>NZ_JARHTP010000029.1 GCF_029223485.1 Streptomyces coacervatus | reverse complement strand
GACCCACCGGTCCGGGCGCCCCGCCAGGCGATGGACAGGAGGGTGAGGCTACGCCCCCTCCCCGGGCCGCAGCCGGCTGCGCACCTGGACACCCCAGACCAGCAGGGCCGCCAGGGCGATGGAGACGACGGCCGTCGACATCCCGGCCCGCACGCCGACCCGCACCGTGAGGGTGCCGGCCACCAGGGCGCCGAGCGGCACACCCAGGCCCGAAGAGAGCATCCGGCGCGTGGTGTTGACCCGACCCTGGAGCTCGGACGGCGTCACCTCCTGGGAGTAGGTCATCGTGTTCACCAGGACGACGAGGTACGCCGACCCCCACAGGGTCAGGGCGACCAGCGTGACCCGCCAGTCCGAGGTGAGGACGACGACCGGGCCGAGCAGGGCCCCGACGGGAAGCACCCCCAGGAGAAGGGGGAACGCCTCGAAACGGCGCCGCAACCGGGGCAGCAGGAAGGACCCGCCGATGCCTCCGGCGCTCCACGCCATGTACAGCAGGCCGATCCGCCCGTCGGACCCGTGGATGCCCAGCACGCGGTCGGCGAAGACGACGAGTTGGCCGATGATCGCCCCGCCGGAGAATGACTGCAAGGTGCCGACCACGGTCATCAGGCGCAGCGTCCGGTGGTGGCGGAGGAAACGGAGTCCTTCCCGGACCGACTCCTTGAACCCCGGCCGCTTCGCCGCAGGCGCGGCGGGCCGGGCACTGGTGTGCGTGACCGCCCTGAGGAGCAGCGCGGAGACGGCGAAGGACAGGGCGTCCAGCGCCAGCGTGCCGGCCGGGCGGAACAGCACGATCAGACCTCCCGCCACCGCGTTCCCGGCGATGCGTACGACGGTCTGCGCTCCGTAGACGGCGCTGTTGGCTTCGGCCAGTTTGTCCTTGCCGACGATGTCGGGGACGAAGCCGTACACCCCCGCGTCGAAGAACAGGCTGAGGGCGGCAGAGGCGAGGGCCACGAAGAGAACCTGGCCGCCGGTCAGGATGCCCAGGGCGGAGGCAGCCGGGACGGAGGCGATGCAGGCGGCGTTGAGCCAGTCGGTGCGGATCATGAGGCGGCGCCGGTCCGTCCGGTCCGCGACGGTGCCCGCGATCAGCCCCAGAACCACGTAGGGCAGGGTCGCCGCGGCCGCCACCAGGGAGACCATCACAGGCGAGCCGGTCTCCTGGAAGGCCAGGACGGGCAGGGCCACCGTGGTGACGGCGGATCCCAGCCCGGAGACCGCGCGCGACAGCCAGAACCGGCGGAAACCGGGAACACGGCGCAGCGGGATGTCCGGTGCTTGGGGCGTTCGGCCGTCGACGTCTTTGCGGGGCGGGGAGGTCATCGGGGTCGGTGCGTCCTTTCGGTGAGGTGGTCCAGCGAGTTCGCCAGGGACTGGCGGAAAACGCGTGACACCCCATCAGCAGACGCTGATGGGGTGTCACATGGAGTGCCGTGCGGAGGTTGTGAAACTGGTTTCTGGAGACGGAACCGGCCGATCCGATGGCGGCCCGCCCCGTCCGCAGAAGCGGACCGTGAGCGATGGGGTTCCGGAAACCGGTGGGATTATAGCAGGTGGCGGTGGGTCAGACTTCGTGCTCGGACTGTCTCACTGCCCGTTCGACGTCCGCCTCGACCTCGTTGCGGGGCTTCCCAGACTCCTTCGCATACTCGGTCACCGAGGTCCGCGCCTCCCGGGCCAGGTCGCGCCAGGCTCGGCGGGCGGTCTCGTAGGTGTCGGACTGCTGTCCGCTCCAGCCGCCCGGCTGTGTCAGCGGGCCGTACGAGCGCTGCAGCTCTTCGACCCGGATGTGCGCGTCGTCGGCTGCGCGCTGCTTCTCGACCAGCTCCTCGAAGGTATGTGTCACGCAAATGGAGCATATGCGCACATTCACCGTTTCGCGCGCCGGGCCGATGCAGCCGGGCCGATGCAGCCGGGCCGATGCGGCCGAGCCGATGCGGCCGAGCCGACGCCGCCGAGCCGACGCCGCCGGGGCGACTGCGCCGGTGAGCAGACCACGGGCGCTCAGCCCTTCCCGGCCAGGGCCTCGCCGAGAATCTCCCGCGCGGCATCCAGCGCCGCGGCACGGTCCGCCGGCACCACACCGATCCGGGTGCGGCGGTCGAGCACATCGGCCTCGTCGAGGGCGCCCTCGTGGCGCACCGCCCACAGCAGCTCGGCGGCGGTGACGGGATGGCCCGGCAGCACCCGCTCGCCCAGCCGGGGGTCTTCGGCGCCGAGGGCGAGGACGGCCGGTGCCTCGGTGCCGTAGCGCCGTACCAGGTGGTGAGGTGCCCGCAGGGCGTCGAGCGCCTGAGGGGACGCGGCGCCGATGAGCGGGCGGGAGGCCGTGGGTGAGGGGCCGGCGGGGAGGCGGCGGGCGGTGACGGCGGCGTCCACGGCGTCCTCGGCCATGCGCCGGTACGTGGTGAGCTTGCCGCCGACCACGGTGATCACGCCCTCGGACGAGGTGAGCACCGCATGCCGGCGGGAGATGTCGGCGGTCCTGGCCGCGGTGCCGGACCCGGCCTCCGGCGTGGTGTCCAGCAGGGGGCGCAGTCCCGCGAAGGCCCCGACGACGTCCTCGCGCCGGACCGGGATGTCGAGGACCGAACCCAGGACGTCGAGCAGGAAGCCGATGTCCGTCTCGGGTGCCTCGGGTACGTCGGGGATGTCGCCCTCGACGGGTTCGTCGGTGAGTCCGACGTAGACACGGCCGTCGCCCTGGGGCAGGACGAGGACGAAGCGGTTGGTCTCCCCGGGGATGGGGATGTGCAGGCCGGCCGGGAGGGGGCCGAGGTGGTCCGAGCGCACGATCAGGTGGGTGCCGCGGGAGGGGCGGATACGGATGCCGTCCACCAGGCCGCCCGCCCAGACGCCGGAGGCGTTGATCACCGCGCGGGCCCTGATCTCGCCCTCCTCGCCGGTGAGTTCGTCGCGGACGCGGGCGCCGGAGGCGGTGAGTTCCAGCGCCCTGACCCGGGTCAGGATCCGTGCTCCGTGCGCGGCAGCGGTGCGGGCGACGGCGGTCACCAGGCGGGCGTCGTCGACGAGCCGGCCGTCCCAGGACAGCAGGCCGCCGCGGAGGCCGTCCGGGCGCAGGGCAGGGGCGAGATGGCGGGTCTCCACCGCGGAGAGCCGGCGCGGTGCGGGCAGCGTGGCCCGGGCGGTGCGGGCCGTCACACGCAGAGCGTCGCCGGCCCGGAAGCCGGCCCAGGCCAACGCCGCCTGACCGCGGGAGACAAGCGAGGTGAGAGGCAGGACGAACGGCTGCGCGCGGACCAGGTGAGGCGCCGTGCGCTCCATCAGCACGCCCCGCTCGACAGCGCTCTCGTGGGCGACGTCGAGTTGACCCGAGGCGAGATAGCGCAGCCCGCCGTGGATCAGCTTGCTGCTCCAGCGGGAGGTGCCGAAGGCCAGGTCGTGGGCGTCGACGGCGGCGACGCTCAGACCGCGCGCCGCGGCGTCCAGGGCGGCTCCGGCACCGGTGGCGCCGAGCCCGACGACGAGGACGTCCACGGCGGGTCCGCCGACGGTCCGGGCCAGTTCGCGCGAGCGCCGGGCGGCGGACAGGGACGATCCGAAGGCAGGGCTGTGACTCATGGCGTGAGGGTCCTCTCCAGGATGGAACGCAGCTCCGTGAGAAAGGCCGCGGAGGACAGGTCGGCGTCGTCCTCGTCGGTCATGGTCCGCAAGGACAGGGTGAAGGACTGCACGATCAGCAGCAGCGAGCGGGCCTGACGCTCGGGATGGCCGACGCGCACCGATCCGTCGGCGTGCCCTTCCTTCAGACCGTCGGCCAGCAGCTCCAGAAGTGCGATCTGGCTGGCGCCGCGACGGTCCAGCACATACGGGAGGAGCAGCTCGGGATCGACGTCGACGATCTTGCGGAAGAGGGGATGGGCGCGGAAGGACTCCACCCCCGCCACCAGCCCGTCCACCAGCAGGCTGCGCCCGTCCGCATCCGGTCTGCGCTCGGGTATCGCCCGGGTGGCCACGTCGACCCACTCACGGGTCATCAGATCGCCGACCAGTGTGCGCACATCGGGCCAGCGCCGGTACAGCGTCATCCGGGAGACGCCCGCGCGGCGGGCCACGTCGGTGAGGGTCGTACGGCGGACCCCGACGGCCAGGACACAGTCCCGCACCGCGTCGAGGACCGCATCGCCGTCCGAGCTGTTGTGACGAATAGGCGTCATGTGTCACAGTGTAACGCCTCGGCGCCCCGCAGGCGTCGTAGGAAGACGGATCCGAAGACGGAACCGCTCGAATCGACCGGTGAGGACGACACTCATGGACATGCTGTGGAGCGGCTGGGGCGACCCGGCCAAGGCGACGCCGCTGCCCGACACGGTGATCGGGCTGTTGCGCGATCTGCTCGGTGTCAAGCCGCGCAGCGCCGAGCCGGTCGGCCTGGCGGACATCGCCGTTGCGGACGGGCAGTTGGAGGCCGCCGCGCACCGGGCCCTCGTGGCGGCCGTGGGCGGCGAGCAGTACGTGCGCACCGACGCGGAGACCCGCATCCGGCACACCCGCGGCAAGTCCACCCCCGATCTCCTGCGCATCCGGGAGGGCGACGTCGACGACACTCCGGCGGCCGTGCTGCTCCCGGCCGGCCATGACGAGGTCGTTGCCGTGCTGGGCGCGTGTGCCGAACACGGCCTGGCCCTCGTCCCGTTCGGCGGCGGCACTTCCGTCGTCGGGGGACTCGCCCCCGGGCCGCGGGGCACGTTCGTCGCCCTGGACCTGCGGCGCATGGACGGCCTGCTCGTCCTCGACCCGGTCTCCCGCACCGCTACCCTGCAACCCGGCCTGCGCGCCCCGCAGGCCGAGGCGCTGCTCGCCGAACACGGCTTCACCCTGGGCCACTTCCCGCAGTCCTACGAGTGGGCCACCATCGGCGGTTTCGCCGCCACCCGCTCCAGCGGCCAGGCGTCCGCCGGCTACGGCCGCTTCGACGAGATGGTCCTCGGCCTCACCCTCGCCACCCCCGAGGGCACCATCGACACGGGCCGCGCCCCGCGCTCCGCGGCCGGACCCGACCTGCGCCAGCTCGTCCTCGGCTCGGAGGGGGCGTTCGGCGTCATCACGTCCGTGACGGTCCGCATCCGCCCGGTCCCGAAGATCTGTGTCTACGAAGGCTGGCGCTTCCCCTCCTTCGAGG
Organism: Streptomyces coacervatus; assembly: GCF_029223485.1. Taxonomy (GTDB): domain Bacteria; phylum Actinomycetota; class Actinomycetes; order Streptomycetales; family Streptomycetaceae; genus Streptomyces; species Streptomyces coacervatus. Next base: position 109,435 of record NZ_JARHTP010000029.1, on the reverse strand, counting down.
AAGGCGCCGCCGCGCTGCGCCGCCTCGCCCAGGACGGGCCGCGCCCGACCGTGCTGCGCCTGTCCGACGAGACCGAGACCCTGATCGGCCTCGCCCAGCCCGACGCGATCGGGTCCTCCGGCACCCAGGCGGCCGCCGGATGCACGGCGATTGCGGGATACGAGGGCACGCAGGAGGACGTCTCATACCGTCGGCAAGGTGCCGCGGCCGTCCTGCGCGAGTGCGGTGGCACACCGCTCGGCGAGGAGCCGGGGGAGCGCTGGGCCCACGGCCGCTACTCGGCCCCCTATCTGCGCGACGCCCTGCTCGACGCGGGCGCCTTCGCCGAAACGCTGGAGACGGCGGCCTTCTGGTCCGGCATCCCCGGGCTCTACGCGGCCGTGCGCGACGCGCTCACCACGACACTCACCGAGGCCGGCACCCCGCCCCTGGTCATGTGCCACATCTCCCACATCTACGAGAACGGCGCCTCGCTGTACTTCACCGTGGTCTCGGCACAGGGCGACGACCCCCTCGCGCACTGGACCCGGGCCAAGCACGCCGCCAACGAGGCGATCCTCGCGGCCGGCGGCACCATCACCCACCACCACGGGGTGGGCACCGACCACCGGGACTGGTACGTCCGCGAGGCCGGCCCGCTGGCCGTCGACGCCCTGCGCGCCGTCAAGCGGCGACTGGACCCGGCCGGACTCCTCAACCCCGGGGTCCTCCTGCCTCTCGACGACTGACCGTCCCCCTGTCCGGCAGTACCGACCCGTCCGCCCTCGGAGGCACACCGATGCGACAGTTCACCGCCGTCGTCAACCCCACCGCGGGCGGATCCACCGGCGCCGCAGCCCTCCTCGCCGTGGCCCGGCTGCTGCGGGAGGCGGGCGCCGAGCTGGAGACCGAGTACAGCCACAGCCTGGCCCACGCCCAGGAACTCGCCCGGCACGCGGGCAGCCAGGGCCGGGTGGTGCTCGCCGTAGGCGGCGACGGCATGGCCGGCGGGATCGGCGGCGCCCTCAGCGGCACCGGAGCCGTACTCGGCCTCGTCCCGGCCGGCCGCGGCAACGATTTCGCCCGAGCACTGGAACTTCCCACGGAACCAACCGAGTTGGCCGAGGTACTGCTCTGCCACGAACCGCGCGCCGTCGACACCATCGAGGTCGAGTCCGCCGTCCACGACCGCACCGTCGTCCTCGGCAGCGTCTACGCAGGCGTCGACGCCCTCGCCAACCGCCACGCCAACCACGCGAAACTCCTGCGGGGCGCGGCCTCCTACTACGCCGGCGGCCTGCGGGCCGTCACCACCTGGCGGCCGGCCCACTACCGGGTCACCGTCGACGGCGAGGAACACCGCCACACCGGCTACACGGTGGTGGCCGCCAACTCCGGCTACTACGGCTCCGGCCGCCTCATCGCCCCCGACGCCCGTGTGGACGACGGCCTGCTCGACGTCGTGATGATCAGTGAGGCACCCCGGCGGCTCTTCTTCGCCATGATGAACGAACTCAGGACGGGCACCCACGTCAACCGGCCGCAGGTGCGCATCCTGCGCGGCCGGGAGATCACCATCTCCGCCGACCGCGAGGTGCCCTACGGTGCCGACGGCGAGGTCGAGGCCGTCCTGCCCGTCACGGCCAGAGTCCTGCCGGGCGCCCTGCGCGTGCTGTGCTGAGCGCGCGGGGCGATCTCGTGCCGCCTCGTGAAGAGGGCCGTACCGGGCCTGAATTAGGGTGCGGAGCGTGCCCACCTTGCTGATCGTGCATCACACGCCCTCGCCCAACTGCCAGACGATGCTGGAAGCCGTCCTCTCCGGTGCGACCGCGCCCGAGATCGAGGGCGTCGAGGTCGTACGGCGGGCGGCGCTGGCGGCCACGGCGTCCGACGTGCTGGCCGCCGACGCCTATCTGCTCGGCACCCCGGCCAATATCGGCTATATGTCCGGAGCCCTCAAGCATTTCTTCGACCAGATCTACTACCCGTGCCTCGATGCCACGCAGGGCAGGCCGTTCGGCTACTACGTGCACGGCGGGAGCGACGTCACGGGCGCGGTGCGCGGGATCGAGGCGATCACGACCGGTCTCGGCTGGCGGCGTACGGCGAAGCCCGTCACGGTGACCGGGGAGCCGGCCAAGCCGGACATCGAGGCCTGCTGGGAGCTGGGCGCAACGCTCGCCGCGGGGCTGCTGGACTGAGCCCGGACCGCCTTGCCCGGTGAGCCGGGAGACGCACGTCACATTCGCGTGTGTCACAACCTGCCGGGCCGTGCCGTCAAAGAGGTGTAACCACCGACAACGGCACAGGAGCGCACCATGGAAGCTCGTATGAACCTCTTCGAGAACGCGGTCGCGGCCAAGCTCTTCCGGCACATCAACTCGGCGGGCAAGGCCGTATCGGACTCGACGCTGCCGCACGCGACGCAGGAGCTGGTGAAGCTCCGCGCCAGCCAGATCAACGGCTGCGGTTTCTGCACCGACATGCACACCAAGGACGCATTGGCCGCGGGGGAGGACGCGCAGCGGCTCCATCTCGTCGCGGCCTGGCGGGAGGCCACGGTGTTCACCGACGCCGAGCGCGCCGCCCTGGAGCTCGCGGAGCAGGGCACCCGCATCGCCGACGCGGCCGGTGGTGTCACGGACGAGGCCTGGGCGAACGCGGCCAAGCACTTCGACGAGGACCAGCTCGCCGCCCTCGTCGCCACCATCGCCCTGATCAACATGTACAACCGCTTCAACGTCATCGTTCAGCAGCCCGCCGGCGACTACCAGCCCGGCATGTTCGGATGACGCCGAGCAGCTGACCACCACCGGCAACGGCACACGGCCCGGGCATCCTCGCCCGGGCCGTTCGGCTGTGACGAGCCGACCTCCTTGTGCGCTGCATTTGAGACAGCCTTCCCGCGGAAAAGGTATGGACTATTCTCGTGCAGCGTGCTTTTCGTGGGCTGTGCGGTGCCCATGAACGCAGGATCAGGTGCGGGAATGAGTCAGCGTCGGAAATTCACCCTTCCGTGCGGTTGATAGTTCAATGGGCACGCTGCAATACTCCGGCTCCCGGTTCCGCCCCACCCAATGGCGGGACCGAAGGAATCCGGAAAGCGGCGATTCCAGATTCACGAACCCCCCACAAAGTCCGCACGGTGGTCTACTCCGGCATTCTTTTCCGGCATGCGTGCGGCGCCAAGAAGTGGAGAAGGTGTGCCCGCGTGAATGTCGAGCAGGCGAAACGACACGAGATATCCCACCGCCCCGAATTCCAGGAGCTGCGCCGTGCGCAGCGGCGGTCCGGGGTGCGGATGACAGTAGTCGCCACCGGCGGGTTCCTGCTTTATGTCCTGTTGTCGAGTTTCGCACCCGAGCTCATGAACACTTCACTGCATGGTCACCTCACCCTCGGACTGGCCCTGGGACTGGGGCAGTTCGTGGTGATGGCCCTCATCGCGCGGCGCCACATCGTGCACATGCGTACACACGTCGACCCGATCGCCCGCGGCTTCCGCACCCAGGCCCACCGGCAGCACCCCGACCGGCAAAGCCGCCCCGGCCAGGCACCCGCCTCCCACCACACCCAGGGGTACCGCACATGGTGACGACCGCCGCCGTCGTCGTCGTGGACGGGTTCAGCCTGCAGCTGACGTTCCTGCTCTTCCTCTCCGTGGTCGTCGTCACCCTGTTCACCGCGCTGCTGACCGCTCCGCAGCGCGACGAGATCAGCGAGTTCTACCTCGGCAACCGCACCATGACCCCGCTGCGCAACGGACTGGCCATGTGCGGGGACTACCTCTCCGCCGCCACCCTCCTGGGCAGCACCGGCCTGGTCGCCCTCACCGGATACGACGGACTCCTCTACCTCGGCGGCACCGCCGTGGCCTGGATGATGGTCCTGCTGCTGATCGCCGAACCCCTGCGCAACGCGGGCAGGTTCACCCTCGGCGACACCATCGCCCTGCGCATGCCGGTCCGGCAGCGGCCGGTCCGGCTCGCCCTGTCCCTCTGCACGCTGGCCGTCACCACCCTCTACCTGGTGGCCCAACTGGTCGGCAGCGTAGCCCTGTTGACCCAGTTCACCGGCGAACCCAGCGCGGCCACCCGCACCTTGTGCGTGGTCGTCATCGGCACCGTGGTCATCGTGTACGCGGCCATCGGCGGCATGCCCGGGGCCACGTTCATCCAGATCGTCAAGGCCGTGATGCTCATCTCCGGCGTCACCGTGACCGCCGTGATGGTGCTGCACCACTACCACTGGAACATCGACGCCCTGCTCACGGCGGCCGCCGACCACAGCGGCATGGGAACACGCTTCCTGCAGCCCGGCCTTCGCTACGGCGCCAGCACCACCAGCAAACTCGACTTCTTCAGCCTGCAACTGGCCATCGTGCTGGGCCTGGCCGCGCTCCCGCACGTCATGATGCGGCTGCTCGCCCCGCGCTCGACCGGTGTCCTGCGCGTCTCGGTCGTCTGGGCGATGGGCCTGGTGAGCCTCGTCTGCCTGGCGGCCGGAGTCCTGGGCCTGGGGGCCACCGCCGTCGTGGGCCGGGAGACCATCGCACGCATGGACCACAAGGGCGACGCGGCCGTGCTGCTGCTCGCGCACGCACTGGGCGGCGGCGTGCTCACGGCCCTGCTGTCCTGTCTGGCCTTCGTCACGCTCCTCGCCGTGGCCGCCGGACTCACCCTCGCCGCGGCCTCCTCCGTCGCCCACGACCTCTACGGCGAGGTCATCCGCAAGGGAAGGGCCAAACAGACCGAGGAACTCCTCGTCGCCCGGCTCGCCGCGGCCGTCATCGGCGTCCTCGCCATGCTCCTCGCCCTGGTGTCCTGGGGCGCCAACACCGCCACCCTGGCCTTCCTCGCCTTCGCCATCGCCGCCTCCGCCCTGCTGCCCACCCTCGTCTACACCCTGTTCTGGCGGCGCTTCACCGCGACGGGCGCCCTGCTCAGCCTCTGCGGCGGCCTGCTGTGCTCGGTACTCCTCGTCGTGTTCTCACCCGTCGTCTCCTCCACCCCCGCCTCGCTCTACCCGGACGCCGATTTCGCCTGGTTCCCGCTGCAGAACCCCGGCATCGTCTCGATCCCGGCCGGGTTCCTCCTCGGCTGGCTCGGCACGGTCCTGGGCCGTCCCGAAGTCCCGGATGCATACGACGAGTTCGAGGTCCGCGCTCTGGTCGGAGCCGCCGACTGACGACAGCCCGCCGGGGTGCGGTGGAGGATTTCGCGTCCCTTATGCTCCTCGCCATGAACGACGGGGACACCGACAGACGGGTTGTCGACGGCCGCTTCGAGCTCCGGGCCCGGCTCGGTGGTGGCGGCATGGGCACCGTGTGGCGCGCCGGCGATCTGCTGCTGCACCGCAGCGTGGCCGTCAAGGAGGTCCGGCCCGTCGACCCGGACCCCAGGGCCTGCTCTGAGTTCCCCGCCTGCGCCCCGACGCCCGGCACGCACGCTCGCCGCACGGAACGCCGCTGCGCCCGCGCTCCGTGGGGACGACGGGGAACTCAGAGCAGGCCCTGGCCGAGTACGACCCGGACTCGGCACGGATGCTGCGCGAGCGAGTCCTGCGCGAGGCCCGAGCCCTGGCCCGGGTCCAGCACCCCAACGTCGTGACGATCCATCACATCGTCGACGGCGGCGAGGGCACCCACCCGTGGATCGTCATGGAGCTGGTCGAGGGCGGTTCCCTCGCCGACCGGCTGGCCCGCGGCCCGATGACACCCGCCGAAGCCGTCGGTGTCGGCCGCGGTGTGCTCGACGCGCTGCGCGCCGCCCACGCCGCGGGCGTCCAGCACCGCGATGTGAAGCCCGCCAACGTCCTGCTGCGCACCGACGGCCGGCCCGTCCTCACCGACTTCGGGATCGCCGCGATCCGTGACTCCACCGCGCTGACCGCCACCGGATCGATCATCGGCACCGCCGACTACATGGCTCCGGAACGCGTCACGGACGGCGGCGGACCCGCCGCGGACCTGTGGTCGCTCGCGATGATGCTGTACGTCGCCGTCGAGGGCCACCATCCGCTGCGGCGCGGAACGACCCTGGCCACGCTGGCCGCCGTACTGCACGAGGACGTCCCGCCGCCCGAACAGGCTGGACCGCTGGCTCCCGTACTCGCCGCAGTGCCGGTCCGCGATCCCGGGGCGCGGCCGGACGCGGAGCGGGTCGACCGCATGCCGGCCGCCGCGGAGGAGGCCGGTCACGAACCCACAGCCACCTCGTACCCCCTGGCGCCCCCGCAGAACGCCGCCCCGGCGCCGACGCCGGCCGCCTCCGACACTGTTGTGCCCCGCCCCGACAGCCGGGGTCGGCTGCGCCGGGCCGCGCTCGCGTCCGTCGCGGCCGGTGCCGTGCTGGTGGGCGGGATCACGTGGGTGGCCTGGCCGGACGGCGACGGCAACAAGGCGTCGGCGTCCACGACGACCGGCGGGCAGCACAGCACTCCCGCCTCCACGCAGCCGGCAGACACACCGCTGCCGAGTCCGACGACCAGACTCGCCACCGGCATGCTCACCCCCGCCGGCATCCGGAAGGCGCTCAAGGCCATCGAGGACAAGACCGGCAGGGACACCTTCGGTGATCTCGCCGTCTACCCCCAGTACGTGTCGGTCAAGGCCATGGTCCCCGGCAGCCGGACCCGCTACGACAGCTGCACCTACCGGCCCGGCAAGGGAGTGAAGAAGGGCGCCGACACCGGCACCCTGATGGGCCGGACGAATTCAACAAGGACCCCGCCGCCTTCGAGGCCTGCCTCGGCGACGACTGCGCCACCGGCTATGTACTGGCCAGTCCCCAGGGCAAGGTGCTGAAGGCGGTGCCGGCCGACGGATGAGCCGTTGGGCCGTATGCAGCAGCCGGAAGAGCCTCACCTCGGACACAGGGAAAGGCTTGGCCTGCAACGACGGCCCGCCATGGGAGACCTGATGCCCCTTCGCTCCGCCCCGGCCCGCCTCTTCCCGCTCCGGCCCCGCCTGCGGGCGACCTGTGTCGCCGCGGTCTGCGTGGCAGCGCTCTTCCAGGTGCCCGCGAGCACCGCCGCCGCTGCCGCAGCGCGCGGCAGCGACCTGCAGGACCAGATCGAGCAGCTCGTACACGCCCCCGGCGGACCGCCCGGCGTCATCGCCGTGCTGCGAAGGGACGGAAACACCCGCGTCGTACGGGCGGGTGTCGCGGACCTCGCCACGGGCCGCCGCCCGAGCCAGTACGACCACATGCGCATCGCCAGCACGGCGAAGGCCTTCAGCGGCGCCGTGGCCCTGAGCCTCGTGGACCGCCGCGCCCTGCGGCTTGAGGAGACACTGGGCGAACGTCTGCCGGGACTGCCCGCGGCCTGGCACCGCGTCACGCTCCGGCAACTGCTCAACCACACCAGCGGACTGCCGGACTTCAGCGCCGCCGCCGAGTTCCGGAGCATCCTCGCGGCCGACCCGCACCACCACTTCGACTCCCGCCGCCTCCTCGACTTCGTCGCCGACCAGCCCCTCAACTTCCGCCCGGGCACCCAGTACCGCTACTCCAACTCCGACAACATCGCCGTCGCCCTGATGGCGGAGGCGGCGACCCGCACCCCGTACGAGCAACTGCTGCGCGCCCTGGTCTACCGGCCGCTGGCCCTGCGCAACACGAGCCTTCCCCAGGGTTATGTGATCCCCGAGCCCTATCTGCACGGCTACGACACGACCGTGTCGCCCCCGGAGGACGTCAGCGAGGTCCTCGGCGTCTCCGGCTCATGGGCGTCGGGAGGCATCATCTCCACACCGGCCGACATGACCCGCTTCATCCGCGGCTACGCAGGCGGCGCGCTCTACGGCAGACGCGTCGTGCGCGAGCAACGGCGCTGGATCGCCGGCGCGTCCGAACCGGCGGGCCCCGGTGCCAACATGGCGGGCCTCGCCGTCTTCCGCTACACGACCCGGTGCGGCGTGGTCCTGGGGCACACCGGCAACTTCCCCGGCTACACCCAACTGATCGCCGCCACCCCGGACGGCCGCCGGTCGCTGACCTTCTCCGTCACCGCGCAGATCAACGCGGCGACGAACCCGGACCTGTTGAGCCGGTTGCGCACCGTTCAGGAGAACTTCGTCTGCGCACTGCTGACAGGTTCCGGGCACTGACCCGCTCTCGCTGGCCGTTGCCACGACGGGGGAAGATGGGGCGGCAAGCGTTTTGGCCAACCGATGTGGAGGAGCGGGCACATGCAGCACGAGCGAGCGGGCCGGCAGGCCGGCCCCGAGGACCTCGTCGACGTCGCCCGGCTGGTCACCGCGTACTACGCGCTGCACCCGGACCCGGCCGACCCGGGGCAGCGGGTGGCGTTCGGCACGTCGGGACACCGTGGGTCGTCCCTGGCGACGGCGTTCAACGACGACCACATCGCCGCGACCAGCCAGGCGATCTGCGAGTACCGCGCCGAGCAGGGCACCGACGGCCCGCTCTTCCTCGGCGCCGACACCCACGCCCTGTCCGAGCCCGCCAGGGTCACCGCCCTGGAGGTGTTCGCGGCCAACGACGTGACCGTCCTCATCGACAGCGCGGACGGCTACACGCCGACCCCCGCGGTCTCGCACGCCATCCTCACCCACAACCGCGGCCGCACCTCCGGCCTCGCCGACGGCGTGGTGGTCACCCCCTCGCACAACCCGCCCGCCGACGGAGGCTTCAAGTACAACCCGCCCAGCGGCGGACCCGCGGGCTCCGAGGCGACCTCCTGGATCCAGGACCGGGCCAACGACATCATCACGGCCGGCCTCAAGGACGTCCGGCGCATCCCCTACGCCCGCGCGCTCGCCGCCCCCACCACCGGCCGCCACGACTTCCTCGGGGCCTACGTCGCCGACTTGCCGAACGTCCTGGACCTGGACGCGGTCCGCGCCGCCGGCGTCCGCATCGGCGCCGACCCGCTCGGCGGAGCCTCGGTCGCCTACTGGGGCCGTATCGCCGAACAGCACCGCCTCGACCTGACCGTGGTCAACCCCCTTGCCGACCCCACCTGGCGCTTCATGACGCTCGACTGGGACGGCAAGATCCGTATGGACTGCTCGTCGCCGTATGCGATGGCCTCGCTCATCGAACAGCGCGACCGCTTCCAGGTCGCCACCGGCAACGACGCCGACGCCGACCGGCACGGCATCGTCACACCGGACGCGGGTCTCATGAACCCCAACCACTACCTGGCCGCTGCCATCTCCTATCTGTACGCCCACCGAAAGGAGTGGCCGGCCGGCACGGGGATCGGCAAGACCCTCGTGTCGTCCAGCATGATCGACAGGGTCGCCGCCGACCTGGGGCGCCAACTGGTCGAAGTACCGGTCGGGTTCAAGTGGTTCGTGGACGGGCTGGTCGGCGGCTCGATCGGCTTCGGCGGGGAGGAGTCGGCCGGGGCGTCCTTCCTGCGCCGGGACGGCTCGGTGTGGACCACGGACAAGGACGGCATCATCCTGGCGCTGCTCGCCTCCGAGATCATCGCCGTCACCGGGAAGACACCGTCGGAGCACTACGCCGCCCTCACCGCCCGCTTCGGCGAGCCCGCCTACGCACGCATCGACGCCCCGGCGACCCGCGAGGAGAAGGCACTGCTCGCCAAGCTCTCACCCGCCCAGGTCACCGCGGACACCCTGGCCGGAGAAGCGGTCACCGGGGTGCTCACCGAGGCCCCTGGCAACGGCGCCGCCATCGGTGGCATCAAGGTGAGCACCGAGAACGCCTGGTTCGCGGCCCGCCCCTCGGGCACCGAGGACGTGTACAAGATCTACGCCGAGTCGTTCCGCGGCCCCGACCACCTGCGCCAGGTGCAGGACGAGGCCAAGGACGTGGTCATGGCGGCCCTCGGCGGCTGACACGGCCGCCACGGCGACGGGGGTGCCGGGCCGTGACAGGACGGGCCGGCAAAGCCGCAGTGCGGACTTCGTCGGCCGCCGTGTCGCCAACATCCCGTTAAACGCATAATCTGGGGATTTGCCCCGAAGGGGCCATGGCCCACGGTCCCGCCGGAGTGATCAATGTCCCTCGAGCGCCCGACAGAGGACGGCGACGAACTGCTCGCCAGACTCGGGTCGCTGACCGCCCAGGCACGCGAACTCGCGGAGCTGCAGCGCTCCCGCGTGGAGCTGGCGCTTGCGCTGCAGCGCGGTATGCTGCCCCGGGACCTGCCCGCCGCCTGCCGCTACCACCTGGCCGTCCGCTACGCACCGGCCTGCCACGGCCTCAACGTGGGCGGCGACTGGTACGACGCCTTCACGATGCCCGACGGCCGCATCGGACTGTCCATCGGCGACGTCCAGGGCCACAACATCGAGGCGGCCGCCTTCATGGGGCAGGTCCGGGTCGGCCTGCGCGCGCTCGCCTCCGTCACCAGCGAGCCCGGCGAACTCCTCTCCCGGACCAATGACCTGCTGCTGTCCCTCGGCACCGACCTCTTCGCCACCTGCACCTTCATGCGACTCGACCCGTCCACCGGCGTTCTGGAGAGCGCCCGGGCCGGACACATCCCGCACATCTGGGCCACGGCGGAGGGAAAGTCCGGCATCGCCGAGGACGAGGGCGGACCGCCCCTCGGCATAGAGGCAGGCATGCAGTACCCGGTGACCCGCTACCGGCTCACCACGGGCGGTGTGTTCGTCCTGCTCACGGACGGTGTGGTGGAAGGACCGTCGCTGAGCGTCGACGAGGGCCTCGACCAGGTCGTACGGCTTGCGGGCATCGCCGCGGTCGCCGGCATGGAGGCCGACGCACTCGCCGCCGGAGTGATGAAGATCGCCGAGCGGGTCGGCCACGAGGACGACGCGGCCGTCCTGGTCGTCGGCCATGACGCCCCCGGCATTCAGCCATAAGGCCGGGCGCCACGCCTCCCACCTCGCCGACCGAGCCGCAGCGGTGTCTGATGACAGCTGTGGTGGGTATCCAGGATCTGCGCCGGCCGGCGGTCTTCGCCCTCCAGGTGCTCGCTGTCGCCGCCTGCTACTTCGCCGCCGGGCGGCTGGGACTCCTGCGGCAGCTCGTCGTCGAGAACGCCGTCGTCACCCCGATCTGGCCGCCCACGGGCGTCGCGGTGGCCTGCCTGCTGCTCTTCGGTCTGCGCATCTGGCCCGGCATCGCACTCGGCGCTCTCCTCGTCATCATGTCCATCAGCTCGGTCCAGCCCGACGTGATCGGCACCCTCGTGGGGAACACCGCCGCCCCCGTCTGCGCGTACTACCTGCTGTGCAAGGTCGGCTTCCATACCGATCTCGCCCGGTTGCGGGACGGCTTCGCGCTGGTGTTCCTGGCGGCGCTGACCGCCACGCTGATCAGCGCGACCGCCGGCGCCGGGCTGCTCGTCCTCACGGGCAAACTCGCCGCGGACGGCTTCTGGCTCGTCTGGTCGGCCTGGTGGGCCGGCGATGCGATGGGTGTCCTGATCGTCACTCCGGTCCTGCTGGTGCTGTACGGTGCGCGCCGCCGTCGGTATGCGCCACGATGGAAGGAGGGCGTGGGCCTGATCCTCGTCGCCTGCGCCCTCGTCCCCTTCGCCACCCACAGCGCCGTGAGCCTGCTGTTCCTCGTCTACCCGCTGCTGATCTGGGCGGCCCTGCGCTTCCGGCTCGGGGGCAGCATGCTGTGCGCCCTCTTCGCCTCCGTGATGGCCACCACCGCGGCGACGGACCGGGTCGGCCCCTTCGCCCGGCTGACCGGCGTCGAAGTGATGATCAAGCTCCTGGCCTTCAACGGCGGGATGGCCCTGACCGCCCTGCTCCTGTCAGCCGTGATCACCGAGCAGCTGAACACCAGGCGGTCGGTGGAACAGGCCTGCCAGGAACTGGTCGAGGTCCTGGAACACCTCACCGCGGGGGAGAACCCGCAGGGCCGTCCGCCCATGGAGGCGGACGACCGGCGGTGACATCAGTTCCACAGCGGATACGTCACCGTGGGCGAGAACGTGTCCGGCCTGCCGGCGGTGTATTCGAGCGTCATCCGGGTGTAGTGCTGCAGCTGTGGATGCTTCTTCCACGGCTGCGCCCGGTCCAGCCGGACGACGACCGGGTACGAGTGGAACCTGCCCGCCGCGCAGTAGGGCTTGCAGTCGTTGACGACGTTGACACCCTCGGCCTTTGCCGAGTTCGGGCCCCACTGCATCCAATGGAGCGAGGCCAGGCGGCTGTTGCCGTCACCGCAGGCGAGCATGAAGTCGGTGGGGCGTACTTCCGGGTGCCAGAAACAGTCGACGAGCACGGGCACACGGGCCTGCTGCCGTGCCGTGTGCGAGGCCGGCGGGGATGTCGGCCCTGCTTCGGAGGGCGCGCTTGCGGCTGCCGCGAGCGAGGCAGCGAAACAGAGCGTGACCGCCGTACTCAATGTGTGCCTGCGCATGATCCGCTCCCCGCTGCCGTCTCCTGCCGACGCTACGACTCAATCCGACGCTACGACCGCGGAAAGGGATATACCACTCGGACGGAGCAACGCCTCGGGCCGGACCTCCGACGTCGAGTCACTCCCGATGGGTCAGGGCGAACGTGGTGAGCACCGCGGCGTGGTCCGACGGCCAGTCGTTGCCGGCGACGTCCGGCCACGGGCGCGGCACGCCGGTGACCACGGTGCAGGAGTCGACGACTTCGAGGCCGTGGCCGTTGTGGAGGACGTAGTCGATACGGTCCTGGGGTTCCGGGAGGGTGTTGTCGTCCTCGTTGTGGGTGTGGACCGGGGACCAGGTGTGGCCCGGTGCGCGGAGCGGGTCGGGGTGGGCCTCACGGTAGGAGTCGCGCAGTCCGGCGGCCTCGGCGGCTAGGGTCACCGGCCAGGCCACGTCGGGCCAGTCCAGGTGGGAGGGGCTGTTGAAGTCGCCGGTCAGGATCACGGGCGTCGTCCCGTCCGCCGACTCCGTGATGCGGCGCAGGGTCTCCCGCATCTGGTCCAGCCGTACGTCTTCGTGGGCGATCAGCCCGTCCGGTCCGAGCCCGTCGAAGGCCGCTTCGTAGGGGCCGTACGGCGTGTAGTGGAGATGGGCCGTCCATACGTCCACCTCGTGTACGCGGCCGATGCGGATACGGGCGCCGGCCGCTCCGTAGAAGCCGACGTCGGGGTCGCCGAGGCGGGCCGTGATGGGGTGGCGGCTGATGATGCCGAGGTTCTCGCCGGCCTGGTGGTGGTGCCAGCCCAGCGCGTCGGCGAGTTCCCGGGCCGCCGTGCCGGCCGTCTCCTGGAGGCCCACGACATCGGCCTCGGTGTCCAGGATGACCTTGAGCTGCTTGGCGCGGTGGTCGTCGACCTTCGCGCCGCCGTACCAGAGATTCCAGCTCAGCACACGCAGCCGAGGGACCACCAGGGCCCGCAGCCGGTCCGGGGTCACCTCCTCCAGACTGGCCACGACCGTCCGCCCGGGGACCGCCTCGATCGGAGCCAGCGACGGCACCGCCAGCACGGCGCACCCGGCGGCCTCCGCGGAGCTGACGCCCGTCGGGGTGTCCTCGACGGCCACGCAGCGGGCGGGGTCGACGCCGAGGGCGCGGCAGGCGGCGAGGTAGGGGTCGGGGGCGGGCTTGGTGTGCTCGGTGTCGTCGGCGGTGACGGAGACCCGGAAACGGTCGGCCCCGAGCACGGCCAGGACGCTGTCCGTCACCGTGCGGGGCGAGGCCGTGACCAGGGCGGTCGGGACGCCTTCGCGGGCGAGGGCATCGAGCAGGCCGAGCGCGCCTGGACGCGGCACGATACCGGTGCGCACGCGGTCACTGAACTCGGAGTGCAGCCGGTCGGCGAGATCCGGAGTCCCGGTGAGCCCGCCCAGCCAGCCGGCGGTGTGCTCGACCGGCCTGCCGAGCACCTCCGGCTGGTCGGCGTCGGTCAGCGGTCGGCCGAGGCCCGTGGCGACGTGCTGCACCGCCTCCCACCACAGCCGCTCGGTGTCGACGAGCGTGCCGTCCATGTCGAACAGGACGGCCTGGAGCGGGGGTTGGGTCACGGTCTCTACTTTCGTGTGTGGGGGGGGATTTCCTGCATGTCCTGCGGGCGAGTGCCCGGCGTCTCACACCACCCGTTCGGCGACCAGCACCGGCCGCTCGGGCAGCGACACCCGAACGGTGGCTCCGGCTCCCAGCGCGGTGGCCTCGTGGGTGGGCAGGTCGGCCTTCACCTCGGTGCCGTCGGCCAGGCGCACGGTGATGCGGGTGGCCGCGCCGAGGAACGCGGTGGCGATCACCCGCGCGTCACCGGTGGCGTCCGCGGTGACGTGCACGGCCTCGGGCCGCACCAGCACGTCCACCTCCGTCACCGCGGGGAGGGTCCCCTCGGCGGGCAGCCGCAGGCCGAGGACGTCCACGGTCGTGCCGGACAGCCGCCCGGGAATCCGGCTCATCGTGCCGACGAACTCGGCGACGAAGGCGGTGGCGGGACGCCCGTACAACTCCGCCGGTTCCGCGCACTGTTCGAGCCGGCCGGCCCGCATCACGGCGACCCGGTCGGCCACGGACAGCGCCTCTTCCTGATCGTGCGTCACAAACAGGGTGGTGATGCCGAGTTCCTGCTGCAGCCGGCGGATCTCCTCGCGCAGCGTGAGCCGCACCTTGGCGTCGAGCGCGGACAGCGGCTCGTCCAGCAGCAGCACGCGGGGCCGCAGCGCGAGGGCGCGGGCGAGCGCGATGCGCTGCTGCTGCCCGCCGGAGAGCTGGTGCGGAAACCGGTCGCCCTTGTCGGCGAGACCGACGAGCTCCAGCAACTCGGCCGCCCGGGAACGGCGTTCGGCCGTACCCACCTTCCGCATCCGCAGCCCGAAGGCGACGTTGTCGAGGGCGTTGAGATGCGGGAAGAGGCTGTACGACTGGAACACCATCCCTGCGTCCCGGCGATGGGCCGGCACCCGGGTGACGTCCGCGCCGTCGACCAGCACCTCGCCGGAGTCGGGGTGTTCGAACCCGGCGAGCATGCGCAGCGCGGTGGTCTTGCCGCAGCCGGACGGGCCGAGCAGCGCCAGGAACTCGCCGGGCTGCACGGTCAGGTCGAGCCCGTCGAGGGCGACGGTCGCCCCGAACTCCCGGCGCAGACCCCGGAATTCGACCGTGGCGGCCTTGTCGACGGCTGTCTTCTCAAGCGTGGTGGCGGTCATGGATCATCCCCGGGACGAAGCGGTACGGGTCCGCCCGCCGACACCGGCGAGCGCGAGAAGCAGGGCCCATGTGACGAGCAGGCTGAGCACGGACACGGCGACGGACAGCTGGGCCTGGGAGCCGCCGACGCTGTAGATCCACACCGCGAACGGCTGGAAACCGAGCAGCTGGGCCACCGTGAACTCGCCGAGCACCAGCGCGAGCGTGAGGAACGAGGCGTTCAGCAGTGCACCGCGCAGATTGGGCAGCACGCTCCGCAGAAGGGCCTGCGGCCAGCTCGCGCCGCAGCTGCGGGCCGCCTCCACCAGCGTCCGCACGTCGATCGCGCGCAGCCCGGCGTCCAGCGACCGGTGCACGAACGGCAGCGCCATCACGACGTACGCCATGACCAGCACGAATGGGAAGCTCGGGTTCTGGACCGCCACGAACGTCTCGAACAGCGGGGTCCGCGACAGGTACTCAGGGCCCCACTTCAGCACGGTCGAGATCCCGGCGACGAACGCGATCGGCGGGACGACCAGCGGCAGCTGGCAGATCACCTCGACCACCGGCCGCAGCCGGGGCGCCCCGAGCCGCAGCGCCACCATGGCGGGCACCATCAGCAGCAGCACGATCGCGATGGTCGCGAGCGCCAGCTCCAGCGAGAGCACCAGGCTGGAGACGAAGCCGTCGGTGGAGACGATTTGCGAGTAGGCGTCGAAGGTGATGCCCTGCCCCGGAACGTCCACGGTGAAGACCACGGACGCGGCCAGCGGCACCAGGAAGTACAGCGCGGCGAGGCCGAGGACGACCCACCGCCACGGGTTCAGGCGAGCCATCGCGCACTCCGTCGTTGCAGGGGCAGATACACGGCCATCACGAGGCCGGCGACCAGGACCATGTCGAGGCTGAGCGCGAGCGCCACGTTCTCCTGGCCGACGAGCACGTTGCCGGAGATGGCGTCGGCGATCTGCAGGGTGACCAGCGGGACCGAACTGCCCACCATCGCCGCGGCGGTGGCGTAGGCGGCGAACGCGCTGCCGAAGAGCAGCACGAACCCGCCGAGCAGCGACGGCAGCAGCACGGGCAGGGCGACGTGCAGCCAGTACTGCACGGCCGTGGCCCCGTTGTTCTGCGCCGCCTCCCGCCACTGGGAGCGCAGGCCCTCCAGCGCCGGCATGATCGTGAGCACCATCAACGGGATCAGGAAGTACAGATAGACGATCACCAGGCCCCAGAAGCTGTAGAGGTCCCAGCCCGCGTCCGCGAGGCCCAGATGCCGCGTCAGTACACCGGCATTGCCGAGCGTGGCGACGAACGCGAAGGCCAGCGGGATGCCGCCGAAGTTGGCGAGCACGCCCGACGCGGTGAGCGCGGCGTTGCGCAGCGCCTGGAACCGCGAGGTGACCACGACCTGCGCGAGCGGCAGCCCGAGCACGGTGCCGATGCCCGCGGAGATCGCGGACAGCTTCACGCTGCCGATGAGGGAGGTCAGGTAGGCGCCCTGCAGCGAGGTCGTCAGGTTCTCGGTGCTGTACGAAGTGGCGCCGGTGGCCTGGTCCTTGACGGTGAACGCGCCGTTCAGCATGGCAATGGCGGGCACCCCGAAGGCGACCGCGACAAACACGAGCAGCGGGACGACGGCAAGCCAGCCGGGGACCCGGCGCCGCCGCTTCACCGAAGCGACCGGCGGCGCCACGTCCACGCCCGTGAGGGTGGCCGTCATCCGGAGACGGCCTTCGCCCAGCCCTGCGCAATGACCGTCTTGGCCTTGCCCTGCTGGGCCTCGGTCGGGAACGACGGCGTACCGGAGACCTTCGGCAGCTTGGCCGCGGCCGTCTTGTCGAGGGTGCCGGCCTTCTCCATGGCGGTCATCAGCGCCGGGCGGGCGTACCCCTTGAGCCACAGGTTCTGGCCCTCGGCGCTGTACAGGTACTCCTGCCACAGGCGGGCGGCCGCCGGGTGCGGGGCGTCCTTGTTGATGGCCTGGGAGTAGTACTGCGAGAACTGGCCGTCGGACGGCACCGACACCTTCCAGTCGACGCCCTTGGACTTGAACTCGTCCGCGTAACCGGCGTTCAGGTAGTCCCAGTCGATGCTGATCGGCGTCTCGCCCTTCTCGACGGTCGCCGGAGTCGACTCGACGGGCGTGTAGTTGCCGTTCTTCTTGAGCTTGCCGAAGAAGTCGAGGCCGGGCTGGATGTTGTCGAAGGAGCCGCCGCTCGCGAGCGAGGCCGCGTACACGCCGCCGAAGGCCGAACCGGACTTCGTGGGGTTGCCGTTGAGCGCGACCTGCCCCTTGTACTGCGGCTTGAGCAGATCCGCGAACGTCGTCGGACAGGTCTTGACGCGCTTGGCGTCGCAGCCGATGGAGATGTAGCCGCCGTAGTCGTTGTACCAGCGCGCCTGCGGGTCCTTCTGCCCGCTGGGGATGTCGCCGTACGAGGCCACCTTGTACGGCGCGAGCAGACCCTGCTGGGCGGCGCTCAGCGCGAAGGAGGAGCCGAGGTCGAGGACGTCCGGGGCGCGGTCCTGGCCCTTGCGGGAGGTCACGGCGTTGATCTCGTCCTGGCTGGTGCCGTCCGGGTTCTCCACCGTGATCTTGATGCCGTACTTCTTCGTGAAGCCGTCGAGCAGGGCGCCGTAGTTGGCCCAGTCGCGGGGCAGCGCGATGGCGTGCAGCGTGCCCTCCTTCTTGGCCGCCTTCACCAGGGCGTCGAGACCGCCGAAGTCGGCGGCGGACGTGGCGGTGGCGGCGTTCTTGCCGTCGGCGGTGGTCGACGCGTTGTCGGGAGCGGCGCCGCAGGCACTGAGGGCGAGTGCGGCTACGACGGCGAGGGAGCCGGCCAGGGCGGCTGTTCTCGGCTGGGACACGGTGACTCCAGAAGGGGGCGCAGGGGAGGACGCACAAGGCTGAGAACTTGTCTGAACAAGTTGGCCTCAGTAATGCCGCCTGTGGTGACCTCTTCGTAAACAGTGGCGAAATTGTGACCTCCCATTCCCTGCACAGTTCGAGGTAAGCGCGATCACCTGCCGGTCTCGATTACGCTGGTCACGCTGTGCACAGCAGCAGACTCGGAGGGAAACGGTGGCGACACGACACGAGGAGATCGCCGACGAGCTGCGGCGGGCGATCGACCGTGAGGAGTACACAGTCGGCAGCAGGCTGCCCGCCGAGACGGAACTCGCCGCCCACTACGGCGTCTCGCGCGGCACCGTCCGCCAGGCTGTCGCCGCGCTGACCGCCGAGGGCCTGATCGGCTCCCGGCAGGGGGCCCGCCGGGTCGTCCTGGCCAGCCGCCGCAGCCAGAGCTTCGCCGAACTGCGCAGCTTCGCCCAGTGGGCCCGCGCCATGGGCCGCGAGGCCACCGGCCGGGTCGTGGCCCAGGAGTACCTGCCCGCCACCGCGCAGGACGCCGCCCGTCTCCAACTCCGGGAGGGCGCACGGGTGTTGCACGTCCTGCGGGTCCGCGGCCTGGACGGCGAACCGGTCCTGGTCGAGCGCACCGTGTACGCCGACTGGATCTCACGCGCAGTCGAGCCGCTCGACGCGGACGCCCCGTCCGTCACCCAACTGCTCTTCGAGAGCACGGGCCTGGTCTTCGCATACGGCGAACACGTCATCGACGCGGTCGCGGCGAGCGCACAGGACGCCGAACTCCTCGGCATCCGCCGCACCAGCCCCCTGCTGCGCGTCCGCCGCGTAACGACCACCCGCGAGGGACGCCCGGTGGAGTGGTCGGACGACCGCTACCGCTCGGACGCCGTGAGCTTCAGCGTGCACAATTCGATAGACAACAACGCGCTGGCCCGCAAGACGGCGGAGTGAGGCATCAGGGGAGCGACGAGGCGGCCTGTCCGCCTTCCCCGACCCGGACACGACGACCGCCGGCAGCACCGCCTACTCGACGAGCAAACTGGCCGCCATCCATCTCGTCCACGAGTACGCCCGCCGCCTGCCGGCCGGTATCGACGTCCTCGCCTACAACCCCGGCTTCGTCCCCGGCACCGACCTCGCCCGCAATGTCGGCACCGTCTCCCGGTTCGCCGTGCGCCGCATCCTGCCGGCGCTGACCCTCACCCCCCTCGCCACCGGCCGCACGACCGCGGGCCGTCACCTCGCGGCCCTCGCCCTGGGCACGACCCCGGCACCCACCGGCTCCTACCTCGACCGCAGCCGGGTGACCCGGTCGTCGCAGGAGTCCTACGACCCGCAGCGCGAACGCGAACTCTCGGACGCCGCCGAGCGGTTCACCCATGTCACCGGCTGTCGGGGCGAGCCAGCAGATGGGTGACGTGCTCGCACACGGCTTCCCACGCCGCCGAGTGGAGTGTGCCGACCGGTGTGTCCCCCAGAGCGCCGATCGCCGCTTCGGTCCCGGCGTGGCAGGGGACATCGTCCGTGAGTACGTCGTAGCCGTCCCGGACGGCGACGTGCAGGCGGTCCGGCCCGCCGCCCTGGGCGTGCACAGCGGCCGCGACGACGAACGGCGGTGGGCCGCCCGCGTCGCCGGGCAGCTTGCGGTAGCTGCTGGCCAGCGGTTCGCGCCAGTGCAGGCTGAGCAGGAGGTGGTGCTTGGCCAGGACCTCGGCGAGGTCGGTCTCGTAGACCCGGTCCTGGTCCAGAACCGTCGCCCGGGCTTTGAGGACCAGCGCGGCGGGCAGCAGACAGCGCAGCGTGCTGCCGACGAGGTTGCCGCCGACGGTGGCCGTCCGGCGCACCGCTCCCGTCCCCACCGCGGCAGCCGCATGGCGCAGCACCTCGGGCACGCGTTCGTCGACCCGGTTCAGCACCACGGCGGCGCCCAGCGCTCCGTGCCCGATGACATTGGCCTCCGGCAGGCTGCGCAGCGACATGGCCTGTTCGGGGAACCCGTCGCGTTGCCAGCCGGCCCAGATCAGCGTCGCTCCGCCGACGGGTACGGCTCCCTCGGCGAGGCACTCCTGCGCTTCGGACACGGACTCGGGCAGACGTAGCAGCACGGGAGCCGACCTGCTTTCTCGACGACTTGGAGGCGGGCATGGCGCATTTTCCCCACCTGCGTGGAGGCGCGTACAGGGCTCACTGATCTACCGCGTGCGCCCCCTCCGCGGCGCCGCACCGGATCTTCGGGGGAGGATGAGACGTCCGGAGCGGAGAGGTGCCGTACAGGTGAGGAACGCAGGAGCAGTGCAGCGCAGCGAGTCCGCGCTGATCGTGCGGCACGCGCCGCCCGAGGCCGTGGCCGGGGCGATCGTGACGCTGCACGGCGGCAGCGAGCTGAGCCGTCGGACGGCGCGCCCCTGGCAGCTGGCCGCGCTCCGTATGCACCCTGTCCTGCGGGCCGCCGCGGCGTCCGCGCCCCCGGACGTCCTGCTCGGGCAGGTCCGCTACCGGCACCGGGGCTGGAACGACGCCGACCCCGCCCAAGACGCGCTGCGGGCGCTCGACGAACTCCAGCGGCTGGCGGGAGCCGTGCCCACTGTCCTCGTGGGCCATTCGATGGGAGCCAGGGCGGCCTTGCGGGCCGCGTCGCACCCGCTGGTGTCCGGCGTGCTGGCGCTGGCACCGTGGTGCCCGCCCGAGGATTCCGCCCGCCACCTCGACGGCGTGCGCCTGCTGGTCCTGCACGGCGACCACGACCACGTGACACCGCCCGCCGAGTCGGCGGACTACGTACGCAGGGCCCGGGAGGCCGGGGCCCGCGCCGGCCTGGTGCTGGTCCGGGGCGGAGACCACGGGATGCTGCGTCGCAGCGGTGACTGGCACCGGGCCACCACAGAGATCGTCGCCCGGATGCTCAAGCCGGACAGAGACACCGAGGGGCTGGCCGCGAGGGCCTGCGCGGCGGACGGCGCCGTCCACCTGTAGCGGGGACGGCGCCGTGAACCGGCGGGCCGGTTCAGCCGGGGACGACGGTCAGCAGGCGCCCTCGTCCTGCCAGGGGCCCCAGTCGGTGGCGGCCGGCGTCTCGTTCTGGGTCCACCACTTGGCCTTCCAGTTGTGCTTGTTGTACGAGGCCTCGTCACCGGCGGTGTAGACGGCGCTCGAACTCCAGGCGGCCTTGCACGCGGTGGGTGTCGGCGTGGGCGTCGGTGTGGGGGTGGGAGTCGTGGACGGCGGCGTGGCGCCGGCGAACTTCACCGAGTACTTCGCGAAGTCCCAGGAGTTCTGCGCCACGCTGGAGCAAGTGCCGGAGGTGCGCCCGCCGTTGTCGGGCGGGGTGCACTGGCGGTCGCGGTTGAGGGACCAGAAGGTGAAGCGGTCCATGTTGTGGCCGGTGGCGTAGTCCAGCACGGTCTGGAAGTCGGCTTGCGTGAACATCTCGCCGCTGTCACTGCGGCCGTTCATGCCGGAGAAGCCCTCGTGCGCGTACGCCGTCGCCTGGTCCCAGCCGAAGGTCGACTGGAGGATGGAGTTGAAGTTGGTGAGCGCGCTCGTCTGCGAGGCCGCGCCGTTGAAGCCGCCGTCGAACGGCATGATGGAGAAGTTGTTCGGCGTGAAGCCCTGCGACTTCGCCTCCAGCAGCATCTGCTTGCCGAACCAGCCGGTGCCGTCGGCCGTACCGGCCGTGGTGACGGAGACGTACAGGCCGGGGTTGTTCTGCTGCAGGATCTTCGCGGCGCCGATCTCGTTCTTGATCGCCGCGGTGTTCTCGTACTCCGGCTCCTCCAGGTCGAAATCGATCGCGTGCAGGCCGTACTTGGTGATGACCTGCTGGTACGCGGCCGCCGTCGCCGCCGCGTCCGAGCAGGTCTGGCCGAGCTTGGTGCCGCCGTATCCGCCGATGGAGACGGACACGTCGCCGCCCTTGCCGCGGATCGTGTCGATGAGGGACTGGACGGCGGTGTCCGAGGAGACCGGGGCGGTACCGCCCCAAGTGGGGGAGCAGCCACCGCCGTTGGGGGCGAGGACGAAGGCGAGCTGGAAGGCCTTGAGGCCGGTGGCGTCCATGATGGCGCCCGGGTCCGGCGGGTCGTTGTCGAGGGGCATCAGATAGGGGGCCGCCGCGTACCAGCGGTTGCTGAGCGCGGTGGTCGCGCCCGAGGCGTTGCCCGCCACCAGGGCTGTGGTTCCTGCGGCGGTGAGTCCTACGGCGGCGGCTGCGCCCAGACATGCACGAAGACGTCTCACGGTGTGCCTCCGATGGGGGTGGGGGAGTGCCCCAGCTTCCTGCTGGACCGTGACCGCGTCCATGCTTTGGACTAGACCAGACGGCTTCTTGGTCTAGACCATGCAATTCCTTTGCGTTGTACCTGTCAGGTGCGGAGTGGGACTTGTGTGTTATGGCCGGTGTGGGGTAATTCGTGAGTGGTGGACTACTACGACCTCGGCAGCCACGGCCGGCGCGTGACGACCTCGTCGTCCGAGGCGCAGATGTGGTTCGACCGCGGACTGAACTGGACCTTCGCCTTCAACCACGAAGAGGCCGTGCGCTGCTTCGAGGCCGCCGCCGCGGCGGATCCCGGCTGCGCCATGGCCGACTGGGGTGTGGCCTACGCGCTCGGCCCCAACTACAACAAACCCTGGGAGTTCTTCGACGAACAGGACCTGGCCCGGACGGTGGAGCGCACCCACGCCGCCGTGGAGCGCGCGCACGCCAAGGCTGCCGGCGCCACGCCTGTCGAGCAGGCGCTCATCGACGCCCTGCGCGCCCGCTACCCGCAGCAGCGCGCCCGGGCCGTCGAGGAGTGCTCCGTGTGGAACAGCGCCTACGCCGACAGCATGCGGGCCGTCCGCCGACTGGCCCCCGACGACCTCGACGTGGCCACCCTGTACGCCGACGCCCTGATGAACCTCACGCCCTGGCAGCTGTGGGACATCCGCACCGGCAAACCTGCTCCGGGCTCGCGCACCACCGAGGCCAGGGCGGTGCTCGAACGGGCGCTCGCCACGGAGGCGGGCGCGGGGCATCCGGGCCTGCTGCACATGTACATCCACCTGATGGAGATGTCCCCGACCCCCGAGATCGCCCTGCCGGCCGGTGACCGGCTGCGCGGTCTGATGCCGGACGCCGGACATCTGCAGCACATGCCGTCACATCTGGAAGTCCTCTGCGGCGACTATCGCCGGGTCGTCTCCGACAACACCACGGCGATCGAGGCCGACGAGAAGTTCCACGCCAGGGCCGGGGCGATGAACTTCTACACCCTGTACCGGTGCCACAACATCCACTTCAAGATCTACGGTGCGATGTTCCTCGGCCGCTTCCGGGACGCGATCGACACGGTGCACCGGCTCGAAGCGGCCGTGCCCGAGGAACTGCTGCAGGTGCAGAGCCCGCCGATGGCGGACTGGCTGGAGGGCTTCCTCGCCATGCGGGTGCACGTGCTCATCCGCTTCGGCCGCTGGGACGACATCCTCGGCCTTCCGATGCCGGCCGATGCCCGCCTGTACTGCGTGACCACGGCGATGCTGCACTACGCGCGCGGTGTCGCGTTCTCCGCCACGGGCCGGACCGACGAGGCCGAGGCCGAACGCCGGCTCTTCCATGATGCGGTCGCCCGGGTCCCGGAGACTCGCATGCTGTTCAACAACACCTGCGCGGACATCCTGGCGATCGCCTCGGCGATGCTGGACGGAGAGCTGGAGTACCGCAAGGGAAACCACGACGCGGCGTTCGCGGCACTGCGCCGGTCCATCGAGCTGGACGACGGTCTTCCGTATGACGAGCCGTGGGGCTGGATGCAGCCCACCCGGCACGCCTACGGGGCACTGCTCCTCGAACAGGGCCTGGTAGCGCAGGCCGAGGCCGTCTACCGGGCCGACCTGGGCCTCGACGACACCCTGCCGCGTGCCCAGCAGCACCCCGCCAACGTCTGGGCCCTGCACGGCTTCCACGAATGCCTCGTGCGGCTCGGCAAGCACGGCGAGGCGCAGATCATCGCCCAGCAGCTGAAGATTGCCACGGCGACGGCGGACGTGCCCGTCGAGGCGTCCTGCTGCTGCCGTCTGGAGACCCACCCGGGCTAGGGCCGTACCGCTACGGCCGGGCGCCGGGGCGCGAGCCGGCCACGTCGTCGTAATACGACTCGGCCGAGGGGCCGAGGAGTTCGTGGGCCTCGAGGAACATCTCGTGCGCCTCATGGCCCACCCAGCCCGCCGGGAGGAGTTCGGTCGGCAGATCCGGGTCGCGGAAGGGGAACTTGCGGTAGTCGTACGTCAGCCGCATGCGCTCCACCAGCGCCTCCTCGGGGCCAAGCGCCCCGGCCCGGTAGGACGGCATCCGGACGCGATACGTCCGCAGCAGCTCCCGGTAGTCCTCGTTGAGCGCGGCGAGATCCCAGCTGCGCGCCGCCATCTCACGGTCGACGGGCAGCCCGCCGGACTGGCAGCGCAGGGTGTCCAGGCGTACGGCCGGCTCGTCCGCGAACCTCTCCCGGACCTGCTGCAGCCGGTCGTGCGGGGAGACGTAGGTGGACGGCGCCAGCGGGCCGAAGCCCAGCCAGGCCAGCTCCTTGCGGATGTGGTCGCGTACGGCACGCTCGGACTCGGGGACCGAGTAGATCACCATGTACCAGTGCCGGTCCCAGTCGGACGGCGCCCGGTCGAAGATCCGTGAGCGGCCCTCGTCGAGGAGCTGGAGGCTGCGCTTGTTGAGGGCGTAGAGCGTCTCCCGGCCCTCGCGCCGGACGTCGAACCAGCCCTCCTTGCGCAGGCGCGCCAGCACCACCCGCACCGTGCTCTCCCCGACACCGAAGCAGCCCATCAGTGTGCTGAGGGTGCGCAGCCGGGCGGCGCCGCCGCGGTAGCGGACGTAGTCGCCGAACAGGTCGAAGACGATCGATCGAGGCTTCACGGAACCGACTATGTCACACGGACGGCCGTCGCGAGGATGACCGATCGAGCCGAGGAAACCCCTGAGGTGCAGGGATTCCGGGGATCCGACGACGAGAGAAAGCGCAACAAATTATTGACGCCCGTACATCCATTGACACAGGATGCTTTCGGGCCTGAGTCTGGGCCTGTACTCGAGGTGGAGGCAGGAGCCATGGTTTCTCGGATCGCTTGTGTGGGAGGCGGCCCCGGCGGGCTGTTCTTCGCGGCGTTGATCAAGCAGGCCGATCCGTCGGTCGAGGTGACCGTCTTCGAGCGCAACCGCGCGGAGGACACCTTCGGCTTCGGCGTGGTGTTCTCGGATGCGACGCTGGCCGCGATCCATGCGGCGGACCCCGTCCTGCGCACGGCTCTCGCCGAGTACGGCCGGCACTGGGACGACATCGAGGTACGGCTGAAGGGGCAGCGGATCCGTTGCGGCGGCAACGGCATGGCGGCCATCACCCGCAAGACCCTGCTCCAGCTGCTGCACCGGCGGGCCGAGGAGGTCGGGGTCGAGCTCCGCTTCAGCCACGAGGTCCCCGCCGACCCGGCCGAGCTGGCCGGCTACGACCTGATCGTGGCCGCCGACGGCGCGAACTCCCGCTTCCGCGACCGGCTCGCCGACGTGCTCGTGCCGGAGGTGGAGGTCGCGACCGCGAAGTTCATCTGGTTCGGCACGGACTACCTCTTCGACGGCCTGACCTTTGTGCACGAACACGGCCCGCACGGCACCTTCGCCGTCCACGGCTACCCGATCAGCGACAGCGTCAGCACCTTCATCGTCGAGACCGACGAGGCGTCCTGGCGCAGGGCGGGTCTCGACGAGTTCGACACGGCGCAGCCGCCCGGCCCGAGCGACGAGAAGAGCAAGGCGTACCTGGAGAAGCTCTTCGCCGAACAGATCGACGGCCGTGAACTGCTGGTCAACAACTCCCGCTGGGGCAACTTCCGCACCCGGCGCACCCACCGCTGGCACAGCGGCAACGTCGTCCTGCTCGGCGACGCCGCACACACCGCGCACTTCTCCGTCGGGTCCGGAACCAAGATGGCCATGGAGGACGCCGTCGCCCTCGCCGACAGCCTCCTCGCCCACCGCGACGACCTGCCCGGCGCCCTGGAGGCGTACGAGTCGGCTCGGCAGCCCTCCGTGGAGAAGATCCAGAACTCCGCCCGGCCGAGCCTGTCCTGGTGGGAGCACTTCGGCCGCTACCACGACGCGTTCGAACCGACCCGGTTCGCCTTCCACTTCATCTCCCGCAGCATCGGCAAGGAGCGGATCGCGCGCCGCGATCCCGGCTTCGTCGACCAGGTCGTACGGGACTGGCGGGCCGCACACGACGGCCACGCGCCCTTGGACACGCCGCTGCGGCTGGGGGAGCGGGAGTTCACCGGGCGCCGGCTGACCGGGGCCGACCTTGCGGCATTGCGCACCGAGGCGGGCTTGCTGTGGCTCACCGCACCGGACAGCGAGGCCCAACTCCCGCAGATCTACGACCAGTTGGGCGACACCTTGACCGGTGACACACCCCCGGAACTGGTCGCCGTACAGGGCGGAACCCCGCTCACCCGGTCCCTGCTCGCCGAACAGATCCGGCTGGTGCACGGCGTGCCCGCGCTGATCGTGGAGGACGGGCTGGACGACGACCGGGCCGAGACGCTGCTGCTGTCCGGGCGCGCCGACCTGGTGGGGCGGGAGCAGGCATGAGCACGCACCTGACCCCGTTGTTCGCGCCCGAGGGCGTGGTGGTGATCGGCGCCTCGCGGCAGAGCGGAAAGCTGGGCGCCGCCATGGCCCGCTCGCTGGCTACCTTCCCCGGCGCCCGCGCCCTGGTCAACGCCCGGCGTCCGCAGCCCGGCGAGGGCGTGTACGCCTCCGTCGCCGACGCCGCCGCACACACCGGCGGACGGCTCGACCTGGCCGTCCTGTGCGTGCCCGCGGCCGGCTGCGCGGATGCGCTGGCCGAGGCGGCCGCCGCCGGCTGCCGAGCCGCGCTGGTCTGCGCCGGCGGCTTCGGCGAGGCCGGTGCGGAGGGCGAGGCGTACGCGGAGGCACTGCGCCGCGTCGCCCAGGACACCGGGGTGCGGCTGCTCGGACCGAACACCTCCGGCTTCTTCGCCCCGCACTTGGGCCTGACGGCCAGCTTCGTGCCCGCGGCCGGGCAGCTTCCGGCCGGGGACATCGCGGTGGTCGCGGCCAGCGGCGGCGTCAACCACGCCCTGGCGTTCGACCTGGTCGCCGCCGGCAACGGGATCAGTCTCGGCGTCGGCCTCGGGGCCGGCCTCGACGTCACCGCCGCGGACGTCCTGGAGCACCTCGCGGGCGACGGTCGTACGACGGCCGTGGCGCTGCATCTGGAGACGGTTCCGGACGGGCCGCGGCTGGTGGCGGCCGTACGGCTGCTCGCCGCCGTCAAGCCGGTCGTGGCCCTGGTCGTCGGCCGCACGGACGTCGGGGACTTCGCCCGCTCGCACACCGGAGCGCTCGCCACCTCCTGGCGCACGACACGGGCCGCGCTGCGGCAGGCCGGGGCCGTGGTCGTCGACGACGAGCGGGAGATGGTGGACGCACTCACCGCCCTCTCTCGCATCCAGCTGCGCCCCCACCCGGACCCGGGACTCGGCCTCGTGACCGCCCAGGCCGGCCCCGGGCTGCTGATCGCCGACCGTGCGGGTACCGACGGCATCCGCATGCCGGAGCTGGCCGCGGCCACCCAGGACGCCGTGCGCGAACTGCTGCCCCCGCTCACCTACCAGCGCAACCCGGTCGACACCGGCCGGCCCGCCGAGACCTTCGCCCGCGTCCTCGCCGCCACGGCCACGGATCCGCAGGTGGACCTGCTCGCCGTCTACGCCCTCACCGAGCCGGACAGCGTCGACCTGGCCTCGGCCGCGCAGGACGCCGGTCTCGGTGCGGACTCCCCGGCCGTGGTGATCGTCGGAGGCCTGCCCGAGGACGTCGCCGAACAGCGGGCGCGGCTGCACAAGGCCGGGATTCCGGCACTGACCGGACCGGCGTCCGCCGCAAACGCCGTACGGGCATTGGTGGCGCATGCCCGGCAGCGGGCCCTGCCCACCGAGGGGGCCGGGCAGGAGGCGACCGCCTCCGTGCCGACCGGGCCGCTGGACGAGGACGCCGCCAAAACGTTTCTCGCGGAACTGGGCATCCGTACCCCCGAACGCGTCGCCTGCGACACCCGCGCCGAGGCCCACTACGCCCTGCACCTGCTCGGCGGGCCCGTCGCCGTCAAGGTGCTCGACGCCGCGATCCTGCACAAGACGGAGATCGGCGGAGTCCACCTGGGCGTACGCACCCCCGACGAACTCGACGCGGCGCTGGACGCCATCGGACCCGACCGCCGCTACCTGGTCGAGGCCATGGCCCC
This sequence comes from Streptomyces coacervatus, assembly GCF_029223485.1. Lineage (GTDB taxonomy): Bacteria > Actinomycetota > Actinomycetes > Streptomycetales > Streptomycetaceae > Streptomyces > Streptomyces coacervatus. The sequence goes on along the minus strand of NZ_JARHTP010000029.1, from coordinate 81,228 downwards.
GCCCGGCGTCGACCTCGTGCTCGGTGTGCGCCGCGATCCCGTGTTCGGGCCGGTAGTCCTCGCCGGGCTGGGCGGCACGGCCGCCGAGGCCCTCGCCGACGTGGCGATCCGGCTCGCCCCGCTCTCCGCCGCCGAAGCCGCCGGAATGCCCGGCGACCTGGCCGCCCGCGCCCTGCTCGACGGCTGGCGGGGCGGGCCGAAGCTCGACCGCGCCGAGTTCGGGCGGGTCGTGTCCGCGCTGGCCGCCGCCCTCGCCGCGAGCCCCGGCACCGCAGAGATCGAGATCAACCCGCTGCGGCTCACCGCCCACGGACTGATCGCCCTGGACGCCGTGATCGTCCCCACCGCTTCCCCCGCACAGGACCGCTAAGGAGAACGACCATGTCCAGGCCGAGCAGCAAAGGCGCTGTGCCCTGGCCCGAGGAGTACGCCAGGCGCTACGCCGACAAGGGCTACTGGGAGGGCCACACGATCGGCGACCGGCTGCACACCGTCGCCGACGCCACTCCCGACGCCCTCGCACTCGTCGACGGCGACCGGCGGCTGACGTACCGTCAACTCGCCGAGCGGGCGGACGCAGTGGCGCTGCGGCTGGCCGCGCTCGGGCTCCACCCGGACGACCGGCTGGTGGTGCAACTCCCCAACACCGCCGAGTTCGTGATCCTCACCTACGCCTGTCTGCGCCTCGGCGTCATCCCGGTGATGGCGCTGCCCGGACACCGCAGACACGAGGTCGGCCACCTGGTCGAGCACAGCGAGGCGGTCGCCGTCGCCGTCCCCGACCTCCTCAAAGGCCACGACCACCGGGCGATGGCGTTCGAGATCGCCGAGGACTCGCCGACGCTCCGGCACGTCCTCGTCCTCGGCGACAAGGTCGGCGACGACGCCGTGGACCTGCGGGAGCTGTGCGCCGCACCAGCCACGGCCGGGGACCGGGCCGCCGTCGACGCCCATCGGCCCGACAGCCGCTCGATCGCCGTCTTCCTGCTCTCCGGCGGCACCACCGGGCTGCCCAAGCTCATCGCCCGGACACACGACGACTACGTCTACAACGCCCGCCGCAGCGCCGAGGTCTGCGCATTCGGCCCCGACACCGTGTACTTCGCCGCCCTCCCGCTCGGCCACAACTTCCCCCTCGCCTGCCCGGGCCTGCTCGGCACACTGCTGAACGGCGGCCGCGTGGTCCTCGGCTCGCCCAATCCGGAGAAGGCGTTCCCGCTCGTCGAGCGCGAGCGCGTGACCGCGACAGCGCTGGTCCCGGCCATCGCCCAGCGCTGGCTGGACCACCACCAGGAACATCCCGGGAGCGACCTGAGCTCCCTGCGTGTTCTGCAGGTCGGCGGCTCCCGGCTCGCCGACCACGTCGCCCGCCGCATCCGCCCCGAACTCGGCTGCACCCTCCAGCAGGTGTTCGGCATGGCCGAAGGCCTGCTCAACTACACACGCCTGGACGACCCGGAAGACGTCATCTGCACGACCCAGGGGCGCCCCATGTGCGCGGACGACGAGCTCCTCGTCGTCGACGAACTGGGCAACCCGGTCCCCGACGGGACCCCGGGAGTGCTGCTCACCCGCGGCCCGTACACCCCGCGCGGCTACTACCGCGCCCCGGAACAGAACTCCCGCGCCTTCACCGCCGACGGCTGGTACCGCACCGGCGACATCGTGCGGCTGCTGCCCGACGGCAACCTCGTCGTCGAGGGCCGCGACAAGGACATGATCATCCGGGGCGGGGAGAACATCTCCGCGGAGGAGATCGAAAACTTCGCCTACCAGGCTCCCGGCGTGGCCCGTGCCGCCGCCGTGGCGATGCCCGACGACCGACTGGGCGAGCGCGTCTGCCTCTACGTCGTCCTGGAACCGGGGCACACGGTGACCCTCGACGACATCCACCACGTCATGGAGGGCGCGGGCGTCGCCCGGTTCAAGTTCCCGGACCGGCTGGTGACGGTCCCCGAACTCGCCGCCACCAAGGTCGGAAAGATCGACAAGAAGGCCCTGCGCGCCGACATCGCGCACCGCCTCGACGCCGAAGGAACCCCAGATGACCACTGACTCCGTGATCGCCCCGGAGGAGACGGACCCCGAACTGCGCAAGCTGTACGACGGCTTCGCATCCGCAGGTCTCATCCCGCTGTGGACCGAGATCGGCAACCTCATGCCGCTCACCCCGCAGCCCGAGGCCGTCCCGCACATCTGGCCGTGGGAAACCCTCCTCCCGCTCGCCCGCCGGGCCGGCGACCTGGTGCCGGTCGGGCGCGGCGGCGAGCGCCGCGCGATCGCGCTCGCCAACCCGGGCCTGCCGGGCCGGCCGTATGCAACTCCCAATCTGTGGGCGGCGATCCAGTACCTCGGACCGCGCGAGGTCGCCCCCGCGCACCGCCACTCGCAGGGCGCCTTCCGGTTCATCCTGGAGGGCCAGGGCGTATGGACGGTCGTCAACGGCGACGCGGTCGAGATGCGCCCCGGCGATCTGCTGCTCACCCCGTCGATGCACTGGCACGGCCACCACCACGTCGGCGACGCGCCGATGGTCTGGCTGGACGGCCTCGACATCCCGCTCGTGCACCGACTCGATGCAGGGTTCTTCGAGTTCGGCGAGGACGGCGTCTCGGACCGCTCGACCCCGTCCCGGTCGCGCAACGAACGTCTCTGGGGTCATCCGGGCCTGCGCCCCATCTCGGCGCCCGAGAGCCCCAACTCCCCGCTCATGGCCTACCGTTGGGCCGACACCGACGACGCCCTCACCGCCCAGCTGGAGCTGGAGGACGAAGGACACCCCGGCGTCCTCGAACCCGGCCACGCCGGTATTCGCTTCACCAACCCCGCCACCGGTCGCGACGCCCTCGCCAGCCTGCGCACCGAGATGCATCGCCTGCGCCCGGGCACGGCCACCGCGACCCGCCGCACGGTCGGTTCCTCCGTCTGGCAGGTCTTCCGCGGCAGCGGCACCGTGACCCTCGACGGCCAGGTGACCGAGGTGTCCGAGGGCGACCTGATCGCCGTCCCCTCCTGGTGCGCGCTGACCATCGCCGCCGACACCCGGCTCGACCTGTTCACCTTCAACGACGCGCCGCTCTACGAGGCGCTGAACCTCCACCGCACCGAAACCACCGGGAGCACGACCGCATGAAGCTCGCCACCATCCGCACCGCCGACGGCACGGCGGCCGTCCGCCTCGACGGCGACCGTGCCGTGGAGACCGGCGCCCCCGACGTCGCCGCCCTGCTGCGTCGCCCCGACTGGCGTACGGCCGCGGCCGCAGCCTACGGCCCGGCGCATGACGTGGCCGCCCTCGACCTCGCCCCGGTCGTCACCACCCCGGCCAAGATCTTCTGCGTCGGTCACAACTACCGCACCCACATCGCGGAGATGGGCCGCGAGATGCCGTCATATCCCGCCCTGTTCGGCAAGTTCGCCAACGTCCTCCTCGGCGCCCGCGACGACATCGTCCATCCGGGCGAGACGGAGCAACTGGACTGGGAGGCCGAACTCGGCTTCGTCATCGGCTCGCGACTGCGCCGCCGGGCCGGCAAGGAAGAGGCGGCGGCCGCGATCGCCGGATACACCGTCGTCAACGACATCTCCATGCGGGACTGGCAGTGGCGTACCCCGCAGTGGCTGCAGGGCAAGGCGTGGGAGGCCAGCACCCCGGCCGGGCCCTGGCTGGTGACCGGCGACGAGATCGACGACGCGGCCGACCTGGAGATCCGCTGCGAGGCGGACGGCGAGGTCATGCAGCGCTCGCGCACCTCCGACCTGCTGTTCACGCCGGCCGACATCGCCGCGTACATCAGCACGTTCACCACGCTGGAGCCAGGCGATCTCATCCTCACCGGGACGCCGGGCGGGGTCGGTGCGGCGCGCGATCCGAAGGTGTTCCTGAAGCCCGGCCAGGTCGTGCGGACTGTCATTGAAGGCCTCGGGGAGTGCGTGAACACCGTGGTCGAGGACAAGCCGTGAGAGTCCTCGAATGGGTCGGGGAGGGACAGCGGCGACTTGAACAGACCGTCGACGCGCTGCCGTTGACCGCTGTGGCCGAACCGTCTGCCCTGCCCGGCTGGACCCGCGGCCATCTCCTCACCCATCTCGCCCGCAACGCCGACGCTCTCGTCAACCTGTTGACCTGGGCACGGACCGGAATCCGTACGCCGATGTACGCCTCGCCCGAGCAGCGTGGCGCCGACATCGAGGCCGGCGCGGGCCGCCCCCTCGCCGAACAGCGGACGGACGTACGGGAGTCCGCCGCCCGCTTCCGCAAGGCCGCAGAGGCGCTGACCGACGACGCCTGGTCGGCCACGGTCGTCAGCGGGCAGGGCCGCGAGATCCCGGCGTCGCAGGTGCCCTGGCTGCGGGCCCGCGAGGTCTGGATCCACCTGGTCGACCTGGACGTGGGCGTCGGCATGGAGACACTCCCGCCCGACCTGGCCTGGGCCCTCGTGCAGGACGTGGCGGGCTGGATGTCGGCCCGCATCGGCGAAGGCGTCGGCGCTCAACTCACGGCCGACGGCTTCGGGACGGTCGCACTCGGCACCCCGTCCTCCGGCGTCACGGTCTCGGGACCGCCGTACGCCCTCGCCACCTGGCTCACCGGCCGGGACGGCAGCGAAGAACTTCATGTCACAGGTGAACTCCCTGTGATTCCACGGTGGTTGTGACTCGATCAAAGGAGATCGACATGAGCGAGACCTTCGTCCTGGTGACCGGCGCCTGGCACGGCGGCTGGGCCTGGCGCCCCGTCGCGGGCGAACTGAGAGCGGCCGGACACCAGGTGCACACCCCGACCCTGGCCGGGCTGGGAGCCGACGACGACCCGCGCGGCGTGACCCTGACCGACTGTGTGAACAGCCTCGTGGAGTACGTCGAACGGGCCGGGCTGAACGACATCACCCTGGTCGGACACAGCTGGGGCGGCTACGTCCTGACCGGGGCGGCGCCGAAGCTCGCCAGCCGGATACGGCGCCTGGTGTTCTGGAGTGCGTTCGTGCCGAACGACGGCGAGTCGCTGATCGACGCGTGCCCGCCGCACTACGGCGAGATGTTCCACGCCCTGGCGGCCGCCTCCGGCAATGACACCGTGACACTGCCCCTGGAGGTCTGGCAGCAGGCGTTCATGCAGGACGCCGGTGAGGAGACCCAGCGGACGGTGCACTCCTTGCTCGTCCCACAGCCCCTGGGCACCTTTACCGAGAAGCCGGACACGACGGCATTCACCGCCCTCGACATCCCCACCGCCTACATCCTCTCCACCGAGGACCACTCCCTTCCCGGCGAATGGGCCTGGGCCGGCCGCTTCCCGCAGCGGCTCAAGAACCCGCTGGTCATCGAGGTGCCGGGCAGCCACGAGGGATGCTTCACCCGCCCCGCCGAACTCGCCGACGCGTTCGGCCGGGCCTGCGCCGCATAAAACGACCCGCGCGGTGCATCTCGCACCCGCATTTGTCACGATTTATAGGTGTTCGGTGTCGCGCGATTGATCCGCTCGCTCCGCGGTCCCGCAGCGGAGGACTCGACCACGCGCGCGGCTTCGTCCGGCCCGGAGGCCGACGCGCCGATCGCGGCGGGGACGCTGCGGGCGGCGCTGGCCGGGATCGGCACGACCCTCGACGAGGAGACGACCTGCGCAGAGCTGACCCGGGTCGCCTCCGCACGGTTCAGCTGCTCGGCCGGAGTCATGCGGGTCCACGGAGCGACCGTCACGGGCTACGAGACGGTCGCCGGGGACGCGGACACCCTGCCCGATGCCCGATGGGCCACGGCCGTGGCCCGGGACACGGTGTCCGAATCGGTCGACGTATGGGGGGAACAGCGCATCGCCTACCCGGCGGCCGGCCCGGTGCAGGCCGCACTCTGTGTGCCCCTGGCCACCGGCGATGACCACTACGGCATCCTGGTCTGCGCCCGGGAGGGCGGCCCCTTCACGCGCACCGACGCGGAGCTCTTCGCTCTCCTGGCGGAACGCGCCGCCTCGCACATACGGCACGCCCGGGAGTACGCCGCGGTGAGCCGGACCGCCGGAGACCTGCAGCGGGCCCTGCGCGCCGAACCCGGACGGCCGCACCCGAACCTCGACGTGGCCACCCGCTACCTGCCCGCGGGCAGACGCGCCCTCGTCGGCGGCGACTGGTGCGAAACCGTACGGCTGCACTTCGGACGCACCCTGCTGGTCGTCGGCGACGTCATGGGACATGGCGTGGAAGCCGCCGTCGACATGACCGCCTACCGCTCCGACCTGCGCGCACTCGCCATCGCCGACCTCCCGCCGCACCGCATCCTGCGCCAGCTCGACGAGATCGCCGCGCGCGAACCGGGCCGCAGACCGGCCACCTGCCTGATCGCCCGGGTCGACCCCGTGCGCGGTCAGATGACCCTGGCCGGCGCCGGTCATCTGCCGCCCGTCGTGATCAGCGGCCGGGGCGAGACGTCGTCGCTGCCGGTGCCGGTCGGGCCGCCCCTGGGCACCGGACTCGGCGGCTACGAGGCCGCCACGTACGACCTGGACGAGGCGCAGACCCTGCTGATGTTCACCGACGGACTCGTCGAGCGCCGCGGCGAGGACATCGACGTGTCCCTGGACCGGCTCGCCCGGATCCGCTTCGCGCCCTCGGCCGGAGTCGAAGGCGTCCTGGACACCGTCCTCGCCCGGCTGGCCGCGGGGCACAACGAGGACGACGTGGCGGTCCTGGCCGCCCGCTCCCGCCACGTCGGACGCCGCTGAGCGCTCCGCTCGGAGCGCGGTGATACACCTGCGGGCCGGTGGGGGCTGGTCGCGCAGTTCCCCGCGCCCCTTACGGGGCGCGGTACCGCAACGGACTTCGCCAGGGCCCCTAGGCCTGTCCGGTGGATCAGCTCGGCGTCGCGGGCCTCGAACGTCCCACTGCACAAGGGCAGTTCAGGCCGCCTGTCGCGGCGTCACGGGGCTCGGCTCCGGTCTCTTCGCCGCAAATCCGTCTCCCGGCGCATGGCCGCGCAGCCGTCGCCACAGCCAGGGCCCGACGTGGTCCACGGCCCAGCGCACATCGGCCCCCACGGCGCGCAGGACCGGGACGGGGGACAGCGGAGGCAGCGGCTCGGCCCAGTCGTCGTGGCCCGGCAGCCCGAAGGTGTGGGCCATGCCGGCGGCGATCCGGGCGTGCCCGAGCGGACTCGCGTGCAACCGGTCGTCGCTCCACAGCCGCGGGTCGGCCGTGAACGGGTGCGGGAAGACGTCCAGGACGGCAACGCCGTGCCGTGCCGCGAGGACCCGCAGACGGACGTTGAGGTCGAGGATCCGGGGCCGTACCCGGCGTGCGACCGGTGACACCTTGCCCAGGTCCGGGAAGGTCATGGTGGCGACGCGGGCGCCCGACGCGGTCAGACGGGCGAACGTCTCCTCGATGTTCGCCGCGACCGCCTCGGGGTCGTAGCGCGGCCGTACGACATCGTTCATGCCCGCCGTCACCGTCACCAGGTCCGGGTGCAACGCGAGCGCGGGACCGAGCTGATCGGCCCTGATCTGCGCACTGGTCTTGCCGCGCACCGCGAGGTTGCCGTAGGTGAGACCCGGCTGCGCCTCCGCCAGGATCTCGGCGAACCGGTCGGCCCAGCCGCGGTGCCCGCCCGCCGGGCCCGGATCACCGATGCCCTCCGTCAGACTGTCGCCGATCGCGACGTAGCGCAGAAACGGATGTGAAACGGTCATGCCGCGTGAGTCTATCTGCGGTTCACCCGGAGTTCAGACCCGCACGGTCGAACCCCGCTCCCGCATCCGCGGGGCACACAGCACCCGCTTCCTGCGCACCCGCTTCCCCTCGATCGCCGCCACCGTCAGCCGTGCCGCCTGAGCCGCGATCTCGCTCAGCCCCCAGTCCACCGTGGTCAGCGGCGGCGTGAGCACCCGCGACACCGGATGGTCGTCGAAGCCGACCACGGAGACGTCCCGGCCCACTTCCAGGGAGTCCTCCGCCGCGGCTGCATACACCCCGTACGCCAGCGAGTCCGAGAAGCAGAACACGGCCGTCGGTGAGTGGCTGCCCTGCAGCACGCGGCGCGCCACCGCCGTCGCCTCGCCCAACTCCTGCGGACAGGGCACCAGTTCGGCCCGCAGCCCGAGCCGCCGGGCCGCCTCGCCCACATACACGTCGGCCGGCCGGTCCGGTGTGCTCGGGTGGGTCGGGGTCAGGACGGTCACCCGGCGGTGGCCGAGCGAGTGCAGATACTCCAGTACGGCGTCGATGCCGGCCCGGTTGTCGAAGATGACCTGCCCGGCCGTGCGGGCCCGGCTCAGCGAGTCGCCGACGGCCACCACCGGCAGCGCGTCCGCGATCGCGGCCCAGCCCTCCGCCGAGGGGTCCACGGGAGACACCAGCAGCGCGTCGACCCGCTGATCGCGCAGCTGCTTGGCCAGGACCAGCTCGCGGTCGGGGTCGCCGCCCGCGTCCAGGATCAGGGCGTAGCGGTCGCCGGCCAGCAGTTCCCGGCCGATGGCCGCCATCAGCTGCTGCTGCCACAGGTCCTGGAGGTCGCCCGCGAGGACCCCGACCATGCTGGTGCGGCCGCTGGCCAGGGCGCGGGCGATGGGATCGGCCTCGTAACCGAGCTCGGCCGCGGCCCTGCGCACCCGTTCCTCGGTCTCCTTGGAGACATGTTTGCCGCGCAGGGCGTAGGAGACGGCTGCGGTGGAGAGGCCCGTGGCCTCGGCCACCTCCCGGAGGGTGGTGCGCTTATTGGGCCTGGCCATGCCGGGAAGCCTACCGGGGCGCGTGCGCCCTGCGCTCGCACCGCCCCGTCCGCAGTACGGACACCGTTGACATCACTCCTTGTTAAGCGGTTAAGTTAACCGCATCAGTGAATCGCTTAACACCGTCTTCTCCGCACTCCTCCGCGAGGACCGCCGCGTGCCCACCGACGTCCACCAGCACATCTGGCCGCCCGCCCTCATCGAGCTGCTGCGCTCCCGCACGACACCCCCATACCTCGACGGCCGCACCCTGCACCTGAGAGGCGAACCGCCCTACGACGTCGACCCGGCCGACCACGACATCGCGGCCCGCACCCGCCTCGCCGCGACCGACGGCCTCGACCTGGCCCTGGTGTCGCTCTCCAGCCCCCTCGGCATCGAGTACCTGCCGCCGGCCGAGGCCGCCCCCCTGCTGGCCGCCTTCCACGACGGCGCCCTCGCCCTCCCGGCCCCCTTCGGCGTCTGGGCCTCACCCTGCCTGTCGGCACCGGACCCCGAGGCCGTGGAACGGGAACTCCACCGCGGCTGCGTGGGCCTCCAACTCCCCGCCACAGCCCTCCTCGACGCGGCGGGCTGGGCACACTGCGCACCCCTCCTCGACATCCTCACCCGCCACGACAAGCCCCTCTTCGTCCACCCCGGCGCGGCCCCGCCCGCCGATGGCACTCCGCCGTGGTGGCCGGCCCTGGTCCCGTACGTGCAGCAGCTGCACGCGTCCTGGTTCGCCTTCCGCGCCTTCGGCCGCTCCCGCCACCCCCGTCTGCGGGTCTGCTTCGCCGCCCTCGCGGGCCTCGCCCCCCTGCACGGCGAACGGCTCGCCGCCCGCGGCGGCGGGCGCGGCGAGATCGACTTCGACGTGTTCTACGAGACCTCCTCCTACGGCACCCGGGCCGTAGACGCACTCGTCCGGGCCGTCGGCATCGACGTGATCGTCAGCGGCAGCGACCGCCCCTACGCACCGCCCGTCGTCCCCGACCTCGGCGCGGACGCCGCCGTCCACGCCCTGCGCACCGCCAACCCCGCCCGACTGCTGCACGGCCGCACCTGAACCACCGTGCCCCGTGCCCGACGCAGCCCTGAAAGGAGCCACCCATGACGTACGAGTCCCTGCCCGAGCGGACCCTCGACAAGCGCGAACTCCAGGCACTCGTGTCAGATCTCGCCGCCCGCCCGGACCTCTGGCGCGCACATGTGGCCTTTTCCGACCACGAGCGGCACTACGCATCCCTGTACCGCGACGAATACGTCGACGTCTGGCTGCTGTGCTGGACCCGGCAGAACGACACCGGCTGGCACGACCACGACCTCTCCGCCGGCGCCGTCGGCGTCGTACAGGGCACGCTCAACGAGTCCACCCCGCGCATCGGCGGCAGCCATCTGTGCGTCACCGTCGACGCCGGCGAGACCTTCTGCTTCGGCCCCGAGCACATCCACCGGCTCACCGGCGCCACCGACGACGCCGTCTCGATCCACGCCTACTCTCCGCCGCTGTGGCGCCTGGGCCAGTACGACATCTCCGAGGACGGCCTGATGCGCCGGATCTCCGTCTCGTACGCGGACGAACTGCGCCCCCTGGACACGCCGGCCGCCTGAGCGGGCCGGGCAAGCCCCGGAGGCGGACGGCGAGTTGAGAGTTCCAGGAGGAGTTCCGGGGGAGCGCCGCGCGAACGCGAAGTGCCCCATTCGGCGCCGCTCACCCAATCGGCCGCGCTCGGAGCGAAATTGGGCGCAGGGGTGTGCAAGGTGGGCGCATGAACACAACACAGGGGAACAACCCCACTCGTCCCGGCCGCGCCAACAAGATCGCTTTCCGACTTCCGCGAATATTCGCGGTGAGTGCCGTGCTGGGCATCGCCTGCGCGGCCGGGGCGGCGACCGCCGCTTCCGCCGCTGCCGCGACGCCCGCCGTGCAGCTCACCGCAAAGACGACCGCAGCCGAGCGGATCTCGGCCCAAGGCCACGCTGACGAAGGAAGTCAGCGTGGCCATATTGGTGGCGGCCACGACGATGACGGCGGCGACTGCAACGGTGGCCTGATCGTTCTCCTCTGCAACTGACCACCGGCGGCAGCGGCCGCCACCACCCACAGGGCGGTCGGGAAGAAGGACAGACCCTCTTCCCGGCCGCCCTGCCGATGTTGATCCGTGGCAAGCGGAGGGCCGGTGTCGTTCCTCGGCGCCGCGGAGCCGCACATCGCGGCACAGCCCGCGGAGCGCTTAGTGTCATCGCCATGACCGAAGACTCCCTGCGCTCCGTCACCGTCGAGCGAACCAGCACCGGACACTTCGTCGCGACGAACGCCCGCGGCGGCACGATCAGCTTCGGGACCGGTTCCGAACCCGACGCGAAGGCCGCATTCACCCCGGTCGAGTTGATGCTCGCCGCCATCGGAGGCTGCACAGCGGTCGACGTCGACAGCGCCACCAGCCGCCACGCGGAACCGACCAGGTTCTCCGTCGCGGTGACCGGCAACAAGATCAACGACGAGCTCGGCAACCGCATGACCGATCTCCAGGTGACCTTCTCCGTGGCCTTCCCGGACGGCGAGGGCGCGGACCGGGCCCGCGCGATTCTTCCCCGGGCCGTCAAGACCTCCCACGACCGGCTCTGCACGGTCAGCCGCACCGTCGAGACCGGCACGCCCGTCACCGCCACGGTCGAGGACGCCTGACCACACCCCAGGCAGCTGCAACGACGTGATCGGGAAGGTGAGCTGTGACCGGGCATGAGCTGGAGCGGGCCCTTCAGGTGGCCGTGGAACTGGCCGGGTGGGCGTGCGAGACGATCCGCGGCACAACCGGCACGGGCGCGGTCCCGACCGGACCGGTCCGGGAGAAGGCGAGCCCCGCGGACATCGTCACGGACACCGACGAGAAGATCGAGGCACACGTACGGGCCGTGCTGCGGCGGGAGTTCCCGGACTGGGGGATCGACGGTGAGGAATACGGTGCGCAGGAGGGGACAGCGGGCGCGCCGCACTGGGTGGTCGACCCGGTGGACGGCACCACCAACTACGCGCACGGACTGGGCTGGTGCTCCTTCTCTCTTGGACTGGCGGAGCCGGACGGCAGCCCGCTGCTGGGAGTCGTGGCCGACCCGTGGCGTGGCGAGGTGTTCACCGCGGCCCGCGGTGGGGGAGCGCACCTCAACGGCGCTCCGATCCGGGCAGCGGGCCACCACACGCTCACGGGCCACGTGTTCATGACCGAATGGGCGGCGCACGCCCACTGGCCCGGCATGGACGCCCTGCTGGCGGAGCTGGCGGACCGCCACTGCACGGTACGGGTGATGGGCTCGACGGCCCTGTCCCTGGCCCAGGTCGCCGCGGGCCGGGCCGCCGCGGCGGCGATCGGCGCGTTCCACCCGGTGGACGGCCTGCCCGCACTGCTCATCGCCACGGAGGCGGGCGCAGTGGCGATGCCTCAACTCCCGGCGTACGACGAGCCGTTGCTGCTCACCGCACCGGGAGTCGCAGCCGAGGCGCAGGACCTGTGGCGTACGACGGTGAGGCCGGAACCGGAGCCACCGCAGAAGGCGGAAGGGGAGGGGCTCAGACCCCGGTGACCTTCTTGATCCAGGCGCGGTGCGCGGCGACACTGCTGTACTCGTCGGGCCCGAACAGCACGCCGACCTGCTTGCCCTTGTAGAAGGCGGGACCGCCGGAGTCGCCGGGCTCGGTGTCACCGCTGAGCTTCTTGGTCCAGATGGCCCGGCCGATGATGTCGTCGTGCTTGACGCCGGCCACGCGGACCGTGGCCTTCCGCAGGTTCTTGGGGTGCTTGCCGAACGAGCCGTAACCGTAGATGTTCACGACGGCACCCTTGCGCGGGTCGATGTCCGCGAGCTTGATGTGCGGCGCCTTGACCGGCTTCGCCAGCCGGAACAGCGCCACGTCGTCGACGCCGTCCGAGTCCATGTGCCGGATCTTCGTCACGTCGACCTTGGTGCCGTGCCCGATGCGGACGGAGCCGACCCGGACCGACATCCTGCCCGGCTCGTCGTCGTAGCAGTGATAGGCGGTGAGCACCCACCGGTCGGTGAGCATCGTGCCCGTGCAGGCGAAACGCCCGTTGTTGTAGACCTGCACGGCCCAGGGCGCCGACGATGCGGCCTTTCCGCCGCTGATCGCATGGGCGGAGCCGACGGGCACGGCAAGCGTGGCGGCGAGCCCGATACCGGCGGCGATGGCGATTCGTTGGTTGTGACGCATGGGGGGGCTCCTCGCGGGTCGACCGTGACAGAAGATGACGGCCGGCGCGGCGCACCGCTGTGACCAGCGAGGCGTCGCCTCCGACCGGGATCAACCATCGCGGAGGGACGGGAGCGGGGGCTTCGGCCACATGGCCGGTGATGGGACAGGGGAAAGAGCCGTATCCCGGCGAACGGTCAGCCTTTCGGCCGAGGAGAGCGGGCCGGCCAGGGGCCCCGGGAAGGAAACCGTGAGGCCGGGCGTCCTCCGGCCGACACTCGGCCGCTGCCGGAGGACGCCCGGCCCCGATTTCCCGTGCGCGGGTCAGGCCGGCCCGGTGGGGCGGCCGGTCACGCCGCGAGCTCCTTGGTGATGCGGTCGAGCATGAAGGCCGAGGAGTCCTTGGCGCGTTCCTCCCAGGCGAAGACGCAGGCCGTGGCGACGCCGTCGAAGTTCAGTTCGCGCAGCGTGCCGAAGAACGCGTCCCAGTCGACCTCGCCCTGGCCGATGTCGAGGTGCTGGTGGATACGGGCCGCGGTGCCGGGCGGGTTGAGGATGTAGCGCAGACCGCTGGACCCCTTGTGGTTGAAGGAGTCCGCGATGTGCACATGCTGCAGCTTGTCCCCGGCGTACCGCATCATCGCCGCGATGTCGGCCGTCGGGTCCGCCCCCGAGAGGTGGAAGGAGTGCGGCGCGCAGTAGAGGTAGTTCACCCACGGCTTGTTGATCGCGCGGACGAGGTCGACCGCCGGGATGTTCTCCTCGCAGAAGTCGTCCGGGTGGGCCTCCAGGTTGAGGGCGATACCCTCCCGCTCGAACAGCGGCAGCAGCTCCTCCAGCGAGCGCCAGAAGGCGGCCTCGCTCTCGGCGGCGCGCTCGGGGCGCCCGTTGAACTCCGAGTTCATCAGGGGACATTCGAGGTCGGCCGTGATCTCGATCATCCGCTTCCAGTAGCGGACCGCGGCCTGCCGCTCGGTCTCGTCCGGGGACGACCACTTGTACAGCGGCAGCACGGAACAAAGCTTTACGCCGTGTGTGCGCAGGGCGTTCTTCAGCTCGGCGATGCGCCCGTCGTCCGCACGCGGGTGCAGGAAGAACGGCATGAAGTCGTCACGCGGCGACAACTCGATGTACTCGTAGCCGAGTTCGGCGACCGTGCGCACCATGTCGTCGATCGACAGGGCACGGAACATGTACGGGTCGAGGGCGATCTTCACGCGGCACCTCCGTAGAGGACAGGGCGGGGCTTGAGGTCCGTGGCGACCACGCGGCCCGACTCCAGGGCCTCGACGGTCGCACTGGTGATGACGGTCGCGGCATAGCCGTCCCAGGCCGAGGGGCCGGTGGGCTCATCGCCCGCGGCGACGCCGGCGATCCACTCGCGGAACTCGATGTCGAAGGCTTCCGCGAAACGGCCCACCCAGTCCGTCAGCACCTCCGTGCTGTGCTGTCCGGCCGTGCGCACGCCGACCGCGGCGGGGTCGGGCAGCCGTACGAGACCCTCCTCGCCGACCGCCTCGCACTGGATGTCGTAGCCGTACCGGCAGTTGACGAAGACCTCGAGATCGATACGGACGCCCTTCGCGGTCTCGAACAGCATGATCTGCGGGTCCTTGAGATGCTCGAACCGCTTGCTCGTGGCGCGCGGAGTGACCACCTGGGTGGAGACGATCTCGTCGTCGAGCAGCCAGCGCAGCACGTCCACCTCGTGCACCGCCGTGTCCAGTGCAGCCATCTGGGAGGTGTAGGACTCCGGGACGGTGGGGTTGCGGTGGGCACAGTGCACGATCAGCGGCTCACCGATCCGGCCGGAGTCGATGACCTTCTTCATCTGCCGGTAGCCCAAGTCGTAGCGGCGCATGAAGCCCACCTGCACCAGGCGGCGGCCGTGCGCCGTCTCGGCCTCCACGATCCTCAGGCAGTCCTCGGCGGTGGTCGCCAGGGGCTTCTCGCAGAACACCGGCTTTCCGGCGGCGAGCGCGTTCAGCACATGCTCGGCGTGGGTCGGGCCCCAGGACGTCACGAGGACGGCGTCCACGTCGTCCGCCGCGACCACGGCCGCACCGTCGGGCAGCACCCGGGCACCGACCGGCTCCGCCGCCTCCGCTGCGCGGGCGGCGTCGATGTCGGTGACCGCGGTGACCCGCGCGCCGGTGACGGTGTGAGTGAGGCGCCGGATGTGCTCCTTGCCGATCCAGCCGGCGCCGATGACGCCTACGCGCACAGTCATGGGAGGTGGTCCTTTCTGCGGTCCCCGGACCGCCGTCGGCCCGGGGACGGAGGGGTTTTCAGGAGAAGCGCGCCCGGAGTTCGGCTTCGAGCGTTTCGAGAGTGCGGCCCTTGGTCTCGGGGACGTAGAGCTTCACGAAGGTGAAGGAGAAGATCCCCGCCACCACGAACAGGAAGAAGGTGTTGGAGATACCGATCCCCGACACCAGCGACGGGAAGACCAGACCGATCACGAAGTTGGTCAGCCACAGCACCACGGCCGCGACGCCCATCCCGAAGCCGCGCATCCGCATCGGGAAGATCTCCGACAGCATCAGCCAGGTCACCGGCGAGATCGCGCCCTGCTGGAAGGCGAGGAAAGTGACCGTCATGGCGAGCACCGCGAACGCCCGCCCGTCGCCCGAGGGCAGCACGAGGGCGTACGGCGCCTGCCACGCGCGTCCGAGAGCCGCCCGCCGGCCACCGCCCCGAGCGCGGCACCGAGCAGAAGCGAACTGGTCACCATGCCCTCGGTGACCGCGGTCAGACCGAGGTCGTCGCTCATATAGGGCAGCGCGCCGTTGATGACACCGGTGTCGTACCCGAAGAGCAGCCCGCCGAAGGTGGCAATGATGGTGATGAGCCGCAGCCGCCGCGAAACCGCCGCGGACGGGGTGTCCGTAAGGGTCGCGGGCCTGGCGGAGGCCTGAATCGCGTCGTCCCTGACGTCCATGGCCGCCTCCTAGCCGTCGATGTTCGGGCGCCGCGTACCGGACAGTCCGCAGCCGGCCAGGTGTTCACGGGTGCTGACCGCGATGGGCAGCGGCACCTCGGGCGCGCACGGGTACAGGTCCTGCTCGACGATCACGAACAACTCGGCGTCGAGCCGCGCGAGTTCACTGATGACATCGGCGGGCTTGGGCACCCCGGCTGGCGGCGACACGCACACCCCGCGCTTGACGGCCTCCCCGAACGACAGCTTCTCCGCGGCGACTTGGGCAAGTATCTCGGGGTCCATCTGCTTGATGTGGACGTAGCCGACGCGCTCCCCGAACCGCCGGATCAGGTCCAGGTTGTCGCCACCGCCGTAGGCCACGTGTCCGGTGTCCAGGCAGAGGTTGGTGTACCGGCTGTCGGACTCGTTCAGCAGCCGCTCGATCTCCGGCTGCGTCTGGATGTGGCTGTCGGCATGCGGGTGGATGACGAGGCGTACGTCGTACTCGTCGAGGAGCAGCTTGCCCAGCCGGTCCGCGGCCTTGCCGAAGCCAGCCCACTGCTCGGCGGTCAGCTCGGGCGACTCGGTGAAGTCGCCGGTCTTCTCGTCCCGGTACATGGGAGGGATGAGGACCAGGTGACGGGCGCCCGCGGCGGCGGTCAACGTGGCGACCTGCCGGACGTGGGCGAGCATGTCGTCCCAGGCCTCGGGACGGTGCAGGGCGCCGAAGGCGGTACCGCCGGAGACCTGGAGCCCTCGGGCGTCGAGCTCTTCCTTGAGGCGCTGCGGGTCGGTGGGGAGGTAGCCATAGGGGCCCAACTCCAGCCACTGGTAACCGGCTTGGGCAAGTTCGTCGAGGAAGCGGGCGTACGACACCTGGTGCTCGTCCTCGGGAAACCAGACACCCCAGGAGTCGGGGGCCGAGCCCAGGCAGAGGTTGCCCGCGACGGTGCGGAGGGGGGATGGCGCCGTTGCCATGGTGTCTCCTTAGGAGAGAAAAGAGAAAGGGGAGTGTGGGAGTGGGGACGGGGATCTCAGCTGGAGGTGGGGAAGTTGAAGCCGGCGGTGAGCTGCTGGGTGGGCTGGGGCCAGCGGGTGGTGACGACTTTGGGGCGGGTGTAGAAGCGGATGCCTTCGGGGCCGTGGATGGGGTTGTCGCCGATGAGGGAGTCCTTCCAGCCGCCGAAGGAGTAGTACGACATCGGCACGGGGACGGGGACGTTGATGCCGATCATGCCGACGTGGATGTTGCGCTGGAAGCGGCGGGCGGCTTCGCCGGAGGCGGTGAAGAGGGCGGTGCCGTTTCCGTAGGGGTTGGCGTTGATGAGGTCGATGGCCTGGTCGAGGGTGTCGGTGCGGATGATGGCGAGGACGGGGCCGAACAGTTCCTCCTTGTAGGCGTCCATGGCGGTGGTGACGTGGTCGAGGAGGGAGGGGCCGGTGAAGAAGCCTTCTTCGTGGCCGTCGATCTTCAGTCCGCGGCCGTCGACGACGATGGTGGCGCCCTGGGTGGCGGCGACACCGACGGCGTTCTCGATGCGTTCCTGGGCGGTCTTGGTGACGAGGGGGCCCATGTCGGTGCCGGGCTGGTTGCCGGGGCCGACCTTGACCTCGCGGGCCTTGCGCTCCAGGACCTTGACGAGGGCGTCGGCCGCCGAACCGACGGCCACTGCCACGGAGACGGCCATGCAGCGTTCGCCGGCGGAGCCGTAGGCGCCGGCGGTGATGTGGTTGGCGGCGAATTCGAGGTCGGCGTCGGGGAGGACGACGGCGTGGTTCTTGGCGCCGCCGAGGGCCTGGACGCGCTTGCCGTGTGAAGTGGCCTGCTCGTGGACGTATTTGGCGATGGGGGTGGAGCCGACGAAGGAGACGGCCTGGATGCCGGGGTGGGTGAGGATGGCGTCGACGGCGGGCTTGCCGCCGTGGACGACGTTGAAGACGCCGTCGGGGAGGCCGGCCTGGCGGTAGAGGTCGGCGACGAAGTTGGCGGCGGAGGGGTCGCGTTCGGACGGTTTGAGGATGAAGGTGTTGCCGGTGGCGATGGCGATGGGGTGCATCCACAGGGGCACCATGGCGGGGAAGTTGAAGGGGGTGATGCCGGCGACGACGCCGAGGGGCTGGCGGAAGTTGTGCACGTCGACGCCGCGGGAGACCTGGTCGGAGAAGGAGCCCTTGAGGACGTCGCCGAGGCCGCAGGCGTATTCGACGACCTCGCGGCCGCGGGTGATTTCGCCGCGGGCGTCGTCGACGGTCTTGCCGTGTTCGGCGGAGATGATCCGGCCCAGTTCCTCCTCGTGCTCCACGAGCAGCTGGCGGAAGTTGAACATGACCTGGGTGCGCTGGGTGAGGGAGGACTCGGACCAGGTCTCGAAGGCCTTCGCGGCCGCGGTGACGGCGGTGTCGACGTCGGCGGCCCCGCCGAGCACGACGCGGGCCTGCTCCTGGCCGGTGGCCGGGTTGAACACCGGGGCGGTGTCGGTACCGGCGACCGGAGAGCCGTTGATCCAGTGCGGGATGGTGTTCACGGTGAGGGTTTTCCTTTGCGGGGACGGGACTTACAGGTAGTGCCGCTGGTTGCGCTTGTTCGCGGCATACGTCTCGTACGCGGTTCGGGTGGAGTCCAGGGCGGAGACTTCGCTGACGGGGACGTCCCACCAGCCGTGGCCGGGCGGGTTGGGGCCGTAGAGGTCGGTCTCCACGTGCACGACGGTGGTGCGGGTGGTGGCCCTGGCCTTCTCCATCGCCGAGCGAAACTCCTCGACACTGGTGGCGTGCAGGACGTCCGCGCCCAGGCTTGACGCGTTCGCTGCGAGGTCGACGGGCAGGACGTCGCCGTCGAGCTGGCCGGAATTTCCTTCCCGGTAGCGGTACTTGGTGCCGAAGCGCTGCGAGCCGAGGGATTCCGACAGAGCGCCGATGGAGGCGAAGCCGTGGTTCTGGACCAGGACGATGATGACCTTCAGTCCCTCGGAGACCATGGTCACGATCTCCTGCGCCATCATCAGGTACGAGCCGTCGCCGACCAGGACGACGACCTCCCGAGATGGGTCGGCCATCTTCGCGCCGACGCCGGCGGCCACCTCGTAGCCCATACAGGAGTACGCGTATTCCACGTGGTAGGCCTTGGGATCCCGGGCTCGCCATAGTTGCTGCAGGTCGCCGGGCATGGAGCCGGCCGCGTTGATGACCACGTCCCGGTCGTCGAGGACGTCGTTGAGCGCGCCGAGGATCTGGGTCTGCGCGGGCAGGGTGCCGGTGCTGCGGCCGTCGGCAAAGCACTCCTCCTCGATCTCCCGTGTGCGGGCGATGAGTTGGCGGGCGTGCTTGCGGTAGGCGTCTTCGACCTCCCAGCCATCCAGCGCTCCGGCGAGGGCCTGGATGCCGAGCCGGGCGTCGGCGACGAGAGGTTCGGCGGAGTGTTTGACGGCGTCGAGGCGGGCGACGTTGAGGTTGACGAAGGTGACGTCCGGGTTGGCGAAGACGGTGTGGCTGGCGGTGGTGAAGTCGCTGTATCGGGTGCCGATACCCAGCACCACATCGGCATCCTTGGCCAGTTCGTTCGCGGCGTAGGAGCCGGTTGAGCCGATGCCGCCGACGGCGTAGGGGTGGTCCCAGGGCACGGCGCCCTTGCCCGCATGGGTGTCGGCGACCGGGATGCCGGTGGCCTCCGCGAACGCCCGCAGCTGCGTTTCCGCGCCCGAGTACACCGTGCCCCCGCCGGCGACGATCAGGGGCTTCTTCGCCTTCCTCAAGAGGGCGGCGGCGCGTTCGACGGCGCTGGGTTCGGGCACCGGGCGGCCCACGTGCCACACCCGGCGCCGGAAGAAGTCCACCGGCCAGTCGTAGGCTTCCGCCTGCACGTCCTGCGGCAGTGCCAGCGTGACGGCGCCGGTCTCCACCGGGTCGGTGAGCACCCGCATCGCGGCCAGTGCGGCGGGGATCAGCTGCTCGGGCCGGGAGATCCGGTCGAAGTACTTCGATACGGCGCGGAAGGCGTCGTTGACGGTGACGTCGCCGCCGTGGGTGTCCTCCAGTTGCTGGAGTACCGGGTCGGCGGCGCGGGTGGCGAACATGTCGGAGGGCAGCAGCAGGACCGGCAGCCGGTTCGTGGTCGCCAGCGCCGCACCCGTGATCATGTTCGTCGAGCCCGGACCGGTCGACGCCGTACAGGCGAAGGTGGCCAGCCGGTCCCGCATCTTCGCGTACGCGACCGACGCATGGACCATGCCCTGCTCGTTGCGGGCCAGGTAATAGGGGAGATCGGCCTCTTGAGTGACGGAGGCCTGCAGCAGCGCCTGGCCGATGCCGGCGACGTTGCCGTGCCCGAAGATCCCCCACACGCCGGGGATCAGTCGCTGTTCCTGGCCGTCGCGCTCGCTGTACTGGTTGGCCAGAAAGCGCACGAGGGCCTGAGCGGTGGTGAGGCGGACGGTGGTCTCGGTCATCGGTCGTTCTCCTTGGCGCCGAAGGGGAGGCGCGGGTCCGTCTCCTGGGAGTGCCACGTCGTACGCACCCAGCCGTGGGCGGGGTCGTCGCAGATCAGCCAGGCGCGGTCCTGGCCGGGACCGGACATGACGTTGAGGTAGTACAGGTCGTAGCCGGGGGCGGCGATAGACGGGCCGTGCCAGCCGTGCGGGATCAGAACGGTGTCGCCGGAGCGGACCTCGGCCAGCACGTCGATCGGCCGATCCGGAGTGCCGTAGACCCGCTGGTAGCCGAAGCCGTCCTGGCCGCCCGCGACCTGGAAGTAGTAGATCTCCTCCAGCTCCGACTCCTCGCCCGGCCGCGCCTCGTCGTGCTTGTGCGGCGGATACGACGACCAGTTGCCGCCCGGGGTGAGCACCTCGCACACCAGCAGTTGCTCGGCCTCGAACGTGCCCGGCAGGCAGTAATTGTTGACCTGCCGCGAGCAGTTGCCCGCACCGCGCAGCTCGACGGGGACGTCCTCGGCCCGCCCGTACCGAGCGGGGAAGCCGTTCCGCTCGGTACGGGCGGAGGGCAGCGCGTACGTCCCGCCGGACGCGCTGCTGATCATGGCCTCCGACTCGCGGGGGAGGTACGCGAAGTCGGTGACCGAGGCGAACACCCCTGCGCGGCCGTCGAGTTGGAAGCTCTGTCCGTCAACGGCGACGGTGCAGCTGCCGATCAGGGGGAGGACCAGGAACTCGGAGTCCCCCGTGGCCAGGGTGTGTGCCTCGCCTGGCTTCAGGGTCAGGATCCTGAGGCCGGAGTATCCCCAGCCCGCCGACTCGGGCGTGACCAGGAGGTCGTAGTCGCCGTCGGTCGAACTCCCGTTGGGGAGGTGGTACTTGCTGCTCACAGCAGGCTTACCGCCTTGTCGACGGCGCCAGCGACGTCGCCGCCTGCGGGGTAGAGGAGGGAGCGGCCGACGACCAGGCCCTGTGCGGTGGGCTGCTTCAGCGCCTTGCCCCAGGAGGCGAAGGCGGCGTCGGCGTCTCTGACCTCGCCGCCGAGCAGCAGCGCGGGCAGGGTCGAGGCGGCCAGGACCCGCTCCATGTCCTCGACCACGGGGAGCTTGAGCCAGGTGTAGGCGGTACGGCGGCCCAGCCCCGAGGCGATGGTGACCGACTTGATGACGGCATCGGTGGAGAGGTCGTTGCGGATCTTGCCGTTCTCCCACACCGAGAGGAACGGTTCGATCATCGCGATGAGGCGGCGGTCGTTGAGCTCGTTCACGGCCCGCGCGGTGTCGACCAGAACAGACGGCGTCGCCGGGTCCTCCAGAGCGATGCGGGTCAGGGTCTTGCCGCCGTCGAAGCCCATCTGGGCGATGGTTTCGGCGTCGTAGCCGGTGAACCGGTCGTCGATCTCGAAGGACGACCCGGCGAGCCCGCCACGGTTCATGGAGCCGAAGACGCTCTTGCCGTCCAGGACACCGAGCAACAGCAGGTCCTCCAGGATGTCCGCGGTCCCCAGGACACCAGTGACGCCGGGACGCTCCAGGGCGATGCACAGGCGGTCGAGCAGCTCGGAGCGATCGGCCATGGCAGTCGGGTCGCCGCCGACGCTGTTGGCGCCGCGTGCGGCGTGGTCGGCGGCGATGATCATTGCCTTGCCGTGCTCGCAGAGCAACGAGGCGGCCTTGACGCGGCGGGCGGCCGCGGCCGTGATGGCGCCGGGGTCGTTCACGCGGGCGTTCACGATCCGGCTCACGCGGTCGGACAGCACGTCGTCACACCTCTCGCTGGGAGTCGTCGGAGTTGGTGGCCTGGAGTTTCGCGGTCACCTCGGCCTCGGTGGGCATGGCGTCGGAGCAGGACAGTCGGCCGGCGACGATGGCCCCGGCGGCGTTGGCGAAACTCACGGTCCGGCGGGTGTCCCAGCCCGACAGCAGGCCGTGGCACAGCGCACCGCCGAAGGCGTCACCCGCGCCCAGCCCGTTGACCACGTCCACCGGCACCGGCGGGATCTCGGCGACCGTCCCGTCCCGGCCCATCGCCAGCACGCCCTTGGGGCCCTGCTTCACCACCGCCAGCTCGACGCCGGCGGCCAGCAGCGCCTTCGCCGCCGCAGACGGCTCACGCTCGCCGGTGGCCACCTCGCACTCGTCGAGGTTGCCCACCGCCACCGTCGTATGGCGCAGGGCCTCGGCGTAGTACGCGCGGGCCTCGTCCGGGCTGGCACTCCAGAACATCGGCCGCCAGTCCAGGTCGAAGACCGTCGTGCCCGCCTTGGCCCGGTGGGCGAGGGCGGCCAGGGTGGCCGAGCGGCTCGGCTCCTCGCTCAGCCCGGTGCCCGTGAACCAGAAGATCCCGGCCGCCCGCACCGCGTCCAAATCCAGCTCACCCGCGCTGATGTCCAGGTCGGGGGCCTTGGGCAGCCGGTAGAAGTACAGCGGGAAGTCGTCCGGCGGAAAGATCTCGCAGAACGTCACCGGCGTCGGCGCGATCTGCGACGTACCCACGAAACGGGCATCGACGCCATACCCCTCCAGCGCCGACCGCACGAACTCCCCGAACGGA
Organism: Streptomyces coacervatus; assembly: GCF_029223485.1. Lineage (GTDB taxonomy): Bacteria > Actinomycetota > Actinomycetes > Streptomycetales > Streptomycetaceae > Streptomyces > Streptomyces coacervatus. The sequence goes on along the minus strand of NZ_JARHTP010000029.1, from coordinate 58,414 downwards.
TCCCGGCCGGTCTTCGTGATCACAGCCGAAGACCGGCCGTAACGCGCCGCGGCCACCGCCACATTCGTCGGGCTGCCGCCCAGGTACTTGCCGAACGAGGTGACCTCCGCCAGCCCCACACCCCTCTGGAGCGGATACACATCCACTCCCACGCGGCCCATGGTCAGCACTTCGAACGGCATAACGCTGGTTTCCCTTCGCTCCGGAGACTCCGGGGAGCTGTCACGCAAGACTTCCTGGTGCGCGCTACTAGCGCGCTCTAGTCCGAGTACGATGACCCCTGTCCAAATGTCATGTCAATAGCTTGTTGCCGGGAGATTTCTCGACCGCCCATTAAGGTGGGCGATGTCGGAGGGTGGGTTCACAGGTGGATGCATCGGGCAAGCAGCGGCCCACGATGGCGGACGTCGCCGAGAAGGCGGGTGTCTCCCGGGCGCTCGTCTCCATCGTGTTCCGCAACCAGCCGGGGGCGAGCGAGGAGACCCGGCAACGGGTGCTGCGGGTCGCGGACGAGATCGGTTACCGCCCCGACAGTGCGGCCCGGCTGCTGGCGCGCGGCCGCAGTCGCACGATCGGTGTGATGTTCACCGTGCACCAGACCTTCCACACGGACCTCATCGAAGGGATCTACCCGGAGGCGGAACGGCTCGGCTACGACGTGCTGCTCTCCGCGTCCGCCCAGGCGCGCAGCGAGGCCAAGGCCGTCGAGGCGCTGCTCGGCCACCGCTGCGAGGCGCTGATCCTGCTCGGCCCCGACGCGGAGCCCGCCTACCTCGACGAGCTCGGACAGCGCGCGGTCACCGTCTCGGTGAGCCGCCGGGTGCCGCGCGCCCGCGTGGACTTCGTGCACAGCGCCGAGGGGAAGGGCGTGCGGCAGGCGATGGACCACCTCGTCGAACTGGGTCACCGCCGGATCGTGCACATCGACGGCGGCCGCGGCCCGGGGTCGGCCGACCGCCGGCGCGCCTACCGGGCCGCGATGCGCCGCCATGGGCTGGAGGCGGAGGTGCGGGTGATTCCCGGCGAGCACAACGAGCAGTCCGGCATCGAGACCGGACGCCTGCTCGTGGCGGAGCGCGACCAGGGTCTGCCCCTGCCGACGGCCGTCCTCGCGGGCAACGACCGTTGTGCGTGGGGGCTGTTGATCACCCTGACGCGGGCCGGCATCGAGGTTCCCCGCGACGTGTCCGTCGTCGGATACGACGACAGTCATCTCTCCCATCTGATGCCGATCGGGCTGACCACCGTGCGCCAGGACGCGCGGCTCATGGCCGAGCACGCTGTGCGGTTCGCCGTGGAACGGCTGGAGAAGCCGGAGCTGGAACCGCGGGAGGCGGTCCTGGATCCCAAGCTGGTGGTCCGGGGCACCAGCGGGCCGGCCCCGGAACCGCCCGCCTGAGAGGGGCGGATGTGCGGTTCCGGGGCGAGTGGGTGAGGCGGATCCCGGGCGAGCAGATGGAGCGTGCCGGTGAGCGGACCGGTTACCGCGTGCCCTTCGTGGCGAACTGGGCGACGGCGTCGGCGTTGTCCTTGGTGATGAAGGCGGGGCCGGTGAGGACGGGTGCGGTGGAGCCGCCACTGAAGTTGCCGTTGGTCTTGTACAGCCACAGGGCGTCGACGGCGAGGTAGCCCTGGAGGTAGGGCTGCTGGTCGACGGCGAACTCGATGGTGCCCTTCTGGACGGCGGAGACGAGGTCCTTGTTGAGGTCGAAGGTGGCGACCTTGGCCTTGGAGCCGGCGTCGGTGAGGGACTGGACGGCGGTCAGGGCGATGGGGGCGCCGAGGGTGACGACCTGGTCGATGGTGGAGTCCTGCTTGAGCTTGGCGGTGATGGTGGACTTGACGGAGGGCATGTCGGTGCCGTTGACGTAGAGGATGTCGGTCTTGCCGGTGAAGCCCTTCTTCAGGCCGGCGCAGCGGGCTTCGAGGGCGACCTGTCCTTGTTCCTGGATGACGCAGAGGGCGTGTTTGGCGCCGAGTTGGTTCAGGCGCCCTCCGAAGGCCTGGCCGGCGATGTTCTCGTCCTGGCCGAAGTATTCGAGCATGCCGAGTTTCTTCCAGTCGCTGACGCCGGAGTTGAAGCCGACGACGGGGATGCCGGCGGTGGTGGCCTTGGCGACGACGTCCTTCATGGCGTCGGGTTTGGCGGCGGTCAGGGCGATGCCGTCGACTTTCTGGTCGATGGCGTTCTGGACGAGGTTGGCCTGGTTGCCGGCGCTGGGGTCGCTGGAGTAGACGAGTTTGATGTTGTCCTTGGCGGCGGCGGCCTGGGCGCCCTTGCGGATGAGGTCCCAGAAGGTGTCGCCGGGGGAGGCGTGGGTGACCATGGCCACCGTCATCCGGGGCGTGGTGGCCTTGCCGGCGGAGGCGTCGGAGCCGCCTTGTTCGGACTTCTTGCCGCCGGAGCTGCTGGAGCAGCTGGTGGCGAACAGGGCGCCGGCCAGGACGGTGGCCGCCACTGCGACGGCTCGGTGGTTTCTGTGCATGTCCCTTGCACCTCACTGTGCTGGTCGGGTCGTCCCAGGGAGGGGATGGCGGTCGGACGACGGCCGAGGGGCCGGCCGGCGGGTCGCGGTGCAGCCCCGCTGCGGCGCCGTGGCGGGGAGGTCCCTGATGACTGGTGGTGGTGAACGCGTGCTCGTTCCGGCGAGGCAGGCCGGCGGCCGACCGGGTGCCTTGCCCGGATGGGGCGGAACTCCAAGGAGGCGATCATTGGTGCGACCGCTCGGTGTACGCAGCTAGAGCGCGTCATTAGCGCGCTCTAGTAGCTCGTAACTATGGGACCGCCCCCAAGGGATGTCAATCACTTTGTCATGACGTTCCAACAAGGTTCCGGGCCCTCGGTCTTACGGCCGACCGGACACACCTGCAGGCCGCTCGACGGTGGCCGTTCGGCCGAAGTGGGCGCCCCCGCTCCGGCGCGAGATTGGGACCCGGTCTTCCCGCCCCAGGAGCGCGCTGATGCCACCCCAGTCCCTTCTCACCGCCCCGGCCCCGCCGCGCACCACCACGGTGCCCAGCCGCACGGTGCTGGACCGTCTGCACGGCCTGACCTGGCTCTACTGGCTGGGGTGCGCGGTGTTCGCCCTGCTGCTGGCCCTGACCACGACGCTCACTCCGCACCGGATCTGGGGCCTGTGCGCGGCGCTCGGCTATGCCGTCGCAGCCGGGCTCGCCCGCCGGGCACCACGCCCCTGGGGCCGACCGGCCACGGCGGCAGCCCTCGCCGGAGCGGTCGTACTGCCGCTGCTGGTGCTCATCGCGATGGGTGCGGCCCAGTCGGAGGTCCACGTCGTCGAGAGTTCCGGCAGCCTCATGCTGCACTCCGGCAGCCCCTACCTGCCACACCCGACGGACGTCGGCGACTACAACCCGTACCTGCCCGGCATGGCGCTCTTCGGTCTGCCGCACGCCCTGCTCGGTGCCACCCCGCTCGCCGACCCCCGCCTCTGGTTCGCCGCCGTGTTCCTCGCGGCCATGCTCGCCGCCGCTCGCTGCACGGCCGGGACCGGGGAACGCCCCGAGCGCTCGGCGGACGCCGCGCTGCTGCTCGCCGCGTTCCCCGCGGTCGCCCTGCCGCCGGCAGTCGGCGGGGTCGATCTGCCGGTGATCGGGCTGATGTGCCTGGGGTTGGCGCTGGCGGGCCGGGGCGGATCCGGTACGGCGGCCGGCCTCGCGATGGGTGCGGCGGCGGCGCTGAAGTGGACGGCCTGGCCGCTGCTGCCGGTGGGCCTGGTGCTGCTCGCCGTGACGGCCGGCGGCAGGGCCGCGATACGGGCGGCCGTCGTGTCGACGCTGATCGCCACCATGGCCGTGGTGCCCGCCGCCCTGGCGAACCCGCGTGCCTTCGTCGACCATGTGGTGCTCTTCCCGCTCGGCCGGGGCGCCGTCCGCTCGCCCGCGAGCAGCCCTCTGCCCGGCCATCTGCTGGCCACTTACGTCCCTGGAGGGCACGCCCTCGCGCTCGGAGCGCTCGTCGTCGCCGCCCTGGCGCTCGGAGTGTCGCTCGTCGTGCGGCCCCCTCGGACGGTTCCGGCCGCCGCGGACAGGCTGGCTCTCGGACTCGGGCTGGCCATGTGCCTGATCCCGGCGACCCGCTTCGGCTACCTCGCCTACCCGCTGGTCCTCGCGGTCTGGTTCAGACGGGCGCTGATCCGCCGTGCTGACTGCTCTGAGACGGGTTGACGGCACGGCCCGGGGCGGTGCTCCGCTGTCAGGCGCCCGCCGCGACCGCCACGCCCAGCAGGAGCAGCACGACCCCCGTGACCATGCCCAGCCTCCGCTGCACGTCCGGCCGAGAGACCAGCGCTCGGCCGCGGTTCACGCACCAGCTGAACAGCAGATACCAGCAGGCGTTCACCAGGGCCCAGACCACGCCGAGGAAGATGCTCGACAGGAGGACGGGGCCGGACGTGGTGACGAACTGCGGAAGGACCGACACGGCGAACACGCCCGCCTTGGGATTGCCGAGACACGTTCCGAGCCCCGTGAGCCAGCCGCCCCGGAAGCCGGTGCGGCCCGTGGGCTCGGCGGCCGAAGGCTCGCTGTCTCCGGCGCGGGCCGAGCGGGCGGCACGCAACGTGCTCACACCGAGGACCACCAGGACGACTCCGCCCACGATCCGCACGGCGGCATAGGCGCGAGGACTGGCCAGCAGCACGGCCGACAGGCCGGCCGCCGCGGCAACGGACCAGATCAACAACCCGCTCGCATTGCCCGCGATCGTGCCCCGCGCCGCACGCAGACCGCCCGTCAGTACCTGTCGGATCATGAGGGCCTGACCGGCTCCGGGCAGCATGGCCAACAGCCATGTGGTGATCAGGAACGCGGTGAGGTGGGTGGGCACGGCAACGGCCTTCCGGGGTGCGGGCGGGTATCGGTCGGTTCATCACTCAGACTGTCGGCCGCGCGGTCTTAAGTGAAGTGAAGATCCATGGCTACAGCATTAAGCTGATTTCATGCTCGTGGATCCCGGACAGCTGCGGCTTCTTGCGTTGATCGAGGAGTTCGGCTCGCTGACCGCGGCGGCGGAGGCGCTCCGGCTCACTCCCGCCGCGGTGACGCAGCAGGTCGCCAGAGCGGAACGCCAGTGGCAGGTGCCCCTCGTCGTCCGCGGACCGCGTGGCGCGCGGCTCACCGAGGCGGGCGCCCTGCTCGCCGTCCACGGCCGGATCGTCGACGAGACCACGGAGAAAGCCGCGGCGGACATGGCCGCACTGCTGGGTCACCTGTCGCTGCGGCTGCGCGTCGGCGCGTTTCAGGCAGCCGCCCTGCACCTGGTGCCGCCGGCGCTCGTCGCACTGCGCCACCGCCATCCGGACGCCGACGTCTCGGTCGTGGACCTGGTGTCCGGGCAGGGGCCGGAGGCGATCGGAGCAAGCCGGCTCGACCTGGCGGTCGTCGCCTCGTGGAGCGACTCGTTCGTGTTTCCCCCGCAGGTCGCCGCGCATCCTCTGCTGCGGGATCCGCTGGTCCTGGTCCTTCCCGCCGATCATCCGCTGGCCGCCGGACCGTCGCCCGCCGCCGCGCTCCGTCTGGAGCAGCTGCGCAATGAGGCGTGGGTGACGATCGTCGCCGGCCACGCCGCCCGGGAACAGTTCGACCGGGCCGCGAAGGAAGCGGGGTTCACCCCCAAAGTGCGCTTCGAGACGGAGTCCTTCGACGTCGCCCAGGCGCTGGTCGGCGCGGGCAGCGGCGTCGCGCTGGTCTCGCGCCTGGCGCTCACCCACGTCCCGGGAACCACCCACCGGGAACTCGCACGACCCCGCCTGCACCGCCGCCTGCACGCACTCACCCAGACCGACACCACGCTGACACCGCTGGTGGAGGTGTACCTCGGCCTCCTGCGCGACGTGGCGCAGGAACGGGCCGCAGCATGGCGCCAGGCTGATCAAGAACCCCCTGAGTGAGCCGGCCGATCAGCGCTCGGCAAGGGTGTGACGTGTTCTGCTCGCCGTACATGGAGAAGCGGCTGCCATGGACAAAAGGGTGCCTGCTTGAAACTTCAAGCGGCTTCGGCCAGACTGGCGTTTGACTCTTCAAACACATATGCGGAGCTCTTTCCGCAGTTGCCTCCCTGGAGTTGCCATGTCTGTTGCCTCCGATGCAGTCGCCGTCCGCCGTGGTCCGCTCGTTGTGGCGGGAGGTGTGCTCGCCGCGATCGTGGTGGCCTCCGCAGCGGACGCGGTGCTCGCTCTGCTCGCCCTGGCCGCCGGTGCGCCCGACGACTTCAAGCCGCTGAAGGCGTCCTCGTACCTATTCCTGACGGCGGTCGGCGTGGTGGCTGGTGCCGTCGGCTGGGCCATTGTGCGCAAGGCGTCGAAGGATCCCGAGGCGCTGGTGCGGTGGCTGGTGCCGACCCTGGTCGTGGTCTCCTTCGTTCCCGACTTTCTTCTCTTCGGTGACGGCGGGGCGACCGGCGTCGGCGCGCTGCTCCTGATGCATGTCGTGGTCGCGGCAGCCGCGGTGTTCACCTACCGCAAGGTCATGCCGCTGTCGTAGAAACGGGCCGGGAGACGTCGGGAGGGCACGGACTCATGGTCCCTGCCCTTCTCGCACGCGTGTGGCTCAGTCCTTCAGCGGTACGTCCCCCTCCATGATCTTCGGGTGCCGTCCTTGGCCGTGTGCTCCATGAGGACGATGACGCGGCGGGTGCTGTGGACGAGGTGCGGCGTCACCCTGCTTGCATCCAGGCCCGGGTGCCGAACGAAGCACACGCCCGCGAGGCCACCGCGGCCGCACCACGCAGGGCCTGCACGAAGCCCTCCGACGTCAGGTGGCCCCGAACCGCTTGGCCTCGAACCGCTTTGCCCTGACCCGCGAGGTGATGGGCGAGGGCTCCGTGCAGGACGTCACCCGCGCCCAGCGTGTCCGCCACACGCACCGCGGGCACGTCCACCGTGCCACCGCCGTCGGGGCCCGCCCACACGATGGGCCGCTCACCCCGGCTGACAGCCGACCAGACGACCCCGTGCTCCCGCAGAAACTGCAGCGTGTCCGCCGGTGTGCTCGCGCCGGGCGGGCGGAAGTCGGCCGAGCAGACGGCCACATCGATGAAAGCCAGCAGGTTCTGTGTGCCGTCCTTCCAGCTGCCCCCGTCGAAGACGGTCGGACGGCCGAGGCCATGCGCAAGCCGGGCAGCGGCCATGGCCAGTTCCATGTGGTGGCCGTCGAACTCCGCGATGTCGCAGGCGGCGACCAGCATGTCGAGATCGTCGGGCGGGGCGAGCCGGTGGCCCGTCGCATTGGTCGAGGCCACGGCGCGTTCGCCGCTGGACGCGGTCACCAGAATGGAAGACACGGCTGGCGGTTCGATCGAGCCGGTTGCCAGGTCCGACACGGCCACGCCCAGTCGGTCGAGGTCAGCCGTGACCCCAAGACCCAGCGGATGGGAGCCGATTGCGGTGAGCAGCCTGGCCGTGCCACCCAAGTGACTGAAGGCCGCGGCCGCGTTCGCCGCCGGACCGCCTGCCGCGACGACCTGCTCGCGAGCCGTCAGTTTCTCGTCGGAAGCCGGCACATGGTCCACGAGCTGGATGACGTCCAGCGTGCTCAGGCCGACGAACAGCCCTGCAGGACGTTCTTTCGTCGTCGGCTCCACCCACCAGCACCTCCTCCTGCATGAGCATCCGGTCAGTGCATGAACCGTGGGAAGCGACAACGACGATATCGCCGCAAGCGCGACCACAAGGAGCCCGGTCGGTACGCGAGCAGACGGCACCCCGCCGAACTGACGCGCACTCGGCTCCGCGAGCGCGTACAGGACCCGCTGAAACAGCGCGTACAGGACCCGCTGAAACAAGGCCGCCCGACACGCCCATTGGAGTACTCCCACGCGGGGACGGCTTCATTGGGCGGTACATGACGTGCGGTGCGGCGCGCCGGGGGGTCAGATGGATTGCGTGCCGATCCCCACACCTTCCCAGCACTGCCGCCCACGGCTGCAAGTCATCGCCGCCCTGGCCGGCCTCCTCCTCACCCTGTCCGGAGTGCCGCCCGCGTACTCGGCGACCGAACCCGAACCCGTACCCGTGCGCGGCAGTGCCTATATGGGCATGGGCGTCACAGCCCACGACGGGACCGGTGCTCCGACCGACGCCGTTGTCTCGACCACGGAGGTCGGTCGGATCGAGGGCGTCGACGTCGCCAGCTACCAGAGTGATGTCGCCTGGGCCGCCCTGTGGGGCAGCGGCGTCCGCTGGGCCTACACGAAGGCCACGGAGGGAACGTCCTACCAGAACCCCTACTTCGCCCAGCAGTACGACGGCGCCTACGGCGTCGGCATGATCCGCGGGGCGTACCACTTCGCCGCGCCGGATTCCAGCAGTGGCACCGCACAGGCCGACTACTTCGTCGACCACGGCGGGCGCTGGTCCACCGACGGCAGGACGCTGCCCGGCGCCCTCGACATCGAGTGGAACCCTTACGGGGACGCCTGTTACGGAAAGTCCAAGGGAGCCATGGTCGCCTGGATCCATGACTTCCTGAACCGCTACAAGGCCCGCACCGGTCGCGACGCCGTCATCTACACGGCCACGAACTGGTGGAACAACTGCACGGGCGGCTACAAGGGCTTCGGCTCCACCAACCCTCTGTGGGTCGCCCGGTACGCCTCGTCGGTCGGGGAACTTCCGGCGGGCTGGTCGTCGTACCTGATGTGGCAGTACACGTCGTCCGGGGCGATGGTGGGCGACCGCGACAGGTTCAACGCTTCCGAGGACAAGTTGCGGGAGTTCGCGGCCGGTCGGCGGGCCGAGTGACCGGTGGGGGGCCGGCCAGGCTCAGGCTCCTCCGGTTCAGCAGGGAACCCGGGGAGCCGACGACGCCTCTACTTCGGTGAGGCGGTGGCTGCCCATGAGGATGCCCATGGCCTCCGATGACGTGGCGGCTGGCGACGGCGTGTTCCACCTGCACGTGGGTGCGGACGCTGGAGAAGTCGCCCGCCGCATGGTTGGCAGCAGCAAGCCGGCCACTTCGCTTGAGATTTCCCTACGTCCCGGGGCGCCAGATCGCACGCCCCGGGGCGGGCAGGTCAGTGCTGGGTGTAGATGAAGCCGATCTTGTCGACCTCGTCGCCGCTGCGTCCGTGGAATCCGGCGATCTGCCAGCCGGAGGGGGCGGTACGGGTGACGCAGTCGGAGGTGGTGGTGCCGCCGGCCAGGGTGCGTCCGAGGTTCGTCGTGAACTTGGCGTAGAAGATCCGCGTGTGGTCGCTGTACGTGCCCTGGCAGAGTTGAGCGGTCGTCACGTACTCACCGCTGCCCAGGGTCAGGGACGACGCGGTGCCGCCGGTGCCGCCGTGGGCGAGCGTGGTGCCGTTCGCCAGGGTGAGGCTCATCTGGTCGACGCGGGAGCCGGAGCGCAGGGCGATGGTGGTGGCGCGGGCGCCGGCCGGGACGCCGTCGATGTCGTTGTAGTAGTCGCCGTGCGGTCCGCCGAACTGGTCGCTGAGCTGGTAAGCGGCGTTGCGCGACCAGGAGAAGCCCACCGTGATCGGGTCGTGGTCGGAGAGCATCTTCCCGTCGTCGGTGAGGAACTTGGCGTGCTCGTTGTTGTAGGAGGTGGCGCTGAGGTTGACGAGTTTGCTGCTGCGGTAGAGGACCTTGTCGACGACCTCGCAGGTGTTCGGCACGGTCGCCCCGGACTGGTCGCACACCAGCGCGTCGCTGCCCTTGGCCGGAGGGGTGCCGCCGCGGATGAGCTGCACCCACGCGTCGGTTAGCCCGTTGGCCGCGCCGAACTCGGCGATGGTGTCGGCGGTGCGGGTGTAGCGGGTGTTGGTGTCACCCATGACCACGACGGCGTTTCCGGCGGAGTGGGCCTTGATGAAGTCGGTGAGCTGGCTGAGGTTGTCGGCGCGTGAGGCCTCGTCGCCGTCGTTGGTGCCGGCGTTGGTGTGCAGGTTGTAGAAGTCGACGTAGACGCCCTCGGCGAGGCGCTCGCGCATGAAGGTGAAGCCCTTGGGAGTCAGGCAGTCGCCGGAGTCGACCTGGCAGGAGTTCCAGTGGACGCGCTCGAAGTCGTCCTCGTCGTAAGGGATCTTCGACAGGGTGTTGAGCCCGCTGCCGATGCCCGCGCCGCCGCTGGTCGGGGTGCGGTAGGCGTGCGCGGTGTCGGCGGCGTAGAGGTAGGAGTGGTAGTTGAAGTCCTCCTCGACATGGACGATGTCGTACGGCGCGATCCGCTGCCCGATCGCCGTGGTGCTGGTGTCACGCGGTGTCGAGGCGCTGTTGAGGCTCGCGGGCAGGCCGGCCACGTTGTAGCTGAGGACGCTGAAGCTGCCCGCGTCGGCGGCTGCCGCGGAGGGGGCGGCCGCGGTGAGCCCGCCGAGGGCGGCGGCTGCCGCCGCCAGGCAGGCGAGGAGTCTGCGCATGGAGGAATGTCTCCTGGGGGAAAGCGCTTGTGGTGTGAACATGGCAGAAGTTACCGCTGGATACCCCGGGCTTGTCGAGGGTTTGGGCGTGCTTTCAAAGGAATCGCCTGCCATACATGGGTGGTTCGGGACCTCGCCGTTCAGGATTCACGCCAGGGATGCACTCGCGGTACGTGCCCGGGCCGAGTGCGACAGAGAGGCTGCCGAGGGGTGTCGTCGGTAGGGGGCGGCGCCCCTCAGCCATCACGCTCACGAACTGTGCGGCCAAGTGCAGGGACTAAGAGCGTCCGCCAACTTGAAGTCGCAGGTCAAAGGGCTGATACGACCGGTACTCAGGGTGCTCACGCTGGTCGTGGGCGGGAGCCTGTGGAGTAGATCGTCTGTCAGCGGTCGACTTCGAGGTTCGTCAGAACGAGCAAGGCTCGCAGGAGGCGGGTGTCGCGGGCGGGGTCGGTGCGGAGCTTCGTGATCGGTTGGCGTCCTTCTGGCCTGGGGTGAGCTTGTGGGTGCGGCTGGCGTGGAAGCCGGTGACGATCACGGGGTCGCGTACGTCGTTGTCCAGGCCGCGGAAGCCGAGGTCCGCGAGGGCGCCGAGGCCGGCGGCGCGCAGGTGGGCCAGGATGTGGTCGTGGCGGGCGGCGGTGATGTCGTGGGTGCGGCCGGGCCGGGCGGCGGATATCCGGATCAGGCGGCCGCGTTCGTCGGTCAAGGCGAGGAAGTGCAGGCCGTGATGGTGGTGTTTGCCGGAGTAGTTCCACCGGTTGGCCTTGCCGGTGCGACGTTGGGTGGGATGAGGGTGCCGTCGATCAGGGCCACCTCCCCGCCTGTCTTAGCGGCCCTCTTCAAGGCGCTGTCCAGGCACGGTGCCTGGGCTGCGAGCAGGGCTATCAGCTCGTCGCGCCAGCGGCGGACGGTGGACTCGGACACGTTGTTGCCGCCGGCCGTCGGCCAGGCGCTGATCGTGGCGCAGCACGGCCAGGACGATCACCGCGATCCGGCCGGGCGGCAGGTTCCGCCACCTGGACCGTATCGCCTTCAGATGGCGGTGCAGCAGACCGGCGAGGTGGTTGACGGTGTGCGGGGACAGCGGCAGACGGCACTGGTGGGCAAGCGTGCTCGTGTCCTCAGCGCGTCCTTTGGTTTTCGTCACGCAATTCCAACGGCCGCCGGGGGCACCGCGGTTACGCTCGCGCCGGACTGCTCCGGGCGACAGCGTCCCCGGTCACAGGCGGGTGGTGAACCGGCCGTCGGGCAGTTTGCGCAGCCAGCCGCGATCAACGAGTCTGACCAGTCTCCCGCGCAGCGGTTCCAGCTTGGCCCGCACGTTGACGTCGACTCCCAGCATCTCGCCGACATGCCGGGCCATGACGGGTCCGGCAGCCTGCCGCACAGCGGCGAGGATGCGCTGATAGTCCGGCGGGAGCATGGTCTCCTCCAGGTCCGGCTCGCGGTGCGGAATCATCATCACCGACCGTCCACCCACCTGCCCGGGCATCGGCGCGGCTGAGGCGCGCTCGTTGGCGAGTTGTTCGCTCACCCGCTCCAGGACCCGCTCGGCGACGGCAAGTTCGTCTCTCTCGGCCCGCACCTCGTCGGCAGCTCGATCCAATGGTTCGTTCCACACCTGGCTGCCGGTCGCCCCAGGCCGGTGGGCTCGGGCTGCCGCCGTTCCCCGGCACTGCCCGCCGGCGGGCAGTGCCGACGGGGCTGCGCAGTCACGGTGAAGAAAGCTGCGATCCCCGACACGGCGGGGAGGCCGCCGCGCCGGCCGACGAACCACCTGGACCTGGGCGCCCGGCGCGTCTGCGGCCGGTACGGCCGACAGGTCAGGACGTGCCGGTTGGGCGTGTCAGTGACCTTGTGTAAGTGCCGTGGGGCCATTGGATGCTGAGCCGACCCTCGAAGAACAGCGAGAAGTGGTTCAGCGCCTCCTTCCAGTGCGCGGCGACGTTCGACGCGGGCGCGGCCGGGGGACCGGGGGCGGTGGAGTCGGCTCAGGAGGCCGTCGCGGGAACGAGGTGGTCGAGTCCCTGCGCGCTGCCCGTCGTGGCCACGATCGAGCGTGGCAGCATGATGCTCTCGTAGGCGCGGACGGCGTCGTCGACGGTGGATTCGGTGACGAGGGCGTGGGCGAGGTCGGAGCCGTCGAGCATGGAGAGATTGGCGCCCAGCCCAACCGGGGGCATCAGGTGCGCGGCATCGCCGAGCAGCGTGACGCCGGGAATGTGGTCCCAGGTGTGCGGGGCGGGCAGGACGAACAGGGACCGATTGACGAACCCGTTGTCGCTGTTCCGCAGGATGTAGCGCAGGCTGTCGTCCCAGCCGTCGAACATCCTCAGCAGGTGCGTCCGCACGGCCCGCTGGTCGCCGAGGTCGACACCGGCGGCCACGTGCCAGTCCTGCGGCGCGCGGAACGCGATGTAGGCGCGGATGTGGCCGTTGCTGTTGCGCTGAGCGACCAAGGACCTGTCGGCGCCCTTAGCCAGCATCGATCCGTTGCCGACCAGCCGCGCGAGGTCGCGATGGCGGGAGTCGCAGTGGTCGAATCCGGTCTCGACGAAGGTGACGCCGGTGTAGCCGGGTGCGGCGTGCGACAGGGCCGGGCGGACGCGTGACCAGGCGCCGTCGGCACCGACCACCAGATCGAAGGCCTCGGCGGTGCCGTCACCGAAGAGCAGCCGGCAGGTGCCGTCCGTCAGCGGGGTGACCCCGCTGACGGCGCGGTCCCACCTCACCGTGCCGTCAGCGAGCGAGTCCAGGAGCAGACCGCGCAGCTGGCCTCGGTCGATCTCCGGCCTTCCGCCGTCGGCGGACGGCCCCTGCTGCGCCAGGAGGGCGGCGGTGGCGAAGTCGAGCACGCGCCACTCATCTCCTTCTGGGCGGGCGAGGGCGTGGAATCGGTCGAGGAGCCCCGCCGCACTCAAGGCGGCCTGGCCGGTGTCGGGATGCATGTCGAGGGTGCCGCCCTGCGGGCGGGCGTGGGCGGAGGCCTCGCGTTCGAAGACGGTGACAGAGCGGCCGAGTTGCTGCAGGACTCGGGCGCAGGTGAGGCCGCCGAGGCCGGCGCCGACAATCGCGATACGGGGATCACGGGCAGAGTTCATGGGAGCTTCCCTCGGGAGGTGGATGAGCCGCCGGGAGGCCAGGCAGCACCAAGAAAGCACACTCGCTTAATAAGTGCAATCACTACACTTTGATAGCGGATGCACGTCGAGATACGGTGTGCGAGTGACCGAACCAACCGGGCGCCGCGAGCGCAAGAAGGCCCAGACCCGCCAGTCCCTGGCCGACGCCGCACTTGAGCTCTTCCTCGAACGCGGGTACGACCAGGTCGGCGTCAAGGACGTCGCCGACTACGCCGACGTCTCGGTGACCACCCTCTTCAAACACTTCTCCGGCAAGGAAGCCCTGGTCTTCGACCAAGACGACGACCTGGAAGCAGCACTCGTCGCCGCCGTGTGCGAGCGCCCCCCGGACCAGTCGATCCCGCAGGCGCTGCGGGAGCACCTCCTGCTGAAACAGACCCAATTCGCCGTCCACACCACGGACCCGCGCTTCGCCGACTTCACACGCCTGGTACAGGAAACTCCCGCGCTGCGCGACTACGCCCAGCGCATGTGGACCCGCCACGAAGCGGCCCTGACGAGGGCCATCGCCGAGGCCGTCGGCGCCCCCGAGGACGACGTCAGCTGCGCCGCCCTGGCCCGTTTTTCCCTCGAGGCCCGCAGCCTCATCCTGCGACATGCCGACCCGCGCCGAGCCGCCGACGAGGCCTTCGCGCTGCTCGAACACGGCTGGGCGGCCTCCCATCCGAGCGTCTGACCCGGCCTGCGAGGACGAGAAGAGGGCCGTGTGACGTGGTTGGCCGGACCCACCAACTCGCCACGTCTTACGGTCATGTGTCATGAAGAGGCGGGTCCGGCTGTCAGCGAGCGATCGAGATTGCGAAGGGCGCGAATCCGCTGGATCGGATCACGTGCGGCACGAACAGGATCGCGGCCTCAGCAGCCCGCGCGGTCTCGATCCCACCCAGGTCCGTGATCCACTCCTGGTGCCAGCCGAGGTCCTCGAGCAGTCCGCGGGCGACCTGCTTGGCCTGCGGGTCCTGGCCGGAGAGGAAGGCGGTCGGCGGCTGGGTAAGCGCGGCGGGCGCGGTCATCACCGCGTAGAGCATCGTGTTGAGCGTCTTGACGACGCGCGTGTCGGGGAGCGCTTCTTGGAGTTGCTCGGCGAGGCTTGAGCCGCGGTAGATCAGGTCGGCGGGCAGTCCGTCCGGTCCGTCGACGGTGGCGTTGGAGACGTCGACGAGGATCTTGTCGCGCAGTTCCTCGCGCAGGGCGACGAGCCGGTCCAGCGAGCTGGCGCCCGGGGTGGCGTTGATGACGATCTGGGCTGTCCGGGCAGCGGCGGCGGTGGCGCCTGGCGCGCGGTCCGCCACGGTCACCTCATGCCCGGCCCGGGTGAGGGCTGTGGCCAGGTTGCCGCCGACGCGGCCGTTTCCGAGAACTGCGATCGTGGTCATGATGATCTGGTCCTTCCGTACGTGCAGGTTGTGGTGCCCGGTCAGCGCGAGAGCGTGGATATGGCCTCGGCGTGGACGCCGGGCGCGGCAGCCAGGAAGCTCTCGCTCTTGGGGGTCCAGGGGCGGCCCTGGGCGTCGGAGATCCGTCCGCCGGCCTCGGTGACGAGCAGCGCCCCGGGCAGCAGGTCCGCGCGGGCGCCGGCGAACTGCCAGAAGGCGTCGATCCGGCCGGCGGCCACGTTCAGCAGGTGCAGGGTCGCGGGCACGGAAGTACGGACGACGAGCGCGTCGAAGAGCATCGCGGTGATCGAGGAACCGACGCGCCGCACGACCTTCTCGTCCTCGTCCGGCCGGGCCTGGCTGGAGGCCACGATGCTCAGGCCGAGGTCCGCAGTGGGGGAGACGTGCAGCGGCCGGTCGTCGAGGTAGGCGCCCTCGCCGGTGAGCGCGGTGTAGGTCTCGCCGGTCAACGGCAGGTGAACCGCGGTGAGCACCGGCTGGTTCTCACGCACGAGAGTGGCGGTCACCGCCCACTCCGGCAGGGCGTGCAGGTGGTTGACGTTGCCCTCGGCCGGGTCCACGACCCACCATTCGCCGGGCGGCAGCGCCCCGCCGTCCAGCTCGTCCTCCACCCAGCCGGCGTCCGGACGCAGGCGCGTGAGGCGGGGGCGCAGGATGTCGAGCGCCGCGTCGTCGTTGGCGGCGAGCGCGCTCATCAGCTCTTGGCGGCTCTGGTAGCGGGCCACCTCGCCGAAGCGCTCGTGCAGCGCCGAACCGGCCGCGCGCACGGCGATCGCGGTCTGGGCGAGCAGGTCGGCGTCGGAGGCGGCGACATCGGTGGTCTGATGCGTTTCGGACATGGTGGTACTCCTGTGTGAGGAGGGGGTGATGAGGCCGGTCTGGCCGAGCTGGGCGTTCCGTCTTGCGCTCTGGTCTCGAAGGTATAGAGCCCCTTGATTAACATCAAATGCATGTCAGGCACGGCTAGGATTACTCACATGCAATTGGATTTGAACTTGCTGGTCGCGCTCGATGCGCTGCTGGAGGAGGGCAGCGTGGCCGGGGCGGCCGCACGCCTGCACGTCACCGCCCCCGCGATGAGCCGGAGCCTGGGCCGAATCCGGCGCACGACCGGAGATCAGATCCTGGTACGGACCGGCCGCACGATGACCCCGACGCCGTACGCGATCGCAGTCCGGGAGCAGGTGCACGAGCTGCTGCACCAGGTCCAAGGGGTGCTGGCACCGAGCCGTGAACTCGATCTGGCAACGCTGGAGCGCACGTTCACACTGCGCTGGCACGATTCCCTGGTTGCCTTGAGCGGCCCCGCACTGCTCGCGGCCGTGCGCGGACAGGCACCGGGCGTGCGACTGCGCTTCGTCGCGGAATCGAGCATCGACACCCCCGAGCTGCGGCGCGGTGAGGTCGACCTGGAGGCGAACGCCAACCGCCCGAGCGCACCGGACATCCGAGCCGAGAACGTGGGCGAGACCCGCCTCGTCATCGTCGTGAGGCAGGGGCACCCCCTCACCCGCGTCAGCACCGTCACCGCAAAGCGGTACGCCGCCGCTGAGCACGTCACCGTCTCTCGACGTGGAAACCTCGGCAATGCCCTCGACGACGCCCTCACGCGGCTCGGCCTCACCCGCCGCGTGGTGGCGACCGCGCCCACGGAAGCGGCCGCGCTGGAGTTCGCGCGCGGCTCCGATCTCCTGATCAGCGTCCCCGAAGCCACCACACGGTCAGCGGTCGCCGACCTCGGCCTGGTCGTGCTCCCCCTCCCGCTCGAACTGCCGCCGGCACCGATATACCTGTCGTGGCATCAGCGCTACGACACCGACCACGCCCACACCTGGCTGCGCGGGCTGGCGCGAACCGCGCTGGCCATGTGCGGAGCGTCGTAGTCGGCGCCGTCCGGCCGCTTCACCCATACGTCCACGCGACCACCTCAATGCCGCACGGCCGGCCGCTGCGCGGAACCGCATCAGATCACCAGCCCCCGGCGGCAGGCGTACACGACCAACCCGAACAGGGTTGCGAAGCCCGAGTCTGCCGAGAATGCAGGACACGAACGTCTTGACGGTCTCCTGGCTGCCTCCACCCCCATGCTGCTGGCCCGCTCCCGCCACGCCCCCGTCCGCTCATGGAGCGGTACGCACGCCCTAAAGTCGGCGCGGTCGCTCGGCATGTCGCCGAACGCGGCGGCGATCTGCTTCAACGTCAGCAGCGGCTTGTCCGTGCGGATGCTGGCCGTGGGGGCGGCCAGACCGACGCCTGCGGCTCACGATCGCGGATCTGTGGGCCCTGCTCATTCGGTCGGCTCCTGGTCGGTGAGCAGGTTGAGCAAGCCGGCGGGGGCGTTGTCACCGAAGATGAGCTGGTGGTTCTTGTCCGACTCGGCGGCGAACCGGGCACTGCGGGGGAAAAGGGCCTGCTCGTACTCCGCAAGGGCGGCTTCGATGTCGTCGGGGTGTGCGGCGATGGCTTTGCCGAGTTCGGCGCCGTCGAACATGGCGAGGTTGGCGCCCTCCCCGGCGAACGGTGACATGAGGTGGGCGGCGTCGCCCAGCAGCGTCACTCCGGGAACGCGGTCCCAGCGGTGGCCGATCGGCAGGGCGCTGATCGGGCGCGGGGCGAGGACGGTTTCCCCGTCAGTGATGAGTGCGGTGAGTTCAGGCGCCCATCCGGTGAATTCGGCCGCGAGCCGGGCCGCCGCCGTTTCGGGACTGGCGAGGGTGGCGGCG
Source organism: Streptomyces coacervatus (assembly GCF_029223485.1). GTDB lineage: Bacteria > Actinomycetota > Actinomycetes > Streptomycetales > Streptomycetaceae > Streptomyces > Streptomyces coacervatus. The sequence continues at coordinate 40,776 of NZ_JARHTP010000029.1, read as the reverse complement.
ATCCAGTCCTGCGGCTTGTTGAGCGCGACGTAGGTGTGAAGAACGGCGTGGGCCTCTCGATGGCCAAGGATCCCCTTGCCGGCCGTGACGGCAAACAGGGAACCGTCGCCGCTGGCCTTGGCCGCTGCAGGGTGGCGTTGGTCGGCGTCGTACAGGTAGGTCTCGATGAACGACGTGCCGACGTACTCGGGCTTCGCGTCGGAGAGCAGCGGCCGGACCCTCGACCAGGCGCCGTCCGCGCCCACGAGGAGGCTGGTCGTCACGGTCGGCCCGTCGGCGAACGTCAGCTCGTGCCTTCCGTCTCCGAGGGGGCGGACACCGGTGACCTTGTGTCCCCACTGGATCATCTCGCTGGGCAGCGAGTTGATCAGGATCCGACGCAGGTCTCCGCGGAGCACCTCGGGGCGCCCGCCCGTGCCGTCGTCGGGCTGGTCAAGCAGGACCGCGCCGTGCTGGTCGAGCACGCGCACCGCCTCGCCGCCTTCGTGGATGGCCGCGCGGAACTCGTCGGTGAGGCCGGCCGCTTCGAGGGCGAGCTGCCCGTTGTACTCGTGGATGTCGAGCTGGCCGCCCTGCGTGCGGGTGTCCGCCGATGTCTCGGCTTCGTAGATGGTCGCGGGGATGCCGTGCAGGTGCAGGACCCTGGCGAGGGTCAGGCCGCCGAGCCCGGCGCCGATGATGGTGACGTGAGTCTTCATGGTGGTTTCCCATTCGGCTGGACATGCTCTACTCGGGTACAGTGTTCGCAGTAATGGCGCCACGATAGCACTACTGCGAACAGTGAGCGCAGTAGCGAGGAGGGAAACCCGATGAACGACGCTCACACGGTGGTCTGGAACCGGCCAGAGCGGGCCGCGAAAGGCCCCGCACCCTCACGCACCCGGGCAGAGATCACCGCCGCCGCCATCGCGATCGCCGACGCCGAGGGCATCGACGCACTGTCCATGCGGCGCGTCGCGAAGGAACTGGGAACGGGCACAGCCTCGCTCTACCGCTACCTGGCATCCAAAGACGACCTGCTCGATCTCATGGTCGACGCCGTAGCGGCCGAAGACGGCGGCCCGCCTGCCGCCACCGGCGACTGGCGCGGCGACTTGCGGACACTGGCCTATCGCTCCCGGGCGACCATCCACCGGCATCCCTGGATGACCTCCCTTGCGGCAGGGCGCCCATCACTTGGACCGAACTCCCTCGATGCCACCGAACGCGCACTCGCCGCCCTCGATCCCCTTGGCTTCGACATCGACGTCATGATCACCGTCGTCGATACGCTGCAAGCCTTCGTCCGCGGCTACGCCATCGGCGAACTCGCCCAACAGGAAGCCGTCCGACGCTCCGGAGTCGGCAATCAGGAATGGATGGACGCCCACGCGCCCTACCTCGACAAAGTCGTCAAAGCCGGGCGCCATCCACTCCTCGCCCGCGTCATTCGTGATGCCGAACTTCCCCACGCGGCCGACAGCGCCGAGCGCGGTTTCGAACTGGGACTCGAACGACTTCTCGACGGATGGGAGGCCAACCTCCCGGTCCGACCCTGACGATTCGACAGCGCCAACTGGGGGGCATCGGGGAACTCCGCACCCGGGCGCCGGCCTCCGCGCGCTGAACCCCCGACACAGCGCGAGTCCCAGAAACGAGCGTCGATCACCTCTCGGTGGTCACGCCACCGGCCACCCCGCTTCGGTGTCCGGTCCGGGGGTAACGGCTTGATCCGCGCCCACTGCGCGTCAGTCAGCGGCACACCCGAACCAACGATCCGATGATCAGAACGAAACTGCCTAGTAGTGCTTCGTTAGGTGTATGCGTTTGCGCTGATCACGAGCATGTTGGGTGTGTGGACACGCATGAAATGAACCGATTACGGGCCGCGTTGGGGCTGCTCGTGGCTGATGTGTTCGCCTCGGTGCCGCGCAAGGATCAGCGGGCCAAGGGCGAGTGCTATCTGCGGGGGCTGATGCTGGACGGCCGGCGCAAGTCGATCCAGCCGATGGCCCAGCGGCTGCCGGACGGGAACATGCAGGCACTGCAGCAGTTCGTCAACCAGTCGCCGTGGCAATGGACGCCGGTGCGGCGGCGGATCGCCGAGCGACTGGTTCAGGTGGTCGGGCCCGAGGTGTGGGTCATCGACGACGGGGGTCAGCCGGCCGAGCGAGGCTTGTCTGCGGCGCCGGTGGTAGGTCCTCTCGATCCAGGCCACGATCGCGATCCGCAGTTCCTCGCGGGTGGCCCACGCCCGACGGTCGAGGACATTCTTCTGCAGCAGGCTGAAGAAGGACTCCATGGCCGCGTTGTCGCCTGCCGCTCCGACCCGCCCTATCGAGCCGACGATCCGGTGCCGATCGAGCGCCCGAACGAACTTCCGTGACCGGAACTGCGATCCTCGGTCGCTGTGCAGAATGCACCCGTCGACGTGTCCACGCCAGGCAACAGCGTTGTCCAGGGCTGTGACGGCCAGGCGGCACTTCATCCGCGTGTCGATCGAATAGCCGACGATCCTCTTGCTGAAGACGTCCTTGATCGCGCAGAGATACAACTTGCCTTCGCCGGTGGCGTGTTCGGTGATATCGGTAAGCCACAGCCGGTTCGGCCCGGTCGCGGTGAAGTCACGGCGGACGAGGTCATCGTGCACCGGCGGGCTGGCCTTCTTGATGCTGCCGCGCTTCTTGCCGAACACGCTCCACCGGTTGTTGTCCCGGCAGATCCGCCACGCGGTCCGGTCGGCCATGCCGGATCCCGCGCTGCGGGCTTCGTCGGCCAGGAATCGGTAGCCGAACTCCGGATCTTCGCGGTGAGCGTCGAACAACGCGTTCGCGCGTGTGGCCTGCTCGAACTCGGCATCGGTCACCGGCCGTTCGAGCCAGCGGTAGGAGGGCTGGCGGGCAAGCTTGAGGACCCTGCACGTTACCGTGACGGGAATTCCTCCCGTGGCCAGCTCTTTCACGAGCGGGTAGATCCTTTTCCGGCAGATGCGCCTGCGACAGATAGGCTGCGGCCCGGCGCAGGACCTCGTTCTCCTGCTCCTGCAGCTTGATCCGCCGACGCGCTTCCCGTAGTTCCGCGTTGTCCTGGCTGGTCGTTCCGGGCTTTGTCCCGTCGTCGATGTCCGCGCGACGCATCCATTTCCACAGCGTCATCGAGTGCACTCCGAAGTCGGCGGCCACCTGCTCGACCGTCACGCCCGGGCCGCGGTTCCTCGCGACCCATACGACATCCTGGCGGAACTCTTGCAGATAAGGCTTGGGCAAAGCGACATCCTTCCCACCCGCCCCACAGAGCAAGCCAGTTCAGATGTCACCCGATCGTGCAGCAGACCCATTTGAGGAGCAGCATCAGGGTGAAGAAGCGGTCTGGGGTCGCACACCAATTTTTTGAGGAATTGCGACACGATGCGGCGCATATCACGGTCGGTCTGGTGGATGCGTACCTACGACCTGTGAGAAGGAACAACCATGACCGCATCCGTCGTGTCCATCGTCTACGTGAACGACGCTCCCGCCGCAGCTCGTTTCTACGGCGACATCCTCGGCATGAGCCCCTCGTCCGAGACTTCGGGATACATCACCTTCGACCTCGGGCCAGGCGCTGACCTCGCTGTGTGGTCTGGCCAGTTCGAGGATCTGTCACCGGACGTCCCGCGCACCAGTGAGGTCTGCCTGGCCATCGACGGTGGACCCGACGAGCTCAACGCGACCTTTGAGCAGTGGAATTCCAAGGGGGTCACGATCCTGCGCGAGCCTCATGATGCTGGGTTCGGGCTGACCTTCCTCGCAGCCGATCCTGACGGGAACCGTATCCGCGTCGCACCGCTGGACTGAAAGGCCGCAATGCGGCAGGCGCGCACGACAGGTATCGCGCCTGCCGTCGTCTGACTTCGAGAGGACGACGAGTGCCCCACGCGAATGCGCCCTGAGCGTCGAGGGCCGTAGGCGGCTCGTGAAGCGGTGCCAGACACGTCCCACGCACCGGAGTCCGAACGCGACTCCAGCATGGGTCATCGAGCAGTTCGAGTCCTGGCGCCGCGAGCACAAGTGGTCCGCGCAACGGATCACCGACGAACTTGTGAGTATCGGTTTTGTGATCAACCGGCGAACTGTCAGCCGACACCTGACCCGGCTCGGCCTCGGCAAACGCCGCTTCATCGACCCAGGCGGTGAGAACAACCGGCAGCCGGGGCTTCGTGATCGGGGTCGAGCACCACCATAAACCTGTTGCCTTCCGGATCAGTCATGAGGGCGTGCATGCAATCGTGAGGTTCCACGAGAGAGGCGCCCTTGGCGATCAGCGTCTGAACCTGTTCGGCGATCGTTCCGACAAGGACGGTGACGACCGGTAGCACAGCCGGAGATTCCGCTTCGCCGACGCTGTACCCACCCCAACCCGGGATGCCGCCCCAGAACCTGATCATTCTCTCTGGGTCTACTGCTTCAAAATGAACATGCATGCTGCTGTCTCACTTTCGTCTGTGCGACCGAAGCCGAAAACGGCCTACCGAATCAATCCGGCAGGCCGTCACGGGTGAACGGACTTCAGCAGTCGATCACGGTGTTGCCCGTGTCTGAGATTCCGGGTTCGCTGAAGCGTCCGTGGTACTCGCCCTGAAGGGTCACCTGAGTGTTGTACGTCTCCTTCTCTCCATCATGCACGCACGTGAGCGGCGGAGTGGTGCAGCGCCCGCTGCAGTTCGCTCACCCGCTGTCCTTGTGCTTCACCGCGCGCCAGTACCCGCCGTACTCGTATTGCTGAAGATCGACCTGGACCCGGCATTTGTCGGGTGCCGGAGTTGAGCAGCCCGTGTAATGGCCCTGGGCGTACAGCCAGGGTCATTGCATGATCGGGATCTGTCCGGGTTCGTCACATGAGGCCGAGGGCTCGTAGGGGCCGGTGGTAGTCGCGGCCGGTGTGGCGGAGGGCGGCGGCTATGTTGGTCTGGCCGTCCTGGCGGAAGACGCTGACGGCGAGGTTGCGCAGTGAGGCCATGGTGCGGGGCAGGGTGCCGGTGCGGACTTTGGAGTCGTCCTCGCGGAACGTGCGGTCCCGGACGTGGTGCAGGAGGTTCTCGATGCCCCAGTGGCCTCTGATCGAGGTGGCGAGTTCGGTGCAGGTGGCGTCGAAGACGCTCAGGCTGGTGATCAGGTAGAGGCGCTCGATGGTCAGCTTCCCGGTGCTCAAGTCGCGTCGCCACCGTACGACTTGGATCGCCTGGCGGGCGCCTGGGTAGTCGAGGTGGCTGAACGCGGCGACCTTGAGCCGGCGGATCTCGTCGCGGTGATGGGCGTGGTCGCGAGTGCGGTGCCCGAGCGGGATGTCCTGCCAGGGCAGCTTCCTGACCTGGGCATACAGGCCCGGATGGTTCTTCTTCACGACGGCCACGTAGTGCGCGCCGCGGCCGGCCAGATAGGCCCCGTGGTTGTGCTGGGTGTGCAGGGCGTCGGCGGTCACCACCGTGTTCTCCAGCTCAAGACCGTCCAGCAGGGGTGTGAAGGAAGGGATCTCGTTGCTCTTGGAAGCGACCTGCCGCTGGGCCAGGACCACGCCGTGGTGATCCATCGCTGCCAGCAGATGGATGGCCGCGGCCGTTGAGGTCCGCGATCCGCGGACCACCTTGCCGTCGACGGCGATCACCCGTCGCACCGGCCCTTTCTCCGCCGCCGGATCGGCCGGGGACGGCGTTCTGGCCTGCAGATACGCGCTGATCCTGCGTCCAGCGCGTCACCGTCCACACGCTGCAGCAGAGGGCGGACGGTTGCGGCGTGCGGCACCGGCCGCAGACCGGTGAGCGGGTCGGCCGCGAAGCCGAGGACGCCCAGTACCTGCTGCGGGGCATCCGTGATCCACTCGCTGATCGCGATGAGTGAGCGTGCCCCGGTCAGCACCGCCGAGACGGCTGCGCACAGCAAGGCGAGGGCCGGATACCGCAGTCCTCGCGCATCGCGGGGATCGGCGACCGTGATCAGGAAACGCTGCAGGTCAGCGACGTCGCTTGAGGCGAGGGGATCCGTCGGGGAGCCCAGTTGCTCCAGTGCGGAAGGGATGGGCGATGATGTTCGGGCAGGTACGGTCTCGCTCGGTTCTCATGGGTCTCGACAACCACATGATCACCAGCACCGTGCCTGTTCTGCTCTCCGGGCAGCCCCACAACGGACATGACGCCACGTCACTCACGAGACCGGCGAACCGGACCAATCCCAATCACGCAATGCCCTGCCTGCCCACCCCTGTCCGGCCGACAGCTCCCGTCCCGCTCACGATCCTGCGCCACGCCGAGCAGAACAGCGGCGGATACGAGCGCCACCTCATCGGCTACGCCGCGGCCAACCTCGACGCGGCCACCTGGGTCGGCCAGGAGTCAGAAGAGGGCCGGCTCCGCCTGGCCGCCGCACTCGACTACCTCACCCGGGCCGTCGCCCTCTCTCCCCCACACAACGACCGGATGATGCCAGATCCGTGACCACAGCGGACAAGCGATGGCCCCAACAGTCCCGCCAACCCACCAGCACGGCGCAGCCGATGAGCCACCCCATGCATACGGTCAGGAGGCGACGAACTCCTTGAGTATCTCCGTCAACCGAGAGAAGGCAGGCATGCGTGGACCGGACTTACCGCCGAAGGCAACGCGAAGTGGACAGAGTCAATTGTTGTAATCAGTGAGGCAGGCCAGCCTCGGCCGCCTGACGGAGGACGTCTCCGCACGTAGGTGAAGTTATCGGCAAGCGTTGGGCAAGGACGGTCAGTGCATGGCGCACTTCGCTGCTCAGTCGGAATAGCTGGAGGCTGGTCTGATCGCCCTTGTAGGCGTACAGACGGAAGACTTTGACAGCCATTTCGTCGCGGTCGTCGGCGAAGGTGTCTGGGAGTCCGGCGAGCAGTTCGAAGTCCTGCTTGCCGGTCGCCGCGTCTGCCACGGTGCTGAGGGCCAGGGTGTCGAATTCTGCTGCGGATGCGGAAGCGTCCACCGCGACAGCATGGGCGGCCAGGGCGGCGAAGACCTCGATCAGCCGTTCTCCCACCGTCGTATCGATGCCCCAGGCCCGAAGATGCTCGTGGCGACGAGTCTGACGCCATGGTTCCTGGTCCACTAGCGGCAGCAGGACGCGGCCGAGGTACGCGCACCGACGCCACATCGTGTCGTGGTCCGAAGCCATGATCGATCTCCTTGAGGAGAATGGAGGGCCTGTGGTCCGAGCGCCCCAGGCCCTCCAACTTCCCACTACTCGCAGGCCAAGTACAGGACGTCGCTGTACGCCGTGCCCGAGGCCGTGTGGCCACTCGAGCTCACGACGGTCCCGAGCGTGCTGGTGCGGAGGGCATGGGTTGCGTCACCGGAGTGGTGGATGCAGTCCGCCGCCGCGGTCGCTGACCGCAGCGGCGGCGCGCACTTGTGCTGGCTCTTGGTCGCGGTTGTCATCCACCGGTTCGAGAAATCGTTGTAGACCTCGAGGTCCACTTCGCTGGTGCAGGCCGCGGGCCCGCCCGAGCACGTCGCGATGCCGCCGGTACCCGTCATCCGGTCACCGCTGTGGATGGGCTTCGACGCGTAGAAATCGCACTCCACTACTGTCTCAGGGGACACGTCCTGAGCGGTCACCGTGATCTCTGGTGGTCCCGGATTCGGCGACGGGTCCGCCAGCGCCGTCTGAGAGCTGGTGGCTACCAACGCTATGGCGACGGCGAATGCACCCGCCATGGTTCTTAATCGCATGAAACGGACTCCTTGTCACTGAGTGGGCCGGAGGGCCCTGAGTGACACCAGACCGTAAATGTGGAATACGGGGTACAGGAGAGAGATTCCAGTCAGCCCCTTCCCTCACCGGCTTTCGACCTTTCTTGATGGTGGTCGAACCGGTGGGGAGGCAGGCTCAGTTCGACCATGCCGCTGCAGCGGCATCGCCGGTCCCGTTGTCACGGGACGGTGGGGATGGAGTGACCGCCGATCCGTCGGCAGATGACGTGCGGGACGCCGGGACGTATCTCCGGGCCGTACTGCCAGGTGGCCCGCCCGCCTCCCGGCAACGTCAACTCGTAGACGCCGCAGGGCGCGCAGCGGACGCGCTTGATGCGCAGCGGGCCCGGAAGCCGTCGTCGGTGTGGAGGTCGGCCACGGCAGTACCCCGGCGGCTGGCCGAACCCGTGCCGGTCCGCGTGCATCCGAGGGCGCCGGGGATGATCCGAACGTCGCGGTGCGCACCGCGCGTAGCGGTGAAGCGCATCGTGCGCACCGAGGCGCAGCACGATGATCGTCATCGCGCGCGCTGGCGATGACGTTCACTCCCCGGCCGCCGTGCCGGTGCGCATCACGGTGAACCCCGGCGATGCGCACCGCATCGCGATGCGCTGAAGCTGTTCCCCCAGCGTATCGAGGACCACCGCAACGAACAGCGCCGCCGCCAGCAGCAGCTGGACCAGCCCGCCGACCAGGCGGCCCCCTCCAGCCAGCCGTCGGCGGCCTGACCGCGGGCTCGGCCCCGCCGCCGGCCTTCCGCTCCCCGCCGGCCACACAGTGCCGCACTGGCTCGACAACGAACACGCCACCCGCACACGGTGGCGCGCGCTCGTCACCGCCCGCCGCGCCTTCCTGCGTGCCGTGCGGTAGATCGCGAGCCGCCGTGTTGCTGTCAACGTGGTTCTTGCCGGGCTGCCCGACGCCGGCGGGGACGTACCTGTGCTGCGCTCCACATGATCACCAGCACCCTGCCTGTTCTGCTCTCCGGGCAGCCCCACAACGGACATGACGCCACGTCACTCACGAGACCGGCGAACCGGACCAATCCCAATCACGCAATGACCCTGGGCGTACAGCGAGCCTTATGGGTGACCTGGAACGGTTTCTCACCCTGGAACGTGCACCACACGGCTTCGGTTGGGCTCTTCGCGACGGCCCTTCCCGTGCTGCCGCTCGGAGCTGCCGCAGCCGACGCCGTGGCAGCCGGCACCAGCAGGGCCCCCGCCGCGAAAAGCGGGACGACAAAACGTGCACGACACCCAGCCTAGTGACCAGGCCAGTTGAGACGATCTCTAAGGACACGCCCCGTTTCTGCGGCCTCAACCGCCCGGCGTCGTCTGTCCGATGCGTCGCGGTCCGCCACGACCACCATCTTGGTGGACCCGTCGCCCCTGCCCGGCGTCAGAGCGAGGTCCGGGCGCCTGCGGGGCAGGATTCCCCACGCCCTGGGACGGTGTACGACACTTCGCCGGAGTGCACGACCCACAGCGCGGTGCTCGACGTTCCGGGCCTGGGGGTCGGCCGTCAGACAGGGGGATGGGGTGCCGTCGCTGAGTGGCAGACCGTCAATTCGTATGACCACTGCTGGGATTCGGGCGACACACACACCGCCAGGCGGATACCCCCGCAGGCCGGGTGTGATTCCGGTGGCGGCATCCATGAGTCCACAGCCTGGCTGACGAAGCGTGGCCGGTGGCTGTCCTGCTCGGGCGGCATGACCATCACCGACGCCATCCATCGAGCCGTCCTCAAGGTTCCCGCCGCCGCCTCGCCGGAGGCGTATTCAGGGACTGGCCGAAGGGCATGCGGTTGATCGTCGGCAGGGAACGACTGCATCCCGGCGCCCAGTTGTGCTTCACCGACCCTGATGGGATGCGATCGCCGCATTGGAGCTACGGCGCAGTGCCCTGGCCCGACGCGTTTGCGAAGGAGTGAGCATCCCGGTGCGAGCGAGGGTGGGGGCGGCGGGCGCCTGTGAATGACGCACCGTCGTGGTGGGTCGGGGTGCGTCTCGGGCGGGGCGCACGTGCGGTGGTGCGGCAGCCGTCCGTGCCTGGGGACGGTAACTCCCACAAGCTTTCTGACGGTTCAGCGCGGGTTCGTGGCTGGTGTTGCGTGGGTGGTGGGGACTGCCCGCGACCTTGGGCTCCACGAGGCCGTTTGCGGGGGCTGGTCCGTCTGGGTGCCGGGTCGTTCGTCGTTCCGGCGGCGCGCGGGCCCGGGGTGGTGGCGCTGCACCTGCCCATCTGTGAACTTTGCGTTCAGAAAGTCTCGTTGGCCTCGTTGACATGCTGCAAGCGCACGCGTTTCACTCGACACTCGTGGATGGCAACGTTGTCAGGCCGCCGGAGGGCGTCCGGAACCGTTGCCTGCCGCCGACGCTCCAGGGTCTTCGGCGCGCCGGCACCTGTTGTGCGAGGCACGAACTGCTGCGGAGGCAACCGATGGTGAGACCCCGACGTTCAGCTGCGCCACGTGACCGCAAGAGATTCCGCCAACGCCTGGCCGTGGCCTGTGTTTTGGGCATGGCCGTCCTCTCGCTCCCGACAACGGCCAGCGCCTATGCCGTGAGCACCGCGACGCCGGGCGTCGTGACGGACCCTGCGTCCCTCGTCAACCCCCTCATCGGCACGTCCGGTGCCGTGGACACCTTCCCCGGCCCCGACATGCCGGCCGGCATGGTGCAGTGGGGTCCCGACACGACGCCCCACCGCCCCGACGGCGGCGGCTACGAGTACAACGACAACAAGATCTCCGGCTTCAGCCTCACCCACGTATCGGGACCCGGCTGCCCCGTCGCGGGTGACCTGCCCATCCTGCCGGTGACCGGCGCGCTGTCGGGCAAACTCGGCGACGCATCTGTCGGCTTCAGCCACCACGACGAGCAGGCGGGCATCGGGTCCTACAAGGTCACGGACGCGAACGGCGTCAAGACCGAGCTGACCGACACCACCCGCGCCGGTCTGGGCCGCTTCACCTTCCCCGCCGGCCAGCAGGCGAACCTGCTGTTCAAGCTCAGCGGCGGTGCCACGCAGGTCGACGGAACGCGCGTCCAGGTGGTGAACGACCACGAGATCAGCGGCGCGATCGACAGCGGTCACTTCTGCGGCGCGAGCAACAGGTACACGCTGCACTTCGACGTCAAGTTCGACCAGCCGTTCACCGCGAGCGGCACCTGGGTCGGCGGCACCATCAATCCGAATGCGACATCGCTGAAGGCGGGCAAGGTCCAGCAGACCCCGCAGCCGTCCAAGTCGGCGCCCCTGAAGGAGAAGCACTTCACCGTCCCGGCGAGACCCGCCCCAACGATCCACGGAAGCGGCGACAAGGCCTCCGGAGCCACCTCCCCGGCACCGAGCGCCAGCGCCGCACCCCGGTCACCCGCCGCGGCCAAGGCCGCCCAGCCTCCCACGACCGGCGCGAACGGCATGTACCTGACCTTCGACACGTCCTCGAACCCCACGGTGAGCGCGAAGGTCGGCATCTCGTACACGAACGACACAGGCGCGGCGGACAACCTCACCAACGAGATCAGGACCTGGAACATCGCCGCCGTCGAGCAAGCCAACCACGACGCCTGGAACGCGGTCCTGAACAGACTTCAGATCGGCGGCGGCACCTCGGACCAGCAGGTGCAGTTCTACACCGCGCTCTACCACGCGCTGCTGCACCCGAACGTCCTCTCGGACGACAACGGCCAGTACATGGGCATGGACAACCAGATCCACAAGCTGACCAAGGGGCAGAAGGCCCAGTACGCCAACTACTCAGGCTGGGACACCTACCGCTCCCAGACCCAGCTGATGGCCATGGTCGAACCCAGGGTCGCCGGCGACGTCGTCACCTCGATGCTCAACGGCTACGACCAGACCGGCCTGCTGCCCAAGTGGGCCTCGAACAACGGCGAGAGCTATGTGATGGTCGGTGACCCGGCCGCCGGCATCATCGCCGACGCGTACGCCTTCGGCGCGACGAACTTCGACACGGACAAGGCCCTTGCCGCCCTCCAGCACGAGGCCACCGTCCCGAACAACGACCGCCCCGGCGAGTCCGTGCGGGACGCGAAGGGCTATCTCCCGCTGGACGAGAACGACTACGGCTGCTGCAACTTCTACGGCCCGGTCTCCACGCAACTGGAGTACGACTCGGCCGACTACGCCGTCGCAGCCCTCGCGAAGTCGCTCGGCAAGACGGACGTCTACAAGAAGTTCGCCACCCGCGCCCAGGACTGGATGAACGTCTTCAACCCGCAGACCGGCTATCTGCAGGCCAAGAACAAGGACGGCCAGTTCGCGAGCGGCTTCACCCCCGGCACCTCCAACGGCTTCGTGGAGGGCACCTCCGCCCAGTACACGCCGATGGTCCCGTTCAATCTGCAGCAGCTCATCCAGGCCCGCGGCGGCGCCAAGGCGTACTCGTCCTACCTGGACAGCCTGCTGGACAACATCACCGACCCCGGCAACACCGACGCCGACCTGAGCAACGAGCCCAGCGTTGAAATCCCCTGGGAGTACGACTACACAGGCCAGCCGTGGAAGACCCAGGCGGCCGTCCGCAACGCCCAGCAGAAGCTGTACTTCAACGCTCCGGTCGGCTCGTTCGGCAACGACGACCTCGGCGCGATGAGCTCCTGGTACGTCTTCTCCGAACTCGGCATGTACCCGGAGACCCCGGGCACGGACACCCTGGCACTCGGCAGCCCGGCCTTCCCATCGGCCCAAGTGACCCTCCCAGGCGGCAGGACGGTGCGAATCAACGCGCCGCAGGCCGCGCCCGACGCGCCCTACGTGCAGTCGCTGCAGGTCAAGGGCAAGGAGTGGAACACCTCCTGGCTGACCTACCAGCAGTTCAAGGGCGCGGGCACGATCGACTTCACGCTCGGCACCCAGCCCAACACCTCCTGGGCGTCCGACCCGTCGGCGGCGCCGCCGTCGGACACCACGGGCGGCGGCCGGGTGCTGGCCGCCACCGGTCCTTCCAGCGACGGCCTGGTACTCCAGCCGGGCACATCCGATGACGGCACCCTCGACCTGACCAACCTCGGCAGCGAGGCCGTCACCGTCGACTGGAAGGCGACGGCGCCCTCCGGCATCACACTGGACACGACGTCCGGCTCACTGACGGTGCCCGCTTCAGACCGTGCAGAGGCCAAGGTCCACGTGACGGCAGGCACGGACGAGGGGACGTTCCCCGTCACCTTCACCCTCACCGACCACAGCACCGGCGCGGCACTGACCGGGGCAACCCTCCGCGTGGCCGTCGCCAAGGCCGGTGCACTGTGGCCGTACAACACCAACGAGGGCATCTACCCCGACGGAACCGACTTCTCGGGCGGATTCGACAACGACGGCTGGGCGTTCTCGCAGAACGCACTGTCGGCGGCCGGCGTCACTAGCGGATCCACCGTCACCGCCGACGGCATCTCCTACACCTGGCCGACGGTGACGTCCGGGCAACTGGACAACCTGGAGATGGCCGGACAGACCATCCGCATGCCGGCCGGCACATCGGGCGCATCGCTGGGCCTGCTGGGCGCGGCGACCAACGCCCCGACCGACGGCAGCGGCGTCTCCGGCACGGTCACCGTCACCTACACCGACGGCACCTCCACGAAGGCGACGATCGGCTTCTCGGACTGGACGCTCAACGGCGGGTCCAGCCAGCCACTCCCCGGCGACACGACGGCCGTCACGACCGCCTACCGCAACACCGGGAGCGGAGGCCGGAACAACGTCAAAACCTATGCCTTCGCCACGAAGATCCCGCTGGATCCGTCCAAGCAGGTGGCATCGATCACGCTGCCGGTGACGGGCTCGTCGGGCGCCGACCACCTGTTCGCGTACGGATTCGGACATTGAAGCGCTCTCCCGCCTTCGCAAGCTCAGGAAGGAGATTCCGCCCTACCTTGCGGTGGGTGGCTTGACGTGACGTGCGCGCCTGACGACTGCTCTTCCAGCAGCCGGGATCGCCACGGTGTGGCCGGTCCGGTACAGGTGCAAGATGTTCCGGGCTGCGTTCCAGTCGGCGTTCGCCGCGAAGCCGCAGCCCGGGTTCTTGCATACGAACGTGGTCTGATCCTCCCGGCTGCCGGGCGTGATGAAGCCGCAGTCGGAGCAGCGCAGGGAGGTGTTCGGGGCCGGGACCTTGTGCAGGGTGCCGCCGTACCGAGCGGTCTTGTACGTCAGCATCGTGACCGTCCGGCCCCACGCCTCTTGGGCGATGGCGCGGTTGAGTCCGGCCTTCTGCGCGACGTTCCTTCCCGGTTCCTCGACGGTGCCCCGAGCGGACTTGACCATGTTCGTGATGTCGAGCTGTTCGACCACGACGGTGCCATAGGTGCGGGCGATGGTGGTGGTCGTCTGGTGCTGCCAGTCGGTGGCTCGGCGCGTGGCTCTTGCACGGAGCTGTTTGATCTGGTCGTAGATGTGCTTGAGCCGGTTGGAGCCGCGCTCCCTCGGCTTGCGGAAGCTCTTGCGGTGCGCGGCCCGGCGCTCCAGCCGGAGCAGCTTGGCCTTCTCGTCCAGGTTCAGCCACTTGTCCCGGTCGGAGGTGTTGTCCGGGAGCCGGGGCGGACGCCCGTGATCCTGATGGTTGCCGTCGGAGAGCGCTAGGGGCAGGTTCACTCCAGCATCGATACCGACTTCCGGCCCCGGGTGGGACTTCGGCCTGGGCTCCAGGGTCTGGATGCGGAAGGCGATGTGCCAGCCGAGTGCGTCCTTGACGAGCCGGGCCCCGGTGATCCGGTTGTCGGTGTTGGCGCGCCTGCCGACCGGGAGGTCTTTGGTCCAGCGGAAGCGGACCCGGCCGACCTTCGGAATGTTGACCATGCCCCAGCGTCGGTGGACTCGCTTGATGTGCAGGTCCCGTCCCTGCGGGATGTCCAGGGACATCGGCGACCGGATGCGGGCCTTGAAGCGGGGTTCCTCGGCGCGGCCGTCCCAGCAGTTCTTCCAAGACTGGACATACGTCTTGAGGACGGCCTGAGCGGCCTGCGCGGGAAGGATCGAGTACCAGTCGATCTCCTTGCGGGCCTGGCGGAGCGCCTGGTCCATGCGGGCGAGAGACTGTTGGCATCTGGGTGTCATCGTCCACAGGTCGTGGAGCTGGTTCCACATGGCACGGGCCGCGTGGGCCTGCGCATCCATGAGCGCATCTTGCGCAGGCGTCGCGTACAGGCGGGCGCGATGCCCGAACTGCCGCTTCTCCCATGCGAGTTGATCGCCCACGAGGTCACTATGCCACTGGTTCAGGTCACCGCGGTGGAATCCAACCCCGATGTACGCACCGGCCGTCACGTCGTCTACAACCGGCATGTGTACTTGGTGTTCGTCACGAAGTACCGGCGCAGCGCCTTCACCGACGCCATGCACGCCAGGTGTGAGGAGATCATGTGCGAGGTATACAACAAGGTCCAGCTCTCGAAACTGGTCAACTTCCTCAAAGGCGTATCCGCCCGGCTGCTACGCAAGGAGTGCGACGCGCATGTCCGCCGGTACCTGTGGGGCGGACACTTCTGGTCTGGTATTACTCCGGATCATGCGGCGGAGCGCCCCTGACCGTGGTCAAGCAGTACATCGAGCACCAGCAGCGCCCCGTCAGTTGAGGTCAACAGTGCGGACGCGTGCCCCCGGCGCGGGTCAGAGCAGGTTGAGATGCGCTTCGCGCCCGCTCTGAAGGGCGGAGAACTGCGAAAGATCAAAGATAGCGGGCGCTGCGGCACTGACGATACCGGGCCGGTTTTCGGGCTCTGGCGGGAAATGGCCCGGCCGGCTGCGAGCCTTGCCGCCCCGCTGTCTGGGACCCGACGACAGGCGGCACGCCGAGGCGGTCGCTTCGACTCACACGAGCAGCGCTTCGCATACCAGGTTCGGTGCCGTCTTCTACGGCGCCGAACCTTCTTCAGTCCCGACCACGGGTCGCGTCCCGCGACGTGGTGTAGGGATGCGGAGTTCGCGACTCCGCATCCCTACACCACGTCGCGGGACGCGACCCATATGCCGCGGACGCGGCGAAGGATGAGCGGCAGGCGGCCAGAAGAGTCGTGGTGCCTGCGAGCGGCGGTGCATGGTGGGCGTGGCTCGGCGAGCTGTGTCCGGATCACGTCGGGCGAAGCGGTCAGGTGGAGGAAGACGCCCCTCTCGTTTGATGACGGATTTGACGGCCGTTCGGGCTGGTCGGCGGGCCCGACCGTGCCGTACAACTTCCAGGCCGCCCGTGCCACAACAGCCGTGTTCTCCCGCCCCATTGTGTTGAGCCTTGTGCGGCTTTACTGTTCGGCTTTGCCTGAGTCTGTTTGACTCTGATTGCTCAGGCGGTATGGAGGCCGCAGTGCGGGGTAATCGGTTCGGTTCAGAGGTTGCGAGACCCGGTCGCCGTCGGTGGTGGAGGGCGGTGCTCTCGACGGCCGCGACCATCGCCATGGCCACGGGCATGACGACACCCGCTGCGGCGCGGGACGTCGGCGGGCAGGAACCCGCCGCCGCGCCTGCCGCCAGTCCGGGTGCGCACACGGTGAGTCTCGACGGCTACTCGTTCCTCGTCGACGGTAAGCGCACCTACCTGTGGTCCGGCGAGTTCCACTACTTCCGGCTCCCGAGTCCGGACCTGTGGCGAGACATCTTCCAGAAGATGAAGGCCGCAGGGTTCAACTCCACCTCGCTGTACTTCGACTGGGGATACCACTCGCCGAAGCCGGGTGTGTACGACTTCAGCGGGGTGCGTGACGTCGACAAGCTGCTCGACATGGCCCAGGAGGCCGGGCTCTACGTCATCGCGCGCCCGGCGCCGTACATCAACGCGGAGGTCGACAGCGGCGGTCTGCCCGGCTGGATGACCACCAAGGCCGGGCACAACCGCAGTGACGACCCGCGGTTCTTGAAGTACGCGGATGAGTGGCTGACGCAGATCGACCGGATAGTCGCCCGCCACCAACTGACCAATGGCACCGGGTCGGTCATCGCGTACCAGGTCGAGAACGAGTACTACAACGGCTCGGCCGCGGGCCGCTCGTACATGAAGCACCTGGAGGACAAGGCCCGTGCGGACGGCATCACGGTGCCGCTGACCGGCAACAACAACGGCACCTTCAACTCCGGTACCGGCGCTCTGGACGTCGACGGCCCGGACTCGTATCCCCAGGGCTTCAACTGCTCGAACCCCTCGAAGTGGAACGGTGTCCCCGACATCAGCTACGACCACCCGGCCGGCAAGCCGCTGTACTCACCGGAGTTCCAGGGCGGCGCCTTCGACCCCTGGGGCGGACCGGGCTACGACAAATGCGCCCAGCTGATCAACGATCAGTTCGCCAACGTGTTCTACAAACAGAACATAGCCGTCGGCGCGACCGCGCAGAGCTTCTACATGACCTATGGCGGCACCAACTGGGGCTGGTTGGGCATGCCGGAGAACTACACGTCGTACGACTACGGGGCCGCGATCCGCGAGAACCGTCAGCTCGACCCGAAGTACGACGAGGACAAGCTCATCGGGTACTTCACACAGTCCCTCGCCCCGCTGACCAAGACCGAGGCGATCAGAACCACGCCGCCGGACGACTCCGCGATCGTCGACACCGCCCGGATGAACCCCGACACCAAGACACAGTTCCACGTCCTGCGGCACGGCAACTCCACGTCCACGGCGGTCGACAAGACCCACATCTCGCTGGACTTCAACGCCCAGCCCTCCGCCGACACCACCTACACCTGGGACGACCCCGACTCCACGCTGCAGTACACCGGTTCGTGGTCGCACGTGGCCGACACGAGCTACACCGGCGGCGACTACAAACACACCGAGTCGTTCTCCAACAAGGCCGGCGACTCGCTCACCGTCCCCTTCGACGGCACCGCGATCCGCTGGATCGGCTCGAAGACCAACAACCACGGCTACGCCGACGTCTACGTCGACGGCACCAAGGAGGCCACGGTCGACGACTCCGGCAGCGAGAGCCAGGCGGTGGTCTTCCAGAAGACCGGCCTGACGCCCGGCGCGCACACGCTGAAGATCGTCGTCAACGGGAACCACAGCTCCGCATCCACGGACAACTACGTGGCCGTCGACGCCATCGACGTGCCGACCGGCAGCGCCGCCGCGGAGCCGACCTACCCCGTCGTCCCGCAGCAGCCGGACACCGCGATCACGCTCGACGGCCGCGACTCGCACGTGATCGTCGCCGACTACCGGCTCGGTGACGCGCAGTTGCAGTACTCGACCTCGGAGATCATGACGAGCGCGACCATCGGCAACCGGGACGTCGGCGTGCTCTACGGCGATCCGGGCAGCGACGGCGAGACCGTCCTTCGCTACACCTCCAAACCCACCGTGACCACCAGCGGCGGCACGGCCACGACCACCTGGGACGCGGCCACCGGCGACCTGCGGCTGAACTACACCCACAAGGGCCTGATCCGCATCAGCATCAACGGCGACGGAAAGCGCCCCCTGCTGCTGCTCGTCGGTGACAAGCCCACGGCAAAGACCTTCTGGCGTCAGGACACGGCGAGCGGCCCGGTACTCGTGCGCGGCACCCACCTGCTGCGGACGGCGACCAGCCTGAACGACGGCCACACCGTGGCGCTCACCGGCGACAACGCCGATGACAAGAACATCGAGGTGTTCACCTCCGCCGACCAAGTCACCTGGAACGGCAAGGCCTTGGACACCCGGGCCTCCGACACCGGAAGCCTCACCGGCAAGATCCCGGTGGCCGCCCCGGTAGACCTGCCGACGCTGACGAACTGGAAGCACGCCGAGGAGTCCCCCGAAGCGGCGCCCGGTTTCGACGACTCCACCTGGCAGGTGGCCGACAAGACCACCACCAACAGCGTCTCCGGCGTCAACTCCCCGCCGGTGCTCTACGCGGACGACTACGGCTTCCACACCGGCAACACCTGGTACCGCGGCCGCTTCCGTGCCACCGGCAAGGAGACCGGCATCCACCTGGTCTCCGACTCCGGCGGAGACGCCCAGGCGTTCTCCGCCTGGCTGAACGGCACCTTCCTGGGCAGCTCCACCACAGGCAGCGCCGACTTCACCTTCCCGGCCGGTGCGGTCAAGTCCAAGGGCGACAACATCATCTCCGTGCTCACCGTGAACATGGGGCACGAGGAGGACTACAACTCGACCAACGGCAACAAGACCGCGCGCGGCCTGACCAGCGCCTCCCTCGTCGGGGCGCCGCTGACCTCGGTCACCTGGCGGCTGCAGGGCGTACGGGGCGGCGAGGACCTCAAGGACACGGTGCGCGGCCCGCTCTCGACGGGCGGCCTCTACGGCGAGCGGGCCGGCTGGTCCCTGCCGGGCTACCCGGACGCCGCCTGGAGCCGGGTGTCCCTGCCCACGACCGACAACCGACCCGGGGTCTCCTGGTACCGCACAGACGCCGACCTGGACCTGCCCCGCGGCCAGGACACTTCGCTCGGCCTGACGTTCACCGACGACCCGTCACGCAAATACCGCGCCACGATCTTCGTGAACGGCTGGCAGGTCGGCAACTACGTCAACTATCTCGGCCCCCAGCACACCTTCCCGGTCCCCAACGGAATCCTGAACCCCAACGGCCGCAACAGCATCGCCATTGCCGTGTGGAACCTGGACGGCAGCACCGGCGGCCTCGGCAAGGTCTCGCTCACCGACTACGGCAGCTACGCCTCCTCCCTGCGCGTCGCGCAGAACGACAGCCCCCGCTACGACCCCCGGACATACGCGATGCCGAAGCGTCCGGGTGCAGATGTCACCCTGAAGGTCCCGGACACCGCTCAGCCGGAACAGGCCTTCACGGCCCAGGCGACGATCCGCGTGCCCAAGGACGGGCCGTCCGCGTCCCGGCTGACCGCCTCGCTCTCCGCGCCCGACGGCTGGAGCGTGAGCGCCACCGGCCCCACGTCGGTGGATCGCCTGCAACCCGGCCAATCGGCCACCTTCACCTGGAAGGTCCAGCCGCCGGCCGGGAAGCTGCCATCCGCCTCGGCACTCACCACCACGGTGCATTACGTGCAGGACGGACGGCAGGCTGTCGGCACAGACGAGCGCATCGTCGGCGGGATCCCGCCGGCACCGTCGGCCGGCAAGAGCGCGGTGAGTGACCTGCCGTTCCTGTCGTCCACCAACGGGTGGGGCCCGGTCGAGCGGGACAGCAGCGTCGGCGAGCAGGCGGCCGGGGACGGCCGTCCGATCAGTATCGCCGGCACCGCCTACACCAAGGGCCTGGGCACCAACTCGGTCAGCGACGTCGAGCTCTACCTCGCCGGAAACTGCTCACGGTTGACGGCGGACGTCGGCGTCGACGACGAGACGGGTGGTGCGGGAACGGTGACGTTCTCCGTGATCGCTGACGGCAAGACCCTGGTGACCACGCCGACGATCCGTGGCAAACAGGCCGCGGTGTCGATCGACGTCGACGTCACCGGCGCCCAGGTGGTCGACCTCAGGGTCGGCGACGCCGGCGATGGCAACGGCAACGACCACGGTGACTGGGCGGTGCCGACGCTGACCTGCGGCTAGGGATGCGCCTTCCAACGGATCCCGCCCAGAGCAGCAGCGTGGCCGGACAGACCGCCGCCTCATGCGAGGTGGCGGTCTTGCCGTACCTGCTCCGCTCCCCCCTTGTACGGCGGCGGGCACGAGAAGCTGTACGAACCGCTGAAGGCTCACTTCACGTGGACCTCCAGCTCAGCACCGTGGTAGGCCGGACGGGAGGGCTCAGCCGGCGTACACCCTGCCCTGCTTCACGACGTAGTGCGCCGGCTGGGAGCAGCCGATGGACGGGGTGATCGTCAGGCTGACGTCGACGGGTGCCAGCTCCGTGCTCGCGGTCGTGAACTGGCAGACGGCGTGGCTGCCGGTCAGCGGGTACCAGAACCATCCGTCGACGTCGCCCACTGTGACCCGGTCGGACTCCTTCCAGGTACCGCTGTCGTGCGTGTAGACCTTCAGCTGCACCGAAGCGGCGTACTGGTCCTGCGACGACCGCAGTGCGGTGAGCGTGATCTTGTAGTCGCTGCCGAGGATGGACGAGGCGATCTGCTGTGTCTGCGGTGCGGCGGTCTCGGCGTTGGAGGCGCTGGCTCCGGCGGTTCCGAGGACGGCCGCCAGCAGAAGGGTGACGCCCGCGGTTGTGGCGCGACGGGTGCGGTGTTTGCGGACCAGGTTCATGTTTCCCCGTTGGGTCGAGTGGTGCGGTCTGTGCGGTCGCCGCAGTGCTTCGTGGTCATGAATGAGGCCTCTGTGAAGACGACACCGGGGCGTCGGACAGCGGCACGGGTCGTGTCATGCCACGCCCCGCCGTTGATGGTCGTCCGTGCGCCGGGTGGGGGAGAAGCATTTCGAATGTGCTCGAATTGCGGGCAGTTTGTGGACGGTTGCATCGATGGAGGGCGCGACCGTGCGCGACGGCTCTGCGGGAGCCGCCGCCCCGGTCGCGATTCCCGCTACGGAGTGCGGCCGACGGTCTGCCCCGTCAGCTGCAAGTCGCCTTCATCTCCATCCAGGAGCCGGTAGCCCATGAGCGTCACCGAGTGCCTCACGTACTGGCCATCACGCCGACTTGCCAGCAGCCCCCCGTCCCGGAGGACGCCGAGCTGGTAACTGGCGCTGGGCAGGGCGATGCCGACAGCCGTTGCCACTTCGGAGGTGGTGCGGGGACCGCCGCGGGCCACCTCGGCGAGGACCAAGGCCCTGGTGCGGCCCAGGAGACGGTCGAGTCCGTTGTCGTTGAGGGTGATCGAGTCGAGCGGCCGCGCGGTGACCGGGTAGACCAGGACCGGGCCGAGGGCCGGATCGGCAAGGGCGGTGGGCCTGCGCCAGCAGAAGTAGGACGGGATGAGAAGCAGCCCGCGTCCCTCCAGATGGAGGTCGCGGTGGGTGGGATAGTCGACTTCCAGGACGGGTGCTCTCCACCGGGCGAGCGGACGCAGGCTCTCCAGTAGGGCCAGGACGCCGCCGTCGAGGAGGACGCGCGAACGCACGTCGACCTCGTCACGAATGGCTCTTCGGGCGTGGGCCCAGCGCGGTTCGAGCAACGTCCTGGCGGAGATGTCCAGGGCCTTCACCAGAGGTCGCATGCCGCGGTCTCCTGGTCGGCCGAGCGTCGTGGTCCATGCGGGGAGGGGGCGTGCGGTGGCGAGCCTGCCCAACTCGTGCCGCAGTCGGCCGGGAGGAGTGGCCTGTATCTCCTCCAGGGCTGCGGGCAGCTCTCCTTCCAGGACGGACGGCGTGAGGAAGTCGGGGATGTATCCGAAGGGCGGGACGAGTGTCTGCAGCGTGTGCAGGGCACGGCCGGCCATCGGGTCCGTGGCGAGCCGTTCACGGACGTCGCGACGCCATGCTCCGAACTCGAGGGGGCCCTGGCGCGTGACCAACCGGCAGGCGGCGCAGACGAGTTCCCACAGCGGATCGGGCCGACGTGAGATTCGGATGTTCTGTAAGTCGTGGGTGGTGAAGTGGATACGGAGCATGCGGCCTCATTCGCGGACAGTGGGAGGTTGGCCGAGGGCGAAGAGTGGTGACCGTCGTCCTGGGTGACGACTGACAAGTACCGGTGGCTGGTTGCGCAATGAGTCCGACATTCGGGGAGATCGGCTGGATGCCGCCGTATTCGGCCGCTTGAGGCTTCGGGCGGAGAAGCGGGCCTGCCTGCGGTCAGCCGTGTTCGGTCACCACCCCTGGCAGGACGAGCCGTTGCACAGCTGAGCGCGCCGGTGATACTCGGATGTCCTGCAGGCACAGTCCCGTATGGCCGATCACGTACTGAGTGGCGGTACTGGTGACGCGCCTGAGTTTGCGCACGTTGTGCAGCCCCATTTCCCTATGGGCCGGCGATCTGCCTTGAACCGCACGCCGTGCTGCTTCCGGCGCCATCGTTCCGGCGTCAGGTCCGGGAGCAACGGTTCGAATCGCGCCCACTGCTGACCTGTTGACGGCACACCCGGACCGGCGCCCGGGTGAACGAAACTCCCGGGAACGGGTCAGGGATTCCAGTAGACGCTGGTGAACGCGCGGTCGAAGCGCCGCGCGGTCAGGTCCTCGCGCTGGATCACCCAGTGGACGGTGGCGCTCTCCCAGCCTTGCAGGTCCATGCCGGCCACCCAGTCGGCCAGGAATACCCAGTTCGAGACGTCAGCCGAAACCGGTCCGTCCCCCCAGCCTGCTTCCACGGCTTTCACCGCGCTGTGTACGGCGTGGGTGACCGGGTCGTTGTCGATGGCCTCCTCATCGGCGTATCCCCCGATCTGCAGCGGTCCCTCGGGGGCGATGTCCGCACGGGTGCTCTCCCAGACCGCGACGAGTTCCTCGGAGCGGGGATGCCCGGGGTGCGGCCCGCCCCACGGCATGCCGGGCTGTATGCCCGACTTGTGGTGGGGCAGCGACACACTGGCCGTCGCCCGCAGCGGACCTTGTGGGAACTCCTTGAACATCGCCTCGTAATCGTCCCAGTCGGAGGAGTTCCAGGCGTGCTTGTCCCGTTCGGCGACGGCTGTGCCGACAGGGACGTACACCACGCTGCCCATGGTTTCGTCGTCGCCCTCGGTCTCGGGGAAGGCGAAGAGCAGCAGCCGGCCGTCGGGAGGAAGGGGCAGGTCCGTCGCGTCGGCGGGCAGGGCCGCAAGGTCGATGGAGGCGACGAAGGGATGGGCGGGGTCCGGGGTATCGGCCGGAAGCAGGAGCGGACCGCCGAATCGGCCCACGACCGGCCCGTCCCCGCCCCGCGTCAGCGTGGCACAGGGGCGGGCGGAGGCCAGCCATCGCTGTGCGTCCTCGGCCGGTATGCCCCGCTCAATTGCCTTGTCAAGAAAGAGACTTAACCGGTCCCACATCTCAGGAGTCATGCGCACACCGTAAGGGGAGGCACTGACACAGCCACTTCGAAGCCGCGGCGGGCAGCGACACATCCCTCGGCAGCACACCGCCCCTTCTTTCTCGGAGGCCGGCTTTCTCCTGTTCGAGTTCGCACTCGCCCGGCCTTCGCGCCTCTGGTACTCAAGTCCCCCTTCAGCAACCGAGGTTGACTCCAGCTCGCCCAGAGAGGGATCATCCACTTCCCAGACGCCGATGGACGAAGCCCGCGTAGGCCGCGGAGCCACGCGTGTGCCGGCCCGGTCGATGACCTGATACGCCGTCATATGCACTGTCCACTCAGCCATTTGAGCTCTCTGAGGTCCGAGGACCCTTTCATGACCACAAGCAATGCCAGACGCGGACACGCGTCGAAACGCCGCCGTCCGGCCCTGCTGGCCGCATTCGCCGCGCTCGCCGTTGCGGGTGGGGCAGCCGTGCAGGTGCCGGCCCTGGCAACCGGTGAGGCCGCACCTACGGGGACCACCACACTGCAACGGGAGTACACGGCCGCGGCCGACGCCTACCACGTCCCGCGTCAGGTGCTGCTGGCGGTGGCGTACCAGGAGTCCGCCTGGGACACGCACGCCGGACAGCACAGCACGGACGGCGGCTACGGGCCGATGCACCTGACGGACGTCACCCCTGCCATGATGGCCGCCGGGGACGCGGGCGCCGCGGGCCGCGCCGAGTTGGCGAAGCTTGCCGCCGATCCGGCCCTGCACACCGTCCAGGCCGCCGCGAAGCTGACCGGGCTGTCGGCGAAGCGGTTGCGCACCGACCCGTCGGCCAACATCCGCGGCGGCGCGGCACTGCTCGCCTCGTACCAGAAGGCTGGGACAGGCTCCCTTTCCACCGACCCCGGCAACTGGTACGCGGCCGTGGCCCGTTACAGCCAGTCCACCCGGCGCCAGGGCGCCGAGGCCTTCGCCGACCGCGTCTTCGCGACGGTGAAGAAGGGCGCCCACCGCACCACGGCCGACGGGCGCGTGTCCCTGGCGGCCGACAGCAATGTCCGCCCGGCCACCGGCCAACTGGCCTCACTGCACCTGAAGTCCGCGGCGAACACCGAAACCGAGTGCCCCACCACGGTCGCCTGCACCTTCGTCCCGGCCGCGGCGTCCAACGGCCAGGTCTCCAACCGCCCCGCCAACGGCATCCGGATCGACACCATCGTCATCCACGACACCGAGAGTTCGTACGACGCCGCCATCACCACCTTCGAGCAGGCGGGCGGCGCCGCAGCGCACTACGTCATGCGGTCCTCCGACGGCGCGGTGACACAGATGGTGCCCACAAAGGACCTCGCCTTCCACGCCGGCAACTACTCCACCAACATGCACTCGATCGGCATCGAGCACGAGGGCTACGCCGCGCACGGCGCCACCTGGTACACCGAGGCGCAGTACGAGGCGACGGCCGAGCTGGTGAAATACCTCGCCGCTCGCTTCGACATACCCCTGGACCGCCAGCACATCATCGGTCACGACAACGTCGCCGGGCCGAAGTCGTCCCTCGTCTCCGGCATGCACTGGGACCCGGGCCCGTCCTGGGACTGGAACCACTTCATGAGCCTGCTCGGCGTGCACACCGGGCCGCACGGCGTCGGTCCCGTCGGCTCGGTGGTCACCATCGCCCCCCGCTTCGACGACAACGTGCAGACCGTCCAGATCTGCCCCTCCGACGACCCGACCGGCGCCACCACGGCATGCACCGACACACCGCAGCCGTCGAACTTCGTCTACCTGCGCACCGAACCCAGCGACACCGCCCCGCTCTTCGGGGACCAGGCGATCCACCCCGGTGCGGCCGGTACCGACCGGATCAACGACTGGGGCAGTACGGCGGCGGAGGGACAGCAGTTCGTGGTGGCCGGGCAGGACGGCGACTGGACCGCCATCTGGTACAGCGGCGCGAAGGTGTGGTTCTACAACCCGGACGGCTGCAACACCGCGCCGGCCCAGGGCGTGAAGGTGATCACGGCGGCCGGCACCTCCCCGGTGGCGGTCTACGGCTCCAGCTACCCGGACGCCGCCGAGTACCCCTCGGGCCTGTCGCCCTCGACGCAGGCCCCGCTGAGCATGTACTCCGTCCCGGCCGGCCAGGCCTACGTGGCCACCCGGGCGCCGTCCCTCACGGACGACTTCTTCCCCTCCAGCGGCAGGGTCGTCACCGGCGCGAAGGCGATGTACACCATCCAGTACAACCACCGGGTCGCCCTCGTGTACGCCTCGGACGTCACGTCCACGGACGTATGGCGGTCCGCTGACCGCACACCGACGGGCGGTTGGTGCCCAGGCGGCCACGCCTTCTGGGCACCACCGAACCAGTTCGAAGGCATGAGCTCTACCTCATGAACGAGTCGGTCCCTGCCGTCGCGGCCATTCGGCGGGCGGCGGGTGGCCGCCCGCCCCCGCGCCACTACCCGGCTCTGGCGGCCGTGGCGGTGCAGGTGAGGAGGGTGGCCGGCGCGCCGGCCAGCACGCCGCGAGGCCAGGACGGATGAGCGAACGCACCGTCAGGGGAGTGGTGGGCGTTGAGCCCGCACCGATCAGGAGCAGCCCCGGCTGCACGTCCCAGTAACGGGCCCGCAGCCCGTCCCCGACACATACAGCAGCCCGACTGCCACCAGCCGCAGCCCCGCGGCGATCGACACATGCACGGTCCAGGCGGGTGCTGAGGTCCTGAAGAGCGTCTCCCAACGGTTCCTCGAGCAAGGCGAGCAGTCTGGGCGAACCCCCGGATGCGACGGCAGTGCCTGGATTTCTTGGACAACTCGTGGGCGAATGCGGCGCGGGCACGGATCTGGTCGTGCACCGGGGCCGCCGACCAGAAGTGTCGGCTGCGTTAGGGCGGAGCGGGCTCCGCCGGACAGGGGGTGGGGCATGCGACGGGCGGTGGCGGCGGTGCTGTGCGCGGTGGCGGGGAGTGTGCTGCTCACCGGGTGCACTCCGACGGAGAAGCATCTGATTGCGATCTGGCTGGACGGAAGGGGACAGCCGGTGGCGCGGGTGCGCCCGTGCGGTGATGATCGGGTGAGCGGCGCGGAGTTGCTCTCGTGGGTGACGGATGGCGGCGGCTCCGCCGACTACCCGGGCGAAGGCTGGCGGTCTCAGGCCCCCGAGGGATTCGGCGGTGCGACGTTCCCGCTGTTCGCCCCGCCCCGCTCCTGGCGGGTGCGGCGGACCGGGACTCAGAGTTTCGTACGCGGCCGGTCCTACAAACTGTCCTTCGTGGTGCACGGCGACGACTCCACGAAGTACGCCTCGGAGCTTCTCTTCTCCGGCGATGATCTGACCTCTCTCAAGCCCGGCCAGGTCTGGGCGGAGGACCAGCCGCTGAGCCGGGAAGACTGGGACGACCTGGTGGGTGAGCAGTGCTGAGGCCTGGCTAGGGCCTGCCACTTTGGAGGGGTGTCGGCGGCCCAACAGCCAAGGAGGACCGACACGGGCTCCTACCCGAAGCAGCAACGCGGCCAGACATGCGGCTGCCTCACCGGAGGTGACGCTCTTGTCGTGCCGGCCCGCCGGGCTCCGGAAGCGTTGACCCGGTTGAAAGAGCGTGAGGTCGTGTTCAGATGCTCGCTGCGTCGGCCGACGATGACGCACATGCCGGAGGCCGGCTCCCACCTCATCCTGTTTTCCGTCCACCGCCCTGGGTATGGATGGCGACGTCAATAGGATCATCGGACTCTACGGGTTCAACCTGAGTGGCGGGAGCGCCCAACCAGCCGCTCCGGGAGGGGAGTTCGGTGGAGCAGAAAGCCGTGACCCTTCAGCCGGAACGGGCGCACTCACAGATCGCGCAGTACATGTCCCGGCCGGATGCGACGCTCCCGGCAACCCTGGCTGTTCGCGCCCGATCGACGCCCGACCGCCCGGCGTTCCGCTTCCTGCCCGACGGGACGGGCGACCGCATCGAATCGTGGACCTATCAGGATCTGAAGCGACACTCCGACGCCGTGGCGGCGCGGCTGAGGGCCGGGGGACACAGCGGGGACCGCGTGGTGCTGGCCGGCCGGCCCGGGCTGTGGTTCGTGGCGGGGCTGATGGGCATACTCCAGGCCGGCGCGACGGCCGTCCCCGCCTGTCCGCCGACCAGCCGACGGGCCCGGACCCGACTGCGTTCGATCCTGGCCGACTGCGCGCCCGGGGCGATCCTGGCCGACTCCCGCCATGAGCGGCGGTTCGCGGCGATGGCAGCCGGCGGGGACATACTGCCGCCGCTGATCCCGCTGGACGCCGAACCTCCCGCGAAGCCCGTTGCCGCGCACGCCTGGACGGCGCCGGACGATCCGGTACGGCCCACGGACACAGCGCTGATCCAGTACTCGTCCGGCTCCACGGGTGACCCGAAAGGCGTGGAACTGACCCACGCCAACCTGATGAGCAACTGTCACGCCATCTCCCGCCTCATCGGCGCGCAGGACGATCGCGTCGGCTTGAGCTGGTTACCGCCGTATCACGACATGGGGCTCATCGGCACCATCATGCTGGCGCTGCACGGCGGTTGGCCGCTGGTGATGATGACGCCGGAGCACTTCGTCCAGCAGCCGGCCCGTTGGCTCCAGGCGATCAGCGACCACCGGGTGACCATCACCGTCGCCCCGAACTTCGCCTTCCAGCTCTGCGCCGACACCGTGGAGGAAGAGGATCTGGCCGGCGTCGACCTGTCCTCGCTCCGGCACGTCTTCTGCGGTTCCGAGCCAGTCGTACTCGACACGCTGAACGCCTTCCGGGAGCGGTTCGGGCCGCGGGGCTACCGGGAGAAGACACTGATCCCCTGTTACGGGCTCGCCGAGGCCACCCTGCTCGTGACGGCCAAGGCGCCCGGGACGGCCGTCAGAGTCGAGTGGGCCGACCCGCAGGAGCTGTCGCGCGGCCGGGTGGTGGGAGGCGCGGGCGACGCGGTGCCGATCGTCGGTTGCGGGAGCCCGGGGGAGGACGACGAACTGCTGGTCGTCGATCCGGACTCCGGCCGGGTACTGGCCGACGGCGAGATCGGGGAGATCTGGGTACGCGGGCCGGGCGTCGCCGCCGGTTACCACCGCAAACCCGGGCCGACGGGCAGGGTGTTCGGCGCGAGACCGGCCGACCGCGCCGGTCCGGGCAGATATCTGCGAACCGGTGACCTGGGCTGCCTGCGCGACGGCGAACTGTTCGTCACCGGCCGGATGAGCGGCCTGCTCGTGGTGGCCGGCCGCAACCTCTACCCGCAGGACATCGAGCGTACGGTCGACCGCGCCCACCCGTCCGTGCATCGCTCGGTCGCCTTCGCGGTCCCGGGTTCGCCCGAGGAACACATCATTGTCGTCGCGGAGGTCCGTGACAGCCGCCGGACCCGGGCCGAACTCGACGCCTTGCGCGGCAGTCTGCTGGCGTCGGTCGCGGCCGACCACGGCGTCCGCCCGGCCGATGTGCACCTCGTGCGGGTCGGCACCATCCCCCTGACCACCAGCGGCAAGATCCGCCGGACGGCCGCGCGGGAGGCGTTCTTGGAGCACACCCTGGGCCGGGCCCTCGTGCCCTGCGACCTCTCCGGGGAGCCGGGCTGTGAACACTGAAGCCAATGCCGCTGAATCCGGTGCCGCTGACGCCGCTGCGGTTGACGCCACGTCGGTTGAAGCCGGTGCCGCGCCACCGAGGGATCGCTCCGCGTTCGTCCTCGCCTGCGCCACGGTCGGCGGATCCACGGCCGGTTTCGCGGCGGCGATCGTCTTCACCGTCCACCACGGCTGGTCCTGGCTGCACTTCGGCCTGTTCGCGGGCATGTACCTCGTCACCTCACTGGGTGTCGAGGGCGGCCTGCACCGCTTCTTCTCCCACCGCTCGTTCTCCGCGGGTCCGGTGCTGACGTTCCTGTGGGGGATCGCGGGCAGCATGGCGGCACAGGGGCCGATCCTGTTCTGGGTGTCGGTGCACCGAAAGCACCATGCCTTCGCCGACCGGGACGGCGATCCGCACTCGCCGCGCCCGCGGGGCGAGGGGCGCCTTGCGGTCCTGCGCGGCCTGTGGCACGGCCATGTCGGCTGGCTGTTCACCGTACGGCGGGAGGGCTGGGCCAAATTCGTCCCCGACCTCCTGCGCAACCGCCATGTCCACACGGTCGACCGCTACTACGCCTGGTGGATCGCCCTCGGCCTGGCCCTGCCGGCAGCGGTGGGCTGGGCGGCGACGGGCCGGCCGGTGGACGCGCTGGGCGGACTCCTGTGGGGCGGGTTCGCCCGCATGTTCGTCCTCGACCACGTGACCTGGACGGTCAACTCCCTGGGCCACACGCTGGGCCGCCGCCCCTACGAGACCCGCGACTCCAGCCAGAACCTCGCCGTGCTCGCACCCGTCTCGGTGGGCGGCTCCTGGCACAACAACCACCACTCCCAGCCGTCACTGGCACACAACCGGCACCGCTCCTGGCAGATCGACATCACCGGCGCGGTCATCACCCTCCTCGACCGAGCCGGACTGGTGTCCGACGTCCGCTATCACGCACGTACGACCGAAGACCGGAAAGCCTGAGAGGAAGACCTCACCATGTCGGCTCTCAGCGCCCCGGAGGGCATCGTCCGCCTCGACCCGAAAAGCCTCCGGATCAAGCGTTTCTCCGCCCTGACCACCATGACCCTCCCGCTCATCGGCACCGCCGCCGCCGTATACCTGCTGCTGACAGGGCAGTTCACGACAACCGATGTGGTCCTGTTCTTCCTCTTCTACGGCGTCCACCTGGGCGGAGTCACCATCGGGCTGCACCGCTACCTCGCCCACAAGGCGTTTCGGACCTCGCCATGGTTCCAGGACGTCCTGATGGCCGCCGGTTCCATGGCCGCTCAGGGGCCGCTGCTGTTCTGGGTGGCGACCCACCGGCGCCACCACCGGTTCGCCGACCGCGAGGGCGACCCGCACTCGCCCAACCTGCACGGAACGGGCTTCAAGGCGCGGATACGCGGTCTGTGGTACGCGCACATGCCCTGGATGCTCAGCGACGAGTCGTCGAAGTGGTCCGTCTACGCGCCGGACCTCCTGCGCGAGCGGCGCCTGATCCTGCACCACCGTCTCTACCCGCTGTGGGTGACCGCCGGCCTCGTCCTCCCCACCGCGATCGGCTTCGCCGTCGGACACACGGCCATGTCCGCCCTCTCCGCCCTCGTCTTCGGCGGTCTCGCCCGGATCTTCGTCGCCAACCAGGCCGCATGGTGCGTGGGTTCCCTCTGCCACGCCTTCGGCAGCAGACCGTTCGACAACGGGGACAAGAGCACCAACAACTGGTGGGTCGCCGTCCTCACCTTCGGTGAGGGCCTGCAGAACAACCACCACGCCTTTCCCGGGTCCTACCGTCACGCCACCCGGTGGTGGGAGCCCGACCTCAGTGGCTGGATGCTGACCGCCCTCGGCAGGCTGCACATCGTGTGGAACCTGCACGAGCCCTCGGCCGCCCGCATCGCCCGGAAACGAACAGGAGCTCAGCGTGTTTCGCCGTAACAAGAACGAGCGCACCTCCGACGGCCCCGTCACCGAGGAGACCGTCCGCGCGTGGATGGTCGACTACCTGGTGAACAAGCTGGACGTCGACTCCTCCGAGGTCGACACCAGCCGGTCCTTCGAGGACTACGGACTCGACTCCCGCACCGGCATCCAGATGTGCGGCAAGCTGGAGAAATTCGTCGAACTGCGCCTGTCGCCCGCCCTGTTGTACGAGTACGGGTCCATCGACGCCGTGGCCGCCCATCTCGGCCGACGGCTCGCCGAGGAGAGCACGCACTGAGAGCGGGGGACACGATGGCCACAAGCGGCATACCGACCAGCCCGGACCGGCGTTTCGAGGAGTTCCTGGAGAAGTCACGGGCGTTGGAAGGCAGGCATCTGACCGAGTCGATCCCGCGTGAGTACTTCACTCCGCGCACGGCCCGCGGTGTGCTGGGGCTCGCGGTGAGCCTCGCCCTCTACGCGGGGGCGATCGCCGCGGTGGCGTACTCCCCGTCCTGGCTGCTCGACATCCCGCTGTGGTTCGTGGCCGGCCTCGGCGGCTGGGGCATGCACTGCATCGCGCACGACTGCGGGCACGGTTCGTTCTCCCGCTCACGACGGCTGAACACCGCCGTCGGAAGCTTCGCACTGCTCCCGCTGCTCTACCCGTACCACTCCTGGCGCCACGTGCACAACCTGCACCATTCCCATACCAACAACCTCGAACTCGACACCGACTGGCGGCCGTTGCCCCCGGCCGCCTACCAGCGGCTCTCCCCCCTCGCGAAAGCCGTCTACGCGGGCACCCGCACCTGGGCCTTCTGGGGAGGCACCGTCCGCTACTGGTTCGTGTCGGGCTTTCGGCCGGGCTACTTCCCCAAGCGGTCGATGCGCCGCGACGTGTGGCGGTCCATCGCCTTCACCGGTCCCGTCGCCGTCGTAGGCCTGTCTGCGCTGGCCGCGTTCACCGGCGTACGCGGCCTGCTCGACTACTTCGTCCTGCCCTGGCTGATGACCCACCTGTGGTTCAGCGCGACGACACTCATGCACCACAGCGCCGCAGACGTCCCCTTCCTGACCTCACAGCACTGGACACGCAACGCCGGCAGGCTGCTCCTGACCACCGACTACACGTATCCGAGGGCGCTGTCGTTCCTGACCCACAACATCGCCGTCCACACCGCGCACCACGTGGCCCCGGCGATCCCGTTCTACAACCTCCCCCAGGCGCAGCTCGCCCTGAAGGCGGCCCATCCCGGAATGGTCCGTGAGGAGCGCCTGAGGCTCGGCCGGCTGTGGCGGATCCTGCGCAGCCTGCATTTGTACGACACGGAAGCGGGCTTCTACACCGGCTTCCAGGCAGCGAAGAAGCCCTGAAAGAAGCCTTGTTGGAGGCAACGTCATGCCGTCGACAGACCACCAGCTGACCGAGCCGGTCATGGGACCGGCCGAGGCCCTCTCGGAGCTCTTCACACCGGCCGGGAAACACAACCCCTACCCCCTGTACGACGCACTGTGGGACCTCGGCCCGGTGATCCCCCTGGGCCCCTCCGGGACACTCGTCCTCGGCTACGACGAGGTCTGCACCGCCCTGCGCGATCCCCGTCTCCTGGTCACCGACGCCGACGTGCACCGGACGACCGGCATGATCGACCACTCGTCCTGGCAGTGCTTCACAAAGATCATGATGTTCAGCAACTCACCCGACCACGAACGCATGCGCCGCTTCGCCGGCTGGGCCTACGCGCCCCGCCAGGTCGCCGAGCACCGGCACCTGGCGGCCAGGGCCGCCGAGCGGTGGACGGCCCGGCTGGCCACCCTCGCCGAAGACGGCCCGCTCGACCTGGTCGAGGCCTTCGCCACCCGCGTACCGATCACCGTCAGCGGAGAGCTGCTCGGCATCCCCGAGGCAGACCGGATGGCACTGCGTACCGCGATCACCGCGACCACGACCGCCTTCGAGCCGGTCTTTGATCGCGGTGAGCTGGCGGCTGCCGATTCGGGGATGGATGTTCTGGTCGCCTATCTCGGGAGCCTGGTGCGCGAGCGTCGGCGCCGGCTGGGTGAGGATCTGGTGAGTGTGATGGTGCGGGACCGGGATGCGGCCGGGGCGCTGAGTGAAGAGGAACTCATCGCCAGTCTGGTGATGTTCCTCATTGCGGGTGTGCAGAGTCCCAGCGATCTGATCGGCAGCGTGGTGCGTCGTGCAGTGGAGCACCCTGCAGTGGCCCGGGAGTTGGCCACTGACGACGGTCTCGTCGCTGCCTTCGTCACTGAGACTTTGCGCCACGATCCGCCGAATCATGTGCTGACCCGCGCCGCCTGCACGGACATCGACTTCTACGGCCATCGGGTTGCCGCAGGCAGCAGGGTGCTGCTGGTCCTGGCCGCCGCCAACCGTGACCCGCGCCGCTTCCCTGATCCTGCCGTGTTCGACGTCACCCGGCGGGACAGCCGGCCGCTTTCCTTCGGGCTGGGCCCGCACTACTGCCTGGGGGCCGCCTTCGCGAGGATGCAGGTCGAGGTCGCCGTCCCGATCCTGCTGCGGCGCTTCCCCTGCCTGGCGCTGGCCGGTCCGCCGAGCTTCCGGGACCAGCTGGTGACTCGGGGTTTCGCCCGTATGGACGTGACGCTCGGAACGGCTTGACCGGGCCCCTGACTGCTTCGCGGAACTGGCTCTGTGCCGGGTCCTGGCCGAGTGCGCCGGCCAGGACCCGGCCGCCTCGACGGCATGGTGCGCCGGCTGGCGGCCCGCACCAGCCCCGCGCACCTGCTGTCCGCCGTCGGGCATGAAGAACCCCCAGTGCAGATCAACGTCGGGGCCTTCAGTCCCGACGGCACCCGTCTGGCCGTCGGCGACGCCATGGGCCGGGTCACCCTCTGGGGCGGGCAGTCGCATACGCGCCTCGGTGTGCTGGACGGCTCCCTGTCCGGTGCCGGGGCGGACACCACCGGCCCGGTGTCCGCCCTGGCCTTCTCCCACGACGGCCGCACCCTGACGGTGGCGGCCTCTGCTGGTTCCGTGCAGCTCTGGGACGTTGCGCCCACGTGTGAGCGGATCCGGTGGGCGGCCGTGGTGGACCGGGCAAGGAAGATCATTGAGGGATACGCCCCGCTCAAGGTGACGCTTCGGCAGGTCATGTACCGGCTGGCCAACGAAGGCGTCCTGCCGCACACGCCGCCGATGCCCGCCGCCTGTCCTCGCAGCTGGCCTGCGAGTCGCCGGGTTCACTCGTTGGCGGTGTTCCTCGTGCGCGCACACCACAGACCGGCCATCGTGGAGGAGACCGGACTCGGGATGTGCCCCTGTATCTGCTCCCGGAAGCCCCCGGTGGAAGGTGAACGAGCACGGCCACGCCTGGGATGCAAGCGTGCACATGCGTGAATTCAGGAAGGAACCGAATTGTCCAGGAAGTTCGCGGTTATCACGGCAATCGCCCTCAGCGCTCTTTGCGGTAGTGTAGGAGTTGCCTCCGCCGACACGAACACCGTCGTCAGCGGCGGAGACGGCTTCTCGTCATCCACGGTCACCGTCAACGCCCCTCAGCAGGGCCTGATCGTCTCGAACGGCACACCTCTCCTCGACCTCCACTGCCTCGGCGCCGGCGCGCCGAACGACCACTACGCGGCCTGCGTGGGGGTGCCGACGTGACCAATCCGTTGCCGATCACTGGATGAGAAGCTGTATTCGATCCAGTGATCTTCAGAACGGAACGGCCAGCCCGGCCTCGCGCAGTCGAAGCAGCGCCCTGCCCATGCATTCGGCGACCGCGGCCCCGTCAGCCGGCAGTCCACTGGGCAGCGGACCACCGCTGGCGGCAGAACTCCACGCGGGCAGGCTTTCCCTCAGGCGCTCCGCGTCGATCCGGATCATGGCTCCCACACCCTGCTCGCCGAGCCATTCCAAGATGAGCAGGGTCGCACCCTCAACACCGCTGTCGGGATCGAGCTTGAGCCACCGTGTTCTTGCTTCGGCATCGACCACCCCGTGCAGTGGGAAGTCGAAGCCCTCGAACCCGACGAACTCCAGCGCCTGGTCCTCGCCGCCGTCGACCCGTACGTCGACCGCGACGGCCTCGCCGAACAGATTGCACGCGAGGAACAGCAACGCCGTGCCCTGGCCGACTTCCTGAGCGGCTTGGACGCGGCGAGCGGTACGGCGCCCTGGCTCAGGCCGGAGCGGGGTCCTTCTCCCGCTGCTTGGCCTTCACCAGGGAGCGAGGGGCAAGACGGGATTCGCCGGCTCTCGCGGTGCACGCCGTCGGCGCCCCAATCGTGTGGTGCCGGGGCGCCGTGATGCGTGGCGACCCGGCACCGGCGGTGCTGTCGGACTGGTTACCTGACGTCGACGAAGTCGCCGGGCGCCGTTGATGCGGCGGTGGTGGCGGTGCCGGCGAAGACGTAGCGGTAGTAACCGTCGACCGTGGCCTTGGTGGTGGTCTTCAGGACGCCGGTGCTGTTCGTCTTGACCGTCTTGAGCGTGGTGTAGGTGTTGCTGCCCTTCTTGCGGAACTGCAGCTTCGCGGGCTGGGACACATAGCCTGCGAACTTGCCCGTCGACCAGTTCGCGCGGGCGAGTTTGCCCGTGACCGTGATGGTCTTGCCCTTCTTGACGGGCTCGGGCGTGGCGTTGGCGGTCAGCGTGGAGGCCTCCTTGATCGAGACGGTGGCGACGTCGTCGTTGTAGCTGGCGTTCGCGTACAGGTCCCAGCCACCCAGGAACAGCTTCCAGGTCCCGGCCACGCCGTTGTCCTTCATGTCGGTGGCGGGGTGGATGTTGAAGACGGCCTTGCAGGTGTACGTGCCCTGGGTCGCCGTCTCCGTGCAGTTGGGATCGTCGTCCGTCCCCAGGCCGCCGGTGATGCCGTCCGTGGTCGAACTGTCGGTGCCCTGCCACAGGAAGGCCTCGGTGACGGTGACGCCGTTCTGGTCCGTGGCGGTGTAGGTGACGGTGACGGTCTTCGTGCCGGTGGTGCCGAGGACGATGTCCTTGCCCCCGTTGATGACCGCGTGCGAGAACTTCATGTTCCCCAACGAGTCCCTCGGCTGAACGGACTGCGAGGTGAAGGAGCTGAGCTTCGCCTCCGCACCCGTCCGTACCGCCGCCTGGGCGGCCACCGGAAGAGCGAGCGAGGACAGAACGGCGGCACCGGAAACGACGGCGGCCGCAACGCGTATACGCATGAATCCCCCACGCGAAATTGAGAGGCCCGCCCAAGTCCCCCCATGGTCAGGCCTGTTGATCTCCGCATCATATGGACACGCTTCACAGTCAGTGAAGATCCTTTGGGTAAATAGTGCGTCTTTCCCGGCACGTGGGGGTGGCGGTCCCGCACGGCTGACTCGATCGGGTGGAAGCGGGCCTTGGCCAGTAGCTACCGCGCGCCCCGGGTGCATCGAGACCGAGGTGACCGCCGGTGCCACGAAGGCGCTTCGGGACGCGACCGTTGTACTCCCACCTCCGGCGAAAGTGCAGAAACCCGCACTGACAGGGCAGGGGTCTGCACCGTCGGATGGTCGGGTGACGATCTTGCCGCCCGACCCCGACCTCACCGCGCTGCGCGTGACGCTGGCGCGCCTGCGAGGCGAACGCGGCTGGACCTTCGACGAACTCGCCGACCGCAGCGGTCTGGCCCGGCGCACCCTCATCGACCTCGAACACGGCCGCACCACCGGCAGTATCACCCCTGGCACACCCTCGCCCACACCTTCGACGTGCCCATCGAGCACTTCCTGGGCACCCTGTGCGACGACCACACCCCGCCCGGCACGGCCGCTTCCTGAACCCTCGTTCCGTCCCAGTGCGCACCACGTCACGAATCACCCGATCAGGCAATCAGATCTCGAACAACCATCCGCGATAAGGCTCACGTGTGCGGACTCGTTGGGTCGGCCGTGGAACAAACCCTCGACACGTTGCTCACACCTGCGTGTCGCCTGGCACGGTCCGGGCCATGTGCCCCACGCCCGCCCCCGACGGCCGCCACTGGGACGGCAGCCCCCGCGCCACCCACCACCCCCGCCCGCTCCGGGTGACCACCACCAGCCCCAGCCGCCTGCTGCGCGCCGGACAGACCGGCCGCTGCCGCCACTGCAGCAGCCGCATCGACCTCTACCAGCGCCCCGACCAGCGGCCCATCGCCCTGCACCCCGCCGAACTGGCCACCACAGACGTCCCCGAAGCCTGCCGCTGGCACCTCAGCGGCGGCATCGCCTACCCGCACGGCGACAACAGCGCCTGGTGCCGCATCCCGCATGCCGTGCTCTGCCCCCACCGCATCCCCACCTGCCAGGCTGGCCCTCGTATCGAGGCGATCCGCCGCCAACTCGCCGTCCGCGCCCGCTGCCTGATCGACTCCGGGGCCCTCACCTCCGCTCCACCGGCTACCCCGCAGCCCGACGCTCCCCAGACCGGGGGACCCGACCGCCCCGTCGTCCAGCTGCTGCTGTGCCGCTACCTCGCCCAGCAGCGGCTCGAGGACCTGCGCTGCGTCGCCCAGACCCGCCACCGCCACCGCTGCCCCCACCCCGTCCTCGCCCCCGGCCCGGCCGGGATGTGGAAACTGCTACCCACCACCGCCCAGCACGGCCAACTCACCCTGCCCGATGCCCTGATGGCCGTCTACGGCCTGGGCCACCTCTCCTACGGCGAACAGCTGCGCTGGCGCACCCAGCGCTGCCCGGCACACGCCACCGCCCCCGGCGCCGCCGACCTCGCCCTGGCCTGCTGGGAACCCTTCGACCCCCTCCTGCACGCGGCACACATCCACACCCGCCTGCCCACCCTCCGCCCCGCCCGCACCGAAGGGGATGACCAGTGCCGCACCACGCCCTGGAAATCACACTGACCCGCCCCCTGTCCCCGGCGGCACTGCACCGCGCCACCCGCGTGCTGCCGCTCGCCGCCAACCACGACGCCACCCGCCTGATGGCCCTCGTCGCCGCCAAGACGCCGCAGCGCGCCGCCCACCTGCTGCGCCACCGCCTCGGCACCCGGCTGCCCATCGACGTGATCACCACCCACTACCCGGACGCCGACCACACGGTGCTGCTCAACGTCGCCTTCCCGCCCGCCGTGCACGCCGTCCTCACCGTGCCCGCCAGACCCCCGAGCGCTTCCTGGAACTGGCCCTGCGCCGGGCTCTGGCCGAGCACGCCGAGCAGGAGACCGACCGGCTCGACCGCGTGGTGCGCCAACTGCTGGCCCACACCACCCCCGCCTACCTGCTGGCTGCCGTCGGCACGCACTGACCCGGCTTCCCGAAAGACCCACCCCGTGAACCCCACCGACGAACAAACGGCAGCCGCCGACGCCTTCCACGCCGGCCAGCACCTCGCTCTACAGGCCGTCGCCGGCACCGGAAAGACCACCACCTTCGCCCTCCTTGCCCACACCACCACCCGCCGCGGCCGCTACCTCGCCTACAATCGCGCCATCGCCCAGGACGCCCGCACCCGCTTTCCCGACACCGTGCAGTGCAAGACCGCCCAAGCGCTCGCCTACGCCGCCGTCGGCCACCGCTACACCCGCCGCCTGAACGCACCCCGCCGCCCCGCCTGGCAGACCGGACAGGCTCTCGGCATCACCAAAGCCCTCCACATCGCAGAGCGAGAGGTCACCCCAAGAGCCCTCTCCAACGCCACCCTGCGCACCGTCACCCGCTTCTGCCACACCGCCGACGAGGCCATCACCGCCCACCACGTTCCCCGTCTACGCGGCCTGGAAGTCGCCGACCTCCACGACCAACTCGCCGCCCACATCGTGCCGTTCGCCCGCAAAGCCTGGGCCGACCTGCAGCACCCCGACGACGGCGCCGTCCGCTTCGACCACGACCACTACCTCAAGATCTGGGCCCTCACCCGGCCCGGCATCCAGGCCGACTTCCTGCTCCTGGACGAGGCCCAGGACACCAACCCCGTCGTCGAACAGGTCTTCCTCGCCCAGCGCGACCACGCCCAGCTGGTCATGGTCGGCGACTCCGCCCAGGCCATCTACCACTGGCGCGGCGCCAAAGACGTCATGACCGGCTTCGACGGCACCCCACTGGCCCTGTCCCAGTCCTTCCGCTTCGGCCCCGACCTCGCCGCGGAAGCCAACCGCTGGCTCCACCTCGCCTACGCCCCCGTCCGCCTGACCGGCACCCCCAGCGTGCCGACCGAACTCGGCCCCGTCACCCACCCGGACGCCGTACTGTGCCGCACCAACGTCGGCGCCATGGCCCAGGTCATGACCCTAATGGCCGCCGGACATCAAGTAGCCCTGGCCGGGGGAGGAGACAGCCTCCAAGCCCTGGCCCACGCAGCCCGCGACCTGAAAGAAGGCCGCCACACCCACCACCCCGAACTCATCCTCTTCCCCTCCTGGGGAGACCTGCAGGACTACGCGGCCCACGACCCGGCCAGCCGCGACCTGCAGCCCCTGGTCAACCTCGTCGACACACACGGCACCGACGCCATCCTCACCGCGGTCGCCCAACTCACCCCCGAACCACACGCCCAGGTCACCGTCTCCCCGCCCACAAAGCCAAAAGACGCGAATGGCCCCGCGTCCTCATCGCGGACGACTTCGCCCGCCCGAAAGATGACACCCCCGCCGACCAGACCAACACCCCAACACCACCGGACCCCATCGAGGACACCGAAGCCCGCTTGGCCTACGTGGCCGTCATCCGCACCCGCCAGCGCCTTGATCTGGGAGGCTTGTCCTGGATCTATGACCACCCCGACGGCACCCCCGCTTTGGCATGAGCCCTGGGGCATCGGGCCGTTGGCCGCGTTCGGGCCGAGCCGCGCGGATCCTCCCGCGCATCTCGCACGAGCTTCGGCCGTCCGCGCGACGTGACACACTGGCGGCGCAGGCGGCGGTGAACGGGGGCGATCCGGTTGGGTCTGGAGATCGAGAGTCGGCCGTCGGAGTTGCCGTACATCGAGAGGGTATGGCGCAGCCGCAGCATCGAGGTTGGCCGGATGACGTCGATCGCGGCGTCGCACTGGGAGCTTGTCTTCTGGGAGCACGACGGCCAGGTGCAGGCGGCGGTGCTGGGCCCGGAGCCCAGGGCTTGTCCGGCTCCCGTTCCCAGGGACGCCACGTTCTTCGGTATCAGCTTCGCTCTGGGCACCTCGATGCCTCACGTGCCGATCAGCCGGCTGGTGGGTGTCAGCGCGGAGATCCCCGACGTGACGCGGCGCTCAGTGTGGCTGAAGGGTTCCGCCTGGCACGTGCCCGATTACGACAATGCGGAGGCGTTCGTGCGGCGCATGGTGCGTGAGGGCATCGTGGACTGCGACCCGATCGTGCCTGCGGTGCTCGGCGGCGCGGCCCCCGATGTCTCCGAGCGGACCCTCCAGCGGCGTTTCGTCGCGGCGACGGGCCTCACCCGGGGTGCCATCCGGCAGATCCACCGTGCTCGCGAGGCCGCGGTTCTGATCCAGGAGGGGGTGCCGGCGCAGGACGTCGTGCACCGGGTGGGCTATTTCGACCAGCCGCACCTGGCGCGGTCCTTGACCCGGTTCATCGGACGGACCGCCACCGAGCTGAGTGCTCCGGACAGGGTGGAGCCGCTGTCGCTTCTGTACAAGCCCTCCTCCCAAGTGCCCGCATAGTGTTCCTGACGTAGCCGACGGGATCGGCCCGCCTAGAGGTTGTCCCGTATGGGGCGTGAGTTATCCGGTGAGGGCCAGGTTGTGGAGCCGGGCGATGCCGAGCATGGCCTGGTGGACGCCGTTGCCCTTCAGGCGGCAGTCCCGCAGGATCCTCCAGTT
>NZ_JARHTP010000028.1 GCF_029223485.1 Streptomyces coacervatus | reverse complement strand
CCACATACGCGGCCGCTTCGTCTTTGTCTGCCATGACTCGTCCGATCCGCCCGGCCCGAGGGCCCGAGGGCGAGCCCCGGGCCAGGTTTTCACATCACGGACTTACACGATCTTTCAGACACGCTCGATCGTGCCTTGTCGGGAGGCCCTGCTCCTACATCGGTTCAGGGATGACACTCCTTGGCCTCCTGCAGAGCGTGGCAGACAGGAGCGGACCTCGGCGACTACGCCGAACTGGCAATACCCGGGCTGTTCTTGAGGTGTCTGGCGAGGTTCTGGAGCGCTGTCCAGGCTTCGGCGTCGGTTCCGTCGCCGAGCGGGTAGTAGAGGGCGGGGTGGGTGGGCGAGCCGAGTTGCCGCGGCTTCAGGGCGAGCGGTGGGCGGCGGGCGTGGGTGAGGCCGATCGTGCGTACGTCGCCTGCGCCGAGAGTGAAGGAGACCGGGAGGGGCGGGGCCTCCATGTGGGCGGGCAGGGTGAGGTCGGCGCGGGCGTCGCGCAGGGTGGTGAGCATCGTGGTCAGGCCGTGTGCGTCGACCAGCGTCGTGGCGAGGGGTTCCAGGGTGTCCAGGGGGACTTCGGTGTGGGTGGTGTAGCCGAGGGTGAGGGTCGTGTCCTCGGCGACGCCCGCGCTGGTGCGGGAGATGCGGTGGGTGGCGATGGCGGGGTGGTCGGGTGGGCCGATGGCGATGAGGTGGGTGGGGGTGGGGGCGCGGTTGCGGGCGAGGTCGGTCAACTGGCGTGGGGACCAGGGGAGATTGACGGGTTCTGCGGTGCCCCAGCCGGCGGGCGGTGCGCCAGTGAGGTGCTGCCAGGCTGTTTCGAGGGCGCGGCCGAGCACGAGGTCGGTGTCGGCTGCGTGCACCGTACGGAACGAGACGGTGAGCTGTCGTTGCTCGGTGGGGGCGGCCGATTCGGTGAATGCGTCGGCGACGGTGGTACCGGTCGGTGTGAACGTGCCGCCCTCCCAAGCGAGGTGGACGCCAGACAGGCCGTCGTAGTAGCCGCCCGCCGGGTTCTGGATCACCCAGCGGTTAGGCGCGCCGCCCATTGCGGTGCGCAGCGGCAGGGTGAGGCGGACGTAGGGCGGGGTGACGAGGTGGAGGGCGCGGTTCGCCTGCGCGGTGATGCGCAGGATGTCCGAGAGCCAGGCGGTTAGGGGGATCAGCGGGCGGTCGACCAGGACGACCGCGGTGGAGTCGGTCAGGACGTCGACGGCGGGGAGGGCGGGGGCGGGGGCCGAGGCGGCAGTCTCGGCGGGGTCGTCGTCCGAGACGCTCGGGGACGGGGGTGTCTGAGGCTGCCCGGCCGCCGAATCGTCGGGGATCGTGACGCGCGCCGTGTGCGCCGCGCCGGGTGGCCAGCTGGTCCCGCCGAGCAGCATCGTCAGGCGCCCGCACACCGACCCCG
Source organism: Streptomyces coacervatus (assembly GCF_029223485.1). Classification (GTDB taxonomy): domain Bacteria; phylum Actinomycetota; class Actinomycetes; order Streptomycetales; family Streptomycetaceae; genus Streptomyces; species Streptomyces coacervatus. The sequence continues at coordinate 114,497 of NZ_JARHTP010000028.1, read as the reverse complement.
CGAGGGACTCCGCCTCGGGGACGGCAGTGGAGGCGCGGGCCTCGGTCCACCAGAACGGCGGCTCGGGCGCGGTCGCTCGAGGGCCTAGGAGGCGTTCGGCCTCGCCGGGTATATGGACGAGCAGCGGGGCCTCGACCGAGACCAGCGGGCGGCCGGCCGCCGTGCACAGCTGCAGGACCGCGCCGTCGTCCGTGGCGGTCAGGTTCAGCTCGGGGCCGCCGGCGTGCAGCCCTGCCAATAGTGACCGAGTGTCGGGCATCTTCGGGGTCAGCGCGATGACGTCCTTGGTCACGTGGTGCTCTCCATCGAGTCGGTCTCTGCCGCGAGGGCCGTCTGGATCAGCTGGTGGCGGCGCCCGCGGCGGACCAGGGTGCCCCGGCCGGGCGGCTGTGGAGAGGCGTACAGGCCGGGGAAGAGCTGGCCCTCGGTGCGGTCGCCGGTCATCACGAGCGCCGTCGCGCCGGTCTCGCGCAGCGTCGTCAGGAAGGGCTCGTACAGGGCGCGCGAGGCGCCCGCGACCCGGCGGGCGACGACGAAGTGCAGCCCGATGTCCTGCGCGGAAGAGATGTACGGCAGGAACGGGGCGAGCGGCTGCTGCCCGGCGGTGGTGAGGATGTCGTAGTCGTCGACGAGGATCACGATACGAGGGCCCGCGAAGGCCGGTTCGTCGCTCGCCGCGTCGGGGTCGGCGGTCTCCGGGAGGCGCTTTTCCAGCTCGGTTGCGATGCCGGTGGCGAGGGCGGCGGACAGTTTCGTGTTGTGTGCGTAGCCGCCGCGGTACGGCTCTGGGATCACGCCGCGCAGGCCGCGCCGCGGGTCGAAGACGCCGAAGACGAGCTCCTCGTCGCCGTATCGGTCCACGAGCGCGCGCGAGATCAGCTTCAGCAGATTGGTCTTGCCGCACTCGTTGTCGCCCAGGACGAGCAGGTGCTGGTCGGTTCCGAACAGGTCCAGGACGGCCGGGGACAGGGACTCCTGGTCGACGCCGATCGGTACCGCGTGCGGCACCGCGACCGTGGAGGGCAGGCGTTGCGCGGGCAGCCGGGTCGGCAACACCCGTACCGGAGCGGCCAGTTCACCGTGCCAGGTGGCCCCCACCGAGCGTACGGCGTCCTCGAGGGCGGACCCCAGGTCGGCGGCCGAGGCGAGCGCGTCGAGGCGCGGCAGGGCGACGTGTGCGAACAGTTTGCCGTCGGTGAGGGCGCGGCCAGGGGTTTCGGCGGACAGGGTCTCGGAGAGTTTGCGGTCGACGGAGGAGTCTGCGGGGTCGTTGAGGCGCAGTTCGATCCGGCTGCCGAACATCGACTGGGTGGCTATGCGCACGTCGTTCCAGCGGAGCATGCCAGCCACGACGTGGATGCCGTAGCCGCTGCCGCGCTTGAGGAGGTCGGCCACGTCGTCGTCCAGATCGGCGAACTCGTCCCGCAACGCGCCGAACCCGTCGATGAGCAACACCACGTCTGTGCAGCCAAGTTCGGGCAGCTCACCCCGTCCGCGCAGGAAGCGCAACTGCTCGACGGAGTCGATCCCGTGCTCGCGGAAGAGAGCCTCGCGCTCGGTGAGCATGGCGCGCACCTCGGCGACCGTACGGGCGGCGCGCTCGTGATCGGCGCGCCCGGCGATCCCGCCCACGTGCGGCAGGCCGGACAGCGCGCTCAGACCGCCGCCGACGAGGTCGAGGCCGTAGATGGCGATGTCGCGGGGCGTGTGGGTGAGGGTGAGGGACAGGGCCAGGGTGCGCAGCAGGGTGGTCTTGCCGGACTGTGGGCCGCCGATGACGGCCGTGTGCCCGCCGGCCGTGTTCAGGTCGTGCACCCACCGGCCCTGCCACTGACGCGCCGGGTCGTCGAGTACCCCGAGCGGAATCTGCAACGGGCCCTCGGCATACGGGAGTTGCAGCCCTTCCGCCGATGCCTGCACCGGGCCGGCCGCCCCGGTCAGCGTCACCGCCTCGGGCAGCGGCGGCAGCCAGATCCGCCGCACCGGCTTGGCTGCGCCCGCGAGCTGGTCCACCACGGCGGACAGCACGGTCGGCCCGCTCGTCCGCTCGCGCGGCGCTGCCACGGTGTCGTCACCAGCCGCCCCGGTCGGCGTCTCCAGTGTGTTGTACGGCGGATACAGCCAGGCCAGCGGCTCGTCGTCGGCGATCGCATCGCGCTGTACCGGCCCGCGGTAGGCGCCGGAGACGAAGCCGGCCTTGAACCGCGTGTACATGGACGTGTCGACCTTGAGATAGCCGAAGCCCGGCAGCGGCGGCAAGTTGAAGGCGTCCGTGGTCTCAAGGACCGTACGCGACTCGTCGGCAGAGAAGGTGCGCAGCCCCAGCCGGTACGACAAATACGTCTCCAGCCCCTTCAGCTTGCCGCCCTCGATGCGCTGGCTGGACAGCAGCAGATGCACCCCGATGGAGCGGCCGATCCGCCCGATGGACAGGAACAGGTCGATGAAGTCCGGCTTGGCGGTGATCAGCTCGCCGAACTCGTCGATCACGACGAACAGATGCGGCAGCGGTTCGAGGTCCGGGCGTGCGGTGGCGCGCAGCGCCCGGTAGTGCCCGATGTCGGCGATGTTCCCGGCATCCTTGAGGACCTGCTGACGGCGTTTGATCTCGCCGGCCAGCGAGGTGTGCACGCGCTCGACGAGGCCGGCCTGGTTCTCCAGGTTGGTGATGACGCCCGCCACATGGGGCAGGCCCGTGAATGGGGCGAAGGTGGCGCCGCCCTTGTAGTCGACGAGCACCATCGCCAGATCCTCGGGCGGATGTGTGGTCACCAGGGCGAGCACCAGGGTGCGCAGCAGCTCGCTCTTGCCGGAACCGGTGGCGCCCACGCACAACCCGTGCGGCCCCATGCCGAGTTCGGACGACTCCTTCAGGTCGAGCAGCACCGGCTCGTGCCGGTCATCCAGCCCGATCGGGACCCGCAGGAAGTCTCTGTCGCCGCGCGGCGCCCACTGCCGACCCAGGTCCAGGACGGCCGGATCATCGATGCCGAGCAGCTCTGGGAAGTCGACCGGGCCGGACACCGGAGTGCCGTCGGCGGTCGACTCGGCAGACAGCCGCAGCGGCGCCAGCATCCGGGCGAGCCCCTCGGCCCCGGCGGCACTCACCGGATCAAGGACCCCCGAGACCCGTACGACGTGCTCGCCCCGCAGGTCGTCGATCGTGACCTGCTGCTCGTCGACGGTGATCCGCACGGACACCTGATCGGGCTCGTGTACCTGCGCTGCGAGCAGATGCAACACGGTCACACCCATGTCACCGAGGCCAATAGCGGTGTCCGGACGAGGCAGTTCGTTGGCATTGCGACCGTACTCATCACTGACCACGACGAGTCGGCTGCCCAGACTGAGCGCCGTACGGTCGGACAGCCCGCGTCGCACTTCGGCCGCGTAGGAGGCACGCTTCTTCAGGTCCACGCCAATGAGGCGGGCGAGTTGCTGAAGATCGGGTGCGATCCGGCGAGCGGCCACCGGCCCATCTGACTCGTCGGGGTCGATAACGTGTGGCAGCCACTTGGCCCATTCCCAGGCGTCCATGGAATCGCCGGGTACACCGAAGGCGAGCGCCACGTCGTCCGGCGCGTGCGTGACGGCGGCCTGTACGAGCAGCGCCCGGGCGACGCGCAGCACGTCCTCGCGGTCGCCGATGACGCTCACATTGCCCGCACGGTCCAGCGGCACCGTCAGTGGATGGTCGGCGGTGGTCGCGAACCGGGCTTGGAGCGCCCGTGCCTCGTTCAGCATGAACGGGTCCGGCGGGGTGAGCACCCCGCTCGTCGAGTTCTGCCCGACTACGACGTCCTGCACCGGTACGTCACCTAGGCCGATGCGTACCCGCAGGAAGTCGGCGTCCGTACGCCGTCGCTCCCACAGCCGCGCCGGATCGCGCAGCAGGTCGTACAGGGCCAACGGCGGAGGGTTCAGCTCCCGTGCGGCGCGGCGTCGTGCCCGCTCGGCCGCGCCCAACTCCTCGCGCAGTTCCTCCAGATATTCCAGATAGCGTTCGCGCTGCACTCTCCGCTGTCGCTGGGCCTTGCCGCGCTGTGACAGGAACAGCGCCACCGCCCCGAGCAACGCGATGACGAGCACGACCGCGCCCAGGCCCGCGAACTGGCTTGAGCGGATGACGGTCATCATCACCACGGACGACATGACACCGGCCATCGGCAGCAATGCGGTGGCCGCGGTGCCCATCTTTCCTTCGGGCAGGTTCGGCGGCGGCTCGATGGTGCGCGCCTCGGCCGCGGGCAGCGGGCGGGTGGCCCGGGCGGGGCGGTGGATCAGGTGCTGCGTCATCGAACCCGCACCGCCCGCTGCAGCGCCTCCGCCGCGAGCCGGGTGGCCGTACGTCGCGTGGCCGAGCCGAGCAGTTCCGTACGGATGGGGCCGCCGGCCGCCAGATGACGGTCGTAGGGCAGGTGCACGACAGTAACCCCTGTCTCACGCAGATGTGCTGTGGCGGTCTTCAGGTCGAGGTTCAGATCTGGTGTGCCCGAGGTGAGGGCGACGACGGTTGACGCGAGGGCCTCGTGCGGCAACTGGGCGAGCCAGTCCAGGACGATGCGGGTACCGCCCACGCCCTCGGCGGTGAGCGGGGCGACGACCACGCGGGCGTGCGCGGTGTCCATCGCGGTACGGGCCACTTCACCGGGCAGCGCCTCGCAGTCCACGACCGTGACGGCGAAGTAGCGGCGCAGCGCGAGCGTCACCGTGCGATAGGTGCGGATGTCCAGCGGGGCGCCGACCCTGCCTTGGCTCGCGGGTAGCAACCAGCCACCGTCCGAGACCGGCACCAAATACCCCGTGACATCGGTGAGTTGCATCGACGGAGTGAGGATCTGAGCCAACTCGCCGCAGGACCAGCGCACCGACTCCGCGCCGAGTCGCACCGGTAGCGTGCCGAGCGCAGCGTCCGCCTCCAGCGCGAGCACCGGATCGTGCCGGTAGTGGTTGAAGGTACGGGCGAGCAGCGCGGCAACCGTCGTCTTGCCGACACCACCCCGGATCGACGTCACGGCGATCACGCGGCCCGTGGTGACCGGCTGCTGCAACTCCCGCCCGATCCGTGATTCCTCGGCGACCTCCTGTGACGCCGACGAGGTCAGCCGCCGTATCGATTCCCCGGTCCGCCGCGCCACGGAGTCCCCATGCAGCGGCTTCCCCAGCGCGAGCGCGAGGCGCGGGTCGACGGTGGGGACGGATTCGGGGGTGGGGAAGGGGCGAATGGGGCTGCTGGGGCGGTGACGGACCACCGGCGTGCCGCTCGCCTCGGGCGAGGCCGCGGAGGGCCCGTCGGGGCGGACGGCCGGGGCGCCTTGGCCCGGGGGGTTCGGGCGGGGTTCGGGCAGGGGCGCATACATGCCCGGAGCGGTGGAGGCGTGCTCGGGGAGCTGGGGCTGAGGGTCGGTAGCGGAGGGGCCCGGCCGCGCAGGCGCGGGTCGGGTAGTGGCGTCGCCGTTCGGCGTGGTGTGGGGGTAGAGAGGACGAGGCCCGGACACATGCTGGGGGACCTGCTCGGCCGGCCGGGGCGGGTTCGCGGGCGGATGCCGCGGTATGTCACCGGAGGGTGCCGCCGAGACGGTGTGCGGGGGAGACGGTTGCCCCGGGTTGGGGCGCTGTTCGGCGGGGTGACGGACCGGGAGTGGGGCCTTGGCGGCCTCTCCCTCCTGCTGGCCCGCCGTAGTACCGCGCTCAAAGCCATCGGGCTCCAAGGCGTCGTTTGCGTCGGCCGCAGTTTCTGGACCGGCCGGCGTCGGCGCGCTGCCCCGCAGTTCGCGCAGCACCTCGTCCTGCCAACCGCCGCCCTGAGCCCCGGTCATCCCTGCCGCCTCACGCTCACGCGAAGGTGCCGAGCAGCCGCCCGTACACCCCGAAGACGCCGATCACCAGCGGGAACAGCGCAATCACCCCGACCGACTCGAGCACGTCGCCGAACCGGCGCAACCGCACCCGCACATGCTCGGGCGGCTGCACCACCAGCACGGCCAGCGGCACGACCGCCAGCACTATCAGTACCGCGAGCGGCCCGACCGCATCCGACTGCTCCAGCCACACCCAGGCCAGCCGCACCGCCACCACCACGGCCGCCACGAACAGCGAGACGACCTCAGGGACCAGCGGATACGCCCGCGCCCGCAGCGCAAGCACCAGCGTGACGGCCATCGCGAGCAGCACCGTCCACACCGTGGCCGTACGCAGCACGAGCACCCCGGCGACGGCGGCGGACACCGCCGTCACGATCGTCGCGAGAACGAGCCCGCGATGCGTGGCCGCGAGCGCCGTCGACACCTGATAGCGACTCACCGACGCGCCGCCCGAGCGCCGGTCGTCGAGCCCAGACAACCCGGACGCCATCAACGCGAACCGAGGCAGCAGTCCCAGAACGACCACCGACACGACGGCGAGCAGCGCACCGGCCCGCCCCGCCGACTGGAAGGCGAGCGCTCCCTCCCAGCACAGCCCGCCCCCAACGAGCGCGGCAGCCCCGAAGACCCCGGCGCGTCCGAGCGGCGAGCACCATCCGAGCAGCAGCAGCGATACGGCCGCCACCCCGGCGACACCCGCAAGCCGCACCGCTCCCGACCAGCCCTGGGCGTCCCCCAGGCTCCACACCCCGAACACACCCAGGGCGCCACCGGTGACGACGAGTGTGCCGGCGAGCCCGCGCAGTCCGGCCCGGCCGAACGCTGCACCCGCAGCCGTGGCGAGCGCGGCGACAACGAGCAGCACGGCACCCACGCTCTGCGCGCCGAACGCCTGCCGCGCGAGGAAGGAGGCGGCCAGCGCCCACCCGACCGTCGCACCCCCGGCGACGACGCGTCGCGCGGCGGGCCGCCACCGCCAGGCTCGTACATCGAGATCGTCGGCGGCCTCGTCGGTCACATCGTGGACGACGGGCGCGGAGGGCGCGTCCTCGACGCGCACCAGCCGCAGCACCGCACCGTCCGCCACAGCCGCCGACTCCAAGGTGGCGTCCGGATCCAGGACACTGCCGTCGCCCGCCACCAGATGACGTGTTTGCGGCCGCGTACCAACCCGATCGTCCAGCAGCCGCATCACCTCGGGAAGCAGCCGCCCGATCGGTTCCTGCGACGGCAGCACAAGATCGACCCGCCGCCGCTCACCAACCAGAGTGACCCGGCTCAATGCCAGTCCCGTACGGCTCGATGCCCCCGTAGATATCACGCGTTCGAACTTATCACTGGGCAGAAGACGCACCGGTCGGTGTTTCGGCAGGCGGTGAGGACGGGACCGTGGTCGACGTCCCGTACGGACTTGAGCTCTGGCCGAGAACCCGATGTGAAACGAACGACCACCCCACACACCCGGCACACAACACCGCAGCGATCACCACACCCGCAAACACCTTACCCAAGCGCTCGTCCACCGTTCGCCGCTGCCGCTGCCCACCGAAGAGCACGGCATCACGCAGCCGACGCCGCCTGACCGAGACCGACTCGAGAAGCTGACTGTCGTAGTCCTGGGCTGACATGCCTCAATTCCTTTGGATTCCTTGGACGTGGTGCCCAGGTACGTGGTTTGTTGAGGTGCCCGTCACCGGATAGGCGGGCAGGAAGCGGCATGCGCGGAGCCGGATGTCAGTCGGTCGCTTCGTTCTTGAGCTTGCGGGTAATCATGGAGATGAACTGATGGGCTTCTTCCGCAGTGATCTCCACGTGGTCGTCGTCGTTGTGTCCCAGCTCGTACAGACGCAGATACTCAGTGGGCTCCCAGCGCAAGTTGCGAGTGAACGCTTCGTCAGACGTGAAGTCGCCAGCTTGGCGCCGGCGCACGATGCCTTGGGGGTTGCTGCGCGGATAATCGTCACTAACCAGTGCATAGTAAGTGACCATGTTTGTCGGCGAGTTGAGGACCTGTACTGAGGCGCCACGTTGGTTTAGCCATAGCTCGAGTTCGAGGCCAGCTAGTTCTCGGAGTGAGCCGTGTTCGTCGATGCGTGCTGGGCCGTACACCGTGCCGGAGAGTCCCTGCACGACCGTGCGTTCATCGAGCAGTGCGTCGAGGGTTGTTTCCTGCACCGTCGCATCGGTCAGGTCGGCGCCTTCGAGCCGTGCGTTCAAGAAAGAGGCGCCGTTGAGCCGTGCCGTGCGGAAGGAAGCCGAGCGTGCGTCGACCTCGGCGAGTTCGGCACTGCCCAGATTCGCCTCGGACAACACTGCGGCTTGCATACTTGCCCCGTCGAGCACTGCCTTGACGAGCGAGGCACGGGTGAGATGGGCACGGTCGAGAACTGCGCTTTCCAAGTGGGCGCGGTACAGGTCAGTATCAACCAGGATGGCGCCCGCCAGGCGGCTCTGTGTGAAGAGCCCCATGGCCAAGTCAGCACCGCTGAGATCAGCTCCAGATGCATCGAGGCCGGAGAGATCGAGAGTGGTGTCCTCTTGCCCGCTCCACGACGTGAGCTCGGCAGCAGCATCGGGGTCCGAGGGCATCGATCGTACGCATCGGCGTACGTCACGGATACCAGACAACTCGATCACTCCAACCGTGCTCTTCGACGATCGCCTTCACATCGTCGATTGCTGCTTGATTTGCATTGCGCATGTCGAGGATAACCACGCGTTCCCTCGTCACGATCTGATCATTGAGCTTCCGGACCCAGGTTCCATTGTTCGCCGGGTCGTAGGCCCCCTTGAACGGGAGAGATTTGTCACGAACGTTGTTCAGCGGCGGCCAATCGGAGTGGACGCCCTTGATGTCGTAGAACGTACCGGTGCTGGGCGAATAGAGGTCACCCTGATCCGCGCCCGGAGGTCGTTGGATATCCGAGGGGGCCTTTCCGGACTCGCGCAGGTCGAGAGCGACCCGAGCTTCGTCCATCTCTGAAGGCCTGACCTTGCCCTTGTGGTCGGGGTCTTGCTTCAGTTGGTCGAAATCCTCGTGGTAGCGCTCGGCCAGCTCATGGAGATATGAGTCGTGGAGTGTGCGCTCAGCGGGGGTCAGTTCTGCAGGCGGTCCATTGCCATGGACGGACTGGTCGCTTGTGTGGCTGGGCCCGGTGTCAGACGCATGCGTGGAGGGGTGAGCAGTGGGCAATTCATGATCGAGGTTGATTGCCTCGACTCCATGGGGCACCGGCACCTTGCCGAAGAGTTCGCCTTGTTGTGCTCGGATGGCGGTGAGCTCCTCGGGGGAGACCCCGGGCAGCCGCTCCTTTTCGTAGAGGACGTGCCCATCCATCTTTGCGGCGAAGCTATCAGGCGTGTGGAACTGCACCTCGAATACCCGACCGCTGACCGGATCCCTCCATGTGGAGTTGATCCCCTTGTATCCGGGACTGTTCCAGGTGTCCTTGAAAGTGACGTTCTCGAACCCCTGGCTACGCAACGTATCCACGGCCTGTTGCACACCGTGTGCGTAGTTGGCGGAGGGGAACTCGACCGTGTACCTGACCGAGTCCTTGATTCCGCTTAGCACGCCTTCCGGCGTTACGTTCGACTTTCGGAGCAGAGCTGTCGCGAGCTTTCGCTTCAGGGAGTCCTCGCCCTTCAGCCGGTACTCAAGGCCGATCAAGCGTCCGTCGTCAACGTTGTGCGTGATCTGCTGCAGCGTGTCGGTGATGCGCGGCTCGGCCTCGGTGGACTGCCGGATGAAGTGGTCGGCTGCGGCGTTGGCGTCGGGCGGCAGGTGGAGACCGTTCTCACCCTCCCACGAGCCGTCGGGGAGGTTGCCGCGAGGAGGCTCCGGTGCCGCGCCACCCGGCAGGTCGTGACCGCCGGTCGGCGGGATCGTGCCGCCCTCGCCTCCCGAGCCCGGAGCCCCGTGGCCGGTGGCGGTGTGATCGCCCGCCGTAGTGGCATCGTGGCCGAAGCCGCCGCCAGGAGCATGCTCGCCGCCTCCTTGGCTGGTGGAGTGGCTGCGGGTACCGGGATTCTCGTGGCTGGCGGAAGGGCCATGCGTCAAACCATCCGTACCGCCGTTCGGCAGGTGGGGTGCGGCACCAGTCGGGGTGTGCGCGGCTGTGCCAGGCAGGCTGTCGCCGCCATGGACTGCCACGAGTTCGGGCGCGCGAGCCGCTGTTGCGGGCGTGTGCGGGGTGGAGTCCGAGGCCATGCGGTCGCCGGCCGACAGTTCGGTCTTGGCCTGTGTGACGTGCTGGCGCAGGCTGCCGTCCGCATTGAGGACGTGGCCGTCCTGGGTGAGATAGACCGGGTGGCCCTTGGCGTCGACGTACTCGATGGCTCTGTCCGGCACGGAGACGGGGCGCTCCGCGAGAGGCACTGGGTGTTCGGCGGGCGTGTACCTGTCGCCGACGTTCGCCATGTCCAGGTACGTGCCGGTGTGGAGATTCTTCAGCGTGGCGAAGGTGTCGCCGACTTTCACGAAGGCGAACTTGCCCACCTTGCCGATGTAGGTCATCGGGTCGATGGCCCGGCCGACTTTGCCGGCCACCGACAGGGCACGGGCCGCAGCACCGGCCTTGCCCGCACCGCTTGCCGCGCTGCCGACTCCCTCGGTACCGGCCACGGTCAGCACGTTGAAACCGAACGCACCGGCCGCGCGGGCGGGGTTGGTCTTCCACTGGTCGTAGGCGACGAAGCCTTTCACCGCCTGGTTGTGGACCTTGCGTGAATCTCGTAGCCAGGAGGGCAGTTGGTCGTCCGGGATCAGCCACCAGGCGCCCACCGTGGAACTGGTGAGGAAGGAGGCGGTGCCCAGCTTGGCGAGGTTGTTCCAGGCCTCGCCGGCCGCGCCCCAGCCGTCCGAGCCGAACAAGGTGCCCAGGCCGTGGATGGTGCCGATGACACCGTCGTGCCAGACGCCGTCCCAGACCTGCTTGGTCTGATGGGCCAGCCAGGCCCAGCCCTCGTACTCCCGCTCGACCGCCGTGCCCCAGGGGGTTTCCTTGGCGTGGTCGAGGTCGTCGGCGTTGTAGCCGTACGTGTTCTTGCCGTGGGAGCCGTCGTCGGCGGTCAGCTTGGTTCCGCCGATCAGCGCCATGATCTTGTTGTAGGCGGTGCGTTCGGCGGCCTGGAAGGCGGCGACCGTGTGGTTGACGTCGTGCCACAGGTCGTTGTTGTGGTCGACCTTGTCCTGGTCCTTGCGCCAGTCGTCGTCCCCGGTGACCGAGTTCACGAATGCGGTGGCATCGGCTTTGAGCGCGTCCAACTTCTTGACCAGCGGCTGGATTTCGAAGCTGTAGTCCGACAGGGCCGTGGTGACCTTCTCCAGGTCGTCGGCGAACGCGTCCGCCTTCTGCTTCACCGGCAGCGTGGTGGCGAACAGCTGCTCCGCCTCCGGTGCGTGGTAGAACGCCGACAGGCCTTGGAACTCGGTGTGCACATCCGAGCCGGAGGCCCGGAACTGGCCCGCGTCCGCGGTCAGCAGCATCACATCCGTGTCCAGCGTGGCCAGGTCGCCGATGAAGTGCGGGATTCCGGACGGGTTGATCAGCTTCGCCTCGTCGCCCACCGCTACCGACCCTCCGTACGACGGCCCGTCCCGCCCTCGCCCGGCATGTGCACCGTTGGTTCTTTGGCCGCCGCCCGCTGCGCGTTGCCCGCCTGCTCCAGGGCGCCGGCCAGGTAGTGACGGGTGGCCTCATCCGCTCCGTGCAGGGACTTCGAAGTCCGCTCGGCGATGTACAGCAGATCCCGGCCCCAGTGCTCTGCGAACTGGCCAAGTGCCGAACCGACCAGCCCGGTCGTGCTGGTGTACGGCCCGTACTGACTCGTCAGCGTCCCCGCAGCGGAGGCCGCCTCCTCGAGATTGCCCTGCATCGCCGAGCCCGCGTCCGACATATCCTTCGCCGCGGTCCCCGTCTTGGACAGCACGCTGTACACCCCGGCCGGATGGATGTCCCACCCCGTCACGACATTCCCCCTCGTCCCGTGCCTGCTGGGCATCTGCCCGCCGTGCGCCTGTCGCTGCGTCAGCCGATGTTGTCGACGGCTGCCTTGGCCTTGGACAGGGTCGACTGGGCGGTGCCGTCGTTCTGCTCCAGCGTCGAGCGGACCAGCCGGATGATCTCGCGGACCTCGCTGGCGGCGCGGTGCCAGCGAACCTCCTTGCCGTGGTACTCGTCGGCCACGCCGTCCGCGGTGAAGTCGGCCATCGCGGCCTTCACCGCGCGGTCGCGGTCGGTCAGGACGCGCTCCAGCTGGCCGATGACGCCGGCGAGGCTGCCCTGGACCTCGGCGGAGGCGCCGGTGTCGTAGGAGCGCCGGTCCTGGTTCTGAGCCATGATCGAATATCCCCTTGAGAACGGTGACGGTGAAGGTGACTTGAGGACTGGTGGCTACGACGCTCAGCGTGCGCCGAAGCGGGCCGCATCGAAGTTGGCGGCGCCCATGTTCTGGTGCGCGTTGTCGCCCAGCTCCACATCACCGGTACCGAACGCGGTGTCCATGCCGGACTGACCGCCCAGGATCGCGCCGAGCGAGCTGTTCAGCTCGTTAGTGATCTCGTCGGCGTGCGCCTTGAACGCGTCGAACGCTGCCTTACCCGCGCCGTTGAACTTGCCCTCCAGCGGCTCCGCTGCCTGGATCAGCAGTCTGATCAGCGTGCCCAGGTCCTCGCTGGAACCGACAGTGCTCTTGCCGAGATCCGACAGGGTCGTTGACCCCATGTCGAACTTCATTCACCCACCCCCGTAAGCATGTTGTGCACTGGGATTGCTCTATCGTCGCGGCATGATCGCGTGTCACGCTCGCCTCACAACTCGTCGAATATCCTCTCGCATCACACGTTGCAGGCGCAACGCAGAAGGGGCCGAAGTGGCGTGATCTAGTTCATGAGAGGCTGTGAAGTCTCTCATTCCGCACCTCTCGCATCTCCTTCGTGAGCGGTCCGTCCGGCTGGCGGGCCAGTGCGGGTGTGGTGCTGGCCTGGGAGCGCTCACCGCAACGTCGACGGCCTGCGGACGAACGTCGACGGCCCGGCCAGGAGCAGCCGCTTCACCGACGTAGCGAGGGAGGCCGGTGAGCGCCTAGGTAGGAGTCGAGCAGGTACGGAGAAACGTTCTACGGGTGTGCCCAACAGGCTGAGGAAACGCCACCATCGGGCGGATCCCTGCGACCGTTGGGCCGGTTGCCGAGAAGTCCTTGCGCGCCCTCCCCGTGATCGTCATGATCGTGGGCATGTCTGGGGGGCCGAGCGACCTGATCTTGACCGATGACGGTCTGCCGTCCATGTTCCGCTCCGCGGACGCCGCCTCCTTAGCCGGTCAGGCGGATACCGTCCGGTGGTCCGCTCTCCAGCTGGCCATGCTGGTCGCCGGTGCCGTGCTGGGCGGCGTTGACATCCATCTCGGCAACGGCCTTGATTTGGGCGCACTCATCGCGTCAATCGCGCTCTTGGCCTCGCTCGCACCGGCTTTATGGCTGACCGCGAAGAACCCTCAGCGTGCCTGGTATCGAGGGCGCGCGGCGGCCGAATCGCTGCGCACTCTGTCGTGGAAGTACGCGGTGCGGGCGGAGCCCTTCGCGGGCACCGAGGAGGCGGCGGACGAGCGGCTGCTGCGCGACATGTCGAGCATCCTGCGCGACCTCCGTGACGTCGGCTGGCTCATCGATGCCGGCGGCCAGGCCGAGATCACTCCTCAGATGCGGCACCTGCGCAGCCAGCCTCTCCGGCTTCGGCAACAGGCCTACATGCGAGGGCGCTTGGACGCTGAGTACACCTGGTACACCTCCAAAGCCGCCACGTTCACGCGGATGGCCCGCCGGTGGGCGGCTGCGGCGTTCATCGCGACGTCGCTCGGACTGGCGGGCGGGTTCCTGCGTGCCTTCGGCCTGCTCGACTACGACGGGCTGGGCAGCGCCTCGGCCATTGCGGCTGCCGCTACCGCATGGACGCAGCTCAAGCAGTACCGTCCGCTGGCTGCCGCCTACTTGCTCACCGCGCACGAACTGCTTTTGGTGAAGGCTGACTTGGAGACCGTGGCCGATGACGAGGTCCAATGGTCCCGTCGATGCAGCGAGGCCGAGGAGGCCATTTCACGGGAGCACACGATGTGGCTTGCCCGCAGGGAGGCCGCCTGAAATCCGTCCCCGTGCTCGTTCGTACTCAGAGGTCGTTTTCAGATAGTTTGCACCCCTTCACGCGCCACAGATAGACACTCACACCTCGCGCGTATCGGGTTCCTGTACAGAGCGGCGGGAGTAATCGCTGATATCAACTGCCCATGGGATGAGACGGACTTCATGGGATTAGACGGGAAATGCGGGCTTCCGTCACGCCCCGTCAATCGCCACCAACCTCTAAAGTCCCCCAAGGCCCGCTCCGCCACGGGGACTTGTTGGGATGAAACAGGCTCTGCCGATGAAAACGACCTCTCAGTCACTGTCTTAACCAGGAGGAACACGCTCGTGCCCTACCGGCTTGACGCCCAAGACGGCAACCACACCGATGAAGCACTGCGTGCGAGTCTGGAGGACTTGCTCGCCGACAACACCTTGTTCTCCCTCGCTACGGCGGGGCCTGGCGGTGCGCAGATCAACACCGCATTCTTCGCCCACGACGGGGAGCTGAACCTGTACTTCGTCAGCGAGCGATCCACCCAGCACAGCCGAAACACCGCGAGTGATCCGCGCGCGGCAGCTACCGTGACGCACCAGCCGCCCGAGTACGGCGAGCACCTTCAAGGCGTCCAACTGTCCGGCGTCGTGCACGAGGCCAGGGATGCGGAGACTGGCGCATGGGCTGCCTTGGTCTGCTATCAAGGGCGGTTCCCGACGTTCGCGCAGGACACGGCGACGCAGCAGCGCTTCCTCACCGGCGAAGGTCCCTTGGCGCTGTACAGCTTCCGTGTCGAGTCGCTGACGCTGCTGGACGAGCCTCGGTTCGGACGCCGCGTGTACGTCAAGGCTGCCGTCGTCAGGTAGCAGGAAGGATGGTCGGTGCGGCGTCGTCCGCGATGTCGATTTCCGGTACGTCGACGTTCGCGAAGACGGCCAGACTGTCTGCAGGGTCCAAGTCGGCCGCCAGCCGGTGCAGTTCATCGAGGGGATCGATGCTGTGAGGGAGCGTGCCGTCCTGGAGCTGCTGCACCCAGTCCGTACGCCGTTGTCCACGCACCGCGTCCATGCGATCGTCCTCCCGGTCGGTCGTCGGTCCGCCGCCCGCCACGCTACCGGCCAACACACCATTCCTCAGCTCCACGCTGACCATGACACACCCGAGAGAGGACCCCCAGCCCCCGTGACTTCCGTCGGCAAGGCAGTAAGGCTCGCTCGTATCATCCCCGGTGCCCGGACGGTGATGGTGCCCTTCGACGACGACCTCATCAACGGGCCCTACGCCGGTCTCGCCGATCCTGTGACGCGTGTACAAGAGGTGGCGTTAGGCGGGGCCGACGCCATACTCGGCTTCCCGCGCCTGCTGACACAGTGTACGGAGAGAGGCATACGCCTCCCCTTCGTCGCCAATCTCACCGCGAGCACGATCCTCGGAGTCCACACCAGCAAGGTCGCGGTGAGCTCTGTGGAGCGCGCCGTACGTCATGGGTGCGACGGAGTCGCGGTGCACGTGAATGTGTCGGATCGTCAGGAGCCCGACATGCTCTCGACTCTGGGCGCGGTCGCCGAGGACTGTGAACGGTGGGGGATGCCGCTCCTGGCCATCATGTACCCACGGCGCACCCATAACGGAGCGGATGACAACTACCTCGAACTCAAAGACCACGAGCGCGCCCGATACGCGGATCTTGTGCGCCACTGCGTGCGCATCGCGGTGGAGCTCGGCGCGGACGTGGTGAAGACGCAGTACACCGGCGACCCGGAGTCCTTCGCGTCGGTCACCACCGCATCCATGGGGATACCCGTGATCGTCGCCGGCGGGCCTCGTACGTCGGTCCGGGAGGCCCTGACCAACGCACACGGCGCGATCGCGGCGGGTGCCACCGGCGTCTGCTTTGGGAGGCAGACCTACAACCGCACCGACATCCCCGGCTTCGTAGGCGTGCTGCGTGCGGTGGTTCACGACGGACGCGCACCGGATGACGTGCTGGCCGACCAGCCGGGCATCGCTGCCACCAGCGCGCCGTGAGCGCCGCGTCCACGCCGTTCATTCGTCGTTACAGCCCGGCGTTGGGCACTGCGGGCGTGGCGGTGCTGTGGGGCACCAGTGGCGTCCTCGTCCGTGAAAGTGCGCTGTCCGCCGTGGCGATCGCGTTCGGGCGCGCCGCGGTGGGTGCGGCGGCCCTGTTGCTGTGGGAGGCGGTCACGCCGCGAGGGCGGGGCCGGGCGAGCATCCGCAGCTACGGGAAGCCGGCGGTGCACTCGCTGCTTTGGTCCGGAGCGCTCCTGGCTGTGCACTGGCTGACGTTCGTGATGGCCTTGCAGCGGGCGCCGATCGGCACGGTCCTGCTCGGTATCTATCTCGCTCCGCTCGCCATCGCAGGTCTGGCCCACCGCACTCTCCAGGAACATGTCACACGTGGCCAGGTGGCATCGCTGGCGCTGGCCCTGGTCGGCAGCGTCTTCGTGCTCCAGCCGGGGCAGACCGGCGGCCTCGGCGGCCTTGCGTTGATCGCGGTTTCGGCGCTTGCCTATGCCGGATCCACGCTTGCCAGCAAGAAGGCGCTCAGTACTGTGCCGATCGTAGGGGTCACCACCGGCCAACTGGCGGTCGCCGCAGTGCTCTTGATGCCCTGGCTCGCCGTCCATCCGAAGCTTCCGAGCGGCGTCGACGTCTTGGTCATCGCCAGCCTGGGACTGGTCTACAGCGCGTTGGCGCTGCTGGCCTACCTTGCCTTCCTCAAGCGTCTGCCGGTGACGACGTCCGGAATCCTGCTGTACCTCGAACCGGTCTCGGCACTGGTCGCCGGCTGGATCTTCCTGGGCGAACATCCCGTGCCACCCACCTGGCTCGGCGCATGTCTCGTACTCGTCGCCGGCATCATGGTCAGCAAGGACTCCGTGTCCAACGCCCAAACAGAAGCAGGCTAGTTGAGCGTTGATCCGATACGGTGATCTCACCGTGCGAGATCACCGATTCACGATCAGCGAAGGACAGATCATGTCGCTCTCCGGTCAGGTTGCCGTCGTCACCGGTTCCTCGCGTGGAATCGGGCACTCTGTAGCGCTCGCCTTCGCGGAGCGCGGCGCGAAGGTCGTGATCAACTCCCACAGCGACGTCACAGGCGGAGAGGCGCTCGTTCAGACGATCAAAGAGAACGGCGGCAGCGCGCTCTACGTGCAGGCCGACGTCGCCGACACGACCGACGTCGAGCGGCTCTTCACGACCACCGAGGAAGCGTTCGGCCCGGTCGACGTCCTCGTCAACAACGCGGGCCTCACCGAAGGCATGCCCATCCTGGACTCCACCAAGGAGCACTGGCTACGCATGCTGAACATCAACCTCCTCTCCACCGTGCTGTGCTCGGTGCGGGCGGCCAGGACCATGAAGGAGCGGGGCACCGGCGCCATCATCAACACCTCCTCCATCCGTGGCTTCGATGCGACGGGCCGGGAAGGCGTGATGGCCTACTCCGCCGCCAAGGCAGCGGTCAACAACTTCACGCGCACCCTGGCCAAGGAACTCGCCCCGAACGTACGCGTGAACGCTGTCGCCCCCGGCTTCGTCGAGACCTCGTACATGGATCGGACCGACGACGCGCTGAAGGATTCCTGGCTGGACATCATCCCCCTGCGCCAGTTCATCGCACCCGACGACATCGCGGGGGCCTACGTCTTCCTCGCCGAGTCGCCGTACATGACCGGCACCCTCCTGACCGCCGACGCAGGGTTCACCCTGGGCCGCGGCTGAAGAGAACAGATAATCGGGGGAAGGTGTGACAGTGGCCCGGGAGAAGATCTTCATCTCCTACCAGCGGGACTCCGCTGCCCTCGCGCAGCGCATCCACGACACACTGGAAGCCGCAGGCTTCGACGCCTGGGTGGACACCGAGCGTATCCGGCACACCGACCGGTGGGCCACCTCCATCGACCAGGCGCTACGGTCAGCCGACCGCCTCGTCGTGCTCCTCACCGAGAAGGCTACGGAGTCCCGCGAAGTCTTCAACGAGTGGTTCTTCTTCTACGATCACCGCAAGCCCATCCACGTGGTGCGCATCGACGGCTGCGAACTGCACTACCAACTGGTCCCGTTTCAGCGCTTGGAATGGACCGCCCAGGCCGACGAGAGCGAATGGGCGGCACGCACGCGTGCACTCGTCACCGCGCTGCGAGGCTCGTTCTCGTGGCCCCATGCGGCCTCGGTGGACGACGCCGTGGTCACCACCCCCTTCGCCCCGCCCCGCACCCTGCTCGGCGCGTTCGCCGCGCTCGAAGAAGCCATCCGCAACCCCGACCGCTCCGTCGCCCTCACCGACCAGCAGCTCCACGACATCCGCGACCACCCCTCGCGCAGCATCCGCGAATACATCCTGTCCTGCTACGCCCGCTGGTGCACCCCGCGCCACCAGCTCGATCGCCGCTTCGTGCGCCTCGCCCTGGTCTACGACGAAGGCACCGACGCCGCCGACCGCTGGGTCACCGCGCCGAGCAGCCGCCGCACCGACGACCTCCAGGCCATCCTCGCCGGCAGCGACTCCTTCGCGTACGTACTGTTGGGAGCGCCGGGCTCCGGTAAGACGACGCTGCTGCGCCGCCTCGAACTCGACATGGCCGCAGAAGGAATAACCAGCCCCGCCGATCCGGTCATCCCGTTCAGCATCTCGCTGGCTGAATACGGTCTCAACGCCGGGGAACCGCCTGCCCCGCGCCGCTGGCTGGAGGACCGCTGGAGGGCACGCAACCCGCACCTGCCCGAGCTGGCGCACTTCCTGGAGTCGGGCCGCCTCCTGCTGCTCCTGGACGGCCTCAACGAACTCGCCCACCTCGATGCCGCCGACCTGCGCCGCCGCATCGACGCGTGGAAGGCATTCCTCTACGAATGCGTCCGCGACGTTCCCGGAAACCGGGCCGTGTTCACCTGCCGCGCCCTCGACTACGGCGCCATGCTCAGCAGCAAGGACGTCGGCGTCCCGCACATCCGCCTCGAACCCATGACCCGCGACCAGGTCCTGGAGTACATCGCCCTCCACCTGCCCGAACAGGCCGACCTCGTCCACGATGCCCTGAACCGTGACCCGCGAGCCCTGTCGTTCTACCGCACTCCCTACATGCTGCGCCTGCTGGTCAACCAGGTCCGCGCCGTGGGCACCGTCCCCGTCGGCCGCGTCGACGCGTTCGCCGGCATGGTCCGCGAACTACTCCGCCGCGAGATCCTCTCCGGCAACCCGCGGACCGCCGACCCGGAGCTGATCACCGATCGCGAACAACGTCGCCTGCGGGACGGCGTCCGCGACCCGCTCTGGCTCCCGGACCGCGGCCACCTCGTTCCCGCCCTGACCCGCCTCGCCTACCAGATGCAAGAAACCAAGCGCGGCGCGGACAAAGGAAGCGTCGTCGTCGACTACGACACGGCCGTCGACCTCCTCAACGGGCTGGCCCGCCTCGCGGAAGCATCCCTGCGCGTCGGCTGCGACACCGGCATCCTCGACGAGGACGAAGAAGCCATCCGCTTCTTCCACCAGCTCCTCCAGGAATTCTTCGCCGCACGCCAACTCGCCGCAGCCCCCGACTTCTCCCGCCTCGCCATACCCGACACCGCCACCGCCGTAACCCCGCCCCTTGCCGAGATCCTGACCCAACTCGCCCCCGGCGAGCCGCTACCGCCGCTTCCGACCACAGGCTGGGAGGAGACGGCGGTCATGGCCGCTGCCCTGGCCGAGGACCCCGACGCGTACGTCCGCAACATCCTCACCATCAACCCGGCCCTGGCCGGCCGCTGCTTGGCCGCCCCCGACGTACGCGTGGACGCAGCCGTGCGCACCGAGGTGACGCACACGCTCGTCGCCCGCAGCACCGACCCGGCGACAGACCTGCGGGCCCGTATCCACTACGGCCGCATCCTCGGCGTCCTGGGCGATCCTCGCCTGACACGCGTCGAGAGCGCTCACGGTGGTGCGCTCCTCCCGGAGTTCGCGCGCATCCCAGCCGGCAACCATCGCATCGGAGCCGAAGGCTCCCCGTACGTCCTGGAGCGGCCCGTCCACGAGGTGCAGCTATCGGCCTTCGACCTGGCCCGCCGCCCTGTCACCAACGCCGAGTACGCCCACTTCATAGCCGCCGGCGGCTATGAAGACGACCAGTGGTGGCACTCCGCCCACGCCCGCAGATGGCGCTCCGGCGAGGGCATCCAGGAACTCATCGCCTTCGAGTGGCGCAAGAAGCGCGACAACCTGCGCCGCCGTCCCACCCTCCCCGTCGACATGCTCCGCACCGGCGCGGCCACCCTTCAACAGGCCGTCAGCATGGTGAAGCTCACCACCATGACCGACAAGGCCCTCCAGAAGGCACTGACCGACATCTACGGCACGGAGGCTCCGTCCACACCGGCGTACTGGTACGACAGCCTCCTCGCCCACCCCAGCGCCCCCGTCGTCGGCGTCTCCGTCTACGAGGCGGAGGCCTACTGCGCCTGGCTCAGCGCGGTGACGAGCACGACGGTCCGTCTGCCCACCGAATACGAATGGGAGGCCGCCGCGTCGCCTGGTGGGCGAGCCTTCCCCTACGGGGACGACTTCGAGACGCTCGCCTCGAACACCTTCGAGCTCCACGCGCGCAGCACGCTCCCCGTCGGCGTTTTCCCCGAGGGACGTAGCCCCGCAGGCATCGACGATCTGTCCGGCAACGTCTTCGAGTGGACGGCGAGCGCCCCGGAGCCGTATCCCTACGACCGGGATGCCCGTCCGTCGGACGCGCCCAGCGACGCCCGTGTCTGCCGAGGGGGCTCGTGGCGCCACCGGCACAATAGGGCTCTGGCGGCGTACCGGGGGCGAGGACAGTGCTTCGTACGCAATGACGATCTTGGCTTCCGGCTCGCGAGGGAGTAGGGACAACGGCGGAGCGCAAGATGCTGTGAAGCGATCCGGGATCGGTGTCGGTGGAGGCTACTGGAAATCTCGGACCAGACTCACGAGGTCGTCATCACCACGCCGCTCATCGAGGGCACCGACGGCACGGGCACCAAGCTGAGCAAGAGCAAGGGGCAACTACGTGGGCCTGACCGCGTCGCCTGATGACGTCTACGGCCGGGCTGATGTCCATCCCCGACGACCTGACCGAAGCCGTACCTCCAGCTGCTCGCCGCCGACGCGACGGCGGCATGAGGCCACCTCGCCTAGTGGGCCGAGACGGGACAGGGGGAGACCGCTGCAGTTCCGGACCGAGCACGTTTGTGCTGGGGCATCATTGAAGCCCGTTATACGCGTGACCAAGAGTGCAGTCGGTAGG
Source organism: Streptomyces coacervatus (assembly GCF_029223485.1). GTDB lineage: Bacteria > Actinomycetota > Actinomycetes > Streptomycetales > Streptomycetaceae > Streptomyces > Streptomyces coacervatus. The sequence goes on along the minus strand of NZ_JARHTP010000028.1, from coordinate 93,234 downwards.
AGGCTGGGAATGTCTGGACAAAGCCCCCTCCGGCTGGAGGAACTCACGCCGGGGCGCGTGATATCCGGTGTCGTCCCTGGCCTGGACGTCGTGATCGTCGCGCTACAGATGTTTGGGACCGCTGCCGCACAGGTCACCTATCGCCGTCCTGATGGCACCGTCGAAGAGACGATTCTTTACCGGGATCACGAGAGCAGGCTCACGCCCGGGGCATCCACGTCCTCCCATGAGGCGTTTGACGCCGACCCCCACCTGTTCCGCCTCGTTGCCGAGGCTCTGCGTATCCGCATGGCTGCCCGTGGTGATGCCATGCTGGCTGTCTCCACGAGTGTGCTCGATCCGCTGCCTCATCAGATCCAAGCGGTCTACAACGAGCTACTTCCCCGGACTCCCCTCCGGTTCCTGCTTGCCGATGACCCAGGGGCCGGAAAGACGATCATGGCCGGTCTCTATATCAAAGAGCTGGCCCTCCGCGGTGACCTGGAGCGCTGCTTGATCGTCGCCCCAGGAGGTCTCGTCGAGCAGTGGCAGGACGAGCTTCTGGAGAAGTTCGGGCTCGACTTCACGTTGCTCACCAGGCAGCTCATCGACTCCACCATCGACGGCAGCGTCTTCGACAAGCATCCTCGGCTCATCGCGCGTATGGATGCGCTGGCGCGCTCCGAAGAGATCCAGGAGCGTCTTGTCGAATCGGCGTGGGACTTGGTGGTCGTCGACGAGGCGCACCGCATGAGTGCCAGCTATTTCGGGGCCGAGCTCAAAACGACCAAGCGTTACGAGCTCGGTCGTCTGCTCGGCCGGGTCGCGCGGCACTTCCTCCTGATGACGGCCACTCCGCACGCAGGCAAGGAGGAGGACTTCCAGCTGTTCATGGCGCTGCTCGACGGCGACCGCTTCGCCGGGAAGTACCGGAACGGAGTCCACCAGCACGACGCCTCGGGCCTGATGCGGCGCATGGTCAAGGAAGACCTCCTCACCTTCGATGGGAGGAAGCTCTTCCCAGAGCGTCGCGCCTACACGGTCCCGTACGAGCTCTCGCCGGCCGAGCAGGAGCTGTACGAGCGGGTCACCGAATACGTACGTGACGAGATGAACCGTGCGGAGCGACTCGACGGCCGCCGGGGCAACCAGGTCGGTTTCGCCCTCACTGTGCTGCAGCGCCGCCTCGCGTCGAGCCCCGAGGCAATCGCGAGATCCCTGGAGCGCCGTCGGAGACGGCTCGAAGCCCGACGCGAGGAGATGCTCGCCGCGAAGCAGCGCGCCGAGCTCACTGCCACCGCTCCGCAGTTCGCCGCTGCGGCGATGGCCGGAATGTCCTCGCTCGACAACGAACTGGACGACCTGTCCGGCGAGGAGCTGGAGAACCTGGAGGAGGAGGTCGTCGACTCGGCTTCCGCTGCGCTGACCATCGTCGAGTTGAAGCAGGAGATCGACAGTCTGCGGGAGCTGGAACGCTTGGCCACCCGTGTCCTCGCGCTCGGTGAGGATCGCAAGTGGCTGGAACTCTCCACACTGCTGCAAGACAACGAGCACATGCGAGACGCCGAGGGGCGGCCTCGCAAACTGATCGTTTTCACCGAACACCGCGACACTCTGGAGTACCTCTCGCGCCGCATCCGCGCGCTCATCGGGCAGCCTGAGACCGTTGTGAACATTCACGGTGGTACGCCGCGGCAGCGGCGGCGTGACGTTCGGGACGCCTTCAACCAGGACCCCGACGTCCTGGTGCTCGTCGCCACCGACGCGGCCGGTGAAGGTCTGAATCTCCAGCGAGCCCACCTCATGGTCAACTACGACCTGCCGTGGAACCCGAACAGGATCGAGCAGCGCTTCGGCCGTATCCACCGCATCGGGCAGACCGAGGTCTGCCACCTTTGGAACCTTGTCGCCGACAACACCCGCGAAGGCCAGGTCTTCCAGCGGCTGCTGGACAAGATCGAGCAACAAAGCAAGGCGTATCAGGGCAAGGTCTACAATGTCCTGGGCGAGATCTTTGAGGGTGAACCGTTGCGTGAGCTGCTGGTCAAGGCGATCCGTTACGGCGATCAGCCCGAGGTGAAGGCCCAGCTCGACCAGGTCATTGACGCGCGAGTCGGTGAGCGCGCCGTCGAGCTGATCAAGGGCCTCGCTCTTGACGCTCAGGTCATGGGGATCGAGGACGTCCACAAGGTGCGGCTGCGCATGGAAGAGGCACAGGCCCGCCGACTGCACCCCCATTACGTGCAAGCTTTCTTCCGCGACGCCTTCGCCCGCCTGGGCGGCCAACTGAAGCCCCGGGAAGCCGGCCGTTCCGAGATCACCCACGTGCCGGTTGCCCTGCGTGAGACGGGCCGCTTCGGTGATGGACTCGGAGGCATGGTCCAGCGCAAGTACGAACGGGTCTGCTTCGATAGGGAATCCATCACCGTGCCGGGCAAGCCCCGAGCCGACCTCATCGCACCGGGACACCCCCTCTTCGACGCCGTATTGAACGAGACTGTGCGACGCCACGGCCACCTGCTGAGCAAGGGCGCCGTCCTGGTTGACGCCGCCGACTCCGGCGACCAGCCGCAGCTCCTCGTCGCCCTGGAGCAGGACATTTTGGATGGCCACCGGCGGGCTGTTGACCGGACCTTCGCGTTCACCGAGCTGCTGCCCAACGGTGTGGCACGCAATGCAGGTCCGGCCCCCTACCTCGACTACCGCCCCCCAACGGCACTGGAGGCCAAGGCCATAAAGGTCTTGCTGGACGAGGAGTGGCTGCGTGACGGCGGAAGCGCGCGAGCGCTGGACTGGGCGATCCAGGAAGCCGTGCCCGAGCATCTCACTTCGGCTCGTGAACGCCTTCTCCCGGTCATCGACCGCACCCGCACTCAGGTCGAGCAGCGCCTGAAGCAGGAGATCAGCTATTGGCACGCGCAGGCTGGCAAGCTGGAGCAGGACCTGGCCGAGGGCAAGCGGATCCGACACCGGCCGGAGCGCGCGCGGTCGTGGGCTGAGGAACTTGAGGTCCGCCGCGAACAGCGTCTGGCCGAACTGGAGAAGGACGCGTCCTTGCAGCCCAAGCCTCCGGTGGTGGCCGGCCATGCGCTGATCGTCCCGATTGGCTGGCTGGCCAAGGCGGTTGGAGTCGAGGAGGACGGTGCCGCCCTTGCTCCGCTGCATGCGGTAGATGGGTACGAGACCGACCGCAGGGCCGTCGCCGCCGTGCTGCGGACGGAGCGGGAGTTCGGGCGCATCCCTGAGGAGATGGCCCACAACAACCCGGGATACGACATCCGGTCCCTGACGCCGGAAGGCCGACTTGTCCACATCGAGGTCAAGGGCCGCCGCGCCGGAGCGGATCAGTTCTACATCAGCCGAAACGAGATCCTGGTCGCCAAGAACCGAGGCGACCAACACCGCCTCGCTCTCGTATCCGTGCACCCAGACGGGCCGGAACATGACGAGGTGCGATACCTGAGCAACGCCTTCGCCGACACCGAGTTCGGAGATCTGAAGGCCGAGGGGCTCCTGCTGTCGTGGCCGGACGCCTGGACAAAGGGAGGAGCTCCACTGTGAGCGCCGGGACAGACAACGAGTCGACGCCGCGGAAGCGGAAGCTCATTGAGGTCGCTCTGCCGACCGAGGCCATCAGCAGGGCCAGCAAGGCGGACAAGGACCGCAAGGTCGGAACCATCAAGAACATTCACAAGTGGTTCGCGCCTATGCCTACGCCGGCGTGGCGAGCGTTGCTGTTCGCGGCTGTTGTGGACGATCCCTGTGACGATGAGAAGCGGGCAGATCTACTGGAGATCATCGAGGGCCTGGTCCCCGACAACGGGACGGCCCCGTCGGCGGAGGCGCTGAAGCGGGCGAAGGCAGTACTGGCCGAGCAGGGGCAAGAACTCCCCACCGTTCTTGACCCGTTCTGCGGTGGCGGGTCGACCTTGATCGAGGCACAGCGGCTCGGCTTCTCAACAGTCGCGAGCGACCTGAACCCAGTGCCGACGCTGGTGACGCGGGTGGAGACTCAGCTTGTGCCGACTGTGCTCGGAAAGCCCCCCGTATCAGGCGATGATGGTGCCTTTGAGGACACGGAAATCGACCCAATGGGAGGGTTGCTGGCCGATATCCAGCACTACGCCAAACGCGTCGAGGATGAGGTGAAGTCCAAGGTTGCACACCTTTACGAACCGGTAAAGGGCGGGGAGGCTGTCGCCTGGCTTTGGGCAAGAACTGTGCCGTGCACCAACCCTGCCTGCGGAATTGACATCCCTCTCTACAGTTCACCCTGGCTCAGTAAGCAGAAGGGGCGCGAGGCGTGGCTTAAGCCTGTTCTGGATGATGGTCGCGTGCGATTCGAAATTGGGATGGGGCTAAAGGAAAAAGTTCCTGCCGCCACCAAAGCGGCCCGTGGTGGAAAATTTACGTGCCTGTCGTGTGCTAAGCAGGTGGACGAGAAGCACATCCGCAAGGTGGGAACTGACGGGTTCATGGGTCTGCAGTTGCTTGCGATCGCCGTCGATGACGAGTCGGGACGACATTTCCTTCCTGAGCAAGACGGATTCATGGCACATGAGATCCCCATGCCAGACGATGCCCCGGAAATGGAGTTCCCAGAACAGGCTCTTGGGTTCAGGGTCCAGGCATATGGAATCACTAAGCAGTCAGATCTCTACACAACTCGTCAGATTCATACTCTAGGGGCTTTCGCGGATGCAGTAGCAAAAGTTCCGGAGTGGGTAAGGAGCGACGGCGGAGATTCCGATCAAGGAGTGGCGATTTCCTCCATTCTCGCGATCTGTGTGAGTAAACTGGCGATGGCTAATTCATCTCAGGCCCGCTGGCAGATCGACTCTCGCCATGGTTCCGCGAAGGCTCAGCCAGCATTTGGCCGCAACGCCCTTCCGATGGTCTGGGATTTTGCGGAAGTGAATCCTTTCGCGAAATCTGCTGGCGGTTGGTTCAGTCAACTGAAGTCCATGATCAGCGGCATCAATGCACTTCCCCGCGAGATTCATGCCGGCCAGGCAGTGCAGGCCGATGCCCGTACGGCGGGCTCCATGATTTCTCCAAGAAGCGCTCTGGTCGCGACCGATCCGCCGTATTTCGCGCAGATTCCATATGCCGATTTGAGTGACTACTTCTACGTGTGGCTTCGACGTGCCGCAAGAAATATTCACCCTGATCTCTTCGGGACCATGGCGACTCCGAAGGCTGCCGAACTTATTGCGGACCCATTTCGGCATGGGGGGCCGGGACAAGCGCGCCAGTATTTCATTGATGGCTTCACTGAAGTCTTCTCCTCGCTGAAGCAGGCGTCCCGGGAAGATCTGCCGCTCATCGTCATTTATGCTCACAGGCAGGAAGAAAATAAGGACGGTGAGCTGGCTTCCTCTGCTTGGGATGCCATGCTCGAAGCGATGCTGAGCGCTGGCCTCAGCATCGTTGGAACATGGCCACTGCATGCTACCCATAGCTCGCGCCAAAGAGGCATCCAGTCCAACGCGGTAGCTTCTTATATTGCCATGATATGCCGACCCCGCCCCGCCGACGCTGAAGTACTTGACCGTCGTGGTTTCCTCCAGGCCCTTCGTCGCGAACTCCCAGAGCGCATCAAGCCTCTACAGCAGAGTTCTATCCCGGCAGTCGACCTCGGCCAGGCGGCCATTGGTCCTGGCATGGAGATTTTCTCCCGATATGCCCGCGTGACCGAGCCCGATGGTTCACCTATGCGTGTTCGTACCGCCCTGTCCTTGATTACGAAGGCGCTCGATGAAGTCATTTCCGAATATGAAGAGGATTTCGACGCCGACACCCGCTGGTGCATCAAGTGGTTTGAGGAGTATCAATGGGAGACCGCCAACTTCGGCGAAGCCGACAAACTAGCTAACCGTTACAACACTTCTGTGCCCGGCCTTGTGCACGCGGGAGTTGTGAAGTCCGCTGCCGGCAAAGCGGCGCTCATCAAGCCGACAGACCTTCCGGCCAACTATGACCCGACAACGGACGACCGTCTCGCCATTTGGGAAGTGGCCATGCACCTTTCCCGTCTCATCGAGGGCAAGGGCCCGGGCTCCGGTATCGACGCGGCCGGAGAGCTCCTGGCTCGCGCACGTACACGCACCGAAATCGACGAGGACACGGTCAAGGGTCTTGCCTACCTCTTGCACAACATCTCTGAGGGGCGAGGCTGGACAGAGAGCCAGCGATGGTTCAACAACCTCGTCAGTTCTTGGCCGGACCTGCAGACCTCGGCTCGGGTAGCTGACAAGCGGGGCGTGACAGCGGAGGAAGACGTGTTGTTCTGACCGGCGAAGCCGGAAGTTGCACAAGGGGGCGGCATGCAGAACAACGAGACGGCGCACGGCGCCAACAGCGCAGCGGACACTACGGAAGCGTTAGAAGACAGGACTGCGGACACCATGGCAATGAGTAACCTCGACCGCATCGGCCGCGTCATCCAGCTGCTGCCCGACGGTCTGCTCCCGCTTGTGGAGCGGGAGATGACCAGACGGCAGGGAACGACGTGGTTCGATGATGCGGTCGCCGAGGAGCGCGAGAAGGGGCGCAGCCTGACGTCAAAGCGCGACCCGCAGTTCCTGCTGAACATAGTCCAGCGCTACTGGGGTTCGTACTTCCGTCACTCGCTGCCGGGCGCCACTCGCGGGTATGCCAGCGAGGTCAACGACGTACGCAACCGGTGGGCGCACAACGAGCCGTTCAGCGCCGACGACACCGTGCGCGCCTTGGACACCGCGGAACGGCTGTTGATCGCCGTAGGCGCCACCGCTGAGCTGGTCGAGCAGATCCGCAAGTCACGACTCGACCTCCAGCGGACCATGATCGAGGCCGAGACAAAGCGGCAGACTAGGCGCGCGGCTGCGATGCCGAGTGTTGCCGCTGACGGCCTCAAGCCGTGGCGTGACGTCCTCGTCCCGCACCAAGATGTGGCACGCGGCGACTTCAACGCCTCCGAGTTCGCGGCCAATCTCGCGCAGGTAGCAAAGGGCGAGGGCTCCCCGGAGTACACGGAGCCCGAGGAGTTCTTCCAGCGGACCTATCTCACCGACGGATTGCGCGACCTGCTGAGTAAGTCGCTGAGGCGGGTTTCCGGCGACAACAACGCTTCGCCGACGGTGAATCTGCAGACCAACTTCGGTGGCGGCAAGACCCACTCCATGCTGGCCCTCTACCACCTCTACTCTCCGGGACTTCAGCCACAACGGCTTCCTCAGGAGATGCAGGAGCTCATCGCGGCCTCGCTCTCGGGGTTGCCCAAGGAGGAGGTGCGCCGGGCCGTGCTTGTAGGGACGGCTCTGGCGCCTGGCCAGCCCGACGTGAAGGTGGACGGCACTACGGTCAACACTCTGTGGGGAGAGTTGGCCTGGCAGCTGGGCGGTCGGCAGGCGTACGACGTCATCGCCGAGGCTGACCAGAGCCGTACCAGCCCGGGTTCGGAGCTACTGCAGGACCTGCTCTCGGCGTACGCGCCCTGCCTCGTCCTCATTGACGAGTGGGTGGTCTACGCGCGCCAGCTGGTCAACAACGACGAGCTTCCAGCTGGCACTTTCGAGACGCACTTCTCCTTCGCTCAGTCTCTGACCGAGGCGGTTGAAGCGGTGAGCGGTGCTCAACTGGTGTTGTCCATCCCGGCTTCAGAAGATGGGCAGAACGACAGGGCGGATGCTGACGAGATCGGCGGCGAAGCAGGCCAGGTTGCCCTGGATCGGCTTCAGAAGGTCATTCATCGCAAGGCGGATGCTTGGCGGCCGGCGAGCTCTGACGAGTCCTTCGAGATCGTGCGACGCCGCCTCTTCGAGACCCCGACTGGTGCGGTCCAGGCTGAGATAAACAAAGTTGCCCGGCTGTTCACCCAGTTCTACGCCACGTACAAGCGGGACTTCCCAGCAGGCGTGGACAGGACCGACTACGAGCGGCGAATCAAGTCGACGTATCCGATCCACCCGGAACTCTTCACCCGTCTCTACGAGGACTGGTCGACCCTCGATAGGTTTCAGCGCACCCGCGGCGTACTGAGGCTGATGAGCGCAGTCATCCACGCGCTGTGGCGGGACCAGAACAAGAGTCCCATGATCATGCCGGGCGACATCCCGCTCGACGATCAGCGCGTCGCGAGCGAGCTCACCCACTACCTTGAAGACCGCTGGAAGCCGATCATCGACGCTGACGTCGACGGTCCCGATTCGACCCCGGTTTCCGTAGACAACGAGAAGACAGTACTCGGCCAGCGGGCGATGAGTCGCCGCGTCGCGCGCACCGTCTTCATGGGGTCTGCTCCCACCATCAAGGCTGCCAAGAAGGGGTTGTCCGAGGCGCACATCAGGCTCGGTATGGCGGTTCCCGGTGACGCTATGGGGAACTTTCGTACCGCGCTCAACACCCTCGCGGACCGGTCGACGTATCTGTACGGCGATGCCGATCGCTATTGGTTCGACACGCACGCGAACATCACCCGAAGGGCCAAGGATGAGGCCGAGCGGCTCATCGGTCGGGACGAGGACGTGTGGGCGGAGATCGTCCGACGACTGAGCCCGATTCAGCACCGACGCGGAGACTTCGGTGCCGTGCACATCGCACCTCAACACACGAAGGATGTTCCTGACCTTGAGCAGGCACGATTGGTGCTGCTCCACCCGAAGTGTGTACACCGCGGCGGCAAGGATGTCCCGGACACCCCGGCTCTGCAGTTCGCCGTAGAGACGCTCTCCTCTCACGGCACCAGGAATCGGAGTCACCAGAACACGTTGGTGTTCCTGGCGCCGGACAAGAAGGACATGGGTGACCTCATGGAGGCCGCCCGCGAGTACCTCGGCTGGAAGAAGGTGCTGGACATCCAGTTGGAGCTTGATCTCACCGAGAGCCAGCGGCGCCAGGCACAGACTCGGCGCGACCAGGCGAACGAGAAGATCGAGCTGCGAATCGGCGACGCCTACCGATGGGCGCTGATTCCCGAGCAGAGTTCAGGTGGCCCGATCGTCTGGGAGCACCTGAAGGTGGACGGAGGGCGCGCAGGCGACGCAGCCGTGCGCACTGCCGACCGTCTCAAGCGGGAAGGGCTCCTGTACATCCAGCAGGCTCCCGCCTTGCTCTACCAAAAGCTCAGTGGACCGCTGTCACGTATCTGGGAGCAGGGACACATCTCGGTGGGGCAGCTCTGGGAGCTGCACACGACTTACCCGTACATGAACCGCCTGGTGAACCGCCTCATCCTCGATCAGGGCATTGAAGATGTCCTGTCCATGGTGACCTGGGAGACGGAGGGCTTCGCACTCGCCTCCGGGTACGACGAGGAACGCGGACGCTACCAGGGGCTGACGTTGCCGGGCGGCAACGCGAAGTTCGGACAGATCACCGACAGCACCCTCCTTGTACGCGCGGATCAGGCGGTCAGGCAACAACAGGAAGACGAGGAGGCGGCCGCTCAGAAGCGTGAGGTTGCCACCACCACGTCGAGTAGCCCTCCCGCGCCTGCCACGAGTGGGACGACGAATGGAACGACAGCGAGGGCGCCTGGCAGCTCACAGCAACCTGTCATTCCGCAAACCCCAACCCGCTTCTACGCCAACGCTCAGCTCACCTCCGAGCAGTACAGCAAGAACGCGACGAAGTACTTCTTCGAGATCCTCCAGCACCTCGACGCCATCGGGGCCGAGGTGGAGATCACCGTCGAGATCCAGGCCAGGAACCCAGATGGATTCTCAGAGGACAAGGTGCGCATCCTCACCGAGAACGCCAACACCCTGAAGCTCAACGCCGAGTTCGAGATCGAGTAGGAGCCACGATGGGTCTGCCGCTTTCCTGCGAGCGGCAGACCCCGCTTGGGGCGAGACGCATCGAGCGGCCCGCGGCGCACTCGCTATTCTGGTGGGCAAACATCGTGACGGGGGAGCGCCGATGGCTGCAAGAAACCGGGACAGAACGGTTCACTTCTACGAGATCGCAGACGCGAAGGAACCGAACTCCCGGATGGAACACCGCGACTGGGGCGCGCGGATTCGCCAGTTGCGTGACGTGCCGATCCCACAGCGCACGGTGGAGTCGGGCGGCGAGACTTTGATCGGTGCTGTGGACCCCAATCAGCCGGATCCTCACCTGCTCCTGGCGAAGGTCCGTAAAGACGTGCCTCAGCAGATCAACTACGACGACGGCTCGTTCAGCTACCTGCAGCTCGCTGCCAACCAGGGGCTGGTCGACGTCACGACGGTGTACTTCCTCTCCTTCGGGAACGTCGTGGCCACGATGGGCGGCGGTATCTCGGCCCCACGCGCGCAGGCGATCCAGAGATGGTTCAACGGCATGCGTCTCACCAGCGAGGAGATCCAGCTCCGCCCGGTGGTCGATGCCCGATCTCGCGACAAGCTCGCCCGCGCCAACGCCGTGGAGAAGCTGACCATTCGCGTACAGCCCGAGGCACATGACAGCCCGTCGGCACTCCGCAGCAGCTCGGACATCGGAACGGCGATCAGTCGGATGCATGAGGAGTATCCGGACATGACGATCACGCTGACATTGGAAGTGCCGAAGAAGCCCAAGTGGTACTCCGTGAGGCGCCGCTCACGCGGACATCGGCAGCTGCTGGACTCGACCTCCGCGCTTGCCGCGGACATCGGCGACTGGCTCGACAACACCGACGCGGTGGATGTCGCACGGGCCGAGGCGCACATCGAGGAATGGAACCAACAAGCGACAGACGAGAAGATCGACTTTGTGGCGGAACGCATCACCGCTAAGTGCCGTGTGCCCCTTGAGTCCACCGATGGGCACTCGATCGACCTCCACGTTGCACTGACCGAATTGGCGCGGGTCGCTCATGAGCACGAGCGGACCCTAAGAGCCGCTGTCGGTGCTGACGTCTAGGCTGGAGTGCGACAGGGGAAAGTCTTTTGACTGGTCGCGCGGGGGGATTCACGATGCCTGGTACTGGGGTCGGACCACGGCGGCTGCTCAACACGTGGCGTGCGCGACCGGGCGCTGACTGGCTGATTGTGGTCGCGGTGCTTGGGGCGCACCTCGCCTGGGTGAAGTGGTCCGGGGGCAGCGACCTCTTCGGGAAACCGCGGCGCGAGCAGCGCTTGCAGATCTATACGGCAGGCGCCACGGTCGTGGCTTTGGTCGGCAGCTTCGTCACCGCGGCGATTGCGCAGTACGCGGCCGCTACGGGAAGGCGTATGCGGACACTGCGTACCGCAGGGCACCTGGCGTCGCAGTTCCGACGGAACTGGGTCAGCATCCTTTCGGCGACGCTCCTGATCGCCGGCATCTGTCTTCTGGCCACCGTCCTAGACACCACGGAGGCCGACCCAGGCGGCGTCCACTGGATGGTGGAGGCGTCACTCCTCCTTGGCGTGGTGCGGTCGTATCGGCTGCTTTGGCTGTTTAACGCGGTCATCATGGCCACGGACCGAGACCTGGGAGACTTCTCCCAGGAACCTCAGCGCTTGCAGACGTGACGGGGGTTCATCACACCCTGCTCGGGGATGTCAAAGGAACGGGATCGCTGGACGGCCAAAAGCCGGAGTGGACGTTCGGGCCCGGAATCAGCTTGCCCGCATAGTCGACTGCGACTGTTCTCCGCTGCCGTCCAGCTCGTTTGAACCGGTGAATGTCGCCCCCTGTCCCCTTGCGTGGCCGAGGCGACGAGCCGGTAGCCGACGCTTCGTACGTTCTCGATCTTGTCTGCACTGCGGTGTGGGCGTCCGGAGGCACCAAAGGATTTGGGCGACGGGGGAAGAGTGGCCGCCGACCACGGTTCGCGAGGTGCGAACCGTGATCACTCCTATGTGCCGTGGGCCGATGTTCGATCAGACGGGGAAGTGGCGGAGAAGGAAGTGCATGGCTCCCGTCAGAAGCTGCATGCGAATGCGGGCTTCCTGAGCGTCGGAGAGTCCCGGGTGCGAGCCGTTCAGATGCGAGATGTCCCAGACGCCCTGGATCATGGTGCCTCCGTCCCTTTCCGGCAGGGGCTTGCCGGTGACCGCGGGCCCCGTTCCGCCCTGGGCGTAGAGGTTCTTGATCGCGAGGCCGCCCTGGTTGGCTCGCCCGGTGTTCTGGTAGCCCGTGTGGTCAACTGCCAAGTTGACGATCAAGTCTTCGAGCGCAGTCCGGAGCTGCCCGTTCGACGACGGGTGGTCCTGCTCCGAAAAGTGCTTGAGCGCTGCCTGGTAGTGGCCGAGCGCCTGGGTGTATCCCCGGACAGACAACTCGTGCTCAAGCGCGGTCATCTCCTCGTGGAGGGGTGCCTGGCTGGCGTCGAACGGCAGGATCTTCACCTTGTGGCGGAAGTCCATGAGGTCGAGGTCGTCCGTCACCTGGTCGACGAGTTCGTAGCCATCGGTTCGGAGAGCCTCGGCGAGGTCGTCGACCAGGTTCCGCAGGTCCCTGTGGAGGTCGAACTCCACGAGAGCTCGGGCGAAATCGAGGAGTGCCTGGTGAGCCTCGGCGTCATCTTCCTCGATGGCCTTGTCGCGGGCCTCGTTCAGGGCGGTCCGCAGGATCTCCTGCCGGTTGTCGTCCTTGGCGATGCGCTTGGACCAGAGGTTCGCTTCCATGAGCAGATCGAGGATGTCGGACTTGCCGAGCCCCTTGCCGATCTTGATCATTCGGGCGAGCGTCTGGGTGCTGAGCGTTTGCATGACGTCCATCATCGGGTCCTGAACATGTCCATGCACCCGGATTTCAGAGAGACTGTCGGATTATGTGACGGTCGGCCAGTCGGGGCGTGACGAACGACCTTCAGCGACCCGAGGTGCTTCCGGGGGGTCGGCTCTCATGCCGCCCCGTCGATCCGGGAAAGACCGCCGGTTCAAAGCGGAGAGGAAGCGGAGGAGTCGGGGCCGTGGCCTCAGCTACAGGCCGAGGCCGCACCGCCGAGGCCAGAGCTCTGTTCCGTAGGAGCGTAACGGCTCGTCCCCGTGGGCAGGCGGGACTCTGGCCACTGTCCGGTCGGCATGAGTTGGATATCGTCCGGGACAGCCGCCACGCCTTACCCCCACCAAAGGCACGGAGCCATCCGCATCCGGCCGATTGCGTACGACATCGACGGGAGCGAGCACGACGCGCGCCATCTGTGCAGATCGCAGACGGTCGGCGATAGTTGATGTCGCAGGTGGGGAGGGAGGGCCGTGATGCTCAACCCAGGATATTTCCAGAGTCACGCTTCCAAGCGAGCTGCGCGTATACACGCCAAGCACAGCGCTCACCAGTCCATACTGCGCGACTACCTCGACTAGGTCGCCGTCGTACGACACAGAAGGCCCGGTTCTCCCGCGGGGGAACCGGGCCTTCTCGTGCTGTCGCGCAGGTGCGGGGTGCGGCGGGCTGGATCACTCTGGGTCTCCCAAGACCATCCCAGAGTGAGGAGCCTGTATGCGCCGTTCCTTTGTCCGGGCGCTGGCCCGGCCGCTGGTCCTTACGGCCGCAGCGACCGCAATACCGTTGCTCTCCACTGCCCCCGTGGCCGCTGACAGCGTTGTCATAGGGAGTTTCCCGATCGACGTGTCCGAGAGTCCGTGGACGGTGGCGCTGTCCAGCCGTGACCGGTTCGGGGGTACGCGTGCGGGGCAGTTCTGCGGCGGTGTGGCCATCAGTCGTACGACCGTGCTCACCGCGGCCCATTGCATGGCCGAGGACGTCCTCGGAGCACCGCCGGAGCGCGTCCACGACCTCAAGGTCATCGCGAACCGTACGGACCTGCTCTCGGGTCGTGGCCGCGAGATCTCGGTACGCCACATCCGGGTGAGTCCGACCTTCGACAGCGACAGCAATGCCGAGGACTTCGCCGTGCTCACCCTCGCCAGACCCCTGCCGCGCAGCTCGGTCATCCCGATGGCGGCCGCCGGCGATCCTGCCTACAGGCCGGGTACGAGCGCCACGGTCTCCGGATGGGGGGACCTCACCGGCGGCGGCGACTACGCACACAGTCTGCGGGCGACACGCGTGCACGTGCTGCCGGATGCCCGGTGCCAGGAGGCGTATCCGGGCAGCGCCGACGGCACGTACGTCGCCAAGAGCATGTTGTGCGCCGGGGAGGCCGGAGGCGGCCATGACGCCTGCCAGGGGGACAGCGGTGGCCCCCTCGTGGCCCAGGGGAAGCTGATCGGGCTCGTCTCCTGGGGGAGCGGCTGCGGTCGTGCGGGCAGCCCCGGCGTCTACACGCGGGTGTCCGAGGCCCTGCGAGCGCTGGGCCGGAGCGGCGGGCCCGGCAGGGCCCGCTGACGGAGCCCGTACCGCATCTCCGGTACGAGCGCGGGCGGCGCGGTCCCTGGAATCAGGGGCCGCGCCGCCCGTACACCGGCCTGTGCCGGAGCTGGCTCGTCGTGAATGCGAGGTGTCAGCGCTCTTCTTCGGTTGCTGATGCCGGAACGGACGTCAGCCGCTCCGTCTCGTCCTGTATCTCAGCGGCGATCTTCTTGAGTTCCGGCTCGAACTTGCGGCCGTGGTGGGCGCAGAAGAGCAGTTCGCCGCCGCTGAGCAGGACAACGCGCACGTAGGCCTGTGCGCCGCAGCGGTCGCAGCGATCGGCGGCCGTCAGTGGGCTCGCGGGGGTCAGAACAGTAGTCACGTCGCCTCTTCTCTAGCTCGACGAGCTGTCGTACCAGGGTCAACATCCAACCAGCCCTAAAACGTTCCCGCCCCGGGCTTTTCCTCGAAAAAATCTTTCGAGGCCGGCTGTCTGCTGCCGGTTGGCGGCGAATGTGCCGTATTGCGTGTCTGTGTGTCGTACGGGTTCGCGCGGTCTGTCAATGTCAGGTCCTCCCGGCTGGGTTGCCGGTTGTTCATGAGGACGTGCCCGGAGCCTAAATGGTTCATGCCTCGAAGGGAACGTGATATGTACTTCACTCCATCGAGGGATCGAACATGCATGCGACCCTGGACTAGTCTTAACTCCAGACGAGGGTGGCGTTACAACGGCTCTACCAGGCCTCGGTACCCTCTTGACGGCGACCGAAGCCGCGCCCTTACCCACAAGGGCCCCACCTGAAATTCAGCGAGGAGCGAACCGCGTGACCGCCGAGACGTCCGTGCCGTCCACAGCGCTGCTGGCAGGAGCAGACCGGGACGGTTCCAACTACACCGCGCGGCACCTGCTCGTCCTCGAAGGGCTCGAGGCCGTGCGCAAGCGCCCGGGCATGTACATCGGGTCGACCGACAGCCGCGGTCTGATGCACTGCCTCTGGGAGATCATCGACAACTCCGTCGACGAAGCTCTCGGGAACTACTGCGATCACATCGAGGTGATCCTCCACGACGACGGCTCGGTGGAGGTCCGGGACAACGGCCGGGGCATCCCGGTCGACGTCGAGCCCAAGACGGGCCTCTCCGGTGTCGAGGTCGTCATGACCAAGCTGCACGCCGGCGGCAAGTTCGGCGGCGGCTCCTACGCCGCCTCCGGCGGTCTGCACGGCGTCGGCGCCTCCGTGGTGAACGCGCTGTCGGCCCGCCTGGACGTCGAGGTGGACCGCGGCGGCAACACCCATGCGATCAGCTTCCGGCGCGGTGTGCCCGGTGCCTTCGCGGGGAACGGCTCGGACGCCAAGTTCGAGGCCACCGGCGGTCTGCGCAAGGCCAAGCGGATCCCCAAGACCCGCAGCGGCACGCGCGTGCGTTACTGGGCCGACCGCCAGATCTTCCTCAAGGACGCCAAGCTCTCCCTGGATCACCTCCACCAGCGCGCCCGCCAGACGGCGTTCCTGGTGCCCGGCCTGACCATCGTCGTCCGCGACGAATTCGGCCTCGGTGAGGGCGGCAGCAAGGGCGAGGAGTCCTTCCGCTTCGACGGTGGGATCAGCGAGTTCTGCGAGTACCTGGCGAGCGACAAGCCGGTCAACGACGTCCTCCGCTTCTCCGGCCAGGGCACCTTCAAGGAGACCGTCCCGGTCCTGGACGACCACGGCCAGATGACGCCCACCGAGGTCACCCGTGAACTCGGCGTCGACGTCGCAATGCGCTGGGGCACCGGCTACGACACGACCCTGAAGTCGTTCGTCAACATCATCGCCACCCCCAAGGGAGGCACCCACGTCGCCGGCTTCGAGCAGGCGGTCGCCAAGACGATGAACGAGGTGCTCCGCGCGAAGAAGCTGCTGCGCGTCGCCGAGGACGACATCGTCAAGGACGACGCCCTGGAGGGCCTCACCGCGGTCGTCACCGTCCGCCTCGCCGAGCCCCAGTTCGAGGGCCAGACCAAGGAGGTCCTCGGCACCTCGGCGGCCCGCCGCATCGTGAACACGGTGATCGCCAAGGAGCTCAAGGCGTTTCTGACGTCCACCAAGCGGGACGACGCGGCCCAGGCCCGGGTGGTCATGGAGAAGGCGGTCGCCGCCGCCCGTACACGCATCGCGGCCCGCCAGCACAAGGACGCCCAGCGCCGGAAGACGGCTCTGGAGTCCTCCTCGCTGCCCGCGAAGCTCGCTGACTGCCGCAGCGACGACGTGGACCGCAGCGAGCTGTTCATCGTCGAGGGAGACTCCGCGCTCGGCACTGCCAAGCTCGCCCGGAACTCCGAGTTCCAGGCGCTGCTGCCGATCCGCGGCAAGATCCTCAACGTCCAGAAGTCGTCCGTGACCGACATGCTCAAGAACGCCGAGTGCGGCGCGATCATCCAGGTCATAGGAGCCGGCTCGGGCCGTACGTTCGACATCGACGCGGCCCGCTACGGCAAGATCATCATGATGACCGACGCCGATGTGGACGGCTCGCACATCCGCACCCTGCTGCTGACGCTGTTCCACCGCTACATGCGGCCCATGGTCGAGGCGGGACGGGTGTTCGCCGCAGTGCCGCCGCTGCACCGCATCGAGATCGTCCAGCCGAAGAAGGGCCAGGACAAGTACGTCTACACGTACTCGGACCGTGAACTGCGCGACAAGCTGCTGGAGTTCCAGAGCAAGGGCATCCGGTACAAGGACTCCATCCAGCGGTACAAGGGCCTCGGTGAGATGGACGCCGACCAGCTGGCCGAGACGACCATGGACCCGCGTCACCGCACCCTGCGCCGGATCAACCTCTCCGACCTGGACTCGGCGGAGTCGGTCTTCGATCTGCTGATGGGCAACGACGTGGCACCGCGCAAGGAGTTCATCTCCAGCTCGGCGGCGACGCTGGACCGGTCACGCATCGACGCGTAGGCGCTGCGGCCTGGGCCTGGGCCTGGGCCTGGGCCTGGGTCGTGGTCCTGGGGCTCCACCCGTGGGTGGAGCCCGTGGCGTTTGTGGATCCACCCACGATCCACCCCTGCTCCGATCTGGCGACCTGCGAATTTCCGTAGCGTCGAAGGCATCGACAGCACTCGCTGCCGGTACCCCTCTTCGCTCACGGAGGCTCAGATGTCCGGGCTCGTCAACGGGCTGGTGATCGCGGCTGTCGTCGTCCTCGTAGTCGTACGACAGTTCCGCGCGCAGCAGATCGGCGGCACGGGCAGGCGGTGGTGGCTGCTGCCCGTGATCCTCGCCGTTGTGGCCCTGCGCCGGCCCGGCATCGTCGACGCCCATCACCGCACGGAGTCGGTGGTTCTGCTCGCCTTCGAGCTGCTCATCGGCCTTGTCACCGGGGCCGGTTGGGCCTGGACGACCCGAATATGGGCGCAGCCGGACGGCTCCGTGTGGAGCAAGAGCACCAAGGCGACCGTGACTGTCTGGATCGTCGGCATCGGCCTGCGCGTCGGCCTCTTTGCACTTGGCGCGGCGATCGGTGTCCACCAGGACAGCTCCGCCCTGCTCCTAGCCCTCGCGGCCACCCTCCTGGTCCGCTCCGGAATCCTGCTCTGGCGGGCGCAGTCCGTGGCCCCCGAAGTCGGCGGGGGCACGGCGTACGGTGACCCCATGGTCCGCCCCGCGCGAAAGGAGCGCGTGTGACGCAGAACGCCTGGATGCGCTGGCCCTCGCCGGAGGCGCTCGGGCGGGCAGGCATCTCGCGGCCTCGGCGCATGCTCGCCTGGGCCGTGAGGCTGTTCGCCCTCGCCATCCTGCTGTGGGGTGCCTTCAACAGCAGCCGAGTCCACGGCTGGGTGACGGTAGTGGGCGCCGTAGGTGTGGTCGTGGCCGCAGTACTCGCCTGGGCCCTGTACCGGACCACGTTCCAGCACAGGCTGTGGCCCTCCCTGGCCATCATGCTCCTGTTGCTGGGACTGGCCGTCGGGGCCCAGGACATGGGCTTTCGGGGGCCGGCCCTCGTCCTCTGGTGCGGCTGCGCCATCACCGCTCTGGAACGGCTGCCGCTGGCGGTCGCCCTGCCGACGGCGTCCTTGGCCCTCGCGTCGTACGCCGCGGTCAACAACGACGTGTGGCTGACCACAGCGGCCACGACGGCGGGCCTGGCCCTTGCCGGTTACGTCCTGCGCCTCGACGCGGAGGCCCGCGGCAACGCCCAGCGGCTGCTCGCCCAGGAGCGGGCCGCCCGGGCCGCCGAGGCCGAGTCGGCGGCGCTCGCGGAGCGGGCCCGTATCGCACGTGAGATCCACGACGTGCTGGCACACAGCCTCTCGGCCCAGCTCGTGCACCTGGAGGCGGCCCGACTGCTGATCGAGCGGGGCGCCGACCGGGAGCAGATCCTGGAGCGAGTGGTGGCGGCAAGGGGCATGGCCCGTGACGGTCTCGACGAGACGCGACAGGCGCTCTCCGCGCTGCGCGGAGAGCAGACTCCGCTGGAGGACTTCCTCTCGCAGCTCATCAGTACGGCGGCCGGTGCCGAGGTCACCATTACGGGTGAGCGCAGACGGCTGCCCGCAGAGGCGTCGCAGGCCGTGCGCAGGGTCGCGCAGGAAGCCCTGACGAACGTCCGTAAGCACGCGCCGGGGGCCAAGGTGCGGGTGCGCCTGGACTACGGCGACCATCAAGTGACGCTGGATGTACGGGACTCCGGCGGTTCACCGGGCGAACTGGCCGGGGCGGGCGCCGGGTACGGTCTGCTGGGCATGCGCGAGCGTGCCGAGTTGCTGGGCGGTTCGCTGGCGGCCGGGCCGGACGAGGAGGGGTTCGTGGTGACGCTGAAGGTGCCCGTATGACGGAAGGGACGGAGCAGCGGCCCGCACGCGTGGTGGTCGCGGACGACCAGACCGTTGTGCGTGAGGGCATCGTGATGCTGCTGGGCCTGTTGCCCGGGATCGAGGTCGTCGGTGCCGCGGGGGACGGGGACGAGGCGGTGCGGCTCGTCGCGGAACTCGCCCCGGACGTGGTGCTGATGGACCTGCGCATGCCGCGCTGCGACGGTGTGGAGGCGACCCGGCGCATCCGCGCGGAGTACCCCGGGACGCAGGTCGTGGTGCTCACGACGTTCGCCGACGACGAGTCTCTGTTCCCGGCCCTGCGGGCCGGGGCACGGGGCTATCTCACCAAGGACGCGGGCGGGGACGAGATCGTACGGGCCGTGCAGAGCGTGCTGTCCGGGGACGCGGGGCTGTCGCCGAGCATCCAACGGCGGCTGCTGGAGCGGCTGTCCGAGCCGGAGCCGCAGCCGGCGGCCGTGACCGAGGCGCCGGACGGGATCACCGCGCGGGAGACCGAGGTGCTGCTGCTGATCGCCGACGGCCTCAGCAATCAGGAGATCGCCCGCAAGCTGCATGTCTCCACCGCGACCGTGAAGACCCACATCAACAACATCTTCGCCAAGACGGGGCTCAAGGACCGTGCCCAGGCCGTGCGTTATGCGTATGCAAAGGGGCTCGCGCGGCCACCGGTGGGATGAGTCACCTGATGGGGTGAAGAGCGCGGAGAAGAAGAGCCGGGGATCTTCCCGTTCTGTCCATCCTTGGGCATGCAGTCAAGCAACGGTCGTCCCCGCGGAGGCGGGGATGGCGCCGATGGTTCGGCCGAGCACCGAGATCACGCCCCGTCCCCCGCCGAGGCTCCCGGGAGCGCGAGATACGACGACCCGTGGTACGACGCACTTGCCTCCGGCTGGGGCGAGTCGGACGGCGTCGGCGGCCCCGTGCCCGAGGCCGGGCCGGAGCTCCGGGCGAGCGAGGACGAGGCGGCCGCTGCGGCCGACGTGTACCTCGAGGTGCAGCGCAGCGCGGCGTTCCAGGAAGTGCGCAGTAGGTACCTCAGGTTCGTGGTGCCGGGAGTAGCCGCCTTCCTCGCCTGGTACATGGGATATCTCGTGACCGCCACGACCGTGCCCGGGTTGATGGCGCATCCCGTGGCCGGCGCCGTGAACGTGGCGATGCTCGCGGGGCTCGGGCAGTTCCTCACCACGTTCCTGTTCGCCTGGGCCTATGCCCGGCATGCGCGGCTGCGCCGGGACCGGGCCGCACTCGAACTGCGGTGGAACACCCAGGAACTGACGCGCGGCGTCCGGGGTGGTGCGTAGTGACGGGCAGCCATCAGACGCTTGCGTTCTCTCTGTTCAGCGTGTTCGTCGCCATCACGCTGGCGATCACGACGTGGGTGAGCCGCAACAGACAGGGCTCGGCGGAGGAGTTCTACGCCGGCGGGCGTCTTTTCTCGCCCATGGAGAATGGTTTTGCCATCGCCGGCGACTACATGTCGGCCGCCTCCTTCCTGGGAGTCACCGGGCTCATCGCGCTGTTCGGATACGACGGGCTGCTGTACGTGGTCGGCTTCCTCGTCGCCTGGCTGCTGGTGCTCTTCCTCGTCGCCGAACTCGTGCGCAACTGCGGGCGGTTCACGCTCGCCGACGTGGTCGCAGCGCGCATGAATGAGCGGCCCGTGCGGATCGCGGCGGGAACTTCCTCGGTCACCGTGTCCGTTCTGTATCTGGTGGCGCAGATGGTGGGGGCGGGCAGCCTGGTCGCGCTGCTGCTCGGGGGTACGAGCGCGGCGGCGCGGGCCTGGACCGTCATCGGCGTCGGCGCGCTCATGGTGATCTATGTGTCACTGGGAGGGATGCGGGCAACCACCTGGATCCAGATCGTCAAGGCGGTGCTGCTGCTCAGCGGCACGGTCGCGTTGACCGTGCTCGTCCTGCTGCGGTTCCACGGCGACTTCGACCGGCTGCTGCTGACGGCGGCCGAGCGCAGCGGTCATGGCGATGCGTTCCTGGCCCCGGGGCTGAAGTACGGCGGCGACTGGACCGCACGCTTCGACTTCATCAGTCTGGGACTCGCCCTGGTGCTGGGCACGGCAGGGCTGCCGCACATTCTGTCCCGCTTCTACACCGTGCCCACCGCCCGGGCGGCGCGGTGCTCGGCGCTCTGGTCGATCGGGCTCATCGGCGGCTTCTATCTGATGACGATCATCCTCGGCTTCGGGGCGGCCGCGATCGTGGGGCCGGATGCGGTACGCGGGTCGAACGCGGCCGGGAACACGGCGGTCCCGCTCCTGGCGCTCGCCCTGGGCGGCGGTGCGAACTCCACAGCAGGAACGGTTCTCTTCGCGGTCGTCGCCGCCATCGCCTTCGCCACGATCCTTGCGGTGGTCGCCGGAATCACGCTCGCCTCCTCGGCGTCCGTGGCCCACGACCTGTACGCGTCCCTGCGGCGCAGACATGCCAAGCCGCGCAGCGAAGTGGCCGTGGCGCGCGTCGCCTCGGTCGGCATCGGCGTGGTCGCGATCGCCCTTGGCCTGCTGGCCCGTGACCTGAATGTCGCGTTCCTGGTGGGCCTGGCCTTTGCAGTCGCCGCGTCCGCGAACCTCCCGGTGCTGCTCTACTCACTGTTCTGGCGCGGCTTCACCACCCGCGGTGCCGTGTGGGCCGTATACGGCGGGCTGGTCCCTGCACTCGCCCTCGTCGTGCTGTCGCCAGTGGTGTCGGGCAGTCCCGAATCGCTGTTCCCGGACGTCGACTTCCAGTACTTCCCGCTGCAGAACCCCGGCCTGGTGTCGATCCCGATGGGCTTCCTCGCGGGCTGGCTCGGGACAGTCACCTCCGACGAGATCCCCGACGAGGCCAAGCACGCGGAGACCGAGGTGCGGGCGCTGACGGGGGCGGGGGCCGCGTAGCCACCGCCGCCCTCACCGTCGTAGGACGCAGGCCTCACCCTCGTAGGACGCACGCCTCACAGTCGAACGGCGCACGGCTCGGTCTTCGGGCTACGGCGTCACCCACGCGTACAAATGTTCCGGACGCCCCGTGTCGCCGTACTTGAGGGAGAGGCGGAGGCGGCCGGCCTGTTCGAGGTGGCGGAGGTAGCGCTGGGCGGTGGAGCGGCTCAGGCCCGTCTCCGCGGCCACCTCGTGGGCGGAGAGGGGGTGCTCGGCGTGGTGCAGGACCCGGCAGATCAGATCGGTCGTCGGTTCCGAGTGGCCGCTGGGCAGGCCTGGTGACGACGGTGCCGGCGTGGTGCGCAGGGCGCCGAAGATCCGGTCCACCTGCTCCTGGCCGGCGATGCCGCGGCCGCCGACGCGGTCGACGGTGCGGCGCAGGGCGGCGTACGAGTCGAGGCGGGTGCGCAGGGCGGCGAAGGTGAACGGCTTGACCAGATAGTGCAGGGCGCCCAGGCGCATGGCGGCCTGCACGGTCGCCACGTCGCCGGCCGCGGTGATCATGATGACGTCGGTGCCGTGGCCCTGTTCCCGCATGCGGTGGACGAGTTCGAGGCCTGTCTGGTCGGGCAGGTAGTGGTCCAGCAGGACCAGGTCGATGGCCCCACGCTGCACGCTGGCCAGCGCCTGGGCAGCGCTGTGTGCGCGGGCGGCGACCCGGAAGCCGGGAACCTTTCCCACGTACTTGGCGTTGATCTCGGCAACGCGGAAGTCGTCGTCCACGACCAGGACGTCAATCATCGGGCCTCTTTCTGTCAAGGCCTGGCGAGCGTTAAGCCCGTGTTTCGGCTCCGCTGTTGTAGCGCGCGCAAAACGAGCACAACAGGCTGTTGCAAGCAAAAGAACGGCATGCGCTCACAAGGCTGCTGCTGTGGCCCGGGCCACATCTACCGTCCCCGGCCATGAGCGCAGACACCAGCCCCGCCATCCAGCTGCGGGGCGCGAGCAAGATCTTCAAGACCCCGTCGGGGGGTCTGCACACGGCCGTCAGGGAGCTGGACCTCACGGTCGGGCGCGGGGAGTTCGTGGCCGTCGTCGGACCGACCGGCTGCGGCAAGTCGACCACGCTGACGCTGGTCAGCGGGCTGGAAGAGCCCACCGAGGGCGAGGTCCTGGTCGCCGGGGAGCCGGTGCGCGGCGTCGGCGACAAGGTCGGTTTCGTCTTCCAGCAGGACGCCACCTTCCCCTGGCGCACCGTCCTGTCGAACGTCATGGCGGGCCCGCGTTTCCGCGGTGTGCCCAAGGCGGAGGCGAAGCAGAAGGCGCGTGAGTGGCTGGCCCGGGTCGGGCTCGCCGCCTTCGAGGACCGCTACCCGCACCAGCTCTCCGGCGGCCAGCGCAAGCGCGTCGCGCTCGCCGCGACCTTCGTCAACGACCCCGAGATCCTGCTGATGGACGAGCCGTTCTCGGCGCTCGACGTGCAGACCAGGGCGCTGATGTCGGACGAGCTGCTGGAGCTGTGGGAGGGCACGGGCGCCTCCGTCGTCTTCGTCACCCACGACCTGGAGGAGTCCATCGCGCTGGCGGACAAGGTCGTCGTGATGACAGCCGGTCCCGCCACCGTCAAGCAGGTCTTCGACATCGACCTGCCGCGGCCGCGCAAGGTCGAGTCGGTGCGCCTGGAGCCGCGGTTCATCGAGATCTACCGCGAGATCTGGGAGTCGCTCGGCGAAGAGGTCCGCATCACCCGTGAGAGGGGTGCCGCCAATGTCGCCTGACGTCATGCCCGAGGCACAGATCGCGCTGACCGTGACGGAGCCGGGTAACAAGACGGACCGTGCACACTCACGCGCGCGTGCCGCCCGTAGACGCAAGATCGCCGTGATGGCCGCCCGAGTGCTGCTTCTGGTCGCGGTCCTGGGTCTGTGGGAGGCGCTCTCCCGTACCAAGGTCATCGATGCGTTCAACTTCTCGATGCCCTCGAAGATCTGGGACCAGATCTACACCTGGGTGATGCACGGGACAGCGCAGGGGCCGCTGGGGGAGCAGATCTGGTACACGCTGTACGAGGCGCTGCTCGGCTGGATCCTCGGTGTGATCGCCGGTGTCGTCTTCGGCATCACCCTTGGCCGGATCACCTTTCTCGCCGATGTCCTTGGTCCATACATCAAGGTGCTCAACTCGATACCGAGGATCGTCCTTGCCCCGGTCTTCATGATCTGGTTCGGACTCGGCCCCGCCTCCAAGGTCGCGTCGGCGGTTGTCCTGGTCTTCTTCCCGGTCTTCTTCAACGCCTTCCAGGGCGCCCGCGAGGTCGACCGCAACCTTGTCTCCAACGCCCGGATCCTGGGCGCGAGTGACCGCAGGGTGACGCTCCAGGTGGTCATCCCCTCCGCGACCTCATGGATCTTCACCAGCCTCCATGTCAGCTTCGGCTTCGCCCTCATCGGCGCCATCGTCGGCGAGTACATCGGCGCGACCAAGGGCGTCGGCATGCTCATCTCGCAGTCGCAGGGCACCTTCAACACGGCCGGTGTGTACGCGGCCATGGTCATCCTCGCCGTCGTGGCACTCGCCGCCGAGGGACTGCTGACCTTCGCCGAGCGCCGCATCTTCCGGTGGAAGCCGACGGGTTCCGACAGCTGAACTCCCGCCTTGAGCCGCTCCTTTCCCCGCACAGCCCTCTCACAAGGACGTGAACCCTCATGCGCAAGACCGCCAGATACTCCACCCTGGCCGCCGCGGGCCTGCTCGCCCTCTCCTCCCTCACCGCTTGTGCCAATGACGTGGCCAACACTGCCTCTAGCAAGGGCGACGGCAAGGGGACGAAGGTCAAGATCATGGTCGGTGGCCTCGACAAGGTCATCTACCTGCCCGCGATGCTCGCCCAGCGGCTCGGCTACTTCGACGCCGAGGGCCTCGATGTGGAGCTGCTGAGCGAGCCCGCCGGTGTCCAGGCCGAGACCGCGCTCGTCTCCGGGCAGGTCCAGGGGGCCGTCGGCTTCTACGACCACACCCTCGACCTGCAGACCAAGGACAAGGCTGTGGAGTCCGTGGTGCAGTTCTCGCACGCGCCCGGCGAGGTGGAGATCGTCTCCAGCAAGGCGGAGGGCGACATCAAGTCACTCAAGGACTTCAAGGGCAAGAAGCTCGGCATCACCAGTCTCGGCTCGTCGACCGACTTCCTCACCAAGTACCTTGCCGTCAAGAACGGGGTGAAGGTCAGCGACTTCACGCCGGTCGCGGTCGGAGCGGGACCGACCTTCATCGCCGCCCTCCAGCAGGGCGCAATCGACGGCGGCATGACGACCGACCCGACCGTCGCCACCATCCTGGACAAGAAGGCGGGCAAGGTCCTCCTCGACATGCGTACGCCCGAGGGGTCCCAGGAGGCGCTCGGCGGCCCGTACCCGTCGTCAAGCCTGTACATGCAGACGGACTGGGTCAACAGTCACAAGGACACCGTCCAGAAGTTGGCCACTGCATTCGTCAAGACGCTCAAGTGGATGTCCACTCACAGCTCTACGCAGATCGCCGACAAGATGCCCGCCGACTACTCGCAGGGCAACAAGCTCCTGTACGCGGCAGCCATCGAGAGCACGCTGCCGATGTTCACCAAGGACGGCGTGATGCCCAAAGACGGCCCCGAGACCGTCGAGAAGGTCCTCAAGGCGTTCAACCCCAACATCAAGAACGCCAAGGTGGATCTGAGCAAGACGTTCACCACTGAGTTCGTGGAGAAGGCCGCGGGCTGAGTCCGTATGTAGGTGGGGGCACGGCCCCTTCCCCCGTCCCCAACGGCCGTGCCCTCAGGCGCGGGTCGCCCACACGTAACGGTGTTCAGGGCGGCCCGCGTCGCCGTATTTGAGCGTGAGCCGGGCCCGGCCCGTGCGCTCCAGGAGCTTCAGGTAGCGCTGGGCCGTCTGACGGCTGACCCCCGTCCGATCGGCGATCTCCTGGGCCGACAGCGGGCCTTCGGCACTCATCAGGGACTGGCGTACCAGCTCCGCGGTGGTGGGGGAGTGGCCCTTGGGCAGCCCCGGCTCCGAAGGCGCCGACAGGGCGCCGAAGATGCGGTCCACCTCGGCCTGCTCCGCCTCGCCGCCGCCGTCGAGTGTGCGGCGCAGCTCCGCGTACGCCTCCAGCTTGGCGCGCAGGCCCGCGAAGGCGAACGGCTTGACGAGGTACTGCAGTGCGCCGTGCCGCATCGCGGCCTGCACGGTCGAGATGTCACGAGCCGCCGTCACCATGATCACGTCGGTCTGGTGGCCGCGGCGGCGCATCTCCTGGACAACCGCCAGGCCCGTCTCGTCGGGCAGATAGTGGTCCATGAGGACCAGGTCCAGACGGGGCAGCGCCTCCAGCTGTCGCAGCGCCTCGGCCGCGCTGTGCGCCTCGCCGGCGACATGGAAGCCCGGCACCTTCTCGACGTAGGCGGCGTTGACCTGCGCGACCCTGGTGTCGTCGTCCACGACCAGGACCTCGATCATCGCGACTCCTCCTTGACTGGCGCGTCCGCGGCTCTGGTCAGGGCCAGCTCCGGCGCCGCCTCGGTCAGTGCTTCCGGCAGGACGACGGTGAACTCCGCGCCGCCACCGTCCGCCTCGCCCACCGTCGCGCTGCCGCCCTGCCGCTCCGCGAGCCTGCGCACCATGGACAGACCGATGCCGCGCTTGCGGTGCGCCGGCGGCTCCTTGGTGGACCACCCCTCGGTGAAGATCAACTCGTGTTGTTCCGCAGGGATTCCGGGCCCCGTGTCGCGCACCCTGAGGACGGCGGTAGGCCCCTCGGCGCGCAACTCGACCTCCACGCGCGCGTGGAGGGTGCCGGCGACCGCGTCGAGCGCGTTGTCCACGAGGTTCCCGACGATCGTGACGAGCCCCCTGGGGTCGATCAACCGGTCCGGGAGCCGCGTCCGGTCCGAGACCCACAGGGCGACGCCGCGCTCGGCCGCAACCGTCGCCTTGCCGACCAGCAGAGCGGCGATCAGCGGGTCCTGGATTTTCTCGGTGACCTGTTCCGCCGTGACCCGGTGGTCACCGACCACTTCCCCGACGAACTCCACGGCGTCGTCGTACATGTCCAGTTCGAGCAGCCCCAGGAGCGTGTGCATGCGGTTGGCGTGCTCGTGGTCCTGGGCGCGCAGGGCGTCGATCAGGCCACGCGTCGAGTCGAGTTCCCGACCGAGCTGCTCCAGTTCCGTGCGGTCGCGCAGGGTGGCCACGGCGCCGCCGTCGTCGGTGGGCATGCGGTTGGCGACCAGGACACGCTGGCCCCGGACGGTGAGCAGGTCGGTGCCCGTCACCCGGCCGGCCAGGATGTCGGCCGTACGTCCTTCGCCGAGCGCCTCGTCGGGGGACCGGCCGACGGCCTTCGCATCGATGCTCAGCAGCCGGTGCGCCTCGTCGTTGAGGAGGCGTATTCGTCCGGCCCGGTCCAGGGCGACGACGCCCTCGCGGATGCCGTGCAGCATCGCCTCGCGCTCCGCGAGCAGCGCCGAGATGTCGGAGAAGGCAAGGTCACGGGTCTGCCGCTGGACTCGCCGCGAGATCACCCAGGCGGCCAGCGCACCAACGGCCAGTGCGCCGCCGGCGTAGGCCAGCAGCTCGGGGATCGCGCCCATGAGCTCGGCCCGCACACTGTCGTACTTGATCCCGACCGAGACCGCCCCGATGATCGTGCCGTCGGCGTCCCGCAGGGGCACCTTGCCGCGGGCCGAGCGGCCCAGGGTGCCGTTGTCGATCTCCATGACCTGGTTGCCGAGGAGGGCCTCGGTGGGGTCGGTCGAGACGTTCCGGCCGATCTGCTCGGGATCGGTGTGCGACCAGCGCACGCCCCGCCAGTCCAGCACCACGATGTACTCGGCATGGGTGGCCCTGCGGATCCGCTCCGCCTCTTTCTGGACCGGTCCGTCGACGGTCGGGGCGGTGTTGATCAGGTCCTTCGCTATCTGCGGCTGCTCCGCGGTGGTCTGCGCGATGGCCAGCGCCCGGCGCATCGCCTCCTGGTCGAGCTGCTTGCTCAGCGGCGCCAGGAACAACCCGGTCGCGAGCACCGCGACTCCCGCGGCGATCGCCACCTGCATCAGCAGCACCTGCGAGAACACCCGCTTCGGCAGACCGAGGCGCAGGCGGCGTGCAGGCGGAGTGGGACTCATACCCACGACGGTACGTGGGCGGCCCGGTGTGCCCCAGGGGGGTGTGGCGTGGATCTCTTGACCAATTCTTGAAGCAGTCGAGGAAGCGCCTTCTTGAAGCAGTAGGGAAAGCGCCGTGCTCAGCCGACCGGAACCGTCGTCCTCAGCTCGTGCACCGCCAGGACCTCCATACGCGCAGGTGAGCCGAGGATCGACGTGCCGCAGCTCTCCGGGCGGGGCGGCAGGGACGCGCCCTGCGCGACCACGACCCGCCACTGGCGTCCGTCCGTGTGGCCGACGGTCACCTCCCAGCACGGTGCGCTGCCGTCCGTCCGTACGACGCTCAGGGCGTCCGCCGCGTACTCGCGCGCGGTGGTGCGCACGGCCAGCTCGGCCGCCTGACCGGGGCGCTCCCAGGCGGAGCTCCCGCGGCACTTCTCCACGACGATCCGCCCTTCCTGGACGCCGTGCAGGATCTCCTTGACCGCGTGGGCCTGGGCGCGGCCGTATGCGTATCCGTACGGCAGGACGAGCAGCGTGGGCGAGAAGCGATGGCCACCCAGATGAGTGACCTCCCAGACGCCCTCCACCTCGGAGGCGGCGAGCTCGGCCGCGAGCGGGCGGCCGAGCAGGGCGCAGCAGCGGTCGCGTTTGCCGTTGGTGCAGACGAGGGCGAGCGGACCACCGGCGTGCGGCCGGGCCCCGAGCGCCGAGTCGAAGGTGTGGTGCTCGCCCCGGCCGAGCGCGGCGAAGTCGAGGTCGAGCAGGGCCCGCGGATCGTAGGCCGAGGCGGAGTGCAGCCACGCGTTGCCGGGCGCGGTATGGGCCGCGTACACCTGCCGTGTGGTGAGCGTGCCGCAGTCGGCGTGCCGTCCCGGGCGGCGGATCAGCGCGATACGTACGCCCGTGCCCTTCGCGGCCGCCTCCAGGGCGCGGCCGAGTGCCGGATCGAGGTGGCTCGAAGTGAGTGCATCCGCACCCCAGGGACCCGGCTGCTCCAGCAGGAGCCAGGTCCTCGCGGTGGCCGCGGTTCCCGCAATGGGCTCGTCGAGCTCCCGGGAGGCGGTCGAGCACGTACTCACACAGGTGAGCCTAACCTGACTTGGCTCACGGTGGCTTCCGGCCGTGTTCGTGTCCAACTTGAACAGTGGCTGGGACGGCTCTTACCCGGGCAGTGGCTGGGGTGGCCTCGGGCCGACGTAGTGTCCGCTCGGCCGCATGCGCAGCGGGCGCTCCCCGTACTCCTCGAGCGCGTGGGCGATCCAGCCCGCCGTACGCGCCACGGCGAAGATCGTCTCGCCCGCGGTGGAGGGCATGCCCGAGGACGCGGTGAGCACGGCCAGGGCCAGGTCGACATTGGCGTGCAGCGGGGTGTGGCGGGCGGTGGTGGCCACGACGTCGCGGGCCGCGGCGAGGGCGGGGGCGGCGCGGGGGATCCCCTCCAGGAGGCCGAACAGGACACGCGCGCGTGGGTCCTCGCCGGGGTAGAGCCGGTGGCCGAGTCCCGGAATGCGGCGGCCCGCCCGCAGCTCTTCCGCGATGACGGGGGCCGCGTTGCCCTCGTCGAGCACGTCGAGCAGTAGCCGGTGGGCGAGGCCGCTCGCCGCTCCGTGCAGGGGCCCTTCCAGTACGCCGAGCCCGGCGGAGACGGCCGCGTAGGCGTGGGCGCGGGCCGAGGCGGCGACGCGCACCGCGAGGGTCGAGGCGGCGAGGTCGTGGTCGACGAGGAGGGCGAGCGCGGTGTCCAGCGCGCGCAGCGAGGCCTCGTCGGCCTCCCGTCCGCTCAGCCGTGCCCACAGGCGGTGGGCCAGCGGACCCTCGTCGCGGTGGCCGCGCCGGGCCGGCGGCAGGGCGGCGACCAGGGTGGGGATGAGGGTGCGCGCGGTGCCGAGCACTGTGTCCTCGGAGAGGTCGAAGCGCAGCGGGTCCGCCACCGCGGCGGCGATCGCCGCGACCCGCAACCTGTCGGTCGGCCCGGTGTGTTCGGGCAGCGCGTCGACGGCGCGGCGGGCCACGGCGACGGAGACCTCGGGCGCGGTGAACGCGATGCCGGGGCGCAGCCGGCCGGTCCACAGCCACTCGGCGACCTCTTCGTAGGAGTGGCGCGTGGCCAGCTCCGTGGCGTCGACGCCACGGAAGAAGTACCGGTCCTTCTCGATGAGCGTGATGCGGGTCCGCACGGAGAGCTCGCCGCCTGACGGTGAACTCCCGCTGCTCTCCCACCTGTTGCGCCGGGCGAGCGCCTCCACCTCCTTGGCGTCGAAGGTGCTGCCCCGGCCGCCGGGTACGCGTCTGCTGCTGAGCTGGCCGCGGCTCACGTACGCGTACACGGTCTCGGGCTTCACGCCCAGCAGTTCGGCGGCTTCCTTGGTGGTCAGCCGGCGTTCGGCATGACCGGCGGAGGGGTCTTGATCGCGCATGGGGCCACCGTATCCGCATCACGACGTATGGATCCATGACATTGATTCAATCAATATTGACAGAGAATTAGTCAAGCATGGACAGTTGAATCAAGTCCAGGGAGGAATCATGTCCGTCAACAGGTCAGCCGCCGCCACCGTCGACGTACCGCGGGGACTCGCCGGCGTCGTCGTCACCGACACGGAGATCGGGGACGTTCGGGGGCTGGAGGGCTTCTATCACTACCGCCAGTACTCGGCCGTCGAACTCGCGCAGACCCGCGGCTTCGAGGACGTCTGGCATCTCCTGGTCCACGGCGAACTGCCGGACGAGGTGCAGCGTGCGGCCTTCATCTCCGAAACGGCGGCCCTGCGGCGACTGCCTGACGAGGTGCGGACGGCCCTGCCTGCCATCGCGGCGGCGAGCGGACGGTCCGGCCCGCTGGCAGGCATGCGCACAGCACTGTCGCTGCTCGGCGCGGCGAAGGGCTTCCGGCCGGTGTACGACATCGGCGCGGCCGACCGCCGCCGGGACACCCTCGTGGCGGCCGCAGCCGTACCGACGCTGCTCACGGCGCTGCACCGGCTCGGCCGGGGTCTAGAGCCGGTGGAACCGCGGGACGACCTCTCCTATGCGGCCAACTACCTGTACATGCTGACGGGTTCGGTGCCGGAGCCGAAGCGGGCGCGGGCGGTCGAGCAGTACTTGATCTCAACCATTGATCACGGCTTCAATGCATCAACCTTCACGGCCCGAGTCATCGCGTCGACGGGAGCGGACGTGGCCGCCTGCCTCGTCGGAGCCGTGGGGGCGCTCTCCGGGCCGCTGCACGGTGGTGCGCCCAGTCGCGCGCTGGACACTCTGGATGCGATCGGCACCCCCGACCGCATCGACCCCTGGATCCGTGCACGCGTCCTCGCCGGCGACCGCATCATGGGCTTCGGCCATCCCGTCTACCGTACGGAGGACCCTCGTTCGCGGATGCTGCGCGAGCTGGCGCAGAGCTTCGGCGGCCCGCGTGTCGACTTTGCGGTGGAGGTCGAGCGCCATGTCGAGTCGATCCTCGCGGAGCTGAAGCCCGGCCGCGAACTGCACACGAACGTCGAGTTCTACGCGGGCGTCGTCATGGAACTGTGCGGTCTGCCGCGCGAGATGTTCACCCCGACGTTCGCGGCGGCGCGGGTGGTGGGCTGGAGCGCGAACATCCTGGAACAGGCGGAGGATTCGAAGATCATCAGGCCGGTGGCGCGGTATGTGGGGGCGGAGGCGCCGGTTGCGGTGCCGGTGTGACCCGGTGGGGCGGGTTCGGCAGTACGGGCTGAAGCCGAACCCGCTCATGCGACGGCGACGGCGACGGGGCGACCGCGATGCGAGTGCGCCAGGTGGCCTTCAGTCGCGTCAGTTGGGAGGAATGTCCTTGCGGGCCCGGATCAGTGTCTCGCGGCTGATGACCACGATCCGCTCGTATTCGGCCCTGGAGGCGTCGGGAGGTAGTTCGGCCTCGAGTTCTGCGGTGGCTTCCCTTCCAATGACGGCGTAGTTGCCGTCGCTGAGTTCGAAGATGTCGGGGCAGTGCTGGCCTGACAGGCTGCCTCTCGCATAGGGGGAGTCGCCGATCCGCCGTAAGATTGCCACCATTGTCCCGCCTTTCAGACAGTGACCTTGAGCTCATGGTGTTGCCGCCCGGGGGTGCCCTGCCGTGCAGGGCTGCAGGGCACCGGGGACGTCGAAGTGCAGACGAAGACAGGCTGACTGAACGATTGAGGGTGCGTAGGGAATGACCCCGTGGGCTATGCGTCGGGGATGTCAGCCTTGGCGTGAATGAGGGTCTCGCGGGTGACCACGACAATGCGTTCGTAGCCGGCTCTGGAGGCGTCGGCAGGGAGCTGGGCGTCGAGTTCGTCCGTGACGTCCGTGCCGATGACAGCGAACCTTCCGTCGGAGAGCTCGAAGATATCGGGGCAATTGGCACCTGTCGCGCTTCCCCGGGCGCTCGGCGGTGTACCAATCCGACGGATGATCTGGCTCACTGTTCTGGTGTTCCTTTTGGTCTCGAGGTGGGTGCGCACTGGGGCAGCGCGGCGCGATTCGGCCCGGTGGGGCCGCGGTCTCGACAACCGGGCGGCGTGGATGGCGGTTCGGCGGGGATCGCCCTGTTCCGCAGGATGCGCAGTAGTCAACCTTGTTGGCACCTGGGGAAACGCAGCGGTTTACTGGTTTGTTACCGCCCAACCGTGTGATGCGCTCAGGAGAGTGGCTCGCAGGGACGGCGTTTCACGCCTCGAGGGCGAGAAGCGGCTGCGGCTACTCGGTCGGCGGCTCCCCGACCACCCACCACTCGTCGATGTCCGTTTCCTCCAGCTGGACCAGAAGCTCGTCAACCATGCGGCCGAGTTTGGCTTCTTCGGAAGTTCCGATCAGCGTTGCCCGATGAGGCCGGGTTGCGTACCAATACTCACGGAATATGGGAATTTGGAGCATGCTTCGGGCGAAGCCGAAGAACTCATCGCGCGTTATGTTGCCCATGCGGTAGTAGCAGAACGCATTGGTGTAGAGGGCGTTGGCGAAGAGGAACTGGCGCTGCTTCCTGGGCGGAACGGTCCCGTTGTAGGCGTCCAGCACCTCGGCCAGGTCCGGATCGTCCATGGCCTTGCTCAGTAGCTCCCAGTGCAGGCGCTGCTGGTGGGCGAAGTTGGTCTGGCGCTGGGCCTGGGCGGCTTGTTCCAGATGCTCGATCCGTGTGCGCAGGGCATGGAGAGCGGGTCGCTGTGCGGCCAGGGTGGCGGCGGCACCTGCCGCCAGGCCGATGCCGGCCGAGGCTACGGCCCTCAGCCCCCGAAGCCCAAAGTTCTGTGTGACCATGTCAACCCCCGAGTCAGGCGGCCGTCCGCCGGTCGTCGGGGTGCGGGTCGACTGATGGGGACCGGCGAGCGGTGGGCGGCGCTTGCCGTCTCCCAGGGTGCCGAGCGGCTCTGATCGGCAGGGAGGCGGAGAGGCGGCGCACGGAGGGAAGCAAGGGTCGCACGCTCCGGCGCCTTGCCCAACGTCTGCCCCGCAACTGCTGCTAACAATCGTTCACTTCGCGGTGATTCTTACGGCTCGTATCCTGGTCCGGCATTCAATCCTTGGGTGTGCGCCGCGGTCGCGATCCGGTGCGCGCGTCGGTGTCAGAGAGGTCGCACGTTGAGTCAGCCGAGCCACAGCATCCGGCAGATCCCGGTCGTCGTACTCGCCGGATTCCTGGGCTCCGGCAAGACCACCCTCCTCAATCATCTCCTGCATCGCAGCGGTGGCAGCCGTATCGGCGCCGTCGTCAATGACTTCGGTGCCATCGAGATCGATGCCATGGCCGTCGCCGGAGCGCTCGGTGACTCCACCGTCTCGCTCGGGAACGGCTGTCTGTGCTGTGCCGTCGACGTCAGCGAGCTCGACCTCTATCTCGAACGGCTCGCCCGGCCCTCCGCCGGCATCGACGTCATCGTGATCGAAGCCAGCGGCCTCGCCGAACCGCAGGAACTCGTGCGCATGGTGCTCGCCAGTGAGCAGCCGGGGATCGTGTACGGCGGCCTCGTCGAGGTCGTCGACGCCGCTGAGTTCGACGGCACACGTGTGAAGCATCCCGAGGTCGACCGGCATCTCGCCCTCGCCGACCTCGTCGTCGTCAACAAGCTCGACCGGGCGCCGGACGCCGAGCGCGTCCTCGGGCTCGTCCGTTCCCTCGTCGACCGTGCCGCCGTCGTCCCTGCCTCCTACGGCCGCATCGATCCCGAGTTCCTCTTCGACTGCAGGCCGAGCGAGGAGCGCATCGGGCAGCTGTCCTTCGACGACCTGCACGAGCACGGCGAGCAGGGCCACGCCGATCACCTGCACGCGGCGTACGACAGCCTGTCCTTCACCTCCGAAGTGCCCATGGACCCGCGCCGGTTGATGGAGTTCCTCGACAGCCGGCCCGAGGGGCTGTACCGGATCAAGGGGTACGTCGACTTCGGGGCGCACGACATCCGGAACCGTTACGCCGTACACGCGGTGGGGCGCTTCCTCCGGTTCTACCCGGAGCCCTGGGCGCCGGACGACGCGCGAGTGACGCAGGTCGTCCTCATCGGCTCCGGCATCGACGCGCCCGCCCTCGGCAAGGAACTCGAGGCGAGCAGGAGCGGCGCCCCGCACACCGCCGACGAGCACGGTATGTGGGGCGTCCTGCGCTACGTACAGGATCCGGAGACGGACCTCGTGGAGCCGTCGGCCTAGACGGGTCCCGCCACCACCGCCACCGTCTTCCCCAGGGACACGCCCGAGCCGTCGCGGCGCGGATCCATCTCGGGGAGGTCGGCCGGAGTGCCGTTCTTCTGCGCCGCCTTGGCCGGGACGGCGCCCGCCCAGGCCAAGGACAGGCAGTCCTCGCCCTTCAGGAACCGCTGGCAGCGGACGCCGCCGGTGGCGCGGCCCTTGCGCGGATACTGGTCGAACGGGGTCAGCTTGGCCGTCGTCTGGACCGAGTCGTCGAGTGTGCCGCGCGAGCCCGCGACCGTGAACACGACTGCATCCACGGCCGGGTCCACGGCCGTGAAGGAGATGACCTTCGCGCCCTCGGTGAGCTTGATGCCCGCCATACCGCCCGCCGGGCGGCCCTGGGGACGGACCTGTGAGGCCTGATAGCGCAGCAGTTGCGCGTCGTCCGTGATGAAGACCAGGTCCTCCTCGCCGGTGCGCAGCTCGATGGCGCCGACGATCCGGTCGCCGTCCTTGAGCGTGATGACCTCCAACTCCTCCTTGTTGGACGGGTAGTCGGGGACGACACGCTTCACGACGCCCTGTTCGGTGCCGAGGGCGAGGCCGGGGGAGGACTCGTCGAGCGTGATCAGGCAGATGACCGTCTCGCCGTCCTCCAGGGAGAGGAACTCCGACAGGGGTGCCCCGCCGGCGAGGTTCGGCGCCGACGCCGTGTCCGGCAGCTGCGGCAGGTCGACGACGTTGATCCGCAGCAGACGGCCCAAGGAGGTCACCGCGCCGATCTCGCCGCGTGCAGTCGCCGGGACCGCGGACACGATCACGTCGTGCTTGGTGCGCCGGGCGTCGGCGTCCTCCAGGAAGGGCTCGCCGTTCGACGTACGGGCCAGCAGGCCCGTGGAGGAGAGCAGGATCCGGCACGGGTCGTCCGCGACCTGCAGCGGCACGGCGGCAGCCGGGGCGCCGGACGCCTCCAGCAGGACCGTACGCCGCTCGGTGCCGAACTTCTTGGCCACCGCGGCCAGTTCGGAGGAGACCAGCTTGCGCAGCTCCGCGTCCGATTCGAGGATCCGGGTCAGCTCCGCGATCTCGGCGTTGAGCCTGTCCTTCTCCGACTCCAGCTCGATGCGGTCGAACTTGGTCAGCCGGCGCAGCGGTGTGTCCAGGATGTACTGGGTCTGGATCTCCGACAGGGAGAAGCGCTCCATCAGGCGCTCCTTGGCCTGCGCGCTGTTCTCGCTGGAGCGGATCAGACGGATGACCTCGTCGATGTCGACGAGCGCGGTGAGCAGGCCCTCCACCAGGTGCAGACGGTCGCGGCGCTTGGTGCGGCGGAACTCGCTGCGGCGCCGCACGACCTCGAAGCGGTGGTCGAGGTAGACCTCCAGGAGCTCCTTGAGGCCCAGCGTGAGCGGCTGGCCGTCCACCAGCGCGACGTTGTTGATGCCGAAGGACTCCTCCAGCGGCGTCAGCTTGTACAGCTGCTCCAGGACGGCCTCCGGCACGAAGCCGTTCTTGATCTCGATGACCAGGCGCAGGCCGTGCGCGCGGTCGGTGAGGTCCTTGACGTCGGCGATGCCCTGGATCTTCTTCGAACCGACCAGGTCCTTGATCTTGGCGATCACCTTCTCCGGGCCGACCGCGAAGGGCAGTTCGGTGATGACCAGGCCCTTGCGGCGGGCGGTGACGGTCTCGATCTCGACCGTGGCGCGGATCTTGAACGTGCCACGGCCCGTCTCGTACGCGTCCCGGATGCCGGAGAGGCCGACGATGCGGCCGCCGGTCGGCAGGTCGGGGCCGGGGACGTGCTTCATCAGGGTGTCGAGGTCCGCGCCCGGGAAGCGGATCAGGTGCCGGGCGGCCGAGATGACCTCGGCGAGGTTGTGCGGCGGCATGTTCGTCGCCATGCCGACCGCGATGCCCGACGAGCCGTTCACCAGCAGGTTCGGGAAGGCGGCGGGCAGCGCCACCGGCTCCTGCTCCTGGCCGTCGTAGTTGGGCGCGAAGTCGACCGTGTCCTCGTCGATCGACTCCGTCATCAGGCTCGTCGCCTGGGCCTGGCGGCACTCGGTGTACCGCATGGCGGCGGGCGGGTCGTCGTTGCCCAACGAGCCGAAGTTGCCGTGCCCGTCGACCAGCGGCACGCGCATGGAGAACGGCTGGGCCATGCGCACCAGGGCGTCGTAGATCGACGCGTCACCGTGCGGGTGCAGCTTGCCCATGACCTCGCCGACCACGCGCGCGCACTTCACATAGCCGCGGTCGGGGCGCAGCCCCATCTCGTTCATCTGGTAGACGATGCGCCGGTGCACCGGCTTGAGGCCGTCGCGGGCATCGGGCAGGGCTCGGGAGTAGATGACCGAGTACGCGTACTCGAGGAAGGAGCCCTGCATCTCGTCGACGACGTCGATGTCGAGGATCTTCTCCTCGTACGAGTCGTCGGGCGGCGGGGTCTTCGTGCTGCGGCGGGCCATCGCTGCCGGCTCCTTGCTCAAGCGTGAACGATATCTGACGCGGACCATTGTGGACCGTGGCACTGACAACGCGGACGAGGACCTGACATCGGCCCTCCCGCCAGGCGTGGACGCAGGCTACGCGATCCGCTGTGGGCGTACGTCGCCCGGGAACTTCGCCGACGATCTGCACGCTTGCATACAGTGGCAGGACCGGCAGGAAAACCGCGGCTTGAACCACCGCATCCGCGAGGCGAAGGGACGTACATGCCCATGGGTCACACGGCCACAGACCAGGCAGGCACCGGGGGCCTGACAGCGACCGAGCACCGCCTGGCCAACGGGCTGCGCGTGGTGCTCTCCGAGGACCACCTGACCCCCGTCGCGGCGGTGTGCCTCTGGTACGACGTCGGCTCGCGCCACGAAGTCAAGGGCCGTACCGGCCTGGCTCACCTTTTCGAGCACCTGATGTTCCAGGGCTCGGGGCAGGTCAAGGGCAACGGGCACTTCGAGCTGGTGCAGGGCGCCGGCGGCTCGCTCAACGGCACCACCAGCTTCGAGCGCACCAACTACTTCGAGACCATGCCCGCCCACCAGTTGGAGCTCGCCCTCTGGCTGGAAGCCGACCGGATGGGCTCCCTGCTCGCCGCCCTCGACGACGAGTCCATGGAGAACCAGCGGGACGTCGTCAAGAACGAGCGCAGGCAGCGTTACGACAACGTGCCGTACGGCACGGCGTTCGAGCGGCTGACCGCCCTCGCCTACCCGGAGGGCCACCCCTACCACCACACCCCGATCGGCTCGATGGCCGACCTGGACGCGGCGACCCTGGAGGACGCGCGCGCGTTCTTCCGCACGTACTACGCGCCGGGCAACGCCGTCCTCTCGGTCGTCGGCGACATCGACCCGGAGCAGACGCTCGCCTGGATCGAGAAGTACTTCGGGTCCATCGCCGCGCACGACGGGAAGCCGGCGCCCCGCGACGGCTCGCTGCCCGAGATCATCGGTGAGCAGCTGCGCGAGGTCATCGAGGAGGAAGTGCCGGCGCGCGCCCTGATGGCGGCCTACCGGCTGCCGCACGACGGCACGCGCGAGGCGGACGCCGCCGACCTGGCGCTCACCGTCCTCGGCGGCGGTGAGTCCTCCCGCCTCTACAACCGCCTTGTACGGCGCGACCGTACGGCCGTCGCGGCCGGATTCGGCCTGCTGCGGCTGGCCGGAGCGCCCTCCCTGGGCTGGCTGGACGTGAAGACCTCCGGTGACGTCGAGGTGCCGGTCATCGAGACCGCCATCGACGAGGAGCTCGCCCGGTTCGCCGAACAGGGCCCCACGGCCGAGGAAATGGAGCGCGCCCAGGCCCAGTTGGAGCGCGAGTGGCTGGACCGGCTGGGCACGGTCGCGGGCCGCGCCGACGAACTGTGCCGGTTCGCCGTCCTGTTCGGTGACCCGCAGCTCGCCCTCACCGCCGTCCAGCGGGTCCTGGAGGTGACGGCCAAGGAGGTCCAGGAGGTTGCCAAGGCCCGCCTGCGGCCCGACAACCGCGCGGTGCTCGTCTACGAGCCGCTCTCCGCCGAGTCCGCGGAGCACACCCAGGACGAGGACTTCCCCGAAGACCCCGAGTCCGAAGCCACGGTGGAAGTCACCGACCAGAACGAGGAGGCGGCCAAGTGAGCGAGCTCGCCACGATGCAGTTCCACCCGCAGCCCCGGGCGGGCGAGGCCAGGCCCTGGGCCTTCCCGGCGCCGGAGCGAGGCGCGCTCGACAACGGCCTGACCGTGCTGCGCTGCCACCGCCCCGGCCAGCAGGTCGTCGCCGTCGAGGTGCTCCTGGACGCGCCCCTGGAGGCCGAGCCGGCCGGCTTCGAAGGCGTTGCCACGATCATGGCGCGGGCCTTCTCGGAGGGCACCGACAAGCACTCCGCCGAGGAGTTCGCCGCCGAGCTGGAGCGCAGCGGCGCCACCCTCGACTCGCACGCCGACCACCCGGGTGTACGCCTGAGCCTGGAGGTCCCGGCCTCCCGCCTGGCCAAGGCGCTCGGCCTGCTCGCCGACGCCCTCAGGGCGCCCGCTTTCGCCGACAGCGAGGTCGAGCGCCTGGTCCGCAACCGTCTCGACGAGATCCCGCACGAGCTGGCCAACCCCTCGCGCCGGGCCGCCAAGGAGCTCTCCAAGGAGCTGTTCCCGGCGACCTCGCGCATGTCGCGGCCGCGCCAGGGCACCGAGGAGACGGTCGAGAAGATCGACGCGGCGGCCGTGCGCGCCTTCTACGACCGCCATGTCCGGCCCGCCACGGCCACCGCCGTCGTCGTCGGCGACCTCACCGGCATCGACCTGGACGCACTGCTCGGCGACACCCTGGGCGCTTGGACGGGTTCCTCGGCCGAGTCCCGCCCCGTGCCGCCGGTGACCGCCGACGACACCGGGCGCGTGATCATCGTGGACCGCCCCGGAGCCGTGCAGACGCAGCTGC
This sequence comes from Streptomyces coacervatus, assembly GCF_029223485.1. Classification (GTDB taxonomy): domain Bacteria; phylum Actinomycetota; class Actinomycetes; order Streptomycetales; family Streptomycetaceae; genus Streptomyces; species Streptomyces coacervatus. The sequence goes on along the minus strand of NZ_JARHTP010000028.1, from coordinate 53,686 downwards.
TCATCGGCCGCGTCGGCGCCGACCGGCACGACCGCGTGTGGCCGGCGCAGGTGCTCGGCACCTACTGCCTGGGCGGCACCCTCACCTCCCGCCTGGACCGCGTCCTGCGCGAGGAAAAGGGCTACACCTACGGTGTGCGTGCGTTCGGCCAGGTCCTCAGGTCCGCCCCGGACGGCTCCGGCGCCGCGATGCTCGCCATCAGCGGTTCCGTCGACACCCCGAACACCGGCCCGGCGCTGCAGGACCTGTGGACGGTCCTGCGGACCCTCGCCGAGGGCGGCCTCACCGACGCCGAGCGCGACGTCGCCGTACAGAACCTCGTAGGCGTGGCACCGCTCAAGTACGAGACCGCGGCGGCCGTGGCGAGCACGCTGGCCGACCAGGTCGAGCAGCATCTGCCGGACGACTACCAGGGGACGCTGTACCAGCAGCTCTCCGCGACCGGCACCGTGGAGGCCACCGCGGCGGCCGTGAGCGCCTTCCCGGTGGACCGCCTGGTGACGGTCCTGGTCGGTGACGCGGCCGAGATCAAGGAGCCCGTCGAGGCCCTCGGGATCGGCGAAGTCAGCGTCGTGGCAGCCGAGTAGAGGCTCGGTCAGCGGCACGCGCGTGTGGGGGCCCTGGTGACTGATGAGTCACCAGGGCCCCTCAATGTCCGAATTGGGGAGAGGTTGCCTGTCTGCCCTGTGGCATGCGCTACAAAAGGCGTGATCCGTTTGGGGATTGAAACTTGCCCCGTTTAGCGTCGTCCGGGCTGTCCGTCAGGCACCGCGCCGCACCCGCGGCACCGGACAGCCATCGCCGAGTCCCCGTACGGCGCGAGCCAGGGGAGCCGGGGACCCATCGCAGTCCCTGGGGTGAATCGGACGCCCGCGCGTGCAGCGAGGGGGTCCGTAGGAGACCTTCCTGCTCCGAACCCGTCAGCTAACCCGGTAGGCGAGAAGGAAGGAAAGGACCAGCCACTACATGGCGTTCACGCGCGCCACCGGGAAGCACCGTCGTCCCACGCGGATGCACCGCACCACCACCCGCGCCGCCGGGATCGCGGCCCTCGCCACCACCGGCGTCGTCGGCAGCCTGGCAGCCCCCGCGCTCGCCGCCGACACCTCCTCCGCCGAGCAGACCGGCCTCACCCCCGTCATCAGCATCGGCGACACGATCGCCGACAAGATCGACGCCCAGGCCGACGCCCAGAAGCAGGCAGCCGAGGAGGCCGCGCTCAAGAAGGCGGCCGCGGAGGCGGCACGCGAGAAGGCCGCCGCGAAGGCCAAGGCGGAGCGCGAGGCGAAGGAGCGCGCCGCCCGTGAGGCCGAGCGCAAGCGCCTCAACACGTTCGTCGCGCCGATAGCCAACTCGTACGTCTCGACCGGCTACCAGGCCAGCAGCAGCCTGTGGTCCTCCGGCAGCCACACCGGCATCGACTTCCACGCCGCGAGCGGCACGACCGTCCACGCGGTCGGCTCCGGCACCGTCGTCGAGACCGGCTGGGGCGGCGCCTACGGCAACCAGATCGTGATCAGGATGCACGACGGCACGTACACCCAGTACGGCCATCTGTCGTCCATCGGTGTCTCGGTGGGCCAGACGGTGACCCCGGGCCAGCAGATAGGCCTCTCCGGCGCGACCGGCAACACCACCGGACCGCATCTGCACTTCGAGGCCCGTACGACCCCCGAGTACGGCTCCGACATCGACCCGGTCGCCTACCTGCGCGCGCACGGCGTGAACGTCTGACGACGGATCGCAAGATCTCCTGAGGCCCGGGCTCCCCTGCCGGGGCTTTCGGCGTTTCTGTCGCCCTGCTGTCCAAAAAATATCCATGGATTCCGGCCCGCCGTCGGAAATTCCGGCTCCGTGCAATAGAGTCACCGATACACGTCAATCATCGACGTTTCACGGGGATTAAGTCGGAGGTCGGTCATGCGTATTCCGGCGCACTCGGTGTGCACGGCGATCCGGGACGACATCGTCGCCGGTGTCTACGAGCGCGGCAGCCGGCTCACCGAGGAACTGCTCGCGCGCCGCTACGGCGTCTCACGCGTCCCCGTGCGCGAGGCCCTGCGCACCCTGGAGGCCGAGGGCTTCGTGGTGACCCGGCGGCACGCGGGCGCGTGCGTCGCGGAACCGAACGAGCAGGAGGCCGCCGACCTCCTGGAGATGCGCATGCTCCTGGAACCGCTCGGCGCCTCCCGGGCCGCCCAGCGGCGCACCGAGGCCCATCTCAAGGTCCTGCGCGGCCTGGTCAGGCTGGGCCAGGAGCGGGCCAGGAGAGGCAACAGCGAGGATCTGCGCTCCCTGGGGGGCTGGTTCCACGAGACGCTCGCCCAGGCCTCCGGCAGCCCCGCGCTGACCTCCATGCTGACCCAGCTGCGCCACAAGATCGCCTGGATGTACGCCGTGGAGGCACCGGCCAACCCCGTGGAGTCCTGGGCGGAGCACGGTGCGATCGTCGACGCCGTGGCCCGCGGCGACAGCGAGCGCGCGCGGGCGGTCACCACGCTGCACACCGAGCGCTCGAGCGCAGCGCACCGGCTGCGCTTCGGCGCCCCGGAGCGGGTGAACGGTGTGAGGAACTCGCAACATCCCGTAAACATGACGGGCCTGCGGCATTAACACGGGCGCCGTATACAAAGAGGGAACAATTTGCGGGGGCATTATTTCTGCTGCCCGTGAGCGGAAATTCTGCTGCCCCGCAGGGGAAATGCAAAGGGCTCGCCCGGCAATTCGGACGAGCCCTTATGTGGTGCGGTGAATCAGACGGTCTCGGGAAGCTCCTCGAGCCCCTCGGAGACCAGCTTCGCCAGACGGTCGAGGGCGACGTCCGCACCCTCGGCCGCGGAGGCGAGGACGATCTCCTCGCCGCCCTGGGCGCCCAGGCCGAGAACGGCCAGCATGGAGGCCGCGTTGACGGGGTTGCCGTCGGCCTTGGCGATCGTCACCGGGATACCTGCGGCCGTGGCGGCCCGGACGAAGATGGAAGCGGGGCGGGCGTGGAGGCCCTCGGCCCAGCCGACGTTGACGCGGCGCTCAGCCATGTGATGCTGCCCTTCAGAGACTCAGGGTTGTCTAGACCAGTTTCCCACAACGTGAAGCGTCTCCGGAGCGGTCCTTCGTCCCGTCCGGGGTGGGCAGTCGGACCGCGGCCTCGGCCCGACTTCCGTCCTTGTTCACTTCTCAACGGACTGCCGTGTTCTCCACAGACTGCCTCGCGCCGCTGTCGGACGCGAGCCGTACTCTGGGGCCCATGCAGACCTCGCCGGACCGGCACGAGTATCCCGCCCACTGGGAGGCCGACGTGGTGCTGCGCGACGGCGGCACCGCACGCATCCGCCCCATCACCGTTGATGACGCCGAGCGCCTGGTCAGCTTCTACGAGCAGGTGTCGGACGAGTCGAAGTACTACCGCTTCTTCGCGCCCTACCCTCGTCTGTCCGCCAAGGACGTCCACCGCTTCACGCACCACGACTTTGTGGACCGGGTGGGACTCGCGGCCACGGTCGGCGGCGAGTTCATCGCCACCGTACGCTATGACCGCATCGGCACCGATGGCATGCCCGCGTCGGCTCCGGCCGACGAGGCCGAGGTCGCCTTCCTCGTCCAGGACGCCCACCAGGGGCGCGGCGTCGCCTCCGCCCTCCTCGAACACATCGGCGCGGTCGCCCGGGAGCGCGGCATCCGCCGCTTCGCCGCCGAGGTGCTGCCCGCCAACACCAAGATGATCAAGGTGTTCACGGACGCGGGGTACACCCAGAAGCGCAGCTTCGAGGACGGCGTCGTACGCCTGGAGTTCGACCTCGAACCCACCGACCGCTCCCTTGCAGTGCAGTACGCGCGCGAACAGCGTGCCGAGGCCCGCTCCGTGCAGCGGCTGCTGGCACCCGGCTCGGTCGCCGTCGTCGGCACCGGCCGCACACCGGGGGGCGTGGGTCGCAGCATCCTCGACAACATTCGTGACGCCGGCTTCACCGGGGCGCTGTACGCCGTGAACAAGGCGCTCCCCGAAGACCTCAAGGAACTCGACGGGGTCCCCGCCCACCGCTCGGTGCGGGACATCGACGGGCCCGTCGACCTCGCGGTCGTCGCCGTGCCGGCCGAGCACGTCCCCGAGGCCGTCACCGAGTGCGGCGAGCACGGTGTGCAGGGACTCGTCGTCGTCTCCGCCGGATACGCCGAGAGCGGGCCCGAAGGGCGCGAGCGCCAGCGTGAACTCGTGCGGCACGCGCGCACGTACGGCATGCGGATCATCGGGCCGAACGCCTTCGGGGTCATCAACACCTCCCCCGAAGTACGGCTGAACGCCTCCCTCGCCCCCGAGATGCCCCGCCCCGGCCGGATCGGCCTGTTCGCCCAGTCCGGCGCCATCGGCATCGCGCTGCTGTCCCGGCTGCAGCGCCGCGGCAGCGGAGTCACCGGCGTCACCGGTGTGTCCACCTTCGTGTCGTCCGGCAACCGCGCGGACGTGTCCGGCAACGACGTCATCCAGTACTGGTACGACGACCCGGACACCGACGTCGTCCTCATGTACCTGGAGTCCATCGGCAACCCGCGCAAGTTCACCCGCCTCGCCCGGCGCACGGCCGCCGCGAAGCCCCTGGTCGTGGTCCAGGGCGCCGGTTCCGCTCCCCAGGGGCACGCGGTACGGGCCACGCGGTTGCCGCACGCGACGGTGTCCGCGCTGCTCAGGCAGGCCGGAGTGATCCGCGTGGACACGATCACCGAGCTGGTCGACGCGGGCCTGCTGCTCGCGCGGCAGCCGCTGCCGGCGGGACCTCGGGTGGCGATTCTGGGGAACTCCGAGTCCCTGGGGCTGCTGACCTACGACGCATGCCTCTCCGAGGGGCTCAGGCCGCTGAGGCCGCTGGATCTGACCACCGGGGCATCGGCGCAGGACTTCCACGCGGCGCTGCTACGGGTGCTCGGGGACGATGCGTGCGATGCGGTCGTGGCGACGGCGATCCCGGCGATCGGAGAGGGTTCGCCAGGGGATGCCGAGCTGGCGGAGGCGCTGCGGTCCGCTGCGGAGGCCGTTCCCGGGAAGCCCGTGCTGGTGGTGCACGTGGAGCTCGGAGGGCTCGCGGAGGCGTTGTCGGCCGCGGCGAGCACCGCACCCCAGCCCGACACGGCGGCGGCCGTCCCCCGCCGGCTCCGCCCGTCGCAGCAACTGCCCGCCCCGGTACGGGCACAGGAACCCGCCGCCCCCGCCGCATGCTCCCGCCTCATCCCCGCCTACCCCGCCGCAGAGCGCGCCGTCCGTGCCCTCGGCGAAGCCGTGAAGTACGCGCAATGGCGGCGCGACAGCGCCGACCCCGGCAAGGTGCCCGAGTACGAGGACACCGACGAGAAGGGAGCGGCCCGGCTCATCGACGGGATGCTCGCGCGCGGGCAGGGGCTCACGCTCGGCACCGAGGAGACGTGCGAGCTGCTCGGGCAGTACGGCATCGCCGTGCGCAAGGCGGTGCCCGCGTTCACCCCGGACGACGCCGTCCGGGCCGCCGAGGCCCTCGGCTACCCCGTCGCCCTCAAGGCCACCGCCCCGCACCTGCGCCACCGCGCCGACCTGGGCGGCGTACGACTGGATCTCGCGGACGAGGAGCAACTGCGGCGGGCCTACGCCGAGTTGACCGGGTTGTTCGGGAAGCCGGAGGAGCTGAGGCCGGTGGTGCAGGCGATGGCACCACGCGGCGTGGACACGGTCGTACGGGCCGTCATCGACCCGGCGGCCGGGGCCGTCCTGTCGTTCGGGCTCGCGGGAGCCGCCTCCCAGCTGCTCGGCGACATGGCGCACCGGCTGGTCCCGGTCACCGACCGGGAGGCGGCCTCGCTGGTCCGGTCGATCCGGACGGCGCCGCTCCTGTTCGGCTGGCGAGGCTCGACACCCGTCGACACACCTGCGCTGGAAGAGCTGCTGCTGAGGGTGTCCAGGCTGGTCGACGACCACCCCGAGGTGGTCGCGGTGACCCTGGAGCCGGTCGTCGTCGCACCCCGCGGTCTGACCGTGCTCGGCGCCTCCGTCCGCCTCGCGCCACCACCCGCCCGCGACGACCTCGGCCCGCGCACTCTTCCCGTCTACTGAGACGGGCACGGAGACAGCCATGACCGGTGCCTCGCAGTCAGTGCACCCCCGTAGGATGGACGTCATGGCCAAGACCAGTACGACGACCCAGGGGCTGCGCGCGGCGATCGAGCGCAGCGGCTACTACCCGGCCCTCGTGGCCGAGGCGGTGGAGGCCGCCGTGGGCGGCGAGCCCATCCGGTCGTACCTGGTCCACCAGGAGACCACGTTCGACGCGAACGAGGTGCGGCGGCACGTCACGGTGCTCGTCCTCACCGGCAACCGCTTCATCGTCAGCCACACCGACGAGCAGGCGGCGGACACCACCTCCCCGACGCCGTACGCCACGACCTCGACGGAATCCGTGAAGATCGGCCGGATCTCCTCGGTCGTGGTCAGCCGTGTGGTCGCCAACCCGGAGCAGTACCAGCCCGGCACCCCGCCCCGCGAGGTCGTCCTCACCATCGGCTGGGGCGCCGTCTCCCGCATCGACCTCGAGCCCGCGGCCTGCGGCGACCCCAACTGCGAGGCCGACCACGGATACACGGGCAGCTCGACGGCGGACGACCTCAGCCTGCGCGTCAGCGAGGCCGGCGACGGCCCCGAGACGGTGCGCCAGGCGCTCGCCTTCGCCCAGTCGCTCTCCGAGGCGACCGCGGACGTCGCCCGCTGATGTCCCAGTCCGCTCCCTGGGACACCCACCCGGAACCCCTCGCCGTCGACTCCGCACCGCTGCCCGAGTACGGCCGCGGCTCCCTCGCCGACCTGCTGCCCACGCTGGCCGCCGGCATGGCCGTACCGGACATGACCGCCGCGATCACCGAGCTGACCCCCGCCGACCGGAACTGCGTGTTCCTGATCGACGGACTCGGCTGGGAGCAGCTGAAGGCACACCCGGACGAGGCCCCGTTCATGACCTCGCTCCTCGGCAGCTCACGCGGCGGCACCGGCCGCCCGCTGACCACCGGTTACCCGGCGACCACCGCAACCTCCCTCGCCTCCGTCGGCACCGGCCTGCCGCCCGGCGCGCACGGCCTGCCCGGCTACACCGCGCGCAACCCGGAGACCGGCGAGCTGATGAACCAGCTGCGGTGGCAGCCGTGGACGTCACCGCGCGCGTGGCAGCCGTATCCCACGGTCTTCCAGCTGGCCGACAAGGCCGGTGTGCACGCCGCCCAGGTGACGTCGCCCACCTTCGAGAACACCCCGCTGACCAAGGTCGCGCTCAGCGGCGGCAGGTTCCACGGGCGGCTGTCCGGCGAGGACCGCATGGACCTGGCCGCCGAGCAACTGGCCGCCGGCGACCGCTCCTTGGTCTACACGTACTACGCCGAGCTCGACGGCGCCGGCCACCGCTACGGCGTCGAGTCGGACACCTGGCGCGGCCAGCTCATGCATGTCGACCGGCTCGTCCAGCGGCTGGCCGAGCAACTCCCGCCGCGCACCGCGCTGTACGTCACCGCCGACCACGGCATGGTCGACATCCCCTTCGACGAACAGCACCGCATCGACTTCGACGAGGACTGGGAGCTGCGAGCCGGCGTCGCCCTGCTCGGCGGCGAGGGCCGGGCCCGCCATGTCTACGCCGTACCGGGCGCCGAGAACGACGTACTGACCGTCTGGCGCGAGGTGCTCGGCGAGCAGTTCTGGGTGGCCTCGCGGGACGAGGCGATCGCGGCGGGCTGGTTCGGCCCGCACATCGACGAGCGTGTGTACGCCCGCATCGGCGACGTGGTCGCGGCGGCCCGCGACGACGTCCTGATCATCGCCTCCGAGCGGGAGCCGAAGGAGTCGGCGATGGTCGGCAACCACGGCTCGATGACCCCTGCCGAGCAGCTGGTCCCCCTGCTCGAAGTACGCTCCTGACGCCCGACCTCCGCCCCTCTTCGCCGAAAGGTGCTCAACTCCCCATGCCCGAGCTGGTGTTCTTCTCCGGAACGATGGACTGCGGGAAGTCGACGCTGGCTCTGCAGATCGAGCACAACCGCTCGGCGCGCGGCCTGGCAGGGATGATCTTCACCCGTGACGACCGCGCGGGCGAGGGCAAGCTCTCCTCCCGCCTCGGCCTGGTCACGGACGCGGTGGAGGTCGAGGACGGACAGGACCTCTACGCGTACGTCGTCGACCACCTCTCGCAGGGCGGCCGCGCCGACTACGTCATCGCGGACGAGGCGCAGTTCCTGGCGCCGGTGCAGATAGACCAACTCGCGCGCGTGGTCGACGACCTGGGCCTCGACGTCTACGCCTTCGGCATCACCACCGACTTCCGCAGCAAGCTGTTCCCCGGCTCCCAGCGCCTGGTCGAGCTGGCCGACCGCGTCGAGGTCCTCCAGGTGGAGGCCCTGTGCTGGTGCGGCGCCCGCGCCACGCACAACGCCCGCACGATAGGCGGCGCCATGGTCGTCGAGGGCGCGCAGGTCGTCGTCGGCGACGTCAACCAGTCGGAAGCCATCGGCTACGAGGTGCTGTGCCGCCGCCACCACCGCCGCCGCATGACGGCCACGACATCCGGCTCGGCGGCGCTGTCCCCGGACGTGCTGCCGGTGTCGCAGATCTGAGCAGGTGGCGGGTCGCGCCCCGTAAGGGGCGCGGGGAACTGCGCGACCAGCCACGATGATGCCGCGGATGAAAGACGGCACATCGCCGCCCCGCGGCGGAGCCGCACATCGGCACAGCCCAGCGGAGCGCCTAGCGCGGGCTCCCGATCAGCGAGAAGCGGGCACCCTCGGGGTCGGCGACCGTGGCCACGCGCCCGTGGGCGCTGTCCCTCGGGGGCTTGAGGACGTGGCCGCCGAGGTCTGTGAGGCGGCCGACCGCGTCGTCCGTGTCGGCGACCTCGAAGTACGTGATCCAGTGCGGGCCCCGGTCGCGGGGGAGGGCGGTGCCCACGCCATGGATGCCGGCGACCGGGCGGCCCTCGATGTGCAGGGTCACGTAGTCGAAGTCGGCGGAGACGACCGGCTCCTCCTCGTAGCCGAAGACCGTCTCGTAGAACTTGGCCACGCTCGCCGATTCGAAGGTCAGCAGCTCGTTCCAGGCCGGGGTGCCGGGCACGCCCGTGATGGCCGTGCCGAGGTGCTCCGCGGCCTGCCAGATGCCGAAGACTGCGCCGGCGGGGTCCGAGCCGATCGCGAGACGGCCGGCCTCGGCGGCGTCCAGGGGCCCCACCCCGATCGTGCCGCCGCACAGCCGTACCGTCTCGGCGGTCAGGTCCACATCGTCCGAGGCGAGGTAGGGCGTCCAGGCGATGGGCAGATGGCGGTCCGGCGGCAGCTGGCCGATGCCGGCCACCTCGTAGCCGTCGAGCAGGGCCCGCGCGTAGGGGCCGAGCTGCTGGGGGCCCGGCTGGAACTCCCAGCCGAACAGCGAACCGTAGAACTCCTGGGTCGCGGCCAAACCGTGCACCATCAGACTCACCCAGCAGGGCGTGCCGGGCGCGTGCCGAGCGTGCGTCTCGCCGTTCGGGCCGGCCGACCCCCGTGCCTCGGTCATCGTCACTCTCTCCTCGACCCCTCGCGGTGGCCGTGTCGCTTCCGCACTCCGGATCCCCGTGCAGATGCTCGCACCACAGGTGCGACGGCGCGCTCCGGGCGCGCCGCATGCCCGGAGGATGCCCGGTGTGCGGAGTCTCGTCCGTTTCTGTGCGATTGCCGACGGATGTCGATCAGCTGTACAGCATGTGCCCGAACCCGTACGCCTCGTGATCGGGTCTGTCCGGCGGAGCACAGTAGCCGGACATGGACGATGCGGCCACCCCGTGCGCAAGGATGGTGGCCATGAACGCCATCATCTCCGCTTCCGAACTCGCGACCGACCTGGCGGGGCAGCGGCCGCCCGTACTGCTCGACGTCCGCTGGCAGCTCAGTGTGGCCAAGGCGGCCGGCGAGCCGCCCTTCGACGGCCGCGCCGTGTACGCGGCCGGGCACATTCCCGGTGCCGTCTACGTCGACCTGGACTCGGAGCTCGCCTCCGCGGCCGGCGAACGCGGCCGCCACCCGCTGCCCGACCTGGAGGTCTTCGGCGCCGCGATGCGCCGGGCGGGCGTCTCGGCCGGAACGCCGGTGGTCGTGTACGACGGCGGACAGGGCTGGGCGGCGGCCCGTGCGTGGTGGCTGCTGAGCTGGACGGGTCACCCGGACGTGCGGGTCCTGGACGGCGGGTTGCCGGCGTGGGAAGGGGCGGTGGACACATCCGCGCCCACTCCGGCGGAGGGCGACTTCGAGCCGGTTCCGGGCAGCGCGGGGCTGCTGGACGCCGACGGCGCGGCGGCGTTGGCGCGGGCCGGGGTGCTGTTCGACGCGAGGGCGGGGGAGCGGTATCGCGGGGAGGTGGAGCCGATCGACCGGGTCGGCGGGCACATTCCCGGCGCGGTGTCGGCGCCCACGAACGAGAATGTGGGGACCGACGGACGGTTCCTGCCCGCGGAGGAACTGGCCGAGCGGTTCAAGGCACTTGGCGCGGCCGACGGTTCACAGGTCGGCGTGTACTGCGGCTCGGGTGTCTCCGGGGCGCACGAGGTGCTGGCACTGGCGGTCGCGGGGATCGAGGCGGCGCTGTACGTGGGCTCCTGGTCTGAGTGGTCGTCGGATCCGTCGCGGCCGGTGGCGGTCGGCCCGGATCCGCGGTAGTCCGGCGACACAGAGCGACGCAGAAAGGGCCGCGCTGTCGAACAGCGCGGCCCTCACCTTCGTACGGCCGTCTGCACAGCCGTACGGCCGACTACTCCTGCTTCTTCCGCCGCGTCCCGAACACGATCTCGTCCCAGCTCGGGACCGCCGCGCGGCGGCCCGGGCGGACGCCGTCGGCCTCGGCCTGGCGGTCCGTGGCGCCGACGAGGCGGTCGCGGTGGCTGGTGACGGAGCGGGGCATCAGGACGTCCGCGTAGGCGGAACCGGCCGAGGCCGCGGGCGCCGGGGGCTCCTCCTCCGTGGGTTCGGCGGCGGGGGGCTCCTCCGGCGGTGGCGGCGGAGGAGACGCTTCTGCGGGACGCTCCGGGACCACCAGGTCACCGCGGAAGCTCGGTACCGCCTCCAACAAGCTGGTCAGCGAGTCCCGTTCACCCGTGCTCTCCTCGGCAGGCTCGGACGCCTGCGCCGGGAGGCTCGGCCGGTCGAGGGCGCGGTCCAGCGGGCGGTCGCGCGGCAGCCGTGCGATACGCGGCACGAACGGAAAGCTGGGCTCCGGCGCGGCGAGGTCCTCGGACTCGCCGATCAGCGAGCGCGCCTCCTCGTCGACGGCCTGGACGAGCCGCCGGGGCGGGTCGTACGTCCAGCTCGCCGAGTGCGGTTCGCCCGCGACCAGGTAGACCAGCAGGACCTCCCAGGTGCCGTCGTCGCGGCGCCAGGAGTCCCACTGCACGGTGTCCTTCTCGGCGCCGCGCAGCAGCAACCGCTCCTGAACGGCCTCGCCGAGCTGGGGTCCGGCGTTCTCGCCGGGCCGGCGGACGGGCGTCTTTCGGGCCCGCTCGGCCATGAACGCGCGCTCCGCGAGCACGGGGCCCTCGAAGCGGCGTACCCGGTCGACGGGGATGCCTGCGAGCTGGGCCACCTCTTCCGCGGAGGCACCGGCGCGTATACGCGCCTGGATGTCACGCGGGCGGAGATGGCTCTCCACCTCGATCTCGATCTGGCCGAGGCGCGGGCGGTCGCCGCGGACGGCGGCGCGCAGGCGCTCGTCGATCGGAAGCGTGTACTCCGTTGCGTCGGCAGCCTTCAGCACCAGCCGTGTGCCGTCATTCGAGACGGCCACGACACGCAGTTCGGGCATGGGGACCTCCCGGGTGGTGCCTGCCGACGTCACGTGCGTCGCTGCTTCCGCTAGTCGAGTGTGGCCTGCCCGGGTGCAGCCTGCCACAACCTTGCCGAGTTGCCCGGCGTGTCGGGCGCGGGCCCTGAATCGCCGTTATGGCACGGTTACCTATTCGCAACGCTAAGTGACCAACTCCGTCACCCTGTGCAACTAGCCCCCTCCCGGCAGTCCTTGAAGGTCACGGACGCCCTGGCGGGAGACCGGACCCAGGGCTCGCAACAGTACTCCATTCGGGCCACGTGCGTGGATTGGCGCGCCGCCCAACTTCTGGCAACGGACGGTACTCGGCCGTCCGTTGCACGGTTTCCGGGATCTTGAACGTGGCGTACTTCACGGAATCGGCAGAAACGGAACCAATGGCTACGCCCCCAACACCCGCCGCAGGTAGTCGTTCTGGAAGCGCCGGTCCGGATCGAGCCGGTCCCGCAGTGCGGTGAACTCGCCGAAGCGCGGATACACCCCGGAGAAGTACTCGGCGTCGCGCGTATGCACCTTCCCCCAGTGCGGCCGGCCCTCATGAGCGGTGAAGATGCGCTCGGCGGCGGTGAAGTACGCCTGATAGGGCGTCCCCCGGAACATATGGACGGCGACGTACGCGCTGTCGCGGCCCGATGCCGTGGACAGTGCGATGTCGTCGGCCGGGGCGGTGCGCACCTCGACCGGGAAGCTGATCCTCAGGCCGGAACGGTCCACCATCGTCTTCAGTTCGCGGAGCGTCTCGGCCAGGGCTTCGCGCGGAACGGCGTACTCCATCTCCACGAAGCGCACCCGGCGCGGTGAAGTGAAGACCTTGTACGGAATGTCGGTGTAAGTGCGCGCGGACAGGGCCTTGCTGGAGATCTGGGCGATCGTCGGGACCGTCGCGGGTGCCGCGCGGCCTACCCACTGGGCCACCTGGAAGACGCCGTTGGAGAGGAACTCGTCCTCGAACCAGCCCGCGATCTGGCCGACCGGTTTCTCCGGGCCCGCGCTGCGGTTGTTGCGCTTGGTGTTGGTGGAGCCGGTGTGCGGGAACCAGTAGAACTCGAAGTGCTCGTTCTCGGCCCACAATTCGTCGAAGTCGGCCAGGACCCGGTCGAAGGGCATCGGTTCCTCGCGCGCGGTGAGCAGGAAGATCGGCTCCACGGCGAAGGTGATCGCGGTGACGATACCGAGGGCACCAAGGCCGATCCGGGCGGCCGCGAAGACGTCCGGATTCTCCTTCTCGGAGCAGGTGAGCACCGACCCGTCGGCCGTGACCAGCTCAAGTCCCTTGATCTGGGCGGCGATCGAGGCCGAATCGCGGCCGGTGCCGTGCGTGCCGGTGCTGGTGGCGCCGGAGACCGTCTGCTCCATGATGTCGCCCATGTTGGTCAGCGACAGTCCCTCGCGGGCCAGGGCCATGTTGAGCCTCTTGAGCGGGGTGCCGGCCTCCACCGTGACCGTCATGGCTTCGCGATCAATCTTGCGGATGCCGGTCAACAGTTGAGGGCGGATCAACACACCGTCGGTGGCGGCGATGGAGGTGAAGGAGTGACCCGAGCCGACCGCCTTCACGGTGAGGCCGTCCTCGGCGGCCTGCCGTACGGCCGCGGACAGTTCCTCCACGGAGGCCGGAGCGACCTCCCGCGCGGGACACGCCGAGACGTTGCCGCCCCAATTACGCCACGTGCCGTTCTTCCCGCTCGCTGTGCTGCTCAACGGTGCCTCCCCGACGCGGAGCCGGCCTGCTGAGCCGGCGGTACCCCAGGAAACCGACCGTGACCGCGACGGCCCCGGACACCGCCGGAACCCCGTACCCGGCACGCGCGCCGGCTGCGTCGATGACCCAGCCGGCCACCGAGGAGCCCAGTGCGACCCCGACCGCGAGCCCGGTGCTCACCCAGGTCATGCCCTCGGTCAACTGCGCGCGTGGTACGTGCTGCTCGATGAGGGACATCGTCGTGATCATCGTGGGAGCGATGGACAGGCCCGCAACGAACAGCGCCACGGCCAGAAACGGCAAGTTTCCGACCAGTAGGAGGGGGATCATACTCACGGCCATCGCGCATATGCCCAGCAGCCAGCGGCGTCCGGGCGCCCCCTTGAAGTGCAGCAGTCCGAACACGACCCCTGCCGTGCAGGACCCCGCCGCGTACAGGGCGAGCACGAGGCTCGCGGCGGCCTTGTGTCCCCGCTCGTCGGCGAAGGCCACGGTGACCACGTCGACGGACCCGAAGATCGTCCCGGTCGCCACGAAGGTGGCCACCAGGACCTGCAGGCCACGCGCGCGCAGTGCCGTGCCGCCGCCGTGCTTCTCACGGGGGTGGGGCTCGGGCTCGGTGGAACGCTGGGCGGTCAGCCAGAAGACGCCCGCCGCCAGGAAGCAGGCGGCGAGCAGCGGCCCCGCCTCCGGGAACCAGGCCGTGGACAGGCCGATGGAGATGATCGGCCCGAAGATGAAGCACACCTCGTCCACCACGGACTCGAAGGAGTACGCGGTGTGCAGTTGCGGGGTGCCCCGGTACAGGGCAGCCCAGCGCGCGCGGATCATCGCGCCGAGACTCGGCACGGAGCCGATGCCGGCGGCGCACACGAACAGCAGCCAGTCCGGCCACCCGAAGTGGGCGGCCAGCAGCAGCCCGGCCGCCGAGGCGAGCGCGACGAGCGTCGCGGGCCGCAGCACCTTGCGCTGCCCGTGCTGGTCCACCAGCCGGGAGATCTGCGGCCCGATCGCGGCGGCCGCGAGCGCGATGGTCGCCGAGAGGGCGCCCGCGAGCCCGTAGCGCCCCGTGAGCTGGGAGATCATCGTGACCACGCCGATGCCCATCATCGACAGCGGCATCCGGCCGAGGAGGCCCGCGGCGGAGAAGCCCTTGGTGCCTGGCACGGCGAACAGGGCGCGGTAGGGGCTGGGCACGGGGTCTCCGATTGCTACGGCTCAGAAAGGTGCTGACTACGGCAAGGTGCCGACTACGGCTCAGTAAGGTGCGAATGCGGCTGATACAGCTTACGAGCGAGGTCACCCTAATGCACCAGCCGATCCGGCCGGTGAACGTGTCCGGAAAGCGGCTCGCCCCCGCTCGTCACCCCGCCGTTTCCCGGCTGTCAGGGCCGGGTGGCAGGATCGACCCATGTCAGACGCGCTCGATGCCACCCCCTACGACGCCCTGCTCCTGCTCTCGTTCGGCGGCCCGGAAGGCCCGGACGACGTGGTCCCGTTCCTGGAGAACGTGACGCGCGGGCGGGGCATCCCCAAGGAACGCCTGAAGGAAGTCGGGCAGCACTACTTCCTGTTCGGCGGGGTCAGCCCCATCAACGACCAGAACCGCGCCCTGCTGGACGCCCTCCGCAAGGACTTCGCGGACCACGGCCTGGATCTGCCGATCTACTGGGGCAACCGCAACTGGGCGCCCTACCTGACGGACACCCTGCGCGAGATGGTCGCCGACGGCCGCCGCCGCATCCTGGTCCTCGCCACCAGCGCCTACGCCTCGTACTCGGGCTGCCGCCAGTACCGCGAGAACCTCGCCGACTCGCTCGCCGCGCTGGCGGCCGAGGGCCTGGAGCTGCCGAAGATCGACAAGATCCGGCACTACTTCAACCACGAGGGCTTCGTGGAGCCCATGACCGAGGGCGTCCTGAAGTCCTTGGCCGACCTCCCCGAGGGCGTCCGGGACGGCGCGCACATCGCGTTCTCGACCCACTCGATCCCGACCGCGTCCGCGGACACCTCCGGCCCGGTCGAGGACCACGGCGAGGGCGGCGCGTACGTCGAGCAGCACCTGGAGGTCGCCCAGCTGATCGCCGACGCGGTCCGCGAGCGCACCGGCATCGACCACCCCTGGCAGCTCGTCTACCAGTCGCGCTCCGGCGCCCCGCACATCCCGTGGCTCGAGCCCGACATCTGTGACCACCTGGAGGAGCGGCACGCGGCCGGCGCCCCGGCGGTCGTCATCGCCCCCATCGGTTTCGTCTCCGACCACATGGAGGTCCTCTACGACCTCGACACGGAGGCGAAGGCGAAGGCCGAGGAGCTGGGCCTGCCGATGCGCCGCTCGGCCACCGTCGGCGCCGACCCGCGCTTCGCCGCCGCGATTCGCGACCTCATCCTGGAGCGCGCGTCCGTGGAGCGCGGCGAGGAGGTCACGCCCTGTGCCCAGGGTGCGCTCGGCGCGAGCCACAACCTCTGCCCGATCGGCTGCTGCCCGGCCCGCGCCCCCCGCCCGGCCGCCGCGGGCGTCGACAGCCCCTACGTGTGAGGAGCCCCGTGACCGACCCCCTGCACCAGGAACTGCTCACGCTGGCCCAGGAGGCCGCCCGCCGCGCCGGGGAGCTGCTGCGGGACGGCCGCCCGGCCGACCTCGCGGTCGCCGCGACCAAGTCGAGCCCGATCGACGTGGTCACCGAGATGGACATCGCGGCGGAGAAGCTGATCACGGACCTGATCTCCGAGTACCGCCCGGACGACGGCTTCCTCGGCGAGGAAGGCGCCTCCACCGAGGGCACCAGCGGGATCCGCTGGGTGATCGACCCGCTCGACGGCACGGTCAACTACCTGTACGGGCTGCCCACTTGGGCCGTCTCCATCGCGGCCGAACAGGACGGCGAGACCGTCGTCGGGGTCGTCGCGGCCCCGATGCGCGGCGAGACGTACCACGCGGTCCGCGGCGGCGGGGCCCGGGCCACGGGTGCCTGGGAGGGCGAGCGCGAGCTGGCCTGCCGTCCCGCGCCACCGCTCGACCAGGCCCTGGTCTCGACGGGCTTCAACTACGTCACTGAGGTCCGCACCCACCAGGCCGAGGTCGCCCAGCGGCTGATCCCGCTGCTGCGCGACATCCGGCGCAGCGGCTCGGCCGCCGTCGACCTGTGCGACGTCGCGTCCGGCCGTCTCGACGGCTACTACGAGCGCGGGCTGCACCCATGGGACCTCGCGGCGGGGGACCTCATCGCCCGGGAAGCGGGCGCGCTGACCGGCGGACGCCCCGGAGAGCGCCCGGCACGCGATCTGGCGATCGCCGCAGCCCCGGGCGTCTTCGAGCCCCTCCAGCGCCTCCTGGAGGACCTCGGCGCCTGGCACGACTGAGGGCCGGGCGGCATCGCGGCCGAACGGCACGTGAGCGCCGTCGTACGCCAACGGAGCGGGCCCCCGGCGCTGGATTCGCCGGGGGCCCGCTGTCGTACGTACGCGCTGATCAGACGCAGACGCTTATGCGCCGACCTCCACACCGTGCTCGGCGGCGAGGCGGCGCAGGTCGTCGAGCTCGGCCTGTTCCACCTCGACGAGGAAGTCGTCGCCCTCGTCGCGAGCCCGCGTCAGGTCGGACTCGGTCGTCCTTATGCGCTGCAGAAGTCCTGCGGTGAATGCGTCCATGCTGCGCCCCCTCGTCCTGGGTCGTGGGTCGATGGCACGGGGGTGTGCCGTTCGGAAGGGGCGATCACGTCTCCTGCAGGTGCCCAGCGCTGCCGCACTGGGCGGCGACGGTGCCGGGCACCCACGCCCACTCTGCGGAAAGCGGATTGCGCCGTACCGCATGGTGCTGCGGCACTAGCAGAGCGTGATCGCGGGGTATGAACCGTCCTCCCCCCGCTCCCTTCCACGGAAACCTCAACCCGTCGAGAAAATCTCGCATTCCCGGGTCTCACACCTGTCCTTCATCCTGCCCTCATCCCCCGCCCACCCGTCTTACAGCCGACTTATGACCGAAAAAGGCAGGATGGAGGCACACACCCATGAAGGCTTCCGCCCGCGCGTGCCCGTCAGGCGCTACGCGGGTGGACACAGGAAGGACAAACGACGTGCGCGTACTCGTCGTCGAGGACGAGCAGCTGCTCGCCGATGCGGTGGCCACCGGACTGCGCCGGGAGGCCATGGCCGTCGACGTCGTGTACGACGGTGCGGCCGCCCTGGAGCGCATCGGCGTCAACGACTACGACGTGGTCGTCCTCGACCGCGACCTCCCGCTGGTGCACGGCGACGACGTGTGCCGCAAGATCGTAGAACTCGGCATGCCCACGCGCGTGCTGATGCTCACGGCCTCCGGCGACGTCAGCGACCGGGTCGAGGGCCTGGAGATCGGCGCCGACGACTACCTCCCCAAGCCCTTCGCGTTCAGCGAGCTCATCGCACGCGTGCGTGCCCTCGGCCGGCGCACCAGTGTGCCGTTGCCGCCGGTCCTGGAGCGCGCGGGCATCAAGCTCGACCCCAACCGCCGCGAGGTCTTCCGCGACGGCAATGAGGTCCAGCTCGCGCCGAAGGAGTTCGCCGTGCTGGAGGTGCTGATGCGCTCCGAGGGCGCGGTCGTCTCCGCCGAGCAGCTGCTGGAGAAGGCCTGGGACGAGAACACCGACCCGTTCACCAACGTCGTGCGCGTGACCGTCATGACGCTGCGCCGCAAGCTGGGGGAGCCGCCGGTCATCGTGACCGTCCCCGGTTCCGGCTACCGGATCTGATCCCCCATGGCCGCGCCCCCCGCGCCTCCCCAGGCGCCACCGAAGCCCAACTGGGACCCCCGCAAGTCGGAGGCGCCCTTTCCGTGGCTGCGCCCCACGATCCGGATACGGCTCACGCTGCTGTACGGCGGGATGTTCCTGATTGCCGGCATCCTGCTGCTGTCGATCATCTATCTGCTGGCCGCGCAGGCGATCAACACGGGGAACGAACCCCTGTTCAAGATCGTGGGGGCGACCGAGCTTAAGGTCACCAGTGACAACTGCCCCGGCATCACGAACGCTTCCAACTACCTCCAGTTCAACGATGCGGTCAGCAGGTGCATCGACGACCAGCGGCACGTCGCCCTGGACGATCTCCTCAGTCGCTCGCTGCTCGCCCTCCTCGGCCTCGCGATCATCGCCTTCGCCTTCGGTTACGCCATGGCGGGCCGCGTCCTGTCCCCGCTCGGCCGGATCCTGCGCACCGCGCGCGCGGTGGCCGGCTCGGACCTGTCCCGCCGGATCGAACTGGACGGCCCGGACGACGAGATCAAGGAGCTGGCCGACACCTTCGACGACATGCTGGAGCGCCTCCAGCGCGCCTTCACCGCCCAGCAGCGCTTCGTCGGCAACGCCTCGCACGAGCTGCGCACACCCCTCGCGATCAACCGCACGCTCCTCGAGGTGCACCTGTCCGACCCGAATGCGCCGATGGAGCTCCAGCAGCTCGGCAAGACACTGCTGGCCACCAACGAACGCAGCGAGCAGCTCGTGGAGGGCCTGCTGCTGCTCGCCCGCAGCGACAACCAGATCGTCGAGCGCAAGCCGGTGGACCTCGCCGAGGTCGCCGAGCAGGCCGTCGACCAGGTGCGCTCGGAGGCGGACGCCAAGGGCGTGGTGATCCGCGGCGAGCAGAAGCCCGCGGTCGTGCAGGGCAACGGCGTGCTGCTGGAGCGGATCGCGCTCAACCTCGTGCAGAACGCCGTGCGGTACAACGTGCCGGGCGACGGCTGGGTCGAGGTCACCACCGAGGTCCAGCACGGCCAGGCGGTCCTGGTCGTGGCGAACACCGGACCCGTCGTACCGGCGTACGAGATCGACAACATCTTCGAGCCCTTCCGGCGGCTGCGTACCGAGCGCACCGGCAGCGACAAGGGCGTCGGCCTCGGTCTTTCCATCGTCCGGTCCGTGGCCCGGGCCCATGGCGGGCACATCTCGGCACAGCCGCGTGAGGGGGGTGGGCTCGTGATGCGCGTCGCCCTGCCGATCTGAGAGCATGTCGCCGACACACAGGGATGTTCGCTTTGCGCGGAATTTTCTGGCCGCCGAACGGCGCATCCTATGTGTGATCGATCACAAGGGCGATTTTCCAGCCATCTACTCTCCGTGATCATGAGGACTGCCGGAAAGCCGGGAAAATCCGGGTTTTCGGGTGTCCTGATCACGGGAAGTACAGGGTGAGACGCCTTTGAAGAGCGGCATGGGGACCGTGTACGGTCCCGTTCGCCATCCAAGCCGATCACTCTTGAGGAGTCCGGTTGGGTGTCGATTGAGTAACAGACCTTGATGTGAGGCAAAATCTCCGCCTCGGGTCGGGCACAAGTCCGGCCTCTCACGCGTTACGTGCGCTGGAGACACCGCAGACACCCAGAGGGGGAGAGCGCGACATGGCAACGGATTACGACACCCCACGCAAGACCGACGACGACGTCGACTCGGACAGCCTGGAAGAACTCAAGGCCAGGCGGAACGACAAGTCGACCTCCGCGGTCGACGTCGACGAATTCGAGGCCGCCGAAGGCCTGGAACTGCCCGGCGCGGACCTCTCCAATGAGGAGCTGGCCGTCCGGGTGCTGCCGAAGCAGCAGGACGAGTTCACTTGCATGAGCTGCTTCCTGGTGCACCACCGCAGCCAGCTGGCCCGGGAGAAGAACGGCCAGCCGATCTGCCGCGACTGCGACTGAGGCTGGGTCGGCCGTGACTGGCTCGACCCCACCTTGGAAGCGCCGCTCCCCCCTGCAGGGAGCGGACGAAGGGCCGCCCGGCGGCCCTCACGGCACGCGTGACGACGAGCGGGGCCCCTCCGGTGCGACACCGGGTACCACGGGGTCCACAGGATCGGCCTCGCTCGAACCGGCGGTAGGCCGGGGTGACCTCCCGGCCCCGTCGCAGGTTTCCGTGCCCGTCGTGAGGATGGGGGTCCCCCCGACCGAGCGAAGTCGAGGGTGGGGGAGGGCGGCGGTGATCCGGGACAAGGCCAGGGAAGGTGTCCGCAAGGGCGGCAGCGCCGCCAGGGCGGGCCTGGCGTACGTCACCGACCGGATCATCGAGAACGCCCCGCGGATCCCCGTACGGGACCTCGCGGCGCTCCGCAGACAGTTCCCGGGCCTGGGGCCCGAGCAGCTCGCGGACAAGCTCGTGGCAGGCGCAGCGGCCGCCACGTCGACGGTCGGCGCGGGGATCGGAGCGGCGGCGATGCTGCCCGTACCGCCCGCGATGCCGACGGAACTGGCCGCCGAGATCACCGGGGTCGCGGCGATCGAGCTGAAGCTGATCGCCGAACTCCACGAGGTCTACGGCGTACGCCCGCCCGGCAACCTCAAGCAGCGCAGCACCGCGTATCTCAACTCCTGGTCGGGAGAGCGCGGGATCGAAGTGACCAAGCCGTCGACCGTGAGTTCGGCGCTGAATGGCCATATGAAGCGCGAACTGCGCCAGCAGATCATGAAGCGCACGATCCGCGACCTGCCGAACCTCATGCCCTTCATGGTGGGCGCCGCCGTCGGGGCGGTCATGAACCGCCGGGACACCAGGAAACTCGCGGAGCGGATCCGCAAGGACCTGCGCAAGATCCAGGTGCCCTGGGACGCGCTGCCCGAACTGCCGCCCTTGGAAGCCCCGGAGCAGCCGCTGGAGCTGGGGGACGGCCTGGCGGGCTGACGGCCGTTACGCCACGGCCTCCCTGGCCGTCCGCAGCGCCTCGGCCAGGCGCTCCGGCTCCCGCGTCGACAGGTACAGGTAGGGCGTCGGGTCCTCGGGGTCGGTGACCTCCACGCGCAGGGCCGTGGGGATGTAGGCACGCAGCAGGAGGAAGGCGCGGGTGTCGGCCTTGTAGGTGCGCCAGGCGCGCGCCTCCTCGGGGTCCAGGACCTCCGTCCCGCCCAGCGCCGTGACGGGGATCTTCGCCTCGCCCGCGATCAGCGAGCCGCCCACCACACGGATGCGGACCGAGCCGTACGAGCTCGCCGCGACCGCCATCGCCGCCGTTCCGCCGACCAGGCCGCCGAGCATCGGCAGAGTGCCGAAGGGCAGCAGGATCAGGGCGAAGGAGACGCCCACGAGGAAGGAGATCAGCCACCATGAGCGGGGGGCGGTGAGGCGTTCTTCGTAAGGGGTGGCGGAGAGCTGCATGGAGGCAAGCTTGGCACGGTGTCCGGATAGTGCCGACGCGCGGGTAAGGTCTGCGGCTGTGAGTGGTACTTCCGCAGCTCTTCAGCCTCCCGCCGACGCGGTGAAACCCGTGCGGCACCCTGACGCTCCCGCGCCCGGTGAGCTGCTCGGTGCCCACTACGAACAGTGTTTCGGATGCGGCGGCGAGCAGCCCCACGGGCTGCACCTGGCGGCGCGGGCCGGCGAGGGCGTGACCATCACCGCCGAGTTCACCGTGCAGCCCGCCCACCAGGGGGCGCCCGGACTGGCCCACGGCGGTGTGCTGGCCACCGCCCTGGACGAGACCCTCGGTTCGCTGAACTGGCTGCTGCGGACCATCGCCGTGACCGGGCGGCTGGAGACCGACTTCGTACGGCCCGTTCCGGTCGGGACGGTGCTGCATCTGGAGGCCGAGGTGACGGCGGTGGCGGGCCGCAAGATCTACTCGTCCGCCACCGGGCGGATCGGCGGTCCGGACGGCCTCGTCGCCGTCCGCGCCGATGCGCTCTTCATCGAGGTGAAGGTCGACCACTTCATCGACAACGGCCGCCCGGAGGAGATCCGGGCCGCCATGAGCGACCCCGACCAGCGCCGGCGCGCCCGCGCCTTCGAGGTGAACCCGTGAGCCGTGACCCCGTGAACGTACAGATCCGGCGCGTCGACCCCGACGTACCGCTTCCGTCGTACGCACATCCCGGTGACGCGGGCGCCGATCTGCGCACCACCGAGGCGTGCGAACTGAAGCCGGGGGAGCGGGCCGTGCTGCCCACCGGGGTGTCGATCGCCCTCCCGGAGGGGTACGCGGCCTTCGTGCACCCGCGGTCCGGGCTCGCCGCCCGCTGCGGTGTCGCCCTGGTGAATGCCCCGGGGACGGTTGATGCCGGGTACCGTGGGGAGATCAAGGTGATCCTGGTGAATCTCGACCCGCGCGAGGCCGTGCGGTTCGAGCGCTTCGACCGGATTGCCCAACTGGTCGTCCAGCAGGTCGAGAAGGTCCGCTTCCAGGAGGTCGCGGAGCTTCCTGATTCGGCGCGGGCCGAAGGGGGCTTCGGGTCCACCGGAGGACATGCGGCGGTGGCCGGAACGAACAGCACAAGCGGTCAGGCCGCCAGTGGCGGCACTACGGGTGGGAATCGATACGCTTCGGTCGTATCCGACCGGGAAGGACAGTGACGTGTTCGGACGTCGCAAGAAGAAGGGTGCCGCCGAGGATGCGGCCGGCGAGGCCGAGCAGGTCGTCGACTACGTCGACACTGAGGCGGACGACGAAGAGGGCGGGCGCGAGCGCGTGAGGCTGGAGCCCGAGCCGCGGCCCGACGGGCCCTGGGACGACACCGAGGTACGCGACCCCGCCGAGGGCCGCGTGGACCTGGGCGGACTCTTCGTGCCCGGAGTCGACGGCATGGAGCTGCGGGTCGAGGTCGCGGGCGACGCGATCGTCGCGGCGACCGTCGTACTGCGCGACAGCGCCATCCAGCTGCAGGCCTTCGCCGCTCCCAAGCGCGAGGGCATCTGGGGCGAGGTGCGCGAGGAGATCGGCTCGGGGATCACCCAGCAGGGTGGGATCATCGACGAGGTCGAGGGCCCGCTGGGCTGGGAGCTGCGCGCCCAGGTGCCGGTGCAGCTGCCGGACGGCACGGGCGGTTTCCAGGTCGTGCGGTTCGTCGGCGTGGACGGTCCGCGCTGGTTCCTGCGCGGGGTGATCTCGGGCCAGGGCGCGGTGCAGCCGCAGGCGGCCGGTCTGCTCGAGCAGATCTTCCGGGACACGGTAGTGGTCCGGGGCGAGGGCCCGATGGCGCCCCGCGACCCGATCGTCCTGAAGCTGCCCAACGACGCCCAGATGGTCCCCGAGGGCGTCCAGCAGGAGGAGGGCTCGCGCTTCTCCGGCGGCATGGGGCAGCTGCAGCGCGGCCCGGAGATCACCGAGGTTCGTTAGCCGTACATCGAAAAGGGCCGCACCCTCCTCCACGGGGGGTGCGGCCCTTTCCGTATGCGTGACCCCTTGACGGCGTATTGGTCTGTACCTACGGTCTCCGCTCAACGCGTCTGTTCACAAAGGCGCTTCACGTTCACATACAAGAACGGATGACCCCCGCCATGCGCCGTACCGCACTCCTCGCCACCGCCTCCGCGCTTGTCGTGGGCATGATCGCCTGGCCTGCCGCCCGCCATGCCGACGCCGCCCCCGCCGCCTTCGTCCACCCCGGAGTCACCGTCTCCAAGGCACAGCTGGACTTCACCCGCAGCAAGGTCGATGCAGGCGCCCAGCCCTGGAAGGGTGCCTTCGACCAGATGACGGCGAGCAAGTACGCCGACCTGAACCGCACGCCGAAACCGCGGGCGACGGTCGAGTGCGGCCCGTACTCCAACCCGAACTACGGCTGCACGGACGAGCGCGAGGACGCGATAGCCGCGTACACCGACGCGCTCGCCTGGTACATCACCCGCGACGACCGGTACGCGAAGAAGTCCATCGAGCTGATGGACGCCTGGTCCGCCGTGATCAAGGAGCACACCAACAGCAACGCGCCCCTGCAGACCGGCTGGGCGGGCTCCTCCTGGCCGAAGGCCGCCGAGATCATCAAGTACACGTACACCGGTGGCTGGGCGAACTCCGGCCGCTTCGCGACCATGCTCCGGAACGTCTACCTCCCCGAGATCATCAACGGTTCCAACTCCAACGGCAATTGGGAGCTGTCGATGATGGAGGCCGCCGTCGGCATTTCCGTCTTCCTGGAGGACAGGACGTCGTACGACAAGGCCATGGCGAAGTTCCGGACCCGTACGGCCGCGTATGTCTATCTCACCTCCGACGGCGATCTGCCCAAGACCGTGCCCAGCCAGAACCTCGACACCAAGGCGAAGATCGTCAGCTACTGGCAGGGGCAGTCCACCTTCGTCACCGGCCTCACCCAGGAGACCTGCCGCGACCTCACCCACACGGGCTACGGCATCTCCGCGATCTCCCACGTCGCCGAGACCAGCCGGATCCAGGGCCAGGACCTCTACGGCACCGATGTCGGCGAGCGGCTGCGGCAGGCGCTCGGGTTCCAGGCCAAGTACCAGCTGGGCGCGGCCGTCCCGAGCTGGCTGTGCGGCGGCTCGCTGAAGCTCGGGCTCGGGCCGGTCACCGAGGTCGGGTACAACGCCCTGCACAACCGCCTCGGTATCGCGATGGCCAACACCCAGACGCTGACCGAACAGAACCGCCCGGCCGGCAGCAACAACCTCTTCGTCGCCTGGGAGACCCTCACCCACGGGGACAATCCGAGCTGACCGACCGTTGAAGGACCGGGTGCCGGAGCTGGACGACGGAGAGATCGTCGAGCACTGAGCGCCACGGCGTCAGAGTTTTGTCAAAGACGGTCGTCAGGCCGGTCCCGGGACTTTTTGTCGCGATTGCTGGCCGTAAGGTCGACGCTGCGTAGGCAGCAGGGACCGGAAGACAATAGGGGCCATGGGACGCGGCAAGCTTCGGATCTACCTCGGTGCGGCACCGGGCGTCGGCAAGACGTACGCGATGCTCTCCGAGGCGCACCGGCGTGTGGAGCGGGGCACCGACTGCGTGGTGGCCTTCGTGGAGCACCACGGTCGGCCGCGCACCGAGGTCATGCTGCACGGCCTGGAGCAGGTGGCCCGCAAGGAGCTGGAGTACCGGGGCACGACCTTCACCGAGATGGACGTCGACGCCGTGCTCGCCCGCAGCCCACAGGTGGCTCTGGTGGACGAGCTCGCCCACACCAACATCCCCGGCTCCCGCAACGCCAAGCGCTGGCAGGACGTGGAGGAGCTGCTCGCGGCCGGCATCGACGTCGTCTCGACCGTCAACATCCAGCATCTGGAGTCGCTGGGCGACGTCGTCGAGTCGATCACCGGGGTGCGGCAGCGGGAGACCGTGCCGGACGAGGTGGTGCGGCGGGCGGACCAGATAGAGCTGGTCGACATGTCGCCCCAGGCGCTGCGCCGCCGGATGGCACACGGCAACATCTACCAGCCGGACAAGGTCGACGCGGCCCTGTCGAACTACTTCCGGCCGGGCAATCTGACCGCGCTGCGGGAGCTGGCCCTGCTGTGGGTGGCGGACCGGGTCGACGAGTACCTGAAGCAGTACCGCAGCGACCACCGGGTGTCGAAGATCTGGGGCTCCCGGGAGCGGATCGTGGTCGGCCTGACCGGCGGCCCCGAGGGCCGGACCCTCATCCGGCGGGCCGCGCGCCTCGCCGAGAAGGGCGCCGGCGGCGAGGTGCTGGCCGTCTACATAGCCAGCAGCGACGGTCTGACGGCCGCCTCGCCCAAGGAACTGGCCGTGCAGCGCACCCTCGTGGAGGACCTGGGCGGCACCTTCCACCACGTGGTCGGCGACGACATACCGGCGGCCCTGCTCGCCTTCGCGCGCGGGGTCAACGCGACCCAGATCGTGCTCGGCGTCTCACGGCGCAAGAGCTGGCAGTACGTCTTCGGGCCGGGCGTCGGCGCGACCGTGGCCCGTGACTCCGGGCCCGACCTGGACGTGCACCTGATCACCCACGACGAGGCGGGCAAGGGGCGCGGCCTGCCGGTGGGCCGGGGGGCGCGGCTCGGCCGGTCACGGATCATCTGGGGCTGGCTGGTCGGCGTACTCGGCCCCGCAGTCCTGGCGGCGGTCCTGAACACCGTCCACCTCGGGCTCGCCAACGACATGCTGCTGTTCCTGGCGGTGACGGTCGCCGCGGCCCTGCTCGGCGGGCTGCTGCCCGCGCTGGCCTCGGCCGCGGTGGGTTCACTGCTGCTGAACTACTTCTACACACCGCCCCTGCACCGCTGGACCATCGCCGACCCGAAGAACATCGTCGCCATCGTGATCTTCGTGGGCGTCGGCGTCTCGGTGGCCTCGGTGGTCGACCTCGCCGCCCGCCGCACCCACCAGGCGGCCCGGCTGCGCGCCGAGTCGGAGATCCTGTCCTTCCTCGCCGGCAACGTGCTGCGCGGCGAGACCGGCCTGGAGGAGCTCCTGGAGCGGGTCCGCGAGACCTTCGGCATGGAGTCGGCGGCCCTGCTGGAGCGGGCGAGCGAGCACGACCCGTGGACCTGTGCGGGGCGCGCCGGACTCGGACCGGCGGTGGAGCGACCGGACGAGGCGGACGTCGACGTGCCGGTCGGGGACCACATGGCGCTGGCACTGACCGGCCGGGTGCTGCCCGCCGAGGACCGCCGGGTGCTGGCCGCGTTCGCCGCCCAGGCAGCCGTCGTACTGGACCGCAGGCGCCTCCAGGAGGAGGCCGACCGGGCCCGGACGCTGGCGGAGGGCAACCGCATCCGTACGGCGCTGCTGGCCGCCGTGAGCCATGACCTCCGTACACCCCTGGCCGGGATCAAGGCGTCGGTGTCCTCCTTGCGCTCGGACGACGTGGCGTGGTCCGAGGAGGACCAGGCGGAGCTGCTGGAGGGCATCGAGGAGGGTGCCGACCGGCTCGACCACCTGGTGGGCAACCTCCTGGACATGTCCCGCCTCCAGACCGGCACGGTCACCCCGCTGATCCGCGAGGTCGACCTCGACGAGGTCGTACCGATGGCGCTGGTCGGGGTGCCCGAGGACAGCGTCGAGCTGGAGGTGCCGGAGACCCTGCCCATGGTCGACGTGGACCCGGGGCTCCTCGAGCGGTCGGTGGCCAACCTGGTCGAGAACGCTGTCAAGTACAGCCCGCCGGACCGGGCGGTACTGGTCGCGGCGAGCGCCATCGCCGACCGTGTCGAGGTCCGCATCGTGGACCGCGGCCCGGGCGTCCCGGACGAGGCCAAGGAGCGCATCTTCGAGCCCTTCCAGCGTTACGGCGACGCCCCGCGCGGGGCCGGCGTGGGCCTCGGCCTCGCCGTGGCGCGCGGCTTCGCCGAGGCCATGGGCGGCACCCTGACCGCCGAGGACACCCCCGGCGGCGGCCTCACCATGGTCCTCACCCTGCGTGCGGCAGGATCGCGCGCGCAGGGGCTTCTCCACCCAGCGGAACCCGAAAGGCAGGTCACATGACCCGGGTCTTGGTGATCGACGACGAGCCGCAGATCGTGCGCGCCCTTGTGATCAACCTCAAGGCGCGCAAGTACGAGGTCGACGCGGCCCACGACGGCGCCACCGCCCTGCAGCTCGCCGCCGCCCGCCACCCCGACGTGGTCGTCCTCGACCTGGGCCTGCCCGACATGGACGGCGTCGAGGTGATCAGGGGCCTGCGCGGCTGGACCCGCGTGCCGATCCTGGTGCTGTCGGCCCGGCACACCTCCGACGAGAAGGTCGAGGCCCTGGACGCGGGCGCCGACGACTATGTCACCAAGCCCTTCGGCATGGACGAACTGCTCGCCCGGCTGCGGGCCGCCGTCCGCCGTGCCGAGCCGGTCGGCGCGGGCGAGGACGACGTGACCACCGTGGAGACCGAGGAGTTCACCGTCGACCTGGCCGCGAAGAAGGTCAACAGGGGCGGGAAGGACGTACGGCTCACGCCCACGGAGTGGCATCTGCTGGAGGTGCTGGTGCGCAACACGGGCCGGCTGGTGAGCCAGAAGCAGCTGCTCCAGGAAGTGTGGGGTCCGTCATACGGGACCGAGACGAACTACCTGAGGGTCTACATGGCCCAGCTGCGCAGGAAGCTGGAGGCGGACCCGTCGCACCCCAAGCACTTCATCACGGAGCCGGGGATGGGCTACCGGTTCGAGCCCTAGGCCCGCGGGTACGTGGCTGTCAGTGCACCCCGGTAGGCTTCAGACATGAGTGCTGTTCCTCGTTCCGAAAAGCCGGTGGGCCGGTTCCGGCGCATGTTGGACCGGCTCTCCTCGTCGCAGGAGGACCTGGAGTCCGAGGAGCTGCGTGAGGACACGGCGACCGCCGGATGTACCCGGATCGGTGACTGTCACGACCGACAGATCGTCACGGTTACTGGTACCTTGCGCACGGTCACCCTGCGGCCGCGTGCGGGCGTCCCGGCCCTGGAGGCCGAGCTGTTCGACGGTTCCGCCGCCCTGGACGTGGTGTGGCTCGGCAGGCGCTCCATCGTGGGCATAGAACCGGGGCGCAGGCTGATCGCATCGGGCCGCGTCTCGCTCAGCCGGGGCCGCCGGGTGCTGTTCAATCCGAAATACGAACTGAGACCCCTCGGACGGGAGTAGCCGGTGACGTCGCTCGACAAGCCGACCGAAGACACTCAAGCCGACGACGCGCGGGCGGTGACCGAGGCCGCCCTGTTCGAGGCGTTCGGCGGAGTGCGGGGCATGGTCGAGACGGTGCTGCCCGGCCTCCTCTTCGTCACCATCTTCACGATCAACAAGGACCTGCACTGGTCGGCCATCGCCGCCCTCGCGGTGTCCCTGCTGCTCGTGGTGGTCCGCCTGGTCATGCGGGACACCGTCAAGCATGCGTTCAGCGGTGTCTTCGGCGTCGCCTTCGGTGTCGTCTTCGCGATGATGACGGGCAATGCCAAGGACTTCTATCTGCCGGGCATGCTGTACACGCTGGGGCTGGCGCTGGCGTACATCGTCACGACGTTGTGCGGGGTTCCGCTGCTCGGGCTGATCCTCGGGCCGGTGTTCAAGGAGAACCTCTCCTGGCGGACACGTAATCCGGGGCGCAAGAAGGCGTATGCGAAGGCCAGTTGGGCCTGGGGTCTGATTCTGCTGGCCAAGTGCGCGATCCTCTTTCCGCTGTACTGGTGGGCCAACACGGCGCAGCTGGGCTGGGTGCTGGTGGCGCTGAAGATTCCGCCGTTCCTGCTGGCCGTGTGGCTGACGTGGGTGTTCCTGGCGAAGGCGCCCGCGCCGATTGATGTGTTCGCGGAGATGGAAGCCGAGGAGCAGGCGGAGAAGGAGCGGGCCGCTGCGGCTGCCGCTGCCGCGGGGGCTGAGGCGAGTGGCGGGCGGCACCGTCGGGAGGCGTAGTCCCTGGGGGCTGCCGCCCCCAGACCCCCGCTTCGGCCTGAACGGCCTCGTCCTCAAACGCCGGACGGGCTGAAAAACCGAACGCCGGACGGGCTGAAGACAAAGACGAGCCGGACGGGCTGGAGACAAAGACGAAGGGCGCCCCCTGATTTCGGGGCGCCCTTCGTCGTCGTAGCGGTCGGTCGAGGCGGTCAGCCCGTTGCGTCCTCGCGCCGTACCGACAGCAGGTCCTCCAGTTGTTCCTCGCGGGCCTGGGCGGCTACGAACAGGAGTTCGTCGCCCGGTTCCAGGGAGTCGTCGCGGGAGGGGGTGAGGACTCGGGTGCCGCGGATGATGGTGACCAGGGACGTGTCCTCGGGCCATTCCACGTCGCCGACCTGGGTGCCGGCCAGGGCCGACTCCTCCGGCAGCGTCAGTTCCACCAGGTTGGCGTCGCCGTGGCTGAAGCGGAGGAGGCGGACCAGGTCGCCGACCGAGACCGCTTCCTCGACCAGAGCCGACATCAGGCGGGGGGTGGAGACGGCCACGTCGACGCCCCAGGACTCGTTGAAGAGCCACTCGTTCTTGGGGTTGTTGACGCGGGCCACGACGCGCGGGACGCCGTACTCCGTCTTGGCGAGCAGCGAGACGACCAGGTTGACCTTGTCGTCGCCCGTCGCGGCGATCACGACGTTGCAGCGCTGCAGTGCCGCCTCGTCCAGCGACGTGATCTCGCAGGCGTCGGCCAGCAGCCACTCCGCCTGGGGGACCCGCTCGACCGAGATGGCCGTGGGGGCCTTGTCGATCAGCAGGATCTCGTGTCCGTTCTCCAGCAGTTCGCCCGCGATCGAGCGGCCGACCGCACCGGCACCGGCAATGGCGACCCTCATCAGTGACCGCCCTCCTCTTCGGGACCCTTGGCGAAGGACGCCTCGACCTTGTCGACCTCGTCGGTGCGCATCATCACGTGCACCAGGTCGCCCTCCTGCAGCACCGTCTGCGAGCTGGGCAGCATGGCCTCGCCGAGCCGGGTCAGGAACGCCACGCGGACGCCCGTCTCCTCCTGCATCCTGCTGATCTTGTGGCCGACCCAGGCCGTGGAGGCGTGTACTTCGGCGAGTTGGACACCACCGGTGGGGTCGCGCCACAGCGGCTCGGCGCCCGAGGGCAGCAGCCGGCGCAGCATCTGGTCGGCCGTCCAGCGGACCGTCGCGACGGTGGGGATGCCGAGGCGCTGGTAGACCTCGGCACGACGCGGGTCGTAGATGCGGGCCGCGACGTTCTCCACGCCGAACATCTCGCGGGCCACGCGTGCGGAGATGATGTTCGAGTTGTCGCCGCTGGACACGGCGGCGAAGGCACCGGCCTCCTCGATGCCGGCCTCGCGCAGGGTGTCCTGGTCGAAGCCGATCCCGGTGACCCGGCGGCCGCCGAATCCAGGGCCGAGGCGGCGGAAGGCGGTGGGGTCCTGGTCGATCACTGCGACCGTGTGCCCCTGTTGCTCCAGGGTCTGGGCAAGAGCGGAACCCACTCTTCCGCAGCCCATGATGACGATGTGCACGACCGTCCTTCCGGTGTCAAGAGTTACTGCTCAGCCACATCAGGGTCTCAGACAGACGCCCAAGCTACACACGCGCGGTAGGACGTCGGCACCCCTGTGCACGGTTGCCGTGCGGAGTGTGACGTCAGCGGCGGCTGATACTGCGGACGCTGGCAAGAGTCAGGATTCCGAGGCCGACGAGGGCCGCCGCGGCTCCGATCAACTCTGCGGTGGCGTGCATGGAACCTCCGGGGGACGGCAACGGGCCCGTGACGGTCGGGGAAACGGGCGGTACTTGTCATATAGGCATGCCGCCTCGGCGACCTGCGGAATCCGCAGCCGGACCGGCCCCTGTTTTCACCCGGAGGGCAGATGGGGGGTGGCCGGTGGTTGAGCGCCCGTTCGAACGCCTACGATTACCTGTTGTGTCCAAACTGACCGACATGCCCAAACGGATCTTGATCGGGCGCGCACTGCGCAGTGACCGGCTGGGCGAAACGCTCCTGCCGAAGCGCATCGCGCTGCCCGTCTTCGCCTCCGACCCGCTGTCCTCCGTGGCCTACGCCCCGGGAGAGGTGCTGCTGGTCCTGTCCATCGCGGGCGTGTCGGCGTACCACTTCAGCCCGTGGATCGCGCTCGCGGTCGTCGTGCTCATGTTCACCGTCGTCGCCTCCTACCGGCAGAACGTGCACGCCTATCCCAGCGGTGGTGGCGACTACGAGGTCGCCACCACCAACCTGGGTCCCAGGGCGGGCCTGACCGTCGCCAGCGCCCTGCTCGTCGACTACGTCCTCACTGTCGCCGTGTCGATCGCGTCCGGCATCGAGAACCTGGGTTCCGCGGTGCCGTTCGTGGTCGAGCACAAGGTGCTCTGCGCGGTCGCGGTGATCGTGCTGCTCACGTTGATGAACCTGCGTGGCGTGAAGGAGTCCGGCAAGCTCTTCGCGATTCCGACCTACGTCTTCGTCGGCGGCGTCTTCATCATGATCGCGTGGGGCGCGTTCCGCGGGATGGTGCTCGACGACACCATGCGGGCGCCCACGGCGCAGTACACGATCAAGGCCGAGCACCAGGGGCTGGCCGGATTCGCTCTGGTCTTCCTGATGCTGCGCGCCTTCTCCTCCGGCTGTGCCGCGCTCACCGGTGTCGAGGCGATCTCCAACGGTGTGCCGGCCTTCCGCAAGCCCAAGTCGAAGAACGCGGCGACCACGCTCGCCGCGATGGGCCTGCTCGCCGTGACCATGTTCTGCGGGATCATCGTCCTCGCCCTGACGACCAAGGTCCGCATGGCCGAGAACCCGGCCACCGACCTCCTCAAGAACGGCATCGGGGTCGGCGCCGACTACGTCCAGAACCCAGTGATCACCCAGGTCGCCGAGGCCGTCTTCGGCAAGGGCAGCTTCCTGTTCGTCGTGCTCGCCGCGGCCACCGCGCTGGTCCTGTTCCTCGCAGCCAACACCGCCTACAACGGCTTCCCGGTCCTCGGCTCGATCCTCGCCCAGGACCGCTATCTGCCCCGCCAGCTGCACACCCGCGGCGACCGCCTCGCCTTCTCCAACGGCATCGTGCTGCTCGCCGGCGCGGCCACGCTCCTGACCGTGATCTACGGCGCCGACTCGACCCGGCTGATCCAGCTGTACATCGTCGGCGTGTTCGTGTCCTTCACGCTCAGCCAGACCGGCATGGTCCGCCACTGGAACCGCCATCTGGCCGTCGAGCAGGACCAGGCCAAGCGCCGCCACATGGTGCGCTCCCGCGCGATCAACGCCTTCGGTGCCTTCTTCACCGGCCTGGTGCTGGTCGTCGTCCTCGTCACCAAGTTCACGCACGGCGCCTGGGTCGCGCTGCTCGGCATGGTGATCTTCTACGCGACGATGACGGCGATCCGTAAGCACTACGACGGCGTGGCCGCGGAGATCGCGGCGCCCGAGGGCCCCAGCGACGACAGCGTACGGCCGTCCCGCGTCCACTCCGTCGTCCTGATCTCGAAGATCCACCGCCCCACGCTGCGTGCCCTCGCCTACGCCAAGCTGATGCGCTCGGACACCCTGGAGGCGCTGACAGTCAACGTCGATGCGGCGGAGACCAAGGCGCTGAAGGAGGAGTGGGAGCAGCGCGGCATCGACGTACCGCTGAAGGTGCTCGACTCGCCGTACCGCGAGATCACGCGGCCGATCATCGAGTACGTGAAGGGGCTGCGCAAGGAGTCGCCGCGGGACGCGGTGTCCGTGATCATCCCCGAGTACGTGGTGGGCCGCTGGTACGAGCACCTGCTGCACAACCAGAGCGCACTCAGGCTGAAGGGCCGGCTGCTGTTCACGCCGGGCATCATGGTCACGTCCGTGCCCTACCAGCTGCAGTCCTCGGAGGCCGCGAAGGTGCGGGCCCGCAAGCGGCAGGAGTGGAACGCGCCGGGTTCGGTGCGGCGCGGTCCGGCCGAGGAGGGCCGGCCGAAGGAGTCCTCGGACACCAAGGGCTGACAGGCGTCGGTCAAACGGCCGGACGACGCCCACGTAGACTGGTGGGCTGTTGTCCGGCTGTTCTCTTTCGCAGTTCCCTCTCGCTGTTTCCCTTTCGATGTTGTGGAGTCACCCCGCCATGCAGACAGAACCGAAGAAGTCGCTGGTGGGTGAGGAGTACGAGGTCGAGATCGGCCCCGTCGCCCACGGCGGGCACTGCATCGCCCGTACGTCCGAGGGCCAGGTGCTGTTCGTCCGGCACACGCTGCCCGGTGAGCGGGTCGTGGCGCGGGTGACGGAGGGCGAGGAGGGCGCCCGTTTCCTGCGCGCGGACGCGGTCGAGGTGCTCTCGGCCTCCAAGGACCGCATCGAGGCGCCCTGCCCCTACGCCGGTCCCGGCCGCTGCGGCGGCTGCGACTGGCAGCACGCCAAGCCGGGGGCGCAGCGCCGGCTGAAGGGCGAGGTCCTCGCCGAGCAGCTGCAGCGGCTCGCGGGCCTCACGCCCGAGGAGGCCGGCTGGGACGGCACGGTGATGCCGGCCGAGGGCGACAAGCTGCCCGCCGGCGAGGTGCCGCAGTGGCGGACGCGGGTGCAGTACACGGTGGACGCCGACGGCAACGCCGGGTTGCGCCGGCACCGTTCGCACGAGGTCGAGCCGATCGAGCACTGCATGATCGCGGCTCCCGGTGTGAGCGAACTGGGCATCGAGGAGCGCGACTGGTCCGGGATGGCATCCGTCGAGGCGATCGCGGCGACCGGCTCCCAGGACCGCATGGTGATCTTGGAGCCTCGGCCGGGCGCCCGGCTGCCCCTCGTCGAGCTCGACAAGCCGGTGTCCGTGATGCGCGTCGAGGAGAAGGACGGCGGCATCCACCGTGTCCACGGCCGCGCCTTTGTGCGCGAGCGGGCCGACGGCCGGACCCACCGGGTGGGCAGCGGCGGCTTCTGGCAGGTCCACCCGATGGCCGCCGACACCCTGGTCAAGGCGGTCATGCAGGGCCTGCTGCCGCGCAAGGGCGACATGGCGCTGGACCTGTACTGCGGTGTGGGCCTCTTCGCCGGCGCCCTCGCCGACCGCCTCGGCGAGAAGGGCGCGGTGCTCGGCATCGAGTCCGGCAAGCGGGCCGTCGAGGACGCCCGGCACAACCTCGCCGACTTCGAGCGGGTGCGGATCGAGCAGGGCAAGGTGGAGTCCGTCCTGCCGCGCACCGGAATCACCGAGGTCGACCTCATCGTCCTGGACCCGCCGCGCGCGGGGGCCGGCCGCCAGACGGTGGAGCACCTGGCCTCGCTGGGGGCACGCAGGATCGCGTACGTGGCGTGCGATCCGGCGGCGTTGGCGCGGGATCTGGGGTACTTCCGTGACGGCGGCTACAAGGTGCGGACGCTGCGGGCGTTCGACCTGTTTCCGATGACTCATCATGTGGAGTGTGTGGCGATTCTCGAGCCCGCAGCAAAGGGCCTCTGACCTGCCCATTCCCACACGGCATGCCTGGCAGTGAGGGACGCGGCAGCCATCGCGTGTTCCCGTGGCCTGCGCTGATGCGTCGTATCGCGACCGTTGCGGCCAGCGCCCCGCCGGCAGGGGCGAGCAGATAGGTGGGCAGGAGGGCGGGGGTGGCTGTGAGCAGGGCGGTGATCATGGTGCCTACAGTCCAGGCGGCGTCGGAGCGCGTCAGCGTGAACGCCGGCAAGGCCGCCGGTGAACATCGCCGCCGCCGAGAGCGTGCGGCGGCCCGCCTTGCCGCCCTTCCCGCCTGCTGCCCGGCTGTCCGCGGCGACTCCGGTGATGGTGAGCGTCAGTACGGTCGTGGTCAGATCGGGTACCGCCAGCGCGCGTGCGGCGGCATTCTGCACGCCCATGGCGAGGCCGAGGAGTGCGATCAGCGTGTAGCGCGCGCTGCCCGGGTACGGGGTGGCGGCGGCTTCCGCGATGACGTACGCCGCCAGGCACAGGGCGGTCTCCAGCAGCAGGGCCAGGTACAGCACTCGGCCGCGGTGGGCCCGCGCCCTGTGCGCCAGGCGGCCGCCGAGCAGGGCGCCCACGGCGAACGAGACGAGGGCCGCGAGCGAGGCGGCCAGGGAGAAACCGGCCGCGTCGGCGGCCATTCGGGCCAATAGATGCTTGTGCGCTCAGCGATCTATTGCAGCGGTGAATAGAGCAATCGCTGAAGCTGCTTGGCCGTCTCCGGCTGCTGCATGGGCGCGCGACTGGCCCTGCTCACCGTCGGCACGCACTCCGCGAAGGCACCAGCCTCGTATGACCTCCAAGTCCCTGCCGAACACCGCCTGTTCGCCCAAGTCATGGGCGGACGCCTGCTTGTTGGCGCCCACGAGCTGCACCCCGGGCAGACCGGCTGGTCCGATTCCGTCACCGGCCGGCG
This sequence comes from Streptomyces coacervatus, assembly GCF_029223485.1. GTDB lineage: Bacteria > Actinomycetota > Actinomycetes > Streptomycetales > Streptomycetaceae > Streptomyces > Streptomyces coacervatus. Next base: position 17,749 of record NZ_JARHTP010000028.1, on the reverse strand, counting down.
GTGGCAGCGGTAGGTGCGGTGGGCTCGTTCGGGGGCTCGGTGTCCGGACGGGTTCCGGTTGCCGACCGCCGGACCTCAGGTTGCAATGAGGCTGTGGCCGGACGGCCGCGGCCGGCGGCGTAGGTGTTGTCGCGCCCCCGCTCGGCACCGCTTGAGCCCGGGAGGCAGTGATGACGTTCCCTGATCCCGGCGCCCGTCCCGCGGGGCACACCCGGTGGACGCGGCTCGGCTTGGTGATGGTGCCGACGCTGCTGGCGTCCGCGGCGCTCATGGTGGCGATCGGCACGGGCGTCCTGCCTGTCTCGCTCGCGGTCTCCGCTCAGTCCGTGGTGGTTTCCGGACAGAACCTCAAGATCTCCGCCGACCGGCTGCAAGGCACCGGGTTCACCCAGTACGTAGGGACGGACCGGTCGAAGACCGAGACGTACCCGGAGGCCATCGCCGGCATCGATTCGGCCGACCTGTACAACCTGTGCCAGTCGATGGTCCTTCACCTCCCCGTCGTCGGCGACACCACGCTGCGGATCGGTGCCGGCGGGGGCGGCAAGCCCGCGCACGCGGACCATCTCGTCGTCCACACCGACGACCTCGGCGGCGACGCGGTGTTCAGCAACATCACCATCGGGCAGGATGCGTCGACCTTCGGGGACGGTTCCAATGCCCTGGCGGGAGTCTTCGGTCAGCAGGCCGACACCGTACGCATCGATCACCTGCAGCAGACGACCCGAGAGGTGAGTGCGGCGACCTTCCGGCTCACGGGCCTGCATCTGAGCGTGAAGACCGGATCCAAGCCCTGCTACTGAACTGTCCTCCCCCTCCCTTTGGGACTATTTGAGCCTGTTTGAGTCCTTTTGTGCTCACTTTGGGACAAGCGGGTGAAAGCGTCCGGCCATTGGGGTCCCCGGCCGGCTCTCGGAGTCACCAGCGGGTTCCGCAGAAGTTGGCGATGCGTACCGCCCGAAACTCGGGTATTTGGGGCTTCTCGGCCCGCCGACGGGTCGGCCCCGATTGTCTGACGGGGAGAGGGATGACGAGCATCGCCGACAGTGCCACCCAGACCATCGTGAGCACACGTCTCACGGGCCACACCCGATGGAGGCGCCTGGCCGTGGCCATGGTGCCCACTCTGCTGGCGTCCGCAGCGCTGTGCACAGCTGTGGCGCGTGGCGCCCTGGCCACGTCCTTCGGAGTGTCACCCAACTCGTTCACGGTTTCCGGCCAGAGCTTCCAGATCTCAGCCAGCACGCTCGACGGGCGCGGGTTCGTCCAGTTCGGTGTGCTGGACCGCGGCGCTCATGCCAAGTACCCGGAGGCGCTTTCCGGCATCCGGTCCGCGGACCTGTACGACCTGTGCCAGTCCGTCGTGCAGAACGTGCCCGTCCTCGGGCCCGTCACCCTGCGGCTGACCTCGGGCAGCGGCGGGTCTCCCGCGCACGCGGACCGGCTTGTCGCGGACAGCCACGACCTGCGGGGCGACGCGCTCTTCCGCAACATCAACATCGGCCAGGATGCCTCAACCGTGCAGGGTGTGCCCGGTGTGCACGGCGAGCCCGGCGGCTTCGGCGAGCAGGCCGACACCGTACGCATCGATGATCTGCGGCAGCAGACGCGTTCGGTGAGTGCCGCGACGTTCCGGCTGCCGGGACTCCACCTGAGCGTGGATGTCGGCGACCACTCATGTTTTGACGCGTCGGGTGACGAAGACCACCACACTCGGGGAGATCGACGTGAGTAGTGCGCGGCTGCGCGCTGGACGTAAGAGGAGGGCAGAGGCTGACGGGCGGCGGCCCGGATGGTGGAACGCCTTCCGCGACTGGCGGCGCAGCCGCCCGTTCTGGGCGGGGGTGTGGACGCTGTTGTCCGGGGTTGAGATCCTCTCCATCCCGTTCGCGCCGTTGCCGGTCATGATGCACGAGGGCGTCGCCGGTGTGTCGGGGACACTTATGGGGATCTTCCTGGCGGTCCTCGCGCTCAGCATGTGGCTGGCGCCCGGGCATCGAGTGTTCGCGGGTATCGCGACGCTGGTGCTCGCCGTCGCCTCACTCGTGCTCTCCAATTTCGGCGGCTTCCTGATCGGTTTTCTGCTGGGCATCACCGGCGGTGCGATGGCGGTGAGCTGGGTGCCGTATGAGCGGCCTCCGGCCCGGAGAGGGGTCTGGACCGACTGGGGTCGCGGGAGCGGCTCGGACAGCACAGGGGAAGCGGGCGGCTCGGAGGGGTCGGGCAGTGGCGACGGGCCCGACAGCGCGGAGGGACCGGGCGGTCCGGGCGGCTCCGGTGGTTCGGACGGTCCCGGTGGGGACGGTGGTTCCGGTGGCCCTGATGGCCCCGGCGGTTCCGGTGAATCGGGCAGTGGGGGAGGCGGCGCCGGAGGTCATACGGTCGGCGGCCGATCAGCCGGCAGCAGCTTGCGCACGTACCGTCTGAGCTCGCGCACCACCCGTATGAGGGCGCTCGGTGTGCTTCCGATCGGGGCTCTGCTGACCGGCGGGCTGCAGCCGGCGCCGGCCCACCTCCCCCGGATGGTGCCGAGGCTCACCGAGCCACGCAGCGTGCTCGGGAGCACTGTCGACGACAGCACTGCCCCGCACCTGACCGTCTGCTCCCTGCTCGACGGACTGCTGGCCGGGGCGGCACCCACCGGCACCGGAGGCCGTACCCCGGCGGGCGCCGAGCGGAGTCACGCACCGGGCTCGGGCACCGCAGTGGGCGGCCCGCTCGGCCTGCGCCCGTCCCTCGGACCTCTTCTGCCGAACCCGCGTACCGAGGCACCCGGCAAACACAGGCCCAGACACGGGCCCGACTCCGTCGAGCCTGCGCCCGCTCCCACGCATTCATCCGGAGCGGGCCTTCTCGGCTCGGTCGCCGACATGCTCGGCCTGCACGATTCACACGATGCACGCGATAAACACAACGCACGCGATAGACGCGACGCACGCGACAAACGCGACAGCGGCCCGGCCGCCCGGCACGACCGTGCGACGCCGGGCCCGGACCGGCCCGCCGGACCGCCGCAGCGCAGCAAGCTCGGCCATGCCGCCGGGCCGGGCGCGTCGGACGAGAAGTCGAGCCGGTCCGCCGGCAGCACCGACTCGCCATCCGTCCTGCGCTTGAACATCCCGCCGCTGCCTGCCGACGGGCTGATGGACGGGCCCTTGTCGCTGCTGCCCCTGCACATCAATCTGGGCGCCCACTCCGGCCGCGCCGAGAAGTCGCCCTTCTGCCTTCCCCAGCCCCTGATCTCACTCAGGCTCGGCGTCGATGCCGCCGCGTACCAAGTACCCACCGCCGCCCAGCCGTTCCGGGTCCTCAGCCCGCTGATGGTGCTCACCGGCCTGACCTATCACGGCATCACCGACGTGCCGACGGCGTACGGCCCTCAGCAGGTCCTGGTCTTCACCGCGACCCGGGTCGACATTGCGAGCCTGCGCCAGACCGCGCCTCTCCTCGCCCCCCGGTGCGGCCAGAACCAGCCCCCGCCACCCGCTCCGACCTTCCACGGCCTGCCCGGCCTCCGGCTGCCGCTGCTCGACATGGGCATTCCCGGTATCGGTCGCGTGGACCCGTCCGCCCCCGGCCCCTGGTATCCCTGCCAGGGCCAGTTGGAGACGGACGGCGCCCCCTTCGGCACGACGGTCGCCAGCGGTCAGCCCGTGGTCCTGCTGACCAAGATCCTCAGCGGAAACCTCCTCGGCCTGCTCCCCGTCACGTTCACCCCGAGCATGCCGCCCCCGCTTCCGCCGGGGCTCACCCTTCCCATCCCGATCTTCTTCACGAACGTCACCGCGTACAACCAGTACCTGAGCGCTGACGAACTGGACGTCCCCGGTCTCCACCAGACGGCGTCCCGGTGAGGTCGGACGAGGACGCTGCCGCCTCCGGCGCGGCCGTTCCGGCCGTCATGGCCGATATGCGGTCTTTCCGGCGGTCCCTGCCCTGTTCACACTGCCCGTGAGGGAATCAATCGGGGGTGGTGCGGATGGCCGCACAGCGCAGGAGACGGCAGAGGCGGCGGCGTACGGCGCCGGTGCGCAGACGACGGACGGCGCGGCAGGACGCGCTCGCGCGACGGGCGGGTGCCGGTCTGGTCGGTGTGCTGGTGCTGGTCGTGTTCTGGTCGGCGATCTGGATGTACGTCGTCGGAGTCGTCGTAGCGGCCGCTGTCGGCGGACTGGGCTGGTGGCTCTGGCGTACGGACCGGATCCTGCGTGGGCGGGACCGGGCGTGGCGGCAGCAGGACGCGGTCGCCGCCGGGCGCCGGTCACTCGCCGAGGTAGACGCCATGACGGGTACGGAGTTCGAGGAGCTGGTCGCCGCGCTGTGCCGCCGGGACGGCTGCCGTGAGGTGCGGTGCGTGGGCGGACCAGGGGATCAAGGGGCCGATGTCGTCGGGCGGTTGCCGGATGGGCGGGCGATGGTCGTGCAGTGCAAGCGCTATACGCCCAGTTCGGTCATCGGCAGCCGGGAAGTGCGGGAACTGCTCGGCTCCAAGGTGCACTTTGGGGCGGACGTCGCCGTGTTCGTGACCACGACCCGGTTCAGCAGGCAGGCCTTGGAGGTCGTGGTCAAGGACGGCATCGTCGCCGTCAACCGCGACCTGCTCGGGCTGTGGAACAGCGGTGCCTCGCTGTCCTCGCTGATGGGTGTCAGCGGTTCCGGACAGGGCGATGCCCGTCACCGGGCGCGCTGGCGGAGGACGTACGGGCAGAAACGGCGACGTCCGGGCCGCCCCCTGGGGGACGGCCCGGACGTCAGTGGCCTTGCTCGGTGATCGTGCGGATCAGACGAGGTCGACGCGGTCCGCGTTCGACACCTTGACCCACGCCGCGACGAAGTCGGTCACGAACTTCTCCTTCGCGTCGTCGCTCGCGTAGACCTCGGCGAGCGCACGCAGCTCGGAGTTCGAGCCGAAGACGAGGTCGGCACGGGTGCCGGTCCACTTGACCTCGCCGGTCGCGTCGTCACGGCACTCGAAGACGGTCTGGTCCTCGGAGACCGGCGACCAGGTGTGGCCCAGGTCGAGCAGGTTGACGAAGAAGTCGTTCGTCAGCTGGCCCGGGGTGTCGGTGAAGACGCCGTACGCGGTCTGCTGGTGGTTGGCGCCGAGGACGCGCAGGCCGCCGACGAGGACGGTCAGCTCGGGGGCGCTCAGGCCCAGCAGGTTCGCCTTGTCGAGCAGCAGGTACTCGGCCGGCAGGCGGTTGCCCTTGCCCTGGTAGTTGCGGAAGCCGTCGGCGGTGGGCTCCAGCGCGGCGAAGGACTCCGCGTCGGTGTGCTCCTCCGTGGCGTCAACCCGGCCCGGCGCGAAGGGCACCTCGACGTCGTGACCGGCGTCCTTGGCGGCCTTCTCCACGGCGGCGGCACCACCGAGGACGATCAGGTCGGCCAGGGAGACCTTCTTGGCGCCGGAGTTGAACTCCGCCTGGACGCCCTCCAGGACACGCAGCACCTGCGCCAGCTCGTCGGGCTCGTTGACGTCCCAGCCGGCCTGCGGCTGCAGACGGACACGGGCGCCGTTGGCACCGCCGCGCTTGTCGCTGCCCCGGTACGTCGAGGCCGATGCCCACGCGGTGGAGACCAGCTGGGAGACCGTGAGACCCGAGGCGAGCAGCTTGGCCTTCAGGGCCGTGACGTCGGCGGCGTCGATGGTCTCGCCCTCGGCCGCCGGCAGCGGGTCCTGCCACAGCAGGGTCTCCGCCGGGACCTCCGAGCCGAGGTACAGCGACTTCGGACCCATGTCACGGTGGGTCAGCTTGTACCAGGCGCGGGCGAAGGCGTCCGCGAACTGCTCCGGGTTCTCGTAGAAGCGGCGCGAGATCTGCTCGTAGACCGGGTCGAACTTCAGCGACAGGTCCGTGGTGAGCATCGTCGGGAGCTTCTTCTTCGACGCGTCGTGCGCGTCGGGGATGATCGCCTCCGCGTTCTTCGCCACCCACTGGTTCGCGCCGGCCGGGCTCTGCGTGAGCTCGTACTCGTACTCGAAGAGGTTCCGGAAGAAGCCGTTGCTCCACTGGGTCGGCGTGGCGGTCCAGGTGACCTCCAGGCCGGACGTGATCGCGTCGCCGGCCTTGCCGGAGCCGTACGTGGACGCCCAGCCGAGGCCCTGCGCCTCGATCGGGGCGGCCTCCGGGTCGGCGCCGACGTTCTCCGCCGGGCCCGCGCCGTGGGTCTTGCCGAAGGTGTGGCCACCGGCGATGAGGGCGACGGTCTCCTCGTCGTTCATCGCCATACGGCGGAACGTCTCACGGATGTCGCGGGCCGCGGCGATCGGGTCCGGGTTGCCGTTGGGGCCCTCCGGGTTGACGTAGATGAGGCCCATCTGGACCGCGCCGAGCGGGTTCTCCAGCTCACGGTCGCCGGTGTAGCGCTGGTCGTCGAGCCAGACCTTCTCGGGACCCCAGTAGACGTCCTCCTCCGACTCCCAGACGTCCTCGCGGCCGCCGCCGAAGCCGAAGGTCTTGAAGCCCATGGACTCAAGGGCGACATTGCCCGCGAGGATCATGAGGTCGGCCCAGGACAGGCTCTTGCCGTACTTCTTCTTGACCGGCCACAGCAGACGGCGGGCCTTGTCCAGGTTGCCGTTGTCCGGCCAGCTGTTCAGCGGGGCGAAGCGCTGCTGACCGGCACCGGCGCCACCACGGCCGTCGCTGATGCGGTAGGTGCCCGCGCTGTGCCAGGCCATACGGATCATGAACGGGCCGTAGTGACCGAAGTCGGCCGGCCACCAGTCCTTGGAGTCCGTCAGCACCTCGGCGATGTCCTGTTTCACGGCCGGGAGGTCGAGGGTCTGGAACGCCTCGGCGTAGTCGAACTCCTCACCGAGCGGGTTGGCCACGGCAGGGTTCTTGGCAAGGATCTTCAGGTTGAGCCGCTCCGGCCACCACTGGCGGTTGCCGCCGCCCTGGGTCGGGTGCAGAGCGCGATCGTGCGCCACCGGGCACTTCGCTTCAGCGGCGTTGTTCTCAGACATGGGAATCCTTCCGGGGTTTGGTGCTCAGGCCGTGCGAGCGGTGGAACAGTCGGGGCACAGGCCCCAGTAGATGACCTCGGCCTCGTCGATCGCGAAGCCTCGGTCGTCCGAAGCGGTGAGACAGGGGGCATGACCGACCGCGCAGTCGACGTCGAAGACGGCACCGCACGTCCGGCACACGAGGTGGTGGTGGTTGTCCCCGACCCTGCCCTCGAACCGGGCCGGGCTGCCCGGCGGCTCGATACGGCGGACGAGTCCGGCCGTGGTGAGTGCGTGCAGCGCCTCGTACACGGCTTGCAGGGATATGTGGCCCACCCGCTCACGTACGCCCGAGGCGATGGCCTCGACCCCGAGGTGGTCACCCTCGCGGACGGTCTCGAGCAGTGCGACGCGGGCGGCCGTCACCCGCAGGCCGGCACCGCGGAGCTCCCCGGCGGTGGTCGGGTTCTGGGGTGAAGTCATGGCACCCAACCTACCCACACAAACACGAATGATTCAAGAAAACGAACGAGACAGGTTTGGTGGCCAGTCTATGACTCCCCGGGGATCCCCGCAGCTCAAGGGCTCGCCACAACGGCCTGCGGCAGCGCACGCCAGGTGTGGCGCGGCCGCCGCAGGCCGTCGTGGGGCGGGGCGTGGGGTCAGCCCGGGCCCTGCTCGTCGCTCCGGGACGCGGCGGCGGCCGACCGGGAGCCGACCAGCAGCAGACACAGGACCGCGACGCCCGCGACGACGCCGGTGAGAAGCAGGAGAGGGTTGAGGGGGCGGATGGCGGAGGCGGTGTCCTGAGGGTCCACGGCGGGCTGCGCCGTCGCGGGGGCGGAGACCGTGAGGGAAGGGGACGGGTCCTTGGAGGCTGCGGGGGCGGCGGCCCTGGTCGTGTGGTCCATGTGCATGGACGACGGCATCGCGGTGGCGGGCCTGGTGGCGGGTGGGGCGGACGTCGGGTGCCGGTGCACGGTGGGGGCGGGTGCGGGGGCCGCCTTCACGATGAGCCGGGCCGTCATGTCCGGGTGCACGGTGCAGACGTAGCCGTACGTCCCCGGTGTCGTGAACGTGTGGCTCCAGCTGTCACCCTTGCTGAGCATCGGGGAGTGGACCGGGGCGGGGCCGGAGGTGGTCCTGACGTCGTGCGGCGCCTGGTCCCGGTTGGTCCAGGTGACCGTGTCCCCGGCGGTGATGGTCAGGGTGCGGGGCGTGAACGCGTAGCCGGACATGAGGACTTGGTGGGTGGCGGCCGCCTGCGCGGTGGGGGCGGGCAGCACGAGCGCGGCGCCCGCCAGGAAGAGGGCGCCGAGGAGCGCGGTCAGACGGCGCATGTGAACTCCGCGGCTACGAGCAGCCGGACACGGGCTGTGGGGCGGGTGCGGGGCAGTGCGAGGCCGGTCCTGCGGTGCAGGTGCCGGTACGGCAGCTGGGCGGTGCCGAGGACCAGGAGCCGGTCGGTGGTGCGCTCGACGACGCGGAAGCCGAAGAGGGCCTCGACGGGGTCGCCGGCCAGGGCGAGTTCGCCGGGGACGTGCAGCCGGGTGGCCTCGTCCGTGGGCGTGAGGCTCGTACTGACGAAGGTCAGCAGCCTGCCGCCCAGCGGCCGACCGGCCAGCTCCAGGCTCAGCACACAGTCGTCGGAGTCGGGTGCGACGGTGAGGGTCGCGTCCAGGGCGGTCAGGCGGCGGCGCAGGGTGGTCAACGGGCCGAATCGCGCGGTCAGTTCGACGATGCAGCGGTCCGGGGCGGCGCCGTAGGTGCCGGGGTCGGGCAGCCAGTCCGGGCCGGGGACGGGCGGCGGAAGCGGTGCTGTGGGAAGGGTCTCGGTGGTCATCTCGGCACCTCGGTGGGCGAGCGGAGTGACGGGCGGGGACAATAGGGGTGCGGCGGGCCGGCCGACTGCGACTCGGCCGGCCCGCCGTGTCCTGCTGAACGGGGTGAAGATCAGCAGGAGTTGGTGATGTAGTTCTCGGTCGGGGCGAGCAGGTGCTCGGCCCAGACGGTGTGCATCTTCACGTAGGCGTCGGGGTTGAGTAGATCCGAGACCTGCTGGCCCGGCGACTCCTCCAGGTGCGCCTTGTCGATGTGCTGCAGCAGCACGCCGAGGGTGTCGTCGGAGACGCTGCCGGCGCCGTTGACGGCGGGCGTGAGGATCGACTCGATCCAGACCGTGTGCATCTTGATGTAGTCGTCGAGCTTGAGCGCGTCCTGCACCTGCCGGCCCGGAGACTGCTCCAGGTGTGCCTTGTCGATGTGCTGCAGGATCGGCAGCAGCACCTGTTGGGCGCTGACGCACTCCTCGCCGCCGCCGTCGCCCCCGCCGCTCGTACCGCCGGAGGTGCTGCCGCCGCCGGTCGAACCGCCCGTCGAGCCGCCCGTGGTGCCCCCGGTGGACCCACCGGTCGAGCCGCCCGTCGAACCGCCGGTGGAGCCACCCGTGCTGCCGCCGGACGAACCGCCGGAGGAGCCCGAGCCGTCGGCGACCACGGTGACCGAGGCCGTCATGTCCGGGTGGACCGCGCAGTAGTAGTCGTACGTACCGGCCTTGGTGAAGGTGTACGACCAGCTGTCGCCCTTCTGCAGCGTGCCGGAGTCGAACTTGGCCGGGCCGCTGCTGGTGGTGACGGTGTGCGGAGCGGAGTCCTCGTTGACCCACTTCACGGTGGAGCCGACCTTCACGGTCAGCTTCGGCTGGGCGAACTTGTAGTTCTTGATCTCGATGGTGTAGTCGGCCGGCGCGGCCTTCGTGGACGTGTGGTCCATGTCCGACATGGACTGGGCCTCGGCCGCCGGTGTGGCGGTCTGCGGGGCCGCGGCCCCGGCGGACGCCTGCAGCAGGCCGAGACCGGCTACGGCCGCGATACCCGCGCCCAGACCGGTGGCGAGCAGCACCCGGTTGCCCACCCGGGAGGGCCGGTGGTGCGACGGGGGTGCGGTGGTTTCCTCTGTGTGCATGGTGGTGCGTCTCCCTTGTGAGGTTCCCTTGTTGAGGGGAGGGGTGGGACAGGCGCCGGTCAGCGGCCGGGAGCGGACGTGACCAGCAGACTCGTCGCGGCGAGTACGACGAGGACGAGCCCCGTCTCGGCCGCGACCGAGTGGACGAAGGGCCGTACCGTGGCGCGGTCGCCGCGCAGCAGTACGGCGATGTCGAGCCGCGTCCTCACCCAGCCGCGACTGCGCTGGGCGATCGCCAACAACAGGGCGAGTAGGGCGAGTTTGAGCAGCAGGAGCCGCCCGTAGCCGGTGTCGACCAGGGCGCCGAACGAACCGACCACCTGCCAGGTCAGGACCGCCCCCGCCGCCACGATCGCCGCGACCGCCACCCCGGCCAGCCGGGAGTAGCCGGACACGACGGCCGACAGCTCCTCGGGTCGGCGCCGGGGCAGCACTCCGAACAGCAGCAGCGTCAGACCGCCGAGCCAGAGCGACACGCCCAGGAGGTGCACCACGTCGGCCACCGCGCCCCAACCGGGGTGCGTGCCCTCGGAGTTGTGGCCGGTCATGCTCGTCGTACGCAGCAGCCCGAGGGCCACCGCCAGAGCGCCGACGCGCCAGCCCGGCGAGCGGGCCGCCCGGTCCCCGCCCTGCAGGACGGCGGCCAGGACGACGGCCGCGAGCACCCACATCAGCACCCGGCAGGCGGCCACGATGCCGACCTCGGTGCTCAACAGGCCGGTGTAGGTGGGGAGTCGGAACACATCGCCGAGGGTGCCCATCGCCCCGTACGCGCCCTGGAGCCCGGGCGTGAGCAGGCTCGCCGCAAGACCGGCGGTCCAGGAGAGGGTGAGGACACGGCGGGTACGGCGGTCCCCGGCGCCCTGCGGCCAGAGCAGGGCGAGGAAGGCCAGGCCGCCGACGAACAGCGCGAGGGACAGATATCCGGCCCAGCGGGCGGCGACCCAGGCCGAGCGCACCGCCTCGGACGGTTCCGGGACCGCAGCTGCCTCGGCCGAGGGGACCGCCTGCGCGGTGCGGCGGAAGGAGAGCGTCCCGGACGTGAGATGCCCGTCCTCCATGTCAAGTACCTGCCAAACCAGGGTCGGGCGGTCCTGACCTGCGGTCTTGGGGAGGGTGACCTGGATGGCATCGTTGCCGCGACCGCTGCGGGACACCGTCAGCTGTTTGCCCGCCGCCTCGATATGGACGTCGGCGAGTTCGACCGGCTCGCTGAACGTCAGCCGCACGGTGGCGGGCGTGTGCGCAAGCCGGGCGCCGTTCTTCGGGGCGGAGGACTTGAGCTCCGTGTGGGCGGCGGCCGGGGGTGCGGCGAGGAGCAGCGCCGTGAGTGCGGTCAGGAGGGCGGCCGCCAGGGACGGGGTGCGGCGTCTCATGGCAGCACCTCCGGGATCACCGACGGCGAGGCGGCGACACCGATACAGAGCGACGAGAGGGTGTCGGACGACGCGGACGGGGAGGGAGACGGAGCCGGGGAAGGGGCCCCGAGCAGCCCGTCCAGCAGGCCGGTCACCGGAGTGGCCACGCCGCTCAGCAGCGGCCGTACGAGGTGTACGTCGCCCTCGTCGCAGCTGTCCGAAGGGGTGGGGGACGTCCCGGAAGGGGAGGGTGAGGGAGCGGATCCGTGCCCGCCGCCGGTACCGCCCGTACCGTGATCGTGCCCGCTTTCCCCGCCCGTGGACGGCGTATCACCGGCGACTGGAATTCCGCCGCCACCTGCCCAATAGCCGCCGGACGACGCCGACCCCGTATTTCCCGCGGAATTGTCGGGAGGGCCGGTGGCGGAGCCGGCCGAGGGCTGCCGGGAAGCGGACGGAATTCCGGCGGACGGTGGTGACGCGGTCTCGACGGTCGTCGGTGGGGATGCGCCGATGCCCGAGGCGTATCCGAGCACGACGACGACTGCTCCGACAAGCGCGCCCGCGACGAGCTCGTCACGATGGTCCCGTGGCCAGGACGCCCTGGCGAAGAAGGACATGACCCCTCCTGACGCTGTGTGAACGGCGGTGCACAACAGCGGACCGGGGTGACGAGTCCCATCGGCTACGCGTCCGTTAATCGATCGTTTCGTTGCCTCATTTCCGACCGGGGGGTGACTGTGAGAACGGACCTCACCGCCCCAATGTGCGCATTGCTTTCGGTGAAGAAAACGAAGGGAATGTGAATTCGAACGCGCGCGGCATTTCTTTCTTCACCGAATCGCCCTGAATGCATATGCAGTGCGGTCCGGCCTCTCACACCGCCCGCCCCGCCCCTGTGCGTCCGGCGTAACCCCTGATGACCGGCCCAGGAGACACCCGTGTAATGGGCATTTCGTACCGTCGCGGAAGCTCCACCCGTACGGGACGATCAGGAAAGGCAGGGGGTGCCCGTGGCCGCGCCGGACTCGCGGAACGCCAGCACGATCAAGGCGACGAAGGTGCGGACGGTCTGCTCGTACTGCGGTGTGGGCTGCGGCATCGTGCTGGACGTCGGGTTCGGGCCGGACGGACGCCGTACGGTCCTCAAGGCGTCCGGCGACAAGGAGCACCCGGCGAACTTCGGCCGCCTGTGCACCAAGGGCGCGACCACCGCCGACCTGCTTGCCGCTCCCGGACGGCTCACCACGGCCCTGGTCCGGCCCGAGCGGGGCGAGGAGCCGGTCCCCAGCGGTGTCAGCGCGTCGATCACGGAGACGGCCCGGCGGCTGCGCGCGATCGTCGACGAGCACGGGCCGGACGCGATCGCCTTCTATGTCTCCGGGCAGATGAGCCTGGAGGCCCAGTACTTGGCGAACAAGCTGGCCAAGGGGTTCGTCAGGACCAACCAGATCGAGTCGAACTCACGGCTGTGCATGGCCAGCGCGGGTACCGGCTACAAGCTGTCGCTCGGCGCCGACGGGCCGCCCGGCTCGTACCAGGACCTCGACCGGGCCGATCTCTTCTTCGTCATCGGCTCCAACATGGCCGACTGCCATCCGATCCTCTTCCTGCGCATGATGGAACGGGTGAAGGCGGCCGGCGCGAAGCTCATCGTCGTCGACCCGCGCCGCACCGCCACCGCCGCGAAGGCCGACCTGTTCCTGCAGATCAGGCCCGGCACCGATCTCGCCCTCCTCAACGGGCTGCTGCACCTCCTGTACGAGAACGGGCACACCGACCCCGACTTCATCGCGCGGTACACCGACGGCTGGGACGAGATGCCCGCCTTCCTCGCCGACTACCCGCCCGCCACCGTCGCCGAGATCACCGGCATCCCCGAGGACGACATCCGCGAGGCCGCCCGGCTGATCGGCGAGGCGGGGGAGTGGACCAGCTGCTGGACGATGGGCCTCAACCAGTCCACGCACGGCACCTGGAACACCAACGCGCTCGTGAATCTCCATCTCGCCACCGGCGCCATCTGCCGTCCGGGCAGCGGTCCCTTCTCCCTCACCGGCCAGCCCAACGCCATGGGCGGGCGGGAGATGGGGTACATGGGCCCCGGGCTGCCCGGCCAGCGGTCCGTGCTCGTCGGCGAAGAGCGGACGTTCGTCGAGGAGTTGTGGGGGCTGGAGCCCGGCAGCATCCGCGCCGACGGGGTCGGCAAGGGCACCGTCGAGATGTTCCGGAAGATGGCCGACGGCGACATCAGGGCCTGCTGGATCATCTGCACCAATCCGGTCGCCTCGGTCGGCAACCGCAAGACGGTCATCGAGGGCCTGGAGGCCGCCGAGTTCGTCGTCACGCAGGACGTCTTCGCCGACACCGAGACCAACGCGTACGCCGATGTCGTCCTGCCCGCCGCCCTGTGGACCGAGACCGAGGGCGTCCTCATCAACAGCGAGCGCAACCTCACCCTTGCGCGGCCCGCCGCCGACCCGCCCGGCGAGGCGATGGCGGACTGGCGGATCATCGCGGCCGTAGCGCGGGAGATGGGGTATGAGGAGGGCTTCTCCTACGACAGTGCCGAGGACGTCTTCGAGGAGATCAAGCGGGCCTGGAACCCGAAGACGGGGTGGGACCTGCGCGGGGTGAGCTACGAGCGGCTCCGCGAGACGCCGGTGCAGTGGCCGGCTGCGAGCGGCGACGGACCCGACCGCAATCCCGTCCGATACGTCGACGACGACGGCTCGCTCACCTTTCCCACGGCCAGTGGCCGCGCCGCCTTCTTCGCCCGTCCGCACCTCCCGGCCGCCGAAATGCCGGACGACGACTACCCGTTCGTACTGAACACCGGGCGGCTGCAGCACCAGTGGCACACGCTGACCAAGACGGCGAAGGTGGCCAAGCTGAACAGGCTCAACCCCGGGCCGTTCGTGGAACTGCATCCGCGGGACGCCGCCGGACTCGGCATCGCCGAGGGCGACTCGGTGGAGGTCGCCTCGCGGCGCGGGCGGGCCGTGCTGCCCGCGCTGGTCACCGACCGGGTGCGGCCCGGCAGCTGCTTCGCGCCGTTCCACTGGAACGACCTGTTCGGTGAGTACCTGAGCGTCAACGCCGTGACGAACGACGCCGTCGACCCGCTGTCCTTCCAGCCCGAGCTCAAGGTGTGCGCGGTGTCGCTGACCAAGGTGTCCACTCCGGTGACGGTTCGAACACCGGGCGCGGAAGCGGCAGTTGAAGTGGCTCACATACCCGTGCCCGCCGCCGATCCCTTCGGGCTCGCGCCCGCCCCGCCGCCCGTGCTCACCGCGCAGGAACGGCAGTACCTCGTCGGATTCCTCGCCGGCATCCCGTCCGGCGCCCCGGGCGTACCGGTGCTGCCGCCCTCGGCGCCCTTCAGCCCCGAGCACGCCGTGTGGGTCAACGGGGTGCTGGCCGGTATGTACTCGCGGGCGCCCGAAACCGCCGTACCGGCCATGACATCACCCGGCCGTGAGGTCGTGATCCTCTGGGCCTCGCAGACCGGCAACGCCGAGGAGTTCGCCGCGGCCATCGCCGAGCGGCTCAGGTCCGACGGCCACGCCGCGTCGCTGCTGGGCATGGACGAGGCCGACCCCGCCACTCTGCCGGCCGGCGCCGACCTGCTCCTGGTCACCAGCACCTTCGGCGACGGCGACGCACCGGACAACGGCACCGGGTTCTGGGAGAACCTGGCCGCGCCCGACACCCCGCGCCTGGAGGGGCGGCGCTATGCCGTCCTCGCCTTCGGGGACTCCTCGTACGACGATTTCTGCGGCCACGGCCGCCGCCTCGACCAGCGCCTCGACGAACTGGGCGGACTGCGCCTCGCCCCGCGCACGGACTGCGAACCCGACTACGAGGACGCGGCACACGCCTGGCTCGACGAGGTGCTCACGGCCCTGTCCGGTACGCCGGTGCCAGCCGTCGCCCCGGCTCCTGCCGCTCCCCGTACGAAGAAGCCCGCCCCGGTCACCGCCCGCCTCACCGGCAACCGCCTGCTGAGCCGCCCCGGCGCCGGCAAGGAGGTCCGCCGTTTCACCTTCGACACCCGCGACAGCGAGACCCCGCTGCTCTACGAGGCGGGCGACGCGCTCGGCGTCCGGCCCCTCAACTCCCGTGACCTGGTGGGCGAGTGGCTGACCGTCACCGGCGTGGACGCGGACGCGGCGGTCGAGGTGAAGGGGGCCGGCGAGGTCCCCCTCGGCGAAGCCCTGCTCCGGCACCTCGACATCACCCGCATCACCCCCGACCTGCTCCGCTTCGTCGCCGAACGGGCCCATGACCCAAGGGAGTTGAAGAAGCTGCTGCGCCCGGACAACAAGGGCGAGCTGGCGAAGTGGTCCTGGGGCCGGCAGGCCGTGGACGTGGTCGCCGAGCACGCGGTCAGGGCCGGGGCCCAGGAGTGGGCCGACGCGCTGGGCCGCCTGCAGCCACGCCTGTACTCCATATCGTCCAGCCCGCTCACCGACCCCCACCTGGTCTCGCTGACCGTCTCCGTGGTCCGCTACGAGAACCTGCACGGTCGCCCGCGCCAGGGCGTCTGCTCGCCCTTCCTGGCCGAGGCCGAGGCGGACACCCCCGTACCGGTCCATGTGCAGCGCTCCGCACACTTCCGCCCGCCCGCCGACCCCGCCACCCCGATGATCATGGTCGGCCCCGGTACCGGCGTGGCCCCCTTCCTAGGCTTCCTGGAACAGCGCCGCGCCCTCGGCCACCGCGGCCCGAACTGGCTGTTCTTCGGCGAGCAGCACCGGGCCACCGACTTCTACTACGAGGACGAGCTCACCGCGTTCCTCGCCGACGGCACCCTGGCCCGCCTGGACACCGCCTTCTCCCGCGACCAGCGCGCCAAGGTCTACGTCCAGGACCGCATGCGGGAACACGGCCCCCTGCTGTGGTCCTGGCTCCAGGACGGCGCCCACTTCTACGTCTGCGGCGACGCCTCCCGCATGGCCAAGGACGTCGACCAGGCCCTCAAGGACATCGCCGTCGTCCACGGCGGCCTGGACGAGGCGGGCGCGGCGGCGTACGTCAAGCAGCTCGCCACCGACAAAAGGTACGGGCGGGACGTCTACTGACCACGTGACTACGCTGGACGCATGCGTGCTGCAGCATTCCGGGGCTGTGACATGAGCGGCTCCGCCGCGGGCCTCCGGCCCCCCGGCAGAAGAGCAGGTCGGCGACGGTGGCCGGCGCGCACGGAGCGAGGCGGACATGCGTGAACTGGCGGACACGGCACGGCACCGGGCGGCTCCCGGCGCCCGTACGGCGGTCCTCGCGCGGCCGCTCACCGAGCGGGGCTTCGGCCCCCGGCACCCGGCCGACGCGCTCCTCATCGACGCGGACGGGACCTGCCACGGCAGCCTCTACCGCGGCGCCTTCGACCGGCAGCTGACCGACGAGGCCGCCGCGCTCGGGCCCGGGCACACCGCCCGGGTGTGCGCCGTCTCCGTCCACGACGACGGGGTGCAGGCGGCTGGGCTGACCTGCGGAGGACAGGCCGAGATCCTGCTGCAGCCGCTGCCCGCCGTCCCGGTCCGCTGGTGGGAGCTGCTCGCCGCGGGCGCCGACGCCGCGCTGATCACCTGGCTCGACGAGCGGCGCATCCACGCCGTCAGCACCGTCGTCACACCGGGCCCGCCGCCGGACGACCCGGACCTGCCGCCGCAGGCCGCCGCACGCGCCCGCGACCTGCTCGCCCGCCATCGCGCCGGCCGCGAGGTGCACGCCACCGACGCCGGACTCGTCCTCATCGAGACCTGCCCCGCCGTCCCCCACCTCGTCATCGTCGGCGGCGGTGAACTCGCCGAACTCCTCGTCGCCCAGGCCCGGTTGCTCGGCTGGCAGGCCACGGTCACGCCGGCCGCGCAGGACGCCGCCAAGCTGCTCGCCGAGCGCCCCGCGGCCGCCTGCCTGATCATGCTCAGCCATGAGCCCGACGTCGACGTCCCCACCCTCCACACCGCCCTGACCTCGGGCATCCCGTACGTGGGCGCGCTGGGCTCACGCCACACACAGGAGCGCCGCGCCGTCGGCCTGGCAGCGGCCGGCCTGGACGCCGAGGACCTCGGGCGCATCCATGGCCCGATCGGCCTCGACCTCGGCGCCCGCACACCCGCGGAGACCGCCATGGCCATCTGTGCGGAGGTGCTCACGGCGCTTGTGGGATAGTCGCACATGCAAGGAGATGATCCTTGGTTGCATCGCACAAGCTCGGCCATGGTCCGGTTTTGGCGTGCAGGTGCGTTTGTGGTGAGCGGCCTCCCGGGTACCGTCTCCCGGGAGGTGGTAGCCCGTGAGTCAGACCCTGACGCAGCCGGTCGCCGAGCTTGCCCTGACCGGTGACCTAGCTGTTCTGTCCACGGAGGTTGGTGACACAGGTCTCGGCTGAGGGATCTTGAATTGAGTGAGGGCCTTCTGGCCTGGTGTGGATTGCGACATCTGCACCGGCGACCAGAGAGGCCCTCTTGCC
>NZ_JARHTP010000027.1 GCF_029223485.1 Streptomyces coacervatus | reverse complement strand
AAGCGCGCGACGCGAACCACGTCGCCGCACACTGGAAAGAGGCACTGAACCAGTTCTCACTCTTCTTCGAGGACCGGCTCAGCATCCAATGAAACCAGGCGACTTACACAAGATCACTGACACGCCCCCGTGGCTGCCCGATGGGCGATGAGGATCCGGGTGGTGTCCGGGCCGTGGGTCAGCAGGGACTGGGTGATCTGCGCTTCCGTCACCGTGTCGAGGCTGGAGAGGGCGTCGTCGAGGATGAGCAGGCGGCCGTCGTGGGCGAAGGCCCGGGCCAGGCCCAGGCGTTGGGACTCGCCGCCGGAGCGGGGTGCGTCGGCGCAGGCAGTGGCGTAGCCGTTCGGCAGACGGCGTACGAAGTCGTCGGCACGTGCCAGGCGGGTCGCCTCGCGGATGCGTGCGGGGGAGGGGGGCCGCAGGCCGAGCATCAGCGTGTCCTCGATCGTTGTGCCCAGAAGGGCGGGGCGTTCGAAGGCGTAGCCGACGGACCGGCGCAGGGCGGTGTGGGTCAGGTCGCGCAGGGGGACGCCGTCCAGCAGGATCTCTCCGGAGTCCGGGTCGGCAAGGCGGCCGGCGAGTGCGGCGAGCAGCGACTTGCCCGTGCCGGAACGGCCGACCACGGCGAGTGTCGTGCCGCCGGGGACGACGAGGTCGACGCCGTGGAGGACGGTGCGTTCGCCGCGCCGCACCGTCACGCCCCGAAGCTCCAAGTGGCCGGGACCGGGCGGCAGTTGGCGTCGGCCGTAGACCACGGCCGGCTCCGCCAGGACCTCGTCGAGGCGCCCGGCCGCCGCCCTGGCCCGGGCCAGCGCAGCGAACTGGCCGACCAGCACACCGACACCCGTCGCGAGGACCGCGTACCGGGAGGCGGCGAGCACCTCGCCGACCGACAGCCGGTGCCGGGTGAGAAGAAGGCCCGCCACGGCGACGACGCCCAGCTGCAGCAGCGGCGCCACGGCACTCGCCCGCGCCGCGGCCCGCCCCTGCACCCGCCACATGCGATGGCCCGCACGGGACAGTTCGGGCAGCGGCCGCAGGATCCGCGCCGCCTCCTTGTCCGCCGTACCCGCCGCGTCGATGGTGCGGTGGCCGGCCACCGCCTCCGCCAGCGCGCCCGCGATCCGCCCCTGAACCTCCTGGTAGTCCGCCACACAGCGTGTCGTGTCACGGGCGAAGGCACGCAGCAGGAGCGTCAGCAGTGGCCCCCCGGCCAGGAACACGGCTGCCAGCCAAGGGTCGATCAGACCGAGCGCCACCACGCCCCCGACGGGACCGGCCAGCGCGGCGAGCAGCGCGGCGCGGGCGGCCGGAGCCGTGCCCGCCTGGGCCGCGTTGCCGACGAGCCGGGCGACGAGATCGCCGGGCCCGAAGCGGGCGGCGGCACGCGGACCCACGGCCAGCACATGCTCCGTCAGCCGCCGCCGCAGCCACGCCGTCGCCGTCGCGTCGACGGTGCCGCCGAGCACGGTCTCGCAGGCGTCGAGCAGAGCCAGCAGCAGAATGATCCCCGCGCAGCACAGCACCCAGCGGGCCGCCGGGGCGTGCGCCAGGAGCAGGTCGAGGGTGCGGCCGAGCGCGGCCGGCAGGAGCAGTCCGGCACCGGTGGACGCCGTGCTCATCAGGCAGAGTGCGAGGCAGCGCGCGCCGCTGTGCCGGGTGGCGGAGTTCAGCGAGGTGGCGGGGTGTGCGGTGTCGGCACGAGTCGTCATACGGCTGCGGCCTCACATCCGGGGTCGGGGGAGCGCAGGACCCCGGGCGGCCCCTCCCTCGCGGGAGCGGACCGCCCGGAGCCGTGGGTGCACGGTGCCGTCAGAGACAGAGCAGAATGCTCGCCGCGCTGATGCAGGAGAGCAGGCTGACGGTGCTTGCGCCACCGCCGCCGTCGGTGTGTTCCTCGGACTCCATCGTCTGCAGGTCGAGCAGTGCCATCTCGTGTCCTTTCATCGATGTCCACCCGTGGGGACGGGGTTTGGTCACGACTCCGTCAGGTCGCGGAGCCGCGTCTTCAGGGCCGCCGCAGCGGCGGGAGGAACGGCAGGTGGGCGCTGCCTTCGGTGGCCGCCGCGAGCGCGAGCAGGCACCCTGCCGTTCCGGTGGCGAGGTCCATGGACAGCCGCATCATCTGGTGGCCGGGGAAGGCCAGTTGGCCCTCGTACGCCATGGCGTACCAGTCGAGTCCGGCGATCTGCTCGGCGAGCTGCCGGTCCGTCGCGCCCGGCTCTGTGGTGCGACCGAGGTGCAGGATCATCCCGGCGCGGCCCTGGAAGAGACCGGGCTGCGCGTAGAAGCGGCAGGTGGCGGCGGTGACGATGCCGGAGCGTGCCTTGTCGAACTCCGCGTCGGTGGCATGCGCCAGATAGTCGTCCAGGACCATGCCGAGGCCCGCACTGCCGTCGCCGAGGTAGGGCAGGGTCCGCCAGCCCTCATCGACCTCCAGGCCGCCACCGCTCTGCTGGACGACACAGCACTCCAGATCCCGGCGCAGCGCCGTACCGGCCGCTTCCAGCAGCCCCGCGTCGCCGGTCCACTCGTACTGCCGCAGCAGGAACAGCGCCGTCCCGCTCGCACCCCGCAGCAGTCCGGCCCGCCGCCGCGTCCGCGTCTCGGGCGGCGGCTCGGCCAGACGCCGTATCAGGATGTCCGCCGCCTCGGCGGCCCGCTCGCGCAGCTCCGACTCGCCCGTGGTGCCTGCCAGTCGACCGAGGACCAGGCCGAGGCCGGCCAGGCCGCCGTGCAGGGTGGAGGAGAGGTTCTGCCACTTCTCGGCGAGGATGCCCTCGACCAGGTCGAGGGCCCGCTGCCGGTGGCCGAGCCGGTCCAGGACGTGGGCGACGCCCGCGAGCCCGTCGTAGAGGCCGAGCGGGGTGCCGACCGGTGGCAGGTCCGTGCGGGCGAGAAGCCAGCGCTCGCCCTCCTCGTACCGTTCGGCGCCGGTCTCGGCCAGTGCGTAGAGCACCCCGGCCGCACCGTGGGCGAGCCCGAGTCCGCCGCCGTCGGAGAACTGGGCGATGTCGCCCGGGAAGAGCCGGTCGTCGCGGTCCGGGGTGGCCGAGGCGAGGATCGCCTTGACCATCGAGTCGCGGCTGTGCGGCCAGTCGCCGGGCCGCACCAGCGCCGGGGCGCCCACGCCGGCATCCCGCGCGATCTCCGCGACCGCCTCGTCCAGGAACTCCCGCGGTACGTCCGGGAACTGCTCCGCGATCACCTCGGCCAGATGCGCCGCCTTGCCCCGGTCGACCACGAACAGCGTGGTCACGGGAAGGAACAGCGCGAGTCTGAGGCACGCCAGCGCATAGCGGTCGACATCGGTGCCCGTTCGGTCGGGCGGGGCGAAGAAGCCGGGGTGCGCTACGACCTGACGGCCGCTGGTAGCCACCGGCGCCGCCGCCTCGAAGTCGAGCAGGGACACCGACTCCCCGTCCGGCGCGACCATGATGTTGAAGACATGCAGGTCGTTGAAGACGATCCCGCGCGCATGCACCGCCTCCACCGCACGCTCGACGGCGCCATGGATCCGTACCGCCCAGTCCGTGTAGGCCCGTACGGCATCCGGGTCGGGGTCCGGCGTCAGCAGCGGATGGCGCTCCGCGAAGAAGGAGTTGAGCGGGCGCCCCTCCAGGAAGTCCATGACCAGGAACCGGTGGTCGCCCAGCATGAACCAGTCCCGCACCTCCGGCACCACACCGGTCCCCGCCACCTGCTCCAGCGCCTGCTTCTCGCGCTCCAGCCGGGCGATCGCGTCCGCACCGTCGGAGGCCAGCCCCGCATGCGGCCGCCCCTCCTTGAGGACGACCTTGCGCCCGCTGCGGGTGTCGGTGCCCGCGTACACCCCGCCGCCGTTGGAGAAGTGCAGCGCCTTCTCGATGCGGTACGGGAGTTCGCCCACCGTCGTGGTGTTGCGAGCCGCCAGATGCGGTTCGAGGAACGCGGGCAGCGTCACCCACTCGGGCACCTGGAAGGACGGCGCCCGCCGGTCCGGCACCAGCGTTCCCGCGCCGTCCCGCACCGCGGGCACGAGCGAGCCCCGCTCGTCGACGACGAAGGTGCGCGCGAACGCGCCGTAGCGGACATAGAGCGGGCCGTCGTACCAGCGCAGATCGGTGAGGATGTACGGCCCCTCGAAACCCTCCAGCAGGCGGCCCAGTTCGCGCAGCACCCGGTGGAGCTGCTCCTCGCCGGCCGGGTAGACGGTGACGAACTTGCCGCTGGTGTCGCGGGCCGCGTACTTGGTGTTGCGCAGGTGCAGAAGATGCGGTCCCGGCACGAACTTGAACGGGATCCGGCGCGGCACGCAGTAGTCCCACACGATCGCCGCGATCCGCTCCGCGTTCGCCCGGGTGGCGGAGGCGTGGATCTTCCAGCCCTGCGCCACTTCCGGCACGGGCCCCGGCGGCGTCAGCGTCAGCCAGTCGCCGATCCGCGCCGCCGCCCACCCCTCGGGCACCTCACGACGGGCGGTCTCGAAGAGCGGCGCCGCCTGCTGTCCGGCAGCGGCGAGCCGGTCCGGCGTCTCGTAGAAGTGTCTGTCCGCGAGTGCGTACACCTCGTACCGCTTGTCCATGGATCCCCCTCCGTGGCCCGGCATCGACACTTCCAGCCACCGGAGGGCCCCGGACAGTCACGCCTGTCACGAGATCACCGTGCGATACGCACGCGTAAAGACATGTTCGGCGCGTTTCGAGTGGACGGGCCCGATGACCTCCACGGAATCCTCACAGGGGCTGCGCAGGCGTCCCATACGCGCTGTAATTGCGGACGTGGTCAATGAGGGCGCCGAGGGTCGCAGAACGAGAACTCTGCGCGCCGAAGGTGCCCTGAAAGCGCTCACGTCCGGTCCGGACTCACCCGAACGGGTGCGCCGGGTCCTGGAGCAGGCGCTCGTCTTCGCCGGGGCGGCGTTCGCCGCCGTGTACACGCCGGAGGAGGACGGCGATCTGCTGTGCCTGGTCGAGTCGGCGGGCGTACCGAGGACGCTGTACGGCCTGCGTGACAGCTACCCGCGCTCCGGCAGTTCCCCGGTGGCCGACAGCCACCGCTCCGGGAGCCCGGTCTGGCTCGGGCCCGAGGAACCGGCCGAGCCCGTCGAGGCACGGCGGACGCCGCCGCGGGACTTCTTCCTGGCGGTGCTCCCCGCACGCGGGGACGGCGGCGGGGGCTGTCTGCTGGCCGTCGGCGAGCGGCCCGACGGCTTCGACACGGAGGACCGCAAGTGCCTGGAGCTGATCGCCGACGCCGTCGGCTGCCCCGCCCCGGCCCGCTCCGCCGAGGGCGGCGAGCTGCCGGCCGACGCCTTCAGCCTCGCCATGGACAGCGGCCGCGTAGAGGTCGGCGACGACATCCTGGAGCTGTTCGCCGTCACCCGCGCCGGGTTCGACGGCAAGGTGGAGACCCTGCTGGGCCTGACCGTGCCGGAGGACCTGCCCTCGCTGATGTCGGTGGTCGAGGCCGACCACATGTCCATCGGCGACCGCGAGCTGGAGTTCCGGGTCCTGCAGCCGTCCGGCCCGCCCAAGTGGCTGCGGCTGCGGGGGCGCCTCCTGCCCGGCGGCGAGGGCCGGCCCGCCACCCTCGTGGGCACCGTCGCGGACGCCTCCAAGCTGCGCTCCGAGGTCACCGATGTGGCCCGCGTCCAGCGCCTCGCGGCCATGCTCGCCACGGCCGGCACTGTCCGCGACGTCAGCCAGGCCGTGGTCTCCGCCCTGCTGGGGCCGCTGCAGGCGGACCGGATCGCGCTCGCCGAACTGGAGGGCGACCGGCTCGTCGTCACGGTCCTCGAACCGCCCGAACCGGAGTCCTGGCCCGAGCTGTGGCGCCTGGAGTGGCGCTCCGAGTGGCCCGACGCCCCGGTGCGCGCCATGCCGACCCTCGCCGCCGCCCTGCGCGAGGGCCGCGCGCACATCTGGCCCGCCGGCACGCCTCTGGAACCCGCCCTCGCCGACGTCGGCCCCGGCGGGCTCGCCGTGCTGCCGCTGCCCGCCGCGGGCCGCATGGCCGGCGCGTGTCTGATCGGCTGGGACACCCCGCACGACTTCGGCCCCGACGAACGCGCCCTGCTCACCGCCTCCGCGGGCCTCGCGGGCCAGGCCCTGATGCGCGCCCACGCCTTCGACGCCGAACACGAACTCGTCGGCATGCTCCAGCGCCAGCTGCTGCCGCGCCGCCTGCCCAAGCTGCCCGGCGCGGTCGCCGTCGCCCGCTATCTGCCCACCACGGCCGGCCTGGAGGTCGGCGGCGACTGGTACGACGTGATCCCGCTGCCCGACAACCACGTCGCCCTCGTCATCGGCGATGTCCAGGGCCACAACGCGGGCGCCGCCACGCTCATGGGGCAGATGCGCACCGCCCTGCGCGCCTACGCGGTCGAGGGCCACCCGCCGGACGTGGTCGTCTCCCACGCCAACCGGCTCCTGATGGACATGGAGACCGACCTCTTCGCCACCTGCTGCTATGTCGACGTCGACATGGAGGAGGGCTCCGCCTGGTACGTCCGCGCCGGACACCTGCCGCCGGTGCTGCGCCACCCGGACGGCAGCACCGAGGCACCGGACACCGAGGGCGGACCGCCGCTCGGCGTCCTCGCGCAGGCCGACTTCCCGATGAGTGTGCTGCGCCTGCAGCCCGGCACGGTGGTCGCGCTCACCACGGACGGCCTCGTCGAGTCCGCCGAGGCCGACATCGACGCCGGCATGGAGCGGCTCGCCCACGAACTGTCCGTCTCCGACCCTGCCCACCTCGGCCTGGTCGCCGACGCCCTCCTCGGCAACGCCCGGCGCAGCGACGACATCGCCCTGCTCCTGCTGCGCTACGACGGCATGGCGCTGCGTCCGCTGCGCGAGAGCTGGACGGTCTGGCGCGTCCCCGAGGCCGTCGGACACAGCCGCCGCTTCACCCGGCGCACCCTGCGCGCCTGGAGCGTGAGCCGGGACGACGCGGACACCGTCCTCCTGGTCGTCTCCGAACTCGTCACCAACGCCCTGGTGCACACCGACGGCCAGGTGCGCCTGGGTCTCACCCTCCTCGACAACCGGCTGCGTGTCTCGGTCGCCGACTCCTCGCCCCGCACCCCCGTGAAGCCGACCAGCATCGGCTGGGAGGCGACCGGCGGCCGCGGCATCCTCCTGGTGGAGGCCGTGTCGGAGACCTGGGGGACGGTGCCGGTCAGCGGCGGCAAACAGGTGTGGGCGGAGCTCGTGCTCAGTCCGTGACGTTGGCCGTGAGCAGACGGAGGAGTTCTGCAGGGCACGGGCGTCGTGCGCACCTGCATTCCGGCGGTTCCCGACGAGGGCACCACCCGAACGGACCAGCCGGGCCCGGAGGGGAACATCGTGCGAGGCGAGGACTGACCGGCCCGTCGGCCGGGACGAGCTCATCGGTCGCGATCCCGTTCAATGGGATCGCGACTAAGGTGAAGCAGATGAAGGCTCTCGTGCTGTCCGGTGGCGCCGGTACACGACTGAGGCCGATCACGCACACGTCGGCCAAACAGCTCGTGCCCGTGGCCAACAAGGCTGTGCTCTTCTACGGGCTGGAATCCATTGCCGAGGCCGGCATCACCGAGGTCGGCGTCATCGTCGGAGACACCGCTGCAGAAATCCAGGAAGCGGTCGGTGACGGATCCAAGTTCGGTCTGGAGATCACCTACATTCCCCAGGAGCGGCCCCTCGGGCTGGCCCACGCGGTGCTGATCGCACGGGACTGGCTCGGCGACGACGACTTCGTGATGTACCTGGGCGACAATTTCATCGTCGGCGGCATCAGCGCCCTCGTCGAAGAGTTCCGCACCCACCGCCCCGACGCCCAGATCCTGCTCACCAAGGTCGCGGACCCCCGCGCCTTCGGCGTCGCCGAACTCGACGCCTTGGGCCAGGTCGTGGGCCTGGAGGAGAAACCGGAGAACCCCAAGAGCGACTTCGCCCTGGTGGGCGTCTACCTGTTCACGCCCCTCATCCACGAGGCGGTGCGCGCCATCCGGCCGTCCTGGCGCGGCGAACTGGAGATCACCCACGCCATCCAGCACCTGATCGACAGCCGCGCCGACGTGCGCTGCACCGTCATCAAGGGCTACTGGAAGGACACCGGGAACGTCGTCGACATGCTGGAGGTCAACCGGACGGTCCTGGAAGGCCAGGACCGCCGGATCGACGGCGAGGTGGACGAGGGCTCCGAGATCATCGGGCGTGTGGTCGTGGAGGAGGGCGCGCGCGTCGTGAACTCGCGCATCGTCGGACCCGTCGTGATCGGCGCCGGCACCGTCGTCCAGGACTCCTACGTCGGCCCCTTCACCTCCGTCGCGGAGAACTGCCGGATCACCGACAGCGAACTGGAGTTCTCCATCGTGCTGCGCGACTCCTCGATCCTCGGGGTGGGCCGGATCGAGAGCTCCCTGATCGGCCGGCATGTCGAGGTGACGCCGGCCCCCAGTGTCCCCAGCGCCCACCGCCTGGTCCTCGGAGACCACAGCAAGGTGCAGATCCATACATGAACCCTCTCGACACCGGCGGACAGGCACAGCTGCGCCGGCGACCTCGACAACCTCGATCTCGGCCGCCCCCGGCTGGAGTTCGCCCAGGGCGACATCCGTGACGCCGAGCCGGTCGGCCCTCGACATCACCCAACAGCAGGCGGTCGAAGGGGCGTTGGCGGACCATCGTCCTGATCTCGTCGTCAACTGCGCCGCGTACACGGCCGTCGACGACGCCGAGACCGACGAGGAGCGGGCCCGGCGGATCAACGGCGACGGGCCCCGCCACCTTGCCCGCGCCTGCGCGACACACGGCGCCCGGCTGGTCCACGTCTCCACCGACTACGTCTTCGCGGGCGACGCTTGTACCCCGTATCCCGAGGATCATGCCACCGCCCCGCGCACCGCCTACGGCCGCACCAAGCTCGCCGGCGAGCGTGCCGCGGCCCAGGAGCTGCCCACATCGAGCGCAATCGTGCGAACCGCTTGGCTCTACGGCGTCCACGGGCGTAGTTTCGTCCGCACGATGATCGACCTGGAGTCCCGCCGCGCCACCCTCGACGTCGTCGACGACCAGCGCGGGCAGCCCACGTGGAGCGCAGCCGTCGCCGCACGTCTCGCCGACCTCGGCCCGCACCTGGGCCGGGGCGCGAATGGTGTCTTCCATGCCACCGGCTCCGGCGAGGCCTCCTGGTACGAGCCGGCCCGGGAGGTCTTCACCGGCCTCGGCGCGGAGCCCGACCGGGTGCGTCCCGTGGGCAGCGAGGCCTTCCCGAGGTCCGCGCCCCGCCCCGCGTACAGCGCCCTCGCCCACGGTCGTCGGCAGGAGCTGGGTCTGCCGCCGCTGCGCGACCGGCGATCCGCCCTGCACGAGGCACTTCCCCTGATCCGCAAGGAGTCCCCTTCGTGAAACGTCACGAGTTCCTGCGGGGCCTGCACAAGGCCACCGCCAACCGCAACTACCTGGAGATCGGAGTCAACGACGGCCGCAGCCTGACGCTGTCGCGGGTACCCAGCGTCGCGATCGACCCCGCCTTCAAGGTGGTCACGGAGATCAAGTGCGACGTCCACCTGGTGAAGGCCACCAGCGACGACTTCTTCGCCCGTGACAACCCGCTCCAGCACCTCAAGGGCGGCCGTCACCCCGTGCGCAACCTGCGCCGGGGCCGCAGCCCCTTCGGCTACTGGCGGCGCACCACGCTCGACCTGGCGTTCATCGACGGCATGCACCTGTTCGAATACGCGCTGCGGGACTTCATCAACATCGAGAAGCACTCCGACTGGTCGAGCGTGATCGTCTTCGACGACATGCTGCCGCGCAGCATCGACGAGGCGGCCCGCGACCGGCACACCAACGCCTGGACCGGCGACGTCTACAAGGTCATCGAGATCCTGAACCGCTACCGGCCCGACCTCGTGACCGTCCTCGTCGACACCCAGCCCACCGGCCAGCTCGTCATCTTCGGCGCCGACCCCAAGAACACCGTGCTGAAGGACAAGTACGACGAGATCATGGCCGAGTTCGACGTGCCCGACCCGCAGAAGGTGCCCGAGGCGGTCCTGGAGCGGGTGAAGGCGGTCACGCCGGAGACCCTGCTGGAGGCCGACTTCTGGCGCCCGCTGGTCCGCGCCCGGGGCCGCGGCCTCAGCCGTGCCCGCGGCTGGGAACCGCTGCGCTCGGCCCTGGAGGGCCTGGCGGTCAGCCGCTGAGCGGTCGGCCGCGCAACTCCTCGTAACGGGCGGTGCAGGCCTCGTACGACGGCAGCAGCCCGGTCCGCCGGGCCTCTGCCAGCGACGGCGCCTGCGCGTCCTTCGGTGACAGCACCGGGGGGATGCCCTCGGGCCAGGCGATGCCCAGATCCGGGTCCAGGGGGTGCACACCGTGCTCACGCCCGGGTGCGTACCCCGTCGAGCACAGGTAGACCACGGTGGCGTCGTCGGTGAGCGCCATGAAGGCGTGCCCGAGGCCCTCCGCGAGGAACAGGGCGTGCCGGGTGTCCTCGTCGAGGCGCACCGCCTCCCACTGCGCGAAGGTGGGCGAGCCCACGCGCAGGTCGACCACCACGTCGAGGATCGCGCCGCGTACACAGGTGATGTACTTGGCCTGCCCGGGCGGCACGTCCGCGAAGTGCACCCCCCGCAGCACGCCCCAGCGGGACACCGAGCAGTTGGCCTGCGCGAGCGACAGGTCGTACCCCGAGGCCTCGCGGAACTCCTCGCCGCGGTACCACTCGTGGAAGCTGCCCCGCTCGTCGGGGAAGATCTTCGGTTCCAGCGCCCACGCGCCCGCTATGCCCAGTGATCGCACGCTTTCACGCCCTTCGAGCCTTGGCTGCCCGGGCTGCCGTACGCCGTCTGAGAACCGCGGCGAGCGCACGCCGCGCTCGGCGGGCCAGCCGTCGCAGGGCCGAGGGCCTGGGGGTCCGTACCACCTTGACGGCGTTCGGGTCCGCGCGCAGGGCGAGCGGCAGCGGGAGGAAGCGCGGCTCGACGGCGTCGGGGGCCGCGCACAGGGCGGTCCGCCAGGTCGCGCCGCTGAGGTCGGCGACGGTCAGGGCGGCCTCCAACAGGGTCCCGTCCCCGGCCGGGGACAGCGTGCCGGGCACGTCCACCGTCCTGTCGGACGAGGTCAGCCGCAGCAGTACGGCAGTCTCGGCCGGGACGTGCAGCGGCAGGGGCGCGCGCAACCGGCTCCCGGAGACGCTCACGGTCTCGGGGTCGAGCCGGCTGAGCCCCAGGCGCTGATTTGCCCGGTCGACGTCCAGGGAGAGATTGCCGTGCTGGTCGGTCCAGTACGGCAGGACCACCCGCCCGCCCACCACACCGGCGGACGTGGCGGCGCGGGCCTTGCGCGGGCCCGGGCCGACGCGGGACTCCTTGCTCCAGCCGCCCAGCCTGACGCGGGCGTACGTGTCCCACAGCCCGGCGCGCAGTGGTGCGCCGTCCACCGCGCCGGCGGGGTCGACGGCGGCCGTCGCCCGCAGCATCAGCCGGACCTGCCCGCTGTCCTCGACCGGCACGATCTCCCGGGTGACCTCGACCGGCTGGAAGTACTGGGCGGCGCTGGAGCGTTCGCGCACCAGCAGGTCCAGGGTGGCCTGTCCGAACCGGGCGACGGTGTCGGCGCCCACCCAGGCGACCGCCTCGGCGAGGTCCGCGGGCGGGCCGTCCAACGGGGTGCGGACCCCGCCGCCGGGGAACGTCAGCGGCGTACCGCTCGCCGTGAACTCGGCGACGACGTCGAACTGCACCCGGCCGTCCCGCCACTCGACCGTGCCCGGCTTGGCCGACAGGGCGAGCCCTGCCTCCCACTCGGCGAAGGCCACCACGTCGTCGTACCGGTCGGCGGTGATCAGCGCGGCCACGACCTGCTGCGTCGGCTGCAGTCCGGCGGCGACACCGGGGCCGAAGCGCTCGGCGGTGATCTGGTGGATCTCCTCGAACAGCTTGCGCCGGTAGTCGTCCGGCTTGGCGAGGAAGCGCTTGCCGCGCAGCCGCTCCACCATCTCCACGCGCAGCCAGCGGCGGTGGAGACTGTCGCGCACCTCGCCCGGCTCGGTGTACTGCTCGACGACGTCCAGCGCCTCCCGCAGATTCTTGAAGTACCCGACCGGGTCGAAGCGTTGGAAGCCCGCGTTGGAGGAGTCGTCGCGCCGGACGTGGTAGTAGCAGACGTAGTCGCCGATCACCGAGACGTTGGCCGCGCGCAGATAGGCCTCCGTCACGAAGACGTGGTCCTCCAGCCGCCGCCTGCCCTCGGGGAAGCGGAGGCCGATCTCGTCCAGGAAGGCCCGGCGGAACATCTTGTGCGGGGTGAGGCTGTCGATGAGCGGGGCGTTCTGGACGCTTGCCCGCGGCCGGTTGCGGCGGAACAGCTCCACCGGCACCGCGCGGCCCTGGCCGGCCATCTTGCCGACGACGACGTCGGCGCCGTTGGCCACGCCGTAGCCGTACATCCGCTCCAGGGCCTCGTCGCCGAGGTAGTCGTCGTTGTCGAGGAACATCACGTACTCGCCCTGGGAAGCGGCGATGCCGACGTTGCGGGGCTTGCCCGACCAGCCGGAATTCTCCTGGTGGATCACCCGGACCCGGGACTCCTTTGCGGCGAGCGCGTCGAGCCGGGCCGGGGTCTGGTCGGTGGAGCCGTCGTCTACGAAGATCACTTCGTACTCGTCGGGTGGAAGGGACTGCTTCAGCAACGAGGTGATGCAGTCCTCGATGTAGGGCCCCGGGTTGTAGACGGGGACGATGACACTGACCTTGACCGGCATCGGGCTCCGAGCCCCCTCGGGTCGCTCGCCGAAAGTGTGGGTACGGGTGGCCAGATGCTATCTCCGCCGGAGGCTTCGCCCCACTCCGGACCCCCATGAGATCGTCCCCGTCGGCCGGATCAGTCGTGCGTCTTGGCCAGCAGCTCCAGGATCTCGGCCGTGGTGCCGGTCTCGCCCAGCCGCGGGAAGATCCGCTCGACGCTGCCCCGGTGGGCCTCGGGGTCGATGTCGCTCATGGCGTCGGTGGCGAGTGTGACGTGATAGCCGTGCTCGTGCGCGGCGCGGGCGG
The DNA here is from genome assembly GCF_029223485.1 of Streptomyces coacervatus. Taxonomy (GTDB): domain Bacteria; phylum Actinomycetota; class Actinomycetes; order Streptomycetales; family Streptomycetaceae; genus Streptomyces; species Streptomyces coacervatus. Next base: position 125,067 of record NZ_JARHTP010000027.1, on the reverse strand, counting down.
TCGACTCCACGCCGATGCTGGTGGCGATGCCCGTCAGCACGATCTGAGTGACACCGCGCCGGCGCAGCTGGACGTCGAGATCGGTGCCGTGGAAGGCACCCCAGTTGCGCTTGGTGACGGCGATGTCCCCGGGGTGACCGGTCAGTTCACCGACAACGACATCCCAGCCCTCCGGGCGGGTGCCGCCGGGGCGGGGGGCCTCGGTGCGGCCGGGGACGGCGTCCGCACCGTCGTCGGCGAAGGAGACCCGGACCAGGACCACGGGCAGATCGTGGGCCCGGAAGGCCTCGGCGAGTTCGGCCGTACGGGTGACGACCTCGGCGCCGGTGTGCGGCTGGACCGGCGCGGGGACGATGCCGGCCTGGAGGTCGATCGCGACGAGGGCGGTGCGCGGGTCGAGGGCGGTGACGGTCATGGCTCAGGCCTTTCCGGAGGAGGGTACGAGTGTGCTCAGTGAGCGGTCGGGCAGAACGGTCGCCAGGAGCAGTGCGGACCCGGCGAGCATGAACAGGGCGAGGTCGTGCAGACCCGGTGTGTCGGCGCGGTGGGTGAAGAAGGCCGCGTCGGCGGCGGATGCGGCCAGGGCACCGAGATAACCGAAGGTGCGCAGCAGTCCGGCGGCCGAGGCGGTGCGGGCGGGCTCGGCCTGCCGGTACAGCGAGGTCTGGGTGGCGAGCCCGATGAGCCCCTGCGGTACGCCCATCACCGCTGCCAGGGCCGCCAACGCCCAGACCGGGGTCCCGGAGCCGACCAGGAGCAGCGCGGCGCAGGCGGCCATCTGGACGAGGCTGCCGACGACGAGCTTGCCGCGGACGGCCTCGCGGCGTCCGGTGAGGGCGGAGACGGTGAGCGCGGCGGCCGACAGCGGCAGCAGCACCAGCCCCGCGGCCGCCGCGTGCAGTGCGCGGCCCTCCTCCAGCCACTGGGTGAAGCCGTACATGAAGGCGTACGCCGTTGTGTAGCCGAGCAGTTGGCGCAGGTACGTCACGATCAGCGGGGCGTTGCCGCCGAGCACGCGCAGGTCGACGAACGGCTTCGGCACCCGCAGCTCCCGGACCGCGAAGCCGGCCGCTGCCGTGGCGGAGAACACCGGCAGCCACCAGCGGTCGGGCCGGGGGTCCATCAGGAACAGCATCAGCGAGACCAGCATGACCGCGAACAGGGCCATGCCGGGCAGGTCGACCCCGTGCTCACGGCTCTCCGCGGCCCGTGCCGCCCTCGGCAGCCGCAGCGCGCCGAGGACCAGACAGGCCGCGGACAGCGGCACGTTGACGGTGAAGACGGCCCGCCAGCCGCCGACACCGATCAGCAGCCCGCCGAGGGCGGGGCCGACCACGGCCACCGTCTGGTTGGCCACCGCGAGCGCGGTCAGCACCCCGGCCGGGCTGTCCCGGCCCGTGCGCTCGGCCTCGCTCCGCGTCAGCTGCATGGCCGCCGGATACGCCGCCGACGTCCCGAGACCGAGCAGCACGCGCGCGCCGATCAGCGCGCCGAGCGAGGGAGCGAGTGCGCCGAGGAGCCCGGCGATGCCCACCAGGCCCGTACCGATCAGATAGAGGCGACGTGGCCCGTACATGTCGACGAGTCGCCCGACGACCGGCTGCCCCACCGCGGTGGCCAGGTACAGGGCCGAGACCAGCCACACCGTCTCGGCCGGCGGTGCGCCGAAGGCGACCCCGATCGGCACCAACGCCACCGCGATCATCGAGGAGTTGACCGGGTTGAGTACCGAGCCGAACAGCATCGGCGCGATCAGCCGCCGGTCGAATTCGGTGGGGGAGGGGCGGGTGGTCCGAGGGGCGCGTCCGATGCCGGAAAGCCTCGATATCACGGCTGCGTGAGCCGTTCCAGCAGGGCCAGCCCGTCGAGGACCGTTCGCCGTTCGGCCTCGGTGTAGCGGTCCTGCAGCGCCCGGGCCAGCCACTCCTCACGCGCCTGCCGGTCGCCCGCCACCCGCAGACGGCCCGCGTCGGTGAGGGTGACCAGCTGGCGGCGGCCGTCGTCCGGGTCGGGACTGCGCCGGATCAGACCCTGCCGGTCCAGGGCCGCAAGGGTGGTCGCCATCGACTGCGGCCGTACGCCCTCGGCCGTGGCCAGCGCGCTGGCCGTGGCGGCCCCGTGCTTGGCCACCAGGGTGAGCGCGGAGACCTGGGGCGGCGTGAGCTCGTCGTCCTCGGCGACCTCCCGGATGCGCCGCCGCAGCCGACTGAACATGACCCGCAGATCGCGCGCCGCGCGGGCGGCGGAGTCGGTGATGCCCTCGGAAGGGTCGGTGGCTTCTGCATCCATGCCCCCACCCTAAAACCGTAAGGTGAAACTGTCCAGTCCAGACTGAACAGTTTCACCTGTAGATCCTTCAGGGCTCATGGACCCGCGCCATGACTGTCAACCGCGCGGCGCCCATGCCCTCTCTAAGCTGCCCCCGTGCGCCTCCTCCTGACGACCGACACCCACCTCCCCAAGCGCGCCAAGGAGCTGCCCGCCCGGCTCCTGGCCGAACTCCCGCACGCCGACGTCGTGTTCCACGCCGGGGACTGGGTCGACACGGACACCCTCGACCTGCTCGAGGCCCGCTGCCGCAGGCTCGTCGGGGTGTACGGCAACAACGACGGGCCCGCGCTGCGGGCCCGGCTGCCCGAAGTGGCGTATGCCGAGCTCGGCGGGGTGCGCTTCGGGGTCGTGCACGAGACGGGCCCGGCGCAGGGCCGGGAGGCGCGCTGTGCCGCCCGGTTCCCCGACCTCGACGTACTGGTCTTCGGACACAGCCACATCCCGTGGGACACGACCGCCCCCGGCGGCCTGCGCCTGCTCAACCCCGGTTCCCCGACCGACCGCCGCCGCCAGCCCCACTGCACCTATATGACGGCCACCGTGGCCGACGGACTGCTCACGGACGTACAGCTGCACCGGCTGACAGGTCCGGGACCGGCGTGACAACACAGGATCCGGGCCGCTCCATGCTGCTGCGAGCGGCCCGGGCGCTGCGAGTGTGCGCTGTCACGGACCTCCTTCCCGCAGAGGTGCTGTGCCGCGGGGGCGTGCATACCCCGTAGGGCGGGGCTACCCCTCACCACCCGTCCCACACCCCCAAATTCGTTGGACGTCCGGGCATCGCCCCGCTGAGATGGACGGTGTGCTGATCGACCCAACTCTCGTACGCCGCCTGCTCGTTGCCCAGTTCCCGCAATGGGCCCACCTGCCCGTCACCCCGGTGCCGCAGTCCGGCATGGACAACGCCACCTTCCGGCTCGGCGACGAGATGTCCGTACGCCTGCCGCGCTACGCCCACTGGGTCGGCCAGGTGGAGCGCGAGCACCGCTGGCTGCCCCGCCTCGCCCCGTACCTCCCGCTGGCCGTGTCCGAACCCCTCGCGATGGGCGAGCCCGGCGAGGGCTACCCCTACCCGTGGTCCGTCTACCGGTGGCTGGACGGCGAGACGGCGACCACCGAGGGGCTGGCCGATCCGGTCGGGGCCGCCCTCGACCTCGCCGAGTTCATCACCGCCCTGCAGGCCGCCGACCCGGCCGGCGGCCCCGGCCCCGAGCAGAGCAACGCCTTCCGCGGTGTGCCGTTGGGCGATGCGCGTGACTCCCTGGCCGCCGAGGCCCGCGTCCGGCCCAAACTGGAGGCACTGAAGAAGGCGGGACTCGTCGATGTCGACGCGGTGACCGAGGTGTGGGAGGCGGCCCTCGCCGCCCCCGCCTGGGACAGGCCGCCGGTGTGGATCCACGGCGACCTCGACGCGGGCAACCTCCTGGCCCGGAACGGCCGGCTGAGCGCCGTCATCGACTTCGGCACGCTGGCCGTGGCCGACCCCGCCGTGGACCTGGTGCCCGCCTGGAAGTTCCTGCCCGCACGGGCACGCGACGTCTTCCGCGAGGCGGTCGGCGCCGACGACGCGAGCTGGGCCCGGGGCCGCGGCTGGGCCCTCGCGGGATCGCTCCCGGTACCCGACGATCCCTTCTTCCTTGAGCATCCGGCGCGGGTCACGGCAGCGCTGAAGCACCTGGAGGCGATCCTCGACGACCACCGCAGAAACGGAGCCTGAAGGAGACCGGCCCCGCGGCGGTTCAGCCCCGCCGCCACCGCCGCACCCGCGCGAACACCACCGCCACCACGACTGCCGCCGCGAGCGCCACCGCCGCCCGTTTGGCCACCGGCACCCCGGCCGTACGGAACAGGTCGAGGGGCTCGGTCTCCTCCGGCGGCTCAGCCACCGCCCCGGCAGGCTCCACGAGCCGCTCCGACAGACACTGGGCGAACTGGCCCACGAGCCGGTCGCCCACCTCCGCCATCACCCCGCGCCCGAACTGCGCCGGACGCCCGGTCACCGTCAGATCGGTCCGCACCGACACCGCCGTACCGCCGTCGCGCCCGGTCAGGCTGCCCGTCACCGTGGCGCGTGCGGTGCCCTGGCCGCGGGTCTCCCGGCCGCTGGCGATCAGCACCATGCGGTGCGCGCTGTCGTCCTGCTCCTCGAAGACGGCGGTGCCCTTGTACGTCACGGTGATCGGACCCACCTTGACCTTCACCGAGCCGGTGACGGTCTTGCCGTCGTACTCCTCGACCGTCGCCCCGGGCATGCAGGGTGCGATCCGCTCGATGTCCAGAAGGGTCTGCCAGGCGTCGTCGACGGGCACGGGCACGGTGAACTCGTGGTGCAGCTCCATGACTTCCTCCAACGGGCGTTACGGCGACGGATGGATGGCCCCTCCGGTGGCCGTCAGCGGGGCGCCGCTGCCGCCCCACCGCAGGGCGACGATCTCGGCGGCGACGGACACGGCGACCTCCTCGGGCGTACGGGCGCCGAGGTCGAGCCCGACCGGCGAGCGCAGCCGGGCGAGCTCGGCCTCCGTGAGCCCCGCTTCGACCAGGCGTTTCATCCGTTCGTCGTGCGTACGGCGGCTGCCCATGGCACCGATGTAGGCCGCCGGCCGGCGCAGCGCCTCCTCCAGCAGCGGCACGTCGAACTTGGGGTCGTGGGTGAGGACGCAGACCACCGTGCGCTCGTCGGTCTCGGTGCTCCTGAGGTAGCGGTGCGGCCAGTCGACGACCACCTCGACGGCGTCCGGGAAGCGTTTGGGCGTGGCGAACACCGGGCGCGCGTCGCACACGGTGACCCGGTAGCCGAGGAAGCTTCCGATACGGGCGACCGCGGCCGCGTAGTCGATCGCGCCGAAGACCAGCATCCGCGGCGGCGGGGCGAAGGAGTGCAGGAAGACGGTGACCGTGTCCTCGCGGCGCTCGCCGTGCGGGCCGTAGTGGCGCAACCCCGTGGCACCGAGGGCGAGTTCGCCGCGTGCGTCGGCGGTGACGGCGACGTCCAGACCGGTGGAGCCCAGCGTGCCGGACACCTCGTCCGGCCAAACGGCCAGGGTGGCCCCGACCGTCGCCGGCCCGTCCGTCACCGTCGCCACGGTCACCGGGCGGCCCGCGGCGACGGACTCCGCGACTGCGGCGAAGCCCGGGTCGGTCTCCGCCGTGACCGGCCGGACGAGCAGGGTGATCTCGCCGCCGCAGGTGAGCCCGACCGCGAACGCGTCCTCGTCGCTGTACCCGAACGTCTCCAGGCGTGCCTCGCCGCTCTCGACGACCTCCTTGGCGAGCTCGAACACCGCACCCTCGACGCAACCGCCGGACACACTCCCCACGGCCTCGTCGCCGGGGCCCACCGCCATGGCCGCACCGGGATCGCGCGGTGCGCTGCGGCTCACGGCGACCACGGTGGCCAGGCCGAACGGGACCCGGGCCGCGTACCACTCGCTCAGCGTCGGCAGAATCTCACGCACGATCCGCTCCTTCCACGAAGGCCACCTCGGCGCCCCGCACCACCGCCGCCAGACGCTCCAGCGCCGCCAGGCTGTGCCCCTCGACGAACGCGTCCACGCTCGGCAGCGCCGCCGCCATCCCGGCGGCCAGGGGTGCGTAACCGGGGCGTGCCTTGCGGGGATTGGCCCAGATCACCCGGTGCGCCAGCCGGTGCAGTCGGCGCATCTGGGCGCCGAGCAGCTCCGGATCGCCACGCTCCCACCCGTCGGACAGCACCACCACGACTGCCCCGCGCGCCATGCCCCGCTGCCCCCAGCGGTCCAGGAACGCGCGCAGCAGCTCCCCGAGCCGGGTGCCACCGCGCCAGTCCGGCACGGCCGCCGCGAGCGCGGCCATCGCCAAGTCCGGGTCACGGTGCGACAGTTCGCGGGTCACCCGGGTCAGCCGGGTGCCGATCGTGAACACCTCCGTATGGCTCCCGCGGGCCGCCGCGTGCGCGAACCGCAGCAACGCATCGGCATACGGCGCCATCGAACCGCTCACATCCACGAGCAGCACCACCCGCCGCGGGCGGTCGGCCCGGGCGTGCCGCCGCAGCCGCGCCGGCTCCCCGCCGCGCCGTAGCAACTCCCGTACCGTCCGGTGCGGATCGACCTCCCCGCGCCGGGCCGGCCGCCGTCGCGCGCTGCGCCGCACCTCGCCGCGCAGCGCCAACGCGGCCAGCAGCCGGCGCAGTTGCTCGCGCCCGGCGGAGTCCAGCTCGGCGATGTCGCGGTGGCGCAGGACCTCGGCGGAGCTCGCGAGGGCCGCCGCCGGCCGGGCCCGGTGCTGCTCGTCGCGAGCGACCGTACGGGGCATCGGACCGGCCCGTGCGACCAACCGCAGCCGCGGCGGGGGAGGGACGGTCACGGTCCGCCCGGCGGGCGCAGCGCCGCCGAAATAGGCGGTGAACACCCGCTCGTAGCGCTCCAGGTCGTCCCGCCCCCCGCACAGTGTCAGCCGCCCCGCCCAGTACACGTCCGCCCGCATCCCGGCCCGCAGCTCGTGCACCGCCCGCAGAAACGCGTGCACCCGCTCGGCACTCGCGTCCACGCCGGCCGCCCGCAGGGCACGGGCGAAGCCGAGGAGGGCGGCGTCGGCACGGGGCGGTCCGGGCGGACCACCGTTCTCGGACACCGGGACGCCCACGCCGCTCACGTCCCCCGGGCCGCGAGGACCGCCGCCAGATCGAGCCCGCGCGCCCGCTCCGCGTCCTCCCGGTACTTCAGCACCGAACCCAAGGTCGCCACCGCCAGCTCCGCGTCCACCTCGTTCGCGCCCAGTGTGTCCAGGGCTTGGGCCCAGTCGATCGTCTCGGCTACGCCTGGCGGCTTCAGCAGGTCCTGGGAGCGCAGCGCCTGCACCAGCGCGGTCACCTGTTCCGCCAGCCGGGCCGAGACGGCAGGCAACCGCCGCCGCACGATGGCCAGTTCACGGGCGAAGCCCGGATGGTCGAACCAGTGGTACAGGCACCGCCGCTTCAGCGCGTCGTGCACCTCACGGGTGCGGTTGGAGGTCAGGACGACCACGGGCGGCACCTCGGCCCGCAGCGTGCCCAGCTCCGGGATGGTGACCGAGAACTCCGACAGCAGCTCCAGCAGAAACGCCTCGAACTCGTCGTCCGCGCGGTCGATCTCGTCCACCAGCAGCACCGACGGCTGTGTCTCCAGGGCCTTGAGCAGCGGCCGGGCGACCAGGAAGCGACGGTCGTACAGCTCACCCTCCAGCCGGTCGGCGTCCTTGACCCCGGCCGCCTCGGCGGCGCGCAGATGCAGCAGCTGACGCGGGAAGTCCCAGTCGTACAGCGCCTGCGAGGCATCGATGCCCTCATGGCACTGCAAGCGGATCAGCGGAGCGTCCAGCGCCTCGGCGAGAGCGGACGCGAGCGCCGTCTTGCCGACGCCCGCGTCACCCTCGCAGAAGATCGGCCGGTGCAGCCGCAGGGCCAGGAAACAGGCGGTGGCCAGCCCGTCGTCGACGAGGTACCCCGTCTCCTCCAGGCGGGCCCGCACCTGCTCCGGGCCGGAGATGTCCGCGATCGGGTCGCGCCTGTCCGCGATCGGGTCCTGCCTGTGCGTGATCTGTCCTCACCCCATTCCGGCGGCGGCCAGAACCGCCCGCCTGGTGAGCACCCGCGCCAGGTACTCCCGGTACTCGGGCGAGGCGGAGGTGTCCTGCGACGGCCGGGTCCCCTCGGCAGCGGACTCGGCGGCCCGTGCCACGGCCTGAGCGTCACCGGCACCGGACAGGGCCTGCTCGGTCGCCGAGGCGCGCAGCGGCGTCGAGCCCATGTTGGTCAGGCCGACCCGCGCCTCGGCGATGTGCCCGTCGTCGCGCCGCACCAGCGCGGCCACGCCGACCGTCGCCCAGGCCTGTGCCACCCGGTGGAACTTCTCGTAGTGGAAGCCCCAGCCGTCCGCCTTCGGCACCCGCACCTCCACCAGGAGCTCGTCGGGTTCGAGCGCCGACTGCAGATAGTCCACGAAGAAGTCACGGGCGGGCAGCGTGCGCCGCCCCCGCGGCCCCTGCGCCACGAGCTCGCCGTTCAGCGCCAGCACCACCGCGGGCAGGTCCCCGGCCGGATCGGCGTGCGCGAGGGAGCCGCCCAGGGTGCCCCGGTGCCGTACGGCGGGATCCGCGACGGTCGCCGTGGCGGACGCCAGCAGGCCCGCGTGCCGGCGGACCAGCGGATCGTGGATGACGTCGTGGTGGGTGGTCATCGCGCCGATGACGAGCGTGTCGCCGTCCTCGCGCACCCCGCGCAGCTCGGGGATGCGGCCGACGTCCACGACCAGCTCGGGAAAGGCCAGCCGCAGCCTCAGCAGCGGCAGCAGGCTCTGCCCGCCGGCCAGCACCTTCGCGTCCTCGCCCGCGTCGGCGAGGGCGCGCACCGCCTCGTCGACGCTTGCGGGCCGGGCGTAGTCGAATGCAGGAGGAATCATGACCGGGCCTCCTTCGCGGACCGAACCGCTCGCCAGACCCGCTCGGGTGTGCAGGGCATGCGGATGTCCTGTACGCCCAGGGGCCGCAGCGCGTCCACGATCGCGTTGACGACGGCGGGCGTGGACGCGATCGTGCCCGCCTCACCGACCCCCTTGACGCCCAGGGGATTCGAGGTGGCCGGTGTCTCCGTCCGCTCGGTGACGAAGTCGGGCAGGTCCGCCGCCGACGGCACGAGGTAGTCGGCCATGGTGCCGGAGACCAGGTTGCCGTCGTCGTCGTACACGGCCTCCTCGTACAGGGCCTGCGCGATGCCCTGCGCGATACCGCCGTGCACCTGCCCCTCGACGATCATCGGGTTGACGACCTTGCCGACGTCGTCGACGCAGACGTAGGAGCGGATGTGCGTCTGCCCGGTCTCGGTGTCGACCTCGACCGCGCACAGATGGGTGCCGTGCGGGTAGGAGAAGTTGTCCGGGTCGACCAGGTGCTCGGCGTTGATGGTGGGCTCCATGCCGTCGGGCAGGTCGTGTGAGGAGAACGTCTCGAAGGCGACCTCCTGGATCGTCCTGCGGGCATCCGGGGAGCCCTTGACGGAGAACACGCCGTTCGTGAACTCCAGGTCGTTCTCGCTCGCTTCGAGCAGATGCGCGGCCACCTTCCGCGCCTTCTCGACCACCTTCACCGCCGCGTGATGCACGGCCGTCCCGCCCACGACGAGCGACCGCGACCCGTACGTGTCCATGCCCTGCGGGGCAGCCTTGGTGTCGCCGTGCACCACCTCGACGTCCTCGAACGGCACGCCCAGCACATCGGCGGCGATCTGGCTCCAACAGGTCACATGGCCCTGCCCGTGCGGGCTGGTGCCGGTGACCACCTCGACCTTGCCGGTCGGCAGCATCCGGATCGTCGCCGCCTCCCAGCCGCCGGCCCCGTAGCGCAGGTCCCGCAGCACCCGGCTGGGCGCGAGCCCGCACATCTCGGTGTACGTCGACACGCCGATGCCCAGGCGTACGGTATCTCCCCTGTGATTGCGGTCCGCCTGCTCGGCGCGCAGCTTGTCGTAGTCGAACAGCCCGAGGGCCTTCTCGGTCGCGGCCTCGTAGTTGCCGCTGTCGTACGTCAGACCCGCGATGCTCGTGTACGGGAACTCCTCGTGCCGGATCCAGTTGCGGCGCCTCAACTCCACCGGATCCAGGCCGAGTTCGACGGCCAGCTCGTCCATGATCCGTTCGATGGCGAACGTCGCCTCCGGGCGCCCGGCACCGCGGTAGGCGTCGGTGGGCGTCCGGGTCGTGAAGACACCGGTGCAGGTGAAGTCGTAGGCGTCCATCTTGTAGATCGCCGGATACATGAAGGCGCCCAGGATCGGAACGCCCGGGGTGACGAGCATCAGGTACGCGCCCATGTCCGCCAGCAGGTCCACCTTGAGGCCGAGGACCTTGCCCTCGCGGGTGGCGGCGATCTCGATGTCCTGGATCATGCCGCGACCGTGGTGGGTGGCCAGGTAGCCCTCGGAGCGGGACTCGGTCCACTTCACGGGGCGGCCGATGCGCCGCGCCACCGCGAGCGCGACGGCGTCCTCGCCGCACACATTGAGCTTGGAGCCGAAGCCGCCGCCCACGTCGGGGGCGATCACCCGCAGTTTGTGCTCGGGAATGCCCGTGACCAGCGACATCATGACCCGTAGGACGTGCGGGATCTGCGTGGCGGAGTAGAGGGTGTACTCGCCGGACGCGGGGAGCGGGGTGACCACGACCGCGCGCGGCTCCATCGCGTTGGGGATGAGCCGCTGCTGGTGGTAGCGGCGCTTCAGTGTCACCTCGGCGCGCTGCCGTACGGAGTCGAAGTCCTCGCCGGTCTTCAGCGGCCAGACGTAGCAGCGATTGGTGCCCTTGTCGGAGTGGACCAGCGGGGAGTCCTCGGCGAGCGCGGCCTCCAGGTCCAGGACCGGGGGCAGGGGCTCGTAGTCGACCTCGATCGCCTCCAGGGCGTCGGCGGCCGCGTACCGGTCGCGGGCCACCACCACGGCCACCGGGTCGCCCGCGTACCGCACCTCGTCGACGGCGATCGGCGGGTGGTCGGGCAGCACGATGTCCTCGGTCACCGGCCAGGCGCAGGGGAGCGAGCCCAGTCCGTCGGCCAGGTCGCTGCCGCTGAACGCGGCGACGACACCGGGGCGTGCCAGAGCCGGTGAGACGTCGATGCGCCCGATGCGGGCGTGGGCCATCGGGCTGCGCAGGATCGACATGTGGAGCAGCCCGTTGACGCTGATGTTGTCCGTCCAGTTGGTCTGCCCGGTGATCAGGCGGGCGTCCTCCTTGCGAAGCCGGGCCCGGCCGACCTCGCCTTCCACGATCTGGTCGGTCATGCCGGGACCTCCTGTTCGGAGGCGGCCTGTACGGCCCGCACGATGTTCTGGTAGCCGGTGCAGCGGCAGAGATTGCCCTCGAGGGCGTGGCGGATCTCGTCCGTGGTGGGGTGCGGGTGCTCGCGCAGCAGATCACGTGCGGCCATCAGCATCCCCGGCGTGCAGTACCCGCACTGCAGGGCGTGCTTCTCGTGGAAGGCACGCTGGAGCGCGGTCAGCTCCCCGTCCCGGGCCAGCCCCTCGACCGTCGTCACCTCACCTCCGTCCGCCTGGACGGCGAGCACGGAGCAGCTCTTGACGCTGACGCCGTCCAGCTCGACCGTGCAGGCCCCGCAGTTTGAGGTGTCGCAGCCGATGGGGGTGCCGGACAGGCCGAGGCGGTCGCGCAGATAGTGGACCAGGAGGAGACGGGGTTCCACGTCGTCCTCGTACGTCGTGCCGTCCACCTTCACCGAGATATGGGTCATGTGCCCTCCCAGGATCACGGACGTGATGTACGTCACTCTATGACCGGTTCCGGGAGGGGGCGAGGGCAGATGGCTCATTGGTTGAGCGTTAATCCGTTTTCAAGGTCGAGCGGGGCCCGGACCACGGCGCCGACGTCCGGGCGGACCCGGTGGGGGTCGGCCGGGAAGGGGTACAGCCAAAATCCCGATACTTACTCAAGAGTCAGAAGTATTGACGGTGTCAGGACATCACCGGACTGTAGTGAACATGCCGAATATCCGGACACGTCTGCTCCTTGTGCTGGTTGTCCTCTTCGGATCTCTGACGGTGGCGGGTGCGCCGTCCGCCACCGCCGCGACCCTTCCCGACTCCCTCTGGTTCGATGAATCACCCCTGACCGTGCAGAACGGCAGATTCGTCGACGGCAACGGCCGCGAGGTCGTGCTGCGCGGCTACAACGTCTCCGGCGAGACCAAGCTGGAGGAGAACGGCGGACTGCCCTTCGCCTCGGTCGCCGACGCCAAGAAGTCCGCGACCGCGCTGCGCGCCCTCGGCGGCGGCAACTCGGTCCGCTTCCTGCTCTCCTGGGCGCACGCCGAACCCACCCGCGGCAGGGTCGACACCACCTACCTCGCCGCCGTCACCGACCAGATGCGTGCGTTCCTCGACGCAGGCATCCGCGTCTACCCCGACTTCCACCAGGACCTCTACTCCCGCCACCTCTTCAACACCGGCAGCTGGTACACGGGCGACGGAGCACCCAAGTGGGCCGTGGCCCTGGGGAGTTACCCGACGGAGTCCTGCGGGATCTGCCTCTTCTGGGGCCAGAACATCACCCAGAACCAGGCCGTGACCAAGGCGCAGTACGACTTCTGGCACAACAACTACGGCCTGCAGGACGCCTTCCTCGACACCGCACAGAAGACCATGGCGTACGTCGAACAGCACCTGAGCGACGCGGAGTTCACGGGTGTCGTCGGCTTCGATCCCTACAACGAGCCGTATGCCGGCAGCTACGACTCCGGCCAGACCAGCCGCAGTTGGGAGCAGAACCTGCTGTGGCCCTTCTTGCAGAAGTTCCGGGCCCGGATGGACGCGGCCGGCTGGCAGGACAAGCCCGCCTTCGTCGAACCGAACCTCTTCTGGAACGCCAACATCGACTCCCAGAAGCAGGAGGGCGGGCTGTTGGATGCCGGAACGCTCGGCCCGCGTTACGTGTTCAACACCCACTTCTACGACCAGAAGGCCATCTCCGGGGTCCTGATGTGGGGCAATGCGTCCGACGGGCAGTACTCGACGGACTTCGGGACGATCCGCGACCGGGCGTCGGCCGCCGGGACGGCCGCAGTGGTCAGTGAGTTCGGCCATCCGCTGTCGGGAACGGTGTCGGGCAAGGCACCGACGGTCGACAAGGCGATGTACCAGGCCCTCGACTCCCGTCTGCCCGGCTCCAGTTGGTGGTCCAACCCGGCAGGCTCAGGCCCGGTGCTCTCCGGCAACCAGTGGCAGTGGGACATCTACAACGGCCGCCACCACGAGCTGATGAACGACAACCCCGACAAGGTCCAGACCTCCGGCGACGCCTGGAACGACGAGGACCTCTCAGCCGTGAAGCTGGACGACTCGGGCGCGGTGACACTCCGTCAGGACGCCCGGCTCCTCGACCGCGTCTACCCGAGCGCGACGGCCGGTACGACGCTCGCCTTCACCTACGAGGACCGCTCACGCGATGGCTCGACGACCCTGACCTGGAATCCGGTGCCGAGTTCGCTGCCGAACGTGTCCCAGCTGGTCGGCTCCGGCCAGTACGGGCTGCTGGTGTGGAAGTCGGGCAGCGGCTCGGCTCCCACCGAACTGCATCTGCCCGCCTCCTTCCCGAGGTCGGCGACCACCGTGGTCTCCGACCTCGGCACGGTGTACGGCCCGCCGGCGTACTCGACGTCGACACCGGTGGCGGCCGCCCCCGAACCGGGCGGCACGGGCAGCAGGCGCCTCCTGCTCACCGACTCGGACTCCGGTGTCCTGCACTATGCGCTGGTGACCAACGGGGCGACGGCACCGTCGGCGAGCCTGCTCGGTGCGGCGAAGTCCGAGCTGGCGGCCTGGGCGGCGGCGCACTTCTGACGGAGGGCACTCGGGCGGGCCGATCCGGAGACCTTCTCCGTCACGCCCGCCCGAGGCTCTGTGCCGGGGAACTCAACTGCCGGACGTACCCGACCAGTTCGCCTCCACATGCCCCAGTCGCACCCGCTGCGGATGGTCCCCGACCGGCACGGATGTGACCTTCTGCCCGGTCGCGAAGTCGATCGCCGTGACCTGGTCGGCGCCGCTCTCGGAGATGATGCAGTCCTTGCCGTCGCCGCTGACCGTGGCCCAGTAGGGCTTGGAGGCGGTGACCAGCGGACCCTCCTGGAGGGTGGCGCGGTCGACGACGGTCGCGTAGTTGTCCATCGTTCCGGCCACGCACAGCTTGGTGCCGTCGGGGCTCATCGAGATGCCGTGGTGGCGCGAGTCCAGCAGCCAGGTGGTGCGGTCGGTGCTGGTCGCCGGGTTCTCCGGCAGCGTCTTCACCCGGGTGATCTTGTCGGCGGCGATGTCGTACTCCAGGAAACCGTTGAAGAACGACACCTGGAAGTACATCTTCGACCAGTCGGGCGTGAACGCGGCAGGCCGCACCGCGTCGGAGAAGTTGGTGAGGCCGATCGCGTCCAGCCGGTCGCGCATGTCGATGACCTTGACCGTCTTGTACGTCGTGGCGTCGACGACCGTGATGTGCCGGTCGCCCTTCGTCCAGTCCATCGACGGGTCGTCCAGGGAGGTGGTGACCTCGCCGATCGCCATGTTCCAGATGTACTTGCCGCCGTTGGTGAAGACGTTCTCGTGGGGCTTGTCGCCGGTACCGAACTCGCCCAGTTCCTTGCCGGTGTTGATGTCGAGGACCTGCACCTTGTTCGCGGTGGACGCCGAGACCGCGACCTTGGTGCCGTCGGGGGAGACAGCCATGTGGTCGGCGCGGTAACCGGCCACCGGGAAACGCCAGTTGATCCTGTCGGTGGCCAGGTCGATCGAGACGACGTCGGCGAAGCTGGGGCGGGAGACGACCACGGACCTGCCGTCAGGGGTGGAGTACATGTCGTCGACGTACTGGTCGTGGCCCTGCCCGACCTCGTTGCGGATCGCCGTGTAGTAGATCCACTTGATCGGGTCGGCATTGATCTCGGCGATCCGCGCCGCCTTGTCGGGAACGACGTTGATCTCGCCGACCTTGGCGAAGTCGCCGGAGGACTTCAGGACGGTTGCGGTGCCGTCCCAGTTGTTGCCGACGAACAGCACCTCGCGCAGCGCCGCGGACGAGTCCGCGGTGGCCGCGGTGGCCGGAGCGGTGATGGTCAGGACGAGGGCGGCGGCCACGGAGCAAAGGTGCCTGGGTCTGAAGGCAGGCATGACTGCTCTCTCCTCTGAGGGGATGGGAACGAAGCCAAATCTGAAAACAAGCGCGTTCAGATTCTTACTTACTGGAAAGTAAGGAAGAGGTGCCCTTCTCCACAAGACTGCGTACACGACAAAATTGGCGGTCGGACGACAAGGGAGGTTCAGTGGCGGGAAGGCTCAGGGCGCCGACCGGACGCTACGGCGGCAAGACCGCCTCGGAACGGCAGGCCGAGCGGCGCAGGAGATTCCTCGACGCCGCGCTCGAACTCTTCGGCGGCGATCCCGGCTACCGCGCGACCACGGTCGCGGCACTGAGCGAGGCCGCGGGCCTGTCGACACGCCAGTTCTACGAGGAGTTCCGCACCCTTGAGGATGTACTGGCCGCGCTGCATCTCCAGGTCAACGACTGGGCCGAGGAGGCCGTCCTGACCGCGTTCGCCGAGGCGCAGGGCCTCCCGCTCGCCGAGCGCGTCACCGCGATCTTCCGGGCCTACGCCGCGAACGTCACCGGCGATCCACGCCGGATCAGGATCACCTTCGTCGAGATCATCGGCGTGAGCCCGCGCCTGGAGGAACAGCGCCTGGCCCGCCGCTCCCGCTGGGTGGACCTGATCTGCGCCGAGGCCGACACCGCCGCCGCCCACGGACAGGCCGCCCCGCGCGACTACCGCATCGCCGCCACTGCCTTCATCGGCAGCGTCAACGGGCTGCTCCACGACTGGAGTGCCGGATGGGTGAACGCGACGCTCGACGAGGTGGTGGACGAACTGGTCCAGCAGCTGCTGGCGATTCTGCGTCCGCCGGGGTGGGACGCGCCGACCGACTGAGTGGGGTGCGCCGCTGTCGGGGCCGCCGGCCGTGGTGCGCGGGTGCCGGGCGGCGTGCGCGCGATCAGCCGGTCCCGTTCACCGCGGCCAGCACCGGAGCCACCCCGTCCTCGTCCCGGATCCGCGCCCCCAGCTCCGCCGCGCGCCGCGCGAACGCCGGGTCTCGGGTGGCCCGCATCAGCGCCGTGGCCAGCGTGTCGGGGGTGAGGTGGCGCAGCGGCAGGGTGCGTGGGGCGACGCCCAGGGCGACCAGGCGGGCGGACCAGAAGCCCTCGTCGAACTGGATCGGAACCGGCACGGCCGGCACCCCGGCGCGCAGACCCGCCGCCGTCGTGCCCGCGCCCGCGTGGTGGACCACGGCGGCCATGCGGGGGAAGAGCGCGGAGTGCGGGACCTCGTCGACGGTCAGCATGTCGTCGCCGGAGGCCGCCAGGCCGGCCCAGCCGCGCTGGATCACTCCGCGCAGCCCGGCCCGGCGCAGAGCGCGCACGATGCAGATGCTGAGCCGCTCGGGGTCGGGCACGGTCGCGCTGCCCAGGCCCACGTACACGGGTGCCGGTCCAGCGGCGAGGAAGTCCTGCAGCACGGAAGGGAGTTGAGCCTCTGAGTCGTACGGCCACCAGTATCCGGTCACGGCCAGACCCGGCCGCCAGTCGTACGGCCGTGGCACCACCAGCGGGCTGAATCCGTGCAGCACCGGCCGCTCCGTCCGGTCTCGGTCCCGCCATGCCGCGGCGGCAGTCGCACGAGGCAGTCCCAGCCGCTCCCGTACGGCAGGCAGTGCCCCCGCGAAGACCTGCTCCACGGCCAGAACCACCCCGTGCCCGGCGATCCGGTTGCCCACGGCTCCGAGGGAGCGAGCCCCCAGCATCGGGGGCCCGAACTCCCTTGTGGGGGCAAGGGGTTGAAGAGGCACATCGAGATACGGCAGGGACAGGCCCTCGGCGATGGTGCGCCCCAGCGGCCCCACCGAGCCGGACAGCAGCAGCATGTCGGCCGACCGGGCGGCCGCCACGAGATCGTCCGTCATCCGCCCGACCAGCGCCCGCGCCATCGCGACCACCCGCACCAGCTTCCCCGCACCGGACGCACTGCGATGCAGCCTGCGCCCCCGCGATGACTCCAACTCGGCCCGGGGGTCCACCGGCAGCGGATGGAAACGGACCCCCGAACCTGCCACCAGCGGTTCGAACCGGGCATGCGTGACCAGAGTGACCTCATGCCCGGCACGGGAGAGCCCATGTCCGAGTCCGGTGTACGGGGCGATGTCACCCCGGGATCCCGCCGTCATGATCGCTACGCGCACGATGGCCAGTATGGCGCCACCGGGCGCCGCCGAGCGAGAACACCCCGTCGAGAAAGGCCACTTCACGCTTGTCACTTCCGTTGACTTGACGCTCCCTGTGGCTCTACTTTCGGCCCGCGATGCGTTCGATTCACCGATCCTTGTTCGAGATATCGAATGGATTGCCTGTGTGTCCTGTCCCTACGGAAGCCGGGGCCCTCCCCCCTCATCACCTACGGAGCCGCATGTACCCCCCTCCGCGCTCGACCCACAGAGGTCTCGTACGCCGCTGCAGAGCCGCCGCCGTACGTCTCCTCGCCCTCGCCCTCACCGCGGCCGCCGCGCTCCTGTTCGCGGCACCCGGCCCTGCGCAGGCGGCGACGACCCGTCAGATATCCGTGCCCACCGCCCCCATGGGCTGGGCCTCCTGGAACAGCTTCGCCTCGAAGATCGACTACAACGTCATCAAGCAGCAGGTCGACGCGTTCGTCGCGGCGGGGCTGCCGGCGGCCGGCTACAAGTACATCAACATCGACGAGGGCTGGTGGCAGGGCACCCGCGACAGTGCCGGCAACATCACCGTCGACACCAGCGAGTGGCCCGGCGGCATGAGCGCCATCGCCGACTACATCCACAGCAAGGGCCTCAAGGCCGGCATCTACACCGACGCCGGCAAGGACGGCTGCGGCTACTACTTCCCGACCGGCCGCCCCGCCGCCCCGAACACCGGCAGCGAGGGCCACTACGACCAGGACATGCTCCAGTTCTCCAAGTGGGGCTTCGACTTCGTCAAGGTCGACTGGTGCGGCGGCGACGCCGAGGGACTCGACGCGGCGACGACGTACCAGTCGATCAGCGACGCGGTCACGAAGGCGACGGCCACCACCGGCCGCCCGCTCACTCTCTCCATCTGCAACTGGGGCAAGCAGAACCCCTGGAACTGGGCACCGGGCCAGGCCCCGATGTGGCGGACCAGCACGGACATCATCTACTACGGCAACAAGCCGTCGATGACAAACCTGCTGTCCAACTTCGACCAGACCCTGCACCCCACCGCGCAGCACACCGGCTACTACAACGACCCGGACATGCTGATGGTCGGCATGGACGGCTTCACCGCCGCCCAGAACCGCACCCATATGAACCTGTGGGCCATCTCCGGTGCACCACTCCTCGCCGGCAACGACCTGTCCACCATGACCTCCGAGACCGCCGGGATCCTGAAGAACCCCGAGGTCATCGCCGTCGACCAGGACCCACGCGGACTCCAGGGAGTCAAGGTCGCCGAGGACACGACCGGGCTGCAGGTCTACGGCAAGGTGCTCGCCGGCAGCGGCAACCGCGCCGTGACCCTCCTCAACCGCACCTCCTCCGCCCAGAACATCACCGTCCGCTGGTCCGACCTCGGCCTGACCAACGCGTCCGCGACCGTGCGTGACCTGTGGGCCCGCGCCAATGTCGGCTCCTACGGCACGAGTTACACCACCAGTGTTCCTGCCGGGGGCTCGGTCATGCTGACGGTCACCGGGGGGACGGAGGCGTCGAGCAGCACGTACACCGGCACCTCCGGCTTCTCCGGTGTGGTCGCCGGGAGCACCGGCGTCAAGGTCGTGGACGTCTCGTACACGAACAACACGTCCACGGCACGCACCGGCACCCTCAAGGTCAACGGCCAGGGCGCCACCACCATCTCCTTCCCGCCGACCGGCTCCAGCCCGGGCACGGTCTCCGTCGAGGTCGGCCTGTCCAAGGGCTCGGCCAACTCGCTCACCTTCTCGGGGGCACCGACCCTCGACTCGATCACGGTCCGGCCGCTGCCCGGCGCGAACGGCGCCCAGGTCGTCGGCAAGCAGTCGGGCCGCTGCCTGGACATCTACAACAACACGATCACCAACGGCACCCAGGCCGAGCTGTGGGACTGCAACGGCGGCCAGAACCAGGCCTGGACGTACACCTCCCGCAAGGAGCTCGTGGTGTACGGCAACAAGTGCCTGGACGCCTACAACCTCGGCACGACCAACGGCACCAAGGTCGTCATCTGGGACTGCAACGGCCAGAACAACCAGAAGTGGACCGTCAACAGCGACGGCACCATCACCAACGTCAACGCGGGCCTGTGCCTGGACGCCTACAACGCGGCCACTGCCAACGGCACCTCCATGGTGTTGTGGTCCTGCGGGACAGGCGACAACCAGAAGTGGACGCTCAACTAGCGCCGGCCCAGGCGATCGGCAACAGCAGGACGCCGACGGCCGCGACCGCGGTGCACGCCAGCAGCCAGCCGGCCAGCAGGCGGCGCCGCAGTCCGCGGTAGGCCTCCTCGTACTCGCCCCGCAACTCGCGGGCACGCTCCGCGGAGCGCTGCCACGAGGCGCGGGCGAGTGCGAGGTACTCCGTCTCGAACCGGCGCTCCACATCCTCCCGTTGAGCCTGCGTCAGCCAGTCGAACGGGGCGCTGAAACGCACGGCGGCCGTACGTCCCTCCTCGCGGGCGGCGGCGATCAGCAGGTGCCCCTCGATCTCATTGAGGAGCACCTGCGCGTCCTCGTTGCTCATGGCGCGGTCAACTCCCTTTCCGGGGCAGGGGATCCGGGATGGTGCAGGTCGAAAGCAGGGGATTCGCTGCGGATCTGGGGGAGCGCCACGAAGTTGTGCCGTGGGGGCGGACAGGAGGTCGCCCACTCCAGGGAACGGCCGTAGCCCCACGGATCGTCGACCTCGACCTTCTCGCCGTATTGCGCGGTCTTCCAGACGTTGTAGAAGAAGGGCAGGAACGACATCCCGAGGAGGAACGAGAAGATCGTCGACACCGTGTTGAGCGTCGTCAGGCCCTCCACTGCCAGATAGTCGGGAATCCGGCGCTGCATTCCGTTCACCCCCAGCCAGTGCTGGACCAGGAAGGTGCCGTGAAAGCCGATGAACAGCGTCCAGAAGGTGATCTTACCGAGGCGTTCGTCGAGCATCTTGCCCGTGAACTTGGGCCACCAGAAATGGAATCCGGAGAACATGGCGAACACGACGGTGCCGAAGATGACGTAATGGAAGTGGGCGACGACGAAGTAGGTGTCGGAGGTCGGGAAGTCCAATGGCGGTGAGGCGAGCATCACGCCGGTCAGGCCGCCGAAGACGAACGTGATCAGGAAGCCGGTCGCCCAGAGCATCGGGGTCTCGAAACTCAACGACCCCTTCCACATCGTTCCGATCCAGTTGAAGAACTTCACGCCCGTCGGTACGGCGATGAGGAACGTCATGAAGGAGAAGAACGGGAGCAGTACACCGCCGGTGACGTACATGTGGTGGGCCCACACGGTCACGGACAGACCCGCGATGGCGATCGTCGCGCCGATGAGGCCCATGTAGCCGAAC
This sequence comes from Streptomyces coacervatus, assembly GCF_029223485.1. Taxonomy (GTDB): domain Bacteria; phylum Actinomycetota; class Actinomycetes; order Streptomycetales; family Streptomycetaceae; genus Streptomyces; species Streptomyces coacervatus. The sequence goes on along the minus strand of NZ_JARHTP010000027.1, from coordinate 104,591 downwards.
ATCGGCTTGCGGGAGAACACCGGGATCACTTCGCTGATGATTCCGAAGAACGGCAGCGCGATGATGTACACCTCCGGATGGCCGAAGAACCAGAAGAGGTGCTGCCACAGCAGGGCGCCGCCATTGGCCGCGTCGAAGACATGCGCACCGAATTTACGGTCCGCCTCCAGCGCGAACAGGGCGGCGGCCAGTACCGGGAATGCCAGGAGTACGAGAACGCCGGTAAGCAGCACGTTCCACACGAAGATCGGCATGCGGAACATGGTCATGCCCGGCGCGCGCATGCAGATGATGGTGGTGATGAAGTTGACCGCACCGAGGATCGTGCCGAAGCCGGAGAAGGCCAGACCCATGATCCACAGGTCGGCGCCGACACCCGGCGAGCGGACCGCGTCCGACAGCGGGGAGTAGGCGAACCAGCCGAAGTCGGCCGCACCCGAGGGGGTGAGGAAGCCGCCCACCGCGATCGTCGAGCCGAAGAGATAGAGCCAGTAGGCGAGCATGTTCAGCCGCGGGAAGGCCACATCCGGGGCGCCGATCTGCAGCGGCATGATCCAGTTGGCGAAGCCGGCGAACAGCGGCGTCGCGAACATCAGCAGCATGATCGTGCCGTGCATCGTGAACGCCTGGTTGAACTGTTCGTTCGACATGATCTGCAGGCCCGGACGGGCCAGTTCGGCGCGCATGAGCAGAGCCATCACGCCGCCGATCAGGAAGAACGCGAACGACGTGACGAGATAGAGCGTCCCGATCGTCTTGTGGTCGGTGGTCGTCAGCCACTTGAGGTGCCTCATGCCCCGCCTGTGTCCGCTCCGGGTACGCCGGTCACACTCGGGTGACGCGACGAGAATCACGGAAACGGGTGTGACGATCCGGATGGTGCCGGACACGAACGGAACATGAGCAACGACGAGATCTTCGCCGCTGCCTATCGCGAGCACTACTGGGCGGTCAGCCGCTATGTCGCGCGGCGACTGGACGGGCGGACCAGCGAGGTGGAGGAAGTGGTGGCGGAGGTGTTCACGGTCGCCTGGCGACGCCGGGCCGACCTGCCGGGGTCCCCCCTGCCCTGGCTGTACGGCGTGGCCCGCAACTGCCTGGCGAACGCGGTACGCGGCTACGGGCGGCGCCGCCGGCTGGTCGACCGGCTGGGCAATGACGAGACCGCGCACGGCCGGCAGATCGTGGCGAGCCCCGACGCGGAGACCCCGGGCTCCTGGGTGCACGACGCCCTGGCCCGCCTGTCCGAGACCGACCAGGAGGTGCTGCGCCTGACGGCGTGGGAGGAACTGGGCGTCGACGAGGTCGCCGTCGCCCTCGGCTGCGGCAGCCGGGCCGCATCGATGCGGCTCCATCGCGCCCGGCGCCGGCTGAGAGCCGAGATAGACCGCATGCGCCCCACCCCGCCCTCCGCCGATGCGATCCCCGCGAAGGAACACGGCCATGGCTGACGAACTCGAACTCCTGCGCCGCGCCGACCCGGTGCCGGTCGACGGCCCTCACTACGGCGACGGACCGCTGGACCACCGCGCCGAGCGGCGCCTTGAAGAACTGCTGCACGGGCGCCCCGCGGACCGCCGCACGCGGCTGCGCCGGCTGCGGGCGCGACTCCCGAACGGCGGCCCGGTCCGTGCTCACCGCGCCCGGCTGGCCTGGGGGCTCGCCGCCACGGCCGTCGTCACCGCCGTCACGCTGACCCTGGTCGTCAGCGGCCCCGGCACGCCGCCGGCCGTGGCCGCGCCGCGCCCCCTGGTCGTCCAGGCCGACTCCACCCCCGTACCCCTCGACGCGCTGGCCGACCGCGCACAGCGCCAGGCCACGGCCGAAGGTGCGCCGCCGCTGCGCAAGGGCACGCACGTGCAGTCCTGGAGCCTCGGCATGAGCGACTCGGAGCCTCCGATCACGCTCCCGACGGAGCGCGTCGTGCGCTGGAAGGCCGACGGCAGCCACACCGAGCTCGTGGTGGCGACCGACCCGCGCCACCCGGGCCGGCCCGTCCTCGACGACGGCGGTGGCGATCCGCACCTGGTCGAGGACGGCCATGTGCTCACCAGGCAGACCTATCCGCCGAGCTGGAGCGACGCACCGCCCGAGTCGCCCCCGCCGCACGACGTCGCCGGGCTGCGTGCCTACCTCCAGGAGGCCGCGTCCTACCACACCAAGCTCACGACTCCCGAACTCCTCGACGCCGTAGCCGAGTTGCTCGACCACTGGACGCTCGGTGCCCGCGAATCGGCGACGGTGGCACGGCTCCTCGCGGACACCCAGGGGCTGCGGCAGGCCGGGCAGGTGACCGACCGGCTCGGGCGGCGCGGTCAGGCGTATGTGTACGACGCTCCCGGCACCCGCCGGATGCTGATCATGGACCCGTCCACCGGTGCCGTACTCGGCCTGGAGACCACCTTCACCAAGGCGGAGCCCGAGTACGGCGTCGAGGCCGGCGATGTCATGGACTACAACGCCTGGATGCGCTGATCACACGCCGAGCTGCCGGGCGGCGGCGTCGACGGTCTGCTCCAGCAGCGTGGCGATCGTCATCGGACCGACGCCGCCCACGATGTCCGCCTCCCGGACCACCGACGACAGGTCCCGGGTACGGGAGTGGCAGTACGTCATCGCTTCCCGGACACGTCGACGTCGTTCTCGTCGGGCAGCCGCATGATCCCGCCCGACGTGCACGAGACGAAACCCGGCAGGCCGAAGCTCATCGTGGCGAAGGACGCGAAGGTGACGCCGTCGACATCCTTCTCAGGGGCGATCGCCTCGAATGCGGCCCGCTCGTCGATGTGTTCGCCCATCGGGTGCTGCAGCAGGATGCCGTGCACGTCGGGGTCCCTCGACAACGCGCACAGTGCGCCGACGAGTTCCTCGGTCGTCGTGGCGGCGAAGTTCCACCTGGCGCGACTCGATGCCGGTCTTGCGGCAGCGGTCCAGGCGCACGGCATCGACTCTTCGGGGCCGCTCCTCGGTGGTGCTCCACCTCAGCGCCAGTCACGGACCGCCCTCAGGCTGACCGAGCCCCACGGCGGTCGGGAGCCGCTCTCACCGATGCAGGACACGCCGCTTCCGAGGAGCAGGAAGCGGGCGGGACCGCCTCGCTCTGAGCACCGACCGCAGCAGGGCGACGGATGCCAGCCGTCGTGCCGTGGCGGGCCGAGGCTTGGCCGGACGTACTCGCCCGAGGGCCGCACGGGCCGAGAAGGTCCAGGTCAAGTGGGAAGTGAACTGGACCCTCCCGGTTCTGCCTCCTACTCGTCCCATGCCTGGATCAGGACCTCTTCGGCGATCTTGCCGTTGCGCAGCGTGATCATCGACTCGGCCAGGACGCGTGTCCCGTCCGCGTACTGGCAGGACTGGCTGTAGGCGGCGTGGTCGCCCTGGATGATGCACTGGTCCACTTTGTGCGTCATGTCGCGGTTGTAGATGTCGTTGAACAGTGCGCCTATTTCGTCGCGACCGTGCAGGACCCTGGGCTTGCTGGGCTGCGTGTTGCGGTCCACGATGCGCACTTGCGCGTCGTCGGCGTAGAGCGACAGAAGATCTGCCGCGGTGTGTCCCTCGACACCCCGGCGCAGGGTGTCGGCATTGAAGGCGGGGGTTGCCGTGGTGCCCATGATGACCTCCCTCGAGGGCCGCGGCCCGTTGAGGAGCGGGCCGCGAAGGGCCTTTCCTCCGAGACTCCTCCGCCGCGGCAGCCTCGGCAAGCGCAGCCGGACCGCAGCCGGACCGCTGCCCCTGATGGGTGAGTGGCGTGGCAGAGCCGTGACCGGCGGAGGCCCGGTGCCGTTGTGGGGAGCATGATCTCAACACGACGTATCGTCGCTGCCGTTGGTCTCGCCGCAGGAATCACCGCCCTTGCCGCCCCGCTCGCGTGCGCGTCCGATGCGACCATTCAGAACAAGGATGCGAGCCAGCTCAACCCGATCTCCACGCTCGATGCACTCGCCCAGAGCGGCATCCCGGCGGAGCGCAGGTCAGAGGTGCCGCGCCCGTCCGAGCAGCTGCAGCAGCTGAACCGCCTCAACAACCTCGCGCAGATGGGCCGGGTCGCCCGCATGGGGACTCCTGGCGGGCTGCCGGGCTTCTAGCAGGCCGACGCTGCATCGAACGTCCTGGCACAGCCAAAGGGCCGCCCCTTTTCACGGGCGGCCCTTTGGCTGTGCCGGTGACCGTGCCGGGTTGTGGTCACAGCCCTCCGGTTGAATGGTGAAGGAAGTGGAAACCGGGCCGGGGGTGCATCAGGAATTCGTGGTGGGAGATGTTCCATGCGTAGGCGCCTGCCAGTGAGAACACCACCCGGTCGCCGGCCCTGAGTCCGGGTGCGGGCACCTGGCGGGCCAGGACGTCCTTCGGGGTGCACAGCTGCCCGGCCACTGTGACCTTCCCCCAGCCTTCGGCCGGGGGGACCCCCATCTCCCTTCGGTCGTCCTCGGCGGACGACCGCGGCCACGGGTGCGGCCAGGCGTCCACCTTCAGCACGGTGCAGGGCTGGTCGTGTCCCTTCGTCGCCGGGGTCCGGAGGTGATGGGTGCCGCCGCGGACGACCGCGAACTCCTCGCCGTGGCTGTGCTTCACGTCCAGCACCTCGGTGGCGTACCAGCCGCAGTACGCCGTCAGCGCCCGCCCCGGCTCGATGCGCAGGGTCAGCCCGGGGTGCGCCTGGGTCAGGCGGGCGAGCCCGTTGCCGTACGCGGCCCAGTCGAAGCGGCGGTCGGGGGCTGTGTAGTCCACGGTCATGCCTCCGCCGACGTTCACCTCGGCGAGCGGAACACCGAGACCCGTCGCCCACGATACGACGGACTCGGCCACCGCCAGCTGCTCCGCCGCCTGAAGGCCACTGGCCAAGTGCGCGTGAATGCCGCGCAGTTCGAGATGCGGGTACGTGCCGTCGGCAAGAGCCCGGACCGCCTCGACGGCCTGTACCGGATCCAAGCCGAACGGCGTCGGGCGGCCCCCCATCGCCAGCGAACTGCCCGCCAGGGAGCCGTCCGCGACCGGCAGATTCACGCGCACCAGCACCGCCACCCGCCGCCCCGGCGCGCACGTCCGCGCCAGTTCGGCCAGCATGCGCAGCTCGTACCCGCTCTCCACATGGAACCGGTCGACGCCGAGCTCCAGCGCGGCCCGCACCTCGTCCGGCGTCTTGCCGGGACCGCCGAAGGCGAGCGGCCGGCCCGGCACCGCCTTGGCCACATGGGCGAGTTCACCGCCCGAGGAGACCTCGTAGCCGTCGACGTACGGGCCGAGCGCGCCGAGGATCTCCGGCTCCGGGTTGGCCTTGGCGGCGTAGTACACCTCGACCCGCTCGGGCAGGGCGGCCCGGACGGCGGCGGCATGCGCGCGCAGTGCCGCCAAGTCGTAGACGTAGGCGGGCAGTTCGGCCGACGACAGGGACAGGACACGGTCGCGGACGGCGGGCGTCGGGTCGGTCATCGGGGGCTCCCGCTCGCGTCGCGCAGGATGTCCTCGGCGAGCGGGGACGGCAGCCGGACGTAGCCGGCCTCCCGGTCCGCCTTGCGTTCCCAGCGGGTCAGCAGGTTGGCCTTGGCGGGCAGTGGCACCCCGGCGAGCAGGGCGGCCAGCCTCGGCGGGCAGCCGTAGCGGTCGGAGTACCTCCGGAGCGTGGCGCGCACCCGGGACCACAGGGCCGCCTCCGCCTGCGGATGCAGGTCGGCGAGGGCGGCGAGCAGCTCGGCGACGTGGTTGACCAGCAGGCAGTACACGACCCGGTCCCAGCCGCGCTGTGCGTCGTACGTCATCGGGCCCGCGACCTCGGGCTCCAGCGCGGCCAGGGTGTCGGCGTGGTGCTCGGGGACCAGCTTGGTGCCCTCCAGGTCGCGGAAGAGGACCTGGGCGGGCATGCCGTCGGCGCCGACGCAGACCAGGACGTTCTGCAGGTGGGGTTCCAGGACCAGACCGTGGTCGAAGTAGGCGGCCAGGACGGGCGGGACGAGCAGGTCGAGGTAGGTGGACCACCAGGCGAGGGTCGTCCGTACGTCCGCTCCGGCGAGGAGGCGGGAGATGTGGGCCGCGCCGGTCGGGTACTCGTCGGCGACGGCCGCCGCGAGGAGGGGAACCGTGCCCGGGGCGAGGCGGCGCGGCAGGCCCTCGCGGACGATGACACCGAAGCCCTCGAACAGCTCGCGGTCGGGGGTGCCGTCCGGGCCGGGGAGGGCCAGCGTGCGGTAGGCGGGCTCGCGCAGCACGGCGCTGCCGGGGAAGCGGTCGGCCAGGTCGGCGAAGGCCGGGGCCAGGGCGCGGGTCAGGGCGACGGCGCCGGACAGCTCGTAACTGCTGTTCTTGCGCAGGCAGTTGGTGATCCGGACGTTCAGGCTGAACTTGAGGAAGGTCTCCCCGTCGTACAGCGTGCGCACCGAAGCGGTGGCGGCGAAGGGGCGTCCGCCCGGGCCCAGGTCGAGGATGTCGCCGCGGTCGAGCGCGGCCCGCAGCGCCGGGTGGGTGCGGAGCGTCTCGTACTGCCAGGGGTGGGCGGGCAGCAGCCGGTAGCCCTGCGGGACGTCCGTGCGCACTCCGTCCAGCTGGGCGGTCGTCGACGGGTCCGTGGACTCCTCGGCGATCAGTTCGGCGCGGACGGCGAGGTGCCGCAGCGGGAAGGAGGCGCCGACCTCCGGCGCGTACGCGGACCAGGCGTGCGGATCGCCGGTGCGGGCCTTGGGCGTGGGGTGGAAGCGGTGCCCGAACAGCAGCGACTGCTCGGAGGCCAGGTAGGCCGAGAGACGGTCGTCGGGGATGCGGGCGGGGCGCCCGGCGGCGAGCGCGGTGGAGATGGCGCCGTGGCTGGAGGCGATCTGCTCCAGGAACTCCTCGTTGCGCACGCCGGTGCGCAGCGACAGCTCGTCGTGCGTGTACTCGGCCAGACGCCGCCAGTCCACCTCCGACCAGCCGTCGTCGCCCTGTTCGCTCACGGGGCCGGTGAACCGGTGCGCGCCCAGCAGCGAGGTGCGGCGCAGCGCGACGCGCAGCAGCACTCCGCGGCGCGGCAGTCGCAGCAGCAGCCGGCCGTCGGCGACGACCGACTGGCGCTCGGGTCCCGATACCTCTCGTAGCAGGCAGTTGAGGAGCGTGTGGGCCACCGCGTCGTCGGCGGAGGGGAGTTCGGCGGGCGCGGCGGAACTCCCGGGCGAGCGAAGCGAGACGGGGGTCCCCCCGGACGAGGTCTCGGGGCGGGTCAGCGAGGGCATCAGCGGCTCCTGCGGGTGCGGGGGGTCAGCGGGGGGAGGAGAGTGGCCAGTACGGTGACGGCGGCGGCCGCGCTGCCGGTCAGCACCGGTGCGGCCGGGCCGAAGCGGGCGCTGCCCGCAGCCGCGGCCAGGCCGGCTGCGACCGCGCCGGCCTTGGAGAAGAACTCCAGCGAGCCGAACATGCCGCCCGGCGCCCGGCCCTTGGCACAGTCGGCGGCCAGCACCGACAGGCACACCAGGCCGAGGGTGAGGCCCGCGCCCAGCAGCAGCCGCACGGCGATCAGCGCGGGCAGCGAACCTGCGACCCCGTGCCCGGCGAGCCCGAGCGCGATGCAGGCGAAGCCGAGCGCGATCCCGGTCCGGGGGCGGCTGTGGAAGGCGGAGTGCACGGCGAGCGCCGACACCAGGTAGCACAGGTGGGGGAGGGCGAACAGCACTCCGGAGAGAGTCGGCGACGTGCCCGGGAGGCGGTCGTCGACGAGGGCGATCAAGTAGGGGAAGGAGATGACGGTGGAGAACACGAAGGCGAACTCCAAGGCGTACAGGGCCTTGAGCGAGATCAGCGGCGGCTCGTCCGCGGCGGTCGTCGCGGGGGCGCTCTCCAACTCCTCCGCGCCGGAATCCGGTTCAGGCAGTGCCGCCAGCAACAGGGCTGCGGTGAGCGGCAGTACGGCGAGCAGGGCGTACTGACGGTGCGGGGACAGCCAGCCCGACAGCGAGCCGACCACTATCGGCGCGACGACCAGCGCGGCCCGCGCGCTGCCCTGCATCAAGGTCAGTGCCTTGGACAGGGCAGGCCCCTCCAGGGCGGCGCCCAGGTATCCGTTGGACGCGGCGAACGTGCCGCCCAGGATGCCCTGCAGCACCAGCGCCACGGTGAACGTGGCCAGGGAGTCCGCCCAGCCCGCGAGCAGGAAGGCCACGGCCAGTCCCAACTGGGCGCGCAGCAGCAGCCGTTTACGGCCGTGCCGGTCGGCGAGCCGCCCCCACAGCGGGGCGCCCAGCGCGCCGAACACGGTCGGGACGACGTACAGCACCCCTGCCCAGCGGGCTTCGTGGTCCCCCAGCTCCGGGAGGATCTGCGTGAGATACGGCGGCAGCCCGAGCGCCGCGAAGGAGGCCACGAAGTAGCAGCCCGCCACCGCTTGCACATGCCCGCGGCTGAACGCCGTACCCGGCATCCGCAGAGTCTCGGTGCTCATGCCGAACCCCCGCCGGACAGCAGGTAGTTGGGGCCGCTCGTGTAGTGCTTGTTGACGTCCGCGGCTCCCGAGCGCTCCTTGCTGAGCAGCGTGCCGGCCGTGACCATCGCCTTGACCGGCAACCGCGGCGCCTGAAGGACATGCGCACGCAGAACCGCCCCCGCGTCACCACCGAGCCGGTCGACGGCCTCCGTGAGCCGTTCGCGTACGAGCGCCAGCAGCGCGTCCCGGTGCTCGGTGAGCCCGAACGCGTAGGCCCCCGCGCACAGATGGACCGTGATGGTGGCGAACACGTCGGCTACCGGCCCGTCCCCGGCGGTGAACGTCCGCGGGTCGTCGAAACCCCACGGCCCGGGCAGTACGGACTCCAGCCGTGCGGCGTTGATGCGGGGCCCGTCGTTGTCCTTGAACAGCAACCGGGGACTGCCAGGACCCAGCACCAGCGAGACATTCTGCTGATGCGACTCCAGCGCGATGCCGTAGCCGAACAGCGTGGTCTGCCAGTCGAACAGCAGCGTAAGACAGGCATCCAGCAGGGCCAGCGGATCGCCGTCGTAGAAGCGGTCGGCCAGGTGGTCGAGGACCAGCCGCCCGCCGGGTGCCTCGGCGAGGAGCGCGGCCAGCGGTACGACGACGGAGTCCCCGAGGGCGGCCGGGAAGCGGCGGCACAGGACTGCGAGGAGTTCGTGCCCGGCGTGCGCGTACGTGGTCTCGTCGGCGTGCAGGATCGTGTCCCGGAAGCGCGGCTCGCGTGCGATCACCGCCTCCACCAGCCGCTGCCCCGCCGCGCCGTCGACGAGTGTGCCCGGCTTGATGGAGCGCTTGTTGCGCAGGCCCAACGTGGCCGTCGCCAGGGGGAGTTTGAGGTGCAGGGACGGATCCGCGGCCACCGCCACCGTGCGCATCGAGAGCGTCGGCACGACTTCGAGGTGCGCGTGCTCGGCGAGCAGCGCACGGCCCGCGAGACCGGTGGTCCGCAGGGCCTCGTCGAGTGGCGCGCCCACGGTCAACGGGTGGACGGGCAGCGCCACATGGGTCTGCTCCACCTCGGGCAGACCGAGCCGCGCGGGAGTCGGCCACAACTCCGGCAGCGGGCCGGTCACGGTCACGGCGTCGCGCGGTACGGCGAGCCAGCGCAGGGCGAAACGGGGATGGAACTCCGGTGCGTATGACCGGAGTTGGTCCTCGGCGAGCCCGGAGCGGCCGCGGGCGGTCGGGTAGACGGGGTGGTCGAGGCGGGCTGCAAGGGTGTCGTACGCCGTCCCCGTCCACCCGGCCGGGTCGTCCCCGTACCGTTCGGTGAGCCGCCGGCCGACCTCGTCCCGTGTCCGCGTGTGCAGCCGCATCGTGTCCAGGGTCTGACGGCACTCCTCGGCGAACGCGTCGAAGCCGTCGCGGTCCACGGGCTCGGCGAGTTCACGCAGCGCGCCGAGCACGGTCTCATGCGAGGTCAGCTCGGAACCGTCCGACTCGCGGGCGAGCAGGGGCAGCCGGGCCCGGAACTCGCACTGGTAGCCGTCCTCGGAGACGGGAAGCAGCAGGGCGTCATCGGCGGTGGGCAGCCGCAGCCAGTCGCCGTCCGGCCGGTGTACGAGTGTGCTGCGGCTGCGCAGCCCGACCACGTCCTCGCGCAGCAGGGCGCCGAGCACGCGGGTGAGCAGCTCCGCCTCGCAGGTGTCCGTCACAGTCGGCGCGGTCACGGCTGGATCTCCCAGCGCTGTGCGGCCAGGAACTCGGCCGACACCCGGTCCACCGTCGCCTGGTCGGTGCCGACGGCCCGCAGGACGCCGAGGTAGTCGCGATTGGTGCGGTGCAGCTCGTGCCGCTCGCCCACGGGCCGTAGCGGACGGTACGTCAGATGAACGCCGTCGAGCGTCAGTTCCTCGGCAGCGGGGGCTGATGTCAGGGTCCCGGCGCGGTCGGCGCACGGGTACTCCAGCCGCGCCGCGCCGTCGCGGCGGGCTCCCAGGTCGGCGGGCAGACGCTCGCCCAGATGGGCACGGAGGATCAGCTCGAAGAGCGGTATCTCCAGCAGCCGGGCCAGCAGCAGATCGCACTGGTCGCCGATGGCACGGTAGTTGACCTCGATGATCCTGGCCCGGCCCGCGTGCACCACGAACTCGGTGTGACAGGCGCCGAACCCGACCCCCAGCGCGTCCAGTTGGGCGAGAACCTGGGCGACGACCGGTTCAGGATGGGCAGGGACGAAGGTGAGCCGCTCCTCGATGAAGAACGGCGGCGGCGACAACTCGGTGTGGAAGCCGCCCAGCACATGGCGGACACGCCCGTCACCGAGCGTCTCCAGGGTGTACAGCTCGCCCGGGAGGTACTCCTCGACGAGCAGCACGGCACCGGGACGACGCTCAAGGATTTCCTTGGCGTGTGTGACGAGCTGCTCGGCGTCGTCGACCAGGACGACGTCCTCGCTGGCCACGCCCTCGCGCGGCTTGAGGACGCACGGGTAGGGCGCGTCGTCGGGCGCGACCGGCTCCGTGAGCTCCGCCGACCACACCGTGTCCACGCCGGCGGCGGCGAGCCGGCGCCGCATCTCCGCCTTGTCCTTGGTGCGCAGCGCGGCCCGCCAGTCCTTGGCGGGCAGGCCGAAGTAGGCGGCGGCCAGGGCGGCCTGTGCCTGGAGGTGGTCGCTGTTGGTGAAGACGGCGTCGGGACGGTGGTGCGTCGAGATCCGGGTGATGACCGCACGGTGGTCGCGGACGTCGCACTCCAGGACCTCGATCTCCGGGTGGGAGCGGCGGTGGGCGTCGGGCTGGTCGGTGAGGACGGTGACCTCCAGTCCCAGCCGGGCGGCGGCGGGCAGAAAGCCCTCGGAGACGGAGTCGGTCGGGTTGAGGGCAAGCAGGTACAGGCGCATGGCTGATGAACAACTTCCGCTGGCGGGTGGGGGGTTGGGGCGGGCCGCGCGCAAGTCGGTGTCGCGGCCCGCCCCTGAAGAGCGGGAGTTACTTCTTCGGGAGCTCCACGCCGGTGGCCTTCGCCACGTCCTTGAGCATCTGCTCCGCGGCCTGGACGCCGATGCCGGACATCCAGGTCTCGTCCGGGACCTCGTAGACCTTGCCGTTCTTGACGGCCGGGAGGGACTTCCACACCGGGTTGGACGTCACCTGCTTCTTCTGGGTCTTGTCCGGGGTGTCGGCGGTGGTGACGAAGACCAGATCTGCGTCGGCCTGGTCGATCTCCTCCGGGCTGACGTCCTTCATCGTGACCTCGGGGTCGTTCGACACCTGCGACTTGGGCCGCTTGAAGCCGATGTCGTTCAGGACGACACCGCTGTAGGAGTTGGACTGGTAGAGGCGGGTCGGACCGGCGATGAAGCGGACCACGGACGCGGTCGGCATGGTGCCGCCGTCCTTCTTCCTGATGGCCTCGCCCAGAGCCTTGGCCTGCGTCTCGTACTCCTTGAGCTTCGCCGCCGCCTCCTTCTCCAGGCCCAGCGCCTCGGCGTGCACCTTCAGGTTCTGCTTCCACACACCGCCGGTGGTCTGAGTGAAGACGGTCGGGGCGATGGCGCTGAGCTTGTCGTAGACCTTCTCGTGCCGGACCTTCGACGACAGGATCAGATCGGGCTTCAGCGAGGCGATCTTCTCCAGGTTGGGCTCCAGCAGCGGGCCGACATCGGCGGTGCCGCTCAACTCGCCCTTCAGATACGTCGGGAAGCCGCCCTCGGTCTTGAAGTGCGGGGCGACCGCGCCGACCGGGTCGATGCCGAGCAGGGTGACGTCGTCCAGCTCACCGGTGTCGAGGACCACGACCCGCTTCGGCTGCGAAGGGATCTTGACGTCGCCCATCACGGTCTTGAGGGTCCGCGGGAAGCCGGCCGAAGCCGAGCCGGAGGCCTTCGCCGTGTCGGCGGCGTCGGACTTGTCGCTGCCGCAGGCGGCCAGGACGGCCGTACCGAGCACGACGGAGAGCAGCACGGCGATCAGCCGGCCGATTCCGCGCAGGGGAGAGCGCTTCAACATGGGGGGTTGGTCTTTCTGATAGGGGAGTTGCGGGTCAGGCGGACGCGGCTGCATGCCGCACCGCGCTGCTCTTCGGGACGACCAGCGGCGTGCCGGTCTCCGGGTCGGGGATCACCCGGCAGTCCACGTCGAACACGGACCTGACCAGGTCCGCGTCGAGGACGTCGGCCGGGGCGCCGGCGGCGGCGAGGCGGCCCTCCTTGAGGACCACCATGTGGTCCGCGTAGCGGGCTGCCTGTCCGAGGTCGTGCAGCACCATCACCACGGTGCGGCCCGCCTCGGTGTGCAGGGCGGCGACCAGGTCGAGGACGTCGAGCTGGTGCCGCAGGTCGAGAAAGGTGGTCGGTTCGTCGAGCAGCAGCAGTTCCGTGTCCTGGGCCAACGCCAGCGCGATCCAGGCGCGTTGACGCTGACCGCCGGAGAGCCGGTCGACCGGCTGGTCGCGCAGGGCAGTGGTGCCGGTGCGCTCCAAGGCATCCTCCACCGCCCGCTGGTCCGCCGCCGACCAGGGGCTCAGCAGCCGCTGGTGCGGATAACGGCCCAGGCGTACGAGCGACTCGACGGTGATCGCTTCGGGCGTGACCGGCTGCTGGGGCAGCAGCCCCAGCCGGCGGGCGAGCGTCCGCGCGGACATACGGTGGATGTCCGCGCCGTCCAGTGTGACGGTCCCGGCGGACGGGGCGAGCAGCCGGCTCAGCCCACGCAACAGGGTCGACTTTCCACACGCGTTGGGCCCCACGATCGCGGTGACGGCGCCGCCCGGCAGCGTCAGATCGAGCCCGCCGACGACGAGCCGGTCGTCGTAGCGCAGATCGAGACCCTCGGTGGAGAGCTGGTTGACGGTGGTCATGTGCGGCTCCTGATGCGCTTCCTGTGGTTCCGGGACGCCGGTCATGCGTGGCTCTTCTGGACGGGTGAGCTCTGCCGGAGCATCAGCACCAGCAGCCAGGGCGCGCCCAGCGTGGCGGTGACCGCCCCCACCGGCAGCCCCTCGACCGGCAGCAGGTGCTGCACCACCAGGTCGGAGGCGAGCAGCAGCACCGCCCCCGTGAGACCGGCCAGCCCCAGGGACGCGGCCGTCGGCGGGCCGGTGACGAAGCGCACGATGTGCGGCACGGCGAGCGCCACGAAGGTCACCGGACCGGCGAGCGCGGCGGCAAGCGACGCCAACGCCACGGCGACGAAGAGGAGTTGGAGGCGCGCGGCGGACGTCCCGAGGCCCAGGGCACCCGCCGACTCGTCCCCGAGGTCGAGCACGGCCAGCCGGCGGTGCAGCAGAAGGGCGGCGGCCAGCGCGAGCACCATGGCGCCGGCTGCTCCCCACACCTCCGTCCAGGTCCGCCCGTACACCGAGCCCGTGGTCCACTGCAGCGCCGACCCGGCGAGCTCCGCCGGGAAGCGCACGATCATCAGGTTCACGGCGGCGGCCAGTCCCGCCTGCACGGCGAGCCCCGTGAGAACGAGCCGGGTGACGGCGACTCCGGACCGCCAGGCGAACACGCCCAGCAGCAGCGCTGAGAGCAGGCCCCCGCCCAGCGCCCCGACCGGGATCAGCGTCTGCGAGGCCCCGGCGGCGATCAGCGCCACCGCACCCAGCGACGCTCCGCCTGTCACGCCCATGACATCCGGAGATGCCAGGGGGTTGCGGAACAGCCGCTGCAGCACACAGCCCGCCGCCCCGAGACCGGCACCGGCGACGATCGCCGCCACCGCCCTGGGCGCCCGGAACTGCTGCACCACCAGCACGTCCCCCGCATCCCCGAGCCCGACCAGCGCACGCAGCGCCGTGGCCGCGGGCATCCGCATCTCACCCGTCGTCAGGGACACGGTGAGCAGCACGAACAGGGTGACGAGAGCGGACGCGGCGAACGCCAGGACACGGCGACGCACCCGCATTCGGGACGTGGACTTCGTACGGACGGTTGCGACGGCGGCGGTCATCGGGCCACCTTCCGGGCCAGCAGCGCCAGCAGGGGCGCGCCCAGGAACGCCGTCACGATGCCGACCTCCAGCTCCGAGGGGCGGATCACCATCCGGCCGAGGACGTCCGCCGAGAGCAGCAGCAGCGGTCCGGCGATCAGACAGCCGGGGACCAGCAAGCGGTGGTCGGCGCCGAGTAGGGGACGTACGAGATGGGGTGCGGCGAGGCCGATGAACGCGACCGGTCCGGCCACGGCGACCGCCGACCCGGCGAGCAGAACCACTGCGACACCGCCGGCCAGCCGGATCCGGGCCACCGGCACACCGAGCGCCTGGGCCGAATCGTCGCCCAGGGCAAGGGCGTTGAGCGCGGGGGAGACGGCGAGGGCGACCACAAGACCGAGCAGCAGCGTCGGCAGCACCGGCCACAGCACATCGAGGGGCCTGCCGGACAGGGATCCGGCCAGCCAGAAGCGGGCCTCGTCGAGGGTGCGCTGGTTCAGCAGCATCACCGCCGACGTCCAGGACAGCAGGACCAGTTGGAGCACGGTGCCGCCCAGCGCGAGCCGTACGGGATCGATGTCCCCGGCGCGACGGGCCAGCGCCTGCGCGAACACGGCGGCGCCCGCCGCACCCGCGAACGCGAACCACACATACTGCACAGGGTCGTTGAGCTTCAGTGCGAAGATCGCGACGACGACCGCGAAGCCGGCGCCCGCGTTGATGCCGAGGGTGGTCGGCGACGCGAGCGGGTTGCGGGTGATGCCCTGCGCCACGGCCCCTGCGACCCCGAGCGCCGCCCCCACCGCGAGGCCGATGACGGTACGCGGCAGCCGCAGCCCGGTCACCACGAGCGCGTCCCGGCCCTGGGCGTGGCCGAACAGCGCGTCGGCCACCGTGGACAGGGGCACCGACCGGGCGCCGAGAGCGAGGCTGAGCGCGGTGCAGAGCACCAGGGCGCCCAGTCCGGCGAGGAACAGGGGGAGGTGTCTGAGGGCATGGAAGGGCACACCGGTAGGTGCGCCCCGTTGGGTCGCAGTCACAAGCCGTGAGCTTAGGCTAGCCTTCCTTTACTTTTCAATTGGCTGTGGGGTGACCCTGACGTGGGGGTTCCATGATCAGGTGCTGCGGACGCCTTATGGATCACCCCATCCGGAGTGAAGTAAGGTAAGCCTTGCCTTCTTGACCTTCTGTGAACCTCCTGTGCTGGAGCGCCCATGCCCGTGGCCCTGAAGACCCCGCCCGCCGGTGCCGTCACGCATGCCCTCGGCGATGTCTACCGCAGACTCGCCGACGTCTGCGAAGCGCTGGACGTACGGGTCATGGAGCCGGGCGACGAAACCCGAGCCGACGTCACAGCGGCCGAGTTGGTGTCGGACCGCGGCGTGCTCGACGCCTTCGTCGACGCCGAGGCGACCCGCATCCAGGCCCGTTACGCGGTCGCCGCCCGCCGTGACGTCGCCGCCTCGCGCGCCCTGCACGACTACGCCTGGACGCTCGGCGTGCTGATGGGCGGGACCTGGTACCTCGAACGGCGAGTGCCCCGCATCCGCCCCGAGGACCTGCGACTGCACCTCGCCACGGGTGCGTACGAGATCACACCCGGCACCGAACTCGCCTGCCTGCCCGGCGACCCCCTCACCCCGCTCACCGGAGCGCTGACGGTCCCTCAGGAAGAGCCGCTGCGGGCCGCGTTGCGCATGGCGGTGGCCGACCACATGCGTCCGCTGCTGGCCGCGATCGGCCCCGTCGCACGACGCGGCGCGCGTTCCCTGTGGGGCTTGGTCGCCGACGATCTCGTGTCCGGCATCTGGTACCTCGGCCGGATTCTGGGCCAGGAGGACGACGCCGTACGGGCCGCCACCGAAGTGCTGCCGATCGGCGTACCCCCATACCCGGCCGGCGCCGACTTCCGGTACCTGACGGGCGACGACGGCCGACGGCACACCACCCGCACCCGCACCGGCTGCTGCATGTTCTACGCGATCCGCCCCGCCGAGACCTGCGTGACCTGTCCCCGCACAAGTGACGCCGAACGGCTGCGCAGACTGGAGAACTGAGTACGCGACGGTGGGCCGAGGCTTTTAGGGGCGCGGGGAACTGCGCGACCAGCCACGACGGCGCCGCAGACGATCGAAGTAGCCTTCACCCGGCGGTGGCAAGGAACTGCGTGGCCGCCAACTCCGCGTACAACGGATCCGCGGCAACCAGTTCACGATGGGTCCCCACCGCACGTACCCGCCCCGCATCCATCACCACAATCCGGTCGGCCATCGTCACAGTCGACAGCCGGTGCGCAACGACAAGAACCGTAGTAGTACGGGCGACATCGGCGACCGTATCCCGCAGTGCCGCCTCGTTGACCGCATCGAGCTGCGAGGTGGCCTCGTCGAGCAGCAGCAGCCGCGGCCGGCGCAGCAGCGCGCGGGCGATGGCGACCCGCTGCCGCTCGCCGCCCGACAGCTTGGTGCCACGGTGTCCCACCAGCGTGTCGAGGCTGCTGGGCAGCCGCGCGACCAGGCCGTCCAGCCGGGTCGTCTTCAGCACGCGCGTCACGGCGGCCTCGTCCGCATCCGGGTTGCCCAGCAGCAGATTGTCCCGCAGCGAACCCGACAGTACGGGGGCGTCCTGCTCCACATATCCGATCGCCGACCGGAGCCTGGGCAACTCCCAGTCCTGCAGGGCGAGTCCGTCCAGCGTGATACCGCCGGACTCGGGATCGTAGAACCGCTCGATGAGGGAGAACACCGTGGTCTTGCCCGCGCCCGACGGGCCGACGAACGCCGTCATCCCGCGGGCCGGCACCGTGAACGTCACCCCGTGATGGACGTACGGCAGGTCCTCTGCGTACCGGAAGCGGACCTCGTCGAAGGCGACCGCGGCCGGTTCCGCGCCGGGAGTGGGCAACGGGGTGGGGCGGGCCGCCGGTTCGGACGGCAGGTCCAGCGCCTCCTGGATGCGGGCGAGGGCTGCGGCGCCCGTCTGGTATTGGGTGATCGCGCCGACCACCTGCTGGATCGGCGACATGAGGTAGAAGACGTACAGCAGGAACGCGACCAGAGTGCCCACCTGGATCGCACCGGTCGCCACCCGCGCCCCGCCCACCGCCAGCACCGTGATGAACGCGATCTGCATCGCGAGACCGGCCGTATTGCCCGCCGCCGCCGACCACTTGGCGGCCCGCACGCTCTGCCGCCACGACTTCTCGGCGGCCTCGTGCAGCGTCCGCTCCTCCCGGTGCTCGGCGCCCGACGCCTTCACCGTGCGCAGTGCGCCGAGGATCCGCTCCAGCGAGGCGCCCATCACACCGACCGCGTCCTGCGCCTGCCGGCTCGCCCGGTTGATGCGCGGCACGATCACGCCGAGCACCGTGCCCGCACCGAGGATCACGCACAGGGTGACCCCGAGCAGCACCGGATCCACCAGGCCCATCATCGCCACCGTCGCGACGAGCGTGAGCCCGCCCGTGCCGAGGCCCACCAGCGAGTCGGTGGTGACCTCGCGCAGCAGCGTGGTGTCGGAGGTGATGCGGGCCATCAGATCGCCCGGCTCGCTGCGATCGACCGCAGTGATCCGCAGCCGCAGCAGATACGACGACAGGGCGCGCCGCGCGCCCAGCACCACCGACTCCGCGGTGCGGCGCAGCACATACGAACCGAGCGCGCCCACCGCGGCGTTGGTGACCACCAGAGCCGACATGGCGAGCAGCGCGCCGGTGATGGCCCGGTCGTGCGACAGGTCGTCGATCAATCCCTTGGCCACCAGCGGCAGCAACAGCCCGGTGGCTCCCGTGACCAGCGACAGCAGCGCGCCCGTCAGCAGGGCCCAGCGATGCGGTCGCACATAGGAGAGGAGCAGCCGCCAGGCGGGCGGGCGGGTCTCGGTCTCTGCGATGCTCACGGCGCTCCTCAGGAGTCGTGCGGAGCATTCAGGCTACGTCGGCGCCCGCCCCGAGGGGCGGCCGGTCCCGGGCGGACTCCGTTACCGATCAGTCACACGTAGGGTCGGAGGGACGGACATCCGCCGACGAAAGGTTTCAACACCATGGCGCAGGAAGTACGCGGCGTGATCGCACCGGGCAAGGGCGAGCCGGTGCGGGTGGAGACGATCGTCGTGCCCGACCCGGGGCCGGGGGAAGCGGTCGTACGGATCCAGGCGTGCGGGGTGTGTCATACCGATCTGCACTACAAGCAGGGCGGCATCAGCGACGACTTCCCCTTCCTGCTCGGACATGAGGCCGCCGGGGTGGTGGAGTCGGTCGGCGCGGGCGTCACCGATGTCGCGCCCGGCGACTTCGTGATCCTCAACTGGCGTGCGGTGTGCGGCAATTGCCGCGCCTGTCTGCGGGGACGGCCCTGGTACTGCTTCAACACCCACAACGCCGAGCAGAAGATGACCCTCGCCTCGACCGGTCAGGAGCTGTCACCGGCCCTGGGCATCGGCGCGTTCGCCGAGAAGACGCTGGTGGCGGCCGGGCAGTGCACGAAGGTCGATTCGAGTGTGACACCGCAGGTGGCCGGGCTGCTGGGCTGCGGCGTGATGGCCGGAATCGGGGCCGCGATCAACACCGGCGGTGTCGGCCGCGGCGACAGCGTGGCCGTGATCGGCTGCGGCGGAGTGGGCGACGCGGCGATCGCCGGGGCGAACCTGGCCGGCGCCGCGAAGATCATCGCGGTGGACCTGGACGACCGGAAACTGGCCACGGCGCGTGAGATGGGCGCCACGCACACGGTGAACTCCAAGGAGACCGACCCGGTGGAGGCGATCCGCGAGCTGACCGGCGGCTTCGGCGCCGACGTGGTCATCGAGGCGGTGGGCCGCCCGGAGACGTACAAGCAGGCCTTCTACGCCCGCGATCTCGCCGGGACCGTGGTCCTGGTCGGCGTGCCCACCCCGGAGATGAAGCTCGAACTGCCGCTCCTGGACGTGTTCGGGCGGGGCGGCGCGCTCAAGTCGTCCTGGTACGGCGACTGCCTGCCCTCCCGGGACTTCCCGATGCTGATCGACCTGCATCTGCAGGGCCGCCTGCCGCTGGACAAGTTCGTCACCGAGACGATCCAACTCACCGACGTGGAGAAGGCGTTCGAGCGGATGCACCACGGCGACGTGCTGCGCTCGGTGGTGGTGCTCTGATGACCGGGGCCCGCATCGAACGCCTCGTCACCTCCGGCACCTTCAGCCTGGACGGCGGCACCTGGGAGGTGGAGAACAACGTGTGGCTCGTCGGCGACGACCACGAGGTCATCGTCATCGACGCGGCCCACGACGCCGACGCGATCGCCGAAGCCGTGGGCGACCGCCGCCTGGTTGCCATCGTGTGCACACACGCCCACAACGACCACATCGACGCCGCACCCGCGCTGGCCGACCGCACCGGCGCGACCATCTGGCTGCACCCCGACGACCTGCCGCTGTGGAAGCAGACCCACCCCGACCGGGACCCCGACGCCCACCTGGTCGACGGCCAGGTCATCGAGGCGGCGGGGGCCGACCTCACGGTCCTCCACACCCCCGGCCACGCGCCGGGCGCCGTCTGCCTCTACGATCCCGCCCT
This sequence comes from Streptomyces coacervatus, assembly GCF_029223485.1. Classification (GTDB taxonomy): domain Bacteria; phylum Actinomycetota; class Actinomycetes; order Streptomycetales; family Streptomycetaceae; genus Streptomyces; species Streptomyces coacervatus. The sequence goes on along the minus strand of NZ_JARHTP010000027.1, from coordinate 84,733 downwards.
GGCCACGGTCTTCACCGGCGACACCCTCTTCCAGGGCGGGCCCGGCGCGACAGGTCGCTCCTACTCCCACTTCCCGACGATCATCAACTCCGTCCGCGACCGCCTGCTCTCCCTCCCTCCGGAGACCAAGGTGCTCACCGGCCACGGCGATTCGACCACCATCGGCGCCGAAGCCCCCCACCTGGAGGAATGGATCGCCCGCGGCCACTGAGCCCCGGACAGGCCCAAACGCGAGGAGCGCCCCAGCAGCCGGGCCTGTTCGCTCTTCAGCCGTGTGAACCGGTCGCGGGTGTACTCCTGCAGTCCGCGGCCGGGAAACGTCACGACCGAGAGATGCTCACCGAAGTCGCCCTGCGCCCAGCGCGCGACGGCGATCTCGTACCCGGAGACATGTGCGCACAACTGCAGGAGCGCGTCCGGCATCTCCTCCTCGATCAGCAGATCCGCCTTGGTCACCACCACGTCCCGCATGGCACGGATGTTGGGGACGAACACGGTCGTGGCCCAGGTCCGCCACTGCGCCAACTCGTCCTCGCTCGGCGGTATGTCGTGGTCGAACGGGTCCCGTCCGTCCGGGCGGACGAACTTTGCGGCGAACGTGTCGTAGACCCGGCTGTTGGCCTCCATCAGCGCGAACAGCGGTCCGTAGAACTCGCTCAACTGGGCGTTGACACGGTCCAGTCGAGCCTGCCGCTACGTCGCCAGGTAGCCGAGGAACGCCAGCCCGACGGTCAAGATCACGGTGATCATGGGAGGTGATGGTACGGCGCGCACGGCTGCGGCCGGCCGGGTGATCGTCCAGCCCGCTACCTGAAAGGCGACAGAGGATGTCCGGATTTCCCGGCACCCTCGACGGTGACAGCAGTCGTAGGGGAACGGGAGGCCGGACATGTCCGCACCGCTGAAGGGCAAGGTGGCGCTGGTCGCCGGGGCGACGCGGGGCGCGGGCCGCGGGATCGCCGTGGAACTCGGTGCGGCCGGCGCCACGGTCTACGTCACCGGACGCACCACCCGTGCCCAGCGCTCCGAGTACGACCGCCCCGAGACCATCGAGGACACCGCCGACCTCGTCACCCAGGCGGGCGGCCAGGGCATCGTCGTACCCACCGACCACCTCGAACCCGCACAGGTCCGCACCCTCGTGGACCGCATCGCGGACGAGCAGGCCCGCCTCGACATCCTCGTCAACGACATCTGGGGCGGCGAGACGCTCTTCGAGTGGGACCGCCCGGTCTGGGAGCACGACCTCGACAAGGGACTGAGGCTGCTCCGGCTTGCCGTCGAGACGCACGCCGTCACCAGCCACCACGCCCTGCCGCTGCTCCTGCGTCATCCCGGCGGACTGGTCGTCGAGGTCACCGACGGAACCGCCGAGTACAACCGCGACACCTACCGCGTCTCCTTCTTCTACGACCTCGCCAAGGCGTCCGTGCTGCGCATGGCCTTCGCCCTGGCCCACGAACTGGGCCCGCGCGGCGCGACCGCCGTCGCCCTCACCCCGGGCTGGCTGCTCTCGGAGATCATGCTCGACCAGTTCGGCGTCCGCGAGGACAACTGGCGTGACGCCCTCGAACGCGTCCCCCACTTCGCCATCTCCGAGACACCCCGCTACGTCGGCCGAGCCGTCGCCGCGCTGGCCGCCGACCCGGACGTCTCCCGCTGGAACGGCGAGTCCCTCTCCAGCGGCTCACTCGCCCACGAGTACGGCTTCACGGACCTCGACGGCAGCCGCCCGGACGCCTGGCGCTACCTCGTCGAGGTCCAGGACGCGGGGAAGCCGGCGGATGTGACCGGTTACCGGTGACTCACGGCTGGGGCACGGACCAGCGTGCCGAGTGACCCGGCGGCAGGGCGAGATCCTCCCGCACCGCCGCGTAGTACCCCCGGCGGCCGGCCAACTGCCGCTCCACCAGGGCCCGCCAGGCCGCCGGATCGTGGGTACCGTCCCGCAGGAACCGTTCCATCTCCACCACGGTCAGCACCCACTCCTGGGCCTTCTGCACCACCTCGGTGCTGCCCAGCAGGATCAGTGCCTCGCCGACCGGATCCCGGGCGAGCTGCGCCTCGGTCAGCAGCGGCTCCGCCTCCTGGGGCGACAAGGGGTGCGGGTTCGGGTCGTTGCCGAAATGTGCGGCGACCCGGTAGGTCAGCGTGACCGACCTCTTCAACGACTGCGCGTAGTCGGCGTACACCGCGAGCCGCCGCTCCTCCCAGCGCGCCGCCTGCTCCCGCCTGAACCGCGCCTGATCACCCCGCACCACCGCCAGATACGAACCGAGCGCACCGATCACGACACCTATCAGCGCGGGGAGTTGCTGCAGAAACGCGGACATGGGCGCACGCTACCTGCCCTGTGGATCTTCGGGGGAGTAGCTGCGGCCCATGGCTGACACCAAGCGCTTCGAGGGATACGGAGTTCTCGTCACCGCCGTCGCCGCCTTCGGCTCGCTCGACGTCCTGGTCAACAGCACGGCGGGCTGCACCCCGCACACCCCGCTCTTCGAGGACGGCCGGGACGACGCGTGGGCCCGCGACCTCGACATCAACCTGACCGGCACCTACCGCTGCTGCCGCGCAGCCCTCCCGCACCTGGCCGCCTCGGGCCACGGCGCCGTCGTCGACATCGCCTCCGCCGTCGCCTTCCTCGCCTCCCGCGAGGCGTCCTCCGACAGGCAGCTGCACACCCCAGACCCCGCTCGGGGCGGCCGACAAGCGCCGTTACCTGCAGCCGACCTGATCCGCCGGGCAGGCCCTGGCGGTGCAAAGCATCACCCTGTGACCTGCGGCACTGCGAATGTCACCGTTTCGTCGCATCGTGAGGGACTCCTGCAACCGATCGCGCCGGACGCCGGTCTAGCTGGCAGACATCGCAGATCAGACGACCCATCCGCACGAAAGGCAAGGCAGGCCATGGGGGACATACGCAGACGGGGAGCCGTCGCACTCGGGATAACCGGACTGGTGGCGCCGCTCACCCTCGCCCTGGGCAGCGCGCCCGCGCAGGCGGCCACGGGCTGCACCACACAGACCGGGCCCTACCAGAAGCAGGTGGAGAAGTTCCTCGGCCTGACCGTCGACGGCAAGCAGTCCGCCATCGACTGCAAGGCGATCAAGGCCTTCCAGACCAAGCACGGCATCACCCCGAACATCGGGTACGCGGGCTCCGTCACGTGGGGCGTGATGGATCTCATGAACAAGCAGAAGGCCGTCGGGAACCACCCCAACAGGGACGGCGCATGCCCCGTCAACAAGGGCCGCATCGCCTGCGTGAACCTCACGCTCCAGCTCAGCTGGATCCAGGACGGCAGCAGGCTCGTCTACGGCCCCGTCCCGGTCCGCACCGGCCGCGACGGCTTCGAGACCCGCACCGGCCTGAAGAAGATCTACTGGCGGGACAAGAACCACGTATCGGACATCTATAACGTGCCCATGCCCTACAGCCAGTTCTTCGACGGCGGCCAGGCCTTCCACTCCGTGAACCTCAGCATGTGGAACCCGCCGGGCTCGCACGGCTGCGTCAACATGACCCCCGCCACGGCCCAGAAGTACTGGTCGCTGCTGAAGACCGGCGACGACGTCTTCGTCTACGGCCGCAAGCCGGGCACCTGACGCGTAAACGCAGGCACCCGGCTCGCTCAGGGTCGTCACGCCTCGGGCGCGTCCCCGAAGTCCGGGATCTCCAGCCTGGCCCCGCCCTGCCGTGCCGAGTCGTGCGCGACGATGCCCGGCAGGGTGTAGCGGGCGGCCACCCACGCGTTCACCGACGGCAGCGACCGTGTGTTCACGGCGGTCACGAAGTCGTCGACCAGGAAGTGGTGGCTGCCTTCGTGCCCGTTGTGCAGGTTGTCGAACTCCCGCGGCAGCCGCGCGCGATCGTGCACCGGCGCCGAACCCGAGGTGAAGGCGGCCCGAAGTTCCGGCGCAATGTGCTGAAGTGACGGATCGTCAGGAGACATGGTGGGCTTGGGCTCCAGCAGCTCGCTGATGTCCTTCACACCCTTCTTGTCCTGCCACAGGGCCACGGTGGCGAGCTGCTCCATGCTCGCGTCCGTGCCGAAGAACCGGAAACGCGACTCCCGGATGTGCGAGGGATAGCCCACCCGCCGGAACTCGTTCGTACGGAACGAACCGCCGCCCGCCACCTCGAACAGCGCGGTCGCATTGGAGAAGTCGTTGCCGAACTGGCTGACGTCCTTGTCGAAGACGCCGTCGCCCCGCTCGTCGACCACACCGATCGCCGACACGCTCACCGCATGCGTCTGCCAGGCGCCGAGCACCCCGCCCACCGAGTGCGTGGGGTAGAGCAGCGGGGGATAGCTGGCGGTCTGCTTCCAGTCCGCGCCGCCGCTGTACTGGTACGCCTCGTAGAACCCCAGATCCATGTCGTGGACGTAGTCGCCCTCGGCGTAGAAGATCCGCCCGAAGGCGCCCTCGGCGATCTGGTTGCGGGCGTGCACGGTCGCCGGGTTGTACTGGCTGGTCTCGCCCATCATGTACGTCAGCCCGGTCGCCTTGACCGCGTCGATGATCGCCGCAATCTCCTCCGTGGCTATCGCCATGGGGACCGCGGAGTACACGTGCTTGCCGGCGTTCAGGCCCTGCAGCACGAGCGGCCCGTGCGTCCAGCGCTGCGTGAAGATCGCGACCGCATCGACGGCCGGGGACTCCAGCATCGCCTCGTAGGACGGGAAGGTGCCCGCCAACTGCTGTGCGGAAGCGAGTTGTTCGGCCCGTTCGGGCAGGAGGTCGGTGACATGGACGTCGCTGACGCCGGGGTGGGCCTGGAACAGCGTGGCGAACTGGCCGGAGAACTGGCCGGCACCGACGATGCCGAGGGAGAACGTCATGTAAGGCATGCCCTTCATGGGTCGAGTGACAGGTCGACTCAGTCGACTCACTGGTCGAGAATCAGGTTGATCTGGCTGTTGGTCTTGTCGAGGCTGCTCACGGACTTGCCGTTGCCGTAGATGTCCTGCATGGCCGGGTGCATCAGTGCGAACACGTCGGCCGCGTAGTTGGTGATCGGGTAGGAGAAGGTCGTGAAGTCCTTCTTGTCGGCGACCGGCCCGGTGAAGGCCGTGACGTCGATGCCCTTCTTCTTGTATGCCGCCACCGCGGCCTTCGTGCCGTCGGGTGTGGCCGGGAAGACGATGCCGTAACTGCCCACCGTCTTCTGGCACTCGTCAGAGGCCAGGTACCGCACCCACTTCTTCGCGCCCGCCTTGCCCGCGGCATTCTTGGTGATGGAGTCGGCGAGGCCGTTCATCATGGTGGCGCGCTTGCCGGTGGGGCCCTCGGGGGTGAGCGCGGTGGCGATCTTCATGCCCTTGAAGCCGGCGTACGTCGAGATCATCCACGCCCCGTCGAACGTGGCCGCCGCCTTGCCCGCGGCCACCTGCGCGTTGCCCGGACTGGACTGGGAGTTGTAGGCGGTGAAGGGCGCCATGTAGCCCTTCTTCGCCAGCCCGAAGTACCACTTGACGACCGACTGGAAGGCCTTGGAGCCGTACCCGTACTTGGTGCCCCACCGCTTCTTGTCGGTGTAGGTCCAGCCCGCGGAGGCGGCGAAGTTGCTCCACTGGGTCTGGCCGTCGCCGTCCCCGGCGCCGTTGCTGGCCAGGCCGTACACCTTGACGTTGTTCTTGTCGAAGCCCGGTTCGTCGCCCCGCTTGCCGTTCTTGTCCACGGTGAGGTGGGCGACGGCCTTCTCGAAGGTGCCGCCGTCCTTCGAGTTCCAGGACAGGTTGTTCAGCTGCCCGGCGGTGAGACCGGCCGCCTTCGCCGCCTTCTCGTTGTAGAAGAGGGCGACCGTGTCCCAGTCCTTCGGGGCGCCGTAACGGTGTCCGTCCTGGCCGATCCAGTTGTCGGCGAGACCCTTCTGGTAGGCGGCCGGGTCGATGCCCAGGTCGTCCAGCGGCTCCAGCACCTTCAGGTCGGCGAACTGGCCGAATTTCTGGATGTGGTCGGTGAAGACGTCCGGTTCCGTGCCGGCGATGAAGCCGGCGGTGAGCTTGGTCCAGTAGTCGTCCCAGCCCAACTGGGTGATCTTCACCTGCAGTCCGGGGTTCTGCTTCTCGAAGCCCTTGGCGCACGCCTGGTAGGCGGGCAGCTGGTTGGAGTCCCACAGCCAGTACGTCACCGTGTCCGACGACGCACCGGCCCCGCCCTTGGCGCATCCGCTCACCAGGGACAGCGCCAGCGCTCCGGCCAGTGCCGCGACCGTACGCATACGAACTCGCATGTCCGTCCCCTTACTTGATGCCGGTGAAGCTGATGGAGCCGACGATGCGGCGCGCGAAGAACCCGAACAGCACGAGCATCGGGAGGGCGGCGATGAGCGTGGCCGCCATCAGGCCCGACCAGTCGGTGCCGGTCTGCGGGGTCTGCGCCCGGAAGATCGCCAGGGCCACCGTGAGGACGCGGGAGCTGTCGCTGTAGGAGACCATCAACGGCCAGAAGTAGTCGTTCCAGGCCGTGATGTATGTCAGCACCGCGAGCGTCATGACCGGCGTCGACGCCATCGGCAGCAGCACCCGGAAGAAGATCCGCACCTTTCCGGCGCCGTCGAGCAGCGCCGCCTCCTCGACCTCGCTCGGGATGTTCATGAAGAACTGGCGCAGGAAGAACACCGCGAACGGCGTCATGAACATCGTCGGCAGCGCGATCCCCAACAGGGTGTCTACCAGGCCGAGTTGCTTGATGAGCACGAAGTTCGGCAGCAGCGTGAAGATCGTCGGCACCATCAGCCCCGCGAGGAACAGGCCGAACACCTTGTCCCGGCCGCGCCAGCGCAGCCGGGCGAAGGCGTACGCGGCCATCGCGGAGAAGAAGATCTGACAGACGGTGATCAGCGTCGAGACGATCACCGAGTTGAGCAGATAGCGCCAGAACTTCAGCCCGCCGCCCGCACCGCCCTGGGCGATCGCCTCCCTGGTCGACTGCAGGCCGAGCGCTCGCTCGAAACCACCGGTGGTCAGGCCGACCGGCAGCGGGTCGGACGGGTGCGCGGCGAGGCCGCTGTTGGTGGACAGCGCGGTGCGCAGGATCCAGTAGAACGGCAGCAGGGTGACGAGCACGATCGCGGCCATCACCGCCCAGGCGGCGATGCGGCCCAGGGAGGGCCGGCGCCCGAGGGGCCGGATGCGAGTGGTCGTCGTAGTGGTCACGGCAGCCATGTCGGTCTCCTTTCCCGTCAGCCGAGATCGCTCTGGCCGGCCCGGGTGAGCCGGTACTGCAGGACGGTGATCGCGCTCAGCACCACGAGCAGGGCCACGGACATCGCCGAGGCGTAGCCGAACTGGAAGCGGCCGAAGGCGGCGCCGTAGATGTAGAACTGGAGCACGTTGGTCGCGTTCGCCGGGCCGCCGGCGGTCGTCACGGCGACCGTGTCGAACACCTGGAACGAACCGATCACCGTCATGATCAGCACGACCGCCAGCACCGGCCGCAGCAGCGGCATCGTGATCCGCCAGAACATCCGCCACTCACTCGCGCCGTCCACCTTCGCGGCCTCGTACACGTCGTTCGGAATGGCCTGCAGACCGGCGAACAGCAGCAGCGCGGTGTAACCGACGTGCCGCCACACATTGATCAGCGCAATCGTCGGGATCGCCCAGGTCTCGTCCGCCAGGAACGGGATGCGGTCGAAGCCCAGCGCCGAGATAATCTCATTGCCGATGCCGAGCTGGTTGTCCAGGACCCAGAGCCAGACCAGGCCCGCGACCACGTTCGACATCAGATACGGCGTCAGCACGATCCCGCGCAGCACGGCCGACTGGGTCAGCCGCTGCAGCAGTACGGCGATGGCGAGCGCGGACACCGTCTGGATGCCGATGTTGATCACCACGTACTCGACGGTGACCTTCAGCGAATCCCAGAAGATCGGGTCGTGGACCATCCGTACGTAGTTGTCCAGGCCCACCCACTCGGCGGGGGTGAGCAGGTTGAAGCGGGTGAAGCTCAGGAAGATGCCCCGCAGCGTCGGCCAGAGCAGGAAGACCGTGAAGCCCAGCAGTGCCGGCGCGATGAACACCGCGGCCAGCCGTCCGTCGCCCCCGTTCTCACGGGCCTTGGCCCGTCCCGTCCTCTGCTCGGTCCCTGCCCCCTCCGCGCCGCGCAGTGGCAGGCGCGACGGAGGGCTGCTGGAGGCGATGGTCATCGGGAGACTCCCTCGTCTGCGGCGGCTCGTCCTCTGGCCATTTACTTTTGGTGCGAAAGAATCCATGCGTCAAGGGGCCCGCGCACATCTTTTTCCAGGCCTGCGGCGCGCGCTATCCTGACCTGGTTGCTTTTATGGCGAAAGAAATCATGTGGGAGTCTGACCTTCATGACCACAGTTGCCGACAGCTGGCTTCCGCTGAGCCCCGGCGAGCGCTCCGTGGCGATCGAGGTGCTCGTCAACGGCCCGCTGTCACGCACCGAACTCGCCCGGCGGCTCGACCTCTCCGCGGGCAGCCTCACCCGGCTGACCAAGCCGCTGATCGAGTCGGGCCTGCTGATCGAGGTCGCCGAGGCAGGAGCCCCGGCGGAGGTGCGCCTGGGGCGCCCCTCGCAGCCGCTGGCCGTCGTCGCCGAGTCCCGCTCCTTCATCGGCTTCAAGATCACCGAGGACATGGTCTACGGCGTCGTCACCACCCTGCGCAGCGACATCGTCGCGCGCCACGACCGCCCGCTCACCACCCATGACCCGGCCGAAGTCGCCGACCTGCTCGCGGAGATGACGGCCGAGCTCGCCCGTGCCCACCCGCGGCTCGCCGGCATCGGCATCGGCGTGGGCGGTCTGGTCGAGGACCGTGCCGTGGTGGGGGAGTCACCGTTCCTGCGGTGGCGTGACGTCCCGCTGGCCGGGCTCGTCGAGGAGCGCACCGGGCTGCCCGTCGTCGTCGAGAACGATGTCGCCGCCCTCGTCGAGGCCGAGACCTGGTTCGGCGCCGGCCGCGGCCTGGACCGTTTCGTCGTCCTCACCATCGGCGCCGGCATCGGCTACGGGCTGGTCCTGGGCGGCAAACGCGTGCCCTGTGCGGAGGAGGACCGAGGCTTCGGCCGCCACTGGATCATCAATCCCAACGGGCCGCTCACCCCCGACGGCGAGCGCGGCAGCGCCGTCTCGCTGCTGACCATCTCCAGCATCCGCTATCAGGTCCGGGCCGCCACCGGTCGTGACCGGACATACGAGGAGATCCTCGCCCTCGCTGCCGCCGGTGAGCCCATGCCCGGCCGCGTAGTCGACGAGGCGGGGCGCGCCCTCGGCACCCTTGTCGCCCAGATCGCCAACTTCGCGATGCCGCAGAAGATCCTCCTCGCGGGCGAGGGTGTCGGTCTGATGGATGTGGCCGGAGACACAGTGCGGGAGACGATCACTGCCCACCGGCATCCGATGGCCCGCCCGGTCCCCCTGGAGACCAAGGTGTCCGACTTCCACGACTGGGCCCGCGGTGCGGCCGTCCTGGCCATCCAGGTGCTGGTGCTGGGGTCGGCGGAGGTGTGAACTCGGCCGCCGGTGTTGCCAGATGACGTGATCAGTAACACGTCCGATATGCCCGCTTCATGTTGCCTTACTCACAGTGCCTTCACCTTCGGAGCCGTATGCTTCACAGCATGTCCACCACTGTTGAACCCGTCTCCGATCGCTCGGCAGCCGAGGTCAACGAGGAGATCCGGGCCCTGTGGCGCCGGGCGGGCGGGACACTGAGCGGCGAGCAGCGCGAGGAGTACCAGCGCCTCGTCCTGGAGTGGGCCGCAGCGGCCCCGCAGCCGGCGCGGGCGGCCTGAGCACCGCCTCCTCGTATTGGCCCCGGCCCTCCTCTGCTTCCCGAGGCCGACGCATCAGCCCCAAGTCGCCGAGTAGTAGCGCCGGTACGCCTTGCGGTCCTGTTCCGCACGGATCCAGCGGGTGGCCACCAGCGCGAGCAGGCTGCCTCCGATCACCAGCATTCCCGGACCGATGTTCTGGGGGTTCGTGAGCCGGGCCAGCAGCGTCGAACCGTTCGCAATGCCCGTCACGGGGGTCGAGGAGCCGGGTGACGTCGTGCCGGGTGCGATCGCGCTGTGCGTGGCCGAGGCGGACGGTGCCGAGCTGGGGGAGGCGCTCTGCCCGGCGGCGGCCTGCTTCGACACGATCATCTGGACGCCGAGCGCCTGCATCGCCTTCGTCACCGGCTGGAAGAACGTCGTACCACCCGATGTGCAGTCGCCGCTGCCGCCCGAGGTCACGCCCAGCGCGATGCCCTCGGAGAACAACGGGCCACCGCTGTCCCCGGGTTCGGCGCACACATTCGTCTCGATGAGGCCGGTGACGGTGCCCTCCGGATAGTTCACCGTGGCGTCGAGCCCCTTGACCTCCCCGTCGTGCAGTCCGCTGGTGCTGCCGCTGCGGAAGACCCGCTCCCCGACGGCCGGATCGCCGACACCGGTGATGCGCACCCCGTTGCCGTTGCCGATGGCCACGATGTCGGCTCCGGCGCCCGCCGCGCCGTTCGCGTACTGGACCAGGGAGAAGTCGCTGCCGGGGAAGTTCTGCTGCACCGTCTTGCCCAGCTGCTGGTCGCCCCGGTTGTCCGCGAACCAGATGGACCCGGTCGGCCCGCAGTGCCCGGCGGTGAGGATGAAGTCGCTCTGCCCGTTGGTCACGTTGAAGCCCGCCGAGCAGCGCCCGCCGGTGGACAGGATCGGCGACGCCCCGTTGAGACGGGTGGTGAAGGTGCCCTGGGTGCGCTCCATGCGGACGTAACTGCCGATGCCGCCCGCGACCTTGGTCATGCTCGACCAGTCGGTGGCCGAGACGGTGCTGTCGGCCTGCACCACCACCTGGTTGGTGCGGTAGTCCATGACCCACGCCGTGCCTGCGACCCGGGGCGCCGAACGCAGGGTCGACGCGGCCGCCTTCAGCTCGTTCATGCTGTGGCCGACCATCTTCGCCTCGACACCCTGGCGCTTGACCTCGGCTGCCGCCTTCTCGTCGGTCACCGCGACGACCGGACGTCCGTCCGCGCCGATCCAGGTGCCGGCCGTACGGGAGGTGCCGAGCTCGGACACGAGCGCGGCACCGGGGTTGTCCGAGGTCCCCGAGGCGCTGAACGGGAGGGCGGAGGTGCCGGGCGTCTCGCTGGCCATGGCTGCCTGCGTCACCATCGCTCCTCCGAGGAGGAGTCCGCCGACGGCCGCCAGTCGCGTCACTCGCCGGACGATCCGTCGTCGTGCGTGCCTCATGCATGGCTCCCGAACCCGAACGCGCGGCGTGAACACCGCGGGGCCCTGCGGTCGTTGAGTGCCCTCTCTCCATACGTGGCCGGGGACGGTCGCGTTCAGCGCGCGGGCGATCTTCTCACCGTTTGCGGCCGACCCCGCCGTACATGGCCACTTCCTGCGGCTCGCCCGCGTCCGTCTGCTCGGGCCGCCAGCGCGAGCAGGAGACCACGCCCGGTTCCAGAAGCTCCAGACCGTCGAAGAATCGGGCCACGGCCTCGGGCGTGCGCTGGGTCAGCGACGGGGTGCCGTGCTCGTTCCAGAAGCGGACCGCCTCGTCCACCTCGGGCAGTGCGGGGCTCGTGATGGTGTGGGAGAGGACGAGGCGGCTGCCGGAGGGCAGGGCGTCCATGAGCCGCCGCACCATGCCGTACGGGTCCTCGTCCTCGCCGATGAAGATGACCACCCCGAGCAGCATCAGGGCGACCGGCTGCGTGAGGTCCAGGGTGTCGGCGGCGCGCTCCAGGATCGAGTCGACGTTGCGCAGATCCTCGTCCAGGTGGTCCGTGCGGCCCTCGGGTGAACTGATGAGCAGGGCGCGGGCGTGCGCCAGCACGAGCGGATCGTTGTCGACGTAGACGATCCGTGCGTCCGGGGCGAGACGCTGGGCGACCTCGTGCGTGTTGTCGGCGGTGGGCAGGCCGGTGCCTATGTCGAGGAACTGCCGGATCCCCGCGTCCGCCACGAGGTGACGCACGGCGCGTCCCAGGAAGAGGCGGTCGGCGCGGGCGTACTCGCCGATGGCCGGATGGAGCTCCCGGATCCGGTCGCCCGCGACGCGGTCGACCTCGTAGTAGTCGCTGCCGCCCAGCCAGTAGTTCCAGATCCGGGCCGTGTGCGGGCGCAGCGTGTCGATGCGGCTGCGCAGCGTCGCGGCGGGATCTTCGGTGGCTGCCGGGTTCTCCGTCACGGGCTCTGCTCCTGGAGTGCCTGATGGTGCGCCGGGTACGGCGTCAACCGGCAATGTAGAGGGCGGAGTTGGCGTCTGCCGAGGGGGAGGGGCGGGTGTCTTCCCAGCACACGCCTCCAGGTCCTGCCAGGGCACACCGCAGCCGCCTATCTTGTGCCCCATGACCAGCATCCCGCACGGCACGTCCGGTGAACCGAATCCCCTGACCGCACTCTCCCTCGACCGCCTGCGATGTCGTACGAGCATGAAATGGCGAACCTACCCGGCCGATGTGCTGCCGCTGTGGGTGGCCGAGATGGACGTACCGCTCGCCGAACCCGTCGTCCGCGCGGTCACCGATGCACTCGCGCTCGGGGACACCGGCTACCCGGCGGGCACCGCCTACGCCGAGGCACTGGCCGCCTTTGCCGAGAAGCGGTGGGGGTGGGACGGGCTCGCCGTGGAGCGCACGGCGATCGTGCCGGACGTCATGCTGGGCATCGTCGAGATGCTCAAGCTGGTCACCGGGCACGGGGATGCGGTCGTCGTCAACCCGCCCGTGTATCCGCCGTTCTACCAGTTCATCGAGCACATGGACCGGCAGGTCCTTGAGGCTCCGCTCGGGGCGGACCTGCGCATCGACTTCGAGGCCCTGGAGGAGACCTTCCAGCAGGCGGTCGCCGGCGGCCGGCGGGCCGCCTACCTGCTGTGCAGCCCGCACAACCCGACCGGAACCGTGCACACCGCCGGGGAACTGGCCGCCGTGGCCGACCTCGCCGGCCGCTACGGCGTGCGCGTCGTCGCCGACGAGATCCACGCCCCGCTGACCGCGTCGGGCGCCGACTTCGTGCCGTACCTGAGCGTCCCGGGCGCGGAGAACGGCCTGTCTCTCATGTCCGCGTCGAAGGCGTGGAACCTGGCAGGGCTGAAAGCGGCGCTCGCCATCGCAGGCCCCGCGGCCGCCGCCGACCTCGCCCGCGTGCCCGAGGAGGTCAGCCACGGTCCCAGCCACGTCGGCGTCATCGCCCACACGGCCGCCCTGACCGACGGCACCGCCTGGCTGGACGCGCTGCTCACCGGCCTCGACGACAACCGGCGGCTGCTCACCGGCCTGCTCGCCGAACACCTTCCCGCCATCGTCCACCGTCCCGGCGAGGCCACCTACCTGGCCTGGCTCGACTGCCGCGCCCTCGGCCTCGGCGACGATCCGGCGGAGGTGTTCCTGGAGCGGGGGAGGGTGGCACTGAACTCGGGACTCCCCTTCGGTACCGGCGGGACGGGACACGTACGCCTGAATCTGGCGGCCTCGCCCGAGCTGATCACGGAAGGCGTCCGGCGGATGGTGGCGGCACTCGACTGAACCAATCCACAGGTCGGGGTGTCATGGACACGTGACAGCCTTGCATGATGACCCCCATGCGCGTGCTGATCCCGCTCCCCGACCACGACTTCGACGTCACCGAGGTCGCCGTGCCCTGGCGGCTGCTCACCGACGCCGGGCACCAGGTCGTCTTCGCCACCGAGCGCGCCCGTACCCGGCCCGCTGCCGATGCACGGCTGTTGACCGGCGTGCTCTTCGGGCAGCTCGGAGCGGAGGACGAGCCCAAACGGTTCTACGAACAGCTCACCGCCGCCCCGGAGTTCACCGCGACGACCGCCTGGGCCGACGTGGACGTGACGGCGTACGACGGGCTGCTGCTGCCCGGCGGACATGCGCCCGGCATGCGGCAGTACCTCGGCTCGGACCAGCTGCAGCAGCAGGTCGCCCGGTTCTGGGCGCTGGGCCGGCCGGTCGGTGCGATCTGCCACGGAGTGCTCGTCCTGGCCCGGACCCGGGACCCCGAAACGGGCCGCAGCCTTCTCGCGGACCGCCGGACGACCTGTCTGCCCAAGTACATGGAACGCACCGCCTACCTGACCACCGCCTGGCGCCTCGGCCGCTACTACCGCACCTACCCGGCGTACGTGGAGGACGAGGTGCGGTCCGCCCTCGGTGACCCGGCCGTCCAGTTCGAGCGTGGCCCCCGGGTACTGACCCGGCGCGGTACGGCGGACGACGATTCGCATGCCTTCGTCGTCCAGGACGGCACCTATTTGTCGGCGCGGTGGCCGGGGGATGCGTACCTTTTTGCGCGGCGGTATCTCGAACTGCTCGGGGCGTAGTGCTCCGCGGTGTGGGCCGTTTTTCGTCTGCGGCGCCGTTGTGGCTGGTCGCGCCGTTCCCCGCGCCCCTTTCGGGGCGCTGCCGAACCGGGGGCTGACTTCGGGCACCCCTGCTTAGACTTTCGCTATGGACGACACGTCGCTGGAGCGGCTCGGCGCGGGCAAGTACCTGCTGATCACCAGCTACCGCAAGAACGGCACCCCGGTCGCCACCCCGGTGTGGGTGGTGCGCGACGGCGACACGCTCGGTGTGTGGACGCCGGCCGACTCCTGGAAGGTCAAGCGGATCCGGGCCCGCGGCGACATTCTCGCCGGCCCCTGTGACCTGCGCGGCAACCCGACCGGCGCGCAGCTCCCGGCCACCGCGGAGATCGGCGACGAGGCGACCGTCGCCCGCTACCGCGAGCTGATCGCCCACAAGTACGGCATCGCCGGCCGCCTCACGCTGCTCGGCAGCCGCCTGCGCCGAGGCCTGAAGGGCACCGTCGGCATCCGCGTGACGCTGCAGCCCTGAGACGCGTACGGCCGCGCGGTCCTCCCGGGAGAACCGCGCGGCCGTCACCACGGCGAACGCAGGCCTACGACGCGTCCAGCACCGTGCCGCTCAGCACCGGCCCGCCGGGCTGCGGATCACCGTTGTCGTTCGTCAGCTGGAAGCGCACCGACTCGGCCGGCTCCGTCACCCGGTCCCTGACCGTCGGCAGGGACACTTCCGCACTCAGCTTTCCCTTGGGCACGTCAGCCCCCAAGGAGAGGTACTTGATCTGCGACAGGGGGCGTTCCGGATCCGGTGACTCGCCCGAGGCGTTGGCGAGCCACGCCGGGTCGACGTCCTTGGTGGACAGCTCCGGACCGCCGGTGACCGGCGCGACGGCGAACGTCGGGCTCAGGTCCACGTCTGCGGCCTCGGACAGCGACACCTTCCACTTCAGCGGCTTCCCCTCGGCCACCCGGTCCGCTACCGGTGTCACGGTGATCGCGGGCATGGGGTCGTCGTTCTGCACCGTGATCCCACCGCGGTACGAGCCGATGACCGCGCCCTGCACGGCCTTCACGATCACCGTGTTGTCCACGTCGTACGAGAAGCGTGTGTTGCCCTTCACCTCGACCGGTACGTCGATGTCCTGGCTGCCCGGACGCACCGTGACGAGGTGTTCCTCAGCCTTGCCGGTGACCGGGTCGACGACGTACACCCGCACCTGCCCGCTGCCCTGCCCGGACACCTGCACCGGCACCTGGTATGTACGGACGCCCGAGTCGCCCTCCTTGACGGTCGTACGGCCGAGGTCGACGCGCGGCAGCGCCGCCTCATGCACCGCAGGGGTGCCCGGGCGCCAGCCCCAGGCATCCATCAGCCAAGCCTTCCCCGACCGTGAACGCGGCGTCAGTTCAAGGGACTTGATGTGCTTCAGATCGAGACCGGCCCGGGACGCCGCCGACAACGGGACGCGCACCTCGCGCGCCCAGTAGGAGGCGGTCCGCTCGGTGCCCGGCAGGCCGTCGACGGCGATGCGGCCGAGAGCGGCCCGTTTGCCGTGGGTGTCGGTGAGGGACACGTCGAGCTTGGTGCCCTTCGAGTTGGGCGGCACGATCACCCGCAGGGCCAGCTCCTTGGCGCCGCCCAGCGACACCGGCGCATCGGAGCGCACCCGGGCCGCCGATCCGGCCGACGACCACTGCAGCGCGACCGCGCGACGACCGGTCTCACGATCCGTCTCCCACTGCGCGAAGTGCGGCGACGCCCCCTTCACGCCCCGGCCCAGACAGGCCACGTGCGCGTCCGGATCCACCGCGGAGCACAGCCGTCCGCCGGTCACCGTGACCTTGCCGTCCGGCAGGAACCCGTCGCCGCGGTTCGCCCCGACCGCGTGCGTGAGCACCCGCGCGGGATCGGCCGACGGCGCGCGCCGACCCGACCCGTCGAGCAGCGGCCGTACGCGGTCGTCGCCGGCGACGAACAGCCGGGCGGCCGCCGCGATGTAGGTGCTGCCCGCCTTGTGCTGCTGGTTCGCGGTCAGCCGGGTCGCGGTGCCCGGCGAGCACACCGGGTCCCGGTGCCCCGGGTCGTTGTAGAAGTCGTCCTCGGCGGGCGCCTGCGCCTGCCCCGGAGTCCACTCGGTGTTGAAGAAGTTGTGGTCGGCGCCCACCACGTACACCGCGCTGTGCAGTGCGGCACCCTTGCTGACCCCGCGAGTGCCGTCGACGTACACCTCGCCCTGCAGGTCGGAGACGTCGCCGTCGCAGCCCGGCAGGATCGTCGCCGACGGCACGTCCGCGACCGGATTCTGGCCGAAGATCGTCGGTCCGATGAGCACGGTGCCGCGGATGTGCCAGCGCACCGGGCCGTGGTAGCCGTCCTGCGCGGCGGGCGGCGGATAGAGGCTGTCCATCGCCGCGCGGTTCACGCCCTCGCCGCCGCGCGAGTGGCCGACGAGCAGGACGCGCGAGAGGTCGGCCGCAGGCGCGTTCCGTACGGCTGCGGGGGCCGAGCCCGGGTGGGCCGCCCAGTCCGCCCAGCGGGCCAGGTGCAGACGCACCAGCGAGGAGCGGGCCTGTGCGCCGCCGTCCTCGGCCGCGTCGTCCTGGGCGTTGATGCCGTTGGCCGAGATCGACACCGTCACATAGCCCTGCGACGCCAGCAGCCGCTGGTCGCGCAGGTAGCCCCGGTAGCTAGGGATCGGCTTCGTGCCCTGCGGGCAGGGCCAGTCACCCGTGACGTCCGTACGGGTGTAGCAGGTGGAGTGGCGGCCGTGCAGGAACAGGGCGAGCGGCCGGTGGCCGGTGGCGCCCTTCGGCGCGACCACCACGGCACGCATCTCCACCGGCTGCGGGAAGCCGGGCAGCTTCACGGGGTCGAGGTCGTACTCGCCGGTGGTCGTGCCGTACCGGCCCGGTTTCCCGGGATCGACGGAGTTCGCCGGAAGCCGGGCGGGCGGCGCAGCCGCCGCGGAGCGCCGCCCGCCCGGGGTCTCGGCACGGCCGGAGGCGTCCAACTCCCGTCCTCCGGCCTGCACATGAAGGTCCGTCAGACTGGGCGTCGTCCCGGCCCGGCCGAGGTCGAGGCGGAACGTGCGGCCGCCCCGGTCCGGTTGCGGGACGCCCAGCATCCGGCCCCCGGAGTAGAACTCGACGCGCGCGTCTCCCATGGGCACCGGGGCGGTCGAGTGCCAGACCAGCTGCCGCTCGGCCCCCTCACCGGCGATCCTCCAGCCGGGCGGCAGGCCACCTGCCTGATCGGCCGCTGTGCTTGACGGTCTGGCGTCCGACGGCACTGCCGACTGCGCCAGCCCTGGCGATCCCCCCGCCACCGCGAGCACCGCCGCAGCGGTGACCCATATTCGCCGGGCACGGAACAAGGTCCCCTCCTCAAGTCCTCAAGTACCGAGCAAAGGCGCCCCGTTGGTCAGCGGAGGCCGCTCGCGATTCAGAGGACGACGGGAGGGAACTGTGGGTTGCCTGTGTCCGGCGATTCAGCTGGTGCCCACCGATGGGATCAGGCCGACGATGACGACGGGTGGGCATGGGCGCCGGGCCTTCGGGACAGGACCCCTCAGGACGTCTCGCTTTCTACGGCTCGGAGGCGGGCGAACGCCATGGACTGCGCCGGGACTACGACCGCGCCCACGGGGCCGGCCCGGCCGCCGACGACCCGTTCGCACTGGACCTGGCCGACAACGACACCCTGCGGGCCCTGTATCTGGAGGCCGAGCGGGACGACGGATACATCCGCGACCGAAACGTCTTCGGCGGCCCGGTCACCATCGAGGACGACATGGCGGTCCTCGTCCGCTACGCGCGCGGGGCGACGATGACGTACCACCTCACCGCCTACTCCCCGTGGGAGGGCTACCGCGTCATGTTCAACGGCAGCGCCGGCCGCCTGGAGCTGGAGGTCGAGGAGTGCCTATGGGCGCAGCCCCGGACCCCGGTCGCCTCGGACAGCGGCGCACTGCACGGAGACACGGCCGCTCAGCACGCGGGCGGTGCACGGCTCACGCTGCGCCCGCTGTGGCGGCCGCCGGTCGACATCCCGCTCGACGCCGCCCACGAGGCTCACGGCGGGGGAGACCCCCGCATGCTCGACGCGTTGTTCGGACCCGTGGACTCCGGTGCGTTCGATCAGGACGCGGCGGCGCATCCCACAGCCACCCAGCGCGACGGCGCTCTCGCCCTCGCGGTGGGCCTCGCCGCCAACCGATGCTTCGAGACGGGACGGCCCGTGGCCGTGCGGGACCTGGTCCCCGGGGTGTGGGAGAGCTGAGGGAGCGTCAGGACCAGGCGCGGTAGGGCTCGTCGACCAGCTGGAAGACCGGCTCGCCGCGGACCGGGTCCTTGGCCGTCGACAGCCGGACCCGGTCACCGCTGTGGATGCCGATCAGCGGGCCCATGACCCTGCCGCGCACGACGAATCCCTCGGCCATCTCCACGAGCGACACATTGCGCGCGGCAGGGGTGTTGCGGTGCACGATCGTCGCATGGCGGACCGTGCCCGTGCCCTCGCTGCGCTCCGTTCGCAGATCGCCGCCCTGGCAGACCGGACACAGCAGCCGGTGGTACATGGCGGTGCCGCACCAGGTGCAGCGCTGGAAGAGGATGGTGTCCGAATCGGGCGCCTGGGGATCGAGCACGCCTGCCGCGGAGCCGGCTGCCTGACGGGCAACGTTTCCTGAGTGGTGGTACACGCGGGTCAACTCCCTGCGCTCGGCCGGAATTCGACGTGCGCGGTTCGCCGTGCCACCGTGCACGACATCAATGTATGGCACTGAGTGTCATACGTAAAGACACTGCGTTCCCTCAATGTGCGGCCCCGGTCAGTCCTGCTCGAGAGCGCTCTCGATCTCCTGGACCACTCGCCACAACGGTGCGCCACGCCGGGAGACGACCACCACCACGTCCTCGGGTTCCTCCTCGTCGTGCGCCGGGGGCGTGGTGAAGGCACCCTGTACGTACCCCAGTGCGTGGTCGAGAGCGGCGCTCGCGTCCCCCTGTCCGTCCGAGCGCAGCCAGGAGCGCAGCGCGTTGTTGTGCGCCGCGGCCACCGCCGCCGCGATCACATCGGCCTGCAGCGTCCCGTCCGGACGGCCCCCAAGGCGGCCGCGCAGATGGTCGGCGAAGGCCCGCTCGTAGCGCCACACCACCGAGAGTTCGTACGCGCGCAGTCCGGGCACCTTCTTGGTCAGGCGATAGCGCTGAACGGAGAAGGTCGGGTTCTCGGTGTACATGCGCAGCACGATCCGGACTGCGTCACAGACCCGCTGCACCGGTTCGTCCTCGTCGCCGCTGTCGGCGAGGAACGCCGTCATCTCGGCCAGGCTCCGCTCGTGGTCGGGAAAGACCACGTCCTCCTTGGAGGGGAAGTAGCGGAAGAACGACCGCCGCCCGACGCCGGCGAGCGCCACGATGTCGTCCACCGTGGTCTGCTCGTAGCCCCGCTCGAGGAACAGGTGGAAGGCCGCCGCGACCAGGGCGTCCCGCATGGGTGGCCGCGTGGCCGTCGGCTCTGTCTTCATGAACGGGAACGTAGCATCCGGACGGCACGGATGGCACTCAGTGCGCTGCCGAAGGGAACTGAGTGTCCTCCTGCGGGACCGCTGAACTGTCGTGGTGCGGGGCGCGTATCACTTCCGGGGGAATGGCGGAGGCCCCGCAACGGGGACGGAAGGAGAGCACTGTGCCCACACCGCCCGCATCCGGGTCGCCGCAGGACCGCCCGCCGCTGGAGCCCATCCGGGTCCTGCGCCCGCGCCGCACCGACGCCCTGGCGGAGCTGTTCAAGGAAATGGAGCAGGGCACCGGCGATCTCGAGGCCGTCGCCGTGCCGGATCCACGGTCCTGGGACGAGGGCGAGACACAGGAGCTCCCGCCCGTGCGTACCGACGGCCCCGGCGCACCGCGCCGCGGCGACCGCTTCGGGTTCGGGCCCGGACTGCGCCGCGCCGCCGTCACGGTCGCCGTCGCCGCGGCCGCCCTCATCGGCTTCGGCGGCGCCCTCCTGCTGCACGCCAGGAACAACGACGCCACCGCCGAGCCGCCCCGCCCCACCGCGTCCGCCGAACCTACCGCCACCGCCTCCGCCGCCTCGGACCCCGACGGCGCCGGCACCCTCCGCGAGGGCGACAGCGGCCCCGCCGTGACCGACCTGCAGCAACGTCTGCTGCGCATCCCGAACATCTACGACAACGGCTCCACCGGCGGCACCTACGACGCCACCCTCAAGGCCGCGGTGGCCCGCTTCCAGCTCTGGTACGGCATCCGGGGCGACGAGACCGGCGTCTACGGCAACGACACCCGGCTCGCGCTGGAGTCCCGGACGGCCACCGGGACCGGCTGACGCGGCGGGGCGCCGGCCCTCGAACACCGGGCAACGGGTGAAGAAAGTCCCGGTGGACGGTGTGGACAAGTGACAGTCACGCGTCACCATGGGCACCGGGCCGCCGAATGCGGCGCCCCGCCCGCCCAACCCGAAAGCCACGCCCATGAACGGCTCCCGCATCCCGGGCCTGGTCCTGCCCACCGTCTTTCTGCTGGCCCTGGTCGTGGGCGTGTTCTGGTACTGGCGCCACCGCGGCGACGACTGAACGG
Source organism: Streptomyces coacervatus (assembly GCF_029223485.1). Taxonomy (GTDB): domain Bacteria; phylum Actinomycetota; class Actinomycetes; order Streptomycetales; family Streptomycetaceae; genus Streptomyces; species Streptomyces coacervatus. The sequence goes on along the minus strand of NZ_JARHTP010000027.1, from coordinate 63,855 downwards.
CGACCGGCCACCGGCCCGCACCGCCGCCTGCTGCGGGTCCACCGGAACCCGGACGCCGAGCAGCCAGACGCCGTCCCACCGCTCACCCTCCGGCATCGCGGCGAGCAGCGACCCCCGGGAGCCGGGCTCGTCGGTGCGGCGGCTCGGAACAGCCTCGGAGAGCCGCTTGAGGCCCCGGTCGAGACCCTCCAGACTCCGAGGCCTCCGGTGGGTAGCGGCGCATAGATCATGACCGCGTAGGCACCCGCCTCCGAGCAAGGTGCTCAAGCAGGCACCGGGCGAGATCCTGCGGTGTGGCGTCGCGGACGAGTTCCCCCCCGAGGGGGCCGCGAGCTGCCGAATCGTCGTGGGCGGAGGCCGAGTTGAGCGCGGATGCAACCGTGGCTCATGGGGGACGGTGCAGGCGGCGCACTCTGCGGAGTGCGGCGGGCTCGGCGGACGGAGCGGGCTCGGTCGTGGCGGCGGAATCATGGAAGAGGGCCGATTCGGGGGAGACGCCGGGCTCCCGCTCGCGGGCCGTGCCGCCCGGCGGCGGTGCCGGGCCGCCGAGCGTGAGCCGGCAGTTCTCGTGCGGTGAGCGGTCACCGGCCTCCGCGCGCCGCCGCGGCGCCCCCCTCCGCGGCGTCCGTAGAGCAGCTGGGCAGGGCCATCACCGCGCCCTTGTCCTGTTCCGGGACGGTCGGCTTGGCGGCCGGGTCGTGCAGTCGGCCGTCCCGGCATACTGCTCGGCGGCCACCCTGGCTCGTGCGACGGTGTCCGGTGCGGCGCGGGACTCCGCCGGCCCGGCGGGCTGCTCATCACGCGTCGAGCGTCGCGCCCGGGGCGGCCTGCGATCGTGGCCTTGCCGGCCCCGGTTGCTCCCGCCGAAGCCGGCCGCCGTCAGCGCCCCGAGTCGACCAGGGCCTGGGAGACCGCCCGGACGCTGCGTGCGATGTGCTGGAGCTGCAGCACCTCCGCCGCGTACAGCTTGATCGTGTGCTCGATGACCGACTCGGGCAGGCCGAGTGCCGGGAGGTCGGCGCGTGCCGTCTGCAGGGCGGTGCGCGCGACCCGGATCTCGTGCTGCACCTGGATCTGTGCATGGCGGGCCAGCAGCACGGGGTGGCGGATCAGGGCCGGGTAGCTGCCGTAGCGGGCCGGCACCAGTTCGCGCAGCCACCTGGCCGCCGAGCGCTCCCAGTCGAAGGAGCCGGGCGTCTTGACCTGGCACGGCCAGTCCGGGCTGATACGCGTGGTCGTCAGTTGCATGATCATCGCTTCCGGGTGTGCGGCGTCGTGTGGGGTGGTCCGACGAGGGCGGGCGGCCCCGGTCTAGGGGATGACCGGGGCCGCCAAGGGCGCTCGCAGAGGCGAGGCCCGACCGAACACCCTGAGCGCCGACGCGGGTAGGAGACGGCGGCTTCGGGTGCCCGTGCAGGGGCCCGGGAGGGCAGACGGTGCCGGCGCGGCGGATGGTGCAGACGCATGGGCGGACCGTCGGCTTTCTCCGGGCGATGCGGGGTGGGGACGGGGGTACGGAACGTGTCCCGGAGTTGGCCGGTGCGCGATCCGTGAGAAGTATTTATATATGCCGTCCGGTTTGCAAGAAGCATGAAAACATTCATGCGCAGTATGTTGTGAAAGGTCCCTTTGTAATTCCGCCGTAACACCGGATCGGTCGCCGGCGCCGGATCAGTCGCGCAGGAAGAACTGATGCTGGTCGGAGATCTGCTCGTACTCCTCGAGCCGCGCCTGGGTGCGCTCGGGGTCGGCGTCGGTCATGGCCTGCAGCAACGCGGCGGCGATCACGCCGGGTGCCGCATAGGAGTCGAAGACCAGGCGGGAGCCGGTGCCGGTGGCGAGCACGACATCCGCCTCGTCGGCCAGGAGCCCCAGCGCCAGGTCCGTGACCAGGGCGACCTTCAAACCGGCGCTGCGCGCGACCCGCACGGCCGTGAGGGTCTCCTGTGCGTGCCGGGGCATCGAGAACGCCAGCACCCACGTACCTCCCGCCTCACGCGACTGCAACAGTGCGTCGTAGGCGACACTTCCGCCCCGCGTCACCAACCGCACGTCCGGATGGATACGGCGCGCGGCGTAGGCGAAGTACTCGGCGAGCGAGGCCGAGATGCGCAGCCCCAGGAGGGTCAGAGGCGTCGACGCCGACAGCTTGCGGCCGAGCTCGATCAGCTGGTCGGGGTCGGCGAAGTCGCGCCGCAGGTTCTCCAGGTTCTCGACCTCCGCGTCGACCGCGGCCTGTAGCTCGTTGCTGACGTTCTCCTCGGTCGTGCCGGGTCCGCCGGCCAGGGTGCGCAGCGCGATCGACTGGAGCTTCTCGCGCAGCGCGGGGTAGCCGCTGAAGCCGACCGCCGCGGCGAAACGCGTCACCGAGGGCTGGCTCACACCGACGCGCTCGGCGAGGTCGGTGATCGAAAGGAACGCGGCTTCGGTGATGTGCTCGATCAGATACTGGGCGATGCGCCGCTGGCCGGGGGAGAGCCGGGGCCGGTCGAAGAGCGTCCTGAGCTGGGAGGCCGGGGCGGCCTCGGCCTCCGGAGCGGTCTTGCCCGAGGTGATCGCGGATGCCTGTGCGCGTGCCTGCTGCGGCGATGGCACCGGTGTGCCTCCTTTGTCTCCCACAGTGCTTCAACATAGCTCACACACCGTCGTGACCAGGGCTTGTACGGAGCATCCGGCGTTCGCCGGACGGATCCTCAGGTTGCCCGCCGCTTCCGGTGCCGGGACCTGCTGCCACCTGTCACCGGCGATAGATCGTGATCGAATGACCGACGTCGTCGATCGGACGACTGTTGCGGATCAACGCGCCCAGCGGGCCTCGCGCCTTGGCAACCGCGGAGTCCGACACGACCAGCAGCCCGTGCACCCGACGCGGGGGCACGTTGCGCGGATCGGACGCGTGGATGCCGTAGTACGACGGCACACCGCTGCCCTTGTACACCAGCCAGATCCGCTCGCCCCGATACCGGTTGTGCAGCCGGTCGGCGAGTCGGCCCAGGTCCTGGCCCCAGTCCACGTTGGAGTCGTGCAGCCGCAGATGCGTCTTGGCGGGACCGCCGAACGCCTCGTTGGAGTACGGCAGATAGTAGGGATACGTCAGCAGCGAGCTGACCGCCACGAACAGCACCAGGGCTCCCGTCACGAGGGGCGCCCACCGCCACCGCACGGCGAGCACACAGCCCGCGGCGACCGCCAGGAACATCGGCACGAAAATCGCGTACCGGGTCCCGAAGTCCCGTGACCCCGTCATGGCCGCGGCCAGCAGCACACCGGCGGGCACCAGCACATACGGCGCGGCGGGCCGCAGCCGCCGCACCGCCACCAGCACCACGGCACCGGCGGCCCACAGGGCGAGCATGCCGAGCGGCGTCTTCACCAGCAGCGCGGCCGGCAGGTAGTACCAGCGGGAACCGGTGTACAGCTGGCCGAACAGGAAGCCCTTCCACGGGTAGTTCTCCAGCCCGAACTGGATGCGCATCCCGTCCCGGTACGACGCCGGGAACGGCAGCAGCCGCACCAGCAGTCCCTTCAGCCCGTGCACCGCGGGCACCGGCTGAAGGGACTGCCCGGGCGTCCACCGCAGGCGCGGATCGACCACCAGATACGAGGCCCATACGACCGCCACGGCCACCACCGCCACGACGGCCGCCCCCGCGCCCGCCCGCAGCAGCGCTCTGCGCCGGCCCTCCGCCCCGGCCCGCCACACCGACCAGGCGGCCAGCGCCATCAGCACCGGAACCACCGGCAGCACGCTCATCTTGGTGGCGAGCCCCGCCCCGAGCGCCACACCGCCCAGCGGCACATACAGCCGGGGCCGCCGCCGCGCCCGCCACAGCAGCCACGCCGACGTCAGCACGAAACCGGCCGCCGGCACATCGAGCGTGGCAAGCGAGCCGTGTGCGATCACGTCGGGGGAGAAGGCGTACAGGGCGAGGGCGGTCAACCCGGCCGCCGCGCCCGCGAGTTCACGGGCGAAGGCGAAGACCACGAGCCCGAAGAGCAGTGTCAGCACGATCATCGGCAGCCGGGCCCAGAACATCAGCCGCCACGGGTCGTTGCCCGAGGTGTACAGCAGATGCGCCCCGAAGCGGCTCTGGTCGCCCTTGTACGACGTGTCGACGTGCGGGTCGGCGATCGCCACCCCGACCGCGATCACCAGCTTGCCGAGCGGTGGGTGCTCGGGGTTGAAGCGGATGCGGTGCTCGTGAAGGTAGTCGGCGGCCGTGGCGACGTAGATCGGCTCGTCGATCGTCGGCGTCTGCTGCACGGCGGTGGTCACCATGGCCGCGGCCATCTGGGCGAGCAGCACGAACACCAGCAGCGGGACCAGCCACCGCCTGCGGGGGCCCCGTGCAGGGCCGGCGGACCTCGCCCGCGGCGGCGGGTGTTCCTCGTCGTCGCGTCTGCCCGGCTTGAGGACCGAGTGCTGTTCGTGCGCCATCATCCGCCCCGCGGTGACACGGACCGCGAGGGGGCGGGAGTGATCCGGACCCATCCCATGAGCCCTACTTTCGCATCAGCTCCCGCCTCCCGTGCGTTACCGCTTCAGGAGTCGTACCGACAGACCTTCCGTCGTGTAGACGGGTACGGCCCGCAGCCGGTCGGAGTTCAGCTCGACGCGGTCGAACTGGCCGCGCAGCCCCGCAGCGGACAGGACCCGCACCGTGCTGCCCGCGGCCGGCGGCCGTTCGGCGTCGAGGTGAAGCGACAGGACGCTGCCCATGCCCAGCACCGCCCGGCGAGTGACCTCCAGGGCCGGTTCGTGGCCCGAGCGGAGCGTCAGCTCCAGCGCGCCCGACTCCTGGGAGTATCCGCCGTGCACCTGCACGGACCGCTCCAGCCGCAGCGTGCCGCCCGAGACCCGCACAGCGCCGTGACCCAGCGCGTGGGACGAGGCGGCGACCAGCACGCCGTCCTTCACCACGGTGCCGCCCGTGTATGTGTTGTGGCCGGTCAGCGCTAGGGTGCCGCTGCCCTGCTTGGCCAGCCCGCCGTCGCCGCAGATGTCGTTGCGCCAGCTGTCGGCGGCGCCGAAACCGCCCGCGGCCGCGTCCAGCGTGACGGTCACGTCGGAGTCGAAGGCGCCGTAACCGTCCGCCGCGGCGAACAGGTTGAGCCGCCCCCACTGCTCGAAGCCGTCCAGCAGCACATACCCGGAGGGCAGCGCCGTGGTGCGCAGCACCTCGCGCCGCTGGTCCGCGTCCAGATACGGCAGCCGCGTCTCCAGCAGCACCTCCGCGCCCTTCGGCACGGTGAGTGGCTCGCTGCGGCCGTGCCGGGTCAGCACGTACGTCAGGCGCGGCTCGACCGCACAGGCATTGGCCTCGCGGTCCGCGTAGGGGTCGCTCGCGTCGGAGTGCGCGTAGGCGAAGAGCGTGTCGGCCGTCGTGCCGGTCTGCGCCTCGAAGTAGGCCAGGGCCTGGGCGCGGGCCGCGGCCTTGAGGGCGGCGTTGGCCGGGTCGGCGAGGGTGGCGGCGGCGAGGGCGGTGGCCATGATGCGGCCGCCCATGACGTCGACCGGGGAGTGCATGCCCGCCATGATCCGCGTGTGGCCGAGCTCGATGGCCCGCGTCACCAGCTCCTGGAAGCGCTCCGGTACGGCGTACGCGTAGGCCAGGCCCGCCAGGTGGAAGGCGTTGGTGTGGCCGCTGGGGAAGCCGGCGTCGTCCGTCGGGGATGTGCCGCGCTGGCGCAGCAGCTGGGGCGCGACGACCACCTCGGAGTCGTACACGGGGTAGCCGAGCGCGTCCTTCGCCCCCGTGTCGACGACCTCGCTGTCCTCGTTCATGCGCCACGGGCGCGGGTACTGGAAGGCGTACTTGGACGGGTTGCCCGAGGCGTACGGGCCGCGCACCGTGTCGACCAGTTCGGCCACCTTGCCGAGCGCGGAGTCGTGCGAACCGGCGCCGAGCGCGGAGCCGGCCGGGGCGTCCGCCGGCACCGCGTCGTCGATCTTGGCGGGCGGCGTGCCGTCCGGTGCGCTGGTGATCGACGTGACCGCCTTGGCACCCGCCTTGTACAGGCCGGCCAGCGGCCCCAGGCCCGCGATCATCGCGTAACTCTGGTGCTGGCGGTCGTAGAGGAACGCCTCCTTCGCCTGCGCGTCCGTGCGCGCGCCGGTGATCCGGGCGCAGTAGCGCATGTTGGCGCTCAGTACGTCGGGCAGCAGGGGCGTGCCGGTGTTCCAGGCGCCGCCCGTCTTCCATATCTGCGCGAACCCGCCGAGCACGCGGACGACCGCGTTGGTCTCGGGCGTGAGGTTCGTCGAGACATTGGTCCTGTAGTCGTCGACGAATGCCGCGGGCATCGTGGCGGCCTTGGCGTCGGCGGCGCTCAGCCATGTCACGAAGGTGGGCGCGGCCAGCACACCGGCCGAGGCGCCCAGGGAGGTCTTGAGGAACCCCCGCCTGTTGACGGCGAGTCGACCGGCCTTCGAGGAGGAGCGGTGCCCGGCAGGTGACGGCATGCGTGTGCCTCTCTTCAGTTCTTCGGCCGTGCGGCCGGGAGGGAGATCGTGCGATCAGAGGTGTCCCGCGGGACGCATGGGATGTGCGAATCCGGTGCGTCCCGTGAAGCTTTGAGCGAAGATCTACGGCCGGGTGCTGACCCGATGGCGAGTGCCCGGCGACCGAGACGTGTCGTGTCGGTGAACTAAGCGGGTCGGCAGCGCCCTTGAGGGGCGCGGGGCTATGACATCAGCGGCTCCGCCGCAGGGCGCGATCAGCCACGACGGAGCCGCAGCCGATCGACGGCGTGTCGCAGCACACCGGTGCAGCGCCTGGCGTCGACGTGCTCACAGGATCGAACGCGCCAGAGTCACCGCACCCTCCACGGGTGGTTCCCGCAGCGGCTGCGGACGGGCTCCGGGCACAGACCGGGCGAGCGCCGTCGCGAACGCGCCGTACAGCGAGGCCTGGGCGAGGACGGTGCTGCCCGCGACCACCACGTCGTCCACCATGACCCCGCGAGCGGCGAGCCGCTCCACCAGCGCGGCCAGCGAACGGCCGGCCTCGGTGATCACCGCACGAGCGAGCGGCGAGCCCGCCTCGGCGGCCGCGAACACGACCGGCGCATGCCGGCCCCACTGAGCGGAGACGTCCGTGGCGCCCTCCAACGCCGCGCCGAGCGCCGGTACTTCGGAGACGCCGAAGGAAGCGACGAGACCCCGGGCGAGTTCATCGGGCTCCTCCCCGCGGTCGTGTGCCGCCCAGGCGGCCCGCGCGGCCTCGCGGACGAGACCGGCCGCGCCGCCCTCGTCGCCGAGCACCGCACCCCAGCCGCCGACCTGGAGGGAAGTTCCGTCGGCGAGCCGTCCCACCGCGACGGAACCAGTGCCGGCGACCAGGCCGACCCCCTTGTCCAGGCCCGCGGCGGGCACGAGCAGTTCGGCGTCACCCATGACCAGCGCGGGTGCGTCGAAGTGCAGTTGCAGGGCGGTACGGATCTGGGCGCACTGGCGCGGAGTCTCACAGGCGTGACCGCCCACTGCGAGGGCCGCCGGGCGTGCGCCCTGCGGCAGCGCGTCGGCGACCAGCGCGGCCAGCCACCCGGCGGCGGCCACGGGGTCGTGCGGCCGCCAGCCGCGGCTCGTCCGGACATGATCGGCGACAAGCTCCGCGCCGACGTAGGCACGCAGATGCGTCTTGGTGCCACCCACGTCGATACCGACCACGAGGGGCATGAAGTCCTGCACGGGGCCTCTTTCGTCAGTGCGCTGGACACGCCGGACCGGTAGCGCCCCTGAAGGGGCGCGGGGCTGTGTCGATATGCGGCTCCGCCGCGCGGGCGCGATCAACCACGACGGTGCCGCAGACAACCAACGGCCCCACGCGGCACAACCGGCGGAGCGCCACGGTAGGCGAACCGTGCCTGAAATTACGGGAGTTGACGAACTAGGGAAGCCCCGGGACGGGCTTCTGACGGACACGGCAGGCGAGTACCGTGAAGTTCGTTAGGAAGTTAACTAACGAAGTACAGTGCGTCAAGAGGCATCGCGCACTCGACCACTGAGCGGCTCGTGACCCGTGGGAGAACTGTGATACACGACATGGCGGAAGCCCCCCGCCTGACCGAGAGCGCAAGCGCGGTCTTCGCCGTGCTCGCCGAGGCGGGCAGCGCGACCCGCCCGCAGCTCGCAAGCCTGGCGGGCCTGTCCAAGCCCACCGTGTCCTCCGCCGTCGCGGAGCTGGAGAGCGCCCGGCTCGCCGCCCACTCCGGCACAGCCTCCGGCGGCACGGGCCGCTCCGCCGCCGTCTACGGCCTGGGGCCCGCCGCCGGGGCCGTGCTCGCCGTCGACCTCGGCCCCGCCCTCACCCGGGTGCGCGGCTGCGCCCTGGACGGCACTCTGCTCGCCCAGGCCACCGGGGCCCGGGAGGAGGCTGCCGACGTGGTGCGCGAGGCGCTCGTCGCGCTGCCCGCCGGCGCCCCGCTGCGCACCGTCGTCGTCGCCGTCGGCGACGTCACCGCGCGCGAGAAGGAGGGTGCCCGTATGCGCCCCGCCACGGCCAAGGCCGGCCCCGTCTTCGACGCCATGGCCGTCGCCCTGCCGCCGGGCGTTCCCGTGCACCTCGAGAACAACGTCAACTGCGCCGCGCTCGCCGAACTGCACGAGGGTGCCGCGCGCGGCCGGCGCACCTTCGGCTATCTGCGGATCGGCGTCGGCATCGGCCTCGGCATCGTGGTCGGCGGGCAGGTGCTGCGCGGAGCCAATGGCGCCGCCGGTGAGCTGGCCCGGCTGCCCTACCCCTGGGACGACGGCCGCGAGCCGCGCCACGAGGCCCTGGAGGAGTACATCGGCGCCCGCTCACTGCTGCGGCGGGCGGCCGAGGCCTGGCCGGACGAGGACGGGCCGTGCCCGCGCACCGCCGAGCAGCTCTTCGCCCTGGCCGGGGAGGGCCGGGCGGCGGCCCGTGCCGTGATCGGCCGCCACGCCACCGACGTCGGCCGCCTCGCCGCCGCCGTGACCGCCGTACTGGACCCGGGACTGATCGTCCTGGGCGGCAGCACCGGCGCGGACCCGCAGGTACTGCCCGGTGTACGGGCCGAACTGGCCCGGCTGAGCTGGCCCACCGAGGTGGTCAGCAGCACGGTGGGGGATCTCGGCACGGTCGTGGGCGCCGCCCGGCTCGCGGTCAGCCGAGGAGTCCAAACCGTGACCGAGGCCGCGGGGGCGAAGGATTGACGGCCTCCGACTCGATCTGCCAATGTCCGGACAAGCGCTTTCTAAGTCGGCCGGGATGCCGACTCGGGGTGAACCTCCCGCCCGTACGCGAAGTACGGCAGCCGCACGAGGGCGTGCTTGTGCGACGACGGCCCTCATGGCCGGGGACACCACCCTTCAAGGCGACGCGGCCGGGCGAGGCCGTGCCCCCGGAAAGCGAAATTTCCTGCAAAATGCACCCGTGCCACCCTGGCTGGCGCCGTGCTTCTTCCGCTACGACGAAAAGGGATCGAAGATGATCAGTCTGGGTGTGCGGCGCTCACGCCGACTCGGCCGCGGCGGCATACGCCGCGTGGTTCCCCTCGCTGCCGTGGCCACGGCAGGTGCCCTCCTGCTCTCCGCCTGCGGAGGGGGATCCGGCTCGGGCGGCAACTCCAAGTCGCTGACGTTCTGGATCTCCACGGTTCCGGGGCAGGACGCGGGCTGGAAGAAGCTGGTGGCGCAGTACAAGAAGGAAGCCGGCGTCTCCGTCAAGCTCGTCAACATCCCCTACGACGGCTACACGACGAAGCTGCACAACGCCGCGCAGGCGAACTCTCTGCCCGACGTGGCGGCCGTGCCGGCGCTGGACCCGATCTGGTCGAACAAGCTGCTCGACCTCAGCTCCATCGCCAACAACAAGAGCAACAACATCAACGCCAACTTCCTCGCCAAGGACTCGTCCGGGAAGGTGCTGTCCATCCCCTCGGACGTCACCGCGTCCGGTCTGTTCATCAACAAGACGCTTTTCAAGAAGGCCGGTGTCTCCGTCCCGACCTCGCCCGACAAGACCTGGACCTGGACCGACTTCATCGCGGCGGCGAACAAGGTCCGCGAGAAGACCGGCGCCAAGTACTCCCTGACCTTCGACCAGTCGCCGTCCCGGCTGCGCGCCATGGTGTACGAGCTCGGCGGGAAGTACGTCCACGCGGACTCCTCCGGCAAGTTCTCGGTGGACGCCGCGACCAAGAAGGCCGTGAAGTACTTCGTCGGACTGAACGACGACAAGACCATGCCGAAGTCGGTGTGGACCAGCGGCGCCGACCCGTCGGCCATGTTCCAGAGCGGTGACGTGGTCGCCTACTGGTCCGGCGTCTGGCAGGTTGCCTCCTTCGCGGACAGCATCAAGAAGTTCGACTGGGCGAGTGTCCCGACTCCCGCCGAGCCGGTCCAGGCCAGTGACGTCAACAGCGGCGGCATGACGGTGGGCTTCAACAACAACAGCGCCGGGGCGACCGCCGCGAAGAAGTTCCTGTCCTGGCTGTACGAGCCGGCCCACTACAAGACGCTCTGTGAGGCGTCCGGCTTCCTGCCCGTCGAGAGCGGTCTGAACCCGACGTACCCCTTCAAGTCCGAGGCGGCGCAGGCGGCGTTCAAGCTGTACAACGAGGAGATCCCGCTCTACGCCCCGATCTCCGGCTACTTCAACGGCGCGCAGACGAACTGGGTGCTGAAGGGCAAGAGCCTCACCGAGGACCCGACCAAGACGGAGCTCGGCAAGGCGATCAACGGCCAGCAGTCGGCCGACAAGGCCCTGCAGAACATCGTGGACGGCTACAACCAGCAGGTCGGCGGCTGAACGTAGGCCACAGGGCCGGGCGGCGGCGTCGAGACACCGCCGCCCGGCCCTGAGCGCCCATGTGATGCCGGCCTCATGGCGTGAGCCCACAGGAATCCATTCCACCAGCACGGAGTCAGGAAGATGACAAAACGCGCCTCGGACGTGTCCGCGAGCCCGCCCAGGAGACGCCGCAGCAGCTACACCATCGCGCCGCTCGTCCTCATCGCGGCCAATGTCGTGCTCTTCGCGCTGTTCTTCGTCTGGCCTGCGGTGATCGGGCTCGTCTACTCCTTCACGAACTACACGGGTGTGGGGGCGTTCCAGTTCATCGGACTGGACAACTACCACAACCTGTTCGGGGACTCCACCTTCTACGATGCGCTGAGCCGGACGCTGCTGTACGCCGTGCTCTTCGTGCCGCTGAACTTCGCGCTCTCGCTGCTCGCTGCCAACCTGGTGGTGAGCAAGCACGCCAAGGGCGCGTCGGTCGCCCGCGTCATCTTCTTCATCCCGTGGCTTCTGTCGCCCATCGTCGTGGGTGTCCTGTGGCGGTGGCTGTTCGGTGAGAACTTCGGACTGGTCAACTACGTCATCGAGAAGCTCGGCGGAAGTGCCGTTCCGTGGCAGTCGAACGCGGACCTGTCGTTGATCGTGGTGGTGATGGCGGCTTCCTGGGCCTGGACGGGCTTCTCGATGCTGCTGTTCATCGCGGCGATCAAGAACGTACCGGTGTCGTACTACGAGGCGGCCTCGCTCGACGGCGCCGGCCCATGGCGCCAGTTCATCAGCATCACGCTGCCGAGCATCGCGCCCACCTCGTTCATCGTCATCCTGCTCAACACGATCAACGCGATGAAGGAATACCCGGTGTTCGTCGCCCTCAACAACGGCGGACCCGGCACGTCGAACAACCTGCTTGTCCAGTACATCTATGAGACCGGCTTCAAACGGGGCCAGATCGGCTACGCGAGCGCCGCGTCATTCGTGCTCATGCTCATCCTGATGGCCGTCGCGATCATCCAGCTGATCGTCAACCGGCGGGTGGAGAACCGATGACAACCACAGACATGCCGCGCAAGGTCGACGCCGGTCCCGGACGGGCCGTCACCAAGAAGCGGTCCGGCGGCGCGGGCAGTGGTGGGCTCCGGCGGGCGGTGTCCGCGACGACACTGCTGTGGATCCTGGCGTGCCTCTACGGCCTTCCGGTGCTGTGGTTCATCCTCAGCTCCCTCAAGCCGGCCAGCGACCTGTTCTCCTATCCGCTGACGCTGGTTCCGCACAACCCCACCCTGTCGGGTTACCTGACGGCGTGGCGCAGTGCCAACTTCTCCCAGTACTTCGTCAACACGGCCATCGTGTGCGTGATCACGACGATCCTCACGGTGGGAGTCAGCTGCTGCACCGGGTACGCGCTGGCCAAGTACGACAACAAATGGCTCAAGGTCTTCTTCATCTGCATCCTGGCCACCACGATGCTGCCGTCCGAGGTCATGCTCGCCCCGGAGTTCCTGGTGGTCCGCAACCTCGGTCTCTACAACTCGTTCGCCGGCATCATCCTCCCGGCCGTGCTCACCGCGACCGGATGCTTCATGTTCCGCCAGTTCTTCCTGACGGTTCCGGACGAACTCGTGGAAGCCGCACGCATCGACGGCGCCCGTGAACTGTCCATCTTCCTGCGGATCATGGTGCCGCTCTCCCGGCCCATCATGCTGACCCTCGCCATCCTGTCCTTCCAGTGGCGGTGGAACGACTACATCTGGCCGCTGCTGATGCTCAACGACCCCAACAAGTTCACCGTGCAGATCGGCATCCAGAGCATCGTCGGCGCGCAGAACATCAACTGGTCGGTCCTGCTCGGCGCATCGGTCATCTCGATGATCCCGCTGATCGTCATCTTCCTGGTCTTCCAGCGCTACGTCATGGGCGCCGACATCAATGCCGGACTGAAGGACTGACCTTGGCCACCCCGCTCGACCGCGAGTTCGTCCGCGCGGCGGCCCGCGCCGCCGACCGGTCGGCCGCCCCGCCGGCGGCCGGCCCCGACGAGGAACCCGCCGGTGTGACCCACCGGGCGCTGGCACGCCGGGTGAAGACTCTGGTCGCGGCGTACCGTTCCCCGGACTCGGCCCTGCACGGCAGCAGACAGGCCATCGCCGCCGCGATGACCCACCTCCGCGCCCTGCGGGCCGCGCAGACACCCACCGGCCTCTTCGCCGACGGCGACAACGTGCAGTCACCGCCGGACTCCGCGTTCACCGTCAACGATGTGTGCGACGCGTACGTCCTCGCCGCCGACGCGGGACCGGAACTGGGCGAGGTGACGGCCGTGCTCGCCGAGATCGCCGGCGCCGCCTCCGGCGCTCTCCTCACCGGTGGGGTGCACACCCCGAACCACCGCTGGGAGCTGTGCGCGGCGCTGGCCCGGCTGCACCGGTCGTTCCCGGACGACCGGCTGCTCGACCGCGTCGAGGAGTGGCTCGCCGAGGGCGTCGACATCGACGCGGAGGGCCTGTACTCGGAACGCAGCGCCGTCTACGCGGCCCACGTGTCCAACCCGTCGCTGCTCCTGCTGGCCGACGTGCTGGGCCGCGCCGACCTGCTGGACGCCGTCGAACGCAATCTCGCCACGACCCTGGACCTCATCAGGCCGGACGGCACGGTGGAGACCGTCCATTCGCGACGGCAGGACCAGAACCAGCCGTTCCCGCTGGCGCCCTACCTGCCGCACTACCGGCTGCTCGCCATCCGCACCGGCCGGGGCGACTTCAGCCGGGCGGCGCGACTGGCGGCCGCCGGCGGAATCGACGACCCCGACCTGCTCGCCCAGACCCTCCTCACCCCGGACCTGTGCCGCCCCCTGCCGGCACCGGCTGCGGAGACACTTCCGCGCGACCGGTACCTCACCACCGCACGCCTCGCCGCCCGCGCCTCGGCCACCGCCCACACGGTGGTCTACGGCGGCTCCGATGTGCCCGAGCACCGGCGCATCCGCTCGGGCCTCGCCTGCAATCCCACCTTCCTGCGCCTGTTCGCCGGAGACGCCGTCCTCGACGCGGTCCGTCTCTCGCGGGGGTTCTTCGACCTGGGCCCGTTCCGCGCCGCCGACATGGAACAACTCGCCCTCAACCGGTACCGGCTCACCGAAACCCTCACAGCCGCCTACTACCAGCCGCTCCCGACGGACCGGCGACAGGACGACGGCGCCTACCGGATGGCGGACGAGGGACGCTTCTCGGCCGCGATGGCCTTCCCGGACCGGCCTCGGGACGAGGTCTCCCACACGACCGTCGTCGAGGCGGACCTGAGGGAGGACGGTGCCGACCTGCGGATCGACATCGGCGGACCACGGGTGCCCTGGGCCCTCGAACTGACCTTCCGGCCGGGTGGCGTGCCGGAGGGCGCCGTACCGATCGGCGACGGGCGCTGGTGCCTGACGACCGGGCCGATGACCTACCGGGTCGGTGACGACGAGATCCGGATCGAGGCCGGCGTCGAGACAGGCGAACCGCTTGCCGGGCCGGACCGGAGCGACGTACTGCGGTACGACCCGGGTCAGGACTACACCGTGGTGGGCGGCACCGACGCGACGACCGGAAACCGCGTCTACATCGGTGGACACGGCCCCCAGACACTGACCGTCGCACTGCGCGCCCGCCGGTCCGCACCTGTCGTGTGACCCCGACGACCCGACCCACGCCATGGCCACCTCATGCATGAAGGGCTGATCCCCGTGCACCTGCCCCACCAGCGCGGCTCCCTGCACGACCTGCTCGACAGCCCCGAGGCGTACGACGCCGTCCTCGCCGACGTCGTCGAGCAGGCCCTGCGGCGGATCACGCCGGAGGGCAACCTCGAACACCCCGACTGCCTGGACGACATCGGCGACACTTCGCTCGGCATCACGTCCCTGCTGGTGCTCGCCCTGCAGCGCACCGAGGACCCGCGGCTGCCGGAGGCGGTGCACCGCAGCCTCGCCTTCCACCTGCGCGAGCGGGTCTACGTCGAGGACAACCCCGGCTACCCGAACCTGAGGATCCGCAACTCGGGCTTCCCGTACGCCCGTTACGTCCTGCAGGCGGGCGCCCACCCCATCGGCGACTGGCCGAGCACGGCGTGGGCGCTGCTCCAGGCGGTCAACATCCTCGACGCACCGGACGGCCTGATCGACCCCGACCAGCGAACCCGGCTGCTGGAGGTGGCGCAGGGCTACTGGCGCTGGCTGACCGAGGCGACCTTCTTCAACCCGCAGGAGGCCGGCAACCAGGCCATCGGGTGCGTGGTCGGCGGCCTGATGCTGGCGCGTCATCTCCCAGCACAGGAAGGGGAGTTGGTCCGCTCCCGGGCGGTCGAGGTGTACGCCGAGGAGATCCGCGCCCACCGGGTACGCGACCGGGGCGCCCTGCTGCCTCCCGAGCACGGCGGCGCCTACGACAACAACTACGGCCCGATCTCCCTCTCCTTTCTCGCCCAGGCCCACCGGGTCAGCGGCGCGGAGATCTTCGCCGAGGACGGCGACGCCCTCGCCCGCTACATCGACGCCCGTCTCACCGGCGGCGGCTTCGACAACGGCGGTCCCCGCTACAGCGAGCAGCACTCCGGCTTCGAGTCGGTCCTCGGCCTGCGCTACTTCAGCCGCCGTATCGGCTCCGACCTGGGCCGCTACCGGGGCGACACCCGCTGGGGGCGGCACGCGGCCAAACCCGACGGTGGGGTCGACGGCCACTTCGCCTGGATGCTGGTCTGGCAGATCCAGGACCCCACGCGCTGGCACCGCACACCCTCGACCGAGCCGGTGCGCCACCAACTCCGGGCGGGCACCGTCTCGGTGGCCTTCGACGACCGTATGACCCCTTCGGTCGTCGAGGCGGGCGGCACCTACTACCTTCCGGCGGCCGTGGCCCGCCAGCACGGCTTCGGCCCCGTACTGGACGGATTCGTGTTCTGCCGACCCATGGGCGAAGTTCGGGTACGGGACGTGCGCACCGACGGCCTTGCCGCGAAGGTGGTCACCAAGCCGGTCGTCGGCCGCGACCACGTCCTGCGGCACGTACGGTCCCTCTACGTCACCGACGGCACTAGCCTGTGGACGACGGTCGCCGTGGAACGCCTGCCCGGAGACCCGTATCTGCTCGCCGGCCTGCCGTACGCGGCGGACGACGGCAACCGGGTGCGGCGGACGGCCGAGGGCGCGGTGGCGTCGGCGGGCACGCTGCGTCTGACACACCCGCAGGCGCAGGGCGAGGAGCACTTCGACGCCCGCGCGGAACTCACCCAGGAGCAGGCGGCGTTCGCGCTCGCCGCCGACCCGCGCGGCTACGGCAACCCCGACGACGGCTGGCGCCACCTGGTGAGCTCCACCGCCCTGGAGGCGGGCCCGATCCCGGACGCGCCGGACGACCTGCATGTGTTCGCCGTACGGTACGGCTCCGAGGGGCCGCTCACGGTGTCGGTCGAACGGACCGAGGAGGGGCTGGCCGTCCGCACCGCCGCCTTCACCGCGGTGATCGGCGCCGACGACGAGCGGGGGGAGCCGGGGTTGACGCTGCGCGCGGTCAGTACTTGAGGGCGAGTTCGCCCACCGGGACCACCAGGTCGGCCCGCGCCCGGCTCGCGGCGACCACCTCCGCATTGTGCTGGTCGCTGCGCTCCACCCAGGCCACCGCCTCCTCGTGCCCCTTGCCGAACTCCTCGTGCCGGGCGATCAGCCGCCTCAGGCGCTCCTGCTCGTCCAGTTCGCAGAACCACACCTCGTCGAGCCGGCTGCGGACGCGGGGCCAGGCTCCCGTGTCCAGCAACAGGTAGTTGCCCTCGGTCACCACCAGCCGGGC
The DNA here is from genome assembly GCF_029223485.1 of Streptomyces coacervatus. Classification (GTDB taxonomy): domain Bacteria; phylum Actinomycetota; class Actinomycetes; order Streptomycetales; family Streptomycetaceae; genus Streptomyces; species Streptomyces coacervatus. Next base: position 47,270 of record NZ_JARHTP010000027.1, on the reverse strand, counting down.
CGTCGGCGGCACCGGGACGGCGCCCGCGATCGGCTGCTCCAGCACCCGCTCGAACCCCGGCGCGTACACCACGTCGGCTTCGTCCTCCTCGCGCAGGCGTGCCAGCAGCGCCGCGTACCCCGCCGCGTCGAAGGTGTCGGGCGCTCCCTTGCGGTCCCGGCGGCCCAGCCGGTCCAGCTCGACGTCGGCGAGGTGGAAGCCGTCCATGGGGACATGCGCGACCCACGGCTGTCCGGCCGCCCCGTTCAGCTCCCGCACCAGGCTCTCCGCGAGCGTGGACTTGCCCGCGCCCGGGCTGCCGGCGATGCCGAGGACCGCGCGCCGACCCCCTCGGGGAAGAGCGCGGGCACGGGTCAGTAGATCGTCGAAAGTCAGCGGCACACGGCAGAGTCTGTCACCCGGACGGCGGCGCGATGAACTGCGGCGGCGCGGGGAGTCGTCTCTCCAGGGGGACACGTCCGTGGTGAGGAAGGGAGCCGGTGCCGTGCCCGACGACGCAGCACAGATCCGCACACTGATCGAGAAGTGGGCCGAGGCCGTCCACCGCGGCGACCTGGACGGCGTCCTCGCCGACCATGCCGAGGACATCGTGATGTACGACGTCCCGCCGCCGGACGAGGGCATTCGCGGCCTTGCCGCCTACCGCGCGACCTGGCCGCCGTTCTTCGCATGGCAGGCCCAGGGCGCCTGCTTCGACATCGAGTCCCTCGACGTCACCGCCGGCACCGATGTCGCCTACGCGCACGCACTGCTGTACTGCGCGACGCCTCAGGAACTTGCTGAACACCCCACGCTCCGCCTGCGGTTGACGATCGGCCTGCGCAAGGAGCGCAACCGCTGGCTGGTCGCGCACGAACACCACTCGTTCCCCCACGACTGAGAGCCCGCGAACCAACCCCGTGCACGGTGCGGGTGTTTCCCGCGGTGCCGGTTCAGGTAGGAGTCCGATGTCGGGCCGACGAGGAGGGGGAGTGGCATGATCGCGAGTGACACGGGTGGCGGGCTGGGGGAGGAGTTCTTCACTCCGGGAGTGGCGTCCTTCGCCCAGTTCCTGGCGGCGCACCGCCCCGAACTGCTGCCCACCCGCCGCCCCTTCCCCGACGGCGTCCGGGCCCGGGACGGCCAGTTCCCGCACGGCACCACCGTGCTGGCCCTCGCCTACCGCGACGGTGTGCTGATCGCCGGCGACCGCCGCGCCACGATGGGCAACCTCATCGCGCAGCGCGACCTGGAGAAGGTGCATCCCGCGGACGACTACACCGCCGTGGCCTTCGCCGGTACCGTCGGGCTCGCCCTGGACATGGTCAAGCTGTACCAGGTCGAGCTGGCGCACTTCGAGAAGATCGAGGGCATCCCCATGACCCTCAACGCGAAGGCGAACCGCCTGGCCGGCATGATCCGGGAGAACCTCGGCCAGGCCATGCAGGGCCTCGCCGTCGTACCGCTTCTGACCGGCTACGACGAGTCCGCCCCGGACGGCGAGAAGGGCCGCATCTTCAGCTTCGACGTGGTCGGCGGCCTGTACGAGAAGACGGACTTCCACGCCGAGGGCTCCGGATCGCCGTACGCCCGCGGCGCGCTCAAGAAGCTGTTCCGCAAGGGCATGGACCGTCGGGAGGCCGCCCTGGCCGCCCTCCAGGCCCTGTACGACGCGGCCGACGACGACTCCGCCACCGGCGGCCCGGACATCAACCGCCGTATCTTCCCCATCGTGTCGGTGATCACCGAGGAGGGCTTCGAGCGGCTTTCCGAGCCGGAGGCCGAGGCGCTGAGCCGGGAGATGGTCGAGCAGCGCAGCACCCGCCCGGACGGACCGAACGCCGCCTCCTGACCGCCGTCGTCGGCCTGTTCCGATCGGTCACCCCCGCAGCTTCAGCTCCTTGCGCCACTTGACGAACTGCTGGTCCGGATCTCCCGTGTACGACCAGGGAGTTCGGGTGGCCCGGCGCCCCAGCATCCGCAGCAGGGCGGTGGCGACGTCCGGGACATGCGCGTTGCAGGCGGCGTGTGCCAGATAGTTGAGGTCGCGCAGTTCGCCGGGGGCGATGCCGCTGTCCGTGCGGCCCGTGATCCAGCGCTGCCAGGTGCGGCGTACGTCGCTGACGGCGCCGTCGTGGTTCCAGTGCTGCCCGAGGCCCACCGCCGACTGGCTGCCCTTGGCGGCATCGAGGGCGTAGCGGTACTCCTCCACCCGTGCGTACTGCACCAGAACCGGCAGTGCGCAGCCCGGGGGTGCCACTCCGGCCGCGTCGCGGGCGAAGTCGTACATGAGGCCGTGCGTGCCGTGCCAGCGTGCCGAGTAGTAGTGCAGGACCTGCAGATGGCCCTCCACGCTGTACGGGTCGCGCCGGTGCAACTCGTCCCACCAGCGCGACAGTTCCTGCCGGCGCACGCCCGAGGAGTACAGCCGGGCCACCGAGATCAGGGAGATCCACGGTGTCGGATCGTCCAGGTAGGCCTCCGCGGCCTGCAGACACGCCGTCACCGCGGTGTCGATGCGGTGCTGGTCGATCGGCACACCCCGGCCGGCGGCGATGGCCAGGTTGAACGCGCGGGCCGTCTCCGTCGCCGCCCGCAGCACCAGCGCGTCACCGCTGTGGGGTTCGGCCGCCAGCCACGACTCCACCGTGGAACTGCCCGCGCAGGCCTGTGCCAGCAGCCGGACCCGGTGGCCGCGGGCCAGCCAGTCCGGGCCGGTGACCCGCAGCAAGTCCCTGAGGCCCTGCCAGCGGCCGATGACGATGTCGTGGCGTGCGTCGGTCAGGGGCGCGTCTCCGCAGTCGGGGTCGTAGTCGGGAGCGAATCGGTCTCTCGCCATCGGGGTCTGCCTCAGAAGTCGGTGGAGAGACCTTCGTGGACACGGGAGTTCGCGGCCGTCAGGCCGTCGGGCACGTACTCCGCCTCGACGGTGCGGCTGGCGTCCAGGCGGGCGGGCCGGTAGTAGTCGCTGCCCTGCCTCCAGTACCAGAGCATCGGGACCAGCCCGACGGCCAGCCCGCCGATGCCGATGGCGATCGCTGCGGTGTCGAGCCCGCTCAGTGACTCGGCGAAGATCCAGAACATGAACAGGGCGCCGAACAGCGGCCACACCCCGCCGAGCAGGAAGTCGGTCGGCGACTTCAGCAGCATCCTGCGGTACGCCACGACCACCGCGAGGCCCGCGAGGCCGTAGTACACGGCGATCTGCAGGCCGATCGCCTGGATCGCGTCGGAGAGGATGTCGCCCACCGAGCCGAGCGCGTTGGAGGCGATGAACATCGCCAGCGCGACTCCGCCCACCACCGTGACGGCCACCCACGGGGTGTTCCAGGTGCGGTGCACCCGCCCGAGCGCGGAGGGCATCGTACGGTCGCGGCCCATGGCGAACAGGGAGCGGGTGACCTGGATGAGGGTGGTCTCCAGGGTGGCGATGGTCGACAGCATCACCGAGACGACGAGCAGTTTGCCGCCCCAGCCCGGCCAGATCGCGTCGCCGAGCGCACCCAGCACGTTCGCGTCGTTCGCCTCGATCTGCTTCGAGGACAGGATGACGTTCACCGCGATGGTGAACGCCTCGAAGAGCAGAAAGACGATGCCCACCCCGATCAGCCCGGCGAGTCCCGTCGTACGACGGCTGTTGCGGGTCTCCTCGCTCAGGTTGCTGGTGACGTCCCAGCCCCAGTAGTAGAAGGCCGCGACCAAGGCGCCCGAGGCGAAGCCGGACACCCCGTGGAAGTGGGAGAAGCCGAGCCAGGACCAGTCGAACGGGCGGGCGCCCCCGGTGTGGAGGACGGCAAGCACCGCGAACAGCGCCAGTATCGTGAGCTCGACGCCGGACATGACGAGCTGGGCGCGGACGGTGAGCCGGGCTCCGCCCAGGACCACGAGCAGCATGACGACGAACCAGGCCGCGCCGACCACCGTCGACAGCGCCGTGTTGTCGGCGAGGCCGTCGTCGAACAGGGCCAGCGTCATCGAACCGGCGGGCAGCGAACCGGCCACCATGAAGATGGTCGCCGAGATCACCAGCGCCCACCCGCTGATGAAGCCGAGAAACGGATGCAGCGTGCGCCCCACCCAGGAGTAACTGGCGCCCGCGTTCACATCGATACGGCCGAGATAGGTGAACGCCAGCGCGATGCCCAGCATCGGTATCGCGCAGTACAGCAGTGCGGCCGGGCTGGCCAGGCCCACCGCGCCGACCAGGACCGCGGTGGTCGAGGCGATCGAGTACGCCGGAGCGCTGCCCGCCACGGCCATCACCACGGTGTCGAACGTACCGAGGGCATTGGCCTGCAGCCCTCTGCCCCTGTTGTTGCTCATGGTTGCGCTGCTTTCCGTCTTGCACGACGCGAGGGCGAACCAGGCCCCGACGGCGTAGGGGGAGGTGGGGGGTGATGAACCCGCCCCGGACGGAAGAGGGTTGGCCTCAGGTCAAGGGCGGCGAAAAAGCGCGGCGGATACCGCCCGGCCGATGCGTCGCCGGACGGTCACGCCGTGTGTGCGAGTGATGATAGCCCCAGACTTTGAGCTTTCAAGTTGACCAGGGGGTAACCTCCCGGCTGCGGTCGGTGAGGCCCCCGGGGAACGGACGGTCAGTCGCCGATCCGGTCGATCTGCCGGAGCTTGTTCGTGGCGTCGAGAGCGGCGACCTTGTAGGACTCCGCCAGCGTCGGATAGTTGAAGACCGCGTCGACCAGATAGTCCACGGTTCCGCCGCAGCCCATCACCGACTGGCCGATGTGGATGAGTTCGGTGGCGCCGGTGCCGAAGCAGTGCACGCCGAGCAGGGTGCGGTCCTCGGGGGAGACCAGCAGCTTCAGCATGCCGTGCGAGTCGCCGATGATCTGCCCGCGGGCCAGTTCGCGGTAGCGGGAGATGCCGACCTCGAACGGCACGCATTCGTCGGTGAGTTGGTCCTCGGTACGGCCGACGAAGCTGATCTCCGGGATGGTGTAGATGCCGATGGGCTGCAGGTTGTCCATCTGGCCGACCGGTTCACCGCAGGCGTGGTAGGCGGCCGTCCGCCCCTGTTCCATCGACGTTGCGGCCAGCGCCGGGAAGCCGATCACATCGCCGACCGCGTAGATGTGCGGCACCTCGGTGCGGTAGTGCTCGTCGACGGTGATCCGGCCGCGCCGGTCCGCGGACAGTCCGGCCTTGTCCAGGTCGAGTTCGTCGGTCAGGCCCTGCCGGCCCGCCGAGTACATCACCGCGTCGGCCGGTATCTTCTTGCCGCTCTCCAGGATGGTGAGCGTGCCCCGCGGATGGCGCTCCACCGCGGCGACGGTCTCCCCGAACCGGAAGGTCACGGCGAGGTCCCGCAGGTGGTACTTGAGCGACTCGATGACCTCGACGTCGCACATGTCGAGCATTCCGGCCCGCTTCTCGACGACCGTCACCTTGCTGCCGAGCGCGGCGAACATGGAGGCGTACTCCATGCCGATGACCCCGGCGCCGACGATGACCATGGAGCGCGGGACGCGTTCCAGCTCCAGCACATTGTCGGAGTCCATGATCGTACGGCCGTCGAACTCGACGCTGTCGGGCCGCGCCGGCCGGGTACCGGTGGCGATGACGATGTGCTCGGCGCTGAGCAGCCGTTCGTGACCGGTGACCTCGCGCAGCGCGATGGTGTGGGGATCGACGAAACTGCCGGTGCCGGCGAACAGGGAGACGTGGTTGCGGGAGAGCTGGCTGCGGATGACGTCGACCTCCCGGCCGACCACGTGCTGGGTGCGCGCGGTCAGGTCGGAGACGGTGATGTCCTCCTTCAGCCGGTAGCTCTGCCCGTACAGATCGCGCTGGGTGAGACCGGTCAGGTACAGCACCGCCTCGCGCAGGGTCTTGGAGGGGATGGTGCCGGTATGGATGGAGACCCCGCCGACCATGTCGGGGCGGTCGACGACGGCGACCCGGCGGCCGAGCTTGGCCGCGGCGATGGCGGCCTTCTGGCCACCCGGGCCGGATCCGATGACAAGCATGTCGAAGTCGGGCACCTTCCGGAGTCTGTCAGCCCAGGGCCCCGCTTCGAAAGACTGAACGGGCAACGATCGCACCCGAACTCACAGGGAGGACCTGGCATTTGCCGCCTGGTCCGAAACGCCTCCGCCGACTGCCGCGCCCTGAAGGGGCGCGGGGAACTGCGCGACCAGCCACGACGGCGCCGCAGTCGGCCGACGGCATTTCGCGGCCCCGCGGCGGAGCCGCACAGCGGCACAGCCAGCGGAGCATAATGCGGCCATGGGCCATCGACTCGCCGACGCGAGCACACCCGCCCGGCTCGCCGCCCCCGACGAGGGCATCGGCCGGGACGAACTGGCGCTCGCCACCCGCAACCACGGCCTCCCACTCGAGGCACTGCGCTACGACGTCACCCCGCCGGGCCTGCACTACCTGCTGACGCACTACGACATCCCGTACGTTCCCGAGAACACTCCCTGGCCACTGACCGTCGGAGGCCGGGTCCGCCGTCCGCTGCAACTGGAGGTGGCCGAACTGCGGGCCTACCCCCAGGTCACCACGCGCGTGACCCTGGAGTGCGCGGGCAACGGCCGGGCCCTGCTGACCCCCCGCCCGGTCAGCCAGCCCTGGCTCGTCGAGGCGGTCGGCACCGCCGAGTGGACGGGCGTACCGCTGCGGCTGCTGCTCGCCGAGGCCGGAGTGGAGTCCGACGCCGTCGACGTGGTGTTCACCGGCGCCGACCACGGCGTGGAACGCGGCGTCGAACAGGACTACCGGCGGTCCCTGCCGGTGGACGTCGCGACGGGCACCGAGCCCGAGGTACTCGTGGCGTACGCGATGAACGGCGCCCCGCTGCCGCCCCAGCACGGCCGCCCGCTGCGCCTGGTCGTGCCCGGCTGGTACGGGATGGCCCATGTGAAATGGCTGCGCGACATCACGGTCGTCGACGCACCGTTCACGGGCTTCCAGCAGAGCGTGGCCTACCGGCTGCGGCAGGACTCCGCAGACGAGGGCGAACCGGTCACCCGGATCGAACCCCGCGCCCTGCTGATCCCGCCCGGATTCCCGGACTTCATGTCCCGCTCCCGCGTGGTACGGCCGGGCCCGGTGACGCTGGAGGGCCGCGCCTGGTCGGGGCGGGCACCGCTCGCGCGGGCCGAGGTGAGCACGGACGCCGGGCGCACCTGGCACCAGGCCCGACTGGACCCCGACGACGGGCGGCGGTGGGCGTGGCGCCGCTGGCACTTCGACTGGACGGCGACCCCCGGCGAGCACGTGCTGAGCGCGCGGGCCACCGACGCCGAAGGACACACCCAGCCGCTGGACCAGCACTGGAACCGCGGCGGCTTCACCAACAACCTCGTCCAGCGGGTGCCGGTGCTGTGCCTGGAGCCCGGTGACGCGGACTGAACCGGCGCCTACGGCAGCAGTTTCTCCAGGGCGGCGGGGCCCTCCGTCTCCAGCTTGCGCCTGGCCCACTCGAGAGTGTGCGGGGTGATGTCCCTGCCGGTGGCAAGGACGAGGTCCTCCGGCGACACATCGGTGCCGGTACGGGTGTGGAGCAGGTCGTCCGGGGTGACACGGTCCTCGGACGGCCCGGACACGTCGGGCTGTGACGTCGGCATGATCTCTGCTCCTAGGGTCCGGATCGCTACTGCTAACACCATTCATCGCCGAAGCGCGGCGTGCATCCGGAAGGGAACGCAAGCGCCCCGAGATGCCGGAGTGACAGGACGGGCGTCTAATGAGAGACGTCCCATGAGAGACAGCGACCGTCTCGACCGGCAGGGAAGACCGAGGCAATGTCACCGACCCGCAAGGACGCGGGGGGCACGGGGGTTGTCGCCGGAGGGGTGCTTCGGCGGCTGGGGGAGTGGTGCGCCAGGCACTTCGTGATCGTCATGGTGGCCTGGCTGGTGGCGCTCGTGGCGCTGCAGACCCTGAACCGCAACTTCGGCGGGGAGTACTCCGACAACTTCTCGCTGCCCGGAGTGCAGTCCCAGCAGGGCCTGGACGTCCTGAAAAAGCATGATCCCGCGGCGGGCGGCTACAGCAGCCAGATCGTCCTGCACGACGGACAGAAGTCCCTGACCGCGCTGAGCTCGCAGATGTCCACCACGGTCGGCGACCTGCAGAAACTGCCGCACGTCCTGTCGGCCCAGAACCCGCTGTCCGTCCCGCCCTCGAAGGTGGGCCCCCTCGCCTCCGACGGGAAGACCGGGTACATCACCGTCCGCTTCAACGTGCAGCCCTCAACTCTCGGCGACAACTACCTGAACGGCGTGGACAAGGCCGTCCAGCCGCTGCGCTCGGCAGGCGCGCAGGTCGAGTACGGCGGACCGCTCGGCGAACTGGCCCGGCCCGCCGCCGACGACCGGGTGAGCGAACTCATCGGCTTCGCCGTCGCGATCGTCGTTCTGCTGATCGGCTTCGGCAGCGTCATCGCCGCCGGCGTCCCCCTGCTGACCGCGCTGATCAGCGTGATCGGCGGGCTCGCCTGCCTGGGGCTGCTCGCCGCGGCGTTCACCTTCGCGACCGTCTCGCCGACCCTGGCCACGATGATCGGGCTAGGTGTGGGCATCGACTACGCCCTGTTCCAGATCACCCGGCACCGGCAGAACCTCATGGACGGCGCCGACCCGGTGCGCTCGGCCGGCCACGCCACCGCCACCAGCGGACGGGCCGTCCTGGTCTCCGGCTGCACCGTGATCATCGCTCTCGCCGGGCTGTCCGTATCCGGCGTGTCCTTCATCGCGAAACTCGGCGTCGCCGCCGCCGTGACGGTCGTCTCCGCGGTCATCGGCGCGCTGACGCTGGTCCCGGCCCTGCTCGGACTCGTCGGCAAACGCATCGACCGCTACCACGTACGGCGCCCCGTCGCCGAGACCGACGCCGCCCCCGGCACCACCCCCACGGGCACCTGGCACCGCTACGCACAGCGGGTCGAGCGGCGGCCCTGGCAGTTCCTGACCGCGGGCGTCGTGACCGTCGTGGTCCTCGCCATCCCGGTGCTCTCCCTCCAGCTCGGCCACATCGGCGACGGCGCCGACCCCACCTCCTTCACCGACCGGCGGGCGTTCGACCTGATGACAACTGCGTTCGGTCCCGGCTCCAACGGCCCGCTGACCGTCGTCATCGACCAGACCTCCGTACCGTCCGCACAGCGCTCCTCCCTCTCCACGCAGGCGCAGAAGACCCTCAACGCAGTCGCCGGCGCCGCCACGGTCACCCCGCTGACGACCACCCAGGACGGGGACGTCCTGATCAGCACGGTCTACTCGCAGCAGTCCCCGCAGAGCGCCACCACCACCGACCTGAGCAACCGCCTGGTCCACCACACCCTTCCCGCCGCGGTCTCCGGTACATCCGCCAAGGGTTACGTCACCGGCACCACGGCCGCCCAGGTCGACTTCCGGGACATCGTCGCCAGCCGGCTGCCCCTGATCATCGGCGTCGTGGTCGGTCTGGCATTCCTGATCATCCTCGCGGTCTTCCGCGGTCTGCTCGTCGCGGTGAAGGCGGCCGTCCTCAACGTGCTGTCGATCGGCGCCTCGTACGGCGTCGTGGTGGCCGTCTTCCAGTGGGGCTGGGGCGGGCCCGCGCTGGGCGTCAACGGCAAGGTGCCCATCGAGAGCTATGTGCCGATGATGATGTTCGCGATCATCTTCGGCCTGAGCATGGACTACGAGATCTTCCTGCTCTCCCGCGTCCACGAGGCCTGGCTGCGCACCGGAGACGCCAAGGCCTCGGTCGCCCACGCCCTGGAGATCACCGCCCGGGTCATCACCTGCGCGGCACTGATCATGATGAGCGTCTTCGCGGCCTTCATCGTCAGCGACAACATCGTGGTCAAGATGCTCGGCCTCGGCCTCGCCGTGAGTGTGCTGATCGACGCGAGCGTCGTACGGCTGCTGATGGTGCCGGCCGTGATGACGCTGCTGGGGCCGCGCGCCTGGTGGACGCCGCGCTGGCTCGACCGGATCCTGCCGCACATCGATGCCGAGGGCGACCAGGAACAGAGCGCCGGGAAGGACGTCAGCGAGCGTCCGGTGACCCGGGCGTGAGGACCAGCATCGTCACGTCGTCGACGACGGCAGGGCAGTACCGTACGAGATCCGCCCAGACCCGGCCGGCGAGCACGGCCGGGTCGTCGTCGGCCAGCGCGGCCAGCCGGTCGGTCAGCGGATAGAACGCGCCGGAGGAGTCACGGGCCTCGCTCACGCCGTCCGAGGCCAGGAACAGGCTGTGGCCGGGCTCCAGGCGTAGCGTGAGCCCGGCGTGCGGGCCGCCGTCGGACAGGCCGAGACCGAGCGGCGTCCAGGCGGCGAGTTCGATCTCGGTGGCCTGCCGGCCGCGCAGCAGCACGGGCGCCGGATGCCCACAGGACACCATCCGCACCGACCGGGCGTCCGGTGAGAACTCCAGCAGTACGGCGGTCGCGAACAGCTCGGCGTACCGGGACGACGCCGAGTCCGTCTCCAGCCTGCGGTCGAGCCGGGCCGCGACCGACTCCAGGTCCGGCTGGTCCAGCACCGCCTCCCGGAAGGCCCCCAGCAGGGAGGCGACCGTGGCGACCGCCGACAGCCCGTGGCCCTGGACGTCGCCCATCACCGCCCGCACACCGTGCGGCCCCTCGCGCACGTCGAAGAAGTCGCCGCCCACCAGCGTTCCGCGCTGCGCGGCCCGGTACAGGCCGACGCAGCGGACCGCCCCGACCCGCTCGGGCAGCTCGGGAACGACGGCGCGCTGCGCGGCCTCGGCGACCGTGCGCTCCAGATCCAGCTGGGCGTCGCGGCGGCTGCGCACATAGGACACGAACACGCTCAGCACGGACACGAAGGAAATGGTCAACAGGTCCGTGTTGCCTGGGTGGTTGAGCTGGAAGGCCGGGATGTTGAGCACGGCGACGACGACACCGCCGAGAACCGCGGTCGCCAGCGGCCCGTACGAGAGGACGGCCAGCGGTGGGATGGCGCCCAGCAGGAAACCGATGTCGAGGGGCTCGTCGCTGGCCAGGGTGGCCACACACACGCCCGCGATCAGGACGAGCGGCAGCACCCGCACCAGACGCGGCGGCGGCGCGCCCCGCAGCCAGCCCCGCCGTTCGTGGTCCCGCCGCCGCGGTGACAGGAGGTGCACCTTTCCCACAGCACCACGCTCCTACGACGGGCCGCCGCCCGCACGCCGGGCCGGAAACCGCCTCCCGGTTCGGGAAAAGCCGTGGACGCGCCCATGACGGGCCCCCTACCGTGTGACCTCACGCCCCAAGACAGACGGAAGGAGGCGAGTGCCGTGCAGTCCACACATGTCCCGCGCTCCCTCGTCGCTGTCCCGGCGTGCTTGGTCTGACCTGATCCGGGAGCGCTGCTCGCAGTACACATCCCGGAGGAATCCATGACCGATCCGGTCATTCGCGCGCTCGACGAGAGCGACGCCGACATCTTCGACACGCTGCCCGACCCGCTGGGTGCCCGTGCGGTGCACCGGCGGACCCGTCACCGTCCCGACTGGAAGCGGGTCGCCGTGCGCGACGGCGCCGTCGTCGCGCGCGGTGCCTGGTGGGGCGGCCCCGACGACGCCGAACCCCTCAACGTCAACTGGTTCGACGTGGCCGAAGGGGAGGAGGAAGCGGGGGCCGAACTCCTGCGCTCCGCCCCCTGGCAGGTCGCACTCGAACTGAACCTGCCGGCCGGCTGGCGTGCCGACCCGCGCCTGCACGCGGCCGCCGAGGCGCGCTTCAGCGCCGCACGGGCGGCCGGGTACGAACTCCTGGTACAGCGCTTCCTGTACCGCTGGACACCGGAGTGCGGGCTGCCCGACCGGCCCGAGCGGCTCGACTTCCGGGCCGAGCCGGACGACGCGGTGTTCTTCGACGCACTGCGCCGCATCCACTCCGTCACCCTCGACGCGCATGCGCTCAGGGCCATCGAAGAGGGCGGCCTCGACCGGGCCGCCCAGGAGGAGCTCGACTTCTTCCGCTGGTGCCCGTCACCGCGGGAGTGGTGGCAGATCGCGTACACCCGGCAGGGCGAGCCGGTGGGCATCCACATCCCGGCGCACAACCCCTCGGGTCCGTGCATCGGTTTCATCGGCGTGCTGCCCGAACAGCGCGGACGCGGCTACGCCTACGACCTGTTGGCACAGTGCACACACTTCCTGGTCGAGCAGGGCGCGAAGTTCGTCGCCGCGGCAACGGACCAGGGCAACTTCCCGATGGCGGCGAACTTCGCGAAGGCCGGCTATCCCGTCGTGCGGGAGCGCATCGACTTCGATCCCGGGAGGCGTGAGTAGTCGAGCCTGATGGTCGAGGCCCTCGACCGGAGTTGGGTCAGCCGGCGGCGCCGTCCAACAGGGTCTGGGCCTCGACGAGGATCTCGGTGACCCGCAGCCCGAAGGCGGCGTCGCAGGGGTGCGGTCGCCCGGTGCGGGCGGCGGAGAGCAGCGCGTCGGCGGCGCGGACGAGCGCGGCGACAGCTCCCTCGGCGCTCTCCGGCAGCACCGACACCCCTGCCTCGCCGCGGAGTTCGACAGCCGCGCCCGCCGCCGCGGACGGGGCCGACAGGCTGAGCGTCAGGGTGCTCGACGCGCCGTCGAGGTGGTCGAGGACCAGCTGGACGGTGTCCCCGGGACCGGGCGCCGCGGCCGCCACCCGCCGGGCGTCACCGAGGACCGGCAGCAGCACGGACAGGGCATGAGGGCCCACGTCCCACAGCGCGCCCTTCTCCCGCCGCCACGGCGAGTGCGCGAACGGGCTGTCGCCGGCACCGCCGAACAGTGCCCCGAGCCACTGGGCGTGCGCCGTGAACCAGCCCCCCACGCCCGCCTGTTCGGCGATCCAGGCCTCGGTCTCGGGCAGGAAGCGGGAGGTGAAGAAGACGACCGAGGCGACGCCGGCCTCCGAGGCCGCATCGACCACGGCCCGCCCCTGCCCGACCGTCGTGGCGAGAGGCTTGTCCAGCAGCAGATGGCACCCCGCCCGCGCCGCCCGCACCGCGAGCTCCGCCTGCACGGCCGGCGGCAGGGCGACCGCGACCGCGTCCACATCGGCGAACAGCGCGTCGACCTCGTCGTAGGCACGCGTGCCGTACCGGTCGGCGAGCTCCTTCGCGGCCTCCGTACGGCGGCCCCACACCCCGACGAACTCCAGCTCGGCGTGCTCGTGCAGGGCCGGGGCGTGCGCCATCCCCGCCCAGGGGCCGGTACCGAGAAGTCCGATGCGCATACTGCCGCCTCTCCACTGTGCCGCCCGTTGCGACGACTGGTCGCCAGCGAGCGTCGCACACCGACCGGGCGACCGCGCAAGCCCGTTCGGCCCACCCGGGGATTCAGTTGCGCGGCTGCTGAATGTGTTCTCTTTCCTCTATTGGACCTGCGGCCCGTGGGCGGGTCAGGCTGGAAATGCGTTCTGGCACAGCCGCACTCCAGGTGCGGAGGGCCGAACGTCATTCGGTACCGCGCGACAACCGGAAGAGGTCACGAGCCCATGCACACCCGCCGCATCGGTGACGTCGAAGTCAGCGCGATCGGCCTGGGCGGGATGCCCATGTCGATCGAGGGACGGCCGGACGAGGCGCGCTCCCTCGCCACGATCCACGCCGCCCTCGACGCCGGCGTGACCCTGATCGACACCGCGGACGCCTACCACCGGGACGCCCACGAAGTCGGCCACAACGAGACCCTGATCGCCAAGGCCCTCGCCTCCCACGACCGCGGTGGGGACGTCCTGGTCGCCACCAAGGGCGGCCATCTGCGCCCCGGCGACGGCAGCTGGACCCTCGACGGCAGCCCCCGCCACCTCAAGGAGGCCTGCGAGGAATCCCTGCGCCGGCTCGGCGTGGAGGCCATCGGGCTCTACCAGTTCCACCGCCCCGACCCGAGGGTGCCGTACGCCGAGTCCGTCGGTGCGATCCGGGACCTGCTGGACGAGGGAAAGATCCGTCTGGCGGGCATCTCCAACGCCGACCCGCAGCAGATCAGACAGGCCCAGGAGATCCTCGGCGGTCGCCTGGCCTCCGTGCAGAACCAGTTCTCCCCGGCCTTCCGCTCCAGCGAGCCGGAACTGGAGCTCTGCGACGAACTCGGCATCGCGTTCCTGCCCTGGAGCCCGCTCGGCGGCATCTCCCGGGCCGGTGAACTGGGCTCCAGGTTCGCGCCGTTCGCCCGGATCGCCGAGGCCCGCGGGGTGAGCCCGCAGCGCGTGTGCCTGGCCTGGATGCTCGCCAAGTCGCCGGTTGTCGTCCCCATCCCCGGCGCCAGCCGCCCGGAGACGATCCTCGACTCCCTCGCCGCGACCGACCTCGACCTCACCGCCGAGGAGCGCGCACAGCTCGACGCCGTCTGATGGCCTCGTCGTCCTGAAGACCCCTCGACCACCGCTACCGCAACGAACACCCGATCCGCACCCTCGGGTACCTGTTCCGCGCCGACCGCCGCCACCTGATCGCGGCGGTCGGCGTGTTCACCGTCAAGCACAGCCCCGGCATTGACGAGGCCGACGAGGAGACGGTGCGCGTGGCGCTGCGCGACGCCAACGCACTGGAGTTCACCGAGGGGCTGCGGCAGGCCCTGGACACCCTGGTCGGCGAGCGCGGCGCCCGGCTGTCCGGCGGGCAGCGCCTGGGGGTACCCCCAGGTCCTCAAGGCACTGGGGGAGCTTGGCCATCGCCCGCGCCCTGATCCGGGACCCCGAGGTGCTGATCCTGGACGAGGCGACCTCGGCCCTGGACACCCGCTCGGAGGCCCTCGTCCAGCAGGCGCCGGCCCGGCTGCTGCGCGGCCGGACCACGTTCGTGGTGGCACACCGGCTGTCCACCGTGCGGGGCGCCGACCAGATCGTGGTACTGGGCGACGGCCGCATGCTGGAAACCGGGACGCACGAGGAACTCCTGCGCAGCTGCACGGCGGACAGGTCGCCTGAGAGCCTCTGCGTCCGGCCCCCGGCCGCCTCCTCAGGCGGCGCTGCTCCGTCGCATCCCGTGCGGGCAGGTCGAGTCGTGGTGGATGCCGAGGCTCGTCCACCAGCGTTCGCAGCACGCGGCGTCCAGCTCCCCGCGGACGATCTCGTCGGCGGCCGTACGCGCGGGATGGCGCACTGCGGCGGCGGACCTGCGCAGATCGCGGATCAGCGTCTCGCGGACGACGGCGATGACCGGGACCAGGCTCGCCGCTGCGAACAGACAGGCGGCCCACCGGGGGCCGTGGAGGAACTCGAGGACCGTGGTCCAGGCGAGTTCGCCGCTGGTGGTGAGGTAGAGGGTGCAGAGCAGGCGGCCGGAGCGGTTCATGGGCTTCACCGTTCGTGCTTGGGAGGTTACCCTCTGTTCAACGCCTCGCGGCGCGCTGGGAATCGGGTCGGACGGCGCTAATGCGTCAATTTGCGACCCGGGGCGCGGAAGATGTGAATGGTCCGGGCCTGCCCGGGAAGGCGGGGCGAAAACCAAAGAGAGGGGCGCTTCGTGCTCGTTCCTGACCCGAAGGTCGTCAGAACGTTGCTCACCAGATACGCGTCGCTGCGCATCGCGCAGGCGGAGCGTGAGAAGCCGCAGGCGGCACGGGAGTTGGCGGACGTCAGCCGCGCACTGTGCGCCACCATGGGAGCCACGAGCGTCGAGGACGCGATCGCGAAGGCGGACGCCCTGCTGATCGCCTCGCGGCGGACCCCGGGCGGAGACGGCGGACTGTCGCTGGCCGTCTGACGCGGCGACGGCTTCGGCAGCGGGGAGGCGCGGCGGTGGCACCGCGCAACTCGCCGTGTTCACCGCCCTGTTCAGCCTGCTGCGGGCGACCGTCGAGATCCCCGTGAACGTATGTCGGCCAGCCACACCGTCGTGCCGACGTCAAGTGCTCTTGGAGAATTCACATCCCGGTATGCCGGGGCGCATACACTCGACAGCTGTGCCCATGCGCATGGGCCACCACACGAAAGGCGCGTTGGTGTTCCAGGATTCCCCGATCTACGACCGACTCGTCGCCGAGCGCGGCGACGTCCCCACTCAGGCTCGCCGGGAGGCCGAGCGCGTGAGCCGGGAACTGGAGTACGCCATGCGGCCGCTGCAGTCCTTCGGCGGCGTAGCCTCCCCCGAGCGCCAGGCCTCCCCGGGTGCCGGATGGCAGCGGTCCGCGCTGCTGCCCGGCTCGCTGCCCCACTGACCGCCCACCCTCAACACACCGTGGTGTTCGAGCCGTTGACGCGTGTCTGCGGCTCCGGCCCGGGATGGGCGAGCCACTCCGCGATGGTCCGGGCGATCGGCAGACCCGTCTCCACCTCGACGAAGCCGAACTGCCCCGACTGATTGCACTCCAGGAACCACCAGGTCCCGTCGGCGTCCTCGGCGAAGTCGAAGGCGCCGTAGGCCAGTTCGGCCTCGCGCAGATATGAGCGGACGGCTTCGGCGATGCGCGGCGGGACATCGGTCGCCCGCCACGGTATGTCGGACGAGGCGAAGCGCACGTCCACCGAGCCCGGGTCGTCGGGATCCACATCGGCGGCGGTCGCCTTGCGGGCCGCCAGCAGCCGCTCGCCCACCACGGTCAGCCGGATGTCGGCCCGCTTGCCCACCCGCCGCTGCAGCAGCGTGGGCCCGAACGCCACGGCGGAGAAATCCGTGTCCGGCGCGACCCGGCTGGTCGGCACCGCCCGCGGCGGATCCTGCGGGTGCGCCCCGGAGACCGGCTTGACCACCAGATCCGGATAACGGTCGGCGAACTCCCGGGCCGCCTGCGGAAATGTCGTGATCAGCGTGGCCGGGACGGGCAGTCCGCAGCGCTGGGCGAGCCGGAGCTGCCACGGCTTGTGGCGGGCCCGGCGGGCCGCGTCGGGATGGTTCATCCAGCGCGCGTCCGAGCCGCGCAGCATGCCGTAGAGCGCCTGGGAGGACTCCTCGGTCAGCCACGCGGAGGGCGTGGTCGCCCGTGTGCCCGCACCTCCCGGCCTGCGCACCCACACGGACCGCAGCCCGGCGATGCTCACCAGGCGGCCCGCGGACTGGAGATGGCCGCGGAAGCGGCCGTGCACGTACTCACCGGACAGCGCGACACCGCCGGGCAGGTCGGCGGGGTCCAGGCGGACCACCGGAACCGCGGACGCGTTGAGGTGCACGACCACCATGTCGGCGGTCACGTCCTCTTCACAGGTCAGGATCAGCACGGTCATGGTCGGCGGTTCCGCGTTCAGTCGTCGAAGTGTGTCTTGGAGCCCGCGGTGGACGTCGTGGTCCCCGACTCTCTGAGCAGCGCGAGGTCGCCGGCGGCGACCCGGCCGTCCATGAGCACGTTCAACTGCAGCCCGGAGTCGTAGACATACGGAGTCGTGGCCTCCAACTCCACCGCCGGACGTGCGTAGTTGAGCGCGAACGGTTGCATCGTGTCTCCCTCGTCAGTGCAGCACCGACCCGACGGTCCGCGCCTTGCGGCGCCGCCCGGTCCGCCGACTGCATTGCCCTTCCAGTCACTTATACGAATCGAACGAGTGATTGGTTTCCTTACTCTCCGTGATCACAGGGAAGATTCGTGACGATTCGGCCCGTCGAAAGAGCCGCGCAGGCTGCGCAGAGCGAGGAGAAGGACGCCGATGTCGTCCAGGTAGATCGGGTCGGGAAGCAGGTCGGTCGGCAGCAGGAAGTACACGACGGCACCCCAGAAAACCCAGCGCGGCCCGGTCGGCAGCCCGGCACGCCTGAGGTCGCGCCGCGCCCGCACCAGTCGCACCAGCAGGGCGACGGCCACCGTGAGGGCGAGCGCCGCGAGGGCAACGGCGACCACGATCACCGTTGTGGTCCATTTCACGGTCCTCCTCCATTCGGCGTGCCGAACGGCGCGCCCCTTTTTCTCGGATTCCCGCATCCGGCGTTCGTACGTGTCCCCGTCGCCCCGTCATGAGCGCGGCGCGGGCTCATACCTGTGGCCCACTCGACTGGCACGGGCCGCAAGCAGCACCTAGTAATGGCAACTGCACCGCAATGTCGTGAAACGCGTCGGGAGACGCGGGAGCTGGCGAACCTTTCCATCTCTTCTATGCAGGAGCGTCATGAGCATCAGCTCTTCATCACCTCAGTCCAACGACCGCCCGATAGCTGTCGCGCACGACGACCCGTTCAGCACCGTGGTGCACGCCGCCGTCAACGATCGACCCCTGGAGGAAGTCGCCAACCTCATCACCATGCTGGAGCAGTCCCCGCAGTACGCGACGGCCACCACCGACGCGCTGCGCGCGGTCGGCAAGAACCGCTCCGTGGAGGACGTCGCCCGGCTGGTCACCCTTCTCACCCGCCCACCGCGCGACGCCGCCAGCGCGGACGAAGCAATCCGCGCGGCGGTCGAGAACCGTCCGGTGGAGGAAGTGACACGGCTGATGGCACAGCTTCACCGGACGTCGAAGGAATGCCACTTCGGGCAGGAGGCAGCACGGGCGGCCGCCTCGACACGGTCCGTCGAGGACCTCGTGGAACTCATCGGCCGGCTGGGCGAAGAGCGCACAGCCCGCGCCACCGTGCCGGAGGCGTGGCCGCAGGCTCGGCCGCACGGCGAGAAGGAGTGGGGCCCGGACGGCGCAATCCCGCCGCCCGTCCCCCCGGCCCCGCCCTCCTTCGGCCCGGGCACCGTGCTGGGGCGGCCCGCCCGAGCGCCGGCGCGTCACGCCGAGCGCCCGCCGTGGCCGGGCCTGCTCGTCGCAGCCGCACTCTTCCTGTGTGCGCTGCTCTGGTTCCCGATGTACCAGACCGGCGAGCCCGTCCAGATCTACGTCACCGGCGTCGCGGTGTCGGCCCTGTGCGCCTTGCTGGCCGTACTGGTGACCCTGCGGCCCGTCCCGCTCGCCCTCGCGGTCGCGGGCGCGGTGCCGGCGCTGCTTGCCGGGGTCGAGTTGTACCGGGGCCGGCTCCACTCGGCGTGGCTGTCCCAGGCGCTCGACCTGACGCTCGCGCCGGGCTGGGTCGCCGGCCTGGCCGCCATGTGTGCGGCACTGGCCGCCCTGACGGCCCTGGTCCTGCGCATCGCCGCGCACCCGTCGGCCATGGGTGCAGCGGCCCGCCCCCTGGCCGCGGCGAGCCGACCGGAGTGATGCGCCATCTCCCTGACGTCCTCAGTCCGTCACGTCCAAGCCCGCGGTTCTTCGGACCGCGGGCGCTTCACGTCCCGTGCACACAGGCCTTCAGCGGCCGGACGAGTCCGGCCGCTCACCTGTGCCGTCCGGCTCCCGGCCGCCGTCCGCGACCGGCGTGGGGCGCAGGGCCTTGGCGGTGTCCTTCAGGCGCTCCAGCCTTCGGGTCAGCTGCTGGAACGGGGAGCTTTGGGGCGCGGCGGGCAGCTGCGGCCGGATGGGAGCGCCGTCGCCGTTCTCGCGGTGGGCGGCCAGCGCCTCATGCGCCCGCTCGGCGGCCTCGCGGTACAGATCCCGGGACTTGGTCATGGCCTCGAGCGCCTCGGCGTACATGTCCACGAGCCCGCGTGCACGGGCGAGTTCCTCTTCGAGCGTCCTCAGCTGCCAGTCGTCCCGCAGCGCGGTGACGGCCTTCTCGGCACCGTCCGGCAGTGCAGACGGCAGCGCGGCGAAACGGGCCAGCCCGTCGAGGAGTTCCGCCGGCCGTGAGCCGTCGAGGAAGACCGTGCGTACGGAGAATTCGTCCGCGTCGAAGCCGTCCGGGGCCGGCGTGGCGGGCAGCAGGACCGCGCCGCCGCGCGGGACCTGCACCCCGAACTCGCGCAGGACCCGGTTCACGATGCGCAGCTGGTCCGGTGCGGCACGGTGCTCCACGACGCGATGCCGCAGGCTCGGCGGCAGCATCGGGCCGATCGGCAGCCGGCCGCGCTCGTCGGGCGTCATCGCCTCGTGCACGAGGACATTGATGTTCCAGCCTCCGCGCACGGAGTTCCTGAGCAGACGCCGGATGTCCTTGTCGTCCGCGGGAAGGCGGTTGACCTCCCGAAGGCGCAGCCCCGTGACGGGCTGGCGGTCCCAGGGCACACCGGGCTCGTCGGGCCAGAACATGGTGGCAGGAGACGGCCACCCCTGCTCCCACGCGCGTTCCGCCTCCGCCGCAAGCACCCACTCCCGGCCGGGCTCCGCGTCGTGCGCGAGCGTCAGCCGGGCCCGCACGGTCACCGAATCGGCGACCGTCCAGCGCGCCTCGAAGACGGACTGCGCAGCGCTCTCGGCGGTCTCGGCGACCGGCACCTCGAGATGGTCGTCGATGGTCCCGTCGTCCTTGAGCCGGTGCAGCGTCCGGCGTACGACGTCTTCGGTATCGGGCCCGGTATGGCGGCCACGGGCCAGCCACAGCGTGCGGGACGGGGTCGGGCGGGTGGAGGCGGAAGTGCGCATGAGTCCATCTGGTGGCGGGGGCACGTTCATGCACCAGTATCGTCGCCGCGGGTCGGCGGGCATCGCCCGGGGGTGGTCGCACGGGAGGTGCGCGGCGCACTCGGGGTGCGAGGAATCCGCTCAAGGAGACCCGGTTCACCCGTTTCCCCCGCGCACCGGGCCCGCCACAATGGCGCCCGCGAACAGGGCCCGCCCACCATCCGCTTAGGGGCGGGTCCTGTTCGCGCCTCGCCATCCCCAGGTGACTCGGCGACTCGCTATATATCGGAAGCCGATATATCGTGGCGGCATGGCATCGAGGAACATGACTCAGGCGGCGTTCTTCGTCCTCACCGCCCTGGCCGACCAGCCCCGGCACGGCTACGGGATTCTGCGGGAGGTCGAGGATCTGTCCGACGGCGCAGTGCAGTTGCGCGTCGGCACCCTGTACGGCGTGCTGGACAGACTCACCGCGGACGGGCTGATCGTCCTGGACCGCGAGGAGGTGCACGAGGGCCGGCTGCGGCGCTACTACCGCCTCACGGACGAAGGGATGCAGGCCCTCGAAGCGGAGGCGGAGCGCATGGCCGCCGGCGCCAGCGCCGCCAAGGAGCGCATCGCCGAGGGGCGCAGGGCCCCCGGAGCGGTCGCGAAGCCGGTTGCCCGTCCGGCCGCAGGCCCCGGACTCGCCGGAGGTCTGGCATGACGACGCTGCTCGAGACGCGCTACCGCACGGTGCTGCGCCTGCTGCCCGCCTACTACCGGCGCGAGAGGGAGGAGGAGATGGTCGAGGTCTACCTGTGGGACATCGACCAGGAGACCCAGGACCAGAGCAGGCCCACGCTGGGCGAGGTGGCGAGCGTCGCCGCCCTCGCCATGCGCAGCAGGCTGGCCGCCACCGGGGCGCCACGCCCGTACCTCCTGCTCGGGTCGGCCGTCCGTCACTTCGCCCTGTTCGCCGTGCTGCTGCAGGCCGCCGCCGCGGTCGTCGACCGCGTCCTGGGGCTGACCTGGGCAGCCACGCATGGAGGGCGCGACTGGGACATGTTCCTGTCGGGATTCACCGGCCGCGGTCCGCTGGGGAACGTCGTCGAGGTCGCCGCATGGGTGCTTCCGCTGCTGTGGACGGTCGCCTACTTTGCGCTCCTGCACGACCGCAGGCGCCTCGCCCAGGTGTCCGTGCTGCTCGCCGCGCTGCCCACGCTGTCGCCGTTCGCCGCTCCGCTGGTGAGCGAACTGGAGCCGTGGGACCCGTGGTTCGCCACCGCCGGGGCGCTCTTCGCCTGGCTGCCGGCGCTCGCCCTGTGCGCCGCCCACCACCGTGACGCCCCCAGGGCAGTGCTGCCCGTCGGCACCCCGGGCCTCGCCTTCGCGGCCTGCAGCGTGGTGTCGGGTGCCTCGGTGGTCGTGTTGCCCGCCATGCCCGACGCGGCCTGGGCGCCGGCCACCTGTTTCGTCGTCGGAGCGCTCGGCTGGCTGCTCCTGCGCCGCCGCGGCGCGGACCGGAGCGCGGCCTGCGGTGCCGTGGCCCTGGCCGCGCTCGGTCTGCTGCTGCTGGCGGTGCGGGTCGCCACGCTGTATCCGTGGCTCGGCCTTCTCCCCGGCGCCTACCTCGGGAGTGCGTTGGGCCAGGCGGCAGCGCTCACGCTGCTGACCGTGGCGCTGGCGGTCGTGGCCAGGCGCGACCTCGCCGCGCGCCGGCCCGCACCGGAGGGGCGGCCGCCTGTCACCCGTGGAAGGTGATGTAGCCGTTGCCGTCCGGGTCGTTGCCGCTCTTGGTGTAGGCGTGCGAATCGGCACCGCTGCCCGACGGCTTGTACACGTAGATCGTGTCCTTGTCGTTGTTCCACATGAAGTTGCAGTTGTTGCGGTAGACGACGTTGTTTCTGTCGGAGTCGGTGCCGTGGCCGCCGCGGAGCTTCACATAGTCGCCGGGCTCCAGGTAGTGGTTGCGGCTGAAGGTGAACTTGTTGCCGGCCTTGTCCTTCACCACGTACCCCTTCAGGTTCACGGTCGTGCCCGACGAGTAGTTCTTGATCGTCAGGTACTCCTCGTCCGTGTTCCCGGTGGTGCAGTTGTTGGAGTCGCGGCCGGGAGCGTCGTACTGGATGCCCTTGATCTTCAACGCGGACCGGTACTCGGTGGCGTGGGCCGGGACGGCCGCCAGCACGGCGAGCGTGCCCGCGGCGGTGGCTATGGCGGCGACAGAGCGTATACGCATGTAAATCCCCCCTGTTGTGGATTTCCGGTGAAGGATCTGGAGCGTATACAACCGGGGGGATTTGGGGGTGGATTTCGCCGAAATGGCCGTACGTCGCCCGGGGTCACCCCGAGCGGGTCCAGACATCGACGCCCCACTCCAGGAGCCGGACGAGCTCGTCGTCCCCGGGCCGGGGCACGGCAGTGCCCCGGGCGGCGGGGGACGGTGAGTGGACACCGCGCGAGATGTTGCCGCTGACGGTGATGTTGTGCTCCACGCGTGGGCGGCGCAGCTCCTCGTAGAGGCGGAGCGCGGTCTCGGTGTCCGGTGCGTCGCGCAGGGACTTCGCGAGGACGACGGCGTCCTCCAGAGCCATCGACGCGCCCTGACCGGTCACGGGGGAGGCCGCATGGGCCGCATCGCCGACGAGCAGTGTCCGGCCGGAGCGCCAGGGTGTGCCGGCGGGTATCTCGGTGGCGTTGGTGACCATGACGTCGTCGCCGGTGGCCGCAACGATGTCCGCGGCGGGCGTGGCGTCCTTGCGCAGCAACGGAACGAGCAGTTCGCGCCACCCGGCGGGCGAGCCGTCCGCGATCTCGTCGGCCGGCAGCGGCTCGCCGGCCACGCGCGCGAACCAGTACGTCTCCCCGTCGGGCGAGACGGCATGGCCGAAGGCGGCCGTGCTGCCGCGCACCATGGTGATGCGCGCGTCCGGTTCGGACCGGGCTGCGGCGCGGGTGTAGCCGTAGAAGACTCGCTGGCCGGCGTAGCACGGCTGGGCGTCGGGGGCGATCTGCCGGCGGACCGTGGAGTTCAGGCCGTCGGCGCCGATCAGCAGGTCGCCGGTTGCGGTGCTGCCGTCGGTGAAGTGCGCGGTGACGCCGTCGGGGCCGTCCTGGACGGAGGCGAGCCGGGCGCCGTGCCGGATCACTATGCCCCGGCGTGCGGCCTCTGTCTGCAGGGCCGCGTTGAGGTCGCCCCGGCGCAGGCAGCGGTACTGCAGGAGAGAGTCGGCGGCTTCGCCGAGGGGGACTTGTGCCAGTTCGGCGCCCGCGTCGTCCAGGACCCGCATCGAGGTCAGCGGGAAGCCGACCGCCCTGACCGCGTCGGAGGCATCGATCTGCGCGAGGGCGCGCATGCCGTTGCTCGCGAGGGTGAGGAACGCGCCCAGATCCTCGGCCGAACCGGGATGCGCCTCGTGCACGCTGCTCTCGAAGCCCGCCTTGTGCAGCGCCAGGGCCGCCGCCGTGCCGGCGATTCCACCACCGATGACCAGTATTCGTGCCACGCCCACCCCGTTCCTTCCGGTAGGGCCCCCGTGGTCGTACGCGCAGCTGTGAGAACGTCTGGTCAGCGGTGCGGGTTCCTGTTTCGGAGGAGTTGTCGTGGGCGATGTCGTGAAGGGCCGTGTCGAACTGTCCACTTGGCCCACGCCCGTCGAGCGGATGCCGCGGCTTGCGGCCCGGCTCGGCCTTCGTGAACACGATCTATGGATCAAGCGGGACGATCTCATCGGCCTGGGAGGCGGCGGCAACAAGGTCCGCAAACTGGAGTGGTTCGTGGGAGCCGCCCTTGCGGAGGGCGCGGACACGCTGGTCACGACCGGCGCCGCACAGAGCAACCACGCCCGTCTCACCGCTGCCGCCGGGGCCCGGCTGGGCCTGGACGTGGTGCTCGTCTTCCCGGGCACACCCGAGGGCACGGCGGACGGGTCCGGGAACCTCGTACTGGACAGCCTCTTCGCGGCCCGCGTCCACTGGGCCGGCGACGCCGAGCCCAGCACCCTGGGCGACGTCGCCGGCGAGGTCTGCGAGCGGCTGCGCCGCGACGGAGCACGCCCCTACCTGATCCCGTTCGGAGGCTCGAGTCCGCTCGGGGCACACGGCTATACCGAAGGCGGCGAGGAGCTGCGGGCCCAACTGCCCGACGTGGACCACGTGGTGGTGGCCCTCGGCTCCGGCGGCACGATGGCCGGGCTGGTCGCCGCTCTGGGGCAGGAGCGCGTCCTGGGTGTCCACTGCGGGGCGGTGCCGGAACCGGCCGCCACCGTGGCCGATCTCGCCGGTGCGCTCACCGGCCGTAGCGTCGACCCCGGCTCCCTGCGGGTGCGCACCGACCAGGTCGGCGCGGGATACGGCGTCCTGCACGAGCCGGTTCTGGAGGCGATGCGGACGGTCGCGGAGACCGAGGGAATCGCCTTGGACCCCGTCTACACCGGGCGGGCGATGGCCGGACTCGTCGCCGCCGTGCGAGACGGCGACATCGGCCCGGGGCAGCGCACGGTGTTCCTGCACACCGGCGGGCTGCCTGGACTGTTCGGGCACACGGACACGGTGCGGCGCACTGTGTCGGCCCTTCAGTCCTGGAAGCCCGCCTGACGGCCGGTCGCGCCGGACGGCACGACCGGCCCGCGATCACGCGCCGCTCTCGCGCAGCATGTCCTCGCGCTCGACGATCTTCACGCGCTCGCGGCCCTGCGGCTCGCCCAGCGCCTTCTCCGCGGCGTCCAGCTTGTACCAGCCCTCCCAGGTGGTGAAGCGGACGCCCCGCTCGGCGAGGAACGCGTCCACCGCCTCGGGCTCGGGTGCACCCGGCGTCTGCAGACGGCCGTTCGCGTGGTCGTCCAGGAGGTTGGCCACCGTCTCGTTGGCGTCGCCCTTGGTGTGGCCGATCAGGCCCACCGGACCGCGCCGGATCCAGCCGGTGACGTACGTCGACTGCAGGTGCTCGCCCGACTCCTGGAGGACCCGGCCACCCTCGTCCGGGACCGTGCCCGAGTCGATGTCCCAGGGCAGCTTGGGGAGCTTGTCGGACAGGTAGCCGACCGCGCGGTAGATCGCGTTGACGTCCCAGTCCTTGAACTCGCCGGTGCCCTTGACATTGCCGGTGCCGTCGAGGGCGGTGCGCTCGGTGCGCAGACCGACGACCTCGCCGTCCTCGCCGAGGATCTCGGTGGGCGACTCGAAGAAGTGCAGGAACAGTTTGTGCGGGCGGTCGCCGACATCGCGGATCGCCCAGTTCTCCAGGGTCTTGGCGACCATGTCGGCCTGCTTGTTGCCGCGCCGCGTCTCGATCGAGCCCGCGTCGTAGTCGATGTCCTCGGGGTCGACGATGACCTCGATGTTGGGGGAGTGGTCCAGCTCCCGCAGCTCCATCGGGGAGAACTTCGCCTGCGCCGGGCCGCGGCGGCCGAAGACGTGGATCTCCAGCGCCTTGTTGGCCTTCAGGCCGTCGTAGACGTTCGGCGGGATCTCGGTCGGGAGCAGCTCGTCCGCGGTCTTGGCCAGGATGCGTGCCACGTCGAGCGCGACGTTGCCGACGCCGAGGACGGCGACCTTCTCCGCCTCCAGCGGCCAGGTGCGCGGCACGTCCGGGTGGCCGTCGTACCAGGACACGAAGTCGGCGGCGCCGTACGAGCCGTCGAGCTCGATGCCGGGTATGCGAAGCTCGCGGTCGGCCGTCGCACCCGTCGAGAAGATCACGGCGTCGTAGAACGCACGCAGGTCGTCCAGGCTGAGGTCGTTCGGGTAGTCGACGTTGCCGAAGAGGCGGATCTGCGGCTTGTCGAGCACCTGGTGCAGGGCCGTGATGATGCCCTTGATGCGCGGGTGGTCGGGGGCGACGCCGTAGCGGATCAGGCCGAACGGGGCGGGCATCCGCTCGAAGAGGTCGATGGACACGCCGGGTTCGGCGGCCACCTCGGACTTGAGCAGGGCGTCGGCGGCGTAGATCCCGGCGGGGCCGGCTCCGACGATGGCTACCCGCAGGGGGCGCGGCATGATCAGGTTCCCTTCGAGCGATGACAGGCGACTCGAACGGGAAGCCTAAGCTAAGGCAAGCCTAAGTCGGTACGCGGGTCCGGTCTATGGGCTCATAAATCAACTTTATGAGCCCATAGACGCTCCGCGGACCGGTCAGCCGATGTGGTAACTGTCCCCGTACACCTTCCAGTTGAGCGGTGTGTCGAGGCACAGGTTCCCGTTGCGCAGGAACACCCGCTGCTCGGTGTCGACCCGGCTGGTGTCGCTGTGCGCCTCCTCCTGCTTCATCGCCCACACCCGGGCGTCGAGGAAGGCGTTCAGGTACGTCGTCTCGTCGCCGCCCTGGGCCGGCGGCTTCGCCTTGTTCAGTGCCCGCTTGCGTATGTTGCGGAAACTGGTCGGGTCGTCGCCGTCGCCGTGCATCACGATGGCGTCGTAGTAGGTGAACTGCCCGAGCGTGCCGAGCCCGTCGGTCTTGCCCTGCTTGACGGCCGGGTTGAAGTAGACGCGGTCGCGCTCATCGTTCTGCGCCTGCTGGAACGCCGTGTCCTGGGCCGCCTTGCGCCAGTCCTTGGGGAAGTTCGGGTCGAGCCCCTCGTGCGAGTCGGAGCCGTTCACCGAGCGCAGCGCCGGAAGGTATTTGGCAAGTATGTTGCCCGGCTTGCGGTCGGTGTAGAGCTGGACCAGGTCGAGCATGTCGCCGGTGCCGGAGCAGAAGCCGATGATCCCGGCCGTGTAGCCGCGGCCGTCGCCGATGTCCTCGATGTACTTGTACTGCGCCTTCCAGTCGAGCGAGGAGTTCTCCGCGCTCGACACCAGCTTCATGGCGATCTCCTTCTTCGCCGGGTCGTCGAGGCCCACGCAGCCTGCCGCGGCCGGAGCGGCCGAGGCGTGCCAGGGCCGCAGGAGGGGTGCCGCGGCCAGGGACGCGCCGGCCGCGAAGAGGACGGTGCGGCGTGAGATGCGGGTGGGATGTGCAGGGTCGCCGGAGAGGTGCCTCACGGGGGCTCCAAGGAGTGGTGGGGGGTGGGGAGTTGGCCGTGCGATGACACTGATAGGAAGGTTTCCTATCAGAGGATCCGGGCGAGGCACACCCGTCGCGGAAGAAGTTCGTAGAGTCGTACGAAGAAGGTACGGACCAAAAGGGGCCGAGTCAGGGCAGCGGCTGCTCCGCCCAGATGACCTTGCCCTCCGGGGTGTACCGGGTGCCCCAGCGGTCGGCGAGCTGGGCCACGAGGAACAGGCCGCGGCCGCCCTCGTCCGTCATCGCCGCATACCGCAGATGCGGCGATGTGCTGCTGCTGTCGAAGACCTCGCAGATCAGGGTGCGGTCGAACAGCACCCGGACATGGATGGGGTCGGCGCCGTAGCGGATCGCGTTGGTGACCAGCTCGCTCAGGATGAGCTCCGTGGCGAACGTCAGCTCGTCGAGCCCCCATCCGGTGAGCCGGCGGCTGACGGAAGCACGTACCTCCGAGACCTTCGCCGGGTCGTTCGGCACCTGCCAGTCGGCGATGCGGTCGGCGTCGAGTGCCCTCGTGCGGGCGACGATCAGGGCGACGTCGTCGCTCGGTCTGGCCGGCAGCTGCGAGTCGAGCACCACCCGGCAGGTGTCCTCCGGCGATTCACCGGCGCGTTCCAGCGCGCCCCGCAGCAGTGCCAGACCCTCGTCGATGTCCCGCTCCCGGTCCTCGACCAGCCCGTCCGTGTAGAGGACGAGACGGCTGCCCTCCTCCAGCACCAGGTCGGCCGTCTCGAACGGCAGGCCGCCGAGGCCGAGCGGGGGACCGGCGGGCACATCGGGGAACTCGACGCTGCCGTCGGGCCGGATCAGGGCCGGCGGCGGATGGCCGGCCCGGGCGATGGTGCACGTCCGGGACACCGGGTCGTAGATCGCGTACAGGCAGGTGGCGCCGGTGACCGGGGCGTGGCCGCCGTCCGCCGTCTCGTCCTGCATCTCGTCCTGCGTCTCGTCCTGGTCGATGCGGCCGACCAACTCGTCCAGCAGGGCGAGGAGTTCGTCGGGCGGCAGGTCGAGGGCGGAGAAGTTGTGGACCGCCGTCCGCAGCCGTCCCATGGTGGCCGCGGCGTGCAGCCCGTGCCCGACGACGTCGCCGACGACGAGGGCGACCCGGGCGCCCGACAGCGGCAGTACGTCGAACCAGTCCCCGCCGACTCCGGCCTGCGCCGGCAGATACCGGTAGGCGATGTCCAGGGCGCTCTGCTCGGGCAGTCTGCGGGGCAGCAGGCTGCGCTGCAGGGTCACGGCCATGCTGTGCTCGCGCGTGTAGCGGCGGGCGTTGTCGATGGAGACCGCGGCGCGGGCCACCAGCTCCTCGGCGAGGGCCAGTTCGTCCACGTCGAAGGGCTCGGGCTTCTCGGCGCGCCAGAAGCTGACCACCCCGAGGACCAGCGTTCCGGCGCGCAGCGGCACGGTGATCAGCGAGTGGATGCCGTACTCGACGACCTGCGCGGTGCGCTCCAGATCCTGCGCGTGCCAGCCCGGCGCCGCACCGAGGTCCGGCTCCAGCACGGCCTGCCCGGAGTGCAGGGAGCGGGCCTGCGGCGAGGAGTCGACGAACCTGATCTGCCTGCCCACCTTGTAGAGCGGGGCGTCCTCGCGGATCCCGCTGGACGCGGTACGGCGCAAGGAGGTCACCGCCTCCGGCTGGCCCCCGCCCAGCACCGCGTCGAACAGGTCGACCGTCGCGAAGTCGGCGAACCGCGGGACGGCGAGCTCCGCCAGCTCCTCCGCGGTGCGGGCGACGTCCAGGCTGGTGCCGATGCCCACCCCGGCGTCGTACAGCATGTTGAGGCGTTCCCGCGCCGTCTCGGCCCGGCCGGACAGGGCGCGCAGCTCGGTCGAGTCGCGGAGCGTGGCGACGCTGCCCGGCGGGCCGCCCTGGACGTCCGTGGGCCGCTGGTTGACCGCCAGGAGCCGGTCCTTGACCAGGTGCACCTCATCCGTGGCGACCCGCCCGGAGGCCAGCAGCTCGGCCGTGTCGGGGGCGAGGCCGAGGTCGAGGGCGTACCGGCCCTCGGCGTCCTCGGGCAGATCGAGCAGACGGTGCGCCTCGTCGTTGGCGAGCAGCAGCCGGCCCTCGCCGCTGACGATGAGTACGCCCTCGCGGACGGCGTGCAGCACCGCGTCGTGGTGCTCGTACATGCGGGTCATCTCGTCCGGGCCCAGACCGTGCGTCTGGCGCAGCAGCCGTCTGCTCACCAGCGCCGTGCCCCCGGTGGCCAGGGCGAGTCCCACGGCCGCGGCGAACAGGACGAGCGGCAGCTGCCGGTCGGCGGTGCCGCCCACGGTCGCGGTCGTGATGCCGGCCGACACCAGGCCCACGACCTTGCCGTCGTCCGCCTTGATGGGCACGACCGCCTGCACCAGCCGCCCGATCGTCCCGTTGATCTCCTCGACCACCGTCCCGCCGGCCAGCGCGGGTTCGATCGTCCCCACGAACTTCTTGCCGATGCGGTTCGGTTTGGGGTGGGTGTAGCGGATGCCGTCGGTGTTCATGACGACGATGAAGTCCACGCCGGTCGCCTTGCGGGCGGCCTCTGCCCGCGGCTGCAGAATTTTCGTGGGGTTCGGGCTGCTGAGCGCCTCGCGGGTGCCCGGCGCATTGGCGAACGCCTCGGCGACGGCGACCGACCGGTTGCGGGCCTCCTGTGTGCTGTCGTGCCGGACCTGCAGATACAGCGCCCCCACCGCGGCGACCACCAGCAGCAGCACGATCACCACCTGCAGGACGAACACCTGCCTGGCGATGCTGCGCCCGGTCAGCGCCGACCGCAACGCCGTGATGCGCGCGGGTTCCGGCTCGCCCGGATGCCCTCTTCGGCGGGTGGGCGCACTGTGTGGCGTCCGCGTCGTGCGCTGCCCGTGCGCTGCGTGGGCGCGATCGGTCGCGCGGCGGGCACGGGGACCGCCGGGACGGCGGTGCGACCGGGTCCCGGAACGGTCCGGAAGACGGACCATGTGCCCATGTCTACACTGCCGGGCCGTGTGAGGCGAGAGGCATCACAGAGGGTGACGGAGTTCGCCTCCCGTGCGTGTGCCGACGTCACGGGCGGGGGACGGGTTCACCGCTGGTTCCCGTGCGCCGCACGGCGCGTGGCGAGGAGCAGCGCGATGTCGTCGGGGCGGTCGGCGGAGTGCCGGGCCGCCGCGGTGAGGCGGTCGGCGATCCCGGCCAGCGGACGCCGGCCCGGGCGTACGGCGGGGGCGCCCACCTTCGCCAGGGCCACCCGCAGGGCCGTGATGCCGTCGTCGATGTCGACGCCGGGCCGCTCGACGAGCCCGTCCGTGTACAAGGCGAGGACGGCACCGGGCTCGATCCGCAGCTCGGCGACGGGGTACTGGGCGTGCGGATCCACCCCGAGCACCACACCGCCGGGCAGGTCCAGCACCTCGGTGTGGCCGTCCGGGTGGCGCAGCAGCGGCGGCGGGTGCCCGGCACGGGCTGCCCGCGCCAGGCCCGACGCCGGATCCAGCCGGATATAGCAGCAGCTCGCGAACTGTCCGGGATCGAGGTCGATGAGCAGATGGTTCGTGCCGCTCATCACCTCGTCGGGCGGCCGGTCACCGAGCGCGAACGCCCTTACCGCACTGCGCAGTTGACCCATGGTGGCCGCCGCCTGCACACCGTGCCCCTGGACATCGCCGATGACCAGCGCCAGACCGTCCCCCGCCTCGACGACGTCGTACCAGTCGCCGCCCACCTCCATGCCCTGCGTTCCGGGCAGATAGCGCCCGGTGGTCTCCACCTGCGGATGGGCCGACAGCCGACGGGGGAGCAGGGCCTGCTGCAGCCCGCGCGCGAGCGCCGCCTCGCTCTCGTAGCGCTTCGCCTTCTCCATGGCGTGGGCGATCAGTCCGGCGAGCGCGGTCAGCACCGTGCGTTCCTCGGTGCTGAAGCTGCGCGAACCGTCGAAACCCAGGATGCAGGAACCCACCGGGCGCCCGGAGGCGATCAGCGGCAGGAACGCGCGGGCTCCCTCGTCCGCGTCCAGCGCGATGCCCGGATAGGCGGCGGCCAGCTGCTCCATCGAGTCGAAGAAGATCGGGCGGCCGCCGGTCAGCGTCTCGACACCGGGCAGATGGGCGTCCAGGCCCACGCCCTCGAAGGGGGCGAGGAACCCTTTGGGGAAGCCGTTCTCCCAGGCCAGATACAGATGCCGGTCCTGCAGCAGATAGATGGCCAGCCGGCGGCCGCCGAACGGAGGCAGCAGTTCCCGCATGACCACGGCCGCCACCTGCCGTGCGGTGACCGCCTCCGTCAGCGCGATGGCGAGGACGATGGGGCGGTACAGCGGAGCCATCGAGGGCACGTCGGGCGAGGCCGAGGCGGCCGGCTCCGAAGCGGGGGCGGCGGCGTCCGCCACGTGGTCCGCCGGACGGAACGTACACGTCAGCACGTCCGGGCCCGGATAGACACACACGTCGAGCCAGGCGCTCTCGTACGACGGCTCTGCGTTCTCCCCGCCGGGCCGTGCCACCGGGAAGCGCACCGGGTCCGGCGACAGCAGAGCGCTGCGCAGATGGTCCTCGAAGGCGGGCTGGTTCAGCCAGGGCACCGCCTCCCACAGCGGACGGCTGAGCAGCTGCGTCCGGGAGCAGTGCAGCAGCTGTCCGGCGCGGGGGTTGGCGTAGAGGATCAGCCCCAGCCGGTCCAGGCAGAGCACGCCGTCGGGCAGCAGGTCGGCCGCGGCGTCGGCCGCCGCACCGGGGCCGGGGTCGACGACGAAGCCCCGGACGGGATGCGCGCCGGACGGTGTGCCGGGCGGGGCGGGGGCGGCGTACGGGCTCCACAGCTCCACCAGCCGCAGCGCGCCGTCCTCGGCCCGCACATACAGCGGCAGGGGCGGTGGCCGGCCCGCGGCGGTCTCCCGCAGCGCGGCCAGGACGCGCTGTGTCTCGGCCGGGGCGACGGCGTCCGCGAGCGCCTCCACGGACGTGGCGAACCCGTCGGCCGGCACCCCCAGCAGCGCGGGCAGGCGCTCGTCCACGGTCACGACGTCCGTCACCGGATCCCAGGCGAAACCCCCGGCACGCCCCGCGGGCGGCCGCGCGCCCGGCGGCCGTACGCACACCGGCTCCCCGTCCCAGGCGACCGGCGATCTGCCGCCGTCCTCCAGGCGCCCGAGGGCCGTGCCCAGGTCCTCGGCCAGCCGCACCATGCGATCACGGCAGTGCAGCAGCTCGGTGGCGTCCGCGGCGGAGGGACGCAGCACGGTCAGCACACCGAAGGTCGTCGGCCCGCCCACGACCGGTACGTACATCGACCCGAACTGGAACGGCAGCCCGGCCGCGAACTGGGGATAGCGGCGCATCGTCTCCGTGGCGTTCGGCAGGACCACCTGCACACCGAGCCGGTAGGCGTCGGCCACCGGGAACGGACGGTCCACATGCAGCCGCCACCAGGGCCGGAACAGCGGGCCCGGCAGCCCCGCGAGCACCGCAAGGCGCAGCAGCCCGGGCGTGCCCGAGCGCAGATAGACCCCTCCCGAGTGCCCGCCGGCCGCACCGATCGCCTCCGTCGAGGCGTCGATCAGCAGCGCGGCCAGCTGCCCGGGCGTCCGGTGTGCGTGCTCCGCGCGAGTCATCGGCCCTACCTCGTCCGTACGCCGTCCAGCGGGCGACACAGCAAGAATGCGCCACTTCGGGCCCACGGCGCACCTGGGCGGACGCAGACAGCAGGGAAACCCGTGCTCCCGGACGTCGCAGGGATGTCCGTCGATGCCTCGTTCCGTGCGCCTGGGGCGCAGACCGTGGATGTGACGCAGAGAGCATGGTTCCGGTGCATCGGGCGAATTGGTCATGGGCATGCTTTTGGGCGTTTGCCCCCGCCCCCACAAGGAGTGATCGAGCGATGAGCGCCCCCACCGCGGCACCCGTCCCCACCCCCACAGCCCCCGGCGGACTGCCGCTGATCGGACACGGACTCCGCCTCGCCCGCGACCCGCTGCCGTTCATGACCTCGCTGCGCGAATACGGCAGCGTGGTGCGAATACGTATCGGCCCCACACCCGCCTACGTGGTCACGGACCCCGCACTGACCCGCCGTGTCCTCGTGACCGACGCCGCCCACTTCACCAAAGGCGGCAAGTACAACGACGCGCTGCGGGTCTTCCTCGGTGACGGAATCGCGACCGTCGCCGACGGCGACACCCATCTGCGCAACCGCCGTCTGATGCAGCCCATGTTCAACAAGGCGCACATCGCCGAGCGCGGCAACGCCATGATCGAGCAGGTTCGGACGATGGTCGGCGCCTGGACCGCGGCCGAATCGCGCGATGTGCTCGCCGACATGAACGAGGTCACCCTCGCCACGTTCCTCGTCGCCGTGTTCGGCGCGGACCTGCCCGCCCACCTGGAGGGCGAGTTCACCGCCCTGCTGCCCGACATCATGAAAGGAACGATTCGGCAGGTCATTCTCCCGCCCTGGGTCACGCGACTGCCGCTGCCCGCCAACCGCGCGCACGCCGACCGTGTCGCCCGCCTGCGCGCCCTTATCGACCAGGCCATCGACCACCACATCGACGTCACCGCACCCGGATCGGCTTCGGCGGACGGTGCGTCCGGTGCCGAGGCGTGCCCGCACGCGGCCGAGGCGCGCCGGCGGCAGAGCGGTCTGTTCGAGACCCTGATCGGCGCTGAGGACCAACTCGGCCGCCGGCAGCTCCAGGACGAGACCATCACCCTCCTGGGCGGAGCGATCGAGACCACCGGGACCACACTCGCCTGGGTGCTGTACGAGATCGCCGGCAACCCCGCCGTCGAACGACGCCTTCGTGAGGAGCTGGCCTCGGTGTGCGGGGACCGGCCGCTGCGCTACGACGACATCGACCGGCTCCCGTACGCCCGACGGGTTCTGCAGGAGGTCATCAGGAAGTACGGGGTGATCTGGATGGTGACGCGGACCGCCACCCGCGACATCGAACTCGGCGGACACCTCATACCCGAGGGCGCCGACGTCATGTGGAGTCCCTATCTGCACCAGCACGACTCCGCCTATTTCCCCGACCCGGACAGCTTCGACCCGGACCGCTGGGAGGCGGACGGCGTCGCGGGCACCCGAGGGCCCTTTCTCGCCTTCGGCGACGGCCGCCGCAAGTGCATCGGGGAGAACCTCGCGTGGGTCGAGCTCCTCATCATTCTCGCGACCGTCCTCCAGGCCTGGCCCCGGTTCAAGGTGACCTCCCGTCCACCGCGTGCCCAGGCCGTCATCACCGTCGAACCCGACGCCTTGGCCATGGAGTTCCATTCGGACTCGGCCGACTGACGGTCGGTCGAGCGCCCTCATGCGCAGGGCGCCCTCCGTTTCCCAACGCCGGGCAATGTCCATGTAGCCGAGTTGACACGTCGTAGATTCCTGGGTTCCGCCGCGGGCGCGCTGGGCGGCGCCGCGGCCCTCTCCCTCCTCCCGCCGAGCGTCCGGAAGGCCGTCGCAACCGGGCCGCCGAAGAACGGCTCGCTGGGCGGCATCGAGCACGTCGGCCGTGAATCCGAAGGGCTATCTGCTGCCCTTCCACCTCGACACCCACAAGTCGAGCGCACAGGCCATCCCGTCCACCAGCCATGCCTGGTCCGTGCAGCACCGGGCCTGGAACGGCGGCAGGATGGACCAGTGGCTGCCGACTCACCGCAAGGCCGACGGCGCCAACGGCCCCTATGCGATGGGTCACTACACGCGCAAGGACATACCGTTAACGACCGGCTGCCGACGGTCAGTTGGATCATGCCGACCAGCTACCAGTCGGCGCACCCCGACTACCTGCCGGCCGCCGGCGCCGACTTCGTCGCCTCGAAGATCGAGGCCATCGCGTCCAACCCGAAGGTGTGGCGCAAGACCGCCTTCATCCTCAACTACGACGACAACGACGGCCTGTTCGACCACGTGGCGCCGCCGACCGCGCCGGCGGGGACGAAGGACGAGTACATCCAGGGGCTGCCGATCGGTGGCGGCTTCCGGGGGCCCGCCATCATCATCTCGCCCTGGACCATGGGCGGTTGGGTCGCCTCGGAGGCCTTCGACCACACCTCGGCTCTGCAGTTCCTGGACCGGTTCACCGGGGTCGAGGAGCCGAACGTCAGCGACTGGCGGCGCGAGACCTTCAGCGACTTCACGACGGCCTTCCGCTTCCGTGACGCCCGTGGGCCCGGACCGTCCGGTCCGGGCCCAAACCCCTTGTGGGAGCGCTCCCGCAAGGCGCAGGATGCCCGGATGACCTCGACTCCCGCCATCCGCCCCTACCGCTCCCAGGACCGCGAAGCCCTCGACGACATCTGCATCCGCACCGCGCACAACGGCCAGGACAGCCGCCCCGTCTACGCAGACCCCGGCATCTTCCCGGTGATCTTCGCGGCCCCGTACGTCCACCTGGAACCGGAGCTGGCCTTCGTCCTGGACGACGGGCAGGGCAGAGCGGCCGGCTACGTCCTCGGCACCGCGGACACGCCCCGCTTCGTCGAGGCCTTCCGTGCGAAGTGGCTGCCCCTGGTCGCGGACCGCTACCCGGAGCCCGCGGGCCCGCCCGACACCCCGGACGAGGCGATGATCCCCTTGCTGCACCACCCCGAGCGCATGATCGTCCCCGAGGTTGCCGCATACCCGGCCCATCTGCACATCGACCTGCTCCCCGCGTGGCAGGGCCGCGGACACGGCCGCGCGCTGATGCGCACCTTCCTGCGCGCCCTGCACGACCAGGGCGTCGCCGCCGTACACCTGTCCATGGTCACGGCCAACACTCCGGCCAGAGCCTTCTACGACCGCCTGGGCTTCCACGCGATCGAGGTGCCGGACCCCGGACCGGTCACCTATCTCGGGCGTACGACAGCGGAGTTGGAGATGTTGTGAGAGCCGGGCGCATCCGGCGGGGTCTCATATCCAGGTGTCCAGCCACATCCGGGAGTGCCAGTCGGTGTACGGGATGGTCTGGCCTGTGTACAGCGGGAAGAAGTAGATGAAGTTCCAGGCGATGAGCAGCACCAGTACGCCCGCGCTCACCGCACCGGTGAGCCGGCGTCGCTCGTTCGCCCCGGGCGGCCCCAGCATGGCGCCCACCATCATGGCCACGGCCAGGCACAGGTAGGGCACGAACGCGACGGCGTAGAAGGAGAAGATCGTGCGGTCCTGGTAGTTGAACCAGGGGAGGTATCCGGCGGCCACCGCGCACAGGACGGCGCCCGCGCGCCAGTCGCGGCGCAGGGCCCACCGGAACAGCAGATAGCCGACCGCGGCGCAGGCCGCCCACCACAGCAGCGGGGTGCCCAGGCCCAGGATCTCCTGCGAGCAGCCGGCGGCGGCGTGGCAGCCGTCCTGCCCCGCCGTCGGGGCCTGGTAGTAGAACGCCACCGGCCGCCCGTCGACCAGCCAGCTCCACGGGTTGGACTGGTAGCGGTGCGGGGTGTGGAGGCCGATGTTGAACTCGTAGACGGCGTGTTCGTAGTGCCACAGGCTGCGCAGCGGAGCGGGAATCCAGGACCAGGTGCCGCCGCGGCCGTCCGCCCAGTGCCGGCCGTAGCCCTTGTCGGACAGGAACCAGCCGCTCCAGGTCGCCAGGTATGTCAGCACGGCGACGGGGACCATGGAGAGCACCGACCAGCCGAGGTCCTTGCGCAGCATGGCCTGGTAGGGCCGGTAGGCGCCGGCCACGCGGCGGGAGCCGACGTCCCACAGGAGGGTCAGGGCCGTGAAGAAGACGAGGAAGTACAGGCCGTTCCATTTGCTCGCGGCGGCCAGGCCCAGGAAGACGCCGGCCGCGAGCCGCCACGGACGCAGGCCCATGCCGACGCGTTCGCCGGTGTGCTCGTCGGGGCGCGCGAAGCCGCCCTCCTCCACGGGCAGGGAGGCCGCCAGCCGGGCTCGCGCCCGGTCCCGGTCGACGAGCAGGCAGCCGAACGCGGCCAGCGCGAAGAACATGACCACGAGGTCGAGCAGTGCGGTACGGCTCATCACGAAGTGGAGGCCGTCCACCGTCATCAGCGCACCGGCGAGACAGCCCAGCAGCGTCGAACGGAACAGCCGGCGCCCTATTCGGCACAGCATGAGCACCGACAGGGTGCCCAGCAGCGCCGTCATGAACCGCCAGCCGAACGGGTCCAGGCCGAACAGGCTCTCGCCGAGGGCGATCACCCACTTGCCCATCGGCGGATGCGCGACGAAGCTGCCGGCGTCGGAGAGCGGGATGACCTGGGGGTGCGCCAGGATCTGTGGGTCGGCGACCTTGCGGTCCGGCCAGGTGCCTTCGTAGCCGAGCCGCAGCAGCGCCCAGGCGTCCTTGGCGTAGTACGTCTCGTCGAAGACGAGGGCCCGCGGCTGCCCGAGACGCCAGAACCGGAGCGCCCCGGCGACCAGGGCGACGAGGATCGGCCCCACCCAGCCCATGGATCTCGCGATGCGCCCGGCGAGCCGTGGGCCGATGCCCAGGAACTCCCAGACACGGGTGCCCGGCTCGGGGAAAGGCGGCACCAGACGGTCGCGGGTGTCGGTCCGGGAGGCCGGGGTGTACCCGAACCGGCGCAGGCGCTGTGTCCAGGAGGCGGCCTGGGGGTCCGCGGCCGGCCGGGCGTCTTCGTCGGCGCCGGCCCGTGTGGGGGTGTCACTCGTCACCGGTTCATCGTATTCATCGTTGGGAACAACAGTGCGGGCTCAGGATCATGGCGGGTACGAGGACGAAATCGCCACGGTGGATCCACCGGGCTTGCAGCCGGTGATCGGCTCACTCGGGTGTGGGAGTGTGCGCAGGGAGCAGCCCGGCGGCCTTGGCTGTCGGCCAAAGTCCCGGCTGGATCGGGTGGTTGAAGAAGTCGACGGTCTCGCTCACCTCCTCCGGTGCGAGCGCCCGTAGCCGTACACGGGCGCCGTGTCGTACAGCCGGATGCCCAGCCGCCACGCACGGTCGAGGACGGCGGAGCACTCCTGGTCGGAGACGGGCACGAACAGCCCGCCCGGTGATGCCGGGTCCAGACCGAGCCGACTGACGCACAGCCCGGTCCGTCCCGGCGGCACGAGGTCGTCGGCTCTCATCACTGCTCCCGGGCGGCCGTCGCCGTCACCGTCGGAGTACGACGGCCGCCCGTCAGCAGGTCCGGAGCTCGCGCCTTCGCAAACCCGGCCGTGCCCACCGGGTACGGCTCACTCGGGCAGCGTGCCGGGGTCCGTCGCCCACTGCGTGTTCGGCTGCTCCGTCAGCCGGAAGTCGAGCCTGCCGCCCGAGACGGTCGGGCCTGCCCCGGTCCAAGACTGCTGCAGGGCCCGCCCGTCGAGGCGTACGGAGTCGACGTAGATGTGCATGTCGTCGGCGTCCGGCGCGGTGATCACGAGGTCCTTGCGGCCGGGGCGGTCGATCACCGCGGACGGGAAGACCGGGGCGCCCAGCAGCAGTTTGGCGGTGCCCGGGGTCTGCGGGTAGATGCCGAGCGCGGAGAAGACGTACCAGGCGGACATGGTGCCCAGGTCGTCGTTGCCGGGCAGGCCCGACGGGCCGGTGCCGTACACGGTGTCGAGGATCTGCCGGACGGTCGCCTGGGTCTTCCAGGGCTGTCCGAGGGCGTTGTAGAGCCAAGGGGCGTGGATGCCGGGCTCGTTGGTCGGGTCGTAGCGCAGCGCGTCGCCGCCCCGCACCGACCACGAGCCGTCCGCCTTGTGGAAGAAGCCGTCCAGCCGGATG
The DNA here is from genome assembly GCF_029223485.1 of Streptomyces coacervatus. Classification (GTDB taxonomy): domain Bacteria; phylum Actinomycetota; class Actinomycetes; order Streptomycetales; family Streptomycetaceae; genus Streptomyces; species Streptomyces coacervatus. The sequence continues at coordinate 8,392 of NZ_JARHTP010000027.1, read as the reverse complement.
GCCGCCGCCTCGCGGCCGTCCATCGCGGCGGCGAGGCCCTGGACGTCCTGCGGCACCATCCAGGTGTACGTCGCGCTCGTGCCCTGCGCGAAGCCGAGATCGCTGCCCGGGTTGAAGGGGGTCACCCACGAACCGTCCAGCTTGCGCGCCTGGATGTATCCCGTTCCGGGGTCGAAGACGTTGCGCCAGTAGGCGCCCCGCTCGCTGAAGACCTTCGCCTCCGTGTCCCGGCCGAGCAGCTTCGCCCACTGGCCGAGCGCGGAGTCGGCGACGGCGTCCTCCAGGGTCTCGGCGGCCCCGCCCCAGCAGTGGCACACGTCCTGGGCGGCGTAGTGGGAGCTCAAGTACTGGGCCAGGTTGGGGCGTTGGCCCACGCACTGGCCGGGGCAGCCGGCGTCGGAGAGGCCGTCCGGGTTCGGCACGGTGGCCTGGTGGACGAGCGAGTCGAAGGCGCCCTGGTAGTCGAAGTTGCGCACGCCCATGGCGTAGAAGGTGGCCAGGGTCGTCGCCGACGGGTCGCCGGTCATCACGTGGGTGGCGCCGCTGATGTGCACCCAGCGGTCCCACACTCCGCCGTTCTGCTGCGCGAAGTTGTACAGGGACTGCGCGAAGTCGCCCGCGACCGTGGGCTTGAGAAGGGCGAGCAACTGGATCTGAGCCCGGTACTGGTCCCAGCCGGAGAAGTTGCTGTACTGCGCGCGCTGCCCGCGGGCCACTCGGTGGACGGCCTGGTCCATGCCCCAGTAGCGGCCGTCGGTGTCGCTGATCAGGTTGGGCTGCATGAGGGCGTGGTACAGCGCCGTGTAGAAGGTCTGGCGGCGCGCGGCGCTGCCGCCCTGCACACGGACGACGTCCAACTCGCGGTCCCAGGCCCGCGCCCCCGCCTCGGCGACCTGCCCGACGCTCGCGTGCGCCGGTATCTCCTGCCGGAGGTTGGCCTCGGCGCCCTTCTGGCTGACGTAGGAGATGCCGATCCGCATGTGGACATCGTTGTCAGAGCTTGTGTCGAAGCCGACCCAGCCGCCGGAGCCGCGCCCGGCCCGGTCCGCGCCCGTCGCATAGCCCTCGCCACCGGAGGCGGACGTCGAGCCGGGGGAGACGGCGGAGTCCTTCCAGGTGCCGGTCGAGGAGAAGGCCCGGTCGAAGGAGGCGCTGAAGTACAGCTTGTAGTAGCTCTTGCGGTTGTTGACACCGCCGTTGGCGCGGCGGCCGCAGAAGGCGCCGGTGAGCACCCAGCCCGTCACCCTGTGGTGCGCGGCGTCGATGTCGACGTGCGCGTCCTGGCTGCCGTTGAGCGAGTTGGAGACGCGGAAGAGCAGGCTGGCCGGGTGGTCGCTCGGGAAGGTGAAGTCGGCGACGCCCGCGCGCTTGCTGACGGCGAGGTCGGCCTTGGCGCCGGAGGCGAGGCCGAGGGTGTAGCGGCCCGGCGTCGCCTTCTCATCGGCGTGCGAGAAGTTCGCCGCGTAGACCGCGTCCTTGGTGTCCGCGGACGGAGACGAGGTCACGTCGCCGACGAACGGCATGATCGGTATGTCGCCCGCCGCGCCGGGGTTGCAGCCGGCGCCGTTGACATGGGTCAGGCTCAGACCGCGGATGCGGGTGGCGTTGTACTCGTAGCCGTTGGCCGCTCCGGTGCTCGTCTGGTCGCCGGTGGTGCTGGTGGGCGACCAGGCGATCATCCCGTACGGGAGGGTGGCGCCGGGGTAGGTGTTGCCGCCGTTGGTGGAGCCGATCAAGGGGTCGACGAGCGAGGAGGGACGCTCGGCGGTGGTGTCGGCCACCGCGGACGGGAAGGGGGCGGCCACCGCGAGGGCGGTGGTGGTGAGGACGGCCGCGGATCTGGCGCCGAATCGTCTTGCTGCGGGCGGTCGTTGAAGGCGCATGCGCGAGATCGCCTTTCGGTGACGGGACGAGGGACCGGAGCGCTTCCGGGCCGGGGCCAGGCTAGGTGGCCGTCCGGTGGAAGGGGAGCGTCGGCTGAGTCCCGGTGGTGAAGGCGTGGTTAACGGTGGTGCTGTCGAGCGGGCACGGAACAGGGCCCCGACCGCGCGGCGGTCGGGGCCCAACGCGCACCGGCTCAGGGGTGCGCGCTCGGTTGGACGCTCTGGGCACCACCCAGCCACTTCAGGCCGTCGAGCAGGAAGCGGTTCTGCGTCTCGCTCGCGAAGGTCGAGGACAGGGTGGTGTTGGTGTCGTAGTCCATCGCGTTGTGGCCGAAGTTGGCGTACAGCATCCGGTACTTCGTGTTGGTCCACAGGATCGGGTAGTAGCCGCTGTACCAGGACTGGTTGGGATCGGTGCCGAGCGGGAAGCTGCTCGGGTCGACCGAGGCGAGGATTTTGATATCGGGGTTCTGCCGCAGGTCGTTCGACCAGCTGTACCACTCGCTGACGGACGAGGTGAACGTGGCCGGCAGGTCGCGCGTGGCGGGATGGGTGCGGTCCTCCACGCGCAGCACCGCGGTGGTCGGCCCCCAGGTGTTGGACTCGAAGTTGCCACTGCCGAGGAACTGGTTGTGGTACCAGGACCAGTTCTGCGCGTCGGTGGTGAAGGCGGAGACGTGGAAGCCCATCCAGGCCCCGCCGCCCTTCATGTAGTTCTCGAAGCCGCTGCGTTGGGCAGCGCTCTGCGGCAGGTCGTCGAGGAACAGGACGACTTGGTAGCCCTTGACTCCGCCGTTCGCGAGCAGGTCCCAGTTGTTGCTGGCCGTGTAGGTGAAGCCGTTCTGTGCGGCCTGCTTCGGGAACCAGTCGTTGGCCTCGTGGACGAAGCTGATGTGGGCCGCGTCCCAGGTGCCGCTGTAGAGGGCGAGCACCTTGAACGGCTGGGCGTCCGCATGGGCGCTCGGCACGGACAGCCCCGTCAGCAGGATCGCCAGGAGCACGAGGATGCGCGCGGCGCCGGTTCTGATGGCATGCATCGGATCAACTCCTCGTCAGGTCAGGGGTAGTTGACGAGATTGGCGACGTTGGTGGACGAGTTGGACGGTCCGCCGCGGTCGTTGACGACGTGGCGGATCGTGCCCGTACCGCCGAGAGAGACGGTCACCATGTCGGTGAAGCGGATGTTCGGGTTGTCCGGCGCCTCGATGGCGTGCTCGGCCGTCACGCTCGGATTGGCGTTGAAGAAGCAGTAGCTGCCGAAGCCGTAGACCTGGTGGCTGGTCACGGAGTCCGCGACCTTGTAGGCCGCGTAGCCCTGCGTGCTGCCGTTCATCCAGGCCGCCTGGTCCGGCGGGTCGTAGGGCATCTCGTTCTGGTAGAAGTACGTGCGGCCGCCGTTGCCGTTCCAGATCGTCTGGTGCTTCTGGAAGTGCTCGACGAACAGGCCGTACATCGTCACGTCGTCGCCGTTGACCACAAGCCCCGTGTCCGCGGTGTTGGTGTTCCAGCCGACGCCGTCCCCGTGGTCGGCGCGCCAGATCCACAGGTGGTCGCCGATGACGTCGTTGCTGTTGACCGTGAGGCTCGTGGTGGCCTTGCCGACGCCCGCGCCGCCGATGCGGAAGAACACGTCGTGCAGCGAACTCGGGTCGGCGCCGTGGTCCGCCGACGAACCGCTCGGGCCCATCTCCAGCAGCTGAGAGGAGTTGGTGGTACCCGCGTCGATGAGCAGCCCGGCGAGCTGGACGCCGTCGACATCGGCGACGGTCATGGCGGTGATGCCGTTGTCCGGTACGAGGGTGGCGAGCCCGAGGCCCAGCACCACCGTGTCCGGCTTGGTGATCTTGAGGGTCTGGTCGAGGTGGTAGACGCCCGGAGTGATCAGCAGGTGCTTGCCCGCGGCCAGCGCCTCGTTCATCTGGGCGGCCGTGGCACCCGGCTTGACGATGAAGAAGTCGGACAGCGGGAGTGAAGTACCCGCCGGGGTGCCCGAACTCCAGCTCACACCACTGGAGTTGGTACGCGCCGCGGGCACGAACACCTTCCAGGCACCGTCGGAGTCGACGTAGAGGAACGGCTTCTCACGGGTGACCGGGCTCTTGTCGACCGTCGTGTACGGCGGGTTGGGGAAGCTGGTGGCGGGCACGCCCTGGCTGCCGACGAAGACCATGTTCCAGTTGGAGCCGGTCCAGCTGCCGAGCTGGGAGTTGCGGGTCAGCCACTGCTGCTGCGAACCCGAGCGGACCTGCCCGTCGACCTTCGTGTCGGCCATGTACCCGCCGCTGGACCAACCGCCGTCGTCCAGGGCGAGGTTGCCGCGCAGATGGATCCGGCGGTACGGCGCCGCCTGCGACACCGCCCAGCGGTCCGTGCCGGAGTTCGGGGTGACCGAGAGGTTCTCCGCCGAACGCCAGAAGTTCTGGGTGGCGTTGCCCTGGAACCAGTCGGCCTCCGCGTGCACCGCGCCTTTGATGTTCACGTCGTCGGGGGACAGGCCGAGACCGGCGACCTGCGTGTAGAAGCCCACGTTGGCGTCGGCGTCGTAGGTGCCCGGCTTGAAGAGGAACGCCTTGCGGGCGGCGCCGAACTGGTTGGTCTCCTGCTCCTTGAACGTGGCGTCGAGGCTGCTCTGGATCGTGTCGGCCGGGGTCGACGGGTCGAAGACGGTGACGTTCGGACCCAGGTCGGGGTCGGGCGCCGCCGCTTGGGCGCCCTGGGTGAGGTGCGGCAGGACGACGGCGGCACCGGAACCGGTGGCGGCGAGGAGGAAGGCGGTCAGCAGAATCCGTAGACGGCGACTGCCGGCGTGCTTCTTGGTTCTGGACACGGCTGTCTCTCTTGGTGGTGTGGGGGGTGTGGGGGGTGGCAACTGGGGGTGTCCGTGGGGGAGTTCAGCCGGTGTACTGCGCGAAGACGCTCGTGTACTCCCAGTCTGTCTGGTCGACGCCGGAGCAGCTGTCCGCGGGGCCGCCGCTGCAGGGGCGGTCGCGGTTGGCGGACCAGAACGTCAGGCGGGCCAGGTGGTGTTGCTGGGCGTACCCGAGGATCGTCTTGAAGTCGTCGACGGTGACGGTCTCGTTGTTGTCGGTGATGCCGTTCATCGACGAGATGCCCATGTCCCGGTAGGCCTGGTCGTCGCCGTAGCCGTAGGCGCTCTTCAGCGCGGACTTCAGGCCCTCGGCGGCCTGTTCGGTGAGGTCGCCCATGTTCTGGCCTGCGCCGCCGAAGTCGAACGGCATGATGGCCCAGGCGTCCACGGTCAGCCCGGAGGACGCAGCCCGGTTGATGAGGCTCGTGTCCGGGCCGCTCTGCCCGGTGCCGATGGTGATGTAAACCTTCAGACCTGCGTTGTTGGCCTTGATGGTCTTCAGCGCGTCCACGGTGCGCTGTTGCACGGTGGGATCGCTGTAGGCGTCGGCCTCGATGTCGATGTCGATCGCCTTGAGGCCGTAGGCGTCGATGACCTTCTGGTACGCCCCGGCCAGGTCGCCGGCGTTGGAACAGGAGCTCTCCAGCTTGTTGCCGCTGTAGCCGCCGAAGGACGGGATGACGTCACCGCCGTTGCCCCGGACGGTGTTGACGGTCTGCTGGTCGACGCCGCCGGTGAGCGGGCGGCTGCCGTCCCACTGGGGGTTGCAGTTGCCGTTGCTGAGGACGAAGGCGAGGGTGAACCACTTCACGCCGGTTGCGTCGGTGATGGTGCTGGGGTTGGGCGGGCTGCCCCAGCCGTTGTAGAGGTAGGGCGCCACGACCATCGGCGCGGGCTCTGCGGCACCGGCGGGGGAGGCGTTGAGGGTCGCGGCGGAGAGGGCGACGAGGGCTATGGCGAGGCCGCCGCGCAATGCGGCGGCGCGGGTGGGGGGTTGTGCGTTCATGAGTGGGGTCACGGCCTTTCGGCAGCAGCGGACGGTGGGGGGAGCAGCCCAAGAGAGTTCACGTGAGTGAACCTTGGGCGTGCCTGTGAAGCTGCGTGACCCGGAACCTAAAGGTCTGAACCAGACACGTCAAGAGATGAAGCAGATGTGACACGTGTCCTGATTCTCTGTTCAAGAAATGGCGGTTGCGGGGGCTCCACTGTCGGAGCTTGTTGTTGGTGAGCCGCCACCAGAGGGCTCCACCCCGTGTACCGCTCACGCGTCCCCGGCGGTCCAACGTCGAAGTTCTGCCCGGCCGCGTTCCCGCCGTGCCATGCTGCCCCGATTTGTGCCACGTGTGGGGATGTGGGGGCACGCGCTTACTGAGAGGTTCCTATGAATCTGTGGGGTGCTTGAACACGCGGGTGCCGCGGTCCGTATGTGGCGAGGGATTCTCATGCCCGACCGCCATGATCCGTAGGAGAACTCACGTGGGACGCAACACGCGCAGACGCCCAACAGGCCCGCGCCGCGCAACCTTTGCGGCATTCGCGCTGATGCTGGGCGGAGGCGGGCTGGTGGCGGCCAATGTCTACGCCTCTGCGACCGAAGGCGGTTCGGGCACGGACGGGGCGCAGACGCGCAGCGCCATGGCCGGCACGATCGAATGCCCCGACGTCGGCAGCAAGTTGACGCAGGTGCCGGACCAGGCGCGGGGGGACGTCGACAAGGAACTCGCCTCGCTGGACCAGCAGATAGCCGAGGCGTACCAGCGCCTGCAGGCGGCGACGCCGGAGCAACGCCAGGACAGCGGCTACACCGACGACACGGTCATGAATCCGCTGAAGGAGAAGCGCGCCGAGTCGCTCGACCGCATCGGCGGCGCCATCGAGCAGGCGGGCAGGCGTCCCGACGGCCTCGGCTCCATGGCGGACTGCTCGCTGCGCATGTGGAACGACCAGAACGGCGGCCAGGCCGCGGGCGGTGACTCCCAGAACGGCGGTCAGCAGGGGCAGGGAGACCAGCAGAACGGGGGAGACCAGCAGAACGGGGGCGGCCAGCAGAACGGCGGCGGTCAGCAGGGTGGCAACGGAGGCCAGGCCGGCAACGGTCCGGTGGCCGGGGACTACCAGGACATCAACACCGTCCAGCCCAACGCGCCGGCCCCGGACCTCAAGTCCTTCGCCTCCAGCGGCACTTTCACCACCAGCTGCGGCGTCAACGCCAACGGACTGCGCAACTCCGACAACGTGATCGTCGCCCCCGGCGTCACCAACGGCGCCCATCACTTCCACGACTACGTCGGCAACCAGTCCAACAACGCCTTCGCCAGCGACGACGACCTTGCCAAGGCCGACACCAGCTGCGAGAACCAGGGCGACAAGTCCACGTACTACTGGCCGGTGCTGCGTCTGCAGAACGGCAGCCAGGACAAGGACGCGAACTCACCGGGCGGCGGCATCGAGGGCAACGCCGGTCAGATCGTGACGCCGAAGCAGGTCACGATGACGTTCATCGGCAACCCGCACAGCCAGGTCACCGAGATGCCCCGCCTGCTGCGCATCATCACCGGCGACGCCAAGGCCTTCGTCAACGGCCCGGCCAACGCCAACGCCTCCTGGAGCTGCACCGGTTTCGAGGACCGGCAGCTCAAGGACAAGTACCCGCTGTGCCCGCAGGGCAGCGACGTGGTCCGCACGTTCAAGTTCCAGAGCTGCTGGGACGGCCGCAACATCGACAGCGCCAACCACCGCACCCACGTGGCCTTCGCCGACGCCTCCGGCAACTGCTCGAACGGCTTCAAGGCCATCCCGCAGCTGGTGCAGCGCATCGTCTACGACGTGAAGGCGCCGAGCCTGCAGGACGGCGGCCGTACGACCCCGTTGTTCGCGGTGGACTCCTTCCCCGAGCAGCTGCACAAGCCGGTCACCGACCACGGCGACTTCATCAACGTCTTCGACGAGGGCCTCATGAAGGAGGTCGTGTCCTGCATCAACGGCGGCCGTGAGTGCGGCGCGGGCACCGGCGAAGACCCGGGCTCGGACGGCGGAGCGACCCAGCAGCCGACCGAGAAGCCGACGGACCAGCCGACCGAGAAGCCGACCGAGAAGCCGACGGACCGGCCCACCGAGACGCCCACGGACCAGCCGACCGCTCAGCCCACCGAGGACCCCACCACGCCGCCCGCCGGTGACAACGGAGGGAACTCGGGCGACGGGTCCGGCAAGGGGAACTCCGGCGGCGGATCCGACGACCCGACCGCGCAGCCCACGACCGCCGCTCCGGGGACCGAACAGCCGGCGGACGACAACGCGCCCACGGTGTCCAGCACTACGGAACCCAGGGTCTATGCGTCGTCCAAGGCCTCCCGGAGCGCCGCTGCCGCCCCGGCGAAGGACGGCACCAGCGCGGGCAACGGCTCCGCCCAGCCGCAGGCCACAGGCGGGAGCGACCCTGCCGCCGCCGGTCAGACCGAACCGCAGGCGACCCAGGGCGGCGCCCTGGCCGAGACCGGCACGACCTTGTGGCCCGCCACGGCCGGCACCGTGCTGCTGATCGCAGGGCTGTTCCTGCTCACCCGTACGCGGCGCCGCTACCTGCGATGACACCCGGGGGCGGCCCGCCCCCCCCCGGCCGGCCCCCCCCCCCGCCTGG
>NZ_JARHTP010000026.1 GCF_029223485.1 Streptomyces coacervatus | reverse complement strand
CCCCCCCCCCCCCCCCCACGGCTCTCTTCCTTTGCATGGCGACACAACGCTTCCGCATCAGCTCCTGGGTCCTCGTACCGACGTTCTTCCTCGCCGCATGCACCTCAGGAACCGGCGACGGACCCGTTCACGCGAACTAGGCCTCCCCGAGCCGAACCACCTCGACCGCGGCGCAGCAGGAGAAGAAGCTCGGTGCCGAAGCCCGGTCGGCCCTCGAAGCCACCGCGACCGGCTCGCTGGTGGCCTCCGGTCTGGAGCGTGTGTCGGACGGACTGCACACTGATGCGGGCCTCTCCCCGGGCACCGCATACCGCCTGACCGTGGTGTGTGCCGGCACCGGAACCGCCGCCATCGAGTTCGCACCGGCTGGCGCGGCCGCGAAGAAGCCGGTTTCCTGCGACGGGACGACGGTCCTGGAACGCTTCACCGCGAAGCACGCGCAGCGCGTCGACATCAGCGGCGAGCAGGGCGCCACAGGGATGATCGCCTGGCGGATCGACAAGGTGTGAACCGACAAGGTGTGAACCGAAAGAGCATGAGTCGGGCGCCGGCCCGCTAGAGCTCGTAATCCCGCGCCAGCCCCTCCCAGTCCACCTCCCGCAACGCCCCCTCCGCCTCGCACTCGCACGGCACCCGCGTAGTCGGCTGGAACCAGACGACCGTGAGCGCCGAGCGGTACTGAAGCGGATCGTGGTCCGGGTCCAGTGCCGTGGACCGGAAAGAGCCGACGCAGGCGACGGGCGGCAGGAGCTCGACCGGGCCGAAGGCGCCCGCGTAGTGGTGCGGGTGTTCGCGCCGGGGTGGGACGAGGTGGATCGGGGTGGTGGGGAAGGTGTGTTCGGCGGTGCTGAGGAGGCTCTTGATCACCATGTCGTTGACCGGTTTGCAGGGGTAGCCCGGGCAGCCCTCCGGCATTCCTCCGTACGTCGACGACAGTCGTAGCTCGGCGAGGTCGACGGAGCGGCCGGAGGCGAGGACCACGCGGGTCAGGGATGTGGTCCGCGCTCTGTGCCGGTCGTGCATGGACTTCCTCTGCTCAGGCTCTGCTCGGTCTCTCGGTGTGTCGTCGGCTTCAGGGCCGATGCCCCGTCATTCGCGCCGCCGACGCGATCGTCGCCCGTGCCTCGCGTTCGGTCAGGCCGGTGTTGAGGGCCGCGTCGACCAGGGGGGCGACGAGGGCGGGGCCGATGCCGTTCTCGTAGGCGCGGCAGGCCGCCCAGAACAGGCGGGTGTTGCGCTGGCCCTCGTGCGCCGCGAGGACGAACTGGACCAGGCCCTGACCGTGGTCGCCGGCCGAGGGGTGTGTCGAGGGGTGGGTGGGGCGCGGCGGCGGCAGGAGGAGGCGGAGGAGGGCGGGCGGGCAGGCGGCGGGGGCGAGATGGGCGGTCCCGGGGGCTGACGAGTACACGCCGTGGTCGGTGCGGGAGCCGGGGCCGACGAGGTAGCCGCCGGCGCCGCGGATGTCGATGCCGGGGGCGAGGCGGCCGGCGGAGTTGGGGACGGCGGCGTCGGGCGGGCCGGTCAGCCAGAGGTGGCGGCCGCCGCTGGGGGTGAGGACGACGACCGTCTCGGGGATGGTGAAGAGGTGGCGCAGGGCCAGTTCGCGCAGGGCTGCCGAGGAGTCCGTACCGGATTTTGTGTCCAGGTCGACGCCGATCAGGTGGTGGGGCGGCAGGCCGCATGCGATGCCGTAGCCGGTTGCCCAGGGGGCCGCGGCGAACAGTTCGCGGATGCGCGCCGGGTCGGTCGAGGCGTCGTACACCCCGTGTCCGAGGCGGCCGCACTCGCCGTGGCAGGGCTGGGGTTCGGGGTCGTCGCGGTGGGGGGAGCGCAGGGCCGGGAGTTTGGTCCGGGACAGGGGGATGACGGCCAGTCCGCGCTCGGCGGCTGACAGGGCGTGTGCGAGGGCCAGCGTCGTGGCCTGCCGGTCGGTGGTGGCCATGCCTCCATGTTCGTACGTACGTTCGAAAAAGGGAAGGGGGGTCGGGTGCGACGCGCCAGGGGAGCAGGGGTTGGCCGGAAAAGTGCCGGAACGCTTCACCCCTTGCGCCGCTTGGGGTCGAGGTGTCCGTACCGCCCTGAATTGGGGCTTGGAAGTAGCGATAGGGGTTTATCGACTTGTCGTAGCACTTGAGGAGGAATGGTGCCTTCCGGGGTGGTTCGCCGGGGATTCGGTGGGCAACTCTGATCTCGCGACGTCGTGCACAGCATCGAGGCGGTCGGCCAACTGCCTTGGTAACAGCCGTACTTCAGCCGTACTTCACGTTGGTGTTCTGGAGGAACAACATGGCAAGCATCCGTACCGCCCGCGTCATCGCCGCCGTCTCCGCCCTTCCGCTGGCAGCCGCCCTGTTCACCGGCGTCGCGGCGGCGGACAACGGCGCCATCGCGGACAACGGATCGAACGCGGGTGTCGCGAGCGCCATCGGCAGCGGTGTCGGGCTCGACAACAACGGCAACTCGTCGACCACGCAGCAGAACGCGGTCGGCTCCGGCGCCTCGAACCAGAGCAACACCGCCCAGGTCAAGGGCTCCGCGTTCACGGCCGTCAACCAGGGGAACAAGAACGTGGCCATCAACTTCTCAGAGCTGTGGTGAGCCGACTCCCCTGACTTCAGGGGGTCGGGGTGTGCTCTGTGGGGTGTGACGCGTCTGCGCGGCGGTACTTCGGTGCCGCCGCGCAGGCGTTTTCGCGTGCGGGCCGCCGACCTTGACAGTGACCATTATCTGACGGACAGTCAGAAACTCTGACGGGGAACGAGGGAGACGGTGAGGGGGCGACATTGAGCGAGGACGAGCTGGGGACACGGCTGAAGGCCTACGAGGGGCGGCGCGCCGCCGTCTCCGGCAGAGGCAGGGATCCCGTCAACACGCCCATGATCCGGCACTGGTGCGAGGCGATGGGAGACATCAATCCGGCCTATGCGGGCCCCGACGCCATAGCTCCCCCCACCATGCTCCAGGCATGGACCATGGGCGGCCTCTCCGGCCACGAGGGACGCACGGGGGACTACGACGAACTGCTCACCCTGCTCGACGAGGCGGGCTGCACCTCGGTCGTCGCCACCGACTGCGAGCAGGAGTATGTGCGACCACTGCGGCCGGGGGACGAGATCACCTTCGCCACGGTGATCGAGTCGGTGTCGGACCGGAAGACGACGAAGCTGGGCACGGGGTACTTCGTCACGACGCGGACGGACGTCAAGGCGGGCCCGACTCTCGTGGGCACGCACCGCTTCCGCATCCTCAAGTACGCACCCACCCGCCGCAAGAAGCCGGAGCAGCCCGCCCTGCGACCCCGCCCGGTCGTCAACCGTGACAACGCCGGCTTCTGGGACGGAGTCGAGCGGCACCGACTGCTGATCCAGCGCTGCACCCACTGCGCGACCCTCCGCTTCCCCTGGCTGCCGGGCTGCAACAGCTGCGGCAGCCCGGACTGGGACACGGTCGAGGCGAGCGGCGAGGGGACGGTGTACTCGTACGTCGTCATGCACCACCCGCCCTTCCCGGCCTTCTCCCCTCCCTATGCGGTCGCCCTCATAGAACTCGCCGAGGGCGTGCGGATGATCAGCGACGTGGTGGGAGTGCCGTACGACAAGGTGCGCATCGGGCTGCCCGTGCGGCTCGAATTCCAGGTGTACGACGAGGAGTTGGTGCTGCCGGTGTTCCGTGCCCGGGAGGAGGAGGCCGTATGAGCGAGGTGGTCGTATGAGTGAGGTGCCGTATGAGGGCCGGTGAGAAGCTGCAGCCGCTGGAGATCCCGATCACCCGCACGCTGATCGTCGCCGGCGCCATCGCCTCCCGCGACTACCAGGACGTGCACCACGACGCCGAGTTGGCCCGGCAGAAGGGCTCCCCGGACATCTTCATGAACATCCTGACGACGAACGGCCTGGTCGGCCGCTACATCACCGACCACTTCGGCCCGACGGCGGTGCTCCGCAAGGTGGCCATACGGCTGGGGGCGCCCAACTACCCCGGGGACACGATGGTGTTGACGGGCACGGTGGAGAAAGTGGTCGAGGAGGTCGACGGTGATACGGCGACGGTCCGGGTGGTGGGGGCGAACGGCATCGGCAGCCATGTCACGGGCACGGTGACGGTCACCGTCCCCGCGGAAGGCCCCGGGGGTGCCGGATGAGCGTCCGCACCCGGGACGGCCTCGGCGGGCGGGCCGCGGTCGTCGGTATCGGGGCCACCGAGTTCTCCAAGGACTCGGGGCGCAGCGAACTGCGGCTGGCTGCGGAGGCGGTGCGGGCCGCGCTGGACGACGCAGGCCTGACGCCGGGGGACGTGGACGGGCTGGTCACGTTCACCATGGACACCAGCCCGGAGATCACCGTGGCCCAGGCCTGCGGGATCGGCGAACTCTCCTTCTTCTCCCGCATCCACTACGGCGGCGGCGCGGCCTGCGCGACCGTCCAGCAGGCGGCGCTCGCGGTGGCGACGGGGATCGCGGAGGTCGTGGTCTGCTACCGGGCGTTCAACGAGCGGTCGGGCCGCCGCTTCGGCTCCGGGGTGCAGCACCGGGAGCCGTCGGCGGAGGGTGCGGCACTCGGCTGGTCGCTGCCGTTCGGTCTGCTGACCCCGGCGTCCTGGGTGGCGATGGCCGCCCAGCGGTATCTGCACACCTACGGCCTGACCCCGGAGGCGTTCGGGCAGGTGGCGGTGGTCGACCGGAGATATGCGGCGACGAACCCGGCGGCGTACTTCCACGGCCGCCCGATCACTCTCGCCGATCATGCGGCCTCGCGCTGGATCGTCGAGCCGCTCAGACTCCTGGACTGCTGTCAGGAGACGGACGGCGGCCAGGCGATCGTCGTCACATCGGTGGAGCGGGCCCGCGATCTGCCGCATCCGCCCGCTGTCATAGCGGCGGCGGCCCAGGGCGCGGGCCGGGCGCAGGAGCAGATGACGAGCTTCTACCGGGACGAGCTGACCGGACTGCCGGAGATGGGAGTGGTGGCGCGGCAGCTGTGGCGCACCTCCGGGCTGACGCCGGCCGACATGGACGTGGCGATCCTGTACGACCACTTCACGCCGTTCGTGCTGATGCAACTGGAGGAGTTCGGGTTCTGCGGCAAGGGGGAGGCGGCGGACTTCGTGGCCGGGGAGTCGTTGCCGATCAACACGCACGGAGGACAGCTGGGAGAGGCCTACCTCCATGGGATGAACGGGATAGCGGAGGGGGTACGGCAGCTGCGCGGGACGGCAGTGAACCGAATACCGGGGGCGGGACGGGTCCTGGTCACCGCAGGTACCGGGGTGCCCACATCCGGCCTGATCCTGGCCGCGGACGACTCCTGACCGACTCCTGACTCGGGCAGCCCCCAGGGGTCATCCCGCAGTATCCCTGGTCCGTTTGTCCACCTACAGGAGGTGCAGCTACCTCCACCCCTACAACCTGAGGCGGACTCGGCTTCGGGACCTGCGGCCGATGAGCCGGAGGTGCCCGCGCTCATAGCGTGGAGCCATGACCACACCCGTCTGCACCAGTGCTTCGACTGCCGCCACGCCGGCGGCGCAGACCCTCCCGTATCCGTCGTTCGCTTCGTATGTGAGGGCCCGGCAGCCGGTGCTGCTGCGTACCGCCCGGTCGCTGACCGCGAACCCGAGCGACGCGGAGGACCTGCTGCAGACCGCGCTCACCAAGACGTACGTCGCCTGGGAGCGCATCGAGGACCACCGTGCGCTCGACGGCTATGTGCGCCGGGCGCTGCTGAACACGCGTACGTCGCAGTGGCGCAAGCGCAGGGTCGACGAGTTCATGTGCGAGGAGCTGCCCGAGCCGGAGCCCGTGCGCGGCGGGGACGACCCGGCCGAGCAGCAGGCGCTGCACGACGCGATGTGGCGGGCGATCATGAAGCTGCCCGCGCGGCAGCGGGCGATGGTCGTCCTCAGGTACTACGAGGATCTCAGCGAGGTCCAGACGGCCGAGGTGCTCGGGGTGTCGGTGGGCACGGTGAAGTCGGCGGTGTCGCGTGCGCTGGGCAAGTTGCGCGAGGATCCTGAGCTGGGGCTTGTGCGGTAATGCGGCTGCCTGGTGTCCGTCGAGGGCCGACCTGGTGGCTATTGGGGGCCGACGTGATGCGATCGATCATCGGCACCTAGTGACATACCACGCGGTATGTGCGCAGAATCAGCGCAGCCCGTACCACCGCGTAGGCAATGTCGCCCCGGGAGGACACCGTGCTGAGCACGATGCAGGACGTACCGCTGCTGATCTCGAGGATCCTGACCCACGGGTCGACGGTCCACGGGACATCGCAGGTGACCACCTGGACGGGAGAGGGCGAGCCGCACCGCCGCTCCTTCGCCGGGATCGGAGCCCGCGCGGCCCAGCTCGCGCACGCCCTGCGCGATGAACTGGGCGTCGTGGACGCCGACCGGGTGGCGACCCTCGCCTGGAACAACGCCGAGCATGTCGAGGCCTACTTCGCGATCCCCTCCATGGGCGCGGTGCTGCACACGCTCAACCTCCGACTGCCGGCCGAGCAGCTGGTGTGGATCGTCAACCACGCGAGCGACAAGGTCGTCATCGTCAACGGCTCGCTGCTCCCGCTGCTCGCCCCGCTGCTGCCGAAGCTGCCCACGATCGAGCACATCGTCGTCACCGGCCCCGGCGACCGCTCCCTCCTGGAGGGCGCCCGTCCCCAGGTCCACGAGTACGAGGACCTGATCGCGGACAAGCCGACCACCTACGACTGGCCGGAGCTGGACGAACGCCAGGCCGCCGCCATGTGCTACACCTCCGGCACCACGGGCGACCCCAAGGGCGTCGTCTACAGCCACCGTTCGATCTATCTGCACTCCATGCAGGTCAACATGGCCCAGTCGATGGGCCTGACCGACCAGGACACCTCGCTCGTCGTGGTCCCCCAGTTCCATGTCAACGCCTGGGGACTGCCGCACGCCACGTTCATGACCGGCGTCAACATGCTGATGCCGGACCGCTTCCTGCAGCCGGCACCGCTCGCCGAGATGATCGAGAGCGAGAAGCCCACCCATGCGGCGGCCGTCCCGACCATCTGGCAGGGCCTGCTCGCCGAGCTGACCGCCAAGCCGCGCGACGTCTCCTCCCTCACCCAGGTCACCATCGGCGGTTCGGCCTGTCCGCCGTCCCTCATGGCGGCCTTCGACAAGCTGGGCATGCGGGTCTGTCACGCCTGGGGCATGACGGAGACCTCGCCGCTCGGTACGATCGCCCGCCCGCCGGCCCATGCGGTCGGTACGGAGGAGGAGTTCGCGTACCGCCTCACCCAGGGCCGTTTCCCGGCCGGAGTCGAGGCCCGCCTCAGCGGCCCCGGCGGCGAGCGCCTCCCCTGGGACGGCGAGTCGGCCGGCGAGCTGGAGGTCCGCGGCAACTGGATCGCGGGCGCCTACTACAGCGGCCCCGACGCCGAACCCCTGCGCCCGGCCGACAAGTTCAGCGAGGACGGCTGGCTGAAGACGGGCGACGTCGGGACGATCTCTCCCGAGGGCTTCCTCACCCTCACCGACCGCGCCAAGGACGTCATCAAGTCCGGTGGCGAGTGGATCTCGTCGGTGGACCTGGAGAACGCCCTGATGTCGCACCCCGAGGTCGCCGAAGCGGCCGTAGTGGCCGTCCCCGACGAGAAGTGGGGCGAACGCCCGCTTGCCACCGTCGTGTTGAAGGAGGGCGCCACCGCCGACTTCGAGACCCTGCGCGCCTTCCTCGCCGACGAGGGCCACATCGCCAAGTGGCAGCTCCCGGAGCGCTGGACGATCATCGAGTCGGTGCCGAAGACGAGCGTCGGCAAGTTCGACAAGAAGGTGCTGCGCAGGCAGTACGCGCAGGGCGAGCTGGACGTCACCAAGCTCTGAGAGACGGGGTCGTACCCGGGGGCTACCGTCGCACGGCGGTAGCCCCCCACCCCAGCACCAGCCACACCCCCGCCACCGCGCACACCCCGCCCCAGCCCCAGTGGCCGAAGGCGAGGCCGGCCAGGGCCGAGGCGCTGGCGCCGCCTGCGAAGCCTGCGACGACGTAGGCACTGTTGGCGGTGGCCGGGGTCGAGGTCGTGGTGAGGGCGAGGGTCTGGTTGGCGACGTGGGAGGCGACCAGGGCCGCATGGACGGCGATCGCCGCCACGAACAGGGCCGCCAACACCCGCCCGCCCAGCCAGAAGAGCGGTACGGACACGGCGGCGAGCAGATACGCGGACCGTACGACCTTGGCTGCGCCGAAGCGGTCGACCAGTCCGCCCGCCAGGGGTGCCACCGCGCTGGCGGCCAGCCCGAAGAGGCCGAACAGACCGGCGGTCGCGGTGGACAGGCCGTACGACCGCCCGGTCAGCAGCAGGGCGAGCGAGGTCCACAGGGCGCTCCAGGCGCCGTACATCCCCGCCTGACGCACGCAGGCGCGCCACAGGTCGGGCGAGTGGCGCACGAGGGACGGCATGGTGGCCAGGCCCGAGAAGAGCGGGCCCTGGCGGCGGCGCGTCTCCGCGGGGAGGGCGAGCGCGGTCGCAAGACCCAGTACGGCGGTCAGTGCCGCCGCGCCCACGAAGGCCGTCCGCCAGCCGAAGGCCTGGCCGACCAGACCGCCGAGCACCCGGGCCGCCACGATGCCGGTGAACAGACCGGAGATGACGGCGGCGACATGGCGGGCGCGGCGGTCGGCGGGGGCGCGCGCGGCGACCAGTGGGACGAGGAGCTGGGGGACCACGGTGGCCGCGGAGGCGACCAGGACGGCGGCCGCGAGTGCGGTGGTCCCGGCGGCGGTGGCGCCGGTGACCAGGGCCGCGGCGGTGACCAGGGACAGGACGGCGACCAGGCGGCGCCGGTTCACGCTGTCGCCGAGCGGGGCGAAGAAGAGCAGGCCGGCCGCGTAGCCGAACTGCGCGACCGAGGCGATCCAGGCGACCGCCGAAGGGGTCGAGCCGAAGTCGTGGGCGATGAGGGGGAGCAGCGGCGCCGCGAGGTAGATGTTGGCGGCCGTGACGGCGGTGCACAGGGCGATGAGGGGGAGGAGCAGACGGGAGGCGCCGCCCGGCTCCCGCACCGGGGTCCGGGCCTGGTCCTGCTGGGCAGTGGTCACTGACGGCATGAGCGGAGGAACTCCTTCGAGCCAGCTCTAGCAACTAACTGGTTGGTTGGAATGTGAACAGCCTGCATCGCCCCCGAATTCCCTGTCAACCAAATAGTTGGTTACCTGTGCCTGCCCATTACCCTGACCCCATGGCAGTAAGAGACCCCGAGGCCACCAAGGCCCGGATCTTCGAGGCGGCGGTCGCCGAGTTCGCGCGGCACGGCATCGCGGGCGCCCGCATCGACCGCATCGCGAGCGCGGCCAAGGCCAACAAGCAGCTGATCTACGCCTACTTCGGCAACAAGGCGGAGCTGTTCACACAGGTCCTCGGCAAGAGCATGGTCGACCTCGCCGCCGCGGTGCCCGTCGACCCGGACGACATCGAGGGCTGGATCGACCGGCTGATGGACTACCACGCCGCCCACCCCGAGGTGCTGCGCCTCCTGTTCTGGGAGGGCATGCAGTACGGCTTCACCGAGCTCCCCGACGAGGACGAGCGTCAGGAGCACTACCGCCGCAAGGTCGCCGCTGTCCAGGACGGCCAGGACCGGGGCGTCATCACCGATGCGATTCCGGCCCGAGACCTGCTCTTCCTCCTGGTGGCCCTCGCCAACTGGGCCACCGTCGTCCCGCAGATGCGCCGCGTCCTGGTGGGCGCCGACGACACGGCCACGGACCGTCTGCGTGACTCCATCAAGGAGGCGGCCCGCAGGCTCGTCGCCAAGTGAGCCCCAAGCAGGGCTAGTTGGTCCCGATCCGCGACAGCAGGTCCACGATCCGCGCCTGCACCTCGCCGCTCGTGGAGCGCTCGGCGAGGAAGAGGACGGTCTCGCCGGAGGCCAGCCGGGGCAGGTCGGCCTGGTCGACGGCGGCGGTGTAGACGACGAGCGGGGTGCGGTTGAGCTGGCCGTTCGCGCGCAGCCAGTCGATGATCCCGGCCTGGCGGCGGTGCACCTGCATCAGGTCCATCACGACCAGGTTGGGCCGCAGCTGCCCCGCCAACGTCACCGCATCCGCATCACTCGCGGCCCGCGCCACCTGCATCCCCCGCCGCTCCAGCGTCGCGGTCAGCGCCAGCGCGATCTCCGCGTGCTCCTCGATCAGCAGCACCCGCGGCGGATGCTGCTCACTGTCCCGCGGCGCGAGCGCCTTCAGGAGTACGGCGGGGTCGGCGCCGTAGGCAGCCTCGCGCGTCGCCTGTCCGAGACCGGCCGTGACCATGACCGGGACCTCGGCGGCGACGGCCGCCTGCCGCAGGGACTGCAGAGCCGTCCGCGTGATGGGCCCGGTCAGCGGATCCACGAACAGCGCCGCCGGGAAGGCCGCGATCTGCGCGTCGACCTCCTCGCGCGAGTGCACGATGACGGGCCGGTAGCCGCGGTCGCTCAGCGCCTGCTGGGTCGTCACGTCCGGCGCGGGCCACACCAGCAGCCGCCGCGGGTTGTCCAGCGGCTCCGGCGGCAGCTCGTCGTCCATCGGCTGCGGCCGCGGGGTGTCCGCGATCTCGACGGCCCCACCGGGACCGTCCAGCGGCTCGGGCCCCTCGGCGGCGTTCTCGTCGGGCGCCCCTATGGCGTACGACCGCCCGGTGCCCTCGGTCACCTGCGCCAGCCGGGACTGCCCGGCGAGCGACGGCTGCGGCTGAGGCTGCGCCGGTACGGAGGCCTGTTCGGCCGCCGGGTGCGGACGGGCCGTCTGCTCCGGAGCTGCGGCGGCGGGTTCGGTCCGTGTACCCAGCTTGCGACGCCGGCCGGAACCGTTCGGGTTGTGCGGCGCGGGTGTGGCCGACGGCTGCTGCACCTGCGCGGCCTGCCGCGTGAACGGCACCCCCTGGCCCAGGGTCCGCACGCTGATCGCCTGGCCCTGAGTGGAGTTCGGGTCGACGGGGGCGGCCGGTGCGGTGGCCGCTTCGGCCGGGAGGGGCTGCGCGGGACGTGCCGGTGCCTGTGCGGCAGGGGCTTCCGGGGGGAGCGGGGTGCCGGGGGCCGGGGTGGACTGCGACGGTACGGGGGCGGGCTGACCGGGGGCCGCCTCCACGGGCGCCGCGGGAAGCGGCTGACCGGCGGCGGGCGCGACCTGGCCGGTGGCGTTCTGGGCGGGCGCGGCCTGCGCGGGAACGGGCGCGGCCTGCTGCACCGGCACCCCCTGCCCCGCAGTCTGCCCGGCGGCTTCCTGCGCCCCCGGCTGCGCCACGGCACGGCGCCGGCGGCCCGTCGGCGCGCTCGTGGGATGCGGCTGGGGCGGGGTGTGGTCGCCGGACTGATCATGCGGAACGGCATCGTGCCGGCCGTCGTCGATCAGGGCGTCACCGGAGGCATCCTGGCCACCCTGCCCGGGGACCTGCGGCTGAGCCGGAACCGGAGCCGGCACGGGCGGCTGCCCCTGCACCGGTACGGGTGCCTGCACGGGCACGGGACCGGGCACGGGCACAGGCGCCTGCGCCTCAGCGCCCGCGGGGGCCCGGTCCGCCTCCGCCGGAGGCAGAGCGAACACAGAGCGGGGAGCCGCCTCCTGCGCGGCGGCGCGATCGTTCGCGGCGGCCAGGGCTCGGCGACGCCGCCCGGTCGGCTCGGCGTTCTCCCCGTTGCCGGCGTTCTGAGTGCTCTGAGTGTTCTGTGCGGGCACAAGCTGGTCGCCCGGAGGAGGGGCCTGTCCGGCAGGTGTGGGGCCCGCGGGCAGCGCCGCCGGCAAGGCGCGCTGTTCGCCGCCGTCACGCCGCGCACGCCGACCGCCAGGCGCGGGCACGCCCTGCGGAGGAACGGTCCCGCCCAGTCCCGTACCGACGGCCGCGGTCCCGGCGCCATGCTCGCCGGCCATCACGACGGCACCCTCGGCGACACCGTCACCGGCACCCTCGGCCGACCGCCCGCGCCGCCGCCCGGTGCCACCGGAAACCTCCAGGGCACCCGCTGCCGAGGCGGCGGCAGACTCCTCGACCGCACGCCTGCGACGCCGCCCCGTGGGCACACCGCCCTCCGCGTCACCGGCCTCCGCGGAGTCACCGGACTCCCCCGGTACCTCGCTCTCCAGGAACGCGTCGACAGAGGACCGCCGCCCGCGCCGCCGCCCGCCACCGGAGGTCTGATCGGACGCGGCACCGTCGTCGGATTCAGCACCCGAAGCGTCGGCCGCGACGGCCCCGGCCCCACCCCCGATGGGCACCTCCAGCACATACGCGCTGCCGCTCATCCCGGGCACTTCGTGCGTCTGCAGCACACCGCCATGAGCCCGTACGATCCCGCGCACGATCGGCTCGTGCACCGGGTCTCCCCCGGCGTACGGCCCGCGCACCTCGATCCGCACGACCTCACCGCGCTGCGCGGCGGCCACGACGACCGTGTTGTCCATGTAACCGCCCGCCGACACGGGCGCGTTGCCGGTCGCGTCTACACCGGCGACATCCGCGATCAGATGGGCGAGCGCGCTCGCCAGACGCTGCGGATCGACCTCGGCCTCGATGGGCGGCGCATGCACGGCGAACTGCACCCGCCCGGGCCCGATCAGCTCCACGGCCCCGTCGACACCGGCGGCGACGACCGCGTCGAGCATGACCTTCGTACGACTGATCTGCTCGCTCCCGGCGTCGAGCAGCTGATAGCCGAGGACGTTGTCGATGAGAGTCGTGATCCGCGAGTACCCGGCCGACAGGTGATGCAGCACCTGATTGGCCTCGGGCCACAGCTGCCCGGCGTCGTCGGCGGCGAGGGCGGCCAGCTCGCGCCGCAGCTCGTCGAGCGGTCCGCGCAACGACCGCCCCAGCAGCGTCAGCAGCTGCTCGTGCCGCCCGGCAAGCGCCTCGTACCGGTCCTTCTCCCGCTCACCGAGCGCGGCATACCGCTCCTCGTTCGCGCCGAGTTCGTCGTCGTGCTGTTCCTGCAGCTCCTCGACCTCGGTGACATGCTTCTGGCGCAGTGCGGTGAGCTCGGAGGCGTGCTCCTCCTCGATCCGCTCGATCTCCTCCGCATACCGCTTCTCGCCGGCGTCCTTCTCCTCTGCCAGGGAGTCGTACGGCCGCCGGTCGGCGAAGGTCATCACAGCACCGACGAGCTGATCGCCGTCGCGGACCGGCGCGGTGGTGAGATCGACGGAGACCTGGTCGCCGCCCTTGGAGAACAGCACCTGCCCGCGCACCCGGTGCTTGCGCCCGGAGCGCAGGGTGTCGGCGAGCGGCGACTCCTCGTACGGGAACGGGGAACCGTCGGCCCGCGAGTGCAGCACGAGCCCGTGCAGCTCCTTGCCACCGAGATCACTCGCCCGATAACCCAGTATCTGAGCGGCAGCCGGATTGACGAGCACAATCCGCCCATCCGTATCGGTCCCGACCACACCCTCGGACGCGGCCCGCAGGATCATCTCGGTCTGCCGCTGCGAACGCGCCAGCTCGGCCTCGGTGTCCACGGTCCCGGTCAGATCGCGTACGACGAGCATCAGCAGCTCGTCGCTGCTGTAGCCGTAACCGTCGTAGGCCTGCTGCCCGTTCTCCAGATTGGCGCTGGTGACCTCGACCGGGAACTCGGCGCCGTCGGTCCGCCGCGCGATCATCCGCGTCGGCTTGGTCCGCCCGGCGGGATCCATGTGATCGGGCCGCCGCATGGACCCGGGAATGAGCTTGGAGTCGAACTGCGGCAGCAGATCGAGCAGCCCCCGCCCCACGAGAGCCGTCCCCGGCGCTTCAAAGGCCTCAAGCGCGATGGTGTTCGCGTTGACGACGGTCCCATTGGCGTTGACCAGCACCAACGCATCGGGAAGCGCGTCGAGTATGGCTGCGAGGCGAGCAGCGCCTCGGGATGGCCTGCTGCTCACGAGACGCTTCCTCCCTGTTACCGCACCTTGCCGACCGCTCGGGCCATCTTGCCAACCGGCCCGCGACGTGTCACGCGAGGGAGTCTACGGGCACTGGTTGCGCTCGCGACGCCGGATGAGAGGGAGGTCGCACGACGAGTTGAAGTAGAACGTGTGCCCGCATCCTCTGGCCTGCGCAGGCCTTCGCGAGACCTTCGCCGGACTCTTACGGAGTCCTGGGTTTCCCCGGTGAAAACCCTGTGCGAGTACCTACGGTTGCCATCCCTGCCATCCCTGCCATCCCTACGGTTGCCCTTGGGGCCGCAGATCGGGCAGCAACGGCACGAGCCGGTTCCAGCGCCCGATCTCACACCCGTTGCTGCGGTCGTACGACGCGTCCACGGGCCGCCCGGCCCAGGTCCCGGTGACATGCGCGATGGCGGGCCCGCCGTACTGCATGGTGCAGAAACTGTCCTCGGGCACGGGCGCGAAGGTGTCCCTGCCCCACCGCGCGACGCGATCGAGCGCCCCGCACGCGCCGCTCACATCGGGATGGTCGCCGCTGTCGGGATGGCAGTAGAGGTCGAACGTCCCGTCCGCACCGTCGCCCGCATGCTGGACGGTGACGGTGAGGTGGTCGCCGGCCCGGTCCTCGCCCTGTACGGGCGGCGGGAGCGCGGGGCGGCCGACCTCCGCGTGGGCGGCGGCGGGCACCACACAGGAGGCTGCAATGGCGGCAACGAAGAGGAACCGAGCGAACATGCCCTGACTAACGCGCCACTCCCGCGGTCGGCACGCCCGGCATGCCCGGCACAGTCGGCGGCGCGGCCAGGAAGGACTTTGCCCTGCGGCCTGCCTGCCTAGTACCGTGGGAGCCGATTGGTGACACCACGCTCGACTGTGTCATCATCTGCACGCACCACTCGCGCTCGCGCGGGCGGCTGTGCTGGAGGCGTCGCCTAGTCCGGTCTATGGCGCCGCACTGCTAATGCGGTTTGGGCCTCAAAGCCCATCGAGGGTTCAAATCCCTCCGCCTCCGCGCATGATCACCGAAGCCCCGGTCCACCCGACCGGGGCTTCGTCGTTCCCTGGGGTGCCTGTAGAGGCGTTTCCGCAGCTCACAAGGGGTGCGGCAAACGGATTTCACATGGCGGCGGCAGTCATGTAATGTTCTTCCTGTCGCCGCGAGCGGGCCGAAAGGACCAGGAACGGCAGAAAAACAAAACAAGCACTCGTAGCTTAACGGATAGAGCATCTGACTACGGATCAGAAGGTTGCAGGTTCGAATCCTGCCGAGTGCACAGAGGTCAAAGCCCCCTCGGGATCATCCCGGAGGGGGCTTTGTCGTGCCGAGGCCGCAACTTCATGGAGCGGGCTGGTAGGTCACGTTCGTATCGGCGCACCCCTCCGCGAGCTGCTTGAGTTCTGCGACTTCGTCGGCGTCGGCGGTGAGTCCCCAGCGGAGTTTGGTTCCGACCCATTCCGAGATGTAGCGGCACATGACATCGCCGGTCGGCGGCAGCCACTTGTACGGGTCCTTGTCGGCCTTGGCGCGGTTCGAGGCTGCTGACACGGCGACGAGGGAGGCCGGGGCATCGAGATCATTGGCGTAGGCCTCGCGCCGCGCCGCCGTCCATTGCGACGCCCCGGAAGCCCAAGCTTGGGCCAGCGGCACCATGTGGTCGACGTCCAAGGCGCCGGCCGAGGTGATCCACTCGGAGTCGTAGTACGACCACCAACGCCCTCCGGACAGCTTGCAGCCCGGAAGGACCTGGGGAGGGTCGACCGCCTCGGAGAGAAGCACCTCGGCTCGGGTGTTGCAGCCGTCGGTCGGGTTCTTGCCCGCGTTCCAGTGCTTGAAGCTCGTGCGCTGATAGCCGTCGCGCACCTCCGCAGCGAGCGGGAGTGCCTTGACCGCCGCCGCGATGGGGAGGGTGAACTCCGGGGCGGAGTGGCCCTGTGCTTGGGCTGGACTGGGTGCTGCGACGGGCACGACGAGGAGTACGACCGCAAGAGCGGCCCACTTGGGGTTCTTGATCACGTCAAGCAGAGTTGACTGCAAGTACCTCGTTCGAGGGGTTCGACTCGAATGAATGAGCCATACGGATGCCTCAGTTCACCGGACGGGTGTGCCAACAGCTACCCATTGAGGGGAGGGGTTGTCCCAATTTCCTTCTCATTCAGCCCCGTTCACGGGCGTTCTCGGCTGGGCGGGCGTCAGCCGCTTGTCTCCGGCCCCCAGCGTTCCGGCCCCACTCCGCGCCAGTCGATCCACGGCGCCCCCGCGACCTCGGCAGGGTCGATCTCCAGGCCGGCTCGGCGGAGGAACTCGGCGACGTCGGCCACGTTGTGGGCCAGGCCGAGGATCTCGCCGTCCACGCGCACGCGGCGGCCACCGGTGGGCGACGGCGGATGCACGATCACGCGAATCGGTCCGGACACGCCTTCAGGATCATCCGGGATGTACGGCTCCGCATTCCAGCGCGTCATTCGAGGATCCTCAGCGTCCGGAGCTCACGTCCCGGTCCGACCGTCGGCCCAGGGCACGCAGTTCCCACCATTCCGCGGCGCTTGGCCGTCGTTGCCGCCAGTGGGGGTGGAAGAACAGCTCAGCCGACAGCCGGTACAGGCGTCGGCGCACCTCGGTACGGCCTGGCTGCTCCGCAAGCTGCCGGTAGGTGGCGCTCCACTCCTGCTGCGCTCGGGCGAGGTCGGCGGGAATCGGTCGCATGGACAAATTCAATCATGTGTTCGATTTATGAGTCCATCGAGGAGGAGGACGTCGCCTGTGGCGTTGTGTCTGAGTGCTTCAGGGGAGCAGGGCGCCATCGCGGTAGTGGCCGTGGCCCCCGGTCGCACTCGAATCTGCGCTCACCGCGATCGGCAGGGCCGCCAACGACAACACGATGTTCTAGCCGTGGTTGCACGGTTCGCAGGCGTCGATTCGGCCCCGGGCGACCGTCAGGCCCCGGGGTGACCGTCAGTCCCTTTCATTCTTGCGTTTCGAGGGGTGCGGTAGCGCGTGGGCGGAGACAGCGCTCGGCGCCCGGAGCTGTGCTCCGGGCGCCGAGACCCAAGTCGGTCAGCTAGGTGACGCGATCAGTAGCTACCTATTCGCAGGTACTGGAACCGACGTGGTTGTTCTGGCCGCCCGCGTTGCCCTCGCCGTTGAGCGCATTGCCCAACAGGCCGTTGAGCAGCCCGACCTGACCGAGGATGTCGATGTTCAGGTCGTGGGACCTGCACCCGCCGCCTTCATGCATGAGGTGCGCGGGCTGGGCGGTGGCGGTGCCGGTGGCTATGAAGGTGAAGCTACCGAGGATGGCGGCCGCGACAGCGGCCTTGTGAAGCTTGCGCATGACTCCTCCTTGGGTGAATGGAGCGCACATCAAAGATCCACTAGGCGCTCATTTAGGAGGCTAATCCGATATGTCCCGCCGCGCTCTTCGGGGCTGGCAGAAGGGGTCAATCGCGCGCAACCGGGCGAACCGGGCATCGTTGCTCCGGTCACGTGGCAGGCCCGAATCCCGTTGATTTCACACGCATTTGAGGCCCCAAAGGATTCCAGGGCCTCGTGTTTTTCGGGATCTGACACCGACACAGATGGGCGGACACATCTGGACGAGTTCAAGCGGCGGCCGCCAGGCGGTCTCGTGGAGGTGCTCCTCGGTCAGGTCGTCCATGGTGGTGCTCGTCCGGGAGGGCAGGAGCGGCTTCATGGCGGTTTCCTTGAGTGTGCTCAGGCGGGCGTAGTACGGCTCGTAGACCTCGCAGGCGCGGGCCTCCACGCCCGACAGGGCGGCTACGCGGACCTGGCGTCGGTCCGCCGGGTCGGGACGGCGGGTGACGTAGCCGGCGCGTTCCAGGCGGTTGAGGATTCCGATGACCGCGCCCGTGGTGACGTGGGCGCGGGCTGCCAGGGCACCGGCCGTGAGCGGGTTCTCGCCAGCCTCGATGGCGTAGGCGAAGCAGGTCAGGTCGGTGACGTTCAGGTCGGAGCCTGCGGCTGCCGAGTCGGGGGCTGAGCTGGGGCGGGTTGCCTCGGGGTGGGAAGAATCGATACCTCTGACACCCGGCAAGAGCTGGTTGCGGCTTCGGACCCCCGCGTGCGGTATCCCCTTCCCGCCGCGCCAGGCCGTTGTCAGTGCCCCCTCTTACTCTCGTGAGCGATGGCACGGTCATGGAAGTGCACGGGACTGCGGTGGTCGGGGGACGGCCCCGTGCTGGTGTGGGACGGCGGGCGGGTGAGCTCGCTGCCGTGGGGGAAACGGGTGGCCTTCGGGGTCGCGGACGGGGGTGTGCGGACATGTGTGGGCGCGCGTGGACATGCGTGTCCGGTACGGGCGGTCGTGTCGGGGCGGAGTACGGGGGCGCGGTGCGAGGAGTGTGCGCGGCTGGACCGGGCGCACTCGGTGGCCGCCGACACGATCGCGGACGACCCGCGGCCGTACCACGTGTATCTGGCGTGGTTCGGGCCCGGCATGGTCAAGGTCGGGATCACGGCCGAGGAGCGGGGCTCCGCACGGCTGCTTGAGCAGGGTGCGGTGTGCTTCAGCTGGCTGGGGGTGGGGCCGCTGATGGCGGCGCGGCGCACCGAGGAGTTGCTGCGCGCCGCGCTCCAGGTGCCGGACCGGATTCCGTACGCCGAGAAGCGGGCAGTGCGGTCCGGGTTGCCGGTGGCGGAGGCGGAGCGGGCGGCAGAGGTCGAGGAGTTGCACGGGCGGGCGCTCGCACTCGACGGCTGGCCGGAGTCACTCGCCCGTGAGCCCTGCCAACCGGTCGATCACACCGAGGTGTTCGGGCTCGCCGACCTGCCGGCCGCCGTCGGCGAGGTGACCGAGCTTGTCGCGGGCGGGGCGGTGAACGGGCGGTTGGTTGCGGCGGCCGGGCCGGATCTGCATCTGGTGGCCGGGCGCGGCGTCGTTGTGCTGGATACGCGGTTGATGCGGGGGTGGGAGTTGCTTCCTGCCGCGGGACCTGTAGGAGAGGGCGAACTCACCCTTCCGATAAAGGAGTTCAAGCGTGGACCCAGCGCGCAGGACGGCTTGTTCTGAGTTGTCGGTCGAACCTGAACGGGCCGGCGTGCGGCGCCTCGGCCATGCGGTTCAGGTTGGGAGTCGGTCAGTAAGGCGGAGGAAGGCTGTCCGGACCCCTGGCGTGACCTGGAGTATTGGCCCGTCCGCGTCCTTAGGAGCCCCGATGCGTAGCCTGCTCAGCCGTCTCCGAAGGTGCCGTGGCGGTACCTGGGTCGCACGGCGAAAGGAGACTCAGATGACAGCCGAGTGGCAGAACGGGATGGCCGAAGCCCGGGCAGCCACCGGGTTCACAGGCAACGTCATCCAGCGCACCGTTGACAGCATCGGAGTGGCCCTTCGCCTCGATCGTCGCGCCGCCTTCTACGGGGAGCTCGGCTCCCTGCCCGACTCTGGTGGCTTCGAGGCATTCCTCACCGCCCTGGTGAGGGCCCTGCTGGTCCTGCCATCGCAGGGCGTGCCGCCGCGGTCGCCCTGTCCGGTTGGCCACCGGGACAGCGCCCGACACCCAACGGGGCCGCTACGACCGTGGTGAGGGCGCGGCCTGCGCGTTGGTGCTCGGCTCGGTCATCCGTGTCCCGCCAAGCCGGACCGGCCGCGGGACCGTTGAATCAGGCTACTTCCAAGGCCGCTGGCCACGAGCGGCAACCAACGTTTAAACAACCAAGATGAGCAGTGAATTGGCAAGCCCGATTAGCCTCTGGGCTACTCCGGCTGTAGCAGGCTGCCTCCTGGATCCGGGTCTATGGCGAGGCCGACACCGACCGCGGCATATTCGTAGAGTGAGTGTTGCGCGTTAGGGAGACAGAGGAGGAAATGACAGGCATAAAGCCCTCCTCCTCTGCCTGTCCCTATCTCACGCGGGGATAGGTGTCATGCACACTGGTTGCCGACGCCGTCGCAGTCGCCATCATCCCCGCCGTGGCGATAGGCGATGGGGCTGGACTGGACCGTTGTGGTCTTTGTGGCGGTGTGAAGGACTGACGGCGCGGCCATCGCGGATCCGGCCGTGGCTGCGAGAGCGAAGCCAAGGGCGGCGCCGATCGCGATTATTCGTGACATGGATATCTCCAGGCGTGTTTGGTGTGTTGCCTTGCGTCCATCACTCTGCCTACTCCTGCGGCGGGTTTCATCTCGGGCGCGGCCAATCGTGTGACCCGCGCGGAATCGTCCCGCCATGTCTCTGACGAGTGGGAATACCTGCGTTCCTGCTCCCGATTCCCCGATAACCGAATTCGAGGAGACCGGTGATCCGCCCCGAGAGAATCTCTCCCCGCATCAGCCTGCACTTGCCGTAACGCGCGATGGCGTCGCACGGTTCGCGGGCTACGGCCAAGAACGCGGAGTGCAACCTCGACAACAGAGGCTCCACTGTGGCCCATTGTTCGCCCGTCAGATCTCCACGTGCCGCGAACCCAAATCCGCCGGGACACGGATTCGGCTCGTCAGTTCGCCCCAGGCGAGCGATGATCCGCTCCAGGGCTCCCATACCCTGCACCCTCCACTACTGGATCTCCTTTGGTAGGCGCTATGGACACCCCATCCCTCTCCGGTCGATCGTGGACGACATGAGCGATCAGCCCGTTGCACCGTCGCCTGTCGTCACCTCTTCCGTACCGTCCACCGCCTGGACGAGCGCAGTTACGGATTCGCGAGGGCGTATGCCTGAGGCCGAGGATGTGCGGCGGTTCTGGCAGCGGCTCGGGCTGCCCGGGCTGGTCGACGTGCACACCCACTTCATGCCCGAGCGGGTGCTGCGCAAGGTCTGGGGCTACTTCGACTCGCTCGGGCCGCTGACCGGCGGCGTCGAATGGCCGATCACCTATCGGAAGGAGGAAGAGGAACGGGTCGCACTGATACGGGAGTTCGGCGTGCGCGGCTTCACCGCCATGCTCTATCCGCACAAGGCCGGCATGGCGCAGTGGCTCAACGACTGGGCCGTCGACTTCGCCCGCCGTACGCCCGACTGTCTGCACACCTCAACCCTCTTTCCGGAAGCGGGAGTCGAGGCGTACGTCCGGGAGGCGATCGAGGCGGGCGCACGGGTCTTCAAGGCGCATGTACAGGTGGGGGCGTACGACCCGGCGAGTGAACTCCTCGACCCCGCTTGGGGTTTGCTCGCCGAGGCCGGGGTTCCGGTGGTGATGCACTGCGGGTCGGGGCCGGCGCCCGGCAAGCACACCGGGCCCGAGCCCGTCGCGCGCGTGCTCGCCCGGCATCCGCGGCTGCGGCTGGTCGTGGCGCACATGGGGATGCCGGAGTACGAGGACTTCCTGGACCTCGCCGAGCGGTACCGGGAGGTGCGGCTGGACACGACGATGGCGTTCACGGACTTCAGCGAGCGGTTCGCGCCGTTCCCGCGGCGGGCGCTGCCACGGCTGGGCGACCTCGGCGACCGGATCCTGCTGGGCAGCGACTTTCCCAACATCCCTTATCCGTACGTCCATCAGCTGCACGCCCTGGAGCGGCTGGGGCTCGGGGAGGAGTGGCTGCGGGGCGTGTGCCATGACAACGGGGCGCGGTTGTTCGGGCTTTGAGAACGACGTCACCAACGACGTCACTCACACTCAAGATCCCCACAGGGAGTCTTTACGCCCTGATCACCATCGGCCGGTGATGATGGGCTCGACCTGCGCGGGCGCCGCTGGGCAAGAGGTTCCCAGGCGTTCCCTGAGAGGTGCCTGTGCGTTTCTTAGGGAAATCACAGGTTGTCGAAAGGGTGCTCTCAGAGGATCCAGACAGTGTGTCCACCATGACCACGACCTCGCCCCAGGGGCGCACCGAACTGCTGAGGCCGGACGGGAGCCCCGTCCGAGTGCTTGTGGTGGACGACGAGATGTCGATCACCGAGCTGCTGTCCATGGCCCTTCGCTATGAGGGATGGCAGATCCGTAGTGCAGGGGATGGCACGGGTGCCATCCAGACCGCGCGGGAGTTCCGGCCCGACGCCGTCGTGCTGGACATGATGCTGCCCGACATGGACGGGCTGGCCGTGCTGGGCCGCCTGCGCCGTGAGTTGCCCGACGTGCCGGTTCTGTTCCTGACCGCGAAGGACGCGGTCGAGGACCGGATCGCGGGCCTCACCGCCGGCGGTGACGACTACGTCACCAAGCCGTTCAGCCTGGAGGAGGTCGTGGCACGGCTGCGTGGGCTGATCCGGCGCTCCGGTGCCGCCGACCGGCGGTCGGACTCCGTGCTTGTCGTCGGCGATCTGACGCTGGACGAGGACAGCCACGAGGTCAGCCGCGCCGGGGAGGGTATCCACCTCACCGCCACCGAGTTCGAGCTGCTGCGGTTCCTGATGCGGAACCCGCGGCGCGTGCTCAGCAAGGCTCAGATACTCGACCGTGTGTGGTCGTACGACTTCGGTGGGCAGGCCAATGTGGTCGAGCTCTACATCTCCTATCTGCGCCGGAAGATCGATGCCGGTCGTGAGCCGATGATCCACACCCGGCGTGGGGCCGGTTATCTGATCAAGCCTGCCGCGTCATGAGCGGACGACGACGACCGCGTACGCAGAAGCGACGAGCGGGACAGCCGCGCACCCTGCGGGCGCGGCTCGTCGTCGCTTCTGTGGTGCTGATCGCCACCGTGTGTGCGGTGATCGGTACGGTGACGACTCTGGCGCTGCGGTCGCATCTCTACACCCAGTTGGACGGTCGGCTGGACGAGGTCTCGGCGCGCGCTTCGGGTGGTTTCGGACCACCGGGAGACGACAAGGGGAACCGCAACCTGCCCGTCGAACAGAAGGGCAGGAACACGGACCTCATTCAGTTCGTCAAAGGCCCGCAGCCCGAGGGCACGATCGCTGCGAAGGTCCAGAACGGCACCATCACCGACGCCAAGGTCGGGAAGAAGTCCACCGACACCAACAACGTTCCGCAGATGGACGCGGAGACGTTGAGCGACGCCCAGATCAAGGTGCTCAACCAGGTCGCCCAGGACAAAAAGATCCACACCGTGGAGATCCCCGGGCGGGGCACCTATCACGCCAAGTACGTCACGGGTGTCAACGGCAGCTACTACGTCGCCGTCCCGACCTCGGAAGACGACGGCACTATCAACACCCTCATCCTCGTCGAGGTAAGCGTCACCGCCGCCGGCCTCGGCGCAGCCGTAATCGCCGGCTACGTCCTCGTCGGCGTAGCCACCCGCCCCCTCCGCCGGGTCGCCGCCACCGCCACCCGGGTCTCCGAACTCCCCCTCCACACCGGCGAGGTGAACCTCAGCGAGCGTGTCGCCGAGTCCGAGACCGATCCGCATACCGAGGTCGGGCAGGTCGGGGCCGCGCTCAACCGGATGCTGGACCATGTCCATGGCGCGCTGCACTCGCGGCAGCAGAGCGAGATGCGGGTGCGGCAGTTCGTGGCCGATGCCAGTCATGAGCTCCGTACACCACTCGCGTCCATCCGCGGGTACGCCGAGCTGACCAGGCGTGGCAGAGAGCAGATCGGGCCCGACACCCGGCACGCCCTCGGTCGTATCGAGTCCGAGGCGGGCCGTATGACGCTGCTTGTCGAAGACCTCCTCCTCCTGGCCCGGCTGGATGCCGGACGTCCGCTTCAGTTCGAGCAGACCGACCTCATACCCCTGGTCGTCGACACGATCAGCGACTCCCGTGCGGCCGGTATGGATCACAACTGGCGGCTCGATCTGCCGGACGAGCCCGCGCTCGTGTCCGCGGACGCGGCACGGATCCAGCAGGTGCTGGTCAACCTGTTGGGCAACGCCCGCAAGCACACCGCCCCCGGCACGACCATCACCGCCCGCATCCAGCGCCGCGGACCGTGGATGTGTGTGGACGTCGAGGACAACGGGCAGGGGATTCCGGCGGAGCTGCTGCCGCATGTCTTCGAGCGGTTCGCCCGTGGCGACTCGTCGCGCTCCCGTGCCTCCGGGTCGACGGGCCTCGGCCTTGCCATCGTGCAGGCCGTTGCGACCGCGCACGGTGGTGCCGTGACCGTGGACAGCGTTCCTGGGCGCACGGTGTTCACCGTGCATTTGCCGGCGCTTGCCCCGGTGCTGCCCCGCCCGGCCCCCGAAACGAATTGGCAATCGCACTCACAGGCAGACCACAGTGCCACCACATGGGTGCAACAGGGCACTTGACCAGAGTCGTTGTCATGCGAACCGACTCTTCTCCCGGCACCCTGCCGGCGCGGGAGCACCTCCCGGCCGGCGACGCCGGTACGCCTGTCCTGGACGTAGTGATCCCCGTCTACAACGAGGAGAAGGACCTCCAGCCGTGTGTGCAGAGACTGCACGACCACCTCAAGCGCACGTTCCCCTACGCGTTCCGCATCACGATCGCGGACAACGCGTCGACGGACACCACCCCACAGGTGGCGGCGCGGCTGGAGGAGGAGATCCCCGAGGTCTCCAACTTCCGACTGGAGCAGAAGGGCCGGGGTCGCGCCCTGCGGACGGTGTGGTCCGCTTCGGAGGCGCCGATCCTTGCCTATATGGACGTGGACCTGTCGACCGACCTCAATGCACTGCTGCCGCTGGTGGCGCCGCTGATCTCGGGCCACTCGGACCTGGCGATCGGCTCCCGGCTGGCCCGCTCCTCCCGCGTCGTACGCGGTCCCAAGCGGGAGTTCATCAGCCGGGCGTACAACCTCATCCTGCGGGGCTCGCTGCAGGCCCGCTTCTCCGACGCGCAGTGCGGTTTCAAGGCGATCCGGCGTGATGTCGCGCAGGTGCTGCTGCCGCTGGTCGAGGACACCGGCTGGTTCTTCGACACCGAGATGCTGGTCATCGCCGAGCGCGCGGGGCTTCGTATCCACGAAGTGCCTGTCGACTGGGTCGACGACCCCGACTCGACCGTCCACATCGTGAAGACGGCGACCGAGGACCTCAAGGGGGTGTGGCGCGTGGGCAAGGCCCTGGCCACCGGGTCGCTGCCGCTGGACCGGATCACCCGGCCCTTCGGCGACGACCCGCGCGACCGCGACATCCAGGACGTACCGAAGGGGCTGGCCCGCCAGCTCGTCGGGTTCTGTGTCGTCGGCGGACTGTCGACCCTCTTCTATCTCGTCCTCTACAGCCTCTTCCGGCAGTTCGGCGGCTCCCAGGTCGCCAACGCGCTCGCCCTGCTGGTCTCCGCCGTCGCCAATACGGCGGCCAACCGGCGCCTCACCTTCGGAGTGCGCGGAAGTGGCGGCGCCGTCCGGCACCAGGCGCAGGGCCTGGTGGTCTTCGGTATCGGGCTCGCCCTGACCAGCGGTTCGCTCGCCGCCCTGAACGCGGCGACGTCCGACCCCGGGCACTCCACCGAGCTGGCGGTCCTCATCGCCGCCAACCTCGCGGCGACGGTGCTGCGCTTCCTGCTCTTCCGCGCCTGGGTCTTCCCGGACAAGAGCGACAGCGGGCAGTCCACGGTGGTGGCCTCGCACACCCCGTCCTCGCCGACCTACGCGACCTACGCCACGGCCCAGTACCCGCAGCAGGCGTACCAGCCGCAGCCCCCGCTGCCGCAGCGCCCGAACGCGCACCCGAACGTGCAGAACCAGAACCAGAACCCGTACCAGTACCAGAACCGCCAGACGACCCAGTTCCGCGCCGGTGAAGTCGCGGACCAGCGCTGGGAGGACGCCACCATGCATCTGCAGCCGGTGCGTCCGACCGACACCGATCCGAGGGACTGACGATGACCACCCACTACGACCGTCCGACCCATCAGGGGGAGGGCTACGGCCCCTCCTCCTGGGGGCCGGAGCCGACGACGGCCGTGCAGGAGCCCGTGGCTCCGTCGGCCGCCCCGGCCCCCGAGGCCGGCGAGCCCAAGCAGCCCTTTGTACGGAGACTGTGGCGCGGCCGCCCCGAGGACCCCCGCTGGGCACGCCCGGCCTTCCTCGGCCTGCTCCTCGCCACCGGCCTGCTCTACCTCTACAACCTGAGCGCCTCCGGCTACGCCAACTCCTTCTACTCGGCGGCCGTCCAGGCCGGCAGCAAGAGCTGGAAGGCGTTCTTCTTCGGCTCGCTGGACGCGGGCAACGCCATCACCGTCGACAAGCCCCCGGCCTCCCTGTGGCCGATGGAGCTGTCGGTCCGCATCTTCGGCCTCAACTCGTGGGCGATCCTCGTCCCCGAGGTCCTCATGGGCATCGCGACGGTCGCTGTCGTGTACGCATCCGTGCGCCGCCGGTTCAGCCCCGGGGCCGGTCTGATCGCGGGCGCGGTGCTCGCGCTCACTCCCGTCGCTGCGCTGATGTTCCGGTTCAACAACCCGGACGCCATGCTGGCGCTGCTGATGGCGCTCGCCTGCTACTTCGTGGTCCGCGCCATCGAGGACGGCCGTACGAAGTGGCTGGTGTGGGCCGGTGTCGCGATCGGTTTCGCGTTCCTCGGCAAGACCCTGCAGGCCTTCCTGATCCTTCCGGCGCTCGCCTTCGTGTACGCGATCTGCGCGCCGGTGTCCTTGAGGAAGCGGCTCGGTCAACTGGCCGCCGCCACGGCCGCGTTGGTGGTCTCCGGAGGCTGGTGGGTCGCGATCGTCGAGCTGTGGCCCGCCTCCTCCCGCCCGTACATCGGCGGTTCGCAGGACAACAGCTTCCTTTCGCTGACCTTCGGTTACAACGGCTTCGGCCGCCTCAGCGGCAACGAGACCGGCAGCGTCGGTGGCGGTGGCGGTGGCGGCGGCACCGGCATGTGGGGCGAGACCGGCTGGAACCGGATGTTCAGCTCCGAGGTCGGCAGCCAGATCTCGTGGCTGCTGCCGGCCGCGCTGATCCTCTTCGGCGCGGGCCTGGTGGCCACGCGCAAGTACAAGCGGACGTCCGTGACCCGCGCCTCGTTCCTGGTCTGGGGCGGCTCGCTGCTCCTCACCATGGTCGTCTTCAGCTACATGGCGGGCATCTTCCACCAGTACTACACGGTGGCCCTCGCCCCCTATCTCGCCGCCGTGATCGGCATGGGCTCCGCGCTCCTGTGGGAGAAGAGGCGCGAGATCTGGGCGTCCCTCACCCTCGCGGCCGCGGTCGTGGCGAGCGCCGCCTGGGGGTACGTCCTCCTCAACCGCACCTCGGACTATCTGCCCTGGCTGAAGTACCTGGTCCTGGTCGGCGGCCTGGTCGCCGCGCTCGGCCTGATCTTCGCCGGCCGGATCAACCGTCAGCTCGCCCTCGGGGCGGCGGCCGTGGGCCTGGCGGCCTCACTGGCCGGCCCGACCGCGTACACCATCAGCACCCTGCAGACGGGCCACACCGGCTCCATCGTCACGGCCGGTCCGGCCGGCGCGAGCATGATGGGCGGCGGCCGCGGCGGTCCCGGCGGCGGTGGCGGCATGCGGGGCGGCACGGGCGGCGGAATGCCGGGCCAGCAGAACCAGCAGGGTCAGCAGAACGGCAACGGCAACACCCAGAACGGCAACGGCTTCCCGGGCGGCGGCACCACCGGCAACGGCAACGGCGGCTTCGGCGGCGGCATGCCCGGCCAGAACGGCAACACCCAGAACCAGCAGGGCCGGCAGGGCGGCATGCCCGGCGGTCAGACGGGTGGCGACGGCGGCGGCATGGGCGGCGGCGGTGGCGTCGGCGGCCTGCTGAACGGCGCGAGCGTCAGCTCCCAGGCCAAGAAGCTGCTGGAGACCGACTCGTCCAAGTACACCTGGGTCGCGGCCGCCATCGGCGCCCAGAACGCGGCGAGCTACCAGCTCTCCACCGGCGACGCGGTGATGGCCATCGGCGGCTTCAACGGCACCGACCCGTCCCCGACGCTGGCGCAGTTCAAGAAGTACGTGGCGGACGGCAGGATCCACTACTTCATCTCGTCCGGCAGCGGCGGCGGCATGGGCGGCAGCAGCAGCGGCACGTCCTCGCAGATCACGTCGTGGGTCCAGAAGAACTTCAAGAAGGTGACGGTCGGATCGTCCACCTTCTATGACCTGACGCAGAAGGCGAGCAGCTGAGCAACTGAACAGCTGACGAGAAACTTGTTGTACACCGTATAGCTGACAGCTATACGGTGTACAACATGTCTACGTCGTCCACGTCCCAAGGCCACCCCCAACGCTGGCTGATCCTCGGTGTCATCTGTCTCGCCCAGCTCACCGTGCTGCTCGACAACACCGTTCTGAACGTGGCGATCCCCTCCCTCACAAAGGAGTTGGGTGCGGAGACCTCCGACATCCAGTGGATGATCAACGCGTACTCCCTCGTCCAGTCCGGCCTGCTGCTCAGCGCGGGCAGCGCGGCGGACCGCTACGGCCGTAAGAAGATGCTGATCGCGGGCCTGGCGCTGTTCGGCATCGGTTCGCTGGTGGCCGGACTCGCGGGCAGCACCGCCCAGTTGATCGCGGCGCGGGCGGGCATGGGCGTCGGCGGTGCACTGCTGCTGACCACCACGCTCGCCGTCGCGATGCAGATCTTCACGCCCGAGGAGCAGCCGAAGGCGATCGGTATCTGGGCCGCGGTCAACGCGCTCGGATTCGCGATCGGCCCGCTGCTCGGCGGTTTCATGCTGAACCACTTCTGGTGGGGCGCGATCTTCCTGATCAACCTGCCGGTGGTGGCGCTGGGTCTGGTGGCCGTAGTGGCCCTGGTCCCTGAGTCGAAGAACCCTCGCGGTGACCGCCCCGACCTCCTCGGCGCCCTGCTCTCCACGATAGGCATGGCCTCGCTGGTGTTCGCGATCATCTCCGGGCCGGAGCACGGGTGGACGTCGGGCCGGGTGCTGGGCACGGCGGCCGTCGCCGTACTCGTCCTCGGTGGCTTCGCGTACTGGGAGAGCCGGATCCCGTACCCCATGCTCGACCTGCACTTCTTCCGGGACCGCCGGTTCACGGGTGCCGTCACCGGAGCGGTGCTGATCACCTTCGGCATGGGAGGCGCGCTCTTCCTGCTCACCCAGCATCTGCAATTCGTGCTCGGCTACGGCCCCTTGGAGGCCGGTCTGCGGACGGCGCCGCTCGCTCTGACGGTCGTCGTGCTCAACTTCTCGGGGCTGTCGGCGAAGTGGGCGGGCAGGCTCGGTACGCCGGTGTCCATCGCGCTGGGGATGGTGCTGATGTCGGCCGGTCTCGTCTCCATCGCGCTGCTGGACTCCGGGGGTTACGCCGGGACGCTGCTGGGGCTGTTGCTGATCGGGGGCGGCTGCGCGGTCGCCAACCCGGCGATGGCGCACGCCATCATGAGCGCGATTCCTCCGGAGAAGGCGGGAGTCGGAGCCGGTCTGAACGGGACGTTGGCCGAGTTCGGGAACGGGTTGGGGGTTGCCGTGCTCGGAGCGGTGCTGAGCTCTCGCGTGCCGAGGGTTGGACTGGCCGCGGGGCTGGAGGCGGGGCAGTTGGTGGGGGCCTGTGCCGTGCTGCTGGGTGGGTTGCTGGCGGCGGCGTTGCTGCGTAGGGCGGAGCGGGCAGACTCGGAGGTGGTGGTCGCCTAGGAGCTCGGGTGGCGGGGTAAGCGTGCGGCTGCAGGCCGTGTGTGGTTGATCGCGCAGTTCCCCGCGCCCCTTAAGGGGCGCTTAGCATGACCGGCGGTCGAAAAGTGAGGAAGGTGCGCCAATGGTGAGGGCAGCCGAGCGTGCGGCGCGGACCAGTGTGTGGCTGGAGGGCAAGGTCCGCCGGGGCGGTCGCGGCGGTCAGCCGTCGGGTCTCGACCGTGACCGGATCACCGAGGTGACCGTCCGCCTCCTGGATGCGGAGGGGCTGGCCAAGTTCTCCATGCGGCGGCTGGCCGCCGAGCTGAACGTCACCGCGATGTCCGTCTACTGGTACGTCGACACCAAGGACGACCTCCTGGAACTCGCCCTGGACGCGGCCTTCGGCGAGATCGGCCTGCCGGACCCGGACCCGGACGCCGACGAGGACTGGCGCGACCAGCTGCGCGCGCTGGCCAGGGAATACCGCTCCCTGCTGGTCCGCCATCCCTGGCTGTCCCCGCTGGCCGGCACCTTCCTCAACATCGGCCCGAACAACCTGGCCTTCGCCCGCGTCGTACAACGCGTCGTCCGACGCACCGGCCTGCCCACGCACGGCCTGGCGGCCGCCATCTCCTCGGTCTTCCAGTTCGTGTACGGCTTCGGCACGATCGAGGGCCAATTCAACGCCCGCAGCGCCGACTTCGGCATGACCGCGGACGAGTACTTCAAGCACGCCATGACCGCGGTGACACAGGACCCGCAGGCCGCCGAGGTCGTCAAGGAGAACGAGGACATCATGGCGGCCCGCGGCGGCGACACGGTGCACGAGATGTGGGAGCGGGACTTCGACTTCGCCCTGGATCTGCTGGTGGCGGGCATCGAGGCGATGGTCGACCGCGGCTGACTACTCCCCGGAGATCAGCCGTGCCGGGAAGCCGCCGGTGGCCACCGGCCCCCACTTCTCGGGCGTGACCCGGATGATCGACTTCCCCTGCTTCAGCATCGCCCCCCGGTACTCGTCCCAGTCCGGGTGCTCACCCGCGATGTTCCGGTAGTACTCCACCAGCGGCTCCACGGACTCCGGCGAGTCGATGACCTCCGCCGTGCCGTCCACCTGCACCCATGGCCCGTTCCACTCGTCGCTCAGCACGACGAGGGCGACCCGCTCGTCCCGCTTGGCGTTGCGGGTCTTGGCCCGTTCGGGGTAGGTGGAGACCACGATCCGCCCCGAGTCGTCGACCCCGCAGGTCAGCGGCGAGGCCTGCGGGCTGCCGTCGGCCCTGCGCGTGAGCAGGATGGCGCGATGGCGCGGTCGTACGAAGTCCAGCAGCTCGTCGAGGGAGACGCGGGTGTTGGTCGCGATGTTCGGTGCCATGCCGTCAGCCTAGGCGTACGACGGCCACCGAGCCTGTCCCTGCCGTGCCTACGCCCAAGGCCGTGCTCAGGTTCACGCCTGCGGCAGCGACTCCCCCTGTACCGCCTGGATGTCCAGCTCCACCTTCAGCGTCGTACCGATGGCGGCGATGCCGGCCTGGAGCACCTGGTTGTAGTTCATGGCGAAGTCCTCGCGACGGAGTTCCGCCGTCGCCCGGAACGCGGCCCGCGTCCCGCCCCACGGGTCCGCGCCCGTCCCCAGGTAGGCCAGGTCCAGATCCACCGGCCGTACGACGCCGTGCAGCGTCAGCTCCCCGTGCACCGTCCAGCGGTCCGCGCCCGCCGCCGTGAGACCGGTGGACCGATAGGTGATCTCCGGGTACTTCTCGACGTCCAGGAAGTCGGGCGAGCGCAGATGGTCGTCCCGCATGCCGTTGCCCGTGTCGATGGACGCGGCCCGGATGACCGCCTCCACCCGCGACTTCGCCACCTCGTCCGGGGCGATCTCGACGCGCCCGGCGAACTCCGTGAACCGCCCGTGCACGCTGGAGATCCCCAGGTGCTGGGCGACCGCGCCCACCGAGGAGTGCGCGGGGTCGATGGTCCACGGCCCGGGCGGCGGCAGCTCCGTGCCGCCCTGCCGGGCCAGCGTCACCGTCCCGACCTCGGCCCGTCCGCTCGCGGTGACGAGCGCGGTGGAGGCGACGGGCGCGTACCCGACGGCCGTGACGATGACGGTGTACGGCCCCGCGGCGAGCTCGGTGGCGTCCCGTACGGCGCCCTCGGCGTCCGTCTCGGCGCGCAGCACCTGAGTGCCGGTCATGTCGGTCACCGTGACGACCGCGTGCGACACGGCCCATCCGTCCCGCGTACGGATCTTCGCGGTCAGTCCCATCCCGTTTCTCCCTGCAGAACTACTGGTCGTAAATGACCGTAAATGGTCTTTGCTTGCCTAAAAAGAACCGGCCCGTGGCATCGGTCCGCGCACCTCCGCTCAGAGCGCGCACGCCGTCCGCCACGGGCCGGGGTCTTCGAACTACTCGCCCGGGTGGGCCAGTTCGATGTCGTGGTCGTCGACGCCGCGGCCGTTCACCGTCAGTGCGGTCGCCACCGGCGGGTAGCCCGTCGCGATGACCGTGTAGTCGCCGCCGTTCAGGTCGGTGAAGGCGTACGCACCGTCCGTGCCGGTGGTGGCGGTGCCGACCACGTTGCCCGCCGCGTCGACCAGGGTGACCCGTGCGTCGGCCAGCGGCCCGTGCGGGGCGCGTACGACGCCCTGGAGCTCGGCGCCCGAGTCGAGGTCGATCTCGATCCGGGTGACCCCGGCGCCGCCCACCTCGACGGGCAGGGCGCGCGGCCGGTACCCGGCGGCGTTCACCGCGACGGTCACGGCACCCGGCACCAGCTCCGCGAAGGAGAACTCGCCCTGCTCACCGGTGGCGGCGGTGGCCAGCAGATCCCCGCGCACATCGGTCACGATGACCATGGCGTCCTTGACGGGCAGCGTGGTCTCGGTGGCCCGCACCACTCCGGTCAGCCCGCTGGTGCCGCTGAGCAGGATGTCGTACGAGACCGGCTCACCGTTCACCACGACGGTGGACGCCTGCGGCTGGAACCCGTCGGCGGCGGCGATCAGGACGTAACTGCCCACGCTCGGCGCCTCGACGGCGTAGGAGCCGTCGGCCTGCGCGACCGACCGGCCCAGCTGCCGTCCCGCCAGCGAGATCAGCGTGACGGCGGCCTGCGGCACGGGCGCGCTCTCGTTGCCGCGGACGAAGCCGCGTACCGGGATGCCGCCGGAACCGGCCGACTCCTCGGGCCGGGCGATGGTCGCCACGGCGGCGAGCCTCTGCGTGCCGTCGACGGCGGCCTCGGTGTCGGAGGACGCGGCCCAGCTCGGGACGTGCTCGGCAGCGGGAGCAGCGTGAGCGGCGGGAGCCTCCACGGCCGCCGGAGCAGCCTCAGGCTCGGCCGGCGTCTCGTCCCCGGCAGCGGCCTGCGCCAGCGCGCCCTTGGTCTTCAGCGGGACCTCCTTGATGAACAGGGTGATGAGGAAGGCGATGGCCGCCAGGCCACCCGCGATGAGGAAGACATCGGCGATGCCGTGGCCGTAGGAGCTCTCCATGAGGGTGCGCAGCGGCGCCGGGAGCTTGTCCATGTCCGGGATGCTGTCGGTCGAGGAGTTCGAACCGGCCAGCGCGGCCTGGTACTTGGGGTCGAGGGCGGCGATGCCGTCCTTGACGTAGTGCGTGATCCGGTGGGACATCACCGCGCCCAGCGCGGACACGCCGACCGCACCGCCGAGGGAGCGGAAGAAGGTGACCGTGGAGCTGGCGGAGCCGAGGTCGCTCGCGTCGACCTGGTTCTGCGTGCTCAGCACCAGGTTCTGCATCATCATGCCGATGCCGAGACCCAGCAGGGCCATGAAGATCGACATCTTCCAGTACGCCGTGTCGTAGCGGATGGTTCCCAGCAGGCCGAGGCCGGCCGTCACCAGCACACCACCGCCGACCAGCCACGCCTTCCAGCGCCCGGTGCGGGTGATGAACTGACCCGAGACGGTCGAGGAGATGAACAGACCGCCGATCATCGGGATCGTCATCACGCCGGACATCGTCGGGGACTTGTCGCGGGCCAGCTGGAAGTACTGGCTGAAGAAGACCGTGCCGGTGAACATCGCGACACCGACGAACAGCGAGGCCAGCGAAGCGAGCGTGATGGTGCGGTTCTTGAACAGCCGCAGCGGGATGATCGGCTCGTTCGCCTTGGACTCCACGAGCACGAAGATCAGACCGAGGACGATCGAACCACCGACCATCGCGTACGTCTGCCACGAGATCCAGTCGTACTTGTCACCGGCGAAGGTGACCCAGACCAGCAGCAGCGAGACCGCGGCGGCGATGAAGAACGCGCCGGCCCAGTCGACCTTCACATCCCGCTTCACGACCGGCAGGTGCAGCGTCTTCTGCAGCACGATCAGCGCGAGGACGGCGAAGGGGACACCGACGTAGAAGCACCAGCGCCAGCCGAGCCAGCTGGTGTCGGTGATGACACCGCCGAGCAGCGGGCCGCCGACGGTGGCGACGGCGAAGGTCGCGCCGAGGTAGCCGGAGTAACGGCCGCGCTCGCGCGGCGAGATCATCGCGGCCATCACGATCTGGGCGAGGGCGGACAGACCGCCGACACCGATGCCCTGCACGACACGGCAGGCGATGAGCATGCCGGCGTTCTGGGACAGACCCGCGGCCGCGGACCCCAGCACATAGATGACCAGGGCTATCTGGACGAGTGCCTTCTTGCTGTAGAGGTCGGCCAGCTTGCCCCACAGGGGCGTGGCCGCGGTCATCGACAGCAGGGCGGCGGTGACGACCCAGGTGTAGGCGGACTGGCCGCCGCCGAGGTCGCTGATGATGTGCGGCAGGGCGTTGGTGACGATCGTGGACGACAGGATCGCCACGAACATGCCGAGCAGCAGACCGGAGATCGCCTCCATGATCTGCCGGTGCGTCATCGGGGCGTACTCGGCGGAGCCTCCCCCGTGCTTGGCATGAGCCCGCACACCGGCTGGTGTGGTCGTTGCCATGGGCTTCCTTCTCTTAAGTGCTTGCGGGTGTACGGGTGGTTTGTTCGAGTTCGAGTTCGCGTGCGGGGGGCGGGAGCCGGGGCGGTACGGCGCGGCAGTCGTCGAAGCTGGCCCGCAGGCGCTCCATGAGCCGGCTGAGCTGGGCGACCTCCTCGTCGCTCCAGTCGGCGAGTCGCTCGGCCAGCAGCTGGGTGGTCCGCTCGGACAGCGCCTCCAGCCGGGCCAGGCCCGTGGGCGTGAGGTGCAGGATCCGGGACCGCTTGTCCGCCGGGTCGGGGGACCGGTCGATCCAGCCGCGTTCGGCGAGGTGGGTGACATGGCGGCTGGTGACCGACATGTCCACGGAGAGCAGCTCCG
Organism: Streptomyces coacervatus; assembly: GCF_029223485.1. Classification (GTDB taxonomy): domain Bacteria; phylum Actinomycetota; class Actinomycetes; order Streptomycetales; family Streptomycetaceae; genus Streptomyces; species Streptomyces coacervatus. Next base: position 125,820 of record NZ_JARHTP010000026.1, on the reverse strand, counting down.
CGAGCTTGCTCATGCGCATGTCGCCGTAGCGTCCGAGCAGGGTCAGCACCGCGGCGCTGCCGCTCGGGCAGTCGGACGGCAGGATCCGTCCCAGCTCCCGCTTCACGGCTCCGAAGGCGCTGAACTGACGGATCAGCTCCTCGTACTGCGCCCGCTCGGCCATCACACCTCCCGCATTCGTTGCTTGGGGCAACCATAGAAGTTGTTGGTTGCTGCAGGCAAACAAAATGACCCGGGTGCGGGACAAAAACTTGGCAAAGGCAAGTATTGCGCATGTAAATGCGCAGGTGAGAGCGGTTGCGGTTGCGCACAGCCCCCCACTTGGGCCACAACCACTGATTCGCTAGGGTCTCGGGCTATGGCTAACCCCCAGGGCCCCCAGGGCAACCACGACCCCGCAGGCAACACCCAGATGTTCCGTGCGTTCGTCGACGAGGGCCCGCAGGGCCGCCGTCAGCAGCAGGCGCCCGCGTCGGCCGGTCCGCGCATCGGCCTGATCGTCGGCATCGTCGTGGCCGTGGCGGTCGTGGCGGCCGTCGCCTGGCTCGCGCTGAAGTAGAAGCGAATCGCCGCTTCAGGCGAATCGCTACTTCCACTGGACGGCGACGTCCCGCGTCTCGATGTGCATGCCGAGCGGCACGCGCCACTCGTCGACGCACACCGTCCAGGTCTTCTTCTTCCGTGCGCCGGCCCCGATCGGCGCCGGAAGCGCGGCGGTCGACTCGACCGTCCCCCAGTCGATGCCGAGCGCACCGATGATGTGCGTCCCGAAGGCCACCGTGCCGGAACGCACCGCCGTGCCCCCGGAGTTGGCGAAGACGAGGGTCACGTCCTCGCACCATCGCTTGTCCGTGGCCTTGCGGGTGGGGTCGCTCCAGGTCAGGGCCGCGGGGCCGACAGGTGTCGTACGACTTGCAGTCGGTGTCGGAGACGGTGAACCGGGTGTCGTACGACCGGACTTGGCGCCGTCGGCCGAAGGGGCGGCCGGACCGGCGCTCGCGCCCGCCCCCGCCTCGGGGCCGCTCACCGCATTGCCGCTCCCCGCGGAGGAGCCGCCGTTCTCCGGGCCGCCGTCCAGCGGTACCAGGGTCACCCCGCCCGTGGGCGCCGCTGCCGTACCCGACGTCTGAGGCGCACCGCCCACCGAGCCGGTGGCGACGTATCCCTCACGCCCGTCGCCCCCGCAGGCAGCCAGTGCGGCGCCCAGACAGACGACGGCCGCCGACGCACCGATCAGGGTGCCTCGACGGCCACGTGTCCATGTCGTCCGAAGCATCGCGCCATGGTGGCTGACGCTCCGTCAAATAGGAACCCTCAGACGACTCCTGAGGAGGATCAGTCGGAGATGAGCCCCTCCCGCAGCTGCGCCAGCGTCCGGGTCAGCAGCCGGGAGACGTGCATCTGGGAGATGCCGACCTCCTCGCCGATCTGCGACTGGGTCATGTTGGCGAAGAAGCGGAGCATGATGATCTGCCGCTCGCGGGGCGGGAGTTTGGCCAGCAGCGGCTTGAGGGACTCGCGGTACTCGACGCCCTCCAGGGCGGTGTCCTCGTAGCCGAGGCGGTCCGCGAGGGAGCCCTCGCCGCCGTCGTCCTCGGGGGCCGGGGAGTCCAGCGAGGAGGCCGTGTACGCGTTGCCGACCGCGAGGCCGTCGACCACGTCCTCCTCGGAGACGCCGAGCACGGCGGCGAGTTCGGGGACGGTCGGGGAGCGGTCCAGCTTCTGGGAGAGCTCGTCGCTGGCCTTGGTGAGGGCCAGACGCAGCTCCTGCAGCCGGCGCGGGACGCGCACCGACCACGAGGTGTCGCGGAAGAACCGCTTGATCTCGCCGACCACCGTCGGCATCGCGAACGTCGGGAACTCCACGCCCCGTTCGCAGTCGAAGCGGTCGATCGCCTTGATCAGGCCGATGGTGCCGACCTGGACGATGTCCTCCATCGGCTCGTTGCGCGAGCGGAAGCGGGCGGCCGCGTAGCGCACCAGCGGGAGGTTGAGTTCGATGAGGGTGTCCCGGACGTACGCGCGCTCGGGGCTGTTCTCGTCGAGTGCGGCGAGCCGCAGGAAAAGGGAGCGGGACAGGGTGCGGGTGTCGATGGCGGTGTCGATGGTCTCCGGGGCGGGGAGAGCCGGGGCCTCGGGGGCCTCCAGCACCGGAGCTTCGTCGAGCACGGCGTCGGCGGGCGCGGATTCGCTCTTCGTGAGCGTGAGCACCTTGGAGCTGCCCTGGACTGCGGACATGCCACCCCCTCTGGGTCGCGGGACGGTCGCGGCCGATGCTCCCCTGGTGAGGAGTTCAGCCTTCACCTGAATACCGGAGCCGAAGCCACGGCAAACGCGCTTGGGGAAGAATGTCACATGTCGGCAACACGCTGTAGTGACATGTCGACATGCGAGATGTGAATCAGCCCTGGAAAAAGGGGGTCTGAGCGTTTTTCGGCGCAGAACCGTCGGGAACAGCCCTGGTGAGCGATTCGCTCTTGCCGGTTACGCCTCGATCCTGTTTGCGGATCGCAGTCGCTGGAAGCTACGCGCGAGTAGCCGTGAGACATGCATCTGGGAGACGCCGAGTTCCGCACTGATCTGCGACTGCGTGAGGTTGCTGTAGTAGCGCAGCAGCAGGATTCTCTGTTCCCGTTCCGGGAGTTGTACGAGGAGATGGCGGACGAGGTCGCGGTGCTCGACGCCGTCCAGGGCCGGGTCCTCGTAACCGAGCCGGTCGAGGAGCCCGGGCAGTCCGTCGCCCTCCTGGGCGGCCTCCAGGGAGGTCGCGTGGTACGACCGGCCGGCCTCGATGCAGGAGAGCACCTCCTCCTCGGTGATGCGCAGCCGTTCGGCGATCTCGGAGGTGGTCGGGGTGCGCCCGAAGGACGTCGTCAGGTCCTCGGTCGCGCTGTTGACCTGCACCCACAGCTCGTGCAGACGGCGCGGGACATGGACCGTGCGGACGTTGTCGCGGAAGTACCGCTTGATCTCGCCCACGACGGTCGGCATCGCGAAGGTCGGGAACTGCACGCCCCGGTCCGGGTCGAAGCGGTCGATCGCGTTGATGAGCCCGATGGTGCCGACCTGGATCACGTCCTCCATCGGCTCGTTGCGGGAGCGGAAGCGGGCGGCTGCGTAGCGCACCAGCGGGAGGTTGGCCTCGATCAGTGCCCCGCGCACCCGGTTGTGCTCCGGTGTGCCGGGCCCGAGCCCCTTGAGTTCGCCGAAGAGCACCTGTGTGAGCGCCCTGGTGTCGGCGCCGCGGCTGCGCGGCGGTACGGCCTCCGGTGGGGCCGGTGGGGCCGGAGGGGCTTCCAGGGGCGGTGCTTGAGGCGCAGTACTGGCCGGCACGGTCAACTCCACCTCGCAATCGGTCAACGCGGTCGACGCAGCCAACACGGCCCACGCGTTCAATGCATTCGGCAAAAGCGGTCATAGCATCACAAGAGATGTGCACTGTGTGCAAGCACCGCATAACGCCGTGTTGAGGGCAAGTTGGGGTTTAAGACCCATTGAACGCATAAGGGCCCTGCGCCTTTTCGGCGCAGGGCCCCGGCGGGGTCCGGCTCAGTACTCGTAGTCGGCGATCACCCAGGTGGAGAACTCCTTCCACAGCGTCACGCCCGCCTGGTGCTCCGGGTGCTCGACGTAGCGCCGCAGCGCGGCCGTGTCGTCGAAGCCGGAGTTGATGGCGAAGTCGTACGCGATGGGGCGGTCGCTGAGGTTCCAGCCCAGCTCCCAGAAGCGGATCTCGGGGATCTTCCCGTCCAGCGACCGGAAGGCATCGACGCCCTCCAGGACGCGCGGGTCGTCCCGCTCGACGCCCTCGTCGAGCTTGAAGAGGACGAGATGGCGGATCATGTGCGCTCCCAGCCGGGTCTACGGGTCTAGTGGGCGCCGTTGGCGAGCCAGGTGAAGAAGTCGCCTATGGCCTTGGCGGCGTCCGAGATGCCCTCGAACCCTATCTGGACGTAGTCGGCCGCCTTGGCCGGGTCTGTGACGATCACGTACAGCGCGAAGACCACGAGCACATAGACGGCGATCTTCTTGGCATTCACCGCCATCGCGGCCTCCCGAGTCACTTTTGCCCAACGACGGCACATGATCGCACGAAGGGCCCCGTCTTTCGACGAGGCCCTTCTCAAAGCGGTAGCGGAGGGATTTGAACCCTCGGTGACTTGCGCCACACTCGCTTTCGAGGCGAGCTCCTTCGGCCGCTCGGACACGCTACCGAGGGAGACCTTACAGCACGCCGGGTGGTGCTCTGAAATCGGTATTCGGGGGTCGGTATCCAGCGTGTTCAGCGGGAACGGAAGAAGTCGGTGAGGATGCGCGCGCACTCCTCGGCGAGTACGCCCTCGACGACCTCGGGGCGGTGGTTGAGCCTCCGGTCGCGGACGACGTCCCAGAGGGAGCCGGCCGCGCCGGCCTTCTCGTCGCGGGCGCCGTAGACGACTCGGTCCACGCGGGACTGCACGATCGCGCCCGCGCACATCGTGCAGGGCTCCAGCGTGACGACGAGCGTGCAGCCGGTCAGCCGCCACTCCCCGAGGGCGGCCGCGGCCCGGCGGATCGCGAGGACCTCGGCGTGCGCCGTCGGATCGCCGGTGGCCTCGCGCTCGTTGTGCCCGGCCGCGAGCACCGTCGTACCGTCCGGGGCCAGGACGACGGCGCCGACCGGGACGTCCCCGCCCCGGCCGGCCCGTCCGGCCTCGTCCAGGGCGAGCCGCATCGCGGCCCGCCAGCGGTCGCGTACCGGGTCGGGGGTGCCTCCTGCGGTCGCTGCAGCGGTCAGCGGACGGTCTCCAGGACCTCCGAGGCGCCCAGGGCCTCGGCGATCGTGTTCAGGGCGTCCTCGTCCAAGCTGCGCAGCTCCTTGGCGCTGACACCGAGGTCGTCGAGGATCTCGGCGTCGCCGACGGGGCTGTGCGGCACGGACTCGGCGGACGAGCCGTCCTCGTCGCCGTCGTCCTCGTCCTCACCGTCCTCCGTGCCGTCGAGGTCGAGGGAGTCCAGGTCGGCGTCGTCGTCGCCGGGCTCCCTTCCGAGCAGTTCGTCGGTGAGCAGGATCTCGCCGTAACTGCTGCGGGCAGCGGCGGCGGCGTCCGAGACATAGATACGAGGGTCGTCCTCGCCGTCGATACGGACGACGCCGAACCACGTTTCTTCCTGCTCGATCAGTACGAGAACCGTGTCGTCCTCGGGCGAGGCCTCCCGGGCGAGATCGGCCAGGTCCGACAGGGTCTCCACATCGTCGAGCTCTGTGTCGCTCGCTTCCCACCCGTCTTCGGTGCGCGCGAGCAGTGCGGCGAAGTACACCGTGACTCTCCCACTGGTCTTAGGCGTGCCGGTTGGAGGTCCCCCCGGCGGAGTCCTGGGCGGGGAGAGCGTGCTCCGAGCCCCACCCACTCGGAATCGTGGCAGAAACAAGGCGTTCAGGGGACGTCTTCGGCACCCTGTGTCCGCCGGTTTTGATCGACCACGAGCGGGATCGTACGCGGCGATCGGCGTCTGCATGCAACGGGTCGCCCTTACGCGCGTCCCGAGTCGGGCCGTAGCTACCAGCGGAAGGTGCGCATGCGCATGGCGTGGCGCAGCCGGGCGGTCTTGGCGCGCCGGGGCTGGACACGGTCCCTCAGCTCACGGGCTTCGGCGAGATCACGCAGGAACTGGGCCCTGCGGCGCCGGCGCTCGGCGTCGGTCTCGGCCGACGGCGAGTCCTCGCGGGCTTCGCGCTCAGGCAGGTCAGGCATAGGCACACCACCCCCCGGTCCGTTCCTCCCACTTTCCCTCTGATGGGCGGTTTGATGCCAGCGCAACGGTCTCGGGGGCGCGGTTACTGTTAGGGCATGCGTCTCCACGTCGTCGACCACCCTCTGGTCGCCCACAAGCTCACCACCCTGCGCGACCAGCGCACCGACTCCGCGACCTTCCGCCGTCTGGCCGACGAGCTGGTCACCCTGCTCGCCTACGAGGCCACCCGCGACGTGCGCACCGAGGCCGTCGACATCCTGACCCCGGTCTCTCCCACCACCGGCGTCAAGCTCTCCCACCCGCGCCCCCTGGTGGTGCCGATCCTGCGGGCCGGCCTGGGCATGCTGGACGGCATGGTCCGGCTGCTGCCGACCGCCGAGGTGGGCTTCCTGGGCATGGTCCGCAACGAGGAGACGCTGCAGGCTTCCACGTACGCCTCCCGTATGCCCGAGGACCTCTCCGGCCGCCAGGTGTACGTCCTCGACCCGATGCTGGCCACCGGCGGCACGCTGGTCGCGGCGATCCAGGAGCTGATCAAGCGCGGTGCGGATGATGTGACTGCCGTCGTGCTTCTGGCTGCCCCGGAGGGCGTTGAGGTCATGGAGCGGGAGTTGGCGGGTACGCCGGTGACCGTGGTGACGGCGGCCGTCGATGAGCGGCTGAACGAGCACGGGTACATCGTGCCGGGGCTGGGGGATGCGGGGGATCGCCTTTACGGCGCAGCCGAATAGGGGCGCGGGGCTGTGTCGATTTGCGGCTCCGCCGCGTGGGCGCGACCAGCCACAACGGACCCGCAGTCGCACTACAACCGCACCCCTAAGGCGCGAAGGCGCACTCAGCAGCTCTTCGTTGAAGACGTGGGCGTCGGCTGAGGGTTGGCCAGCGCGGCCAGTGCCCTGTCGGCGTCCGGCTTCTTCGTCAGGTCCTTGAACGCATCGCCGAGGATCAGGTCCACAGCCGCACCCTCACGAGCCGCCCCGGGCTGGCCCTGCTGGCCCGGCTCGCCCTGCTGCTGATCACCGCCGCGTTCGCCGTACGACTGCGCAAACGCGACGCATGGCCGCGTCCGCTCCTCGCCGCCGGTACCGCCCTGGCCGTCGCCCTCGCGCTCACCTGGGCCGTCTCCGAGCATGCCTCGGCGGGTATCCAGGTGCCCCTGGCGATGCTGTCCTCCGTGCTGCACCTGCTGGCCATGGCGGTCTGGCTGGGCGGCCTCACGGCCCTGCTGGTCCTGCTGCAGCGCACGGACCTCCCTGCGGCCGCCGTGGCCCGTTTCTCGCGGATCGCCTTCGCCTCCGTGGCCGTCCTGGTCGGCACCGGCGTCTACCAGTCCTGGCGGGGCCTGGGCTCCTGGAGCGCGCTGACGGGGACGACGTACGGGCGCCTGTTGCTCGTCAAGCTGGCCGCGGTGGTGCTGCTGCTGACGGCGGCGGGCCTCTCCCGGCGCTGGACGGCACGGCTGGTGACGGCGGACGCGGAGACGGCCGTACGGGAACGGGTGCCCGAGCCGGTGGGCGGGCCGCCCGCGAGCGTCGCGGAGGAACCCGCAGTCCCGACCGCCGGAGGCACGAGCCGCCGCAATCTGCGCCGCAGTGTGCTCGCCGAAGTCGCCGTCGGGGTCGTGGTGCTGGTGATCACGACCGTGCTCAGCAGCACGCTGCCGGGGCGCGCCGCGGCCGAGGCGGCGCAGGCGCCGGTGACGGCCGGCGGGCTGCCCGCCGCGTCGGTCACGACGATCCCGTTCGAGGTCGGCCGTGCGCGCGGCAAGGTGCAGATCACCCTCGACCCGGGCCGGGTCGGCGACAACACCGTGCAGGCGGTGGTCTTCGGGCCGGACGGCGGCATCGTCACCGTTCCGGAGCTACGGCTCTCCCTCACCCTGCCCGCGCAGAGGATCGGCCCGCTCGACGCGAAACTCACCGATCAGGGCGGCTACTGGGGCACGGATTCGGTCACGCTGCCCATCGCCGGGACCTGGACCATGAAGGCCACGATCAGGACCTCCGAGATCGACCAGGTCAGTGTGACGAAGTCGGTCCGCATCTCCGCCTAGCGGAGGAGCGAAACCGGCATTTACTGTCATCTTCGGGCACTTGCGTTCGATCATTCGGACGAAAATGATCACGAACGTATCGGTCACGTTTCCACAAAGGTCCCCGTCGGCTCTTGACGCATGACCGGACATAGGGCTGATATAAGCGCCACGATGTTCGGTCGAGTTGATTTATGGTCGGTTTCGACTTTTTTTCGACGTGGCGTAGTTGTGGCCGAACCCCTGCCCTCAGGAGCCGTACATGGACCTCTCCCCCTCGGGTCTCTCTCTCCCCTCCCCCAGCCGCCGCAGTCTGCTGCGCGGCGCGGGTGGCGCAGCCCTGCTCGCGGGTGCGGGGATACCCCTGCTGTCCGCCTGTGGCGGCAGCGGTACCGCGTCCGACCCGAAGACCGTGAGCCTCGGCTCCAACGCCTCGGACGCGGTGCCGAAGAAGGCGTTCGCCGAGATCTACGCGGCCTACAAGAAGCAGTCCGGGATCACGGTCGACGTGAACACCAAGGACCACAACACGTTCCAGGAGCAGATCAACTCGTATCTGCAGGGCACGCCGGACGACGTGTTCAACTGGTTCGCCGGCTACCGCATGCAGTTCTTCGCGGCCAAGGGTCTCGCCTCGCCGATCGACGACGTGTGGGCGAAGATCGGGGACAACTTCCCCGACGCGATGAAGAAGCTGAGCAAGGGCGCGGACGGCAAGTACTACTTCGTGCCGCTGTACACGTACCCGTGGGCGATCTTCTACCGCAAGAGCGTGTTCCAGCAGCACGGCTACCAAGTCCCCACCACCTGGGACCAGTTGGTCGCCCTCTGCAAGCAGATGAAGAAGGACGGCCTGGTCCCGATCGCCTTCGGCGACAAGGACGCCTGGCCTGCGATGGGCACCTTCGACCAGATCAACTTCCGTCTCAACGGCTACGACTTCCACGTCGAGCTGATGGGCGGCAAGGCCTCCTGGACCGACGCCAAGGTCAAGGCCGTCTTCGACCACTGGTCCGAGCTGCTGCCGTACCACCAGGACGGCTTCATGGGCCGCACCTGGCAGGACGCCGCTCAGACCCTGGTGTCGAAGAAGGCCGGCATGTACCTGCTGGGCTCCTTCGTGGCGCAGCAGTTCACCAACAAGGCCGACCTCGACGACCTCGACTTCTTCGCCTTCCCGGAGATCAACTCCGCGTACGGGCAGGACACGGTCGAGGCGCCCACCGACGGTTTCATGGTCTCCAAGGCTCCGAAGAACAAGGCGGGTGTCACCAAGCTCCTGGAGTTCCTGGGCACCCCGGCGGCCGAGGCCATCTACCTCAAGGCCGACTCCAGTGTGGTGGCCGCCTCCAGCAAGGCCGACACCTCGTCGTACACCCCGCTGCAGAAGAAGGCGTACGACATGATCTCGGGCGCCAAGTCCCTGACCCAGTTCATGGACCGCGACTCCCGGCCGGACTTCACCTCGACGGTGATGCAGCCCGGTCTGCAGAAGTTCCTCCAGAACCCCAAGGGCGTCGACAGTCTGCTGTCCTCGATCGAGCGCCAGAAGAAGACGATCTTCGCGTCCTCATGAGCTCCGAGACCCCCACGAAGACCCCGGAGGCGGCCGCCGTGCCGCCTCCGGGGCCCGCGCCTGTCAAGAAGCGGGTCCCGCAGGGCCACAAGCGCCTGCTGACCCGCCGTGACCGCATCACGCTCGGCTTCATGGCCGGCGTGCCCACGGTCCTGCATGTGGCCCTTGTCTGGGTCACCGCCCTCGCCTCGATCGCCCTGGCCTTCACCAGCTGGGACGGCATCGGCTTCGACTCCATCAAGTGGGTGGGGCTGGACAACTTCAAGCAGTTGTTCACCGACAACCCGCAGTTCTGGCCCGCGGTCGAGCACAACATCATCTGGTTCGTCGTGCTCATCCTGATCCCGACGCCGATGGGCCTGTTCCTGGCCGTCCAGCTGGACAAGAAGATCCGCTTCAGCCGCGTCTACCAGACCGCGTTCTTCCTCCCGGTCGTGGTCTCGCTGGCGGTGACCGGCTTCGTCTGGCAGCTCGTCTACAACCCCGACACGGGCCTGATCAACAGCCTGATCGGGGCCAACAAGCCGGGCCACTACATCGACTGGATCGGCGACCCGCACCTCAACCTGTGGGCGGTTCTGATCGCCGCGTCCTGGCGGCACACCGGCTACATGATGATCCTGTACCTGGCCGGCCTGAAGGGCGTCGACCCGTCCCTGCGCGAGGCCTCCTCGCTGGACGGTGCGAACGAGTGGCAGACGTTCAAGAACGTCATCTTCCCCACTCTGCGCCCCACCAACACGGTCGTCCTGGTGGTCACCATCATCGAGGCGCTGCGCGCCTTCGACCTGGTCTTCGTCTTCAACAAGGGCGCCCAGGGCACCGAGCTGCTGTCGATCCTGATCACCAACAACATCATCGGTGAGTCCAGCCGGATCGGTTACGGCTCCGCGATCGCCGTCGTCCTGCTGGTCATCTCCCTCGCGGTCATCATCCCGTACCTGATCGCGACCTTCCGGAAGGAGCGGCGCGCATGAGCACCAACGCCGCGGCGCTCGGCAAGCAGCGCACTCCCGTCCGCCCCGCCCGGATCCTGCTGCACACCTTCCTGGTGGTCACCGCGCTGGCCTGGCTCGCCCCGCTGCTGTGGGCGGTGTTCGCGGCCCTGCGCCCGTACTCGGAGACCAGCACCAAGGGATACGTGTCCTGGCCGGACAAGCTGAGCCTCGACAACTTCAAGAACGCGTTCGAGCAGTCGGACATGCTGCACTACTTCGGCAACACGCTGATCATCGCGGTCCCGGCCGTGCTGATCACGCTGCTGCTGTCGTCGATGGTCGCGTTCTACGTCAGCCGCTTCGACTTCCGGCTCAACATCTTCCTGCTGCTGGTCTTCACGGCCGGCAACCTCCTGCCGCAGCAGGTCATCATCACCCCGCTGTACCGCCTGTACCTGCTGATCGACCTGCCCGGCATCACGGTGAGCGGCAAGCTGTACGACTCCGCGCTCGGGCTCGTGTTGATCCATGTGGCGTTCCAGTCGGGCTTCTGCGCCTTCGTGCTGAGCAACTACATGCGGATGCTGCCGCACGAGCTGACCGAGGCCGCCCTCGTCGACGGCGCCTCGGTGTGGCGGATGTACTGGCAGATCGTGCTGCCGCTGTGCAAGCCCGCGATGGCCGCCCTGGCGACGTTGTTGTCCATCTGGATCTACAACGACTTCTTCTGGGCGATCGTGCTGATCTCCACCGGCGAGAACATGCCGATCACCTCGGCCCTGAACAACCTCTCCGGCCAGTACTTCACCGACCCCAACCTGATCGCCGCGGGCGCCCTGCTCACCGCGATCCCGACCCTGATCGTGTACTTCGTGCTGCAGCGGCAGTTCGTCAGCGGCCTGACTCTCGGCGCCAACAAGGGGTGACATCACCCCCGTTTTGAAAGAGAACCACCGTGCCCCACCCCTTCACGCCGGTCGCCTCCGTTCTCGTGGACCCGGCCAACGCCCTTGTCCACGAGGAGGGTTGGCAGTCCTGGAGCCCCAGCGGCGCCTATGCCCTCGACGCGACGCCGTACCGCCCGACCAACGGCAACTGGGCGACCGTCTGCTACCGCCCGGGCGTCACCGTCCCCGAAGGGACCTTCCAGGGGGAGGGTCTGCTGGCCCTCGACCCGGGCGACGGCTCACCGGTCCGGCTGTGGGCGGCAGCCGACCCGACCTGTGAGGTCCCGTCGATCCGTCTCACCGTGACGGACGACCGGGCGGAGATCGGCGCGAACGGCCCGGTGAAGGAGTGGACCGGCACGGACATCCAGTCGGTGCTGGCCGACTGGGCCTCCGGACTCGGCGTCGGGACCCCGCGCCCGGCCCCGACCGTCTGGTGCTCCTGGTACGAGTACTTCACCGCCGTCACCGAGGACGACATCCACGAGAACCTCCGTGCGATGGACACCCTCGACCTGCCCGTCGACGTCGTCCAGATCGACGACGGCTACCAGAAGGCCCTCGGCGACTGGCTCACCCTCTCGGGCCGCTTCCGCTCCCGCCAGGGCATCGCGGACGCCATCCGGGCCCGCGGCCGCAGGGCGGGCATCTGGACGGCCCCCTTCCTGGTCGACCCGGCGAGCGACCTGGCCACCGAGCACCCCGACTGGCTGGTCCGCGACACCGCCGGCGGCTTCACCCACGCGGGCCGCAACTGGGGCCACGACCTGCGCGTCCTGGACACGACCCACCCCGAGGCGGCGGCGTATCTGACCGACGTCTTCCGCACGCTCCGTAGCGAGGGCTACGACTACTTCAAGGTCGACTTCCTGTACGCGGGCGCGCTGGAAGGCGTACGGCACGAGCCGGTGGACGCGCTGACCGCGTACCGCTCGGGGATCGAGCTGATCCGCGAGGCCATCGGCCCGGACGCGTACCTCCTGGGCTGCGGCGCGCCCATCCTCCCCTCCATCGGCCTGTTCGACGCGATGCGGGTGAGCCCCGACACGGCCCCGCACCGCCGCCCCGAGGCCGACGACTACAGCCAACCCGGCCAGGACCCGGCCGAGTTCACCGGCGCCGGACGCCAGTGGCAGCACGGCCGCCTCTGGGTCAACGACCCCGACTGCCTCATGGCCCGCCCGGCCGTGGAGACGCGGGAGCGCTGGGCCGCACACGTGGAGGCGACCGGCGGCCTGATGGCGTCCAGCGACCGCCTTCTGTCCCTGGACGAATGGGGCGTGGCCACAACTCGCCGCCTGCTCTCGGGAGTCGACCGATGACCGCCCGCCCCCTGAACGTCCCGGGCATCGCCTACGGCGGCGACTACAACCCCGAGCAGTGGCCCGAGGAGGTCTGGGCCGAGGACATGCGTCTGATGGCCGAGGCCGGGGTCACCATGGTCAGCGTCAACATCTTCTCCTGGGCGCTCCTCGAACCGTCCGAGGGCGAGTACGACTTCTCACGCCTCGACCGCATCCTCGACATGCTCTACGCCCACGGAATCGCCGCCGACCTGGCGACCCCGACGGCGGCCCCGCCGGCCTGGTTCTTCGGCCGGCACCCGGAGGCGCTGCCGCTGGACAAGGACGGCCGGCGACTGTCGTACGGCAGTCGCCAGACGTTCTGCCCTTCGAGCCCCGCCTACCGCGAGGCGGCTCTGCGCATGGTCGGGGAGCTGGCCCGGCGCTACTCCGGCCACCCGGCGGTCGTGATGTGGCACGTCCACAACGAGTACGCCTGCCACAACGCGGAGTGCTACTGCGACACCAGCGCGGAGGCGTTCCGCACCTGGCTGCGCGACCGCTACGACAGCCTGGACGCGCTCAACCACGCCTGGGGCACCACCTTCTGGAGCCAGTGGTACTACGACTGGGACCAGATCCTGCCCCCGCGCGCGACCGGCGCGGTCCCCAACCCCACCCACCAGCTGGACTGGCGCCGCTTCTGCAGCGACGCGCTGCTGTCCCTGTACGAGGCGGAGCGGGCCGTCCTGGGGGCGGCAGCCCCCGAGACCCCCGCCACCACCAACTTCATGGTGATGTACAACTTCGACGCCCTCGACTACTGGCGCTGGGCCCCGCAGCTGGACATCGTCTCCAACGACCACTACCTCCAGTCCGCCGACCCGGAGTCGCAGATCGACATCGCCCTCAGCGGCGACCTGGTCCGCTCACTCGCGGGCGGGCCCTGGCTCCTGATGGAGCACTCGACGGGTGCGGTGAACTGGCAGCCGGTCAACAGGGCGAAGACGGCAGGGGAGTTGCGCCGCAACGCCCTCGGCCATGTCGCGCGCGGCGCCGACGGCATCGCGTACTTCCAGTGGCGGGCGGCGAAGGCGGGCGCCGAGCAGTGGCACTCGGCGATGCTGCCGCACGCGGGCACCGACAGTCAGATCTGGCGGGACGTGGTCCAACTGGGCGCGGATCTACGGGCGTTGGCCGAGGTGCGCGGCAGCACGACTCCCGCCGAAGTGGCGGTGGTCTGGGACTGGAACGCCCGCTGGGCGATGGAACTGCCTTCGCAGCCGAGCGGCGAACTGCACTTCCAGGACCTGGTCCGCGCCTGGTACGAGCCGTTGTGGCGCGCGGGCATCGCGGTGGACTTCGTACGCCCGGACGCGGACCTGTCGCCGTACCGCTTGGTCCTTGTCCCTTCTCTCTACCTGGTCGACGATGAGGGTGCCGCGAACCTGACCTCCTTCGCCGAGCAGGGCGGCACACTCGCCGTCGGCTTCCACAGCGGGATGGTGGACGCCAACTGCCATGTCCGGCTGGGCGGTTACCCGGGTGCGTTCCGGGATGCCCTGGGTGTGCGGACGGACGAACTGTTCCCGCTGCTCCCGGGGGAGACGGTGGGACTGAGCGGCGGCGGTACGGGCGTCCTGTGGTCGGAACGGGTACGGCTGGCGGGCGCGGAGGCGGTGACGTCGTACACGGACGGCCCGCTGACCGGAGTGCCGGCGGTGACGCGCAACTCCCATGGCACGGGCGCCGCTTGGTACGTGGCCACCCAGCCGGACCCCGACACCCTCGCCGGCCTCCTCGCCCGGATCTGCGCCGAGGCGGGCGTCGCGCCGGTGCGCACGGCTCCGGAGGGTGTGGAGGTCGCGGTGCGGCGGGGCACGCAGGCCGACTATCTCTTCCTGATCAACCACGGCGGAGCGGACGCGGAGATCCCCGTGCCGCCGTCCGGAGCCGTCGAACTCCTCACCGGAAAGCCGGTCGCCGGGTCGGTGACGGTTCCGGCGGGCGGGGTCGCCGTCGTACGGGAGCCGCGCGGGGAGTGAGTCGGGGCGGTGCTCCTGGCATCAGCTGGAGCAGAGGCCGTCCTGCGGACAGAACATGACCCACACGCTGTTGTAGCCGGACACCACGGTCAATGAAGCCGGGTCGGGGCCGATGTTGACGTAGGAACCCGGGTCGGCTGTGGCGGTGAAGGTGACCGTCGTTCCGACCGGGAAACTCGCGGAGCATGTGCCGGTCGGGTTCGGCTGCTCGCCGCCGGCGTACGGGTCCCCCGATATCGCCCCCTGGTGGCAGTTGATCCCGGCCGGCGAGCTGGTGAGGGTTCCGCCGCCCCATCCGTCGCTGACCCACGCGTACACCTGGCCCTGCTGGGTCTGGGCGGGCTCGGCGGCCTGGGCCGGGGCGGCGGTGGCGAGCGCGGCCGCGGTGCTGAGCAGGGCGGCGGCCACGACCGCACGCCAGGCACTGGGGTATGAGTTGTTGATCATCGGAGGCTCCGGTAATTGCTGGGTCCGATACCTCCATGCTGACCCGGTCCGGGGCACGGCGCATCTCGCCACAGGCCGGAACACCCCTTGACCTCGGTGGCCCCGGCCACTATTTTGCGGTAGACGTCGACCCATAACCACCGAAAGGAGGCGACCAGCGGATGAACACCAGCTCTGATCTCGGTCGCCTCGCCCAGCGCACTGTCTGGGTTCCGGGTCGGATCGCGCACGGCTGCTGAGAACGCCGTTCTGATGTGCCCTTTCGTGGCACATTCCGGGTTTCCCGTCACCACTTTTCCGGCACATCGCTGTTGCGTGCCGTTTTGCGCCCGTTCCTCTCACCCGGCGCGCCTGAACACAGAAAGCTGCCTGAAATTGGCGAACATCATGAATCGACCGATCACGCACCGGAACGAAGGCCTGTCATGACAGAGGCGCGGATCACGGTCAACGGGAAAGCAACTCCGATTTCACCGGCTGCGCCCCACACCACAGTGCTGGATTTTCTGCGCGAGCGTGGCCTCACCGGTACCAAGGAGGGCTGCGCCGAGGGTGAATGCGGCGCCTGTTCGGTCCTGGTGGCCCGTCCCGGGGTGAACAAGCCCACCGACTGGGTGGCGGTCAACGCCTGCCTGGTCCCGGCCGCGGCGCTCGACGGCCAGGAGATCATCACCTCCGAAGGCATCGCCACCGTCGGTGAACCCGGCCAGCCGCCCGCCCTGCACCCGGTGCAGGAGGAGATGGCGGTCCGCGGCGGCTCCCAGTGCGGTTACTGCACGCCGGGTTTCATCTGCAGCATGGCTGCCGAGTACTACCGGCCCGACCGCTGCGCGCACGCGGAATCGGACCCGGACTCGCACCAGGCCGACAGCACCGACCACGAGCACGGTCCGAACGGCTTCGACCTGCACGCGCTGAGCGGAAACCTGTGTCGCTGTACCGGCTATCGCCCGATCCGCGATGCCGCGTTCGCCGTCGGCGAGCCGGCCGAGGAGGACCCGCTGGCGCAGCGTCGCGAGCAGGCCCCGCCCGCACCGGTCGCCACCGAATACGCCCGGGACGACAGCACGTTCCTGCGGAAGAGCACCCTGGCCGAGACGCTGCAGTTGCTGCGTGAGCGGCCCGACGCGGTCGTGGTCGCCGGCTCCACCGACTACGGCGTCGAGGTCAACATCCGCTCCCGCCGGGAGGGTTGCGTGGTCGCCATCGACCGGCTGCCCGAACTCCGGGAGCTGCGCGTCGAGTCCGACCACATCGAGATCGGGGCGGCGCTGACGCTCACCGAGATCGAACGCCGCCTCGACGGCAGCGTCCCGCTCCTTGCGGAGCTGTTCCCGCAGTTCGCCTCCCGGCTCATCCGCAACAGCGGGACCCTGGGCGGCAACCTGGGTACCGGCTCGCCCATCGGTGACAGCCCGCCGGTGCTGCTCGCCCTGGAGGCGTCGCTGGTGCTCGCCGACGTCGACGGTGAGCGTGTGGTCCCGCTGGCGGAGTACTTCACCGGCTACCGGCAGAGCGTGCGCCGTCCCGGCGAGCTGATCCGCGCGGTGCGCATCCCGCTGCCGCTGTCGCCGGTCGCGGCCTTCCACAAGATCGCCAAGCGGCGCTTCGACGACATCTCCAGCGTGGCGGTCGCTTTCGCGCTCGACATCGAGGACGGGATCGTCCGCAAGGCGCGGATCGGCCTGGGCGGCGTGGCCGCCACCCCGATCCGCGCCCTCCCCACCGAGGCGGCCCTGGAGGGCAAGCCGTGGACGGCGGAGACTGTTGAAGCGGCGGCCGGGGTGCTGCGGGGTGCGGGCACGCCGATGAGCGATCATCGCGCCAGCTCCCTCTACCGCAGCGCGATGCTCGGCCAGAGCCTGTTGAAGCTGTACGCGCAGACCACCGAGGCGGCGAAGTCATGAGTCATCTGTCCGAGCGTCCCGAGAAGCCCGTCGTCGGTGTCTCGATGCCGCACGAGAGTGCCTTCCTGCACGTCACCGGCACCGCGCTGTACACCGACGACCTGGTGCAGCGCACCAAGGACGTGCTGCACGCCTACCCGGTCCAGGTCATGAAGGCCCACGGCCGGATCACCGCGCTGCGCACCGAGCCCGCGCTCGCCGTGCCCGGCGTGGTCCGCGTGCTGACCGGCGCCGACGTGCCCGGTGTCAACGACGCCGGCATGAAGCACGACGAGCCGCTCTTCCCCGACGAGGTCATGTTCCACGGCCACGCGGTCGCCTGGGTGCTCGGTGAGACCCTGGAGGCGGCCCGGCTCGGTGCGGCGGCCGTCGAGGTGGAGCTCGACGAGCAGCCCGCGCTGATCACGCTGCAGGACGCGATGGCAGCGGAGAGCTACCACGGCGCCAGGCCGCTGATGGAGACCGGCGACATCGACGCCGGCTTCGCCGACTCCGCGCATGTGTTCACCGGCGAGTTCCAGTTCGCCGGTCAGGAGCACTTCTACCTGGAGACCCACGCGGCCCTCGCCCAGGTCGACGAGAACGGGCAGATCTTCATCCAGAGCAGCACCCAGCACCCCTCGGAGACCCAGGAGATCGTCTCCCATGTGCTCGGTGTGCCCGCTCACGAGGTGACCGTGCAGTGCCTGCGGATGGGCGGCGGCTTCGGCGGCAAGGAGATGCAGCCGCACGGGTTCGCGGCCGTCGCCGCGCTCGGCGCCAAGCTGACCGGCCGCCCGGTCCGGTTCCGGCTCAACCGGACGCAGGACCTGACGATGTCCGGCAAGCGGCACGGGTTCCATGCCTCGTGGAAGATCGGCTTCGACGCCGACGGCCGTATCCAGGCCCTCGACGCCACGCTGACCGCGGACGGCGGCTGGAGCCTGGACCTGTCCGAGCCGGTCCTCGCCCGGGCGCTGTGCCACATCGACAACACGTACTGGATCCCCAACGCGCGGGTCGCCGGCCGTATCGCCAAGACCAACACGGTCTCCAACACCGCCTTCCGCGGCTTCGGCGGACCCCAGGGCATGCTGGTGATCGAGGACATCCTGGGCCGCGTCGCGCCGCAGCTCGGCCTCGACCCCATGGAACTGCGCGAGCGCAACTTCTACCAGCCGGGCCAGGGCCAGACGACGCCGTACGGACAGCCGGTCACACAGGCCGACCGGATCTCCGCCGTCTGGCAGCAGGTGCAGGACGAAGCCGGCATCGCCGATCGGGGGCGCGAGATCGCGGCCTTCAACGCCGCGCACCCGCACACCAAGCGGGCCCTCGCGATCACCGGCATCAAGTTCGGTATCTCGTTCAACCTCACCGCCTTCAACCAGGGCGGCGCGCTGGTGCTGATCTACAAGGACGGCTCCGTCCTGATCAACCACGGCGGCACCGAGATGGGCCAGGGCCTGCACACCAAGATGATGCAGGTGGCCGCGACCACCCTGGGCATCCCGCTGCACAAGGTCCGCCTCGCCCCGACGCGTACCGACAAGGTGCCCAACACCTCGGCGACCGCGGCCAGTTCGGGCGCGGACCTCAACGGCGGGGCCATCAAGAACGCCTGCGAGCAGCTGCGCGGGCGGCTGCTGCAGGTGGCCGCCTCCCAGCTGGGTGCGAACGCCTCCGACGTACGCATCGTCCAGGGCGTAGCGCGCGCCCTGGGCAGCGACAAGGAGCTGGCCTGGGACGACCTGGTGCACACCGCGTACTTCCAGCGGGTGCAGCTGTCGGCGGCCGGCTTCTACCGGACCGAGGGGCTGCACTGGGACGCGAAGAGTTTCCGCGGCACGCCGTTCAAGTACTTCGCCTACGGCGCCGCGGCGACCGAGGTGGAGGTCGACGGCTTCACCGGTGCGTACCGCATCCGGCGCGTGGACATCGTGCACGACGTCGGCGAGAGCCTCTCCCCGATGATCGACATCGGTCAGGTCGAGGGCGGCTTCGTGCAGGGCGCGGGCTGGCTGACGTTGGAGGACCTGCGCTGGGACACCGGCGACGGGCCGCACCGCGGACGGCTGCAGACCCAGGCGGCGAGCACGTACAAGCTGCCGAGCTTCTCCGAGATGCCTCAGGAGTTCAACGTCACGCTGCTGGAGAACGCCACTGAGGAGGGCGCGGTCTACGGCTCCAAGGCCGTGGGTGAGCCTCCGCTGATGCTCGCGTTCTCGGTGCGGGAAGCGCTGCGGCAGGCCGCGGCCGCGTTCGGGCCGAGTGGGGTGAGTGTCGATCTGGCCTCGCCCGCGACGCCGGAGGCGGTGTACTGGGCGATCCAGGAGGCCCGCCAGGGCGATGCCTCCCTGAACGGTCACGCCGGCAACGGTCACGCCCGCGACGGGGTTGCCGCCAACGGCCACGCCGGAAACGGGCACGCCGCAAGCGGCGGGGTCCGAACCGACGCAGAAGCACTGAGCGGTGCCTGACATGACGTGGGTCGCCGCGGTCGCACGGTTGCGAGCGCGCCGGGAGCCCGGTGTGCTGGTGACCGTCGCGACCGTGCGCGGCCATGCCCCGCGTGACGCCGGCGCGAAACTCGTCGTGGGGCGGACCGAGACGTGGGGCTCGATCGGTGGCGGCAATGTCGAGGCCGTCGCGATCGACCGGGCCCGGGAGATGATCGCCGCCTCCAAGCCGGAGCCCGAGCTGATGGATTTCGCGCTGAACGACAAGGTGACCAACCAGCACGGCGTGCAGTGCTGCGGCGGCACGGTCCAGGTGCTGCTCGAACCGCTGCCGGTCGTACGGGCGGTGGCGATCTTCGGCGTCGGGCACGTCGGTCTTGAACTGGCGCGCATCCTCGCACGTCAGGACCTCGATCTCCATCTGATCGACAGCCGCTCCGACATCCTCACCAAGGAGCGGCTCGACGTGCTGGCGGACGCGGTGGCGCAGGTGCACACGCATCACACGCCGCTGCTTCCCGAGGAGGTCCTTGAGGAGCTGCCGCGCGGCACCCACGTCCTGATCATGACCCATGACCACGCCGAGGACGCCGCTCTGTGCGACGCCGCCCTGCGCACCACCCATCTCGGCTCCATCGGGCTGATCGGGTCGGCGGCCAAGTGGGTACGGTTCCGCAAGCGCCTCGCCACCGAGGGCGGTCACGACGAAGCCACCATCGACCGGATCAAGACCCCGATCGGGCTGGCCGACATCACCGGCAAGGAACCCGCGACCATCGCCGTGAGCGTCGCTGCCGACCTGCTGCGCACCTTCGAAACCGAAGAGAACTGACTCTCGACCGGATTCATGCGAATGTCCAAGAGTGGCCGGCCGGCCAGCCAACTCCTTCATGGTTTCGGTGACTGACCCTCGACGGGGCCCGGCGGGTGTACTTGCGAACGACGCCGATACGGGGAATCCCCACCGTGTGCAAAAAGGAGTGACCGTGACCGCGTACACCCAAGAAACGAGCATCCAGGAGATCGAGCGCGCCTGGATGGACGAGGCCATCGGCCTTGCCACCAACAGCGTGCAGAACGGCGGCGGGCCGTTCGGCGCACTGATCGCCAAGGACGGCGAGATCGTAGCGATCGGGAACAACAAGGTCACTTCGCACCTGGACCCCACGGCGCACGGCGAGGTGAGCGCGATCCGTGCCGCCTGCCAGAAGCTGGGCACCTTCTCGCTCGAGGGCTGCGTCCTGGTCACCTCGTGTGAGCCGTGCCCGATGTGTCTTTCCTCCGCGCTGTGGGCGCGAGTCGACCGGATCATCTTCGCCGCTGACCGGGATGACGCCGCGGTGGCCGGTTTCGACGACCGCAAGTTCTACGACCTGTTCGAGAAGAGGCCCGCGGAGCTGTGGCCGATGGCGATCGAGCGCGTGGACATGCCGAACCGTACGGCGCCGTTCGACGCGTGGCTGGCCAAGTCCGACCGCATCGACTACTGAAAAACCCGGTTCACCGAGGCCCCTGGGCTGCTGAACTCAGCGGCCCGGGGGCCTAGTTGGTTTTCGGCACCAGCCGACCTGAGCTGCGGTTCCGTAGAAACATACGAACTGTGGATCTTGGGCCGCTCGGAGTTTCATACGTTCAACGTCTGTCTGGAACAAGCCAGTTGGCGATGAACTCCTTGGACAAGCCGAACCAACGAACGGGGAAAGCCTTGTCCGAGAAGCTGCCTGGCCGTCAGATCGAGATCTCCTGGCCCGACCTCGGCATCACGGTCACCGCCGACCTTGACGACCGCAACCCGGCACTCGCCGACGCCCTGTGGGAGTCCTTGCCCTACCGGAGCCTCCAGGGACACGCCCTCATCGCGGGCGAACACCTCTACCACGTGGCGCCGATACCCACGCTGCTGCACACCCCCCACGCCACCCGTATCCCCGACCGGCGCGAGGCCCCCGACGGCACCGTGTTCTGCTCCGGACTGCAGCACCTGGGCATCAAGTACGGCACCCTGACCGAGCCGATGCCCGCCACCCCCGTAGGCCGGATTCGTGAGGCGGACATGCCCGCCCTGCTGGAAGCCGGGGCCGCGATCTGGGACGCCGTCTACTCCACGAAGAAGCAGATCGTCGCCGAAGTCCGCCGCGCGGGCGAGCCGGGCGGCCACCGCATCCCGATGCTCCACGCCACCAACACGGCCGCCAGCCACCTGATCGCCGACATCGTCGCCGAGACCGAGAAGATCTGGCTCACGCCCCCGGCCGAGCTGGACGACCTCCACCAGGGCATCATCCCCTCCCAGGCAGGCAACTTCGGCACCGTCCTGCCCACCCTGCTGTTCGTCAACGGCGAGACCCGGCCCCTGGGTTACGCGGCCTACGGCGGACTCGTCCGCGCCGCCGTCCAGGACATGCCCATGGACGCCCTCGTCCACATGACCCGCCTGCTGGTCGGCGTCCCCGCCGAGTTCCTGGGCTACTGCGGCCTGGAGAAGCTGTGGGCGTTCACCCAGCGCTTCCTCGATGTCCTCGACCGCCTCGACCGTGCCGACTTCTACGCCGTCACCAGCCAGATGGCCCTCTACATCAACTGCCTCGGCGGCTGGAACCTCCAGCTGTACCCGTGGGAGACCGGAGACCACCTGCGCCAGCAGGTCGCCACGGTCGGCGCGTAGCCATGCCCGGAATGACCTTGAGCGCCCTGCCTGCCCGCGCCGACGCCGTCGTCATCGGCGGGGGAGTGATCGGCACCTCAGCCGCCTACCACCTCGCCGAAGCCGGCGTGAACACCGTGCTGCTGGAACGCGGAAGCCTCGGCGGCGGGGCGTCCGCGCACACCGCGGGCATGGTCCGCACCTACTTCCCCGGCAACCCGGGCACCGGGCAGATGGCCGTGCGCAGCCTGAACGCCTATCACGACTTCGCCCGCCACACCGGGTCCCCCCTCGGTCTGAAGCGGCTCGGGTTCATGGCGCTGTTCACCGACGAACAGCAGATCGCCGATTTCGAAGCCGGTCATCAGGCCCAGCAGGCCGCCGGCGTCCAGGTCGGCCTGATCAGTGCCCGCGAAGCGGCCCGACTCAACCCGCTGATCAACGAGCGCGCCGTCCTGGCCGCCGCCTGGTCGCCCGAGGCGTACCACGTGGACGGCCTCGACATCGTCCGCGGTTACGCCGCCGCGGCCCGCAATCACGGAGCCCGCCTGTTCACCCACACACCCGTCACACGGATCGACGACGACAACACCGTCCACACCCCGCAGGGCAGCATCAAGGCGGGCAGCATCGTGTGCACGGCCGGGCCCTGGTCCGGCGAGGTGGCATCCATGGCGTCGGTCGACCTGCCGATGAGACCCCACGCGATCGAGATGCTGTTCACGGACATCCCGCCCGCCCCGCACCGCGAGCTGCCCATGACGCTGCACGCCACATCCGGCCTGCGGATCCGCTCATGGAAGGACCGCATCCTCCTCGCCATGGGCGCACCCAAGGACGCCGAAACACGCGAAGCCTGGCTCGGCCGCATCGCCGGCCATCTCGGCACCCTGTTCCCCGCCCTGGACGGCATCGGCCTGCACCGCGCGTGGAGCGGTGATTTCGACGCCAGCCCCACCAACACCGCCTTCATCGGCGAACACCCCACCCGCCGCTTCCTGTACGCGGCCGGATTCACCGGCGCGGGCCTGTGCCAGGCACCCGCGGCCGGGGAGAAGCTCCGCGACCTGCTGATCGCCAAGTAGCCACATAACAGCTAGGAATGCCGTGATTGTTCTTGGATGTAATGGTTTCAGCCGGGTGTCGGAGTTCTTCTCCGAACGCCTCGGCGCGACCGGCATCAACAAGCATTACCTCTTGGGTCACGACGCCGCCGCCGCACTGCTGATCGACGGCCGCCTGGTCGCCGCGGTGGAGGAAGAACGCCTCAACAGGGAGAAAAAGACCACCGACTTCCCCGTGAACGCGATCGACTGGTGCCTGAAGGAAGCCGGGATCACGTACGACGACGTAGACCTGTTCGCCTTCCCCTGGAACTGGTCCGCCCAGGTCCTGGAGGAGACCCTGGACGCCATCCGCGCCTCGTCGGCACCGCAGGACACGAAGACCGGCCTCATGGCCGACATGTCCGACCTGTACGACCAGGTCGTCAGCCCCGAAGCGATCCTCGCGGACTTCGAAGCCCGCACCGGACACCGCCCCGACCCGGCCAAGGTCCGCTTCGTTCCGCACCACCTGGCCCACGCCACGACCGGCTACTACCTGGCCGGCATGAAGGACGCGGCCTTCCTCGTGAGCGACGGCCGCGCCGAACGCTTCTCGACCCTGACGGGCGAGATCCGCGACGGCCGGATCACGGTCTTCGAAGACACCGTCACCGGCGCCCACTACTCCATGGGCACCCTGTTCTCGTCCATCACCCGCTTCCTCGGCTTCGTCCCCAACAACGACGAGTACAAGGTGATGGGCCTGGCCGGATACGCCACCCCGCCGACGCCGAACCCGTTCCTGGACAACCTTCTACGGCTGCACGGCGACGGCCGCTACAGCTTCACCAAGCCCCTCCAGACCGACAACCTGCACAGCCACGACGCCCTGTTCGAGGAGTACTTCGGACCCTTCGAGGACACCCTCGAATACACGTCCCGTGTCGCAGCGGCGGCGCAGCAGATGCTGAACGTCGCCACCGCCCACCAGGTCGGCCACCTGGAGAAGAGGACGGACCTGAACCGGCTGCTGTTCGAAGGCGGCGTCGCCCTGAACTGCCTGAACAACACCCCGCTGTTCGAAGGCTCCCGCTTCGAGGACATGCAGGTCAGCTTCGGCGCCTCCGACACCGGCATCACCATCGGAGCCGCGGCCCACGCCTGGCTCAACCACCCCGACACCGCCCCTGCGGACATCCGCGCCGCCGCCTCCGAACCCGTCACCCCCTATCTGGGCCCGGCCTACGACGAGGCCGCGATCGAGGAGGCCCTCCAGGCCTTCACCGGCCGCGTCGTCGTCTCACGCCTGGACGACGACGAGCTCATCGAGCAAGTGGCGAAGCTGCTGACGAAGAAGGTCGTCATCGGCTGGTTCGAAGGCCGCATCGAGCACGGGCCACGCGCACTGGGGCATCGCAGCATCCTCGCCAACCCCGGCTTCACCGACATCAAGGACATCATCAACACCCGGGTCAAGCACCGAGAACCCTTCCGCCCGTTCGCCCCCCTCGTCCTCGAGGAGCAGGCACCGAAGATCTTCGACATGGGCCGCAAGACCAGCTCGCCCTACATGACGTTCGTCTTCCCGGTCCGCGACGAGTACAGGGACCGCATCCCCGGCGCCGTACACGTGGACGGCACCTCCCGCATCCAGACCCTGACCGACGAGGCAACCCCACGGCTCACGGCGCTGCTGCGGAGGTTCACCGAACTCACCGACACCCCGTGCCTGATCAACACCTCGTTCAACGTCGCCGGCGAACCCATCGTCTGCACGCCCACCGACGCCCTGAACTGCTTCATGAGCACCGAGATCGACTACCTGATCCTCGGCAACCACGTCATCGCCAAGACCGATCGCGTCACCGACTAGAAGAAGGAGCACCTGCCGTGCCGACGATCCAGCGCAAGCACACCATGTACCACTCCACCATCCTCGACGCCGACCCGGACACCGTGTGGACGACCGTCCGCGACGCCATGCAGATCCTGGACATAGTGTCCCCGGGCGACCTGGACATCCACCGGGACGTCAGCTGGGTGGAGGGCGGCTCGGTCGACACCGTCCCGGCCCGCTACGACTTCAGGCTCACGCTCAACGGCCGCCTCGTCCAACAGGAGATCGCCGCCCGCGACGAGATCAACAAGACCCAGTCCTACCGGGCCATCGCCCCCACCAGCGGTGTCGCCAAGTACGAGGCCACCATCCGCGTACTCCCCATCACCAACGACCCGGCCCGCAGCTTCTTCGACTGGTCGCGGACCCTGGAGATCGCAGAGGACGCCGACCTGAACGTGGTCGAGGCCATCATCGACGTCATGGAGAAGCAGACCGACGCCGTACGGGACCACTTCGCGCAGACCGCGGAGTGAGTGACGCAACGACGCTCGTACTCCTACGGCACGGCGAAACCCTGCTCACCCCGGAGCGGCGGCTCTCCGGCAGCGGAGGATCCAACCCGGGCCTCTCCCCGGCCGGACGCCGCCAAGCCCAGGCGGCAGCACACGCCCTCGCCGACCGCGGCGACATCGCGGCGATCGTCACGTCACCGATGCGGCGCTGCCAGGAGACCGCCCATTCCGCGGCCGCGCGCCTCGGTCTGGGCGTCCGGGTCGACCGGGACCTGCGGGAAGCGGACTTCGGCGCCTGGGAAGGCCTGACCTTCACCGAAGTCCGCGAACGCTACCCGGACGACCTGGACGCATGGTTCGCCTCGCCCGAGAGTCCCCCGTCGGGCGCGGGCGAGGCCATGCAACAGGTCACCCGCCGGGCCGCCGCCGTACGAGACGGCCTCCTCGCCCAGTACCCCGGCGCCACGGTTCTGGTCGTCTCCCACGTCGGACCACTCAGAACCCTGATCCGCCTAGCTCTCCAAGCCCCACCACACAGCTTGTTCCACATGGAACTCGCAGCGGCCTCCCTGTCGACGGTGACGTACGCCGAGAACGGCACAGCCACGGTGCAGACCCTCAACGACACCCACCACTTGAACTGAACCGCACGCCGAAGGGCCCCACCGCAAACGGTGGGGCCCTTCGACATCGTGCCCGGCGCTTTCCAAAGGTTCGTCTGGGGGTACGGGGATGTGCGGGAGCGTTCTGACCTGCGGCGCAGCCGACTCAGGTGGAGCTTCTGAATGATGTCGTAAGCCGGGGAACGCAACCAGAACTGCAACCACTGCTGACCTACTTGCCGTATGTCGGCCCGTACCACTGGAGGGCTTGCCCGGTTCAAGGATGGTGCAGTTCCATGATCCGCGGGTGCCGCACGAAGACAGATCCCGGAGCATGCGCAGCCGCGGCGCGCCGCGCCGCGCTGCGCCTCGCCCCGGGCCGTGCCCGACGCGGAGACCCGGCAGTAGAAGATCTGTGTCAGGCACTGCCCTGGCTTGTCCGTCGAGCAATGAAATTATTCGTCGATTTTCTATTCTCCGCCGACATGAGAAGCTCCGTTCTCCACATCGTCGGGATGCACGATGGAATCCTGGATGTCCAGGATGAGCATAAGTGACTTGACCGAGACGACCCGGCTATTGCCAATCCAGAGTACTCTGAAGGGGAGGGAGCCTTTCCTGGCCATCCTTGATGCTTGGGATTCTGATAGGCCAATAGTATTGGCCGCCTCGCTGAAGCCAATATACTGCGGCAGGATGTCGGAAATTCGATAGTAAAGATTCTTCCCGTCCACCCAGGATCGCCCCACCTGCGCGGGAGTGATGCAGGGGGCATCTGCCTCATCACGGCGACCGCTGCGGAGTTTATCATGGAGGATCTTGGCATGGTCCATGGCTCCCATTCGTTGCAGTAGGGCTCCTGTGCGCTCGCCGCGAATTCTCTCGTTGGCATCCGGATCCTGCACCGTGCCGACGTCAATGATTGACGATGCGAGCAGCGTAGAATCTTCCTTCTGCACGGCATCGGCAATCAAATACTCCGCACTTGCCGCACACGTTTCCGAACTTCCGGCTTCCACCAGGCCGCGAGCGCCGGTGAACGCGCGAGTCATCATGGTATCCAGGAGTTTCTTGGAAGGCGTGCCACCTGTCATGGAAAACCATGCCTCCAGAGTGCCCTCTACCATGGCAGACCTGATGTCAGAGACCTCGTAATGCCATTTTCGCGCCAACTCTTTCGACCATCCCCCGAAGTATGGAGTCAGTAGATCCAACAGGATCATCAACCATTTCTCCCGCTCCTGATGGTTGCTTTCTCTTGCAAGAGTGCAGACCGACTCCCAGAGGCGCAAGCTAGCTACGGATTTCGATCGGCCAAGTCGAACTTTATCGCGCAACACCTGATATGTGGGGTGGCTCTTGATTGCACACACTTGAACATCGCCGACATGCGCACAGATGGGCTCCCCGCCGCTGTCACGCAGAACTTGTTCCGTGATGAGAGTGAAGACATCGCGCATGGTTTTCCTCTCGCGTCGCCAGATTGCGCCTATGAAAAATCATGAGGCGCGGCAGGTGCACTTCGGGGATTTCGGCTGGGATCCAGCCCCATCGAGTGAACTATGTTTGGCGGCACGACAATATGCGGGCTATAAGTAGCGGCAGTCGACAGGTGGCGTTCGGCCTGCGGTGGCAAAGCTAGGTCGGTCCACCGGAACCGGCTGCGGCCCCTGCTACGGGCACACGTCTGGCTGCTTCCTGCGCTGCGGTGAACACGGCGACAAGTTCCACGGCCCGTACTGCCGTGGCGCGGCTTGTCTCTCGGGAGTTCGGCGTGTCCTTTGTCTGGTTCGGCTTCCCGCTCTTCCAGTGGGCACCGGTACTCGGTGTCGAGGCCGGCACGTAGCCGGCCTTCGACGCTGATGTCGCGCTTGCCGAGGCACTGCTCGTGCAGGAGCTTGTGGCTGCCGCGGTGCCCAGCGAGGGCAGGTGACGCAGAGCGCTGTTGATGCTGCCGAGTGCCGCGTCGTTGTCCTGGCGCATGGGCAGACCTGGAGCCAGGCCGGAGTGGAGCTGAAGGCAGGTGTTGGACGGTGCTGAACGGGGGTGAATGCAACCAGAACTGCAACCGGGGAACCGTTTGTCGAGCCGAACGTTTCTGCCGCGCCTTCACCCCGACTGTCGGCCCTGGCCCTTCCTCAAGTGGCCTGACTGGTCAGGATCCGCGGACTGACCGATCAAGTGGACGGCCAATCTCGCGGGGTGTTGGTGCGTGCTGGACCGAGCTCAATCATCGGTCGACGCATCGGCGACGCTGAGGAGTGGGGTTTCTCGGTCTTCGGGCCGTTCCTCTCGGGCGAGTCGGTTCAGTCCAGTGCGGCTCGTACTGCGGCGAGGACGGCTGTCTCGTCGGCACCGGTCGCGCGGGCGGCAGCGACGTATTCGCGAGCGAGCTGGGTGAGCCGAGCGGTGTCGGGATGAGCGGCCCTGGGTACGGCAGCGACCCGGGTGCCGGCTCCGCGTTTGGTGCGGATGAGGGCCGCGGCCTCCAGCTCCTTGTAGGCGCGGGCCACGGTACCGGTGGCCAGGCCGAGGTCGGCGGCGAGCTGGCGGACGGTGGGGAGCCGTTCGTCCTCCGGGAGGTGTCCGCCGCCGATGAGCGCGGCAAGTTGGGCCCGTATCTGCTCGTACGGAGGGACCGGGCTGGTCGTGTCCACACGTACGGTCGGGCGGGTCATGGCTGCCTCCGGGGGACGGAGAGCGGGGCGGCAAGGACGAACACAGACCACGCGGCCGTGCAGCCGGCCGTCGCCGCGACCGGCAGCAGGGCCCAGCCGACGGCGTGGGGCGCGGGTCCGAGGCAGGAGAGCGAGCGCAGTGCACCTGATGCGAAGAACGCTGCGCCGGCGAGCGGAGCGGAAACCAATAGTCCCCACGCGGCCGTCACCGCGAGCGCCCGGTCTCGGCGCTGTTCTTCGTCGGCGGCGAGCAGCGCCGAGTCCCCGTCGGGGGCCGGTCGCCTCGTGATGCGGTACAGGGCGTAGCCGCAGGCGGTGCTGCCGACCCCGAGGGCGCCAAAGATCGGGGCGCTGTAGAAGAGGCCGGGCCAGGGGCCGTGTGACTCGGTCAGCCCGCCGCAGGCCGCGCTGAGTGAGCGGCTCGCCCGGCCCATGTCGTCCGCGGACGCGGTGATCGCGGCGGCCGTGAGCAGGGTGATGAGCACAGCGGCCTGGGTGGCCAGAAGTGTGGCGAAGCGGATCGGGAGGAAGTCGCGGATACGGCGCGGAGTGAGGCCCGCCTGGCGTACTGGCCCCTGTCGCTTGGGGATCAGGGCGTCTGCGGCCAGGACGCCCGCCACGGTGCAGATACCGAAGACCGGGATGGCGTGGAGGATTCCGAGCCCCAGGCGGTCGCTCTGGGCGATCCCCCAGGCCAGCGCGGTGCCGAGCACGAGACCGCCCCATCGGGCGAACGAAGCGGGGCGAGCGCGTCGGTGCGGGCCGGGCAAGGCGGTGTCGAGCATGGTGGTCCCCCGTCGTGGCGCCCTTGTATCAAATGTCGAGTACAAGATGGCGGACACCGCATCTTGTGTCAAGTTGGCGATACAAGATGCTGGACAGGCAGAGGGGGCGTCGGGGGGCGGGGGTATTGGGATGGTTGGGCCGACATCGCTCAGCATGCTCACTACGCCCTCCTGGCAGCCCTCGCTGAGGCGGTACCGCGCGGGCGCGTCCCCGCCGACGTGGCCGAGATTGCCAAGGCTCCCGACCGCGAACGGTGGGGCCTTGTCGACACGCTTTCCGAATGTTCGTCCGGGGGTTCGGTGAGATCGCCCTCTCTTGAAAGGGGCAGGGGTCCGGGTGGCGCACGTCGCGTGGCTCGGGATTGCCTCCATCATCTTCATGTACATCTGCTACATTCATGACATGAGTGAACCGGTGGTCGAATCCATGGCCGATGTCCGCAGTCACCTCGCTGACGTCATCGATCGCGCACGTCGGGAGGAAACCCCGACGATCATCACTCGGCGTGGCAAGCAGGAAGCCGTAGTGATCGACATCCAGGAATATCAGCGCCTGCGTGAGATCGCGGAGAATGCCGAAGAGGCGTGGCTCAACCAGCTGGCCGACGAAGCTGAGTCTGAGGGTACGGAGGGGTCGGTCTCGCTCGAAGAGATGGCCGCCTTGCTGCGCTCTCATCAGGGCTGACCTCATGGGGTACGTCACGCGCTTCGCGCCGCACGCCCAGCGGGACATGCTCAAGATCCCGCGCCCGGACGCCCTGCGCATTCTGTACCGCCTCGCCGAACTCCAGAAGGCGATGGACGTGGGGGACTCCACGTCGTTCGACGTCAAGGCCCTCCAGGGGCACAGCGCCCGCTGGCGGCTCAGGGTTGGCGACTATCGCGTCGTCTACACCGTTGAGGACGGTCAGCTGATTGTGTGGGTCTTGGCCGTCGGCAACCGCCGCGACATCTACCGCCAAGTTCCGTAGGCCCTCCGCAGTGCAGGTTGGCGCAGACTGCTCGTCGGAAGTCGCGGGGGTATGCGCCGGCCGGTTGCAGAAGATATGAGATTCGAACTCGTGAGGGGTTGCCTCCAACACGCTTTCCAAGTCTTCGTCCCGACGTTCGGTGGGGGGGCGGGCGTGTTCTGACCTGGCGCGGAGTGGGTGGTGGGCGCGCTCTTGGGCGGCGCTGGACGGGGGTGAATGAGACTAGAGCCGAGGGCAGGGTGCCCCGTGTTCTCCCTGGGCAGGGGCTGCATCTGGGCTCATG
The DNA here is from genome assembly GCF_029223485.1 of Streptomyces coacervatus. Lineage (GTDB taxonomy): Bacteria > Actinomycetota > Actinomycetes > Streptomycetales > Streptomycetaceae > Streptomyces > Streptomyces coacervatus. The sequence continues at coordinate 95,110 of NZ_JARHTP010000026.1, read as the reverse complement.
CGACGGGCCGATCAGGAGTCGGTGTCGCCCGGCTGCGCACAGTCGCGTCCCGCGGTGGGGGCAACGTCTTCGTCGTCGGCGCGAGCGGTGGAGTGGGCGTATACGCCGTGCAGATCGCCGCCGCCCTGGGCGCCGACGTCACCGCGATCGGTGGCAGAAACTCTGCGCCGCGGCTGAAGGAACTCGGCGCGACGACCGTCCACTCCTACCGCGACACGTCCTTCGAGGACCTGACCGGCATCTACGACATCGTCTTCGACCTCTCCGGGCGGCTGCGCTTTGGCCAGGTGACGAAGAAGCTGTCCCGGACGGGGACCTTCGTCAACGTCAATCCGCACAAGGACCCCGCGGGCATGATCGCGTCCCTGTTCAGCAGGAGGAAGGCGCCGTTCGTCTACGTCCCCCACTCCTCGGCCATGGCGCAGACCCGCATCCTGGACATGGTCGTCAACGGAGCGATCACACCCGTGGTGGAAGAGGCCTACGACATCGGCCAGTTCCGCACGGCCTTCACCGACCTGACCCGGAACGAGCGGTTCGGCAAGATCGTCATCTCCTACTGAGACATCGCTCCACCGCGATCCGGTTCTCGGAGGTCCAATCCCCTCCGATCGCGCCAACTGAGATCACAACACGCCGAAGGGCCCCACCGCGAACGGTGGGGCCCTTCGACATCGTGCCCGGTGAGGCACTGGCGGAGGATACGAGATTCGAACTCGTGAGGGGTTGCCCCCAACACGCTTTCCAATCAGTTCACCTAGAAGCTGCGACACACCCACTGTGACCAGGGACAACGCCCTAGTCAAGCGGTTCTCGTGAAGTCAAGGCGTCTTGTCTAGCCAGGCTCACCCCCGCTCCCTGGTGTCGGCTGGCCACGGTGCCAGCCGTACGGATCACCACTGCTCAGGTATCGAAGCCCTGTATGCCTCTGTGAGCGCCGTTCATGAAGTCCCTGGGGTGATGGTCCAGAGAGGGGGTGCGAGGCCGGTAGAGAGCTACACAGGGCCGTCAAGCTAGGTCAAGGACTGAGCGGGGGATGAGTGGCAGGCAGGCATGGGGAATGGTCGATGAGTGCCCAGCGTCGGTAATGAATGCACAGGTCTCGCCCTAGGTAATACACATTCACTCGGCTGGCCTGATCTCTCGCTTTCCTGCTGCATTCCTCCCCGCATTCCTGGGTGGACTCGACCGGGCATTGCCAGGCGAAATCCATACCGGGGCAGATAGGGAATCCGGACCGGGGGTTATTTAATGGCCGCTGGGAGGGAGGGAGTGAGACCCCTCAGAAATGTGCCATAGAACTTGACGTACAGGGACTCCTAGATGGGACCCATGACACCCCTAGTGGTACTTGACCGGAACCCTTGACGGCATACATGTCATAGTCCCTTACTCTCCGTACCGGGAAATAACTCAGGGCAAGCAACGCTTAGGTTGTGCTGGCCTTTGTTTCTTCGTGCTTAGAGCCTCTTGCAGCCCACTCCGACACGATGCCTGCTACCCTCACGGCAATCTAAGTTTAGAGGAGCGAAGCATGGCACGTAAGACAGTCATCATCTCTGACCTCTCGGGTGAGGAAGGGGCTGAAGAAGTCTCCTTCTCATGGGATGGTCAGGCATACACAATCGACCTTCTTGAGACTGAGAAGGGTGAGTTGGCCAAGCTCCTGGCCCCGTACCTTAAGGAGGAGTTCAAGGTGAAGGCCGGGACCATCAAGGCCACACCGAAGAAGAAGGATGCTGGTCTGGACGCTGCAACGGTTCGGGCGTGGGTTCTGGAGAACGGCGTCAAGGACCCCGATGGCAAGCCGTTGTCTGATCGTGGAAGGGTTCCCGAGTACTTCCGGGAGCAGTACAGGAAGGCTCACGCGTAAGAGTCGTTCTGCTTCTCCCCGCTGGACCGAGAAGGGCCGGGAAGTCCCCGGCCCCTATCCATGGTTCTGCTGCTCTACAGGAACACCCCTGGACCACAGTTCCTCTGCGTGCTCAGAGAATCGGGAGAACATCCCACCCTCACCCATGGAGCGGAGGTGGAGTAGCGGGGAGTCGTGGCCAACCAGCCTAGCCAGGTGGGGTGTAACCAGGGCTTCGCTGTCGAAACGGAATACCGACAGGGATACGTGGTTCACTGCGTCTTGAGCGGAGGAGAAGCGAGACTCAATACCCTCCACTCCCTCTAGCTTCTTCAGGCTCTCCAGGGTCATTCGAATGCGGGTGGATACCGTAAGGGCTACGTCCTCGATGGCTTCCCTCTGCCTTGTGACTTCTCCGTTGGGATCACCAGTCAGGAACCTGATGCGGCAACCCTCGTGTGCTTTCCTACGTAGGAGGCCGGAGAAGTCGGGGATAGTGGTCCACAGGAAGTAGTTCGTGTATCCGGAGAAGAACAGTTCCTCGGTGGAGTTCTCCGTCAGTTCTGACCAAACCGTTGAAGGACAGGCAGAACGGTATGGGTAGCTCTGAACAATCTCCCTGTCCCCGCCCGTCTTAATCCTTTCCTTCACTGCCTTGGGCCAGATCATTTCCTCGTCCACTCCCAGTGCTTTGCAGGCATCCTCACGATTCCTTGGGTGGGGGACTAGCTCAGAGTCATTGATCCACCGCTCTACCGTCTTCCCCGACACCCCCACCTTCAGGGCCAGCTTCCTCGGTGACAGACCAGCTGACTCCATAGCTGATCGTAGGGCAGTGTTCAAGGTCTCCCCCATGGACATCTAGGACGTCTTCAGAGGGTAGCCCTGGACGTCCCAACTGTCTTGAGTCCTGGCCAGATCCGACCTGTATGGGTAGCCACGATGCGGGCATGGCGGATGAGGCAAGAGTGAGGGCCAAGGTTCCGGCGCGAGTACCCCGGCTGACTGACAAGGTGATGAACACCTACGGGGCCTTCGTGGATCACGCTGTGAAGTGTGAGGAGTGCAGAGAGACAGGTGGGAGATGCGGGGAGGCAGAGGTTCTATGGGGTCACTATCGGGAAGCAAGGAAAGAGACCAGAACCTCTTAGAAGAGATGGAGTGATGAGGGGCCGGGGATGACCCGGCCCTTTCTCATGCAGTGAGGTCGAGTTCATCCTTCATCTTCCTGTACTGGGTGTAGACGTACGAGGGGCTGACTCCAATCTCCTCTGCCAGTACCCCTGCCTTCTTCCCCGCCAGGAATCCATCCCTGATTGCCTGCTGGTTAGTGGTGAGTGGAGTGGAGTCCTTCGCTACAGTCTTCTTCTTCGAGACTGCTCTAGTGACTGTGAACTCCTGCACCTGATCACTCAAGGAGAGTTCAATCTCATGGAACTTCCTCCGGTACACAGGAGCAACCTCAGCAGCACAGATCAGCACTACCGGGGCTATCGAGTGCACTGCCACACCAACCCAGTCACCGGAGGAAAGTGAACTCCAACAGTTCAAGAACAGTGATGCGACTCCTGTGATCCACCTGAAAGCGGTAGGCCAGTGACCGGAGTGGACTCCATGTCTACTGAGGATGGAATCAGCGGAGAGTGAGAGAACTAGAGCAGCATCAACGAGGAGAGGAAGGATCCATCCAGTCCATGCCCAGTGCGAGTGAGCAGAGACTAGAGGTGATCCCGTCATAAGCGAGAAGAGTATTGCTCCTGCTGCGATAGTCCACATCATCGAGTCGACTAGCCTTCTCGTTCTGATGATGGACTTGAGTTCACTTGTGGTCTCAGTCTGAATGGTGAGTTTGGAAGTCTCGGTCATCTTCATTGGTTGGTCTCCTAAGTAGTAACAAGTACGGGCTGGCGTCGTAGCCAGCCCTGAATGAGTGGCGGGGAGAGGAGAGGCTGAGGGCCATTGCCCGAAGACTCTCGATGGTCAGTGACAAGTGATGGGGACTCCGGCAAGAGCCTGCGTCCCTGAGGCGGGGGAAAGAATGGGTGAGGGAGGCTGAGGCCCTTGCCGAAGACTCCCGTACAGCGGGGAGGAATGAGTGGGAGGGAATCCCAGAACAGCCACCCTGTTACGGACTCCGCTAGACGCTTCGTCCTGAAGTGGGGAGGAAGTGAGGCGCAGGGCCGTAGCCCGGAGACTCACGTACAGCGATGGAAGACTCTGGGTGGCAATGAATCTCACCCTGTGAGTAGTTACCCACAACTACAGGAGTACGGGGCTCCTCCTCCGGTTGCCCGTCGTCGCCCATACCATTTCTCCCCGCCAACTGGTAGGTGCGCAGGCCCATGCCGGAGCACCGTACTGACGAAGGGTTCCGCTTGACGCTCCACCCTTCTTCCCCCGCCGAGGTTGTACGGAAGGACTTCGCTTGACGCTACGCCCTTCCTTCCCCGCCCTCTTCATCTCCCCGCCATCTAGCGCAGCGCAGGGCCATTGCCCGGAGCGGAGCGTTCCCATCGTTATTAGTTATGTGGGGAGGGGGATATATAAGGGGGAGGGGATAATTAATAACATCCCTGGCATCCCCCTCCCTGCGGCTCAGTCCTGTTGCTTCAGGCTCGGCCTACCGCTGGCATCCCACACCAGCATCGAGCCGAAGCCTTGGGAGCCGGACAGTGCAACCTTGTGAGTGTTCACCTTGGTTCCCTCGAACTTATCGGCCAGGGCGTTGGCCGCAGCAGTCTTCGATGGAGTCTTGGCCTGGCTCTTGTAGAACTCGACCACGAACTGAGCCATCTCCTTGTTGCGGTCGAGGGTGGCGGCGTCTCGCTTCTGCTTCTCCTGCTGCTGCGCCTTGTTCTCTCGTGAGCCCTTAGCCCTGCGTGCCTCGTACTCGCTCTCGGTGTACCGGTCCTCGATGGTGTATCGGGCGCCGACCCCAGCCTTCAGGTGGATGTACTGGTGTTCCTCGCTGGCGTTGTTCTCGATGAACAGCTTCACCTTTCCGCGACTCTGTTTGGTCACCGTGATGTGGGAACGAACCTTCTGCTTGAACAGGCTGGAGCCGAGTGCACCAGTGCCGCCACGTCCCTTCTCGGATTCATGGGCAACGATGAAGACGGCGATGCCAGACTTAACCAACAGTTCCAGCCCGTTGAAGTATCGGGTCACTCGCTCGTTGTCGTTGAACTCTCCAACCGACTGGGTGTAGGAGTCGATAACCACCAGGTTGAATCCGTTGGCCACCAGGGTCTTGTGCAGGGACTTCCACTTCCACTCGGCATCCATAACCGGAAGGTCGAAGGTTCGGAGATTGGGGGTCATGCCGACCGGGATGGCTGTACGGATTCGCTTGCCGTACTCCTTGTGCGGCTTATTGTCGGTGCCGAGGATTGCGACCTTCCAGTCTCGGTCTGCCATCTCGATCTCACCGAACACCTTCTCTCCGGTCTGAGAGCAAGCGATGATGTGGGAGACCATCCAGCTCTTACCGATGACGCTCTTACCCACAAGGGCTGTGGTCTCGGCGGATGCAATGTCTCGGATGATGAAGTCCTCCTCAGTGTCGGCGGCCTGCATCATCTCTCCCCACCCCCAGCTGTCTCCGCTCCAGTCGGGAATGTCTTCGGCCTGGTACTCCTCGTATCCGTACTCGCTCATGCTGATATCTCCATTCGGTGTGGTGTGCACGTCGGTGGGTCGTGTGATCCATAGCCCTCAGCCAATCGGTGTCGGTGTTCTTGGGAGGCTTGGTTCTGAATGCCTGAGCATCCATGGCAGGGGGCCGGTAATATCCGGCCCCTCACCAAGAACAATCAGTTGCTCGTCATTCTGAAAGGGCCAGCCGGCTCGGGGTTCCCATTTCAGTAGCTCAGGAATCTCTGAAGCTCGGCTATGTCGTCTCCACTCAAGGAATCCCAAGCGTTGTCCACCAAGACCTTCAGTAGTGGCAGGGCTTCACCGCCCTGCCCCAGGTACTCATCCCACAGTTCCGTGATCTGCTCAGTCACTCTCGTTCTCCTTCAGCTTCTCCAGTAGATAGGTAGCGTTGCCCTGCCCCATGTGGTCTAGCTTCTGGATATCGGCGGGGGTGAAGGTGCCACGCTCCATAGCGGTCAGCAGTACGGCGAGGAAGAACAGGGCTGACTTCCTAGCCCCTATCTCTCTTCCCCGTTCGATGTTTGCTGCTATCTCCTCCCTCAGGTCGTCGTCCCCGTTATGGAAGACCTTCCTGTCTGGAGTCACCCACACCTTCGGAGCCATCGTTTCCAGCACTGTGACAATGCTTGGGGTAAGTGTCTGCCTCTTGCGGTATGCCATGCGTTTCCTCCTCGCGTCTCAGTTGTCTTCCATGAGGTTGCGTGTAAGTCGGTCGTATCGCTCTGCCGAGATCATCACCACTGCGTCTCGTCCGTACTTGGTGATGCGAATGGTCTCTCCTCTTTCGGCCCGCTGCATTAGCTGGGACAGGACTCCCTTAGCTTCCTTACTTCCGATGCTTGCCATCGGTTCTCCTTGTTGTCTCGAATGGATGGGCCGGGCATGCCCCCGGCCCTACTGCTTAGTCACTCCCAGAAGGACTCAGCTTCAGACTTCTGAAGCTCGGCTATCTGCTCCACCACATCCCCGAACATCTCAGGGACAGGTGCGTCTTTTCGGTTGTGTCGGTATGCCATCCAGTCTTCGTATCCGTCGATGTCTACTCCGTCATCAGTGCCTAGCTCCTCAGCCCAACGCAGTAGAGCGGGGTCAGGATGAAACTCCTCCATCTGTCCGGGAATCTTGAGGCTGAACCACTTCTCATGGAACAGGTACTCCAGGGATTCACCGCCCTTGACGATTGCCAGCATCTGAACGGGAACTCCACCATTCTTGTCTCGGCTCAGCCTCTGGAATCGCTCTAGGTCACTCTTCTTAGTGGTGCCAATCTTGACCATGCCATTTGCCATGCGGACGACGTAGGTCCAACCTTCCGTGTGATGCGTGATGGCGCCGATAGCGTCCAGTTCAGCTATCACCTTCCTCGCCCGCTCCTTGCTCTTAGTGGCAAGCTGATAGCGGTGGTACTGGCACATGATGAGATGCACTCCGCCAATCTCGTACGGCTGGCCTTCCTGGGTGCACTCGGTGTCTACGCACTGCATTGGTTGGTCTCCTTAATGGTGGTGTGGGGGCCGGGTCATTCCCGGCCCTAGAAAGCCTTCAGTGGCTCTGTGGGGCCCCGTTGTAATGCTGGTGATGATCTGCATCCGCTCGGTCTCGCGCTGCCTTAGAGAGGCGTATAGACCCCTTCTCGGGCTTATTGCTGGTCCACCTGTAGTGGCTCACATCAATGTCGAGAGGCAGACCCATTCCTATGGGATGCTTGCACTTACCCCTGAGGTTGTAGTGGCTGCCCAGCTCTTCTCGGGTGATGAACTCCTGTCGGCATGACACGCACTTGTATGAGTGGTCTGGCTGCATTACGTAGTGGCGCTTGGACATAGCTATCTCCTTCGCGGTCAGTGGTGGTACGGCAGGGCCTAGTGCCCTGCCTGATAGGTGGGGACCTTTGGATAGACGAATCCCTCGGCGGGAAAGGTGGGGACCCCTGGGCAAAAAAAGAGGGTGCCGTCAGGGCCGGAGTATGGGTGGTGCCACGGCATGGGTGGTCAGTCGCGAAAACGAGTACCCGAGACTCGGTGTGGAACAAGAAGCCGGACAGCGTCAGGGGGTGTCAGATGTTTCCTGGAGTCCGGTGAACTTCTTCAGTTCCACATTCTATGTGGAGCGACTGACATCGCGGCGTTCGGTCCCGGGTCTTGGGTGTTGGTCCAGGTGTGAGCCAAAGAAGAGGGGCCCGGCACCATAGGCACCGAGCCCTTCAACCACACACCGACGGAGACCAGCCGTCTTGAGGGGGTCCGAGCAACCCTCCACCTATGGAGTAGGGTGACGGAAGAGCACCTTGTCAGGCAGGGATCCGAAAATGGGGCGAAGATCATCCTCAGGTATGACGGAAACTCTCACCCACCTACTTCCCAGGTATGAGAAAGGGCCCTCTGGCATCGCTGCCAGGGGCCCTCTCAAGCGGGGGAAGTGCGGCTAGGTCAGTACCGGTCCCCCAATGCGTGCACAGCGTCTACAGCCCTCTTGCTGGCCATGTCTGCCCCATACCGTCGGAGCATCGCCGGACTCTTCCATCCCCGCACAGCCATGATGTGTTCGCCCGAGACTCCTGCCGCTTTCAGGTCATCTGCCCATGTGTGGCAGAACGAATGCGGGGAGACTGCGGCAGGGTCATAACCAGCTTCCTCCGCCCACTTCTTCGTGAGCCGGTGCAGTCCGGCGTAGAGGAGCTTGCTCCTGTTCCTTGTGCCCAGCCACAGCCAATCCGTCTTGTCGGCCAGCTTGTGTGTAGCCCTGACCCGAAGCCATCGAGACAGAGCCTTCACTGTCTTCGGCTGGATAGGGATCACTCGGCCGTCCAGAGAGTTGCGGTCCATCTTGATCGGGACCACTACGAGAGTTCCCCCGGCAAGGTCTAGATCCTGAACCCTGAGATTGAGCAACTCATCAGACCTCAGACCCTCGGTGAGAACACGGATGATCGCGTGATCCCTCACTGTCTGGAAGTCGCGAACCTTGGGTGAGCCGTTGCCGGTTGCCTTCAGCATGTCCGACACGAAGTCAGTGCTGAGTGTCTTGGGCTTACCCATGGGTGGAGTGGCGTACCTCTGGAGCTTGGGATCCCTGTACGGGTCTGCTGTGTCGTACTCCTCGGAGAGGTAGGAGAACAACGCCCTGAGATTCCGCTGAACCGTGTTGGTCCCGCCTGTGTAACCGCCCTTGCCGTCCTGGCTCTTGGGTACGTCGTGGGTCTGGTAGTACCAGCGGAAGAACTTGTTCAGGGTGGCTGTGTCGACGGAGGAGAAGTCCCCTGCCGTCTTCTGTGCGGTGAGCCAGTGATGGAGCTGAGTGGCGGCGTACTTGTAGGCGTTGATCGTGCGCCGCTGGAATGGCCTGCCCTGCCTGTTGGTGGTGGTCGACAGGTGAAGCTCAAGCTCACTGATCTGTGCCAGCCGAGCATCCTCGGCACCCTTCACAGCTCTTACTACTCGGGGTGCGGGGAGAGATGGGGTGGAGGCAGGGTCAACCCCTGCCGTCCGCTGCTGTGTCCGGAGAGGGCTCTTCCTGGCTGCTGTGGTCACGGTGACTGACTCCTGTGTCCGTCCCGCTAGACAAGTGCCTGTCACCCAAGCGTCTTGCGTAGCGGGGTCTGCATGGTCAGTCGCAGCACCAACGAGAGAGGGGCCTAACCTGCTAAGTCGCAGGTCAGACCCCTTCTGGCGGAGGATACGAGATTCGAACTCGTGAGGGGTTGCCCCCAACACGCTTTCCAAGCGTGCGCCCTAGGCCTCTAGGCGAATCCTCCGCCGGAAACATTACATGACGTTGGAGGGTGCTAGCGAACTCGTTCGGGCGCCCGGCGATCGGGTAAGCTGGGCCTCAGCCCCTCACGCGGCGCTATCTGACTGAACTCCCCCAGGGCCGGAAGGCAGCAAGGGTAGGTCGGCTCTGGCGGGTGCGTGGGGGGTCTTGTGTTCCCCGGATGTCTCCGATCCCGCCGATCCCGCCGATGCCTGCGGTGCCTGCGGTGCCGCCGTGGGGGACAGCTCGCGGCTATGTGCCCGGAGGAAGATCCGCTCGTCGACGTAGACGGCCAGGAAGAAGACGAGTGCGACGCCCAGGCCGATGACCGAGGGGTGGTGGCCGGTCGTGGGGGCGAGGACCGCGGTCATCGCGAGCCACAGGAAGACGTTGGGCGTGTTCTGCGTGATGAACATGTCGCGGCCGAGGCCGGTGTCGTGCGGGCGCAGGCGGAGGAAGAGAGCCGTCAGCCCTCGGAGGGCTGTCAGGGCTGCGGCGGTGATGGTCGTCGTCAGCAGCAGGTGAGCGGCGAGCGCTGCCGTCAGGCCCGTCGGTGGGGTCAGTGCGAACGTGGCGAGGCCCGCCAGCGGGATCAGGGCGAGGCCGCCCAGCCAGTTCCAGTTGGTGCTGAGGGCGCCCGCGCGGATCGGGTCGCGCCGGCGCAGGGCTTGGGCGCCCGCGCCGGGCAGCACGAGGGCGGCGAGCAGTACGGCCGCGTAGGTGAGCAGCGCCGGTTCGAGGGTGGTGAGGGTGTGGGCCTGTGCCACGCCGCCCGGCAGCATCACCGGGAGCGCCAGACCCGCCAGCAGCAGCACCGGGAGGGCCAGTGAGGCGGCGACTGTGTGTCGTACGGCGAAGAAGTAGTCGCCTCCCCAGAGGAGCGAGAGGGTCGGGACCACGAGGGCCGGGGGGAGCAGGAGGAAGAGGCCGGCGAGTTCCAGGGGGAGGGAGTGGCCCGCCCAGAGGAGGGTCAGGCCCAGGGCGAGGCGGGGGAGGAGCAGGGGCCAGGCCGTGTGGAGGCTTGCCAGTGGGCGGCGCAGGGTGTGCGGGTTGACGCGCAGCATGGCGAAGAAGGAGCCGACCGAGAGCAGGGCAGTCAGGGTCAGGGTGAACACCCAGGCGGGCACGTGCACGCCCAGGGCGAGTTGGGCGGCCGTCCCCGCCCCGGCCGCTGCGGCGATAAGCAGCGGGAGGCGGATCTCGACGATCTCGCCGAGGTCGTTCAGCAGGCCGGCCGCTGCCGGGGCCGCGACCGCGCGGCGCAGGTCGTCCTCGGAGAGCGGGCGGGCGTTGGGGATCTTGAAGTCGCGGTACGACTCGGGGCGGGCGCCCGCGACGACCAGCGCGAACATCTCCACGATGTATTTGTGGGCGACGACGAGGACGGTACGTCCCGCCTGGGAGGCCGGGAGGAGCACGTCGTCGTAGTACGCGGCCACGCGCGCGTACATCTCGGTCCAGGTCTCGCCACCCGGTGGCCGTCCGGTCGGGGAGTGGAACGCCTCGGTGTAGCCGGCGAAGCCGATGGTCTTCTTCACCAGGCTCTTGTTACGACCGCTGTAGATGCCGAAGTCGCGTTCTATGAGGGCCTCGTCGACCGTGACCCGGTCGGGCGGCTCGGGCAGCCGGTCGATGATCGTTCCGGCGGTCTCCTGGGCGCGGCGGAGGGTGGACGTGTGCACTTCGTCGATGCGTATGCCGTTCGCCGCGAGGGCGGCGACCCGGTCGGCCGTCTGCTCGGCCTGGCGGCGTCCGAGCGTGGTGAGCGGGGCGTCCAGCCGTCCGGCGAACCGGTTCTGCTCGTTCGCCTGGGACTCGCCATGGCGAATGAAGTAGAGGGGCATGAGTGTCCTTGCGGGATGTGGGGGGTGTGGGGGGGATGTGGGGGTGTGGAGAGAGGGGCTGCAGGGGCACTGTGCGTTTGCTGTTGTATTTGAGCTTTCAACTTAATCATGAGGGGTGCTCGGTTTCTGTGAAACGGCCGTCAAGAGACGCTTAGGTTTCGTCCGGCGCTCGTCTCGGCATCCGGGCGGCCCGCGATGTCAGTGGGCGCCTATAACCTCGTATGCGTGTCGTCTCTCGCGCTGTACCGCCGCTATCGCCCGGAGTCGTTCGCCGAGGTCATCGGGCAGGAGCATGTAACCGACCCGCTGCAGCAGGCGCTGCGGAACAACCGGGTCAATCACGCGTACCTGTTCAGCGGGCCGCGCGGGTGCGGCAAGACGACGAGCGCGCGCATCCTGGCCCGCTGCCTGAACTGCGAACAGGGCCCCACGCCGACGCCCTGCGGCGAGTGCCAGTCGTGCCAGGACCTGGCGCGCAACGGCCCGGGATCGATCGACGTCATCGAGATCGACGCCGCTTCGCACGGTGGTGTGGACGACGCGCGTGAGCTGCGCGAGAAGGCCTTCTTCGGGCCCGCTGCCAGCCGGTACAAGATCTACATCATCGACGAGGCCCACATGGTCACGTCGGCCGGCTTCAACGCGCTGCTGAAGGTCGTTGAGGAGCCCCCGGAGCACCTCAAGTTCATCTTTGCGACCACCGAGCCCGAGAAGGTCATCGGGACCATTCGGTCACGGACGCATCACTATCCCTTCCGGCTCGTGCCGCCGGGCACGCTGCGCGAATACCTCGGCGAGGTGTGCGGCAAGGAGAACATCCCCGTCGAGGACGGCGTGCTGCCGCTGGTCGTGCGCGCGGGCGCGGGCTCCGTGCGTGACTCCATGTCCGTCATGGACCAGCTGCTCGCGGGAGCGAAGGAGGAGGGTGTGACGTATGCCATGGCGACGTCCCTTCTCGGCTACACCGACGGTTCGCTCCTGGACTCCGTCGTCGAGGCCTTCGCCACCGGTGACGGGGCCGCCGCCTTCGAGGTCGTCGACCGCATCATCGAGGGGGGCAACGACCCGCGCCGCTTCGTCGCCGACCTGTTGGAGCGACTGCGCGACCTGGTGATCCTGGCCGCCGTGCCGGACGCCGCGGAGAAGGGGCTCATCGACGCCCCGGCCGACGTCATCGAGCGCATGCAGGCCCAGGCGGGCACGTTCGGCGCCGCCGAGCTCAGCCGCGCCGCCGACCTGGTCAACGAGGGCCTGACCGAAATGCGCGGCGCCAACTCGCCCCGCCTCCAGCTTGAGTTGATCTGCGCACGCGTGCTGCTGCCTGCCGCGTACGGGGACGAGCGTTCGGTGATGGCCCGCCTCGACCGGATCGAGCGGGGCGTGAACTTCTCCGCGGGCGGCGGTGCGCCGGCCATGGGGTACGTGCCCGGGCCCGACGTGCATGGCGGAGCGGTGCCCTCGGCGGCGGGCGGGGAACCGGTTCCGCCCGGCCGCGGCCCGGCCGCGGCCCGGGCGGCGGTACGTGCATCGGGTGCACCGGCGGCCGGAGGGACGCCGTCCGCCGGTGCGGGCGCATGGCCGGCGGCAGGGGGCGTCGCCCCCGCCGAGCAGGGCGCTCCCGCACCCACGCAACCCCCGGCTCAGACACCTGCCGCCCCGGCGGCAGCCCCGTCCGAACCTCCCGCTCCCCCGGCACCTGCCCCCGCGGCAGCCCAGCAGCCCCAGTCGCCCCCGTCCGCTCCGGCCCCCGGCGCCTGGCCCACCGCGGCCCCCGCGGGCGGCGGCCGACGCCCCGGCGGCTGGCCCACGGCCACCCCCGCGGGCGCCGGACAACCCACGCCCCCACCCAGCGCACCGGCCCCGGCCCCGGCAGCCGCACCCCAGCCCGCCGCGCCCGCCACCGCCTACGCCCCCCCGAGCGGCGGCCTGGACCCCCGCATGCTCTGGCCGAACATCCTGGAGGCGGTCAAGAACCGCCGTCGCTTCACCTGGATCCTGCTCAGCCAGAACGCCCAGGTGGCCGGCTTCGACGGCACCACCCTGCAGCTCGGTTTCGTCAACGCGGGCGCCCGCGACAACTTCGCGAGCAGCGGCAGCGAGGACGTACTGCGCCAGGCACTGGCCGAGCAGTTCAGCGTGCAGTGGAAGATCGAAGCCATCGTCGACCCGTCCGGAGGCTCCGCCCCGCCGTCACCCCCCGCCCCCGGCGGCTTCGGCGGAGGCGCTGCCCCCGGCGGCTACGGCAGCACCGGCGGCTACAGCGGCGGCACGACAACGCAGCGCCCCGCGTCCCCCCCACCCCCCACCTCTCCCCCCCCCACCTCACCGCCCCCGACGGCCTCGGCCACCCCCACAGCCGCTCCCGCCCCCCAGCCGACGGCCCCGGAACCCCCGCCGCCGGTCGCCCCCGAGGACGACATCCCCGAGGACGACGACCCCGACCTCAACGAATCGGCCCTCTCCGGCCACGACCTGATCGTGCGGGAGCTGGGGGCGACGGTGGTGGAGGAGTTCTCGAACGAATAGGGGCGTCATGAACGGCCAGGGGCGTGATGAACCGCGAGGGGCGTCATGAACGCCTAGGGGCGTCATAAATGGCGAGGGGTGCCATAAATGACGAGGGACGTCATAAACAGCGAGGGGGCGTCGTCCACGCCGGTCACGGCATTTCAGCCCGTCCGGCGTTTGAGGACGAGGCCCCTTCAGGGCCGAAGCGGGGGTCTGGGGGCGCAGCCCCCAGGACCGGTGCCCAGGACCGGCACCCAGACCACCCCGCACGGCTTGGAGGAACGCACAGCAAACCCACCCCCCAACCTTCAGCAGGACCGCCAGCTAGGCTGACCCCCGTGAAGGTCCTCGTCATCGGTACCGGCGCCCGCGAACACGCCCTGTGCCGTTCCCTGTCCCTCGACCCCGACGTCACCGCGCTGCACTGCGCCCCCGGCAACGCCGGTATCGCCGAGGTCGCCGAGCTGCACCAGGTCGACGCGCTGGACGGCAGTGCCGTATCCGCGCTGGCCGAACAGCTCGGCGCCGACCTCGTGGTCGTAGGCCCGGAGGCACCCCTTGTCGCCGGGGTCGCCGACGCCGTGCGCGCGGCGGGTATCCCGGTCTTCGGCCCCGCCAAGGAGGCCGCACAGCTCGAGGGCTCCAAGGCCTTCGCGAAGGACGTCATGGCGGGAGCGGGGGTCCCCACCGCACGCTCGTACGTCTGCACCAACCCGGACGAGGTCGACGAGGCCCTCGATGCCTTCGGCGCCCCGTACGTCGTCAAGGACGACGGCCTCGCCGCGGGCAAGGGCGTCGTCGTCACCAGCGACATCGAGGCGGCGAAGGCGCACGCCAACTCCTGCGAGCGCGTCGTCATCGAGGAGTTCCTCGACGGCCCCGAGGTCTCCCTCTTCGCCATCACCGACGGCGAGACGGTCGTCCCGCTCCAGCCCGCCCAGGACTTCAAGCGCGCGCTCGACGGCGACGAGGGCCCCAACACCGGCGGGATGGGCGCGTACTCCCCGCTCCCGTGGGCCGACCCGAAGCTGGTGGAGGAGGTCCTGCAGACCGTCCTCCAGCCGACCGTCGACGAGATGCACCGCCGCGGCACCCCCTTCTCCGGCCTCCTCTACGCCGGTCTCGCGATCACATCGCGCGGCGTCCGCGTCATCGAGTTCAACGCCCGCTTCGGCGACCCAGAGACCCAGGTGGTCCTCGCCCGCCTGAAGACCCCGCTGGCCGGCGTCCTGCTCGCCGCCGCGAACGGCACCCTCGCCGACCTGGAGCCCCTGCGCTGGAGCGACGACGCCGCGGTCACCGTGGTCGTCGCCTCGCACAACTACCCCGGCACCCCCCGCACCGGCGACCCGATCACCGGCCTCGACGAGGTGGCCGCCCAGGACACCCCGCACGCCTATGTCCTGCACGCCGGCACCAGGCACGACGGCGATGCGGTGGTCAGCGCCGGCGGTCGCGTCCTGTCCGTCACGGCGTCCGGCAAGGACCTCACCGAGGCCCGCGAGCGCGCGTACCGGGCCGTCTCCCGCATCCACCTCGACGGCTCCCAGCACCGCACGGACATCGCGGCGAAGGCGGCGCAGAACGCCTGACCCGTCGTGCACAGGTACCACGACGTCGTCCACAGGTACCGCAACACGGCACCGACCAACCCCGCAGGCCCCGAATCCGTCTAAGG
This sequence comes from Streptomyces coacervatus, assembly GCF_029223485.1. Taxonomy (GTDB): domain Bacteria; phylum Actinomycetota; class Actinomycetes; order Streptomycetales; family Streptomycetaceae; genus Streptomyces; species Streptomyces coacervatus. The sequence continues at coordinate 79,821 of NZ_JARHTP010000026.1, read as the reverse complement.
ATGCGGGGCCTGCGGGGTTCATGGATCCGGAGCCTGATGGGTTCGGCACCGGGGGCCTGATCCTCGCTGTCCGTCATCCACCTCTCCCCAAAGCCATTCCATCGAGTGACCGATGCCCCATCCGGCTGACGTGGGCCGAGGCCCCAACTAGGGTGCGGCGCAAGCGGTCCGGCACTTGGCCCACCGGCATTGCGATGTCAGTGGCGGGTGCCACAGTGGGGGAGTGAGCAACGCCAGGACAGCCGCGCAGCCAGGACAGCTGGGGAGGGGGTGAGGTCCGGTCGTGACCGGTACCGGTATGGGTGTGGAGGCGGGCGCGCAGGCAGCGCGCTCGAGGGCCCTCGCCGTGCTGCGCATCCGCAGCAGGGCGTTGGCCGTGGCCCTGCTGCCCGCGGCGGTCGCCGTGGTGCTGCTGGCCGGCGCGTCCACGGACCATCTCGTGGGGGCCTTCTGGCGCGCGGCCCGCTGGGCCGTGACTCCCGTCGCCGTCCTCGTGCTGCTCGCCGCGGGCGCCATCGCCCTGGTCGTCGCCCGCGCCCGCCCGGCCGTGAGCCCGACGGTCCCGATAGCCGAAGAGTCGGCCCCGGACCTGTACCGGATGGTGCGCGACCTCGCCGACCGTCTCGATGTCCCCGCTCCCTCCGCGATAGCCCTCACCCCGGACTGCGACAGCTGGCTGGAAGACCGCACCCATCCGGCCCACGGCCCGCCCCCCGCGGCGGACCGCGACGAGATAGCGGGTGTGCGGGGCGCCCACCGGCGTACGGCCGCCGCACCGGTCCTCGTCATCGGCTCCCCCTTCCTGTGGTGGATGCGCGTCGGCGAACTGCGCGCGGTCCTCGCCCCGGTCGTCGCGGGTACGGGACCTTCGGCGCACCCGGACATAGCCGCGGCCCGCCGCTTCGTGCGGGGCCTGGACGCCGCGGTGGCCGTCGCTGCGACTCCCGGCCGCTGCCCCCTGACCCGCGCGGTGTGCGCGGGCGTCGGCTGGGTGGCCCGCCTGCTGCTGCGCAGCTGCCGGGAGCACGCGGCACAGATGGAGCGAGGGGTGGCGGCCGCGGCCTCCGAGCGTGCACAGGCTGTGGACTACGGGCTCAGAATCGTCGCCCAGGAACAGGTGGGCCTGGCCTACGCCGGCTGGGACCGCCTCCTGACCCGCGTCGCGCTGCCCGCCTGGCGGATGGGCCGCTGGCCCTCCCGGCTGGACGCGGGCGTCGTAGCAGCGCTGACCGAACTCTCCCGCCGCGACCGACTGGCCGAGGGCTTCGCCTCCCGCCTGGGCGAGCGCCCCGCCTGCGACCTGCTGGAAGAGCCCGGGACAGTGGACGAGGCGGCCTCCCTCCTCGCCGCCCGCCTCTTCCACGGCGGCCCCGCCGAGTCCGGCCCCGACTGGTCCCCGGTCGACTGGGAGGAGTACCCGGAAGAGGTCGTGGACCGCAAATGGCGCACCGACGCGGCCCGCCTCCACCGAGTCCTGGACACCCTGGGCGTAAGCCCCACCCCGGACCCCGCCACTCGGCCCGCCGACGGCCCCACCCTCTCCAGAATCCTCGACCACCTGTCGACCCCACCGCCCGAGCCACACGAACCGGCAGCCGCCGACGGCGAGGAACCCCCACAGGGGCCACCCGCACCCGGCGATGAAAGCATCACGGGCGGTGCGGGTGGGAACAAAACGGCCGAAGGCGAAGCCGAGGCCGAAGAACCCGAAAACGAAAACGAACGCACCGCCACCCTCGCCGCAGGCCTCACCGCAGAGCTCGCCCGCGAGGAAGCCACAGCCACCCCCGCAGAGCGAACCGCCCCCGAAACGGCCCTCTGGGACGACGCCACGCTCCCCCTCTTCCCGCTCCAACCCCCGCGCACGGCACGGGAGTTGCTCGCGGACCACGTCACCGCGATGGTCTGCTGCGCCGCCATGGACACCGCAGGCGCAACCCCCGGCCTCGACTGGCTCGACGGCCCGTCCCTCGTCGTCAACGGCGAACGGGCCACAGACCTGACCCCCCGCGTCCTCAGCCTCGTGGAGGACGGCGACCCGGCCCCCCTCCGGGCCTGGCTGCTCGAATCCGGCATACGTCCGGAGAAGCCCGTCCGGCTTGTGTGACAGGTTGACGGGTTGACGGTTCCGGAACCCCGCATTCCACTTTCGGCCAATTCGCAACGAATAGTGACCGCATGGGTGCGCAATGTGATGTGCTGGGATCGATCGGGCACATGGCAAGGGCTTACGGCACAAGCCAGGCAGGCGAGACGCGACCACGGGGGGTCGAGGGAGGGGAGCGACCATGGGGCAGGAGCAGATCCGCCGCTGGGAATCCGGAGCGCTTGCGCATGCCGTGACCGACCCCTTCGGCCAGGGCCCCGTCCCCTGGCTCCGCGGCAGCGAGACGTACTTCGACGACACCGGCCAGGTGGTCCCCTGGTATGTGGACGCACCCCAGCAGTCGCCCGCGGGCGACCCCTCGAACACCCCTCGCGTCCCGGCCCCGCGAGCCGCCGGCGGCCCCCGCTCCGCGGACGACGTCCGCCGTCAGATCAAGGGCTTCATCTCCACCGGCGCGGTCTCCCCCGGCGAGGCCGTCGACTTCCACATCACGGTGGACCCGCCCCAGGAATTCAGCGTGGACATCTACCGCATCGGCCACTACGGCGGCGACGGCGCGGCCAAGATCACCACCAGCCCCCGTCTCTCCGGCATCGTCCAGCCCCCACCGCTCGCCGCGGACCGCACGGTCTCCTGCCACCACTGGTGGCTCTCCTGGCGCCTGCAGATCCCGAGCTACTGGAGCATCGGCGCCTATGTCGCCGTACTCACCACCGTCGACGGCTACCGCTCCCACATCCCCTTCACGGTCCGCGACAACCACCCCGCGGACCTGCTCCTGCTCCTGCCCGACGTCACCTGGCAGGCGTACAACCTCTACCCGGAGGACGGCCGGACGGGCGCGAGCCTCTACCACGCCTGGGACGAACAGGGCCGTCTGCTCGGCGAGTCCGACGCCGCGACCACGGTCTCCTTCGACCGACCGTACGCCGGCGCAGGCCTCCCCCTGCACGTCGGCCACGCCTACGACTTCATCCGCTGGGCCGAGCGATACGGCTACGACCTCGCCTACGCCGACGCCCGCGACCTGCACGCCGGCCGCGTGGACCCCACCCGCTACCGCGGTCTGGTCTTCCCGGGGCACGACGAGTACTGGTCGGCCAACATGCGCCGCACCGTCGAACTCGCCCGGGAACACGGCACGTCTCTCGTCTTCCTCTCCGCCAACACCATGTACTGGCAGGTGGAGTTGGGCCCGTCCCCGTCCGGCGTCCCCGACCGCCTCCTGACCTGCCGCAAGCGCAGGGGTCCCGGCCGCCCCGTCCTCTGGCGGGAGATCGACCGCCCCGAGCAGCAACTGGTCGGCATCCAGTACGCGGGCAGGGTCCCCGACCCCCACCCCCTGATCGTCCGCAACGCCGACCACTGGCTCTGGGAGGCGACCGGCGCCCACGAGGGCGACGAGATCGAGGGCCTGGTCGCAGGCGAGGCGGACCGCTACTTCCCGCGCACCCCGCTCCCCGAGCATGAGGAGCGCATCCTGCTCGCCCACTCCCCGTACACCGACTCCGAGGGCGCCCTCCGCCACCAGGAGACCTCCCTCTACCGCGCCCCCTCCGGCGCCCTGGTCTTCGCATCCGGGACGTTCGCCTGGTCCCCGTCCCTGGACCGTCCGGGCCACGTCGACACCCGAGTTCAGCGCGCCACAGCAAACCTCCTGGACCGCATCTGCAAACGTGACTGAGCTTGTTCAGCGCACCCCCGGTCCAAGACCGATTCCAGCCATACGGGAGAATCGACTCCACTTGGTCATAACCACGGGGAGGAACCGTGTCCGGATTCGTAGAAAAGCCCGAGCCGATTCAGGTTCCGGGCCTGGTTCACCTCCACACCGGCAAGGTGCGCGAGCTGTACCAGAACGAGGCCGGCGACCTCGTGATGGTCGCCAGCGACCGTATCTCCGCCTTCGACTGGGTGCTCCCGACCGAGATCCCCGACAAGGGCCGCGTCCTCACCCAGCTCTCCCTGTGGTGGTTCGAGCAGATCGCCGATCTGATCCCCAACCACGTCCTGAGCACCGACCTGCCCGCCGGCGCCCCCGCCGACTGGGCCGGCCGCACCCTCGTCTGCAAGTCGCTGCAGATGGTCCCGGTGGAGGCGGTGGCCCGCGGTTACCTCACCGGCTCGGGCCTGCTGGAGTACAACGAGTCCCGTACGGTCTGCGGCCTCGCCCTCCCCGAGGGCCTGGTCGACGGCAGTGAACTCCCGGCCCCGATCTTCACCCCGGCGACCAAGGCCGAGGTCGGCGAGCACGACGAGAACGTCTCCTACGAGGAGGTGGCCCGCCAGGTCGGCGCCGACACCGCCGCGCAGCTGCGCCAGGCCACCCTCGCCGTCTATGCGCGGGGCCGTGACATCGCCCGGGACCGCGGCATCATCCTCGCGGACACCAAGTTCGAGTTCGGCTTCGACGGCGAGACCCTGGTCCTCGCGGACGAGATCCTCACCCCGGACTCCTCCCGCTTCTGGCCGGCCGACCTCTGGGAGCCGGGCCACGCGCAGCCGTCGTACGACAAGCAGTTCGTGCGCGACTGGCTGACCTCGCCGGCCTCCGGCTGGGACAGGAAGAGCGAGCAGCCCCCGCCGCCGCTGCCGCAGGAGGTCGTGGACGCGACGCGGGCGAAGTACGTGGAGGCGTACGAGCGCCTGACGGGCACGAGCTGGTCGTAGGACTTGGGGAACAGGACACGAAGAAGCCCCCCGGCAGCAGCCGGGGGGCTTGATCTGGAGCGGACGACGAGGCTCGAACTCGCGACCTCAACCTTGGCAAGGTTGCGCTCTACCAACTGAGCTACGTCCGCATGCGCCGTGGCGCGGAGCCAACTATACCCAACCCCGCTCCCGCGCGAGCCGCACCGCCGCATGCCGGTTCTCCGCCCCGAGCTTGGAGACGGCCGACGACAGGTAGTTCCGTACGGTCCCCTGCGAGAGCGCGGCCCGGTCGGCGATCTCCGCGACGGGCGCCCCGTCGGCGGCGAGTTCCAGTACCTCGGCCTCCCGCGCGGTCAGCGGCGAGTCCCCGGAGGCGATCGCGTCGGCGGCCAATTCCGGGTCCACATACCGCTGTCCGGCATGGACGGTCCGGATGATCTCCGCGAGCCGCCGGGCACTCACCGTCTTCGGAACGAACCCGCGCACCCCCGCCGCAAGCGCCCGCTTCAGATGCCCGGGCCGCCCATGACTGGTGACGATCAGCACCTGGCAGCCGGGCAGTTCGGCCCGCAGGGATGTGGCGACCTTCACACCGTCGGCACCCGGCATCTGAAGATCGAGCACGGCCACATCCGGCTCGTGCGCCCGCGCCATGGCCAGCGCCTCGGGGCCGGACGCGGCCTCGGCCACGACGACGAGATCGTCCTCCAGAGCGAGCAGCGCGGCGAGCGCGCCCCGGATGAGGTGCTCGTCATCGGCGAGCAGCAGTCGTACGACGGCGGTCATGCCGTGACCTCGCTCACGCTCAGCGGCACTTCGGCCACCACCCGGAACACATCCCCGCCGACCGGCCCCGCCTCCAGCGTGCCGCCCACCACCGACAATCGCTCCCGCAGCCCGGCCAGTCCGGATCCGCCGACACTCACGGGATCCGGGGCCCCGTCGTTCTCCACCGTCAGCACCACACGCCCCTCGTCCACCGTCAGCACCACCCCGCACCGCCCGGCATCCCCGTGCCGCAGCACGTTCGTCGTCGCCTCGCGCACGACCCAGCCGAGCACCGACTGCACTTCGGGAGCCAGCCCGTCGGCCTCCCCGCTCACCTCGCAGTCGATCCCGGCCGCGCTCAACACGCCCTGCGCACCGGCGAGTTCGACCCCGAGGTCGGCTTCTCGATATCCCCGTACGACTTCCCGCACCTCCCGCTGCGACTCCTGCGCGATCCGCTGCACCTCGATCATCTGCTCCACGGCCTCGGGCCGCCCGCGCCGCGCCAGCTGTACGGCGAGCTCGCTCTTCAGCGCGATGACGGCGAGGTTCCGCCCCATGACGTCATGCAGATCCCGCCCGAACCGCAGCCGCTCCTCGGCGACGGCGAGCCGGGCCTCGGTCTCACGGGCCCGTTCCGCCTCCCAGAGCACGGACAGGGTCCAGGCGCCGCAGCGGCCGGCGAGCAGCGAGACGAGCGTTCCGAAGGTGGTCAGGGTCCCGACCATGAGAATCCCGGCAGGGTCGGGCTGGGCCCAGCCGAACGCGGCCATGAGCACCACGGCGAGTACGGCGGACCGGCGCAGGAACACCTGCACGGGGGTGACGAGCCCGTACAGCAGCCCGAAGGGCAGCAGCGCGGCACCGATGGCGAACCGGATCGTGATCGCGTCGGCCCCGCCCAGCACGGCGAGTGCCAGGGGCAGGGCCAGAGCGAGGGCCAGGAGCACGGCTGCGGGGCGCAGGGCGCCGGGCGGGAGTTCGGCGCGGCCCAGATAGTGGTCGAGCACGGACCGGGTATGCCGGTTCGCCTCCGCGCACTGCAGGGCGCCCACGAGCAGCAGCAGCCCCCCGACGACCACCGGCGCCGGCCGTCGGTCAAGGCCGCCGCCCACCAGCGGCAACGCCAGCCAGACCAGGGAGAAGAACCACGTGGTGACGTACCAGGTGACCACAGTCTGCAGCTCGACCCGCTCGGCCTTGCTCCGCTCCCGCCAGTGACGCCGCTGCCACCCCCGTATCAGCCCGAACACCGCTCCCCCGCCCCTCAGCGCCTCGGCTCCCAGCGGAACCACCGCCGTACAGCAAACACCGCAAGCACGATCCAGGCCAGTGAAGTCGCCACCGCGCCCAGCACCTCGTACGCGCTCAATTGCCCGCTCCACCCGCCGCTGACCAGCCGCACGGCGGGGGAGAGCGGGAGGAATTCGCAGACGGAGGCGAGCCGGTCGGGCAGGACTCCGGCGGGGATCGCGATGCCCGAACCCATCATCGACACGAACACCAGCGGCAGCGCCGTGACCTGGGCGCTCTCCACGGTCCGGGTGACGGAGGCGGTGAGCGCGGCGAGCGCGGCACACAGCACCAGCCCCGACAGCACACCCAGCACGGTCAGATACGGCGCCCGGGGCGCCCCCGCGTCGAGAAACAGCACGAAGCCGGCGGCGAGCACGACCGACTGGGCGAGGCCGACGCACACGGAGGCCAGCGCCGTACCCGTGAGGATCTCGACGTCACCGAGCTCCCCCGTACGCAGCCGTTTGAGAACCAGCTCCTCGCGGCGTGCGACGAAGGCGCTCACCAGGGCCGTGTACACGGAGAACAGGAACGAGAAGCCGATCGCGGCCGTCAGCATCACCGAGCCGACGCTCAGCCCCGCCCCCTTCAGATCCATCTGCTCGACCGCGGGCCGCACGCTGAACGGCACCGAGAGCGGCACCAGCAGCGCCGTGACCACCGTGCCCCGGTTGCGCCCGAGGAGGGTCAGCTCGGCCCGGGCCAGTGCCCGCAACCGCCGCCCGACCGGCGCGAAGGCGACCGTGCTCATGCCGCCACCTCCTGCTCCCGCGCGATCCCGAGGAACGCCTCCTCCAGCGAGGCCGACCGCACATCGAGCCCCCGCAGCTCCACCCGAGCCCGCTCGGCCCACACCAGCAGCCCGGTGGCCGCCCGCTGCAGCTCCCGCGTCCGCAGCCGTACGACACGCCCGTCCACCTCGTGCCCGCACACCCCCAGTTCACCGAGCGGCGGCAGGTCCCCGAGGAAGTAGCCGTCGGGCAGCCGGAAGGAGATCCGCGAGGGCTGCGCGGCGGTCACCTCGGACGGCGTCCCGGTGGCCGCGACGCGCCCCTCGTGCAGGATCGCGATCCGGTCGGCGAGGCTCTCCGCCTCCTCCAGGTAGTGCGTGGTGAGCAGCACGGTGGTGCCGCCCTCGCGCAGCGCCCGCACCAACTCCCAGGTGTCTCGCCGCCCTTCGGCGTCGAGCCCGGTCGTCGGCTCGTCCAGGAACAGCACCTCGGGCTCGCCGAGCAGCGCGAGCGCCAGGTCCAGCCGCCGCCGTTCACCCCCGGACAACTGCTTCACCCGTACGTCGGCCCGCTTCTGGAGCCCGACCAGCGCCAGTGCCTCGGCCTCCGGCCGCGCCCCGCTCACGCACCCCGCCCACATCCGCGCGGTCTCCGCGACGGTCAGCTCGGACGGAAACCCGCCCTCCTGCAGCATCACCCCGACCCGCGGCCGTACGGCGGCCCGCTCCTCGTACGGATCGTGCCCGAGCACCCGCACCCGTCCCGCGGCCGGCCGGGTCAGCCCCTCCAGCAGTTCCACCGTCGACGTCTTGCCCGCGCCGTTGGTGCCGAGCAGCGCGAAGATCTCGCCGCGGCCCACGGAGAAGCTGATTCCGCGCACCGCCTCGAACCCGCCCCCGTACACACGCCGCAGGTCAGTGACCTCAATCACGTGTTCGTGTTCGTTGTCCATGACTTCAGCGTCCCGTCGAAGGGAGGCCGGCAGCAGTGCGTGCTGTCATCACCCGGCATGACAAATGTCAGAGACCCACAGCCAGGACGTGAAAAAGCCCCCCGGCAGAAGCCGAGGGGCTTGATTCAAGAGCGGACGACGAGGCTCGAACTCGCGACCTCAACCTTGGCAAGGTTGCGCTCTACCAACTGAGCTACGTCCGCATTGCCTCCGACCGGCTCCCACCGATCGGCGCGAGCACCAGCCTACCTGATCCACAAGAGTGGTTCGGACCGGCGGTGCAGAGCGGGTGACAGGAATTGCACACTGCGCCTTCCCCCTGGAAGGGGGATGTTCTGCTACTGAACTACACCCGCATGTACTCCGTGAGCCGGGCCTTTCGGCCTCGCCCCTCGGCGTGCTCCAGACTCTAGCTGACCAGGAGGGGTGCAGCGCAAGTCGGTTCTCCCGAGGGGCGGGTGACCGGTCGTCGGCCGACGGCTACTGCGCCGCGCTGAAGGCCTCGTAGACCTTCTTGGGGATGCGGCCGCGGGCCGGGACGTCCATCTTGTTGGCCTGTGCCCAGGCCCGGACGGCCGCCGGGTCGGGGGCGACCTCCGTCTGCCGGTACGTCCTGCCCGACTTCGACCGCTTGCGGCCGGCCTCCACGTACGGCTCGAGCGCCTTACGCAGTTTCTTGGCATTGGCTTGATTCAGGTCGATCTCGTACGACTTGCCGTCGAGTCCGAAGGCGATCGTTTCCGCCGCTTCCGAGCCGTCGATGTCGTCAAAGAGAGTGACCACGACCTTCTGCGCCACGAATATCGGTCCCTTCGTGCGACACCTCTATCGACGAAGACGTGGATGACATGGATGACGTGCCACGCGTCGCGGAGATGTCGACTGTCCGCCAGTTAATGGGCAAAGTATCTGCTAATGACAATTCATTTGTACAGTGCCCGGCATTGCAATGTGAAGCCCGACTAAATCTCCCCGCGTGTCTCCCGCGCAATACCTATGGGGCATCGATCCGGGATCTTTCCCTGAACTTTTGGTGACGGCGCCCGTCCGATACCGGATCGTGACGGCCGTCACGTAGTTTCCTACAACTCTACCCGCGTAGAAATTTTGTGCAGGTAGTCTGAAGCCACCTGTTGGAGACACCTGCAGGAACCTGCTCAGCACCACACCACCGGGAGTGCCAGTGGCACGCGTCGTAGTCGACGTCATGCTCAAGCCGGAGATCCTCGACCCCCAGGGCCAGGCGGTGCAGCGCGCACTGCCGCGTCTGGGTTTCGAAGGCATCTCCGACGTACGTCAGGGAAAGCGATTCGAACTGGAAGTTGACGGGCCGGTCGACGAGGCCGCGCTCGCCCGCATCCACGATCTTGCGGAATCCTTCCTCGCCAACACCGTGATCGAGGACTTCACCGTCAAGGTGGAGGAAGTCGCGGAGGCCGCGAAGTGACCGCTCGTATTGGCGTCGTCACTTTCCCCGGCAGCCTCGACGACCGGGACACACAGCGTGCGATCCGCCTCGCGGGCGCCGAGCCGGTCGCCCTCTGGCACAAGGACAAGGACCTCCACCAGGTGGACGCGGTCGTCCTCCCCGGCGGTTTCTCCTACGGCGACTATCTGCGGGCGGGCGCCATCTCCCGCTTCTCGCCGGTGATGGAGACAGTCATCGAGCAGGCCAAGGCAGGGCTTCCGGTCCTCGGTATCTGCAACGGCTTCCAGGTCCTCACCGAGGCCCACCTTCTCCCGGGCGGGATGCTCGGCAACGACCATCTGCACTTCATCTGCCGCGATCAGAAGCTGCGGGTGGAGAACGCCACCACCTCCTGGACCAGCGACTACAGCGAGGGCCAGGAGATCCACATCCCGCTGAAGAACATGGACGGCCGTTACGTCGCCGACCAGTACACGCTGGACAAGCTGGAGGCCGAGGGACGGGTCGCATTCCGGTACGTGGACTTCAACCCGAACGGCTCGCTCAACGACATCGCCGGTATCACCAACGAGGCCGGGAACGTCGTAGGCCTCATGCCGCACCCGGAGCACGCCGTCGAGCCCCTGATCGGGTCCGGCCGCACCGACGGTCTCCCCTTCTTCACCTCGATCCTCAAGAAGCTGGTCAACGCATGAGCCGGACGCCTCTGGACACGGTCGAGCACGCGGCCGCGACCCCCGACGTCGAGCTGCCCTGGGCCGAACTCGGTCTGAAGAAGGACGAGTACGAGCGCGTCGTGGAGATCCTCGGCCGTCGGCCCACCGGTGCCGAGCTCGCCATGTACTCCGTCATGTGGTCCGAGCACTGCTCCTACAAGTCGTCGAAGGTGCACCTGCGCCAGTTCGGCGAGAAGGCCCCCCAGTCCGATGCGCTGCTCGTGGGCATCGGCGAGAACGCCGGTGTCGTCGACGTCGGCCAGGGCTACGCCGTGACCTTCAAGGTCGAGTCGCACAACCACCCGTCGTACGTGGAGCCCTACCAGGGCGCCGCGACCGGTGTCGGCGGCATCGTCCGCGACATCATCGCGATGGGTGCCCGGCCGGTCGCGGTCGTCGACCCGCTGCGGTTCGGCGCGGCCGACCACCCCGACACCAAGCGCGTCCTCCCGGGCGTCGTCGCCGGCATCGGCGGCTACGGCAACTGCCTGGGCCTGCCCAACATCGGCGGCGAGGTCGTCTTCGACGCCTGCTACCAGGGAAACCCGCTGGTCAACGCCGGTGCCATCGGCGTGATGCGGCACGAGGACATCCACCTCGCGAAGGCGTCCGGCGCGGGCAACAAGGTCATCCTGTACGGGGCTCGTACGGGCGGTGACGGCATCGGCGGCGCGTCGATCCTGGCGAGTGAGACCTTCGACGACGCCAAGCCGTCGAAGCGCCCCGCCGTCCAGGTCGGCGACCCCTTCCAGGAGAAGCTCCTCATCGAGTGCACCCTGGAGGCCTTCAAGGAGAAGCTGGTCGTCGGCATCCAGGACCTGGGCGCGGCCGGGCTGTCGTGTGCCACCTCCGAGCTCGCCTCGAACGGCTCCGGCGGCATGCGCGTGACCCTGGACGACGTACCGCTGCGCGACTCGACGCTCTCGCCCGAGGAAATCCTCATGAGCGAGTCGCAGGAACGCATGTGCGCGGTCGTCGAGCCGGAGAAGGTCGACCGGTTCCTGGAGATCTGCGACAAGTGGGATGTCATCGCCACGGTGATCGGTGAGGTCACCGACGGCGACCGGCTGGAGATCTACTGGCACGGCGGCAAGATCGTCGACGTCGACCCGCGGACGGTCGCGCACGACGGTCCGGTCTACGAGCGGCCCTACGCCCGTCCGTCCTGGCAGGACGAGCTCCAGGCGGACGACGCGGGCAAGCTTGCGCGGCCGGCGAGTTCGGCGGAGCTGAGGGACCAGGTCCTGAAGCTGGTGGCGTCTCCCAACCAGGCCTCCAAGAAGTGGATCACGTCGCAGTACGACCACTTCGTGCAGGGCAACACGGTGCTGGCCCAGCCCGAGGACTCGGGCATGATCCGCATCGACGAGGAGTCCGGCCTCGGCGTCGCCATCGCGACGGACGGCAACGGCCGTTACGCCAAGCTCGACCCGTACGCGGGCGCGCAGCTGGCGCTCTCGGAGGCGTACCGCAACGTCGCCACCACCGGTGCCAAGCCCCTCGCGGTCTCCGACTGCCTGAACTTCGGTTCGCCCGAGGACCCGGCCGTGATGTGGCAGTTCGCGGAGGCCATCCGCGGACTCGCCGACGCCTGCCAGCAGCTCGGCACCCCGGTGACCGGCGGCAACGTCTCGCTCTACAACCAGACGGGCGAGGCAGCCATCCACCCGACGCCGGTCGTGGCGGTCCTGGGCGTCATCGACGACGTCGCGCGCCGCACGCCGGTCGCCTTCCAGGAGGAGGGCCAGCTGCTCTACCTCCTCGGCGACACCCGCGAGGAGTTCGGCGGTTCGGCCTGGTCGCAGGTCGTGCACGACCACCTCGGCGGTCTGCCGCCCAAGGTCGACCTGGAGCGCGAGCGCCTGCTCGGCGAGATCCTGATCTCCGCCTCCCGCGACGGCATGATCGACTCGGCGCACGACCTGTCCGACGGCGGTCTGATCCAGGCGGTCGTGGAGTCGGCGCTGCTCGGCGGCAAGGGCGCGCGTCTGGTCGTACCGGACGGGCTCGACGCGTTCACCTTCCTGTTCTCGGAGTCGGCGGGGCGCGCGGTCGTCGCCGTACCGCGCTCCGAGGAGGTCCGCTTCAACGACATGTGCGGCGCGCGGGGCCTGCCCGTCACGCGCATCGGTGTCGTGGACGGGGAAAGCGTGGAGCTGCAGGGCGAGTTCGAGCTGTCCCTGGAGGAGCTGCGCACGGCGCACGAGGAGACCATCCCGGCGCTGCTCAAGTAAGCGGTCGTACGACGCCGAAGGCCCCGCCGGTCCACGACCGGCGGGGCCTTCGCACGCAATAGGCTCACCTGTATGTCTCCGGCCAAACAACGCGCCCGTACATACGACCCCGCCAAGATCCGCAAGGCCGTACTGGCCCAGTTCGGGAACGTACGGGAGGCCGTATGCACCCTGACCCCCGAGCAGCTGGCCGGGCCCACCCGGCTCGGCGAGTGGACCGTCCGCGACCTCGCCGCGCACCTGACCATGGCCGTGGAGACCGTCAGCCGCAACCTGGAGCGCGACGAGCCGGGCAAGGCGGAACTCACCCTCCTGGAGTGGCCGTTCGCCACCGCGTCCCGGGCCGCCGACATCGCCGACGGCACCCGGAGCCTCGCCGAGGCCAACCCCGACCTCGACGCCCTCTACACCCGCACCGGCGAGCGCCTCACCGAGGCCCTCGCCACCGCCCCCGACACCCGCATCCTGGCCGCCCGCACCGGTGCCATGACCCTCGCCGACTACGTCGTCACCCGCACCGTCGAACTCGTCGTCCACACCGACGACCTGAACGCCGCCGTCCCCGGCCTCGACATTCCCTACGACCGCCAGGCCCTGGCCGCCTGCACCCGGCTCCTCGCCGACGCCCTGGCCGCAAAGGCGCCCGGCGGCGCGACCGAGGTGCGGATCCCGCCGTACGCCGTGGTGCAGTGCATCGAGGGCCCCCGGCACACCCGGGGCACCCCGCCGAACGTCGTCGAGACCGGTCCGCTGACCTGGATCCGGCTCGCGACCGGGCGGGTGACCTGGGCGGACGCGCTTCAGGAGGCCCAGGTCAGCGCCAGTGGGGAACGGGCGGATCTGAGCGCGCTGCTGCCGCTCATGGGGTAGCTCGTATGGCCCAACCGGGGAACCGGTCTCCCGTCCCTCCCGTCCCATCGGCATGGACAAACAGCGACTCACCCTCGCCGTCCTGACCGTGCTTCCGCTCGTCATGGCGTGCGGCAGTGACACGGGCAGCGCCTCGGTGGCAACGGCAGTGTCCGGCGTCCACTGGAAGGTGGACAGCGTCACCGTGGACGGCGCCACCCGGCGCGCTCCCGCCGACGCCGAGATACTGATCCGCGAGGACGGAACCGCCGTGGGCAACTACGGCTGCAACGAGTTCGGCGCGAAGGCGGCCTTCGAGGACCACCGCGTCGAGCTGACGAACGCCCACCAGACCCTGATGGCCTGCGAGCCGCGCCGCATGACCTTCGAGCGGGCCCTCTCCCGCACCCTCACCGACCACTCGCTCACGGTCGAGGCCAAGGGCGACAGCCTGACGCTCACCGCCCACGACGGCGACCGCATCCGGCTGACCAAAGCGACCGATGAAGCGACCAAGGAGAAGGACGCCCCTCTGTACGGGACGAAGTGGACGATCACGGCACTCGGTGCCACCGACTCCACGGCGACCAGCCTGCCGCGGCAGCAGAGGGCGTCCACGTACCTAGTCTTCGACCAGAAATCCGGCACCGTCACCGGCCGCCTCGGCTGCAACCACGTCAATGCGAAAGCCACGGTGCGCGACGGACATATCACCCTGGGCGCCCCGTCCACCACGCGAATGATGTGCGACACCTCACTCATGCATACGGAGAGGAGCCTCCTGCGCCTCTTCGACGGCACTGCGACCTATCGGTTGGATCATCAAACCCTCACGCTGACCAGCGAAAACGGAGAAAGCGCCAAGGCGGTCGCCGAGCAGTGATCCATTAGCGGCAGGTATCCCCAATTCGGACCAGTGGTCGATCTCGCCTACACTCGGTGCCGTGCCACGTGGTGACGGTCGACTCAGTCATGATCTGCTCCCCGGCGAGAAAGGCCCCCAGGACGCTTGCGGCGTCTTCGGAGTCTGGGCTCCCGGTGAAGAGGTCGCCAAGCTCACTTACTTCGGGCTCTACGCCCTCCAGCATCGGGGCCAGGAATCCGCGGGTATCGCGGTCAGCAACGGCTCCCAGATCCTCGTCTTCAAGGACATGGGCCTCGTCTCCCAGGTCTTCGACGAGACCTCGCTCGGTTCGCTCCAGGGTCATATCGCGGTCGGTCACGCCCGCTACTCGACCACCGGCGCCTCCGTGTGGGAGAACGCCCAGCCGACGTTCCGCGCCACCGCGCACGGCTCCATCGCGCTCGGCCACAACGGCAACCTGGTCAACACGGCGCAGCTCGCCGAGATGGTCGCCGACCTGCCCAAGCAGGAGGGCGGCCGTACGCCGCGCGTGGCGGCCACCAATGACACCGACCTGCTCACCGCGCTGCTCGCGGCCCAGGTCGACAAGGACGGTAAGCCGCTGACCATCGAGGAGGCCGCCCACGCGGTCCTTCCGCAGGTCAAGGGCGCCTTCTCGCTCGTCTTCATGGACGAGCACACCCTGTACGCCGCCCGCGACCCGCAGGGCATCCGCCCGCTGGTCCTCGGCCGCCTCGAGCGTGGCTGGGTCATCGCCTCCGAGTCCGCCGCCCTTGACATCTGCGGTGCGAGCTACGTCCGCGAGATCGAGCCGGGCGAGTTCGTGGCCATCGACGAGAACGGCCTCCGCACCTCTCGATTCGCGGATGCGAAGCCCAAGGGCTGTGTCTTCGAGTACGTGTACCTGGCCCGCCCCGACACCGACATCGCCGGCCGGAACGTGTACCTCTCCCGCGTGGAGATGGGCCGCAAGCTCGCCAAGGAAGCCCCGGTCGAGGCCGACCTGGTCATAGCGACCCCGGAGTCCGGCACCCCGGCCGCCATCGGCTACGCGGAGGCCTCCGGCATCCCCTTCGGCGCGGGTCTCGTGAAGAACGCGTACGTCGGCCGGACCTTCATCCAGCCCTCGCAGACGATCCGCCAGCTCGGCATCCGTCTGAAGCTGAACCCGCTGAAGGAAGTCATCAAGGGCAAGCGCCTGGTCGTCGTCGACGACTCGATCGTGCGCGGCAACACCCAGCGCGCCCTGGTCCGCATGCTCCGCGAGGCGGGCGCCGCCGAGGTCCACATCCGGATCTCGTCCCCGCCCGTGAAGTGGCCCTGCTTCTTCGGCATCGACTTCGCCACCCGCGCCGAGCTCATCGCCAACGGCATGACCATCGACGAGATCGGCACCTCGCTGGGCGCCGACTCCCTGGCGTACATCTCCATCGACGGCATGATCGAGGCGACCACGATCGCCAAGCCGAACCTGTGCCGCGCCTGCTTCGACGGCGAGTACCCGATGGAGCTCCCGGACCCCGAGCTGCTCGGCAAGCAGCTCCTGGAGACCGAGCTGGCCGCGGGTCCCGCGGCCACGGCCGCGGCCGACGCGATCCGTCGCCCGTAAAGCCCGTGCTGTGCTTTTTTTGAATACGTCTGCAGTACGACACGAAAGTTCTCACCGTCATGTCTGAGACAACTGGTGCCAGCTACGCAGCCGCGGGCGTCGACATCGAAGCGGGCGACCGCGCCGTAGAGCTGATGAAGGAGTGGGTGAAGAAGACACAGCGCCCCGAGGTCCTCGGCGGCCTCGGCGGGTTCGCCGGTCTCTTCGACGCCTCCGCCCTCAAGCGCTTCGAGCGTCCCCTCCTCGCCTCCGCCACCGACGGCGTGGGCACCAAGGTCGACATCGCGCGCCAACTCGGCGTCTACGACACCATCGGCCACGACCTGGTCGCCATGGTCATGGACGACATCGTGGTCTGCGGCGCCGAGCCGCTGTTCATGACCGACTACATCTGCGTCGGCAAGGTCCACCCCGAGCGGGTCGCCGCGATCGTCAAGGGCATCGCGGAGGGATGCGTACTGGCCGGCTGCGCCCTGGTGGGCGGCGAGACGGCCGAACACCCGGGACTGCTCGGCCCGGACGACTTCGACGTCGCCGGCGCCGGTACGGGCGCGGTGGAGGCCGACCGGCTGCTGGGCCCGGATCGCATCCGTACGGGTGACACGGTGATCGCCATGGCGGCCTCCGGGCTTCACTCGAACGGGTACTCGCTGGTCCGGCACGTCCTGCTGAACCAGGCGGGCCTGTCCCTCGACGCGCGGATCGAGGAGCTCGGCCGCACCCTCGGCGAGGAACTCCTCGAACCGACCAAGATCTACTCGCTGGACTGCCTGGCCCTCACCCGCACCACCGAAGTGCACGCGTTCAGCCACGTCACGGGTGGCGGCCTCGCCGCGAACCTCGCCCGTGTCATCCCCGACGACCTGCACGCGATCGTGGACCGCTCCACCTGGACCCCGGCCCCGATCTTCGACCTCGTCGGCAGGACGGGCCAGGTCGAGCGCCTGGAGCTGGAGAAGACCCTCAACATGGGCGTCGGCATGATCGCCATCGTCCCCGAGGAGTCGACGGACGTGGCCCTGGCGACGCTGGCCGACCGCGGGGTCGAGGCATGGGTGGCCGGAGAGATCACCGACCGTGGGGACCACGCGACGGGCGCGGCCCTCGTCGGCGACTACAGCGCCTGACGAGCGCGACGGCAGCACAAAACCCGGTCCGGTGGTGTGGACCACTCCCGGACCGGGTCAAGCACTGCTGAGTGCGTCAAGCGCCGCGGCGATGTTGCGACGCGGGACCGGACTCGTCGTCCTCGTCCTCATCGTCGTCGTTGTAGAGATCCGCGTACTGGGCGTACGGGTCGTCTTCCTCGTCGTCGTCGTCCTCGAACGGCTCGCCATTCGGCGGCTGGCTCGAAGTCGATGCGCCCAGCTCATTGGCCAGACGCGACAGGTCAGTCCCGCCGCTGCTGTACTTCAGCTGGCGGGCGACCTTCGTCTGCTTGGCCTTTGCCCGGCCGCGCCCCATGGCTCGACCCCCTCGGATACGGGGCTCGGTGGCCCCAGAGTCTTGACACGCGTTCATGATCTGAAACGGGCTCTCCGTGGAGAGACCCGTCCGTAGGGCTTCCACGGTACCTGAGCCCGCGCCCATACGGTACGTCGCCCGCAGGACGGGCCCGGGTCCAGGACCCTCGGGGCGCCCCGTCCCCGCTGGTCAACCGCGATTTTAACCACTTCTCGGCAGGCGACCCGCCGACGAACGTGAGAGTTCTCTCTAAGTGTGCGCCGACGGGTACCGGCCAAACCTCCTGAAGGTCAGCGACCGCGCCCGGCGGCCGCCTCGTGCATCCGCTGCTCGGCGATCCGGTCGGCCGCGGCGGCCGGCGGAATCCCGTCCTCCTTCGCACGTGCGAATATGGCCAGCGTGGTGTCGAAGATCTTCGCCGCCTTCGCCTTGCACCGGTCGAAGTCGAAGCCGTGGAGCTCGTCGGCGACCTGGATGACACCGCCGGCGTTCACCACGTAGTCCGGCGCGTAGAGGATCCCGCGGTCGGCGAGGTCCTTCTCGACGCCCGGGTGGGCGAGCTGGTTGTTTGCGGCGCCGCAGACGATCCTCGCGGTCAGCGCGGGCACGGTGTCGTCGTTCAGGGCCCCGCCGAGCGCACAGGGGGCGTAGATGTCGAGGCCGTCGACACGGATCAGGGTGGCGGTGTCGGCGACGGCCGTCACGCCCTCCGGATGCGCCGCGAGGATCCGCCCCACGGCCTCCTCGCGCACATCGGTGATCACGACCTCGGCGCCCTCGTCCCGCAGATGCTTCACGAGGTGGTGGCCGACCTTCCCGACGCCCGCGATGCCGACCCTGCGGCCGCGCAGCGACGGGTCGCCCCACAGGTGCTGGGCGCTGGCGCGCATGCCCTGGTAGACGCCGAAGGCGGTCAGGACGGAGGAGTCGCCGGCGCCGCCGTTCTCGGGCGAGCGGCCGGTCGTCCAGCGGCACTCGCGGGCGACGACGTCCATGTCGGCGACATACGTACCGACGTCGCACGCGGTGACGTAGCGCCCGCCGAGGGAGGCGACGAACCGGCCGTAGGCGAGGAGCAGCTCCTCGGTCTTGATCTTCTCCGGGTCGCCGATGATCACGGCCTTGCCGCCGCCGTGGTCGAGGCCGGCCATGGCGTTCTTGTACGACATCCCGCGCGCGAGGTTGAGCGCGTCGGCGACGGCCTCCGCCTCGTTCGCGTACGGGTAGAAGCGCGTACCGCCGAGCGCGGGGCCCAGAGCGGTGTTGTGGATGGCGATGACGGCCTTGAGGCCACTGGCGCGGTCCTGGCAGAGCACGACTTGCTCATGTCCGCCCTGGTCCGAGTGGAACAGGGTGTGCAGTACATCAGCAGGTGCGCCGGTTACGTCGGTCACTGTGGTGACTCCTGAAGTAAGTAGCGGCGGTTGGAGACCAGCTCCCGTGCGGGTGGCGGGTGCTGTGAGCATGAGATTAGAGCCTGGGGCGCCCGGCCACCGCGCAGTGCTCAGGATCACCCACTCGCGGAGTACGTCCGTGCGACGATTTGCATAGATTTCCCGCCCGTTTGTGAGCGGGTTCCGCAGGTTTTCCCGGTGGTGGGCGGGGGAGGGAGCAGGCGTGCCCAAGGTGTCCTCGGTGATCGTCCCGTACGCGACGTATCTGCGCGTGTACGAGCCACTGGCCGCCTTCCCCGAGCCGGAGCGCAGCCACTGGGCGCGCTATGCCCGGCGCGCGGACCGCCCCACGTACCAGGACGAACTGCGCCGCTCCCTGGCCGACTTGGTGCCCACCCCGCCGATCCCGGTGCCGGTGCACGAGAGCAGCGACGCGTTCGTGCTGGAGGCCGACGGGGTGCTGTGCGTGTGTCCGTGGCGCACCCGGCTGCGCGGCTGGCAGGCGCTCCAGGAGCTGCCCGAGGAGCTGCCGAGGCCGGTTCTGGACGCGGTGCTGCCGGAGGTCGTACGACGGCAGGCGAGCCAGGACTACGAGCGCTGGCTGGTCCGCAACCCGGACGCCCGCCCCTGGATCCGCACGGCGACCTGGCAGGTGCCGCTGCACTGGTTCGTACTGGTGTCGGACCAGGAGCGGCGCTTCGACAAGGGCTCCGGCGAGATTCCCCCGATGCTGCGCTACCAGACGCCGATGGTGCAGGCGCGGCGGCGGGTGGCGCGGGCTCTGCGGGCCCTGAAGGACGGCATCGACGAGGGGCCGCTGATCGACGGCCTGGTGGACGTGGGGCGCTGGCTGGAGGAGTTCCACCCGCGCTCGACGGTGGAGCTGGACTACGGCGGTCTGGTCCACGCGCTGCCCGCCGGCGAGCTCGAGGACGATCACTCGGCGGCGGACGTCGCCGAGGGCATCGAGGCGCTCCGGCAGGGCGACGGGGCGGCCGCGGGGGCGGCGTACGCGCGGCTGGTGGAGCGCTGGCGGTCGGTCCGGGACCGGCGTTCGGCCAACTGAGAGCGCCTTCAGGTAACGAACTGACGTTTGACGAATCGCCCGTTTTGGGGTTTCGTCCTCGCACCGAAGTGTGCTCTGAGTTTCCTGAGGTTTCGTCAACATGGGACGTAGGTCCCGATCCGGGCGTTCATCTCAAGCCGTGCCAAGCGTGACGGACCGCACTTACGCGGCCCTTGCGTCCCTTGCCCCTCCTCGTGCCAAAATAGGACAAGGAGTCCGGGGAGGGCTCCGTCCGTCCCAGTGCGTACCACTGTGGGCGGAATCTCAGCATTGCACGCTTTGGGGGGTCTCGTGGCTCCTGATTGTCCTGTGACTGATCGTCACAGTGACGTGACTGTCCGCTATGGCATGGTCCATCGGCTTCCGTCGCTGATGAACACCTGGAGGGGCAATTCCATCGGTTTGGCCGACGCGGCTGGACAGATGGTGTAGTTGTAGTGCCGAGGACAAGCCGTTCGTCCTATAACCGACTCGACCCGCATCCGCCATTTCGGGCAACGCGGGTCAAGGTGCAGAATTTAGAGGAAAGAACCGAGAAGGTTCGGTTCTCCCGAGGAGGCCGCTCATGACCGCTCGCACCCCTGATGCCGAGCCGCTGTTGACCCCGGCTGAGGTCGCCACCATGTTCCGTGTCGACCCCAAGACGGTCACGCGGTGGGCGAAGGCCGGAAAGCTCACTTCGATTCGAACGCTCGGCGGGCACCGCCGCTACCGCGAGGCGGAGGTCCGTGCTCTGCTCGCGGGCATCCCGCAGCAGCGCAGCGAGGCCTGAACAACTGCATAACCGGGCAAACCGGCAGGTCCCCCAACTTGCCGCGGCGCCCGAACCCTAGCTCCAAGCGACGCGGGGTCTGCCCCAACAGGCTCCACGCCCACGCTCTTCAGAGCTTTCCCAGCAACACACAGGGTGCGTCGTCGATCGCGCTGGACTCCGCCGGGTCCAGCGCGATCTTTTTTGTGCGCATGGCGTGCCCTGTCGCAGGGCCTGTGAGTGGCCTTGTCGGAGTCTGGGGAGGGGTGTCGGATCTCCTGTGGGGCCCGCAAGGCGGCGCGCCGGGGGAGCCTCCCGGAGGGGTCCCCGGGTGGTGCAATTGCACATATAAAATTGACCACTTGTAGGCGGGGTGTAAGTACCGCGGTTTCAGAAACTCATGCGGTGACACCCGTCACATGCCACGGTCCTTGTTGCCGTCGGCATCCGTGCGCTAGAGGAGGCACGTGGTCCAGATTCCCATGGCGGGGCGGGTGTTGGGAGGGGCCGATGGTCATGCGCCGGCGGGACTTTCGTCCTCGGCGACCTCGTCCGGGACCTCGGCGGCCCTCGGCGAGGCGTCCAGAGCCAGCCGCAGCAGGTGGTGGCAGATGGGGCAGTGGCGGGTCAGATGGCCGTACGACTGAGCGGCCGACAGATGCGCACGGAGCAGGGCCCGTGTCTCGTGCCTGACCGACGCCGCCATAAGCCACCTCCAGCGGGCCGCACGGGGAGCAGGCCCTGTCTTCTGGGTACCGAGGGAAAGTGACGGCGTCAAGACGGCGTGGGGCTCCGCCGGGTGCGGGGTGACTGCCGTGCCGCGCCTCTGAGGGCACCCGGAGCTGCCCTGACCGTAGCCCGGGGGCTGCGCCCCCAGACCCCCGCTTCGGCCTGAACGGCCTCGCCCTCAAAACGCCGGACGGGCTGAAAATGCCGACCGGCGCTGCGGATACGAAGAAGGGCCCGCGTCCCTCGACGGGATGCGGGCCCTCTCGCTCACTGCGGTCCTGACGGGATTTGCTGTACCCGATTGCGGCTGCGCCGCGGGCGCGGCCTCCACCTTGACAGGGTGGCGGGTGGTGGGTGTGCGGGCGGGCATGAAGAAGGGCCCGCGTCCCTTGTGGGATGCGGGCCCTCTCACTCACTGCGGTCCTGACGGGATTTGAACCCGCGGCCTCCACCTTGACAGGGTGGCGAGCACTCCAAACTGCTCCACAGGACCAGGTTTCGCGGCGCCATTTGTGCGTTGCGCTGCGAGAAGAGACTGTACAGGAGGGTGAGCCCGCTGGTCGAACTCACCCCGTGTGTACGGCCGGTTACGGTACGGCCGCGTCGATCGCCTTCACGATCCGCTTGTCGGAGACGGGGTACGCCGTGCCGAGGGCGTGGGCGAAATAGCTGACCCGGAGCTCCTCGATCATCCAGCGGATGTCCGTGACGGAGGACGGGACCGGACGGCCCTGGGGCATCTGCTCCAGCAGCCATGCGTACTCGTCCTGCATCTCGTGGACCTTCTCCATGCGCGTCGTGTCCCGCTGGACGCCGGTCGGCATCTGCTGGAGGCGGCGGTCCGCGGCCACCAGGTACCGCATCAGGTCGGCGAGGCGCCGCAGCCCCGCCTCCGTCACGAAGCCCGGCTTCACGAGGGCGTCCAGCTGCTTTCGCACGTCCTGGAGGTTCGGCAGCAGCGCAGGGCTGCGTACGGCCTTCAGACGGCGCTCACAGGCCTGCCAGGCGGCCAGTACCTGCTGTACCTGCCCCACCGTCCGGACCGTCGTGTCCACGATCTCCGCGCGCACCTTGTCGTACAGCTTCCGGTACGACTCCTCGTCCCACGCCGGGCCCCCGAAGTCCCCGATCAGCTTGTCCGCCGCCGCCATCGCGCAGTCGTCGAACAGGGCCTGGATCGAGCCGTGCGGGTTGGCGGACAGGGCGAGCTTCTGGGGGTTCGTCAGCTTCTCGGACGCGAACTTCGCAGGGTTGACGGGGATGTTGCGCAGGATCAGCCGCCGCGTGCCCTTCCACATCGCCTCCGCCTGCTCCGCCTCCGTGTCGAAGAGACGGACCGAGACCGTGTCGCCGTCGTCCACCAGCGCCGGGAACGCCTTCACCGGCTGGCCCGCCCGGCGCGTCTCGAAGACGCGGGTGAGGGAGCCGATCGTCCAGTCGGTCAGGCCCTTGCGCTCCAGGGACTCCCCGCCCTCGCGGGACGCGGTGGCCGCGGCCGCCTGGGAGAGGGCCTGGCGTGCCTTCGGCCTCAGCTGGAGCCTCAGCGCCTCGAGGTCCTTGTCCTCGGCGAGCTTGCGCCGCCGCTCGTCGACGATACGGAAGGTGATGCGGAGGTGGTCCGGGACCTTCGACCAGTCGAAGTCGGACGCCTCGAACGGCACGCCGACCATCCGCTTCAGCTCGCGCGCCATGGTCACCATCAACGGCTCCTGCAGCGGGACCGCCGTGTCCAGGAAGCGCTTCGCGAAGTTCGGCGCCGGCACGTAGTTGCGGCGGATCGGCTTCGGCAGCGAGCGGATCAGCTCGGTGACGAGTTCCTCCCGCAGGCCCGGGATCTGCCAGTCGAAGCCCTCGTCCGTGACCTGGTTGAGGACCTGGAGGGGGACATGGACCGTCACACCGTCCGCGTCGGCGCCCGGCTCGAACTGGTACGTCACCCGGAACTTCAGCGGCCCCTGCCGCCACGAGTCGGGATAGTCGGCCTTGGTGACCGCCTCCGCCGACTCCCGGATGAGCATCTCCCGCTCGAAGTCCAGGAACTCCGGCTGCTCGTGCCGCTTCCGCTTCCACCAGGAGTCGAAGTGGGCGCCGGAGACGACGTGTTCGGGCACCTTCTGGTCGTAGAAGTCGAAGAGCGTGTCGTCGTCGACGACGATGTCCCGGCGCCGGGCGCGGTGCTCCAACTCCTCGACCTCGCTGAGGAGTCTGCGGTTGTCGGCGAAGAACTTGTGGTGCGTGCGCCAGTCGCCCTCGACGAGCGCGTTGCGGATGAACAGCTCGCGGCTCGTCTCCGGGTCGACACGGCCGTAGTTCACCTTCCGCTGGGCGACGATCGGCACGCCGTACAGCGTGACCTTCTCGTACGCCATCACGGCCGCCTGGTCCTTCTCCCAGTGCGGTTCGCTGTACGTGCGCTTGATCAGGTGCTCGGCGAGCGGCTCGACCCACTCGGGCTCGATCTTCGCGTTGACGCGCGCCCAGAGGCGAGAGGTCTCGACGAGCTCGGCCGACATCACGAACCGCGGCGGCTTCCTGAAGAGCGCCGAGCCGGGGAAGACCGCGAACTTCGCGTTCCTTGCCCCCAGATACTCGTTCTTCGCGCCCTCCTTCACGTCCTTCATGCCGATGTGCGACAGCAGACCGGCCAGGAGGGAGACGTGGACACGGTCGCCGGGCGCGTCCTCCTCGTTGAGGTGGATGCCCATCTGCTTGGCGACAGTTCTCAACTGCGTATAGATGTCCTGCCATTCACGGATGCGCAGGAAGTTGAGGTACTCCTGCTTGCACATCCGGCGGAAGGACGACGAACCCCGCTCCTTCTGCTGCTCGCGGACGTAACGCCACAGGTTGAGGTAGGCGAGGAAGTCGCTGGTCTCGTCCTTGAAGCGGGCGTGCTGCTGGTCGGCCTGGGCCTGTTTGTCGGCGGGGCGTTCGCGCGGGTCCTGGATGGACAGCGCGGCGGCTATGACCATGACCTCGCGGACACAGCCGTTCTTGTCGGCCTCCAGGACCATACGGGCCAGACGGGGGTCGACCGGCAGCTGGGCGAGCTTGCGGCCGGTCTGTGTGAGCCGCTTCCGTGCGTCCTTCTCCGCCGGGTCCAACGCGCCCAGTTCCTGCAGCAGTTGAACGCCGTCGCGGATGTTGCGGTGGTCCGGCGGGTCGATGAACGGGAACTTCTCGATGTCGCCGAGGCCGGCCGCGGTCATCTGCAGGATGACGGAGGCGAGGTTCGTACGGAGGATCTCCGCGTCCGTGAACTCCGGGCGGGCGAGGAAGTCGTCCTCGGAGTAGAGGCGGATGCAGATGCCGTCGGACGTACGGCCGCAGCGGCCCTTGCGCTGGTTGGCGCTGGCCTGCGAGATCGCCTCGATGGGCAGCCGCTGGACCTTGGTCCGGTGGCTGTACCGGCTGATCCGGGCGAAGCCCGGGTCGATGACGTACTTGATGCCCGGGACGGTGAGGGAGGTCTCGGCGACGTTGGTCGCCAGAACGATCCTGCGCCCCGTGTGCTGCTGGAAGACGCGGTGCTGCTCGGCGTGCGAGAGCCGGGCGTAGAGCGGGAGCACCTCAGTGAACCGGTAGTTCTTCTTGACCAGCGCGTCGGCGGTGTCCCGGATCTCCCTTTCCCCCGAGAGGAAGACGAGGATGTCGCCC
Organism: Streptomyces coacervatus; assembly: GCF_029223485.1. Taxonomy (GTDB): domain Bacteria; phylum Actinomycetota; class Actinomycetes; order Streptomycetales; family Streptomycetaceae; genus Streptomyces; species Streptomyces coacervatus. Next base: position 54,552 of record NZ_JARHTP010000026.1, on the reverse strand, counting down.
TTGCCCTCCCCCTGAAGCTCCTCGACGGCATCGCAGATCGCGGTGATCTGGTCCCGGTCGGAGTCGTCCGAGTCCTCTTCGAGGAGGGGCCGGTAACGCACCTCGACCGGATACGTCCGCCCGCTGACCTCGATGATCGGCGCATCGCCGAAGTGCCTGGAGAAGCGCTCGGGATCGATGGTCGCGGAGGTGATGACGACCTTGAGATCGGGCCGCTTCGGCAGCAGCTGCGCGAGATAGCCCAGCAGGAAGTCGATGTTGAGGGACCGCTCGTGGGCCTCGTCGATGATGATCGTGTCGTACGCGCGCAGCTCACGGTCGGTCTGGATCTCGGCGAGCAGGATGCCGTCGGTCATCAGCTTGATGAAGGTGCCGTCCTGGTTCACCTGGTCGGTGAACCGCACCTTCCAGCCGACGGCCTCGCCGAGCGGGGTGTCCATCTCCTCGGCCACACGCTCGGCGACGGTACGGGCGGCGATACGACGGGGCTGGGTGTGCCCGATCATGCCGCGCACGCCCCGCCCGAGCTCCAGACAGATCTTCGGAATCTGCGTGGTCTTTCCGGACCCGGTCTCACCGGCGACGATGACCACCTGGTGATCGCGGATGGCCTCCGCGATGACGTCCTTCTTCTGGCTGACCGGCAGCTGCTCGGGATACGAGACGGCGGGGACCCGGCCGCGCCGCTCGCCCATCCGCCCCTCGGCCTTCGCGATCTCCGCCTCGATCTCGGCGAGGACGGCGGCCTGGGCCTCCGGCTTACGGATCTTGCGCGCGCCTTCGAGCCTGCGCCCGAGCCGGTGCGCGTCGCGCAGGGAGAGCTCGGTCAGGCGGGGGGCGAGGGTGCCGAGGGCCGGGGTGGCGGGGGCAGGGTGCGTAGACATACGCGATCCAGGATCTCATCCCGGGGAAATCCCTGGCGAACGATTTGCCGCCCGGCCGCTGAACAGGGGATTTGTTCGCAGGCTCGCAGTCTCAGGTGGTCCGCTGTCCCGGAGGTGCCGTGGGCGCGGGCTGCTGCTGCCGCATGCCACCCTCCCCCAGCGCGATGGACCTGGCGGTGTTGGAGACGGCCTTGATCCCGAGGTAGGCCGTGGTCATGCTGCTCACCGCGGTGAACGCGGCCGTGAGCACCCCCACGACCACCGCCTTGTCCCCGTCGAGCCGCCACACCCCGAAGATCGCGACCCCCGCGATCGCAAGATTGCTGATCACGACGGCCAGCAGTCCGTACCGAGCCCGGTCCTTCTCCAGCTCGACATCCCGGATGGCCTTGGCCTCGTCCCGACTCATCGTCCCCCGCCCCCCTTGGCCCTACGCCGACCAGCCAGAACGTAGCGCCACACCGCAACCCTGCCAAGCGGCCGGCCCGCCATCCTCAGCCGGCCTGCAGTTCGGCGATCCGGGCGTCGACCTGTGCCCGGTCGTAACCCCGGCGAGCGATGTCGAAGGCCGGGGGTGCGTCGGGGGCCGTACCGGCGACCAGCTGTGCGAGGTAGGCGTCGACCTGGGTGCGGTCATAGCCGCGCCGGACGATCTCGAAGCCGAAGATCTCGGGTGCCATCCTGTTCCTTTTGTTGTCTTTGTTGCCCTGCTTCGGTCAGCTCGCCGGGAAGATGTCGTAGTCGCCCAAGAGGTCGACGTATACGTCCACCGGGCCGGCACCCGCGTTGTAGAGGTCGATCTCGCCGTCGGCGCCGACCTTGACCAGCGCGTGGTTGGCCGCGGTGTGGCCCTTGGTGAAGTTCAGCGCGTACACACCGGGGCGCGAGGTGCCGTCGGCGTAGGCGACGAGGTAGCCGCTGCCCGACGGGGAGGGCACGGTGAGGTTCAGGTCGACGGCGGTGACTCCGGTCGCCGGGACGCCGTGGGCGCCGGTGACCTTGAGTTTGAGGGTGGAGTGGGCGGCGAGCCTGGCGACCTTGCCCGTGCCGGCTCCGGTGCGGGTGTTGAGAATGCGGGCGGGGGCGGTGGGCAGGAACTCCGAGCCGTTCGCGGTGGTGCCGTACCAGCCGACGAGGTCCGCGACGAGGTTCGCCGACGCCCTGCCGGTGTTGCGCAGCACGACCTTGCCGTCGACCAGCGGAAGCACGATCTGGGCGGAGGCGGTCTGCCCGGTCGTCCAGTACGGGCCGGTCACGGAGGAGCCCGTGGTGCCGTGTGTGGAGGCGACGAGAGTGCCGGACGACTTGGTGGTGGTCGCGGTGACATTGAGGACCACCGCGTTCGCTCCCGCCGGGACACCGTGCGTGCCGCCGACCGCCAACGTGACCGAGTGGCCGCCGGCGACCGGGCCGGTGCTGCCTCCGGTGCCGTTGCGGGTGTCGAGCAGGCGGACCGGAGAGGCCGGGTGGTAGGTGTCGGCGTACTGCGCGTGCGACTGGATGCCGACCGTGGCGACGTCGACCGTCACCGCACCGGAGCTGCCGTTGTAGATGTCGACCGAACCGGTCGGGGTGACCTTGACCGTCGCCTCGTTGAGCGCCGTCCGGCCGGACTCGAAGTTGATGGTGGACGTGCCGGGGCGGGTGGTGCCGGCGGTGTAGAGGGTGAGGGAGCCGCTCGCCTTGGCCGCGCTGGTGACGAGCTGTAGCTGGGCCGCGTCCACACCGCTGGAGTCGGCGCGCAGGGTGGCCGCCGAGAGCTTCAGGACGCCGTGGGCGGCGATCGTCTTCTCGGTGTCGTACTGCGGGGTCATCGCGACGAAGGCGTCCGCCGAGTGGAAGGTCGTGGTGGCGGTGGTGGTGCGGCCGAGCCGGTCGGTCTGGGTCAGGGTGGCGGTGTAAGTGCCGGGGGCCGGGTACTGGTGCACCGTCTGCCCGACGCCGTCGCCCACGCTGTCGTGGCTGCCGTCGCCGAAGTCCAGGACCCGGCTGAGGACCTCCCACGAGTCGGTCGGTTCCGGCACGGCGAACTGGGCGGTCCCCGCGTTGATCTGGCCGTCGCTGGTGGCGTCGACGGCTGCGGACAGCGAGGCGGGCGGCGGCGTGGCCGTAGCCGCCATCGTCCAGTTGGCCCCGGCCGTGCTGGTTCCGTCGCTGTCGGTGACCGTGATGCGTGCGAGGTATCGACCCGGCGTGCTGTAGGTGTGGGCGATGGGGGAGCCCGCCGCGCCGGTGACCGGGGCGCTGCCGTCCCCGAAGTCGACCGAGTACGTGAGCGCCTTGGCCCAGTTGCTGACGGCGTCCGTCTTCACCGAGGTGTCGAATGGCGCGATGCCGCTCGATGGGTAGGCGTCGGCGGGAATCGTGATGACGTCCTCGCGTTCGACGGCGCCTCGGTCGGGAGGGGGTGTGCCGGTGCCGGTGTTGTCGACGATCGGGTCGTCGGCTCGCGGGTGGCCCACGTAGTCGGTGCCGAGTTCGCCGGGCGCGTTGGAGTCGGCCGAGTCGATGAGGCGGGAGCGCTCGGGCGGCTGGCTCCCGAAGGGAGCGGAGAGTCCGTCGATGTCGTGAGTGCCCTGTGCTGTCCCCGCCTGGAACGCCGTGCTGGAGGCGTACGAGGTGCCGCCCCAGGAGTACTCGGCGCGCGACGGGGCGGAAGCGCCCGTGTCGTTCGCCGCCACGTTGTAGTCGGCGGTGACCTGGTCCGTGGAGTCGGTCGACACCGCGTAGAGCGGTGCGGTCGGTGCCGGGCAGCTGCTGCTCTGCGCCGCTCCCGTGTTGATGACCACGTTGTTCTCCACAGCCCCGGAGCTGCCGCCGTCCAGCGAGATTCCGGTGGCGCACGGCGCGAGGAGCGTGTTGCTCGTCACGTATGCGCCCGTTGTTCCGGTGACTGCGATCCCGCCCTGCCGCATCGTGGTGATCACGTCGGTCGTCACGGTGACCCGGGCGGCTCCCGGCTCCACCCGCACGCCGTACGCGTACGAGGGGCCCATCCAGCTCCGTGAGACGGTCACGTCGGAGGACGTGCCGTCCACGCCTACCGCGGTTCCCGTGGCGGGGACCGACAGGGCCGGGTGATAGATCGCCAGCTGGTTGAGGGTCACGTTCTCGGAGCCCTTCACCGCCACGCCGTTTCCGCCGTCGTCGGTGAAGGACAGCGATTCGACGTCGACGTCGTGCACCGCGTCCAGCGTCAGCGCCGGTGCGGTGCCGGGCCACGAGAGCACCGCCCGCGAGTTGGTCGTACCGGGTTGCGCCCCCGTGAAGGTGATCGGCGCATCACTGGTCCCCGACCGCGTCAGCGTCACCGCTCCCGAGTACGGATCGCCCTTCGGCGACAGGATCCGGACCGTGTCCCCCGGCGCCACCACGTCCGCCGCTGCCTGCACGCTGCAGAAGGGCAGGTCCTCGGCTCCCACTCCGCTGTCACTGCACGCCACGTCATGGTTGACGTACAGCGTCGCGCCGGACCCCGAGTCCGCCGCCGCCGGCCCGGTCCCCCAGCCGCTCATCAGCCCCGCCACGACGATCACTGCGAGGGACAGTCCGACGGCGGGGCGGGGTCTGTGCACGGGGTCTCCCGGGAGCGTTCGTGGTGAGGTCACGAGAACGCCGGTGGGGCAGCGTTGACATGCAGCTGTCATGGTGTCAGCCCCGACTCAAAGGAACGCCATGATCCACCCTGCTCTTGCCCAAAACAGAACCGCCCGACGGGCATGAAAAACCCCCTCCGGGAAGATCCCGAAGGGGGTTTGCCCTGATGGGGCGTTGTGGCTGGGGCCGGGGTCGAACCGGCGACCTATCGCTTTTCAGGCGATCGCTCGTACCAACTGAGCTACCCAGCCACGAGGCTTCCGGGGAAACCTCAGCGGTCCTGACGGGATTTGAACCCGCGGCCTCCACCTTGACAGGGTGGCGAGCACTCCAAACTGCTCCACAGGACCAAGCTGTTGCGTACGACAGTGTCGCACACGGTGTTGCGTGCCCCCAACGGGATTCGAACCCGTGCTACCGCCTTGAAAGGGCGGCGTCCTAGGCCGCTAGACGATGAGGGCTATCGGCCCGCCTGGGCGCCTCTCAGCGCGTCGGGGACGTGAGAAGCATATGGGATGGCGGGAGGTATCGCCAAAACGGTTTACGGGGTGGAGGTGGCAGGGGTCGGTGGGGTGGGAGTGGAGGAGGTGGAGGGGGTGGCTCCCGGCTGGTTCTCCTTCGGGAGGTGGCGGGTGACCTCCGCCGTCGTCTCGCCCAGGCCGCCCAGTTTGATCGCGTCCCAGGCCTGGAGGCGGCGGGTGCCGCGGTCGAAGTAGAGGATCGAGGCCTCGATCGGGGCCGGGTATTTGTGTTCCAGGGCGCGCAGGCCGCTGCCGCCCGTCGAGCCCTCCATGCGCAGCCGGGTGCCGTTCTTCAGGATCTCGTCGCCCTCGTGGTGCAGGTGGCCGCAGAGGACGAGCGGTACCTCGCCGTCGACCTGGCGAGCCGCCGACGGTTCGTGGGCCATGGCCACGTCGACCGGGGTGCCCGCGTTCTTCTGGTCGCTCAGGGCCGCGGCCAGACGGTCCCCGGCCAGCTGCTCCGACTCGTCGGCGCCGATCACCTTCGAGCGGTCGGGGGTGAACTGCGGGTCGCCGATGCCTGCGAAGCGCAGGCCCGCGATCGTCTCCGCCCGGCCGTCGTCCAGGACGTGCACGTTCTTCATGCGGGACAGATAGCGCTGGGTGAGGTGCGAGTCGTGGTTGCCCCTGACCCAGACGTACGGCGCCCCGAGGTCCGCGATCGGGTCGAGGAAGCCGTTCTCCGCCGCCGTGCCGTGGTCCATCGTGTCGCCCGTGTCGACGATCACGTTGACCTTGTACTGGTCCACCAGCGACGCGATGATCTTCCAGCTCGCGGGGTTGAGGTGGATGTCCGAGACATGCAGGACGCGGACGGTCGTGGGGTCCGGCTGGTAGGCGGGGAGGGTGGACGTGACGTCGTAGAGCTTCGTCACGTTGGTCACCAGGCGCGCCAACTCCTTCTGGTAGACGTCGAATTCGGTGACGATGTTGCGGGCGTTGCCGACCAGGGAGGGCGCCGAGGAGAGCAGCCCCGAGTACTTCGGTTCGAGGACGGATTCGGGGTTCCAGGTCGCGTACGCCGAGGCCCCGCAGGCCATCAGGAGGGCCAGGGCCGTGCCGCCGGCGGCGAGGGCGCGGCGGGGGCGGCGGTAGACCGCGAGGCCGAGGGCGGTGGCTCCCGACACCACGGCGACGCAGGAGCGCAGGGCCAGGTCGAGGGTGCCGTGCTCGACGTCGTGGACGACCTCGTCCTGGAGGCCGGAGAGCCGTTCGGGGTGGTCGACCAGGGCCTGGGCGCGGACCGGGTCCAGCTGGTCGACGTTGACGTCCAGGCGGACGGGCGCGCGGTGGCTGTTCAGCTGCAGGGCGCCGAGCGGCGAGACGTTGATCTTCGTGCCGCCGGTGATGGACGGGCGCAGGGTCATCGTCGTGTTCATGGGGCCGACCGGGACTCGTACGTTGCCGACGATCAGCAGGCCCAGCCAGGCGCCGATCAGGACCACGGCGACCAGACCCAGGGCGCGGGGCCAGGGGTGCGGCTGCCGGACCAGCTCCAGGGCCGGGTGGGGACGGCGTGCGCGGTAGTGGCGGGTGAGGGTGCGCGGGGACTTGCGTACCCGGTTCAGGACGGTGGCGGCGATGGCGGGGACGCGGGCCATTGGTCCCGTATGCCCAAGTGCGGGGGTGGATATGCGGGTGGGGGCCATGACTCTCGTACCGGCGTCCTGTGACTGACAATGGGCCTGTGCTGGAGATGACGCGCGAGGAGTTCGAGGAACTGGTCGCCGAGGCGCTCGACCGGATCCCGCCGGAGCTGACGCGGCTGATGGACAACGTCGCGGTGTTCGTCGAGGACGAGCCGCCGGCGGACGATCCCGAGCTGCTCGGGCTCTACGAGGGGACTCCGCTGACGGACCGGGGCGAATGGTACGCCGGGGTGCTGCCGGACCGGATCACGATCTACCGGGGGCCGACGCTCAGGATGTGCGAGTCGCGGGAGGACGTCGTCGCGGAGACCGAGGTGACCGTGGTGCACGAGATCGCGCATCACTTCGGGATCGACGACGCGCGGCTGCACGCACTCGGTTACGGATGAGCGGTGCGCGTGTCCTCTTGTGGGCGGCGGGAGTTGGGCAGGTTGACTCCTTCCCCCGCCTCGGAGGTGGCTTTCCGTGCGCCGCTTGTACGTACCCGTCCGTCTGGCCGCCACGGTCATGGCCGTTGCCGCTGCCGCCGGCTGCATGAGCGTGGGCGAGGACGGGGGAGGCGGCAGTGCGAAGCCGTCGCACTCCGCGGGGCAGCGGGGCGGCGCGGCGCCCGACGGGGGAACGGGCGTGTCCGGCAGGGGCGGTGGGGTCGGCATCGCCGCCGACGGCAAGCACAAGGGCGGCAAGCGGGAGAAGGACAAGGGCGGCGCGTCGGCGTCCCCCTCCGCCTCGCCGTCCGCGGGGGCCGGCCAGTCCGCTCCTCCGGCGGGCAAGCCGGGGAACGGGAAGAGCGAGAAGCCCGGGGATCCTGCGCCGACCGTTGCGACGCCGACTCCGACGGTCGCCGAGCCGCAGCCGACGCCGAGCGAGCAGCCGACCTCCGCCTCGCCCGCGCCGACGGTCGCCGAGCCGTCGTCGTCGGCGCACGAGGAGACGGCGCCGCAGATGGTGGAGCGGGAGCCCGCGCCCACGGCGGGGTCACCGGCGTAGGAGTGTGATCTGGCCTACGTCCTTGGGGTTCGGTTTGCCTCCGGCGGTGATGGGTGCGTATGGTGGTAGATCGTTTGATCCCATTGCCCGGCGCCACTGCAGAGCGCGCCGCGTGGCGCGTTCTCTCCCTTGCCGTGGCTGACCGCATAGAGGCGGTCGTATTGCGAAATCACGGAGTTGACGGGCGCGTGCCGACGAGACTCCGGAAGGTTTCGCTTCAGCATGTCCATTTCCAGTACTGATCACGTCGTCGTGCCCGAGAACGAGGGCACCGAGGACGCTCCCGAGGTCACCTTCGCGGACCTCGGTCTCCCCGAGGGCGTGGTGCGCAAGCTCGCCCAGAACGGCGTGACCACCCCCTTCCCGATCCAGGCCGCGACCATCCCGGACGCCCTGGCCGGCAAGGACATCCTCGGCCGTGGCCGCACCGGCTCCGGCAAGACCCTCTCCTTCGGTCTGCCGACCCTGGCCCGGCTCGCCGGCGGTCGCACCGAGAAGCACAAGCCGCGCGCGATCATCCTCACGCCGACCCGTGAGCTCGCCATGCAGGTGGCGGACGCGCTGCAGCCGTATGGCGACGTCGTCGGCCTGAAGATGAAGGTCGTCTGCGGCGGTACGTCGATGGGCAACCAGATCTACGCCCTGGAGCGCGGTGTCGACATCCTCGTCGCCACGCCCGGCCGTCTGCGCGACATCATCAACCGGGGCGCCTGCTCCCTGGAGAACGTCGAGGTCGCCGTCCTCGACGAGGCCGACCAGATGTCCGACCTGGGCTTCCTGCCCGAGGTCACCGAACTGCTCGACCAGGTCCCGGCCGGCGGTCAGCGGATGCTCTTCTCCGCGACCATGGAGAACGAGATCTCCACGCTGGTCAAGCGCTACCTGGTCGACCCGGTCTCGCACGAGGTGGACGCCGCCCAGGGCGCCGTCACGACCATGTCGCACCACATCCTGATCGTGAAGCCCAAGGACAAGGCGCCGGTCACGGCCGCGATCGCCTCCCGCAAGGGCCGCACCATCATCTTCGTCCGCACCCAGCTGGGCGCCGACCGTATCGCCGAGCAGCTGCGCGAGGCGGGCGTGAAGGCCGACGCGCTGCACGGCGGCATGACCCAGGGCGCCCGGACCCGGACGCTGGCCGACTTCAAGGACGGTTACGTCAACGCGCTCGTCGCCACCGACGTCGCCGCCCGCGGTATCCACGTCGACGGCATCGACCTGGTCCTGAACGTGGACCCGGCCGGTGACCACAAGGACTACCTGCACCGCGCCGGCCGTACGGCTCGTGCCGGCCGCACGGGTACGGTCGTCTCCCTCTCCCTGCCGCACCAGCGCCGCCAGATCTTCCGGCTGATGGAGGACGCGGGCGTCGACGCCGGGCGTCACATCATCAACTCCGGTACGGCCTTCGAGCCCGAGGTCGCCGAGATCACCGGCGCCCGTTCGATGACCGAGGTCCAGTCCGAGTCCGCGGCCAACGCGGCGCAGCAGGCCGAGCGCGAGGTGTCCCACCTCACCAAGCAGCTGGAGCGGGCGCAGCGCCGCGCGACCGAGCTGCGCGAGGAGGCCGACCGGCTGGTCGCCCGGGTCGCCCGCGAGCGCGGCGAGGACCCGGAGGCCGCGGTGGCCGAGGCGCAGGCGGCGGTCGCCGAGGCCGTCGAGGCGGTCGAGGTGTCCGTGCCCGAGCAGCCGGTGGCGCAGGACGCCGACCGTGGTGAGCGTGCCGAGGGTTCGTCGTCTTACGAGCGTCGTGAGCGTCGGGACAGCGACCGTGGCGGGTTCCGTCGGGACGAGCGTCGTGACGACCGCGGTGGCCGTTCCTTCGAGCGCCGCGACAACGACCGTGGTGGGTTCAACCGCGACCGTGACGACCGTGGTGGTCGCTCCTTCGAGCGTCGGGACAACGACCGCGGTGGGTTCCGCCGCGACGACCGTCGTGACGACCGTGGTGGCCGTTCCTTCGAGCGCCGCGACGACCGCGGTGGCCGTGGGTTCGAGCGTCGGGACAGCGACCGTGGCGGGTTCCGTCGGGACGAGCGTCGTGACGACCGCGGTGGCCGTTCCTTCGAGCGCCGTGACAACGACCGTGGTGGGTTCAACCGCGACCGTGACGACCGTGGTGGTCGCTCCTTCGAGCGTCGGGACAACGACCGTGGCGGCTTCCGCCGCGACGACCGTCCGGCCGGCCGTTCCTTCGAGCGCCGCGACGAGCGCAGCGGTCACCGTGGCAGCGACCGTCCCTTCAACCGCGACCGCCAGGGCGACCGCCCGGGCTTCCGCTCCGGCGGCCACGAGCGTCCCTACGGCCGCCGTGACGACCACCGCGGCACCGGCACCGGCGGCGGCTCCTCCTCCTTCGGGCGCCGCGACGACAAGCCGCGCTGGAAGCGCAACGGCTGACGCAGAGTGAGCTGAGCGAGGGCCCGTACGACTTCGGTCGTGCGGGCCCTTTGCGTACCAGGAACCCCAAGGGCCTTTTTTGGCCATGTTGTGATGCATGTCACGCCCTCGGGGAGGGAATCGCTGGGGGCATGACAGATGACGGCATAGCGAGCGGGCGCCCGGGTCTCTCGAAACCCTCGGATTCTCCGGAACTCTCGGACGAGGAACGGCTTGCCCAGCTCGGCTACACGCAGGTTCTCGCCCGCCGCATGTCGGCGTTCTCCAACTACGCGGTCTCGTTCACGATCATCTCTGTTCTGTCCGGCTGCCTGACCCTCTACCTCTTCGGCATGAACACGGGCGGCCCGGCCGTGATCACCTGGGGCTGGGTCGCCGTAGGCCTGATGACGCTGTTCGTCGGCCTGTCGATGGCCGAGATCTGTTCGGCCTACCCGACCTCCGCGGGCCTGTACTTCTGGGCCCACCGCCTGGCGCCCCCGCGTTCGGCCGCGGCCTGGGCGTGGTTCACGGGCTGGTTCAACGTGCTGGGCCAGGTGGCGGTGACGGCGGGCATCGACTTCGGTGCCGCGTCCTTCCTCGGCGCGTACCTGAACCTGCAGTTCGACTTCAAGGTGACGCCGGGCCGGACGGTACTGCTCTTCGCGGGCATCCTGATCCTGCACGGCGTGCTCAACACCTTCGGCGTCCGAATCGTCGCCTTCCTCAACGACGTGAGCGTGTGGTGGCACGTGCTGGGGGTCGGGGTGATCGTCGGCGCGCTGGCCTTCGTACCGGACCATCACCAGTCCGCGTCCTTCGTGTTCACGAAGTTCGTGAACAACACGGGCTGGGGCAGCGGTGTGTACGTGGTGCTGCTCGGCCTGCTGATGGCCCAGTACACCTTCACCGGCTACGACGCCTCCGCCCATATGACGGAGGAGACGCACGACGCGTCGACGGCGGGCCCCAAGGGCATCGTCCAGTCGATCTGGACGTCGTGGATAGCCGGTTTCGTGCTGCTGCTGGGCTTCACGTTCGCCATCCAGTCGTACGACAAGGAGCTCGCCTCGCCCACAGGGGCACCGCCCGCCCAGATCCTGCTGGACGGGCTCGGGGCGACGGCGGGCAAGCTGCTCCTGCTGGTCGTCATCGGCGCGCAGCTGTTCTGCGGGATGGCGTCGGTCACGGCCAACAGCCGCATGATCTACGCCTTTTCGCGCGACGGCGCCCTGCCCTTCTCGCACCTGTGGCACACGGTGAGCCCGCGGACCCGGACCCCGGTGGCTGCGGTATGGCTGGCGGCGGCCGGGGCGCTGGTACTGGGGCTGCCGTATCTGATCAATGTGACGGCGTATGCGGCGGTGACATCGATCGCGGTGATCGGCCTCTACATCGCGTATGTCATCCCCACGCTGCTGCGGCTGCGCAAGGGGGACGCCTTCGACCGGGGGCCGTGGCATCTGGGGCGCTGGTCGAGGGCGATCGGCGTCGTGTCGGTGGTGTGGGTGGGCGTGATCACGGTGCTGTTCATGCTGCCGCAGGTCTCGCCGGTCACCTGGGAGAGCTTCAACTACGCCCCGGTCGCGGTCCTTGCGGTCCTCGGCTTCGCGGCGGCGTGGTGGGGGGCGTCGGCCCGGCACTGGTTCCTCAACCCCGAGCACGCCCGCACGATCGCCCGCGAGGCGGCACGCACGGCACCCTCCGGGGGCGCCCCCGAAAAGGTCGATCCCTGACACTCCGGCTCGATCTTCCCCTCCGGCACGGCCGCGTCTGCGATACCCGATCGGAGACGCGGCCGTGTCCGGCTATGCTCGGGGAGGCAACATCGCCAGGGGCCCTTAGCTCAATTGGCAGAGCAGTGGACTTTTAATCCATTGGTTGTGGGTTCGAGTCCCACAGGGCCTACCGGTGGTGGTCGGGGGATATGCCCTCTGACCTGCTGTGCAGCGCCTGAGTCGGCTTCGGTCGGGTCGGGCGCTGCTTCGTTCTCAAGCCATTGCGTCAGCGATACGTGAGCGGATGCGCTCGCGGCCTGCGGATCGGGTGCCGCTTGGTCGGACGAATCAGCAGCCGCCGGACGCGACCGGGGGATCAACTTCGCTGCCCTCTCCGCGACTTCACGGTCCAGCTCAGGGAGCAGGCTCGTGTACGCGTCCGAGGTCAGCGTGATCGTGGAGTGCCGCAGCGTCTCCTTCACCGTGTGGATGTCGCCGCCGCCTCCGTGCGTGAGCGTCGCGGCGACGTGGCGCAGGTCCCGCAGGGTGATGGGCGGCAGGTCGGTTGTGGCGCGCTCCCCCGTGGCATGGTGGTCGCAGCTGCGGACCGCACTCGACTCCCTCGCTGAAGCCCCCACCGAACGCATCGCCGTACGGGAGGAGTGCATCCGCCGAGCCGTCCCCCAGTACACGGGCCGTGACGTCGGCGACATCGAGTGGTCCACCGCCCACGGCGACTTCCACTGGTCAAACCTCGGCGGCCCCGACCTCACCAAGCAGGTCGACGGTTGCCTCGACGCGGTCGGCGGGCACGACAGGATCCGCAGTCGCGTAGGCGCGTCCGTGCCCTCTTCCAGGGGGGGGCGAGTTCGGTGTCATGGCTGTCGATCATCTCGCCCCCGACAGCGCGCGTCAGCTCCGGCCGCGTCGGAAAGCAGTGCGTGACGAGAGTGCTGGAGCCGCCCAGCTCCTTCGGCCCGCAGCCCGAACAGGACAGGCGATTGATCACTGGCACGATTCATGTCGCCAATCAATTCTCGGCTGCCTGACAATTGAGTCGAGGGATTTCGAGGGAGGGCTCGGTTCTTGGATCAAAGGCCGACGGGTCGCGTGATGGCTCTGTGGCTGGTTACAAGGCGACGGCGTCCTTTGTGGTCGAGCTTGTGAGGTATGCCACGCAAGACTGCCACGCCCTTGTCGGTGCAGGTCAAGGTGGGGGTGGGCGCCGCATTCGGCTTGTGGCGGGACCATGCTTGTTCACGCAGTAGAAACCCGCCTCGTGAATCCTGAGCCGTCCAAGTCCCTTCAATGCGGCCGACCACGGGCTGACTATGGCCCGACCGTAAGGGATCGGTAAGAATTCCAGGCAATATTCGATCATGGTACGGGGAGACGGGGAAAGCATGACCACGGTGATCGCAGAGTGTGGGAATCTGCCCGCCGCCTTCACGAGTTTTGTGGGTCGGAGGCTGGAGACCGCTGAGATCCGCCGTCTTCTGTGCGTACGGCGGCTGGTGACGCTCACGGGCATGGGCGGTGTGGGCAAGACGCGGCTGGCGCTGGAGGTGGCCGCCGCGTCCCGGGAGGCGTTCGCGGACGGGGTGTGGCTGGTGGACCTGGCCCCGGTGTCCGACCCGTCGGCGGTGGCGGCCACGGCGGCGGGCGCGCTGCGGGTGCCCGACCTCGGGGCGCTGCCCTTCCTGGACCAGCTCACGGGCTATCTGGCCGGGCGGCGCGCGCTGCTGGTGCTGGACAACTGCGAGCACCTGGTCGACGCGTGCGCCGAACTGGCCGGAACCCTCCTGTCGGCTGCTCCCGAGCTGCGCATCCTCGCCACGAGTCGCCACACCCTGGGTGTCACGGGCGAGCATGTCTTCGCCCTCGCGCCGCTTGCGCAGGACGATGCGGTGGAACTGCTGCGCGACCGGGCGCCCGCCGTGCGGGAGCGGTCCCACGGAGATGAGGCCGGCCACGCCGCCCTCGCGCGCCTGTGCGCCGATCTGGACGGGCTCCCGCTGGCGATCGAGCTGGCCGCCTCCCGGCTGCGCACGCTCACCGTAGGACAGCTGACGGACCGGCTGGAGAACCGCTTCGCACTGCTCACCGGCGGCTGCCGGACGGCACCGGCTCATCAGCGCACCCTGCGCGGGATGATCGACTGGAGCTACGAGCTGTGTGCCCCGGCCGAGCGGCTGCTGTGGAACCGCCTGACCGTCTTCGCCGGGGGGTTCAGCCTGGAGGCCGCCGAGGACGTCTGCTCCGGGGAGGGGATCGCCGAGGACGAGGTGCTGGACCTCCTGGACCGGCTGGTCGCCCAGTCCGTCGTCCTGACCTGCGAGGCGAGTGGTCAGCGGCGTTACCGGCTGCTGGCGAGCATCCAGGAGTACGGCCGGGAGCGGCTCGCGGACTCCGGCGAACAGGACGCACTGCGCCGACGCCACCGCGACTTCTACCTCGCCCTCGCTGACCGCATCGACCGGAACTGGTACGGCCCCGGCCAGGAGGAGAACCTTGCCCGGCTGCGCGCGGAGCACGCCAACCTGCTGGCCGCCCTGGACTACGAGGGCGAGCCCCGGCCCCGGCTGGCACTGGTCGCGGCGCTGAGCTGGCACTGGTGCGTCGGCGGTTTCCTCAGCGAGGGGCGCCGCCAGTTCGAGCGGGCGCTGGCCGCCGCGCCCGAGCCCAGCGAGGAGCGAGCCCGCGCGCTGCTGGCCGCCGTCTGGGTGGCGCAGACCCAGGGTGACCTGGCGACGGCCGACAGCTGGCTGGAGGAGGCCGACGCGCTGGGCGAGCTGCTGGGCGATACGTGGGTGCGGATCCAGGCGGACGGCCTGCGCGGGGTGTCCGCGCAGTACCGGGGGCGGCCGCAGGAGGCCATTCGCCGCTACGAGGCAACCCTGGCCGCCATGACCGCGCTGGGTGACGAGCGCACGGCGGCCTGCTGGCGGCTGTCGCTGGCCTGCGTCCAGGCGTACGCCGGCGATCCCCGGGCGGCACACACCGGCAGCCGGTACGCCGCCGTCGCCGAGGAGAGCGGGGACGTGTGGGGGCGCGCCCAAGTGCTGATGGGCATGGGCCACTATGCCTGGGCCCGTGGGGACTGTGACACCACCGAGACCCTGGTCAGGTCCGCACTGGTAGGCATGCGCGGCTTCAACGACCACGCGATGGTCGCGAGGATGGTGGAACTGCTCGCCTGGGCCACCGCCGTCGGCGGCGCTCACGCGCGGGCCGCCCGGCTGCTCGGTCTGGCGGATGCCCTGTGGCACGACGCCGGGAGCTCGATCTGCGCGTTCGGACCGCAGATGGCCGAGTGGCACGCCCGCTGCGAGCAAGCCGCGATCGCTGCGCTGGGCGAGGCGTCGTACCGGCAGGCGTTCGCCGAAGGCGGCAGACACCGCACCCGCGCACAGGCCGTCGACTTCGCCCTCGCCGTCGACACGGATTCCGGGGCCGGGCTCGATTGCGGCAGGGACACCGCGTACGACACCGGCACCGAATGCGACAGTGGCACCGATGCCGAGGCTGAGAGCGGTGCCGAAAGCGATATCGGCACCGAGGGTGATACCGGTACCGACGCTGCCATCGACGTCAGGGAGACAGCGCCGAGCACTGTGCGCCGCCGACACGCGCCTGACACCGCGGACACCGCAGACACCGAGCCTGCCTCACCTGCCGAAGGCCGCCACGTATGCGACGTACTGCTGGTCGACGGCGACCCGACGGTCAGGGAGGACGCCCGGCGCATCCTGGAGGCGAGCGGCCACCGGGTACGTAGCGCCGCCGACGGCCTGATGGGGCTCACCCTGTTCCGTCAGCAGACCCCGGACGTCGCCGTGCTCGCCGAGCGGCTGCCCGGCCTGGACGGGATGGGCCTGGCCAGGCGGATCCACGAGGAGTCCGCGGTGCCCGTTCTGCTCCTCGCGGATCGCGACGACCCGGCGGACGTGGTCAGGGGCCTGGAGGCGGGCGCCGACGACTGCCTGGCCAAACCCTTCGACGGAACGGTCCTGCTCGCCCGCGTGCGCGCCCTGCTGCGACGCACGGCCCCCGCGGGCCGACGGCGCGACACTCGTACGAGCCGGTTCGGGGACCTGGTGTACTGCCCCGTGTCACTGGAGGTGTACAAGGACGGGCAACCCATCCACCTGACCACCACCGAACTGAAGCTGCTGCGGGAATTCGCCGCTTCGCCCGGCACGGTCCTCACCCGGGACATCCTCCTGGAGCGGGTCTGGGGCTGCGCCTGGGCCGGCGACACGCACGTCGTGGACGTCCAGGTGATGCGGCTGCGTACCAAGATCGGCCGCGACCGCATCGAAACGGTCCGCGGTTTCGGCTACAAACTGCGCGCCTGAGCCGAGGGGGCGGCCGTCAGCAGCCTGCCGCCGCCATGCGCCGCTCCAGGTGGGACAGCCGGTCAGGCGTGTCGTCCAGGACGAGCAGCAGGCGTGGTTCGCCGCCGTCATCGGCGATGCCGCCGAGGATGGACACGAGGGTGGCCAGGGCGTTGTCCGGCTCGTCGGCGAGGAGGTCGCCGGCTTCCCGGACGATGACTGTCAGCGGCGCGGCCGGCCGTCCGATCGTGGCGGCTGCGCTGGGCGCCGCTCGCGACACGGTGTCCCGGAGGCAGTCGTAGAAGGCGTCCCAGTTGTGCCCGAAGTGCTCCGGAAGCTGGGCACGGCGGGCTCGTTCGATGAACAGGCCCTGCCTGGGACGGCAACGGAGCCGCGCACCTCCTGCCGCGCGGGAACGTCGGCGGCCACCTCGGCCAATAGCCTCGATCGACAACCTCGCCAAGCGCATCACGGACGAGACCACACCTACCTGGCGAGGTACCTATTGGGGCATACAGGGCGATCTGCCTAAAACAAATGCCCTCTCAGAAGCGGTGGGTAGCCTGCTTCCGTCATGCGTTCGGTCACCCGAGACAGGCGGTCCGGAGTTCCGTCCAGGAGCAGTGACAACGTGGGCCTTGAGCTGTCTTCACCAGCGGTTTGGCCCAGGATGTCCAGAAAGACCGACAGTGCGCTCGCGGGCTCGTCCGCGAGGAGCTCGTCCGCCTCCTGGACGATCACCGCCAGTGGCGCTCTCTCCCCCTCCGAGGAGGCACTCTCGGTGGACGCTCTCGCCACCGCTTCACCGAGACAGTCGCTGAAGGCGTCCCAGTTCCGGCCGAAATAGTCCGGGAAGCCGAGTTCGGTCGCCCATTCGGTGAAAAGGTCCCGGCTGGTACGGCAACGGGAGCCGCGCACGGTACCCAGTGTCGTGATGTCGGCTGCCGCCTGCGTCAACGGGCGGAGCCAGGCAGTCTTGGAGGTCAATCCGATCGTCCCCTTCATTTCCTTCATGACCACCGGGGTGGTGTCACGGACGGATTCACCTGTCTGTGACACCACCCCGGCCCGGTCGGCTTCCACGTGCCTAGAAGTGGCCCAGGTAGTAGAACGTCTGGTAGTGGTCGAACGTGGCGTAGACGTTGCCGGTCCTTGTGTTGCGCACGAGCCGCCTCGCGTTACGCGGATCATTCGCACTGCCGTAGTAGTCGATGTCGTACTCTACGTAGGGAGAGTTCCCATTGACCGCCGAGCTCTGCCAGGCGTCGTTGCTCGAGACGCCATGGTTGCGTTCGGCCTGGGTGACCAGTCCGGCGCGGTCGTGGAACGTGCCGCCGTAGTAGATGAACTGGTCACGTCCTATGCCGGGCTCGTAGAACGCGTACCAGTTTTGGCCCCAGAACGAGTCGGGCCATCCACCTCCCGGGTGCGCATCGATGCGGTGGTACCACGACCAGCCGGACCTGACGCTCGCCGCGTTGAAGTCGACGTTGTTGTTGGCCCACCACGTCGCCGCTTCGTTCGCGTCGTCCCAGTCCACCTGCTGCACGCCGGCGGGCGCGCCGGCGTAGCAGGCTGCCGGGCATTGGGCCGACGGCGGCTGCGCGAACGCGGCGCCGGACTCGGCAACCGAGCCGCCCAGGAGGGCGAGCGCGATGCTCGCGACGGTCAGGATCCGGCGGCGGCCCCGGAGCCGGGGGCGCTTCGTACGGCGTTCCGCGTCGGACGCGGACGCCGTGTCAAGAGAGGAGGACAAGACGTCTCCTTCGCTAGTTCCGGTGTTTCACCCGGGGGCCGTTCGCCCCGGTGCCATCAAGAAACCGGTCGTGTGTAGCAGTGGCCTCTCAGTCGGCTCACGGCTGTCCGACAGACGGAAATGACACCCGGCTGTGACAAAGTCCTCCCGCGTGGCCACCGGTGAACGCACGGTCTGGACCGCTCGGCGGTCGGTGAACACGCGGTACAAGGCCAGCTCACGCAGTCGGCAGTACTCGGTGAGGCAGCCGACGAGTGGCTCATGGCGGGCCAGGCCGTCCCGGTGACGGGCGCCGGGCCGAACGAGGACACCGGATCGAACGCGCCCCGCAGGCCGCGGAAAACGAACATGGTCACCGCCGTCTACGCCCCCTACGCGGGCCTCAACGCGGTGCAGGCACTCTTCTACGGCATCGCCCCGCAGTCATGGCGATCGTCACCATCGCCGCCTGCAAACTGGTCCGTCTCACTGACGGCAGGGACTGGCGGGCCTGGGCCATCAGCGTGGTGGTCTTCTCCGTCACCGCCCTCGCCGGAAGGGAACCGATCACCTCAGCGTCGGCGCCGGCCTGCTGATGTCGCCCCCGACGCCCGCCGGCGCCTGCACCTGCCACGCCGTCGTACTCCCGACCTCGCCAAGGGCACGTCCACGCAAGGCTTCGCTGCCTGGCTACTGGCCTCCACCGCCCTCGGCACCATGGCCTTCGGCGGGGCGCTGGTCTCCATCGGCCTGTTCTTCCTCCAGAGGCGCCTGGTCTTCGGCTCCGGCCTGGCCATCGTCCCCCTGCTGCGCGACGGCGTGGTCGCCCAGCACCACTGGCTGACCCAGGCACGGTTCCTGGACGCCGTGGTGATGGGGTTGATCACCCCCGGCCGGTCGTCATCACCGCCGCCTCATCGGCTACCTCGTCGGCGGCGCCACCGGCGCACTCATCGCCACCGTCGCCATAGCCCTCCTCGCCCTGCTGTGGCGATTCAAGCTCCCCGAGCCGTACATCGTCGGCGCCGCCGAAGCCCTGGGTCTGCTGTTGCACTGACTGGCCGCACGAGCCCAGCTCGTAGTGGAGCCGGATCACCTGCAGCTATGCCCTCCCAGGTAAGGGCTCCATGCGTGCGCGATGCGTGAGCGGACGGTGTGGCAGGGGCTGTCCTGGCGTGGACCGCGAGCCATCGTGAACCTGTCCTGACCTGGTGGTTCCGGACACCCATGAAGCGTCCGGAACCACCCGACAAGCTTTGGCCAGGACTTTTAATCCATTGGTTGTGGGTTCGAGTCCCACAGGGCCTACGGGTTGCAGGCGGGGGACAGCCCCTTTTGACCTGCTGTGCAGCGCTCGGGTCGGCTTCGGTCGGGTCGGGCGCTGGCTCGTTTTCGGGTGCTAGCGGGTTGTGGGCTTGGTGGCGCGGATGATGGCGGAGTGCATGCCGTCCGCGACCGGGTGGGTCGGGGTGATCTCGATGTCGGTGAAGCCGGCGGCTGCCAGGCCGGTGCGGTACTCGGTGAGGGACAGTGCGCCTGCGATGCAGCCGGCGTAGTCGCCGCGTTCCGCGCGCTGTTCGGGGGTGAGGGTGTCGTCGGCGACGATGTCCGAGACGCCGATGCGGCCGCCGGGCCTGAGGACGCGGAAGGTCTCGGCGAAGACGGCGGGCTTGTCGACGGACAGGTTGATCACGCAGTTGGAGATGACGACGTCGATGGTGTCCGCGGGGAGCGGGATCGCCTCGATGGTGCCCTTGAGGAACTCCACGTTGGCGGCGCCCGCCTGCTCGGCATTGGCGAGGGCAAGGGCGAGCATCTCGTCGGTCATGTCCAGGCCGTACGCCTTTCCGCCGGGGCCGACGCGGCGGGCGGAGAGCAGGACGTCGATGCCGCCGCCGGAGCCGAGGTCCAGGACGCGTTCGCCCTCGCGGAGTTCGGCCACGGCGGTGGGGTTGCCGCAGCCGAGGGAGGCGGCGACCGCTTCGGCGGGCAGGGCGGCGCGCTCGTCGGCGGCGTAGAGGGTGGAGCCGAAGTTTTCGTCGGCTTCGACGGGCTCGGGGCCGCAACAGGCGGTCCCGCCCTCGGTGACCTGGGTGGCTGCTGCGGCGTACCGCCGACGGACGGTTTCGCGCAGATCGGTGGACTGTTCGCTCATCACTTCACTCCTGGATCGCTTGGATCTCCTGGATCTCCTGGATCTCCTGGGCTTGGTGTTGCTCGTACGTGCTTGTATTGAAGTTTGTTGATGCAAGCTTGCGCCCTGGATCGATGAACGTCAACATAGAGATATGTCGAAACAAGAGCTTGAGGTGATCGACCAGGACGCCGCCTGCTGCCCGGGCCTGGCCTCCGCGCCGCTGGACGACGGACGTGCCGCGGAGCTGGCGAAGGTCTTCAAGGCGCTGGGCGATCCCGTGCGGCTGCGCCTGCTGTCGATGATCGCCTCGCGGGGGGAGGGCGGGCAGGGCGGTGAGGTCTGTGTCTGTGAGCTGACGCCGGCCTTCGCGCTGTCCCAGCCGACGATCTCCCATCACCTCAAGCTGCTGCGGCAGGCCGGGCTGATCGACTGCGAGCGACGGGGGACGTGGGTGTACTACTGGGTGCTGCCCGGCGTCCTGGACAGCCTTGCCGGGTTCCTTACGACTCCGCAGGCCGCCGGGGTGACGGCGTGACGGCGTCCCTCGGCCGCCGGGTCGCCGCCGAGGCGGTGGGAACCGGGCTGCTGGTGGCCGTGGTCGTGGGGTCCGGCATCCAGGCGACCGGGCTGTCGCACGACGTCGGCGTGCAGTTGCTGGCCAACTCGCTGGCCACCGTCTTCGGCCTGGCGGTGCTGATCACGCTGCTCGGGCCGGTCTCCGGCGCGCACTTCAACCCCGCAGTCACCCTGGCCGTGTGGTTCAACGGCCGTCGCGGTGGCGCCGGGCCGAGCCTGCGGGAAGTCGTCGCGTACGTTGCCGCGCAGGTGGCCGGGGCAATCGGCGGCGCGGTGCTGGCCGATGCGATGTTCGCCGAGCCGCTGGTGACCTTCTCCACGCACGACCGGTTCGCCGGGCACTTGTGGCTGGGCGAGGTCGTCGCGACGGGCGGGCTCATCATGCTTGTCCTCGGCCTGGAGCGTGTCGGCCGCGCCTCCCTGGCCCCGATGGCCGTGGCCTCCTACATCGGCGCCGCCTACTGGTTCACCTCCTCCACCTCCTTCGCGAATCCCGCCGTCACCGTCGGCCGTGCCTTCACCGACACCTTCGCCGGGATCGCGCCCGCCTCCGTGGCCCCGTTCGTCGGGGCCCAACTGCTCGGCGCCGTACTCGGGTTGGCCGCCGTGGCAGTCGTATACGGACGCCCGGCCCGTACGACGGACGACGTCGTCGTCCCGCACGGCGAGCCCGAACTCGCCTCCTCCTGACCGCCACTCCACCCGCAAGGACACCTGCCATGAGCACTGCCGCCCCGCGTCCGTCCGTGCTGTTCGTCTGCGTCCACAACGCCGGCCGGTCTCAGATGGGCGCCGCCTTCCTCGCCCGCCTTGCCGGTGACCGGGTCGAGGTCCGGTCGGCTGGCTCCGCGCCCGCCGACGAGGTCAACCCGGCGGTGGTCGAGGCCATGTCGGAGGTGGGGATCGACGTATCCGCCGAGACGCCGAAGATCCTCACCACCGAAGCCGTACAGTCCTCTGACGTCGTGATCACGATGGGCTGCGGGGACACCTGCCCGGTCTTTCCCGGCAAGCGGTACCTGGACTGGCAACTCGAAGATCCGGCCGGCCAGGGGGTTGCCGCAGTGCGGCCCATCCGGGACGAGATCGAGCGGAGGGTGCGCGGTCTGCTGTCCGAGCTCGGCATTTCGGCGGCATCGGCCTGAGCCTGAGCCCGATCGCGTGCGAGATCACGAAACCTGGCGCGCTGCCGTCCGTTTTGGGGTATTTCGCATTAATGTCCCGTTCCGGCAAGGGGTTGACCTGTCAGTTGCTCTGGCACAGGTCGCATTCACTTCACTCCACCGGAGATGACATGCACAAGCTTCGCAAGGCTGCCGTCCTGGCCGTTGCCCTCGGGAGCGTCGGGCTTCTGAGCGGCGGCGCCGCCCACGCCGACGGTGGTGGCTTCGGCATCCAGCAGAGCAGCACCTGCAGGTCGCACGACCTGAACATCACCGTCCTCGGCCAGGTCGGGCTGATCGACGGCCTGTTGGGCAACGCGCTCAACGGCGAGGGCAACTCGGGCGCACAGAGCACTCCCATGGGCTCGGACATGGGCTGCAACAACGGCGTCGGCAAGTAATCGAAGGTTTGCGTTGTGCCCTGCGGGGCGGTCAGCCCGGCGGGCCGCGGTTGTGGCCGCGGCCCGCTGGGTGGGGCTTCGTTACTTGCTGGGTGCCGGAGTGGTGGTGGTGATGTTGCCGAGGTCGAAGCCGTTCGTCGGCGTGATGGCCGGGGCCGCATCGGGGCTGCCGTGGCGCCCGCTGTGGCTGTCGTCGTCGTAGGCCACGGCGTTGGACTGTGAGTTGGCCAAAGCGGTGACGCCGTCGTCGTCGCGCCCGTGGTCGTCGTGGTCGTGGGCGAAGCTGACACCGCCGCCGAGGGCGGACAGGCCCGCGATCGCTGCGGCTACGACGGCAACGCGCTGAAACTTGCGCATGGTTAGACCCTTTCTTACCCGGGCAGGGCGCCCTGGCTTGACTACGTATTGTGACAATATATGCACTTATAGTAGTCATTTGGGATCTTGGGCTTGTCCGCGCGCCGTGTCGGTTTCCGGGCCGGTCTTCGAGCCGGTCTTCGAGCCGGTCTTCCAGCTTGTCTTCGAGTGGCCTCAGCCGCGGCGCGGTCGCCCCACGACCGGTGCCGACATGGACAGGCCCACGAGGTCGGTCCATACGGCGTCGCCGACACCGTCGAGGGTCTGCTTCGCGGAGCGCTCCTCGGCCGTGAGGATGTTGAGGCCGGCCCGGATCTCGTAGGGCAGGTGGTCGAGGGCGAGGCGGCGGCCGACGTAGTCCATGACGGAGCCCGCCTGCTTGATGTCCGGGTCGTTGGTGAGGCCGGAGGGTTCGAAGCGGGTGCCGATGTAGTCGGCCACGAGGATTTCGAGCGGGACGCCGTGCTGGAGGCCCCGGGTGACGGTCGAAGAGAAGGCGTCCATCATGCCCGCGAGCGTGGAGCCCTGCTTGGCCATCCGGACCATCACCCCGGCGACGCGGCCTTCGGGGGTGCGCGCGACCGTGAGATACCCCTTGCCCTCGCCGACGATGAACGACCGGGTCGTCGACAGCATGCGCCTCGCGGGGCGCGGTACGGCAGGCCGCGCCGCCGCCCGCTCCTCGTGCGCCGCCCGTGTCGTACCGTCCCTGAACCGTTCAGTCATGAATGCCCTCACTCCTCGTCGATCTGTGGCCACCCTGGACATGCATGGTCGAATTCCGGCAGAGCGCACCCTTGTACACAATCTGTGGTAGTCAACTCGCCGGTGACCACAACATGTTGGGGTTGAAGATAAGGGTGGGAGAGCGGGGAACCAACCGTGGCACGCCGGAAGGGAGGCCGGTCCGCAGTAAGTTGGACGGATGGCTGCCACCTCGACCTCCACATTGCCGGTGATCCTGTTGCTGTCCGGGAGTCTGCGGGCCGGCTCCACCAACGAGGCCGTGTTGCGCACCGCCCAGGCCGTGGCGCCGGCGGTGGCAGTGGAGGCGGTTCTGTACGACGGACTGGCGGGCCTTCCGCACTTCAACCCCGATGACGACACGGACCCGTTGCCGCCTTCCGTGGCCGGGCTGCGGGCGGCGATCGAGGGGGCGGCAGGGGTGCTGGTCTGCACTCCGGAGTATGCGGGGACCCTGCCGGGGTCGTTCAAGAATCTGCTCGACTGGACGGTCGGCGGCACCGAGATCTGCGACAAGCCGGTGGCCTGGGTCAACGCGGCCGCGCCGGGGCGGGGACAGGGTGCGGAGGCCACGCTGCGGACGGTGCTCGGCTACACCGGCGCCGACATCGTGGAGCCGGCCTGCGTGAGGATTGCGGTGGGGCGGGACATGGTCGGCGCCGACGGGATAGTGGCCGAGCCCGGGGTACGTCGCCAACTCGGCGAGGTGCTGGGGCTGTTGGCGGATCGGGCGGCTACGCCTGAGTGAGCCGTGAGGAGGGGAGGGGAGGTCGCATCGCCTCGGAACAGCGCGCGGAGCGGCGGGACTTCCGCGGGATGTGGCTCGGCCGGAGTGTCAGCCTGGTCGGCGATCAGATCCCCTCTTCGCCCTGCCCAGCCTGGCCGCCCTGACGCTGCACGCCGGCGGCCCGCAGGTCGGCGTACTGCGCGCCATGGCCACGATCGCGTTTCCCCTGCTGGGTCTGCTCGTCGGCGCGGTCATCGACCGGGTGCGCTGCCGACCGTTCATGATCGCGGCCGATCTGACCCGACCGGCGCTGTTCGCGGCCCTCGCGCTCGCCCAGCGGCTCGACCTGTGGCACCTGTACGCCGTCGCGGCGTCGGCGAGCGTGAGCGCGGTCGTGTTCGACGTCGGGTACCCCCACCCCCGCCTGGTCGGCCGCGACCTGCTCGCCCCGGGCAATGCACGGCTGCAGATGTCGGCCGCCGTGGCCCGGCCGGTGGTCCCGCCGTCGGCGGCGCGGTCACCCAACTGCTGGAACCGGCACTTGCAGTCGCCGCCAACGCCGCCAGTTTCCTCGCCTCGGCGACCAGCCTGCTCACCATCAGGGCGCCCGAGTCCGCCGTAGCAGACCCGGCCGACGCGCCGGCCGCGGTACTCGGCGCCGCGGTGAGCCGGGCCCTCGTCGAGAGAGCCGGCGCCGGCAGCCCTACGGTCAACCTGTGCACCCTTCCCGTGGGTTCGGTGGCCGGCGGCCTGGTCAACGTCATCGGTCTGCCGTTCCTGCTGCGCAGCGAGATACGGCGGCTGCGCCGAGGCCTTCCACAGAGGGCGGGTGACACCCCTCTGACCTGCGCCTGACCGGCGCAGATGGTGTAGCCCGCTACACCGCGCCGCAGCGCCCGCTTCGCTTAGCGTGGCGGCATGTGGAAAACGGTGCGGCAGGCGTGGCGGGCCACGGTCCATCTCGTCCTGGCCGCGGCGATGGCGTTCTGCCTCTGGATATTCATCACGGTTCTGATCATCACCGCCGTCGCCACGCTGGCGGTGGTCGGCGCCTGGATGCTGCCCGAGACGGTGCTGATCATCCGCCGGATCGCGGGCGCCAAGCGGAGGATGACGACCGCGTGGACCGGGCAGCGCATCCCCGAGGCGTACCAGCCCCTGACCGGGACGGTCCGCGAGCGGATCCGCACGGCCGTACGCGACCCCGGCACCTTCACCGACCTGCGCTGGATGGTCGCCGACTATTTCTACGGCGCCCTGCTCGCCCTCGCGCTGCCGCTGTGGCCGCTCGGCCTGGTCGTCGACGGCGTGTGGTGCGGGCTGCTGCGCCGTACGCCCCTCGTCCTGCCGCTGATCGTGCGGATCGCGGACCTGGAGGCCGACTGGTCGACCGCCCTGCTCAAGCCGTCCCCGAAGGCCCAACTGGCCGCCCGCGTCGAGGAGTTGGCCGCGACCCGTGCCGACGCGATCGCCGCGCACGGCGCCGAACTGCGCCGTATCGAACGCGATCTGCACGACGGTGCGCAGGCCAATCTGGTCGCCCTGTCCATGCGGATCGGGCTCGCCAAGCGGGCCTACGAGCGGGATCCGGAGACCGCCCGCAAGCTGCTGGACGAAGCCCAGGCGCAGGCCGAGCAGGCGCTGACCGACCTGCGCAATGTGGTCCGCGGCATCCACCCGCCGATCCTGACCGACCGCGGCCTGGTCGGCGCCGTAAGGGCGCTGGCCGCGAGCAGCGGACTGCAGGTGACGCTGGATGTGGACCGCCTGGAGGACGACGGGCCGCGGGCGCCCGCCGCGGTGGAGGCTGCCGCCTACTTCGTGGTGGCGGAGGCGCTGACCAACGCCGCCAAGTACAGCGGCTCACTGCGGGCATCCGTCCGGCTCACCCGGCTGAAACGCGGCCTCCGCGTGCGGGTGGCCGACGAGGGGCCCGGCGGCGCCGACGAGACGAGCGGCTCGGGGCTGCTGGGCATGCGACGGCGGGTCGCTGCGCTCGACGGGACCGTGGAGCTGTCCAGCCCGGCCGGCGGGCCGACGGTGATCGACGTGATGCTGCCGTGCGTGTGGTGACGGCGCCCGGTACAGACAGACGGGAAGACCGGACGCCGCCGCTTCGAACGTAAGGCGGCCAGGATTAAATTGTCAGCAATTTTGTTGTCTTTTTAGCAGCCGACGCCGACTCGGTGGTCAACCTGCATCAACCCGCGATCAACCCGCGTGCAGCTCCGCCAGCGGCAGCGTGTGCTGCGTCTGCAGGACCTTCGCGCGCAGGTAGCGGACGTTGTGGGCGGTGGTGAAGACGCCGGTCGGGACGCGGTCGTGGACGTCGATGCCCAGGTCGCGGAGCTGGCCGGCCTTGTCGGGGTTGTTGGACAGCAGGTCCACGGTGTCGATGCCCAGGGCCCGGAGCATCTGCGCGGCGGCCGTGTAGTCGCGGTCGTCCTCGGGTAGGCCCAGGGCCGCGTTCGCCTCGTAGGTGTCGAGGCCCTGGTCCTGGAGGGCGTACGCGTCCAGCTTGTTGTAGAGGCCGATGCCGCGGCCCTCCTGGCGGAGGTAGAGCAGCACACCGCCGCGATCCGCGATCCGCTCGACCGCCTCCCGCAGCTGCGGACCGCAGTCGCAGCGGGCCGAGCCGAACACGTCACCGGTCAGGCACTCGGAATGCAGCCGGACCAGAGGCGTTGTACCGGGGGCCGGGTCGCCCAGGACGACGGCCACGTGTTCCTGGCCGTCGGTCAGGCCGTGGAAGGTGACCAGTTCGGCGTCGACGCTGTAGCCGTCCTGGAAGCGCAGCGGCACCCGGACGCGGGAGCGCTGGGTGGCGGCGGGGAAGTCGGGCATGCGGGTCTCCGGGGTCCGTGCGTATCTGCTTCAGTTTTGAAGCAGATCCATGGCCTGTGACCCTACCTCATGCTTTAAATTTGAAGCAACTGAATAGCGGCTGAATTGCGACGCAGCTCACACGCAGCTCACATGCGGCTCATTCGGCCGACGAACAGGGCGAGGAGGATCGCCGCCGCCAGGGGACATCGTCCGAAGCGACCCGCGCCTCGTCCTCCTCCAGCGTCCGGGCGACCGCCGTGAAGATCTCCTCCAACTGCCCCACCTGCTCCTCGTTGAGCCGGTCGAACAGAAAGTGCCGTACCGTCTCGACGTGCCCCGGTGCCGTCCGCTCCAGCACCGCCATCCCCTCGTCGGTGAGGGCGGCGAAGCTGCTGCGCTTGTCCCACTTGCAGTTCTCACGCCGGATCAGCCCGTCCTTCTCCAGCCTGGTCACGGCGTACGTCAGCCGGCTCCGGGTGATCTTCGTCCGCTCGGCGAGATCGGTCATCCGCAGCCGCCGCTCCGGTACCTCGGAGAGATTGGCGAGGATGGAGTAGTACAGGTGCGGCATGCCGGCGTCCTGCTGGAGCTGCCGGTCGAGCGCGTCCTCCAGGAGGTGCGCCGCGGCGATGTACGCGCGCCAGGCACGCTGCTCCTCGGGGGTGAGCCAGCGAGTCGTCATGCCCCCAGTGTAGGTTTGTTTCAAACTTGAACCAAGCCCCGCCCGTCGCCGAGAGGGAACGCGTCCGATGCCGTACCCCTACGTCCTGCTGTCCGCCGCCGTCTCCCTCGACGGCTACCTCGACGACACCGGCCCCGAGCGCCTCCTGCTCTCCAGCCCGGCGGACTTCGACCGCGTGGACGAGGTCCGCGCCTCCGTCGACGCGATCCTGATCGGCGCCGGCACGATCCGCGCCGACAACCCGCGGCTGCTGGTCAACTCGCCCGAGCGCCGGGCCGCGCGGGCCCAGGCCGGGAAGCCGGAGTACCCGCTCAAGGTCACCGTCAGCGGCTCCGGCGACTTGGACCCGGACGCCAACTTCTGGCACACGGGCGGCGAAAAACTCGTCTGTACGACCGACAAGGGCGCCGAACGGGCAGGGACCCTCGGCCTCGCCGCCGACATCGTCCCGCTCGGCCCCGACCTCGACTGGCGCCGCCTCCTGGAGCACCTGCACGACGTGCGCGGTGTGCGGCGCCTGATGGTCGAGGGCGGCGGCACAATCCACACGCAGCTGCTCCAGCAGGGTCTCGCCGACGAACTCCAACTCGTCCTCGCCCCCCTCTTCGTGGGCGACCCGGACGCCCCCCGCCTCTTCGGCCCCGGCGCCTACCAGGGCGGCCGACTGCGTCTGACCGAAACCCGCCGGATCGAGGACGTGGTCCTCATGCGCTACGAGCCCACGGCCCCCGGCACCGGCCCGCTCCCCT
The DNA here is from genome assembly GCF_029223485.1 of Streptomyces coacervatus. Classification (GTDB taxonomy): domain Bacteria; phylum Actinomycetota; class Actinomycetes; order Streptomycetales; family Streptomycetaceae; genus Streptomyces; species Streptomyces coacervatus. Next base: position 26,380 of record NZ_JARHTP010000026.1, on the reverse strand, counting down.
CCGCCGCCGACCACCACTGGCTGGCCCTGGCCTGCGACCTCGCGGACCGGTGCCCGCCCTCCCGCACCGCTTTCAGCGTGGGCGCGGTGATCGTCGCCGCCGACGGCACGGAACTCGCCCGCGGCCATTCGCGCGAGGGCGGCGACCCGGTCGTCCACGCCGAGGAGGCGGCCCTGGCCAAGCTCGCCCCGACCGACCCGAGGCTGGCGACGGCGACGGTCTACAGCAGCCTGGAACCCTGCGCCCACCGAGCCTCCCGCCCCAAGCCGTGCGCACGCCTGATCCTCGACGCGGGCGTACGACGGGTGGTCACGGCCTGGCGGGAGCCGGACACGTTCGTGGCGGGTGCGGACGGGAGCGGCTTGCTGGCGGCGCAGGGGGTCGAGGTGGTCGTACTGGAGGAGTACGCGGAACGGGCAAAGGCACCGAACGATCACTTGGCGGGGTGACCTTTCACTGCCGGTCGGCATTTGTCTTTCAGCCCGTCCGGCGTTTGAGGACGAGGCCCCTCAAGGGCCGAAGCACCCGTCCCAAAGAAGGCAGCCCCCAGCAGACGCCCACCACACCACCGCCCACCGTCCAATCGGCCCAACAGATCCTGCGGCGTAATCCCCGAAGGGCCACGCTTCCAGTGAACGGCCGGAGGCGATCGCGGAGGTAGTGCCAGTGAGGTCAGTCCCCAGACGTGCGGCGTCAGTCCTCCTCGCCCTGCTGCTGACGGCGCTCGTCGCCTCCTGCGGCACCACCGACCCGGGCACCCGCACCATGGCGAGGGCGCTGCCCCCGGGTACACCGTTCACACACCCCGGCGTGCTCGTCAGCAAGGCCCAGCTGGACGTCGTACGGAAGAACGTCATCGCGGGCAAGCAGCCCTGGCTGCAGGCGTTCCTCGACATGCGGGACAGCAAGTACGGGTCGTACAAGTACGTGCCCCAGCCGTACGCGACCGTCAACTGCCCCTGGGGCGGCAAGGGCGCGCAGGGCTGTCTCGAGGAGCGGCAGGACGCCATCGCCGCCTATACGCAGGCCCTGCTGTACAGCGTCACCGGTCAGCACCAGCATGCCGTCAAGGCCCGGGAGATCATGGACGGCTGGTCGGCGAAGCTGAAGCGGCACACTGCGCAGGACGCCCAGCTGCAGTCCTCGTGGGCCGGGTCGACCTGGGCGCGGGCCGGGGAGATCGTGCGGTACGCACCGGGCGCCGGCTGGCCCGCCGACCGCGTGCGGCGGTTCGCGACCATGCTGCGCACCGTCTACCTCCCCGAAGTCACCAGGAACCTCCCCGACTACAACGGCAACTGGGACCTCGCGATGACCGACGCCGCCATCGGGATCGCCGTCTTCACCGACGACCACAAGGCCTTCGACGCCGCCGTCACGCGCTTCCGCGGTCTGGTGCCCGACTACTTCTATCTGCGCAAGGACGGCGACGTGCCGCTCACCCCGGCCGGGTCCACCGCCAACACCGTGAAGAAGCTGGAGTCGTACTGGTTCAAGGAGACCAAGTTCGAGGACGGGATCGCGCAGGAGACCTGCCGCAACTTCAAGCATGTCGGCTACTCCCTCGCCGCGACCGCGCACATCGCCGAGACCGCCTGGCACCAGGGCGTCGACGTGTACGACGACATCAAGGACCGGCTGAAGGCGGCCCTCGACTTCCACGCCCGCTACGAGATGGGCCAGAAGCCCCCGTCGTGGCTGTGCGGCGGCAGGGTCGTCGGAAACATGGGGCCCGACCTGGAGGTCGCCCTCAACCACCTGGAGAACCGGCTCGGCACCCCCGTCCCGGCCGCCCACAAGCTGGTCCAGCAGACGCGCCCGGCCGGCACCGACGACCTCTTCGTCTCCTGGGAGACCCTCACCCACGCGGACAACCCGGCCGCGTGACGGGAGGCCTTACGGACCCCGGAAAACACAGGTGAACGGGGGCGGACGTAAACCTTGGTGCTGGTGGTCCCGCGGATGGCGTATGCTGGTTACACAACGACGCGGGGTGGAGCAGCTCGGTAGCTCGCTGGGCTCATAACCCAGAGGTCGCAGGTTCAAATCCTGTCCCCGCTACTCAAGGCTCAGGGCCGGAGTCCAGTCACTGGACTCCGGCCCTGAGTGTTTTCCCCGTACTCCGGCCCCGAGCGTTTCCCTCGATCGGACTTCACGGCTCGCCGCCGGCTCCGGGTGCCGGAAACCTGGACCCGTGGACCAGGAGGGGCCGATCTCGTACGCGCGCACCGTCGTCCGCATGCTCCCGGCGCTGCTGCTCGTGGTCGGGGCGTTCTACGACTACCTCACCCCGTCGGAGTTCACCGCGGCCCCGCTCTTCACCGCCGCGCCCCTGATCGCCGCCCCGCTCTACTCGCGCCGCGGCACGATTCTCACCGGCCTCGGGTCCGTCCTCGTCGTCCTCGCCATCCACATCCAGCTCGGCATCGCCTTCAGCGTGGCCGGGATCACCGAGCTCGCGACCGTGCTGACGGTCGCCGTCCTGGCCGTCCTCATCAACGTCCTCGTCCGCCGCGGCCGCGAGGAGCTCGCCTCGCAGCGCGAGATCGCCGAGGCCGCCCAGCGGGCCGTGCTGCCCGAACCCGCCGAGCGGATCGGAGGGTTCGCCATCGCGGCACGGTACGAGGCGGCGCAGGCGGACGCATCCATCGGCGGCGACCTCTATGCCGTGCAGGACAGCCCGCACGGCGTACGGCTGGTCGTGGGCGACGTACGCGGAAAGGGGATGGGGGCGGTGGCCGCCGTCGCCGTCGTCATCGGGGCCTTCCGCGAGGCCGCCGAGCAGGAGGCCACGCTGGAGGCGGTCGCGCAGCGGCTGGACCGGGCGCTGGCGCGCGAGGCGGCGCGGCGGGCGGGGATCGAGCTGTTCGAGGGGTTCACGACCGCCGTGCTCGTGGAGCTCCCGCACGGCTCCGGCATCGTACGGATGGTCACCCGCGGCCACCCGCCTCCGCTGCTGCTGTGCCCGGACGGCGCCGTGCGCACCCTGCACGCCCGCGAGCCCGCGCTGCCGCTCGGCATGGCCGATTTGGGGAGCTGGCCCGACCGCGCGGAGGAGACCGAGTTCCGCAGCGGCACCACGCTGCTGCTGTACACCGACGGGCTGTCCGAGGCGCGGGACGAGCTCGGGCGGTTCTTCGAGCCCGCGGACCGGCTCGCCGGCCGGGTCTTCCCCGACCCCGCCGCGCTGCTCGCCGCCCTCGCGCAGGAGGTGCGCAGGTACACCGGGGACGCCGCGACGGACGACATGGCGCTGCTCGCCGTAAGACGGCCTTGAGACGGCACTGAGTGGCTGTGGCCGGATGTGACCAGGTGTGATCGGGCGACCCCCCTCCGCATAACAACTGACATACCGTCAATACCTGTGAGGATCCTGAGGCGGGGTCAACTCGCCCGATTTTCGCCGTTCATGGCCCGTACGTCCTGGCCAGAAAGGTTAATGATCAAGGGGAACACCTTGGAATCGGCACCCCGGGTCTATTAACGTTCGATAACGCAGCGCGGTCGTCCCAGCCGTCACAAGAGGCGGCTCCGTGCGCACGCGCCGAATCCCGCAAGGGAACCGGGGAACCACCACCCTGGGGTGAATCGCGCTGATACCGCCGTGGACCCACGGCAGGTATACGCGCGTAGGAGACCTTCCTGCTCCGAACCCGTCAGCTAACCCGGTAGGCGAGAAGGAAGGAAAGGAGCACGCCCACGTGGCGTCCAACCCGCCTGCCCCGGCAGCCCCGTTCGTGCCGAGCACCGAGCCCTTCGGCTTCGCCGGCCCCCGCACCGACGAGGGCCCGTGGGAGGAGTGGAACCCCACCGAGGACTCCCTCCGCCCGATACGCGGCCGGCACCGTGTGGCCAAGCAGCGCGGCGGGGGACTCGCCCGCAGCTCCACGGTCCTGGGCGTCGGTGTCATAGCCGCCGTCGGCGCGGGCGGCATGGCCAGCGCCAACACCGGCAAGCCGCCGGTGTCGATCTCCATGCCCGATCTGCCCTCGGTGTTCGGCGGCTCCTCGGACGCCCCGAAGGGCTCCCCGACCGCGCTCAGCGATGTCGCCACGACCTCCGAGAACACCGCTCAGGGCGCCAAGGGCGCCGGTGAGGCGCTGCGCGACCGCATCATGGCGCAGGCCGAGTCGCAGCAGGTCCAGATCGACAGCAAGAGCCAGGCGGCCACCGAGACGGCCTTCGCCAAGCAGGTCGACACCGCCGCCGCCAAGGCGGAGCAGGAGGCCGCTGCCAAGGCCGCCGCCGCGAAGCAGAAGGCGGAGGCGGCGGTCAAGAAGGCGGCCGAGGCCGCGAAGCTCGCCGAGCTGGCCAAGCAGTTCAAGCTGCCGGTCGTGTCGTACACGATCACCGGCACCTTCGGACAGGCCGGCTCCATGTGGTCCTCCGGCTACCACACGGGCCTCGACTTCGCCGCCCCCACGGGCACGCTCATCAAGGCCATCCACAGCGGGACGATCACCGAGGCCGGCTGGGCGGGTGCGTACGGCTACCGCACGATCCTCACTCTCGACGACGGCACCGAGCTGTGGTTCTGCCACCAGTCGTCGATCAGCGTGAGCGTCGGCCAGAAGGTCAGCACCGGTGACGTCATCGGCCGCATCGGAGCCACCGGCAACGTGACCGGGCCGCACCTGCACCTGGAGGTCCACCCCGGCGGCCAGGCCACCGGCATCGACCCGGCGCCGTGGCTGCGCAGCAAGGGCCTCAACCCCTGAGAGCCTGCGTCATTTACGTGATCTTTGCGGGCGTGCCGGAATGGAGTGCTCCGGCACGCCCGTTGACGTAGTACATGACTTCCCTTCGCAAGCTCGGTTCCTCCGGCCTAGAGGTCTTCCCGCTCTCCCTCGGCGGCAACGTCTTCGGCTGGACCGCCGACGAGGCCACGTCCTTCGCCGTCCTCGACGCCTACGCGGCCGCCGGCGGCAACTTCGTCGACACCGCCGACGGCTACTCGGCCTGGGTCCCCGGCAACAAGGGCGGCGAGTCCGAGACGATCATCGGCAAGTGGGTCAAGGCGCGCGGCAACCGCGACGACATCGTGATCGCCACGAAGGTCAGTCAGCACCCCGACTTCCCGGGCCTCTCCGCCGCCAACATCAAGGCCGCCGCCGACGCCTCCCTGCGCCGCCTCGACACCGACCACATCGACCTCTACTACACCCACTTCGACAAGCCCGAGGTGCCGGTCGAGGAGATCATCGGCGCGCTCGACGAGCTGGTGAAGGCGGGCAAGGTGCGGCACATCGCCGCGTCCAACATCTCGCCCGACCGGCTCCGTGCGTCCCTGGAGTTCTCCGACCGCGAGGGCCTGGCCAAGTACGTGGCCCTGCAGCCCCACTACAACCTGGTCTCGCGCGACACCTACGAGGGCGAGCTCCAGGACCTGGCCGCCCGCTACGGCCTGGCCGCCGTCCCGTACTACGCCCTCGCCTCCGGCTTCCTCACCGGCAAGTACCGGCCCGGTACGACGGTCGACAGCCCGCGCGCGGGCGGCGCCGCCAAGCATCTGGAGTCCGAGCGGGGGCAGCGGGTCCTCACCGCCCTCGACGAGATCGCCAGGTCCCACGACGCCCCGGTCGCCACCGTCGCCCTGGCCTGGCTCGCGGGCCGGCCGACGGTCGCCGCCCCGATCGCGTCCGCGCGGACGGTGGAGCAGCTGCCGGCGCTGCTGGCGGTGGGGGAGCTGACGCTCACCGACGCCGAGGTCGCGCGCCTGACGGAGGCGTCGGCCTGACCCCTTGAGGGCCTACGACTGGTACGGGTTGTACGCGGGGTTAGGCATCGGGTTGTACGCGGGATTCGGCATCGCCGGGTTCCCGTACACCCCGTACACCGGCCAGGGCGGCGCCGCCACCGGTACCGGCGGCGCCGTGACCCGCGCCGCGTAGTCCAGCGCCGGGCGCGCCACCTCCCGGCGCCGCCACAGCTCGTGCAGCAACTCCCGCTCCCTTACGACGAAGTCGGCGCCGGCGCGGCCACGGCGCCCCCGGTGCCGCAGGAAGGCCAGGGAGGTCGCGTACGCCTCGTACTGGGCGACCGCCCGTGCGGCAGGCTTGCCGAGGTGGTGGGCGGCGTGTTCGCGGGCCAGCCGGCGTGCCCGCATCGAGCCGAGGGCGTAGGGCTCGGCGGGGGTGAGCCAGCCGGCCACGGCGTAGGCGGGCAGTTCCTCGCGCACGGTGCGCAGTTCGCGCTGGCGGGTCCAGATGACGAGCCAGGTCAGCAGGGCGAACGCGGGGAGCATGAAGACGGCGTACACGGCGAAGAACCCGTACTCGCCGAAGGTCGAGGAGCCGTTCCAGATCGCGTGCATGCTCATCGCGAGCAGCAGGCCGGAGAGCGGGACGAGGACCCGCCGCAGGTGCTGGCGTTCCGCGGAGAGCGCGGCGATGCCGAAGCCGATGCCGGTCAGGACGGTGAAGAGGGGGTGCGCGAACGGGGACATGACGATGCGCACGAAGAACGTCGCGGCGGTGACGGAGGCGATGCCGCGGTCGCCGGTGAGCTGGTCGGTGCCGAAGGCGGTGCCCAGGTAGAGGATGTTCTCGGTGAATGCGAAGCCGGTGGCGGTGACCCCGGCTATCACCACCCCGTCGACGATCCCGGTGAAGTCCCGTCTGCGGAACAGGAAGACGAGTAGCACGGCTGCCGCTTTTGCGGACTCCTCGACGATCGGCGCTATGACGGTCGCGCCGAGGGTGTCCGCGCTGGACGGGTCGGCGGTCGCCGTCGCTATCCACTTCGTGGCGAAGCTGTTGGCGACGATCGCTATCAGGGCCGCCGCGCAGGCTCCCCAGGCGAAGCCGAACAGCAGGTTGCGCCAGGGGCCGGGGGCGACGCGGTCGAGCCAGCGGAAGGCGGCTATGAGAAGCGGCACGGGCAGCACCGCCAGCCCGAGCCCGACCAGGAACCCTTCGGTGCCGGTCTGTTCGCGCACCAGGGCCAGGATGACGAGCCCCGAGAGCGCGAGCAGGGTGCAGAGCGCGCCGTACCGCACCGATCTGCGCTGCCACCAGTGAGCGTGCCCGAGCGCACCGCCGGCCGTGCCGCCGGGGTGTGGCGGGTGCGTCGGGTACGGGGGAAAGGTGGCCACGGCATTGACCCTAACGAGCGAAGGCGCCGCCCGCGACGGTGTGTCGCACTGCCCGCTGGGGCTTCAGGCGCCGGTGGGGAGCTGGTTGTGGTGCTGTACGCGACGGAAGAGCAGGTCGTTCACGACATGTCCTTTGTCCAGTCCCTGGCCCTCGAAACGGGTCAGCGGCCGGAAGTCCGGACGGGGCGCAAAACCGCCCTCTGTCTCTGTGTTCTCGAACTCCGGGTGCGCCGTCAGCACATCGAGCATCTGTTCGGCGTACGGCTCCCAGTCGGTCGCGCAGTGCACGATGCCGCCGGGCCTGATGCGGGCCGCGGCGAGGTCGAGGAACTCCGGCTGGATCAGCCGCCGCTTGTGGTGCCGCTTCTTGGGCCAGGGGTCGGGGAAGTACACGCGCAGCCCGTCCAGCGAGTCCGGGGCGAGCATCTCGCGCAGCAGGATGATCGCGTCGCCGTTGGCCACCCGGACGTTGGACAACCCGTTCTGGTCGGCGAGGTTGAGCAGATTTCCCTGCCCCGGGGTGTGCACGTCCACGGCGAGGATGTTCGTGTCCGGGTCCGCGGCGGCCATCTGCGCGGTGGCCTCACCCATCCCGAACCCGATCTCCAGCACGACGCGGCTGCCGTTCCCGAACAGCTCGCCGAGGTCGATGGCCCGCTGCCCGTCGATGTCCAGCCCCCACTTGGGCCACAGCCGCTGCAACGCATCGGCCTGCCCGGCGGTCACCCGACTCCGCCGCGGCTGAAAACTCCGGATCCGCCGCTCGAAGTGCGACCCGGCGGGATCGGCCTTCGGCCCGTCCGGGAACCGGGGCTCACCCTTGGCGCGGGTGTGCCGGACGGACACACCGGGGATGTGCTCGCCGGGGTGTGGGGCTTCGGGGGCGTTGAGGGAGTCAGACACAGTGGGGTCGATTTTAACGGGGACGGCGGGACAACCAGCCCGTCCGGCGTTTGAGGACGAGGCCCTTCGGGCCGAAGCGGGGGTCTGGGGGCGCAGCCCCCAGGGACGGGACGGGAAGGGGCGGCGGGGGCGAGAAAACCCGACGCCGGGCCCGCCTCACACCGCCCCCAGCATCGCCAGCGCCCGCTTCGCCACCTCCCTCCCGATCGGCAGCGAAGCAGTCGCCGCAGGCGAGGGCGCATTCAGCACATGCACCGCCCGCGCCCCCTCCTTGATCAGAAAGTCGTCCACCAGCGACCCGTCCCGCAGCACCGCCTGCGCCCGCACCCCGGCAGCCGTAGGCACCAGGTCGTCCGCCGTCACCGCCGGCAACAGCCTCCGCACCGCCCCCGTGAACGCCCCCTTGGACACCGACCGCCGCAGCTCACCCGCCCCGTACCGCCAGTGCCGCCGGGCCATCCGCCACGCTCCCGGCCAGGCCAGCGTGCGCGCCACCTCCCGCGGCCGTACGACACCCCAGCCGTACCCCTCCCGCGCCAGCGCCGGCACCGCATTCGGCCCGATGTGCACGCCCCCGTCGATCCCGCGCGTGAGGTGCACGCCGAGGAACGGAAACGCCGGGTCCGGCACCGGATACACCAGCCCGTGCACCAGGTCGGGGCGGGCCAGCTCGTAGTACTCGCCGCGGAACGGCACGATCCGCATCTCGGGGTCGTCCCCGGTCAGCCAGGCCACCTCGTCGCAGTACAGGCCGGCGCAGTTCACCAGCACGCGCGCGCGGACGATGTCACCGCTCGTCGTCCGTACGGCGACCCCGAGCTCCGGCCGCCGGTCGATCCGCTCGACCCGCGCCCCGTACCGGATCTCCGCCCCCGAGGCCTCGGCCAGCTGCCGGGCGACCCCCACGAAGTCGCACACCCCGGTCGTCCCGACGTGTATGGCCGCGAGCCCGCGCACCTCCGGCTCGTACTCCGCGATCTGGGCGCCGCCCAGCTCCCGTACCGGAATCCCGTTCTCCCGGCCGCGCTGCACGAGCGCGTGCAGCCGCGGCAGCTCGTCCTTCTCGGTCGCGACGATCAGCTTGCCGGTGACGGCGTGCGCGATCCCGTACTCCGCGCAGAACTTCACCATCTCGGCGGCGCCCCGCACCGCGTACCGCGCCTTCAGGGACCCGGGGCGGTAGTAGATCCCGCTGTGGATCACCCCGCTGTTGCGCCCCGTCTGGTGCCGGGCCGGTCCCGGCTCCTTCTCCAGCACGATCACCCGGGTCCCCGGCGCCGCACGCGTGATCGCGAACGCCGTGGACAGCCCGACGATCCCACCCCCGATCACCAGCACATCACAGTCGTAAGCGATCCCCGGCCGCACCTGCACCACCTCCCGCTTAGATAGTGCACTGCGCCACTGACAACCACTTCAAACGCCTGACGCGGACATGTTCCCGACGGTCACGCCGGAGCCATCAACAAAGGACGGGCCCGCTCCCGCAACTCCACCACCCGCGGCTCGTCCCCATACGGCTCCAGCCGGTGCAGAAGATCCTTCACGTACTCGGTGGTGCGCGCAGACGAAATGCGCCCCGCGACCTCCACCGCCCGCACGCCCTGCTCGCACGCCGCATCGAGATTGCCCGACTCGAGCTCGGCGACCGCCGAGACGACCAGCCGCAGCCCGTGCGAGCGCACGAACTCCTCCGTCGGCTTCGACAGTGCCTGCTCCGTGAACCGCCGTACCTGACGCGGCGCCTTCAGATCGCGATAGCACTCCGCGGCATCCGCGGCAAAGCGGTCGTAGGAGTAGAAACCGAGCCAGGACGGGTCATTGTCCCCGTCGCGGGCCCGCTCCAGCCAGCCTTCGGCGGCGCGCAGTGCAGCGCCCGCCGCCTGTGCGTCACCGGCGCGCGCGTGCGCGCGTGCCTCGACGAGTCTGAAGAAGCTCATGGTGCGGGCGGTCGCCAGCCCCCGGTTGCGCTCAAGGGCGGCCTGCGCGAGATCGACGCCCTCGTCACCGAAGCCGCGATAGGTCGCCTGCAGCGACATGGAGGCCAGGACGTACCCCCCGAGGGGCACATCGGCCGCGGCGCGCGCGAGGCGCAGCGCCTGGATGTAGTACCTCTGCGCGGCCTCCTGCTGCCCGGTGTCGAAGGCCATCCAGCCCGCGAGCCGGGTCAGTTCGGCGCTCGCCCCGAACAGGGCGCGCCCGACTTCGTCCGAGTACGCGCCGAGCAGCAGCGGTGCCGCCTCCACCCTTAAGCACTCGGGCACCATCGACGAACGCCAGTCGCCTCCGCCGTACTTGGAGTCCCAGCGCCGGGCGTCCTCGGCGGCCTCCCGCAGCTTCTGCACATCGCTGTGGCCGACTTTGAGCGGTGCGCCCGAGCCCTCGGCGGAGTTCGCCTCGCGCGCGACCGAGCTGTCGGCCGGTGTTATCAGCCATCGTGAGGCGGGCGTTGCGTATGCGCTTACTGCGAATGATCCGGCCAGCGACTGCCAGATGCCGCCGGAGCCGGCCCGGCGCCCGGCGAGGTCGAGACGGTAGAGCTCCGTCGCCGACTTCACCGCCTGTCCTACGTCCCTGGGGAAGGCGAGGCCCACTTCGGGTGCGGGATCCGCGTCCGCCAGGCCGATCTCGTGGAGCGGCACCGGGCGGCCGAGCTTCTGGCCGATCGCGGCGGCGATGAGGTGCGGGGCAGCGCCCTGCGGCACCATGCCCTTCGACACCCAGCGCGCCACCGAGGTCTTGTCGTAGCGAAGAGTCAACCCGCGTTGAGCGCCAAGATCGTTGACGCGTCGCGCGAGTCCTGCGTTGCTGATTCCCGCGAGGGCGAGAACGGCGCCGAGTTTTTCGTTCGGCCCGCGTTGCTCCCTGGACATGCGCCACCCCTCGACACAGACGGCTGCCGCGCTGGCATAACCACGCGGCATTCGTAAACCCAGCGTAGTTCGCCGCATCCCAAGCGTTAAGGGGCATTGTTCCGGATGGCGGGATTGTGGTCCGTACTCAAGTACGGGTCCGATACGCGCAGTTGCGCCGTGCTCCCGCTGTGTGGCCGTGCGCCCGTCCGTGCGCTCTTCTCCGGCCATTGGGGGAGCGCTTCCATGGATGGTGCGTGGGTCGGCCTGCTGTACTGGATCCAGCGGGCTGGGGGACACCGCCGCCTTCATCCCCGCGGGCGGCGGACGGGCCCGGGGGGCGAACTCCGTCTCCCGGGCTGCGCATGCCTGATGCGATGCTCAGAGCCTGTACGGAGCGTGTTCAACGCTGCCCCGCCATCACCGATTTGGCTGAAAATCGACCCCGTATTCCCCGAGCAATTACCCCTCCCACCATGGGACTTGAGGGCGCGAAGGGTGTTTTCGGGGAGCGTTTCGGGGGCGCATTCGCGTCGCAGTCGCCTTGCAGGGTACGGGTGTTCGTCTCGCCGGGCGGCTGAGCGCCAAGGTGCCCTCCGGCGATCGTAAGCAGCTCCACCGCCCCTCCGGCGTGCGCCCTTCATGGCAGCATGGTGAACCAGTTCGTACGGTGCACTGGTTGTCCACAGCCTGTGGAGGCGTCGATGCGGTGGTTGGTGGGGTGGAGCAGCACCGCCGCGGGGGCTTTGGAGATCGGTTCCGCGGGGGCCACCGGACAGGACGGCGAGACCGTGCACCCGGTGGGCTCCCAACTCCTGTGGGGCGACCCCGATCCGCTCTGGGCGGTCGGCGACTGGCGCCCCGACGAGGTGCGGGTGGTGAAGGCCGACGCCCGGACCCGGATCGCCGTCCTGGGCACATGCGGGGCGTCGGACGAGGAACTGCGGGTGGGTCTGTTCGCCGCGCGCGGGGGCGCACTGCGCCATCTGACCGCCTGGCCGGGCAGCTACACGGCCGTGGTCCAGGTGGGCCGCCGTGTCACCGTGTGCGGCGATCTCGCGGGCGCTCGGCCGGTGTTCTACACCCCCTGGGCGGGCGGCACGGCCTACGCGACGGCGGCCCTCCCCCTCGCCGACCTCATCGAGGCCAATCTCGACTTCGGCCACCTCGCCGCGCTTCTCGCCGCCCCCGACGTACCGGCCGCCCTGCACGACTCCACGCCCTACGACGGCGTACGGCGCATTCCGCCGGGGCATGCGCTGATCCTGCGCGCTGGGGCGCGCGAGATCGTCGGTTACGAGCATGTCGCCTCCCTCGCGGTGGCGGCGCCCTCGGCCGACCCGGACAGCGCGGTCGACGCGGTGCGCGACGCGCTGGTGGAGGCGGTACGCGCGCGTTTGTCGGCACCGAGGCATGTCCCGGGAGCCGACATGGACCCGGGTCCCGTTCCCGGCATGGGCCCGGCGGAGCGCCGCGCCGCGCGCGGGATGCCGGTGGCAGGCATCGGCGCGGACCTCTCGGGCGGCCCGGCGTCCGGAACGCTCGCCCTGCTCGCCGCCGGCCTGCCGGGCATGCCGGGCACGGTCCTCGGCCACGGCACGGGCACGGGCGAGCGCCTCCTGGCGGTCACCTTCAACGACCTGGCGGTCGGCGGCCGGGAGGCGGAACTGGAGCGGGCAGGATCCCTTGCCGCCAACCCCCGCCTGCACCACGTGGTGGTGACCGGCGGCGAGGAGGCCCTCCCGTACGCAGAACTGGACGGCCCCCTGACGGACGAGCCGGGCCAGTCCCTGGTCACGGCGGCAAGGCACAGGACACGGCTGGCATCGGGCAGCGCGGACCACTTCACGGGCTACGGCGCCCGCCAGGTCCTGGACGCACACCCGGCCCGCCTGGCCGACCTCCTGATGGACCGCAAACGCCGCCACCTGGTCCGCCCCGTCGCGGCACTCGCGAAGGCGGACGGCTCGGTGATGGTCCCCGCGCGCGTGTACGGCGCGGCCCGCCGTCTGGCGCGCACCCCGTACCGGGCGGGCCTCGAACTGCTCGCCGAACGCCTTCTGCAGCGCCGTTTCGACGAACCCGGCGGCGCCGTCGGTGCCTCCCTGGCCGCCCTCACCTGGGCGAGACCGGGCCCGGCGGCGCGCTGGCTGACCGGTGAGGCCCTAGCTGAAGTATCGGTTCGCCTACAGGCGTCGACGACCCGCTCGGGTGTGGGCCCGGGCCAACGCCCCGGCGACTACCGCGCACGTGCAGCCCTCGCCCGCCAAGCAGCAGACTTGCGCATCCTGGAACAAGCAGCCGAGATCCGCTCCCAACGCCTGCACGCGCCGTTCCTCGACAACCAGGTGGTCCGCGCCTGCCGCGCCCTCCCCGAAGCCCTGCGCGTCCAGCCGGGCGCGCGTGCCGCCATCCTCCGCACCGTCCTGGAGGGCGCCGGCGTGAGCGACCTCCCACCCGGCTGGGGCGCCCCTTCCCACGCCTCGGCAGCGGTAGCGGCCCGAACGGGCCTGAGGGTGGCCGCAGACTCCCTGATGGCCCTCTTCGGCACCCCGCTGCTGGCGGAGGCGGGCCTGGTGGAGGCCAGAGTGGTCCGCAAGGCCCTACGCGCAGCAGCCGCAGGCGAACCCCTCCCCCTCGACGGCCTGGCAGACCTGGTCTCCCTGGAGCTGTGGCTACGCCGCCTGCTTGCACGCCGGGGGACGTGCTGGACGGGCACACCCGCGCGCCAGCGGGCGGTGCCTGCGGGGATCACGCCACGGAGGGGGGCGTTGGCTTCTGGCGGGGGAGCGGGGGTTGGGTGAGGGGCGTGGGCGCTCTGCGCATTTCAGCCCGTCCGGTGTGGGGGGGGCAGAGGCTCCCGGCGTATTTCAGCCCGTCCGGCGTTTGAGGACGAGGCCCCTTAAGGGCCGATCGGGGGTCCAGGGGGCGGAGCCCCCTGGCGGGGTCGAAGGGGCAGCGCCCCTGGGGACGGGACGGGTAGGGGCGGCGGGGGCGAAACACTCACCGCCACAAAACACCGTGCCCCACCCGCAACCCCCGGCGACAATAACCCGGTGCGGTACAAAATCCTGGGCGTCACCCAGGCCGAGGACGACCACGGCACCGCCATACCCATCCCCGGCCAACGCCTCCGCACCCTCCTCACCGCCCTGGCCCTACGCCCAGGTCGCCTCACCACCCCCCACACCCTCATCGACGAGGTCTGGTCGGACACCCCGCCCCACGACGCCCCCGCCGCCCTCCAGGCCCTGATCGGCCGCCTCCGCCGCACCCTGGGCAGGCAAACGATCACCTCCGCCCCCGGCGGCTACCGCCTCGAAGCGACCGAGGACGACGTAGACCTGTTCGTCTTCGAGCGACTGGTACGGCAGGGCACGACGGCCCTCGACCACGGCGACCCGCAGACCGCCGCCCACACCCTGGACCAGGCCCTCGCCCTGTACCGCGGCCCGGCCCTCGCCGACCTCCCCGACCGCACCGCCGCAACCCGCCCGGACGCCCTGCACCTGGAGGCGACCCGCGCCCGCACAGACGCGGACCTGCACCTCGGCCGCGCCCACACCGCCGTACCGCATCTGAAGGAACTGACCGCGGCGCACCCGTACGACGAACCGCTGCACGCCCTCCTCATCCGCGCCCTGCGCGACACGGGCCGTACAGCCGACGGCCTGGCCGCATATGAGACCGCCCGCCGCGCCCTCGCCGAAGGCCTGGGCACCGACCCGGGCCCCCAACTGCGCGCCCTGCACTCGGAACTGCTCACCCCGGCAGACAGCCCCCCAAGTCAAGAACGATCCGAACCACTCCAAAAACCTCAAAATACCGACCAATTCGAACGCACCGGCAACATCCGTCCCCGCCTTACCTCTTTCGTGGGCCGGGAACCAGAACTCGACTCCATCCGTTCCGAATTGCACAGGGCAAGGCTCGTCACCCTCACCGGACCGGGCGGCTCCGGAAAGACCCGCCTCGCCGAGGAAGCCGCCGCCGGGCTTCCCCAGGCCTGGCTGGTCGAGCTGGCACCGCTGGACCGGCCGGAGGCGGTGCCGGGCGCGGTGGTCAGCGCGCTCGGTCTGCGCGAGACCGTGCTGATGACCACCGAGCTGACGGCCCCGCAGGACGACCCCCTCGCCCTGCTCGTCGAGTACTGCGCCCCGCGCAGCCAACTCCTGATCCTTGACAACTGCGAACATGTCATCGAAGCAGCGGCAGCCCTCGCCGAGACGCTGCTCACCCGCTGCCCCGGGCTCACGATCCTCGCCACCAGTCGTGAACCCCTGGGCGTCCCCGGCGAGTCCGTGCGCCCGGTCGAGCCCCTCGTCCTCGATCAGGCGCACCGCCTCTTCGAGGAGCGCGCGTCCACCGTCCGCCCCGACGCGGACACCGTGCTGCGCGACCGGGAGGCGGTCGAGGAGATCTGTCGCCGCCTGGACGGCCTGCCGCTCGCCATCGAGCTCGCCGCGGCCCGGCTACGGCTGCTCACGCCCCGCCAGATCGCCGACCGCCTCGACGACCGCTTCCGCCTCCTCACCTCCGGAAGCCGTACGGTCCTGCCCCGCCAGCAGACCCTGCGCGCGGTCGTCGACTGGTCCTGGGAGCTGCTCGACGAGCGCGAGCGCACGGTGCTGCGCGAGGTGTCCGTGTTCGCCGGCGGCTGGGACCTCGCGGCGGCGGAAGCGGTGTGCACCGGCCCCGCCACCGACCTGATCGGCGCACTCGTCGACAAGTCCCTGATCGTGGCCACCCCGTACGAGCGGGACGGCGCCGGCCAGGAGAGCGGCATGCGGTACCGCATGCTGGAGACCATCCACGAGTACGCCGCTGAGCGCGCCGCCGAGGCCCCCGAGCTGCGCGCCGCGGCCGAGCACCGGCACAGCGCCTGGGTACACGCGCTCGTGGCGGAGGCCGACCCCCTTCTGCGCTCGGCCGGCCAACTCCCTTGGATCTCCCGCCTGGAGACCGAGCTGGACAACATCCGTGCCGTTCTCCACCGCGCCCTCACCTCGGGCGCCGAGGCAGAGGCCGCCGCCCTCGCCGTGTCCATGGGCTGGTTCTGGTGGCTGCGCAACTACCGCTACGAGGCCGAGTCCTGGCTGGACCAGGTCCTGCACCTGGGCGCTGCTCTGGACCACGCCGCCGCCTCCCAGGCCGTACTCCCCGCAGCCCCCGCAGCCCCCACGGAGCCCGTAGACCCCACGGACCCCGTAGACCCCACAGACGCCTTCCTCTCCGCCCCCCACGCCGAAGCACACCACCCCCACCACACCCTCCGCATGAACCTCCGGATGCTGCACCTCTTCATGAAGTCGGACACCGAACCGAGGGACGGGATGCTGGACGACCGGATGCGTCAGTACGTGGGCCGGCTGCGGGACTTCTACGAGCGGGGCGGTCCGGAGGCGGCCCGTATGCCGGGCATCGTGTGGCCGTTCACCACTTTCCACCTGGACAGCTCGCAGGACGTCCGCGCCGCCCTGGACGTCGCTGTCGACAACTGCCGTGCCCATGGCGACGCCTGGGCGATCGGCGTCGCCCTGATGTTCCGTACGCACATGGTCGTCGACTCACCGGGCGGCATGAAGGGCGTGGACGAGGACCTCGCGGAGCTCAGGGTGCTGAGTCGTCGTGTCGGCGACCGCTGGATGCGGGCCCAGGTGTGCAGCGCAGCCGGCGAGGCGGCGATGGCCCGCAGTCGCCTGGAGGAGGCCAAGGGCGAGTACGAGGAGGCGCTGCGGCTGGCCTATGAGGTGGGCGCGTATGCCGAGACGCCGTTTCTGCTGGCCCGGCTCGCCGAGATCGCCTACCGCGCGGGCGACCGACCGGCCGCGGTCAGCGGGCTGGACGAGGCGAGCTCGGCCGCCGATCGCTACGGAGTGCCGGACTCCAGGGCGTTCGTCCTGCTGATGCGCGCCCAGCTCGCGCTGGACGAGAAGGACACCGTCCGGGCGCGCGCGATGCTGGAGGCGGCCCGCGCGGAGATCGGACGCGGCACGCCACCGCCCCAGTTCACGGTGATGCTGAACGCGGTCGACGGCCTGGTGACGGTCGCCGAGTCGGGCCCGGCGCACGGACTGCCGAAGCTGGCCGACACCGTCCGCGAGTCGGTGGAGCGGCGCTGCGCCGACGTGGTCACGGCGGCCCTCGTGGACAGCACGGCGGTTCTGCTGTCCGATCTCGGGGACCATCCGCGCGCGGTCCGCCTGCTCGGCGCAGGCGAGCACTGGCGGGGCGGCGAACCGCGCTCCATGCCGGAGCGCGTCGAGTCCGAGCGCGCCGAGGCCGCCGCCCGCGCCGCGCTGGGCAGCGAGGAGTACGAGGCGGAGTACGCCCGTGGCACCGCCCTCACCGTCGACGACCTCCTCGCCGAACTGGGCGAGGCTCTGCGCAGACACCCCGCCGAGCAGGTGCCGTAACCCGACCGCAGACGCCACCGGCAGCCGCACCACGGGAGCCGCAGCACAGACAGGCCGCCTACGAGCAGGTGAACTTCGACTCGGCCCAGTCCGCGAGCGTCAGGGAGTCGAAGCCGCTCTGCGGCTGCACGACCAGCCGTACCGTCCTGTGCCCGGCGAGGTTCACATGGACCGGGACCGCCGGGGCGCCGCCCTGGATCATCCCGGACTGCCACAGCTGGACGCCGTCGGCGTAGACGGAGAAGTAGACCTTGCCGAGCCCCAGGGTCATGTCGTCGACGCCGACCATGGCGTCGTAGGCGGAGCAGCTGCGGTTGAGGTCGACGGTGACGGAGGACTCGCCGTGCACGGTCACACCGTGCGTGTACTGCTTGCCGGCGATCGACATGCCGTACCGCTGCCACGCCCAGCTGCTCGTGCCGATTCGCATCTCGGGCTTGGTGCCGTCGCCGCTGATGTCGTAGGCCAGCTCGCTCCACTGGTAGACGACGGGGGTGGGCGGGGGAGTCGGCTTCGGCGTGGGCTTCGGGGTCGGTTTCGGCGTGGGGGTGGGTGTCCGTGTCGGAGTCGGGGTGGGCTTCGGCCGCGGAGTCGGTGTCGGCGTCGGCGTGGGAGCCACCGCGGGCACCACCACCCGCGGCTTCGGCGCAGGCTGCTTCTTCGGAGGCGTCGGCTTGGGCGATTCCCGCCGGACGGCAGGTGCGGACGCGGGTGGCTTCGCATCCGGCTTCCTGACCGGGGTGCTGCCCCCGGACAGCGCGAGGGCCACCGCCACGCCCGCCGCGGCGACGACACCGGCGGCGATGCCGATCTTCGCGGGCGCACCCAGCCCCTCGGAGGCCGCGGCGCCACCGGCGCCCGCCCCGCCGGACGAACTGCCGCTCGCCGCCGCGGCCGCACCCGCGGCGCCCGCCGCACCGACACCGGTACCGCCGGCGATGAGCGCGGCCACCTTGGCGTACCCGGCGGCACCGAACCAACCGATGACCGCGACCGGCACGACACCGGGGATACCGCTGGCGACTTCCTTGATCTGGCCCGCGGCCAGCCGGCACTTGGCGCACTCCTCCAGGTGCTTGCGCAGCCCCCGCTCGGCGCGGGTGCGCAGTCCGCCGCGGGCGTAGGCGCCGAGCCGGTCGGCGTAGCGGGCGCACTCCTCGTCGTCGGCGAGGGTGGCGCTGACGTGGGCCTGGAGGTAGGCCTGCTTGAGGCCCTCGCGGG
This sequence comes from Streptomyces coacervatus, assembly GCF_029223485.1. GTDB lineage: Bacteria > Actinomycetota > Actinomycetes > Streptomycetales > Streptomycetaceae > Streptomyces > Streptomyces coacervatus. The sequence goes on along the minus strand of NZ_JARHTP010000026.1, from coordinate 7,895 downwards.
CGCGGCTGGCGAGCACGCGCGTGCCGTTGGCGTCCAGCCCGAAGAGTGTGGCGACCTCGCTCGGCGACTCGTCCTCGACCTCGGTGTGCCACAGCACGGCCTGCCAGCGCTCCGGCAGCGACCGGAAGGCCTGCATGGCCATGGACTGCTCGGCCTCGTGCATCGCGCGGACGTCGGCGCCGAGGTCCAACGTGTCGTCGTCGGAGACCTCGGAGGAGCGCGCGGCCTGCGCCGCGAACAGCGCAAAGTCGTCGACCAGTTGCTCACGTTTCGCGGACTTCGTCCAGTTCGCGGCGACCCGTCGGACGGTGGTGAGCAGATACGCGCGTACGGCGTGCTCGGGGCCGTGGCCGCCGCGCACCGCCTGGAGCATGCGGGCGAAGACCTCGCCCGTGAGGTCGTCCGCGGTGTGGGCGTCGCGGCAGCAGGTGCGGGCGTAGCGACGCACCGCGTCCGCGTGGCGCCGGTACAGCTCCTCGTACGCGGTGTCGTCGCCCGCGCGCATCCGCCCGATCAGATCGGCGTCGGAGGGCGGCAGATCCCTGGGCGGCGGCAGGACGGTGTCCTCCCGCCGGTCGCGCTGCGCCGGGACGCTGCCCTCCACGGGCTCGACGGGCTCGCCGCCCTGCGGCGGGATGACGCTCTCCGGGCGGCCACCGCCCCGCGGGCCGCCCGCCCGTCCGCCCGGTCCACCCTGACTCGGCACCTGCGGCGAACCGCCGGCCTCCGCGTCACCGTCACCCAGCGGCTCGTCCCGCCCGTCAACGCTCATCGCGGAAAGCCCCCGATGCCTGCCCAACCAGTCCCGACCACCGGGTCAGAGTGCCATATTGGCTTTTGTTCAGGCCCCATCCGGGCGGACCATCCACCCGTCCGTGGGGACTTGTCGTGCCGTAGTACTGGCCATCACCCGTTCGGGGAAGGCTCAATTGACGTTCGTCGGAAGGCGGTTGAGCGGCATACCGGAAATGTCCCGCGCATTCCGGGCGTTAGGTGAATTTCCGATGTCCGGCACATTTCCGGCTCACGCCGACGCGCGGGCTGCGCAGCGCCCACGCCCAACCGCCACCTCGGCCGGCCAGCCCGTCGGCCACGGTCGGTCGGCCAGTCGGTCGGCCACAGTCGGTCGGCCGAGCTCTCAGGCCGGCCGCGACCGCAGCCCCTCCAGCAGGATGTCGAGCAGCCGTGCCGAGGCGGCCGCCTGCTGGGCCGCGTCCGGCAGCGAGGGTGCCGCCGTCGCGATGACCAGCAGTACGTCCGACACCGACACGTCGGCCCGCAGCTGACCGGCCGCGCGTGCCCGCTCCACGAGCTGACCGACGACCTCCAGCAGCGCCGCCGCGCCCGTGTCGTCCTCCGCGGAGACCCTCGGAGCCCCCTCGGGGACGAGCCGCAGCTCCCCGGAGCCCGGCTGCGTCCGCTGCAGCGGCACCCGGGCCTCGTCGAACACCGTGCCGTCGGCCCGCTCGGACTCCTCGTCGGCGACCGAGACCCGCAGCACCTGCGGCGGCAGCAGCCGCCCGGCGCCCGAGGCCACCGACGTCCGCAGGAAGCGCGAGAGCGCCGACCACGGCTCGTCCTCCTGGCCGAGCGCCGCCCGGGCCTGGTCGGTCAGCCGGGAGGTCTCCTCCTCGGCTATCCGCCGCACCAGGACGTCCTTGCTCGGGAACCGCCGGTACACGGTCCCCACACCCACCCGCGCCCGCCGCGCCACGTCCTCCATCGGCGCGCCATATCCCAGCTCGCCGAAGACCTCGCGCGCCGCGCGCAGTACGTGCTCCAGATTGCGCTGTGCGTCCACGCGCAGCGGCGTCGTACGCGCTCCGTCCGCGCGTCCGTTGCCTGCCGCCGCGCTCACGATGCCGCCCGATGTCAGTGCAGACGCGGACGACCAATGAGAGTCCTGAACATGCATAAGTGATCCCCCGGTAATGACGTCTCCCCCCGGAGACTCTCCCCGCCATTCATTGGTTGCCAGGGCGCGGGAACAAGCCCGGTTCACCGGACCCGCCCGTCGCGGATCTCGATGAGCGATGAGCGCATCCCCCTACACCCCGTCGAGACACGAACATAGTTGAGAGGGAGTCAATTCAGAAGGGGCAGGTTCCGCACGGAGCGCCCCCCGATCGGAGTACGAGTCGCATACGTCCCGATTGCACCACCCAAGGTCACCCGGCGCACGCCCGCTGACCTGCAATCCTTCCGGGCACTCGGGCAATTCGGCCAACCCTGGGCGTGCCAGGCCCTCGGTCACACAAATTGTCGGGGCTGTGGACAAACTCCAGCGCTGGGTGCGTCATGGGATGGTGAAGGAACGTGCGCGCATTCTCGTTGTCGGCGGCGGCTACGTCGGGATGTACACGGCCCTGCGCCTCCAGCAGAAGCTGAAACGGGAACTCAAGCGGGGCGAGGCCGAGATCACAGTCGTCACTCCCGACCCGTACATGACCTATCAGCCATTCCTTCCCGAAGCGGCCGCCGGTGCCATTTCACCCCGGCATGTCGTCGTTCCGCTGCGCCGCGTCCTGGATCAGTGCCATGTCGTCATCGGCGAGGTCCGGTCGATCGACCACGCCAAGCGCACCGTCACCCTCACCACGCTCGCCACGGAGGAGGAGGGAGCGGGCGCCGAGCACATGACGTACGACGAACTGGTCCTCGCCCCCGGTTCGATCTCGCGCACGCTCCCCATCCCGGGCCTCGCCGACCACGGCATCGGTTTCAAGTCGGTCGAGGAGGCCATCGGCCTGCGCAACCACGTCATCGAGCAGATGGACATCGCCTCCTCCACCCGCGACCCCGAGATCCGCGACGCGGCGCTCACCTTCGTCTTCGTGGGCGGCGGATTCGCCGGGGTCGAGGCGCTCGGCGAACTCGAGGACATGGCCCGCTACGCCGCCCGCTACTACCACAACGTCCAGCCCGAGGACATGAAGTGGATCCTCGTGGAGGCCTCGGACCGCATCCTGCCCGAGGTCGGCGAGGAGATGGGCCGCTACACGGTCACCGAACTGCGCCGCCGCAACATCGACGTACGCCTGCACACCCGCCTGGAGTCCTGCGCGGACCGGGTCGCCGTCCTCAGCGACGGCGCCCGCTTCCCGACCCGTACGGTCGTCTGGACGGCCGGCGTGAAGCCCAGCCCGCTCCTCGCCGCCACCGACCTCCCGCTCACCGGACGAGGTCGGCTGAAATGCACCGCCCAGCTGACGATCGACGGCGCCACGCACGCGTGGGCGGCAGGAGACGCGGCCGCCGTCCCCGACGTCACCGCCGCCGAACCCGGCACGGAGACGGCCCCCAACGCCCAGCACGCGGTCCGCCAGGCGGGGCTCCTCGGCGACAACATCGCGCACTCCCTGCGCGGTGAACCCCTTGAGACGTACTCCCACAAGTACGTCGGCTCGGTGGCGTCCCTGGGCCTCCACAAGGGCGTCGCCCACGTCTACGGGCGCAAGCTGAAGGGCTACCCTGCCTGGTTCATGCACCGCGTCTACCACCTCAGCAGGGTGCCCACCTTCAACCGCAAGGCCCGCGTCCTGGCCGAATGGACCCTTTCGGGCCTCTTCAAGCGGGAGATCGTCTCCCTCGGTTCGCTCGAACATCCCCGAGCGGAGTTCGAACTCGCGGCCGGTGGAAAGCCTCCTACCGACCCGATGAACGACCCGAAGGGGTCGTCCTGACCGGACCCAGGAACTCCACCGACCGGGTGGGCGTCTCACGGATGTCGCCCCGGTAGGCCACACTGCCAGACTGATCCCCGCCCCCAGGGCGAGCAGCTGCTCGCCCCTCGAACCCAAGAGGCTCTCTCCACCGTGCTGCATCCCGGGGGTGTCACCCCCCAGCCCTCCGGCCGGGTCCGGAGCCGGCCGAAGACGCCGAAGACGACGACACGAGGCAAGGATTCGTGAACTTCACGCGCTGGAGCGCCCGGCTCCCCGGAACGCAGCGCCGCGCCGCAGCGCGGACCGATCACCCGGCCGCCGCCGACCGGCCGGCCGAGAACCCGAGCGCCGTCCCCGCGGCCCGCGCCGAACAACTCACCGACGAGCACGCACCCGTACCGGCCGTCGACGAACTCCCCGTCCGTGAGGTCCTCGACCGCGTCCCGGCCCTGGTGGCCCTCGTCCACGGCCCCGACCACCGCGTCGCCTACGTCAACGACGCCTATGTGACGGCCTTCGGCGTACGACCGCTCGGCGAGCCCACCCGCGAATCCCTCCCCGAACTCGACCAACTGGGCCTGCTCCCGCTCCTCGACCAGGTCCTGCGCAGCCGCAAGCCCCGCACCCTCAAGTCCCGCAAGGCTCCCGACGGCCGCTCCTACACCTTCACCTGCACCCCGGTGACGGAGGGCGAGCACGCGGGCGTACTGGTCTTCGCGACCGACGTCACCGACCACGCCGAAGCCGCCGAACGCCTCCGCGCCAGCGAGCGCCGGCAGCGCGAGACAGCGGTCACCCTCCAGCGCTCGCTGCTGCCCCAGGAACTGGAGGAACCGGACGACCTGCGTATCGCCGCCACCTACCAGCCCGGCGGCACGGAGGCGGCGGTCGGCGGCGACTGGTACGACGTCATCACCCTGGGCGGCGGCCGCACGGCCCTGGTCATCGGCGATGTGATGGGCCGGGGCGTGCGAGCCGCGGCCGTCATGGGCCAACTCCGCACGGCGGTCCGCGCGTACGCCCGCCTGGACCTCCCCCCGCACGAGGTCCTGCAACTCCTGGACGGCCTGGCGACGGAGATCGACGCCAACCAGATCGCGACCTGCGTGTACGCCATCCACGACCCGAACGAGGGCCGCCTGGTGTACGCCTCCGCCGGCCATCTCCCGATCCTCGTGCGCGACGAGAGCGGAGTGGTCCTGCGCGCCGACGAACCCACGGGTCCGCCCCTGGGCACCGGCGGCTGGATGCACTCGTCGGGCTCGATCCCGCTCGGCCCCGGCTCCACCGCCGTGCTCTACACGGACGGCCTGGTGGAACGCCGGGACGAGGACCTGGACGAGGGCATCGCCTCCCTGGAGCGGGCCCTGTCCGGCGCCACGGGCACCCCCCAGGTCGTCTGCGACCGCCTGGTCCGCTCGGCAGGCGTGACGGCGGACCACGACGACGACGTGGCCGTCCTGGTCCTCCAGCACCCGGCCCGCACCGGCCCGGACAGCGACCTCTTCCGCAACGCCGCCCTGGAACTCCTCGGCGGCATCGAAGCCGCCCCACGCGCGCGTGCCTTCGCCTCCGGCGTCCTGACGAGCTGGCGCTTCCCCTCCGACCTCCACGACCTGGGCGTCCTCGCAGCCAGCGAGCTGGTCGCCAACTCCCTCCAGCACGGCACGCCACCCATGCGCCTGCGCCTGCGCCGCACCGACCGCCGTCTGATCGTCGAGGTCACCGACGGCGACGACCACCTCCCTCGCCGCCGCCGGGCGGAACCCGGCGACGAGTCGGGCAGAGGCATCGCGATCGTCGCGACGATCGCGTCGAACTGGGGCTCACGCCGCACCCCGGGCGGAGGCAAGGCGGTCTGGTGCGAGTTCGTACTCCCCAAGGGATAGGCGCCGCCCGGCTCAGGCCTCCGCGCCCACAGGCTCCGCAGCCGCCCCACCCCGGGCAACCACGCGGCTCTTCCCGAGCCACGGCTGATCCTGTACGGCGGTGAGCTGCCGCCCCAGCCGCAGCGCGAGGCCGGTGATCCCCAGCGAGAACAGCAGGAACGTCACGATGTACGGCGCATGCAGCGAGGCCCCCATCGGCCCGCCCACCGCCGGCCCGACAGCCAGCGCAAGCTGCTTCACCAGGGCGAAGGCGGAGTTGTACTGCCCCGCCATCCCACTCGGCGCAAGATCGGCGACCAGCGGCGCAACGGTCGGCGACAGCATCGCCTCACCCAGCCCGAACAGGGCATACGTCGACACGAACGCCGCCGTCGCCATCTCCTGGCTGCCGTGCCCGAGCCCGGCGTACCCGGCCATGACCCACGCCACGGCCCAGATCAGCCCGACACCGGCGATCACCCGGGACCGACGCCGACGCTCGACGAACTTCAGCACCGCGAACTGCGCGACGACGATCATCAGGGTGTTGGCGGCAAGCGCCGATCCCAGCGCAGACGTCGAAATCCCGGCGGCCTCGACCCCGTACGCACTCAGCCCTGACTCGAACTGCCCGTAGCAGGCGAAGAACAGCACGAAGCCCAGCACACACAACTGCACCATGGCCCGATTTCCGAGCAGCTGCTTCCAGCTGCCGCCCGCCGACTGCGCGGGCGCGCCCTCGATACGCGGGGAGTGCGGCATCCGCACGGTGGCCATCACGACCGCGAGCAGCAGGAACACCGCAGCCTCGATCGAGAACAGCAGGGTGAAGGAGTCGACGCGCGTAGAGTCGACGAGATTGCCGCCGATGAGGCCACCGACGCCGAGCCCCAGGTTCTGCAGGAAGAACTGCATGGCAAAGGCGCGCGAGCGCGTGTCCGCCGTCGAGCAGTCCACGATCATCGTCGCGAGCGCCGGCTGCATCACAGCCTGCCCGGCCCCGAGCGCCGCAGCCGACAGCAGCACGGTGGTGCCGTTGCTCGCCAGCCCCAGGCTCAGCGACCCCAGTGCGGCAGTGACCAGGGCGGCGAGGAGGACCGGCCGGGGACCGCGCCGGACGATGGCCCGCCCGGCGAACGGCAGCACGATCAGCGCGGCCACGGCAAAGACAGCGAGGACGAGCCCCGCCGTCATGGCCCCCAGTCCCCGCACCTGCGCCACATAGACGTACAGGTAGGGGACGGTGAAGCCGAGCCCGAACGCGCTGAGTGCGTTACCCACATGGATCCGGCGCATCGCTGCGCCCATCGCCCTGGTCACGTTCACCTCTCTCAGTAGTTAGGTATGAAGACTTAGAAGCTAAACACTACACCCAGAAGAACTTCAACGCCAAGCACGCCCATGCCATACTTCGCCCATGGGCGACACCCCCGGCACCCTCGGCGAACCGACACTCGAAGAGCAGATCGCCGCCTACCAGCGCGAGTTCCGGGACCTCGACCCCCAGGTCGAAAAGATCGTCTCGGCCATCTCCCGCCTGAACCGCCGCATGAACGTCGCCTACGGCCGCCAGACCTCCGCCCTCGGCATCAGCAACGCCGAGTGGGAGGTCCTCAAGGCCCTCGTCCTCTCCGGCGCTCCCTACCGCCTGGGCCCGAGCGACCTCGCCAAGCGCCTCGGCCTGACGCCGGCCGCGATGACCCACCGGATCGACCGCATGGTCACCGAGGGCCTGGTGACAAGGGAGCGCGACGAGTCCAACCGCGTCCGCGTGATCGTGGAGCTGACCGCACAGGGCCGCGAGAAGTGGCTCGAGGCGATGCGCCTCGCCACGGTCTTCGAGGAGGACCTCCTCCAGGACCTCTCCCCCGACGAGCGCACCACCCTCGGCGAGGTCCTCACCCGCCTCCTGCGTAGGGTGGAACACGCCCAGCCGGACGCAGGCGGACGCCTCACCGACCTGGACTGAGGCCGACGTAAAAGATCTTGACAGGGGGCGCTTGACACCCCCCTCCGGGATCCGTAAAGTTCTCCGGGTTGCCGCGGAGCCGTAACGGTTCTGCGACAGCACCTCCGCCGCACAAGCGGCACCTCAAACCATCAGCACGATCTCCCAATGGGATTGATTTCGGCGTGCCCGAATTCAATTCGATTCGGACCCGGCAGCTCGATTAGGAACTGCCGAAGGGATCCGCTAAGGTTTGAGACGTCGGAACGGCCCAACAGCCGCGAAGGCAGCCCCCGCTGACTGGGAGTCAGGCCCGAAAGGATCTGATAGAGTCGGAACCGCCGGAAAGGGAAACGCGAGAGCGGGAACCTGGAAAGCACCGAGGAAATCGGATCGGAAAACGGTCTGATAGAG
>NZ_JARHTP010000025.1 GCF_029223485.1 Streptomyces coacervatus | reverse complement strand
TTGATGGGGTAAGGCTCCCAGTAGACGACTGGGTTGATAGGCCGGATCTGGAAGCACCGCAAGGTGTGGAGGTGACCGGTACTAATAGGCCGAGGGCTTGTCCTCAGTTGCTCGCGTCCACTGTGTTAGTTCTGAGACAACGACCGTTGTCGGCTTTGAGCAGAACACATAACAGAAGAGTGTGCTTGTTCGCTCGAAACCATTAGGGTTTCGGTGGTTATAGCGTGAGGGAAACGCCCGGTTACATTCCGAACCCGGAAGCTAAGCCTTACAGCGCCGATGGTACTGCAGGGGGGACCCTGTGGGAGAGTAGGACGCCGCCGAACAATCTTTGGAAGGACCCCTGGTCCCAGCGTTCAGCTGGGACCAGGGGTCCTTTTGTTTTTACAATGCTTGCAGTACCGAAGACAGGAGTCACCGATGTCCACCAACTCTCCCGACGACCGACCGGAGCGCGACCAGCGGCGACGGGACAGTGGGGACCGCGGTGACCGCGGCGGTAACCGCGGTGGATTCCGTCGGGACGACCGACCGCGTGACGACAACCGCGGTGGTTCCGACCGTGGTGGCTACGGCCGCCGCGACGACAACCGCGGCGGACATGGTCGGCGTGACGACCGTCCGCGTGACGACCGTCCGCGTGACGACCGTCCGCGTGACGACCGCGGGGACCGGGGAGGTTTCCGGCGGGACGACAACCGGGGTGGCGGGTACGGCCGACGTGACGACCGGCGCGAGGGCGACCGTGGCTCCCGTCCGGCATTCCAGCGCGACGACCGTGACCGTGGGCCGCGTCGGGACGACCGCGACCGGGACCGCGGCTTCCGACGGGACGACCGCGGAGACCGTGGGGACCGCCCCACCTTCCGCCGTGACGACCGCGGCGGAGAGCGGCGCGACAACGATCGCGGTGGTTTCCGGCGGGACGACAACCGAGGCGGCGGGTACGGCCGGCGGGACGACCGCCGGAGCGATGAGCGCAGCGACCGCGGTGACCGTGGCGGTTTCCGTCGGGATGATCGTCGGGACGACCGGCGTGACGACAACCGCGGGGGTTCCGACCGTGGTGGCTACGGTCGCCGCGACGACCGCAGGGACGACCGTGACCGCGGCTTCCGTGGCGACGACCGTGACCGCGGCTTCCGGCGCGACGACCGGGGGGAGCGTGGCGATCGTCCGTCCTTCCGACGGGACGACCGCGGAGACCGTTCGGATCGCCCGCCCTTCCGGCGTGACGAGCGTGCAGACCGCGGAGACCGCGGGGATCGTCCCGCGTTCCGCCGTGACGACCGTGGAGAGCGTTCGGATCGTCCGCCCTTCCGCCGCGACGACCGTGGCGAGCGCCGGGAAGGCGACCGCGGGGGCTTCCGGCGGGACGACAGCCGGGGCGAGCGCGGTGGGTTCCGTGGCCGTGATGACCGTGGTGGACGCGGAGGCCCCCGTCGTGACGACCGTGGCGGTCGCCCCGGAGGCTTCCGGGGGCGTGACGACCGGCGTGGCGGTGGCGGGTACGGCCGACGTGACGAGCGGGACCGTGACCGCGACCGGGAGCCGATCAAGCGGCTGCCCATCCCCGAGGACGTCACCGGCGAGGAGATCGACAAGGACGTACGGCAGGAGCTGCTGAGCCTGCCGAAGGGGCTTGCGGAGGACGTCGCCAAGAACCTGGTGATGGTCGCCCGGCTCATCGATGAGGACCCCGAGAGCGCCTACGCCTACTCCAAGGTGGCGCTGCGGCTGGCGTCGCGTGTCGCCGCCGTCCGTGAGGCGGGCGGGTTCGCGGCGTACGCCAACCAGAAGTACTCGGAGGCGCTTGCCGAGTTCCGGGCCGCGCGGCGGATGACCGGCAGCGCGGAGCTGTGGCCCGTCATGGCCGACTGCGAGCGTGGGCTCGGGCGGCCGGAGAAGGCGCTGGACATGGCCGGGGCGCCCGAGGTGCAGAAGCTGGACAAGGCCGGACAGGTCGAGATGCGGCTGGTCGCGGCCGGCGCCCGGCGCGACATGGGACAGCTCGACGCGGCGATCGTGACGCTGCAGAGCCCCGAGCTCGCCTCCAGCTCCGTGCAGCCGTGGACCGCGCGACTGCGGTACGCGTACGCCGACGCGCTTCTCGCCGCGGGTCGCGAGGGCGAGGCACGGGAGTGGTTCGCGAAGGCCGTCGAGGCCGACAAGGACGGCAGCACGGATGCCTCGGACCGGCTCGCCGAGCTGGACGGAGTGGAGTTCGTGGACGCCTTCGAGGAGACCGACGAGGGTGACGGTCCCGAGGCTGAAGCCGAAGCCGAAGCCGAGGTCGAGGTAGAGGTCGAGGACGACAAGGACTGACCTGTGAGGAAGGGCGGGACCGTTGAGGTCCCGCCCTTTTGCATGTCAGAGGTCCAGCGCGCGCAGCACCAGTCCCGAGGCCGGCTTCGGGCCGAACGACGTCGACTTGCGGGGCATCGTCACGCCCTGGCGGGCCAGGTCGCGGACGACCTCCTCGCGGACCGGGTGCATCAGGACGGCCGTACCGCCGTCGCGTTCCGCCTTCTCGACCGTGGCCGCCGTGTCGTGGATGTAGGCGATGCGGGCGGGGTCGTCCTCGGGGATGTGCCAGACATGGTCCAGGAGAGCGGAGTGCAGGACCGTGGCGTCCAGGGTGCGCCAGGCGGTGGGGCGCTCGGCGGGGATCGTGCGGGCCAGGAGGTCCGGGTCCGGGCGGTCGAGCAGGTGGAAGGCGCCGTCTCCGGCCAGCAGGAACGCGTTGCCGGCGCAGGCGGCGTCCGCCAGTGCGTCCAGGGCCTCCGGCAAGGGCACGGGCAAGTGCCGTATGCGGAACAGGCCCTCCAGGGCGGCGAGGGCGTCGGCGACCGGCAGGCCGTGCAGAAGGCGGTGGATGGCGCGGACGCGCAGTGGGTAGCGGGCCGTGTCGACCAGGAGGACGAGGCCGTAGTCCCAGGGGCTGGGGGAGGCGTGCTCCGTGCGGAGCCGGCGATATGTCGCCCAGCGGTGGTGGCCGTCGGCGATCAGGGCCTGGTGCTGGGCCAGGTCGGACTGGATCCGGGCGAGGTCGGCCGGGTCGGTGACCGACCACAGGCGGTGGCTGAAGCCGTCCTCCGTGGTGGTGGCGAGGAGCGGGGGCCGACCGGCGACGCGTTCCACGAACTCGGTCGCCGCCGATGCCGAGCCGTTGCCGCGGTAGGTGAGGAGCAAGGGCTCGAGGTTCGCGGAGGTGGCGCGCATCAGGGCCGCGCGGTCGGCGACCACATGCGGCATCACGTCCTCATGGGGGAGGACCACACCCTCCGACGGGTCCGAGACGCGCAGCGCGCCAATGATGCCGCGCTGCAGCATTCCGTCGCCGTCGCGCTGCTCGTAGACGTACAGGCCGGGTTCGGGGTCGGTGGTCAGAACGCCCTCGGAGAGCCAGCGGCGCAGGGTGTCGGCGGCCTGTTCGTTGCGGGCGATGGGGGTGGTGGCCTGCGGCAGGATCAGGCGGACGATGTTGTGCGGGTCTGCGGACTCGAGGTGGTGCAGGCCGTCGGGGCGTACGACGACGTCGTACGGCGGGGACGTCACGGCGGCGAGGCTGCCGACCCGGTCGGGGTCGTAGCGAAGGCCTCGGAACGGGGTGAGTTCCAGGCCTCGGCGCACCGTTGCTTCCGAGTGACCTGCTGTGTTCATCCCGGCATCGTACGTGTGTCAGTGGCGTGAGGGATGATCGGGGGAAAGCCGTCGAACGAGGAGCGATGTGGAATGAGCCAGAGCGTCAGGACGAGGCCCGAGGGCAGTGGCCAGGCCCTGAGCGAGGCGTACGACACGGCGCTGCTCGACTTGGACGGTGTCGTGTACGCGGGCGGGAACGCCATTGCGTACGCGGTCGAGTCGTTGGCCACTGCCCGTGCGGGCGGGATGCATCTCGCGTACGTCACCAACAACGCGCTGCGCACGCCGGACACGGTGGCGGACCATCTGACCGAGCTGGGGATACCGACCGAGGCCGATGACGTCATCACCTCCGCGCAGGCGGTCGCGCGGCTGATCAGCGAGCAGGTTCCGGCGGGGGCGCGGGTGCTGGTGATCGGTGGGGAGGGGCTGCGGGTCGCGCTGCGGGAGCGGGGGCTTGTGCCCGTCGAGTCGGCGGAGGACGGTCCGGCGGCGGTCGTGCAGGGTTACGGCGGGCCCGAGTTGCCCTGGGGGCGGTTTGCCGAGGCCTGCTACGCGATTGCGCGTGGGGTGCCCTGGTACGCGTCCAATACCGACCTGACGATTCCGAGTGCACGCGGGATCGCGCCGGGGAACGGGGCCGCGGTGGAGGTCGTGCGGATAGCGACCGGCGGCGAACCGCAGGTCGCGGGCAAGCCGTTGCCGCCCATGCACCGCGAGACGATCCTGCGGACCGGCGCCGAGCGGCCGTTGGTGGTCGGGGACCGGCTGGACACGGACATCGAGGGCGCGTTCAACGGGGAGGTCGACTCGCTGCTCGTCCTGACCGGCGTCACCGACGGCGCGCAGCTGCTCGCCGCGCCGCCGCAGCATCGGCCGACGTACGTCGACGCGGATCTGCGGGGGCTGCTCACGGGACAGCCGGAGGTCACCGAGGCAGGGGACGGCTTCCGGTGCGGCGGCTGGACGGCCACGGCGGGTGCGGACCGGCTTGAACTGGACGGCGAGGGCGAGGCCTTGGACGGACTGCGGGCGCTGTGCGCCGCGGCCTGGACGGCGGCCGGCGAGGGCGTGTGCGAGCTGGATGCGGGGAAGGCGCTGGCCCGATTGGAGTTGTGAGCCGACGACGCACAGGGCGGGCGGTGGACGGGGGCACCTGCTTGGTCGCCCGGCCGTCGCGACCAGGAATCGAGGGTTGATGCGAGGGTAGGCTAACCTAACCTCGTGTTGGTCGACAGTCCTCCCGAACCGCGCGCGGAGACCGCCCCCGCGCCCCCAACCCGCCGGGCGATACGGGCCTTTGGGCTCCTCGTCTCCGTCGCCGTGCTGGTGCTCGTCGCGCTGGCGAGCATCGCGATCGGCGCCAAAGAGCTGTCCCTGGAGCAGGTCTGGCACGGGCTGTTCCAGGACACGGGGACGTACGGAGACGTCGTGGTCGACGAGCGGCTGTCACGGACCGTTCTGGGACTGCTCGCCGGTGCGGCGCTCGGTCTGTCCGGGGCGGTGCTGCAGGCGCTCACTCGCAATCCGCTGGCCGACCCCGGACTGCTCGGTATCAACGCGGGTGCGTCGGCCGCGGTCGTCACGGCCATGACGTACTTCGGTGTCACGAGCCTCGACGGCTATGTCTGGTTCGCCTTTTTCGGGGCGGCAGCCGTCGGGGCGCTGGTCTGGTTCCTCGGCGGCAGCCGGGGCGCGACGCCGGTGCGGCTTGCGCTCGCCGGTACCGCCATCAGCGCCGCGCTGTACGGCTATCTGCAGGCCGTGATGATCACGGACGATGCGGCGCTCAACAAGATGCGCTTCTGGACGGTCGGTTCGCTCTCCTCGGCGACCGACTCGACCATCCTGCAGGTGCTGCCGTTCCTCGCGGTCGGCACGGTCCTCGCCCTCGGGCTCGCCCGGCCGCTGAACGCCGTGGCCATGGGCGACGACACCGCCAAGGCCCTCGGCGCCAACCTGAACCGGACCCGGGCCCTGTCCATGCTCGCCGCCGTCGTGCTGTGCGGGGCGGCGACCGCCGCCTGTGGGCCGATCGCGTTCGTCGGGCTGATGGTCCCGCACGTCGTACGGTCCTTCACCGGGCCCGACCTGCGCTGGATCCTGCCGTACGCCACGATCCTGTCGCCCGCGCTGCTGCTCGGCGCCGATGTCATCGGCCGCGTCGTCGCCCGTCCTTCGGAGCTTCAGGTCGGCATCATCACCGCGATCATCGGCGGCCCGGTCTTCATCTTTCTGGTACGACGGGGCAGGACGGCGCAGCTGTGAAGAGCAACCGTGTGATGAGGACGCCGGGCGGGCTCTCCGTGCGCCTGGACGTCCGGGCCGTCACCGTAGTCGTCCTGTTGCTGCTCGCCGCGCTCGCCGCGAGTGTCCTGCTGATCGGCACCGGCGACTTCCCGATCTCGGCCGGCGATGTGCTGAAGACCCTGGCCGGGAACGGAAACGCGGGACAGGAGTTCATCGTCAACGAGCTGCGGCTGCCGCGCGTCCTGGTCGGACTGCTGGTCGGCGCCTCGCTCGGCCTCGGCGGCGCCCTGTTCCAGGCCGTCACCCGCAATCCGCTGGGCAGCCCGGACGTGCTCGGCCTCGGGCAGGGCGCGACGGCCGGGGCGCTCGTGATGATCGTGCTGTTCTCCGGGAGCGCGGCCCAGGTCACCATGGGCGCGCTCGTGGGCGGTCTGGCGACCGGGCTTGCCATCTATCTGCTCGCCTGGAAGCGGGGCGTGCACGGTTATCGACTGGTCCTGGTCGGTATCGGCGTCTCCGCGATCGTCACGGCGGTCAACGGCTATCTGCTCACCGTCTCCGACATCGTCGACGCCGCCCGCGCGGTCGTCTGGATGACCGGGTCCCTCAGCGGCCGCGACTGGGAGCAGGTCTGGCCGCTGCTCGGGCTGTGCGCCGTACTCGTACCGCTGGTCCTCGCCAATGCGCGCGGGCTGCGGATGATGGAGATGGGCGACGACGTCTCCAACGCCCTCGGGGTGCGGGTGGAGCGCGTACGGGCGCTGCTGATGGTGGCCGCCGTGCTGCTCACCGCGACCGCCACCGCGGCCGCAGGGCCCGTCAGCTTCGTGGCGCTCACCGCGCCGCAGCTCGCCCGCCGACTGACCCGCTCGCCCGGCCCCAACCTGCTGTCGTCCCTGTGCATGGGCGCCGCCCTGCTGGTCACCGCCGACTGGATCTCGCAGCGGGCCTTCGGCGCCGACCAGCTGCCCGTGGGCGTGGTCACCGGAGTCCTCGGCGGTGTCTATCTGCTGTGGCTGCTGGTCACCGAGCGCAGGGCGGGCCGGATATGAGCGCCGACGGCGCCACCAACAGCGGGCTGAACCACCAAAGGAGCACTGTGAACCGCCTGTCCGCCGAGGACGTCACCCTCGCCTACGACCAGCGGGTCATCGCCGAGCAGCTCTCGGTGGAGATCCCCGACAACTCGTTCACCGTGATCGTCGGCCCGAACGCGTGCGGCAAGTCCACGCTGCTGCGGGCTCTGTCACGGATGCTGAAGCCGAGCCGGGGCCGGGTGCTGCTGGACGGGCAGGTCATCCAGTCGATGCCGGCGAAGAAGGTCGCGCGGACACTGGGCCTGCTGCCGCAGTCGTCGATCGCGCCCGACGGCATCACCGTCGCCGACCTGGTGGGCCGCGGCCGCTACCCGCACCAGGGCATCCTGCGCCAGTGGTCGGCCGAGGACGAGCGGGTCGTACAGGAGTCGATGGCGCAGACCGGGGTCGCCGAACTCGCCGATCGCTATGTCGATGAATTGTCGGGCGGTCAGCGGCAACGCGTGTGGATCGCCATGGCGCTCGCCCAGCAGACCCCGCTGCTGCTCCTCGACGAACCGACGACATACCTGGACATCCAGCACCAGATCGATGTCCTCGACCTGTGCGCCGAACTGCACGAGGAGCAGGGCCGCACGCTCGTCGCCGTGCTCCACGACCTCAACCACGCCGCCCGGTATGCCACCCATCTCATCGCGCTGCGCGACGGGCGGATCGTCGCCGAGGGCGCGCCGAACGACATCGTCACGGCCGAACTGGTCGAGGAGGTCTTCGGGCTGCGCTGCCAGGTCATCGACGACCCGGAGACGGGGACACCGCTGGTGGTGCCGGCGGCGCGGAAAGCACGCGCGCGGGTGGCGGCTACAGAAGCTTCCTGAGCTGGAACAGGTCGCGCAGGCCGGCCTCCAGCTTGACCCGGCCCGAGCCCCAGGCCTTGGCGAAGTTCAGTTCGCCGTTGACCATCGCCACCAGGTCGTCGCCCTTCATGGTCAGTCTGATCTGGGCCTTCTCCTGCGGAGGGCCCTGGATCGTGTCGTGCACGACGATCCGGCCGCCCGTCATCCTGCCGACGAACGTGATGTCGAGGTCGGTGATCCGGCAGCTCACCGAGCGGTCCAGGGCCGCGGCCGTGCGGACGTCCCCTTCGGCGGTCTGCATGTTGTCCGAGAGCTTTTCGAGTGCGGCGCGGCACTCCTCGATCGTGGCCATCGCGATCGACGGTACCCCAGCGGTTCGGGGTAGCGTCTGGGCATGAGCGACTCTGTGCCCGAGGCCACGGTGGGGGACGAAACGGCCGAAGTCGAACCCGAGCACGCGCCCGAGCAGGAATCCGGGTACGACCCTGCCGCCCCCGCGCCGCTGAATGTGGACCGTACTCCGACCGGCAACGCCGACGTGGACGCCCAGCTGGAGCGCCTCGGTGACGCCGATCACCTCGCCACCGACGGACACCTCGAGGTGTACGAGGATGTACACCGGGGGCTGCGCGACGCGCTGACCGCGCTCGACTCCCGCCCGGGACCCCCGGCGCCCTCACCGTCGTATGACCAGAGGGCGCCTTCACCCTCGTATGGCAATAGGAGCTGAACCGAACGTGGCAGGAGTCGCACGCCGCCGTCTGGACGCGGAGCTGGTCCGCCGGAAGCTTGCGCGCTCGCGTGAGCACGCCAGCCAGCTGATCGCGGCCGGGCGGGTCACCGTCGGCAAGACCGTCGCGACCAAGCCCGCCACGCAGGTGGAGACCGCGGCGGCGATCGTCGTCACGACCGACGACAGCGATCCCGAGTACGTGTCCCGGGGTGGGCACAAGCTCGCGGGCGCGCTGCAGGCGTTCGTACCGCAGGGGTTGGTGGTCGAGGGGCGGCGGGCGCTCGACGCCGGCGCGTCGACCGGCGGCTTCACCGACGTCCTGCTGCGAGCGGGGGCGGCGCACGTCGTCGCCGTCGACGTCGGATACGGACAACTTGCCTGGACTCTTCAGAGCGATGAACGCGTCACCGTCAAGGACCGTACGAACGTACGCGAGTTGACGCTTGAAGAGATCGATGGTGAGCCTGTGGATCTTGTCGTGGGGGATCTGTCCTTCATCCCGCTCGGGCTGGTGCTGCCCGCCCTGGTGCGGTGTGTGAAGCCGGACGCCGACCTGGTGATGATGGTCAAGCCGCAGTTCGAGGTGGGGAAGGAACGGCTGGGCAGCGGGGGAGTCGTACGGAGCACGCAGCTGCGCGCTGAGGCCGTGCGGGGCGTGGCCCACAAGGCGTGGGAACTCGGGCTCGGGGTGAAGGGTGTCACCGCCAGTCCGTTGCCCGGACCATCCGGGAATGTCGAGTACTTTCTGTGGCTGCGGACCGGGGCACCCGAACTGGACCCGGCCGACGTTGACCGTGCAGTGGCGGAGGGGCCGCGTTGACACAGAACCGAGCTCGTACTGTTTTCCTGCTCGCCCACACCGGGCGGCCTGCGGCCATCCGCAGCGCCGAGCTGGTGGTGAAGGGGCTGCTGCGTGAGGGCATCGGCGTGCGGGTGCTGGAGTACGAGGCCGCCGATCTCCCGCTGCCCGAAGAGGTGGAGCTGGTCAAGGAGGCCACTCCGCAGTGTCTCGACGGGTGCGAGCTGCTCATCGTGCTGGGCGGTGACGGGACGCTGCTGCGCGGCGCCGAGTTCGCCCGGGCGTCCGGGGTGCCGATGCTCGGCGTCAACCTCGGGCGGGTCGGGTTCCTCGCCGAGGCCGAGCGGGACGATCTCGACAAGGTCGTCGACCGGGTGGTGACGAAGGCGTACGAGGTCGAGGAGCGGATGACCGTCGATGTCGTCGTTCATCAGAACGGGAACATCGTGCATACGGACTGGGCGCTGAACGAGGCGGCGGTGCAGAAGGCCGGTGCCGAGAAGCTGTTGGAAGTCGTGCTGGAGATCGACGGGCGGCCGGTTACGGGGTTCGGGTGTGACGGGATTGTGCTGTCCACTCCGACGGGGTCGACCGCTTATGCGTTCTCCGCGGGTGGGCCTGTGGTGTGGCCGGAGGTCGAGGCGCTGTTGATGGTGCCGATTTCGGCGCACGCGCTGTTTGCGAAGCCGCTGGTCACGTCGCCGGATTCGGTGCTGGCGGTTGAGGTGCTGCCTCATATTCCGCCGGGGGTTTTGTGGTGTGACGGGCGGCGGACGGTGGAGTTGCCGCCGGGGGCCAGGGTTGAGGTGCGGCGGGGGGCTGTGCCGGTGCGGCTTGCCCGACTGCACCATGCGTCATTTACCGATCGGCTTGTGGCGAAGTTTGCGTTGCCGGTTTCTGGGTGGCGGGGGGCTCCGCACTAGAGCTCGGGGCGGGAGGATCGTCGGCGCGTGCGGGTTCGTTGTGGCTTGTCGCGCAGTTCCCCGCGCCCCTGAGGGTGTTGCACTCGGCCGAGTGACAATGTGCTGTCGATGTGCATTCGTCACCTGCACCTTCACACAACCGAGACGGGGGGCGTCGCACTCGGCGCCCTCGACCTCGTAAGGTCGTGTTCGTGTTGGAGGAGATGCGGATACGGTCGCTCGGAGTCATCGACGATGCGGTCGTCGAGCTGTCGCCCGGGTTCACTGCCGTCACCGGTGAGACGGGTGCGGGCAAGACCATGGTGGTCACCAGCCTCGGGCTGTTGCTGGGCGGTCGGGCGGACCCGGCGCTCGTGCGGATCGGGGCCGAGAAGGCGGTCGTGGAGGGGCGGATCGCCGTTCCCGCGGGCGCCTCTGCCGTCGTACGGGCCGAGGAGGCCGGGGCCGAGCTCGACGACGGGGCGCTGCTGATCAGCCGTACCGTTTCCGCTGAGGGGCGGTCGCGGGCGCATGTGGGCGGGCGGAGCGTGCCGGTGGGGTTGCTCGCCGACCTTGCCGACGACCTCGTGGCCGTGCACGGGCAGACCGATCAGCAGGGGCTGCTGAAGCTGTCCAGGCAGCGGCAGGCGCTCGATCGGTACGCGGGTGACGCCGTCGCCGGGCCGCTGGCGAAGTACGGCGAGGCGTACCGGCGGCTGCGGGCCGTCTCCGTCGAGCTGGAGGAGATCGTCACGCGCGCGCGTGAGCGGGCCCAGGAAGCCGACATGCTGCGGTACGGGCTCGACGAGATCGCCGGTGTGGAGCCGCGGGCCGGGGAGGACGTGGAGCTGGCGGAGGAGGCGGAGCGGCTCGGGCATGCCGAGGCCTTGTCGTCCGCCGCCACGGCCGCTCATGCCGCCCTTGCCGGTAATCCGGAGGACCCCGAGGGGATCGACGCCGCCACGCTTGTCGCGGGGGCTCAGCGGGCGCTGGACGCCGTTCGGTCGCACGATCCCGCGTTGGCCGCGCTGGCCGATCGGATCGGGGAGATCGGGATTCTGCTGGGCGATGTTGCCGGGGAGCTGGCGGGGTACGCCGACGACCTGGACGCGGATCCCCTGCGGCTGGCGGCTGTTGAGGAACGGCGGGCCGCGCTGGGTGCGCTGACGCGGAAGTACGGCGAGGACGTCGCCGCGGTGCTGGCGTGGGCCGAGCAGGGGGCGACGCGGCTGACCGAGCTGGACAGTGACGACGACCGGATCGACGAGTTGACCGCCGAGCGGGATGCATTGCGGACCGAACTGGGCGGGCTGGCGCAGGCGTTGACGGATGCGCGGGCGGAGGCGGCGGAGCGGTTCGCCGCTGCCGTGACCGCGGAGCTCGCCTCGCTCGCGATGCCGCACGCGCGCGTGTCGTTCGACATTCGGCAGACCGAGGACCCGGAGGGCGTGGAGGTCGGCGGGCGTACGGTCGCCTACGGGCCGTCCGGCGTCGACGAGGTCGAGCTGCTGCTGGCCCCGCATCCGGGGGCGCCGCCGCGGCCCATCGCCAAGGGGGCGTCCGGCGGTGAGCTGTCGCGCGTGATGCTCGCCGTCGAGGTCGTGTTCGCGGGGACGGATCCCGTGCCGACGTATCTCTTCGACGAGGTCGACGCCGGTGTCGGCGGCAAGGCGGCGGTCGAGATCGGGCGGCGGCTGGCGAAGCTTGCGAAGACCGCGCAGGTCGTGGTCGTGACCCACCTTCCGCAGGTGGCCGCCTTCGCCGACCGGCAGTTGCTGGTAGAGAAGACGAACGACGGGTCCGTGACACGGTCCGGCGTGAAGGTGCTCGAGGGCGAGGAACGGGTGCGGGAGCTGTCCCGCATGCTCGCGGGCCAGGAGGACTCGGAGACCGCGCGGGCGCATGCGGAGGAGTTGCTGGCGACGGCCAGGGCGGACGTGTAGCGGCGCGGGCCGGTGCAGGGTGGGCGCCGGCGAGGTGCTCGCCTCTGCGGTGGGCGTCACGCGCGCGGGATGGCCGTCCTGGGGAAGGTGGCGCCGGGCGGCGCCGATCGGTGGCGGCGGAAGAACTGTGCCGGTCGTATGGCCGAGTTGTGGGCGGGAGCGGTGCCGCGGCGGGTGTCGTGCTTGCGGCCGGGCGGGTCCGGCCCGCCGCCGGGTTCTTCGGTTCGCCGTGCCGGCCGCCGGGGCCTGTGGTGCCCTATGGCGACGTGGCCCGTGCCGGTGGCCCCCGGCGGGGGTTCAAGGTGCACCTCGGCGTGCTGCGTGACGGTCAAGTTGTTCGGGATCTCGGCGGCGGGGCTGGTCGCCGGGGCGGTGTTCACGGAACGGCCTCTCGACAAGCTGCTCGCGGGAATCGTGATCGCCGGGGCTGCTCACTTCGTCAACCTCGTGGACCTGGCTCCGGGGTAGGGCTGCCGGAGCGGTGATCGCGTTCGGGGTGTCGGTGCTGCTGCGCCGGGGCCCGGCACTGAGCTGGTGGCCGCCGCGATGGGTGGCGCTGCGGCCGTACTGCCCGACGGCCTCCGTGAGCGCGCGGTGATCGGAGACACCGGCGCGCACGCACGGGGCGCGGCCCTGGGTGCCGCCGTCGTCGCGGGCAACGGACGGGCAGGGCTTGTTGCCCACTGCGCCGCACTGGTGGCCGCGGCGGCCTGCGGTGGCAAGGTGATCGAGGCGGCGTGGTCGTGGGGCAGCGGGGTGCCGCCGGTTGCGCGCTCGCCCCGGAACCACCTCTTCCTCACCCGTGTGAGTGACTCCTGTCCCCGCCTCGGCGCGCTCCCTGGGGTTTCCCGCGGCCTCCGCGTTGCCGGAACACCCGTACGTCCTGGCATCCTTGGCGTAGTACGTGGAGGAAACGCGCGGTACACCCCCTCCGCTCGATCCTTCTGTACTTTCTTCGTGACCGCCCGACGCCGAACCAGGAGCCCCGGCCACGTGAGCCCCGTGACCAGCCACTCACCGCACGGCCAGTCGTCGCTGCGCACCGTGCAGGTGCTGGGCGGCGGCAACGCAGGCAGCAGCGCGCATGTGCGTTCGCTGGCGGCGGGGCTTGTCGCGCGGGGCGTGCGGGTCACCGTGTGCGCCCCCGTCGAGGCCGATCACGCCTACGACTTCGCGGGGACCGGCGCCGAACATGTGCACGTGCCGCGCAGCAGCGACCCAGGAGCCGTGGCCGCGCTGCGGGAGGCCTGCAAGGACGCCGATCTGGTGCATGCGCACGGGTTGCACGCCTCCTTCCGTGCCGCGCTGGCCCTAAGCGGCCGGCGCACCCCGCTCGTCGTGACCTGGCACAACCGCGCGCACGCGGAGGGAGCGCGGGCGCATCTGCTGCGGCTGCTGGAGCGGCGTGTGGTGAAGGCCGCCACCGTCGTGCTCGGCACCACCTCGGACCTCGTGGACCGGGCCCGCCGGACCGGGGCGCGGGACGCGCGGCTGGCCGCCGTGGCCCTGCCGGGACCGCGTCCGCCCGCGGAGCCGGAGGATCCCGACCGGCCGAGCCCCAAGGTCCGGGCCGAACTGGGCGCCACCGGCCGCCCGTTGCTGATGGCCGTCGGCTCCCTGGACCGGCACCGCGGCTACGACACCCTGCTGGACGCCACGCGCGCGTGGCGGCGCCTCGACCCCGTGCCGCTCGTCGTGATCGCGGGGGAAGGGCCGCTGCGGACCGTACTGCAGCGCCGTATCGAGGACGAAGGGCTGCCCGTCCGGCTCATCGGGCGGCGCGACGACGTGAGCGAGCTGCTCGCCGCCGCCGATCTCGCGCTGCTGCCCAGCAGCTGGGAATCGCGTTCCGTGCTCGCCCAGGAGGCCCTCCACGCGGGCGTGCCGCTCGTCGCGACCCATGTCGGCGGCATCCCCGAACTCGTCGGCGACGCAGCCGAACTCGTCCCGTACGGAGACGCCGAGGCCCTCGCCGTCGCCGTCGCCGGGCTCCTCGGCGATCCGGAGCGCCGTGAGCTGCTCAGGGAGAAGGGCATCCGGCAGGCCGCCACCTGGCCGACCGAGGACGAGACGGTCGCCCAAGTGCTCAGCGTCTACGACGAGTTGACCCAGCACCGGCCGTTCGCCTGAAGGAGGTGTCGGCTACGGGACGTGCCGGCGCGCTCGCAGGGCCAGGCTCAGCGCCAGTACCGTCTGCGGGTCGTCGAGGTCCGTGCCGAGCAACTCGCCGATCCTGGCGAGGCGGTTGTACAGGGTCTGGCGGTTGAGGTGGAGTTCGCGGGCCGTCTCCGCCTTGCGGCCCGCATGCGCCAGGTACGTCTCCAGGGTGGGCAGGAGGGGCGGCCGGGAGCGGTTGTCGTGGTCGCGGAGCGGGCCGATCGCACGGTCCACGAAGGCCGCCAGGTCCGGGTGGTCGCGCAGCCGCCAGAGCAGGAGGTCGATGTCGAGGCGGCGGGCGTCGTACCAGGGGCGGTCCGACAGGCCCTGCGCCGCCGTCGCCGTCTCCGCCGCGTGTCTGAGGCCCGCCGACGCCGCCGCCCAGCCGCCCGCCACCCCGACGACCACCACCGGCGGCTGCGCCCCGGGCCGCTGCATCCCCGCCCGCTCCACGCCCGCCCGCAGCGCCGCCGCGACCCGGTCTGCCACCGTCGACCGCTCCGACTCCGCACGCAGGCCCAGCAGCAGCGGCACGCGGCCCTCGACAGGCCGTACGCCCAACAGGACCGGAACCCCCACCGACGCCAGCTCCTCCGCGACCGCGCGGGCCAGCACCGCCCAGCCGCCGCCCGGCGACAGCGTGTCGCCCAGCCGCATGACGACCGGCAGCAGCGGGCTGTTGCCGGGCTTGAAGCCCAGCACGCGTGCCTGAGCGGGCGCGTCCTCGGCGGCGATACGGCCCTCGGCGAGGTCGGTGAGGAAGTCCCCGCGGCCGCGCGCAGCCAGCTCCTCCTCCTGCCGCGCCTGCATCAGGACGACGGCCAGAATGCCGGCCGCCCGCTCGGCGGCGATGCGGTGCACCGGGGCCAGTGGGGCCCGTACGGGGAGGAGGATGAGGCGGGCCCGTACCGAACTCGTTCCCGGCCCGCCCCCGGGCACGTCCACCAGGACCGACCCGGACGGCGGCGGGGCGTCCTTGTGCTGGCCGCGCAGCCCCTCCCACACCTGGAGCGGGTCCGCGCCCTCGGGGCCGGCCCCGGCGGCGTACAGCAGCTGCCCGTCCGTCGTCTCCAGGAAGACCGGGTTGCCGCTGAAGTCGGCCAGGATGCCCAGCACCTGGGGCACACCGCCGCCGCCCAGCAGGGCCTCGGTGCAGCGGCGGTGCACCTCCTCCGCCCGCTGCAGCAGCGCGTAGTGGCCGTTGACGATCTCGGTGTGGACCTCCTCCGTGACCGCCACGAAGGGCACCTCGCGGTGCAGTTGGACCAGCGGGAGCCCGGCTGCGCGTGCCGTGTCGACGAGCGCAGCGGGCAGGCGGGTGAAGCGCGGGCCGAGCTCCACGACCAGGGCCGCGATGCCGCGCTCGGCCAGGGTGCGGACGAACGCCCGCTGCTCGGCCGGCCGGGTGCCGAGCCCATAGCCCGTGGTGAGCAGCAGCTCGCCGCCCTTCAGCAGCGAGGCGATGTGCGGAACCTCGCCCGCGTGCACCCAGCGCACGGTGCGCTGCAGCCGGTCGGCGCCCGCGAGGACCTCCGGCAGCCCGCTGCGCAGACCGGGCAGCTCCAGCGCCCGCTGCACGGTGATCCCGGCGCCCTGCGTGTCGAATCTGCTGCTCGTACCGCTGTCCGTACCGCTGTCCATGAGCCGGACGCTACCCGCGCGTGCCCCTCCGGGACATCTCCGGGCAGGGTTGGGGCTCCGGCGGCCGGGTAGCGGCCGGAGCATGGACTTCAGCGTGGTCGCCGTGGGGCGGGAGGACGACAGTCCGGTGGATGAGCCGTTGCGGGTGGCGGCGCTCGCCGACCGGCTCGGGTACCAGGAGGCATGGGCCGGGGAGGGGCCGACCTGGGACTCCTTCGTGCTGGCCACCGCGATCGGCGGGGTCACCGGACGGGCCGCGCTGACCGCAGGGCCCGTCCCGGTGTCCCTGCGCGACCCGTACACCCTCGCCCGCGGTGCCGCGTCGGTCGCCGCCGTCACCGGACGGGTGGTCGGCGTGGCGCTGGGCACCTCCAGCAGACGGGTCGTGGAGGGCGTGCACGGGCGGCCCCGGGCGCGCCCCGCGGCCGTACTGGAGGAGACGGCGGCAGCCGTGCGAGGGCTGCTCCACGCCCCACCGGGCGAGCCCGTCGTGCCCGGCAGCCCCTTCCGGCGCCGGCTGTCGCCGCCCGGCGGCCCGCTCACTGTCGCCGCGTTCGGGGACCGCGCGATCGCCACCGCCGCCGCGCACGCCGACCGCATGCTGCTCGACATCGTCACTCCGGAGCAGGCGCGCACACTGCGCGCCAAGCTGGTCGCGGCGGCCGAGAGGGCGGGCCGTACGCCGCCCACACTCGCTGCCTGGCTGCCCGCCGCCGTCGACCCCGAGCCGGAGTCCCTCGCGCAGGTCCTGCGGAGCGTCGTCGGGTATCTGACCGTGCCGGGCTACGGCGACGTCTTCACCGCGGCCGGCTTCGGCGAGGCCGTCGAGCTGGCCGCGGGCGGCGCCGACCCCGACACTCTGCTGCGCGCCCTGCCGCCCGCGGCCGCGGGCACGGTCGGCCTGGTCGGCGACCTCGACACCGTACGCGCCCGCATCGACGCCTACGCCGAGGCCGGGTTGGACGAGATCGCCCTCGTACCGGCGACGGCCGGAGATCCGGCGGGGGAGCGCACGCTGGGGGCGCTGAGAGCCTGCGTCTGAACCAGCGCCCCAAAGGGGCGCGGGGCTGTATCGATATGCGGCTCCGCCGCGTGGGCGCGACCAGCCACGACGGCGCAGCAGACGGCCGACGACACATCACAGCCCCGCGGCGGAGCCGGACCGCTCAGGCCGGCCTGATGTTGTGGTTGAACCGGAACACGTTGTCCGGGTCGTACCGCCTCTTCACGGCCGCCAGCCGGGCCGTGTGCTCCGCGCCGAGGCCGGCCACCACGCGTTCGGGGCCCTCGTCGCCGATGAAGTTGAGGTAGGTCGCGCCGGTGCTCCACGGCCGGACGTCGGCGCGGACGTCCCGTACCCACTGAATGCAGCGCTCGTCGTCGGCGGGGTCCGTCCAGATACCGAAGGGGTGCACCGCCCAAGGTGCGTCCCGGTAGGGCACGGGGTACTCGGCGGGGCCGTCGGCGATCGCGCCGCCCTGCGGGAACAGCACGTGCTGGGTTCCGGTCGGTACGGGCATCGAGTCCCCGCGGGCGCAGTAGACCTCCACGAGTTCGTCGGGCAGGCCCGTCAGATACTCCGCCGACCAGTAGTTCCGCAGGTCCGGCGGGTCGTCGAACATGGTCTGGAAGTCGGCGTACGGGACCGCGCCGACGATCTCCCCCTCGTGCGGAAGCGCCAGCAGCGGCTCGGCCAGCTTGCGGATGTCCTCCTCGCCGCCGGCGTACGCCAGGAGCGCGGCGCACATCAACTTGCCGACCAGGTGCGGGGGTACGAAGTCCTCGGGCGGGCCGGTGACGTAGAGGACGGCGCCGGACGCTTCCACCGGGGCGGCGGTGATGATCTCGCGGTAGATGCGGACGGCGTCGCGGCCGAACTCCGGGAGGTACAGCACCAGTGCGATGGAGAACCGTGGCAGCTCGTGCAGCTTCAGGGTGATCGCGGTGGCGATGCCGAAATTGCCTCCGCCGCCGTGCAGCGCCCAGAACAGGTCGGGGTTCTCGTCGGCGTTGGCGTGCACGCGCGTGGCGTCGGCGGTGACCAGTTCGACGCCGAGGAGGTTGTCGACGGCGAGGCCGCAGCTGCGGTCCAGCCAGCCCGTGCCGCCGCCCAGGACGAAGCCGCCGACGCCGGTCGTCGAGGCCCGGCCGCCGGTGGTGGCGAGGCCGTGCGGCTCGGTGGCGCGGTCCAGGTCGCTCATGGTGGCGCCGCCCGCGATCCTCACCGCCTCGGCCGCGGGGTCGACGGTGACGGCGCGCATATGGCGCAGGTCGACGACGAGCCCGCCGTCGTTCAGGGCCATGCCCGCCACGCTGTGCCCGCCGCCGCGCACCGCGACGGTCAGGTCGAGGTCCCGTGCGAAACGCACCGCCCGTACGACATCGGTCTCGTCCACGCACTGCGCGATCACCGCCGGACGCCGGTCGATCATCGCGTTGAAGACGGTGCGGGCCTCGTCGTAGCCGACATCCCCCGGGGCGAACACGTCGCCGACCAGATCCTCGCGCAGCGCGGTGAGGGCCGCGCCCGCCTTCGATGGGGAGGCCATGGGGCGCCCCCTTTCGTACAGGGGCTGTTGGCTCCAGCGTAGGCGGGCCCGGTTCGGCGGTCCTGTTCAGCCGCCGTACGTCACCGGTCGGTAAGGTTCAGCCGCCGTACGCCCCGGACGCTGTCAGACGCAGCGCCGTGTCGATGAGCGGGACGTGGCTGAAGGCCTGCGGGAAGTTGCCGACCTGGCGCTGGCGGCGCGGGTCCCACTCCTCGGCGAGCAGGCCGAGGTCGTTGCGGAGCGCGAGAAGCTTCTCGAACAGCTTGCGGGCCTCGTCCACGCGGCCGATCATCGCCAGGTCGTCCGCCATCCAGAACGAGCAGGCCAGGAACGCCCCTTCGTCGCCGGGGAGGCCGTCGACGCCCTCGCTGGAACCCTCCGTCGGGTAGCGCAGGATGAAGCCGTCCGGCGTGGACAGCTCGCGCTGGATCGCCTCGATGGTGCCGATCACGCGCTTGTCGTCGGGCGGCAGGAAGCCCATCTGCGGGATGAGGAGCAGCGAGGCGTCCAGCTCCTTCGAGCCGTACGACTGCGTGAAGGTGTTGCGCTCCTTGTCGTAGCCCTTCTCGCACACGTCCCGGTGGATGTCGTCGCGCAGCTCGCGCCAGCGCTCCAGCGGGCCGTCCGCGTCGCCGGACTCGATGAGCTTGATGGTTCGGTCGACGGCGACCCAGGCCATGACCTTGGAGTGCACGAAGTGGCGGCGCGGGCCGCGCACCTCCCAGATGCCCTCGTCCGGCTCGTCCCAGTGCTGCTCCAGGTAGCGGATCAGCTTGAGCTGCAGCAGGGAGGCGTAGTCGCTGCGGGCCAGGCCCGTCATATGGCCCAGGTGCAGGGCCTCGGTGACCTCGCCGTACACGTCGAGCTGGAGCTGGTGGGCCGCGCCGTTGCCGACCCGCACCGGCGCCGAGTGCTCGTACCCGGGCAGCCAGTCCAGCTCGGCTTCGCCGAGCTCGCGCTCGCCCGCGATGCCGTACATGATCTGCAGGTTCTCCGGGTCACCGGCGACCGCGCGCAGCAGCCACTCGCGCCAGGCGCGGGCCTCCTCGCGGTAGCCGGTGCGCAGCAGGGAGGACAGAGTGATCGCCGCGTCGCGCAGCCAGGTGTAGCGGTAGTCCCAGTTGCGGACGCCGCCGATGTCCTCCGGCAGGGAGGTGGTGGGGGCGGCGACGATGCCGCCGGTCGGGGCGTACGTCAGGGCCTTCAGCGTGATCAGGGAGCGGATCACCGCCTCGCGGTACGGGCCGTGGTACGTGCAGTGCTCCACCCATTCCCGCCAGAACTCCTCCGTCGCCTGGAGCGACTGCTCCGGCTCCGGCAGCGCGGGCGGCTGCTTGTGCGAGGGTTCCCACGAGATCGTGAACGCGATCCGGTCACCAGGGGCGACCGTGAAGTCCGCATACGTGGTCAGCGACTTGCCGTAGGTCTCGGCCTCCGTGTCGAACCACACCGAGTCGGGACCGGCGACGGCGACCGTACGGCCCTCGTGCTTGTGCACCCACGGCACGACCCTGCCGTACGAGAAACGCATCCGCAGGGCCGAGCGCATCGGGACGCGGCCCGAGACGCCCTCCACGATGCGGATCAGCTGGGGGGCGCCGTCACGCGGGGGCATGAAATCGGTCACTCGGACCGTGCCACGCGGGGTGTCCCACTCGGATTCCAGGATCAGCGAGTCGCCGCGGTAGCTGCGCCGGGCCGCCGTGGGCGGCTGGGCGTCGGAGGCGTGGGCGGGGCCGAGCCGCCAGAAGCCGTGTTCCTCGGTGCCCAGCAGGCCGGCGAAGATGGCGTGCGAGTCGAAGCGGGGCAGGCACAGCCAGTCCACTGTGCCGTCCCGGCAGACCAAAGCGGCGGTCTGCATGTCTCCGATGAGTGCGTAGTCTTCGATGCGCCCGGCCACGTGCAACTCCAGTCGAACGGCCACGTCACCCCCAAAGGGGGCTGTCGCTAGTGCGGTCAAGGGGTCGTTGTAATGCGTCGTTGAGCGGTGAAGCAAAGCAGCCGTCCAGCTGTGTGGCAAAACGACAATTTGTGCTCAACGAACTGACGAGCTCTCGTTGTTCCGGTGCGTACGGGCGGGGGTGGTGCCGTGTTGCCGGCCGGGCTCGGCAGCGAGTGTCCGAGCAGGATACGACGCACGTAGATGATCTGCGTGCCGCTCCGGGCAACCCGAATAGGCCGAACGGGTGAGCAACGGGTGAGAAACCCGGAAGACCGTGCGGGTCTGTGGTGACTCGTGTGCGGAGCGTGGCCGGAAGCCATCTCGTCCGGGCGCTGATACCCTGGTAGCCCGTGGACCGGTGGGCGAGAAATCCCCGGAACCGCACTACAAACCGCGACCACGGGAGCCCCCTCTTGGCCATGCCGCCGAAATCTACGACGACCAAGCACATCTTCGTCACCGGGGGTGTCGCCTCCTCGCTCGGCAAGGGCCTCACCGCCTCCAGCCTGGGCATGCTCCTCAAGGCGCGGGGCCTGCGGGTCGTGATGCAGAAGCTCGACCCGTATCTGAACGTCGACCCGGGCACGATGAACCCCTTCCAGCACGGTGAGGTGTTCGTCACCAACGACGGCGCCGAGACCGACCTGGACATCGGCCACTACGAGCGCTTCCTCGACCGCGACCTGGACGGCTCCGCCAACGTCACCACGGGCCAGGTCTACTCGACGGTGATCGCCAAGGAGCGGCGCGGCGAGTACCTCGGTGACACGGTGCAGGTCATCCCGCACATCACCAACGAGATCAAGCACCGTATCCGCCGCATGGCGACCGACGAGGTCGACGTCGTGATCACTGAGGTCGGCGGCACGGTTGGCGACATCGAGTCGCTGCCCTTCCTGGAGACGGTCCGCCAGGTCCGTCACGAGGTCGGCCGCGACAACGTCTTCGTCGTCCACATCTCGCTCCTGCCGTACATCGGCCCCTCGGGAGAGCTGAAGACGAAGCCGACCCAGCACTCGGTTGCGGCCCTGCGCAACATCGGTATCCAGCCGGACGCCATCGTGCTGCGCTGCGACCGCGAGGTCCCCACCGCGATCAAGCGCAAGATCTCCCTGATGTGCGACGTCGACGAGGCCGCCGTGGTCGCCTGCCCCGACGCCCGCTCGATCTACGACATCCCCAAGACCGTGCACGGCGAGGGCCTGGACGCCTATGTCGTGCGCAAGCTGGACCTGCCGTTCCGCGACGTGGACTGGCGGACCTGGGACGACCTGCTCGACCGCGTCCACAACCCCGACCACGAGATCACCCTCGCGCTGGTCGGCAAGTACATCGACCTGCCCGACGCCTACCTCTCGGTCACCGAGGCGCTGCGCGCGGGCGGCTTCGCCAACAAGGCCCGTGTGAAGATCAAGTGGGTCACCTCCGACGACTGCAAGACCCCGGCCGGTGCCGCGGCGCAGCTCGGCGATGTCGACGGCATCTGCATCCCGGGCGGCTTCGGTGATCGCGGTGTGCTCGGCAAGGTCGGCGCGATCAAGTACGCCCGCGAGAACAAGATCCCGCTGCTCGGCCTCTGTCTGGGCCTGCAGTGCATCGTGATCGAGGCCGCGCGCAGCCTGGCCGGCATCACCGACGCCAACTCCACCGAGTTCGACTCCGCCACCGGCCACCCGGTCATCTCCACCATGGCCGAGCAGCTCGACATCGTCGCCGGCGAGGGCGACATGGGCGGCACGATGCGCCTGGGCATGTACCCGGCCAAGCTGGCCGAGGGCTCGATCGTGCGCGAGGTCTACGACGGCAAGGAGTACGTCGAGGAGCGCCACCGCCACCGCTACGAGGTGAACAACGCCTACCGCGCGGAGCTGGAGAAGAAGGCCGGGATCCTGTTCTCCGGCACTTCGCCCGACGGCAAGTTGGTGGAGTACGTGGAGTACCCGCGGGACGTGCACCCTTACCTGGTGGCGACCCAGGCGCACCCGGAGCTGCGCTCGCGCCCGACCCGGCCGCACCCGCTGTTCGCGGGCCTCGTCAAGGCCTCGGTCGAGCGGAAGAATTCCAAGTAACACACCAGTTGTACGGTGGCCGGGGCGCTCTCATTCAAAAGGTGAGCGCCCCGCTTCACTTGGTGTGTTTCAAAAGCGTGCGGGAGGACAGGGCATGACGATCAAGGACACCCCCGAAGAGTGGGAGATCCGGGCGACGGACACCCCTTTCGTGGGTAACAAGACCTCCGTCCGCACGGACGACGTGGTCATGCCCGACGGACATGTGGCCCGCCGCGACTACCAGGTCCACCCCGGCTCGGTGGCCGTCCTCGCCCTCGACGACGAAGGCCGGGTCCTGGTCATCCGCCAGTACCGGCACCCCGTGCGCCACAAGCTGTGGGAGATCCCGGCCGGACTCCTGGACGTGCCCGGCGAGAACCCGCTGCACGCCGCCCAGCGCGAGCTGTACGAGGAGGCGCACGTCAAGGCCGAGGACTGGCGCGTGCTGACCGACGTCTACACCACCCCCGGCGGCTGCGACGAGGCCGTGCGCATCTTCCTCGCCCGCGATCTGTCCGAGGCCGACGGCGACCGTTTCGAGGTCGAGCACGAAGAGGCCGACATGGAACTCGCGCGCGTGCCCGTCGAGGAACTCGTACGGGGTGTCCTCGCGGGCGAGCTGCACAACAACTGCCTTGTCGTGGGCGTCCTTTCGCTGATCGCCGCGCAGCACGGGGACGGGCTCGACGCACTGCGCCCGGCCGAGGCGCCGTGGCCCGCGCGTCCCTTCGAGTCCTGAACGCCGCCCGACCCTCACCGGTGTGACGATCGGCTGATCCGATCGGGGGATGTGCCCGCCGTGCTCCGCCAGGATCGTTGCAGAGCGTGAACTAGGCTCTGTTAACGCCCGGTACCGGAGTCCCGGCGGGCTTGCGCGTGCGGTGGGACGGGAGTGTGGCCCGTGACGGACCAGGCGGTGGACACAGACGGTGTACGGCTGTCGGGACACGCTGCTGACGAGAGCCGGTTCCTGGGCCGTACAAGGGAGTTGAAGGAACTCCGCGCCGACATCGAGCGCGCGGGCCTGGACACCCTCTCCGGCCGCAAGGCCCCACGCGCGCGCGTACTGCTCATCGCGGGCAGGCCCGGTTCCGGGCGCACGGCACTCGCCGAGGAACTGGTGCGGCAGGTTGCGGACCGTTACGACGACGTGGTGCTCCGGGCGCGGCTGAGCGAGCCCGACGGCACCCCCGTCCCGGTCGAGCACACCGCCCGCGAACTGCTCGCCGGCCTGCAGCTGCCCACCCCGGCCGGAGCCGCCGCGGACGACCTGGCCGAGGCGCTGCGCACCGCACTAGCCGACCGCCGGGCCCTGGTGCTGCTCGACGACGCGGCGGACGCCGAGCAGGTCGACGCCCTGCTGCCGGACACCCCGGACTGCCTGGTCGTCGCCGTGTCCAGCGGTCCCCTCACCGGCATCTCCGACGTCCGCCCCTGCACCCTCGGCGGCCTCGACACCAAGTCCGGCCTGGAGCTGCTCACCCGGCACACCGGCTCCGTACGCATCACCGTCGACCCCCGTGCCGCCGAGGGTCTGGTCGAGGAGTGCCAGGCCCACCCCGCCGCGCTGACGCTGGCGGGCGGCTGGCTCGCCGCCCGTCCCAAGGCGGCCGTCGCCGACCTGGCCAAACATCTGCACACGGAGGGTGACGAGGGCACGCCCCTCAGCCGGGTCTTCCGGCTCGTCTACACCTCGCTGCCCGCGCCGTCCGCCCGGATGCTGCGGCTGCTCGCCCTCGCCCCGGCCGGACTGGTCGATCCGCACACCGCGGCCTCCCTCGCCGGCTGCTCGGTCGGCGACGCCCACGCCGCACTGGACGAGTTCGTCGCCCTCGGCCTGCTACGGGCGGTGGGCTCGCCGATGCCGCAGTACGAGGTGCCGGGCTGCCTGTACCCCCTGCTGAAGGCGCTCACCCAGACCCAGGACCGCCCCGGCGAGCTGCAGCTGGCCCGCGCGCGCATGCTGGAGCGGACGGTACGGCTGCTGCAGTCGTGCCGGGTGATCACCGAGACGGACAGCCCCGAGGCGCGCGAGAAGCTCCAGGGCATGCCGCGCGCGGTGCGCTTTCCCAGCCCCCGGGCCGCCGAGGACTGGCTGCGTCTGCGCCGGCCCGCGCTGCTGGCCGCGGCCCGGCTCGCCGTGGCCGACGGGGAGCTGGACACCCTCGCCCGCCGGCTGATGTCCCAGCTGGTCAAGGCCATGGTCGCGCACTTCGGCACCCGGGCCGCCGCCCCCGACCTGTACGGCATCCACCGGCTTGTCCTGGACGTGGCGGAGCGGCGGAACCTGCCACGGGAGAAGGCCGCCGCCCTGCTGAACCTCGGCGACCTGGACGCCCAGACCGGCCGTACGACGGACGCGCTGGCGCGCTACCGGGCCGCGCTGGACGCCGGACGGGAGGCAAATGACCCGTACGCCACCGGTCGCGCAATGGAATCCGTAGGTGGCGCGCACCTGGAGACCGGGGACTACGACCGGGCCGCCGACTGGTTCGGCCGCGCCCTCGCCCAGCGCCTGGCCCGGGGCGAGCGCCCGGCCGCCGCCCGGCTCTACGGCCGCATCGCCGCCGCCCACACCTATGCGGGCCGCTACGGCGAGGCCCAGCGCAGCTGGCGCGCGGCGATGGCAGGGCACCGCAAGAACGGCGACATCGCCTCCCACGCACGGGCGTTGAGCGAACTCGCGCGTGTCCAGGAGTACGCGGGACGGCCCGAGGAGTCGCTGCGCACCTGCCACGAGGCGGTGGAGTGGGCGCGCCGCGCCGAGGACGTACGGCTGCAGGCGGCGCTGCAGCTGCGGCTCGCCGACACCCTGGAGCACCTGGGCGATCCCGCCTCGGCCCAGCTGCACCGGGGCACGGCCGAGCGGCTGCTGGGGGAGGAGTGCGCGGAGGGTGAACCGGAGCCGGCACCCCTTGATCCCTCGGAACAAGACGCTAACGCCTGCGAAATCCGTAGTACATCCGATGAAGATTGATGCAATGAAAGGCTAGACAGAGAGAACACCTTCATTAGACTGGCTCTGCCGCACCTTCTCCTGCGGTGTCTCCCGGTGTGCTCGTGCATGCCTGGGTATGTGTTGTATTGCCCCACATCCACTGAGCCAAGGACCGTGATCGACGTGAAGGTCGGCATCCCCCGCGAGGTCAAGAACAACGAGTTCCGGGTGGCCATCACCCCCGCCGGTGTGCACGAGCTCGTGCGCCACGGCCACCAGGTCGTCATCGAGCAGGGCGCCGGTCTCGGATCGTCGATCCCGGACAGCGAGTACGTCGCCGCCGGTGCGCAGATCCTGCCGACCGCCGACGAGGTGTGGGCCACCGCGGACCTGCTGCTCAAGGTCAAGGAGCCCATCGCCGAGGAGTACCACCGCCTCCGCAAGGACCAGACGCTCTTCACCTACCTGCACCTGGCCGCCTCCAAGGAGTGCACCGACGCGCTCATCGAGTCCGGCACCACGGCGATCGCATACGAGACCGTCGAGCTCCCCAGCCGTGCGCTCCCGCTGCTCGCCCCGATGTCCGAGGTCGCGGGCCGGCTCGCCCCGCAGGTCGGCGCCTACCACCTGATGCGGTTCAACGGCGGCCGCGGTGTCCTGCCCGGCGGTGTTCCCGGTACCCAGCCCGCGAAGGCCGTCGTCATCGGCGGCGGTGTCTCCGGCTGGAACGCGACGCAGATCGCGGTCGGCCTGGGCTTCCACGTCACGCTGCTCGACCGCGACATCAACAAGCTGCGCGAGGCGGACAAGGTCTTCGGCACCAAGGTCCGGGCGATCATGTCCAACTCCTTCGAGCTGGAGAAGGCCGTCCTGGACGCCGACCTCGTCATCGGCGCGGTCCTCATCCCGGGCGCCAAGGCCCCGAAGTTGGTCACCAACGAGCTGGTGTCCCGCATGAAGCCGGGGAGTGTCCTTGTCGACATCGCGATCGACCAGGGCGGCTGCTTCGAGGACTCCCGCCCGACCACGCACGCCGAGCCGACCTTCACGGTCCACAACTCGGTCTTCTACTGCGTCGCCAACATGCCGGGCGCGGTGCCCAACACCTCCACCTACGCGCTCACCAACGCGACGCTGCCCTACATCGTCGAACTCGCCAACCATGGCTGGGCGGAGGCGCTGCGCCGCGACCCCGCGCTCGCCAAGGGCCTCAACACCCATGAGGGCAGGGTCGTTTACCGCGAGGTCGCAGAGGCGCACGGTCTGGAGCACGTGGAGCTCGAGAACCTGCTCGGCTGACCTGCTCGACCGACCTCCCGGGCCGAGCGGAGAGTCGTCGAGCCGCTAAGTCACCATTCGGTAAAAGGCGATACGTCAACACAGGTCGTCAACAGCGCACACCCGGCCGGACCTTGCCCGACAAGGTCCGGCCGGATGTGTGTATGGTCACTTTGCGGCTCTAGGTCAACTCGCCTCGAACGTAACCCTTCGACCGATTCGCACACCGGCGAAACCTGCCGTGCGACGGCCGTACGCCCTTGACAGAGGGATGTTTCATTGCCGACACATCGGGCCGGGTCCGGCGGATTGTGTTGCTGCGGACGCCCGACACGCCATAGAGTCGCCAACCGTCGGCATGGTGTCACGCCGACCTGTCTAGAAGTTTCCTGGTCACCAAGGAGGTAAGACGACTTGTGAATGAGTCGACATTTTCTCCCGGGGGTGGTCAACCAGGAATGCCGGTACGGGACCAGGGTCCCGCGGGGTTCGAGGCTGTCGGCTCCGTTGCTGTGCGCACCTTCGCAGCCCGACAGAGCCCGGGTCCGCAGGTGATCCGGACAGCACACCAGAGCATGGATGGCCATCACGTGAACGCCATGGCCGGCGACGGAAGTGGCGCGCCCCACAACCAACTCGCCGACTACGACGAACTGCCCGAAGGGCACTTCTACGACCCCGACGCGGAGTACGAGCCGGACCCCGAGTACGCGGCCACGCTCGCGCCCGACGCTGCCCGGCAGCGTCGTGAGCGCATCGGCCCGACCGGACGCCCGCTGCCGTACTTCCCGATCCCGGGTCCACTGACCAGCCACGGTCCCGCCACGATCATCGCGATGTGCAACCAGAAGGGCGGCGTCGGCAAGACGACGTCGACCATCAACCTGGGTGCCGCGCTCGCGGAGTACGGACGGCGCGTGCTGCTCGTGGACTTCGACCCGCAGGGCGCGCTGTCGGTGGGCCTCGGCGTCAATCCGATGGAGCTCGACCTCACCGTCTACAACCTGCTCATGGAGCGGGGCATGGCGGCCGACGAGGTGCTCCTGAAGACGGCGGTCCCGAACATGGACCTGCTGCCCAGCAATATCGACCTGTCCGCCGCCGAAGTGCAGTTGGTCTCGGAGGTCGCGCGCGAGTCCACGCTCCAGCGCGCCCTGAAGCCGCTCATGGCCGACTACGACTACATCGTGATCGACTGTCAGCCGTCGCTGGGTCTTCTGACGGTGAACGCGCTGACGGCCGCGCACAAGGTGATCGTCCCGCTGGAGTGCGAGTTCTTCGCTCTCCGTGGTGTCGCGCTGCTGACGGAGACCATCGAGAAGGTCCAGGAGCGGCTCAACCCGGAGCTGGAGCTCGACGGGATCCTGGCCACGATGTACGACTCGCGCACGGTCCACAGCCGCGAGGTCCTGGCCCGTGTGGTCGAGGCATTCGACGATCACGTCTACCACACGGTCATCGGACGCACGGTCCGCTTCCCGGAGACCACGGTCGCCGGCGAGCCGATCACCACGTACGCCTCCAACTCCGTCGGCGCCGCCGCCTATCGCCAGCTCGCCAGGGAGGTGCTCGCCCGGTGTCACGCCGAGTGAGTCTGCCGGGGGCCGACGAACTCTTCCGTACGACAGGGGGAACGGCGCTCCAGCCGTCCACTCCGCGGCGGGGGGCCAACGGCGAAGCCCGTGTGCCCGCTCCCGCGGGGGAGAGCGACCCGGCCGCGGCCGCGTCGCCCGAGGACGCACCGCAGTCGGTGCCCGCACAGGGCGGCGACGGCGAGGGCGCGGAGCACGTGGCCGCGGAGCCGGAGCCGGCCGACGCCGGTGAGTCCCGCAGCCGCGCCGCGGCCCAGGAGCGCTCCGGGCGACGTCAGGGGGCGCAGGAAGGTTCTGCCGCCGCCTCGGCGGGCGGCCAGTCCCGCAAGCGCGGGCGGAGCCCCAATCGGCGCCCCAGTGGCCGTGAGCGGCACGACGAGAAGATCACCGTGTATGTGTCCGCCGAGGAGCTCATGGACCTGGAGCACGCACGCCTGGTGCTCCGCGGCGAGCACGGCCTTGCGGTCGACCGCGGACGGATCGTCCGCGAGGCGGTCGCCGTGGTGCTGGCCGATCTGGAGTCCCGCGGGGACGCGAGCATCCTCGTACGCCGACTGCGCGGGCGGTAGCGGTAGCCTGCGGGGGCCATGACCTCGAACGACGTTCCCGTCCCCGGCGCCGGTGCCTCCGGCGGTCGTCGGCGTTCGCTGGGGCGGGGGCCGGGGGCGGCGCCCGTGGAGCCGGAGCCCGAAGCGCGCGAACCCGAGGCGCCCGGACCGTCCTTGGAGGCGCCGCTCGCCGCGGAGCCGACGGTGGCGGAACCCGTGGCAGCCGAGGTCCGGCGAACCGTGGCCGTGGATCCCCGGACGGTCCCGCAGCCTGCGCCGGAGCCGGGGCCCGCGAGCTCTGAGCTCCTCGTCGAGTCCGGGGAGACACTTCCGCGGGCGGAAGCGGGGACCCTGGCCGCCCCCACCGACACCTCCGAGGCCCCGGAGCTCGACAAGGCCGAGGAAGCCGGTGAAGCCGAGGAACCCGGCGACGGTGTCTTCAAGGTTCGGCTTGCGAACTTCGAGGGGCCCTTCGACCTTCTCCTCCAGCTGATTTCCAAGCACAAGCTGGATGTCACCGAGGTCGCGCTGTCCAAGGTGACCGACGAGTTCATGGCGCACATCCGGGCGATGGGGCCGGACTGGGACCTGGATCAGACGACCGAGTTCCTGGTGGTCGCGGCCACGTTGCTCGATCTCAAGGCTGCCCGGCTGCTGCCCTCCGCCGAGGTCGAGGACGAGGCCGACCTCGCGCTTCTGGAGGCGCGGGACCTGCTGTTCGCGCGGCTGCTGCAGTACCGCGCGTACAAACAGATCGCCGACATCTTCAATCGGCGGCTGGACGAGGAAGCACGGCGCTACCCCCGCACCGTCGGCCTCGAACCGCACCACGCCGAGCTGCTGCCCGAGGTCGTCATCAGCATCGGACCGGAGGGGTTCGGGAAGCTCGCCGTGAAGGCGATGCAGCCCAAGCCGAAGCCGCAGGTCTACGTCGACCACATCCACGCGCCGCTGGTCAGCGTGCAGGAGCAGGCCCAGATCGTGGTCGCGCGGCTCAAGGAGTTCGGCGAGGCCAGCTTCCGGGCGCTGGTCGAGGACACCGACGACACCCTCACCGTCGTAGCAAGGTTTCTCGCCCTGCTGGAGCTCTATCGGGAGAAGGCCGTCGCGCTCGATCAGGAGACGGCGCTCGGGGAGCTGATCGTGCGGTGGACCGGCGGGGAGGGCGAAACCCAGCCGATGGTGACCGACGAATTCGACCGACCGCCCGAGCCACCCAAGGAGGACAAGGCGTGAGCGAGGACACCACCGGCCTCCCGGCAGGCCTCCGCACCGTCGCCGACCTCGACCTCAAGCCCGCCCTGGAGGCCGTCCTCATGGTCGTGGACGAGCCCGCGACCGAGGAGCATCTCGCGAAGATCCTCCAGCGGCCGAAGCGGCAGATCGGGGACGCACTGCGGGCGCTGGCCGACGAGTACGCCGTCCAGGGCCGCGGTTTCGAGCTGCGGCTGATCGCCGGCGGCTGGCGTTTTTACTCCCGGCCCGAGTACGCGGCGGCCGTCGAGGGCTTCGTCCTGGACGGCCAGCAGGCCCGGCTCACCCAGGCCGCCCTGGAGACGCTCGCGGTCGTCGCCTACCGCCAGCCGGTGAGCAGGAGCCGCGTCTCGGCCGTACGAGGAGTCAACTGCGACGGGGTCATGCGCACCCTCCTGCAGCGGGGTCTGGTCCAGGAGGCGGGCACGGAACCCGAAACAGGTGCGATCCTGTACACGACGACGAACTACTTCCTGGAGCGGATGGGCCTGCGCGGTCTGGACGAGCTCCCGGAGCTCGCGCCCTTCCTCCCGGAGGCGGAGGCGATCGAGGCCGAGACACTGGAAGGGGTCCCGTCGTTCGATCCGGACGCTCCGGATTCCGAGGACGCAGACGACAAGACGGAACTTTGATGCGAAGCAGCAGCGGCAGGAACAGCAGCGGAAACAACGGCGGGAGCCGTGGTGGCAACAGCGGCGGCCGCGGCGGGAGCAGCGGTGGCCGCGGTAATTACCGCGGCGCCGGGAACGCCCGTGACGACAAGCAGGGCGGCCGGCCGAAGAAGCCGCGCCCGGAGGAGCGGCGCTACGACGTGGGCCCCGGCGGCACCCAGGACGGCCCGAAGTCGGGGCGTGGCGCCTCGGCGCGCGGCGGCGCCAAGGGCGGACCCAAGCAGGGCCAGGGCACCGGGCGCGGCCGTTCGGTCCCGGCGACCTCCCGCGAGTACGAGGCGAGGGCCGAGGAGCGCAACCGCGAGCGGTACGCGGGCAAGAAGGACATCAAGCTGCCCAAGACCTTCCCGGGCGCCGAGCAGGAGGGCGAGCGGCTCCAGAAGATCCTCGCGCGCGCGGGCTACGGCTCCCGGCGTGCCTGCGAGGAGCTGATCGAGCAGGCCCGCGTCGAGGTCAACGGCGAGATCGTCCTGGAGCAGGGCAAGCGCGTCGACCCGGAGAAGGACGAGGTCAAGGTCGACGGGCTGACGGTCGCGACGCAGTCGTACCAGTTCTTCTCGCTGAACAAGCCCGCCGGTGTCGTGTCGACGATGGAGGACAACGAAGGCCGTCAGTGCCTCGGTGACTACGTCACCAACCGTGAGACGCGGCTCTTCCACGTCGGGCGGCTCGACACCGAGACCGAGGGCGTCATCCTGCTCACCAACCACGGTGAGCTGGCGCACCGGCTGACCCACCCCAGGTACGGCGTGAAGAAGGTCTACCTCGCGCACATCGTGGGCCCCATCCCGCGCGACCTGGGCAAGAAGCTCAAGGACGGCATCCAGCTGGAGGACGGGTACGCGCGCGCGGACCACTTCCGGGTCGTCGAGCAGACCGGCAAGAACTACCTGGTCGAGGTGACCCTGCACGAGGGCCGCAAGCACATCGTCCGCCGCATGCTGGCCGAGGCCGGCTTCCCGGTCGACAAGCTGGTGCGGGTCGCCTTCGGGCCGATCACCCTGGGCGACCAGAAGTCGGGCTGGCTGCGGCGGCTGTCGAACACCGAGGTCGGCATGCTGATGAACGAAGTCGACCTGTAGAGCGTGCGCGCTGTGTGAACGGCCGGTTCCGGATCCTCTCCGGGGCCGGCCGATTCGTTTTCGGCTTCCGGCCGGTCTGTACTCGTGACCGGCGAGAGGAATGGCCATGCCTGCGACGACGACGGACCGCGACGAGTTCGTACGGCTCACGGACCCGTACCGGCGGGAGCTGCTCGCGCACTGCTACCGGATGCCGGGCTCGGTCGACGAGGCCGAGGACCTGGTGCAGGAGACGTATCTGCGGGCCTGGCGGTCCTACGACGGCTACGAGGGCCGGGCGTCCCTGCGGACCTGGCTGCACCGCATCGCCACCAACACGTGTCTGACGGCGCTGGAGAGCCGCGCGAGGCGGCCCCTGCCCTCCGGGCTCGGCGGGCCGTCAGAGGCGCCTGAGGAGCCGCTGAGGACCCCTGCGACGGACGTTCCATGGCTGCAGCCGCTGCCCGATTCCCTTGTCGACCCGGCGACCGTCGTGGCCGCCCGCGGCAGCCTGCGGCTCGCGCTGGTCGCCGCGCTGCAGCAGCTGCCCGCCCGGCAGCGGGCCGTGCTCATCCTGCGGGACGTGCTCGCATGGCGGGCGCCCGAGGTCGCGTCCCTGCTCGGGACGTCGACGGCGGCCGTCAAGAGCAGCCTCCAACGCGCGCGTGCCCGGCTCGACGAGGTCGCCCCGGACGAGGACCTCGTCGTCGAGCCCGAGGGCGCCGCGGACCGCGAGGTGCTCGACCGGTACATGGCCGCCTTCGAGCACGCCGACATGGACGCGCTGCTCGACCTCCTGCAGGACGGCGTCGAGCTGGAGATGCCGCCCAACCTGGAGTGGTTCAGCGGCAAGAAGGACGTGCTGCGGTTCCTGCGGTCCCGCGGCCACGGGGAGGACCGCTACCGGATGCTGCCCACGCGCGCGAACGGGCAGCCGGCCGTCGTCATGTACGTGCGCGGGGTGGACGGCGTGCTGCGGGCGCACTCGGTGCAGGTGCTCACCGTGCTGCACGGCACGGTGGCCCGCATCACGGCTTTCATCGACACGGACCAGGTCGTGCGCTTCGGCTTCCCCCGGGTGCTGTCGTGAACTGCGGCGAGCTGCTGGAGCGTTCGCTCGCGTACGCGCTGGGCAGCGTCGCCGGGGTGGGACGCGGCCACCTGGAGCGGGGCACACCCTGCGCCGAATGGGACCTGGGGGAGCTGCTCAGGCATCTCGACGACTCGCTGGACGCCCTGCACGAGGGGCTGACGGGCGGACGGATCGGGCTCACCCCGTGGGAGCCGGGGACCGCCGACCTCGCGTGCGCGTTCCGTACGCGCGCGTGTGCCGTGCTCGGCGCCTGGGCGGCCGGACCCGGCGAGCAGGTCCTGGTGGGCGAACTGCCGCTGGACGTAAGGGTGATGGCCGCCGTGGGCGCCGTGGAGATCACCGTGCACGGGTGGGACGTCGCGCAGGCGTGCGGGCGGCCGCGGCCCATACCGGACTCCCTCGCGGCCGAGCTGCTGCCCGTGGCGCGGTGCGTGGTGGCGCAGGAGGACCGGGGCGTGCGGTTCGCCGCGCCCGTCGTCGTACCGGCGTGTGCGCGGCCCGACGCCCGGCTGCTGGCGTTTCTGGGCCGGCGCGATTCCTTTCCCGGGTGAGGGTGGTCTGCCTTCCGTGAGCGACCTCAAGAGCTCATGGAAGGAACCCCCGTCATGACCGACACACTGAGTGTCTCCGTACGAAAGCCACCCGCCGAACAGGCCTCGACCCGACGCGTCTGGACGGTCGTACTCGCCGGGCTCGGCGCGCTGCTGTGCTCCCTCGACGTCGTGGTCGTGGCGACCGC
This sequence comes from Streptomyces coacervatus, assembly GCF_029223485.1. Classification (GTDB taxonomy): domain Bacteria; phylum Actinomycetota; class Actinomycetes; order Streptomycetales; family Streptomycetaceae; genus Streptomyces; species Streptomyces coacervatus. The sequence continues at coordinate 136,503 of NZ_JARHTP010000025.1, read as the reverse complement.
GCTGCCCGCCCTGCGGGCCGATTTCGGGGCGAGCCTGTCGGACCTGGAGTGGACGATCAACGCCTACAACCTGGTCTTCGCCTGTCTGACCCTGACCGGCGCCGCACTCGGCGACCGGTTCGGACGGCGGCGGATGTACGTCGTCGGGCTCGCCGTCTTCACACTGGGCTCGGCCGCGTCCGCGCTCGCGGGCGGCCCGGGCCAGCTCATCGGCGCGCGCATGGTGCAGGGCGCCGGTGCGGCCGTACTGCTGCCGCTCACCCTGACCCTGATCAGCGAGGCGTTCCCGGCCGAGAAGCGGGGCGTCGCCATCGGTGTGTGGGGCGGCGTGACCGGACTCGGTGTCGCCGCCGGACCCGTGCTGGGCGGGGCCGTCACCGAGGGACTGTCCTGGCAGTGGATCTTCTGGCTGAACGTGCCGATCGGGCTCGCGATGCTGCCCTTCGCCGCCACCAAGCTCCACGAGAGCTACGGCACCCGGCCCCAACTCGACCTCGTGGGACTGGTGTTGGCGGCCGTCGGCCTGACGGGTCTGGCCTGGGCGCCGGTGCGGGCGCCGCAGGCCGGGTGGGGGAGCGTCGAGGTGCTGGCCGCGCTGGCCGCCGGGATCGTGTTCACGGCGGCCTTCCTCGTCTGGGAGCGCAGGGGCGCCCGCTACCCGATGCTGCCGCTCGCGCACTTCCGGCGGCGCGGTTTCTCCACGGCCAACGCGGTGGCGTTCCTGCTCTTCGGGTCCCTGCTGGGCGCCCTGTTCATGATCACGCAGCTCTTCCAGATCGGGCTCGGCTACTCCCCGCTGGAAGCGGGCGTGCGCATCCTCGTCTGGAACGCCATGCCGCTGCTGGTGGCTCCGGTCGCGGGCGCCCTCGCCGACCGTTTCGGCACCCGGCCCTTCCTGCTGATCGGCATGCTGCTGATGGCCACCGGCCTCGCCCTGCTGGCCTGGCAGGTCGAACCCGGCGTCGGATACGGGCAGTTGGTCCTCCCGCTGATCATCGCCGGTATCGGCATCTCCATGGTCTTCCCGAGCGTCGCCAACGCCGTGACCTCCTCCGTACCGCTCGGCGACGCGGGCGTCGCGGCCGGCGTCAACAACGCACTGCGTGAACTGGGCGGTGTCTTCGGCGTCGCCGTCGCCGCCCTCGTCTTCGCCCAGTACGGCGGCTACGGCTCGCCCGCCGCCTTCCTGGACGGGTGCGCGCCGGCGCTGTGGGTGTCGGCCGGGGCCGCGGGGGCCGGGGCGGTGGTGGCGGCGTTCGCACCGTCGCGGGCCCGGGCCGTGACCCAGGGGTCGTGACCAAGGGGTTGTGACCCAGGGGTTGTGCAAGCACTCCCACCCTCTTTATAGTCGTACTGACTATTAAGGAGGGTGGGTGTGCATGACGTTCAACAAGGCCGACTACGACAAGTACGCCTACGAGCCCTTCGCCGTCACCGTCGACCTCGCCGTCCTGACCATCCGTTCCGGCGCGCTGCATGTGCTGCTCGTCGAGCGCGGGCAGGAGCCGTACGCCGGACACTGGGCGCTGCCCGGCGGCTTCGTGGAGCCGCGGGAGTCGGCGGAGACGGCCGCCCGGCGCGAACTCGCCGAGGAGACCGGTCTCGCGGACGTCACGGGGCTGCACCTGGAGCAGCTGCGGACGTACAGCGAACCCGACCGCGACCCCCGGATGCGGGTCGTGTCCGTCGCCTTCACCGCGCTGCTGCCCGATGCACCCGAGCCGCACGCCGGCAGCGATGCGGCGCGGGCGAGCTGGCTGCCGTACGAGGAGGGCCGACCGCTCGCCTTCGACCACGACGTGATCCTGGCCGACGCCCACGAACGGGTCGACGCCAAGCTCGAATACACCTGTCTCGCCACCGCCTTCTGCCCGCCCGAGTTCACGCTCGGCGAGCTGCAGCAGGTCTACGAGACGGTCTGGGGGACCGACCTGGACCGCCCCAACTTCCGCCGCAAGGTGCTCGCCACGCCCGGTTTCGTCGAACCGGTCCCCGGCGGTGCCCGTCTGACCGGCGGTCGCGGCAAACCCGCCGCGCTCTACCGCGCGGGACCGGCCACCGCCCTGCACCCGCCCCTCCTCCGACCGTCCCGGGAAGGACGTCCCGCATGACTGCCACCATCGTCGACAAGCAAGCAGCCACGGGGGCGTTGACCGGCCTCGCACTCGGGGACGCACTCGGCTTCCCGACCGAGTTCAACGACGTGCCGTCGATCCTCGCCAAGTGCGGGCCGTGGCGGGAGATGCGGCTGCCCACGCCGGCGATCGTCACCGACGACACACAGATGACGCTTGCAGTGGGCCGGGGCCTGCGGACGGCCATGGACCGCGGGGTGCTCGCGCCGAAGCGGCTGGAGCGGCCGCTGCGTGAGGAGTTCGTTGACTGGTATCAGTCGCCGGAGAACAACCGGGCGCCCGGGAACACCTGCCTGCGGGCCTGCAGCCTGCTCAAGGACGAGAGCCGCCCCTGGCAGGACGCCAGCCAGATCGGCTCCAAGGGCTGCGGTGCCAACATGCGCGTCGCGCCCGTAGGACTTGTCCCCGGCCTGAGCGACGAACAGCGCGCGGGCGCCGCCCAGTTGCAGTCCGGCCTGACCCATGGCCATCCGACGGCGCTCGCCGCCTCCGACCTCACCGCCCGCGCCGTACGACTGCTCGCGCAGGGCGCCGAGCCGACCGGACTCGTCGGCCTGCTGCGGTCGTACGCCCTGGAGAACCGCAGCCGCTACCACCACACCTGGCTCGGCGACCTGTGGACCCGTGCCGACGACGCCACCCCCGAGGGGTTCATCGCGCGCGGCTGGGACGAGTGCCTGGAGATCCTCGCCCGCCTCCAGGAAGCCGTGCGCAACGCCTCGCCGGAGACCGACCCCTGCCTGGCGACCGGCGCGGGCTGGATCGCCGAAGAGGCCCTGGCGACCGGCCTGTTGTGCTTCCTGCAGTTCGTCGACGAACCGGTGACGGCCATACGGCGGGCCGCCTGCACCTCCGGTGACTCGGACTCCATCGCCTGTCTGACGGGCGCCTTCGCGGGGGCGTATCTGGGCGCGGACGCCTGGCCGACCGAGTGGGCCGACCGCATCGAATACCGGGGTGACCTGCTGACCCTCGGAGCCCTCTGGGACTCTTGAGGGATGATCGACGCCCTGGACCTCGACCTGACGCCGGTGGTCGCCGAGCAGCCCGACCCGGTGCTGTTCGCGACCGTCTCCGGCGCGCATCTCTACGGCTTCCCGTCGCGAGACTCGGACGTGGACCTGCGGGGCGTGCACCTGCTGCCCGCCGAGGACCTGGTGGGGCTGCGGGAGCCGGAGGAGACCCGGTCCCGGATGTGGGACCGGGACGGCGTCGAGATGGACCTGGTCACGCACGACCTGCGCAAGTTCGTACGGCTGATGCTGCGCCGCAACGGCTATGTGCTGGAGCAGCTGCTCTCGCCCCTGGTCGTGCACACCAGCGACGCGCATCGAGAGCTGGCCGCGCTCGCGCCCGGCGTCCTCACCAGCCATCACGCCCATCACTACCGCGGGTTCGCCACCACCCAGTGGCGGCTGTTCGAGAAGACCGGCGAACTCAAGCCGCTGCTCTACACGTTCCGGGTGCTGCTGACCGGTGTGCACCTCATGCGCAGCGGAGAGGTGCAGGCCCATCTGCCCACCCTGCTGGGCGAGTTGGACGCCCCCGCCTATCTGCCCGAGCTGATCGCGGCGAAGGCGGAGCGGGAGCACGGGGGCGCCGATGTCGACCACGCGCGCGTGGCGGCCGACATCGAGCGGCTGCACGGTGTGCTGGACGAGGCGCAGGCCGCCTCGGTCCTACCCGACGCCCCGGCCGTGTACGACGCCCTGCACGACTTCGTCGTACGGGTCCGGCTGGAGCGCTGAGGCGCGGCGGACGCGGACGAGGAAGTCCTCGACGCGGCGGTGGTCCGGGGCCTCGGGCAGCGGGCTGCGGCGGGACGCCTCGTCGGCCTCGGCCGCCAGACGGTTCATCCAGGACTCGACCTCGGGCCAGGGGACCTCGCCGCGTTTCACCGCCAGCAGCGGCTCGCGCTGGTCGCCCACGTCGATGGTGAGGGCACCCGTACGCAGCAGGTCGCGGGAGCTCATCAGCAGGCGCAGCAGGTGCATCGCGTGCTTCCAGCGCGGGGCGCCGTGGAGGCGGACGTGGGCCTCCAGCTTCTTGCGCTGGCCGAGCGCGTAGCGCGTGAACGTGTCGTGGGCCCGGCGGGAGAGGAACGCCCCACGCAGGGCGAGGAGTTCGCGGCCGGTGTCGTCGATGTGCTCCACGACCGGGGAGTGCAGACACTCCAGGATGTTCGGGTTCGCTCGCAGGGCCAGCTCGCAGAAGCGTTCCAGCTCCCAGCTGAACTGCTCCTCCGCCGGACCCTCGACATGCGTCGGGGGCTTCTCGAAGCGCCAGAACAGGGGAGTGGGGGCCACGAACACGCCCCTGCGGTCGGTGTCGCTGCCGTCCGTCGCCAGACCGAAGGCGCGCGAACCCATCACGCAGGCGTAGATCGTGTGGTCGCGCACCAGGGTCTCGGGATCCATGTCCCGGAGCGTACGTGGCGCCTCACGCCAGGCGGATCGAATTTCCGTCCACCTCGATCTGCTCCGGGGGCAGCGGCTTCGGCGCGGGGCCTTGGGCCACCGAGCCGTCGGCCACGTGGTACTTGCTGCCGTGGCAGGGGCAGTTGATGGTGCCGCCCGAGACTGTGCTCACCGTGCAGCCCTGGTGGGTGCAGATCGCCGAGAAGGCCTTGAACTCGTCCTTCTTGGGCTGGGTGACCACCACCTTCTGGTCCTTGAAGATCTTGCCGCCGCCGACGGGGATCTCGGAGGTCTTCGCCAGCTCCTGCCCGCCGGAGGCGTTCACGGAGGACGATCCGGAGCCGCTGTTGTCGCCGTACTTGCTGCAGCCCGCGGCGAGCGTCACTGCGCCCGTCGCGAGGAGAACCGTGCGCCGCGTCGAGCGGTGGGTCATGTCGTCACTCCGAACGTGCGGAAGAACCAGAGGGCGGAGGTCAGCCAGATGAGGGTGAGGACTGTGAAAACCAGGCCGCCGACCAGCGGAAGCAGCCAGCCGGGAAGGCGCTCCGAGCGGAGCAGCAGCATCTTGGCACTGAAGGCGCCGAAGAAGAAGCAGCCCAGGACGGAGTGCCACATGACCCGTGTCGAGTAGGTCTGGTAGCCGAGTGCGTAGAGGCAGTGCACCGCCACCGGGACGGCCACGAGGAACGCGATACGGCCCGACCAGCGGTGCAGCTTCGCCGACCAGCGCGGGCCCGGCAGCTTGCCGTAGACCATGAAGGCGCTGATCAGTTGGATCAGCGCGAAGAAGAACGCGGTCGACGCCAGCCATGACTTCACCGCGCCCGTGCTGCTGAACCCCGCGAGGTTGAAGGCGGTGCCCGCCGGGTGGTGCGTTTTGCCGTACACCCCGAGCCCGATCGCCACGACGGCGGCGACCAACGCCGGGATCAGATAGCGGGCGGGGCTCGGCGCGCGGTGGGCCGGTGGCTCGGGCGGGAAGCTCTGGGTGGCGGCGTTCGGGTCGACGGTCATGTCGGCTCCCTGGGGCAGGAGGAGAAGGTCAGGGCGTTACGGGGTGTGCCGTGAGCTGCTGGCCGTCGACTGTCGTCGCGCCCGTCTGCGGGTCGATGGTGGGCGCGGCCGAGGGCTCTCCATTGCGGGTGACGATGCCGACCTGCTTGCCGCCGGGCAGGACGATCCAGCCGCCGACGATCCTGGCGCCGGCCACCTGGCTGTTCGCCCGGTAGATCCCGGACGGCTTCTTCGCCTTGTCGATGGTGAAGGTGTAGTGCCCGCCGCCGAGGTCAGCGGTGCCGCGGAGCTGCTTGCTGCCCTTCAGCGTGCCGTTCAGCTTCGCGCCGTGGTCGCCGGTCAGGCTCAGGCTGCCGTCCGCCTTCACGTCGCCCTTCAGCCACGACTCGATGTTGTGGCCGTCGCAGAAGTACGCGATCGCCTTGCCGCCGCGCAGCGAGACGGCGACCGCGGAGGAGTCGTCGTCCGTGCGGCCGGTGTAGACGCCGCTCGGCGCCGCCGTCCGGGACGGGGTGGAGGTGGCCGACGGGCTTTTCGCCGAAGGCGTGGGCGGCGCCGAGACGGCGGGCGAATTCTCCTTGTACGGGGACGACGCCGTCTTCGTCCCCGTGGTCGAGTTGAGCGTGAGCATGAACACGCCGAACAGTAGTCCCGCGAGCAGAGTCAGCAGCGGTCCAGGACGCTTCATCAAAGGCCTCCCCCGAGGCGAGTTTCCTGCCATGACAGCGGACCGGCGGGCCCGGCGTAAAGAGGCGCACGGGGTGCACTCCACCCAAGTAGCGGAATAGAGACATTCGGGTGACATTGTCGTAGATCGCCGGGTCGTCTCAGCGGGCGGGCGTCGCGCACCCGCCCGCCGTGGGCTGACTAGGCTGGACGGTCGAAGAGCCGATCCGTACATCAGCGAGGAGCAGAGCCGTGGCGGTACGAGCGGTCCGGGGAGCCGTCCAACTGGAACGGGACGAGGCCGGGCACATGGACGAGCAGGTCGGGGCCCTGCTCACCGCCATCATCGAGCGGAACGCCCTGACCGCCGACGACCTGATCAGCATCTGGTTCACGGCCACGCCCGACCTGCACAGCGACTTCCCGGCGGCCGCCGCGCGCAAGCTCGGCATCGTCGACGTACCGCTGATCTGCGCCCAGGAGCTGGACATCGAGGGCGCCATGCCCCGCGTCGTCCGCGTCCTCGCGCACATCGAGTCCGAGCGGTCCCGCGCCGACATCGCCCATGTCTACCTCGGCGCCGCGGCGGCCCTGCGCAAGGACATCGCCCAGTGAGAACCGCGCTCGTCATCGGAACCGGGCTCATCGGTACCTCCGCCGCCATCGCCCTGTCCCAGCGGGGCGTCGTCGTCCACCTCACGGACCACGATCCCGAGCAGGCCCGTACGGCCGCCGCGCTCGGCGCCGGCACCGACGAGGCCCCCGCCGGGCCGGTCGACCTCGCGATCATCGCCGCCCCTCCCGCCCATGTGGCCGGGGTGCTGGCCGACGCCATGCGGCGGGGCGCGGCCCGCGGCTACCTCGACGTGGCCAGCGTCAAGGGCGGCCCGCGCCGCGAGCTGGAGGCGCTGGGCCTGGACCTGTCCCCCTACATCGGCACGCACCCCATGTCGGGCCGCGAGAAGTCCGGGCCGCTGGCGGCGACCGGCGATCTCTTCGAGGGCCGCCCCTGGGTGCTGACGCCGACCCGGGACACCGACACCGAGGTGCTGAACCTTGCCCTGGAGCTGGTCTCGCACTGCCGGGCGGTTCCCGTGGTCATGGACGCGGATGCCCATGACCGCGCGGTGGCGCTGGTCTCGCACATGCCCCACCTGGTGTCCAGCATGGTCGCCGCGCGGCTGGAGAACGCCGAGGAGGCCGCCGTACGGCTGTGTGGGCAGGGCATCCGGGACGTGACCCGGATCGCCGCCTCCGACCCCCGGATGTGGATCGACATCCTGTCCGCGAACCCCGGGCCGGTGGCCGACCTGCTCTCCGACGTCGCCGCCGACCTGGAGGAGACGGTGCAGGCACTGCGGTCCCTGCAGTCCTCCGACGAGGTCAAGCGGGGTGAGGGCGTCACCGGGATCGAGGACGTGCTGCGGCGCGGGAACGCCGGACAGGTCCGGGTCCCGGGCAAGCACGGGTCCGCTCCGCGGGCGTACGAGGTGGTTGCCGTCCTCATCGACGACCAGCCTGGGCAGCTGGCCCGCATCTTCGCCGATGCCGGCCGGGCCGGGGTGAACGTCGAGGACGTGCGGATCGAGCATGCGACGGGGCAGCAGGCGGGGCTGGTGCAGCTGATGGTGGAGCCGCAGGCGGCGCCGGTGCTGACGGCGGCGCTGCGGGAGCGGGGCTGGGCGATCCGGCAGTAGGGGCTCGCCCCCGCCGCCCCTGCCCGTCCCGTCCCTGGGGGCTCTGCCCCCAGGGCCCCGATCGGCCCTTAAGGGGCCTCGTCCCCAAACGCCGGACGGGCTGGGTGTGCGCGTCCGGACGAGTGACGCGCACCCAGTAACCTTGTGCAGGGCGCCATCGCGCCCCACACACCCACCGCACCGCACCAGGAAGGTGTCCCCCCGTGGAAAACGGCGCCGCCAAGCCCGTGATTGTCGCCATCGACGGACCGGCCGGCACGGGTAAGTCGAGCACGTCGAAGGCCGTCGCCGCGCAGCTCGGCCTGAGCTACCTGGACACCGGCGCCCAGTACCGGGCGATCACCTGGTGGATGGTGAACAACGGGATCGACATCGACGACCCGTCGGCGATCGCCGCCGTGGCGGGCAAGCCCGAGATCGTCTCCGGTACGGACCCGGCGGGCCCGACGATCACGGTCGACGGCATCGACGTGGCCGGCCCGATCCGCACCCAGGAGGTCTCCTCCAAGGTCAGCGCGGTCAGTGCGGTGCCCGAGGTGCGTACCCGGATCACCGAGCTGCAGCGTTCGCTGGCCACCTCCGCTCAGGACGGCATCGTCGTCGAGGGCCGTGACATCGGTACGACCGTGTTGCCCGACGCCGACCTGAAGGTCTTCCTCACCGCTTCCCCGGAGGCGCGTGCCGCCCGCCGCAGCGGCGAGCTGAAGGGCGCCGACGTGCACGCCACCCGCGAGGCGCTGATCAAGCGCGACGCGGCCGACTCCTCCCGCAAGACCTCGCCGCTCGCCAAGGCGGACGACGCGGTCGAGGTGGACACCACCGATCTCACGCTCCAGCAGGTCATCGAGTGCGTCGTCACCCTCGTCGAGGAGAAGCGGGCCGGGAAGTGACCGCACCTTCCGTCCCTTCCGGGAAATCCGTCCCTTCCGAGAAAGGCGCCGAGGTCGGGCGGCGGATCGGCGTCGGCCTGATGTACGGGCTGTTCAGGCCGCGGGTGCTGGGTGCCTGGAAGGTGCCCGCCACCGGCCCGGTGATCTTCGCCGTCAACCACTCCCACAACATCGACGGGCCGATGGTCATGGGCGTGGCGCCCCGGCCGACGCACTTCCTGATCAAGAAGGAGGCGTTCATCGGCCCGCTCGACCCGTTCCTGCTGGGCATCGGCCAGCTGAAGGTGGACCGCTCGGTCGCCGACCGCGGGGCGATCACGCAGGCCCTGGACGTGCTGTCGGCCGGGGGAGTCCTCGGCATCTTCCCGGAGGGCACCCGCGGCGAGGGCGACTTCGCCTCGCTGCGCGCGGGGCTCGCCTACTTCGCCGTACGCAGCGGAGCAGCGGTCGTCCCGGTCGCCGTACTGGGAAGTTCCGAGCGGCAGGGACGGTTGATAAAGGGGCTGCCTCCGCTGCGCAGCCGTATCGACGTCGTCTTCGGCGACCCCTTCGAGGCGGGCGACGGCAGCGGACGGCGCACGCGCAAGGCGCTCGACGAGGCCACCGAACGCATCCAGAAGCAGCTCACCGCACACCTGGAAAACGCCAGGCGCCTGACCGGGCGCTAGGCGACACTTGAGTAGTGGATCAGCCGGGAGAAACCCGGTGCTCCACCGATCACCACGATGAACGACGAGGTACGGACTTCATGAACGACCACATCCACTCCGACGGCTCGGGCGAGGAGCACGACCACGGAGCGCTTGGCGACGCCGAGTACGCGGACTTCATGGAGCTCGCCGCGGAAGAGGGCTTCGATCTCGATGATGTCGAGGGGGCCATTGAAGCGGCCGGTCATGGGCCGCTGCCCGTGCTCGCCGTCGTCGGCCGGCCCAATGTCGGCAAGTCGACTCTCGTCAACCGCATCATCGGGCGTCGCGAAGCCGTCGTCGAGGACAAGCCCGGTGTCACCCGTGACCGGGTGACCTACGAGGCCGAGTGGGCGGGCCGTCGCTTCAAGGTCGTCGACACCGGCGGCTGGGAGCAGGACGTCCTCGGCATCGACGCCTCCGTGGCCGCGCAGGCCGAGTACGCGATCGAGGCCGCCGACGCCGTCGTGTTCGTCGTCGACTCCAAGGTCGGCGCGACCGACACCGACGAGGCGGTCGTACGACTGCTGCGCAAGGCCGGCAAGCCCGTGGTGCTGGCCGCCAACAAGGTGGACGGCCAGAGCGGCGAGGCGGACGCGGCCTACCTGTGGTCGTTGGGGCTCGGCGAGCCCCACCCCGTCTCGGCCCTGCACGGCCGCGGCACCGGCGACATGCTGGACGCCGTCCTGGAGGTCCTGCCGGACGCCCCCGAGCAGACCTTCGGCACCGCGATCGGCGGTCCCCGCCGTATCGCCCTGATCGGACGCCCGAACGTCGGCAAGTCCTCCCTCCTGAACAAGGTGGCGAACGAGGAGCGCGTCGTGGTGAACGAGATCGCGGGCACCACGCGTGACCCGGTCGACGAGCTCATCGAACTCGGCGGCGTCACCTGGAAGTTCGTCGACACCGCCGGCATCCGCAAGCGCGTCCACCTCCAGCAGGGCGCCGACTACTACGCCTCCCTGCGCACCGCGGCCGCGGTCGAGAAGGCCGAGGTGGCGGTCATCCTGATCGACGCCTCCGAGTCCATCTCGGTGCAGGACCAGCGGATCGTGACGATGGCCGTCGAGGCCGGGCGCGCGATGGTCATCGCGTACAACAAGTGGGACACCCTCGACGAGGAGCGCCGCTACTACCTGGAGCGGGAGATCGAGACCGAGTTCGGCCAGGTCGCCTGGGCGCCGCGGGTGAACGTCTCGGCGCGCACCGGCCGGCACATGGAGAAGCTGGTCCCGGCGATCGAGGCCGCGCTGGCCGGCTGGGAGACCCGCGTCCCGACGGGCCGTCTGAACGCCTTCCTCGGCGAGCTGGTCGCCGCCCACCCGCACCCCATCCGCGGCGGCAAGCAGCCCCGCATCCTCTTCGGCACCCAGGCCGGCACCAAGCCCCCGCGGTTCGTGCTCTTCGCCTCCGGCTTCATCGAGGCGGGCTACCGCCGCTTCATCGAGCGCCGGCTGCGCGAGGAGTTCGGCTTCGAGGGGACGCCGATCCATATCTCGGTGCGGGTGCGCGAGAAGCGCGGGAACAAGAAGAAGTAGCCGTACGCAGCAGAAGGGCGGCCCCGGTTGGGGGCCGCCCTTCCGTCGTCGTGGGGGGACGCCGTCTGTTCAGCGGGTGCTGCGCGGGCCGGGCGGCAGCGCGGCCGGCACATGGTGCATCCCCGTGCCGTGCTGCCCGGGGTGCCCTACGCGCTGCCACTGCGACTGCTGCCGGGCGCTGTAGGCCCCGGCGCTGTAGGCGCTGTACGAGCTGCTGAACGACCCCGGCCGGTGTCCTGTGAGCGCCTCCGCGCTGGTTGGAATGTTCCCGAAGGCGGTGAACCCCAGGTTCTCCTCGCCGCTGCGGTCACCCGGCAGCGTGCGGAAGGACTTGACGTACTCGGAGTAGAGCGCGTCGTAGATGGGCGTGGCCGAGTGGCTGCCCGAAATGTCCTGGCCCGAGCGCGCGGAGGGAATCGGCTGGAACGGCTGGCGGCGGGGAACGTCGTATGCATGCACGTATGTCCAAACGACCCCGAACTTCAAGGGATGCGGTTCGGACCTGCCTCTTTGGGCGCTCTCACGTCCCCGCGAGAGGCATGGCGACACCGACCAGCTTTCCGTTGGCGGCCGCCTTGTCCAGTGCGTCCCGCAGCAGGTCCTCCCGGGGCTGACGCCCGATGGACCCCACCGGCGCAGCGAACATGAGCACCTGCTGATGCTTGTTGGCGGCGGCCCGCCAGCCTTCCGTCACCTGGAGCGGCTGATGCGCCTGCCACCACGCCACCGGCTGCCCCCCGTTGGTGCCGGGCTGCAGTACGGCGTGCAGCTGGCCCATGGCGACCAGCACCGACCAGCCGTGCAGCACGGGCGGCACCTCGGCCAGCTCCGTCAGCGGCATGAACCCCTGCTCGATCAGCAGCGGCAGGAAGTCGTCGCCGAGCCCGCTCGTGCCCGGCCGCACGATGGGTCCGGTCGGCTCGACGACCAGCGCCGGGTGCAACTCCCCGGCGATCAGGACCAGTCCGCTGGTCACACCGAGCACGGCCTGCTCGGGGACGACCTGCGCGGGGTCCAGGTCCACGGTGTTCCCGGAGATGGACCGCACGGCCCCCTGGAGCTGCTCCTCGGTGACCTGGACGACCTGCGAGGGCAGGCAGGTGGCGTGGGCGAAGGCGAGGACGGCGGTCTCCTCGCCGACGAACAGGACGGTGCTGGTGCGCTCCTGTCCGGAGTCGCCCGGGGTGCGGCAGGACGTGCAGTCGTAACTGCCCGGGGCGTTCTCTCCGGTGAGCAGCCGGTCGGCTTCTTCGTCGCCGATCTCGGCGCGTACCTCGTCGCTGACGTCGAGCATGCGCGGCACGGTGACTCCCTCGGGAAGCGGTGCCCGGGTGGGTCCCGGGCTCATGAAGAAGACAACGGGCGATCTGTGGCGGGAGTCACGCCCCAGGGCGAACGGAATCGAACCATCCACCGCACAGGGTGACCGCAGGTGCGGAATCGGGCACTCACTGTCAATTCCTTGGAAATCCAAGGAAGTTGGTTGCGTGAAGTGGGTCACAGATCATCGAAGGGCTTGGTTGACAAATCATGAAATCGGCGAATGAAGTGGGTGGCCGGAAATAGCCGATACCTGCGGTAACGGCGAACTGGCCTGGAATGACAAGCAGTTGGTTGCTGACGCCCCGACAGGATCCCTACATTCCTCGGCCGTGTGCAACGAGCACCGCTCGGGACCGTCCGCCGGCCGCACCAAGCCAGCAAGCAGCACCACCTCCGGCGGACGGGGCGGAGCGCGACGACCGCGTCGATGCGTGGGAGTGCGCCCCGCCTTGGGGGACCCCGAGTCCTTCGAGAGGGAATTACATGTCCGAATGTGCCGATACCAACCGCGACAACGTTCGTAAGACGCAGGCTCGTACGACGGCGGTCCTCGCCGGGGCGGCACTGCTCGCTCCGCTCGGGCTGCTGGCCGCGACCGGCAATGCCGCGGCGGCGGACGGCGGAGTGTGGGACCGCATCGCCCGGTGCGAGAGCGGCGGCAACTGGCACATCAACACCGGCAACGGCTACTACGGCGGGCTCCAGTTCTCCGCCGGCACTTGGCGCGCGTACGGCGGCTCGGCCTATGCGCCGACGGCCGCCGGGGCCTCCAGGGAACAGCAGATCGCAGTGGCCACCAAGGTCCAGCACGCCCAGGGTTGGGGCGCCTGGCCGGTCTGCTCGGCACGGGCCGGAGCGTACGGCAGCGCACCCGCGGCCTCCTCCGGTTCGGTGACCAGCAAATCCTCATCGGTCGTCAAGAAGTCCTCACCGGTCGTCAAGTCGAAGCCGTCGAAGGCGCCGGCACGTTCGACGGGCCACACGACGCGCGGTGCCTCCCGCGGCGACTACACCGTCCGCGAGGGCGACACCCTGAGCAAGATCGCCGCCCGGCACGGGACCACCTGGCAGAGGCTCTACGCCGTCAACAAGGCCGTCATCGGCGGTGACCCCGACCTGATCGTGCCCGGGCAGCAGCTCGACCTCTGAGCCCCCCTCACCCGGGTGCGGGCCCCGTCCGGTCGTCCGACCGGGTGGGGCCCTTCGGTGCACCGGACGCGCCGGAGCGGCCGCGGGCCACCCGCTGCATACCGTGGCCCGATGTTCCGCAAGCACCGCACGCAGATCGCACTGGCGCTGGCCGCCGCCCTGTTCGGCGCCCTCGCCCCCGTCACGGCCCAGGCGGCACCACCGCCCCCGCTGCCGGGAGCACTTGCGATGCATGTGCCCTACGACTGCGCCAAGGACCACTGGCCCTGGGGGTGCATCGCGGACTGCGAGAGCGGCGGGCGGTGGGACGCCAACACCGGGAACGGCTACTACGGCGGGCTGCAGTTCCAGCAGTCCACCTGGAAGAACTTCGGCGGGCTGAAGTACGCCCTGCGCGCGGATCTCGCCACCCGTGAGGAGCAGATCGCCGTCGCCGAGAAGGTGCTGGCCGCGCAGGGGTGGGAGACCTGGCCGACCTGCTCCCAGCGGTACCGGCTCCAGGGGCGTGTGCACGCCGTGCACGCCGGCGAGACGCTGGTGTCGATCGCGGGCAGGTACGGCATCGACGGCGGCTGGCTGTCGCTGTACCGGGCCAACAAGGACATGGTCGGCGACCGTCCCGACCGGCTGAACGTCGGCACGCAGCTGCTCATCCCGCACGGCTCGGCCCGCGCCCAGGAGCTGTACCAGGACTTCGAGGAGGCTGGCCCGCCCCTGTCCGACGCTCGCGTTCGCCCGCCTCTCCGCTGAACACGACGGTGCCGCGGCGCAGTTCGTACACGATGACGCCCGTCCGGTCCTGGAGCCCGGGCGGCAGCCGCTGCTCCGCGATGACGACGCAGGCGTCCAGGGCGCCCAGCAGGTCGTACGTGCGGGCCGCGACCGCGGGCGACATGCCCTGCGCGGGCTCGTCGACGAGCACCACACGCGCGCGTGCCAGCAGGGCGCGGGAGAGGGCGAGCATGCGCTGCTCGCCGCCGGAGAGGGTGCCGGCCCGGCGCGCGAGCAAGGGCTCCAGCTGCGGGTAGGCGTCGAGAGCGGGCCTGTAGCTCCCGTAGTCCTTGTCCTTGTCCTTGACCGCCAGTTCGAGGTTCTCGTGCACGGTGAGGGAGCCGAAGACAGCCTGTCGCTCGGGGACCAGGCACAGGCCGCGGCGGGCCCGCTCGTACGCCGGCATGCGGCTCACGTCGGTGCCGTCCCACACCACCGCGCCGCCGGACAGCGGCACGGTGCCGGCCAGTGCGCGCAGGGCGGTCGTACGGCCGGATCCGTTGCGGCCCAGCAGCACGGTGAGGCCGGGGCCGGGGGCGGCGAGGGTGACGCCGTGCAGGGCCTCCAGAGGGCCGTAACGCACGCGCGCGTGGCGCAGGGCGATGCCGCTCATGTGCCGACCCCGTCCAGTACGTGGTCCGGTGGGCCGGAAGCAATGATGCGACCCGCGGTCATGACATGCACGACGTCCGCGAGATCGGCCACCAGGTCGAGGTCGTGCTCTACGACGAGCAGCGCGGTGCCGTCGGCCGCAAGTGCCTTCAGGACGCGGGCCATGGCGGCGACCTCGGCGCTGTCGAGGCCGGCGGCGGGTTCGTCGAGGAGCAGGATGCGGGGGCTGCCGGCGAGGGCCCTGGCCAGCTCTACGCGGCGCAGCGTGCCGGTGGGGAGGTCTGCGGCGGGGACGGCCCGGACGGGTCCGTCGAGGCCCAGCAGCCGCAGTGTCCGGTCCACGGCGGTCGGATCGGTCACGCGACCCTGCTCGGCGCCCACGCGGACGTTCTCTTCCACGGTCAACGACGGGAAGACGGCCAGTTGTTGGAAGGTGCGGGCGATTCCCAGGCGGGTGCGGGCGTGGGCGGCGAGCCGCGTGATGTCCCTTGTGCCGAGGCGTACTTGGCCGTGTGTGGGGCGCAGGGTGCCTGCCAGGCAGTGGAACAGGGTGCTCTTTCCTGCCCCGTTGGGGCCGACGATGGCGGTGACCTGTCCCGGGGGGACGGTGAGGTCGACTCCGTCGAGGGCTTTGAAGCCGCCGTAGCGGGCGTGGAGGGCGCGGGCTGTGAGAGTAGGTGCGGGTGTGTGGGGGTGCACCCGGCCTTCGGCCGGGTTTGTGTTCCCACCCGCACCGCCCGTACCACTTTCGTGGTCGGGTGCGGGTGGCCCCTGTGGGGGCGGAGCGCCGTCGGCGGCTGCGGGTTGTGGGTGTGGGGGTGGTGTCCGCCGGAGCGGCTCGTGCAGGGCCGTCGCCGTCGCCTCCGCCAACGCCGGTCGCCGCTCGGCCCGTTGCTCCGGCGGCCGCAGCCGCGCCCGTGCCCGCGTCCCCAGCTCCGTCAGCCTCGCCCGCCGCCTGAGCCGCAGTCGTCCCGCTGCCGTCCGCAGTGCCTCGTACGGGCCCCCGGGGAAGCGTCCGACGAGCACCGCCAGTACGCCGATCAGTGCCGCCGCCACGCCGCCCCGGGCGCCCGCGTCGAGGCCCACCAGGAGGGCGGCCGCGGCCAGGGCGCCCAGGGTGCTGTCGGCGCCCAGTACCACTACGGCGGCGAACCACAGCAGGCCGCGGACGGGGTCGTAGGCGCCCGGGTCGAAGGCGCGCAGGCCAATGCCGAGCATGCCGCCGCCGAGCGCGGCGAGCGCGGCGCCCGAGACGAAGGCCAGCAGCTTGAGCGACGGGACCTGGACGCCGGCTGCCGAGGCGCCCGACTCGTGGTCCCGCATGGCGGCCAGGGCCCGGCCCGTGCGGCCCCTGCGCAGCGCCCGCGTGGCCACCAACGCGGCTGCCAGCAGGGCCAGTTCGAGGACGTAGTAGGCGCGGTCGCCGTCGAAGCCCACTGGGCGGTCCAGGGACAGGCCCGAGGTGGCGTACGGCTGGGCGAAGACGAAGCGGCTCACCCCGACGCCCACCGCGAACGTCGCCAGCGCGAGGGCAAGGCCCTGGCGGCCGATCGCCGGCCAGCCCGTCAGGACGCCCAGGGGAGCCACCAGGACGACCGCCACCGCCAGGGCGGCCAGTTCGGGCAGGTGCTGAGGCAGGCCCGGGAAGCGGCCCGCCGAGAGGAGCGCCGTGAACAGGGCGCCGAGGCCCGCGTAAGCCGCCTGGCCGAGGGAGATCTGGCCGCCGCGGCCGGTGACCACCACCAAGGACAGCAGCACCACGCCCAGCGCCGGCACCTGGACCGACGTGTGCAGGTCCGAGCCCGCGAAGCCCAGCGGGAGCAGGAACAGCACGACGGCCACGATCCATGCGCCCGGCGGCGTCGGCACGCGCGCGGTGGCCGTGCGCGGCAGGGCGTCGCGCGTACCGATGCGGGGCAGGACGAGAGCGGCGACCAGCAGGGCCACCACGAACAGGTTCGCGCCCACCGCCTGCAGCAGCGGCTCGCCCCAACCGGAGGGATGCAGCCGCGTCAGCTGGCTCTGTGCGATCCCGATGCCCAGCGCCACGACGACGGCCACCGGCAGGTTCCGCATCCGCGCCGCCACCGCGACCGCCACCACCTCCATGACGAGCAGCGGCAGGCCGTACGGGTCCAGGCGCACGTACGGCGCCAGCAGTACGCCCGTCAGGCCCGCCGTGAACGCACCGAAGGCCCAGCCCGCCGCCGCCACCCGGTCCGCGTCGATCCCGCCGAGCACCGCGAGCTGCCGGTCGTCGACCACGGCCCGCAGCTCCCGCCCGAACCGCGTCCAACGGATCACCGCCCCGACGCCCACGGCCAGCACGAGCACCACGGCCAGTTGGCCCCAGGGGTCCTCCGACACCAGTTCCGGGGCGTCGTCCCGGGCCCCCTGCCCCCACACCAGCGCCGCCCCGCCGACCAGCAGCACGAACACCCCGATGGAGGCGACGAGCGTCTGCGCCGGGTCGCTGCCCAGGACGGCGAGCGGCCGGAAGACGAACCGCTCCAGGACCACGCCGATCGCCGGAGCCAGGACGACCAGCGTCACCGTCGCCGCCAGCCACAGCGGCCAACCCCACGCGACCACGCACTGCCGCAGATCGTACGCGCACACCATCGCGATCGCGCCGTGCGCGAAGTTGAGCACGCCGGTCGCGCGGTACGTCACGATCAGGCCGATTCCGGTGAGCGCGGCCGCGCTGCCGACGGAGAGGCCGGCCAGCGTGAGGTCGTACGTCAGGGAGGACATCAGGGCGGGCTTCAGTCGGTTTCGTCGCCGGGCTCGCAGATCGGGCACGGGCCCAGCTCGCCGCTCGCCAGCAGTTTCGCGTCCACCGGCACCGCTTCCACCTTCCCGGAGACCAACGGGCAGTCCGCGCGGTGCCACAGCGTGCCGCCCGGCACCATCAGCAGCTCCCCGCTGACCGCGAGGGGCAGGGCGGCCGCCTGCGCGGACTCGTCGGCGTCGGCGGACTCGGCGGCGACCAGGAGGCCGTACAGCTCCTCCACGCGCGCGGCGGCGATGACGCCCCGCCCATGGGTGAGCAGCACCGACCCGGCGATGATCAGCGCGGCGCCGGGGACTGTGCAGGAGGCGAGGTAGGGCAGCTGCCGTTCGGCGTAGCGTTCGCCGGAGATGCCGTACCAGCCGATGACGCACAGCACCGCTCCCGTGGCGAGCGCGGCCCAGCCGGCCCACAGGGCGGGGTGCACTGTCCGCAGTCGGCCTGTCCGCATCGTTGGCTCCTACTCGGCTCCACACACGTCGTGTGTCTGTCCATGTCAGCCAATGGCTTGCACTATGCCTTCTGGAAGCTGACCCTGAAAGCACCGGGCGCACCTTGCCCGGACCGACACCCGGTGGTGAGCCAGATGGTTCTCGGGAGCGACCTCAGGCGGGGGAAAGCAACAGCGGGGCGCGGCCCAAGGGCGGCGGGACGGGGTACGGCGGCGCTGGCCGCCCTCGTTCTCATCCTCGCCCCGGTCCTCGCGGCGTGCAGCGACAACAGCGGCGGCGGGAGCCAGAGCACACCGCCCACTCCGTCCGTGCAGAAGACGACGAGCGCGCCGGCCACCGCGCCCGCGGATCCGGCGGCCGCCACGAAGGAGATCAAGCAGAACTGGGCGAAGTTCTTCGACCCGAAGACCTCTGCCAAGGAGAAGCTGGCCATCCTGGAGAACGGCGACAGGATGGCGCCGGTCCTGCAGGCCTTCGGCGGTGACCAGCGCGGCGGGCAGGTGCAGGCCCAGGTGACGAAGGTCGACTTCACCTCGCCGACCAAGGCGACCGTGACGTACAACCTCACCCTCAAGGGCGCCACCGCGCTGCCGAACGCGTCCGGGACGTCCGTCCAGCAGAACGGCACCTGGAAGGTCTCCGTCAACACGCTCTGCGCACTGGTCGCCATGAGCGGCAATGCCTCGGCGTCGGCCCTCCCGGGCTGCTGAGCACGCAGCTGCCGCGGCGCTGCTGCTCCTTCTGGGCACGGCCTGCGGCAGCCGCCTGCCGGAGAGCGACTTCGAGCACGGCGGCCGGACGAACGCGCCCGCGCCGACCAGTGGCATGCCCATCCGCGTCGGCATCATCACCAGCGCCACCAGCCCGGTCGGCGGCAACACCTTCACCGGCCCGCGCGACGGCGCCAAGGCCTTCTTCGACCGTCTCGACGCGCGCGGGGGCATCGACGGCCACCCGGTCGAGGTGCGCGCGTGCGACGACGGCGGCAGCGGCGTCGGCAACAACACCTGTGTGCACCAGCTGATCGACGACGACAACGTCGTCGCCCTGGTCGCCACCACCGCCCTGGACTACGCGGGCGCCTCCCGCGTCTCCCACGCGCGCGTGCCCGACATCGGCGGCCAGCCCATCGGCGCCGCCTACGACACCTGGCCGCACCTCTACGGCATCTACGGCAGCCTCGCGCCCAGGAACGGCACCCCCGGCTGGGACGGCAACCTCTACGGCGGCACCGAGGTCTACCGCTACTTCAAGCGCGAGAAGGGCGCCCGTACGGCCGCGGTCGTCTCCTACAACCAGGCCGCGTCCGCCGCCTACGCCCGGCTCGTCGAGCGCGGCCTGAAGGCCGAGGGCTACAAGGTGGTCACCGAGCAGGTCGACTTCGCCCTGCCCAACTTCCGTGCCGCCGCAGCAGACTTGAAGGAGCAGGGCGCCGATCTGGTCTTCGACGCCATCGACACGCACGGCAACGCCCAGCTGTGCAGGGCGATGGACGAGGTCGGCGCCAAGGTCACCGCCAAGGTCACGAACGTACAGAACTGGACGTCCACCGTCCCCGACGACTACAAGGACTCCCCGCGCTGCCGCAACGCCCTCTGGGCGACCGGCTCCAGCCGCAACTACGAGGACACGGGCAACGAGGCCGTACGGCAGTTCCGGGACGCCACCAAGAGCCTGAAGACGCACTCCCAGTGGCAGTTGGAGGGCTGGGCGGCCGCCATGTGGTTCACGGACGCGGCGAAGTCCTGCGCGCAAACAGGCGTCACGCGCGCGTGCGTCGACGCCTTCATGAACCGCAGCGAGAACTACACCGCCGGGGGGCTGCTGGTGCCCGTCGCCTTCGAGCGGCTGGCCGAGCCGCCCAAGGACCGCAGGACCTGTCTGTCGGTGGCCCGCTGGCAGGACGGCAAGGGCTGGGTGTCCCAGGGAGACATGAACAGCAACTGTTTCGACGTGCCGCAGATCCCCTACCAGCCGTAGCCCTGTACCAGCCATGGTCCGGGTAAAGGGCAACCAAAGTGCCTGTTCGCCGGTCTAACCAAGGAACAGTGCCAGAAGGGATCCGTACCGCATGACAACGTTGGCCCCGCAGTCCACACCGCTGCGTGCCGACTGCATCGCCGACTCCGCCGGCGGGCTCACCTTCGACGTCCTCGCGGTCGGGGAATCGGCCACGGCCCTGCTTGTGCTGCGCCGCCGCGACGGGCATGACGAGGTGTATCTGCCGCTGGCCCCCGCCGCGGACGGCCGGCTGCGCGCCGCGCTGCCCAGCATCGTCGCCCTCCCCGAGGGCCGCTGGGACGCCTACGCGCGCGTGGACGCCGGTGAGCCCCGCCGCCTGGTGCCCGGCGTCACCGACCTGCGCTCGCTCGCAGCCCGGACACCCAGCGGCTCCCGCGGCCATGTCGCCGTCCGTATCCCGTACGCGACCCGGCAGGGCAACCTCACCGTCCGCAGCTGGCTGCGCGCCCCGCACGCCGAGGCGGGCGAACTGCGCATCAAACAGGGCGTGTTGACGGTGCCGGGGCGGGTGTACGGCATCGGGCTGGGCCCGGACGCGTACGCGGAGCTCCGCGGCCGGCACGCGCCCGTCCCCGCGCGCCGGGCCGAACTCCTCGCCGACCGCACCGAGTTCCGCTTCAAGGTGGTGTACGGCGCCCTGGAGCCGGGCGTGTGGGACCTGTGGCTGCGGCCCACGGGGGAGGCGGGACCGGCGGTGCGGGTCGCGCGGCTGCTCGACGACGTGGCGGACAAGAAGCCCGTGTTCACCTATCCACGCGTGCGCGTGGACGCGCCGTACGGTGCGGTGGAGGCCGGGCCGTACTACACGCGGGACAACGACCTGTCCGTGTCCGTCACCGCGGTGGCCCGCACCAGGCACCCTTGAGGACAGTTGCTGTCCGCAACTCCTGGCAGACTCGGACCCATGTTGGAGACCTCGGCACGACTCCTGCGCCTGCTCTCGCTCGTCCAGGCCCACCGCGAATGGTCCGGCGCCGACCTCGCCGACCGCCTCGGCGTCACCCCGCGCACCGTGCGCCGCGACGTCGACCGGCTGCGCGAGCTGGGCTACCCCGTCAACGCCAGCCCCGGCACCGGCGGCGGCTACCAGCTGGGCGCGGGCGCCGAGCTGCCGCCGCTGCTCCTTGACGACGACGAGGCGGTCGCCGTCGCCGTCGGGCTGCGCACGGCCGCCGGGCAGGGCATCGAGGGCATCGGCGAGACCTCCGTACGGGCCCTCGCCAAGCTGGAGCAGGTGCTGCCGAGCAGGCTGCGCCGCCGGGTGGGCGCCCTCAACGCCTTCACCGTGCCGATGCTGCGCGGCCCCCAGCCCTCCGCAGTCGACCCGGCGGTCCTCACCGAACTGGCCAACCTCTGCCGCGACGCCGAACGCCTGCGCTTCGAGTACAACGACCACGGTGGCACCTCCACCCGCCGTACCGTCGAACCGCACCGCCTGGTGTGCACCGAGCGCCGCTGGTATCTGGTCGCCTGGGACCTCGACCGCGACGACTGGCGTACGTTCCGCGTCGACCGCATCACCCCGAAGCCGCCGCACGGCCCGCGCTTCGCCCCGCGCACCCCGCCCGCCGAGGACCTCGCCGCGTATGTCTCCAAGGGCGTCTCCACGCGCGCGTACGCCTCACATGCCGTCATCCGGCTGCTGGTGCCCCTGGAAGAGGCCGCGGAGCGCATCTCGCCCTCGGCGGGGCAGCTGGAGGCGGACGGCCCCGACAGCTGCATCCTGCGCACCGGTGCCGCCGGCCTCGATGTGATGGTGATTCACGTGATGATGATGGGCTTCGAGTTCGAGGTGCTGGAGCCCGCCGAACTGACCGAGGCGATCACGACGGCTCGGGACCGCCTGACTCGCGCTCTGCTCCGACAGGCTCCTGAGGCTCCGCCGCGAAGTCCGGATGGTGCAGGTCGAACGCCGGGGACTCGGAGCGGACCCGGGGCAGCGTCGTGAAGTTGTGCCGCGGCGGCGGGCAGGAGGTCGCCCACTCCAGGGAGCGGCCGTAGCCCCAGGGGTCGTCGACCTCGACCTTCTCGCCGTACTTTGCGGTCTTCCAGACGTTGTAGAGAAACGGCAGTGTCGACATGCCGAGCAGGAAGGCGCCGATCGTCGAGACGGTGTTGAGGGCCGTGAAGCCGTCCGCCGCGAGATAGTCGGCGTACCGCCGTGGCATGCCCTCCGCGCCCAGCCAGTGCTGCACCAGGAACGTGGTGTGGAAGCCGACGAAGAGCGTCCAGAACTGGATCTTGCCCAGCCGCTCGTCGAGCATCTTCCCGGTGAACTTGGGCCACCAGAAGAAGAAGCCGCCGAAGATCGCGAAGACGACCGTGCCGAACACCACGTAGTGGAAGTGCGCGACGACGAAGTACGAGTCCGAGACGTGGAAGTCCAGCGGCGGCGACGCCAGGATCACCCCGGTCAGACCGCCGAACAGGAACGTCACCAGGAAGCCGCACGCCCACAGCATCGGTGTCTCGAAGGACAGCGAGCCCTTGAGCATGGTGCCGATCCAGTTGAAGAACTTCACGCCGGTGGGCACGGCGATGAGGAAGGTCATGAAGGAGAAGAACGGCAGCAGCACCGAGCCGGTGACGAACATGTGGTGCGCCCACACCACCACCGACAGACCGGTGATCGCCATCGTCGCGCCGATCAGCGTCAGATAGCCGAAGAGCGGCTTGCGGCTGAAGACCGGGAGGATCTCCGTGATGATGCCGAAGAACGGCAGCGCGATGATGTACACCTCGGGATGGCCGAAGAACCAGAACAGGTGCTGCCACAGCAGCGCCCCGCCGTTGGCCGAGTCGAAGACCTGCGCACCGAACCGCCGGTCCGCCTCCAGACACAGCAGCGCGGCCGCGAGCACCGGGAACGCCATCAGGATCAGGATCGACGTGAAGAGCGTGTTCCACACGAAGATCGGCATCCGGAACATGGTCATGCCGGGGCAGCGCATCCCGATGATGGTGGTGATGAAGTTGACCGCGCCGAGGATCGTGCCGAAGCCGGCCAGCGCCAGCCCCATGATCCACAGGTCGGGTCCGACACCGGGTGAGCGCACCGCGCTGTTCAGCGGCGCATAGGCGAACCAGCCGAAGGCGGCGGGGCCGCCGGGCACGACCAGCGAACTGAGCACGATCAGGCCGCCGAACAGGAAGAACCAGTACGACAGCATGTTCAGCCGGGGGAAGGCGACGTCGGGGGAACCGATCTGCAGGGGCATCAGTTCGTTGGCGAAGCCCGCGAAGGCCGGGGTCGCGAACAGCAGCAGCATGATCGTGCCGTGCATCGTGAACAGCTGGTTGTACTGGTTGCTGTCCATGATCTGCAGCCCGGGCCGGGCGAGTTCGGCCCGCATCAGCAACGCCATGACCCCGCCGACCAGGAAGAACAGGAACGCTGTGATCAGGTACAGGTGCCCGATCTTCTTGTGGTCGGTGGTCGTCAGCCAGTCGACGATCACCTGTCCCTGACTGGTCGGCACCGGTCGCGCCGCCGGATGCACGGTCTGGGTTCCCATCGCTCGCTCGCCCCTTCGCTCGTCGCGCCCCGGGTCCGCCGAAGCCCGCGCGCACAGGTCCGCGAGCTCACGTCATGATGCGCGCGCCGCCGCGCGCTCCGACAGAGGGCGTGCGGGGGTTCTGTGCTGGAACCGTGCATTTCCTACGCGGTGTCAGCTGCGGTGTCAGCTCTCACGAACCCGCCCGGAATCGGACCGGAAAGAAGTCCGGGGCAGTTCTCACGGCACTTTCCGACGGGCTTTTCGGAGAGCGGTCGCGACACGCGGGAATTACGTTCGATTGCCTGCGGAAGGCCTATGGAACAGGCACGGAACCGCTCGTACGTGTGACGCCGACTGCGCGGCAGTTGATGTCCCGGGAGCCGAAACACCTGTCGTGATCCTGTGACAGAAGTGTGACCGGAGGGGTATACGGGCCGCGTGGGACCGCCCCGCCTTCCCTGGCCGCCGGATGGGGCCTAGCGTGGCGGCCATGGCACCGATTCCCACTCCGCAGGCGGAGCCCCAGGACAGTCCGGACGCGTATGTCGGCCTCGATGCGGCCGGCGCCGAGCGGCGCGCGCGGGAGCGCGGATGGTCCACGGTGCGCTCGCTGCCACCGGGGGCGATCATCACGATGGAGTACCGCACGGGCCGGCTGAACTTCGAGGTGAAGGACGGCCGGGTGGTGCGGGCCTGGAAGGGCTGATACCTGACGAAGGCCCCGGTTTCCGAACGGGAACCGGGGCCTTCGTCGTGCGGGAGTGGTTGTGCGTACCGACCCCGCTGTCCGTGTGGTCAGCCGCCCAGGGGGCGGGCCGTGGAGGCCGTGGCGCCGCGCGGGATGCGGTCCGAGTGTGGCGGGCGGCGGCTGCCGACCGGGGTGACCGGAGTGCGCTCCGAGCGGGCCGTGTGCGGGCCTGGGGCCAGGTAGGCGGGCGCCCGGGCCGAGCGGGCCGCGGAGGTGACCGTCTCGCGCGCGGCGGCCTCGTCCTGAGCGGTGGCCGTGCGGGGCTTGAGCGGCACCGGAGCGCCGATTGGGGCGGCAGGTGCCGTGGCCCCCTTGCGGGCGCGCCAGCGGTCGCGCAGGTCGAAGAGGGCGATCTCGGCCTTGGCGATCCCCGGCTCGCACCAGGGGAGGGCCAGCAGGATCAGCAGGCCGGCGGCCCAGCCGAGGAGCACATCGCTCAGCCAGTGCGTACCGAGGTAGACGGTGGCCAGGCCCACGCCCAGCGCGGTCACCGCGGAGAGGGCGGACAGCCAGCGGCGGGCTCTCGGGGTGGAGGCGAGATAGGCCAGGATTCCCCAGGTCACCACGGCGTTGGCGGTGTGGCCGCTGGGGAATATATCGCCGCCCAGGCCCATCTCGTTCGAGCCGATGGTGGTCGCGTAGTGCGGGCCGAGGCGGCCCATGCCGTACTTGGCGGCGCCCACGGTGATGTTCAGCAGGAGCAGCGAGGCGCCCAGCGTCAGCAGCGGGCGCAGTGTGTGCTGCCGCCAGGAGCGCCAGCCCAGCCAGGCCGCGACCATCACCGCGGTCGGGCCGCGCTGGCCGAGGACCACGTAGTAGTCGACGAACCAGTGGATGCCCGCCCACTGCTGGTAGGGCCGGAAGAACATGACCTGCCAGTCGAAGCGGACCAGCCACGACGTGGTCACGATGAGCCACACGATCGCCAGGTAGAAGGCCAGGGTTCCGGTCAGCAACGCGACCCGGTGCCGGCTCATCTTCGGCACATCGATGTGGGCCGGCCGTTCCGGCTCCCGGTCCAGCCTGGCGAACACCCGGTCCAGACGGGTGAGGTTTCGTTCGGTACGCACCCAATCGACGTTACAGCGAGTGAGGTAAGTTCTCCGTCTCTTCAGCTGCTTTGTGATGACGATGTGATGTGGGATTCCTCTCAGGGGCGGGTTTATTTCCAAGGAATCCGCAATGTCCGGCGGCCGCTCCCTTCAATTCCTTTGATCATTCCGGGAATCAGTTTTCTGGAACTTATGAATTGGTTCACCGAATGCTGGGGCGGATTTCGCCCGGGGCTCACCGGGTCCCGGCGCGGAGCCCACCCGGTCCCGCAAGTCGATCATGGAGGGCCGGAACCGTTCAGCCAGAACGCTCCGTACACGGCCGATGCCACCGCGACACCGCCCACCACCAGTGCCGACCTGGAGGTACGCAGCCGGGACAGGGCCAGGGCAAGGGGCAGCAGCAGCGGGAAGGCCGGCAGCAGCAGCCGCGGTTTCGAGCCGAAATAGCTCGACGCGCACAGGGCGAGCGCGGTGACCACGCCCGCGTACACCAGCAGCGGGAGCGGCTGCCGCTGCCGTACGCAGACGACGTACAGCCAGACCACCCCTCCGACCCCGACGATCAGCCCGACGCCCGCGAGCGCCTCCGGAAACGACGTGAACTTGTCGGCGACGAAGCGGGCGAAGGCCAGGCCGCCGTCGAAGCCGTTGCGCCAGCCCGCCTGGACGTCCAGGTAGCCCAGCGGGCCCTTGCCGGTGTGGTGGCCGACCCACAGGACGTAGCCGACGGCGCCGAGCGGGGCCAGGAGCATGGCCAGGGCGCGTCGTACGGCGGTGGGGGCGCTCGGGGTGCCCGGGGCGCCGCCGGATGCCCTGACGCGCCGCGTGGGGCCGTCCCCGGGCGGCGCGGGAGCGCATTCGCCAGCGCGCGCGTCCGCCGTGCTCCGCTCTCGCACGAACGAGGCGATCCCGGCCGCCCACACGGCCGCGACGACCGCGAGCCCGACCGGCCGGGTCAGCCCCGCCAGCGCGGCCAGCGAGCCCGCCGTCAGCCAGCGGCCGGTCAGCACCGCGTACAGCGACCAGGCGGCGAGCGCGGTGAACAGCGACTCGCTGTACGCCATCGACTGCACGATCCCGACGGGCAGCACGGCCCACAGCAGCACGGCGAACACCCCGGCACTGCGGCCGTACACATGGTCCGCGACAGCGAAGATCCCCCAGGCCGCCGCGAGCGAGGCGAGCAGGCTGACGACGAAGCCGGCGTCGGCGTACGACAGCGGGGTCACCGCGGCGAGGCCCCGCTCCAGCCAGGGCAGCAGCGGGAAGAAGGCCAGATTCGAGTGCACATCGCCGTTCGGCAGCCGCACCTGGTAGCCGTAACCGAGGTCGGCGACCCTCGCGTACCAGAGCGCGTCCCAGCGGGCAGTGAGCAGCGTGTACGCGCTCTTGCCGCGCGCGGCGCTCCACAGGGCCAGCGTCAGCAGGCCCAGGGCGCGCACGGCCGCGTACCCGAGGAGGGCCGGGGCCGCACGGCGCAGGGCCGTGACGGTGGGTGGCGCGGCGCGCGTCGCAAGATCGGTCACGGGCTCGATTATCGACGGCCGACGGAACCGGAGGGCCCGGCTGGGCGTGGCCCAGGGGGAGGGGAGTGGCGTACGCCACACGGGTCTGTGCGAAGTCTGAGAGGTCCGCCACGTGACCTTTACACGAACTCGCGTACGCTGACGTGTCACTCGCCTTCGTTGCGCGGGCCGGAGATCACCGCTCCTCTCCGGCCGAGATCACGGGGAGTCCCCACCCCGTGTGCCCGCCGACCGCGAGGGAACATCTGGGAGGTACGTACATGTCCGGGACGACCACGGCCGCCGCTGCGCTGCGCCGCCGGGCGGCCGGGGCCGGTGCCAACCGCTGGGTCGTCCTCGTCGTCCTCTGTGTGAGCCTGCTGCTGGTCGCGGTCGACGCGACCGTGCTGCATGTGGCGGTCCCCGCCGTCACCGAGGACCTCAAGCCCGGCGCGATAGAACTGCTCTGGATCGTCGACGTCTACCCCCTCGTCTGCGCCTCGCTGCTGATCCTCTTCGGCACGCTCGGCGACCGGGTCGGCCGCAGAAGGATCCTGCTGCTCGGCTACGGCCTCTTCGGCATCGCCTCCGGCCTCGCGGCCTTCGCCCACGATCCACAGGTGCTGATCCTCGCGCGGGCGCTGCTCGGCGTCGGCGGCGCGATGATCATGCCCGCGACGCTCTCGATCCTCCGCCAGGTCTTTCCCGACCGGCGTGAGCGGGCACTCGCGATCGGCGTCTGGAGCGCGGTCGCCGCGGTCGGCGCGGCGGTCGGACCGCTCCTCGGCGGCTTCCTGCTGGAGCACTTCTGGTGGGGGTCGGTCTTCCTCGTCAACATCCCGCTGATGCTGGTCAGCCTGCCGGTGGGCCGGCTGCTGCTGCCCGAGTCGCGGGGCGCCGGCGACGGCCCCTGGGACGTGGTCGGTGCACTCATGGCCGCGGCCGGGCTGTTCGGTGTTGTGCTGGGCGTGAAGCGGCTGGGCGGCGGCGAGCCGGGCGGTTTCACCGTGGTGCCGCTGCTCGTGGGCGCGGTGCTGCTCGTCCTTTTCGTACGACGTCAGCGGCGCCGTACGCACCCGCTCGTGGACCTGGGGATGTTCGCCCGTCCCGCGTTCAGCACCGCCGTGGGCTGCATCGTGCTGGCGATGCTCGCGCTGGTGGGTCTTGAGCTGATCGCGGCGCAGTATCTGCAGCTGGTGCTGGGGCTGTCGCCGCTGGAGACGGGGCTACGACTGCTGCCGCTGACGTTCGCGGCGATGGCGGCGGGACTGGCGGGGGCGCGGCTGCTGCGCCGCTTCGGCCCGCGCCGGATGGTGTGCTTCGGGTTCTGCCTGACGGCCGGGGCCGTGGTGCTGCTGACCGTGATGGGCGGGACGGACAACGCGGGGCTGATGGTGGCCGCGTTCCTGCTGCTGGGCTTCGGCCTGGAGACGACGCTCTTCGGGGCGTACGAGTCGATGCTGAGCGAGGCTCCGCCCGCGCAGGCCGGTGGGGCGGCGGCGATCGGCGAGACCTCCTACCAACTGGGGGCGGGGATCGGTATAGCGCTGCTCGGGAGCGTGATGAACGCGGCGTACGCGCCGGGGCTGTCGTCCGTTCCCGGTGTCCCGGCGTCGGCCTCGGCCTCGGCGGGGCATTCGCTGGGCGAGGCGTACCAGGTTGCCGCACAGCTGGGCGGGCCCGTCGGGGTGGCCCTGCGGCGGGCCGCGCGGGACTCCTTTGTGCACGGGCTGCATGTGACGCTGCTGGTCAGCGCGGTGCTGTTGCTGTTGGGTGCGGTGATGGCGTTGCGGTTGCCGCGGGTCATGCACTGCGGGGAGCCTGCGGCGCCGGTGGAGCTGCCCGCGCCTCGGGAAGTTGCGGACTCCCGGGTCTCGGCCTGACTGTCCTTCCTTGTCTGCGGCGCCATCGTGGCTGGTCGCGCAGTTCCCCGCGCCCCTTTGGGGGCGTGACACTGGACGTAGGCGACACTGCACCGTAACGTCGGGCCAGAGTCCTGACTAGCGGTGCTAGTTTTTCGTGCGTGCCGGAGGGTCCTATGTCTGCGTCCTCGAAACTGCCCCCGTTTGACCCGGCCGATCCCCTCGGCATCGACGACCTGCTGGAACCCGAGGATCTGGCCGTCCGTGACACCGTGCGCGCCTGGGCGGCCGACCGCGTTCTGCCGTACATCGCCGACTGGTACGAGAAGGGTGAGCTGCCTCAGATCCGGGAGCTCGCCCGTGAACTCGGTGGCATCGGTGCCCTCGGTATGTCGCTCAGTGGGTACGGGTGTGCGGGGGCCAGCGCTGTGCAATACGGGCTTGCCTGCCTGGAGTTGGAGGCTGCCGACTCCGGGATCCGGTCCCTTGTGTCCGTGCAGGGGTCCCTTGCCATGTACGCCATCCACCGGTTCGGGAGCGAGGAGCAGAAGCAGCACTGGCTTCCTCGTATGGCCGCCGGCGAGGCCATCGGGTGCTTCGGGCTGACCGAGCCCGATCACGGGTCCGACCCCGCCTCGATGCGGACGCACGCCAAGCGGGACGGCGGCGACTGGGTCCTCAACGGGCGGAAGATGTGGATCACCAACGGGTCCGTGGCAGCCGTCGCCGTGGTGTGGGCCCAGACGGAGGACGGGATCCGCGGATTCGTCGTGCCCACCGACAGCGCCGGGTTCTCCGCGCCGGAGATCAAGCACAAGTGGTCCCTGCGGGCCAGCGTCACCAGCGAACTCGTCCTCGACGACGTACGGTTGCCCGCCGATGCCGTACTGCCGGAGGTCGTCGGCCTCAAGGGACCGCTCAGCTGTCTCTCGCACGCCCGCTACGGCATCGTGTGGGGAGCCATGGGCGCGGCCCGCAGCTGTTTCGAGGCCGCCGTCGACTATGCGAAGTCACGGGAGCAGTTCGGGCGGCCCATCGGGGGATTCCAGCTCACCCAGGCCAAACTCGCCGACATGGCGGTCGAACTGCACAAGGGGATTCTGCTCGCCCACCATCTGGGGCGGCGCATGGACGCCGGCCGCCTGCGTCCCGAGCAGGTCAGCTTCGGCAAGCTCAACAACGTACGAGAGGCGATCGAGATCTGCCGTACGTCACGGACCATCCTCGGCGCCAACGGGATCTCGCTCGAATACCCCGTCATGCGGCACGCGACCAACCTCGAGTCGGTGCTGACGTACGAAGGCACCGTCGAGATGCACCAGCTCGTACTGGGCAAGGCGCTCACCGGACTCGACGCCTTCCGGTAAACCCTGCGCGGGGGCAGGGCCGGTGAGCGGCCCTGCCTCAGCTCTGGTTGAAGAAACCGTCCGAACGGCGCTGCGCCGGCTCCCCGCTGACGATTTCCGTGTCGGCGGGCGTCAGCAGGAACACGCGGTTGGAGACGCGGTCGATCGAACCGCGCAGACCGAAGATGAGCCCCGCCGCGAAGTCGACGACGCGCTTGGCGTCGGACGCCTCCATGGCCGTCAGGTTCACGATGACCGGGACGCCCTCACGGAACAGCTCGCCGATGGCGCGGGCGTCCCGGAAGCTGTCCGGGGTCACCGTGCCGATACGACGGTCCTTCTCCTCGGCGGCCTCCGAGGCCACCTTCACCCGAGGGTCGGTGACCCAGGCATCCCCGGGCTGCTCGGTCCCTTCGGAGTAGTCGTCGTCGTAGTAACGCTCGTCATCGTTGTCGTCAACGAGGCCAAGCCAGGCACTTGCCTTGCGTACCGATCCCATGGACGCCTCCTCTCACAGCGGTCCTTCTTGCTTTCCGCATCCCTATGGTCATCCATGATGCGGTTGGCGCGCCAAGTGGATAGACGCCGCACGGGGGGTTTGTGACGGTACTGGTGCAGAGCGAATCCGTCGAGAGCCCGCGTCCCCCAAGGGTCTTGCTGTACGCGGATGCTGACTGTGAGTGAAATATGATTCTTCACGGCGTTTGGGTGACGGGTGGTGCGTTCGGGTGAACGGGACCCTGTCCGCGACTGCTGTGATGGGTGTGACGGCTGCGACTGCGGCTGCTGGTCCGGTTACCGCAGGTGTCGTATACGGAATGCGCCGTGCTCAGTGACCACCTGGCGCTTCCCGAAGATCCTGTGTCCGCGGCGTAAAAGAAGAACATGATCTGGTGACCGGTGCCCCGAAAGGTCGTTGGGCGGAAGTAGAACCATTTCCCCCTGCCCCAACTCGCCACCCACATAAGGCACTTCAGTGGACGTCACAGCAAAAGCGACCACCTCCATTCGCACCAGGCTGCTGCGGATCCTGATCCTCGCCCTTGCGGTCCTGCTGGCGCTGCTCGGCGTCGCGACCGCCCAGCAGATCTCCGCCTACCGCAACGCATCCGCCACCGACAGGAACGCACGGCTGGAGATCACCCTCCAGGGCCTGGTCCACGAGCTGCAGAAGGAGCGCGGCCTCACCACCGGATACGTGGGCGGAGTCGGGCAGTTCAAGGCCCGGCTGCCCGCCCAGCGCAAGGCCACCGACACCGCGCGCGCCGAGCTCGACAAGGCGCTGAAGGGGCGCGACGACGCGGCCGCCGGCTCCGTGCGCGAGTCCCTCGGGCGGCTCGACGGTCTCGCCGGCATCCGCAGGGACGCCGACGACGGGACCGGCGTGGTGAAGGACACCTTCGACTACTTCACCACCACGATCACCGTCCTCGACCGGCTCGACCTCGGCCTCGACGCGGTGCGCGACGGGACCCTGCGCGACGCCTACCAGGCGCTCCAAGTCCTCGGCAATGCCAAGGAGTTCACCGGCGAGGAACGCGCCATCGTGCTCGGCTCGGTGCGCGCCTCCGGCGGCAGGTTCCGCGGCGACGACTACAGCCGCTTCCTGCAGATCCGGGCCGGCCGCCAGGCCGCCCTCGCCGCCTTCCCGCGCTCGGCGACCGCCGCCCAGGAACGGCGCCTGGACGAGGCCCTGACCACTCCGGACGCGGAGCGCATGCTGGCCTACGAGAGCGTCGCCGTGCACGGCGACGGCAGGCTGGACCCGTCCGACCTCCCGCCCATGGCCTGGTGGGACACCACGACCTCCACCATCAACGGGCTGCGGGCGGTGCAGATCTCGCTCGGCGCCGACGTCGAGAACCGCGCCGCCGCACTGGAGAGCACCGCCCAGCGGGATCTGCTGCTGTTCGTGCTGCTCGCCCTCGGCACCGTCGGCGCTCTCGGTGCGCTCGCCCTCGACTGCGTACGGTCCGTCTCCGCGCCGCTCGCCGAACTTGCCCAGCAGGCACGGGAGGTGGCCGGTGAGCGACTGCCGCGCGCCGTCGCCGCCGTACAGGACGCGAGCTCCGGGGAGAGTCCCGAGCCGCCCGCCTCGCTCACCGTGACCCACAGGGCCGGCGCCGAAGTCCGGGACGTCGCCGAGGCGTTCGACCGCGTCCAGCGGGCCGCCTTCGACCTCGCGACCGAACAGGCCGTGCTGCGCCGCAACGCCACCGACTCGCTGGTCAGCCTCGGCCGCCGCAACCAGAACCTGGTACGCCGTCAGATCAGCTTCATCAACAAGCTGGAGCACGAGGACGCCGACCCGGCCACCCTCGCCAACCTCTTCGAACTGGACCACCTCGCCACGCGTATGCGTCGCAACGCCGAGAGCCTGCTGGTGCTGGCGGGCGAGGCCGGCCCCCGTCCCTGGGCCACCCCGCTGGCCGTCACCGACGTCCTGCGCGCCTCGCTCGCCGAGGTCGAGGAGTACCGCCGGGTCACCCTGCGCCGGATCGAACCCGCGCACATCAGCGGCTCCGTCGTCGCCGAAGTCGCCCATCTGCTCGCCGAGTTGATCGAGAACGCGCTGAGCTACTCACCGCCGGACTCCGACGTGGAGATCGAGGGTCGGCGCACCAGCGCCGGCTATCTCGTCGCGATCGTCGACCACGGGCTCGGCATGGACACCCAGGCGCTCGCCGAGGCGAACGTACGACTGTCCGGCACGGCCAGTTTCATGGCCGAACCGACCCGGTTCCTGGGCCACTTCGTGGTCGGCGCGCTCGCCCGCAAGTGCGGTATCGAGGTACGGCTCGGCGAAGGGCCGGCGGCCGGAGTGGTCGCCCGGGTGCTGATTCCGGTGTCGCTGCTGACGGAGGCTGCGCAGCAGCAGAGCGGGGACAAGCCGGTGGTTCCCGCTCCGCGCAAGGAGGAGCCGGCGCCCGCCGAGGAGCTCGTCACGGTCGCGGCCGAGGTGAAAGGCAGCACAGAGGTGGGCGAAAGCAAGAGCGCGGGTGGGAAAGGCAACTCTGCCGCCCGTACCCGTAACGGGCTCGTCAAGCGGCCGCAGCGCAGCGCGATTTCGGATGCCGTCAGCGAGACGGACCGGCCGGAGCGGCCGGCTCCCGCCGAGGCCACGCCCGACCGCAGCCCCGAGGAGATCTCCGGGATGCTCTCCACCCTGCGCAGCGCCCATATGCGGGGCGGGATCAGCGTGGAGAAGGAGAAGCAGAAGGGCGCCGAGCAGAAAAAGGGTGACGCCAAGTGACCGCCGTCGACGCCCATAGCGACTCGGGGACCTTCAACTGGCTGCTGGCCAACTTCGTCAAGAGCACCGACGGGGTACGGGACGCGGTCGCCGTCTCCTCCGACGGACTGCTGATCGCCGTGTCCGACGGGCTCGGGCGGACCGAGGCCGACCATCTCTCCGCGATCGTCTCGGGGCTCAGCAGCCTGGCGCGCAGCGCGTCCAAGCGGTACGGCTTCGACGGGGTCAAGCTCATCATGATCGAGATGGGACGGGGTTTCCTGCTCGTCTCCGCGATCCGCGACGGCAGCTGTCTCGGGGTTCTGGCCGACAGCAGTGGTGAACTGGGGCTCGTCGGCTACGAGATGGCGGTACTCGCCGAGCGGGCGGGCGATCTGCTCACGCCGACCCTCATCGCCGATCTGCGGCAGGCGTTGCCGCGATGAACGGCGAAGAGCCCATGGACGTAGAGCCTGTTGAGGACACGACGTTCATCCGGCCGTTCATCATCACCGGCGGCCGGGCCGAGCCGCTCCGGGCCGGCCTGCGGCTGGAGACGCTGGTCGTCGCCGTCGGCGTGCCCGACGAGTCGCTGACGTTCGAGCGCCGGCACATCGTCGCGGTGTGCGAGCAGCCGACGACGGTTGCGGAGGTGGCGTCGCGGGTCGGTGTCCCGCTGGGCGTCGCCAAGGTGCTCGTGTCCGACCTCGTCGTCGCCGGCCGGCTCGACTGCCGGGAACCCGAGGAGCTGCCACTCCAGATGCTCGAAAGGATCAGGGATCATGTCCGGGCGCTCTGACAGGATCGTGCCGCTCGCCGTGAAGATCGTGGTGAGCGGCGGACTCGGCGTCGGCAAGACCACGTTCATCGGGGCGATCTCGGAGATCGAACCGCTGGACACGGAGGCCGCGATGACGCAGGTTTCCGTGGGGGTCGACTCGCTCGAAGGGGTCGAGTCGAAGACGACCACGACCGTTGCGCTGGATTTCGGGCGGATCACTCTTGATCCGACGATCGCGCTGTATCTGTTCGGGACGCCCGGGCAGGATCGGTTCTCGTTCTTGTGGGACGACCTGGTGGAGGGGGCACTGGGGACGGTTGTCCTCGCGGACACCCGGCGGATCGAGGAGTGTTTTCCGGCCGTTGATTACTTCGAGTCGCAGGGGGCGCCTTTTGTCCTTGCGGTGAATCGCTTTGACGGTGCGGAGCGGTTTGAACTGGAGGAAGTTCGGGAGGCGTTGGGGTTGGGTGGGGATGTGCCGGTGGTGGAGTGTGACGCTCGGGAGCGGGGGTCTGTGCGGGATGTTCTGGGGGCGTTGATGGATCGGGTGATTGGTGTGCGGGGGGCTGCGCCTAAGAGGCGGGTGGCTTTGGTGCGTTAGCGTGTGCGGGTTCGTTGTGGTTGCTCGCGCAGTTCCCCGCGCCCCTGAAAGCCAACCCCTAGCTCCTCAGCTCCGGGGGTGAGATCTGGGACTTCTTGATCGCCGAGCCCGTCGTTCCCCACTTCTTCAGGATCTTCTCGTATGTGCCGTCTGCTATCAGCTTGTTCACCGCCGACTGGAAGGCGGGGGCCAGGGGGGTGCCCTTCTTGAAGGCGAAGCCTACGTCCAGGCGGTGGTATTCGTTGAGGAACTTCACGCCCTGCTGGTGGGCCACGGCGTAACGCAGGCCGTTGATCGTGGACATCACCACGTCGCTGCGGCCCTGCTGGAGGGAGGACCAGATGGCGCCGGTCTCGCTGTAGGTCTGCACCTCGTACGGTTTCTTGCCGGCGGTCGTGCAGACCTTCTTGTTCTCCTCCAGCGTGGCTTCGAAGGTCGTGCCCGCGCCCGTTGCCACGTTCAGGCCGCACAGCTGCTTGAGGTCCGTGACCTTGGACAGCTTGCTGTCCTTGCGGGTGGCGAAACCCTGGCCGTCGTTGATGTAGGTGACGAAGTCGATGGTCTTGCGGCGTTCGTCCGTGACGCCGAAGTTGCTTGCGCCGAAGTCGTACTTGCCGCTGTCGAGGGCCGGCAGGATCGCCTCGAAGCCGGCCTGTTCGGACTTGAGCCCGAGGCCGAGCACCTTCGCGACCGCTTCGGCGAAGTCGACGTCCTGGCCGGTCAGGGTTTTGCCGTCGTCCAGGTAGGTGGTGCCGGGCGGGGTGCCGCCCACGCTGTAGGCGACGGTGAGGCTTGTTGTGCCGGGCGGGAGGAGTTTTGCGGACGCCGCGTCCTTGGGGATGCCGGAGACCACGTCCGTCGTGGGGATTTTGTCGGCCTTTGCCGAGGTGCCCGCAGTACCGGTCGAGTCGTCCGAACCCGAGCCGCATGCGGTGAGCAGCAGAGTGGCCGAGGTAATCAGGGTGAAAGACGCAAAAAGCCGTCTATGGGTACGCGTGAACGTGCGCATCGTGTGCGGTCTCCTGGAAGCAGAAAGCAGCGAAAAGGAGCGAAAGAACGCGAGGGGAGGGGTGCGCGTGTGAAGGCGAAAAGGGAGAACGCGAAGAGCGCCCGGTCAGGGCGCGCAGTGAGGTCGGCTCAACAGGAACAGGACCACACTCGACCGAAGTCGATGTGGGAGCGCGTGACCAGGCACTGCTGTGGATGCATGGGCCAAGTGGAACAGGCATCCGGTTCTGCGTCAACTGACTTGAGACGTGCGGCTCACATCCCGGACAGCCTTGACAGTGAGGGGAAACGGCCCCGTACAGTCGATGGACGGCCCTGCTGAGGGGCTCGGCCGTATCGCACCGTGCACCGCGCTGTGCGTCCGTGTGAAGGCACCCACCCGTGTTCGACGTTCTACCAACGTCACGGAGCCTTCCCATGTCTTCCGACACCCTCGCCAAAATTCCCGCCGCACCGGAGATGCCGGAGCGCGCCGACTCGCTACGGATCGTTCCGCAGCGCCGGTTCGGGCAGTGGGGCGCCGCTGTCGTCGTCCTGGTGCTTCTCGGGCTCGTCGTCAACTCCGTACTGCGCAACAGGGCGTTCCAGTGGGACGTCGTCGCCGACTACTTCACCTCGGACTCCGTGCTGCGCGGCCTGTGGCTCACGCTGTGGCTGACCGCCGTCGTGATGGTGCTCGGGTTTGCGCTGGGCACGCTGCTTGCCGCGTTCCGGCTGTCCGCCAACCCCGTGCTGAGGGCGGTGAGTTGGGGGTATGTCTGGCTCTTCCGGTCGATTCCGATCCTGGTGCAGCTGTTGTTGTGGTTCAACATCGGAGCCCTGTACCCGGAGCTGTTCGGGGTGCGGACCGTCAATCTGCTCGGGCCGGTCGAGGTCGCCATCGTCGGGCTGACGCTGCACGAAGCCGCGTATGCCGCCGAGGTCGTGCGCGGCGGCATCCTGTCCGTCGACCGGGGGCAGATCGAGGCCGCCCAGGCGCTCGGACTGAGCCGGTGGCGGCGCCGGCGGCGGATCGTGCTGCCGCAGGCGATGCGCTCCATCGTGCCGCCCGCCGGGAACATGCTGATCGGCACCCTCAAGGGCACCTCCATCGTCAGCGTCATCGCGGTCAACGACCTGCTCTTCTCGGCGCAGCTGATCTATCACCGCACTTACCAGGTCATTCCGCTGCTGATGGTGGCCACCCTCTGGTACACCGTCGTCACCTCGGTGCTCGGCATCGGCCAGTACTACGTGGAGAAGCACTACGCCCGCGGTTCGGAGCGCGCGCGATGAGGCCTTCCCTGGTGATCGTCGGGGCCGGTCCGCGGGGGACCGGTCTCATCGAGCGGATCGCCGCCAACGCGCCCGACCTGTACGCCGGTTCGGGCCTCGACATCCATCTCGTCGACCCCCATCAGCCGGGCGCCGGTCGGATCTGGCGTGCCGCCCAGTCGCCGCTGCTGTGGATGAACTCCCACGCCGAGGACGTCACGATGTTCACCGACGAGACGGTGGCCATGGAGGGCCCGGTGCGGGAGGGGCCCACGCTGCACGAGTGGGCCGGCATCGACGGCCGTACCTTTGCGGACCGGCAACTCCAGGGGGCCTATCTCCGCTGGGTGCATGAACAGGCTGTCGCCGCCCTGCCCCCGGACGTCACCGTCCACCATCATCCGCGGCGGGCCGTGCGGGTCAGCGGCTCGCGCGAGGGCCGTCAGCAGGTGTGGCTGGAGGGCCGGCCGCGCCCGCTCCTCGCCGATCTCGTCGTGCTCGCGCTCGGCCATCTCGACGCCGAACTCGACGACCATCAGGAGGAGTTGGCCGCGTATGCGAAGACGCACGGCCTGGTGCACCTGCCGCCCGACTTCACCGCCGACAGTGATCTGTCCGCGCTGAGGGCCGGCGAACCCGTCCTCGTGCGCGGGTTCGGGCTCGCCTTCGTCGATCTGATGGTGCTGCTGACCGAGGGGCGGGGCGGGCGGTACGAGGGTGACACCTATGTGCCGTCGGGGCAGGAGCCGGTGCTGTACGTCGGTTCGCGGCGCGGAGTGCCGTACCACTCGAAGATCGGCTACGACTGGAGTGGTGAACGGCCGCCGCTGCCGAGGTTCTTCGGGCCGCCCGAGGTGGACGCGCTGCTCGCCCGGCCCGAGGGGTTCGACTTCCGGCGGGATGTGTGGCCGCTGGTGGAGAAGGAGCTGGGGTTTGCCCACTACCACCGGCTGTTCACCGTGCATCCGGAGCGGACGGGCGTCGACTGGAGCACCTTCGAGGAGAAGTACGCGGCCGCGTCCGACGCGGCCGAGCGGGAGGCGCTCGTGGCGTCCGCCGTGCCCGACCCCGCCGACCGGCTCGACCTGGACGCGCTGGACCGCCCGCTTGACGGGGTGCGGTACGGCTCGTTCGAGGAGTTCCAGGAGGGGCTGCACGGTTATGTCGAGCAGGACCTGAGCAGGAGTCATGATCCTGACTACAGCCCGGACTTGGCGGTGTTCCTCGGGCTGCTCTCCGTCTACGGCCAGCTGGTCCGGCTCGGTGGCATCGGTCCCTGGTGGCACGGTTTCTTCAGCTATCTGGCGTCCGGGCCGCCCGGGCCGCGGCTGCGGCAGATGCTGGCGCTGTCCCGTGCCGGTGTCCTGAAGTTCCTCGGCGCCGACATGACCGTCGGCGCCGAGGGCGGGGTGTTCCGGGCGTCGAGCGCCACCGTGCCGGACTCCTTCGTCGAGGCACGGGCACTGGTCGAGGCGCGGCTGCCCGAGCCCACCGTCGGACGGGCCCGCGACACCCTGCTGCGCGAACTGCACGCAGACGGCGCCGCCGAGACCCCCGACGGGCTGCTCCGGGTGGACCCCGCCGACGGGCGGCTCCTCGACCGGGCCGGGCGGCCGCATCCCCGGCGGTTCGCGCTCGGGCCCTACACCGACGGCCGCACACCCGGTGCCTTCACCCGGCCGCGCACCGGCGGACCCGCGTTCCGGCAGAACGACGCGACGGCACGGGCCGCACTGGTCTTTCTGCGCGCCGTCGTCTCCGATGCGGCCTCATGAACCCCTTGAGAGCCTCATGAACCCCTCAAGCCGCATGAATCCCCTCCACGAAACCCCTCGACTTCAAGGAACCCCGCGATGAGCGTCATGGTCGACATCAGATCCGTCCACAAGAGCTTCGGCTCGCTGGAGGTCCTCAAGGGCATCGATCTGGAGGTGCGTACCGGTCAGGTCACCGTCGTCCTCGGCCCGTCCGGCTCCGGCAAGTCGACGCTGCTGCGCACCATCAACCACCTGGAGAAGGTGGACCATGGCGCGATCAGCGTGGACGGCACGCTGATCGGCTACCGGCGCTCCGGCGACAAGCTGCACGAACTGCCCGAGCGGGAGGTGCTCAAGCAGCGGACGCGGATCGGGTTCGTCTTCCAGAACTTCAATCTCTTCCCGCACCTCACCGTGCTGGACAACGTCATCGAAGCACCGGTCTCGGCGTTGCGACGGCCGCGAAAGGAGGCCGTCGAGACCGCGCGCCGGCTGCTCGACCGGGTCGGTCTCGCCGACAAGACCGACGCCTACCCCCGGCAGCTGTCCGGCGGACAACAGCAGCGCGTCGCCATCGCACGGGCACTCGCCCTGGAGCCCAAGCTGCTGCTGTTCGACGAACCGACCTCCGCGCTCGACCCCGAGCTGGTCGGTGAAGTCCTCGACGTCCTAAGGGACTTGGCCCATCAGGGCACCACGATGATCGTGGTCACGCATGAGATCGGCTTCGCTCGCGAGGTCGCCGACACCGTTGTCTTCATGGACGGCGGGCGGATCGTCGAGCAGGGCACACCGGCGGACGTACTGGACAACCCGCAACACGACCGCACGCGGGCGTTTCTCTCAAAGGTGCTGTGATGTTGCATCTCTCTGCTGCTGTCGACCAATCCTCCGCCTACGAC
Source organism: Streptomyces coacervatus (assembly GCF_029223485.1). Lineage (GTDB taxonomy): Bacteria > Actinomycetota > Actinomycetes > Streptomycetales > Streptomycetaceae > Streptomyces > Streptomyces coacervatus. The sequence continues at coordinate 96,789 of NZ_JARHTP010000025.1, read as the reverse complement.
GCCGGCTCCTACGTCGACCTCGCGCGGCTCGCCGAGCGCGGCGGCCTGGACTTCGTCACGCTGGACGACACCTTCGCCCGGCCCGGCCCCGACGCGCTCGCCGTGCTGTCCCGCGTCGCGCCCGCCACCGACCGCATCGGCCTGGTCCCCACCGTCACCACCACACACACCGAGCCCTTCCACGTCCAGGCCGCCGTCGCCACCCTCGACTGGGTCAGCCGCGGCCGGGCCGGCTGGCGGATCGACGTGTCCACCACCGAGGGCGAGGCCCGTCTCTTCGGCCGCCGGTATGCCGCACCCGCCGACGAGCTGTGGCACGAGGCCGGTGAAGTCGCCGACGTGGCCGCCAGGCTGTGGGACAGCTGGGAGGACGACGCCGAGATACGGGACCGGGCGACCGGCCGCTTCGTCGACCGGGACAAGCTGCACCACGTCGACTTCACCGGCGCCGGCTTCTCGGTGAAGGGTCCCTCGATCGTGCCGCGCCCCCCACAGGGCCGTCCCGTCCGCGTGGTCGACGCCACCGAGGGACACGCCCGGCGCACCGCCGCCCGGTACGCCGACGTGGCCCTCGTACGGGCCGCCAGCCCCGCGCAGGCCGCCGCCGTACGGGACCAACTCCGTCGGACCGCCGCGGAGTTCGGGCGCAACCCCGACACCCTGCGCGTCCTCGCGAGTCTCCTCGTCGACCTCGGCGACGGCGAGCACGCGGCCGAGCCGGGCCATGGCGGGGGCGGCCCCCGGCAGACCGTGCAGGGCCCGCTGTACCGGGGCGGCCCGGTGGACCTCGCCGAACTGATCGCCATCTGGCACGCGGACGGCATCGTCGACGGATTCCACCTCACGCCCACCGAGCCGCGCCGTGACCTGGAGCGACTCGTCAACGGCACGGTGGCCCTGCTCCAGCACCGCGGCCTGTTCCGCACCTTCTACCCCGGCAGCACCCTCAGGGAGCACCTGGGGCTCGCCAGGCCCGCCAACCAGTACGCCGTGACAGGGGGAGCGTCATGACGGTACGGCCTCGTACGTCGCTCAAAAAGATCCATCTCGCCGCGCACTTCCCCGGCGTCAACAACACCACCGTATGGGCCGATCCGCGCTCGAAGTCGCAGATCGACTTCTCGTCCTTCGAGCATCTGGCCCGCACCGCCGAACGTGGCCTGTTCGACTTCTTCTTCCTCGCGGAGGGGCTGCGGCTGCGTGAACACAAGGGCCGTATCCACGACTTGGACGTGGTGGGGCGGCCCGAGTCGCTCACCGTGCTCAACGCGCTCGCCGCCGTGACGGAACACCTCGGGCTCGCGGCCACGGTCAGCGCGACCTTCAACGAGCCGTACGAGCTCGCCCGCAGGCTGGCCACGTTGGACCACCTCAGCGGCGGCCGGGCGGCCTGGAACGTGGTGACCTCCTCGGACGCCTTCACCGGGGAGAACTTCCGGCGCGGCGGCTTCCTCGACCGGGCCGACCGGTACACGCGGGCCGCCGAATTCGTCGCCACGGCAAGGCAGTTGTGGGACTCGTGGACCCCGGACGGCGTCCCCCGGCCCTTTGCGCATCGCGGGGAACACTTCGACATCGCGGGCGAGTTCACGCTGCCGCGCTCGCCGCAGGGGCACCCGGTCGTCATTCAGGCAGGTGACTCGGACGAGGGTCGGGAGTTCGCCGCGGCCACGGCCGACGTCGTCTTCACGCGGCACGGCTCGCTGGCGGCGGGGCGCTCCTTCTACGCCGATGTGAAGCGGAGGCTGGCCAAGTACGGCCGTAATCCTGGGGACTTGAAGATCATGCCCGGCGTCACGGTCGTCCTCGGGGACACCGCCGCCGAGGCACAGGACAGGGCCGCCGAGATCCGGCGGCAGCAGGTCTCCCCGCAGAACGCGATCCTCGCCCTGGAGCAGATCTGGGGCGTCGACCTGTCGTCGTACGACCCCGACGGGCCGCTCCCCGAGATCGACCCGGTGGCGGACTCGGGGATCACCCAGGGGCGCACCCGGCGCGGCGACACCGTCGCGATCGCCGAGAAGTGGCGGGCGCTGTCGAAGGAGAAGGGGCTGTCCATCCGGCAGACCGTGATCGAGGCGGGCGCCCGGCAGTCCTTCATCGGCACTCCCGAGGCCGTCGCCGCCGAGCTCGACGAGTTCGTGCAGAAGGACGCCGCCGACGGTTTCATCGTCCAGCCGGTGATCACCCCGAGCGGGCTCGACGAGTTCGTGGACCGGGTGGTGCCGCTGCTCCAGGAGCGGGGTGTGTTCCGCACGGAATACCAGGGCGCCACTCTGCGCTCACATCTCGGGTTGCCCGACCCGGTATGGAGGGGCTGACATGACTTCGGATGCGTGCGATGAGTGGAAGAAGTGGCAGGAGCGCCGCGTCGAGACGGTGTCGGCGCCCTACGGGCCGCTTGCGCTGACCGGTACGCACTGGTTCGAGGACCATCCGGACGGGCGACTTCCGGACATTCCCGGGATCTGGGCGGCCGACGGCGAGGGTGTGGTGCTGACCGCCGTGGCCGCCGATGGTCTGACCGTGGACGGGCAGCCCCTCGACGGCGCGGTTCGGCTCACGGCCGACTCCGCAGCGGTGGACGCGGCCCGGGTCGCCCACGGCGAGCGGCGGCTGGTCGTGCTCGTCCGCGAAGGGGTCTGGGGTGTGCGGGACTTCGATCCGGCGTCGCAGGCGCGGCGCGCCTTCCGCGGGATCGAGGCCACGCCCTACGATCCGCGCTGGTCGGTGCCGGGGCGCTTCACACCGTACGGCGAGGACCGCACCGTACGCGTGAAGAACGCGGACGGACGCGGACGCGGGCTGGGACTCGCCGGCGAACTGGCCTTCACTCTCGACGGACAGGACCTCACCCTCCAGGTCGCGATCCAAGGCGATGTGCTGTGGGCCGTCTTCGCCGATACGACCAGCGGGGACGGAAGTTTCTGCTTCCGGTTTCTCTACCCGCAGGCCCCCGATGCCGAGGGCCGTACGACGGTCGACCTCAACCGCGCCGTGCTGCCGCCGTGCGCCTTCGCGGACCACTTCATCTGCCCTTTTCCGCCGCCGGGGAACACGCTGGACGTCGCTGTCGAGGCGGGTGAGCGCAACCTGGTCTGAACCAGGGCACGGGTGGCCAAAAAGCATAGTTGATCCAAAGGTTGACGGCCGAAAGGCCCCCTTGCGTCTACCGGTCGTTCGGCCGAATACTCCCGGCAAGCGCTTGTCAGGGGCACGGCGTGTCCGGAATCCGGATGATCAGAGCCCTGGCTGCGCCTCACGGGCCCCGACCCCACGCGGGCCCACTGACTTCCCCTTGGGAGGAACGAACGTGAGGATCAAGCGCACCACCCCCCGCAGCGGTATTGCGAGACGGACCCGGCTGATCGCCGTCACCACCGGTCTCGTGGCCGCCGCCGCGATCGCGGTCCCCAGCGCGAACGCGTCCACCGCCACACCCTTCAGCACGGCCCAGCTGAAGAGCGCCAATGCCTCGGTGCTCAAGGCGAACGTCCCGGGCACCGCCTGGGCCGTCGACAGCAAGACCAACCGCGTTGTCGTCACCGTCGACAGCACGGTCTCCAAGGCCGAGATCGCGAAGATCGAGCGCCAGGCCGGCGCCAACTCCGGCGCCCTCGCCATCAAGCGCACGTCCGGCCAGTTCAAGCCGCTGATCAGCGGCGGCGACGCCATCTACGGCGGCCAGTACCGCTGCTCCCTCGGCTTCAACGTGCACAGCGGGAGCACCTACTACTTCCTGACCGCCGGCCACTGCGGCCAGGTCGCCTCCACCTGGTACTCCAACTCCGGCCACACCACGACGCTGGGCACCAACGTCGGCTACACCTTCCCGGGCAGTGACTACGCGTTGGTGCGCTACACCAACTCGTCCATCTCGCACCCGAGCACGGTCGGCAACCAGACGATCTCCAGCGCGGCCACCCCGAGCGTCGGTACGACGGTGTACCGCCGCGGCTCCACCACCGGCACACACAGCGGCCGGGTCACCGCACTGAACGCCACCGTCAACTACGGCAGCGGCGACGTCGTCTACGGCCTGATCCAGACCACGGTCTGCGCCGAGGGCGGCGACAGCGGCGGTCCGCTCTACGGCGGCAGCGTGGCCTACGGTCTGACCTCCGGCGGCAGCGGCGACTGCACCTCCGGCGGTACGACCTTCTTCCAGCCGGTCACCGCGGCTCTGAGCCACTACGGCGTGAGCATCGGCTGACGCTCGACGCTTCCTGAGAGTGGCCCCCGCACACAACTGGTGTGCGGGGGCTCCCTCTTGTCCGGGTGACGGAGTTACCTTCGGAGTACAGACAGAGACAGGTAGGGCTCAGTCTCCTGGGGGCCGGCATGGTCGAGGCGCTGGTGGCGGCGGGAGTGACGCTTGCGTCCGCCGGTGTGGTTTATGCGATGGCGGCGGCACGGGTCGTCAAACAGTACGAACGCGGCGTGGTGTTCCGGCTCGGCAGGCTCCGCGACGAGGTGCGCGGGCCGGGGTTCACGATGATCGTGCCGTTCGTGGACCGGCTCCAGAAGGTCAATATGCAGGTCGTGACGATGCCCGTGCCCGCGCAGGAGGGCATCACCCGGGACAACGTCACGGTGCGGGTGGACGCCGTCGTCTACTTCAAGGTGACCGGGGCCGCCGAAGCGATCGTCCGGGTCGAGGACTACCGGTTCGCGGTCTCGCAGATGGCACAGACCTCGCTCAGGTCCATCATCGGCAAGAGCGAGCTGGACGATCTGCTCTCCAACCGCGAAAAGCTCAACCAGGGGCTGGAGTTGATGATCGACAGCCCGGCCGTGGAGTGGGGCGTCACGATCGACCGCGTCGAGATCAAGGACGTGTCCCTGCCCGAGACCATGAAGCGCTCCATGGCCCGGCAGGCCGAGGCCGACCGCGAGCGGCGGGCGCGGGTCATCAACGCCGACGCCGAACTGCAGGCGTCGAAGAAGCTCGCCGAGGCCGCCAAGCAGATGTCCGAGCAGCCCGCCGCGCTGCAGCTGCGGCTGCTGCAGACGGTGGTGGCGGTCGCCGCCGAGAAGAACTCCACGCTCGTCCTGCCGTTCCCGGTGGAGTTGCTGCGGTTCCTGGAGAGGGCACAGCAGTCGCCCGGGGCGCCCCAGCCTCAGCAGATCGCGCAGCAGCCGGTGCAGCAGCAACCGGTGCAGGAGCAACCGGTGCAGGAGCAACTGCCGCCTCCGGTGCCCCGCTTGGATCCGGGTCCCGAGGGGTCGAATTTCGGACAGGGCTAGACCTTACGCGGTGCATACGGACCGCTTGCTCGCAGTGTTTGCAGAGCGAAGACGTGGGGTGACCGTGGACTGTCAAAAATGAGGGGGCGTGCAAAACCTGTTCTACGCGCGTCCTGAAGACGCCCTTGTGTGCTCCCTGTCGGCCTCGGGATAGTAGGCGCTGTTCAACGCCTTCAGGTTCGCGAGGTCCCCACAACCTCCCGGACCGACCCCCCACAGGAGGACGTGAGTTGAAGCACCGACGCATACCCAAGCGGCGTGCAGCCGTGGTAGGTGCGGGCATAGCCGCACTGGTCGCCGCGGGAGTCACATTCCAGACTGCGAACGCCAGCGAGGCCCCGAAGACCTCCGCGCCCCAGACCCTGTCGGCCGCGGCGGCCGGAAAGCTCGCCTCGGCCCTCGGCAAGAACCTCGGCACCGACGCGGCCGGAACGTATTACGACGCGAAGGCCAAGAGCCTCGTCGTGAACGTCCTCGACGAGACCGCCGCCAAGGCTGTCGAGGCGGCCGGCGCCAAAGCCAGAGTCGTAGAGAACTCCCTCGCCGAACTCAACAGCGCCCGTACGACGCTGACGAAGGACGCCACCATCCCGGGCACGTCCTGGGCGACGGACCCCGTCAGCAACAAGGTCGTCGTCACCGCCGACAAGACCGTCTCGAAGGCCGAGCTGGCCAAGCTGAGCAAGGTCGTCGACGGGCTCGGGGCCAAGGCCGAACTCAAGCGCTCGAAGGGGGAGTTCAAGCCCTTCATCGCGGGCGGCGACGCCATCTCCGGCTCGGGCGGCCGCTGCTCGCTCGGCTTCAACGTGACCAAGGGCGGCGAGGCGTACTTCCTCACCGCCGGCCACTGCACCGACGCCATCTCCACCTGGTCGGACTCCAGCGGCAACGAGATCGGCACCAACGCCGACTCCCAGTTCCCGGGCAACGACTTCGGCCTGGTCAAGTACACCGCCGACGTGGACCACCCGAGCGAGGTCGACCTCTACGACGGCTCCTCGCAGTCCATCACCCACGCCGCCGAGGCCACGGTCGGCGAGAAGGTGACCCGCAGCGGCTCCACCACCCAGGTGCACGACGGCACGGTCACCGGTCTGAACGCCACCGTGAACTACTCGGAGGGCACGGTCAGCGGTCTCATTCAGACCGACGTCTGCGCCGAGCCCGGCGACAGCGGCGGCTCGCTCTTCGACGGCGACGCGGCGATCGGCCTCACCTCCGGCGGCAGCGGCGACTGCACCTCCGGCGGCGAGACCTTCTTCCAGCCGGTCACCGAGGCGCTGTCGGCCGAGGGCGCCGAGATCGGCTGACCGTCACACCGGCTCCGCAGAAGTTGCTCGAAGTTGTGTGAAGTTGAGTGAAGGTCCCGCCCCGCGCGCGAGGGGCGGGACTTTCGCGTACCGGAGTGCTACTGCACCTGAGTCGGCAGGGGCTCGCCCGCGCGCCTCTCGCGCAGTACCGCCGCCGCCAGCGTGACCGCGATGCCCGCCGCCGCCCAGGCCGACAGCACCAGCAGGGCGTCGGTCGTGTCGTTGCCGTCGAAGTAGGCGATCGAGCGCGCCACCCAGGTCCCCGCCCCCGGCGGCAGCGCCGGCCCGATCGCCTTCCAGAACGGCGGCAGCATCGGCAGCGGGAAGGCGCCGCCCGCGCTCGGGTTGCCCGCGATCACCACGAGCAGGATCGCCAGACCGATGCCGACGATCCCGAAGATCCCCTGGAGTCCGAGCGTCGCCGCCCCGACCGCAAAGGTGACCAGCGCGCCCAGCCCCCACAAGGCCATCACGCTGCCCGGCAGAGCGCCCAGGATCGGGCCCACGATCACCGCCCCGCCGAGCCCGCCGACGATCGAGACCAGCGCCATCACGACCAGCCGGATCACCGCGCGGCGCGGGTTGGCGGGCCGGGCGCCCGTGCTGATCGCCAGGATCGAGGCGCACAGATAGCCGCCGACGCACCAGCCCACGACCAGATAGAAGGACGTCAGCCCGTCGAAGTCCTGGGGCGAGGCCGGAGCCACGTCCACCGTCCGGACGGTCCGCTGCTGGGAGGCCTCCAGGACGGTGAGGTACTGCGCCAGGGTGTTCGCGAGAACGGTGCCGCCGCCGCTGGCGACCAGGAGCGTGTCGGTGGTGCGGGCCGGGTTGACGATCAGTGCGCCGTCGATGTCCCGGTTCAGGATCTGCGCGCGCGCCGTCGCCTCGTCCGCCACCACACGCGGGTCGAAGGGCGAGCCGGGCAGCTTGTCCAGCCGGGCCACCGCCTGTTCGGCCGCGGCCTTGGGCGCGACGACTCCGAAGGGCACGTCCTTGGGCTTCGGATCGTGCAGCGCGCCCACGTAGGAGGCGATGAACAGCAGCTGGAGGGCGATCACGCCGACGACCAGCAGGGTGGCGCGCGGGGTGACCGCGTCCTTCACCTCGGCGAGAAAGGTCCTCTGCGTCATGTCCTCACGGTCCGGGGCGGCGGACGTTTCCGCAGGTGGGGGAGGGCCGAACGGTTGTCGCACACTCATTCGATTTTTGGTCTATGGTGGGGGTGGGGCAGTCGGGAACTGATGTTCGATTGCGGACGACGGCGGACAAGAGCGGGAGGTGCGGATGCCTGGCTTCACCCATCTGCACACCGTCTCCGGGTTCTCCCTGCGCTACGGCGCCTCGCACCCGGAGCGGCTGGCCGAGCGCGCCTCCGAGCGGGGCATGGACGCCCTCGCCCTCACCGACCGCGACACCCTCGCCGGCGCGGTCCGCTTCGCCAAGGCCTGCGCCAAGGCGGGCATCCGCCCGCTGTTCGGTACGGAACTGGCGGTGGAGCAGCCCGCCCGGCTGCGGGAGGACGATCCCGTACGACGGGAAAGGCGCCGCACCCCCGTACGCGGCGGTGCCTTCATCGACGAGTCGACACCCCGCGTCACCTTCCTCGCCCGGGACGGCGCCCGCGGCTGGGCCGACCTGTGCCGCCTGGTCACCGCGGCGCACTCCGCCGAGGGCCCGCCCCTGCTGCCCTGGACCGACACCCCCCACTCCCGGACGCACCCGAGCGGGGGGACCCCCGCCGCCGACGGCCTGACCGTCCTGCTCGGCCCCGCCTCCGACGTCGGCCGCGCCCTCGCCGCCGGCCGCCCCGACCGCGCGGCCAAGCTGCTCGCCCCCTGGCGGGAGATCTACGGCGACGCCCTGCGCCTCGAAGCGGTCTGGCACGGCCGCAAGGGCACCGGCCCCGGCTCCCTGCGCCTGGCCGCCCGCACCGTCGGCTTCGCCGCCGAGCAGCACATCCGCCCGGTGCTCAGCAACGCCGTCCGCTACGCCGACCCCGGCCTCGGCCCGGTCGCCGACGTCCTGGACGCCGCCCGCCGGCTGGTCCCCGTCGACCCGACGAAGGAACTGGACTCCGGCGAGGCCTGGCTCAAGGGCGCGGGCGACATGCTGCACGCCGCCGAGCGGATCGTCGAGGCCGCGGGCTACCGGCGCGACACCGCCCACCGGCTGCTGGAGCAGACGCAGGCGACAGCCGCCGAGTGCCTGGTCGACCCCGAGGACGACCTCGGCATGGGCGCCGTCCACTTCCCCGAGCCGCACCTCGTCGGCGCCGGCCGCCGCACCGCCCAGCGGGCGCTGGCCTCACGGGCGGCGGCCGGGATGATGCTGCACGGCTACTCCGGCAGGCGCGCCTACTGGGAGCGGATGCACCGGGAGCTGGACATCATCGCCCACCACGGCTTCGCCTCCTACTTCCTGACGGTCGCTCAAGTCGTGGACGACGTAAGGGACATGGGCATCCGGGTCGCGGCCCGCGGCTCCGGCGCGGGCTCCCTGGTCAACCACCTCCTCGGCATCGCGAACGCCGACCCGGTCGAGCACGGACTGCTGATGGAGCGCTTCCTGTCCAAGGAGCGGGTCGTGCTCCCCGACATCGACATCGACGTGGAGTCCGCACGCAGGCTGGAGGTCTACCGCGCGATCATCGACCGGTTCGGCACGGAGCGGGTCGCGACGGTCGCGATGCCGGAGACGTACCGCGTCCGCCACGCGATCCGCGATGTCGGCGCGGCTCTGTCCATGGACCCGGCCGACATCGACCGCATCGCCAAGTCATTCCCGCACATCCGCGCCCGCGACGCCCGCGCGGCACTGGAGGAACTGCCCGAACTGCGCGCACTGGCGGGGGAGCTTCAGCGGGAAGGGGCGCGGTACGGACGGCTCTGGGAGCTGGTCGAGGCTCTCGACGCCCTCCCGCGCGGAGTCGCCATGCACCCCTGCGGGGTCCTGCTCTCCGACGCCTCCCTCCTCTCCCGTACGCCGGTCATGCCGACCAGCGGCGAGGGCTTCCCCATGTCGCAGTTCGACAAGGACGACGTCGAGGACCTCGGGCTGCTCAAACTCGATGTGCTGGGTGTGCGGATGCAGTCGGCGATGGCGCACGCGGTCGCCGAGGTGGAGCGGGCCACGGGGGAGCGGATCGACCTGGACGCGGTCGAGGGCGGCGACCCGGCGACATATCAACTCATCCGTTCCACCGAGACGTTGGGCTGCTTCCAGATCGAGTCGCCGGGCCAGCGGGACCTGGTGGGGCGGCTGCAGCCGGCCACCTTCCACGACCTCGTCGTCGACATCTCCCTCTTCCGTCCCGGTCCGGTCGCCGCCGACATGGTGCGGCCGTTCATCGAGGCGCGGCACGGGCGGGCGCCGGTCCGCTACCCCCACCCGGACCTGGAGGAACCGCTGAAGGGGACGTACGGGGTCGTCGTCTTCCACGAGCAGATCATCGACATCGTCGCCATCATGACCCGCTGCGGGCGCGGCGAGGCGGACCGGGTGCGGCGCGGGCTGTCGGACCCGGAGTCGCAGGGGCGGATCAAGGTGTGGTTCGCCCAGCACGCGGCGGCCAACGGCTACGACGCGGAAACGATTCGGCGGACCTGGGAGATCGTCGAGGCCTTCGGCAGTTACGGCTTCTGCAAGGCGCACGCGGTCGCCTTCGCCGTACCGACGTACCAGTCGGCATGGCTGAAGGCGCATCATCCGGCCGCCTTCTATGCGGGGCTGCTCACGCACGACCCCGGGATGTATCCGAAGCGGCTGCTGCTGGCGGATGCGCGGCGGCGCGGGGTGCCGGTGCTGCCGTTGGATGTGAACCGGTCGGCGGTCGCACATCGTATCGAACTGGTGTCCGAATCGGGGGGATCCGGATCAGGATCGGAGGTCTGGGGGCTGCGACTGGCCCTCTCCGATGTGTACGGCATCAGCGAGGCCGAGGCGGCGCGGATCGCGGAGGGGCAGCCGTATGCCTCGCTGCTGGACTTCTGGGAGCGGGCGCGACCGAGCCGTCCGCTCGCCCAACGGCTCGCCCAGGTGGGTGCGTTGGATGAATTCGGGGCCAACCGCCGTGATCTGCAACTGCACTTGACCGAGCTGCATCGGGGTGCCCGGGGTGCGGGCGGCGGCCAACTCCCCCTGGCCGGTGGGCGGAAGACCGCCTCCGCCGGGCTGCCGGACCTGTCCTCCGCCGAGAAACTCAGTGCCGAGCTGGGCGTGCTGTCCATGGACGCCTCGCGCAACCTGATGGACGACCACCGAGCCTTCCTCGACGAACTGGGCGTGGTCTCCGCGCGCCGGCTGCGAGAGACGAGACACGGCGAGACGGTCCTGGTCGCGGGCGCCAAGGCGGCGACGCAGACCCCGCCGATCCGCTCCGGCAAGCGCGTCATCTTCTCCACCCTGGACGACGGTACGGGCCTGGTCGACCTCGCCTTCTTCGACGACTCCCACGACGCCTGCGCCCACACCGTCTTCCACTCCTGGCTGCTGCTGGTGCGCGGAGTGGTGCAGCGGCGCGGCCCGCGCAGCCTCAGCGTGGTGGGCGCCGCCGCCTGGAACCTCGCCGAACTGGTCGAACTGCGCGCCGAGGGCGGCCTCGACGAGGTGGCGAAGCGGCTGGCGGAGCCGCTGCCGGAGGGGCATGGCTCGGACCCGGCCCAGGGCCGACGCATCCACATGCCCACCGGATACGAAATGAACCCGTGGGCCGATCTGCGACCGGCGGGTCAAGAGCCCTCACAGGTACGGAAGTTGTGGCACCAGAGCCCGGGGAGTGCGGGATGACCATTGTGTGCGTACGTTTCCAGCTGCCTCCGGCGTACGAGGCCGCCCTGCCGGGGCTGCTCGGGCTGCTGGAGGAGTTCACCCCGGTCGTGGAGGCGCTGCCGCCGGATGCGGCGCTGGCCGATCTGCGGGGCGCCGAGCGGTACTTCGGGCGCAGCGCCGTCGAACTGGCGTCGGTGATCCGCGTCCGCGCTCTCGCCCTGTACGGCGTCGACTGCGTGATCGGCGCCGGGCCGGGCCCGATGCTGGCCCGCGTGGCGCTGGATGCGGCCAGGCCCGGGCTGACCTGCGAGGTCCCCGGTGATCCGGACGGCATCGCACAGTTCCTCGCGGACCGCCCGGTCACCGCGCTCCCCGGCGTCGGCACGGCGACGGCCCGCACCCTGTGCGAGTACGGCCTCGACACCCTGGGCCGGGTCGCCGCCGCACCGCTCTCCACACTCCAGCGCCTGATCGGCGCGAAGACGGCCCGCGAACTGCACGAGAAGGCGAACGGCATCGACCGCGGCCGGGTCGTCCCGAACGCCGTCTCCCTCCCCCACTCTCGGCTTCGCTCGAGCGGGGGGACCCCCATCCTGGCCGCCGAACGCCCCTTCAGCCGCGACGAGTTGTCCCCGGACCGGCACCGCCGCGCGCTGCTCCGTGCCGCCGAGGAACTGGGCGCCCGGCTGCGCGCCCTGGACAAGGTCTGCGGCACGCTCACCCTCACCGCGCGCTACGCCGACCGCACCGCGACGACCCGCACCCGCACCCTCAAGGAACCCACCGCCCACTCGGCCGCCCTGACCAGAACCGCGTACGACATGTACGACTCCCTCGGCCTCCAACGCGCCCGCGTCCGCGCCCTCACCCTCCGCGCCGAATCCCTCGGCCCCGCCGAACAGGCCTCCTACCAGCTCACCTTCGACCCGGTGGACGAGAAGGTCCGCCGCATCGAGGAGGCCGCGGACCGGGTCCGGGCGAAGTTCGGCCCGGGGGCGGTGCGGCCGGGGGCGCTGGCGGCGTAACTCCTCCTGTCGGAGGGTCAGTTGGCCCATGGGGGAGTGATCCGGGTGCCGTCGGCGAGTACCGCCTCCAGGCCGATGGATGTGGTGACCCAGGAGATCGCCGTCTGATCGGTGGGGTTCTCGACACCGAGGGTCGCACCCGGATTGACGATGACCGTGTCGCCCGCGGTGATGCGGTCGGTGTGTCCGTCCAGGGTGATGAGCAGTTCGCCGATGAGGAGATGGAAGATCTCCTCGCGGTTGACGGTGTGGACCGGCGCCTTGGTCCCGGCGGGGATCTCGCCGCGCCAGGCGCACAGTTCCTGACTGCCGTACCGCTCCGCTCGGGCAGTGCGGGATCACATGCCCTGTGCGCCGGCAGGCGGTGTGGGCAGCTGTCCTGGGGCGGAGTGCCGAGCGTCGGGAAGGGGAGAGTGTGCCTCTCCGGGCACCGGGCAGCGCCGTGGTCGTCGGACACCACGTGCTGCGCCGTTGCCGCGGGGTGAGGGGGACCGGCGCCGGTCCCCCTCACCCCAGGGCTCACTCCATACGGGTCCAGCGGCGCAGCGCAGTGGCAGCCAGTCAGCTCGTCGACGAGATCGTGCGAAAGGGGTATGCCGAACGCCGGTCGCATCCCGCCGATGCGCGCGCCAAGTTGATCGTGCTGACCGAGCAGGGGTGGGCCTGTACGCGGGCCGCGGAGGAGGCTGCCGCGGAGGTGGTGCAAGGGTGGAGTGAAGCGCTCGGAGAGGCTGAAGTGCGGGCGTTGTGGGGGCAGTTGTGGCGCATCGCGCCCCATGGGCCCATCAGGCCCGCCTGGTGACGGTTCGGTGTCGGCTACTGCCGAGTCAGTTATCACTGGAAGTTTTTACTGACGCGTAACTTCACACTTGAGCTACTCGCCCGTAACTTGACGAGTGAACAGCATCCTTCGTGATCCGGATCACAGGGCGTAAGGCCATCGCAACTCCCTTGAGCCGCAAGGAGATCACACGATGCTGCCCTGGAAACGAGTCCTCAGACCCCTGACCGCGCTGCTGCTGACCGCCGCGATCGCCACCGTCCCCGCCACCGCCGCCCACGCCGCCGACACGGCCGCGACCTCGTCGAGCGGCTGGAACGACTACTCCTGCAAACCGTCCGCCACCCATCCCCGGCCCGTCGTCCTGGTCCACGGCACCCTCGCCAACTCCGTCGACAACTGGCTGGCCCTCGCCCCATATCTGGAGGACCGCGGCTACTGCGTCTTCTCCCTCGACTACGGCCAGTTGTCGGGCGTCCCCGTCTTCTACGGCCTCGGTCCCATCGACAAGTCGGCAGAGCAACTCTCCGCCTACGTCGACAAGGTGCTCTCCGCGACCGGCGCCGCCAAGGTCGACCTCGTCGGCCACTCGCAGGGCGGCATGATGCCCCGCTACTACCTCAAGTTCCTCGGCGGAGCCGCCAAGGTGAACGCCCTTGTCGGCATCGCGCCCGACAACCACGGCACCGACCTGGACGGATTCACCAAGCTGCTGCCGTACTTCCCCGGTGCCGCGGACCTGATCTCCGCGTCGACCCCCGGACTCGCCGACCAGATCGTCGGATCCGCCTTCCTCACCAAGCTCAACGCGGGCGGAGACACCGTCCCGGGCGTCCACTACACGGTCATCGCCACCAAGTACGACGAGGTGGTCACGCCGTACAGCAGTCAGTTCCTGAGCGGTTCCGACGTGCACAACGTGCTGCTGCAGAACCTGTGCGCGGTCGACCTCTCCGAGCACGCCCTGATCGGGCTGACCGACCGGGTCGCCTTCCACGAGGTGGCCAACGCCCTGGACCCGGCGCACGCCACCGCCACCACCTGTCTGTCCGCACTGGGCTGACGCACATCCCGGGGCCTGTCCGGCCTGAGCCGCCGGACAGGCCCCGCGTTTCCCGGGCCGGCGTCAGCGGCCGTGGCGTCCGCCGTCGCCGCTCGCGCGGCGGCGGACCGAGGCGAACAGCGCCGCCGCACCGAGGGCCAGGGCCGCCGCACCGCCGATGGCGATGTACGGGGTGCTGCCGTCGGCGCCGGTCTCGGCGAGGTTCTCCGAAGTCCCGGCCGCCTTGGGCTCGTTGGCCGTGGCGGCAGCGGTGGTCGTCGGGTCCGTCGACGTGCTCGCGTCGGCGTCACCGTGACCGTGGTGCTCGACCGTCGACTTGGCGGCACCGGCTTCGATCTGCTCGTCGGAGGGGGCGGAGGCGGTCGGGGACGAGCTGCTCGGCGTACCACTGCCGCCCGTCCCGCCGCTGTTGCCGCCGAAGCTGACGTCCGAGCAGGAGTAGAACGCCTCCGGGCTGTCCGAGCGCTGCCAGATCGCGTACAGGAGCTGCTTGCCGGAGCGGGCGGGGAGGCTGCCGGAGAAGGTGTAGAAGCCGCCGGACGCGACCGGGTCGGTGGCCGTCGCCACCGGGTGGTCCAGATCCAGGTCGGCCCAGGCCAGCGGCCTGCTCGGGTCGTAGCCCGCCTTGGTGACGTACACCTTGAAGGTGCCCTTGTGCGGTGCGGTCACGCGGTACTTGAAGGTGTACGAGCCGCTGTGCACGCTCGTCGCCGGCCAGTCGGCGCGCGGCAGATCGAGTCCCTTGAACTCCTCGTTGTCCGCGCTGCACAGCTTGCCGTCCGGGATCAGCGTCTGGTGCTGCCCGTTCGCGTCGCCGATACGGATGCCGTTCCAGTCGTAGAGCGCCTGGGTGCCGCCGGCCGTGACCGCCGCCCTGCACGCGTCCGACTTCGGGCTCTCCGGGTTCTCCGCGTAGCACTGCGCAACCCGACTGACCGGGTCGCCCATCGTGCCGTGCGCGGACGCCGGGGCGGCGGCGAGGGCGGTCAGGGCGAGCGGGGCGGTGCCGAGGGCGACGACGACGGCGGCCTTGCGGCGTGCGGGCATGGGGGAACTCCTCGGAACGGTCACTGGGATCGCGGCTGGAAACCCGTGGGGGCGATCAGCAAGCTAGCCCCAAGAAACCGTGGAATCGCCTGCTGGAGGCGGGTGATGGAGATCCTTATGGTGGACTTAAGGGAGTGCTCAGCCTGGGATCAGGTAATACCGTGCGCGGCATGACCGACGAGGAGATCAGGGCGGCCGTCGCCGCCGACGTAGCGGCCGTGAAGGCCGTGACCGACGCCGCGTACCACCACTACATCGAGCGCATCGGGGTGGTGCCGCAGCCCATGGAGGCGGACCACGCGGCGAACGTGGCCGCGGGGAGGGTGTTCGTGACGGGAGACCCCGTGATCGGCCTGGTCGTGATCGAGGAGCACGAGGGCCATCTGTACCTCGACAACATCGCCGTCCACCCCGACGCGCACGGCAGGGGTGTGGGGCGGCGGCTGCTGCAGTTCGTGGACGCACGCGCGCGTGCGCTCGGTCTGCCCGAGGTCAGGCTCTATACCAACGCCCTGATGTGGGAGAACCAGAAGATCTATCCGAAGTTCGGTTATGAGATCGTGGAGCGGCGGGTGGACGGCCCCTACGACCGCATCCACTACCGCAAGCGGCTGGACTGACTGCTTCAGCCGTCCGGCCACCACGTTCGTGCGATGTCCTTTCGGACCTCCGGGCGCCCGGCGGGACGCTCGTCGGCCTCCTCGCGGACCTTGCGGGAGTCCGTCTTCCTCAGGGGCTTCTGCACAGTGGTGCGGCGCATGGCTGCCTCCTTCAGGTTCTGCCGGTGTTCCGCGTTCTCACGGAGGCAGACCCTTTCCGGGAGGGTGACTCATCGGTCCGGGCCTGTCTGTGGTGGCTGTCACGAATCGACTGTCAGTGGCGGGTGTCACTCTTGGGCTCATGAAGAACGACAACGACGGGTTGAGCTGGGCGGCTGTGGACTGGGACGCGGAGGCCGCCACCTTCGACGACGAGCCGGACCACGGTCTGCGCGACCCGCAGGTGCGCCGGGCCTGGGCCGCCCGGCTCGCCTCCTGGCTCCCCGGTCGGCCGAGCGACGTCCTCGACCTCGGCTGCGGCACCGGCAGTCTGTCGCTCCTCGCGGCCGAGCAGGGACACCGTGTCACCGGCGTGGACAGTTCCCCGCCCATGGTCGATCTCGCGAGAGCGAAGCTGGCCGGGCGTGACGCGGCGTTCCTCGTCGGTGACGCGGCGGCGCCGCCGGTGGGGGAGCAGCGCTTCGACGTCCTGCTCGTACGGCACCTGCTGTGGGCGCTGCCCGACCCCGGCCGGGCCCTGCGGCACTGGCGGGAGCTGGTGCGCCCGGGCGGCCGGCTCGTGCTGGTCGAGGGCGTGTGGGGGACGGTCAGCCCGGTCGGCCTGCCCGTCGACCTGGTCACCGGCCTGCTCGCACCGCTGGCCGGCGAGGTACGTGTGGAGCGGCTGTCGCAGGACGCACTGCTGTGGGGGAGAGAGGTGGCGGACGAGCGGTACGCGGTGGTGGCGCTGGTGTGAGTCCCTCATGCCAGCAGTGCGTCGAAGCCGCCCCCGCGGGCCAGCGTCTCCAGCTCGTCCAGGGCGGCGACGGCGGCGGCCGCGGCCGCCGGGTCCGTCTCCGGCAACCCGCTCTCGGCGAACTCGTCCTCGTCCAGTCGGAGCACGTCCCTGCCGTCCGCGGAGCGCCACAGGTCGAGGTCGAGGTCCTCGACGATCAGTTCGGTGCCGGAGAGCGTGGCGGGGCGGGTGATGTCGCAGTACCAGCCCTTCACGGTGCCCTCGGCGTCGCGGACCTCCTTCACCGCGTACCAGCGGTCGCGCCAGTAGTACTCGGTGAAGACGTCGCCCTGCTCGAAGCGGACGAAGCCGAAGTCGCGGACGGTGTCGCCCGCCCAGGGCGCGCGGACGACGATGCGCGTGCCGTCGTCGCCGAGCAGCTCCGCCCCGTAACGGATCTTTGTCCGGCCCGCCTTGACCAGGACGACCTCCAACTGCCCCGGCCGATCAGCCGAGTTCGCGGACATACCGCACCTCCGATGCACAGATCTCGTACCCGAACCACTTGTTGATCGCGAGCATGGGCTGGTTTCCGACGTCGTTGCCCGTGAGTGCCGTCGTGTATCCGGCGGCGCGGGCGCGGTGCAGGGAGGCGTTCTTGGTCAGCTTGGCCAGGCCGCGGCCGCGGTGGGCGCGGGCGGTGCCGGTCATGGCGGTGGCGTAGCGGCCGGTGGCGGGGTCCGTCCAGGCCACACTGAACGCGGCGGGGCGGCCCTTGACGAACGCGACCGTGGTCAGCTCCCGGTCGAGCAGCGGGTGCTTCCAGTTCTCCTCGACCCAGGTCTCGTAGTCGGTGAACTCGGTCTCCACATCGCTCGGTTCGTCCGACGTCGTCTCCGCGTCCAGCTCGAACAGCGGGCGCGGATCGTCCCCGAAGTCCGCCGCGGAGCGCAGCTCGATGCCCGGCGGCGGGGACTGGAGCGGCGGGAGCGTCTTGCCGGTCAGGTCGAGGCGGAGGAAGTGGGCGGAGCGGCTGGCGCGGTAGCCGTGCCGCTCGGCGAAGGCCCGGTTCGCAGGCTCGTCCAGGACCCAGGCGAGCAGTTTCGTCGCTCCGTGGGCGGTCAGGTGCTCCTCGGACGCGCGGACCAGGAGGGTGCCCGCGCCGCGGTGCGTGCGGTCAGGGCGTACGTAGATGTTGAGCATCCCCTGGCCCGGCTCCGGGCTGTCGTACGCCAGCTGCACCTGGGCCGAGCCGATGACCTCCCCGTCCTCCTCCGCCACAAGGGACCTGAAGCGGGCGTCGGGGTGGGTGTGGGCGAGGCGGTGGACGATGGCGTCCGGGGTCCACAGAATGTGCGGGAGGGCCAGATGCCGGACATGGGCGAAACTCTCCACGTCGGCCCGGTCGTCGGGGCGGAGATCGCGGACGGTCACTGTCATTGCGCGCACGCTACGGGGAAGGCGCA
The DNA here is from genome assembly GCF_029223485.1 of Streptomyces coacervatus. Lineage (GTDB taxonomy): Bacteria > Actinomycetota > Actinomycetes > Streptomycetales > Streptomycetaceae > Streptomyces > Streptomyces coacervatus. Next base: position 78,586 of record NZ_JARHTP010000025.1, on the reverse strand, counting down.
CCCGGGTGCCTCTCATTTTCGGGCTGGTACGGGACAATCGGCAGCGTGACCTTGAAGATCCACATCGACGACAGTGCCGCGCCGTACGAGCAGGTGCGGGCGCAGATCTCCGAGCAGGCGCGGGCGGGGGTGCTGCCGGTCGGGTACCGGCTGCCGACCGTGCGGGGGCTGGCCGAATCGCTGGGGCTCGCTGCGAACACGGTCGCCAAGGCGTACCGGGCGCTGGAGAGCGACGGGGTGATCGAGACGCGGGGGCGCAACGGTACGTTCGTCGCTGCCGCGGGCTCGGCGGCGGAGCGGGAGTTGGCCTTGGCTGCCCAGGCTTACGTTGAGCGGGCTCGGCGGCTTGGTCTTGCGCAGGCCGATGCGCTGGCGGCGGTACGCGATGCCCTGCGGGCGGCTTACGAGGGGTGAGCAGTTCCCGGGGGTGCTGCGATGCGATTGGCCATCGATCGTCTGCGGGTCCGTTGTGGCTGGTCGCGCAGTTCCCCGCGCCCCTTTGAGGGGGGCGTTGGTCAGCGTCGGGCCGTGAGTTCCGGTGTGCGGGTTGCCGTCAGGCCGGCTCTGGTTGCCGTTCGCCCGAAGGCGACCGCGTCCTGCACCGCGGCCCCGCCGGGGTCGTTGTTGAAGTACGTGTATACGTCCCGGGTGTCGGGCCAGGTGGTTGCGATTCGGTCCACCCATGTTTCCAGGGAGCGGCGGCCGTAGCGGGGCCATGGGCGGGCGCGGCCCTCGTGGAAGCGGACGTAGCCCCAGTCGGTGGTGCGCCACAGCGGGGTGGTGGGGTGGGCCTGGACGTCGGCCCAGCACAGGGCGGCCGCGCGGGATTCCAGAACCTTGCGGGTCCGGTCCGTCCACCAGGAGTCGTGGCGGGGCTCCACCGCGATCCGGGTGCCGGAAGGGAAGCAGGCCAGGCATGCGTCCAGCAGGTCCGGGTCGCAGCGCAGGGTCGGCGGCAGCTGCAGAAGCACCGGACCCAGGCGGTCGCCGAGGCCTGCCGCGTGGGTCATGAGGCGGTCGACCGGCTCCTCGGGGTCCCGCAGGCGCTTGATGTGGGTCAGATAGCGGCTCGCCTTGACCGTGACCACGAAGTCCGGCGGCACCCGCTCCCGCCAGCTCTCGAAGTTCTCCCGTGTCGGCAGGCGGTAGAACGCGTTGTTGATCTCCACCGTGGCGAAACGGGTCGCGTACTCCTCCAGCCACAGCCGCGTCGGACACTCGGCCGGATACAGGACTCCCCGCCAGTCCTTGTACTGCCACCCCGACGTCCCGACGAACAGGGTCATACGTCCATCAAAACACCGGACGCCTACAGATACAGCCCCGCGTCCACCCCGTCCCGCGGCTCCGGCAGCGCGGTCGGCGAGGTGCCCCGGCGCAGCGCGTACAGCTCGGCCAGCGTCGCGCCCTCGCGGCCCACGCCCTCCTCGGTGCCCAGCCAGCCGACGGCCTCCCCGCGGGTCAGCGGCCCCACCTCGATGCGGGCCAGACAGCGGCCCGGGCGGACCACGGCCGGGTGCAGACGCTCCAGGTCCTCGTTGGTCGTCACACCCACCAGGACGTTGCGGCCCTGGCCGAGCAGGCCGTCGGTCAGGTTCAGCAGCCGCGACAGCGCCTGGCCCGCCGTGTGCTTGGCCTCGCCGCGGATCAGTTCGTCGCAGTCCTCCAGGAGCAGCAGCCGCCAGCGGCCCTTGCCCGTCGAGTCCTCCTCGCCGATCGCGATGTCCATCAGATAGCCGACGTCGGAGAAGAGACGCTCGGGGTCGAGCACACAGTCCACCTGGCACCAGTCCCGCCAGGAACGGGCGAGCGTGCGCAGGGCGGAGGTCTTGCCGGTGCCCGGCGGGCCGTGCAGCAGGAGCAGGCGGCCCGCGATGTCCTCCGGGGTCGTCTTCATCAGGCGGTCCATCGCGTCCGCCACCGGCCCGGTGTAGTTCTCCCGCACCTCGTCCCAGGTGCCCGCGGAGATCTGCCGGGTGGTGCGGTGCGGGCCTCGTCTGGGGGAGACGTACCAGAAACCCATCGTCACGTTCTCCGGCTGGGGTTCGGGCTCGTCCGCCGCGCCGTCCGTCGCCTGGTCGAGGACCTTCTGCGCCAGCTCGGCGCTGGTCGCCGTCACCGTGACGTCGGCGCCGCGGTTCCAGCGGGAGATGAGCAGCGTCCAGCCGTCGCCCTCCGCCAGCGTCGCGCTGCGGTCGTCGTCACGCGCCATGCGCAGCACCCGGGCGTCCGGCGGCAGCAGCGTCGCCCCGGAGCGGACGCGGTCGATGTTCGCCGCATGCGAGTACGGCTGCTCGCCCGTCGCGAAGCGGCCGAGGAACAGCGCGTCGACGACGTCGGACGGCGAGTCGCTGTCGTCGACGTTGAGCCGGATCGGCAGAGCGTCGTATGGGTTGGCAGACATGGCGTCCATGATCCGGCACGAGGCCGCCGTGTGCACCCGGTTTCCGCGGTGCGCCGGGTGTGTCGCCTGTGGCTCGTGGCTTCCGATGTGTCCGCTCCGTCCTGTTACAAGGCTGTGCATTCACAACATCTGCCCTACCCGGCATCCACGCGATTACTGTTGCCCTCGATGGGACGTCATGAGTGGACCTCGGGGGCACGGCGGTGGCGGCTCACCGCGCTGCTCGGCGTGGGCATGGCCGCACTGGCGCTGATCGTGACCCTGATCAACACCCTTCCGGACAGCGGCGGCAGCACCGCGGGCACCTCGCGCAACGGCGACACGGTGCACGGCACCCCGGTGACCCCGCCCGACCAGGACCGGCCCGAGGTCGGCTGGGGCTTCACACACACCCAGCACAGCGCCGACGAGGGCAGCTCCACCGCCACCGAGCGCGTCGAGGGGCTGCTCTCGGACGCCGGAGGGATGCCGCAGGACCAGGCCGTCATGGGCTGGGGCGCGGACAACCCCGAGCCGGTGAAGGGGCGTTACGACTTCGGCGCGATGGACCGCCGTATCGACTTCATCCGCAAGTCCGGCGGCACCCCGGTCGTCACCCTGTGCTGCTCCCCGGACTGGATGAAGGGCGGCAAAGCCGGCGTCGACAACACCAACTGGAGCCAGTCCGCGCTGGAGACGGCCCCCCTGCCCGAGCACTACGCGGACTTCGCCGCGCTCGCCGCGACCGTCGCCAAGCGCTATCCGGACGTACGCCACTTCATCGTCTGGAACGAGTTCAAGGGCTTCTGGAACGACGCCAAGGGCCGCTGGGACTACGAGGGTTACACAAAGCTGTACAACCTCGTGTACCAGGCCCTGAAGAAGGTCGACAAGGACACCATGGTCGGCGGGCCGTATCTGGTGATGGACAGTGTCGACCCGCGTGCCGACGAGGCTTCGAAGACGTTCAAGGGTGCCTGGGGCGCCATGGACCAGCGGGTTCTCGACGCCTTCGACTACTGGAACAAGAACAAGGCGGGCGCCGACTTCGTCGTCGTCGACGGCTCCAGCTACACCAACGACGACGACATGCTGCCGAACGAGTTCGGCGCCACCGACAAGTTCACCGAGGTCGGGAAGTGGGTGCGGCAGCAGACGCACAACCTGCCGCTGTGGTGGTCCGAGTACTACGTCGAGCCCGCCGACGGCAACGACGAACGCAAGGGCTGGTCCGAGACCCGCCGCGTCGCCGTCCAGGCCGCCGGAATGATCGCCATGGTCAAGGGCGGCGCCTCCTCCGGCTTCTACTGGAACCCGGAGGACGAGAAGGGCACCGACTGCGCGGGCTGTCTGTGGACGCCGACGGACAGTTCGGACGGGGGCAGGAAGCTGCCCATGTTCGACCTGGTGTCCCGCTTCAATCAGGAGTTTGTGCCGGGGACGAAGTACCGGACCGTGTCCGTGGCCGCCGACGACGTGCCCAATGTGCGCGTCCTCGCCACCGACAAGACCGTCCTCGTGGTCAACACCCTCGGCCGGTCCATCAGCGCGCAGGTCGACGGCAAGCGGTTCGACATGCAGGCGTACGAGGTGCGGTGGCTCAAGCGCTGAGCCACCGCACGGTCAATTCAGCGTCAGGAACCGCTGCACCAGCGAGGCCAGCAGCACCGCCAGCAGCGGCAGCGAGAACCAGAAGCTGCTCTGCAGCCACCGCAACTGCCGCACGCCCGGCCGCATCGCGACCCGCACCACCTCGCGCGCCGTCAGCATCACGATCAGCGCGAGGGCGGCCAGAGCGCCCACGACCGACCAGGGCGTCCAGGTGATCTGCGGCCCGATCGGACCCGGCTTCGGCTTCGGCACCTTGCCTTCGGGCTGCTTCTTGAGGGCGTAGAGGGTGGCGTCGTGGTTGACGTAGACCTTCGTCAGCTCGGGCCGCTGGTCCAGGTTCTGGATGAGCCGGGGCTCCCAGGTGTCCGAATAGCCGACGTCCATCCGGAGATAGGTCGTCTGGCCTGCATTGATCATCAGATACGAGTTCGGGCCCGCGTCCTTGAGCGCCTTGACCAGGCCCGACACCAGCACCGGGTCGGCCGGTGCCAGCGTGGGCACGTAGTTCACCCGCTCCATGTCCTTCGCGCCCCAGGGCATCGCCGGCGTCACGTCGTTGACCGTGTCGTTGCTCAGCCACAGCAGGCGGACGGTCGGCTTGTCGTGGGCGTACACGTAGTCCATGGCCGCGACCTCGCCGGGCCGCACCCGCTCGAACGGCTCGTTGCCCCAGCGGGCCACCAGGAAGCCGCCCATGAGCAGCAGTCCCGCCATCAGCGCGGCCAGCGGGGCGAGGCTGACGCGGTCCTTGTCGCGTTCCTCCGCGGTGACTCCGGTGCGTGGGAACAGGGCGAGGCCGGCCAGCAGGGCCGCGCCCGGCACCGCGAACATGAAGACGCGCAGGGCCATTTCGCCGCCGTACGACTGCATGCCGAAGCCCAGGAACGGCACGAACGTCAGCACCAGCAGTGAGCGCTCGCGGTACTTGTGGTCGCGCCGCCGCCACCAGCCCCAGCAGGCGAACGCCATCACGCCGCCGGCCAGCAGCACGCGCGCGTACAGGACGAGCTTGTGGGTGGAGTCGCCGCCCTGGATACGGCCGGAGACCGAAGTGGACACATTGCTGCCGACGCCGCCGACCCCGCCGAACAGCTCGTTGAAGTGCCCGGACCAGTAGGGCTCGGCCATGAAGCCGATCCATACCGCCACCACCACGGCGAACAGGATGGGCAGGCCGCGCAGTTCGGACCTGCCGATCAGGACGAGCACCGCGAGGACGCCCAGCATCACGAACGGCGTGAGCTGGTGGGCCGGGACGCTCGCCATGAACAGGCCGATCAGCACCCCGAGCAGGACGGCTTTCTGGCGTCGGCTCGTCGGCTCGACCTCCGCCTCGCCCGGCCGTTTCCTCGTCCAGATCACCCGCGGCTCACGGAACCAGACCAGCAGGATCGCGACGAACGCCAGATAGAGAAGGTAGGTGAAGCCCTGCGGGGAGAAGTAGTCCTGGCCCACCCAGCCGCTGAGCACGAAGATCCAGATGCCGGTCCACTTGGCGCGCCAGCTCGCCCGCAGCGAGCGCACCAGCAGGAACATCGGGGCCAGATAGAGGAGTTGGATGGTCAGCGGCCACCAGCGGATGAGCTCGGTGAGGTCCGTGACCCCGCAGGCCTTCGCGACGAACGCGGCCACCGCGAAGAAGCCCGGCCAGCTCCAGCGCGCGTCCAGGTCCGGTACGGCGGACCCGGTGCGGTCGATGTAGTCGAGGAAGCCGAGGTGCTGCCAGGCCGTCGGGAACCGCGGCTCGGTCTCGATCACCGCGGGCAGCGCATGCAGCGACACCACGGTCGCCAGCAGGGTGACCAGCAGCAGCGCCTTGTGCTCACGGCCCAGCCACAGCAGCGAGGCGAACACCGCAACCAGCAGCGCCGCCCCGACCAGCGTCGGCAGCGGCAGGACCGAGATGAGGCCGAGCCCGCCCATCTTGTCCAGATCGGCCTCGCCGAGCCGTAGCGCGGGCACCCAGTAGAGCAGTAGCGCGGCCACCAGCAGACACCCGAGGACGACTCCCAGGCGGGTCGGCCGCAGCCGCTCGCGCCATGAGAGCGACGGCGGATCGGGGACTCGTACGGGCGCTTCTTCCTGTGCGAGTTCCTGTACGAGCGATGCCTCCGCCTCTCGTACGACCTCCTCGCCCGCGCCGAGGCCCGCGCCGAAGCCGGGCTCGAACTCGGCATCGAAGGGCGCGTCCACCTCCATCTCGGCCGGTCCCAGGGAGGCTTCCGAGCCCGGCTCGCTCCCCCACTCTCGAATTCGCTCGAGCGGGGGGACCCCCATCTCGACGGGCAGGCCGACCTCCGGGTTCTTCGCCCAGGTCGGCCGGTGGTCGGCGCGCACCACGGGCGTGCCGGTGGGCGGGGTGCCCGGGCCCGGGCGGACGTCGGGGCGGCGCTCCAGGTGGTCGAAGTCGACGTGGATGCCGAGCGCAAGGGTGTCGGTGTCCAGCGCCCAGGCGGGCCCCCGCCTGCGGGGCTTCTCCGTGGTCGGGACCTCGCGCGCCCCCAGGTCGGCGAGGTCCCCGTCGGGTGCCGTCTCCTCGGGGACGGCGTCGGCAGGTGCGGCCCGGAGGGTCCGGTACAGCTTGGGTGCCGCGATGGTGACGATCACCGCGAGGGAGGAGATCTCGGCGACGCCCGCTCCGGTCAGCCCCATGCGGGGGAGCAGCAGCAGCGTCAGGCCGAGCACCAGGACGCACAACAGGCCCTGCAGCCAGGCGAGTCCTGCGGTACGGCTCTGTGCGCGCAGGACGGCGAAGTACGTCTCCATGACGACCCTGAGCAGCGCGCCGACCGCGAACCAGCGCAGCAGCGGCGTCGCCGCGTCCGCGTAGCCCTGGCCGAAGACACCGAGGATCCACGGCGCCCCGATGAACATCAGGCCGCAGATCGGCAGCATGATCCGGGCCATGCGCCTGAGCGCGGCCCGGGTGTTGGCGGCGAGCCGGGCCGGGTCGTGCGAGCCCTCGACGGTCAGCGAGGCGCCCATGTTGATGGCGAGCAGGTTGACCGTGCCGCCGATCGTCGTGGTGATGTAGAAGTACGCGTTGTCCTCGGAGCTGACCTGCGAGGCGATGATCACCGGGATCATATAGACCACGGCGAGCGAGAACAGTGAGCCGGTGTAGTCGCCCGCGAGGAACCTGCCGATCTCCTTCAGCGTCGGCGGCTTCGCGTGGTCCGCCGTGGCCTCGATCTGCCGGGGGACCAGCCGCCGGAACACCAGCAGGCCGAGCGGCACCACGGAGGTGGCGATCGCCAGGCACCAGGAGACGAAGACGCCGGTCGTCGGCATGCTGGCGGCGAGACCGACCAGCAGCGCCAGCTTCACCGCCGAGAACACCGTGTTGCCGACCGGCACCCACGGCGCACTGCGCAGCCCGGTCAGCACCCCGTCCTGCAGCGTGAGCAGGTTCCAGGAGGCCACGGCCATGATGAAGCCGAGGCCCTTGATCGGCCCGTGCAGGAAGTGGTACGACGGCCCCCAGGCGCTGAGGGTCAGCAGGAAGATCCCCGCCGCGAACGACACGACCACACAACTCGCCGCGTACGTACGGAAGATGAGGCGCCCGGTGGCGCGCCCCGCGACCGGGATGAAGCGGGCCAGGGCGCCCGTCAGGGTCACTGCCGTCAGCCCGGCGAGCAGCTTCATCGCGGCGATGGCGGCCGAACCCTGGCCCACCGCGGACTCGGAGTAGTAGCGGGCGGCGAGCAGCCAGTACCCCAGGCCCAGCACCGCGGAGATGCCGGTGTTGAGCATCAGGGCGTAGGCGTTGCGGAACAGCGGGCTGCCGCCCTTGGGGCGGCCCATTCCGGGCAGCCGAAGGCGGCGCCCCGACTGCTCGGGCGCCTCGGTCGCGGGCTGCGTGGCCTCGGTCGTTGTGGTCGTGTCAGACACGGGAACGGATGGCCTTCCGGCGGACCTGTCGTGCTCTGCGGACCAGGGCGTACCCCTTGGTGAGGGCACGGTCCCCGGCGAAGTTGCGGGCGATCGCGCGGCCCTCGACCAGCCGCTCGAACTCCTCGATGCCGGTGCCGCGGCGCACGGTCACCCGCTGCAGTGCGTACGGCCCCTGCCGGCGCCGCGCGAGCCCATTGCCGACGGCGAGCGCCTGGGCGTACCCCGTCTCCCGCACCGCCTCGCGCACCCGGCGGCTGGAGTAGCCGTACGGGTAGGCGAACGAGGCCGGGACGGTGCCCAGTTCGTCGGCGACGATCTCCCTGCAGTGGATCAGCTCGTGCCGCAGCGAGTCGTCGTCGAGCTGGTCGAGCTGCGGATGCGTGTGGCTGTGCCCGCCGATCTCGACGTCCGCGGCGGCCAGTTCGCGCACCTGCTGCCAGTCCAGCATGGTGTCGAGGCCGCCCCCGGTGTCGTACGCGCCCTCGATCCAGCCCGTGGAGACGAACAGGGTGGCCGCGAAGCCGTGCTTGGCGAGCACGGGCAGGGCGTGCCGGTGCACGCCCTCGTAGCCGTCGTCGAAGGTGATCAGGACCGGGCGGGCCGGCAGCGGGCGGCCCGACCGCCAACTCGCCGCCAGATCGGCCGTGTTGACCGGGGTGAGCCCCAGGTCGCCGATGAGCGCCATCTGCTCGGCGAACGCCTCCGGCGCCACCGACAGCGCGCGCGTGGCGTCGTTCGGCGCGGTCGCGACCGAGTGGTACATCAGGATCGGCACCGGTGTCTCCGTCATGAGATCCCCCCTTGATCCCCACCGCTGATCTCCACCACCGAGAACGTGGCTCCGCCCCGGCGGGCCCGTACGCTCCCCACCACGTACCCACCGGCGGCCGTGAGCACCCCGGCGACGATCGCGCCCGCCCGGCCCGCACCGCCCGGCCGGGCCAGCACGGCGTCGCGCAGCCCGCGCAGCACACCGGCCGGCAGCACCCGGGTGGTGTACCGGCGCTCGGACTCAAGTCCCTTGTCCGCACCCACACTTCGCGCCACCAGCGCCTTGGACAGACCCTCGGCGTACGCGCGCGTGCGGAAGTACCCGAAGTGCTCGCGCGCCTCGGGCACCCGGTGATGGATCACCGCACGGTCGTCGATCAGCAGGACCGCGTCCGGTCTGGCGCGGGTGAGCCGGATGCACAGCTCCGTCTCCTCGCAGCCCAGCGGGCGCTTGTCGCCGTCCCGCCCGATACCGGTCGCGAAGCCGCCCGCGGCGTCGAAGGCCGTACGGCGGAAGGAGGCGTTCCCGCCCAGGACGTTGCGCACCCGCACCAGGCCCGGCGGCAGCCCCTTGTACGTACACCCCACCACCCAGTCGAACTCCTCCGGGAACCAGGCCGGACGGCGGCCCGACGCCCAGATCGGCATCGTACGGCCGCCGACGGCCATCACCCGCGGATCCGCGTACCCCTCGGCGAAACGCCGCAGCCACTCCCGCTCGGCCACGGCGTCGTCGTCGAGGAACGCGATCACCTCGCCGCGTGCCGCCGCGATACCGGTGTTGCGGCCGGCGGACAGACCGCGAGGACCCGCGTTGGCGAGCACTGTGACGTCCTCGGCCTCCTTGTACTCCTTGGCCAGCCGGTCCAGCAGAGCCGGGTTGTGGTCGACGACCAGCAGGGTCTCCAGGGCAGGGTGGGACTGCGCCCGCACCGAGGCGACCGCCGCGAGGATGTCCTCCCAGCGGTCCTCGGTGTAGACGCAGATCACGACGGAGATGTCGAGATCGCTCAAGACACCTCTCCCCGCACCGAGTCGAGCCGATCCGAGTCGAGCCGATCCGAGTCGAGCATCGGCGAGTGGTGTTCCTGGCTGCGCAGCTCGCGCCGGTTGGACCGCTCCTTGAGGATCACCTTGAGCACCCGGAACCCGTCCCGCACGGCCCGCAGATTGCTCGCGCCGTGGATGCGCAGGTACTCGTAGCTCGGTATCTCCTGGACCTTCAGCCCTGCCTTGACCACCCTGATGTTGATCAGGGTCTCGATCTCGAAGCCGGTGCAGTCGAGGCTGATCTTGTCCAGGCAGTGCCGCCAGAACGCGTTGTAGCCGTAGCACAGATCGGTGTAGCGGGCGCCGAACTTGCGGTTGACGACGGTGCACAGCGCCCAGTTGCCGAGCTTGCGGATGAACGTCATGTCGTCGGTGCCGCCGCCGTTGGCGAAGCGGGAGCCCTTGGCGAAGTCCGCGCCCGAGACCAGGGCGGAGACGTACGACACGATCTCGTTGCCGTCGGCCGAGCCGTCCGCGTCGACCATCACGATGATGTCGCCGGTGCACGCCTCGAACCCCGTGATCAGGGCATCCCCCTTGCCCTTGCCCTGCTGCTCGACGACCTTGACGTTCGGCCACAGACCGCGGGCCACTTCGACGGTGTCGTCAGTGGAATTGCCGTCCACAAGAACCACTTCGTGTATCCAGTCCGGAAGTGTCTTGAAGACATAGGGAAGATTCTCCGCCTCATTCATGGCGGGGATCACCACACTCACCGGCGGCGCAATGGCCAGGTGAGAAGAGATCGGCCGGTATTTGCTGGCAATTGACGGATCTTGGTCCGTTGTCGCCGGCCGCAGAACAGAACTCATGAGTCTGATCCCTCTCGTCCGGTGGACCGCCCGCCCCTGGGCGGCCCGGCAATGTGTCCGGTTCGAAAGGGGGGTTCACGCCTGTGGCATGACGAAATGGATCTACGTGCACGCCGAGGCGCTCTGGCAAAGCTGGCCGCCTGCCGCCATGACGGCAGCCGGTCGCGCGGCACGACTCGGTCACAAATGCGGTCACCGAGCACGGCACCCCCCTACCGCGCCCCGCCCCGGATCCATCGCGGTCCTTGAGCCCTCCCCTAGAGCCGCTCGATGATGGACCGTTGCGGGTGAGATGTACGACGGTATTGACGATTGAACCCGTATGGCAAGACCTGGAACGAGGCCTCACGTTTTTGTTGGTTTGACCGTTACACAACTTAGAAGCAGGAAAAGGCTGATCACGGTCACTGCGATGATTCCGCCGCGCACCGACCAGCGGTGAACGGCCAACATGCCCTGCGCCACCAGCATGTTGAGCACGATTGCGCCCGCGACCGCGGCGAGTGTGCGGCCGAAGGGCTCCAGCCCGCGCAGCGCGGCCCCGATGGCCGTCGCGGGCGCGGCGAGCAGAAAGAACAGGGTGAGCGGCCCGCGCAGCGGTGAGCCCGAGTCGACGAGCGCCAGAAGCGCGCCGAATCCCCCCACGGCCGTCGCGGCTCCCGCGAGCAGTGGCGACAGGTCCCTCCCCGGTCCTGGCCGCGCCCGCTCGGTGTCGTCTGCCGAAGGCCTCTTGACAGGTCTCTTGATACGGATGGTCTGCATTGGCGACTTTGCCCCCCAGCGCGCCGGATGCCGGACTTCAATGTCGCGCAGCGCAAGAGGGGGCGTCAAGGTGCCGAAGGGGCGTACGCCTGTTCTGGCAGACCTTCAGGAGTCGAACGGCAGTCGAAAGTCTTGACATGAACACTTCCCATCGACACGTGTAATTGGTACGACGGTTACGGCAGAGATCCTGCTAAAGGGAGGTTCCATGAGACGTTCCCGAATTGCCGTCTTCGTGAGCTCGATCCTCCTCGCCGCCGGCACGGCCCTCACCGGGGCCACGGCGGCGCAGGCGTCCCAACAGGCCGCAACCGGCGGCTATGTGGCCCTCGGCGACTCCTACTCCTCGGGGGTCGGGTCGGGCAGCTACATCAGCTCCAGCGGCGACTGCAAGCGCAGCACGAAGGCCTATCCCTACCTCTGGGCCGCCGCCCACTCACCCTCGACGTTCGACTTCACCGCCTGCTCGGGCGCCCGTACGGGTGATGTTCTGTCCGGACAGCTGGGCCCGCTCTCCACCGCCACCGGTCTGGTCTCCATCAGCATCGGCGGCAACGACGCAGGCTTCTCCGACGTCATGACGACCTGTGTGCTCCAGTCCGACAGCGCCTGTCTGTCACGCATCAACACCGCCAAGGCATACGTCGACTCGACGCTGCCCGGACAACTGGACGACGTCTACTCGGCGATCAGCGCCAAGGCCCCGAACGCCCAGGTCGTCGTCCTCGGCTACCCCCGCTTCTACAAGCTCGGCACCACCTGCGTCGGCCTCTCCGAGACCAAGCGGACGGCGATCAACGGCGCGGCCGACTACCTGGACACCGCCATCAACAAGGTCGCGGCCGACCACGGCTTCGAATTCGGCGACGTCCGCACCACCTTCACCGGCCACGAGCTCTGCTCCGGCAGCGCCTGGCTGCACAGCCTCAACCTGCTCAACATCGGCGAGTCGTACCACCCGACCGCGGCCGGCCAGTCGGGCGGCTATCTGCCCGTCCTGACCAGCGCGGCCTGATCACTGCGAGGGTGACGGCGAAGTACTGGGGGAGGCCCCGCCCGTCGGGGTCTCCGCCACACAGGTCACCGAGAACGGAACCGAGTTCGACGTCGTCCGCACCGGCGAGCGCACCTCGACGCTGATCGAGTTCCGGAAGGTCCCCGTGCTGTCGTAGGTCGTCACGAACGCCCTGTCCTGCTTGGTCTTTCCGCCCCCCGCCGGGAAGGACAGGGTCTTCCACCCCGGATCCATGACCTGGCCGTCCTTCGACACCCAGCGGTAGCTGACCTCCGCGGGCAGCTTCCCCACCGTGAACGTCGCCGTGAAGGCGGGCGCCTGGTTGCTCGGCGGCGGACAGCTGCCGGAGTAGTCGGTGTTCGCGCCCGCGAGGGTGACCTGCACGGACTGGGGCGCCGTCGTACGACTGCTGCTGGGACTCGGCGTGGGGCTCCCGGCCCCGCCGCCCGAGTGGGTGGCGGTGGGCGTATGCGAAGTCGTGCTCTCGGAGCGGGTGTTGTTGCCGCTCGCGTTCCCGTTGCCGTTGTCGCGGTTCAGCAGCGCGTACGTCAGTCCGGCCAGCGCAAGCGCGAGCACGACCAGGCCCGTGACCAGGACGGCAGCCGCCCGCCGGTTGCGCTGCGGCGGCTCGCTCGTGGCCGTCGTCGCGGGGCCCGGCACGGGCCGCGTCTGTTCGGCCGGGTACGGCATCGGCGGGGTCGGCGACTGGGGCTGCGGGAAAGCCGCGACCGTCGGTGCGTACGGAGACGCCTGCATGCCGTCCGTGCGGAGGGTTCCCCCCGCCGCGATGATCCGCAGGTCCTGCTCGGCCCGGTCGGCCGGCAGCCGCTCGGCCGGGTCCTTGCGCAGCAGCCCCTCGATGACGGGGGTCAGCGGACCGGCCCGGTGCGGCGGCGGCAGCTCCTCGTCGACGATCGCCCGCAGGGTGCTGAGCGGGGTGTCCTGGCGGAACGGGGAGTTGCCCTCGACCGCCGCGTACAGCAGCACGCCGAGCGACCACAGGTCGGACTCCGGGCCGGGCGTACGGCCCAGAGCCCGCTCCGGCGCGAGGAACTCGGGCGAGCCGATGACCTCGCCGGTCATGGTCAGCGCCGAACTGCCCTCGACCATGGCGATGCCGAAGTCGGTGAGCACCACCCGCCCGTCGTTCGACAGCAGCACATTGGCCGGCTTCACATCCCGGTGCAGCACACCGGCGTCGTGCGCCGCCCGCAGCGCGTTGAGCACCTCGGCCCCGATGTGCGCGGCGCGCTGCGGCTCCAACGGGCCCTCGGCGTCGAGGAGTTCGGCCAGCGAGATACCGCGGACCAGCTCCATCACGATCCACGGCCGGCCGTCCTGCGCCGCCACGTCGTACACCGTGACAACGTTGCGGTTGGCGACCCGCGCGGCCGCCCACGCCTCGCGCTCCAGCCGGGCGTACATCCGCTCCACGTCCGCGGCCGGCAGCCCGGCGGGCGCGCGCACCTCCTTGACGGCGACCTCGCGGTGCAGCACCTCGTCACGGGCGCGCCATACGGTTCCCATGCCGCCCTCGCCGAGGGGGGACAGGAGACGGTAGCGGCCCGCGATCAGACGTTCACTGCCCGATTCTTCGGACACGGGCGTCCCCCATTCGCATCCGCGTGTCTTCTCCACTCCGTGCGCCTTCATCACCAACGTAGCTCAGCCGAGTGCGGATGCCGCCCCCTTGAGCACCAGTCCGACCCCGAGGGCCACGACCAGGAACGCCGAGCCCAGGGGTGCGGTCCTGCGGATCAGGACCGCCATCGGGTGGGTGGTCCAGCGGGGGCGCCGGTCCAGCACACGGTTCATCCCGGTACCCAGCTTGACGACGGCGAACCCCGCCGCGGTGAGGGTGAGGGCGAGCCCGACGCCGTACGCGACGACGAGCAGCAGCCCGAACCAGGCCTGTCCCAGCGCCGCCGCGCCGACGAGCACGACGACGGCGGACGGGCTGGGCACGAGACCGCCGGCGAAGCCGAGCAGGATCGTGCCGCGGAGGGTCGGGGCGATGGAGTGGGTGTGGGTGAAGCCGCCGTGGGTGTGCTCGACGGTGTCCGAGTGGGGGTGGGGGTGGGTGTGGTCGGCGTGGTGGGTGTGGCTGTGGTTGTGATCGTGGCTGTGGGGGTGGTCGTGATCGTGGTCGTGGGTGTGGCCGGGGGAGTGCGTGTGGGTGTCGGCTTCGGCTGTCGCCGCGGCGGTTTCGGTGTGGGCGGCGACCAGCACCAATGCGCGTTCCGCGGGCTCCTCGGCCTCGTGCGTGTGGGTGTGCCCGCCGGGGCCGTGCGGGTGCGGATGGTCGTGGTCGTGCGTATGTCCGTGCCCGTGGTCATGGGTGTGTCCGTGCCCGGGGCCGCGGTTGCGCCAGGCCCGGCGTACGAGGGTGGCGCCCGCGCAGATCACCATGACGCCGCTGGCGATGCCCAGCCAGGTGATCACCGAGGGGGCCGCCGCCGAGCCGGCCGTGACCAGGAGGCCGAGGGCGACCACGCCCAGGGTGTGCGTGACCGTCACCGAGGCGGCCAGGGGCATGACGTCCTTGAGGCGGGCGCGGCCCCCGCGGGCGGCTGCCGTCGCGGCCATCAGGGTCTTGCCGTGGCCCGGGGCGAGCGCGTGCATCGCGCCCAGGACGATCGCGATGAGCAGCGAGAGCGCGGCGAAGCCGACGGTGAGGTGGTGGCGGGCGACCAGGTTGTTCAGGGCCTGTGTCCAGCGGTCGGCGCCGCGCGGCAGAACGGAGGCGGCGGGGGCGTTCCGCTCCTCCTCGACCAGGGCCGGTCCGCCGGGGCGCACCCGCAGGGACGCGGACGAGGTGTCGGCGGGCGAGGAGAGCAACTCCTTGGGATAGCTGGTGAGTTCTTGGGACACCGACGTCTTCGGTACGTCCGTCGCGGTGAGCGTCATCCGGTCGCCGCGGGCGGTGATCTCCCGCCAGCCGGGCCCGGAGGTGGCGCCCGCGCTGTGGAAGCCGAGGGCCACGGTGTCGCCTTTGGGGAGAGGTGCGGTCAGCCGGCACTCCACCCGGAGGGTGTTCAGGCCCGCCTGCCCGGGCCTCAGCTGCGCCCGGCTGCTGCCGACGGTCAGCGTGGCGGCCCGCCCGTCGACGGTGACCTTGCTGCCGTCCGCGGCCTTTGCGCACCGCTCCCGCGCCCACTCGGTCATGCCGAGCCGCTTGATGTCCGGCTTGGCCTGGGTGGCCGGGATCTCGGCGAGGTCCTCGACGTGGTCGACGCGGAGCTTGCCGGGGGCTGCCACGAGGCCGTCGTAGCGGTTGACGGTGAAGTTGCCCAGGGGGTGCGCGCTCGCACTGGCGGAAGGAGCCAGTGCGAGCGCGCAGGCCGCCGTGAGGACGGCCCCGGTGGAGGCGAGCAATCGACGGGGGTTCACTTGGCCGCCTCCAGGTCCTTGAGCGCCTTGCGGGCCTCGCCGGCGCCCAGGGGTGAGAAGCCCGGGTTGAGCTTCAGCGCCGCCTTGAGGGAGGCGCGGGCGTCCTTCATGTGGCCGGTGGCGCGTTCGATCATGCCGCGGTGGTAGAGGAACGAGGCGTTGCGGTAGCCGGTGGCCGTCGCCTGCCGGGCGTACGGGAGGGCTTCCTCGTCCTTGCCGCCCACGTGCAGGGCCCAGGCCAGGGCGTCCGCGGTGTGCACGGTGTGGCGGCGGGCCCACTCGGCGCGGGCGGCGCGCAGGGCCGCGGCCTTGTCGCCGTGGTCGGCCGCCGCGAGGGCGGTGTCGAGGTCGGCGTTGACCCCGTTGGCGCGGGCGAGCGCGATCCAGGCGTCGACCAGGGCGTACTGGTCGCGGGCCTTCGCCTTGTCGCCGTCGGCGCCGCGGTCCTCGTACATCTCGCCGAGTTCCACGAGGGGTTGGGGCAGCGGATAGCGGGCGACGAGCTGCTCCATGGACCTGAGCCCGGCCGCCTTGTCGCCGCTCGCGTACTCGGCGCGGGCGCGGCCCTCCAGCGCCGGCAGATAGTTGTCGTCGGCGGCGAGGGCGCGGGCGTAGTAGGTGAGCGCGGTCTTGTAGTCGCCCTGGTTCCAGGCGAGTTGACCGAGCTGGAAGGCGACGTACGAGATGTCGCCCGGGGTGCTTGCGGTGCCGAGGGCCTGCTCCAGGACCCGCCGGGCCGTCTTCACGTCGCCGCGCAGCTCGTGCACATACGCGTACCGGGTGAAGACCGGAATGCCCGGGCGCCGGGAGTCGGCAGTGTCGGCGGCCTTCGACGCGTCGGCGTAGCGGCCGAGTTCGACCAGGGCATCGATACGGGAGGAGAGGCCGTTCGAGCTGTAGGGGTTCTCCTTCAGGACCTGGTCGGCGTACTTCAGTGCGTCCTTGAAGTCGTGCCGGGCCGCGGCGAGGGCGGCCTGACCGGTGACGGCCTGCTCGTTGCCGGGCTTCAGGTCGAGGGAGCGCTTCAGGGCCTTGTCGGCCTGCGGGTAGCGGGACGGGTCACCCTTGGTGCGGGCCTGCTCGACATAGGCCAGCCCGAGGCCTGCCCAGCTTCCGAAGTCCCTTGGCTGCGCCTTGAGATGGGCCTGCAGGGAGAGGATGCTCGCGTCGATGTTGCCGCTGCTCAGCAGCGCCGGGGACAGCGCGCTCGGCGCTGCGGACACGGTCGTGGTGTTGCCGTCCCGGATGGCGCCGTAGGCGATGGACCCACCGGTGAGGGCAACGGCCAACAGCGCGGCAAGCCCGGTCATCCGCCCGAGATGCCAACGCCGCCCGGCGGCAGCAACCCGACGGACGGCGGCGACGCGCTCGTCTGATTCCGCCTCCGGTTCGGCAGCCCCGTTCAGGGGCGCGGGGAACTGCGCGACCAGCCCAGACGAACCCGCAGACGCCCCACTACCGATCCCGGCACTCTCCCCGCTCTCCGCGGAGCGGTCCTCGCTGTCGTTCGTACGCGGGCCCATGCCCTCTCCTCAAGTGACGTGCAATATACGGAAGTTGCCGCCTGCGGCGGCGCGGCCCGCACCGTGGGGGATGAGTACGTGCAGGCCGCGCCAGTCTGTGGGTGCGGTGCCTAGTACACGCGGCTCCGCATCCGGCGCCACCACATCAGCCCCGCGCCGATCAGCGCGATCCCGGCCGCACCGCCACCCGCGGAGGCGGCGATCAGCGTGGTGTTGTCCATGCCGCCGGACGATGCGGGCTGCAGGGCGTCGCCGAGCTGGTTCTTGACGTCGGTGCCGCTGCTGACACCCTTGGCGGTGGCACCGCGCGAACCGGACGTCGGGTTGGCCAGGTACGGGAAGTACTTGCCGAAGCCCTTGTCGTTCGCGTTCACCGCGTCGCCCAAGTCGTTCTTGGAGCCGACCAGTTCGCCCTCCATGACCTGGAGTGCCTCGTCGATCACGTCGTCGGTGAGCCGGCGTCCGTTCGGGAAGCCCGCGTTGTCACCGTCGAGAACACCCAGCCGCTTCGGAGAGGCGGTCGGCTTGATGGACGTGTTCAGGCGCAGCTCCTCCGCCGCCCGCACCTTCGGCGGCTGGTTGAGCCCCTTGACGCCCTTCAGGAACACATCGACGAGGTCGTTGCGCGGCTCGGACGGCGCCTTGATCTTGTAGATCGCCTCGATGAGCTTCGGCAGCTCCGGGTTGGTCACGTTCTTCAGGAACTGCCCGTCCTCCCACGGCGAGGACGCGTTGAACTTGTCCTTGTCCTTCAGCGGGTTGACGACCTCGTTGACCAGCGGGTTGCCGAGGCGCGAGACCTGCTCGTAGTAGCCTCGGGCGTTCTTGCGCTCGACGGTCGACCAGACGCCGACGACCGGCTGGTTCTTGGACTCCGTGATCATGTCGGTCGGGAGCTGCAGGGCGATCGAGTTGACGTTGTAGCCCTTGAGGGTGTCCCGGCCGACCTCGGAGAGGTTCCCGCCGTACAGCAGGTCGAAGACGCGCAGGTCCGCGAAGAACGGGTCGTCGGCCTGGCCGGCGAAGGTCTGGCCGCCGTTGGACAGCTTGTAGATCGCTTGCTCGCGCAGCTTGTTGTAGTCGGGCATCGACGCCTTGCCGACGTCCGACGGGGCCACCGGAATGTCATCGGCGAGCTTGGTCTTCGAGACGACCCGCTGGTTCTTCAGCTTGATCAGGTCGATGTCGTACGTCTGCGTGATGTTCAGGTCGGGGTCGGTCAGGTTGTTGACCACGCCCGTGTTGTACAGGAACGACTTCTTGTTCTTCGTCTGCGTGCGGAAGGTGTAGCGGAGCAGCAGGTCACCCTGCGCGTCACCGTTGTTGTCGATGTGGATGTCGTACTGGGCGTCGTCGCCGAACTGGTAGAAGTTCGGGCCGCCGGCCGGCTCCTCGAAGGGGATGAAGTTCGCGATGAGCGTCGTCGTGTCCGGCTTGTCCGGGCTGACGAACGCGTACAGGTCCGTGTTGTCGTACTGGGGCTGCCCCGAGATCAGCGGAGCCTCCCGGTGACTGGAGGCGGAGGCCGCCCCCGGTTCCAGCGTGGCCACGCCGGCGGCCGCGAGCCCCCCGGCGGCCAGCGCGCCAGCTATCAGGGTCGCGATGCTCCTGCGTCCCGCACCGCTCCTGGAGTCAGTTGTCATGCCGTCCGTCCTCAGTCCCAACTTGCCTGACGAACGCTGATTCGGAGCGGTCGGCAGGGTGGATTGGTCGAATCCCAAACGTCTTTACGGCGAACCCGGGATCTTGTCTCAGCCGAGCAGCGAAACTTCTTCGGTGGGGCGCGACTTCATGGGTGGGGCGCTACTTCATTGATGTGGCGCGAACCCGCGTTTTGGGCCCGCCGATCCGTAACCCCATCCGGAGGTGCGTTCGTTGCGAATGCCTGGTGTGACGGGACGGGGCCCATGCGGCCGGGGAGAGGGGGACCGAGTGGAGGCGGACGAGCTTCTGGTACTCGTGGCAGGCGGCGACCAGAAGGCATTCGAGGAGCTGTACGGGCTGGTGTCCGGTCCGGTGTTCGGACTGGTCCGCCGGGTCGTACGGGACCCCGCGCAGTCGGAGGAAGTGGCGCAGGAGGTGCTGCTCGAACTCTGGCGGTCCGCCGCACGGTTCGACCCCGGACGCGGCAGCGCCCTGTCCTGGATCCTCACCCTCGCCCACCGCCGCGCCGTCGACCGGGTGCGCAGCGCCCGAGCGGCCGTCGACCGTGAACAGCGCGAGGCCCGCCGGGCCCACCACCCCGCCTTCGACCAGGTCACCGAGGAGGTCGAGGCGGGCCTCGAACGTGAGTGGGTACGCCGCTGCCTGGACCGCCTCACGGCCCTGCAGCGCCAGTCCGTCACCCTCGCCTACTACGACGGCTACACGTACCGTGAAGTGGCCGAGCGGCTCTCCCTGCCGCTGGGCACGGTCAAGACCCGTATGCGCGATGGACTCACCCAGCTGCGCAAGTGCCTGGGAGGTGTCGCATGAGTCTCCCCGCCCGACTGCTTGGCCGTGGGGATCTGCACTCCCTCGCGGCCCCCTACGCGCTCGACGCCCTGGAGCCCGCGGAACGGGTCCGCTTCGAGAAGCACCTCAAGAACTGCGACCGCTGTGCCGCCGAGGTGCGCGCCCTGTCCGAGGACGCCGTCCGGCTCGCCTGGTCCACGGCCGCGCCGCCGCCGGCCGCGATGCGCGACCGGGTGCTGGCCGCCGTACGGGCCACTCCGCAGGAGTCGGGGCCGGTGGTCCGGGAGCACGCGCCCCAGCTGCCGCCGCACGTCTGGGGCACGCAGCCGCCGCCGGCCCGCTCCCGTGCGCCTCGCGAGCGCCGCCCCTTCTTCGTGCCGTTCGCCACGGCGACCGCCGCTGCGGCCCTCGTCGTCGCCTCGCTCTTCGCCGTCCAGGCGAATCAGACCCAGGACAAGCTGGACGCCGAGCGGGCCCAGGCACGTGAGATCGCCCACGTTCTCGCAGCTCCCGACGCACGCGCGACCACGTACAAGGACACACAGGGCCGAAGTATGGGAGCGATCGCCTCGGCCTCCGAGGGGCAGGCGATCGTCACCCTCAGCGGATACGGCGCCCCGGCCGGCGGACGCGTGCACCAGCTGTGGCTCATGCGCCCCAATGCGCAACCACGCTCCCTCGGGCTCTTCCAGCGCGGCGACACGCCCTTGGTCGCGACCGACCTCAGCAAGTCGGCCACGTCACTCGCAGTGACCGTCGAGCCTGCCGGAGGCTCACGGCAGCCCACCAGCCAGCCCATTGTCCAACTCGCCCTGAAATCGGTTGGATTCGGAGAGTGACGGCCGAGGAGTCGTCAACACCCTTATGGGGAAGGTGAATCCTGTGACCTCGATACACGAGTGCCCGGTTGGGGAGATAGGGTTACCCTGCCCGGGCCGGGTGGACTCGTACGGGTGGGGAGTGACATGGAACAGATAACAATGCGCAGCAGGGCGAGGGTCCCTGCGATCACCTGCGGGAGCAGCGCGACCAGTTCGCGCCTCGACCGCCATCTCTCGGTGCTGGGCGGCCCCGCCGTCCCGCAGCGCGAGGCGGCCGAGGCGACCTCGCTGATGCGGGAGCTGACCGCGCGTGACACCCCGCGCGAGCGCAGTGCCAGGGGCAAGCGCGTCAGTCGTGTTCTGCTCTTCGCGCCGCTCCGCCGACTGCGCCGTTCGCTGTTCGGCGGGCGCTGAGCCGTACCGGCGTTCCTGCGTCCGGTGCAGCGCTGCGGCAGTCGTCCGTCATCCCCACGGCATGCAGTGGTGCACCGGCTCGCAGCCCGTACTCGGGTATGCCCTGCCATGGGGGGCGTCTTCGGTGCGTTCCACCCGCTCCGTACCGAACACAACCCCCCATTGATTCCCGGCTGTTGAGATCACCGGCCCCCGTACATGTACCTCCGCACCGCGAGCGGCAGGAACACCGCGATCAGCACGGCGCACCACAGCAGTGACCCGGCGATCGGGTGCGCCACCGGCCAGGCGGCGTCCCTGGGCACCGACGCATTGCCGAAGAGGTCCCGCAGGGCCGTCGTCACCGCACTGATCGGATTCCACTCGGCGAGCGTACGCAGCCAGCCTGCGAGCCCCTCGGTCGGGATGTAGGCGTTCGACAGCAGTGGCAGGATGAAGGTCGAGGCGCCGAGCTGCCCGGCCGCGTCCTCGCTGCGGGTCAGCAGCCCGAGGAAGATCCCGATCGACGTACAGGCGAACCGGAACAGCAGCAACAGCCCCACGGCGCCCAGGGCTCCGGGCACGGACCCCTCCACCCGCCAGCCCACGGCGAGCCCGACCAGCAGCAGCGGCACCGTCCCGATCGCCGTGACCACCAGGTCGGCCACCGCCTGCCCGAGCGGTACGGCGGCCCGGCTCACCGGCATCGTGCGGAACCGGTCCATGACACCCCGGTGCGAGTCGGCCGCGGCCTGGAACATCCCGGTCATGATCCCGCCCGCGGCCGTCGCCACCAGCAGCCCCGGCACCAGGAAGGACCGGTACTCGCGGCCGGGCATCGAGAGGGCGCTGCCGAAGACGTAACCGAAGAACAGCAGCATGTTGATCGGCATGACCTGGGTCAGGATCGCAAGCCCCGGACTGTTCCGGACCCGCCGCAGCTGTCGGCCCACCATCGCGTAGCCGTCATACGCCAACGTGCTCATACCGCAAGCTCCTTGTGGTCGGTGAGGCGGAGAAAGACTTCGTCGAGCGTCGGCGGACGCAGGCTCGCATCGAGCAACGGCACGCCTGCGGCGTCGAGTTCGCGCACCAGGCGCGGCAGCGTGAGCGTCGAGTCCCGGGTGACCGCGCCGACGGCGCTCCGTTCGTGGTCGAACGACGGCTCCCCGCCCGTGAGTTGATCGAGCACGCCCGCCGCCTTGCTCATCACACTTGTGTCGGCGACGACCACCTCGACATGGGTCCCGATGAGCGACTTGAACTGCTCCGGCGATCCCGAGTGCGCCACCCGCCCGTGGTCCACCAGGGCGATGTCGTCGGCGAGCCGGTCGGCCTCCTCCAGGTACTGCGTGGTCAGCAGCACCGTCGTACCGTCGGCCGTGAGCTCGCGCACCACCTCCCAGATCACATTGCGGCTGGCCGGGTCGAGCCCCGTCGTCGGCTCGTCCAGGAACAGCACCTCGGGCCGACGGATCAGACTCGCCGCCAGGTCCAGCCGGCGCCGCATGCCGCCCGAGTAGGTCGATGCCGCCCGGCCGGCCGCCTCGGTCAGCCCGAACCGGTCGAGGAGCTCGTCGGCCCGCCGCCCCGGCGCCCGCACCCGGTGCAGCCGCGCGAACAGCTGCAGGTTCTCGCGGCCGGTGAGATCGCCGTCGACCGACGCGTACTGCCCCGTGACGCCGATGCTGCGCCGCACCGCTGCCGCTTCCCGGACGAGGTCGTGCCCCGCTATCCGAGCCGAGCCCGCGTCCGGCCGCAGCAGCGTCGTCAGCAGCCGTACGGCCGTCGTCTTGCCCGCCCCGTTGGGCCCGAGGACACCGCAGACCGTGCCCTGGGCCACCGCGAGATCCAGCCCGCGCACCGCGTGCACATCGCCGAACCTCTTCTCCAGACCTTCACTAAGTACAGCGTACGTAGAAGTCATGCCTCGACCATAGCGCACTACGTACGGCGTACGTAACTACGATGGTGGGCGAGGTGATGATCGATGGCGGGCCGAGCTGCGGTACCCGAAGTGATCTGGGCACGTCCCGAGCGGACGGGCCGGGGGCCGAGGCCGGCCTATACGCGTGCCGACATCGCGGCGGCGGCGGTGAAGGTCGCCGACGAGGGCGGGCTGGACGCGGTGTCGATGCGGCATGTCGCGGCCGAGCTGGGCTGCGGGACCATGTCGCTGTACAACTACGTCCCCCGCAAGGAGGACCTGTACGAGCTGATGGTGGACGCGGTCAGCGGTGAGCACGAGGTGTGGGAGCCGTCGGGGGACTGGCGGGCCGACATGCGCCGGGTCGCTGAGCAGACGCGGGCGCTGATGCGTCGGCACCCGTGGCTGACGCGGCTGATGTCACCGGTGTACGGGTTCAGCCCGAACGCGCTGCGGTATCTGGAGCACTGCCTTGCCTGTCTGGATCCGCTGGAGGCGCGCTACGGCATGAAGATGCAGCTCGTCGGGATGCTGAACGGGTGTGTGACGTCGTATGTCGCGACCGAGCTGGCCATGGCCGAGCGGACTCGGTCGTTGCCGTGGTCGGCGGAGGAGGAGACCGCTGTGCGGATCGCGTATCTGGGGAGTCAGGTGGCCGGTGGGGCTTATCCGCGGATGGCTGCGGCGTTCACGGAGGACCCGGGGCCGATTGATCTTGACGGGGCTTTTGAGTTGATGGTGGAGCGGATGCTGGATGCGTTTGCGCCGTAGGGGTGATCGCCGTTGGCGGGTGCGGGTTTCGTGTGGCTGGTCGCGCAGTTCCCCGCGCCCCTAAAAGATGGGGGGTTATAGCAGTGTGAACTGGCCTTCTGGGCCCTCTTCGTGGTGGTCGAAGACCGATGCCGGGCGGTGTGCTGACTGCGGCGCCGGAAGTACCCCCGCCTTGTGCAGATCTGACACTGTGATCGGTGCCGTCAGCGTCAACTCCTGCTGTTGTGGGCGCAGTTCGGCCAGTAGGGCCAGGACCGTGATCAGTTCCAGGAGCTCTGAGGTCCATGTCTGTGGCCAGGTCGTCGGGCGGATCGCCGTCAGGGTGCCCGGGTCGGGCTGTGTCGTGCGGGTTGTGAACCACTGGTCCAGGACCCGGACGCCCGCCGTTTCGAAGTCCCAGGCCTCGGGCGGTACGGGGGAGATGCGGCCCTCGTCGAGTAGCAGGGTCTCCTCGTCGCGGTCGTAGTCGATCGTGAGGGGGCGGGAGGGGAGCGGGGCGCGGACGTACGGGCGGCGGCCGCCCGGCAGTTTGGGGCGGTCGCCGTTGCGGCGCATCAGCCAGAGGATGCGGCGGCCCAACTCCACGCCGTGCGACCAGAGTTCGGCGTCCTCGGTGAGCGGGACCGTCAGGTCCGGGCGGGCGGTCGCCAGGGTCCAGGCGAGGAAGTCCAACGGGGCCGGGGAGTGACCGAGCCGGGCGCTCAGGTGGTCAAGGAGGCCCGGTGCCAGGTTGGGTTCCGTGCCGCCGGGGCGCCGGTAGAGGGGGCGGATGCGGCCGGGGCGCAGGAGCGGGAGGCAGGACGTGGCGAGCAGGTGCGGGCCGGGTCCGTCCGTGGGTGTTTCGGCGACGAAGACCTGGTGTTCGTCCGCCACCCGCCACAGCTCGGGGCGGGCCGCGTCGATCAGGCGATGGTCGGGGATCAGCCACTGTTCGTCGAAGGGGGCGCGCAGGACCCGTACCGGCTCGGGGCAGGGGCCTGATGCGTGGATCAGTTTCTCCGTGCCGCTCGACTGGCTCGGCAGCCGGCCGACCGCCGAGCGCAGCGTGCGCGAGCGGGTCGGCTCGAACAGGGACTCCCGGTCCGGGCCCTCGGCCTTCATCAGGGCGTCCCAGCGGGCTTTCAGGGAGGCGGCGTCGGGGCCCGTCGGCCACCCCCGGCCGAGCCGCGGCGGTGCGACGGACCACGGCATGAGGTCCGCAAGGAGCGGAGCGTCGTCGTGCGTCACGCTCGGCATCGTACGACGTGCCACAGACAGTGAGGTCATGTGGCGTCCAGGGTCACCGTGAAGGAGAAGCGGTCGCCGCGGTAGTGGATGACCGCCACGTCCAGGACCCGTCCTTCCCCGTCGTACGTCACGCCCGTGTAGTGCAGGATCGGGCTGAGCAGCGGGACTTGGAGCAGACGGGCCGTCTCCGGGTCGGCGAGGCGGGCCTCCACGGTGTCCGTGATACGGCTGATGTCCGCCAGTGCTCTGTCACGCAGCACTTTGGTCATCGGCCAACGCGCCAGGTCGGACGGGTCGATGCGCGCCGCCAGTTCGGGACGGACGTAGTTGCGGGCGTGGTTGGTCGGCTCGCCCGTCTTCTCGTCGCTGCGCAGCCGGTGGTACGTCGCCACCTCGCCGATCTGAGGGAAGTACTCGGCGAGTTCGGGCGGCACGGGCGCCTTGCTGTGCTCCAGCAGCTCCGTCACCATGCCCGACTGCTGGGCCACGATGGCATCCACCGAGCCGAGCAGCCGGACCGGGGCACCCCTGCGGGCGTCGGGCTCGATGAAAGTGCCCCGGCGGCGGTGCCGTGTGATCAGCCCTTCGTCCTCCAGCTCCTTCAGCGCCTGCCGCATGGTCAGCACGCTCACCCCGTAGTGCCCCGCCAGTTGCTCCTCGGTGGGCAGCCGCAGCGGATCCTGCGGCGAGCGGCCGAGTATCGAGGCGCGCAGGGACTGCGACACCTGGTACCAGAGCGGCAGCTTGCGGTTCAGGACGATCGAGTCCGGGGCGAAGGAGGTCACGGGCCTATCCGTACCTGTCGTACGCGATCAGTGCAATGGGCGGAAATGCCGCTCCAGGCCCTGCCACACGTCGTCGTAGCGCTGCTGCAGGTGTTCCGCGCCCGCCCCATGCGGGGTGAGCGTCACCGGCCAGCGCGTCTCGAACATGAACGCCAGCCCGTCGTCCACCTTCTGCGGCTTCAGCTCGGCCGCGCTGGCCCGGTCGAAGGTCTCCCGGTCCGGTCCGTGCGCCGACATCATGTTGTGCAGCGAGCCGCCGCCCGGTACAAAGCCCCCCTTTCCGGCTGTCTTGGCGTCGTAGGCGCCCTCGATCAGGCCCATGTACTCGCTCATCACATTCCGGTGGAAGTACGGCGGCCGGAACGTGTCCTCGCCCACCAGCCAGCGCGGCGCGAAGACCACGAAGTCGACGCCCGCCAGGCCCGGGGTGTCGGACGGCGACGTCAGCACCGTGAAGATCGACGGGTCGGGGTGGTCGTAGGAGATGGAGCCGATGACGTTGAAGCGACGCAGGTCGTAGACATAGGGGACGTGGTTGCCGTGCCAGGCGACCACGTCGAGCGGCGAGTGGTCGTAGACGGCCGTCCAGAGGTTGCCGCAGAACTTGTTCACGACCTCGACCGGGCCCTCGACGTCCTCGTACGCGGCCACGGGGGCCTGGAAGTCGCGGGCGTTGGCGAGGCCGTTGGCGCCGATCGGGCCCAGGTCGGGGAGGTGGAAGGGTGCCCCGTAGTTCTCGCACACATAACCGCGGGCAAAGGAATCCAGCAGCTCCACACGGAAGCGCACCCCACGAGGAAGCAGTGCCATATGGCCCGGCTCCACATGCAGTAGCCCGAACTCCGTGCGCAGGAGCAGCCCGCCGTGCTCAGGGACGATCAGGAGCTCGCCGTCCGCGTCGCTGAAGACGCGCTCCATGGAGGAGTTGGCGTGGTACAGGTGCACCGCCATGCCGGTGCGTTGGGTGGCGTCGCCGTTGCCGCCCAGGGTCCACAGGCCGGCCAGGAAGTCCGTCCCCGCCGGGGGCTCGGGGAGCGGGTTCCAGCGCAGGCGGTTGGGGTCGGGGACCGACTCGGTGAAGGGGGCCGTACGGATCGCACCGTTGTCCGTGCGCGTGAACGCCGGGTGCGCGGCCGACGGGCGGATGCGGTAGAGCCAGGAGCGGCGGTTGTGGGCCCGCGGCTCGGTGAACGCCGTGCCGCTGAGCTGTTCCGCATACAGCCCGAGCGGTGCGCGCTGTGGCGCGTTGCGACCCTCGGGCAGGGCGCCGGGCACGGCCTCCGAGCTGTGCTCGTTGCCGAAACCGGAGAGGTAGGTCAGCCCCTCGGCCGTCTTGCGCGCGTCCCCGCTCATCATCGTCGCTCCCTTGCGGACTGATGCAGACGGATGCAGATTGATGCCGTCTGATTCCTATGCATCACCGTAGGATTGCGGTTTCTCGGGCGCAAGAGGGTCTTCTGGTGTCCTCATCAGGGAGGAACGAGAACCAGACTCCAGGGGGATCCGACTGTCGGACCGGTGTTCTAGTCTCCCGGGCATGTCGTGGACACGGGGTCTTCCTGCCGTGCTCGCGGTCTGTGTCCTGCTGCTGACCGGATCCGTGAGCTGCGGCTCCAGTGATGCGCAAGAGAGGAAGAGTGGGGAGTCGGTCTCGCCGGTGGGCAAGCTCCTGGACCACACGGACAAGGAGGGGCGGCACTACCGTGAGGTGAAGAAGAAGGGTGCGCCCGAGGTCGGCATCGAGGTGCAGCCGGGCGCCGGTGACACCTGGGACGTGCGCCTGACCGTCCACAACTTCCGCTTCTCGCCCGGCGGTACGAAATCGCGGGCGGTGGCCGGCCGGGGCCTCGCGTACGTCTTCGTCGACGGCCGGCTCGTCACCCGGCTCCGCGGCCTCACCTGCCGCCTCCCGGCCCGGTTCGTCCCGCGCGGCACGCACCACGTCACCGCCCGGCTGTACGCCGACGACGGGACCGTATGGGCCGTGACGGGCCGGCCCGTCGAGAGCACGGCCGACATCACGGCGTCGGAGGCGGCGGGCGCACCGAGTACCACTCCGCGCGCAGCCGGACCGGGTGTACGTGACACCTATGCACGTACCGGGGGGCGAGGTTCACCCGAGCGCTCCGGAACGGCATCATGAAGTCCGTGCCCCACGCCACATCGCTACGCCGTGCGCCCGTGCAGCGGCGCAGTGCCGAACGGCTCACCAGGATCCTCGACGCCTGCGCCGACCTCCTCGACGAGGTCGGCTACGACGCCCTGAGCACCCGGGCCGTGGCCCTGCGCGCCGGAGTCCCCATCGGCTCGGTCTACCGCTTCTTCGGCAACAAACGGCAGATGGCCGACGCCCTTGCCCAACGCAACCTGGAGCGCTTCACCGAACAGGTCACCCAGCGGCTGAGGTCGGCCGTCGACGGAGGCTGGCGCTCCGCGATGGATGCCGTCCTGGACGAGTACCTGGCCATGAAGCGCACCGCGCCCGGCTTCTCCCTCGTCGACTTCGGCAACCAGATCCCGGTCGGCGCCCGCAGTGCCGAACCCAACCACCGGGTCGCCGACCGCCTCACCGACCTGCTCTCCGGCTACCTCGACCGGGAACCGGACGACGATCTGCGCCGCACCTTCCTCATCGCCGTGGAAACCGCCGACACCCTGGTCCACCTGGCCTTCCGGGTGGCCCCGGAGGGCGACGAGAAGATCATCGAGGAGGCGCGGGAGCTGCTGCGGGCCTATCTCGCGCGGGTACTGGACTGAGATCCCCCGGCTGCCGCGAGGCGGACGGCTCGCGGATTTCCGACCTCTCCCCCTGAGAGGCCTCCCCTCCGTGCATACCGGTCGGTATGCTCGGTCGCATCTACGAGCGTCACCGTCGTCGCCCACCGGGAGGACCCGTGTCCCGCACCGCCCTGCGAATCTGCCCCCTGTGCGAGGCCACCTGCGGGCTGACCCTCACCATCGAGGGCACCCGCGTCACCGGCGCCCGCGGTGACCGCGACGATGTGTTCAGCAAGGGGTTCATCTGCCCCAAGGGCGCCTCCTTCGGGGCCGTCGACGGCGACCCCGACCGGCTGCGCACCCCGCTCGTGCGCAAGGACGGCGAGCTGCGCGAGGCCACCTGGGAGGAGGCCTTCGACGCGGTCGCCGCCGGGATCCGGCCGGTCGTCGAGCGCTACGGCCCGAACGCGGTCGGCGTGGTCCTCGGCAACCCGAACGTGCACACCATGGCGGGCGCCCTCTACCCACCGGTGCTGCTCGCCGGCCTCGGCACCCGCAGCGTCTTCACCGCGTCCACGGTCGACCAGATGCCCAAGCACGTCTCCAGCGGACTCCTCTACGGCGACGCGAACGCCATCCCCGTGCCGGACCTGGACCACACCGACCATCTGCTCCTGATCGGCGCCAACCCCCTTGAATCCAACGGGAGTCTGTGCACCGCCGCCGACTTCCCCGGCAAGCTCAAGGCCCTCAAGGCGCGCGGCGGCACCCTCACCGTCATCGACCCGCGCCGCACCCGCACCGCCAAGCTCGCCGACCGGCACATCGCGATCCGACCCGGCACCGACGCGCTCCTGCTCGCGGCGATGGCGTACGTCCTGTTCGAGGAAGACCTCGTCGAGACCGGGGAGTTGACCCCGCACCTCCAAGGCCTCGACGAACTGCGCGAAGCGGTACGGGACTTCACCCCGGAAGCCGTCGCCGCGGCCTGCGATGTGGACGCCGAGGTGACCCGCACCCTCGCCCGCGAACTCGCCGCCGCCCCCACCGCCGCCGTATACGGCCGCATCGGCAGCTGCACCGTCCCGTACGGCACCCTCGGCAGCTGGCTCGTCGACGTCCTCGACATCCTCACCGGCAACCTCGACCGCCCCGGCGGCGCCCTCTTCCCGCAGGCGGCCACCGACCGCACGCCCCGCCCGGCCGGACCGAGCCACGGCTTCACGCTCGGCCGCTGGCACTCCCGGGTCGCTCAACACCCGGAGGCCAAGGGCGAGTTGCCGCTCTCCGCGCTGGCCGAGGAGATCGACACCGCGACGCAGGAGGGCGAGCCGATCCGTGCACTCATCTCCGTCGCCGCCAACCCCGTGCTGTCCGCGCCCGACGGCGACCGGCTCGACAAGGCCCTGGACTCCCTGGACTTCATGGTCAGCGTCGACCCCTACCTCAACGAGACCTCGCGCCACGCCCATGTCGTGCTGCCCCCGCCGCCGCCCTCGCAGAGCCCGCACCACGACTTCGCCTTCAACACCCTCGCCGTGCGCAACCAGGTCCGCTACACCCGCCCGGCCGTCCCCCTGGAGCCCGGCCGCCTGGCCGAGACCGAGATCCTGGCCCGGCTGATCCTGGCGGCGACCGGCATGCACGGCGCCGACCCGTCGGCGGTGGACGAGATGGTCATCGGCCAGACCCTGGGCAAGGCGGTCAAGGAGCCCTGGTCGCCCGTGCACGGCCGCGATCCGAAGGAGCTCGCCGCCGAGCTCACCGGCGTGAGCGGCCCCGAGCGGCGGCTCGACATGATGCTGCGCCTCGGCCCCTACGGCGACGGCTTCGGCGTACGACCGGACGGGCTCAGCCTTCAGCAGCTGCTCGCGCACCCGCACGGCATCGACCTCGGACCGCTGCAGTCGCGACTGCCGCAGCCGCTGAAGACCAGGAGCGGCAAGGTCGAGCTGCTGCCGCAGCCCATCGCCGACGATCTGCCGCGGTTGCGGGAGGCGCTGGACCGGCTCCCCGACGGGCTCGTCCTCGTAGGCCGCCGGCATCTGCGCTCCAACAACAGCTGGATGCACAACGTCCCCGCCCTCACCGGCGGCACCAACCGCTGCACCCTGCACATCCACCCCGAGGACGCCGAGCGGCTCGGGGTGCGGGACGGGGCCGCCGTACGCGTGAAGGGTGCCGGGGGAGAGGTGACCGCCCCCGCCGAGGTGACGGACGGCGTGCGCCCGGGCGTGGTGAGCCTGCCGCACGGCTGGGGCCACGACCGGCCCGGCACCCGGATGAGCCACGCCGCCACCGACCCCGGCGTCAATGTCAACCAGCTCCTCGACGGCAGCCTGCTCGACCCGCTCTCGGGGAACGCGGTCCTCAACGGAGTGCCCGTCGAGATCACGGCATCGCTGTGACCTGCAGTATTGCGCTTATTGCTCAAGCATCAACTACTTGTTAACGCCGTTTGAACAGACCTAACGTTCCTCGCACCGCCCGCCCGGCGGGATGTTCAAGGGCGAACGTTAGGTATCCACTCATGCTGACCATCCTCGGCTTCGCCATGATCGCGACCTTCCTGGTCCTGATCATGCTGAAGAAGATGTCGCCGATCGCGGCGCTGGTGCTGATCCCGGCACTGTTCTGTGTCTTCGTCGGTAAGGGGGCGAAGCTCGGCGACTACGTCATCGACGGCGTCACCAGCCTCGCGCCCACCGCGGCGATGCTCATGTTCGCGATCGTCTACTTCGGTGTGATGATCGACGTCGGTCTCTTCGACCCGATCGTCCGGGGGATTCTCAAGTTCTGCAAGGCCGACCCGCTGCGGATCGTGGTCGGTACGGCGGTCCTCGCCGCGATCGTCTCGCTGGACGGGGACGGCTCGACCACCTTCATGATCACCGTCTCGGCGATGTACCCGCTGTACAAGCGCCTGAAGATGAGCCTGGTCGTGATGACGGGTGTCGCCGCCATGGCCAACGGCGTGATGAACACCCTGCCGTGGGGCGGCCCGACCGCCCGCGCCGCCACCGCGCTGAAGCTCGACGCGAGCGACATCTTCGTGCCGATGATCCCGGCGCTCGCCATGGGCCTGCTGTTCGTCTTCGGCCTCTCGTACGTCCTGGGGCGCCGCGAGCGGAAGCGGCTCGGCGTGCTGACGCTGGACGAGGTGCTGGAGCCCCAGGAGGCCGAGACCGTGCTGGTCGGCGCGGGCGGCAAGGACCGCAAGGCGAGCGGCGGTTCGGGTGCCGGCACCGACGCAGACCTCCCCGAGGAGTCCGAGGACGAGGGCTTCCAGGGACTCGACCCCGACCGGCCCACCCTGCGCCCCAAGCTGTACTGGTTCAACGCGCTGCTCACCGTGGCGCTGCTCACCGCCATGATCATGGAGTGGCTGCCGATCCCGGTGCTGTTCCTGCTCGGCGCCGCACTCGCGCTCACCGTCAACTTCCCGCAGATGCCCGACCAGAAGGCCCGCCTCGGCGCACACGCCGAGAACGTCCTCAATGTCTCCGGCATGGTCTTCGCCGCGGCCGTCTTCACCGGCGTGCTGCAGGGCACCGGCATGGTCAACAGCATGGCCAAGTGGCTGGTGGACAACATCCCGGACGGGATGGGTCCGCACATGGCCTTCGTCACCGGCATCCTGAGCATCCCGCTCACGTACTTCATGTCGAACGACGGCTTCTACTTCGGCATCCTCCCGGTGCTCGCCGAAGCGGGCCAGGCCCATGGCGTCTCGTCCCTGGAGATCGCCCGAGCCTCGCTCATCGGCCAGCCGCTGCACATGTCGAGCCCGCTCGTCCCGGCCGTGTACGTCCTGGTCGGCATGGCCAAGGTCGAGTTCGGCGACCACACCAGGTTCGTGGTCAAGTGGGCCGCGCTGACATCACTGGTGGTCCTGGGGGCAGGAATCCTCTTCGGCATCATCTGATCGTTCAGTGGAGGTCTTCACCATGGGGCCCGGTAGGAACCGCGGCTGGCTGCTCCGCCTCGTCATCGCCTTCGGCTTCGCGCAGGCGGCGGTGTCGATGGCCCGGCCCGCCGTCTCCTACCGGGCACTCGCCCTGGGCGCCGACGAGCGGGCGGTCGGGGTCGTCGCCGGCGTATACGCGCTGCTGCCCCTCTTTGCCGCCGTACCGCTGGGCCGCCGCACTGACCACGGCCGCTGCGCACCCCTGCTGCCGGTCGGCGTCGTACTGATCGCCGGCGGCTGCGCGCTCAGCGGGCTCGCGGGCTCCCTCTGGTCGATGGCGGTCTGGAGCGGGGTGATGGGCCTGGGTCACCTCTGCTTCGTGATCGGCGCCCAGTCGCTCGTCGCCCGGCAGTCCGCCCCGCACGAACAGGACCGCAACTTCGGGCACTTCACCATCGGCGCCTCGCTCGGCCAGCTGGTCGGCCCGATCGCGGCGGGCGCACTGATCGGCGGCCCGGACATGGCGGGCACGAGTGCGCTGGCCCTCGTGGTGGCGGGTGCGGGAGCCGCGGTCGCGTTCACATCGCTGTGGCGCATCGAGGACCGTACGGCGGTCAAGTCCCGTACCGCACCGGGCGATCGTGTCCCCGTCGGCAGCATCCTGCGGGCCCGGGGCGTGCCGGCGGGCATGCTCATCAGCCTCTCCGTGCTGTCGGCCACCGACATCCTCACCGCGTATCTGCCGGTGGTCGGCGAACACCGGGGCATCGCGCCGTCGGTGATCGGTGTGCTGCTCAGTCTGCGCGCGGGGGCCACCATTGCCTGCCGCCTCGTGCTCACCCCGCTGCTGCGGCTGCTCGGCCGGCCGCTGCTGCTCACCGTGACCTGTCTGCTGGCGGCCGTGCTGTGCGCCGGGATCGCGCTGCCGATGCCGGTGTGGGTGCTCGGCGTGGTGCTGGCCGCCCTCGGGTTCTGCCTCGGCGTCGGTCAGCCGCTGTCCATGACGACCGTCGTCCAGGCCGCCCCCGACGGCGCCCGCTCCACGGCCCTCGCCCTGCGCCTGACCGGCAACCGCCTCGGCCAGGTCGCCGCGCCGGCCGCCGCGGGCCTGGTAGCGGGGGTCGCGGGCGTGGCGGCACCCTTCGTGATGCTCGGGGCCATGCTGTTGCTCTCGGCGGGCAGCGCCCTGCGCGCGCCGGACGCTCCGGGCGGCGGTCAGGTGGCCGGGGCGGCTGTGGGCGGGCGCCCGGCCGGAGCTCAATTGCGCCGGTCGAGGGACATCTGACGGCGAGTCGGGTGGTGCTCGCGCAACACGCCGGGCGGATGTGAAAGAGAGTCAGGTGAAAGAGCGATTTGTATGAAAATCGTCTGACTCGGAGGAACGTCCATGCGCACCTTGATGCCCCCGTCCGCCGGCGCCCGTCTCGGCGCCGCGGCCTTCACCGTACTCACCGCGGCCGGGGCCTCCTGGTCCGCGACGTCGGCGGCTGTGGCCGCCCCCGGCGGCGGTGCCGACATCAGGATCCACACCGAGCGGGTGTCCTACGGGGTCTCGAAGGACGACCCCGTGGTCTGCAAGTTCTACCTCGACGCCGCGAACTTCGGCGACCTGACGACCGTGTCCTACACCATCACGGCACAGCCCCCGCTGCCCACCGCGGCCACCGTGAGCGGCACCATCTCCCTCGCCGGCGGTGCCGGGCACACCGACATTCTGGGCCTGGCCGACGGCAGATACACCCTCCAGTGGATCATTCCGCCGACCACACCACCCACGCCGCCCGTGGCGCCCAAGGAAAAGGTCTTCACCGTCGACTGTCACGCCCGGCACGACCAGGCGCAGCCGGGCCCGGCCCACACCATCGCGGATAACGGACCGAAGGGCGGCGTCCACGCCGGCGGCGGCGGCCTCGTCGACACCGTGCAGGCGTACACCCCGCTGAGCGCGGCCGCGGGCGTCGGGCTGGTCGCGGTCGGCGGAGTCGTATACGTCCGGACGCTGCTGCGCCGCCGCTCGCACGGTGCCGACTAAGCGCTCCGCTGGCTGTGCCGATGCGCGGCTCCGCCGCGAGGCCGCGAGATGCCGTCAATCATCCGCGGCATCGTCGTGGCAGGTCGCGCAGTTCCCCGCGCCCCTTCGGGGCCCTGCCGAACCGCAGAGGACTTCACAGGGGCCGAGCAGACGCAGACGCAGGCCCTGGCACCGGACCCGCGCCTACCGCCTCACCAGGACGGCCGTGATCGTGGCCGCCCTGGTGATGGCCGTCCGCTACGGGGGACACCACCACCCGGCCGCGCCCGTCCGGGCCGGGGGTCCCGCGCCCGCCGAGGCGCCTGCCGACCCGGCCCCCGGCCCTGCCGACGGGCGCCCCCGGGCCTCCGAGCCGGCGGCGCCCGTCACGCCCGCGACACCTGCCGCCCCCGTCGAACCCGCCACACCGCCCCAGCCGCTGCCCCGTTCGCCGGCGACCACCCTGCGCGTACCGTCCCTGGGTATCGACGCCCCGGTCATCGGGGTGCGGGTCGGTCCCGACCGGCAGTTGGAGACCCCGCCGCTCGACCGGCCCAGGCTCGTCGGCTGGTATCAGGACGGACCCTCACCCGGCGAGACCGGCACGGCCATCGCCGTCGGCCACCGTGACACCAGGACCGGCGCCGCGGTCTTCGCCGCCCTCGCGCAGGTGCGCCCGGGCGGCCGCATCGAGGCCGGACGCGCCGACGGCCGCACCGCCGTCTACACCGTGGACCGCGTACGGATCTTCGACAAGGACCGCTTCCCCGACAAGGAGGTGTACGGCCCGAGCTCACGCCCCGAGTTGCGGGTGCTCACCTGCGGCGGCCTGTTCACCCGCAGGACCGGCTACAGCAGCAACGTCGTCGTGTTCGCCCATCTGACGGCGACCCGCTGAATCGCTGCGTCCGCTTTCTCGCTGGGCAGAACGAAGGTCCCGATTCCGTCGTATGTCTTCCCCAGGCCGCGTACGGTCCGTTAACTTCCGTGACTCACAGCCCGTGCGACCCGTACGGGCCGTTCGACCGCGGAGCAGCAGGACTCGCTCAGTACGCCCCCGGGGGCAGTGCCATGACACGCGCCATCTCTCTGCACGACGTGAGCAAGACCTATACGCGAGGCGTTCGCGTGGTGGACCGGCTGTCGCTGGACATCCGCCCCGGCGAATTCCTCGTGCTGCTCGGGCCGTCCGGCTGCGGCAAGTCCACCGTGCTCAGAATGATCGCCGGCCTGGAGGAGATCACCGAGGGCAGACTGCTGCTCGACGGCGAGCACTCCAACGACCTGCTCCCGTCCGACCGGAACATGGCGATGGTGTTCCAGAACTTCGCCCTCTACCCGAACATGACGAGCCGCGGCAACATCGGCTTCCCGCTGCGCGTCGAGAACCCCGGCGAGGACCCGCGCCCGCGCGTGGACGCCACCGCCCGCATGCTCGGCATCGAGGACCTCCTCGACCGCTTCCCCAGCCAGCTCTCCGGCGGCGAACGCCAGCGCGTCGCCATGGGCCGCGCCATCGCCCGCCATCCCTCCGTCTTCCTGATGGACGAGCCGCTGTCCAACCTCGACGCCAAGCTCCGCAACCATCTGCGGGCCGAAATATCCAAGCTCACCCGGGAGTTGGGCGTCACCACGGTCTACGTCACCCACGACCAGGCCGAGGCCATGTCGCTCGGTGACCGGGTCGCCGTGCTGCGCGGCGGCGTGCTCCAGCAGCTGGACGTGCCGCGCATGGTGTACGCCCTGCCCCGCAATGTCTTCGTCGCCGCCTTCATCGGCACCCCGCGCATCAACCTGCTCCGCGGCCTGGTCCGCGCTCCGCTCGACGGCGCGATGACCATCAGCCTCGGCAAGCAGTACCTGCGGCTGCCCGAACCTCTTTCCCTGGACCACCAGTTGCTGCGGGTGCAGCAGGGCCGGGAGGTGATCGTCGGGCTGCGCTCGGAGGCCGTACGGATCGCCAAGCACTCCTCCGCCCGCCCCAGCGAGATGCCGATCACCGGCCTGGTGGAGCACGTGGAGTTCCAGGGCCATGAGGTCCTCGTCCACTTCAACACCGGGTCCCAGCCCGCCGTCGTACCGGACCTGGAAGCCCCGCGCCCCGCCGTCCGGCCCTCCCGGCGCCGCCGCCGGGAGGGCGGCCCGACGGTCCTGGAGCGCCTCAGGGACCGTGCGGGAGCCCTCCGGGCCGGGCCGGTGGTGGTCCTGGACGACCCGGCGGACGCCCGCCCCGCCGAACCGGTGTCCACCGAGGCCCGCCTCCCGGGCGATCTGGTGGTGCGGACCACGCCCGACATCGAGCTGCGTCACGGGATGCAGGTGCCGCTGCTTGTCGACATCGCGCATCTGTTTGTCTTCGACCAGCATGGTGAGCGGATTTGTCCGGCTCCGGCGCGGTTGCCGGATCTGGACGAGTAGTGGGTTGTCGGGCGTCTGCGGGTGCGTTGTGGCTGGTCGCGCAGTCCCCCGCGCCCCTTTTAGGGCGGTGGATGATCTGGCGGCTAAAAACTAACGTCGCTAGTTTGTGTGCCTGTCGGTAGGTTTTGATGCGGACGACGCACCCCGCCCCCGGAGGAGCACCATGAAGGCACACGACGGCCTGTACATCGACGGCGCCTGGCGGCCCGCTGCAGGTCAGGACGTGATCGAGGTTGTGAACCCCGTTGACGAGCAGGTGATCGGCCGGGTTCCCGCGGGGGTGGCGGAGGACGTCGATGCGGCCGTACGGGCCGCCCGTGCCGCCTTCCCGGCCTGGGCCGCGACCCCGCCCGCCGAGCGGGCCGCACGGCTTGCCGCGCTGAGGGACGTCCTCGTGGCGCGCAAGGACGAGGTCGCCGAGACGGTCACCGCAGAGCTCGGCTCGCCCCTGCAGTTCTCGCAGAACGTCCATGCCGCCGTGCCGATCGCGGTCGCGGGCTCGTACGCCGAGATGGCGGCGACGTACGCCTTCGAGGAGAAGGCCGGCAACTCGACCGTCCTCCTGGAGCCGGTCGGCGTGGTCGGCGCGATCACGCCCTGGAACTACCCCCTGCACCAGATCGTCGCCAAGGTCGCCCCGGCGCTCGCGGCGGGCTGCACGATGGTCCTGAAGCCCGCCGAGGACACCCCGCTCACCGCCCAGCTGTTCGCCGAGGCGGTCCACGAGGCGGGACTCCCCGCAGGCGTCTTCAACCTGGTCACCGGACTCGGCCCGGTCGCGGGCCAGGCACTCGCCGAGCACCCGGGCGTCGACCTGGTCTCCTTCACCGGCTCCACGGCCGTCGGCCGGCAGATCGGCGCGACGGCGGGCGCCGCGATCAAGAAGGTCGCCCTGGAGCTGGGCGGCAAGTCCGCCAACGTCATCCTCCCGAGCGCCGACCTCGCCAAGGCGGTCAATGTCGGCGTCGCCAACGTCATGTCCAACTCCGGCCAGACGTGCAGCGCCTGGACGCGCATGCTCGTACACCGGGACCGGTACGAGGAGGCGGTCGCGCTGGCCGCCACCGCCGCCGCCAAGTACGGCGACCGCATCGGCCCGGTCGTGAACGCCAAGCAGCGGGCCAGGGTGCTGAGTTACATCGACAAGGGCGTGGCCGAGGGCGCGCGGCTGGTCGCCGGCGGCACCGAATCCCCGCGCGAACAGGGCTACTTCATCTCACCGACGGTCTTCGCCGACGTCACCCCCGAGATGACGATCGCCCAGGAGGAGATCTTCGGCCCGGTCCTGTCCATCCTCCGCTACGAGGACGAGGAGGACGCCCTGCGCATCGCCAACGGCACGCTCTACGGCCTCGCGGGCGCCGTGTGGGCGGGTGACGAGACCGAGGCGGTGGCCTTCGCCCGTCGCATGGAGACCGGCCAGGTCGACATCAACGGCGGCCGCTTCAACCCCCTTGCCCCCTTCGGCGGTTACAAGCAGTCCGGCGTCGGCCGGGAACTCGGCACACACGGCCTGTCCGAGTACCTCCAGACCAAGTCCCTGCAGTTCTGAGGAGCGTATCCATGGTTCGCGCAGCAGTTCTTCCCGCCGTGGGCGCCCCGCTGGAGATCACCGGCATCGACCTCCCGGACCCCGGCCCCGGCCAGGTCCGGGTCCGTCTCGCCGCCGCCGGGGTGTGCCACTCCGACCTGTCGCTGTCCAACGGCACCATGCGGGTGCCGGTCCCCGCCGTCCTCGGCCACGAGGGTGCCGGCACGGTCGTCGCCGTCGGCGAGGGCGTCACCCATGTCTCGCCCGGCGCCGAGGTCGTCCTCAACTGGGCCCCGTCCTGCGGCAGTTGCCACGCCTGCACACTCGGCGAGGTGTGGCTGTGCGCCAACGCCCTGAACGGTGCCGCGGACGTCTATGCCCACCGTTCCTCCGACGGCTCCGACCTCCACCCCGGCCTCAATGTCGCCGCGTTCGCCGAGGAGACGGTCGTCTCGGCGGCCTGCGTCCTGCCCCTGCCCGAGGGCATCCCCCTCACGGACGCGGCCCTCCTGGGCTGCGCCGTCCTCACCGGCTACGGCGCCGTCCACCACTCGGCGCAGGTCCGGCCCGGCGAGACGGTGGCGGTGTACGGCGTCGGGGGAGTGGGCCTGGCGGCGCTCCAGGCGGCACGC
The DNA here is from genome assembly GCF_029223485.1 of Streptomyces coacervatus. Classification (GTDB taxonomy): domain Bacteria; phylum Actinomycetota; class Actinomycetes; order Streptomycetales; family Streptomycetaceae; genus Streptomyces; species Streptomyces coacervatus. Next base: position 39,777 of record NZ_JARHTP010000025.1, on the reverse strand, counting down.
ATCGCGGGCGCCGCACGCATCGTCGCGGTTGATGTCTCCCCGGAGAAGGAGGAGTTGGCGCGCACCGCGGGCGCCACGGACTACGTCCTCGCCTCCGAGACGACGGCCCGGGAGATCCGCGGACTGACGGACAAACAAGGCGTCGACGTGGCGATCGAATGCGTGGGCCGCGCCTCGACGATCCGCACGGCCTGGGACTCCACCCGCCGCGGCGGCCGCACGACGGTGGTCGGCATCGGCGGCAAGGACCAGCAGGTCACCTTCAACGCCCTGGAGATCTTCCACTGGGGCAGGACCCTGGCGGGGTGCGTGTACGGCAACTCGGACCCGGCGAAGGACCTCCCCGTACTGGCCGAGCACGTACGAGCGGGCCGCCTGGACCTGGGCGCACTGGTGACGGAGCGGATCGGCCTGGAGGGGATCCCGGCGGCGTTCGAGAACATGCTGGTGGGCAGGGGCGGACGGGCACTTGTGGTCTTCTAGCCCGTCCGGGGTCGTGGATCTCCAGCCCGTCCGGGGGCGAGGTCTTTCAGCCTGTCCGGCGTTTGAGGACGAGGCCGTTCAGGCCGATCGGGGGTCTGGGGGCGGAGCCCCCAGATGCTCCGTACAGCCATCGTGCACATCCGTAGCCACCGCGGCAGCGCTCCGCACGGCTGCCGTCTTCCGGGGCCGGGACCGCGAAACCGCCACACCCGCCAGGCACAGCACACCGCCGCCCAGCGTGAGCAGCCCGGGCACCTCACCGAGCGCCAGCCACGACATCAGCACGACCAGCGCGGGCACCGCGTAGGTCGTCGCGCCCATGCGGCTGGCGGTCGTACGGGCCAGGGCGTACGCCCAGGTCGTAAAGGCGAGAGCGGTCGGAAACACGCCCAGATAAACCATGTTGAGCGTCGCCGACACCGGCGCGTCGGCCGCCTCGCTCACCAACTGCCCGGCGAACGGCAGACACCCCACCGCCCCGACAAGACACCCGAACGTCGTCACCTGCAACGCACTGGCCTTCGCCAGAGCGGGCTTCTGCGCGACGACCCCGCCCGCATAACCGACCGCCGCAAGCAGACACAACACCACGCCGAGTACGGAGGAGCCGCCCCCGCCCGACATCGACAGGCCCACTGCCACGGCCCCCGCGAACGACACCGCCATCCCTGCCAGCAGCCGCGGCGGCATCGGATCCCCGAGCAGCCGCGCACCGAGCAGAGCGATCAGGATGGGCCCGATGTTCACCACCAGCGCGGCCGTACCGGCGTCCACCTGCTGCTCGCCCCAGTTCAGGACGACCATGTAGAACCCGAACCAGAGCACCCCGGATATCGCGATCCCCCGCCAGGCGGCCCGCGGCGGCAACCCTTCCCGCCGAACCAGACAGATAACTCCCAGAGCCAGGGCCCCGGCCGACAACCGCCCGAGCGCCAGCGCTCCCGGCGAGTACGCGCCCCCAGCACTACGGATGGAAACGAAGGCGGAGGCCCACAACACAACAGTGACTGCGGCGGCCGCGGGGGCGAGCAGGTCGGTGCGACGGAAGTTCATCATGCTCCAGAGGCTAGGTAGAGGTAGGGGTTGAGAGCTCGCGGATTTCGGACGGCGTGTAGCTGCGGGTGCGTTGTGGCTTGTCGCGCAGTTCCCCGCGCCCCTTTGGGGGCGCTCAGTGCAACGCCGTTGTCTCGATTCCCAAGAGCGCGGCCAGTGCTTGCTCACCTGTCGGCGTCACCCTCACCGCGCGTTCGGAGCCGATCCGCACGCACCACCCGGACTCCAGTGCATGTCGGCACAGGGCGGCGCCCGCGACACCCGCGAGATGCGGTCGGCGTTCGGTCCAGTCCAGGCACGCCCGCGCCAGCGGACGCCGCCCCTTGCGGTCGAGAGCGATCCCGACGGAATCGAACCACGTCACCCCCGCGTCCGTGAGCGCGAAGCCGGTGTCCTGGATCAGCAGCCCGTGGGCCGTCATCCCATCCGTCACCGCAATCCCCAGCCGCCCCGCCAGATGGTCGTAACACGTACGCCCCCGCGCCATCGCCGCCCCGGCACTCGACTCCCGAAGCCCCCGCGGCCGTACGGCATCCCCCGGCCCCACCTGCGCGGCCAGATCCTCCACCAGCTGCGCAACCCGCGCATCGGCGAGACGTACGTACCGATGCCGGCCCTGCCGTTCCTCGGCCAGCAATCCGCCCGCGACGAGCTTGCCCAGATGTTCGCTCAGCGTCGATGCCGCGACCCCCGCATGCCGCGCCAGCTCACTCGCGGTCCATGCACGCCCGTCGAGCAGCGCCAGCAGACACGCGGCCCGTGTCTCGTCGGCGAACAGTCCGGCCAGCCGGGCCAGCTGCGGCGCCTGGGGTTCCCTGGTGGTCATGCACCCCAGCATGGGACACGGACACTTCGGCGCCCGCCGAACTGTCGCTAAACGGCCCGCTTCACCTGCTCGTACTGCTGCACCAGCCCGTCGAGCAGCGCCGTGAGGCCCGTCTCGAAGGCCCGCTCGTCGATCTTCTCCTGCTGCTCGGCGAGCAGGTGCGCCTGGCCGAGATGCGGATAGTCGGCGGGGTCGTACGCGCTCTCGTCGTCCACGAAACCCCCGGCGAAGGAGCCGAGCGCGGAGCCCATGATGAAGTACCGCATCAGCGCACCGATGGAGGTGGCCTGCGCCGGCGGCCAGCCCGCCTGGACCATCGCGCCGTAGACGGCGTCCGCGAGGCGCAGTCCGGCGGGACGGCGGCCGGGTCCCTGGGCGAGTACCGGGACGATGTTGGGGTGGTCGCGCAGCGCGGCCCGGTAGGAGACGGCCCAGTCGTGCAGCGCGGTCCGCCACTCCCGGCCGTCCTCGAACATCGACAGGTCGACCTGTGCGCTCACCGAGTCGGCGACCGCCTCCAGGATCTCGTCCTTGGTGCGGAAGTGGTTGTAGAGCGAGGGCCCGCTCACCCCCAGCTCCGCGGCGAGCCGACGCGTGGAGACGGCCGCGAGGCCCTCCGCGTCCACCAGCGCGCGTGCCGTCTCGACGATGCGGTCGGTGCTGAGCAGGGGCTTGCGCGGTCGGGCCATGGCGCACATAGTAGGGCTGCGCGACTGAAACTAGCAGTGCTAATTTAAATGTGTAGGATTGTGCGGGATCTCAAGTGGGGTGGCCGGTCATGAATCTGGAGCTCAGCGACGAGCAGCAAGCCGTCCGGCGGCTCGCCAAGGACTTCGTGGACCGCGAGATCGCCCCGAACGTGATCGCCTGGGACCGGGCGGAGGAAGTCGACCGGTCCATTGTGAAGAAGCTCGGCGAGGTCGGCTTCCTCGGTCTGACCGTCGACGAGGAGTACGGCGGCTCGGGCGGCGACCACCTCGCGTACTGCCTGGTCACGGAGGAGCTCGGGCGCGGTGACTCCTCCGTGCGCGGCATCGTGTCCGTGTCGCTCGGGCTGGTCGCCAAGACGATCGCCGCCTGGGGGAGCGAGGACCAGAAGCGGCAGTGGCTGCCCGGGCTCACCTCCGGCGAGTACGTCGGCTGCTTCGGCCTCACCGAGCCGGGCACCGGCTCCGACGCCGGCAACCTCTCCACGCGCGCGGTGCGCGACGGCGACGACTACGTCATCAACGGCACCAAGATGTTCATCACGAACGGCACTTGGGCCGATGTGGTGCTGCTGTTCGCCCGCTCCACCGACGCCCCCGGCCACAAGGGCGTCTCCGCCTTCCTGGTCCCGACCGACACCCCCGGTCTGACCCGCCGCACCATCCACGGCAAGCTCGGCCTGCGCGGCCAGGCGACGGCCGAGCTGGCCCTTGAGGACGTACGAGTCCCTGCCTCCGCGATGCTGGGCGAGGAGGGCAAGGGCTTCTCCGTCGCCATGTCGGCCCTGGCCAAGGGGCGGATGTCGGTCGCGGCGGGCTGTGTGGGCATAGCCCAGGCCGCGCTGGACGCGGCGGTGAAGTACGCGGGCGAGCGCGAGCAGTTCGGCAAGTCCATCGCACAGCACCAGCTCGTACAGGAGCTGATCAGTGACATCGCCGTCGACGTGGACGCGGCGCGGCTCCTCACCTGGCGGGTCGCCGACCTGATCGACCGCGGGCAGCCCTTCGCCGTCGAGTCCTCCAAGGCCAAGCTCTTCGCCTCGGAGGCAGCCGTCCGTGCCGCCAACAACGCCCTCCAGGTCTTCGGCGGCTACGGCTACATCGACGAGTACCCGGCGGGCAAGCTGCTGCGCGACGCCCGTGTGATGACCCTCTACGAGGGCACCAGCCAGATCCAGAAACTTCTCATCGGGCGTGCGCTGACGGGGGTTTCGGCGTTCTGAGTACCTGAGCTGAGTATCTCGGCGGATGTGGCGCGGGCCACGTCCGGCGACTCTTGATCGCATGAGTGACACACCGGTCAAGCAGCAGAGCACGGCCGCCTTCTACGGCCAGGCCGTCGCTTCCTTCTCCCTCGCCATGATCGCCACGGCCGTCGGGATCTTCCGGCTGGACGCCAACGCCTGGGTGCGCGGCTTCCTCGCCATCGCCGTGCTGTACCTGGTCACCTCCGCCTTCACGCTGGCCAAGGTGATCCGGGACCGGCAGGAGGCCGGGCAGATCGTCAGCCGCGTCGACCAGGCCCGGCTGGAGAAGCTGCTGGCCGAGCACGACCCCTTCGAGAAGCTCTGACCGGCTCCGAAAGCGCTCAGCGGGCACTCTAAGCGCTCGCTCAGCTTCGGCTGTATGGTGGGGGTTCTGTCGGAGAGAGGGGCGAGCGAGCGATGAGTACCGCGGAGGAGACGGCCGACGGCGAGACGTCGGCGTGGGGCGAGGTCACGCCCGACGCGGCCCGGCGGTTGCTGATCGCCGCGGTGGAGGCCTTCGCCGAGCGCGGGTACCACGCCACGACGACCCGTGACATCGCGGGTCGCGCCGGCATGAGCCCCGCCGCGCTCTACATCCACTACAAAACCAAGGAAGAGCTGCTCCACCGGATCAGCCGGATCGGTCACGAGAAGGCGCTGGAGATCCTGCAGACGGCGGCCCGGCGCGAAGGCACCGCGGCCGAGCGGCTCGCCGACGCGGTGAGTTCCTTCGTCCGCTGGCACGCGGGCGGACGGACCACCGCCCGGGTCGTGCAGTACGAGCTGGACTCGCTCGGTCCGGACGCCCGTGAGGAGATCCTCGCGCTGCGCCGGCAGTGCGACGCCGAGGTGCGGGGGATCATCGAGGACGGTGTGGCGGCCGGCGAGTTCGACGTGCTGGACGTGAAGGGCACGACCCTCGCCGTCATGTCGCTCTGCATCGACGTCGCCCGCTGGTTCAACGTCGACGGGCCCTGGACGCCGGACGAGGTCGGCGCGCTCGACGCCGACCTCGTGCTGCGGATGGTGGGAGCGGCCAAATGACCGCTCAGAGGTATCAGAGGTAGTAGCGCGACACCGACTCGGCGACACACACCGGCTTGTCGCCGCCCTCGCGCCCGACGCTGAAGGCGACGGTCACCTGGACGCCGCCCGCCACGTCGTCGACCCCGGTGATCGCCGCGGTGGCCCGCAGCCGCGAGCCGACCGGCACCGGCGAGGGGAAACGCACCTTGTTGGTGCCGTAGTTGACGCCCATCTTCACACCCTCGACCTTGATCAGCTGCGGCCCGAACAGCGGCAGCAGCGACAGGGTCAGATACCCGTGCGCGATGGTGGTCCCGAACGGCCCGGCGGCGGCCTTCTCCGGATCGACGTGGATCCACTGATGATCACCGGTGGCATCGGCGAAGAGATCGATCCGCTTCTGGTCGACCTCCAGCCAGTCGGTGTACCCGAGCTGCTCGCCCACGGCCGCCTTCAGCTCGTCGGCGCCCGTGAAGACCCTCGGCTCTGCCATGTCCCGCCTCCTCGTCCCAAACTCTAAGCGACTGCTTAGCATGGTCGGCCTCGGGGCCCGTGTCAACGGAGGCATGGGTAGGGTTCGAGGGGTGCCCCAGATTCCAGAGAAGATCCACGAGCTCACGGTCGGCCAGCTCGCCGCACGCAGCGGCGCCGCCGTCTCCGCCCTCCACTTCTACGAGTCCAAGGGTCTGATCAGCAGCCGACGGACCACGGGCAACCAACGCCGCTACCACCGTGACGCGCTGCGCCGGGTCGCCTTCGTCCGCGCCGCACAGCGCGTCGGCATCCCCCTGGCCACCATCCGCGAGGCCCTCGCCGAACTCCCCGAGGAACGCACCCCCACCCGGGAGGACTGGGCCCGCCTCTCCGAGGCCTGGCGTTCCGAACTCGACGAACGCATCAGCCAGCTCAACCGCCTCCGCGACCACCTCACGGACTGCATCGGCTGCGGCTGCCTCTCCCTCGACGGCTGCGTCCTGTCCAACCCGGACGACGTGTTCGGCGAACGCCGCACCGGTTCACGGCTGATGGTGGAGGGACGGCGGAAGCACGCGTAGCCCTGCGGGCAGCGAGACCCGCGTAGCCTGCGGCGGCCATGCCTCCCTAGCTGCGGGCAGTCGTGCCGCTGGGGCGGCTCCCGACCCAAAGAAAGCGGCACCCGCAAGCGCGGGCAAGCGACACCCCCTCGCCCGCACCAGCACCGGGTCACAGGTCAACCCACGCTCACTCGTACTCCGTCCCACCTTTCCGCATCAGATACGCCCCACTCACCGCCTTGGCGATGGCCCGCCCCCCGGTCACCGAGCTGTACCGCTCGACCGCAGGCCGGATCACCACCCCCTCCCGCAGATGCAGCCCCCGCCCCGACACGGTCTCCGGCCCACTCGCAACCTCCAGCACCCGCCCGATGTCGTACGCCCCGACATACAGCCGCGGCACCAACGGCAGCTCCCCACCCAGCAGTTCCCCCGCATCCAGCCACCGCACCACACCGTCGATCTCCGCTGACAGGTCGAACACGGCGTACCCCAGAGTCTCGCGGCGCCCGTCCGCGCCGTACGTCAGGTCCTGGACCCCCGCCCCGTACACCTCACCGAAGATCCCGACCCGCCGCGCCCCCAGCCGCTCGGCGAGCCGGGTCGCGGCCGAGGCGACGCCGTGTCCGTGCACCGCCCGCCAGTACAGATTGCGCGGATCCTCCTTCAGGGCAAGGGACTTGGCGCCGAACCCCTTGGAGGAGACGTACACCCGACCCTCGTCCGCGACATACGTCAGCAGACAGGCCGAGCCGTGCAGCTTCTCGGTCAGGACCACAGCCTCGCCCGGTGCGAAGATGTCCGGAAACCGCTGGATGTTCTCGATGTCGACCCAGGGCAGCAGATCGGGCGCGGACTCGACGTCGCCGTCCATCGTGGGCGGGATCGGCGGCACCCACTTGGTGATGCCGAGCGGCTCCGCGAAGTCCGTCCCGTCCAGTGCGGCCCGCGCCAGATCGACGTCCGCCAGCGCCTTCGGCCGGCACACGATGCCCTGCGACAGCTCACCGCGCAGCCGCACCGCCTTCACCCGGTCCGAGCTGCTCCCCGCCAGCCGCCCGGTCAGCCCCAGCTCCTCGATCAGCCCGGCCGGCAGCACGGACTGCTCGGGGATGTACACGGCGGCGTCGCCGGTGCGGTACGCGCCCTTGGCGACGACGGCCCGGTACAGACCCACCTGGGCCAGTTCGAGTGCATCGGCGTTCGGATGCTCGTGGACGGTCAGCACTTCGGCGGTGACGCGGAGCGTCGACATGGGGACTCCTCGGTTCCTGGGGTCGCTCAGTTCGGTTTCATCGCCTCCCAACTGTCCGGACGGGAAAGGGGTGGAGCGAGCGGATTAGCGGCTGGTAACGTCGCGATCTTCGGCGGGCCGAGAGGCCGCGCACGGAGTCCTGACGGGATTGCCGACTCCCATGTCCTCAACCGCACTTGACGCCGCCCTCGCGGACATCGACACGATCTTCAACGGCTTCGCCAGCCCGCACGAGACCGGCTGCGGCCACTGCCACGCGCCCGAGGAGACCGCGTATCTGCGCACGCCGTACGTGCAGATACCCGTGGACGTGGTGCGCTACTACCTCTTCGAGGTGCCCGACCACTTCGACGACCACGCAGCCGCGATGCGGCGCCTGCTGCCGCAGGCCGCACGGGCGATGACCGACGGCTCCCTGGGTTCGATCGGTTACGGATGCCACGGGCTGACCCGGGTGGACTGGCGCTCCTGGCCCGCCGAGCAGGCCGCCGCGATCGAGGCGTTCCTGCACGCCTGGTGGCAGGACGCCCTCACCAGGCCCGAGCCGCCCTACGGCATCGACGACATCTTCGACACCTGCGCCACGATCGCCGGAACCGTGACCCCGTTCCTGGCCGGTTGGGGCCGCAGCCCGGTCGCCGACGCGCACCTCGCCCAGTGCACCGACAACTGGCTCTACGACCTGCTGTCCGACTACTCCCCGTTCTCCTGGTGGTACGACGACAGCGTGGACTCCGGTCTCGCGGACCTGCGCACCTGGCTGGCCGGCCCCGGCGCCGCCCGCCTCCGGGCCCAGGGCGAGCCCGACCTGGCGATCCGCGCCGAACTCCTCGCCCTGCCCTACGACGAGCGCTGGGCGCACCCGTACTGGGACAGTGCCTCGGCGACCAACTGAGCGTTGGACGAGGCCCGTTCGCCGTCCGGCAGGAGCAGCGTGTCCTCCAGCCCGATCCGGGCGGCGAGCCCCAGCCGCCCTGCCAGCCGCAGCACGGGCCACGCGCCGCCGTCCTCCCCGTGCAGCAGCACCGGGCGACCGTGCGCGGGGCCCAGGTCGGCCAGCAGCGCACGAGCGGTCGCCTCCGCCGTGTCCGCCGAGGTGTCCGTCACCTCGGCGAGGACCCGCAGCACCCGGGGCCCGAGCGGTGAGTGAGCGAACCGGGCAGCGGCGTCCGTCCCGGACCAGATGCCGGCCTCAACCCCGACACCGAGGTCGAGCAGCGCTGCTGCGATCTCCTCCGCGCCCTCCTCGTGCCAGTTGACCGAGGCGTGGTCGGGCAGCACGCTCCAGCTCCGCACCCGGGCGAGCCGGGCCGCCGGATCCGGCTCGGCCCAGGCACCCGTGGTCACACCGACCGGCACCCGCACCCGAGCCCGTATCGCCTCCAGCGTCGGCGCGAGCACCCGGGGCGAGAGTGAGTCATGACCGCACGGCGTCTTGGGGTGGATGTGGATGTCCGTGGCTCCGGACGCGACGGCCTGCGCCGCGGACTCGGCCATCTCCTGCGGAGTCAGCGGCACCATCGCACCGTCGGTGGACCCGCGGGGCCCGTTGAGACACACCTGCACCATGCCTCGATGGTGCCCGATGACGGGGAAACCGGATGACCGGGGAAACAAAGGGGGTGCGGCATCCCCGGCGCACCCCCGCCGTGCTAGGCCGACACCAGCAGCCTTCCGCGCCTTGCGTCCGCCAGGGCCTCGGGGTTGAGAACGGGCCGTGGCACGAGAATTCCGCAGTGAGTGCAGACCGGACCCGCAGAGGGTTCGTGGTCCAGGTCGTACTTCCAGATCAGGCGCGCTGCGCCGCACACCGGGCAACCGGAGCCCGGCTTGCGCTCCAGGCCGGAGATCAGCCGGCGCAGTACCTCGGCCAGGGGCTCACGGGGGTGTACCCGCGGGTCGTCGCACCAGGCGACACCGAAACCGCCCCAGGTCAGTCGGTGCCAGTCGTCCACACTTCCCGGACGGCGCAGCCCGTCGTGCTTCTCCTTCTTGCGCCGCTCGGCGAACCCGACCTCGTAGGCCAGCCAGACCGAACGCGCCTCTTCCAATTCCTCCAGTGCGGCCACGAGCCGCACCGGGTCGGGGGAGCGGTCCTCGGGACCGAACCCTGCCCGGGAGCACAAATGGTCCCAGGTCGCCCTGTGCCCGTAAGGAGCAAACCTCTCAAGGCACTTGCGCAGCGAGTAGCGCCGCAGTGCCAGATCGCACCGCGGATCGCGGACCTGTCTCGCCAGACTCCGGAAACCGGCCATCGCCCTGCACCTCCGTCACACCTGCACCTGTACTTCGGTCACTTCGGCGTCGTCGTACGGACGTCGCCGAATAGACGTATCGACAAGCGATTCGGCTCCATCCGATTTCCGATGACCTCCATAAGCCCGCCGTACGTACTCCAAAACTTGACGCATGTTCATCTTCACTCCCGGGGATACCGGCGGTAACGTCCCGGCTCACCCCCGTCGGTAGGAGCTGCCATGCCCTGGCGTACCTCTCGTAGCGCCCCAGACAGACTGAGAACTCCCGGCGGGCTCGCCGGGTTCCTGAAGAGCGCATCCATATGCGTCCTGATTGCCGGCCTTTTGTCCCCTCTTGGCCAGGCGACGGCAGCCGCCGCCACGGCCTCGAACGACTACTGCGGCGGCCAGTGTTCCGACATCCTGCCGCCGGGCGAGAACGGCAACGCGACCCTCGCGCAGATCCTCCTCAACCAGGCCTTCGGTACCCAGCCCGACCATGCGGAGGACCAGCTCGGCCTCTACGCCAACCTGGCCAAGGGCGCCTCCTCGCTGACCGACTCGACGATCAATACGTTCTTCAACGACGCTTCGTTCGGGGTCTCTTCCGATCAAGTCGCCTCCACGGAGAAGCCGGCGGGCCGTACCGATGTGACGATCGTCCGCGACAAGAAGGCGGGCGTTCCGCACATCACCGGTACCACCAGATACGGCACCGAGTTCGGGGCCGGGTATGCCGCGGCTGAGGACCGGCTGTGGCTCATGGACGTCTTCCGGCATGTGGGCCGCGGCCAGCTGACCACCTTCGCGGGCGGCGCCGCCTCCAACCAGGGCCTGGAGCAGGAGTTCTACCGCAACGCGCCCTACTCCGAGGCCGATCTGCAGGCCCAGATCGACAACGCCGTCGCCAACAACGGCGCCCGCGGCCAGCAGGCCCTCGCCGACGCCAACGCCTATCTCGCCGGCATCAACTCCTACATCGACGCCTCCGACAGCGGCCGCTACTTCCCCGGTGAGTACGTCCTCACCGGACACAAGGACTCCGTCACCAACGCCGGCACCATCGACCACTTCAAGATCACCGACCTGGTCGCGCTCGGCTCCGTCATCGGCTCCCTGTTCGGCGCCGGCGGTGGCGGCGAGGTCAGCAACGCGATCTCACTGATCGCCGCCCAGTCCAAGTACGGCGTGGCGGAGGGCACCAAGGTCTGGGAGTCCTTCCGCGAGCGCAACGACGCCGAGGCCGTCCTCACCGTCCACAACGGCGAGAGCTTCCCGTACGCCTCCAAGCCGGACAGCCCGCAGGGCGAGGCCCTGCCCGACGCCGGCTCGGTGACCACGGAGCCGCTGGTCTACGACGCCACGGGCACCGGGGCCTCCCAGAGCGCCCAGGCCGCCTCCGCCACGGCGACCACGACCGCCCTCAGCTCTGCCCGGCGCGGTATGTCCAACGCCCTGGTGGTGAGCGGCAAGTACACCGCCAGCGGCCACCCGATCGCCGTCTTCGGCCCGCAGACCGGCTACTTCGCACCCCAGCTGCTCATGCTCCAGGAGATCCAGGGCCCGGGCATCAGCGCCCGCGGCGCCTCCTTCGCGGGCCTGAGCATGTACGTCGAACTCGGCCGCGGCCAGGACTACTCGTGGTCCGCGACGACCTCCGGCCAGGACATCATCGACACCTACGCCGTCGAGCTGTGCACGGACGACTACCACTACCTGTACCACGGCACCTGCACGGCCATGGACAAGGTCGAGCAGACCAACTCCTGGAAGCCGACCACGGCCGACGGCACGGCGGCCGGGTCGTACACGATGAGGGTCTGGAAGACCAAGTACGGGCCGGTGGAGTACCGCGCGACCGTCGGCGGCAAGAAGGTCGCCTACACCACCCTGCGCTCCTCCTACATGCACGAGGCCGATTCGATCATCGGCTTCCAGATGCTGAACGACCCCGACTACGTCAAGGGCCCGGCGGACTTCCAGAGCGCGGCGCAGCACATCAACTACACCTTCAACTGGTTCTACGCCGACTCCCAGCACACCGCCTACTACAACAGCGGCAACAACCCGGTGCGGGCGAGCGGCGTCGACGCCGAGTTCCCGGTCTGGGCGCAGGCCGCGTACGAGTGGAAGAACTGGGACCCGTCCACCAACACCGCCGACTACACGGCCGCTTCGGCCCACCCGAACTCCATCGACCAGGACTACTACATCTCCTGGAACAACAAACAGGCCCTCGACTACTCGACCGCGCCCTGGGGCGACGGGTCCGTGCACCGCGGCAACCTGCTGGAGGACCGGGTCAAGAAGCTGGTCGCGGCGGGCGGGGTGACCCGTACGAAGCTGGTGCAGGCCATGGCGGACGCGGCACTGGCCGACCTGCGCGCCGAGGACGTACTGCCCAAGCTGCTCAAGGTCATCAACAGCAGTACGGTGACCGACTCGACGGCCGCGGACGCCGTGAGCAAGCTGCAGGCGTGGGTGACGGCGGGCGCCAAGCGCACGGAGACCTCGGCCGGTTCGAAGACCTACGCCAACGCCGACGCGATCCGCATCCTCGACGCGTGGTGGCCGCTGCTGGTGAAGGCCGAGTTCCAACCGGGCCTCGGCAGCGACCTGTACACCGCCTTCGGCAACAACCTGCCCGTCGACGAGTCCCCGTCGGCCGCGCACGGGCCCACCGGCTCGCATGCGGGAAGCTCCTTCCAGTACGGCTGGTGGAGCTACGTCGACAAGGACATCAGGGCGGTGCTCGGTGAGACGGTCAAGGGCCCGCTGGCCGAGAAGTACTGCGGCGGCGGTGTCCTCAGCTCCTGCCGGGACATCCTGATCAGCACCCTGAAGACGGCGGCCGGTACGTCCGCGTCCACCGTCTACCCGGGCGACAGCCTGTGCTCGGCGGGCGACCAGTGGTGCGCCGACTCGATCGTCCAGCGCACCCTGGGCGGCATCAAGCACTACAACATCAGCTGGCAGAACCGGCCCACCTTCCAGCAGGTGGTGGAGTACACCTCGCATCGGTGAGATGTGACACGGCACTGGCGGCGGGTCAGCGGATGCGGCCCGCCGCCAGCACCACCTGGGCCAGCTCCCGGTGCACGATGTCGCTGTGTGCACCGGCGGGCGGCCCGCCGCTCCTGACCACGGCCGCGGCGTCGATGTTGACGCAACCCGAGGTGGGCAGGGTGCTGCTGAGTGCGTCCGCCAGCTTGTACGCGCGCGTGCCGGGCACCGCCTGTACGCCGTCGTGCCCCATCGCGCCCCACTTGGTGCCCAGCATCCCCCCGATGTCGAAGCCCTCGACGCCTTCGACGACACCCTGCGCATCGTCCGCCATGCGCGAGGCCAGCGGGTAGATCGTGCCGAGCGCCGCGTCGAAGTGGGAGTAGCAGCACACCAGAGGGCCGTCGACACGGTTCTGCTGGCCCTGCAGCACGCCCCCCGCATGCGCGTCGTACGGCAGCCGGGCCGCGAACGCGTAGTGCGAGAAGGCCCCTTGGAGCAGCGTCACCGACTTCACCGTGTGCACGCCCTCGGGCAGGCCGCGCAGCGCGAACGACACCAGCCGGCCGCCGAAGCTGTGCCCGACGAGGTGCACGCGCACGGCCGGAGCGGAGGCGGCGAGCTGCCCGACCACCCGGCCGAGCCCGCGCTCGCCGACGGTGCCCGCGCGCCGCTTCATCGCGTAGTACGTGGCCTGCCGCAGCAACTCCTTCGCCCCGTCCCAGGGGTTCGGCAACGAGAAGCCCTCCGTGTCGCCACCGGACCCGACGGCCGCCAGCGCCTGCGCGAACTCGTCGCAGAGCGCCGCCGTGTCCCCGGTGAACAGCACCGGCTCGCTCTGCGGGACACCCTCCGCGAGGGTGTCCGCCGCGAACAGCGGCTGCGGACCGCCCGGTACGAGTTCCACCAGCAGCCGGACCAGTCGCCCGAACTCGTCCAGTTCGTTCTCGGGCCGCTGGTCCAGCATCCGTGCGATCTGGTCGATCACGGTGGCCCGCCCGGGGAACGTCTCCAGCAGTGCGTGCCGGGTGTCCTTGTCGAGTGCGGGCGCCGGGGCCGCCTCCGCGTCCATGGCCACCGCGGACTTCGGGAAGTCGGGGATCGGCTCGTCGGAGAACCGCATCGACGGCCAGATCACGCCCACGTACCCGATCTTCGCCTTGGCCGCGAGCTCCGGGATCGGCGCGAAGAACCGCCGGTAGAGGGCGGTCGCGCCCGAGCGGTCGTTGTTCCAGCCGTGCGCGAAGACGATCAGGTCATGGACGCCGCGTTGCGTGATCTCGGCGAGCAGCCGGTCCCGCTCCGGCCCGTCGACGTCCCCGTCCGCGTCGAACGTCAGCTCCCAGTAAGGCGTCACACTCGTTGCCGGTTGCGCCATGACAGGCCCCCTCGTCCCCCGTAGCAGTGCGATGTGGGCGCATCGTCCTGCTACCGGCCGAGGATGGCCATACGTCCCGACTCACTTGTAGAGGAGGTATTCCTTTCGAATCCGCCGGAATGCGGCCAACTCCTCCTGCCAGCCCGCCACCACCTCGTCGGTACCCGCGCCCGCATCGATCGCCGTACGCACGCGCGTGGAGCCCGTGAGCCTGTCGATCCAGTTGTCCGGCCGCCAACTGAAGCCGCTCCACACCTTCTTGGCGGTCACCAGCAGGGCGATCCCGGTACGCACGGGGTCGTACGCGGCCCGGTCGTGCACATGGATCTGCACGCCGCCGATGGTCTTCCCCTGGAACTTGGAGAAGGTCGGTGCGAAGTACGCCTCCCTGAAGTGGACACCGGGCAGGCCGAGTTCGTTCGCCGCACCGGCCCACCTCCCGTCGATGCCGTCCGCCCCGAGCAGCTCGAAGGGGCGGGTGGTGCCGCGGCCCTCCGACAGGTTGGTGCCCTCGAACATGCACGTCCCCGAATACACGAGCGCGGTGTCGGGCGTCGGCATGTTCGGGCTCGGCGGCACCCAGGGGAGTCCGTGGGCGTCGTAGAACTCCGAGCGTTTCCAGCCCGTCATCAGGACGGTTTCGAGCGGTACCGGTGTGGTCAGGAACTCGCCGTTGTACAGCCGCGCCAGCTCGGTGACCGTCATGCCATGTGCCTGGGAGATCGGCTGCCGGCCGACGAAGGTCGCGAACTCCTTGTGCAGGACCGGGCCTTGGGCGGACCGTCCGGTGACCGGGTTCGGGCGGTCGAGGACGACGAAGCGTCTGCCGGCCAGCTGGGCTGCCTCCATGCAGTCGTAGAGCGTCCAGATGTACGTGTAGAAGCGGGCGCCGACGTCCTGGATGTCGAAGACGACGGTGTCGACGCCCGATGTGGTGAAGATGTCGGCGAGGGGCCGGCCGCTCTTGAGGTACGTGTCGTAGACGGGGAGGCCGGTGGCCGGGTCGTCGTAGCGGCCCTCGGAGCCGCCTGCCTGGGCGGTGCCGCGGAAGCCGTGTTCCGGGCCGAAGACGGCCACCAGGTTGACGCGGGTGTCCGCGTGCATGACGTCGACGATGTGGTGGACGTCTCGGGTCACGCCGGTGGGGTTGGTGACGATTCCGACTCGTTGGCCGTCGAGGAGTGCGTAGCCTTCGGCGGAGAGGCGGTCGAAGCCGGTGCGGAGGTTTTTTCCTGGGGCGGCTGCGGTGGCCGGCGGTGCCGCGGAGAAGGATGTTGCTGCCGTTGTCGCTGCGAGCAGGGCTCGTCTGGATAGGCGCATGGGGTGCACGGTATTGCTCCCGCAGGGTGTGTGGAAGCTTTCCGTTGTCTGTGGTTGCTCGCGCAGTTCCCCGCGCCCCTCACGGGCACTGCCGGCACCCCTTTGCTGTTACATACCGACCGGTTAGTCTGGCGTGACAGCCGGAGCCGCAGTCGAAGGAGACCGATGGTGGGAGCCGTTCAAGAAGCTGGTGTCGTCGTCACGGGGGCCGGGGGTGGGATCGGGGCCGCTCTTGCGCGGCGGTTTGCCGCCGAGGGGGCCCGGGTCGTTGTGAATGATCTCGATGCGGGGCGGGCCGAGGCTGTGGCCGAGGAGATCGGGGGGATCGCGGTTCCCGGGGATGCTTCCGCGATCGTCGCCGACGCCCGGGACGCGCTCGGCGGGACCATCGACGTGTACTGCGCCAACGCGGGTGTCGCCTTCGAGGACGCGGGTCCGGGGCGGCCGCTCGACGAGAAGTCCTGGGCCGTCTCCTGGGATGTCAACCTGATGGCCCATGTCCGTGCCGCCCATGAGCTGCTGCCTGAGTGGTTGGAGCGGGGGAGTGGGCGCTTCGTGTCGACCGTTTCCGCCGCCGGGCTGCTGACCATGATCGGGGCGCCCTCGTACAGCGTGACCAAGCATGGTGCGTACGCCTTCGCCGAGTGGCTGTCGTTGACCTATCGCCACCGTGGGCTCAAGGTGCATGCCATCTGTCCGCAGGGTGTTCGTACCGACATGCTGACCGCCAGCGGCAGCGCCGGTGACCTCGTGCTGCGGCCGACCGCGATCGAACCTTCTGATGTCGCGGACGCCCTGTTCAAGGGGATCGAGGAGGACCGCTTCCTGATCCTTCCGCACCCCGAGGCCGCCAAGTACTACCAGCTCCGGGCCACTGACCCCGACCACTGGCTGGCGAACATGAACCGCCTCCAGCAGAAGTGGGAGGAGACCCGGTGACCGACTCCCGCTACGCCGCCCAGCCCTGGCTGGCCCTGCTCGACGAGGCCCGGCTCGGTCCGATCGAACCCGCCGACTCCCTGGTGCACGCCCTGCGCGCGGTGGTGGCCGACAGCCCGGACCGCACGGCCCTCGCCTACTTCGACGGGCGGATCACCTATCGCGAGCTGGACGAGCTCAGCGACTCCGTCGCCGGGCACCTCGCGGGGCGCGGCCTGGAGCGCGGGGACCGCGTGGCGATCCTGCTGCAGAACTCGCCGCTCTTCGTGCTCGCCCTGCTGGGTGCGTGGAAGGCGGGCGCGACCGTCGTGCCGGTCAACCCCATGTACAAGTCGGGGGAGGTCGGTCACGTCCTGCGGGACGGTGAGGTGGCGGCGCTGATCTGCTCCGACCGGGCCTGGGAGTCGTATCTGCGGGAGACGGCCGCCGAATCGCCCGTGCGGATCGTGCTCACCGGGTGCGAGTTGGACTTCCAAACGCGTGGGGACGCGCGTGTGCTGAGCTTCGAGCGGCTGCCGCAGGCCGCGGACGCCGCCGATCTGGCGACCGTGGCCCGGGCCGGCTACAAGGCCCCGGAGGAGCGGGAGCTCACCCCGTCCGACATCGCGCTGATCAGCTACACCTCGGGCACCAGCGGCACCCCCAAGGGCGCCACCAACACGCACGGCAACATCATGCACAACGCCGAGCAGCAGCGCGTCGGACTCGCACTGCCCGAGGCGCCCGTCTACTTCGCCATGGCGCCGCTGTTCCACATCACCGGCATGGTGTGCCAGCTCGTCGGGTGTCTGAACGACGGGGGCACGCTCGTCCTCGCCTACCGCTTCGAGGCGGGTGTCGTCCTCGACGCGTTCGCCGAGCACCAGCCGCACTACACCGTCGGCCCCTCGACCGCCTTCATGGCGCTGGCCGCGCATCCGGCCGTCACCCGCGAGCACTTCTCCTCGTTCGAGATGATCTACTCCGGCGGGGCGCCGCTGCCGCCCGCACTGGTGGAGAAGTTCCGGGCCGACTTCGGGCCGTACATCCGCAACGGCTACGGCCTGACCGAGTGCAGCGCGCCCTGCGCCTCCGTGCCCCCCAACCTCGAAGCACCCGTGGACCCGGCCTCCGGGACGCTGGCCGTCGGGCTGCCGGTCCGGGACGCGATCGTCCGCATCGTCGACGACCAGGGTGCCGAGGTGCCCTTCGGCGAGCAGGGCGAGATCGTCGTCCGCGGGCCGCAGGTCGTGCCCGGCTACTGGCGGCGCCCGGACGCGACCGCGGAGACCTTCCCGGACGGCGAGTTGCGCACCGGCGACATCGGGTTCATGGACGAGCAGGGCTGGCTCTACGTCGTCGACCGCAAGAAGGACATGATCAACGCGTCCGGCTTCAAGGTGTGGCCGCGCGAGGTCGAGGACGTCCTGTACACGCATCCCGCGGTCCGCGAGGCGGCCGTCGTCGGGGTGCCCGACGGGTATCGCGGGGAGACCGTCAAGGCGTACATCAGCCTCCGTCCGGGCGCCGACATGGACCCGGGTGAACTCGCGATGTACTGCAAGGAGAGACTGGCCGCCTACAAGTACCCGCGGCAGGTGGAGATCCTGCCCGACTTGCCGAAGACGGCGAGTGGGAAGATCCTCCGTCGGGAGCTTCGTTCCCGGCCGCAGGACAGCGAATAGCAACGAACAGCAACGAACAGCGAACAGAAGCATGCAGAGAGCCCGGAAGGCAGGTGGCGGCACAGTGCCCAGGACGACGGACGGTGACGGTACTCCCGTCCCGCAGCGGCTGCTGGCCGCCGCCACCCGGCTCTTCGCCGAGCAGGGCTACGACCGCACCTCCGTGCAGGAGATCGTCGAGGCGGCCGGCGTCACCAAGGGGGCGCTGTACCACTACTTCGGCTCCAAGGACGACCTCCTGCACGAGGTGTACTCGCGGGTGCTGCGCCTCCAGCAGGAGCGCCTGGACGCGTTCGCGGACGCGGACGAGCCGATCGAGAAGCGCCTCAGGGGTGCGGCGGCCGATGTCGTCGTCACGACGATCGAGAACCTCGACGACGCGATGATCTTCTTCCGCTCGATGCACCATCTGAGCCCGGAGAAGAACAAGCAGGTGCGTGCCGAGCGCCGGCGCTACCACGAGCGCTTCCGTGCGCTGGTGGAGGAGGGGCAGGAGGCGGGGGTGTTCTCCAAGGCGACCCCGGCCGACCTGGTGGTGGACTACCACTTCGGGTCGGTCCATCACCTGTCGACCTGGTACCGGCCGGACGGGCCGATGAGTCCCCAGGAGGTCGCCGACCATCTGGCCGACCTGCTGTTGCGGGCGCTGCGGCCGTAACGGCACGAACATGGGCAAGGGGCGGTCGCCATTGGCGACCGCCCCTTACCGCATGCCTTAGAGGTACTTCTTCAGCTCCCGTCGCGCCAGCGACCGCTGGTGCACCTCGTCGGGGCCGTCCGCGATCATCAGGGTCCGGGCCCCGGCGTACAGCTCGGCCAGCGGGAAGTCCTGGCTCACACCGCCCGCGCCGTGCAGCTGGATCGCCCGGTCGATGATGTCGACGACCGCGCGGGGCGTGGCGATCTTGATGGCCTGGATCTCCGCGTGGGCGCCCTTGTTGCCGACCGTGTCCATCAGCCAGGCCGTCTTCAGCACCAGCAGGCGCAGCTGCTCGACGGTCACGCGCGCGTCGGCGATCCAGTTGTGCACCACGCCCTGCTGGGCCAGCGCCTTGCCGAAGGCCTGACGGGACACGGCCCGGCGGCACATCAGCTCGATCGCCCGCTCCGCCATGCCGATCAGCCGCATGCAGTGGTGGATACGGCCGGGGCCCAGACGGGCCTGGGCGATGGCGAAGCCGCCGCCCTCCTCGCCGATCAGATTCGTCACCGGCACGCGCGCGTGGTCGAAGATCACCTCGGCGTGGCCGCCGTGGTAGTGGTCCTCGTAGCCGAAGACCTGCATGGCGCGCTTGACCGTGACGCCCGGGGTGTCGCGGGGAACCAGGACCATGGACTGCTGGCGGCGGATGTCCGCTCCGTCCGGGTCCGTCTTGCCCATCACGATGAAGATCTTGCAGTCCGGGTTCATCGCCCCGGAGATGTACCACTTGCGGCCGGTGATGACGTACTCGTCGCCATCCCGCTCGATGTGCGTGGTGATGTTGGTGGCGTCGGAGGAGGCCACCTCCGGCTCGGTCATCGCGAACGCCGAGCGGATCTCACCCGCGAGCAGCGGCTCCAGCCATTGCTTCTTCTGCTGCTCGTCGCCGAACTGCGCGAGCACCTCCATGTTGCCGGTGTCCGGCGCCGCGCAGTTCGTCGCCGTCGGCGCCAACTGCGGGCTGCGGCCGGTGATTTCGGCCAGCGGCGCGTACTGGAGGTTGGTCAGTCCCGCGCCGTGCTCGGCGTCCGGGAGGAAGAGGTTCCACAGGCCCTGCCTGCGCGCCTCAGCCTTCAGCTCCTCCACGACGGCCGGGGTGTCCCAGGGAGAGGCCAGCGCGGCCCGCTGCTCCTCCGCCACCGCCTCGGCCGGGTAGACGTACTCGTCCATGAAGGCGAGCAGCTTGGCGCGCAGTTCCTCGGTGCGCGCGTCGAACGCGAAGTCCATGGTCTGTCAGCCTTCCTGAAGAGTGGTCAGGCCGTGCTCGATGAAGACGGGCACCAGGTCGCCGATGCGGTCGAAGCCGCGGCCGACCGTCTGGCCCAGCGTGTAGCGGTAGTGGATGCCCTCCAGGATCACGGCGAGCTTGAACCAGGCGAACGCCGTGTACCAGGAGACGGACGAGACATCGCGCCCCGAGCGGGCGGCGTACCGCTCGATCAGCTCGGCGGGGGAGGGGTGGCCGGGGGCCTCGGCGGTCGTGGAGACCGGGGAGTCCGCCATGCCCAGCGGCAGGCTGTACATCACCAGCAGGCCGAGATCGGTGAGCGGGTCGCCGAGGGTCGACATCTCCCAGTCGAGGATCGCCTTGATCCTGTCGTCCTCACCGATCAGGACGTTGTCCAGGCGGTAGTCGCCGTGCACCACGGCGGGCGCGGGCGACTGGGGGAGGTGACGGCCGAGCGTCGCGTGCAGCTCGTCGATGCCGGCCAGCTCGCGGTTGCGGGAGGCGTCCAACTGCTTGCCCCAGCGGCGCAGTTGGCGGTCCAGGAAGCCCTCGGGGCGGCCGAAGTCCGCGAGGCCCACCGACGCAGGATCCACCGCGTGCAGCTCGACCAGCGTGTCCACCAGGGCCAGCACTGCGTCCCGGGTGCGCTCCGGGCCGAGCGGGGCGAGCTGGTCCGCCGTGCGGTACGGCGTGCCCTCCACGAACTCCATGACGTAGAACGGCGACCCGAGCACCTGCTCGTCCTCGCAGAGCAGCACCGGGCGCGGCACCGGGACGTTCGTCGGGTACAGGGCGCTGATCACCCGGTGCTCGCGCTTCATGTCGTGCGCGGTGGCCAGGACATGGCCGAGCGGGGGCCGGCGTACGACCCACTTCGAGGTGCCGTCCGAGATCGCGTACGTGAGGTTCGACCGTCCGCCCTCGATCAGCCGTCCGGTCAGGGGGCCGTGCACCAGGCCGGGCCGCTCCTGGTCGAGCAGGCCGCGCAGCCGGTCGAGATCGAGGCCTGGCGGGTGGTCGGGGCTCATCGGTGCTCCTTACGCGCGCGTGAACGGGACTCGTCCCATCATGCCGACTGGTCGGTATGTCGTCCAGTGGGTGGGGTGAACGTGATCGGAGCCACGATAGGCCGACAGCTCCCCGCCGGGTGCGGCAGGGAGCTGTCGGGCTGTGCTTTTCGGCCGACGCGACCTCGGTGTCGGGCCTGGTGCCGGCGCCGGGTCAGTGGTCGTCCCAGTGGCCGTCGTGCGGGGCGTGTCGATGGCCGTCGTGCAGGTAGTCGACGTGGTCGCCGTGCAGGACGCTCTCGTGTCCGCAGCCCTCGCCGTGCCGGTGGTCGTGGCCCTGGTGGGGCGCATGCCCGTCCGGCTCGCACTCGTCCCAGTGGCCGCCGTGCTCGCGGTGCAGATGTCCGTCGTGTGCGTAGTCGACATGATCCCCGTGCTGCACCTGCATGTGTCCGCAGTCGGGGCCGTGGGTGTGGGCGTGGGAGGTGTGTTCCAGGTGAAGGGTGGTCATGGGGCTCACCTTCGGGAATTGCGGGTGATGACGTCGGACAGGGTGCCACGCGAAGGGTGCATATCGGGCTATTCGGCTTGCGTGGCGTGCAGGTACGCCGGAGGGTCGAACCCATGAAAGGCATCAGCTACGCACGGTACGGCGGACCCGAGGTGCTCGAGTACGGCGAGCTGCCCGACCCGAAGGTCGGCCCCGACGCGGTACTCGTCAAGGTCCGCGCGGCCGCCGTCAATCCCGTCGACTGGAAGTGCCGCGAGGGCCACCTCGACGGAATTCTCGACGCCGTCTTCCCGGTGGTGCCCGGCTGGGACGTCTCCGGCGTCGTGGTGCAACCGGGCGTGTCCGTCACGGAGTTCACCGCCGGGGACGAGGTCATCGGGTATGTGCGCGAGGACTTCCTCTCCCGCGGCACCTTCGCCGAGTACGTCGCCGCCCCCGTACGCACCCTCGCCCGCAAGCCGCGCAACCTCTCCTTCGAGGAGGCGGCCGGGCTGCCCCTGGTGGGGCTCACCGCCTACCAGGTGCTCGTCAAGGCGCTCCAGGTCAAGCGCGGCGAGACCGTCCTGGTGCACGCGGCGGCGGGTGGCGTCGGCTCTGTCGCCGTGCAGCTCGCCCGGCATTTCGGTGCGCGGGTGATCGGCACGGCGAGCGAGGGTAACCACGACTTCGTGCGCGGGCTGGGCTGCGAGCCCGTGGAGTACGGCGACGGGCTGGCCGAGCGGGTGCGCGGGCTGGCTCCCGAGGGCGTGGACGCCGTGTTCGACACCGTCGGCGGCGAGGCCCTGAAGATCTCGGCCGACCTGCTGGCCCCGGAGGGGCGCCTGGCGTCGATCGCCGACGGAGACGTCGTCGGCTACGGCGGCCGCTACTACTGGGTGCGCCCGGACGCCGAGGACCTGCTGCGGCTGACCGAGCTGGCGGAGGAAGGGGTCGTGTCGGTGCATCTGTCGCAGACGTTCCCGCTCGAGCGCGCGGCGGACGCGCATCGGCTCAACCAGGAGGGGCGGACGCGGGGGAAGATCGTGGTGACGGTGGAGTGGGAGGTCGAGCCGGCCGGTTAGCCTCCGGTCGCTGAGTCTGCTGAGTCTGCCGGTCAGAACACCAGTGCCGCTCCGCACACCGCCATGGCCACCGCGCACAGGATCGCCGCCGTGGCATGCCGGGGGGCCAGCGCCAGAGGGCTGTCGGACGACGCCAGGGTGCTTATGCGGCGGTGGGCGACGAAGAGGAAGCCCAGCCAGAGGGCGCAGCACAGGGCGCAGGCGATGATCCCGATCGCGGAGACACTGCCGTGCAGCGCCGTCTTCGCCGCGAGGACGGCGACGACGGTGCTCGCCAGCGTCGTACGCCGCCAGGCGAGCCGGGTCCGCTCCGGCTGCAGCCCCGGGTCGCGCTCCTGGCCTGCCACGGCGTTCACCCCTCCCACCCGACGAGCACGACGACGACCATCGCCACGGCCACGACCGCGACGACGATGCTCAGCACCGCGGGGAACCGCGAGACCGGCAGATCCTCGCCGCGGCGCATGGCGCGTTCGCAGCGCATCCAGTGGTTGACCGCGCGCAGGGAGCACAGCACGCCCGCCCCGAGCAGCGCGAGGGCGAGCCCCACCCGCCAGGCCCAGCGCAGGTCCGGCAGGAACTGGTCCACCGCGAAGCCGCCGCCGATCAGCGCGAGCGCGGTGCGCAGCCAGGCCAGGAAGGTGCGTTCGTTCGCCAGCGAGAAGCGGTAGTCCGGCGTGCGGCCGTCCTGCCGGACTTGCTCGGGGTCGAACCAGAGCCGGACGTTTCGCGCGAATTCGATCACAGTGTCGACTTTACCCAGCCTGGGGGCTGCCGCCCCCAGACCCCCGCTTCGGCCCTTGAGGGGCCTCGTCCTCAAACGCCGGACGGGCTGAAATACCTCGGTAAGCCTTCCAGCGCTCATACGCCGCCAGCCCGTCCGGCACCCACTCCCACTCCGCCAGCCGCCGTTCCACCTCCGCCTCCGGCAGGAAGTCGTGCCAGGCCACCTCCTCGACCTGGGGGCTGACCGGCAGGTCGCAGCGGACCTCGTACACCGCCGACCACCAGGTCTGGCCGGTGCCGTCGTCGTACAGGAACTTGAAGAGGAACCGCGGGGCCGGGAGACCGGACACGCCGAGTTCCTCCTCGGCCTCGCGCAGCGCCGCGTCGTCGTAGGACTCGCCCGTGCCGACCACTCCGCCGACCCACATGTCGTGGAGGGAGGGGAAGACCAGCTTGGTCGGGGTGCGGCGGTGGACGAAGAGGCGGCCGGCGGCGTCCCGGGCCTGGATGAAGACGCAGCGGTGGCGCAGGCCCTCGGCGTACGCCCTGCCGCGCGGGGACTGGCCGATGACCTGGTCGTTCTCGTCGACGATGTCGAGGATTTCGTCTGCGGGCGTCGTCATGCCGCCATCCAAGCAGGACGGCGTCAGTGGCGCTGCAGGTCCCGTACCCGCTGCGGCTTGACCGTGCCGCTCGGCATGCAGGGGTGCAGACCGAGCAGGACGATGCCGACGACGATCGCCGCCAGGCCGGACGCCTCCCAGGCGAGCGCCCCCGTGTCGGTGCGCAGACGGTCGCCCAGGAAACCCACTCCGCACAGGATGCCGGCGAGCGGCTGGGCCGCAGTGAGGGCGGGCAGTGACATGCGCAGGGGTGCCGTCTCGAAGGCGCTCTGGACCAGGACCAGGCCCGTGACGCCGAGCGCCAGCACGCCGTACGGCTGCCAGCCCGTCACCAGCTCGGTGAGGCCGCCCTCGGAGAAGCGCTGGCCGCTGACCCGGGTCAGCGCGTCCTGGACGCCGTAGAGGAGACCCGCGGCGAGGGCGAGGAGGACCGGGCCGGAGCTGAGGCGGGAGCGCTTGGCGTAGGTCGTCAGGAGCAGGGCGAGGCCGAGCATGGCGCCGATGATCAGCCAGTGGCGGAAGGGGTCGGTGACCGCGGTGCCGCCGCGCGGCTCGCCCGCGACGATGAAGGCCGTGACACCGCCCGCGAGCAGGGCGAGTCCCGTCCAGCCCTGGCGGCCCAGCGGCTGTCTGGTCTGCCTGCGGGAGAGCGCGAGGGCGAACAGGAGGTTGGTGGCGAGGAGGGGTTCGACCAGGGAGATCTCGCCCTGGCTCAGGGCGATCGCGCCGAGGACCATCCCGGCCACCATCAGCGCGATGCCGCCCAGCCAGCGCGGCACCTGCATCAGGTCGAACAGCAGACGCGGCGAGAGGAAGTCGCTGAGGGGTGCCCGCTGGGCCGCGTTCTGCTGGAGCACGAATCCGAAGCCCAGGCAGCAGGCAGCGCTCACGGCGAGAATCAGAACCAGAACGGACACGCTGCGTACCTCGAGTCAGATAGGCCGGGCCACGGGGTGCGTAGTGGGTGACTGTAGCGTCCCAGGGCCCGGCTTGCCCCTGGGAGTGCCCGGATCCGGGCAGTCGACTCGGTCACGTTGCCCGGACGATCAGGGGCGGTGAGCCGGTCGCCCTGTCATGGTGCGTGGGTGGGGCGGGGAGTGCCATGGCGTACGCCACAGAGCGAGCGATGGTTTGTGACATGCCGCCGGCGGCGGCCGGCAGCGCGGGCGGCGGTCGGATCACAAGTGCCTCTCCAGTAACGGAAGTTGACGCGAGTAACGCCTGCCCCTCCCTTGACGCAAAGTGTTGGCTGGGGGTTTGCTGTGCGTGATCAGTTGACGGCAAACCGAAACCAGACGACGCCGGTGTGATCCGCCGGACAGGCCCTGGCCGCGTCGCGTGAGGAAGTTCCCGCGGTGTCCCCACCCCCGCCACCCCTCGCCCCGCGTCGTAAACGCGCGGCCCAGGCCCTTGACGCGGCCCTGGACGATGCCGAACTCGTCGGCGCCCGGGCCGCGTTGACACAGGGGCGGTGGCAGGCCGCGCGGTCCTTGCTCGTGCAGACGGGGGACGACTGGGACCGCCGCGGGCATCGGGTCACCGTGCTCGCGCTGGAGCCGTACAGCGCTGCCTGGGCCCGCGACTGGCTGCTCGCCGAGCCCGATTCCGCCGACGCCGCCGTGCTGCTTGCGCTCGCGCTGGTCCAGCGCGCGTTACGGGGCAAGGAGAAACCGGACCGGGCCCGCGAGGCCTGCCGGGACGCCGCCGCCCTCGTACCCGCCGACCCCACCCCGTGGCTCGGCCTGCTCATGCTGGAGCGCGACCCGGGCCCGGAGGGGGCCGTCGAAGGGCTCTTCGCCGAGGTCCGCGACCGGTACGCCGACCACCACCACGCCCACCACCTGATGGTCGCCCGCCTCGCCGAGCGGCACGCCGGCAGCGGCCCCGACCCGCTGCACGAGGTCTACGACTTCGCCAACCGCTCCGCCCTGCACGCCCCCGCCGACTCCCCCCTCGCCATCCTGCCGGTCGTCGCCCACGCCGAGCGCTACCGCGTGCTGGCCGCCGCCGGGCACGAGCCCGGGGACCCGGCCGCCTCCGGCCACTGGAGCGGACGCCGGGCCCGGCAGGTGCTGAAGGCCGCCTTCGACTGGTGGCTGGAATGGGAGCACGAGGGCCACCCGCGCCGTCTGGTCGACCTCAACTTCCTCGCCCACGCCAAGGTCTGCGAGGGCCGGGGCGCCGAGGCCGCAGCCCTGTTCCACCGCATCGGCGAACACGCCACCCCCGCCCCCTGGTCGTACCCGGACCGCGATCCGCACCCTGCCTTCCGTGCCGCGCGCGCCACCGTGCTCGGCAGGGCATGACACACACTCCCGACCCCGACAGAAGGACGGTCCCTCGATGACCACGGGCAGCATCAGTACTTATCTGGGGCAGGAACGCGCCCTGCGCGCCGACCGCCTGGGCGCGGGGGGCCTGCTGCTCTCCGTGCTCGCCGCGACCGCCCCGCTCATGGTGGTCGCGGGTGTCATGCCCACCACATTCGCGGTGATGGGCATCGTCGGGCAGCCGCTGCTCTTCGTCGCCCTCGGCGTGGTGCTGGTCCTGTTCAGCGTCGGCTATGCCGAGATGAGCCGGCACGTCCACAACGCGGGCGCCTTCTACGCGTACATCTCCCGCGGACTCGGCGGCACCGCCGGAGCGAGCGCCGCCCTGGTCGCCCTCGTCGCCTACAGCGCGCTCCAGGTCGGCATCTACGGCATCTTCGGCTTCGAGGTCTCCGGGCTGTTCGCCACCTACGCCGACCTGGACGTCGCCTGGTGGATACCGGCGCTGGCGGCCGTGGCGGTCGTCGGACTGCTGGGCTGGCTGAAGATCGACGTCAACGCGCGCGTGCTCGGCGTCCTGCTGGTCGTCGAGGTGATCCTCGTCGTCGTCTTCGACATCGCCTCGATCGCCGACCCGGCCAAGCAGGGCCTGTCGCTGCACGCCTTCAACCCGGACACCCTCACCGGGGCCGGCGTCGGTACCGCCCTGTGCTTCTGCATCGCGGCCTTCACCGGCTTCGAGCAGGCGCCTGTGTATGCGGAGGAGACCAGTCGCCCGCATGTCCTCGTCCCGCGCGTGATGCTGCTCGCGGTGGGATTCGTCACCGTCTTCTTCGCGATCAGCTCCTGGGCGTACACCGTCGCCACCGGCCCCTCCGCGATCGTCGGCGCCGCGCAGAAGCAGAGCGCCGGGCTGCTGTTCTCCCTCACCGAGTCCCGGCTCGGCTCCACCTTCACGGACGTCCTGCACGTCCTGTTCGTGACCGGCATGTTCGCGGCCCTGCTCAGCTTCCACAACGTCGTCGCCCGGTACGCCTTCGCCATGGGCCGCGAGGGACTGCTGCCGCGCACCTTCGGCCGTACGACCGGTGCGAGCGGCGCGCCCGGCACCGGCTCGCTGCTGCAGAGCGCCGTCTCCGCGCTTGTCGTGATCGCCTTCGCGGTCGCCGACGACAAGCCGGCCGGCGACCCGACCGAGCCCGTCCTGCACCTGTTCACCTGGCTCGGCAACATCGGCGCCCTCGGTGTGATCCTGCTGATGGCGGCCGCCTCCGTGTCGGTGATCGTCTTCTTCGCGCGGCGCGGGGCGGCGGGCGCCCAGGCCTGGCGGCTGGTCACCTCCGCACTCGCCGCCGTCGCCCTGCTCGTGATCGCCGGCTACACCGTCAAGGACTTCGACGTCCTCGTCGGCGCCGGCCCGGACTCGGCCCTCAGCTGGGCGCTGCCCGCCATCATCGGCCTCGCCCTGGCCGTCGGCCTGGTCCAGGGCCTGTTGCTGCGCTCTCGCTCGCCCGAGGCGCACGCCCGCATCGGGCTCGGCAACGAGGCGTTCCAACTGGACAAGGCGGCGCAGGAGGCGTCGTAGGACCGACGGATTGCCGAGGGTTTCTGAGAACGCCGTAAGAAGTGATTACGGAACTCTGACGAGCACCCGCGATTCCTGGTCCCGCCGGGCATCCGGGTGTTCGAATGGGTACGTGAACTCCGAACAACCCGAGGAGCCGGGCCGCCCGACGCCCGAGGCACGCGGTACTCCGGTCGGGCGCCGAGTCCTGCTCGGCACCATCGGCCTGGGCGCCCTGGGCGTGGTCACCGCGCCCACCCTGCAGCGCGCCATGGAGGGCTTCCTCGGCGCGGCGGCAGGCAAGGACCCCACCGGCCTGACCGGCCTGCTCCCCAACGGCGGCGGCTTCCGCTACTACTCGGTGGCCTCCTCCGTGCCGCACAGGAACGCCACGAACTACCGCCTCACGGTCGACGGCCTCGTCGACCGCCCGAAGACCTACACCCTCGACGACCTGCGCGCCATGCCGCAGACCCGGCTGGTCAAGGACGTCCAGTGCGTGACCGGCTGGCGGGTCCCGGGCACGCCCTTCGAGGGGGTGCGGCTGTCCCGGCTGCTGGACGCCGCGGGAGTGCGCTCCACTGCCGGGGCGGTCCGCTTCACCTGCTTCGACGGCACGTACACCGAGAGCCTCACCCTCGACCAGGCCCGCCGCTCCGACATCCTGGTCGCGCTGCGCATGCAGGACAAGAACATCGGCCACGACCACGGCGGCCCGGTCCGCCTCTATGTGGCGCCCATGTACTTCTACAAGTCGGCCAAGTGGCTGTCCGGCATCACCGTCACCGAGGACGTGAGGCCGGGCTACTGGGAGGACCGGGGCTACGACGTCGACGCCTGGGTCGGCCATTCGAACGGGCGGGACGATGAGCCTACGAGCTGAGGCGCACACGCCGCCGGCCACCGAGGTCCGCCGGTTCGGCCTCGTGCAGAAGTGGGTGCACCGGACGACGGCCGCGCTGATGGGTGTGTGCGTGGTGACGGCCGCCTTCCTCTACATCCCGCAGTTCGCCGAACTCGTCGGCCGCCGCGAGCTGGTGGTCCGCGTCCACGAGTGCGCGGGGCTCGCCCTGCCCGTGCCCGTCCTGGTGGGCCTGGTCTCCCGCCGCTTCCGCGCCGACCTGGGGCACCTGAACCGCTTCGGCCCGCACGACAGGGTCTGGCTGCGCGGGGCCCTGGTCCGGGACAAGCGGCGGTCGGCGCGCCCGGCGGCCAAGTTCAACGCAGGGCAGAAGATCTACGCCGCCTGGATCGCCGGGGCGACATGGGTGATGCTCGGCACGGGCCTGATCATGTGGTTCACCCACCTCACCCCGCTGATGTGGCGCACCAGCGCGACCTTCGTCCACGACTGGCTGGCCCTCACCATCGGCATCGTCCTCGCCGGGCACATCGGCATGGCGATCGGGGATCCGGAGGCGCGCAGCGGACTACGGACCGGGAAGGTGAGCCGTGAGTGGGCCGAGCGGGAGCATCCCTTGTGGCGTCCCTGACGGTGCCTCCGGCGAGGGGACTGCGGTGGGCACCGTGACCGTGAAGGCGTTTTTGAGGCGCGCCTCGGTGTTCCCATAGCGGACGACGACGTCGACGGTGCGGTCCGTCCGTGGTGCGGTGATTGGTCGTGGGTCGGCTGCTGGTTCGTTGTGGCTGGTCGCGCAGTTCCCCGCGCCCCTTTGGGGCGCTGTTGCACCGCACAGCACATCGCTGAGCCCGTCCAGAGGCGGCACCACGACGGACAGCACCAGCCTGTCGCCCGTCTGCGACCGCAGCACGGGCGGCCCTGCGGTCTGCCGCCCGCCGATGAACACGCTGCCGAACCGCAGCAGTTCGGCGTGGTCGAAGTAGGTGCCGCGCAGCTCGATCCCGACCGTGTCGCCCGGCTGGGCCTCACTCCTGTCCACCCCGGCGATTCGATAGGCGCAGGCGGGCGTGCCACCCGAGGCGGCCTTCAACTGCACGGTGGCGCCCGGGTGTTGCCGGTGGTAGTCCAGCAGCCCGCCGAGTACGGCGTAGGCGGCACGGCCCTTGCAGGTGTCGGCCTTGCCCGCGAGCGCGCTGTACTCCCGGGCCGCTGTGCCCCAATTTCCGCCCCGGCCCTGCACGGCAAGACAGGCACCGGCCAGCGCGCGCAGCAGGCGCCACTCCGGGTCCCCGGAGACCGGCGGGATCACCTTGAGGGCGGCCTGGCACTGGGCGGGGTCGCGGAGCTTGTCGTAGACGCTCGACGGGTCGGGTACGGCGTCGGCGTTGGGCGAGACGGGGCCAGGCGGGAGCCAACTGGGGCTCAGGAGGGGCCTGTTGCCGGGGGAAGGGGCAGACGAGGTGCTCGGCGATGGCGCGGCGGTGCTGCGGCTGTGGCGCGGACTGCTCGGGCCGACCGTGCCGCGCGCCGCCCCGGCGGGTGATGTGCGGGGAGTGGGGGAGGCTGGTGACGCATGGGCACCGGGGCTGTCCGACGGTCCCGCCGTCACGATCGTGCCCTCCCCGCCCCCTCTGCCCTGCGTACCACTCCCGTCACCACCGAAGGCCGTGAAGGCCACCGCCACCGCTCCGACCACGAGCAGCCCCGAGACACGCATCCCGAGGGAAACCGCCATGACGCCCCCCCGACCCCCAGCGCCCCCTGGAGGCCGTGTCCAAGGGTCTCCCCATCATGACCGAGCAGTACCGCGCCCCGATAGGGGCGCGGGGAACTGCGCGACCAGCCCCCACTAACCCGCGGGTTGGCTACGGCCTTATCCACCGAAGTCCAGCAACACCTTGCAAGAACGCCCCCGGTCCGCAGCCAAAGCAAAGGCAGACTCGGCCCCCCGGACCGGAACCACCGCACTGACCAGCCCGTCGAACGCCGGCTCCGCGGCCAGCAGCGACAGCGCCTCGTCGAACTCCGTGTCGAAGCGGAACGCTCCCCGCAGTTCGATCTCCCGGCTCACCACGAGGTTCCCGGCGAACGGGCTCGGCCCGGGCGGCAGCATCCCGAGCTGGACGACGACCCCGCCGCGCCGCACCAGCCGCAGACAGGTGTCGAGCCCCGCGGCCACCCCGGACGCCTCGACGGCCACGTCCACCTCGGACGGCCATCCGGTGTCGGCCGGATCGTCGGCGCGGACGAGGGTGTCGGCGCCCGCGAGACGCGCGTACTCCAGGGCCGCCGGGAGGAGGTCGGTGACCGTCACCCGTGCGGCGCCCGCCGCCTTCGCCGCCGCGACCACGAGACAGCCGATGGGACCGGCGCCGGTGACCAGGACGTGCCTGCCGCGTACGTCCCCGGCCCGCCGCACCGCGTGCAGGGCGACGGACAGCGGCTCGGCGAGGGCCGCCCGGCGCAGCTCCAGTCCCTCCGGAAGCGGCCTCAACTGCTGGGCCGGTACGACGACTTGGGCCGCGAACCCGCCCTGGACGTGCGGGAAGCGCGCCGCACTGCCGAGGTAGCGGGTGTCCCGGCAGACGTTCCGCCGCCCGTCCGCGCACTCGGGGCAGACGCCGCAGGGTGTCGCGGGGTGCACGGCAACGGCCGTACCGACGGCGGGACCCGAGGCGTCCGGGGAGCCGTACGAGACGACGGTCCCGACCACCTCGTGCCCCAGCAGCATCGGCTCCTTCAGACGGAAGTCGCCGACGCCGCCGTGCCGCCAGTAGTGCAGGTCGGAGCCGCAGACGCCGCCGTAGCGTACGGCGATCAGAGCCTCGCCGGGTCCCGGCTCCGGGACCGGCAGCTCGTCGACCCGCAGATCGTCCTGACCGTGGATCACACAGCCCAGCACCATGGCAGCCCCTTTCACAGCACGCTCGTCATTCCGCCGTCGACATACAGCACCTGCCCGCTCACGAAGTCCGCGGCGGGCGAGGCGAGGAACAGCACCCCGCCCACCAGGTCCTCGGTACGCCCCCAGCGGCCGGCCGGGGTGCGGCGGCGCACCCAGGCGCTGAACTCCTCGTCCTCGACGAGGGGCCTGGTCAGTTCCGTCTCGATGTAGCCGGGGCCCAGGCCGTTGACCTGCACGCCGTACGGGCCCCAGTCGGCGCACATGCCCTTGGTGAGCATCTTCAGGGCGCCCTTGGTGGCCGCGTAGGGCGCGATGCCCGGACGGACCACCTCGCTCTGCAGCGAGCAGATGTTCACGATCTTGCCGTGGCCGCGTTCCGTCATCCGGCGAGCCGCCTCCCGGCCGACCAGGAACGCGCTGGTGAGGTTGGTGTTCAGGATGCGGTGCCAGTCGCCGTCCGTGAACTCCAGGAGCGGGGCGCGCAGTTGCATGCCCGCGTTGTTGACCAGAATGTCGAGCGGGCCGACCCGCTTCTCGACATCCGCTATGCCCGCCTTTACCGATGAACCATCAGTGACGTCGAACACGGCCGTGTGGACGTCGCCGGGCAGTTCGGCCGCCGCCTTGGTGAGGCGGTCGGCGTCCCGGCCGTTGAGGACCACCGTGCAGCCGGCCTCCGCGAGGCCGCGGGCCAGGGCGAGGCCGATGCCGCGGCTGGAGCCGGTGACCAGGGCCGTACGGCCGCTGATGTCGAAGAGAGGGTGACTCATTCCCGTACCCCTAGATGACCAGTGAGAGAAGGAGGACCAGACCGCCCGCGACCACCGAGATGATCGTCTCCATGACGGACCAGGTCTTGATCGTCTGGCCGACGTTCAGGCCGAAGTACTCCTTGACCAGCCAGAACCCGGCGTCGTTGACATGGCTGAAGAAGAGCGAGCCGGCGCCGATGGCGAGGACCAGTAGCGCGGTGTGCGTAGTCGACATGTCGGCCGCGAGCGGGGCGACCAGGCCGGCGGCCGAGACCGTCGCCACCGTCGCCGAACCGGTTGCCAGGCGGATGCCCACCGCGATCAGCCAGGCCAGCAGCAGGGCGGGGATCGACCAGTCCTTGGAGATGTCCAGGATCATCTGACCCACTCCGGTGTCGATCAGCGTCTGCTTGAAGCCACCGCCCGCGCCGACGATCAGCAGGATGCCGGCGATGGGCGCGAGACCCTTCTCGACGAGCGGAGTCAGCCGCTCCTTGCCGAAGCCGGCGGGCCTGAGCAGTGTGAAGATGCCGAGCAGCACGGCGGAGAGCAGGGCGATCAGCGGGGAGCCGATGACGTCGAAGACGCGCTGGGTGAGGTTCGTCGGGTCGTCGATGACGATGTCGACCAGGGCCTTGGAGAGCATCAGGACGACCGGGAGGAGGATGGTGGCGAGGGTGGCGCCGAAGCCGGGGCGCTGCTCCAGTTCCTCCGAGGCTCGCTGCGGAAGCATCCGGTCGGGAGCCTGGACGTCCACCCAGCGGGCGGCGACCTTCGAGAACAGCGGTCCGGCGATGATCACCGTCGGGATGGCTATGAGGACGCCGAGCGCGAGCGTGACGCCGAGATTGGCCTTGACCGCGTCGATCGCGACCAGCGGACCGGGGTGCGGCGGGACCAGGCCGTGCATCACGGAGAGGCCCGCGAGGGCCGGGATGCCGATGCGCATCAGGGAGTAGTTGCCGCGCTTGGCGACCATCAGCACAACCGGGATCAGCAGCACGACGCCGACCTCGAAGAACAGCGGCAGACCGATCACCGAGGCGATCAGCACCATCGCCCACGGCATCGCCCGGCCTCCCGCCTTCGCGAGGATCGTGTCGACGATCTGGTCGGCCCCGCCGGAGTCGGCGAGCATCTTGCCGAGGATCGCGCCGAGGGCGATCAGCACGCCCACGCCGGCGACCGTGGTGCCGAGCCCGCCGGTGAAGCTGGCGATCACCTTGTCGAGCGGTGCCCCGGCGATCGCGCCCAGCGCCAGCGAGCCGATGGTCAGCGACAGGAAGGCGTGCAGTTTGAACTGGGTGATGAGCAGGACGATGACGGCGATGCCCGCCAGTACGGCGAGGCCCAGCTGAGCGTGGCCGGCCGAGGTGATCGGCGCGACCGTGTCCGCTGCCAGCATCTCGACGCTGAGTCTGGTCACGGGGGTTCCCTTGCAGGTACGGGGATGGGGGAGGGGTGCGGGGGGTGCGTGCTACTTGGCCGGGCGGGACAGGGCGTCCAGTGCCTGTACGGCCCGGGCGGTGATCTCCTCGGGGCTTCCGGTGACATCCACCGCCACGCCCGCCTCGTCCGGCTGGAGCGGCTGGAGCGTGGCGAACTGGGAGTCGAGCAGCGCCGTGGGCATGAAGTGGCCCTGCCGGTGCGACATCCGGTCCTCGATGAGGGCACGGTCGCCCGTGAGGTGCACGAAGACGACACCGGGGGCGGCGGCCCTGAGCCGGTCGCGGTACGACCGCTTCAGCGCCGAGCTGCTGACCACCCCGCCGAGCCCGGCCCGCCCGTGCGCCCAGGCGCCGATGGCGTCGAGCCACGGCCACCGGTCCGCGTCGTCGAGCGGGACGCCGGCCGACATCTTGTCGATGTTGGCCTGCGGGTGGAAGTCGTCGCCCTCGGCATACGGAACGCCGAGCCGGGCCGCGAGCAGGGGACCGATGGTGGTCTTGCCGGTGCCCGCCACGCCCATGACCACGACGACATGGGGGGTGCGCAGCTGCTGCATGGTGCTCTCACTGTCTTCTTCGACATCTGGACGCCAACCGGCGTCGACGACACTGAAACCGATTAGGTACGACGAATTCAAGAGGCCGTGACGAATAAGTCTGACTTTTTGTTCGTGTGACCTGCCCCGTACGCTGAGTGCATGACCACTCCGGGCCGGGGGCTGCACGGCCATGTACTGGACTCCCTCGGCCCCGCGATCACCGCGGGCGACTACCCGCCGGGCAGTGTGCTGCGCACCGACGAGCTCGCCCAGCGCTTCGACGTGTCACGCTCGGTGATGCGCGAGGCGGTCCGCGTGCTCGAATCCATGCACCTGGTCGAGTCGCGCCGGCGGGTGGGCGTCACCGTACGCCCGAAGGCCGAGTGGAACGTCTACGACCCGCAGGTCATCCGCTGGCGGCTGGCCGGCGCCGACCGCCCCCACCAGCTGCGCTCGCTGACCGTCCTGCGGTCTGCCGTCGAGCCGGTCGCCGCGGGCCTCGCCGCCCGACACGCGACCGCCGAGCAGTGCGCCGAACTCACCGAGTCCGCGATCGGTATGGTCGCCAACTCCCGCGGCCACAAGCTGGAGGAGTACCTCGTCCATGACATGGCCTTCCACCGGGTGATCCTCGTCGCGTCCGGCAACGAGATGTTCGCCCGGCTCGGAGATGTCGTCGCCGAGGTCCTCGCGGGCCGCACCCACCACGAGGTCATGTTCGAGGACCCCGACCCGGCCGCCGTCACCCTGCACGTCCAGGTCGCCGAGGCGGTCCGTGAGGGCGACGCGGCTCGCGCGGAGAAGCTGACCCGGGAGATCACGGTGGGTGCGCTTCAGGAACTGGACATCCTGGCGCCGTAGTAGCCCTTATCCCTCGGGGAACTCCCCGTCGACGTACACCCAGGCTCCCTCGACCCGCTCGAACCGGCTGCGCTCCAGCAGTGAACCGCCCTTGTACGAGGCGCGGAAGGTCACCGTGCCCGTGCTGTGGAAGGCCGAGCCGTCGGTGGTGTCGAGGATCTCCAGGCCGCTCCAGTGCATGCCGGGGTCCAGGTCGAGTGTCGCCGGGCGGGTGCGCGGGTGCCAAGTGCGCAGCAGGTACTGCTCGTTGAGCTTCACGAAGGCGCTGTAGCGCGAACGCATCAGTGTCTCGGCGGTCGGCGCGGCGGCCTCACCCCGGTGGAATCGGCCACAGCACTTT
The DNA here is from genome assembly GCF_029223485.1 of Streptomyces coacervatus. GTDB lineage: Bacteria > Actinomycetota > Actinomycetes > Streptomycetales > Streptomycetaceae > Streptomyces > Streptomyces coacervatus. The sequence continues at coordinate 4,205 of NZ_JARHTP010000025.1, read as the reverse complement.
TCGTACGTCTCCGCAAGACCGCAAGGGCAGGAGGGGTTGTGAACTGGGGCGGAGCCGTGCTGCCGCCGGGATTGCGAGGTACGTCGGGACATGGGCTCCATTCTGCTGCACCAAGGCCTGTGTGAAATCTGTGAAGCGCCTGTTCCGACACGCGCACATTCGGTGTGGGTCGTGCACGCCTACCTTCATCGAACCTCCTTTCGGACTGGCGTGAACACGCCTTGTTGACTCAACCGCCAACTCACCATGGTGGGCACAGCACTTGAGCATCAGGAGTCACAAGCGTGCGTGCTTGACCCGGGCGGCCGTCCGTCCGGGGCACTGACGGGGGAAGCTGATACGGGGTGTGCGGACCGGCGCGACCAGGGCGCGTCGGGGGACTGCCGCGCGCCGCCGTGCCCAAACCTCTCCCCTCTGCCGCCTCTTGGTGCCTTTCACCGGTGCCTGAGAAGGGATAGGAGGGGGAATGCCGACGAATGCCGCGGCCGCCAGGCCGACGTATCCGGGCGTCTACGTCGAAGAGCTTCCCAGCAGCACTCGCACCATCTCCGCCGTGACCACTTCGGTGACCGCATTCGTGGGGCACACCCGGCGCGGCCCGCTGAACGAGCCGGTGCGCGTCACCGGATTCGCCGACTTCGAGCGGCGCTTCGGCGGGCTGAGCGCGCAGAGCCCGCTCGCCTACGCCGTCCACCAGTTCTTCGGCAACGGCGGCTCCGTCGCCGTGATCGTCCGGGTCGCCAAGGCGGGCAGCGGCAAGGCCGCCTGCGTCGTCCTGGAGTCCACCGAGGGCCACAGCGCCGGTCCTGCTCTTGAGGTCCACGCCAAGGAACCCGGCGTCTGGGGCAACGGCCTGCGCGTCGCCGTCGACTACGACACCCCGGACTGCGAAGCCACCTTCAACCTGCGGGTCTACGACGCCAAGGGCGACGCCCGCGAGAGCTTCACCGGCCTGTCCATGGACGCCGGCAGCGGGACCTATGCACCCACGGTGGTCAACGCCGGGTCGCGGCTGATCCGCGTCGAGGCCGTCGGCGAGGGCCGCCCGGACCCGTCCGGGACCGTCTCCAAGCCGTTCGGGCACGAACTGCCGGACCTGGCCGTCGACCTGACAGTGAAGATCGGTGACGTGGAGCGCGAGTTCAAGCTCTACGACCCCGACTGCGACGGCGAAGCCCCGTGCTCCGTCGCCGAGTTGGCGCTGCTCCTGGAGCGCAAGCTGCGGGCGCTGCCCGACGCGCCCGGCAAGCACGCCTTCGCGGGCGTGGAGGTCACCGCGTTCGGTCGCCGTATCCAGGTGGTCGCGGGCTCCACCGACCCCGAGGACGTCGTCCGTTTCCTCGGCGAGTGCGCCAACGACCTGGGCCTGGAGGCCTCGGTCAACCCGCCGGTGTTTCCGCTGGAGGGCGGCGAGGACGGCGCGGCCCCCGGCCCGCGCGACCTCATCGGTTCCGAGGCCGACAAGACCGGCATCCAGGCGCTGCGCGGAGTGGCCGACGTCAATCTGCTGTCGCTGCCCGAGCTGGCCTCGTACGAGAAGATCGACGACGCCCTCACCGTCGTATCCGCAGCTCAGCGGCTGTGCGAGGAGCGGCGGATCTTCCTGCTGGTCGACGCGCCCAGCACCTGGGTGAGCGTGGACTCGGCGCGGGCGGGCCTGTCGGCCTTCGACCCCGTGCGCGGCAATCACGCCGGCTTGTACTTCCCGCACATCCAGCTCACCGACCCGCTCACCGGGCGGCTGCGCGCCTTCCCGCCGTCCGGCGCGGTCGCGGGCGTCATCGCGCGCACCGACTCCGAGCGCGGCGTCTGGAAGGCACCGGCCGGCACGGAGGCGCAGCTCATCGGAGTGCACTCGCTGACCGTCGAGCTGACGGACCGTGAGACCGGGCTGCTCAACCCGCTCGGCGTCAACTGCCTGCGCACCTTCCCGGTCACCGGCCCGCTGGTGTGGGGCGCGCGCACGCTGGAGGGCTCCGACGCCCTCGACAGCGCATGGAAGTACGTGCCCGTGCGACGGCTCGCGCTGTATGTGGAGGAGAGCCTCCAACGCGGCCTGCAGTGGGTCGTGTTCGAGCCCAACGACGAGAGCCTGTGGCAGCAGATCCGGCTGTCCGCGTCCTCGTACCTGCACACGCTCTTCCGCCAGGGCGCCTTCAAGGGCAGCACCCCGCGCGAGGCGTACTTCGTCAAGTGCGACAGCGAGACCACGACGGACGAGGACATCGCGAACGGTGTCGTCAACGTGCTGGTCGGGATCGCGCCGGTGCGGCCGGCCGAGTTCGTGGTCGTCAAGATCCAGCAGACGTCCGGGCAGTTCGCTCTCTAGCGGCCCGTCAATCTCGGAGAGCTGAAGGAAAACGATGGCTGAGTTCACGGTCAACGCGCATCGCTTCGACCCCTACAAGAACTTCAAGTTCCTTGTCCTGTGGGACGGTCGGACGGTCGCCGGCATCAGCAAGATCAGTCCGCTGAAGCGGACCACGGAGGTCGTCAAGCACCGCAACGGCGGCGACCCCTCCTCCCCGCGCAAGTCGCCGGGCCGCTCCGAGTTCGACGGCATCACCCTCGAACGCGGCGTCACCCACGACCCCGAGTTCGACCGCTGGGCCAACAAGGTCTGGCAGGTCGGCGCGGGGCTGGGGTCGGAGGTGTCCCTTGCGGACTTCCGCAAGGACATCGTCATCCAGGTCCTCAACGAGGCCGGTCAGGTCGCCGTCTCGCACAAGCTCTACCGGACCTGGCCCAGCGAGTACCAGGTCCTCGGCGAGCTGGACGCCAACGCCAACGCGGTGGCCATCCAGTCGCTGAAGCTGGAGTGCGAGGGCTGGGAGCGGGACTACGAGGTGCCCGAGCCGGAGGAGCCTTCGTTCCTCAACCCGGCCTGATCCGGGGGTAGTTGAGCGAAACGGGGAGGGACATGGCGATCACCGGGGCGGCCGAACTGCTGGCCGCCTGGGAGACCGGGCTCGGCGAGGCACCGGTCGGACGGGCGCTGCTGCTGCACCGCACGGCTCGGCCCGACGTCGACACCGGGAGGCTGCCGCAGCTTCCGGTGGGCGAGCGCGAGGCGGACCTGTTCGCGCTGCGCCGGGCGCTGTTCGGCGAGCGGATGCAGGTGCGGCTGGAGTGCGCCGCGTGCGGGACGGACATGGAGTTCGACCTGGACGCGGGGCAGCTCGCGGGTTCGCTCGGCGGGCGCTCCTCGGCCTCTGCCCCGGCTTCGGGCGAGTCGGTCGTACGGGTGCAACTGGACGGCTGGGACGTCGAGTTCAGGCTGCCCGGGGTCGCCGACCTGCAGGCCGCGGCCCGGGCGGCCGACCCGCGTGCGGCGCTGCTCGCCCGGTGCCTGGTCTCGGCGGTGCACAACGGGACGGCCGCGGCGGCGGGGGAGTTGCCCGTGCCGGTGCAGCGCCGGATCGCCGAAGCCGTCGAGGCGGCCGACCCGGGCGCCGACCTGGTGATCGGCGTCGCCTGCCCCGAGTGCGGCGAGGCCACCCGCGCCGAGCTCGACATCGCCTCCTACCTGTGGACCGAACTGGACGCCTGGGCACGGGACGTGCTCCTGGACGTCCATCTGCTCGCCACCGCCTACGGCTGGAGCGAGCCGGAGATCCTGGCGCTCAGCCCGACGCGGCGCCGCTACTACCTGGAGCTGTGTGCGGATGTCTGACACCCAGGGCGCGCCGGACTCCCCCGACTTCTTCGATCGGCTGATCGCGCGGCACACGGGCCCGCGACCGGCCGCGGTGCGGGTACGGCCCCGGCTGCCCGGCCCGTTCGAGCGGGTCGAGGCGGTTCGGGCTGCCGCACCGGCACCGGAGGAGGACGCGCTGCTGTGGCCCGCGATCACGTCGGCTGCTGCCGCGCCGCCGGATGCGCCCCGTCCGTCGGCCGCTGCGACGCGTACGCACACGGAACGGGAGCGGACCGTCGTCCGCACCGAGCGGGAGCCGGTCGACCCGCTTGCGCGTCCGTCGGCGCCGGTCCGCGACGAGGCGGCGCTGCTGCGCCCCGTCGTGCCCGTCGCGCCGGGGCTCAGGCCGCTGCCCGATGCCGGGCGGCGGGCGGCCGGCCGGGCGCGCGCGGAGCCCGGACCTGCACAGACCCCGGTGTCCATGCCCATCCCCCCGGGCACGGACACCGCTCCCCAAGCCGTGGCGGCGGCGCGGCGACCCACGCCCGCCCTCAAGGCGGGCGCACGC
>NZ_JARHTP010000024.1 GCF_029223485.1 Streptomyces coacervatus | reverse complement strand
GCCACATACGCGGCCGCTTCGTCTTTGTCTGCCATGACTCGTCCGATCCGCCCGGCCCGAGGGCCCGAGGGCGAGCCCCGGGCCAGGTTTTCACATCACGGACTTACACGATCTTTCAGACACGCTCGGATCACTGTGACTCGCGACGCTGTCCCCGCCGATGCCGCAGTTGCGGGGAACCGGGGCGGAAGGCAGTGCGCGTACTGGTGCCCTGCCGCAGGGCGAGGCTGCCGCGGGGTGCGCAGACTGGAATACGGGATGTATTTCAGAAGGAAGTGCGCCATGGGAACGCTATATGACAACCATGGGGGAGATTGCGGTTCATACAGGTTTGGGTCGATATATGACACAGCCGGAAAGAAGGTCGGTTACGTCGACGATGCGGGCCGCGTGTACGACGACCGGGGGAACAAGAAGGGATACGTCGACCAGCACGGCCGGGTCGAGAACGACTGGGGGTACGGAGCAGGCTCCGTGAACGGTCGCACCATCTACTCGAAAGACGGCTTTGAGGTGGGAGAGCAATCCGAGGGTGCCGCCTTCTACGACATGTACGAACCGTACGTCATACGAGAGGGCCACCGGGCGGGAGCGGGCTACTTGCTGCTGCTCCGTGCTGCCTGAGTGAGCTACCGAAGAGCATCACTGATCTGCAGAAGCGTGGACCGCGTTGCGTGGACCTCCGGTGCTGGGGCGTGAGGGTTCCCGGGTGAGCTTCCTCCGTTGGCATCATCGGGTCTGCCTGGTCATCCGTGCTGGTTCCCGGATCGGGAACCAGTTGGGCGAAGACTCCGAGGGTGGTTAGAAAAGTGACGAGGCCCGTCAGGTAGCCCCTTCGAGGCGGCCCTGGCGGCGAGCGGTCGGACCCACGCCTGTATGACCGTGTTGTGTTTGCGCCCCGGGGGGGAACTCATCGGTTCGGCTTGACGCCGTTCAGGCTCGCAGGTTGATCCACGCCACGAACTGGAGGGCGGCGGCGATCCAGCATGCGGTGGTGTGGGTGAACAGCTCGGGGGTGATGCCGGCGGTGCAGTCGAATTGTGACTCGGCGTGCACGTGTACCTCGCCCATGTCGTCGGTCACTGCGAAGGCTTTGGGCCAGTAGTGGTCGCGGTTCCAGTCGTTGATCTGTTCCAGAAGGTATTGCCTGTTGTCGAGGGCGAACCTTCTGTCGAGGTGGACTTGGTGCACGTAGATGGTGCTGCGGGTGCCAGCGGTGAGGAAGCACATGCAGCTGTCAGGCCAGAGGGTGATGACGTCGCCATCGCCGTCGATGAGGAACCGCACCTCAAGAGTTCGGAGCGTCTCCTTGATCAGGTCGCGGCTTATCGACCCCGGCTCGGGCCTTGAGGAATCGGCGTTCATGGGATGTTGCCTCGCTTTCCAGAGGTTGGCCTCTGCCCCATGCACCTAGTCGGGAGCCCGTGTGACGGGAAGCTGAGGGACCGCTCGGGCAGGGTGCTGCTCTGGAGCGAGAATCAGCGGCGCTCGGTGGGAGCCTCGGGGAAGGCACAGCATGTGCCTTCCCCGAGGGCCGCGGCGCTCCTCAATCCTGTTCGTCGTGGCGGAGTTGTTGTGCTGTGAACTCCAGCGCGTGGGTGTCGACGGGCAGGGCCGGGTGAAGGTATCCAGATGGCCGGTGATGGCTACCGTTCGGGTAGGTGTTGATCGTTTCGGGGCCACAGCCCCCGTGGTAGCTCCGAGCGAGCAGCAGTATCTGGTGGGCGGCGCCCAGGCCGTCACCGGCAGCAGTCGTCACCCGACGGGAAAGGCGTTCCCCCGCGCGCTGCAGGAGCCGGATCTGCTGGGCCAGCTGATCGGCTTGGCCGCGCTCCGCCTGCTGCCGGGTGCGGACGGGGAGTAGCTGGGCGGTGAGGTGGTCTGCCTGTTCGCTGAGGATGGACCCGTCGTGGTACTCCACGGAGAGCACGACCAGGTTGACCGCGACGGTGATCACGGCGAAGAAGGCGCCCAGGGTCCAGGCCAGGGTGGGCGGCAGGCCGGAGGCGGCGGAGTCGGAGACGATCCGGTAGGCCATGATCCAGCCGGCGCCCGCCAGGAGTGCCCCGAAGAGGCACAGTTGGACGATGGGGATGACGCGTCCGCCCTTGGGGAGCCGGAGATGACCATGCTCGTCCTTGTGGGCGCGCAGCGACTTTCCGAACATGCGTAGCGCGAGCGCCACCCCGGCGGTGCCGAACAGGGCGAACACCCCGGTCATCACCAGTTCGAAGGGCGTACTCATGAGGTTCGAGAAGTCGACGTTGAAGACCGAGCCGAGAAAGTAGAACAGCACCGGGTAGTCGATGAGTGCAACGCGCAGGGCCCAGCGCCGCAGCCGTGGGTCCACGCGGCGGTGGAGCAGGCTGCCCCGGTCGACGTCCGCGGTGATGGAGTCCTGCAACTCCTGGTGGCGGGCGGTGGCTTCGCCCACGGTCAGCAGCTGGCCCTGGGGGCCGACCACGTGGTCGTGGTCCCGGCGCTCGGCAGCGGCTAGCAGGTTCGCCCGGCGCGCGGCGAGACCGTCGGCAGCTTCGGTGAGCTTGCTCAGGTCCCGCTCCCCCTTGGCGAGCACTCGCTCGCCGGAGGCGGCGCCCCGGGTCTCTTCGTACCCCTCACGCTGGGTGCGGGTCTCGGGGGCGCGTCGGGCGCCGATGCGGTGCTGTTCACGCACCAGCGCCAGCACGCTGGCCAGCATGCTGCGCGGGATAGGGCCGCGGCCCAGCAGCGAAGTGAGGACGTCCTTCTTTGAGACAGCTCCCCGGGTAGCCGTCGGGGACAGGGAGCCGTCGGAGGACGGTGGTGAGGTGGTGAATGCGGTGATGGCCATGATCGTGATGTCCTTTATGGGGTGTTCAGCGGGTGGTGGTCGTGGTGTCGAGCAGAACCTCGGTCCTGCGGTTTCTCGAGGCCAGGGCCTCGTTGAAGGAGCCGTTGGTCCAGTTGTGGATGACCGGGTCGAGGTCACCGCGGCCGGTGACTGAGCGCAGGGCACCCCGGGGTGCTCCCAGAGCGACGAGACGGTCCGCGACGGCGCGGGCCCGCCGCAGGCTCAGCTGCATGCCGTCGTGGCCCGGGCCGACGTCGGCAACGTGTCCTGTGATGTCGGCGCGCAGGTGGCGGGTGTTGATCAGCTGGACCAGCGGACGCAAGGCGGCGTCCGCGGCCGGGGACAGGGCCGCGCTGTCGGCTCGGAAGCCGAGCACGGTGTCCGGGAGGGATGCCTTCTGGCTGCCGGGCCGGGGGCCCGGACGGGTTACGGTGAGGGGGACGTTGATGCGGGGGACGGGTTTGGTGGCGGTCGGCGGCATCGCCGCCGCGAGCTCGTCGATGACCTGGCAGCTGCTGGCGTCGGCCAGCGTGCAGATCCGGCGCCAGGTCTCTTGAAGGGTCTGTCGGGCAGCCGGGGGCAGCGCCGACTGACCGCCGGCGGTCTCTCCCAGGCCCGCGAAGGAGATCTGGTGGCCAGACAGATCTGGCAGCAGGTGACGCGCCTTCAGGTCGGCGGCGACCTTCTGCGGATCCCCGGACAGGCCGAGCTGACGGTAGTCCACCGGGTCGGCGGTCGACAGGCCGGAACTGATCACGATGATCCGCGTATGAGACTGCACCCGGGCCGCCCGGTCGAGCAGGTTCAGAAGATCGAGCCCCGGGGCGCCGGACCGGGCGGTCCTGAGCCGGCTGTCGAACGCCTCGAGTCCCTTCTGGATCTTGCCTTCACGCTGGCGGGGGCTGTGCTCAACGGCGCCATTGCTGCGGCGGGGCGTGAGGTCTGCGGCGAAGGCCAGCTGCGGCCGGGCACCACCGCCCACGAGCAGCCTCACCACAGCATCCCCAGGCCGCTTCGACGCAGCTGCGGCCTGGTGCAGCTCCTTCATCACCGACTCGGGCAACGCCGGGGCGGGCTCAGCGCTCGTCGCGGTGACGGCGACCGTGACATCGGCAGGCTTGTGATGCGGTGACGAGCAGCCGGTCGCGGCCACAGCCGTGCTGGCCACCGCCACCGCGGTCAACACAGGCCCGACTATCCGGCCAAGAACACGATGCATAAGAAACACTCCTCTCATCCGGCCCCCGGGCGGGGCCGTCACACTGTGGCTGCTGGCGGGACTTCGCGTGACGGGAAACCCAGCCGCCCCTGCGGGACAGCCCAACCCGAGATGCGGAAAGCACGCAGGTCCTCAAGGACCGTGGAAGGGAAAGGGGCTGACCAATGGCAGGGTGCAGCCCGGAACGGGTGGGACGAGAGCCGGTGTCAGCGCCGCGGGCAGATCGACCGGTCCGGGTCCTTGAGCTTGCGGAAACCGCCACCCTCAATACGGATCCGAAGCATGCATGACGAGAGCGCATGGCAGCGCTGGCGTCCCTGTGACGCACCAGGCCAGGTACGGCGGGACTCCCGGCCAGGCGCCACGGGGCCAGGGCAAGCCGACAGCCAGCAGAATCACGGCGTGCAGCGCGCGGTCCAGGGCGCCCGGAGGGCCATCGCGCCAGCGACACGGGTGAGGGCGTGGCCAGCGCTGCGAGTCCGGACAACCGGAGATCGGGTGGCCCGGCCCCACCTTGCACCTCGTGCGTGCGCGCGGGGATGGGGAGGCGCGCAGAGAATGGCGGGCCTCCCCATCTGGAGGGCTACGCGGGCTCTTCCCGGTGGCCGTTCGTGCTGCCGCCGGATGAGACCGCGGGAAGCGGCGTGTCGTTCCGGCGCCGGGCATCGAGGATGTCTCCGCCTCCGGCGGCGCCGTCGCGCCCTGCCCCGCCTGTGGGAGCAGATTTCTCGGGACTCGCCGGGACCTGAAGCTCCGTCTTCCACGGGTGGTAGAGATTCAGGGCGGCCCGGGCGGTGTCCAGTGCCGGGGTCGGCAGGGTGGGCAGGCGCAGCGCGCCGAAGATCGGGAAGATCCTGCCGGGGTCGGGGATGCCGGGCACGGTACCGCCGGGTGGGTCGGTGTTGATGTCGGGCTGGATGAGGTCGGGCGGAAGCGCCCCGGTGTGGCCGCCGAGCGCGCGGGCCAGCAGCAGTGGCCCGATCGCATCCGCGTATCGCTGGTCCAAGTGCTGGGAGAGTTCGCCCAGCAGTCCTGCCAGCTCCCACCAGACGATCTCGAACCGCTCACGGGCCTTCCGGGCCGCCTCAGAAAGGGCGTCGAGTTCGGCGCGTGCGGCAGCCGCCGCGGCCGCGGCCGCAGCCAGCACCCGCTCCGCGTCATCCGCTGCGCCCGCCAGTGGGTCGGTGGAGCTCAGTCTGTGCCGCGCTGCCAGCTCCCGGCTGGCCCGGGCTGCCTCGTCCCGAGCCTGCTCGGCCGCCCTGAGCCGGCCACCGTGCTCGGCCCTGTCGTGCCTGGCCCGCGCGGCCGCGGCGGCGTGAGAGGCCTCGACGAGGCGGGCGACACCTGCCCGGGCCGGCGTGGCCGCCGCGCTGATCAAAGCATGTCCCGCCAGCAGTGCGGGCAGTACCAGATGCAGTTCGGTGTTATCCCATCGGTCACGGTCGTGCTCATGCCCCAGCACCACCACAGCCTCGATCAGCCGCTCCCTCTCTTCCTCGGACAACGGCTGCATCGTCAGTGGCGGCCCCGCCTCCGGCCCCTGTACCGGCGGCGCGACGCCCGCCGACCTCTTGCTGATTCCGAAAGGCATGATCTTCTCCTTGATTCCCGAGACACGGCACCGCGATTCGATGCCTGTACAGAGCACCCACGGGCTGTGCTGGCTGTGACGGGAATGGGGACGCCCCCTCATCGGAGCGATGCCCCGGTGGCTGCGGAGCTGCCATGGCCATGCCCCGGGTGACCATGCGAAGGGCAGGCACAGGCTCGCGGGACTATGGCTGCTGGGACATCCTTGAAGCACGGCGACGGTTGGAGCACGTGGGGCAGCGGTCCGCAGACACGGCCGGACAGAGCGCACAGCACCGCAGGCGCCGAACGGAGACAGCTGATGGATCCAACGAACGCAGACAAGACCCGGGGCGGGCAGTCGATGGCCGATGCCTGGCCGGAGATCCAGCAGCGGGTCTTCGGTTCAGTGCTGTACTTGGACCGCGCCTGTGAGTTCCAGGCGCGCCCCGGTGAGCCCGGGACAGAGGAACTGGCAACCCGGGACAGGGGAAACGCGTTGCAGGAAGACGACTTCAGTTCGGACTTCCACGCGCTCATCGTCCGGCTGGTGGCCGAATTGGAGCTCCCGGCAAGGAATCTGCTGCGGCTCAAGCGGTCCACCTGGACGGCGCTGAAGAACTCGGCCCTGGCCGAGGATCGGGTGGTGCTGAGCGCGGGCACTCATGTGGGGCGGGTCGCACGAATCACCTGCACGCGGGCGATCTACGGCTCGGGAAAGGTGTCCTGGACGTGGATACCGGCCGAGCGGCGACGGTGGCATCCCGTGCCCAGCACGAAAAGCGCGGAGGAGGCCTACCTGCAGCAGCAGGATCGGCACGAGGACGAAGCCCAGTTCGAGCAGGACCTGGCAATCCTGCTCCAAGCGGTCAATACGTACGCCGCCCAGAACGCCTGCTGCCCCGTACACGAAACCTTGCACGCGTACCGCAACCGAGCGGCCAACCAGAAAGTCCCCGTCGCAGTCTTCACGCTGGTCAACCAGCTGGGTGATCTACGGCCAGTCGATCAGGCCAGTCGGTCCAAGCAGATCAGAGTGGACGACGTACTTGCCGAGGCCTTGGCCGAAGCAGACCCTGACACGTTTGCGCAAGGCGGGAACCGGGCGCGTAAGGCCCGGTCCCGGCTATACCCCTGCCTGGGCACTTGGCTGATCCACACGGCCTGGCTGGCGGCATCCGCCGGGAGGCCCGGACTGCTGTTCGCGATCGCGAGCGAGCTGGGCCGGACGGCGGTGGCCGAACACATACTGACCCGCCTCGGCGACTATGCGAGCGAGTGCAGCCGGCGGGGAGGCAATCCGGACCCGGTGGAGGCCGCCCTGGAGCAGACGGAGGACTCGGTTTCCTGGTTGGGAAGCCCGGACCGCCTCCGCCATACCGCTGATCACCGCGCCGGCCTGCGTACGAAACTGGGGTCTGAACTTGAAACGACGTCCGGTGCCGTGACTAAGCACGCGAAGGACTGCCCACGCCCGGACGCCGCTGCCGTACTCACCCAGACAGCAGGGGCGCTGAACCGGCTGGCCGCCGTCTTCATCATCTGAAAGGGGCAGCCATGGGCACGACGACCCCGCCGAGTCCGCCGCCGGACGTGGGGGTGCGCTACGACGCCGACCTGGCCGCCTGGCGCATCGGCGAGCAGCCGGTAGGGCCAGCGGGGGGAGCCGTCCTCACCCTGGCGCCGGGGCTGTTGCTGCGTGTGGACCGCGCCAGCGGCCAGGCCACCGGGCTGGAGGTGCTGCTCGGTGCCTCCGATGACCGGCCCAGAGCCCACCCAGAGGCGGTCGATCTGGTCACGTCGCTGCTCGGACGGCAGGTCGCCGCGCTGCTGGGCGACGCCCCCTCTACCGGCAGTGCCCAGCGCCGCGTGCCGCTGGACACCAGCTCTGCGAACCGGTGGCGAGCCGCCTGCCGGCTGGTGCTCCTGGAGGCGGTCCGCGACGACGAGGTCGACGAGCCCTCGCTGTGGGCGGCCGAAGCTGCCCTGCTCACCCGTGAGGCGGGGCTCCGCGAGGAGTGCGCGATCGAGCAGGCGCACCTGGCCGCAGAGGCGCTGGAAGCCCTCCCTCCGCAGCAAGCTCTCGCCCGGTGGTTGCCTGAGCCCGCTCGGTTGCGCGCCCCTTTGACGGTGGTTCGCAGTGTGGTCGGTGACCAGCAGGCCGTGGTGGGCTGGTTGCAGGCGATCGAGGGGCCGTATTCCTCCCGCGTCCGCTTGTCGGAGGAGGAGGTGCAAGAACGGCTGGACGCGCTGGAGGCTCACGAGTATCGAGGCATGAGCGTAACCGCAGCCGAGGAGTCCCCGGCGGGCGCGTTCAGGCTGGCCGAACCAGTCCGCGAGGCCGACGCGTCTTCGGTCGCCGCCATGTTGCAGGGCACGCTGCCGGGCGACGCAGTGTTGCTGCCTCGCTCCGCCCTCGCCGGTCCGGCTCGGTGGACGTTCGCCCCCATCCCCAGGACGCTGCGGATCGAGGCCCCCTTGGCTGCACAGTCAGACACCCGGCTGCCAAGGCACGTGTGGGCCCGCGCCAGCGAGGACGATGGGACCATCCTGGCGATGGCGGCCTGCCGGCGTGACGACCACACTCTGACCGCGACCATGCGGCTGCCTGCCATCAGTCCCGGCGGATACCGTCCCGTCGATGTCCACCGGCTATGGATGGAGATCCTGTCGGACCCCGCCCGGCCTGTGGTACCTCCCGGGGAGCGCGAGCTGCAAGCAGCCTGCCGCCTCGGCGCCGTCGCCGCCGACCTGGCGGCCGCCGCCGAGGTGGCCCGCTACTCCGGCTTCCCCCCGCCAGCCGTGGCCGACGTCTGGCGGTCAGCCGGCGACGCCTGGCAGACAGCTGGCGGCGCCTGGCAGCGCCTTGACGACGACCGGTACGCGGTCAGCCTCGGCTACGCCCAGTACTGCTGGCAGCAGGCCTTCCATGCCGCTGGTGCGGCAGCGGATGCAGCCAAACGAGCTCACCGGATCTCCCAGAAACTGATGCAGCTCGCCCCTGGCCTGACCTGGGGCGCCTACGTTCTTCGTGCCCCCGTCCCCGTGGCCGAGCCGTTCCTCGTCGAGCCCCTTGCCACCCGCCGTCCCGCCTGACCGGCCTCATGCCGGGCCAGCCAGCCCCGCGGCCGCCGTGCCTTCACCCGGGCACCGTGAGATCACGGGCCAGCGTGGACGTAGGGGGCCCACCGCAGGGGGTCGCCCGGGTTGCTTGCGCGGAGCTCGCGGACCGCGGCGTGCAAGGCGGAAGCGGTCCCTCCAACGTCCGGTTCCAGGGCGTCGGAGGCGTCCAGCTCAGCGTAGATCCTCTCGGCCACCTGGACCGACGACTGATCGAGCACCGGCCACATCGCGGCAACGACGTGTTGATAGCCCGCGAGCTGGAACGCGGAGGCCAGGTGGACTGCCTCGTCCGGGAGCGCCGCTCCGCCGCGGTAGGTGCTGCAGGCGGACAGGAAGGCCAGTGCGGCGTCGTTGGCCTGCAGCCGTGAGACGTCGACGATAGTCAAGGGGGCGCCGTGGAGGAGCAGGTGGCTGTTCGAAGGGCTCGCCATGTCGCTGTAGGCATGGCACGCGAAGTGCGCCCATGAGCAATCCCGGAGAGCTGCGAGTACACGGTCGCGTGTTGCCGCGGCCGCCAGCAGGAACTCGGTTCCGGGAAACCGGTGCGTGATGATCTGTGCCTCTTGTTCTGCTCCGGGGAGGTCGGCCTGACCGGGAGTGCGGGGCATGGCCACGACGAGCTGGCGGGCTGTTTGGGCCAGCTGTTCCATGGACCAGGCACGGCCGCCTTCCGATTCCAGGCCGGGGTCCAGGGCTTGCTTCCGCCGGGCGTCCTGCAGGGCACGGACGGTTGGGGTGTAGGAGGAGATCGCCCGGTCCAAGACCGTGGGCGGCGCCGTCTGCGTCAGGCGATCGTGGTGGCCAGCCGCGTGGAGGGGGAGGAAGTTGAGCAGCCCGGTCGGCGACCACCAGATACGTGGCCAGGGCTGGCCGTGTTCGGGTGGCGTGATCAGGCCGAGGTCGGTGAGCACCGGCTCGGCGAGCACGTCCCACAGCCAGCCGAGTGTGCTCTGCACGCGGTCTGCTGCGTCCCTGCGCTTCTTCTGGGCGGTCTCGACCGCGGTCAGGAATGTCGCGACGTGCCCGGCCACCGCTTCGGGGGTGAGGGCGGGCAGCGGCACGGCATGCGCCCCCTGGGGGGTCAGAATGAGAGCATCGGAGCGATATCCGCTGACGTTGACGGTGATGATCGCGCCTGCCTGGGCGGCAGGGAGCAGGTCATCCAGGCTCGGGGGCAGCAAGAAGCGCTGCAGTTCGGGTTCTGACCTGTTGCGAATCTTTTGGATCAGGATGTCCCACTGGAGGGCCAGCGCATGGCGCCGATCCGCCGAGCCTCTTGGAGCCGATCCGAGGCCGTCGGTTACGAGTGGCGCAGTGTAGAGGTCGTCGTCCAGTGCTTGGCGCAGTTGGTTGACCTGTGCGGCCAGCTTGGGGTCGTGCTTGTGCAGTTCGGTGAGGTCGCTGCGGGACTCCAGGGCCTGGGCGAGTAGGACTGCGCGCCCCTGCTCCAGCACTTCCATGGCTCTGTCCGCCCTCCCGCACTGCAGGGCGGCGGCCGCGGCATCGGACGCAAGCCCCGGGAAGTGGGTCAGCTGATGCTCTTGGTCGCTTCGTTGCAGATGGCGTGCAGCCAAGCGTGGCAACAAGCCGACGGCTGTCGACAGCCCCTCGGCCGCCTCCGCCCAGTGCCCGGCCGCTGCCTCAAGACGGCCCCAGTCACGGGCAGCGCACAGGCGGACGTTGGGCGGCGCGGCGGTCACGCCCGCCGCTTCTCGCAACGCCCCTGCAGCCTTGTCGCGGGCCGCGGTGTCCCCGGGGCGCGCATGCTGCTGTTGGGCGTTCAATACGCCGCCAAGGTTCGCCAGAACCTTGGCGCTGTCTGGGTGTGGGGGTGGGGGATCCGTGGGGGTTGCCGCGACTGCTCTCCGGCAGTACTGAACTGCTTCCTCCAAGGCGGACAAGTCCCCCGTACGCTCGTAACGCGTCCGCAGCGCAAGGCCCACGCCGGACAGAACGATGCCCCGATTGGGGCTGTCGTCCGGCGCTTCCTCCGAGGCCTGCCTCAACACGGTGATCGCCTCGGCGAGAGGATCCGGGGCGCCGGTCTGCTCGTGCCGGGCCATTAGGACGCCGCCCAGATTGGTCAGGATGCCAGCTCGCCGGGAATCGCCGGGCGGAACTTCCTCGGCCGCCTGCTGGCTGGTGCGAATCGCTTCCTCAATCGTCGCCTCGTCCGGTATCCGCTCGTAGCGGACTCTCAGAGCATTGCTAAGGCCGGTCAGGAATCCCGGCCGCAGAGGGCCGCCACGGGTCACCGCGACGGCTTCCCGCAGGTTGTCGATGGCATCGTCAAGCGTGGTCAGGTCGCCTGTCGCGTCGTATCGAACGCGCAGGGCGATACCCAGGGCGGACAGGTTGGCCCCACGCCCCTTATGCCTAGGAGGAGTCTCCTCGACGGCTTCCCGGTAGAACCCGATCGCCTCCTCCAGCGCGGCAGGGTCTCCCGTGCGTTTGTGCCAGAGCAGCAAGCCGCCGGCGAGGCTGCCCAGGGAGGACCATCGGAGTGGGTGGCCGGACGCAGTCTCTGCCAGTGCTTCGCGGCCCAGTTCAATGGCCTCCTTCAGCCGCTCCGGGTCCTCCACCCGCTCGTGCATGGCCTGCAGCGCGTTGCCGAGGGCGCGTACAAAGTCGGGGCGGTCCTCGGCAGAACTTTTCGTGACCGCTTCGCGCAGCGCGGATATGCCCTGCGTGAGCGCCTTCAGGTCGTCCACGCGCTCGTGCCACACGTGGAGCACCTGGCCATAGTGGGACAGGTAGCGGGCCAGTGTCGGATCGTCGACTCCGGTCGCCTTGCCCGCCTCGACTGCCTCCTGGCCGATTCGCACGGCCTCCGCGAGCACGTCCAGATTTCCCGTGTTGGCGTGCAAGTCCACCAACGCGCTGCACAGGGTCGACAAATACATCGCGCGTAGGGGGTCGATGAGCGCCGTATACTCCAGCGCCCGCTGCAGCAGGTCTCTGGCCTTCTCGATTGCGGCGCGGTCTTGGGTGTCGGCCGCGTCCAGCAGGTCAACGGCGCGGTTGTGCCAAGTAGTCACCTCATCAAGGAACTCTCGAATCTGCCCGGGGACAACGTCTGGGCTCTCCCGGTACACGGGGCTGAGAAGCTCAACTGCCCGCTCCAGCTCTTCCGGGCCTTGGTCTTCCGGAAGAGCGAGGTAGCGCTGCCAGTGCAGGAGACCGGCCGCACACAGAGGCTCCCAGTCAGACACCGGGTCCGTACGGCAGTCCATCAAGGCCGCGGCCTCAGCCAGCGCCCTGGGTTCAAGAACTACTCGGGCATTACCCGTCGCATGAAACTCTTTAAGCCGTTCTATCACAGCGGCCAACAGACTCTCGCGCGTCATGTGTCCTGAGCCCCTTATCTGGCTAGCGCTCTTGACGGGGCCGGGTGTACCGGACTGCACCGGGGCCGGGAACGGTAAGCCGCCAGGGGAAACCGGTTTGCGGCAGATGTCGATTAGTCCGTTATCCCGGCCGTCGCTGGTGTAGGTTATTTCACCCGTCCGTTGCCTGGCTGCCCTGCGCGGCAAGCTGGCTTCAGGTGATATTGCAGCCGAGTGAACCGCTCATTCGTCGAACCAGGAGAAAAGCGCTCCGCCCCTAGTCTAGGAGTGGCTGGGCGCGTTGTCCTGTTGCTGCACTTTGCAGCTGAATGCTCGCGCAGCGCGATAGACGCCGCAGTCTTTAGAGCCCATCCTCTCGCTCAGTGCCAATCGGCCGGCTGAACGAGAACAGTGGGATTCGGTATCCCAGCAGGCTCAGGGGGCGGAAATTTGCCCGACTTTTTTATGCAGTCGGCGCAGACGATCAGCGGCAAATCTTCGTACTTTTGATGACTGAAAACCTCGTCGGGTTCACAGTCAAGAAGGTTGCCGATCATGTATTTGGCGTCACCGGGCGAGATTCCCAGTGCCATCAGGACGCCGGTCAGCCACTTGCCGCCTCCCTGGAGGCAGAGGAGTGTGTCAGTGGGCTTCCCGCAGATGGTGCATTTCGCTTCCATAGCCAGTCCATGACTGCTTGCCGATTATCTGGTCCACTTCCAGTGTGTGCCGCAGTCTCCGAGCCTTCCAGTTGAGCCCCTACGTGATCACGGTTTGCAGTTGTTGAGGCGTCATCCAGTGACAGTGGGACACCGGGCCTTGACCCCTGATCTTGGACACACGAGACACTGGATCCTGAGGATCTGAGGACGGACATCTCGTGGTCATGAAGAACTATCCGTCGCAGTTCAAGGCGGACGCGGTCGCGCTGTACCAGTCGCGGCCCGAGGCGACGATCCGGCAGGTTGCCGCCGATTTGGGAATCAACCCCGAGACCTTGCGGAACTGGGTCCGGGCAGCCGGCGCGAGCCGGCCGCGCGGACGCCGGGCGGAGTTGCCGGCCGAGCCGTCGACACCGCTGGAGGCGGAGAACGCTGCTCTGCGCAAGAAGGTCCGCGAACTGGAGGAAGAACGCGAGATCCTGCGCAAGGCGCCGAAGTATTTCGCCGGGGAGACGCGCTGGTGAACCGCTTCCAGTTCGTTGCCGACCACCAGCGCGCTACGGCGTGAAGCGGCTGTGCACCATCCTCGGCATCGCCCGCTCCAGCTTCTATTACTGGTGCCGGACGGCCGCGGACCGGGCCGCCCGGCAGGCGGCCGACGCCCGCCTCGCCACCCGGATACGGACCGTGCACCACGAATCGGGCGGCACCTACGGCGTCCCCAGGATCACCGCCGAACTCCGCGGCGACGGTGAGCGAGTCAACCACAAGCGGATCGCGCGGGTGATGCGGAGCATCGGCCTGGCAGGCGTGCGGCTTCGTCGCAGGCACCGCACCACGACCGCGGACCCGGCCGCGGTGAAGGCCCCGGACCTGATCGGCCGCGACTTCACCGAGAGCGAGCCGAACACGAAGTACGTCGGCGACATCACCTATCTCCCGCTGGAGGGCGGGAAGTTCCTGTATTTGGCAACCGTCATCGATCTCGCCTCACGCCGCCTGGCCGGCTGGGCGATCGCGGACCACATGCGCACCGACCTCGTCACCGACGCCCTGGCCGCCGAACGCACCCGCGGCAGCATCGCCGGAGCGGTCATGCACCTTCGCCGTGCCGCCAGGCCGGCGTCCGCCAGTCGATGAGCGCGATCGGCTCCAGCGCGGACAACGCACTCGCCGAGTCCTTCAACGCGACGTTCAAACGAGAGACGCTCCAGGGCCGCAAGCACTGGTCCAGCGAGCGCGAGGCCCGCCTCGACGCGTTCGGCTGGCTGCACCGCTACAACACCCGACGCCGTCACTCCCGCCTCGGACACCGCAGCCCCATCGCCTACGAGACAGCACTCGGCACAACATCAACTACCCTGGCCCAAGCCGCATAGCCCGTGTCCAAGATTCCGGGTCAAGGCCCCCGGCACCATCGCTCCTGAACTTGTGCCGCTCCACCAGGCATTGACGACTGCCGAGCGCCCCGACGTCGCTCTGGCCTGGATCTCCCGGCCGAAGGTCCAGGACCTGCTGGAACGCATCGGCCGCGACGAACGTCGCGTCACCCACGACATCCTCGACGACCTTCCTTCGGGCAAGGTGCTCGCGCACCTACGCAGCGTCCTCGTCGCTACGGGCGCCCTGACGCCGGGTGACGAACGGCTCGTCGCTCTGGAGAAATGGATCACCGAAACGGTCCAGGCCCGCACGGACCTCACCGCACGCCGGATCCTGCACGGCTACGCGGTCTGGCACCACCTGCGCCGACTCCGCCGGCGCATCGGTGACCAGCACACCACCCAGCTCCAGGACATCAACGTTCGCTGCCACGTCACCGCCGCCGACAACTTCCTCACCTGGCTCGCCGCCCAGGGACTTGCCCTGGGCACCTGCACGCAAGCCGACCTGGAACGTTGGATGACCGATCCCGCCTTCACCTACCGTGACGAGACCGGCCATTTCGTCCGCTGGTCCGTACAGCACCGCCATGCCCATGGCCTCACCTTCGGCACCGTCCGCTGGACGGGCCCGCAGGGCACCATCGACAGCGAGAAACGCTGGGCCGACGCACGACGCCTCCTCAACGACGACACCCTGCCCACCGCGGACCGCGTCGCCGGACTGCTGCTGATCCTCTACGCACAGAAGATCTCCACCATCAGCCAACTCACCGTCGACGACGTCAATATCAGCGGCGAGACCGTCGCGATCACCTTCGGGACCTCGCCGGTCGTCCTCCCCATGTCGCTGGCCACCCTGGTCCACGAACTCCTCGCGAACCGACGAGGCAAGGCCAAGATCGGCACCCCGGATGATGGCCCCTGGCTCTTCCCTGGAGGCCAGCCAGGTCGCTCGCTCAGCGACAGCCAGATCGGCCTGCGGCTCCACAAGATCGGCATTCGCCCCCAACAGGACCGCTCCACTGCCCTGTTCACCCTCGCCGCAGAACTCCCCGCCGCGATCCTCGCCCGGATGCTCGGCGTCCACATCCAGGTCGCCGTCCAGTGGCAGAAGGCATCCGGCGGGGACTGGGCCGCCTACGCCGCCGACGTCAGTCGCCGGACGAGTTCGACGTGACGCTTGTGGAAGGCCAGTCCAGGACAGTCAGTTCGGGCCATTGCTCTCGCCACCGCGCTGCCTTCGTCTCATAGACCGCCCGGGGGGCAAGCACCGGGTTTGGCCGAACGACGAGGTTGAACACGTCCGACAGGCCGTGCGGTGCATACACGCGCCACTGACCGTCCGCCTCCACTCGTACTCCGAGGCAGCATGTCGTGGCGGCGAAACTGTCGATCGCCGCCTCGGTGGAGTCATACGGTGGACACGCCACCCCGAACTTTTCCTCATACCAGAGGTGAACCCGTGCCTCGTTACGGATCTCGACCTCTACAGGCAGGTCGGCGAAGATCTCTCGCCCGGCCTTGATCACCGCGTCTTCGGCTTCCCAGGACAGATCACCGGCGTCGAAGTAGAAGACGTCGTAGTCCTTGATGCCGTTGGTCGGCGGGCTGCCCGTGACGACGTTCCACACGGTCTGGAACAGACAGCCGGCCGTCACATACCACCCGGGGAGATCCAACGTCGCAGCCCGCGCCAACACCTCCGTCAACATACCGTTACGGGACAGAACTGCACGAAGGGACTCGAGTTGCTGATCGAGAGGGAGTCGGCTGATCATCAGCCCTGCCTACCACAGCTCGTGCGCCGGAGGGGCCAGAGCTGCCTCAAGCACCCCCGCATCCGGGAGGTATTCCGGGAGTTCCAATACCCGACTCCACCATTAGCGATCTACCCGGAAGACGCCATCGAGACTCACCGAGCCTTCATCGCCCGGCACCGCGGCCTACGGCCCGCCGGGGAGTACCGGGCGGTGACCGACGAGGAGTGGCAGGAGTTCCTCGGGCACTTCGAGCGGCGCAAGCTGGCCCTGGGACAGTGCGGCCGAGCATACGGAAGCAGCTGCGTGCATGAGCACGCATATGTTCGATGCCCAATACTAATCGTGGGGCCAGGCGAACGGCCCCGCCTGGAAGAGATCCGCGAGAACCTCCACGCCAGGATCACCGAAGCCGAGCGCGAAGGATGGCTGGGCGACGTCGAGCAGCTGACCGTCAGCCTCGCGGCCACCGATGACAAGATCGGCCAAATTGACTCCAATGAGCGACGAAGGAACTTGCCGGTGTTCGTTGCCACCGATCGGCCAACTCGTAGTTCGAAACGCCGACGCCGAGAACCGGCATAAAACGGACTGACTGCGACGCAGTCAGACGTGAGTCAACCCCTGAAGTCATGTTCGAGTCAGAGACGCGTCGCGTTTCCGGCGCGTCGGCGGTCCTCGCCGAGCCCTTGCCAGAATCCGACGACTTTGATCTACCGTCACAGCCATGACGACGCTGACCAGCCTGGTGGACGTCTTAGGGGCGCTTGCCGTAGGTCCGCTGCCTCAGCCTCCCGGCCAGGGGACAGCGCCGGGAACGCCATGGTGGGCTCTTGGGGGTGCGCTGATCGGCGGTGGCATCGCAGTACTGGCAGCCTGGCTCTCAGCTAAGCAACTCCGCCAGAGCGCCAAGGAAGCATTGGACCATGAACGGGTACGGCTGCTCAACGAGCGGTTCGCGACGGCCGCCAGCCTCCTCGGGCATGAGGAACCTGCCTGTCGGCTGGCTGGCGTCCACGCGATGGCAGGCCTCGCCGACGACTGGGACAAACGTCGCCAGACTTGTATCGACGTCCTCTGTGCGTATCTACGCATGCCCTACCCGGCCGAGCCCGCCGAGACCGCACCGAGCGAGGAGCGATTGACCTGGCAGGCTGACCGCGAGGTCCGACACACGGTCATCCGCATCATCCGTGATCACCTGCAGGAGGAAGTCACCGGTTTCGGGACCTCGTGGGAGGGGCACGACTTCGACTTCAGTGGTGCGGTATTCGACGGCGGAAATTTCACTGGCGCGCGGTTCGCAAAGGGAAAAGTCTCCTTTGTGCGTGCGCACTTCACCGGAGGTCAGGTGTCGTTCGACGACGCCCACTTCAGCGGCGGAGAGGTGTCATTCGAACGTGCGCACTTCACCGGAGGTCAGGTGTCGTTCGACGACGCCCACTTCAGCGGCGGAGAGGTGTCATTCGAACGTGCGCACTTCACCGGAGGTAGGGTGTTCTTCCGGAGCGCTCGGTTCACTGGAGCCACGGTGATGTTCTCCTGTGCCAGCTTCGCGGGGGGTGAGGTGTGGTTCTCGGAAGGCCGTTTCGCACGGGGCGAGGTGTCGTTCGAAGGAGCAGACTTCACTGGAGCTGAGGTGAGATTCTTCCACGCCCGCTTCACTGGTGCCAGCGTGTTCTTTGGAACCGACGCGGCCAACAGTGATCGTCCTCATGTGCTCACTACGCTCTATCGCGGCGAACTGTTCTTCGACGATGCACACTTTACCGACGGTGAAGTCTCGTTCGCCGAAACCCGTTTCAATGGGACGCGGGTCTCTTTTGCGGGTGTGCACTTCACGGGCGCCTCTGTCTCATTCCGCAAGGCTGTCTTCACTGGTAAAGAGAGGGTTTACTTCGATCGCGCCAGATTCATCAATAGCGATATTTCCTTCGCCGGAGTTTCGTTCAGCGGTGGCGTAGTGGACTTTCGATCGAATGCGGCCTGGACCCATCGGCCGACCTTCGACGCCGGTGTACTGGACGCCCCACCGGCTGGCCTGCTACTTCCTATTCTTCGGGACCGAGAATGAGAAGGCAGACAAGCTCGGCAACGCCGTCGACTCGGCCATGACGGATGGCCTGGCCCAGGAAGCGCTGGACACTGGGCTCGCTGCGGCGACTGGCAATCATCGGGGCCGTTATCTTGGCAACCCTCCGGGGTGCGATCCCAGTTTCACGAGCAGTCACGTGCCTAATGTGCCTGTAGCCCCTGCATAGCCGCTGAGCTGCGAAGTCAGACACCGGACCCTAGATAACACACGGGTCCGGGTTGATCTCGGACGAAGTCCCGTCTCGCAGTAGTTCGGAGAAGACATGTGAGCCAAGTGGCCCGGCCGGTACTTGCCTCACGGATTATCTGGGGGTTGTAAGGCACGTTCGGCACGTGAATCACGGCTGCGCCGATCGGCTCGCATACGCTCCTTCGGTTTCTTACCGTGCTGGTATGTCCTCCGACGCTTGGGGCGATCTCACTAACTCCCTCACCGCGGTGTGCGACCAGTTCAGCCAGGACCGCCAGATCTACGAAGGCTTCCTCACTGGCTCGCCGGCGGCCCTGGAGGTCGTCGGCGAGCCTTATGCCGACGACTGGGGTCCGAGGCCGAGCCGAAACGCCAACATGGCCGGACTGCTGCTCACCCTCGTAGCCGTGGACCACTTGGCCTGCCTGGCTGCCCTACTGCGGCCGCAGTCGCGGGTGATCTACGGCCCGTCGGCTGAAGCCCGCAGCGCGATGGAAGTCGCGGCCCGGGGATATCACCTGCTTGACCCGGAGATCACACCGCTTGAGCGGATATGTCGACAGCAGAACGAACGGCTGGTGTCTCTGTCGGAGGGGAAGCGACTGGCAGTGTTGCTGAAGCAGCCCCAAGAGAGCATCAACGTGCTGGACAACCGGACCAAGGCCATCTTCGACTCGGCGCGCAACCACGGCTTGACCCCGCACCCCAAGGCGAATCCGCATCCCTACATCGGCTCGAAGCCGCCCAGCGCGACCAAGCTGATCGACGAGGCGGTTGGCCAGCCCAAGGGGCTCGGCGAGACCTACTACAAGGTCATGTCCGCAGTGGCCCATGGCCGCGAACACGGCATCACGCAGTACTTCACCTATCAGGGTGCGCTGTTGGACCCCACTCACGCAGATGCCTTCGGCAGCATCGAGACCACTCCGAAGATGACTGCCCAGTACTTGAGCGGGACGCCACGGGCCATGGCGAACATTTTGGATCGGCTCTACGACCGATTTGGGTGGCCGGGCGCGGCCATCCAACCGGCTCTGACGAGGATGCGGGCCACCTGGGACCGGATCGCCACGTCAACGTGAGCACAAGGATGTCGCACATGCCTCACGTAGCTGAATGGATGATCACCGAGCTGACGTGCTGCGACGTGTCAGCGACCCCAGATAACACATGAGGTCATCGGGCGAGGCTACCGGCGCGAGCGTCATAGGATCCATGGACGTGGCACACACATTCGATGATCTCGTGGAGATGCAGCAGGCAGCCGACGAGGCGCACGCTCAGGTACTGGAACTGCGGGACCGCTACGGTCGGCCCACGGAAGCACCGTGGTCGCAGGAGTAGACCGAGACGTACGAGAAGGCCTGGCAGCACTGGTGGAAGGCGGCCGACAAGGTTCAAGCCGCCGTCACTGCCCACGCGAACGACGAGGGCAAGCCCCGATTCGACGTCGAGGCCGCCGTACGGACCAAGGCCTGGCATCCGGAACCCGAGCCGGCGGAAGCCGCGGCCAGCTGAACCCAACGTGTGGGGCCCGCACCGTGCCGGTGCGGGCCCCACACGCATGACCGGCAGCTCAGATCAGGTGGTCGGCGACCAAGGCGGCGAACTCGTCGGGGGTAGCGAGGCTGATGCCGAGCTGTTCGGCCTTGGCGCGCTTTGAGCCCGCACCCTCGCCCGCGACGACGAGCGTCGTCTTCCTGGAGACGCTGGACGAGGAGCGCCCGCCGGCCCGCTCGATGAGCTCGTTCATCTCGTTGCGGGACAGCTTCTCCAGGGCCCCGGTCATCGCGCCGGTGACGACCACCGTCATCCCGGCCAGCGGGCCGCCGTCCGCCGCAGCCGCGGGTGCCTCCTCGCCGGGAGCGGCTTCGGCCGCCGCTGGCGGGGTGGCGCCGGGCTCGGTCATGGTGACGCCCGTGGCGGCGAGCTTGTCGATGAGCGGGGCGAGCTCGGCGAGTTCAGCGACGATCGAGGGCGCCTTCTCCGCACCGATGCCCTCGACCTGCTGCATGGCCTCGGCGTCGGCGGCACGGATGGCGTCCATGGTGGCGAAGTGGCGGGCGATCCGCCGGGACATGGACCGGCCGGTGCCGCGCACCCCGAGCGCGCACAACACCCGAGACAGCGGCTGCTGTTTGGCCTTCTCGATCGCGGCGAGCAGGTTGTCGGTGCTGGTCTCGCCCATCCGCTCCAGGCCGAGCAAGTGCTCGCGGTTGAGGGTGAACACATCGGCGAGATCGGCGACCAGGCCGGCGTCGACCAGCTGGACGATCCGGGTGGCGCCGAGGCCCTCGATGTCGAGCTGATCGCGGCCGGCGGCATACGAGAGGGAGGCGACCAGGTGGCAGTTGCGGCCCTGCGCGCACCGCCAGCGCTCCTCGCTCTTGTCGATGTCCGATCCACAGCGCGGGCAGAACTCCGGGAAGACGATGGGCTGTTCGTCGCCGGTGCGCAGGTGGGCGACCGGCGCCTCGATGCGGGGGATGACGTCACCGGCCCGGTGGACCATGACGTGGTCGCCCAGACGCAGATCGCGACGGGTGATGTCGGCCGGATTGTGCAAGGTGGCATAAGTGATCGTCGAGCCGTCGATGACGACCGGCTCGAGCACGCCGCGCGGCGCGATGATCCCGGTCCGGCCGACGTTCCACTCCACCTCCAGCAGCCGCGTGATCTTCTCCACGGCTGGCAGCTTGTAGGCGATCGCCCACCTCGGCGCGCGCGAGCCGGATCCCGCGGCCTGCTGGTCGGCAGCGAGGTCGGTCTTGATGACGATGCCGTCGATGCCGAACGGCAGCTCGGCGCGGGCCGCGGCGATTTCCTGCACCCGGGCCAGGACCTGCTCCACGCTCTCGGCGAGCGTGTCCGGGACCGCGGTGCCGGCGCTGGTGTGCACGCCGAGCTCGGCCACCAGGCCCATCAGGTCACTGTGCGCGGACGCGGTCAGCCGCTCGGCCAGGGCGGGCTCGGTGTCGGGCAGGGGCAACAGGCCGTAGCCGAAGAACGTCATCGGCACCGTGTAGAGGCGTTCCTTGGCCCGCAGCGTGCCCGCCGCCGCATTGCGCGGGTTCGCGAACGGCTGCCCGCCATGCCCGGTGCGCACCTCGTTGGCGTACTCGAACTGGGCCGTCGTCATCAGGACTTCGCCGCGCACCTCCACGGTGACCGGCTTGCCCAGTTGCTCGGGCAGCCCCTCGATGGTGCCGATCGCATGCGAGACGTCCTCCCCGGCCGTCCCGTCCCCGCGGGTGATCAGCCGGGTGAGGCGGCCACCGGTGTAGCGGGCGGCGACCGCGAGCCCGTCCAGCTTCGGCCCCACGTGGAAGCGGGTGACCTCGTGGCCGATCCGGCGGGCCAGGGACTCCGTCCAGGCGGTGAACTCCTCCGGCGAGAACACGTTGTCCAGGCTCAGCATCGCCACCGTGTGCGGGACATCGCCCTCCACCGCGCCGCCAGCCACCTTCCCGCTGGGGGAATCGGGCAGCACCTGCTCGGGGTGCTCGGCCTCGTATGCGGCGATTCCGCGCACCAGCCGGTCGTAGGTGTCGTCGTCGAGCGGCGAGGTGCCGCCCTCGTAGTACGCGGCCGCCGCCCGAACGGCGTCCTCGACCGCCTGCGCGTAGGCGGCGGCATCCACGATCAGTGCTGCAGGTGTTGTCATGGCCAGCATCCTGCCGCCCGCCACTGACAGTGGGCCCAAGCCCTGCAGATGCGAAGAGGGCCAGGTCCGGGGTGCGGCTGGGACTGCGGCCGGCGAACTGGTCGGCGTAGTTGCTTCCTTAGTGGGCCCCACCGTTGGCTGGACGGTTGGCTCCACCGTTGCACCGAGAGGTGCACCGAGGGTTGCAGCACCCCTTCGCGCGCTCTCGGCGTTCGCCCAGCTCAGCCCCCATGGGCAAGCCCCTCACCCTTAGCGACACCTCTTTCTCCGCGTAAGTCGGAGGAAGAGGACTCAGTTCAGCACAGGCCAGCCCAGAGTTCAGCCCCGCTCAGCTCCGGCTGTTCGCCCTGGCGGCACCCGGCCGGCTCGGCCTCCGCTGGCGCCCGCCGCCGGCCCGCCCGAGGGTGCCGCGGGCGGGGGTGCGCGCGCCCGTACGGGCGGCGGCGTGCGAGCCGCTGACCAGCGGCGATTCTCGAAAACGCGCCGCTAACCCCCTTCCGTGGGTGATGAAAGTGCGGTATATTTCTCTCGTTGGGTCGGTCGGTGGCACGGCCCCCGACACCGAAGCGCACACCCCTCACTACGGAGGACACCGCATGCCGAACAACACGGTCCCCATGCTCGTTGCCGACGCGATGACGCGTGAGGGTCTGTCGGAGGCTGACACCGTTTACGACACCGACGCCAACAGCGTTGCCGTGTCCCTCACTCTGCTGGGGTTCAGCGTCCGCAACCGTGCCGGTCGCTTCGACTTCATCGAGACGGACGGAACCCTGCACCCGCGCGGATACAAGACCCGCGGTCCGGTCACCTCTTGGGCCCGGAAGCGTGCGGCAAAGGCGACCCCGGGCGCACCGATTTCCGAGGCGGCGCCGGTCGACGAGATCCCGGACCCCGTGGCGGACGCGCAGGAAGCGCAGGATAAGGATGCGGAAGCCTTCCGGGTCAAGGCGACTCGGGCACATGACCGTGTGGTGAAGGGGCACAAGCGCGTGATGGCTGCCCACGAGCGCGCGCACGCCGCACTGACCCGCGCGGAGGCTGCACGCGAGCGTGCGGAGGCGGCGGAGGCCACCGAGTCCGAGCGTGCCTACGTTCGGGTTGCGGAGGCGGACGCGCTCATGTGGACGAACACCCCAGGGGCGACGGAGTACCGGCACGCGTTCGGCGCATTCGTCTCGGCGCGTTTCGACGCTGAATTCCTTCCGGTATCGGAGGCGTGCGCGGAGGCCTACGCGTACGCGGAGGCGGCGGAGGCTGCCACGGGTACCGAGTACGAGAACGGCGACGGAAAGGACGTCCCGGGGGTCGAACAGTGCGCGGAGGACGCTGACCACGCACGCAAGGAGACCAAGATCGAATACGGTGTGTTCGAGCCGTCGCCCTGGTCCGGTAAGTGGAGCGCAAGTCGCTTCGACGCTGAAACGGGGTGCGACCTGATCTGCGCTCACGCGCGGGACATGGCTGCCGCGGTGCGGCATGCGGAGGCGGCCGCGGAGGCAGCGGAGGCGGCCGCGGAGCAGGCGGAGGCTTGGGCGGACGCTGCGGAGGAGCAGACGGACACCGCCGAATACGAATCTGACGCACTGTTCGCCCTGGGGGCCGATGACGCACAGCGGGCCCTGGCGCGCGCGTACTGGGGAGTGTCGGACGTCGTGGCAGAGGAGGCGGCGGAAAATGCCGCGGAGGCTGCCGAGCGTGCGCCGTCGCCGGTCGCCGTCGCCGTTGCTGCGCCGGTCGCTGCGGAGCGTCCTGCGCAGGCAGAGTGGCCTGCGGTCATGGTTCCCGCGGGTGTTGCGCGGTGGGAGTCGCAGGAGGCGGAGGGCGCGCCGCTCACCGTTGCTGGTCCGCGCGGGGAGGTTCAGGTCTGGTACGCAGGCTACTGGGATGTCTGCTGGGGGCACTGCCCGATGCAGCACGCGCACAAGGGAGGCACGTGCGGGTGCGCTCACGTGCTGCGGCCGGTCCTGCTCTGTGATGGGGAGGGTGAGTCGTACACGTGGCAGGACTGCCCCGAGTGCATGGCGCGGGAGTTGAAGACTGACGTTGACACCGTGTGGTCGCTTGCCCCGGAGGGGGCGCGCGCGGATGTCGTGCGCGCGTCGGTCGTCGCTGAATCCTGGTACGTGGCGGAGGAGTGGGAGGGCGGACGCACCCCGGACGGCGCGAACCTGGACGCGCGCGAGACGGCCGCCGTGGCCGTGGCCGACGTTGAGGCCACCGTGCGGGCACTGGAGTCCACCCCGGGGGCGACGATGGGCGCGCTGGAAACGTCCCTGTACGAGGTGCGCGAGGCTGCGCGCGTGGTGGAGTCCTGGGCTGACCACGTGTGGGAGGTCGACCGCGAGAATGCGCGGCGTGCCGAAGCTGCCGAGCGGCAGACCACCGGCGATGTGGCCACTCCTGAAATGGGTACATGTACCGAACCGAATGCCGACGTTGCCCCGGAAGGAGAGGCAGCCGACGACACCCCGGAGGCGGCGCCGGTGGCCACAGGTCCGAAGGTGGTGCCGGTCGCTGAGACTGTCCGGCGCGCCCGTACGGCGCAAGCTGATGCTGAGGCGGTCATGTGGGACGCGCAGACGTCCGTGAACGATTTGGCCGAGACGTACGGGAAGCGCGAGTCTCTTCGCCTGTCCTGGGACCAGGAAGAGGGACTGCGGAAGTCACTCGCGCGCGAGCGTGAGGCGGCGGCGCGCGCCACTCAGGCCGCGTTCCAGGCACGCGTCACCGCGGACTCCTGGCAGCGGGACAGCGAGCACGCGGCGGCGGACATGGACGCGATGCGCGCGCGGACGGCGCGGCTGTTCTCCGGCGAGGGTGATGGCCGGTCCCGTTGGGTGTCGGCGGACGGCCGCACGGTCATCGCGCTCGCACTGCCCGCGGCCGCTGACGCTGTCTCCGACGTTGACGCCCGGTACGCGGACGTGTTGGCCGGTGCCATTGCAGCCAAGGACTCCGGCCGCGTACTGAAGTCGACCGGCATCCCCAACAAGAAGACGCACGCGCGCGGCCCGGGGGCGGACTTCAAGTCGGCTGTCGTTCGCGCGAGCCAGCCGCTGGTGAATCCGTGGAAGGCCCCCCGGATCCCGTCGGAGGGCAAGCCGCTCATGGATGACGCACTGTCCGGTTTCGCGGACGCGGGGGACGTCGTGGCCGAGACGGAGGCGGCACCGGGAGTGTGGCTGCCCATGGCCGCGGTGCGGGTGGCCGACACGGCCGGTGCGAACGGGTGGACCGTCGCAATGGAGCGGCACGAGGGCGGCTCTGTGGTGATCGTTCGAGCCGCCGGTGTCATCGAGCGCAAGGGCAGGGACGGCGAGACGGCGACGGTCGCTGGTGAGTGCGTGGCGGTGTTCGAGGGTGGCCAGTTCAACCAAGCGCGGTCCGGCGCTCTGGTGGGCATCCGGTACGTGGGCGGGGCGACGCTGTCGCAGGTCCTCACGACGGTGGGGCAGGCGGCGAAGCCGGGCCACCTCGTGCCAGTCACGGTCACCCCGGACAGCGCCCCCGCCCCCGCCGGGGTGAGCGACCCCGGAAGCATGGACACCTGGGAGACGGACGGCGGTGCCTGCCCCGGCGTCGACCAGCCCGGTGCGCCCGACGCGGGACGGGATGCTGCGCCTGTCGACGCCGACCCCTCACCGGAAATGAGTACATGTACTGCTCCGGCCACCGACGTCACCCCGGTACGCCCCGACGTCGTCAGCGACCCGGGAGCCGTCGGCACCTGGGACGGCGAGGGCGGCGCAGTCCCGGGCGTGGTCGTACCGGCTGTGCGGCTGACTCCGGGGGAGCGGGTGATCTATGACGGGCCGTCGGGCATCCCCGCGCGCGGCGTCTTCGAGCGGTACTCCACCTACGGGCGGGCGTACATCCTGCGCGACGGCGACCACACTCCCGTACTCGTCCAGGCCTCGGACCTCACCGCCGACCCGAAGCCGCCCACGCACATCGTGCGCGTCTCCGTCTTCTCGGGCGGAGGAACGCCGCGGGCGGGCTATGACCCGCGGCTGGAGGACACGGCCGTTGCCCAGTGCTCGTGCGGCTGGTCTGCATCGGCGACGGGCGGAAACTGGGCTGCCGTCCAGATGTGGGGCCGCGGGCACGTCGAGTCAGCGGACGCGAGCGAAGCTGACCGCCCGGCGGCGGCTGACACTGTGAGCGATCCGGGCATGGTCGACGCCTGGGATGGGGAGGGCGGCGCCGTGCCCAGGGTCGAGCAGCCGCGTGTCCACCCTGGCGATGAACAACAGACGGCAGACGGCGACACCTACGCCGTCCGTCCGGCCGTGCCCGAGTGGACGCCCGTACCGGACGGGAACAGCCGAATCACCGAACTGACCTGCGCGGGGCGGCAGTACCGCGTGTATCACGCGCCGGACGCGGTACTGCCCTACACCGTGCGCTACACCCTCGGCGGCGCCGACGTCGACCTGGGAGGGTGGGTCGGCCTGGACGACGTGTACGCCATCGTGCGGGCCGACCGGCGCCGCAGTGCCGCCCTGGAAGCAGAGCGCGGTCGCGTCGAGCAGCAACGGCGGCGCGCGGCCTACCGGTTGCAGGGCGAGCGGCGGCAGGCCCCCGTCCGGCTGACCGAGGAAACCCGCCTGGCCATCGCCCGTCGTGCGGAGGAGAAGCACCGTCCCGTGGCCGCGGAACTCTACGTCTCGCCAGTCACGGGGAACGCGGTACTCGCCTTCGTGTGCGGGACGTGCGCCACCACGCACGATGACCCGCTGTGGCGGCCGCAGACCATCGGCGGGAGCTACCGCACCCCGCTGTCCGTCGAACGGGCCACCCTCACCGCCCTGGTGGAAAAGCACGGCTGGACCATCACCGGAACCTGGACGGCCCACGGCACGCGCGGTGACACCATGCGCGCATGGATCGCCCCGACCGAGGCCTACCTCGCATGGGTGGACACGGCCCACGGCCCGGACCCCGCCACGCCCGAGGTGGAGGCGGGGGAGCGCATCACCCGCGCCCAGCGGGGATGGTGGGACGTGATCAGCAAGGAAGGCCACCGCTACGAACTCACCTGGCGGCCGACCCTGACCGGGCCGGTGTGGAGCGTGCGCCGCCGCGGCGCCGACGGATTCGAAACGGTCGCCACGACCGGCCTGGCCGGCACGGTCCTGATGGGCATGCGCGTCGACTCCGCCGAGCGCGGCAACCAGCCCGCGGACGAGGGGAACCCCGAATCAGTACATGTACCACTCGCGAGCTGACAACGCGGCCTTCTTGGTCCCTGCCTCCGGCGGAGCCCAGGAAGGCCGCGTTAGGCACCGCCGCGCCGGGGCAATTGGCCCCGGGGACGCCCGTGCTGAGACGGCAGCCCGGCGGAGATCAACAGGGCGTCACCGTCGACGGGACCTAACCAGGATTCGGCGAAACGGAGTTGACCACGGGGCGGAAGAAATTGGTACTTGTACCTGATGAGCGCGCGCATCAAGTGGCAGGACATCATCGACCGGGCCCGCGACATCGTCGACGGCTACGACGGCGGCGTCACCGTACGACAGGTCATGTACCGGCTGGTCGCCGAGGGGCTGCTGCCAAACACCGCACCGACCTACCGCAGGTTGTCCTCCCGGCTTGCTCAGGCCCGCCGTGACGGGCTGTTCCCGGACCTCGTCGACACGATCCGCGAAGTCCACGTCCCGCCGGCCTGGCCGGATGCGGCCGCGTTCGTGGCGGACATGCCCGAGTGGTTCCGCCTGGATCGCACCCGCGGGCAGGAGTGGGCGTTGTACGTGGCGGCCGAGAAAGACACGCTGCGCCAGCTGCTGACCGGGTGGCTCGCCGAGTACGGCGTCCCCGTCCTGGTGGTGAGAGGCTTCGGCAGCCAGAGCTATGCCGATGTCGTGCGTGACCGTGCGCGCAGCGATCCCCGGCCGGCGGCGCTGATCTACCTCGGTGACTTCGACGCAAGCGGCTCCGACATCGAACGCGACTGGGTGGAGCGCACCGACTGCTGGGAGCGGGTGGAGCGGGTGCTGCTGACGGACGGTCAGGTCCGTGAGTACCAGCTGCCGCCGGCCGAGGGGAAGAGGGACGATCCGCGCTGGCCCGGGTTCGCCCGCCGCTACGGCTTCGACCTTGACCGTCCCGTGCAGTGGGAGGTCGAGGCGCTGGAACCGGCCGAACTCAAGCGTCTGGTGATGGAGGCTGTCGACGGCTACATCGACCGGGAGATCCTCGCCGAGGTCATGGCCGAGGAAGAGCAGCAGCGTGCCCGGCTCATCGCCATGCTCGGCCAGCAGCAGGACGGCTGAACGAGGGCACGGACTCGGCCATCAGGAAGAGTCGGTGCGGCGAAAACCGGGCTGGACGGGGCTCGCGCTGCGACACTGACCCTGCCCCGCCGTTCCCCGTCGGCGGGGCACCCACGCTGCAGGGGTCGGCGGCCGGCCGCGGGCAAAAGAGCGGCCGGCGCCCAATCCGCCGAAGCGGGTGGCAAGGGCACCGGCCAACCGAAGACACACACCGCTCAGGACAGGAAGTGACCCGCACGGGTTGCGCCGTCCTTCGAGTGTAGCGGCGCGACAGGCTCGAGGAACGCATCCTTGCCCGCGATGACGTAAGTCCGGTAACTTTCTTTCGTTGGGTGTGTTGTGGCAAGCGCACCCGGCCCGAAGTCATCAGCGTCGTCAAGGAGTTCCTCCATGCTGCACCCCGCACGACCCCGTGCCGCCGCGTTACGCCGCGCGCGCGGAGACACCGGCTCTGTGCCCATCGAGACCCTGCTCCGCGTCGCCGGCCCCGTCATCTGCGCGGTCGCGGGCTTCGTCCTGCTGGTCCGCGCGAAGGCGAGCCTCGACGCTCTCGAGGCCGGACGCCCCGTGCCGCCGCTGCTGCCCGAGGTCGCGGTCCCGTGGAAGACGGTCGGTGTCGCCGCCGGCGCGCTCCTGCTGACCGTCGTGACCACGTTGCTCGTGGTGAGCTGCCGGGCCGTGTCGAAAGCGCGTCAAGATGACCGTCGCCGCCGCGCCGCCCTCGAGGTGCGCCACGATCGTGTCCTGGAGGACCTCGGCGCGCGCCTTGTCGACGACCCGGCCTGCCGACTCCTGGATGAGTCGCTGCTGTTCGAGGCCCTGCAGGAGGCCCAGGACGCGCGGACCGATACCGCTCAGCCGTCCGCACTCTCGAAACCCAATGGCGTGCCACCGCCGCCGGCACGCCCGCCCCCACGGCATAACCGCCCCGCTCGCAACGCCGACGCCGGCGCCCTGCACAACCGACCAGGAGAGAGTGATGATCCGCGCCGGACGCCGGAAGTACGCCCAGAACAGCGAAGAGCTCGCCGCCACCATGGGCGTGACGATCGGCACCTTCCGCAACAAGCAGCCCTACGCCGACGAGGACTTCCCGCCCCAGATCAGCTCCGACGGGGCGCGGGTGAAACTGTGGGACAGCGAGCAGACCGCCGCCCACCGGGCCGGCCGTCCCGTCCCCGAACTGCCGCAGGAGGACGACGAGCAGGACCTCCTCGACCGCAACGAGGCCGCCGCCGAACTGGGCGTCAGCCCCAAGACCTGGGACAAGAACTACAAGACACACCCGCAGATCGCCCCCCACCTGACCACCGTCAAGGGCGTGGAGCACTGCCCCCGCGGCCTCGTGCAGGCCTTCCGCACCGGCAAGGACGCCGGCGCAGACGCCGGACTCAAAGGCCGCCCCAAAGGCAGCGGGGACATGGTGCCGCGCGACGAGATCTCCGCCCGGGTCGGCGACTTGCTCGACGAGGACCCGGCGGTGACCCTCGCAACGGTCCAGGAGCGCGTCGGCCTGTCCTACGCCGCGGCCGCGCGTGCCCTGCCCCGGCTGCGCGGGGAGCGGATCGCCGACCTGCTGCAGGCCGAACCGGACGTGAGCCCTGAGGAGGCCGCCACCCGTCTCGGCTACCCGACCGCGGTGCAGCGCACCGCCGTTGCCAGCGCCGCCACCGAGCTGCGCGCCCGGCAGGTCCAGCCGTACCTGCAGCGCGTCGCCGACGTCCTGGTCGGCGCAGGCCTGGCCGAGGCACAGGACGTCCAGGTGCAGCGCCTGGAGGGCGATGTGCTCGCCGCGGCTGTGGCGCTGAGCGGATCCGGTGCGCCCGCCCTTGTGTGGGACGAGCGCTACGGCTGGCGCACCGCCGTCAGCAAGCGTCACCCGATCGGCAAGCAGGCCAGCACCCCGCCGGAGGGGGACGGCATCCGCTACCTCAGCGAGCACCAGCAGCCCGAACCCGCCGAGCTGCTGGCCGCGCTCACCGACCGTCGGCACGGCTTCCGGCGTCCCAAGACCGTCCACTCAGCCGGAGGCGCTCTGCAGGGCTGACTCCCGGCAAGGAAGCGGGCGGCGCGACAACCTGGCCAGTGGCCCGGACACCACATCCGTCGGTGTCCGGGCTGCTGTGCCTGATCGTCTTCCCCGTCTGCATTGGACCGAGCTGGGGCCGGCCAGCACGTCACGGATGCTGCCATGGCGTGTAGCGGTCGACGGGCTCCGCTGCGTACGTTCCGTCGGGCAGCAACGCATCGGTCAGCCTCACCCGCTCTGCCTGACTGGCGCCCAGATGCAGCACGATGATAGTGCCCGCGGGAGAGGTAGAACTGTGCACGATCGGGTTCCCGTTCACGCTGAGTGCGTTGAGCACCGTATACCGGCGCACCTTCGGGCGCCGGGCAGACCAGCGCCGCGCCAGACTGCCTCAATGACGGCCAGGATGGAGACGACGAGACCACCGACTATCTCGGGCAGGGAGTCGAAGAGAATCCTCACAGTGACGGACCTCCAGCTTGCTGGACACGCAGCCCGACCCTGCGCCTCTGTTCGACGGCGAGCCGTTTCACCTTGCGACGGACTCGCGCGCCGAGCGACACAGGGTCGGCGGCTCCCGTAGCCGCTGCAGCTTCGGCCCAGGTAATTCCATCGTGCGTGGCGTACGCCATGACAACGGAGCGTTCGCCCGGGGCGAGGGCACGCAGAACGGAGTTGAGACGCTCGTCCGCGAACATTTCCTCCGCAGAGGGAACGCTGCAATCGGTACCGATCAGGTCGTACAGGGAGAGCCGGCCGTCGCCGGCATCCAGCGACAAGATGCGCCGGCCCATGACGCGGTGCCGCCACAAAGGCACCGCCTGCCTGTGCAGAGTTCGGGCTTCCGCTTTGAGATCTAGTAGGGCGGCATTGGTCAACTGCCCGCTGTCCAACAGCGGTCGGCTCCAGCCACCCAGCATGGCGGTGTGAACGGCCGTGTACCACCTCTCACCGCGGGGGAGGAACAGAACCTTCGCGATGAAGTCGTCTACCTGGGCGGAGACGTCGACCGACCGCCACTTGCAGATAGTGGTGCGGAGCCGCAGAGCCTGCACCAAGGCAGGATCCCCCGGGTGAGCGTCGGAGCGGACCCCGCTCTGGGAAGCTGAATCCCCGCCTTTCTTAAGGCGCGAGAGGTCGTACGCGGGAGGCCATCCCTGGGGGGCCCTGAGGGTTTCAGGCGGCTCGAAAGCCGTATCGGGGAGGAGGTGTGAAAGCTCGTAGGCGCGATCTGAGCCGCGAGGGGCCTTGATGATCGACGGGCGGTTCTGGGTGCGAGGGAAGCTGTCGTAGAGCGGCGTGAGGTTGTAGGGGGTACGCCAGTGGTGGGGGAGCCTGAACCTGTTGTACGTGAATGGGGGTGTCGGTTGTGGACTCTCCCCGATCACGTCCATGACGCGGTGGGATAGGGCGTCGTGGCGAATCGCGTCATCGAGCCAGCCTCTTTTCCCGGGGGATTCACGGGAGGCGCAGGGCGGAGAAGCGACAGGCTGGCGGGGCTGCACAGCCGTATCCCGTCTTTGGTCGTGGCTACGGTCACCGTGTTGGGTGACTGCGATGCTTCGAGCGCGTTTGCGCGGCGACGCTCCTGAATTTCGAGGGCATAGAAGGTGGGCTTCGTGCTCTCCGCTGTCATGGGGCCCCTCCTCTGAGGTCGGTCTTCACCTATCGGTCCCGGGCGGAGGCGCCACCGACAAAAAATCTTGATGACTTGTGGGATACAGGTCCTTAGCTGTCACGGCGTCGCGCTGGTCCATTCTGGCGCCGGAGTAGGAGTTCCGACAGAACAGCACACGGGCCACTTGGTTCTCCGGCGTGGCCTACCAGGAGTCCTGCCTCGGAGGCCCAGTTCAGGAAGGCGCCCAGGCGCCAGGGATCGCGCGTCCCCGGCCGTCGGCGCCACCTCCCCCGGTGGTCCTACCCCAGGGCAACGCTCAGGGATGGGACGCCGGTCCGGCCCTACGGGGCCCGCATCCGGCTGGACTAACGCAAGCCTGAAGAGCGGCCCTGCTGCCCCGTCTACCGGAGAAGCCAGGCCCCCCCCGCAACCCCCGAGCGCAGGGGCCTGGCCCCGTTCGGAAAGCCAGTGCATCCACGCGCTCAACCCTGCGATCCTCGATCACGCAGCGTCGAGACAGCGGGAGCCGAGCCTTGATCATTCTGGACACCAGCATCCTCCGGACCTTCAGCCCGGAGAGCAGCAGCGCCGACCTTCTACGGGCGATCCGCGCCCTAGATGCTGAACGGGTCGCGGCTCCGTGGACAGTGCTGACAGAACTCTGCGCCCAACAAGCCATCAAGTATCGCGAGCAATACGAGAAGGCGGCCGAGGCCGTTGAATGCCTCCGAAACACGACTCCTTGGCCGTTGGAGGTGCCGCTCGGTCCGTGCGACGAGGACGCTTTCCGAGAGTACTGGCGCAGCAAGTGGCTGGAGGTCGTAGAAGAGATTCCAACCAGCGGCGAAGCGATGCGACAGGGAATCTTTCGCGAGTCGAACAATCTGCCTCCGTGCAGGACCGTGAAAGGCCTGAAGATCGGTGCGAGAGATGCATCCATCTGGCTGTCCGCCGTGGAATATGCGCGTGAACACCCGGACGAGACCGTCTACTTCGTCAGTGCCAACACCACCGACTTCGCCACTGGCGCGCCCTATCCCTCCCCCATGAGCGAAGACCTCGTCGGCTTGGAGAGCCGATTCGTCCACTTGACCAGCATGGACGAGGTGGCAGCCCGGTTCACGGAGCCGATCACGATCGACCAGGAGTACGCGGTCGCCATGCTGGGGTCGCCAATGTTCCTGGACGAGGTCGTGCGAGTATCCCGCGAGACCCTCGCCCTCCCCAGGGACGGATCATTCGCGTGCACTATCGCAGCCGGGCTAGGTGACGAGCACGTAATCATCCCTGCCACGGGATGGATCACCACCAAGGCTGCCTTCGGCGCGGTCGAGAACTTGCGGACGTACCGCATCGGCGAACAAGAGTGGTGCACCGCCACCGCTCGATGGCATCTCGTCGGGGCCGTCCTCACCGAACTCCGCCTTCCCGAGGGGGTTGCTGCCGCGGGGGCCTGTAGCTGGACCACCTCGGTGCTGTTCACCCCACGCGGTGCAGAGTCGCGACTTACCGTCTTGCGCGACGACACTCCACTCGCGATCAGTGGAGAGGAGTTCGACGCTATGGACCTGCCGATCAGGGCTCTGGACGCCTCGGTGACACCAGTAGAGGCCACGGTCGAAGACCTCCTGCAGGCTGCTGCCAGGGAGGCGGCCGTGGTCAACATGTCCCGGGCGCGAGGAATCCCGCGCGCTTACGAGGGCGCCGCCATGCGTAGGGCTGTGGGCAGGCAGGCTCGGCTCGGTGACACCTCGAAGGGCTGAGCAGACCTGGCCTGAGGAAGTACTACCAGGGTCGAGTCGTGCGGATCAGAAGAGGGCCAACACCCCAAGCGTGTCCACCGGCTCCTCGTCGGCCGGCTCGTCGTCGACCTCCACGAACTCCATCTGCACGCCGGGGCTCCCGGCAGGTCCACGATCGCCAGAGAGCCCGCGCACGGCACCAGGGCATCGCCGAACACCTCGGGCCGCTCGGTCGGATCGTGTCGCCACAGCCGGCCCTTGCTGAGACCGTCCGGCCACTATCCCGGCAGCGATCGACCGCTGGCAGAACTCGCACTCGAGTCGGGGCATCTTCGTGCAAACCAGTGTGTCGATGCCCGGTCTGCCACGTACAGCAGACCGGGCATCAGGGTCACCAGGCGGGCGATGTCACTGGAAGCCCTGTCACCTCGTGTGGGCTTCCAACGCCTCTGCTGCCTCGCACAGGGCCTTGAGGTCGCGGAGGAAGTTCCGCATCGCCTCCGCACCCTCCCCCTCGTGATGCGCTTTCCAGGGACTGCGTCCGCCCGTCAGCAAGTCCTCAACGGCCTGATCGGCGGCAGTCTCCGTGGCCTTGTCGATCCAAGCGTCAGCCATCTCGGCTCTCACCCCGTCGAGCCTCCGCCAACTCTTTTGCACCCCTACCCGCCACAACCGCATGTTCTGGGCTTCGTTGCTGTGCCGAGGAAACGATGACCACGTGCCGTGAGGTCGTCCCCCAGGCGCCGGGAGCAGTTCGTTGAAAGCAACGCGCAAGTCGCCCTCGCGGTCCTTTCGGCCCGGATCATTGCCGCGCATCATTTTGATCGCCAGGGCCTCGCTGAGGAGAGCACGCACCCTGTCTGACACCTCGTCCAGGGTGAGGCCGTTGAAGACATCCAGCAGGCTCTCCACGAAGACGGAGGCCGCGACGACGGCCCGCGCACGGACTCGCTCGGCCTCTCGGTGCTCCTCCTGATTCTTGATCAGGTAGTCCAGTCCCACGAGCGCGAAGGGGACACCGAAGCAGACACCGGTGAGGCCGGAGAAGATGTTCAGGACGTAGCTGTGGCGCGACCACCAGTCGACAGAGTCGAGCCACACGCCAAAGGCAAAGCAGGCGATTCCGGCTGGAATGCCGACGCATATGACGATGCGCGTAGTCCGAGGTCGACTTCTCAACCAGGTGAATGCCTGCGTGTTCACTTGCGGCACGATCCCCCCTAACTCATCTGCAGTAGCGGGACGTTAGCGCACGCTCGCGCAGCTGGGGCGCGCCTACGTCGTTCAGACCGCGTCTCGGGCCGTTCGAACCGACGCGCGCTGAGATGCCGCCCCGGCTAAAAGTGATCAAGTGACGCTGTCTCCTGCTATCGAGCCGATGCTGGCCGAAGCGCTGCGCGAGTTGCCCTCGGACAAGGCGCTGCCCGGGCGCCTGGTCGCCGAGCAGAAGCCAGACGGGTTCCGGGCCGTGCTGTTCGCCCGGACCGGCAGGGCGATGCTCCAGTCGCGCATGGCGCGGATCTGACGCCGGCGTTCCCGGAGATCGCCGCCGCGGCGGCGCTCGAGGAGGACCTGGTCCTCGACGGCGAACTCGTCGTGCCGCACGAGGGCCGTCTGTACTTCGGCCAGCTCCAGAGCCGGCAGGCTCCGCGCCCTGCTTCCTCGCTCCGCGTTGCCGGTCCTTGCCCTCGGCGCGCCGCGCCTTTTGGCCCCTGCCGGGTTGCCGTGGTGTCCCAGGAGCTACGAGTTGTTGGGTGGGGGCGACGGCTTAGTGCGGGTCGTCAGTCGGCGACGACGTCGGGCGCGTAGAGCGCCGACGGTGAGGGCGGCGATGGCTGTTGTGGCGAGTTGTGAGGGCAGCTCGGTCACGAGTCCGTGGAGGATCTGGTGAAGGGTGTGCTGGAGAAGATCGAGCATCGATAGGGTCTCCCAAACGTGCGTACGAACACGGCGGTATGCCCCTGGTGGTGGGGCTTGTGTCGTGCGGTGTTGCACACCCTGCACCGCGCTGGAAGGACCGTTCCAGTTGTCTGGCCGATGGGCCGGACAAGGTCGGACAGCGCCAAGGACGGATGGAGAAGCGGGTTGGGTGACTTAAAGCGGCGTACCAGGCCGTGGGGTGATCTCAAAGGCCCCACGAAGCAGGCCGACGCCCTGGCGAGTCTGCTGCGGGGCTGGCTGGACACAGCGCAGCTGCGCATCGATGACGTCGCGGCGCATCTGACGCCTGAGCACTTCAGCAGCGGGCGTATACCTGGCCGTTCCACCATCGGCGAGCGGCTTGCCGGGGTGCGCCTGGACGATGAATTCGTCCAGGCGATCGCTGATATCTGCTCCGGTGACGATGCCGCGCTCCGGGAGCGGATGCTCACCGAAGCCCGCGCCCTAGCCTCGCACAAAGACTCCACCCGGCCGGCGAAGACCACCGAGAGGAAGCCGGACCCGGCTGCGCTGGCGAACGAGCTGGTCGCCGTGCAGAGGCGTTCACTGGCCCTGCAGGACAAGCTGATGCGGGCGTGGGAGCGCGCCGTGGAACTGGATCGTGAGCGCTCCAGAAGCCATCAGATGGTCATGGTGCTGTTGACCATGGTCGACAAGCTGCAGCGCGACATCACCACCCTGCATGCTGAGCGCGACAGGCTACGGGAGCGCGAACACCGTCCTCAACAGCTGGAGGAGGTGAGTCAGAAGCTGGCGCGCAGTGAAGAGCAGCGGCGGTCCGCGGAAGCCGAACTCGAACGTGCCCGGGAGGAACGCAGCAAGGCCGACCGGCTGGCCGAAGAAGCAGCCGAACAGATCCGCACCCTCAATGAGGAACTCGAGCGGCTTCGTCAGGGCACCGGACGACCGGATAACTCGCCCCCACTGACGGTTCCCGGTCCCTCGGCATCCGATGGCGAGGACTTCGAGGCGGAAGCGGACGACATCGATGACGCGCTGGCCAAAGCCTCGCGGCACCTGGACGACGGGGCCCGGCGTCTCGACCAGCTCGCCTGTGCGCTGCAACTGGACGATCCATTGGACAACTCCGTCATAGCCGAGACCGGGGACGCAGCCGACCCGTCGGACACCGAGCTGGATGCTGAAACCTTGACACTGCGGATCCTGACGCAGGTGCGGGAGATGAAGGCGCGTGGATCTTCGTTCGTCTCCTTCGCCCTTGACGCGCCGGCGGATCTCTTCGTCGGGGTGATGGGGGTCCTGCTTCGCGTCGACGACAGTCAGAAGGACTGGGACCTGGCCCACGAGATGCTGTACGTCGCAGGCGCTCAGGGAACCCCGCCCCATCTCTGTGCCCTGCTGACCGAGCTGCGCTCCTACCCAAACGGGGGCCTTTACGCTTACAAGCTGCTGAGCGCGATCGCAGCGAACCGCTCGCCCGGCGAACTGGTCGCCACCGTGGCTGCATTGCGCGCGTCAGAGCAGGACGCGGACGCCTACCAACTCCTGACCGCAGTGGCACGGGTCGGCCCGGCCTGGTTCATCTCACCCATCGCGCTGCAGCTCAGCGACACGGATGCGACATGGCTGATCGAGGCGCTGATGGCTGAACGCATGGAAAAGGACATCGTCACGGTCCGCCAGATGCTCGAGTACGCGGGCCGCCAGAATTACGTCGCACTGCTCTCGGTCCCCCAAGTCCGCAAGCGCACTCTCGACATGCCGCCGGTGCAGGTACCGCCTGTCTTCGCCGACGCGTGACTTCCTACCTTGTGCGCTGGGACATCTATCTGGATGCCAGCGACCCTGTCGACGCCGCTCTACCGTGCAAGGCGAGCACCAGGACGCGGTCCAGGTGGCGAGCGTCGATCTCGACCCCGAGGGCTCGACCATTCCGGCAACGGGACACGTGAGGTTGAGCTGGTCGGCTGATCCCCGTGTGCTGTCCCGGGGCGTGGCTTCACACCCCGGGACAGCAAGTAACCCTCGCAGCGCCCTTGAGGAGGGCGCGGGTGCCGACCTCACGGCCTCCCCGGAGGCAGCCGGACACAGAGTCGTCCAGGCGCGGCAGAGTGGGGCGCAGCATCAGTTCTCTCCTCGGCCGGGGCGCACCGCCGTGCGTGCCGGTCGGCGGTAAGGCACGCTCCGCGCGCCGTACCGCCTTGCCGCGTGTCGGGCAGCCGCTCCGCGCCCGCCCGGACCGAGCGCTCCGCGCTCTCACGCGCTGCGGGATACGGCAGGCGGTCCCAGTGCGCTCCGCGCCCTGCTCCCTCGCTCCGCGCTGCCGAATCCCTTGCCCGCGACGCTGCGCGCCACGGGCCCCGACACGCCCCGCGACGTGTCCCGGCCGGGCGCCTCAAAACCCGCTCTGGCCAGGCGAAATACCCCAAAGAAAGATCGTGCCACCCCTGCAAATCCTGATACTAGTGCGGTATATTTGTCTTGTTGGCCGGTCCTGTGGCAAGGCCCCAACACCGAAGACCCACACCCCAGTTCAGGAGGGCACCTATGTCCCCGATCACCACCACTACCGCCAGCGATGACCAGCGCTTCGCCCTGATCATCCAGCCAACCGGCGTCTTCCGCCTGCTGGCCTGGCTCCCCGTCAGCAACCCGCGCCACGCGCTGTGCTGCGACACCGCCCGCCCGGTCGACCTCACCACCACCCTGACCCTGTGGGTCGACGAGGACGCCGCAGCGTACGGCGAGAAGCCCAACAGGGCCGCCCACGGCCTCATCGGGCTCTACCGGCCCACCCCGCTGCCGTACCTCGGCGACGTCGTCCTCACCGGCACCCCCGACGCCGACGGCAACGCCGCCGGACTCAGCCACCCCCAGGCCCTCGCCCTGATCGACCTCTACCTCGACATGGCCACGGTCGGCCTCATGCCCCGTCCCCGCTCCTGATCACAGGTCACGCGCTGGCCCCCGCCCCCGTCCGGGGGCCAGCCAACCCCGAGCAATTCAGCAGAGAGGGAACAGCCAATGCAGAACGCGGCTGTTCAGACTTTCACCGTCATCGGCCTGCGCTCGGACGTCGACATGAGCGACCTATTCATCGCTGGAGTAATCCCCGGACCCGTCGCCGACGAATTCGTAATTCTCAAAACCAGCGAAGAAGAATTCACCCGCTGGGCAATGGAATTCGATGCCCCCGACGCGGATTCCGCAGCCGATCAGGCCCACGCCTACTGCCAAGAAGAGGACCCATGTTCCTGGTGACCACTGACACCCAGCTCGGCGCCGTCGTCGTCGCCCCGGAGTGCGCCGACGACCTCGACGACGAGACCCGCGCCGCCATCGAGGGCGCCGCCTTCACCTGGCAGTCCGACATCGAAGCCTTCACCCAGCCCGGCCAGGACCGACAGACGGCCGCCCACATGGCCATGCGGCTGGCACAGCTCGGGCACGACGTCCTGGCCGTCTGACCAGCCAGCACCCATCCACCCCGGCGGCCGGGGGAGTGGCACCCCCGCCGCCGGGACCGACCGAAGTCACACCCGACGAAGTCCCAAGGAGTACACCGTGACCATCACCGACGTGAACACCGCCTTCGCCGACGAGAAGGCCCGCCAGATCGCCGCCGTATGCAACCGTGAGCGCACCTTCCAGGCCCGCGTCGACCGGGGCGAAATCCGTCTGCTCGGCGGCAACCAATACGAGGTCCTGACCGGCTGGGACCGGGGCGAAGTGTTCACGGTCTCCCGCAACGCCGAAGGCGAGATTGACGCGATCCTCGCGAACCACGGTCTCGACTCCCGCGCGGACGGCACGATCGCCCTGTACGCGTCGTCCCCGGCCTGGCACGGACTGGGCCAGATCATCCCCGGCGGCACCACAGACATCGACACCGTGCTTGGCGAAGGCGGGCTCGACTTCACCGTCACCACCGTCCCCGCCCTGTACCAGTGGGACGGCGAACTGCGCGAGCACGCGGACCAGTTCCACACGGTTCGCGAAGACACCGGCGCCGCGCTCGGCGCCGTCGGCCGCCGCTATCAGCCGATCCAGAACCGCGCCGGGTTCGAGTTCCTCCAGGAGCTGGTGGGGCGCTTCGATGTCGTGTGGGAGTCCGCTGGAGTGATCCGGGGCGGGCGCCGCGTGTTCATCTCGATCAGGCTCCCCGAGTCCGTCACCGTCGACGCTGAGGGCATCAACGACGTCGTCGTCCCGTACGTCGCGGTGATGAACGACCACAGCGGGCAGGGGCAGTTCCAGTGCGTTGTAACGCCCTGGCGGCCGGTCTGCGCCAACACCGAGCGCTTCGCGGTGCGCGACGCGGCCTCACGCTGGGCGGTGCGCCACACGGCCGGAGCCACGAACCAGATCAAGGAAGCCCGCCGCACCCTCGTGGCTATGAACGTGAGTTGGGGAGTCGTTTCGCGATGAGTGCGGGAGTCGTGTTCTGACCGAGTTTGCGATGACGGTTTGTTTTGACGTCAGTTGGGGGCTTGCGGTGGGACTGTGAGGTGTGCTCAAGGGCTGGGGGCCTCGTGGGTAACTCACAGTCGAAGGTGGAGTTGTACGCGGCGATTCGCAAGGATCACCTGCTGGGGATGTCGATGCGGTCGTTGCAGCGGGTGCACAACGTGACGTGGCGAACCGTGCGGCGGGCCTTGGACGGGAAGTGGCCGGAGCCACGCAAGAAGTCGCGGCGCCAGGAATCGCGGCTCGACCCCTACAAGCCGTTGATCGACGCGATGCTGCGGGCAGATCTGGATGCACCGCCCAAGCAGCGGCACACCGCTCAGCGGATCTTTGACCGGCTGGTCGAGGGGCACGAGGCCCGCGACATTTCGTACTGCATGGTCCGCCTCTATGTGAAGGACCGCCGCAGGGAGATCCGCCGCAAGGCCGGGGTGGGCCCGGAGGCGATGTTCGTGCCGCAGAGGCATCTGCCCGGGGTGGAGGCGGAGGTCGACTTCGGTGACGTGCACATCGTGCTCGCCGGGGAGCCCGCCAGGGTCTTCCTGTTCTCGTTGCGGCTGTCCTACTCCGGCAAAGCGGTGCACCGGGTGTTCGCCTCTTGCGGGCAGGAGGCCTTCCTGGAAGGACACGAGCACGCGTTTCGCAGGCTGGGTGGTGTCCCGCGCGGGAAGATCCGCTACGACGACCTGCGGGCT
The DNA here is from genome assembly GCF_029223485.1 of Streptomyces coacervatus. Classification (GTDB taxonomy): domain Bacteria; phylum Actinomycetota; class Actinomycetes; order Streptomycetales; family Streptomycetaceae; genus Streptomyces; species Streptomyces coacervatus. The sequence continues at coordinate 134,062 of NZ_JARHTP010000024.1, read as the reverse complement.
GCGGTCGAGCGGGTGCTGGGCCTGGGGCGGGCCCGGGTGGAGTCGGATCGCTGGACGGCGTTTCGTTCGCACTGGGGCATCGATGCCTTCTACTGCCGCCCCGGCATCGAGGGCGCGCACGAGAAGGGCGGCGTCGAGGGACAGATCGGCTACTACCGCCGCAACCACTTCGTCCCGGTCCCCGAGGTCGCTTCGCTGGCGGAGCTGAACGAGCTGGTCGACCGGTGGGACCTGGAGGACGAGGGCCGCCGGCTGCGCTCGCGGACCCGCACCATCGGGGAGTCCTTCGCTGGCGAGCAGCCGCTGCTGAGACCGCTGCCCAGGGAGGTGTTCGAGACGGGACGGTGGTTCACTCCGCGCGTCAACCGCTTCGGGCAGATCACGGTCCGCTCCAACGCCTATTCGGTGCCGGTGAGGTTCATCGGTCGGCAGCTGCGGGTCCTGCTGCACGCCAACGATCTCGCGGTCTACGACGGCCGCACCGAGGTTGCCCGCCACGAGCGGCTCAGCGGCCGGGGTGGCTCCCGGCTCGTGCTCGATCACTATCTGGAGGCCCTGTTGCGCAAGCCCGGCGCCTTTCCGGGCTCGACTCCGCTGGAACAGGCCCGCTCCGCGGGCCGGTTCACCCCGGTCCACGACCGGTGGTGGACGGCGGCCTGCGCGGCGCACGGGGACGCGGCCGGCACCAGGGCCCTGATCGAGGTCCTGCTGCTGGCGCGGCACATGGAACACGAACATGTCGTCGCGGGGCTGGCCGCCGCGTTTCGGGCGGGGGCTCTGACCGCGGACGCGGTCGCGCTGGAGGCACGCAAAGCAGCCGAAGGCGACAGTGGGGAACTGCCCGCCCCGGTCCCTGGCACAGGTCGCGCGGAGGGGCCCGCGGCGACGGTCACGTTCCTGTCCGACTGGCGGCTGTCCCACCTGCCGCCGGACAACCGGCCGCTGCCTTCGGTGGCCCACTACGACCAGCTCCTGAACCGGCACGGCCGCAGGACCGGAAACGAGAAAGAGGGATCATGAGCCCACGCAAGCGCGGACTGACCGAAGAAGCCGCCGCAGCCTCGATCGAGCAGGCATGCCGACTGCTGCGACTGCCCTCTATCCGCCAGCAGTTCGCCGACCTGGCCGACGGCGCGGCCCGCGACCAGATGTCATATCGGGCCTTCCTGGCCGAGCTGCTGATGACCGAGTGCGACGACCGGGCCCGGCGTCGTTCCGAGCGCCGCATCAAGGCTGCCGCGTTTCCCCGGGACAAGTCACTGCGGACCTTCGACTTCGAGGCCAATCCGAACGTCGACCCGGCCACCGTCAACACCCTGGCGACCTGCGAGTGGGTCAAGAAGGGAGAGCCGCTCTGCCTGATCGGGGACTCGGGCACCGGCAAGTCCCATCTGCTGATCGCGCTGGGCACCGAGGCCGCGATGAACGGTTTCCGGGTCCGCTACGTGCTGGCCACCAAGCTCGTGAACGAGCTGGTCGAGGCCGCCGACGAGAAGCAGCTGACCAAGACCATCGCCCGCTACGGGCGCGTTGACCTTTTATGCATTGATGAACTCGGCTATATGGAACTTGACCGCAGGGGCGCTGAGCTGCTGTTTCAGGTTCTAACGGAGCGCGAGGAGAAGAACAGCGTCGCTATCGCTTCGAACGAGAGTTTCAGTGGATGGACCAAGACCTTCACCGACCCCCGGCTCTGCGCAGCCATCGTGGACCGGCTCACCTTCAACGGCGCCATCATCCAGACCGGCACCGACTCCTACCGCCTCGCTCACACCAAAGCCCAGGCCGACCAAGCCGCGAGCTGAGCTCCACTGCCCGAACCCATCCTCACCCTCGCTGAGTTGCTTTCAGGATTCGCACGGTGGAAGTTCCTGCGCAGTCAGCAGCCCTCGAACGGTGCCGAGAGTGTGCTCCGGCGAATCGGTGAGCTGATCAACGATGACGCTGCATCCCATCCAGACGGAGCCGCACTCCTCGGCCATGCTCCTGACGGCCGCAGCCTGGCTGCCGGTCTCGATCCAGTCATCGATCAGCAGGACACGGTCCCCAGGCCCCAGCGAGGATCGCTGGAGTCGCAGTGTGTGACGAAGGCGTCGGTAGTCGGGGGACGACTGACGCACGACTTTGCCGCCCGGGAAGAGGCCCTCACCCTTCCGGACGGGCACGAATCCGACGCCGAGTTCGACGGCTGCGGCACCACCCAGAAGGAATCCCCGTGACTCGATCCCGCAGACCGCTGTGATCCGCTCGTCCCGGAACGGTTCCACGAGACCAGCTACCACCGCGGCCAGCGCCTTGGCATCCCGGAAGATCGCCCACACATCCGCGTGACCATCGATCCACCGGAAGTGTTCAAGCGTCAGATCACGCGCAGTCGTAGGCATGAGCGCGAGTCTCCCGAGTGCCGAACCAACGCGGCAACCCAATATCGGCGCCCGAAGACAAAACTGAACCGGCGGCGAGTGACATCAAAAGCCATCGCGATTGATCATGCCAACACGCGCTCAGTGACTCCCCAACACACCGCGAAACGACTCCCGCTCAGACCTCCACAGCCAGTCGACCAAGGGGTGTACCACCGGCGGGCCGTTCTGCACATTCACGGCAACGGCCTGAATCTCGGCTTTCCCCAGAACCTGGCCGCGTGGGCCCTGGCGAGCGCCTGGCGTGGCATGCCCCTGTACCCGCTGGCCGGCCCCATCGTCATCACCGGCCGAACCGCGAGCGGAGAGGTGACAGCGCTCGACGACGACCTCGTGCAGCATGCATTGGCTGTTACGCAGACCGTCCGGGAGACGCTGGGGGAGTGGCGGACCCGTCCGCCCGGGTCGAACGAGGCCGCCCTCAACGAGCTCCTTGCCTACGCGGCCCGGGATGTCACCGACCGTCGATAACGCATCCCGCGCAGCGGTGCCGAGCATGCGCGAGCTTGTCACCCGCGCCGCCGGGCCTCCGGCGTGCAATCCGACGGTTGCCGGTCCACCGCAGGTGACAAGGCCGCACCCTCGGCGGAGGCTTCGAGCAACCGAATGCTCCGCGGTTCCAGCTCACCGACGGGGGTCTGTCCGATCGGTGAGGCATGCCGCAGGCAGGCCGCATCGTCGGCCTGGTCTTGCTCCCGGCGGCGCGGAGAGCGGCTGACCCGAGACAGGATCCACGAGGCCGCGGAGACGACGAGGGTCGCCGCCAAGGCTCCGAGGCACTCAGGCACAGCTGCCAACAGGAGGTGAACCGCTGCGTCCCGTACTCCAGCCGAAACCGGGGTGCCAACGGACGGAGCAGTAGGACAGTTGAGCATGGCGGGCACGGACCCGTCCTCCTTCGCGTGATCCCCGGCATTGCTGCGAAGCCGGGCGAGATGAGGAGACAATGGGCCGTCAGGAACCGGTCCCCAACTGGCCACGGGACGTGCTGGGACAGCCCGGGACAGTCGGCGCGACGGCGCAGATCACACCGGGCAGCGAGGCCAGGACAGTTCTCTGTCCCGGGGACACGGTGGGGAAGTGCGGGACATGAGGGCTTCGACGCAGGCCCGGGCGGCGTGGAGGCCATGATCAGTCAGAGTGGCGCCGAGAGCGATCCGCAGCAGGAGTACGCGGACTTCCTACAGGGCCAGGCCCGCAAGGCTGGCCTCACGCTGCGCCAAGTGTCCGAAGCCTTCAACTGCGCGCAGAAGGAACGAGAGCAGAAGGCAGCGGCAGCCGGCAGCGCACCGGGATCGCCGGTGGGGGCGATGAGCGTCTCCAAGTCGGAGCTCGGCCGAATCCTCAACGGTCAGTCCGTGCCCCGTCAGCTTCTGCCGTTCACGCGTCAATTCCTCACGATCACCAGCCGGGTAGGCCAGCTGACCGAGAATCAACACCGTGACCTCGTCCAAAGAGCCGAACAACTGATCCACGCTGTCGTGAACAGAATCGTCGACCACAACCCCGCACGCATTCCGTCTCGGCGCCCAAGCTCCGCCCTGGAAGAGGGCTCCCATGTCGAGACGATCGCCGCGCTGCGTCTCGAAGTTGAACTTGAACGGGTTCGCCACACCGAGACCCGCCTGCGATACGCACTCAACGATGCCCAGATCCTCATGGCGACGCTGTTGCGCATCATCAGCGCGTTGCGGGACCTGATCTCTGGCCAGGACGCCCTGGAGGCCAGGGCCTACCACGACCGCATGGATCGTGCGGAGCTCACCCGGCTGCAGGGAGTGACCGAGCAGGCCCAGGCCTACAAGGCCCAAGCTCACGAAGAGGCCGACCGGACTGCGCACCGTCTCCGGGAACTCGAAGGACTGTGGGAGCGAGCCCGCGCCGAGAAACAACGCCTCGCATTGCACCCCGAGGCCGTCGACCTCGTACACCTCAGCCAGGACCCGCAGACGACGCCTCTCCCCGCCCCGCCGGAGGACATCCTCGACCAGCCCGTACTCGACGACATTGCCGGGGCACTGAGCAAGGCCCGGGACATCAACACCGAGGCAGAGCTGGCAGTCCGCGACCTAGAGCACGCCGTGATGGCCGAAGGCCCGGTCAGCCCCAACGAGGAGCTGGACGTGCTGGTGGCCGCCTCACGGCTTACGCAAGCCAGCCATCGCGCTCTGGCCCTCGAAAGTCATGTTGGCGACTGGCCCGAACGGGAGGAAACCCGCGACGCCGTCCTCCGTCTCACCCACGACCGCGATGGCGCTGTCCAGCGGGCAGCTCTGGACCAGCTGGGTCGTCTCTGGCCCGGTCACCCCGATGCCCGCGAAACCCTGCTCGAGGTTGTCCAAGGGAGCCCGGAGCCCCTGAGCCAGCAGGGGGGTAGCCGGGCTGCCGCCGCGGAACTCCTGGTGCAGGGATGGCCGAACGATCCGGGCGTCCGCGAAGTGCTCCCTTCAACTCACCCTCGACACCGACCACAGGGTCAGGGAAACGGCCGTCGAAGGGCTCGGAAACACCCACCGAGGTGATGCCGAAGTCCGCAACGTCTTGATCCGTGCCCTGGACGATGACGAGGAGAGCGTCTGGCACCTGGCCGGACTCGCGCTGGCGGGAGGATGGCCAGGCAACGCCGAGGTCCGCAACGCCATGCTACGGGTCTTCAACACGGACAGGGACTCCCAGATGCACCTCGGCCGCTGCCTGGCCAAGGGATGGCCTGGCGACCCTGACGTCCGTGACCTACTCCTCAAACTTGCCCGGCACGACGACGAGCGCACACGGTTTAGCGCCGTGGCCACCATGGCGGGAGCAATGCTCAGGATCTGTGGATCGGCCTCGGGGTGGCACGCGAAGGGCGTACCTTCCCGAGTGATCGATTGAAGGTCACCGAGTAGGCCGACGCTGCGAACGTCGGTCGGGAAGGCACGCCCGTGCTCAGCGTAGTCAACGCCGATGGCACCACCCCGAAGGGCTCCCTGATTGACGAGATCGTCAGGGAGGGCGCACGACGCATGCTGGCCGCCGCGCTGGAGGCCGAAGTCGACACCTATATAGCCGAGTTGGCAGAACAGAGGGACGAGACCGGCCGGCGTCTGGTCGTGCGCAACGGTTTCCACCAGCCGAGGAAGGTCACCACGGCGGCCGGGGCAGTCGAGGTCAGGGCCCCGCGGGTGAACGACAGGCGGATCGATGAGTCGACCGGTGAGCGCAAGCGGTTCTCCTCGGCGAACTTGCCGCCCTGGTGCCGCAAGTCCCCGAAGATCAGCGAAGTGCTGCCGCTGCTCTACCTCCATGGCCTGTCCTCCGGTGATTTCATGCCCGCGCTCGAGCAGTTCCTCGGCTCCGTGGCGGGCCTCTCGCCCACGACGGTCACCCGGCTGACCGCCCAGTGGCAGGCCGACCACACGGCGTTCATGGACCGCGATCTGTCCGCCACCGACTACGTCTACGTCTGGGCCGATGGCGTCCACCTGCGGATCCGACTGGAAGAGGCAAAGGCCGCCGTGCTGGTGTTGATGGGGGTGCGCGCGGACGGCACGAAGGAGCTGATCGCGATGACCGACGGCTACCGCGAGTCGTGCGAAGCGTGGGCAGGGCTGCTGCGGGACTGCGCCCGCCGGGGCATGCGAGCCCCGATCCTGGCGGTCGGCGACGGCGCACTCGGCTTCTGGAACGCGTCGCAGGAGGTCTTCCCCGACACTCGCCACCAGCGGTGCTGGGTGCACAAGACCGCCAACGTCCTGGACGCACTGCCGAAGTCGGCCCAGCCCGCCGCCAAGCGCGCGATCCAGGAGATCTACAACGCCGAGGACAAGGAGCACGCCGCCAAGGCCGTCGCTGCATTCGCCAAGCAGTACGGGGCGAAGTACCCCAAGGTCGTCAAGCGGATCACCGACGACGAGGACGAGCTTCTGGCGTTTTTCGACTTTCCCGCCGAGCACTGGATCCATCTGCGGACCACGAACCCCATCGAGTCAACCTTCGCCACCGTCCGGCTGCGAACCAAGGTCACCAAGGGCGCCGGCAGCCGGGCTGCCGCGCTGAGCATGGTGTTCAAGCTGATCGAATCTGCGCAGGCCCGCTGGCGCTCAGTCAACGCACCTCACCTCGTTGCACTGGTCCGGGCAGGTGCCCGCTTCGAGCGCGGCCGGCTGGTTGAGCGGCCGGAAGGGCTCGCGGCATGATCGGCCCCCACTTCGACGAGGAGCCCGCCGAGCATCGGCGCTTCGCCCGCTACCTGCAGGCCCTGGAGGCCGTCGCCGAGGCGGACGAGGCCGGCCTGGTGGCCGCCGTCCTGCGCGACCAGGACACGACGATGGCGGACAGCGCGGTGGGCCGCCATCTGGACCGCCGCGCCGACGACTTGCTGACCGGCCCCTGGTTCACCGCCTGGGCTCAGACCATGACCGAGGTGATCGCGGATCGCGACTTCCTCACCCTCCGCCTGCGCGAGTGGACCCTGCTCAGAACCATCGCCCTGGGCAACCCATGGACCGCCGAGGAACTCACCGGAGCAACCGACTGGTTCCAGCGCATGGCCGCAACCACGCAGATCGTGACCTCACCCAAGGCCCTCAGGCTGCTGGCAGAACGCGGACGAACCCGCCGCGTCCGAAACGCAGCAAGCCGTCAGCTGCGACGCCGGGACCAGCCCAACTGACTTGATCCACAGGTCTTGACGATTTCTCCCATGGCGGTGTCGTGGCAGCGCGATGTGGATGTAGCTGAGGCTCTGGTCGGCTTGACCTTCACCGAAGAGGAGTCCGTGCGGAAGTCGGCGGAGAGCGCGCTGGCAGAGGTGTGGCACTGGGCTGATGCCGTGCGCGACAGCCTCTTCAAGCTCGCCAGCCACACGGATCCCCGAACGCGAATCGCCGCTGCGAAGAAGCTGGCGCTCTTGGGGAGTCACGACGGGAACGTCCACGACACCCTCGTAGGCTTGACGACCGATGACGTGGAGGCTGTGAGGATCGCCGCGGCCCAAGAGCTGGTGCGTGAGTGGCCAGACGAGCCTGCCGGCCACACAGTCCTGCTTCAACTTGCCACCGACCTGGGGGCGTACGACGTCGACCTCCGTGACGCGTTGATACGGCTGACCGACAACAGAGACAAGACTGTCAGGATCACTGCAGCGCAAAAGCTCATGCGAGTGTGGCGCGACGACCCGGCAGTGAAGGAGGCGTTGCAACACTTCACCCAGGAGCGGGACGAGGACGTCAACGAGACCGCTCGGAGGCCTCTGGGAACGTGAGAAGCCGAACGCGAGACCAGCTGGCAGGTACAGCCCAAAGTCTTACCCGAGGGCATGCGGCGACGAACTCCTCACGTACGCAGCCCCAGACGTTGCCTCCTGCCGCTGACCCCTGCCTGTCCGGTCGGCAGTGCGCACGCTGTCGTGCGGAGGCCTTGCCCGCCCCTCATGCTGGCTGGGTAAATGGGACGCCCACCTCTGAAGGCGAGCCGCCATCAAGCCGGCCGAATCCGAGACGAACGGGGGATCGTTCACGTGGTGCTGCGACGAAGGCGGGACAAGAAGCTGCGGCTAACTGGCATCAGCGTCTCCCTCACGGGCGCGAGCCTCAGCTGGGACACCGTCCAGGCCGAACAGGGGCGTGCGCGGCAGATCCTGCATCGGCTGGAGGACCACCGCGTTCTGTACAACCCGCTGATGTATGAGGTGGTGGGTGTCGAGGAGTCGATCGAGAAGCTGCGGGCCTACCTCGGCGAGCAGATTCCGCAGTGCGAGTCGGTCGAACTCCGCGATGAGGTGCGCGAGATCCAGGCCGCGCTACGGCAGTGCCTGACCGACAGCAGCCTCGGAAACAATGTTGGGGGCGCATGGGCACGGCACGACAACCTTCCCGCCGCGCGTTACGCCATCCCACTGGTCGCCCAGGCGCTCGGTGTGATGCGTGCGCGTGTGGGAGCAGCGGTCGCGGAGATCGCTAGCCTCTTCGACATTCCCGTGGACGGCGACCTGGCCCGGATCGTTCCGCAGGACCTTGGCGACGCAGAATCGGACGATCCACCTTCGATCTACCGCGATGTTGACATGCCCCCGGGGACCGGCCCACGTCAGTAGCAAGTGCAGTCGCAGACGGCCGCCCTAAGTCGGCCCAGACCGTTCCCAGGTCACTGGACGGCCTTGCGGACACGCGCGTCCTCTTGGCGGTCAGCTACTGAGCCTTCCGGCCCGAGCGAACGGACCCATTGAGCAACTCGTTGATGAGCTGTGAGGTCTCCATCTCAAGTGAACAGTCGAGCGCGCGGTTGACCTGTTGGACGCGGGAGATGGCCATGTGGAATCCCTGCCGGTTTCCGGCCGCATACTCGATCCGGAGCCAGTCCCGATACAGGAGCTCGGCGGTGTCGTCGACGTCGAGGCCGGTCGCGACGGCCTGGCGGGCGGTGCTGAGGTCGTGGTGCGGGCCTGCAGGCGTGCGGTGGGTGGCCACCGTGTGTGCCACGTCGATGATGCGCGTGACCATTTCCTGCTGGTACGGCTCAGCCCAGGGCAGCGCCTTGCCGCCGAACGGCCGGCCGCGCACCAAGGTGAGTGCCTTCTCCAGATCGGTCAAGCCGGAGGGCCCCAAGGGGAGAGCGCGTTCGACGAGTTGCAGGAAGCGGCTCCAGTCGCAGCGCACCCCGGGGGCGAGCTGATAGGGGTCCTCACCGGAACTGCGGCGCCGTACGTAGGGGTTGCCGGCGGGATCGTTGCCCAGTGAGCGACGCAGGCCCTGCAAGCGGGCGTTGAGGGTGCTGGAGGACCAGGGGCTGACGGGATCCATGTCGGAGCACAGCACGTCTGCACTCCGGCCGGGCCGGAAGAAGAGCAATGCGGCGAGCTGTGCCATCCGCGGGCCGTGGCCGGTGCTGTCCACGCCGGTCACCTCGACCGGGCCCAACACTCTGATCTCCGGCGCGTGCAGGTCATGCGCCTCGCATTCCTCCGCCTCAGGCCCTTCGCGTTCCTCGAGCGAGGCCTCGTGGGCGTCGGCCTCCGGGGCTTCGGCGCCTTCGGTGGTCTCAGCTGCAGCCGGGGGCGCAGGCACTGCCTCGGTGCCCGGGCCGGGATCGCCGCCAGCCGGAGTTGAAGGCGTGGCGGTGGGCAGGAGCCGCAGGCCGGACGGATCAGCGCTAGCGGTCAGCAGCGCCGGGAACACGCCGCTGCCCGCGTCGGAGGGTGCCGCCAGCGAGACGCTCGGGACGGCGGCGGACGCGGTCTGCTCCTCCGGAGCGGTCTGCTTGGGCTGTTTCATGTGGTCGGGCTCGTCGGGGACGTTCTGCCAGGGGCCTTCGGCCGGGTGGGCCGGCTGCCCGGACACCTTCAACGCCGTGGTGATCTGGAGGTAGGCGGCGTGTTCCAGGCGCTGCACCGTGATGTCGACGCCGGTGTAGTCGAGGTTCTGCGGTTCGTGGAGGGAGGCGTTGAGGATCTCCGCCTCGGGGAAGTGCGCGGCCGCCGTACTCGCGGGGGCGATCAGAGTGACGGGCACCGTGCCCGCCTTGTCGATGGCATCGGTGAACTGCCAGGCCGTGTCCGCGTCCAGAGACGACGCGCACAGCAGCAGGTACGGCTGGTGCTCGGTTTCGGGCATCTGGTGCGCTTCCAGCAGCCGTTCGCTCAGATCGCGCAGGGCGTGGGCGGCCTGCCGCATGTGGGCGATCCGGGCGGTGGGCAGCAGCTGCGGCAGGTCCTCGCCGAATCCCACGGTGACGACCTCGACTTCGCTTGCCCATGGGCTCATTGCGAGTTCCAGGGCGAGCGAGGTGCATACCTCGGTGATGTGGAGCGGGTTGCCGTCCAGCAGCAGCGCGGGCAGCTGCGCGAGGTTGAGTAGCAGCAGGTCGCCCGTCTCGGTGCTGCCGATCGTGACCAGCCCCGGATACGGCGCCGGCACCTCGCGTGCGGCCTCCTCGTCCAGGAGGGCGGCATCGGAGGGCAGGGCCCACCATCCGCCCTTCCCGGCCGCGAAGGGCGCCGCAGGGTCCGCGGTGAGATCCTCGGGCAGCACCTCCACCGCGCGGGTGCCGATCCGGGCAGCCCGCAGCGGCGGCAGGATCGCGTCCTCGTCCTGTGCCGCCTGGTGGGCCAGCGTCCGCAAAGCGACGTCCAGGCGGGCAGCGCCGCCCGGCTCGGCGGCCGCCGCCAACTGGGCCTCGGCCGCGGATGTCTCCGACGCGATGGCGATCTTCTCGCCGGGCTTGCGGCGGCGGCGCTGCAGCGTACGGCGCAGGGCAAGAGCACCGGTGATGGCGGCCGCCAGCAGCGCGCCGGCACCGAGAACGGTGCGCAGGTTCAGTGGACTGCTGGCCGGAGCCGTCGCCGGGGTCTCGGACACCGTCGGGGCGGGGGAGGAGGCAGCACCGGAACCGGACGCTTCAGCTGACGCCGACAGGGAGGCGGCAGACGGCGACGCGCTGACGCTGGGCGCCGGGGTCGAGGAGGCCGCTGCCGAGGGCGATGCCTGATTCTGCCCGGGCTGCTCGGCAGGGCGACTGGCCGGCGCGCTGGGGGCTGACGAACGGGGTGCGGGCGTGGCGGTCTGGCTGGGTGCGGGGGCCTGTGCATCGCCTGTGTTGTTGCCCGGTGTCTGTGTGCCGTCGGGATGGTGGGTGGCCGGGGGAGTGGTCTCGTGGCTGCCAGCTTCATCACTCTGGTCACGGTCCTGGGATGTCTGGGCGGTGGGTGATGACTCGCACAAAACTGTCCAAACAGTTCGCGTGAAAGTGTCCGACTGAAATTCTGCTTTGACCTGTGGCCATGGTGTGGTTGGCCTCTTGGGGAGGGTGGACACATTTCCGCGAAACAGCAGGACATTTTCACGCGATTCCCGATAGGTAGAGTGGTTGCTGACCTGCCGTTTTACCGATGTGAGTGTGTGTCCATCCATATCGAAGTGAGAGGTGTGGACGGACCCCACGCATGGGGACGGGACTCCTCGTGCGGTTCGAAGCCGCGCAGGCAGATGGAGAGACCTCCACGAGTGGGGACTGGACGACGGCCAGAGACAGCACGTCAGCAAGGCGCAGGATGGACCCTCACGCATGGGACCTGGATGCCTCAAGTCGCGGGAGGAAATCCACCGTGAGGGATGGACCCTGACGCGTGGGGACTGGCCGCGGGCGGCCTTGAGCAGACGGTGCTGGAGGCGGATGGACCCCCACGCGTGGGGACTGGCCCGGAACTGATGGAGCCCCGCTCTCAGCGGTGGGGATGGACCCCCACGCATGGGGACTGGCCCATGTCCTGCGGCTCACTCCGGCCGGGCGTTCGGATGGACCCCCACGCATGGGGACTGGCCGCCGTGACCGCGCTGCCGAGCTGGGAGTTGATGGATGGACCCCCACGCATGGGGACTGGCCCCTTGGTGACCTGCACGGCTGTTGCCGTGTGGAGGCGATTTTACTTGTGTTTGCATGAGTGTGAGGGGTTCTTCTTCGATCCCGTACGTGGACTGAGGTTGTGGGGGGCGCCCGGGCGTGTACAGGCAGGCTGGCTGCCGGTACATGCAGCGGAGGTGGCATGGACGTGGGGGCGGCTGCCGCGGAATGCCTGTGGAGCATCGCCGAGCGGGAGGATGGACCCCCACGCGTGGGGACTGGCCGTCGTCCAATTCGCCCCGATGCGGGCCAACGAGGATGGACCCCCACGCCCGGGGACGGGACCTGCGCAACACGCCCGGGGTGCTCGGTCGTTCGGAGAGACCCCCACGCGGGTGGGGAATGCACGACCACGGCGCGATGTTCGCCGGGCGGACCTTCGATAGACCCCCACGGGTAGGGAACGTACCTGTCGACCCGGGCCCACAACCGTCTTGTCCGCGATAGACCCCCACGGGTGGGGAGGGAGTAGATGGGGCTTGAGGGCGGACAGGTAGGCGCCGGACAGACCCCCACGCCTGGGGACGGGACGTACGGCGCTTGAGCCCGGCCCGCGCAAGGTCGGAGAGACCCCCACGCCTGGGAATGGGGATAGCGGCGGTAGATCCGCGCCCATGGGCCGAAACCGCGCGACTGACCCCCACGGTTGGGGAAACGCACGCCCTCGCTGCCAAAGGCATCGTCGAGCGCACCGATAGACCCCCAGGCAGGGAGCGCACTTCGTCAGTACGGACCTGCTGCCCCATGGGAAGGAGAGACCCCCACGCCTGGGGACGGGACCCTTGTTGACCAGGGCGGCTGCTTCTGACTGGGGAGGATTTTACTATTCTTCGTTCCGGAGTGAGGGAGTTTGCGGGACGTCGTGTGACGGCTCCTGCCGTTGGCGGGAGGGAGCTGCCAAGACGCTCCCGGCGGCTGCGCCTTCGGGAGTGCTCCCGCGGACTCCCGAAGGCGTATGGGGAGGGCTCAGGTTCCGATGCCGACCGAGGAGACATAGGCGGACAGACCCCCACGGGTGGGGAACGCACGCCCTCGCTGCCAAGGCATCGTCGAGCGCGCTTCGTCAGTACGGTCCTGCTGCCCCATGGGAAGGAGAGACTCCTACGTCTGGGGACGGTGGGACGGGACTCCTCGACCAACGGCCGTCTGGTGCACTACGGGGAGAGACCCCCACGCTTGGGGAGGGACGCCAGGTAACCCTTCTGCGCATGGCTGGAGGCGGAGAGACCCCCACGCCTGGGGACGGGGCTCCTTGCCCGGGTCGGTCGGTGGGTTGTCGTGTGAGAAACCCCCACGCGCGTGGGAAGTACTCATGGGACCGCGCGGTCAACCATGCCCGCAGGGACGGACCCCCACGCGCCTGGGGACGGGACTTGATGGTGCCGCCGTTCTCGGTGAAGCGGCGGGGAAAACCCCACGCCTGGGGAGCGCCTGGCACGTGCTGCCTCGACCGTCTGTCGTACCAGAACTGACCCCCACTGGCAGGAAGGGCACCCTTGCTGGTCTGTGGTTCTGGTGTGTCTGGAAGGGGGGTTCGGTTTCAGCGGGGGCGGTGTGTGGGGAGCGGAGGGTTGGTGGTGCGGGTGTGGTGGAGAAGACGGTGTGACCCCCACGGGCTGAACTGGTCAGCGGACAACCGGGCCTGGGCGGGAGACTGCCTCGGGCGAAGGAGCGTCGTACCGTGACGGTATACCTCGTGACGGGTGTGTGCGGTGTTATCGGTGAAGGCGGCGTTAGTCGGGCAGAACACGCTGCGGCCCGGTGCCTGCTGATCGCCGGAGCCGTCTCACGCGCGCTTTGCGCTGCCTGGTGAGGAGAGCGTGCAGGCATGGGGGCCCGGGGACGCTTGCTCGCGTCGTCTCAGCCGCTCGAAGTGACGAGCGGCTGGTGGACGCCGTGATGGGCCGTGCGTCGTTGTGGTGGCGCGGCAACTGATGAGACCAACCGTCGCTCATCGCTGGATCGTTGCCCCAGGCGGCCTGCCGACAGGGCGGAAGCCGTGGGGGTGCGGCTGCTGCGTTCGGCATGGTCAGGGCGCGATTCACCGGTGTGGGGGATGGCAAGGGCGCCGTCCTGGCTGCTGTCCTGGCCTGGGACGGCGGGGGAGGGGCGGGCTGGATGGGCGTGGTCGAGGACAGCAGGGCTGGCGGCCTGGACCTGAAGCCGTGGGGCAAGTACAGCCTGCTCTACGGCCTGGCCTATCCGTTGCTGTTCCATCTGCTGGATGCGGCCGCGGTGATGGGGGAGTTGTGGGACCGGTACCTGACCCGCGCGCAGCGCCGGGTGATCTGCCGGGGGCTTGGCCTGGAGCCGGCCGCGGCACGGCGCGAGGCCATGTTCCTGGCCGGCGGCCACGACATCGGCAAGGCGAGCCGGTTCCAGATGTGCGAGCCGGGAGCGTGGGCGCAGCTCAGCGATGAACTGCGCGCGGACGTGGGGCCGTGGCGGCTGATGCGGCACGAACGTGCCTCCATGCACACCGCCGTTGAGCTCCTGGCCGGCCTCGGCTACCGGCTGGGAGGCAACACCAGTCCGGCGGTGCGCGCAGCCCAGATCCTCGGCGCCCATCACGGCCGCTTCCTGCAAGTAGACCTGCGCGGAGCCGCCAGTGTCGAGCGGGTAAGTCTCGATCTCGGCGGCCCGTTGTGGCAGGACCTGCGCCGCCGCTATCTCGCCCAGATCCGCTATCTCACGGGCGCCGGCACGCCGCCGCCCAGGGTGTCCGCCGAGGCGGCGGTCCTGCTGTCGGGGCTGATCATGGTCGCGGACCGGCTGGTGAGCCAGCCTCATGTGTGGATGCCACGGGCAATGGCACCGGCCGAGGGCGCGCTGGACCACTGGATCCGCACCCGCCGCCCGGCGGGCGCGGATGCCGAGGAGGGGTGGGCCGCCGAGGTGGTGACCGCGTCCGGGCTCGAACGGGTCGACCTGTCCGCAGTGCCCTTCACTCAGGCTCATCCGCGCACAGGCGGCCCGAACCGGCTGCAGGCCTCGATCCTCGCGCAGCTCGAGCCGGTGGTGCGGGAGCAGGGGGCGGGCATCCTGGTGGTCACCGACTCCACTGGCGCCGGCAAGACGATCACGGGGCAGGAGGCCGCCCGGATCTTCAACACCCATTGCGGGACCCGGGGGATGGCCGTGCTGCAGCCCACCACGGCCATCGCGGACGCCGCCTACGACACCCTGGTGGACTATGTGGCCGCGCACAAGCCAGCGCGGGCCCCGGTGTCACTGGTGCACAGCCGCAGCTGGCGCAGCGCCGCCTGGTCCGACCAGCGGCTGCTGGAATCGGCCGGCCAGCTCACCCTGGACGAGTACTTCGACGCACACCAGGACACCGCTGGCCGCCCCGGGCACCGCGTCACCGTCCCGGACCCGTTCCTGCGCGGCTGGGACAGGGCGCTGCTGGCCCAGTTCACCGTCGCTACCGTCGACCAGGCGCTGATGGCCGTCCTTCCGGTGCGCTACGCCGCACTGCGGATGCTGGCCCTGTCCGGGCGCACCGTCATCCTCGACGAAATTCACGTCGCCACCCCCTACATGCGGCGCCTGACCGCGCGGCTCCTGCACTGGCTGGCGGCGGTGGGTACGCCGGTCGTGCTGCTGTCGGCCACGCTGGCCCCGCCGGTGGTCCGGGAACTGGTGCACGCCTATCTGGCCGGTGCGGGACTGCGGCCCGGCCAACTGGACGGTTTGGAGGTGGAGGTGCCTTACCCGGGCTGGCTGTTCGCCGCCGCCCGCGACGGTGCGATCACCCGGATCGAGCCCGCCCGGGCCGCCGCCCACGCCCAGGCCACCCGCCGCCGGCTGACCGTGCGGCGCCAGCCGGTACGAGCGGTCCGGCTCGGCACCGGCGAACGGACCGTCGCCGCCGGGGAGCGGCTGCACCACATTGCCGGGGAGATCCGCCCCGTGCTGGCACACGGCGGGGTCGTGATCGTGGTGTGCGCCACCGTCGCCGACGCCCAGGACACCTTCCGTCACGTCGCCCGTATGCCCTGGCCCCGCCCCCGGGAGGAGCTGGTGCTGCTGCACGCCAGATTTCCCGGCCATCAGCGCGAGGCGGTCACCCGGCGGGTACGCGCCTGGCTCGGCCCGGCCGGGACGCGCCCCGAGCGGCTGGTCGTGGTCACCACCAGCCTGCTCGACATGAGCCTGGACCTCGACTGCGATCTCATGATCAGCGATCTGGCGTCGCTGGGCCGACTGCTGCAACGGGCCGGCCGGCTGTGGCGCTTCGAACGACTGTGGCGCGAAGAACGCGGCACGGACCGCCGCAGGCCCGACTGGATCCTGCAGCGCGGACCGCAACTGACCGTACTGGACCCGGTCGTTGACGGCCGAACGGAATTCCCGCACTGGTGGGGGAGGGGCGAGCCGGCCTTCGAACTGCATGCCGCCGCACACCTGCTGGCCCACCCGCCCGACCGCAGCCTCGACCTGCCCGCCCAGCTCCCCGGCCTGCTGGAGGCCGTCAGCACCGGCATCCCCGACACGCTGGCCGACCTGCACACCGCCTACCAGGCCGAACTGACGGGCCACGAACACCTGGGGCAGGAACAAGCCGTGCCGCCGCCCGCCCGCACCGGCTCCCTGGCTGACCTCTACCGCCGGCCCACCACCGCCGGTGCTGCGCCCACCCGGGAGGGCTCCCGCCCCCGACGCCTGCTGGCCTGCTACCGCCGGCCGGACGGCTCGCTGTACCTGGACCCGGCCGGCACCCACCCCCTGCCCGACAGTCCCCGGCTCTCCGCGCCCGCCGTCCGCACGATCCTCGAACACACCCTGGACGTCCCCGAGGACTGGGTCGCCGACGCCCCGGTGTGGCTGCCTGAATCCTGGCGCCAGCATGCGCTGCTGGCGGACCTGACCCTGCTGACCCACGACGCCGCCGCCCCCGGGCCCGTCCGCTTCGGTCGGCACGTCCTGCACCTCGACCCCGACCTCGGCCTCATCCACGACGAGACGCCGCTCTGATCTTGTCCTCCCGTTCTCGCGCGCGCCAACGCCGCTCATTCGTAGGACCGTTCACCGGGAGCTGTACGCCGGCGTACACGCGGTGGCTTCTGGCCGCTGCCGGCACGCGCCCCCACATGGGTGCCCGGCCTGGCCCTCACGCGCGGGCATTTATACACCCCCGGGTCGGCATCGCGGGCTGAATCCCCCATAACGGATGCGCCTTTGGGCGGGAGTGCTTCAGTGAAAGACACCTGAGGCAGGCACGGCCTGCACCGGCTTCTGCCGCGCTGCACATCGCCTGCCGTGTGCAGCGACTGAACGTCTTGTCCACACCGATCCTCCCGCGCCGCGGGCCTGCGGCCTGCCGCTGTCACGGGAAGGAGAGCCCCTTCCATGCCCGCTTTACCGGCCTACCCCGTCGACCTGCGTCCCTGCATCCCGGTGCAGGTGGCCGGGCGGTACCAGGCGCTCGGACTGCGCGAGGTACTCCTGCAGGCCCACCGCATCGACGACCTGGCGCTGCCCCTGCCGCCCGCGCATTCCGCACTGCTGCGGATGCTGACCGCCATCACCGCCGAGCTCACTGGCCTGGACGATACGAACCTGTCACTGGATGAATGGCACGAACGGCGAAGGGGCCTGCTCACCAGCGGCCGCGGGCTGAAACCCCAGGACGTCCACGACTACTGCGACGCCTCCACCTGGGACCTCTACGACCCGCACCGCCCTCTTCTGCAGGACCCGCGCCTGGCCGAGCAGTGCACGAAGACCTCCGGCATCAACAAACTCGTCTTCGGCCGGCCCGCGGGCAACAACCTCTCCTGGCTCAGCGTCCACACCGACACCGCCCCCCACCCTCTGCCCAGCGACGAGGCCTTCTGGCACCTGCTCATCCAGCACTACTACGGTGCCGCGGGCCGCTGCACCACCCGCAGCGCCGGCCCCCACACCAGCGGCCGGGCCACCGCCGGGCCACTGCGCTCCACCCTCTCCTTCCACCCCCAGGGCGCCACCCTCCTCGAGACGCTCCTGCTGCACCAGTTCCCCTACCGCGGCGGCCCCCAGCGCCCCCCGGACGCCTGCCCCTGGCAGGAGCCCGACCCCCCCGACCCCGTCAACCCCCCGCCCCCGGTGACCTGGCCCAAACGCCTGCTGACCGGCCGCTCCCGCCACGCCGTACTGCTGATCCCCAACGCCGACGGCAGCGCCGCCACCAACTCCTACCTCACCTGGGCCGCCCAGCACCCCGCCTACCCGGCCACCGACCCCTGCCTCATCATCGACACCCACACCCGGGCCAAGGCCGAACAACGCGACACACCCCGCCGCGCCGACGCCGACCGCGCCCTGTGGCGCGACCTGGACGCCCTGCTGCTGGCCGGCGACGAGAACAACACCCAGCGCCGGCCCGCCGTCTTCGACACCCTCAACGACCTGCCCGATGCCGTCCGGGCCCGGCTGCGGGTACGGGTGTGCGGCTTCGACCAGGACGGCCGCACCACCAACAGCATCTGGTACACCGCCCTGACCCCACCTCTATGGAACTGGGCCGAAGAACACGATCCGCCCGCCGCCCGCCGGATCGCCGCCTGCCGCCAGGCCGCCGAACACCTGGCCGCCCTCCTGCGCACCCACGCCAACACCGCCTGGAACGAAACCCAAACCCCCACGGGCGGGACACCGCCCGCCCCGCGCCGCGGCCAGAAGCCCAGCCGGTGGGCGCGCGAGGCACTGGCCCTGTACTGGCCGCGCGCCGAGCAGGCGTTCTGGAACCTCGTCCACCAGAACCCCGACGAGGCGAGCGAGCCCTATCCGGTCTTCGCCCGCACCGCCACAGACGCGCTGCGCCAGGCCGTCCGCCCGGACCTGGCCCGCCACCGCATGGCCGGCCCCGCCCTGGCCCGCGCCGTCCGCGCCCTCACCGCCGCAGCAACTCCCGCCGCCCGCCGCACGAAAGCAGCCCGCCATGCCCAGCCGTGACGACTACCGCGCCCACTGCGACGCCTACGTCGCCGCCGTCCGCGACCTGTGCACCACCCCGGAGATCCGCTCCGCTCTCGAGGACGGCCGCGGCAAACCCGTCGACCACTGCCAGCGCCTCCACCCCTGTCTCAGCCGCCTCACCCACAAACAACCCGACCGGCGAGCCCACTACACCCTCGCCTGCCTCATCGCCCACGAACGCCCCGACCGCCGCCCCATCACCCCCGCCCCGGACCCCGACCAGCCCGTCGCCTGGCGATCCCGACCCAACCTCGGCGCCACCCTGGCCCGCGCCGCACAAGGACGCACCGACGGCCCCTACGAGAAGGAACTGCACGTCCTCATCCGCCTCTCCGAGGACCTGCTCCACCGGCGCCTGCCCGGCCTGACCCGCCAACTGCTGGGCGCCGGCTGCCCGCCCGACTTTGCCGTCTTGCTGGCCGACCTCACCTACTGGAGCAGCAACCGCCTCAGCATCGCCACCCGCTGGCAGGACGCCTTCTACCTGACAGCCCCCGCCCCACCCGCGGCCACCCAGCCCAACACACCGGAAACGAGCAGCACATGACCATCCCCCGCCTCGCCCGCTATGTCGACCTGCACATCCTCCAGGACATCCCCGCCTCCTGCCTCAACCGCGGCGAGTACAACGAACCCAAATCCCTCATGATCGGTAACACCCAGCGCGGAGCCATCTCCAGCCAGTGCGCCAAACGCGCCGACCGGCACGAGCTGGAGACCCTCCTGGGCGAACCCGCCGCCCGCACCCGCATGCTGCCTCCCCGCCTGGCCGCCGCCCTGCGAGAGGCCGACTGGCCCGAGGACCTCGCCCGCTTCGCCGCCGCCCAGATCCCCCGCAGCGCCACCACCGAAGGCCTGGCCACCGACCCGGACGCCGACGACCGCACCCTGGCCATGCTCTACGTACCCGCCGCCACCATCCTCGACGACCTCGCCGCCCTGTGCGCCCGCCACCGCGCCGCCCTGGAAAAGGGCATGGCCAAGGAAGCCACGTCCACCGCGAAAACCCCCGCCGCCTACCTGCCCCCCGACGACGTGGTGCGCCTGCTGTGCCAACGCACCACCAGCATCAGCCTCTTCGGCCGTTTCCTCGCCGGGCTCGCCGACGCTCACGTCGACGGCGCCGTCCAGATGGCATGGGCCTTCACCACCCACGCCAGCGATCTGCAACCCGACTTCTTCACCGCCGTCGAGGACTGGGCCCAGCCCGGCGACTCCTCCAGCGCCCACCTGGACACCGGCTACCTCAACGCCGGTGTCTTCTACCGCTACGCCAGCGTCAACCTCACCGAACTGACCCGCAATCTTGACGCAGACGCCTCCCAGGCCGCCGCCCTGCTCGGCGCGTTCACGGACGTGTTCATCTCCACCCTGCCGCAGGCCAAGAAGAACTCCACAGCTCCCCACACCCTGCCCGACACCGTCCACTACGCCGTCCGCGACCGCCGCCCCGTCTCCTTGGCCTCCGCCTTCCACCAGCCCGTCAAAGCCGACCGCCACGGCGGCTACCTGGCCCCCTCCCGCCACGCCCTGTCCCAGCACGCCGGGATCATCACCCAGATGTTCGGCACCCGGCACCGCATCGCCCACGGCCACGTCACCCAGGCCCCCGGCCCCGAACCGCTCGAACACCTCGGAGAGCGCCACACCAGCTACGACGACCTCATCGACGCCCTCACCACCGCAGCCGGCGCCCCCGCCACCACACCCCGCTCCTACATGGCGGCATGACCATGCCCGCCCCGCTGGCCGACACCACCGCAGCCCCGCAGTGCGGGCTGCTCCTCCGCCTGGCCGGTGTCCTGAGCGCGTACGGCACCGACACCGCCTTCACCCGCCGCGACACCCAGCCCTACCCCACCCGCTCCGCGCTGATCGGCATGTTCGCCGCCGCCGCCGGACGCCCCCGCCACCAGGCCCTCGACCCCCTCGACCTGCCCGGCCGCCCCCGTTACACCGACCTGGCCTTCACCATCCGCGTCGACCAACCCGGCACCCCCTACACCGACTTCCACACCACCGGCAGCCACCGCCCCCGCCACCAACAACTGCGCACCAGCAAAGGAGACCGACGCCCCGAAGGCAAAACCACCCACGTCACCCACCGCCACTACCTCACCGACGCCTGCTTCACCGTCGCCGTCCACGGAGACGCCGCCCTCATCACCTATCTCGCCCACACCCTCGAACACC
Organism: Streptomyces coacervatus; assembly: GCF_029223485.1. Classification (GTDB taxonomy): domain Bacteria; phylum Actinomycetota; class Actinomycetes; order Streptomycetales; family Streptomycetaceae; genus Streptomyces; species Streptomyces coacervatus. The sequence goes on along the minus strand of NZ_JARHTP010000024.1, from coordinate 113,105 downwards.
CCCAGTTCGCCCCCTACCTGGGCCGACGCGCCTGCGTCCCCGACGAACCCCTCGTCCTCACCCCGCCCCTGACCGACCCGCTCACCCACCTCCTTCAGCACGCCCCCGTCACCCTGCCCGCCCCACCCGGCCCGCAAGAAGACCGCATCCCGGTCACCTTCTGGTGGGACACCCCACCGGCCAACCCCACCGCCCACCGCGAACTCGCCGACAACCCGGTCGACTTCACCCCGCACCGCCGCCGGCACACCGTCCGCTCGCTGTGGTCCACCACCGAATACCTGCCCGCCGCCCTCTACGCCGGAGCCGACCCCCTGCCCGCCCTGGCCGACTACCGCCACCGCCTGGAGCAGCCATGCCCACCGCCACCCTGACCCGCATCCGCCTCAACCTCGCCCACCCCACGGTCCGCCGCGACCTGGCCGATTACACCGCCCTGCACCGCACTGTCATGCGGCTGCTGCCCGACCACCTCGGCCCCCACCCCCGCCAGATCGCCGGAGCGCTCTTCCGCCTCGAACGCGGCAACCGCCAGGGCCTGCTGCTGGTGCAGACCCGCATCTCACCCGACCTCACCGCCCTGCCCCACCACTACGGTCAAGCCGACACCCGCGACCTCACCGCCATGCTCGGGGCCCTCACCCCCGGCCGACGGGTCCGCTACCGCATCACCGCCAACCCCTCCACCCGCAGCCGCCGCCCGCCCGGCCCCGGCGAGCAACCTCTGCCCAAACACGGCCGCGTCCTCGCCCTCGACGACGCCGCGGCCCTCGCCTGGTGGCACCGCCGCGCGACCCAGGCCGGCCTGCACCTGCACACCACCACCAGCGAACCCAAGCCCTTCCGCCGCTCCGGCCGTGACCAGCCCGGCCCTGTCCACCGCCTCCTGCAATTCGACGGAACCGCCCTCATCACCGACCCCGCCGCCCTCACGGACGCCCTGCTGACCGGCATCGGCCGCGCCAAGTCGTACGGCGCCGGCCTGCTCAGCCTCGCCCCCGCCTGACCCGAACGGGACCCCCATGCCCGCACCACGCCCCGACGACACCGAACGCGCCGCCTCCATCACTCACCTCCTCGCCCTCGAGGCCGCCGGTACCCTCACCCCCGAAGACCTCAGCACCGTCGCCGAAGCCCACGGCCGCAGCACCAAGAGCGTGCAACGCTGGATGCAGCGCGCCCGCGACAACGATGGCCGCTACCAGCGCAAACAGCGTGAGGCCACCGAAGTGACCCCGCGTATGGAAGAGGAGCTGATCCGCTGGTGCGGCAACATCGCCACCGCCCACCGCACCCTTGAAGACGACGGTGCCATGCCGCTGAGCTACTCCGCCTTCCACCGAGCCGTCACCCGCGCCTACCCGCCCAGCTTCCTCGCCGGTCTGCGCGACGGCGAAAAGGCCCGCCGCCGCTACGACCTGCACGGCTCGAACCGCGACCGCGGCCGCCGCAACGACGCCTGGGAAGCCGACCACAAGGAAGCCGACGTCTGGGTCAACGTCGACGGCACCGCCCGCAAACCCTGGCTGACCCTCTTCGTCAACTGCTCTAACTCCGGCATCTGCGGCTGGGCCGTCACCCCCCACACCCCCAGCAGCCAGGCCATCATCGTCGCCATCCACCATGCCCTGCAGCGCGGCGGCCACTACGGGCCCTTCGGCGGCATCCCCAAACTCGTCCGTGTCGACCGCGGCGCCGACTTCCTCAGCAAAGCCGTTGCCCAGACCATGGGAGCCCTCGCCGTACGCCGCGTGGAACTACCGCCCCGCCGCCCCGACCTCAAGCCCTACGTCGAGTCCCTCAACAAAGCCTTCAAGGACATGCTCTTTCGCGGCATGCCCGGCTACACCCACTGCCCCACCCCCGACCCTGCAGCCAAACCCAAACCCCCGCCCCTCGAAGGCCTCCTGACCTTCGAGCAATTCACCACCGAGATCCGCAAATTCGTCCACCGCTGGAACCACGAACACCGCATCCGCAGCCTCGGCAACCGCACCCCCCTGCAGGCATGGAAAGACGACCGCACCGTCATCCACGACCTGCCACCCGGCGCCCTCCACCGCTCCCTGCCCCTGGTCCGCCGCACCTTCACCATCACCGACACCGGCCTCGACTGGAACCGCCGCGACTACCTCGAAACCTGGATGCGCGACCACATCGGCACCCATGTCCGCCTGCGCCACCTGCCCGGCCACTACAACACCGTCGAGGTCTACAACGCCGACACCGACCAGTACATCGGCACCGCCCGCTGGACCAACGCCGCCGCCCCCCATCTGATCAAACGCGTCAAAGAGGACAACGCCGCCGACGCCGCCCGCCTCAAAGAAGCCCTGGAAAGACGTCCCCGCATCGTCAAAGACCGCTACGCCGCCACCACCACACCGGCCCCGCCCCAACCCCTCAACACCCTCACCACCGAACAAGCCCGCCAGCACCTGCACGACACCCGCGACACCGAACCGTTCACCCCGCACGCCGCAACCGACGAAAGCCTCCCCGCACCCACCGGCTCCTGGACCGACACCGGCCGCCGGCAACCCCCACCGGACACCGACGACAACCTGCCCGCCCCCACCGCCTCCTGGCTCCCCCACCAAACCACCGCTCCCGGCCCCGAAGCACCGGAACAAAAGGACCGCTTGTGAACGCCAGCAGCAACGGCCACTACCTCGACCTGCCCAACGCCCGCCTCGTACCCACCCGCACCGTGCTGCGCACGCAGAAACAACTCCAGTCCGCCATCAAGCTCCAGGCCATGCTCTGCATCCACGGCGGCGTCGGCCTGGGCAAAACCCTCACCGTCCGCACCTGCCTGCGCGATCTTGCCCCCGACACCACCCTGTTCTTCCAGTTCCACCGCCACTGCCCGCTCACCGACATCAAGAAAGCCGTCGCCGCTGCTCTGGACATCCCGGACAGCACCCGCACTCTGAACACACGCATCGACGAAGCTCTCGCCGAACGGCCCTACGTCCTCGTCTTCGACGAGACACAAGGACTCACCACCGACGCACTCGAATGGGTGCGCACGCTGTGGGACACCATCCCCAACCGCCCCACCGTAATCTTCGTCGGCGCCGAAGAAACCCGCCGACACCTCCGACGCCGACCCGCCCTCGCCTCACGCATCACCCAATGGCCGCGCTTCACCCCCCTGCGCCCCGCCGAAGTCGTCGAGCACATGCCCCACTATCACCCGGTGTGGAGCAAGGCCAGCGACGAAGACCTGCTGTGGCTCGACGACGCTGCCTGCCGCGGCAACTTCCGCGACTGGGCCAAACTCACCAGCGCCATCCAAGAACTCCTCATGGAACAGGGCCAACCCCTCGACTCCTTCACCCGCGCCGTCGCACGCGAAGCCCTGGACACCTTCGACCCGTCCGACCTCCACTTCCCACCCGATGACGACCAGTGAGACGGACCGCTCCCCAGACATCGCTCACGTGCCCGTGCCGGGGGCAGAGGCAGCGTCCCGCCGCGGCAGCCCACCCGCGTACACCGGATCTCATGGCACAGAGCGCCGGCGAACACGCCAAGAACGGCAGCGGCTTGGGCAGGAAGCTGCACCGGCGTCGACACGGGCCCGCCCGCGCAGCGCAGCCGGTTGCATCAGCGCGTGGCATGTCACCCAGCGCCGGGCCCGCCGCCCCAGCGCCACGGCCGCCGCGAGGCTCCCCAGAAAATCCGCCAGCGCGCTGCCCAAAACGCTCACGGCACAACCACCGCCGACGAGGCAGCACCATTGCCAGCGGCAGGCAGACGGCGCGCGCCCAGCCGTTTCAGCTTGCGACGCACCCGCTGCGAGCGCACCCTCCGCCGGGGCTTCCGCCATACCCAGTTACGGCCCGACCTCATCCAGGCTGTCTTGCCGGCACCGAACTTATTCTCACCCGCCAGCCGACAACAACCCGAAGTGGTCAGTAACTCTTCGGCTTTGAGGCCCTTTCCTTGGCTCCCTGAGCTTCCAGCGATGCGAGCAAGAGGCACAGCAACGACACAAGAAAGAAGGTCATCGGGATCATCCCAAGTGATGAATCCACCTGGTCATGCAGCTTGTTGAACAGCCCCGCCGTAGCGGCGGCAAGGAGGAACCAGACGCCTGCCCACGCCAAGAGCAACCGAGCCGCACGCTGGCCCCGTTGGATTGCGGCACTCGTCGCCTCTCGTTCTCGCGCGTGAGCTTCTTCGACCTGCCGCTCCGCCTCCAGCCGGCGCTCCAGCTCCGCGAACACCCTCGCTCGCTGGGCTGCATGAGCTGGGGTATCTGACTCACCGGACAGGTACACAGCGCCGATCATGGCGGCCTGAAATGCAGATCCATGGACTTCGCCACTGATCTCATTGCGGATATCCCGCGGGTCTCCCATGCACCAGAAAGTACGGCAGCCGGTCATCCGCTGCTATCAAGTGCACTCCATAGAGCGGGTGTTGTGAGCAACACCCCATGGGCGCCCCCCCCGCACAGCTGCACGCCATCAACCAAGTGCAGCCGAAAGGGCGGGAACCATACCCCTTCAGCCTGACGTCCCGTGGACCCCGCCGCAGTTCGCCACGGAGTACCGCGACATGCGGTCGATGACGCCTGGTACTCCGGCGACCGGCACCGGCTCGCCGCCCTCTATGCCCGTAATCTGTGGCGCCTGGACGGGCGGCGCCGACTATGGAGCCGTTGGGCGCGGCCCTGCTGTTCTCCGAACCGCGCACGCTCACCGTGCCCACGACCGGGGTGCAAGAGCGCCTCGACTACTTTGCCGCGGCCGACGGCATCGCCAACATCACGGCCGCGCCCCATGACCTCATCCCTGACCGAAAGATGTCCCGAAGCTGAGCGATCCCACATTGCCAGCCTGAACCACCGGGCCGTACTGCACGCCCCCGCTGATCGTGTTGTGGACATCCACGACCTGTTGATCATTCCGATCCGGTGCCAACTCCTCGAGCACCGCTCGCAGCTCGGTAGCAGCGGCCGGATTGGCCAGCAAGGTACGCCGCAATCGCGTACGCCACTCCGCCTCGACGTCCAAGGCGGTCTGCTCGTCGCCGGACTCCATCGCCGCCGTCAGTTCTCCGCGCGAGGTCTCCAGCTCCCTCTGGATCGCGCCTTCCTCACCGTTGTCACGACGCGAGAAGAACGAGACAATGCGGTCACGAGCGTGTGCCCAGGAGTCCGCCGCCATCTGCTGAACGAATGTCGTAGCGCCTGCGGCAGCGAGTGCCCTCAACTCTGCTTCCACCGAACCTCCTGTACAGCAACTGAGGCAGCCACCGTACCCCCCTGAAACTCGACGACCACAGTCCCGACGCCTTGCGATACGTCGTGCACATGAGTGGCGTGTCTGCGGCAACGCCAGCTATACGGGGGGTGCTTCACGCACCTTCCGCATCTCGCGCCTCAAGTTATCCAACCGGTCTGGCAACCGCTCTCTGATGCGCTCGTGGCTCCGCAGCCATCGGTGCATAACGACACCCGACTTGCCGAACACCAACTGCGTCGAGTACCACACCGCAAGAGAGGCCCCGTATACAGAGCCAGCAGCATCGGCGACATCGTCGGGACCGACCAGTAGCACCCTCGCGTTGAGCTCGTTCAGATCGTCAATCGGCGCCCTCAGTTGCTTCACGTCTCTTTCAAGAGTGAAGACGAGATCCGGCGTTGCCAGACGCTGCTCGACCATGTTCGCGGTCCTGGCCGCTTCGTGCTGCAGCCGTTTCGCCAGCTGAACCGCCGAGTCCAAGAACTCTTCGTACACCGCAAGTCGGTCAGCTCGTAGCGCCAGAGCATGTTGGACGCGCGCCTGTGCTGCTGCGTCCAACACCACATCTCCGTGGATCGCACCCGCCTGTACGACATGCCCCCTGATGGTGCCACTCAACTCATTGCGTAGGGACGGCTGTTCACTCATGCGTCGGAAGATACGCCGGCACTGTTCAGACGCACTACGGAGACGTGGGTGAGCTAGTCATCGTGCATGGCCATGCCAGCACCCCAGAGGAACACAATGATCGCAACGACCCCCATGAGGACTCCAGCAGTGGCCCACTCCCGGGTATACAAGCCGAGCGCAACGAAGCCGGATACGCCCAGAAGTAGCACCAGAAGACCACACCCTTTGATCGCTTTCCTGTCCTCCTCTCTCCGCTGCTGCCTGGCTCGCCCGTCCGCCTTACGCCTCTTGCGCTTGGTCTTGGCTCGGTCCCTCTTCCTCCGCTTCGCCCCGGCGACGGCTTCCCCCTGCTGCGAAGGCTCGGTCTTCGGTGGATGCGGCATCGACGACGGACCGTGAATATGCACGTCCCCGTACACGTTGCCGAACTGTCCTGTCGTGCCGTAGACGGTGCCGCTGATGTCGTTGTTGACGTTCGGCTGCTCGGAGTCGTCCCATGATGCCCCCACGAACAAGAAGCTACGGCAAACACCGTCACCAGACTGAGAGTTACTGAGCACTTCGGGCTGTGTCGGCTGGCGGGTGAGAATGAGTTGGGTGCCGGGAACACGTCCGTTCGCCGAGTGCCGGCACGTCCCGCTCGCACCACGGCCGACAGATCAATTCTCTGGACACCAAGGTCAGTCCCAGACCGAGCCAGGCCGTGATCCGAACGGGACACTGTCATTCTCACAGTCCCAGATCAGGACGATGGGGACTTTGAGCTGGATGTGGGCGTGCACGACCAGGTCGCGGCAGTTACGCCGGGAGAAGCTGTCGCGTCCCGTGCCCATGTGCTTGCGGTGAGCGCGGCCGGTAGATCAGCCGGGACGGCGCAGCCACCCCGCCGTCGGCTTTGCGTCATTCCCGGTACACCCGGCGGTCAATGCATGCCGGACATCGCTGCAAGAGGTCGGGACCGGAACCGTTCGAACGGCTGACCTGCAGCGAGGTTGCGCTGCCCGTTTTGCATGCACAGATCTCCCTGTGCGGCCTAATTCATATGCAGTCACGAACTGGCTCTCCATAGGCGCCCTTACGCTGGTTTCCGTCAAATGTGGCTTTCGGGGTTGTGGGCGCGATGATCTCTTCGCACGCTGATGACGCAGTTGTCGTCACATCCGCGAGCACGTGCAGGGGGACGCGTTGGACGCCGAGTTTGATGTCATGGCCGTGGCAAGTCAGGGTGTGACCGCACTGGTGACGGAGATGGTCCGCGGAGGATGGGATGCGATCCGGGGCGCGTTCGCCCGCTTCCTGCACCGCGACGGACAAGCAGCCGACCGGCAGCTGGCCCTGTTCGACGAAGCGGCACAGACCCTGGCCCGCGGGGCGGACAATCCCGACAGCGAGGAGAGGCGACGCCTGGAGAGCCGCCTGGTCCTTCAACTGGCGGCCTATCTCGACCGCTTCCCCGACATGGCGGACGAACTGCGCGCTCTGCTGCCCGACGACACACCGGAGCCAAGCACACAGGGCCCGCTGCTGAGCGCGCAGCACAACACCCACAGCCAGGTCGTGCAAGCACTCGGCAACCTGGACGCCGGCAGCGGCGGCATCAACTACGGCACCCCGCCGCGCCCGACGGAGGCCTGACCGGGCCGTGACGTCTCCCACCGCACACTCCGCCAGCCTCCCGCCCGCCCAGCCCCTGATCAGTGCCAGCGGCAACTCGTACTCCACCGTCTACCAGGCGGCGGGCGACATCAACCTGCACCAGCGCCCGACACTGTCGACATTCCCGGTGACGGACGGCGAGATCAAAGCCGTACGCCGCGCCTGGGTCAAAATCACGCCCGCCAACACCCCGCTGACGACCGCCGATGACGTCCTGAAGCTGCTGCGCCAAGACGAGCCGATCGTTGTCATCAGCGGCCCACCCGGCACCGGAAAGACCGCCGCCGCCCTGCGGGCCCTGACCGACTTCGCCCTCCTGCGCTCCGCAGCGGACTCAGCGCGAGGACGGCTCCAACTCAGGCATGTCCTGCCCGACTGGGACGCCCCCGAGGCCGACCTGTTGCCCCACGAACCAGGCCACGGCTACATCTTCGACGTGGCGGGAGACACCTGGAGCGACCCGCCCGCAGCCGCCCGGCAGATCCTCGGACACGCCGACACGCTGCGGCGGCGGGGCTCGTGCCTCATCGTCATCACCGGTGCAGCCGGCTGGCCGAGCGGACACGACCCGCAGATGCGCCGCATCGCCGTCACCGCCGAAGCCCCCCGCGGGGACCTGGTACTGGAACGCCACCTCAACGTCCTCTACCCGGACCCGGACAAGAGCGGCTGGCTCGCCAGCCATGACGGCCAGCACAGCGGCGGACTGACGGACCTGCTGCGGCCCGACATGCCGCCGGGGGAGGCCGCGGGCCGCGCCGTCGCACTCAGCCGCATCGACGCCACCCGACCCGACGCCCTGAGCAAGGCGCGGGAGGCGATGACGGGATGGCAGCACCTGGTCGCGACCACCTTCACCGACACCGAGGGCAGCGCCGACGACCGGGCCCTGCTGCTCGCGGCCATCGTCCTGGACGGGCACAGCCCAACCGATGTCCTCAAGGCCGCCCGAATGCTCCTTCGGCAAGACGAGGACCGCGCCATCACCGACATCCTCACCGCGCCTGCCCTCGCCACCCGCCTGGAGAGGGTGCAAGCCAAAGTCGAGGCCCAGCGCGTCAGCTTCGACCACCTGCCCGGCTACCCGGATGCCGTGCTGCGCTACGTGTGGCGCCAGCTCAGCGACGCCCAGCAGCCGCTGCTGGAGTGGATCCAGCAGCTCACCATGCCCAAGGGCCCAGCCGCACCCCGTATCGACGCCCTCGCCGGGCTTCTGGTCGACCTCGCTGTCGCCGAGCACGACCTCAAACCCCTCGACATCACCCAGCCCTGGGCCCGGGCTGGCTCACCAGGTCAACGGGCCGCCGCCACCATGCTCGCCACCGCCGCCCGACACCCCACCCTGGGCTCGGACGTCCGCGCCCGGCTGCGGACCTGGGCATCGAACCCCGCGGAGGGCACCGCCACGGTTGCAGCCGTCGCCTGCCAGGGCGAGTTCGCCTCCCTCTACCCACGCCAGGCCCTGACCTGCCTGCGCTGGGTCATGGACCGGCCGCGTCACGACCAGGCCGTCACCGAAGCAGCCCAGGCCCTGCGCGCCATGGCCTGCAACCTCCGCCTCCTGCCGAAGGTCTGGGGCGCGGTCACCGCCTGGACAAACGGCCCCGCACAAGGCGAGCGAGGCTACCGGGCCGGACGCAGGGCCTTCATCGCCCTGCTCACCCCCCAGGCCGACCCATCGCCAGCCCCCCTCCTGCTCGCCAACGCGCTGACCGATCCCGCAACCGCCGACGACCTCGCCGCCGGCTGGTGCGCCGTCCTGGAAGAACCCGCCTTCGACGAGCCCGCCGAAGCACTCCTGACCGACTGGGCCCAGGCCGTTGCCGACGCTTCCCTCGACCGGCAAGCCGTCATCGGCATCCTCGACCGTGTCATCGACCAGCACCTCATGACCGGCCCCATGGCAGCCTTCCTCATGGGCCGCGAAGGCCACGCCCACACCCCCGCCGCCGTAATCGACCTACGCAAACACCTCATGATCAGCTACCGGCGCGCCGGCACCACCCCGGCACCGGAGCCCCCCAAGCCGCACGAGGCCGATCCACCCGAAACCCCGACCGCGCCGCAACCGGCGCCGGCGGCGTCGACTCCTCGCCAGCCGGACTCCCTCGTCACGCACCCCCACGCACTCGCCGACGCCGCCCCCTCGCTCAACGGAGCCGGACGGGAGAGCGCATGACCCACACCACCCGGCGAGCCCGACGCCGCGCGCTGCGACGAGGCGTCACCGACTTTCCCGCCCTCCTGCGCAGTTCCCGCCCCGGCATATACTTCACCGCCCTCATCACCGCCACGCTCCTCACCGAACCCGACGGCGCCCACGACCCCGACCTCACGGCCAACCACATCCGAAAGGCCCTGCGCTCCGCCGCAGCCGAGGCCCTGCGCGAGCAGGACCCCACCGACCTCCCCGCCGCCCGCGACGCCTGCAACCGACACCTGAGCATCCCCCGCACCACCGCCGCCGGCATCAAGGTGACGGCCGCCGCCCATCTCACCCTGGCCCCGGACGACCAGGCCGCAGTGAACGAACTCCTCACCGCGGCCCGCACCCAGGGCATCAACGACACCCTGGAAAGCCAGCGCACCCAGGCACTCGCCGAGCGGCTCGCCCACCCCGCAGCCCTCCTGGCCTGGCTGCTTTCCAGCTCCACCACCGACCTGGCCGTCCTGCCGGACGACAACACCCTGTCCGACATCGCCCAGCGCCTCGCCCGCTACCCCCGCTCCGAAGAAGAGCCCTTCGAAATCCAAGTCCTCGCCGTTGTACGGGACTTCTTCGACCAGTTCCCCCGCCACGAGCAAAAGCGCATGCTCCTGCAGCTCCTCGCCGACGCCATGCGCGGCGCCCGCCAGCCCGCACACGCGGACAAGATCGAAGAACTCCTCGAGAACACGCCGACCCCCGCCAGCGCCATCCCCGGCCCATGACCTCCACCACCCTGCTGCGCTGCCTGCTGTCCCCCCTCACCAGCTGGCACGCTCTGAGGCTGATGCGCCGCGCCCGCCGCGAGCACACCGCGGCCCCCACCTTCGATGCCGCCTGGCGCCGCGCCCGGGTACAACGCCACCCCGACGAAGCACCCCACCGGCTGTACGGGCACCGCGCGCCTGACCCTCACACCCGCACCACCCACACCGAGGACCAGACACGTCCCGACCGGCTGTGACCCCCGCAGGCGCCACGGACCTGACGGCTGACGTGGCTATGCCACCTCAATCCAGCGCCTGCTCCAGCAGCACGGTCAGGGGGAGCCTGGCCGCGACCATTCCGAGCCGCGACAGCAAGGCGATGCGCGAACGGAATGTCCAACGGCTGTGCCCACTGCGTGAGCTGCAGGGCGACTTCTTCGTCCACGCAGAAGCGGAACTCCGCGTCGCCTTGGGCGGGGCGGAGGGGCTGGACAAGCTGCTGGTCGCCGCCTGCCCGGTACTGGAATGGCAGGCCGTCATCAGCGCGGCGCCGCCATGATGATCATCTGAGGCTGCCGAGGAGGGAACTCCGTCCGCTGCAGACCCGAGAATCTTCACTCTCTGGGATGTTGAGGCCCCGCCACGCCACTGCCCGCCTGCGTCACTACGCCCGCGGCAACCACCGTACCGACCTGGTCCCCTTCGACCTCTGCATTGGTCGGCCGTTACCCCCGGCCTGCCGCTTGACCAGGAGGTTTCCATCCCAGGGCACCCTTCGCGCCAGCCTGCCCGGCTCGCATTTCAGCGCAGGGCGGTAAGGTCCTCGCGCATGACCGATGAGACTGCCCCCCTTCGCCGCAAGCCCCCGCGCCCCAAGCCGCTGGCAGAGGAGGTACGGCGCGTCCTCGCCAGCGTCGGCCTGCCCGGATCGGACACCGCCGAGCGTGACCGTGCCCACGGCGTCGTCGTCACTGACGCGGAGGACGGCGCGGTGTTCGTAGAGTGGTTCACCTCCCGCACTCTGCGTGAGACGGCAGCCACCGAACAGCGCGAGGCCATCATCCAGGGCCCAGCGGCCCTCCTCCACCGTGACGGCCGCAGCCACATGCACCACGCGATCGCCGCGGTCCTGCGTGCGCACGGCAGCATGAAGGCTGACCTACTCGCAGACCAAGGAGTGCTGGTCAAACGCCTGCCCGACATCCTGACGCGCGAGCCCGCCCCGCTGGACCTGCCGCCCACCGCGGATCACAACACAGGGCAGTCTGGGGGTGAGGTGCTGTCGGAGGCGCCCACGCCGATGCGGGGCTTCCTCATCGACGAGGATGACGAGGACGGAGATCGGTAGGCGCTCAATCCCGCCGGACTGCCCCGTCTTGTGGTTCCAGGACCTCGCCCGGGGCGATGGAGCAGCCGAAGGCAAGGGGCGGCCAGCCCGGTACTGCACGCACCCCCTTACAGAAGAGCCGCACCATCCGCTCTCCGTTGACATGTCAGTCAGCGGTCGCGGGCGCGCACCACGCCGTGAACGATCATGAGACGGTGGGCGGACCAGGCGCTGTGGCAGGTGTCGCACACGGTCTTGCGCCATCCGCCCAGGCGGTCGTTGCGGGTGCGGATGCGGCCCGGCGCGCCGCAGAACTCGCATGTGCGCACCGACTCCGTCCGGGCGGAGTCGATCAGAGAGTGCAGCGTGTCGGTGGTGCCTCCCGGATTCTCCACGTGCAGGCGCAGGCCGCCGAGCTTTTCCGTGAGATCGACGAGACGGTAGCCGGGCGCGATCGCATGGATCTGGTGGTGCAGATGATCCAGCAACTGTCGCCAGCCTGGTCCGACCGCGTGAGCGCGTTCGGGGATCTGCACGGTCTGTGGACTGGGCGCCGCACTGGGATTGGACACGCCGCCATCGTCGCGCCCACAGCGCTTGCCTGCACGTCGTCCATCCAGCACGAGGACGGCCTCTGTACCTCGTTGGAGGTGAGGACACGGGCAGCCGTCACCAGCGGGTGCGGTTTACGGCTCGCGTGAGGGGACGCGCGCCGCCAGTTCTGCCGCGAGGCGGCGGGCCTGGGCACCCCAAACGTGATCTGCGGCGCTGAAATGGTGCAGGACATCCAGCAGTTGGTGTGCCTCGGACAGCGTGAACAGCGCCAGGCGTGGCTCGGTCACCTCCGGCATGGTGTAGTCGGCATCGAGCAGATCATCGTCCATGCAGGGCCAACAGAGGGTGAATCCGTGCGGTTACGGGGCTGCCCATCCGAGGGTGTGACTGGCCCCGCGGCGCCGGGCTGAGAAGGTGCGCGACTTGTACTGACCGGCTTTCGGCGACGGTGGCGTGGAGCCGGGTGATGCCGCCGACTGGGGTCGGACACTCTGTGTGCTGAGACCGGAACCGTGCACGACGTGCGACGTGTCTGGAGGCAACTGCGCGTCGCGGCTCACCTCCGACGTGGCCTGACGTCCCTCAGCGGCCCGCCCGCCACGTCTCAGTCGCCATCTTGGCTTCCTCCTTCCTCGCATGTTGGCGCCCCAAGAGCGGCCGCAGACCCATCCCTTGAGTTATTTGATCTCGACCGGTCGGACCAGCCGTCGGGTCTTCGCAGGGGCGGAAAAGCGCGGGTGCCGTGTCATGCCCGTCCTGGCAGCGGGAACATGCGCAGACGACCGGCCACGTGCTGCGTCGCCCTCTTCCTCAACCGCTCAGAAAACCTTCGCGGTTGAACTTCGGTACGGCGAATGTGATACCGGCATGTGAATGTACGGGGCCAGCCTCGCTGGTCCTCTGAAAACGTGGACTGCGTCGCTCAATGCGACCAAGTCATCGCTGAACGTCCGGGCAGCCCATCCGAGCTGACGTTTTCCCGAGGGAAGGGCGGCCTTCCTGCGGCAGTTGAAACATGAGGTACAGACGGTCACCACGCGACAGAAGTGATCACGAATGGTCACGCCGAGGTGGTGATCCACTCCCTTTATCTGCCCAGGGTTTGACGGAGCGTGATGATCTGCCCGGCCTGGATGGCTACTCTGTGTTGATAGTTGGCCGACTGCACATGGGTGCGAGGGCCGCTTCTTCGTGTGATGCGCCAAGGCGCCTGTGAGTCAAGGAACCACAGTGGGATACGAGATCGATCTTCTCCCGGTGGGGGAGGAGTCCAAGGGCGGCGACGCCATCGCCCTCCGTTTCGGCAACCTCCGGGGAGTGCGCGCAGAGCAGACCGTCATGGTCATCGACGGTGGGTACACCGACTGCGGTGACGCCCTGGTCGAGCACATCAAGAAGTACTACGTCACCGACCGCATCGATATCGTGGTGTCCACACATACGGACCAGGACCACATCTGCGGCCTGAAGACGGTGCTGGAGAAGATGTGTGTCGGCCAGCTCCTCATGCATCTTCCCTGGGAGCACTCGGCAGAGATGGAGCGTGCCCGCACCTCCACGTTCTGGCGCGAGAAGCTGAACGATCCAGCGCGCCGAATGCTCGAGGCGGCGATGGAGCTGGAGGCCATCGCCCGGGAGCGAGATGTCGAGGTCGTCGAGCCGTTCGCCGGCATCGGCACCAAAGACGGCAGCTTCAGCGTGCTCGGCCCCTCCGAGACGTACTACGAACAGCTCCTGACGGAACTCGTCGGGCAGGCCGTCAAATCCGCGGCCCAGCTCGCCTGCGAGGCCGTCGTGCGCAAAATGCTGGAGGCGGCGAAGAAGCTGGTCCCGGAGACATGGCTCCACGAGACGCTGCGCGACGACGGCACGACCACTCCCACCAACAACGCCAGCGTGGTCTCCCTGTTCGAAGTCGACGGCAGGAAGCTGCTGCTGACGGGGGACGCCGGGATCCCCGCACTCACCTCCGTACTGGATGAACTTGAGGAGAGCGGATTCGCCCCCGGCGACCTTCGCTTCGCGCAGGTGCCACACCACGGCAGCCGCAACAACGTCGGTCCGACGGTACTCGACCGGCTGCTGGGCCCGGCAGTGGAGGATGTCACGCGCGGGATCGCGTGCGTCTCGGCGCCTAAGAAGAACCCCGACAACCGTCACCCCGCGAAGAAGGTGACCAACGCCTTCCTGCGGCGCGGCTACCCGGTCTACGCGACCCAGGGAGTATCGCTCCTGTACAGCCACGACTCCCCGGCCCGCTCTGGCAACAGTCCCGCGCAGCCCCTCCCCTTCCACCCGGCGGTGGAGGACGACGGAGGTGCGTGAGCATGCTCTTCCTCGATGACTACGAGCGACGCGCCCGGCTGGTCCCCGGCCTCCTTGCGATACTGCCCCTCATCGTCCTGTTCGCCGTGCTGGGACTGCGTCAGATACCTGCGGTCTCCTATGCCATCGGGACGCTCGCCCTGGCGGGGGCGGGCCCCGTATTGATCGCCGGCGCGGTGCGGAACTTCGGCAGGGCGGTAGAACAGCAACTGTGGGACAGCTGGGGCGGCCCGCCGACGATCGCATGGTTGAGACTCGACGCGCCCAGCGACGACGAGGCCCAACGGCAGCTGTGGCGCAGGGCAGTTGAAGCCGTCTCCGGGGTCGCTCTGCCCTCCTTGCGTGCCGAGCGACGGGACAAGGCCAAGGCCGACAACGCGATCAAGTTGGCCATCAAGCGTGTACGCGACCGCACCCGGGACAAGGAGAGGTTCGCTCTTCTGTTCAACGAGAACCGCAACTACGGCTACGAACGCAACATCTACGGCCTGCGCTGGCCAGCCCGAGGCATCGGCCTGCTGTCTGCACTCGCCCTGGCGAGCTACATGATGTGGCTCGCGCCAGTGATAGACCGACCGCAGATCTCGGCGGGAAACCTCTTCGGCCTGACAGCCTGCCTGCTCTGCCTCATCGGCTGGTTCCTCCTGCCGTCCTCGAAGCGGGTACAGGATGCCGCCAACCGGTACGCCCATGAACTCCTCCACGCCGCGGTGACGTTGCAGGACGAGGCCCAGGCCCCTGACCCCACAAGCACGGTGCCGTGACAGCGCGACGCGAAAGGAAACTCTCATGGAACGCACAACGGTCCGCTCGTCCAACGTCCGATCGGTCGGATACGCGGACGGAATCCTGGAGGTTGAGTTCCACAGCGGCGGCGTGTACCAGTATCGCCACGTTCCGGAGCACGTGTACATCGGGTTCATCAACGCATCCAGCAAAGGCACATACCTCGACCGCAGAGTGAAGGGAGTCTACGGCTACAGCAGAGTGCGCTAGGTCGTCCGGCACGACCGCTCCCGGGCACGGACAATGGCCCGCGGCGGGTAACCCTGGGCCTTGCGGACCAGGTGTGGCTCCTCATGTCGTTCGGCGGCTCCCGCGGCGTTTGCGGGTGACACCGCGGCGGATGAGCAGTTCCGTACCTGAAGGGGAAACTCGCTTCCACAGCCGCCTCATCCGCATTCTCGCCTGGCGGCCCGCAGCCTCAACTGCGGCTGCAGCAGCGCCTGCTGCTCGCAGCGCCCCGCGACCGTCGGTGAACCAGTGCGGCAGAGCCGCGAGGTTCGCGGCGCGGATGAAAGATGCAGTGATCAGTGAGCCCTTAGAGGTCCTAACAAAGGCGCTGGACGTGTCGGTGGGTGATGAGGCAGGTGGCGAGGCTGAGGAATGCTTCGTGAATGTCGTCGCGTCGTTCCCAGCGGATGCGCAGGCGGCGGAAGCCGTGCAGCCAGGCGATCGTTCTCTCGACGACGTACCGGAAGATGCCCAGGCCAGAGCCGTGTGGCTCGCTTCGCTCGGCGATGACCGGGCGGATGCCGCGCTGCCACAGCAGGCGCCGGTACTTGTCGTGGTCGTAGCCGCGGTCGGCCAGCAGGGCATCGGGTCTGCGCTGGGGCCGGCCGACAGTGCCTGCCACGGCCGGAATCCTGTCCACCAGAGGCAGCAACTGCGTGACATCGTTGCGGTTTCCGCCGGTCAGCGACACCGCGAGCGGGATGCCCTGGGCGTCGGTGATGACATGGTGCTTGCTGCCCGGCCGTCCGCGGTCGACCGGGCTGGGTCCGCTTTTGGGCCCCTCCGAGCAGCCCGCACGTGGGAAGAGTCGATCACCGCCCGCGACCAGTCCAGCTTCTTCGCCGCCCGCAGCTTCTTCAGCAGCACCAGATGCAGCTGCTCCCACACACCTGCCTCGTTCCACACGGCCAGCCGCCGCCAGCAGGTCATGCCCGAGCCGAAGCCCAGCTCCTGCGGCAGGTACTCCCACTGGATGCCGGTGTGCAGCACGAACAGGATCCCGCCCAACGCCTGCCGGTCCGGGATCCGCGGTCTGCCCTCGACCAGCTTCGGACCCGGCACGGGCAGCAACGGCTCGATCAGCGACCACAGTTCGTCCGAGACGATCCACGGCCGAGACTCCCTCTTCCCCACGACCAGACCAACGAGCAACCCAACCGACAGTCACATGATCAACAGCTTCTGTTAGGACCTCTTAAGCTGCCCTTCTGCAACGAGGTTCGCAGGAAGGTGTGGGGGAGAGCGTGGCAGCGACTGTGCAATTGTCGGCATGGACTGAGCGGCTGATCGGCATCGGGTTCGAGAGGCTTGCCCACGGCACGCCGACCGTGCTGAGCAGTTCCCCGTTCGCCGCCAGCGGGCTGGATTTCAGCGCACCGGGGAGCTGGCAGAGCGTGCGCGAGCCGTCATGGGAGCAACTGGCCGCGCGCGCCGCGGAGATGCTCGCCGAGGGACCGTTGCTCTTGGTGCCGACATGGGACCGAAGAGGCAACGCAGACCGGCGCCGCGCAGCCAGTCCCGACCTCTACGCCGAAGTCATGACCTCGTGCCGCCCACCGACATCCGACGCCGTGATGGCGGTGCTACTTCCGGCGCAGGCATGGGTCTCGGACCAACCGTGGGCGGCCGAGATGCGTACGAAGGTGGCTGAACACTGGGACACCCTCCTCTTGATCTACGAGGCAGGCGCGCTGACGCAGATAAGTCGGAACGTGGAATCGGCGGCCGTCTTCCTCCGGGCGCGAGCGCAGACCAAGCCGGTACTGAAGCTCTTCCAGGTGCCGCGCCCCCGCCTCGACGAGACGGCCGTCGTCAAGGACTTCGAGCGACTCCTGGCCCGCCAGGGCGGCCGAGGAGAACACGGCTACGTGCTGCGGGAGATACCCAGCCCCGAACAGGGCCTGCACTTCGACCGTTTCGACCCGCGCATCCTCCAACGCCGCGAGGACCTGGCCGGCTTCGGAGCCATCGATGCGCTCGGCGACCTCTTCACCTTCCATCTCGCCCCCCTCAACGAGTCGGCCCTCAAGAAGAGCAGCCAGCGGATGCCCTCGAAGGACCCCGCCGGGGTGCGCATGATCCGCCCGCAGGACATCGGCCGAGACGGCACGATCGCCCCGCCGTCAGAGGAAACCCTGTGGGCCGCCATCCCCACAGAGCAGCAACTCGCCGTAGGGGACCTGGTGATCCGCCGCATGATCGCCCCGGCCACAGTGCCTCCGCACGGCTTCTTCACTGCCGAGATCGGCGAAGATGACCTCCCCGCCGCCGCGTCCGAGCAAGTGGTGGTCCTGCGGCCCATCAAGCCGCTCTCCCGGCCGCAAGCACAGCTGATCACCATGTTTCTGCGTACCCCGCTCGCCCTGACGCTGGCCGGACCGAGGCTGGCCACCACCACGATGCAGGCGCTGTCCACGCTGCCCGTCCCGCAGCCTGATGCGGCGCTGACCAAGGCCCTCGACGAACTCACAGCCGCCAAGCAACAGTTCAAACGGTGGGAACAGCAAGCGGACTCGGTGATCGAGTCCGTCTTCCTGGAGAAGACCGCCACCCAGGCCCGCGCCCGCGTCATCGACTCCGGCCGCGCCCTGCGCCTGCGGGCCGAAGCAGCCTCACTCCTCGACGACCTCGGCCACAGCGTCCGCACCCGCTTCCCCTACCCCATCGCCTACCGCTGGCGTGAGACCGAAGCCCGCATCAGTGCCGGCGACGACCTGGCCGCCTACGCTGCGATCCTGGACACCGCCGAACAATTGCTGTGCTACGTCGCTCAGCTCATCCTTGCCCTCAGCCACGCCCAGAGCGTCACCCTCGGGGCGGTGACAGCGATCCGGGACAAGCTTGCCAGCGGGCGCAGCGGCCCTGGCTTCGGTGACTGGGTCAATGTGCTCAACGAGGCCGCGACCAGCAAGCAGTTGAACCACCTTCCCCCAGCCCACCCCCTGAACGACATCCGGACCTTGCTGGCCCACCCGGACGCCGAGAAGGCCCGCCAGGCCCTCAGTGAGCGCCGCAACGACCAGGCCCACCTACGGCGTGTCGACCCGATCGACCTGCCCCACGCCATCGGCGTCGCCTTCGCTGACGTGACCCACCTGGTCGAACGCGCCCGCTTCCTCGCTGACCTGCCCCTGCTAGAAATCACCGACGTCCGCTGGGATGCCTTCGCCCGCAGCGCCCGTGTTGAATACCGCGAACTGGCAGGAGACCACCCCGTCGTCCCCACCCGCACCATGACCTCACTCAGCAATGACCTCGAAAAAGGCAGCCTCTACCTCCGCGACACCGAGGGCGCGCTCCACTTGCTGCGCCCGTTCCTGATTGGCCGGGACTGCCCAACCTGCCGCACCTGGTCCACGTTCCATGCCGACCGCGTTCCCAAAGGCGCTGTGGTCTTCAAGAGCCTCGAACACGGCCACACATGCGACGACACATCTACCGACACCCGCAGCCTGCTGGGGCAGATCGGTTTGGTCTGAGACTTCTTTCCCTCGAAGGGGGGAAGGGAATCCTCCAGTCCAGGCAGCCAGCCCAGACGGCACCTGGCGCGGCCTAACGCCTTCAGTTGGTTCTCGAGGACCTGAGGATCAAGAACATGCCCGCCTCGGCGTCGGCGCGCTCGCCGAGCCGGGCCGCCAGGTCGCGCCGAAGCGCGGGCTGAACGGCCGTCTTCGTGCCGCACCCATTGCGGCCACTGTGGAAGGTGAGGGCGAAGGCGGCGCTCAGCGCGGTCCGTGTCCGGCACGCCCGGCATCCGTCGTCAACTCACCCGCACGGGCGGTAAATCACACTGGCCATCGCACGGCCGGCCGGGGAAGCGGTGCAGGCATCTCAACGGCGTTGGCCGTGGGGTGGCGACCCGAAATGACGGGTGGCTGCGGGCTCCTGTGTAACTCGCACCGGCATGCAGTAGGAACACACGGCCCAAGGTGCCTGCTCGGGGCATGACCTACCAGCGCGGGCTAGGGGGAGACTGGAACGAGGCCGGGCCCTGATGATCGTCGCCCAGCTGGCCGAACGGTAGGCCAGCCGTCACACCGGCCCCGGAAAGACGATCTGGGCCGAACGTCTTCTGCCTGCTCACCAGGAGTTTGACACTCTCTCACTTCCCGCGTTAACGTACATGCCAAATCAGATATTAGATCAGGGATGGAGGTGGGGAGGTGCTGTTGACGACTGGGCAGGCTGCGGAAGAGCTCGGATGCGCGATCACCACGTTCCGCCGCCTCGTCTCTGCCGGACTGCTGCCGGGCCTGTCCCGCCGCGGCGTACGCGTCATGGTCCCGCTCGAGGTCGTCCAGGCACTGCAAACACGGCGGCAGGCACCGCTCGACCGGCTGCCGGTCAGGGAATTCGCCGTCCTGCGGGTGGACACAGCCCGGCGGATCCAGGAGCCGGAGCGCTCCTGGCTCGGCTTCGCCGCCACACTCCCGCCCGAGGACCTGCTCAAGGCGCTGCGCGCCTGGTGGCGGTGCGACCCGGCGAGTGTCGCCGCCGGGGGCGTGCTGCCGGTGACGCTCGCGGGCTACGTGGTGGCCGTCCTGACCGGCCTGGAGCGATGGGAGAAGAACTCCGAGGGCCGTCATGCCTTTCCCGATGCCCGCCTGGCCGGCTACGTCACCGACCTGGCCGCCCCGCACACCCGACTCACCTCCGGCGTGGACGGCGACCAGCAGCTTGCCGAACAGCTGCTGGGCACCCGGCTTGCCTCCCACTCGGGCGGGGCCATTGCGTACGTCTCCCCTCACACCACTGCTGGCTGAACCCGGTCCGGACAAGGAACGCCCGATGGACGCACAGAGCTACAGCACAGCGCTTGCCGATCTGCGTACCATGCGGGACCAGATCAAAAAGACCCGGGCCACGCTGGCGAAGCAGGAAGCGGACCGCGACAAGCTGATCGTCCAGCTGGCCTCCTACCCGAAGGCGAAGGCAGAGCGGGTCGCCCAGGCGGCCGGACTGGGCATGGCCGATGTCGTCGCCCTCGCCCCGGCCCTGGCCCCCGACAGCCTCGCCCCGCACGACGCCCCGCAGCCGCCGACGGCCGAGCCGTCCACGGCCGAGGCCACCCCCGAAGCCGCACCACCGCCACAGCAGCAGGCAGCTGCCGCCCCCGCGATGACCACCGCCGCAGTGCGCCCCGCTCCGCCAGCGGTCCCCGCCGATCCCGCGGCCCTGCAGGCGCCCGGCACCACCCAGACGCCGAGGGAACTGCCCGCCATCCCCGCAGGTGCCAGCGGCGATGCCTGGCTCGCCCCTACCCCCGGGCTGGCGTCCACCCGGCCCAACTTCACCCAGCAGGCCCGCTCCACCGTCTTCCTGGACACCACCACCGGGATCCTGGTCCACCGCAACCAGACTCACCACCTCGACCTTGCCGACCGGTCGGCCGCGGACATCCTCACCGCCGTCTTCCACACCATCCCCGACGGCGTGGAACGCATCTACATCACCGCAGGCGACCCATGGCACCAGGGCGCCGACCGCCACCCCTACCTGCGCGACGCGGTCGCCGCCTGGCTGAACGCCCCCACCCCGGGCTGGCGCACCGACACCGGCCGCGGCCGCGACCGGATGGCCGGGCACTTCGTCCACGCCCGCAACCCTGTCGGCCGCTATCAGCGCGACAACAGCGATCACCATGTGGAGATCCGCTCGGTGGGGGAGTGGTTCGACGTCGATGGCGACGACCCGGCAACCGTCCGCGACGCGTTCGTGCTGCTGTGGCAGGCCCTGCGCCGCCACTGGCCCGATGCGGTCCTCATGGGCTCCCCGTCCCAGACCGGCCGCGACCTGTGGACGCGCACCATCCCCACCCGCGGCCAGCACGCCGAGGGCTTCCCCGTGCTGTCGGAGGACCTGCGCGGCCTGCTGCACGCCACCGCAGGACAGGGCCGCAACGAACTCATCACCCCGCCCCGCGTCCCCGAGCAACTGCCCCAACTCGTCGAGTACGACCGCACCTTCGCCTACGCCAAACACACCTGGAAGTCCCCGGTCGGCACCCCCCGCCGCATCACCGCCCACACCTTCGCCGCCTGGAGCGAGAAGGAACAGATGCGCGCCCTGTACGGGTGCGGGCACTGGCAGGTCCGGGTCACCGTGCCCGACGGCTGGAACCACGTCGGCCTGCTGCCCGCCCCCGCCCCCGGCGACCGCGCCTGGCACTACCCGGCCACCCCCGGCGCCACCTTCACCACCTGGGCCGGCGGCCCCGAAATCCACACCGCCCTGGCCAACCCCCTCCAGCCGTGGAAGATCGAGATCCTCGACGGCATCCTCTGGGAGGACGGCAAACCCCTCGACGACTGGGCCAAGAAACTCAAGGAGACCTGGACCAACCTTTCTGCCCAGGCACATTTCCAGGGCGACCCCCAGCAGGCCCGCGCCGCCCACCTCGCCTCCCGCGCCGTGCGCTCCATCCTCCTGTACGGCATCGGCTCCTTCGCCCAGCGCCCCCGCATGGTCACCGGCACCACCCCCCGCACCCTGGAGCGCGACGTCCCGCCGGACGCCGAAATCATCGGCTTCGACAACGAACTGATCACCTGGCAGAAGCCCACCGGCTTCAGCCGCGACCCCAACGCCCACCCCGAATGGGCCGCCGCCATCTGGTCCGGCGCCCGCGCCGCCCTGCTCACCCAGCGCCACCGCGACGACGACACCTACGCCGGAGCCCTGCACACCCCACCCGGCAGCGTCGTCGCCTTCCGCACCGACGCCCTCTACCTCACCCAGCCCCACACCTGGCCCTACCACCACCAGCCCGGCGACTACCTCCTGCGTGGACACCTCACCGGCCCGCTGGCGGCGCCCACCACTGAGGAAGAACTCCTCACGCTGCGCAACGCCGGACGCGCCTCCCTCACCACCGGCCAGGAGGCCTGATGCCGCCCCGCCCCCGGCGCCGCAGAACGCAGAGCGAGTTGAACGAGGCAGCCCAACTCGCCGATCGGCTCCAGCAGACCGGCTTCACCAAACGCGACATCGCCCGCATCATCGACCGCGACCCCTCGCTGGTCTCGCAGTTCTACACCAAGAACAAAGGTGCGGCCTTCGTCACCGCCCTGCGAGAAGTCCTCACCGCCGTCGAAGCCGCAGGCATCACCGACCTGCCTGAACTCGCCGCCATCGCCGCCCGCCACACCCACCGCCGCACCACCGCCTCCGGTGCCCGCGCCCGGGTCCGCACCAAAGCCCTCCTGATCACCCCCACCGGCTCCGGCACCGGCCGCGTCGGCGCCCAGGCCATCGCCTCCGGCTCCGCCCGCCTGCGCCCGCTGATCGCCGAAGCCGCCCGCCAGGGCCTACGCCTGGCCTTCACCGTCCGCCTGGCCAAGACCGCCTACGTGCACCCCTCCGGCAGCCGCACCGACTCACCCGGCATCCGCCGCGACGTCATCCAGCGCACCGACCACACCGAGGAACGCTCCTACGGCTCCGCCCAGACCGGCGGATTCGACGCCGCCGACATCGCCCGCCGCGTCAACGCCGCCAGCGGCGACGTCACCGCCGCCGTGCACCAATGGTTGGTGGAGACCGGACGCATCCACCCGGACGCTCACATCACCCACCTCGAAATCCGCACCTGGCGCCCGCGCTGACCATCCCGCCACAGCACATCAGCAACCCCTTGGCACACCGTCCTGCAGACGTACCGGCGTGGGACAGCGGTAAGTTGAACACCATGGTGCTGTCGTCGGGGGAACGCGTGAGGGCCGCGATCGCCGCGCTCATGAAGTTGGCGGGGGAGACACAGGCCGATCTCGCTGTGGCGCTGGGAGTCAGCCAGGCACAGGTCAGCCGTCGCCAGTCCGGCACCGCGCCATGGCCCCTGGACGACTGCGATCGCGTGGCGGCCCACTACGCCATCGACGTACTTGATCTCCTGGCTGGCCCCACCCGCGCGTGCGAAGGCCTGTCGCCAACCCGTCGACGCACCCCCCAGCGCCAGTAGCCGCACCAACGGTGATCACCAGCCTGAGCGCCCCCGCTGCACGGTCCCTTGGGACAACTCCCGCCGCATGCCTGCCGATGGATGGGCCGATCATCTGCGTGTGCCGTCGCACCGCTGTAGCCGTGGGCCCACAGGGGACGTGTGGCCTCACACCGCTCACAACTCGAAGGGGTTGCCGCCTTCGGGTATGTCGTCAGGCAGACGGCTGCGGGTTCTGCTCGTCGTCTGCGGCCGCTTCGGCTGAGTCGGGGGCGGTGTAGAAGACGGAGTTGCCCTGCTTGGTGCGCTGAGCCTGGTTCTTGGCCACGAGCCCTTCGAGCGTCGTGCGCACGACGGTTGTCTTGACGGCGCGTTCGGGATGCTGCTGGCCCAGGACGGTGGCGATTTCGGCAGCGGAGCGGGGTTCGCTCTGACTCGCCAGATGCTCGCGCACGAGGGTGACGAGTGTGGGCGCGGCCGCTGCGGTGCTCCTCTTGGCGGCCCGCTTCCGGGCCGCGGACTTCCTGACCTCCGTCTCCTCGGTCGCACGCGACGCGGGCGCGGCTACTTTGCGGGGAACCGGTACCGTCGCGCCGGGTTGCGCCGCTGGCGCCGCAGCCGTCGTCGGGACGCCGAGGACCTGTTGGATGTTCACCAGAACAGTGTGGTCGTGCCGCAGAGCGGCCAACTGCGTCTGGAGGGCTTCGATTTCACCGCTGAGGCGTTCTTGTTCCTTGAGGTTGCGTTCGAGGTCGCCGGCCACCTGTGCGCTGTACTGTGAGGTCAGCTCGGTGGGTTCGGCAGTGGTTTCGGACATGATGTCTCAACCCTTCCTGGCGCCACGGCCCGCGATCAGCGAGTGGGTGGCGTAGGCGAAATCTGACGCGTGGGCTTTTCCACCTGGCGCAGTGTGAGCAGTGGCAGTTACTGCCGCACAGTTGTGTCGTAGTGATAGCACGGAAGGCACCCGCGGTGTTCTCCGCCGCTTGACTGAGATTGCTGCAGGCAGGACCTGCTTGTGCACGGTGCGGGGCAGAACGTGGGCTGGTGACGCGAAGCGGGCGTGCGAGCCAGTTCACCACTGACTGATCAACCGGTTCTCGACCTGCACCAAAAAGCCGAGAAAAACTCTGTCTCGGCTTCACTAGGCCACACCTGGCGCGGTGGGGTGGGTGTGGACCCAGGACAGGCCACCGAGGTCGAGGTGCTGGCGGGCGCGGGTGACGGCGACGTAGGCGAGGCGGGCGTCGGTGTCACTGACGGGTTCTGGGATGGGCCGTCCTTGAGCGTCGTGCTGGTCGGTGTCCTTGGGCGGTGGGAAGTCGTTGCCGATCTGGACGGTGGGCCATTCGCGGCCCTTGGCGGTGTGGGCGGTGGAGACGGTGACATCGGCGTGGGTCTCGTCGGTGAGTTGGTCGACGGCGGCGAGGATGGAGTCGGGGCCGTGGGTGTCGACGAGGTCGACGAAGGGCTGGAGGTCGCGTCCGGCGGGGTCGTGGGTGGCGTAGTCCTGCAGTTCGCCCCAGGAGGGGAAGAGGACGAGTTCGGGGTGGGAGGTGCGGCGGCCGTCCTTGAGGTCGCGGGCCGCGAGGGCCAGCGCAGCGAGCTGCTGCCCGCCGCGGGTGAGGGCGACGCGGTGTCCGTCGGCGAGCAGGCGCATCACTTCGGCCATGGCGCCGATGTTGGTGCGGCACAGCACCGCGTCGGGACAGGCGAGGCCGCCGACTTCGGTGGGGATAGTGTCGGTGCCGGTCAGGCGGATGGGGGCGTCGGCGAGCGTGAGCCATCGGTTGGCTTCTTCGGCGATCAGGGGACCGAAGCGGAAGGAGCGGGTCAGGGTGAGGGGAGTGGCGTCGAAGCCGGTCATCACGTCCCGGGCGCCGCGCCAGCCGTAGATGGCCTGGGCGGAGTCGCCGACCATGACGAGCTGGGCATGGTGGCGCTGGGCGGCGAACACCTCTTCCAGGACCGGGTTGGTGTCCTGGGCCTCGTCGAGGAAGAGGAAGTCGGCTTCGATCCTCGGCTCGGTCAGGGCCCACATCTTCAGGTAGTGGTCGTGCTCGAAGCGGACCACACCGTGTTCGGGGTTGTGGAGGTCGGCCCAGGCTTTGAGGGCGAACGGCAGGACTTCGTGGGCGAGTTGGACGTGTTCGCCGGGCGTGTTCAGGCCGCGCAGGTGCGGTACGTGGTGGCGGGCCAGGGCGCGGTCGGCGGAGTAGCAGTAGCGGGTCACGGTGCGCAGCACGGTGTGGGAGAGCATCCGGGGGCTGATCTCGTGATCGCCGATGCACAGCGGGCGGGTGATGCCCAGCGCCTGGCCGGTCTTCCAGGCGGGCTGGCGGGGGCTGTTGAGCCGGCTTGTGTAGCGGTGGCCGACGGCGGCGTAGGCCATGGCATGGGCGGTCTTGCACACCACGGTGCGAGGGAAACGGGTGGCGGCATCGCGCGCGATGTCCTTGTTGAAGGCGAGGTAGCGGCCGCGGCGTCGGGTGCTGGCGGCGAGCAGGGTGAGCGTTTCGGTTTTTCCCGTCCCGGCGCCGGCCTGCAGGACGAGATGGTGGCCGGCGCGGAAGGCGTCCACGGCGTGGGCCTGTTCGTCGGTGGGGGTGTGCAACAAGGGCTCCGCGAAAGGTGAAGAGGATCAATGGGCGTGCCTGCCGCCACATCGCAAGCGGCACGGCGGACGGGGTTACGGCGCTGTGCGGGCGGGATGGTGCCGGCGGCTGTGCAGGAGGCCGGCCACGCAGACCAGGACTTCTGCGGGTGGGTGGTCGGCGAGCAGACTCTCGAGCCGGGCCTCCAGGCGCCGGGTGCGTTCCTGCTCGTCCCGGTCCAGGGCCGCCATCACCCGCCGCCGCAGCAGCTCCTGGGGGCTCTGTCCCAGGATGGCCGCGGCCTGGCGCAGGGCCTGGTCGGCGGCGTGGTCCAGGGCGACGTTGAGCAGGACCTGGCCGTGCCGGTCGGGGTAGTGCGTGGTCAGGACGTCGATCGGCAGGCGTGCGCCCAGTCGGTGCCGCAGCGCGTGCAGGGCGCCACCGGGACTGCCGGCGCTGCAGACCGCCATGAGCCGGGTGCGGTCCGCGCTCGCGGCCAGGGGCACACCGCAGCGCGCCCGGCGGAGTTCACCGGGGGCGGCGGGCCTGGTCAACATGACCTCGACGGCGTGGTGCGTCACGGCCGGGCCGCCTGCCGTGTGCAGCCCGCGGGCCCAGGGCGTCGGGTAGTGGTGGGCAGGCGGGTATGGATGTGCTCGTGGTGGCGCAGCGGGTCGAAGCGCTCCCAGTCGGCCACCGCCAGGTCGGCGGCCGTAGGTGCGGCGGCGTGCTGCGGGCAGCGCTGCGCGCGCCAGCGCAGCTGCTCGGCGTAGGGGACGCGGTTGAGGTCGTAGACGGCCATGACCGAGGGAGGCAGGGCCAGTTGGCCGCTTGATGCGGTGGCCGGGACCAGCGCCCAGGTGCCGGCCGGAGCGCCGGGGGTGAGCAGCGGGCTGGTGCAGCGATCGCGGCGCCGGGTCTGCGCGATGCACTGGATCTCCTCCACCGGCCAAGAGGCGAGGTAGCGGAGATACAGCAGCTGCACGATGGGCCGTGCTGGCCGGCAGACGGCCGACGGGGACGCAGGGCTGTCCGTCGAAGCCGGGGGAGGGGTGAAGACGCCGGCGTCGATCAGACGGCGGGTGTTCACGGCCAGCGACCGGCGCAGTTCGGCGAGTTCAGGGGGAGTGGGGGGAGTGTCCCGGGCGGGGCAGACGACGGCGTGCGGCAGACGGCACCAGCTGCTGCCGTCCCCGGCCGGGTGGGCCACGCCGGAGCTGACGTGCCAGCGGCACACGGTGGGCACCCGGGTGGCCGGCAGTTCCTGGGGATGCAGACGGACGGCCCGCTCAGTGCTGCGGTGGTACCACTCGATCCGGTTGCCGCAGTCGCGGCACCGGCCGCATTGGCCGCAGCGCAGCAGCCGGCTGATGCCGTCAGGGCAGACCTGCAGTGAGCGGCGTACGCGGTGGGCGAGGGCCGGGCTGCCGTCCCAGTGGCGGGAGGCGGGAGGTGTGGAGCGCATGCCCGCGAACCTGCCAGCCAACACGCCGCATCCACGGCAGCGCTGCCGCCGGGTCACCTACCCGGCCGCACGCAGTGCAACGGGAGTGCGAAAGACAGGTTGTGCGTTCGAGGTCGTCTCGCTGGTTCGAGTGATCCGCGGCGGCCGCTCGGACCGGGGGTCAGCCTTCGCTGGGCCCGGGCAGGTCGTGCCCGCGGCACAGCGTGCTGAAGAGCTCGTCGAGCGGGGTGTCCAGGGCGTGGGCGAGAGCGTGCCAGGTCTTCAGGGTGCCGATGGTGCGCCCCTGCTCGATTTCGATGAGGGTGCGCCTGGCCAGGCCGCTGCGGGCGGCGAGCTCGTCATAGGTCCATCCGCGCGCGGCCCGCAGGCGCGCGAGTTCCAAGCGCAGCGCGTGGAGGTCCGGATCGGGCGGCAAGATCGTCACCCGTCCATCCGACGGGGCAGACCCCTGCCCTGTCAGTGCAGACCTCTGCCCTATTTCTGCAGGTCGCGACGGCAGTGGGAGGGCAGAGGTCTGCCCTATGGTGAGTGGCCGCCCACAGCTCCTGATGGGACCGGCGCGCAAGCACGAGGAGGAAAACGCGCCCATGAGGCAGCGCACAACATGCCCGGCGACGCCACGCGCCTGGACCGTGGAACTGCGCTCGCACCCCGGCGGGCTCGTCCTCGTCTGTCGGCAGTGCCCGCACGCCGGCGGACAGGTCACCGCAGCCTCTGCCCGCTCGGCCGCCCTCACCCACCTCGCACGCCATGCACGTAGCGACCTCGTCCCGCCCCACCTGAGGATCTGCCAGTGCCATGAACGCGGCTGCCGCTGGCATCCCCGCCACCGCGGCTGCGACGGCCCCATCCGCCTTCTCCTCGCCTGCGAACGCGGCGGACGAGTATGGCGACTCACCGACGCCTGCGGCACCTGCGCCGCCGCGACCGCCCAGGCCGCCGTCGTACCCGACACCGCCCCTGCCCGCACACCGCCGCAACCGCCCACCGCTCGGCGGCGAAAGCGCCACCCCCAAGGCCCGGGAGCGCAGACCCGCGTACGCGAAATGCTCAGCTACCTGGCCGCCGCACTTCCGACAGGTGCCTCGCCCGCCGCACGCCTGCTCGCTCTGCAATGCGCCCTGCGGATGAACGCCACCATGCACGTCCGGCTGCCCCAGGGCGTCCTGCGCAGTCTTCGTCTCAACAGCCCAGGCCCGTGGCACGAGCTGGAACGCGCGCGATGGCTGCGCACCGCCCCCGGATGCACCGCTGGCGAGGCCGTCGCCGAACTGCTCGACATCACGGTGCTCGGCCAGGCCCCCGCCCGCCCCGACCGCGTGCAAGCCGCAGACTGGGCGCTGCGCGCCAGCTCCCCGTCCGGGGCAGGGACCATCGGGCCGCTGCTGCAACTGGCCGTCGTCTACCTCGCAGCACACACCGATCCCGAGACCGGCCGCGGCCTGACCGAACTCGACCAGATGGCGCGCGCCTGCGGAACGCACCCCACACAACTGCCCGACATGCTCGACCGGCTGGCCCGGACCGGACTGGTCAGGTCATGGCAGCTCTGCCCGGACTCGGGGGACCTGCACTGGACCTGCCGGTGGCTCGATCCTCAGGCCGCGCGCCTGGCCGTCGCGAGGTAGGCGAACAACTGCGAAGGCGTGGCCAGGTTTCGAGATTTTATTACCGGACATGCCGTGTGGGGACCGAGGAGGGAAGCTACCTTCGCCGACGAGACGAGGAGGTCCCTTCAATGACCATCGTCCCCCGCCAGGTCGACTGGGCCGCCCAGATCCTCGGGCGCGAACTGGAGATCGTGCGCAAGGAACCGGATCAGTGTGGCTTTCAGGTCCAACCGAAGCGGTGGGCGCGGAGCGGACGCTGTCGTGGCTGACCGTCCACCGGCGTCTGGCGCGGGACTACGAAACCAGCCCCGCTCGCTCGGAGACCGTGATCCGCTGGGTGATGATCGGCATCATGCTTCGGCGACTCACCCGCAAAGGACCGGCTGTCCGCTCAGGCCCCCGACCGCTCACGCGGAGCTCTGCTGTATGGCCGGACTGTCCGCTGCTGGCGGACCTCTTGCTCCTCCTCATCACCAAGGAGCATGGTCTCCAGCGCGAGCAGGTCCCCCCGACTGAGCCAGTTGGCGGACCGGGATCGAGGGGGGCTCGGGCTGGGCGGTTCCCATGGCCGGGACTGCATCGATTCCAGTCGGCGAGTGCATGGCCGCCGGGGAGGCCCAGTCGATCCATGCCGACGTCAAAGGCCCTTCAGGACACGATCAAGTGCGGACCGGCCTGCGGGCCCCCAGTTCGCCTTGCCGCCGGGCAGGCCGCGATCCCCGGCTTGGCCCATCGCCATGAGGAACAGGCTCCTCATCGCGGCCAGTCCGCGTGCCCGTCGCACCGCTGCCTCGTCCGACTGTGCGTAGCTGTTGAAAAACCGTGAGGCGCCGCCCGCGGGGAGCAGCAGCCAGGCGGCCGCGAGGTCCCACGCCGGGTCGCCGGCGACGAGTGCCCCGAAGTCGACGACACCCGCCAATGTCCCGTCCGCGACGACGACGTTCGCGGGATGCAGGTCGCCGTGCACCCACACCGGTGGGCTCTCCCACCCCGGGGCCGCCACCGCTTCGCCCCAGACTTCACGGATCTCGTCGGCGAGGTCGGCAGGGGCAACGGCCTGGAAGAAGTGCTCGAAGCCGTCCGTGCAGTCCTTGGGGTGAGCGCCGAAGTCCGAAGCGGTCGGTGCGTCGGCGGGCGCCTCCACATGCAGCGCCCTGAGGAAGCCCGCCAGTGCCTCAGCCGCGTGGACGCCGCGAGTGATCGAGCCCTGGTCCAGCGGCGTGCCCTCGACCCACGTCATGACGGTCCAGATCTTGGGGAAGCGCTCGGACGGCGCACCGTCCCGAAGGGGGACAGGAATCGGCAGCGGCAGGCGCGCGGCCAGAGTCGGCAGCCACCGGCGCTCCTTGAGCTGCAGATCGGGGCTCGTGTCCATCCGCTGCATCCGGATGGCCAACTCGTTACCGAGGCGCCACATTTGGTTGCCCCAGCCGCCCGCCACTTCGCGGATCGGCAGCTCGGCCAAGTCCGGATGCTGTTCCCGAAGCAGGTCGCGGACCAGATCCTCGCTGATCTCAATCTCGGATTCGATCATGCCGAGTCACCGTACTTGAGGCAGGCGGAGGCCACCTTGCACTTCGGGAGATCCAGCTCCCCGGCTGGATCTCCCGAGCCCTCTGAAGAACCCGCAGACAAGCACTGCAGGCAGTGTTCGCCCGCCAACTGATGCGCTCGGCTCCGCCAACGGTCGGGCTCATCGTGGAGCGCAAAGTCACAGCGCCATCTGCAAAGATCTCAAACGCGGTCTCAGTCGACGAATCTTCGCATCCACTGGCGACGATACACACGATAACCGCTGCTAAGCGACTTAGTGATTTCCTCGCTGTAGATGGCCATAAATATCAAGGGGAAGGGAAGATTCCACCGGGTTGCCGCAAAGAAAGTCAACGGAATGGCAATGAGCCACTGGCAGGACAAGTCTGCGTAGAGAACATAGAGGGTGTCCCCTCCGGCTCTGAGCAAGCCATTCTGCAGCGTCATGCTCATCGCTCGGAATAAGAACACCACCGACAATGCGGCGGTGGCCTGCCGTGCAAGGTTGAGCGTGTTGGCATCTATATTGCCGTAGATTGCTGTAATCTGGAAGCTCGTCAGCAATATGAAAGTGCTGCAGGAGAGCGCAACCATGGCATTCCAGAGAAGTAGTGACTTGCTGATGCGCCAGGTGTGATCCCGATGGGAGCCTTCTCCGATGCTGCTCCCAATGATGACGGACGATGCTGTAGAGACCCCGTTTATGACGGCGATGGCGACCGACTCGATGGTGTTTACCATAGAAAGGGCGGCCAGATTCTGAGTGCTCGCCCGACCGACGATCATGATATAAGCAAGTAGTCCAGTCGCCCACGCTGCTGAACTGAGGGAGACAGGGCCGCCGACGACAACTATCTTTTTGAGTAGACCACTTTCCAGCCCAGTTCGAATGTCCTTGAGTCTGAAGGCTGCCGGGTGGTTTTTCCTGTATATGTGAATGACAAAAAGGAGGCACTCGGCATAGGTGCTGATCACGGTCGCCCAAGCCGCGCCAGCCAGTCCCAGATCAGGAGCTATGCTTATCCCGAAGATGAGGAAAAGGGCGAGTGTCACATGAAGGGCCACTCCACAAAGAG
Source organism: Streptomyces coacervatus (assembly GCF_029223485.1). GTDB lineage: Bacteria > Actinomycetota > Actinomycetes > Streptomycetales > Streptomycetaceae > Streptomyces > Streptomyces coacervatus. Next base: position 81,213 of record NZ_JARHTP010000024.1, on the reverse strand, counting down.
TGAACCTCATTGCAACCTTTGCTTCGCCGAAACACCGCAAGCTCGCAGCCAGTGCAGAGATTACTGCGAAGGGAACGATCATCAAGCTTACGATCCTGATGTATTCGGCACTCAGTGATGCCACAGTAGCGTCATCTGTGCTCATCCCGGCTACCCATTTTGCGCAGATGAAGCATGTAGCAGAGGCGAATGTGGCTATCCCGGCGGCAATGGAAACGTTGAGTGCTGTTGCCTGGCGCGTCTTTTCTGGACTGCCGTTCCCCCAAAACTGCGCGACAATAACAGCGCCCCCATCGGCCATTCCCAGGGTCGCCAGCATGATGACATAGATGACCCGACTGGCGTAGCCGATGGCTGCCACATCGTCCGTCCCCAGGTGCGAGACCAAGAATGAATCGATCAATGTCCTGGAGGAAGACAGCAGTGACTGCAGCATGACAGGGATCGCCGTAGTGCACAGCAGGGCGATGAATCCTCGGTTGAATGCCAGACGGAAGGTACTGCCAGCGGATGCCATGGCGTCGACGTCACGCATCAAGGGCCTGTAGGAAGGAGTCGCCGACCGTGAAGTGCCGGCATCTTCCCTGGTCATGTCCGTGTCCTCTGGTCGGCGGTACTAATCGCTTCGGCGCCGGGCTCGATGGCGGTAGGGGAAAGGTGCTCAGACGGGCAGACCTGATCAGAGTCCGTCACGGAGCTGACAGGAAAGCAAATTTTCCAGAATTAGAGAAAGGTTGCAACGGACGTTTTTGGCAGGATTTTCAGCAATTCCTGCAGGTGCCCTTGTTGGACCAGATTCCACTTCAGTCGGAGATCCTCAGGAAGACTGGTAAGGGTCTCAGGATGGAAGCTATCTATGAATTGCTTCATTTCCTCAATAAATGTGGCGTGGAACGCTGCATCAGCTACCGGGAGAATTTCCAGGAAATCGGCGAGGTCATCCATCAGGACGGAGCGGTCGTAGATGGCCTTGAACTCTGCCCATCGACCTCTCTGGGCGGACGACAGGAAGTCGCTGATGCTCCGGCAGCCAGCAATCCGATCGACTACACCAGGTATTTCGGTCCGCCGCTGGCTGATCGACCCGCTGCGGGCTCGCCAGACGTACACATGCTCGTGCAAGACGTCCACGGAAGTCGCCAGAAAATGGGCGGGGATCATCACCGGCGAGTCCTCGTAAAGCATGCTCTCCGGAAAGGACAAGGTGTGCTCATCCCAGAAGGATCGACGGAACACCTTGTTCCATGCCACACGGTCTGTGAGGAGCGACAGGTCCCTGGTGATGTGGACCCCGGTACGGGTCTCCGTCACCTGCTCGTACTGCCATGCCTGACTCAGTTCCGTACCGATGAGGCGCTGCACATTTCCTGTCACGAAGTCCGAACCGCTTGACTCGAGCAGGGAGACCATCTTCAAGTAGGCGCCTGGTACTACCCAGTCGTCGCTGTCCGCGAAGGCCAGATACTTCGTCTTCTGACACTCGGCCGCTCCTATGTTCCGCGCCCTGCCGAGCCCTCCGTGAGATGCCTCGATGAGCCGGAACCGGGAGTCCTCCGAAATCAACTCTTGGGCCAGCTCACGACTGCCATCGGTTGAGCCGTCGTCGACGAGGACGATCTCGATGCCTTCCAGCGACTGCATCCGCAAGGAGTCCAGGCATTCCCTCAGGTAGTCAACTACGTTGTAAACAGGTACCACCACGCTCAGAGTGGCCTTGGTCATCGGCTGTCCGTTTCGTCGTAGGCAGGGGGAACGCGCCGGGCTGTCGGCGATTTTGAAAAGGGCGTGGCCGTCATTGGCTCTCACGTGTGTCTGGCCAGGCTTTGGCGGGCAACGACCGCCATCCAGCAGGACATTCTCCATAGGGCGGTGGTCGTGCGCTGTGCCGCAAAAGGCTCTGCTCGGCTACCTCGGACGGCCCGTGCCGTCCGTGTTTCCACGGCGACACCGTTGAGCTGAACCGACACCCGCACTCGTCGGCGAGCGTCGGCTCTCCATACCCGCAGCCGGCAACGGAAGCTGGTGGTTGGTCGGGCCGCCCCAGAACCGCTGGACGTCATACTGTTGCGGAGAGCGGGACCGGAGGCCACACAAGGCCTCAGCCCACCGGCGGGTTCTGGGATCGGGCACATCATCCTCTATGGCTGCTGGCCACCGTCGGCAAGAACCAGGATCAAGCCCTCGTCTCCCTGAAGAACTACAGGCCACGCAGCGGGAATCGGATGCTGTTCGGCGGGCGGTTGATCTACCGCGGTCGACAGGATGATGTGCAGCGAGCTGCCATCCGTGCTCAGTGACTGGGGATCGGAAACCGTCAGTGTGTCGCTGCCCAGATTGAGCAACACGATGAACGTATCGGTTCCGTCTGTGCGGTGATAGCCCACTAGGCCTTCGGGGAGGCCCTCCAGGAGACGCTGCTCGCCGCCGTGAAGAGCCGGCGTGCGACGGCGCAGACTGAGCAGCGACCGGGTGAAGTTGAGCATGGACCGTCCGTCTTGGTGCTGAGCTGCGACGCTATGAGCTGCGGGGTCCGCGGCGAGGGGGAGCCATGGAGAGACCTCGTCGCTGGTGAAACCGGCGTGAGGTGCGTCGTGCCAGAGCATGGGGGCTCGCTGAGGGTCGCGTCCGAGATTCAGTCCCCCGCTCGCGAGAGCCCACGGATCTTGAATGAGATGTGGTGGCACGGTGGCGTCAGGCAAGCCCAGTTCGTCGCCGTAGTAGATCGTGGGTGTGCCCCGCAGCGTGAGAAGAAGCAGCATCGCCACCCGGGCCTGTTTCACCCCGACGCGAGAAGCAATGCGCGGCTCGTCGTGATTGCCCAGTACCCAGCTGGGCCAGGCTCCTGGCGGTACGGCTTGATCCACCGCACGGATGAAGCTGTTGACCTCTCCGGCCTCCCACTTGGACTGCAGTAGGCCGAAGTTGAAGGGCATGTGCAGCTCGTCGAGGTCCGCACCGTAGTACGTGGCCCATTCCGCCCAGTCGAAGACGTGGATCTCACCGATAGCGATCCGCTGACTTGTAGAGGAGTACGAGTCGAGCAGCGCACGAAGATCGCGGTATATGCCGTGGACGTCTTCGTGTCCCTTGTCGTAGAGGTGTATCTGCTCGTCGTACTTGCCGTATGGCCGGTGCATGGAGAGGAGGCCGGTGTCGGCCGGCGGGTTGTCGCGGAACGCGGGGTCTTTCATGAGGAAGTGGGCGCAGTCGATGCGGAAGCCGTCGACGCCGAGGTCGAGCCAGAAGCGCACCACGTCGAACATCGCCCGTTGGACCGCGGGGTTGCGCCAGTTGAGCTCTGGCATGGTGGGCAGGAAGGAGTGCAGGTAGTACTGCCCGGATCTTTCGTCGAATGTCCAGGCGGGGCCCCCGCCGAAGAGGCTCAGCCAGTTGTTGGGAGGCCCCCCGTCGGCAGCTGGGTCCCGCCACACGTACCAGTCGCGGTGACCATTGTCCCGTCCTGAGACGGATTCCTGGAACCATGGATGGTCACTGGAGGTGTGATTGGGCACGAAGTCCACCAGGACTCGGATACCCCTGTCGTGTGCTTCCGCGAGGAGGTGCTTGAAATCGTGCAGGGTTCCGAAGAGCGGATCGACGGCGCAGTAGTCGCTGACGTCGTACCCGAAGTCACGCATGGGCGACTGGTAGAAGGGCGACAGCCATACTGCATCCGCGCCCAGATCACGGATGTGATCGAGCCGTCGGGTGATGCCTCGCAGGTCGCCGATGCCGTCGTTGTTTGAATCGGCGAAGCTGCGTGGGTAGATCTGGTAGATGACGGCCTTCCGCCACCAGTCGGTGTCGCCGCTCATGCCGCGGTCTCGCGCTGAGCGGGCCGGAAGATGGTGTCCAGCATGGGGAGTTCAGGGCTGTCTCCCAGATGGCTGATCACGTCGGCCAGCCCGCTTTCCAGCGTGACCAGTGGTTCGTAGCCCAGCCCTCGCAGTTTGGACACGTCTGCGACCAGGCGGTACGTGTCCTCGGTGATGTCGTCATTGACGACTGTCTCCGGTGTCCGGCCTGTCACCATGCCGATGGCCGCCACCAGTTCACGCAGGGAGGTCTCCTGCCCGGACCCGAGGTTGTACACCTGCCCGTCGACGCCATGGGCTGCGATGAGCAGCAGGCCGGAGACGATGTCGTCGACGTGGACGAAATCCCTGGTCTTCCGATCCATGTCACCGGTGATCTGGATGGGTTGGCCGTTGAGGTGCCAGCGCAGGTACTGCCCCACCTCGGCACCTGCCCGACGGGGGTCCTCGCCCGGCCCGTAGATGACGAAGGCCCGCCCGATGGCCGCGGAGATCCCATAGGTCTCCACGAACGCTTTCACCGTGTACTCGCCCGAGAGCTTGGAGGCCGCGTACGGGTAGTAGGGGGCCACCGGGTGGTCCTCCGCGATGGGGAACGCCTGAGGCTTGCCATATGTCATCGCCGACGACAGGTAGACGAGCCGGCAGCCGGTGTCGCGTACGGCCTCGCAGACGTTGAACGTGCCCAGGGCGTTCGTTTCGAAGTCCAGACGCGGATTCACCACCGACACGGTGCCGCTGGGGTTTCCTGCAAGATGGAAGACAAGTTGGGCGTCCGCGAGGGCAGCGCGGGTCTGCAGCCCGTCCCTCAGATCGGCCCTGCGGTAGTGGGCACCGTCCGGCAGCTCACCGAGTTGGTCCTCGGGCCGGACATCGACGACATGCACCTCGTGGCCCGCTGAAGCAAGCGTGCGGACCAGGTTCTGGCCCACAAACCCAAGCCCTCCGGTCACGGCCACCACTCGATGATGTAAGGCACTGGCCATGGATGACTCCTCGGTCGGTTCGGTCGCCACTGATCACCTTCGGGCGGCCAGCAGGTTAGACCGGGCCTGCTCGGCTGAGCCAGGGCCACATGCTGGCTCACCGGAGCGCGATGGCTGATTCTGTTCGCAGGACTGTTCAATGCATGTGTTCCATCTGTGAGTTCCGGTCCGGCGGGACGCTCCGACATGTCCCTTTCGGGACGGCAGGAGCGTTGCGGTAGAGGAGTCGTTTTCCCTGGCCACTGCCTCACAGGGCCGCTTTGTTCGGAAGATCGAACACCTCATTCCGTGTCTGGCGGGACGGTGAAGATGCCCTTTTGAAACTGACCGAGATTATGCACTTGACGTCGCTAGAAACCGCTATCTACTATCAGTAAACGATCTTCCGACGGGGGAAATCTAACGGGAAATGTTCGGGTTACCTGAAATTCACATGCGGTCGGATGCGGCCATGCGTGATGACTTCTAAGGTGAATCCCAAGCTGGAAATTTTCACGTGTAAGCAAAGTCTGCATATGAAGGTCGTCAAGAACGGGGTGAGGGCTTTGGGGCTATTGGTCAGCGAAGTGGAACCGACTCCCCGCCCTTCTCCTCGAACGTTGGCGGCCCCCTCCGCGACGGCGGCCCCCTCCGCGACGGCGGCCGCCGTCGCGGGCCGGACCATCTGGCACCTGAACACCACGGCCACCGGCGGCGGTGTTGCGGAGCTGCTGGACAGGTCGATCGGGCTCCACAACGATGCAGGCCTTCGCACCCGGTGGCTCGTGCTGTCCGGCGAGCCCGATTTCTTTGCCGTGACGAAGCGACTGCATCACCGCCTGCACGGCAGCCCGGACCCGGGAGGCCCTCTCGGCCCGGCCGAACGGAAGACCTACGAAACCGTCACGCAACGCCAGGCCGAAGAGGTGATGACGTGGGTGACGGCTGGCGACGTGTGCGTGCTCCATGATCCTCAGACACTGGGCCTGGCCCCTCTCCTCGCTGCCGGAGGGCTGTGCGTGGCGTGGCGCTGCCACATCGGGACAGCAGCGCACTCCGAAACCGTGCGGGAGACCTGGCAGTTCCTGGAGCCCTACCTGCATGCCCCCAGTCGCTGCGGCTTCTCGGTTCAGGGGTATGCACCGCGGCATCTGGAACAGCAGGAAGGAAAGGTCGTCGTCCTGCGGCCCTCGATCGACCCAGCCGCAGCAAAGAACCAGCCCCTGACCGATTCCGCGGTGCATCAGCTGCTGAAGGCCATCGGGCTGGAAGCCTCCCCCGACAGCGGGGGCCCGGATGAGCGCGCGGCACAGGTCGTGCAGGACCAGCCGCTGCCCGCCGGCGCGCCAGTGCTTCTGCAAGTCTCCCGGTGGGACCCCCTGAAAGACATGGCCGGAGTGCTGCGGGCCTTCTCGACGCACATCGCACCGGCTCGAGCGGATGCCCATCTCGTTCTGGCCGGCCCGGAGCCCGCAGACATCCCGGATGACCCGGAGGGCGCCGAGATCCTGCGACGTCTCCGCCGGACATGGGCGGCGACGGACCCCGCGGTGCGTCAGCGGATTCACCTTGTCACTCTGTCTTTGAAGGACACCGAAACCAACGCGCAGATCGTCAACGCCCTGCAACACCGGGCGACCGTCGTTGCGCAGAAGAGTCTGCAGGAAGGTTTCGGCCTCACCGTCACCGAGGCGATGTGGAAGGGCAGGGCCATCGTCGCCAGCGCGGTCGGCGGCATTCCGGCCCAGATCCGCGATGAGCGCGAGGGCCTGTTGATCCGTGACCCCCGGGACCTGCAGGCCTTCGGCCAGGCCGTCGTGCGGCTGCTGTCGGATCCGCAGCTGCGCCAGAGACTCGGCACGGCCGCCCGACGCCGCTGCGCCGAGCATTTCCTCATCGACCGGGAGTTCATGGACTACTGCGCGCTCTACGACAGCCTGGTACCACGCCACTTGCCCTAGGAGGAGCCGTGAGCAAAACCCCCATTGTGGTCATTGGCGCAAGCAGCGGCTTCGGTGCGGCTTTGGCCAAAGATTTGGCGCGTCGCGGGCACATCGTCATGGCAGGCGCGAGAACGCCCGTGGAGCTGGGGAATGGGGTGATTTACCGTCAGGTCGATGTCACCTCCGAAGAAAGCGTCAGTGCCTTCTTCAAGCAAATGAAGAACGAGTTACCCGTCCCTTACGGATTCGTCTACTGCCCCTCTGACGCTTCTGCGGTCGGCTACGGATGGGACGTTCCCATCGGTGAAGTCGAACACGTCCTCGACGTCAGCTTTCTCGGCTTCGTCCGATGCATTCAGCACATCGTCCCGGCGATGCGGCAGGCAGGACGTGGCAGTGTCCTGGCCATCGGATCACGCGGCGCCCGCGTCCCCGTGGACATGCTGGCCGCCTACTGTGCGGCCAAGGCCGCGCTCGAACAGCATGTGCGATGCCTGGCCGAAGAACTCGCCGACACTCACATCTGTGTGAACGCGCTGGGGATAGCCGCTGAAACACCCCTGGCGCGTGAGCATTTGAAGCGTAAGCAGCAGGCTCTGGGCAGGTCCGACCCGTACCCGCCACTGCCTGACGCACGCGACAACCTTCCCTTCGCCCGCTTCCTGCTCACCCCGGAGGCGCAGCACATCTCCGGCCAGGTTATGGACGCCAGGCCCCCGGCTTGGACCTGAGACATGACCGCATCCCGGGGTGGCACCGGCCGGCCGGCTGCCATTCAACACGCTGCCCACCCACAACCGATGAGGCATGCCATATGGAAAGCGCTGTGCAGTCCGTAACCCGTTCTCTGCCAGCCCCGCACCAGCGCCACGCCGCAGCGGATGGTCTGCTGCGCCACGGCGAGGACGAGCCCAAGTGGCTCGTCCGGGCCGCGAAGCCCGTCCACTACGAAGTGCGCATGGTCGACAACCTCCTCGACCCCTCGCGCTACGACCTTGCCCGGGCCGGCACCACCGAGCGCACCGACAACCGTCGGTTCATCGTGCTGGACGCCCGTCTCGAACCGCTCTACGGAGCCCCCTTACGGACCTATCTGGAGGCGCACCAGCTGCACCCCCATCTCTGCGTCCTCCCGGTGGAGGAAGGCAGCAAGACCATGGACAGCGTCTCCCACGTGGTCCAGGAACTCGACCGGTTCGGCATCGCGCGACGACACGACCCCATCATCGCCATCGGCGGCGGGGTGCTCCTCGACATCGTCGGATTCGCCGCCAGCTTGTACCGCCGCAGCACGCCGTACGTCCGCATCCCCACGACGCTGATCGGCCTCGTCGACGCCGGGGTGGGGGTCAAGACGGGTGTCAACTTCGGGAGCCACAAGAACCGACTGGGCACCTACTTCGCCCCCGCTCTGGCGCTCCTCGACAAGACGTTCCTGGCCACGCTCGACGAACGCCACGTCCGCAACGGGCTCGCCGAGATCCTGAAGATCGCGCTGATCAAGGACGTGCGCCTCTTCGAACTCCTCGAAACGCACGGGACTGACCTGGTGGAGTCCAGGATGCAGTCGCAGCCGGCGGAGGGCGACGCGGGACAGGAGGTTCTGGAACGCGCCATCCACGGCATGCTGGAAGAACTGCAGCCCAACCTCTGGGAGAGCGACCTGCAGCGCCTGGTCGACTACGGCCACACCTTCAGCCCCACCATCGAGATGCAGGCGCTGCCGGACCTTCTGCACGGCGAGGCCGTCAACATTGACATGGCCCTGACGTCCGTGATTGCCCGTCGGCGGGGACTCCTCACAAGCGAGGAACAGCAGCGCATCGGACGTGTCATGCGCCAACTGCAGCTTCCGCAGTATCACCCGGTCTGTGACGTCGAGAGTCTGGCTGCGGCACTCGAAGACACCATCCGCCACCGCGACGGACTGCAGCACCTGCCCCTGCCGACCGGCATCGGAACGGCCTGCTTCGTCAACGACGTAACGGTCAGCGAGATCTCCCAGGCAGTCGCCGTCCTCGCCGCCGGAGGCCTCGATGCCGAATGAACTTCTCCTCGCCGACCTGGCCCTGCCATCGGCGGTCTACGGCGTCCACGGAGCACCCGGCCTTACCCAGTGGAGGTCATTGGCCAGCGGAACCGGCCTGCGCGGCCCGTATGAGGCGGTCGAGTGGGCCTGTGTCCCCCCGGGCGGTCTGAGCGGCGAACACCTCCACAGCCGCACGGAAGAGGTCTACGTGCTCCTCACGGGAGAAGGCGAAGCGCTGCTCAACGGACGTCCCCAGCCGGTGCGGGCGGGCGAAGTGATCCTGACCGGCCTTGGTGCCACCCATGGCCTGCGCAACACCGGCCCCGACGCGCTGAGCTGGCTGACCATCGAAATACCGGCACCCCGCACCGTCAGACTCGCCCACTCGCTCAGGAAGGACGCGACACCGATGCCGCTGCCCGACGGCAAGGCGACCATCATCAACCTCCAGCACGAGAAAGATGTCGATCCCCGCTGCGTTCTGCAGGGCCCCCTGAACAGAATCCGGCTACTACGCCTCGCACCGGGCCAGTCGGAGCAGCTGCCCAGCCATGGCACCGAGCACACGGTCTTCGTACTCGCCGGCGAAGCAACAGCCACTGCACACTCCCGCGAAGTCCCGATCCGCAAAGGCATGGCGGTCACGACGTCCGGCGGCGAGTCGCTGTGCATCACGGCGGCCACTGAAGGATTCGAAGCTGTGTGTGCCAGCTTCGAGATCCTGAGGCGGCATCATGAGGGGGAGCTGGCACCGTGATTGTGACAGACAGCGGTGCAGCAACGACTGTCCTCGGTGAGGGCCCGCCCCGCCGGTGGCGGTCGCTCGCCCGCCGCGGCATGCTGTTCAGCGAGTGCGAGTCGATCGACCACGTGGCACTGGAGCCGGGCGGCCTACTCCAGGCCGACCCAGAGGCCGGAACAGAGTATCTCTGGTATCTGATCCGAGGCGATGCCACCTTCCACGTAGACGCCCATGGCCCCGGCCGCACCGTGAGCACCGGCCATGCGGTCCTCGTCCCCAGAGGAAGCCACGGGCGCCTGGAGTCCGTCTCGAGCACGGAACTCATCGTGGTGACGTGCGTCCCGGATGCTGTGGCGCACCGTCTCCCGCCGCGTGCTCCCTCTCTCACGGCACCCGCTCGAGGCATCCCCACCGCGACCAACGTCGACCACATCGCGTACACCGTGCCGGACTTGGACGAGGCCGTCCGCTTCTTTGTCGACGTCCTCGGAGCGGACCTGCTCTACCGGGAGGAGACCATCCGCTCGGACAGCGACGACTGGATGCGCGAGGCCCTCAACGTACATCCCCGCGCCACCACAGATATCGCCATGCTGCGGCTCGGCCCGGTCACCAACATCGAGCTGTTCGAATACACCGCTCCAGACCAGAACCGCGTCCTGCCCCGCAACAGCGATCACGGCGGCCACCATCTGGCCTTTTACGTACGGGACATCGACGAGGCCACGGCCTACCTGCGTAAGCAGCCAGGTGTACAAGTCCTGGGGGAGCCTCGGTTGGTGACGGCCGGCCCCATCGCGGGGGACCGCTGGGTCTACTTTCTGACCCCCTGGGGCATGCAGATGGAACTGATCAGCTTGCCCGCGCACCTCCCTTACGAGCAGGAAACCCTCCACCGGCGATTCGGACCGTGCGAATCCTGGTCACCTGCACAGCGGCCGGCTGAGGGGGACAGGTAGGTGGAGATCGGTATTTCGCTCCCCACGACCTCGCCCGAAGCGTGGGACCCGGGCCTTGCCTCATTGGCGTGGAAAGCCGAAGAGGAAGGCGCCGCATCACTCTGGGTCAACGATCACCTGGCCATGGTCCAGGACAGCAAAGCCCCTTATCCCTACAGCGCAGACAAACGCATGACATGGCAGGCCACGGAGCCACAGCTGGAGGCACTGGCCTGCCTGGCTCACGTCGCCGCCGTGACCACCGTCGCACGGTTGGGGACGGCGGTGCTGATCCTGCCGCAGCGGCACCCGGTCGCCGTGGCCAAGGCCGCAGCCACCATCGACGTCCTCTCGGCCGGACGGCTGACACTGGGGATCGGCGCAGGCTGGCTGGCCGAAGAGATGCAGGCTCTCGGGTATTCCTTCGAGGACCGAGGCTCCCGGATGGACGAGTGTGTGGCAGTCCTGCGGGCCGCGTGGACGGGACGCATCGACGTGGCCACGGCTGCGGTCGACGGGCAGTTCAGCCCCTCCGTCAACCTGCTGATGTATCCGCGGCCCGTCCAGAAAGCGGGACCGCCGCTGCTTGTTGGAGGTATGAGTGCGCCTGCGCGTCGGCGCGCCGCACGCATCGGGGACGGCTGGCTGGCGGTTGCCGACGCCGCCGACGTGTCTGCCCGCGCACTCGCGGCACACGTGGAGGAGATTGCCGCAGCGCGGGAAGCGGCCGGCAGAACGAGCAGGTTCACCAACGTTCTGAAGATCAATTGTGTTCAGGTGTCCGAGGACGGAGCTGTACGGGCGGCTGCCGCCGCCCGTACGGCGGGCTTCGACGAGGTGGTACTCGACGTTTCCTGGCGGGTTCCGGATCAGGCCTTCCGGTGCCTGCACGCCGCCGTCAAGGCCACCGCATGAGCACGCAGCACACAAAACCGATTGGAGACCGCATGTCCCTCTTCTCCGGCACCAACTGCGTGGTCACCGGGGGGACCCGGGGAATCGGTGAAGCAGTCGCCCGCCGATTCGTCCGGGCGGGCGCCACGGTCGTGCTGACCGGCCGAACCGCCGACGCGGCCCAAGAGGCGGCCGAGCAGCTCTCCGAGCGGGGTCCCGGCAAGGCCTACGGCCTGGGCTTTGACCTGGCATCTCCCGACGCGGTGGTTGCCGCGGCTGACCAGATGGAGGAGCTGCTGGGAGGCATCGACGTCCTTGTCAACAACGCGGGAATCGCGACGCTGCACCGATTCGTCGACGTGCCGGTCGGCGACTTCGATGCTGTGTTTGCGGTCAACGTGCGCGGTTCCTTCGTCCTGTCCCAGGCCGTTGCCCAGAGCATGGCGGACCGGGGCGGTGCCATCATCAACATCTCCAGTCAGGCCGGACACCAGGGACAGGCCCTCGTCTCGCACTATGCGGCGTCGAAGGCGGCGCTGCTGGGCCTCACCAAGTGCATGGCACTCGAACTCGCTCCGGCGATCCGGGTGAACGCGGTCTGCCCCGGCATCATCGAAACAGACATGATCCAAGAGGACTTCAAGAGACAGGCAACGCTACTGGGGGGCGAGGCGGAGCAGGTCCGGGACCGCACCCTGGCACGCATCCCGCTCGGCCGTTTCCAGCAGGCGGAAGCCATTGCCGATGCCGTTGCCTTCCTGGCCTCTCCTGCGGCGCAGGAGATCACCGGGCAGGTCCTGCATGTCAACGGCGGCATGACCACGAGCTGACATTTTCTATCAACTACCCGGAAAGGGGCGGGTGATCGCGTGACGACACCACTGCCGGCGTCCATTCCCGACGGCCGGGCATGCGTCTCGGCCGTCGTGTGGGACATGGACGGAACGTTGATCGACTCGGCGTCGGTGGTCCCCGACTCCTTCTGCCAGACGGTCGAGGAACTGGGAGGAAGAACGCGCAGCCGAGCCGAGATCGTGGCTCTGTACTCACTCGGCCCACCACGTGCGATGCTGAGCGAGCTGCTCAACCGCCCCTGCAGTGATGCGGATGTCGACCTGTACCACGACATCCTCGCCCGCCGTGCCACCGCAGTGTCGGCGTGCGACGGCATCAAGGCCGTTCTCGACCAGCTCCAGGCCACCGTCCCCATGGCGGTCTTCACCGGCGCGAGCCGGCAGGCGGCTGAGATCCTCCTGTCAGCCGCGGGCCTGCTTGGCTACTTCGCGGTTCTGGTCGCAGGTGACCAGGTGGCGAACCCCAAACCCGATCCGCAGGGGATCCTCAAGGCCTGCTCTCTTGTCCCGGCTGAGCCCCGCCGCAGCATCTACGTCGGAGACGCCCCCACCGACCTGGAGGCAGCACGTCGGGCCGGCGCCGTCGGCGCTGCCGCAGGATGGGGACATCTCTACGACCCCTCAGCTCTGGCGGACCTGCACCTGCGCAGGCCCGCCGACCTGCTCACCCACCTGTCTCCTGCCAACAGCGAAGGAAGCGCGTGATGCGGCGCGCCGTGCAGCCGACCGGATCACCAAGCCACCCTCGCGGAGGCTCAGCCTGGCAGGCCGTTTTCGACGTACTCCTTGAGCCATGCGCAAAAGCCGGGACCAATGTCCGGGCGCTCGCACGCCAGTTGCACGATCGAGCGCAGGTAGTCCTCGCGGTTGCCGGTGTCGTAGCGTCGCCCGGAGAAGACGACACCGTGGACGGTGCTGCCCCTCTGGGCGAGGACGCGAAGCGCATCGGTCAGCTGGATCTCGCCGTTTCGGCCGGGCTTCGTCTCCTGCAGCACCTCGAAGACCTCTGGGTCGAGGACGTAGCGGCCGATGACCGCCAGGTTGCTGGGAGCCGCGCCGATGCCGGGCTTCTCGACCAGATCCAAGATCTCCAGGACGTCCCGGTCCTCGGCCCAACTGCCCGGCACCCGCTGCACGGATGCGCAGCCGTACAGATGGATCTGCGCCGGGTCGACCTCCATCAGGGCAAGAACACTTCCGCCCAGCTCCTGGCGAACATCCATCATCACCTCCAACAGCCGGTCCCGAGGATCGATGAGGTCGTCTCCGAGGAGCACGGCGAAGGGCTGGTCTCCGACATGCGGCTTGGCACACAGCACCGCGTGCCCCAAACCCAGCGGCTGGCCCTGGCGTACGTAGTGCACATCGGCCAGTCGAGAAGACGCCTGGACCGACTCGAGTGCTGACAGTTTGCCCTTTTCGACCAGCACGTCCTCCAGTTCGTATGCGCGGTCGAAGTGATCCTCCACCGGACGCTTGTTCCGCCCTGTGATCATGAGCACGTCGCTGATCCCGGATGACGAGGCCTCCTCGATCACATATTGGATCGCCGGCTTGTCAATGACCGGCAGCATCTCCTTGGGCGTCGCCTTCGTCGCGGGAAGAAAACGGGTTCCGAGTCCCGCGACAGGTACGACCGCTTTTCGTACGCGATTGCGTTCATCACTCATGATCTCGACGTTAGAACCTGCGCTTGTGGACGGTCAAGGATGGTCATGCGAATGAATCGAGGAGGGGAGAAAGTTAACATGAAAGCGCTTGCACGCTGGTGATCATCTGAGCTAGCGTAATTGAAGCGTCGAATGAAGCGCCTCTGGATCTGGAGGAGTGCTGCTCCGCTTATCCGCTGCTCATGTGCACAGGCGCGGACTCCCGATGACGGAGTTCCGGGCACTCTCTTCACCGACTCGTTGAACGGGGTTCACCGTGGTGCAACTCATGCCGAATGATACTCGAACGCTGGCAAAGGCTGTTGCGGACAGCATCGTTGTCTGGGAGGATATCGCAGCTAAAGGCGCGGCAATCGTCTTCTGGAAATGGTCCCGAGAGTGGCTTGAACCCGTCAGTCAGTCGCTCGCCGATATTTCCGACCTGGAAGTGTCCGAAAGCGCGACCAGGCTCCGAAAGAATCCGGGTGACGGCAAAGCGTACGCTGACCTGCAGCGTGACCTGTGCCGTCTTGCCGACAGGTCTCCGGATGCCGTTCGTGACCTCTTCAGCATCGCCTGGAGGGGGGAGTGCAATTCAAGGCTGGGGTATTACGCAGGAAACGCGTACGACCCGGGAACTCCCGAGCTGAGCCTGGACGACGTCCGAAAAATAGCGGCCCCTCCTGCCGCCACCGGTACGGGCGAGGGAGCCTCGGTCCTCGTCGTCGTCCCGTTCCGGGACAGCAGTGACACCGGATATCGGATTCGGAACATAATAGCCTGCCTGCAGGCCATAGCCGACCAATCCGTATCGCGCGATCATTACGACGTGACGGTCGTCGAATGCGATGAGAAACCTCGCTGGAAGAGCCTCCTCGAGCCGCTCGCTGACAACTACCTCTTCGCCCCCCACGTCGGGCCCTTCAACCGCTCGTGGGCGATCAACACAGGGGTGCGCAATTCACCCGGCGACCATGATGTGATCTGCATGCTGGACTCGGACGTGTTCGCAGACCGTGACTTCATCGAACGGAATATGGAGAGGTTCCTGCGCCCCGGCGTACAGGCACTCCTGCCCTACCGCGAGATGTTCTGCCTGGACCCGCAGGCGACCGGGGCTGCGCTGAGCGATCGGCTCGAACGCCGGCTTGCCGCTCCGGCAGAGGAACGCCTGCGAGGCTTCCTGGTCCGGCGACCCCCGGGCCTGTGCATGTGGATCCGCCACACGGCGTTCGACCGGGTCGCAGGGATGGACGAGCGGTACGAGGGCTGGGGCGGGGAGGACACGGACTTCGCGCTGCGACTCAGTGTCAATGCGCCCCTCGATCGCCACGACGACCGCTTGATCCACCTCTACCACCCCTCGTCGTCCAGCCTGGTCGACGGCAAGGTCGTCAATGCGCACATTCCCCTCATGACCTGGCCGAAGGACTCGGAAATCGGGCGGATTGACCGATACGCCGACACGGTCCGAAACCAGGAGGGCTAGAGGATGCCGGCATCGGCATCATCACAGTCCATTCAGCGGTCCCGTTTCATGGATGCAACGGCAATCTACGTTGCTGTCGGCCTCTTGCTCAACTCGGCATTCGCTGCACTCATGTCCGTCGGCCTGGCCCTTCATCTCGACGGGCTGGGCGCTTCAAAAGCGCATATTGCCCTCTTCTTCGTCCTCAACGCCCTGGGGTCTGCTGCACTCAATTTGACGCTGGGGCGATGGATGATCCGCCGCGGGTCCCGGAGGGGTGGGATATCCGCTAATTCTGCGATGGCGGCAGCAGGAATGTGGGGAATGTCGCTGGCGCACCCAGCGGGGCTCGACTACCTGCTGGGGCTGACGATCGTGTGCAGCACTGTGAACTATCCGCAGTACATTTCCATTGCCGCTTCGGGGACCGGGTCGGCCTCGCGCAGAATTAGCACAGCTCGCACGCTCTGCGTCGTCGGATACCTCGGCGGGCTCGGGCTGTTTTCCCTCGCAATCAAACTGAACGAGAGCGTCACACCGGTGCGAGTAGCCGCTGTAGTGGCGGTCTTGAACGCCATCCTGGCCTGGTTGCCCAGGAAGGAAGGACTTGACACTGAGTCCGACCAGAAACACACTAAGGATGATGCGGACCGCGCGCGCATAGCGCTGGGTATTCTTATATCCTCGGCGTCCGCTGTTCTCTTGCTTCGATCCGTCGATAACCTGCGCCAGGTTTACCTTCCCCTCTATGCAGTCTCAAATGGAATATCCGAATCAAAGATCTCGACGCTGATCGCCCTGACCTCAGTGGTAGAGATTCCTGCACTCCTGGCAATCGGGTTCCTTGCGGACAAGACGGGAAGTAGAAAAGGGCTTGTTGTGGTGGCCCTGATAGGGGCGGTATCTTTTGTGCCGCTCGCCTGTGGTGGTAGCTATCCGTGGCTGCTGTTGGCGCAGATTGCTTATGCTCCATTCACCGCTGGCTTCCAAAGCCTCGCCATTGTCCTCATGGGAGAGGTATTACCGGCCGGGATCAAGGACGGTGCCATCGCCTATATGGTGTTGGTGCAAGTGGGATCGATGTTTGGGATTCTTGCCCCACTGCTCGTCCCTGGATATACCTCCGAGATATTTTTCATCGCCGTCCTTTCATGCCTCGCGGCAACTCTTCTGCTCGCTCACGGAGCCCGGACGCAGAAGTCCGGAGCGGAAATGCGTGAAGCCCGGCCGATCGGAAGGAAATGATGCCGACCATCCTCATCACGGGTGCGACGTCCGGCCTGGGAGAGCATCTGGCGAATCGATTCCTCTATGCCGGCTGGACGGTGCTGGCTCACGGACGCCACAGCGACAAGCTGGCAGCCCTGGCACACGGCGCCGCTCAGGAAAACCTGCGGCTCTACCAGGCAGACCTGGGATCGCTGGACGAAGTCCGGTCGCTGGCCGACACCGTGGCGCAGGAAAATCCCCGCCTGGACGTCCTGGTGAACAACGCCGGGGTGGGCTACGGACCCCTCGGAGAAGGTCGGCAGATCAGCAAAGACGGGTACGAGCTCAGGCTCGCCGTGAACTACCTGGCGCCCATGCTCCTGGCCACGCTTCTGATGCCGACGCTGGCGGCCTCCCGCCCGGCACGCATCGTCAACGTGGGTTCAACGAACCAGGGTCCCTTCGATACCACCGACGTGCAGCTGGAGAACCACTACACACGCGAAAGCGCCTACCAGCGTTCGAAGATGGCCTTGGCTGCCGGCACGTTCGACCTGGGACACGAGCACCAGCACTCCGGCATCGCCGTGCACTGCGTGCACCCGGCCACCCGCATGGACACCGCCATGGTCCGCGACAGCGGAGTCTCACCAACGACCTCGATTCAGCAAGGCGCAGACGCAGTCGTGCAGGCCGTCACCAACCCCTCGCTTTCCACCCGCACGGGCCTCTTCTTTGACGGAACCACAGAGACGACCGCCCATGCCGATGCCTACAACCCCCGCTTTCGAGCGTGGCTGCGCTCGACAACGCACCACCTGCTGGCGGACCGCCTCTCCACCTCTCACCTTCAGGAGCAACCATGGAACTGAGCATGTCCGGAGCTAACACGCTGCTGGTCACGCCGTTCGACGCGGACTGGGAACTTGACCTTCCCTCACTGACGTCGCTCACCGAATACGTACTCGCAGGCGGCGTACACGGAGTGATCGCCCTGGGCAGCGCGGGGGAATTCTTCGCCCTGTCCACCCAAGAGCGTGTCCAGGTCATGAAGCACGTGGTGCAGACCGTCGATGGCCGTGTGCCAGTGACGGTCGGAATCGGAGCGGACAGCACCGCCAACGCGATCGAACTGGGTCTTCAAGCACAAGCCGCGGGCGCCGACTGCGTCCTTGTGGTGCCGCCCATGTACTTCGACCAGTCGCCCGAGGCACAGGTCATCCACTTCACCGCCATCCTCAACGCGCTGGACATCCCCGCGATGCTGTACGACGGCGCAGGCGGGGTCAGCATCACACCTGACACCATTGCGCGTGTCGCCGCGCAGGCCCCCAACGCCCAGTACGTCAAGGTCGCGACCCCCGACCCCCAGCGTTCGGCGGAAATCCTCAAGGCCGCGCCCACGGTAACGCCCTTCGCCGGCGACGACATGCTTCTGCTTGCCGCACTGCGCAACGGCGCCCTGGGAAGCGCCACGGCGATCGGCAACCTCGAGCCCAAGACACTCTCCGACCTGCACACAGCGCACCTCGAGGGTGACCTCAAGCGGGCCACCGCCCTGTACGCGCAGCTGGCTCCCGCCATCATGGCGACCTCGGCGCCCAAGGTCGAATTCATCGTTCGCATCAAGGCGATCCTGGCCGCGGCCGGTGTCATCGCCACGGACCGGGTCCGGTCCCCCCTCCACGGCCTTGACCAGGAGGCGCGTGACGAACTCCTGGCTGTGGTCCGCTCCGTAGCCGCCTGAACGCGATCAACGCAAGCGCTCGATCAACAGCCAACACTGAGCACACAAGACTGGAGAGTCCGATGGCACACCTGACCATAGGCCGGCACCACGTATCCGCCTCCACACAGGCCTACGTGATCGCTGAGATCGGTCACAACCACGAGGGGAGCCTCGACAAGGCCGAAGAACTGTTCCGTGCCGCGGCCGCGGCTGGCGCCCAGGCGGTGAAGCTGCAGAAGCGCGAGAACAAGGACCTCTTCACCAAGGAGATGTACAACCGCCCCTACACGGGCCGGAACAGCTACGGAGCAACCTACGGTCTGCACCGCGAGGCCCTGGAATTCGGCCACGCCGAGTACTCACATCTGAGCCAGGTGGCGAAGGAGCTCGGACTCGACTTCTTCTCCACGGCCTTCGACATTCCCAGCGTCGACTTCGTCGTGGAACACGACCTGCCCGCCATCAAGATTGCCTCCGCCGACCTGACCAACACTCCGCTGCTGGCCTACGCGGCCAAGACCCAGCGGCCGCTCATCGTGAGCACGGGAGGCGGCAGCATGGACGATGTCCGCAGGGCATGCGAGACCGTCCTGGAACACAACTCCCGGCTGGCGCTCCTGCAGTGCACCGCCGTGTACCCGGCAGCGCCGGCCGACCTGAACCTCTCGGTGATCAACACCTACCAAGAGGAATTCCCCGACGTCGTGGTCGGCTTCTCCGGACACGATCTCGGCCCTGAGCTGAGCTGGATCGCCTACGCGCTGGGCGCACGGGTGATCGAGAAGCACTTCACGCTCGACCAGAGCAGCCCGGGCAGCGATCACCACTTCTCACTCGACCCTGCCCAACTGGCTGAGCTGGTTTCTGGACTGCAGCGCACCCACCAGGCCATCGGCTCACCCGCGAAGGCGGTCGGCGGCAACGAGGAAGCGGCCATTCAGAAGATGGGCAAGAAGCTCGTCGCGGCCCGAGCCCTGGAAGCAGGACACGTCCTGCAGGAGAGCGACGTGCTGGTCAAGTCGCCCGGCGACGGCCTTCCGCCCTACCTGCTGCCCCAGATCGTCGGACGCCGGCTGATTGCGCCGATTCAGGCGGACGAGGGATTTGAGCTGGAGTCCCTGGAACCCCTCCCGGCCAAGGTGTAGTGGCAACGACAGCGGCAGTGCTGACAAGCCTGCCTCGTCAGGGAGGCTCATGTGAACCCGAAGGCTCTTCTGTTCGACTTCGACGGGTTGATCTGTGACACGGAGCGGGCAGCCTTCCGGTCCTGGCAGGAGACCTACGACGCCATGGGGCAGACCTTCCCCCCCAGCCTGTGGCGAACGATGGCCGGCAACGCGCACGGAGAAGACCTCGCAGCATCTGATCTCGCCGCCAGGATCGGGCAGCCGCTGGGGCCACGGGCGCTCGACAAACGCCGCCAAAGGAAACTCGAACTCAGCCAGGCCGAACCCCTCAGACCAGGCGTGGCAGACCTCCTGGAACAGGCCGAGCGACTCGGCGTCATGTGCGCTGTCGTCTCAAGCTCCCGCCGCGAGTGGGTCCACCCCCATCTGTCACGCCTGCACGTGCGCCCCTTCTTCACAGCAGTCGTGACCGGAGACATGGTCGCCCGAACCAAGCCGGCCCCCGACGCCTACCTACTCGCCCTGCACACGCTGGGGGTGTCCCCGAACGAGGCACTCGCTTTCGAAGATTCGCCAACCGGAGTCCGGGCGGCCGCGGATGCTGGAATCGACTGCATCGCCGTTCCCAACGCGGTTGCCTTCGACGCTGCGTACCAGGGAGCAAGCCAGCAGGTCACCTCACTGACCGACTTTTCCCTGGACGCTCTGTCCGACTGAACGATCACGCTGCGCCGTCCATACATGGCTCGCACCAGACCCGGGAGGTAGCCATGGGCGAACTCGAGTCCCAGCTCACCCATATCGCCTTCCTGGGGCGCGGCTACGTCGCAGACTTCTACATGGCGACCATGCCGAACCGCCCAGACCCTGTCCCGTGAGGCGTCTACGACTGGGATCCGGAACGGCTGTGCAGATTCAGCGAGTTCCACGCAGTCCGATGGTGTCTCACGTGATGGTGTAGCCGATCAAGGTGTGGGAATGCACGGGCGTCTGTCCGGGGCGCACACCTGACGCGGGTGGCCGCTTTCTGAACAAGGAGCGGGCCATCGTGCAACTCCCCCTGCTAAAACGCCAGTTCAAGCGGATGGAGTGCACGATGGCCCTGTCTCAACCTGACCTGATACGCCGGCTGGAGTCGCTACGCTCGACCGATGGAATCTAGCTCGTCCACACTGTGGCCGAGCGGATGCTGCAGGAACTGATCGAGGCCGAGACCGCCGAGCACATCGGCCGGGGAAGCGGACCCATTCCTCGCGATCAAACATCCCGTTTAATTCAGTCGTTCGCACATTTCCTATGTGGGATCCGTTCTGGTGCGGGGGAACAGAGAGATCACCAAATGCCACCAAAGGCGAACCTTGGCGTATTTTCCCTCAGCTGGCCCATTTTTCTGCAGCTGTCATTCACTTATTGTATGGGGCTGGTGGACGTATGGGTGTTGGGACGGATATCGGATACGGCGGCCGCTTCCGTCGGATCGGTCAATACGGTCACCACATTTGTGCTGATGATGTTCTCGTTCATGGGGCAGGGGAGTGGCCTGGTCTATGCGAGAATGCTCGGCCAAGGGAAAATGAAGAAGGTCCAGGAATGTTATTCCGTGGCCCTGATTCTGCATGTCTTGCTGGGCGTGGCAGCGAGTGGCGCCCTGTTCACGTGGGCCGGAGATATTTCGCGGCTACTGGGACTGGATGGACAATCGCTCACGTACGGTAAAAATTTCCTGCAGATTGTCGGTGGTGCGTGCGTTCTGCATTCGTTGGTGGCAATGTTCGGCGGAGTCATGGCGGCGAACGGGTTCACGCGCGTCGGCATGTTTGCCGGCATGTTCACCAACGTCGCCAACGTTGCCCTCATCTACGTGCTGGTCTTCCTGCCCAGCGGCCCTCATTGGGGTGTGCGGGGGGTCGCTCTGGCGACAGCCCTGGCCACCGCAGCCGGACTGCTGCTCAGCTTGTGGCTGGTGTTCGCTCGGATCCGCATTCGTTTCCTACCCCCTCCGAGCGGCCAACGATGGCGAGACCACGCTGCGCTCCTCGTCGCCTTCTCCTTGCCCACCATGTTGGAGCCGGCTTTTTGGCAGGCTGCGCAGATCTCCACCACTCGGATCATCGCCGCTGTCGGCACGGACGAGCTGGCAGCACGGATGTACACGCTGAGCATCACCAACATGATCGGAATGTTCTCGTCGGCACTGTCGCAAGGACTGCAGATTGCCATCGGGCATCTCGCCGGCGCCGGTGAAACAGACCGCATTCGACACATCTCCCGCGCAACCCGCCTGGTGGGGGTTGTAGCAGCACTCGGACTGGCGCTGATGGCCGCCCTTTCCAGCCGCTGGATCATGGACAGGTTCACTGACTCCCCGGCGGTCGCCGAAGCCGGACGCACACTATTGTGGTGCGGGCTGCTCTACCTTCCGGGTTCCTCGCTCATCATGACCACGGCCGCCACGCTGCGCGCCGTTGGTCAGGTCACTTATCCAGCAGCGACCGGAATTCTGGTGCTCTGGGGCGTGTTCATTCCACTGGCTTACATTCTTTCGCTTCCTCTCGGTCTGGCCATTATCGGAGTCATGATCGCCATGGCCGTGGACGAGAATCTGCGGGCTCTACTGCTCGGTGTTCGGTGGCGCTACCTATCCGCGCTGGACAGATTCTGCAAAATCGTTCAGCAGCCGCAGGATTCATCCGTCGCCGGCAGCTGAAAAATCCAGCCACGCATCATTCCTTCTGCTCCCCCTCGGAGAGATCCGTGAAAGTCAGCCTTGTCATCCCTACCTATAATTCCATGGATCTTGTCACATCTTGTTTGGTGTCGTTGAATCATCAGCAGCTCGAAAAGGGGGACGAATTTGAAGTCGTCCTGATCGACGACGGTTCCACCGATGGCACCGGCGAGGCCGTCGATTACCTGCTTCTCACGTATCCCATTCAGCGCCTGTACCTGCCGCGTACGGAGAACTCCTGCCGCTCGGCCGCCCGCAATGCGGGCATACGCGCGGCGAAGGGTGAGCTGATTGTCTTCGTGGACGGAGACCAACTCGTCGACCCGCTCTTCGTGCAAGAACACATTCGCTGCCACCGTGCCCATCCCGACGTATTCGTCATCGGGTTCCGGGATTATCTGGCACCAGGGAAAGTTGACGTCGACCTGCTGCAGCGGTCCTTCACCTTGGACGCATTTCCCCCGGTGAGCGAGCCGGACGAACGCTGGGAGGTCGCAGCAGCCCTCTCGGAGAATCTCCCCAACCTTGCCACCGGCTGGCACTTCCTGTACGGATGCAACTCCTCGGTCCGGAAACAGCACCTGCTCGATGTCGGAGGATTTGACGAGAACCTGAGAAAGTGGAGCTTCGAGGATGTCGAACTCGGCTACCGTCTACACCGGCAGGGCCTGACCCCTGTGTTCAACCGGTACTCCCGCGTTTACCACCAGTTCCACCCCGAGTCCAACCGACAGCGACATGCCGACTGGCGGGAGAACTTCGCCTATTTCACCTCCAAGCATCCGGAGCTCGAAGTCCGGCTGCAGTGGGTTCTCGACCCCTATTTCGACCCCGATCGCGCGGACGGACCCAGTTGGTTCGAGGCGTATCTCCGCTTTGAATTCGCCTGCCGTGCCCTCGCCGGCCGACTGCCCCTCGGGCGAACGTACGAGGTACTGGTCATCGACGAGGAGCGCGTCACCGAGGCCGTACATGAGATCGCACAGAGAGGGGCCACCGACGACCTGGTCGTGATCGACACCACGAATGACCGCGATCTGCCGCTGGCAGTACAGACGTTGAGAACTGGGCGGGAGCTGCTGTATTTCAAGCAGCCTGACCAGCACCTGCTCAAGCAAGTGGAGAAGACCTTCGGTTGCGTCGCCCCCCTCGACCGTGCCACGGGAGCGTGAGCCTGGTGTCTGCCACTCCGAGCGAGATCATCACCGGAGACAGCACCAGCCTTGCCCAACTGGTGATTGACGTACAGCAGCGCCGAACTTCGCAACGCCGGTGCGCTCCGAGTCTCGCCAACCGTGCGCTGGAAGCAGTTCTCGCCGAAGACGCCGGACGACTCGATCCGGCCCATCCCGACTCCATCTTCACCCTCGAGCCCCGGCTGGCTGCCGGAGAAGGAGTCCCGTTTCTGCCCAGGGAACGACTGCTGACTCCAGCTGAACAACGTACAGTCATCGAGCGTTTCGCCCGCGCCGTGGCCACGGGCCAGCTGACGAGCGGTCCCGCTGTGGCCCGCTTCGAGGCCGCGTTGGCCGACTTCCTCGGCTTGCCGCACGCCGTAGCAACCGGTAGCGGTACCGATGCCCTGATCACCGCCCTGCGGGCAGTCGGTGTCAGCCAAGGGGACGAGGTAATCGTGCCAGCGAACAGCTTCGCGGCAACTGAGAACGCGGTGTGGGCCTGCGGGGCTACACCCGTCCTTGCCGACGTCGATCCGGTACGTCACACACTCGACCCCGCTCAGACCCAGGCCGTCATCACCTCAAGGACGAGAGCGATCCTGCCCGTCCATCTTTACGGCCGATTCGCCGACATCCCTGCCCTCGTCGGCCTCGCCCGCCGCCACGGCCTATCCGTGGTGGAGGACGCCTGTCAGGCGATCGGCGTAACGGGTGTCGGGGTGCACTCGGACGCGGCAGCGCTCAGCTTCAACCCCTACAAGAATTTCGGGCTCACCGGGAAGGCTGGCGCAGTCGTTACGCGCGACACCGAACTCGCCGCGCGAGTACGGAAGCTCGCGTATCACGGCTTCGATCCCGAGCAGAAGAACGTCAAGGACGAGACCTTCGGTCTCAACACGAGGATCGATAATGCGACTGCAGAAGTCGCCCTGGGGTTGATGCCGCGCTTGACGCTCAATTCCTACCGCCGGACCTTTCTCGCTAAGCGTTACCTCGACTGCCTGGGGGACCTGGAACCACACGGCGCTGCAGTCCTGCCTGCCTTCGTCCAGGACCACAGCTGGCACCTGTTTGGCCTTCAGGTGGCCGCCGGACGCGAAGTGAGAGACGCGGTCCGCGCACACATGCGCTCGCTCAGCAGGGTGGAGACGGACATCTACTACCCAGTGCTCACCCACCATCAGCAGACGCCACTGCACCGGAAGCTCTTCGCGCACGTATCGCTCCCGTCGACGGAAAGGCTCCACTCCACCGTCGTGCACCTACCGCTCCACAACAACCTGTCACTGGCCGAACAGGATCGAGTGATCGAGGCCTTGCATGCCGCCTTCCGCGCAACCCACTGACACCCGTGCGCTTCCGATGCCCGACACCGTCCATACGGTGGTTTTCTCCGACTTCGACGAAACGTACTTGGCACATGCCAGCACACCAGACCAGGTGTCGTCCCGAGCGGCGCTGGAGGACTGGCTGGAACATGCGAGCCGACGGCACGGCCTGCTGTTCGGATGGGTGACCGGCAGTTCCCTGGATTCCGTGCTACGCAAATCCGACACGCATGCTCTTCGGGTGCTGCCGCACTTCATGGCCTGCTCCCTCGGCACCGAACTGTATGCGGTCGACGAGACCGGCCCGCGTCTGGCAGCGGAGTGGCAGCACAGCCTCCCCGACGCCGCATACATCCGCGGCCACGCGACACGGGCCGTCCAGGAACTGGGCGCCCTGGGGGTGCCACTCCGCCCGCAGTTGAACCGCGGCCCTGAGAGCAGGGTGATCAGTCATTACTACCGGACCAGAGGCCCTGAACAGGATGCCCAGAATCTCGCCCTGATCAGACGGACTGCGCGCAGATTCTCGCTGGGCGTGTATCTCAGCCGCTGCAATCCGCTCACTGGCGATCCCGACGACTGTTACGACGTCGACTTCCTCCCCGGCAACTGTGGCAAGAGCCAGGTGGTCGACTACATCTGCCGACGGTACGGCGTGGACCCTGCGAAATCCTTCGCCTTCGGGGACAGCGGCAACGACCTGGACATGCTGACCGCGGTCGGCCATGGAGTCCTGGTCGGCAACTGCACTGAGGAAGCCAGGAGCCTCCACCCTCGCGTGTCCACGAAGAGCTACGCGGATGCCATCTTGTTTGAGCTCCAGGAGGTTCTGCAGTAATGCGCGTAGGAATCATCGGCGCCGGCGGTATTGGCCGGATGCATGCGAAAGCGGTCACGGCCGCCGAAGAGGCAGACCTGGCGGGCGTCTACGACGTGGACCCCGACAGAGCGCAGACGTTGGCCCGACTCGTCGGAACCACGGCGTTCGCATCTCCCGAGGACCTCTACGCGGCGTCCACTGGCGTCGTCGTAGCCTCGCCCAACCGAACCCACGCCGAGCATGCGCGCCAAGCAATCGCACACGGCACAAGCGTGCTGTGTGAAAAGCCCATGGCCGTCTCGCTCACGCAGGCTGCCGAGATGCGCACACGCGCCATGGAGGCAAACGGTGTGTGCGCTGTGGGGTTCAACTACCGCTACCTTCCTGTGATGAGGGAACTCCGAACTCGCATCGAGAGCGGGGAACTCGGCCGAATTCTCCACGTCAACGTCGCCTTCAAACGCACCAGTGCGCTCACCCGGAAGCAATTTACCTGGCGCGACGGTTTACAGGAACGATTCACCAGCGGTGCGCTCGGTGACCTCGGCGTGCACCTGATCGACCTGCTCTACTTCCTTTTCAGCAGCCCAGTGGACTTGCCCAACTGCCAGGTCGCACTACAGACCAAGGTCGCTACCAAGGGAAGCCGCCAGGTGAAGGTGGACGATCACACCTTTGTCAGCGGCCGACTCGCGAATGGCCCGTCCTTCACACTCACCGCATCGAAGTCCTCTAAGCCCGAGGAAGCCGGACTCACTCTGTCGGTGACCGGAGGCCTTGGCGATTTCTCGTACAACTCACAGGACGGCCCGGTCTTCCACTTGCGCACCGGCGTGGACTGGGAACAGCTCAAGGCCCTCGGGACCAGTTACTTGGAGGACCCCAGCGGAGAAGTAGCCGGCTGGGCAGACACCTTCCTCGCCCAACTTCACGACTGGACCGCCGCAGTAACCACGTCCGCCCAGATGGGAACTCTGGCAGACTTCGAGGACGGGTACCGCGCTCAGCGGGTGCTCGAGGAACTGCTACGTACCGGAGGACGCCTTTGACCGGCCGCCTGCCCTCACAGCGCCCCACACTTGAGGACGTGGCGCGTGCGGCTGGAGTGTCGCGATCGACGGTTTCGCGCGTGATGAACGGCTTGCCTCGGGTGAGCCCTGCAGCCGCCGAGCGCATTCGCAAGGCGGTCACCGAACTCGGCTATGTACCCAATCAGGTTGCCCGAAGTTTGGTCACCCGCCGCAACGACGCGGTCGCCGTCGTTGTGACTGAGCCCCAGAACAGGCTGTTCGTCGACCCGTTTTTCGACCGCCATCTGCGCGGTATCCGCCAGGAACTCGTGCAGCAGGGTGCGCAGTCGGTGCTGCTTCTGATCGAGGAACCGGACGACTATCCACGCGTCGGCAACTTCCTGGGCGGCGGGCATGTCGACGGCGCGCTGCTGTTCTCGCTGCGCGTTGACGACCCGCTCCCGGAAATGGTCAGCCGGATGGGCCTGCCCGCTGTCTTCGGCGGTCGCCCGTTCTTCGGCTCGGACGATGGTGGCCCCAGGTACGCCTACGTCGATGCCGACAATCGCGCAGGGGCCCGCGATGCCGTCAGCCATCTGGTCGCCCTCGGAAGGGAGCGCATCGCGACGATCACTGGTCCACTGAACCAGGCGGCCGCAGTCGACCGTTTGGATGGATACCGAGATGTTCTCCCCGACAGCCCGCCCCAACTGATTGCGGAAGGGGACTTCACTCTGCAGGGCGGAGCAGACGCCATGCACCTGTTGTTGGACCGGTGCCGTGACCTGGACGCGGTGTTCGTCGCCTCCGACCTGATGGCCTGTGGTGTGCTGCGTGTTCTGAAACAACGCGGCTTCAGAGTGCCCCAGGATGTCGCAGTCATCGGCTTCGACGGCCTCGACTCCCTCGCCGAGCCCACGGATCCGCCATTGTCGACGGTGCATCAAGACATCGAAGGCATGGGACGCCTGATGGCCCGTCTGCTGTTCAAGCAGACGGGCCACGCCCAGAGCCACGACCGTGATCCGACCTCAGTGATCACTCCTACGCGTTTGGTCTTGCGGGAATCCGCCTGACCGAGACGTAGCCTGCGGAGCCCTTGGGGCTTGTACGAGCCGGATAGGGTCAGCTCTGCACGGCCGGTTGGAGAGCATCGATAGTGCCGTCCGGTTCCACCGTTGGGCGGCCACTTGCCGAGCGCAGGACGGGGTGTTCGTCGGGGCTCGTCCGGCCTCATGAGAGACGGACGTTCATGCTCACCCTCATGAGGTGGCCCCGTCAGTACGGCGTGGCCTTGCTGAACTGCCGTGCGATCACTGTTGCGCGATGCTGAAGATGTGCATGAAGGCGACGCACCGCCATTGCGTAGGCGGAATTGCCGCGAGTGAGTGTGCGTGCCGTCCCCTAACGTGTCGCGGCGTCCTAGTTGGGCCCTGCCCAGCTACATGTCGAGGTCCGCAAAGCGGACAGGGGCCACCTCGGCGTCACGGCATGCGGTACGTGCGCGGCTGTGCCACGGTGGAGGCGGTCTTGGCCCGCTGCTTTCCCCTGTAGCGGCGGGCCGGATCCTTGGTCATAGCGCGAGGGTTACTTCGATCGCCGTGTTCGGGCATGCGCGCAGAATCTTGGCGAGCGCGGCCTGCTCGACGGGGTCGATCGCCAGGCGCCAGCGGGTTTTGACGGCCACCCAGTCGGTGGCGTAGGTGCAGCGATAACCGACGGCCGGCGGCTGCCAGGTGGCCGGGTCCTGGTCCGCCTTCGAGCGGTTGCTGGCGGCGGAGACCGCGATCAGCGCGCGGGCGTCCCCGAGGTCGTTGGCGTACGCCTCGCGTTCCTTCGCCGTCCAGGCGGAGGCGCCGGAGTCCCAGGCCTCGGCGAGCGGGACCAGGTGGTCGATGTCGAGCGCGCGAGCGGCGGTGAAGTAGGTGTCGTCGTACGGCGAGAACCATTCGCCTCCGGTCAGGGTGCAGTTGGGGCCCTGCTCCGGAGCGACCACGGCCTCGGATTTCAGTACCTCCTGACGGGTGTTGCAGCCGTCGCGGTCGGCATCGATCCAGTGCCGGAACTTCGAGCGCTCGTAGCCGGTGCGGTCCTCGTCTCGCACAGGGAGCGCGGCCAGGGCGTCACGGACAGGCAGCACAACGGTGTCGCGGGGGTCGGCCTGGGCGGTGGTGGGGGTGAGCAGGAGGGCGGTGAGCGCGGCCAGCGCGGCGGCCACGGTTCGTACGGTGCGAGTGGAACGCACGAGGCTCCTTTTCAAAGGTCCCAGACGGTTGTGATCTTCGTAGCGAGCCCGGTGTCCGGCGCGCCCGGTGTTCGTCGTCAACTCACCCGCACGGGCGGTAAGTCACACAGGCGGGCAGCCGTCCCCCCTCACGGCGCGAATACGCAGGTCGCGGCAGCGCCGTGAACGAGACCTCACCGTCGCGCATCATGTGACGCGGAGTCATCGGCGTGGTCGCGGCACCGATTCGCAACCGTGTACGGTTCCGTGAAGGCGTGTCAGGCTCGGCGGGGAGGGTCGTTGGATCCTCGGCATCAGACCTCGAACGTCGTCGATGCGTCCTGGTCGCTGGCGGATCTGCGTGACCTGATCTACAACATGCTGAGTCTGCTGTCCGTGGAACTCGGCGAGAGCGGGGCACGGCGGGCGACGACGAGGCGGGACGGGCGTTCGCTGCCGTGTACAAGGAGGCCGTGAAGACGGTTTTCGACAAGGCCGCGTTCGCCCATCAGGTTATGGCCAATGGTGCGGGCGCGCTGCTCAAGTCGGCCGGGGCTTCTTGAAGCAGGAGAGTCGGGAAGCAGGAAAGCCGGATCGCGGCAGAGCTTCTCGGCCAGAGTCCTCAAGGCCCGGACATCGGTGTGCAGCCGTCGGGTTCTGACTGCACCTCACGCGCCAGTCTGGCTAGGGCGGAGTTCTTGGCCCCACCTTGAGGCGGCCCGCGGCGGCCCCACCCATAACGGACTCGTCGGCAAGAACCCGCCGCACAGTGAAGTGTGCGGGGACGAGACGCTGATGGCGAACCTGCCCACCGCCTGCAAGATGATCGCCAAAGCCTGCGACGCGTTCGCCGACCACATAGAGATCGCCAAGCGGCGACTGCCGTACGAGGAGACAGACCCGACCGGCGAGATCCTTTGGCCGTGGCAGCAGCCGAGGTTCGGAGGCAACGGCCACGATGGCGGTCTGCCCGAACTCGTCGCCGGTGACATGCAGATCGCCGCGCTCGGCAGGATCCCGCACGCTTTGGACAGCTCAAGGCCCGGGTGAAGATGCCGCGTCCGGACAACGACAGCCCCGTGCCCGGCCTGCCCCCGTTCCTGGGGCCGGTCATCCGCATCCCCACCCTGATCCCGGCCGCCTACCGGCTGGCCAATGGCCCGCGCGTCAGTGACCACCACAGTCACCGCCATCGCCATCGCAGCCAGTTCCATAGGCGCCGCGTCCTATTCGACTCATTCCACAGCAGAGCCAGCTCCTCCGCGGCCTCGTGTCGCTGTGCGGCGCGGATGCCGTCGAGGATGTTCCAGGCCTGCGAGAGGTCGCCGTAGGCAGTCCGGCGCCCGAGAACCCTCTTGCAACGGCCCGCTCCGAGGAGGGCTCGACCTGTCTCCAGTGGGCTGTCCACCGCCCGGGCTTTCAGTCCGGCCTGCTCGTACATGGGCAGGGCGTCGAAGGGACTGCCACTGTTCTCTTTGAGCCATGCGAGATTGTTGAGCGCCTCGGCCTCACCAAGGTCGTCCTTGAGTGCCTGATAGCGTCCCAGGGCGTCCCGAAGTTGCGTCTCTCCGGACTTGTGATGGCCAAGGTGTCCGTCGAGGAGCCCCAGGCCGCTGATGGCGTTGGCCTGGCCGAGCGGGTTCTCGATTTCGCAGAAGATACTCAGCGCCTTGGCGAGCAGTTGGCCGGACTCTTGGAAGCCTTCGGTGTCGCCCGTCTCGGCAGCCTTCAACCGCCGGACGGCACCTAGCTGTTGCAAGGCATTGGCTTCTCCGTGCCGGTATCCGGTCGTCTCGAAGAGGCCATGCGCCGCGGTGAGCAGTTCCTCCGCCTCGTCGTAGTCCCCCATCAGCCGCTTGACAACGCCCAGATGGCATTGGGTCTCGGCCTCGCCGAAGGGCCGACTGCGCCCCTCGTGCAACGCCCTGGCCTTCTCGAGCGTCTCTGCGGCCTTGTCGTACTCACCCACCAGGCGCAGGACGACTCCGAGACTGTCGAGGGCCCCCGCCTGGCCCAGGGTGTCTCCCAGACCCCGGTAGGAGTCGACCGCTCCCTGGCAGATCGTGGCCGCTTCCCTGAGTTTTCCGGTCACCCGGAACACTTCCCCGACGGCGAGTTTGGCGTTCGCCACCCCTTGCGGCACGCCGATTCCCTCGAAGACGCCACGCGCCTTCTGTGCCGTCTCACCGGCCTGTTCGTAGTGTCCGAGGCGGCGCTGGGCCGCCGCCAGGTTGATGAGGGTGTTTGCCTCCCCTACGTGTTCTTCCTCGCACGAGTAGATCTCTAGACTCTCCTCGAACAGGTCGGCGGAATCCTTCACGTCTCCCCGGAACAGTGCGATGAGTCCCTGGGCGACCAGCGCCTGGGCTTCACCGAGCCGGTAGCCCTCCGTCCGGTAGGTGTCCCTGGCCTCTTGGGCGAGTTGCTTTGCCGTCTGGATGTCAGTCGCCCGCAGCAGCACACTCAGTTCCCGCTGGGGGCCCGCAGCGCCAAGGGGGTCGCCGAGGTCCTGGTAGATCTGCAGCGCCTGCCGCAGCAGCTTCTCGGTCTGCTTGTCGTCGCGCCTCAGGCTCACGCGTCCCTGGAGGAAGTACGCCGCCGCCTGCGCACGCCAAACCGGCTCGGTGTTTGCGCCGGCCCTCTGCTCGGCGATCCGGCACAGGCCGATCGCCTTCTCCAGGTGATCAAATGCGAGTCCGTACTCGGACATCGAGGGAGACAGCCGTGTGCGCAGCAATGCCCCGCGGATCAAAGCCTTGGCCTGCTCCAGCTCATGGCCGGGAAGAGCGGCCGCTGTCTCGGCCTGAGCATGGAGGCGGATACCCTGCTGCCAGGGTCCACGGCGATCCAGGAATCCTGCCAGAGACTCGGACAGGTGCATCACACGCAGTTCTTCGCCTGGTGTGCGGGCGGCGTGCTCCGCGCAGAAGAACAGGTTGGACCGCTCCTCGCGCAGCCAGTCCTGGGCATCGGCGGCCGTGACGAGGTCTGGCACGGCCGCAGGGACGGGAAGCGGAACGCTGAGCCGGTGCCGGACGTG
This sequence comes from Streptomyces coacervatus, assembly GCF_029223485.1. Taxonomy (GTDB): domain Bacteria; phylum Actinomycetota; class Actinomycetes; order Streptomycetales; family Streptomycetaceae; genus Streptomyces; species Streptomyces coacervatus. The sequence continues at coordinate 49,523 of NZ_JARHTP010000024.1, read as the reverse complement.
CGGTGAGAAGAGCCGGTCCGCCTGCTCTGCGGTGTACTGGTAGTAGTCCAGCAGTCGTGCCGTCCGCATCCGGCATTCGGCTTCGCCGTCCTCCCTCTTGAGCTGGGCTTCCATGGCCTCCCGGACTAGCGGATTCAGGCGGTAGCGCGCCTTGTGCTCTTCGACGAGGTGCCCCTCGTACAGAAGGTCGATGTGTTCCGTGGCCTTCTCGTACGAGATGCCTTCCAGCGCGGCACTCGCGTACACGTCGATGTCCGCGCCGACATTCAGCGCGAGATGGCGGAAGAACGACCGAGCTCCGTCGGACGAGAGACCTTCGTACGCCACGTGGAAGGCAGCGCCCTCCGCGAACTCGCCGTCCTTCGTGACGGTGCTGCGATACCGGGTCTTCAGGTCGCGAACCGTCCACGTGGGGTGATCCGTCAGCGTCCGGGCGAGCACGGCGATGTACCGCGGCAGATGGCCGCAATACCGGACCAGTTCGCGAACCGTGCTCTCGTCGGCTGCGGAGAACTCACGAGGCCGCGTTCCCGGAGGGGTCGACAACATCCGGAACATATCCAGCGCCTCGTCAGAGGTGAGGGGATGTAGCCGGACCGGACCCTCCTTCACGCTCAGCCCTTTGAGGCGGAAGCGGCTGGTGACGATGACCAGGCAGTTCCTGGAACTCGGCAACAGCGGGGTGACCTGTTCGACACCGGAGGCGTTGTCGAGAACCAGCAGGATGCCCTGCTTCTCCGTCTCACGCTGCCAGCGTTGCTGCCGGTGCGACTCGTCGGGCGGGATGTGCCACGGATCCGTCCCTCGGTCGAGCAGCAATGCCTCCAGCGCATCGCAGACGCTGACAGCCGTTTCTTTGTCGTCCCCTCGAAGGTCCAAGTACCGGCAGTTCTGGGATTCGCCATAGCCGACACTGAGCATCCGTGCCGCGCGCAAGGCCAGTTCCTTCTTGCCGACTCCGGGCATTCCCGTGACGAGCTGCACCAGACATCCGTTCTGGGCCTGGGTAACGGCGATCAGCCGCTGTAATTCTTCCGTTCGTCCCACTAGCTCGGGTATGCCGCTCGGCAGAGGCAGCACCACGGGTGGGTTCGGCGACGGGGGACATGGAGTGATTGCGTTCATCACGCCTCCTGGCTCAGGGCCCGCCCGGAGATCAGGCTAAGGCCGGAATCTCCCCCACCGCCCAGGCGCCGCGACGCGGTTTCCGCTCACCCAAGCGCGCCACCGCGTCTCGGACATAAAGCTGACAAAGCTGCTACGACCATGTGTTCCGCGCCGCTTCACCGTGTGGGTCCAGAGCCCTCCAGCTGAGCTTGCTCCACGAAGCGGTCCAGGGCGGTGGAAAGGCTGTCGCGGGACCGACGCCAGGCGCCCTCGTCAGGCTTCGCACCCGGTGTCTCCGCCGCCTTCAGCTGTGCGTCCGCCTCCGTACTCACCGCTGACAGTGCGTCCTTGAGCTTCTCCGCCCGGTCGGCCATGGAACCGATGCCCTTCAGACGAGCCACATCGGCAGCACGTTTGGCCCAGGCCAGCGAACCGGAAACACGTCCGAGCAGGTCATTGATACGCCGCACGCCCTCAGGCGTCGCACCATGGGCGTGCAAGGAGTCGAGCTCCTGTGCCAACGGTCTGAGATCCAGCCAGAAGTCGGCCACGGCAGCGATGCAGGCCTCGTACGCCTCCCTCGCCTTGGCTTCGGCCTCACGTCTCGATGCCCGCTCAGCCATCTTCTTCTCATGCCTGGTCTTCCATATGGTGTTGGCCACCGTCACCAAGCCGCTGACGACCGCTGCCGCGAAGGACAGCCAGGCCACGTCCAAGGTCGTGGCGGCAGCCTGCACCAGGGTGAATGCGAGGTGCATGGCCGGGAGTATGGTGCACGGCGATCGGAAGAGGGGAGAGCCCGGGCGGTACTGCCTTTCATACGACCGACATGGTCACCGCCGCCAGCGTCCACCTGCTGTCCCGCATCGCTGCTGCCCACCCGCGTATCACTAACTGATCGTTTCAGAATGAGGTGCTTGGCCAAGCGGTTATGCACTGCGAAGATGCGATTTCGACTCGGCGGTGATGGGCGGGCGCTTGATGACGCAGTGGCATCTCTTGAGGGGGGACATCTTGATCGGCGAGCTCAGTGAGTACGGCTGCGATCAGCCGTTCTTCCTAGCGCGCTTCAGCGCGGGGCCAGGTTGGGAGAGTGTGAGGGCATTGTTCGAGGCATCGGCGGCCCTCAGGGGCCCAGATCCGGACGGATCTCGGACTGCAGCTGTGCTCAAGCCGTTGCAGGACTTGAAGCTCAGACTGGTTCCGGTTGACAGCCAGCAGCCTTCGTTGCAGGTCCTCAAGAACTGCATGCTGCGCATCGACGGGGCCGAAGCTCGCCTCCGTTACTGACGCAGTGGTTGGCGGCCGGGCAGTTGTCAGGCGTCGAGGCGTTGAAGGATCTGTGTGAACTCGCCGTTCTGGATCAGACCGGCGAGGACCTGGGTCATGTTGGTGATGCCGGCATCGCGGACGATGAGGCCGTCCGAGCACCAGAAGTAGCGGCCTGCGAGGGCTTCCCCACTGGCAGCCCACCGCTTCATGAGGATCTCGACCTGGGCCAGGGTGATGATGGTCGCGCTCCACCGGGAGCCGTCCTTGAGGTCGACGAAGACGTCGACGTTGTCCACGCACTCCAAGTCCTCGCCGGCATTCGGCAGGAACGCGGCCTCGAACTGCTCTGTGTGGACGTGGTACCAGGGTCCGTCCCAGCTGCCCGGCGTTGTGCTGTGGCTCATCGGGCGAGTGTGCCGGGCTGATTCGGCCTCCTCAACTTCTTTGTTCTGGCACGCTTCCGGCGTGAGCAGCGATCTTGTGCCCGATGACCTGTGGGAGCTGATAGCCCCGCTGATTCCGACCCGGCCGCCGCGGCGGCACCGGTTTCCCGGACGGAAGCCGGTCGACGACCGTACTGCGCTGGCCGGGATCGTGTATGTCCTGCGCAAGGGCGTGTCCTGGGCGGATGTCCCGTCCGAACGGATCGGCTGCTCGGGGGTCACCTCATGGCGGCGGTTGCGGGACTGGACCGAGGCTGGGGTATGGCCCCGCCTGCATGAGGCACTGCTCGTCGAGCTGCGACGTGCCGGCCTGCTGGACATGGATGACTGCGCGATCGACGGCTCGCACGTCAGGGCGCTCAAAGGGGGGCGCACACGGGGCCATCGCCGGTCGACCGCAGCCGTCCCGGCAGCAAGCACCATGTGATCGTTGACCGTCACGGCACCCCGCTCGCCGTCTCGCTGACCGGCGGCAACCGGCACGACGTCACCCAGCTCATCCCGCTCCTGGACGCGATTCCGCGCATCCGGGGCCGACGCGGCCGCCCCCGTCACAGGCCGAGCTGAGCCTGTACGCCGACCGAGGCTACGACTTCCGCAAGTACCGCCGAGTCCTGTGGGTCCGCGGCATCGTCCCGAAGATCGCCCGACGCGGCGCCCCGCACGGCTCCGGCCTGGGCAAGACCCGTTGGGTGGTAGAGAGAACCTTTGCGTGGCTGCACCAGTTCAAGCGCCTGCGCATCCGCTACGAGACACGCGCCGACCTCCACCAGGGACTCCTCCAACTCGCCTGCGCCATCATCTGCTTGAGACGGCTACGCACCGCATTCTGAAACGATCAGTAAGGCCTGGGTCCACGCCGGCTACCGCACCGCCGTCATTGACCACGGCGCCCGCCTCGGCATCGACGTCCACCCCGTTCAACGCCCGCCCGGTATCCGCGGGTTCACGGTGATACCGAGACGCTGGACCATCGAGCGCGGCATCAGCGGCGAGGGTGACCTTCAGAGCTTCACGGCCCCTCATCTTCACCACCGTCCGTCGGGGGCCGCCGACCGTCAGTGGCAACCGACACGCTCCTCCGGAGTTTTTGACTGGGCGGGGCTCGCTGCAGAGGGTCGCCGGACGGGCCCCGCCCGCGGCCGTGGACTGCGGCAACAGTGCACGACCGAATTCCCCTGTGGTGTCGAGTCGCAACGGCCGGGGAAGCCGCAGATGAAATGATCGATTAGCCAGTTGGCTGGCCGCGGACGCGTGCGCGCCGCCTGGGCGGGCGCACGGCGCGCCTGACTGCCGGCCGGGCGTGGGCGAGGCCAGAGGCAGGCGGGTCTTCGCCCGTGTTGCTGTGAACGGCATGTTCATGACCTGTCTCCTTCCGTCGAAATGGCCCGAGCGGCCTAGGCCATGACACGTGGGGTGTCACCCGGCATCGGTTGTGCCAACACCTTCGGCTTCGAGACGCCGAAGGGCAACTTCCTGATACACCGTCGAAGCGGGAATTGGGGGCGGCCGGTCGGCACGCCTGCGGGCGCTCGGCTGCTGAGGCCTGCGGCGATGCCCGAGGAGCGTTCCATGGAAGCCGGGACAGGATGAAACGGCGCGGGAGTGCGGCCTTGCCGGAGATCGTAGAGCGGCTCGATGGTAACCGCGAGGCCCCCTATACGTCGGCTCGGCAAAGCCGACGGATGATGCGCGGGAGCCTCGGTGTCGAGTCGCAACGAGCGGAGGAGGCAGACAAGTTGAAGAAGAACGCGCCCGCACAAGGATTGTGTGTCGAGGGCCAGGCCGGTACCGGCGGCCAGGTGCTGCCGGCATCGGCGGTGGTCGTGGTGGTGGTCGTCCTGCTCATCACCGCGAGCCTTCCGGCATTCGGGATGCCCGTCGAAGCGGCCGTCACGGCCGTCGTCGCCGGCGGGGTGATGGCCAAGGAGCTGATCCGCGGCCTGGTCTCCGTCTTCTCTCCCCACCAGGCGTAGCGGGGCGAGCGAGGGATGGGGCGCACGCACGGCGCCCTGGCTGGGCACAACTCCGTTGAGACGCTGGCGCAGTGGCTTGAGTCGCTGCGCCAGCGGTCCGGGTTGAGCTGGAGTCAGGTGGCGCAGACCGCTGACGAGACGGGCCTGTTGGTCTCCCAGTCGACCCTGTTCAGGGCGGCGCAGGGTGAGAGGCTTCCGAAGTGGAAGACCGTACAGGCGTTCGCGCGCGTGTGCGGGGGTGACGTTCGCGAAGCAAGGCGGCTGTGGACCAGTGCCGACCGGCACGAGGCCGCCCGTACTCGCGGAGCGCGGCGCATCGTGGTGCTGCCGCCGCAGTTCATCACCGAGCCGTGGCAGCTCGTCCACGCGATGAATCACCTGCGTCGGGAAAACGGCAACCCCACGCTGCGGGAGATGGAGGAGAAAGCCGTGGTCCAGGGGGTGAGCTTCCTGCCAAGGAGCACCGTCGACGCCGTTCTGCGAGGACGCATGCCCGCCAAGGCCCTGCTGCTGAACTTCGTCCGCTACTGCGGCGACGTTCCGGACCACCAGCTCCAGCACTGGGCTCACGCCTGGGAACGCGTGAACGCCTACCGCAAGGGCGAGGCTCGCCCCGCCATGAGGGAGGTGCAGCACGAGCTGGCGCGAGTCGAGAACGAGCTGAAGCACACCCGGGAGCGGCTGGAGCAGGCCACCGCCGAGCTGACCCGCACCACGCGGGCTGCACGGACCGGCCCCACCGTAGCGGTGTTCCCGCCGCGCAAAGCGGTCGGCCCTGTGCCGCCTCCGCCTCAACCGGAGTCCGCGCACGTCGCCGGATCACCGCGCATGAAGCCAGGGGGCAATTGGTGGCGGGAACCCAGAGCGAAGTCGCAGGCCTGGTACGCCATTTCACCAACTGGAGCGACATGACGACCAGTTGTTCATGGCCAAGACCCGGCTCACGGGCCTTGGCCGCAGCCCAGCGTTTACGGCGCGGCCGCGGGCCGTCGTCGGCTTGCCGTCCGAGTCACGGGGGACCTGGGCGGGTCAGCAGCGGGGGGTGGTGAGGCGGGCCCAGACGGTCTTTCCGTCGGGGGCGGTCTGGGCGTAGCCCCACTGGTGACCGGTCAGGGCGTCCACGACGAGGAGGCCCCGGCCCGCTTCTGCCAGGCGTTCGGGATGGCGGCGGGTCGGGGGAGTGGAACTGGGGTCGGTCACGGCACACACCACGGCGCCGCCGGTGCGGGCTATGCCCAGCCATGCCTTGCCGGGTGCTTCTGCGCATCCGTCCAGTGCATGGCGCACCGCGTTGGTCGTCAGCTCGTTGACCACCGTCGTCATGTCTTCGGCGAGCATGTTCAGTCCCCAGGCGCTGATGGTCTCGCGGACGAAGCGGCGGACGCTTTGCAGACTGGTGGGTTCGCAGGTGAATGCCCGGGCGGCGAAGTCGCTCGTGCTGATTCCCAGGGCGAGGCCCCAGTCCGGTGCGGTGGGTGGGACCAGGGCGGTCGTCGCGAGAGGGCGACGGCCCGACGAGGAGGGCATGGGCTCGACTTCTGCGGCCCGGCTCGGCGCCTCTACCGCGTGTGCTGCCACTGTTCATCCCCCCGGAAGACGTCCAGTTCTGCGGGCCGCGCAACCTGCCCCGACTGGTTAGTATCCGCCCCGCCTCGCCGTGGATGCAATTGCATCAGTGACTTGCATCCGAACGAGAAGGGGAGGGAACGCTTGTACTCAGCAAGGAGAACAGCACGGACCAGAGGTGAAAAGAATTCGGACAGGGTCGAAAGAAGGCGGACATGGCGCAGATCATCAACGGTGTCCCGGCGGATTCCCTGCACGACGTCACGTGGCTGAAAAGCCGTCACAGTACGGCCGACGGAAACTGCGTCGAGGTGGCCTTACTTGCTGGAGGTTCTGTGGCGGTGCGTAACTCCCGGGACCCGCAGGGTCCCGCGCTGGTGTACACGCGGGCGGAGATCGCGGCCTTCATCGCGGGGGTGAAGGACGGCGAGTTCGACTTAATCGCCAGCTAACGCCAGGCAGAAAACCCGCAATTGGGTCCTCGCCGGACGGCATCCTGAGAAACTGACGCCCGTCGTCTGCGCTTCACAGGAGACCCCATGCCCGCGCCCGCCCCTCCGGTCGATGCACCCACACTCGAGTACTACCTCGCCGCCTCCGCGCGCAGCCCGATCGCGCTGCGCCTGGTCCTGGGGCACCTGCTGCGCGCGCTGCGCAAGGCAGCCGGGATCGAAGCGGAGGCGGCCGGGCGCTTCATCCGCGGATCGGAAGCCAAGATCTCCCGGATGGAGCGCGCCCTGGTCACCTGCAAGCACGACGACGTGATGGACCTGCTCACCCTCTACGGCGTCACCGACCGCCCTGCCCTTGCCCGCTTCGCGGAGATAGTGCGCCTGTCCCGGCAGCCCGGCTGGTGGCATCGTTTCGACGGGGTGCTGCCGGACTGGTGCGGCAAGCTGATCGGCCTGCAGGAGGCGGCCTCCACCATCCGCACCTACGAGGTGCAGCTGGTGCCCGGGCTGCTGCAGACGGCCGCCTACACCGAGGCACTCGTGCGCCAGGCCTACCCCCACGCCCCGCAGGAAGAGGTCAACGACCGCGTGAAGCTGCGGGCGACCCGCCAGAACGTCCTGGCCCGCCAGGACCCGCCCCACCTGTGGGCCATTCTCGACGAGGCCGTGCTGCACCGGCCCATGGGCGGCGAGCAGGTCATGCGCGACCAGGTGCGGCATCTGATGACGATGGCGCAGCTCGGCCACGTCACGGTCCAGATTGCACCGTTCAACCGGCCCGGCTGCATCGCGGCCGGCTTCCCGATCACACACCTGCGCTTCGACCTGCCTGCCCTGCCCGACATCGTCTACCTCGAGCAGCTGCGGGACGCCGAGTACCTGGACAAGCCCGAGGAGACCCAGCACTACCGCGGTGTCCTGGACGGCCTGGCCCAGTCCGCGCTCTCCCCGCAGGACAGCCTCGACCTGCTCGAGTACACCCTCAGCTGAGCTGCGAGGCGACCGCCGCAGCACGCGTCAGCGCACCAGGGCCACCCCGCCGTACTCGGCCCACGCCCGGTCGCCGGAACCCGCCGTGCGGTCACTGCCCGGCCGCCACCGGCCCACATCGACCAACCCCGGCGCCAGCAGCCGCAGCGCCCCGAAATACGGGCCGACCTCCGCGCGCGGCCGCACCCGCCCCCACCGCCCGCCGGCAGCCTCCCGCCACACCGCATCGGCCTGCCGCCGCACGTCGGCATCCTCACCGACCAGGTGACTGGCCGCGACAAGACTTCCCGGCGCGAGCAGGGCGGCCGTCTGCTCCAGCACCACGGCCGGATCGGCGGGCTCGGGGATCGTGTGCAGCACGGACACGAACAACACCGCCACCGGCAGGGTGATGTCGATCAGCCGGCGCACCGCCGGGTCGCCCAGTAACTGCCGCGTCTGCAGCGGGCCGCCCCGCACGACCAGGGTGCGCCGCCGGTCCTCCCACAGCGCCCGGGCATGGGCGAGCACCAGCGCATCCTCGTCGGCATAGACGACCCGCGCCCGCGCATCGATGCTCTGGGCGACCTGATGCACAGCCACCGGGGTCGGCAGCCCCGCACCCAAGACCACGAACTGGCGCACCCCGTACTCCCGCACCAGCTGACTGGTCACCCGCAGCAGGAACCGGTGCGCGGAATCGGCGACCTGCCGTGCGGCGGGGACCAGCTGCAGCAGCCGCGCACATGCCTCCCGGTCCGCGGGATAGTGATCCTTGCCGCCCAGCAGGTAGTTGGTCATCCGGGCAGGATTCGGCGAGGTGACGTCGAGGACGTCCAACCGCGGCACCCGCCCGCGTTCCACTGCGGCACCCCACCCGTCCACGTACCTGCAGCACGCTGCATGCTGCAGACACTCCATGGTAGGAAAGCCGCGCCAGGCCGGGACAGTTCTCCACAGAATTACTCGCGACGGCCCGAAGTGCGCTACAGCAAGGCCTCGTTGCCCGCCTGCCACCGGCGTACGCACCCCCCTTATGCTTGCGCCCCCGCAGATCCGGCGGGCGCCGCCGTCCACCGGCCAGGCAGCGCCCGCTGTGCCATCCGCAGCTGAGAGGCGACCGCCGGCGCCTCGACCCCCATCAGCTCGGCCGCCTGCTTCTCACTCAAGTGCAGCCGACAGCGCAGGATCACCGCATCCGCCTGCCCCCGCGGCAGCATCCGGTGCACCGCATCCACCGGAAGCGTCGCCCCGGCCCTGCGGCTGCGCAGCGCAGAAGCAATCAGCGCGTCCAACAGCCGCCACGCCACCGCCGCCGGGCGGGGACTGCTGATGACCGTCGGCCAGATCGTGACGAGATTGCCCAAGACAGCCTCCACGACCTGCTGGCTCATCCACGCATCCTGCACCCGCTCGCGCGTGTAGTGCAGATAGCGGTCCTGGTGCAGCAGACAAAACGCCGTGTACTCCAGCGGCAAAACCAGCTCGATCGCTGGCTGCGGGGCATAGCCGGGCACCTGCTGCGGACAGCACGCCCGCGCCGGAGCCTCACCGCGGCGGCGCAAAGACACGAACATGGCACCTCTCTCCGGGACGCGGGAAGCATCAGGGGGACTCGGAACGGGCGGCTGGAGGCTGCCCTGGACCCTCCGGAGGGTCCAGGCACAGCAGGAACGTGTAGTGGACGGCCTCCCACAGCGGCCGTACATCCGCAGGCCAGCCGCCCAACGCGGTCACCAGAGCCGCTGTCTGCTCCCACCCCGGAATCATCTCGCCACCCAGGATCTCGCTGATCGCCTGCGTGCTCAGCGCCCCGCGCGCGGCCCTGCGCACCACCCCGAACTGAGGCCGCCCCGCGGCCAGATGCAGCCCCCGCAGCGCCGCCTGCAGGCGCGCCACCGCATCAGGAATCGCATGCCGCCCCGGCGGCACCAGCCCATGTGCACTCTCGAACAGCGCACTCAGCTCTGCAGGATCACCGTCGAACAGCTCCGCCAGCGTGCACACCACCGGCCAGGTCGGCGTGCGCTCCCCAGAGAAAATCCGCGAGATGTACGACGGTGACAGCGACGTCTGATCGGCCACCTCCCTGACCGTCAGCCCACTGGCCCGGTGCAGATACGACAGTGCCGAGCCCAGCTTCACCGACGCCCGCTCGGCCGCCTGCGACAGCGCCTTGCCCTCCGTATCGCCAGGGCCCGGCATGAGGGGCGCGGACGGCTGCCGCACCGCGGCCCGCTCCCCGGCCCGCCGCTTCAGCCGCTCCTTGACCCGGCTCTCCGGCCACCGGGTACGTGCCGTCGTCGCACTCACCCGGGCGGCCTCGGCCACCTGCTCCCAACTCACGCCCTGGTTGCGGGCGTCCTGCACGGCCGCAGCCCGGTAGTAGTCCACCTCCCGGGCCACCTCGTCCGCGCAGCGCAACAACTCCTTCACAGGCCGCCCGTCATACTCGGCCTCCAGCAACGCCGCCGCCAGTGCCTGCAGATCCTCCGCGATCCGCCGGCCCAGCGGGAGCGCACTGTGTTCCTGACGCTCCAGCCGGCCGTCCCGTTTCCGCTGCTCCTTGCGTCGGCAGTCGATGCTGCAGTACTCCCGCTTCCGGCCGGGACCGCTCCTCTGGGTAAACCGCTCCTGGCAGTAGCGGCAGCTGTCATAGCGGGGACTGGTGCCCGCCATCGTTCCTCCCACGTGCATGTGGCCGTTTCTCATCCCAGATGCGTCACTTCTTGCGCACCGGGAAGAGGAATTCGGCATTCCTAAAACCACCGTGCTGGCTGCCGCCTCGACGGGTGGCGGCGCGCCCAGCAGCTCGCCGCCACCCTCAAGGCCGCTCAGCTCAGCCGAAAACGCTGGTAGAAGCAGCGAGACTGACGCATCGTGGCCATCAGGCCCGCGACCACGGCCGCGGTGGCCGGCGCCGTCCACCACCCGAGGATCAGGATCAGGGGCAGCACTACAACGGCCAGGAACACGCTCGCCTGCACCGTGACAGTCCAGGCACTCGCGATACGCGTTTCATTCCGGGGAAGACGCGGAATGCTAGCGTCGTCGCGAGTCGCCGCCCGGATGAGAGCAGCGACGGAAAACGGGTCAAGCACGGGGCACTTACCTGCCTTTCTTGGTCTCGTCGATGAGGGACCCCGGAGTTGGTAGCGAGCCTGCCCGGGGTTTCCTCGCGTCAACGGACGGTAGTGCTTCCGTCACACCCGGCGCTATATAAACGGTTCATCTCGCAAAGTTCGAACGTCGCAGCGGTGACTAATTACCGGACGGTGACGAGGTGAACGCACGAGCGCTTTCGGAACTGCCTGAATCGGACCGAAGGTGACCGCGTCCGATCAGGCAGTCGATCTTCCTGCATAAATACGGAACAGCACCGGGATTCCGCCCTGCTCAGCCGCCCTCTGCGTGCCCCGCGCACGCCCGCAGAACGACAAGCAAGGGCTCCGCCGCACCGGCCCTCACCTCTTTGCAGTTCCGTTTGCGCAAATATGAAGCAGGCCCTCGGCGAGAGTTCCCCACCAACCGCAGCCACGAAAGCCGAAGCCTCGCGCAGCAGTCGGCGCCTCCACCAGCACTCTTCGCTGAGGTCATGGGGAACGCTCGTAGCCTTCCAGGGTGTCCGAAGCCGTGACCGTGGAATGCGTCGGCGAGCTGTTTGAGGAGCTGCTGGCTGCGAATGGCCCGGTGCGTGCCGTCTCGCGGTTCGCCGAGGGATCGGTCACCGGCGCGTACCGCATCGAGTTCGCCCGCGCCGGCGTGGCGCCGGTCGTGCTGAAGATCTATGGGGCCGACAGCTTCGGGTACGCGGCGAAGGAAGCGCGTGCGCTGAGATTCCTGACCGACCACGGCGTCGGCATCTCGCCGCGCGTGCTGGCGTTCAGCAGGTCAACGCCAGCGCTCGATGGCCGCCCGTGCATCGTCTCCTCGCTGCGCCCGGGCCGCACACTTACGGCGCTCGACGCGGAGCTCACCCGTGCGCAGTGCTATGAGGTCTACCGGCAGCTGGGCCAGGTGCTCGGCCGCCTGCACGCCATCTCTGCCCACGGGTATGGGCACGTCAACGGCGAGATCCGCGACCCGCTGCCGGACAACCGCGCCCACATGGCCCGCATGTTCGAGCGCGAGCTGGGCCGGTTCCGTCACCACTGGGGCGATCCAGCCCTGGCAGGCCGGCTCGCCGCCCACGTTGCCGAGCACGCCTCGGCGTTTGCCGCATGCCCGCGACCCGCCTACTGCCATGGTGACGTGCACGACTCAACCTCCTGGTGCAACTCGCTCAGGACGGCAGCTGCTCGCTGAGCGGGCTGCTCGACCCGGTCAACCTGCATGCGGCAGATCCGCTGATGGACTTCGTGCGCCTGGATGCGTTCTCCATGCACGGGGACGCAACGAAAATCGCCGGGCTGCTGTCCGCGTACGGCGTGTCCGCAACCGGACAACAGCCCGGCCAGTGGCCAGAGGCCTGGCTGTCGCGCCTGCCGCTCTACCGCATGGCGCTCGCCCTTGAGTTGTACAACTGGTTCACGCTCATCGGTCAGACCTCCGCCCTGCCCGCCCTCGACCGTGAACTGCGCCGACTTCTGGGCCAGGGCGGCGCGCAGGACTGACCGTCGTGCCGCAGGAGGGTGGGTTGGCGTGCGGTGATCTCCGGAGGTGTCATTGCGGACTGGAGCAGGGACGGCTGGCAGAGTCCCTCGATTGATCAGGGCCGGAGCAGGCTCCGGCCCGATTCGGGTGGGAGGACGGCGGCACCTGCCGCATAGTCTTCAAGAACCTGCAGCAGATGAGGTAGCGGGACCAGCTCGCGTTCGCGCCGCACGAACGGACCAATGGCCTCCCATGTGCGCACGACTCTGTTGTTGAGCGTCATCAAGTAGCGGTCGTCGATGATGCCCAGCCGCTTGAGGATCACGAAGTTGTGCAAGAAGAAGGCGACGTCATAAACGGCTTCCTGAGCCTCCGCAGGCAGGCCGGAGATACCAAGATCAGGATCGTGTTCGACCCCAAGCCGCTGGATGACGTACCTGTGATGTTGATGGAACGTCGGTGACCGGAATTCATTGAGTAACGCCAGGTACGCCGGAAGGTAGTTGGCGCGCTTCATGGACGACACCTGCTGGAACGCGAAGTAGGTCGAACTCAGCAGTGCTAGTACGGAGAGACCGATCGCCACAGTATTGAGAATCACCCGTTCATCCCCTCGCCCATGAACCCGTACGTAGACAGACAGAGCGGGTGGGGCCCCGGTTCCCAAAGTGTGCTCAATGGCCATGTTTTGAGGTGATACTGGACGTCTTCGAGGACTTGGAGCCAGCGTGACCAGCGACGACAGCCGTCCGGTGACCGGTGACATCGCGCGTGCACGCGAGAAGGCCGCGGCCGCTATGACCGGCGCTGTCACCGCCTGGCTGAGCGCTCTGAACAACGACCAGCTTCGTCGCCGCGGCCAGCGCGCTTCTACGAGCCTGACCTCTCGGGGCGCCCTGCAGAAGGCGTGATCAAACCGTTCGTCAAGGCATAGTCGCTTCCGAGCCTCATCCCCCGTCACCGGGATGAGGCTGGCGGCGTTTCCCTGATCGGCTACCTCAGGCGCGCGGCCGTGCGCCTGCGCGCGGTACCCCGCGCGGTGCCGTACCAGGCCGGTAGGGCAGCATCTGTTCAGCCGTAGCCTGCCCGTGAGGGGTCATCATGCGTTCCACCCGCCGCGTCGCATCCACCGTGGTGCTCGCCTGCCTGCTGCTGGCGAGCTGTAAGTCCGTCTCGCTCGGCACGTCGACGTCGTCCGAAAGCCGGAGCCCGGTGGCAGGAGCATCGGGCACGGCTGCACCGGTCGGCGGATCGTCCGGCCCGATCGCGGTGGGGGCGGGCCCGCAGAAGCACTACACGGTGCAGCAGCAGCCAGCCGCGAGCTCCTGCCACTACCGCTACGAGAACGGGGAGCCGCTCGAGGACCCGAAATGCACGCCGGGCGCGATCTCCCCGGCCGTGACCCAGGCGAACTTGAAGTCGACGATCTGCCGTACGGGCGGCTACACCTCCAGGGTGCGTCCGTCCGCGTACGTGACCGACAAGGAGAAGAAGCTCAACGCCGCCTCCTACGGCTACACCGGGCGCAAGGGCGATGCCGAGTACGACCACTTGATCAGCCTTCAGTTGGGCGGCGACCCGAACGACTACCGCAACCTATGGGTGGAGCCCGCCGACCCCGGCCACCGCTCGGGCTCCGGCATCAACAACAAGAAGGACTCGGTGGAGACGAAGCTGCACACCGCGGTCTGCAAGGGCCAGGTCACCCTCGCGGCCGCACAGCAGGCGATCGTCACCGACTGGACCACCGCCCTGACCACCCTCCACCTCGGCTGATACGAGCAGGTGTTGAGGGGCGCCGCCAACGACCAGGGCGTTCCTGACCGGGCCCCGTCGGCCGCAGGCGCGAGAGAGCCCCGGCTGGACGGGGGAGGCCAGCCGGGGCCGCAAATGGGCAGGCGTCCTGGAGTGGCCCCGGTGGGCGGCTCATTCTGGGACTACCGGGCGGAGAGGATGCTTTGTGACCTCAGTTTGATCTAGCGGTCGTTCAGCACGATCTCTGTGCAGTAGAACGCGAACTTACCGGTGTAGTAGGCGTGTCCGATCGCTCGGCGTTCGGCGTCAGCAATGGCCGTCGGGGCACCAAGGGCAGGTCGGCCCCGGCCCGGATACGGTTCACCGCTTCGTGCATGACGGTGCGCTCGAAGGTGATCCACTCACACTCGGTCCGGCCGCCGTGAACAACGCTCACCCCTGGCTGGCTGTGCCGCTCTTTTTGTGCTGCAACGAGGACACGGCGCAACTGGTCCATGAGTTCTCGACGGTCGTCGAGGACAGCCATGCAAAGACCCTAGCCAGTGACCGAGAGCTCCGGGAACCGGCTGCGGTGGAACTGCCGACGGCTCGGGAGGACCTCGGGCATGATGACCCTTATGCCGATCGAGACCGATGACCTGTTCGAGGACGACATGGCGGGCTGTGTTCCGGTCGCCGATGCGGCGACCGGTGAGGTGCGGCTGCTGTCCGAGCGGTGCTCGACCTGCATCTTCCGGCCGGGCAACCCGTTCCGGTCCACGATGCCGGCACGGATCCGCGAGATGATCGCCGATGCTGTGGCGGACGAAGGGCATGTGACGTGTCACGCGACACTGCCGGGCTCGGCGCCCGCAGGTGTCGAACCGGCGATCTGCCGTGGGTTTGCGGACACATATGGCGATCGGTCGTTGGCCTTGCGGTTCGGAGACGCCCTGGGCCTCGTCCGGGAGATTCCCCCGCCCTCGTGAGGGCGGTTGGTTACTTCAGGCGGGCGTTCGCTTTGGTGCGAGCCAGCCGATAGACATCCCTGGGCCCCTACCAGCGGCCGCTCTTGACGACACGGCCGTTTCCCGGTGCTGTGCTGACCGGCAGGGGACCCTGCATGTCATGCACGTGGTCTTGAACGGTCGTCAGATGGCGTTGATGCGCTGGGCGAAGGCTTTGACGCCGTGAGTGGGGGCGGGGGTGGAGAGCATGGTGCGGGTCAGGGTGCGCACGGCGGGGCGACGGACTTCCTGTGGTGCGATCCGCTCGATGGCTTCGAGTTCGGACAGGCACTGGTGCCAGCGGTTCCACTGGGCGTAGGCGCGCGCGGTCTCCCAGCGCACTCTCACCAGCCGTTCCTTGGGCAGGCCGAGGGGGGAGATGCCGCGGGCGATCCCGATCGCTTTGCCGGCATCCCCGAGCAGGTAGTGGACCGAGACTTCATGCAGGGCGACCTGCGGCGGGCCGAACACCGTGCCCGGGGCGGCGGCGGGTGTGGCCAGCGTGCCGACTTCGTCGGCGCGGCCGCGGGCCTCGGTGATGAGTGCGAGGGCGCTGTCGCGGTCGCCGGCTTTGGCGGCGGCGTAGGCGGCGGTGGCGTACAGGTTGCCGCGTGCCGACAGCGTGGCTGGATCGTGCGCGGACGGCAACGCGTCGGCGGCTCGTACCGCGATCACGGCGGACTTGGCGTGCAGGCCGTGGCGCCGGTACGCGCTGGCAACCATGCGGCGCGCCTCGGCCTGGACCAGCGGCGCGTCCACGGTGGCCGCCGCGGCGACGGCCCGGTCGGCGGTAACGGCGGTGAGCCGGTCGTCGCCAGCCTTGATACACACCCGGGTGGCCAGGCTCCACAACTGCGCAAGCGCCGTCGCCCCCACTTCGCCTCCCAGGGCATGGGCGAGCGCGAGGCGCTTCGGCAACGCGGTGGCGAGCCGGGTGTACTGACAGCCGAGGAACTCGGTGCGGGAGGCCGTGACCGTGCCGCGCACCGCGTCGGCGGTGACGCGGCGGGTGGGGGAGGACGGCCCGTACACCAGGAGGTCCTCGAGTCCGTCCAGCGGGCGGCCACTGGCGGCGGCGGCGGGAAGACCGGTCAGGGCAGCGCCCACGGCCGTGGCTCCTGCGAGGAGAGTCCGACGTCGCACTGCGTCCTCCTGGTCCTGTGACGCCTCGTTGCCGGACACGATAGTGCTCTTGCCCGCCTCGCACGGGTGAGGCTGCGGAGTGAGATCGGCGGCCTGCAGGCCGAGGACGTCCGCGAGCTTGACCAGCGCCGGCCAGCTGGGCTGCAGCCGGTTCGCCTCGACCCGGCACACCCACGACGTCGAGTAGCCGACAAGACGGCCCAGTTCAGCCTGGTGCATCCGTTTGGCCTGCCGGCGGCCGCGGATGACCGCACCGAGGTCGGACACGAGGCTCAGGGGTGCTGGACGGGGCATCGCCACCTCCACGCCGCACCGGTCGGTGGGCGCACGGCCCGAAGAGTCGAGACCTTCCACCCTAGGCCGCCGCGTCAAGGCCTCGCGCCGTGCACGCACCGCATTTGCGGATCCTGCAACCCGGTTGCCGCGCCCTGCGCCGCCGGGCCCAACAGCCGCTGTCCGCGCTGTCCTTGACCCATCCCTTCACCGGAAAGGACCACCCCGTGATGGACAAGATCCTGGTGACCGGCGGAGCCGGGTTCATCGGCTCCCACTTCGTACGCCGCCTGCTGGCCGCCCCCGACATCACCACCGTGACCGTGCTCGACAGCCTCACCTACGCGGGCCACCGCGAAAACCTGGGCGAGGCCTTCCTCAGCCCCAAGCTGGCCTTCGTCCAGGGCGACATCTGCGACGCCGCCCTGGTCGACACGCTCGTCGCCCACCACGACGCGGTGGTGCACTTCGCCGCCGAGTCGCACGTCGACCGCTCCTTCTTCGCGGCCGGATGCTTCCTGGCCACCAACATCACTGGCACCCACACCCTGCTGGACGCCGCCACCCGCCACCACGTGACGAAGTTCGTGCACGTCTCCACCGACGAGGTGTACGGGCCCCTGGCCACCGGGCGGGCCGATGAGGACGCGCCGCTGCGCCCCACCGTCCCCTACGCCGCCTCCAAGGCCGCCGCCGACCTGATCGCCCTCTCCTACCACCGCACCTTCGACCTGCCGGTGTGCATCACCCGCTCCTCCAACAACTACGGGCCCCGCCAGCACCCCGAGAAGATCATCCCGCTGTTCGTGACCCGCCTCCTGCAAGGGGAGAACGTCACCGTGCACGGACGCGGCCAGCACATACGCAACTGGCTGCACGTGGACGACAACTGCCACGGCATCGAACTCGTACTGCGCACAGGCGAGCCCGGATGCGTCTACAACCTCGGCGGCGGCACCGACCTGACCGGCCTGGAACTGACCGGCCGCATCCTCGCCGCCTGCGGCGCCGCAGCCGACCGCATCGAGTACGTGCCCGACCGACCCAGCAACGACCTCCGCTACGCCATGGACTGCACCCGGGCCACCGCCCTCGGCTACCGCCCCCAGCGGGACTTCGACCAGGGCCTGACCGAGACCGTGGCCTGGTACCGCAACCACCCCGAACGCTGGGCACCCCTGCTGCACGCCGAGCAGCCGACAACACCGGCGGGAGCCTGCCGTGTCTGAGCCCACCCTCACCCCAGCGATGGCGGCGTACACCCGCAACGCCCGGCCCCACCTCCACGGCGACGAACTCGCCGCAGTCGAAGAAGCCCTGGCCAGCGGCCAGTTCGGACACGGCCCGATCACCGAGCAGTTCGAACGGGACCTGGCCGACTTCCTCCACGTCCCCGAGACCGTCGCCGTCGCCTCGGGCACCGCCGCCCTGCACATCACGCTCCTGGCGTGCGGAATCGGACCCGGCGACGACGTCGTCGTCCCCTCCTTCACGTTCTGCGCCACCGTGCGCGCCATCGAGGCCTGCGGCGCGAACATCCGCTTCGCCGACATCGACCCGACGACCCTGTGCACGGGCAGCGCCCAGATCCGCGAGGCGCTCACCGACAAGACCCGGGCCGTGCTGCCCGTCCTGTACGGCGGCCGCCCCGTCCCGCTCGGCGACCTGGAGGACGAACTCGCCGAGCGGAACATCACGATCGTCGAAGACGCCGCACACGCCTTCGGCTCCTACCAGGGCCCAGCCCGGGTCGGCGCCACCGGCCGCGCCACCTGCTTCTCCTTCGGCCCGATCAAGAACCTCACCTGCGGCCAGGGCGGCGCCCTGGTGCCCCGCACCCACGAGGAAGCCGACCAGGCCCGCCGCATCCGGCTGCTGGGCATCGCCGAATCCGCCGCCCGCCGCCAGAACACCACCACCTACCGCGTGACCGGCCCCGGCCTGCGCGCCCACCTCTCCCAGATCAACGCCGCGATCGGCCGCGCCCAACTCCCGCACTTCCCCACCGTCCAGACCCAGCGGCGCGCACTGTGGCACACCTACGCCCGCCACCTGAACGAACTGCCCGAGGCCATCCGGCTCGTCGACGTCGACATCGACCACGCCGTGCCCTCCCTGTGCGCGATCCTCGTCGACAACCGCGACCGCATCTTCAAGACCCTGCGCGAGCAGGGCATCGGGGCCGGCGTGCACTACCCGCCCAACCACCTGCAAGAGGCGTTCGCCGCCTGGCACCGACCGCTTCCCGCCACCGAGCACGCCGCAGCCCGCGTCATCACGCTGCCCTTCCACCACGCCATGACCGAACGCGACGTCCACGTCGTCACCACCGTCCTGAAGGAGGCCCTGCGATGAAGCGCGCCGCCGTCCTGGGCAAGGGCCAACTTGCCGCGCACGCCTGCGATGTGCTCACCGCCCTGCCGGACACCGTCCTGGACACGGTGATCCCCAACCGGTGCGAGCCCGACTGGGACCTGCGCCTGTCACAGCACGTCGCCGAACACCACCCCGACACCCGGCTGATCACCTCCGGCCACTGGCGCGACCTCGAACCCGGCCGGTGCGACCTCGTCGTGAGCGTCCTCTACGACCAGATCATCGGGAAGGAACTGATCGACGCCACTGACACGATCGTCAACTGCCACCCCGGCCGCCTGCCCCAGTACCGCGGGGCGCGACCCGTCAACTGGGCGCTGCGCAACGGCGAACCCCTGCACGGCGCCACCCTCCACGTCATCGAGACGGGCATCGACACCGGGCCGATCCTGGGCGAAGTAGCCTTCTCGATCTGGCCGGACACCGACGAAGTACGCGACGTCTGGCAGCGCACCATGCGCCACGCGGCGCTCCTGCTCTCCGACACCCTGCCGCGCCTCGACCAGATCACGCCCCACCCCCAGGACGAGGCTCTTGCAGTGACCCACTACCTGCGCGACAACCACCAACTCGGCAGCCGGAGCAACTGGACGCGGGCCACCAGCGCCAGTCCGTGACCCGCCGCCCTTCTACGCGGCGGAGCCGGCGGCGTCCAAAAGGACGTCGACGAGCCGTTCTGCTGCGTCAGGCCGCCCGTGCGCGCGGGCGGCCTGCGCCATGTCCGCGCGCCGGACCGGGTCCGCCAGCAGCGGGCCGAGCGCAAGCCGCAACCTGTCCGCGCTCACCTCCCCGGCCAGGGCGACGGCGGCCCCCGCCTCCTCCAGGTGCCGGGCATTGTGGGTCTGCTCGTTGCCCGCCGAGGTAGCGAGCGGAATGAACACTGCGGCCTTCCCGAGCGCGGTAAGTTCTGCGAGGGTGCCTGCGCCGCTGCGGGAGACGACCACGTCGGCCAGGGCGAGCACGTCCGGCAGCTCGCTGCCGACATAGCCGGTCAGGTGGTAGCGGGCCGCCGCACCCTGCGGCAACTGCGCGCTGAGCGAAGCCAGTTGCTCCACGTTGTCCGGCCCGCACTGGTGGATGACATTCGCCCGCTCCAGCAGCCACGGCAGCACCTCGCCCACCACGGTGTTGATCTGCTGCGCGCCCTGGGCGCCGCCGGTGACGTACAGGGTGGGCAGCCGCCGGTCGAACCCGGTCAGCCCTAGGGTGGTGACGGCCTTGTCTGCGTCACCGGTGAGGATCTCCGGCCGCACCGGATTGCCCGTGACTACGGCGGTCGCCCGTACGTCCTTGGGCAGCAGCTCCAGGGTGGAGGGTGAGGACACGGCGATCCGCGTCGCCGATCCGGCGAGCTTGCGGTTCGCCAACCCCAGACGCACGGTCTGCTCGTGCAGCACGAGCGGGCGTCGGCACAGGCGGGCGGCCAGCCCGGCCGGGACCGCGACGTATCCGCCGGTGGCCAAGACGACGTCCGGAGCGAACTCGGCGATCTTGGACCGGGCTTGTGCGACCCCGAGCGGCACGCGCGCCATGTCCTTGACGTTCGCCGGGCCGAGCATCTTCAGCGGATTCGACGAGCGGCGGATTTTGCCGGTCGCCACGGTGGTGAACGGGATGCCCTCGGCCGGGGCGACCCGCGCCTCCAAACCCTCCGCCGTACCGATCCACAACACCTCCAGGCCGCGCCCCTGCCCGGTGAGCCTGTCCCGCAGTGCGCGGATCGCGGTGAGCGCCGGGTAGGTGTGGCCACCTGTCCCGCCACCGGTCACGATCAGGCGGAACGAAGCATGCGGAGCACGGTTGATGGCGCTGGTCACGAGACATCCCATCTGACTCAACTCCCGCCCAGGCAAGGACGGCCTGCGAGGCGCAGCCTTCCATACCGACACCGAGCGATCGTCGCTCGCCACCTACGCGGCGGGCCCGGGAAGCTCTGACCTGCTCGGACACACCACGGACCCCGGGGGATCAGACATCGTCCCCGGGGCCCGGCATATGGAGTCGCGCTGTTCAACGACCGCGCCACATCGACGTCACGCGGTGGCTGGATTCACGGACTCGACGCCCGAAGACATCGTCGGGTCGCAGATTCAGCGGGATGAGGTCTGATGGGTCCACCGGTCCATGCCTCCGCTCGGCGGACGCCCCTCGGACTCAATCCGGCCGACTTGTGGCGTCACAGCACCGGTTCGCAGAGTTGCATGCCCACGGTGTCCAGCTGTTCCGTGCACCACACCCAGGCTGCACGCGGCTCGCGGCGGTCACGCCGGATGCCCGTAGTCGGCGACCCTTCGACTCCATGCAGTCGTTCCGCGCCTGTTCGCCCCGCAGGACCCCAAGCAGCGTCAGCGCCCATTGCAGGGCGCCCCGCATGCTGAACCCGTCACAACCGTCGCAATCGAGGCGCGGTAGTACGGGACGATTGCTTATGGGCTGCGGAAAGCCGTGGACGGGTCTGCGGCCAGGGTGCAGGACCGTGGTTGGGCTACTGCCAGACTGCCGTGGTGAGTTGGACGTCGGCCCGCGGAACGGTCGGAGGGATACGTGCCGTCGATTGCCCTGTACTACCCCTGGATGCACTTCCAGAACGATGAGTGGCTCAGGCTTGCGCTGCTGGCATGGGACAGCATCGTGAGGATCCGGCCTTCAGCGGTTGAGGATCGCGACGGCGACCTCGTGCGCCAGATCCGGGCGGAATCTGATCTGCTGTTGGAGGTGACGCCGAGCCGGAGCGACTTGGCTGCCGTGGAAGACGCTTTCTCCGGGATCATCGACGAGGCCCTCACCGCCGTTCGGCCAAACCTCCTCACGTGGAGTGACGAGTCGCATCGACTCCGTGCGGCCACCCGCGTGCTTGGTTTGGGCGCAGGGCGTACCGCGTACCGGCCGCCAGCCAGTCAGCAACTACCCTTGGCAGACCCTGAGTTGCTCTGGGTCTACTGCGGCCGCGAAGAGCCCAAGATGAGCGACTCGTTACGCAGGAAGTTTCTTCAGGCTGGTCTGGCTGTTCAACGTGACAGCTCGGAGCCGTGGGTGGGGATGCGGCCACTGGTGGGGTCTGTCTACACGGCGGCCCTGGCCGACGTCATGGCCCGGCGCAATGCCATGGCACCCGTAACCGACGATCCGCGCATGCACCGTGCCATGGGGGCTGTCGACAACCTCGCGAGTCTGCTCACCGGGATGGCGCCACCGCCGCCGGCCATCGAGGACGTGCAGTCGGCTTACGTGAACCTGGCATTGTCCGCGGCCCTCCGGCCACGAGGCATCTCCGCCGTGCCTGTTAGTCGCCTGCTCGACTTCCGGAACCGGCACAAGGCCGAGCTTGCCGCCTTCCGTGAACACATCGGTTCCCTCGCCGCGGAGCTGGAAGAGATCGCGAAAGTCGAGCATCCGGAGGTGGCGCGGGCCCACCTGCAAGCCCTGTACGACAGGACCACCAAGCGCCACCTCGACGAACTACGGGGCGCACTCAGGGCGTTCGGTATCGACTCCACAGTCGGCGCACTGGAGCTCAAAGTGGATCTGGGGGCCGCTTCCGGTACCGCGCTGGGTGTCGGAGCAGCGGCCGGCGGTCACCTTGCGCTGGGGGCCGCGGCAGTCGCCGTGACAGTCGTGCCGTACCTCACCCGCGCGATCGGCTCCCGCAACCGGCTGCGTAGCCAGTCTCCGGTGGCCTATCTGCTGGCTGCCGACAAGGAGCTCAACTGGACCCCATCCCGCCGAATCGGTTGATCGTGAAAGCAGGCGCAGAGGGGGGCGCTTGTGCAAGGCGCCCCGTCTACCGGAGATCAGCTCTGCGCTGCTGACGGCGTCAGGGGCCCTGACGCAGGAACGGAGCCGGGCGGCCGCTACCCGGTCGGGTGATGCTGCCGCATCAGCGCAACCCTGCCCGCTGCCAGGACGTAGTGCCGTACATGAACCCGATCAACAAAGTACATGTGCAAGAGCCCGGGTTGGTGGTCGTCGACGTCGCGGCCGCCGACGCGGCTACCGCGCTCGCCGTCCAGGAGGCTCTCGCCGCGCAGTGGGCGACGGCGACAGCAGACCGTGTCACGCGCGATCCCGGCCAGCCCGGTGTACGACTGCGCTGCTACCTGGACCTGCGCCAGCCGATCGCTTCGCGCACGGCCCGCGGCATCGCCGAACCCGCACTGTCAGCCGATGAACCCGAAGGCGGCGCTCTCCCCGTACGGCCATGAGCGCAGGTCCGGCTGCCCTGGTCAACGTCGACGCCCAGGCAGGCACCACGGAACGCCCACGACGGGGTCCCGGAGGCCGCCGCGATCCCAGCCCAGCGCAGGGCCTGCCGCGAGTACGGCGACCACACCACACACGATGACACCGGACCCATCGGGAAGAGCACGAGGAGCACTCCAGCTGGCTGGCCTGCCTTTCATTCCCGCCCGACGCCCCTGTCGAGCAGGCCCAGAGCCGGGCCCGGGCGTCCACGCACCCGGCCCGACCATGTGGTCGCCGACAAGGGCTACAGCTCTCGAATAGATTCGCGCCTACCTGAGACGACGCGGCATCCCGCACACGATCCCCGAACGCGTCGACCAGATCCTGGGCCGGCTGAACCGCGGCACACGCGGCGGACGGCCGCCCGGCTGCGATCGGTGCGTCTACCGCCGCCGCAACGTCGTCGAGATGAGCAAGCCGCAGCGCTGTCATAGCTGCGGTTCGTCGTCATCGCCGTGGGCTCCTGTCTCGTTCTGGATTATCGCCATCCGCTGGTGGTACAGCCAGGGTTGGCGTGCTCCGTGTCCGCGGGGCAGTTCGTGCAGGCGGCGGAGCCGTTCGCCATAGCGATGACTGTGCCGCTCCGCACCGCCTGGGCGCGGATTCCAGGGCGCTGCCGGTGTTCGAGGGACTCAGCATGGCGGTCGGTAGGGAAGGCCTCCTACGTACTGTCGCCACAGGGCGCGGGTGAGGGTGTGTCGGGTGATGGAGCAGATACGTCGGGCGGCGTGTTGAGGGTCGAAGTCCCAGAGTCGCACGGTGCCGTCCAGGCCGGCCGTGGCGAGGAGGTTGGGTTGGCCTTGCGTGATCGCCAGCGAGGTGATGCTGTCGGTATGGCCGGCCAGAGGGTTTCCCAGTGGCTTTGGGTGAGCGGGTGTGGTGGTGTCCCAGAGCCGCACGGCGCCGTCCTCGCTGCCGATGGTCAGGGTGTGGCCGTCTGCGTCAAATGCAGCGACCGTCAGGCGAATTCCGTGGGTGGTGAAGGTCGCCAGGGGTGTTGGGTGGGCGGGATGGCTGGTGTTCCACAGTTGGATGGTCCCTGAGGTTGAGGCGGTGGCCAGTAAATGGCCGCGGCGGGTGAAAGTGGCGACCATGCCTTTGAGGGGGCGGCCGAGGCGCTTCGGGGCGGTGGGGGTGGAGGTGTTCCACAGCCAGGCTCGCTCGCCTGTGTCGCCACTTGCCGTGACGGCGAGGGTGTGCCCGGTGGGGCTGAACGCCAGGTGGTAGTCGGTGTAGTCGTCTGAGGCGGCGAGGTCGTGGGGGAGGCGCTTGGGGTGGGAGGCGTCGGAGATGTCCCACAGCCATACGCGGGTGCCTGAGCCGTCTTCCTCCGTCGCCAGAGTGCGTCCGTCGGGGCTGAAGGCCATTGCTCCGACGGTGTAGTCGTCCGGAGTGGTGAGGCTGTGTCCGAGGGGGGTGGGGTGAGCCGGGTCGGTGGTGTTCCATAGCCGGAGGGTTCCGTCGTCTACGTTGGCGGGGTTGTCCGCGGCGAGGGCAAGGATGTGGTGGCGGGGCCCGAACCCGGCGACTGTGCCGCGAAGGCGGCGGCCGACGGGGGTGGGGCTGGTGGGGTCGGTGGTGTCCCACAGTTGCACTGTTCCCCCGGTACAGGATGTGGCCAGTGTCCGTGCGTCCGGGCTGAACGCGGCCGGGGAGACCTTGAAGCAGTCTGTCAGCACGGTCGGGGGGAGGCGCCAGATACGAAGGGTGCTGCCAGTGGTCATCAGGTGCCGGCCGTCGGAACTGAAGAGCAGGGAGACTCCGGCGTCCGAGTGATGACCTAGTGGCTTGCCCAGAGGAAAGAGGCCGCTGGAGTCAGCCAGGCCGGTGAGGTTCCACAGTTGGACTCCGCTGCTGCCCGCTACCGCCACGATGTGCCCGTCAGGGCTGAACGCCACAGCGTTGACTTCAACGTCGTCCCCCACACTCAGGGCCTTGTCGATAAGAGCGGGATGGTGCGGGTTCTTGAGGTACCACAGCCAGACCTGTCCCAGGCTGGTGCCTTGGGTGACGAGGTATCTCCCGTCAGGGCTGAAAACCAGCGTCTGGCTCTCCGCTTTCCTGCTGAGCGTGGCCAGCTCGGTCGGGTCCGTCGGATGCGATAGGTCCCACAGTCGTACGGTGTTGTTCTCCAGGGTGGCCATCAGCGGGCCGTGGGGGCTGAACGCCATCAAGTCGCCGGGCAGGGAGCGTGCGATGCGTTTCGGGTGCGCCGGGTCGTGGACGTCCCACAGCAAGATGTGCTCGATACCGGTGGCGAGGATCTGCCCGTCGGAGCTGAATTCTGGGGAATACGTGCTGGTATCGCCGGGGAGGTCGGTGAGCAGGGTCGGCCGATCGGGGTGGGAGGTGTCCCACAGGTGGATGGGCCCGGCATCCTCGGCAACGGCCAGAACATGGCCGCGTGGACTGAACGCGACGGCGGCGCCGGGAAGGGTGTGGCCGATCCGTGTGGGTCGGGCGAAGTCACGGGCGTCCCACAGACGTACTTTCTCGTCTTCGCCCGCTATCGCCAGAAGGTGTCCGTCAGGGCTGCGCGCCACCGTGCTGTTGTTGGGGATGGGCGGCACCGCGTCCACTGGAGCGCTTGGATCGGGGATTTCTGAGAACAGTGCGGCGGTAGTGGTGCTGATCAAGTTGGTGTAGGTCTGGGGGGATTGGTGCAGGCGGTGGGCGACGATGTCGAGCTGAGCCGCGAGTGAGGCGTTCTGCGTTCGGAGGGAGACGTCGCTGCCGCTGAGTTGCTCTGCTTCACCCGTGATCTGGCGGGAGACGGCGACGTCGCGTTCCTCCTGGGCGGAAGCGCGTTGCCGGAGGGCGAAGACGGCCGTGCCGGTCGCCAGCAGGGCCAGCGCGCACAGGGTGGCGGCAAGGGCGCGCAGCCGGCGCGCGCGGCGATCAGCCGCTTGCTTCTCACGGTCGCGCTGCTCGCGGCTGGCTGCCAGAAACGCCGCCTCCTGAGTGGTCAGGCCGGACCACGGACCGACGTTGGGGAAGGCGTCATCGGCCGCCTCCAGGCGCAGCCCCCGGTACAGGGCTCCCGAGTCGTGATCGAGGTCCTCCCAGGCAGCGGCGGCTTCGGTCAGCCTCCGGTGGATACGCAGATGTTCTCGATCGGTGTCGATCCAGGTGTGCAGGCGGGGCCAAGCGGTGATGAGGGCCTCGTGGGCCAGTTCGACGCGGTCGCCGTCCACCGTGATCAGGCGGGCTCCCACCAGCCGTTCCAGGACCGTCGTCGTGTCGTGAGGCGTGCCGAAGTCGAACTCCTCGCGCTGGACCGGACGGTGGGTGTCGGGGGTCCCCTCCCCGGGTGTGATCAGGCGCAGCAGGATCCGGCGGACCAGCAGGGCCTGAGCCGGGGTGAGGCCGGAGTAGACGTTTTCAGCGGTACGGGCGATGGCGCCGTGAACGCCGCCGGCTGCCCGGTAGGCCTCCATGGTCAGGGCACGGCCATGGTGGCGGCGCCACGTCTCCAGCAACGCATGCGACATCAGGGGCAAGCCGCCCGGCTCGTCGGCGACCGCGTCGATGATGTGAGCGGTGAGCTCGCGCTCGACGATCAGCCCGGCGGCCTGTGCCGGTTTGACGATGGCCTCGCGCAACTCTGCCGCCGTCATGGGACCGACCAGGAGGTTGGCGTCTTTGAGTGCGTCAGCCAGCGGGCGGTGTTCGGCGCAGTGACCGTAGAAATCGGCTCGTACGGCGATGACGACGCGCAGGCGGCTCTCCGGGCGGTGGGCGGCCAGCAGCAGATCGATGAAGTTCTTTCGCTCGGCCGCGTCCGTGCAGAGGGTGAAGACCTCCTCGAACTGGTCAACCACGACGACTGTGTCACCGTCGGCGTCCTTGGCGGCGAGCGCCTCAGAGTGGGTGGCGACGGGGTGCTCGCCGGGGGTGAGGATCCGCAGAGCAGCGGGGCGCTGATCCGGCGGGGTCAGGGTCTGCAGCCGGGGGATCAGACCGGCGCGTAGCAGGGACGACTTGCCGCTTCCCGAGGCGCCGACGACGGCTGCGAATCGTTTGGAACGCACCAGTGCCGCGAGGTCGCCGACGAGTCGGTCCCGGCCGAAGAACCGGTCCCGGTCGTTCGGCTCGAAGCGGGCCAGGCCCCGATACGGCGCGACCTCCTCGACTTCGGAGCGCGGCTCCGCGGTTGCGTCCTTGGCAGCTTGCCTCCAGCGCTGTTCCCATTCCTCAGGGTCGCCGCCGCAGGCGCGGACGTAGGCGAGGGTGACGGGCAGAGTCGGCAGCCGCTCGCCCCCAGCCGCCTGCGACAGAGTGCTCGCCCCCTGCCCCGTGCGCTGCGCCATCACTCGATAGGTCGGACTCCCCGCCTCCGCACGGAGTTTGCGTAACTCGGCAGCCAACCGCGCCACCGGTCCAGCACTCGGATCGAGCGGGCTCTCACGACGTCCTGCCATGGGTGGCTTCCCCTCTAACCGCCCGCTTCCCCCGTGGACGCAGCGCGATCACTCGGACGCTACGCACGCCCGAAGAGAACAGCAAACGACAGGCGCCTTCTTCGGTCAGCTCCACGCGCCACGCCCGTGACCTGCACTGTCGCCATTGATCAGGGGGGCGGAGCTGGATGTCCATTCAATTTGCCGGCCGGGAAAGTCGAATCTGTACGACCCAGACCCGCTCATCAGGTCCGGCTGTCCACCGGGTCGCCGACACGCGGCCTTTTCGGCAGCCAGCAGCCCCACCGGAGGAGAAAATGGTGCCGATCACCACCATCAGGAAGCCAATCGCGTTGGCCGTGTCCGCTCTGGCCTTGAGCAGCGGCCTGGCCACGGCGTCCACACAGGTAACGTCCGCATCGCCGACGGCCGTCAAGTACTACTACGGCGTGCGGCAGATCCAGACGGACGACGGGCGCTGCACCGCCCAGCTCGACGCCAAGAAGACGGCACCCGGGCACTGGTTCGTGCGGGCCTCGTTCTACAACATGTCGGGCGGCGGAGTTGCAGGCTGCTCCTACTACCTGTGGCGCAAAAAGGGCAACGGATACTACGGGAGCTTGTCGCATGCGAGCCTGCGACGGAACTCCAGCCACCAGACGGCCTGGTACTGGGACGGGCCCGGCTACCACGTAAAGATGACGCTCAACGACGGCGACGGGGACGTCAACAGCAAGCCGTACTGACCCGCTGCAAAGGGTGCGTCACCGCACCAGCGTGGTCCTCAAGCGACGCAGACGTCACCTCGGAGATCCCGAACGCCTCCATCCGCAACAACGCCACGAGTCCTCAGCCACCACGCGCCCGTACGGCCCCGTCCCCGGGCGGGCGGCACATCGTAACGGGCGGTTGATCCCGGGCCGGGCTGCTGGCCGGCACGAGGGGAGCGGCCAGCAGCCCGGCCCGACGGCCAGGGCGACACCCGGCTAGCCGACGACGCGAATCCGCCTTCTGCCATCGGATGCGCCCCAATGCGTGCCTGAACTGCGGTCCAGTCCGTGATGAGGACGCCGCAGACCGGTCGACCCTGCCCGGACGGAAGAGCCGAAGTCAAACGGCACAGACCCACTCAAGACCGAGACGGTCGGCCGCCGTGAACAACCCGAGCGCGCCGTACAGCGCGGCGCCAGCGAAAGGAGAACGAGATGCCCTCCACGATGCGCAACAGTTTTGCGCTCGCTGCGACGACTCTCGCCCTGGCCGGCGGTCTTGCCGTGGTCGGCCCTGCACACGCCGATGCGCCTGGCGCGCGGCCTGCAGCCCACCCGCCTCGGCCGTGGTGTCGGTGTCCGACGACTCTGCTGCGAGTGCCAGGAGCATCCGGATCAGGGGCACGCAGGTGGCCCTGCGGGAATGCCCGCGCACGAGTTGCGGGATCGCGACCAGGGTGTCGAACGCGACCCTGCGGGCGTACTGCCAGACCAACCGGCACACCATCGAGGTCTCGGGAAACAGGTGGTGGACCAAGGTCACCCTGCTGCACGGCAGTGACCCGGCCTGGGTGAGCAACCACTACGTCCGCACGGCGGCGCCCAAGGTGCCCCACTTGCCGAGCTGCTGACAGTCGACCGCCAACCCCAACCAGCTTTCCAGGAGACAGACATGCCCATGCCGTCCTCCCGTACGCGCGCCGTCAGCGCCTTGGTCCTGGCCGCCGGACTGCTCGTCACCGTACCCGCAACGGCCGCTCACGCGACTGCCGAAACCCAAGCTGCGGCCGTGCACTCCTGCAGCTACCGCTCGACCGTCGGCTACACGTGCGACTACTACTACGGCACCGAGACCATCAGCGAGGGCAGCTCCAACGCCGCTGCCGTCAGGGAGATCCAGGACATCATCAACGTACACACGGACTACCCCATCCTGCTGTCCGTCGATGGCAGCTTCGGCTCCCACACCCTCGCGGCTGTCGAGTGGCTTCAGAGTCACCACCACATTGCTGGCGGCGCGGACGGCGTCGTCGGCAGCCACACCTGGGACTACCTGCGCCGCTGACCAGCCCCCTGCACAGCGGAGATCCACTGCGGCCGTCGACGAGCGGCATCCCTGACGGCCGCGCCAGGACGATCGCGACCACCGGACGGTGCTTGTCGGGCAACCGTACGCCGCCCCGTCCGGTGCTGCCCTGCGCTATGCACATACCGCCCGTGGAGTGCACAGCCGACGAGCAGCCCAGAGGCGCTGACGCGGAGCAGGCTTCGGGCACCCCACCACGCAGCATCACGACAAACACACAATGCGAGGCGGCATGATGATCATAAGGAAGATGGCATGGAGGAGATTCCGCCTCACACCCCTGATCAAGACCTGCAGGATCACTGCCACGGGAATCGCCGTCGCCGCCCTGCTGATCGGCACGCCGGCGGTCACAGCCGCAGCACCTCAGACGACGGCCGGCAGCCAGACGATGGCCAGCGCGTGCGGCCCCAGCGTGAACCCCAACCGCTACATCCCCCGCGGCAGGCGGCACAACGGTCCTGCGACGTGGATCGGCAGCACTCGGATACAGCTGCGCTACGGCAACCGTCCCGGGGGCCGCGCTACTACTGGGCCCAGATCACCGGCGCTCGCCGAGGTGACACGGTCACCCTCTTCTGGGACATCGACTACGGCTCCTGGCGGGACAGCGGTGCCTGCTCGGCGACCGTGCACTCGGGAAGCGCGCAGAACACCCGCGCCGTCAAGGTCGTCCACGGCCGCGGCTTCTATCTGGAGGCACAGGCATGCGGCCACCACGCCGGCCGAAGCAGTTGCACCGCCTCGCGCCCCTGACGCACGTCCAAAGGACGGTGGTCCGTCTGATCGGTACCTGGCCCGACAGTTGCACCTCCGCACCCCATCCATCCGCACACCTGGGCGTTGCGTGCGCGCCTTCTCCATGCCCCACCGACAGCACCGGCCGCCCCTGCACGAGCCCGCCTGGTGTCGGCTCATCCGTGCGACACGTTTTGACCAAGTACGCCCATGCCTGAAGGGAGCCCGGCCATGAACTCTCGCAATCACCGTGCCAAGGTGATGGACTTCGAGGAGTACGTGCGTATCCGGCACGACGATCTGTTGCGCAGCGCTCGCCGTCTGGTCGGCGACCCGCGCGACGCTCAGGATCTGCTGCAGACGGCGTTGTTACGCACGTACCGCCGGTGGGAGTGCATAGCGGACAAGCAGCTCGCGGACGCGTATATGCGCCGCGTCATGATCAACACTCGCACGGAGTGGTGGCGGGCCCGGAAACTTCAGGAGCTCCCTTCGGCGCAGCTGCCGGACAGGAGTGTCGAGGACTCCGCGGAGCAGCATGCCGATCGCGCGCTGTTGATGGACATCATGCGCGTGCTGGCGCCGCAGCAGCGCAGTGTCGTGGTGCTGCGGTACTGGGAGCGGATGTCCACGGAGGAGACGGCTGCCGCCCTCGGCATGGCGCCCGGAACGGTCAAGAGCACTCTGCACCGTGCGCTCGCTCGGCTCCGTGAGGAGTTGCAGTGCCGAGACCCTGGTTCTGCTGCGGCGTCTGCAACCGAGCGTCGATGCCCGACGGGTGGCCGACGGGCCCGATGATGCGCGGGATGCACCGCATCATTCTCGGCACGGGACGATGCTCACCGACCGGCGGGTGCCCCCTGCCTACCACTGCTATGCCTGATCTCGCAGGGCCTCCAGCTCCGCGCGCAGCGCCGCGTTCTCCGCTATCAGTTCCACCTTGCTGCGCCTGTCTGCGGGCAACCTCCGGGCGGAATGACCGGGCCTTTGAGAGCGGTCTTTTTGCGGAGGTTCAGCGACTGGTCCGAGAGGTTCGAAGGCGACGATCACGGCTGGGTCCAGCCCGCACTCTGAACATCGTTCTTTGTCGCAGACCCCGCCATCGGGTCGTGGGCTGTTCTGGATACGGATCGCCTCGATGACGTGGCCGCAGTACAAGCGCAACTGCCACCTCTGCAGCTCCCATGGAGGAGTTGGAGGTCCCAGGAGCTGGCGCATCTTCTTCCGCTGCTCCTCTGACCAGGTAGGAGCCTTGGCGAGCTGACGCTGGACCCACTCATGGACCTGCACAGCCTCGTGCTGGCGGCGATGATCGGCCTTGGTCAGTTGGTAGTCCGCCAAGGGCACGCCGTGGCGCAGATACTCGACTTCCATCCCAAGGAGGGTAGGGAGACGAGGCTCCTTCTGGGGAGGAGTCCCCCGGGAAGGCACTCCTTCGGATGACTCGGTGTCACAGAGTTGTGCAGGATCGAAGTACAGCGACCGTCGGCCCTCGCGGCGACGGTCGGTCTGCTGGGCGTCTCCGCGGCCACCGCGGCGCTCCCGCTGCCGAGCAAGCACTGACTCGCACGACCTGCCGGACAGGCGGGCAAGCCGCTGCCCGTCGGCCAGGAGGCGGCCGGCCGGTGCGTTGTCGTCAGCAGCCGGACGCGCCGCTCGTCCGGGGCCGGGCAACGTGCACGGTCAGTTCGGCGCGCAGATCCCGGCCCGCACCGGCCGCGGCCTGTGCCTGCAGCTCCGCGAGTTCGTCGTCACCGAGGCCGTCGACCCAGGCGGTCATGCGCCGGTACTCGGCCTCTTCCTCGTCGTGCAACTGCTGCTCGTACCAGTCGAGTTCCGGTTCGGCGGCGAGCCATGGGCGGCAGGCTTCGTCCTGCTGGCGCCGTTCGTCGGCCCGCTCGACGATCTCGCACGGGTAGACGGCCAGCGGCCGGGGCCTGGCCTGGACGCGGCAGCGGACGGCGAGCAGCGCGTCGGCGGTGGGCTGACCGGCACCGCACGCGGCGGCGAACGCCACCAGCAGCTGCTCGCTAGGCCGCCGCCGGCCCTGCAGCGCGTTGTGGAGAGCGCTGCGCGTCAGCCGGCCCGCGGCCTCGGGCGCGGCGACGAGGGCCCGCAGGGACGGGGTGCCGGCCGTGACGCGCACCCGCTCCATGGCCTGGCCTAGTCCGGCCAGGGTGGTGACCCGGCCCGGCACGTGCGGGGCGCGGGGTTGCCCGGACCGCCGGCGGGTGACCGCGTCCGAGGCCGCCTGCCACAGTGCCTCGGCGGTCCCTACGACTGCCTGTACCTCGCCTTCGCCGTTGCCGCGGGCACGGGCACGGGCGTGGACCGCGACAACGGCGAAGGCGAGGATGGTGCGCCGGGTGGGCAGCCGGCCGTCCAGGGCCCGGCGCAGCGTGCACTCGGAAACCGGCCATTCGCTCCGGGAGGACCAGCGCGCGATGGTCTCGAAGGTCAGCGTTCCCTTCCACGCCCGCAACGTGCCCAGGGCAGCGCAGGAAATCGTCCCGCCGTCGAGGACGGTCGGCACCCCGGCGCCGATCGCGCTCAGCACGCCGAACAGGAGTGTGAGAGCGATGTGTTGGTCGAGCAGGGGATCGCGGTCGTGCTCCGTACACCAGCTCCGTGAAAGGGAGAAAGGACCGGAGGCCGGGTGACTGCGGTGTAGCTGGTGTGCCCCGCGATGCCCTCGCATCCTAAGAAGATCCTCGGTACGTATCCGTGCGTGTCGTTGCCTGGAACTGCGAACACCAGGTGCCCTCAGTCCGTGTCTGATGGGGTCCCCCGTGGATTCAGGATCCGTAGGAGGGGGGCCAGCAGATCCAGCGTCCAGGCGGTTCGGGCGGGATCATCGTCGATGGGTCGGTTGTTGAGGGCGTTGACGGCACGGCGCAGGAGTCCGAAGCCGCCGATCAGCAGCCGAGGACTCGGGCGTAAGGCGAGAACCGAGCCTGCTCGCTGTGCCAGTCCTGGCCAATGCTCCTGCTGAGTGAGGAGTGCTCCGAGGCTGATCGCGGCTGTGATGGGGGCGCGATTGCTCGGCAGATGCTCCCGCAGCAGCTCGATGAGCGGCCGGGCGAGTTCGCTCTCATCAGTGACGCCGAGCTGGAGGGCGAAGGCCTGGGCGAAGTCGCTGATGGCCTCTTCATCTCGCTGCGCGAATAGGTGGACCGTGCCTCGACCCGCCAGGGCCCACGTATCTCGGGGATCCGCGGACAGGGATTTGTCGAAATCCCGCTCCGCTTCGGTGAGCCGCTCCGCCTCCCACAGCAGCCATCCACGCATCGCGAACGCCGGCCCGTACGTGTTGTCGAGGAGTGCTGCGTGGTCGAGGTCGGACAGGGCCTCGATGTCGCGTTTCAGGCCGTGCAGTGCCCAGGCGCGGACGGTGTAGGGCCAGGCGCTGCTGCGTGGGTCGTGGCCGTCCGGGTCGGTCAGGGCCCGGTCGGCCTCCTGAAGGGCCTCGGCGTACCGTCCCCTACTGAGGTACACGCGGGCGAGATGGACGCGATACCACAGCCGGGTGTCCAATTCGGCTGCCCGTTGCATGGCGTGGAGGGCTTCGTCCCACCGATGCAGCTGAGACAGGCATCGCGACCGTTCAACGTAGGCCCACGCGTATTCCGGGTCGATGCTCAGCGCGCGGTCCAGATCCGCCAGTGCCTCCTGGTGGCGTCTCTCGGCGCGGTGGAGTTCGGCGCGGCTGACGAGCGCCCAGTCCTGTGCGGGGTCGAGTTCGAGGGCCCGGCCGAAATCTGCGAGTGCTTCTCCAGGGCGGCCGACTGACTGGTTGATGCGTCCCCGCAGCACGTGATTCCAGGACGCGGCGGGATCGATGCGAATCGCCTCGTCCAGGTCGGCGAGAGCGTCCTGGACATTGCCGGTGAGCTGGTGGGTCAGGGCACGTCCCACCAAGGCGTCGCTGTACCGCGGATCCAGGAGCAGTGCCGCAGTGAAGTCGGTAAGAGCCAGTTCATATCGTTCGGCGCGCTGGTGGAGAGCCCCCCGGGCGACCCGCGCGGAGAGCTGCCCTGCGGTGTCCGCGCCGGAGCGGCCCAACAGCGCATCAAGAACGGCCAGTGCCGCCGGGCCCTCGGTGCGGGACGCAGCCGCTAGCCGGCTGCCCCAGGCTGCCAGTTCCTCGTCCGCCGTGTCGATGGCGGACTGCGCGATCAGCTGCGCCCAGCGTCGAGCTGTCCCGCTTCCGTGCTCGCAGGCAGAGGCGACCTCTGCAAGCGCCCCGGGCAGAGTTCCCCGCGGATCGGCGCACAGACGGTGGTAGGTCTCGTTCGACCTGTGCTCGCGCCAGATCCCGTCGCTCCAGCGGTTCCTGGCATCCACGACTTCCTCCCGCTGCGCCCGCCAGGTGCGGAAGGTCTCCGCGAGCAACTGGTGGGTGGCACGCCACCGGGCAGGGGACTGGGTGCGCTGCAGCCGCAGCATGGGCGCGCGTACGACGTCGTGGTAGCGGCACCGTCCTGCCTGGTCGCTGATGACGAAGGCCAGTTGCCGCAGCCAGGAGTACTGGTCGAGGGCTTCCGGCGGCGCGACAACTCGGTAGACGTCCTCGTCGAACTGGAGAGGCAACGCACAGGCAAGAGCGGTGGCCCGCCGAGGCGCATCCGTCTCCCATTTCAAGAACCGCTCCACCGCCGTCCCCGACGGGTCGCTCACGGTCTGCGCCGAATCGGGCCGGGCCTGCGCCAGGGTATGCACCAAAACCGGCAGCCTGCCCGACAAACGCAGCACCACCTCCACGACCTGCTCGTCGGTGACGCCCCGTAGCGCCAGCAGTGCACGTGCTTCCTCCTCGGTGAACACGTCGAGCGGCACCTCCGTGACCAGGTCGAGCCAGTCACCCCAATAACGGACATTCAGACGGCCCTGCCCGCACAGGACGATCTGGACGTTGGCCGGCAGGACGCCGTGCACCTCGCCGAAGGCAATGTCGCGCAGCCACTCGTCCAGCCCCGCCCCCGACCGTTCGTACACGTCGAAGACCAGCACCACCCACGGTCGTCGCCGCGCAACCTCACTCAGGTCTTGAAGGAACACCGGGGTCAGGCTGCGTACCGGGTCGATGACCAGTTGCACGTCATCGTGGGACCGCAGCCGTGCGCCGAGCGCGGCCCGCAACCGGTCGGCACCCTGTGCAACCTGCTGCGGATCGACCGCACCAGCCAGCGCGCCCACAACCGGCACCATGCCGAGGCCGGCCAGGCCCACCTGCGCCGCGAGCGACCCCGGAAGCGACGGCCCAGGTGGCTGCCCACTGCTGCCGCTCTCCGCAGCCACTGCCGTGTCCGACGCCGACTGTGCCTCGTGGTCGCGCTGACGGAACGTGGTGAGCAGCTTGCCGAACCGGCGCAACTCCAGCCCCTGACGGCCCAGCCGCTCGCCGACCTCCTCCATGGCTTCCACAGCACTGTGCACGCTGTTGTCGAGATACGCCGTGGCCGCTCCCAACTCACGAGCAACCTCTTCCCACTGCTGTACCAGCGAGGTCTTGCCCACACCGGCGTTGCCGCGCACATGGAAGAGGAACTGATAGTCGTCAGCCTCGGGATCCCGGCCAAGATTCTCCCGGAATGCAGTCATCTCACCCCGTCGGCCCACGAACCCACTCCGGCGACGTCGTCGTATCAACTCCTGCCGTGACGGACGCTGTTGAGCCATGCCTCCACCCCCGACAGCCAGTATGGCAACGAGGTCCGCTGCCCGGCCCCGGCGATCCGTCAGCTCATTTCGTGTAGCGCCCTCTCGGTCTCGTGGCCACCAATAGGGCGCTGTTCGCCGCCGCAGGTAAAGGCGTGAGGGGGGCCTTCTGGGAACTGGATCAGGCGGGAGCCCGCTTCGGCGGCTTCACGCATGAGCCGCCGGGCCGTTCCGGCGGGCGTCGTCGCTGATCATGGAGCGTTTTCAGCGTTGCTTCTCCAGGGTGAGGACGGCTTTCGTGATGACGCTCATGCGGTTGGGACTGATGCGGGATCTGCGGAAGATCTGCCAGGACTTCAGCCGTGCCATGCCTCGTTCGACGGGTGCCCGGGCCGCGGACAGGGCCCGGTTCTCGGTCCGCTCGGTGAGGGTGAGTTCACCGTTGGGCGGGCGGCGCTTGGCGGTGGTGACCCAGTCGCCCGCACCGATGTAGGCCATGTCGGCGAGGATCGGGGCGCCCTGGCGCGCGCAGATCCGGAGGATCTTGTGGGTGCGGGCGGCCGTCAGATCGTGGGTCCGGCCCGGCAGCGCCGGCGACAGCCACAGAATCTCGCCGGCAGGGTCCGTGACGACCTGCACGTTCACCCCGTGCCGCTTGTGTTTCGAGGAGTAGTCGGCCCTGCCGTCGCCGACGCGGTCGCACTCTGCGAGCGTGCCGTCCAGGAGGACGAAGTCCGGGTCGTGCGCGCGCAGTGTCTTCAGCAGGCCCGGTGCCTGCTCGGCGAGCAGACCGGTGACCGCGGTGACGTAGGCGTGGGCGGTGCCGACGGATATCCCGAAGGCCGTGGCGATACGGGCGAGGGCGTCGTGGCGACGCAGGTACACGAGTGCGACCAACGCACGGCAGTGCGGCGGGAGTTTGCACCGCCGGTGACCCTCACGGGTGACGATGAGCATCGTGACCCACTCGACCAAGGCGTGGGGCAGGTCGAGTGCGGCAGGATACGGAACCAACAGGGCTCCTGTGCTGCTGAGTTGAGACGTCGAACACCTCCCTCAACGGCACGGGAGCCCTGCCCGTTGCGCACCCCGACCTCACACCGCCCCGTCACCCGATCAGTGGCCACACTGAAAACGCTCATGGTCTGGGCGATCGCGATGCGAAGGGAGGCCGGATAGGCCACGGACGCACCCTAGACGCGGCGATATCACCCACCGTCCCAGGTTCGGCTAGACCCAGCTTCCGGGCTAGCGCTTGGACGACGTGCCCGGTGCAGGCGTAGATGGTTGTGTGCGCAGGTCAGCTGGTGCAGCTGAGGCAGATGGCACAGCGTTATTTCTTCTTCGGGGCCGTATAACGCAGTGTCGCCATACGGGTGTGTCGCCGGCCTGCGTAGCGCGCGATGGCCTGGTCCACTTGTTCGGGAGGGGCCTTGATCCGGTATTTCTCCAGGGTCAGGATGCACAGGCCGCCGTACCGCCGTTGGAAAGGCAGCCACAGGAACCTGGGCACGGCGGTGTCGGGACGCGTCCACAGGATGAGGGCGTGCTCTTGCGGGTCGGGGCGCAACACCATACCGATGCGGTCCACGTCCCCCCATGGAATGTGCAGCCAGCGCCTTCCGAGAGCGCTGAGCATGATGCCCGAAGGGCCCACATGGAAGTGCACATGCTGTCTGCCGGTCAGGAAATACGCGGGAAGACCGACGCAGAATAGCGGAGCCAGCAGCAGGTTGGTGAGGTCGTAGGCCCATCCTGTGGCCTTCGGCCCGGCCACATTTAAGCCGATCATGAAAGGGATGAACAGCGCAAAGCCGATCAGTGCGGAGAACTCCATCGGCTGTCGGCCGCGGAACGTGGCGCCGGTCCTGGGCGGTGCTGGTGCCTGGGCCGACGTGCGCAGCCATGCTTCGTCCGGCAGAGCGAGCTGCTCCCTGTCCGCGTACCGCGCCAGGGCGTCCCTGAGCCGCTGCGGGGCAAGCGTGACTTCCTGAAGCAGGCACAGGGTCAGGGCTTTGGGCGCCAGCTTCGGCAGCAGCATGTTCGTGCGGTCCGTCATGCCCTCGACGCTCCCGGTGGGCTGGATCGCCAGCAGCCCGAAAAGGCGGGCGCCGCGTGGCCAGTTGACCACTCCGATCCGTTCGATCTCCGTCCAGGCGTATGCGATCTCCAGCTCACCACGTGTCAGAGTCAGCCCGGCCGCGCCGATCACCAGCCTTACCGGCCGGATGAGTCGAGATGCGGCGAACCAGGCCGTGCCGAGGGCCAGCGCGCACATGGCCAGCGTTGTCACATCCATGGGCCGGGCGAATGCGGCGCGCAGGAAGTTGAACCCCAGGACTGCGCCGACCAGCGCCACGGCTGCGAAGACACGGCGGGCAGAGGTGAACACTTGCTGTGGCTCAGGGCTCGGAGCCTGCTGTACTGCGATCTCTGCGCTGGGAGTCCATGCTGTCCCTGCGTACTGGGCAAGTGCGGCCTCGACGGCCGACGGGACCGTTGCGAGCCTGCGCAGTTCCGCGAAGCGGAGGGTGTCTTCGGCGTCCTCCTGATGAGGACCTGGTGTGGTCCGGCTCGCCGTCTGCGGGAAGACTCCGGGCATGGGCCGGACCATCAGGTCGTACCGCGGGCCGCGCAGCCGGGTCGCCGGTCTCCGCCGTACCCAGCACCGGCTGATCCGGTGCCAGGGATAGGAGAAGTGCTCTGAGTCCGAGTACTGCACCTCCACGCCGTCTGGGCTCAGCACCAGTGAATAGTCACCCGGATACTTCTTTCTCAGGGCCGAGCCCATCGCGGCGATGCTCACGACTGCCAGCATCGCGATCACCTGGGCAGGTTTGGTCAGGTCGAGGGTCTTGTCCTTCATGGCCCCGGTCGAGTACGCGGCCTCCAGCAAAGCAAGAGAGGCAGGGAGTCCGATGCCCCACACGCGGATCCGATGAAATATGCGGCTCGGTCTGAAACGGATTTCGCCGACTGCAGTTTCGTCGGCGGTTTCGGCGTCGTCATTCGGCGCTGCCTGGCCCGCGGCTCCGGCTTGCATGATGGCGGCTCTGTTGCGGACCAGGCCGAGTTGGTTGTACCCGTCCGAGCCCTGTTGACGCGGTACCGGGTAGCCGCGTTGATCCAGAGCCTGGGACAGAGGTCCGTATATCTCACTGAGTGTCAGCAGTTCCGGCTTGTCCGGCAGTCCGTCGCGGAGCAGGCGGATGAGTTCGCCGCTGAAGGCGGTGTAGCGCTCGCCGACAGGCGCGTACGAGGGGAAGTCGCGTGCCGAGGACGTCAGGATGTGCGTGCCCCGGATACGCAGCGTGTCGCGCGGTCTGGTCTGGACCCCCATCAGCGGGTCCAGGGCCTGGCCGCTGTTGCAGCAGTCCAGGATCAGTATCTTGTTGGGGCAAGGCGAAGCCTCGAAGATCTCCCTGATTGCCTGGAACGGTATGGACGTCCACCTCAGGTCGCTCTCGTCCGTGCCGGTCAGCGCGAGGTGCAGCTCGTCCAGGTTCTCGTTGAGGACGCCGTGGCCGGAGAAGTAGACCAGCAGCGCATCGGTGGCGGTCAGGGCGGCCTCGCGGACCGCGGCGCAGACCGAGCGGGGATCTGCGGCGTCCTGGACAACGGTGCACCGCTGGAGCGGGAAGCCGCCGAAGGAGTCCGAGGTGAGCAACTCCTGAAGGACCTCCAGGTTGTTGCGCACTGCGAGGAGGTCGGGCAGGTCGCTGCTGTCATACCGGGAGGTGCCGATCAGGACCGCACGGGAGCCCCGCGGGTCCGGCAGCCGGAGGGTCACGGCTGCTGTTGGTTCCGCAACGCGGTGTCCAGGAGAGACTGAGCGTCATCGGCGGAGTCGGCGGTGATCTTCACGCTTCGGCCGTCGGGGAGTGAG
The DNA here is from genome assembly GCF_029223485.1 of Streptomyces coacervatus. Classification (GTDB taxonomy): domain Bacteria; phylum Actinomycetota; class Actinomycetes; order Streptomycetales; family Streptomycetaceae; genus Streptomyces; species Streptomyces coacervatus. Next base: position 9,612 of record NZ_JARHTP010000024.1, on the reverse strand, counting down.
AGTTCCACCGTGGCCGCAGCCCGCTGGGCTTTGAGGAGCGCCGGGAGCGAGCGGACGAGAGCAGTGACAGCACCGCTGCTGCTGATGGCGATGGTGAGCAACCCGATCCCCGCCCCCATCTGCTCGTCTGCGGGCGTCTTGCGCACGAGACGCACGCGACCGCGCAGCTCGGGCTCCGTGTTGAGCTGATGGCGTATCCCGGCCAGATCCGCGTCACCGACGGTGGCGGCGCTGTCGGGATTGTCGTTGACCAGTTTCAGTGCCACGTTCAGCATGCCGTCCCCCGACCGTCGGACCCCGATCATGTGGAAAACAGTGTGCAGTACGCGGCACAGCCAGGCCCAGGCTCCTGCCAACGCCAAACGAGCAGATGGCACCGGTTTGTGCATCACGTGCAGGCGAGGTGCTGGTCGCCAGTCGGATCCGCCGCGCTGCTGGGGTGATCTGCGCCGGCCGCCCGGGAAGGGAAAACCTGCATGCTCTCTGACCTCAGTGCCGTCGTTCCCGATGTGATTTACCGCCTCTGCGGGTGAAGCAGCAGGCGGACGCCGGGCGGGCCGCAGCCGGACCCACTACGAAGTTCACGGATAGTTGGTGATCTTCGAAGGGATCTGTCTTGCGACACGCCCCTACCCTCGCCATGGCGGCCACCGTGCTCAGCGCCCTGGCCGCGCTGCTTACCCCCGCTCCTGCCTCCGCCGCCGCGGCCGTGTCCGGCGAGACGGTGACCCTGCCTGTCCGGGACGCCCTGCGGGCGCTGCCGGTTGAGGAGGAGGACCGGGCGGGGTACGAGCGGAGCAAATTCCGGCACTGGATCGACGCAGACCGCGACGGCTGCAACACCTGCGCCGAGGTCCTCCTCCAAGAAGCGGTCACAGCCCCCAGCGTCGGGCCGCGCTGCGCTCTTACCGGGGGCAGCTGGTACTCGCCCTACGACGACCAGTACTTCGACAGCGCCCGCCAGCTCGACGTCGACCACCTGGTCCCGCTCGCCGAGGCGTGGGACAGCGGGGCGTCCGCGTGGACGGCGAAGGAGCGCGAGGCGTACGCCAACGACCTCGACGACCCCCGCGCGCTGATCGCGGTGTCCGCCGCCTCCAACCGCTCCAAGGCCGACCAGGACCCCAGTACCTGGATGCCGCCCTCGGCCGGCTACGCCTGCCGGTACGCCACCGACTGGGTGGCCGACAAGACCCGCTACCGGCTGGCCGTCGACCCCGCCGAGAGCGCCGCGCTCACCGAAACGCTGCGCCGCTGTCCCGATGAGCCGATCACGGTGACGCTCGCCCGCTAACGGCCGCGACATGGGCGCGGAAACCGGGCAGAGGAAAGCCCCGGCTGGACGGGGGAGGCCAGCCGGGGCCGCAGGTGGTGGCGGCGGAGGGCGGTCGCCTCTCGGCGAAGGGCTCCATGGGGCTTCAGCCGGACGATCGTCCCCATGGGCGGAAGGTGAGGCCCGGGGACACTGTCCCCTCCGCAGCCACGTAGACAAGAACAGCGAACTGCCCATGCCTGTTCCCCCGTTGATGCCGTCCGGGCATGTGAACTGCAGCACGCCGCTACTCGGTCGGGTGATGCTGCCGCATCAGCGCAACCCTGCCCGCCGCCAGGACGTAGTGCCGTACATGAACCTGATCAACGAAGTGCATGTACAAGAGCCTGGGCTGGTCGTCGTCGACGTCGCGGCCGCTGACGCTGCGACCGCGCTCGCCCTCCAGGATGCTCTCGCCGCGCAGTGGGCGACGGCGAAAGCAGACCGTGTCACGCGCGATCCCGGCCAGCCCGGTGTACGGCTGCGCTGCTACGTGGACCTGCGCCAGCCGCTCGGTTCCTAGGCGGATCAGCGACGCAGATCCCTCTGCAGCGTCCGCGCTGTTCGCCGGTGCGGCGGCTGCGTCCGGCCGGCAAGTGCTGTCGGTGTCGGCGTGCGCCGGGCGTCGTCCCGGCACGGCTGCCGCAGCCGCTGGCGGACTGCATACTGCTGCTCGTGCTGAGCTCTGCGCAGCGGGTCACACCTGCTGCGGACCATATTCCGAACGCAGTGACATCGAGCCTGCGAGAGATTTCATGAATTGCAACTGTAAATTCAGGTCACTTTCGAGAGGCCGGGACCTCAGCGGCGGTCCAAGTTTTTGATGAGGTGCAGGACGGAGAGATATCCCGCCAATAGTCCTGCTGCACCGGGCGTGCGTGCGTTGCTGTAAGCGCGAGCCGGTTGCATCGGATTCATCAACCGGGCCCCGGGTGGAGCTGGTCAGGAGAACGCCGGTGCAAGGGAGTCGACCCAACAGGGTGCGGACCACTGGGGCGCGCCGGCTTTGGTCAGTTAACCATCCGTTCCGGCCGTGCCTGTCAACGACCGAAACGGTCCGCGGCTGCTGCCAGGACGGGGCCGGGCAGGTGCCCTAAGACGCCATTTCACTTGGTGAGTCTGCGGTGGCATATGAGGGTCGCGGCAATGGCGGTGAAGGCGAGGAAGTGTTCTGGCTTGCGCTCGTAGCGGCGGTGAAGGCGTCGGCACCCGGACAGCCACGACACGGTCCGCTCCACGACCCAGCGATGTCGGCCCAGGCGGCGGGATGACTCGATGCCTTTTCGGGCGAGGCGGTGCCGGATGCCTCGGGAAGCGAGCCATCGCCGCAGGCGGCGGTAGTCGTAGCCCTTGTCGCCATGCAGCTTGCCGGGTCGTCGACGTCGCGGGCCGCGACGGGAACGGATGGGCGGAATGCCGCGGACCAGCGGGATGAGGGCCTGGCTGTCGTGGACGTTGGCTGCGGAGATGCCGATCGACAGGGGCAGGCCCTGGCGGTCGACGATGAGGTGGATTTTCGATCCCTTCTTGCCGCGGTCGGTCGGATTCGGTCCTGTCAGGTGCCCCCTTTGAGGGCCCGGACGCTGACAGAGTCGATCGCGCACCGTGACCAGTCCAGGTCGCCCCGGGCACCGAGTTCGTCCAGGACCAGGCGGTGGAGCTTGGCCCACACCCTGGCCTCGGTCCACTCGGTGAACCGACGGAAGGCGGTGACCCCCGACAGCCCGAAGCCTGGCGGGAGTTGGTTCCAGGTGCAGCCCGAGGTGGCCACGAAGATGATCGCTGCCAGCACCTCGCGGTCCCCTCGCCGGCGATGCCCTCCACCCTGCGGGCGAACCGGTGCGGGCGGCACCACCCGCTGGAACAACTTCCATAACTCTTCGGGCGCCATCCGCTCGACAAGCGCATCAGTCATCACCCCAGACTGCCGCAAGATCACGCCAACTGAAATGGCGTCTAAGAGGCTGGTGTCGGCCCAAGCCAATCTGCCGGGTGAGGGCGGTTTGGTCCATGCGGCTTTGCCGCCGGTATGGCTTGCTGCAGCCGCGACGGCGGCGTGAGCGCAGCTGGGGTTGTGAGCGGGCCTGTAGGGATCCAGGGCGGCTTGGCCCGGCCGTCGCCCGGGCCTCAACGGTAGGCATCCTGGCATCCGTTGGGGAGGCCTCGAGGCGCTCATTCTTTTGCGCTGTCTCGTCTTCCCGCGCAGTGCTGGCGCCGATCGCACGGGAAAGGCAAGGTGGGAGCACCCACACGCTAAAGGCGCCAACTGTGCCTCAATGCAGAAATAGTTGACTCCATGATCTGACTGAACAACTCCAGGCAGCCGCAGTGTCTGAGCAGGTCAGAGCCACTCATTCTTCAGATCTGTCTCGCGGCGTCTCGCTGGCTTCTGGTTCGTTGAGTTCCTCGCCCATGCTGAGGACACGAAGCGAGTCGCGTATGGTCGCTTCAGGCACGGTCGTCGGCCCCTACAGAGGGGCCTTCCTGTGCCCGGCTGTTCGTCATTCTTCATCTGTTGGTCCAGACGGGGTGACGGAAGCATTGCGTGGGTGCTGGTTGCAGCCTCACCTGCGCCTCTGAGCGTGTGGCGGGGTCTTTCTCTGGCCCCGCCCACACGCCACTGCGGAGGATTGCCCGCTCATCGGTTGGTGGAGAGGCCTGCCGCGTGGCCGGCGTCCGGGCGAAAGCAAGGGGGCAGCTGTCTGTGAGGAACGTGCTCTGCGCCTGATCTGGAGGCCCTCCTGGGGCCTTGGCCAACGGATTCTTCACAAGGGACTGCCTGGTCGGATGTGTCTGGCCGTTGCAGCGCCGGTCCCCGGCTCCGCCCAGTTGGTGACTGCCCATGACGTTGTGGATTGCCGTGCCTGTCGGCCGCATCGCGGTTGGCCGGCTGGGGGAGGGCCAGAGCACTGCCGGTGCGCCGGCTTCACCAGGCATGTAACGGCTGTATGAGGCTCGTTGGGCGGCTTGCCTGGACCTCATCCTGCGGGACAGTGGATGGCCGGGCCGTACTGGAAAGCGCTCGAGGCCCAGTGCCTTTGGCGGCCTGAGGCGGGCTGGAGATGCTCGGCATCAGGGGCCGGTATTTCACCCGCGCCCGCGGCGATCCCCGCACTCGTGCAGGGCTGTTGGCAACAGCTCGTGGAGAGGACGCTGGAGCGTTCCCTGGAGGAGTGTTCCGCGCCGGCGGCTGGGCTGTGCCGGCAGTGGTGGACGTGGCCGGTGCGCTGGTTTTTGAACACGACCGTGCGCAGCAGGCTGCTGGATACCCGGCGGGACCTGGCGCAGTGCGCATCCGGCTGCCCGGATCGACCGGTACGTGCCGGGCAGCCGGCCGCCCGGACAGGAATGGGCCGCCGGATCAGGGCGCCTCGGCATGGTGCTGCGACGGTCCACGGGCGGCGCGGACATATCTGGGGCACTGCAGGAGTTGCGGCGTCGGCCGGAGTGGGATCACTGTCGCATGGACGGTTCTTTCACAGAGTCCGCGGTCGTTGTGCAGGCCTTTCCTCGTCACCCGGCCGGGACACCAGAGACGCCGTACACACCAGCACCTCCATTTATAGCAAATTTGCATTTGAAAAGATATACTGGTTCTGTTAAAGTCTGCGAGGATGAAAAAATCCGGTGTCGGGTGTTTCTGATTATCGCCTTCCGGAGTATATGATCATGCTCGCTGGGTGGTCACGATAAGGTGCCTTCGGTCCGGTGGTGGACACCGCGTCCGGTGAAGCATCTCATAGAGCTGGATTCTTTGGTCAGCGGATTTTCGAATTCTTCGGCGTGCGGGTAAAACCGGCCCGATTGGTGCTGGATTTCCCGGAGTGTGTGATGTGAACAGACATCGGGGATCTGCGAGTTCCGCCGGGAGTTCCTCGGAGGGAACGTTGTTCGGGAATCTTGGGCACCGTGTGGAGCGTCTGAGCGTAAGAATGCGGATGAGCCGGCGCGGGCAGGACCTGGAGGCCCGTGGCTGGCCATCATCGGGCTGTCGCTAGCCGCGGGCCCGCGGGCTTACTGAGGTGACTTTCGGTGAGAGGCAGAAGGCGCCGAGGACGACACGGCGAGCGGGGGATGCCCCCGGCGGGGAGATCGCCATCCCGAGGGGCTGGGGGTCCTTGGGGCGTGAGAGGCGTGTCATGGTGCCGATCGCGTTCTGAGCCGGGTCATGACGGTGGGAACCGCTGTTCGCGGGCGTCGCCGGACGGGACCCTCGTACGGGGAGCGTGTCGGCCGCGGAGAGCAGCCACAAGTCGGCCGGGGAGGCCGTCGAGCTTGTGCGGCGGCGGGGCTGCGTCGTGTGCTGGGTGTCGAGGACGTCTGTACCGTGACGCCTCGCCGAGGCGTCATGGCCTCACCATGGGCACTGGGGGCGGTGTCCGTGGCGAAGGCTGTGGGGGCCCTGCCGGTGTCCGCCCGGTGCTGTCGTCGTTCCCGGGGGTCCGGGAGAGCTCCTCGCTCGCCGCCGTACTGGAGGCGGAGGGCGGCTTCGGAGAGCTGGACGGGGCCGCGTGGTTGCACCGGCTGCCGCCCGTGAGGGTGCCCGCGGTGGTCAAGGACACGGAGGTCTTGTGCGGCATGGCGGTGTCGGTGTCGACGGCCTCGACGTTGGAGGTCGTCGACGCCGCTGGAGGTGCACGTCGCGTGCAGGGTACGAGGCCCAGGAGCCCTGGCGGGGCGAGGAGACGGTGGGCTCCTGGTTCGCCGCGGTCATGGTGAGCCGGCGTGGTGCGCGACCGTCCGGGCCGCCGCCTTCGGCGAGGTGGAGACGGCGAGGGTGCTGCACGGGATCGGCGGCGCGGCCGAGGGGCTTGCGTGTCTGTGTTCCGCGGGCCGGTCCAGGCCCGTGACCGGCACCCCTGTTCGTCAGAGGGCAGCAGACGGACCCGGAGGTGGACTGCAGAGCCGCCGCCGAGGCGCGGTATGCCGTGCTGCTGGTGGCGTCCGAGCTGACCCAGGGGGACCGGCCCCGCCCGACCGGACATCCCGCTCTTGGACGGGCCCGCGCCCTGAGGTGCCGCAGTGAAGCAAAAGGAGGGCGGGTACGAGGCCGACGAACACCTCGTACCCGCCCTCTTGGGGAAGCGGGCCGGTTACCCGGCCCAGGGCTCGGCGATCCCGCTCTCGCGGCAGAACCTGCCCCAGTCCCGGCGTTCCTCGGGGGTGGGGGAGCGTACGAGCGTCTGGGCCAGCACGGTGAGTTCCCTCCTGGTGCGGGGGCTCGCCCCGATGGCCGCCTCGCTGGCCCGGGAGAGCATGTGGGCGGGCAGGAACTTGCCGGCGAAGAGGCGGTCGACGAGCGGCATGGCCATCCTGGCGCGCAGGGCGAACTCCTTGATGCTCACGCCCTCCTCGGTCAGCGCCCGCTCGAGGACGAACGCGAAGCGCGTGCGCGCGGGGGAGGAGACGACGTCCTCGGTCTGCTTGCCGGCCGGTTCCACCAGGCGGGACCTGCGCAGGGAGCGCGGCATCCAGCCGGTGCGCACGTCACGCGCGGGGTCGAGGCCGGCGAAGGTGCGCGCCCAGCCTTGCTGTTGGCGTACGGGCACGCCGCAGCCGGCCAGGACCGCGGCCAGGTGCTCGAAGGTCATGGCGCGCTCCCCGGCCAGCACGGCGCCGAGGGTGGCGCGACTGTAGGGGACACCGATGCGCTCGGTGGCCTGCGCCAACTCGCGCAGCGACAGGCCCGTGTACGTGCGCAGTGCGGTCAGGGCGAGGAGGAACTGCGGCTCGGTCTCCAGGCCCGGCACGACCGCTCGGCCCTGGGTGCGCTCCCAGTAGCCGAACGCCCGGGCCTGCAGCGCGGCCGCGTCGGCGGGGGCCTGCTCCTGCTGCAGCTCGCGCACCTCGTTCCACAGGCGACGCGCGCCCGTGAGGTCGCCGGTGCAGGCGCGGACCCAGCCCTCGACGGTCCGCCACGAGACGCGAGGATCGCCGTTGTGCGCCTTGGACAGCGAGCCTTCCGAGACCCCGGACATCTGCGAGATCTTCTTCAAGGTCATGGACTCGGCGATCGTGCTGGCGTCGGACTGCGCGGCACGCAGGAACCGTGCGAGCTTGATCACCGGGTCGTCCCGCTGGGGCAGCGGGTCGGAGGTACGGGCCATCACCGGTCTCCTTCCTGTCCGGCCCGAAGGCCGGGGCCCGTCAAGGGGCCCCGGCCGAAGGGGTCCAGACGTCAGGAGCCCAGCGAGGTCCGGACGTGGTTGGCCAGCAGGCCGACCAGCAGGACGCCCGTGACGGTCGCCTCGGTGGACTTGCCCAGGACCATGCACGTGACGACGACCGCCGCGACGATCGCCGTGATCGCCACGGACGGCCAGGACACCGTGTTCGGCGTGCCGTTGGCCGGGGTGCTCGCCGTGTCCTCCGAGGGCGGGGGCAGGACGATGCCGTGGACGACCAGCGGCGCGGAGCCGGGCACCGGCACGGACACCGCAGCCGCCGGCAGGGCCGGCTCGGAGGGCTGCAGGGCGCCGTTGACGATGAACGGGCCCGGCGGCACGGCCGACGAGGCCGAGAACGTCGAGCCCGCCGGGACACCGGGGGCGTCCTGCGTGGGAGTACAGGGGACCAGCCGGCCGTCCACAAGAAAGAACGGCCCGGTCCCGGTGGGGGACGAGCTCGAGGGCTCGTTGGAATTGGTCACGCCTATCCTAACTATTCGTCATTTTTGGTTCAGATGGGGTCGAAGCGGTGGCGCCGATGCAACGGCGCCACCGTCGGGGGGTCCTGAACTCCTTTCACCTGGTGGTCCAGACAGGGATTTGGGTCGTGCTCGAGTACCGCGGCCCCTCGGTCGCGTCGGTTGCAGCCGACGCCGTCGAGGTGCGAGAGATCCTCGGTACCAATCATTACCTACGCGCTATCACTCCCAGGGGCCGTGAGCCAATTCTGAAGATCATTCAGAGGCCCCTGCCTCCAGGCCAGTTGGGTATTTTCCCTGGTCAAGCGACAGCTGGTGCCGCGCCCAACATTCCGCCGAGGCATCGAGAACCAGGAACGGTCCATGAAGGCCCTCCTCGTCCACGACGCGCTCGCCGACGCAGCCCAACGACACCTCAACGGACCGGCCCTCGCACCGAGTTCCCGACAGCCTCCATTGACACCAGCACCCGAGGAGCAACCCGACGGTCGACCACCACGACCCCAGCCACAGGAACCGTGAACTGCGACAACACGCCCTGAACGAAGGAACGTTCAGCACCAAGCCCACACCTCGCCGCCGCCCCAACCAGCCCCGTCGGCCACCCGGCCGAGCAGACGCACACCACGACCAGCACCCCCGCGCCGCTCAACTCCACCGGCAACCTCGCGCCGCCCCGGACCGCGGCTGCACCCCCAGGAGCACGGCGGCGCCGCCCCCGAGGACCGACGCCGCTGTGGGCAAGCCCATCGTCACCAAGGCCTTGAAGGAGACGACCGAGCGCACGGCCTCCGCCAAGACGATCGAGGAGACGACCGCCAACGAGACCGGCGACAGCACCAAGAAGAAGACGATCACCTCGACGGAGACGGCCACCACCGCTGCCCCGGACACGAATGGACAGACGGTGGCCCTCACGCACCTGGAGGCGCCAGCCTCCAGTGAGCGAGAGGACGGCCCACCAGCAGACCGAGCGCACGGTGCAGGAGCCGGACGCGTTCGTCGACACCGCGCAGCCCCTCGTACCGCACGCCGAACCCGGAGATGACAGATCCGCTCCCCAGCGAGGAGGCCGCCGATCTCCAAGCGGCCCGAGCCCCTCACCATGAGCCCCTCCGCAACAGCGACGCTCAGCACCACGGAGGCCGGCCACTCGCCCTCGCCCCCACACCCACATACAGAGCACCCAAGCGCCGACAGGCGCGCCAGCCCCACCCGCGGGCCACCAGGCCCGCAACACCCCAACACCCAGCCACCACACCCGACATGACGCCGCACCACATCCAACAAACCGTCAACCACCAAGGGCCGCGCCAGCGGCCCGGCATAAACCACAGAGAATTCGCCGCCAGGCGAATTCTAAGAAAAAGAACTACCGGAGCGCGCCAGCGCTCCGAAAGCCCACACCACGAAAAACCCAATAAAAGGCCGCGCCAGCGGCCCAACCAAAAACCAAACAACAATTTTGCCGCCAGGCAAAATACATAAACCCAAACTCCCCACCCACAACCCAGAATTTGCCGCCAGGCAAATTCACGCGCCAAACCAAGGGCCGCGCCAGCGGCCCGGCATAAACCCACAGAGAATTCGCCGCCAGGCGAATTCCGGGGCGAGGAATTCCGCCAGGAATTCCCAAAGGGGCTTTATGCCCCTC
>NZ_JARHTP010000023.1 GCF_029223485.1 Streptomyces coacervatus | reverse complement strand
CCGCATGATCGGCCAGCTCCACCACTGCCTCCAGAAACACGAACTGTTCGACGAACAGACCGCGTTCCCAACCCAACTTGCCGCCGCAGCTTGACACTTAGCCGCGTGAGGTGTCTGTTGCCGCAGTCTTTCGTGTCCGCCTGTGTGGAGTCCGACTCGCTGCCACCGTCGTGCGACTGCCTCGCGCACAGGTTCGGCAACGCGGCGGACGGGCCGGACCGCACCCCGAGTTATGGCTCCGCCATGACGGAGGCGGAGTGGCGGGTAGTCCGGGCGGTACTCAGGTCCGCCACCACGGCCCGGTCGTCGTGAGCGGCTTGCGCGGTCCGGCCCGCACTGCCCTCCACCGGGCCAGTGGGCGGCATCGCCGGCGGATGACGTGCCTACGTCCAGTCCGAAGCGGTCCCCGCCCTCCGGGGAATCCGGTGATCACATCGGACGACCACGCCGCGGCGCCCTGAGGATCTCCCGTATGCCGTGGCGCTCCCCGCGGATAGGGTGGACGGTGATCGACGGGGACGGGCTGGGCGAGGGCGGCGGACGGCGTGGGCGGTGCCGAGGAGAGCAGGAGCACGGGCACCGGGCGCCCGACGTCACGGGACGTCGCCCGGCTCGCCGGCGTGTCGCACACCGCGGTGTCCTTCGTGTTCAACGGCCGGGCCGAGGGCAACCTCTCGCCCGCCACCCAGGAACGCATCCGGCAGGCCGCGGCCCGGCTGGGCTACCGCCCCGACCCGGTGGCCCGCGGTCTGCGCCGTCGCCGTACGGCCGTGATCGGGCTGGTCACCGATGAGATCGCGTCCTCGCCGTTCGCCGGTCGGCTGTTGCGCGGCGCCATGGAGACCGCCTGGGGCAGCGACCATCTCGTCCTCACCGTCGACTCCGGCGGTGACCCGGCCAAGGAGGACGCGGCCGTCGCGGAACTGCTCGACCGGCGCGTGGACGGCATCATCTACGCGGCCATGTCACTGCGCCGGGTCCGCGTCCCCGAGGGCCTGCACCGCACCCACTCCGTGCTGGCCAACTGCCTGCCCGAGGACGACTCCCTGCCCGCCGTGGTCCCCGCCGAGCGCGCCGGTGGCCGTACCGCGGCCCGGCTGCTGCTCGGTGCGGGCCACCGCCGGCTCGCCGTGATCGGCGGTCTGGACGACATCGCCTCGGTGGAACGTACCCGCGGCTTCCGGGACGCGCTGCGCGCCGAGGGCGTCATCCTGCCCGAGGAGTGGATCGTGCGCGGCGGTGGGGAGATCTCCGCGGGATACGCGGGGGCGCTGCGCCTGCTCGACGGGGTCGGGCCGGGCCGTCGCCCCACTGGCGTCCTGTGCTACAACGACCGGGTCGCGGCGGGTGTCCTGCACGCCGCGACCCGGCTCGGGATCGACGTGCCCGCCGATCTGTCCGTGGTCGGTTACGACGACCAGGAGCACATGGCCGCGTTCCTCACACCGCCGCTCACCTCGGTCGCGCTGCCGCACCGGGCGATGGGCGAGACGGCGGCCCGGCTGCTCCTGGACGCCATCGAAGCCGGCCGTACGCCGCCCGCGACCGTCCGGCGCCTGGCCTGCCCTGTGGTCAGCCGCGCCTCCGTGGGTCCGGCGCCCACCCGGTGACCCGGGCCCCTGGCCCGTCCTGTGGTCAGCCGCGCCTTTGTGGGTCCGGCACCCTCACGGTGACCCGGGCACTGCCCGCGCCTGCCCTGGCCCATGATCAGCCACTCCTCCCTGGGCCCAGCGCCCACCCCGTGACCCGGGCACCCGGCCCGTCGACGACCAGCTCGGCGATGTCGCCGGGGCGCCGGTAGACGCGCTCGGTGACCATGGCCCGTTCCGCGACGAAGAGTTCGAGGAGCGAGCCGTCGACCAGCAGCCGGAGCGCGAGCTTTGGCCCCTTCGGCACGTGGACGGTGATCGGGGCGGAGCCTTCCCTGCCGGTCCGGGGCCAGGCGCTGCGGTCGAGGACGAGGGTCCCCGAGGCGGGGTCCGCCCGGACGGTCAGCTCCCGGCCCGCCGCGCCCCGGAGCAGGCTCACCGTGGTCGGTTCGCATGCGGTGACCGTCAGGTCGTACGAGTGGGGCAGCGGAACCCTCCCCGGCGTGGTGACGAACGGCTCGGCCGGGTGGAGGAGGTCGAGTTCCGGGGCCGGGCTCACCCGCAGGGAACCGTCGGGGTGGACGTCGACGACCCGTGGCGCCGTGAGTACGCCCGCCCATCCGGCCCGGTGCGTCTCCTCCTGCGGGCGGGCCTCCCACGACCAGCCCCACAGCAGTGCGCGGTCCGGCTCCTGGAGCACGGCGGGAGCGTAGAAGTCCCGCCCCTGGTCGAGTCGGCCGCCGGCGCGCGGCAAGAACCTCAACATGCCCTGGCCGTCGGCCTCCAGACGGCCCGTCAGGTATCCGGTGGAGCAGGGATCTCCGTCCCACAGGGACACCAGAAGTACGTGGTCGCCGCCTGCTGTCCGGTACAGGTGCGGGCACTCCCAGCCCACCGACTTGTCGCCGAACACCCCTGCGGCCACCGGGTCGTTGCCGTCCAGCAGCACACCGGCGAACCGCCAGTCGGTCAGGTCGTCGCAGTCGTAGAGCAGGACCGACGGCGTGCCGTCGGCGTGCCCGGCCCCGACGAGGGCCCAGCGCCTGTTCGCGCGGCGGAAGACGAACGGGTCGCGGAACATCACCACGTCCAGTCCCGGCGGCGGCCCTGCCACCACCGGTGTCGGCAGCGGCTTCCACTCGGTCAGTCGCTCGTCGTCCGGGTCCGCCGCCCGCGCCAGGCAGATGGTGCCGAGTCCGGCGTGGTCACGGTCGACTCCCGTGTATACGGCGGTCGGTGTGCCGGCGTCGTCGATCACGCAGCCCGACCAGCAGCCGGCCTCGTCGGGGCCGCCCGGCGTCGGGGTGAGCGCGATCGGGTGGTGCTCCCAGTGCGCGAGGTCGGCGCTGGAGGCATGACCCCAGTGGACGTTCGCGTGCACCGGTGCGTCGGGATTGTGCTGGTAGAAGAGGTGGTAGCGGTCCCGCCAACGGAACGGCCCATTGGGGTCGTTGATCCAGCCGACGGGCGGACGGACCCTGAAACGCGGCGCGTTGGGGTCATTGCTCAACGGTTGACTCCTGCCGAGGTGATGCCCTCGCGCAGAGGGCGCTGGCCGACGACGAACACGGCGACGGCGGGGAGCATGGAGAGCACGACCCCGGCCAGGACCACCGAGATCGAGCCGGTGCCGAGGTTGCCCTGGAGGGAGACCAGACCCAGCGGAAGCGTGTAGTTCTGGCCGGAGGTCTCCAGGATCAGCGGGCGGAAGAACTCGTTCCAGTGGTAGTTGAAGGCCAGCACGCCGACGATCGCCAGGCCTGGTGTGGCCAGCGGCGCGTACACCGAGCGGAAGATCCGCCAGGGCCCCGCGCCGTCCAGCATGGCCGCCTCGCCCAGGTCCTTCGGCATACCGAGGAAGTACTGGCGCATCAGGAAGGTGCCGAAGGCCGTCGGGAAGGCCGGGATGATCAGGCCGAGGAGCGTGTCGGTGAGGCCCATCGACTTCAGCACCAGGAACACCGGCACGATGGTGACCTGCAACGGCACCATCATGGTCGCCAGGACCAGGCCGAAGAGGGGCTTCTTGAAACGGAACTCCAGGCGCGCGAAGGCGTATCCGGCCAGGCCCGCCGTGATCATCTGGCCGACGGCGATCAGTGCCGTCACCAGCGTGGAGTTCAGGGCGAGCAGCCACACGTCGATCTGCTGGAAGACCCCGCGGTAGGCCGCGGTCGTCGGGTGCGTCGGGATGATCTGCGGGGGCAGGTCGAAGGACTGGGCCGGAGTGCGCAAGGAGGTGGAGACGGTCCAGATGACCGGGCCCAGCGTCAGCAGGGCGCACACGGTCAGTGCGGCGATCCGGGTCCAGGGGGTGAGTGAGTGACGTACGCGGCTCAGGGTCGGGGTTGCTTGGCTCATGGCGCTCATGCGGCTCACCGGCTCACTGGTAGTGGACGAAACGCCGGCTGAGCCGGAACTGGAGGGCGGTGACCGCCATGATCAGCGCGAAGAGCAGCACGCCCACCGCGGATGCCTCGCCGAAGTTCAGCTGCTCGAAGGCCCTCTCGTAGATCACCATGACCACGGTGCGGGTGGCGTCGCCGGGGCCGCCGTCGGTGAGGACGTAGGGCTGTTCGAAGACCTGCAGGGCGTTGATGATGCCGACCACCGACGCGACGAGCAGCGTCGGCGACAGAAGCGGCAGCGTGATGCCGAGGTGCTTGCGCAGGCCGGTCGCGCCGTCGAGGGCGGCGGCCTCGTGGATCTCCTTGGGGATGTTGTTCAGACCGCCGACGAACAGCAGGAACGAGAAACCGAACTGCTGCCAGACGTAGACCAGGATCACCGTGGCCATCGCCGCGTGCTCCGAGGTCAGCCAGGGCACGGGCGCGACGCCGACCAGGCCGATCAGCCAGTTCACCACCCCGAAGTCCTGGTTGAACAGGTACTTCATCACCACCGAGATCGAAGCGGCGGACAGCACCAGCGGGAAGAAGAACGCCGAACGGAACACCGACCGCAGCCACACAGGCATCCGCCCGTTCAGCGCGAGCGCCAGCGCCAGCGCGATCAGCAGTTGCAGCGCGACCGCGAGGACCATGAAGAGGAGCGTGTTGCGGAAGGAGACCAGGACGGTCGAGTCCGTGAAGGTCGTGCGGTAGTTGGCGCCGCCGGCGAAACGGGGCGGGTCGATCACGTTCCAGTGGAACAGGCTCAGCACGATGGACCCGATGATCGGCACGACCGTGAAGACGACGATGCCGACGACCGTGGGCGCCAGGAACAGCGCGGCCAGCAGCCGGGTGCCGCGGTCGCGGACGGACGGTCGCGCGGCGGCGGCGACGGCGGGTGGCGTGGCGGGCCGCGGACGGACGGCCGGGACCTGGTTGTCCGGGACCTGGGTGTTCGTCATACCTCACGCTCCATGGCCTGCTCCAGGTCGCCCTGCATCCGGCGCAGCGCGGGACCCACCGCACGCGGCGAGGCCAGCGCGGTGCCGGTGTACTTGAGCAGGACGTCGGTCACCTCGGCGACCTGCGGCGGCGCAGGGATCGGGCCGGTGTCGGGAAACCGGTCGAGGGTGTCGTAGAAGACCTGCCAGTGTGCCGGGCCGCTCGCGGCGTAGCGTGCGGCGTTCAGCATCGAACGCCGGGCCGGGGTGGTCTGGTTGCTCTGGAACAGCCGGGTCATGGTGTCCTTGCGGGCCGCGTACTTGATGAACTCCCAGGCGGCTTCCTGCTTCTTCGAGGTGCGCAGCAGCGCGTAGCCCGCCGCGCCGAACTGGTGGCGCTGGGTACGCCAGCGCGGGAAGTACTGCACGTCGTAGTCGGCGGCCCGCATGCCGGCCAGATGCAGGCCGCCCGCCCAGAATCCGCCCGCCGGTGTGACGCCGACGCGGCCGGTGGAGAACACGCCGACCAGATTGCTGCCGTTGCCGCCCTCGGGCCGGGTGCACAGGTTCTCCTGGACGAGGGAAGCGAGATAGTCGTACGCCTCCTCGACCCGGTCGGCGGTGGCCTGCGGGGTCGTCCAGCGGAAGCCCCCGCCGCGGCCCTGCCGGTCCGCGGCCGGGTAGAAGGTGTCCCACAGCCAGGAGCCGCCGGGCGCCTTCGACTCCTTCAGCAGGTTCGTGCCGTTCGCGAAGAGCCAGGGCACCACGCCGCCCCACAGCCGGTTGGTCCAGAAGTACGGCGTGAAGTGCGCATCGCCGGCACGTTTCATCTCCCGCAGCAGCGCGGTGAAGTCGTCGCGGCTCCAGTCGGCTGCCGGGAAGCCCGCGCCTGCCCGTTTCAGCACCTGCTTGTTGAGGTAGATGTCGGCGGCGTTGAACTCCATCGGCAGTTGGTAGAGGTGCCCCTCGTACATCATCGACTCCACCAGCGAGGGGTGGACGTCGGCGAAGTACTCACGCAGCTCCGCCGCGTCCCGCCGCACCCAGCGGTCCAGGGGCACGCCGAGCCGCCGGGCGAACAACTGCACGCCCTCGGTGGCCACATACACCAGGTCGGGGGCGGTGCCTGCGGCGATCTGGGTGAGGATCTTCGCGAAGAAGTCCGACCAGTCGACGGCCTGCACCGCGTTCACCCGCAGCGGGATGTCGGGGTGGAGCCGGTGGAAGCCCTTGGTGAGGGCGTCGACGGTGGCCGGGTCGAAGGCGGAGCCGAGGGTGGCGACGACGAGGGATCCGTCGTCACGGCCGGGGATGTCGGCTCCCGTGAGCCGGTCCCAGCTCGCGGCGGTCCCGGCCAGGGCGGCTGCTCCGGCCCCGTATGCGCCGTACCTCAGCAGCGAGCGCCGGGGGAGGTGCGAGTCAGTCATCAAACGGGCCTAACTCGTGTTAGATCAGGGATGATGCCCCAGATGATGTGAACCGGGCAGCAGACCTGTCAAGGGTCGGGAACGCTTGACCTTTAACGAGTTAGGTCTACAGTCCTCGTTCACATGCGTTCACATGAGCCGCCACGAGAGGAACGATGTGTCATGCCCGGAACACCGGGGATTTCCAGGAGATCACTGTTCGCGGGATCGGCGGCGGGCACCGCCGCCGCTCTGCTGCCCAGCGCAGCGGCCACGGCCGCCCCGAAGCCCGAGCCCGGCGCCATGACCAAGAGCAGGACCAAGTCCGCGGCGAGCGGGGCGAGTTACCGCGCCGCGTACCACTTCACGGTCCCCGACCAGTGGAAGAACGACCCGCAGCGGCCCGTCTGGATAGACGGCGAGTACCGCTACTACTATCTCTACAACGCCGACTACTTCACCGGTGTCACCGGCACCGCGTGGCGCCTGGCCACCACCAAGGACCTGGTCTCCTTCACCGACCGCGGGGTCGCCGTGCCCAAGGACACCACGCCCAACGGCGATCTCTGGTCCGGTTCGGCGGTGGTCGACACCGGCAACACGGCCGGATTCGGGGCAGGCGCGGTCGTCGTCATCGTCACCATGTCCCCCGGCGGCGGCACCGACCACCAGGAGCAGTTCCTGTACTACTCGACCGACGGCGGTCTCACCTTCACCAACTACGGGACCGACCCCGTCCTGCCCAACCCCGGCGTCGCCGACTTCCGCGACCCCAAGGTGATCCGCGACGAGGACCGGGGCCGCTGGGTGATGGCCCTCGCCGAGAACGACAAGATCGGTTTCTACCACTCCGACGACCTCAAGTCCTGGACGTACGTCAGCGGTTTCGTCCACGACGGCATCGGCGTTCTGGAGTGCCCCGACCTGTTCCGCATCACCGCCGGTGACGGCGCCGTGAAATGGGTGCTCGGCGCGAGCGCCAACGGGAAGGGCTCGGGGCTGCCCAACACGTACGCCTACTGGACGGGTTCCTTCGACGGCAGCGCATTCACCGCTGAGGCGAGTGACCCGCAGTGGCTCGACCACGGCTGGGACTGGTACGGCGCCGTCACCTTCGAGAAGCGGAACGCGAGCGGCGCGGTGGACGCGGCTGCCCGGTACGCGATCGGATGGGTGAACAACTGGGACTACGCCAATACCACCCCCACCATCGACTGCGACGGCTTCAACGGCACCGACTCCATCGTCCGCGAGATCACCCTGAAGAAGGCATCCGACAACACCTACTACCTCGCCTCCCAGCCCGTCGCCGGTCTCGACTCGCATGTCTCCCGCACCGTGAACCTGGGCGACGTGACCGTGGACGGCACGAAGGTGCTCGACTACACCGGTATCTCCTACGAGGTGACGACCGAGGTCACCTGGTCCCGACTCACCGGCGCCGGCCTCCAGTTGAGGCGCTCACCCGACGGCGGTCGGCACATCGATGCCGGGATCTACGCCGACTACGCCTTCCTCAACCGACGAGGCACGGTGAACGCCGACACGTCCGGCAAGTGGCAGGAGAGCCACACCCCGTTCGACCCGTCCGCCGGCACGGTGAAGCTGCGCATCCTGGTGGACCGCACGTCGGTGGAGATGTTCGTCGACGACGGCCGCTACGTGCACACCAGCCAGGTGTTCCCGTACCTGCTGGACACCCGGCTCGCACTGTTCACGATCGGCGGCAGCGCCGTGTTCCGCAACACGGTGATACGCGAGTTCTCGGTGTGAAGCCGGCCAACACCGGAACGGGCCGCCCGGTCCTGGAAGGATCCGCGCTCCGCCCCGCTGACGCGGCGAAGCCGAACGTCTTTCGCGTCCGGGCCGTACGACTCACGCCGACGAGGCTGTCCTGACCTCCCACCGCGTTCCGAGTTCGCGAGCCGGAGAGTGTCCCGTCCCACCGACTCGAGAAGAGTCCGGCACCCCGACAGAGAAACACCAGATCAGGGACCTGATCCACTTTCGCGGATCAGGCCCCTGACTGGTTTCCGAGGTGGCTGTATGTCAGCTGGGTGTGATCTTCGGCGATGCCCGGCAGATCGTAGAGTCGATATTTCGCCCCTCGTGTGATCAGCCCGGCAGTATCGGCATTCGCCTGCAGCCCGGTCGGCACGGCCGGCCGGACACCGGTGCGCTGCCATCAACGGAACAACCCACAGACCGTCTGCCACAGCCCGTGCTCCACCGGTTGGTCTCGCCATGGGGCACTGGTCCGCACCCGCCGGCGGCTCCCGTCGCTCAGTCTTCCTCGGCATGCGGACGGCCTGCCGATCTGCGCAACGGGCAACAGCCGTTCCAACGCTGCCCATTGCTCATCCGAGACATCCTCACACCCCGCACCGAGATCATCACGGCATGAGACGTGGCGAGAAGCCCCGTTCTAGGACACGACCTAGAAGGCGCTGTTGTTGCAGCCCGTGGACGAGCCGACGTGAGTGTCCTGCCCACCCGAGTTGCCCTCGCCGTTGAGCGCGTTGCCCAGCACGCCGTTGAGGACGCCGACCTGGCCGAGGACGTCGACGTTCAGGTCGTGCGACTTGCATTGAGAGCTCTGCAGGACGGCCTTGCCGCCGTGATCGTCGTTCCCGGTGGCAGTGGCGGTGCCGGCGCTCAGGAGTCCGACGCTACCGAGGGTGACGACCAGGACGGCAGCCTTGTGAAGCTTGTGCATGTCATCTCCGATGGAGTGAGGTGGGTGCGATCCGTGACAGATCGACTTCCTACAGTTACCGGACACTAATATGAAGAATGGTGATATGAGACGATGACGCGCCGGGATTCGTGATCTCCTGAAGGAAGCGCCCCCACACACACGGACCTGGGTCGACTGTGACCGGAGGAACCGGCGGTCGGTCGGCACGCGACCGCTGGCACGGCAGACCTACGGTGATCGGCATGAGGCCTGTTTCAGGCCGGGGCTGCGCCCGCGCTCTCACTGTCGGTCTCCTGGTCGCCACGGCCATCGTCGACGTCGTTCTCTACGGGGCTTCGACGGGACAGGGCGTTGAAGATCGCTTCGTGCTCCGCGAGGGTGCGGCCGGAGATGCTTTCGAGAAGGGTGAGCAGGGTCTCGTTGCCGGTGGCAGAGATGACGGCGCGGTGGAAGGCGGCGTCGTGGGCGTTCAGCTGCTCGACGTCCTCGCGGGCTTCGCGCGTGGCGTCCAAGTGCCGCTTGAACTAGGGCAGTTGGGCGTCGGGGATACGGGTTGCGGCCAGTGCGGTGGCGACCGGTTCGAGGAGCCGCCGTACTTCCATGAGGTCCTGGAGAGCGGCCGCGTCACCCTGCAGGAGCTCCACACCGCGCCGCCGAGCCCCTCAAGGAGCAGGCTCGGCTGGAGGCTGGTCACATACGTCCCGTCGCCGCGCCGGACCTCCAGGACCCGCGCGACGGCCAGCGCTTTGACGGCTTCGCGGGCGAGGTTGCGGGACAAGCCGAGCAGGGCGGCCAGGTCCGGTTCAGGCGGGAGCTTCGAGCCGGGACGGCAGGGTACCGGTCCGGATCAGCTCACGGATCTGTTCGATGGCCTTGTCCGTCAGAGACACCGCGCATCCCTCCCCCGACCGTGTGCCGCGGGTTTGTCCGACCTGATCAGCCCCTGGGCGCGGAGATCGTCCCAGATGATCAGGCCTGGAGCCTGGTGAGGCGGTCTGCGTGAGGCCGGCCGCCTCTGGACGGTGGGAGGCATTCATGATCGGCTTGGGGCATGAGTTCTTTGATACGTCATGTCACCGTCGACGCCGCCGACCCGTTCGTTCTTGCGACCTTTTGGGCCCGGGCCCTGGACGGCTCGCTGGCCGATGACGACTTTCCTGGGGATCCGGAAGCCCTGGTCACGACTGCTGCTGCCACATTGCTGTTCGTCAGGGTCGATGACCGCAAGGCGGTGAAGAACCGCGTGCATCTGGATCTCCAACCCCAGGACCGCACCCGGGACGAGGAGGTCGAGCGCCTGCTCTCGCTCGGTGCCACGCTTCAGGGGGACCACCGAAGGCCCGACGGAACCGGGTGGGTGACGCTGTATGACCCCGAGGGCAACGAATTTTGTGTGGAACGCAGCGCGGCGGAGCTGGCGAACGGTTGATGTCCGGCACGGGCCCGAGCGGGCGGCTCCGTCTCAGGGGCAGATGCGGGCGACGCGGCCGGGCCGTCGCACGTACTGGCCGTACGCCGACGAGAAGGGCAAGTACGGCGAGTACGGCGAGGAGCTCAACAACCTCACCAAGTTCGTCGTCTCGTCGAGGCTGGATGCCCCCCCCTGGGGCGCCTTTCCCACCGCGACCTTGACGCGCGACCCGGTCGCCACCCTCCGGAAGCTGAAGGAGTAGAGCGGCAAAGACATCTGGCTGGCCAGCTCCGGCTGCTCCATCGCGGCGCCGCGTCAACAACACTGCGGGTCAATACATTTCGCCGCTTCTGTCATAGGTGAGACGCTCGACCTGGCCGGGCTGGAAGTCGTTCGGGACCTCTTTGCCGTTGACGACAAGCTGGAGGAGCGAGGCATCGCCAAGGACCAGGGTGATCTGGCTCTTGTCCGTGAAGTTCTTGGTCTCGCCGTTGTCCAGCACTCCGTCGAACAGAATTTGGCCGTTGTGGTCCTTCGCCGAGATCCAGCTCCGCCCGCTCTTGGCGGTCACCACGACCGTGACCCGGTCCTTGGGGGCTGCGGCCACCCGGGACGATGCAGGCGTGGACGGCGGAGTGGAAGCCTGCGACGTGGCCCGTCGGGAATCCGAAGCGGTGACGGAGGGGCCGCCGCCCTTGTTGTCGTCCCCGTGTCGTGTGAGGGCGAGGAAGCCGCCCACGAGCGCGCTCGCCACGGCTGCGGCCGCGATCAGCAGGATCATCACGCGGGGCGTGCGCGAGAGTTCCGCCGGGGCGCGCCGGAGAGGTTCGTCGACGCGGCCGTGGTCGGCGGGAGGCTCGACCGGGACCGGCGGCGCGACGTGCGGCCGGTCAGCGGTGGCGAGAGCGAGAGTTTTCGGGTCCGGGCTCGGGTTCGGGTCCGGCCCGAGCGAGCCCAGGAGCGTCTCGGGCGTGGGACGGCCGGCCGGATCCTTGGAGAGGCAGGAGGCGACGAGCGACCGCAACTCCCCCGGCAGCGCGGAGAGATCGGCGGGCTCGTGCACCGAGCGGTACATCAGTCCCATGGGCGTGCCGGTGCCGAACGCGCTGCCGCCGGCCGCCGCGACGAGTACGGCCCCGAGCGCGAACACATCGGCGGCGGCGCCGACTTCGTCGCCCTGCGCCTGCTCCGGCGCGAGGTATCCGGGAGTGCCGAAGGCCGCCCCGGTGGCGGTCAGCCGGGTGGACTCCACGGCCCGCGCGATGCCGAAGTCGAGGACGCGTGGGCCGTCGTCGGCCATGATGATGTTGCCCGGCTTCAGATCCCGGTGTACGAGCCCGCAGGCGTGGACGGCTTGGAGCGCCTCGGCCAGCGCTGCCCCGAGAGACCTCAACTGCTCTTTGTTCATGGTCCCTTGACGCTCGATCAGCTCGGCGAGCGTGGGCCCGGGGATGTACGCGGTGGCCAGCCAGGGCGCCTGCGCGTCGGGATCGGCGTCCACGACCGGAGCCGTGTGGAAACCGCCGACTCTGCGGGCGGCCTCGACCTCTGCGCGGAAGCGTGCACGGAAGTGCGGGTCGGCCGCCAGTTCGGGGCGGGCCACCTTGACCGCGACGGCCCGACCGCCCCGTGACCGGGCGAGGTAGACCGTGCCCATGCCGCCTGCGCCCAGCTCCCGCTCGACGGTGTAGACACCGATCCGCCGTGGCAGGTCCCCGCCGTTCTCCATCGCCTGCACGCCTCCCCCTGCGCACGGTCACCCGTACGTGACGCCGTCCGGTGCACCCCGGCCGATCTTCGGTCCCGCGTATCCGTCAAGCAGCGTAGAGGACGACATCGCCCGGCAGTCCGGGAAGCCGGTCTCAGCCGCCGCGCCGTACCCGGGCCGCCTTGCGGGCCTCCGCGAGCTTGCCGGCCTCGCTGCTCTTGCGGGACGGCCTGCCGCCGGAGCCGCCCTTCGTGTCCTTGGTGCTGCCCAGGCCGCGGAACGGGGCGTTGTGGTTCTTGGGGCGCGCGGCCGGCCCGCCGTCGAGAGGCTTTCCGGAGGGGGCCCTGGCGCCGGTGATCCGGCTCAACTCCGCCTCGCCGGACCGCACTTTGGTGACCTTGGGGGCGACGTCGGCGTCCGCCATGACCTGGCTCGTCTCGCGGCGCTGTCCCGACAGGACGAGTGTCACGACGGTGCCGGAGCGGCCCGCCCGGGCCGTGCGGCCCGCGCGGTGCAGATAGTCCTTGGGGTCGGTGGCCGGGTCGACGTTGACCACGAGGTCGAGGTCGTCGATGTGCAGGCCGCGTGCGGCGACGTTCGTCGCTATCAGCGCGGTGACCTGCCCGTTCTTGAACTGGGCCAGGGTTCGGGTGCGCTGCGGCTGGGACTTCCCGCTGTGCAGGGCGGCGGCGGCCACGCCGCTGGCGCGCAGATGCCGCGTGAGCTGGTCGACGCCGTGCTTGGTGTCCAGGAACAGCAGGACGCGGCCGTCCCGGGCGGCGATCTCCGTGGTCACGGCGTACCGGTCGGGGCCATGCACGACGAAGACGTGGTGCTCGATAGCGGGGACCGCGCTCGACGAGGGGTCGACGGAGTGGACGGCGGGGTCGCGCAGATAGTCCCGCACCAGCTGGTCGACGTCGCGGTCGAGGGTGGCGGAGAACAGCATCCGCTGCCCGTCGGGACGCACCTGGTCCAAGATCTCGGTGACCTGCGGCAGGAACCCCATGTCACACATCTGGTCGGCCTCGTCCAGGACCGTGATGCGCACCCGTCCCAGTCGGCAGCCCTTGCGCTCGATGAGGTCGTGCAGTCGGCCGGGCGTGGCGACGACGATCTCGGCGCCGTCCCGCAGCACGGCGGCCTGCCGTCCGATGGACACTCCGCCCACCACGGTCGCCAGCCGCAGCCGCAGCGCCTCGGCGTACGGGGTGAGCGCCTCACCGACCTGCTGCGCCAGCTCCCTGGTGGGCACCAGAACGAGCGCCAGCGGCTCTTTCGGCTGCGCGCGCTGCCCGGCCGTCCGGGCGAGCATCCCCAGGCCGAAGGCGAGCGTCTTGCCGGATCCTGTGCGGCCCCGGCCCAGGACGTCCCGTCCCGCGAGCGCGTTCGGCAGCGCCGCCGCCTGGATGGGGAAGGGCACGGTCACACCGTGCTCATCGAGCGCCCGCAGAACCTCGGCCGGCAGCCCCAGCTGCGCGAAGGACGCCGCCGTGGGCGCTGCCGAAATGGCGTCCGCCGCCTCGGACGTATCGTCCTGCTGCCGGGCATCGGCACGTGCTGATTCGCTCACAGAGAGCCTTCCTCCGAAGGGACCGAACCGAGGAAGGCGCGGCAGGGACGCGGCCACCGGCCAGAGACACCGATCGGAGCACCAACACAGCGACGCCGCAAACGCACAACGTTAGCACGGGGCGCGCTGCCGGGGACTGCCGTGATCGCGCCGCTCAGCCGGTGATACCTCGGCACGACACCGGTGGCGCGGTGTCGCAGGCTCGACCGTCCCCTGCCTCGGGGAGCCATGGCAAGGCCCTGAGCGACGACGCGGTCAGTGCCCCGGCAGCACCCCCGGCGCCAGGTGAAGCAGCTCACCTCTGAACCCGGCCGCTGACCGCTGCAGGCGTTCCTGCGGCGTTGTCACGGCGTGGTCCGGGCCCCCGGGGGAGTCGGGGTGTCCCGGACCACGCGCGGGCGCGCTCCCGTCCCCACGGACGCGCCCCTACCGTTCCGACCGCTCCAAGCCCTGCGCGATCCGGTCCGGCAGCTCTCTTGCCTCCTCAAGCGGGGTTTCGCTGATCGGGTGTTCCGTCAGCGCTCCGGATGAGTCAGCTCCAGGTCGAACTCGATTCCCGGGCCGTCCACGGCGACCGGCGTGGCAACCGGCGGATAGCCGCTGGCGATCACCGAGTAGTCGCCGGCGTCCAGGTCGGTGAAGGCGTACTCACCGTCCGGTCCCGTGGTGGCCGTGCCGATCACATTGCCCGCCTTGTCCACCAGCGTGATCCGCGCGTCGTCGAGCGGCCGGCGGTCGGCGCCCGCCCGAACGGTCCCCCGGAGAACCGCTCCTGGCCACAACGCCACGTCCAAGTGGGCGAGTTGGGGGCCGAAGATCCGTACCGGGAGTGCGGCGGGCCGGAATCCGGCTGCGTTCACCACCACCGTGAGATCACCTTCCGGCAGGTCACCGAAGGCGAACGCGCCCGATGCGTCGGTCGTGTCGGCGGCCAGTGCCTCTCCACGGATGTCGGTGACGGCCACGGTCGCACCCGCCACGGGCGTGCCCTCTCCGGCCGTGATCACCGTGCCCACCAACCTGCGATTCGCGGACAGCAGGACGTCGTGGGCCAGCGGTTCGTCGCCCACCACCACGGTGGACGCCTGCGGTTGGTGACCCTCCGCGGCCGCGATCAGCACGTACGAACCCGCACTCGGCGCATCCATCCGGTATCGGCCTTCGGAATGCGCCACGGCCCGGCCCAACTGGCGTCCGGCCAGGGAGATCAGTGTCAGCGTGGCTCCCTCGACGGTTGTTCCTGCCGCGTCGCGCACTCGGCCGTACAGCATGGCGCCCGAACCATCGTCAGGGACGAACGTGTCACCGCCAGTCCCGGCGCTGAAGGCGCCCACCCGGGGCCCCGGCCACTCCGAGCGCCCTCGCGCCTGGGCGCCGACCAGCACCTCCTCCGACTCGACTTCGGCGAACGGCTCGGGCTCATCGGACGCCGTCCGCTCCGCGGCGCCGGAGGCAGTCGGCGTGGTGGTGCGCTGCGGCGTCCGCAGCAGTACGGCACCCACGAGCGCCGCGAGCAACGCCAGGCACGCGGCCACGATCAGGCAGAGGTGGATGCCGTCGAGGAACGACTCGGACAGCGCGCCCATGGCCCGGCCGGTGTCCTTGCCGAGGTTCATCCCGGCCACCGCTCCGAGGCCGTCGGCGTTCGCGACGTCGGTGATCCGGTGTGCCGCCGGTCCGGTGAGGCCGACGTCGCGCAGGTGGCCGGACAGGGCGTTGGTGCTCCTGGTCGTCAGCAGGGTGCCCAGGATGGCCGGGCCGAGTACGCCGCCGACCTGCCGGAAGGCGTTGTTGCCCGCCGATGCCATACCGGCCAGGTGATGCGGCACGGATGCGACGGCGGTGGCGGTCATCGGGGTGATCACGATGCCAAGTCCCAGGCCGAGCAGGCCCAGCCGCCAGGCCAGCGGCCCGAAGCCGGTCGTGGCGTCGAGCGACGTCAGGGAGAACAGCGCACCCGTGGTGACCAACAGGCCGGTGGTGATCATCACTCGCGGTGGGATCTTGTGCATCAGGCGTCCGGCCAGCGGGCCCACGACCAGGGAGGTGAGACACACGACCAGCAGCCGGTAGCCGGCATGCAGGGTGTCGAGGCGCTGCACCAGACCGAAGTAGAGACTGAGGACGTAGAAGAAGCCGATCAGCCCCAGGAACGTGATCATCGCGATCAGGGTCGTCGCGCTGAAGGCCGGGCTGCGGAAGAGCGACAGATCGAGCATCGGGCTGGGGCTGCGCCGCTCGGCGAGGACGAAGGCGACGGCACTGACCGCAGCCAGCGAAAGGGCCGCGATCACCCGTCCCTCGGTGAACGAGGCTGCGCCGCCCTCGATGACGCCGTAGACCAGCGCGGTGATGGCCACTGCCGCGGTGATCTGGCCGGGCCAGTCCAGCCGGCGCTCTCCGGGGGCGCGGGAGTCGGTCACCAGCGGTGCCGCGACGGCGAGGGTGAGGACCGCGACCGGTATGGCCGGCAGATAGATCCAGCGCCAGGTGGTGTGGTCGAGGATCACACCGGCGGTCATGGGGCCGACGGCCAGCGCGGCCATCAGGGACGCCGCCCACAGCCCGACGAACGTGGCGCGCTTGCGCGGGTCGGGCACGGCGTGGCTGATCAGTGCCAGCGTGGAGGGCAGCAGCGCGGCCGCGCCCAGACCGGCGAACGCCTGCCCGACCCACAGCACCTCGACCGACTGGGCCGACAGCGCGATGGCGGCCCCCACGGCCGCGAAGGCGAGGCCTGCCAGGTACACCTTCTTGCGGCCGTGTACGTCGCCGAAGACGCCGGCGGTCAGGATGAAAGCGGCCATGGGGAGCTGGAACGCCGACTGGACCCAGGTCAGTTCGGAGGACGACGCATGCAGGGCGGCCTGAATGGTGGGCAGGCTCACCGAGACGGTGGTCACTGGCAGATAGGCGACGAACATGCCGAGACAGGCCATGACCAGCGTGGCCACTTGCCGTTCTCGGGGCTTGTTCACCGGTGGTGTGACGTTCACGGAAATCTCCCTTGTGGCGCGGCGATGCCGCACTCCGCTTGCAGAACGTCACCCTCCGCCCGGTCCTGCCCCGCGCTCCAGCCACAGCCTCGAAAACCAGGAAAACCGACATCGGGAGCAGGCCTGCGAGGTATTTCCGACGACCCTCGGAGTCACCACCCGTGGCCGAACCACGCCTCATGCTCACCGCACGGGTCTCCCCTATGCCAAGGCTTCCGCAATCACCGCGGTCTTCTGGATCGTCAAGGTGCTCACGAACGGTCTGGGGGACCGCTGGATCACCGGCCGGCCAGAATCGACGACGCGGCAGTGCAGCACCAGGCGAGATGGACCGGCCGGGCCGCGTGACCCTGAGGTGCGCGTACAACCAATCCCCCAGGTGGATGGTCTTCTGCACGCCCGGACTCCAAAAGCGGAGGTCCGGCCGACCGTCCCTGGAGAACCATGCACATCCGTACGGCCGCGGCCGCCACCGTCGGCAGCCTGGCGCTGCTCAGCCTCCTCGCGCCCGCCGCGCAGGCGGACGACCACAAGGGCGACACCGTCTTCACCTCGGTGACCTTCAGCAGGACCACCGTCAACGTCGGCATCAGCCGGCCCCAGACGCTGACCGTCACGGCCACCGCCAAGGACGATTCCGGCATCAGGATGATGGCCGGCCTCAAGCTGGTGAGCTCCGACAGCCGCATCCAGTACGCGAAGTCGGTGACCTGCACGCGCCCCACGTCGACGACCATGAAGTGCATCTGGTCGTACAGCCTGGAGCCCGACCGCACCGACTACGCCGACCTCCGCAACAGCTCGGCCGGCACCTGGCACCTCGACATGGAGGCCGCTGCCTACGACGGCGACTACTACACGCTCGACAGCAGCGCCACGATGAAGATCAAGCGCTACGCCAAGCTGGCGACGGCCCAGGCGACACCCGA
Source organism: Streptomyces coacervatus (assembly GCF_029223485.1). Lineage (GTDB taxonomy): Bacteria > Actinomycetota > Actinomycetes > Streptomycetales > Streptomycetaceae > Streptomyces > Streptomyces coacervatus. The sequence continues at coordinate 164,028 of NZ_JARHTP010000023.1, read as the reverse complement.
ACCGGTCGCCAAGGGCGGAACGCTGACGGTGACCGGTGCCCTGACCCGAGCCGACTGGAACACCAACACCTACACCGGCTTTGCCGCCCAGAAGGTCGCCCTCCAGTTCAAGAAGTCCGGTGCCTCGACGTACACCACCGTCAAGACGGTGACCACCGACAGCACGGGCAAGCTGAAGACGACGACCACAGCGAACGCCTCCGGCACCTGGCGCTGGCACTTCGCGGGAACGGGGACGACCAGCTCGGCGACCGCGGCGGGGGACGGGGTCGCGCTGAAGTAGGGCCCTTTTCGACGCAGCCGACGGCAGGGGGTGGCTGACCGACCCCAGGGTCAGCCTCGCCCACCCGAACCCGGCGATAGCGCTTGTCGCGCCGAGGCCTCGACGCGTTCGTCGCGATGCGATGGGGCTATAGGGCATGGCCGTGGGGGCCCGACCAAGGTGCACACCTCGACAACCCAGTGGTCCACCAGCGCGTCACTACCTGAGTGAAGACGCGGTCAGGCGGGCTGCCACAGCTCGACCCGATTGCCCTCAGGATCGGTGACCCAGCCGAATCGACCGACTCCCTCCATGTCCTGCGTCTCCTTGGCCACGTCCGCCCCCTTGGCGCGCAATTGCGCGAGCATCGCATCCAGGTCGCGGACCCGGAAGTTGAGCATGGTCTGCTGGGCGGGGGACCCGAAGTAGTCGGTCTCGGACTCGAACGTCGCGAACACCGTCGGCCCGACGCCCTGACGCCACAGTCCGTTCGCATCGGCGTCCAGGCCCAGGCAATCGCGATACCACGCGCTCAGGGCCGCCGGATCGGCTGCCCGCATGAAGTAACCACCGATTCCAAGAACACGTTCCATACCGCCATCTTGCCAGGACGGCGATCGGGCAGGCGGGCACCACTCTGCGGCGGTGGGGGCGCGCAGTCGGTGCGTAGCCCTCGCCCAGTTGCGCTTTCCCCGACCGTTCGTCGGAAAAGCAAAATCCAGCAACCTGGCCTGGCACTTTCACTCGCAACGAAATCCACCGGTGAGCTGGCCGGAATCGCGGAAGGGACGGGCGTCGCTGACGCGGTTCCATGGCGGTCAGGAGCGATCGGGCGCCGTCGGCACGGTCACCAGCTTGTGGCCGAAGCAGCGCACGATCTCGATCACCGGTGTCCACGGTGAGGCCGCCCGGAGATCCTTAGCACCGGCACCCGGCTGGTCTCCCGGATGCGGCGCACCAGGCTGACCCCGTCGAGGCGGGTCAGGGTGACGTCCAGCGCCTGGTGAGGAGGCCGGACGAGCATGTCGCGGTCAGCGCTCGCGCGCATGCTCGTCCGGCCGCCGGGAGCGGTGGGACAACGCGGTGGGACAACAGCGAGTGAGGCGTATGGCTGTGCTGTTGGCCGGGCCCGATGGGACAGCCTGCATCCCTCAGATTCGGTCCGCCGCGATCAGCAGGTAGTGGAAGCTGCCCTCCTTGTAGGCCGTGAGGAAGGGGTCCTCGACGCCCGTGACCAGCGAGGACTTGGCGCGCAGCTCCCAGTAGGGGATGGTCGCGTCCGTGAGGTCGACGACATTCATCGGGACCAGGCCGTTCGCGGCCATGGCCTTGAAGTAGGCGCTGCGCGGGTGGATGTTGCAGGTGTAGTGCTCGTCGATGCGGCTGACGGCCTTGGAGCGGCCGCCCGTCACGTCGTTGTAGCAGCCCGTGATGACTACGTAGCGGCCGCCGAAGGCCAGTTGGCGGGCGTGCTCGGCGAAGAGGTCGAACAGGTCGACGTACATGGTGGACTCGTTGTTCCAGATGCCCTGGAACGCGCCGGTCGGCAGGCCGGTGTCCAGCATGTTGCGGAAGTGGTAGCGCACCTTGTCGTCCACACCCCGCTTGCGGGCCTGGGCGTTCGCGAACTCGACCTGGGCCTCGGAGATGGAGACGCCGTCGACCTGGCAGCCGAAGCGGGCGTTGGCCATGATGCTGGTGCCGCCGCGGCCGCATCCGGCGTCCAGCAGGCGCTGGCCGGGGGCGATGGGGCCGAGGTGGTCGAGCAGGACGTCGGCCTGGGCCGACTCCAGGCGGTGGAGTTCGGCGATGATGCGCTGGTCCCGGGTGTCCTCGGGGCCGGCCAGGGCGGAGGGGTCGTAGTCGCCGATGCCGTAGTGGTGGTGGTAGAGACCGTCCACGTCGCCCAGGCGCAGGTTGACAGGGTTCTTCTCGGCGTTCCAGTAGTCCGCCACGGACTTCTGGTATGCGGTGCGCAGGACGGGGGCAGGGGTGGTGGTCATGAGGGTGGATCTCCTTGCGGTGTGCGGAAGTCAGGAAGTGGTGGAGGCGTAGCGGCGGCTGCCGCTGTGCCATGCGCGGTTGCCGCCCAGCCAGGCCCACACCCCGGTGAGGAAGCGGCGCAGCTGAGGTGAGCCGGTCAGGGCCAGGGCGGCCGCTTCGGTCTCGAAGGTGCGGACCAGTTCGTCGTGGATGGCCGCGCTGCGCTCGATCGCCTCGCGCGGAGTGCAGCGCTCCTCGGCGGCGATCACGGTCGGCAGGTTGAACTCCACGCTGTCCGAGTGGTGTTCCTTCGCCATCGAGTAGAGGTCGTTGACGAGCGTGGCGGCCGTGGACGCCATGGTCACGGCACGGCGGACGCGCGGATCGGCGTACTCGGCGGCGGGCAGTACATAGCCGCCCACCATGTCGGTCATGGCCACGCATGGGACGAAACTGTTGATCTGACGGTGCGCCAGGTACTCCCAGACGGCGGGCATCCGGCCCTGGGAGCGCCAGGACCCCTCCTGCCCGTAGCCCACGAACAGCACCGCGACCTCGTGGCGCAGCCGGGCCAGTTGGGACCAGTCCGCGTACCGGGCCATGTGTGCGAAGGCCGAGCGCAGTGCGGTCCGCACCGGGTCGTCCTGCATGGCCTTCTCCACGGCGGGAACGTAGCGGAGCGGAGGGTGGGCGGGGTCGATGGCCGCGTAGGCGACGCCGAGCTGCGCGCCGAGCAGCGCCGGCGCGGAACCCATCGTCTCGTCGTCGCAGTAGTAGTCGTCGGTGGCCCACTCCGCCAGGGCGCACTTGCCGGCCGCCAGCAGGCGGTCCGGGTCGTCGGTGTCGGGGTGCGCCAGCATCATCAGGCGCCCGAAGTCCGCCGCGCGGACGCGGTCGAGGCGGCCGGCGTAGAGGCCGATCTCCTCGGCCCATGCCAGCAGACGGGCGTTGACCTCCTCGGCGAGCGCCGGGTCGTCGCGCAGCGGGGGCGGGCAGTACAGCTCGGGGACCCCGGTGCCCTCGACGTCCTTGCGCCTGGCCGTGATCCGGGCGGCCGACGTGCCCAGACCCGTGGGTCCGGTGGGCAGGGCGGTTCTTTTCGCCGGCCCCTCGGGGCGGGCACCGGGGTGCTCGGCGAGCAGCTCGGACACGAGCCGCGCCACGTCGTGACGGGCCGTGGGCGCCGCGATCCGGGACAGCAGTGACACGGACTTCTCCTTACGACGGCGCGCCGAAGACCTCGACGTTCTCCAGAACGCCGAGCGCGTCGGGCACGAGGACGGCCGCCGAGTAGTAGGTGCTGACCAGGTAGGAGATGATCGCCTGCTCGTTGATGCCCATGAACCGTACGTTCAGGCCCGGCTCGTACTCGTCCGGGATCCCGGTCTGCCGCAGGCCGACGACGCCCTGCTCCCCCTCGCCCAGCCGCATCGCGAGGATCGCGGAGGTGCCCTGCCCGGAGACCGGGATCTTGCCGCAGGGAATGAGGGGGACGCCGCGCCAGGCCGGTACGGGGTGCCCGCCGACCTCGGCGGTGTCGAACGCGAGACCCCGCTTGTTGCACTCGCGGCCGAACGCGGAGATCGCCTTCGGGTGGGCGAAGAAGGCTTTCGTCCCGCGCCGCATGCTGAGCAGCTCGTCCATGTCGTCCGGGGTGGGCGGGCCGGAGTGGGTGGAGATGCGCTGGCTGTGGTCGGCGTTGTGCAGCAGCCCGAAGTCGGGGTTGTTGACCAGCTCGGACTCCTGGCGCTCGCGCAGGGCCTCGACGGTCAGCCGCAGCTGCTGCTCGACCTGGTCCATCGGGTCGTTGTAGAGGTCCGCGACCCGGCTGTGCACCCTGAGGACGGTCTGCGCGACGCTCAACTCGTACTCACGGGGCCGGAGTTCGTAGTCCACGAACGTGCCCGGCAGCACCGGCTCGCCGGAGTGACCGGAGGCGAGGCCGATGGCCGCCTCGCCCTTCTTGTTCCGCGGCCGTGCCCCTTCGGCCTGGTTCCGCCGGACGTGGGCCCGCAGCCCCTCGTGCCGGGCCGCCACCTCCTCGTACGCCTCCCGGGGCAGCGCCAGCACCGTGCACGCCGTCAGCGTGCGAGCCGTGAACTCCCATGTGCCCGGCTGCTCGGCGACCATCTGCCCGCCGAGGAACCCGCCGTCGGCCAGCACGCCGCGCCGGGTCTCCTCGCCGTACTGGCCGGGCGCGAGTTTCTCGACCTTGCCGTGCGCGATCAGGTAGACGTGGTCGACGGCCCGGCCCTGCCGGGCGATCACCTGGCCGGGCTCGTACTCCTGCTGCTCGCACCGCTCGGCCAGGGCCCGCAGCACCGCCTCGTCGCCGAAGCCGCGCAGCAACGGCAGTTCGCCCAGCTCGGCGGGGACGACCTTGACCGCGGCGCCCTCCTGGACGAACGTCACCCGGCCGTCCCCTATCTCGTACACCAGCCGCCGGTTGACCCGGTACGTGCCGCCCTTCACCTCCACCCAGGGCAGCATCCGCAGCAGCCACCGCGAGCTGATGCCCTGCATCTGCGGCACGGTCTTGGTGGTGGTCGTCAGGTTCCGAGCGGCGGCGATCCCAAGACTGAGCTGTGCCCGGCCTGGTGATTGGTCGGGCTGCTCCGGCTGCGACATCCTGGTCCCTTCGTATGGGCCTTCGTATGGGCTTATGGGCGCGTGCATCAAGAAGGAGCCCGCACCGGGCCGGTCGGCCCGTGAGGCTCCTGCGGCGCAAGTGAATCAAAGTCAAATGATGTTGGTCGAGACGGCCGGGGGAATGATCGACATGTTTGCGCCACCGGATGCACAGGGAGCACACCCTGCCCACCCGGCTTCTTTGACGGGTCAGGGGCGGCCGATATGCCCGCTGTGTCGCGATAACCGCGCGAGGACCGCATTCCGAGAAGGCGCATCCGGGGTCGCGCACGAGCCCTGATGCCCGAGCGGCTTCGCGAGCGAGGTGGCCGATAGCAGTAGTGCGACGCGCACATGGGACGCTCCCCTCCCACCCAAGTGCGCCGCCGCGTCTTCGTAGTCGATCAGGGCGTTTTCTCGCCACATGTGCACTTCAAGCGCCCGCCGGATGCGCCTTTGCAAACCTGGTGAATGAGGAAACGCTTCTCCTGCAGGCCGCCGTCCCATTCCGTACTTCCTGAACGGTGAAGAGCGGGACACCCACCCCCGCCCGGCGACCGGAGGGAGTGTGCCGCATGGCACAGAACGCGGAGTTGTCCGCCACCCGTCCGCTGCTGGAGACCCTCGCCGACCCCCACGATCTGCAACGCCTCCCACCGGACCTGCTGCCCCAACTGGCCGACGAAATCAGAGGTTTCCTGATCGAGAAGGTGTGCGCGAGCGGCGGGCATCTGGGCCCGAATCTGGGGGTGGTGGAGCTCACCCTCGCGCTGCACCGGGTCTTCGATTCCCCCCGGGACGCGATCGTGTTCGACACCGGGCACCAGGCCTACGTGCACAAGCTGCTCACCGGCCGCCGGCACCGCTTCGATTCACTGCGGAGCAGACAAGGCCTGTCCGGTTATCCGTCCCGGGCCGAGTCGGTGCACGACCTCGTGGAGAACTCGCACGCGTCGACCGCGCTGTCCTACGCGGACGGGTTGGTCAAGTCCCGTGCCCTCAACGGGGAGCGGGACCGCGCGGTGGTCGCCGTCGTCGGAGACGGCGCGCTGACCGGTGGGATGGCCTGGGAGGCGCTCAACAACCTCGGGGCGGCGGCGGATCGTCCCGTGATCGTGGTGGTCAACGACAACGGCCGGTCGTACGCGCCGACCGTGGGCGCGGTGGCCGCGCAGCTGGACCTGCTCAGACGCGGCGAGGGGGCGGCGGTCTGCCGCAACCTCTTCACCGACCTCGGCTTCGGCTACTTCGGTCCCGTGGACGGTCATGACGCCGTCGCGGTCGAATCCGTACTCCACCGGGCCCGTGACCTGCGCCGTGCGGTGGTGGTGCACGTCGTCACAAGCAAGGGTCGAGGGTACGCGCCTGCGGAGCTGGACACGGCGGAGCGGCTGCACGCCGTCGGTGTGCTGGACCCGGCCACGGGACGGCCACTCGGCACGGCGGCCAAGTCGTGGACCGGCGTCTTCGGCGAGGAGCTGCTGAAGCTGGCGGCCACCCACGAGGACATCGTCGCGATCACGGCGGCGATGCCGGGCCCGACCGGGCTGACGGCGATGGCCGAACGGTTCCCCGAGCGGGTCTTCGACGTCGGCATCGCCGAGCAGCATGCCGTCACCTCGGCGGCCGGGCTGGCGATGGGCGGCTTCCATCCCGTGGTCGCCGTCTACGCCACCTTCCTCAACCGGGCCTTCGACCAGCTGCTGATGGACGTGGCCCTGCACCGGTTGTCGGTGACGTTCGTCCTGGACCGAGCGGGCCTCACCGGCCCCGACGGGCCCTCGCACCACGGCATGTGGGATCTGTCGCTGCTGTCGATGGTGCCGGGTATGCGGGTGGCGGCTCCACGGGATCGCGTACGGCTGCGGGCCCAGTTGCGGGCCGCGATCGCGATGCAGGACGGACCGACCGCCGTACGGCTCCCGAAAGGCACCGCACTCGCCGAGATCCCGGCCGTGGCCCGTATGAGCGGTCTGGACATCCTGCGCCGCACCCCGGCGGGCGCCCTCGACGTCCTGCTGATCCCGATCGGGCCGCTGGCGCCCGCCGCGCTGGAAGCCGCCGAGCGGCTGGAGGCGCAAGGGCTCGGCGTCACGGTGGCCGACCCCTGCTGGGTCCTGCCCGTGAACCCCGCACTTGCCTCGCTCGCCGCCCGGCATCGGATGTGGGTCACCGTAGAGGACAACTCCCTTGCGGGAGGCGCCGGTTCGGCCATGGCGCAGGCCTGCCGGGAGACGGGCTCCAGGGCCCGTCAGCTCACTCTGGGCCTGGACCGCGCGTTCGTCGCCCACGGCTCGCGTGAGCAACTGCTGGCCGAGGCGGGGCTGGACTCCGCCGGAATCGCCGGTGCGGTGCTGAACGCCCTGGACATGCCGTCCCGTCCGGCCGCGGTCGCCAGGAGGGCGGGATGAGCGTGGACCTTCCTGTGCCGGGCATTCCCCCGATCTCGGTGCGCCGCCGCACCCGGCAGATCCATGTCGGCCGGGTACCCGTCGGCGGCAGCGCACCGATCAGCGTGCAGACCATGACGACCACGGTGACCGCGGACGTGAACGCCACCCTCCAGCAGATCGCGCAGGTGACGGCGGCGGGCTGCGACATCGTCCGGGTCGCCGTCCCGTCCGCGGACGACGCGGAGGCGCTGCCCCGTCTGGTGGCCAGGTCGCCGATCCCGGTGATCGCCGACATCCACTTCCAGCCCCGCTATGTGTTCGCCGCCATCGACGCCGGCTGTGCCGGCGTACGGGTGAACCCGGGCAACATCAAGAAGTTCGACGACCGAGTGGGCGAGATCGCCCGAGCCGCCGCGCAGGCCGGAGTGCCGATCCGGATCGGGGTGAACGCCGGCTCCCTGGACCCCCGTCTGCTCGCCAAGTACGGCAGGGCGACCCCACAGGCCCTGGTGGAGTCCGCACTGTGGGAGTGCTCGCTGTTCGAGGAGCACGGCTTCCGCGACCTGAAGATCGCGGTCAAGCATCACGACCCGCTCACGATGATCGCCGCGAACCGGCTGCTGGCCCAACGCTGCGACTATCCCCTGCACTTGGGGGTCACGGAGGCGGGCCCCGCCTTCCAGGGCGCCATCAAGTCCGCCGTCGCCTTCGGCGTACTGCTCGCCGAGGGCATCGGCGACACCATCCGCGTCTCCCTCTCCACCGACCCCGTCGAGCAGGTCAAGGCCGGCTGCCACATCCTGCAGTCCCTGGGCCTGCGCCCCCGCAGGCTGGAGATCGTCTCCTGCCCCGGCTGCGGCCGCCTCCAGGTCGACATCCACCGGCTCGCGAGTCATGCCTACACGACGGCCCAGGTGGCTCGTCTGCTGCCCGACGGACCGCTACGGCAGGGAGCTCTGGACTGGCTTCGGCGCCGGCAGCATCTTGACGGTTCTTGGGGAGGCACGGTTCACCATGTCCAGGACCGGCTGGTCTCCACACTGGCAGCGATCGTGACGCTGTCGGAGGTCCAGGAGGAATGGGCCACCACGGCATGCGCCGCAGGGCTGGCCCATGTCCGCCGACAAGCACCGCGCTGGCAGGAGTCCGCGGACGAACTGATCGCGTTCGAGGTCACGGTCCCCCACCTCCTCGATCAGTCGCGTCGGACAGGTCAGCCGCTCCCCTACGAGGACTTTGCCGGGTTGGAGCAGCTCGGCGCGGCGAAGCTCGGTCTCATTTCACCGGACCTGTTCACCACCCGGCCGACCACCCTGCTGTACTCGCTGGAAGCGCTCGGCGCCCCGTACGGCGACAAGGCCAAGAGCGTCGAGACGTTCACGTCGCCCAATGGTTCGCTGGCCAACAGTGTCGCCGCGACCGCGGCCCTGTACCGGCACACCCGCTCCGGCGCAGCGCTCGACTACTTGTCTCGTGCCGCCGCCTCCACGGGTGACGGCGGATTCCCCGAGTGCTTTCCGATCGGCGTTTTTCGAGGACGCCTGGGTGCTCTACCTGCTCGACCGCGCCGGAATCCTGCCTCCCGGCTCCGAGGCCGCGGCGCTCGTCGGGCGTTTGCAGCGGACGGCACTGTCAACCGGGGGCCGCGGTCTGGGAGTCGATGCGGACTTCCCCGTGTCCGACTCCGACGACACCGCCATGGCGGCCATCGTGCTCCATCGTCTGGACGCAGAGGGCGCCGACCTTCTCTCTGCCCTGTTGGCTTTCGAAGGGCCGGATCACTTCTACGGTTTCCCTCACGAGCGCGGTCCCGCGGTGAGTGCCAACGCCCGTGTGCTGGAAGCTCTTTCAACCGCACCCGACCGTTTCGGCCCACAGCGGCGCAAGGCCACCGACTTCCTTCTCGCCACTCGCTCCGACCTGGGCTGCTGGCACGACAAGTGGCATATCTCGCCGTACTACGCCACTGCCCAGGCCGTCTTCGCCCTCGGCTCGGCGATGTCCTGCGAACTGCGGACCACCTATGACTGGCTACTCGGCTCCCAGCACGCGAACGGCTCCTGGGGCTATGGCGACGGCACAGCCGAAGAGACCTCGTACGCGGTGTTGACCCTGGCCGCACTGGAACAGCGCCACGGACCGGCTCCGCAGGAGGTCCAGCTACGTCCCCGCGACTGGCTGGGCAGCCGACTCGACGACGTGTCCCATCCCGAACTCTGGATCGGCAAAGCCCTGTACGCTCCCACGACGGTCGTACGGGCGGCCGTCCTGGCCGGTTTCACGGTCGCTCACCGGGCAGCACAGGGCGCAGAAGATCCTCCCCGTCCGCTCTTCTGGACACGCTTCCCTCAGCAAGTGAGCCCCCACGCCGACAGCGTCGAAGCACACACCCGCGCCTGGCGCGACCGTCACGGCCTGGTCCCGGATCCGATCCGACGAAAACGCCTGGACCGCACATGCGTCGGACGCGAAACCGCAAGGGCCTTTCCCCACTCGTCGCACGACATGCTCACTCTGGCCGCAGACGCCTTCACGTGGCTCACCGCCTTCGACGACATGCACGCGGAAGCCGTCGGTCGTGCCGATCCCCGCCAACTCGCGCGAACACTGGCCGACTTCACTCGGATCCTCGACCGGACCGGCGCGGTGCAGGGCAACCACCGCGCCTGCGGTGACGGTTTTCCCGCAGCCCTCGCCGAACTCACCGCCCGCGCCGAACGTCTGCTTCCCCGCAGCTGTCTCACCCGGTTCGACTCCGCACTGCGCAGCATCTTCTTCTCCCTGCTCTGGGAGGCTCACAGGCTCTGGGGCGACGAACCCGTCCCCATGGACGAGTACATGACCATGCGACGCCACACGGTGTTCGCCACGATCATCACGGCACTTGTTCCGCGCCCGAGTCACGCACTCCTCACGCCGGACATGCACCGATTGGAAACTGCCGTCCACAACTTGGTCGGCTGGATCAACGATCTCTGTTCCTTCTCCTACGAGCACGGGGCTCGCGGTGCGCCACAGTCGAACCCCTTCTCGCTCCCAGATCTCCTGATGCGCCACACGGATGTCACGACCGACGAGGCTCTCGGACGCGTCACCCGCATGTGCGACGACGAAGCAGCAGTGGCCCACCGCCTCATCAGCCGCCTGGCTCGCTCACCCGACCACGAGGTACGCGCCTGGGCCGATGCCATGGCACAGCTCGTCTCCTCCACCGACTTCCACGTCCGCGTGGGGCGTTATGGATGACCTGCCGACCGTCACCTGCGCCTGGTGGCGGGCTCCGAGGGCTCGGGGCCCGAGGCACGTACCGTGGTGCGGCCCGGTTTGTGGTGGCGGGGTACGACGTCCTGGGGGAAGGTCAGCTGCTGGTTCATCCACTTCAGGGTGGCCGGCATCTCCCGTACCCAGGTCGGGAAGTTGTGGCTGCCGTGGTCGGGCAGGATCGACACGACGCGCATGGGTGCCTTGACGGCCTTGATGAAGGCCAGTGTCTGCGGGTAGCCCTTCTCGCCGTTCTTGCTGTCGGCGACCAGGACGGAGACCTGGGGCGCGGGAAGGTGCTTGAGCCGCCACATCAGGTCGTGCCCGTTGACCCGGTTGACCCGGGCCAGCCCGCTGCCGAAGAGGTTGCCGGTCGTGGGGTCGTCCTTGATCTTGTAGTCGGGCGAGAGGGCGCCGGCCGTCGTGTACACGTGGGGGTTGCGCATCGTCAGCTGCAGGGCGCAGGTGCCGCCGGAGGAGTAGCCCATGACGCCCCAGGAGCTCGCGTCGTGGCCCACCCGGTAGCTGGACTTCAGGGCGTCGGGGAGGTCCTTGGCCAGGAAGGTCTCGGTCTGCGGTCCGCCCGGGACGTCCACGCACTCGGTGTCGCGCGGCGGAGCGATCGTCGGCCGGATCATCACCATGATGGTGGGCTGCATCTGGCCGCTCTTCTGCAGCTCTCCGGCGGTCTGTGACACCCGCAGGTACTGCGCGAGGTTGAAGATGCTGCCGGGGTAGCCGCTGAGCGCGACGATCACCGGGAAGCGCTGCCGGTGGTACGCCTTCTGGAAGTACTGCGGCGGCAGGTAGACGAAGGCCGGGTCGACCACGCCCGTGCGGCGGCCGATGACCTTCACGGACTCCACCCGCCCGTTCACCGCGGGGTTGCCGGTGGGCAGTCCGCTGACCCGGCTCAACTGCTCATCGCCGGCGGGCTGTATCAACGCCCCTTTGACGGAGACGCCGGTCACCGTCCCGTCGCCGTTGTCGGCGGATGCCTGCGTCACACCGACGGGGGCGGTGTCGACGTTGCCGAAGAGTTCGCCCCACGATCCGAAGAACTGGTACGACGAGTTCAGCCAGCACGCGAAGGCCGCGATGAGCGCCACCTGGGTCACTCCGACGGCCGCCAGTCGTCCGAGCACCTGCAACGGAGTCTGCCGGGCGAGCCGTGGCCACAGCCAGACCAGAAGCGCCACGCAAATGGCGGCCAGGACCGCCATCACGTACACGGTCGTCTCGCTGGTCAAACCCATGCCACTCAGTCCTCGATTTCCTTGCCCGCGGTTTTTTCGTCACCCAGAAGGAGGGCTGGGGACCCTTCCGCGTTCCCCAAAGGGTGTTAAAGGGATAAAGGCCGGGCCCTTCCCCGTTTCCGCGGAAGGGCCCGGCATAGACCTGTGCGGCTGTCAGTCGCCGCGAAGGGTCCTGCGGTAGGCGACGCAGTCCTCGTACGCCGGGAGCAGGCCCTGTGCCTCCGCGGCGGCGAGCGTCGGCGCCTGCTCGTCCTTCGGGGACAGCAGCGGCTCGATGCCGGCCGGCCACTCGATGGCCAGGTCCGGGTCGAGCGGGTGGATGCCGTGCTCGCGCTCGGGGGCGTAGCCCTCGGAGCAGAGGTAGCCCACCGTCGCGTCGTCGGTCAGGGCGAAGAAGGCGTGGCCGAGGCCCTCGGACAGGTAGACGGCGTGGTGGGTCCGGTCGTCGAGCCGGACGGCCTCCCACTGCTTGTACGTCGGTGAGCCGACGCGGATGTCGACGATGACGTCGATGATCGCACCGCGCACACACTTGACGTACTTGGCCTGGCTCGGCGGAACATCGGCGAAGTGGATGCCGCGCAAGGTGCCCCGCTTGGAGACGGAGCAGTTGGCCTGCGCCAGGTTGAGGTCCTGGCCGGTCGCCTCGCGGAACTCGGCGCCGCGGAACCACTCGTGGAAGCTGCCGCGGTCGTCGGCGAAGACCTTGGGTTCCAGCATCCAAGCGCCGTCAATGCCCAGTGGTCGCACGTGTTGATCCTTGCTCGCGTGGTTCGGTTACTTCTTCAGAGCCCGGCGGAGCCTGCCCGCCGCGCGGCGGAAGATCGTCGAGTCTACGAGGCGACGGGCAGGGCTGCGCCCCCCGGGGCCCTTGGCCGCCACGCCGGCGGCAGCGGCAGCGCGGCGTTTGACCACTGCACCACCACGGGCGGAGACATCGAGCGCCAGCGGCAGGGCAACCGGCTTGCCGGCTCCGGTCGAGGGCAGGATCAGCTCCAGCCCCCACTGGTCGTCCACCAGCTCACCGAGCGGAAGGCCGGCGCTCAGCTCGGCCTCGCCGGTCGAACGGGCGCTCAGCGTGGCGGGGAGGTCGACCGAGCGCCTGGCCGCAGCGTTCGTCAGCTTCAGGGTTGCCTCGCTCTCGCCCTGGGCGTGGAACGGCATGGCAACGGTGAGGCGTTCGGGGTCCGTTGTCATGGTGACGTCGGCAGGGGCCAGTCCGGCGAACTCGTACGAGATCTTGTTGGTCTGCTGGCCGACGTCGAGCGAGAGGTTGTTGTGCGGGTCGGTCCAGTACGGCAGGACCAAGTGGGCCGGGGAGCCGACAACGGCGGCGCCGCGCCCGCGCCCGGCCTCCTCGCTGCGCACGGAACCGAGGCGGGTCGACTTGGTCCATCCGCAGGAGCTGATGCGGATCAGGACGTCCCAGATGCCCGCATCCAGTCCGGCGCCGTTTGCCGCCGACAGCGGGTCGACCTGCGAGGTGGCTCGCAGCACCTGCCGGAAGTGTCCCTCCCTGCCCTCGACGGCGACCTTCTCCCGCGTGAGCTCGACAGGCTGGAAGAACTCCGCGGCCGTCGCGCGCTCGCGCACGACGAGGTCCACCTTGGACTTGGCCAGCGGGGCGGAGGTGTCCGCGCCGAGCAGGGCGATGGCGTCCAGGCTGGTCTGGGGCAACGGTGGAACGAGCAGGTCTCTCCCGCCGTCGGCCTGGAAGGTGATGGGCTCACCGCCCGACTTGTACTCGGCGGTGAAACCGATCGACAGGTTGCCGTTCTCCCAGCCGAGGCTCTCCAGGACGCCGGAGGGCTTGATCCCCGACTCCCACCGGGCGAACTCCTCGACATCGGCGAGCCGGTCGGCCGCGATCAGGCCGGCGACGATCTGCTGAGTGGGCTGCAGTCCGGCCGCGACTCCAGGTCCGAAGCGCTCGACGACCACCTTGTGGATCTCGTCGAACAGCTCCTGGCGGTAGTCGGCGGGCAGCTTGAGCAGACGCTGCCCGCGCATCCGCTCGACCATCTCGTTGCGCAGCCAGCGGCGGAAGAGGCGGTCGCGCAGCGGGCCGGGCTCGGTGAGCTTCTCGACGACGTCGAGGGCCTCACGGAGGTTCTTGAAGTATCCGACCGGGTCGAAGCGCTGGAAGCCGGCGTTGGAGGCGTCCTCGCGCTTGACGTGGTAGTAGCACAGGTAGTCGCTGAGCACGGCGACGTTCTCGGCCCGCAGGTAGGCCTCGGTGACGAAGACGTGGTCCTCCAGGCGCCGGCGCCCCTCCATGTAGCGGAGGTGGTGCTCGTCCAGGAACGCCTTGCGGAACATCTTGTGCGGGGTGAGGCTGTCGATCAGCGGGGCGTTCTCGACGTTCGCGTGCGGGCGGTTCTTGCGGAACAGCTCCAGCGGGACCGGGCGCCCCTTGCCGGCCATCTTGCCCACGATCACGTCGGCGTTGTTCTGCACGCCGTAGTTGTACATACGTTCCAGGGCTTCGTCGCCCAGCCAGTCGTCGTTGTCCACGAACTGGATGAACTCCCCCTTGGCGGCGGCCATGCCGACGTTACGCGGCTTGCCCGACCACCCGGAGCCCTCCTGGTGAATGACGTGCATGTGCGGGTGCTCGGCAGCGAGCCGGTCCAGAAGCTCGGGCGTCTCGTCGGTGGAGCCGTCGTCGACGAAGATCGCTTCGTACTCGTCGTCGGGCAGGCTCTGACGCAGAAGAGAGGCGATGCAGTCCTCGATGTACTGGCCCGGGTTGTAGACCGGGATGACCACACTCACCTTGATGGGCACGTCTCTTCTTCCGCCTCGGCTACTGGGTAACCTCCTGACCATACGCACGAGGCCGCTGGGTAAACGTTCGATTAACCGCATTCACACCCAATCACAACCTTGCGTGCAAACAGATCACAAAGTGCCCGCAACGATTAGGTGAACTGTGGCTTAGCGCACGGAAAGGTGATTTGACGAAAGCTAGCGTGCAGCGGATGAAGGCTCTCGTTCTTTCCGGTGGCTCGGGCACCCGCCTGCGTCCGATAACCCACACATCGGCCAAGCAGCTGGTGCCCGTCGCCAACAAGCCCGTGTTGTTCTACGGGCTGGAGGCCATCGCCGACGCCGGCATCACGGACGTCGGGATCATCGTCGGCGACACCGCCGAAGAGATCCGGGAAGCCGTGGGCGACGGCTCGAAGCTCGGGATCAACGTCACCTACATCCCCCAGGACCAGCCGCTCGGCCTGGCCCACGCGGTCCTCATCGCGCGCGACTTCCTGGGCGACGACGACTTCGTCATGTACCTCGGCGACAACTTCATCGTCGGCGGCATCACCGGCCTCGTCGACGAGTTCCGTACGGAACACCCCGACGCGCAGATCCTGTTGACCCGGGTGCCCAACCCGACGTCGTTCGGTGTGGCCGAGCTGGACGAGAGCGGCCGCGTCAAGGGGCTGGAGGAGAAGCCGAAACAGCCCAAGAGCGACCTCGCGCTGGTGGGTGTGTACCTCTTCACCCCCGCGATCCACGAGGCCGTCCGCAGCATCGAGCCCTCCTGGCGCGGCGAGCTGGAGATCACCCACGCCATCCAGTGGCTGATCGACCAGCACAAGGACGTCCGCTCGACGACCATCTCCGGCTACTGGAAGGACACCGGGAACGTCGCCGACATGCTGGAGGTCAACCGCTCCGTCCTGGAGACGCTCGAGCCCGTCGTCGAGGGCACCGTCGACGCCTCCAGCGAGATCATCGGCCGGGTGAGGATCGACGCCGGTGCCGAGGTCCGCGGATCACGCATCGTCGGCCCCGCGATCATCGGCCCCGGTTCGGTGATCAGCGACTCGTACATCGGCCCGTTCACCTCCATCTCCGAGGACTGCCGGATCGACGACAGCGAGGTCGAGTACTCCATCGTCCTGCGCGAATCCTCCATCACCGGCGTACGGCGTATCGAGACCTCCCTGATCGGCCGCAACGTCCAGGTCACCCCCGCCCCCCGCAACCCCTCAGCCCACCGACTCGTCCTCGGCGACCACAGCAAGGTACAAATTTCTTCATGACGACCAGAATCCTGGTGACCGGCGGCGCCGGTTTCATCGGCTCCCACTACGTCCGTACGCTGCTCGGCCCGTCCGGCCCGGGCGAGGTGGCGATCACGGTGCTGGACAAGCTCACCTACGCGGGCAACCCGGCCAACCTCGACGAGGTGCGTGATCACCCGGGCTTCGCCTTCGTCCAGGGCGACATCTGCGACCCCGAGCTGGTCGGGAAGCTGATGGCCGAACACGACGAGGTGGTCCACTTCGCGGCCGAGTCCCACGTGGACCGCTCCATCGACGGCGGCGCCGAATTCGTCCGCACCAACGTGGTCGGCACCCACACCCTGATCGACGCCGCGCACCGGGCCGGCATCAAGACCTTCGTGCACATCTCCACCGACGAGGTCTACGGCTCCATCGACTCCGGCTCCTGGCCCGAGACCCACCCGCTGCAGCCCAACTCGCCCTATTCCTCGGCCAAGGCGTCCAGCGACCTGATCGCCCTGTCCTACCACCGCACCCACGGCCTCGACGTACGGGTGACCCGCTGCTCCAACAACTACGGCCACCACCACTTCCCCGAGAAGGTCATCCCGCTGTTCATCACCAACCTGCTGGACGGCAAGAAGGTCCCCCTGTACGGCGACGGCGGCAACGTCCGCGACTGGCTGCACATCGACGACCACGTCCAGGGCATCGAGCTGGTGCGCACCAAGGGCCGCGCCGGCGAGGTCTACAACATCGGCGGCGGCACCGAACTGTCCAACAAGCAACTGACCGGGCTGCTGCTGGAGGCCTGCGGCGCCGACTGGGACGAGAGCGTCGAGTACGTCGCCGACCGCAAGGGCCACGACCGCCGCTACTCCGTGGACTGCACCAAGATCCGCACGGAGCTGGGCTACGAACCCCGCAAGGACTTCGCCACCGGCCTCGCCGAGACCGTCGCCTGGTACCGGGACAACCGCGCCTGGTGGGAGCCCCTGAAGGAGCGCGCGGCGCTGTGACATCCACCTGGCTGATCACCGGTGCGGGCGGCATGCTCGGCAAGGACCTCCTGGCCCGCCTGGCGGCCGACGGCGAGCGGAGCGTGGGCCTGGCCCGCGGGGACCTGGACATCACGGACCCGGAGGCGGTGCACGAGGCCGTCGCCGAGCACCGGCCCGATGTGGTCGTCAACTGCGCCGCCTGGACGGCCGTGGACGATGCGGAGACCCAGGAGGCCGAGGCCCTGCGGATCAACGGCGAGGGTCCCCGGCACCTGGCGGCGGCCTGCGCCAAGACCGGCGCCAGGCTGCTGCAGGTCTCCACGGACTACGTCTTCGCGGGCGACGGCACTTCTCCCTATCCCGAGGACGCGCCCACGGCCCCCAGGAGCGCCTACGGCCGCACCAAGCTGGCCGGCGAGCAGGCGGTGCTGACCGCACTCCCCGACGCGGGCTACGTGGTGCGCACCGCATGGCTGTACGGCGCGGGCGGCGGCAACTTCGTCCGCACGATGATCAAGCTTGAGGGCGTCAAGGACACCCTCGACGTGGTCGACGACCAGCGCGGCCAGCCCACCTGGACCGTCGACCTCGCCGACCGGCTCGTCCGCCTCGGGCACCTGGCGCTGACCGGTGCCGCCCCGGCCGGGATCTACCACGGCACCAGCGGCGGCGAGACCACCTGGTTCGGCCTCACCCGGGAGATCTTCCGGCTGCTCGGCGCGGACCCCGAGCGGGTCCGCCCGACCACCAGCGCCGCCTACGTCCGCCCGGCACCCCGACCGGCCTACAGCGTCCTCGGCCACGACCGCTGGGCAACCGCCGGAATCGAGCCGATCCGCGACTGGCGCGAGGCCCTGCACGAGGCGTTTCCGGCACTCCTTGCGGCCGAGCGGCCGTAATCCGGCGCACGAAGTTCCCCTGGAACGAGCGGGGTCGGCCAAATCCGTTGCTGATTTGGCCGACCTCGCTCGTCTACGTCAGTCCAGTTGGAAGGTCCAGAGCACCGATCCGTCCCGACCGTAGACGCCGACCCTCGATGGCGGTCGCTTCCCGGCGGTGACGAAGTGGTCCCTGATCCTGGCGATCGTGTCGGGGAGTCCCGCCACGGTACTCCCCGGGATCGATCCCGTCGGCTGCCAGTACATGGTCAGCTCCCAGTGGCGACCCTTGCCGCCGCCGCGTGGTGCGGTGGGCTCGGCTTCGAGGTTCAGCTCGTCGAGGAGGTCGAGGACGACGTTCATGTCGTCGCCGTCTATGTGCACGAAGTCCTCTTCCACCAGGATCTGAGCCATGCACGCTCAATACCCCGATACGCGAACCGATCAACCTGGTCGGAGCCGCCTTACAAGCGGCTGGTCGCCGGGGCCGGTTCCGCCTCGGACGCGGCGGGGCGCCTGCGGCGCCCGAGGGCGGGCAGCGGTGGCGGGGTGAGGAAGCCTTCGGCGCGGGCGCTGGCCAGGCCGATGCGGGGGATGTCGCTGCTCTTGGCGAACAGCAGGAAGCGGGGCTCCCACACGGGCCGGTACTTGGCGTTGGCGCGGTAGAGGGACTCGATCTGCCACCAGCGCGAGAAGAAGGTGAGCAGCGAGCGCCACAGCCGCAGCACGGGGCCCGCGCCGAGGCGTGTACCGCGTTCGAAGACCGAGCGGAACATCGCGAAGTTCAGCGACACCCGCCGTACGCCCAACTCCTCGGCGCGCAACAGCAGTTCGACGACCATGAACTCCATCAGGCCGTTCTCGCAGGCGCGTTCCCGGCGCATCAGGTCCAGTGACAGGCCGTGCTCACCCCAGGGGACGAAGCTGAGCAGGGCGCGCGGCTCGCCGTCGGCGTCGCGGCACTCCAGCATCACGCAACGGCCGTCGCCGGATTCGCCGAGCCGCCCCAGCGCCATGGAGAAGCCGCGTTCGGTGGGTCCGTCGCGCCAGTGGTCGGCCTTGTCGATCAGCAGCGACATCTCGTCGTCCGCGATGTCCTCGTGACGACGGATGCGTACCGTGTATCCGGCCCGGCGCACCCGGTTGTGGGCCTGCCGTACGCCCCGCATGGCGCGTCCTTCGAGAGTGAAGTCGGCGATCTCCACGATGGCCTCGTCGCCCAGCTCCAGGGCGTCCAGCCCGTGCCGGGCGTAGATCGTGCCGGCCTCCTCGCTCGCGCCCATGACTGCGGGGGTCCAGGCGTGCCGGCGGGCCTCGTCCAGCCAGGCGTCGATGGCGCCGGGCCAGGCTTCGGGGTCGCCGATGGGGTCGCCGGAGGCGAGGCTGACGCCGCCGACCACCCGGTAGGTGACGGCCGCCTTTCCGCTGGGCGAGAAGATGGCGATCTTGTCGCGGCGCAGGGCGAAGTAGCCGAGGGAGTCCCGCCCGCCGTGCCGGGCCAGCAGGTCGCGCAGCCGCTGTTCGTCGTCGTCGCCGAGCAGGGCGCGGCCCCGTGGGGCGCGGAAGCAGGCGTACAGGACGAGGAGGAAGGTCGCGGCGATCAGGGTGTTGATGAGGACGTCGACCCAGCGGGGAGCGTGCACGGCGTCGATGCGGTCGGCGAGCGGGCCGACGCTGATGCCGCGCAGCAGGGTGTAGGCGATCTCGTCGGTCAGCGTGGCCCCGGGCAGCTTGTTGGTGGCGGCGACCAGCAGGGTGCCGATCGTGCCGCTGACGAGGAGGCCGCCCGCCCCCGCGGCGAGGGCCAGCTTCGGGTTGGAGCGGTCCCCCACAGCCTTGAACTCACCGCGCCCGACGAGCAGCGCGGCCACGAACAGGCCGGTCAGCAGCAGGGAACCCCAGTTGTTGGCGTGCCTGCGGTACGTCTCCTGGGTCATGGCCAGCGTGTAGAGCGTGAACAGCCCGCCGGACAGCAGCAGGTTGAAGATCCACGCGGCCCGTTTGCGGCGCCGCATCACCACGGCGAGGAAGAGTGCCAGCGCCGCCGAGATGAGCCCGGCGGTGGCCAGATAGGGGGTGAAGTACTCGCCGACGTTGTGCTCTTGGACCTCGTCGCGGAACGGCACCGAGACCACCGCGGCCAGGTTGAGCACGGCGAGCAGTCGCAGGTACCAGACCGTGGCCGAGGCCGCGCCCTTGCGCAGCCACGGTGGCACAGTCGGGGAGGGAGCACGGTCCGTGGCGGGCGTGTGCTGCCGGAGGTTCAGGGGCGAGGGGTGTGCGGGCACCGTGGGGATTCACCTCGAGAGGAGTCAACCCTACAGCTTGTAGGGTAATGAACACTCTACCGGGTGAAGCGCCCCACGGCGAAACTCACGTGATGCGGTATTAGCCGCGAATGTCGTTGATTCTCGTGAAGTAAGAGATTTCCTATCAATGGAACCTGGCCTCCGGCCGCTCCCTCCTGCAGGGCAGAAAAGGAGGCCCAAATGGGCGACAGCCCCATGATGGCGAGCGACGCGCTCAAGCGGCGGTTCGCGCCGAGGATCGATCCACCACCTACGCAGCGGCGGTGGCGTCTCGAACTCAAGAAGGCACTGCCGGCACTGACCTTGTTCGCCTCCGTGCGGCTGACCGGTGTGATCATGGCGACCTTGTGGTCGCTGCACCTCGGCAGGCACCCGCGCACCGTGCTCGGCCTGGAGTGGGACGGCCGCTGGTACTGGCACATCTCCCAGTACGGCTACGGCCTGATCACCCACCCCAAACACGGACACGCCGTCTACAACGACCTGGCGTTCTTCCCCCTCTTCCCAGGCCTGATCCGCGCCGTGAACACGGTGCTGCCGATCGGCCCGGTCAACGTGGCGCTGCTCATCACGTGGACTGCCGCTCTGGCGGCGGCCTGGGGCATATACGCGGTCGGCGAGATGCTGCACGGACGACGCGTCGGGATCCTCCTCGTGGGGCTGTGGGCGATGCTGCCGCACGCGATCATCCTGACGATGGCGTACACGGAACCCCTCATGACCGCCTTCGCCGCCTGGTCGCTCTACGCCGTGCTGACCCGCCGCTGGCTGACCGCGACGACGCTGGCGGTGCTGGCCGGGCTGTGCCGCCCCAATGGTCTCGCCGTGGCGGCCGCCGTCGTCACCGGCGCCGTCGTTCATCTCTGGCAGCTGCGCCGCGCCGGTCTGCCCACCGCCCCGCGCGCCTGGGCGGCCGCCGCCGCGGCTCCCCTCGGATGGCTGGGCTACATCGGCTGGGTGGGGCTCAGGACACACAGCCCCGTCGGCTACTTCCACGTGCAGAGTCTCTGGGGCTCACGGTTCGACTTCGGCCACTACGCGGCCCACACGTTCAAGCATCTGATCGTCGGGCACGACAACCTCGTCACGTATGCAACCGCCGCCATCGTCCTCGGCTATCTGCTGCTGTTCGTCTTCTGCGTCCTGAACAGAATGCCCTGGCCAGTGCTCGCGTACTGCGCGGTCCTCATCGTGATGGCCGTCGGCGGCACCCACTTCTTCACGAGCAAGCCGAGGTTCCTGCTGCCGGCCTTCCCTCTGCTGATCCCGCTCGCCCGGCATCTCGCGCGAAGCCGCCTGCGCACCCTCGTCGTCCTGCTCACCGCCCTGGCCTGCGTCTCCCTCTTCTACGGCACCGACCTGCTCACCGTCTCCCATCGGGCCCTGTGACGGGAGGCCGGCCTGCCCGGTTCAGGACCACAGCGCGTCCTCAGCCGCCGGCGTCCCCGGTCTCACCCCCTGTCTCATCCTGACGGACCGGCACCAGCACGGTGAAGGTCGTGGGGCGACGGCCGGTCAGGGAGAGTCTGCCGCCGAGCGAGACGGCGAGGTCCCGGGCGAGGGCGAGGCCGATGCCCTCGCCCTCGCCGTCCCCTGTGTGGCCGCGCTCGAAGGGCCGGGTCGTCTCGATGCCGCCCTCGTCGGCGACGTCGAAGGCGAGGGCGTCGCCGAGGTCCCGGACAGTGAGGCGGACGGTGCCGCGGCCGTGCACGCGTGCGTTGTCCAGCAGGATGCCGAGGATCTCGGCGACCGGCGCACCGGGCACGCGGGCGTCGTCCGGTGCCTCACCCGTCGTGCACAGCAGTCGCCTGCCGTCGTGGGCGAACAACCCGTGCCAGTGCTCCTCGGTCTCCCCCAACAGCCGTGCGACCGGCTCGGACGGGGCCGGGGTACGGGGCAGACCAGGGGAACGGGAGAGCCGTAGCACCTCCTCCACAGTGCCATGCAAGCGACGGGTGGTGGCCAGCGCCTCCTCCAGCGCGGGGCGCAGCCGCGCTTCGTCGTCCTGGGCGAGGCCCGCCTCCAGGGTGAGCTGCAGTCCGGTCAGCGGGGTGCGCAGCTGGTGCGAGGCGTTGGCGGTGAAGTCCCGTTCGTGGCGCAGGAGTTCGGTGAGGCTGTGCAGCATCTCGTTGTGGGTGCGGGCCACCTGGTCGATCTCGGCGATGCTGCTGGGCGCGGCACGTGCGCTCAGGTCGCCGGCGGTGACGGCCCGGCTGTGGCGGGAGAGGTCCTCCAACGGGGCGGCCAGCACCCGCGCCTGGCGGCGGGCGACCAGGACCGCCACGGTCAGGGCGAGAGCGCAGGCGCCGGCCAGGACGGCCCACACAGCCAGGACACGGTTGCGCACGGCCGCGGTGGGTGAGGACGCGCGTACGACGCCGATGACCTGCTCCGCGTGCGAGACCGGCACGGTCACCGTGAGGTCGTCGCCCGAGTGGCTGCGCACCACCCTCGCGCCGAGTGCCTGCCGTACCGCCGCATCGCCGGTCCTGGGGCCGCTGCCCGCGCGCAGGCGCAGCTGGGTGTCGTACAGGCCGAGGTGCCCGCCGCTCGGCGGAGCGGGCAGTTCGACCGGGTCGCCGGTGGTGTAGTCCGGGCTGACGCGCACGGCCCCCGACAGGGCGGCCCGCTCCAGGGTGTCGCGCTGGTCGGCGTACAGGGACGACCTGATGGCCAGGGCCAGCGGGACGGCGAGGAGGACCACGGCGACCAGGGCGGCGGTGAGGGCGACGCGCACCACACGCTGTCTCATGCCTTCATCCTGCGGGCCGCCGGCCTGCTCTGCGCCGGTGCGCCACGCGCTTTTGCCGTCGTCTAACCGTCGGCGTGCCGGCGGTTAACCGGCCGCTTCCTAGCGTCGGTGCCATGACCGATCTCCGGTCGCAGGCTTTCCGGGAGGGCAGTGGCCATGGCACTTGCACGCACGTCCGCCGCCGTTGGGCTGACGCTGGTCGCGGCGGTGACCGCCGGGTGTTCGGGTTCCGGCTCGCACTCGGGGGCCGCCGCGTCCGCTGCCCCGGCGGGCGGGGGCAACAACGCCCAGGTGAGTCCCGCGCCCACCGAGTCGAATCCGCCCGGCGACATCCCCGACAACCAGGTGTACGTGACCTATCGGCCCAGCAGCGGCTTCACCGGCTTCACGGTGAAGGTGCCCGAGGGCTGGGCACGTACCGAGCAGGGCGCCACGACCGTGTTCACGGACAAGCTGAACACCGTGCGGATCATCACGGCCACCGCGTCCGCGGCGCCCACGGTCGCCTCGGTCACCCGTACCGCAGTGCCCCAACTCAAGTCCCAGGTACCGAAATTCGCCGCCCCCAAGGCGACCGTGGTGAACCGGCACGCCGGACGCGTCGTCCGGCTGACCTATCAGGGCGACTCCGCCAAGGACCCGGTCACCGGCAAGGTCGTGCGGGACGCGTTCGAACGGTACGCCTTCTACCGGCAGGGGCACGAGGTCGACCTGACGCTGTCCGGGCCGGTCAACGCCGACAACGTCGACCCGTGGCGGATCGTCAGCGACTCCTTCGCATGGCGGTGACCACCGTGCCGAGTCGGTCGTACGACGATGACGTGCTCACCGCCCGCGAGCTGTACCGCTTCTACCGGGCCGGCGAGGAGGAGACCCTCGCCCTGCGCGGGGTGTCGCTGACGGTGCGGCGGGGCGAGACGGTCGCCGTGGTCGGCCCCTCCGGTGCAGGCAAGTCCACCCTGCTGGCGTGTCTGGCCGGGCTGGACGAGCCCTCCGGCGGCGAGGTCCGGGTGGACGGTGTCCGTATCAGCCACCGGCCGGAGACCGAGCGGGCCCGGCTGCGCGCCCGCCACATCGGCGTCCTGCTGCAGACCCGCAACCTGCTGCCGCACCTGAGTGTCCGCGACAACATCCGCCTGGCCCAGCGGGCCGTGCGCGGCCGTCCCGCCGTGGCCGCCGAGGCGCTGTTGGAGCAGGTGGGGCTCGCACAGCGGGCACGTTCCCTGCCTCGGCAGCTGTCCGGCGGTGAACTGGCGCGCGCGGGACTGGCGGTGGCTCTCGCCAACTCCCCGGCCGTGCTGCTGGCCGACGAGCCGACCGGTGAACTCGACGGCGGTACCGAGCAGTTGGTGCTGCGGATGGTGCGGGAGCGGGCCGCGGAGGGCTGCGCGGTGCTGATCGTCACGCACAGCCCGGAAGCGGTCCGGATCGCCGACCGGGTGATCGCCCTGGATGACGGGCGGGCGCGGGAGACGCGGGAGGCGAGCGATGTCCGGCACTGACGTCCTCGTCGTCTGCGAGAACGCGGCGCTGACCTTCGGGCGGGGCGCGACGGCGGTGGTGGCCGTGCACGGCGCCGACCTGAGCATCCGGCCCGGCGACCGGCTGGCGATCGTGGGCCCGTCCGGGTCGGGAAAGTCGTCGCTGCTGCATCTGCTGGCCGGGCTCGAACGCCCCACCAGCGGCACCGTCTCCTGGCCCGGCCTGGACCCAAGCGCCGGCATCGGGCTGGTGTTCCAGGCCGACAGTCTGGTCCCCGCCCTCGACGTCGCCGAGAACACCGCCCTTCCCCTCGTCCTCGCCGGCCGGCCCGAGGCGCAGACCCGCCGGCCGGTCGCCGACGCCCTCGACCTGGTGGGGGCATCCGACCTGGCCGACCGGCTGCCCGAGGAGATCTCCGGCGGCCAGGCCCAACGGGTCGCCGTGGCCCGCGTCCTCGCCCAGCAGCCGCGCCTGATCCTCGCCGACGAGCCCACCGGCCGACTCGACCACGCCACCGGCGCCCGCGTCCTGGACGCCCTGCTGACGGCGGCGGACCGCACGGGCGCCGCCCTGGTCGTCACCACCCACGACCCGGCGATCGCCGCCCGGCTCACCGTCCGACGCGCGATGCACGACGGACGACTGCTCGCACAGGAGGACGTCTCATGATCACCTCGTGGGCACGGGGCCTGGCCCGCCATCGCGCCGGACGGCTGCTGGCCGCCCTGGCCGGCATCGCGCTCGCCGTCGCCCTGATCGCCGCGCTCGGCTCCTTCCTCACCGCCTCGAAGGCGACCATGACCCAGCGCGCCGTCCGCTCCGTCGCCGTGGACTGGCAGGTCGAGGTGCAGCCCGGCGCCGACCCCCACTCCGTGCTGCGGCAGGTCCGCACGGCCCCCGGCACCCGGGCCGCCCTCCCGGTCGGATACGCCCGCACCACCGGCTTCACCGCCCGCGTCCAGGGCAGCACCCAGACCACCGGCCCCGGCATGGCCCTCGGCCTCCCTCCCGGCTACCGGCGGCTGTTCCCCGACGAGATCCGCCCCCTCTCCGGCTCCCCCACCGGCGTCCTGCTCGCCCAGCAGACCGCCTCCAACCTGCACGCCGCGCCCGGCGACACCGTCGGCATCCAGCTCCCGGGCGCCGGACTGCGGCAGGTACGTGTGGACGGCGTCGTCGACCTGCCCCAGGCCGACTCCCTGTTCCAGAAGGTCGGCGCACCCCCCCAGTCCCAGCCGACCGCACCTCCCGACAACGTCATCCTGCTGCCCGCCGACCGGTTCGCCTCCCTCACCCGCGGCGCGACCGCCCTCACCACCCAGATCCACGTCGCCCGCGACGCCAGCCTGCCCGCCGACCCCGCCGCCGCCTTCACCGCCGTCACCGGCGCCGCCCACCACCTCGAAGCCAAGGCGTCGGGCGCCGCGCTGGTCGGCAACAACCTCGGCGCCGCCCTCGACTCCGCCCGCCAGGACGCCCTCTACGCCCAGATCCTCTTCCTCTTCCTCGGCGTGCCCGGCGCGGTCCTCGCCGCCGCGCTGACCGCCGCCGTCGCCTCGGCGGGCGGCCAACGGCGCCGCCAGGAACAGGGGTTGCTCCGGCTGCGGGGGCTGCGTCCAGGTCAGATCA
Source organism: Streptomyces coacervatus (assembly GCF_029223485.1). Lineage (GTDB taxonomy): Bacteria > Actinomycetota > Actinomycetes > Streptomycetales > Streptomycetaceae > Streptomyces > Streptomyces coacervatus. The sequence continues at coordinate 138,181 of NZ_JARHTP010000023.1, read as the reverse complement.
CCGGCCTCGCAGCCCTGGAAGCCGCGCTGGTGGGTGTCGTGGGCGGACTCGCCGGTCTCGGCATCGCGGCACTGACCGGGCGCCTCGCCTTCGGCGCCGCCTCCTTCGGCGCAAGCGCGGGCACCTGGGCGATCTGGTACGGCATCGCCTTCGTGCTCGGCGCCGCCGTGGCGGCCGGGGCCGTCCTCGTCCCCGCCCTGCGCGACCTGCGCTCGGTCACCGTCGCCGACACCCGCAAGGAGACCGGCGTACGCCCCACCCGCTCCCCGTGGTGGATGCGCTGCGGCCTCGACTTCGGGCTGCTGATCGGCTCCTGGCTGGTCTTCCGCGCCTCCTCCGGCAACCAGTACGCCCTCGTCCTCGCCCCCGAGGGCGTGCCCACTCTCTCCGTCTCCTACTGGGCCTTCCTGGGCCCGGCCCTGCTGTGGATCGGGGCAGCCCTGCTGGTGTGGCGGCTGACCCTGCTCGCCCTCACCCACGGCCGCCCGGCCCTGGCCCGCCTGGCCCGCCCGCTCACCGCCACCCTCGCCGGCACCACGGCGGCCATCCTGTCCCGGCGCCGACGCCCACTGGCCCGCTCCGTGGTGCTGCTCGCCCTCGCGGTGTCCTTCGCCGTCTCCACCGCGGTCTTCAACGCCACCTACCACCAGCAGGCCGAGGTCGACGCCCGGCTCACCAACGGCGCCGACGTCACCGTCACCGAACCGCCCGGCGCCCACGTCCCGCCCAGCACTGGGAGCACGCTGAAGGTCCCCGGCGTACGCCACGTCGAACCGCTCCAGCACCGCTTCGCCTACGTCGGCTCCGACCTCCAGGACCTCTACGGCGTCCGCCCGGACACCATCGCCCGGGCCACCTCGCTCCAGGACGCCTACTTCGCCGGCGGCACCGCCCACCAGCTCATGCAGCGTCTGGCACAGCGCCCGGACAACCTCCTGGTCAGCGTCGAGACGGTCCACGACTTCCAGCTCTCCCCCGGCGACACCGTCAACCTGCGCATCCAGGACGCCCGCACCAAGGCCCTGCGCACCGTCCCCTTCCACTACGCCGGCATCGCCAAGGAGTTCCCCACCGCCCCCAAGGACAGCTTCTTCGTCGCCAACGCCGCCTACGTCGCCAAGGCGACCGGCAGCGACACCGTCGGCGCGTTCCTGCTCGACACCGGCGGCACCCACCAGAAGCAGGTCGCCGCCCACCTGCGGAAGCACCTCGGCACCAGCGCCACCGTCACCGACCTCACCCAGACCCGCGGCACCGTCGGCACCAGCCTCACCTCCGTCGACCTGGCCGGTCTGACCCGCATCGAACTCGCCTTCGCCGTCCTCCTGTCGGCAGGGGCCGGCGGACTGGTCCTCGCCCTCGGGCTCGCCGAACGCCGCCGCACCTTCGCCATCGCCACCGTGCTCGGCGCAAAGCCCGGCCAGCTGCGCGGCATGGTCCTCACCGAGGCCCTGCTGCTGACCGCGGGCGGGCTGGCGGGCGGCGCGCTCATCGGCTGGGCGCTGTCGGAGATGCTGGTGAAGGTTCTCACGGGTGTCTTCGACCCACCCCCGGCGAGCCTGTCCGTGCCGTCCGCCTACCTGGTCCTGACCGCGGGCGCCGCGGTGGCCGCCGTACTGGCCGCCGCCCTCAACGGCATCCGCAGCGCCGGACGCCCGGCCGTCGAGGAACTGCGCGACCTGTGACCGCGCCGCACCGGACCGGCGAGCCGCCCGCTCCGCCCGCTTCTAGGCTGTCGACCATGCGCAAGCCCGCCACCGCCGACCGCAGCCGCCCGCGCGTCCTGGTCGTCGAGGACGACGACACCATCGGCCGCCACCTTCACACCGGCCTGCGCGGCAACGACTACGCCCCCACCTGGAGCCGCACCGGCTCCGCCGCCCTGGCCGAGGCCGCACGATCGCCGTACGACGTCCTGCTGCTCGATCTGGGCCTGCCCGACATGGACGGCCTCGACGTCGCCCGCGCCTTGCGCGCCCGCAATCCCGACCTGCTGATCGTCATCCTCACGGCCCGCACCGACGACATCGACGTGATCGCCGGGCTGGACGCGGGAGCCGACGACTACCTCGTCAAGCCCTTCAGCCTCTCCGTGCTTCTCGCCCGGCTCCGCGCCCACCTGCGCCGCCGCGTTGTCGCCGCACCGCCACAGGAACCCGTCCGCCTGGTCGACCTCGTCCTCGACGTCTCCGCCCGCCGCTGCACCCTCCACGACGAGGAAGTCCCGCTCCGCCCCAAGGAGTTCGACCTGCTCGCCGTTCTCGCCCAGCACGCGGGCAAGGCCGTCTCCCGGGAAACCCTGATGGCCGAGGTCTGGGACGAGAACTGGTTCGGCTCCACCAAGACCCTCGACGTCACCATGGCCGGCCTGCGCCGCCGCCTCACCGAGGCCGCCGACACTGCGGCCCACGCCGGCAGCCTGCCCCGCATCACCACCCTGCGGGGGCACGGCTACCGGCTGGAACTCTGACTCGCCTGGCGTCACAGCTCGCTGTCAACGTGCTGAATGCGCGGTCCCTGCTGCCCGCATTCGGCGTGCCGGGCGTGGGAGCACGTCCGTCGGTGAAGCGCACGCGTACTACGACACCACCGCCGCCTTCGAGTACAACAACACCCTGTCCAGCACCTGGGGCGTGGCAACCAGCGTCGACGGCGAGCACTGGTCCATCACCGGAAAGGTCTCGCGCAAGAGCAGCACCGGCCACGCCGTGGGCATCGCGAACCAGGGCCGCACTGGGCCAAGCGATTCCAGATTCCGGTCGAATACCAGGACGTCGACCATCAGCTCGCCTGCCCCAACCACAGGGTCACGCATTCGTACTCCATTCTCCCGGTCAAGTACGACATTCCTGCCGGGGGCGCGGTGGCGAGGTACGGCGGCGATGTCCGCAACAAGGACGGAGTGGCGGCGTACCGGAATCCAATCCGTCCTATCGTGCGGTTCTCGGCAAGAAGCAGTACGCGACCATCACCTCCGGAACCTCCATCACGATCGGCTACGCCGCTAAGGTGTTCGGAGTGACGATCAGCCCCGACACCGAGTACGGCACCTCGCACTTCCAGAAAATCACCGCGGGGTCGGGTGGCTCGGAGCACGACATCTGGGGCGCCAAGGGCAAGATTTCGGGGAACCCCGGTGTCATCTACTCGTACTAGCGGCCGCGGCCGCGCCTGGGCGCTCGCCGCGACAGCCCTGCTGGCTTTCGCGACAGGTTGCGCGGGTGCCACCGGCACGGACCGGGTCACGGCGGGGACGGCGCTGCAGGCGGAGGGGCCGGGAACATCCGGTTCCCTCGGCTTCTCGGACGTGAAGGTCGGCGACGTCTACCGCATGGCCTTCCCCCTCACGAGGAACACGTCCAAACAAGCCGTCTCCGTCACGGGGGTCAAGCTCCTCAACGTCCCGGCGGGCGCCAAAGTGCTTGGTTACGCCGTCTACTCGGTGAAGGACACGCCCGGCTACCGGCTGGGCTACCAGGAGACCGCCCACCCCACCGCCGGCGACGTGGACCTCGACAAGTACCCGAACTACGCCGGGCACCCGTACACGATCAAGCCGGGGGCGCTCAGCGACAAGTACGCGGTGGTACGGCTCAAGGTCACCGCACAGGTGAAAGCACCCATCTCGGGCTGCGAGGCGGACTACACCCAGGCCGGTCAGACCTATCACCAGACCCTGGCCTGCAAGTTCGGGCTCGACATGGCCTGAACGAGCTCGACGGCATGAATGCTTCCTGCCGCGCAACCCACCGGTGACGCCCGGCCCCGGCTGCCGGGGCAGGGCGTCACCTGCTCCCGCAGGTAAGCGGCCCGAAGGGCGACAAAGGCGAAGGCTCCGTGGCCCGGACGCTATTCAGTCGGCTCCAGCCGCAGGACCCGGATGACGACGTAGGTTCCAACCCCGCTGTCGGCTCGGAACCGTCGGGGGTCATGGCGGAGCCTACTGACGTGCGGAAACGTCGTCCACTGGGCCTCCGCGGGCGCCAAAGTCACTGGTATTGCAGCTAACCTGAGTTCGCCGCTGGTTTTGGGCCGGACCTCTTTCTCCCGCAGGGGGCTCGTTGTCTGCAACCGGGTGTGGCGTCCACTCGGCCAACGTCGTCGACCGCGATGGCTCCGGTGTGACGCCGGCGAACACGTTGATTTCCATCGACTGGTCGAGAGTCTTGGACGACGTCTCGACGGCGCACGTCGTGATCAACCCGGACGGAGACTGTTGCGCCCAGCTCGGCAACGTGCGTGCCTGGCGGCACAAGCTGGTCCTCGCCCGTGACGGCGCCACGGTGTGGGAGGGGCCGATCATGACAAAGCCAGTGCTGACCGACAGCGCCATCGAGGCGATCAAGCGGAGGCTTCCTGGCCGTCCATGAGCTGATGGATCGCGGCCAGGATCCCCTCCACGGCACCGGGTTGGGCGGCAAGAGCGGCCAGAGGGACCGACGGCCAGCCTTTGTAGCCCTTCTCCCGTTGCACCTCAAGCTTCTTCTCCAACTCGGCAACGGCTGGCAGAGAATCCGCGAACGTGGTCGCACCGTCAAGGCCGAGGTGATGAGTGATCGATCCGAAGCTGAAGGCGAGTTCTTCCTTCGCAGGAGCGTCGTACAGGGAAAGCGTCCAGACCGGCACCTGCCGACCGGCGGCGGGATAATAGACGGACATACTGGGGTACTTGGCCGTACCGCCCTCCAAACGTCCCCTGGCCGCCGCGTGATCGAGCAGTACCGTCGCGATCCGCCGCGGTTCCGGCGCGAGGCGATCGCGTATCACCGCGTCCATGTCGTCACGCGTGGTCCGCTGCGTGGAACGCCGACCTGAGGGGGACTTCGCTGCCGTGGCGACCTCCCCGTGAACGCGCGGGACGAGGACGCGGAAGTCTCCGTCGCCTCGGTACTGGGTCAGCTCGACCGCGTACACGTCGGTCTGCCTCATCTGCCGGTTCAGGAACTCGGCAATCGCCCTGAGCTCCAACGGGATCCGGTCCGCGACGAACAGCAGCCGCATCTGTCCGGCAGCCAGCCGTTCCTCGACCGCCATCCAGAACTCCTCCGGCGAGCGGTCGCCGAGCAGTTCCCCGTACGCCTCTTCCAGCGATCGGCCATCCGCGACACAGGTCTCCTCGAAGGAACGCTGGAGCAGCGCCCCAGGCCAGTAACGCGCCCCGTTCGCCGCATAGTCCAGCATCTGACCAACCACCTCGCGACGGATCCGGGTGTCCGTCGCCCGCTTGACCTCGACCAGCGTGGGTACCCCGTCGGCGTCTACGAAGAGGTGGTCCAACCAGTAGGCCGGACCGCTCTCCGCACTCGTCGGAACACCCATCTCCCGCGCCACCAACACCAGCCGCAGCGGCTGGCCACCGGCCAGCGAACCGAAATCCAGCACCCGCGGATGGCGCGCGAGAAGCTCTTGGAACTCTGCCTCGGTCTCGAACGCGGCTGGCTCCAGAGCCTGCAGATCGCTACCCAGGACGAATACAGGCTGATCAGTCACTTGCTACCCCACCCTTGTGATCCCGCGACCGTGGTCAATGGTCCTTGCCGCATCGATTGATACCGCAAGCCACTGACATTGGGCCCGACGCCCTCACCATGGCCGGCCGCCACCCCCAATCTGGGTCCCAGCAAGTCCAGCACTACCTCCAGCACAATCGACCTGGCTGTCGAACACCCCGCCTCCACCCCCTGCGAAGGCTGCTGAACGAGCTGGACATGCTCGCCCCGTTGACGATGCGTCACCTTCAGCGACATTAGTCGCACAGTCGGATGGGATTCCTCCTACGTTCGCATCTCTCCCGCCAAGGCGGAGTTAAGCGCTTCCCACTTGGGTGCCCACCGTCACGACGGCAACCACATCGCGACCGAGCTCGAGATCCTGTGCAAAGGCATGGGGCTCCCCGTCGCGGACACGGACGACCGTGCTCGGGCCGTCGGCGTGCTGATCGCGTCAGGCGGAACACGGGTCGCGTCACTCTGCCTGCGCGGAAATGCCGAAAACATCACGGCCGGATCTATCTGAGGTTACTGGCCAGGGGGTGCAGCTCACTCTTCTTTTTGATCCGGTGACAGGGGAGTTGAATGGGCACCAAGAAGTCCTGGTCAAGCGCGCCGAGAAACTTGACCTAGAGCCCCCGGGCTTCTCTCCTACCGAGAGCGGCAGATATGGGGAAGAACCAAGGACATTAGATCGCGCCCTTGCTTAAGGGCCGACGGACGGAAGCGTTGTCCGGTACAACCGTGCACGGCCTCTGGCGCCGCCAGACGGGCATGGCCCCGGCACCCAGGAACCTGCGAACAGGAGCACCCCTAAGTCATGGCGGGCGCCTGAAGGAGCCGTGGGAAACGGCGCGTCCCGCACGCGGACGGCTTCCGCGTGCGGGACCAGGTGCTCAGCTCGTGCCGGTCGGTCAAACGGTCAGCTGGTCGTCAGGGCAGTGTCGTCCACGACGAAGCTGGTCTGGAGGGAGGAGTCCTCCACGCCGTTGAACTTCAGGGTGACCGTCTGGCCCGCCAGCGAGGACAGGTCGAAGGTCTTCTGCCCGTACCCGGAGTTGTGGTTGAGGTTCGAGTACGTCGCCAGGGTGGTCGACCCGACGGTCACCGTCACCTTGTCGTACGCCGTGCTGCTGGTGGTCTCCGACGTGTCGATGTGCAGGTAGAAGGTGAGCGTGGCCTTGCAGCCGGCCGGAATCGTCACCGACTGGGACAGCGTGTCGGTGTGCGAGGAGCCGTAGCCGTCCAGCCAGGCGTAGTACGAGCCACCGTGGGCCGCCTCACCGCTGTCGTTGACGATGACGCCGCTGGTGGCGCTCCAGCCAGTACTGCCCGACTCGAAGCCGGGATTGGCCAGCAGCTGGGACGAGGTGCAACCGCCCCCGCCGGAGCCGACGGTCCAGGTGAAGGACGTAGAGCCGGAGGCGCCGGTGGAGTCCTTCGCCGTGACCGTGACCTGATAGGTCCCGGCAGTGGACGCCGTACCGGAGATCAGGCCGGTGGAGCTGTTGATGGACAGGCCGGTCGGCAGGCCGCTCGCGCTGTAGGTGAGAGCCGCGCCCCCGCTGTCGGTGGCCTTGATCTGCAGGCTGACCGAGCTGCCCGTGGTGGTGGACTGACTGCCGGGGTTGGTGACGGTGACCGTGTTTCCGGTGCTGGAGCCGGAGGTGAAGGCGGCTGTGCCGTTCGGAGTCCCCCAGCCGGTCGGACCGTCATAACCGGTGCCCGCGGTGCAGAAGTACGACGGGGAGCAGCTGCCGTTGTTGCCGCTGGTCACGTCGTACAGGTTGCTGGTGTGGCTGTAGGGGTACTTCGCCGGGTAGTCGCTCGAGCCCGGAGTGCCCGCGAGGGCGTAGACGGAGGCGATGATCGGCGAGCTGGCGCTGGTGCCGCCGTAGACCGCCCAACCGGAGCCGCCATAGGTGTCGTAGACCGCGACGCCGGTGGCCGGGTCGGCGACTGCGGAGACGTCGGCCTCCATGCGCTTGGTGCAGCCGGTGTCGGTCTGCCAGCTCGGCTTCGGGTCGTAGGCGGAGCAGCCGGAGCCGGTGCCCTCCGTGGTGTTGGTGTGCCACACCGACTCGCTCCAGCCACGGGAGTTGGAGGAGGTCGTCAGCGCGGTGCCGCCGACGGCGGTCACGTACTGGGAGGTTGCCGGGTACTCGGCGCCGTAGGCGGAGTCACCGGAGGAGACGGTGATGGCGACGCCCGGGTGCTTGAAGTACGAGGTGTCGTCGCTGGTCTGGGAGGAGGACTCGGAGCCGCCCCAGCTGTTGGACACGAACTTGGCGCCGAGTGTCACGGCCTCGTTCTCGGCGGTGCCGAGGTCGGCCATGGTCGCGGAGTTGGCCTCGACCAGGATGATGTTGCAGTTCGGGCAGACCGCGCTGACCATGTCGATGTCGAGCATCTCTTCACCGGCCCAGCCGGTGTCGTTGGTCGGCAGCGAGGTGGTGGAGCCGGTCTGGCTGACCTGCTTGAAGCAGCCGTTGGCCTTGGTGCAGGAGGACAGGCCGTACGTCGAGCGGTAAGTGGCCAGGTCCGACTCGGCGTTGGGGTCGTTGTACGCGTCCACGATGCCGACGGTCAGACCCGAGCCGGCCGTGGTGGGCAGGTTGTAGGCGCTGTGCAGGTTGGCCGGGGAGAGGCCGGAGGGCGCGGCGGCGGCGAGCGCCTTGGCGAGGCGCTGCTTGATGTCCGTGCGGCGCTGGGCGAAACAGGACGCACGACCCGGCTCGGCGGTGGCGCACAGGTGCTGGGTCGGCACCTTCTGGCCGGCCTTGCCGGTGGAGTGGTAGGTCTGCCGCTGGGGGGGCGGTCAGTGCCTTGTTGTTCTGCGTGACCTTGGAGGTCTGAGGGTGTGTCGCGGCAGGCTGGGCACCGGCCGTCGGTGCGGCGGTGAATCCGGTGACGGTCAGAGCGAGGGCGGGGAAGGCGACGGTGACGAGACTTCGCAGACTCCGTCTCCGGCCGCTCGGGTGTGACTCACGCATGGGTTACTGCCTCCGGTTGACGTGGGGATTCGCACTGGATGGGCAGGCCCGTGATTGCGCGTAGCGGCGGCAGAACCGCGCAGTCATGAGCATGACATTACATTCACCCCACATGGCGAATGAACATGACATGACAGGGTGCGGGAGGAACGTACGCCTGAAGTGCGCGAACCGGCAGCGCCGCAAGCGATTTCTTTGCCTCTCCATAGGATTGGATTGGTCGCTCCATTGGAGAGCGGTGAGGTGGGGTGCGGAGAGTGCGGCCGGTGAAGGGGCTCGTGATCCAGGCGCGGTGAGCGAGGGAGACGGCATGGGCGCCGCTGATCGGCAGAGTGCCGGAGACTGGAACCGGGTCGGCGACCCGCCGGGCCCCAACGATGGTCGAGTGAGCGAGTACGGCCACGAGTACGAGTACGGGAATCCTCCCGAGTCGATACCTCGTCGCCCCGACTACGGACCCGATGCCCGCACGGGCCACATCCCCTCCCCGGCAATAGGCCACGCGCACACCCCCGCGATGGGCGACGGGCACGCCACGGTGACTGGCAACGGACATGGCCCCGACCACGGCCCAGGAGCGGGCGCGGGCGGTCACGGACACCCGCACACCCACAGCCATGGGCCCGCCGCACCGGTCTCCCGGCACCTGCGCAAGGTCATCGCGGCGATCCTGATTCCCTTCATCGCCGCGGTCGTGGTGGGGCTCGTCGTGCTGTGGCCGGGCGGAGCCCCGCCGCACCAGCGCACCGATGTGGGATTCGACCGGCGGACCCAGCAGGCGACGGTCACCAAGGTCGTCGAGGTGAGCTGCAAGTCAATGAACGCCTCCGGCGAGACCCCGACCGGCGACACCTCCACCGCCGAGGGCAACTCGGCACAGCAGGAGGCGAACGGCACCTGTCACAAGGCCACGATCAGCGTCGACACCGGCAAGGACAAGGGCCGTACCTTCACCGAGATCGTGCAGCCCGACTAGTCGCGGCAGCTGCAACAGGCCGAGAAGGTCGTCGCCGCGTACGAACCCTCCGCGCCCAAGGACCTGCAGTACTCGGTCGCCGACGTCAACCGCCGCTTCCCTATGGGCCTGCTGGCCGGCATCTTCGCACTCGCCGTCGTTGTTGTGGGCAGGCTGCGCGGCGTGATGGCGCTGGTCGCGCCGGCCATCAGCTTCCTGGTGCTGAACTTCTTCGTCCTGCCGACGGTCCTGCAGGGCTCGAACCCGCTCCTCGTGGCGGTGATCGGGTCGAGCGCCATGATGCTGATCGCCCTCTATACGTGCCACGGCCCGTCGGCCCGCACCTCGGTGGCGGTGCTCGGCACCCCGCTCTCGCTGGCACTGATCGGCATCCTGGGCTCGGTGTTCATCGGCTGGGCCGCCCTCACCGGCAACACGGACGACAGCACCGGCCTGATCCACGGCCTGTATCCGAAGCTCGACATGAGCGGTCTGCTGCTCGCGGGCGTCATCATCGGCTCCCTCGGCGTGCTCGACGACGTCACGGTGACCCAGACATCGGCTGTCTGGGAGCTGCACGACGCCAACCCGGCCATGAGCTGGCGAAGACTGTGCCGGGCAGGCATCCGCATCGGCCGCGACCACATCGCCTCCGTCGTCAACACCCTCGTCCTCGCCTACGCCGGCGCCGCGCTGCCGCTGCTGCTGCTCTTCTCCATCGCGCAGAGCGGCGTGGGCACGGTCGCCAACAGCCAACTGGTCGCGGAGGAAATCGTGCGCACGCTGGTGGGCTCGATCGGCCTGGTCGCCTCGGTGCCGGTCACGACACTGCTCGCGTCACTGGTGGTCTCGGCCGACCGGCCCGGTCCACAGGCGGAAACGGCGACAGCGGGCGCGGTGGCGGTTGGCGGAGCGGCTGCAGGCCGGGGCGGGCGTCGACGGAAGCATTGAGAGCGATCCCTTCAAGGTGGGCCGGGCCACTGCCTCTCCGAGCCGTTCCCCGAGGGAACACGCGGTCCGTTCCCTCGGGGAACAGCCTTCTTGTTTCCCACGGGAACGGGCCTTGATGGTGATCCCCTTGCCTGTCCCTTCATCGGGCCGCGGCGCCGAGACGGCCTCGCGCCACGCTGTGATCATCGAGTCCGCCCTGGACTGCGACCATGAGGGCTCCACCCAGTGCCCGCACCACCATCAGATGGTTGCCGCCCGAATCGGCGTCGAGGCACCCGCCCGCATCCGGATCTGAACGAACATAGAGGCCCGGGTGGCGTCGGATCGGCTGCCCGCCGGGACCGCGGGCGCTGCGCCGGGTAGGCAAAGGCCACGGGGCAGGTCTTGGGGAGCAGGGGTGTCGTCAGTGCGGTGTGCTCGCCGTCGTCGTGAGCCGGGCCGTCAGCCTTTGTACACCTGCCAACCATGCGCAGCGTTCGACGTCTCAACTCAGCCATCCGGCAATGGCGTCGGCGAGGGCATCACCGCCGTGCTGAACCACGGTTCCCGCCACCAGGGTGGGAAGTGCCTGGGCGATCCCTCGAACAGGGATTGACCGATTTCCGCTCCCTCAGAAGGGCAGCGACCGCTTTTCGTCCGGAGGAATCTGGCGCACGCACGACGTGACAGCGTTGGGCTATGAGGTTCCAGTGCTCAACTACGTGGTCCAGGCGCGACCTGCGGACCATGCCTGAATGCGCGCTTGTCAGCCTGCCATCAAGGGGGCATAGATTGGCTCCAGTTGATCGTCAGGGGGAGCGGTGGCGGGGCGGGACCTTCGAACGCTGTTCAGCTCGAACGACCGGAGCATTGCCGCCAGTGAGGCGTTCACGAACCGGCAGGCACAGTGGCAGGCGGTGACGGTCGGCCTCGCCGAGCACGTACGGCATGTGATCCGCGCGGACTTCGACGTGGAGGACCTGGAGGCTCCCCGCCGGAACATCCTCGTGTTCCACGGCGTGGGCGGGATCGGCAAGTCCACGCTCTCCCGCAAGATCGAGGCGTCGCTCGCCAGCAGCGAGCACCGTCCCGTGCAATGGGGATCGCCGTCCCACCTCGAGGAGCGGACTCTGCCGGTCCGCATCGACCTCGCGCGTGCCGCGGGCATGGACTTCGAGCGCGTCATCCTCTCCATCCGCGTTGCTGTCGCCGCGCTCGGCCGGCCGATGCCCGCCTTCGACCTCGCCCTACGCCGCTACTGGGAGCACAATCACCCGGGCGAACCGATCGAGGACTACCTGCGCCGGGGCGGGCTGCTGAGCCGCTTCAGCGCCGCTGCTGCCCTGCCGCAGCAGATGCAGTCCGCCCTCAGCGACGTCGCCCAGGCCCTGCTGCTGCCCGGCACCGTCGGCAGTGCGCTCGGGCACGGGGCCGGAGCGCTCATCAAGGCGTTACGCGAGCGGCGCCAGTCCGTACGCGCCCTCGCCGGCTGCTCCCGTCTGGCCGATCTCCTGGAGGCCGAGCCCGACCTGGACGCCCTCAGCTTCTACCCGCACCTTCTCGCCTGGGACCTGGCCAATCTCCCGGCTGACGAGCGCGCACTACCGGTGATCCTTCTGGATACCTTCGAGGACACCGGCGACCGCACGCACCGCGACCTCGAACGCCTGCTCCAGCGCATCGTGTGGCTCATGCCCAACGCGTTCTTCGTCGTCACCGGACGCAACCGCCTTCAGTGGGCGGAAACGAGTCTGGAAGGCCAACTCGACTGGGCCGGGCCGCACGCCTGGCCCGGCCTCGTCCCCGACACGGCACACACCCGGTCACGGGCATCCGGCCGTCAGATCCTGATCGGCGACTTCTCCCCCGAAGACTGCGAGGACTACCTGGCCCGCAGGCTCAGCCGCGGCGAGCAGCCGCTGATCGACGAACCGGTCCGCCGGATCATCGCCGAGCGCTCCCATGGGCTGCCTCTGTACCTGGACCTGTCGGTCATGCGCTACCTGGAGCTGCGGCGCAGCGGCAGACAGCCGCAGGTCACGGACTTCGACCACGACTTCCCGGCCCTGATCGCCCGCACCCTCAGGGACCTGACCGCCGAGGAACGCCACGTACTCCGCTCGGTCAGCCTGCTCAGCGCGTTCTCCGTGCCCCTGGCCACCCAAGCCGCCGGCATGCAGCATGATGCGCCCGCCCTGCGGTTGACCGAGCGCCCCTTCATCCGGGAGTCCCCCTCCGGTGTCTGGCCCTTCCATGTCCACGACCTGATCCGCGCCGCCATTCGCAACGCGGACGACGCCAGTGACGACCGCTGGTCGGAGCAGGACTGGCAGCGCGCGGCCCAACGCGCCTTCCACGCCCTGGAATCGCAGTGGCGCCAGGAACTGCGGCGCGACCGCACCGTCCTGGTCGGCTGCCTCCAGCAAGGGCTGCTCCTCGCACGGACCTTCCATCTCGCTCTCGGCTGGCTAGGCGATGCAGCATTCCAGTACGTGGGGGACTCGATCTGGGAACCGCTGGTGCTCCCCGCCGACGATGCCACGTCGTCGGACGGCCTGCAGACTGCTGCGGATGCCCTGGTGGAAACGCTCAGTGCCATCGCCCGGCGCCAGCACGAACACCGTGAACGCACCGTCAGTCGGCTTGCTGCCGTCCTTGCATCGGGGCTGCTCCCCGACGGCCTGGTCGAACTGGCCGCGTATTACCGGGCGAAGGCCCAGCGGGACCTCGGGCTGACCGACGATTCTCGCCGCGGCATGCAGCGTGTCGCGTCCGCCGGCGGTCGGCTCGCTTCCGCCGCTCGACAGGGCCTGGCGCACCTGAGTCGAGTGTCCGGAGACTTCCCGGCGGCGGTGGAGGCCGCCGAGAGGCTGGGATGGGAAGGACGGCACCATCGAGTGCTGGGGGACGTGTGGTGGGTGCAGGGAGACATGGAGCGGGCGGCAGCCGCGTATCTGGCGGCCCGGAGCGAGGCCGAAGAACACGGTGTGGTCGGCGAGACCGCCGTGGTCCAGGCACATCTCGCCTTCGCCGTCTCCTTCGTCGACCCGCTTCGGGCCGATGACGAACTCGACCTCGCGGACCGGCTGCTGTCGCCCCTGAGCCTGCGCTCCAACGAGATGACCGCTCACATCGCCACACTCGTGCGCGACGCAGGATTTGCCGCAGACCTGCCTGACCGGGCGGCCGTCCAGCTCGCAGAAATCGGCGTCTCCGGCATCTCCTACGCCGCGGCCAAACTGCAACTGGCTCTGTGCTTCCACCACGCGGTCCTTGATGCCCAGAACAACCTCGCGGCTGACATCGCCCGCTTGGGCGAACTCACACAAAACGGCTACTACGCCTACTACGTCGAAATCGCGCACTTCATGGGCGACCTCCCACTGCCTCCGAACACCGTACGAGCACGATGGATCGACGGGGAACGACAGACCCGCGAACGATGGCGCGCCATAGTGCTGACACGCCGCGGTCACCTCGGCACGGCTCGCTGAGTCGCGCTCGCGCCAGGACGGCTCGGCCACCAGGAGAGTGGCTACCCCGGCCCTCCACTTGTCGCGCTCGACACTTCGTCAGCTCGCCATTGCGGCCTCATCGGCCAGCTCAGGATCCCCCCTCACGCAGGCAGGCTAGCGGGACCTCAGGGGAGACCCCCTCGGCCGCGGCCTCCTGAGCAACGGCGTACGCCTCGCCGAGTCAAGCCGGGGCTTCGAAGTTGAGCGGTGCGGTGGCACTGAGGGATTGCCCCGCGGTCACTCCGCATGCGCGCCCTTTTCAACCTGCACTCAGACGATGGCTTCAAGCGGGTAGTGACTACACTCGCCGGCGCCGTGATCGCGCGAGCCCGCAGAGCAGAGGAACACGAAGATGCAGAATCCATTCAGGGATGGCGGTCCGCTCGACATCGCCATGGGACTGCTCGGTCTGCTGCTCTCGATTGCTCTCTTGTGGAAGGGCATACAGATGACCCAGAACGGGGGCTCGTGGTGGTGGCCGCTGACGGCAGGCGCGATGGTCGTCCTCGGCCTGCATGGCCTGTACCGGCGCCGCCCGTCGAAACGACAGAGCAGGCCCTAGGCACGGCGTGCAAACTGGGTCTGTTGTATCGCCGAAGCAGGCCCGGATTGCAAGCCCGTCCGACCCGCCTCCGCTCCGAATACTTCGGCCGCCGTTGAACCGCTTTCCATGTGCTCCCGCAATCGCGCCCTTCCGGCCAGCTCTCGCTTCCAGAAGTCGCCTGCTCTTCAACCGCCTTGAGGACCTCCCAGCGCCTCAGAGTCGCCGGCGTGCCCATAGCGTGCCCTTGAGACCGGTCAACCACGGTCAACAGGCGTGCGATGCTGCACCTTCGGGCGCCATACCAGGAGACAGGTAGATGGGCCTCGCACCTGGACGCCCCTGTACGTAGGGGCCCTTCACGTCGGTGCCCTTCGGTGTGGCCGCCGTGGTGCGATCCAGGGTCCAGGTCGCGGAGGCGGCGTCGCCGGGCTGTGGGTCGGGGAGTTCGGCGAGCCGGTCCCGGCGTTGGACGGCGACGTTGATGTTGCGGTACTCCGGGACGTCGGCGCCGGCGAACGCTTCGGGTGGGCAGGTGCGGCCGGGCAGATCGACGGCGTCGATGCGGATGCGCATGCCGCTTATCGTCCTCGCTTTTCGAGGCGCTGCTCCGCGTGCAGCAAGTAGCCGAAGGTGGACCGCCCCAGAGCTTCGGCACGGGATTGGTCGATAACCTTGCCGGTGTAGTCGGGGTGTTGCTTGGCCCAGGTGCGTGCGGTGCGGTGGCTGGTGAAGAAGTTCAGGGCGCCGCAGGCGAGGGGGGCGACGGGGCCGGTGCGGGTGCGCCGGCCGACGTAGACCAGGGCCGTGGCGGGCTGTCATGTCATCTGCCCGGCGGTGGAGGTGACGGTGATGCGCTCGCCGGTGACCGGGTCGGCCGAGGTGATCACGGCGTCGGTGCCGAGCATGTCCGGGATGCCGAGCGCGTCGATCGCGCACATCGCCCACACCCCGGTGCCGTCGGCGAGGCGGAGGCGGTGGGCGGTGGGGGTGGAGGTGGCGGAGAAGGGGTACGCGGCCTGGATACGGCCGTGGTCGTCGACGGTGGGGAAGTCCTCGGCGGCCAGCTCGGCCAGGACCTGGCCGGGTTCGCGGCCGTAGTCGCGTGATACCTGTTCCAGGTCGGCGGTTTCGGGTGCCCGGCCTGTGCGTGCGAAGGACCGCAGGACGGCTTGCTTTACGGCGCGTAATCCTCCGGCGTTGGGTGCTGGACTGCCTTGCCCACCCCGGCTCGCCGCGTCCATGGGCGGTTCGTCACAGCCGCAGCCGCCCCCCGCGATATCGAGGGCGTGACGCAGGCCGGCCACAATTGGCGCCCCCTCGGTGTGCCCGTCGGGGCTGCGGTACAGCCGACAGGAGACGGAGGCGGCTGTACCCGGGACAGGGAAAGGGTCGACGCCGTCGATGAGGACGGTAGGAGAACCGGTCATGCCGAGCCGTGCGGCCTGCGTCTCGTCGGTCACTTCGACCACGCCCACCTCGGCGGCCCTGCCGTCGAGTGCCTGGTCGATCCGCTCGCGGGCCAGCGGTGCGTGGGGGCAGTCGGGCACCGTCAGAAGTGTGATGCGCATGGCCGCGTCCTCCCAGGTCACTGTGGCTGTGACCGACGTTAGACCTTCCAGTGCACTGGAAGGTCAAGGCGTAACCTCGGCTGTATGCGCATCGGAGAACTGGCCGCCACGAACGACGTGACGCCGAAGACGATCCGCCTTCTACGAGCGGGCCGGACTGCTGCCTGCACCGCCCCGGACGGCGGGCGGTTACCGCGACTACCCGGCGCAGACCGGCGCCCGGCTGGCGTTCATCCGCGACGCCCAGTCGGCCGGTCTCACGCTCGCTGAGATCTGCTCGGTCCTCGCCCTGCGCGACTCGGGCGCGGCACCGTGCGCCCACGTCACCGACCTGATCCAGCAGCACCTCGCCGACATCGAACGGCGTTTGGCCGAGCTTCGCAAGACTCGCACCGCGCTGCGCGGCCTGGCCGAGCGCGCCGCCGCCACCGACCCGAGCACCTGCACCGACGTCGACATCTGCAGCATCATCGGCGCCCCGGGATTGTTCGGCACGTCGTGGCCCCTTTCCCAGGTGAGTCAGTGATCAGCTGAACAATCCTCGCCGGGCATGCCATGTGCAGGAGTCACCTCGCGCAGCAGAGCAAGACAGCCGTGGACCTGGACGGCGCCGGGGCCATCCGGGGGCCAGGCGCCGAGCAAGCCCGGCTCCTCGACCGGGGCGCCGACGGTGACCACGCGTTTCAGTTCAATGATCACCGAGTCGGCGTCCACGTCACCGTGGAGGAGTCGGCGCCCACGGGCCTCGGCCGGGCCCACACCTCGCTTACCGCTCGGCTCGGATACCGAGTTGGTGCGGACCAGGCGTAGCAGTTCGCTCTTCCAGACCGGATCGGCCAGCCCGTCGTATGTCCAACGGTTGCCGAGCACACTGTGCTGCGCGGTTGCGATGAGCGGCGCTGTGATGCCGGGCGCAGTGTCCGGCAGTGGGGCGTCGCGATACGTCATCGGGATCTGATAGAGCGCCGTCCCGTCGGTCACGAGGTGCGTCTCGATGCCGACCTCGCCGGCTGGGTCCTCGAACCGGAAATACCCGACTGGCGTCAGGGACGGTATGCCGCTTCCGGCATACCACTCCTGCCGAGCGACCCAGTCGGGCAGGAAGTCGCGGAAATGGGGTGCGAGCGTTGCGCCTGGGTGGACCTTCGCCATGCCTCGAACGCCAGCCCAAGGACAGTGGCCGCGTGTCCCCTCTCGGCGGGCCGGGCTCGGTGCCGATGACCGACGCTCCCGCCGAGGACTGATCGCGCCGATCGGCTCAGTTCAAGGCATCGAGGGCGGCGATGATGTCGGCTGGTTCGGCGCGGGTGGTGTAGTCGGTGTCGACGAAGGCCCAGCGGATGACGCCGTCGCGGTCGATGACGTAGGTCGCGGGGAGCGGCAGGGTGCGCGGGTGGCCGTCGTTGACGCGCTGGAGGTCGAAGCCGAGCTTGTCGTAGACGGCGGCGAGGTCGTCGGGGAGGTCGAAGGCGAGGCCGTACTGCTTGGCGGTGTCGGAGCCGAGGTCGCTGAGGACGTCGAAGGTGAGGGCGTGCTTCTCGGACAGGGTGAGGGACGCGTCGGGGATCTGCGGTGAGACGGCCACCAGGCGGGCACCGCGGTCGGTGATGGCCTCGTGGTGCTGCTGGAGGGCGCGCAGGGCGATGTTGCAGTACGGGCACCAGGCGCCGCGGTAGAAGGTCAGGACGACCGGGCCTTCGGCGAGCAGGTCGTCCAGGGTCAGGGTCTGCCCGGGCGCGGAGGGGAGGCTGAAGCGCGGGGCCTGCGCATCGACGGTCAGGGCGCGGTCGGCCTGGCCCGAGTCGGCGAGTTCCTGGCCGGCCCGCTGCATGATCTCCCGGATCTCGGCGGGGATCTGCTGCTGGCGGGCTTCGTAGAACGTGCGCAGTTCCGCGTTCAGGGTGGTCATAGCGCTGGTTCCTCCTGGCTGACGGCTGGAGCGAGGCAGATCTTGAAATGACCGTTCCAAGATAAGGGCATGAGCGGCCCCGCGCCAGCCGTGCGGAGGTGCCAATCGGTCAGAGGCTGGTGAACGGACGGTGGTCGGCCAGGGCGAGAGCCCTGATGAAGGCGGCAACATGCACCGCGCGGCGGGCGAGGAAGCGGCGGAGGCGGGGTGTCTGCGACCCGTACGCGGCCGCCCAGAGGGCTGGTATGCGATTCATGAGGGCATGGTCGCGACGCGCGGTACGCCTCGGGTGGATCGTGGACGAAGCTGGACGCCTTCGCGCAGGTGGGCGGCCCGCCCCGCTCTGCACTCATCAGCACCTTTGCGGCGCAGTAAACGGGGAGTATCTTGGAACCCTTATTTCAAGATAGCGGGGTGAAACATGCCGGACATCAAGCACTTCGACCCGGACGCCACCCTGGAGACCGTGGTGCGACTGTTCTGGCGGCAGGGCGTGGCCTCGACCGGGATCCAGGACGTGGTGACCGCGACCGGCCTCAACCGTTCCAGCCTGTACGCCACGTTCGGCGGCAAGCAGGAGCTCTATCTCACCGCGCTGCGCCGCTACTTGGAGCAGCGATCCCAGCCGATGTTCCGGCGCCTGGCCGAGGACGAGCGGGGCCTGCCGGCCGTCTCCGAGTTCTTCGGCGGCCTGATCGAGGCCCGCTGCTCGGGTGAGTACGCCCGCTGGGGCTGCATGGTCTCCAACGCGCACGCCGGGGCCGAGAACAGTGATCCCGAGGTACGCGCCGTCCTGGACCAGCACCACCGGGAACTGCGCGACGCGATGTACGCGGCACTCGTCACCGCCGAGCACCAGGGGCAGCTCGCCCCCGGCGCCGACCCCGACGCCTCCGCGGATCTGCTGGCGCTGCTCGCCTACGGGGTCAACCTGCGCTCCCGCGCCGGTGCCGACGCCGCGACGCTGCAAAGGACCGTGGTCGCCGCCCTGGAGTCGATCGCCGACCGGGCGGCGGGGTAGGCATCCATGGATCCGGCTCTCAACTGGGGTTGGGGGCGGGTGAAGTGCCCGGACGGAGGGTGGGAGCTTCCTTCGTGCCCGCTTCTGCCGGGTCCGCGGTGTAGTCCCCGGGGGATGTGACGTCGATGCCCTCGGGAGCCTTGGCCGCCTTCAGTACGCAGGTGAGGACCACCGTTACGGCCACGTTGAGCACGAACGCCGTCAGGCCGATGTAGCCGGTCTCCCCGATGCCGGGGATCGCCGCCGACGAGCCGCCGAAGTGGGGCTGGGTGGGAGAGGCGACCCCGTAGGCGGCGAGGGTGCCGTAGCCCATGCCGACCGCCCAGCCGGCCAGCAGGGCCCAGCGGTGGAACCAGCGGGTGAACAGTCCGCCGACCAGGGCCGGGAAGGTCTGCAGGATCCAGATGCCGCCCAGCAGCTGGAAGTTGATGGCGACCGTCTTGTCCATCGTCAGAACGAAGACCAGGGCGCCCGCCTTCACCAGCAGCGAGACCACCTTGGAGACCCTGGTCTCCTGCTCCGGTGTCGCGTCCGGCTTGATGAAGTCCTTGTAGATGTTGCGGGTGAAGAGGTTCGCCGCCGCGATGGACATGATGGCCGCCGGGACGAGCGCGCCGATGCCGATCGCCGCGAAGGCCACGCCCGCGAACCAGCTCGGGAACATGTCCTCGAAGAGCTGGGGGATGGCCAGCTGGCCGTTGGTGACCTTCACGCCCGCCGCGATCGCCATGAAGCCCAGCAGGGCCAACAGCCCGAGCATCAAGGTGTAGAGGGGCATCACGGTTGTACTGCGGCGGATCACCTCACGGCTGCGGGACGAAAGCGTCGCGGTGATCGAGTGCGGGTACATGAACATCGCCATCGCGGAGCCCAACGCCAGTGTGGCGTACGTCCACTGGCCCGCGGAGGCCGGGAGCAGTCCGCCCGTACCGGCCCCCGTGTACTTCTTTTCCGCTGCGGCGAAGATGTCGTCGAACCCGCCCAGCCTGATCGGGATGTAGATGACCGCGACCACGATGACGACGTAGATCAGCGTGTCCTTCACGAAGGCGATCATCGCGGGGGCGCGCAGGCCCGAGGAGTAGGTGTATGCGGCCAGCACGCCGAACGCGATCAGAAGGGGGAGATCCTTGACGAACCAGTTGGTGTTCTCGCCGCCGCCGACGCCCAGCACGTCCAGCACCGCCTGGATGCCGACCAGTTGGAGCGCGATGTACGGCATGGTCGCCAGGATGCCGGTGAAGGCCACGGCGAGCGACAGGCCCTTGGAGCCGAAGCGGCCGCGGACGAAGTCCGCCGTGGTGACGTACCCGTGGCGGTGGCACACCGACCACAGGCGGGGCAGGAACGTGAAGATCAGCGGGTAGACGAGGATCGTGTAGGGCACCGCGAAGAAGCCGGCCGCGCCGGCCGCGTAGATCGCCGCCGGGACCGCCACGAACGTATAGGCCGTGTAGACGTCGCCGCCGAGCAGGAACCACGTGATCCAGGTGCCGAACGACCGTCCGCCCAGGCCCCATTCGTCGAGGCTGTGCTCGTTCTCGGGCTTGCGCCAGTGTGTGGCGAGGAAGCCCATGACCGTGACGGCCAGGAAGAAGAGGATGAAGACGGCGAGGGCGACGCCGTTCACGCCGTTGGGCATGACTGCTCCCGTGCGGGGACGAAGGACTTCGGGCGGGTGAACACGTGCGGGCCGGCCGGGCGCTCACGCGTCCGGCCGGCCCGTGGTTCAGGCATGAACTGGCTCTGCCTCGGCCGGGGCTGGTCCGGAGGCGGCCTTGGGATCCGGTGCCGGAGGGGACATCCCCTGTTCGAGCCGCTCGGGCAGCGCCCAGCGGTACAGCGGCATGGCGCCGGCGGTGGTGACGACCGCGACCAGGACCAGCATGGCGAAGACGTCCTTGGTGATCATTCCCTGGGCGAGGCCGATGTTGATGAAGATGAGGATCATCAGGCCGCGGGCGTTCATGAGGCCGCCGACCGCCCAGGATTCGCGCCAGGAGAAGCCGACCGCGCGCAGGGCGGTCGCGCAGCCCGCGTACTTGCCGACGAAGCCCGCCGCCAGGATCAGCAGGAACGGGCCGATCATGGCCCATCCGGCGATGCCGCCGAGTTCCGTGTTGAGGCCGGAGAAGGCGAAGAAGATCGGCAGGAGCAGGACGCAGACGACGTCCATCATGCGGCTGTGCAGGGCGGCTCGGAAGGCGGGGTTGCGCGGCATGGCGAGTCCGGCGATGAAGCCGCCGAAGACGGAGTAGATGCCGATGTAGTCGGTGAACAGTCCCGACAGCAGGACGATGGCCACGACGATGTACATCTGGTCGAAGCCGAAGTGGCCGGTGCGCTCGACCCGTGCGCCCATCGGCCGCAGCAGCCGGGCGACCACGGTGAGCATGACGACGGCGAACAGGGCCGTGAGGCCGATCGTGCGCAGGACGTGGAGTGCGCCGGCGCCGGTGTGCATGGCCGAGAGCACGGCCAGGAAGCACCATGCGGCGGCGTCGTCGATCGAGGCGCCCAGCAGGGTCATCCGGCCGAGCGGGGAGTTCTGCAGCCCCCGCTCGTAGAGGATGCGGGCGAGCATCGGGAACGCCGTGATCGACAGGGCGCCGCCGATGAAGAGCGCGAACTCGAACGGGGAGACGTCGGGGCGGGAGAGCCGGTCGTAGAGGAGATACGCGGCTCCGGCACCGAGCAGGAGGGACGGGAGGATGCCCGACACGGCGAGGACGGCGGCGTTCCTGGTGTCCTTCTTGCCGTTGCCGCCACCATGGTCGAGGCCGGCGCCGACCAGGAACATGAAGACCGTCAGGCCGATGGTGCTCAGGACGTAGAGGACGGGCTTCACCTCGGGGGTGAAGACCGCCTTCTGCGCCGCGGGGAACAGCGCGCCGAACAGGGTGGGGCCGAGGAGGACGCCGGCCACCATCTCCCCCAGCACCCGCGGCTGCTTCACCAGGAGGGCGAGGCGTCCGCAGAGGGCCGAGGCGGCAAGGATGACCACGATCGCGGGCAGGACGTGGAGGACGAGTTCGAGGTTCTTGTCGGTGGTCGCGGCCAGATAGGCCGTGGGATGGGCAGGGTGGGCGGGGTGCGTGGGGTGCACAACAGCTCCCGTGGTCATCAGGAATGGGCGGGGACGGAGGGCTCGCGCGGATCCTCGGTGGCCGGTCGGCCACGCACGGGCAGGTGCGCGGGAAGTTTGAGGACGGTCGGCCAGCGCGCGTCGTCGGGGGCGACGACGAGGAAGCGGGAGTACCAACTGTCGAAGAACGACAGGACGAACATCGGCAGCAGGGTCCAGATCGCCACTTGCTCCAGCGGCCCATTGCCGGTGAGCGCGGCGATGATGACCACCACGAACACGTTCGGGTAGGTCATGGCGGTGTAGTCGTCGAGCGTCTGTACGTGGCGTCGGCGCTTGAGCAGGGCAGCGACGAGTCGCAGGCCGACGGCGATGCCCGCCGCGGGTGGCGCGTAGGTGGTGAAGCCATCCAGGTCGAGCTTGAGGCAGACCAGCACGATGAACGCGGTGAGCAGCAGCACCGCCACATATCCGTTGCGCTCGCCGTACTTGGCCGTGCGGATGGGAGACCGCTCCCGCAGGCGCTTGACCAGGAGGTAGACCGCCGTGACGACGCCGGTGGAGGTGGCGGCGCTGATGGCGACGGCCGGTGCCACGTTCTCGCGCAGAGTCAGGGCGAGGACGGCCGAGAACGACACGGTCGCGGCCAGTGAGGAGAGCAGGACCTGCGCGAACGTCGGCATGATCATTCCGCCGAGGCAGCGGCTGACGGTCATCGCCACCACGGAGCTTGGGGTGGCGAGGAACACGGCGGCGATCGCCGCCGTACTCGTGCTGTCCGCGTCCGACCAGCGCACCAGGGCCGCGAAGACGATCGGCAGGGCGAGGTAGCGCAGGGCGACGGACCGGAGCGTGCCGCGGTCGGTCACAAACGCTCGTGCGTTCTCCAGTTCGATGCGGCACATGGTGATGACGCTGGCCAGCACCAGGAGCAGAAGCAGCAGGTACGGCGAGGTGGCCACGCGCAGTCCCGCCACGTTGGCAAGGAGACCCGCCGCCAGGCCCGCGCAGAAGACCACGGGATGGTTGACGACGATCCAGTCGTAGACCATGTTCATGGTCTCGTTCTCGTTCTTCACATAGCTGTGGATCCGATCGCCCTGCAGCATCTGGGAGTTGGGCAGCCGCAGGTCGTACGACTCCTCGGCCGGCCGGTCCAGGATGAACCGGCAGATCAGCTCGACGACGTACTTGTGCGAGACCACGCACACCGTCTCGCCGCGGCGCAGCGCGGGCAGCAATTCCTGTTCGTAGAAGGCGTGGACGCGGTCCCTGAACTGCTGGAACGTCTCGCCACCGTGCATGGTTTCGCTGTCGGCGTTCATGGCGCGCTCGTACTCGGCGATGCCGTGGCGGCGCTGGAGGATGGACTTGCTCTCCAGCGTGTAGCTGCCGAAGTCGCGTTCCATCAGGCGCTCGTCGACCACGACTTCGGGATCCCGCGCGTCGGGGTCGTCGATACCGAAGACGATGTCGGCGGTCTCGTAGGCACGGGTCAGCGGAGAGACGTACACGCGGTCGAAGTGCTGGTCGCGGTGGCCCTTGGCGACCTTCTCGGCCTGGATCCGGCCGAGAAAGGTCAGGGGTGCGTCGCGCTGTCCCGCGATGCGGTGCACGGAATTGCAGGTCGATTCGCCGTGCCGGACCATGAACAGCCGGCTCAGCAGCTCCTGCTGGCTGTCGTCGGTCATCACGCACCCTTCTTCGGGGCGTGCTTGACCTGTCCGCCGTACTGGGAGTCCCAGCCCGCCAGCTTGGTGATGTCGCACAGGTTGTGGACCGCGTGCTTCTCCACCAGCGTGGACAGCAGTGAGACGGTCCGCCGGGCCTGCTGGGCGGTGAGGTCGAACTCGCGGGCCAGGGCCACGCCGAAGTCGGCCAGGTCGTCGTCCAGGATGCCGCGGTACTTGCGGCGCTCAGTGCGGTCCTGGGCCTGCAGGTAGTTGACGGCGTTGGGGTAGGCGCTCTCGCGGGCGTAGTCCTGCAGGCGTTCCCGCAGGCGGGTGGCCTGCGGCTCCTCGGCGGTGAGGTCGGCGGCGATCCAGTCGCTGCTGCGGATCAGGCAGTGGTGGATGCCGTCGGGGATGTCCATCTGCTCCTCGTCGCTCGCGGACCTGGCCCCGCGCAGCACCTCCATCGCCGTGTCGAAGCACTGGTTGCGCAGGGTGCCGATGCTGAACACGAACGCGCCGAGCCGGCCGCGGCGGGTGGTCTCATCGCCCTGGCGCATCGGGCCGACGCCGAAGAGGCCCGGTGCCATCTCGCCGTCGGCAGCGATGAGTTGACCGTGCGGGCCGACCTCGATGCCCCGGTGGGTCTTGGTCTGCGGCTGCGCGTAGCCATGTGCGTTGACCAGGCCGTTCCACAGGGGGTGGTCGGCGTGCTCGTAATCGGTCGTGTTGCCCAGGCAGTTGACGACGCGGTCGACGACGATGTCCGGCTGGTCGGCGAAGATCACGCGGATCTTCGTGCCGTCCTCGACGGGGCGCATGTCCTGGATGCCGGCGGGCAGGACGTCGACGGTCTTGGGGGCGCCGTTGAATCCCCGCATCCGGCTGCGCACGACACCGCCGATCTCCCGCACGGTGCTGGTGCGGTTGGTGACGATGAGACTCTTGTACCGGTCGAGCAGCATGCGCACGTCGCGGGCTTCCATACGGGAGATCAGCTCGATGACGTACGGCTCCCACGCCTTCATGACGCGCTCGGGGAAGACGGCCTCCAGCGCGCTGCCCGGCTCCACACCCTGCTCGTCGCGCAGGTGCGCGTACTCCGCCTTGACCCCCTCCACGACCGCCTCGGGGGTGAGCTTTTCGGCGTCCAGGAAGGGCGGTCGGCGGGCCTGCCAGATGTCGTGCTCGTGGTCGGCGGGGTAGGTGCCGTGCATGTGGCCGCCGCGCGAGCAGATCAGGATCTGTCCTCGGTGACCGGCATGGACGAGGGAGATCACCGTGTCGAAGGCCGACAGTGCGGAGCCCGTGACGAGGACGCTCTCCTGGGCGCCGACCGCCCGGAACCACTCCTGGGCACCGGGGGCATAGGGGTCGGCGATGAAGCGGTCGGAGTCCTTGATGCGGTGGTAGAAAGGCGCCTGCACCGGCGAGAGGTGACCGGTCGCGAGGATCACCTGATCCGACGGCAGGTCGTGTACGCCACCTTCGGGTCCGGCGTCGGCGTACTTGACGACGTAGCCGCCGCCCTGGCCGCGTACGTCGATGACCTCACCGGTCAGCTCCCGCAGGGTCACCTCGGCGTGGGCGTCGGCGGCCGCGCCACGCAGCCGCTCGGCCAGGTACTGCCTAAAGATCCGCCGCGGCACGACGCAGGCCACGCCAAACGTGTGGTACTGCCACTTCTGCGGCCACTCGGAGCGGTCCGCCTCCTCGTTGGCCCACTCCAGGAAGTCCTCCGGCCGCTCACGGCGCAGGGTGATGCGGCCGGCCTGGATGTTGAGCATGTGCTCCCAGTTGGTGGACGCCTGACCGAAGGCGATACCGCCGTAGCGATATCCCTCCTCCCGCTCGATCAGGCATATCTCCAAGGGCGTGTCGGCGAAGTGGAGCAGCCGGATGGCGGTGAGCGTGCCGGAGAAGCCGGCGCCGACGACAGTGACGCGCCGCGTGCCCGGAGCCGCACCGTCCATGGAGCCGTGCTGCATGCTGCTCGCGTGCATCGCCATGTCCGACGCGCCGCTGTCCTGGCCGAGGCCGACCTGCATCGTGCTGTGCTGCATTTCCACGGTCTTGTCTCCTTGGGTGGGGGAAGAGTCAGCGCCACTCGTGGGTGAAGCGGACCGTCACGGCGTCACGGATCGAGTTGTGGACGATGCAGCCCCGCTCGGCCTTGAGCAGAGGCTTGGAGATCAGGTGCTGAAGGGCGGCGGGTGCCGACACACGCACGGTGATCTCGGAGAAGCGGGCCGGCGCGCTGACGAGCGTTCCGTCGACCTGGAAGCCGACCTCGGAGGCGTCGGCCTGCGAGTCCGCTGCCCTCAGCGCCGCTAGGAAGGTGCTCACGTAGCACCCGCCGAGAGCCAGAAGCAGCAGCTCCCCGCCCATGGGACCGGCGTCGGTCCCCTCCTTTTCCTTGGGCCGGTCGATGGTGACCGTGTGATCTCTGGCCTGGCCCACGACGACGCTGCCGCCGACGGGACGTAGGGACACACCTATTTCGGGCATGGCGGTACACGGACTCCTGTCCTGGAACGGGGCACGAGGGGCGCGGCGGGGCTCCTGCCGTGCCGATGAGCGGGCACGGGCCTCAGCATCAGGACGGAATTCGGGCTTCCGGACAGATCGTGGATGATCCTGGATGCGCTCCGTGGCCGGAGGTCAACAGACGGAAATTGCTTGACACTCACGGCCCCACATCGTCTAACTTGAAACGACTGTTCCAAGTTGTTCGTGGCCCAGGTGTCCCATGGGGGAGGATGTTCGTGCCGCAGGTGCTGGATCCGGGAAAAGCCCGCACAATCGACGAATTCATCGCGGAACTGAGACTGCTGAAGGCGTGGGCGGGCAACCCGTCGATCACCGAGCTCACGCGGCGCATTCACCGGGACTGGCAGCGGGCAGGACGCCCGCGCGGCGAATGGCCGGCCCGTTCGACGGTGGGCAACTGCTTCCAGGTGGGCCGCCGCCGTCCCAACGCCGATCTGCTGCTGGCCGTGGTGCAGGCGCTCGTCGGGACTGACGAAGGCGTCATCTCCGGCTGGCGGCAGTCGCTTCGTGCCGTGCTCGGCGAGGCGGAGGCCGCCGCACAGGTCAGCGCCTACGACCGGCTGCCCACGAGACTTCCCGCATTCGTCGGCAGGACCGGCCCGATAGCCGAAGCGGAGTCCCTGCTGGCCTCCGACCGGTACGTGCCACCGCTGATACTGGAGGGCATGGCGGGCGTGGGCAAGACGTCACTGGCCCTGCACGTCGCTCACCGACTGCTCGCCGTGGAACGCACCCAGGCACCCGTCCTCTTCGCGAACCTGCGGGGCTCCGCCCCACAGGGTCCACCCGCCGACCCTGCCGCCGTACTGGAGACCTTTCTGCGGCTCCTCGGCACCACCGGCGACCGTATCCCGTACGACCTCGACGCACGCGCGGCTCTCTACGGCCAGCTGCTCGCGGGAACCGGCGCGCTGATCGTCCTGGACGACGCGGCAGACGCGGAACAGCTACAGCCACTCCTGCCGGGGACCGCCGGCTGCCGCACGCTGGTCACCAGCCGACGCGCCCTGACCGGCCTCGGCGAGGTCACGCGCCTGCCGGTACCGATGCTCGATCCCGATGACTCTCACGCACTGCTGCGGGCAACAGCCGGAGCCGAACGCGTCGCCCCGGACCTCCCAGCCGTCCACCAGATCGCGGACCTGCTGGGCCACCTGCCGCTGGCGCTGTCGGTCATCGGCCGCCATATGCGCGACCATCCCGCCTGGGCACTCGGCGACTACTACCGCGAGCCCCTGCTCACCCTGGCCCTGGAGGATGGCGTACGGACCGCGCTTGCCGCCTCCGACGCACGACTGCCAAAAGGTGCTCGGCGGCTGTTGCGTCTGTTGGCGCTGCACCCGCTGGAGGAAATGGAAGTCGCATCGGCCGCCGCGCTCCTGGGTGAACCGCCCGCTGTCGCCCTGCATCACCTCTCCGCCCTGACAACCGCGCACCTGATCGAGCGAACCGCGTCCGGCCGCTTCCGGCCCCACCCGCTCACCCACGCCTACGCGGAGGAACGTCTCTGCATCGACGAACCGGCAACCCGCATCCGACAGGCGCTGGGCCGGTTGCTGGAGAACGGCCGCCACCGCGGCGCCGGGCTCCGACGTGAGCCCAGGACCATCGGTGGACTCCGTCTGCCCATGGCTCGGCAGCCCGCTGACGCAGATCAACAGCCCAGGTCGCCGCAGCACTTGCACGCAGGACGGGTACTCGCAGCCTGACGGACCTCGGTCCGACATCGCGCCACACGGACGCCAGGAGGAGGACAACATGCCCGCCGACCAGCACCCGGTCCTCGTCTTCGACGTCAACGAGACGCTCAGCGACCTCACGCCGCTGGGCAGCCGCTTCGAGGAGGTCGGCGCCCCTCGGTATCTGCTGCCGACCTGGTTCGCGGGCGTACTGCGAGACGGATTCGCCCTGACAGCCGCCGACGGGTATGCGGACTTCGCATCCGTCGCCCACGACGGAGTACGGGTGCTGCTGTCGAGGCTGGAGGGCTGGGCGGGAGACGGAGAGGCCGCGGCCCGGCACATTCTGGACGGCTTCTCCCACCTGGACGTGCACCCCGATGTGCCGGACGGTGTGCGGAAGTTGAGCGATGCGGGGTTTCGGCTGACAGCGACGACCAACGGCAGCATCACCCTGACCGAGCGGCTGCTGGACAGGGCCGGAGTGCTGGACCGCTTCGAGACCCTGTCCGACGTACGAAGTCCGCGCTGTTGGAAACCGGCCCCGGCCGCCTACCACCACGCCGTCGAGCGGGCCGGCGTACGGCCCGACCAGGCACTGATGGTCGCCGTGCACCCCTGGGACATCGACGGAGCGCGCCGCGCCGGGCTGCACGGCGCGTGACTGCGGCGCGGAGCCTCCGCGTGCCCGCGGACGATGACTTCGCCCAGCTACAGCGTGCAGGACCTGCGGGAGCTTGCGGAGGTGCTGGCCGCCGACCAGTGACCACCACCAGGGCCGCCCTGCAGGTGAGACGGCATCTCACCCGCGCCCTGAGCGCCAACCAAGCAGCTCTGAAGGACGATCGACTGGACGTGTCCGCCCTGCGCCGCTGGGGCGGGCGGTCATCGGCGCGCGGAGTCGCCGGCATGGGTGCGTCGGGGGTTGAAGACGGCTCGTACGGCAGCTTCGTCGCCCTCGATGTCGACGAGCCCAAGGGTGTCGTCGAGGGTGAGCGGACCCGCTGCCAGGCCGAGAACGATCGAGGCGTCAGCGCGCACGACGGCATCGAGATCGCGACCATCGTGCCGGCTCACCTCTGTGCCCGAGCGCGTCGTCCGTACCTGGAGCAGCTGGCCGTCGACCGCGATCCCCACCGTCGATGACCGGTGTGCGGTCGCCCTGCCGACGAGCAGAGCCCGGAGGGCGACGACGAGCCATTCGGGGTGGAAGCGGTCGCCGCCCGGCCCGCGCGCCATGAGCGGCGTGGACCAGCGGATGAGGCCCTCGATCGGCTCCCGCAGCTCGGCGCCCCATGGGGTGAGCGCGTACATGACGGCGTTGCCCTCCTCGGCCAACCGCCGCTCGACCACTCCTGCGGTCTCCAGGTCGCGGAGCCGGTCGGCGAGCAGGTTCGTGGCCACGCCAGGCAGCCCATCGAGCAGCTCCCGGTAGCGGGCGGGAGCCATCAGGAGCTGGCGGACGATGAGCAGAGGACAGCGAACGGGACCCAGCCGTACTCGCAGATCGCATCGGCACGCTCGCAACCGAGTTCGACGACGTGGCGTCGCGCTCGCGCTCAGCCACCGTGGATTGGCTGCAAGGCGTCCGCCTGCCGCCTTCGGCGGTGGCGTGTCACCTGCTCGAGGAATGCCTGATCCACGGCCATGACATCGCCAGAGTCACCCGGCAACCGTGGCCAGTACGGCGCCACCACGCCCTGCTCGCGGTCGAGGGCGCCGTGCTTCCGCTGATCGCGGCTCTGCCACTCACCGCGTTCGTGAACCAGGAGAAGGCCGGATCCTTCCGAGCTCGCTTCGAACTACGCCTGAGAGGAGGTGGATCCACGTCAATGATCTTCGACGACGGGTCGTTGACGCTCGGCGCGGGGCGCGCACGTGACGTTGACGCCTACATCTCTGCCGACCCCGCAGCTCTCATGCTGGTGTTCATCGGACGACAAGGGCTAGGGAAGCCGCTTCTTGGAGGCACGCTCGCCGCCTGGGGCCGTCGGCCATGGAAGCTCGCCCGCATGCTCACCGTCATCAACCCCCGTAGTCTGTTCGACATTGCGGGAAGCTTCAGCACCTTCGCCGCACGACTGCGTCGAGACGAGCAGAGTGCGAGAGCGGACGCCGGAAGGGAGAGGCGACTCCTTCATCCGCCCTCGGTCGCCGCGGTGTGCCGGATCGTCGTTGTCCGCGACACCCCGGCACAGGATGATCCGGCGCCGCCGAGTACCTGCGCCTGCCGAGCATCCGCGGAAGAAGCCCAGGCTCACCGGTAGTCGGGGTTGGGTGCGTCCAAGCGGCAGCCCGCATCCCACTCCGAGCGCTGGTTGCCGTACGCAGGAAAGCCCTCGGCACGCTTGAGCATGGCCGCCAGGCGCATCAGGTTCCAGGTCATGAAGGTGGTGTTGCGGTTGGTGAAGTTCATCGCGCGGTGCTGCACGCCGTCCTCGTTGCCGGTGATCAGACAGCCGCCGACACGGCAGTAATAGGCGTACTGGCCTTCGGAGTTGAGCAGTCCGGAGCAGCTGTACAGTCGCTCGATGACGTGCTTGGTCACCGAGCTGTTGTCGCCGAGCCACATCGGTCCGGCGAGCACCAGGATGTCCGCGGCCATCACCCGCTCGTACGGCTGACCTGCGGCGACGGCTTGAGGGTGCAGTTGATGAACAGGGCGTGAGGTCGTCAAAGCGGTACGCGTCGTCGGGGTTCGCGGCGGTCACGGCGGACTCCTTCACGTCACGCGGCATGCCGCCCGGTACAGGGCGGGTCCAGCCGCAGCTTCTCGCGAGGATCTCTGCTTGTCGCGCATTTCCTTCCATGCATCATCAATTCGTCTGATGTCGCGTGTTCTCCGCTACCACCCGAACGAGCGGCGGAGTACGCCACAGGCTGAGGACAGGAGACCGGCTGGGCCCAAGGCATGCGCACAGGCGCAGCTGCCCACCAGGTGGCGACGCGCGAGCGCCGGGGACTCGATGACCGAGCGGCTCAGCCTTGGCAATGCCGTCGGCGACCACGTCAAGGGCGTCTCGTATGCGATTCGATGTGGTTGAGCATCGCATCCAGGGCAACCTCCAACGGCCTTACCTTCCGCTGGAGTTGAGTGAGGAGGAGGCCGCCCTGGAGTGCGGCGAGGGTGGCGAGGGCGAGGTCTTCGGGGTCGCCGTCGAGTTCGCCGCGGTCGTGCATGGCCTGAAGGCCGCAGCGGATGGCGGCCTCCCAGCGCAGGAAGCCGGTGGCCGCGGCGAGCCGGGCCTCCGGGTTCGTTTCGGCGACCTCGCTGCCGAGGGAGCCGATCGGGCAGCCGCCCTGGCACTGCAGCCGCAGTTGGTATTCGACGAGGGCGTCCCGCCAGCGGTGCAGGCCGTCCATGGTGTCCAGATCTGCGAAGAGGGACTGCTGCATGTCCAGCACCGCTTCGGTCTGGTACTCGATCACTGCCAGCAGCAGTGCCTGCTTGTCGGCGAAGTAGTGGTAGATCTGCGAGCCGCTGACCCCGGCCGCGGCCCGCACGTCCTCCAGGGTCGCCTCGGTCACACCCCGCTCGTACATGAGCTGCGCGGCCGCGGCGACGATCCGGCGCCGGGTCTCCTGGCCCTTGCGGGTCAGTTTCCGCTCCGGCTGTCGTGTCTCTGCCTGGGTCCCCATGGTCGTACAGGCTATCATTTTTTGGATTGGACAACCCATTTTTCCATCGCCATTGTGGGTCACGCATCCCATTCCATGGGCAGAACCTCTGGAAGGACCCAGGCATGGAACTCAGCAACAAGCGCGCCCTCGTCACCGGCGCGACCGGCGGCATCGGCAGTGAGGCGGCCCGGCTGCTGGCCGCCCAGGGCGCCGAGGTCGTCGTCTCCGGCCGCGACGCCGGGCGCGGCGAGGCGACCGTGCGCTCGATCACGGACGCAGGGGGGCGGGCCCGGTTCGTCGCGGCCGACCTCACGGACCTGGCGTCGCTGCGGCGCCTCGCCGATGCGGCAGGTGAGGTGGACATCCTGGTCAACAACGCGGCGATCTTCCCCGGCGCGCCGACCGTTGACCAGGACGTCGACACCTTCGACACAGCGCTCGCGGCCAACGTGCGCGCGCCGTACTTCCTCACCGCGGCCCTGGCCCCCGCCATGGTCGCCAAGGGCGCCGGCAGCATCGTCAACGTCAGCACCATGGCCGCCCGGATCGGCATGCCGGGGCTGTCCGTCTACAGCGCGACCAAGGCGGCCCTGGAGTCGCTGACCCGCACCTGGGCGGCCGAGTTCAGCCCAGCCGGGGTCCGTGTGAATGCCGTCGCCCCCGGCCCGACCCGCACCGACATGGTGCTCGACACGGTGGGCGAGGAGGGCGCCGAACAGTTCGCCAAGACCACCCTCCTCGGCCGGCTCGCCACACCGCGCGAGATAGCGGAGGTGATCCTCTTCCTGGCCACGGACCGGTCCGCCTACCTCACCGGCGCCACCGTCGCCGCCGACGCCGGCCGAACCGCCGTATAGAGCCCATCGCCGTCCCCGGAGCGGCGGGCGGCCCGCCGCTCCCGGAACCGTAAGAAATTCCGGCCTCTTCGGCTCGGGGAGCGCGGCTAGCCTCGAACCATGAGTGCGGACAAGGAGTGCGGGAGGACATGAATCGGTTGCCGCTCTTCTGTGATGTCGCCATGGCGCGGCGCATCGAGCGCGTCGAGGCTCAGCTGATGGCCGCGGCGACCCAGGCCGCCTGCCTGCGCCGGGCGGACCGGGGCGGTTTCGTGATGCGGGTGGCAGGCGGAGTGGCCACGTTCGCCGAGGACGGCTCACCCTTCGACAAGATCGCCGGACTCGGATTCGACGGCACTCCCGACGCGGCCGTGCTCGACCGCATCGAGCGTGCCTTCGCCGAGCGTGGTGCTCCCGTCCAGGCCGAGGTGTCCGAGCTGGCCGACCCGGCGGTCGGCGCCCTGCTCACCGATCGCGGATACTGGCTGGCCTCGTTCGAGAACGTGCTCGGGCTCACGCTCGACGGCGGGTACGAGCGGGTGGCCTTTCCTGGAATCGAGGTCCGGGTGGGGCGCGACGACGAGTTCGAAGCGTGGCTGGATGCCGTGGTCGAGGGTTTCGCTCACCCCGACGACCAGGGGGTTCCCTCGCACGAGGAGTTTCCGCGTCACGTGCTCGCCAACGCCGAACGGGACTTCGCCGCGGCCGGCGTGGTGCACTACATCGCGCTGTGCGACGGCACCGTCGCCGGGGGCGGCAGCCTCCGCATCGCGGACGGCGTCGCACAGCTCACGGGTGCGGCGACCGCCCCCGCGTACCGCCGACGCGGCGTCCAGACCGCCCTGCTCTCGGCCCGGCTCGCCGACGCCGCTGCCGCCGGCTGCGACATCGCCGTCGTGACCACCCAACCGGGTTCCAAGTCCCAGCAGAACGTGCAGCGGCGGGGATTCCACCTGCTGTACAGCCGTTCCGTTCTGGTGAAACAGGCTCCGGCAGAAGGAGCCGTGAATCGCCGCGATGCGTCGACCACCGACCATGTGACCCGCAAGGTCCGAGGACCAGGGACCGAAACCCCGGACGCTTTGCGTGTGGTGCAGTACGACGGCTCGCGGGAGAAGCTCAGGCCGCTGTTCGAACTGGCCGAGGACTCACCGACACAACTCGACGGCTACATCGAGGACGGGCGTGTGCTCGTCGCGTTGCGAGGCACGGACATGGTCGGTCATCTGCAGCTGGTGGCAACCGACCAACCCGACATCTTCGAGATCAAGAACATGGCCGTACGGGAAGACCTTCAGCGCACCGGCGTGGGCAAGCGTCTGGTGGACTGTGCGATCGACCTGGTCGCGCGCGAGTCGGGACGACGCCTGCTGGTCGCCACCGCCGCGGCCGACATCGGCAACCTGCGCTTCTACCAGCGGCAGGGATTCCGTATGCGGACGGTCGAACGGGACGCCTTCACCCTCCGCACCGGCTACGAACCCGGCACCGTCATTGAGGGCATCGAACTACGCGACCGGGTCTGGCTCGACCACCTGCTCGATCGTCCTGCGCCCAGCTGACGCACCCGCCTGGTCGACACCGGTTGAGCGCCGTGGGCCGACGCCACCCCGTGCGACGCTCATCCGCCGCTGACCTTCCTGTTGTAGCCAAGGGCTTCCTCGATCCAGGACTTGAAGGCTTCCTCCGACTCCGTGCCGTAGGTGTCGACCACGATCCAGCCCTTGCTCATCCTGCGGCCGCGCATCTCCGGCCAGTGCGCTCCGTCACGCCCGAGCAGTTCCTCGACACGCTCGGGATCGCATCGGACCATGAGCTGTCCGTGGGTGTTGGCCGTGGCCGTGATCCTGTCGTTGACCATGAAGGAGAGGCCGCCGAACATCCTCACCTCGCGGACCTGCGCCTCCCCCGACATCGCCTCGCGGACGCGGTCTGCCAGGTCCTTGTCGTATGCCATCGTTCAGCTGCCCTCCCAGACAGCGGCAACCAGCGGAAGCTCCGGGACTGCGGTGCCCGACGACGTCGTATGCGATGCCCCGGCCGGGAGGTTCGACGGCATTGCGGCGTACCGGGAACTTCTTGACCGTTCGCCAGAGGGTTCCTCACCAAGGCCGAGATTATCGCCGCGCTCGAGGACGACAACCCCTCTCTGCTCATGTACGACACCGAGACGATCCCGGCGAAGAGCGCGCCGGTGGCGGAGTGGCCCGCCCCAGGTGGCAACCTGCCCCGGGCCGGCTCGGCACCGGAGGCGTTGTGGACCTTGACCCGCGCCCCCTCGGGCGTGGTGGGACCGGCGAGGGCCTCGGCACGAGCGGTGACCCGGCCGGGATCTCCTACACGACCCGCGCCGAGCCGGCCGGCATCCTCGCCGCCCTCGATGCGCTGCACTGAGACCCGTCTCGCGGTGAGGGCCGGAGCGGTCCGGCCCTCACCGCAGGAACGCCAGCTCCTGCACCCCGCTCAACTCGCCGCCGCTGCCGCCTCCTCGCCCTCGCGCGTCTCCTCGGCCGCCCGGGACCTGGCGTCCCGGTGATCCAGCCGGCTCAGTACCGGAACGGTCATGACCGTGGTGATCAGGGCGACGAGGACGAGCGCGGTGAACAGTTCCTCGCTGACGATGCCGGCCGCCAGTCCGATATTGAGGGCGATCAGTTGCATCAGCCCGCGGGCGTTCATCAGGGCGCCGACCCGGACGGCCACCGGGCCGGGTTCGCCGCGCAGCCGGGCGGCGGCCCAGCAGCCGCCGAACTTGCCGGCCACTGCCAGGACGACCGCGGCCGCCCCGAACGCCGTCACGGACGGGTCGGAGAACACGTCGAAGCGGGTGTTGAGGCCGGAGTAGGTGAAGAACATCGGCACGAACACGACCTGGGTCACCGACTGGGTGGTCCGTACGAGGTGTTCGGACGCCTCGCCGCGCGGCATGGCCATCCCGACGCAGAACGCCCCGAAGACGGCGTACAGGCCGATGGTGTCGGTGAACCAGGCCGCGCAGAACAGCACGGCGACGGTGAAGAGGAGGCGGGTGTCGTCGCCGAGGCCGGGCCGGGCCACGATCCACGCCAGGAGACGGCGTCCCAGCAGGAACAGGACGGTCACGAACAGCAGGGAGCCGCCGACGGCCTTCAGGACGGGCCCTGCCTCGCCTTTGGCCACGCTCAGCACCCCCGCGAGGAGGATCCACGCGACGGCGTCGTCCGTGGCTCCGGAGGCCAGAGCCAGCGAGCCGAACCGCGATCCCGCCAGCCCCCGTTCGGTGATGATCCGGGCCAGCATCGGGAACGCCGTGATCGCCAGGGCGACGCCGACGAAGGCCGCCGTCACCCACACCGAGACGCCGTCGACGAATATGCCGACGTGGCCGTGGGCCACAAGGGTGAGCACCACGCCCAGTGCCAGCGGGATCGTCACCCCGGCCGAGGAGACGGCGACAGCGGTGCCGGCCAGCCCGCGCCCGGCGTGCGTACGGAATTCGTACCCGGCGGCGAACATCAGGGCCACCAGACCGATCTGTCCGGCCACGTACAGCACCGGCTTCAGCTCGGAGGGGAAGACCTCCGCGGACAGCCCCGGGGCGAGAAGCCCGAACAGCGAGGGGCCCAGCAGCACCCCGGCGATCATCTCGCCCACCACGGGCGGCTGTCCGAAGCGGCCCGCCACCAGGACGACCAGACGGCACGTCAACAGAATCACGACGACGGCCAGGAAGAACGCGGGAGCGAGCTCCACAGGAGTCATGGACGCGTTCCTCTCAGCGACCGGCGGTGACGGAGGCGGCGGAGCCACCGGACGCGGCGGCGAAGTAGTTCCGGCACAGGCCCTGGCGCCGGGCGTCCCACACCATGTAGCTGCCGAGGACGAGTTGGGTGAGGCTGCGCGGGACCGCCGCCCAGCGGTCGGCCAGCCGCATCGCCGCGAGCCGGATCCCCTGGCGGGACTCCCCCGCGTCCGCGCGCGGGATGAACAGACAGGGGCCGCGACTGGGCAGCGACCGGGTGTGCTCCGCCGAGGACACCAGCCGGAAGCGGCGCAGGACGTCTTCGGCCGCGACCCGCATGGTGAGGACGGCGAAGCCACGCGCCGGGCAGGGCCGGTTGGCGGTGACCCCGAACGGGATGAAGGCCGAGGGCCTGGTGTCCGGGTTCAGCCAGCGATCCGGGTCGAAGGGGGCGCCGCCCGATCGCTGGTACTCCGGGTAGTTGAACAGCAGGACCGAGCCGGCCGGGATGGGCTCGCGCCCGTCCCTGGGGATCTCCGCGGAGGTGATGCGGTGGGCCACGCCGAAGAGCGGAAAGTGCTGAAGCGTCTCGTCGATCACCCGGTCCAGGAAGTCCGGATCCTCCGCACCGGCCGCCAGACGTTCCTGCACCGGCCGGTGCGTGGCAAGGGCCAGCAGCAGATGGGCCATGGCCTCCGACATCTGCACCACGGCAGTGTTGAAGAACGTCCCTTGCAGGTAGTACGCCTGCTCCCGCGGCGTGAGCGAGGAAGGCAGCGGTACGGGGGGAGGGTCGTGCGCGAGCCGGTCGCGCAGGTGGGCGGTGAGGCGGGCCCGCCGGTCCATGTGCCGCAGGCCGGTGCACTTCAGGGCGCTGACCACGTCGTCCGCGTTGCCGGTGATCAGGTCCCGGACGTGACGCGGGCACGGTGCGCGGAAGACCACCTCGTAGTAGACCTCGGCCCAGACCGGCATCATCAGGTCGCGCAGTCTGACCCGATGCACGCGCGCGTGGCCGTCGAGTCCGTCGAGCACGCGGCGGGTGCAGCGGCCGACCAGCTCCGTCCACTGTTCCCGGGAGAGCCCGGCCAGGATCTGCCGGGTGGTCCGGGCCACGTCGTCGTAGCGCGGTCCGGGCTCCAGATGCTCCTGGTGGACCTCCGGGCCGGGCGAGAGCCAGTACCAGAACAGGTCGGACAGGGCGGCGCCCCGGCTGCGGCCGTTGGCCGCCGGATGCCCGTACACCTTCTTGAACTCCTCGGCAGGCACCTCCCGTCCGGGCGCCCGGATGCCCTCCTCGCCGCCCACCCAGGCGAAGATGCGCACCCGCAGCGCGATCACGGCCCGGGGCAGCCAGTACGGCAGTGCGGCCACGAGGGCCAGGATCGCGCCGG
This sequence comes from Streptomyces coacervatus, assembly GCF_029223485.1. GTDB lineage: Bacteria > Actinomycetota > Actinomycetes > Streptomycetales > Streptomycetaceae > Streptomyces > Streptomyces coacervatus. The sequence continues at coordinate 100,701 of NZ_JARHTP010000023.1, read as the reverse complement.
TGACCAGCCATCCGGTGGCGGTGTTCATACGACCGCCCCGCCGCCGAATCGATGGTCTGATCCCGGAGCCACGGCAGGGCCCGGCACGGGCGCCCACGCGGGCACCCGAACCAGATCGGGCGTCAGGTCGGCGAGCCCGGACGCCCCGCACAGGGCCAGGGTGTCGTCCAGTTCGTCGCGCAGCAGCTCCAGCAGTCGCCGTACGCCTTCCTCGCCGCCCTGGGCCAGCGCCCACATCACGGGGCGGCCGATGCCCACGGCGGACGCGCCGAGCGCCAGCGCCTTGACCACGTCGGTACCGCGCCGTACGCCTCCGTCCAGCACGATGGGGATGCGGCCTGCGACGGCGGCCAGGATCTCCGGCAGCAGCTCCAACGTGGCAGGAACGGTGTCGAGTTGGCGGCCGCCGTGGTTGGACAGCAGCAGCCCGTCGGCGCCGTGCCGGACCGCGAGCCGGGCGTCCTCGGGATGCAGGACGCCCTTGAGCAGGACGGGCAGTTCCGTCACGCCTCGCAGCCAGTCGATGTGCTCCCAGTTCAGCTCGGGGGACATGGCGATCTGCCGTACGTGCCCGCGCTCGCCGTCGCGCAGGTCGACCAGGTTCTCGCAGCGCAGTCCGGGCGGTAGGTCGTGGAACCCGTTGCGCCGGTTGCGCTCGCCCGCACCCAGCACCGGGGAGTCGACCGTGACGACCAGGGCGGTGCACCCGGCGTCGACGGCCCGCCGCACCAGCGCCTCGGTGATCTCCAGATCGGGCTGGATGTAGAGCTGGAACCACAGCTGTGCGTCACTGTCCGTCGCACGGGCCGCGTCGGCGATCTCACCCACCGCCACCGTGGAGGCCATGGAGGCGATCATGATCGCTCCGGCTGCGGCCGCGGCCCGCACGGTCGCCAACTCCCCTTCCGGATAGACAAGTTTGTGAAAGGCGGTGGGAGAGAGCAGGACGGGCATGCGGGCCCGGCTGCCCAGCAGGGTGATGTCCAGGTCCCGTACGGCACTCCCCCGCAGCACCCGGGGCAGCAGCTGCAGCCGCCCGAAAGCCGCCTCGTTGGCCCGCACGGTGATCTCGTCGCGTGCCCCGCCGGCGATGAAGTCGACGTGGACGGGATCGAGTTTGTCGCGCGCGGCGGCCTCGAAGTCATGAACGGTGTGCTGCACGCCGCTCACCGCCCCGCGGGGCTCGGCCGGCGATCCAGCTCACGGGCGAAGAACTCGGCGAGTGGCGCGTGGTGGACCTCAGGATGGTCCCACTCGTTCTCCAGGTTCTCGGCCATGTGGTGCATGCCCAGCAGCTCACCGTCCCGGAAGTGGCGGATCACCGGGTGCAGGTACGCGGCGTCGAGGGCGGTGTCGACCGAGTTCTGGGCGGTGCGACGTACCGTGATGTCGAAGGGGTCGACCTTGTCGTGGTCGGGGCCGTACTCCAGAGTGACGGTGAAGTAGTCACCATTCGCGGCGAGTTGGCTCTCGTGGGCGTAGGCGATCGGAACTTCCTCGTGGAGGTGGGCCGGTTTGCCGGGCGGCGTGACGATCAGGTCGCCGATCACACCGAACTGCTGCCAGAGCGCCGAGCTGCGGTTGACCCTGGCCATCACGGCGTCCGCCAGCGCGGCCGGAGTCGCCTCCAGCGGTTGGTGCGGCCATGGCCGGTCGTGGTGGCGCTCGTCGAGGATGCGGCTCAACGCCCGGACGGCGTAACGGAATCCGTGGATGAAGCCGCCGGTGGACTTCTTGAAGTCACGCTGCTGCATCAGGGTGCCGGCGAAGTACAGGCCGGGCACGTTCACCGACTCGTACGCCGGAGTCAGGGCGGCGAACCGGTCGTCGATGACAAGCTCGGGCCGGCACTCCGGGTCGAACACCGAGGCGTCGAAACGGAATCCCGTGCAGACGATCACCCGGTCGTAGCGCAGCTCCTTCACGACCTCATCGGCCCGGGAGAAGCTGAAGCGAACGCGATAGCCGGCCTCGGGGTCCTTGTCGATCGACAGCACCTGGCCGTCCAACAGAGCGTTCTGAGACTTGAGTTGATAGGTGTCGAGGAAGTTGTTGTTGACCGCGCGCAGATGGCCGACGTAGTGGCTGTTCCATGCCATCCGTATCGAATGCGGCCCGGCGACATGAATCACCGCCGCGGTCTCGACAAGGTTGTCCGCGGTCTCCAGGGCGGAATTGCCCTTGCCGATGACCAGGACACGCCGGTCGGTGAAGTCTTCGGGGTCCATGGATACGACGGAGTAGTCCTCGGCGGTCCCGATGCCAGGGATGTCGGGTGTGTGGGGCCGGGTCAGTCCGGTGGCCATCACCAGACGGCGGGCGCGGTGTCCCTGCCCGTGCTGGTCAGTGACGGTGTAGCCATCGGCATCGCGCCGGATCCGCTCGACCCGGGTGTCGTAGGCGATGTCCAGTTTGAACGCCTCGGCGAAGTCGGCCAGATAGCGCACCAGATCGTCGGCGTGCGGGAAGTAACGCTTGCTGTAGCGGGTGAACAGCAGCCGGTCGTCCGGGGACAACAGGGAGTTCCAGTCCATCCGGAGATTCAGCTCGGGATCATCGGTGCCGTTGTGCACCTTGTTGATCGAGATCAGCGTGCGGTGGCGGGGGAAGGTACGGAAGAACGTGCCGGGAGCGTGACCGCTCTCGAGGATCCGGTATCCGTGCCCTGCCGCCTGGAGTAACTGCCCGAGCTGGAGCCCTGCCGGACCGGCGCCGACGACAAGATAATCGAGAGGCTCGCTGTGCATGGAGTGCATGGATCTCTCCTTCTGCTCCAGGCTGCTTCGGGCGAAGACGTGCCTGAAGGCTGGCGGGGGGTGAGAAATGGAGAGTGCGGTTCACAGGTGTGGGGAGCGGTCCGGGAAACAGCCGCAGGCAGTGGCACGCGGGGACGGCACAACCGGGCACCATGCCAGGGACATGACTGACCCCTCCGTCGTTTTTTCCTTTGAAACCTCAATCAGCACGCTAGTGACGAGCGACAGCCAGGGGCAACAACGCCTCAAGGGATGACAGGAATTCGACAGGTGTCGCCCTGCACGCCGCGCGCAACGCCGACGACGCGGTCATGGTCCACTGCAGGGACCCGGCGCCGGCCCGACGCAGGCCGCACCACCACACGCACCGACCAGGGGTCCTCACCTTCTTCCGGCAACGGCCTTGACACCTTCGCCATGACCGGTTGCGACTCCTCCGTTATGGCCGTGCTCTTCTCCCACACCACCATTCAACTGAGCGGGAAGGCCGCGGACGCAGCCCGTGCCCATAGCGTGCCCATAAGACCGGTAAACCACGGTCAACAGCGGTGCGATCCCGCCCTCTCGGACCTCATGCCGGGACACATACGCCCAGGTCAGAAACCATCCGTCCGCGCGAGCGCCGCCGCTTCCCAAGTTGAGAGCGCCAACTGAAGCAGATGAGCTAGTTTGCGTCGCCTCACGCGCCACAGATGAGTACTCGCGCCTCGCACGTGTCGGGTTCCGGTGCAGGGCGGCGGGACTAATCGCTGATATCAACTCCCCTTCAAATGAGAGGGGTTTCACGGGATGAGACAGGCAATACGGACTTCCCGCGCGCCCCGTCAATCGCGCCATCCTCTAAATCCTCCCAACGGCCGCTCCGTCACAGGGACTTGTTGGGATGAAACAGGCTCTGCGGATGAAAAAGACCTCTTAGTTCGGTGACCCGCGTCACACCTGGCTCCTGTCAGCAATCGGGGCGCCGTCTCGTTCAAGGGGCACACGAACGAGACAGGAGCAACGCCATGAAGCACCGCATCGTCGTACTCGGCGCCGGATACGCCGGGGCCTTCGCCGCCGGAAACCTGGCCCGCCGACTCTCCCCCGCCGACACCGAGATCACGGTCGTCAACGCCGTACCCGACTTCGTCGAGCGGATGCGGCTCCACCAGCTCGCGATCGGCCAGGACCTCGCGTTCCGGGGGCTCGCCGACGTATTCGCGGGCACCGGGGTGCTGCTGCGCGTGGCGCGCGTCACCGGCGTCGACCCCGAGCGCAGGACCGTCGCCGTGACCGGCGAGGACGGCGACGGCGTGCTCGCGTACGACACGCTTCTCTACGCGCTCGGCAGCTCTGTAGCCCACCATGGCGTTCCCGGCGTGGCCGAGTATGCCTTCGATGTGACCGGCCGGTCCTCGGCGCTGCGTCTGCGCGAGCGCCTGGCCGGCCTGAGCGAGGGCGGCACCGTGCTGGTCGTCGGTGAGGGGCTGACCGGCATCGAGACCGCCACCGAGTTCGCCGAGTCCCGGCCCGATCTCTCGCTCGTGCTCGCCGCCCGCGGCGAGCTGGGCGCCTGGCTCTCCCCGAAGGCCCGCCGTCACCTGCGCCAGGCCTTCGACCGGCTCGGCATCACCGTCCACGAGCACACCGGCATCGAAGCCGTCGAGCCGACACGGGCGATCGCCGCCGACAGTACGTCCATCCCGGCCGACGTGACCGTGTGGTCGGCCGGGTTCGCCGTGCACCCCATCGCGGCCGCCAGCGGCCTGGAGGTCGCCGAGACCGGCCAGATCGTCGTCGACCGCACCATGCGCTCGGTCTCGCACCCGGACGTCTATGCCGCCGGTGACTGCGCCTACGCGATCGGCGAGAACGGCCGGCCGCTGCCGATGTCCTGCGCCTCGGCCGGCTACACCAATATGCAGGCGACCGCCGCGATCATCGCGCGCCTGACGGGCAGCGAGGTCCCGACCACCGGGCTGAAGTACCACGGCAACCACATCAGCCTCGGGCGGCGGGACGCGATCTTCCAGATGGTGGACGGGGACGTCCGGTCGAAGTCCTGGTACCTGGGCGGCCGGACCGCCGCTCGGCTCAAGTCGGGCGTGCTCAAGGGGGCCGGGTGGAGCATCGTCCACCCGACCTTCGGCATGCCGAAGCGCAGGCGCCGCCTGGCCACCGCGCCTGACCGAGCCGGTGTGAGGGCCGCCGCATAGGCTGCTCCGCATGGACAGCGCAGCCATCGATCGGTTCGAGGCCAGCCGGGGCCGGCTGGCCTCGCTCGCGTACCGTCTGCTCGGCTCGGCCACCGACGCCGAGGACGCCCTGCAGGACACGTTCCTGCGCTGGCAGGCCGCGGACCGGAAACATATCGAGGTGCCGGAGGCGTGGCTGACCAAGGTCGCCACCAATCTCTGCCTCGACCGGCTCCGCTCGGCGCAGGCACGCCATGAACGGGCAGCCGGTGCCTGGCTGCCCGAGCCACTCCTTGAGGGTGACCCGATGCTCGGCCCTGCCGAAACCTTCGAGCAGCGCGAATCGGTGTCCTTGGCCGTACTGACCCTCATGGAGCGCCTCTCGCCGGTCGAGCGGGCCGCGTACGTCCTGCGCGAGGCCTTCTCCTACCCCCACACCGAGATCGCCGGGATCCTCGACATCACCGAGTCCGCGAGCCAACAACATGTCCACCGGGCCCGGATCCGGATCACCGCCGAGCGCCGCGGCGGCGACGAGGTGGACCCCGTGTCCGCGCGCCGGGTCGTCGAGGAGTTCCTCGCCGCCGCCACGTCGGGGCGCACCGAACGGCTGGTAGCGCTGCTCACCGACGACGCGACCGCGGTCTCGGACGGCTACGGACTGGCCAGGCGGCTGCTGCGGTACAAGACGCGCGAGCGCATCGCCTCCTACGTGCGGGCCGGCTTCAAGCCCACGCCGGCGAAGCGGCGGCTGGCCGGCGGCTCCCCCGCGTTCCACTTCGTGCTGGTCAACGGCTCCCCGGCCGTCCTCGCCGTGACCGACGACCGGGTCGTGGGCGCCATGGCGTTCGAAGTCAGCGACGGCAAGGTCGCGTCATTGCTCGGCATCGCCGCCGCAGACCGGCTCGCGCACCTCAACAAAGCCTGGCGGCAGCACGAACCCGACGCGCCGGTCATCAACGCATGGTGACCAGAGCCACCGGAATCCAGTGACCTGAGTCGGAGCGAGGACGGCACCCCCTTCGGCCCCCGCGCTCCACAGCAGCACGGGGCCGAAGCACGTCGGTCTCCCGAATCAGACTCGGCCATGCAGTTCGGATTCCCGATGGCCAACTACGAATCGTCACGGAGAGCTGACCAGGGCGGATCTATGGGCCCCTGGCAACCGATCGCTCGAAGTCACATCAACCACATGCCGAGGTGGCCAGGTGGAGGGCGAGAACGGCCTTCACGATGTCGGTGATGCGGGTGGTGCTGCAGCGGAGCTCCCGCAGCAGGCGCCGCTGCTTGAGGGTGGCCATGGCCTGCTCGCCGACGGCGCGTATCTTCGCAGGGGAGACCGCGTATCTTCGCAGGGGAGACGTTGACGGTCCGCCGGCCGGCCGACAGCTTGTCCCACCGCCCGCGGTAGGCAACGCGGACTGTGCCTCCCACGCCCCGGTAGCCCTTGTCGGCCCAGCGGTGGATGCCCGCGTGGGTCAGGGCGTCGATGATGCCGTGGGTGCGGGCGGCCTTGATGTCGTGAACTGCGCCGGGCAGGGCAGCTGAGGCCCACAGCAGCTGACCGAACGGTTCGGCCAGGACCTCCGAGTTCATGCCGTGCTTCTTGTGTTTGATGCCCGAGTAGTAGGGGCGGTCGGCGGCGATCCGGTCGACGGACAGCAGGGTGCCATCCAAGATTACGAACGCCTTGGCCCTGCCCGCGCTGGCGGCCTGCTGGAGCGTGGGTACGACGACGGAATCGTGTATCTGGAGGGAGCCGTCCCAGCACGGTCCCAGCATGGGCTCCATCCCAGCACCATGCAGCTCAGGCCCCCTGGTCACCCCTACGCCGCTTGCGTGCAGGTAGCCGGAGTTGCGTCCTTCAGGTGCCTCGTACCACCACCCGCCTGCGCGGCATCACCACGAATCCAGTGCCGTCGTCACGGTGCGTTCGACGATCTCAAGGACGGAGCGGAGGCTGCTGCCGGACCCGGCCGATCAACAGGGGTTGCGTTGGCTTCATGCTCTCAGGAAGGCACCCAGTGCCACAGTGAGAGCGGCAGCGCCGTAGGCCCATGCCTGCAGAGGGAATCCGGGCAACAGCCGCCCGGCGAGGTAGAGGACCGTGCCGGCGAGCGTGACGGACAGCCACTCCCAGCGGCCGTCCAGAGCTGCGAGGGCGATGACCAACAGGGAGTACCAGGGGTAGTTGGGCGAGAACAGCAGCAGAGCCGTGCCGGTCACAAGGAGGGCACCGCGCCAGGGGCGTGTGGGGTCGCCGCGCCACCATACGAACAGGGCCGTCAGCGCGAGCAGGACAACAGCGGCGATTCCGGCGGCCGAGTCCGGCAGGATCAGCCGTAGCAAGGCGAAGCGGCGTACGTTGCCGGGTTCGTAGCCCTCTTCGTTCAGGTAGCCGGGGAGATAGCCGAGGACGCTGGTGCCGGAGGCCAGGACGTAGGGCAGGTAGGAGAGCGCGACCGCGCCCAGGACAGCTGCCGCCACGCTCCCGATGCGTCGCGCGCTGCGCTGTCCGGACAGGGCGCCGGGTAGCGCCAGCACGGGCAGCAGTTTGACCGCGATGGCCGCGCCGAGCAGGGCGCCGCGACGCGCCCCGGCGGCGGTGCCGAGTGCCAGCACGGTGAGCAGGACGCCGAGGGTGTCGATGTGGGCGTTGTTGACGGCCTCGAAGGGGACGGCCGGGCACCAGCCCCACAGTGCGGCCCGGGCGGGGGCCCCTTGCGGGTCGCCGCGTCGTCGCAGGACGGCGAGCAGGGCGACGGTGGTGCCGAACGCCAGTACCGCGCCGCCCACTTGGAGCGGCTTGTGACGAGTGCCCGGTGGCGAGAGGGTGTGGACGGCGAAGAACCAGCCCTCCGCGACGGGCGGGTAGATCGTCGGCACGGTGGGCCGGTTGATGCGGACGCACGCGCCACTGTCGGTGCGCCTCAGTCCCCAGCCGTCGCAGGCTCCACGGGTGGGAAAGAGCCACTCGTCCCGCAGATGGGCGAGTTGGGGGGCGGCCGGCGGGTGGGCGTAGGGGGAGATACCTGCGGCCTGCACGCGGCCGTCCCAGGCGTAGCGGTACATGTCGTCGCTGGTGCGGGGCGGTGCCGCCAGGCCGGAAAGTGCGACGGCGGCCGAGCCCGCGAGCACCAGGAAGGTCGCGGCGCGCGCGGGGACCTTGCGTACGGCCCAGACCCCGGCGGCGAACAGTGCCCAGGCGATGGCGTATCCCACGAGCAGGCGGCCCGGGTCGCTCTGGTTGTCGCCGGCGTGGAGGGTGCCGATGACAACTACGCTGAGCGCGACGAGCACCGCCACGACCAGGGTGGTACGCGTAAGACCGGCGCGGCGGTTCATCGGCTCTGCGGGGTGGTCGGGCAACGGCTCAGCGGGCCAGGGAACCGACCAACGCGTTGCGGCGCTGTCGGTCATGAGTGGTGGGGCCTTTCGATGATCGGGTGCTGCGCGTCGAGGTGATTCGCCCGTCGGCGGCGCAGCTCGACGAACGGGCGTCCCCCGGCCGTCCACCTGCCGGCCGGGATCCAGTCGGCGGAGTCTGCGGCGTTCAGGAGCGCGGTGGTGCCGAGCCTGGCCCAGGGGAAGGGCCGCCCGTGGTGACCGTGGGCGTCCTCGACGCGCACGATGAGGCGCTCGTCCATGTCCTCTGGGGCGGCTTCGGCCAGCAGGAGCCCGCCGGGGGCGATGAGTTCGCGCATGCGGCGCAGCAGGGCGACGGGATCGCCGCCGATGCCGATATTGCCGTCCATCAGCAGCGCGGTGCCCCAGCGGCCTTCGCCCGGGAGGCGGTCGAAGGCTGACCGTTGGATGGCGGCGCCGCCACTGTGCCGGGTGCGCTTCACGGCGTCCCGGCTGAGGTCCACGCCCAACGCCGGTACGCCGCGGGCGGCCAGTGCGGCCACCATGCGTCCCGGTCCGCAACCCACGTCCAGAACAGAGCCCGTACATCGGCGCAGCACGCTCGTGTCCGCCGTGTCGGGAGGTGCACACCAGCGCTCCACGTCCAACTGCAGCACGTGCTCCTCGCCGAAGCCGTCGGGGCGATCAGGGTGTGACAGACGACGCAAGAACAGCGGGCCGCGTCCGGTGCGCAGAGCGTTGCCATAGGGATCGTTGATCCACGGGGTGCCCGGTTCCACGGGCACGGTGGGGTGGACGGGGAGCGTCGGCATGTGATTCCTGGCCATGACGACCGTCGGGCTCTCCGCCCGGGGCTCCGCCATGGCGGGCTCCGGCCGCTCGGCCACGGCGAAGTCGATGTCGACCGCCGTCCCGCTCATCGGATCACCTCTGCCATCGAGTTGAGGACCGCGGCGAAGCGAGAGCCCCGTGCACAGCAGGCGGCGACCGCTGCGGCGTCGGCTGCGGTGTCCACGTCGCGCAGTACCGGCAGGTCGGTCACGGCCAGCCCTGCCTCGGCCAGGCGGATGCGCTGGATCGCGCCCGTACGGTCCGTCGACATCGGCACCCCACGGACCAGGGCACCGGCCCGGGCGGGATCGGCGAGGCCCAGCGCCCAGAAGCCGCCGTCCACGGCCGGACCGAACCAGGCATCGCGGCCGTCCCGGCCGACGTCGGCGATCATGTCGGCGGTCAGCTGCGGGGTGTCCATGCCGACCAGGAGCGTCGGGCCGTCACAGTGGGCGAAAGCGGCGGCGATCCGCTCGTCCAGGTCGCCGGGGCTCTGGGGTACGACGTCGTAGCCGGGTGGCAGCCAGGGGCCAGGGGTGCCGTCGAGAGCAAGGACGCGACGGCGTGCGGGGGCTTGCAGCAGGGTGTGGAGCGTGTCGGTAAGGGCGGTCTCGGCCAGGGTGGCCGCTTCCTGGGGTGTGTAGGGCGGGGTGAGCCGGGTCTTGACGCGGCCGGGCACGGGTTCCTTGGCGATCACCAATAGGGTCACTGGAGGCCGGGTGTTCATCGTCCGCCTCCCCGCACGCCAGCGACGGCGGTCGTGGTGGCGGGCGTCTCGGCGAGCACGGCACGCATGTCGTGTACCGCCTGCCAAGTGCCTCGCCAGGTGCCGGTGACCTTGGAGCGGCCGGTGCGCGGGTGGTACGGCACGTCCGTCTCGCGCACCCGCCAGCCGGCGTCGGCTCCGCGCACCACCATCTGCAGCGCGTAGCCGGACCGCCGGTCGGTCAGGTCCAGGGCGAGCAGGGCCTCGCGGCGGACGGCGCGCATCGGGCCGAGGTCGTGCAGGCGCACCCCGGTGCGTCTGCGGATGAGCCGGGCCAGCTCCACGTTGGCCAGGCGGGCGTGCACAGGCCATGCCTTGGGGGACGTGGGGCGCCGCCGGCCCAGCACCAGATCGGCGGTGCCGCCCAGCACGGGTGCGGCGATGTCCGGCAGCAGGGCGGGGTCGAGGGAGGCGTCGCAGTCGCAGAAGCAGACGACGTCGGCGGTGGCGGCCATCAGGCCGGCGTGGCAGGCGGCGCCGAACCCGCGCACCGGCTCGGTCACCACGTGGGCGCCGAGTGCGCGGGCGATGTCCGCCGAGCCGTCGCTGGAGCCGTTGTCGACCACGATGGCGCGCCAGCCGGGCGGGATCCGGTCGAGCACCCACGGCAGGGCCTCGGCCTCGTCCAGACAGGGCAGCACCACATCGACCCGGGCGGGAGAAGAGGGGGAAGTCTCGATCACCCCACTCACCCTACGAATACAAAAGGGACGTAAGGGACTTGGCGTCCTTACAGATCTCTGACGTCGGCGGCAGTACTTACGGATCTCTGACCTCCGCCACCACTCCTCCTGACAGCCGAGGGGCGGTGTGAGACTCGATACCGTGAAACGCGTACTCGTCGTGGACGACGACCCGACTGTCTCCGAGGTCGTCGCCGGATACCTGACCCGGGCGGGCTTCGACGTCGATGTGGCCGCCGACGGGCCGTCCGCCGTGGCCAGGGCCATGGCACAGCCGCCGGAACTGGTGGTGCTTGACCTGATGCTGCCCGGCATGGACGGGTTGGAGGTCTGCCGCCGCATCCGCGAGACCGGCCCGCTGCCCGTGATCATGCTGACGGCGCGGGGTGACGAGGAGGACCGCATCCTCGGCCTGGAGGTCGGGGCGGACGACTACGTCACCAAGCCATTCAGCCCGAGGGAGCTGGTCCTGCGGGTGGAGTCGGCGCTGCGCCGTGCGGGAGCGCTGGCGACAGCGCAGAGCGCACCGTCCCCACCGCGCCTGACCGGACTGGGGGCCGGACCGCTCGCTCTGGACCCCACGGCTCGCCGGGCCACCCGCGATGGTCGGGAACTTGCCCTGACCATCAGGGAGTTCGATCTGCTGGAGTTCTTCCTGCGCAATCCCGGGCGGGCCACCAGCCGGGAGGAACTGATGCGTCGCGTGTGGGGCTGGGAGTTCGGCGACCTGTCCACCGTCACCATCCATGTACGGCGGCTGCGCGAGAAGATCGAGGACGACCCGGCCCGCCCCCGACTGATCAACACCGTGTGGGGCGTCGGCTACCGCTTCGACACACCTGAGACGAACGGGGCGGACGATGCTGCGTGACATCTTCCTGATCGCCCTGTACGCGGCGATCGGCGCGGGCGTCGCCGGACTGCACCGTGTGGCCGCCCTGAGGCTGCTGCGCAACCGCTCGGTCGCGCTGTCGCTGGCCGTGGTCGCCGCCGTTGCCGTGGCGGCGATGCTCGCCGGGACGATGCTCGTGTCGTGGGCGATGCTGCTGTCGGATCACGACCTGTGGGTCGTCACCATGGTGTGCTCCATCGCGGCGGTCGTCTCCCTCGCGGTGGCGCTCGTCCTGGGCCGCAGCGTCGTCAAGGGCAACCAGGCCCTCGCCGAGGCCACCCGAGCTCTCGGCGACGAGGGCCGCTTCACCCCGCCCAGGACCGCTCCCACAGCTGAACTGTCCTGACTCGTCCGGGAGTTGGACGCCACCAGTGCGAAGCCGGCCGCCTCAGGCGAGCGCAAGCGGTCCTTGGAGGAGTCCCGACGGGAGCTGGTCGCCTGGATCTCCCACGACCTGCGCACCCCGCTCGCTGGGCTGCAGGCGATGACCGAGGCACTGGAGGACGGCATGGTCGACGACCCGAGCGTCTACCACGCCCGGATCCGCACAGAGGTCGGAAGGCCCAGCGAAATGGTCAGCGACCTGTTCGAGCTCTCCCGCATCCAGGCCGACGTGCTGGCCCTGAACACGGCCCGCATGTCGGTCTACGACCTCGTCGGCGACGCGATCGCGGGCGCCGACGCCCTGGCCGAGGAACACGGCGCACGGATCATCGGCGATGGAGTCGAGCCGCCGCCGGTCGAGGTCGACGGCCGCGAGATGTCCCGCGTCCTGGCCAACCTCCTCGTCAACGCCATCCACCGCACGCCCACCGACGGAACGGTCGCCGTCTCCGCCCGGCAGGAGGACGGCAGCGTCTTCGTCTCGGTGACCGACGGGTGCGGCGGCATCCCGTCCGAGGACTTGCCACGCGTCTTCGACACCGGCTGGCGCGGCACCGACGCCCGCACCCCGCCCGCCGGTGCGGGCCTGGGTCTGGCCATGGTGCGGGGCATCCTCGAGGCCCACAGCGGCCGGGCCGCCGTCCACAACGTGCCCTGCGGTGCGGCTTCGAGGTCCGCCTGCCGACAGCCGCCTGAACCCCCGTTTCCGGTCCGGAGAACGGCCATCGCTGTGGAGGTACAGGGACGGCCCTTCCGGGTTGTCACCGGGGAGGGCTCAGCCGGCCCGCAGCGGGGCCTTCGCGAACTCCGTCATTCCCTCGGCGAAGCCCACCACCGGTTTCCAGTCCAGCTCGTCACACAGCCTGTGCGAAGAGGCGGTGATGTGGCGGACGTCGCCGAGCCGGTACTCCCCGGTGACGACGGGTGCATCGCCGCCGTGTGCCGCGGCCAGGGCGGCGGCCATCTCCCCCACCGTGTGCGGGTCGCCGCTGCCGACGTTGTACGCCCGCAGGACGCCCTCCGGCAGAGCGGGCAGCCCATCCAGGGCCGCGAGGTTGGCCCCTGCGACATCCCGGACGTGGACGAAGTCCCGGCGCTGACCGCCGTCCTCGAACACACGAGGTGCCTCGCCGCGCGCCAGCGCGGACCGGAACAGGGAGGCGACTCCCGCGTAGGGGGTGTCGCGGGGCATGCCCGGCCCGTACACATTGTGGTAGCGAAGCGCCGCCACCCATCCACCGGTCGCCCGCGCCCATGCCGCGGCCAGGTGCTCCTGAGCGAGCTTGGTAGCCGCGTAGACGTTGCGCGGATCGGTCGGCGCATCCTCCCCCACCAGGCCGGCGGACAAGGGCTCACCGCAGTGTGGGCACGGTGGTTCGAAACGGCCCGCGTCCAGCTCGGCGATCCGTCGCGGCCCCGGCCGTACGACGCCGTGCTGGGCACACTCGTAGCGGCCCTCGCCGTAGACGACCATGGAACTCGCCAGCACGAGTCGGGGTACCCAGGACTCGGCCATGCTTGCCAGCAGTACGGCCGTGCCAAGGTCATTGCTGCCGACGTAGTCGGGCGCGTCCGCGAAGTCCTTGCCGAGCCCGACCATCGCCGCCTGATGGCAGACGGCGTCCACGCCCCGCAGAGCGTCCACCACCGCTCCCCTGTCGCGCACATCCGCGTGGCGCCAGTCGACACCATCGGGGACGGGCGGCGGTGGGCGGCGGGCAGGAGCGCGTCGAGCACGCGTACCTCGTGCCCGGCGCCGGTGAAAACGCTGACGATGTGCGAGCCGATGAAGCCCGCACCTCCGGTGACCAGGATCAACATGCCCCGACGCTAAGCCTGGCTGTGCGAGTGCGGATGCCGGGACGGGAATCCGTCAGGAGTTCGTAAGCCTTCCGGACCTGCCGGACGCCGCGACGGTCAGCAGACCGAAGCCCACGGCGAACGCGATCATGGTGAACACGCCGCGGGGCCAGAAGATGTGGCTGTCGAGGAACGACCAGCATGCCCCCAGCACCATCACGGCACCGGGCAGCACCCGGACGCCGTGGCGCCGCAGCAGTACCGCGCCGGCGGCGAGAGCGGCGAGCGTCAGCGCGTACACCCCTGCCCGGCCCAACTCGTCACCGGTCGAGAACAGCCACCCCACCGCCCCATGCACCCCATGGCTCGCCACCGTCCCGGCAGAGATACCGGCCACCGCGTCCAGCCCTGAGTAGTAGGCCGCGTACCCCAGACACCCGGCCCAGGTCACCACGGTGAGGGCGCCGTCGAGGTCACGCGCCGGTCTTCCCCACAGCGGCACCAGCAGGCCGAGCGCCAGCAGAGGGAAGACGGGCAGCAGGGCGACATGCAGCGCCGTCCAGTGAGCGGCCGTCGACGCCGTGAGATGCCGCGGGTGGACCAGGCCCGCCACAGCCAGAAGCAGGGGCGGCGCCATTACGAGGGCCACTGTACGAAGAGTTCGCATGGCGCCAACGTAGGAATGCCCTGAGCCGGGCGTGGCCCGTGCCGAAGGTGCGTAAGACACCCGTAAGACGCCGTCGTTACGAAGGTGGACGCCGTCGGCTGCGACGGACCTCCTTCGCCACCACCAGCAGGGCCGTGACCGTAGCCACGCCCACCAGGGTCAGCAACCAGTTGCGCGGGTAGTCGAGCGGCAGCACCGTCGAGTTGGCCCGCGGCCCCGGCCGCAGCAGCACCGGCAGCGCCACCGCGGTCAGCGCGCCCGCCACGAGCAGCGCCCCACGGATCGGCCCCCGCACCCCACCACGGACCAGCAGCAGCCCGACGAGCAGCACCAACGGCGCGATCAGCGCGTCGTGCAACACGACCGCCCCGCCGAGCCACTCCGCCACACCCATCAGGTCCTGCACGTCCAGCAGCAGGGACGCGCCGACACCCATCAGCGCCAGCCCGGCCGCGCCGGCCAGCAGTCGCAGCACCTTGGCCCTCATGACAGCGCCTCCAGTCGGCCGACCCACTTGGTCTGCAGTACGCCCGGACGGTTCGGAGCGATCAGGCGCACCGGGTATCCGTGGTCGGGCGACAGCTCCTCACCGTTCAGCCGAAGTGCGAGCAGGGTCAGCGGGTCCCGGGCGTGCTCGTGACCCATCTCGGAGACCCGGTAACCGCCCCGGGTCTGCAACGACACCACTCGTACCCGCGCATGGACCGGGGCTCCCACCCGCTCCAGCAGGTCCACGACGCGCACGCCCGTCCAGTGCGCCGACTTGCTCCAGCCCTCCACGCAGGCGATCGGCAGCTCGACCTCGTGCTGGGGCAGTGCGCGCAGTTCGTCCAGCGTCAGCGTGTAGGGCCGCGGTCCGGAGATGGTCAGGCGGTAGCGCTCGGCGTGGATCAGGCCGACGCCCGCCGCCGCGGCGGTCCGGTTGACCGGCAGGCCCTCGGGACCATGGTCGGGGTGGCGGGGTGCGAGGAGGGTGAGGTCCTTCAACGGGGTAAAGGACTGCCCCACCGTGGTCACGGTGACGGCGCCGACCGCCGCTGCCACCGCCGCGAGCAGGGAGCGTCGATCGGGGCCGTCCTCGGCGGGCAGGGCCAGCGTGCCCGGCGAGCGACGGCTCCAGTGTGCCGCGATCTCGGGTGCCTTGACCGCGATGTGCAGTACCAGCGCTCCTACCAGCAGCCAGGCCACGGCGTAGTGCACTTGCACGAAGGGGAAGGTCCACGGGTACCACTGGGCGGTGTTCAGCAGGCCGGTCGCCAGCTCGAAGAGGGCCGCCGCGACCAGGACAGCCACCGACAACCGTTCCAAGGCGTGCCGCACCGAGCGCACCGGTGGCCACTCGAACAAGCGGGGATACACCGTCCACAACTTGGCGAGCAGCAAGGGGATCGCCGCGATACCGGAAGCGACGTGGAGCCCCTGCGTGAACCGGTAGCCCCACACCGGGCGGCTCGGCAGCTCGTTGGCGAGCCATCCCGGCGGGTGCTGCATGAAATGACTGATCAAACCGGTACAGAAGCACACCGCGAGCGCCAGGCCGAGCCACCGACCGATCGAGGTCGCCGTGCGGGCATCGTGCAGTCTGCCCTTGAACACGGGCGGAAAGAAGCGCGATCTCATGCCTTCCATCCCACCCGGAGGAAGGCCGCCGTGGAACGTCTGACCGCCTTACGGAACAGGGACGTCTCGCGGCCACGGGGCACGCACAACTTCCGCGGGACTCCACCCTTCGCCGTCCTGACCACTGTGTGCGTCGGCACATTCCCCCGTGTTTGGCATTCAACGCGCACGGAGCCACCGAGAGGATCAACGGGCCGCGTCCTCTGCTTCTTTCGGGACCCGTCGACCGATGATCACGGCGCGCACCACATCGGGGTGGTGACCGGCTGGCAACGCAGCCCTGCACCGCATCGCCTTCGCTCAAGCCACCACCCCGAGGCCCGCACCCACCTCCAGCGTCGCAAGGAAGCCGGCGAAACCGGCACCGAAGCGCAGGCCGGTCGAGAGCCCTGCTTCTGCTGCCGCGAGCACAGCGAGCGGAAATCTTGACGATCCCCTAACACTTCCCTACCGGGTCGTTGACGTAGCTTTGACGGCGGTGTGCCGGGAAGTCTGGTCGGCGAAGTGTCCTCAATGAGATCCGTCCGTCAGGACGTCAGGAAGGTCTTCGCGTGACCCTCTCCAAGGCGGCTGCCGCCACCTCCGCGCCCGTGTCCACGGGCATGCGCACACCCCGCCGTTCAGTGCTCTTCTTCGCGTTCGCCTTCGCGGTGATCGCCGACCTGGTCTCCTCGGTTGCGTACGCCATCGAGGCAGCCCTGCGCGCCCTGCACGGCGACCTCGCGCTGCTGCTGCCCACGATGAGTCTGGTCATCGGGCTCGTCGTGGTCGTCACCGCGAACTACTGGCAACTCGTACGGCGCTTCCCCAAGGGCGGCGGCGCGGCGGCCGCGGCCGGGCGGGCCTTCGGCGCCCGCTGGACGTTCCTGCCCATCGGCGCACTGGTCGTGGACTTCGTCCTGACCATCGGCATCTCGATCGCGGCCGCGGCCAGCGCGGTCATCGCCCTGTTCCCTGGCCTGGCCCCGATCCGTATCCCGCTCGCGCTCCTGCTGCTCCTGGTCGTGGCGGGACTGACCTGGTTCGGGCACGGCGGGCGGCTGCTGTTCGCCGTCATGACCGTGGCATTCGTGCTCATCTCCGTCGCCGTGCTCGTCCTGGGCTTCGCCTCGCCCCATGCCACCGGCAGGCCGCCGCCACGGCCGACCCCGGCCGGCCCGCCGTACTCGCCGTCGTCCTGGCCTTCCCGGTCGCGATGGCGCTGGCCACCGGGATCGAGGCGCCGTCGACCGCCATCGCGCAGCTCGGCCAGCTCGACGACACACACCGCCGCCGCTTCGGCCGGGGCACGCTCGCGCTGCTCCTGGTCATCGTCGGCGGCCTGACACTGGCCCTGACCGCCCTCGCCGCACAACTGCACATCGGCATTCCCGGCGCCGACTCCACCCAGATCGCCGACATCGCGCACGCCGCCGCAGGACCGGGCTGGCTCTACGACGCCTTCCAGCTGACCAGCGCCCTGCTGCTGCTCGCCGCCGCCAGCTCCTCCTTCCAGGCCGGCCCGGGGTTGCTGAAGGCACTGGCGGGGACGGCCGACCGGCCCGGAGTGCTGCCGCCGGTTCTCGGCCGGTCCAACCGGCACCACACCCCGTACTGGTCCGTGGTGGTGTACCTGGCCGCCGCCGCCCTGATCATCGTCGCCGCGGCCGGTCAGGAGCAGGAACTCGTCCTGTTCTACGCCGTCGCTGTCTTCGTCAGCTTCCTGGTCGGCCTCGTTGCCATGGCCCGCTTTGCCCGCCAGGAGCGGAAAACGGCCCTGGCCTGGCTGAACGGCCTGGCCGCCGCGGCCGTCGCCTTCACCCTCGCGGTAAACCTGCTGCGCGGCTGGCCCATGCTGTCCCTGGCCGCGGCCCTGCTCATCGCGGCCGGCCTGTACGTGCGGTGGACTCGGGCGGGGCACCCCAGCGGGATCGAGGACGTCGAGGCGCGCGCCGAAGCCGACTGACCCCACGAATCAGCGGGCCACCAGAACCGCGCAGACGGCATGCTGCACACAGTGCCGGCTGACCGGCTCCAGGAGCATCCCGGCGAACGCACCATGCCCATGGCTGCCGACGACCAGCAGCTCGGCGTGCCGGGCGGCCTCGAACAGCACGGGTGCCGGATGCCCCCGACGACTCGGCCACTTGAGAGGCGTATGACGACGCCGACGGAGTCGTCGGCGAGGACGCCCCGCTGAGCCCGCCGCGCATCACCGCCTGGCGACTGGAGAACGAAGAGGGCGTCCTGGCCCGGGCCACTACACGGAAGCACCGTGTGGTGGTGATCCCAGGGCTGATCTACGGCCGCTCCGGCGGCCTGACGCAGCCGTTCTTCGTCGGACCGGGGCGCCTGCGCCGTGCCCTGCATCGGGGACGGCTCCAACCACTGGGCGCTGGTCCAAGTCGACGACATCGCCGAGTTGTACGTCCTGGCCCTGAACGCCCCGGCCGGTTCCGTCTACGCCGGGGTCAGCGGCCAGAACCTCCCGCTGGCGGACATCACCCGAACCCTCAGCCACGCCGCCCGGTGCCTGGGCAGGAACGAATGGCTGACCCGTGCGGAGGCCGTGCAGCGGATGGGCCCGATCACAGAGGCGTCCGCCTTCGACAAGCAGTTCACCGGCGCCCGGGCCCGCCGTTCCGAGAGGACTTCTGCCAACGGCGACCTGAGCTCCTGACCACGCGCACCGGCCCGCTTGCCGAACCGGGGCGCTCCCATCGCGGCGAGCTGGTCCAGGTCCAGCGGCGGCAGTTCGAAGCGCCACGGCGCAGCAGCGCAGGCGGGAACTCCTTCTCCCCGTTGGACGTGATGAGGATCAAGGGGAAGGCATGGCAGCGCGCCCGCCCGCCCCCGATTCGGGCCGTCGCCCCGGGGCCGGCGGTGAACACCTCGGCCTCCGGCTCGCGCGAGGCGTTACGGACCGGCTCGGGGATGTCGTACTCGCCCTCCTCGATTATGTTCAGCAGGTCGTTCGGCAGTTCTATGTCGTTCTTGTCCAGCTCGTCGATGAGCAGGACGCGCGGCAGCCGGTACGGCAGCAGCGCCGTGTCCAGGGGGCCGAGCCTGATGTAGTCGCGGATACGGGTCCGCCCGTCGGCGAGCCCCGCCTCCCTTCCGCCTCCGCCGCGGCGCGGTAGGTGGCGTCCTGGGCTCGCCCTATGGCGTCGTACTCGCACATTCCGGACCTCAGGGTCCTATGAGTGGTGATCGGCCAGCCCAGAACACGGCCCAGCCGCAAATTGCGTGCCACGCGGTGGACGCGGCTCGACTTGCAAGGTGCCGGGGCGGCCGGTGATAAGCAGCGGGCGGCGCAGGTACAGAGCTGGAGTAGGAACTCGCCGATCCAACAGTGCGGTTGGGGGAGGTTCGGAAGAGTCTGGGAGGGCTGTGGGTCGCGCGGGAGACGGTGACCGAGGTGATGGCCGAGGTGACGACGGGTGCATCGGCTGCGCCGGACGCGGAGCCGGGGGCGACGGTGGCGCGTGATGAACAGACGTCGCCGTGCGCGGGGTGCGGAGCGATGGGTGGTGGGGGTTTTGAGCGTGCCGAAGTGGCGGCCGGGTATGGGGGTGGATGTGCTGTCGCGCGTGTATCGGGACATCGTGGAGGTCGTCGCGGACGCGCCGGCGCCGGCGCGGGCCGAGCCGATCATGCTGAGAATCGGGCTGCCCGCGGAGGTGGCGAAGATCGGGGAAAGCGCGCGAAGTCAGGTCGCCTGCCCCACTCTGCTGCGGCGATTGCCCGGCCTGCGGCTGACCGTCCCGCTGGCTAACGTCCCCTTCCGGCACGACAAACTCGCCTACGGTCTCTACGAGTTGCCTGTCACCTGGTGACGGCGTCAGCTCCATCCTGAGATGGCGTACGGACCGGGGCGCCGGATGGACGGCCCCGGAACGGGCGCCCCGGCGCCCCGAACCAAGGCGGGAGAGGGCTCAGGGGCGTGGCGCGAAGTGGACGAGGATCCGGCCCGTGTTGGCCGTGTCGATCTCCACGCGGTCGTACAGCTTCCTGACGTGCTTCTGGCCGAGGAACGCGAGGACGCGCCCCTTGAGCTGCCCGGTGCCCTTTCCGTGAATGATCTGCACGACGGGCTCCCCCGTGCGTTTCGCCTGGAAGACGATCTGTCGCAGCGCGAGTTCGATGTCGCGGTTGTTCCGGAAGATCGGGTGCAAATCCAATGTCAGCAAGGTGCTACCTCCCGCTGCCGCCACCTGTGACGACCCGGTCCGAGTGTGTCATGCCTCACCCTGCCAGGACCCCGACCTGGGCAGGTCCGAACGGATCGCACCGAATTCCCTCCGGGACGACGAGTCCGAAAGGCCGGGGTACCGGATGACAGCATCCCCTGTGCAGATGAGGATCTCGGCGACTTCGGGGCGCTGGGTGCACTTCGCCCGCAGCGGACCGGCTCGGAAAACCTGCCCGCCCGCCAACGCTTCCCGGACGTGCCCAGTCTTCCTCAGACGCCCGCATCCAGTCGAGTTGACTGCGGGCACGCCCAGCGGAGGCTCCGCACCGGTCTTCAGGCCGCAGACAGCGGAATCGACACACGTCCCAGGCCGAACTCCTCGACCTCGTCGTCACTGAAGACCGCAACGATTCCCGCAGGGACCGCGGGCAGCGTGGCCACGCAAAACGCCACCGCCAGAAGATCTTCCACTGCCTGGCATACGCCTCGCGACGAGGTGTACGTGATCTTCGCGCCGAACGGGCCGCCGAAGGTGGTCTCGTCACCGAAGTCGGCCACCCACGACCGGCCGACGCTCGGGACGGTCACGCCGGTCTCGACCGACGACGAGTGAGCCTGCCAGGGATGCGACGCGGCGGAGGCGGACGGAGAGGCTTCGGCGAACGCCCCGGTCGCTCCGACCAACACGGCCACAGCAGCGGGAACGGCGAAGAGAGAAACGCGGGAGAACTTCCTCGATGCGGCGCTGTGGGCCAACCTGGCCGAAGCCACCGCACGCCGCCGGGGCACCAATGGCTGGGCGGATTTGAGGTGCCCGGTGAACTGTTCCACCAGCCGGAGTACCGCCGGCTGTGCACCCTCGCACGTGAACCGGCGATCCTGAGCAACGACGTGGCCTCGCTGGAGAAGGAGGAAGTCCGCACAGATACGTTCAACTCGATCCTCCTGCTGCAGCAGGAGGAGAACCTCGACCGGTCGGCTGCCGTCGAGACCGTCGCCGCCCTCATCCGCCGCGAAGCTGCGCTACGTGGGGCGGAGGCATTTCATCTGTGGTTTGGCGGCTTCTACGACTGGCAGCCCAACACCCCCCGATACGCCGGACACCAGACCCCGCCCACAGAGCCGGCACCGGCCTGACCGATCCCGCACACCGCTTGCCTGTCTCGGTGCGGAACAGTGATTGAGGGCAGGTGCAACACCCGGTCATCACGGGCTCACCGAGGGGGGTGGTGGTGTCGAGGTTCTCGTGCAGCGAGTGAAGCCGATGCCGCGCGTCGTCGACTACAGAGCGTTCCTCCGGGCTGGAGCCGACCAACTGATCGGACCGTCCTTCTGCCACCTGACTCACCAGTGGTGGACCGACTGCCAGGGAGGTAAGTCGTGCGGCAACGGCCTCGGCACCGCCGTGTCACTCCTCGTCGCGCAGCCGGGCCGCCAAGGAGGTCAGCGGCTTGGTCTCCGCGGTGTGGCCCAGGGCGGTCAGGCGGGTGATCGCCGCGTCGAGGCGGGTGAGGGCGGGGGCGGGGCGTTCCAGGTAGAGGCCCTCCACGGCGCCCGCGAGGCGGATGCACTCGGCCCACTCGTCGGCGTGGTCGTCCCCTTGTCCCGGCTCGCCGAGCAGGGCGAGGGCCTTCTCCAGGGCGGCCAGGGCGTCCTCGTACTCGCCGGCGAAGGCGTTGACCCGCCCGTGTTCATAGGCCAGGGCGGTGTCCAGGGAACGGCCGCGGGACTCGTACTCGGCGGCGCGGGCCTCGTCGGCGATCCGGCCCGCGTCGGCGAGAAGGGCGAGCGCGTCGGCCAGGCCGTCGGGGCCCTGCTGCTGGGCTTGGAGGCGGGCGAGTTCGCGCAGGCAGTTGCTGAGCTGCTGGTAGCGCGGGGCGCGGGCATGGGCGGCGAGTGCCTGGTCGGCGGCTTCGCGGGCCCGGTCGAACTCGCCGGATTCACCCAGGAGTACGGCGGTCTCCGCGGCGATCATGGCGTGGCTCCCGGGGTCGTCGTCCCAGCCGGCCGACTCGGCCGCGAGGGCGACGAACTCCGCCGTGGCCGCCTTGGGGTCCTCCCCCGCCTGCAGTGCCCGAGCGCGGGTCAGGCGCAGCTGGGCGACAAGCCGGTCGTCCACCTCTCCGGCGGTGACGTCCGGTTCGGCCAGCAGGGAGTCGAGCAGGGCGATGCAGTCCTCGATACGGCCCAGGTCGAGAGTGAGCTGGGCGGCGTTGCTGTAGGTGCAGAACGCCTCCGTCCGGCTGCCGCGGCGAAGGTCCAGCTCCGCGGAGCGCGTCAGGTGCGGCAGTGCCTCGTCGGGGCGGCGCAGGTGCATGCAGGCCTCGGCCAGATCACCGTGGAGGCGGGCGGTGCTGATCGCGTCGGCCGGCCAGTCGGCGGCCTGCTGCAGGGCTTCGGTGAGGTTGTCGTACGCGGTCTGCGCGTCCCGGAGGCCGAAGTGGAGCCGGCCGCGCAGTCCGAGCGTTCGGGGCAGGTGCCAGGCGGGGCCGTGTGCCTTCAGCCGGTCGAGGAGGGCGTCGATCTCGGTGACCGCGGCGGGCAGGTCGCCGGAGAGGGCGTAGGTGCTGCTCCGCAGCAGCAGCGCGCCGGAGATCTGCGTGCCGATGTCGTGCCGGGTGGCGAACGTGTGCAGCAGATCCACCTCGGCCAGGACCGGCGCGATGTGCTCGTCGTTGCGCGAGGTCTGCAGACGCAGGCCGAGCACGGTCGCCCGCAGCCGCAGCAGACGGGCCTCCTGGTACGGGGCGAGGCCCGGGGTCTCCTCGTGCAGGCGGACCAGGGAGGCGTGAGCGGCGGTCAGCGCGGCGGCCTTCGCCTCGGCTCCGTCGCCGTCCTGCGTGGGAATCCGGGCGGCGGCGAACAGGGCGCTGCCTCGGCAGAGCGCCGCGTGACCCGGTTCTCCGGCCTCCTCGTACAGGGCCGCGGCCTCCTCGTGGCGGGCGGCACAGTCGGCGAACTCGTCCTTCTCGCCCGCCCGGCTCGCCTCCTCGGCCAGCAGGTCCGCGCGCAGCTGTCCGAGCGGGCCGACGGCCGGATCGTCGGGATGGGTGTAGTCGCCGGCGGCCACGAGTGTGCGCAGCCGCGCCCAGCAGGCCTGGGCGTTCGGGTGCCCCTGCCGGTCCAAGTCCCTTGCCCGGAGGATGAGTTCGGGCAGCGGGTCGGGGACGGCGGCGGCCGTACCGGCGGCGGGCGCGGCAACCTGCGCGGCGGGGGCCACGTCGTCGAGGCCGCGGGTGCGCAGGGTCAGTTCCAGTGTCTCCAGGAGCGGGGCACGGTCGAGGCGGGCCGTACGGCCGTCGCTCTGGGCCGTGGTGCCGTTGCGGGCGTCGAAGCGGGCGGCGAGGTTTTCGGCGCGGCCGCGCACCTCGGCGCGCAGTCCGGCCACCGTCCAGGTGCGGCCCGCGTATCCGGCGGCGGGCAGTTCACCGTGGCCGAGGTGCTCGACGCGCTGGAGGAGGACCTCCACGCCGGTGAGGAAGCCGATCAGGTCCAGCGGCGAGTCGACCTCGTCGAACAGGTTCCGGTTCTCTGCAAGGAGTTCCAGGCCGCGTGCCTCGTTGCCGGTCAGCGCGCAGAACTCCAGGTGCCGGCCGACCTCCTCGGACATCGAGGGATTGCGGCGGCAGGCGCGGTAGCCGGCGAGGTGCAGCTCGCGGGCCCGGTCGGTGCGGCCGGTGCGCAGCAGGGGCAACAGGGCGTACGAGGCGGAGCGGGCCGGCTCCTCCTGGCAGGACTCCTTCCCGGCCAGGACGGGCTCCCAGGCGCGCAGGGCCCGCTCGTCGTCGCCCGCCCTGAGGTGGTACCGGGCTCGCTGGCAGATCTCGCAGGCCTCGCAGTCGCTGAGCCTGGTGCGGGTGCGGCCCGCCCACAGCTCGTAGGCGAGGTCGGTGTCCTCGCCGACGTGGGCGGCGAGCTGGTAGGCCTGTCCGTAGTAGGGCTGGAGGTCGAGGTCGGCCCTCTCGTAGCGGTCGCGCATCTCCGTCAGCCACTGGCGCAGGCTGGCAAGCGGTATCTCGGGCAGCTGACGCAGGGCGTGGGCGACCCACTTGAACCGCCAGAACAGCATGTGGCGCAGGCGCTCGTCGAAGAGGTCGGGCTGCTCGTCGAAGAGGGTGAGCAGACGCGCGAAGACGACGGGCGACTTCCGGGGTTCGGAGCCGTAGGTGTACGCCTCCTGCAGTTCGAGGAGTGCGTGGACGAGGACGACGGGCTCCTCGAACTGCTCGGCGGCGTCGACGAGTTCCTCGGCCGTGACGGTGCGGGTGCGCCCGTAGGGACGCGCGTCGTTCTCCTGGAGCGCCTTGAACAGCTCGTCTGTGTTCTGGGGATGGGGTGCGGTCGGCATCGTCAGCTGTCCTTGCGGAGGGCGTGGGCGAGAAGGTCGAGGAACGAGCGGTTGATGAGACTCGACTCGGCGGGCCTCAGCGGACGCCGGGAGAGCATCGCGGCCTGTCCGTAGAGGGCTTCGGCGCTGGTGCGGGCCAGTTCGGGCTCGTCGATGGTGACGGCGGTGCGGACCAGCGGGTTGAGCTGGTTGAGGATCAGCTGGGCCCGCGGTGCCTCCTGGCGCAGGGCGCCGAGGATGTCGCCCCATACGCCGCCCTGCTGCTCGCGGGCGAGCTGGGAGCGGGTGCGCTCGTGCCGCGCCTCGCGGCTGTCGACGAGGAGGGCGGGGGCGGAGGCGGGCTGGAAGGTGCGCAGGGCGACGTCGCAGTCGAAGACGGCGAGGGCGTCGCGGGCCTGGGCGAGGTAGGCCGCGGCGGCCAGCTCGGTCTCCCGGTCGACGGGGTCGAGATGGGCGGTGAGGGTCGCCGGGTCGAGGTCGGCGACGGTGGCCTCGGGCCTGATCTCGGGCAGCCGGTGGACCAGTTCACGGTCGTAGGTGTAGCCGCCGTTGACGACGCCGAGTCCGGCCGCCGAGGCGATCGCGGCGACCTGGCGGAACTCCTCCACGCTGGAGGTCACGAGCACGGTGCGGTGGCTGCGGGCGAACTCGTCGAGGGTGCAGTGCCCGTCGGTGGTCTCGAACGGCAGCCAGGGCAGGAGCATCCGCAGGATCTCGTCGTCGTGCACGGCGAGGGATTTAACGGCCAGGTGGTGGGCCTGGAGGAAGCGGCCGAGCAGGTCGGGGTCGCTGGCGGCGGCCCGGGCGATCCAGTCGCGCAGCCGCTCGGCGAGGGCGTCCCGAACCGCGGCGAGGGTGTCGTCCTCGTACAGGGACTCGCGGGACGCCGTCGGGCGCAGGCTCTCGGCGTCGACGACGCAGCGGACGAAGAAGGCCCACTCGGGCAGGATCTCCTCGGCGTGCTCGGACAGCAGCATGCCCTTGACATGCACGCGGTGGCCGTGGCGGCGCCCGGCCGGCACCGCCTCGGGCAGCACACAGGCAATGCCCTTCAACCCCACGGCCGGCAGGTCCAGTTCGATGGTGTCCAGCGGCTTGAACCCGAAGACCTCTTCGCCGTACGCGGCCAGCGCTCGGGAGCGGGATCCCGGCGTGGGGTACGTACGCGCCCAGGGCGCGGCCTCGGGGTTGACGGGCGCACCCGGGCCGCCCGTGCCGTCGTCGAAGGTGACCGGGTGGCGCAGCAGGGAGCCGAAGTGGCGGGCCAGCGCGTGTACTTGGGCCGGGCGGGTCCACTCGGCCGTGTCGGCACGCGGGGTCAGTGTGACGGTGGTGCCGGGCCGGGGACGGGCGGAGACGGGCAGGGTGCGGACGGTGTAGCTGCCGTCGCCGCGTCCCCGCCACTCCACCGCGGGGGCGTCGGGGGTGCGGGCGGAGCGGCTCAGGACGTGGATCTCGTCGGCGACCAGGAAGCAGGAGAGCAGGCCGATACCGAACTGGCCGATGAAGTCGCCGCGTTGCTCGGCTATCCCCTCGGCGCGCTTGCTGCTGCGGCCGATGGTGGCGAGGAAGGTGTGCACATCGGCCTCGGTGAGACCGACGCCGTCGTCCTCGACGCGGACCACGGAGCGGTCGGCGTACAAGCGGATGCCCAAGTCCCCTGCGGGCGCGGCCGGTTCGAGGGTGTGCCGGGCGGTCAGCGCGTCCACCGCGTTTTGCATCAGTTCGCGCAGATAGACACGGGGGCTGGAGTAGAGGTGGTGGGAGAGGAGGTCGACGAGGCCGCGCAGATCGACCTGGAAGGTGCGGTCGGCGCCGGCCGGGCTCAAAGAGGTGTCGGGCAGAGTCATGGGGCAGTCCGGGGTGAGGTGATCGACGGGCGGCTGGTGGGTGGCGGGTTCAGGCGTTGCGCCGGGCGCGGGCGTACATCTTTTCCGGCTCCGCCATGTACCTCCACGGCCACGAGGTGTAGGCGCCGCCCAGCTCGCGGAAGACACGCGGCAACGCGATCCGCTCGGAGGCCAGCGACAGGGCCATGGCAAAGATGTTGAAGTCCTCCTGCCAGCCCGGGCGACGCACATGGGCGGGGTGGAGGATGCTGCGCTCGGCCGCCTCCAGCAGCTCGTCCTGGATCTCGGGGGTGATGAGGCAGTTCTTGTGGTCGGACTCGACCCAGTCCTCGATGTGCGCCATGGCGATCACACAGCCGAGGCGATGGCCTTCGGGGGCGCCGGTGAACGCCTCACGGGCGAACTCCAGGGCCTCGCCGGGCTCGCCGCTCCAGCGGGGCTGCAGCTGCGACACCCACTCGATATGGGTCTCCAGGTCCAGCGGGTCGCGGCGCAGGGCGGCATCACGCCTGGTCTCGTTGACCGCAGGGCCCAGCGACATGCCGCGGCCGGAGGTGAGCAGGCGGCGCCACGGCGTGACCCATTCCGGCCGCAGCTCGGCGGCCTCCAGCAGCTGATCCTCGGCGATGTGCAGGCGCTCGTGGAAGATCCGCCACTGCTCCTGGGAGACGTTCTTGGCAAGCCGGCGGGTGCGCGCTTCCCAGCCCCAGCTGATGTGGCGCGCCCCGGATATCAGCAGAGCGGTCGCCCGGTGCTCCTTGTCCTCCTCGACTGCCCTGCCGATCCAGTCCTGCACACCTTCCAGGTCGGCCAGCTCGCCCAGGACTTGGTGGTCGCGGCCGAGATCGAAGGGGGCCAGTGCCACCTTGACCGCGTCCCAGTCACCCGCCTCCGCGGCGTCCACCAGCGCGCGCACCCGCGCGTCCCCGAGTGCGCGCAGGGTGTACATCCCCTGCTTCTGCCAGCGCGGCGCGGGAAGCGCATGCGGATCCGCCGCCGGTCTCTCCGCCCCCTTACCGAACAGCTTGCCCAACATGCCGCGCCCTCCCCTGGTGCCGCGTGATCGTGTGGGGCAGCATAAACGGCCCCACTGACACCGCTTCCACAGGGTTTTCACCGATGCTCCACGGCGCCGGGCCCCATCCCGTCATGCCCGGCACGTCACGGCATTCGCTCCGGCAGACACTTGAGCAGCGCGTGCAGGGCCGGGTTGTCGTTGGCGCCGCGGCACACCAGGGCGAGGATGCCCTGGACCTGGCTGAGGTACTGGGAGTAGACGGGGGTGACATGGGCGGACCGGAAGATGCTGATGAGCAGTTCGTGGAAGTAGCGGGCCTCGACGGGTGAGTACATCAGCAGCTCCCGGCCCTCGAAGTCCCGTACCGAGAGCGCTCCTTGATGTGTCGTCAGCTCGTGTGCAGTCGGCAATGCGGCGACCAGCCGCTCCTTCGCCGCAGGCCTGAGAGCGACGGCAGGGCGGACCTGCGCCGGGTGACCGCCGTACGCGAACACCTCGGCGACGACGTGCCGTTGATAGTCGACGCCAACCAGCAGTGGGACCGACCCGCCACCCAGCGCATGGGCCGTGCGCTGGAGCAGTTCGGCCTGATCTGGATCGAGGAACCTCTCGACGCGTACGACGCGCAGGGCCATGCCGCTCTCGCCGCCTCGCTGGACACGCCGATCGCGACGGGCGAGATGCTCGCGAGCGTGGCCGAGCACCAGGAGTTGCTGCGCCACAACGCGGTGGACCTCATCCAGCCGGACGCGCCCCGCATCGGCGGCATCACACAGTTCCTCAAGCTCGCCGCGTTCGCCGAACACCAACACCTGCAACTCGCACCCCACTTCGCCATGGAGATCCACCTCCACCTCGCCGCCGCCTATCCGCACGAGCCGTGGGTGGAGCACTTCGACTGGCTGGAGACGCTGTTCAACGAGCGGCTCCGGATCAGCGACGGCCGGATGCACCTGTCGTCGCGCCCCGGCCTCGGCATCGCCCTCAGCGAGCAGGCCCGCGCCTGGACGCAGGCGGTGCGCGAGGTGGGCACGCGGCCCTGAGCCGCCGTATCGGGCTTCATCGGGTGCCCGGCGGCCGTCGACCCATTGACCAGCCATGTACAGCACCCTAACCTCCATCCTCATACGTAGATAGCATCCATATACATGGAGAAGAGTTCATGTCACTGAACACGGCGGCCCAAGACGTCGCGCGACGCCTGCGGGACGGCATGGCACGCGGTGTGCTGTCCTTCCCGCTGACCAGCTTCACCGACGACGGCAGCCTCGACCTGGACGCCTACCGCGCCTACCTGGAGGGCCAGTTGGCCACCGGTCCCGGCGCGGTCTTCCCCGCCTGCGGCACGGGCGAGTTCAGTGCGCTGGACGAGGACGAGTACCGCCAGGTCGTCACCGTCGCCGTGGAGGTGGCCGACGGACGCATACCCGTCGTTGCCGGCATCGGCTACGGCTGGGCCCAGGCCCTGCGCTTCGCCCGGATCGCGGAGGAAGCCGGCGCGGACGCCGCGCTGGTGCTCCCCCACTACCTGCTGAACGCCCCGCAGGACGGTCTGGTCGAGCAGGTGCGCCGGATCGCCGCGGGCACCGGTATACCGCTCATCGTCTACCAGCGCGACCAGGTCGCCTTCAGCGTCGAGAGCCTGCGCCGCATCGCGGAGATCTCCACGGTCATCGGCCTCAAGGACGGCCACAGCGACCTGGACCGCCTCCAGCGCCTGACCCTCAACTCCCCCGACCATCTGCTCTTCTTCAACGGCGCCGCCACCGCGGAGATCCAGGCCCGCGCGTACGCCACCGTCGGCGTCCCGGCGTACTCCTCGGCGGTCCACGCCTTCGCCCCCGAGATCGCGAACGCGTTCTTCGCCGCCCTCCAGAGCGGCGACGACAACACCGTCGACGACCTGCTGCGCGACTTCTACGTTCCCCTGGTCGAACTGCGCGACCGCGTACCGGGCTACGCGGTCTCCCTCGTCAAGGCCGCGGCCCGGCTGCGCGGCAGGCCGGTCGGCCCGGTCCGCGCCCCGCTCACCGACCCCGGCCCGCAGGACCTCGCCGAGCTGGAGAAGCTCCTGGAGACGGGCCTGGCTCTGGTCGGGGCCACCGGCTGAACCACCCTCACCCCAGTTCAGAACAGTTCAAAGGGGAACTGATCCATGCCACTTGTCGTCGTAGCGATCAGCGTGCTGGTCCTGCTGTTCCTCATGACCAGACTGAAGCTCAACGGCCTCGTCGCTCTGCTCCTGGTGGCCGTCGGGGTCGCGCTGGTCCAGGGGATTCCGGCCGCGAAGATCGGCGACGTCCTCGGGCAGGGGGTCGGCGACCAGATCGGCGACACCCTGCTCGTCGTCGGACTCGGCGCCATGCTCGGCCGCGTCATGGGCGACTCGGGCGCCGCCCAGCGCATAGCCGGCCGGCTCGTCGGCGCCTTCGGCCCGCGCTACGTCCAGGTCGCCATGGTCGTCACCGCCATGCTCATCGGCGTGACGATGTTCTACGAGGTCGCCTTCGTCATCATCGTGCCGGTCGCCTTCACCATTGTCCGGGTCACCCGCAAGAACCTGCTGTGGGTGGGCCTTCCGATGTCGATCGCCCTGTCCACGATGCACAGCTTCCTGCCGCCCCACCCCGGCCCCACGGCCGTCGCCGCCACCTTCCACGCCTCAGTCGGCCACACCCTCCTCTACGGCCTGTTCTTCGCCGTACCGATCGGCGCGGCCATCGCGCTGGTGTGGCCGCGGCTGCCGTTCGTCCGGCGGATGAACCCCACGATCCCCCAAGGCCTGGTCACCGAGCGGGAGTTCGAGGAGGACGAGCTGCCGGGCCTGGGCTGGTCCCTGTTCGTCGCCCTGGTCCCGATCGTGCTGATCGCAGGGGCCGCCGTGGCCGACATGGCGGTGTCCGACGACGACAACCCCGTCCTGCACGCCGTCGACTTCATCGGCTCGGCCCCGGTCGCCCTGCTGCTGACCCTCTGCCTGGCCATCTGGGCCTTCGGCCCGCGCATCGGCCGCAGCCTGGACGAGGTGAGCGCGTCCTGTGTGTCGGCGGCCAAGTCCATGGCGATGATCCTGCTGGTCATCGGCGCCGGCGGCGCGTACAAGGGGGTCCTCGTCGAGGGCGGGATCGCCGACTACATCAAGGACTTCACCGAAGGCTGGAACATCTCGCCGATCATCCTGGCCTGGCTCATCGCCGCGATCCTGCGCATAGCACTGGGCTCCGCGACGGTCGCGGTCGTCACGGCCGCCGGAGTCGTCGCCCCGCTCGTCGCGGGCAGCGGCGTGCACCCCGAGCTGATGGTGCTGGCCGTCTCCTGCGGCTCGATCGCCTTCAGCCACGTCAACGACCCGGGCTTCTGGATGTTCAAGGAGTACTTCAACCTGTCGGTCCTCGACGCCATCAAGGCACGTACGACGTACACGACCGTGCTCGCGATCCTGGGCCTGGGCGGTGTACTCGCCGTCGAATGGGCCCTGGACGCCCTGAATATCTGACCCACCTCTCTCAAGGAACCCGATGTCAAGCGGAAGCCAGCCGACCGTCACCGCATTCGCCGTCTATCCCGTCGCCGGCCGGGACTCGATGGAGCTGAACCTCTCCGGTGCGCACGGCCCCTACTTCACCCGCAACGTGGTCGTCCTGACGGACTCCGAGGGCCGCACGGGCCTGGGCGAGGTCCCGGGCGGCGAAAAGATCACACAGACGCTGCGCGACGCCGAATCCCTCGTCGTCGGCGCGAAGGTCGGCGACCACAAGCGGGTCCTGCGCGAGATCGGGCAGCGGTTCGGCGACCGCGACTCCAGCGGCCGCGGCCTGCAGACCTTCGACCTGCGCACCACCGTCCACGCGGTCACCGCCGTCGAGTCGGCGCTCCTCGACCTCCTCGGCCAGCACCTCGACGTCCCTGTGGCGGCCCTGCTCGGCGACGGCCAACAGCGCGACTCGGTACGCGTCCTCGGGTATCTCTTCTACGTCGGCGACCCGGACCGCACGGACCTCGACTACGTCCGCGAACCCGACGCGGACGTGGACTGGTACCGCATCCGCCACGAGGAGGCGCTGACCCCCGAGGCGATCGTCCGCCAGGCCGAGGCCACCTACGACCACTACGGCTTCCGCGACTTCAAGCTGAAGGGCGGGGTGCTGGACGGCGCGGAGGAGGTCAAGGCGGTCCAGCGGCTGAAGGAACGCTTCCCGGACGCACGGATCACCCTGGACCCCAACGGCGCCTGGTCCCTGCGCAAGGCGATCGAGCTGTGCGCCCCTCTGCTCGGCACCCTCGCCTACGCCGAGGACCCGTGCGGCGCGGAGGACGGCTACTCGGGCCGCGAGATCCTCGCGGAGTTCCGCCGGGCCACCGGGCTGCCCACGGCGACCAACATGATCGCCACCGACTGGCGTCAGCTCACCCACGCCCTGGCCCTGCAGTCCGTCTCCATCCCGCTCGCCGACCCGCACTTCTGGACCATGCAAGGCTCCGTGCGCGTGGCCCAGCTGTGCAACTCGATGGGCCTCACCTGGGGCTGCCACTCCAACAACCACTTCGACATCAGCCTCGCCATGGTCGCCCACTGCGGCGCCGCGGCGCCCGGCGAGTACAACGCCCTGGACACGCACTGGATCTGGCAGGAGGGCCTGGAACGCCTCACCCTCTCCCCGCCGCGCATCGTCGACGGCGAGATCGCAATCCCCCGCGCCCCGGGCCTGGGCATCCAGCTCGACACGGACCGCCTCCTCGCCGCCCACGAGCTCTACCGCGCAAAGGCCCTGGGCGCCCGCGACGACGCGATCGGCATGCGCTACCTCATCCCCGACTGGACCTTCGATAACAAGCGGCCGTGTCTGGTGCGGTAGGCCCTGTGCGCGCAGGCCAGGTTGCGGAACCAGAGCTGACCGGGGTCGTCGGTCGCCGCGGCATGCCAGATCGCGCTGACGACGTACTCGGGCATGGGCAGGGGCGGCTCGGCGACCGTCAGGCCCAGAGCGTCGGCGTAGACGGTAGCTGCATGGGCGGGGGCCATGGCCAGAACGGGCACGGTCGCGAGGTGGAGTGCGGCGCCGCCGAAGTGGGTGGTGGAGGCGATCACCCGGCGGTCCAGGCCACGTGCCTGGAGGAGGTCGTCGACGATGCCCCGGCGACCGTCGTAGGAGATCAGCAGGTGCGGGTGGGCCAGGAAGTCCTCCAGGCCGAGCGGGGTCGCAAGGGGTAGGAGGCGGGGGTTGAAGAGGCGGCTGTGGCCGGAGGTGAACAGTGTCCGGGTGCGGTGGTCGGGGCCGTGTGCGGGTGCCGTGGCGATGCCGAAGTCGATCTCGCCGCGGTCGACCATTCCGGCGACCGTGTTGCGGGTGGCCTGCCGTACGGCGATCCGGATGCCCGGCAGGTCGGCAGTGGCGGCCGGCAGCCGGGGCAGCAGGACGGCTTCCAGGTCGTCGGACATGCCGAGGGTGAAGGTGCATTTGGCGGTGGCCGGATCGAAGCGGTCCTGGTCGGTGACGGCGCCGTGGATCAGCCCGAGAGCGGGTTCGATGCGGCGGGCCAGTTCGACGGCGCGCGGTGTGGGTTCGATGCCGGTGCGGGTGCGGGTGAACAGTTCGTCGTCGAAGAGTTTACGGAGCCGGCCGAGGGCAGCGCCGGCCGCGCCCTGGCTCAGATGCAGGGCGGTGGCCGCCCGCGTCACGCTGCGTTCCCGCATCAGGGCGGCGAAGACCACCAACAGGCAGACGGCTCTGCAAGCCATCGGCAACACCCCGCCGGTGCGCCTGCGGCACGTCGTTCCCGGGGGCGCGGCGCAGGTACTGGTCAAGTTGGAGGGCTGCAATCCGACCGGGAGCTACAAGGACCGTATGGCGCTCGCCGTCGTCGAGGGCGCGGAACGCCGCGGTGCCTTGCCTCCCGGGCAACGCGTCGTCGAGTACACCGGAGGCAGTACGGGCTCCTCGGATGCCTTCTCCCACGAGAAGCTGGGGATGATCAGTATCGGGCTGGCTTCGACGAGCCGCCGTAGACCCTCACCAGTGGCTCCAGCGAACACGAGCGGCGGATCGGCGCTGGCAAAAGGGGTCACGAGATGATCTTGTGGCTTTGAGTGGCCCGCCCGTCGCCTGTTCGACTCGACCTCGTTGGTGGTGGTGTTGAGGCCACGACCGTCGCTGACCGGCTGCCGTGCGGAGACTGCTCGTTCCCTGTCACTGGTGCGGCACGGTGGTGAGGAAGTCCAGGACGAGCGGGCTTGCGATGGCGCGGAACTCCTCGAAATAGGCGTGCCGCGCTCCGGGGATCATGTGAAGCCGGGCACCGGGGATGCGTTTCGCCAGCAGGGGAGCGTTGGCGGCCGGGTTGAGCAGATCGTCGCTGCCGTGTACGACCAGAGTGGGTGCGCTGATGCCGGGCAGGAGGTGCCACGCGTCGTGCTGGTTACTGGCCGCCAGGTGGCGACGCTGGGCGTAGGCGGGCATGCCCGGGTCGCCGAGTGTCCGGTAGGGGCCGGGGTGGGTCGCCAGCCAGGCAGGGGTGTACATCAGGTCGAGCAGGGCCTGTCGCGCCGCACCCGGTTGCGTCTGTACCAGCGACCTGCGCACGTCGTTGTCGCGTTCGACGCCGTGCTGGCCGCCGGGCGACGTACAGCCGAGTACCAGGGCGCGCACCCGGTGCGGATGACGGGCCGCGAGCTGCTGGGCCACGCGTCCGCCCATGGACGTGCCGTAGACGTCGGCCCGGTCGACACCGAGCTCGTCGAGCACCGCGATCACGTCCTGCGCGAAGACCTCGGTGCTGTAGGGCCTGTCGGGCTTGTCGCTCTCGCCCGTACCGCGGTAGTCGAGCGTGAGGGTGCTGCGGTCGGCGTGGAAGTCTTCGCGTACCCCGTCCCACCATTGGTGGTTGTTCGCCTGGCCCGCGAGCAGAACGAGCGGCGCTCCTGCACCTTGGACCTGGTAGGCGATACGGACCCCGTCAGGCGTGATCGTGTGCTGCATCGGTCCTTCACTCCTGGTGGGCGGGTTTCAGCGAGTGTAGTGACGCTGACGGCACCCGGCCCGCCGCAGTGCCTGGTTGGCGACGGGCGTCAGCCGCCAGCGGCGACCGTGCCGCCGAGCACCAGCAGGACGAGTCGGTGGCGGCCCCTGCGCGAACCGAACGGTACCGCTGGGGAATGACCGACTCCGGCCGTCGCCAGGAGGGCCGGTCGACCGCCCGCTTTCCATGTGCAGCAGCAAGCGAGGCTCACTCGAAGCTTTTGATCAGCTTCATGGTCTGGTGCGACACGATGCGGTGCACGCCGGGGAGCTGCGTCATCTTCTCGGTCTGGAACCGCTCGTACGCGTTCCCGTCGGCGACGTCGACGCGGATGATGTAGTCGGGCACACCGAAGACTCGACGGACCTCTGTGACCTCGTCGAACGCGGCGACAGCTCGCTCGAACTGCTCCACCGTCTGCCTGTTGGTCATGGTGATCTCCACAGACATGACCACGCAGAAGGGCCGGCCCGCAGCAACGGGATCGATCCTGGCCCGATAGCCGGTGATCACCCCTTCCTCCTCCAGGCGCTTGACGCGGCGCAGACAGGGCGCCGGAGTCAGACCGACCCGAGCGGCCAGCTCGACGTTGCTCAATCGACCGTCCTTGGAGAGTTGAAACAAAATTGCTCTGTCAGTGGCATCGAGCTTCCTGGCGTTGCTCATACGAGCATTATGCACCCATCTATGGCAATCATTTGCGCCCGATACTGACATAAAATTGTCGAATGACTTCCCCGGCGGTCGCCCCTTCCACGAGCCCTCCTCCCCCACCGACCACGGGCCTCGGCAACGAGGTTCGGGAAGGCTTGCGCATCGTCACACCTGCGGCGCTGGCCGCCCTGCCGATGGGGTTTCGTGGTGTCCCAGTCGCCCTTGGCATGGTGGTGGGGCCCGGTATTCGCGACGGTGATCTTCGCGGGTTCGCTGGAGTTCCTGGTTCTGGGGATGGTGGTGGCCGTGGCGCCGCTGGCGCAGATCGCGGCAACGGCGTTCCTGGTGAACTTCCGCCATGTGTTCTACGCGCTGTCGTTCCCGTTGCATCGAGTGCACGGGCGCGGGGCGAAGGTGTACTCCACGTTCACGCTCACAGATGAAGCGTGGGCACTGACCACCGGTCCCCAGGCGCAGCGTTGGAGCAGGCGGCGCATCCTGACGATTCAGGCGGCGCTTCAGGTCATGTGGGTCGCTTCTGTCACCGTCGGCGCCCTGGTGGGGACCTTGATCCCGGACGGCGTCGTCGGGCTGGACTTCGCGGTCACGGCGTTCTTCCTCGTCCTGACCATCGACGCGTTCCGCGTCCGGCGCAGTGTCCCTGCGCCCGTCATCGCGCTGCTGTGCGCCCTGGGCTCGTACCTGCTGTTCGGGGACGGAATGCTCGTGGCCGCCATGACCGCCTTCGTCGCGATCCTGCTCATCCAGTACGCGCTCACCCGCGTCAAGCGCAGGAGCGCGCATGCCTGAGCCGACGTACATCATCACGGCCGTACTCGTCTCCTCGGCCGTCACCTGGGCGCTGCGGGCAGCGCCGTTCGCCTTCCTCGCACCGATCCGTCACAGCGCACTGCTGCCGTACCTGAACGAGAGCATGCCCGTCGGCGTGCTGACGATTCTGGTCTTCTACACCCTGCGCCATACCCCGATCGGCATCGCGCCGCAGACCGCGGCGGCCCTGGCTGCCCTGGTGACCACCGCGGCACTGCACATCTGGCGCAAGAACGCCGTCCTCAGTGTCGTCGGCGGAACCGCCGTGCACGTCGCGATCGCCTCCACCCTGCCTCTCTTCTCCTGACCCGCGCCCCATCCGCGCACTCCGAAAGGCCCCATGAGATGACCACTGCCGACAGCGGCGCCGCCGCCGTCCCTGCTCTCGCCGCCCGCACCGCTGTCGTGGGCGGGTCGCCGGTCCGGGAGATCCTGGCGCTGACCGCCCGCCCCGACGTCATCTCTTTCGCGGGCGGCCTTCCCGCCCCCGAGCTCTTCGACGCGGAGGGCATCCGCGCGGCCTACGACGCGGTGTTGCGCGAGTCACCGCGGCAAGTGCTGCAGTACTCGACCACCGAAGGCGACCCGTCGCTGCGCGCGGCCGTCGCCGCTCGGCTCACCACGCGCGGCCTCCCCACCGGACCCGAGGAGCTGCTGGTCACCGGCGGCTCGCAGCAGGGACTGTCGCTGCTGGCTTCGGCCCTGCTGGAACCCGGCGACACGATCCTGGTCGAAGACCCGACCTACCTCGCCGCGCTGCAGTGCTTCGGACTGGCAGGCGCGCGGATCAT
The DNA here is from genome assembly GCF_029223485.1 of Streptomyces coacervatus. Lineage (GTDB taxonomy): Bacteria > Actinomycetota > Actinomycetes > Streptomycetales > Streptomycetaceae > Streptomyces > Streptomyces coacervatus. The sequence continues at coordinate 64,079 of NZ_JARHTP010000023.1, read as the reverse complement.
CGCGGCCCCCACCGATGCAGACGGCATCATGCCGGACGCGCTCGACGCGCTCGTCGCGGCGGAACGGCCCAAGTTGCTGTATCTGGTGCCCAACTTCCAGAACCCGACCGGCCGGACGCTGCCGCTCACCCGCCGCAGGGCGGTCGCGGAGGTCGCGGCGCGGCGCGGGCTCTGGATCATCGAGGACGACCCGTACGGTGAACTGCGCTTCAGCGGCGAGCCGGTGCAGTGGGTCGCGGGCTGCGCCGGGGCAGAGGACCGTACGGTGCTGCTGAGCAGCTTCTCCAAGGTGCTGGCCCCCGGGCTGCGGCTCGGCTGGCTGCGCGGCCCGGCCGCGCTCCGGCGCGCCTGTGTGATCGCCAAGCAGGCCGCCGACCTGCACACCTCGACGGTCGACCAGGCCGCCGCGGCTCGCTACCTCGCCGACTGCGACCTGGACGCTCACCTCGCCACCGTCCGCGACGCCTACCGCGAGCGCCGCGACGCCCTGCTCGCCGGACTCGCGGACGCGCTGCCCGCCGGGAGCAGCTGGAACCGTCCGGACGGCGGCATGTTCCTCTGGGCCCGCCTCCCCTCCGGCCACGACGCGACCGCGCTGCTCCCGCAAGCGGTCGCCCGCAACGTGGCCTACGTCCCCGGCGCCCCCTTCTTCGCCGGCCACCCGGACCCGGCGACGCTGCGCCTGTCGTTCACCACCCACACCCCCGCCGAGATCGCGGACGGCCTGAACCGCCTGTCCAAAGCCCTGAACTGACCCCAGCCCTGTCGAACTGTCACCCGGTCCTGGTCACGGCCTACTGGAACCCGGCCACCAGATCCTCCGGCACCGCCTCGAAGTACGACGACGCGGGCGCAGGGGTCTGGCTGCTCATGGGCGCGGGGTCGTCCGGAAGTCCTGTCGCACCAGGGTTTTACCGTTCGGCAAGGGGTAATCGCAGCGACCCAGGTCTGCGAACCCTGCATCCGACATCGCTGAGGTCAGCGTCTCGGGGTCGATGTCCGATGACACCGAGGCAAGAGCGTCGAACGACGATGAGTAGTCCGTCGAGCTGACGAAGCCTGCCGCGTCGTTGCGCTGGATCACGCACGACAGCACGCCGATGGAGCGGGCGTTCGCGGCCGAGAAGGCGACGAACTCTTCGGCACCCACGTACTCGATGATGAGGTTGGCGATGAGGAGGTCGACGCGCTCGATCCGCACGGAACGGTCGATGCTCGTCTCGATCAGCTGGAGGCGATCGCCGAGGGTGTCGCGATACCGGGTCTCGCAGGCGTCGAGGTAGTCGGGGTTGATGTCGTACCCGTAGACGGCATCCGTGGTCTCCGGGTCGATGAGGTCCAGGCCGTTGCCTCCTGCGACTCCCAGCACCCCGATCGCACGGAACGGGTACGCCGCGAGCTGCTCCCGGGTGATCTCGCGGAGCCGCTGGAGCTGCCCGACCCCTGGGTCGCCCATGTGCCGCTCGTACACGTCGAGGTGAATCCCACGCCAAGGATGCTCCGGCGCGCTCCGGCGGCGATCGGAAGCGGTCATCGCGCCGGCCCGGACGGGTGCTTGCGTGGCTGCATCGGTTGGTCCACCTTTCAATCGCTCCGCCGATTCAAACAGAGGCATTGGCGGAAAACGTCGTGCCGCCCCATACACGCGCAGAGATGCCGCAGAGCGCGGCGTGCCGGGCCTTGAGGGTGATGAGGACCTGCACTGCTCAGGGACGGGCGGGGGTGGTTTGGTCGATCAGGTTGTCGGGGCCCAGCGGCACTTCGTGGAGGAGCAGTCGGCTGCGCAGTTCGCGCACGCCCGCATCCCCCTTGAGGCGGTCGATGACGCCCTCGAACTCGTGGGCGTCGGTGCAGACCACGCGCAGCTGGTAGTCGTACTCGCCGGTGAGCCGCATCGCGCCGACCACCTGCGGGATCTGGGTGAGCTGTTGCTCGAAGGCGGCGCGGTCGACGCCGTCGCGCAGCCGGATGTCGCTGAGCATCTCCATGGTGCGGCCGAGGACGGCCAGGTCGATGTCGGCTCGGTAGCCGCGGATGATGCCGGCCTTCTGCAGTCTGCGGACCCGGTCGGCCACGGTGTTCGCCGAGAGACGCACGTGTCGCCCCAGGTCCTGGTAGGTGGCGCGGCCGTCCCGCCGGAGAAGGACGAGGAGCTGCCGGTCGATACGGTCCATGCATGGATCGTAGGATTCCTCGGCCTCTTCGTGCATCTGCCGAGGATTGATCGGCACTGTGGCCATGGGCGGGTCGAGATCCGAATCTGAATCGGGGGTTCTTCCGGCAGGGTCGAAGTCATGGAAATGCTGCTGTTCCGTGTCGCTCTGGCGCCTTCGGTTGTTCTGCTCGCCTCCGTCCTCGCCCGAAGGCTGGGCCCGCGTTTGGGCGGGCAGCTCCTTGGTGCTCCGACGACGACGGGGCCGTTCCTGGTGCTGATGTGTCTGACGTCCGGGCACCGGGTGGCTGCCGGAGCGGCACTCGGGGCGGTGACGGGGCAGCTGGTGGTGGTGTGTTTCGCCCTGGCCTACGGGCAGTTCGCGCCGCGGGTGCGGCCCCGGCAGGCCCTCGGGGCGGCCCTTGTGGCCAGTGGCGCGGCAGCGGCACTGGGCATCGCGGTGGACGACGCGTGGCTGACGGCCGCGTTGGCCGGTGCGGCGATCGTGGCCGGGCTGTGGACCTGGCCCGAGCCCGGTGCGGCGCCGCGTGCACCGCGCCGGGAGGGCGGCTGGGAGCTGCCGATACGGATGGCAGTATCGGCAGCCGCGGTCACCGTGGCCCTCGCGGCCTCGCAGACTCTGGGGCCGACGCTGGGCGGCATGCTCTCGTCGCTGCCGGTACTGCTGGCGGTGATGGCTCCTGGCCTGCACCGGTCGACCGGTCCGCGGGCGGCAGTGGAACTGACCCACGGTGCGCTGACCGCGGCGGCCGGCAGCACCGTGTTCCTGATGGTGCTGGCCGCCGCCCTCGGCCCGTTCGGTGCGCCCGCGGCATTCCTGCTGGCCATTGCGGGGATGGTGCTCACGAACGGGCTCCTGCGGGTGGCCCTCGCCGGACGCGGAACCGACGGATCACGACAGCCATCACCCACGCAGCGGTTGCCCGTCACGCGGCGAACACGGTGAAGGCGAGAACGACCTGCAGGCCGGTCGCGACCAGCGCGCTCAGCAGGGAGTCGCGGCGTCACGGGCGGGGTCTCCCAAGTGGAGGCCTGTACGACGGCGGCACACCCGTCTACGTGACCGCCCGCCCGGCCGGCGAGGACGCCAACGAGCTCGGTCTCATCGTGCACGGCCCGGACAGCAGCAAACTCATCGGCCAGGTCAACGACCTCCTGCGGCGCTGAGGTCAGGAGAGGCCCCAGCAGCCCGTCGTCACCGCCTACCCCGCAAGCGCCCCCGACGACCGGCTCGCCGCCGGTGTCCGCGTCACGCGGCCCGAGTCCCGAGACCCGCCTGACCATCGGCTGGTGACGACCCAGGACGCGGTAGGTGGCAGCGCGCGTCCTCGTTCAGACGAGTAGATCCCTGGCGCAGCACCAGGGGGGCTGGCCGGCATTCATCGGCCGGGCAGCCGCCCCCCTGTATGTGAATGTCGTCAGCTGCATGACCCATACGGCGCCGTGCCCACTCGGCCAGGCGGGATCCTGCGAACGTTGCCGAGGCCCGCGCTCTGTTCCCGTAGGCGCTCGATTTCCAGGTGCTGGGCTGCAATTTGAGACAGGGCGCGTCGTTTGAAGTCCTTGAGCGTCTCAAGTTCGGCGTCCCGCTGTTCGAGCCGGGTCTTGAGGGTGGCGTTGGCCTCCTTGAGCCGCTCGATCTGCACGGTTCGGGGGTCGGGGACCGTTCCGGCATCCCTGAGGGCGGTCAAGGGCCGTTCGAACTCTTGGGCGAGGTGCTGATACGGGCCCTTTCTGGCAGTGCCGTCGCGGTTCTTCTTGCGTAGAAGGCGGTGCGGGGCATCCCGGCCTCGCTCGCCACGGTTCGGAGGTCGCACTTGCCGCCGGGCGGCAAGTCGCCGCGCAGCAGCCGGTCCATCGCCGCGCGGATCGCCTCCTCGTTATGGGCTCGGGTGTCCACGCTGATACGTCCCATGTCACACTGCCCTTCCGGTCGCGGCGTCGATTTCGGCCAAGACCCGCAGGTCGCGGTCGAGTTCCTTCTGCAGGCGGGCCTTCTCATCCTTTTGCCCGCGCCCGATGTTGCCGATGAACACCTTTTTGTTCTCTGCGGCGGAGACCCACACTGTCCGGTGTCCGATGTGGTGGGTGGCCTGCGGACACCGGGCGGAGTCGCACATGCCGACCATCGGCTTGTCCGCTCCTGGTGTGCCGGCCAAGAAGAGGCACAATGCCCAGGAGGGGTCGGCGAACCAGCAGTAGTTCGCGACGCCCAGGTGCAGCGTCTTCGCTCGGCGGGCCAGTAGCTGGATCACTTCCTCGTCCCCGGGGCGGACACCGGGGGACGATGCCTGCAGTTCGCGGATCGTCTCGTCGACGGACTTGAAGTGGGCCATCAGGTCGCGGGCTCCGGGTCCGGCCGGGCGGATTCCGTTCTGGTAGTCACGGAACGCCGCCAGGGTCAGGTCCTTGTTTCGGACCTGCTCCTCCGCGCTGACCTCGGACATGAACTTGGTCTGGGAGCCGCCGGGGCGGGCTGACGGTGGAGTCGGGTATTGGAACTGTCTGAATGCCAGGCTCAAGTGGCACTCGCAGCTGACCTCGGCGCGATGGGTGACCACGTGCCGAACTGGGAGCGATGGAGCAATCAAGGCGTGCCGGTGTGGGACGTGCTCGGGGGCGTCGTCCGGCAGTCCCCCGGGGAGGCATCCCCGTCGGTGCTGCCGGAGCACTAGGGGCAGCTCTTCCTCCACCCCGCCGCGCCCGACCTCTTCGAGAACTGGGACAACCAGATCCGCAGCTGCCTCGCCCATCTGCGCGCCCTGGCCGGTACCGATCCCGACGCCCCCGACCTGCCCCGGCTCGTCGGTGAACTCCTCTTGAAGAGCCCGGAGTTCGCCCGTCTGTGGGAACGCTACGACGTGAAGGGGCACCCCCGCGAGTCCAAGACCTTCCACCGTCCGGAAGTAGGTGACCTCAGCGTCCCGGCACCGCGCCGGCCCGCTGACCTGCGCGGCAGACACGTGGGGTGCCCTGTCACACCACGGATCGGTACTCCACGCCACCGTGGGGCCTGCCACTCGGAGGCCGGGGCAACGAGGCTGGTCGCGTACCGGCAACACCCGTCGGCAGCCGTCCGTCGGCCTCCCCGACGCAGACGTACAAACGTACGGGTGACTGGGGCTGGACCGGGGCGTGGGCGCGTGCGCGCCCGGGAACCCCTCGCTCCGTCGACCGCCCCACGTGCGACAGAAAAACCTGGAACGAAAAGGACCTGAAAATGGACCGAGTGACCTTTACCAACAAGGGCAACACGGTGGTCGGCAACCTGTTCAAGCCGGACGGCTTCGAGCAGGGCACGAAGTACCCCGCGATCGTGGTGACCCACCCGTTCGGCGCGGTCAAGGAGCAGGTCCCCACCACCTACGCGAAGCTGCTGGCCGAACAGGGCTTCATCGCCCTGGTCTTCGACGCCTCGTACCAGGGCGAGAGCGGCGGCGAGCCGCACTTCTCCGAGTTCCCCTCGGCGCGGGTCGAGGACATCCGCCGCGCGGTGGACTTCCTGAGCATCCACCCCGACGTGGACGAGGAGCGCATCGGCGCCCTCGGCATCTGCGCGGGCGGCGGCTACACGGTCAACGTCTCGCAGACCGAGCTGCGGATCAAGGCCGTCGCGGGCGTGAGCACCTTCAACATCGGCTCCGCGCGCCGCGACGGCGTCGGCCCCCTCGGCGCTCAGTCGGCGGAGTACCGCAGCGACCTGCTCAGGCGCTCGGCCCAGGCCCGCACGCGCGAGGCGGCCGGCGGGGAGGTCGAGATGTTCTCCCTCATCGCTGACAACCCCAAGTTCGACATGAACGACCTCTCCACCATCCCCGCGATGTACCTGGAGGGCTACAAGTACTACTCCGAGATCGACCCCAACCCCCGGTTCATGGGCACGTTCGCCCTCTCCAGCCTCAGTCAGCAGATGGCGTTCTTCCCGTTCGAGGGGATCGAGCTGATCTCCCCGCGCCCGCTGCTGCTGATCGCCGGCTCCGAGGCCGACACGCTCTACATGAGCCAGGACGCGATCGAGCGGGCGAAGGAGCCCAAGGAGCTCGTCGTCCTCGACGGCGCCAGCCACATCGACCTGTACTGGAATCCCGAGTACGTTCCCCAGGTCGCCGAGAAGCTCACCGAGTTCTTCGGCAAGCACCTGTGACCGGTCGTCAGGGACACCACCCGACGGCCTGAAGTATCCGACGGGAATCGCCACCGGCTCAGCGGCGGCGGTTGGCCTTCTCCAGGGCGGGGACGACGGCGTGAGTGTCGCCCGGCTTCACTGTGGTGCCGGGGGCGACGATCTCGTCTATCCGGTCAAGGAGTTCGCCGGGCAGCGTGCGGTGGCTGGCGGGCAGTTGCGTTTCGAGATGTTCCAGTGTCCGCGGACCGATGATCACGCTGGTGACACCCGGGTGACCGGCCGCGAACGCCAGGGACATCTCGATCAGCGACATGCCGTGCTCCTTCGCCAGGATGTACAGCTTCTCGGCGGCCTCCCGCTTGAGGGTGTCGTAGGCGTTGGCGGGCGGCATCGGGCGTCCGGCCGCCAACCGGTCCCGGTGCGACCGCTGCGCCTCGGCCCCCGGCCGGTACTTGCCCGAGAGGAATCCGCTCGCCAGGGGGCTCCATGTGAGCACGCCCATGCCGTAATTCTGTGCTGTGGGCAGGACGTCGGCCTCTATACCGCGGACGAGGATCGAGTATGGGGGCTGTTCGGTGACGAAGCGTGCCAGGGAGCGCCGTTCGGACGTCCACTGCGCCTCGACCATCTCCGCGGCGGAGAAGGTCGACGAGCCGATGTAGAGGATCTTGCCCGCGCGTTGCAGGTCGGTGAGGGCTGACAGGGACTCCTCGATGTCCGTGGCCGGGTCGGGACGGTGCATCTGGTAGAGGTCGATGTGGTCGGTGCCGAGGCGGCGCAGGCTGTCCTCGACGGCCTTGACGATCCAACGGCGTGAGCCGCCCTGCCGATTCATGACGTCCGGCCCCTTCGCCTCGCCCAGCCTGCTGATGTCACCCACCGGCAGGCGGAACTTCGTGGCCAGCACCACCGAGTCGCGGTCGACGTCCTTGAGCGCCTTGCCGACGAGTTCCTCCGAGACTCCTCCGGAGTAGGCGTCGGCCGTGTCGATGAGGTTGACGCCGGCGTCGAGGGCGCGACGCACCATCGGGGTCGTCTCGGCCTCGGAGATGTTGCCGAACGCGCCGAAGTTCATCGTCCCGAGTGCGAGCGAGCTGACCTGGACGCCGGTGCGGCCGAGGGTCCTGTACTGCATGGGGGCCTCCCTTGGAACGGACGATCACGAATGCGAGACTGAAACCCTACATGACACTCAGTCCCACATTGCATTGCGGTCCGATAGGGTGACCTCATGCAGGAGGACAGGGCGACGATCGCCAAGCCGACACTGCGCGAGCGGCAGCGCGCCGCCGTCCGCGCCGAGATCACCGCCGCGGCGATGGAGCTGTTCCTGGCCAACGGCTTCGACGAGACCACCGCCGACCAGATCGCCGCCCGCGCCGGCGTCTCACGGAGCAGCTTCTTCCGGCACTTCCCGACCAAGGAGGACGTCGTACTCGGCAGCTTCACCAGCGCCGGAGAGCGCGTACGCGACGGTCTTCGGGCCCGTCCGGCGGACGAGTCGCCCTGGGAGGCCCTGAGCCATGCGGTCGCGCTCCTGCTGAGCAGTTTCGTCAACGACCCCGAGCGCACGCTCCGCGCCCAGGCCATGCTCACGGGCACCCCGTCACTGCGCGCCCGCCACCTCGAGAAGCAGCTCCTGTGGCAGGACATGCTCATCCCCGACGTACGCGCCCGCCTCGGCCACACTCACAGCAACGGCCCCGACGCCCGAGCGCGCGCCCTCGTCATCGCCGCCTTCGGTTGCGCCGACGCCGCGATCCAGGAATGGGTCCAGGCGGACGGCGATGCCGACATTCGTGGCCTGTATGCCGACGCGCTCGCGGCAGTGCACACCCCCGAGTGAAGGCATCCCGTCCGTCCCCCGGCCCAAGCTCCTCTCAGTCGTTGACCGGGCAATCGCGATCCGCTGTCAGCGCGTGATCCCCTCGCGAACACCGACCAACTGGCCCGGCTTGTCGTCGACGAAAGCGGCCCCGCCGTCGAGGTGCAGGGCCTCGGCACTGGCCTGGAGCGCCGCGGTGGTCGCGGTCGCGCCCCAACGGCCCGTGGTTACACGCTCGTTGACCGTGTTGACGCCTGCCACGATCTCGGCGGGGGTGAAGTTGCAGTGCCCGGCCCTGTCGACGTACGCCTGCCGGAGCAGGGCGCTGTCACCGGCGGCCTTGATGCGGGTGCGGAAGGCGGTCTCGTGTTCTGCGGGCACGATCTCGTCGACGTTGTTGTGGATGTCGAGGAGGGGGACGGCCAGTCCCTGGCCGGTGGTCGAGGTCCGTCGCGCATGGGCCAGGGCCTGCGGGTCCGCCGTGATGTGCGCGTTGCGGGTGAGCGTGGCCAGGTCCTTGTGGAGGTCGAGTCCGGCGGCCCGGTAGGTCTTGCGGACCTCGTCGGCGTGGGCCGACTTCTTCAGGAGCGCGGTGTAGTCGACTCCGGCGTTCCAGGAGACGTTGCCGCCGGCCGACTGCTCGATCGAGTAGCGGGCGCCGGTGAAGAACGAGAGCAGCGAGGGGAGGTAGTCGGTCGGTGCGGTGCCGGGCGTGCCGGACGGAGTCTTGTCGTCAGGCCAGCCGGGCAGGTTGAGGTAGGCGGCGGCGAGGGTGAGCCGTGCGCGGCCCTCGGGGGTTTTCTGGGCGGCGGTGACGACGTCGGTGAGCTGGGCGGCGACCTGGGCGGGCTGCGTGAGGCTGGTGAAGCCGGCCAGGTGGTGGTCGTGGTCCGGGTCGAGCAGGGTGGCGATGGTGTACTGGCCGTCGAGCTGGTAGTTGGCCACGTCGATCCCGCCGCCGACGAGGCCGCAGACGTTGAGGGAGCCGTCGATCCGTCCGGCGCCGTCCCGGGCGATCTGGGAGTTGATCAGACCACCCATGGACTGGCCGACGGAGATCACCCGCTCGGCGCGGCCGATCGTGGACCGGAAGGCCGTCAGCGTGGCGAACTGGTCGCGTTCTGCGTCGTTGAGCGCCCACAGCGGGCCGTTCGGGTTGTACGAGGACCCGACGAGCGCGTATCCCGCGTCGAGGAGGGCCTGGTTGGAGCCGTTGGGCGCGTCGCGGGGTTCGAGGTGGCCGAAGCCGTGGCTGTAGAGCAGGACGGTGCCGTTCCACTGCTCGGGGACGTCGGCGATCCAGGTCGCCCCGTCGCTGAGGCTGCCGGTGTAGTGGCCGCTGGGAGGAGTCGACGCGGCGGCTTCGGCGGCGGTGGGGAGGGTCGCGGCCAGCACGAGTGCTGTGGCGGCGAGAACGAGGCCCTGCCTGGATATGTCTGCCGTGCGCATGGTGGTGCTCCGTTTGTTTGTGGGGGTGGTTCGTTGGGGGGGAAAATGGTCGAAGGCCGGGCGAGCCCGGCGGTCACGCGGCCCCGAGGCCGGCCGGGACATGACTGCGGGGAGTCGGGTGATGGATGGGGTCGGTGCCGTCCGACAGAGGTAGACCGGTGCCGTGGTTGGTGTGGGCGATGATCTCCGCGGTGATGGAGACGGCCGTCTCCTCAGGGGTGGAGGCGCCGAGGTCGAGGCCGATCGGGGAGCGCAGGCGGGCGAGCAGGTTCTGCGGTACGCCGGCTTCGCGCAGGGCGTCGACGCGGTGGTCGTGGGTGCGCCGAGAGCCCATCGCCCCGACGTAGCCGACCGGGAGGCCGAGGGCCAGCCGCAGCAGGGGGATGTCGAACTTGGGATCGTGGGTGAGGACGCAGACGGCGGTGCGGATGTCGACCTCGGTGGCCGCGAGGTAGCGGTGCGGCCAGTCGGTGACGACCTCGTCGGCGTACGGGAAGCGGGTGGCGGTGGCGAAGACGGGGCGCGCGTCGCAGACGGTGACGTGGTAGCCGAGGAAACTCCCGGCGCGGCTGAGCGCGGCGGCGAAGTCGGTGGCGCCGAAGATCAGCATGCGGGGGCGGGGCGCGCGGGTGTGGACCAGGACGGACAGCCGCTGCGGGCAGGTGCCGGCGTCGCCGCCGACCTCGATACGGGCAGTGCGGCCCGCCCGCAGCAGTGCGCGGGCCTGTGCGGTGACGGCCCGGTCCGTGTCCGCGCTGCCCAGGGTGCCGTCGAAGGTCTGGTGGCTGACGTGCAGGGTGTGGCCGAGGAGTTCACCGGGGCCGTCCACGACATGGGCCACAGCGGTGGACCGGCGTCGCGCCGCCGCTTCGAGAGCGGCTGTGAGCTGCGGCTGGGCGGCGGGATCGACGCGCTGCACGAGGACGTCGATCTCGCCGCCGCAGGTCAGACCGACGGCGAAGGCATCTTCGTCGGAGTAGCCGAAGCGCGTCCGTACGGGAGCACTGCAGTCGGCGAGCACCTGCGTGCAGAGGTCGTAGACGGCGCCCTCCACACAGCCTCCGGAGATGCTGCCGACCGCGGTGCCCTCGGTGTCCACGGCCAGCGCGGTGCCCGGAGGAAGTGGGGCGCTGCCGCTGACGTGGACGACCGTGGCGAGGGCGAAGGAGCGGCCTGCACGGCACCAGTCGTACAGCGTGGTCGCGATGTTGAGCATGGACAGGTCTCCGTTGGGCGTGGGGGTGGGCGGGCCGCCGCCGCGCCGGGGGATGGTGCCCGCGGCGGCGGACCTGGTGTCCGGTGCCGGGCGTGGTCCGGCTGCCGGACAGTCTGGTGACCGTTCAGAGAAGGGCGTCGGCGGTGATGGGCAGGTCGCGGACGCGGCGGCCGGTGGCGTGGAAGACCGCGTTGGCGATGGCCGGTGCCACGCCGACCAGCACCACCTCGCCCAGGCCCTTGACGCCGATCGGGTCGGCCTCGCGGTCCTCGCCGTCGAGGTAGATGGCCCGCAGGTCGGGCACGTCGGCGTTGACCGGGACCAGGTAGTCGGCCAGGTTGGCGTTGACGATCCGCCCGTCCCGGTGGTCGGTGACCGTGTGCTCCAACAGGGCTTGGCCGATGCCGCCGACCATGCCGCCGAGAGCCTGGCTGTCGGCGAGTTTCGGGCTGATGATCCGGCCTGCGTCGTACACGCCGAGCATCCGCCGCACGCGCACCAGGCCCAGCCGGGCGTCCACGGCGACCTCGGCGAACACCGCGGCGTAGGCGTCGATGGTGAACCGCGACTGTGCCGGGGAGTAGGACCCGAGGACCTCCAGGCTGTCGCGGCTGTTGCGGGCCAGCAGCCGCTCGTAGGTCTCCCCGCGAGAGGGATCACCGCTCACGTACATTCGCCCGCTCTGTACGACGACGCTGTTGGCGTCGGCGCCGTACAGGGGTGACTGCTCGTCTCCTACGGCGAGTTGGATCGCCTGCTGCCGAAGCTGGTCGGCGCCGTTCTGGACGGCGGAGCCGACGCTGGCCATGGTCAGGGAGCCGCCGTGCAGGGGGGCGTTCGGCATGACGGAGTCGCCGAGCCGGAAGGTCACCCTGCGCATGGGCAGGCCGAGGCCGTCGGCGGCGACCTGGGTCATGGAGGTGTAGGTGCCCGGGCCCATGTCGATCGTGGCGGACTGGACCAGGGCGGTGCCGTCGGCGTCCAGCCGCACCGATGCCTGAGCGGCGGCACGCAGGGTGTGGTACATCCCCGTGGCCATTCCCGTCCCGATCAGCCAGTCGCCGTCGCGGGTCGAGCGGGGCGTGGGGTTGCGAGCGCTCCACCCGAACTCGCGGGCGCCGGTCGTGTAGCAGTCACGCAGCCGACGAGTGGAGAACGCCTGCCCGTTGGAGGGGTCCGCCTCCGGTTCGTTGCGCAGTCTCAACTCGATCGGGTCGATGCCGAGTTCATGGGCGAGTTCGTCCATCGCGGACTCGATGGCGTACGCGGCGGTGGCGAAGCCGGGGCCGCGCATGGCCACCGGGGTGTTCACGTCCAGCGGCACGGTCCGGTACGTCTGGCTGACGTTGGGCGTGTTGTAGAGGGTCTGCCCCAGGGGCAGGATGCCGCGTTCCGCGAAGTTCTCGTAAGTGGAGGTCTCGGACCGGATGTCGTGGGTCATGGCGGTCACGCGCCCGTTGCCGTCACTGCCCAGGCGCACCGCGTACTCGTAGGCGGGCCGGTAGCCCGCCCCGAAGTACTGCTGCCTGCGCGTCAGTACGAGCTTGACGGGCCGGCCCGTCTCCCGCGCGGCCAGCGCGGCGACCGTGACATGCGGCCAGGTGCGCAGTCCACTGCCGAACCCCCCGCCGACGAATGGCGCGATGACCCGCACCGACGCAACCGGGATCCCGAACACGGCGGCGAGTTCGGTCTGCGTGCCACCGATGACCCACTGCGTCTTGTCCCAGACGGTGAGCTGGTCACCGTCCCAGCGGGCGGTGGTGGCGTGCGGCTCCATCGGGTTGTGGTGGTTGCGGGCCGGCCGGTACGTCATCTCCAGCCGTACGGCGGCGGAGGCCAGGGCCGTCTGGGCGTCACCGCGCGTGTAGGTCTGGGGCGTGTTCGTCGGGTTGTCCGGGGCGCTGATGTCGGTCGACGAGTCCTGGGCGTCGTAGGTCACCTGGACCAGGCTCGCCGCGTGCTGCGCGGCCTCCAGGGTCGTGGCCACGGCGACGGCGACGGGCTGGCCGTGGAAGAGGACCCGGTCGTCCTGGAAGACCCGAAGCCGCCTGCCGGGCGGGTTGTTGGAGCCGGCGTTGTCCCGGTACGGCAAGGTCGGGGCGTTGAGGTGGGTGATGACCCTCAGGACGCCTGGCTGGGCCTCGGCGGCGGTCGTGTCGATCGCGGTGATCCGCCCGACGGCGATGCTGCTGTCGACGACGACCGCGTGGACCACGCCTTGGATGATGGGGGTCCCCCCGAGCGAGGTTGTTCGAGCTTGGGGGCGGTCGGCGGCGTAGTCGGCCTGGCCGGTGACTTTGAGGCGGCCGTCGACCCGCGACAGCGGGGCGCCGACGGCGGCTTGCGGTTGGGGGCTCATGCGTCGCCTCCTACGATGCGCAGTTGGCGTTCGACGGTCCGTTTGAGCAACTCGACCTTGAAGCCGTTGTGTTGAAGGGGGTGGGCTCCGTCCGAGGCCTGCTCGGCCGCCGCGGTCCACAGACTGGCCGAGGGGCGTTCGCCGATGAGGTGCTGCTCGACCTTCGGCAGCTTCCACGGCACGGTGCCGACTCCTCCCGCCGCGACCTTCGCCTCGCGGATCACCCCACCACGGATATGGAGGGCGACGGCCGCCGACGTCAGGGCGAACTCGTACGACTGCCGGTCACGGACCTTCAGGTAGCCGGACCTGAGCGGACGGGGCAGGGCCGGGACCTCCACCGCGGTGATCAACTCGCCTGTCCGAATGGCCTGTTCACGGTTCGGGGTACTACCCGGCTGCAACAGGAAGTCGGCGAAGGCGACGCTCCGTTCCTTTCCGTCCGGGCCCAGCAGATGCACGGTCGCCTCCAGCGCCGCGAAGGCGACGGCGACATCGGAGGGGTGGGTGGCCACGCACTGGTCGGAGGTGCCCAGGATCGCGTGGCTGCGGTTGAAGCCCTCCAGCGCGGCGCAACCGGAGCCGGGCTCGCGCTTGTTGCAGGCGGCGGTCACATCCCGGAAGTACGTGCAGCGGGTGCGCTGCATGATGTTGCCGCCGATAGTGGCCATGTTGCGCAGCTGAGCCGACGCGCTCAGCTCCAGCGCCTGCGAGATCACCGAGTAGGTGGTGCGCACCTTCGGGTGCGCGGCGGCCTCACCCATCCGCACCAGCGCGCCGATCCTGAGGCCTCCGCGCTCGGTGACCGTGATCTGGCGCAGGGGCAGGGCACTGATGTCCACCAGCGTGCCGGGGCGCTCGACCGTCTCCCGCATCAGGTCGACCAAAGTGGTGCCGCCGGCTATGTAACGGCCCCCGCTGCGGCCCGCGTTGAGGGCTTCACGGGTGTCGGCGGCCTTCGTGTACGAGAAGGGATGCATGGGCTCTCACTTCCCGCCCGCGGCGGCCTGTTCGACCGCCCGCACGATCTTGACGTAGCAGCCGCAGCGGCAGATGTTGCCGCTCATCCACTCCCGGATCTCGTCGGCGGAGCGGGTGTGGCCCTCGTCGATGCAGGCGACGCCGGACATGATCTGGCCCGGGGTGCAGAAGCCGCACTGGAAGGCGTCCTGCTCGACGAACGCCTCCTGCAGGGGATGCAGTCGGTCGCCCCGGGCGAGACCCTCGATCGTGGTGACCTCGGCACCATTGAGGCGGACCGCCAGCGTCAGGCAGGAGTTGACCCGGCGGCCGTCCACCAGAACCGTGCATGCCCCGCACGCACCGGCGTTGCAGCCCTTCTTCGAGCCGGTGAGTCCGAGATGTTCGCGCACCAGATCGAGGAGGGAGGTCCGGTTGTCGATCGTGAGGGTGTGCCGCTTTCCGTTGACGGTCAGCGAGACCTCGCCGTTGGGCGGCCCGTCGGCGGCGACAGCGTCCTGGGCGCCCAGCGGGGCCGGTCCCGCGACCAGGGCGCCCGCCGCGACCGCGCCGCCGACGGCGGTGGACGCCGCGATGAAAGTACGGCGCGAGGGTGCTTGTGAGGGCTCTGCGGGGGGAGGAGGCGAATTGGGAAGCTCGGTAGACATGCCCACTCTCTCGTCTTTGCTGCTGGGGGGAAGATGGGGGTGCTACTCGTCGCGTACTGCGTACTGCGGGTCAGCCGGCGGCCTCGTCCTTGATCCGCCCGAGCGCGGCGTTGAACCCGTCGGGGGTGAGGCTCGAACCGGCGATGTGGTCCAGATGCACGTCGTCGATGGCCTTGCCGACGACGAGCCGTGGGACCGCGTCGGCGAAGCGCTCCTGGTAGTCGCGCGAGGTCGGATCCGTCGCGTGCGGGGTGACGGCGACCGAGGTGATCGCCCCGTCGTCGAGGGTGACACGGTGATGCTCGACGGACCGCTTCCGTACTGCCCGGTCGCGCTGTAGTCGCCGTTCTTGTACATGGGACTCCTGCTTGATCCCGTGGCATCGGTGTCCGTGTTCGCGCACCCGGCGACCGACGCGGAGACAGAGAGCCCCAGCACGGTCGCGGTCGCGATCTTCTCCTTCAGGGCCGACATGCCTTCAGCCTGTTGGTTTCGGCCGCCGTGTGGAACGCCGTGTCGTGCCAGGCAGTGATGTTCCGTGGTGTGACAGGGCACCCCAGATGTGCACTCCTGAGGCCACAGCTTCGGAAGACTGGACGACTGGTCGTGTGAGCAACACAGTTCAGGCTCAGTGGAGGGCGTGGTGGACCGGGAAATGCTCCCCGTCAGCAGTTCGGGACCGGTGACACGCGGGCGACGCCCCGGCCGACCGGTGTGTCGGCGCTCGCGTTGGCACAATCGCCGCCGTGACCGATGAGGGAATCGAGCCCGGCGCGGCGGACCAGGGCACTGTGGAGTCCGTCCGGCCGCTGGAGCTCTTCTTCGACCTGGTCTTCGTCTTCACGATCACGCAGGTCGCGTCAGTGCTCAACGAGTCTCCGACGCTCGTCGGCCTCGGCCGGGTGGTCACGCTGCTGTCGATCATCTGGTGGATGTACGGGGGCTACGCCTGGCTGACCAACACGCTCGACCTGGACCGCACCGGCCCCCGACTGCTCCTCCTGACCGGCACGGCGGGGTTCTTCGTCATGTCGATCACCGTGCCGAAGGTGACCGAACGCGGCCCGTGGGCTTGGCTGTTCGGCGCGAGCTACCTCCTCGTGGTCGTCATCCACCTCGTCGGGTTCATCGGCACGTCGGGGCATCGCGGCATCCTGCGCGTCGGACCGCTGAACGTGGTCATGGCCCTCGTCGTCCTGGCCGCCGGGCTGGTGCCGCCGGATGTACGGCCCTGGCTGTGGCTGCTGGCCCTGGCCATGGTGCTGGCGACGCCCATCGTCACCGGGGTCGGCGAGTTCACCGTGGGGGTCGGACACTTCGTGGAGCGACACGGACTCGCCGTGATCATCGTGCTCGGCGAGTCGATCGCCGAGGTGGGAGCCGTGGCCTCGGAGGAGAGCGAGGTGACCACGATGATCACGGGTGCGCTTCTCGTACTGGCGCTGAGTGCGGCGATGTGGTGGCTCTACTTCGGCCGTGAGGAGCGCGAGAGCGAGGCCCGCCTCGAACGGGTCCCGGCGGACCGGCGGCCCCGGGTCGCCGTCTACTCCTTCGGGTACTCGTACTTCGTGATCGTTTTCGGCATCGCGGTCGCGTCGGTCGGGATGGAGAAGTCCATCGACGAGTTCCACCATGCGTCGCACGGTGTTCCGGCCCTGCTCCTGCCGCTCGGTATCTCCCTGTACCTGGCCGGGCTTGCCTGTTTCCACCGCACGCTCGCCGGTGCCTGGCCACAGGCCCGGCTGTGGGCCGCACTCGCCGTCGCCGCCGTTGCACCTCCTGCCGCGCTGCACCTCAGCGGAGCGGCGGCACTCGTGTCCGCGCTCCTGGTGCTGCTCGCGCTGATCCTCTGGGAGGGCCACCACTGGGACCAGGCCGTGTGAGTGCGGGGGTACGCCGATGCCGCGACGACGGTGTCATGCGGACCGGAGCACTCACTCCTCCTGTCCCGACGCACCGTGCCTGGGCGAAGAAGAGGGTGCCTCGTCCGATGTGGCCGCCGGCCCTGCCCCCTGGGGCGGCCGGGTGTCGCGCCCGGCCGGCTTCTGCGCGGTCAGGTCCAGGAGGACGAGCGCGTCATGGGCAGGGGTCCCGGGCTCGGCGTGGTAGGTGACCAGGCGATGACCGGGGGTGCCCTCCATCTGCATCCCCTGGTAGCCGAGCGTGAAGGTCCCGACGCCGGGGTGGTGGTAGGTCTTGCGGCCGAACGCATGCGCCCTGACCTCGTAGCGCTCCCACAAGCGGGCGAACTCCGGGCTCTTGAGCAGGAGTTCACCGACGAGCGCAGCCAGGTCGGGCGCGTCGGGGTCGGTGCCGGCCAGGGCGCGCAGGCGGGCGACGCAGCCGCGCAGGGTGTGCTCCCAGTCGTCGAAGAGCTCGCGCGCGGTGGGGTGGAGGAAGGCGTAGCGGGCGAGGTTGCGCTGCTTGACCGGCCAGTCCTCGATACCCGCGAACAACGCCAGCCCGCCGGGGTTCCAGGCCAGCAGGTCGTTGGTGCGGCTGGCGACATACGCGGGGCCCGGACGAAGGCTCTCCAGCATCAGCGTGACACCGGGCCGCACGGTCCTGCTGGGTGCGACGGGAGGTTCGGGCGCTGTCCGGGCGGCACGGACGGCGAGGCTGCGCAGGTGCTCGTGTTCGTCCTCGGTCAGCAGCAGGACGCGGGCCAGGGCGTCGACGACCGACGCGCTGGGGCGGGTCTCCTTGCCGCGCTCCAGCCGGGCGTAGTAGTCGATGCTGACCCCGGCCAGGGTCGCCAGCTCCTCGCGGCGCAGCCCCGGGGTGCGGCGCAGTCCGGCGCCGGGGGACAGCCCCGCCTCGGCGGGGGTCACCTGGGCCCGGCGGGCCCGCAGGTAACGCCCCAGTTCGGTGCCACCACCGGCAGGCTGCTGCTCACGTGTCATACCGTCCAGTCTGCCGGGCCTGTGACCTGCCTGGCAGCCTCGTGGGGTGCCCTGTCACAGCACGGAACGTCACTGCCCGGCACGACGCGGCCTGCCACGCGGAGCACCGGGCAGGCAGGCTGAATCACGTAGCGGATCTCTGTTTCGTCGACCCCATGGTCCGGACTCCTTGCTACGCCGGTCCTGACACGTACGTGAGCGCCGGAACGGAGCACGAAAGCATCCGCGAGCGTTCCGCCAACGAAGGAATCGGTAACCGTGAAGCACATCAAGCTAGGCAATTTGGACGTTTCCCGGATCGGTCTGGGCGCGATGGGGATGAGCGGCGTCTACACCGGCCACGGCACGGACGACGCCGAGTCCATCCGCACCATCCACCGCGCCCTCGATCTGGGTGTCACCCTCATCGACACGGCCGAGATCTACGGGCCCTTCGTCAACGAGGAGCTTGTCGGACGGGCCGTCCGGGGCCGCCGGGACCACGTCGTACTGGCGACGAAGTTCGGCCTGGTCTCGCACACCGCCGGTGGCGACGCCGTGCGCGGCACGGCCGACAGCAGTCCGGCGAACGTGCGGGCAGCGGTCGAGGGCTCCCTCAGGCGGCTCGGCACCGACCACATCGACCTGTACTACCAGCACCGGGTCGACCCGAACACGCCGATCGAGGAGACGGTGGGTGCCCTCGCCGAGCTCGTCACCCAGGGCAAGATCCGCCACATCGGACTGTCCGAGGCCGGCCCCGGCACGATCCGCCGAGCCCACGCCGTCCATCCCGTCGCCGCCCTGCAGACGGAGTACTCCCTGTGGACGAGGGACGTCGAGGCGGAGATCCTGCCCCTGCTGCGGGAACTCGGCATCGGCCTCGTCCCGTGGGCGCCGATCGGCCGCGGCTTCCTGACCGGCAAGATCCGCTCCACCGACCAGTTCGACGCCACCGACAGGCGCCTGACCAACCCGCGCTTCACCGAGGAGAACTTCCGGCGCAACCTGGCGCTCGTCGACGAGGTGGAGGCGGTGGCCACGGAGGTGGGTGCCACCCCGGCGCAGGTGGCCCTGGCCTGGCTGCTGGCGCAGGGCGACGACATCGTCCCCATACCGGGCACCAAGCGAGTCTCCCGTGTCGAGGAGAACACCGCCGCAGACGGGGTGGAGCTGACCGCTGACCAGCTCGACAAGCTCAACCGCCTCACTCCGGCCGCGGGCGACCGCCTCGAAGCGGAGATGAGCCAACTGATCAACCTCTGACCCGAATCTCCCACGAGCGCAGGCGCCCTTCCCCCACAGAAGTGGCGCGCATGATCCAAGGAGCTCACACATGGCAGACGAGCCGACCCCCGCCCAGAAGGCACTCGGCGCCTTCGCCCCGAAGCTGGTCGAGCTGACCGACGACGTGCTGTTCGGGGACATCTGGGAGCGTCCGGGCCTGTCCCCCCGCGACCGCAGCCTGATCACCGTCACCACCCTCGCGGCCCTGTACCGCCCCGAGCAGCTTGGCAACCACCTGCGCCGGGCCTTGGAGAACGGACTCACCAAGGACGAACTGGTCGAGGCCATCACCCACCTGGCCTTCTACGCCGGATGGCCCAGCGCGATGAGCGCAATCACCCAGCTCAAGGACATCGTCGAACACCAGGACAACGGCTAGCAGGAGGCCGAGCAACAGTCATGCGTACCACCACACTGGGCCCCGGCGGCCCCGAGCTCGGCGTCCTGGGCCTGGGCTGCATGGGCATGACCCATGCCTACGACACGAAAACCCCACGCGACGACGCCACCTCCGTCGCGGTGATCCACCAGGCCCTCGACCTCGGCATGACCCTGATCGACACGGCGGACGTGTACGGCCCGCTCACCAACGAGGAACTGGTCGGCCGGGCGCTCAGGGACCGCCGCGACCGCGCGGTGCTGGCCACCAAGGTCGGCCTGCTCTCCCGGGACTCCGAGGGCAGGCCCGTCCGGGGCCCCGACGGCCGCCCCGAACACGTACGGCTCTCGATCGACGAGAGCCTGGCGCGGCTCGGCACCGACCACGTCGACCTCTACCAGCTGCACCGAGTGGACCCCGACGTACCGATCGAGGAGACCTGGGGAGCCCTCGCCGAGACGGTGGCAGCGGGCAAGGCCCGGCACATCGGCCTGTCCGAGGTCACGGTCGAGCAGATCAAGCGGGCCCAGTCCATTCACCCGGTGACCTCGGTCCAGTCCGAGCTGTCGCTGTGGACCCGCGACTGGCTGGACGAGGTGCTGCCGTACTGCCGGCAGCAGGGCATCGCCTTCCTGCCGTACTCGCCTCTGGGCAGAGGCTTCCTCACCGGCCGGTTCGCCTCCTTCGACGACCTGCCGGCCGACGACTTCCGCCGTGCGCTGCCCCGCTTCCAGCAGGCGGCGCTGCGCACCAACCTTGCCCTCGTCGGCAAGGTGCGGGAGATCGCCGAGCGGATCGGCGCCAGTCCGGCGCAGGTCGCGCTCGCCTGGGTGCTGACCCGAGGCGAGCACGTCATCCCGATTCCCGGGACCAAGACCCCGAAGTACCTGCTCGACAATGCGGGCGCTGCGGACGTGGAGCTCAGCGCGTCGGACCTGACCGAGCTGGACGCCCTGCCCACCCCGGAGGGCGGCCGCTACTGATCGGCCGACACTCCA
Organism: Streptomyces coacervatus; assembly: GCF_029223485.1. GTDB lineage: Bacteria > Actinomycetota > Actinomycetes > Streptomycetales > Streptomycetaceae > Streptomyces > Streptomyces coacervatus. The sequence continues at coordinate 43,754 of NZ_JARHTP010000023.1, read as the reverse complement.
CCAACTCCCCTTCAAATCAAGCGATTCAAGCAAGATCGGAAATCTCATGCGCGCAACAGTGATGTACGGCGCCGGCGACGTCCGTGTGGAGGACGTCCCCGACCCGAAGATCCAGAACCCCACCGACGCGATCGTCCGGGTGGTACTCGCCTGTGTCTGCGGCAGCGACCTGTGGCCGTACGCCTCCATGCCGGCCACCGAGCAGGGCCGGCGGATGGGGCATGAGTTCCTCGGCATCGTCGAGGAGACCGGCTCCCAGGTGTCCGGGGTGAAGGCCGGTGACCTGGTGGTCGCGCCCTTCCTGTGGGCGGACAACACCTGCGTCTTCTGCAAGGAAGGCCTGCACGTGGTCTGTCCGCACGGCGGCCAGTGGGGCCCGAACGGGGTCGACGGCGGCCAGGGCGAGGCGGTCCGCGTCCCGCAGGCCCAGGGCACCCTGGTCAAGGTGCCGGTGGCCGAGGACTCCGCCCTCCTGCCGTCGCTCCTGTCCCTTTCCGACGTGCTGTGCACCGGCCACCACAGCGCGGTCAAGGCCGGTGTCAACGAGCGCACCACCGTCACCGTGATCGGCGACGGCGCGGTCGGCCTGTCAGCGGTCCTGGCCGCCAAGCGGCTCGGTGCCGAGCGGATCATCCTGATGGGCCGGCACAAGGACCGCACCGACCTGGGCGTCGAGTTCGGGGCCACCGAGGTCGTTGCCGAGCGCGGCGAGGAAGGCATCGCCCGCGTGCGGGAACTGACCGGCGGCATGGGCACCCACGCCGTGCTCGAATGCGTCGGCGCCCTGTCGGCCCTCGAGATGGGCCTCGGTGTGGTTCGCCCGGGCGGCGCGATCAGCCGGGTCGGCGTACCGCAGTACGGCGAGATCCCCTTCGGCTTCATGGACTTCGCGAAGAACGTCACGATCACCGGCGGAGTGGCCCCAGCCCGCGCCTACATGGAGGAGCTGCTGCCCGACATCCTGGAGGGGAGGATCGAGCCGGGCCGGGTCTTCGACCGCACCGTCGGCCTGGATGACACCCCGGACGCCTATCGCGCCATGGCGGACCGCAAGGCGCTGAAGGTTCTCGTCAAGCCCTGACCGGCGGGCATCAGCCCTGCTTCTCCTCGACGGGTTCCGCGGCAGGCTCGGTGGCTGCCCTGTCGAGGAGAAGCATTTTCTCGTGGTCGGGGGTGCCGGGTTCGGCGAAGAACACGACGAGGCGGTGGCCGGGCGTGCCGTCGAGTTGCATGGACTGGTAGCCGAGGGTGAGGTCGCCGACCTCCGGGTGGTGGAAGGTCTTGTCGCCGCGCGGGTGGGGCTGTACGTCGTAGTCCGTCCAGCGGTGCACGAACTCCGGGCTTTCCAGGGTGAGTTCGTCGATGAGCTGGGCCAGGCCCGGGGCGTCCGGTTCGGTGCCGGCCAGGGCACGGATGCGGCCGACGCAGGTGCGGACCTGCTCGTCCCAGTCGGCGAACAGCTTCGGCGCATGGGGGTCCAGGAAGAGGTAGCGCAGGGCGTTGCGCCTCTCGGCAGGCCAGTCCTCCGTCCCCGCGAACAGGCGGACCGAGCCGGGGTTGCCGACGAGGATGTCCATGGTGCGGCTGATCACGTACGCGGGGTTGGGGCGCAGGCTCTCCAGCATCAGCTCGATGTCGGGCCGCAGGGTCCGGTCGGGAACAGCGGTCGCAGGCGCGGGCGGGAGCCTCCGGTCGGCACGCTCGGCGAGGGCGCGCAGATGTTCGTGCGCGTGCGAGTCCAACCGTAGGGCACGGGCAAGAGCGTCGACGACCGCCGGGCTGGGGTTGGTCTCCTGGCCGCGTTCCAGACGCGCGTAGTAGTCCACGCTGACCCCGGCCAGCGTGGCCAGCTCCTCCCTGCGCAGCCCCGACGTACGCCGCAGCCCGGCGCCCGCCGCCAGGCCGACGTCCTCGGGCGTCACCTGCGCTCGACGGGTCCTCAGGAAGATCCCCAGCCCACTGCCACCGACGCTCCGCTGCTCGCGTGCCATGTGGTCCAGTATGCAACCGGAGCCACTGCGTGATCGCACGTGCAGCTGTCTACCGGGGGTGGCACGGACGCAGCACGGCTGTACGGCCAATACATCGTCACGCTTCCCAGAGGTCAGATGGCGTCGCGAATGGCCCGTTCGAAGCCGTCGACATGACCGCGGGCGAGTTGCGCCGCCTTGTCGGGGTCACCGGCGACGATCGCCTCGATCAGCGGGCCGTGTTCTCCGACGTGGCCGGCCATGTCGGGCAGCCGGTCGACGAACAGGCACCAGATGCGGGTGGCCAGGTTGCCGTAGTGAACGAGGGTGTCCTCGAGGTACGGGTTGTGCGTGGCGGCGTAGATGCTGCGGTGGACGTGAAGGTCGAGGAGCATGAGCTCGGCAGCGGCGTAGTGCCGAGGCTCGACGCTCTCCAGCTCCCGCAGGACGGCCGTGAGCGTCGCGCGGTTCGCGGCGGTGGCGCGGCGGGCCGCCTGGGCGGCGGCCAGGGGTTCCAGCTCCTGGCGCACCTCGGAGATGTGGGCGAGGTCCGTGATGTTGACCTCGGTGGCGAAGGTGCCGCGCCGGGGGTAGGTCGTGATGAGGCGCTCGTACTGGAGCCGCTTGAGCGCCTCGCGCACCGGCGTCCGGCCGACGCATCCTTCCAGCACGGACCGCTGAGCGGTGCGGCGGAAGACCAGGGGTCCGGCGCCGGGCAGGGGGACTTCTTCCTCACCGGCCAGCGCCGAGTTCAGCAGGTCCACGATGACGAAGTCGGCGAAATGATCCGTGCACACCTCCGCCAGCTCCTCGGCGGTGCGCGCCACATCCAAGGTGGAGCCGATCCGGACGCTGGACTCGTTGAGCACGCTCAGCCGTCGGCGGGCCAGGAACTGCTCCGTGCTGTCCATCGCCGCCAGGCAGAGATCCCGCACTTCGCCCGCGTCGTCCCTGAGCGGGCTGAGGGACACGAGCCACGCGTGCTCCCGGGGCTCGCCGGGCGCGCGCAGCCATGCCTCGTACGGCATCGGCTCACCCGTGTTCAGGACCCGCACGACCGCGTCGTCGAGCCCCTCGAAGCCCGGCAGCCGTCGCAGCCCGCGGCCCGACTCCCCCACCCGTCGGCCCACCAGGACCGACGCAGGCCTGCCCATCGCCGTTTCCCTGGCCGAGTTCACGGACACAGCGAGCCCGTCCTGATCGAAGAGCGCCATCGGAACGGGGAACTGCTCCAGCGCCCGCCGTCGCAACTGCGCCGCCGGCTCCGGCACCGTGGCCGTCAGAAACCACTGGGTTCCCCCCGTCAGGTCCAGCAGCGGATGCGCCTCCAGCTCCAGCGCCACGCTGTGAACGTCCCGATGCCGTATGTGAAGGAGGCCGCGCCAGTGGCTCGCCTCGGCAAGGCAGCTCCGGGCCGAGGCCGGAAGGACGCCGGTCAGCAGCGTGCCCACCGCGTGGCCGAGGCGACACCATGCTCGCTCATCGTTCCTTCTCTCTGCACGGCAGGAGCCGCCGTCAGTGAGCTCATGGGCCGACTGCACGGCACTCCCTTTTATTGTGCACCGGACACTCCACGCGTCACGCGCGAATACCTTGAGTAGCCGCGCCCGGAGCGGCGCATTGGGCAGACGACGGGAAGACAGCCGCCGGTGAAGCGCCATTCGGACCGCGGGAAATCCCGACCCTGATCATCACGGGCCGCCGGTGGCGAATCCTGTTACCGCGGAATCCCAGGCAGAGCCAAACCACTGATCAGGATGTCAACACCGCACCGACGGAGGGGTCCTTGCTGTTGCCGAGGAAGGACATGGTGGGCAGTTGCCCGTCGCGACGGCGTGGGGCGGTCGCCGAGTCGGCGTCGGCGGTGTGCAGTGCCGCCGCCGTCCAGCCGGGCTGGTCCCAGGAGTTGCCGGTGTGCCGGGCCTGGCCGCCCAGCCAGTCGTCGGGGTGGTTCGCCAGGGCGAGGTTGCGCCGGAGGATCGCGGCGGAGGAGACGAAGGCGAAGCCCGCCGCGCCGTTGTGGTAGGCGGTGTCGTTGGTCAGCCGGGGTGTTCCCGAGCCGCCGGTCTCGGTGAATCCGAAGCCCGCGTTGTCCCAGGCAGCACTGTTCGAGGCGACGTGTGCGACCTGGAGCCCCGCGTCGCCGCCGAGTTTGAACCCGCTGCCCCCGCCGGAGAAGGTGGCGATGCCCCATCGGTTGACGCCGTTGCCGAAGGCCCAGCTGTGCTCGACGGTCACGGCGTCGCCGAACCCGCTGAGGTCCATGCCGTCGCCCGAGTTGTCGTAGATCCGGCATCCCCGGACCCGGTTTCCGCTGCCGGAGCCGTCGTTGAGGACCAGGCCGTCGACGTATCCGCCGGTGGACCCGGTCTCGTGGTTGTCGTAGAAGTCGCTGTCGAGGATCAGGTTGTCGTGGGTCCCGGCGCCGTGGAGCACGAGTCCCGTCCGCGCGTTGCCGTGCACGCCGAGCCGGGCGAGGACGTCGTCGTGGCAGGACGTGCAGACGTACGCGTTCCCTGGGGAGTTGACGATCTCGATGCCCTGCACGGTGACGTGTCCGCCGCTCTGGGCGATGAAAGTGCCGGCGGTGGCCGGGATGCCCGACCCGTCGAACACGGGCTTCTCGTCACGGTAGTTGCTCACCGTGATCCGGTGCCCGGCCGTGCCGGAGGACGTGAGGGTGATCGTCCTGGCGGGGTGGTAGGTACCGCCGCGGACGGCGACCGTCTGGCCCGGGCGGGCCTTGGCGACGGCCCGGGTCATCGTGGCGAAGGGCCGGGCAAGGGTGCCGGGGTTCGTGTCGTCCCCGGTGGGGGCGACGTAGTAGTCGGCGGTGGTGACGCCGGCGTAGGACCGGGACGCGGTCGTCGGGGTGGCGGACGGTGTCGTGCCGGACAAGGCGCGGCCCGGCTGGTGCGGGGCTCCTGCGGTCGGCTCCGGGCCCTGTGCCGGGTCGGTTCCATGGGCGTGCGGCGGTAGTTGATGGACCGTCACACCGATGACGACGGCGAGTGTCGCGGTGGTGCCGACGGCCACGGTCGCCGACTTCGCCGAGACGCGGGCCAGACCGTGGTGCAGGGTGTTCAGGAGCGAGGACACCAGCCCGGGCGTCACGGCGTGCTGCCCCACGAGCCTCGGGATCGCCGCCACCAGCGCGGCCGGGACGGCGAGGGCGCCGATCCGGATCGGCAGGTCGTCGATCGACCGGCAGGCGACCGCCGCCCCGCACTGCGGGCACTGGGCCACATGGCGCTCCAGCCTGGTCAGCAGCCGCCCTTCGGGCACGCCTCGGCGGCCGCCCGCGAGTGAGTCGAGTTCGGCGCACCGCGGCCGCGCCCGCCAGGCGGCGAGCACTCCGACCGCCACTTCGAGTTTGGCCTTCATCCGCTGGATGCGTACCGCGGTGTGCGGGACGCTCAGATGGAGCGCTTCGGCGACCTCGGCACGGGTCAGCTGCCCGGCGGTCTCCTGCCACCACAGCGCCAGCGTCCGGCGCTGCTCGTCGCTGAGCCACTGGCTGGCCTCCAGCAGATCGCTGCCGGCCCGGGACAAGGTCTGGCGGTCGACGGCGAGTTCGGCGAAGTCGCCGACGGGGTCGGGGACTTCGGCCGCGTCGGCCACGTGCGTGTGGCGGGCCAGCGCGGCCTTGTTCCGGCGCCTGTGATCGTGCATCTGCCGGATCGCGATGGCCACGATCCAGGACCGGAACCGCTCGGGTGCGCGCAGTTCGGGCAGTGCCCGCATGGCGCGCAGCATGGTCTCCTGCACGACGTCGTCGACGTCCGCGTGCCCGTGCAGGCCGCGCCCGACGATGTTGTAGATCAGCGGCAGATACTCGCTGAACAGGGCGGCCTGCGCGTCGGCGTCGCCGGATCGGGCCGCGTTGACCAGCGCGGTCAGGGACGGGCCGGTTCCGGGCGGACGGGTCGCCGTGTCGGTGGTGGGTCGTGCCGGAACCTCGCGCAATGCGCCCTCACAGAGTGATCCCTCAGATGGAGGCGGCCATGATGGCACAGGTGTGCGAACGCACCAAGACCGGGCAGACGCGGCCCGGTTGGCGCGTCCGCACGGAGTTCACGGAACTCGTGGTGCCGAACCTGTTATGGCCCGCCGGGGTGCGTCGTCTCCGTGGTGACAGCGGAGAAAGGAACGGCATGTACCTCAGACGTGCCAGACGGGCCCGGAGCAAGCGGTCCCAGTGGCGCATCGCGACGGCCGGCGGAGCTGCACTCGTCGTCGTGGGCGGTGTCGCGGCAGCGGCCACCGTCGTCACGGGAACCAGCGGACAGACGGCCGAAGCGAAGGCCGGCACCTACACGCTCGCGGTCGCCAAGAGCGGGATGTGCATGGATCTGGTCGGCAGCAGCTGGTCGAGCGGCGCGCTGATCCAGCAGTGGGGCTGCGGCCAGGGGCAGGCCAACCAGCAGTGGACCCTGGTCGACCGCGGATCGGGCAGATTCGCCATCAGGTCCGCCGCCAGCGGGCTCTGCCTCGACGTCCCCGGCGCCTCCACCACCGACGGGTTCCGGCTCCAGCAGTGGGGCTGCGGGACCGACCAGGCCAACCAGCTCTGGACGCTGAAGCCGGCGCGCGACAACACCTTCCAGATCGTCAACGTCAACAGCGGTCTGTGCGTCAGCGACGCGAAGGCGAGCACCGCGGCCGGTGCCGCCGTCGTCCAGGAGACCTGCACCACCAACAGCAACAAGCGCTGGACACTCACCCAGGCCGGCACCGGCTCGGCCGGCGCGAGCCCGAGCCCGACCGCGAGCGCAGCCGCGAGTACGGCCACGGGCACGACGATCACGGTGGCCGCGGACGGTTCGGGCGACGTCACCACGATCCAGGCGGCGATCGACAAGGTCCCGGCCAACAACACCAGGCCGGTGACCATCGCCGTCAAGAAGGGCACCTACCGGGGCGTCTTCACCGTCCCGAGCAACAAGCCGTACGTCACCCTGAAGGGCCTGGGGGCCGGCGCCTCCGAGGTCGTACTGGTGCAGAACCACGGGGCGAGCACCAAGAAGTCGGACGGGACGACGTACGGCACCTTCGGCAGCGCGACCGCGTTCGTCGACGGGCACGACTTCTCGGCGTCGAACCTGACGATCTCCAACGACTACGACTACGCGGCGAGCCCGAGCCAGGCGGTGGCCCTGAGCCTGTCCGCCGACCGCGCGGTCCTCGACAACGTGCGGCTCCTGGGCCACCAGGACACCTTGCTGGTCAACGACTCCTCGCGGGCGTACTTCCTGAAGTCCTACGTGGAAGGCACCGTCGACTTCATCTTCGGCGGCGGGATCGCGGTCTTCGACCGGAGCGACATCCACCAGCTGGGCAGCGGGGGTTACCTCACCGCGGCCAGCACACCGGCGACCCGCGCCTACGGCTATCTCTTCTACAAGTCGAACATCACCGGGGCCGGAGCCGCGGGGACGAGCAGCCTCGGCCGCCCGTGGCGTCAGGACGCACAGGTGCTGTACCGGGAGTCCACCATCGGGTCGTTCGTCAACACGGCCCAGCCCTGGAGCGACATGTCCAGTGCCGTCTGGACGAAGGCGCGGTTCAGTGAGTACAAGAACACCGGAGCGGGCGCGACGGTCAACTCCGGGCGCCCGCAGCTGAGTGACTCCCAGGCGGCCGACTACACCCCACAGAAGTACCTGGCCGGCTCGGACGGCTGGAACCCGACCGCTACCGCCACGAGCCCGGCATCCGGCACGGTCTGCAAGCCCACCGCCTACGGCGCGAAGGCCGACGGCGCGACGAAGGACACCGCGGCCCTGCAGAAGGCGATCAACGCCTGCGCGGGCAAGGGCACCGTGGAACTGACCCCCGGCAAGTACCTCTCGGGCGCCCTGACCCTGGCCGCGAACATGACACTCCAACTCGACTCCGGAGCGACCCTGCTCGCCTCCCAGGACGCGGCGGACTACCCGCTGTCCGGCGGAAAGCTGTCACCGCTCCTCGGCGGTTCCGGGGTGAACAACCTCACGATCACCGGTGCGGGCACGATCGACGGCCAGGGCGCCCCGTGGTGGACCCTGATCAACCAGGAGAAGGCCGCGGGCAAGACGCTCTCCCCCCGCCCCGGCCTGGTGTCCCTCAACAGCGCCTCGAACGTGAAAATCACCGGGATCACGCTGAAGAACGCCCCCAACGTCAACATCACCGTCAAGAAGGTGACCACGTCCGCTATCGACGGGATCACCGTCCAGGCGCCGGCGGACGCGCCCAACACCGACGGCATCGACGTGTGGTCGTCCTCCGGCGTCGCGGTGACCAACAGCACGATCGACACCGGCGACGACGACATCGCCATCAACTCCTCCTCGGAGGGGCCGTCCCACGACATCTCACTGAGCGGCTGCACGATCCTGCACGGCCACGGCCTGTCCATCGGCAGCTACACGGCGGGCGGCATCCACGACATCTACATCCACGACAACACCCTCAAGGGCACCACCGCCGGGGTCCGGATCAAGTCCGCGCGGGGCCGCGCCGGGGAGATCCACGCCGTCACCTACAAGAACCTGAAGATGACCGACGTGACGACCCCGATCCAGGTCACGGGGTATTACCCGTCGATTCCCGCGGACGGCGACGCCGCACAGGCGGTCACCACCGCCACGCCGAACTACCACGACATCACCATCGCCAACGTCACGGCGACCGGTGCCAACACGGCCGGGCAGATCGTGGGAGTACCGGAACAGCCGATCACGGGACTGACCCTGACCTCGGTGAACATCACCGCGAAGACGGGCCTGACCGTGCGCAACGCCACGGTGAGCACGACCTCCACCACCATCAAGCCGGCCTCGGGCCCGGCGTACATCGTGCAGAGCAAGGCCACCGTCAAGTAGCAGCGACGCGCTCCCCGACACCGCCTGTCGGGGAGCGCGTCGTCGGAACCAGGACCGCAGGAATCCGGATCCGCCGCGACGGCAACCAACTCACCCGCCGCAACCGCTGGAAGCCGACACACCCCACGTATCGGCAACCGCCGGGGCGACGGCGGGCGGCTTGACCAGATCCTGGAACAGCTGACGACGGAGCCCGTGGTCGCGGCCGTCTCGGAGCCGCGCCTGGAGCTGCCGTACGAGTTCCGCGTGGACGACTACGAGCAGACCCTGCACGACGTACGGCACTTGATCGCACCCGAGCTGGGCCGGTGGCCCGACACCGCGCTGGTGCCGGGGGCGGGCCGCTGAGCGTCGATCAGGCGGGTCGACCAGTTCAGGAGTCCGGGCCGGGAAAGGTTTCTGGGTGTCAGTGGATGTGGCGGCCGCTTGGCTGGAGTTCCCTGTCGCGCATCGACTCTCGTTGTCGCCAGGCACCGGGGGGTTCGCCGTGATGGCGGCGGAAGGCGGCTGCGAATGCGTAGGGCGAGCTGTAGCCGACGCTGCGGGCGATGCTCGCCATGCCGAGTTCGCCCGTGCGCAGACGGTCGCGTGCCAGGGCCATGCGCCAGTCGGTCAGATACTGCATGGGGGTCTGGCCGAGCGCCTCGTGGAAGGTGCGTGCGAAGGCGGCCCGGGACAGGCCGCTGACCGCGGCGAGTTCGGGGACGGACCAGGGGTGGCCTGCGTCCTCGTGCATGGCCTGGAGCGCAGCGCTCAGACGGGGGTCGGTCAAGGCGCGGTACCAGCGGGGTGCGTTCGGGCTGCGGCGGAAGTCGCTACGGATGGCGAGTACCAGGAGTACGTCGAGGAGTCGGTCGAGCACGGTGGACTGGCCCGGTTCGGGGTTGGCGAGCTCGTGGGAGAGCAGGGCGATCACGTCCCTCAGCGGATCGCCGACGGCTGCCTGCAGGGTCAGGACCTGCGGCAGGGCGTTGAGCAGCCCGTTGCCGATGTCGCCGGAGAACCGGTATGCGCCGCAGAGGAACACCGTCGCCCCGGGGGTGTCCGACTCCCCGTCGCCGGCGTGCCGGGCCCGGAACTCCTCCGGTTCGAGGCAATCGGTGCCTGGCTCGTGGCCGATGTAGTGGTCGGTGCCGCCGCGAACGAGGGTCACCTCCCCGGGCACGAGTTCCACCGTGCGCCCCGGATCGTCGGCGTCGAACCACAGCCATCCCCGGCCCCGGACGACGGTGTGCACGGAGAGCTGGATCGTGCCGGCCAGCCGCAGACCCCAGGGCGGCTCGGCGACCGTACGGGCGAACACCGCGCCGCCGGCGCGAGCCCGCGCGAGGTGATCACGTAGGAGGTCCATACGACCAGTATCAGCAGGGCGATCGCCGTGGGCAACGATCAGAGCGTTTGACGTAAAAGAACGAGCGATTCGCGCATTGATCCGCTCCCATGGCCGCTCTCACGATGGAGCCATGACTGATTCACAGCAGACCACGCTCGTTCTCGGCGGCACCGGCCGCACCGGCTCCCTCCTGGCCAAGAGGCTCATCCAGCGGGGGCACAGCGCCCGCACCGCGGCCCGTCACGGCGCGGACGTGCCGTTCGACTGGGACAACCCGGCCACCCACGCCGACGCCCTGCGCGGCGTCGACAGCCTCTACCTCGTCACGCCCGTCATGCGGGTCGCGTATGCCGACCAGGTCGCGGCCTTCCTCGACCTTGCCGAGGCCGCCGACGTTCGCCACGTCACCTATCTGAGCACCTACGGCGCCGACGGCGTACCACCGCAGATCGACATCAAGGCCGTCGAAGCCGACCTGGCCGCCCGTTCGGCCCTCACCCACTCCGTCGTGCGCCCGGCCTGGGTGATGCAGAACTTCGCCGACGACCACCTGCCCGTCGTCAACGGGGCGATCACGGTCCCCACCGGCAGCGGCACGGAAGCCTTCGTGGACGCGGCCGACATCGCTGCCGTCGCGGTCGAGACGCTGCTCGCCCCCGAGGTCCACGACGGGGCCGTGTACGCGCCCACCGGCCCGCAGGCACTCACGGTCGGTGAAGTCGCCGACATCATCGCCGCCGCGACCGGACAGTCCGTCAGGCACCAGGACCTCGACCCCGAGGCGTGGATCGGCGGCGCCGTCGCCGCCGGAATCGTCCCCGCCGACTACGCGGTGATGCTGCGGTGGCTGACCGGCACCATCATCACCGGCCATGGCTCCACGCCCAACGACGACATCGAGAAGGTCACCGGCCGGAAGGCGATCACCTTCCGCGAGTTCGCGCAGCGCAACGCCCCCGCCTGGACGGCAACGGCGGCGGTGTGACCATGTCCATCGAGAACGTCATCGAGAACCTTGAGGATTTCGCGGCTCTGGACCCGTTCTTCCGGATCGTCCAGGAGGGCCTGGCGGGCTTGGTCGACGGGGAGCACTTCTTCGACCTCCTGGCCGAGGACGTCGTGGTCGAGTATGTGGTCTCCGTCCCCGGCTACCCGCGCCGGGTCGAGGGACGGCGCGCGGTCGCCGACCTGTACCGCAACTACGGCGACGCGATGGTCCTGGCCGGCGCGGACGAGCTGGCTGTCCACCACGACACCGACAAGTCCGTGGTCGTCCTGGAGTACGCCGTGCACGGGCGGACGGTCCACACCGGGCGCGCCTACGACAACCACTTCGTCTCCGTGATCACCATCAAGGACCGCCAGGTGACGCACTGGCGCGACTACCTCGACCCCGTCGCCGTCTTCCAAGCCCTCGGCCGGCCGGCAGAGCCAGGCTGACGGGGCGAACCACGGCCTGCACCTGGCACCCCTCTCCGGCGCAACCGCCCCGGCTCAGAGCAGGTCGAGGGCGTCGAACCCATAGCTGGGGCTGAGATAGCCCCCGCCGCCCGCCGAGCCGCTGGCCGCGTCGATGCGCAGGGTGTTGGTGCCGGCCAGCAACTGGGCGGCGGGGATGACGTACTCGTACGTGTGGTTGTTGCCGCGGTAGCTGCCGACGGTCAGGGTGCGGGTGGAGGGCTCGGTGGCGGCGGCCGGGAGGGCGGAGGTCCAGGTGTCGTTGACGGTGATCTGGGGGCGGCCGTTCGCCTTGGCGGTGGTGATGCCGATGCGGAGGGTTCGGTCGGCGGCGGCCTGGGCGGCGGTGAGGGTGAAGGAGACCGGCAGGCCCTGGTTGATCTCCTTGAACTGGTACGCGGGCCACGCCGAGGCCGCCGAGCTGCCGATGGCTTAGGTGCCGGCGGTCCAGGCGGCGGCGCGGGAGTCGGAGGGGTGGGCGTAAGTGATCAGGGAGGCGTTCTTGAAGCCGGCCGGAGTGCCGTTCCAGTCGCCGATACGCCAGATCGCGGTGTCGGCGGCGGGATCGCCGTTGATGGTGATCGTGTGCAGCGTGGTGACGGCGCCCGCGGTGATCGTCATTTCCTGGGCGTGCACGGCGAGTTCGCCCTTGTAGACGGTGAGGGTGTAGGTGCCGGGCAGGATGCCGTTGACCGCGTACTTGCCGGTGCCGGCGTCCGCCTTCCCCCAGTACTGCGCCTCGGCGTTGGACACACCCACGACATACGGATACGAACTGTCCCGCCCCGCAAGCCCGTTGCCGACGATCCGTCCTCGACCGCTCGATACGGTCCAGCCCGTCAGCCCGAGGGCGTCCACCCACGCGGTGTTGTCGCGCCCGGACACGGCGGAGGCCGGCGCGGCACCGTCGGTGACGGCGAGGACGTACGGCCCGTGCAGCCCGAACCGCTCGGCCTCGGTCTGCCCCTCGGCGTAGTACAGGTGCTCGTACAACCCCGCCCCCGACTCGTTGCCGTAGCGCAGGAGTTGGCGGATGAAGGGGCCGCCGGAGTCCTTCTCCTTGTTGGAGCGCACGACCCAGATCGAGGCGGCGGAGGAGCTGAAGCCGAAGTAGTCGTAGTCGATGGTGCGCAGGTTGGAGAAGTGCTTGGACCGGGTGGTGCCGTCGGTCTTGCGGAAGACGTCGGCGGACTCGATGACGGTGTCCGAGTTGGACCAGGTGTCGGGGTAAGTGGTCGGGAAAATGGCGGGCTTGAGGCGGGCGACTCCGGTGGCGGGCGTGGAGATCGTCACCGTCGAGGTGCCGAGGCCGCTCTCGATGTGGGAGTTCTTGCCGTCGTAGCCCTGGTACTCGGTGCCCTTGTAGACGAAGGACGAGAGGTCGCCGTTGCCGTGGTCGACCTTGAAGACCAGGCCGGCGCCGGTGTCGACGACGTAGTGCGTTCCGTCGTCGGTATAGCCGAAGGTCGCCGCAGCCGAGGCCGTCACAGGGGCGGCGAGGGCCAGGGCCAGTCCGGCCGCCGAGGTGAGGACGGTACGGCGGGACAGCGGTCTGTCGTACGACATGCGGGCAACTCCTGTGGCGCGGGGGGTGGTTGGGGAAGGGCCGGCTGCGACAAGCCTGCCTGCCCGAGTAGCTCCGCACGAAGATCGGCTGCCGATGGCCATGGAGATGTAATGGCGCGTCACATTCGGTCCCAGCATGCGGGATTCACCGGCGGATTCACCTTGATCATGAACGCTTCTTTTCACTTCTGTGGCTTTCGCTGATCGGAAGGATTGGTTTCCGTACGCTCCTGGCCGTCCACAGAAAGGGATTTCCCGATGCGCTGCTCCTGGGCCGCCGTTGTGGTGAGCCTCGCGGCCGCGGCCGGCACCGCACTGTCCACCGGTGCCGCCGCCGCACCGGATCGCCAAGGCCCGTACCACCACCGCCAGTTGCTGGCCCGCGACGACTTCCGGCATGGCACCGGCCAGTGGTCGGCCGAGCTGGAGAAGGGCGGCAGCGTCACGGCGAGGGACGGCGTGCTGGACGTCGACGTGCCCGCCGGGGCATCGGTGTGGTTCAAGCGGCCGTTCTCGGGCCGCTACGAGATCGACTTCACGGCGACCCCGATCTCGGCCGGTGGTGCCAACGACCGGGTCAGCGACCTGAACTCCTTCTGGAACGCCCGGGATTCACGATCCCCCGAGGACCTGTTCGCCACGCCCCGAAGTGGCGCTCTGGCGGACTACGACCAGCTCACCACCTACTACGCGGGCCTCGGCGCGAACTCCAACACCACCACCCGGCTCCGTCGCTACATCGGTGTGGCCGGCTCCCGGCCGCTGATCTACGACTACACCTCGCCGCTGCTCACCGCGAACGAGCCCAACCGCCTCCGGCTGGTCTCCGACGGCAAGCACATCCAGTACTGGGACAACGGCGACCTGGTCTTCGACTACACGGACGAAGACCCGTACACCAGCGGCTGGTTCGCCTTCCGCACGACCTGGAGCCACTTCCACATCGCCGACTTCCGCGTCTGGCGGCTCAAGGGCAAGGACGATCAAGGCACTCGGGACGATCAGGGCACTCAGGACGGTCACGGTGCCTGAGATTTCGCGCAGAGACGCCCTCAAGGCGGCGGCCGCGGCTGCCGTGGCGACCCAGTTCTCCTGGGCGCTCGCCGCCGAGTCGGCCGGGGCAGCGTCGGCCGAGGCCGCCACCGCCGACCCCGTGGAGCTCACCTGGCTGGAGGGCGGCACCCCCGCCGAGGCCCCCGGCACCACCTTCGGTGTGGCCTGGCCAAAGGGCGCCCTCCCCGCCGACCAGGCCTTCGCCCTCACCGCAGGCGGTGGCACCGCGGTCCCCGTCCAGTCCTGGCCCACCGCCTACTGGCCCGACGGCACCCTGAAGTGGACCGCCCACGCGGTCGGCGCCACCGCCGGGCCCGCCGAGAGCTACACCCTGACCCCGGGCACGCCCGCGAAGGCGGACACTGCGCTCACCGTGGACACCCGGGGCGGCACGATCGACGTCGACACCGGCGTGATCCAGGTCAGCATCGCCAAGGCGGGCGCACACGACGTCGTACGCAGCATCAGGCGCGCGGGCACCGAGATGGCGAACAAGGCCGAACTGGTCGTACTGCGTCAGCCGGAGATCGACGACGACTACGAGGGCAGCGGCGCCGGCACCCGTTGGGAACGCTTCACCGGCCGTGTCGGCTCCGTCACCGTCGAGCAGTCGGGACCGGTGCGTGCCGTCATCCGCATCGAGGGCGAACACGAGCGCGGCAGCCGCTCCTGGCTGCCCTTCGTCGTCCGCCTCTATCTCTACGCCGGGTCAGAGGCCATCCACGTCGTCCACACCATCACCTACGACGGCACCCAGGAACCCGGCAAGAGCAGCGGCGACTTCATCACGGGCCTCGGCCTGCGCATTCGCGTCCCGCTCTCCGACGAGCTGTACAACCGCCACATCCGCCTGGCCGGCGCCGACGACGGCTTCCTCACCGAAGCCGTCCAGGGCATCACCGGTCTGCGCCGCGACCCCGGCGCGGCCGTGCGCACCGCACAGGTCAAGGGCGAGAAGCTGCCGGACATCTCCACCTGGGACACCCGGGTCTCCTCCGCCCTCCAGTACGTCCCCGCCTGGGGCGACCACACCCTCGCCCAGCTCTCGGCCGACGGCTTCACCGTCCGCAAGCGCACCAAGGCCAGCCACGGCTGGATCCATACCACCGGCGGCACCCGCGCCCCCGGCTTCGGCTACGTCGGCGGGATCAGCGGCGGACTCTCCTTCGGCCTGCGGGACTTCTGGCAGAAACACCCGCCCAGCTCGACATCCGCAACGCCGCCTCCGACGAGGCCACCGTCACCCTCTGGCTCTGGTCGCCCGAGGCCCAGCCGCTCGACCTGCGCTTCTACCACGACGGCTTCGGCGAGGACACCTACGCGAAGCAGACGGCCGCTCTCGACATCACCTACGAGGACTACGAGCCCGGATTCGGCACCCCGTACGGCATCGCCCACACCTCCGAGCTCTACCTGTGGGCCAACGCCGCCACACCGTCCGCCAGTTCGCTGGTCGCCCAGAGGGACGCGCTGACCACCCCGCCGCAGCTCGTCGCCGCTCCCGAGACCCTGCACAAGGCGGGTGTCTTCGCCGGGCTCTGGTCCCCCGTGGACCGCTCGACCACCGCCCGCAGGACCATCGAGGACCACCTCGGCCTGCTCTTCACCTACTACCGCGACCAGCGCGAACAGCGCCGCTGGTACGGCTTCCTGGACTACGGCGACGTCCAGCACACCTACGACCCGGACCGCCACACCTGGTGCTACGACGTCGGCGGCTACGCCTGGGACAACTCCGAGCTCTCCACCGACCTGTGGCTCTGGCTGGCCTATCTGCGCTCCGGTCGGGCCGACATCTACCGCTTCGCCGAGGCCATGACCCGCCACACCGGCGAGGTCGACGTCTACCACCTCGGGAAACGGGCGGGTCTGGGCACCCGGCACGGGGTCCAGCACTTCGGCGACAGCGCCAAACAGGTCCGCATCTCGACACCCGTCTACCGCCGTCTCTTCTACTACCTCACCGCCGACGAACGCACCGGCGACCTGATGCACGCCCAGGTCGACGCCGACGAGACCTTCCTGACCCTCGATCCCAACCGCAAGGTCCGCACCGACGGCTACGCCCCCGGGGACCGCCACGCCCTGTCCATCGGCTTCGGCACCGACTGGAGCGGGCTGGGCTGGGCCTGGTGGACCGAGTGGGAGCGGCGCGGCCCCAAGTGGCCGTCGGCGAGGAAGAAGCTGCTGGCCAGCGCCTCGACCATCGCCGCCCAGCCCAACGGCTTCGTCCAGGGCAGCGGCCTGTACGACCTCGACACGGGCGCCTTCGCCATCCAGACCGCCCCGATCGTCGCCGTCTCCCACCTCTCCGCAAGCTTCGGCCTGCCCGAACTGGCCGCCGAGCTGATCGACACCCTCGACGAGAGCGACATCCCCGGCTTCCGGGCCGCCTGGCTGGACTACTGCCGCTACTTCAACGCCACCTCCGCCGAGCAGAAGGCCCGCTACGGCGCGAGTTTCAAGGTCAGCCTGATCCAGGGCCACTCCCGCCTGGACGCGTACGCGGCGAGCCTGACCGGCGAGGCCGCTCTGACCACCCGGGCCTGGAGCAAGTTCACTTCCAGCGACGGCTACCCGGACGCGAGCACCCCATAGGGACCGACGCCACCTGGATCAGCACCAACTCGACGGCGCTGTACGGTCTTGCGGCCATCGAGAACCTTGCTCTGGTGGGTGAGGCACTGAGCTGAGCTCGGCCCGGACGCAGACCTGCAGGTCGCGGTGGGCGAAGGTCGGGTGGGCCCCCGCATCCGTGAAGCTTCGCCATCACCGAAAAGTCATATTCGGTGCGGTACGGCTCCGTCCTGCCAGCGGTAGAGGTCGCGCAGCAGGGAAATCTCAGCGCCGTGATGGATCAGCTCCCTATTGACGTGCAGGACCCTGTTCTCCATGGGAAACCGCTCCGGACCCACCGTGGGCGGATTCTCCAGGTCGGCGTCCGAGAGCGCGCGGACCCCCTCGTTCCATCTCCCGTACATCTCATCGAGCTGTTTCAGCGCCTCGTCAGCGGTCCCCGCGTAGGCGAATGTCTCGGAGTCGACGTCCTGGCCGCCGAAGTACCATCCGACCCGATAGCCCAGGCACGAGACGATGATGTGTGCCAGCCGCCAGGCAATCGTGGTGACCGGCGCCGGCACCGGGCCAGGGGACGCGAAGTCCATCGTCCACTCCCCCGAACCTTCCGACATCGGTGCGGCCGACGTGCCACGCGGGCGGATGCTCCAGCAGCCGCACACTGGCTCCCAGAAGTACTCCTCATCGGTAAGACCGTCCAGCCGCGGCCGCAGGTTCGTGCGCCAGTGCCAGTCCAACTGCTCCGCGAGCCGCTCGCTTCTTGTCATGTCCGCACACTACATAGAGCGGGAACCTGGCTGAGCCCCTCGCAGAGGCCGTCGCGGGCCGTGGGCCGCGAGCGCGTACCGCACCGGGAGATGACGCTGGCGGCCGATGTGCCCTGCGGGCCGTGCCGCCGCGAGCGGTTGCTTGAAGTTGACAACCCGCCCGGCCGGGTTGGGTTCAATGACTCAGCCTCGTCACCCTGTTCACGACTCACCGCGCAGCGCGCCGTGACCTGACCGTCCCCGCCCGGCTCCAACACCCCCCGGTCCCCGTCGCGTTCACTCGGCAGCGACGAGGCCGAGACCATCGGGCGCGCCCATGCCGGACACCCTCCTCGCGGCCCAGCCCAGTAACCCGGCCACCTCACCGGCCTTCGACGGCCACCCCAAGGACGTCGCGGACGTCCTGTGCGGCAGGCGAGGTCGTCCGGTGGCGCGCGGTGCCGGTGATCACAGCGCGGCGATCGGCTCGGTGCCGGGCTCAAGGGGCAGGCGCAGCGCCCTGACGGCGAACGAGATGGCGTGGTACCAGCCGCAGATCAAGACCAGCTCGAGCGCGGCATCTTCATCGGCGACAGCGACCAGGTTGGCCCAGGTGTCGTCGGAGAGGTCGAAGGTCGCATGGAGCTCGTCGACCGCTTCGAGCACGGCACGATCGGCGGCGTCCCAGCAGTCGTCCGCCGGCCGTCCGGCCGCGAGGGACGCGAGTTGCGCGGCGTCGAGTCCGGCTTTCTCGGCGAAGCCCGCGATATGCACGGCCCACTCGTAGTCGGCGCCGCACAGGGCGGTCGTCCGGTCGATGACCAGCTCGCGCCGGCGCAGGGTGAGAGCGGAGCGCCGGGAGAAGTAGTAGCTTCCCCAGCCCGCGACGGCGCGGGCGAGCTCGGGCCGGCGGGCCCACACCCGGAACAGCTGGATGGGTGAGTGTCCGAGGAGCGCAAGGGCCTCCGCGGCTTCCTCGTCGTACGGCGGCGAGAGCGGTTCGATTCGCGGTTGCTTCGATTTCAGAGGCATGGCAGGGACGCTAACATTGGCGCTTCGGAAAGGGAAGCAGATGACACGACCGACACCACTCCCGGGCCGACGGGTCCGCGGCTCGCACACCGGGCGCCCGATCATGGCCCTCCTCGACCTCCTGGGCCGACGCTGGGCGCTGCGCGTCCTGTGGGAGCTACGGGACGACTCGGCTCCGACCTTCCGCCAACTCCAGCAGCGATGCGACGGCGTCTCGTCAAGCGTCCTGGCAGACAGGCTTCGTGAGCTGGGACAGGCCGACCTCGTCGAGCACGCCGGCGAGGGCTACCTGCTCACCGGACAGGGCAGGACCCTGCTCGAACGACTCGCCCCGCTCGACGCGTGGGCCTCCGACTGGCGGCCCAAGGCGGCGGACTGACGGGCGCGACTTTCTTGTCGAGCCGACGGCCTCATCACGCCACAGTCACCGTGTGCGGCAACGTGTTCTCTACGCCCCAAAGGCACCCGAGGAGCACCACGTCCGCAGCTGCCGTCAGCACCGCGCGAACCGGTGAGATGACAGACCGTTTCTCTCCCGCACTGTCCGTGGTGCGACTCACGGAGTAATTGATCCACGGGTCATGACTCCCGCCCCCTCAACCCTGAGCCCTCAGCCCTCAGCAAGCCGGCGCGTCGGGCCGATGAGTTTGCCGATTGCCTGAAGTCTTCCTTGCGACGGGCCCGCACCGCGGCGGATCAGGAAACGCCGGATCCCGGTGTCACGGAGGAGAGATGGAGGCCAGGATGAACAATCCGATCCGGCTGTACATGTCGATGTCGCTCGACGGCTATATCGCCGGCCCGGACGATCGGCCGGGGCAGGAGCTCGGACGCGACGGTGGACGGCTCTTCAACTGGCTCGACGACCGGGAGTCCGACGGTCCGAGCGGCCAGGTCTACCGCGAAGCGCTGGCGACCGGCGCGGTGATCTCCGGCCGTCGGACCTTCGAACTCGCCGGGCGCTGGCAGGGCGACCACCACGACGGCGTGCCGATCTTCGTCCTCACCCACCAGGTCGATGACGGGGACGTGCCACCCGGCCACGCGCGCTTCGTCACCGATGTCGAGGACTGCGCCCGTCAGGCTCGCGCAGCCGCAGGGGACCGGCCGGTCATGGTCCATGGGGCGGAGGCGGCCCAAGCACTTCTCCGAGCCGGGCAGATGGACGAGATGGAGATCCACCTGGTTCCGGTCCTCCTCGGGGACGGTCGACGGCTGTTCGACCACCTGGGTGGCGATCACATCGAACTCGACCTCGTCCGACGACTCGAGGATCGAGACGTCACGCACCTCCGCTACCGGGTGCATCGACCCGAGGGGGCCGCGTGAAGACGCTCTTCGTCTCCTACCGCGTCACCGACCTGGACCGTTCGCTCGGCTTCTACACCGCCTTGGGCTACGCCGAGCTGGGCAGGGTCGAGATCGGCGACGGGGCTCGCCTCGTGATCCTCAAGTTCCCCGACGAACCGGCGGCCTCGCTCGAACTGGTCCACCGCCCCGGCGACGGACCGGTCGACGTGGGCAGCGGATTCGACCACCTCGCGATCCAGGTGGAGAGGCTCGCCACCACCCTGAAGACGCTGACCGAAGCCGGTCTGGAGCCGGAGCCTGTCCAGTATCCGGGCGGCCCTGACGGCCCGAAGACGTCGTGGCTCACGGACCCGGATGGTTACCGGATCGAGTTGGTGGAGTGGCCGTCCGGACATCCCGACGGCATCACCGCAGCAGACTTCGCCTGAGGCGGCCACGGTCCGCGGAGTGACGAAGCTTCCCTTCGGCGCGATCGCGGCGCAACGCGAGGCGACATCCCACCCCATCCACAGGCCTTGACGATTACTCCTCAAAACGAGCGCCCTCCGCATTCCTTGAAGCAGTAAGTCAGGGCAGTCGCTTCATGACGCGCAGCCCCAACCGCCCACCGCCCGTAGCCCCGATGGTCGAACTCGGCCTGGAACCGCGCCACGGACGCATCGCTCTGCTCGCCGGTAAGCAGGTCGCCCAAGTGCTCGCGAACCTCGGGATCGGCGTCACCTGCCGCCCCTTGATCATGAGCTTCACTCGAAACGAGCCGCACCCAACTGATTTCGCCTGAGCAACCGAAAAGGTTGTGACCGCTCCTCCTGGCCGCTCCGACCAATGCATCGGCGGCCGTACTTCGTCGAGTTGGCGCGCATGCGCGTCGTTGGTGGCCCGCAGGGTGGCGGCCTCCCCCGCCACCCGCACGTACTGGATCGAGGGGATGAAGGACCCGGTCCGCGGTGCTGGCGAGCTCGCGTACTCGACTCTCGCGTATTCCTTGGTGGTTGAGGGGCCGTGCCACCGTGTGTGGTCGCAGGGAGCGAGGTGGCGCCAGGAGCCTCCGGCCACCAAGTCGTACGCCCGCGCGGGGACATGGGCGGCCGGCCACCGCCCGGGGCGAGAGTGAAAGCGCCGCCGCCGCGCGCGCTGATGTGCCACCTGTGCGCCCGTGCGCGGGGCGCTCTCAACGTGCCTGCTGGGCAGACTGATCAGAGTCGGCTTCACCCCGCGTCCAGCGGCAGGAGGTTTGGGCATGGCAGCACCACGCATGACTCGACGACACCGCGGAATCCTCGGGATAATGGGCATACTGGCGGCCTCGGCGGGGCGCGAGCGACGGGCGTGGGCCGGGGGACACGGAAGGTCCGGGGCCCGGACGAGGTGGCTCCTGCTGTGCGTCTGCCTGATCCTGGGTGCTTTCTCCTCCAGCACAACATCGATGGCCGTTGCCACCAAGTCGTCGGCTCAGCAGTGCGACGAGGTTCCGACCGGCGTCGCCACGGCCGATCACTGGCTGAGGTTCAGGGTGCCGCCCGGGCTCATGCCGGACCCTCAGTTCGACGGGCTACCTGCGAAGATCCAGGTGCATCGCGTCCAGCCGGTGTACGCGAACGGGAAATGCCCAGGCGTGCCCAACCGGGCCGTGGTGCTGATCCACGGCCGCACCATCACCGCCTCGCCGGCCTTCGATTTGCGTTCCCCCGCCCCGGAAGGCGGCTCGCTCAGCGTGCAGGAAGGACTCGCGCAGGCGGGAATCGACACCTTCGCCCCGAGCCTGCTCGGCTACGGCCACTCGACGCGTTTCGACGAGGGCCTGAACGATCCGGGCAACGCGAGCCTCAGGCCCTATCTCGCGGACGGCACCTGTCCGTATCCCGAGGGGTGCGACCGCACCCACAACCCGATCTTCACCCTCGATCAGCAGGGGACCCTGCTCCTGACCAATCCGCTGGGCGGGGAGAGGCGCGCGCACTCGAGCAAGTACCGCTTTGCACGCATGGACGTCTGGGTACGCGACATCCGTCAGGTGATCGACGACGCCATCACGCGCGCGCAGCCGTCGGACGGCAAGGTCACCCTGCTCGGCTATTCGCTCGGCGGGCCGCGCGTAGGGCGGACACTGTACGCAGCCAACCCCAACCCGCTCCTGCCCGGAAGCGCTGATGTCATCGCGAAGGTCAACCGTGCCGTGTTCATGTCGTCCCTCTTCGGTGGACCGACCGAGGAGACGACGCCGGCGACGGGCTTCGTCACGTTCCCGCTGACGCTGGAGCGCCGCCCGGGGGCACCGGTGCTGCCGCCAGATCGCGAGGCCGCGTGCACCGGGCGTGTCATCCCCGGCAGCCAGGATCAGTTCTGGAAGCAGATCATGGAGCAGGACACCGAGGGACGGAACTGGGGAGGGGACGATCCCGGCAACCCGACCGGTCTCAACCGCTCGCCGACGTTCTCCAATTACGGCTGGAACACCGCCGTCGCGGGGCAGCTGACGCCGCCTACGCTGGTCATCCACGGTCTCGAGGACGCCACCGCGCCGCCGGCCAACGCGTCCGCCATCTTCAACGCGCTCCCGGCATCGATGACGAACAAGGTGCTCGTTCAGGTCAAGTGCGCGAGCCACCAGATGCAGATGGAGGGCTGCTCCGGCCCGCGCTGCACACCGGAGTCCGGAACGCCTTACGGCGGGCGCCCCGGCGAACCGTGGGCCGGCCCCCATGCCACGCTCAAGGCGGCGCTGATCGAGTGGATCAGGAGCGGGACCTTCGACGGCGCCGCGAACGGACGGTTCACCGTCGACGAAAGCGGCGTGGCCAGCGCCAGCCCGTAGAGCGACCCCGCGCCATCAGGGGCTGCGGCACCGCCCCCTCCGGGCGAGCCGCAGCCCTCCGTCGACGCCGCGCTGGGTTCGCGATGCGGGCCTCGGCGGGGCCGCGCGGCGAAGTTGTCGTAGCGGGCGTGCGGGCATTGCGGCAACCAACTGGCCGAACCTGCAGAGGTCCATCAACCCGGGCGAAGGTCCTGACCGAACCGGCGCATCCGTTCGGGCCTAGGGATCAACTACCGTCGCATGAGGACGAGTTCGTCACCGTAGGTCGCCCGCACGTCTTGCCTTCACACCCCTCAAGCAGGCACCTAGTACCACCGTGACAGCGGCGGCGCCGTAGGCCCAGGCCTGCAAGGGGAACCCGGGCAACAGTCGACCGGCGAGATACAGGACCGTGCCGGCGAGCGTGATGGCCAGCCACTCCCAGCGGCCGTCCAGGGCGACGAGGGCGACAACGAGCAGGGAGTACCAGGGGTAGTTGGGCGAGAACAGCAGCAGAGTCATGCCCGTCAGCAGGAGGGCACCGCGCCAGGGGCGTGCCGGGTCGCCGCGCCACCACACGAACAGGGCCGTCAACGCGAGCAGGGCGATGGCCACGATTTCGGCGGCGGAGTCCGGCAGGATCAGCCGCAGCAGAGCGAAACGGCGTACGTCACCGGGTTCGTATCCCTCTTCGTTCAGGTAGCCGGGGAGATAGCCGAGGACTCCGGTGCCGGAGGCCATGACGTAGGGCAGGTAGGCGAGCGCGACCGCGGCAACGGCAGCCGCCGTCACCGTCCCGATGCGTCTCGCGCCGCGCTGCCCGGACAGGGCGCCGGGCAGGGCCAGCACGGGCAGCAGCTTGACCGCGATGGCCGCGCCGAGCAGGGCGCCGCGGCGCGCTCCCGCGGTGGCGGTGCCGAGAGCCAGCACGGTGAGCAGGACGCCGAGGGTGTCGATGTGCCCGTTGTTGACGGCCTCGAAGGGGACAGCCGGGCACCATCCCCACAACGCGGCCCAGCCGGCGGCCCGTTGCGGGTCCCCTCGCCGGCGCAGGACGACGAGCAGGGCCGCGGTGGTGCCGAACGCCAGCACCGCGCCGCCCACTTGAAGCGGCTTGTGGCGACTGCCCGGTGGCGAAAGGGCGTGGACGCCCAGGAACCAGCCCTCGGCGACGGGCGGGTAGATCGTCTCAACGGTGGGGCGGTTGATGCGGACGCACACTCCGCCGTCGGCGCGCCTCAGTCCCCAGCCGTCGCAGGATCCACTGGTGGGGAACAGCCAGTCGTCCCGCAGATGGGCCAATTGGGGCGCGGCCGGCGGGTAGGCATAGGGCGAGATGCCGGCGGCCTGCACCCGGCCGTCCCAGGCGTAGCGGTACATGTCGTCGCTGGTGCGGGGCGATGCCGCCAGGCCGGCCAGGGCGACAGCGGCCGAGCCCGCGAGCACGAGGAACGTCGCGGCGCGCGCCGGGGCCTTGCGTACGGCCCAGACCCCGGCGGCGAACAGTGCCCAGGCGATGGCGTAGCCGACGAGCAGGCGGCCCGGATCGCTCCGGTTGTCGCCGGCCCGGAGGGTGGCGACGACTGCGGCGACGAGCGCGGCGAGCAGCACCACCGTTACCGCTGTACACGTACGACCGGCACGGCGGCTCACCGGTACGGCGGGGTGGTCGGGCACTGGTTCGGCGGACCGAGGAGCCGACCGACGCGTAGAGGCGCTGTCGATCATGCGGGAGGGCGCCTCTCGGTGATCGGGGCCTGTGCGCCGGGGTGCTCCGCATGCGGGCGGCGCAGTTGGACGAACGGGCGGCCCTCGGCCGTCCACAGGCCGGACTCGATCCAGCCGGCGGAGCGTGCGGCGTACAGCAGCGCGGTGGTACCCAGCCTGGCCCAGGAGAAGGGCTGGCCGTGGTGGCCGTGGGCGTCCTCGACGCGGACGGTGAGGCGCTCGTCCAGGTCCTGCGGGGCTGCCTCGGCCAGCAGGAGCCCGCCGGGGGCGGCCAGTTCGCGCAGGCGGCGCAGCAGGGCGACGGGATCGCCGCCGATGCCGATGTTGCCGTCCAGCAGCAGCACGGTGCCCCAACGGCCTTCGCCCGGGAGGTGGTCGTAGACGGACCGCCGTATGGCGGCACCGCCACTGCGCCGGGTCCGCTTCACGGCGTCCCGGCTGAGGTCCACGCCCAACGCCGGTACGCCACGGGCGGCCAGTGCGGCCACTAGGCGTCCCGGCCCGCACCCCACATCCAGGACGGAGCCCGTACATCGGCGCAGCACGGTGGTGTCCGCCGCATCGGCAGGTGCACACCAACGCTCCACGTCCAGCGGCAGCGCTTGCTCCCCGCCGGAGCCGTCGCGGCGATCAGGGTGTGACAGGCGGCGCAGGAACAGCGGGCCGCGTCCGGTGCGCAGAGCGTGGGCGTAGGGATCGTCGGTCCACGGGGCGCCCGGTGTCACGGGCGTGGTGGGCTCGGCGGGCCTCGGCAGGTGTTTCCTGGCTGCGCCTGCGGTCGGGGTCTTCGACCGAGGCTCGGTCGCGACCGCGTCCGGCCACTCGGCCACGACAGTGTCCGTGCCGACTGCTGTCCCGCTCATCGGGCCACCTCCGCCAGCGAGTTGAGGACGGCGGCGAAGCTGGAGCCCCGTGCACAGCGGGCTGCGGCCTCGACGGCGTCGGCAGCGGTGTCCACGTCGCGCAGTACCGGCAGGTCGGCGACGGCCAGTCCTGCCTCGGTCAGGCGGTTGCGCTGGATCGCGCCCGTCCGGTCCGTCGACATCGGCACCCCACGGACCAGGGCGCCGGCCCGGGTGGGATCGGCGAGGCCCAGCGCCCAGAAGCCGCCGTCAGCGGCCGGACCGAACCAGGCGTCGTGGCCGTCCCTGCCGACATCGGCGATCATGTCGGCTGTCATTTGTGGGGTGTCCATCCCGACCAGGAGTGTCGGTCCGTCGCAGTGTGCGAAGGCGGCGGCGATCCGCTCGTCCAGGTCGCCGGGGCTCTGGGGTACGACGTCGTAGCCAGGTGGCAACCAGGCGCCGGGTGCGCCGTCGAGGGCGAGCACGCGCCTGGGTGCGGAGGCCTTGAGCAGGGTGTGGAGGGTGTCGGCGAGGGCAGCCTCGGCGAGGGCTGCCGCCTCGTGCGGTGTGTAGGGCGGGGTGAGCCGGGTCTTGACCCGGCCGGGCACCGGTTCCTTGGCGATCACCAGCAGGGTCACCGGGGTTCGAGCGCTCACCGTCCGACCCCCCGCATGCCGGCGCCGACGACCTCGGTGGCGGTGGCCGGCGCCTCGGCGAGCACGGCACGCATGTCCCGCACGGCCTGCCAGGTGCCCCGCCAGGTACCGGTGACCTTGGAGCGGCCGGTTCGCGGGTGGTAGGAAACGTCCATCTCCGTCACCCGCCAGCCGGCGTCGGCGCCGCGCGCCACCATCTGGAGCGGATAGCCCGAGCGCCGGTCGGTCAGGTCCAGGGCGAGCAGGGCCTCGCGGCGGGCGGCGCGCATCGGGCCGAGGTCGTGCAGGCGCACCCCGGTGCGCCTGCGGACGAGCCGGGCCAGCTCCAGGTTGGCCAGGCGGGCGTGCGGAGGCCATGCCTTGGGGGTGGTGGGGCGCCGTCGGCCCAGCACCAGGTCCGCGGTGCCGTCGAGTACGGGCGCGGCGATGTCCAGCAGCAGGGCGGGGTCGAGGGAGGCGTCGCAGTCGCAGAAGCAGACGACGTCGGCCGTGGCGGCGGTCAGACCGGCGTGGCAGGCAGCGCCGAACCCGCGCACCGGCTCGGACACCACGTGGGCGCCGAGGGCGCGGGCGATGTCCGCCGAGCCGTCGGTGGAGCCGTTGTCGACGACGATGGCGCGCCAGCCGGACGGAATCCGGTCGAGCACCCAGGGCAGGGCCTCGGCCTCGTTCAGACAGGGGAGCACCACGTCAACCGGGGCAGGAGAAGAGGGGGGAGTCTCGATCACCCCACTCACCCTACGAACGGGAAAAGGGCATAACGGACTTGGTGTCCTTACGGATCTCTGACGTCGGCGGCACTCCTTACCGATCTCTGACATCCCTCGTCACTCGTGCTGACAGACGAGGGACGGTGCCAGACTCGCTGCCGTGAAACGCGTACTCGTCGTGGACGACGACCCGACCGTCTCCGAGGTTGTCGCCGGATACCTGACCCGGGCGGGCTTCGCCGTCGACGTGGCCGCCGACGGCCCCTCCGCCGTGGCCGGCGCCACCGCTCAGCCGCCGGACCTCGTGGTACTGGACCTCATGCTGCCCGGCATGGACGGACTGGAGGTCTGCCGGCGCATCCGGGAAGCTGGACCACTGCCCGTGATCATGCTGACGGCGCGGGGTGACGAGGAGGACCGCATCCTCGGCCTGGAGGTCGGAGCGGACGACTATGTCACCAAGCCCTTCAGCCCCCGGGAGCTGGTCCTGCGGGTGGAGTCCGTACTGCGCCGCGCGGGAGCGCTGATGGCCGTACAGGGCGCACCGTCCGCACCGGTCACCACGAGGGCTCTGCGGTCCGGGCCTCTCGCTCTGGACCCCAAGGCTCGCCGGGCCACCCGCACGGGGAATGAACTGGCACTGACCATCAGGGAGTTCGATCTGCTGGAGTTCTTCCTGCGCAATCCCGGGCGGGCCATCAGTCGCGAGGAACTGATGCGCCGCGTGTGGGGCTGGGACTTCGGCGACCTCTCGACCGTCACCGTCCATGTACGCAGGCTGCGCGAGAAGATCGAGGACGACCCGGCCAACCCCCGGCTGGTCAGCACCGTGTGGGGGGGTCGGCTACCGCTTCGACGTACCCGGGACGAACGGGGCGGACCATGCTGCGTGACACCTTCCTGATCGCCCTGTACGCGGCGATCGGTGCGGGCGCCGCCGGAGTGCTCGGTGTGGGAGCGCTGAGGCTGCTGCGCAACCGCTCGGTCGCGCTGTCCCTGGCCATGGTCGCCACCGTTGCCGTGGCGGCGATGCTCGCCGGGACGATGCTCGTGTCGTGGGCGATGCTGTTGTCGGATCACGACCTGTGGGTCGTCACGATGGTGTGCTCCATCGCGGCAGTCGTCTCCCTCGCGGTGGCACTCGTCCTCGGCCGCAACGTCGTCAAGGGCAGCCAGGCCCTGGCCGAGGCCACCCGCGCCCTCGGTGACGAGGGCCGTTTCACCCCGCCCAGGACCGCCCCCACGGCCGAACTGGCCCAACTCGTCCGCGAGTTGGACTCCACCAGCGCGAAACTGGCCGCCTCCAGGGAGCGCGAGCGGGCCCTGGAGGAATCGCGACGAGAACTGGTCGCATGGATCTCCCACGCCCTGCGCACTCCGCTCGCCCGGCTCCAGGCGATGACCGAGGCGCTGGAGGACGACATGGTGGACGACATGGTGGACGACCCGAGCGTTTACCACGCCCGGATCCGCGGGGAGGTCGGCCGGCTCAGTGAGATGGTCGGCGACCTGTTCGAACTCTCCCGGATCCAGGCCGGCGTGCTCGCCCTGAACACGGCCCGGATGTCGGTCTACGACGTCGTCGGCGACGCGATCGCGGGGACCGCTGCCCTGGCCAGGGAGCACGGCGTACGGATCGTCGGCGACGGAGTCGAGCCGGTGCCGATCGAGGTCGACGGCCGCGAGATGTCCCGTGTCCTGGCCAACCTCCTCGTCAACGCCATCCCCCGCACGCCCAGCGACGGAACGGTGGCGGTCTCCGCGCGACAGGAGGCCGACAGTGTCGTCGTCTCGGTGACCGACAGCTGCGGCGGCATCCGGCCCGAAGACCTGCCCCGCGTCTTCGACACCGGCTGGCGCGGCACCGACGCCCGCACCCCGCCCGCCGGCGCGGGCCTGGGTCTTGCCATCGTCCGGGGAATCATCGAGGCCCATCGCGGCCAGGCCGCCGTCCACAACGTGCCCGGCGGCTGCCGCTTCGAGGTCCGCCTGCCGACAGCCGCCTGAGACCCTTGCCACAAGGGCCGCCCCCGTCAGAGCACTTGGGCGGCCCTTCCGCGTCGGTACCGGGGAAGGCTCAGCCGGCCCGCAAGGGGTCGACCGCGAACTCCGCCATTCCCTCGGCGAAGTCCACCTCCGGTTTCCAGCCCAGTTCGTCGCGGAGCCTGCGCGAGGAAGCGGTGATATGGCGGACGTCGCCGAGCCGGTACTCCCCGGTGACGACGGATGCCTGGCCACCATGTGCCATGGCCAGGGCGGCAGCCATCTCCCCCACCGTGTGCGGGTCGCCGCTGCCGACGTTGTACGCCCTCAGGCCACCCTCCGGCAGACCGGACAGCCCGCTCAGTGCCGAGAGGTTGGCCCCCGCGACATCCCGGACGTGGACGAAGTCCCGGCGCTGACCACCGTCCTCGAACACACGAGGTGCCTCGCCACGCGCCAGCGCGGACCGGAACAGGGAGGCGACCCCCGCGTAGGGGGTGTCGCGCGGCATGCCGGGTCCGTACACGTTGTGGTAGCGAAGCGCCGCCACCCGTCCGCCGGTCGCCCGTGCCCACGACGCGGCCAGGTCCTCCTGGGCAAGCTTGGTGGCCGCATAGACGTTGCGCGGATCGGTCGGCGCATCCTCCCCCACCAGGCCGGCGGACAGGGGCTCGCCACAGCGTGGGCAGGGTGGTTCGAAACGGCCCGCGTCCAGTTCGGCGATCCGGCGCGGCCCCGGCCGTACGACGCCGTGCCGGGCACACTCGTAGCGGCCCTCGCCGTAGACGACCATGGAACTCGCCAGCACGAGTCGGGGTACCCAGGACTCGGCCATGCTTGCCAGCAGTACGGCCGTGCCAAGGTCATTGCTGCCGACGTAGTCGGGCGCGTCCGCGAAGTCCTTGCCGAGCCCGACCATCGCCGCCTGATGGCAGACGGCGTCCACGCCCCGCAGCGCGTCCAGCACCGCTCTTCTGTCGCGGACGTCCGCGTGGCGCCAGTCGACATCATCGGGGACGGGCGGCGGCGTGTGGTGGGCGGCGGGCAGGAGTGCGTCGAGTACGCGCACCTCGTGCCCGGCGCCGGTGAAAACGCTGACGATGTGCGAGCCGATGAAGCCCGCACCTCCGGTGACCAGGATCAACATGCTTCGACGCTATGCCTGGATGCGCGTCTGCCGATGCTGCGGCGGGATCCGTCAGGGGTTCGTAAGCCTTCCGGACCGCCGGGACGCCGCCACGCTCAGCAGACCGAAGCCCACCGCGAACGCGACCATGGTGAACACACCGCGGGGCCAGAAGATGTGGCTGTCGAGGAACGACCAGCATGCTCCGAGCACCACTGCGGCCCCGGGCAGGACGCGGACGCCGTGGCGCCGCCGCAGTACCGCGGCTGCGGCGAGGGCGGCGACCGTCAGCGCGTACACGCCTGCCCGGCCCAGCTCGTCACCGGTCGAGAACAGCCACCCCACCGCCCCGTGCACCCCGTGGCTTGCCACCGTACCTGCGGAGATACCGGCCACCGCGTCCAGCCCTGAGTAGTAGGCCGCGTACCCCAGACACCCGGCCCAGGCCAGCACGGTGAGTGCGCCGTCGAGGTCACGCGCCGGTCTGCCCCACAGAGGCACCAGCAGGCCGAGCGTCAGCAGAGGGAAGACGGGCAGCAGGGCGACATGCAGTGCCGCCCAGTGAGCGGCCGTCGACGCGGTGAGATGCCGCGGGTGAACCAGGCCCGCCACAGCCAGAAGCAGGGGCGGCGCCGTGACGAGGGCCACCGTACGAAGAGTTCGCATGGCGCCACCGTAGGAATGCCCCGGGCTGGGCGTGGCCCGTGCCGAAGGTGCGTAAGACACCCGTAAGACGCCGTCGTTACGAAGGTGGACGCCGTCGGCTGCGACGGACCTCCTTCGCTGCCACCAGCAGGGCCGTGACCGTGGCCACGCCCACCAGGGTCAGCAACCAGTTGCGCGGGTAGTCGAGCGGCAGCACCGTCGAGTTGGCCCGCGGCCCCGGTCGCAGCAGCACCGGCAGCGCCACCGCGGTCAGCGCGCCCGCCACGAGCAGCGCCCCACGGATCGGCCCCCGCACCCCGCCACGGACCAGCACCAGCCCGACAAGCAGCACCACCGGCGCGATCAGCGCGTCGTGCAACACGACCGCCCCGCCGAGCCACTCCAGCACACCCATCAGATCCTGCTGCCTGTCCAGCAGCAGGGACGCGCCGACACCCATCAGCGCCAGCCCGGCCGCGCCGGCCAGCAGTCGCAACACGTTGACCCTCATGACAGCACCTCCAGTCGGCCGACCCACTTGGTCTGCAGCACGCCCGGACGGTTCGGAGCGATCAGACGCACCGGATAGCCATGATCCGGCGACAGTTCCTCACCGTTGAGGCACAGCGCAAGCAGGGTCAGCGGGTCCCGGGCATGCCCGTGGCCCATCTCGGACACCCGGTAACCACCCCTGGTCTGCAACGACACCACCCGTACCCGCGCATGGACCGGGGCTCCCACCCGCTCCAGCAGGTCCACGACGCGCACGCCCGTCCAGTGCGCCGACTTGCTCCAGCCCTCTACACAGGCGATCGGCAGCTCGACCTCGTACTGGGGCAGTGCCCTCAGCTCGTCCAACGTGAGTGAGTAGGGCCGCGGTCCGGCGACGGTCAGGCGGTAGCCCTCGGCGTGGATCAGGCCGACACCGGCCGCCGCGGCGGTCCGGTTGACCGGCAGCCCCTCGGGACCATGGTCGGGGTGGCGGGGCGCGAGGAGGGTGAGGTCCTTCAACGGGGTAAAGGACTGCCCCACCGTGGTCACGGTGACGGCGCCGACCGCCGCCGCCACCGCAGCGAGCAGGGAACGCCGATCGGGGGCGTCCTCGGCCGGCAGGGCCAGCGTGCCCGGCGAACGGCGGCTCCAGTGTGCCGCGATCTCAGGTGCCTTGACCGCGATGTGCAGGACCAGGGCGCCCACCACCAGCCAGGCCACGGCGTAGTGCACCGCCACGAAGGAGAAGGGCCACGGGTACCACTGCGCGGTGTTCAGCAGGCCGGTCGCCAGCTCGAAGAGAGCCGCCGCAACCAGGACGGCCACCGACACTCGCTCCAACGCGTGCCGCACCGAGCGCACCAGTGGCCACTCGAACAGCCGCGGATACACCGTCCACAACTTGGCCAGCAGCAACGGAATCGCCGCGATACCGGAAGCGACGTGGAGCCCCTGCGTGAACCGGTAGCCCCACACCGGGCGGCTCGGCAGCTCGTTGGCAAGCCATCCCGGCGGGTGCTGCATGAAGTGACTGATCAAGCCGGTGCAGAAGCACACCGCGAACGCCAGGCCGAGCCACCGCCCGATCGAGGTCGCCGTGCGGGCATCGTGCAGTCTGCCCTTGAACACGGGCGGAAAGAAGCGGGATCTCATGCCTTCCATCCCACCCGAGGGAAGGCCGCCCCGGAACGTCCGGCCGCCTTACGGAACAGGGACGTCTTCCGGCCTCGACACACGGGCAGCACCCGCGGGACTCCACCCGTCGCTGTCCTGACGACTGCGTGCGTCGGCGCATTCTTTCATGCTTGACCTTCAACACGCTTTGGACCATCGAGAGGATCAACGGGCCGCGTCCTCCGCTTCTTGCGCAACTCATCGACCGATGATCACGGCGCGCTCCGCATCGAGGGGGCGATCGTCCGCGCGCTGCGAGGCACCGAACGCAGGCGTACGGGACGCCGGACTGCTTGATCAGCTCCTCGGTGCGAGCATGCGGCCCGGCCATGGTGATACCGCTGCTGTCCGCGTTGAGGTAGCTCGTGTACTGCAGCCACAT
The DNA here is from genome assembly GCF_029223485.1 of Streptomyces coacervatus. Taxonomy (GTDB): domain Bacteria; phylum Actinomycetota; class Actinomycetes; order Streptomycetales; family Streptomycetaceae; genus Streptomyces; species Streptomyces coacervatus. The sequence continues at coordinate 11,308 of NZ_JARHTP010000023.1, read as the reverse complement.
GCCGATGTTGTCGGTGTAGATCTTGATGTAGGAGCCGTTGCGCAGGATGAAGCATGACATGCACGCGAGGAGCAGTGGCTCGATCGGAGGGGTCAGTGCCGCACAGCCACATGTACGACACCTCAACTCTGGACGGCCGTGCCCGGCCGGGCACGAGCAGGCAGCGCGAGGACGGTGGCGCCGTTGCCCAGGGCAGTGTTTTCGAGGGTGAGCTGCCGGAACCGTTCATCTATGCGGGCACCATCCCAACGCCGGAGCAAACCCCCGGATCAGATCGAACCCGTACACCATCTACATGGACGCAACCTCCCACCGCCGCTGTTCATCACAGCAACCTGTGACCTTCGACGGTGCACATCGATCCCGACGTAAGCCTGTATCCCTGGGCCTCCTCCCCGAGCCCACCAGTCCTTCCTGGCACTGATGCTCCGCCCAGGACCGCCCGATTGGGGCCCCAACCCTCATAGGGACAGCTCATAACCGATCCGTTCGGGCGGGTGATCCGGGCGTCACCGGCATTACCCGGCGCGACACACGACATCACGGCCGCCTGCATCCATGACGTCATCGACACCCTGACCGCGGCCGGCGTTCCGTGCCGGGCGGACAAGGCCTACCAAGGAGCCGACGGCACCGTGCGGCTGCCTACCGCGGCCGCTGGGACAAACCACGACTCAGGCGTAACCGGTGATCGTCAGTTGCACAAGCCAGTCCCTTCCGCTCGCACACGAGGCAAGACCTCTGCGGGCAGCAAAGAGGGCAATACCACTCACTGCATGATGTCGCCGTTCCGGCTCGCGCGTACCTGCCTCACCAGTTGCCTCGACCGTTCGGTTCCGATGTGCAATTCCTTGCGCAGCGACTCGGCCGAGACCGGGCGCTGATGCAACTCACGGTGCCGGGCGTCCACTTGGCATGCCTGATCCAGCAGAAGATCACGGGCGACCGCCTCGTCGACACCTGGGCGGCTACCGGGCACCGTTTCCACACGCGCGCTCGGACCGTGGGCCAAGAGTTCCACCGCGAGCAGCAGCGCCACCGGTGGCCAGCCTGCGACCAGCATCGGCTTCCACGCCAGGGCTGGCGCGGCGGCGATGTTGGCGGCCAGGGAGACCGCGATTCCCATGAAGAACGCCGCCCACACGGTCCAGCGGAGGCGCCGATTGGTCCGGTCCGGCCGTTTGAGGAGGCTTGCGGTTGCGAGGAGGAGCAAGCCGTCCACGGACAGCGGCCAGAGAGCGGCACTCGCCGTGTCCGCACCGCCTTGCAGCGCGAAGTCGTATTGATGGATGTAGGAGGCGTAGGCGGCCACTCCCGCCACGGCCAAGGCTCCCACGCGTCGCATCCAGCGGTCCCATTCGGCGTGACGCGGCATGAAGTCCCCTTCACCTCCGGAGTCGTGTGGAGGGCGATCCGGCTGCGCGGATCTCCAGCCCTCATCCATAAAGGCCGGAATTCCGGGCCGTTTTGGACACGACCCGGCCCAGTACCTCACGATGCGGACAGCGCCGCGCCACCGAGGGCTTACATCTCCGCTAAAGACCCATTAGGCATCTACTAAGCCGGCACTAAAGATCTCCGTATCAGCGGAATCCCCTGGGTTGCGACCGTGGTGGTGCGTCAAGATCCCATTCTTGGTCCTTTCTTGTTGGTGTCCTGGCTGCCTGAAGGCATCACTTCTTCGGCTGGTGAAGGAGGCGCCTGACATGAATGCCGGAGGACCAGCTGGCGCGGCACGACGTCCTCAACACCCGGACGGTCTCCTGCCGTTGCAGGTCGCCACGGAGTGCTTCTCGCAGTTGGCGGACGGACCGAGGCCGCTGCATCTGGACGGGCGGCTGTTTGCCGGCCTGCCCAACAGGCCGCTTGCGCTGGATGAGGTACGTCGACGGATGCTGCAGCGTCGCTGCCCGCGGCGGACCCGGGATGCGGTCTGGGCACACCTGGTGCAGTGCGCACGCGAGGAGGGGGCGTCCTGGACGATGGCGTGCGTGGGCATGGCCCTGCCGGCGCTGGCGGGGATCTGCCGCTGGCTGGCGGCACGCTATCCGGGGGATCCCTACGACGTGCACGCCGAGGTGCTGGCCGGCTTCCTCGAGGGGTTGGCCACCGTCGATGTGGAGCGGCCGCGGGTGCTGGTGCGGCTGCGGTGGGCGGCGTACCGGCGAGGGTTCGCGGCGCTCAGTGAGGCGTTGCGTGCGCCGGTTCCGGTCTCGCCCCGGTTCTGTTCGGCTCCGCCTCAACGCCCGTGGGGCCACCCGGACCTCGTCCTGGCGCGGGCAGTCCGGGAAGGAGTCCTCAGCCGGACTGAGGCGGACCTGATCGGTGCTACACGGCTCGACGGCCAGGCCGTGACGGACTGGGCGGCCTCGCATAGGACGACTGCCCCGGCGGCCTACAAGGCCCGGCGGCGGGCCGAGTACCGACTGGTCGCGTTCCTCCGAGGCCGGACCCGGACTGAGGGACAGGCCGCGCGAGTTCGGACGGTCGTGCGACCCGTTTCATCACGGCCGCGCCGTTCTGTCGAGAATTTCTGCGGCCCGGTGTCCAAAAGCGGGGCTTAGCGCGGCCTTTTCCTACGCGGGGGTTCTGACGACCCGCGATTCGTTCGTGCCGTGCTCGGAGGTGTGCCGCATGTACAGGCCCCATTTCCCGCGAAGCCGCCCTCCCCGTTTCGTCGGGTGGGCACCATTGCGTGGTGGGCGGGCGCTTCGCTGGGCGGTCGTTTCCGCGGCGGTGCTGGCGTTGTGCCTCGTCGGTGCCGCCTCGGCGAACGCCCTCGATGCCGGCACGGTCCTCGCCCTGGCGAAGTCCGTGAACGAGGTGCTGAACAACATCCGGAACTGGATCATGGGTGTCCTTGCCGGGCTGGCCACGGTGTTCCTGAGCGTCGGAGGTGTCCGCTACCTGATGGCCGGGGGCGATCCGGGCGAGGTGGAGAAGGCCAAGACGGCCTTCAAGAGCGCCGGTTGGGGGTACGGGCTCGCGGCCCTGGCGCCGCTCGTCGTGGCGATCCTCAAGGGGATCGTCGGGACGGGAAGCTGATGCTCCCCTTCGACGCCGACCCCGGGGGCGTGGCCGGCTGGATCGCCAAGGGCATCGCCGCGGCCCTCAACGCCTTCTTCGAATCCCTGGTGACCACGGCGCTCAACCCGTTGCTCAAGCTGCTGACCGAGACCCTCCTCACGACGCCCTCGCCCTCGTCGCTGCCGCAGGTGCCTCACCTGTGGTCGAACTCGTGGGAGATCGCCATCGCCTCCTACTCGCTGCTGGTCATGGTGGCGGGAGTGGTGTTGATGGCCCATGGGAGCGTCCAATCGCAGTATTCGCTGCGCGAGTTGGGGCCGCGCATCCCGCTGGGTTTCCTCGCCGCGAGCATGTCGCTGCTCGTCGCCGCCAAGGCCGTCGACCTCGCGAACGCCCTGTCGTTGGCCGTACTCGGTGGAGGGCTCGACAAGAAGTCGGCGGGCGCGGCGCTGCGGGACTTCGTGCTGGAGAGCTTCCTGCCGGGCACCGGCATCTTCACGATCGTGTTGTGGGGCGTCGCCGTCGGTGTCCTGGTGGCACTGCTGGTCACGTACGTCGTACGGGTGGCGCTGACGATCCTGCTGGTGGTCGGGGCTCCGCTGGCGCTGATGTGCCATGCGCTGCCGATGACGGACGGAGTCGCCCGCTGGTGGTGGCGCATTTTCGGCGGCTTGCTGGCGATCCAGGTGGCTCAGTCGGTGGCTCTGATCGTCGCCATCCGGGTGTTCTTGACGCCCGGGAATCTGAGTCTGTTCGGCTCGGTGCGCAACAGCCTCGTCAATGTGCTGGTGGTCGTGGCGCTGCTGTACATCCTGTTCAAGATTCCGTTCTGGATCCTGGGCTCGGTGCGGGTCAGCCACCGGCCCTCGTTTGCCGGGCGCGCCGTGCGAGCCGTGTTGCTGTACAAGGCCTTCGGGCTGCTGCGCAACGGAGTGAGGGCGCCGCGTCTCGCCCGGATCGCCAGTGCGGGTACGAGCGCGTCCGGCGGCAACACCAACCCACCGCCCGTGGGACCAGCAGGACCTGCCGTCCCGCCCCGGCGACCTCGGCCGGGAACTCCGCCACCGAACGCGGGGTCCCCCGCCCGCCCACGCCGCCGGCCACCCGGCCCGCCGTTGTTCCTCGCGCCCACCCCGAATCAGCCGGCACCGACCGCGCCACTACCTCGCACGGCCGCCACTGCTGCGCCGCCCCTCCCCCACTTCCGATCACCGCAAAGCCCGCCCCCAGCCAAACCTCCACCCTCACCTCAGCCGATGGCCCGCCGGACCGCAGCGCCCCAACCACCCCTCTTCCGAGCGCCATTTCCCGGGCCAGTGGTACGGCCCCTCCCCCGTCCCACGCAGTCGGCGGGTCCCGCACACTTCCAGCAACCGATCCCACCCCCGCCACCCGTGCGCCCCCGCCGCAGCCCGCAGCCGCCGCCACCGCTCACCTTCCGCGCCGCAGGACAGCCGGCTGGCACACCCCCGCTCCACGGCCCGGATCGACGGGGTGACCCGCGGTGACGCAGCCCGTACGCATCCCTGCGGACGTCGACCGCGAGGACACCGTGCTGGCCAACCTCACCGCGCGCCAACTGCTCATCCTCACGGTCACCGGCACCGTGCTGTACGGCCTGTGGTCCCTGACCCGCCACACGGTGCCGCTCGTCGTGTTCCTCGTCGTCGCCCTGCCCGTCGCAGCAACGGCCACACTCCTCGCCCTGGGCCATCGCGACGGGCTGCCGCTGGACCGGCTGGCCCTGGCCGCCGTACGACAGCACCTGGCCCCTCGCCACCGGATCACCGCCCCCGAAGGTGTGCCGCAACCACCCGCCTGGCTCCAGGCGCGCATAGTCGGCCAAGAGCCCGGACAACCGCACACACCGTCTGCTGCTGCGCCGCAGTTGCCCGCCCAAGAGGTCACCGAGACGGGCCTCGTCGACCTGGGCACGGACGGGCTGGCCGTACTCGCGGTCTGCGGCACGGTCAACTTCGCGCTGCGTACGCCCACCGAACAGGAGGCGTTGATCAGCGCGTTCGGAAGTTACCTGCACTCCCTCACCGCACCCGTGCAAATCCTTGTCCGCGCAGAACGCCTCGATCTGTCGGGCCAGGTGGCCCAACTACGTGCGTACGCCGAACAGTTGCCACACCCGGCGCTGGAGACAGCCGCGCGTGAGCATGCCGACTACCTGGAGCAGCTGGCCCACGAGGCGAATCTGCTGCGTCGGCAGGTGCTCCTGGTACTGCGCGAACCGTTGCGATCCGTATCACCGGAGGACAACCCGTCACCCTTCACTGTCCTCACTCGACGTACGACGAAACCGCGCGACATCCCATCGAGCCGCTCTCTCCAGCGTTCTGCGGAAGCGCGGCTGCTGCGACGCCTCACAGAGGCCTCGGAACTGCTCGGCCCCACCGGCATCGCCGTCTCACCACTCGACTCCATGCGAGCCACCGCCGTCCTGACGACTGCCTGCAACCCCGACAGTCTGGTGCCGCCCTCACCGGCCATCGCGGCGGCCGCAGACGTGATCACCAGCCCAAGCCCCTACCATCGGGAGGAGGTTGACCCACCATGAAACGCCGCGCCCGACGATCGGACGGGGCTGCGCGAACACACCCCGAGTCCGACCACACCTTCGCCCCCGACACCCTGATGGTCAGGTCCCGCCAGCTCGACATCGGCGCCGAACGGGTCGCCTCCTTCGCCATCGCCGGCTACCCGCGGGAAGTCCACCCCGGCTGGCTCCAACCGCTGCTCACCTACCCCGGCCGACTGGACGTCAGCCTGCACATCGACCCGATCGACCCGGTCACCGCCGCCAACCGCCTCAAACGGCAACTCGCCCGTCTCGAATCCGGCCGCCGCTACGGCCAGGACCACGGCCGCCTGCTCGACCCGCACGTCGAAGCCGCAACGGAGGACGCCTACGACCTCTCGGCTCGACTCGCCCGCGGGGAAGGCAAGTTGTACCGCGTCGGCCTCTACCTCACAGTCCACGCCGGCGGCGACGAAGAGCTGGCGGACGAGACGGCTGCCGTACGGGCGCTCGCGGCCAGCCTGCTCCTGGACGCCAAGCCGGCCACCTACCGGACCCTTCAGGGCTGGGTCACCTGCCTGCCGATGGGCCTGGATCTGCTGAGGATGAGCCGCACGTTCGACACCAGTGCGCTCTCGGCAGCCTTCCCGTTCACCAGCCCGGACCTCCTCGCCACCGACCCCACCGACATCAGCTCCCCCACCGGCGTCCTGTACGGCTACAACGTCGGCAGCCAGGGCCTGGTCCACTGGGACCGCTTCGCCCAGGACAACCACAACTCCGTGGTGCTGGGACGATCCGGAGCGGGCAAGTCCTACCTGGTCAAGCTGGAGTTGCTGCGCTCGCTGTATCGCGGCATCGAGGTGCAGGTGATCGACCCGGAGGACGAGTACGCCCGCCTGGCCGCCTCGGTGGGCGGAACCTACGTCCATCTGGGCGCGGACGGCGTACGTCTCAACCCGTTCGATCTGCCGCTCCACATCCGCCCGGACGGGCGCCGAAGTGCCCCCAAGGATGCTCTCGTCCGGCGCTCCCTGTTCCTGCACACCGTCATCGACGTCCTGCTCGGCGGCAGTCTCACGCCTGCCGACCGGGCCGTCCTGGACCGGGCGCTCGTGGCCACCTACCAGCAGGCAGGCATCACCGCCGATCCCCGCACCTGGACGAGCCCCGCCCCGCTGCTGCGCGACCTCACCGACGCGCTGACGTACCTCGACCATGGTGAACTGGCCGGCCGCCTGCACCCGTTCGTGCACGGCGCCTTCGCCGGACTCTTCTCCGGCCCCACCACCACCCGTCCCGAAGGCCATCTCGTCGTCTTCTCCCTGCGGGACCTACCTGAGGAGCTCAAAGCAATCGGAACGCTCCTGACGCTGGACACGATCTGGCGCCAGGTCGCCAACCCCGCCCTGCGCAGGCCCCGCCTGGTGGTCGTCGACGAGGCCTGGCTGCTGATGCGGCAGACAGCGGGCGCCGACTTCCTGTTCCGTATGGCCAAAGCCGGTCGCAAGCACTGGGCCGGACTGACCGTCGCCACCCAGGACACCGGCGACGTCCTGGGCAGCGACCTCGGCAAGGCGGTCGTCTCCAACGCCGCGACCCAGATCCTGCTCCGCCAGGCGCCCCAGGTCGTCGACGAGATCGCCCGCACCTTCAACCTGTCCGACGGGGAACGGCAGTTCCTCCTCACCGCGGACCGCGGACAATGCCTCCTGATCGCGGGCACGCAACGGGTCGCCTTCCAGAGCATCGCCTCGCCGACCGAGAACTACCTCATCACCACCGATCCCGCCGAACTCGCGGCGTACACCGACAACTGCACGGCGCAGGAACCGCTGCCCGCGTCCAAGGTCGCTCCGTCCGCCCTTGAGCCGCAGGACCTCGAGGTTGACGCCTATGGCCACATCACGCTGGACTCCGCTTAGTGCCGTGGAGGGAGGCATCGGTTTACGGACGGGATTGCGTGCAGTCTCGCACGATGATCTTGCCGGTGTTCTGGCCGCGCAGCATTCCCAGAAACGCGTCCACGATGCGCTCGAACCCGTCGACGACCGTCTCGTCCAGAGCAAGCCGGCCGCTCTGCAGATGGGGTACCGCGAACTCGTACAACTCATCTTGCACGTCACGGTAGTTGCTGACCAGGAAGCCTTCCATGCGCAGGCTCTTTTCCACGATGTCCGCGTAGTTGAAGCGCGGCGGCGCCGCGTCGGGAGTGTTGTACTGGCTGATGGTGCCGATGCGGACGATGCGCCCGAACTCGCGCAACGCCCCTACCGCCGCAGCCAGTTGCTCGCCGCCGACATTGTCGACGAACACGTCGATGCCGTCCGGCGCGGCCTTGCCGAGTAGTTCGGCGGCAGGCCCCTCGTGGTAGTCGAAGACGGCGTCATAGCCCACCTCCCGGGTGAGATGGGCGGCCTTCGCCGCCGTACCCGCGCTGCCCACGAGCCGTCCGGCGCCGAGCAGCCGGGCGAACCGGCCGGTCGCCGTGCCGACCCCGCCCGCGGCCGCCGACACGAACAGGTCCTCGCCCTCCTGGAGCCGGGCGATCCGGGTCAGGCCCGCATAGGCGGTCAGACCGGTGCCGCCGAGGATGCTCAAGTACGCCGTCGGCGGCACCCCGTCGAAGCCGGGCAGCCGCCGGATCTCCCCGGGCGTGACCACGGCGTGCGTGCGCCAGCCCCGCCGGTGGAACACGATCTCGCCCTCGGACAGCCCAGGCGTGCGCGAGGCGATGACCCGCCCGATGGTGCGCCCCTCCAGCGGTGCGCCGAGCGCGAAGCCGCCGGGCACGTCGTCCATCATCTCGCGGTGATACGGGTCGACGGACCAGTAGAGGTTTTCCACGAGCGCGCTGCCGGCCGCGGGTTGGGGAAGCGCGTGCTCGACGAAGGCGAAGTGCTCGGCGGTGGGAAAGCCGTGGGGGCGGGCGGTCTGGTGCACGGTAAGCGCGGTCTCGTTCATGACCGGACCGTAGGGCGGGAATGCGCCTGGTGGGCAGCCGGTTGGGCTCATGCGAGCCCCCGTTCCATGAGCACTTCTCATACGTTGAGGTGAGCACCCCGTGGCCCGCACGACCGACTCCGATCTCGCCCCGCACGAACTGCGCGTCCTGGTGGCGGCCGCGGACACCGGCGGCTTCTCGGCCGCGGCCATCACACTGGGGCTGACCCAGTCCGCGGTCTCCCACTCGGTGCGCGGCAGCGAGCGCAAGATCGGTGCGGTCCTCTTCGAACGCGGCCGCACCGGCGCCCGCCCCACCCCGGCCGGAGAGAAGGCCGTCGCGCACGCCCGCCACATCCTGCGCCTGCTGGACGTCCTGACCACTGAGGCACGCGGCGCGGCCCGCTCCGGCGCGGCGCAGGGGCCGCTACGGATCGCGGCCTTCCGCAGCGCGGCCCTCCACCTGCTGCCGCCCGTCCTGCAGCAGCTGCGCGCCCGGTATCCCGGGATCGAGCCGCGGGTGCGGATCGTGCGCGAGGTGGGGCGCGGCACGGCCGGCGAAGTGGCCGACGGGAAAGCCGACATCGCCATCGCCACCCTCGGCGGGACCGTGCCGCTTGAACCGGGGCTGGTCGCCAGCGCACTCTTCGATGAGCCGTATGCCCTGGTGCACGCGCCGGGTCACGCCGCCCCGCGCTCGCTGCCACTGGTCGACTGGGCCGAGAACTGCGGCTCCTACACCCGCGACTGGTGGGCCGCACAGGACTGGATCCCCAAGGCCACCGTCGAGGCCGAGGACGACGGAGCGGTGCTCGCCCTGGTCAGCGGAGGCCACGCAATGGCGATCATGCCCGCGCTCTCCCTGACCGGAGCACCGAACTCGATCCGCATCACTGATCTCGGCCCCGAGCGCCCGACACGCCAGGTCGGCTACGTCACCACCTCCGCACTGGCCAGATCCACCGTCGTACGCGCCCTGGTGAGGGAACTGCGGGCCACAGTCCCCCAGGGCGCGAGCCTTCCCAGCGGCGAGGCCTGATCAGATCGATTGCGTGACCCGGCATGACCGGCAGTGGTCGACGGCGGCGGCCAGGTTGGCCAGCCGGTCGGGGTGACTCGGGCGATCGCGAGGTTGCGGAATGCGGCCACGGCCCTGGTGCTGTCCGTCTAAGTGGCTGTTGTCGTTCCGAATCTGAGGGCGGCGTTTTCGCTGGTCAGGCATAGCGTGGGTGACTCGGTGGGAGTGGTGGCGTGTCGTGTTGTCGCTCCTCGGGAGGTTGCGGATGCCGTCGGTCGTCGGACTGCTGGAAGAGCACGAGCTCGCTGCTCGGCGTCGAGTCGACGGGCTGCGGGAGGAAGCCGATCGCATCCAGGCCGAGCTGGCCGCGGCCGAGCAGGAATGGCAGGAGTGGGCGATTGCCCGCAGACGAGTGGGCACCGTCCTAGCTCCGGACGACGGCAACATCGCTGATCAGAAGGCCGCTCCTGGCCCACAGAACACGGACACGCTCTCAGGGGCCAGGCAGGCGGCAAAACCGAAGTCGCAGGTGCCGGTATGGCGTGAGGGGCTGGACTGGTCGGTGCTGTCGGTGGACTATCAGCGCATCCTCGCGGCCCTCGCGGACCGGCACCGGCTCCATCAAGGACCCGTGAGCTGCCAGGAGTTGGCCGTGATGTTCGGCCTGGACGCGGTGCCGGCCAAGGTAGAAGCGCTGCGGTCGAAGGCGAAACGCCTGGTCGCGCGGGGCTGGCTGGCCGAGCGGCAGCCGGGCCGGTTCACCCTCGCCCAGGGCCCGGCCGGGCAAGGCGGCGCGTCATGAGCAGGGTCATCGACCAGTAGACCATCGCCTCGGCGCTGGCGGTGCGGCGTTCGAAGTCACGCACCAGACGACGGGTGCGCATCAGGTGGGCGAAGAACCGCTCGACGATCCACCGCTTGGGCAGCACCACGAAGCCGCGCATGTCGTCGCTGCGTTTCACGATCGCCAGGACCAGTGCGAACGCGGCCAGACAGTGCTCGACGAGGCTGCCGGTGTAGCCGCCGTCGGCCCAGACCAGTTCCAGCCGGTGGTGCATGTCGGCGACCTGCCCGAGCAGCACGTGGGCGGCGGTGCGGTCGCCGGTGTCCGCGGCGGTGACCATCACGCCCAGCAGCAGGCCGAGCGTGTCGACCACGACGTGCCGCTTTCGGCCGTTGATGAGTTTGCCGCCGTCGAACCCGCGGCTGTCGGCACCGACGACGGCGTCCGCCTTGACCGACTGCGAGTCGATCACACCGGCCGTCGGTGCCGCGTCGCGGCCCAGCCTCTCGCGGACCTCTTCACGCAGCCGGTCGTGGAACTCCCTGACCAGGCCATGGTCGCGCCAGCGGCGGAAGAACGCATAGACCCGGTCCCACGGCGGGAAGTCCCCTGGCATCGCCCGCCACTTGATCCCGTTGTCCACGAGATACCGGATCGCGCCCAGCATCGTGCGGTGGCAGTACGCCTCCGGCTGCCCGCCGCGGCCGCGCAGCCAGGCCGGCACCGGCAGCAGCCGCCGGACCTGGGCCCACTCCGAGTCCGTCATGTCCGACGGATACCGCCGAACACGTTCCGGGTGATCGGCCGCATTCCCGAACCGGTGAGCGACACAATCACACGTCGGTGCAACCGAGTTGAACTCCACCGGCGCGAGCACGTACAACTGCGGCAACAGACACCTCACGCGGCTAAGTGTCAAGCTGCGGCGGCAAGTTGGGTTGGGAACGCGGTCTGTTCGTCGAACAGTTCGTGTTTCTGGAGGCAGTGGTGGAGCTGGCCGATCATGCGG
>NZ_JARHTP010000022.1 GCF_029223485.1 Streptomyces coacervatus | reverse complement strand
CGTCCTCAAACGCCGGACGGGCTGAGAGATCGATCCCCGGCCCCAGGAATGCAGGGCCCCCACCCGCCTGGCCGCCCCCAGGTCGCCATGCCCCCAAAACTCCACTTTTGTATGGAGTGATCGGTATTCGTCCCCCGATCTCACCTCACTCACTGGAGGGCGCCGTGCAGTCGGAGGGCTACGAATACGACACCCACAGCCGACTGGCCGGACCTCTCACGGAACCGACCGGCGCCTCGTACCAGGTGCAGTACACCTCGCTCCTCTCCAGTGAGCCGCGCCGAATACAGGCCGTTCTGCTGATGACCCTCGCGCCGGTGCTCACCGGCACCCTGCTCGTCTATCTCGTCTGGCCCACCCACTGGGTGGAGCGCGACGGCGGCGCGAGCTGGCTCGGCTGGCTCGACATGACGATGCTCATATCCATCGGGCTCATCGAGTTCTTCATGGTCGTCAATGTCGCCTCCGTCGCACACGCCACGCTGGTCGCCCGTGACCCCGTCCCGGTCGTCGCCGAAGCCGGCACCCGCGTCGCCTTTCTCACCACGTACGTACCGGGCAAGGAACCCCTCTCCATGGTCCGCGCCACCCTTGAGGGGGCAGTCAGGATCACCCACGACGGGCCCGGCAGCATCCTCGACGTATGGCTCCTCGACGAGGGCGACGACGAGCAGGCGAAGGCCCTGTGCGCGGAGCTCGGAGTCCGGCACTTCACCCGGCGCGGGGTTCCGCAGTGGAACCGGCCCAAGGGTGTGCACAAGGCCCTGACCAAGCACGGCAACTACAACGCCTGGATCGACCTGCACGGCGACGAGTACGACTTCTTCGCCTCTGTGGATACGGATCATGTCCCGCGCCCCAACTTCCTGGAGCGGATGATGGGTTATTTCCGGGATCCCGATGTCGCCTTCGTCGTGGGGCCCCAGGTGTACGGGAACTACGCCGAACATCCCGTGACCAAAGCCGCCGAGTCGCAGCAGTTTCTCTTCCATGCGCTGATCCAGCGGGCCGGGAACCGGTATCGCTCGCCCATGTTCGTCGGTACCAACAACGTCGTACGGATCGCCGCCGTGAAGCAGATCGGCGGGCTGTACGACTCCATCACCGAGGACATGGCCACCGGGTTCGAGATACATCAGCGCCGCAATCCCGCGACCGGCCGGTACTGGCGGTCCGTCTACACGCCGGATGTGCTCGCCGTCGGGGAGGGTCCTGCCTCCTGGACCGACTTCTTCACCCAGCAGATGCGCTGGTCCCGGGGGACGTACGAGACGCTGTTCAAGCAGTACTGGAAGGCAGTGTTCAAGATGCCTCCGGGGCGCCTCTTCTCGTACACCCTGATGCTTGTCTACTACCCCATGACCGCCGTCAACTGGCTTCTGGGCATTCTGAGTTGTGTTCTCTTTCTCTGGTTCGGGGCCTCCGGTACCGAGGTCGCCTCCTCTGTGTGGCTGATGCTCTACAGCGATGCCGCCGCCCTGCAGATCGGGCTGTATCTGTGGAACCGGCGGCACAACATCTCCCCCCATGAACCGGAGGGGTCCGGCGGCCTCGCCGGCATGGTCATGTCGGCCCTGGCCGCGCCCATCTATCTCAAGTCCTTCGGCGAGGCGCTCGTCCGCCGGCCCAGCAGGTTCGTCGTGACCCCCAAGGGCGCCGACGCCAGTGCCGACCGGCTGCTCACCTTCCGTATCCACCTCTTCTGGGCGATCCTCCTCGCGACCTCCCTGGCCGCCTCGGTCGTCCTCGACCACACCCATGCGGCCATGCGCACCTGGGCGGTCCTGGCCATCGCCATTGCCCTCGCGCCGGTCGCGGTGTGGTGCGCCACGCTCCTCATGGAGCGGCGGGAGCGGCAGGCACTGCACCGGACCGCCCGTGCCGTCGACGGTACGGAGCCCGCCCTCGCCACCAGCGGCGCGGGCTCCCCGGTCTCCGGATCCACTACAGGAGGCAACTAGCGCCATGGCCCGGAATGCGCAGCACAAGTACCGGCAGCACAAGTACCAGAAGAGCCCCAGGAGCAGGGTGACCAGGAGGGCCGTTCTCGGGGTCGGGGGCGTCGTGGTCCTGGCCGGTCTCAACGCCCCTGCCGTGGTCGAGTTCGCCGGCGAGGAGTACCACGAGTACAAGATCGCCCAGCCCGCGTACCAGGCGAAGTACGGCTCCTGGAGCCGAGTCGACATCCCCGCGGAGTACCGCACCAACGCCATCCACGCGGCTCTCCTGCACACCGGCAAGGTGCTCATCGTCGCCGGGTCGGGGAACGAACAGAGGAAATTCAACGCCGGGTCCTTCGACACCGTCCTGTGGGACCCGAAGGCGAACACCTTCAAGAAGATCCCCACCCCCGACGACTTCTTCTGCTCCGGCCACGCCCAACTCCCGGACGGACGGCTCCTGGTGGCCGGCGGCACCGCCCGCTACGAACTGCTTGACGGCGAGGTCAAACGGGCCGGCGGCGGTATGCGGATCAAGAACGAGAACGCCGCCAAGGCGGTCTACCTGAAGAAGGGCACCCGCTTCCGCTCGCCCGCGGGCGTCGAATACGTCAGCAGGTTCGACGTCACCGTCCCGAAGGCCCAGGCCCAGGCCCAGGCCCAGGCCCAGCCCGCAGCCCGCGGCACTGGCGCGACACGGTTCGGGCAGGCGCAGGCGCAGGCGCAGGCACCGGCGCCGGTGGTGGCGGGCGAGGCCCGGGTCTTCGTCGAGGCCGTCGAGGCCGGTCCGATGTCCGTCACCGAGAACCAGGCGCAGTACGACATCGTCGGTCTGACCGGCAAGGACGCGGCCAACACCTATGGGCTGAGCGAGAAGATCACCCTCGACAAGCAGGACTTCCAGGGGATCCGCGCCGCCTACGAGTTCGATCCCGTGGCCGAGCGGTATGTGCCCGTCGACCCGATGCAGAAGGCCCGCTGGTATCCGACCCTCGTCGGTCTCGACGACGGGCGGGTGCTCGCCGTCTCGGGCCTGGACGACGTCGGCCAGATCGACCCCGGGGACAACGAGATCTACGACCCCAGGACCAAGAAGTGGTCACCCGGCCCGAAGCGGTACTTCCCCACCTACCCCGCGCTCTTCCTGACCAAGGGCGGCAAGCTCTTCTACCCGGCCTCCAACGCCGGTTACGGGCCCGCCGACCAGGGCCGGGAACCGGGTCTGTGGGATCTGAAGACCAACACCTTCCGGAAGGTGCTGGGGCTGCGGGACCCCGACGAGACGGAGACCTCCTCGTCCCTGCTCCTGCCGCCCGCGCAGGACCAGAAGGTGATGATCCTCGGCGGCGGGGGCGTCGGCGAGTCCAAGAGGTCGACCCCGCGGACGGCCGTCGTAGACCTCAAGAAGGACAACCCGGTCTTCGAGGACGGACCCAACCTCCCGCAGGGCACGCGGTACCTGAACAGCGTGATCATGCCGGACGACACGGTGTTCACCACCAACGGCTCCGAGGACTACCGCGGCCGCAGCGCCAGCAACATCTTCAAGGCGCAGTTCTACGACCCGAAGAGCAACTCCTTCCAGGAGGCGGCGTCGCCCACCGTCGGCCGCAACTACCACTCCGAGGCGCTGCTGCTGCCCGACGGCCGGGTCGCCACCTTCGGCTCCGACCCGCTCTTCGACGACCAGCAGAACACCAAGCTCGGTCACTTCGAGCAGCGCATGGAGGTCTTCACACCGCCCGCGCTGCACCGGGGCGGCAAGAACCGCCCCGTACTGGAGGGCGGCCCGCGGGCGCTCGGCAAGCAGCGCCGCGCGACCTTCCGGACCGAGCACCCCGAACGGGTGGCGAAGGCCCGGCTGATGCGGCCCAGCGCGGTCACCCACACGACCGACGTCGAGCAGCGCTCCATCGAGCTGGGCCTGACCAAGGACGCGCACTCGGTGACGGTCGACGTGCCGAAGGACCCGGCCCTGGTGCCGCCCGGCTGGTACATGCTCTTCGTGACGGACGCGACGGGCACGCCGTCCGAGGCCAAGTGGATCCAGGTCAAGTGATCCAACCCGCCGACCTGACCCGGACGATGCAACTCGGTTGCTACGCCTTGGAGTTGCGCGCGAGCTCCAAGGCGTTCTCCGGCCACCACTTCCCCGCCGCCGGCCCGCCCCCGCACGTGCCGTCGGACTCCCCGGGCCGCTTGATCCACAGGTAGGCGTCGAGGGCGGGGTCGCCGGTGTCGGTCGTCGGGCGGGTGCCCAGTGCGCGGCCGGGCGGGTTGCACCAGGCGCCGGGCAGGGGGCCGTTCCCGTTGCGGCTGGTGTCGATGACGAAGTGCTTGCCGCCCAGGTCGCCGGAGAGCTCCAGGCCGTACGCCTTGGTGATCTCGTCCGTCTGGAAGTTGGAGACGTTGAGGGAGAAGCCGTCGGCCTGTTCGATGCCGGCCTGCTTCAGCGGGTCGACCAGCCTCCAGGGGTCGCGGATCCAGGCCGGGTTGCCCGCGTCCAGGTACACCTTGGTGTTCGGCTGCTGCTTGAGGCGGACGACGGCCTCCTTCAGCAGCTCCTCGCGCTCGTCGTGGTACCCGCCCGGCGTGCAGCCGTCCACGATGTGGGAGACCGCGTCCGGTTCGAGGACGACCAGGGCCTTGCCGGCTCCGAGCGCGTCCGCGAACTGCCCGATCCACGCCCGGTACGCGTCCGCGTCCGCCGCACCGCCCGCCGAGTGCTGGCCGCAGTCGCGGTGCGGGATGTCGTACGCCACGAAGAGCGCCGTACGTCCCTCCTGGGCCGCGGACGCGGTGGCCGTCTTCACGATGGGCCCCGGGTCGATCTCGCCGGCCGGCCACAGCGCCTGCGGTTCGTCCGCGATCCGCTTGAGCACCTCCGCGTCCTGGGCGCGGCCCGACTGCTGCCACTCCTTGATCTGCTCGGCGGCCGGGCTGGCCGGGTCGACCCAGAAGTCCGTGGCGCCCGCGCGTCTCGCGTTCTTCGAGGCGTTGCCCGCCACGGCGGCCGTGTCGGAGCCGGACGTGGACGAGCAGCCCGCCGCAAGCCCGAGGACCGCGAGAGCCGCGAGGGTGTGGATCAGCCGGGACATGCTGCTCCCTGGGGCGAGGGTGACATTTACTGATGATTCGTCAGTATTCTCCATTAATCGTTGCACAAGGGATTTGAGCGCGGCGGGTCCGACATGGCAGCCGTGCTGTCCGGTGCCCGCCCTGGAGGCCCGGCGGACCGAAACACGAGACGGGGCTGACCAGCATGTGACCGGCCGGTAAGGTCGGTGCCGTGCCGAAGCCGCTCAGTCTTCCCTTCGATCCGATCGCCCGCGCCGACGAGCTCTGGAAGCGGCGCTGGGGAAACGTGCCGTCCATGGCGGCCATCACCTCGATCATGCGCGCACACCAGATCCTGCTGGCCGAGGTCGACGCGGTGGTCAAGCCGTACGAACTCACGTTCGCGCGGTATGAGGCGCTGGTGCTGCTCACCTTCTCCAAGGAGGGCGAGCTCACGATGTCCAAGATCGGCGAGCGGCTCATGGTGCACCCCACCTCGGTGACCAACACCGTCGACCGCCTGGTGAAGTCGGGCCTGGTGGCCAAGCGCCCCAACCCCAACGACGGGCGCGGCACCCTCGCCTCCATCACCGACAAGGGCCGCGAGGTCGTCGAGGCGGCCACCCGCGACCTGATGGCGATGGACTTCGGCCTCGGTGCGTACGACGCCGAGGAATGCGCGGAGATCTTCGCGATGCTGCGCCCGCTGCGGGTGGCAGCCAACGACTTCGCGGAGGAATGACCCGGCCCAAGATCTCCCGGAACGGGCGGTTACGCTCGACGCCATGAAGAAGAGCGTGCTGACCCGCTACCGCGTCATGGCCTACGTCACCGGTGTCCTGCTGGTCCTGCTGTGCCTGAGCATGATCGCCAAGTACGGCCTGGATGTCGCCGGTGCCGCGGACTTCACCCGCGTCGTCGCCATCGCGCACGGCTGGCTCTACGTGGTCTACCTGATTTTCGCCTTCGACCTGGGTTCCAAGGCGAAGTGGCCGGTCGGCAAGCAGCTGTGGGTGCTACTCGCCGGGACGATCCCGACGGCCGCCTTCTTCGTCGAGCGGAAGATCAGCCACGAGCTGGAGGCGAAGTCCGCCGAGGGCTCGCCCGTGGTCGCCAAGGCATGAACCGTGGGTGCGGACCCGGCGGGCTTCCCGCCGGGTCCGTATCCGTGCTCTACAGCTGCCGGTCACCTCGCCGGCTGACCGACGTGATGGCGGCCAGGCCCGCTTCACCTCGGAGACTACGTACTCGCCGTAGCGGAGAGCGCCCCGAGCTCCTGGAGCCGCGCAAACTGCTCCGGGGGCAGGGTCAGGTCGAACCCTGGATGATCGTCCTTCTCTGTCGGACGACTGCCCTCGACATTTACTAGGACGTCCTAGTAAATTCGAAGGTATGGACGCTGACGCCATCGAGGAGGGCCGCCGTCGCTGGCAGGCCCGGTACGACAGTGCGCGCAAGCGCGACGCCGACTTCACCACGCTCTCCGGGGATCCCGTGGAGCCGGTGTACGGGCCCCGGACCGGAGACACGTACGAGGGGTTCGAGCGCATCGGGTGGCCGGGGGAGTACCCCTTCACGCGCGGGCTGTATCCGACCGGCTATCGAGGGCGTACGTGGACCATCCGGCAGTTCGCCGGGTTCGGGAACGCCGAGCAGACCAACGAGCGGTACAAGATGATCCTCGGCAACGGCGGGGGCGGGCTGTCCGTCGCCTTCGACATGCCGACGCTCATGGGGCGCGACTCCGATGATCCGCGGTCGCTCGGGGAGGTCGGGCACTGCGGGGTCGCCATCGACTCCGCCGCCGACATGGAGGTCCTGTTCAAGGACATCCCGCTGGGGGATGTGACGACCTCCATGACCATCAGCGGGCCGGCGGTTCCGGTCTTCTGCATGTACCTCGTCGCCGCCGAGCGGCAGGGCGTCGATCCGGGGGTGCTCAACGGCACGCTCCAGACCGACATCTTCAAGGAGTACATCGCGCAGAAGGAGTGGCTGTTCCAGCCGGAGCCCCATCTGCGGCTGATCGGCGATCTGATGGAGTACTGCGCGGCCGGAATCCCCGCGTACAAGCCGCTGTCCGTCTCCGGGTACCACATCCGTGAGGCCGGGGCCACGGCCGCGCAGGAGCTGGCGTACACGCTGGCCGACGGGTTCGGGTATGTGGAGCTGGGGCTCAGCCGCGGGCTGGATGTGGACGTGTTCGCCCCCGGCCTCTCCTTCTTCTTCGACGCGCACGTCGATTTCTTCGAGGAGATCGCCAAGTTCCGTGCGGCGCGGCGCATTTGGGCGCGGTGGATGCGGGACGTGTACGGGGCGAAGAGCGAGAAGGCGCAGTGGCTGCGGTTCCACACGCAGACCGCCGGGGTCTCGCTGACCGCGCAGCAGCCGTACAACAACGTGGTGCGTACGGCAGTGGAGGCGCTCGCGGCGGTGCTCGGCGGGACCAACTCGCTGCACACCAACGCGCTCGACGAGACCCTCGCGCTGCCGAGCGAGCAGGCCGCGGAGATCGCGCTGCGGACGCAGCAGGTGCTGATGGAGGAGACCGGGGTCGCCAACGTGGCCGATCCGCTGGGTGGTTCGTGGTTCGTGGAGCAGTTGACGGACCGGATCGAGGCGGACGCGGAGAAGATCTTCGAGCAGATAAAGGAGCGGGGGCTGCGGGCGCATCCCGACGGGCGGCACCCGATCGGGCCGGTCACGTCCGGGATTCTGCGGGGGATCGAGGACGGGTGGTTCACCGGGGAGATCGCGGAGTCCGCCTTCCAGTACCAGCGGGCGCTGGAGAAGGGCGACAAGCGGGTCGTGGGCGTGAACGTCCACCACGGGTCCGTCACCGGGGACCTGGAGATCCTGCGGGTCAGCCATGAGGTGGAGCGGGAGCAGATTCGCGTGCTGGGCGGCCGTAAGGCTGCTCGGGACGAGGCCGCCGTACGCAGCGCCCTGGACGGCATGCTCGCCGCCGCGCGAAACGGCGCCAACATGATCGAGCCGATGCTGGACGCCGTACGCGCCGAGGCGACCCTCGGGGAGATCTGCGGGGTGCTGCGGGACGAGTGGGGGGTGTACACGGAGCCGGCAGGTTTCTGACGCCCACCGGGTGAGCGTGACAGAAATGTGACCTGCCTCCTTTTGCATCATCGTTCCCGTGCATACCATCGGCCCGTCGACTCTGCCGATCCTCAGGGGAACTGACGGTGCGTAGGCTTTTCAGACCCAGGGTGGCCCGCGCCGCCATCGCGGTCGCAGCGGCCCTGCTGCCTTGTGCCGCGCTCGCCCCGGTCGCGGCCGCCCATGGCGGCAAGGCTCCGGTGAACCCCCTCGCCGCGCGGCTCGACGCCTACTGGAGCGCGGCCCGGCTGACGGCCGCACGGCCCGTCGACACCGGCCTGGAGGCGAACTCCGCCGCCTCCGGCCTGGAGACGGACTCGGTCTCCTCCACCGCCTCCCCGGCGGTGGACGGTCCGCAGCCGGGCGAGTACATCCCGCCCAGTCACAGCTTCGACGGCATGTCCCAGGTGGGGACCTTCTTCTGGACCGACGTCAGCGGCACCGGGCGCACCTGCAGCGGCTCCGTGGTGCGCAGCCCCGGGCGCAACCTGGTGCTGAGCGCCGGCCACTGTCTGCGCGGCTACTCCGGCACCTCCCCGCGCCGCAACCTGGCCTTCGTACCGCGGTACCACGACGGCCAGAAGCCCTACGGAGTCTTCCCGGTCCGCGCGAACGGGGTCTACGTCCCGCAGCAGTACTACGACCTGGGGGAGCACGCGGGCGCCGAGTACGACTACGGCTTCGCCGTCACCGAGCCCAACCAGGACGGCACGCCGCTGGAGGACGCGACCGGCGGGGTGCAGCTGCTCACCGGCACCGGGTACCACCACGCCCCCGTGCGGATGATCGGCTACCCGGGAGGAGCCGAGAAGCCGCTGGAGTGCTGGAGCCGGACCACCCGCTGGGACAGCGACGACCCCGCCGAGCCGGGCAGCTACCCCCGCATCGCCTGCGACGCCTTCGTGGACGGCACCAGCGGCGGACCGATGCTGGTGCCGTGGCCGGGCGGCTGGGCGGTGATCGGGGTCATCGGCGGCTACCACACCGGCGGTTACACCCCCCAGATCTCCTACAGCGCCTACTTCGGCAAGAACGTCCGGGCCCTGTACGGCGACGCCGTCGCCGGTGTCCCTCCGGCGAGCCCGGCGTCGTAGCACCGGAACACCGCTACGGCTGCTGGGTGCCCGCTACGAGTCCGCCGAGGAGCAGTGCCGTGAAGGCACGGACCCAGTCCTCGTCCGCCGGGTGTCCGCTCACCAGGGCGCGGTGGACCACCGCGCCCGCGACCACGTCGAAGATGAGGTCGGCCGTGCGGGCCGACTCGAACGGGTCCGTCTGCGGGGGCAGTTCGCCGCGTTCCTCGCCGCGGCAGCGGCCCTCCAGGACCAGGCGTTTCTGGCGTTCCACGATCGAGGTGCGGATCCGCTCCCGCAGGGCGTCGTCGCGGGTCGACTCCGCCACCACCGCCATCAGGCCGCATGCCGCCTCCGGGCGGGCCAGGATCGCCGCGAACTGGAGGACCACGCCCTCGATGTCGGCGGCCAGACTGCCGCGGTCCGGGAGCTCCAGCTCGTCGAAGAGTTCGGCCACCGCGTCCACGACCAGTTCGTTCTTGCCGGACCAGCGGCGGTAGAGCGTGGTCTTTGCAACCCCGGCCCGTGTCGCGACGTCTCCCAGGGTGAGCTTGGACCAGCCCAGCTCGACCAGGGCCTCGCGGGTGGCCGCCAGGATCGCGGCGTCCGCCTCGGTGCTGCGGGGGCGTCCGGTGGCGCGTCGGTCGGGGGTGCGGCTCTGCATCCCACGACCATAACGGGCGGTTCCTGTGAGGCAGTGAGGGAGATCACCGGGGGGTGGTATCCGGGAGGCACTCGGTGCCATTACGCTACGACTCGTAGCGAAACCGCTGGCGTGGGGTGGGGACCCGGCGTCGAACAGAACGCAACAGGACCGGCTTTCTCAACGCTTTTCATTCATGCGCGGGAACGGGGGAGGATAGACGCATGCAGCCACGGAACATGTCCATGAGCGGAGTCGTCGACCTCGCCGCGGTGAAGGCGGCCCAGGAGGCCAAGACGAAGGCGGAGCAGGCGCGCGCCGAAGCCGCCCGGCAGGGCGGCGGCACGGGAGCCGTCTCCCCGGCCGACCTGGTGATCGACGTCGACGAGGCCTCCTTCGAGCGCGACGTCCTGCAGCGGTCCACCGAGGTGCCCGTCGTCATCGACTTCTGGGCCGAGTGGTGCGAGCCCTGCAAGCAGCTGAGCCCCGTCCTGGAGCGGCTCGCCGTCGAATACAACGGGCGCTTCCTCCTCGCCAGGATCGACGTCGACGCCAACCAGATGCTGATGCAGCAGTTCGGGGTCCAGGGGATCCCGGCCGTCTTCGCCGTGGTGGCGGGGCAGGCGCTGCCGCTCTTCCAGGGGGCCGCCGGCGAACAGCAGATCCGGGAGACCCTCGACCAGCTCGTGCAGGTCGCCGAGCAGCGCTTCGGTCTGACCGGTCTGACGGTCGACCCCGACGCCGAGCCGGGCGCCGGCCAGGCCCCCGCGGCCGAGGCGGCGCCGGCCGGGCCGTACGACGAGCTGCTCGAGGCGGCCGTAAGGGCCCTGGACTCCGGGGACTTCGGCGGTGCGGTGCAGGCGTACCGGAATGTGCTGAGTGACGACCCGGGCAATCCGGAGGCCAAACTGGGCCTCGCCCAGGCCGAGTTGCTGCAGCGCGTGGGGGGCCTCGACCCGCAGCGGGTGCGCAAGGACGCCGCCGAGAAGCCGGCCGACGTGCAGGCTCAGATCGCCGCCGCGGACCTGGATCTGGTCGGCGGTCATGTGGAGGACGCCTTCGGGCGGCTCATCGACACCGTCCAGCGTACGGCGGGTGACGACCGGGACACGGTACGTCTGCGACTGCTGGAGCTCTTTGAGGTTGTTGGGGCGGATGATCCGAGGGTGGCGGGGGCCCGCAGGGCGCTCGCGCGTGCACTGTTCTGAGCGGGGCGGCGGCCCGGTTCTGACCAGTCGCTAAACGCCAGGGCATGTGATGCCCGAGTGAAAGATTTGCCGATGGAACGTCAGTGCGGCCGCGCTTTACCAAAACTTGGTAATCGCGGCCGCTGTTACTGCAAGTAAGTTTCGGGCGTTGATCTGTCGGTTTCTGTCCAACGATCAATAGTTTTGTCCGGGCCCTCGGCTGCACCCTCCGTCGCCGCCCGAGACCTGTGGGTCGTCCTTCGGTTATCCGGCCGTTACTACCCAGTAACGAAGCCCCTTGTGCGGGCGGCGAGAATGCACCACGATCGGCGACGCTCGGTCCTTTCCCGTACCCCGACAGCCGGTTGGGTCGCGGGAGTTCCTGGGTCCCCACCGAGCAGAGTCGACGCCACTGGCGCCGGCTCTTGGGCAGGGGGGTCTTCGCCGCTCGGCGAAGCCTGTCCAGCAAGGTTGTGCGTGATGCGTGTCAGGCGCGACCAGTGGTTGTCGCTCGGGGGTGATCGCCGGTGATCGGTGCGCGGTTTCAGCGCCTCCGAGTACGGGCGCTCTCCTTCCCGAGGACGTAGCACTTCTCCCATCCCTGCCCGGCTGAGCCGCCAACTGGGGGCAGTCAGGGCCAGGAGATGTACGTCCGAGAAGGAGGAAATATGGAGTCCCAGGTGCGTGGCGGGACCAGATGGAAGCGGTTCGCTGTGGTCATGGTGCCCAGCGTCGCCGCTACGGCCGCGATAGGTGTCGCCCTCGCGCAGGGCGCTCTCGCCGCGTCGTTCAGCGTGTCCGGCCAGCAGTTCAAGGTGTCGGCCGACTCGCTGGAAGGTGACGGCTTCTCGCAGTACGGAGCCATTGACTCGGGGTACACCCTCGACGGCAAGAAGACGGTTCACCCGGTGGCGGTCTCGGCGTTCGAGTCCGCGACCATCACCAACCTGTGCCAGTCCGTCGTCACCCCGAACATCCCGATACTGGGCAGCGTCAGCCTGCTCCTGCATGCGGGTGGCAGTGGCACGCCGGTCGAGGCCAGCAAGCTGTACATCGACCTCGATGACCTGAGCGCCGACGCGACGTTCAAGAACATCGACATCGGTGTGGCTGCCGGGAGCGCCAGCAAGGGCCCCGGCATCAAGAGCGGTGACGCCGCGAACCCGAACGGTTTCGCACAGCAGGCGGAGCACGCCTCGCTGTCGAAGGTGCAGCAGACGGCGTGGGCGACCACTGCCGGAACCTTCAAGCTGAGCGGGCTGAAGATGTCCGTGCAGACGGGTACGCACGAGTGCTACTAGGCACTCGGTGACGGGCGGGGGAGCCGATGGCGCCCCCGCCCGTCCACCTTCCACCACTTTCTTCACACGTACTGCAACTCACCACCACAGCACCATCACCACAGCAAAGCCGCACCAGGGAGCTGTTTTCCATGAGCGCCGAGACTCCTGCCGTAGCCGCCGGCCAGTTCAGTCGCCGGAGGGTGCAGTTCCGCGCCTGGCGGGGCACGCGGCCGTTCTGGGCCGGCCTGTTCGTCATGTTCGCCGGACTTCCCATCGCCTACTTCCCGTATGCCCACCTGCAGGTGGGGCATCTGACGCTGGCGATGGCCACCACCGCGGGCGCCGGGTCCCTGATCATCGGCGTGCTGCTGATCGTCCTGGGCTTCAGCCTGTGGTTCCAGAAGCACGTGCGTACCTTCGCGGGCGTCGCGGCGATTCTGCTGGGGCTGGTGTCCATCCCCGTGTCCAACCTGGGCGGGTTCCTGATCGGCTTCCTGTTCGCCCTGGTCGGCGGGGCGATGGCCGTGGCCTGGGCGCCGGGCGAGCCGCCGGCCGAGGCGGCGCAGGAGGACGTGCCGGGAGCGGGCGGTGCCCCGCAGGCACAGGACCCGGACACCACCATCCTCAAGCCCGTGGTGGGCGAGCCGATCGATCTGTCAGGAACGAGCCCGGCGAACGGGGCGAACGGGAGGCACAGTGCCGGCTGACGAGGTGACCCACGGGACTGATGTGGACGAGTCCCGTGTGAGAACCGGGCCGCGCCACGCGGCACCCAAGAAGCCGCTGTTCACCAGGTTCCACATGCCGGCGGGCAAGGCGATAGCCACCGTGGCGATGCCGACGGCGGTCATCATGGGCATGGGCTTCACGTCCTCGCTCGCGCTGGCCGACAGCGGCGGCTCGACGTCGAACAGCCAGGCCGCGAACGACTACAAGGACTGTGTCGCCGCGCTGGACAGTTCGTCGGCCTCGCCGTCGCCGTCCGCCTCGGCGAGTTCCAGTGACTCCGCGGACAAGGCGACGCCCTCGCCCTCGTCCACCGCCGGCACGTCCAAGGACTCCTCGGACTCGACGTCGGGCTCGGGCAAGACTGGTTCGTCGGATTCAGGTTCCGACGACAAGGCCACGCCCACGCCGTCCGCTTCGTCGAGCTCCGGCAAGGACACGTCGGGCAGCGACACCGCCACGCCGAGCCCTTCGGCGTCCGCGAGCAGCGGTGGCGGTCTGCTGGACGACCTCGGCAACGCGATCACCGGCATCTTCACCGGCGGCAGCGGGAGCTCCACATCGAGCGCGAGCCCGACGCCCACGCCGTCCGCCTCGGCGAGCGCGAGCAAGGACTCTGCGTCTTCGGGGTCCTCGGGCACGAGCGCGTCGGACACCGTCAAGGACACGGCCAAGAAGGTCACCGACACGGTGGGCAAGACCGTGAAGGACACGACCGACACGGCGACCAAGGCGGCCGAGGCGGCCACCAAGGCGGCCGAGGCGGCCACCAAGGCGGCTGAGAAGGCGGCCGAATCGGCCACCTCCGCCAGCCCCTCGCCGAGCTCGTCCACGGACGCGGCGAACTGCAAGGCCGCCACGGACGACACGGGCGGCGTCGACAACAAGGTGCCGGTGGCGGACGACCCCTGGTACCTGAACGCCAGCTCGCTGACGCTGAAGAGCGCCGACTACCAGGGCATCGTCAAGGTCAAGATGGCCAACGGCACCACCAAGAAGGTGCTGAAGTACGTCATCTCCGGCGGCACCGACATCGGCGACCTGCACCAGACGGTCAAGGACACCGACATCAACAAGACCTACCACGTGCAGGCCGGGTCGGGTACGACGTCCACGATCACCGGCGGCGCGACGACGATGTACACGGAGTCCATCTCCGGGAACCTGTTCGGTCTGATCCCGATCACGTTCAGTCCGGACAGCCCGCCGCCGTTGAACATCCCGTTCATCTACTTCACCAACGTGAAGGTCGTCCAGGCCGCTCAGTTCGGCGGCACCCTGCATGTGCCCGGCATGCATGTCTACACGACCGACGGAACCGGCTGAGCGCCGTCACAGACCCGTTCGGGAGCCGCGCAACACACTGAGGGCGCCCCCTTTCACAGGGGGCGCCCTCAGTGCCGTACAACAGCCTTTACGGCGCTGGTCAGTTGCTGCCGCTGCCGCCCGCGATGTGGTGGACGCGGAGCATGTTGGTGGTGCCGGGGACGCCGGGGGGCGAGCCCGCGGTGATGATGACGATCTCGCCCGGGTTGAAGCGGTTGATCTTGGCGATCTCCTGGTCGACCATGTCGACCATTTCGTCCGTGCTGTTCACGAACGGCACCACGTGCGACTCCACGCCCCAGCTGAGGGTGAGCTGGTTGCGGGTGTTCTCGTCGGTGGTGAAGGCGATGATCGGCTGCTGGGCGCGGTAGCG
Source organism: Streptomyces coacervatus (assembly GCF_029223485.1). Taxonomy (GTDB): domain Bacteria; phylum Actinomycetota; class Actinomycetes; order Streptomycetales; family Streptomycetaceae; genus Streptomyces; species Streptomyces coacervatus. Next base: position 169,933 of record NZ_JARHTP010000022.1, on the reverse strand, counting down.
CGACAGACGGCGTGCGGTGTCGCCGGACTGGGTGAAGGCCACCAGGCCCCGGCCGCCGAGGAAGTCGGCGATCTCGCAGGCGGCACGCGCGACCGAACCACCCTGCGTACGCGGCTTCTTGCCCGGCACGAGCGGCTGCAGGCCCTTGCTCATCAGCTCCTGCTCGGCCGCGACGACGATCTTCGACATCGTCTTCACGGTCTCGACCGGGTAGGCGCCCACGCTCGACTCCGCCGACAGCATGACCGCGTCCGCGCCGTCCAGGATCGCGTTGGCGACGTCGGACGCCTCGGCGCGCGTGGGGCGGGAGTTGGTGATCATCGACTCCATCATCTGGGTCGCCACGATCACCGGCTTGGCGTTGCGGCGGCAGAGCTCGATGAGCCGCTTCTGCACCATCGGGACCTTCTCGAGCGGGTACTCGACGGCCAGGTCGCCGCGGGCCACCATGACGGCGTCGAACGCCATCACGACGCCCTCCATGTTGTCCACCGCCTGCGGCTTCTCCACCTTGGCGATGACGGGGACCCGGCGGCCCTCCTCGTCCATCACCTTGTGGACGTCGGCCACGTCCTTGGCGTCCCGCACGAAGGACAGCGCGACCATGTCGCAGCCCATGCGGAGAGCGAAGCGGAGGTCCTCGACGTCCTTCTCGCTCAGCGCCGGCACATTGACGGCCGCGCCGGGCAGGTTGATGCCCTTGTGGTCGGAGACGACACCGCCCTCGATGACGATCGTCTTCACCTGCGGGCCCTCGACGTCCAGGACCTTCAGCTCGACGTTGCCGTCGTTGATCAGGATCTGGTCGCCGCGGTCGACGTCACCGGGCAGGCCCTTGTAGGTCGTACCGCAGATGGACTTGTCGCCCGGGACGTCCTCGGTGGTGATCACGAACTCGTCACCGCGTTCGAGCTCGACCGGGCCTTCGGCGAAGGTCTCCAGACGGATCTTCGGGCCCTGCAGGTCGGCGAGGACACCGATGGCACGGCCGGTCTCCTTGGACGCGGCCCGGACGCGGTCGTACCGGCCCTGGTGCTCGGCGTGGGTGCCGTGGCTGAAGTTGAACCTGGCCACGTTCATTCCGGCCTCGATCATCGAGACCAGCATTTCGTGGGAGTCGACCGCGGGGCCGAGAGTACAGACGATTTTCGAACGGCGCATGGGGCGATCCTATCGGTTTGTTTCGCCGCGGAATATTCCGTCTGGCGGAAGATACAAATGGGCGGGTCCGCGCTCAGGCGTGTTACTGCGGTGTATTCCTCAGAGTTCTTCAGCTGTTCTTTCCGACTGCCACCAGTGCGTAGGTCTGTGCGGCGATCTCCAGTTCCTCGTCGGTCGGCACCACGGCGACCGCCACGCGCGCGTGCGCGGGCGAGATCAGCCGCGGTTCGCCACTGCGTACGGCGTTCAGCTCCCCGTCCACCGCCAGGCCCAGCTCCTCCAGGCCCGCAATGGCAGCCTCCCGCACCGGGCTCGCGTTCTCCCCGACTCCCGCCGTGAAGGCGACCGCGTCCACCCGGCCGAGTACGGCGTAATAGGCGCCGATGTACTTCTTCAGGCGGTGAATGTAGATGTCGAAGGCGAGCTGCGCCTCTTCGTCACCTTCGTCGACCCGGCGACGTATCTCCCGCATGTCGTTGTCACCGCACAGCCCGATCAACCCGCTCTTCTTGTTGAGAAGAGTGTCGATCTCGTCCGTGGACATTCCGCCAACACGCATCAAATGGAAGATGACGGCCGGATCCAGGTCTCCGGAGCGCGTACCCATCACAAGCCCTTCCAGAGGCGTCAGCCCCATGGAGGTGTCCACGCACCTCCCGCCCCGTACGGCGGAGGCGGATGCGCCGTTGCCGAGGTGCAGCACGATGACGTTGACCTCCTCGGGCGCCTTGCCGAGCAGTTCCGCGGTGGCCCGGGAGACGTATGCGTGCGAGGTCCCGTGGAAGCCGTACCGCCTGATCCGGTGCTCGTCGGCGGTCTTCAGGTCGATCGCGTAGCGGGCGGCCGACTCGGGCATTGTCGTGTGGAAGGCGGTGTCGAAGACGGCGACCTGGGGGAGGTCGGGCCGCAGGGCCTGGGCCGTGCGGATGCCGGTGAGGTTGGCCGGGTTGTGCAGGGGTGCCACCGGTATCAGCCGCTCGATCTCGGTGAGCACGGCCTCGTCGATCACGGTCGGCTCGGTGAAGGTCTGCCCGCCGTGCACGACCCGGTGCCCGATCGCGGCGAGCTCGGGGGAGTCCAGCCCCAGCCCGTCCTTCGCCAGTTCCTCCGACACGGCCTTCAGGGCGGCCTCGTGGTCGGCGATCGGCCCGTTCCACTCACGGGAATCGCCGGTCGTGAGAAGCGTGTGCTTGAGCCGCGAGGTCTCCTCGCCGATCCGCTCGACGAGGCCCATGGCCAGCCGGCGGCTGTCCCGCATGTCGAGCAGCTGGTACTTCACCGACGAGGAGCCGGAGTTGAGGACGAGGACGCGGGTGGCACTCACTGGGCGGTTGCCTTCTCGGTAAGGGCGATCGGGGTCTGGGCCTGTATTGCAGTGATGGCGACAGTGTTCACAATGTCCGAGACAAGAGCGCCCCGGGACAGGTCGTTGACCGGCTTGCGCAGACCCTGCAGCACCGGTCCGACGGCGATGGCGCCGGCCGAACGCTGCACGGCCTTGTAGGTGTTGTTACCCGTATTGAGGTCAGGGAAGATCAGAACCGTTGCCTGCCCGGCGACTTCGGAGCTCGGCAGCTTGGTGGCCGCGACGGTCGGCTCCACGGCGGCGTCGTACTGGATCGGCCCCTCGATCTTCAGGTCGGGGCGCCGCGAGCGCACCAGCTCGGTCGCCTCCCGCACCTTGTCGACATCGGCGCCCGAGCCGGACGTACCCGTCGAGTACGACAGCATCGCGATCCGCGGCTCCACGCCGAACTGCTCGGCGGTGGCGGCCGACTGGATGGCGATGTCGGCCAGCTGCTCGGCGTTCGGGTCGGGGTTCACGGCGCAGTCGCCGTAGACGAGGACCTTGTCGGCGAGGCACATGAAGAAGACCGACGAGACGATGTCCGCGTCCGGCTTGGTCTTGATGATCTCGAAGGCGGGGCGGATGGTCGCTGCCGTCGAGTGGACCGAACCCGACACCATGCCGTCCGCGAGGCCCTCCTGGACCATCAGCGTGCCGAAGTAGTTGACGTCCGAGACGACGTCGTACGCCAGCTCCACCGTCACGCCCTTGTGGGCCCTGAACTGCGCGTACTTCTCGGCGAAGGAGTCGCGCAGTTCGGAGGTGGCGGGGTCGATCAGCTGACACTCGCCCAGGTCGATGCCGAGGTCGGCGGCTTTCTTGCGGATCTGCTCGACCGGACCGAGCAGGGTGAGGTCGCAGACCCGGCGGCGCAGCAGCACCTCGGCCGCGTGCAGGACGCGCTCCTCGGTGCCCTCCGGGAGGACGACCCGCCGCCTGTCGGAGCGGGCCTGCTCCAGCAGCTTGTGCTCGAACATCATCGGCGTGAGGCGGTCGCTGCTGGGCGCGGAGACGCGCCGCAGAAGGTCGCCGGTGTCGACGTACCGCTCGAAGAGCCCGAGCGCGGTCTCCGCCTTGCGTGGCGTCGCCGCGTTCAACTTCCCTTCCAGGGAGAAGAGTTCGGTGGCGGTGGCGAAGCTGTAGCCGGGCACCGAGAGCACCGGGGTGCCTGGGGCGAGGCGGGCGGAGAGGGTGAGGATCTCGTCGCTCGGCACCTCGTTCAGGGTGAGCAGCACACCCGCTATCGGCGGGGTGCCGGCGCTGTGCGCGGCGAGCGAGCCGACGACCAGGTCGGCGCGGTCGCCCGGGGTGACGACCAGGCAGCCCGGGGTCAGAGCGGTCAGGAAGTTCGGCAGCATCGCACCGCCGAAGACGAAGTCCAGGGCGTCGCGGGCCAGCCCCGAGTCGTCGCCGAGCAGGACCTTGGCGCCTAGGGCCTGGGAGATCTGGGAGACGGTGGGGGCGGCGAGGGCGGGCTCGTCCGGGACGACGTAGCACGGCACGGGCAGGCGGGAGCCGAGTTTCTTCGCGATCTCCTCCCGGTCCTCGCGCGCGACCCGGTTCGTCACCATCGCCAGGACGTCGCAGCCCAGCCCCTCGTACGCGCGGTAGGCGTTGCGCGTCTCGGCGAGCACGGACTCGGCCGTCTGCCCCCGGCCCCCGACCACCGGGATCACGGACGCGCCGAACTCGTTCGCCAGCCGGGCGTTCAGGGAGAGCTCGTCCGGCAGCAGGGTGTCCGCGAAGTCCGTCCCCAGGACGAGGACGACCTCGTAGTCGCGGGCGACGAGATGGAAGCGTTCGACGAGGGTGGAGACCAGTTCGTCCGTCCCCTGCTCCGCCTGCAGGGCGGACGCCTCGTGATAGTCCATGCCGTAGACGGTGGCCGGATCCTGGGAGAGCCGGTAGCGGGTGCGGAGCAGCTCGAACAGGCGGTCGGGCTGGTGGTGGACGAGCGGCCGGAACACCCCGACCCGGTCGACCTGCCTGGTCAGGAGCTCCATGACCCCCAGCTCCACGACCTGGCGGCCGTCGCCGCGGTCGATCCCGGTCACGTACACGCTGCGCGTCACGCGTGCTCTCCGTTTCCTTGCGGCGTTTTCCTTGCGGCGTTACAAAAATCGCCCACCGAGGTGAGCAGAACCCTCTTGACAATACCCCTGGCGCTGGATAAGGCGCCCGTCAGGCTCGGAGGTGGAGCCGACGTCCCGATAGGGCCAATCGGGGCATACAACCCAGAAGGGATATCGTCCTGTCGGGCATGAAACAATCGGACCGGCTCACCGCAACCACCGGGCTGGCTCACCGGTATCGACAGCGAGCAGGAGACACAGCACGATGCGCATCGGAGTTCTCACCGCCGGCGGCGACTGCCCCGGTCTGAACGCAGTGATCCGGTCGGTCGTGCACCGAGCGGTCGCGCAGTACGACGACGAGGTCATCGGCTTCGAGGACGGGTACGCGGGGCTGCTGGACAGCCGCTACCGCACCCTGGACCTGGACTCCGTCGGCGGCATCCTGGCCCGCGGCGGCACCATCCTCGGCTCCTCCCGCCTGGAGCGCGACCGGCTGCGCGAGGCCTGCGACAACGCCTCCGACATGATCCACGAGTTCGGCATCGACGCCCTGATCCCGATCGGCGGCGAGGGCACGCTCACGGCCGCGCGGATGCTGTCCGACGCGGGCCTGCCGGTGGTCGGGGTCCCGAAGACGATCGACAACGACATCTCGTCGACGGACCGCACCTTCGGCTTCGACACCGCCGTGGGCGTCGCCACGGAGGCGATGGACCGCCTGAAGACGACCGCCGAGTCGCACCAGCGCGTGATGGTCGTCGAGGTCATGGGCCGGCACGCGGGCTGGATCGCCCTCGAATCCGGCATGGCGGCCGGCGCGCACGGCATCTGCCTCCCCGAGCGCCCCTTCGACCCGGCCGACCTCGTCAAGATGGTCGAGGAGCGCTTCTCCCGCGGCAAGAAGTTCGCGGTCGTGTGCGTGGCGGAGGGCGCCCACCCCGCCGAGGGCAGCATGGACTACGGCAAGGGCGACATCGACAAGTTCGGCCACGAACGCTTCCAGGGCATCGGTACGGCGCTGGCGTACGAGCTGGAGCGGCGGCTCGGCAAGGAGGCCAAGCCGGTCATTCTCGGCCATGTGCAGCGCGGTGGCGTCCCGACCGCCTACGACCGCGTCCTCGCCACCCGTTTCGGCTGGCATGCGGTGGAGGCGGCGCACCGGGGCGAGTTCGGCCGTATGACGGCTCTGCGCGGGACGGACATCGTGATGGTGCCGCTGGCGGAGGCGGTGACCGAGCTGAAGACGGTCCCGAAGGACCGGATGGACGAGGCGGAGTCGGTCTTCTAGGACGGTCCGACCTTCTAGACCCTCTAGACCTTGTAGACCCTCTAGACCTTGTAGACCTTCTAGGTCGGCCGAACCTGCCGGACCTGCTGGATCTGCCTCATCCGGTGTTGTCCTGGACGGCCGCCCAGAAGTGGTCGACTATCCGGTCCAGGAACGCGCGGCCGGCGTCGCTCGAATCGCTGGCCGCGTTCCCGTCGCCCCAGCTCAGCGAGGCGACCATCTGCCCCTGGTACTCCTGGTGCAGCGCCTGGAGGGTGTCCTCCAGGAGGTGCCGGTCCAGGGGCACTGTTTTGGCCACCGGGCGGACGTACGCCTGCCAGCGTGTGGTCACGGCGCTGCGCAGCTGCTCGGCCAGCTTCTCCTCGCGTCCTGTGACGGTGACGAAGTCCGGGAGCGAGAGGTCGAGCAGGTCGGCGAGCGTGGCGGACTGGCGTTCGTTGCCGCGCCAGGCGTTGTGCTCCTCCATGTGCATATAGGCGAGGAACTCGAGGCCGACCGTGCGGGCTATGTCCTCCGGGGCGAGGCCACGGGCGATGCGGTGTTCGCGCAGGGTGCGGGGCCTGCCGATGATGTCACCGGGGGAGCACCACAACACGCCTGCGAGGGCGGAGAGTTCGGCGCCGGACGGGGCGACCGTTCCGCGTTCCCAGGCGAGGACGAGGTCCGGGGAGACATAGGGCAGCCCGTACGAGACTCGCAGGCCGTAGGCGACATGTTCGGGGCCCATGTTGAGGGCGGAGCGGAGCCGGCGGGCGGCGGGGGCGTCGAAGGGCGGGGCGGGCTGGTGCCGGCGGGCGGGGCGTTGGTGCACGGGGCACAACGTAGGCGGGCGGTGACGCCGTGACTACGGTCTGTTCGGCCAGGATCACGGATTGTAGGAACGTACGGATTCGGCCACCCGTGCGGACCGTACGGGGGTGGCCGAAGATCGTCTGTCGGTGGGGCGGGCGCGCTGGCGAGGATGGCGCGAAGCCGTCCGGGCGGGCGGCCCGAAGGGCGGTGACTTTGTGAACGTCAAGCTCGAGGGGCATATTCGCGAGCGTCTGCTGGCGCCGAACTTCTGGCATCTCGCGACGGTGGATCCGGACGGGGTGCCGCATGTGTCGCCCATGTGGGCGGACATCGAAGACGAGTACGCCATGGTCAATACGTCGATCGGCCGTGTGAAGATCGACAACCTGCGGCTCAATCCGAACGTCTCGCTGTCGCACCGTGACGCCGAGAACCCGTACGACCGGGCGGAGATCCGGGGGCGGGTCGTGCGGTTCGTGGAGGGGGAGGAGGCGGAGCGGGGCATGGACCGGCTGGCGCGGAAGTACATCGGCCAGGAGCGGTATCCGTGGCTGCTGCCCGGGGAGCGGCGGGTGATGCTGCTGATCGAGCCGGTGCGGGTGCGGCGGGTCGTGGGAGTGGAGCCGTTCCGGGCGGGCGTGCTGCCGGAGGCGTGAGCGGGTTCCCGGGCAGGCTCTTGAGCCGGTTCCTGAGCAGGTTCTTGGGCGGGCTCATCCCTTGACCGCCCCGCCCAGTGCGAACCCGCCGCCCAGCCGCCGGGCGATCAGCACGTACAGCAGGATCACCGGCGTCGAGTAGACGATCGAGAACGCCGCCAGCTGCCCGTACGCCACCATCCCCCGGTTCCCGAAGAACTCGTTGATGCTCACGGAGGCCGGCATCTGGTCGGGCGTCAGCAGCAGCATGAAGGGGACGAAGAAGTTCCCCCACATGACCACGAACGAGAACACCGTCACCACCGCCACTCCCGGACCCATCAGCGGCAGCACGATGCGTACCAGCGACTGGAGCGACGACGCCCCGTCCGTCCACGCCGCCTCCTCCAGCTCCTTCGGCACGCCGTCCATGAAGTTCTTCATCAGCCAGATGGCGAAGGGGAGTTGGGAGGCGGCGAAGAAGAGGATCGTGCCCTGCATGGTGTCGATCAGGTTCACCTGAACGAACAGTGCGTACACCGGCACCATGATCGCCGTGATGGGCAGGCTCGTCGCGAAGAGGATGGTGAGCAGGAACGGGCGGTTCAGCCGTGACCGGAAGCGGGAGAGCGGGTACGCCGCCAGGGCCGCGCACACCACCGTCAGCAGCGTCGCGCCGCCGCACAGGATCAGGCTGTTGAGAAGCGGTGTGAAGGTGATGTCCGAGGTCAGGATCGCGTCGAAGTTGGACCAGGTGAGGCCGTCCGGGGCCTTCACCCGGAGGTCCGCGTGCGGGTCCACTGACGACAGGAGCACCCACGCCAGCGGCAGCGCGAAGGTGGCGGCCACCGCCAACAGGCCCGCGTCGGCGGCCAGTCGGTGGCTTCTGCGGCGGGAGGCGAGTGTACGGGCCATGGTGTCCTTCAGAGCTCCGTCCGCAGCAGGCGCAGGTATACGAGCGAGAACAGCGAGCCGACCAGGAGCAGCAGCAGGGCGACGGCGGTGCCGTAGCCGATCATGCTGTTCTGGAAGGCCTGTTCGTACATGAAGAGGGGGAGGGTCTGGCTCCTGTTGCCCGGGCCGCCTCTCGTCATCACCCAGATCAGGCCGAAGACGGACAGGGTCTGCAGGGTGTTCAGCATCAGGTTGGTGCCGATGGAGCGGCGGATCATCGGAAGGGTGATGTGCCACATCCGGCGCCAGCCGCCCGCGCCGTCCACCTCCGCCGCCTCGGTGATCTCCTTGGGGATCTCGTTCAGCGCCGCCGAATAGACCAACATCGAGAAGGCCGTACCGCGCCACACGTTGGCGAAGGACACGGCCAGGATCGGGAGGGTGAACAGCCAGTCCTGGGACGGGAGATGGAGCCACTCCAGGATGGCGTTCAGGGTGCCTTCGCGGCGGAAGAAGGCGTAGAGGAGGAAGCCGGCGACGACCTCCGGCAGGACCCATGCGGTGATGACAATGCCGCCTGTCAGCGTGCGGACCGGCTTCGACGCGCGCCGCATGAGCGCCGCCAGCGCCAGGCCGATGGTGTTCTGGCCGAGCAGCGACGACACGACCGTGAACACCACCGTCAGCCATACCGCGTTGCGGAACTCCGCGTCCTTGAAGGCCTTGCGGAAGTTGGCGAGGCCGACGAAGGACGAGTGGGCCTGTCCGGTGAGCTGGAGGTCGGTGAAGGCGATGTAGGCGCAGTAGGCGATGGGGCCGGCCAGGAAGAGCAACAGGAGGGCGACGGCGGGGGAGAGGGGGAGGAGGCGGGTGAGGGTGCGGGGGAGCCTTCGGCGGGGCCTTTGCCCGGGCGAAGCGGGCGGGCGCGAGGGCGACTTGGCCGCCTTCGCGCCCGCCGCGTGCGGTGCTGGGGCGGCGGTCATGCCTGGTCGCCGCCGTTCACTTGTTGACGACCTGGTTGTCGGTGTCGTCCTTGAGCGCGGTGTCATAGCCGCTCGCCGCCTTGTCGACGGACATGTCGCCCGTCGTCACGCCCTCCATCGCCTCCTGGATGGCGGTGGAGACCTTGGGATACGCCGGGTAGGCCGGGCGGTAGTGGGTGCTCGACACCAGATCTGTGAAGAACTTGATGCCGGGCTGGGCGGTCGCGTACGACGGGTCGCTCGCGACGTCCTTCCGTACCGCGATACCGGAGTTGGCGATGTACCACTTCTCGGCGTTCGCCTTCGTCTGCATCAGCTTGATGAAGTCGAAGGCCAGGTCGGAGTTGCCCGCCTTGGACGGGATCGCCCAGGTCCAGCCGCCGGACATGCTCACCTTGCCGGGGGCCTGGCCGTGCTGGGTCGGCATGGAGGCCAGCCCCAACTCGCTAGACCACTGCGGCCATTCGTGGCCACTGCCCTTCAGCCAGGCCTGCGGCAGCCATGAGCCGTCGAGGGCGATGCCCAGCTTGCCCTTCGGCAGCAGATCGCCGGCCACGATGGTCTGGATGTTGGGGTCGAGGGCGTCCGACACGTCCGGGCCGAGCTTCTCCTTGTAGACCGTCTCGACGAACTGGAGCGCGTCCTTGAAGCCCTGGCTCCCGGCGATCCACTTCTTCGACGACTTGTCGTACAGGGGGTCCGTGCTGCTGTCGGTCGTGCCGTAGAGCAGCATCTCGAAGGTCTGCATGGTGGAGGCCTCACCGGCGGGTTTGCCGGTGTACACGTTGATCGGGGTGACCCCCGGGACCTTCTTCTTGATCGTGCGGGCCGCGGCAAGGACGTCGTCCCAGGTCTTCGGCTGCCAGTTCGCGGGCAGACCGGCCTTCTTGAAGATGCCCTTGTCGAACCAGAGCCCGCGGGTGTCGGTGCCGTCCGGGACGCCGTACGTCTTGCCGTCCTCGCCCTGGGCCGCGCTCTTCGCGGTGCCGATGAACTGGTTCCAGTCCGGCCACTTGTCGAGATACGGGTCCAGGGGCTTCAAGTACCCGCTGGTGATGTCCGAGTTGATGAGGAACGTGTCCTCGTAGACCAGGTCGGGGGCGGTCCTGGGGGAGCGGAGCATCTGCTGGAGCTTGGTGTAGTACTCCGAGTCCGGGGCCTTGATCGGGACGAGTTCGACCTTCTTGCCGGGGTACTTCTTCTCGAACTGCTTCTTGATGTCCGCGAGGAAGCCGTCCATCACCTTGATGGAGTTGTCCGTGGACTGTTTGAAGGAGACCTTGAGGGTGTTCGGGTCGCTGCCGGAGCCACTGCCACACGCCGTGAGGGCGCCTGCGGCAAGGGTGAGGGCAACGAGGGCGGTGAGTGGGGCAGTTGAGCGGGGGCGAGCGGCGGTGGGGCGCACGGGCACGACCTCCTACGGGCCTACGACGTTGTCGGCCGAGATGGCTGCCCGGTGAACGTAGGAGGAATGGTCTAGTCAGGTCAATGAGTGTGCAGCAGCTACTGCTTCGTGACCCACCGATACTGCAACTCCGGCCGCCCCACGGTCCCGTACTGCGGATTCCGCGCCGCCCGCCCCGCATCCACCAGATGCTCCAGATAGCGCCGGGCCGTGATCCGAGAGATCCCCACGGCTTCCGCCAGCCCCGCCGCGGTCAGACCCTCCCCGCAGTCCCGCAGCGCCACGGTCACCCGCTCCAGCGTCGGCGCGCTCAGCCCCTTGGGCAGCGCCGCGGGCGAAGGCGCCCGCAGTGAAGCCAGTGCCCGGTCCACCTCGTCCTGGCCGCTCGCCTCGCCCACCGCCGCATGGAACTCCGCGTATCTGACCAGCCGGTCCCGCAGGGTCGCGAAGGTGAACGGCTTCAGCACGTACTGGACGACCCCCAGCGAGACGCCCTCCCGCACCACGGTCAGATCCCGCGCCGACGTCACCGCGATCACGTCCGCGTGGTGCCCGGCCGCCCGCAGCGACCGCGCGAACTGCAGGCCGTGCACATCCGGCAGATGCAGGTCCAGCAACAGCAGATCCACCGGCGTACGGTCCAGCAGCCGTCGCGCCTCCGCGCCCGTGTGCGCCTTGCCGACGGCCACGAAGCCCGGCACCCGGCCGACGTACATGACATGCGCGTCGGCGGCCACCGGGTCGTCCTCCACGACCAGGACGCGGATGGGCTGCTGGGTCGTCATACGTCACCTCTCACCGCGGTGCGCCCGGTCACGTCGGCAGGACCGACGGCCGTACCCAGAGGCAGCCGTACCTCGAACACCGCACCGCCCTCCTGACCCTCCGCCACCGTCAACGTGCCCTCCTGCCGGGTGACCGCCTGCCGTGCCAGTGCCAGCCCCAGACCGCGCCCGCCCGGACCGGCCGGCTTCGTCGAGAACCCCCGTTGGAATACCAGCTCGGCATGGGCGGGATCCACCCCCGTACCGGTGTCCGCGACCCGCATCACCAGCTCGGTGCCCTCCGCGTACGCCGTCACCGTCACCCGGGCGCCGATACTGCCCTGGGCCGCGTCCACCGCGTTGTCGATCAGATTGCCGAGGATCGTCACCAGGTCGCGGGCCGGGAGGGTCTCCGGGAGCAGGCCGTCGTCCAGGCGGCTGTCCTGCGACACCACCAGCTCCACGCCCCGCTCATTGGCCTGCGCGGTCTTGCCGAGCAGCAGGGCCGCCAGCACGGGTTCGCTCACCGCCGCCACCACCTGGTCGGTCAGCGCCTGGGCCAGCTCCAGTTCGGCCGTAGCGAAGTCCACGGCCTCCTCGGCCCGGCCGAGCTCGATCAGCGACACCACCGTGTGCAGGCGGTTCGCCGCCTCGTGCGCCTGGGACCGCAGAGCCTGCGTGAAGCCGCGCTCGGAGTCCAACTCGCCCATCAGGGACTGGAGTTCGGTCACATCGCGGAGCGTGGCCACGGTGCCGCGCCGCTCACCGCCCGACACCGGGGACGTGTTGACGACGAGGACGCGGTCCGCGGTGAGATGCACCTCGTCCACCCGGGGCTCCGACGCCAGCAGCGCCCCCGTCAGCGGGCCGGGCAGCCCCAGGTCCGCCACCGACTTCCCGACCACGTCCTCCTCGGGGCCGACGCCGAGCAGCTCCCGGCCGCCGTCGTTGATCAGAGCCACCCTGTACTGCCCGTCCAGCATCAGCAGCCCCTCCCGCACCGCGTGCAGTGCGGCCTGGTGGTAGTCGTGCATATGGCTGAGCTCGGCCGCGTTCATGCCATGGGTGTGCCGGCGCAGCCTGGCATTGACGACGTAGGTGCCGATGGCGCCGAGGCCGAGCGCACCGGCCGCGACGCCGATCAGGGCCGTCAGCTGGTCCTGCACCCGCTGGCTGATCGCCTCCACCTTGATGCCGGCGCTGACCAGGCCGATGACCCGGTTGCCGTTCCACACCGGCGTCACGGCACGCCAGGACGCGCCGAGCGTGCCCGTGTACGTCTCGGTGAAGGTGTGGCCGTGCTGGGCGGGAGCGATGTGGCCGAGGAAACGCTTGCCGATCTGCGTCCGGTCCGGGTGGGTCCAGCGGATGCCCTCGGGGTTCATGATCGTGATGAAGTCGACCCCGGTGTCCCGCTGGACCTGCAGCGTGTACGCCTCCAGCCGGGCCGTCGGATCCGCCGTACCGATCGCCTCCCGCACGGAGGGCGAGTCCGCGACGGAGCGGGCCACCGCCGTGGCCTGGCGGCGCGCGGCATCCTCGGCCTGGCGCTGGTCGCTGACGTATGTGAACAGCGCATATCCGGCGACGACGACCGCTATCAGCACGGCCTGCATGGCGAAGAGCTGGCCTGCCAGGCTGCGGGGTCGCGGGACGGGGATGCGCATGTCGTCAGTGTGCCTCGCCGGTTAAGCGTGAACTAAATGAACGGAAGGGTGACCGCCCTCACAGGGTCGGACATAGTCACGGCATTCCCCATAACCCCCGGATGCGAGCCGCACTCCGGGTTCCGCCGGTCGTGAGCCGCACGCCGGATGATGCCGACGACGTCGTCAAGGAGGGCAGCCGTGGCCGCCACAGCCCCTACGGCACCTGCCGCACCCGCCGCCAAGCGGGACCGCACCCACTATCTCTACCTCGCCGTGATCGCCGCGGTGGCGCTCGGTATCGCCGTGGGCCTGATCTGGCCGGACGCGGGCGTCCAGCTCAAGCCGCTCGGTACGGGCTTTGTGAACCTGATCAAGATGATGATCTCGCCGATCATCTTCTGCACGATCGTGATCGGCATCGGTTCCGTGCGGAAGGCCGCCAAGGTCGGCGCCGTCGGCGGCATCGCGCTCGGCTACTTCGTGGCGATGTCGCTGGTGGCGCTGACCATCGGCCTGGTCGTCGGCAACATCCTGCACCCGGGCGACGGGCTGCACATCACCGACGCGATCAAGGCCACCGGGCACGACCAGGTGGACAGTGAGGCGCTGCCGCCGGTCGACTTCGTGCTGTCGATCATCCCGACGACCTTCATCTCGGCCTTCACCCAGCAGCAGGTGCTGCAGACCCTGCTGGTCGCCCTGCTCACCGGCTTCGCCCTGCAGGCCATGGGCTCGGCCGGACAGCCGATCCTGCGCGGTGTGGAGCACCTCCAGAAGCTCGTCTTCCGCATCCTCGGCATGGTGATGTGGGCCGCCCCCGTCGGTGCCTTCGGTGCAATCGCCGCCGTCACCGGGTCTGCGGGTCTCGGCGCGCTGAAGCAGCTGGCCATCCTGATGCTCGGCTTCTACGTCACCTGCTTCCTCTTCGTCTTCATCGTGCTCGGTGCCCTGCTGCGGATCGTCGCCGGGCTCAACATCTTCACGCTCTTCAAGTACCTGGGCCGTGAGTTCCTGCTGATCCTGTCGACCTCCTCCTCCGAGTCCGCGCTGCCGCGGCTGATCGCGAAGATGGAGCACCTCGGTGTCAGCAAGTCGGTGGTCGGCATCACCGTCCCGACCGGGTACTCCTTCAACCTCGACGGCACCATGATCTACATGACCATGGCCTCGCTGTTCATCGCCGACGCCATGGGTACGCCGATGGCGATCGGCGAGCAGATCCCGCTGCTGCTCTTCCTGCTGCTCGCCTCCAAGGGCGCGGCGGGCGTCAGCGGCGCCGGCCTCGCGACCCTGGCCGGCGGTCTGCAGTCGCACAAGCCCGCCCTGGTGGACGGTGTCGGCCTGATCGTCGGCATCGACCGCTTCATGAGCGAGGCCCGCGCCCTGACGAACTTCGCGGGCAACTCGGTGGCCACCGTCCTGATCGGCACTTGGACCAAGGAGATCGACAAGGACCGCGTCAACCGGGTCCTCGCGGGTGAGCTGCCCTTCGACGAGACGACCCTGCTGGACGAGGACGTACAGCCCCTCGCCGAGGTGCCCGAGCAGGGCGGCGAGAAGGAACTGGCGAAGGCGTAGTCCGCCACCAAACCGCCGGGCGGCTGGGTGTCCCCCCGTCGCTCAGCCGCCCGGCCTCTCCGTCGATCCTCACCCACCTCTTACCTTCGTCAGCTAGCCTGCCGCGCCGGTCGTGTACCGGCGCGGCACGTTCTTTTGGCAGGAGGCACGGGGGATGAAGATCGACTGGGATCGGCGCACGTGTGCCCGCAAGGGGCACGTCACCTATGCGCCGGACGACCCCCGCCTGCGCGCGCGGTTGCACGCCGAGACCGCCCTCGGGGACGTCTGGCGCTGTCTGCGCTGCGGCGACTTCGTACTGGGCGAGCCGCACGGCTCCGGACCGGCGGACCACGCGCCGCTCGTGCCGCGCGGCAAGGTCCTGCGCGACCTGTTCATCCTGCGCTTCCTGGCCATCGAGCGGGCCGTGCGCGGCGTGTTCATCGTGCTGGTGGCGCTGGCCGTGTGGAAGTTCAGCAACAGCCAGGACTCGGTGCGCCGGCTCTTCGACGAGTACCTCGACGTCTTCCGGCCCGTCTTCCGGCACTTCCACTACGACCTCGACCACTCGCCGATCGTCGGCACGATACAGAAGACCTTCGGCTACAAGCACTCGACTCTGTTGCTGGTGGCCGCACTTCTGCTGGCGTACGCCCTGATCGAGCTCGTCGAGGCGGTCGGCCTCTGGTACGCCAAGCGCTGGGCGGAGTACCTCACGGTGGTCGCCACCGCCGCCTTCCTCCCTCTGGAGATCTACGAACTCACCGAGCACATCAGCTGGTTGAAGATCGGCACGCTGGTCCTCAACATCCTCGCCGTCCTCTACATCGCCCTCGCCAAGCGGCTGTTCGGGCTCCGGGGCGGCCGTAAGGCGTTCGAGGAGGAGCGGGAGAGCGCGTCGCTGCTGGAGGTCGAGGAGTCCGCCGGGGTGCCGGCACACACCGCCCGGGCCCTCTGAGCCGTTCGGGGAGACCTGCCCCAAATCCTTTGACCCGTGCGCCCGTTCGCCCCCAGGCTGGAGAGCCTCGGGGTGCGCGGTCGACCACACGGAGGCGGACATGGGGGAGCCCGACGGGCTGGAGATCCTCAGCACGGACGAGTACAAGAGGCGCTACGGCGCGGAGCGCGAGCCCTCTCCGCTCTCGCTGGAGCGGGTCAACGAGCTGTTCCACGAGTTCCTGATGGCGGTCGCCCGCCCCAAGCGCACCGACGCCGACGGCAGCCGCGACCTCGCCAAGCGGCTGCGCGAGCACCTGGGGTCGGCGCCGACGGACCGCCCGGTGGTCAAGGCCGCGTACGCGCCGTTCGACCTGCCCAACGTCCATCTCGCCCTGGAGCGCTGGTTCGCGGCCGACGGCCGTTCCTACGAGCTGGTCGGCATGCGCGGCGCCCAGCACCACGGCGAGCTCACCCTCGGCGACATCATCGAGGCCGCCGACCGCTACGACCGTTTCGTGATCGGCGCCGTCGACTACGCCCATATGCCGGTCTCGCCCGACGAGGAGCTGGCCTGTGTCTCCTGCGGGTTCTACCTGGGCGCGGACGGCGACGAACGCTTCGCCGTCCTGCTGCGCGGCCCGCAGGACGAGTACGGACGCAACAAGGTGGAGATCGAAGTCCTCGCCGGGGACAAGGAGTTCGCGGACCGCCTGCTCGCCGAGCTCGACTCCCTCGTGCGCGAGCACAACGTCTTCCGCGGGCAGGTCCTCTCCTTCGAGGGCTCCCAGTTCGGCCACGGCCTCGGCCCGTTCCGCTTCCACCGCCGCCCCGGCCTCACCCGGGACGACATCGTGCTCCCGGCCGGACTCCTGGAGCGCGTGGAACGCCAGGTCGTGGGGGTGGCCCGGCGCCGCGAACAGCTGCGCGCCGCGGGCCAGCACCTGCGCCGCGGCCTCCTCCTCTACGGGCCTCCCGGCACCGGCAAGACCCACACGATCCGCTATCTCCTCTCCCACCTCCCGCAGTTCACGGCGGTGATCCTGTCCGGCGAGAGCATCGAGGCCATCGGCCCGGCCTGCGCCCTGGCCCGTATGCTCCAGCCCGCGCTCGTCGTCCTCGAGGACTGCGACCTGATCGCCGAGGCCCGCGACTACGGCGGCGGCGAACAGCCCCTGCTCTTCCAGGTGCTGAACGAGATGGACGGCCTCGGCGACGACGCCGACGTCGCCTTCCTCCTCACCACCAACCGCGCCGACCTGCTGGAACCGGCCCTCGTCCAGCGCCCCGGCCGCGTCGACCTGGCCGTCGAGATCCCGCTGCCGGACGCGGAGGGCCGCCGCGCCCTCCTCGACCTGTACGGTGCCGCACTCGGCCTCGACCAGGACATCGCCGACGAGGTGGTGACCCGCACGGAGGGCACGACCGCCTCCTTCACCAAGGAGCTCGTACGACGGTCGGTGCTCATCGCGGCGGAACGCGAGTCGCCGCGCACCGAACCGGCCGACGTCCGCGAGGCCCTCGACGAGCTCCTGTCCGACCGCGACCGGCTCACGCGCCGGCTGCTGGGGGTGCGGGACGGGAGCGAGGACGAGGAATGGCTCTCGGCCCAGGACGAGGACGACGAGGACGACGACGCCGACGTGCGGGGCCATGGCGGACCGCCTTCAGGGGAGTGGCTGCTCGGCCCGCGCCCCGGCCGGTCTCCCCGCTGACGGGTGGCCGTCCGGACGCGGGACTCCTCAGCCGGCCGGCGCGACCGCGTAGGCGCTCCGCTGGATGTGCCGCGATGTGCCGATTTTCGTCTGCGGCACCATCGTGGCTGGTCGCGCAGTTCCCCGCGCCCCTTTGGGGGGCGCTGCCGGCCGCTTGGCCCCGAAGCGCACCTCGCCCTCGCTCCTCGACGGCCCGTCCAGGGAGCTGCGGGAGATGCCGCCCAGCGGGTTCCAGGGCAGGAACGCGAGCCCCAGATCGGCGCACAGCTGCAACTCGGCCTCGCTGTCCCGTACAGCGGGCGAGTACTGGTTCTGTACGGAGACCAGGCGGTCGCCGAGGATCCGGTGGCCCTTCGTGGCCACCAGCACGTCGGCCGTGTTGCCGCCGTAGGTGGCGAGGGCCCGGGCGGCGAGGTTTCATCCGGGTCGGCCCGCACGGCGGCTACAACCTGAAACATCCCCGCACCCTGGAGCTGATCGACCGCCCGGAGATCACCGAGGTGCACCACGGGAGGAGATCCTCGAAGAGGTCTCCACCCTGGGCCGCACGACGACCTCGATCGTGCTCACCTCTCCGGTGGAGCGGAAACCGCTGTTGCCCTGACGTCGGCGTCAAGTCGTACGGTCGTACGCATGCGAATCGGCGAGCTGGCCGAACGGGCCGGGACCACGACGCGGACGCTCAGGTACTACGAGTCGCGCGGGCTGCTGCCCGCGCGGCGCGACGAGCTCGGACACCGGGCGTACGACGAGAGCGACCTGAAGCTGCTCCGGCAGATCCGGACGCTGCAGGACTTCGGGTTCGAGCTGGAGGAGACGCGGCCGTTCGTGGAGTGCCTGCGGGCCGGGCACCCGGAGGGTGACTCCTGCCCGGCCTCGCTCGCGGTCTACCGGCGCAAGCTGGACGAACTCGATGCGCTGATCGGTGAGCTGCAGGCCGTGCGGGCGACGATCGCCGTGCGGCTGGCGTCGGCCGACGAACCGCCGTTGTGCGAACTGGGAGGGCAGGAACTGTGATCGATGTGACGGACGTGACGGACGTGACGGACGAGGATTTCGCGGCGGAGGTGATCCGATCCGAGCTGCCCGTGCTGGTGGAGTTCACGGCGGACTGGTGCCCGCCGTGCCGGCAGATGGGGCCGGTGCTCCGTGCCCTCGCCGCGGAGGAGGGCGAGCGGCTCAAGGTGGTCCAGCTGGACGTGGACACCAATCCGGAGACGACGAACGCCTACAAGGTGCTGTCGATGCCGACGTTCATGGTGTTCCGGGGCGGTGAGCCCGTGAAGTCGATGGTGGGGGCCCGGCCCAAGCGGCGGCTGCTGGCGGAGCTGGCGGACGTCCTCTGAGTTCACGCGGCACAGAGCTCACGCAGTACATAAGAAATCCCCCGAGCAATTGCGCTCGGGGGATTTCTCTGTGTAAGTTTAATGATTCGCGACTTCAAGGGGATTGAGTCGCAAAGAAGTTCAACTGGCGTCATTGTATCTGCCCGGGAGTGGAATTGTCAAACAGCGATGAAATTCGCAGGGAACAGGAATTCATCGACGCTCTGTACGCGCGCGTGGACGCCCTGCGCGGGCACACCGAGGCCGGCGTCAACGATGCGCTCGCGCAGGGCAACACACCCATGCAGGCGCGGCTGGAGCGGGACATCCTGGTCGCCGAGCGGTCCGGGCTGCTGGCGGCGCTGAACGCCGTCGACGGTTCGCTGTGCTTCGGCCGGATCGACCTCACGTCGGAGACGAAGCACCACATCGGCCGTATCGGGCTGCGCACGGACGACGCCGAGCGCACGCCGATCCTGATCGACTGGCGTGCCGACGTCGCCCGTCCCTTCTACCTGGCCACCGGCCACACCCCGATGGGCCTGCGCCGGCGCCGGCATCTCACCACCGAGGGGCGCCGGGTCACCGCCCTGCACGACGAGATCCTCGACCTGGGGGACCAGGAGCGGACCGGCCACGAGGACCCGACCGGCGACGCCGTGCTGCTGGCCGCGCTCAACTCCGCGCGCACCGGCCGTATGAACGACATCGTGCAGACCATCCAGGCCGAGCAGGACGAGATCATCCGGGCGCCGTACCGGGGTGTGCTGGTGGTCGAGGGCGGTCCGGGCACCGGCAAGACCGCCGTCGCCCTGCACCGGGCCGCGTATCTGCTGTACGAGCACCGGGAGTTGCTCGCCAAGCGGGCCGTCCTCATCGTCGGCCCCAACCCCGCCTTCCTCGGCTACATCGGCGAGGTGCTGCCCTCGCTCGGCGAGACGGGCGTGCTGCTCGCCACGGTCGGGGAGCTGTTCCCCGGTGTGAAGGCGACGGCGAGCGACACGCGTGCGGCGGCCGCGGTGAAGGGCCGCGCCGACATGGCGGAGGTGCTCGCCGAGGTCGTACGCGACTGGCAGGCGCTGCCCGACCCGGTGATCGCCATCGAGCACGACCGGGAGATCCTGATGCTCGACGACGGACTGGTGAGGGTCGCCCGCGAGCGCACTCGCGAAGCCAACCTGCCGCACAACGTGGCCCGTGAGCACTTCGAGGGGCACATCCTCAACACGCTCACCGAGCTGTACGCCGAGCGGGTCGGGACCGACCCCTTCGACGGCAGTAGTCTGCTGGACCCGAGCGACATCACGCAGATCCGTGACGAGATCGCCGAGAACCCCGAAGTCTGGGCCGCCATCGACCAGTTGTGGCCGCGGCTGACCCCGCAGCGCCTGGTGGCGGACTTCCTCGCCGATCCGGTCGGCTATCTCCCCGACGAGGACGCGGCCGCGATCCGCCGGCCGGTGACGCGGGCGTGGACGGTGGCCGACGTACCGCTGCTGGACGAGGCCGCCGAACTGCTGGGCGTGGACGAACGGGTGGCGCGGGCGCTGGCCGAGCGGGAGCGGGAGACGCAGGTCGCGTATGCGCAGGGCGTGCTGGACGTCTCGTACGCCTCGCGTACGTACGAGTTCGAGGACAAGGACGCGGAGGACTCCGAGGTCCTGTCCGCGCACGACATCATCGACGCCGAACGGTTCGCCGAGCGGCACGAGGAGGACGACCACCGCAGCGCCGCGGAGCGGGCGGCGGCCGACCGGACCTGGGCGTTCGGGCACATCATCGTGGACGAGGCGCAGGAGCTGTCGCCGATGGCCTGGCGGCTGCTGATGCGGCGCAGTCCGACGCGGTCGATGACGCTGGTGGGGGATCCTGCGCAGACCGCGGAGGCGGCGGGGGTGGGGTCCTGGGCGGGGATCCTCGATCCGTATGTGGGGGATCGGTGGGAGCATGCCCGGCTGGGTGTCAACTACCGGACTCCGGCCGAGATCATGGAGGTTGCGGCGGCTGTGGTGCGGGCCGAGCAGCCGGGCTTTGAGCCGCCCAGTTCGGTGCGGTCCACTGGGGTACGGCCGTGGGTGCGGGCTGTGGATGATCTGCCGGATGCCGTGGCCAAGGCGGTGGAGGAGTTGACGCCTGCGGAGGGGCGGGTCGCGGTGATTGCGCCTCGGCATCTGCATCGGAGGCTGGCTGCGCGGCTGGACGGGGTGACTGCGGGGGGTGAGCCCGATCTGACGCGGGGGGTTGTGCTGCTTGATCCTCGGCAGGCGAAGGGGCTGGAGTTCGACTCTGTGCTGGTTGTCGAGCCGGGGCTGTACGGGACCAGTGACCTGTATGTCGCGCTGACTCGGGCTACGCAGCGGCTGGGGGTGTTGCACAGCCGGGCGCTGCCGAGGGCGCTGGCCGACGCGTTCGTGTGAGCAGCGGGTTTCGCCGGAGGGGCTGAAAATCAGCCCCTCCGGCGTTTGAGGAGCAAAAACTAGGCCGGGCGCAGCCACACCGTCGCCAGTGGGGGCAGCGTCAGCCTGATGCTTGCCGGGCGGCCGTGGTGGCCCTGGGGTTCCGGCTTGATGACGTCCGGGTTGGTGACGTCGCTGCCGCCGTACTTCGCGATATCGGTGTTCAGGGACTCGTGCCAGGCGGGGACGTCGTCGGGGACGCCCAGACGGTAGTCGTGGCGGACCACGGGGGAGAGGTTGGAGACCGCCAGGAGCGGGGTGCCGTCGGCGGCGAGGCGCAGGAACGCGAAGACGTTCTCCTCCGCCGCGTCGCCGACGATCCACTGGAAGCCGGACGGGTCGGTGTCCCGCTGCCACAGGGCGGGGGTGTGGCGGTAGACGATGTTGAGGTCGCGGACCAGGTCGCGGACCCCGCGGTGGTCGGGTTCCGCGCCGTACGCCGGGTCCAGGAGCCACCAGTCGGGGCCGTGCGCCTCCGACCACTCCGCGCCCTGCGCGAACTCCTGGCCCATGAAGAGGAGTTGCTTGCCCGGGTGGGCCCACATGAAGCCCAGGTAGGCGCGCAGGTTGGCGCGCTGCTGCCACCAGTCTCCCGGCATCTTCGACACCAGGGAGCCCTTGCCGTGCACCACCTCGTCGTGCGAGATGGGCAGCACGTAGTTCTCGCTGTACGCGTACACCATCGAGAACGTCATCTCGTTGTGGTGGTACTTGCGGTGCACCGGCTCATGGCTCATGTAGTCGAGGGAGTCGTGCATCCAGCCCATGTTCCACTTGAGGCCGAAGCCGAGGCCTCCGAAGCCGCCGGGACCCCGGTGGTGCGTGGCCCGCGTGACGCCGTCCCAGGCCGTCGACTCCTCGGCGATCGTGACCACGCCCGGCACCCGCCGGTACAGCGTCGCGTTCATCTCCTGCAGAAACGCCACCGCGTCCAGGTTCTCCCGGCCGCCGTGCTCGTTCGGGACCCACTGGCCGGGCTCGCGCGAGTAGTCGAGGTAGAGCATGGAGGCGACCGCGTCGACGCGCAGACCGTCGACATGGAACTCCTCGCACCAGTAAATCGCGTTCGCCACCAGGAAGTTGCGTACCTCGCGGCGGCCGTAGTCGAACTCCAGCGTGCCCCAGTCGGGGTGCGCGGCGCGGAGCGGGTCCTCGTGCTCGTACAGGGTGCGGCCGTCGAATTCCGCAAGCGCCCAGTCGTCCCGCGGGAAGTGCGCCGGTACCCAGTCCATCAGGACGCCGATGCCCGCCTGGTGCAGCGCGTCGACCAGGTACTTGAAGTCGTCGGGGGTGCCTAGGCGGGCCGTTGGGGCGTAGAAGCCGGTGACCTGGTAGCCCCAGGAGCCGCCGAAGGGGTGCTCCGCGATCGGCATCAGTTCGACGTGGGTGAAGCCGAGGTCCTTGACGTATGCGGGGAGCTGGTCGGCCAGTTGACGGTACGTCAGACCAGGGCGCCAGGACGGCAGATGGACTTCGTAGACGGAGAACGGCGCCTCGTGCGCGGGGGCGTCGGCACGCTGCTCCAGCCATGCCGCGTCGTGCCACTCGTGGTGCGAGGCGGTGACGACGGACGACGTGTTCGGCGGGGCCTCCGTGCGGCGGGCCAGCGGGTCGGCGCGCAGGGTCTTCGAACCGTCCGGCCGGGTGATCTCGAACTTGTACAGCTCGCCCTCGCCGATCCCGGGCGCGAACAGCTCCCAGACGCCGGAGGAGCCGAGCGAGCGCATCGGATGGCCGGTGCCGTCCCAGAAGTTGAAGGTGCCGGCCACATGCACACCGCGTGCGTTCGGCGCCCACACGGAGAAGCGGGTGCCGGCCACGCCCTGGTGGGTCATCGGATGCGCGCCGAGCACCTGCCACAGATACTCGTGCCGGCCCTCGCCGATCAGGTGCAGATCGAGCTCGCCCAGCGTGGGCAGGAAGCGGTACGCGTCCTCGGCCTCCTGGACCGTCCCCTCGTACCGCACGAGGAGCCGGTACTCGGGGACTTCGGTCAGGGACAGCAGGGCGGAGAAGAACCCGTCCCCGTCGTCGTGCAGCTCGGCCTGCAGACCGGCGGCGACGACGGTCACGGACAGCGCGTACGGCCGGAAGACCCGGAAGGCGACCCCGCCGGGGACCGGGTGGGCGCCCAGCACCGTGTGCGGATCGTGATGGGTACCGGCGAGCAGCCGCTCACGGTCGCTCGCGGGCACCTCCGGCGGTGCGGCGGGGGCCAGGGCGGTGACGGTGATCTTCTTTGCGGCGGTGACGGTCTTTTTGGCAGTGGCTTTCTTGGCAGCGGTCTTCTTGGTGGCGGTCTTCTTGGCCGTGCTCTTCTTTGCGGTGGCCTTCTTTGCGGTGGTCTTCGCCGCCGCCTTCTTCACCGACTTCTTGGGCTCGGTCGCCTTCTCCGCGGCCTTCGCGGCCTTCTTCTTCGGATCCGAACCGCTGGGCGTGGGGCGGGGGGTCACGGGCGGCGCCTCCTCGGCGAAGGTGAGGTCGGGTCGGGTCAGTGGAGGTCGGACGCGGCGTAACGCTCTATTGCCGCCATCGGCACGGGGAGCCAGTCGGGGCGGTGGCGGGCCTCGTAGACGACTTCGTAGATCGCCTTGTCCGTCTCGTAGGCACGCAGCAGTACCGGGTCGGTGCGCGGGTCGTGGCCGCTGACCTCGGCGTACCCGGAACAGTAGGCCGCCCGGCACGTCTCTGCCCAGCCCTCTGCCTGCGGAACTGCGGAGTGGGCCGCGTAGTCGAAGGACCGCAGCATGCCCGCGATGTCCCGCACCGGCGGCTGCGGCATCCGCCGTTCGGCCAGCGGCTTGGACGGCTCGCCCTCGAAGTCGATCAGCCACCACTGACCGGCCGGCGAGCGCAGACACTGCCCGAGGTGCAGATCCCCGTGGATGCGCTGCGCGGTCCAGGTACGGCCCTCCGCGGCGAGGTCGGCGAGCGCCGTGAACGCGGAGTGCAGGGCGGGGGCGTACGGCCGCAGCGCGGGCACCGCCTGTGCGGCCGCGTCGAGGCGCTCGATCATGCCGTCGGCCAGCAGCTGCATCTGGGTGTGGCCCAGGGTGACGGTCGGCAGCGCGCGGGCGAGTGCCGTGTGCACCTCGGCCGTGGCGCGGCCCAGCGCTCTTGCCTCGGCGCCGAAGTCCTCGCCCTTGGCCAGCTCCCGCAGCGCCAGCTCCCAGCCGTCCGTCGCGCCCTGCAGAAACGGCTGGAGCACGCCGAGTACGTACGACTCCGACTCCCCGGCCAGCTCGGCCGTGAGCCACGCCGTCGGTGCGGGCACCCGCGGGCAGCCCTCGTGGGCGAGCGCCAGCGGCAGTTCCAGGTCGGGGTTGACGCCGGGCACGATCCGGCGCAGGAGCTTGAGGATGAACGTATCTCCGTAGACGACGGACGAGTTCGACTGCTCGGCCGTCACCACCCGCGGGACCAGACCGGTCCGGATCTCCCGGCCGGGCTCCCGCTCGAAGCGCAGCCCGCCGATCCGGGCCCGGGTGCGCAGCGCCTCCAGGAGCAGCTCGGCGGGCCGGGGGTCGTACAGGGCGTCGTACACCGTCCGTCCGGTGAGCGGGCCCTGATCCACATGTCCGATCAGCGCGGGCGCGAGCCGGGGCGGCAGCGCCTCGCGCACGCCTATCAGCAGCTGGTAGCAGTCGCCGGGGTGCGGCTCGGCGCCGAGCGTGAGCGGCTGATGGGCGCGTACCAGCAGGTGGTGGAGGCCGAGCCGGCCGTCGGCCGGCAGCAGCTCGGTGGCGGCGACCAGCGAGAACCCGGTGACCGGCCGTCCCTTGCCGGCGAACCAGCGCTGCCGTGGCAGCCATTCCCGCAGGAGTGGATCCAGGGAGGCGAGCAGGCCAGGACTTGTGGTGCCGGAAATTGTGACAGTTTCCGCCATGGTGTCACATTCCTTTCCCCGGGTGGTCGGGGTGTTACTGATGCGTGCCCCGGGTGGGACAGGGGAAACCGCCCCATCCCGGGTTCTGCGAGGCGCTATGCGGGGTCCTTGCGGAGCCGGAACCAGTAGAAGCCGTGCCCGCCGAGGGTCAGCAAGTACGGCAGCTCACCGATGGCCGGAAAACGCACCCCGCCGAACAGCTCCACCGGATGCCTCCCGTTGAAGATCCGCAGATCCAGCTCCGTCGGCTGCGCGAACCGCGAGAAGTTGTGCACGCACAGCACGAGATCGTCCTCGTACTCCCGAAGGAAGGCCAGGACGGCCGGGTTGGACGACTGGAGCTCCGTGTAGGACCCGAGTCCGAAGGCCGGGTTCTGCTTGCGGATCTCGATCATCCGGCGGGTCCAGTGCAGCAGCGACGAGGGCGACGACATCGACGCCTCGACATTGGTGACCTGGTAGCCGTAGACGGGGTCCATGATGGTCGGCAGGAACAGCCGCCCGGGGTCACAGGACGAAAAACCTGCGTTGCGATCAGGTGTCCACTGCATCGGGGTGCGTACGGCGTCCCGGTCGCCGAGCCAGATGTTGTCGCCCATGCCGATCTCGTCGCCGTAGTAGAGGATCGGCGAGCCCGGGAGCGACAGGAGCAGGGCGGTGAACAGCTCTATCTGGTTGCGGTCGTTGTCGAGCAAAGGCGCAAGCCGCCGCCTGATCCCGATGTTGGCGCGCATACGCGGGTCCTTCGCGTATTCCGCCCACATGTAGTCGCGTTCCTCGTCGGTGACCATTTCCAGGGTCAGCTCGTCGTGGTTGCGCAGGAAGATGCCCCACTGGCAGTTCGAGGGGATGGCGGGGGTCTTGGCGAGGATTTCCGAGACCGGGTAGCGGGATTCCCGTCGTACCGCCATGAAGATGCGCGGCATGACCGGGAAATGGAATGCCATGTGGCATTCGTCGCCGCCGCTCTCGAAGTCGCCGAAGTAGTCGACGACGTCCTCCGGCCACTGGTTCGCCTCCGCCAGCACCACCGTGTCCGGGTACGAGGCGTCGATCTCCTTCCGTACCCGTTTGAGGAACTCATGGGTGGCGGGCAGGTTCTCGCAGTTGGTGCCCTCCTGCTGGTAGAGGTACGGCACCGCGTCCAGGCGGAAGCCGTCGATGCCCAGGTCCAGCCAGAAGCGCAGCGCGGAGATCATCTCCTCCTGGACGGCCGGGTTCTCGTAGTTGAGGTCCGGCTGGTGGGAGAAGAAGCGGTGCCAGTAGTACTGCTTGCGGACCGGGTCGAAGGTCCAGTTGGAGGCCTCGGTGTCGACGAAGATGATCCGCGCGTCGGGGAACTGCTTGTCGTCGTCGGCCCAGACGTAGTAGTCGCCGTAGGGCCCGTCGGGGTCCTTCCTCGATTCCTGGAACCACGGGTGCTGGTCGCTGGTGTGGTTCATGACGAAGTCGATGATGACGCGCATGCCGCGCTGGTGGGCGGCGTCGACGAATTCGACGAAGTCGGCGAGGTCACCGAACTCCGGGAGAACGGCCGTGTAGTCCGAGACGTCGTAACCGCCGTCCCGCAGAGGGGACTTGAAGAAGGGCGGCAGCCACAGGCAGTCGACGCCCAGCCATTGCAGATAGTCGAGTTTGGCGGTGATGCCCTTGAGGTCGCCGACTCCGTCGCCGTTGCTGTCCTGGAAGGAGCGGACGAGGACCTCGTAGAAGACCGCGCGCTTGAACCAATCCGGGTCCCGGTCCTTGGCTGGGGTGTCCTGGAAGGTGTCCGGAACGGGTTCGTTGACGATCATTTTGTGGGTGACCCCCCGATCTGCGGGTTGGACGGTCGCAGGACGGTGAATACGTGCGCCGGACGGGTGCCCGGTTCGAGGCGTACGTAATTGGACCTGCCCCAGTGATAGGTCTCGCCGGTGAGCTCGTCGCGTACCGGCACCGACTCGTGCCATTCCAGGCCGAGTTGCGGCATGTCCAACGAGACCGTGGCTTCCTGGGTGTGGTGCGGGTCGAGGTTGGCGACCACCAGAACCGTGTTCGAGCCGCTCCGCTTCGAGTACGCGATCACGGCTTCCTGGTCCGCGTGGTGGAAGTGGAGGTCGCGCAGTTGGCGGAGGGCGGGGTTGGTGCGCCGGATGGTGTTGAGCTCGGTGATGAGGGGGGTGATGGTGCGGCCTTCGCGTTCGGCCGTCTCCCAGTCCCGGCGCTTGAGTTGGTACTTCTCCGAGTCCAGATACTCCTCGCTGCCGTCCCGCAGCGGAACGTTCTCGCACAGTTCGTAGCCGGAGTAGACGCCCCAGGTGGGGGAGAGGGTGGCGGCCAGGACGGCGCGGAGTGCGAAGGCGGGGCGGCCGCCGCGCTGGAGGAACTCGTGCAGAATGTCGGGGGTGTTGACGAAGAAGTTGGGCCGCATGTAGGCGGCGGCCTCGCCGGACAGTTCGGTGAGGTACTCGGTCAGCTCGGCCTTGGTGTTGCGCCAGGTGTAGTAGGTGTAGGACTGCTGGAAGCCGGTCTGGGCCAGGGTGTGCATCATGGCCGGGCGGGTGAACGCCTCGGCCAGGAAGATCACGTCGGGGTCGGTGGCGTTGATGTCGGCGATCACCCGCTGCCAGAAGAGGACCGGTTTGGTGTGCGGGTTGTCCACGCGGAAGATCCGCACCCCGTGGCCCATCCACAGCCTGAGCACCCGCAGGGTCTCGGCGATCAGTCCGTCCAGGTCGGCGTCGAACGCGATCGGGTAGATGTCCTGGTACTTCTTCGGCGGGTTCTCCGCATACGCGATGGTGCCGTCGGGGCGGTGGTGGAACCACTCGGGGTGCTTCTGTACCCAGGGGTGGTCGGGGGAGCACTGCAGGGCGAAGTCGAGGGCGATCTCCAGGCCGTTGTCGCGCGCCTCCTGCACGAACCAGGCGAAGTCCTCGATCGTGCCCAGCTGCGGGTGCACCGCGTCGTGGCCGCCCTCGGGGGAGCCGATCGCCCAGGGCACGCCGACATCGTCCGCGCCGGCGGAGAGGGTGTTGTTGCGGCCCTTGCGGAAGGTGGTGCCGATCGGGTGGATGGGCGGCAGGTACAGGACGTCGAAGCCCATGGCGGCGATGGCCGGGAGGCGGCGGGCGGCGGTGCGGAAGGTGCCGTGCGGCTGGTCCTGGGTGCCCTCGGAGCGGGGGAAGAACTCGTACCAGGCGCCGTACAGGGCGCGTTCGCGCTCCACCAGCAGCGGCAGCGTCTGCGAGGCGGTGACGAACTCCCGCAGCGGATGCCGCGCCAGCACCGCGTCCACCTCCGGCGTCAACGCCGCCGCCAGCCGTGCGGCGGCCGGGCGGGTCTCGTCCCGCAGGGCATCGACGGCGGCCAGTGCAATGTCACCTTCCACTCCCGGCATCCCGGCGGCCGCACGCTCATACAGCCGCGCGCCCTCCTCCAGCACCAGCTCCGTGTCCATCCCCGCCGGGATCTTGATCTGGGCGTGGTGCCGCCAGGTGGTGACCGGGTCGCCCCAGGCCTCCACGGTGTACGTCCAGTGGCCGATTTCGCCCGCGGTGACGGTCGCGCCCCAGCGGTCGGTGCCGGGGGCCAGTTCCCGCATCGGGGTCCAGGGGCCGGGACGGCCCTCCGGATCGGTCAGGACGACGTTGGCCGCGACCGCGTCATGGCCCTCGCGGAACACGGTGGCCGAGATCTCGAACGACTCGCCGGTCACGGCCTTGGCCGGCCTGCGCCCGTGCTGGACGATCGGGCGGACGTCGAGGACCGGTATGCGCCCGATGCCGGCGACGTCGCCCGCGGAGGGTGGCTCCGGGGCCGGCGGTCCGGCGTCGGCGGGACGCACGGGGGGTGCTTCGGTGCTGGTCGTCGGGGGTGCTGACGAGTGGTGCGTGGCGGGCATGACCGCTCCTGTCCGCGTCAACGTGGGTGGGCGGATGGCTGTGGGGAGGTGGGTCCTGCGGGTGGTGCTGCGTGGTGTTCCTGTGAAGTACCTGGGGCGTGTACCGGAGGAGCCTTCCCACCCTATTCGGGTGTGCAATCCGGCACTTTGTTAACTACTCACGCGTATGTCTACACACAAGACCGGTCCCGTTCGTGAACGAACGGGACCGGTCCGGGGACTGTGCCACTAAGAAGGTGGTACCTGCAGAAGTTCGTCCGGCGAGCCGAGGCCCCGGCCGGAGACCTTCCCGGACACCGCCAGCTTGACGAGTGCCTTGGAGACCTGGGCCGGCGTGGCCCTCGGATGGTCGGCCAGATACAGCGCGGCCGTGCCCGTGACGTGTGGGGTCGCCATCGACGTACCGGAGAAGGTCGCCTTTCCGGTGTCGCTCGCGTACGAGTCCGAGGTGATCGACACTCCGGGGGCGAACAGATCCACGACCGAGCCGAAGTTGGAGAAGCTCGCCCGTGCGTCCGTCCTGTCGGTCGCGCCGACCGTGATGGCCTCCTTCACGTCCGCCGGGGAGTAGAGGGCGGCCGGGAGGCCGTCGTTCCCCGCGGCAACCGCGTACGTGACGCCCGACGCGATGGAGTTGCGTACGGCCGCGTCCAGCTGGGCGTTGTAGTAGCCGCCCAGGCTGAGGTTGGCGACCGCCGGTTTCCTCGCGTGCTTGGTCACCCAGTCGATGCCCGCGATGACCTGCGACGTCGTACCGGAGCCGTCGTTGTCGAGGACCCGGACCGCGACGACCTTGGCCTGCTTGGCGACGCCGTACGCCGTGCCGGCGATGGTGCCGGCGACATGGGTGCCGTGTCCGTTGCCGTCGGCTGCGGTCCTGTCGTTTCCGACGAAGTCCCAGCCGTAGCTCGCCCGGCCGCCGAAGTCCTTGTGCGTGATCCGGATGCCGGTGTCGATCACGTACGCGGTGACCCCTTTGCCCGCGGACTCGGGCCAGGTGTAGCTCCTGTCCAGCGGCAGGCTCGGCTGGTCGATCCGGTCCAGGCCCCAGGACGGCGGGTTCTTCTGGGTGTGGTCGAGGGACACGCGGGTGTCCTGGACGACCGAGGCGACCTGGGAGTCGGCCGCGAGACGCCTGGCCTGTCTCTCGTTCGCCTTGATGGCGTAGCCGTTGAGGACCGAGCCGTAGGTGTGGCTTATTTTCGCCCCGTACTTCTCGGCGATGCCTTTTCCGGTCGCCGACGGAGCCTTCGTTCCCCCCTTGAGCGTCACGAGATAACTTCCGCTGACGGAGCCGGGCTCACCGGCGCCGAGTATCTGCCCCTCCGGTGCGGCGTGCGCAGGCAGGGTGATGGCCGAAAGCGTGGTGGCACAGGCCACCGCGGTCAGACCCCCTGTCAAGCGCAGACGCCGTGTTCGCGTCCGTGCCATGGTCCGAATTCCCCTCCATTGACTCCACTTGGCAGCCTCTCGTGTGGTGTAGAAGGCCCACAAGAGGGCCTATGGGGGCGGAATCGGCCATGTCGGCCATGGCGGACGCGTGAAGGTTGCGTCGTTTTCCGGACGGCGTAGGAGTGTGGCGTGCTCTTGGACGTGCCGTGGTTGCGAAGGCCTCCACACGGATACCGTCGAGGTTGACGACGAGGCGCACAGCGTTGTGCGTCCGCACAGCGACACGCGTCGAGGTGGAAAGTGAAGGCGATCCGTCGATTCACCGTCCGACCCGTTCTCCCCGAACCCCTGAGGCCGCTCAGCGATCTGGCCCGCAATCTGCGCTGGTCCTGGCATGCGGAGACCCGCGACCTGTTCCAGTCCGTCGACCCCGAGCGCTGGGCCGCCTCGGACGGCGATCCCGTACGGCTCCTGGGCAGCGTGTCGCCGGCGCGGCTCGCGGAGCTGGCCGGGGACCACCGCTTCCTGCGCCGGCTGACGGAGGTCACGGGCGACCTGGACGACTACATGACCGGCGACCGCTGGTACCAGACCCATTCCGGCGAACTCCCCGCCGCCATCGCCTATTTCTCGCCCGAGTTCGGTATCACGGCCGCCCTGCCCCAGTACTCCGGCGGCCTCGGCATCCTCGCCGGCGACCATCTGAAGGCGGCCAGCGACCTCGGCGTACCCCTGGTCGGCGTGGGCCTCCTCTACCGGCACGGCTATTTCCGCCAGTCGCTGTCCCGGGACGGCTGGCAGCAGGAGCACTATCCGGTCCTGGACCCCAACGAGCTGCCCGTCGCCCTCCTGGAGGAACCCGACGGCACCCCTGCCCAGGTCTCCCTCGCCCTGCCCGGCGGCCGGCAGCTGCATGCCCGTATCTGGCTCGCCCAGGTCGGCCGCGTCCCGCTGCTGATGCTCGACTCGGACGTCGAGGAGAACGACCTCGGCGAGCGACAGGTGACCGACCGGCTCTACGGCGGCGGCAGCGAGCACCGCCTGCTGCAGGAGATGCTGCTCGGCATAGGGGGTGTGCGGGCGGTGCGGACGTACTGCCGCCTCACCGGCCACCCCGCCCCCGAGGTCTTCCACACCAACGAGGGCCACGCCGGCTTCCTGGGCCTGGAGCGCATCGCCGAACTCTGCGACGGCGGGCTGGACTTCGACTCCGCGCTGGAGGCGGTCCGCGCCGGGACCGTCTTCACCACCCACACCCCCGTCCCGGCCGGTATCGACCGTTTCGACCGTGAGCTGGTCGCCCACCACTTCGGCCCCGACGCCGAGCTCCCGCGCATCGACGTCGAACGCATCCTGCGGCTCGGCATGGAGACCTACCCCGGCGGCGAACCGAACCTCTTCAACATGGCCGTGATGGGCCTGCGTCTGGGCCAGCGCGCCAACGGCGTCTCCCTCCTCCACGGCCACGTCAGCCGCGAGATGTTCTCCGGCCTGTGGCCGGGATTCGACCCCGACGAGGTGCCGATCACCTCCGTGACCAACGGGGTGCACGCGCCCACCTGGGTCGCCCCCGAGGTGTTCCGGCTCGGCGCCCGGCAGATCGGCGCCCAGCGCACCGAGGACGCGCTGACCGTCGGCGGCTCGGACCGCTGGGACGCGGTCGGGGACATCGCCGACCAGGACATCTGGGAGCTGCGCCGCAACCTGCGCGAGCAGCTGGTGGACGAGGTGCGGGTACGGCTGCGCGCCTCCTGGCGGCAACGCGGCGCCGGGACGGCCGAGTTGGGGTGGATCGACGGGGTCCTGGACCCGGACGTCCTGACCATCGGTTTCGCGCGGCGCGTCCCGTCGTACAAGCGCCTGACCCTGATGCTGCGCGACCGCGACCGCCTGATGGACCTCCTCCTCCACCCTGAGCGGCCCATCCAGATCGTCGTCGCGGGCAAGGCGCACCCGGCGGACGACGGCGGAAAACGCCTGGTCCAGGAGCTGGTCCGATTCGCGGACGACCCACGGGTCCGCCACCGCATCGTCTTCCTCCCCGACTACGGCATGGCGATGGCGCAGAAGCTCTACCCCGGCTGCGACATCTGGCTCAACAACCCGCTCCGCCCCCTGGAGGCCTGCGGTACGTCCGGCATGAAGGCGGCGCTGAACGGCTGTCTCAACCTCTCGGTCCTGGACGGCTGGTGGGACGAATGGTTCCAGCCCGACTTCGGCTGGGCGATCCCCACGGCCGACGGCGCGGGCACCGACCCCGACCACCGCGACGCCATAGAGGCAGAAGCGCTATACGACCTGCTGGAACAGCGAGTGGCCCCCCGCTTCTACGAACGGGGTCAGTACGGCCTGCCCGATCGGTGGATCGAGATGGTCCGCCAGACCCTCACCCTGCTCGGCCCGAAGGTGCTGGCCGGCCGCATGGTCCGCGAGTACGTCGAGCGCCTCTACGCACCGGCCGCCCACGCGCACCGTGCCATGGACCCCGACTCCGCGCGCGAACTCGCCGTCTGGAAGGCACGGGTGCGGGACGCCTGGCACGGCGTCACCGTCGACCATGTGGAGACGTCCGCCGCCACGGCCACCGCGGAACTCGGCAGCACCCTGGCACTGCGGGTGCGGGTGGGCCTCGGCGAGCTGGGCCCGGAGGACGTGGAGGTCCAGGCGGTCTCGGGCCGCGTCGACCCGGAGGACCGCATCGCGGACGCGGCGACGGTCCCGCTGAAACCGGCGGGCGGCCCCGACCCGGAGGGCAGGTGGGTGTACGAGGGCCCGCTCTCCCTGGACCGCACCGGCCCCTACGGCTACACGGTCCGCATCCTGCCGGCCCATCGACTGCTGGCGTCCGGGGTGGAGCTGGGCTTGGTGGCGGTGCCTTCGGAGGAGACGGGAGAGGGCGCAGGGGTGCTGATGCGGTGAGGGGCGCGCGCTTTCAGCCCGTCCGGTGCTTCAGGCTTTTCAGCCCGTCCGGCGTTTGAGGACGAGGCCGTTCAGGCCGAAAGCGGGGGTCTGGGGGCGGCAGCCCCCAGGGACGGCGCTCCCAGACCCCGCTCACCCCTCGGAGAGCGGCGCGCACAACTGCTGAAGAACCTTCCCGCACCGCCGCGCGTAAGCGTTCTGCAGCCCCCGTGTGGCCGGGCCGCCGGCCTTCGCATACCACTTCGCGGGCCTGCTGAACGCGGACACCGTCAGCCACACCGTGCCGTCGCCCGTCCGTTCCACGACGAAGAGTTCCTCGCCGCACTCCGGGTGCCCGGTCAGCGTGCCGTACGCCCAGCCCGCGCGGCGGGGTTCGTCGACCGTGTAGATGATGCGGCACGGGGCCTTGATCACCCCGGCGAGCGTGACGGTGACGTCGACGTCCGGGGCGGCGCGGTCCGCGCTCGCGTCGATGCCCACGCCCAGTTCCCGGTGCATCTCCCAGCTGAGGACCGCGTCGGCCGCTCTGCGGAAGCAGGGTTCCCCCTCACCGATGCGCGTGCGCACGTCCAGGGGGCGGAAGCCCGGCGGGCAGAAACCGCGTCGGCGGGTGCCGCCGACGTCGTCGTAGGTGAAGTCCTCCAGGCGCATGGGACACAAGAGTAGGGCGGTACCCGGGAATGCCTTCCTCCCGGGTACCGCCAGCCAACCCCCCTCGGGTCAGCTCACGTTGACCGCGGACCAGGCCGCGGCGACCGTCTTGTACTCGGTGCTGCTGGACCCGTACAGGTCGGCCGCCGCCGACAGCGTGCCCGTGCGGGCCGCCTTGTAGTTGGTGGTCGAGGTGAAGTACTCGGTCAGCGCCTTGTACCAGATCTGCAGCGCCTTGTCCCGGCCGATGCCGGTGACCGTGGAGCCGTTGGACGTCGGCGAGTTGTAGCTGACGCCGTTGATCGTCTTCGAACCGCTGCCCTCGGCCAGCAGGTAGAAGAAGTGGTTCGCGACACCGGACGAGTAGTGCACGTCCAGGTTGCCGACGGAGGAGGACCAGGAGTCCGCCGAGCCGCCGTCCTTGCTGGGCTTGTCGAAGTAGCGCAGCGGGGTGCCGTCGCCGTTGATGTCGATCTTCTCGCCGATGAGGTAGTCGCCCGGGTCGGACGCGTTGTTGGCGTAGAACTCGACGCCGACGCCGCCGAGGATGTCGGAGGTCGCCTCGTTGAGGCCGCCGGACTCGCCGCTGTAGTCCAGGCCCGCGGTGTTGGCGGTGACGCCGTGGGTCATCTCGTGACCGGCCACGTCCAGCGAGGTCAGCGGGTCCGTGTTGCTCTCGCCGTCGCCGTACGTCATGCAGAAGCAGTCGTCGTCCCAGAAGGCGTTGACGTACGAGCTGCCGTAGTGGACGCGGGAGTAGGCGGCCGCGCCGTCGTTCTTGATGCCGCTGCGGCCGAAGGTGGACTTGTAGTAGTCCCAGGTCTCCTGCGCGCCATAGGCGGCGTCGGCGGCGGCCGTCTGGTTGCTGGAGGAGCTGGAGGCGGTGCCGGTGCCGAAGGTGCTGGACGAGCTGGAGACCAGCGTGCCGGTGCCGGAGGTGGCCCGCTTGAGGTTGTACGTCTTGTGGCCGCCGCGGCTGGCGTCGGTCAGGTTGTACGTCGAGCCCGACTGGGTGACGGTGAGGCTGACCGTGCCCGAGTACAGCGTCTTGCCGGTGCCGGTCGCGTTCTCGATGGCCTGGTACTGGAAGAGCTTCTTGCCCGTGGCCGCGTCGGTGATGACGTGCAGCGCGTTCGGGGTGCCGTCGTCCTGGAGGCCGCCGACCACGGTCTCGATGGCGAGGACGGGCTTGCCGGAGCCGGCCCAGATGACCTTGCGGGCCTTGTCGGCCGAGGTCTTGTCAGAGCCCGCGGCCTTGGCGGCGGTCAGCGCCTGCTTCTCGGCCTTGGCGGTGGCGATCTGCGGCTTGAGCGAGGCCACCTTGATGGCCGCCTTCGTCGCCTTGGTGACGCTCTCGGTCTTGCCGGACTTCGTCGCGACGACCAGGTCGCCGCCGAGGACCGGCAGGCCCGCGTAGGTGCGCTCGTAGCGGGTGTGGACCGTGCCGTCGGCGTCCTTGACGACGTCCTTGACGACCAGCTTTTCCTTGGTGCCGAGGCCTATCTGCTGAGCCGTCGCGGCAACGTTGTCCTGCGCCTTCTG
Source organism: Streptomyces coacervatus (assembly GCF_029223485.1). Lineage (GTDB taxonomy): Bacteria > Actinomycetota > Actinomycetes > Streptomycetales > Streptomycetaceae > Streptomyces > Streptomyces coacervatus. The sequence goes on along the minus strand of NZ_JARHTP010000022.1, from coordinate 134,674 downwards.
GATGAGAGCGGTGCGGGACGTGGCCGAGAGCGCGGCGGGGGCGCCGGCCGTACGGGCCGTGGCCGTGGAGTCCGCCTTGGTCTGGGCGGCGGCCGAACCGGTGGTCAGACCGGTGGTGAGCAGGGCTCCGGCGGCAACGGCGGTTGCGATGGCCAGAGTCGAGCGCTTGTGACGCGCGTAGAGGGGGGTCACACAAGCTCCTTGTGGTGGGGGAGTCCGGCACGGCGTGGGGCGCCCGGCCGGAGTTGCTGTGAAGTTGTGCGGCGGTTGTGGGGAAGAGTGTCATCAAGGCGCGTACATGTCATGACCCCCAAGTGATGTTGGCTGAAAATCGACTGTCTGGTTAACGTTTCAGGTATGTAAACGGGCGCCGCCCCGGGGAGTTGAACCCGGGACGGCGCCCTGTTTCCGATGCCGCTACGCGCGGTCTACGGGAACGTCACCTTCCAGCTGTTGAGCGTGCCGACGTCCTGCGCGGCCTGGTCCTGGATCCTCAATTTCCAGGTCCCGTTGGCCGCTTCGGAGGAGGCGTTGACCGTGTAGGTCGCCTTTACGTTGTCGGCCGAGTCCGAGGAGCTGAAGTTCTTCAGGCGGTACGCGGTGCCCGAGGGACCGAGCAGATCGATCACCAGGTCGCCCCGCCAGGTGTGCGTGATGTCCACGGTCACCTGGAGGTTGCTTGGCGCGTTTCCGCTCCTGCCGGAGACGGTGATCGACGAGCTGACGGCCGGCCCGTTGTCCGGGATCGACAGCGGGGTGGTGTTCTCGTACGACGTCCCGGTCCCGCCGCCCCCGCCGGAGCGAGAGCCGACCGCGACGCCCGCCCACGCGTCCTGCACGGCCTTGTACTCGGTGGACGTGGTGCCGTACAGCTCACCCGCCGCCGCGAGCGTGCCGGTGCGGGCGCTCGCGTAGTTGGTGGTGGACGTGAACTTCGTGGTCAGCGCCCGGTACCAGATCGCCAGCGCCTTGTCCCGGCCGATGCCGGTGACCGGAAGCCCGTCCGCGGTGGGCGAGTTGTAGCTGACGCCGTTGATGACCTTGGCGCCGCTGCCCTCGCTCAGCAGATAGAAGAAGTGGTTGGCGACACCCGAGGAGTAGTGCACGTCGAGGTTGCCGACACCCGAGTACCAGGAGTCGGCGGAGCCGCCGTCCTTGCTGGGCTTGTCCATGTAGCGCAGCGGGGTGCCGTCGCCGTTGATGTCGATCTTCTCGCCGATGAGGTAGTCGCCCGGGTCGGACGAGTTGTTGGCGTAGAACTCGACGCCGACGCCGCCGAGGATGTCCGAGGTCGCCTCATTGAGGCCGCCGGACTCGCCGCTGTAGTTGAGACCCGCGGTGTTGGAGGTGACGCCGTGGGTCATCTCGTGGCCCGCCACGTCCAGCGAGGTCAGCGGGTCCGCGTTGTTGGACCCGTCGCCGTACGTCATGCAGAAGCAGCCGTCGTCCCAGAACGCGTTCACATACGAATTGCCGTAGTGGACGCGGGAGTAGGCGCCGACGCCGTTGTTCTTGATGCCGCTGCGGCCGAAGGTGTTCTTGTAGAAGTCCCAGGTCTCCGCGGCCCCGTAGTGCGCGTCCGCGCCCGCGGTCCCCGCGTTCGACGTGGTGCCGTTGCCCCACGTGTTGCTGGTCTGCGAGAACAGCGTGCCGGTGCCGGACGTGCCGTGGTTCAGGTTGTACGTCTTGTGGCCACCGCGGTCGCCGTCGGTCAGGTTGTAGTTCGAGCCCGACTGGGTCGTCGTCAGCGAGACCGTGCCGCTGTACTGCGTGTTGCCGGTGCCGGTCGCGTTCTCGATGCCCTGGTACTCGAAGAGCTTCTTGCCGGTGGTGGCGTCGGTGATGACGTGCAGCTGGTTCGGGGTGCCGTCGTCCTGGAAGCCGCCGATGACCGTCTCGTACGCGAGGACCGGCTTGCCGCTCGCCGCCCAGATCACCTTGCGGGCGCTGTCGGCGGTGGACTTGGTGGAGCCGAGGGCCTTCGCGCGCTTCACGGCCTGCTGCTCGGCTGCGGCCTTGGTGATGTCAGGGGTGACGTCGGAGACCTTGATGGCCGCGTTCGTCGCCTTGATGACGCCCTTGGTGGCGCCCGACTTGGCGGTGTCGACGACCAGGTCGCCGCCGAGGACCGGGAGGCCGTCGTAGGTGCGCTCGTAGCGGGTGTGCAGGGTGCCGTCGGTGTCCTTGACGACGTCCTTGGCGACCAGCTTCTCCTTGGCGCCGAGGCCTATGTCCTTGGCGGTCTGTGCGCGGGCGGTGTCGGCGTCGCGTATCAGCTCGGCGCGCTGGGAGGGGGAGAGCTTGACGGCCGCGTGGGCCTTGCTCGTGGACGAGGCCGGGGCGGCGGACGCGGCGCCCGACTGGACGGCCGCGGCGAGCAGGGCGGTGACGCCGGCGACGGCGACGATGTGGGAGGTGCGTCTGCGAGAGGAACTGCTTCTCAACACTGACTCCTTCTGCGTGGCCGCGGGTTGCGCGGCCAGGGAGATCCGGACGGTGGGTCGACCGACCGGGCAGAACATGGGGATGGAGCTTGTGGGGTTGCTGTGTTGAAGCTGTGGGAAGGGTGGCAGGAGATTCTCGCCCTGTCAGGAGCGCGTCACGAAGTTGGCCGGAAATGGTTCGTTGTCCGGGTGTTCATGTTCGTTATGCGGACCGCGTGTTGGATCGTGAGCGGAAATTTGCTCCGGCGACATGCCCCCGGAACCGAGGGGCAACAGCTCCGGCAGGATCCTGCCGTGCAACCGGCGGTCGCCGGACCGCCGCTCCCTGGAGGGGAGTTGACGGTGCAGTGATCCCCTATCCCTCATGGCTCGACGCCGGCGACAACGCCTGGCAACTCGTCGCGGCCACGCTCGTCGGAATGATGAGCATCCCCGGTATCGCGATCCTCTACGGTGGTCTGGTCCAGCGCAAGTGGGTCGTGAACACCATGTTCATGGCTTTCACCGGCTTCTCGCTGGTCCTGGTCGGCTGGGTGCTCTGGGAGTTCAAGATGGGGTTCGGCGAACCCCTGAACTCCCACTGGCCCGGCATCCTCGGCGCTTTCGTCGGCCGCCCCGGCACGATCGTCGGCTCGGCGAGCGAACAGCAGCAGGCATGGATACCGCTGATCAACGGCACCGACCTGATGCCGCACTTCCGCTTCTCCCAGTCCACGCTGGCGTACTTCCACTTCGCGTTCGCAGCGATCACGCCCCTGCTCTTCATGGGCAGCGTGATCGGACGCATGAACATCCGCGCATGGCTGCTCTTCGTCCCCCTGTGGTCGACCCTCGTCTACACCGTCAACGCCTTCCTGCTGTGGGGCGGCGGCTGGTGGGCGGCCCAGGGCGCGCTCGACTACTCGGGCGGCTACGTGATCCATCTCGCCGCCGGCACCTCGGGCTTCGTGGCGGCCGCGGTGATCGGCCCGCGCCTCGCCCGCGACCGGGCGCACGGCGTCCCCAACAACCTCCCCATGGTCGCGGTCGGCGCGGGCATCCTCTGGCTCGGCTGGAACGGCTTCAACGGCGGTGACATGTACTTCGGCGGCCACAACGCCGCTGCCGCCGTCCTCAACACCAATCTCTGTACGGCGGTTGCGCTGCTGGTGTGGGTGCTGTGGGACATGTTCGCGGGCCCGCAGCGCAAGCCGACCTTCCTCGGCGGCATCAACGGCATGATCGTGGGGCTTGTCGCGATCACCCCGGCGGCGGGCTTCGTGACCGGCATCGGCGCGATCTACATCGGCATCATCGCGTCGTCGATCGTCTGGCTGGCCTGGAACTACCTCTCCAAGGTCCGGCCCTTCAACAAGGTCGACGACGCGCTCGGGGTGGTGTACACCCACGGCATCGCGGGCCTGGCGGGCGGCCTGCTGGTCGGCATCTTCGCCGACCCCGCCATGGCGGTCTACCTCAACAAGGACGGCTCCACGGCCTTCTCCACCAGCGGCTGGCTCTACGGCAACTTCGACCAGCTGTGGAAGCAGGCGGGGTCGGCCGGCACGATCATCCTCTACGACGCCGTGATGACCTTCCTGATCCTCAAGGGCATCGGCCTGTTCGTGAAACTCCGGGCGCCCGACGCGGTGCTGGAGAGCGGCGACCTCGCGGTGCACGACGAGGAGGCGTACCCGGCGGAGACGGCGGTGGCGTCGGCGGCGGAACCGGTCCCGGTGGCCGCTTCGGCACCTGCGCCGAGCCCGCAGAAGGAGGCGGTGGAACCGGACTCCGGCTGAGGGACGGGGAGTTGAGGAGCTCCCCATGAAACTCGTCACCGCGGTCCTCCCCCCGCACCGCGTCCCCGACGTCATGAAGGCACTGCAGTCCTTCGGGGTGCGCGGAGTGACCGTGACAGAGGTGCAGGCGTATGTGCCCAGGACCGTCCGGGTGGAGATCTACCGGGGCAGCGAGTACCGCGTGAACCTCGCCCCGCAGCTCCGCCTCGACATCCTCACCCTCGACTTCGACGCCGCCGACCTGGTCCGCGTCATCCGTGCCGCGGGCGCCCGCGGCACGGGCGGCGGCACGGTGTGGGTGACGCCGGTGGAGGAGGTGGTGCGGATCAGGACGCGGGAGCGGGGGCCGGACGCAGTGTGACTCCTGTGCCTCCTGTGTCTCCCGTGATTCCTACGGCGACGGCTCGCCGTGCCAGGTGTGCCACAGCGCCGCGTACGCGCCCTCGGCCGCCACCAGTTCGTCGTGCGTGCCGAGTTCGGACAGCCGGCCGTCCTCCATCACGGCCACCCGGTCCGCGTCATGGGCGGTGTGCAGGCGGTGGGCGATGGCGATGACCGTGCGGCCTTCCAGCACGGCGGCCAGGGCGCGCTCGGTGTGGCGGGCGGTCGTCGGGTCGAGGAGGGCGGTGGCCTCGTCGAGGATCAGGGTGTGCGGGTCGGCCAGGACCACCCGGGCGAGGGCGAGTTGCTGCGCCTGGGAGCCGTCGGTGCGGGAACCTCCCTCGCCGAGCGGGGTGTCCAGGCCGTCCGGCAGTTCGCGCACCCAGTCGTCGGCGCCCACCGCCGTCAGCGCCGCCCACAACTCCTCGTCCGTGGCGGCCGGTTCGGCAATACGCAGGTTGTCGCGGACCGAGCCGAGGAACACATGGTGCTCCTGGGTGACCAGGACGACCTGGCGGCGCAGCTGCTCGGGGCCGAGGCCGACGACGGGCACCCCGCCGACGGTCACCCTGCCCTCGGTGGGCGCGTCGACGCCCGCGAGGAGCCGGCTGAGCGTGGTCTTCCCGGCGCCGGACGGCCCGACCACCGCGAGCCGCTCGCCGGGCCGTACGGTCAGGTCGACGCCGTGCAGCACCTCGCCGCCGCGGTCGTAGGAGTAGCGCACGCCGGCCACGTCGATACGGTCGTCGGCGGGGACGGGCGAGTCCTCGTCCGGGGCGGACCGCGGGGCCGCGGCCAGGCCCTCCACCCGGGCGAACGAGGCGTTGCTGCTCTGCAGCTGCTCCACCCGCATCAGGATCTGGTCCAGCGGTTCGGTGAACTGCCGCAGATACAGCGCGGCCGCCACCACGTCACCGAGCCCCACCGCCCCGCGCGCGTGCAGCACCCCGCCCACCAGCAGCACCCCCGCCACGGGGACGGTGTACGACACCTCGACCGCCGGGAAGAACACGCTGCGCAGGAACAGGGTGTAGAGGCGGGTCCGCCGTGAGGTGTCCAGCGCGTCCCGGCTCGCCGCGATCCGCCGCTCCTGCAGCCCGAACGCCTCCACCGTGCGGGCCCCGGACGCGGTCGCCGCGAGGATCTCGGCGACCTCCGAGGTGGCCGCGCCCTCCGCGAGATAGCCGTCGCGGGCCCGGCGCAGATACCAGCGCAGCGCACACCAGATGGGCGTCAGCCCGAGCACCCCGAAGAGACCCAGCAGCGGGTCGAGCGCGAAGACGGCGCCCATGATGAACAGCGCCTGCACGGTGCTGACCAACAGTTCGGGCCCGACGTCACGCAGCGTGGTGCCCACGGTGCTCACGTCGGCCGTCCCGCGCGCGGTGAGATCGCCGGCGCCGGCCCGCTCCACCACCGACGCGGGCATCGCCAGTGCCCGGTCGACGAACTCCTCGCGCACCCGGGCGAGTGTGCGCTCGCCGAAGCGGTGGCCCACATAGCGGGCCCAGCGGGCCAGCAGCAGCTGGGCCAGCGAGGCGACGAGGATGCCGACCGCCAGGCGGTCCACGGCCGCGACGCCGTGACCGGTCCGGACCTCGTCCACGATGCGGCCGAGCAGCCACGGTCCGGCGAGACCGGCCGCGGCGGCCAGTGCGTTCAGTGCGAGTGCGGCTGCGAAGGCTCTGCGGTCTGCTTGCATCAGCCGGAGCATGGCGCGGCGCACGGCGGCGGGTTCGGCGACGGGGAGGTGGCCTGTCGTCACCGTACGACCTCCTCGGCATCGTTGTCCCGGGCCACGAGCGCCTGGTAGCCGGGTACTTGGGCCAGCAGTTCCCGGTGGGTTCCGGTCGCTGCGACCTTGCCGTCCACCAAGTAGTGGACGGCGTCCATCCGGTCGAGGACCAGGGGGGAGGTGGTGGTCAGTAGTGTGGTGCGGCCCTCGCGGGCCTCGCGGAGGCGGGCTGCGACCGTGGACTCCGTGTGGGCGTCCAGCGCCGAAGTCGGTTCTACGGCGAGCAGGACTTCGGGGTCGGCTGCGAGTGCCCTGGCCAGGCGGATGCGTTGGCGTTGGCCGCCGGAGAGGCTTCGCCCTTCTGCGGTTACCAGTGAAGCCAGGCCTTCGGGGAGGCCCTGGACGATGTCGTCGGCTGCTGCTGCGTGTATTGCTTGGGTGAGGTGCGCCTCTGAGGGTGCCTCGGATTGTTGTCTGGCGTGTGCGGGTTCGTCGTGGCTGGTCGCGCAGTTCCCCGCGCCCCTGAAAGCAAAAGCCGGGCCGCCCAGTACTTCGCTCAGGGTGGCTGCGAACAGGTGGGACTCGTTGTCGGCCATCAGGATGCGTGACCTGACCTCTGCCAGCGGGATTGCGTCCAGCCGGGTGCCGCCCCAGGTCGCCTGTGATGGTGCGTAGCGTCCGAGGCGGTCCATCACGGCCTCGGTGTCGGCAGGGCGGGCGGAGACCAGGGCGGTCAGCCGGCCCGGGAGTACCCGTACGCCCGAGGTGGGGTCGTGCAGGGCGGACGGCTCCGCCGGCCCCGGCTGTGTGCCCTCGTCCGGCTCCGGCTCCAGGCCCAGCAGGCGTACGACCCGACGTGCGGCCACCACTCCGCGGCCCAGTTCGTAGGTCATCTGGATGAAGAACGCCACCGGGCCCACCAGCACCGCGACATAGCCGTACACCGCCACCAACTCGCCCACGCTGATGTCCCCCTGGGCGGCCAGCCGGGCCGCCAGCCAGGTCACCAGGGCCAGGAACAGTGTCGGCAGGCCCACGCCGAACGCCTGCATCCAGCTGGCCACCGAGCCCACCCGGTAGCCCTGGGCCCGCAGGCGCTGCGAGTCGCGTCGGAACGCGTCCGCGAACAGGCCCTTGCCGCCCAGGCCGTTGAGCACGCGCAGGCCGCCCGCGAGGTCGCCGATGCGGGCGGTCAGCACGCCCTGCCGTTGCCGGTACTCGGTCTCCACGCCCTGCAGCCGTACGCTCAGCGGCCCGGCGCACAGCGCGATCAGCGGCACTCCGAGGAGGACCACCGCGGCCAGCTGCGTCGAGACGGAGAGAAGCAGTCCGGCCACGACCGCGTAGACGACCACGGCGCCGGCCCCGGGGCCGACGACGGTCAGGGACTGGGCGATCGTCAGCACATCGCCGACGCCGATCGTGACGACTTCGCCGGCCCCCGCCCGGCGCGGCAGCGCGGCGCCCAGCCGGACCGCGTGCCCCACGACCACCTTGACCGTGCGGAAGTTGGCGTCCAGCCGTACCCGCGTCATGGTGCGGTGGCGCATGATGCTCAGCCACGCGTTGACCGCGCCGACCACGAAGAGCACGACGGTCCACCAGGCCAGGACGCCCAGGCGGCCCGGCACGAGCCCGTCGTCGATCGCCCGGGACATCAGGTACGGCGCCGCCGCCATCAGCACCATCCACACACTGGCGAGCAGCGCCCCGGCGAGACATCTGCCCCACTGGCACTTCACCAGCCACCACAGGAAGTGCCGGCCGCCGCGGCAGTCGGGCGTCCCGGGATCCTCGTACGCGTCGATCATGTGCCCCCGTCCCTGTTGCGTCCGCTACGCCAGACTGTCCCGCCACGCACGGTGCAGATCCGCGAACCGCCCCGTCCCGGCGATGAGTTCGGCCGGGCTGCCGTCCTCCACGATCCTCCCGTGCTCCATGACCAGCACCCGGTCCGCGATCTCGACGGTCGACAGCCGGTGCGCGATGACGACCGCCGTACGGCCGCGCAGGACCGTCAGCATCGCTCGCTGCACGGCCCGTTCGCCCGGGACGTCCAGCGAGCTGGTCGCCTCGTCGAGGATCAGCACGGCCGGGTCGGCGAGCAACGCCCGGGCGAAGGCCACGAGTTGGCGCTGGCCCGCGGAGATACGGCCGCCTCTTTTGCGTACGTCCGTGTCGTACCCGTCGGGCAGTGCGCTGATGAACTCGTGCGCACCGATCGCCTTCGCGGCCTGCTCGATCTGCTCGCGGGTCGCGTCGGGGCGGCCGATGGCTATGTTCTCGGCGACCGTGCCGGAGAACAGGAACGCCTCCTGCGTCACCATCACCACCCCGCGCCGCAACTCGGGCACGGCCAGCTCGCGCAGGTCGACGCCGTCCAGCAGGACCCGGCCGTCGGACGGGTCGTAGAAGCGGGCCAGCAGCTTGGCGAGCGTCGACTTGCCGGCGCCCGTCGAGCCGACGACCGCGACCGTCTGCCCGGCCGGGATCGTGAGATCGAAGGCCGGCAGCACCTCGCCGCCGGTGCGATAGCCGAAGCGAACGCCGTCGAAGACGACCTCGCGGCCCGGGTGCTCGCTCTCAAGTGCCGGAAGTTCCAGGGGAGTTGACGGCTCAGGCACGGACGGCGTCTGGGCCAGCAGCCCGGCGATCTTCTCCAGTGAGGCCGCCGCCGACTGGTACGAGTTCAGGAACATGCCGAGCCGGTCGATGGGGTCGTAGAGGCGGCGCAGGTACAGGACGGCGGCCGCCAGCACGCCCAGCTCCAGCGAGCCGCCCGCCACCCGGTATGCGCCCCACAGCACGATCAGCGCGACGGCCGTGTTGGCGACCAGCCGGGAGCCGACGACATACCGGGCCATCTCCAGCATCGCGTCGCCGTTGACCCGCTCGTGGCGCTTGTTGAGCACCCGGAAGTCGGCGTCGTTGGCGGCCTCGCGGCGGAAGGCGCGCACCGGGCGGATGCCGTTCATGGTCTCGACGAACTTGACGATGACGGCCGCGGTGGCCGTGGACCGCACCCGGTACACCCGTACCGCGCGCCGCTGGTAGACCCGTACGAGCAGGTACAGCGGCACGAAGGACGCCACCGCGAGGGCGCCGAGCCCCAGGTCGAGCCAGAGCAGCATCGCGGAGATGTAGACGAAGGACAGGACGACCGTGATGAGTTCCTGCAGCCCCTCGTTGAGCAGCTCCCGCAACGACTCCACGTCCGCCGTCGACCGCGAGATCAGCCGGCCCGAGGTGTAGCGCTCGTGGAAGTCGATGCTCAGCGCCTGCGCATGCCTGAAGATGCGGCCGCGCAGATCGAGCAGCACGTCCTGGCTGACGCGGGCGGAGGCGCTGATGAACGCGTACTGCAGCCCGCCGGAGACCAGCGCGCACAGCAGATAGGCCACGGCCACCGCGATCAGCGGGCCGCGGTCGTGGTCCCGGAACGCCGGTACGGCCCGGTCGATCGCATACGCCACCAGCAGCGGGCCCGCCTGGACCGCCGCCTGCTGGAGCAGCAGCAGAAGCGTGGTGACGGCGACACGGGCCTTCATGGGGACGAGCAGGGAGCGCAGCAGGCCGGCGGTGGCGCCCGGGGGAGTGGGCAGGACGTCGTGGTCGAAGGGGTCGGCGGAGTCCTTGAGGCGGGGGAGGTCCGGCTCGTCGTCCGCCGTGGGCAGGGAGGTGGTGGGGGCCGTCATCGGTCGTCTTCCTCCGCTTCCCCGGTACCGGACATGAGGTGGGCGTACTCGGCGTTCGAGCGCAGCAGTTCGTGGTGTGTGCCGACGGCGGTGATCCGGCCGCGGGAGAGCAGCGCGACGCGGTCGGCGAGCAGCACAGTGGACGGGCGGTGGGCCACGATCAGCGCCGTGGTGTCCGCGAGGACGTCCCGCAGGGCGGCCTCGACAGCGGCCTCGGTGTGCACGTCGAGGGCGGACAAGGGGTCGTCCAGAACGAGGAACCTGGGTCTTCCCACGACGGCCCGCGCCAGCGCCAGCCGCTGCCGCTGCCCACCGGAGAGACTGAGGCCCTGCTCGCCGACCTGGGTGTCCGTCCCCTGAGGCAACGCATGCGCGAAGTCGGCCTGCGCAACGGAGAGCGCCCGATTCAGCTCGGCGGCACCCGCACTGTCGGCGGCTCCCATGAGCACGTTGTCCCCGACGCTCGCGGAGAAGAGCGTGGGCTCCTCGAAGGCGACGGCGACGAGGGCGCGCAGCGCTTCCCGGGACATCGCGGTGATGTCCTCACCGTCCAGGGTTATCCGGCCGGACGTGACCTCGTGGAGACGGGGCACGAGAGCAGTGAGGGTCGTCTTGCCGCTGCCAGTGGCGCCCACCAGAGCCATGGACTCGCCGGGGCGGATGTGGAGGTCTATGCGGTCGAGGACGGGAGGGGAGTCGTAGGGGGCGTCGGGGTAGCGGAAACGCACGTCGTGAAACCGAAGTCCGTTGTCCTTCCCGCCAGTTGAGTCGGTGCTTGGTACAGCGGTCGGCTCCTCAGGGGCCTCGTCCATTACCTCGAAGTACCGCTCCGTGGCGGTCGCCGCCTCCTGGCTCATCGCAAGCAAGAACCCGATGGAATCCACCGGCCACCGCAGAGCAAGCGCCGTCGACAAGAAGGCCACCAACGTCCCCGCGGACAGCGAACCATCGGCAACCTGCACCGCCCCCAGCACCAACGCCGCCCCAATAGCCACCTCCGGCAGCGTCACAATGACCCCCCAGATCGTGGCGAGCAGCCGAGCCTTCCGCAGCTCCGTCCCCCGCAGCGTCCGCGACAGCTCCCGGAACGCCCGCGCCTGGCTGCGGTGCCGCCCGAACCCCTTGATGATCCGGATCCCGAGCACGCTCTCCTCGACGACCGTCGTCAGATCGCCGACCTGGTCCTGCGCGAGCCGCGCCACATGGGCGTACCGCCTCTCGAAGATCAGGCAGGTGACCATCACGGGGACGGCCGGCCCCAGGATCACCAGCCCGAGCGTCCAGTCCTGCAGCAGCATGATCACCACGCCGACGAGAATCGTCACCCCGTTGACCAGCAGGAACGTCAGTGGAAAGGCGAGGAACATACGCAGCAGCATCAGATCCGTCGTGCCCCGCGACAGCAGCTGCCCCGACGCCCACCGGTCGTGGAAGGCGACCGGCAGCCGCTGCAGATGCCGGTACAGATCCGCCCGCATCCCCGCCTCGATGCCGGAGAGCGGCCGCGCCACCAGCCACCGCCGCAGCCCGAACAGCAGCGCCTCCGCGAGCCCGAGGAGCAGCAGGTACAGCGCCCCGAGCCACACGCCCGCCGGATCCCGGTCCGCGACCGGCCCGTCGACCATCCACTTCAGGACAAGCGGGATCACGAGCCCCGTGCACGAGGCGAGCACGGCGACGAACGCGGCGGTGAACAGCCGCACCCGCACGGGCCGTACGTACGGCCACAGGCGCAGCAGCGTGCGTACGGCGGATCGGTCGCCGGTCTTCGGGGGTTCCTTGGTGGTTGCACGTGTCGTGGGCATCGTCTGTGAGCCTACGGACCGGCACTGACAACGCCCACCGAGTTTTGGCCGGACCCGAATCGGCCGCTGGTCCTACGACCTGCGCGTTCGAGGGGTCGGACGCCGCGGCAGCAGGGGTCGTAGCCGCGCATCAACCGATCGGTCGATGTCTCTTCGAGCGTGACGGCCGATGTGGCGCCCACCGCCTCCCCGCGACTCTGAACCCATGCCCGTCATCGAAGTCACCGAACTGCGCAAGTCCTACGACGGCCGGCCCGTCGTCGACGGTGTCTCCTTCGCCGTCGAGGAGGGCGAGATCTTCGGGATCCTCGGCCCGAACGGCGCCGGCAAGACCACCACCGTCGAGTGCGTCGAGGGGCTCAGGGTCCCCGACGCCGGCCACGTCCGCGTCACCGGCCTCGACCCCGTCGCCGACCACGCACGCGTGGCGCGCGTCCTGGGTGCCCAGCTCCAGGAGAGCGAACTGCAGGCCAAGCTCACCGTCCGAGAAGCCCTGGAGCTGTACGCCTCCTTCTACCCGAGCCCGCTCGACTGGGCGCCGCTCGCCGAACGCCTCGGCCTGACCGCCAAGTTGACCACCCGGTTCGCCAAGCTCTCCGGCGGCCAGAAGCAGCGCCTGTTCATCGCGCTCGCCCTGATCGGCAACCCGCGGGTCGTCGTCCTGGACGAGCTGACGACCGGTCTGGACCCGCGGGCCCGTCGGGACACCTGGCAGCTGATCGAGGACGTCCGGGCAGGCGGGGTGACGGTCCTTCTCGTCACCCACTTCATGGAGGAGGCGCAGCGCCTGTGCGACCGGATCGCCGTGATCGACAAGGGACGGGTGGCCGCCCTGGACACCCCGGCGGGCCTCATCCGGCGCTCGGCGGGAGCCACCGTCATCAGCTTCACCCCGTCCGCACCACTGGACGACCGTGACCTCAACGCGCTTCCCGCGCTCGCCTCGATCGAGCACAAGGACGGCCGTATCACCCTCTCCGGCACCGACGAGACGGTCAACGCCGTCATCACCCTCCTCGCCCGCCACCGCATCACCGCCCACCAGCTCCGCGTCGTGGACGCCACGCTCGACGACGCGTTCCTCGACCTGACGAAGGAGGCAACCGCATGAGCACCGCCGTACTGAAGACCGAGATCCGCCTGTTCCGCCGCGAACCCGGCGCCCTCTTCTGGATCCTGCTCTTCCCGACCCTCCTCCTCGTCATCCTCGGCTCCATCCCGTCCTTCCGGGACCACCACGGCGACCTCGGCGGTCTGCGCACCATCGACGTCTACGTCCCGGTCGCCGTCCTGCTCGGCATGATCGTCGGCGGACTGCAGTCGATGCCGCAGACCCTCACCGGCTACCGCGAGCGCGGCATCCTGCGCCGGATGGCCACCACACCGGTCCGCCCGTCCACCCTGCTGTCCGCGCAGATGCTGGTGTACGGCGGAGCCGCCCTCGCATCGGCGCTGCTCTCCCTCGCGGTGGGGCGCCTCGGCTTCGACGTACGACTGCCCAAACAGCCCTTCGGATACGTCCTCGCCCTGCTGCTGGCCGTCCTGGTCGCCCTCGCTCTCGGATCGGTGGTGTCGGCGCTGTCCCGTACGACGAAGATCGCGGGCGCGATCGGCTCGGCCGTCTTCTTCCCGTCGATGTTCTGCGCGGGAGTGTGGCTGCCGACGCAGGCCATGCCGCACCTGATGGCCCGGATCGTCGGATACACGCCCTTCGGAGCGGCCGCGCAGGCCCTGAACCAGGCCGCGGCCGGGCACTGGCCGGGCTGGGGGCACCTGGGCGTGCTGGCGATGTGGATCCTGCTGCTGACCGGGGCCGCGAGCCGCTGGTTCCGCTGGGAGTAGGCGGCCGGCCGTGCAGACTGGGGAGATGACCGTCGCGGACAGCCGGATCGACCGGCGCTGGGACCAGTTGCACACCTGGGGGCCCTACGGGCTGCTCGGCATCAGCGTCGTCCTCGGGGTCGCCTCGGCCGGTGCGGGGACCAGTGCGGCCACGTGGTACACCGCCTGGTTCCTGATCGCCGCCGCGGTCGGGCTCCAGCTCTGGTGGCACTCCACCCGCCTCCGCCGCGGCGACCGCCGCCGGACGCCGTCCCGGACCGGGACGGCGTACTACGTCGTCCGCTGGGCCCTGGCCTTCGCCCTCACCTGGATCAGCGGGGTCTTCGCCTTCTACGCCGCCGCCGGCTACATGGACGCCGACGAGACGATCCCGGGCAGGTTGTGGCAGCGGCTCGGACTGCTGGCGAGCGCGGTCACCGTGGCCGGTGCGCAGGCCGGGGGGATGCCGTTCGAGAGCCTGGCCCAGTGGGTCGTCTTCGCCGGACTGCTGGTCGCCAACTCCGGCCTGCAGATGGTGGTCGCCCATCTCACCGACCAGGAGCAGCAGCGGGCCCGCGAGCGCACCGAGACCATCACCGAGCTCGAACGCACCAACGCGGCGTTGCAGCAGGCCCTCGACGAGAACGCCGCCCTGCACGCCCAACTCCTCGTCCAGGCAAGGGAGGCCGGGGTCGCCGACGAGCGCCGGCGCCTGGCCGCTGAGATCCACGACACCATCGCCCAAGGGCTGACCGGCATCATCGCCCAGCTCCAGGTGGTCGCGAACACGCCCGACCGGGACCAGGCCCGCGAGCACATGGGCCGCGCCATGGAGCTGGCCCGGCACAGCCTCGGCGAGGCCCGCCGTTCCGTGCACAACCTGGCGCCGGTGGCGCTGGAGAACGACGGGCTGCCGGAGGCCCTGAAGAAGACGGTCGCCGAATGGGGCGAACGGACGGGCGTACGCGCCGAGTTCACGGTCACCGGAATCACGGAACAGCTCCACGAGGAGGTCGCGGCCACGCTGCTCCGTATCGTCCAGGAGGCCCTCTCCAACGCGGCCCGCCACGCCCGCGCCGCCCGCGTCGGCGTCACCCTCTCCTTCCTGGGCGACGAGGTCATCCTCGACATCCGCGACGACGGCACCGGCTTCGACCCCCTGGCCCTCCCCGCCCGCACCCGCGCGGGCGGCTTCGGCCTCGACGGCATGCGCGCCCGCGCCGAACGCATCGCGGGTTCCCTGACCGTGGAGTCGGAACCGGGCCACGGCACCGCGTTGTCGGCTCGCGTACCGTTGGTCCGCCATGAGTGACGAGCCGTTGATCTCCCTGTTGATCGTCGACGACCATCCCGTCGTACGGGACGGTCTGCGCGGCATGTTCGAGTCCGCGCCGGGCTTCCGGGTCCTCGGCGAGGCGGCCGACGGCGTCGAGGCCGTCGCCGGGGCCGAGGCCCTCGACCCGGACGTGATCCTGATGGATCTGCGGATGCCCGGCGGCGGAGGGGTGGACGCCATCCGCGAACTCACCCGGCGCGGTGCCCGCGCCAAGGTCCTGGTCCTGACGACGTACGACACCGACTCGGACACCCTGCCCGCGATCGAGGCGGGCGCGACGGGCTATCTGCTGAAGGACGCCCCGCGCGACGAACTGTTCACGGCTGTCCGCGCCGCCGCCGAGGGACGTACGGTCCTCTCCCCGGCAGTGGCGTCCCGCCTGGTGTCAGCCGTCCGAGCCCCCGGCAACGAGCCCCTGTCCACCCGCGAACGCGAGGTCCTCGCCCTGGTCGCCAGGGGCACGTCCAACCGCGAGATCGCCCGCGAACTGTTCATCAGCGAGGCGACCGTGAAGACCCATCTCACCCACCTGTACGCCAAGCTGGGCGTCAACGACCGCGCGGCGGCGGTCGCGACGGCGTATCAGCGGGGGATCCTCGGCTAGCTCGGGACGAGGCCGTTCAGGCCGAAGCGGGGGTCTGGGGGCGGCAGCCCCCAGGGGCGGCGGGGGCGAACCTCCCTCACCCCAACACCCGCAGCAGCAGCACCGCCCGGGCCGGCACCGTGATCGCCGTCCCCGCCCGGTGCACCACCCCCGGCTCCTCGCCCTGCGCCTCCCGCGACGTGTCCACGACCACCTCGTACCGCTCGGCCCACGGCGGCCCCGGCAGGACGAAGCTCACCGGGCGGTCCCCGGCGTGCAGGACGGCGAGGAAGCTGTCGTCGAGGATCGGGTCGCCGTGCTCGTCCCGGCCCGGTATGTCCCGCCCGGACAGATACATGCCGAGCGTGGCGGCGGGCGCGTACCAGTCCCGTTCCGTCATCTCCGTGCCGCGCGCGGTGAACCAGGCCAGGTCGCGCAGCCCGTCGGCGGAGTGCGCCCGCCCCGAGAAGAAGGCCCGGCGGCGCAGCACGGGGTGCTGGTGCCGCAGTTCGATGAGCCGGGCCGTGAGGTCGGACAGGGCCTTCCAGCCCGGCTCTTCCAGCAGCCCCCAGTCGAGCCAGCTGATCTCGTTGTCCTGGCAGTAGGCGTTGTTGTTGCCGCGCTGGGTGCGCCCCAGTTCGTCGCCGGCCACCAGCATCGGCACGCCCGTCGACAGCAGCAGGGTCGTCAGCAGATTCCGCAACTGCCGTCGCCGCAGGCCCCGTACGCGCTCGTCGGGCGTCTCGCCCTCCGCCCCGCAGTTCCATGACCGGTTGTCGTCCGAACCGTCCCGGTTGCCCTCGCCGTTCGCCTCGTTGTGCTTGCGTTCGTACGACACCAGGTCGCGCAGGGTGAAACCGTCGTGCGCGGTGATGAAGTTGACGGAGGCGTAGGGGCGGCGCCCGCCCCAGGCGTACAGGTCGCTCGACCCCGACAGCCGGTAGCCCAGATCCCGTACGTCCGGCAGCGCGCCCCGCCAGAAGTCCCGGACGGCGTTGCGGTACCGGTCGTTCCACTCCGTCCACAGGGGTGGGAAGGACCCCACCTGGTAGCCCCCGGAGCCCACGTCCCACGGTTCGGCGATCAGCTTCACCCGCCGCAGCACCGGGTCCTGCGCGATGACCGCGAGGAACGGCGACAGCATGTCGACGTCGTGCATGGAGCGGGCGAGGGCAGCGGCCAGGTCGAACCGGAAGCCGTCGACGCCCATCTCCGTCACCCAGTAGCGCAGGGAGTCGGTGATCAGGCGGAGTACGTGCGGCTGGACCACGTGCAGGGTGTTGCCGCAGCCCGTGTAGTCGGCGTATCGACGCGCGTCCGACTGCAAGCGGTAGTAGCCGCGGTTGTCGATGCCCTTCAGGGAGAGCGTCGGGCCCAGCTCGCCCGCCTCCGCCGTGTGGTTGTAGACCACGTCGAGGATGACCTCGATGCCGGCCGCGTGCAGCGCGCGCACCATGCGCTTGAACTCGCCGACCTGCTGACCCGTCGTACCGGATGCGGCGTACGCGGCGTGCGGGGCGAAGTAGCCGATGGAGTTGTAGCCCCAGTAGTTCTTCAGGCCCCTCCTCAACAGATGGTCCTCGTGCGCGAACTGGTGCACCGGCAGCAGTTCCACGGCCGTCACACCCAGCTTGACCAGGTGCTCGACGGCGGCGGGATGCGCCAATCCGGCGTACGTACCGCGGAGTTCCTCCGGGATCCCCGGGTGCAGCGCGGTGAACCCCCTGACATGCAGCTCATAGATGACCGAGTCCGCCCACGGCGTCTTCGGCCGGCGGTCGTCGGCCCAGTCGTCGTCATCGTGGACCACGACACCCTTGGGGACGTACGGCGCCGAGTCCCGGTCGTCGCGCACGGTGTCCGCCACCTGCTGCTGCGGCCAGTCCCGCACATGCCCGTACACCTCGGGCGGCAGGCCGAAGTCGCCGTCCACCGCGCGCGCGTACGGGTCGAGAAGCAGCTTCGCCGGGTTCCAGCGGCCGCCGGTCCACGGGTCCCAGCGCCCGTGCACCCGGTAGCCGTACCGCTGCCCGGGCATCACACCCGGCACGAAGCCGTGCCAGATCTCGTGCGTCAGCTCGGTCAGCCGCGCTCGGGTCTCCTTGCCGCCCTCGTCGAACAGACACAGCTCCACGGCCTCCGCCCCGCCCGCCCACAGCGCGAAGTTGGTGCCCGCCACACCGTCCGGGCCGACCCGGAACCTGGCCCCGAGCGGCATCGGCGCACCCGGCCGCACGGGCACGCCCGGCACCTTGCGGGGCGCGCCGTTGACCACGGCGGCCGGGCGTTCACCCTCGTCGGCGCGCCCCTCGGCCACCGCCTCCTGCTCGGCTGCGCTGGACACCAGTCCGCCTCCCACGGCTCCAGGAACGACCTGGAAAGGAGCGCTCGGCGTCCCGGCCGGGCTCCTCATTGCGTCGTCCTCCCCACTGTTCTGCCCAGAGCACGGGGGGCGAAGTCTCATCCGGTGCAGCAGCGCCCCTATAGGGGCGCGGGACCGTGACATCAGCGGCTCCGCCGCGGGGCGCGACCAGCCACAATGGCGCCGCAGACGAAAGACGACCTAACGGCACAACCCGCGGAGCGCCCCCGTCGTTGGGTACGCCGTGAGGCAGAGGCATGCACAAGGGCGCGCACAGCGCGCATGGCGCGCAGGGGCCGCGCTGGCCGCCGTACTGACATGGGCAGGGCTGCTGGCCGGAGCCGCAGGCTGCTCTTCGAACCCGGCGGAGCGGAGTGACATCGGCGAGGTACTCGGCAAACCCCCGGCACCCGAGGACGTCATCCGGATCTCCCCTGACGACGGCAGCAAGGGCGTCCGGCCCGGCCGCACACTCCAGGTGCGGGTGCCGGGCGGACGACTGGAGTCGGTCAAGGTCGTCAAGTCGCAGGACGCGCAGGACTCCGAGGTGCCCGGCCGTATCTCCGAGGACGGCCTGAGCTGGGAACCCGACGAGCGCAGACTCGCACTCGCCGCCAAGTACACGGTCGACGCGGTGGCCCTGGACGGCCACGGCCGCAGGTCCGCACGGCACGCGACGTTCACCACGGACGTTCCCGACGAGCGCTTCATCGCGTACGTCACCCCGGAGAACCGTTCCACGGTCGGCACCGGAATGATCGTTTCCCTGGAGTTCAACCGCGAGATCGAACACCGCGCCACCGTCGAGCGCGCCGTCCAGGTCACCGCGAGGCCGCCGGTCGAGATCCGCCCGCACTGGTTCGGCAAGGACCGCCTCGACTTCCGCCCCGAGCGGTACTGGAAGCCCGGCACCCAGGTCACCGTCTCCCTGCGGCTGCGCGACGTCGAGGGCGCGCCCGGCGTCTACGGGCTGCAGTACAAGACGTTCTCCTTCACCGTCGGCCGCAGCCAGATCTCCCTGGTCGACGCGGCCGCGCACACCATGCAGGTACGGCGGGACGGGGCGCTCCTCGCCACCGTGCCGATCACGGCCGGGGCGCCCAAGCACACCACCTACAACGGGAAGATGGTGGTGATGGAGATGCTGGAGCTGACCCGGATGAACGGCGCGACGGTCGGCTTCAAGAAGGAGAACGGCAAGGGCGAGTACGACATCCCGGACGTTCCGCACGCCCTGCGCCTCACCGACTCCGGCACCTTCCTGCACGGCAACTACTGGGCGCCGAACGCCCCCGGGCACGTCAACGTCAGCCACGGGTGCGTGGGGCTCATGGACGTCAAGGGCGGCAGCTCCGACACCCCGGCCGGCTGGTTCTTCGACCGCAGTCTCGTCGGGGACGTCATCCAGGTCGTCCACAGCAATGACAAAAAGGTCGCTCCTGACAACGGCCTCGGAGGGTGGAATATGGGTTGGAAGGAGTGGAAGGCGGGCGGCGCGGTCAAGTAACCAGAGGGGAGACGGGGATGAGGCAGGCGCCTGGCCGATGTTGCGACTGAACGGTGACCTTCACCTGACACGATCCCCAAAACCTTTGGGGTTAAATTGCGCCAATGCGCGCGCGGTACGCGCGGGGTGCGGGCCCGACCAGGCCCGATGAGGGGAGAACGATTTGAACGTGCGGCCGATATCGGGGGCGTCGGTTGACGCGCGCGGGCGTGGGGGCAAGGGACTGTTGGCACTGATATCCGGGGTGCTGGTGCTGGCCGTCACCGCGTGCGGAGGGGGCGGTTCGGGTTCCGGATCTTCCGGTGACGGCAAGGGCAAGGACGCGGGCTCGGCGCAGAGCAAGCAGTCGCAGGCCGTCGTCACCATCGCCCCCAAGGACGGCGCAAAGTCCGTCGACACCAGCGGAGCCCTCAAGGTCAGCGTCGGCAAGGGCAAGCTGACCACCGTCGAGGTCAAGGACCCCAAGGGCGCGGAGATATCCGGGACCGTCACGGGCGGCGGCACCGGCTGGACGCCGTCCACCCACCTGGCGGCCTCCACCAAGTACACGGTGCACGCGGTCGCCAAGGACTCCGCGGGCCTGGTGGCGGCCGAGGACTCCAGCTTCACCACACTGACCCCGAAGAACACCTTCATCGGCACCTACGTCCCCGAGGACGGCTCCACCGTCGGCGTGGGCATGCCGTTCTCCATCCGCTTCACCCGGGGCATCACGCACCCCGAGGACGTCGAGAAGGCCATCAGCATCAAGACCGAGCCGGCCGTCGACGTCGAGGGCCACTGGTTCGGCAACGACCGCCTCGACTTCCGCCCCGAGCAGTACTGGAAGTCCGGCACCAAGGTCACGGTCAAGCTGAACCTCGACGGTGTCGAGGGCCGCTCCGGCGTCTACGGCTCGCAGGCCAAGACGGTGAAGTTCACCATCGGCCGCGACCAGGTCTCCTATGTGGACGCCAAGAAGCACACGATGAAGGTCACCCAGGACGGCAAGGTCATCAAGACCATCCCGGTCACCACCGGCAAGCCGGGATACGACACCTGGAACGGCCAGATGGTCATGAGCGAGAAGTTCACCGAGACGCGGATGAACAGCGAGACGGTGGGCTACGGCAAGGAGTACGACATCAAGGACGTGCCCCACGCCATCCGCCTGACCGACTCGGGCACGTTCGCCCACGGCAACTACTGGGGCGGCGACGCCTTCGGCAACTACAACGCCAGCCACGGCTGCATCGGCCTGCGCGACGTGCGCGGCGGCTACGACAGCGGCACACCGGCGGCCTGGTTCTACAGCCACTCGATCATCGGCGACGTGGTGGTCGTGAAGAACGCCCATGACGCGACGGTCGATCCGGCCAACGGCCTCAACGGCTGGAACATTTCGTGGGAGAAGTGGAAGTCGTGAGCGACTTCTGATCTACGGCCCCGGTGTGTGAGGTACGGCACCGGGGCCGTCGTCGTTAATGCCCGTTAACCTGCCTGCATGACCGTGAATCTCGAAGTCGCCGAAGGCGTCGGCACCATCCGCCTCGACCGTCCGCCGATGAACGCGCTGGACGTCGCCACCCAGGACCGGCTGAAGGAACTCGCCGAGGAAGCGACCCGTCGCGACGACGTACGGGCCGTGATCGTGTACGGCGGGGAGAAGGTGTTCGCGGCGGGTGCGGACATCAAGGAAATGCAGAACATGGACCACACGGCGATGGTCCTGCGCGCCCGCGCCCTGCAGGACTCGTTCACGGCGGTGGCCCGCATCCCCAAGCCGGTGGTCGCGGCGATCACCGGCTATGCGCTCGGCGGCGGCTGCGAGTTGGCGCTGTGCGCGGACTACCGGATTGCCGCCGAGAACGCCAAGCTGGGGCAGCCGGAGATCCTGCTGGGCCTGATCCCGGGCGCCGGCGGCACCCAGCGGCTGTCCCGTCTGATCGGCCCGTCGAAGGCCAAGGACCTGATCTTCACCGGCCGTATGGTCAAGGCGGACGAGGCGCTGACGCTGGGTCTGGTGGACCGGGTGGTGTCGGCCGAGGAGGTCTACACTGCCGCGCACGAGTGGGCGGCGAGGCTGGCACAGGGCCCGGCGATGGCGCTCCGGGCCGCGAAGGAGTCGGTCGACACCGGACTGGAGACGGACATCGAGACGGGCCTGGCCGTGGAACGGAACTGGTTCGCGGGGCTGTTCGCGACGGAGGACCGTGAGCGCGGGATGCGGAGCTTCGTGGAGGAGGGGCCGGGCAAGGCCAAGTTCCTCTGAACTTCTCTGAGTACCGCTGAACCGCTTGCAATTGACGCGGTGTCTGATCCGGGTCCCTCGATGGGGCGGTTTATGGGAGCCTTAAGGCAACCTTAAGTCTGCCTTGTCGAGGGAGACCGTCGATTGCCTTCAGCGGAGCCTTCACCGCAGCTCAGACGGGCCATGGAAGCCTTCGAACTGCCTGTGGCATATGTCGAACGACCTATTCGGAGCGACGTATTCCGGGGGGCGTATTCCTCCGGAACGGCCCCGGAGGACGCTCTGGGCGGCCATGATGGGGGCATGGCGGGGCTGGAGGGCATCGAACAGCCGCGGGGACACGGCCGTGCGACGGCGGCGCGCTGGTCACCCGCGGTCGAGGACGAACGGGCCCTCAAGGCACTCGAGTTGTTCGGCAACCCGACCGAGGCGGAGGTCCCGCTGCCGTCCCGCCCGGAGTCCGCGGCCACCGCCCGCCGTCTCACCCAGGTCGTGGTCCTGCGCCAGTGGGGTCTCACCCCCAAGATGACGGAAGACGCCGTCCTGCTTGTCTCCGAACTGGTCGGCAACGCGGTCCGCCACACCGGCGCCCGAGTCTTCGGTCTCCGGATGCGCCGCCGCCGGGGCTGGATCCGTATCGAGGTCCGCGACCCCTCCCGGGGCCTGCCCTGTCTCATGCCGGTCCAGGAGACGGACATCAGCGGCCGGGGCCTGTTCCTCGTCGACAAGCTCTCCGACCGCTGGGGAGTCGACCTGTTGCCGCGCGGCAAGACGACCTGGTTCGAGATGAGGGTGGCGGACCGCTAGGAGCCCCCGAACCGGCCAGGTTTACCGCGACCCGAAAAATGTCCCCCGATCGGGTCAATCGGCCGTTTTCTTACTCTTCGCCTCTTAAATGGTGCGGGTGACCCCGACCGACCGCCGTACGGCGCTACGCACGGGCGCCGGCCTCCTCGCCGCAGGCGCCCTCACCGCAGGATGCGGTCCGAACGGCGCCGTCGCGCACCCCACTTCACCCTCGCCGACGCACCCGCCGTCCTCCTCCCCTCCCCCCACACCGTCCGCCGCACCCACCCCCCGCAGCTACCCGGGCCAACCCGCCCAGCTCACCCACGGCCCCCGCACCCA
Organism: Streptomyces coacervatus; assembly: GCF_029223485.1. Taxonomy (GTDB): domain Bacteria; phylum Actinomycetota; class Actinomycetes; order Streptomycetales; family Streptomycetaceae; genus Streptomyces; species Streptomyces coacervatus. Next base: position 111,869 of record NZ_JARHTP010000022.1, on the reverse strand, counting down.
CCCCAGGGTCGCCCTCACCTTCCACGGCCAGGGCGACCCCGCCATCGCCCACGCCCTCCTCACCGCGGCCGAGAAGCACGGCGCCCACCTCACCGTCCTGGCCGTCGGCACGTGGCTCGACGAACACCCGGACATGGCCCGCCGCATCCTCGACGGCGGCCACGACCTCGGCAACCACACCCAGCGCCACCTGGCCGTCAACGACATGTCCGAGGCCGACGCACGCAGCGAGATCACCGCCTGCGCCGACCGCCTGCGGCACCTCACCGGCTCCATCGGCACCTGGTTCCGCCCCTCCCGCGCCCCCCTCGCGTCGCCGCTGGTCGTACGCCTGGCCCGCAGCGCCGGCTATCCGCACGTCCTCTCGTACGACGTCGACTCCCTCGACTACACCCGGCCCGGCGCCGACGCCGTCCGGCGCAAGGTCCTCGACGAGGTCCGCAACGGATCCGTGGTGAGCATGCATTTCGGGTACCCGGACACGGTCGCCGCCCTCCCCGTCGTACTGGAAGAACTCGCCCGCCGCGGCCTGGCCGCGGTGACCACCACGGAGCTGTTCAGCTGATGAACCCCACCCGGCTCACCCGCGCCCTGATCGCGACCGCCGCGCTCGCCTCGCTCACCACCCTCGCCGCCTGCACCAGCGGCTCGCACCACCAGGACGAGGCCCTCGGCAGCAAGGCCGCCGTCGCCCCGGCGAAGAAGAAGACGGCCGTCCTGGGCCTGCCCGGAATGCCGCCGGTGCTCGATCCGCGCGACGTGTACGCGGCCGACCGACCCAACCAACTCTCCCCGGTGGTAAGGGACTTCCCGTCCCGGGTCTACGTCCCCAACACCAACTCCAACACCGTCTCGGTCATCGACCCGAAGACGTACAAGGTCATCGAGACGATCCCGGTCGGCACCCAGCCCCAGCACGTCGTCCCCTCCTGGGACATGAAGACGCTGTGGGTCAACAACGACCGGGGCAACACCCTCACCCCCATCGACCCGAGGACGGGCAAGGCCGGCAAGGCCGTCGATGTGCACGACCCCTACAACCTCTACTTCACGCCCAACGGCAAGTACGCGATCGTGATGGCCTCGCTCGACCGCGCTCTCGTCTTCCGCGACGCGCACACCATGAAGGTCGAGAAGACGGTCCCGGTCAGCTGCTACGGCGTCAACCACGCCGACTTCTCCGTCGACGGCCGCTACTTCATCGTCTCCTGCGAGTTCAGCGGCGAACTGCTCAAGGTCGACACGGCGAAGATGAAGGTGATCGGGCAGGAGAAGCTGCCGTTCCACGGCGCGATGCCGCAGGACGTCAAGATCTCGCCCGACGGCAGGAGGTTCTACATCGCCGACATGATGGCCGACGGCGTATGGGTCCTGGACGGCGACAAGTTCACCACGCCGACCCTCCTGCCCACCGGCAAGGGCGCCCACGGCCTCTACGTCAGCCGCGACTCGCGCGTGATGTACATCTCCAACCGCGGCGAAGGCACCATCTCCATCTTCGACTTCGCGCAGAACAGGCTCACCGCGAAATGGCACCTGCCGAACGGCGGCAGCCCCGACATGGGCGGCGTATCGGCCGACGGCAAGGTCCTGTGGCTGTCCGGGCGTTACAACTCCGAGGTGTACGCCATCGACACCCGCACCGGGGAGCAACTCGCCCGCATCAGGGTCGGCAGCGGCCCGCACGGCCTCGCCGTGTACCCGCAGCCGGGCCGCTACTCCCTCGGCCACACGGGCATCTTCCGCTGAAACACGGCGAGTTGAGAAAAACCGAGAAAGGCTGAGAAAGGCGGGGGACACGCCGCCGAACGAGTGACCATACGCATTCCGCCGCCGTGTGACGGGGATCGTCCACTCCATGATCACAACTCGCCTGCGGCGGCGGGCCGCTGCCGTCGTCCTGTCCCTCGCGGCAGTCTTCGCGACGACGGCCGCGACCGTCCCCACCGCCACCCCCGCGAAGGCCGCCGCTCCTGCCTGTCCCCAGTTCGCCGACCCGGTCAAGGCGGCCGTGGACCGCCGCGTCGACGTCGACCGCATCACACCCGAACCGGTCTGGCGCAAGACCTGCGGCACCCTCTACCGCAGCGACAGCCGCGGCCCGGCACTCGTCTTCGAGCAGGGCTTCCACCCCAAGGACGTCATCAACGGCCAGTACGACATCGAGCAGTACGTCCTCGTCAACCAGCCCTCCCCGTACGTGTCGACGTCGTACGACCACGACCTGTACAAGACCTGGTACAAATCGGGCTTCAACTACTACATCGACGCTCCGGGCGGCGTCGACGTCAACAAGACCATCGGCGACACCCACAAATGGGCCGACCAGGTCGAGGTGGCCTTCCCCGGCGGCATCGCGCGGCAGTACATCATCGGTGTCTGCCCGGTCGACAAGAAGACCAAGACCGAGATCATGAGCGACTGCCAGAGCAACCCGTACTACGAGCCGTGGCACTGAGCAGCAGCGCCTCCGCACCCACCGGACGGTAGCCCGCAGCCTGGAACGCCCGCATGCTGCGGGCGTTCCCCGGTGACACCTGGGCCCACACCGGCTCCTCGGCCAGGTGCCGCGCCGCCGTCACCAGCAGCCGCCCCAGCCCCCGGTGCCGTACCTCCTCGTCCACCTCGACCGCGACCTCCAGCCGCCCGGCGACCCCGCGGCCCAGCAGCACCACGCCGCCCTCCGCAGCCCACAGCCGCACGTCGTCGCGGTGCGTACGGGCCCGGGCGGCCCGGGGATGACCGGCGTCGGTGATCTCCGTCAGGGCCAGGGGAGGGTCGCCCGGCAGCGGATCGCCGACCAGGAGCGCGTCGATCGTGTCGGTCCGGCGACCCGTCCGCTCCAGCAGGGCCGTGAGGAACCGTGCGTTCATGCTCGCGGCCAGTTCGTCGCAGTCGACGGCGCGCAGCGTCTCGTAGACCCACGCCGGATCCTCGTCGGTGAAGACGACGGAGTGCGCGGTGAAGGCGATGACCCCGGCGTCCCGGTGCGAGGCCTGCGGCACGACGGTCGTACCGCCGTCCGCCGGCGGGAAGACACCCCGCGCCGCCGCGTCGAGAATCTCCCGGAGAGTCTCCACCACCGCGCTCCTTGAGTCTCCACCCACTGGAAGGCCCAGACTCACACACATGCTGAGCCATCCGGGGGGAGACCCCCCAGACCCCCCGTACGACGGCACCGGACTTTTCACCATCGGCGAGCTGGCGCGGTCCACCGGACTGACCGTGCGCACCATCCGCTACTGGTCCGACGAGGGCGTCCTGACCCCCGTGACCCGTTCCGCGGGCGGCTACCGGCTCTACGACGCCGAGTCCGCCGCCCGCCTTGAGCTGATCCGCACCTTGCGTGAGCTGGGCCTCGGCCTGGACGACGTGCGCAAGGTGCTGGACGGGGAGCGGACGGTCGCTCAGGTCGCGGCGGCGCACGTGGTGGCGCTGGACGCGCAGATCCGCTCGCTGAAGGTGACCCGTGCGGTGCTGTCGACCGTGGCGCGACGCGGTTCGACCGCAGAGGAGATGACCCTGATGAACAAACTGGCGCGGCTGTCGGCCGCCGAGCGGGCCCGTATCGTCGAGGACTTCACGACGGAGATCTTCGACGGGCTCGACACGGCCGACCCCGACATCCGCAAGCGGCTGCGGTTCGCCCCGGCGGACCTGCCGGACGAGCCGACCCCCGAGCAGGTGGACGCCTGGGTGGAGCTCGCCGAGATGATGCAGGACCCCGAGTTCCGGGGCCTGATGCGCAGGATGATCGAGTTCAACGCGGCGGACCGCGGCCCGGACGTCCCCGCGGGCACCTCGCTGTGGTTCATGAGCCGCCTGGTGCAGCTCGCGGGGCAGGCCCTGGAGCGGGGCATCGCCCCCGAGGCGCCCGAGGCCGAGGAACTCCTGCGCGGGCTGCTCGGCGACGCGGACCGGGCCGAGGTGTTGAGGCGGCTGAAGGCGGGCTCCAACGTCCGCGTGGCCCGGTACCGCCAGTTGTGGGCGGTCGTGGCGGGGCTCGGCCCGCAGTCGGCGTACGAGCCGGAGTTCGCCTGGGTGGTCGCCGCACTGAAGGTTCGCGTGGCCAGCTAATCTGACCTGCGTCAGTACGACAGCAAGATACGCAGTTTCGGAGAAAAGGGGCGGATCGGTGGCGGACATCGAAGAAGCACGCAAGCAGTTCCAGCGGATCGACACCGACGGTGACGGATCCATCACCGCCGCCGAGTTCAAGGCCGCCCTCGCCCAGGAGGGCGACTGGAACGTCACCGAGTCGGTCGCCGAGGCGATCATCAAGACGCGTGACCTGAACGGCGACAAGGTGCTGTCGTTCGACGAGTTCTGGGCGTACCTGAACAAGTGACAGGCGCGGAAGGGGCGCCCGGCCGGCTGTCGGCCGCGGGCGCCCCTTCGTCATGCGCAGGGTTTCACTCTTCTGCCCCGTCGCCGGAACAACTCGCCCCGTTCGGAGGTTGGTGCTGCGCATCGGCGTGATGGACGCCGACCGACCCCCGGAAGGGCGAGGCGAGTACGACATGAAGATCGGCATCATCGGCGCGGGCAACATCGGCGGCAACCTCACGAGGCGGTTCACCACCCTCGGCCACGACGTCTCCGTCGCCAACTCCCGCGGCCCGCAGACGCTCACCGCACTGGCCGAGGAGACCGGCGCGACCCCCGTGCCGGTCGAGGAGGCGGCCCGCGGCGCGGAGATCGTCGTCGTCACGATCCCCCTGAAGGCGCTCCCGGACCTCCCGTCCGGCCTGCTGGACGAGGCGGCCGGCGGCGTCGTGGTCATCGACACCGGCAACTACTACCCGCAGCGCGACGGCAGGATCGTGGCGATCGAGGACGAGGGCCTCACCGAGAGCCGCTGGGCGGAACGCCAGATCGGCCACCCCGTGATCAAGGCGTTCAACGAGACGTTCGCGGCGGACCTCCTGGAGCGCCCCCGCCCGGCCGGCGCCCCCGACCGCATGGCGCTCCCGGTGGCGGGCGACGACGCGGCGGCGAAGCAGAAGGTACGGGCGCTGATCGACGAACTCGGCTTCGACACCGTCGACTCCGGCGGCCTGGACGACTCCTGGCGCCAGCAGCCCGGCACACCCGTGTACGGCATGCAGGCCGGCGTCGACACGGTCACCAAGGCCCTGGCGGAGGCGTCACCGGAACGCCCGGCGGACTTCCGGGGGTAGGCGCTCCACCGGCTCCCCGGTCAGGCTCCCTCGGCCCACGCCTTCAGTGCGGCCTTGTCGGCGAAGTCCGCGACGTCCTTGTCGTGCGGCTCGCTGCTGTACTGGTGGAAGCGCCACTTGGCCTTGATACGGGGCTTGCCCGCCGTGACGTAGTCGGCGATCCAGAGGCCGTCACCGGCGTAGGACGTGGTGTCCACGTTCAGCCAGTAGTCGCGGTTCGTGTACAGCACGACCTGGTGGTTGGGCCGCAGTTCCTTCACCTTGCGGAGGAACAGGTCCTTCTCCGCGTTGCTCGCGTGCGAGCCGTCGCTGGTCGTCTCCCAGTCCACGGCAAGGATGTCGCCCGCCTTCGAGGGGGCCTGCTCGACGAAGTACTCCGCCTGGGCCTGGAGATGGCCCGGCCAGAGGAAGTGGTAGAAGCCGACGACGAGGCCGGCGTTGCGGCCGTGTTGTGTCTGGGCGCCGGCTCTCGGGTTGATGTACGAACGGCCCTCCGTCGCCTTGATGAAGACGAAGGAGAGGCCGTCCGTGGCGTACGAGGACGACTGGTAGGCGCTTACGTCGATGCCGCGCAGCATGGAAGGACTCCCTGAAGTGCCGGTGGGGGGAGAGCGGTTGATGTCTTCCCACCTTCGCACGGGTGATCCGTTCCGGATGTGGAAACGGGGTGGAAACGTCCGCTCCGGTCGGCCACAGAAGCCGGCCTCACGCGGAAACGTCCAGCCAGGGGGCGCGAGCCCGCTCGAACGCCGTGATCCGGTCGGCGGCGCGCAACGTCACCTCCAGCTGGGTCAGCCCGGAGACCAGTCTGTCGCGGGCGTCGTCGTCGAGCCGGAACGGCGCCGCCCGGACGCCCGCCGCCTCGCAGGTGACCGTGCGCTCGGCCACGTTGATGCTGATCTCGGCGGTGGCGTCGGCAGTGGTGGCGGCCATCAGAGCAGCGGCTGCCGCCGGCTCGCACCATACGGGGACCAGCCCGGCGTTCGGCATGTTGTTGCGGAAGATGTCCGCGAACCCCGGCGCGATCACCGCCCGGAAACCCCACTCGTGCAGCGCCCACGGCGCGTGCTCACGCGACGAACCGCAGCCGAAGTTCGGGCCGCTGACCAGTATCGCCGCCCCGGCACGCTCGGGCCGGTTGAGGACGAAGCCCGGGTCTTGGCGCCACTGCTCGAAGAGGCCGTCGGCGTAACCGGTGCGGGTGGTGTTCTTCAGCCACGCGGCGGGGATGATCTGGTCGGTGTCGACGTTGGGCCGGTCCAGGGGCACCCCACGCCCGGTGACATGGATGAGCGGTTCCATACGGCGTCTCCCTACAGGTCGGCCGGCGTGGCGAAACGTCCGGCAACGGCGGTCGCGGCGGCCGTGGCGGGTGACACGAGATGCGTCCGGGCCCCGGCGCCCTGCCGGCCTTCGAAGTTGCGGTTGGAGGTCGACGCGCAGCGCTGACCGGGTGCGACGGTGTCGCCGTTGATGCCGACACACATCGAGCAACCCGGCATGCGCCATTCGAAGCCGGCCGCGGTGAAGACCCGGTCCAGCCCCTCCTGTTCGGCCAGGTGACGCACGAGCATCGAGCCGGGGACGACCAGGCCGCGTACGCCGTCGGCCACGCGCCGCCCGCGCAGCACGTCGGCCGCGGCGCGCAGATCCTCGATCCGGCTGTTGGTGCAGGAACCGATGAAGACCACATCGATGCCGACCTCGCGCATCGGGGTGCCGGGACGCAGGCCCATGTAGGCGAGGGCGCGCTCGGCGGCGGCCCGCTCGCCGGGATCGGCTCTGTCGGCGGGGTCGGGGACCACGCCGTCGACCGGAACGCTCTGCCCGGGGTTGGTGCCCCAGGTCACCCGCGGCACCAAAGACCCCGCGTCGAAGACCAGTTCGCGGCCGAAGACCGCGTCCGGGTCGCTGCACAACGTCCGCCATTCGGCGACGGCCTGGTCCCACAGCTCACCGCGCGGGGCACGGGGGCGGCCCTTCAGGTACGCGAACGTGGTCTCGTCGGGAGCGACCAGACCGCTGCGCGCGCCCATCTCGACAGCCATGTTGCACAGCGTCATCCGCCCTTCCATGGACAGCGCGCGTACGGCGGGACCCCGGAACTCGATGAGCGTTCCCGTGCCCGCGTCCGTGCCGCCGGCCGCGAGGATGCCGAGCGCGAGGTCCTTGGCGGTGGCACCGGGCGGGAGTTCGCCGGTGACCGTGACGGCCATGGATTCCGGTCTACGGGCCCGCAGGGTCTGCGTGGCGAGGACGTGCTCGATCTCGCTGGTGCCGATGCCGAACGCGATGGCCCCGAACGCGCCGTGGGTGGCGGTGTGGCTGTCGCCGCAGACGATGGTCGTGCCGGGCCGGGTGAGCCCCATCTGCGGGCCGATCACATGCACGATGCCCTGCCCCGGGCTGCCCATCGGGTGCAGCTCGATGTCGTTGTCGCGGCAGTTGTCGGTGAGCACCTGCAACTGCTTGGCGGCGCCCGCGTCCGACGGCAGCTCACGCCCGTCGGTCGGGACGTCGTGGTCGGAGGTGGCGACCGCGAGGGCGGGGCGGCGTACCGGGCGGCCTGCCTCGCGCAGCCCGGCGAACGCCTGGGGCGAACTGACCTCGTGCAGCAGGTGCAGGTCGATGTAGATGAGGTCCGCTGCCCCGGGCTCCACGACGTGCAGGTCCCAGATCTTGTCTACCAGGGTCTTCCGGGTCATGACTTGCCCTTTCACAGCATGCCGCCGACGGCGGGTGCGTCAGGAGGAACTCGGGGCCGGGATGTAGCGGCGGCGGAGCAGCGCGCGGTCGGCCTTGCCGACGACAGTGCGCGGGATCCGGTCGAACGCCAGGACCGCACCGGTCAGCCCGTGCGCGGCGAGGAGCTCGTCGACAGCGGTGACGGCGTCGTCGTCGGAGGTCCCCGGTGTCGCGCGCAGCACCACGAGCACGCGCTTGCTCAGGATGTCCGTGTCGGCGGCGAGGCTGACGGATTCGGCGACCGGGCAGTGCTGCGCGATGAGTTCGTCGAGGAGAGGAGTGGCCAGGGGACCGTCCGTGGCCAGCACCAGGTCGGTGACGCGCCCGAGCAGGCGGAGGCCGCCGTCGGCCAGGCGCTGGGCGACGTCGCCGGTCCAGAAGTCGGGGCCACGGAAGGTGGCCGCATTGGCCTCGGCGTCGTCCAGGTAGCCGTTGCTGGTGCAGTCGGAGGTGAGCACCAGATGGCCGAGGCCGTCCCGGTCGTACCCGGCAAGTGGCTCCAGACGGGCGCGCACGCCCGCGACCTCGTGCATACCGCCGACGGTCTGCACCTCGTCCGCCATGTTGCCCAGGGCGAGGCCGAACTCGGTCGAGCCGTAGATGTGGCGGATGCGGATGCCGAGCACCTCGGCAGCGGTGGCGATGAGGGCCGGACTCGCGTACGCGCCGCCGCACATCGGGCGGCGCAGCCGGGTCAGATCGGTGCCGGGCCGTTGCCGGGCGGCCGCGATCAGGTCCTCGTAGTGGTTGGGCAGCATGCTGGTGTACGTGGCACCGGTCGCGGCCAGCTGCGACAGCAGCGTCGCGGGTTCCGCGCCCGGGTCGGCGAGGATCAGACGGGCCCCGGCGAGCAGCGCCGCGAAGGCGTGCAGGTCGGTCGCGTGCGCCACGTCCAGGGTGTGCCTGCAGAAGAACGCGTCGTGTTCGGTCGCTTCGATGTGGGCGATCCAGCGCCGGCGCTCGCGAACGAAGGGTTCCTGGCGCCAGGTGACGAGCTTGGGCGCCTTCGTCGAGCCGGAGGTCCACAGCATCCGGAAGGTTCCCGGCGTGAACGCCCGTCCCTCCGGCGCGGACGCCCGTCCCTCCGGCGCAGCGTCGGCCGCGGCTGCGGAGGCCCCCAGCTCGGCGAGGTCCACCCGGGGCAGAGTGACGCCTGCGCGATGGTGGTTCTCGGGGCCGACCCAGAGCGCGGGCTGCGTCATCCGCAGGGCACGGGCCACGGCGGCGGCGTCGAAGTCGGCGAGCAGCGGGACATAGGCGGCACCGGCCGCGCACAGTCCGAGCAGGAAGGCGATGTAGGAGGCGTCGTTGGCCAGCCCCGAGCAGACGACCACGCGGCCCTCGGTGACGCCGCGGGCGCGCAGGCCGACCGCGATCCGGTCGGCCTGCGCGAGCAGTTCGGTGTACGAGGTGCGCTCGCCGGCCGTGGTCTCGACTGCGATCGAGTCCGGCCGGCGGCGCGCGATTTCGCGAATTGCTGTGTAGAGCTCCGTCATCAGGAGACCCAGCCCGCATAGGTGGCGAAGCGGAAGTCCTTGGCGAGGCAGTCGACGCTGCGGAATCCGGCGTCGCGCAGCCACTGCAATTGGGTTTCCAGGTCGATGCAGACGTCGAATTTCATCCGCTCGCGGCCGGCCGCCCATTCGTGCGCCGGCGCCTGCTCACGGGCCACGTGCAGTTCGTGCTGACTGTCGTAGAGGGATTCCAGGTGCGGCAGCGGGCCTTGCACCTGCTCGACGTTGACAAAGACGCCGCCGGGGCGCAGCGCGTCGCGGATGCGCCCGAACAGGTGGCGCTTGTCGGTGTGGCTCAGATGGTGGATCGCAAGACCGGAGACGACCGCGTCGAACTGCCCTTCCGGCAGCGGGTCGGTCAGGTCGCCGGTCTGCACGGTGACCCCCTCCTGGCTGGCGAAACGGCTACGGGCCTGCGTCAGCATCAGTTCCGAGCGGTCGACAAGTACCACGTTCGCCCGGGGGAGTTCACGGAGGATCGCCGCGCTCAGCAGACCGGTGCCGGCGCCGAGGTCGAGTACCCGTGGCGCGGCCGGCACGGTCGCCGCGACGGTACGTACCGCGGCCTCGTAGATCAGGTCGAACGACGGGATCAGCTGACGACGCAGCGCGTCGAACGTGGTCGGGTCCCAGAGGTCATTTCCCTTGATCTCAAATGCTTGAGTCACGTCTTCTCTCCGTTCGTCACCATGCCGCTGATGCGGAACCGTGGTGAGTATTACGGCGCCAAAGAAGTGGCGTCAACGCCGTTGCCGTAAAGCGCAATAGGTCGTTGCGGTAAAGCGCAATGGCACTTCCTTTTAACCATTTTCTTACCCGTCTTCGCTTCTGCGCAGTTTTCTGGATGGCCGCTACATCGGTGGTTAGCATGCTTTGCAATTTATGCGCGAGGAGTGTCCATGACGAACGAATTCGCGGCCCGCCCGATCTGGAATGAGCAGCGGCCGAGCCCCATGCCGGCTCACCGCTACCGCCCGTACGCCGAGGAGGTCGAACCAGTTCTGCTGCCGGACCGGACCTGGCCGGACCGGACGATCACCCGTGCCCCGCTGTGGTGCTCGGTCGATCTGCGCGACGGCAACCAGGCCCTCGCGGTGCCGATGGACCCGGCCCGCAAGCACCGCTTCTTCCAACTGCTCGTGCGGATGGGCTACAAGGAGATCGAGGTCGGCTTCCCCGCGGCCAGCGCGACGGATCTCACCTTCATCCGGGAGATCATCGAGAGCGACGCCATCCCGGACGACGTCCGCATCCAGGTCCTCTCGCCGTGCCGGCCCGAGCTCATCGACCGCACGGTCGAGGCCGTCGCCGGGGCGCGCAAGGTGACCCTGCACATCTACAACCCGACCTCCGAGCTGCAGCGCCGGGTGGTCTTCCGTCAGGAGCGGGCGGAGATCCGCGAGCTCGCCGTCGCGTCGGCCCGCCGTCTCGCCGCGGCCGCCGAGTCGCTGAGCGGTGCCGATGTGCGCCTGCAGTACTCGCCGGAGTCGTTCACCGGCACTGAACTGGGCTTCTCGGCCGAGGTCTGCAACGCCGTCCTCGACGTCTGGCAGCCCACCCCGCAGCGCCCGGCCACGATATGCCTGCCGGCCACGGTGGAGATGACCACCCCGAACACGTATGCCGACTCCATCGAGTGGATGAGCCGCAATCTGGAGCGGCGCGACTCGGTCCTTCTCTCGCTGCACCCGCACAACGACCGCGGCACTGCCGTCGCCGCCGCCGAACTCGGCCTCGCCGCCGGCGCGGACCGTATCGAGGGCTGTCTGTTCGGCAACGGCGAACGCACCGGCAACGTCTGCCTGGTCACGCTGGGCATGAACCTGTTCAGCCGCGGCGTCGACCCCGAGATCGACTTCTCCGACCTGGGCGAGGTCCGCCGGGTCGTGGAGGAGTGCACGGAACTGCCGGTGCACGAACGCCATCCCTGGGGCGGCGAGCTCGTCTTCACCGCCTTCTCCGGCGGTCACCAGGACGCCATCAGCAAGGGGATCTCGGCACTCGCCGACGAGGCCCGGTCCAGCGGCGGCGACCTGCGCGACGAGCATTGGCAAGTGCCGTACCTGCCGATCGACCCCGGCGATGTCGGCCGCGAGTACGAACCGGTCGTCCGGGTCAACTCGCAGTCCGGCAAGGGCGGCGTGGCGTTCGTGCTCAACGACTCCTACGGTCTGCGGCTGCCCCAGCAACTGCGTGCGGAGTTCGCCGTCCTGGTCCAGCAGGTCACGGACCGCGAAGGCGGCGAACTGAGCCCGCCACAACTGCGTGAGCTTTTCGACACCGCGTACACACCCGCACCCGGCCCGCTGCGACTCCTCGACCACACGCCGTCCTCCGTGACGGTCAGTCTTGACGGCATCGACAAAGAAATACCCCTGACCGGGACCGAGCCGCTGCCTGCATTCGCCGACGCACTCACCCAACTCGGCCTGGAACTCACCATCACCGCGGCCACGGCACACGAACTGCCCGACGGCCAGGCAATTGCCTATCTGAACAGCGGCGGGACCTGGGCCGTCGGTACCGGCGAAGACACCGTCGCAGCGGAACTCGGCGCCGCCGTCGGCATCGTAAACAAATCTATTTATGGGCGCGATAAACAAATGGACTTGGACCGTTCGTGATGCCTCTGGGTAGGCTGGCGCGAAACGAAGTCGACAGTGTATTCGGCGTTTCTCCGAAGGGAATAGAGGAATTACGGCATGCCTGATCCGCAGCAGAACAGCTATCCGCTCCTGGCCGATTTCACGGCGGCGCTCACCACGTCAACCTTCGGAAAATGGCAGGAACTCGTCGACGACTACGCCCATCGCGCCGAGCTCGCCGGGGAGTGCCGACGCCTTGCGGACCTGGCCTTCTTCGGCCAGGACGCCGCGGCGCGCACCCATCTGCACGACGTACTCGCGGTCGTCTACGCCCACGAGTTCAGCCAGTCCGCGTCACGCAACCCCGACCAGGACCCCCAGCCGATCCTGCGGGACGTCACGAGCATCCTTGAGAACGCCGTGCTGGACAACGAGTTCCGGCAGGTGCCCGAGGAACTGCTGAGCGGCTATCCCACCGGCGAGAAGGAGTACGTGCGCTGGCTCAAGGCCCTCATCCAGGACCACCCGGCGAGCGCCCACCCGATGTACTCCGAGCACCTGGCGAACTCGGCGACCGTCGAGGACATACGCTTCCTGCTGGCCCAGGAGACCTCCCTGGACCCCCGCTTCGACGACATCCTCGCAGTCATGCAGCTGGGCGCGACCGGCGCCGAGAAGATGGAGATCGCGGCGAACTACTGGGACGAGATGGGCAACGGCGACTTCGCCGACGTCCATACGACGCTCTTCTCCCAGTGCCTCACCTCGATCGGCGTCGACCAGGACTACGTCGAGTCGAATCTGCTGCTCGTCGCCAAGGAATGCGGCAACATCTCGGCCGGCCTCGCGCTCAGCCGCCGGCACTACCTGCGCGCCATCGGCTACTTCGGCGTCACCGAGTTCCTCGCCCCCCGGCGTTTCCGCCAGTTGGTCACCGCATGGGACCGCCTCGGGCTCCCGCCGGAGGGCAAGGTCTACCACGACATCCACATCAACATCGACGCCCAGCACGCGGCCGGCTGGTACAAGAACGTCATCGGGCCGGTCGTCGAGCGCGACCCCGCCGCCGGCCGCGAGGTGGCGCTCGGCACCTTCGTGCGGCTCAACACCTCCGCGCACTACCTCGACCGGGTCCTCGATGCGTGTCTGAAGCAGCCCCAGCCAGCCTGAACCACTGCTGCCCCGCCTCCCTCCCCTCGAAAGGCATCGACCGTGACTCTCAACGCGCAGCACTTTCAGGTCTTCGACCTCCCCGAGACGGGTGAGGACATTCTGAAGAGCTTCGAGGACCTCGCCTTCGACGAGTACATCGGCAACGGCAACCGCTGGCGCCGCTTCTCCCAGTACCGGCTCGAACACCGGGACGGCGCCTGGGACTTCGAGCGGCTCCCGCACCGCCCGTATGTCACCTACTCCAAGTTCAACCCGATAGCGGGCGGGATCCGGCGGCACTACCAGCCGATCCAGATCGACCTGGTCGAGCACATCCGGGAGGCCTGCGCCCAGATTCCGTTGCCCGAGGACGACGTCTGGCAGATCAACGTCCACCAGTACCGGGTCATCGCCAACAAGGAGCTGCAGGGCGTCGTCGTCCCGGAGGGCGTGCACCAGGACGGCCACGAGTTCGTGGTGATCTCCGTCTACAACCGTGTCGGCATCACCGGCGCCGAGCTGACCCTGCGAAGCGGCGACGACAAGGAAAAGCCCATCTACACCGCGACCCTGCCGGCGGGGCAGGCCATCGCGTTCGACGACCGTGCGCTGTGGCACTACGTCACCGACATCGTGCCGATCGAGGAGGAGGGCCACCGCGACATCACGGTGGTGTCGTTCTCGCGCTGGGGCGAGCGCTGGTACGGCGATGCCTTCGAGGAGGACGCCATCGGTGAGGGCCGGTGACGACCACCCTCGTGAAGTACCACACCCTCGGCAACGACTACCTCGTTGCCGACCCGGAGCTCGGCGCGCCCGCGCCGGGCGCCGCGGCCACCCGGGCCCTGTGCGACCGGCGCACCGGCGTCGGGGCGGACGGGGTGCTGTACGGCCCGCTCCCCGCCGCGGGTCCGGTGGCCGACACGCAGGACACGTTCGATGTACGGGTCTTCAACGCCGACGGTTCCGAGTGCGCGCGCAGCGCGAACGGTCTGCGTATCTTCGCCCGTTACCTGCGCGAGCACGGCCGCACCCGCCGCGACGAGATCACGCTGCGGACACCCGGCGGAGACGTGAGGGTGCGGCTCGGCAGCCCGGTCACCGCCGCCAGCACGATCGACCTGGGCTCGTGGACGCACCACAGTCCCGCACTGGCCGGCGGTGCGGAGCTGATCGGTGTGCCCCTGGAGATCGAGCCGGGCACCGAAGTGAACGCGACGGCGGTCCACAACGGCGTGCCGCATCTGGTCGCGCTGGTCGACGACGCGACCGCCGAGCTCGCGGCCCGGATCGGCCCGGCGATCGTCGGGTACGCCGGCTTCGCGGAGCGGCCCAACGCCGAGCTGCTCACCGTCGAGGACCGGCGCACCCTGCGGGTCCAGATCTGGGAGCGGGGTGTCGGTTACGCTCCGGCCTCCGGCAGCGGTGCCTGCGCAGCCGCCTGCGCCGCCCACCGGCTGGGGCTCACCGATCCCTCGGTGACCGTGGTCATGCCCGGCGGCACCGTGGCCGTGGAGATCACGAAGGACGAGCGGGTGCTGCTCTCCGGACCCAGTTCCTGCGTCGGCCGGGTGACCTTGGCCGACGAGTTCGTGCCGCACCTGGGCGCGGAGGGGCCGCAGTGAACCGGGCCCTGAAGATCCTTCCCGGCGGCTGCCCGCTGGACTGCCCGGACGCGTGCTCCTGGCAGGTCGAGGTCGAGGACGGCGTCGCCGTGCGGCTGCGCGGAAACCCGGACCATCCGTACACCCGCGGCACCCTGTGCGTGAAGGTGAACCAGTACCTGGAGCACACCCGGGCCCCCGACCGGCTGCTGCATCCCCTGCGCCGGACCGGGCGCAAGGGCGAGGGGCGGTTCGAGCGGATCGGCTGGGACGAGGCGCTCGACGAGATCGCCGACCGCCTCACGGAGGTGATCGACCGGTACGGCGGACAGGCCGTCTGGCCCTACCAGGGAACCGGGAACCTGGGCTATCTGCAGGGCCTCCAGGGGCGCGCCGGCAGCCGGCTGTGGAACACCCTGGGCGCCTCCCGCCACGACCTGACGATCTGCTCGATCGCGGGCCTGGTGGGCACCGGTTACACGCTCGGCACCAGCCGGGGCATCGACCCGGAGGATCTGCGCCACGCCCGGCTGATCCTGTTGTGGGGCTGCAACACGCTCACCACGAGCCACCACCTGTGGAAGGTGCTGTCGCAGGCGCAGCGGTCCGGGGCGTACGTCGTGGCCATCGATCCGGTCCTGACGAAGACGGCCCGGCTCGCCGACGAGCATGTGCCGCTCAACCCCGGCACGGATGCCGCGTTCGCCCTAGGGCTGCTCAACGTGGTGATATCGCTCGGCGCCGAGGACCGTGCGTACTTGGCGGAGCACACGGTGGGCTGGCCCGAGTTCCGCGCACGCATCGAGCAGTTCACGCCGGAGCGTACGGCGGAGATCTGCGGGCTGCCGGTGGAGACGGTCGAGAGACTCGGGCGGCGCCTGGCCGTCACCCGGCCCACCGGGATGAAGGCGGCGCAGGGGATCCAGCGGCACGCCGGGGGCGGCATGGCGCTGCGTACGCTGGCGGCGCTGCCCGGGGTGACGGGTGACTGGAAGCTCCCGGGCGGCGGTCTGGCCTACTCGACGGACGGCTACTTCGGCGGCGACCGTGAAGCCCTCTTCCGTGACGACCTGCTGCCGGGGCCGGTACGAAGCCTCTCGATGACCCGCCTCGGCGAGGCGCTCACCACGGTCGACGATCCGCCGGTCAAGGCGTTGTTCGTCTACGGGGCCAACCCGGCCACGGCGGTGGGCGGCCAGAGCCAGGTGCATGCGGGCCTGCTGCGCGAAGACCTGTTCACCGTGGTCATGGAGCATTTCCGCACCGACACGGTGGACTACGCCGACATCGTGCTGCCGGCCACGATGCAGACGGAGCACACCGATCTGCTCGACGGGTACGGGCACATGTACATCACCTGGAACGAGCCCGCGGTCGCTCCGCCCGGTGAGTGCCTGTCGACCACGGAGACATTCCGCAGGCTCGCCGCGCGGCTGGGCCTGACGGATCCGAGCCTCTTCGACTCCGACGAGGACCTCGCCCGGCAGCTGCTGTCCGGCGGCCACCCGTCCCTGGACGGCGTCGGCCTGGACCGGCTGCGCCGGGAGGGCTACGTCCGGCTCAACTATCCCAGCCCCTTCGTTCCGTTCGCGGACGGCTTTCCCACACCGTCGGGGAAGCTGGAGTTCGTGTCCGCGACGGCCGCAGCCGATGGGTACGACCCGCTGACCGGATACACGCCTCCCAAGGAGGCCGCGGATTCGGAGCTGGCACGCCGGCTGCCGCTGGTGCTCATCTCGTCGGCCTCGCACTTCTTCCTCAACACGACGTTCGCGAACAAGGAATCACTGGTACGCCGGGCCGGGGCACCCTTCGTGGAGTTGCATCCCGACGATGCTGCGGCCCGGGGGCTGGTCGAGGGGCAGCAGGTGCGGATCTTCAACGACCGGGGCGCCTTCACCGCGCAGCTGCACGTGAGCGATTCGGTGCGGCCGGGGGTGGCCCGCACGACCAAGGGTTGGTGGGCGAAACTCACCGGGAATCGGGCGGGGGTCAACGCCACCGTGGCCGAGCGGGACTCGGACATGGGCGGTGGCGCCGTCTACCACGACAACCGCGTCGAGGTGTCCGCGACCGAGCAGCGAGGGTGAGGAATGGACGACAACGAGGCAGGGCGCGCGGAGCTCCTCCTGGAAGCACAGGACAAGGCGGAGAAACTCTTCGAGGAGATCGGGTACCGGCAGCTGATCGTCGCCGGGAAGGGTGAGCGGGAACTCAGCGATCAGATCCGGGACTTGGCGCACGAGATGTTCGGCATCGAACGCTTCTGGCACAAGCGCATCGTGCGCGCGGGCCCGAATACCCTGCACCCCTACCGCGTGAACCCCCCGGACCGTCTGATCGCCGAGGACGACATCGTGTTCTGCGACTTCGGGCCACTCCTCGAACAGTGGGAAGCCGATTTCGGCCGGACGTACGTGCTCGGTGACGACCCGGTGAAGCATCGTCTCCGCGACGACCTGCCGGTCATCTTCGACGCCGGCCGCCGCTACTTCCAGGGCCGGCCGGACATCACCGGCGGCCAGCTGTTCGCCGAGATCCAACGGCTGGCAGGCGGGGCGGGCTGGGAGATCGGCGCCACCCACGCCGGACACCTGGTCGGGGAGTTCCCGCACGAGCGCATCAACGGCGACGACATCGAGTACTACATCACCACCGGCAGCGACGAGCCGATGCGCCGCCCCGACCGCGCCGGGCGGCTGTGCCACTGGATTCTGGAGATCCACCTCGTCGACCGGCCCCGAGGATTCGGCGGCTTCTACGAGGCGTTGCTCGACCTCGGCTGATGGCGTACGGCCGCCGCCATGTCCGCGGCGGCCGATGACCCGAACGTCACGGAGCCGGTCAGGCCGCGTTTCCGGGCACCCATGCGGGTTCGTCGACCAACGGGAACCGCCGAAGCGCCGCTTGGGCGACGGAGAACGCGGGCTCGACCACGTGGGCCGGCGTGCCCGGCGCGCAGACGAAGGAGACCGGCACGGATCCGGGACTGAACGGCAACATGCCTGCGGGGACGGGCGTCAGATTCCACTTCTCGCCGCCGCCCGCGAGCAGGCCGGTGACGCCGAGTCCGGCCCGGGTGGCCGCTCGCAGGCCGGCCAGGTCGGGGCCTTCGTAGGCAAGGTGCCAGGGAACTCCCTGGCTTTCGAGGGCGCTGACGATGTGGGTTCGCGTATTGCACGGCTCGACGGGCAGCACCATCGGAAGGGAACGGCCGGCGGCCAGGCCCGCGGCGTCGTGTGCGTACCAGGCCAACTGCAGCGAGCCGAGCGAGCGGCGCCGTTCACCGTGGGAGGCGCCGATGATGACGGCGACGTCGGTCTCCTGCTCGGCCGTCCGCGCGGCAATGTGCTCACTGGCGCCGATCCGCGCGGTCAGCGTGACCCGGGGCAGCGCGCGCCTGAGGCCGACGAGCAGGTCGTGGAGGACGTCCTCCAATTGCTCCGAGACGCCTATGGTGAGCCGGAGGCCGTCCCTCGGTGCAGTCAGCCGGGCCATTGCCTCGTCATTGACGGTGAGCATTTTGCGAGCATAGAAAAGCAGTTCCTCACCGGCATCGCTGAGTTCGAGCCGGCCCCTGGTTCTGACGAAGACCGGGCCGTGCAGAAGGGCCTCAAGCCGGCGAATGTGATAGCTTACCGCGGGCTGAGTGAGCGCGAGCGCATCGGCCGCCCGCCGGAAACTCCCCGTTTCCACTATCGTGTTCAGCGTTCGCAGCTGATTCACGTCGAGATTACGAGACATGATCGTTCGTTCTGAACTCATAAATCTTCACTTTCGCACTCGGCAGGCCGCCTGGAACATCCCCCGTAATTCGAATTGATCTTCAGTTCGTCATGGCAGGTCGGCGCGGGCCCGGGCAGGTGGTGCAGGTGCGGCTGCGGGCGCCAACGGCGATGCCGAGCTGGAAGCGGTTGTTGATGCCTAACTCGTCCATCATGGAACGGAGCATGTAGGTCACGGTGCGACGGCTGACACCGAGCTGCCGGGCCGCGCTGGCGTCGGTATGACCGGTGGCCAGTAAGGCGATCAGTCTTTCGTGGCGGTTCTCGGCGATGGCGCCGTGCCGCCTCTGGTCGCAAATGTTGCACATTACTCGAACCAATCTGAGATTGTCATGCTGGTCGAATGATGAAGAACACCCGGCCCTGCCGATCGGGACAGACAGCCGGACGATCACGTGAAGGCGCCGCTGGCGGCCAAATACGAAATAGGACAACGATGTCAAGTGGGATCTTTGTGTGCGGAATTCCCCTACGCTCCCGGCCGGTCCAGGTGCCACGCAAAACGCTACGGTCGATCGACGGACTGAGCCACGCACTATCGATGAGTGGATACCGCATCGCCCGGCACGTATAGAAGCCCGGCCAGCCGCTGTTGGGTCAGTGTGCCCGGAACTGCATGAAACGTAAACAAACGCTGCCGTGACCGTGTACCCAACATCAGCGAATATTTGAAGTCCAAGCGGCCGACCCGGTCGTCCAGCACGCTCACGATCGCAGCGGCAGCCCTGGCGACGTGGTGCTCGTCCCACATCCGCGAGAATTCCGCGCTCGTTCCGCGCAGTTCGGCCACCAGTTCTGCAGCGGCCGGGTCATAGCCGCGCTCGGCCAGGATGAGGCGCAGGTGCGCAACGTAATTGTGGCCCATGGCCTCCTGTTGCTCCGCCGAGTTCAGCGCCAGCTGCCGCCAGCCGTCTCCCGAGCAGAACCAGTGCCAGAACAGGTTTCCCTCCCAGCCGGGCAGGCCGACGAGGTGACCGAAAAGCGTTGTGTGCAACTCGTTCTGTGCCACGAGGGTGCCGAGGTCGTCCGTGACGAACGCCGGGCACGTCGCCTCCACCGCCCGCATCACGGAGAACAGTTCGGGATCGACGACGTCGTCCGGGTTCTCCGCCGTGGGCTCGTTGCGGCCGGCCAGCAGGTACAGGTAGGCGCGCGCGTCCGGGGCCAGCCGCAATGCGCTGGCCAGCCCGGCGAGGATGGCGGCCGACGGCTGCGGGCCACGCCCCTGCTCCAGCCGTTCGTAGTAGGTCGTCGACATGTTCGCCAGGCGTGCCACCTCGTCCCGGCGCAGCCCCGGTGTCCGGCGCCGTTGGCCGGACTGCAGCCCGACCACCTCTGGTGACAGAGCATCACGTCGCCGGCGCAGGAAATCGGCCAGCGCCTCCCGTGTGGTCGACTCGGTGTTTTCGTTCATCGGCAAAGCCACCCTGCACAAGCCACAAGCACCCCACCCTGGTAACGCGTTGGTGACTACGGCCCTGAGGACGGCGGCCAGGCCCCGGGAGGTTCCGATGCAGGCTGCACAGCCGGAGGACCGAGCCGAGTTCGTGGTGATCCTGGACGCTCGATCTCTGTGCCGCAAGGGTGTGTTTATGCCGTTGGCTGATCTTGACCGGGTGCGATGGGGCAACCCGGAATATTCCGACAAATCCGCTCTCGGCCGGTAATACGCCATAGACCTGCGTTTATAAAACCTCTTTATCGGCGCTTCGAAATGCGCGATTGTGCGACGGTCGGGCATAAGAAAATTTGATCGTTATCCGGAGCGTAATTTCGTGGGCCGGCCGTATATTTTGATCATTGCATCCGGGGGGACCGATGGGAGTTTCTCACCATGCTCGAAGTGATTCATCATGCCCGGCGCCCCGGTGCGGGGCCGACCGTGTTGTTCGTCCCGGGCCTGGGAATGACCTCGCACTGTTTCGCACACATGGCGGCCGCCCTCGGCCCGGAATACGACATCGTCACCGTGGACCTGCGCGGGCACGGGGCCAGCCCCGAACCCCCGCTCGGCTGGACCCTCGAGGACGCCGCGACCGATCTGGCACAGGTCGTCGAGCAGCTCGACCTCCATGACGTGACGCTCGTCGGGTGGTCGCTCGGCGCGACCGTCACCTACAACTACCTCGACCGGTACGGGACCGACCGGGTCTCCCGCCTGGTCTCCGTGGAGATGTCGCCGCACCTGCTGCGGGAGGAGGGTTGGGAGCATGCGGCGTTCGGCGGTCTGGACGCGGCCGGCGCGCTGCAGGCCACCCAGCAGCAGTGGACCGACCCGGACGCGTACCTCACAGCCCTGGTCGAGAACTGCTTCGCGTCCGGGAGCGACCCCGAACCCGGCACGCTGCGGCCGCTGTTGGAAGAATCGCTGAAGACCTCGCGGCTGGCGCTGCTGGCCCTGTGGAGCGGGGTCCTCACGCAGGACTGGCGCGAGCGGATCGGTGTACTGACGCTGCCGACCCTGCTGCTGCACGGGGCGAAGAGCCGGATCTTCCCCACCGAGGTCGGCAAGTGGCTGCTGGGTGCGCTCCCCGACGCCCGGCTTGAGATGTTCCCGGAGAGCGGCCACGCTCCCTTCCTGGAGGAACCGGACCGGTTCGTCCGCGTGCTGCGCGACTTCATGGACGGGACGGCGGGCGAGTGAACCGGCTGCGCGGCAACCCCTGGGCGACGCTGGTGGTGTTGTCCCTGGGCTACTTCATGACCTTGCTGGACTCGACGATCGTCACCATCGCGATCCCCAGCATCATCGACTCGATGCACGCCACGCTGCCCCAGGTGCTCTGGGCGTTGAACAGCTACATCATCGCCATCACCGTACTGTTGATCACCGCGGGCCGGTTGGGCGACCGGTACGGCCCGCGGCAGATATTCGTCGTGGGCGTCCTGCTCTTCACCGTCGCGAGCCTGCTGTGCGGGCTCGCGACAGGACCCGGCATCCTGGTGGGTGCGCGCGTACTCCAGGGTGCCGGCGCCGCGCTGCTGATGCCGCAGAGCCTGACCCTGATCGTGGCATCCTTCCCGCGCGAGCGACGCGGCACGGCACTGGGGGTGTGGGCCGCGATCGGCGGGGTGGCCTCGGTGCTCGGCCCCGCTCTCGGCGGACTGTTGGTCAATGCGGCCGGCTGGCGGTGGATCTTCCTCATCAACCTGCCGATCGGCGTGCTCGTCGTGGTGGCGGGCCTGACGATCGTCTCCGACCTGCGGACGGGCCGGCAGCACTCCTTGGACGTGCTCGGCGTCGGCATCGCCTCGGTGGCCCTCGCCTGCTTCGCCTACGCCGTGACCAACGGCGCGGATCACCACTGGGGCCCCCTCATCTGGGCACTGCTGGCGGCAGCCGCGCTCTTCGGCACCGGCTTCACCGTCCGCCAGCGGCAGCGCCAGGACAGCGATCCGCTGGTGCCCTTCGCCCTCTTACGGATCCGCAGCTACACCGTGACGCTGGGGATCGCCGCGGCGGGCACCGGTGCCACCTTCGCCATCACGGTGGTTGCCGCGCTGTACTTCCAGTCGGTACTCGGCCTGAGCGCCTTCCGGGCAGGGGTGATACTCGCGCCGGCGTCGGCAATGTCCATGCTGATCGCCCTGGTCGCCGGTCGGCTGGCCGACCGGATCGAGGGCCGGTACATCCTGCTGACCGGCATGGTCGTACAGGGTGCCGGCATCCTGTGGACCGCGCTGCTGATGACGGGCTCGGTGCACTGGACGGCCTTCCTGGCCCCGATGGCGGTCATCGGCACGGGCAACGGCTGCTCGATCGCGCCGAGGACGACGGTCGCCATGCGCGAAGTGCCCCAGGCATTGACGGGTGCGGCCTCCGGGATCCTGGAAACGATGCGTCAGCTGGGCGCGATGGTCTTCACCGCGGGCGCCGTGGCGCTGGTGCAGGGGCTGCAATCGGTGACAGGCGGCAGCGGCCCGGCGATGCGCGCCGCCATGGTCCTGCCGATCGCGGTGCTGGCGCTCGGTGCCATGGCCTGTCTGGCGCTGCCGCGCGAGGCGGCCGAGCAGGCCGAGCCGGCCGTGCATGCACAGCCAGTACCGTCGGACTGACGGCGACCGACCTGAGGAGTGCGGCTTTCCCGGCGGCGAACAGGGCTCTGGACAAGTCCCGTCGTCCCGGGTCGGCAGCACTCCTCTCTCATCTGGTCGGGCTAGCTTCCAGAACCGCTCTGTCCGGGCGTGTTGTCGAGGAGGAAGCTGATGTTCTCGTGGACGGCGGCGTGGTCCTTGGCCGCGAACAGGGCATGGCCTGCGAACCACCACCGGATGCGCAGGCCTTCGTACGCGAAGACCTTCGGAGCCCGGCGGCGGTCGAGATCGATCGAGACGACGGCCTCGGGGTGCGGGAAGGCATAGGACGGCCAGGTGAGGGGAGCGTCGGTCCGGCCCGTGAAGAAGCCCACGCCATAGTGGTCGCCGGTCAGTGAAGGCCGGCTCGGGGTGCGGCCGTTGAGCATCGCGTCGAAGTACACCTCGTACGGACGCATCTCGTACGCCGATTCGAGCAGCTCGACCATGCGGCCGCCGGCGTAACGGGTGTGGATCTCGACGAGCTCGATCCGGTCGTCGAGCAGCTTGATCTCGGCGTGCATCGGCGAGGTGACGAAGCCCAGCGCCGACACGACGGCCTGGAGGTACTCCTCGACCTGCGCGGTCCGCTCCTGGGTGTACCTGCTGGGCACCATCTGGCCGACTTCTTCGAAGTACGGCATGCCGGTGTTGAACTTGTCGGTCAGGGTGAACAGCGTGAGCCGGCCGTCGACGACGAGCCCCTCGGCGCTGATTTCGGGGCCCGGCACGTACTCCTCGACGATGACCTCGTGCGTACGGTGGTCCCCGGCCAGGTGAGGCACCCGGGTGTCACGGTCGTCGCGATTGGACTCGGCCAGGTCGTACGGCTCGAAGACGCGCGCCAGCTCGGAACGGTCGGCGACGAAGGTCACGCCGTGGCTGCCGCTGAACGAGCGAGGCTTGACCACCACCGGCGGCTCCAGGTCCCCGAGCAGGTCCTCCGGGGAAAGCAGAGAAGTCCGGTGAAAACCAACCTGGGTGAGCCCGTGCTCGTGCAGCACTTCGCGGGTCTGCGCCTTGTCCAGGACGCGGGCCTCGACGGCGGACGGCGTGCCGGGGATGCCGAGCTGCTCGCGCACGGCCGCTGCCAGCTCCATGCAGAACTCGGTGATGGCAAGGACGGTCGCCGGCTCGGTGTCGCGCACGCAGTCGGCGATGAGCAGCGGGTCGAGCGCCTTTACGGTCCGGGTCTGTACGGCGGTTTGTTCGCCGAGCTGCGCGAGGGACTCAGGCGTGTCGACGACGAGGAGCGAGGCGCCGACCGTGGCCGCGTCACGGATGGCGTTGTTCAGTTCGTGGACGCTCCACGGGACTCCCACCAGCACAACGGTCTTAGTATTCATCCCGCCATTTTCCCTGCACAACAGTGCGTCGACAATGCCGGATGCTTGCAGGGATTGTTATCGGCCGATTAAAAATCGTTATTGGACCACTCTGTCGCGGGTTGCCTAGGATTTATTTGACCCAGTTTATCGATCTGCCAGGAGAATCATGATCGGAACCATCGACCGGGATATCCTGCTCGCGCACGCCCGGATGATTGCCTCGTCCGGCGGGAAGGCAGTCCCCGAGGGGGCGAAAGAGCTTTCCGACCTGGAGATCTGCGGTCCTGCCGAGATAACGGCGATGACCAGGGCGGCGGCCGAACGTGACGGCAGCGTGCTCGTCTCCAGCGGCGGCACCACGGGCACCCCGAAGCTGACCTACCTCCCTCACCACATGGCCTTCGACCGGCTCCTGCCGGTCTGGCGCCCGCTGGGCATCGGCGACGTCGTACTCAATCTGTACGACGCGGGCCGCATGTGGGGCACCCACTATTTCGTCCAGAAACTCGCCGAGCGCACCGAATCCACGGTTATCCCCTCGGGGCCGATGACGGTCGAGGAACTCGAACTCCGGCTTCCGATGCTCCGTGAGGTCGGCGTCAGCGTTCTGGCCAGCGTTCCGTCCGTTCTCGCCGACTTCGCCGAGACCGTGCTCAAGACTGGCGTGAAGCCGCCGGTCAAAACCATCATCTGGATGGGCGAGGCATGGACGGAGTCCAAGCGGGAGCTGGTTCGACAGGCCTTTCCCGATGTGCAGTTGTGGGGCATCTACGGCTCGGTCGAGACCTGGGCGATGGGATCCAACGGGCCGGAGTGCGACGAGACGACGCTCCATCTGCTCGCGGACGAGATCTTCGAGCTGGAGGACGCGGGTGCCTTGCTGACCCGAGCCGGCGACGGATGGACCGTGCCCGTCGTTCGTTATCGCCTGGGCGACCGCATTGGGGCGGCGGAATGCCGCTGCGGACGCGGCGAGGCCTTTCGGGTCCTGGGCCGTGCCGACGACGGCTTCGGCCTTCTCGGCAACTACGTCAATATCGCGGATATCGTCGACCGGGCCCGGCAGTGCCCGGACGTCGTGGACGCCCAGCTCGTATTGGTCCGCGACACCGACGCGGCCGACTCGGCGCGTTCGATGACCGTCGAATACACCGGGACGGCCGCCCCGGAAGCCGTCCGGAGCTGGCTGACGGGGAGCCATGTGCGCCTCGGCACCGTCGACAGCCAGCACCCCGAGGCGATCTCCGCCCGCCGGGTCGACCGCTTGCGCCGCATCACGAGGACGAACAAGACGCCGGCCGCGATCTGGCGAACCGTGCCGTAATGATCTCGGCATACGTCAGCACTCGATGATGTTCACCGCGAGCCCGCCCCGAGCCGTCTCCTTGTACTTCACGCTCATGTCCGCGCCGGTGTCCTTCATCGTCTTGATCACCTTGTCCAGGGACACCTTGTGCGAGCCGTCGCCCCGCATTGCCATCCGGGCGGCCGTGACCGCCTTGACCGCGGCCATGCCGTTGCGTTCGATGCAGGGGATCTGGACGAGGCCGCCGACCGGGTCGCAGGTGAGGCCCAGGTTGTGTTCCATGCCGATCTCGGCGGCGTTCTCGACCTGTTCGGGGGAGCCGCCGAGGACCTCGGCCAGTGCGCCCGCCGCCATCGAGCAGGCCGAGCCGACCTCGCCCTGGCAGCCGACCTCGGCGCCGGAGATGGAGGCGTTCTCCTTGAAGAGCATGCCGATAGCGCCCGCGGCGAGCAGGAAGCGGACGATGCCGTCCTCGTCGGCGCCCGGCACGAAGTTGAGGTAGTAGTGGAGGACTGCCGGGATGATGCCCGCGGCGCCGTTCGTCGGGGCGGTGACCACCCGGCCGCCCGCCGCGTTCTCCTCGTTCACGGCCATCGCATAGAGCGTGATCCACTCCATCGCATGCGCCAACGGGTCGCCCTCCGCCCGGAGTTGGCGGGCGGAGAGTGCGGCTCGGCGCCGTACCTTCAGACCGCCGGGCAGGATGCCCTCGCGGGACATGCCGCGGGACACGCATGCCTGCATGACCCGCCAGATGTCGAGGAGTCCCGTGCGGATCTCGTCCTCGGTGCGCCAGGCCCGCTCGTTCTCCAGCATCAGGGCGGAGATCGACAGACCCGTCTCCTTCGTCAGGCGCAGCAGCTCGTCGCCGGTGCGGAAGGGGTACTTCAGCACCGTGTCGTCCAGCTTGATGCGGTCCGCGCCGACCGCCTCCTCGTCGACGACGAAACCGCCGCCCACCGAGTAGTACGTCTTCGACAGCAGCTCCGTACCCGAGGCGTCGTACGCCCAGAGGGTCATGCCGTTCGCGTGGTAGGGGAGGGTCTTGCGGCGGTGCAGTTTCAGGTCGTCGTCGAAGGAGAAGGGGATCTCGTGCTCGCCGAGGAGCCGGATCCGGCGGGACGACTTGATCTCCTCCACCCGTTCGTCGGCCGTCTCCACGTCCACCGTCCGCGGCGAGGCGCCCTCCAGACCGAGCAGCACCGCCTTTGGGGTGCCGTGGCCGTGGCCGGTCGCGCCCAGGGAGCCGTACAGCTCGGAACGTATCGATGCGACGGAGCCCAGCACCCCCTCGTTGCGCAGTCGGCGCGCGAACATGCCTGCCGCGCGCATCGGACCGACCGTGTGGGAGCTGGACGGGCCGATGCCGATCGAGAACAGGTCGAAGACCGAGATGGCCACGGTGACTCCTCAATACGGGGGGTGAAGCCGGGGTGACCCGCACGCTTATGAGTGTGCGGGACACCCCACAAAAAGGAACTACTTGTTCAGACCGGGGTACAGCGGGTGCTTGTCGGCCAGGGCCGCGACCCGGGCCTTCAGCGCCTCCACGTCGGCCTCCCCGAAGGGAGAAGGCGCCTTCAGGGCTTCGGCGATGACGTCCGCGACCTCGGCGAAGTCCTCCGCCTCGAAGCCGCGGGTGGCCAGCGCCGGGGTGCCGATCCTGAGCCCCGAGGTGACCATCGGCGGGCGCGGATCGTCGGGGACGGCATTGCGGTTGACCGTGATGCCGACCTCGTGCAGACGGTCCTCGGCCTGCTGCCCGTCCAGTTCGGAGTGGCGCAGGTCGACCAGGATCAGATGCACGTCCGTGCCGCCGGACAGGACATTGACCCCGGCCTCGCGGGCGTCGGGCGCGGTCAGCCGCTCGGCGAGGATCTTCGCGCCCTCGACCGTACGGCGCTGACGCTCCTTGAACTCCTCCGACGCGGCGACCTTGAAGGAGACCGCCTTCGCCGCGATCACGTGCTCCAGCGGACCGCCCTGGAAGCCCGGGAAGACCGACGAGTTGAGCTTCTTCGCGAACTCCTTCTTCGCGAGGATGATGCCGCCGCGCGGGCCGCCCAGCGTCTTGTGCGTGGTGGAGGTGACCACGTCCGCGTACTCGACCGGGTTGGGGTGCAGACCGGCCGCGACCAGCCCGGCGAAGTGCGCCATGTCGACCCACAGGTACGCGCCGACCTCGTCCGCGATCCGGCGGAACTCCGCGAAGTCCAGCTGGCGCGGGTACGCCGACCAGCCCGCGATGATCACCTTCGGCCGGTGCTCCTTGGCCAGCTTCTCCAGCTCGGCCATGTCGACCAGGCCGGTCGCCGCGTCCACGTGGTAGGCGACGACATTGAACTGCTTGCCGGAGAAGTTCAGCCGCATCCCGTGGGTGAGGTGGCCGCCGTGGGCGAGGTCCAGGCCGAGGATGGTGTCGCCGGGCTGGGCCAGCGCGAACAGGGCGGCCTGGTTGGCGGAGGCGCCGGAGTGCGGCTGGACGTTGGCGTACTCGGCGCCGAACAGGGCCTTGAGGCGGTCGATGGCGATCTGCTCGGTGACATCGACGTGCTCGCAGCCGCCGTAGTAGCGGCGGCCCGGGTAGCCCTCGGCGTACTTGTTGGTCAGGACCGAGCCCTGGGCCTCCAGCACCGCCACCGGGGCGAAGTTCTCCGAGGCGATCATCTCGAGGGTGGACTGCTGGCGGTGCAGCTCGGCATCGACCGCGGCGGCGACGTCCGGGTCCAGCTCATGCAGGGGCGTGTTCAGTACAGACATGCGTCTACGGCTCCTCAGCCGGCGTTCTGGGCGGTGTACTCGTCGGCGGAGAGCAGGTCGGCCGGCTCCTCCGTGACACGGACCCTGAAGAGCCAACCGCCCTCGAAGGGGGCCGAGTTGACCAGCGACGGGTCGTTCACCACGTCCTCGTTGATCTCGGTGACCTCACCGGTGACGGGGGAGTACAGGTCGCTGACCGACTTGGTCGACTCCAGCTCGCCGCAGGTCTCGCCCGCGGTCACGGCCGAGCCCACCTCGGGAAGCTGGGCGTAGACGACATCGCCGAGCGCGTTCGCCGCGAACTCCGTGATGCCGACCGTCGAGACGCCGCCCTCGACGGCCGACAGCCACTCGTGCTCCTTGCTGTAACGCAGCTGCTGGGGGTTGCTCATGGCCTGAATTCTCCTGTACGCGGGGGAGTGACGGTGAATGGGTGACTGAGGAAAACGCTTGTGAGCTGGGAAAACGTGTGCGGGGTCACACCCGGGGGCGGAGCCGCCGCGCCCCAGTGTCTACTTCTGGCGCTTGTAGAACGGCAGCGCCACGACCTCGTACGGCTCGTGACTGCCCCGGATGTCCACGCCGACACCCTCGGTGCCCGGCGCCGAGTGCGCCGCGTCGACGTACGCCATCGCGATCGGCCTGCCCAGGGTGGGGGAGGGGGCACCTGAGGTGACCTCGCCGATCACCTCGCCGCCGGCGACGACCGCGTACCCCGCGCGCGGGACCCGGCGGCCCTCGGCGACCAGGCCGACAAGGACCCGCGGCGGGTTCTCCGAAGCCCTGGAGGCCGCCTCCTGGAGCGCCTCGCGCCCCACGAAGTCGCCCTCCTTCTCGAACTTCACCACCCGGCCGAGCCCGGCGTCGAAGGGCGTGAGCGAGGTCGACAGCTCATTCCCGTACAGCGGCATGCCCGCCTCCAGGCGCAGCGTGTCCCGGCAGGACAGCCCGCAGGGCACCAGCCCGACGGGCGCGCCGGCCTCGGTCAGCGCCTGCCACAGCTTCTCCGCGTCACCGGGGGCGACGAACAGCTCGAAGCCGTCCTCGCCGGTGTAGCCGGTGCGCGCGATGAGGGCGGGGACACCGGCGACGGTGCCGGGCAGGCCGGCGTAGTACTTCAGGCCGTCGAGGTCGGCGTCGGTGAGGGACTTGAGGATGCCGGGGGACTCGGGGCCCTGCACGGCGAGCAGCGCGTAGCTGTCCCGGTCGTCGCGCACCTCGGCGTCGAAGCCGGCCGAACGCTCCACCAGCGCGTCCAACACCACCTGGGCGTTGGAGGCGTTGGCGACGACCATGTAGTGAGAAGACCCGGCCTCGGTCTCCGCGAGCCGGTAGACGATCAGGTCGTCCAGGATGCCGCCGTCGGCCCGGCAGATCATGGTGTAGCGGGCGCGGCCGATACCGACCGAGGCGATGTTGCCGACCAGGGCGTAGTTGAGCAGGTCGGCCGCCTGGGGGCCGGTGACGGTGATCTCGCCCATGTGCGAGAGGTCGAAGAGGCCGGCCTTCGTGCGGACGGCGAGGTGCTCGTCGCGCTCGGAGCCGTAGCGCAGGGGCATGTCCCAGCCGGCGAAGTCGGTCATCGTCGCGCCGAGCGAACGATGCAGGGCATCGAGCGCGGTATGACGGGGTGCGGTGCTGCTCATCGGACGGTCGTCTCCCAAGGCATGACGGGCGAGGTCGTTCCTCCCCATCTGTCATCGGAACCTGAGAGGTTCGCCATGACCACAAGTGTGGCTTCTGGCTTGCACCTTGGGTGGGGCCACCGACACAGTGGCCCGCTTTTCAGATGTGCCTCGCCCGCGCGGTAACGGGGCCTGAGAGATTCAAGGGAGGGACTTGCTCCTTCGGCGCCCCAGCGACAGACGTACTGCTGAGGACTCTCCCGCGCGGATTCGAACGGCCGGTATGCAGTTGGCGCGCACATCATTGCACGCCTCGTCCGCGTCCGGCAGGGCCGCATCCGGCACCTCCCTTTTGTAACTGGGCTGTGGCCGGAACCGAACGGAACCGCGAGACACCATGCATTACCTTCCCTTTACAAACAGTGGGGAGAAGCTTTCCTGACCCCGCAGGAAGGACGATCACGGTGAACACGACCACGGCGTACGCCACGGCCCCGGCCGGACAGGCGTGCGGGACGCGACCGGCACCCGTGGTCCGCGACCTGCGCGACCGCTCGGGACACAGTCCGCACGCCCTGCTCTTCGGCCCCCGCGACCTCGTGGTGATCACCGGCCTGCCCGGCAGCGGCAAGTCCACGCTGATGGCGCGGGCGGTCCGGGGCATCGGCATCGACTCCCAGGACGCCCGCGACCGCTGGGACGCCCGAGTCCCCCGCTTCCTGCCGTACGCGCTGTACCGCCCCCTCGTCCGCCTCGCCCACTACGCCGGACTGCGCCGCGCCCTGCGCAGCGGCGAGGGTGTCGTCGTGCACGACTGCGGTACGCAGTCCTGGGTGCGCGGCTGGCTGGCCCGCGAGGCCCGGCGCCGCGGCGGCACCCTGCACCTGCTGCTCCTCGACGTCACGCCGGGCACGGCCCTGGAGGGCCAGCGCGAGCGCGGCCGCGGCGTCTCGCGCTACGCGTTCCTGCGCCACCGCACCGCGGCGGCCCGTCTGATCCGCTCGGTGGAGCAGGGCGACCTGCCCGAGGGCGTCGGCTCGGCGGTGCTGCTGGACCGGGACGCTGCGGACGTACTGCGCAGGATCGGGTTCACGGGCTGACCCGTACTCGTTTCTCGTTCTCACGTCGCACGGGCCGACCCCTTTGTCCGTCCCACCCGCTAGCCTTTCCAGCCTCAGCAGTGGTTCTCAGCAGGCGGTCGGACACAGATGGACTTCCCAGCGGATCTTCCCGCGGACTTTCCCATGCAGGCGCACCCCCATCCGCACGGCGGATGGCCCGGCAACGAGCTGGAGGAGGTGCTGTCGGCCTCCCTGGGCATGCCCTCGGCGGGCGGCCGGATCATCGAGGTGCTCGGCCGCAGCTTCGTCTGGGTGCCGCTGCCGAACGGCGGCGGTCCGCACAGCGGTCCGCTCGATCTGCCCACGCTGGAGATCGAAGGGCAGGCGTATGTCCCGGTGTTCAGCTCCGAGGAGCAGTTCCGGCAGGTCGTCGGCTCCCATATGTCGTTCACGGTCGCTCCGGCCGTCGAGTTCGCCCGCGGTCTGCCCCCGCAGGTCGGCCTCGCCGTGAACCCGGACGGTGTGGTCGGCGTCCCGCTCCCGCCGCCCGCCGTCGCCGAACTCTGCCGCGTGGGCCGCACCCCGCTGGACGGCCCGGCATCCGGCGGCCGCGTCAAGCTCTTCGAACCGGACTGGCAGGACGACCCGATCGACTTCCTCGCCGCGGCGTCGGCGGAGTTCGCGGAAACCGGCGTGGTCGTGACGGCCCGCCGCTGCCTTGCCGCCGTCGAGACGGCGGACCCGGTGATGTTCGTGGGCGTCGAACTCTCCCAGTGGGAGGGGGACATGAGGGCCCTTCCCCTGCAGGCCCTGGAACGGGCCCTGGCCAAGGCCCCGACGCCATGGCCGGTCAACCTGGTCCTCCTGGATGTGACGGAGGACCCGGTGGCGAACTGGATGCGGGAGAGCGTGCGCCCCTTCTATCAGTACGGTCACTAGGACTCCCCAGGGGCGCGGGGCCGTATCGCGGACAATGAGCCCCGACCCCCTGGGCGCTTAAGCTGTTGGCATACGCGGGGCAACCACCAGAAGGGGCACACACGTGAGCGCCAGCACCACGACCGGGCAGGTCGAGCACATGCTGCGCCAGGTGACGCCGGGGCGCTACGACGCCTACGAGGCACTCCTCCGCGCCCTGGCGACCCCGGGCTCCGGCCAGGTCTGGATGCTTCTGTGGCACGGTCAGGCAGGCTCCCCGGACGCCCAGTACGGAAACATGGAGGTCGACGGGTACGGGTACGCCCCGTGCGTCACCTCCGCCCAGGAACTCTCGGCCAGCGGCTGGAACAGGTCGTACGAGGTGGTCGACGGACTGGACGTGGCCCGGACCCTCTACCCCGACCACTTCGGTCTCTGGCTCAACCCGCACGCCCCGGGCGGCGGCGTGGGCATCCCCTGGCTGGACCTCCGCCGTATTGCCACCGGCCTGGAGCGCCAGGCCGCCGGCCCCCTGCGGATGTCGGAACCCGCCATCGAGATCCCGCAGTTCTACGCCCTGCTCGCACAGAACGCCCACCGCACCCCGGCCGTCCGCTCGCTGCGCCGTGCCTGGGTGCAGCCGGCGCTCGGGGCGCCGTACCTCGCCATCGGGCTCGACGTGTACGACACGAGCCCGTCGGCGGTGGACTCGGTGCGGGCGATGATGCAGCAGTCCATCGGCGCCGTCCCGGACGGGCTGCCGGTGTCGACGGTGGCGATGTCCGACGAGTACGACCCGGTCGCCCTGTGGATGCGGGCGAGCGCCCGCCCGTTCTACGACCGCGAGGCCCATGCGGCGGCTCCGGCGCAGGCTCCGGCGGGCGGGTACGGGTACCCGCCGGTGCACGGCGGATACTGAGACGGAGGCCTGGTCCATGCCGGGCCGGGAGCTGGTCTGCGCGCGTAGATCACTCCGGAAGATCCGTCCGTGCGTTAAATGTCCGAAATGTTACCCGTCCGACCGGCGTTACCCGCTGTCCGGATAACGGAACCCTCCAGCCCGCATCACGTTTACGCATCCTTTCACCGCCAAGTCTGGCAACAGATCGCCAAAGCGTTGAAGACTCCCGCTCCAGGGGGGTTCGCCCCCGTGTACGACGGACTGATCACGCCGCCACCGCGGCAAAGTGCGGGCCGGCTACCGCCGGTTGAGAGGGGTCCCTGCCAGATGACGGCACCATTGCACGAGCCGACCGCGGAAGCGGCCCCGAGCGCGGCCGAAGAAGCGGCGGCAGCCAGCGCCGGCGAGAAGGCCGTACAGGGACGTTCCCTGGGCCGGATCGCCTGGGAGCGCCTCAAGCGGGACAAGCTCGCCCTCACGGGCGGCATCGTCGTGCTCGTCCTCGTCGTGGTCGCCCTGCTCGCGCCCGTGATCACGAACCTGATCGGGCAGGACCCGGACGTCTACCACGAGGGCCTGATCGACCCGCTGTTCAGCACCCCCAAGGGGTCGCTGGGCGGTATCAGCGGCGACCACCTGCTGGGCGTCGAGCCGGTCAACGGCCGCGACATCTTCGCCCGCATCCTCTACGGCGCCCGGATCTCGCTCCTGGTCGGCTTCCTGTCCGCGATCGTCGCCGTCGTGCTCGGCACGGTCCTCGGCATCCTGGCCGGCTTCTTCGGCGGCTGGGTCGACTCGGTCATCAGCCGCATCATGGACGGCCTGCTGGCCTTCCCGCAGTTGCTCTTCATCATCGCGCTGGTCTCCGTCATGCCGAACGAGATGCTCGGCCTGAGCGGTTCCAGCGTGCGCGTGTTCGTGATGATCCTGGTCATCGGCTTCTTCGGCTGGCCCTACATCGGACGCGTGGTGCGCGGCCAGACTCTCTCGATGCGTGAGCGCGAGTACGTCGAGGCGGCCCGATCGCTGGGGGCCGGGCAGTTCTACATCCTGTTCAAGGAACTGCTGCCCAACCTCGTCGCGCCCATCATCGTCTACACCACGATGATGATCCCCACCAACATCCTCACCGAGGCGGCACTCAGCTTCCTGGGCGTGGGCGTCAAGCCGCCCACGTCCTCGTGGGGGCAGATGCTCTCGACCGCGATCGACTACTACGACTCGGACCCCATGTTCATGGTCGTCCCCGGCGTGGCGATCTTCATCACCGTTCTGGCCTTCAACCTCTTCGGCGACGGCGTGCGGGACGCGCTGGACCCGAAGGGCTCGCGCTGAACTGCCGTACCCCAAGCGTCCCGTGAGCACCTCCACGGGGTCTCTCATCAAAACCGGAGGATCCGAGATCGTGACTACCCAACGCACCTCAGGGCGGCGCAAGCAGGCATTGGCCGCTGCTGCCGCGGTCGCCGGCATGCTGACCATGGCAGCGTGCGGCGGCGGCAACGACGGCGGCGGTTCGAAGAGCGGTGCGGCCGGCTTCGACGCGGCGAACAACAAGGTCGCCCAGGCCGATCAGGTCAAGAAGGGCGGCACGCTGAAGTTCGTCACGGCCCAGGACGCCGACTCGTGGGACACCACGCGCGGTTACTACGGCTTCATGTGGGACTTCTCGCGCTACTACAGCCGCCAGCTGCTCACGTACAAGACCGAGCCGGGCGCCAAGGGCGCCGAGCTCACCCCGGACCTCGCCACGGACACCGGCAAGGTCTCGGCCGACGGCAAGACGTACACGTTCACGCTGCGCGACGGGGTCACCTGGGAGGACGGCAAGGCCATCACCTCCCAGGACATCAAGTACGGCATCGAGCGCGTCTGGGCGCAGGACGTCCTGTCCGGCGGCCCGATCTACCTGCAGCAGATGCTCGACCCCAAGGGCACCTACAAGGGTCCGTACAAGGACACCTCCAAGGACAAGCTCGGCCTGAAGGCGATCGACACGCCCGACGCCAAGACGATCGTCTTCCACCTGCCCAAGGCGAACTCCGACTTCGCGCAGGTGCTGGCGATGGTCACGGCCTCCCCGGTCCGCCAGGACAAGGACACCAAGTCCAAGTACGGCCTGAAGCCCTTCTCCTCCGGCCCGTACAAGTTCGAGTCGTACAGCCCGGGCAAGAACCTGGTCCTGGTCCGCAACACCAGCTGGAAGGCGTCCTCGGACCCGGTCCGCAAGGCGTACCCGGACAAGATCACTCTGGACATCTCCACCAACCAGAGCGACATGGACCAGCGCCTGATCAACGGCGACTACGACATAGACGCCAGCCAGACGGGTCTGGGCCCGCAGGGCCGCACCATCGCCCTGAAGCAGCACAAGGACAACCTGGACAACCCGGTCTCCGGCTTCATCCGTTACGCGGTCTTCCCGCAGAGCGTCAAGCCGTTCGACAACATCGAGTGCCGCAAGGCCGTCATCTACGCGGCCGACCACGTGTCGCTGCAGACCGCGCGCGGTGGCCCGATCGCCGGTGGCGACATCGGCACCAACATGCTCCCGCCGTCGATCCCGGGTGGCGAGGGCCAGAAGTACGACCCGTACAAGATCGCCGGTGCCAACAAGACGGGCAACGACGACCTGGCCAAGCAGGCGCTGAAGGCCTGCGGTCAGCCGAACGGCTTCAAGACCACCATCGCCGTCCGCAACAACAAGACGCAGGAGGTGGCCACGGCCACGTCCCTGCAGGCGGCGCTGAAGAAGGTCGGCATCCAGGCCGACATCTACCAGTACGACGGCTCGCAGAGCGCCGGCATCATCGGCAGCCCCTCGAACGTCGCCAAGAAGAAGCTCGGCATCATCATCATGGGCTGGGGCCCGGACTTCCCGACCGTCCAGGGCTACGGCATCCCGCTGTGGAGCAGCAACTACATCCTGCAGAGCGGTAACAACAACTACGCCCTGATCAAGGACAAGACGATCGACGGCCTGTTCGACCAGTACAACAGCGAACTGGACGCGACGAAGAAGACCGCGATCGCCACGGAGATCAACCACAAGGTGAGCGACGGCGCGTACTACCTGCCCTTCACCTTCGAGCGGCTGCTGAACTGGCGCTCCTCGCGGATCGCCAACGTGTACACGACGAACGCGTACAGCGGCTACTACGACTTCGTCAACATCGGTCTGAAGTCCTCGAAGTAATCCCGGCACACCCGCCGAACGGCACGAAAGGCAGGTGAAGGCCGGCGCGGCGGGACCGCGGGCCACCGGAAGACCTCCGGCGGCCCGCGGCCCCGCGGCGGGCCGTTAGC
The DNA here is from genome assembly GCF_029223485.1 of Streptomyces coacervatus. Classification (GTDB taxonomy): domain Bacteria; phylum Actinomycetota; class Actinomycetes; order Streptomycetales; family Streptomycetaceae; genus Streptomyces; species Streptomyces coacervatus. Next base: position 76,025 of record NZ_JARHTP010000022.1, on the reverse strand, counting down.
TGTGCTCGCTTATCTCCTCAGGCGGCTCTTCGCCGCCGCAGTGATGCTCGCGGTCATCATCCTGGTGGTCTTCAGCATCTTCTTCCTCGTCCCCAAGTGGGCGGGCGTGGACATCGCCACGAGCTTCGTGGGCAAGCAGGCGGACCCCGCCGCGGTCGAGGCCGTGCGGACGAAGCTGGGTCTGAGCGACCCGATCTTCATCCAGGTCTGGCACTTCTTCAAGGGCATCTTCGTGGGCCGCACCTACGCGGCCGGCGGCGATGTCACCCACTGCTCCGCCCCGTGCTTCGGCTACTCCTTCCGCAGCGAGCAGGCCGTCTGGCCGGTGCTGACCGACCGCTTCCCGGTGACCCTGGGTCTCGCGCTCGGTGCCGCAGTGCTGTGGCTGGTCTTCGGTGTCGCGGCCGGTGTGCTCTCCGCGCTCAAGCGGGGCAGCATGTGGGACCGCAGCGCCATGGTCATCGCCCTCGGCGGTGTGTCCCTGCCGATCTACTTCACCGGTCTGTTGTCGCTGGCGATCTTCAGCTACGGACTGGGCTGGATCGACGGCAAGTACGTGCCCCTCTCCCAGAGCGTCGGCGGCTACCTCGGCGGCATGATCCTGCCCTGGGTCACCCTCGCCTTCCTCTATGCGGCGATGTACGCCCGGATCACCCGCGCCACCATGCTGGAGATCCTCGGTGAGGACTACATCCGCACGGCACGCGCGAAGGGCCTCAAGGAGCAGGTCGTCATCGGCAAGCACGCGATGCGCTCCACGATGACGCCCATCCTCACCATGCTCGGCATGGACCTCGGCGCCCTCATCGGCGGCGCGATCCTGACCGAGACGACGTTCAGCCTGCCGGGCCTCGGCCAGGCGGTGCTGACCGCCATCAAGAACCAGGACCTGCCCATCATTCTGGGCGTCACCCTGATCACCTCCCTTGCGGTACTCATCGCCAACCTCGTGGTGGACGTCCTGTACGCCGTGATCGACCCCCGAGTGAGGCTCGCATGACCGAACTCAGCAAGACCGGAGCAGCCGTGGGCGAACCCACCTCGGCCTCGCCGGCCCCGACCTCCTTCCTGGAAGTGCGCGACCTGAAGGTGCACTTCCCGACCGACGACGGTCTGGTCAAGTCCGTCGACGGGCTCTCCTTCAAGCTGGAGAAGGGCAAGACCCTCGGCATCGTGGGCGAGTCGGGTTCCGGCAAGTCGGTGACCTCGCTCGGCATCATGGGCCTGCACACGGCCGGCCAGTACGGCAAGCGCAAGGCGCAGATCTCCGGCGAGATCTGGCTGGACGGCACCGAGTTGCTGACCGCCGACCCGGACGAGGTGCGCAAGCTGCGCGGCCGGAACATGGCGATGATCTTCCAGGATCCGCTGTCCGCGCTGCACCCGTACTACACGATCGGCCAGCAGATCGTGGAGGCGTACCGCATCCACCACGACGTCGACAAGAAGACCGCCAGGCGGCGCGCGGTCGAGATGCTCGACCGCGTGGGCATCCCGCAGCCGGACAAGCGGGTGGACAGCTACCCGCACGAGTTCTCCGGCGGTATGCGTCAGCGCGCGATGATCGCGATGTCGCTGGTCAACAACCCCGAACTGCTCATCGCGGACGAGCCGACGACCGCCCTGGACGTGACCGTCCAGGCGCAGATCCTCGACCTGATCCGGGATCTGCAGAAGGAGTTCGGCTCCGCGGTCATCATCATCACCCACGACCTGGGCGTGGTCGCCGAGCTCGCCGACGACATCCTGGTGATGTACGGCGGCCGCTGCGTCGAGCGCGGTCCGGCGGAGAAGGTGTTCTACGAGCCCCGCCACCCCTACACCTGGGGCCTGCTCGGCTCGATGCCGCGCCTGGACCGGGAGCAGCAGGAGCGCCTGATCCCGGTCAAGGGCTCCCCGCCCTCCCTGATCAACGTCCCGTCCGGTTGCGCCTTCAACCCGCGCTGCCCGTACGCGGACATCCCGAAGGACAACGTCACCCGCACGGTCCGCCCCGAGCTGACCGAGGTCGGCAGCCAGCACTGGGCCGCCTGCCACATGACGCAGGAGCAGCGGGAGCGTATCTGGACCGAAGAGATTGCGCCGAAGCTGTGAGCGAGGACAAAGCAGTGAGCATCCCTGCGCAGAGCGAAGGCCCCCTGGTCACCAAGGCGGACGCCGCCCCCGGCGATACCCTGCTGAAGGTGACCGGGCTCCAGAAGCACTTCCCGATCAAGAAGGGCCTGCTCCAGCGGCAGGTCGGCGCCGTGCACGCGGTCGACGGCATCGACTTCGAGGTCAAGGCCGGCGAGACGCTCGGTGTCGTGGGCGAGTCCGGCTGCGGCAAGTCGACGATGGGCCGGCTGATCACCCGGCTGCTCGAACCGACCGGCGGCAAGGTCGAGTTCGAGGGCAAGGACATCACGCACCTCGGGGTGAGCGGCATGCGTCCGCTGCGCCGCGATGTGCAGATGATCTTCCAGGACCCGTACTCCTCGCTGAACCCGCGCCACACCATCGGCACGATCGTCGGCGCCCCCTTCAGACTGCAGGGCGTCGAGCCCGAGGGCGGCATCAAGAAGGAAGTCCAGCGGCTGCTGTCGGTCGTGGGCCTCAACCCCGAGCACTACAACCGCTATCCGCACGAGTTCTCCGGCGGTCAGCGCCAGCGCATCGGCATCGCCCGCGCGCTCGCCCTGAACCCGAAGCTGGTCGTGGCGGACGAGCCGGTGTCGGCTCTGGACGTGTCGATCCAGGCGCAGGTGGTGAACCTGCTGGACGACCTCCAGCAGGAGCTGGGCCTGACGTACGTGATCATCGCGCACGACCTCTCGGTGGTCCGGCACGTCTCGGACCGGATCGCGGTGATGTACCTCGGCAAGATCGTGGAGCTGGCCGACCGCGAGTCGCTGTACAGGGCGCCGATGCACCCGTACACCAAGGCGCTGATGTCGGCGGTGCCGATCCCGGACCCGCGGCGCAAGAACGCCAAGAGCGAGCGCATCCTGCTCAAGGGCGACGTGCCCTCGCCGATCTCCCCGCCGAGCGGCTGCCGCTTCCACACCCGGTGCTGGAAGGCGACGGAGATCTGCAAGACGACCGAGCCGATCCTCGTGGAGCTGAGGACCGGCCAGCAGGTCGCCTGCCACCACCCGGAGAACTTCGAGGACCAGGCTCCGCAGGACACCGTGCTGCTGACGGTCGCCAAGGAGGCGGCCGAGCTGGTCGCGGACGAGGTGCTCGCCGAGTCGGCGGAGACGTCGGCGGCGGTGGCGGCGGAGGTCGCGGAGGCTTCTTCCGAGGCGGCCGCGGTTTCTGACGAGACCTCCGACAGCACTGGCTCCACAGAGGCGGAAGCGGGGGCCCAGGAGTCGACCGACGGGCAGAACTGACCACTTGTGTGCCCGGGCCGGCAGCCCGACAAGAAGGAGCCCCTGCCAGCAATGGCAGGGGCTCCTTCTTGTCGGGCACCTGGGTCACCCCCAGACCAGCACCCGCCACGACACGGAAGGCTTCACCGCGAGCCGCATCACCCGGTCACTCTTCGCGCCGGTGAATCCCGTGGTGTACGCCGCCGTGGCGTTGCAACCGGCCACCTCCAGAACGGAACCGCCGGATCCGTCGGTCACCTTCGCGGCACCGGGCCCCAGGCAGATCAGCCGCACGGTGACAGTGGAACCGGTCTTCGCCAGGGGCACATCGAACTGCTCGGCACCCCGCCCGCTCCGCGCGACCCGAAGCTCCCCGGGCGGAACCGGGGACTTGAGAGATTCCATCGTCGGCAGCGTTGTTACCGCGGCCGGCGAGGCGGGCACTGTCGTTCGTGGTGCCGGCCGCTGCGCCGGGGAACCCGATCCGCTGCAGCCCGCCACGGATATCAACGCCATGGACAGTACGGCCAGACGCGCCGCGCATTGCGAGAAACGAACTCCGGCGATGGGAATCATCCCCTGGTGTTCCAGAATGCCGGAATGTGGTACGGGAATTTCGCGACGCCCTTACGCGAGATCACCCACTTGCAATTCGCGCCGTAGTGACCGACGTCCCAGTTCATCACCTTCCGGTCGGCGCCGGCGTGGAGATACCCCTCCCGCCACGACGACGGCACCTTCCAGGTGTCCGAGTAGGAGACCGACGCCGACATCGAGACCGCGATCGAGACGCTCACGCTGGCCTTGGCCTTGGCGAAGATGACGCCCTCTTCGGCCGACACGGAGCCGGTGATGGTGCCGGTGACCGAGGTCCCCGCAGTAAGGGTGATGCCGAGGGTGTGTCCGCCCGGTGCGCTGGACGGGGGGATCATCCCGATCCGGTCGGAGTGGATATTGCTGACTTCATATACCGAGCCCGTGCCGCAATTGGTCGGATGCGTTGTCACGGACGTAGCGGCCTGAGCCGAGGTCGTACCTACGGCGACCAGGGCGAGCATTGCCGCACCGACAGTCATGGTTCTCGCGTACTGCGTCAAGATTCTGGTCCCTCATCGAGGAATGGAGGAGACCCGTCAACCACCCCGTGTGGTGACTCCCCCGTGGTTGTGAAGTTAGTGCATGAGCCGGATCACGCAATAGGTAATTTGCAATCCCGTTGCCATCAATTTGTCGGCAACCTCAGGTGAACCTCAAATGATTCATGCCCGTGGATTTGCCCTCAAGTAATCCTCAATCAATTGATGGCTCTAATTCCCGTAAGTCGGACATTCGGGGGCCGGTCATCAGGAGTCAACTGTCGCGTTGGGCATGACAAGTTGGCAAAGTCATGTCCATGACCGATCGGCGGGGTGCAGTGTCGGGTCCGTCCGTCTGATCGGAACACATCCCGAAGGGACGACTCATGGCACTCTCCCGTTCGGCACGTTTAGGGGCCCTCGCGACAGCGGCGGCCTCTTTCCTCGTCATCGCCGCCTCCTCCGCCTCCACTCCGGGCGCCCCCGGTATCGGCGACACCTACTTCCCCAATCTCGGCAACGGCGGGTTCGACGCCCGCCACTATGCCCTCGACGTGGCGTACAACCCGGACACCGACCGCCTCGACGGCCGTACGACGCTCACCGCCCGCGCCACCCAGAGCCTCTCCTCCTTCGACCTGGACCTGCAGAAACTGGAGGTCGCCGGGGTCGAAGTGAACGGCAGACGCGCCGAGTTCACCCGGGACGGCGACGAACTGCACATCACCCCGCGCGGCGCCCTTCCCGAGGGCCGCGACTTCATGGTCACCGTCACCTACGGCGGCGTCCCCGAACCCCTCGGCGGCCCGATCATCTTCGGCTCCCCATACGGGTGGATGAAGACCGCGGACGGCGTCTTCGTCGTCTGCGAACCCAACGCCGCCTCCACCTGGTTCCCGTCCAGTGACCACCCCTCCGACAAGGCCACGTACGACATCCGCATCAAGGCCCCCAAGGGTCTGACCGCCGTCTCCAACGGCCGGCTCGTCTCGACGTACGACAAGGGCGACTCGACGTACACCCACTGGCGCGAGAGCAAGCCCATGGCGACCTACCTTGCGACCGCGACGATCGGGAAGTTCGACGTGAAGACCGGCCGGACGCCGTCCGGGATCCCGATCTATGTCGCGATCGACCCGGTGCTCGCGAACAGCAACAGCGTCGACGTGTACGCCGTCACGGCCGCCGCCACCGACTACTGGTCGCAGGTCTTCGGCCCGTACCCGTTCGAGGAGACCGGTGCGATCGTCGACGACATGCCGCAGGCGGGGTTCTCGCTGGAGGTGCAGAGCAAGCCCGCCTACTCGGCCGTGCGCAGCGAGATGACGATCGTGCACGAGCTGGCCCACCAGTGGTTCGGCGACTCGGTCTCCGTCGAGCGCTGGCAGGACACCTGGCTCAACGAGGGCTTCGCCACCTACGCCCAGTGGCTGTGGGCCGAGCACCAGGGCACGCGCAGCGCGCACGACTCGTTCCTGGCCGCCTACAACGCCCGCCCGGCGGACAGCGCCTTCTGGCAGACCGTCGTCGCCGATCCGCAGCGCGACACCATGTTCACCTCCGCCGTCTACCAGCGCGGCGCGATGACCCTGCAGATGCTGCGCGAACGCATCGGCGACACCGCCTTCTTCAAGCTGCTGCCGACCTGGACGAGGATCCACCGCTACGGCAACGCGAACACGGCCGACTTCATCAGGCTGGCGGAGAAGGTCAGTGGTCAGCGACTGGACGACCTGTTCCAGACCTGGCTGTTCACAACAGGGAAACCGACCCTCTGACCCTTGTATTGCAAGGGGAGCACCCTCTCATAGGTAAGAATGTATGGGTGTTCCCGCAACTGTTCAGTCCCTCCGTCCAGCACACGCTCGACCTCGTCGGCATCTTCGTGTTCGCCATCTCCGGCGCGCTGCTGGCCGTCCGCAAGAATTTCGACATCTTCGGGATGGCCGTACTCGCCGAGGTCACCGCGCTGGGCGGAGGGCTGCTGAGGGACCTGATCATCGGGGCCGTGCCGCCGGCCGCCTTCACGGACCTGGGCTACTTCCTCACCCCGCTCCTCGCCGCCCTCCTGGTCTTCTTCCTCCACCCGCAGGTGGAGCGCATCCAGGTCGCCGTCAATGTCTTCGACGCGGCCGGCCTCGGCCTGTTCTGCGTCGCCGGGACGACCAAGGCGTACGAGTACGGGCTCGGCCTCACCCAGTCCGCGACCCTCGGCCTCGCCACCGCCGTCGGCGGCGGGGTGCTCAGGGACGTACTCGCCAACGAGGTGCCGTCGCTGCTGCGCTGGGACCGCGATCTGTACGCGGTCCCGGCGATCGTCGGCGCCACCATGGCCGTCCTGTGCATCCGCTACGACGCCCTGACCCCTTTCACCAGCGGGCTCGCGGTCGTCACCGCTTTTGTCCTGCGGCTGCTCGCGATGAAGTACCACTGGCGAGCGCCGCGTGCGTGGAACCGGCGGTCGACGGTACGTGAGGAGTAGCGCCCCGGGTCCGGAGGTGGTGCTGGCCCATCTCCACCGTGAGCCAGCGGAACGAAGGAACCACCTGCGGCCGCCACAGCGCCATGGTGTGGCCGCCCGCGGTCTTCGGGATGAAGATGACGTGCACGGTCGTCGGGGCCTTCGCGGTCTGTTCGAGGGCGACGCCGGCCTCGTAGCCGTCGTGCGGCTGGCCGGAGACGTACAGCGCGATCCGGGGCGGGGTGGGCGACTTCCGCAGCAGCAGGTAGGGGTTGTTCTCGGCCCTGACCGTCGGGTTCTGCGCGGCGAGCGAATTGCGTTCGCCGATCGGGTCGTTGTAGCCGGACATGCTGATCGCGGCCATGTAGCGGTTCGGGTGCGCCACCGCCAGCTTGACCGCGCAGTGCGCCCCGGCCGAGTACCCGGCGGTCGCCCAGCCCTTGGGGCCCGGCTCGGCGCGGAAGTTGTCCATGACCATCTTCGGTACGTCGATGCTGAGCCAGCTGTCGGCGTTGACCTGGCCGGTGATGTTCGCGCAGCCCGTGTCGACGCCGGCCAGCAGGTTGGTGCGCGGGGCGACCAGGATGAACGGCGCGACCTGGCCGCTGCGCATCAGCGGGGCCAGCTGCTGGGTCGCCTTCATCGAACCGAACCATGCCTTCGCCGAGCCCGGGTAGCCGGGCAGCAGCTCCACCACCGGGAACTTGTGGTGCCGATAGGCGGGTTCGTCGTACTGCGGCGGCAGCCACACGTAGACCTCGGCGTTCACACCGGAGACCCGGCCCTTGAGCTGGGTCTCCTTCACGTCGCGCATCCCCGGTCCGGTGGCCGGGGTGAAGTTCTGCCTGACCTTGGGCAACCGTTTCAGCGCTATTCCGCCGGTGCCGTCGGCGCCGAGGTTGGCGGCCTGCTGCACATGGTTGCCCGTGCCGAGCAGGTCGTCCCAGTTGTCGTACAGGTTGTTGGCGTTGTTGACGAGCGTGAAGACCAGCGCGACCGCCGTCCCCTGGGCGAACAGCAGCATCAGCATCCGGGCAGCCGTGCGCAGGGCCTTCGGCCCGCGCATCCGCGTCCACAGGGCGAGCGGCAGTATCAGGGCGACCGCGAACAACACGATCAGCGTGTAGAGGAACGGAGTCCCGGTGAGGCTCATGTCCCCATAGAGGGGGAGAAGGGGCCCCGGGTTGAGGACGAGTGCGGACACTTACCAAGAAATTGCCGGAACCTCACCCGGGAGGGTGGCGGTGGCACGAACGTGTCACGCAGCCGTAACTCAGAAAGCTACCGCTTAGTAGTTTCTCATTGTACGGTTCAGGCATGTCAGAAGCAGCTTCCGCGCAGGCCGTCAGGGCCGCCATCGGCGACAGCGAGTTCGACCGGGACACCGCGCTCGTCCCGCGCGCACCCGGCGTGTACGACATCGACCTCTCCGCCGGCTGGACCATCATCAACGCAGTGAACGGCGGCTATCTGCTGGCCGTCCTGGGTCGCGCACTCGCGGACGCCCTGCCGCACTCCGACCCGTTCACGATCTCGGCCCACTACCTCACCGCGTCCCAGCCGGGCCCGGCGGTCGTCCGCACCGACGTCGTACGTACCGGCCGCACCCTCTCGACCGGCCAGGCCTCCCTCTTCCAGTACGACGAGCAGGGCCGCGAGGTGGAACGCATCCGCGTCCTCGCCTCCTACGGCGACCTGGACTCGCTGCCCGAGGACGTCCGTACGACGGCCCGGCCGCCCGCGATCCCGCCGCTGGACCAGTGCTTCGGCCCCTCGGACGGCCCGGCGCCCGTCTCGGGCAGCTCGGCGATCGCCGACCGTCTGATGATCAAGCTCGACCCCGCCACCCTCGGCTGGGCACTCGGTGCACCGTCCGGCAAGGGCGAGATGCGCGCCTGGTTCGGCCTGGCGGACGGCCGGGACGCCGACCCGCTCTCCCTCCTCCTGGCGGTGGACGCGCTCCCGCCCACCGCCTTCGAGCTCGGCCTGAAGGGCTGGGTCCCCACGGTCGAGCTGACCGTCCACGTCCGCTGCCGCCCCGCCCCGGGCCCGCTGCGCATCTCGATCACCACCCGCAACCTCGCCGGCGGCTTCCTGGAGGAGGACGCCGAGGTCTGGGACAGCGCGGACCGCCTGGTCGCCCAGTCCCGCCAGCTCGCCCGGGTCAGGCTCCGCTGAGCGGCGCCCGCCCGAGCCAGGCCGCCAACTGCCCGTAGATGTCGGCTCCTTCGGGGGCCGACAGGGCCCCGGCGAAGGGAGTCTGCTCGTCGCGCTCCGGGGCGGGCAGGACCCGGCGGGCGGTGGCGAGGGCGAACTCGGCCAGTTCCGGGTCGAGTTCAAGAGGGCGACCGAGGGATTCGGCGAGGTCCCAGGTGTGGGTCACGAGTTCCATCACATAGCCGGACAGGGCCGCGCGGCCCGGGACCTCGCCCCACGGCACCCGCACCGGCGCCTCCATGCGCGCGTCGCTCTCCCAGGCCTTCAGGACCCGGGTGCGGACCTCGTCGTACACCGCCGTCCAGTCGTCGTCCGCCACGTCGTCCGCGAACGGGCGTACGGCGAGCCCGTCGCCGCCCTCGCCGACCACCGCGATACGCAGGGTGCCGCCGACGATGTGGCTGAGCAGGGTGCGGACGTCGTACTCGGTACAGGGGGTCCGGCCCGTCAGCTGCTCGGGGCGTACGGTCTTGATCAGCGCCGCCATCTGCTCGGTGGCGCGGGTGTACAGGGGGCGGGGGTCGATGGCGTTCATGGGGGCCTCTCCTCGGCGGGTTCTGACGGGCTCTCGGGTCAGAGACTCGCCGCATAACCTGACAGTTTCCGTCAACATTTGCCGGAGACCTTCGCGCGGCGCGATTCTGGTGCTGTGAAGTCCGACCGCCTGCTCTCGATCCTGCTGCTCCTGCAGACCCGCGGCCGCGTCCCCGCGCATGAACTCGCCGACCGGCTGGAGGTGTCGGTGCGGACCATCTACCGGGACGTCGAGGCCCTGTCCGCCTCCGGGGTCCCCGTCTACGCCGAGCGCGGGCGGCACGGCGGCATCGAGCTGCTCGCCGGGTTCCGTACGGACGTCACGGGGCTGACCGCCGACGAGTCCCGGGCGCTGTTCATCCTGGCCGCGCAGGGCGCACACGCCGCGCTCGGCCTGGACGCGGCGCTCGGCTCGGCGCTGCGCAAGGTGATGGCCGCGCTGCCGGCGCCGTACCGCCCGGCCGCCGAGGTGACCTCCCGTCGCATCCTCGTCGACGCCACACGCTGGAAGGGCGGCCCGCAGCCCGTCGTCGACCTGGGCACCCTGCAGGACGCCGTCTTCGCCGACCGTCGGCTGCGGCTGCGCTACCGGCACAGCGGGGAGCAGGAGGCGCGGACGTACACCGTCGATCCGTACGGCCTCGTGTCGAAGGCCGGTGTCTGGTACCTCGTCGCCGACCGCCGTACGAAACCGCAGCTCTTCCGGGCCGACCGGGTGCAGTCCGCCACCGTCCTGGACGACGCCGTGAAGCGGCGGCCCGGCGTCGAACTCGCCGATGTCTGGGAGGTGCTGCGCCGCCAGGTCGAGGAGCGCCCCGGCGGACTCGATGTCACCGTCCGCGTCCGCCGCGACCGCCTCGACATGTTCCTGCGCCTGAACGCCTCGCAGCTCGCCGGACTCCCCGACGACGACGGCGAGAGCGAGTGGGTGACGGCGCGACTGTCGTACGGAGTTGTCCGCGAGGCCCGCGCGCTGCTCGCGTTCACCGACCGGGTCGAGGTCCTCTCGCCTCCCGAGGTGCGCGCGGAGCTGGCCGCGGCGGCCGCTTCTGTCACGGACCTGTACCAGCGAGTAGGCGAGCGTGGTTTGTGAATCCGCAGTTCAGGGCGATGTCTTGAGGTGCGCTTTACCTGAATCACAGACCGGGGACAGTGGAGGCTCAAGGAAGCCCTAAGCGCCGTTGATTGAGTTCCCGCACTCAAGACTCCCTCATCTTCCTTGGAGTTGTTTCTCATGAAGCGTGTGCGTCTCGTCCCCGCAGTCGCCCTGCTGGCGCTCTCGCCTCTGGTCCTGGCGGCCTGCGGTTCGAGCGACTCGTCGTCGTCCTCGAACAGCGGCAACTCCGGCCAGCAGCAGGCCTGTCAGGCACCGACCGGCAACGCCTCCGGGCGTCCGAGCGGCGCCCCCTCGGGTGCTCCTTCGGGTGCCCCCACCGGCAAGGCCGGCGCCAAGCCGTCCGGTGCCCCCTCGGGCATGCCGAGCGGTGCGCCCAGCGCCGGCTCGGCCGCCGGCGGCGGTCAGGGCGGCCCTGGCGGCGGTCAGGGCGGGGGCTGCGGCGGCGGTCAGGGCGGTGCCGGGGGCGGCGGTGCGATGCCCAGCGGCGCCCCCTCCGCGCAGGCGACCAAGAACTGACCACGGCAAGGGGCGGCACTCCCGGTGAACGGGGGTGCCGCCCCTTCGTGCTTCCCGGGCTCAGTCCAGCCAGTGGTGCCGCCCGATGCTGATCAGCCGCATCTGTCGGGTCGCGACCTGTGCCACGCGCTCGCGCTCCTCCCTCGGACCCTCCAGCGCCTCCAGGAACAACGACGCGGTGATCAGCATCTGGTCCACGTACAGATGGGCCAGCATGAGCAGGTCGTCGTCGTTCCAGCCCGCGGACACGGGGTCCTTGGCGAGCTCGGCCTTCACCTCCTTGACGAACCGGGCCAGTTGGTCCCGGATGGCCTCCCGCACCGGCTGGACCCCGCCGTGCCGCTCCCGGGCGATGAAGCGGACATGGGCGGGGTACGCGTCCACATGGCCGGCGATCAACTCGATGGCGCGGGCTATGCGTTCCTCGCTGGAGTCGGCCGCGGACACCGTCGTCCGGATCATCGGGTGCAGGCTGCCCAGCGCCTCCTCGACCAGGGACACGCCGAGGTCCGCCGTGGAGCGGAAGTGGCGGTAGAAGGCGGTCGGGGCGACTCCGACGGCGCGTGTGACCTCCCGCAGACCCAGGCTGCTCAGGCTCTGCTCCTCCAGCAGACCGAGCGCCGCGTCCAGGAGCGCCTGCCGGGTCTTCTGCTTCTGGGCCTGCCGGATGCCGAGGGTGTGACTCATGTCATCCAGTTAACAACTGTTCTCTGGATTTGAAAAGCCGTGAGGCGCGCTAGACTCAGGTTCAGTGAACAAGTGTTACTACAACCGTTCACCGAAACTTAACGAGAGGCGCCCTCACAAGGCGCCCGGAGGGGGATCGAATCCCATGCTGTTCCTCGTCGCCGCACTCATGCTGCTCGGCGTGGTCCTGGGCACCGTGGCCCACGCGCCGCTCACCGTCACCGCTCTCGTGGCCGCCGGCATCGCCGTCTGGCTCGGCATCTTCGCCGCCCGTGAGCGCCACAGCCGCCGCACCTCGGCCAACTGACCGCCCGACCCGACTTCCCGTCACTGGAGATGAGCACGATGCAACTGACCGCCCCGGCCACGAGCCGCACCGACACCACCACCCGCAAGTCCGCCCGTGACGCCGACGGCATGGCCGTCGCGTCCTTCATCCTCGGCCTTCTCGGCCTCCTCGTGCTGAACGTCTTCCTCGGCCCCGTCGCCATCGTCCTGGCCGCCGTCGCCCTCTGGCGCGGCACCACCCGCCGCGGCCGTGCGTACCTGGGTCTGGGCCTGGGCGTCGCCGACCTGGCGGTCCTGGTGATCGCCATGCAGATGTCCAACACGGTTTCCTGGAGCCTGTGAGCCCGAGGCACACACCATGACGAACGGCCGACCTCCCCGAGGACGACGGGGCCCGGTCGCCGAGCCCGGCCTTGACGTACGGCCGACGACAGGGGCCCCGTAGAATCGGGCCCACCATGGCTTACCTCGACCACGCCGCGACGACCCCGATGCTCCCCGAGGCGGTCGAGGCGATGACCGCCCAGCTGAGCGTCACGGGCAACGCCTCCTCCCTCCACGCCTCCGGCCGGCAGGCCCGACGTACCGTCGAGGAGGCCCGCGAGACCCTTGCGGAAGCGCTCGGCGCCCGCCCCAGCGAGGTCGTTCTCACCTCCGGCGGCACCGAGGCCGACAACCTCGCGGTGAAGGGCCTCTACTGGTCCCGCCGTGACGCCGACCCGGCCCGCAGCCGCGTCCTCGCCAGCCCCGTCGAGCACCACGCCGTCCTCGACGCCGTCCACTGGCTCGGCGAACACGAGGGCGCCACCGTCGAGTACCTCCCGGTCGACACATACGGACGGGTCCACCCCGAGGCACTGCGCGAGGCCATCGCCCGCAACCCCGACGACGTGGCCCTGGCCACCGTGATGTGGGCGAACAACGAGATCGGCACGGTCATGCCGGTCCGTGAACTCGCCGACGTGGCCCGGGAGTTCGGCATCCCGCTGCACGCCGACGCGGTCCAGGCCTTCGGTCAGGTCCCGGTCGACTTCGCCGCCTCCGGCCTCGCCGCGATGACGGTCTCCGGCCACAAGATCGGCGGCCCGTACGGCATCGGCGCCCTGGTCCTCGGCCGTGAGTACACCCCCGTACCCGTCCTGCACGGCGGCGGCCAGGAGCGCCACGTCCGCTCCGGCACCCTCGACGTGCCCGCGGTCGCCTCCTTCGCGGTGGCGGGCCGGCTGGCCGCCGAGCAGCGCGAGTGGTTCGAGCGGGAGATCGGCGCCCTGCGCGACAGCCTGGTCGAGGCCGTCCGTACGGCCGTCCCGGACGCGATCCTGGGCGGGGACCCGGTGGACCGCCTGCCGGCCAACGCCCACTTCACCTTCCCCGGCTGCGAGGGCGACTCGCTGCTGCTGCTCCTCGACGCCCAGGGCATCGAGTGCTCCACCGGCTCCGCCTGTACCGCGGGCGTCGCCCAGCCCAGCCATGTGCTGCTGGCCACCGGCACCGCCCCCGACCTGGCTCGCGGCACCCTCCGCTTCTCCCTCGGCCACACCTCCACGGAGGCGGACGTCGAGGCGGTCGCGAAGGCGATCGGCCCGGCGGTCGAGCGTGCTCGCGCCGCCGGGCTGACCTGAGGCGCACCGATCCGACCGCGCTAGCTGTCGGTGATCATCAGGGACGCCATCATGCCCTCGTCCTCGTGCTGCAGCAGATGGCAGTGGAGCATGTACATGTAGGTGTCGTCGGAGAAGTCCGTGAACTCCATGGCGATCTCGATGGATCCGCCGCCGACCACTTCGTAGGTGTCGAACCAGCCGAGGTCGACACCGGTCGGATCCGAGCCGTTGATGGAGATCAACTGGTACGGCACGTCGTGCAGATGGAACGAGTGCTCCAGCTGGGTGCTGTTCTTGATCGTCCAGATCTCCTTGGACCCCAGTGTGGTGCTGATCATGGCCATCGCGGACATGCTCGTGCCGACCGAGCCGTTGATCGTCATCGAGGTGCCGCTCTGGCCCAGCGTGATGGTCCGGGCGGTGAAGTCGCTGGTGTCGTACCGGTCGATCGTGTTGAGCGAACTCGGCAGGTCGTCCGGGGTGTCGGTGCCGGACGCGGTGATCGCGAGCACGTCGTATGTGCCGCTGCCGCCGCGCACCCAGCCGGTGGTGACGACGGCCTGGAGCGTGACCGCGTCCGACAGGTCGAGGACGAACTCGGCGCGGGCGCCCGCCACCAGCCGGATGCTGGTCACCTCGGTGGCCGCGGTGAGATAGCCCTGGTCGGTGGCGATCTGGTTGAGGTTGCCGCCGTCGCTGCGCTGGATGGTGATGATGTCCGACGGCGAGGCGTTGAGCACGCGGAAGCGGGTGCGGGTCTTGGTCGCCGTGAAGGTGAGCGTGGTGTCGTCGACGTTGGTGCCGTTGAGCAGCAGCGGGAATTCCAGCCCGCTGGTCAGATAGCCGGTCAGGTTGTACTTGAGGTCGCCGGCGCTGTCGGCGGCGAGGCTCTGGAAGATGAGCGGGATGTCGTCGGTGCCGTAGGTGCTGGGAAGGTCGGAGGACGCGGTGGAGTCGTCCTCGACGATGATCATGCCCGCCAGGCCGTGCACGGCCTGCTTGGCCGTGGTGCCGAGGGCGTGCGGGTGGTACCAGAGGGTCTTGGCGTCGTCCTTGACCGTGAACGTCGGAGACCAGGTCTCCCCGTCGGCGAAGGCGACCTGGGGGCCGCCGTCCATCTTGGCCGGGACATGGGCACCGTGGAAGTGGACGGTGGTGTCCTCGCCCAGGCTGTTGGTGATGTTGAGGAGGACCGTGTCGCCGCTGGTCCACTTCATGGTGGGGCCGAGGAACGACTGGTTGTAGCCCATCGTGTCGCTGGTGACCCCGGAGATCACCTCGGCGGTGCCGGTCTGCGCCTCCAGCGTGAAGGTGGTGGTGCTGTCCGAGGTGGTGCCCTCCAGCAGGTCGGGGACGGTCAGGGTCGCGGTGTTGGTCGCGGCGGAGGCCTTGCTCTTCCCCGCCTCGGTCAGCAGGGAGAAGGCGGCCCCGGCCCCCGCGACGGCCCCGAGGCCGACTCCGGCCATGCCGCCGAGGAACCTGCGGCGGTGCATGCCTTTGCCCTTGCGGGCGTTCTCACCGTGTCCGTCCGTGCCCGAGCCGTGCTCTGTGGTGTGAGTCATGGGCGGGATCGTTGAACTAAGGGCTGTGTAAGCACTGGGGCGAAGTTAGGAAGCAGCCGCGAGGGCTGTGAAGGCGCCCTGAGCGTCTGGTGCCCCTCAACTCCCTTGAGGGAAAGTCGAGTTGAGGAAGGCCAGATCGCGCATGGCGTGAGGGACGCAACGGACACCTCGTCCGGGCGGAAGGCTTTACGACTTCGTTGTCTTCGCCGACCGCACGAGCCCCATGTACCGGTCCCAGTCCCAGTACCGCCCCGGGTCGGTGTGGTCCGTCCCCGGTACCTCCACATGCCCGATGATGTGCTGCCGGTCGACGGGTATGCCGTACCGCTTGCAGATCCCTGCCGTCAGCCGCGCGGAGGCCGCGTACATCGCGTCCGTGAACGAGGACGCACGCTCCACGAAGCCCTCGTGCTCGATGCCGACACTGCGTTCGTTGTACTCCCGGTTGCCCGCGTGGAACGCCACGTCCAGCTCGCGGATCATCTGTGTGATGTGCCCGTCCTTGCGGACTATGTAGTGCGCCGCGGCCTTGTGGTCCGGATCCTCGAAGGCCTTGACCGCACTCGTGAAGCCGCCCTGGGTGACATGGATGACCACCCGGTCTATCGCGTAGTCGTCCGGCCGGTCGGCCCGCCGGTAGTTCGCGGGCGAGGCCGCCACCCACTGCGCACCCAGGAAGTCGACCGCACCCGCCACCCGCGGCTTCTCCACCCCCGGCAGCCGCCACCACAGGTGCGACAGCTCGCCGCGCGCCAGCACGGCCGTGCCGACGGCGGCCGCCGCCCCGCCCGCCAGCAGCGCACGGCGCCCGATCCGCCGGTCCGCGTCGCTCTTCCCTGCCCCCATGTGATCACCAACGCATACTCGTGGGCTCCGGTTCCCGCGCCCCCTTACTCTTGAAGGGCTATGACTGACACCTCGCAGCGCCCCCGCCCTCTTCGCGTACTCGCCGCCATGTCCGGCGGAGTGGACTCCGCCGTCGCCGCCGCCCGCGCCGCGGAGGCCGGCCACGATGTGACCGGCGTCCACCTCGCGCTCTCCGCGAACCCGCAATCGTTCCGCACGGGCGCGCGTGGCTGTTGCACCATCGAGGACTCGCGCGACGCCCGCCGCGCCGCGGACGTCATCGGCATCCCGTTCTACGTCTGGGATCTCGCCGACCGGTTCCGCGAGGACGTGGTCGAGGACTTCGTCGCCGAATACGAGGCCGGCCGCACCCCGAATCCGTGCCTGCGCTGCAACGAGAAGATCAAGTTCGCCGCCCTGCTCGACAAGGCCCTGGCCCTCGGCTTCGACGCAGTCTGCACCGGCCACTACGCCCAGGTGATCGTGAACGAGGACGGTACGCGCGAGCTGCACCGCGCCTCCGACATGGCCAAGGACCAGTCGTACGTCCTCGGCGTCCTCGACGAGAAGCAGCTGGCGCACGCGCTCTTCCCCCTGGGCGACACCGTGACCACCAAGGACGAGATCCGCGCCGAGGCCGAGCGCCGCGGCCTCGCGGTCGCCAAGAAGCCCGACTCGCACGACATCTGCTTCATCGCCGACGGCGACACCCAGGGCTTCCTCGCGGGCCGGCTGGGCAAGGCCGAGGGCGACATCGTCGACGAGTCGGGGACGAAGGTCGGCACGCACGAGGGCGCGTACGGCTTCACCATCGGCCAGCGCAAGGGCCTGCGCATCGGCACCCCGGCAGCCGACGGCAAGCCGCGCTACGTCCTCGACATCTCGCCGGTGAACAACACGGTGACGGTCGGCCCGGCCGACGCCCTGGACGTGACCGCGCTGACCGCGATCAAGCCCCGCTGGTGCGGCACGGCCCCCTCCGGTCCCGGCAGCTACACGGCCCAGCTGCGCGCCCACGGCGGCGAGACCGAGGTCACCGCCGAGTTGGTCGACGCCACCCTGGAGGTCTCCTTCACGGAGCCGGTCCGCGGAGTCGCCCCCGGCCAGGCGATCGTGCTCTACGACGGCACGCGCGTGGTGGGCTCGGCGACGATCGCGACGACCACGCGCGCGAGGACGACGACTTCGGTCGCGTAAGCCCTTAGGAAACCTTAGGAAACCTTAGGAAGGCGCCCACAGCTCGAACCGGCTGCTGCCCCAGGCCGTCGCATACGGCACCGTGCCGATGAGGCGGTAGCCGGTCGAGTGGATGAGCGCGTCACGGACGGTCGTGCTCTGGCCCGTCGGGTTGCCGCGGTCGAGCACGATCAGTGTGAAGTGCCGCTCCGCCACGGCGGCCTTGAAGCCCGCGGCCCCGGTGAGGTGCCGCCCGGAACGGCTCGTGTAGTCGATCGTGTAGGTCGAGTTCCACCGGCGGTACGAGGTGTCCCGCCCCAGCGCGTAGACCGGCACCTCGTAGGTGTCGGCGAGATACGTGCCGTGCGCGTCGACATGCGGCCGTAGAGCGGCCACCAGGGCCCTGGAGTCGGGCCATGCGTGGAAGTTGTCGTACGCCTGCGACATGCCGCTGGACAGCAGGACCACGCCCAGGAAGATCGCCCACTGCGGGTACTTGAAGTGCGCGCCCATCAGCCGCGTGACGCCGACCCCGGCGAGCGGTGCGGCGAAGAACAGGCCGTAGCCGATGTGCTTGTGCAGCGAGACCTCGGTGTGCAGGTGCAGCTGGTAGGCGGGTGCGAGCAGGGCCGTGCCGACCAGCAGCAGACCGAGTGCGGCCCGCCAGCGGGCGCCCGGCAGGGCCCCGCGCCAGCCCGGCATCTCGCTCATCCGGCCGCTGCGGACGTAACTGAACGCCCCCAGGAGGGCCACAGCGACCGCCAGGCCGCCCCAGCGGGCGCAGTCCCGCAGAATCGTCCAGGAGGGCGTCGTACCGGCCGCACGGGCCGTGGTGGTGGACTGGATCGCCGCCAGGTACCCGGAGGCGTACAGCCCCGCGCCCAGCAGCACGGCGGTGACCACGGCCAGCAGCACGCCACGCGCCAACGCCCTTGGCAGACCGCGCCGTTGGTAGGCGGTCAGCACGCACAGCAGCACCACGGTGGGCAGATACAGCGCCGAGGCGTACTTGACCGCCACGGCGAGCGCGGCGACCGGGGCGGCGAGCAGGGTCAGCAGCGGGTGCGAGTCCGCGGTGCGTACGACGATCCAGGCGGCCAGCGCCAGCAGGAACAGGGCGAGGGCGTCGTACGTGGCGAAGTTGCCCATGAACGCGGTCGACTGGGCGATGGCGAAGACACCGGCCGCACACAGTCCCGCCCGCTCGTTGAACAGCCGGCGCGTCATCGCGTACAGCAGGGACGTGCAGCCCAGCATGCAGGCGAGGCTCAGCGCGCGGGCCCCGGCCAGCCCGAACACGGAGTCGACGGCGGCCGCCAGGACCGGGTAGAGCACGGGCGCGCCGGAGAAGTAGCTCTCGAAGCCGCCGTAGAGCTTTGTGCCGTGCAGCAGATGGCCGAGCTCGGCGTGGCCGGCGAACAGGTACAGCGCCTCGTCCTCGAAGGCGGTGTTCTGCAGGCGCAGCGACAGTGCGGTCTGCATCAGCAGCAGGGCGAGCAGGACGAGCCGGCTGACCCGGGCGCGGCGGGAGCTCGGGGCGGCGGACCAGCCGGAGTCGGGGGCGGGCGGGAGCGCGTAGCCGGACCTGCGGGGCCTGAGCACCCGCAGCTGCATCGTCTCGGCCACCCTCGACCGGGTCTTCGGCCGGGCCACGGGCAGTTGCATGGTGGAGTCGTTGCGTTCCATGGGGCCCCCTACGGTTTCCGGACGTCGAAGCCGAAGGAGTCGTCCGCCGCCGCCTTCTTGAACGCGGCGAGCGACAACGGGCCGCTGTTGATCCGCCAGTCGGCCTCCTTCTTGAGGTTGAACCAGACCAGGCCCAGAACGTCGGCACGCGCGCGTACACCCGCGAACAGATCGGCGATCTCGGTGGGCTTGCTCTCCCCGGCCTGGACACCCGTCTCCGCGATGAGGAACGGCTTGCGGCTGAAGCGGCGGATCTCGGTCATGGTCGGCCCGAACAGGGTGCGGAAGGTGGTCGGGCCGCTCAGTGCGTAGTAGCCGACGACGCCGATCCAGTCCACGTACGCGTCGCCCGGGTAGTACGGCTTGAGCCGGACGTCCGGGACCGGGTTGATGACGTTCGGGCTCCACACCCAGATGACATCGGCCGCGCCCTCGTCGGTGAACAGGTCGTGGATGTGCCGCCACGCGCGCGCGAAGTCCGCGGCGGCGGTCTTCTTGCTGCCCCAGGGGTACCAGCCGCCGTTCATCTCGTGCCCGAAGCTCAGCGCGAGCGGCCGGTTGTAGTCGCGCACGGCGTCGGCGAACTCCCGGATGTACGCGTCGTCCTTGCCGTCGGCGATCTGCGCGGCCGTACTGGAGAAGGGTTCCCAGACCAGGAAGGGCAGTTGGCCGCCGTCCCACACCGCGCGGTTGACCTCCGCCTGGAACGGGTCGCCCCATTTCGCGTAGTACTCACGCAGGTTGGGCCGCTTCCCGGCCTTCTCGGCGAAGGCGGTCACGGGCGCAGTGGCGCGGGGCGAGCCGTTGAAGGCGACACCGAGGTATTTGTGCGCCGGCTTCAGCAACGGGCGTATGTCGTACGGCGTTTCGACGCTCTGTGTCTGCTGCTGCGCCTTTGCCGCCGCGGCCGGGGAGACCTGCGGGGCGGGCGGCGCGCAGGCGGAGACAGCGGCCAGTAGGGATCCGGCGAGGGCGAGCAGCAGCAGGCGGCGGGGCCCGGTCGGCCGGCTCATACGGCGGCCGACTCGGCGTGCGGCTGGATCAGGGCGCGGGCGACCGCGACGCCGTAGAACAGGCCGGAGGCGAGCATCAGGGCGTAGTCGGACGGGCTGAGCGAGGTGCTCATCCGCCACACCGCGACCGCGATCCACGCCACGGCGGTCGTCCCGCTCCAGGCGTACATGCCGATCCACAGACGGCGCGTCTTGCTGCCCTTGGCGCCGCCCGCCCCGGTCGGCGTCCAGCCCATCGGACGGCGGCGCAGGGTGTCCCAGACGGCGAAGGCGTGCGCCCAGCCGTACAGGATGCGGGTGGCCCAGGCCTCCAGGCGGTAGGGATTGCGGTGCCAGATCGGGTAGATCACGGTCAGGTAGACGACGCTGGGCAGCACCAGGCCGATGTTCGCCAGCTTCAGCTGCTCGGGGGCCGCCAGCATGATCGTCAGGGCGATGAGCGGGCCGCTGAAGGTCAGCAGTCCGGTCTCGATGTAGTAGACGAATCCGGACAGATAGCACAGCCGGCTGACGAAGCGCATCTTCGTGCGCCAGAAGTCCCTGCTTCCCAGCATCGCCAGCGAGGCCATGCACCAGCGGTACTGCTGGCTGTAGAAGGCGCCCACGGTGTCCGGGCACACCCCGGTGGACAGCGCGACCGGCACGTACGTCAAATCCCATCCACGCGCGCGTAGTTCGAAGCCGGTGTACATGTCCTCGGAGTGCTCGACCAGGCTGGTGCCGCCGACCTCGGCCAGCGCGCTGCGCCGGTAGACCGCGCAGGAGCCGACGCAGATCGAGCCGTCGCTCTTCTGCCGGGACACCTGCACGCTGCGGTAGAACAGCTCCTGGACGGCCGCCGCCCCGCGCTCGATCCAGTTCTGCTGGTCCAGGACCCGGAAGAACTGCGGCGACTGCACGATGCCGGTGCGCGGCTCTCGGTCCATGTACGGCAGCAGTTCGTGCAGCAGGTCCGCGCGCGGGGCGAAGTCGGCATCCAGGATGAGGATGAACTCGCCCGAAGAGCGCTCGAATCCGTGCCGCAGATTGCCGGCCTTCTTCATCCAGCCGCGGTTGGGGCGCACCAGATACCGGAAGCCGAAGTCGTCGGCCATCGCGCCGATCTCCGAGTCGTCGGAGTCGTCCAGCACGATCGGGGTGACTCTCCCCGGGTAGTGCTCGGCCAGCGTGCGCACATGCAGCCAGGTGTTGTGCAGGACCTCGATGGGCTCGCCGCAGACGGGCAGGAAGACATCGACGTCCGGGTACCGCTCCGGCTGCCACGACTTGACCAGACGGCGGTGCCCGCGCAGGTCGAAGCTCGGGGTGAAGGCGTCCAGCCGGAACGAGATCAGAAAGCTCACGACCGACAGCAGCAGGAACGGGATGTAGGCCCAGATCCACGCGCTGGTCGCCGCGGCCTGCACCTGGCTGATCACCAGACACACGAACCCGACGAGGGAGGAATACGTCAGCACCCAGGTGTGGCGCCTGACGTACGAGATCTTCTCCCGGTCGTCGGGCGGGGAGGGCAGCAGCCCGGTGCGGTTCTGGCCGGAAAGGGCCTTGCGCGGTTCGGCCCGGCGGCGCCGCTGCGGCGGAACCGCCGGGATACCGCCGCCGGACAGGGTGTGCGCGGTGTTCATGGGTCGTGCTCCACAAGCGAGCCGGAATGCCGGGGGACAAAGAGGCTCGCCGGAAGCGCGAGTTGGTTGTGAAGCTTATGTGACCATCCGACTCGGTGGGTTTCCGGTTCATCAAGTCTTGACGTGGGAGCGCGCCCATTTTGTGCGCCCGACTAGAAGAACTCCGCAAGCGCCGGTGCCAGTGCGTTCGGATCCACCATGTGGGTCTGGCCCTCCAGAACCTGATACGTCCCCTGGGGTGCGGTTTCGGCCACGGCCCGGGCCGCCTCGCGCATCCACGGGGGGCTCGCACCGCCCGCGAGGGACAGGACGGGCACGTCGATCCCGGCCAGCCGGTCCCGCGGTACCAGACCGTCTCCCATCACTGCATTGTCGTACGCCAGACTCGGCGCGATCGCCTCCATGCCGGGCCACATGGGGGAGTTGCGGGCACCCTGGATCATCTCCTCGGCCAGCCCGGTGAGCCTGAGGAACAGCTCGACCGCGTCCCCGCGCCGGCCCTGCCCGAGCGCCTCGCCGAGCTGCCGGGTGTACTCGGCGCGCTCCTTCTCGCCGCCCTCGTACATGGCGAACGGCACCTCGTACACGGCGACCCGACGGAGCGGCAGCCCGCTCGCGGCCGCCTCCAGGACGAGTGCGCCGCCCGACGAGATGCCGTACAGCGAGGCCTCGCCGCCCACCGCGTCGACGAGCGCGGCGAGGTCCTCGACCTCGCGGGCCACCTCGTACGGCTGGGTGTCGCCGCTCTCGCCGCGGCCCCGGCGGTCGTAGGAGACGACGGTGAAACGGCCGGAGAGCGGCCCGGCGAGGGGCGCCACGGTGGCGCCCGTCGACATCGCGCCGCTGACCAGGATGACCGCGGGTCCCTGCCCGGTGCGTTGATACGCGATGGCGGTGCCGTCGCGCGAAATGGTCTTCTTGTCCATGCCTGTGGAGACTGCCCCAAGGCAGCGAAATAATCGCCCTTACTCGCTCACGACACCTCGACTTCGTAGAAGCAGAGGTGGTCCTTGATCTCGGCGACCTCGGGCTTGGGCTCGGGATAGGACCACACCAGGTCCGCCGCGTCCGGCAGCGACCAATAGCTCGCGGTGCCCTTGAACGGGCAGTAGGTGTGGGTGTCGGACGGGGTCAGCAGATCGAGCCGTACGTCCTCGGCGGGGAGGTAGTACCGCGGCGGACAGCCCGTCTCGCGCAGCACGAGGGGCCGTTCGCTCTCCGCCAGGACCTGCTCGCCGTGCACCACGCGCACGTGCTGGTCGACCTGCTCGATGGTGATCGTGTGTCCTTGGGCCATACCGGAAAAGCGTTCGCGGGCGCCCGGTTCTTCCCGCGTACGGTGATCCCATGCGAATCTGCGTCTTCCTCTCCGCCGCCGACCTCGACGACCGCTACACGCGCCCGGCGCGCGAGTTCGCGAAACTGCTGGGCAAGGGCGGGCACACGCTGGTCTGGGGCGGCTCCGACGTAGGCCTGATGAAGGTGGTCGCCGACGGCGTGCAGGAGGCGGGAGGGCGGCTCTGCGGGGTCTCCGTGGACTTCCTGGCGGCCACGGCGCGGCCTGGCGCCGACGAGATGGTGATCGCGAAGGACCTCGCCGAGCGCAAGAAGCTGCTCCTGGAGAAGGCCGACGCAGTGGTGATCATGGTGGGCGGCACCGGAACGCTCGACGAGGCCACCGAGATCCTGGAACTGAAGAAGCACGGCCACACCGACAAGCCGGTGGTCCTGCTCAACACCGCCGGCTTCTACGACGGCCTGAAGGAGCAGTTCCGGCGTATGGAGGACGAGGGGTTCCTGCCCCGTCCGCTCGCCGACCTGGTGTTCTTTGCGGAGGAGCCGGTGGGCGCGCTGGCGTACCTGGAGGAGGGCCAGGGCGTCGCATGACACCGGCGTGATGCGAGCATGGCGGGCATGGCTACACATGTGATCACCGGAGCGGGCTCCGGCATCGGCGCGGCCGTCGCCCGCCGCCTGCACGCGCGCGGGGACGAACTCGTGCTGCACGCGCGCGACGCGGGCCGCGCGAAGGAGCTTGCGGCGGCGTACCCCGGTGTGAAGACCCTGGTGGGCGACCTGGCCGACCCGGACAAGCTGTCCTGGGCCTTCTCCCACCAGACGCTCCCGGACCGCGTCGACTCACTGCTGCACATCGCCGGCGTGGTCGACCTGGGCCCGGTGGGCGAGCTCACCCCGAAGTCCTGGCGCCACCAGCTCAACGTCAACCTGATCGCCCCGGCCGAGCTGACCCGTCACTTCCTGCCCCAACTCCGCGCCGCCCGCGGCCATGTGGTCTTCGTCAACTCCGGCGCGGGCCTCAACGCCCACGCCGACTGGTCCGCGTACGCGGCGTCCAAGCACGGTCTCAAGGCCCTCGCCGACTCGCTCCGCCACGAGGAGCACGCGGCCGGTGTCCGCGTCACCTCGGTCTACCCCGGGCGCACCGCCAGCCCCATGCAGGCCAAGGTTCACCAGCAGGAGGGCAAGGAGTACGACGCGTCGAAGTGGATCGACCCGGAGTCGGTGGCGACGACGATCCTGATGGCCGTCGACCTGCCGCGGGACGCGGAGGTCAATGATCTGACGGTGCGGCCGGGTCGCTGACGGTTTTTCCTCGCCCCCGCCGCCCCTGCCCGTCCCGTCCCTGGGGGCTGCCGCCCCCAGACCCCCGCTTCGGCCTGAACGGCCTCGTCCTCAAACGCCGGACGGGCTGAAAGACCAAGCCCCGGCCGGCGAAAATTCAGCCCCTCCGGCGTTTGAGGAGCGGGGGTCCGGGGGCTGGCCCCCGGTACGGGACGGGTAGGGGCGGCGGGGGCGGGAAACATAGGCTTCTCGTGTGAACGCAGACCTTTCCTTCGGGCCGGCCACCGGCGTCGGCTCCATGCCCGGCGGCGACGCCCGTGAGGCCGCCAAGACCGTCACCGGGACGTTCGAGGACTTCCCGTTCCTCCCCGAGCTGCCCGCCCGCGGCCCCGGCGCCGACATGATCGGCAGGACCGCCGGCCTGCTCGTGGAGCTGTACGCACGCGTGGAACCCAGCGGCTGGCGGATCGGGGACCGTCCGGGCCGGGACACCAAGCGCGCACGCTCCTGGCTCGGCGAAGACCTCGACGCACTCGAGGAGTTCACACAGGGGTACGAGGGCCCGCTGAAGGTGCAGGCCGTGGGGCCCTGGACGCTGGCCGCCGCCCTGGAGCTGAAGAACGGCGAGGCGGCCCTCTCCGACACCGGCGCCTGCCGCGACCTCGCCGGCTCGCTCGCCGAGGGCCTGCGGCTGCACCTGGCGGAGGTACAGCGGCGCATCCCCGGCGCGCAGCTCGTCCTGCAGCTCGACGAACCGTCTCTCACCGCAGTACTCCGCGGCCACGTGAAGACCGCCAGCGGCTACCGCACCCACCGCGCCGTCGACCGCCAGCTCGTCGAGGCCACCCTCCGCGACGTCGTGGGGGTTCACGGCGACGGCCCCACCGTGGTCCACTCCTGCGCACCGGACGTCCCGTTCGCCGTGCTGCGCCGGGCGGGCGCGGCGGCGATCTCCTTCGACTTCTCGCTCCTCACCGAGCGTGACGACGACACGATCGGCGAGGCGGTGGAAGCGGGCACCCGGCTCTTCGCAGGTGTCGTACCGGGCACGGACGGCCGATTGTCAGACCCTGCCGGTAGCGTCATGGGTGTCAGGACGCTGTGGCGCAGGCTGGGGCTGCAACCGGGGCTTCTCGCGGAGGCGGTCACCATCACGCCGTCGTGCGGACTCGCGGGGGCCTCCCCGGATTACGCGCGCAAGGCCCTCGCCCACTGCGTCCGGGCGGCGAGATCCCTCGCGGACAACCCAGAGTAACGGGAGGACAACACGGTGGCCGGCGACAAGCAAGCGGAGACGACGGTGCCCGCCGAGGCACGGGAGCAGCACGCGAAGCTCGCTGAGCAGATCGAGGAGCACCGCTTCCGGTACTACGTGAACGACGCTCCGGTCGTCAGCGACGCGGAGTTCGACAAGCTCCTGCGTTCCCTGGAGGCGCTGGAGGAGGACCACCCCGAGCTGCGCACACCCGACTCGCCGACCCAGAAGGTCGCGGGTGCGTACGAGACGGAGTTCACCTCCGTCGAGCACCGCTCACGCATGCTCTCCCTCGACAACGCCTTCAGCGACGAGGAACTGGCCGCCTGGGCCGAGCGCGTCGCCAAGGACGTCGGCGGGCCCGGCTACCACCTCCTGTGCGAGCTCAAGGTCGACGGCCTCGCCGTCAACCTCACCTACGAGCGCGGCCGCCTCACGCGCGCGGCGACGCGCGGCGACGGACGTACGGGCGAGGACATCACCCCCAATGTCCGTACGATCGCGGAGATTCCGGACAGGCTGAGCGGCGACCGCGTCCCCGACCTCGTGGAGATCCGCGGCGAGGTCTACTTCCCGATGGAGAAGTTCGAGGAGCTCAACGCCCGCCTGGTCGAGGCTGGCGACAAGCCCTTCGCCAACCCGCGCAACGCGGCGGCCGGTTCGCTGCGCCAGAAGGACCCGCGCGTCACCGCCACCCGCCCCCTCCACATGGTCGTCCACGGCATCGGCGCCCTGGAGGGCTTCGAGGGCATGACCCGCCTCTCCCAGGCCTACGACCTGCTGAAGACCTGGGGCCTGCCCACCGCCAAGCACAACAGAGTGGTCGACGACCTCGACGGCGTACGCGAGTTCATCGCCTACTACGGCGAGAACCGCCACTCCGTGGAGCACGAGATCGACGGCGCCGTCGTCAAACTCGACGAGATCCCGCTCCAGGGACGCCTCGGCTCCACCTCCCGCGCACCGCGCTGGGCGATCGCGTACAAGTACGCGCCGGAGGAGGTCAACACCAAGCTCATCAACATCCGGGTGGGCGTGGGCCGTACGGGCCGGGTCACTCCGTACGCGCAGGTCGAGCCGGTCACGGTGGCCGGCTCGGAGGTCGAGTTCGCCACGCTGCACAACCAGGACGTCGTCAAGGCCAAGGGCGTCCTCATCGGCGACACGGTGGTGCTGCGCAAGGCCGGTGACGTCATCCCGGAGATCCTCGGCCCCGTCGCCGACCTGCGCGACGGCAGCGAGCGCGAGTTCGTGATGCCGGCCGAGTGCCCCGAGTGCGGCACGGCCCTCAGGCCGATGAAGGAGGGCGACGTCGACCTGCGCTGCCCCAACGCCCGCACCTGCCCCGCCCAGTTGCGCGAGCGGCTGTTCTACCTGGCCGGCCGCAAGGCGCTGGACATCGAGCACTTCGGATACGTCGCCGCCGCGGCCCTCACCAAGCCGCTGGAGCCGGCCGAACCGCCGCTGACCGACGAGGGCGACCTCTTCGACCTCACCGTCGAGCAACTGCTCCCCATCAAGGCGTACGTCCTAGACCAGGACAGCGGCCTGCCCAAGCGCGACCCGAAGACCGGCGAGGAGAAGGTCGCCACGGTCTTCGCCAACCAGCTGGGCGAGCCGAAGAAGAACGCGGTTGCCATGCTGGAGAACATCGCCGCGGCCAAGGAGCGCCCGCTCGCCCGCATCCTCACCGGGCTGTCGATCCGTCATGTCGGACCGGTCGCCGCCGAGGCGCTGGCCCGCGAATTCCGGTCGATCGAGCGCATCGAGCAGGCCACGGAGGAGGCGCTGGCGAACACCGACGGTGTCGGCGAGATCATCGCCGCCTCCCTCAAGGAATGGTTCGCCGAGGAGTGGCACCAGGAGATCCTCCGCAAGTGGCGGGCCGCCGGCGTCCGCATGGAGGAGGAGGGCTCGGGCGAGGACGAGGGCCCGCGCCCGCTCGAAGGACTGACCGTCGTGGTCACCGGCACCCTCGAACACTTCACCCGCGACGGCGCCAAGGAGGCACTGCAGAGCCGCGGGGCGAAAGTGACCGGGTCTGTTTCGAAGAAGACGTCTTTCGTCGTGGTGGGTGACAATCCCGGGTCGAAGCACGACAAGGCGATGCAGCTCAAGGTGCCTGTTCTGAACGAGGAGGGCTTCAACGTCCTACTCGAACAGGGACCGGACGCGGCGGCCGAAGTTGCGCTTCCCACAGCGGAATAGCGATTGAAGACCACCTGATCGGCGCATACCAGATGCATACGGGTGGCCGGGGTGCATTCGGGCAACCGTCTACGACCGCTGCCCGTGGAAGCCTTCTGCGGCCTACTGTTGAGGTGTGCACCTGCCGTGCCCAGCTGCGGTTGGGGCAACCCCTTGCTCTTGACGAGCAAGGGGAAGGGTTTTCCAAACGCGGCGCCGTTGATGGATGTCGGGCATCGGGCCGCGTGGCGTGGGCACCGCCGGCTGTGAGAGGGACGGGAATGGAACCGACCGAGAGCGCCGCCCCTGACTCACGGCTGCGCCTGCGCCGGGTGACCGGCGCATGGCGGGCGAGCCGGTGGGCCGGGCGGCGTTCGGAGCGTCCGGGTGCGGAGGGGCGCGCCACCGGACAGTACACCGTGACGGACGGGCGCGCCCCGCACCTCACGGTCGACCACCCTCCCGGACTGACGGACCCCGAACACGAACGGCACCTGTCCTGGCCCGCGCTGCCCGCAGCGGTCGTCGCGGCGGCCGCCTTCGTCCTCGGCGCGGGCTTCTACCGGGGGTTCACCGGGACCCATGCGCTCTTCCCAGCCGGCGCCGTCGGCTGGGCCCTGGCCGTGCTGACCGGCATCATCGTCGGCCACCTGGTCATGCTCGGCCGCTCCCGCTGGTGGGGCGGCACCGGCTCCGGCGCCGCCCTCACCCTCGCCGTCCTGATGCTGTACGGCTGGGTGCCGGCCGGAATGGTCAGCCTCACCGTCGTCGTGCTGGTCGGCATAGCCCGCCGCAACCGCTGGCGCCAGGGCGTGCTGCACGGCTCGGTGGACATCCTCGGCATCGGGGCCGGAGCCCTGGTGCTCGGCGCCTTCGGACGTGTGCCGTCCGTGGAGACGCCCTGGATCCCTGACTCCTGGACCCTCTACACCGCCCCCGAGGTGGTGCTGGTCGCCACCGCGTACCTCCTGGTCACCCGCACCCTGCTCTGGTATCTGCACGCCCCGCGCGGCGGCCTGCCCACCGTCGCCCGCACCGCCCTGGTCAGACAGGGCCTGGTCGCGGTCGCGCTGCTCGGCATCGCCCCGCTGGTCTGTGTGGTCGCCGTCGCCCAGCCGGTGCTGCTGCCGCTGTTCGCCATCCCGCTGATCGCCCTCGACTCCACCCTGTGGATAGCCCGCGCCCGGGCCGAGGAGCAGCTGCGCGACCCGCTCACCGGGCTGCCCAACCGGCAGTGGCTGCTGGAGCGCATCTGGACCGCGCTGGACGACGCCGAACGCATCGGCGCCCGCGCCGCCCTGATGCTGATCGACCTGGACCGCTTCCGCTCGGTCAACGACACCCTGGGGCATCTTGCCGGTGACCGGCTGCTTCTGCAGATAGCCGACCGGCTGCGCCTCGCCCTGCCGCGCGGAGCGGAGGCCGCCCGGCTCGGCGGTGACGAGTTCGCCGTTTTACTGCCGGTCGCCGACTCCACGACCTCCGCGACCCGGGTCGCCCGGGGCCTCGTCGCCGCGCTCAGCTCCCCGCTTGACCTCGACGGGCTCACCCTCGTCCTGGAGGCCAGTGCGGGCGTCGCCGTCTTCCCGGACCATGCGCTGGACGCCGAGGGGCTGCTGCGGCGGGCAGACGTGGCGATGTACCAGGCGAAGCGGGACCGTACGGGCGTCGAGGTGTACGAGTCCAAGCGGGACTCCAACACCCCGGACCGGCTCGGACTGCTGGGTGATCTGCGCCGGGCGCTGGACGCGCACGAGGTGCACCTCCACTACCAGCCCAAGGTCCGCTTCGACGGACAGGTCGTCGGCTTGGAGGCCCTGGTCCGGTGGGCGCATCCCGAGCGCGGGAAGGTGCCGCCGGACGAGTTCATAGCGATCGCCGAGTCGTCGGGGCTGATGCCCCATCTCACGGAGTACGTACTGGAGACGGCGCTCGCTCAGGTGGCCCGGTGGCGGGCCCAGGGCCTGCATGTGCCGGTCGCGGTCAACGTCTCGCCGCGTGACGTCCACACCCCCGGTTTCGCGGGCTCCGTCGCCGCGCGGCTCGCCCGGCACGGGGTCCCGGCGGGAGCGCTCCAACTGGAGATAACGGAACACGTCCTCCTCGAGGACCCGCAGCGTGCCGCCGACACACTGGCCGGCCTGACCGGGCACGGCGTCAAGATGTCACTCGACGACTTCGGCACCGGCTACTCCTCCCTGGTGCATCTGCGGCGGCTTCCGGTCAGCGAGCTGAAGATCGACCGCTCCTTCGTGGCCCGGCTGGCCGTCGACGCGGAGGACGCGGAGATCGTCCGCTGCACGGTCGACCTCGCCCATTCCCTGGGCCTGCTCGTCGTCGCCGAGGGCGTCGAGGACGACGAGACCTGGGAACGGCTGCGCGACCTGGGCTGCGACGCCGTACAGGGATGGCTGGTGGCCGCGGCAATGCCGGCCGACGAGACGACGGCGTGGCTGCGGGCGCGGGGTTCGCGGGGATGGCAACGACCTCGTGCGGCCCTGCCGGCGGCGGCGACCGACGAGTAGCCCACCGGACGCCGCCTGTGTGGGTTGCCCGGTCACCCGGGCCACCCTGTATCGACATGCGGCTCCGCCGCGTGGGCGCGACCGGCCACGACGTCGCTGCAGACGATCGACGGCCCACCGCGGCATCTCCGGCGAAGCGCCACTCACCCCGCCGTGAAATGCCCGATCAGCGACAACCACTTCCTGAGGAGCGAGGCCTGGGACGGGCGCCGCTGACTCGCCGCGGCCCTGATGGGCGCAGGGTCCGGGAAACCGTTTCACGGCCACCCGGCCCTGCCCCATAGGATTAGGACCTGTCGTAGGCCCAAATCACACACTCACCCCAGAGGAACGCTGCATGCCTGGCATCACGCGCGAGGAGGTCGCCCACCTCGCCCGGCTGGCGCGTCTGGAGCTGAAGCCCGAAGAGCTCGAACACTTCGCGGGACAGCTGGACGACATCATCGGCGCGGTGGCCCGCGTCAGCGAGGTCGCCGACCAAGACGTACCGCCGACCTCGCACCCGCTCCCGCTGACGAACGTCATGCGGGCGGACGAGGTCCGTCCGTCGCTCACCCCCGAGCAGGCGCTCTCCGGCGCCCCGGCCCAGGAGCAGCAGCGTTTCAAGGTGCCGCAGATCCTGGGGGAGGACTAATCGCCATGACGGACCACGTCAACATCATCAAGCTCACCGCGGCCGAGACCGCCGCGAAGATCGCCTCGGGCGAGCTCACGGCCGTCCAGGTCGCCGAGGCCCATCTGGCCCGTATCGAGGCCGTCGACGAGAAGGTGCACGCCTTCCTGCACGTCGACCGCGAGGGCGCGCTGGCCCAGGCCCGTGCCGTCGACGAGAAGCGGGAGCGGGGCGAGAAGCTCGGTCCGCTGGCCGGCGTCCCTCTCGCGCTCAAGGACATCTTCACCACCGAGGGCGTTCCGACGACCGTCGGTTCGAAGATCCTGGAGGGGTGGATTCCGCCGTACGACGCCACCCTCACCAAGCGGCTCAAGGCCGCTGACGTCGTCATCCTCGGCAAGACCAACATGGACGAGTTCGCCATGGGGTCCTCCACCGAGAACAGCGCGTACGGGCCGACCGGCAACCCCTGGGACCTCACCAGGATCCCCGGCGGCTCCGGCGGCGGCTCCTCCGCGGCCCTCGCCTCCTTCCAGGCGCCGCTCGCCATCGGCACCGACACCGGCGGCTCCATCCGCCAGCCGGCCGCCGTCACCGGCACGGTGGGCGTGAAGCCGACGTACGGTGCCGTCTCCCGTTACGGCATGGTCGCCTTCTCCTCCTCCCTCGACCAGGGCGGACCCTGCGCCCGTACGGTCCTGGACGCGGCGCTGCTGCACGAGGTCATCGCCGGGCACGACCCGCTGGACTCCACGTCCATCGACGCGCCGGTCCCGCCGGTCGTCGAGGCCGCCCGCAACGGCAGCGTCGAGGGCATGCGCGTCGGCGTCGTCAAGCAGTTCCGCGGTGAGGGCTACCAGGCCGGCGTCATCCAGCGGTTCGACGAGTCGGTCGCGCTGCTGAAGGAACTGGGCGCCGAGATCGTCGAGCTGGACTGTCCGAGCTTCGACCTCGCACTGTCCGCGTACTACCTGATCGCGCCCTCGGAGTGCTCCTCCAACCTCGCCCGCTTCGACGGCCTGCGCTACGGCCTGCGGACCGGCGACGACGGTTCGCACTCCGCCGAGGAGGTCACGTCGATCACCCGCGAGGCCGGCTTCGGCCCCGAGGTCAAGCGCCGCATCATCCTCGGCACCTACGCCCTGTCGAGCGGCTACTACGACGCCTATTACGGCTCCGCGCAGAAGGTCCGCACGCTCATCACGCGCGACTTCGAGAAGGCCTTCGAGCAGGTCGACGTGATCGTCTCGCCGACGACCCCGACGACCGCCTTCGCGATCGGCGAGCGCATCGACGACCCGCTGGCGATGTACCTCAACGACCTCTGCACCATCCCGACCAACCTGGCGGGCAACGCGGCCATGTCGCTGCCCTGCGGTCTGGCCCCGGAGGACAACCTCCCGGTCGGACTGCAGATCATCGCCCCGGCGCTGAAGGACGACCGTCTCTACAAGGTCGGCGCAGCCGTCGAGGCCGCCTTCGTGGAAAGGTGGGGCCACCCGCTCCTCGAGGAGGCTCCGTCGCTGTGACCAAGGCACTGACCAAGGCCAAGGACTTCAAGAAGTCCAAGTCCGGTACGTACGTGTCCATCGCCACCACCGCCTTCGGCGCGTTCGGTGTCGCCAAGCGGATCAAGAAGGCCAAGGCCGAACAGGACACGCTGCGGCTGATCGACGCGACGGTGGCCGCCGTCGGCATCGTCACCGGCCTCGCCATCCTGTACCGCGAGCTGAAGCGGCTGGGCGACGACGACGTCCTGCTGGGCTGAGAGGGAAGTTTCACCGTGACCACCACGACCGACCTGGAGTCGTACGAGGACGCGCTGGCGTCCTACGACCCCGTCATGGGCCTCGAGGTCCATGTCGAACTCGGCACCAAGACCAAGATGTTCTGCGGCTGTTCGACGACGCTGGGCGCCGAGCCGAACACCCAGACCTGCCCCACCTGCCTCGGCCTGCCCGGCGCGCTCCCGGTCGTCAACGCGATCGGCATCGAGTCGGCGATCAAGATCGGTCTCGCGCTGAACTGCGAGATCGCCGAGTGGTGCCGTTTTGCCCGGAAGAACTACTTCTATCCGGACATGCCGAAGAACTTCCAGACCTCCCAGTACGACGAGCCGATCGCCTTCAACGGCTACCTCGACGTACAGCTGGAGGACGGCGAGACCTTCCGTGTGGAGATCGAGCGCGCCCACATGGAGGAGGACACCGGCAAGTCGACGCATGTCGGCGGCGCCACCGGCCGTATCCACGGCGCGTCCCACTCCCTGCTCGACTACAACCGGGCCGGCATCCCGCTCATCGAGATCGTCACCAAGCCGATCGAGGGTGCGGGCGAGCGTGCTCCCGAGGTCGCCCGGACGTACGTCCGTGAGCTGCGCGAGCTGATCAAGGCGCTCGGTGTGTCGGAAGCCCGTATGGAGATGGGCCAGATGCGCTGCGACGTGAACCTGTCGCTGCGCCCGAACGGCACCGAGAAGTTCGGCACCCGTTCCGAGACCAAGAACGTCAACTCGCTGCGGTCCGTGGAGCGTGCGGCCCGCTTCGAGATCCAGCGGCACGCGGCCGTGCTGAACAGCGGCGGCAAGATCATCCAGGAGACCCGGCACTTCCACGAGGACACGGGGTCGACGACCTCCGGCCGCGTGAAGGAAGAGGCCGAGGACTACCGGTACTTCCCCGAGCCGGACCTGGTGCCGGTGGCACCCTCGCGCGAGTGGGTCGAGGAGATCCGGGCGGCGCTCCCCGAGATGCCGCTGGCCCGCCGCACCCGGCTGCTCGCCGAGTGGGGCATCTCCGCCACCGACATGCAGGCGATCCTCAACGCCGGTGCGCTGGACCCGATCGTCGCCACGATCGACGCCGGTGCCGACGCCGCCTCCGCCCGCAAGTGGTGGATGGGCGAACTGGCGCGCAGCGCCAACGAGTCGGGCACCTCGCTCGACGAGCTGGCGATCACGCCGGAGCAGGTCGCCCGGGTCACCGCGCTGGTCAACTCCGGTGACCTGAACGACAAGCTGGCCCGCCAGGTCATCGAAGGCGTTCTCGCGGGCGAGGGCACCCCGGACGAGGTCGTCGACAAGCGCGGTCTGAAGGTCGTCTCCGACGACTCGGCGCTGGGCACGGCGGTCGACGAGGCCATCGCCGGCAACCCGGGCATCGCCGACAAGATCCGCGGCGGCAAGGTGGCCGCGGCCGGCGCCCTGGTCGGCGCGGTCATGAAGGCAACCCGGGGTCAGGCGGACGCGGCCCGCGTCAAGGAGCTGATCCTGGAGAAGCTGGGCGTCAGCGAGGGCTGAGCCCCAGTACGCGGTACGGCCCCGGAGGGATGCCCTCCGGGGCCGTATGCATGCTTACTTACGGCGCCCCACGACCCGTACGAATCCCAGCGCGCGGCCCTCGTCCGCCCGCACCATTTCGCCGACCCGGCGGGCCATCGTGCGATGGAACTCCTCCGGGCTCTCCTCGGCGACCACCTCGCACCACAGCAGCCAGTCCCGCCAGCCGTCCGGCTGCCAGTCGGCCGCCTCGACCTCGACGGCCCCGCTGCGGGTCCAGTGGCGCCGCCACCAGCCGGGGGAGTGGAAGCACCAGAAGTCGGGCTCCCACCAGGGCCTGAGATGCTCCGGCGGCTCGGTGCCCGCCGGTTCCTCGCGAAGTGCAGGTACGACGATCCCGATCCGCCCGCCCGGCTTCAACAGCCGTGTCAGCGTGGGCAGATAGAGGTCGCTGGTGCCGAAGTACTGATAGGCGTCGACGGACACGATCGCGTCGAAGGTGCTCTCGCCGAAGGGCAGGTCGTGTGCCTCGGCGTGCACGGGCAGCACCCGGTCGGCGACGCCCGCCTCCGCGATCCGTACGGCGTTCTCGTCGGGTTTCACCCACAGGTCGGCCGCGGTGACCTGGACGTCGTACTCCCTGGCCAGGAAGACGGACGTCATTGCGCGGCCGCAGCCCAGGTCGAGGACGCGGGCGCCGGGGCGCAGCTCCGCCAGGCCGAGCGCGGGGGCCAGCCACTCCAGCAGCCACAGGGCGTTCGGGCCCATCTGGTTCTCGACGGTCCAGCGGGCGTCGTAGCGGCTGCTGCGGGGGTGGTCGGGGTGGGTCAGGCGGTCAGTCAGGTCGTCGTTCGTGGTCCTGATGTCGGACATCGGTGAACGGGCTCCTTGGGATCTTCGTAGTGGAAGGAGATGCGTAGGAGCTCGGTCGGACCTTCAAACAATGCACCCGCTTCGGTCATCGGCGAGGAGCCGGGGACGGCTGACGGGCGGACGGTAACAACTGCCGTGGACGCCCCGCACCCGGTTTCTGAGCGGGAGGCGCTACGCTCGCCCGCCATGGACGGACGCGTTGATTCCGAGATACCGGACACGGATGTCGTGGACGCGCGCCGGGCCCGCTGGACTGCGGCCGGGACCGGAGCGCTGCTGGCCCTCGCGGGCCTGGCCGCCTCCGTGCTGCGAGCCTCCGGATCCGCTCCGGCGATGGTGCCCGCCGCCTACGCCTTCGGGGCCGCCGTCTGCGCACTGGCCTCCGTGCTGGGCTCGCGGGGGCACACCCGCCGGGCACTGTGGCTGCTGATCATCGGGGCGATGGTGATGGCGCTGGGGGACCAGTTCGACTGAGGTGACAGAGTTGTCGTTACTGTCCTGTGATCTGCCTCCCATTCGTGTGAACAAACCCACGAACGGCATAAATGATCACTTCTGCCTGCAAGAGTGGTCTTCGCATTGCTCATGCGTTCTTTGCGGGCTGTTCATCTTGTGAACGACAGTTTCACGACTGTTCCCGGTCAAAGATCCACAAATCATCCTCCGGGAGCTCGTTCGTGGCAGCCCTTGCACGCTGGTGTGTTCGGCACCGCCTTGTCGCGGTACTGCTGTGGCTCCTCGCCTTCGGCGGGGTGAGCGCGGCCGCCGCCGTCACCGGCTCGGCGTACTCGAACAACTACGAGGCTCCCGGCACCGAGTCCGGCCGGGCCATGCAGCTGCTGCAGAACGGCTTCCCGGGATCCGGCGGCGACGGCGACACCGTTGTCTGGCACACCACGTCCGGCACCGTCCGCGCCGCCGACGTCGAACAGACGATGACCGAGACCCTGGACAAGATCGCGGACCTGCCCGGAGTGGCCTCCGTCGTCAGTCCTTACGACGGTCAGGGCGCGGGCCGGATCAGCGCCGACGGGCACACGGCGTACGCCACGGTCACCTTCGATGACCGGGCCGAGGACATCAAGAAGCCCCAGGCCGAGGCCGTCGTCAAGGCGGCCGAGGCGGCCCGGGCCGACGGGCTCCAGGTGGAGCTGGGCGGCAGCGCCGTCGGGCTCACCGAGTCCTCGGGCGGGCACCTGGCCGAGGTGGTCGGCGTGATCGTCGCCGCCGTCGTCCTGTTCCTCGCCTTCGGCTCGCTCGCCGCCTCGACGCTGCCCATCGCGACCGCGCTGGTGAGCGTCGGGACCGCGTACGGCGCGATCGTGCTGCTCGGGCACGCCATGACCGTCGCCGACTTCGCGCCCATGCTCGGCATGCTGATCGGACTCGGCGTAGGCATCGACTATGCGCTGTTCATCGTGACCAGACACCGGCGCGGACTCAAACGCGGACTGTCCGTCAACGAAGCGGTCACCAATGCCGTAGCCACTACGGGACGCGCCGTGGTCTTCGCAGGTGCCACGGTTTGCATCGCCCTGCTGGGGATGCTGATCCTCAGGCTCAGCTTCCTCAACGGTGTGGCGATCGCCGCCTCCCTGACCGTCGTCCTGACGGTCGCCGCATCCGTCACCCTGCTCCCCGCCCTGCTGTCCTTCATCGGCCCGCGCGCCCTGAGCCGGCGCGAGCGGCGCCATCTGGAGGAGCACGGGCCGCAGCCCGAGCTGCCGACCGGGTTCGCCCACCGCTGGTCGGCGTTCGTGGAGCGCCATCCCAAGGTGCTCGGCATCGTCGCCCTGGTCGTCATGGCCGTCCTGGCGCTGCCCACGCTCTCTCTGCACCTGGGCACCTCAGACCAGGGCAACGACCCCAAGACGTCGACCACGAGGCAGGCGTAC
Organism: Streptomyces coacervatus; assembly: GCF_029223485.1. Classification (GTDB taxonomy): domain Bacteria; phylum Actinomycetota; class Actinomycetes; order Streptomycetales; family Streptomycetaceae; genus Streptomyces; species Streptomyces coacervatus. Next base: position 39,059 of record NZ_JARHTP010000022.1, on the reverse strand, counting down.
GACCTTCTCGCCGACGGCTTCGGGCCCGGCGTCAACGGCCCGCTGACGGTGGTGACGCGCGTCGACGGCGCCGAGGACAAGCTCACCCTCGACAACCTCGACGCCACCATCCGCACCACCGAGGGCGTCGCGTCGGTGACCCCGGTGACGTACAACGGCGCCAGTGACACGGCGTACTTCACGATCGTCCCGGAGTCGGCGCCCCAGTCGCAGAAGACCAGCGACCTGGTCGACCGGCTGCGCACCGAGGTGCTGCCACGCGCCGAGACCGGCACCACGCTCGACCTGAAGGTCGGCGGTGTGACCGCCAGCTACGACGACTTCGCCGACGTCATCGTCGGCAAGCTGCCCCTGTTCGTGGGCGTCGTCATCGGCCTCGGCTGTCTGCTCCTGCTGCTCGCGTTCCGGTCCATCGGTATCCCGGTGAAGGCCGCCGCGATGAATGTCGCGGCCGTCGCCGCCGCCTTCGGCGTCGTCGTTGTGATCTTTCAGTGGGGCTGGGGCAGCGAGCTGCTGGGCCTCGGCCGGGCCGGGCCGATCGAGCCCTTCCTCCCCGTGATCATGGTGTCCGTTCTCTTCGGGCTCTCCATGGACTACCAGGTCTTCCTGGTCAGCCGGATGTACGAGGAGTGGCTGGAGACCGGCGACAACCGGCGCGCCGTCCGGGTCGGCCTCGCCGAGACCAGCCGGGTGATCAACTCCGCCGCGGTCATCATGATCTCGGTCTTCCTCGCCTTCGTGCTCAGCGGCGACCGTGTGATCGCCATGTTCGGCATCGCGCTCGCCTCCGCCGTCGCCCTCGACGCCTTTGTGCTGCGCACCCTGCTCGTGCCGGCCCTCATGCACATGCTCGGCGGCGCCAACTGGTGGCTCCCTCGATGGCTCGACCAGCGCCTGCCCCGCATCAGCATCGAACCGCCCGAGGCCCGCGCCGCCCATGAAAGGCTGGCCGCTGCGACGGACGCCGAGGTGGCGGACGTACTGGCGAAGGGGCGGGAAGAGGATGTACGCGATACCTCTGGGTGACGATGCCGAACTGCGTCCCCTGGAGCCCTGGCACGCCGAGGAGTTCCTGGCGCATCTGGAGCGCGGACGGGAGTTCATCGGGCAGTTCATCGCGTTCGGCTCCAAGGCCGTCGACGTGCCCTCCGCGCGGGAGGCGCTCCAGCGGTACGCAGACATGCGCGCCGCCGACACCGCCTCGCTGCACGGCATCTGGCTGGACGGAAAGCTCGTGGGCGGTGTGCTCACGCTGAACTTCGACGCGGAGAGCGGCAACGCCGAGGTCGGCTGCTGGCTGGAGCCCGCCGCGACGGGCCGCGGGCTGATCACCCGGGCCATGCGGGTGCTCATCGACTGGGCGGTCGAGGAACGCGGCATCCACCGCATCGAGTGGGTCGCCGCCGCGGGCAACACACCGAGCCTGAACGTCGCCCGGCGCCTGGGCATGACCCGCGATGGGGTACGGCGGGAGGCGCACCCCTATGGTGGCGTACGGCACGACCTGGAGGTGTGGTCGATCCTCGCCCCCGAATCGCGTGAAGCACGCGCGCGTGCCGCGCAGAACGATCATTAAGACGTCTCTCAGACAGGATCCGTACGGTGCCGGACATGGGAACCAAGACAGTTGACGAGACCGGCGCAGCGGCAGGCGCCGAGGCCACGACCGACGAGGAGAAGGTGGACGTCACCAAGGCCGACGAGGTGACCGGGACCGAGGCCGCGACCAAGGCGGACGGCGCCGAGGCCGAGGCCGCCGAGGACGCGGTCGAGGACGAAGAGCTTGCCCTCGCCGAGGACGAGGAGGCGGGCCCCTCCGGCGTCGGCCAGGGCGCCGGCGCCGTCGTCTCCGCCGCGCTCGGCATCGTCTCGCTGACCGGCAGCTGGATCGGCACGGTGGCCGCGGCGCGCGAGACGCTCGTCGGCCAGCTGCAGACCTCGCAGACCGCGACCGTCGCCAAGCAGGTCAAGGAGGTCTACGGCGACGCCTGGCAGACCAGCGCCCTGTGGGGTGGCCTGTTCGCGCTGCTCGCGCTGGTCGTCGGCGTCGTGGTGCTCGCCCGGCCCGCGTTCGGTGCGCCCGGCAAGCCGCAGCCGGCCTGGATCAAGTCGGTCGCCTGGGGAGGCGTGGCGCTCGGCGTCATCGGCCTGCTCCTGGCCGTCCTCAAGTACACCGACATCCTGCTCGGGCTGCCCTCCACCAGCTGAACCACCGCAGGTCCTGAGGGGGCTTAGGGCATCCGTAAGCACCTTACGGATGCCCTGAGGCCCCTCAGGCACATCTAAGGCCCCGGGCGGTGCCGAAGATGCGGAACTCTCCCGATGTGGCGCACCCCCCTTGGAGACGAAGGTTGAGGCATCGCAGCAAGCGAAGCCGGAAACCGCCTCTCACAAGGGACACACCATGTACGAGTACGAGATCTCCCAGTTCCGCTCCGCCGAACTGATCCGCCGGGCCGAGCACGAGCGGCTGGCCCGCGAGGCCGTCCGCGGCCGCCGCGCCGCCCGCCGCGAGGCCGCAAGCCGCGCCGCCGAGGAGGAAAGCCATAGCCCACGCCTTCGCCGGCTTCGGTCCGCCCGCGCGGCGTGAAAGCGGCCAACGCCGGGCGGGATCTTTCAGCCCGTCCGGCGTTTGAGGACGAGGCCCCTTCAGGGCCGAAGCACCCTCCCAAAGACAGCAGCCCCCAGCAGACGGCACCACCACCGCCGGGCAACGAGCACCACACCGGCCCACTGAAAACCGGTGCCGCGTCGCCAGACCCCCGTGCGATGCTCGGGCTCGTGGAGACCAGATCCGTCAGCCCGGTGTTCGTCGGCCGCACCGAAGAGCTTCAGACGCTGAACGATGCGCTCGCCCGCGCCGCCGCGGGCGAGCCGCAGGCGCTGCTGATCGGCGGGGAGGCCGGGGTCGGCAAGACCCGGCTGGTCGAGGAGTTCGCCACGGCGGCCTGCCGCGCGGGCGCCGTCGTCGCGCTCGGCGGCTGTGTCGAGATCGGTGCCGACGGGCTGCCCTTCGCACCGTTCTCCACCGCCCTGCGCGCCCTGCGCCGTGAACTGCCCGACCAGCTCGCCGCCGCGGCCGCCGGCCAGGAGGAGGAACTCACCCGGCTCCTGCCCGAGCTGGGCGAAGCCTCCGGAGGGCGGCACGACGAGGAGGGCATGGCCCGCCTCTTCGAACTCACCGCCCGCGTCCTGGAGCGCGTCGCCGCCGACCGCACCGTCGTCGTCGCCCTGGAGGACCTGCACTGGGCCGACGCCTCCACCCGGCACCTCCTCGCCTACCTCTTCCGCACCCTGCGCACCGGCCGCCTCGTCGTCCTCGCCACCTACCGCGCCGACGACATCCACCGCCGCCACCCGCTGCGCCCCCTGCTCGCCGAACTAGACCGGCTGCGCACCGTCCGCCGTGTCGAACTCGCCCGCTTCAACCGGGAGGAGGTCGGCCGCCAGATAGCCGGCATCCTCGCCGCCGAACCCGACCCCACCCAGGTCGACGACATCTTCGAACGCTCCGACGGCAACGCCTTCTTCGTCGAGGAACTCGCCGTCTGCGCCACCGAGGGCTGCGGCACGGGCCTCACCGACTCCCTCCGGGACCTGCTGCTGGTCCGTGTCGAGGGACTGCCCGAGATCGCCCAGCGGGTCGCCCGGATCGTCGCCGAGGGCGGCTCCACCGTCGAGTACCGGCTGCTCGCCGCCGTCGCCTGGCTCGCCGAGGACGACCTCATCGAGGCGCTGCGGGCCGCCGTGAACGCCAACATCCTGCTGGCCACGCCCGCCGGCGACGGCTACCGCTTCCGCCACTCCCTGGTCCGCGAGGCCGTCAGCGACGACCTGCTGCCCGGCGAACGCTCCCGCCTCAACCGCCGCTACGCCGAGGCCCTGGAGGCCGGCCCGGCGCTGGTCCCCGCCGAAGAGCGCGTGATGCGCCTGGCCAGCTACTGGTACCACGCCCACAACGCCGCCAAGGCCCTCCCCGCCGTCCTGGACGCCTCCGTCGAGGCCCGCTCCCGCCACGCCTACAGCGAGCAACTCCGGCTCCTGGAGCGGGCGATGGAGCTGTGGGACACCGCCCCCGAGGACGTACGGGACCAGCTGCGGCCCATCGACTACACCGAGGTCTACCCTCCCTGCGGCTGCGACCCCGCCACCACACCGCTGCGCTACGTCGACCTCATGGCCGAGGCGGCGGTGGCGGGCCGGCTGAGCGGTGAGCGCGAGCGCGCCCTGAAGATCACCAAGCGGGCGCTGCACCTCCTGGAGGACGAGGGCGACCCCCTGCGCGCCGCCTGGTTCTGGACACAGCGCTCCATGCTGGTGCAGAGCCAGGGCCGTGGTGACGGCTGGAATGAACTCGCCACCGCCCAGGAACTGGTGCGAGGCCTGCCGCCTTCGGAGGTGCACGCCGAGGTGCTGGCCGCCGTCGCCGGCTGGTCGATGCTGCGCGCACCCGGTCCGGACGCCTTTCACGCGGCCGAGCGCGCAGTGGAGTACGCGCGCATGGTGGGTGCCCGGGAGACGGAGATGAACGCGCGGCTCACGCTCGGCGGCTTGATGGTCGACGCGGGTGACGCCGACGCGGGACTCGCGGCAATGTACGAGGTCAAGGAACGGGCGGTGGAGGACGGCATCGCCTATGTCGCGGGGCGCGCCTACGTCAACCTGCCTTCGGAGCTCGACTCGGTGGGGCGTTCACGCGAGGCGGTCCCGATCCTGGAGGAGGGGATCGTCTACACGCGGAGGTTCGGGCTGCTGAACTCCGAGGCCTGGGTGTGGGCCAACCTCTCCAACTCGCTGTACGCGCTCGGCCGTTGGGACGAGGCGGCCGAGGCCGCGGAGAACACACTGCGCTGGGGACGAAACGCCAAACCCCAGGGCACGGGAGCCATGTGCCTGGCCCAGGTCGCCCTGGGCCGGGGCGATGTGGCCGAGGCTGCCCGCCAACTGGACGGCGCCCACGGATACTTCGGCACTCACGACCCCATGCCTCAGCAGTCGCTGCCCCTTTCCTGCCTCGCGGTCGGCGTCGCGGCTGCCGAGGGCCGGCTCCTCGACGCCCGCGCTGAACTCGCCCGCGTCCTCACCACTGACCTCCCGCCCGGCACCCAGGACTACGGTTGGCCCCTGCTCCTCACCGCCGCCGTCGCCGAGGCCGACGCCCGTGCCGTGCCGGCCGTGGCACGGGGCCGCGCCGAGGCTCTCGAACGCCTCCGCGAGGCCGCCAAGAAGACCACCACCGGCGCCCCCGTCTGGCTCGCCCACGAGCAGTGGGTCCGCGCCGAACTCGCCCGCGCCGAGGGCCGCGACACCGCCGACACCTGGTCCGACGTTGTCACCGCCTTCGAATGCCTGGACCGCCCCTACGACCTCGCCCGCGTCCGCCACCGCCTCGCCGAAGCCCTGCTCGCGGCCGGCGGCGACGACGAGCGCGACCGCGCCACCGAGCTGCTGCGCCTGGCCCACGCCGTGGCCGGCCACCTCGGCGCCCGCCCGCTCGCCGATGCCGTCGCCCTGCTCGCGCAGCGCGCCCGCCTCGCCCTGAACCACGTCCCGGAGCAGCGGCCCGCCGACCCCGTCGAGGCCCTCGGCCTCACCGGCCGGGAACGCGACGTCCTGCGCCTGGTCGCCGCCGGCCGCACCAATCGCCAGATCGCGGAGGAACTCTTCATCTCCCCGAAGACGGCCAGCGTCCACGTCTCGAACATTCTGGCCAAGCTCGGCGTCTCAGGAAGGGGAGAGGCGGCGGCGATGGCGCACCGGTTGAGCCTCTTCCCGCCGGAGGACGCCGACCGGCTGATCGCCGGATGACGGAGCAGCCACTGAAGGGAGCGCGATGTTCAACGCCTTCGAGGAACTCTTCGCACCCAGCCGCAAACACACCCACGACGAAGAGAAGCGACTGGAACTGACCCGCGAGGACGTCGGGGACAACGACCCCGGGCGCGGGCCGATAGATCTCGAGTCCGGGAAGGTGGTCGTACGGCCGCCCCAGCAGGAGGACGAGACACCTCCCGCCGACGAGTGAGCCCCGGAAGTCCTAGCCGACCTGCAGCTCCAGTATTCGGTCGTCCCCGGACTTCGGGTTTCCCCGCCCGTCCGTGTTGCTGGTCGTCAGCCACAGCTTGTCGCCGCCCGCCGGGACCACCGTACGAAGTCGGCCGTACTCGCCGGTGAGGAACGCCTGCGGGGCCGCCGAGGCCTCCGTGCCCTTCAGGGGGATGCGCCACAGGCGCCGGCCCTTCAGAGCCGCCATCCAGATCGAGCCCTCGGCGTAGGCGATGCCGCTGGGGGAGGCGTCGTCCGTGTGCCACTGGGCTATCGGGTTGTGGAACTCGGGGTCGGACGACTTGCCCTCGGCGTCCGGCCAGCCGTAGTTGTCGCCCGGCTTGATCGCGTTCAGCTCGTCCCAGGTGTCCTGGCCGAACTCCGAGGCGAACAGGCGCTGTTCGGGGTCCCAGGCCAGGCCCTGCACATTGCGGTGGCCGTAGGTGTAGACGGGGGAGTCCGGGAACGGGTTGCCGGGGGCCGGATCGCCCTCCGGGGTCAGGCGGAGGATCTTGCCGCCCAGGGAGTTCTTGTCCTGGGCGAGGCCGCGGTTCCCGCTTTCGCCGGTGCCCGCGTACAGCATCTTGTCCGGGCCGAAGGCGATCCGGCCGCCGTTGTGGATATAGCCCTTGGGGATGCCCTTGAAGATCGTGTCGGGCGCGCCCAGCTGTTCGCCGGACGGCTTCTTCGCGTCGTACAGCATGCGGACGATGCGGTTGTCCGAGGCCGAGGTGAAGTACGCGTAGATCATGTGGTCCGAGGCGTAGTCCGGCGAGAGCGCGATGCCGAGGAGGCCGCCCTCTCCCGCGGGGGAGACCCCGGACACCTTGCCCAGCTCGGTCTTCCGGCCCGTCTTCTCGTCGACCTTCGTGATCGTCCCCTGGTCCCGGGAGGAGACGAGCAGGCTCCCGCCGGGCAGCGGGGCGAGGCCCCAGGGGGTGTTGAGGCCGGTGCTGACCGTGCGCAGCACCTTGACGGAGCCCTTGGCGGGCGGGGCCTGTTCGGCGGCCTGTTCCGACGGGGACGAGTTCGCGGTGGTGCTCCCCGGCGCCGTACTGTCACCGCTGCCCCCGGACCCTCCGCCGGAGGAACAGCCGGCCGTCAGCAGGAGCGCGGTCGTGGCCAGCACGGCCGGCACAGCTCGTCGTAGCACGATCTTGGTCCCTTCGGGCGGCGGTCCAGCGGCAGGTTCTACTTGTCTTACACCGCTCGCGCCTCGCAGGTTCCCGGTCGGGCGATCCCGGGTCTCCGGCACCGCGCCCACCCGCTGCTTTCGGACCTGCGACCGCTGTCTTTCAGTCCCAGGATCCCCGTGCGCCCGGCAGCTCCGCCACTTCGGACAGATCCTCCGGCGTCAGCCGCAGAGCCGTGGACGCCGCGTTCTCCGTCGCCCAGCGCTCCTGTTTGGTGCCCGGGACCGGGACCACGTGCCGCCCCTGCGCCAGCACCCAGGCCAGGGCCACCTGGGCGGGCGTGACCTCGTCGCCGTGCCGGGCCGCGATCCGGCGCAGGCCGGCCACGATCGGCTGGTTCGCGGCCATCATCTCGGCGGTGAAGCGGGGGTGGCGGGCGCGCACGTCGTCCGGTTCGAAGCCCTGGCCGGGGGTGAGTGTTCCGGTCAGGAAGCCGTTGCCGAGCGGCATCGCGGCCAGGAAGCCGACGCCGCGCGCCTCGCACCACGGCAGCAGCGACTCCAGCGCCTCCGGCGACCACACCGACAACTCGGCCTCCACCGCGCTCACCGGGAACACCTGCTGCACCCGCTGCAGCTGCCTGATCGTCGCGTCGTGCAGCCGCCCGCCGGAACGGCGGCCACCCCGGGCGCCGACCGCGCACAGCCCCAACGCCCTTACCTTTCCGGCCTGGACGAGCTCCGCCATCGCGCCCCATGTCTCCTCGACGGGGACCTCGGGGTCCTCACGGTGCAGCTGGTAGAGGTCGATGACGTCCGTCTGCAGCCGCCGCAGGGACGCGTCGCAGGCGCGCTTCACATAGCCGGGGCGGCCGTTGGCCACGATGTGCTGTTCACCCACCAGCAGCCCGACCTTCGTGGACACGAAGGCGTCCTCGCGGCGCTCCTTCAACGCCCGCCCCACCAGCAGCTCGTTGGTGAACGGGCCGTACATGTCGGCCGTGTCGAGAAGCGTCGAGCCCGCGTCCAGCGCCCGGTGCACCGCCCTGAGCGACGCGTCGCCCCGCTGCCGCGACCCGCTGTACGCCCAGCTCATCGGCATGCACCCGAGTCCGACGGCCCCCACCGCGAGTGCCCCCGCGCCGATCGTCCTGCGCTCCACCTGCTCGTGACCCTCCCTCTCCGGCCCCCAACCTAACCTCTGCACTCCCGTGGGCCTGACATAGCCTCCTGACATGACTGCTGACGTGTGGCTTTCCATCCCGCCCGACACCATCGAGGGGCTTCCCGAAGGCCCCAACTACCGCTTCTGGGACGGCGACGACGAGTTCCCCGCGGACCCGGCCGACTGCGTCTACTACGTCGTTCCCTACATGAAGCCCAGTGAGGTGGGCGTACGTCCGCTGCCCCAGTTGAGTGGCGTGCAGGTCGTACAGACCCTGTCGGCCGGCATCGACAGCCTGGAGCCCGGTCTGAAGCATCTGCGTCCCGGCGTGCAGGTGTGCAACGCGCGCGGGGTGCACGAGGCGAGCACCGCCGAGCTCGCGCTCACGCTGATCCTCGCGTCGCTGCGCGGCGTCCCCGACTTCGTGCGCGCCCAGGGCCGCGGGGAGTGGCTCGGCGGGTTCCGGCCCGCGCTGGCCGACAAGAACGTCCTCATCGTGGGGTACGGGTCGATCGGATCCGCCATCGAGGACCGGCTCGTTCCGTTCGAGGTGGCGCGGGTGGCGCGCGTCGCGCGCTCTGAGCGCACCACGGCGCGCGGCCCGGTGCATCCGCTCACCGATCTGCCCGCCCTGCTCCCCGAAGCGGATGTCGTCGTCCTGGTCACCCCCCTCACCGAGGCCACCCGCGGCCTCGCAGGCGCCGACTTCCTTGCACGGATGAAGGACGGCGCGCTCCTCGTGAATGTTTCCCGCGGCCCCGTCGTCGACACCAAGGCCCTGCTCGCCGAAGTGGAGACCGGCCGCATCACCGCCGCCCTCGATGTCACCGACCCCGAGCCGCTGCCCCGCGAACACCCCTTGTGGCGCGCGCCCGGAGTCCTCATCAGCCCCCATGTCGGCGGCCCCACGTCCGCGTTCCTGCCCCGCGCCAAGCGACTGCTGGTGGACCAGTTGACCCGATTCGTGAACCGGGAGCCGCTGCGCAACGTGATCCTTACGACAGGCGCAACCGGCGCGTGACCCCGACGACTTGAGCGTCCCGCTCGCGCCCCGCGCGACGGGCGCAACGGGCGTGTAATCCGTTTCCGGTACCCTCCGCAACCTTGCGGACGCGGTCCGTGCTCACATTCCCGCTGGTCGTCACGGAGCGTAGAGGAACTATGTCCCTGAGTGACGAGACTGGTGTATCGTCCCGAGCAGGGGATGCGCCGCGCACCGTTCGGCGCCGGGGATGAACATTTCAGACTGTGAGGGGGGCGACGGGCGATGCACGGCCTATGGGCGAGCGATCCGACGCGACGGGGCCGCCGGAGGCGACCCTGGCGTACGGCCGCGCGCAGACGCGGTCACCACGGCAGTCACAGCTGCCGCCACAGCCATCACCACCGCAGGCACAGCAGCCGCCGGAGGCATGCGCACCCAGCGCGCCGGGAGCCGAGGGACCTGGGAGCGACGCGGACCGGGTGGGCCCGGTGAGCTCGCCCCTGCCTCCCACGGCCACCCTCGACGGAGTGCTGCGGGTACCGCCTTCGCCAGGGACACTGCTGCCGCGTCCGCCGGCCACCGGCCGGGGACCCGGCCTGGTCCCCCAACTCGTCCTGGCCCTGGTCTGCGCGGGATACGCCGTCGGTTCCGCGCTCGACTGGGGTTCGGACGACATCGCGCTGATCATGGGTGACTTCGGCCTGAGCGCCGCGGCGGGCACCGCCGCCGTGTCGCTGTTCCTGTACGCCCGCAGCCGCCGTGTCCGCTTTCGACCCGCCTGGATGCTGTTCGCCCTCTCCTCGGCGATGGCCGCCCTGGGCAACGCGGTCTGGGGGTGGTATGAGGTGGTCCTGGGGCAGCAGGTGCCGACTCCCAGCTATGCCGACCTGTTCTTCCTGTGCTTCGCCCCGCCCGCGATCGTGGGGCTCCTGGTGCTCGCCAAGCGACCGGTGACAAAGGCCGGTTGGGTCTGCCTCGCGCTCGACGCCTGGCTGATCGGCGGCTCGCTGCTCACGCTGTCGTGGAGCCTGGCGCTCGCCCAGGCGGCCAAGTTCGACGGGCCGAGCGTCGCGCACACCGCGCTGTCGCTCGCGTACCCGCTGCTGGACATCGCCCTGGTCAGCATGGTGCTCGCGCTGCACTTCAGGCGCTCTGCGGTGAACCGCACGGCGGTCAACACCGCCATCGGCGCGCTGGCGCTGACGGTGATGTGCGACGCCCTGTTCACCTCGCCGCTGCTGCACAACAGCTACCACTCGGGCCAGTTGCTCGACGCGGGCTGGTTCGCCGGCTCCCTGCTCCTCGCGTACGCCCCCTGGGCCGCGCCCCGGCTCGGGCAGCAGCCCGAGGCCGACAGGTGCGACATCGACGGGCACACGCGCGTGGTGCACGAGCACATGCCCGGCCAGCGGGGTGGCACGCACCAGCACCACCCGGCCCCACAGGGAGGTGATCACAGCCGGTATCCGGCCGCCCGGCCCATCGCCGGTTCCCTGGCCGCCCTCACGCCCTATCTCGCCGCCGCCGTCTGCACGCTGGGGATCCTCTACACCGTCCTCAACGGCCACCGGGTCGACCGCGTGGTGCTCCTCACCGGCGGTACGGTCGTGCTCGCTCTAGTGGTGCGCCAGGGCATCATGCTGCTCGACAACATCACCCTCACCCAGGAACTGGCACAGAAGGAGAACCACTTCCGCTCCCTGGTGCAGGGCTCCAGCGACGTCATCATGATCGCCGCGCCCAACGGCATCCTCCGGTACGTCTCCCCGGCCGCCGCCGGGGTCTACGGACGGCCCGCGGAGGAGCTGGTGGGAACAGAACTGGCCAATCTCATCCACCCGGAGGACCTGGGCTGCGTGGTGCACGAGGTGCGCCGCTTCCTCGCCGCCAGCCCGCTCGAGGAACCCACTACGCGCATCGAATGCCGCTTCCGCTCGGGCCACGGCGGCTGGCTCAACGTCGAGTCCACCGTCAACCGCCACCACGGCGGCCTCATCTTCAACAGCCGGGACGTGACCGAAAGAGTGCGCCTGCAGGCGCAGCTGCAGCACAACGCCGAGCACGACCCGCTCACCGACCTGCCCAACCGCGCCCTGTTCACCAAGCGCGTCCAGCAGGCCCTGTCCGGCCGGCGCGCCTCCGACCGGGTGGCCCTGCGGGGCACGGCCGTCCTCTTCATCGACCTCGACGGCTTCAAGGCCGTCAACGACACGATCGGGCACCAGGCCGGGGACGAGCTGCTCGTCCAGGCCGCCCGCAGACTCCAGGACGCGGTTCGGCACGGGGACACCGCCTCCCGGCTCGGCGGTGACGAGTTCGCGGCGCTGATCGTGGGTGACGGCACCCGTGACCGCTCCGCGCGCGAACGTCACATCCTGGAGCTCGCCGACCGCCTCAGGATCACGCTCTCGCAGCCGTACCTCATCGACGGCAACGATGTCCGGGTGGCGGCCTCCATCGGCGTCGCCTTCGCCGAACCGGGCCTCGGCGCGGGTGAGTTGCTGCGCAACGCCGACCTCGCCATGTACCGCGCCAAGGCGGCCGGCAAGGGGCGCGTCGAGCTGTACGCGCCACAGATGCAGCAGGACGTCGTACGCAAGGCGGAGCTCGCCACGCGGCTGCGTGCCGCACTTCACGACGGCGAGTTCCAGCTGCTGCACCAGCCCGTGGTCTGCCTGGAGAACGGCCGGATCGGCTCGGTCGAGGCACTGGCGCGCTGGCGGTCCTCGCAGGGGGTGCTGTTCACCCCGGCCGAGTTCCTGCGTGTCGCCGAGGACAGCGACAGAACCGCCGAGCTGGGCCGCTGGATGCTGGAGGAGGCCGTCGAGCAGGCCGCCGAGCGCACCGCGACCGGGCTGGCCGTGCCCGTGGCGGTCCGGGTGAGTGCCCGGCGCCTCCTTGACCGGTCGATGCCGCTCGGCTCGATCGAGGCCCTGCTGACCCGGCACGGGCTGCCGTCCGGGTCGCTGGTGATCGAGCTGGCCGACGCCGACCCCCGGGTCTCCCTGGACGAGCTGGAGCGACGCCTGGGCGCCCTGCGCAGGCTCGGCGTCCGGATCGCCCTGGACGGCTTCGGCAGCGGCTACGCGGCGATCACGGCACTGCGCAGACTCCCCGTCGACGTGCTGAAACTCGACCGCAGTCTGGTCGAGGGCGTGGTGGAGTCCGCACGGCTGCACAAGATCACCAGCGGGCTGCTCAGGATCGCCGGCGACCTCGGGCTGCAGTCCGTGGCCGACGGCGTGGACCTGCCCGAGCAGGTCGTGGCGCTACGCGCGATGGGCTGCACACACGGACAGGGCATGGCGTTCTCCGGTCCGCTGGACGAGTACCGGCTGCGCCGGGCGCTCGCTTCCGGCCACTATCCGGTGCCGCACGGGCCGATCGAGCCGGCGTTCGCGGGAGGCGGCGCAGGGGTGTACACAAGTGGTGTGCCTGCTGTTCTGGGAGGCGGAAGTGCCCTCCGCTCACATAATGAGACTCCCGTCCCACCCACTTGACACGTGGTGCGCGCTGGGGAGAGGGTCAGTGCCATGCGCACCCGAATTCTCGTACTTGGAAAGCGCGTCGGCTGAGCTGGTGATGTCCGGACGGACCCGGAACTCCCAGCGACCACACCCGGCGCGCTCCCCTCGCTTGCCTTATGGCACGAGGGGTTTTTTGTTGCACAGGCACCATTCGTGCAGCGCTTGAACACCGTACAAACCTCGCAAAAACCCTCAGCATCGAGAAGAGACTGACGATGACCGAGCAGGCCACCGGGGCCCATCCGCAGCCGCGGCCCCGATCCGGAGGACAGCAGTCCGCCCCCGAGCACGTCACGGGCGCGAAGTCCCTCATCCGCTCTCTCGAGGAGGTCGGGGCCGACACGGTATTCGGCATTCCCGGCGGTGCGATCCTTCCCGCGTACGACCCGATGATGGACTCCACCCGGGTGCGTCACGTCCTGGTCCGCCACGAGCAGGGCGCCGGACACGCGGCGACGGGTTACGCGCAGGCCACCGGCAAGGTCGGTGTCTGCATGGCGACCTCCGGCCCGGGTGCCACCAACCTGGTGACGCCGATCGCCGACGCGCACATGGACTCGGTGCCGCTCGTGGCGATCACCGGCCAGGTCGCGTCCAAGGCGATCGGTACGGACGCCTTCCAGGAGGCGGACATCGTCGGCATCACCATGCCGATCACCAAGCACAACTTCCTGGTCACCAAGGCCGAGGACATCCCGCGGGTGATCGCGCAGGCCTTCCACATCGCCTCCACCGGCCGTCCCGGCCCGGTCCTGGTCGACATCGCGAAGGACGCGCTGCAGGCGCAGACGACCTTCTCCTGGCCGCCGGTCATGGACCTGCCCGGCTACCGCCCGGTGACCAAGCCGCACGCCAAGCAGATCCGCGAGGCCGCCAAGCTGATCACCTCCGCCAAGCGGCCCGTCCTCTACGTCGGCGGCGGTGTCATCAAGGCACACGCCACCGCCGAGCTCAAGGTTCTCGCCGAGCTCACCGGAGCGCCCGTCACCACCACCCTGATGGCGCTCGGCGCATTCCCCGACAGCCACCCGCTGCACGTGGGAATGCCGGGCATGCACGGTGCGGTCACCGCCGTCACCGCGCTGCAGAAGGCCGACCTGATCGTCGCCCTCGGAGCCCGCTTCGACGACCGCGTCACCGGCAAGCTGGACAGCTTCGCTCCGTACGCCAAGATCGTCCACGCCGACATCGACCCGGCCGAGATCGGCAAGAACCGTGCCGCGGACGTGCCGATCGTCGGGGACGCGCGCGAGGTCCTCGCCGACCTGATCCAGGCCGTCCAGAAGGAGCACAGCGAGGGGCACCAGGGGGACTACAGCGCCTGGTGGAAGGATCTGTCCCGCTGGCGCGACACCTACCCGCTGGGCTACGACCAGCCCGCGGACGGCTCGCTGTCCCCGCAGCAGGTGATCCAGCGGATCGGGCAACTCGCCCCGGAAGGCACGATCTTCGCGGCGGGCGTGGGCCAGCACCAGATGTGGGCCGCCCAGTTCATCCAGTACGAGAAGCCCGCGACCTGGCTGAACTCCGGCGGCGCCGGAACGATGGGCTACGCGGTCCCCGCCGCGATGGGCGCCAAGGCCGGCGCCCCGGACCAGACGGTCTGGGCGGTCGACGGCGACGGCTGCTTCCAGATGACCAATCAGGAGCTCACCACCTGCGCCCTGAACAACATCCCGATCAAGGTCGCCATCATCAACAACGGCGCCCTCGGGATGGTCCGCCAGTGGCAGACCCTCTTCTACAACCAGCGCTACTCCAACACCGTGCTGCACAGCGGCCCCGAGGCCGACGGCGCTGCATCCCATAGCGGCTCCGCCGCGGGGCCCAGCGCCGGCACCCGCGTCCCCGACTTCGTGAAGCTGTCGGAGGCGATGGGCTGCTACGCGATCCGCTGCGAGTCCCCCGAGGACCTCGACAAGGTCATCGAAGAGGCGAACTCCATCAACGACCGCCCCGTCGTCATCGACTTCATCGTCCATGAGGACGCGATGGTGTGGCCGATGGTCGCCGCCGGCACCTCGAACGACACGATCATGGCCGCCCGGGACGTCCGCCCCGACTTCGGCGACAACGAAGACGACTGAGCCAGAGAGACGTAAACAGACCATGTCCAAGCACACGCTCTCCGTCCTGGTGGAGAACACCCCGGGCATCCTGGCCCGGATCGCCGCCCTCTTCTCCCGCCGCGGCTTCAACATCGACTCGCTCGCGGTCGGCGTCACCGAGCACCCCGACATCTCCCGCATCACCATCGTGGTGGGAGTCGAGGACCTGCCGCTGGAGCAGGTGACCAAGCAGCTCAACAAGCTCGTCAACGTGCTGAAGATCGTCGAGCTGGAGCCCTCCCAGGCCGTTCAGCGCGAACTCGTCCTGGTGAAGGTGCGCGCCGACAACGAGACGCGCTCCCAGATCGTCGAGATCGTCCAGCTGTTCCGCGCCAAGACGGTCGACGTCTCCCCGGAGGCCGTCACCATCGAGGCCACCGGCAGCAGCGAGAAGCTGTCCGCCATGCTCAAGATGCTGGAGCCGTACGGCATCAAGGAGCTCGTCCAGTCCGGCACGATCGCCATCGGCCGCGGCGCCCGCTCCATCACGGACCGGTCGCTGCGCGCCCTCGACCGGTCGGCGTAACGACGGATTGGGGCGGCCGGGTGACACCGGCCGCCCGTATTCCGAGACCGCGAAACTTCGATTCCGCCCCCCGTCATACGGTGGGACGCAACACCTGCACTCAAGGAGAGAACCCAAAGTGGCCGAGCTGTTCTACGACGCCGACGCCGACCTGTCCATCATCCAGGGCCGCAAGGTCGCGGTCATCGGTTACGGCAGCCAGGGCCACGCCCACGCGCTGTCGCTCCGTGACTCGGGTGTCGACGTCCGTGTCGGTCTGCACGAGGGCTCCAAGTCCAAGGCGAAGGCCGAGGAGCAGGGCCTGCGCGTGGTGACGCCGTCCGAGGCCGCCGCCGAGGCCGACGTCATCATGATCCTGGTGCCGGACCCGATCCAGGCCCAGGTCTACGAGGAGTCCATCAAGGACAACCTCAAGGACGGCGACGCGCTGTTCTTCGGCCACGGCCTGAACATCCGCTTCGACTTCATCAAGCCCCCGGCCAATGTCGACGTGTGCATGGTCGCCCCGAAGGGCCCGGGCCACCTCGTCCGTCGTCAGTACGAGGAGGGCCGCGGCGTTCCGTGTATCGCGGCCGTCGAGCAGGACGCGACGGGCAACGCCTTCGCGCTCGCGCTGTCGTACGCCAAGGGCATCGGCGGCACCCGCGCCGGAGTCATCAAGACGACCTTCACCGAGGAGACCGAGACCGACCTGTTCGGTGAGCAGGCCGTTCTCTGCGGTGGTACGGCCGCGCTGGTCAAGGCCGGTTTCGAGACGCTGACCGAGGCCGGCTACCAGCCGGAGATCGCGTACTTCGAGTGCCTGCACGAGCTGAAGCTGATCGTGGACCTCATGTACGAGGGCGGCCTGGAGAAGATGCGCTGGTCGATCTCCGAGACCGCCGAGTGGGGCGACTACGTCACCGGCCCGCGGATCATCACCGACGCCACCAAGGCCGAGATGAAGAAGGTCCTCGCCGAGATCCAGGACGGCACCTTCGCCCGTGAGTGGATGGCCGAGTACCACGGTGGTCTGAAGAAGTACAACGAGTACAAGCAGCAGGACTCCGAGCACCTGCTGGAGACCACGGGCAAGCAGCTGCGCAAGCTGATGAGCTGGGTCGACGAGGAGGCGTGACCTCCGTGTCCCGTGGCGGTGCTCCCAGCCGGGGGTGCCGCCACGGGGCTTTGCCCCGGACCCCATACAAAGTGGAGTTGCACGTCCGGGTGATCCTTCCGCAGAGGCGTAAGACGATCGTCGCCGCGCCACTACACTGCCGTACTACATACGCGTCAGGCCCACAGCGTCGTGCGTCTCCAACGCGGCTAGCAAACCTCCACCGCCTGCGGCCGTCGGGACGGCCGTCCGCATTGGACTTGTGAGGACTCACGTGAGCTCGAAACCCGTCGTACTCATCGCTGAAGAGCTGTCGCCCGCGACCGTGGACGCGCTTGGCCCGGACTTCGAGATCCGGCACTGCAACGGAGCGGACCGAGCCGAACTGCTCCCGGCCATCGCCGACGTCGACGCCATCCTGATCCGCTCGGCCACCAAGGTCGACGCCGAGGCCATCGCCGCCGCGAACAAGCTGAAGGTCGTCGCACGAGCCGGCGTCGGCCTGGACAACGTGGACGTCTCCGCCGCCACCAAGGCCGGCGTGATGGTCGTCAACGCCCCCACCTCGAACATCGTGACCGCCGCCGAGCTGGCCTGCGGTCTCCTCGTCGCCACCGCCCGTCACATTCCGCAGGCCAACGCCGCGCTGAAGAACGGCGAGTGGAAGCGCAGCAAGTACACGGGCGTCGAGCTCGCCGAGAAGACCCTCGGTGTCGTCGGTCTCGGGCGGATCGGTGCGCTGGTCGCTCAGCGCATGTCCGGGTTCGGCATGAAGGTCGTCGCCTACGACCCCTACATCCAGCCCGCCCGCGCCGCGCAGATGGGCGTCAAGGTGCTGTCCCTCGACGAGCTGCTCGAGGTCTCCGACTTCATCACCGTCCACCTGCCCAAGACCCCCGAGACCGTCGGCCTCATCGGCGACGAGGCGCTGCGCAAGGTCAAGCCGAGCGTGCGCATCGTCAACGCCGCGCGCGGCGGCATCGTCGACGAGGAGGCGCTGTACTCGGCGCTGAAGGAGGGCCGCGTCGCGGGCGCCGGTCTGGACGTGTACGCGAAGGAGCCGTGCACCGACTCCCCGCTGTTCGAGTTCGACCAGGTCGTCGCCACCCCGCACCTCGGCGCCTCCACCGACGAGGCGCAGGAGAAGGCCGGTATCGCCGTCGCCCGCTCGGTGCGGCTCGCCCTCGCCGGTGAGCTCGTGCCCGACGCGGTGAACGTCCAGGGCGGTGTCATCGCCGAGGACGTCAAGCCCGGCCTGCCGCTTGCCGAGCGTCTCGGCCGGATCTTCACCGCACTCGCGGGCGAGGTCGCGGTCCGCCTCGACGTCGAGGTGTACGGCGAGATCACCCAGCACGACGTGAAGGTGCTGGAACTCAGCGCCCTCAAGGGTGTCTTCGAGGACGTCGTCGACGAGACGGTGTCGTACGTCAACGCCCCGCTGTTCGCGCAGGAGCGCGGCGTCGAGGTGCGGCTGACCACCAGCTCGGAGTCGGCCGACCACCGCAATGTCGTCACCGTGCGCGGCACGCTCTCGGGAGGCGAGGAGGTGTCGGTCTCCGGCACGCTGGCCGGGCCGAAGCACCTGCAGAAGATCGTGGCCGTCGGTGAGTACGACGTCGACCTCGCGCTCGCCGATCACATGGTGGTGCTGCGGTACGAGGACCGGCCCGGTGTTGTCGGTACGGTCGGTCGGATCTTCGGTGAGGCGGGGATCAACATCGCCGGTATGCAGGTTTCGCGGGCCGTTGCGGGTGGCGAGGCGCTTGCGGTGCTGACGGTGGACGACACGGTGCCCGTCGGGGTGCTGACCGAGGTCGAGGCGGAGATCGGGGCGACGTTCGCCCGTTCCGTGAACCTCGTCTGACAGATCACATAGAAGAGGGTGGCTGAACCCACGTGAGTCGGTTCAGCCACCCTCTTCTTTTCTCTACTTGTCGGCGACGTGGATCCCCCGCAGTGCCCTTGCCGCCAGCACCGCCGCCCCTGCCAGCAGTACCGCCCCGGCTATCGCCGCGCCCTGCATCCCGCTCGTGAACGCCTCCCGTGCCGTCGTCGCCAGGGCGTCTCCCGTGCGCCCCGGGAGTTGAGCGGCGACCGCGAGCGCGCCGCCGAGCGTTTCGTGCGCCGCGTCCGGGGCCGATGCCGGGATCTCGTGGCGGTAGAGCGCCGTACCGATCGAGCCGAGGACCGCCATGCCCAGCGCGCCGCCGAACTCCGCACCGGTCTCCATCAGGGAGGACGCCGAGCCCGCCCGTTCCACGGGGGCGCTGCTCATCGCGAGGTCGGTGATCTGGGAGATGACCATGACGATGCCGGAGGCGAGGACGCCGCACGCGGTCAGGACCAGCCAGAGGGAGTCGGTGTCGGCCAGGGCCAGTAGCGCGTAGCCGGCCGCGCCGATCGCGAAGCCCGCGGTGACGACGTAGGCGCGGTTCACGCCCCTCTGGACCAGCACGGTCGCCATCGGGGCCGCCATGCCGATCGGCACCGAGGGGAGCAGCGCCCACAGGGCCGCTTCCATCGCGCTCTTGTCGAGCACCGACTGCAGGTACTGCGTGGTGAAGAACGCCGAGCCCAGCATGGCGAAGGAAGCGATCAGGTTGAGGACGACCGACGGGGCGAAGCCGGCGCCGCGGAACAGGGCCGGGGAGATCATCGGGTTCGTGGCCGTGCGCTGACGGTGGACGAAGAGGGCCGCGAAGAGCAGGCCGACGGTGATCGAGACGACGTACTGCGCGTGCCAGCCCTCGGACGGGATCTCCTTCAGGCCGTAGACGACCGGGAGCACCGCAGCCATCGAGAGCGGGACGCTCGGCCAGTCGAAGCGGCCGGGGGCCGGGTCGCGCGACTCGGGCAGCAGGAACGGGCCGAGGACCAGCAGTAGAGCCATCGCGGGCAGGTTGACCAGGAACACCGAGCCCCACCAGAAGTACTGGACGAGGACACCGCTCATCACCGAGCCGAGCGCGATGCCGGCCGTCATCACGCCGGACCACATGCCGATCGCCTTCGCGCGCTGGCCCGGGTCGGTGAACATCGTGCGGATCAGCGCCATCGTCGAGGGCATCAGGGTCGCGCCGCCGATGCCGAGGACCGCGCGGGCCGCGATCAGCGTTTCGGCGCTGTTCGCGTAGGCCGCGGTGAGTGACGCGACGCCGAAGGCCGCAGCGCCGATCAGGAGCAGCTTGCGGCGGCCTATGCGATCGCCCAGCGAGCCCATCGTCATGAGCAGGCCGGCCAGGACGAAGGCGTAGATGTCGAAGATCCACAGCTGCTGTGTGCCGCTCGGCTGAAGGTCCGCGCTGATGGCCGGGATCGCGAAGTAGAGGACCGAGACGTCCATCGAGACCAGCAGCAGCGGGAGCATCAGCACGCCCAGTGCGGTCCATTCGCGGCGGCCGGCGAGAGCGCCGCCGGTCGGGGTTGTGGTGGTGCTCGTCGAGTTCGTCATGCGGAGGAATGTACGCGCGTCTTAAACGTTTGTCTAGGACGCTTGTATAGGACGCTCGTATGGGACGGTTGTATGGATCCGGGGGTACGGTGGTGGCATGGGACACCGCGAGGATCTGCTCGAAGGCGCAAAGCGCTGCCTGCTGGAGAAGGGGTTCCTGCGTACGACCGCGCGGGACATCGTCAAGGAGTCGGGGACCAACCTCGCCTCGATCGGTTATCACTACGGGTCGAAGGACGCGCTGCTGGTGCAGGCGTACGTCTCGCTCATCGAGGGCGTGGGCGACGACTTCGACCCGGGGTGGGGTGCGGGCGGTGAGGCGACGGCGCCTCCTGGTTCGCTGGAGCGCTTCCAGGAGGTGTGGGCGAGCATCATCGGTTCGCTGCCCGAGACGCGGGCGATCTGGATGCTGAGCTTCGAGCTCATTCACCAGGGCGACCGGCTCCCGGAGGTGCGCAAGCTGCTCGCCGAGGCGCAGGCGCAGGGCCGCTCGGGGATCGTACCGATGTTCAACGGCGTCCCGGAGGACCAGCTCGACAAGGAGACCGTCGACACGGAGGGCCGTTTCTACCAGACCCTCCTCAACGGCCTCATGGTCCAGTGGCTCTTCGACCCGGAAACGGCGACCGGTGCGGCCCAGCTCACGGAGGGGCTGCGCCGCGTGATCGCGGGCGTCAAGGACGGCTGACCCGCCCGTCCCGCATCTCCACCACCCGGTCCGCGAAGTGCCGTACCACCGCCCGGTCGTGGCAGATGAACAGGTAGCCGAGGCCGAGCTCGTCCTGGAGGTCGGCCAGCAGGTTCAGGACGCCGGCCCGGATGGACGGGTCCAGGGCGGACACCGGTTCGTCCAGGACCAGCAGGCGCGGGTCGGAGGCCAACGCCCTGGCAATTCCCGCACGTTGGCACTCTCCGCCGGAGAGTTCGTGCGGGCGGCGGTTTCCGTACGACGGGTCCAGGCCGACCCGGTCGAGGAGTTCGGCGACGCGGGCCGGGCCGTCGGTGGCGGTCCAGCGGCCCTGGACCTTCAGGGGTTCCGCGACCGCGTCGCGGATGCGGTGGCGGGGGCTGAGGGAGCCGTACGGGTCCTGGAAGACCGGCTGCATGCGCGGGCGAAGGGGGCGGAGTTCGCGTTCGGAGAGGGTCGTCAACTCCCGGCCCTCGAAGTGGACTTCGCCCGCGTCCGGGCGGCGCAGCTGGAGGACCGTCAGCGCGGTGGACGACTTGCCGCAGCCGGACGGGCCGTTCAGGGCGAGGGTCTCTCCGGGGGCGAGGGAGAAGGACACGTGGTCCACGGCGGTCACCGTGCCGTAGCGGACGACCAGGTTGCGGGCGTCGAGCAGCGGGGCGCTCACGCTTCCTCCCGGTGGTGGCAGGCGATCAGGCGGCCGTCCAGCTCTCGCGGCTCCGGCTCCTCGTGGCGGCAGCGGCCGGTCGCGAGCGTGCAGCGCGGGGCGAAGGCGCAGCCAGGCGGAAGTCCGTCCGGGGTCGGGGGTGTACCGGGGAGAGTCGGGAGGCGGCGGCCGGGCGTCGCGTTCTGCGGGAGCGACGCCAGCAGGCCTGCCGTGTACGGGGCGAGGGGGCGGGTCAACACCCGTTCCGCGGGGCCGAGTTCGGTCAGCCGTCCGGCGTACATGACCAGTGCGCGGTCCGCGTGACGTCGTACGGCGTCGAGGTCGTGCGTGACCAGGAGCAGTGCCGCGCCGACGGCCTCGCGCTGTTCGGCGAGGACCTTCAGTACCTGGTCGCGGCGTTCCTCGTCCAGTGCGGTGGTCGGCTCGTCGGCGACCAGGACGTCCGGTTCGTTGATCGTCGCCATGGCGATGACCGCCCGTTGCCGCATACCGCCGGAGTACTCGTGCGGGTAGGCGCGTGCCTTGCGTACGGCGTCCGGGATGCCGACGCGTTCGAGTGCGGCGACGGCCCGGGCCCGCGCCTCCTTGCGGGGGACGCGGCTCACCGACCGTACGGCGGCGGCGAGTTGGTCGCCGACGGGGTGGACGGGGGAGAGGGCGGACAGGGCGTCCTGGGGGACGAGGGCGATACGGCGGCCGCGCGCGGCGGCGAGGTCGGTCGTGCCCTGCAGCTCGATGCTCCCGCTCCTCGTCGCGCCCCGCGGCAGCATCCCCAGCAGCGCCCGCGCGGTGAGGGACTTGCCGGCACCCGACTCGCCGACGATCGCCAGGACTTCACCGGGGTGGACGTCGAAGGACAGGCCGCGTACGGCCTCGGTGCCGTCGGCGAAGGCGATCCGCAGATCGCGGACGGACAGCAGGGCTTCAGGCGGCAATGGGGCCTCCCGTGCGGCTTCAGGCTTCAACGGGGGTCTCCTTCACGGCTTTCCGGCCTTGCGCGTACGCCGCTCCCGACACCGCCAGTCCCGCCAGCAGGGCCAGCGCCACCGCCGGGGCGAGGGCGGCCCACGGGGCTCGTTCCACGTAGGCGCGGGACTCGTCGAGCAGCAGGCCCCACTCGGGGGCGGGTGGCTGGGCGCCCAGGCCGAGGAAGCCGAGCGAGGCGAGCGCGAGGGCGATGCCGGGCAGGCGGAGGAGAGCGTGCCGGGCGACGGGCGCGGCGACGGACGGCAGGACGTGCCGGGTGAGGATCCACAACGGGCTTGCGCCGATGGCCCGTTGAGCGGTCAGGAAGGCGGACGCACGTACCTCCTGCACCAGGGCCGCCGCGTGTGCGGCCAGCGGCGGCCAGGAGATCAGGGCGACCGCAAGGGCCGCGCCGCCGGTGCCGGGCCCGGCGGCCGCCGCGACCAGGATGCCGACGATCACCGGGGGCAGCGCGTTGGCGATGTCGGCCGCGCCCGCCGCGACACCGGGCAGAAAGCCCAGCGCCAGGGCGAGCAGCAGGCTCAGCAGGCATACGACGGCTGCCGTGCCGACGGTCGGGGCTGCCCCGTGCCCGAGCCGGGCCAGGACGTCCCGGCCGAGGGCGTCCGTGCCGAGGGGGTGCGACCAGGAGGAGGCGGCCAGCCGGTCCGCCGTGTGTACGGCGTACGGATCGCGCAGCAGGCCCCCGCCGATGGCCACGGCGAGTGCTGTGAACAGAGTCAACGGGATCGCCGGGTGTGTACGGACCGGACGAGCCGGCGGCAGGTTGAGCGAGGCGTCACGCAGCGCCGGTCCCAGCAGCCGGCGCCGTGTGAACGCCGCCGCCGCGCCCGTGAGCAGGCCGAGCAGCAGCAGCGCGAGCACCGCACCCTGCAACAGCGGCAGATCCTGCGACTTGGCCGCGCCCAGCGCCGTACGCCCGATCCCGGGCACGGCGAACACCGTCTCGACCGCGACCGCACCCCCGGTCAGGCCGACGGCGACCATCCCGAACTGCGGTACCAGCGGCGGCAGTACGCGCCGAAGGGCGGCCGCCGAGACCCGGGTCCTGCTCACTCCGGCACCCCGCCACAACTCCACCCACCGCTCGTCCAGCACCGCAGGCAGTGCGTCCGCGACCAGCCGGCCGAGCAGCCCGCCCGCCGGGATGCCCAGGGCGAGGGCGGGCAGCACCAGGTACTCGGGCCCCTGCCAGCCGGACGTCGGCAGCCATCCGAGCCACACCCCGCAGACCAGCAGCGCCACCGTGGCCAGCAGGAATTCGGGAACGGCGGCGAGCATCGCGGCCCATGCCCCGGCCGAAGCCCGCGCCCGTACCAGTACGGGCGCCACCAGCGCGCACGCCAGCAGCACCGCCACCCCGAATGCCGCGCCCATCAGCGCCAGTGACACCTGAAGCCCGGCGACGACGGACGGCAGGACATCGGTGCCCGACACCCAGGAGGTGCCGAGGTCGCCGTGCAGCAGGTCGTCGGCCCAACTCCCCAGCAGGGAAAGGGGACCCGCGTCCAGGCCGAGGTCACGGCGGATCGCGTCCAGGGCCTCCCTGGTGGGTTCCTGCTCGGCGGAGCGGGCGCGCAGGACCGTGAGTGCGGGGTCCTTGCCGGAGAGCCAGGGGAGGAGCCCCACCGCGGCCAGGACGGAGACGAGACAGAGGGTGCGGGTCACCCCGGCGGCGGTCGGCAGTCGCCTTGCGCGGGGCAACTCCCTTGTGCGGGGCCTCATTTGACGTACGTGTCCGCCGTGACCAGTTCCCGCTCGCGCGGGTCGTGGGCGGCGCCGGTGACCCCGGCCGCGTCACCCTGGATCACGCGCTCGTGGAGCATCGGCACGGCGGCGTCGGTCGTGAGCACGGCGGCCTCGGCCGCGACGACCGCCTTGCGCCGGGCCGTACCGGTTCCGGTCGCACCGGCCTTCTTTAGTGCCCTGTCCACGGCCGGGTCCGCCAGCTGGGAGATGTTGAAGGAGCCGTCGGAGGCGAAGTCGCTGTACAGGTACGCGGCCGGGTCGCCCGAGTCGAGGACCGTGGCCCGGGAGAGGATGAACGCGTCGAACGCGCCCGCCAGCGCGTCGGATTCGATGTTCGCGTACTCGCGGACCTCCAGTTTCACCTTGAACCCGGCCTTCTGGAGCTGCTGTTGCAGTGCGGCGGCGACCTCGGGGAGTTCGGTGCGGTCGGTGAAGGTGCCGATGGTGATCGTCTCGCCGGAGGGTCTGGTGGCCTTGGTGCGGGTCACCGGCCTGCGCAGTCCGGCCGCCCACGGCAGCGCGGGGCCGAGCAGTCCCTCGGCGACGTCTGCGCGGCCCTCGTACACACCGTTCACGATCGACTCGGCGTCGACGGCCTCGCGGGCTGCGGCCCGCAGGGAGGCGTCCTTGAAGGGGCCTTTCGCCGTGTTGAGGTACAGCGTGTTCGTGCGCGGCATCGGGACCTCGGTGATCAGGTCCTGATCGAGCAGTGCGGCCTGCGAGACGGGCACCGCCTCGACGATGTCGGCCTCACCGCTGCGGAGCGCGGCCGCGCGGGCGGTGCCGTCGGGCACGAACCTCACGTCGATTCCGGGGGACTTGGCCCTGCCGCCCCAGTAGGCGTCGTAACGGTCGAGGGTGGCGGCGGAGGTGCCGTCGACGGACACGAGCTCGAAGGGGCCGGTGCCCGCGCCGACCGGGTTCACCGTCTTCCCGCGGTACGCCTTCGCCGCCAGGATCGACAGCTGCGGTGAGCTGAGCCGCTGGGGGACGAGCGGGTCCTCGTCGGCGGTGGTGACGGTGACGGTGTCCCCGTGCGCCTCGGCGGCTCTCAGGTCGACGCCGTCGAGGATGCGGGGCTTGGGGGAGGCGGTCGCGGCCCTGGTGAGGGAGCGGACGACGGCCTCGGCGTCGAGCTTCGTGCCGTCATGGAAGGTGACGCCGCCTCGTATGTCGAAGGTCCAAGTGCGGCCCGACTGCCGCCACTTGGTGGCGAGAGCGGGCCGGGCGTCACCGTCCTCGTCGAGCTTCACCAGGGTCTCGGCGGTCGACCAGCGGGACAGCTTGAACGCGTCGTCGGACAGGGGGGAGAGGCCCGAGCGAGGGGGCTGCATCATCGCGAGGCGGATGCGGCTGCCGTCACCGTCCCCCTCGGCGGAGGTCCCTGAGAAGCAGCCGGTGAGCAGGGTGGACGCCACAGCGGCTGAGAGCAGGTGACGGGTGGGCAGGCGCACGGGACCCTCCAGGTAAAGGGGTGGTCAGGGGGAGTGTGCCGACCATAGCATGATGACAATCGTTTTCATTAGGCGCTGTGGTGGTGATCACGACGGTGGCGATCACGCAGGGCCGGTGCCAACGCGCCCAGCATCAGGACCGACGTCGCGGCGAACGCCCAGGCGTAGCCGGCCAGTCCCGCAAGGACGCCGAAGGCTGCGGCGCCGACGCCCATTCCGCCGTCGTAGGCGAGGTTCCACAGTGCGCTGACCGTGCCGTAGGAGGAGGCGGAGACCCGGGCGTACATCAGGGTCAGCGTGGCGTTCTGCGCGATGCCGAAGCCGGCTCCGAACAGGGCGGTGCCCGTGACGACGGCGACCGCGCTGCCGGTTGCGGCGACGACCAGCACGCCCGCCGCCGACAGGAGCAGGCCGGGCAGGACGAGCCGGGCGCTGCCGTGCCGGTCGCCGTGGCGGCCCGCCGCCCAGCGGGACACGGTCGCGGCGGCGGGCTGCACGAACAGGGCCACGGTGACCACCGAGGCGGATGCCGAAGGGACGGCCAGCGGGAGGAAGGTCACCAGGATTCCGGCGGCCGTCGCGGTGGTGGCGAACACGACGACCGGCCGCAGCAGGGCGCCCGTGCGCAGCCCGCGCAGCACGCCCACCGACTCGTTCGACTCCCCGGACGGCGCCGGACGGTCCGGCAGCCCGAGCACCGAGACGATCGCGGCCAGCGCCGCCGCGCCCCCGGTCACGGCGACCGGGCCGTACCCCACCCGCCCCACCAGCCACAGCCCCAGCGGCAGGCCGATCAGCGACGGCACTCCCGACACCACGCCCACCACCGCCAGGCCCTCGCCCCGGCGCTCGGCCGGGATCAGTGACGCGGTCAGGGCGCCGCCCGCGACGATCGTGAACGCGAAGCCCAGACCGCGCGCCAGGCACACCGCCACGATCCACGCCGTACTGCCGGAGGCCGTCAGCACCAGGGCCGGGGCGCCGAGCAGGAACAGTCCGGCCATCAGGGGCGCCCGGTATCCGTGGCGGGCGACGAGCCGGGGCGTGATCAGCTCGCCGAGGACCGTGGCGAGCATCAGGGAGCCGGTGGCGAGGCCTGCCGCACCTCCGCCGCCCGTTTCGGCGGCGTGGGCGGGCACCACCGACAGCAGCAGGAAGAAGCTGATGCTCGCGCCGATCAGGCTCACGAAGCGCAGCAGCAGGGGCCGGGTCAGAAGCGGCGGGCGCACGGTGATCGTCTGCGGAGGGCAGTCGGCCGAAGGCTTCGTAGTCGTCATACCGTCGACGCTACGGACCGACCGGCCCTCCGCTAAGCTCCAATTCCATGCCTGTGCAGTGGGCCGGTTTGTCACCCGAGCTGCTCCTGACCGTCGACCGGGACAGCGGGGACCGGCTCTGTGCCCAGTTGGAGCGGCAGCTGCGGGACGCGATCCGCTCGGGTCGGCTGCAGGCCGGCGAGCGCCTCCCGTCCTCCCGTGAACTCGCCCGCGCCCTAGGCCTGTCCCGCGGCCTCGTCCAGGACTGCTACGGCCAGCTCCAGGCCGAGGGCTACCTCGTCACCCGCGTCGGCTCGGCCACCCGGGTCGCGGCCTGCGCACAGGTGGCGCCGGTCCCCGCGACAGCCCCGCCCGACGCCCGCCCCCGGCTGATCGCCGACTTCCGGCACGGCGTCCCGGACCTGGCCTCCTTCCCGCTCGCCGACTGGCTGTGGGCGACCAGGGAGGCGGCTCGCACCATGCCGACCGCGGAGTTCGACTATGGGGATCCGCGCGGCAGTTCGGCCCTGCGCGAGGTGGTGGCCGGGTATCTGCGGCGAGTGCGCGGCGCCGCCGCCGACCCCGCCCGCACCGTCGTCTGCTCCGGCTACGCCCAGGGCCTGAGCCTCGCCCTGCGCGCCCTGGCCCGCCGCGGGGTGCGCGTCGTGGCCTACGAGGACCCCGGCGGACCGGCCACCGCGAGGGCTGCCGCCGACGCGGCGGGCCTCACGGCCGTACCGGTTCCGGTCGACGAAGACGGCCTCGACGTACGGGCGTTGGACGCCACCGGCGCCCGCGCGGTGATCGTCACCCCGGCCCACCAGTGGCCGACGGGCGTCGTGCTGACGCCTGCCCGCCGCCACACGCTGGTCGAGTGGGCGGCACGCCGGGACGCGTACGTGATCGAGGACGACTACGACGCCGAGTTCCGCTACGACCGCGAGCCGGTGGGCGCACTCCAGGGGCTGGCCGCGGACCGGGTGATCTCCATCGGCACCGTCAGCAAATCCCTCGCGCCCGCCCTGCGCCTGGGCTGGCTGCTGTGCCCGCCCGCGCTCGTCGACGCGATCACCGACCTCAAACGCATCGCCGACCGCGGCTCACCCTCCCTCGACCAGCTCGCCCTCGCCCGGCTGATCGAGTCCGGCCGCTACGACCGTCATCTGCGCCGCATGCGCACGACCTACGCGACCCGCCGCACGGCCCTGGTCGAGGCCCTCGCCCGACACGCCCCGGCGGTACGGCTGTCGGGGCTCGCCGCGGGGTTCCATGCGGTGGCGCATCTGCCGGAGGGCGTGGGGGAGCGGGTGGTCGTGGCAGAGGCGCGCAGTCGTGGGGTGGGCCTGTACGGCATGAGCGCGTGCAGGGCTTCGGGGGATGAGGCCCCCGCTCTACTCATCTTGGGGTTCGGTGATGTTCCGGAGCGGGCGATTGTGGCGGGGGTGGCGGCGGTCGGGGATGTTCTCGGCGGCCGTGCGTGAGTGCTCGGTTGTTTGTTGGCTGCGGCGTCGTCGTGGCTGGTCGCGCAGTTCCCCGCGCCCCTTCGGGGCGCTGGCTACAGCCTTGCCCCCTTCAGTGCCATGTGCAGCAGCAGGCGGTCCTCGCCGTCGTCCAGGTCCAGTCCCGTGAGGTGCTCGACGCGGGAGAGGCGGTAGTAGAGGGTCTGGCGGTGGATGCCCAGCTCCGCTGCCGTGCGGCCCGCCTGGCCCGCGCAGTCCAGGTAGACCTCGGCCGTGCGGGCCAGTTCGCGGTGGGCGGAGGACAACAGGGCGTGTACGACGGGGTCTTGGGCGACCTCCCGGGGCAGCGAGGTCAGCAGGCGGAACGGGCCGATGTGTGCCCACTCCGCGACCGGGCCGAGCCGGGGTTCGGCCAGCGCCGCCCGCGCCGCCGCGGACGCCTCCCGCCAGGCGACCCCCAGCTCGGCGAGCCCGGCCCGCGCCGAGGCGATCCCGCCGGCGGCCGAGGCCCCCGCCCGCTCCAGCAGCCGCCCCGCCGCCGAGGTCGCCGGTGTCAGCACGTCCGCCGAGCGCAGCCGGACCAGCAGTGCCAGGGACTGGGATGTCGCACCCCACGGCACCGTGCACAACGCCGTCGCGCCCGGCACCGTACGCACCGATGGGGCGTCCTCGGGGTCGGCGGAGGGCCAGGGGGCCACGCAGACCACCGTGTGGAGGCCGTCCGCGCGGGCGCCGAGGGCCGTGCGCAGTTCCGCCACCGCCATGTCCCGCTGCCAGTCCCGCTCGGCAACCAGCACGGCCCGCAGTTCCCTGCTCAGATCGGCCCCGTGCTGGGCCTCGTCCGCGAGCAGCGCGCCGATGCGGACCGTCACGTCCATCGCCGCGGTCAGCTGCCGCTCGGTCGGGCCAGGATCGGAGTCCAGCAGCCACACATAACCAAGGACGACCCCCCGATGGCGTACCGGCAGGCAGATGCGCCCCCGGTACACGCCCGCCTCGGGCGTCGGCGGGATACGGACCGGGCCCGTCGCCCGGGTGATGCCGAAGCCCTCGAACCAGGTACGGACCGTGCGCGTCGAGCGTCGGGTCAGGATCGAGCGGGTGCGCACCGGGTCCAGTGCCGTCGTGTCGAGGTCGCCCTCGCTGTCGTACGCACCGAAGGCGATCAGCTCGAAGTCGCGGTTCTCCAGGGTCGCGGGGGCGCCGAGGAGCTCCGAGATCTCGTCGACCAGTTCCTGGTAGTCACCTCTGAGTTCCGGTGTCACTCGGGCATTCTCCCGCATAACCCCGAACCCTTCATACATCTGTCTGAGATCTGCGGCACGGATGCGTGACAGCTGTCGATGGCTGAGGATCGGAGGGATCCTTAGGTTTCACGGTGGTTCTATCTGCTGGTTTGTGGAGGTGCCCCGTGCTGGGTCCCGTGATTCTTGCCGCGTCGCGCAGCGACCGGATGCGACGCCTGATCTCGGCGGCCCCGGTGACCAAGCAGGTCGTCGACCGCTTCATCCCGGGTGAGACCGTCGACGACATCGTGCCGATCATCAAGGACCTCACCGGCCGTGGTCTGGAGCTGACGATGGATGTCGTCGGCGAGGACATCACCACCCCTGAGCAGGCCTCCGCCGCCCGTGACGCCTACCTGGCGCTGATCGACCGGCTGCGCGACCTGGGGCTCGGCGAGCGCGTAGAGATGTCCGTCAAGCTGTCGATGTTCGGGCAGGCGCTGGACGGCGGTCATGAGCTGGCCCTCGCGAACGTCCGGCCCGTCGTCGAAGCCGCGGCCGCCATCGGTACGACGGTCACGCTCGACGCCGAGGACCACACCACCCTCGACTCGATGTTCACCATCCACGAGGAGCTGCGGAAGGACTTCCCGCAGACCGGCTGCGTCATCCAGGCCTACCTCTTCCGCACCGAGGCCGACGCCCGCCGCCTCGCCGCGGCCGGCAGCCGGGTGCGGCTGGTGAAGGGCGCGTACAAGGAGCCCGCCGAGGTCGCGTACCAGCAGAAGCAGGAGATCGACAAGGCGTACGTCCGGGTCCTGAGGACTCTCATGGAGGGCGAGGGATACCCGATGATCGGGTCCCACGACCCGCGCCTCATCTCCATCGCGCAGGAGCTCGCCCGCAAGGCCGGCCGCAAACTCGACGAGTACGAGTTCCAGATGCTCTACGGGATCAGGAGCGACGAGCACCTGCGGCTGGCCGCCGAGGGCCACCGCATGCGCGTCTACACCGCCTACGGCACCGACTGGTACGGCTACTTCATGCGAAGGCTCGCTGAGAAGCCTGCCAACCTGCGCTTCTTCGTCCGCTCGATGCTCAGCAAGGGCTGAACCCGAACACCCGCTCAAGTTCAAGGAGTTACGGATCTCATGGACGCTGTGACCCAGGTCCCCACCCCCGTCAACGAGCCGGTGCACGGCTACGCCCCCGGCTCGCCCGAGCGCGCCCGTCTCGAAGCCAAGCTGAAGGAGCTGGCCGAGAACCCGGTCGACCTGCCGATGACCATCGGCGGCGAGAAGCGGATGGGCGGCGGCGAGCGGTTCGACGTCGTGCAGCCGCACAACCACAAGGCCCGCATCGGCACCTACGCCAACGCCACCCAGCAGGACGCCCAGGACGCCGTCGACGCGGCTCTCGCAGCCGCGCCCGCCTGGCGCGCGATGGCCTTCGACGACCGCGCCGCGATCATCCTGCGCGCGGCCGAACTGCTGTCCGGCCCGTGGCGCGAGACCCTTGCGGCGTCCACCATGCTCGGCCAGTCGAAGACCGCCCAGCAGGCCGAGATCGACTGTCCCTGCGAGCTCATCGACTTCTGGCGCTTCAACGTCGCCTACGCCCGCCAGATCCTGGCCGAGCAGCCCCCGGCCAACTCCCCGGGCGTCTGGAACCGCCTGGACCACCGCCCGCTGGAGGGCTTCGTCTACGCGATCACCCCGTTCAACTTCAGCGCGATTGCGGGCAATCTGCCCACCGCTCCCGCGCTCATGGGCAATGTGGTGGTGTGGAAGCCGTCGCCGACCCAGACCCACGCGGCCGTACTGCTGATGCAGCTCCTGGAGGAGGCCGGGCTCCCCAAGGGCGTCATCAACCTCGTCACCGGTGACGGCATCGAGGTGTCGAAGGTGGCCCTGGAGCACCGCGACCTCGCCGGCATCCACTTCACCGGCTCGACCAAGACCTTCCAGTACCTGTGGAAGACGGTCGGCAGCAACATCGAGAAGTACCGCTCCTACCCGCGCCTGGTCGGCGAGACCGGCGGCAAGGACTTCCTGGTCGCGCACCCGAGCGCGGACCGCGCGGTGCTCAAGACCGCCCTGACCCGCGGTGCCTTCGAGTACCAGGGCCAGAAGTGCAGCGCGACCTCCCGGGCCTACATCCCGGCGTCCATCTGGAACTCCGGTTTCAAGGAGGAGTTCGCGACCGAGGTCGACTACCTGACGATGGGTGACGTCACGGACCTCTCCAACTTCATCGGCGCCGTGATCGACGACCGCTCCTTCGCCAAGAACAAGGCCGCGATCGACCGCGCCAAGCAGGACCCGGCGTGCACGATCGTCGCGGGCGGCTCCTACGACGACTCGGTCGGCTACTTCGTCCGCCCGACCGTCGTCGAGTGCAGCGACCCGGCCAACGAGGTGTTCCGCACCGAGTACTTCGGCCCGTTCCTCGCCGTGCACGTCTACGAGGACGACAAGTACGAGGAGATGCTGACCCAGATGGAGTCGGTGTCCGACTACGCGCTGACCGGCTCGGTCGTCTCCAACGACCGTGCGGCGGCGGCTTACACGATGGAGAAGCTCCGCTACGCGGCCGGCAACTTCTACATCAACGACAAGTCGACCGGCGCCGTCGTCGGCCAGCAGCCCTTCGGCGGCGGCCGCGCCTCCGGCACCAACGACAAGGCCGGCGCCCCGCAGAACCTGCAGCGCTGGACCCTGACCCGCGCCATCAAGGAGACGCTGGTCCCGCCGACCGACTACATGTACCCGCACATGGGCTGACCCGGCATCGGGGCACACTGCCCCCATGACCGTGATGAAGGAGAACGAGACCCCGACCGTGGTGGCCGACGACGGCGTACGTCTGTGGGCCGCACGGTCGGGGGAGGGCGATCCCTTGGTGCTGTGCCACGGCGGGCCGGGCCTGTGGGACATGTTCGCGGACGTGGCGGAGCTGCTGGCCGATCTGACCCCCGTCGTGCGCTGGGACCAGCGCGGCTGCGGGCGTTCGGAGCGGTCCGTCGCCGGGCCATGGACGAGTGACCGCTTCGTCGCCGATCTCGACGCCGTACGACGGCACTTCGGGCTGGAGCGGATACGGCTGCTCGGCCACTCCTGGGGTGCGCAGCTGGCGTTGAGCTATGCGCTGGCGCACCCGGAGCGGGTGAGCGGGCTGGTGTACGTGGCCGGCACGGGCATCGGCCCCGACGCCGACTGGCACCCGGACTACCAGGCGGGCCTCCTCGCCCGGCTCGGCGAGCATCCCGAACACCTCGCGCGCTGGCGGGAGTTGAAGAACCGGCCGACGCGCTCCGAGGACGAGGACCGGGAGATGTCGGTCCTCCAGTGGTCGGCCGAGTTCCAGGACCGCGAGCGCGCCCTGGAGCACGCGGGGCGGATGGCCGACCCCTGGTTCGGCGTCAACCACGAGAGCAACAAGGCCCTCAACCAGGAACGCGGGCTCAACTGGGGCACGCCCGAGCTCCACGACGCCTGCCGCTCCCTCGACCTGCCCGTACTGATCGTCGACGGAGCCCACGACATCCGCCCGCGCTCCGCCGTGGACTCCCTGGAACGGGCCCTGCCCCGCGTCCGCCGGGTGATCCTGCCCGACGCGGGGCACATGGTGTGGACGGACGACCCGAAGGGCTTCCGGGAGGCGGTCGCGTCGGCGCCGGCCTAGCTGGGCATTTCCGTCCGCTCCCACCACTCGTACACCGGGAGGCTGCCCTCCGGGGTGTCCGCCTGGCGCGAGGTGGCCCTGAAGTGCTCGTAGCCGTTGCGGATCTCGATCTTGACGTCGGATCCGGGCGACGGGACCGGGACGATCCGCTGGGGCAGATCCCGGGGGCCGCCCTCCAGGAGTGCCTTGGCGTTGTCGTTCATGACCTCACCCTCCCTCTTCACTGTCAGTCCGACAGGACGAGTACGAGCTTGCCCTTCGCATGTCCAGACTCGCCCAGCTCGTGTGCCTTGGCCACCTCTGCGAACGGGAGAGCCGCCGCCACGTGGATGCGGATGCGGTCGCTCGCCAGGAGGGCGGCGATCTTGGCGAGGCGTTCGCCCGAGGGTTTTGCCTGGACGACCGCGAAGCGCATCCCGCGGGCCTCCACCTCCTCCGGGGACAGGCCCAGGTCGCCGGGGATCGCGGCGACGAGGAGGCCGTTCGGGCGGAGGGTGCCCAGGGTGCGGGGGCCGTAGTCGCCGCCTATCAGGTCGAGGGCCACGTCGATGTCGTGCACGGCGTCGGTGAAGTCGGTGGTCGTGTAGTCGATCAGTTCGTCGGCGCCGAGGTCGTGCAGGAAGGCGTGGTTGGCGGTGCGGGCGGTGCCGATGACGTATGCGCCCTCCGCCTTGGCCAGCTGCACCGCCGCGTGCCCGACACCGCCGGCCGCCGCATGGATCAACACCCGGGTTCCCGGGCCGACTTGGGCGATGTCGATCAGGGCCTGCCAGGCGGTGAGTGTGGCCGTCGGGGCGGCGGCCGCGTGGATGTGGTCGAGGGTGGCGGGTTTCGGGGCGAAGTGGGCGGCGGGGGCGGTGACGTGGGTGGCGTATCCGCCGGCCTCGATCCCGGCGAAGGCCTCGTCGCCGGGGCGGAGTCCGGTGACCGAGTCGCCGACGGCCTCCACGACGCCGGACACGTCCTGTCCCAGCGTGAAAGGCGGCTCCCCGTACAGCGGGGCCGTGCCCGAACGCGCCAGCAGGTCCACTACGTTGACGCCGGCCGCGTGCACACGGAGCAGGACCTCGCCCGGGGCGGGGACGGGGCGCGACCGCTCCTCGATCTCCAGGACCTCGGGCCCGCCGAACCGGTGCTGGGTCATCACCAGAGTGCGGGAACGTTCCGTGGTCATCGGGTCTCCCTCCCGAGTCCGGTCTCCCCATCGTGCTCCCCCGGTCGGCCGCTGTCAGCAGACACCGGCCCGAACGGAGAAAGCGCAGCTCAGCGCGGTGTGACCCAATGCACCGTCTCAGATAGTAGGAAGTCCGAGTAATTGTGGAGACAGACCGGGCCCGCTCCCTTACTTTTGTAGGAGCCGAACGTCTCGCTCGACCAAGCGAATGGCGGTCGTGAGCGCGCCCCGTGCAGGCAACCCCTGCGGCACCGCTCCCCGCCCCATCCGGCGTCTCGTAACCCCGTCCGCACTCCCGGATTTCGAAGGAGTCGATTTCCCATGGCCGAGACGACCGCACGCCGCCGAGTCCGTCACATCTCCCGTACGAGCGAGTCCGACCGCAAGAACGCTGCAGCCGCCCTCCAGCGCGCCCTCGACCGCAGGGACAACGGCGGTTCGACCGGCCACTGAGCCGGGAACCACACATAAGCCGGGAGCCGCGCCCGCACGAGGTGCGGCGCGGACTCACGCCCCGCGCCGCACCTCGAAGTGATCGATGCGCTTGCCGCTGTCCGTGAGCGCCGACACCTTCAGGACGGGCTTCGCACCGCTCTCCGCCTCCACCGAGAGGAGGGAGAAGCCCCGGTAGCGCACCCGCGACCACTCCACGGTCTCCGCCTCGGACGCCTTCGACTTCGTCCACTGGAAGGTGTCGACGGAGTCGTGGTGGGTGACGTGTCCCTCGTAGCTCTCCTTCACGCCCGCCGGGAAGCCGTACAGATCCCGGCCGCCGCCGCCCGCCGTGACGTACACGATCCCGTCCTTCGTCGGGTCCGTCGACGCCCCGATGGGTACGGACCTGCCGACCTCGCCGCTCCTGATGGCGTCGGTCCGCTCGTAGACGTGGTTGTGGCCGTTGATCACCAGGTCCACCTGGTGCTCGGCGAACAGCGGCAGCCACTCCGCCCGCACTCCGCCGTCGGAGGCGTGCGCGGAGGTCGAGTAGGCGCAGTGGTGGAAGAAGACGACGACGAAGTCGACGTCCTTCGCGGCCCGCAGTTCGCCCAGCTTCTTGTCCAGCCACTTCGTCTGCCTGCCGCCGCTGTGGCCGAAGTTGGCGGGGATCTCGTACGACACATCGTTGGCGTCCAGCGCCACGAAGCCGACGTTGCCGTACGTGAACGCGTACACCCCCGGCGCCGTGCGCGAATCGAAGCCGCTGTCCGGCAGGGACCAGCGGGCCAGCTGGCCGCCGTAACCCTCCGGCGAATACCAGGCCTCCATGTCGTGGTTGCCGGTCGTCACCATCCACGGCACCGAACTCGCCACCGACTCGTTCTGCTTGAGGAACAGGTCCCAGAAGGCGGGGTCGTAGCCGTCCGACTTCTCGCCGCGGCCGTTGGTGTCCGCGTAGCAGATGTCGCCCGCATGGAGATGGAAGGCGGGCTTCTGGCGCAGGATCACGTGGTCGTTGGCGGCCGCGGCCTGGCTGACGCCCTGGTCGCCGAAGGCCGTGAACACGAACTTCTCGCGGGTTGCGGGCGCCGTGCGGAAGGTGCCGATGGTGGAGCGATGGGCGGGGGCGGCCGGGTCGAAGCCCTCGTGGCCGACGCCGTAGTAGTACGTCGTGCCGGGGTGCAGACCGTCCAGGGCCGCGTGCAGGTAGTACTGCTCCAGCGCCGAACGCACGCCCGTCACGCCCGGCGTGTGCAGGTCGCGGACCTCGGCCTCGATCTTCCGGCTCAGGTCGTCGGGGGTCAGGCCGATGCGGACGTACGGCTTGCGCACCGCGAACGGCACCTGCCAGGAGATCCGCATCTGCGTCTTCGGGTCGGCGCCGAAGGCGAGATGGCGGCCGAACGGGGAGACGACGGAGCCGTGGACCTTCGAGGTCGCGGGCGCCGTGGTCGCCGTGCCCTGTGCCCCCGAGCCGCTGCCTCCGCAGCCGGTCAGCAGCCCGCCGGCCGCCACCGCGCCCGCCGTCACCAGCGTGCGGCGCCGGACGAGCTTGGTGCGCAGGTACTCGTGCTGCTCGGCCATGCTCATCCGGTGCGCGAGCTGCGGCGGAATGCCGAAGTCGGGTATGTCCATACGGGGGACATTCCCAGCGAATCCCAACGCCCGCCATACGTACGGGTGAATGGAGGGCGTCGGGATGACAGCGCCGCCCGATCGGGTGTCCGTATGACGGACGGCCTGTGTCATCCCATGGGACGGGGAGTAGGGTGCCGACATGTCTCGCAGCATCAATCTCGCAGTGATTCCCGGTGACGGCATCGGCCAGGAGGTCGTGGCCGAAGGTCTGAAGGTCCTCTCCGCCGTCCTTCCGCAGGATGTGAAGCTGGAGACCAAGGAGTACGACTTCGGCGCCAGGCGCTACCACGACACCGGTGAGACCCTCACCGACGCCGACCTGGACGCGCTGAAGCAGCACGACGCCATTCTGCTGGGCGCCATCGGCGACCCGTCGGTCCCGTCCGGCGTGCTGGAGCGCGGTTTCCTGCTCAAGCTCCGCTTCGCCTTCGACCACCACGTCAACCTGCGTCCGTCGAAGCTCCTTCCGGGCGTCGTCACCCCGCTGGCCGGTGAGCCGAGCATCGACTTCGTCGTGGTCCGCGAGGGCACCGAGGGCCCGTACACCGGCAACGGCGGCACCATCCGCAAGGGCACCGAGCACGAGGTCGCCACCGAGGTCTCCGTGAACACCGCCTTCGGTGTGGAGCGGGTCGTCCGTGACGCCTTCGCCCGTGCGCAGGCCCGCCCGCGCAAGAAGCTCGCGCTGATCCACAAGAACAACGTGCTGACCTTCGCGGGTCACCTGTGGACCAACATCTTCAACAAGGTGGCCGCGGAGTTCCCCGAGGTCACCACCGAGTACATGCACGTGGACGCGGCGACCATCTACCTGGTCACGCAGCCCGAGCGCTTCGATGTGATCGTCACCGACAACCTCTTCGGCGACATCATCACCGACCTGGCCGCGGCCGTCTCCGGCGGTATCGGCGTCGCCGCGAGCGGGAACATCAACCCGTCCGGTGAGTTTCCCTCGATGTTCGAGCCCGTGCACGGCTCGGCGCCCGACATCGCGGGCCAGGGCAAGGCAGACCCCTCCGCCACGGTCCTGTCCGTCGCGCTGCTCCTGCGTCACCTCGGCTACGAGGCCGAGGCCGCGCGCATCGACGAGGCGGTCTCCGCCGACCTCGCGGAGCGCAACGGCAGGCCCGCCCGCAGCACGTCGGAGATCGGCGACGCGCTGGCCGTACGAGTAGCCGGCTGACCCGCCGCGACTCTCGAACACCTTCGAAGCCGCCGGGTCACTCGCACCCGGCGGCTTTCGCATGTCCCCCGCCGGGTGCCACCATCAACCCCTGGGCCGCATTTCACGCCGTTTCGTCCACGGACCCCCGCTTGCGATAATCGAACGCGGAGCCGCGGATTGAGGGAATGCTCGGACGTCCTAGCACTGGCCACTGGCAGTGCGGGCGTGAGCGCGGCCCGTCACACACAACCGGTGAAGGACAACCACTCATGACGACGCCCACGATCGAGCTCAAGCCCTCGGCCTCGCCACTCTCCGACGCGGAGCGTGAGGCGATCCTGGCCAACCCCGGGTTCGGCCGCCACTTCACCGACCACATGGTGACGATCAAGTGGACCGAGGGCCGGGGCTGGCACGACGGCCAGCTCGTCCCGTACGGCCCGCTCTCCCTCGACCCGGCGAACATGACCCTGCACTACGCGCAGGAGATCTTCGAGGGCCTCAAGGCCTACCGCCGGCCCGACGGCACGGTCGCCACCTTCCGCCCCGAGATGAACGCCCGCCGCTTCCAGCGCTCCGCGCACCGTCTCGGCATGCCCGAGCTGCCGGTCGAGACGTTCATCGAGGCCTGCGACGTCCTCGTCCAGCAGGACAAGGCATGGGTGCCCGCGCACGGCGGCGAGGAGTCCCTCTACCTCCGCCCGTTCATGATCGCGACCGAGGTCGGCCTGGGCGTGAAGCCCGCCAACGAGTACCTCTTCCTCGTCATCGCTTCTCCCGCCGGTGCGTACTTCCCCGGCGGGGTCAAGCCCGTCTCCATCTGGCTCTCCGAGGACCGCGTCCGCGCCGTCCCCGGCGGCATGGGCGACGCCAAGACCGGCGGAAACTACGCGGCCTCTCTCCTCGCCCAGGCCGAGGCCGCCGCCAAGGGCTGCGACCAGGTCTGCTACCTCGACGCGGTCGAGCACAAGTGGGTCGAGGAACTCGGCGGCATGAACCTGTACTTCGTGTACGGCGACAAGATCGTCACCCCGTCCCTGACGGGCTCCATCCTGGAGGGCGTGACGCGTGACTCGCTGCTGACGGTCGCCCGCGATCTCGGCTACGAGTCGCAGGAGGGCCGTATCTCCATCGACCAGTGGCAGCGCGACGCCGAGAACGGCACCCTCACCGAGGTGTTCGCCTGCGGCACCGCGGCGGTCATCACCCCCGTCGGCACGGTCAAGCGCGAGAGCGCCGAGTGGCAGCAGGCGGGCGGGGAGCCGGGCGAGGTCACGCTCCGGCTCCGTGAGGCGCTGCTGGATATTCAGCGCGGGACGGCGGAGGATCGGCACGGTTGGATGCACCCTCTCGCCTGAGGGGTGGACGTACTGGGGGGCGCCCTACTGGGGGGCTGCGCCCCCCAGGCCCCCCGCTTCGGCCTGAACGGCCTCGGGGG
>NZ_JARHTP010000021.1 GCF_029223485.1 Streptomyces coacervatus | reverse complement strand
TTCATAGTGTTTCGGTGGTTATAGCGTGAGGGAAACGCCCGGTTACATTCCGAACCCGGAAGCTAAGCCTTACAGCGCCGATGGTACTGCAGGGGGGACCCTGTGGGAGAGTAGGACGCCGCCGAACTCCTTTTAGAGCTCTGGCTCTTGGGCAACAGCCCAAGAGCCAGAGCTTTTTTGCGTTGAGGTAAGGTCAGGGGGCATCGTTGGCACGTTTCCCACAGGAGGCTCCCGGGTGGAGGTCCAGGAGACCCGCGTCCAGACAGACCGGGTCCTCACCATCCCCAACATCCTCAGCATGGCGCGTCTCCTCGGAGTCCCGGTCTTTCTGTGGCTGATTCTCAGGCCTGAGTTCGGGGGCCCGAACAGTGACGGGTGGGCGCTGCTGGTGCTGGCTCTGAGTGGAGTCAGTGACTACCTGGACGGCAAGCTCGCGCGGCGTTGGAACCAGATCAGCAGCCTTGGCCGGCTGCTCGATCCCGCGGCAGACCGGCTCTACATTCTCTCGACCTTGGTCGGCCTCACCTGGCGCGAGATTCTGCCAATCTGGTTGACTGCTGTACTTCTGGCTCGTGAGCTCGTCCTGCTGATCATGGTGGGCATCCTCCGGCGGCACGGCTATCCGCCGCCGCAGGTGAACTTCCTGGGGAAGGCGGCCACGTTCAACCTGATGTACGCCTTCCCGTTGCTCCTGCTCAGTGACGGAACTACATGGATCTCGTCACTCGCTGCTATTTTCGGATGGGCGTTCGCTGGATGGGGTACAACGCTCTACTGGTGGGCAGGAGTCCTCTACGTGGTACAAGTCCGCCGCCTGGTCCGTGCGGACGCCATGGCCGATTGAACTCGCCGATTGTTGCGGCCGTAGCGGCTCGATGGCCCTCGGCGGAAAAGTGCGGGACAATCTGACGGGTGAAGTCGGCTAGACCGTCGTCTCTTTGAGGAGGACGCTTCCGACATGAAGGCCGTCGTGATGGCCGGAGGCGAAGGCACACGCCTTCGCCCCATGACCTCAAGCATGCCCAAGCCGCTCCTGCCCGTGGCCAACCGCCCGATCATGGAGCATGTGCTGCGGCTGCTCAAAAGGCATGGGCTGAACGAGACCGTCGTAACTGTCCAGTTCCTGGCCTCATTGGTCAAGAACTACTTCGGTGACGGCGAAGAGCTCGGAATGGAGCTCTCCTATGCCAACGAGGAGAAGCCACTCGGTACCGCAGGAAGTGTCAAGAACGCCGAAGAGGCGTTGAAGGACGATGCTTTCCTTGTCATCTCCGGTGATGCCCTGACCGACTTCGACCTCACCGAGCTGATCAATTTCCACAAGGAAAAGGGTGCGCTCGTCACTGTTTGTCTGACGCGTGTGCCGAATCCCCTGGAATTTGGTATCACGATCGTCGACGAAGAAGGAAAGGTCGAGCGCTTCCTCGAGAAGCCCACTTGGGGACAGGTCTTCTCCGACACCGTGAACACGGGCATCTATGTGATGGAGCCCGAAGTCTTCGACTATGTCGAGCCCGATGTGCCCGTGGACTGGTCCGGGGATGTCTTTCCGCAGCTGATGAAGGAAGGCAAGCCGATCTACGGCTATGTCGCGGAAGGGTACTGGGAGGACGTTGGCACGCACGAGAGCTATGTGAAGGCGCAGGCCGACGTCCTGGAGGGCAAGGTCGACGTCGAGATCGACGGCTTCGAGATCTCCCCGGGTGTGTGGGTGGCCGAGGGTGCCGAGGTGCATCCCGACGCCGTGCTGCGCGGCCCGCTCTACATCGGCGACTACGCCAAGGTCGAAGCCGGTGCCGAAATTCGGGAGCACACCGTCGTTGGCTCGAACGTCGTTGTGAAGAGCGGTGCGTTTCTACACAAGGCCGTTGTCCACGACAACGTGTACGTGGGGCAGCACAGCAATCTGCGTGGCTGCGTCGTCGGAAAGAACACCGACATCATGCGTGCTGCTCGGATCGAGGACGGCGCGGTCATCGGCGACGAGTGTCTGATCGGTGAAGAATCGATCGTTCAGGGCAATGTGCGGGTCTACCCGTTCAAGACCATCGAGGCCGGTGCCTTCGTCAACACCTCGGTCATCTGGGAGTCCAGGGGCCAGGCGCATCTGTTCGGCGCTCGCGGGGTGTCCGGCATCCTGAACGTGGAGATCACGCCCGAGCTCGCGGTGCGCCTGGCCGGTGCCTACGCGACGACTCTGAAGAAGGGCTCCACCGTCACCACGGCTCGCGACCACTCCCGTGGCGCCCGCGCGCTGAAGCGGGCGGTCATCTCCGCACTGCAGGCCAGCGCCATCGACGTACGGGACTTGGAGAACGTACCGCTGCCCGTTGCCCGGCAGCAGACCGCGCGGGGCAGCGCCGGCGGGATCATGATCCGGACCACGCCCGGGGTGCCGGACTCAGTGGACATCATGTTCTTCGACGGGAACGGCGCCGATCTGTCGCAGGGCAGCCAGCGAAAGCTGGACCGGGTGTTCGCGCGGCAGGAGTACCGGCGTGCGTTCCCCGGTGAAATCGGAGACCTGCACTTTCCTGCCAGCGTCTTCGACTCGTACACAGGGTCGCTGCTGCGCAATGTCGACACGACCGGGATTGCCGAGTCCGGGCTGAAGGTCGTCGTGGATGCATCGAACGGCAGTGCAGGGCTTGTCCTGCCCAGTCTGCTCGGCAAGCTCGGAGTGGACTCGCTGACCATCAATCCCGGGCTCGACGAATCGCGGCCCACGGAGTCCGCCGATGTGCGGCGGTCGGGGCTGGTGCGGCTCGGTGAGATCGTGGCGTCGTCGCGGGCCGCCTTCGGGGTGCGGTTCGACCCGGTCGGCGAGCGGCTGTCGCTGGTCGACGAGAAGGGGCGGATCGTCGAGGACGACCGGGCGTTGCTGGTCATGCTCGACCTGGTGGCCGCTGAGCGGCGCAGTGGCCGGGTGGCGCTGCCGGTGACCACGACGAGGATTGCCGAGCAGGTGGCGGCGTACCACGGGACGCAGGTGGAGTGGACGACGACCTCGCCCGACGACCTGACCAGGGTCGGAGGCGACGACTCGACCATCTTCGGCGGTGACGGCAAGGCCGGCTTCATCATCCCGGAGTTCAGCAGTGTCTTCGACGGTACGGCGGCCTTCGTACGGTTGATCGGGCTGGTGGCGCGGACACAGCTCACGCTCAGCCAGATCGACGCCCGGATTCCGCGGGCGCACGTCCTCAAGCGGGATCTTGCGACTCCCTGGGCCGTCAAGGGACTTGTGATGCGGCGCGTGGTCGAGGCGGCCGGAGACCGCTTCGTGGACACCACTGACGGTGTGCGGGTGGTGGAGACCGACGGACGCTGGGTGATGGTGCTGCCCGATCCGGCCGAGGCGGTCACCCACCTGTGGGCGGAAGGGCCGGACGATGCCTCCGCCCAGGCCCTGCTCGACGAGTGGTCGGCGGTCGTGGACAGCGCCGGCCGCTGAAAAGCGCAGCACGCGCGCGTGCCGGACAGGTGTCCCCCAGGGGGCCTGTTCGGCACGCCGGTGGGGCCATTCGGAGGTAGTGGTCGCGACATGCGACGATGTGCGGCATGCCGCAGCAGCCCCCCGTTCGGAGCACACCTACGCGCCCCTCGCGCCCGGACGCTTCCATGTCGCTGCTCACCAACGTCATGGACCACAGCCTCGACGACGGTTACGCCGAGGCGGCCGCCAGGAAAAAGGCCGCGGGCAACGGGGGCCTGCCGAAGACCCTCCAGGCGAAGCTCGGCCTGGCCGCCGGGCTGGTGCTGGCGGCTCTTGTTGTGACCGTGGGAGCGGCACAGGCGCGCGTGGCGGCTCCCGTCGTCGCCAAGGAGCGCGAGGAACTGATCGCCCGCATCGACCGGGAGACCACGACGGCGGACAAGCTGGAGGGCTCCGTCGACAAGCTGCGCGACGATGTGAGCGCGCGGCAGCGGGCGGCCTTGAAGAAGAGCGGCGGCGGGGACCAGAGCGAGCTGGTGGGCATCCTGTCGGGCGCGGTCGAAGTGCACGGTCCCGGCGTGAAGCTGGTCGTGAACGACGCCAAGGAAGCCACCAGCGGCGGCAACGGCAACCCGCGCGAGACCTCGGACTTCTCCGACACCGGCCGAGTCCGGGACCGCGACATGCAGCGCGTGGTCAACGGGCTGTGGGAGTCGGGGGCCGAGGCCGTTTCCATCAATGGCCAGCGGCTGACGGCTCTTTCGGCGATCAGGGCCGCGGGGGACGCGATACTGGTCGACAACAAGCCACTGGTTCCCCCTTATACGGTGCTGGCCGTGGGGAACGGCAAACAGCTGAGCAGCAGGTTCCAGAACAGCGCCGACGGACTGTATCTGCATGCCCTGCAGGAGAACTACGGCATCCGGACCAGCATCTCCGTGGAGGGCGACCTCCGGCTGCCGGCCGCACCGAGTGTGATCGTACGTACAGCACAGCCGAAGACCGAGAAAACTGAGAAGGGCACATCGTGATCGCCGTACTGGGCCTCGTCGTGGGAGTCGTGGCCGGCCTGTTGGTCCGGCCTGAGGTTCCGGCGGTGGTCGAGCCTTATCTGCCGATCGCCGTCGTCGCGGCGCTCGACGCCGTCTTCGGTGGTCTGCGGGCCATGCTCGACGGGATCTTCGACGACAAGGT
Organism: Streptomyces coacervatus; assembly: GCF_029223485.1. GTDB lineage: Bacteria > Actinomycetota > Actinomycetes > Streptomycetales > Streptomycetaceae > Streptomyces > Streptomyces coacervatus. Next base: position 202,366 of record NZ_JARHTP010000021.1, on the reverse strand, counting down.
CTTCGTGGTGTCGTTCCTGTCCAATGTGGTTGTGGCCGCGCTCATCGTGTTCCTGGGCGACAAGTTGGGCGTGGGTGCCCAGCTGTCCACCGGTGTGGTCGTGGTGCTCGGAATCCGGATCTTCTCGAACGCCGCGGCGATCCGTCGGCACGTGTTCCGGGCGTGAGGCCGATGAGCGACAAGGAAGAGACGCCGGAGAACAGGCTGCGCAAGGAACTTCCGGAAGAGGTCCCCGCGACGGCTTCCGACGAAGAGATCGCTACGACGGCTTCCGACGTGGCGGAAGCCCCGGCGGAGGACAAGCAGCCCTCTCTTACCGGGCGGCAGCGGCTGGTGAAGGGGCTCTGGCCGCCGCGAGTGACCCGCGCCCAACTCATCGTCGCCGTGCTGCTGTTCGGCCTCGGCTTCGGTCTGGCCGTCCAGGTCGCCTCGAACAGCAACAGCGACAGCGCGCTGCGCGGCGCGCGTCAGGAAGATCTTGTTCGCATCCTGGATGAACTCGATGACCGTACCCAGCGTCTTGAGGACGAGAAGCAGGGACTGGAGAAGCAGCGCGACGAGCTGGAGAACAGCTCCGACCAGGCCGAGGAGGCGCGCAAGCAGACCGTCGAGAAGGAGAAGCAACTCGGCATTCTGGCGGGCACGGTGGCCGCGCAGGGGCCCGGCATCACGATGACCATCGAGGACACGAAGGGGACGGTCCAGGCGGACATGCTGCTCGACGCGATCCAGGAGCTGCGTGCTGCCGGGGCGGAGGCGATCCAGGTGAACAGCGTGCGGGTCGTCGCCGGCACCTATCTCACCGACTCCGGCAAGAGCGTGATCGTCGACGGGAACAAGATCAAAGCCCCCTTTCGTTTCAAGGTCATCGGCAAGCCGGCGGACCTCGAACCGGCGCTCAACATCCCTGGAGGCGTGGTGCAGACTCTTGAGAAGGAGCAGGCCACGGCTACCGTCGAGCGGTCGAACAAGATCATCGTGGACGCCTTGCGAGCGGCGAAGCGGCCTGACTACGCTCGGTCGTCCTCCCAGTGAACCGGGGGTGCATGGGGGACGTCCGGCGAGGGCATGAGGTTGCGGGGGGTCGGCGCACCGAATGGGTGGTGCGTGGTGGAAACTGTCTGGTGGATACGGACGTTGTGAGGATGTCCGGGTCGGCCGGTGTATGCAATCAGGGTTCGTCCTGCCCCACGGGCGGGTCTGTTTCGGTCAAGGGGAATCGCCCGTGAAGTTGTTTGCGAAGTTGTTCGGCAAGAGCGCGCGAGAGGGTAGCGACAACGCGACCGCTCGTCATCGCGCACAGCCCGACGCAGAGGGTCAGCGCCCGCTGTTCCGGGACCAGGTCCCTGGTCCGGGTGGTGACATTCCCGGTGGTCAGGGCGCGCCGTCTGTTGACCCTGCGCAGTCCGGCGGCATAGGTTTCGGGCAACCGTCAACCTCAAGTACGGGTGGAGGGTTTTCCCCAATGTCGGCCCAGGTGTGTACGAGGTGCGGTAACCGCAACGCGGAGAACAGCCGCTTCTGCTCCAACTGCGGCGCGCCCCTGCGGGCCGGCGCCGCGCCCGAGCGGCCGTCCGAGACGACGTCCACGATCTCGATTTCCGGCATCGAGGCCTACGACGCCGAGGTCACCGGTCAGACGCAGATGCCGGCGCTTTCCCCCGAGGCGCAGGCGGCCGTCGACGCGCTGCCGCTGGGCTCCGCGCTGCTGGTGGTGCGCCGCGGGCCGAACTCGGGCAGCCGGTTCCTTCTGGACGGCGACCTGACCACGGCCGGGCGTCATCCGCAGAGTGACATCTTCCTGGACGACGTGACGGTCTCGCGCCGGCACGTGGAGTTCCGCCGTGGTGCGGACGGCTCGTTCACGGTGGCCGACGTGGGCAGTCTGAACGGCACGTACGTCAACCGCGAGCGGATCGACCAGGTCGCTCTGAACAACGGTGACGAGGTGCAGATCGGAAAGTACCGGCTGGTCTTCTATGCGAGCCAGCGGGGCTACTGACCCTTCCCCCAGACCCCGTCCGGGGGGACCCCAAGGGAATGCCCATGCTTCGAACACCGAGCGGCGGTGCCGGGCACGGCACCGCCGCCACGGACAGTGGTCTGATGAGCATCGGCACGGTGCTGAACGTGCTGCGTGACGAGTTCCCCGAAGTCACCATCTCCAAGATCCGTTTCCTGGAGTCGGAGGGGCTTATCGAGCCGCAGCGCACCGCGTCGGGGTATCGCAAGTTCAGCGCGGACGACGTCGAGCGCCTCGGTCACGTCCTGAGGATGCAGCGGGATCACTATCTGCCCCTCAAGGTGATCCGCGAGCACCTGGACGCCATGGAACGCGGTGAGGCGGTCCCGCTGCCCACGGTGGGCCGTCCGCGCGACGGCGAGCCTCTCCTGGAGATCTCCGAGGGGCCCACGGCGGCCCGGATCGGGAAGGCCGAGCTGCTCGCGGCCGCCGGGATCGGCGAGCGGGAGCTCGAGGAATGGGAGTCGTACGGCCTTGTCGCGCCGCTGCCGGACGGGGCGTACGACGCGGAGACGGTGAACGTGGCGTCGCTCGTCGTGGAGCTCGGGCGGTTCGGGATCGAACCGCGGCATCTGAGGGCCATGAAGGCCGCCGCCGACCGTGAGGCCGGGCTCGTGGACCAGGTGGTGGCCCCGCTGAAGCGCCACCGCAATCCGCAGACCAGGGCGCATGCTCAGGCGCGTACGAAGGAGCTGGCGGCGCTCACGGTGAAGCTGCACGCCGCCCTCGTGCAGACCTCGCTCGGCGTGCGACTGCCCTGAGCGCGGCGCGTCCGCGGAGGCCGGATCGGCCTCCCGTTCTCGGCTCGACTACCCAAACGTCCCGGGCAGGTCCTAGGGTTGCTGTGTGAACGAGCTCGATGTCGTAGGTGTCCGGGTCGAAATGCCCTCCAACCAACCGATCGTGCTCCTGCGCGAAGTGGGAGGCGACCGTTACCTCCCCATCTGGATCGGGCCGGGGGAGGCGACCGCCATTGCCTTCGCCCAGCAGGGCATGGCCCCCGCACGACCGCTGACCCACGACCTGTTCAAGGACGTGCTGGAGGCCGTCGGTCAGGAGCTCACCGAAGTGCGCATCACGGACCTGCGTGAGGGCGTCTTCTACGCGGAGCTGGTCTTCGCGAGCGGGGTCGAAGTCAGTGCCCGTCCGTCCGACGCCATAGCGCTGGCCCTGCGCACCGGAACGCCGATCTACGGCAGCGACGGTGTGCTCGACGACGCAGGCATCGCGATTCCGGACGAGCAGGAGGACGAGGTGGAGAAGTTCCGCGAGTTCCTCGACCAGATCTCGCCGGAGGACTTCGGGACAAGCAGTCAGTGAAGCGTGGTCGGCCCGGTGGAGTCAGGCTCCGCGGCGGGCCGGTTCGCCGTCGGTCACGGCTCAAATGCCGGCAATTGCCAACGGCGAGTGAGAGCGTCCTGCGGCCCCCTCCGAGCGCATTCGGCTAGCCTTTCCCCGCGGTTGGGTGCGGGAAACCACTCTTAGGGTGATTATCACTCGGCGTGCCGAGTGTGGCGATCGTTGACGCACCCCTGGTGACTGCCTACCGTCGAGAAGGCAGGTCAAGGACGGAGGTCGGCGTGAGAAGCAGCGGCGACGGTACGGCTGGGGGTGCCCCCGGACGCAGTCTCGGGGAGAGCGGTCCGTACCCGCTTCACGGCAGCGCGGCCGATCACGCTCCGCAGCGACCGGAGGCCGTGCCGAGCAGCGGAGGGGCGACGTCCATGGCGTCCGAGGAGATCGGCTATCGCGGGCCGACGGCCTGCGCGGCCGCCGGCATCACCTACCGGCAACTGGACTACTGGGCCCGCACGGGGCTCGTCGAGCCGAGCGTGCGACCCGCCTACGGGTCGGGGACACAGCGGCTGTACAGCTTCCGGGACGTCGTCGTCCTGAAGATCGTCAAACGGTTCCTGGACACCGGTGTGTCGCTGCAGAACATCCGCACCGCTGTGGTGCACCTGCGTGAGCGGGGCTTCAGGGACCTGGAGCGCATGACGCTGATGAGCGACGGCGCCACGGTCTACGAGTGCACCTCGCCCGACGAGGTCCATGCGCTGCTCCAGGGTGGTCAGGGGATCTTCGGGATCGCCGTCGGTGTGGTGTGGCGGGACGTCGAGAGCGCGCTCTCGCAGCTGCACGGCGAGCGGATCGACACCGGCGAGACCCTGGTCGGGCACAACCCGGCGGACGAGCTGGCGCGGCGGCGGAACCGGGCGGTCTGACCGCTTCTCCTGCGGCTCCGCAGGGGCCCGGGCGGCCGTACGACGGCATTGTCAGTGGCGTAGGGCAGCATCGGAGATGTGAGAAACGCGCCCACGATCCTGCATCTCGACATGGATGCCTTCTACGCCTCGGCGGAGCAGGCATCCAAGCCGAGTCTGCGCGGGAAGGCCGTGGTCGTGGGAGGGCTCGGGCCGCGCGGGGTGGTGGCCACCGCTTCGTACGAGGCGCGGGTCTTCGGGGTGCGGTCGGCGATGCCGATGGCCCAGGCTCGGCGGCTGGCGCCGAACGCCGCGTATCTGGTGCCGCGCTTCGGCTTCTACCGGGCGATCAGCGAGCAGGTCATGGGGCTGCTGCACTCGCTGTCGCCGCTGGTGGAGCCGCTGAGCCTGGACGAGGCCTTTGTGGATCTGGAAGCCGGGGAGGCGGCCTGGGACGCGGCGTCGGCGCGGCTGGTGGGGGAGAAGCTGCGCGCCGACATACGGGTTGGCACGGGGCTCACCGGGTCCGTGGGTCTCGCCGCGTCCAAGATGGTCGCGAAGATCGCCTCGGAGGAGGCCAAGCCGGACGGGCTGGTGCTGATCGAGCCCGGGACCGAGCGGGCGCTGCTCGGTCCGATGTCGGTACGGACGCTGCCGGGGGTGGGACCGGCGACGGGGGACCATCTGCGGCGGGCCGGCATCACGACGGTCGACGAGATCGCCGAGGCCGGTGAGGACGAGCTCGTCCGGCTGCTGGGCAAGGCCCATGGGCATGCGTTGTACGCCATGGCGCTGGCTCACGACGACCGGCCCGTGGTGGCCGAGCGGGAGGCCAAGTCGGTCTCGGTCGAGGACACGTACGACGTGGACATCCATGACCGGGTGAGGGTGGGGCTGGAAGTGCAGCGGCTGGCCGACCGGTGTGTGCGGCGGCTGCGGGGTGCGGGGCTGTCGGGCCGGACCATCGTGCTGAAGGTGCGGCGCTACGACTTCTCCACACTGACTCGTTCCGAGACGCTGCGGGGGCCCACGGACGATCCGGCGGTGGTGCGGGAGGCTGCCGCCCGGCTGCTGGATTCGGTGGACACGACGGGGGGTGTGCGGCTGCTGGGGGTCGGGGTCAGCGGGCTGGCCGACTACACGCAGGAGGATCTGTTTGCGCAGGCTGCGGGGGAGGGGGCGGAACATTCGGTGGAGGAGGGGGACGAGGAGCCCGTCGAGGAGCAGCAGGTGGTGGTCGAGCGGCGGTGGCCCTCGGGGCACGATGTGCGGCATGCCGGGTTCGGGCACGGGTGGGTGCAGGGGAGTGGGCTCGGGCGGGTGACCGTGCGGTTCGAGACGCCGGGGTCGGAGCCGGGGCGGGTGCGGACGTTTCGGATCGATGATCCTGAGCTGGAGGCGGCTGATCCGTTGCCGTTGGTGGCGGGGAGACCGGGGCTGTAGTGGACGGAGTTTCGTGCGTGACCGGCGTTGGGGCTGGGCCGGGGGGTGGGTGCGCAGCCCGGCGCTGCGGGGTGCCGCCTTGCTTTGGGTCGGGAGCCGCCCCTGCGGCACGACTGCCCGCAGGCTACGTGGGTTGCGTCAGGCGTCCGCGTCCTCCGTGCCCGCGAGCTTGCCGAAGTCGCGGTCCGGGAACGGGGGAGGAGCGGCGATGTCGAGGCCGTAGTGGTGGTAGAGCTGGAGCTCCTGTTCGGGGGAGAGATGGCGGCCGACGCCGAAGTCGGGGGCGTCCTTGATGAGGGACCGGTCGAAGGGGACGTGGAGGGTGCCCTCGATCAGTTCGCTGGGCTCCAGAGGGACGAAGGCGTCCCGGGAGAACAGGCCGGTGCGTATGGCCGCCCACTCCGGCACACCGGTCGCGTCGTCGAGGTAGACCTCGTCGATGGTGCCGAGCTTGGTGCCGTTGCGGTCGAACGCCTTGCGGCCGATCAGGTTGCGCGGATCGATGTCGGTCTGCACGGGCCCTCCACTTGGTCGCAACTCATCCGTAAGCACTACAAAAGAGCACATCGGGCAGCGCGGCCACTCGAACGATCGGGTGCTGCGCTCGCTGGTAGGCTGACAGCGGCTGCTGACCCCGTGCGGGAGAGTCCTCCGGACACCATCGGAGGCGCCGAAGGAGCAAATCCTCCCCGGAATCTCTCAGGCCCACGTACCGCGCGGACGAGGTCACTCTGGAAAGCAGGGCGGGTGTCGACGGCTTCCGCTCTCACCGACGGTGAAAGCCGGGCACCCTCGGGTGTTCCGGTGAAGCTCTCAGGTTGAGATGACAGAGGGGGAGGCCGTCCGGGGACCCGCGCCGTGGTGCCCCTCGAAGGTCGTGTCAGACCAGGAGGCCTCCGCAATGACCGCCCATCGCATTCCGCTTTCCGAGCTCGAACAGGGGATCCCCTTCGAGCAGCGCCATATCGGGCCTGATCACGAGGCACGGGCCAAGATGCTCGCGCACGTCGGATACGGCTCGCTGGACGAGCTCACCGCCGCCGCAGTGCCGGATGTGATCAAGAACTCGCATGCCCTGGAGCTTGCGGGCGCGCGTACCGAGGCCGAGGTGCTGGCCGAGCTGCGGTCGCTCGCCGACCGGAACCAGGTGCTCGATTCCATGATCGGGCTCGGGTACTACGGGACCTTCACTCCGCCCGTCATCCTGCGCAATGTCATGGAGAATCCCGCCTGGTACACGGCTTACACGCCGTACCAGCCGGAGATCTCGCAGGGGCGGCTGGAGGCCCTGCTCAACTTCCAGACCATGGTCGCCGACCTGACCGGGCTGCCCACCTCCGGTGCCTCGCTGCTCGACGAGGGCACCGCCGCCGCCGAGGCCATGGCGCTGTCCCGGCGCATGGGCAGGAACAAGAAGGGCCTGTTCCTGATCGATGCGGATGTGCTGCCGCAGACCATCGCCGTGATCGAGACCCGTGCCGAGCCGACCGGTGTGGAGGTCGTGGTCGCCGACCTGAGCGACGGCATTCCGGCCGAGGTCGCGGGGCGTGAGATCAACGGCGTGCTCGTCCAGTACCCCGGCGCCTCCGGTGCCGTACGCGACATCAAGCCGGTCATCGACCAGGCGCACCAGCTGGGTGCGCTCGTCACCGTCGCCGCCGATCTGCTCGCGCTGACCCTGCTGAAGTCGCCCGGGGAGCTCGGTGCGGACATCGCGATCGGGACCACCCAGCGGTTCGGTGTGCCGATGGGCTTCGGCGGGCCGCACGCGGGCTACATGGCCGTACACGAGAAGTTCGCGCGCAGCCTGCCCGGGCGGCTCGTGGGGGTGTCCGTGGACGCGGACGGGCACCGGGCGTACCGGCTCGCGCTGCAGACCCGTGAGCAGCACATCCGGCGGGAGAAGGCCACCAGCAACATCTGCACCGCCCAGGTGCTGCTCGCCGTCATGGCCGGGATGTACGCCGTGTACCACGGCCCGGATGGGCTCAAGGGCATCGCGCGGCGCACCCACCGGTACGCCACGATCCTTGCCGCGGGGCTCGAGGCCGGTGGTGTCGAGGTCGTGCACGGCTCCTACTTCGACACGATCACCGTGCGGGTGCCGGGACGCGCCGGCGAGGTGGTGGCCGCCGCGCGGGAGAACGGCGTCAACCTTCACCTCGTCGACACCGACCATGTGTCGATCGCCTGTGACGAGACCACTGCGCGAGCCCAGCTGGGAGCCGTGTGGACCGCGTTCGGGGTCGAGGGCGACATCGAGGCGCTGGACGCGGCGACCGGGGACTCCCTGCCCGCCGGTCTGCTGCGGACTGACGACTACCTGACCCACCCGGTCTTCCGGCAGTACCGCTCCGAGACCGCGATGCTGCGCTATCTGCGCAGGCTCGCCGACCGCGACTACGCGCTCGACCGGGGCATGATCCCGCTCGGCTCCTGCACCATGAAGCTCAACGCGACCACCGAGATGGAGCCGGTCACCTGGCCCGAGTTCGGTCAGCTGCACCCCTTCGCGCCCGCCGAGCAGGCACAGGGCTACCTCACGCTCATCCGTGAGCTGGAGGAGCGGCTCGCCGAGGTCACCGGATACGACAAGGTGTCGTTGCAGCCCAACGCCGGATCCCAGGGCGAGCTGGCCGGGCTGCTTGCGGTGCGTGGGTACCACCGGGCCAATGGCGACGAGCAGCGGACCGTGTGTCTCATTCCGTCGTCCGCACACGGTACGAACGCCGCGAGTGCCGTCATGGCGGGCATGAAGGTCGTCGTCGTGAAGACCGCCGAGGACGGCGAGATCGACGTCGAGGACCTGCGGGCGAAGATCGAGCAGTACCGCGACGAGCTGGCGGTGCTGATGATCACGTACCCCTCGACACACGGGGTGTTCGAGGAGCACGTCGCCGACATCTGCGCGCAGGTGCACGAGGCCGGCGGGCAGGTGTACGTCGACGGCGCCAACCTCAACGCCCTTGTGGGGCTTGCCAAGCCGGGGCACTTCGGCGGTGACGTCTCGCATCTGAATCTGCACAAGACCTTCTGCATTCCGCACGGTGGCGGCGGTCCGGGCGTCGGGCCGGTCGGTGTGCGTGCGCACCTGGCGCCGTATCTGCCGAACCACCCGATGCAGCCCGCGGCCGGTCCGGAGACGGGCGTCGGGCCGATCTCGGCGGCTCCGTGGGGTTCCGCGGGCATCCTGCCGATCTCGTGGGCGTACGTCCGGCTCATGGGTGGGGAGGGGCTGAAGCGGGCGACCCAGGTGGCGGTCCTGAGCGCCAACTACATCGCCAAGCGGCTCGAGCCGCACTACCCCGTGCTCTACACCGGCCCCGGCGGGCTGGTCGCGCACGAGAGCATCATCGATCTGCGGCCGCTGACCAAGGCGACCGGAGTGACGGTGGACGATGTGGCCAAGCGGCTCATCGACTACGGGTTCCACGCGCCGACGATGTCGTTCCCGGTGGCCGGCACGCTGATGATCGAGCCGACCGAGTCCGAGGACCTCGTCGAGCTGGATCGGTTCTGCGACGCGATGATCGCCATTCGTGCGGAGATCGAGAAGGTCGGGGCGGGGGAGTGGCCCGCGGATGACAATCCGCTGCGGGGCGCTCCGCACACCGCCGCCGCACTGGGCGGTGAGTGGGAGCACGCCTACTCGCGCGAGGAGGCCGTGTTCCCGGCCGGGGTCTCGGCCGCCGACAAGTACTGGCCGCCGGTGCGCCGGATCGACCAGGCCTTCGGTGACCGCAACCTGGTCTGCTCGTGCCCGCCGATGGACGCATACGAGGACTGAGGCAGTAGTAGTGGATGAGGGCCCCGCTTCGGCGGGGCCCTTTCCCGTCATGCCGTCGCGAGTGAGATCTCCGTCGACTTGATCAGGGCCACGACGGGTGTGCCGGCCGACAGGGCGAGGTCCGTGACGGCGTCCTTGGTGATCGCGGAGGTCAGTTCGCCTCCGTCGACGGCGACCTTCACGGAGGCCATCGCGCCGCCGGTGGCCACGTCGGTGACCGTGCCGGGCAGCTGGTTGCGGATGGACAGGCCCTCGACCGGGGCGGTGGCGAGGGAAACCTCGGTCGACTTCACGAGGGCGCGTACGGCAGTGCCCGAGGCGAGGCCGAGGTCCTCGACGGACTCCAGGGTGATTGCCGCGGTGATGTCCTGGCCGCCGGTGAGGCGGACCTTGACGGTGGCCATCACCTCGCCGGGGGTGACGGCGGTGACGGTGCCGGGGATCTGGTTGCGGATGCTCAGGGTCATGAGCATCAACTTACGGCGCTTTGCGAGTCATGCCGGGTATGCATGTGTCTGAGTCGCTTTGACCGTCGCCCAGACCGGTGCGCCCGGGTGCAGGTCGAGTTCGGCGGCGGCGACGGTCGTGAGGTCGGCGGCCAGGGGGAGTTCGCCGGTCAGGTCGGCGCGGATCTGGTCGCCGTGGGTCTCCAGGCCGGCCACCTCGCAGCGCCAGTGGTTGCGGGCGCTGGAGCCGGTGGGCGGATCGCGGAAGAGGGTGACCGCGCTCGGCGGGAACGCCACGAAGGCCGGGCCGGAGAGGATCTCCGTGGTGGTGATGGCGGGGCCGATGTCCAGACGGACGGTGTGGCCGTCCGCGTGGCCCTTGTACAGGTTCAGGCCGACGAGCTGGGCGATGTAGTCCGTGCGGGGGTGACGGGCGATGTCGGAGGGGGTGCCCTCCTGGACTGCGCGGCCGTCCTCGATGACCACCAGGCGGTCGGCCAGCACCATGGCGTCCAGCGGGTCGTGCGTGACGAGGACGGCGACTGCCTCGAACTCGGCCAGATGGCGGCGGAGTTGGGCCCGTACCTCCAGGCGGGTGCGGGCGTCGAGGGCGGCGAGTGGTTCGTCGAGGAGCAGGAGGCGGGGGCTGGTCGCCAGGGCGCGGGCGAGGGCGACGCGCTGGGACTGGCCGCCGGAGAGGTGGCGGGGTTTGGCGGTGGCGTGTTCGGTGAGGCCCATGCGGGCCAGCCACTCGGCGGCCTGGGCGCGGGAGGCCGCCTTGGTGGCGCCCTGGCAGCGGGGGCCGAAGGCGATGTTGTCCAGGGCGGTGAGGTGGGGGAAGAGGAGGTAGTCCTGGAAGACGACGCCGACGGGGCGGGACTCGGGGGGCGTACGGTCCAACTCGGCGCCGTCGAGGCGGAGGTGGCCGGCGGTGAGTGGGACGAGGCCGGCGAGGGCGCGTAGGGCGGTTGTCTTGCCGGCGCCGTTGGGGCCGAGGAGGGCCACTACGTCGCCGGGGGCGGCGGTGAGTTTGATGTCCAGGCGGAAGGTTGTGCGGTTGACTACCAGGTGGGCGTCCAGGCCGTCGGGGGTGCGGTGTGTTTTCGGGTGCGGGTGTGTGGTGGGCACCCGGCCTTCGGCCGGGTTTGTCTTCCCGCCCGCACCGCCCGTACCACTTTCGTGGTTGGGGGCGGGTGGCCCCTGTGGGGGCTCAGCGCCGTCGGCGGCTGCCGCGTGGGTATTCGTCATCAGGCCGTCATCCAGTGCGGGTTCGTCATGGCGCCGTCATCCAGCGGTCCCGCAGCCCCGCCAGCACCGCGATCGACACCGCCAGCAGGACCAGGCTGAGGGCGATGGCGGCTTCCGGGTTGTTCTGCAGGGCCAGGTATACCGCCAGTGGCATTGTCTGGGTGCGGCCCGGGAAATTGCCCGCGAAGGTGATCGTTGCGCCGAATTCGCCGAGCGCCCGCGCCCAGGCCAGTACGGCGCCCGCCGCGATGCCCGGCGCGATCAGGGGCAGGGTGACCCTGCGGAACGCGGTGAAGCGGGAGGCGCCCAGGGTGGTGGCCGCCTCCTCGTAGCGCGGGTCGGCGGCGCGCAGCGTGCCCTCCACGCTGATGACGAGGAACGGCATCGCCACGAAGGTCTCCGCGACCACGACCCCCGCCGTGGTGAAGGGGAGCGTGATGCCGAACCAGGAGTCCAGCCACTGACCGACCACGCCGTTGCGGCCGAGGGCGAGCAGCAGGGCCACGCCGCCGACCACGGGGGGCAGGACGAGCGGCAGGGTCACCAGGGCGCGTACGAAGCCGCGTCCGGGGAAGTCCGCGCGGGCCAGCAGCCAGGCCAGCGGGACGCCGATCACCAGGCTCACCGCGGTCGCCGCCGTGGCGCACACCAACGACAGTCGCAGGGCCTGCCACACCTCGGCGCTGGTCAGCTGGTCGGGCAGGGTGCTCCAAGGGGCCCGTAGGAGAAGGGCGATCAGCGGCAGCAGCAGGAATGCCAGGCCGATCAGCGCGGGCAGCAGCAGGGGCAGCGGAACCCCGCGGCGGGCCGTGCGGACGCGCCCGCGCCGCGGGCCGCCCTGGAGGGTGTCGGCCGCGGCGTCGGACGTGTCGGTCGAGGTCACGGCTTGAGGAACCCGGCCCCGGACAGGACCTTCTGGCCCTCGGTGGACTGCACGAGGGCGATGAACGCCTTGGCGGCCTCGGGGTTCTTCGCGTTCTTGAGCAGGGTGATCGGGTAGGCGTTGACGGCGCTGGTGGACTCGGGGAACTCGACGCCCTGCACCTTGCTGCCCGCCGCCTTCACATCCGTCTTGTAGACGACGGCGGCGTCCGCCTCCTTCAGCACCACCTTGTTCAGGGCGGACTTGACGTCCTCCTCGTAGGAGACCGGGGTGAGCTTCAGCTTGCTGGCGTCCAGCGCCTTCAGGGCGGCGGCGCCGCACGGCACCGTCTTGTCGCACAGCACGACCTTCAGCGAGGACTTGGTGAGGTCCTTCAGGGAGGAGACCTTGTCGGGATTGCCCGGCAGAGTCGCGATCTCCAGCTGGTTGCGGACGAAGGTGGCCGGCTCGGTGGCGTTGTCCTTCTTGTCCGTCACGATCTTCATCGTCTTCGGGCTGGCGGAGGCGAAGACATCGGCGGGGGCGCCGCCGGTGATGCCGGCGGCGAGGCTGTCACTGCCGCCGAAGCTGAAGGTGACCTTCGTGCCGGGGTGGGCCTTCTCGAACTCCTTGCCCAGGGTCGTGAAGCTCTCCTGGAGCGAGGCCGCGGCGAAGACGGTCACGGTGCCGGACAGCTTCGGCGACGAGGACGCCGACGCGGAGGAGTCCGACTTGGCGGACGAGGAGTCGTCGGAGGAGGAGCAGGCGCTCAGGGCCAGCAGCGCTGCGGCTCCTGCACCGGCCACCTGCAGGGTCCGGCGCGCGGAACGGGTCATCACGGGTGCACTCCCTCTGACTTACTTCTACGGGGAAGAGGCCGTCGGTCTCTTCCGATGCGCAGATCATACTGGCGCATATGCGAGGTCTAAGTCTCCTGTCGCATCGCATGAGCTGGGGTGAAGGGCGACTGGGGCCGCATGTGCGTTCGTACGGGAGTGATGTCGTGGGTCAGATGCGGTCGATGTGCACGTTGGTCGACTTCACCCGGGCGGTGGCCTCCATGCCGACCTCGAGGCCGAGTTCCTCGACGGCCTCTCGGGTCAGCAATGAGACCAGGCGGTGCGGGCCGGCCTGGATCTCGACCTGGGCCGCCACGTCGCCGAGTTTGATCGCTGTGACGATGCCGGGGAAGGCGTTGCGGACCGAGGTGTAGGAGGTCTCCTCCTCGGCGCTGCCCGCCTTGGCGAGTTCTACGGAGAAGGCGGCCAGGTCCCGGCCCTCGATCAGCCGCCGACCGCCCTCGTCGCGATGGGTCGCCACCCGGCCGGCGTCCGCCCAGCGGCGGGCGGTGTCCGGGCTCACGCCGAGCAGTCGTGCTGCCTGGCCGATTGTGTAGCTCTGCATGCGGCTCACGATAAAGCCGCGAACGGGCCACGGCGGACGTGGGGTTGAGCGTTGGGTATAACGCGATATAGCGTTAGTCCGGTGAATGGGATTCGGGGTGTGGGTATGTCGGGTGAGCTGTCACGGAGTGGCGAGGCGTCGCTCGAACTGAGGGCCTCGCATGCGGACCGGGACCGGGTCGTGGATGTGCTGCGCATCGCGGCCGGGGACGGCCGGCTGACCGCGGAGGAGCTCGACGAACGTGTGGAGGCGGCCCTGTCCGCCCGCACGATGGGGGAGCTCGCCGTCCTGACGACGGACCTGCCGACGGTGGCAGCCGGGGTCACGGCCGAGGTGAAGGACGTCGACCGCATCGATCAGAAGGGCGGTTCGGCCCGGCGCGGCGACCGGTGGGTGGTGCCGCGGCGGCTGGAGATAGCGTCCGAGTGGGGCGATGTGACGCTCGACTTCACTCATGCGGTGATCACGCACGACACCCTGCACATCGACCTCGACATGCGCGGCGGGGCGCTGCGGCTGGTGACGCGGCCGGGTGTGGTGGTGGACACCGACTCGCTGGTGACCGACTACGCCAGGATCAAGGCGCGTCCGGCCGCCGGCCAGGACGTGCCCGTGGTGCTGCGGGTGGTGGTCGGTGGGCGCAAGAGCTTCGGCCGGGTGGTCGTACGGCCGCAGCGGCGTGGGTTCGTCAGGAGAGACCCGACGCCCTGAGTACCGCCTGTGCGGTCTCGTCGTCGATGCGGTGGCCGAGCGTGCGCAGTACGTCCGTGCCCTGGCGCAGCGTGCCGCGTTCGAGGGAGCGCCGTACACCGGTGTCCAGTTCGTGCCACACCAGCGGGTCGGCGGCCAGGATGCGGGGGTCGAGCTCCAGGCGGTGGCCGTCGGCATCACGCAGGACCAGATGCGAGGAAGGGCCGCTGAACTGGCCCACGGCGACCAGGGCGTCCGTACGGACCGTGCGCCGGCGGCCCAGGCCGCGTACCGCCAGCCAGCCCGGGCCCGCCGTGACCCGGGGCGGGAGCAGGACGGTGAAGACGGCGGCGGACAGCGTGAGCCAGAGCAGGGCGCGCAGCGGGGTGAGGGTGTCGGCGTCCCAGTCGACCAGCATCGTCATGGCGCAGAAGACGAGGGCGCAGCAGGCGGCCAGTCGGGCACTGCCGCGCCAGTGGCGGTCTCCGGCCGGGTTCGGCGGTCTGCTCCGTTGCATGGGGTGAAGGTAAGCCGCCGGGGGCGGGCGGGCGCGGTCGCTTACGGTGCTCTGACGCCGTGGGGGCGGATCTTGACGGGATCCTTACGCGGGGCTGATGATCTGCCGTCGATCGTCTGCGGCGCCGTCGTGGCTGGTCGCGCAGTTCCCCGCGCCCCTCAAAAAACGGGGCGCGGTAGAACCGTGCAGCCGGTGGCTCAGCCCGTGTGGACGCGTGGTCTGCGGGCGCGGTCCGGTTCTGCTTCGCGGAGGACCTCTCGGGTGACCGGGGCGACCTCGCCCTGGCCGAAGAGGAAGAAGCGCAGGAAGTTGGCGAAGGGGTTGCCCTCGGTCCACTCGAAGTAGATGTGCGGGGTGCACTTGGTGGAGTCGCGGACGTGGAGCAGCAGGGCGGCCAGCGCGTTGGGGATGGAGGAGGACTCCAGGGTCAGGACGCGGTAGCGGTTGTGCAGGACCTCGCCGCGTACCGTCAGGCCCGCCTCGAACTCTGAGGGGTCGACGACCGTGACCTCGACGAAGACGAAGTCCTCGCCGGGGAGGTCGTTGTCCTCCAGGATCTGCTGGATCTTGTCGCGGTACTCGGCCTTGTCCCGCTGGTCCGGCTCATTGGCGATGAAGCGGATCTTGCGGCTGGACATGTCCCGGATGAAACGTTCCGCCATGTCGTCCAGTTCCACGTGCGTGACACGGAGCTCGAAGGCGCGGGCGAGCCGGGAGAGGAGGGAGACGAGGATGATGCCCGCGATGAAGCAGGCGCCGATCTTGACGCCGTCGGGGCGCTCGATGACGTTGGCGACGGTGACGTAGAGCAGGACCGCCGAGACGGCGGCGAAGCCGATGGTCCAGTTCCGCTGCTGGGCGCGTCGGGCCGCGATGGTCACCGCGATCGCCGCCGAGGACATCAGGACCAGGACGCCGGTGGCGTAGGCGCCGCCCTGGGCGTCGACGTCGGCGTTGAAGATCCAGGTGACCAGGAAGCCGATCAGCGTGAAGACGATCACCATGGGGCGCACGGCGCGGGCCCAGTGCGGGGCCATGCCGTAGCGGGGCAGGTAGCGCGGCATCAGGTTGAGCAGGCCGGCCATGGCGGAGGCGCCGGCGAACCACAGGATGGCGATGGTCGAGACGTCGTAGACCGTGCCGAAGGCGTTGCCCAGGTACTCGTGGGCCAGGTAGGCGAGGGCGCGTCCGTTGGCCTGGCCGCCGGACTTGAACTCCTTGGCCGGGATCAGCACGGTGGTGATGAAGCTCGTCGCGATCAGGAACACGCTCATGATCAGGGCAGCGGCCGTGAGGAGTTTCTTCGTGTCCCGGATGCGGCCCTTCGGGCTCTCCTCCGTGTCGCCCGTGTCGCCCTGGACGTGCGGCATGACCGCCACGCCGGTCTCGAAGCCGGAGAGGCCGAGCGCGAGCTTGGGGAAGACCAGCAGGGAGACGCCGATCATGGCGAAGACGTTGCCGTGCTCGGCGGTCAGGGCGCTGGTCCAGTCGGTGACCACGTGGCCCGCGGTGACGACGTGCCAGAAGCCCACGGCCACGACGACGACGTTGAGGCCGAGATAGACCACCACCAGCGCGACCGCGACGCCGATCGCCTCAAGGAATCCCTTGAGGAACACCGCGCCGAGCAGGGCGACGAGGATCAGCGTGATCAGCATTTCCTTGCCGTGCAGGACGCTGGTCAGGTGCGGGTTCTCTACGAGGTGGGTCGAGGCGTCGGCCGCCGACAGCGTGATCGTGATCAGGAAGTCGGTGGCCGCGAAGCCCAGCAGGGTCAGGACGAACAGCTTGCCCTTCCAGAAGGACAGCAGTCGCTCCAGCATCGCGATCGAGCCCTCGCCGTGCGGGCTCTCCTCGGCCACGCGCCGGTAGACCGGCAGCGCGCCCGCGAGCGTCACGATCACGAGGACGACGGTCGCCACCGGCGACAGGAGGCCGGCGGCCAGGGCTGCGATGCCCGGCTGGTAGCCGAGGGTGGAGAAGTAGTCGACGCCGGTCAGGCACATCACGCGGTACCAGCGCTGCCCCTTGTGTGCGGGCTCCGGCTCGGCCTGCGGCGCCTTCTGTACGCCCTTGCCCATGTCGGACAGGCCCTCCAGCATCCAGGAGCGCAGGCGACTGGGCGGCGGGTGTTCGGTCGTGGCCATCGGCGTGCTCCTGATGTGCGGCTCAGCGTGTGGGTTCCGGCCATCACGCGGACGGCGGCACCAGCGTAAGCGGAGAGTGACGTGCGGGCCTACGGATCAAGGGGCTGTGCGCGTCAAGCTTCCGTTAAGACGAGCCGTGTCGGCGTTGGCCGCACATCAACAATCGGGCGTCGGCTGCCGCCGGACGTCGATTGCGCTGTATGGGGGAGGACGGCGGTGGGCAGGGGCGGACATCCGGCGTCATGCCGTACGAAGTCTGCCGGTCACCTCGCTGAAAGGTGATCCGGAGACCGGGCTGCCGGCCGGTACGACGGGAGGCGGCGCGTAAAGAGGGCGGGCGAGCGGGAGGCTTGTTGCTCCCGTCGCCCGCCCCCTGCGCATGCGGACGGTGACAGTGCTCGGTCCGGCGGCTCGGTCTAGCGCCGGCCGGGCTTGCTGCCGTGGTTGACGTTCTTCTTGCGGCGGGCCTTCTTCTTGCGGGCTCGCTTCGACATATGGGTCAACTCCGTGGAGGGTATGGGGTGTTCAAGCCGTGCTGCGGCTGACGAGGAGGTCGGCGAGCTTGCCCAGGCGCTTGACCGTGCGCTCCTCGGTCGCGCCGGGGGCGGGGTCGACGCGTGTGTCGCGGTCGTAGTAGGCGCCGTTGACGATCTCGACGGCCGGGTCGCACAGCCGGACCACGTGCGCGGCGCCTTCGCCGGGCGAGATGCCTTCATGGGCGTAGAGGGGCAGCAGCGCTGTGTCACATACCCCCGGGTGCACGGAGACCGCGGTGACGCGCGGGTCGGCTGCGAACACCGTCAGAGCCAGCTGGGACTGGGCGTAGGCGGCGAGGCGGGAGTAGCGGCGGGCGCGGTTCGGGTCGGACCACTGGATGGACCCTGTGCGGTGCAGGGCGGAGGACACGTTGACGACGCGGCCGCCCGGGTCGCTGGTGAGCGCCGGTTCCAGGAGGCAGGTGAGCAGATAGTGGGCGAGGAAGTTGACCTGGAAGGCGATCTCGTTGCCGTCGGCGGTGACCGTGTGCCGCTCCGGGGCGGCCATGCCCGCGTTGTTGACGAGCACGTCGAGGTGCGGGTGCTCGGCGGCCACCTTGCGGGCGAGGGTCTCGACCTCGTCGAGGCGGGCGAAGTCGGCGGCGAACGTGCACAGCCGGTCCCCGTCGATGCCGGCGGTGGCGACCAGGGCGTCGGCGGCGGCGAGGGCATCCTCGGCGGTGCGGCCGTGCAGCAGGACGGTGGCGCCGCGTTCGGCGAGCTGCCGGGCGGTTTCGTAGCCGATGCCGGAGGTGGCGCCGGTGATGAGGACGGTGCGGGAGGAAAGGGTTGAGTCGGACATGATCCCATCCGGGCAGTGGTATGTGACATGGCACTCTGATGAAGGGCGCCGCGTCACATGCGGGAGTGAAAGGAAAGAAGCGGGGCGCCGTGTGGCATCACGGCGCCCCTGGGTTCACGGAAAGCGCGTCAGAACGACGCAGGCGTTTCCGGTCGGCGCGGCGCACGACGGGGCTGCCGAGTGGGACTCGGGGGCCGGTCGAAGAGGAGCCAGGCGCTGTTCACAGACTCCATGGAAGCCGTCCCGCACACCCCGGGCAAGCCCGAACCCCCTTCCCTGACGGGCCTCTGACGTGCGCATACGTGTCCTTGACGGCTGGATACGAGCGGCCGCGGGTGCGGCTCAGCCAAGGCCGGGCACCCCCGAGATCAGCAGGTCGATCAGCTTGATGCCGGCGAAGGGCAGCACCAGCCCGCCGAGGCCGTACAGGAGCAGGTTGCGGCGCAGCAGGTCGTGCGCGGAGGAGGGGGTGTAGCGCACGCCGCGCAGGGCGAGCGGGATCAGCGCGACGATGATCAGGGCGTTGAAGATGATCGCCGAGGCGATCGCGGAGGTCGGGCTGTGCAGGCCCATGACGTTGAGGGACGTAAGCCCCGGATAGGAGCCGGCGAACATCGCCGGGATGATCGCGAAGTACTTGGCCACGTCGTTGGTGATGGAGAACGTCGTCAACGCGCCCCGGGTGATGAGGAGTTGCTTGCCGATCTCGACGATCTCGATGAGCTTGGTCGGGTTGGAGTCGAGGTCGACCATGTTGCCGGCCTCCTTGGCGGCCGACGTGCCGGTGTTCATGGCGACGCCGACGTCCGCCTGGGCGAGGGCGGGCGCGTCGTTGGTGCCGTCGCCGGTCATCGCGACGAGCTTCCCGCCCGCCTGCTCGCTTCTGATCAGCGCGAGTTTGTCCTCGGGGGTGGCCTCGGCCAAGTAGTCGTCGACGCCCGCCTCCTGGGCGATGGCGCGGGCGGTGAGCGGGTTGTCGCCGGTGACCATGACCGTACGGATGCCCATGCGGCGCAGTTCGGCGAAGCGGTCCCGGATGCCCTCCTTGACGACGTCCTTGAGGTGGATGAGGCCGAGGACGCGGGGGCCGTTCCAGTCGTGCACGGCCACCAGCAGGGGCGTTCCGCCGGCGGCGGCCACCGAGTCGGCGAAGTGCCGTGCCTCGGACGGGACTTGACCCCCGTACATCTGCACCCAGTCGATCACCTGCTGGGCGGCGCCCTTGCGGATGGCGCACACGGCGCCGTTGTTCCAGCGCAGATCGACGCCGCTCATGCGGGTCTGCGCGCTGAAGGCGACCCAGCGTGCGTTCGCCAACTCGCCCTCGGCGGGGGCCCGTAGGCCGTACGCGTTCTTGGCCAGGACGACGACCGAGCGGCCCTCGGGTGTCTCGTCGGCCAGTGAGGAGAGCTGGGCGGCGTCCGCGAGTTGCTGCCCGTCGATGCCGGGCAGTGGGACGAAGGCGGCGGCCTCGCGGTTGCCGAGGGTGATGGTGCCGGTCTTGTCGAGCAGCAGGGTGTTCACGTCGCCCGCCGCCTCGACCGCCCGGCCCGACATGGCCAGCACATTGCGCTGCACCAGGCGGTCCATGCCGGCGATGCCGATCGCGGAGAGCAGGGCGCCGATCGTGGTCGGGATGAGGGTGACGAGCAGGGCGACCAGGACGGTCGTCGACTGGGCTGCGTTCGCGTACTCGGCCATCGGCTGGAGGGTGACCACGACCAGCAGGAAGATGATCGTGAGCGAGGCGAGCAGGATGTTCAGGGCTATCTCGTTCGGGGTCTTCTGCCGGTTTGCGCCCTCGACCAGGGCGATCATCCGGTCCAGGAAGCTGTGGCCGGGGCGGGCGCTGACGCGCACGACGATGCGGTCGGACAGGACCGTCGTGCCGCCGGTGACTCCGCTGCGGTCGCCGCCCGCCTCGCGGATGACCGGCGCGGACTCACCGGTGACGGCCGATTCGTCGACCGCGGCGACGCCGTCGACGACGTCGCCGTCCGCGGGGATCATCTCGCCCGCCTCGACGAGTACGACGTCCAGTGGCTTCAGGGCGGTGGCGGCGACGGCCTCGGTGCGGGCGCTGCGCAGGTTGGTGCCCCAGCGCCAGTCGAGCAGCCGCAGGGCGACGGTGTCCGTGCGTGCCTTGCGCAGCGATTCCGCCTGGGCCTTGCCGCGGCCTTCGGCGACGGCCTCGGCGAGGTTGGCGAAGACGACTGTCAGCCACAGCCAGGCGCTGATCACCCAGGTGAAGACGGCCGGGTGGAGCAGGGCCGACAGAGTGGTCAGGACGGCTCCGGCACTCACCACGAACAGCACCGGGTTCCTGGCCAGGACCCTCGGGTGCAGTTTGCGCAGCGCCTCGGGGAAGGAGCGGACCAGCTGGGCGGGTTCGAACAGCCCGCCTGGGGCGCGGCGCCGGGAGCCTCGTGCGGAATCAGGCCCGGGGGCGGGGTGCGGACGGGACGGCGGGGCCTGTTCGGGGGCAGCGGGAAACATGGGGACCTTTGTGAGACGACGGGTGGTCGGCTGTGGGTCCGTGCGGTGCCGGGGCCCCGGCACCGCACGGCGGCGCACGGACGCCTGGGCGTGGGAAGAACGCACGCCGTGCGCCGGCGCCGGTCGGCGGACCGGCACCGGGCCGCCTCGAACGGCCGGACGGGTGTTCCGGCGCCCTCAGATCACGGACACCCGCGGCGGCTTCGGCGGCCGACAGGAAATCTAGCCGCGCCCAGAGCCCCAACCGCCCTGCTCAACGCGGAATTTGCGGCTCCCATACGGGCCCGGCACGACCGCCGTCAAGGTCCCGTCAAACCCGCCTGAGAAGGCGTCAGGAGAACGTCAACGCCACTCATGGGTGGCCGAATCCGGTCGCAGACTGAGCGGCACGGGGGACGGGCGACCGTCCGTGGCGTGACATGGGAGGGACCGTGGCGATCACGGCCGGAACATCGCGGAGACCTCAGCCGGAGGCTGCCGCGCAGCCACGACAACAGGCGGTCGTCCCGCCCGGGGGCAGCCCCGGTCCGCGGCCGCGAGGGGGGTCGCGGACGGGCGCCCCGGGGCAGGACCTTCGGAAACGGGCCGTGGCCGCGCGGGCCGCTCTGCGCCGTCGCTACTGGGCCACCGTGCCCGCGCGACTGCGTCTCCTGCGCGCGGCCACGGTCCTGCTCGCCACCGCGCTGGCCGCGCTGCTGCTCGCCGCCGGTCTCGCCGCCACCGGCACCTGGGACAGCGTGGCCGGACGCGACGCACCCCGCACCACCAGCGCCGCCGACCTCGACCTCGCCCTCAACAACATGGACGCCCAGGCCGCCAACACCCTGCTGTCCAGCGGAAACGCGGGCAAGGGACGCCTGCAGACCCCGTACGAGAAGGCGGCCGGTTTCTACGGCGACGCACGCCGCGCGATCGGGCACGACCTGCGCACCCTCTCCGTCGCCGCCCAGGGGGACCGCACCGACGAGAAGACGGTGGAGTCCCTCACCGACAACTTCGCCGAGTACCAGGAACTCATCGGCCGCGCTCTGGAGAACGACGGCCGGGCCGGCGGCAAGGCGGCCGCGCTCGCCGACTACCGCCGGGCGACGGATCTGCTGAAGAGTCAACTCCTGCCGGATTCAAGGAAGTTGGTGGATTCCAACGACTCGGCGTTCAACGCCGAGTACAGCGCCGCCCGTTCCGCGCTCTCCGGCCGGCTCGCCGCCGTCCTCGCGCTCGGGCTGCTGCTGCTCGCCGTGCTCGGCCTCCTGCAGTGGTACCTGGCGCGCACGTTCCGGCGGATCCTCAACCCCGGCGTGCTCGCCGCCACCGTCTGCACGCTGCTCGCGGTGATCCTCGGCTCGCAGCTGCTTTCCGCCACGGCAGGTCATCTCCGCGGAGCCCGCCGCGACGCCTTCGACTCCGTCGTCGCCCTCTCCCGCGCCCGCGCCATCGCCTACGACGCCAACGCCGACGAGAGCCGCTTCCTCCTGGACCCCCAGCGCCGCGAGCAGTACGCGCGGTCGTACCTCGCCAAGTCCCAGCAGCTGTACGGGATCGAGGGCGCGACCCTGACGTCTTACGACTCCCGACTCGCCACCACCTGGCAGGCGTACCGGGCCGACCGCCACGACCTGCGGTTCACCGGCGAGTTCCGGCGGGAGCTGGACAACGTCACCTTCCCCGGGGAGCGGGCGGCCGCCGAGAAGACCGTCGACACGTACGCCGTCTACCAGAACGACGACCGGCACATCCGCACACTGGTCGCGTCCGGCCGGGAGCGCGAGGCCGTCGCGTTCTGCATCAGCTGGGAGCCGGGGATGTCCAACGAGCACTTCGGGGCATGGATGACCGCCCTCGACAAGGTGACCGACATCAACCGCGCCCACTTCGCGTCCTCGGTGCGGGACGGCCGCTCGGCCGTGAGCGGTCTGCTGCCGTGGACGGGCGGTCTGCTGCTCGCCGCGATGGCGCTCACCGCCCTGGGGCTGCGGCCGCGGCTGGCGGAGTTCCGCTGAGGCGCAGAGCCGTTTAGGCGCCGGCAACTGGCACCTCCCAAGGGGCGCGGGGAACTGCGCGACCAGCCACGACGGTGCTGCAGACGATGGACGACGCACACCGCGTCGCGCTACGCATCCGCCAGCCGCGCCTCCTCCAGGTCCAGGGACCGCTGCAGGCGGCGGCGGGTCGTGTCGCTGATGGCGTGGTCGTCGTAGAGGCGTTGCAGTTCGGCCGCCTCCACCGCTATCAGGTCGCGGCGCAGGTGGCGGTAGACCAGGTCTGCGGACTCGGTCGGTGCGTGGGTGCCGTTGCTGTCGGCGAGCCGGTCGCGGGCGTCGTCGAGGCGGGCGTTGAGGCCCCGGCGGAGTCGGTCCAGGACCACGTCCGGCACCGCCTCCAGCTCCGAGAGCTCCTCCAGCCGCTTGATGCCCGCACCGGCCAGGCTGCAGCGGGCGGCGGCCTCCTCGCGCTCGGTGTGGTCGGGCTCCAGGGCGATGCCGGAGCGGCGGACCACGGGGGCGAGGGTGAAGCCCTGGACCACGAGGGTGACGACCACGACCGAGGTGGTCAGCACCAGCACCAGGGGCCGCTCCGAGAGGGCGGTGCCGTCCTTCGTGGCCACCGGGATGGACAACGCGGCTGCCAGTGGCACCACGCCCCGGGTACCGGCCCAGGTCAGGACCACGGGCACCCGCCAGTTCATCCGCTGGATACCGCCCTTGCGCTGCACCACCGCCGACAGCGGCGCCAGCCACAGCAGTCGTACGGCTATCAGAGTGGCCGCCACCGCCAGCGCGTACAGCGGCCATGCCTGGTCGCCGTGGGACAGCGCCCGTACCTGGGCGGGCAGCGCCAGGCCGATCAGGGAGAACACCACGCTCTCCAGCAGGAAGACCACCGTGCCGTACACCGCGTGCAGCTGGAGGCGGATACGGGCGTTGGTGAGCCGGTCGCCGCGGCCGCCCAGCACCACACCGGCCACCACCACGGAGGTGACGCCGGAGGTGTGGGCCGCCTCCGCCAGGACATAGGACGCATACGGCGTGACCAGGGCTATCACCGTCTCCAGGACCGGGTCCTCGGTGCGCCGGCGGATCAGCGCGACCACGCCTGCGACCGCCGCCCCGATCAGCGTTCCGCCGCCCGCGAGCAGCAGGAACTCGCCGCCCGCGGCTCCCCAGTCGGCCGCCGCCGAGGCCACCGCGACACTTACCGCGACCCGGAAGAGGACCAGCGAGGTCGCGTCGTTGAACAGGCTCTCGGCCTGCACCAGGACCTGCACCTTGGGCGGTAGCGCGAGCCGTCTGCCCAGCGCGGTGACCGCCACCGGGTCGGTGCTGGCCAGGACCGCGCCCAGGACGAGGGCCATCTGCCACGACAGCGGCGTCACCAGCGAGGCCACAAAGCCCACGGCCGCCGCGGAGGCCAGCACCAGGCCCACCGCGAGGACCCCGACGGGCCGCCACACCATCCGCAGCTCGCGCCAGGACAGTTCCTCGGCACTGGCGTACAGCAGCGGCGGAAGCACCACGAGACCGATGATCTCGGGGCTGATCTCGATCTCCGGGGTGCCGGGCAGCAGACTCACCGCGAGACCGGCGACGACCAGGAGCGAGGGGGCGGGAATGCGCCACCGGCGCGCGAACGTCGCGACCACCGTGGCCAGTACCACGAGTGCGAGAACCGTTCCGACGCCGCGCATGCCGTCCCCCTGGACTACGAGGGGAGCCACTGCGGCTCCCTGCCGACCAGACTTCCCGGCACACCGCTTTCACCCTATCCCGGCCGCGGCCCGTCAAGACAGTGTCAACGTCCTCGTGAGCGGCGCCAGGGACGCGTCAAGACGCCTGCCCGAGGGCCCGCGGAGCGCTTCGCTGTGTGGTGATGAATGACGTACGGCGCGGACGGCTGAAGGTCTACCTCGGGGCCGCCCCGGGGGTGGGCAAGACGTACCGCATGCTCGACGAGGGGCGCCGCCGGGCCGGTCGCGGCGCCGATGTGGTGGTGGCGTTCGCCGAGTGCCACAGGCGGCCGCTGACGGAGGCGATGCTCGACGGCCTGGAGACGGTGGACCGGGCCCGGTGCGTCTACCGGGGCGGGCGGTTCGAGGAGATGGACCTCGCCGCGGTGCTCGCCCGCCGCCCCACGGTCGCGATCGTCGACGAGTTCGCCCACACCAACGTCCCGGGCGAGGGCCGCAGTCCCAAGCGCTGGCAGGACATCGAGGAGCTGCTGGCCGCCGGAATCGATGTGATCACCGCGGTCAACGTCCAGCACCTGGAGTCCCTCAAGGACGTCGTAGAGAAGATCACCGGGGTGCCGCAGCACGAGACGCTGCCCGACGAGGTCGTACGCCGGGCCCAGCAGATCGAGCTGGTCGACATCCCGCCCGAGGGGCTGCGCCGCCGTATGGCGCACGGCAACATCTACGCCCCCGAGAAGATCGACGCCGCCCTCGCCAACTACTTCCGGCCCGGCAATCTGACCGCGCTGCGCCAGCTGGCCCTGCTGTGGGTCGCCGACCGGGTCGACGAAGCCCTCAACAGCTACCGGGCCGAGCACGCCATCGGCACCGTGTGGGAGACACGCGAGCGGGTGGTGGTCGCGCTCACCGGCGGGCCGGAGGGCGGCACGCTGATCCGGCGGGCCGCCCGGATCGCCGACCGGTCGGCCGGCGGCGAGCTGCTGGCCGTGCATGTCGCCCGCAGCGACGGTCTGGCCGCGGGCGTCTCGCACGCCTCGCTGGCCCGGCAGCGCCGGCTCGTCGAGGACCTCGGCGGCAGCTACCACTCCGTGGTCGGGGACGACGTCGCCACCACGCTGGTGGAGTTCGCCCGCGCCGAGAACGCCACCCAGCTCGTGCTCGGCGCCAGCCGGCGCGGACGCCTGGAGCGGTTCCTGACCGGCCTCGGCACGGGGGAGACCGTCGTCGCGCTCTCCGGTGACATCGACGTCCACCGGGTCACCCACGAACAGGCCGGCCGCGGCACCCTGCTGCCGTCCCGGCGCCGCACGTTGTCGAGGTCCCGGCGGATCGCGGGGCCCGTCGCCGGACTGGTGGCGCCGTTCCTGCTCACCACCGCCCTGGCCCAGGTGCGCGGGACCCTGGACCTCACCAGCGAGGCCCTGCTGTTCCTGCTCGCGGTGGTGGGCGTGGCCTGCATCGGCGGCGTGGCCTCCGCGGTGATCGCCTCCCTCACGGCGTCCGTGCTGCTCAACTACTGGTTCGTCCCGCCCATCGGCCGGTTCACGCTCAGCGATCCGAACGCGCTGGTGGCCCTGAGCGTCTTCGCCGTCGTGGCCGCAACCGTCGCCGCCGTCGTCGACCGCTCCCTGCGCCAGTCGCGCAGGGCGGCCCGGGCCACCGCCGAGGCCGAGACCATGTCCTCCCTCGCCGGCAGCATCGTGCGCGGCGGCCAGACCATCCCGGCGCTGCTGGAACGGACGCGCGAGACCTTCGGCATGGAATCGGCGGAACTCGTCGACGAACCGCCCGACGCCGACGGGGCGACGGTCGTCCCGGCCGGACCCGGGTCGTTCCTGGTGCTGCACGGCCGCACGCTGTCCTCGCCCGAGCGGCGCGTCCTGGCCGCCTTCGCCGCGCACGTGGGCTCGGCGGTGGAGCGGGCGCGGCTGGCCGAGGCCGCCGCCGAGATAGAACCGGTGCGCGCCGCCGACCGTATGCGTACGGCGCTGCTGCGGGCCGTGGGCCACGATCTGCGCACCCCGCTCGCCGCGGGCTGGGCCGCGGTCACCTCGCTGCGCAGCCGGGACGTCGAGTTCTCCGCCGAGGACCGCGACGAACTCCTCGCCACCGCCGACGAGTCCATGGCCAGGCTCAACCGTCTGATCGAGAACCTCCTCGACCTCAGCCGACTGGAGGCGGGCGTACTCAAGCTCAACCTGCGCGTCACCGCCCTGGAGGAGGTCCTTCCGGCCGCCCTGGTGGATGTCTCCGGCGTCGAGGTCGGGGACGTGGAGGCGATCCCCGCGGTGCTGGCCGACCCGCCGCTGCTGGAGCGGGTGATCGCCAACCTGGTCACCAACGCGGCCCGCCACACTCCGCCCGGGGCCAGGGTGCTGGTGACCGCCAGCGCGCTCGCGGGCCGGGCCGAACTGCGCGTCGTGGACCGCGGTCCCGGCCTCCCGCAAGCAGGCCGGGACCGTCTCTTCGAGCCCTTCCAGCGCCTCGGCGACACCGACAACTCCACCGGCCTCGGCCTGGGGCTCGCCCTGGCCCGCGGTCTGACCGAGGCCATGGACGGCACGCTCACCCCCGAGGACACGCCAGGCGGCGGGCTGACGATGGTGGTGTCGCTGCCGCTGGCCGAACGCGTCGAACACGTCTCCCTCACCGACCGACAGCACCCGAGCGGTGCCCCGAGCGCAGGAGGTGTCGCATGAGCACTGCGACCGGCCCGTGGAAGCTGTACCGCACCACTTCCGGCCCCCGAACGACAGCTTGGCCGGCGCGCGACCGGATCGCCCTGGCCGCCGGCCTGGTCGCCCCGTTCCTGGTGGCCCTCGCGCTCGTGCCGTTCCGTACGGATCTCTCCCGCACCAACGCCGCCCTTGTCCTCGTCGTGGCCGTCGTCGCGGTCTCCGCGCTGGGCAGCCGGACGGCGGGGGTGGTCGCCTCGCTGTCGGCGGCGGCCTGGTTCGCCCGCGGCGGAGCCGCAATTGGGCACAGCTTCCTGACCCGGCCGTACGAGACGTTCGACATCACCGCATCCGCCGATGTCGAAACTGCGGTGCTGCTGCTGGCCGTCGGCCTGATCGTGTCCCAACTCGCCGTGCATGCCCGCCGGTTGGAGGTCGTCACGGTGACGGACGCGGGCTATCTCGCCCGGATCCATGCCACGGCCGACCTGGTGCAGTCCGCCAAGTCCGCGGACACCGTGGTGGATCACGTGCGGCGCGAACTCGCCGGACTCCTCGGACTGCGCGCCTGCCGCTTCGAGTACGGCACACTCCTGGGCCGCCCGCCCCGCCTCCAGGCCGACGGCAGCCTGACCGTCGGCTCCCGGCCCTGGGACGCCGACGCGAGCGGCTGGCCCGAGGGAGAGATCGAGCTGCGGGCGTACGGCAACGGGCACTACCTCGGGCGCTTCATGCTGACGCCGGGTCCCGGCCGGGTGCCGCCCTTGCAGGCACGCCTGGTCGCCGTGACCCTGGCGGACCAGACGGGGGCGGCGCTGGACACGGCGGGGCCGGCACGGAAGGGCTGACGCGGGCCGGGCAGAACGGCTGGCGGGAGCCGGGGCAGAGCGGCTGAGGTCCGCCGGCGCGGCACCGGTGGCGCGTGTCGTTGGCATGTTCTTGACGAAGTCTTGGATCATGTGCGGCCCCTGGCCGGAACAGCCCTGGTGACCCGCGCCGTTCAGCCTGTTGTGACGACAACTCTCCCCGCCTGCCCGGAGCCCGGCCAGCGATCGCAGCACATGGTGATCTGCGGCGACGACGCACTCGCGCACCGGCTCGCCGTCGAACTGGACGCCGTGTGCGGCGAGATCGTCACCGTGGTGCTGCCGTCCGCGAGCGACGAGCGTGGTGCGGAGATCGCCGCGCTGCACGAAGACCCGGACTCACCGGTCCAACTGCACCTCTCCGCCCGTCCCGACGAGCGAGCCCTGCGGGCGGCGGGCGTCGAGCGGGCCGCCGCGCTCGCCCTGACCTACCGTGACGACCAGCTCAACATGACCGCGGCGCTGCTCGCCCGGACCGTCAACCCCTCCGTGCGGCTGGTCGTCCGCATGTTCAACCGCGAGCGCGGCCGCCATCTGGAGCGGCTGCTGGACCGGGCGGCGGGACTGTGCGACGACCTCCCCCAGGACACCTCCACCACCGTGCTCTCCGACGCCGACACCGCCGTACCGGAACTCGTGGCGGCGGCCGCCCTGGGGCACGGACACACCCTCCAGGTGGAGGGCAAGGTCTTCCGCGGAGTCGTACGCCCCGCCGGCACGCCGTCGCACGCCACCGATCTGGCCGCCCTCGCCGTGCTGTCCGGCGCCCACCAGGACGACCCGGCCAGCCAGGACAGCGCGGAGACATCCGGCGAGGACGGCACCCAGCTGCTGCCCGACTCCCGGGCCGCCTATCACCGGCAGTTCACGCACGGGCGGCTGATGCTGGAGGAGGTCACCCACCTCGCGTCCGAAACGGCCGCCCGAGCCCGTCGCCTCCACCCTCGCCGGTGGCTGCGGGCACGGCTCGCCCACCTGCCGTGGAAGGTCTTCCTCTCTCATCAACTCGCGGCCGTCTATGGGGCGTTGACGGCAGTCGTCCTTGTGCTCGCGGCCGCCACCGCGCTCTTCGCGGACGAGCACCCGTGGTGGAAGAACTTCTATCTGCCGATGCTGGACATCTTCACCATGGGCGACCCGGCCACCGAGGAGTCGGTGGCCCGCCGAGTGCTCCAACTCCTTGCCGGTTTCGTGGGGTTGGCCGTACTGCCCATGGTCGTCGCCGCAACCATGAGTGCCACCGAGGCGTTCCGTACCGCCTCGGCGAACCATCCGCCCGAGGACGACGTCAGCGGCCATATCGTCCTGGTCGGCCTGGGCATGGTCGGCACCCGGGTGCTGGCCCGGCTGCGCGCCACCGACCACCAGGTGGTGGCCATCGAGCGCGACCCGCACGCCCGCGGCGTCGCCCTCGCCCGCCAACTCGGCGTACCGCTGATACTGGAGGACGCCACCGCCCCGGGCGTGCTCGAACTGGCCCGCATCCGGCAGAGCGGCTCGCTGCTCGTCCTGACCCGCGACGACGGCCAGAACCTCGACATCGTCATGGCGGTCCGGGAGACGAACCCCGCCGTGCGGGTGGTGACGCGGCTGTACGACGACGCCTTCGCGGCCACCGTCCAACGCACCCTGCGCGCCTCCTACCCGGACGCCCTGACCCGGAGCAGAAGCGTTTCCGCGCTGGCTGCGCCGTCGTTCGCCGCCGCGATGATGGGCCGCCATGTGCTGGGCGTGATGCCGGTGGAGCGGGGCTCGCTGCTGTTCACCTGCGTGGATGTGGCGGGGCATCCCGAGCTGGAGGGGCGCTCCGTGCACGAGGCGTTCCGGGAGAACGAGTGGCGGGTGCTGGCCGTCGGGACGGCCACCGGGCCACTGCCGGTGTCGGAGGCCGTGGACGGCCTCCCCGGACCGCGTCCCGGCCGGACGGGCTTCGACTGGCGTCCGGTGCAGGGGCGGGTCCTGCGGGCGGGCGACCGCGTGGTCCTTGTGACGACGCGGCGCGGCCTGGACATTCTGATGACGGGCGTGCAGCCGCATCCGGCGGACCGGCGGCAGTAGACGGAGCGCTCCGCTGGCAGCGCGGTGACCAATCCGCGGGCCGGTGGGGGCTGGTCGCGCAGTTCCCCGCGCCCCTTACGGGGCGCGGTACCGCCCAGGGGACCGTCATGCCAGGTCGGAGACCCTGAACACCGTCTCCGCCGTCTCGCGCTCCACCCGCTCCGAGACCCGGTCCAGCGCGGTGGTCCCGCACAGCAGGGTGCCCAGGGTCAGGGACTTGCGGGCGTCCTCGTGCAACCGGTGCCAGAGGTCGGGATTGTGGACGAGGACCCGGGGGTCGAGTTCGATGCGCTCGCCGAGGGCGTCCCGGAGCACCAGGCGCTGGGTGATTCCGTCGAGGCAGCGCACCGAGACCAGCAGGTCGGTGCGGACCCTCCGGGTGACCAGCAGCCTGCGTGAGCTCAGCCAGCCCTCGCCGGCGCGGATCCGGTCGGGGCAGAGCAGGAGGAAGAGCAGTGCGGCGAGCGCGGACCACAGCGCACCGCGCCGCAGCGACAGGGTGTCCGCGCCCCAGTCGATCAGGAACAGCAGGCCGAGGAGTACGGCCGCGCAGCGGATCGCGCTGATCAGATCCCCCGCCCAGCGGCGATCGTGGACCACGGGGCCGGATTCCGGTGCGTAGGCGCTGGGTTCGGGGGTCCTGGATCCGTGTCGGCGCGCGTCGTCGCGGTGTCCCATGCACATGACGGTAGAGAGCGCACGGACGAGGAGGAATGGACCTTGACGGGACTCATACGGCCCCGCGCTCCTTCTTGACGGCACCGCAGCGAGGACCGCCCGTTGCCCAAGTCACACCTGCATCAAGGACGCGTCAAAGACGCCGGGTTCGACGCGAAGAACGCGCAAGGGACGCTCGGCGGCCCGGACATCGGGACACAACCTTGATGCATCGGACGCGACGGCCGCGCACGGCCGTCCGTCCCGCACGCAGGTCGTCCTGCAGGTTGTACTAAGGAGCACGCACCCATGTCCGTCCTGACCACCGAACCGGGCGCCGTCCCCGCAGGTGAGGAGCCGCCCGATACCGGCGAGCGCCACCGCCTCACCGCCGTCACCGGCCTCGCCGCCCTGTCGCTGGACGCGATGGCGTCGGTCGCCTACGGACCCGAGGCGATCGTGCTGGTGCTGGCCGCCGCCGGCGCCCACGGACTGGGCTTCACCCTGCCGGTGACCCTGGCCATCGCGGGCCTGCTGGCGGTGCTGGTCGCCTCGTACCGGCAGGTGATCGCCGCCTTTCCCGACGGCGGCGGGTCTTATGCGGTGGCGAAGACGCACCTGGGCGCGCGCACGAGCCTGGTGGCGGCGGCCTCGCTCGTCCTGGACTACGTGCTGAACGTCGCCGTCGCCGTCACGGCCGGCGTGGCCGCGCTGACCTCCGCCTTCCCCGCCCTGTACGGGGAGCGCCTGTGGCTGTGCCTGGCGGTGCTCGCGGTCGTCACCGCGGTGAATCTGCGCGGCATCGTGGAGTCCGCCAAGGCCTTCATCGTGCCGACCGTCGTGTTCGTCGGCTCGATCTTCGTGCTGATCGTCGTCGGACTGTTCCGTTCCGGGCCCGTGAGCACGGCGACCGCGGCCGGTCATGCCTCGGCGCTCGCCGACAACGCCACCACCGTGGGCGCCCTCCTCCTGCTGAAAGCTTTCGCCTCCGGATGCAGCGCCCTGACCGGTGTCGAGGCCATCGCCAACGCCGTGCCCTCCTTCCGCGTCCCGCGCGCCAAGCGGGCCCAGCGGGCGGAGGTCGCCCTCGGCGCGGTGCTCGGCGTGATGCTGATCGGGCTGTCGGTGCTGATCTCCCGCTTCCACCTCCAGCCGGTCGAGGGCGTCACCGTCCTGGCCCAGCTCGCGGACGCCTCGCTCGGCCACAACTGGGCTTTCTACGTCATCCAGTTCGCGACGATGATCCTGCTGGCGCTGTCCGCGAACACCTCGTTCGGCGGCCTGCCGGTGCTGCTGAAGCTGCTGGCCCGGGACAACTACGCACCGCATGTGTTCGCCCTGAAGGCCGACCGCCAGGTGCACCGGCACGGCGTGCTGGCCCTGGCCGCCGTCTCCGCCGCGCTGCTGGTCTTCTCCGGCGGCGACACCAACACCCTGGTGCCGCTGTTCGCGATCGGCGTCTTCGTCGGGTTCACCGTCGCCCAGGTCGGCATGGTCCGGCACTGGCGGCATGAGCACAGCCCGGGCTGGAAGGGCAAGGCGCTGCTCAACGGGTTCGGCGCCGTCCTCACCGGCATCTCGGCGGTCGTCGTCACGGCGTCGAAGTTCGAGGAGGGCGCCTGGCTGATCGTGATCGCCCTGCCGCTGCTGGTCGCGGCCTTCGAGACCGTGCACCGCGCCTACGCACGCATCGGTGAGCGGCTGGGGCTCGGCCGCATCCCCGAGCATCCGCACCGCGACCGCTCGGTCGTGATCGTGCCGGTGTCCTCGATCTCCCGCCTCACCTCGGAGGCCCTGACGGCCGCCGCCTCCCTCGGCGACGAGGTCCGCGCCGTCACCGTCTGCTACCCCGACCCCGAGGACCGGGCCCAGCTGCACGCCCTGGAGCGCGCCTGGGCGCAGTGGGACCCGGGCGTGCCGCTGGTCCGGCTGACCTGCCGGCGCCGCACCCTGGGCCGCCCCATCGCCGCCTACGTCCGCGAGGTGTCCGTGTCCGAGCCGGCCACCCGGGTCACCGTGCTGATCCCGGAGACGGAGCCCGAGCGGCTGTGGCAGCGGCTGCTGCAGAACCAGCGGGGCGCCGTCGTCGCACACGCCGTGCGCAAGGAGACCGATGCGGTGATCTGCCGACTGCGCTTCCGTTTGTTCTGACGCCTGCTCTGACGCCTGTTCGGACCGGGGGCCGCTTCCGACCTGCGGTGATGGTCCAGCCGTAAGAGTTCCGTCAAAGGCGCGCAGCGGGCCGTATGGGAGCCGTCAACGGAGCCGGATTCCGGCCACGAAGGCTGTTTCCTCTAACCGTCCCTGTCCAACGAACCTCTCCTAGGAGTTCGCGATGGCCGATCTGGCCTTCGTCGTAGCCACGATCGCGTGTTTCGCGTTGGTGGCCCTCGTCGCCAAGGGGGTGACGAAGCTGTGACCGCCGAGAACATCGTCGGCCTCGTCGTGGCCGTCGCCCTGCTGGGCTATCTCGTCCTCGCCCTGATCTTCCCGGAGAGGTTCTGAGCCACGACATGGGTCCCGTACTCGCAGGCGTCCTCCAACTGCTCGCCCTCATAGGCGCGTTGG
The DNA here is from genome assembly GCF_029223485.1 of Streptomyces coacervatus. GTDB lineage: Bacteria > Actinomycetota > Actinomycetes > Streptomycetales > Streptomycetaceae > Streptomyces > Streptomyces coacervatus. Next base: position 169,249 of record NZ_JARHTP010000021.1, on the reverse strand, counting down.
CTCTCGTCTACATCCCCCTCGGCAACTACATGGCCAAGGTCTACTCCTCCGACAAGCACTGGCGCGTCGAGAAGTGGATCTACAAGGGCATCGGTGCCAACCCCGACACCGAGATGCGCTGGACCGCGTACCTGCGCGGCGTCCTCGCCTTCTCCGCGGCCGGCGTCCTCTTCCTCTACCTGCTGCAGCGCATCCAGGGCGTCCTGCCGATGTCGCTGGGCTTCAAGGCCATCGACGCGGACCAGGCGTTCAACACCGCCGCGTCCTTCGTGACCAACACCAACTGGCAGTCGTACTACGGCGAGCAGGCCATGGGCCATGTCGTGCAGACCGCCGGTCTGGCCGTGCAGAACTTCGTCTCCGCGGCCGTCGGCATCGCCGTCGCGGTGGCTCTCGTACGGGGCTTCGCGCGCTCGCGCACCGGTGAGCTGGGCAACTTCTGGTCGGACATGGTGCGCGGTGTGACGCGCATTCTGCTGCCGGGTGCCTTCATCGCCGCGATCGTGCTGGTGGCGTGCGGCGCCATCCAGAACTTCGCCGGGATCCACGAGGTCGGGCAGTTCATGGGCAGCCACCAGCAGTGGAACGGCGGCGCCGTCGCCTCGACGGAGGCCATCAAGGAGCTGGGCACCAACGGCGGCGGTATTTTCAACGCCAACTCGGCCCACCCGTTCGAGAACCCCGGCCCGTTCACCAACCTCTTCGAGATCTTCCTGCTGCTGGTCATCCCGTTCGCCCTGACCCGCACCTTCGGCATCATGGTCGGTTCGGTCAAGCAGGGCTACGCGATCCTTGCGGCCATGGCGAGCATCTGGGTCGGCTTCGTCGCCCTGATGATGTGGACCGAGTTCGCCCACCACGGCCCGGCGTTCCAGCTCGCGCACGGCGCGATGGAGGGCAAGGAGGTCCGCTTCGGCGTCGGCTCCTCGTCGATCTTCGCGGTGTCGACCACGCTCACCTCGACCGGTGCGGTGGACTCCTTCCACTCCTCCTTCACCGGCCTCGGCGGCGGGATCACCATGCTCGGCATGATGCTGGGCGAGATCGCACCCGGCGGTACCGGCTCCGGCCTCTACGGCATGCTGATCATGGCGGTCATCGCGGTGTTCATCGCCGGTCTGATGGTCGGCCGTACGCCCGAGTACCTGGGCAAGAAGATCGGCTCCCGTGAGATCAAGCTGGCGGCCTGCTACATCCTGATCACCCCGGCCCTGGTGCTGATCTTCACCGCGTTCTCGATGGCCCTGCCGACCCCGGGCCACTCGATGACCAACAGCGGGGCGCACGGATTCTCCGAGATCCTGTACGCCTACACGTCCGCCTCCAACAACAACGGCTCGGCGTTCGCCGGTCTGAACGCGGACACCCAGTGGTTCAACAGCACCACGGGCCTGGCCATGCTGCTGGGCCGCTTCCTGCCGATGGTGTTCGTGCTGGCGCTGGCCGGCTCGCTCGCCGAGCAGAAGCCGGTCCCGGAGACCGCGGGCACCCTGCGGACCGAGAAGCCGCTGTTCACCGGCCTGCTGGTGGGCGCGATCCTGATCATCACCGGTCTGACGTACTTCCCGGCGCTGGCGCTGGGTCCGCTGGCCGAGGGGCTGGCGTCATGACCACTCGCACCGAAAACCACGAGGACTCGATGTCCACAGCCACTCCGACCCGGGCGCCGCACAGCGACGTACCCACCGGGCACAAGTCCCCCGAGGGCCGTGTCGGCGCGGGCCTCTTCGATCCGAAGCAGCTGGTCAAGTCGCTGCCGGACGCCTTCCGCAAGCTCGACCCGCGGGTGATGGTCAAGTCGCCCGTGATGTTCGTGGTGTGGATCGGCTCCGTCCTGACCACGGTCTTCTCCTTCAAGGACCCGGGCGACTGGTTCGGCTGGGCGATCAGCCTGTGGCTGTGGCTGACCGTGGTCTTCGCCAACCTGGCGGAGGCCGTCGCCGAGGGCCGCGGCAAGGCGCAGGCCGACACCCTGCGCAAGGCCAAGACCGACACCGTGGCGCGCCGCCTGGCGGGCGACACCGAGGTGCAGGTGCCCGGCACCGACCTGAAGATCGGCGACCTGGTCGTCTGCGAGGCCGGCGACATCATCCCCGGTGACGGTGACGTCATCGAGGGCGTCGCCTCGGTCGACGAGTCGGCGATCACGGGCGAGTCGGCGCCGGTCATCCGCGAGTCCGGTGGCGACCGTTCGGCGGTCACCGGCGGTACGAAGGTCCTGTCCGACCGCATCGTCATCAAGATCACGACGAAGCCCGGCGAGACCTTCATCGACAGGATGATCAACCTCGTCGAGGGCGCCGCGCGCCAGAAGACCCCGAACGAGATCGCGCTGAACATCCTCCTCGCGTCTCTGACGATCGTCTTCCTGCTGGCCGTCGCCACGCTGCCGCCCTTCGCCACCTACGCGGGCACCCACCTGACGATGGTCGTGCTGGTCGCGCTGCTGGTCTGCCTCATCCCGACCACCATCGGCGCGCTGCTCTCCGCGATCGGCATCGCGGGCATGGACCGCCTGGTCCAGCGCAACGTGCTCGCCATGTCCGGCAGGGCGGTCGAGGCCGCCGGTGACGTGTCGACGCTGCTGCTCGACAAGACCGGCACCATCACCCTCGGCAACCGCCAGGCATCCGAGTTCGTGCCGGTCAACGGTACGACGGAGGCCGAGGTCGCCGACGCCGCCCAGCTGTCGTCGCTGGCCGACGAGACGCCCGAGGGCCGCTCCATCGTCGTACTGGCGAAGGAGAAGTACGGGCTGCGGGAGCGCCACCAGGGAGAGCTCGCCGGCGCCGAGTGGATCGCCTTCACCGCCCAGACGCGTATGTCGGGCGTGGACGTCGACGGGCGCAGGATCCGCAAGGGTGCGGCCGGTTCGGTGATCGCCTGGGTCCAGGAGCAGGGCGGCACGGTCGCCGAGGACGCGGACACGCTGTCCAACCGCATCTCCGAGGCGGGCGGCACCCCGCTGCTCGTCGCCGTCGAGGACGACCGGGGCGCTCGCATCCTGGGCGTCATCCACCTCAAGGACGTCGTCAAGGACGGCATGCGCGAGCGGTTCGACGAACTGCGCCGCATGGGCATCAAGACCGTCATGATCACGGGTGACAACCCGCTGACCGCCAAGGCGATCGCCGAGGAGGCGGGCGTCGACGACTTCCTCGCGGAGGCCACTCCCGAGGACAAGATGGCCCTCATCAAGCGCGAGCAGGCGGGCGGCAAGCTGGTCGCGATGACCGGCGACGGCACCAACGACGCCCCCGCGCTGGCCCAGGCGGACGTCGGCGTGGCGATGAACACCGGTACGTCGGCCGCCAAGGAGGCCGGCAACATGGTCGACCTCGACTCCAACCCGACCAAGCTCATCGAGATCGTCGAGATCGGCAAGCAACTCCTCATCACCCGGGGCGCGCTCACGACGTTCTCCATCGCCAACGACGTCGCGAAGTACTTCGCGATCATCCCGGCGCTGTTCGCGGCCGTGTACCCGGGCCTGGACAAGCTCAACATCATGGGCCTGTCCTCGCCGGACTCCGCGATCCTGTCCGCGGTCATCTTCAACGCGCTGATCATCATCGCGCTGGTGCCGCTCTCCCTGAAGGGCGTGCAGTACCGGCCGGTGAGCGCCGACAAGATGCTGCGGCGCAACCTGACGATCTACGGCATCGGCGGGCTGATCGCCCCGTTCATCGGCATCAAGGTCATCGACCTGCTCATCTCCCTCATCCCCGGAATCGGTTGATCGCCATGAACAACTCCGTGACCAACACCGCCCGGTTGCTCGGGGCGGGCCTGCGCGCCCTCCTCGTGCTGACCCTGGTGACGGGCGTCATCTACCCGCTGGTCGTCACCGGCATCGCCCAGGCGCTGTTCCACAACAAGGCGAACGGCTCCGAGATCAAGGCGGACGGCAAGGTCGTCGGCTCCTCGCTGATCGGTCAGGCGTACAACCTGCCGCTGAAGAAGGGCCAGGAGACCCCGGACCCGGACCTGAAGTGGTTCCAGGGGCGCCCGCAGAACGGCCTGGGCACCAACAGCGTCAACACCCAGTACAAGCTGATCCTGTCCGGCGCCACCAACCGTTCCGGTGACAACAAGGACCTGATCGCCTGGGTGAAGGCCGCCCAGTCCGCCGTCATCAAGGACAACTCGGTGTCCGGCTACACGGTCAAGGCCTCCGAGGTCCCCGCCGACGCCGTCACGTCCTCCGGCTCCGGCCTGGACCCGGACATCTCCCCGCAGTACGCGGAGATCCAGGTCCACCGGGTCGCCGCCAAGAACGGCCTGTCGGCCGCCCAGGTCGAGAAGCTGGTCAAGGACCACACCGAGGGTCGCACCCTCGGCTTCATGGGTGAGCCCCGCGTGAACGTCCTGGAACTCAACATCGCGCTCAAGTCCCTTGTGGCCAAGGGCTGATGGGGTTACGCGAACCGAGCGGGAGCCGACGTCCGGAGCCATCCGGCACGTCGGCTCCCGCCGCCGTGAAGAAAGGCGTACAGCCATGACCAGGGTGTTGGTGGTGGAGGACGACCCCCAGCTCGTACGAGCACTCGTGATCAACCTGCAGGCCCGCAAGTACGGCGTGGACGCCGCTCCCGACGGCGCCACCGCACTCCGGCTCGCGGCCGCCCGCCAGCCCGATGTCGTGATGCTCGACCTCGGTCTGCCGGACATGGACGGCGTCGATGTCATCAAGGCCCTGCGCGGCTGGAGCCGGGTCCCGGTGCTGGTGCTGTCCGCGCGTCAGGCCTCCGACGAGAAGGTTGCAGCCCTCGACGCGGGCGCCGACGACTACATCACCAAGCCGTTCAGCATGGACGAGCTGATGGCCCGGCTGCGGGCCGCCGTCCGCCGTGTCGAGGAGACCCCGCTCGTCCCCGAGACGACCCGGGTGGAGACCGACGACTTCACCGTCGACCTGCTGGCCAAGCGGGTCGTGCGCGGACACCGCGATGTGCGGCTGACACCGACGGAATGGCATCTGCTGGAGATCCTGATCACCAATCCCGGCCGGCTCATCACCCAGAAACACCTGCTCCAGGAGGTCTGGGGGGTGTCCCAGAGCAACAAGAGCAACTACCTGCGGGTCTATATGGCCCAGCTGCGCCGCAAGTTGGAGACGGACCCCTCGCACCCCCGCTACCTCATCACCGAACCCGGCATGGGTTACCGCTTCGAAGGGTGAACATGGCACGCGGCAAGCTCCGGATCTACCTCGGCGCGGCCCCCGGCGTCGGCAAGACGTACGCAATGCTGTCCGAGGCGCACCGGCGTCAGGAGCGGGGCACCGACTGCGTGGTGGCCTTCGTGGAGCACCACGGGCGGCCGCGCACCGAGGTGATGCTGCACGGTCTGGAGGAGATCCCGCGCAAGGAACTGGCATACCGGGGCTCCACCTTCACCGAGATGGACATCGACGCCGTCCTGGCCAGCCGCCCCCAGGTGGCCATGGTCGACGAACTGCCCCACACCAACATCCCCGGCTCGCGCAACGCCAAGCGCTGGCAGGACGTGGAGGAACTACTCGCGGCAGGCATCGACGTCGTGTCGACGGTGAACATCCAGCACCTCGAATCGCTCGGCGACGTCGTCGAGTCGATCACCGGCGTACGGCAGCAGGAGACGGTCCCCGACGAAGTGGTGCGCCGGGCCGACCAGATCGAACTCGTCGACATGTCACCGCAGGCGCTGCGCCGCCGTATGGCACACGGCAACATCTACAAGCCGGACAAGGTCGACGCGGCCCTCTCCAACTACTTCAGGCCCGGAAACCTCACCGCGCTGCGGGAGTTGGCGCTGCTGTGGGTGGCCGACCGCGTCGACGAATATCTCAACGAATATCGCAGCGAACACCAGGTCTCCAGGATCTGGGGTTCACGGGAGCGGATCGTGGTCGGCCTGACCGGCGGCCCCGAGGGCAGGACGCTGATCCGCCGGGCCGCACGCCTGGCGGAGAAGGGCGCCGGCGGCGAGGTCCTGGCCGTCTACATCGCCCGCACCGACGGCCTGACGGCCGCCTCCCCGAAGGAACTCGCCGTCCAGCGCACCCTCGTCGAGGATCTGGGCGGCACCTTCCACCAAGTCGTGGGCGACGACGTCCCGCCCGCCCTGCTGGACTTCTCCCGCGGGGTGAACGCCACCCAGATCGTGCTCGGCGTCTCCCGGCGCAAGAGCTGGCAGTACGTCTTCGGACCCGGCGTCGGCGCCACGGTCGCCCGGGACTCGGGCCCCGACCTCGACGTCCACCTGATCACGCACGACGAGGCGGGCAAGGGGCGCGGGCTGCCCGTCAACCGCGGAGCGCGGCTCGGCCGGACCCGGATCATCTGGGGCTGGCTCGTCGGCGCGCTCGGTCCCGCCCTGCTCACCCTGCTGCTGACCAGCGCCGTTCCCGATGTCGGCCTCGCCAACGACATGCTGCTGTTCCTGGCCCTCACGGTCGCGGCGGCGCTGCTCGGCGGGCTGCTCCCGGCGCTGACCTCGGCGGTCGTGGGTTCGCTGCTGCTCAACTGGTACTTCACCCCGCCCGTCCACACCCTGACCATTGCCGACCCCGAGAACATCGTCGCCATAGCGATCTTTGTCGGCGTGGCGGTGTCCGTGGCCTCCGTGGTCGACCTGGCGGCCCGGCGCACCCAGCAGGCGGCCCGGCTGCGCGCCGAGTCGGAGATCCTGTCCTACCTCGCGGGCAATGTGCTGCGTGGCGAGACCAGTCTGGAGGCCCTGCTGGAGCGGGTCCGGGAGACCTTCGGCATGGAGTCCGTGGCGCTGCTGGAGCGGGAGAGCGAAGTGGCGCCGTGGACCTGCGCGGGCAGCGTGGGGCCGGGGCCCGCCCAGTGCCCCGAGGACGCGGACGCGGACATGCCCGTCGGCGACCGCATGGCGCTGGCGCTGACCGGGCGCGTGCTGCCGGCCGCCGACCGGCGGGTGCTGGCCGCGTTCGCCGCCCAGGCCGCCGTCGTCCTCGACCGCCGACGGCTCCAGCGGGAGGCCGACCAGGCCAAGGAACTGGCCGAGGGCAACCGCATCCGCACGGCGCTGCTGGCCGCCGTCAGTCACGACCTGCGCACCCCGCTCGCGGGCATCAAGGCGGCCGTCTCCTCACTGCGTTCGGACGACGTCGAGTGGTCCGAACAGGACCAGGCGGACCTTCTGGAGGCGATAGAGGACGGCGCCGACCGGCTCGACCACCTGGTGGGCAATCTCCTCGACATGTCCCGCCTGCAGACCGGCACGGTCACGCCCATCGTCCGCGAGACCGACCTCGACGAGGTGGTGCCGATGGCGCTGGGCGGAGTGCCCGAGGACAGCGTGGAACTGGACATCCCCGAGACCCTGCCGATGGTCGAGGTCGACAAGGGCCTGTTGGAGCGGGCGGTCGCCAACGTCGTGGAGAACGCGGTCAAGTACAGCCCCGCGGACACACCGGTGCTGGTCTCGGCGAGCGCCATCGCCGAGCGTGTCGAGGTCCGGGTGGTGGACCGCGGCCCCGGCGTCCCCGACGAGGCCAAGGGCCGCATCTTCGAACCCTTCCAGCGCTACGGCGACGCCCCGCGCGGCGCCGGGGTCGGCCTCGGCCTGGCGGTGGCCCGCGGCTTCACCGAGGCCATGGGCGGCACCCTTGACGCCGAGGACACCCCCGGCGGCGGCCTCACGATGGTGCTGACCCTGCGGATGGCATCGGGCCGCCGCCGCGACCACCCCGACCGGCCGGATCTGTCGGCTTCGGCGGTGTCGTAGGCGGGGGCTGGTTCAACTGGGCGGCGTGCGGCTCGGGTTGACTGCTGACCGTGGCCGAACCAGGCGCGGCCCTGCGGTCTGTGCCGGCTCGTACATGCGAGGCGGGCAGCCGGAACGTGCGCCTTCGGCGAAGCCGACCGGCGGTCGGGCTCGGCGGTGCGCGCCCGGGGTTCGGTGCGCCGCCCGGCAGGGCCCGGCGCCCGCTCATGCCCCCGGCGGCACCGTCTCCTTCATGCGAGGCGGGCAGCCGGAACGTGTGCCTTCGGCGAAGCCGTAGGCGATAGGCGATCGGCGACCGGCAATCGGGCTTGGCGGTGCGCGCCCCGGGTTCGGTGCGCCGCCCGTCAGGGCCCGCCGCCCGCGCATGCCCCGGCGGCACCGCCTCCTTGAACACGCCCAGGGCCCCGCGCCCGCTCACGCCCCCGGCGGCACCGTCTCCTTCAGCAAATCCCGGACGTCCAGTCGCAGTCGCCAGGCGTTGCGGCGGTGTACGGCCGTGAGTTGCGACTCCAGGGGGGACGGGGGCACCGCCAGGACCGGGCAGGTGGCGTGGGCCAGGCAGTACCGGCTCACCGAGGGGGCGAGCGTGCGGTGCAGGAGGCTGCGCCGGCCCGCGCCGACGACCAGCAGGTCGGCCTCGCGGTCGGCGGTCTCGACCAGGGCCCGGCCCGGGGCGGCGGCCCTGACGACGAGCGCGCGCATCGGGACGTCCGGACCCGCGTCGCCGAACACGTCCCCGAGCGCGGTGAGCAGCCGCTCCCGCGCCAGGTGCTGCCACTGCCCGACCATGAGGGCAGCGGCGGGCGAGCGGCGCGCCGCGAGTTCCCCGCCCGGCGGCTCCCAGGCCAGCACGGGCCACAGAGAGGCGTCCCGGCGCCGGGCCTCGGCGGCGGCACGGCCCAACGCGGTGAGGCTGCCGAGTGAACCGCTCACTCCCACCACGACCCGGGCGGCCGCGCGGCCGTCGGTATCAGACATGACTCCACCGTTCTTCGGAAGCGCCCACGGGCGGTCTCCCGCGGGCAGTCCAGAGGCCCCGCGAGGCGCCCCGTCCAGGGGCAGGGGCTGCGGGCCTCGTCTCCATCTCACGCCTGGTCCCTGCCCTGCGGCCACCCCGTCCGCCGCTTTTTGGCGCCCCTCTGACGGCCGGTTCCGGCGCCGGCCGTCCGCCGCGTCAACATCCCGTCAGCGTCGGCCCGTTCACCGTCAGCATCGCGTCATGAGGGGGCCTGAACCCCGGGTCGACGGGCATAGCGTCGACGGCAGGCCCCGGTCCGCCTCCCCGCGTCCGGGGCACCCACTCACTCCCCTCGGCGTCACCCGGCTCACCCAGGATCCCGGTCAAACCCTGACGTCGGCCGGGCCGTGGCGAGGCGCCCGCGCTGTCCGTGCGCCGGGCTTCGCCGCCTTGTCCCCGCCCATACAGCCTCGTACAGTCCGCTCCGTAATGTTCGTCATCGGGACCGAATGTTTCGACCACCCGGCGAAGGGCTGACGCACATGCGGACGTACCGAAACCCCGTCATCGGCGGCTTCCATCCCGACCCGAGCGTGTGCCGGGTCGGCGAGGACTACTACCTGGTCTGCTCCAGCTTCGAGTACTTCCCCGGCGTCCCGGTCTTCCACAGCCGTGACCTCGTGCACTGGCGGCAGATCGGCAACGTCCGGCCGCTTCCACATGATCACCACCAATGTCGACGGCGGGGGCAACTTCCTGGTCACCAGTGAGCGACCGGAAGGGCCGTGGTCCGACCCGGTGTGGATCGACCTGCCGGGCATCGACCCCGACCTCGCCTGGGACGAGGACGGTTCGTGCTGGTGCGCCGTCTCCGGGATCCAGGTCGCGCGCATCGACACGGCGACCGGCAAGGTGCTGGAAGGGCCGCTGCCGGTGTGGTCCGGGACGGGCATGCAGCACCCCGAGGCGCCGCACCTCCACCGCATCGGCGACTGGTGGTATCTGATGCTGGCCGAGGGCGGCACCGCCCTCGGCCACAGCGTCTCCATCGCCCGCGCCCGCTCCCCGCGCGGGCCCTACGAACCGGCACCCGCGGGCCCGGTCCTCAGCCACCGCAGCACCGACCTGCCCATCCAGTGCACCGGCCACGCCGACCTCGTCCAGGCGCCCGACGGCACCTGGTGGATGCTGCTGCTGGGCACCCGCCCCCGCGGCTGGTTCCCGGGCTTCCACGTCCTGGGCCGGGAGACGTTCCTGGCCCCGGTGGAATGGGCCGACGGCTGGCCGCAGGCCGGCCCGGTGCGGGAGCAGCACCGGGCGCCGGCGACCTGGCATCCCGTCCAATCCGAGCCGCCGCGCGACGACTTCGACGCCGCCGGCCTGGCCCCGTACTGGATCTCCCCACGCCGCAGGCCCGGCGCTCCTGGTCGCTGGGCGAGCGGCCGGGATGGCTGACCCTGCATGCGACGGGCAGCACTCTCGACCTGCCGGAGCACACCTTCGTCGGACGCCGGCAGCAGCACCCGGAGTGCCGGGTCTCCGCCCGCCTCGATCCCGGGTCGGGCCGCTCGGGGCTCTCGGTGCGCATGGACGAGGCCCACCACTACGACCTCGGATTCGCCGGGGGAGAGGCGAGCGTGATCGCCCGCATCGGCCCCGTACGGCAGGAACTCGCGCGCCGTACGGTGCCGCCCGGCCCGGTCACGCCAGTCGTCGACATCCGTACGGCGGACCTCGGCCCCGACACGATCGCCTTCTCGGTCGAAGGCGGCGAGCCCGTTGCGGAGCTCGACGGCCGCTATCCCTCCACCCAGGTCGCCGGCGGCTTCACCGGCCGGGTGATCGGCATGTACGTCACCGAGGGCACGGCGGCCTTCGACTGGTTCGAGTACCTTCCCGCGACCGACGCCTGAACGGCACCAACGCCCGGCAGGAACGCGCAAGTCGGCCGCAGATTCACCACGTACAGGGGGTTGCCACCGTTTGGGAGCTGTCTCTAGGGTGCGGCAACAACGAACCTTTCTGGACCATCTCCGAAACTTTCGGTCCCAGCGGGCGGTCGTGGACGCGCCGTCCCTACCCAAGGAGCGCATGATGGGCGACCGGGCACTGTCCCGCCGCGGCTTCCTGGCGGCCTCCGCCGCGGCCGGTCTGGGCATGACGGCACTGAGCGCGTGCGGCGGAGACTCGAGCGGAGGGTCGTCGGACGGGACGACGACCATCGAGTGGTGGAACATCTCCACCACCGAGCCTGCGAAGACCGTCTGGGCCGGTCTGGCCAAGAAGTTCGAGGCACAGAACCCCAAGGTGAAGATAAAGATCGTCCAGCTGGAGAACGACGCCTACAAGTCGAAGATGACGGCGCTGACCGCCTCCGGGAAGCTCCCCGACGTCTTCCACACCTGGGGCGGCGGCGTCCTCAAGCAGCAGGTCGACGCCGGTCTCGTCGAGGACCTCAGCGACAACACCAAGCCGTGGGCCGACGGCCTGCTGCCGGTGGCGAAGAAGCCGTACATCCTCGACGACAAGACGTACGCGATCCCCTTCGACATCGGCATGATCGGCTTCTGGTACAACAAGGCGCTCTTCCAACAGGCCGGCATCACCGCGCCCCCGACCACCTGGAGCGGCTTCCTCGACGCAGTGAAGAAGCTGAAGGCCAAGGGCATCACGCCCCTCGCCCTCGCGGGCAAGGAGAAGTGGCCCGGCATGTACTACTGGGCCTACCTCGCGATGCGCACCGCCGGTATCGACGCGCTCCAGAAGGCCAGCGACGCCAAGGACTTCACGGCCCCCGGCCTGGTCCAGGCCGGGCAGCACCTCAAGGACCTGGTCCAACTCCAGCCGTTCCAGAAGGGGTTCCTCGGCGCCGCCTACTCCACGCCGACCGGACAGGCCGCGACCGTCGGCAACGGCAAGGCGGCCATGGAGCTGATGGGCCAGTGGGCCCCGAGCGTGGAGGCCGACGCCGGGAAGGGGCTCGGCAAGAACCTCGGCTTCTTCCCGTTCCCCGCCGTCGAGGGCGGCAAGGGCGCGATCACCGAGGTGTTCGGCGGGGGCGGCGGACATGCCCTGCGCAAGGGCGCCCCGCAGGCGGCCGTCGACTTCCTGAAGTTCTTCGCCTCCGAGTCCACCGACGTCGAACTGGTCAAGAAGACCGGCACCATCCCGGTCGTCCCGGGTGCGGAGAGCGCCCTGTCCGACCCCAACATCAAGGCCGTGCAAGCCCAGTTGAAGGCCGCCACCGGCTTCCAGCTCTTCCTCGACCAGGCCTACGTTCCCGCCGTCGGCCAGGAGGTCAACGACAGCGTGGCCGCGCTCATCGCGGGCTCCAAGTCCCCCGAGCAGGTCACGCAGTCGATCACCAAGACCGCGAAGGAAGAGCAGTAGCCGGACATGACCTCGACCTTCCTTCCGGACAAGCGGACGGGCCCCGACGTCGCCCTCGCCTCCCCGGCCGCCAAGTCGGCCCGGGGACGGGCCCGTCGGCGCCTGCTGAACTGGCTCACCGCGGTCGGCTTCCAGGTGCCCGCCCTGGTGCTGTTCATCGGCCTGGTCCTGCTGCCCATGCTGTTCGCCCTCTACGCCGCCTTCTTCCGCTGGGGCGGCTTCGGCATGCCCTCCGACTACGCGGGCACGGACAACTTCACCCGGCTCTTCCAGGACGACGTCTTCCTCGGAGACCTGTGGCGCTGCCTGGTCCTGGTCGTGCTGTCACTCGCACTGCAGCTGCCGTTCGCGCTCGCCATGGCCGTGGCGCTCAACCAGCGGCTGCGCGGCCGGGCCGTGTACCGGATGCTGTTCTTCGCGCCGTACGTCCTGTCCGAGGCCATCACCGGCGTCCTGTTCAGCATGGTCTTCGCCCCGGGCGACGGACTGGCCGACCATGTCCTCGGCGCCATCGGCCTCGACGGCCTGGGCGGGGAGTGGTTCGCCGATCCCTCCTACGTCATGGCGACCCTGTTCCTGGTCATGATGTGGAAGTACTTCGGCTTCCACATGATGCTCTACCTGGCCGGACTCCAGTCCATCCCGGCCGAGTTGACGGAGGCTGCGCTGATCGACGGGGCGGGTCCCTGGCAGCGGTTCCGCAATGTCACCCTGCCGCTGCTCGCGCCCACCCTGCGCATCAGCGTCTTCCTCTCCGTCATCGGGTCGATCCAACTCTTCGACCTGGTCTGGGTGGTGACCCAGGGCGGCCCCGACCACCACTCCGAGACGATGGCCGTGACCATGTTCCAGTACGGCTTCAAGCGCTACCAGGTCGGCTACGCCAGCGCGATCAGCGTGGTCATGTTCGGCATCTGCCTCGTCTTCGCCCTCGCCTACCAGCGATTCGTGCTCCGCCGCGACCTCGAAGGGGCCACCACGACGATGAGGGGGGACGGCAAGTGACCCGTAAATCCAGGGCTGTACAGACCGTGCCGCTGCACGTGGTCCTCGTCCTCGTCGGTGCGGTGATGGTCGTACCCCTTGTGTACGCCGCCCTCTCCGGCTTCAAGTCCACCGCCGAGCTCTCCCGCAACCCCTTCGGCCTGCCCGAGCACTGGCTGACCGGCAACTACACCGACATCCTCGGCTCGGGCGACTTCTGGCGGCTGGTCGGCAACAGCACGCTGATCGCCGTGGCGACGACCGTGCTCGTCGTTGCCGTGTCCGCGCTCGCGGCCTTCTCCTTCGCCCGATTCGCCTTCCGCGGGCGGGAGTTGCTGTTCACCTTCTTCACGATGGGGCTGATGTTCCCCTTCGCGGTGGCCGCGCTCCCGCTGTTCCTGCTGCTGCGTTCGCTGGACCTGCTGGACAACCCGCTGGGCGTGATCCTCCCGCAGGCCGCCTACGCACTGCCGATGACCATCATCATCCTGCGCGGCTTCTTCCGGCAGATCCCCGGCGAGCTGGAGGAGGCGGCCACCCTCGACGGCTGCAGCTCCTTCGGGTTCTTCTGGCGGGTACTGCTGCCCATGGCGCGGCCCGCGCTCGGCACCGTCTCGGTCCTCGCCGTGGTCACCAGCTGGAACAACTTCTTCCTGCCGCTGCTGGTGTTCACCGACAACACATGGTGGACGCTGCCGATCGGCGTCCAGCAGTTCCAGGGGCAGTACTCGGCGGAGTACGCCCGCGTGTTCGCCTACCTGGTCCTCGCGATGGTTCCCGCCCTCGCCTTCTATTCGGTCGCCGAGCGGCAGCTCGTCGGCGGCCTCACCGCCGGCGCGACGAAGGGATGACGCGCGCCGACACGGCACCGCACCCCACCCAGTGAGGAGTCGCACCATGCCCAAGAACCGCCTCAGACTCGTCGGTGCTCTCGCCACCGCCCTGGTCGCCGCCGGCCTCACCACCGGCACCCCCGCGCAGGCCCATGACCGGCCCGCCACCCTCGCCGAACTGGCGCAGCGCCACGGCCGCTACTTCGGCAGCGCCACCGACAACCCCGAACTCACCGATACCGCCTATACGGCCCTGCTCGGCAGCGAGTTCGACATGATCACGCCCGGCAACGGCATGAAGTGGTACGCCACCGAGCCCCAACAGGGCGTCTTCGACTGGACCAACGGCGACGAGATCGTCAATCTCGCGCACAAGAACCACCAGCGGGTCCGCGCCCACACTCTCGTCTGGCACAGCCAGCTGCCGGGCTGGCTCACCGGCCGCGAATGGACCGCGGACGAGCTCAGGGCCGTACTGAAGAAGCACATCCAGACCGAGGTACGGCACTACCGCGGCAAGGTCTACTCCTGGGACGTAGTCAACGAGGCGTTCAACGAGGACGGCACCTACCGCGAGACCCTCTGGTACAAGATGCTCGGCCCCGGCTACATCGCCGATGCCCTGCGCTGGGCCCACCAGGCCGACCCGCACGCCAAGCTCTACCTCAACGACTACAACATCGAGGCCGTCGGCCCGAAGTCGGACGCCTACTACCAGCTGGCGAAGGATCTCCAGGCGCAGCACGTCCCGCTCGACGGCATCGGCCTCCAGGCCCATCTGGCCCTCCAGTACGGCTATCCGACCACCCTGGAGGACAACCTCCGCCGCTTCTCCCGGCTCGGCCTCGACACCGCGCTCACCGAGGTCGACATACGCATGATCCTGCCCGCGACGGAGGAGAAGCAGGCCCAACAGGCCGACTGGTACCGGGACCTGACCAAGGCGTGCCTGGCCGTCCGCCGGTGCGTCGGCATCACCGTATGGGACTACACGGACAAGTACTCGTGGATCCCGGCGTTCTTCCCCGGTCAGGGCGCCGCGCTGCCCTGGGACGAGCAACTCCGTCCGAAACCGGCGTACTTCGCGATCAGGGATGCGCTGAAGTAGCTCACGGCATCGAGGGTGGTGCGGCGCTGGACCGCACCACCAGCTCCGTGCCCAGCTCCACTCGGGGTGATCCCGCGATGCCCCAGGGACAGCAGGTGCTCGGTGGCCGCCATGCCGCCCGACGAGTTGGCGGCGCCGATGGTGGGGACGTCGAGGGCGGGGGAGGCCGCCGGGTCGACGACCACCCGTGCAGGACCGGCTCCAGCGCCGAGGCGACGAGGATGACGCCGTCGGAGGCGCGGGCCCGCAGGTTCCGCATCCACGCGCGGGCGTCGCCCGAGCGGCCGAGCATCGCGGACACGACCGTGCCTGGCAATTCCCCCATCTCCGTCGACGCATGCCGCGAAGCTTCCAGAAGCCTTCCGGGAAGCGGCTGCCCAGGGGAAGGGTGATCGGGTCGGGGAACGGCCATGACCGCAGTACGCTCACGGAACTACGCGGAGTGATCGCCTCCGGACATGCGTCGGGGCCGGTTCGCAGCGTGTCCTTGCGACCGGCCCCTCAGATCTCCGGACGGTGTGGCGTACCGCCCGGTGCCGCTCAGGCGGCCGTCATCACCTGGCCGGCGCCCACCGGGCGGTGCGGCGCGATGATCTGGCCGTCGGGCAGGAGCTCACCGGTGTCCTCGAAGAGCAGAACGCCGTTGCACAGCAGGCTCCATCCCTGCTCCGGGTGGTGCGCCACAAGTCGGGCGGATTCCCGGTCGGCGGAGTCGGCTGTCGGACACGGTGGCTGGTGCTGGCACATTGATGGGATCTTTCGCTCTGTCGTGAAGTGTGAGATGGCTGTTGTGTCTGTCCCGCGGCTTGAAGCTCCGTTCATGACCGCCCCCCGTAGTGATAAGTCGGTCCAGTCCCAGTGTTGCCCCACGAGCGTCAATCCGCAGGGATTTCGCAGCACCGCTTCTCACAGGTTGAGGACGCATCCCCCGTGCGGACGGTTCAGTCGAAGTGCACTGTCACTTCGGGTGGTTCTCGGTGGCCGGATGGGGCTAGTCCGTACAGGTCAGGCGCCCTATTCGGCTCGTACGAGCAATTGGTTGCTCGTACGAGCGAATTGCCGAGGAGGATGGAGGAGAAAAGCGTCGTACCCCGCTGCCCGGAATTCCGGGGCGGGGTACGAAGGATGTGACGGCGGGGGTGGCGGGGGGTGTTCAGGCGGGCGAGCCCAGTAGCGGGATCGGAGTCACCCGATGGGTCAGGACCGGGAGCAGCTCGGCGACGCGGTGCGGGCGGTGGGCCGCGATGCCGGGCGGCGCCGGCGCCAGCGGGACGAGCAGATCCGTGGCGGCGGGGTGGCCGGTGGCGCCGTCCGCGGTGCAGTCGCCGTGCAGCCACAGCGTGAGCATGTACAGGCTGGGCACCGAGAGCAGCCGCGGCTGGTAGGGCTGTGCCATCGTCTCCGCCTGCCGCAGGGCGCGCTCGGTGGAGGCGATGTAGGGGCCCTCGAAGAAGCGCGAGAAGGCCCAGCCGTCCGGGGTCAGCATGGTGTCGGCGGCGGCCACCGAACGCTCGCCGCAGCGGATCAGGAAGCGCCACCCGGCCAGCCGGGTGGCGGACGCGCCCGCGGGGCTGAGATGGTCCAATACGTGCACGGGCAACGGGAGTTCGGGGGTGGCGGGCCCCTGGGAGTGCAGCAGGGACGGGGTGCGGGCCTCACGGACTGCGGTGGGGGAACCGAGTGCGGTGAGGACGGTGCGAAGCGCGGGCGCGGGAGCCGGGGGGACATGCAGCGGCATGGTGGGTCGCCTCTCATTCGACAGGCACGGTGGCGCGAGGGCGGGGGCGGACGGCGCTGTCTGCTCACGGGGCCAGAGGGGCGGGGGCCGGGGCCTGGGAACGAGGAGTGTGGGTGAGGCCTGCCGCACGTCACCTCGACGGCAGGTTCCATGACCGCGGGCGCCAACCCTCTGTCTTGTTCGCGGAGTTTATACGACCTGTGTTCAGACAGTGTTTCGTCTAGCCGTTTCCGGTGTACTCGACAAGGGCGCATCCGGTCGGCGATACGTGGGAATCATCCCGATTCCGGTCCGGCCTTGCGTCGATGACCTCGCAAAATACCCGGGAAGCGGTCGGCCAATTCTCGTCGGCGTTTTTCACTAGTTCGTCGACGGCCCGAAACTGCGCTGTGCCCCATGCCTGGTGAATGTGCCACCGGTCACGTCAACAGGGTAGCGGGCGGCGGGCTCGCGCGGGGACGTTATCGATCGCTGCGGCTGGGCATCATCCCACGTGACCCGACACCGGCGGCCGGATCCTCGGGCCGCTCATTCGAGGAGGGACGCTTCGATGGGGGAGAAGGTCGTGGCCGGGCGGTTCGACCTGTCCGATCGGCAGCACTACCGCGACAAGCTCCGCCGGTGCCTGACGGGACTGGAGCGGCTCCTGGACCAGAAGCGGTTCGACCGCCCGAAGAATCTCATGGGCCTGGAGATCGAACTGAATCTGGCCGGCGGCGACGGTATGCCGAAAATGCTCAATGCTCAGGTCCTGGAGCGGATCGCAAGCCGTGATTTCCAAACAGAACTCGCCAGGTTCAATCTGGAAGTCAACATAGCCCCACATCGATTGGGCGGTCGGGTATTCGACCGGCTCACGGAGGAACTGAGGACTTCGCTGGCATATGCCCATCGAAAAGCGGGCGAGCTCGACGCGGGAATCGTGATGATCGGCATTCTGCCGACCCTCGACCCGGACGACCTGGTCTCCTCCAACCTCTCCGACGTCGACCGCTACGCCCTGCTCAACGAACAGATCGTGGCCGCCCGCGGCGAGGACTTCGCCCTCGACATCGACGGCGTGGAGCGCCTCACCTGCACCTCGAAGTCCATCGTCCCGGAGGCCGCCTGCACCTCCGTGCAGCTGCACCTTCAGGTCACCCCGGGCCGCTTCGCCGACGTCTGGAACGCCGCGCAGGCCGTCGCCGCCGCCCAGATCGCCGTCGGCGCCAACTCGCCCTTCCTGTTCGGCCGTGAGCTGTGGCGCGAGTCCAGGCCCCCGCTGTTCCAGCAGTCCACCGACACCCGCCCGCCGGAGCTGCAGGCCCAAGGGGTGCGCCCGCGCACCTGGTTCGGAGAGCGCTGGATCTCCTCCGCCCACGACCTCTTCGAGGAGAACCTCCGCTACTTCCCTGCCCTGCTGCCGATCTGCGACGAGGAGGACCCCCTCGACGTCCTCGACGCGGGAGGCATCCCCAAGCTGCACGAACTCGTCCTGCACAACGGCACGGTGTACCGCTGGAACCGCCCGGTCTACGGCATCGCCGACGGCGTCCCGCATCTGCGCGTCGAGAACCGCGTCCTGCCCGCCGGGCCCACCGTCACCGACGTCATCGCCAACGCGGCCTTCTACTACGGCCTTGTCCGCGCCCTCGCCGAGGAGTCGCGGCCGGTGTGGACCCGGCTGCCCTTCGAGGCGGCCGCCGCCAACTTCGACGCCGCCTGCAAGCACGGCATCGACGCCCGTCTGGAGTGGCCGCGGCGCGGCCGGTACGGCGGCACGGCACAGGTCGACGCCGTGAGCCTGGTACGCGACGAGCTGCTGCCGCTGGCCGAGGCGGGCCTGGACGCGTGGGGCGTCGAACCCGCCGACCGGGACCTCTACCTGGGCGTCATCGACGAGCGCTGCCGGCGCCGGGTCAACGGTGCGACCTGGCAGGCGGCGACGTTCCATCGGGCGCTGGAGACGGGGCTGTCGCGCGATGCGGCACTGGCGGCGACGACGCGGAGGTATTGCGAGCTGATGCATCTGGGGGAGCCGGTGCATACGTGGCCGGTGGGGCTGCCGGAGGTTGTGCCGCTGGGTTGAGTGGTGCTCCGGGGAGCTGTGCCATTTGCGGCTCCGCCGCGGGGCCGTCGATCGTGTGCAGCGCCGTCGGGGCTGGTCGCGCAGTTCCCCGCGCCCCTTCAGGGCGCGCTGCCGAACCGTAGCGGAATTTGCCCGCCCCGCTCAGTCGTCGCCTTTCGACCCCGCCGCCACTATCGCCTTCAACATCACCGACTGGATCTGTGAAGGGTTGCTGACCGACTGGCCCGAGCCGCCCGTTGCCTCGGCGATCTGCTCGGCCTCCGAGCGGTCGGCGTCGGGGCCCACGGCGATCATGATGAGCGGTACCGGGCGCGCGGGGTTGGTGAGCTTCTGGAGCTGGGTGATGAGGTCGGGGCGGGAGATGCTGCCCGGGTCCTGGTTGACGCCGTCGGTCAGGATGACCAGGGCGTTGAACTTCCCCTTGGCGTAGGACGACGTTGCCGCCTTGTATGCGGCGAGCGTGGTGTCGTAGAGCCCGGTGGCCCCGTGGGGGACGGGTTCGAGGGCGCTGAAGGCCGCCGACAGCCGGTCGCGCTGGGTGCCGCCGGCCTTCTGGTCGCCGAGGCGCTCGGTCGGCACCAGGACGCGGTAGTCCTTGGCGCCGTCCAGCTTCGTGGAGAACTCCCACAGGCCGATCTCGTCGTCGGGCGTGAAGGTGGCGAGGGCCTGCAGCAGGGACCCCTTGGTGACGTCCATGCGTGACTGGCCGGTCCCCGGCACCGGCTCGGACATCGACGAGGACGCGTCCACGACCGTGGTGATCCGGGCGCTCTGCACGGTGATCGTCCACGTGCCGAGGGTCTCCTGGAGTGCGACGTCCGAGGCCGGCTGGGGAGCGGATTCGGCGTACGGCTGCGGGCTGCTGCCGCCCGCCCCGGCGACCACCGTCTTCGGCGCCTCCTCGTCGGAGGTGCGGAAGCCGTACTTCTCCAGCAGCCGCAGCTGCGCCGGCTGCCGCAGATAGTTGATGAACCGCAGAGCGGCCCGGCTCTCGTCGGTCGACAGGTCGTCGACCGTCGCGAACGGGTAGTCGAGCCGGGGCGAGCCGTCCTTCGGATAGAACATGTCCAGGCTGCTGCCGCTGTCGGCCGAGGCGTTGTACGAGTACGCCGCCTGCTCGGACAGGACCACCGCCTGGTTCCGTTTCGGGTTGCCCAGCTCGGTGCCCGAGGAGTCACGGGGCAGCGTGTCCACGACCTGGCTGTCGCTGTCCGAGGTGCGCTGCGACAGCGTCTTCATCATGGCCGCGGCCTGGGTGTCGCCGCCCTTGTGCCCGGCGGCGGCCGTGCCGAGTTGGGTGAGGGCGAGCAGCCCGGCGGCGCTGCGCGCGGGATCGGCCGCACCGAGCCTGAGCGAGTCGCCCTGCATGGCGGCGCCGACCAGGTCGAGCCAGCTGTACGTCTTCTTCGGCCATCCCAGCGACTTCGCGGCCGTGGGAACCATCGCCACACCGATGGGCGTCGAGGCGACCGCGCCCACCGGAGTCACGTCGATCGGGCCGTTGTCCGCCGTGATCCGGTCGATCCACAGGTCCGAGTCCGGCACCCACAGCTGCGCATCGGGCTTCTTGCCGGCGGCGAGCGCGTCCGCGACCTTGTACGAGTCGCGCGCGGTCACGGTGACCGCGACACAGCGGCCGTCGGAGGTGATGTCGCTGCGCCGGGCCTGCTGCGCCGCGGCCGTGAGGGCGGGCGCGATGTCCGGCGAGGCGGCCAGTTCGAGCCGCACCGGGTCGTCCTGGCAGGAGGAGCCGAACGACAGCAGCCCGCTCTTGACCGCGCCCGCAGTGCCGCCGGCGATGGTGAGGACGAGCACCGTCGCGACGGCCACCGTGCGCAGCCGCGCGCGTGGACGGGGGTCGCTGCCGCCCGCCCCATACTGATCGGGCAAGCTGTGACGTCCCATGACGGTGGTGCCCCTCCCTGTTGAACCTCGTGCCGGATGACGGCCGTATGGCATGCAAAGGGGAGGTACGCCCCGTACGGCGTCCGTCCCCCCTGACGGCCAAGCGCACGATTCTCGTAACTTCTTTCGAGACCCTAGCGGGGCCGCGGTGGGGATGAGGCTGGATTACTCAACTGGAGGCAGGTGTGCAGGCAGAGGCGGGCCCGGTGGCCGATTCTTTTCCGCCGGAGCGGCCCTCGCGACGGATTCTCCGTGACGAGACGCTGCTCGTTCTGGGGCTTTCGCTCGGTGCGAGTGGTGTGTCCGCCCTGATCAGTTTTGTCGGATCGGTCACGAAACCAGGGGGGCTGAAGGAGCAGGCGGCCACCCTCAATGCCTCGGCCGCGCCGGGCCGCCCCTGGCTGGATCTCGCCTGGCAGCTGTTCGGGATCGCATCGGCGCTGGTGCCCGTCGCGCTGGTCGCGCACCTGCTGATCCGGGAGGGGCGGAGCCTGCGCACCATCGGCTTCGACCGCACCCGGCGCTGGTTCGACCTCGGCCGCGGTGCGGGCGTCGCGGCGGTGATCGGCAGCACCGGAATCGCCTTCTACCTGGCCGCACGCGGCCTCGGCTTCAATCTCACCGTCGTGCCGGAGGCGCTGCCCGACGTGTGGTGGAAGTACCCCGTGCTGATCCTTTCGGCGCTGCAGAACGCGATCCTCGAAGAGGTCATCGTCGTCGGCTATCTGCTGCGCCGGCTGGGGCAGTTGGGCTGGACGCCGGGCAGCGCTCTGGTGGCCAGTTCCGTACTGCGTGGCTCCTATCACCTCTACCAGGGCATCGGCGGCTTCGTCGGCAACATGGTGATGGGTGTGGTGTTCGTGTACCTGTACCGGCGTTGGGGCCGGGTGGGTCCACTGGTGGTGGCGCATTCCCTGCTCGACATCGGGGCCTTCGTGGGGTACGCGCTGCTGGCCGGGAAGGTGGGCTGGCTGCCGACGGCGTGAGGCGGCGGCAGCCTGTTTTCTAGGCGAGCAGGTCGCCCTCGATGACCGTGACCGCGCGCCCGCTCAGCAGGGTGCGCTCCCCGCGCAGCTGGGTGCGGACGCGGCCGGAGCGGGGCGAGGCCTGCAGGCCGGTGAGGTCGGGGCGGCCCAGGCGCTCGGACCAGAAGGGGGCGAGGGCCGTGTGGGCGCTGCCGGTGACCGGGTCCTCGTCGATGCCGACGTTCGGGAAGAAGCAGCGGGAGACGAAGTCGTAGCCCCGGGCGGGGTCCTCGGCGCGGGCGGTGGCGATGATGCCGCGCTCGGAGTAGGCGCCGAGCGCCTTGTGGTCGGGGGTGAGGGCGTGGATGGTCTTCTCGTCGGCGAGTTGGAGGACCAGGTCGCCGACGTTCGGCCCGGTGTCGAAGGCGCAGAGCGGCTCGGCGCCCAGCGCCTCGGCGACCCCGGCCGGCACCTCGACCGCCGTCAGCGGCGCCGTCGGGAAGTCGAGGGTGATCGAGCCGTCCTCCCGCGGTGTCGCGACGAGGACGCCGCTGCGGGTGGCGAACCGCACCGTGCCCTGGTGGGCGCCGGTCGTATGCAGGACGTGGGCCGTCGCGAGCGTCGCATGTCCGCACATGTTGACCTCGGTCGCGGGTGTGAACCAGCGCAGCGCCCAGTCGGCCTCGCCGCCCTCGGGCAGCCGGTGCGCGAAGGCCGTCTCGGCGTGGTTGACCTCCAGGGCGATCTTCTGGAGCCGGTCGTCGTCGGGGAAGGCGTCGAGGAGCAGGACACCGGCGGGGTTGCCGCCGAAGGGACGGTCGGTGAAGGCGTCGACGATTCGGATTCGCATGGCTTCGACGCTAGGGCGGGGCGGAGTTTCCCACCAAGTCCAATTCGGGGACGGTGGACCGATTTCCGGGCCATGCGCCTTAGCGAAGCGGCCCTCGGCTGACACCCTGTAGTTGACCGTTCAGCCTTTGCCCAGGAGGCCGTCATGTCCCAGCCGTCCGTGCTCGCCGCCCTTCTCGCCGGACTGCAGGGCGGATCGATCGAAGTCGTCGACCTGACGTCGCCGCTGTCGTCGGCCACGCCGGTGATCCAGCTGCCGCCCCAGTTCGGCCAGACCCAGGTCTTCGAACTGGAGGAGATCAGCCGGTACGACGACCGGGGTCCGGCCTGGTACTGGAACAACTTCCGCAGCGGTGAGCACACCGGCACCCACTTCGACGCCCCGGTCCACTGGGTCACCGGAAAGGACCTCGCCGATGTCGCGTCGGTCCCGGCGGGCCGTTTGATCGCGCCCGCGGCCGTACTGGACTTCTCCGACCACGCCGCCAAGGATCCCGACTTCCTCGTCGAGGTCGACCACATCAAGGCCTGGGAAGCCGACAACGGGCCCTTGCCCGAAGGGGGTTGGCTGCTGCTGCGCACCGGCTGGGACGCCCGCTCGCAGTCGCAGGAGGCGTTCCTCAACGCCGACGAGAACGGCCCGCACACGCCCGGCCTGTCGGCGGAGTGCGCCCGCTGGGTGGCCGAGGAGTCACCCGTGATCGGCCTCGGCACGGAGACGGTCGGCACGGACGCGGGACGGGCGCACTCCTTCGACCCGGCCTTCCCCTGCCACTCCTACCTCCTGGGCGCCGACAAGTACGGACTGACCCAGCTGCAGAACCTCGGCTCCCTGCCGCCGACCGGCGCCGTCGTCATCGCGGGACCGCTGCCCATCGTCGCCGGTTCCGGCGCCCCCGCACGCGTACTCGCCCTGGTGGAGCGGTCGTGAAGGTCGCCGAAGCCGTCGGGCGGGCACTGACCGCGTCGGGGATCGACCATGTCTTCGGCGTGGTCGGCTCGGGGAACTTCCACCTGACCAACGCCATGGTGGCGGCGGGCGCACGGTTCGTCGCCGCACGGCACGAAGGCGGCGCGGCCACCATGGCCGACGCCTACGCCCGCACCAGCGGGACGGTGGCCGCGCTCAGCGTCCACCAGGGGCCCGGCCTGACCAACGCCCTGACCGGTATCACCGAGGCCGCCAAGAGCCGTACACCACTGCTGGTGCTGGCCGCCGAGGCGACCGCGCCGAACTCCAACTTCCGTATCGACCAAGCGGTGTTGGCGCACTCCGTCGGTGCCGCCACCGCGCGCGTCACGACCGCGCACGACGCGGTCGAACAGGCCCGCGCCGCGCTCCGGCGGGCCCGGCACGAGCGGCGCACGGTGCTGCTGAACCTGCCGTTGGAGGTGCAGGCCCTCGACGTGCCCGACGCCTCCCTGCCGGCCGCCCTCCCCATGCCGGTACGGCAGCCGGTCGAGCCGTCCGGGGCCGCGGTGGCGGAGTTGGTACGGGCCCTGGAAGCCGCCCGGCGTCCGGTCTTCGTCGCCGGCCGGGGCGCACGCACCACCGGCAGCCGCGACGCGCTCCTGACCCTGGCCGACCGGTACGGCGCTCTCCTGACGACCTCGGCCGTGGCCCGCGGCCTGTTCCACGGAGGCCCCTACTCGCTCGACGTCTCCGGCGGCTTCGCCTCGCCCCTCGCGGCCGACCTGATCCGGGGCGCCGACCTGATCGTCGGCTGGGGCTGCGCGCTGAACATGTGGACCATGCGGCACGGCAGTCTGATCGGCCCGGACGCGACCGTTGTCCAGGTCGACGACGATCCGGAGGCGCTCGGCGCGCACAGAGAGATCGCCCTGGGCGTCACCGGCGACGTGGAGCGCACGGCGCGACGGGCACTGGAGGCCGGCGGCGGGAGCCGCGAGGGCTACCGGACCCCCGACATCGCCGCCGCCCTCGCCGCGCGGGCGCGGTGGCGGGACGTGCCATACGAGGACGAGGGCACCCGCGACCGGATCGACCCGCGGACGCTGAGCATCGCGCTGGACGACATCCTCCCCGCCGAGCGGGTCGTCGGTGTCGACTCGGGCAACTTCATGGGCTACCCGAGCGCGTATCTCTCGGTGCCGGACCACCATGGGTTCTGCTTCACCCAGGCGTTCCAGTCGATCGGCCTGGGCCTCGCGACCACGATCGGCGCGGCCCTCGCCCAGCCGGACCGGCTCCCCGTGGCCGCCCTCGGCGACGGTGGCGCGCTGATGAGCGCCGTGGAACTCGACACCGTGCGCCGGCTCGGCCTGCCGATGGTGGTCGTCGTCTACAACGACGAGGGATACGGCGCCGAGGTGCACCACTTCGGCCCCGACGGCTTCCCGCTCTCCACGGTCACCTTCCCGGAGACGGACATCGCCGCCGTGGCCCGCGGCTACGGCTTCGAGGCGGTGACCGTCCGCACGCCCGCCGACCTCAAGGCCGTGCAGGACTGGGTCGCCGGGCCGCGCTCGGCACCCCTGCTCATCGACGCCAAGGTGACCCGCGAGCACGGTTCCTGGTGGCTGGAGGAGGCGTTCCGCGGCCACTGAGCGCCGCACGGTCCTGCACGGGCCCGGCTCTGACCTGGGGCCGGGCCCTGTCCATGCACGAATTTCCGCCGCGCCTTGCCATGCGAACTATTCCGATATATCGTTGACGCATCGCGACAGATCAACGATGGAATGGAGTGATTGCGATGCGTTCCCATGGATTCGAACGTGGACACGGTGGACCCGGCTCTCGTGGCCGGGGTGGTTTCGAGGGTCGGCGCGGCGCCTTCGGCCCCTTCGGGCCGGGTGGCCCCGGTGGCGGTCCCGGCCCCGGCTTCGGTTTCGGCGGACCGGGCTTCGGACCGGGCCCCTGGGGCCCGCGAGGGCGTGGCGGACCGCGCGGCAGGGCGCGGCGAGGCGACGTAAGGGCGTCGATCCTGGCCCTGCTGAAGGACCGGCCCATGCACGGTTACGAGATGATCCAGGAGATCGCCGAGCGCAGTGGCGGGGCGTGGAAGCCCAGCCCCGGTTCGGTGTACCCCACCCTCCAGCTGCTGGAGGACGAGGGCCTGATCACCAGCGCGAGCGAGGGCGGCAAGAAGCTGTTCTCACTCACCGAGTCCGGCCGCACCGCGGCCGACGAGGGCCCGGACGCGCCCTGGGAGGAAGCCTCCCGCGGCATCGACTTCGAGGCGCTCGGTGAGATCCGCCAGGCCGGCTTCGGTCTGATGGAGGCCTTCGGCCAGGTCTGGAAGACCGGCAGCAAGGAGCAGCGCGAGAAGGCGCTGGCGGTCATCAACGAAGCCCGCAAGAAGCTGTACCTGATCCTCGCCGACGAGGACTGACGGTCCTGCGGCGACGAAGGCGCCCCGCGGAGTGGTCCGCGGGGCGCCTTCCTGTTTCCGGCGTTCAGGACACCAGCCCGGCGAGCTTTCGCAGTGATTCGTTGAGAGCGGCCGTTCCCGAGTCCTTCAGCTTGCCCGCCATCAGAGTGACCGCGGCGCCCGTGAACTCGCCGTCGATGCGGACCTTCGTGGCATCGCCGTCAGGGGTCAGGGTGTAGCGCGTGGCCAGGCTCACGGCCATCGGTCCCTTGCCCTTGATGACGAAGAGCCGGGCTGGTTCCAGTTCCGAGATGGTCCACTCGACCTCGGCCGGGAAACCCATCAGCTTCATGTTCTCCTGGAACGTCCCGCCCACTTCGAGCGCCGCCGGGCCGCCCTGCGGAAAGCTGGTGTGGGTGGCGTTCCACTCGCCGTAAGCGGGCCAGTCCGTGAGCTGCGCCCACACCTTCTCGGCCGGCGCCTCGATCCGTGCTTCCGCGTTGATTTCGGGCATGCGACCACCTCTTCGTATCGGGCCCTGGTGTCGCGGAAAGTAACCGCAGAGGTCGCAACATTCAATACTGATGAACCGTCAGGAATTGTGGAGGCGGCTCAGCCGACCCGGCGGATCACCGCGGCGTCGAAGAGGTCCCATGCGCGCGGGAAGGTGCTCTCGTCGTGGCAGTGCCAGGCGTCCCAGAACAGGTCGGCGGGCAGTGCGTCCTCCGGGGCGTACACCCGGTATACGTACTGCTTGCCGTCCACGGCCGGCAGGGACACCAGCCAGCTCCTGCCCTCCACGCATCTGATGGACGAGCGACGGGGCGCTGTGGTTGCACGCCTGGCGCACGGCAAACCGGCGCGCGCCCCTAGAGGCAGAACGGCCAGATCTCATCCGTAAGGAGGAGATTGCGGCCCGCCGGGTCCACTCTCTGTGGGACGCCGAAATGCTCCCCCTCGGGGATGACCGGAGCCGAAGAGGTTGATGGGCTAGGGGGTGTGCAACCCCGTATCCCCCGGCAGTCGGCCGGCGAGCAGCCAGTCGGCCCCTGCGTGGACAACGATGCCGGGCTCAGTGCCGAGCTGGCAGCGGTGATCTCCGGTGCCCGCCGCCGGGCGGTGCGCGACGGGGACCGGCAGATCGACACGGCCCATCTGCTGCACTCGCTCCTGGAGCACGACCCCGAGGTGCGGGACGTCTTCGACGACGGGCCCGAGATCGCCCGGCTGCTCGGCTACCTCGTGCAGCGCAGCATCGGCTACGGCCTGCGCTGGCAGGGCTCCGTCGAGGACTCCGGCGCCGTACCCGTGGTGGCGCAGGCCGACGGCCTCTCGCCGCTGGCCGCCGGAGCGCTGGGGCAGGCCTGCGGGCACGCCGCCGCCCGCGGCGCCGAATCGGCCCACGGCATCGACCTCCTGGCAGCGATCGTCGTCGACCCGCAGGCGCGGGCCGCCGAGGTGCTGCACCGGGCCGGCATCGAGACGGCCGCCGTGCTCACACGCATCGAGAACCGGCAGGCGCAGTCGCGGTGGTCCAGCCGCTGAGACAGGTGTCATCGGGGGTGACGCTCATGTCGTCGCCTGTCATCATGTGCCGGTGCATACGTCTGAAAGCAGCCATGGGAGCGGCGGGAGGAGTGTCGGGCTCGGTCTCGCCCTCGGGTCCGCGGTCGCCTTCGGTGGATCCGGGGTCGCGGCCAAGCCACTGATCGAGGCGGGACTCGACCCGCTCCATGTGGTGTGGCTGCGCGTCGCGGGCGCCGCCCTGGTGATGCTGCCGGTCGCCGTGCGCCACCGCGCGCTGCTGCGCCGCCGCCCGGCGCTGCTCGCCGGGTTCGGACTGCTCGCCGTGGCCGGCGTGCAGGCCTGCTACTTCGCCGCGATATCCCGTATACCCGTCGGGGTCGCGCTGCTCGTCGAATACCTCGCGCCCGCCCTCGTCCTGGGCTGGGTGCGGTTCGTGCAGCGGCGGCCGGTGACCCGGGCCGCCGCGCTCGGCGTGGTCCTCGCGGCCGGCGGGCTCGCCTGCGTCGTCGAGGTCTGGTCGGGGCTGCGCTTCGACACCGTCGGCCTGCTGCTCGCGCTCGGCGCCGCCTGCTGCCAGGTCGGCTACTTCGTCCTGTCCGACCAGGGCAGCGACGCCGGCGACGACGCACCCGACCCGCTCGGCGTCATCGCCTACGGCCTGCTGATCGGCGCCCTCGTCCTGACCGCCGTGGCCCGCCCCTGGAACCTGCACTGGTCGGTCCTGACGGGCACGGCCCGGATGAACGGCACCCCGGTCGCCGCCCTCCTCCTGCTGGCCTGGATCGTGCTCGTCGCCACCGTCCTCGCCTACGTCACCGGCGTGCTGTCGGTGCGCCGGCTGTCGCCGCAGGTCGCGGGCGTCGTGGCCTGCCTGGAGGCGGTCGTCGCGACGGTCCTGGCCTGGGTGCTGCTGGGCGAGCATCTGTCGGCGCCGCAGATCGTCGGTGGTGCGGTCGTCCTGGTGGGTGCGTTCATCGCCCAGTCCTCGGCACCCGCCAACAGCTCCCCGCAGCCGGTGGCGAGCGGCGGCCCGGAAAGGGATTTGTCCTCCCGCGAGGCCGCTGCCTAAGCTGCCGACCATGCCTTCGACGCTCGTTCTTCCGCCTCCCGCCGCCTGAGGCGGGCCCTCCGGAACCACGCCCGACCGCAGGTCGGGCCGAACGGTGCTGCCCGCAGAAGCAGTCCACGGCTCGGTCGATCCCTGATCCCGGGCCCCTTCCGAAACTTCTGCGGAGACATTCGTGTCGAATGCTGCTTTCGGCCTGCCCGTCGGGCGAGGCCTGCTCTGTCTGATCGTCGCCGGTGCCGCCTGGGGCACCGCGGGCGTGGCCGCCTCCCTGGTCTACCGGACCAGTGACATGGGCGCCGTCACCCTCTCCTTCTGGCGCTGCGCGGCAGGCTTCGTCCTGCTACTCGCCGCCCGGCTGCTGTGCCCGCGTTCCCGCGTCGCCGGGTCCGAGCCGCTGGGGCGCCGGGTGTTGCGGGCCGTGGCCATGGGCGTGGGCCTCGCCGTCTTCCAGACCGCCTACTTCGCGGCCGTCGCCGCCACCGGGCTCGCCGTGGGCACGGTGGTCACCCTCGGCTCCGGCCCCGTGCTGATCGCGCTCGGCGCCCGGCTGACCCTGGGGGAGCGGCTCGGCCGGGGCGGGGTGGCCGCCGTCGCCGGCGCGTCGGCCGGGCTGGCGGTGCTCGTGCTCGGCAACGGCGGAGCGTCCGTACGGCCGTGGGGTGTGCTGCTCGCGCTGGTCTCCGCGGCCGGGTACTGCATGCTGACGCTGCTGACCCGCTGGTGGGGTCGGCACGGCGAGGCGGACGCGTCCGGCACCACGATGGGCGCTTTCGCGGTCACCAGCCTCTGCCTGCTCCCGTTCGCCCTGGCCGAAGGGCTTGTGCCGCACACGGCCGAACCCGTCCACCTGGTCTGGCTCCTGGCCTACATCGCGACCGTCCCCACGGCCCTCGCCTATGCCCTGTACTTCGCGGGCGCGGCCGTGGTCCGCTCCGCCACGGTCTCCGTGATCATGCTCCTGGAGCCGGTCAGCGCGGCGGTCCTGGCGATCCTGCTGCTGGGCGAACGGCTCACCGCGGCAACTCTCGTGGGCACGCTGCTGATGCTGGGCTCGGTCGCGGGCCTGGCACTGGCGGAGGCACGCCGCACAACGGCGGAGGACCCGGTTCTGGTGTGACCCCGGGGGGCGGGGCCGCCACCGGACCCCGCCCCCATCCAGGTCACCGACCCCGCGCGGACACCCCCTCGCTGCCCACGCATCACCGAGTCGCCGACCCCACCCCCCGCCGCCGCAGCTGGTGCTCCCGGGCCGCCTCGTCCCCGGCGCCGCCCCGCGCCGCGAGTCCCGCGACCACCCGGTCCTGCACCTCCTGCGGCTTGTGGCTCGCGTACTTGAACTTCGCCCGTACGTCGACCACTTCGAGCCGCAGTACGCGGATCCCCGAAAGAAACCTGCCGAACGGCACCTCGCCCACCGCCACAGGCGCGGAACCGCCCTCCGGCTGGAAGTGGCCGACCTGGCGGTTGAGCAGCTCGGCCTTCTCGGCGGGATCGTCCACGACATGGGCCGTGCAGCGCAGTTGGACGGCGGTGTAGAAACTCGTCGGGGTGCCATGCTCGGGCGGGGCGTCCGGCGGGGCCTGCCAGGGCCCGGGGACGTACACATAGTCGTCGACCACGCTCAGTAGCACGTCCGGGTTCGTCTCCAGCGCGGGCCACAGGGGGTTGGGCCTGGCGAGGTGGGTGACGGCCTCGGCGCGCTCGGGGTCGTAGGCGAAGTGCAGTGGCTGGACGAACGGCGGTTCCCCCGGCACGCCGTTCACGGCGAGCTGCCCGAAGTCGTGCGTGCCGAGCCACTGCTGCCACTCGCTGTCGTCGCGGGGCGCGTCCCAGGGGTGGATCAGCATCACGGCACCGCCAGGTAGTCGGGAAGCGCGGTGCCGGGTGCCAGGTCGGCGTCGGGCAGCGGGACTTCGTACCCCTTCCGCAGCGGGACGACACCGGCCCAGTGCGGCAGGGAGAGGTCCTCGGGCTCGTCGTTCACACCGCCTGTGCGGAGCTTGGCGGAGACCTCGTTCAGGTCGAGGCGGATCACGGCGGTGGCGGCCAGCTCCTTCTTGTTGGCGGGCCGGGAGTCGGCCGCGCGGCCCGGTACGACATGGTCGACCAGCGCGTCCAGGGCCGCCCGCTTCTCCTCGGGGTCCGTCACGTCATGGGCGATGCCGTGCACCACCACGGACCGGTAGTTGATCGAGTGGTGGAAGGCCGACCGGGCCAGGATCAGCGCGTCGACATGCGTGACGGTCAGGCACACCGCCAGCCCCGGATCGGCCTTGCCGGTCATCCGCAGCGGACGCGAACCGGTCGAACCGTGCACATACAGCCGCTCGCCGACCCGCCCGTACAGGGTCGGCAGCACCACCGGCGCTCCGTCCCGCACGAAGCCCAGATGGCAGACGTAACCCTCGTCGAGTATCGCGTGCACCAGCTCCTTGTCGTACGACGCCCGGTCCGCGGAGCGGGTGGGGACGGTGCGGTCGGTCGGCGTGTAGGCGGCGGGCTGCGACGTCGGCTGCTGCTGGGTCCCCTGCATTGCATTCTCCATTGCACTAGTGCATAATCTTCTTTGTGCTAGGAGGATATCGGATCGAAGGGCGACGCGCAGCAGACATTGCGGCGAGCGTCGAGAGCGCGGTGGGTTCCGGAGGGCTGGAACCCGGTCAACTGCTGCCGCCGATGAGGGAGTTGGCGGTCGAGCTGGGAGTGAATCCGAACACCGTCGCGTCCGCGTACCGGATCCTGCGGGAGCGCGGGGTCATCGAGACGTCCGGGCGCAGGGGCAGCCGGGTGCGGTCGAAGCCGGCCACCACGGGGCGTGACTACGTCCGGATGGATGTGCCGGAGGGGGTGCGGGACGTGGCGAACGGCAACCCGGACCCGGCGCTGCTGCCGTCGTTGGCGAAGGCGTTCGCGGCGGCGGGCGAGCTGGGCGACCGGGAGCCCGTGCTGTACGGAGACGCCCTTGTCGAACCGGAGCTGCAGCGGATCGCACGCGCGGAACTCGACGCCGACGGAGTGCCGGACGGCCCGCTGACCGTCGCGTCCGGCTCACTGGACGCCATCGAGCGTGTGCTCGCGGCGCATCTCAAGCCAGGGGACACGGTCGCCGTTGAGGATCCCGGCTGGGGCAGCCTGCTCGACCTGGTCCCGGCACTCGGTCTGCGCACGGCCCCGGTCGGCGTCGACGACGAGGGCCCGCTCCCCGACGACGTACAGCGGGCCCTGACGGCCGGCGCCCGCGCCCTGATCGTCACGGACCGCGCGCAGAACCCGACAGGCGCCGCCGTGACCGGCACACGCGCGCGTGCCCTGCGCGCGGTGCTCCGGAAGCACCCGGAGACCCTCCTGATCGAGGACGACCACGGCCACGGCATCGTCGACCTCCCGCTGCACCCCCTGGCCGGCATCACCCGGCACTGGGCCTTCGTACGCTCGGTCGCCAAGGCGTACGGCCCCGACCTGCGCCTGGCCGTCCTCACCGGCGACTCCACCACCGTCGACCGGGTGAGCGGCCGGCACCGCCTGGGCCCCGGCTGGGTCAGCCGTCTCACTCAGCGGGCGGTGGTGCGTCTGTGGGCCGACGGCGCACTGGACACCCACGCGGTGGCGGCGGCCTACCGCACCCGCCGCGACCTGCTCGTCGACGCCCTAGCCCAACACAACATCGAGGCCCACGGCCGCACCGGCCTGAATGTCTGGCTCCCGGTCCCCGACGAAACGGCCGCCGTCTCCCGCCTCCTCCACGCGGGCTGGGCCGTGGCCCCAGGGGCACGGTTCCGTATGAGCGCCCCACCGGGCATCCGCATCACGGTCGCGACCCTCAAGCCAGATGAGGTCGCCCCCTTGGCGGACGCGGTGGCCAAGGCATTGGGCCCGGCACCGAACAGGACTTACATGTAAGGGGCGAGGGCAGCCCCCTTAGGGGCGCGGGGAACTGCGCGACAAGCCACAACGGACCCGCACACGCACAAGAATCCCCGCCCCCACCCCCTTAGGCGCCCCGCCGAACCTGAGTGAGTGCCGCCCCTGCCAGCACCACAACCGCCCCGACGGGCGTCGACCACTTGAGCGACTCCCCAAGAATCGCAACCCCCGCGGCCGTGGCGATGACAGGAATGAAGTACGTCACCATCTGCGCCGTGGTAGGCCCGACTTCAGCAACCAGCCCGTACTGGACAAGAACAGCCAGCCCCGTACCGAGCGCCCCCAACGCAGCGATCGCCAACAACGGCACAGCGGAAAACCGCGCAGGAAACGAGGTGAACAGCGGCGTCACAACACCAAGTTGCACCGTCGCCAGCAACAACTGCGCCCCCGTCATGGACAGATGAGAGTTGCCGGACCCACCCAGGGTCCGCCGGACATAGATCCACCCAATGGGATAACTCAACGACGCCAGCAGAGCCATCACCGTCCCCGTGGCATCCAGCCCGCTGAACCCCTCCCACGCGCCAAGAACCGTCAGCACCCCCAGGAACCCGATCCCCAGCCCCGCAACCCGAACCCGAGTCGGCCGATCCTCCGACAGCGCGACCAGTGACAGTGCCATGCCCCACAGCGGCGACGTCGCGTTGCAGATCCCCGCCAGCGTGGACGGGATCGTCAATTCCGCATACGCGAACAACGAGAACGGCAGCGCATTCAGCAGAAACGCGGCGACCGCCAGATGCCCCCACGTCCGCGCCCCGCGAGGCAACCGCTCCCGCTTCACCGCCATCGCCGCCGCGAGCACCGCGGTACCGAACACCAGCCGCCCGAGCGTGACCTGGAAGGGCGCATACCCCTCGGTGCCGACCTTGATGAGAAGAAAGCTGAATCCCCAGATCAGTGACAGCGCGCCGAAGCGGAGGCGCCAGTCGAGCGCGGGGCGGCGGAAGGGGGCCCGGGCGGCGGTCCGGGTCGTGGTGACGGTGCTCATGGCCACAACAATGGACGCCGAGAACCTCGTAGCACAATCGAGATTTCGCTCCAGGTACCTCGTAGTATTGCTTACATGTTGAATCTGGAGCGTCTGCGCACCCTCGACGCCCTCGCCCGGCACGGCTCCGTCAGCGGTGCCGCCGAGGGACTGCACGTCACGACGTCCGCCGTCTCCCAGCAGCTGGCCAAGCTGGAGCGGGAGGTCGGCCAGCAGCTCCTGGCCAAGAACGGGCGGGGCGTGCGGCTCACGGACGCGGGCCGGCTGCTTGCCGAGCATGCGGCCCGGATCCTCTCGCAGGTCGAGCTCGCCCAGTCCGACCTGGAGGCGCACCGCGGGGAGGTGGTCGGGGAGCTGCGCCTGGCCGCGTTCCCGACCGCTGCGCGCGGGCTGTTCCCGGCCGCCCTGTCCCAGCTGCACAAGGCGCATCCCGGCCTGCGTGTCACCTCGCGGGAGACGGAGCCCGAGCCCGCCGTCCTCGCCGTGATGCGCGGCGACTTCGACCTCGCCGTCGTCCTGGACTGGTACAACAGGCCGCTGCCCATGCCCGACGGGCTGGTCAAGGCCGTCATCCTCGACGACACGGCGGATGTGGCGATGCCTGCCGGGCACCGCCTCGCGGACCGGACCGAGGTGGATCTGGAGGACTTCGCCGACGACGACTGGATCACCTGGGGCGAGAGCGAGTTCTGCCACGAGTGGCTGATCCACACGCTGCGCTCCAAGGGCATCGAGCCGCGTGTCGCCCACCGAGCCGAGGAGCACCCGACCCAACTCGCCCTGGTCGGGGCTGGGTTGGGGGTGTGTGTGGCGCCGAGACTGGGGCGCGGGCCGCTCCCGGAGGGGGTGCGGGCCGTGCCCGTGCGGCAGTCGGTACGACGCCAGATCTACGCCGTCTGGCGTGTGGACGCCGACCGCCGCCCGTCGATCCGGGCGGCGGTGGAGGCACTGCAGGACGCGGCGCGGAAAATGAACTGACCTACGCGGGCCCCAGCTTGCGGAAGTCCCAGGACACTGTCTTCTCCGGCGTCAGCCGCACCCAGGCGTGCCGGCCGTCGTGCGGCATCTCCTCCAGATTGAAGTTCTTGCGGGCGAACAGGGTCTCCGGGACGTCGAGTTCGGCGCACAGCTCCCCGGTGCGGGGGAACTCGCCCACGAACTCCACCGCCCCGGACAGCTCGACGCCGCGCAGCTCGTCGTACTCCTCGCCCGTGTCGACCACGATCGCGACCCGCTGATCGCGCCGCAGGTCGGTCCAGCGCTTGCTGCGGACGACGGAGTACAGCCAGAGCGAGGTGCCGTCCCAGGCGAACCACAAGGTGCTCACGTGCGGAGCACCGCCCGCCGAGACGGTGGCGACCCGGCAGGTGCGCTGGGTGGCGAGGAACTCGTCCAGCTCACCGGGCGTCATCATGATCTTCCGGCCCCGGCGTTGGGTGACGGTCATGCGGCCCCCTCTTTCTCTCACGTCGTGTCAGAGGAACTCCATTGATCCTCTGACATCACGTCAGAAAAGGATGGGACGTCTTCCGTCCACATGCAATGGCCGTTACGCTCGCCCGCTCCGGACCGCCACCGACGAGGGGGACCCGTGCCGTCGTACGAACAGCTCAGCGAACTCCTCGACCCGGCGACCACCGTGCTGCTGACCGTCGAGTGCCAGCAGGGGGTCGTCGGCCCGGACAGCGCGCTGCCCGAACTCGCCCGCGAGGCACGCTCGTCGGGGGCCCTCGCCAACATCGCCCGGCTGGTGGCGGCCGCGCACGAGAGCGGCATCCAGGTCGTCCACGCCGTCGCCGAGCGCCGTCCGGACGGCCGCGGCGCTAACCGCAACGCCCGGCTCTTCCGGGCCGCCGAACGCCTCCCCGTCCAGCAGCTGTCCGGCACGACGGCGGTGCGCGTCGCCGCCCCGATCGAGGTCACCGAGGAGGACTTCGTCGTGCGGCGCCTGCACGGACTGTCCCCGATACAGGGCACCGACGTCGACGCGTTGCTGCGCAACCTGGGCTGCCGCACGCTGGTCGTGACCGGTGTCTCGGCCAACGTGGCGATCCCGAACGCCGTCTTCGACGCGGTCAACCGCGGCTACACCGCCGTCGT
Source organism: Streptomyces coacervatus (assembly GCF_029223485.1). Taxonomy (GTDB): domain Bacteria; phylum Actinomycetota; class Actinomycetes; order Streptomycetales; family Streptomycetaceae; genus Streptomyces; species Streptomyces coacervatus. Next base: position 133,768 of record NZ_JARHTP010000021.1, on the reverse strand, counting down.
GCCGTCCGACGCCGTCGCGGGGGTGCCCTCCGAGTACACCCCCGCGATGATCCGCCACACCCTCGCATTGGTCGCCACGGTCGCGACCACGGACGAGGTGCTGGGCTGTTTCGAACGGCCCCGGCGTGCACGGGTCACGCCAGCGTGATCGAGTCCCCGCTCACGGTGATCTTCTCGGCGGGCAGCGGCTGGGTCGCGGGGCTCTTCTTGACACTGCCGTCGGTCACGGAGAACTCGCTCTTGTGGCACGGGCAGATGATGGCGCCATTGGAGATCTCGGACACCGCGCAGCCCTGGTGGGTGCACTTGGACGAGAACGCCTTGTAGGTGCCCGCCGTCGGCTGGGTGACCACCACGCCCTGGTCCTTGAAGATCTTGCCGCCGCCCACCGGGATGTCGGAGGTCTTGGCGAGGACGGTGCCGCCGGAACCGGACGAGGCGCTGCTGCTCGCGCTGGGGTCGCTCGCGTTGGCGCCGGCCTGTGTGTTCGAGGACGAGGAGTCGGAGGACCCGTTGTCCGATCCGCACGCGGTCAGCGCGACGGCGAGCCCCGTCGCGCCCACCGCCGCCACGACAGTACGGCGGCCGGGTGCCGGAACGGGATGAAGCGGTTCGCTGGTCATGCTGACGTTCCCTTCCATGCAAGCTTCGAAGATCTGTCCAGGGGTACGGTCGCCGAGCAACGGTTGTTCAGACGACGTCGAGAGCTTGACGGGTTCGAGATCAGGAGGAGGTAAGCCAGAGCTGTCGTTTCGCTGTCGGCCAGTAACCTGGGGCGATGCTCAAGGAAGTGATCGCGACCCGCTACATCACGCCCCTGCGGGAGGGCGGATCGCTGCCGGGACTCGTCGAGGCCGACGACTTCGGGACGTACGTCATGAAGTTCACCGGCGCGGGACAGGGCCGCAAGACACTGGTCGCCGAGGTCGTCTGCGGTGAACTCGCCCGCCGGCTCGGCTTCCGGGTGCCGCGGCTGGTGACGGTCGGCCTCGACCCGGTGCTGGGGCTCGGCGAGCCCGAGCAGCAGGTGCAGGACCTGCTGAGGTCCAGCGGCGGCACCAACCTGGGCATGGACTTCCTCTCCGGCGCCCTCGGCTTCGACCCGCTCGCCTTCTCGGTGAGCCCCGAGGAGGCGGGCCGGATCGTCTGGTTCGACGCGCTCGTCAACAACGTCGACCGCTCCTGGCGCAACCCGAACCTGCTGATGGTCCGCGGCGAGCTGTGGCTCATCGACCACGGCGCCACCATGATCTGGCACCACAACTGGCCCGGCGCCGACACCTCCGCGTCCCGTTCCTACGACGCCTCGGACCACGCCCTCGCCCGCTTCCGCCCCGAACTCGCGCGCGCCGCGGCCGAGTTGGCCCCCCGTGTCACCGAGGAGCTGCTCGCCGAGGTCACCGCCGAGATCCCGGACGCCTGGCTGGCGGACGAGCCCGGCTTCGACACACCGGACGACCTCAGACGGGCCTATGCACGGCCGCTGCTCGCGCGGGCCGCAGCCGTCCACGAGCGCATCACCGGAATCGAGGAGGGCAAGTGAGCGAGCGTCACATCCACATGGCGGGCAGTGTGGTCGAACGCCACATCATCAGGGGCAGCGAGTCGAACGACCGGGACGTCTATGAGTACGCGCTCCTGCGCGTCGTACCGCGCGTGGAGCGCGGCGAGTGCATCAACGCAGGCGTGCTGGTGTACTGCCGCGCCAAGGCCTACGTCGGCGCCCGCACCCACCTCGACGAGGCGCGGCTGCTGGCCCTCGACCCGGACGCGGACGTGGCGGGTGTCCGGGCCGCCCTTGCGGCCGTCGAGGGCGTCTGCGGTGGGGGAGAGGCGGCGGGACAGGCCGCCGGGGACGACGCCGGACGGCGCTTCCGCTGGCTGATTGCGCCGCGCTCCACCATCGTCCAGCCGGGGCCGGTGCACACTGGCCTCACCGCCGATCCCGCGGCCGAGACGGAGCGCCTGCTCGACCTGCTGGTGAGGTAATGGATCACACCCGCGCCGCGTGCCGTTGACACCGAGTGCCAGGCCTTCTAGCGTCACGTCTGCCGAAGGTACTAAGCGGTCGCTCACCCAGCGGGCGTAAGGTCGGACGGACGTACTTCCAAGCGGGCGTACTTTTCTCGAGGGCGAGGAGAAGCAGCAATGTCCACCACTGAGCAGCGGGTCGCCGTGGTCACCGGCGGAGCGCGCGGCATCGGTGCCGCCACCGCCGTACGACTGGCCGCAGAGGGCCGAGCGGTCGCCGTGATCGACCTCGACGAGGCCGCCTGCAAGGACACCGTGGAGAAGATCACCGCGGCGGGCGGCCGGGCGATCGCGGTCGGCGCGGACGTCTCCGACGAGGCACAGGTCGAGGCGGCCGTCGCGCGCGTGGTCGCCGAGCTCGGCGCGCCGACGATCCTCGTCAACAACGCGGGCGTGCTCCGCGACAACCTGCTGTTCAAGATGAGCGCCTCGGACTGGGACACCGTCCTGAACGTGCACCTGCGCGGCTCCTTCCTGATGACGAAGGCCGTCCAGAAGCACATGGTCGACGCCGGCTTCGGCCGCGTGGTCAACCTGTCCTCGTCCTCCGCGCTCGGCAACCGCGGCCAGGCCAACTACTCGGCCGCCAAGGCCGGTCTGCAGGGCTTCACCAAGACCCTCGCGATCGAGCTCGGCAAGTTCGGCATCACTGCCAACGCCGTCGCGCCCGGCTTCATCGCCACCGACATGACCGCCGCCACCGCCGCGCGCGTGGGCATGGGCTTCGAGGACTTCAAGGCCGCGGCCGCCACCCAGATCCCCGTCGCCCGCGTCGGCGAGCCGGAGGACATCGCCAACGCCATCGCCTTCTTCACCGGCGAGGCGGCCGGATTCGTCTCCGGCCAGGTGCTGTACGTCGCCGGCGGACCGCTCGACTAGGAGATCACGGACCATGACTGAACTGCCCGCACTCTCCGGCAGGGCCGCCCTCGTCACGGGCGCCAGCCGCGGCATCGGCTACGGGGTCGCCGAGGCGCTCGTCGCCCGCGGCGACCGCGTCGCCATCACCGGCCGCAACGAGGACGCCCTCAAGGAGGCCGTCGAGAAGCTCGGCGCCGAGCGCGTCATCGGCATCGCCGGCAAGGCGCACGACCTGGACCACCAGGCCGAGGCCGTCGAGCGCACCATGGCGGCCTTCGGCCGCGTCGACTACCTGGTCAACAACGCCGGTACGAACCCGGTGTTCGGCCCGATCGCCGACCTCGACCTGAACGTGGCGCGCAAGGTCTTCGAGACCAACGTGATCTCCGCGCTCGGCTTCGCGCAGAAGACCTGGCACGCCTGGCAGAAGGACAACGGCGGTGCGATCGTCAACATCGCCTCCGTCGCGGGCCTCGCGCCCTCGCCCTTCATCGCCGCCTACGGCGTCAGCAAGGCCGCGCTGATCAACCTGACCCAGCAGCTGGCGCACGAGTTCGCGCCCGGGGTGCGGGTCAACGCGATCGCCCCGGCCGTCGTGAAGACCAAGTTCGCGCAGGCCCTCTACGAGGGCCGGGAGGCCGAAGCCGCGGCGGCCTACCCGCTGGCCCGGCTCGGCGTGCCGTCCGACATCGGCGGCGCCGCCGCGTTCCTCACCTCCGAGCAGTCCGCCTGGATCACCGGCCAGACGCTCGTCGTCGACGGCGGCATCTTCCTCAACGCCGGCGTCGCCTGACGCAATCCGTTGCGACCGTAACGATCGGGCACCCAAGGGCGCCGTTTCCTTGACGGAAACGGCGCCCTTGTCATGGCACAAGAAGGGCACAGCGCAATGACAACGTCGTCATAAACAAGCTGATCAAGGGCGTCGTACCGACGGGGTTCAACCTTCGTTGCGCTGCGGTATGGTCTGCCGACCCTTGGTACGGCAGATCGAGGAGCGAGCGCGTGTTCAACCGGAACCGAGGCCTGCGGCAAGCGGCGGCCATCGCGTCCATATCGTCGCTGGTGGCCGGGTGCGGAGTCCTCTCGTCGGACTCCTCCGGCGGCAAGGGCCCCATCGTGGTCGGGACGACCAGCGCGCCCAGCACGCTGGATCCCGCAGCTTCCTGGGACCAGTCCTGGGAACTGTTCCGCAACATTTACCAGACGCTCCTCAGCTACCCCTCGGGAGCGACCACACCGCAGCCGGACGCGGCGGACAACTGTCGCTTCTCGGACAGTTCGAACACGACGTACACCTGTGAGCTGCGCGCCGGCCTGAAGTTCTCCGACGGGCACCCGCTCGACGCCAAGGCCGTCAAGTACTCGATCGACCGGATCGGGAAGATCAATGTCAACGGCGGGCCCGCCGGGCTGCTCGGCAGTCTCGACCGGGTGCAGGTGCTGGGCGACCGGGAGATCGTCTTCCACCTCAACAAGCCCGACGCCACCTTCCCGTTCGTGCTCGCGACACCCGCCATGTCGATCGTCGACCCCGAGGAGTACCCGGCGCGATCCCTGCGCAAGGACAACCAGGTCTACGGATCCGGGCCGTACACGCTCCAGGCGTACGAGGACGGCAAGAAGGCCGAACTCGTCAAGAACGACAACTACCAGGGCTACGCCGAGCGCAAGAACGACGCGGTGACCATCCGCTACTTCCAGGACTCGTCCACGATGGTCACCGCGCTGAAGGACAAGCAGCTCGACGTCGCCTTCCGCGGCCTCAACGCGAACGACATCGTCGACCTCCAGCGGCACGACACGAGCGGGAATCTCCAGCTCATCGAGGGCTCCGGCATCGAGATCAACTACCTGGTGTTCAACCCGAAGGACCCCTGGGCCGCCAAGCCCGCCGTCCGCAAGGCGATCGCCCAGCTCGTCGACCGCGGCGCGATCGCCCACAAGGTCTACAAGGACACGGTCGAACCGCTGTACTCGATGGTCCCCAAGGGCCTGACCGGGCACACCACCGACTTCTTCGACGACTTCGGCAGCCCCAGCACCTCCAAGGCCCGCAAGATCCTCGCCGACGCGGGCATCACCCAGCGGGTACCGCTCACCCTCTGGTACACCACCGACCGCTACGGCTCCGCCACCAAGCTGGAGTTCGCGGAGCTCAAGCGCCAGCTGGAGGACTCCGGCCTGTTCACGATCACCCTCAAGAGCCGCCCCTGGAAGACGTATGTGGCGGGCTATCAGAAGGGCGAGTACCCGGTGTTCGGGCGCGGCTGGTTCCCCGACTTCCCGGACCCCGACAACTTCATCGCGCCGTTCGTCGGCAACCAGAACGCGCTCGGCACGCCGTATCCGGCGCCCGAGATCACCGGGAAGCTGCTGCCCCGCTCCCGCAGCGAGAGCGACCGCGCCAACGTGGTCTCGGACTTCGAGCAGGCCCAGCAGATCCTGGTGAACGACGCACGGCTGCTGCCGCTGTGGCAGGGCAAGCAGTACGTGGCCGCGAGCGACGACATCTCCGGGGCGGAGCAGGCGCTGGACCCGTCGACGATCATGCTGATGGGAGAGCTGTACCGCAAGACCAGCTGGTAGGCGGTGCACTTCGGTGAGCGGAGGGCCGTTGTCAGTGGTCGCCTGTAGGTTTTGAGACCTGGAAGTGACCGCACCCGGTTTACCGCACATCGTAAGGAAGTTGACGTGACCGACATCGCCATGCTGCCCGAGTCCTGGCGCGGGGTCCTGGGCGACGAGCTGCAGCAGCCCTACTTCAAGGAGCTCACGGAGTTCGTCGAGGAGGAGCGGGCGAAGGGTCCCGTGTACCCGCCGCGCGAGGAGGTCTTCGCCGCGCTGGAGGCGACAGCGTACGACCAGGTGAAGGTCCTGGTGCTCGGCCAGGACCCGTACCACGGCGAGGGACAGGGGCACGGCCTGTGCTTCTCGGTCCGTCCGGGCGTCAAGACCCCGCCGTCGCTCCGCAACATCTACAAGGAGATGAAGGAGGAGCTCGGCCTGCCGGTCCCGGACAACGGCTATCTGATGCCGTGGGCCCAGCAGGGCGTGCTGCTGCTCAACGCGGTGCTCACGGTGCGCGGCGGCGAGGCCAACTCGCACAAGGGCAAGGGCTGGGAGAAGTTCACCGACGCGGTGATCCGCGCGGTGGCCGACCGCCCCGACCCGGCGGTCTTCGTCCTGTGGGGCAACTACGCACAGAAGAAGCTCCCGCTGATCGACGAGACCCGGCATGTGGTGGTCAAGGGCGCCCACCCCTCCCCGCTGTCCGCGAAGAAGTTCTTCGGCTCCCGCCCGTTCACACAGATCGACGAGGCGGTCGCGGCCCAGGGCCACCAGCCGATCGACTGGACCATTCCGAACCTGGGCTGACGGTCCTTGGGCGAGGTGGGGGCACCGCCAGTACCAGGTTGCTGACGGTCCTGCGGTTCCCTTTAGGGGCGCGGGGCCGTGTCGATATGCGGCTCCGCCGCGTGGGCGCGACCAGCCCCCACCGACCCGCAGCCGACGACCGGCCCTGTGCCCAACGGCGCAGCCTGCCCAGGAATCCCAACTCTGCCAATTAGCGTCGGTCGGGACAGCTGACGAGTGGCGGAGGACGCGGTGGCCGAAGGACACGAGCAGACGACGCCGGACGCCGTGATGACACGGATCGGCCAGATCGTCATGCTGCACCACGCGGGCGACCGCGAGGAGGCCCGGCACCGCTTCCTCCAGCTGTGGGCCGAGATCGGCGAGGACGGCGACCCGCTGCACCGCTGCACCCTGGCCCACTACATGGCCGACGCCCAGGACGACCCCACGGACGAACTGGCATGGGACCTGCGGGCGTTGACGGCCGCCGAGGAACTCACGGACGGCCGCCTCGCCGAACACGAGGGCACAGTCGCGGTGCGTGCGCTCTACCCTTCGCTGCATCTGAACCTGGCCGCCGACTATGTGAAGCTCGGCCGCAGCGGGGCCGCCCGCACCCATCTGCGCCATGCCCGGCGCGCGGCCGGGGCGCTGACGGACGACAGCTACGGGGACGGGGTGCGGGCGGCCATCGGGCGGCTGGAACTGCGGCTGGGAGAGGAGAGCCGGGACGGCGACGGCCAGTGGGGACCGCCGCGACAGCGGCCCTAGCCGGAGCCGCCGGCCGCCTCAACTCCCGTACGCCTGCTTGCAGATGACCGCCTCCGGACTGTCCGCCCGCCAGCCCCCGTACTCTCTGCCGAGGGCACACACGTCCGTGTTCTTCGGTGCCGACCTGGGCCCGTCGGGGACCTCGGCGCGCGGCTTTCGGTGGTGTCCGGACTCGGGATGCGCCGCCCGTGGACGGGGCCGCGGGTGCGAGTGAGGCGCCGTCGGCTGCTCGGCCGGGGCCGACGGACCGTGCTGCTGCGGTGTCTTCCGCGCCGGTGGCCTGGACGGGCCGGTCCTCTGCAGTGCCTCATGGACCGGCGCCTGCACGATCTGCGGATCCGCCGCGTCGTCCGGGAGCGGTGCCGACGGCCGGGGTGGTGCCGGCGGCGGCCCGGACGAGGGCGGGCGCTGGACCGTCACACAGCCGGTGAGGGCCGAGACGGCCACGGTGACCAGGAGCGTTGCGGTGGTCGTCGTTCGATGCACCCGCGCAACACTGTCGGGTCCGGCGGCCCCCGGGGCGGCGTATGAGCGAAGGATGCCCCGCACGGGTGATCTCCCGCCCCGCCTGGGGGCCGCATGCGTGGTGCGGGTGACGTCAGTCGCCCGTGGCGCCGTCGATGCGCTCGCGGAGCAGGTCGGCGTGGCCGTTGTGGCGGGCGTACTCCTCGATCATGTGGGTGTAGATCCAGCGCAGGTTGAAGCGCTCGCCGGTACGCCGGTGCTTGCCCTCGGAGACGTCGTCCAGGCCGAAGCGGGCCGCGTGATGCCGCGCGGCCTCGATCTCGGCCTGCCAGGTGGCGTGCGCCTCGGCCCAGGTGTCGGCCTCGGTGAGGTGGAACTCGCCGTCGGGGTCTTCGTCGCTGTAGTAGATCGGGTCCACGCCCTCGGCCGCGAGGACCCGGCGGAACCAGGACCGCTCGACCTCGGCCATGTGCCGCACCAACCCCATCAGGGACAGCGCGGACGGCTCCACGGAGGCGGTCCTGAGCTGCTCGTCGGTGAGGCCCTCGCACTTCCAGGCCAGGGTCTGCCGGTGGTAGTCGAGCCAGCCCTCCAGCATGGTGCGTTCGTCGGCGGTGGTCGCGGGTTCACGGCGCTCGGTCGTCATGGCCGCATCCTTTACCAACGGATCCGATCCGACCACGGGATTTCCCCGTCCCGCGAGGAGGCCGGGGCGGTCGAGTCCAGCGCCGGCCGGCGGCCGGCGCAGCAGCCGTATGCTTCCGGCAGGACCCCGGCAGGCAACCGCTAGAGGAGACCACCCCGTGAAGGTCGGCTGCATCGGACTCGGTGACATCGCGCAGAAGGCCTACCTGCCGGTGCTCGGCAGCCTCCCGGGAATCGATCTGCACCTGCATACGCGGACGCCCGCGACGCTCGACCGGGTCGGCGACACCCTCCGCCTTCCGGCGGACCACCGGCACGCCACCCTGGACGCACTGCTCGCCCAGGGCCTCGACGCCGCCTTCGTGCATGCGCCCACCGCCGTGCACCCGCAGATCGTCACCCGGCTGCTTCAGGCGGACGTACCGACCTACGTCGACAAGCCGCTCGCCTATGAACTCGCCGACTCCGAGCGGCTGGTGGCCCTCGCCGAGGAGCGCGAGGTGTCCCTTGCAGTCGGCTTCAACCGGCGCCACGCACCCGGTTACGTGCAGTGCGCCGATCATCCGCGTGAGCTGATCCTCATGCAGAAGAACCGCATCGGGCTGCCGGAGGAGCCGCGCTCGATGATCCTCGACGACTTCATCCACGTCGTGGACACACTGCGCTTCCTGGTGCCGGGGCCCGTCGACGACGTGACGGTACGCGCGCGCGTGCAGGACGGGCTGCTGCACCACGTCGTGCTGCAGCTGGCCGGGGACGGATTCACCGCGCTGGGCGTGATGAACCGGCTCAGCGGTTCGGCGGAGGAGATCCTCGAGGTGTCCGGGCAGGACACCAAGCGGCAGGTGCTCAACCTCGCCGAGGTCATCGACCACAAGGGCCAGCCCACGCTGCGGCGGCGCGGCGACTGGGTGCCGGTGGCCCGGCAGCGCGGCATCGAGCAGGCGGTGCTGGCGTTCCTCGACGCCGTGCGGGCGGGGAAGGTGCTCAGCGCCCGGGATGCGCTGGCGACCCACGAACTGTGCGAGCGGGTGGTACGTGCGGTTCAGGACCGGGCCGCCTGAACCGGACCGCCCGTACGCCCTCGGCCGCGCACCACACGGCGAGGACGAGCAGGGCGGCGTGTACCGGCCAGTCGCCGTAGCGGACGTACGGGGTGGTGCCGTGGGCCAGTGGTATGTCATACACCATCGCCGCGCTGGAGCCCGTGCCGAGCCACGGCCCGAGGCGCTGCCCGCTCGCCCCGTAGACCGCCGACACCCCCGTGAGCGTCGCGTGCACCATCGGCCGCCCGGTCTCCGCGGCGCGCAGTGCGGCGAGCGAGGCATGCTGCTCGGGGGCCCAGCTCTGCTGGAACGTCGACGTCGCCGACTGGGCTATCAGCACCTCGGCGCCGTCCTGGGCGAGATGGCGGCTCATGTCGGGGAATGCCGACTCGAAGCAGACCATCGGGCCGACGCGCAGCCCGTGCCCCACATTCATCACGACCTGCTCCGAGCCGCGCCTGCGGTCCTCGCCGGCCGCCTTGCCGACGGAGGTCGCCCAGCCCAGCACCGAACGGAAGGGGATGTACTCGCCGAAGGGCACGAGCCGCATCTTGTCGTAGCGGTCGCCGGTCAGCCCGGCGGGGCCGACCAGCACCGAACTCTTGTAGATACCGGGCTTGTCGGAGCGCCGGGCGTCCACGTTGACCAGGATGTCGGACCCCGTCTCGCGCGAGAGGGCCGCGATCCGCTTCGTCAGGTCGGGCCGTTCGCCAAGGTCGAAACCGACGCTGCTCTCGCCCCACACGATCAGGTTCAGATGCTGCCCGACGAGGCGCCGGGTGAGCTGTTCCTCGCGGTCGAAGCGCTTGTCGGGGCTGCCGACGCCGTCGATGACGCCCGGCTGCACGACGGCGATCCGCACCCGGCCGTCGACGTCGGGACGCGGTGACCACACCCAGGCAGCCGAGGTCGCGGCGGCGGTCGCGACCAGGCCCGCCACGGCCGGAACACGCGCCCGGCGGACCGACACCAGCACCGCGACGGCGACATTGACGGCCACCACCAGGAAGCTGAGCAGCCACACCCCGCCGACCGAGGCGAGCCGCAACGCAGGCTCCACCTGCCACTGACTGGAGCCGAGCATGCCCCAAGGGCCGCCCAGCCCCTGCCAGGAGCGCACCAGCTCGACCATCAGCCAGGCCGACGGCAGCACGACGAGGGCGGCCAGACCGCGCCCCACCCCGGGCACCCCGCCCAGGAAGCGCCGCACCAGCCAGCCCCACGGCGCCCACAGCGCGCCCAGCAGCGCGGCGATGAGGAAGATGAACACATGCAGGCTCGGCAGCAGCCAGTGGTGCACGGCCACCATGTAGCCGAACCCGCCGCACCAGCCGTCGTAGACCGCCCGCTTCCCGGTGGGCGCGGAGCGGACCAGCACGATCCAGGGGACCAGGGCGACGTAGGCGAACCACCACAGCGACGGGGCGGGGAACGTGAACACGGGCAGGGCGCCCGCCAGCGCGGCCATGGCCGAACGCCGCCACGGGGAGGCGAGCCAGTGACCGAGGGTCTTCATGCGGCGCCTCCCTACCCGGTGGCTCCAGTGTGCGTGCTTTTGGTGATCGTGGACAGGGGGCCTCGGGATCACTCGGCTGCGGGTACCGCGTGCGGCTCGGGGAGGCGCCGCCACTTCTCCTCGACGACGACCTGGCGCAGCCGCCAGCCGTCGTGCGTGCGCAGCAGCCCGAAGGCGTACCGGCCGCCGCACACGAAGTCGGGGGCGGCCGATCCATCTCCGTCCGCCGCGAATCGCATCGGATTGACGTAGTCGGCGTGCACGCGCGCGGTGTCGCCGATGTCCTGCTCCAACATCCCGAACCGCACCCGCCGGTTGACGATCAGATGCTGCCGCATCGGAAACAGCAGCATGCTCTCGGCGAGCCATGTGGCGACCTGCCGCGCACCCCCCTCGATGCCGCCGGCTGAGCGGTAGTCCGCGCGCCCGTCGGGTGTGAACAGCCCGCGATACGCCTCCCAGTCACCGTCGTCCACGGCCGCCGCATAGTCGGTGACCACTTCGTCGACGGCCAGCCGGTCCATCACGGTCGCGAGCTCCACACGCTGCGTCATCGGCTCAGTGTTGGGCATGGGACGTGCCGGGCCAAGGGGCGTGCGGTGATATTCGGCTGTCCGTGGGCACCGTCGCCCGCCACCACGGCTGCAACGGAGGGGGCGGCGCCGGAATCCTCCGGTGCCGCCCCCGCCGGCTGACTGCCCACGTGCTCAGGAGCCCGACATGGTCTCCCCGAACACGGGGTCGTCCCCTGCCTTCCCGATGCCCACGGACGCCGCGCCGAAGCTCACCGCGCCGGTGGCCGTGACGCCTCCGGTGGAGCCGCGCAGGACCCACACGGCGCCGTCGTCGCTGTTCTCGCCGGCCGCGCCCACCGACAGATCGGCGCGGCCGTCCTTGTTGTGGTCGGCGAGGTGGACGGCATCGCCGAACAGGTCCGACGACTCATTGGCGCCCGGGACACCCGAGGTGTCCTGGTTGAAGGACTGGACACCGGTCCCCGTCAGGCCGGAGGCGCCGCCGCGCAGCACCCAGACGCTGCCTGTCTGGGCCGCGGAGCCGATGGTCTCGAAGTTCGCGCCGATGGCGAGGTCCGGGTAGCCGTCACCGTTGACGTCGCCCGCGGCGAGTGCGCCACCGAACGAGTCGTGGTCCTCGTCCGCGCCCGGTACACCGGGGGTGTCCTGGCTGAAGACGGCGCTGCGCGTGGTGTCGACACCCGCCGTACCGCCGTAGAACACGGTGACGTAACCGCCCTTCGCCGTATCGTCCAGGACGTCGACGAAGTCGGTGCCGACGACCAGGTCGTCGTGACCGTCACGGTCGAAGTCGGCCACGGTGAGCGCGCCCGCGTATCCCGGGCCCGCCTCGGTCTGGAGCGTGGGCCCGGTCGAGGCGCCCCGGTAGACGAAGTTGCCCGCGGAGGACCCGACCACCACGTCGTCCGTGCCGTCGTTGTCGAAGTCCCCGGCGGCCAGTTGGACGGCGCCCCTGGGGTACGAGCCGGACTCGATCTGCGCGTCGAAGCGCAGCTTCCCGGCCGCGCCGCCGGACTTGGTGAAGCCGCCCTTGAAGATCCACACGTCCTTGCCGGTGGAACCGACCGCCAGATCGGCCTTCCCGTCACCGGTGAAGTCGCCGACCGCGAGGGACTGGCCGAACCGGTCGTGGCCCGACGGGTTCGGGTCACTGATCGTCGTGCCGCCCGAGAGGCCGGACGAGCTGCCCCACAGGATCGTGACCGAACCGCCGTCGACGTCGCTGCCGACGTCCTCCAGCGGTGTGCCCACGACGAGATCGCCGTAGCCGTCGCGGTTGAGGTCGCCGTGCGCGAGTTCGGTCCCGAAGCGGTCGGAGGTCTCCGAGTCGCCCGGCACACCGGACGAGCTCTGCGATGTGGTCTTGTGGCGCGCGGCGCTGATCCCGCTCGCCGAGCCGTAGTTGACGACCACGGCGCCCGCCTTCGCCTTCCCGCCCGCGACAGCCCCCGGGGCGCCGGTCGCCAGATCGCGGTAGCCGTCACCGTTGAAGTCGTCGGCGAGGCCCGACGCGGCGGCACTCGCGCCGCCGGGCAGGGTGACGAGCAGGCCACCGGCCAGGGCGGCCGCGACGGCGGTGGCGCCCAGGACGACGGGACGCCGGGAGCGCTTGTGACGGGACCGGGACATGAGTTCCTCTCCAGGACATACGTGCGGGCTCGGAGATGACCTCTGGTGAGCCTGAAGGGTTGTACGGGACAGGAGAGGTTTCGGTGCATTGCCTCATCGAGGCCGAGGCCCGGTTCAGGAAACGGCGGACGTCAGGTAGGTCAGCTCCACCTCTCCCTCGCAAGCGGGCAGCTTCCGCAGGGTCCAGCGGCCTTCGACGGTCCTGGAGGAGAAGTTCGACTCGGCGTCGTCCGCCTCCACCTCGCCTTCCTTCAGGGCGTATCCGGTCTCGGGGAGCCGCTTCTGCAGAAACGTCAGCGCGGCCTCGAAGCCGCCCGGCACGACCGTGGCGACGACGAGACGGCCGCCGGTGCGGTGCTCCACCGAGGTCAGGACCGCGCCGTCGGGGACGGGAAGAGTCTCCGGGAAGTCCTTGGGGAGCGGCAGTGCGGGGCCGGTTGGACACACAGCGGCCGTCGACGGTGGCGCGGCCGAGGGCTCGGCGTGCTTCGCCGCCGCCGAACATCCGGTGCCGGCCGCAAGACCCAGGATGACGACCGTCATCACCGCTGCCGGGTACGAGGGCTTCATCGACCGACCTCCTCAGGACTTCTTGTGCTTGCCGCCGGCCACGGCGTCATAAGCGCCGTACAGCGTGTTGCCGGAGGACTGGCGGGCGAGGGAGGCGAGGGCGTCGTAGTTCTGCGCCCCGCCGGTGGCACAGCTGCCGGTACAGCCGTCTGCGTAGGCGGCGAGCACGCGGCCCCGGGAGTCGATGGTGACGTCGTTGAAGTCCAGGAGATTGCGGTCCTTCCCGCAGGTGGTGCCGCCCGTGCAGATCGATCCCTTCTGCACCGGGTCGGTGGGGGTGGCGTCGACGGTGATCCAGGACTGGCCGCCGTCGTAGGTGGTGGCCACGTACAGGTGCCAGACACCCTTGAAGTTGTCCGTGTCCTGGTAGTTGCCGCCGGTGGTGGTGCCCAGGAAGGCGAAGGCGGCGCGGTTGTCGTCGCCCGCGGTCACGGCCGGGAAGACGATGTTCTTGATGCCGAGGGCCGAGCCGACGTTCTGGTCGTACAGCCACGTCCTGCCCTTGTCGTGGCTGACCGCGACACGCGCCGCGCCGTCGCTGTTCTGGTAGCCCATGTAGACGGTTCCGCCGGCCCCGATCCCCACGCTCGGATCGGAGTCACCGGGGGTGCTGGAGAGGTTCGCGCGGACGGTCCACGTCAGCCCGTCGTCCTCGGAGACGGCTACGGCCTGATGGCCGCCGCACCCCTTGTTGGGCACGTACACCGTGCCGTCCGGAGCGACCTTCACATGCCCGTGCAGGCCGCCGCAGTCCAGCAGCGAGTACATCGGAACCGCGGGCCCGTACGTCACCCCGCCGTCCCGGCTGACCGCGCAGGAGGCGTCGGCGATGTCCTGGGAGCAGTAGTAGACGGCGTCGGGGTACGACGTGACGCTGCCCGGCCCGCCCGGGGTGAAGGGGCCGCCGCCGAGGGTCTGATGGTCCACGCCGGAGTTGATGCCGGAGCCGGCCGTCGGGGTCCAGGTCTCGCCGTCGTCGTCGGTGTAGCAGGTCAGGGCGGTCTTGCCGGCGAGCTGGGACTCGAAGGTGCGATGGGTGGCCGGGTCGGTGAACAGGATCGGGTCGAGGCTGGTGGTGCTGCCCTGGGGACAGCCGTTGGCCGCGTTCGCGCTCTTGTCCTGCCAGGTGGCCGTTCCGGCGGCGCCGTAGGTGACCTTGAGTGTCGAGGTGTACGCCTGGAACATCGCGGCGCCGCTCGCCCGGTCGACGCCGATGGAGGGCTCGCCGGCGTTGTGCGCGTCCGTGATGCCGTCGGGTGCCGAGGAGTTCGCGTATGTCGGCGGCACGGCCGTACTCGGCGGTGGATCCACCGGACTGGCGACCAGGCTCGCGGTCGCGGTGAAGCTGTCGCCCAGCGGGGCGTAGGGAACGACGCGCACGGTGTACGACGCCGTCACCGCCGGAAGCAGCATCGTCTCCGGGGCGCCGGCGGAGGCCGAGGCGGCCACCTCATGGCCGTCCGGGTCGAGGACGTACAGGTCGAAGTCGGCTGCGGAGTCGGGCCACTTGACGTCCATGCGCAGGCGGTGACCTGCGTCGTAGCCGACCGGCACCGACACCTTCAGGGCGTAGTCGTCGCAGAGCTGGGGACTTCCGCAGCTCACCGTCCCGGTGGTGCCGGAGACGTTCGGGACGGCGAAGGGTCCCGCGCTCCATGTGGTCGTGGGCGCGGTGTCGGTGACCGATCCGGACGGCGGAGTGGCGGCGTCGACCGACGCACTCGGCAGGGTTCCGGCGAGGAGCGCCAGCAACCCGACGGCGACACGCCCCCGCGACCGCGGGTGATGGAGAAGGCGGAGTGCGGAGAGGAGAGCCACAGGTACCTCGTGTGTTCGCGAATCGGACGGAGGGTGGTGATGCGTGGCGGTACAGAAGCGTCTTTGTCTGCTCTACGGAGAGGCAGAAGGCGTCCGTCGCGAGAAACCGAACGTACTTCTGCGGCAGATGCGTTGCGGCCTGGATCCGTTGTCCGGACCGGGAGCAGCGTCCCGCGGCCGGCACAGTGGCGATCGGCCTTGTACTCAGCGGGAGTTGGCGCTGTCGGGCGATTCCTATACTGACCGAATGATCACCATTCCGATCGGCGCGCTCGAAGTGGCCATGGTCCAGTCGGGCGCCCGAGCCGCGGACACGCTACGGGACACCGCCGAGTTCGCCCGGCGCATCGAAGACCTCGGCTACCTGCGGCTCTGGTACGCCGAGCACCACCATTCCCCGGCCATCGGAGCGTTTCCGCCCGTCGTCCTGACCGCGCACGCGGCCGCGCTGACGTCTTCCATCCGTCTCGGTTCCGGGGGCGTGCTCGCCCCCAACCACGCTCCGATCATGCTGGCGGAGCAGTTCGGCACGCTGGCCGCGCTGCATCCGGGCCGGATCGACCTGGGCATCGGCCGTGGCCCGGGCACCTTCGACGAGCCGACGGCACGGGCCCTGCGGCGCGGGGCCGGGCCGACGACGGACGACGAGTACCGGGACGATGTATCGGCGACCCTGCGTTTCCTGGTGGACGAGGTCGCGCTCGGCCCGCTCCCGGAGCCGTGGCTGCTGGCGTCGAGTACGGCCGGTGCGGCGCTCGCGGCGGAACTCGGACTTCCGGTCGCCTTCGCCCATCACATCCGTCCCGACAACACCCTCGCCGCACTCGATCACTACCGCGCGCAGTTCGCCCCCTCCCGCTGGTGTGCGCACCCCCGCGTGCTGATCTGCGTGGAAACGGTGTGCGCCGAGACGCAGCAGGAGGCGGCCCGGCTCGCGGGCCCGATGGATGTCGTCAAGGCCGGCCTTCTCAAGGGACGGGGCGACATCCCCTTCCCCACTCCCGAAGAGGCAGCAGGCCACTCGTTCACCGGGGAAGAAGAGCGGGGGCTGACGAGCTTCCGCGCGCAGCAGGCACACGGCTCGCCCGACACTGTCACCAAGCAGCTGACGGAGCTGGTGGGCGTGACCGGCGCCGACGAACTCATGCTGGTGACGCCGGTCTACGCGTTGGCCGACCGCCTGAAGTCGTACGAACTCGTCAAACGGCACGCCGTCCAGGCCGTGTGAGCCACGGACGACGCCGAACGCTCAACCGGCCGCGCCCCGGAAGATCCGGTCCAGATGATGGTGCAGCACTTCGGCGGCCGCTTCCGGGCTGCGCTGGCCGACGAGGACGCTGGTGCCTAGCCCCGCAGACATGGCGAGCAGACTGACCGCCTCCAGCCGTGCGTCCACCCCGGGGCACAGCAGACCCGCCTCCCCGGCCTTGCGGAGGAGCACGGTCAGGGCCTCCTCGGCGGCGGCGCCCGGCTCCACTGCCGCTGTCCGACGCCGAGCTGTCCACCGTACGCACCCCGCTGTATCTGGTGCTCGGCAGGCGAAGCCTGCTGGTGCACCCGCAGCGGCAGGTGGAGCGGGTGCCGCGCCTGGTGCCGGGCGCCCGGGCCGAGATCGTCTCAAGTACCGGTCACGGCCCGCAGATCGACCATGCGGACGAGGTGAACCGGCGGATGCTGGACTTCATGGCTGCCGTCGGCTGACAGTGGCAGCCCCTTCAGGCCGCCTTTCAGGCTGCCTTGATGACGTCGCTCTGGATCGCGGCCGCCCACTCGACCACCAACAGCTCGTACTCCGCGCGCTCCTGGGCGGACAGGGAACCGCCCGCGCGCATCCACAGCGCACGAATCTGCTCGTTGACCTCGGCGGCAGAACGCACGGAACCACGGGTTAAGGAATGGGTGGGCATGCGCACAAGCCTAGGGGCAAGCACTGACACTGCGCTACCGGGCGGCTACCCATCCTGTATGTGATTGGTCACGGATTTTCGCAGGGCGCACGGAGTTGCAACTGCCGCATCGCGGCGAACCGTTGAGGCAGGCCGCCGGGCCGCGGATCAGCCCGCCGACTCCGCCGCGTGCGGACTCAGTGCGCCCGCCGTGACCAGGGCGATGATGACGACGCCCAGCGCGATGCGGTACCAGACGAACGGCATGAAGCTCTTCGTCGAAATGAACTTCATGAACCAGTTCGAGCGTCGAGGTCCTGAGCGGCTTTGACCTGCTGTTTCCACCGCTCTTCAAGATCGAATGGGAGAGCAGTGGGAGATGGCACTTTCCAGACTTCTTCTTCACCGGTGATTCGGCCCGTAGGCCGTCATCGACTGCATCGTCCATGAGCATGCTGAACACGAGCCTCCTCACGACCGCCGCCCCGAGCGCGGAGGTCGAGCGCGCGTCTTCGTCGTCGCCGGTCTCCACCGCCAGATAGACGGCGAAGCAGTCGTCGGTATCGCACACGACAGCCACTCCTGTAGGCATTCGATCCCCTCTCCAGCCTCAACTGCGCCCAACAAGACCATCTTGCTGAAGGGAACGTCCTCGCACTGGCGTCCCCACGAAGGCCGGGTCCGCGTGACTCGAATTCGAGTCGGATCCTTCGAATCGGACGCGCGGAATCGAACCCACGAGGGTGGGCAACGCCGCACTGCGCCGCGGCTGCCGGCCTCGAGCTGCTCGGCTACCGCCTGAGCTGAGGAAAGCACTTGGCCTTCCGCCGACGTACCTGCGGCGTAGCCTGCCCGCAGTGCGGAGCGTGACGAAGTGTCTGGTTCGGCTCCACACGCTGCGGGGAGAGGGAAGCCGGACATGGCGAACAACGGGCAGACGGACACGGCCGTACTGGTGGCGATGCTCAGCGAGCGCGCCGCCGTGAACGTCCGGCTGGCACTGGTCGCGGACGCACAACAGTGGCAACTGCACCATGGCCAGGTCACCTTAGACGACGACACCCCGGTGAAGGAGCGGGCCTGGCGCTACAGCACGGCGAGCTTCCTGGAACTGCGCCTGCCCGGCCCGACGGTCGCCGCGCTGCTGCGGGGCGACGAACAGGACATCCGCGGTTTCCACGTCGTCGCCCCCGGCCCGCCGCCCTCCAGCGCTTCCACCTCTCGGCTGCGCGGCCAGCAAGAGTGGGACCGGGTGACCACGCCGTGGCCGCGCACGGAGTGGACCATCAACCGGGACGCCAACACGCTCCAGCCCGGCCACGACCTGCTGGTCGGGGACGGCCCCTCTTTCCTGAACTTCGACCAGGCCCTCAGCGCCTTCCTTCACCAGCGCCCCCACGACAGCAACGCGGGCCGCTCGGACCTGTGGCGTATCGTTCTGCCGCAGCGCGCGGGCTGGCTTACACAGATCACCATCGGGCCCGACCTGCTGACGGCCGTCGTCGACGGCGAGGCCCTGGACGGCGCGGTACTGGAGCTGAGCTGGGCTGCGGGCAACGAACTCCAGTCCGTCGACGGCGCCGGCGCCTACCGCTTCGAGCTGCCCAACGGACTCGCGCCCGACAGCCTGTTGATGCTCCGCCGCGCGGACCAGTCGCTGGACTGGCGCCACTTCCCGGCTCCCATGTACGGGCGCGCCCGCGATGCCTCGGTCGTCTGGGAGCAGCCCGGCCCTGAGCTGGACCTTCTCCTGGCGAACGGTGAGGGGCAACATCTGGAGTGCAAGCGGGAGGTCCCGGAGGGCGACTCGCGGAAGAAGATGCTCAAGACCATCGCCGCCTTCGCATCGCAGGACGGCGGCACCGTCCTGATCGGTGTCCGGGACGACCTGCAGATCGTGGGCCTGCCCGAGGGGGCGAACATAGATAAGCAGGTTCTCCAGGTCGTGGGCATGATCCGGGACAACCTGGAGCCGGTGCCGTCCTACGAGCCACGCGTGATCGAACACGACGGAAAGACGGTCCTCGCGATCGAGGTCTCCGGCGGGGGCCAGATGTACGCCTACCGCGACGGACAGCGCGCGGAGTTCTATGTCCGTGTCGGCCCGAACACGGTGCTCGCACGCCACCATGAGATCGCCGCCGGATTCCGGCAGGCGCCGACCGTCACCACAGCATGAAGTTGAGCGACCTCAGCCCGCTGATGACCCGCCGCCAAGACGGCGGCCTCAGCTTCGCCCGCTTCCGCGCCGACCCGTCGTTGGTCTCCCTGCAGTGGCCGGACGACGTCGTCGAACAGTTCCTCTTCGACCACGGCGACAACGCCGCCTTCGTACACGACTACGGCGGCATCGACCTGCGCGACGTCACGTGGCGGCTGGAGGCGATCCCCACTGCGGACTTCCACGGCATGCCGACCGGAGCGTCCGACGCCGGCTGTATCGAGAGCTACGCCGAGAACCCGGTGCACTGGGTCAGGGTCCGGCCTCCAGAAGTCAGCTGGCACTGGGAAAAGCACGGAACGTGGCTGCGCCCGCCGATCCTCATCGACCGGCGTCTCCTGGATCCGTCGAACAGCGGGCTCCAGGTCCTGGAGGGCCGAACGCGCGTCGGTGTTCTGCGCGGCCGCCTACGCGAGCAACTGCACGTCGCCCCCGACCACAAAGCCTGGGTCGGACGCCCGTGAGAACGTGCCGCGCCTCAGTGCGTACGCTGCGAGCGTTCCAGCCGCTGGGTGGAGACAGGGTTGGCGTACCGCTGCTTCCTCCAACGAGCCCCACCGTCTATCGCCAGAGCTCGTGACTCAGGACTCGGTCGGTGATGACTCGCTTCGCTGCCCATTAGATTTCAGTGTGCTCACTAGGCGTGAAGCCGAGATCGGGATGACGGCCGCTTGTGCGATGTGCTGGTGGGTGGTTGAACCTTTGGGCTATACGGCGTGGCCTCGGGGGTGACTGGCCTGTGGTGACACTTCAGGTGTCGTTGCTGCGGCTGATGCGGCGTGTTCTCAGTAGACCGGTGCGCTCGGTGCGGTAACCGATGGCTGTCAGTGCCTTGATGCCGCGCTCGTCGAGGCTGCGCCACTTCTTGCCGCTGGCTTCGACGGTCTCGCGCACGGCCTTCCCCATCCCCTTGGGGACGGACTCCATGAGCTGTGGCAGGTACTGGATGGCGAGTTCCGCGGCTCCCTGGTTGGCCTCGAGCATGGGCAGGAGGATCGTCTGGATCAGGTCGCGGCGGGCGGATGGGTTCGTGACGTTCGCGGCCCGCCACAGGTCGAGAACGGCGCGGCGGTCGGGATTCCGGGATGCGCGGTCGTACCTCTCGATCAGCAGCTCGGCCGTATGGGCGTCCGGGAGCGACGGCCATCCGGCCGAGGTCAGTGTCTGGGTGGGCAGGCGAGTGCCTGGGCCTGCGAGCAGATCCTTCCAGAAGCCGGCCTGGTCCTGCGTTGGCAGAGCGGCCAGCCGTGAGGCCACCGCCTGAAGCAACGCCGCGTCGGCGTGGGTCGGCGACTGTTGCCGCAGGCCTGCCGATACGGCCTTGAGTAGCTCCGATGCCGAGGGTTCTTCGAGCGTGATCCACGCGGCCAGTGTTTCGCCGGCGTGGTCGGGATTTTTCCGGGCGTGATCGGCCATGGCCGCTGCCGTCGGCAGCGGCTGAAGACCGTCTCTGTCGATGCCGCCGCTCGCCAGCAGATGGTGTGCGCGGACCCGCAGGCGAGTGTGCTCGTTCCCGGGCAGCCAGTCGCTGTGGTCAAGGGCGTTTACCAGAGCGCGGGCTTCTCCGGGGTTCAACGGAGCGGGACCGGCAGCGACCAGGTCACGTAGGCAGTTGTTCACGAGGGACTCGATGTAGGTCAAGATCGCGCTGTCGTGTGAAACGAGGAGGTCATCCCCGTCGGTGAGCAACTCGGTGACTACTGCCGCCTGGTGGCGAACGAAGGCTGCGCGCTCCAGCAGACCGCTGTTCTCCAGTGGCTGCAGCACGTCGAGCAGCCGCAGTTGCTCCCCGGCTTCCTCGTCGGTCGAGGGACGAGACAGCGCCGGCAGCACGAAAGGCGTGATGTGTGGATGCTGGCCCGGGGGCTGGTTGTCGAAGAGCCGCATGAGGCTGCCCGCGGTGCGGTCGACCTCCTCCGGTTTTGGAGTGTTGGTGGGGCTGCTGGCCAGTGTCCACAGCTTCTTGAGCAGGGTGTTGAACTCGCCGGTCATTTCGGGGATAGCTGATCGTGGATCCAGCAGTCCCAGCCACGCCGGCCAGTAGGGGAGTGAACGCCGGTGGGAACTCGACAGCACCGCCCGAGCCAAGGCGGTCTCCCGCACGGTGGGGATATTGTCGGCGTGCTGTTCGACGATGTCCCGGCCCGGCTTGCTGTCCGACGCCAGCAGCAGTCCTACGACGGAGTGTGCCGCTTCAGAGCGCTCCTCGCACCAGTGCTCCAGAAGTTCCTCCAGCCTCCGCAGCGCCTCGTCGGGACTCCTCGGCTCCGGAGACGGAGCCGACGGGACGGCTGCCGGCTGGTCTTGCGCTCTTTCCCATTCCTCGTGTTTCTCGATCAGCGCCCGCAGTTCCTTGGCAATGTGGGGCCCGACCTGCTCCATGAGGATCGCCGCTTGAGAAGGGGGGAGTTCGGCGAGCATTTCGGCCATGTCCTCCTCGTCGCCCAGTAGATGATGTGACACCAGTTGCTGCACGAGGCCGGGGTCTGCCGTCAAGGCCGACTCGACATAGCGCATCACCATGGCGGCTGTGGAGGCACTGTCTCGGACGGCAGAGTGCCGCAGGACGATCGTACGCATTTCGATTGCTGCCGGACGGTCACTGGCCAGTGCTAGCCGCCAGCATCCGGGCAGTACCTCATCCGGCAGCGCATGCGGGGAGTTCGTCAGGATTGGTGTGAGTGTTTCGACCGCAGTGTCCGCTGTGCCGTTCAGGGAGAGAGCCGCGTCACCGCAGACGGCCAGGACGGCGTGGGCGACGTTCTCCTCCTCCAGACCGATCGCGTCCCGTGCCTGCTGGAGGAGGAGAGCCAGCGCGGCAGAACGGTCCTCGGCAGGAAGACCGCCGACGGAGGAGAGTACCGCGTCCAGTTCGGCGTTCTGTGCCTGCTGCTCCAGTGTCTCGGCCGCAGTGGAGGGCAGTCCGAACACGCTGCCGCTGGTCTCCATGAAGATCAGGTCACGGCCCGGGCCCGGCACGATCCGTGTCTTCTTGAGATAGGCAACGAGTTGCTGGCCGTGATGCTTTCGGATGTCGTCCGCCTTCTGGTCCTCGGTCTCGATCTCGTCAGGGTCCTCAGGGACACTGAGATGCTGGTCGACGGCTGCGTCGAGGTTCGCGTAGCGGCGGGCGGCCTCCTTGGCCTGCTCGCTCACGGCGAAGCCCAGGTCGGCCTCGGGGTTGGAGTCCAGCGCCAGTACGAACGCGCACAGCCGGTGGTCGAGCAGCAAATCCCGGGCGAACAGCGGGAACTCCACCCGGAGGCAGACCAGTTTGGCGATCTCCTCGACCCGCGTGGCTGGGTCGATCTCCAGCAGCCCGTCCGCGGCACGCCGCTGAGCCAGCCGGTACGTCAGAACGAAGGTGTTCAGCAGCGCCTTGACCCGGCGGGGACTGCGCACGTGCGAGGGCACGAGAACGCTCACAACCAGATTGACGTCGACCGTCGCCCACACGCCGCCCCGCCCGCGCACCAGGTCGGCGGCGAAGCTGGTCACCTTGGGCACCAGCAGTGGAGGGAGACTGAGCTGGTACTGGAACACCTTGTCCAGGTAGCCGCTTCCGCTGCTGTAGTACGGGTTTACGGCGTCGGTAGGCGTGGCCTGTTCCAGGGCACGGGTGAGTGCTTCTTCCAGGACCTGCTGGTCGGCGGCGACGACGAAGACGCAACCGCCAACGCCCAGAAACGTGCGCAGGGCGTCCAGGGTCGCTACCACGTCGGAGGGTTTACACCGGTCCAGCTCGTCGACGAACACGACAAGCCGTTCCACTCGGGAGCGTTTGACGAGGTCGGCGAAGAGCTTCTCGAACTGTTCGTCGCTGTCGGCGGCTTCCGTCTTGTGCTCGCGAGTGAGAGTGCGCGAGACCAGGACCATCAAGGAGGTCAGCAGCGCGGCCGGCGCGAGCCCCGCCTTCAGCGCTCCGGCCGCCATGTTGGCGAACGTGGGCCGGAACGCCCCTCCGTGCAACCAGGCGAAGAACGCCATGGCGGCGGCGAAGAACGCGACGACAGCACCGAACATCCACGCGAACATCTTCAGGAGGCGTCGGACGTCGCCCTTTTCGAACTGAAGCTTTACGGCGGCTCGCCCGCCGTACAATTCCTCGTGGAACTTCGCGTCCTTGATTCCGAGGGCGGTGGCGGCCGCGATGATGAAGTTCCTGCGCAGTGGGTTCTCTGCGTACTTGAAGGCGTCGAACCGCACGAACCGCACGTTCCGCTGCTTCTCGAGCAGCCCCTTCAGGAGATTGGCCACGCCCGACTTGCCGGAACCCCAAGGACCCCACACCGCGATGTTTGTCGGTGTGGGGACCGAGAGCGCCACGTCATTGAGCTGCTCGGCGATGTGACTGTGGGCCAGCCGGTCACTCTGGGCGTTGTCGACCTCGCGGTCCCGTATCAGGTCGTCCGGTTCTATGCGGCTGCTGTCCCTTGGTGCCACTGCTGCCCCGCTTTCGGGCTCTGTGCCCACGTTCCCCTGAAGTGCACGGTCGGCACCGTTACTTCACCTGGGCAACACGATAAACGGCAGCACCGACAACGGGACGCGCCCGCGGTCACGGGCGGGATCCGACCTTGTCGTTGGCGCCGAGCCGCACAGACCGGCACACATACCGTCGACTGTGCGTTGGGCGGGCACGGTCGGCGGTGGGTCATCGTGACGGCGGGCCGGACCTCACACTCTTCTCGGAACCCCAGGGCCTTCCAATGGCGTGCCAAGCCTGTTGTCCCGACCGGGGAGGGGAGCGGGGCGCCGACGGCTCGTACGACGACTTCGTCGACCGCTATATGTTCGCCTTCTGGCCGCTCATCACGCAGGGTGTCGCAGCCGCCGCCCGGCCCGTCGCGGGCCCGCACCCCTTGGCCGTCTGCCGCAGCCGTTACCAGCGCAGGGGCCCGCACGCAGAACAGTCGAAGGGAACGTTCATCGTTGTCCCGGTGCGAGTGTCCAGTGCAGGTCCTCCGACTCCGGGCAGAACCGCCACCCGTCCAGAAAGCCGTTCGCCGTCAGGCGGCTCAGTGCGCCCGGGAATTCCTGCTCGCGGATGCCGCAGCTGTGGACGACCCGGTCGGACTCGATTAGTCCCTCTCCCGAGGATGGCTCACTGTGCGCGCTGAGATAGACGCCCAGCAGCCGTAGTTGGGGCTCTGTCGCCCCCGTCCGTGCAGGGCCTGCGCATTGCCCAGTCGGCAGCCTGTCCCGCGTGAAAACCCGAGTTCGGGCCCCTGATCAGGACGTTTCGCTGCGGGACGGTCGTGGACCGGGGAATGATCGAGATCCATGCGGTGGTCATGGATCCATCTGCTGACGCGCAGGTCGCTGGAGCTGGCAGGCCTGCGGCTGCTGGGCGACGTTGCCAAGGACGTCGAACTGCTGGTGCTGCGGCACCAGCTCGCTGCGTTCCAACGCCAGCTCGGTAAACCGAAGTTGGAACCGGCCGACCTTGTCCTGCTGGCCGCCCTGTCGCGTCTGCTGCCTAGACAGAGCTGGAGCAGCTTCTTCGTCACCCCAGCGACGCTAGTGTGCTGGCACCGAGAGCTGATCGCCGGCAAGTGGACCTACCCCCACAAGAGCCCCGGTCGGCCGCCGATATCGGAGGAGACGCGGGAGCTGATCCTGCGTCTCGCGCGGGAGAATCCGCTGTGGGGACAGCGCAGAGTGCAGGGAGAGCTGGCCCGGTTGGGCATCACGGTCTCCGCCGCCACCGTCCGGTCAGTACTGCTGCAGGGCAACACTCCGCCCGCGCCCCAGCGGGCTCACGACACCTGGGTCTCCTTCCTACGCGCCCAGGCTTCCGGACTGCTGGCCTGCGACTCCTTCCATGTGGATACTGCATTCTGCCGACGGCTGTACGTGCTGTTCGTCATGGAAGTCGCAACGCGCCGAGTGCACGTCCTCGGCATCAGCGCGCACCCGAACCGAGACTGGGTGACCCAGCAGGTGCGGAACTTGATGATGGACCTCGAAGGCCGGGTGGACCGGTTCCGGTTCTTCCTGCGCGACCGGGACGGGAAGTTCTCCGACGCCTTCGACGCCGTGCTCGCCGACGCGGGCGTGTAGGTACTACTTTCCCCGCCGAGATCCCCGAAGGCAAACGCCTTCGCGGAACGCTGGGTCGGCAGCGTCCGCCGCGAGTGCACCGACCGCCTACTCATCATGAACGAACGGCACCTGCGCACCATCCTGAACACCTACACCGACCACTACAACCGGCACCGCCCCCACCAAGCCCTCCACCAACGATCTCCCCAAGCCTCGGAGACCGGCCAGACGACACCTGCCATCCCCTTCGGACGCCGCGTCCGCCGCACTCAACTACTCGGCGGCCTCCTCAACGAGTACCGGCAAGCAGCCTGACGGCAGACAGACAAACGGCCTGATCAGCAGCCCGAACCAGGATTTTCGCGCGGGACAGGCGCCGCCTGGCTTTGCGTGACGTTCAAGGCCCAGCGGATGGACCCGGTCCGGAACCGGGTCTCGGTCACCACCCGGACCGGACCGGACGGCAACGGCCCCGCCCTGGACGGCGCCGCACGCGAACTCCTGCGCGCCACTGCTGCCGAGTATGGCGCTGGAGGCGCCGCTGGCATGGGGGCGATCTTGGCCCGGCGGGCTTACACGGCCTCAGCGTTGGTCGTGTGGGTTCTGGTGCATGGAGAAGATCTTCGCCGAAGCCGATCCGGGCCGTACACCGGTAGACGTCTTGGTGACGGCTGGAATTGATGACGCGCGCATGACACGACTGGTGTGGTTGATCCGGGCCCAGTCTCGCTGCGTAGCGGCACGGACCAGCGCTGCAGCTGGTCCAGCGAGATGTGGGATCTGGAAGCAGCCAGGGCTTCCGGAAGTACGGTAGCACCGGGGTTGCGGTGATCTTGGCTCCCACCGCCTCTTCGAGGCCCTCGCCACCTGACGCCGGGACCTGGAGGTCGCCGTCAACCGTTCACCCCCGTGTAGTGGTCCAGGCTCCAGTGCCACAGCAGCCGCGCGCCGAGGTACGCGAGTGCTCCGAGTAGCGGGGAGGCGGCCGCCAGCCAGTACGGGACACCCGTGTCGTGGCCGTGGCCGGTGAGGACCGCGGCCGGGAAGTAGGCGACGAACGCGAGCGGGAGGCCGAAGGTGAGGAAGCCGCCCACCGCCCGGGGCAGCACGTTCAGCGGGTAGCTGCCGAAGGTGCCGAGCAGTTCCTCCAGCCAGCGGCCCCAGTAGTCGGCGGCCGGGAAGCGGAGCGAGGCGCAGGCGACCGCCGTGAACAGGGCGGCCTCCAGCAGCATGCCGCCGATCAGGCAGGTGATGAGGTACGTGATCCGTCCCGCCGTCCAGTCGAGGTGGCTGCGGGACAGGGCGCCGGCCATCAGGCCGGCGGCCACCGTGAGGTCGCCGATCGCGTTGGTGGGGAAGTACTGCAGCTGCACCTGTCGGTGGACCGGCATGGGCCGCAGCAGATAGATGTCGATGCGTCCTTCCTGGATATATCGGCCGAGGCCGTGCATCCGGCCCAGGACCAGTACGAACAGCCCGTGCGCCAGCATCCGCGTCGCGGGGATGAGCAGCACGTCCGAGCTGTCCCAGCCGCCCATGCCGGTGAACCGGGTCAGCAGCACGGTCGCGAACACGATCACCGACACCTGCCAGATCGCGCCGATCGCGATGTTCAGCAGGAACTCGACCCGGTATTCCATCTGGGCACGGATGTTGAGGCGCGTGATGCGCCAGGCGATCCGGACGGCGTTCACAGGCCTCAGCCTCCTTGGGAGATGACACGGCGGGCGGCCCGCCGCCACAGGAACCGGGTAAAGAGGAAGAGCACGACGACCCAGCCGGCCTGGATGGCCAACTGCCTGCCCGCATCGGACAGTTGGATCCGACCCACGTAGAGGGACAGCGGCACGTTGAGCGTCGCCTGGAAGGGCAGGTAGGTGCTCAGGGTGCGGAACCAGCCGGGGAAGAACCACAGCGGGGCGTACACCCCGGACATCAGGTTCTGCGCGAAGATCAGGATCAGCACGGCGGAGGTGTTGCGCAGCATCCAGAAACACCACTGGTCGATGAGCAGCATGATGAAGTACAGGATCAGTTGGCCGAGCAGCAGGCTGAGTACGAACACCCCGGCCACGGCGGCAGACTTGGGCGGCTGGACGACCCCGACCGCTAGGCACACCGCGAATCCGGCGAGCGCCCACGCGGCTCCGTAGATCTGCTCGCCGAGGGCGCGCAGCGCGTGGTAGCGGGCGGGCGGCAGCGGTCGCAGGTACCAGTAGACGATGGTGCCGAAGTGCACGTGCTGGATGACGGTGTCGCGGCCCGCGTACTGGTCCAACTCCCGTAGCCGGGAGGCCAGTGCGGCCAGCACGGCGTACGAGATGGCCTGTTCGCGGGTCATGCCGGCCGTGGCGCCGGTGTGCGCGTACAGGCCGCTCCACAGGGACGCGACCAGGACCACCTGCACGGTCAGCCGGACGAGGACGGCCGTCATACGGGGCGGTGCGTGCAGTTCGCCGAGCGGGGTGACGCGGGCGGTGCGCCACGCGTGCAGGACCGCCATGTCAGGCCCCTTCCGCTGGCGGGCCCGCGTGCGCGTAGGCGACCCGCATCACGTCCTCCAGGTCCGCCTCGTCGATGGCGATGTCCGTCACCTCGTACCGCTCTATGACGGCCTTGAGTGCCTGGTGGACCGTGGGAGCCTCGGATCCGTCCGGGCCGAACACCACCTGCGGGCCGTCCTGCCGCAGCAGCGCGATGCCCGGCGGCGGTACGACGTCGGTGTGCCCGTCGGCGAGCGTCGCCCGCACCTGCCAGGTCGAGCCGAACTTGCGGCGGATCTCGTCGAGGGTGCCGTCCAGTACCAGCCGCCCGTGGTTGATGAGCACGACCCGCTCGGCGAGCCGCTCGACCTCGGTCATGTCGTGCGTGGTCAACAGGACGGTACGGCCGCGTTGTTCGACCTGATGCCGCAGGAATTCCCGCACCTGCTCCTTGACCACCACGTCCATGCCGATGGTCGGCTCGTCGAGGAAGACCACCGGTGGGTCGTGCAGCAGGGCGGCGGCCAGGTCGCAGCGCACGCGCTGGCCGAGGGAGAGGTGGCGGACGCGGGTGTCCCAGAAGGCGGACAGTTCGAGGATGTCGTCGAACTCCCGCAGGCGGGCGGAGTGTTCGGCCTTTGGTACGTCGTAGATGTCCCGAAGGATGGCGAAGGACTCCTTGACCGGCAGGTCCCACCACAGCTGGGTGCGCTGCCCGAACACGGCGCCGATGTTACGGGCGTTGCGCTCCCGCTCCTCGTACGGCACCACGTCGGCGACCCGGGCCTCGCCGGAGGTGGGTGTGAGGATGCCGGTGAGCATCTTGATGGTGGTGGACTTGCCGGCGCCGTTCGGGCCCAGCAGGGCGAGGAGTTCGCCCGGTGCCACGTCGAAGCTGATGTCGGAGACGGCGTGCTTGGCCACCCGCTCCGGGTTGACCAGGGAACGCAGCGCGCCGGCGAAGCCGGGGCGGCGGACGGTGGTGTGGAAGGTGCGGGACAGGCCGCGGACCTCGATACTGCCGGTCAATCGAGAGACCTCCGGGTGAGTTGGATTAGCCAGACGGTCGCCGCGAGCGAGGCGGCGGAGAGCACGGTCAGCAGCAAGGGGACGGCGTGGATGCCCAAGGCCTCGATGCCCACCCCCAGCAGCGGGGGAGCCGCCACTCCGCCGATCATCGACGCGGCGATGACCCAGGCACCGGCGCGCCTCGCCTGGGGAAGGGCCCTGTTCAGCCAGGGCAGTCCGGTCGCGAAGCCGAGACCACCGAGGAAGGCGGCGGCGAGGGCGAGGGGCCAGTCCGGGGCGAGCGCGAAGCACGCGGCGCCGAGCGCCATCAGGCCGTAACTCGCCGCCAGCAGCGCCCTGTTGTTGATCCGGGAGTGGATTGCGTTGAAGGCGAGGACGCCCGCGACGCCGCCCGAGAAGTGCAGGCTCAGACCGAGTCCGGCGCCGGACGGGGACAGGCCGAACTCCGTGCGCAGGCCCGGGATCGCGGGGCCGTACAGCGCCTGGAGCATGCCGATGAGGACGAAGCCGACGCAGGACGCGACCGCGGCCGGCCGACTGAAGAGCCGGCCGACCGCAGGGGACCGTATGTCCGTGTCCGTCAACTGATCTCCGAGAAGACGAAGGAGAACTCGACGGGTTCGGCGCGCAGTTGGTACTGCGGCAGCACGCCCGGGCCGCAGGAGCCGGTGCCGATGCCGTGCAGGGCGTGGTCGAGGTTGACCCAGACCGTCTCAACGGCCTTGAGGTCGGTGAGGTGGGCGGCCGCGTCCAGCTGCTCCGTCGTCCAGCGGCGGGCGGTGAGGAAGAACTCGGGGTCGCCCTCGATGCGCAGCCCGCCGAGCTCTGCCCAGCGGACGTCGGCACGGGCGCCGTTCTCCTGCGGGCGCAGGTAGGGGGTCTGCAGCCCGTCGACCGTGGACTCCCAACGGTCAAGCCTGGAGGCCGACTTGGTGTCCGGGTAGCCCTCGCCTGGACCGCCGCCGTACCACTTGACACCGTCGGCCTGTGCGAGCCCGAAGCGCACACCGAGGCGCGGCAGGGGCACCGGCCACTCGCCTTCCGGCCCCACGGACACGGTCAGCTTCAGCCGGTTGCCGTCCGAGGTCCAGCGGTACACCGCGGCGAGCCCGAACTCCCAGGCGGCTGGCGCCACCCGGGTCCGCACCGTCAGTGCGTCGTCGCCCACCTCCACGCCGTCGAGGCGGTGCCGCATGCGGTGCAGGCCGTACTTGCGCCACAGTTCGGCGTAGCGGGTGCCGGTCTGCCACTCGGCGCCCTCGTCGTTGTCGGTGGTCGCCCGCCACACGTCCAGGCGAAGGCCGCTCACCTCGACACCGCCGATGGTCCTCAGCGCACCGGTGCGGGCGTCGAAGGAGGCCGGGCCCAGGGTGATCACGCCGTCGCCCGGCACGGGACCGTCAGAAGCAGCGATCGATGGCAACGCCCTTGCTGTGCCCGGGAGTTGGCCCCAGGCCACCTCGTGGCCCTCCGGCCCCCAGGCGGTGTCGGCCGCCAGCAGCGCCCGTACCGTCCACTGCGACTCGCCGCCACCGTGGTCGGCCGGCGGCTCGGGCAGCTTGACGTCCGCGGACGCGCCCGGGGCGAGCGCGGGTACGGACAGGGAGCCCGACTCGACCGTCTCGCCGTCCACTTGGTAGGACCACTCGAAGGCGAACGCGGAGAGGTCGGCGAAGTCCTGCTTGTTGGTCACCCGCACGGTGCCGTCCGTGCCGTCGCCCTCGATGCCGACCGGCTCGATGACCTTCTTGAACTCCAGCAGGCCCGGGGAGGGCCGCCGGTCGGGGAAGACCAGACCGTCGCAGACGAAGTTCCCGTCGTGCAGCTCCTCGCCGAAGTCGCCGCCGTAGGCGTAGCCCAGCTCGGGGTGGGTGATGCCGTGGTCGATCCACTCCCAGATGAAGCCGCCCTGGAGGCGGTCGTACTTCTCGAACAGCTCCTGGTAGTCGGCGATGCCGCCCGGGCCGTTGCCCATGGCGTGCCCGTACTCGCAGAGGATGAAGGGGAGTTCGCGGCGCTTGTGCGTGCCGCCGTCCAGCTCCTGGCCGATCTGCTCGATCTCGGCGTGGGAGGCGTACATCCGTGAGTACATGTCCGTGTCACGGGAGTTCCAGTCGCCCTCGTAGTGCACGAGGCGTGAGGCGTCGCGGCCGTGGATCCACTCGGCCATGGCGGTGAGGCCGCGTCCGGTGCCGGCCTCGTTGCCCAGGGACCAGATGACCACCGACGGGTGGTTCTTGTCGCGCTCGACCATGCGGGCGGCGCGGTCGAGGAGGGCGGGGGTCCAGCGGTCGTCGTCGACGGGGTTGTCGCGCCAGGCCTGCTCGGTGAAGCCGTGGGTCTCCAGGTCGCACTCGTCGATGACCCACAGGCCGTACTCGTCGCACAGGTCCAGGAAGGCCGGGTGCGGCGGGTAGTGCGAGGTGCGCACGGCGTTGAGGTTGTGCCGCTTCATCAGCAGCACGTCCGCACGCATGGTCTCCAGGTCGAGGGCGCGGCCCTTCTCCGGGTGCCACTCGTGCCGGTTGACGCCCTTGAAGAGCACCGCCCTGCCGTTGACCTTGATGAGGCCGTCGGCCAGCTCGACGGTACGGAAACCGATGCGCAGCGGCACCCGCTCGCCCTCGGTGACCAGCTCGCCGTCGTACAGCTTCGGCACTTCGGCCGACCACGGCTGGACCGCTGCCGTAACTGTTTCCCCGGTTGCGACATCGATGTCCAGGGCGGGCACGGACACCCGCCCGTCGACGTCGGAGTCGACGCGCAGGGTGCCCTCGCCCGTGATGTGGTCGTAGGAAGCGTTGACGAAGAAGTCGAGGACGCTGCCCGCCGGGCGGTGCAGCAGCGTGACGTCACGGAAGATGCCCGGCAGCCACCACTGGTCCTGGTCCTCCAGGTACGAGCCGGCGGACCACTGGTGGACACGCACGGCGAGCACGTTTCCGCTGGGCTTGAGCAGGTGCCCGACCGTGAACTCGTGCGGCAGCCGGGAGCCCTTGAACTCGCCGATGTCCGTGCCGTTCAGCCAGACGCGGGCGCAGGATTCGACGCCGTCGAAGCGGAGGACGGAGCCGCCCTCGGAGGGCCAGTCCTCGGGCAGGTCGAAGAGGTGCAGATGGTCGCCGGTCGGGTTCTCCGTGGGGACGTGCGGCGGGTCGACCGGGAAGGGGTAGAGGTGGTTGGTGTAGATGGGCAGGCCGAAGGCGCCGTCGCCCTGGAGGACCCAGTGGCCGGGGACCGCGACCTCGGCCCAGTCCCCGGCGTCGAATCCGGGCTCGGCGAACGAGTCGTCCTCGGCGTCGGCGGTCGGCGACACACGAAGCCGCCAACTGCCGTTCAGTGACAGGGACTTCGCGTCCGAGGATGCGTACCAGGCGCGGGGCGGGAGGGCCCCGCTGCCCGGTGAGACGTCCTCGACGTAGTCGATGGCCGATGGGGAGGTGCGGAAAGACATCGGTCTCCAGGTCGTGAGTGGAGGGCGTCAGCCCTTGATGCCGGTCTGTGCGATTCCCTGTACCAGCCAGCGCTGGAGGAAGAGGAACACGAGCACAAGGGGCAGGATGGAAATGGCGGTGGCCATGAAGATCAGGTGGTAGTTGACCGTCTGGTTCGTCATGTACGAGGAGAGCGCGACCTGGACGGTCCACGAGCTCGGGTCCTGGCCGATGACCAGCGGCCACAGGAAGGCGTTCCAGCCGTTGATGAACGTGATCGTCGCCATCGCCGCGAAGAAGTTCAGCGAGTTGGGAACGACGATCCGCCAGTACGCCGTCCAGTAACCCAGCCCGTCCACCCGCGCCGCCTCCTCCAGCTCCTTCGGGAACCCGAGGAAGTACTGCCGAAAGAGGAAACAGGTGAAACCGCTGAACAGGCCCGGAATGATCAGGCCCCGGTAGGTGTCCACCCAGCCGAGGGACGAGACCAGCACGAAGCTGGGCACGAACGTGACGGCGGTGGGCACCATCAGGGTGGCGAGAACCGCGTAGAAGACCTTGTTGGCGTGCCGGTAGGGGATACGGGCGAGACCGTATCCCGCCAGGGAGCAGACCAGCAGGATGCCGGCGGTCATCAGAACGGCGACGACCAGCGAGTTCCACATGGACTGGGCGAAGTCGACGGTCGGATCGTCGAACAGCTCGGAGATGTTGCCCCACTGCAGACTCGTGGGGAAGAACTGCCAGTTCTCGCCCGTAATCTCCTGGTCCGTGGACAGGGCGTTGCGGACGATCAGGTAGAAGGGGATCAGGAAGAGCAGCGCGGCGATGCCGACGGCGACGTAGAGACCGGTGTTTCCGAGGAGGCCCCCGCGCTTGGGCCGACGTCCCTCGCCGACCTGGGGTGCGGTGGTGGTCACTTGGACTCCTCCCCCCTTCCGAAGCCCATGAACTTGCCCTGCAGCAGGGTGACGGCGCAGATCAGCACCGTCAGGATGACAGCGCCCGCGCTGCCGGAACCGTAGTCCTGGTTCGCGCCAAGTGCCGTTTTGTAGAGGACCATCAGGGGCGTCTGACCCCAGGTCGCCCTGGTCGAGATGATGTTGTAGAACTCGTCGAACGCCTGGTAGGCGGCGACGAGCAGCAGCAGGATCACCGCGGTCGAAGTGGCGCGCAACTGGGGCAGCGTGATGTACCGGAAGGTCTGCCAGCCCTGCTTCGCACCGTCGATGGCGGCGGCCTCGTACAGCTCCTGCGGGATGTTCTGCAGCGCCGCCAGGAACAGGATCATGTAGAAACCGGCCTGCAACCACAGGCGGACGGTCAGGATGACCAGCCAGTACCAGGGCGGGCTCGGGTTGGAGACCCAGGCGACGTTGTCGGCGGCGAACCAGCCGATGACCGTGTTGGCCAGGCCGAAACGGACGCCGTTGAAGATGGACATCTTCCAGATCAGCGCGGCGGCGACGTAACTGCACGCGGTGGGCAGGAAGAAGACCGAGCGGAAGAACGCCCGCATGAACCGCAGCCGGTGCACCAGCAGGGCTAGGCCCAGCGAGAGCGCCCAGGTGGTGGGCACGATGAAAGCGGCGAAGACGGTGAACGTCACCAGCGAGCCGGTGAAGGCGCTGTCCGTCAGCATCTGCCGGTAGTTGTCGAAGCCGACAAAGTGGCTGGGGGTGACCGTGAAGCGGGCTTCGAAGAAGCTGAGCCAGATGCTCCAACCGATGGGAACGAAGACGAAGATCACCAGGCCGATGAGGAACGGGCCGGTGAAGAGCCAGAAGTTGAGGGTGTTGTTCGCCGTGAGCCCCCGCCGCGGCCGGGCCTTGGAAGGCTTGGCCGCGGCGGGGCGGGCGACCCCGCGGGTGGTGGTGGTCGACATGTCCTTGGTCCGTCCGCCGGCCTATCCGAAGAGCTTCTTGAGCTCGCGCGTGACGGTCTTGTCGGCCTTGTCGAGCGCGGCCTTCGGGTCCCCGCCCTTGCGGACGGAGTCGGCGATGACCGTGTCCAGGGCGGTCCACATGGCCTGGGTCCAGCCGATGTTGTCGAAGTGGCCGTAGGTGTTGAAGAGCTTCACGCCTTCAGCCGGCAGCCCCGACTGGAGCTTGGTGGCCTGCTGGGCGATCGAGGTGCGCGGCGGGATGTGGAAGCCGTAGGAAGTCGCGAAGTCCTCCTGGTTCTTCTTCTGCTCGATCCACAGCCACTTCACGTACTCCTTGGCCGCCTCGACGTTTTTGCCCTTGGCGTTGACGAACATCGACCAGCCGCCGTTGTAGACGGACGGCTTGCCGGCGCTGCCGACCTTCGGGAAGGGGAAGATACCGAGGTCGTCGCCGAGTGCCTTCTGCATCACGGGCATCGCCCACATGCCGCAGAACTGGATCGCGCACAGGCCCTGGTCGAGGGCGGAGGGGTCCCAGAAATCGGCCGGGGCGTCCAGCAGCAGGTTGCCGCTGGTGAACAGCTTGCGCAGCTGGCTCAGACCGCCGGCGACCGCGTCGGTGTTGAAGCCGACCTCGTTCTTGTCGGTGAGGGTCTCGGCACCGGCCGACCAGATCAGCGGGGCCTCGATGGCGTGCAGGTCGTTGCCGAGGAAGAGGCCCTTGACCTTGGATGTGGTGAGCTTGTCGGCGGCCTCGATCAGCTCGTCCAGCGTGGTCGGGACGGCGACGTTCGCCTTCTCCAGCATCGACTTGCGGTAGAAGAAGAACTGGGGGTCGTCGATCATCCGGACGCCGTAGATCTTGCCGTCGACCTTGTGCGAGGCGATATCGGCCTGGTTGAAGTCGCCCATGACGGGCTCGATGATGTCCGTCAGGTCCGCCACCTGACCGCTCTTGACGAGCTGGATCTGCGGGTGGAACTCGAAGACGTCCGGCGCCTGCTTGGTGAGCAGGGCGGCGAAGAGCTTGGTCTCGTAGTCCGAGCCGGTGATCCACTGCGTGGCCACATTGGCCTTGGTGTACCCCTTCGCGTACCGCTTGACGGCCTGCTCCACGCCCGCCTCTCCGTAGGCGTGGAAGTACTGGGTGAGCTGCGTACCCGAACCGCCGCTCCCGCCCCGGCCGTTGTTGCTGCCGCACGCGGCCAGCGTGCCGGCGGCGGCCATGCCCGCGGCGGCCCGGAATATGGACCGGCGGGAGAAGTTGCTGTTGCTCATTGCCGACATGCTGACGTCCTTGTCTCGATTGCGGCTGCGGCTCCACGGCTTCAGCGCTACGCGGCTGCTACGTGGCTCGAAATGCGTTGCGGTGCGGGGACGTTAAACTTTTTAGTATGACTTAGGCAAGGGGTTGGACGAAGTCTGCTCGAAGCGTTGTATCCGGTTCAGAATGACGAACATGGGGGTGGTGCAGGGGGGTTGAGGGCCGCCGGGGCAGGGTGTGGCCGGCGGCCCTCGGTCGTGAGGGTCAGGTCGGGTCAGGTCAGGGTCAGGGCGGGGTCACGCCTTGTTCCAGGCCTCGTTGGTCCCGCCGTTGCAGCTGTACAGGATCACTTTGCTGCCGTCGGCG
Source organism: Streptomyces coacervatus (assembly GCF_029223485.1). Lineage (GTDB taxonomy): Bacteria > Actinomycetota > Actinomycetes > Streptomycetales > Streptomycetaceae > Streptomyces > Streptomyces coacervatus. The sequence continues at coordinate 97,907 of NZ_JARHTP010000021.1, read as the reverse complement.
GTCGCCTGTCCGCTGACGTCCAGGCACTTGCCGGACGCCTCGCTGAGGATCTGGCCGTTGGCGTTCAGCAGCCAGCGTTGGCCTGCGTCACCGGTGAAGTCGGCGGTCGTCGTCAGGCCCGAACTCCCGGCCGTCAGATACCCGCCCGCGCCCTTCAGGGTCCCCTTCGCGTCGTACGACCACGACTGCTCGGCCCCGCCCGTGCACGTGTTGATGGCGGCCCCGGACGTGTCCGCGGTCAGGCACTTGCCGGACTGCTTGCCCTGCAGCGCACCCGTGATCGCCGAACTGCCCTTGCCCTTCTGGTCGAAGACGTACGTCGTGATGGAGCGGGCCGCGAGAGTCGAGGAGACCGTGCCGCCGCTCACCGTCGGCTTGGCGACGTTCGCCCAGTCCTCGGTGGCCGACGTCCGTACGGCCTGCGCGGCTCGTACCGGCGACTTGTTATTGAAGTGCAAACTCAGCGGTGTGTCGGTGGAGTTGTGGTTGTTGACCACGACCACCCACTTGCCGTCCCGGTCGTACGACGACACCTCGACGCCGTCCGGCGCCCCGGTCACGTTGTGCGCGACCGAGCCCGGCCGGACGAACCTGCTGTACTGGCCGAGCGCGTAGTACCGCTTGGTGAAGTACAGCTGCTGGTTGCCGTTCGTCGCGTAGTCGGGGTCGTAGTAGATCAGGCCGTCGTTCCAGCCCACGTCGTTCTTCTCGGTGGGGGAGGTGCCGTAGCCGCTGGCCAGGGCCACCCACCACTGGAACGCCGAGTCGTGCGAGCTCGCGAAGTCCTTGTAGATGATCCGGGACATCAGCAGGGCGTTGTCGATGGTCGGGTCGTACTCCTGGTTCCAGCCGGTCGACCCCTTGCCGAAGCAGCAGATCTCGGTGGCCCAGGACTTCTTGCCGACCGTCCTCGACGTCTCGTAGACATTGGCGAGCTGGCCGTCGTTCGGGTTGTTGTACGTGTGGTGGGCGAGCGCGGACACGTACTGCCCGGTGCCCGGCTGCGAGATCCACTGCGGGAGCTCGGAGGTGAACTGCGTGGTCTTGCTGGACTCGTCCGCGATGATGCCCGTGCGCTGATGCCGGGCCTGCTGCTCGGCGCCCAACGCCCGTACGATGTCGTCGCGTTGGTCGACCGTGACCTGCATGCCCTCCTGGCCGCAGTCCCCGAAGTCGTTGTCCGGCTCGTTGAAGGGGCTGATGTAGTCCAGTTTCGCGCCCTGCTTGGCGAAGTGGTCGGTCACATCGGCCACGTACTTGGCGTAGTCGGACTCGTTCTCCGCCTTCAACTGGCCGCCGCAGGACTGACCGTTGGTCGTCCACCGGGCCGGCGCGCTGTTGATGAAGCCGATCAGGTCCTTGACGCCGTACCGGGCGGCGTACTTGAGGAACGTCTGACCGCCCTTGTCCTTGCTCCAGTCGTACGAGCCGTCGGCGTTCAGGAAGTCCTCGGCGGCGCGGGCCGGTGTGGTGACCGCGGTGCCGCCACCGCCGATGTTGTAGCGGTAGGAGCTCAGGGCCAACCCCTGCTGGGAGAACAGCAGTTGGGCGACCCGGGCCTGCACCTCGGGCTTGAAGTGCTGCAGGTCGTTGACCCACCAGGCGCCCGACGCACCGATGTCGTCGATGGTCTGGGCCGCATGGGGGGAGACCTCGGCCGCCGTGGGGGTGGCGGCCGAGGAGGGCGGGGCGGATATCAGGGGCCCTGTGACGGCGAGTGCGGCTGCGGCCGTCAACAGGAGAGGTCTACTGCGGTGGGGGTGAGACACGTGCATCCCTTCCGTCGTCATGAAGGTGGTGCGGTACGGCTCCTTGCAGGGATGGTGCGGCTTGCGGCCCTCTGTCCCACCGACTGCAGCGCGCCCTCCAGCGCGAACGTCGCCGCGCCCAGACACACCGGGTCGGTGGGGATCGGGGAGAGGACGATCTCGGTGGCGGCCATCGGCCGCGGCAGCGCATGCCGGGCAACGGCCTCGCGCACCTCCGCGACCAGGGGCTCGCCCAGGGCGGCCGCGACCCAGCTGCTGAGCACGACCACTTCGGGGTTGAACAGATTGACCAGGTCGGCGATGCCCGCGCCGAGATAACGGGCGGTGTCCCGGACCACCTTGACCGCCACCGGATCCTGCTCCCGCATCCCCCGGGCCAGCGCGGCGATGGTGGCCGTCTGATCCTCCGGGTGCAGCAGCGGGCTCTGCGGGCCGAGTTCGCGCAGGTTTAGCATGATCCCGGGCGCACCGACGTACGTTTCCACGCAGCCGTGGTTGCCGCAGTGGCACAGGCGCCCGTCGAGCACGAGCGTGTTGTGGCCCCACTCGCCGGCGCTGTTGCTGACCCCCCGGTACAGCCCGCCGTCCAGGATCAGCCCCGCGCCCACGCCGGTGCCGAGGTTGACCACCACCGCATCCCCGCGCCCGCGCGCCGCGCCGAACCATAGCTCGGCCACCGCGGAGGCACGGAGCGGGTTGTCCAGGTACAGCGGAAAGGCGATGTGCTTGGCGAGCAGGTCCAGCAGGGGCACGTCGTGCCAGTCCCAGTTGGGCGCGTACTCGGAGACGCCGGTAGCCCGGTCCACCTGCCCCGGCACGCTCACCCCGACGCCCAGCACCCGCGCACCCTCCACGCCGGCCTGCATGACAACCGAGCCGACGGCGGCGGCCACATGGCTGACCACCTGCTCCGGCAGGCTCTCGCCGGGGCGCATGTCCTCGTCGGCGCGGGCCAGCACGTTCAGCCCGAGGTCGAACAACTCGACACGCACGTACGTCTCCGCGATGTCGACGCCGATCAACGCGCCCCCCGACGCGTTGACCGCCACCAGGCCCCGGGGGCGGCCGCCCGCCGAGTCCTCGAAGCCGACCTCGGTGATCATCCGCAGATCGAGGAGCTCCCCGACGAGCGTGGCGACCGTGGCCAGGCTCAGACCGGTGGCGGCCGCCAACACGGGCCGGGAGGTGGGAGACTCGGCGATGATCTGGCGCAGCACCTCATAACGGTTCGCGGTGCGGATGTCACGTGACGTGCGCTTTGCTGGAGTCTTCACTGACGTTCGTCCCGATCCTTTCCAAGGCCAGCTCAGGCCGGGTCGGCACCGGCGCGGCGCAAGGCTATGGCTTGCGAGGGACTTTCTACAAGGGTTTGGCGAAGAGTTGCAAAAGTAGCCATCCCGGAGGTTCGGAGAAAGCGTAAGGCTTCCGGCGCGCTGTTCACTACGCGATCAGGCAGTCGAGGCTGGATCCGGATAGTGCCAGGTTCGGCAGTTGTCTACTGATCTCTTCGGGTTGTTGTCCGAGGCTGATCCCTGCGGTGGGCTGGCTGCATGCGGTACGCGCAGGGCGGCGGGTTGACCGCCGAGCGGCGAGAGTTTCGCGAGCGCATCCCGTACGAGGCAGGCGAGCGGTTCACACGCGGTGAGAAGACCGCGGTGATCGCAAGGGATCTGCGGGTGAGCGAGCGGTCGGTGGAACGCTGGCGCGTGCCTGGCGGGAGGGCGGGATGGACGCCCTGGCCTCCGCTGGTCTGGCTAAGCTGCCCAAGCAATTCAACGGCCAGTTTGCCGAGTTGGAGGAGAAGCCGACCCTGAGACGCTAGCCCGTCGAATCCTCGCGCTTCGGTTGCCCACGCCACCGGTAGGACACCGCGCTGGCTGTGGATGGCCCCTGGTGTCCAATCGAGATCAGGACGTTGGCCGAGCAATCGAAGATGAAGTTGTCCTTGGACATGGGTGAGAGCCCGGGTAGCGGGCTCTCACCCAGCGGTCATTCCTCACACGTCGTCCGGCGTGATTACGGACAGGTCGTCCATGTCGAACAGCGACAACGAGTCGAGGCGGCGGTCCGCTGCGGTGAAATCGTGTGACCGCGAAAGTATGTGCGGTACGGCCACACAGAAGGCACCGGCGGCCTTGGCCGCCTGCACTCCTCGGCTGGAGTCCTCGAAGGCCACGACGGCCGAGGGATCCACGCCGAGTTGCCGTGCCGCGAGGAGGTAAAGGTCGGGGGCTGGTTTGGTGCGGCTCACATCTTCCATGGTGACGACCACGTCGAACGCGTCGCGCAGCCCGAACTGCTGAAGGTGGGGCAGCACAGAGGTCCGCCGGGAACTGGATGCGACCCCGAGTGCCAGGCCCCGTCGCTTGGCGTCCGCCACCAGCCGCCGGACGCCGGGCAGCGGCGCCTCGTACGCCATCCAGTTCCGGTACAGGCTTTCCCCGCGCTGCTCCAGTTCGGCCGCACTGACCGTGCCGCAGCGGGCGGCGAGGTCCTCGAACGGGTCGAAGTCGTGCAGCGTACCGCCGATGGACTCGACGTACCGGGTGTGCGGCAGTTCCTGAGAGAACGACCTGTACAGCTCTCTGAGTACCGCCAACCACAGCACCTCGGTATCGGCGATCAACCCGTCGAAGTCGAAGACCAGCGCCCGGTCCCGTCCGCTCACGTCGTCGCCACCGTGTCCGGTCGGCCCCGCCGCGGAATGAGCCGGACGTCCGCCTGGTAGGACAGGTGCCTGCCGAACGTGCACATTGCAGCGACGGCGTAGAGCGTGGCGATCGCACCGAACAACATCAGGGGTCGTGATTGGAAGATCACTGCCGCCAAGTACCCGGTCGGGATGGACACCACCGCGGTGAAGGTCTGGACGGCGGCGAAGAACGTAGCCCGTTCTTCAGGGTGCACACAGCCCACCACGATGGCATCACGGTAGGACTCCACTAGCAACGGGCCCGCGGAGGTGAGCACCGTACAGACGAAGAGCAGTGCGGGGTTGTCCGGTCCGAGTGCCAGGAACAGGAGCCAGCCGGCGCAACTCGTCACGAGCGACCATCGGGCCATGGCACCCTCCGGGACCCGGCCGGCTGCCCAGGGCATGACGACGGCGTAAGAGAACAGCGCGGTGACCGCTCCGACGGCCGGCACCGTGCCCACCACGACGGCGCTGTACTCGAGGCTCTTCGTCAGGTACACGGCCAGGAAGATGTTGAGTTGGAAAGCGACGAAGCTCAGCATGTACATGAAAATCAGGCGGCGAAGTGCGGTGTGCCGCCCGGCCGCCCACAGCAGTTTCCCGCTGTCGAGCACGCTCCGTAGCATGCGTGTGCCAGCATGGCGGTCCATGGCTTCGACGCCAGCCTGCGTCTCCACGGTGTAGTGGTGGCGAAGACAATTGTGCAGAAGCATGGCGAGCCCGCCGATGAAGAACAACATGCGCAGCGTGGGCACGGTTCCGTACCTGTCCATGAAGAACCCGACGATCGGTACCAGAAGTCCCGCGAACATGATCACCACCTTGATGGCGGCGAAGATGCGGGGGCGGTCCTTCTCTGGGCTGTCTTCCGTGGCGAGCAGCCAGAACGAGACGTTGACGATCTTCGACGAGGCGTTGAGCAGGTAACCCAGGAGGAACATCCAGGAGTTGTTGCTGAATGCCCACACGAACATCGGGATGACCCAGGAGGTCACGTCGAACCAGAAGGTGGCCCGGCGTCTGCCCATCCGGTCGGTCACCGCGCCCGCCACGAGCTGGAACATGAACGCGACGTACAGGTTGGCCGAGAGGATGGCTCCGATGGCCACTGTGCTCAGACCGACGCTTTGCATGTAGAGGGTCGCGTAGTACAGCGCGGCCGTGCCGAAGATCGCCCAGAACGGTTCGGTGTAGATGCAGTATCGGGCGTTACGGTGGAGGTTCGCCACGAAGCTTCTGCGCTTCATGAGCGGATCACGGCCTTGACTGCCTTGACGTCGACCTTCTGCCCAGTCTGCAGGTCGACGCCCATGGTCGCCTCGAAGGCGTCGCGGAAGTCGCCCATGCTGACTTCGGTGGTCACCAGCTTCGCCAGCTCCGGCATGTCGGAGGCGAAGTCGATGGCCGGGCCGATGGCATCGTGCAGCGGCACGGCCGCGACGATGCTGAGTCCGTCGTCAATGAGAGTGGTGGGAGCCACCTCGACCCGGTAGGTGTCGTCATAACCCATCGGCACTACCCGGCCGCCCTTGGCGACAGCTTCCAGCGCGGTGGCTAGTTGGTTGCCGACAGCGTCGATGACCACGTCGAATTTCTTGCCGCCCGTGAGCTCCGCGATGATCTGGGGCGTGAGTTCGTCGGGGTGCAACGCGTGGTTGGCGACGCCGGCCGCGAATTCACGGCGGAACGCGTTTGGTTCCGTGGCGACGGTGAGCCGACTGAGCCGGCGCGTGATGCTCTGGCACAGCAGGCCGATGGCACCAGAGCCGATCACCAGAACCGACTCGTGCGGCTGCAGGCCCGCTTTGAGAACGCTGTTCAGCGAGCAGCCCAGCGGCTCGATCAGGCTGGCGACCTGCCAGCTCATCCCCTCCGGTATCAGGTAGAGGTACTGCGCGCTGCCGACGTAGTACTCGGCGAACGTACCCGCGAGGGTGAAGCCGACTTGATGGTCGTCGAAGTTGAAGCAGTAGCAGTATGCCCCCAGTCGGCAGTTGCGGCATGTGCCGCACGACTGAGTGGGGTTGATGATGACTCGATCACCGACGGTGAGATGTGTTACGGCGTCGCCGACCTCGACCACCGTGCCGACGCCCTCGTGACCCAGCACTGTGCCCTCCTCGGCAACGGCCAGTTTGCCGGCGAGGATCTTGTGGTCCGTGCCGCAGATCCCGGTCATCTCGACCCGGACCTTCACGTCGTTCGACGTCCGCAGAACGGGCTCCTCGACATCGGCGAGGTCCATCTGACCCTTGCCTGCATAAACGAGTGCTCGCACTCTCGGCCTCCATTTGGTTGTGGTGTCAGAAAGTGGTCAGGGCGGCGTCGATCGCACGCTCCACCTCGTCCAGCTGGGCCGGCGTGTGCCGGTCCGAGAAGACGAAGTAGCCCTTGGTGAAAATCTGCCGGTCCGCGAGGGTCGCCATGGCATGGGTGCGGAACGGGTCGGTCCAGAAGTCACTCGCCCCGGGGGAGCCGAGCGAGAAGCTCGAGTAGTCGCCCCGCACCTCGACTCGGCCGGCCAGGTCCAGTTCGGCGATGCGGGAGCGCAGGGCGGTCATCATCGTGAGGGTCCGCTCGCGCCACGACGGCCACACCGGTGCGGCGTCCAGCAGCTCCTCGCATGCCAGAGCAGCGGCGAAAGCCAGGGACTCGCTGGAGTGGGCGTTGCTCATTCGAACGTCTTCGCCGCGCATCACCAGCCGACGGTCGCCGAGGACCGCCGCTAGCGGGAGGCCGTTGGCCATGCCTTTCGAGATGCACAGCAGGTCCGGCCACACGTCGACCTCGCCACAGGTGGCCCGTCTGCCCATGCGCATGCCCGAGGTGACCTCGTCGAAGACCACCAATGCGCCGTGCGAGCGGATCTCCGCCGCGACTGCGCGCAGGTGTTCGGCCGACCAGCGGTTCGGACACAGCACCACCGCCGCGATCCTCCCCGAGTGCTGCCGCAGCAGGGCGACGAGTCGTTCCGGGTCGTCCGGCGGGCAGGTCAGCGTCAGAGCCGCCACTGCTTTCGGGATGCCGAGCTCCGTGTGATGAGCCGAGTAGTGGGACGGCGCGGCCCAGTCGTGCCACCCGTGGTACTCGGTCGCCACCACGACATCGCGTCCGGTGGCCGCACGGGCTATGCGCACTGCGCCACTCACCGCATCCGCGCCGCTCTTGGCGAACTTCACGGACTCGTAGACCCCGAACCGCGACAACAGCCGTTGCGCCAGCTCCAGTTCGAGGGGGTCGGCGACCGAGAAGGACGTGCCACGCCTCAACTGGGCAACGACGGCCTCCTCGACCTCGGGCCGGGCATGGCCCCAGGTCGTCGTTCCCATGGCCATCTCGCAGTCCAGCCAAGTACGGCCGTCGACGTCGGTGAACTCCGCGTCCTTGGCGCGCGCCGCGGCTATCGCGCCGCGGCCCGGCAGCAGTCGATGCGGCGTCTTGGCCAGGGTGCTGCAGCCTGCCGGTATCACCTCACCGACCTTGGCGAGCCACGCGAGGCTCGGTGCCTCGCGTGTGGTGTCCGTTCGCACACCCGTCACCTGACCTTCACGCCGGGCCAGCAGCTCGCATCCAGGTCCGCGAGTCCCATGGCGTTGCCGTGCAAATCGATGACGATGTCTTGCGACTGCGTCTCCAGGCGTTGCGCCAGCCACATACGGTTGTCCAGCAGGCGAACGAAATTCTCGACCAGAATCAACAAGGGCCGCGGTTCGGCGACCAGTTGGGCCGGCAGGATCTGGGGCAGCAGGATGGGCTGCTCGCCGTCCACCGTGGTCGAGTAGTCGAGCACGGTGTGCCGGTCGATCGCCGACGCGTCGGCGAGGGCCTGCCAGAAGTCCCCTGCCTCGGTGCGCGTCTCAGCCAGGTCCAGCGGCAGGTAGTGGCTGAGGTCGGCGGCCCGGCCACGCAACGCGTCGAGCAACCGGGGTGTGATGTCGTTCTCGATTTGGCTGCCCCAGGACTTCCAGAACCGGGCCAAGTTGGTCTTGCGGTTGCCCGCCCGGTGCACTCCGTTGCGCCGTTCCCAGTGGTACGACGTGACCTTCGGGTCGATGACCGTGCGGTGGCCGAGCATCCTGGCCCGCATTTGGTAGTCGAAGTCCTCGTACCCGTTGAAGTAGCGCTCGTCCAGCAGGCCCACCGAGTCCCTGACCTCCCTGGTCATCGCGAACAGCGCGAAGGCGGCCAGTTGGACCGTGTACGGGGAATCAGGCAAGTCCGATGTCCTTGCGTTCAGGTACAGGTGCCTGCCGAGAGTCTCGCTGAACGAGATGCCGCAGTGCTGCACACCGCCGGTCTGCGGGTACAGCAGGACCCCGGCGGTCATTCCCGCGTTCGGGTGGTCGCTCAGGGTCTGCAGCATTCCGGACTGCCAGCCGGACTTGAGGATCAGATCGGAGTCGACGAAGAAGATGTGGTCCCCGTCGGCGATGGCCAGACCCTGGTTGAGGGCTTGACCACAGCCATGGGGTTTCTGGTTGTGCAGGGTTGTCACGGTAACGTCGGCAGCTCGGTCTCTCTTGATCTTCCGGGCGAACTCCTCGACCAGCTCGCTCACCTCGGTCCCGGAACCGTCGTTGACCAGGATCAACTGTGTGTCCGGCTCAACGGTCAGCCTCAACGATTCCAGGAAGAGCAATAACACGCTCTGGGTCTGGAATATGGGCACGATGACACTGCTGCGCACGAAAACCCTCATTCTTTTTGCACAGCGCAGTGCCAGGGCGCAGCATGAGCTGTACCCCGACCTACGCGATTTCAAGTGCGGTGCGGATAGTGGATCAAGCCTTCCCGGCACGCTCCCGCGGGGCACGACCGCGTTTCCTGTCGGAAGGCACACACGGCGACACCGAGACAAGACGGAAGAAATCGGGAGCTGGGCAGGCGGGAGAAGGACGTCCCAGGCAATGAGAAGGGTGAAAGTGGGCCGGTCGACATCCGGCAAGCGAACCGGGTGACGCACGATGGCGCTATGTTCAGCCGACGGACGTTTCGGTGACTAGCCTGTCAACTGCCGTCGCGAAGCTGAGCGAGGGGCTCCGGGCTAAAACGGATGTTGTCGAAGACGGCTGTGCATCCAGCGCCGAACGGCGATTGGGCGAGAAACCCGACTTTCACCGCGGCCGAGTCGGGCAATGAGCCGAGGGAGAAGTATCGGATCAGCCGCCACCACTCGCCTTCATGGGAGGCGTGAAAAGCGAAGGCGCGCCCCGACCTGGATATGCGAAGACGGGTGCGGTTTCCGCTCACCTCGTCGGCGTTGGCGTCGTCGGAGTCACCTCGGGTGACCACCGATACGACACTGGGCCGCCCCTGTGGCGTGTACTCGAAACACAATTTCGCCCAGGTCTGCTCGGCCGCCTGAACGAACAGGACGCCGGCATCGAAGGTGTCCTTGAAATCCACCTCGACGTGGGCCGTCAACTGGAAGTCACCACTGACATCCCCTACGAGCCGCAAAAGATCAGCACCTGCAGAAGAGGTCTGGCGTGCCGGGTCGAGGAACAGGTCGGTGCGTGGGCCTGCCGTAATGGCAAGAGCCTCATTCTCGACGCGCCATGTGGTGCCGACGGCTGGCCCCTCCGGCGCGATATCGAAGGGCAGGCCGGGAACAGTCACTGAATGGTTCACGAATCCCCCGTTGAGGCGTGGCGTACCCCTGCGTAGCGCAACAAGAGCTGCGTGAGGCCGCATCTAGGTGTCCTTTTCCCCCGCGTCGCGAGGAACGGGAACAGATTCCCTATGCAGCGGACGTGATGCGGCTCTTGCTCTGCAGGGCGTTGAAATGATTACCCGCGGCGAGGGTGTTGGGTAGGGGGTACACATATATCAATAATGGACATTTAGCCCAGATGAGGGAAATGCGGTTGGTGATTTGCAATGATCAAGCCGTGACGGATAAATATTGTCAAATCAGGACAAAACCCACTCGACGGAAAGCGTTTTCCCTTGTGGTGGCAGCGTGATATGACGCGATAGTGCCTTTTTGGTCCGGAATCTCGAGTGGCCGGAGATTGGCAGTTTTTCGCCTACTGGAGAATGGGTTCATACGGATGTGGTCGCGTAGCGGCTGGTCTCCACGCTTTGGCCAAAGGATTGCTGAAGGTGAGGATTGAGTGAAGGTGGGGTGCATTGACTGGATGGTTTATTTGGTCAATTCGGACAAGGCGTGCTCATGTTCGGGCTTTCGAACCGAGTTGACTGACTTCTCGTACCCCTTGTGAGAAGCCCTTGACGATCAGAGTTGCTCGTGTAAGCCTCGATCTTGCTTGCTTCCGTGCGCCCACCGAGAGTCCGAAAGTGAACGCTCGAGAAATACGGATGGAGCTGGATCATGTCTGGAATCGCCCAGAGCGAAGAAGAGTTAACGCTGATCGTCGAGTCATCGACGTGGTCTCGGCCCGGGTTACCGAGACATCGGCTCCAATGCCGAGCTGATTGGGCCCGGCTACCTCAACACCCCGGGGATCCTGGCTCCTACGGCCTTTATCGAGAGGGGATTCGAGAGGGAATCCTGGGGGACCAGGTCACCAATTTCGCGACCGCTCGTACGACCTTAGGGCTGGTCACACGCAACAAGTCGGCCCAGGCGGGCAGCCCGTGAAGGCCGCTCACCGGGTGGAGTACGACGACTGTCGCGGGAAACCTGCGGGCGATGATCCCGAAGAAGATCTCCAGGTTTCAGTGCTGGGCCGGGGGGCCAGGGTGATGAGCAGAGTGACCCGCGGGTCCTTCGGTAGCCATCCCTTCACGCGGGGGTGCTTGTGGAGGCGTAGTTACCTGCGGCCCGGGCGGTTTCATTCTCGGGTGGGCCTTGGTGACCTGTTTGAGCAAGCGCAGGACCTCGGCGTTTCGGTCGGGGTAGCAGCCGCCGGCGGTGATCTTCCTTGTGCCGACCTCCAGGGCTGCGAACAAGGTAGAGGGGTGTCATGGCGGCTGCAGTCGTGGATGCGCCGCTTGAGCAGGCCCGGTCGCACCGGAAGCATCGGCTCGGTCCACTCCAGAGCCTGGACATGCGAATTCTCGTCCACAGGGACCACCATGGCCTTCTCCGGGGCGCAGGTGCAGCCCGACCGCGTCGCGGACTTTGGATTGATGGAGAACTTGATGGTCCGGTGCGCCCAGGGCTGGATTTTCCATGTGCGCCGCACTTTGGCGATCGCCCGGCAGAGGGGCTCTCGCGGGCTAGCAGTTGGGGCCAGCGTCTTCGGCGGGCGTTCCAGGGTGCGCGCTACGCCCTAGGCCTCGTCCACCGTGGTGGGCCGGCCCGAGCGTGGCCGGTTCTCCAGTTGGCCAGGTCAACCGCACGCTAGCGGCGCCGCCAGGTGATCGCGGTAGGCCGGGACAACTCCAGCCTCTGCGCGATCTCGGTGCTCGAGACCCCCTGGGCCGCCGGCAGGACGATCCGGGCTCGCATCACCATCCCCGACGGAGCCGACGGAGACCGCACCCATGAAGCCAGGATGTCGCAGTCCGCATCGGACACGACCAACGGCATGGCGACAGGCATTAGCCAGCCCATCGGAGTCCCAAACCGATTGCCAGGAATTCACGAAGGACTAGGGGTGACGAGGGTGCATGAAAGTCCCATGGCGCAGCATCCGGGACACGATATTTCGCGATGGAGAGACATGATAGTTGAAAGTGGTATCGGACTGGGGGGCGAGATCGTTGAGATTCACTCCAGGATGTCCGCCTTGAGTGCACGGGAGTTTGAAGTTCTTCGCCTGGTCGCCACTGGTATGACCAATTACAGCATTGGCATGGAACTGGGAATCTCCGAAAGAACGGCGAGAGAGCACATCGCGCGCATCATGCTCAAGCTGCGAGTAAGCTCTCGGGTCGAAATAGCCGTCATCGCTACCAAATGGGAATTGTACGAGCTGGCGCGCAGGGGGCAGTCCAGCGATTCTGATGAATCGAGTCACGGGGAGCGGAATGGCGCTAGGCCGTGACGCGAGACAGTAAGGCTCCAAGCTTGATCTTGGCGTCTCCTGGTGCGGCAGCATGATCAGCGGGCATGCTCGCCTGTTTCGAAGGCCTATGCGGTAGCGAGGCACTGCTGTCTCTCCGCCCCCGTTTCGGTGAGCAAGTCCTGTCACTGATTGCGCAGATCGCGTCGCGCGGGAAAGTAACTCGGAGTTTACGGCGGCGAGGTGGGTGAGAGAGCAGCTGAACGGGCTCTGGTGCCACGAGGACTTTGTCGACTGGTGCCCACGTGGCGGGCGACCTGGTCTTTCGCCCGCGCAGCTGGCCACCAGATCGGTTCTGCAGTTCCTGCTCGGCCTGTGTGACTGACCGGTCCCGACGAGGAGGTGCGTTGCCACATCGACTTCAAACGCCGGGCGGGTCGATTGTGCGGCGGTTTGGTCGAGTTGGCTCCAGCGGTGCTGGCACTCGGATTGAGCGCCGGCGCGTTCGCACGCCGGGCCTCCAACGCGCTGCGATGTCGGCGGTGATGGTTGCACCGTGGTTACTGTAGGCGGGCCGTCGTTGCCGAGAACGAAGCCGTGCAGCGGACCGAATAGGGCTCGATGGCGTTGCCCAGGACGCCACCGATGCTCTCTGAAGGGCACAACGCCTCTCGCGCTCAATCTAGCCCCCGGAACTCGCCCACGCGCGGCTCCCTCGTCCGCACGGCATCGAACGACAGCAGCATTCCCGCGTGTCGTCCGACGCGCCAAACATCGTCTCGTCACCTGAATAGCCAAACGGCTGTAGTGCTACGACGTTGTACGAATGCTTGCTGGTCGGATGTCCGTCCAGTTGGCCTTGATGTACGCCAGGCACTCGGCTCGGCTGCCAACTCCGAACGCCCTCCGCCAGCCAGTCGGCAAGTCCAACTTGTCCGGCCAGATTGAGTGCTGATCCTCGTCGTTCATCAACACCACGTAGCCGGCGGACTCGTCTTCGAAGGGATTGGTGGACATCTCAAGCCTCCACAAGTATTGGACTACTGGTTAGGGCCGGATCAGGCGCTGACAGGCGTCTGCGCTGGTGCTGGCTGGTTCCTCCAGGGCCGGGGATAGGTTGGAACCAGCAAGTCGATTCCATCGACTATCCGTACTCGCAGAGCACGGTGACGAATCTGCAGGCGCAAAGGCCGCGGCGGGCAGCACCACACCGAGGTAGATCTCCCAGTTCTCCAGTTGCCCCACGAAGTGCACAGGCCCGTTCGGTCCGCGGCCGTGGACCCAACGGAGGTCTTTGCCCGGGACGTGGCGATGGCGGTGGTGATCGAATGTGCGGCCGTGGACGGCACGATGGTCACGTTCGCCACCTTGATGAGCTCGGGTACCCTTAGGTCGTCGATGTAGGTGCCGCCCGAGGTGAGCACTGCAGGTCCTCCGCCCGGTTCGCTCAGGTGTTGAAGACGCTCACGGTGCGGCGTCCAGGTTTTTTGTGGTGCGCAGGCAGCGGCACGCCATCGGCAACTCGATCGTCTGACCCGCCGACAGAGCCAGCTCATCGTGCACGTACCGGGCCACCTGCTCGTCCACGGCATGCTGGGCTTCGGCCGGAAGTGCGATCGCGCTAGCGTCGGTGCCCATGAGCCCGACGATCTCCTCGGGGGTGACGGCCATGGACCAGGTCAGTCGCAGTTCGGCGAGAGGGCTGAACAGCGACCCGGTCGGCGGATCCGCGACAATGCGGCTCGGCGTCTGACCAGTGGCACCCTGGCCGCTCTCGCGGACCCGCAGTGCGCGGGTGAAGCGGTCGAGCTCGGCTACCCAGGGTACGGACAGGTCCCTGTGGTTCCACAGGACGCCAAACGTGCCGCCGCCTCGGAGCACTCGCGCGATCTCCGGGACAGCATGCAGCGGGTCGAACCACTGCCAGGCCATGGAGGTCAGCAGCGCGTCGGCCCGGCCGTCGGGCAGCGGCATCCGCTCTGCGGTCCCCGGCAGCAGAAGCGCCTTCGGACAGTTGCGGGCGAGGGTCTCACGCATCTGCGGGTCGGGCTCGATGGCGACGACGTGCCGCACGCGGTCCACCAATTGGCTGGTCATCGCGCCGGTGCCGGCAGCGAGGTCGACCACAGTTTCGCAATCTTCGGGGAGAAGCCAGTCCAGTGCCGCTGTCGGCACACCGGGACGAAAGCGGTCGTAACGAACAGCGATCTCACCGAAGGATAGTCCCGGTGATCCTCTCTCGGCCATGCCCATCACCTCCTCAGCGCCACATCTCTCAGTCGGAAACGTGCCGCGTTTTTGTAGACCTTCACCCTGATCTCGTGCTGCAATCCGAGACCGGTAATCCCGGCGATCCGTCACGCGCGCACAACATCGGCCAATTCTTCCCCAACGCGATCCCTTCTCTTACGTCGCGCTGAAGGAATCGCTTGCCTTCTCCTGGAGCATGCAGGAATCCAACGGTATGCCGGTGGTGATGCGGCCCTTAAGTGCCTTGTTACCCCACGCCGTAGATAATTGATGTCCAGGTATTTCTTCCGAAGGCGGGCGTGATCGCCCGTTTGAATACGACTCAATACTCCTGATAAACTGTGACCGTGTCCAGTGGCCCTTCGGCCACGGGGCATCGGCCGGGTCAAGTCTGGTAACAGTGGATTTGTTCGGCTGGGCACACCAGTGGACTGATTGCTTCCGTCCGTGAGCCCGCGGACCGAAGGGGGCGAATCGCCGCAGGGAGCGCATGCGCGCGGGTATGGCTGCTGAACTGGTGACAGTTGTTCTGCTGCTACGGAATTGGTCAGCGATGAGACCACCATGTGAGCCAGCTTCGCGCAAGGAGAGCACGGCCACCAGGTGCTCGATGCTAAGCGTCGGCAACAGCTAGCGGCAGACCCATCGCCAGTGCACTATTGCTCTCCGATTATTGTTCTCATTCCGATGCATGCCAATGATAGGAAGTTCCTCGATGGACGAGTTGAAGTTCGAGCAGGAGCTGGTGCGCGCGCTACTGAGACCGCGTTTGAGGTCTTTGCAGGTGGCACTGTGACTTGCCCTCCACGATGAGCCCGACCATTGGCGGAGCCGAGCATCAGCTGGCGGGTGAGCGCGGCCGGCTGCACTTGCCCGCAAGTGCTTCAGAGAGCTCTGTAGATCCGGCCGGGGAGTTGGATCTCCCAAAGTGCAAGGTGGCCTCCGCCTACCTCGGCTACGGTGACTCGGCATGATCGAATCCGAGATTGAGATCAGCGAGGATCTGGTCCGCGACCTGCTTCGGGAACAGCATCCGGACCTGGCCGAGCTGCCCATCCGCGAAGTGGCGGGCGGCTGGGGCAACCAAATGTGGCGCCTCGGTAACGAGCTGGCTATCCGGATGCAGCGGATGGACACGAGCCCCGATCTGCAGCTCAAGGAGCGCCGGTGGCTGCCGACTCTGGCCACGCGCCTGCCGCTGCCGATTCCTGTCCCCCTTCGGGACGGTGCGCCGTCCGAGCGCTTCCCCAAGATCTGGACCGTCATGACATGGGTCGAGGGCACGCCGCTGGACCACGGCTCGATCACTCGCGGCGACCACGCGGCTGAGGCGCTGGCGGGCTTCCTCAGGGCGCTGCATGTGGAGGCGCCTGCCGACGCACCGGCCGCTTCGGACTTCGGCGCTCACCCCAAGGACTGCACGGACGGCTTCGAGCACTTCTTCCAGGCCGTTGCCCCTACCGACCTCGCCGACGAGATCCGTGAAGTCTGGGGCGAAGCGGTGGCGGCCCCGGAGTGGGAGGGCCCACCGGTGTGGGTGCACGGCGACCTGCATCCCGCGAACGTCGTCGTCGCGGACGGGACACTGGCGGGTGTCGTCGACTTTGGCGCACTCGTCGCCGGCGACCCGGCGTGGGACCTCGCGGCCGCCTGGTTGCTACTTCCCGCGGGCGGCGCCTCACGGCTTTTCAACAGCTACGCACAGGCGGACGAGGCAACGGTGCGACGGGCGCGCGGACTGGCCGCGATGAAGAGCCTGTTCCTGATGTTGATGGGCCAGAACGGGGACCGCGGCTTGCCCGGCGGCAAGCCGCACTGGGGACCCGCAGGCCAGTCCGCACTTGATCGTGTCCTGAAGGGCCTTTGACGTCGGCACGGATTGACTGTGCTCCCCGGCGCCGTGCACTCGCTGACAGGAATCGGTGCAGTCGCGGCCATGGGAACCGTTCAGACCGAGCCCCCGCTCGATCCCGGTCTGCTAACTGGCTCAGTCGGGCGGACCTGCTCGCGTTGGAGCCCATGCTCCTTGGTGATGAGGAAGAGAAGAGGTCCGCCAGCAGCGGGCAGTCCGGTCATACCGCAGAGCTCCGCGTGAGCGTCGGGGGCCTGGGCGGACAGCTGGTCCTTCGCGGGTGAGAGTCGCCGAAGCATGATGCCGATCACCGCGCAGCGGTCCATGGTCTCCGAGCGAGCGGGGCTGGTCTCGTAGTCCCGCGCCATAATCCGGTGGGCGGTCAGCCACGACAGCGTCCGCTCTACCGCTCACCGCTTCGGTTGGACCTGAAAGCCGCGCTGATCCGGTTTCTCGCGCACGATCTCCAGTTCGTGCCTGAGGATTTGTGCGGCCCAGTCGACCAGGCGGCCGACGAAGCCCTGGTCGGCTCGGATCTTCCGAACGCTCGGTGTTCGAGGCGAGCCCACCTCAGCGGGCGACGTCCCCCTCACGGTCTTGAACGTTCGCCGCAACGACGTGCACGGCCAGGAGCAGACCGAGTGTGTCCGTGACGATGAACCGTTTTGCGACCTTTGACCTTCTTGTTCGGGGGTGAAGCCCTTGGCCTCAACCGGCACCGTCTCGGCGGTGCGGACGGACTGGAGTGGAAGCTGCCGTCAGTCGCCCCTAGTCCGCATGACGTAGAAGATCGCGTCCAAGACTCGCCGCCGCGGATACTTCTCCCGCCGACCGCCCTTCGGCCCCACCCTGGTCGGTGCCTATTGACGAGGCGGGTATCGCAGATGTCGCCCTGGACGAACGTCAGCCGGGGATCACTGAGATCGATGTTGTCCAGTCTGCCAGCGTAGGTCAGGCTGTCCAGCACTGTGATCCGGGACGTGTCGGAGGCCTGCGCCGCGCCGACTGTGAGCAGCATCCGTACACTAACGGAGCCGATGAACCCGGCGGCGCCGGTGACGAGGAGATTCACAGATCGTCCGAGAAGGCCGTGGGCGGCATGCCTGTGCTGAAGAAGCGGGCCCGCTCCATGACGTACTGGCCGTACGGCGAGGTGCCCATCTCCGCCCCCAGCGCGTAGCAGTCGTCTGGGGCGATGTATCCCATGTGCATGGCAACCTCTTCGATGCAGGCCAGCCGGATGCCCTGCCGGTGCTGTACATCCCTCACGAATGTGCCCGCTTCGAGCAGAGACTCGTGAGTGCCAGTGTCCATCCAGGTGACGCCCCTGCCCAGCCACACCAGCTCAGCGGTGCCCAACTCCAGATAGGCCCGCAGCACGTCTGTGATCTCCAGCTCGCCTCGCGCTGACGGCGTCAGATCTCTGGTGATATCTGACACATGGGTGTCGAAGAAGTACATGCCGGGGATGGCAAGGTTGGAGCGGGGACGCCGGGGCTTCTCCTCGATAGAGACGAGCCTGCCCCGTGGATCGATCTCGGCGACGCCGAACCGCTGCGGGTCGGCGACCTCGTGACCGAACAGCACGCAGCCACTCATCTTGAGCACGCTGTGGTGCAGCAAAGTGGGCAGGTTTGCGCCGTGGAAGAGGTTGTCGCCGAGGATCAGCGCGCATTGCTCGCCGCGGATGTGGTCCGCCCCAACGCGGAAGGCGTCGGCGATACCACGTGGCTCGTCCTGCGCGGCGTAGTCGATATTCAGTCCCAACTGCCGTCCGTCGCTCAACAGGGCACGGAAGACGGGGAGGTCGGTCGGACGCGTGATGACGAGGATGTCCTGGATACCCGCCAGCATGAGAACGGAGAGCGGGTAGTAGATCATGGGCTTGTCGTAGACAGGAGCGAGCTGTTTGGAAGCCGCGAAGGTGAGGGGCTGCAATCGCGTTCCGTCGCCGCCAGCGAGAATGATGCCTTTCATCGGCTCTGTTCGCCCCCTCCGAGTCTGATCTCACATACTTTGCCGCGTTTTTGATCAACCCTTGGACAGGTCACCTTGTGGAAGCACGAGGTCAGTCGCGGCAGTTGGTCGTCGTAGATACATCGAGCGCCGGAGGTGCGTGGAGCCGGGCTCGGTCGACCTTTCGATGAACTACGACCACGTGTATGCGGCCGTCGATCCAACGGTGTCGCGACATCCCCGTTGCGGTATTTACTGGGTTGCGTTGGAAGGGCTCAGTGTTCGATTTTGAGCATCGTCAACTGCTTCGTCTGGATGTCCAGCGCGTCAGGGCGTGTTGGGAGCGCTGGCATAGAGCGCTCTGACCAGGTGGCGGCGGGCGTCTGGTTTGTCCTCGTAGGGTTGTCGGCCGTGGGAGAGACGATCGTTGCGGAATATCAGGGCTTGGCCGGGTGCCAGGCGCACTGCCAGTCGGTAACGCGGATTGTTCGATGCAGCGCGAAGGAAGGCCAGTGCTCTACGCAGGCCGCCCGGTGGGCCGGCTGAGAAGTTCCACGTGCAGGTTTCGTTGTCCGTGTAGCGGGTGATGAGGGCACCCTTTTCGTCTACTGAAAACACCGGGCCTGTGGCGTTTACGTCGATGGCGGGGATGGTGGAGCGGCGATTGAGTGCTTTGGGAGAGAGGAGCGTTTCCGCCGCGGCCGGGTCCTTTTCGCGGAGTTCAGCGAAGGCGGCCAGCGAGTTGAAGAGCAGGGTGTCCCCACCCCGGTGGGCAGCGCGGACGCAGTAGAGAATGGTGGTCTTGATGTCTCCGATGTCGTCGAGGAGACCGTCTACGTGCCAGGCCTGGCCGGCTGTCGTGCTGAAGCCGGGGTGTTCGTCCTTCGTGTCGCTGCGGATGTCGCTGTAGGGGGCGGAGTAGTCCTTCGTCTCCGCATAGCGATATAGCGCTGGGATGTAGGGTTCGCCAAGTCGTAGTGCCGCGGACAGCGATGTGATGGTGGCGTCGGGTGCCCCTGGCTCCGCCATCGTGGCTACGGCGAAACCGCGTCCTTCGAGGTTGTGCATAAGTTGGTTCGGGGCGTCGTGCTCCGTGAAGTCCACAGGCTGCACGCACTCCGGATCCCTGAAGTCGGCTTGCAACTGCTGCACGCTGTCACCTCCTGCAGGCTCGTTTCGGTGCGTGTCTCTTGCTATTCACTGCGCGGTTGATTGGCACGGCCGAGAGGATTCGGCTCCTGGAGCGGTGAGGACCTGGAAGCACAGGCAGGCCTCGTGGGCTGTCGGGAAGTCCTCCCGAGGGCTCGATAGGCCAACTGAGCTTGCCCGGCAGGCGAGGCGCATGTGTCACGACCATGTATGGGTCTCTTGGCGCCGCCGCTAGCAGATAAGCCCGCAGGGCAGGCTAGGGAGATGAGGGCGTCGTGCAGGTCGATGCGCCGTGCGACGGTGCTGATCAGGCAGAGCATGCGCACCTGCCATCTACGCGGTCGTGTTGCAAGCTCTAAGACACCGATGCCGCTCGAGTGAGTCGAGCGAGCGCCCGGGCATCGCTGAGCAGGGAGACACCGAAGTCCTGTGATCCGCTCTCCGCTGCCGCGAGGACTTCGGACAGGAACAGCCGCATGCTGTCGGCGGGCTCGACGGTGTGCACGTACACCTGGTCCCCGGCCTGGACCCGCAGGTCGACCGCCATTCCCGGTACTGCGGAGAAGGGCCGCTCGACCTCGATCGTGAACCCCCTTCCCATGAGCCGGACCATGTTCTGGTAAGCCGTCGTGAAGCCGAACTGACCGACGAGGGTCCGGCCTCCCGGGTAACCCGCGAGCATGCTGTACGACGTCTCGAGCGCGTCGGCGGTGCGGTCACCGACGATCGCGTCGATCCGCTCGGGTTCCACGCCCCACAACACCCGCCCCAGGGACACCGCGTAGGGACCGGTGTCGAGCAGTGCCCCGCCGCCCTTGGCTCGGTCGTACCGCCAGTCGTCGGCTGGAACAGGGGGAGTGAACACGGACAGCGCCTTGGTCACCTCCACGTCGAGGTCCGCGACGATCGACTTGACTGCCGAGAACACCGGGTGGAACGAGTAGCAGGTGGCCTCAGCAATGACGAGCGATGACAACCGGGCCAACGACACCATCTCCTCGGCGGTGTCCGGATCCGGCAGGCCCGGCTTGTCGACCACCACGTGGTGTCCATGCTCGAGCGCAGAGCGAACCACGCGCGCGTGGTCGCTGTTGACCAGCGAGACGTAGACCAGGCCGGGGCGTGCGTCGGCCAACGCCTCGCCCCAGTCCGTGTACACCATGCCGAGCTTGGCCACGCGGCCTAAGGCCTGGGCGCCGACGTGCGAGCTGACGACATTGATCGTTTCGATCTGCGGGATGGACGAGGCGGCCGGCAGCACGCGCCGCTGGGCGAACCGCGACATACCAATCAGTAGTAGGTCCATGGCCTCGGGGTCAGCGGCGCGGGATGAATGGGACGACGTCACCTGCGCGCTCGCCGCCCGACAACTGGCCGTTCTTGTCGGTGCGGACGTAGGCCCGGTGCAGCCAGCGGTCCTTGCCGTCCCAGCGCGCGGTGAACGGTGCACGACCGTGGGTGATCCTGAAGTTGTCGATGATTAGCAGGTCGCCCCGGGTCAGGAGAACCGGCTCGGTGACCTTTATCAGGGCCGTCGACAGCGCGTCGAAGGCTTCGATGTCCTGCGGGGTCTCGGGGGTGAGGAACGACCGATTGAAGCTGACGTACGGGTCGTCCTTGTCGCCGTACAACGTCTTCACGTTGGCCGTGGCGTCCGGGTCCGCGGCGTCGTACCGCCGCGTGAACACCCGGTCGAACAGGTAGTCCCGCACCTCATCGCTGAGCAGCGGCAGCGCTTTGCGGATCGAACCGACGAGGGTCGCGGCCTTGCCCTCGTGGTCGCCACGCGAGCAGGACAGGAGTATGTAGTTCGGCTGGCGGGCATGGTGGGAGAGGTCCGTGTGGAACTCAAGCTGGATCTTGGAGGTCTCCCCGGATAGGGGATGCGCCTCGGGCGTCGGGTACAGCTCGTGGAGGACCGTGATAGCGCGCCGATTTCCGTAGCCTTGATCATAGGCGCTGAGGAGCCCGAGCGCTCCGCCGATGATGCAGAGCATGGCCTCCATGTTCAGCAGTCGCCTGTCCTCCGGCGCCGGGCTTGATGTAGGAGTGGCTGGCAGCTCGTCATCCGGTTCGACGGGAAGACCCCGCAGGAGCAGGTAACCGTCCAGGTTGCCGTTTGCGTTGAAATCGTCCAGACCGTCGCGCAGTTCCTGCGGCAGGCGCTCCGCCAGCCGCTTCGCGTCCTCGAAGAATGCGTAGAGGTCGGCCCGCGGCACTGTCGGCAGCGTCGAGGCGAGAGCAAGAAGTTCAGCCCGGTACGGAGAGCAGTCGATGATGGATGGAGGCACGGTGCGGATCTCCCTTGGTGTGGTGTGAGTCAGAGAAGGCAGGCGATGAGACTGCGAGCCTCGACGTTGACGTAGTGACCGGAGCGGATCAGGCGGTTGAGCGAGCCCAGGGTCATCCACCGGTAGTTGTCCGGCGCGTCGATCGTGTGTTCTTCCGGGACGTTGACGACGAGGTGTGTCGTGTCTGCATGTAGGAACCGCCCACCGTCCTCCGACTGCACAGCCTTCAGGCGGATCCAGGACTGAGGGGCGTCGAGGTACTCCGCGAGTGGTGGGAGGTCCTCCGGTCCGCTGTAGGTTCCCGGGGTCAGCTGCACAGTCGGGGCGAGCTCGAGCCGGTCCGTGAGGCCGGGCTGGATCATGGCCTGGACGAGGAATTGGAGTACTCCCGCACGGCGCTGGCAGAT
This sequence comes from Streptomyces coacervatus, assembly GCF_029223485.1. Lineage (GTDB taxonomy): Bacteria > Actinomycetota > Actinomycetes > Streptomycetales > Streptomycetaceae > Streptomyces > Streptomyces coacervatus. Next base: position 75,625 of record NZ_JARHTP010000021.1, on the reverse strand, counting down.
CAGGGCCACGACGTTGCCGCTCGTCGGCTCGAGCATCGGTTGAGACCAGGCGCCGACCTCCCGGCTCGTAGCCGAGACCGACAGCCCGACGATCCGGAAATAGCGGTTCTCCCGGTGGCGGATGCTGTCCGTGCCGCTCGCCCACTCGTCCATCTCGCCGAGGCTGATGCGCCTGACGTCGAGGCTGAACTTCGACTTCTGGTCGATAAGCCAGGTCATCGCGGCGGAGACTTCGTCGTTTGAGCGGCCCGCTGCGTGTGACTCGACCACCTGGAGGCGAAACGGGTCCCGGATGTCGCCGTAGGAGTCCGCATCGTCCTGCGCGGCATAGGAGATGCCCGACAGCACCGTACGCGCGTTCATGTTCACGCGGTTCCCGCGCTCGAGCTGATGCCGCAGCTGCCCGAGCGTCAACCAAGCGAAGTCGTCCGCCACCGCGATGTGTTCGTCCTCGGGAATCTCGACGATCATGTTGCGATTCCGTTTGTGCAGGTACCAGGACGCGTGTTCTGAGAGGAGTTGGTCGAAGACGATGCGTCGTCCGGCGTGCTCCCGAAAGTACTCAAGGTATGGGGTGGGCCGGCCACCGTGCACGCGCTGATAGTTGCTGGGGGTCGCCTGAACGGTCGCAGCGTACTGGACCAGCTCGCTGTTTCCCGGCTCCATCTTCGCCTGCATCAGGAAGTGGTGGACGCCGTGGATGCGCTTCACGATGATGCCCAGGATGCCGATCTCCGGCTGAATGATGATCGGCTGGCACCACTCGGGCTTCGGACCGAAGTCCGTGCGTATCGACAGTCCCTCCACCGCGAAGAACCGGCCGGACGAGTGGGAGAGGCGGTCGCCGATCCGCCAGTTGGGCAGTGCGTCCAACGGAACTTCTTCGACGCTGTAGCTGGAGGACGCCGATCGCTTCTCGAGGAAGGAGTCGGAGTCCGGAGTTATCGCGGTGCTCGGGGTCAGGGACGATGCCAGAAATCCAGCGGAACGACTCACCTTGGTTGGCATGAAGCAGCTCTCTTCCGGGATACGGCGATGTACGACGAGATGTCACAAGCTTTCTAGGGGCCCGCAGGCCGCGATTTCCCTGGCCATGAGCTTGATTCCGGCATCGAGATCGAGCGGCTCGAATTCGATGATGTTGCGCAGCAGCGACAGATCGACCGCCAGGTTGCCGGTGTCGGTGTGTGCGCTGGGACCCGGGGCGGTCGCAATGGTGGAGCCCGTGGCGGCCCCGACTGCGTCGAGCACATTGGCGATGGAACTCCCCACGCCGGTGCCCACATTGATGGTCCCGGGGAGGTCTCGGCCCGATTCGAGCAGGTTGAGCGTCGCCGTCACGAAATCGTCGACATGGATGAAGTCCCTGGTTTGCCTCCCGTCGCCGTGGAGGGTGAAGGGCTTACCAGTCAAAGCGCTCCAGAATGCCGCAGACACGACACCCTGCCCTCGCGACCGTGGCAGGAGACGGCCGTAGACATTCACGCAGCGCAGTGAATGCGTAGAGAGGCCGTGAACTCTTCTGTAGTACTCCATGTATTCTTCGCCGACGCGTCGAGACATCCCGTAGGGAGAGGTGGGTTCTCCGGGATCCGACTCGTACTTCAGCTCGTCGCTGGGCGCGTACACGGCACCGGCGGACGACAGGAAAACGATCTTTGTCTGGGGGCTGAGCGAGCGAACCGTCTCGCAGAGCCCGATCACCAGCGAGAGCGTCCCGATCGCGTCGGCTGCGGGTGCCGCTGCCGAGGGCAACGGAAAGTGGCCGCCGGCGGTGATGATGATTGCGTCGACGTCCTGTTGGAGAGTTTCCGGCAGAAGCTCGACGCCGTCGCCGGTAAGCAGTCGGATCTCACCCGGACCGGGATCCGTGTTCTGGATGGCGAAGGGGTCGGAACGACCGATCACGGTGGTGTCCCAGCCACGGCGGGCCGCGCCCAGGGCGAGTGCGCTTCCCAGGAAACCCGCCCCGATTAGCGTGATTTGTTTCATCGTGCCGCCTGAACGTCGGTCCGTGCGCCACTGTGGCCCAACAGCAGTTCCTCTAGCCGCCGGACGACGGCTTCCTCTCCGTCGGGGCTGAGCGCGCGCGGGTCTACCTCGAGTTGGCCCAGGTGCAGCTTGAAGTCGCGCATGTAGATGGATGGAACGCCTGCTGTCATTTCCCCGGCGAGGTCAGCGGCGTTCCGCCCGGCCGAGGCGGGGTCGACGTTCAGCAGGACGCGGTGGATCAGGCGCCCGGAGTCGTCCTGGGTGACGTGGGCGGAAAGGCCGGGGAGCTTGTCCAGCCGAGCCGCGAGCCTGGTCATCCGTTCGTGTTGTGCCGCGGCACGCTTCTCTTCCGGTACGGCGGTGTACTCCCGGACAGCTTGGAGCAGCCCCAGCAGGTTCTCCTTGCCGACCTTCATGGGCCGGGCGATGCCGGCGTACTGTGCCCGGCACGCTGCGACAAGCCCGCTGTTGCCGCAGATGAATCCGGAGGTTGGTGCGCCCAGCATCTTGGGCCCGCTGTAGATGACCAGGTCGGCGCCACTCGCCACCCAGCGCCGCAGATCGCTCTCGCCCGCGGCGTCCACGATCACGGGGACGCCGTGATCGCGGCCGATGGCGACCAGCTCCGCAAGTGGCACTCCCTTGCGGTGGACCGCGTGGGTGCGGGAGGTGACGTACACCAGAGCCGCGGTCTTACTGGTGACGGCGCTGGCGACATGGCTCCGCAGAGTCTCGTTCACGGCTCCCACCTCGACGGTGCGGCCACCACCCAGCGCGATCATCTGTGTGATGGGCGCTCCTCCGTAGCTGATGGAGTGGCCCTTCTGCAGCACGATCTCGTTGGGCTGGTCACCGGGGTCGGGCAGACGCTGGACGCGGAGGGCGTCTGTCCCGGCGACAGTGGCAGCCACCGCGATCGCCATGCCGGCGGCCGCGCCGGTGACCGGGCACGCGTCTTCGCTGCCGGTGACCTCGGCGAGGAATCCGCCCGCGGCCCGCCAGAGCTGATCCAGATCGACATGGGACCGCGCGGCGTTTCCCATGGCCGTGATGACGCCCTCACTGAGCGTGCAGCCGCCCAGCGGGGTCGAGTTGGCCTGTGCGCTGACGACGGGTGCTACACCGAGGTCCTGGTACTCCATAACGTGGCTCCCTGTTCGCCTGCCGACATTCGGATGGAAGTCCGACTCATCCACCGCGTAGTTCCTTGTCCAACCAGTCCATGAAGGTGGCCATGCTGTTCTCGTAGAGCCGCTCCATACGCCGGCCGGGCCTGCCGACCGCGCCGGACTTCACCTGCTGCAGCGCGTCGGCCAGGCTGTCGGCACTGGGCTCGCGCAGGACGACTCCCAGGTTTTCGCGAGCGACCAGGTCGCCGGAGATCCCGTGGGGGTCGATGATCGTGGGTATGCCGTGCAACCAGGTGTCGCGCAGGCGCAGTCGTGTGCCGGTCTCGTTCTCTGCGCCCGGCCTTGCGATGCAGACGTATGCCTGGGCGGCCTTCACGTACTGGTCGCGTTCGGATAGTGCGAGGGGCTTCGTGTGCAGGTGGATGCGATCGCCGAGCCCAAGGTGGTCGATCGCCGTACCGACCTCGACGATGGTGGTCCGGGTGTCCTCGGTTGGCGCCGCGTGCAGGAAGGCGGCGCTGGCGTCCACGCCGCGGTCACGGAGGATCTTCATTGCCTCTACCAGCATGACGGGCTCGAAGAAGGCCCAGATGCCACCGGTCCACAAGAAGTCGGCCATATGGACCGGCTCGGCGGCGTCCGCCGCCTCGAGGCCGAGCCTGCTGAACCCGACCGGCACGGTGGTGATCAGGTGGTCCAGGGTCCAGGACCGCGCGATGTCGGCGGGCGTCGTCCGGCCGAATGCGCACAACGTCGACAACAGGGCTGCACGCTCCACCTGGGAGCGGCAGAGGAAGTGGTGTGTGACCTGCAGAAGGCGTCGGTAGGTGCCGAGGAATCGCTGATGCTCGCCGATCGGGTCGGCGCTGGCGAGCACCGAGGGATAGCTCATGTGCTCGATGGGTGCCCGGCATTCGCCGATGATCAGTTTGCGGTGGGCGACGGCGAGCTCGATCCGGTCCCTGTCCGGGGTGTCGAAAAACATGACGGCGTCGGCCGTAGCGATGGCGCGAGCCGCCTCCTCACCGGGCGGGACTTCCTCCGCCGCACCCAGATCGACGGTGTCAGAGGCGGATGACGTGATTACCCGCACCGTATACCGTCGGCTGAGGACCTGGGCGATCTCCGCGAGGCGCTGGCCTGCGCCGGCGATGGAGGTCTCGGACAGGGAGTACGAACCTGCGTCGACGACGACGATTGGTTGGTCGGTCATTGCTCTGCGCGCACCATCCAGTCAGGAGAACTCGACGAAGTAGAAGGGTGGGCCGCACTGTTCGCGAACGCGCAGGCTGCCGCCGCCGTCCCTGCGGATGCCGGCCCGAGCGTTGCTGAACTCCTTGGCCAGCGCGTGGACGGCGGGCTCGCGTCCCCCCATGAAGGTGAGCTCGTTGACCCCCAGGCGGAGCGCCGGGCCGGGCAGTCCGGGGAGGTCAACCTGGACGTTGACCCGGATGCCGTGGTCGTACAGGGACTCTGAGAACCGGTCGGTCTGCTCCGCGTTTCCGATCCTCACCCAGACCTGGTGGGTGCTCGTGGTGTGGCCGTCCTCATCTGCGGCCACATCGAATCCGTCCGCCGCCAGCAGCTTGCTGAACAGCCGCGCGTTGCCGATCACCTGTTCCGCGTAGGCCTGGCCGAAGTGGCTGAACTCCGCAGCGGCGAGTCCCAGCGCTAGCGTTTCGGAGAAATGGTGACTGCTGAGCATCGTGAACTGTGCATCCTTGAGCCGCTGGTGCAGCTCCGGGCTCCGGGTGAACAAGACACCCTTGTGTGGCCCGGGAAAGGTTTTGTGCGTGGAGCCACCCATCGTGTCGGCGCCGGCGTCGAGCGGGTTGCCCAGAGCGCCTCCGAGGATTAGTCCCATCGTGTGGCTGCAGTCGACGTGCAGAAGCGTCAGCGGGGAGTGCTTCCTGATGAGTTCTGTGACACGGGAAACTTCCAGTTCGTGGCGGCTGTTCTGAAGGTCCAGATAGACCAGTTCGGGTTCGTGCTCGCGTAGGACCTGCTCGAGTCGTGGCTCGTCGACCTGGCCGCGGACGACGGGAACCGTCGCCGACTTGAAGCCGAGCCGACGGGCCATGTCCGCGGTGGCGTAGTGCCCGCCGGACGCTGCATCGATGGAGACGACCGAACCACCCGGCTTCCCGCCGAGACCGGCCATCGCCATCATCATGGCCGACAGACCGGATATGGGGCGTTCGTTGACGTGGGGAGCGCGGGCGAGCCGACTCAGGTGACCGATGGTCAGCTCTGTCTCGATCTCGGCCACGCCCTGGCCACCCCGGAACTGCCAGAAGCCTGGGTCCAACGCGTCGTTAAAGAAGTATCGGTTGTAGTAGTCACTGCTGAGAGGCAGCTGAGCCAGCGGTGACAGCTTGTTCTCGCTCGGCACAAGATTGACGGCGACATCCGACTTTCGCTGCTGACAACGAAATCGATCTATGATCTTGTGGAGTTCATTGATGTCAGTCATGTCCTGGATCCCCCGAGTAAGTTTGCTTGTCGAGTAATTATCGGGCGAATCGTGAATGCCTGATATCCGGGAGGTGTGGCTAATCTGCGCGCTTTCCCTGTACGACAATCCAGTCTTCTGAATGTGCAGCCAGTTGTCCACCGACTCTTCGTCGTCGGCGGATCGGCCGACCCTTCCTGATGTGGATCAAGCGAAATGGACTTCCCTGAGCGCCGCCAATACGCTCACGATGCCGTTCACAGGTTTTTCGTGGTGCGCAGACACCGGCACGCCATCTGCAACTCGATCGTCCGGGACCCCGACAGACCCTGCTCGTCGCGCAGGTATCGGGCCACCTACGCGTCCACGGCCTGCTGGGTCTCGACCGGCAGCGCGATCGCGCTGGCGTCGGTGCTCAAGAGCCCGACGATCTCCTCGGCGGTGGCGGTCATCGGCCAGGTCAGGCGCAGCTCGACGAGAGGGCTGAACAGCGAGCCGGGCTGCGGATCCTGGACGTTGTGGCTCGGCGCCTGAGCGGTGGCTTCCTGGCCACCCTCGCGGACCCGCAGTGCGCGGGTGAAGCGGTCGAGTTGGGCCACCCAGGGGACGGACAGGTCCCGGTGGTTCCACAGGACACCGAACGTGCCGCCGCCTCGGAGTACCCGTGCGATTTCAGGGACAGCGCGCCGCGGATCCAACCATTGCCAGGCCATGGAGATCAGCAGTGCGTCGGCCCGGCCGTCGGGCAGCGGTATCTGCTCGGCCGTCCCCGGTATCAGAAGCGCATGCGGACAGTTGCGAGCGAGGGTCTCACGCATCTGCGGGTCAGGCTCGACGGCGACGACCTGTCGCACGCGCCCCTCGAGGCTGCGGGTCACCGCGCCGGTGCCGTCGGCGAGGTCCACGACCGTCTCGCAGCCGTCCGGCAGGAGCCAGTCCAGAGCTGCTGTCGGAACACGGGGACGGAAGCGGTCGTAACGAACGGCGATCTCCCCGAAGGACAGCCCCGGTGATCCTCTGTCGGCCATGTCCGGCGCCTCCTCAGCGGTCGCTTCTCTCAAGAGGAACATGTTGCTTTCTTGTCGACCTCGACCCCTTGGGCCAGTTCGCCCGTCAATGCGATTCCTGTTCTCCGGGAGAATGTAGAACTTCAACGTCGGCGATTGCCTGCTTGAATACTAATCAATACTCTGATTGGCTTGTTGCCGTGTCCAGTGGCCCTTCGTCCATGGGGCAGCAGCCGGGGTGACCGGCGCGCGCCAGTGGCTTGATCACTTCGGTAAGAGGGCCCTCGCAGCCCCAGGAGTAAATAGCGGGCGGACGGCTGGTGCGATATTGCTCTCCGGTTATTGTTCTCATAGCGATACATGCCAATGAGGGGAAGTTCCTCGATGGACGAGGTGAAGGTCGAGCAGGACCTGGTGCGCGCGCTGCTGCGGGATCGGCACCTGGATCTCGCAGACCTTGAGCTGCGTGACGTCAGTGAGCCCTTTCCAACCTCCCGTGTCAGCTGGGAAGTTGGGATGACAGACAGATGAAGCCCCTGGTAGATGGGTTTTCGACCAAGAGAACCGTGTCCACCAGAGGCTTCGTATGCTTGTCTACCCGTCCGGCGTCGACGTGTCCAGCTCTGCCCTGCGCTTCCTCGCTGCTCGCCTGAGGGAGCACCGCCGCGCTCTCGGAACCCGATGGCGGCGCCTGAACGCAGGCCGACAGGCTCTGCTTACCCTCGCCCACCTGCGTAACGGCCAGCCCTACGCCCAGCTCGCGGCCGGATTCGAGATCGGCACCACCACCGCCTACCGATACATCACCGAGGCCGTCAAGCTCCTGGCCGCCCTCGCCCCCACCCTCACCGAAGCCGTACGAGCGGCGTCGGCGAAGGCGTACGTGATCCTGGACGGGACGCTCCTGCCCATCGACCGAATCGCCGCCGATCGCCCGTTCTACTCGGGCAAACACAAGAAGCACGGCATGAACGTGCAGGTCATAGCCGATCCGAAGGGGCGTCTGATGTGGGCTTCACCAGCCTTGGCCGGCGCCGTCCACGACGTCCGGGCCGCACGCGAGCACAGCATCATCGAGGCACTCGCCGAGGCCGACATCACCTGCTGGGCTGACAAGGGCTACCAGGGCGCAGGCGGCACGGTCCGTCTCCCTTACCGCGGCCCATGGGACAGCCTCTCCGCCGGCCAGCAGGCCGTCAACCGGTCCCACGCGAAGATCCGCGCACTGGTCGAGCAGGCCATTGCCACCCTCAAGTCCTGGCGCCTCCTGCGCAAAATCCGCTGTTCGACGACCCGGATCACGAGCCTCGTCCAAGCCGTCCTGGTCCTCCAGCTCGCCGCCACGGGCTGAGATCAACCCGCAGCATTCACCAGGTCCGTCAATTCGGCCTCGGTCGTCCCAGCCCGCAGACGAACGTCGAAGGTGTAACCCTCATCGCAGAACACCAGGTCAAGGTGCCTGGGCGTCAGCCTGCGGAAGACGATCGCCAACCAGATCGCGTCTTCCTCCCAGACGTCCATGTACAGGCAGGCACCGTCCTCGTGCAGATACGCCTCACCTGGGCCGTTCTCCGTCTTGAACTGCCATATGAGGCTGCGCACTTCGCTGCGGTGCATCGAGTCGATCTCGACCTCAGACCACCGGACACGGATCGCGTCCGTCAGCGCATCCCGATCGATGCGCCATCCGTCCGCATCACCCTCGACCACCGCCAAGAACGTCATAGTCAGGGTCTACCAGACGTCCGTGACACATCGCCGATCAGCTGTCGCCTGAAGTTGGAATGGGCTCAGTGGAGGTTGGGACAATCAGGTGTGGCGCCTCGGGGAGAAGCTGGCTGTGCGCTTGCCGCGCACCGAGCGAGCACCGGCGCTGCCGCGCACGGAGCACAGGTAGCTGCCGGTGCTGGCCGAGCGCCTGCCGCTGCCCACGCCCACCCCGGTCCGCGTGGGCAAGCCTTCTCAGCTGTTCGAGCACACCTGGGCGATCGCGCGCTGGGTCGAAGGTGAACCGGCCGATCGTGGACCGATCACGCGGATGGAGGCGGCCGAGACTCTCGCGTGCTTCTTGAGCGCGCTGCATCATCAGGCGCCGGCTGACGCCCCGACCAGCCAATCGCGCGGCATCCCCCTTGCAGAAGTCCAGCAGATCGACCACTGGTTCACGGTCGTCGGGGACTACGCGGACGCCGAAGCCGCGCGGCAAGTACGGGAAAAGGCCGTTGCGGCGCCCGCTTGGCAGGGCGCGCCGCTCTGGCTGCATGGTGACCTGCATCCGGCAAACGTGGTCGTCCGGCACGGGACGCTCGCCGGGGTGATCGACTTTGGCGAGATGTGCGCAGGTGATCCCGCGACCGATCTGTCAGCCGCCTGGATCCTGTTGCCTGTCGGCGCGGCGACTCCGTTCTTCGACGCCTACGAACGCGCCGACGAGGCCACCATCGCCCGAGCTCGAGGCTGGGCCGTCCTTCGCGCCCTGACCCTGATCGAGATCGGACAGAACGGAAGACTCGGTCTGCCCGGAGGCAAGCCGACCTGGGAACCAGCAGGTTACGCAACCCTTGAACGGGTCCTGGCCACAAGCTGATCGCGCGGCTGGGCGGTAAGGAGTAGGCGGAGTGCGGCCGCGGTGTCGGCGTGCTGTGCACGCCCTCGCCGCAACGATCACGTTGATGATCCCGGGGGTTCCGAGGCGAGAACCTCTGCCAGGCGGGCCACGCTCGGTGCTGCGAACAGCGTGCGCAGTGACACTTCCAACCCCAGCGACGACCTGATCTCCGCGATCAGCCGGACGGCCAACATGGAATCGCCGCCGATCTCGAAGAAGTTGTCAAAGACGCCGACCGGCCCTGAACCGAACGCCGCCTGCCACGCGGCGGCCAACCGCTTCTCCAGTTCCGTGCGCGGGAGCGTGGGCTCGCTGTCATTCTCCAGCTCAGCCAAGTGGGCTGCCACCAAGGCGTCAATCGCCTTGAGGTCCCGTTTCCCATTGCTGGCTTCCGGCAGCCCGCCCACGAAGATCACATCACTCGGAACGGCGACCGAGGGCAGCAGATCCAGCAGTCGGCCCCGGAGGTCCAGTGCGCGCGCCGAGGACGGGTCAGGGTGTGCCACCACGCCGATCAACCGCTGCCGCGCACCGTCGCCCCGTTGCACCACTGCTGCGTCGTGGCCGGAGGTCACCTTGCACAACGCTGTCTCGATCTCGCCCAGTTCCACCCGGACCCCGCGGATCTTCACCTGAGTGTCCGCCCGGCCGACGAACTCCAGATCGCCTTCGGGCGAGCGGAACACCAGGTCCCCGGTGCGGTACATGCGCTCGCCCGGTTCGCCGAACGGGTTCGCCACGAAAGCCTTGGCGGTCAGATCGGCCCGGCCCAGGTAACCACGGGCCAGCCCGGAGCCCGCAATGTACAACTCCCCCGTGGAGCCGTCGGGTACCGGCTGCAGCGTCTGATCCAGGACGTAACACCGTGAATTCAGCACCGGACGCCCGATAGGAGCGATTCCCTGCGCCAGTCCGGGCCGGCATGCCCAGGACGTGGACTCTATCGATGCCTCGGTGGGCCCGTACACATTCAGCAGGCCGACGCGCAGGAGAGAGAAGAAGCGATCGACAGTAGTGGTCGGCAGCGCCTCGCCACCACAGATCACATGGCGCAGGGTTGTGCAGTCGGCGGCGTTCGGATGCGCTAGGAACTCCCGAAGCGTGGTGGGGACGAACTGTGCCGATGTGATCCCCGCCCCTCGGATCAAAGCAACCAGGTAGTCCGTGTCTCGATGGCCGCCGTCCTCTGCCACCACCAGGAGTGCGCCGACCCAGAGCGGCCAGAACCACTCGTGAATGGAGGGATCGAAGGTCAGCGGGGTCTTCAGCAGCACGCGATCCCGCTCGGTCAACGGATGGTCGTGCTGCCACCAGCGCAGAGTGTTGACGATGCCGCTGTGCGGCACCACCACGCCTTTGGGCACGCCCGTAGAGCCAGACGTGAACAGCACGTAGGCCGCGTTCCGTTCAGAGAGCGCCCCAGACCGTTCCGCTGACCGCAGCGGGCTCCCGTCCAAGGCCTCGATCGCCAGAACCGTGTCCGGATCGTCGAGTACGACCTGAGGCACGTGTCCAGCAGACAGGCCTGGGGCAGCTCCGTGGGTTGTCAGTACCGCGACAGGCGCGGCGTTCCGCAACACCTGTCTCGTGCGGTTGGCGGGGCCTTCGGGGTCCAGCGGCAAGTAGGCTGCACCGGCTTTGAGAACGGCCAGCATCGCGATCACCGCTCGCGCCGAACGCGGCATGTGCAGTGCGACGAGCCGCTCCGGCCCAGCTCCCAGGATGATCAGATACCGCGCCAACTGGTCGGCTTGCGCCGCCAATTGGGCGTAGGTCAGAGTCTGCCCCTGGAAGAGCAGGGCCGGCGCTTCGGGGGTCAGGGCCGCTTGCCTGTCGAAGAGTCCCGGCAAGGTAGAGGCTGAACTGCGAATGTCCGGTAAAGACACCATGGTTTCCTCGGCTTCCCGTTCGGCTACGCCTTGAGCACAGGACGGCAATAGCCTGCTCTATTGATGACTGCCCTGGACGGGGGTACTCACCCTGGCTTCGATGAATTCCAACAGCTCAGCCGCCTGATCGACCAGATACATGTGCCCCCCTTCGAATTGATGCCGAGTCAACGGCTGCGCACTGACCTCTGTCCACCCTTCCATTTCCTCGGCGCTGACCAGATTGTCGTCCCGCCCACGCAGAATGGTAAGCGCGGCCTTGAGGGGCTCCGTGGTGGATGGGCGGTAGTTTTCATGCATTCTGACGTCGGCGCGAAGAGTGGGGAGCAGGAATTCGCGTAGTTCTGGCCGCTGGAGAGCGGGATGAGAGTACTCGATGAAGCGAGTGAGCTCGATGAGAAAAGCATCGTCGTCGAGGTCCGAAACCAGGTTCCTCAGGCGTTGGGGGGGAGCGGGAGCGCCGCTCGCGAAAAGGTGGTCGATCCGGAACTCTCCGGATCGCGCTACGCGGTGAGCCAGTTCAAACCCCAGAACTGCTCCGAGGCAGTGCCCGAAGAACGCAACGGATTCCGCTCCCGCAAGAGTCCGGCTCAGGGCGGGCAGCATGTCGTCGATTGCCGCCGATACCTCTTCGTAGGGCGGATCCAGTATCCTGTCCTCGCGGCCCGGAAGGAGCACCGGGACAATGGTGAGCCCGTCCGGTGCGAATTCCTGCCACTTGCGAAAGAACGCGGTGCCTCCGCCCGAGAAGGGCAAGCAGATAAGATGTGTCGGTGGCATGTCCGGCTTCTCCTACTCGTCCGTCCCGGAACGGGACCGGCTGTAGAGGGTTCCTTCGCTCCAGATGTGGTCCACGCCTCCCCACTCCGCGGCTGAGGCGACATCCGGAAAGAAGCCGCTTCCGTTCAGATTGGCGCTGGTATTGCAGAGCACCGGGATGCCGCTGAGCCGGTGGTATTCGTTAAGAATTGTCGCCAGGTTCGGATCATCGGCCTTGCTCACCGTTTGTAGCCGCGCTGTCCCATCGAGGTGCATCGCCGCCGGGATCCGGCCGACCCATTCCGGGCGTACCCAGTGCTCGAACAGCATGTACGGGTCCGGTGTCCCGGGCTCGAAGACCTCAGGGGCGTGCTCGACCAGACAGATCGGTGCCACGGGACGGTAGTGCTCACGCCGCTTGACATCGTTCAGCACCGCCTTCATGGCGGGGTCGGTCGCCGGCGCAAGGATGCTGCGCGCCCCGAGGGCGCGCGGGCCCAACTCGGCGCGACCGTGCAGCACCACCACCGGTCGGCCGGACGTGTGCAGGAGCCTGGCCACTTCCTTGGGCCCGCAGGCGGTGACCGTCCAGCCCTCGGGTGTCGGGTCTGTCGGACGCAACGCGGGGCCTAGCCGGACCCCCCACTCGATCGGCCTCAATCCGTGCCCCGAGCCGAGGTGGGCGCAGGCGGTACCGATCGCCGATCCGGAATCGTCGGGGAACGGCGGCACCCACAGAGAACGGATCATCGGGTGGGAGCGCAGGGCGCTGTTCCACTTGATGTTCAGTGCGCAGCCCCCGGCAAAACACAGGTTCCAGGGCTCATCGCCCTTCCAGGTCCGTATCTTGGCCGTCACCCGGTCGAGGAGGAGCTCTTCCAGGAAGGCGTGCACGCTGGCCAGCACATCCTCGTCGCTCACTCCCAGTTTCTCCGTGCGCTCCTGCACCTCGGTGAGATAGGCGTGCACGTACGAGTGAGAGGGCTCGCCGGTGCTGCCGCAGCCGATGATCCGCGCCCGATATGCCCGGACTGAGGCGGTGTCGGCCTCGAAGTGCTTCTGGAACAGCTCCCGAAGGACCTGCTTGACGCTCTCGACGGGCTTCCCCAACGCAATGTAGGCCATCATCTTTCCGGCCACGGACAGATCGTCCACCGTCCGGGATTTATTGCTTCGACGGAAGGGTCCGTAATATTGGGATGCCATCGAATAGGTGTGCCCGATCAAAGGAAACGCCTCGCCGCCGGGCTCGACCCGGCCGTCGGGCGATACGCAGTAGAGCCGTGGAAAGCAGCCACCGTCCCAGACCAGTACCATGGATGGCTCCCCCCTGCGCGCAAAGGGGCTCGTGCTGTAGGCCGCAGCCATATGACTGGCGACATGCACATAACTGGCGTACTCCGTGGATCGGCCGCCGAGACTCAGCTTTCCTACGTAACCCGGCTGACATGGGTCGGGTACCCGAGCGGTCTCCCGGTACGGAGCAAGCTGCACGTCGACGAGTTGGCCATTGATGCGCGCAGCTGCCTGTCCGTACTCTGAACCGTCCCAGCCGTCAATGGCCCACTGGTCCACGTCGGCGAGTGTGTAGCCGTATTCGGCGAATATTTCGGGGAGCATGTCGAGATCATCGAAATTGCTGTACCGGCGATTGTTGGCGAGTTTCTGCATCTCGATGTGAAACTCAAGCTTCCCGTCGTTGATGAGAGCGATGCCGCCACTTTGGGTGAGTTTGAGTCCTGCGATGATCACGAATATTCTCCGTTCGGTGTGGGCTGTGGAAAAACCGACTGGCCAAGACCCATAGCGGTAGTGATTGCAGGATCAGTTACTCATCGCCTGGTAGGCGGCTCTCCAGAATTCGAGATAGATTGGCAAGCCTTTCCAGTCCGTACGCTGGATGATGAGAATCGTCGTCATGCCCGTCGCCGGGTCATTGATCCAGGAAGTTCCGTACTTGCCATACCATCCGTAGCTCCCGACGGAGGGCCCCATGCGCGCCGGCCACGTGCGGACTGACACCCCAAAACCCCATCCGTATTCCTTGAAGAAGGACGCTGGCACAAATCTAGAGAGCTCCTTCTGCGCTGGCGTCAAATGGTTGCTCGTCATCAGCGTGACCGATTCCCGTGAGAGAACCCGCTGACCGTGGAGCAGGGCCGATGCGAAGGCAAGGTAGTCGTCGGCGGTCGACACGAGCCCAGTGGCGGGGGCCTTGAACGTCGGTGGCTGCCTCCATCGCCCGTCGGGACCATCGGCGGCGACGAGTTTGCCGGTGACTTCGTCACGTTCGTATGCGGTCGCCAGCCGACTGGCGCTGCCGCTGTCCACACTCAAGGCTGTGTCTCGCATCCCGAGCGGCTCGCAGATCCGTTCGCGCAGAGCGTCCTTCAGGGACAGACCAGTGGCTCGGGCGATGAGGATGCCCGTCACGATGGGGCCGATGTTGTACATGAAGCGCTCACCCGGCTGGTGGACGAGCGGCAACCTGCCGAGTCGGCGGATCCAAGTGTCCGGCGACGGCTCGGCGTTGTCCGGGCCTTGCCCTTGCCCTATCGCGTCAAGCGCGTCGGCGATGGGCACCGTTCCCGGTTCCGCGATGCCCGCACCGGTCACGACCGTGCCGGTGCCGAGGCGGCAGGTGAGCAGATCCCGCAACGTGATGGAGCGTTCCGCCGGCACGGTCTTGTCCAGCGGCCCGTCCGGGTCGGCGAGCACGCTCATGTCGGCCAGTTCGGGAAGGAGCGAGTCGACCGGGTCGTCGAGTTGGAGCGTGTGGTCCTGTACGAGCGTCATCGCGCAGGCGGCAATGATCGGCTTCGTCATCGATGCGATGCGGCAGATGGTGTCGGCTGCCATCGGCGTCTTCGACCCGGCGCCCTCGAAGGCGAGAGTGCCCGCTGCTTCGAGGTGGACGTCACCGCCGCGGGCGATGACCCCGACCACGCCCGGGCCGTGGCCGGCGTCAACATAACGATCAAGCACGTCTCGTACGCGGGCCAGCCGTTTCAACGAGAGGCCGCCAGTGGTCACTCTCCTCCTCCTCGCCGTCATGGTCGCGAGCCTTTGCCGCGCCGGATGCTGACCTGAACACGGAGCGATCCGTTTCAACGGGCCGTCCCTCACATACGGCATGAGTCGAGGACCGCCAATAGAGACACTGGGCGCGATTGGCGTCCAGGTCACGATATTGGTAGCACCAAATGGCCAGTGAGGGGAAACGGTGGGGTCCCACACGCTACGCGGATATTGGTGCGCTCAACAGTGGCTGATGCTCCAGGTACGAAGAGCCGATAGACAATGTCTCCAATCGGACGGGATTATCCAGCTCCACCCGTCTCTATCGCTAGGGCAAGGGGAGACCGATTCTTGAAGACGCCTCCGACGGCGCGCGGACTCGGCGCGCGAACGCCCTTGTCTTCCTGAGGCCGGCGGAGGTGCAGGCAGAACGCGAATATCATTTAGCTCCGGTCATCGATGCTGCCCAGGTTCACCGCGGCGTCTTTTAATGGGAGAAGCCATGTCGCAAGGGATGATTTCCGGCGGGCAGAGCGAGTATCGCGGCCGTGTCGACGGTCAGCTCAACATTCGTGGCGAGTTGGTCGAGTTGGGCGAAGTACGGGAGGCGCTGCACACCCACGAGAGTGTTCTTGATGCCCACGTCATGCCCCATAAAACCGGGAGCGGCCGCATACTATTGGTTGCCCATGTGGTGCTGGACGAGGAGCACGACCTTGCTGATCCGGCCCACGCCCTCCGCGAATATCTTGTACCGCAACTCACATCCGCTTCCATTCCCTCCAAAATTGTTCTACTCGACTCGATGCCTTTGAGTGATGAGGGGAAAGTAGACGTGGGGCAGCTGAAGTACTCAGGACGGGTTCGGCCTAACCTGGAAGTCGATTTTCAAGAGGCTGCAGGGCAGATAGAGGAAGTGATCGCAGGTATCTGGGAAACCGTGCTTGATCTGGATGAGGTGGGGGTCCATGACAATTTTTATGACCTGGGTGGAGATTCCCTCACGTCCTTGGAAATATCAGTCGCCTTGATGGAGCGGCTCGGCCTCAAATACGACGACCCGGTGGTCCGACAGATCCTTATGAGTGGCAAAACAGTCGCGCGTTCGGCCGAAATGGTAGAGGAGGCGGGGGTTCGGCTGAGTTGACCTTCAAGAATGGTTGTGGGTGAACCGGCACCTGCGTGGAGGAGGGATGGATCTATGGCTCCCCAGAAAACTGCGCCGCAAATAAGGCCAACTGCTATTCACGCTGTAAATTTCTCGGGTGTGGGCTCCGGGAACCTTGCGCTCACTTGGGCGCAGAAATGGTTGTGGCGATCGGTCGAGTTGAACGCGCCGCATATTCAGTGGCTGAATTTGCGGTACGGCATCGATGTCCCGCCCGGTACTACGCTCGACGCTGTACTGACTGCGATCGGGGCCCTGATCAGTCGTCATCAGACACTCAGGACCAGGTTTCACATCGATGAGAATGCCACCGCACGCCAGGTGATCGCTGAGCGTGGCGAGCTGAGTGTGGCCGTATATGAGGCGGGTAATCAGGTTCTTGAAGATTTCTCGGAACAAGCGTCCGAGGCTCTTGCGGCAGCCCCGTTCACATCACCAGAAATCTCCATGCGCGCTGCTGTTGTAGTCGAAGCGGAGGTAGTCCGTCAGGTCATTTTCACGGTCTTCCATTTGGCTTCCGATGCGCGCGGCACGAAGACGTTGGCCGATGACTTCACGCTGGTGCTCGAGTCGATTGTCAAGGGGGATGGCCTCCCTTCTGGTGGCCATCTGGTTCATCCGTCCGAGCGCCTCGAATTTGAGAAGAGTCCATCCGGGGTTGATCAGTCATCGAAATCCATGCATTACTGGCGAGAGCAGGTGGCCAGATTTGGTCCGAATTCCTGTCCTGCGGCGCGAAATGCTCCTGAGTCGCCGCAATTTAAAGGAGTGCGGATGAACTCGCAAGCGGCGTCTGTCGCTGCCTACTCCTTGGCGCGGCATCTAAAAGTTAGTGTGGGTGCTGTATTTGTCGGCCTCGCGGCCGTATTGCTGTGTCGGCACACCGGCAACTCCGGGGCTGGTTTTCTGATGCACAACCACAACAGATTGAGCCGCAAGTGGGCGTCATTGTCTGGGACGTTGACCCAGAATGTTCCCCTCTATGTGACCGTCGGCGAGATGACTGCGGAATCCGTCATACGTGATGTCGACCCCCTGCTCTCCGAGGGGATCTTCTTTGGCCAGTACGACCCAGAGCACTTGGCCCCGATGATGACGGAGCTGTCAAGGGAGCTAGGTTTCCTTCCTGACACCACTTGTGCTTTGAACGTGTGGGGCGAACAGAGTCCTAGGGCTGTAGAGAGCTACTTGGCGGGCATTGCGGATCCTGCAACAGAGGCACGCCAGCTGCTTGTCGAGACGCGGATCAACGATGGCACTGAGGTGGAACATGAGGAGAAGAATTTCTACTTCTCGGTATCCCCTGACCCGAGAGAGACGACAGCCAGCCTGCGATTCAACACGAGAATGTTCTCTCGACAGGATTGCGAAAAGTTCCTGAGGGACTTGGAGCGATCCCTTGTCGACATGCTCTCCGGCTTGGGTCGACCTGTGAGCGCTGCAGAGGCGTTGCGCCCAAACGGCGATGGGTGCGGCTCTGTCTGAGTGAGATCCTGCGTCAGGATGGCGTCCCATGAAGGACACCGTTGGCGAATTCGGCGGTGGTCGCCAAATGACCTTGCGGTGGCGGGATGATGACCGGAGGGACGTGGGGGCGCGAGCGTGAGGTGATCGAGGTGTCGCTGCGTCCACGTCTGCCGGGCGAGGTTCCGGCCCAGACCGCCGAGGTGGCCCGGCTGGCCTTCCCCAAGGGCTGTCTGTGCATGCGGATCCGGGAGGCGCTCGGGCCGCTGTTTGCCGACCAGGACTTCGTGGACCTGTTCCCGCAGCGTGGTCAACCCGCCTGGCCGCCACATCAGTTGGCGATCGTGTCGGTGTTGCAGTTCGTGGAGGGCCTGTCGGACCGCCAGGCGGCCGCTGCCCTGCGCGGGCGCATCGACTGGAAGTTTCTTTTGGGGCTGGATTTAACCGATCCCGGGTTCGACCATTCCGTACTGAGTGAGTTCCGGGACCGTCTGGTGGCCGACCGGGCACCGCGGCGTCTGCTGGACCTGGTTCTGGACCGATTGCAGGAGGCCGGCCTGCTGGTGCGGCCCGGCGGCCAGCGCACCGATTCCACGCATGTCCTGGCCACGGTGCGCCGGCTGAACCGGCTGGAGAACACCGCGGAACACCTGCGCGCCGCCCTGAACGCGCTGGCCGCCGCGGCCGGCGACTGGCTGCAGCGAACGGTGCCGGCCGACTGGTTCGACCGCTACCAGCGGCGCATTGAGGACTACCGGCTGCCGCGCGGTGAGGGCCCGCGCAGGCAGTACATGGAGCACACCGGCGAGGACTGCATACGGCTGCTGACCGCGATCAACGATCCGCATGCCCCGTCATGGCTGCCGCAGATTCCGGCCGTTGAGGCGCTTCGCCTGTGCTGGATCCAGGAGTTCTTCATCGCGCAGGACCGGGTGCGGATGCGTGACCCGAAGGACATGCCGCCCTCCCGCGACCGCATCGAGTCCCCCTACGACGGCGAGGCGCGCTACTGCATCAAGAACGCCACCGAGTGGAGCGGCTACAAGGTCCACCTGACCGAGACCTGCGACGCGCATTCCCCGCACCTGATCACGCATGTC
This sequence comes from Streptomyces coacervatus, assembly GCF_029223485.1. Classification (GTDB taxonomy): domain Bacteria; phylum Actinomycetota; class Actinomycetes; order Streptomycetales; family Streptomycetaceae; genus Streptomyces; species Streptomyces coacervatus. The sequence goes on along the minus strand of NZ_JARHTP010000021.1, from coordinate 57,038 downwards.
GTCACGACCGAGGCCACCGTCACCGATGTCGAGGTGACCGAGACCATCCACGGTGCTCTCGAGCAGAGCGGGCTGCTGGCCGGTGAGCACTTCGTGGACCGGGGCTATGTCAATGCCAAGCTGCTGGCCACCAGTGCCGGCAGCCACGGCGTCGAACTGACCGGCCCGATCCGCCACGACATAACCTGGCAGGGCAAGGCCGGCGAAGGATTCGCCATCGACGGCTTTCTTATCGACTGGGACACCCGCACCGCTGTGTGTCCCCAAGGCCACCGCAGCGTCCGCTGGAAGCCCCACCGGCAACAGCGGCCCGGCTACTGGCAGTCCAACGTGTTCTTCGACCGTCACGACTGCGCCGCCTGCCCCGTGCGGTCGAAATGCACCCGCTCGAAGACCGAGCCACGCAAACTCGCCCTGGCCCCACGCGAGGAACACGACGCGATCCGTGCCAGGCGCCAGCTGCAGGAAACCGACCAGTGGCGACGGCACTACGCCACCCGCGCCGGCGTCGAAGGCACCATCGCCCAAGGACTACGCCGCTGCGGCCTGCGCAGAAGCCGCTACATCGGCTTGACCAAGACCCGCCTTCAACACGTGCTCACCGCCGCCGCCCTCAACCTCATCCGAACCGACGCCTGGCTGACCGGGACGCCATTTGCCAGCACCCGTACCTCCCGCTTCAGCCGCCTGCGCCCCGCATAGACACCGCCGAATTCGCCAACGGTGTCCCCAGCGGGACATGACCGAGCAGCAGCCTCCCGCCGCTCGATCTCCTCATGCCACGACACCATCGGCTCCACCCCCGGATTCCGTCACCCGACACCACGACGATCGAGCAACAGACCCCATTCAGCAACCATGCAGGTCGAAGCTCCCTACAGGAGAGCTACACCCCCACGAAACCGGGGCCAGCTCATGCCGCCCTGTGGCCCAGACCGTTACGAGTCGGCGTCGAAAAGACTTTCCTGTGTGCTGGTTACCTGGCGGGGTATCTGGGTCGGCTCCGGGGGCGGGGGAGGGGCCAGCGCCGCGCGGCAGTCCGCCCGCAGCTGATCCAGTGGCTGGCGGGCGCCCAGCAGGTCGAGAAATTCCTGGCTGGTCCAGCCGATCAGCTGCCCTTGCCGGGCCAGGTACAGGCTGACGCTGTCCAGGTGGTAATGGTCTTCGTAGCTGAGGAGCAGGTATCCGGCCAGCTGGTGGATCGCTGGCGCCCCGATGTGCTCGGGATGGATGGTTGCCTTGCAGTCGATGAGCTGGCCTGCGGCGATGAAATCGGCGTCTGCACGTCGGCATCGGTACTTCCGCGGAATTCCGGAGCGCACACGCGTTGCCCCTCCGGTAGCTCTGCAAGCCAGCCCAAAGCCTTTTCTGCGCCCGCCAGTTGGACCTGCTGCGCGATGTCTGCGGGCACATAGGCCGGGACCTGGGCGAGCAGGTCCTCCAGGCCGCCGCCTGGCACGGGCTGCAGCATCGGATTGCCCGGACGTAGCCCGGCGCGGTGAACCTCTTCGAAGTGGGAGACGACGAAGCACAAGCGGGCCAGCCGCTCCTCCTTGGCCCGGGGTCGGCCGGTCAACACCGGTGGCTGGTCCTTCAGTTCAGTCAACAGCTGCCGGCCTCCTGGACCGCTTGTCCGGCCGCCCGGCCCGAGCGGGCGGCCACCTCGCCTGGCGCAAACGAGGCGCCTGCCATCCCGTCCCGTCTGCTTCTACCGGTTGTGGAGCACGTTCGGTCGGGTGACGGGGACGACGGTGAGGAGGTCGGCCAGGCCCTTGAAGTCGTCGGGGTTGGTGGTGAACAGGGGGAGATCTTCGGCGATGGCGATCGAGGCGATCATCAGGTCGGCGATGCGGCGCCGGGGCGTACGGCCTGCGCTGATGACGGCGGCGCAGGCGCGGCCGTAGATGCGGGCGGCTTCGGCGTCGAAGGGGATGGGGTCGAACTCGTTCTCCGCGCGCTGGAGGATGTCGGTGCGGCGGGCGCGTTCGGCGTGTTCGTCGTAGTCGTCCTGTTCGACATTGCTGCGCACCTGATGAGGTCCTGCGGAGAGTTCTGCGAGGGTGATGGCGGTGATGGCCATCTCGGCGGGCAGCTCCTCTGGATTGATCCACTTGCGCAGGATCATGATGTTGGTGTCGAGGAGACCCTGCTGGTGCTCGACGGGCGGGTGCTCACCGGGCATAGGGGTCGTCCATCTCCTGTTCGGCGGAGGCGTCCTGGTTGGCGCGGAAGGCGTCGAGGGAGATGTCGGGGGCGGTGCGGGACATGGCGGCGAACTCGCCGCGCGGAACGAAACGCCGACGCCGGCGCAGGGGGATCAGCTCGCCGATGCGGTGTCCGTCGCGGGTGACGGTGAAGGACTGGCCGCTCTGGATGGCGTCCATGATCTCTTTGGATTTGGTGCGCAGGTCGCGTTGGGTGATCTCAGGCTGGGCGGTCATACGTCCAAGGTAGCCTTCTTGTGCTATCGGGTGCCACCATGTGGCACTGCGGTTCTGTGTATCGCCGAGGAGCTGGGGGCTAGGAGCGCGTTATGTGCGCGCTCGCTACACGCGAGCGGGCCGTGCGGCTGAGACGGTCTCGGTTCGCCGGGAACGGTTGCGGGCCGAGCGCCCCCCTGCTGCCTATCAGCAGCTGCGCGCCGCCGCCCAGGCTGTGGACTGCTGGGAGACCGGGCGGGAGGGGGCGCTCGAAGCCCTGCGGGAGGATGCTGGCCGGGGGCCCGTGCTGATCGATGTGTTGCTCGACGAGGGCGACCTGGATGCCGCCTGACGGGAGGCCGCCGACCGACAGTGGGAGTAGCTCGTCGGCCTCTCGCGCGAGACGCGCCCGGCCGACGCGCTCGCGGTGTACCTGCGCCTGGCCGAGCCGTTGAAGGAGCCGACCGGGCACCGCGTCTACGAGCGCATGGCGCGGCTAATGCGATGCCCGTGCCATCGACCTTCTCGGCCGGCTGCCGCAATCACGCTCTCTGCCAGTACACGGCCTGGGGAATGTGCTGTTCTGTCACGCCACCCCTCGGGACGATGAAGAGGTCGTCCTGGCCGACTCACGCCTCGACCGCTGGCGAGAAGTCCTCAGCGGGCTCGACACCGCGCTGGGCAAGCGGCCGTCGGGACGGCTCGCGCACCTGGTGGGCGAGCTGGCCGAGACGTCGGCGGGCACCCGCCGGCTGCTGGAGCAGACCGCCTTGCGACTGGCGGGCATCCGCACCATCCCTGACCGGCTGATCTCGTTGGCCGACCCTGACGCCCGGCCGATCCGCAAGGGCAAGCCCCAGCACCCTACCCAGTTCGGTTACACCGCGCTCGTGGCCGAGGACGAACGCGGCTTCATCGTCGACCACCAGGTCCAGCGCGGAAACCCGGCCGATGCGCCGCAACTGGTTCCCTCGGTGCAGCGCGCCGTGTCACTGACCGGCCGCCCGCCGGGCACGGTCGTCGCTGACCGCGGCTTCGGCACCGCGGCCAACGATCTGGCCCTGGCCGAACTCGGTGTCCAGCGGATCGGCCTGCAACGCGCCGGGAAGCCGGGAAAGGCACGGCGTGAGTACGAACAGAGCCGCCGATTCCGGCGCATGCGCAACCGGAGAGTCGGTGTCGAGGCCCGTACCAGTCACCTCAAGCGCAGCTTCGGCTTCCGTCGCACCCGCCTGCGCCGCCTGGCCGGCGCCCAGACCTGGGCGGGACTGGGGATCTTCGCCTACAGCCTTCAGCGGGCGACCGTCCTCAGCCGGTGAGGGGCACACCCCCGACAAGCCAGCGGCACAGCGCCGTGCCGCAGTCGCCCCCTTGTCACCAGCCCAAACACTTCTTCAGGGTGTCGGTGACATCAGGGCAAGTAGCTAGGCCGGACATGAACCTCAGCTGACCCGCTCCCCCCGCTGCACGGAAGGGCCCGCACAGCAAGCCGTGCGGGCCCTTCCGTGTCATCCCTTGCTTTGCGGACGCACTCCCCCCAGGGCGTGTGCGTCCCGCCTCCCAGGTGGGAGACCAGTGGGAGACGAGTGGGAGATGATCATGGCGTGGTGATGCAGTCAGGCGCTAGGAAATGCTAGATGGTGCTACATGCGCGGCCGGTCAGCCCGCGGACTCCGCCGCGTGCGGGCTCAGTACTCCCGCGCTGACCAGGGCGATGATGACGACGCCCAGCGCGATGCGGTACCAGACGAACGGCATGAAGCTCTTCGTCGAAATGAACTTCATGAACCACGCGATGACGGCGTACCCGGACGCGAAAGCGATCACCGTCGCGAACAGCGTCGGCCCCCAGGAGACATGGTCGCTCTCCATCGCGTCCTTGACCTCGAACAGACCGGAGGCCAGCACCGCGGGGATGGCGAGGAGGAAGGAGTAGCGGGCCGCGGCCTCGCGCTTGTAGCCCATGAACAGGCCGCCGCTGATGGTGGCGCCGGAGCGGGAGACGCCGGGGATGAGGGCCGCCGACTGGCACAGGCCGTAGACGAGGCCGTCCTTCACGCCCAGGTTCTCCAGCGTCTTGCGCTGCTTGGGCGCCCGGTGCCGGCCGCCCGTCTCGTCGCGCGCCGCGAGCCGGTCTGCGATGCCGATCACCACACCGATGACGATCAGCATCGTCGCGGTGATCCGCAGATCACGGAACGGCCCCTCGATCTGGTCCTTGAACAGCAGCCCGAGCACGCCGATCGGTATCGAGCCGACGATCACCAGCCAGCCCATCTGCGCGTCGTGATCCCGGCGCATCTCCTTGTTCGCCAGCGAGCGCGCCCAGGCCGAGATGATCCGCCCGATGTCCTTGCGGAAGTAGATCAGCACGGCGGCCTCCGTACCGATCTGAGTGATCGCCGTGAAGGCGGCGCCGGGGTCCTTCCAGCCCGAGAAGGCGGCCGTCAACCGCAGGTGCGCGCTGGAGGAGACGGGAAGGAACTCGGTCAGCCCCTGGACGAGTCCGAGGACGAGGGATTCAAACCAAGACATGAAGTTACGGAGTCCAAGTGCTGATCGCGGGAAAGGGGCGCAGGGCACACCGCGCGCCGGGTACACCGCGCCGGGCGCGGTGATCACAAGGCAGCGTAACGCCCCGGGGTGACAGGCCCCGCGCAGGGGTTTCGCGGCCGGCCCGCACCCCGGCCGTCCGGATGGCAATCCGATGGTTGACCTTGCGCGGGGGCGGAGCTTACGTTTCAGCGGAGGGGAAAGCGCTTGCTGACCGCGGCCGGCAGACGCCGCGGTTCGAGGCCCGTGTTCCTCCTCGTCCGCTCGTCGTTCCCGGAGGAGTGCTGATCAGGTCCATGTCCACGCCCGAGACCCGCCCCGGGACGTCCCGGCCCCCCACCGCCCCGCTCGCCGGCCGGCGCATCCGGGCCGCCGTCATCGGCACCGGCGCCATCGGGCGCGGCTCGCACCTGCCCGCGCTGGCCAGGCTTGCCGAGGAGGGCGAGACGGAGGTCGTCGCCGCCGTCGACATCGATGCCACCGCGGTCGAGGAGTTCTGCCGGGCGGGCGGGGTTCCGCACCCGTACACCGATCTGGACCGGATGCTCCGCGAGCAGCGGCCCGACCTGGTCACCATCTGCACCCCGCCGACGCTGCACCGCGAGCAGACCATCGCCGCCCTGCGCGCCGGGGCGTGGGTGTGGTGCGAGAAGCCGCCGGTGCCGACGCTCGCCGACTACGACGCGGTGGAGGCCGAGGAGGGCAAGGACGGCGGCCCGTACGCGTCGATCGTCTTCCAGCACCGCTTCGGCTCCGGTTCCCGGCATGTACGGCGGCTCCTCGCCGAGCAGGCCATGGGCCGGCCGCTGGTCGCGCACTGCCAGACCACCTGGTACCGGGACACCGCCTACTACGCCGTGCCCTGGCGCGGCCGCTGGGCGACCGAGGGCGGCGGCCCCGCCATGGGCCACGGCATCCACCAGATGGACCTTCTGCTGGATCTGCTCGGCCCGTGGAGCGAGGTGCGCGCCATGGCCGGGCGCCTGGTCCACGATGTGGAGACCGAGGACGTCTCCACCGCCCTCGTGCGCTTCGAGAACGGCGCCATGGCCACGGTCGTCAACAGCGTCCTGAGCCCCGACGAGGTCAGCCGCATCCGCATCGACTGCGAGCGCGCCACCGTCGAACTCACCCACCTCTACGGCCACAGCAACGCCAACTGGCGCATCACCCCGGCCCCCGACGTGACCGGCGACGAGGCCGCCGCCTGGCAGGACTTCGGCGCGGACGTGCCCAGCTCGCACCTGGAACAGCTTCGGGAGCTCGTGGCGAGCATGCGCGCGGGGGAGCGCCCGCGCAGCAGCGGCGCCGACGGGCGCACCAGCCTGGAGCTGATCGCCGCGATCTACAAGGCGGCGTTCACGGACACCACGGTGAAGGCCGGCGAGATCGGCCCCGGCGACCCCTTCCACACGGCGATGCACGGGGGAGCCCCCGGCTGGGCACCCGCTGCGGCGGAGGTGTCCGCATGACCGGCCTGCGCGTCGTCCATGCCCACGGCGACCGCATCACGATCACCGAACCGGCCACCGGCGTCGAGCTGCTCAGCTACGTCTACGCGCCCGAGGCGGCCTGGGAGTCCCCGAAGCCGTACATCCACCCCCTGCGCACCCTCGCGGGCAACGTCGTCACCGACTACCGGCCCAACGACCACCGCTGGCACAAGGGCCTGCAGCTCACGGCCTCGCACCTGTCGGGCGCCAACCTCTGGGGCGGCAACTCCTACGTCCACGGCGAGGGCTACCTCGAACTCCCGGAGCGCGTCGGCTCGATGGCGCACATCGCCTTCGACGAGGTCGCCGAGCACGACGACCGCGCGGTGATCGCCGAACGGCTGACCTGGCACCCGTACAGCGGGGAGCTGTGGGCCGACGAGGAGCGCCGTATCGAGATCCACGACATCGACGCGGAGTCCGGCTCCTGGGCGCTGACCTGGACCAGTGCCGTCACCAACCGCCGCGACGATCCGCTGCGCTTCGGCAGCCCGACCACCGCGGGACGCGAAATGGCCGGCTACACAGGTCTGTTCTGGCGCGGCCCGCGCGCCTTCCGCGACGGCCGGATCATCGGCCCCGACGCCGAGGGCCCCGGCCTGATGGGCGAACAGTCGCCCTGGCTCGCCTTCTCCGGCGAACACGACCGCACCGACGGCCACGCGACCCTGGTCTTCGCGCACGCCCCCGAGAACGACCACCTGGGCGAGCGGGGCACCCACCCCGCCCACTGGTTCGTACGCAACGAACCGTTCGCCGCCGTCGCCCCCTCCTGGGCGTTCTACGACGAACTGGAACTCGCCCCCGGCGACACCCTCACCCGCCGCTACCGGATCGTGGTGGCCGACGGGTCGTGGGAGCGGGAGGAGATCGCGAAGTACCTGGAGGCGCATCCATGGTGAGCACAGGGGAGTTCACGGGACTGCCGGGCGGTGTCGCCGTCTCGCACCTGTCCGTCTACGACTGGCCGGCCGCCGACGGAGTCTGCGGCGGAACTCCCCATATGCACCTGACCTGTTCGGAGGCGTACGTCGTCACCGGCGGCCGGGGTGCGGTGCAGACCCTCACGACGTCCGGGTACGAGGTCACGCCCCTCGTACCCGGCACGGTCGCCTGGTTCACGCCGGGCACCATCCACCGCCTCGTCAACGAGGACGACCTGCGCATCACGGTGCTGATGCAGAACAGCGGCCTGCCGGAGGCGGGCGACGCGGTCCTCACGCTGCCGCCGCGGTACCTGACCGACCCGGAGACGTACGCGGCCGCGACCAGGATCCCCATGGACGTGCCGCAGGAGGAGCAGGAGCGGTTCGCCCGCACCCGCCGGGATCTCGCCCTGGAGGGCTACCGCGCACTGCGCGACGCGGACGGCCCCGAGGCCCTGACCACCTTCCACCGCGCCGCAGCGGCACTGGTACGACCCCGGCTCGCCGAGTGGCGCGAGCGCTGGCACCGGGGTGCGGAGGCGGCCGCGGCTGCCACGGGGGAGCAGCTCGGCCGCCTCGAAAAGGGCGACGTCAGTCATCTCGCCGATGCCGCCGTGCGGGCCGAACTGCCGTCGGCGTACGGGAAGTTCGGGATGTGCGGCAGGCTGGACGTCTACCGGGCGCCCTGACCGGGGGTGCCCTGATCACGACGGCGGGTAGCCTGGAGACATCGGCTGGGCCCAGCGCACCGGGAGGCCCGATGAAGTACGTCGTGTTCTACGAGTCGGCCGACGATCTGGCCACGAAGGCGCCTGCCCACTTCGCCGCGCACTCGGCCCGCTACAAGGAGTACGTCGAGCGCGGCGAGCTGCTGATGATCGGCCCCTTCTCGAACCCCCAGGAAGAGGGGTCGATGGCCGTCTTCACCACCCGCGCGGCGGCCGAGGACTTTGTCGCCGGTGACCCGTTCGTGCTGTACGGAGTGGTGAAGTCCTGGCACATCCAGGAGTGGAACGAAGCCCTCGTCCCGTCCTGAGCCGCACCTCGCCCGCGGGGCCTACGCCGCCGAGGGTCCCGCCACCGTCCACCCCTCCGCCTGCGGGTGGGCCGTGAGGTCCTCGTGGCGCACCTCCTCGCCGCAGGCCCGGCAGGTGACGACCGGGACCAGTTCGTTGCCGCAGATGTGCTTGACCACCATGGGGAGGTCGACCCCCTTGCGGAGATGGCGGTCCCCCCACTCCTTGAGGGTCATCAGGACCGGTTCCAGCTCAAGCCCCGCCTGGGTGGGCCAGTATTCGAAGCGTTGCGGCCGCTCGCTGTAGACGCGCTTCGTCAGGATCCCGGCGTCCACGAGGCGGCGCAGACGGGTGGCCAGGATGTCGCGCGGGGCACCGATGTTGCGCACCAGCTGGTCGAAACGGCCGTTGCCCAGACACACCTCCCGCAGGACGAGCAGCGAGTACTTCTCGCCCACGAGCGCCAGGGCATCGGCGATGGAACAGGGGCGTGGGTCTTTGGTGGCGGCCATGACGCCCAGTTTAGGGGAGGGTTTGATTTTCCAACCCAGCGAGCTATGGTGAGTTTGGATTTCCTACTCACCAGTAGTCCCCGCCAATTCGTCGTGGAGGCCCGCACATGCGTGACGCAGTCATCGTCGAAGCCGTACGCACGCCCATAGGCAAGGGCAAGCCGGGCGGTTCCCTCTCTCACGTCCACCCCGTCGAGCTCCTCGCCCACACCCTGCGCACCCTCGTCGACCGCTCGGGCGTCGACCCGGCGCTGATCGACGACGTCATCGGCGGCACCGTCGACCAGGTCGGCGAGCAGGCCATGAACACCACCCGCTACGCCGTCCTGTCGGCGGGCTTCCCGGACTCGGTGCCGGCGACCACCGTGGACCGCCAGTGCGGCTCCTCCCAGCAGGCCGTGCACTTCGCCGCGCAGGGCGTCATCTCGGGCGCCTACGACCTCGTCGTCGCCTGTGGTGTCGAGTCGATGAGCCGCGTGCCGATGTGGTCGAACGTGCCGCCCGGCAAGGACCCCTTCGGCCCTGGCGTGGCCGAGCGCTACCCGGAGGGCCTGGTACCGCAGGGCATCAGCGCCGAACTGATCGCCGCCAAGTGGTCGATCACGCGCGACCAGATGGACGCCTTCGCCGTCTCCTCGCACCAGAAGGCTGCCGCGGCCTGGCGGCAGGGTCTCTTCGATGCCGAGGTGGCACCTCTGGAGGGCGTCACGCGCGACGAGTGCGTACGGCCGGGAAGCACCCCCGAGATCCTCGCCGGGCTCAGGCCCGCCTACCACGACCCGGCCTTCGCCGAGCGCTTCCCGCAGATCGAGTGGAACGTCACCGCGGGCAACGCGAGCCCCATCAACGACGGCGCCTCCGCCGTGCTCATCACCTCCAGCGAGACCGCGGCCCGCCTGGGGCTGCGCCCGATCGCCCGGCTGCACAGCTTCGCCGTCACCGGCTCCGACCCGCTCCTGATGCTCACCGGCGTCATACCGGCGACCGAGAAGGTACTGCGCAGGGCGCACCTGGCCCTCGACGACATCGACCTGTTCGAGGTCAACGAGGCCTTCTCCAGCGTGGTCCTGGCCTGGCAGCAGGAGACCGGCGCCGACCTGGCCAAGGTCAATGTGCACGGCGGCGCGATCGCAATCGGCCACCCGCTCGGGGCCAGCGGCACCCGCCTGACGACCACCCTCGTGCACGCCATGCCCGCGCGTGGCGCCCGCTACGCCCTGCAGACGATGTGCGAGGCGGGCGGACTGGCCAACGCGATGATCCTGGAGAGCGTGTAGCCGGTTCCGGAAAGCGTGTAGCCGGCCGTCACTGCCCGCGCAGGTGGTGCCGCTTGCGCCAGCCCACCACTGCGGCCGCCAGCGCCGGCAGGGCGATACAGGCCATGGCGATCAGGAAGGCGGGGGACGTCGGCGCGGAGGCGCGGGCGCCGGCGACGGCGTACGCGGCGGTGTTCGGGATCGAGCCGAGCGCCGTCGCGAGCAGGAAGGGCAGCCAGCCCATGCGGGAGACGGCGGCGCAGTAGTTCGCGGCCCAGAAGGGCACGCCCGGGAACAGCCGGACCGCCATCATGGAACGGAACCCGTGCCGGCTGAACTGCCCGTCCACCGCCTTCAGCAGCCGGCCCCGCACCAGCGGGCGCAGCGCGTCCTGCCCGAGCACCCGGCCCAGTCCGAAGGCGATCCCGGCGCCGAGCACCGTGCCCACCAGGGCCGTCCCGGTGCCGAGCTGGGAGCCGAAGAGCGCGCCCGCCGCCAGGTTCAGCAGCGGCCGCGGCACGAACGCCACGCTGCACAGGCCGTACGCCGCCGCGAACACGACGGCCGCCGCGGCCCCGCCGAGCTGCGGCGGCCAGCCGTGCGCCAGCAGCCGCTGCGGCTGGAAGAGCAGCACGGCGCTTGCGGCAGCCGCGAGCAGGACGACGAGCAGGGACAGCCGTGACCACGGCGAGAACAGCACGCGCGCGAAGCGCGCGCCGGGGCCCGGTGGTGCCGGTACGGGTACGGCGATGGCGAGCTCCGTGGCGGCGGCCCGGGGAGAGGCCGTGGCGGTGCCCCCAGAGCGGGTGGTGGCATCGAGCATCCGGTGACACTAACCGACATATGTGTGTGATCGCCGTATGGTTCGTCCCATGAGCGTCACAGGTGAGGCCGTCGTGGATGTGCCGTTCAGCACACTCGCCGACACCGTGATGGAGCGGCTCACCACCACATACGCCGCCGCGGCCGACCCCGGGCGGGCCGAGTCGATGCGGGCGTACATGAAGGACGTGGCCCCTTTCCTGGGTCTCACCACCCCCGTGCGCCGGACGCTGTCCCGCACCGTCGTCGAGGGTCTGCCCCGCCCCGCCGAGGTCGACTGCACGGCGATCGCCCTGCGCTGCTGGCAGTTGCCCGAACGGGAGTACCACTACTTCGCCGTCGACTATCTGCGCCGCCACGCGCGCGTGTGCTCCTCCGGCTTCCTGCCGGTGGCCCGGCACCTCGTCGCCACCGTCTCCTGGTGGGACACCGTCGATGCGCTCGCCGCCCATGTCGTGGGTGCGCTGGTCGCGGCCGACCCGAAGCTGACGGCGGACCTGGACGCCTGGATCGCGGACGACGACCTGTGGATCGCCCGCACCGCCCTGCTCCACCAGCTGCGCTACAAGGCGCGCCCCCTGTGCGACCCGGAGATGATGACCCCGTGAGTGGCGACCTGGTGGCGTTTCTGCGCTCCTTGCCGAGGCTGGGCAATCAGTCTGGAGAAGTTCTCCCGCGACATCTCCAGCGACTACGCGGCCCCGGAGAACACGCCCTACCTGAAATTCACCGTCCGCGTCGTCAACGGCTCGGACAAGATCGTCGACGTGACCGGGCTCACCGTCAACTGCTCGTACGGCGACGACGGCAAAGAAGGGGAATCGATCTTCGATGACGGGCTGGACGGGGCACCGTCGACGAGGCTCTTGGCCGACCGCACTGTGACCGCCCCGTGGGGCTGCGCACTGCCGAAGAACGAGTCCCATGTGCAGATCGAGGTCGCACCTGACTTCGAGTCCGAGGCGGCGATCTTCACAGGCGCGGTGAGGTAAATCGAAGGCCACTGGGCGCACTTGAGACGTGAACAGACCACGGGGACGCGACAGCCGCGGACTCGTTGATACCCGGCAAGCCGCGTACAGCCTGGCGATGAAGTCTGGTCAGTTCTGCGAGCGGGCCCGCCGACGCGGCATCAGACCCGCAGAGGATCCGCGAGCGTCAGGGGGGATCCTCTCACTTGACCTGTTCGATCGGGGCGGGCGCGGCGGACGCGGATCCGCAGCTGCCGGCTTTGCTCGCGGCGGCTGCGTAGCCATATGCGTCCGTGACATAGGCGTTAATCGTGTCGATGACGCCGTTGGTCTGCGTGACCAGGTCCGCGATGAAGGAATGGGCCCCGGTGATCGCCTTATCGACGTCAGCGGGTGTCGGTTGCCCGTCGCTCCCTGTGTACGTCGGCACGTCCTTCTGGACGGCCTGAAGGCTGGACCGGAGGCTTGAGACCGTCTTCCGCAGCACCGACAGATCATCGGTGAGGGTGCCCAGGTCGGTGCTCGCACCGTCTGCATCGACACTCACACCGTCGGCGTCCACGGCGACACCGTCAGCGTCGACACACACCTCTGACGCGTCGCTCGTGGACGACTCGGCCATGACCGCCTTCTCGTCGTCGTGGGTTGTCTTGAGGTCGTCGTCGGCCGTGGACACGTCGGACGCCAGCGTGGACACGTCGTCTTTGAGCGAGCCCTTGTACTTCCCGACCGTTGCGTAGTCGTCCCCAAGGGCCTGGATCTCCTGTTTGATCTGCTGGTCTTGCTGCGCGCGGCCGTTGGCGGCCGCGGCCGTCTTCCTTAGCGTCGCCAGCGCGTTGTTGTAGTCGGCCGACGATGCTCGATGGTAGGTGACCGGGCGGATGCTGCCGTCGCTCTGGCGCACGTTCAGCGTCAGGCTCTCGCCGGACAGCCTCCCGTAGTCGGTGTGTCCGCCGAGCTGGAGAGTCACAGAATGGCCGTCGATCCGCACGGAGAAAGAGCCGGTGTCAGCCGCCACGGTTTCGTTTGGCGGGCTGCCGGAAGCCGCAGCTGAATCGATGGTGCCCTCTGCTTCACCGATGTGATCCGTAGGCCACTGGAGGAAGGTCACCTCAGTGGGTTCGGTGTAGAGATAGCCGACCACGCCAGGTGCTGCTGATGGCTGTGAGTTTCGTTCCGAGGCGGCGGGCGGTTTCGCGCCACAGGCAGCCGTGCCGAGAACGACGAACAATGACACGAAAAGGACTCGCCGCACAGCGCGGAGGCTATCTGCGCCACGGCAACGCTGTCGACGCCTTCAACGCCACGTCTTGGGCCGCTGCGGGCAAAGGTCGATGGGCTGGAAGGCCGGCGCCTCCTGCTGCCGGTGATCGGGGTGCTGACCACGGTCGGCGCTCTCCTCGTCAGCGTGATCGGTCTGCTACTTACCCGCTGAACTACCACACCCCCCGCCGTCCGCCTCGTGCGGGCAGCGGGGATCTCTTTGTGCTTTTAGCCCTCCGGCTGGGTCACCCGAGCGGCACCGTGGCGAGCGTCTCCCACTCGTACATCAGATTGTCGCGGTGCAGCACGATGAGCTCCGCACTGGAGATGCGCGCTCGCGCTGGCGTGAGACTGAGCCCGTCGAGAACTTCTGTGATCGGGGCGGCGGGGCCGTCCCCTGCGCTGTAAGCGACCGAGACGTGCGGGGTGAAGCCTTCCGCCTTCTCCGGGACCTCGCCGAGTACTTCGCCGATGGCCGCCCGGATGGCGTCTCGTACTGCGCGGACCGGGTCATCGGGATGGACGTGAAGCAGCACGGCCTCGGGGTCCAGGACCTCCGGGCCGATCTGGAGGTCGAAGGCCGGGACGGCGGCCAGGCGGGTGCGGGCCGCGTTCACGACGGCGTGGACGTCCTGCTCGTTGGCCTCTCCGACGAAGCCGATGCCCTGCATGGTCAGGTGAAGCCACCGGTCGGGGATCGGGGTGAGCACGCCGCCGAGAGGCGCGATGGCAGACCGATATTCGTCGGCGAGACGGTGCACATCGCTCTGGCCTTCGAAGGTGAGGTGCCAGGTGTAGAAGCGACGGCCCACACTCCAGCCGGGCCGCCACCACCAGTGGTTCCGCATGGTGTCGGTTTGCGTCGTCATAGCCCGAGATCAAATCAGGCAGTGCCTTGTCCTGGCGAGAGGGCGAGGTGCCGCGGAACGGAATCTACGCAGAACGCTTCGATGGCGGCACGCAGACCGACGGCAGTCGCTCCGCTGTCGTCGGGGCGGCCCTTGTCGGCAGCGAGCTCGTTGAGGCGGCGGGTTACGGGCGCCAGGCGGTGGTCCGGCGGCAGTGAGAGGACAGGGGTGAGGGCTTCGAGGGCGCCTTCTGCTTCGCCGGTGGCGAGATGGGCGGAGGCCTGGCTGATGTGGATCTGCGCTTTGGTGCCGTACGCCCTGACTGGCTGCGCGGTCAGGAGTGTGAGGGCGTTTTCTGCTGAGCGGAGGGCATCGACGGGGCGCCCGACGCGCAGCTGGACGGCTGCGGCGTAGTTCTCCTGCCGGGCAGGCTGGCAGGCGAAGATGCCGCCGATGTCGTCTTCGCCGCTCATGGTGGCGCGTGCTTCCCGCGCACGGCTAAGCGCCACGAGGGCTTCTTCGTTGGCTCCGAGTCCGGACCACGCATCGGCTTCCTGGCAGGCAAGGAGAACACCGACTGTGCCGGTGGTGCGATAAGAGGCCCCGCGCCGGGCGTAGTTGATGGCGTCTTTGAGGCGGCGGTCCCAGAACGCAACCTTGGAACGGGTCGACAGGACCCAGGCACGCAGGTCGTTGTGCCCGGCGAGCTCGGCGCACAGCCATGCCGTGCGGCCCTGGGTGTCGGCGTCCCGGAGCTGGCCGAGGTCGGAGGACATCCACGCAAGCAGCCCGCACAGGAAGCCCGCCGCGACGTACAGATCGGTGGACTGGCGTGGGTACTGGTGGCCTTCCAGGAGTGCGAAGACGCGGTCGCGCAGCATTCGTGTCCGTGTGAACAGGGTGACGGGGTCCGAGGTGAGGTAGTCCGATGCGAGCGCCCTGATCTCGGCCATGAGCTGTTCCAGGGCGATGTCACCCACGTTGGATGCCTCCGCCCATTGCGCCCACGTCGCAGACTCGTCTGCGGCCAGGCGCACCAGCTCGGCCCCGGTGGGCTCCGGAGTCGGCACGGGCAGGGCGTGAATCGCTGCCGGGTCGGTTTCCAGTGACCGATTGCTGATGGCGCGCAGGTCCCCCTCGGGGAGCGCGCGCCGGTCGTCGAGGTCCAAGAGGTCTTCGACCTGGCAGGAGAAGGCGGCGGCCGTCGCGAACAGCACGGCAAGACTGGGGCGACGTGAGGACAGGCCCGGCCATTTCTCCCACTTGCCCACCAGGGAGGCGTCCGCCGCGACGGACTCGCCGGAACGCTGGTTGCTGACGTGCGTGATGTGGTCGGCAGTCTCTTGGAGGGTCCAGCCGTGGGCGTGCCGCCAGGCCTCGCGCGGGCGCATGCGGAACCGGGCGCGCATCTCGATGGCGATGTCGGCGAGTGTGCATCCGGCGGCCGTCATGTCGTGGCGGAGGGCATCCCGTTCCTGCTTGGAACCGGGCTTGATGGGGGCGTTCATTGGCAAGCTCCCTGCGCGGCGTCGTGGACTCACCGTAGCCGTGACGTCGCTCAGTCGTGTTACGGCAGACCGTAATTGGACGCGCGTGCAGCCCAACTAGCTGTCCACAAACGGTGATTGTTCCTGGTCACGGAGATCTGAGCTGTCCAGGAAAGTTGGTCACGGCCGCCCGTGACGCCGAAGGCCGGTGTTGGAACGGTAGGGGGGCGAGCAACCACCCCACCGGCCACGGTTACGAAAGTCCCCGGCAACCGCTCGCGACGGCCCCGGGGCGCGGCCAACCTGAGAGAGCAGGTCGACATGACGAACGCTACAGCCCCAGGGGAGACCCGGACATCATCGCCCCACCCCTTCGACGCGGAGCTGGCTGCACAGTGGCTGGCCCTAGCCCATCCGTCACCGAGAGCAGCGCGCGGCGAGTGGAGCAGCGCGGCGAAGCTCGCGGTGCTCCCGCTGGGGCGCACCTTCGACGCCGTACGCATTCCCGAGGACGTCGTCCACGCAGCCGCACAGAGTGACGAGCCGTCCACCACTGGCAGTTGGCTCGCTCGGCATCTGAGCGGCCCGGTCATCCGCGATCCCGGATTCCGCCGCTACTACGTACTCGTGCCGCCCGGCACCGCCCAGGCGTGGAGGGCACGGGACACGGAGTGCCTGGGCGACGGCACTTACCTGGGCGTGCCGCGCACCGACCGCATCGAGGTGGACGAGCGCGCGCCGCTGGCTGCGTACTGGTCGGTCCCGATGGCCCGGCCGGGTCGCCTGTGCCAGGCCGCCGACGTCCTCGAACTCGTGCTCCTCGGCCACGTCCTCACCGGCGGGGACGAAGCGTGACCGCGCCCGCAACTGAGGCGCCGCCTCTGTCCGCCGAGTGCAAGCTCGCCGAGCGGCCCGGCTATAAGGACCTGCACGGCAACTGCCACGAGAAGGACATCCCACTGCCCCACGGGGGCGGCATCCTCCTGCAAGGCCGCTGCGGCTGCTACTGCCACCGGTTGAACGGGCGTGCATCGTGACCACCGCCGCGCGCAGGTGCCGGGCCTGCGATGAGTCAATCACCGACCCGGACGACGCGGTCGTGGTCGGGTACGAGGCCGGCAACTCGGGGCCTGCCTGGGAAGTATGGGCGCACCGCGAGCACGCCGCCCGGCAGCCCACCAAGCAGGGCCGCGAGCTCTTGCAGATCATGGCCTGGTTCCTGCTCAAGCAAGCCCTCGATTCATGAGCGCGGTCGCCGGTCTCCTGCTGTACGTGGGGGCCGTGACTGCCCCGGTCCTCGCCCTGGTGCTGGCGCGGACCCCGCACTGACGCACCCCCAAGGCGGCTGCTCTGGGTCAGGGCCGCACTCCACGACGCCCGTCCTGTCGGTGTCCCGGAAGACGCCGGCGGGGCGGGTCCACGAAGAGGAATCTCATGGACTCCGCAGATGACCAGCAGTTGCCAGTGCCGCCGCCTTTCATGTTCGGGTGCGGCGAGTGCACGAAGCTGCTGCGCCGCTTCTCCGCGAAGGTGAGCGCCGACGGGGGCTGCTTTTCCGAACAGGTCGCCCTCGCCAAGCACATCGCAGAGAAGCACCCCGACGATGTGCCAGAACCGCATACACGCGACTGTGATCAGTGCCCCACGTACGCAAAGCGCCCCGACACAGCTGACTCGTGGGCGGAACACCGGGCTCGCTCCCTGTTCCTGCCACAGGCCATCGCCCGGCTGATGTAGGTCTGCGGCTCCAGGGCCGCACCCAGCACGCCAATCCCGGTCGGAGAACGGAAGCCCCGGCCGGGAGGGGGGCAGCAAGACTCCCGCTCCAGGTCCCCAACCCTGGACAGGTCGAGCGCCTGGGGCGGGTCCTCCACCAAGCACGGCACGACAACCCTGAAGGGAACGTCAATGACCGTCATCCTGGAACAGCCCGCCAGCACAGGCACGAGGGACCCGGAAGAACTACTCAATGCGGTCAGCCCGCACATCACGGAGCTGACCGTGAACGTCTTCGACGCCGGCCTCAGTCTGTGGGACCGTGAGGTAGCCCTGCTCCTGCGCGACCACACGATGGTCCGCGACATGGCCGAACGGATCCTGGGCAACGCGGTCATGTACACCGTCGGCTGCATCGAGCACCCGGAAGTCCACCTGGGCGTCGGCAAGCTCGTCGACGTCGGAGTCCACCAGCTGATCCTCGACACGCCCGTGTGGTGGGGCATCTGCCGCCTGTACAACGGCGGCGCCTACAAGCACCACGCCCCGTTCATCGAGCGTCGTCGCGACGGCCTGTGCCTGCGCACCGCCGACTTCCTGAAGTCGATCGGCTTCGACATCGACGAGGAACTCTGGGCCATCGACGGCACCGACTGCTCGCCGTGCGACAACAAAGTCCCCGACAGCCACTGAGCCACTACAGTCGCCCCCGCCCTCGCAATCCCCCGGAGGGCGGGGGCTCCGCATCCCGACATCACGCAGAGGAACACGCTGTGCCCGTAGCGCACGACATCGCCGCCGAGACCGAACTGTGGGACACCTTCGCCGAGTCCGCCTTCAAGGACGACGCCGAGCCGGTGTTCTGCTGGACCCAGTACACCGGGCACGGCCCGGGCCCCGAGCTGCTGGGCGGCCCCCGCCGCGTCCTGGAGATCGGCTGCGGAACCGGCCGGGCCCTGGCATATCTGGCCGAGCAGGGGATCGAAGCGCACGGCGTCGACCTCTCCCCGGTCATGGTGAAGAAGATCAACGAACGCTGGGCGGACACCGGCGCCACCTTCGAATGTGGCGAGGTCCTGGACTGGCTGGCCGCCGACGAGAACCGGTACGACGCGGTGTACTCGGTCTTCGGCGCTGCCTGGTTCACCGACCCAGGGCGCCTCTTCCCCTTGGTGCGGGCCCGGCTCAATCAGGGCGGCGTGTTCGTGTTCTCACAGCCGCCGGCGATCCCCGGCGCATACGGTCCTCAGGGCATGTACAAGGGCGGGTTCGCGGGGAAGGCCATGTTCACCTACCGCTACAGCTACCGGCCCGCCGTCTGGGAACGCCTGCTGACCCGGGCGGGGTTCGCGACCGCCGAGGCCCGCATCATCGACGCACCCAAGGCTGGGCACATTGGCACGCTGATCGTGCGTGCCCGTGCGTCCTGACCCTGACCGGCCCCGCTCGTCTGCTTCCCCCGTGGCGGATGGGCGGGGCCTTCTGCATGCTCAGTCGACGAAGACGGACACGCGCGTGCCGAGCGCGGTGGCGATCCTGGCTGGCGCGGACGATCACCTCGGTTGGGACCTGGTCGAACTCGATGTTGGCGCGGCCCTCGTCGTCGATACCGAGGGGCCCAGCGCCGAGCCCGTCTCCTCCGTACTTCGGGTGCTTGTCCACCAGTCCTGTGGCGATCGTGGTCGTGATGGCGCTGCACCTGGGAGACATCCGTCTGCGCCCTTGGGCGGCTCATCACCCGAGCGCCACCGCATACGGGAAGTCGCCGAGGCCGGCGACAGTGGCGGTTACGGCGTTGGTGTTGGTGTCGATCACTGACAGGGTGCCGTCGGCGGCGTTGATCACGAAGGCCCGGGCCCAGGTCAGGTCCACGGCCGCCCCGAACACGAAGGAGCCGACGGGGATGGTGGCGATCACCGCGTTGGTGTTGGTGTCGATCACCAACACGACGTTCGAGGTCATGGCGGCCACGTAGGCTCGGGCACGGATCGGATCCACGGCCAACCCGAACGAGGGGGAGCTGATGGGGATGGTGTCGATCACCGCGTTGGTGTTGGCGTCGATCACCGACACGACGTCGGAGGTGCCGTCGGTCCCGGTCACGTAGAGGTGGGCGCGGGTCGGGTCCACGTCCAGGCAGGCCGCGGTCGTGCCGACGGGGATGGTGGCGGTCACGGTGTTGGTGTTGGTGTCGATCACTGACACAGTGCCGCTGGTGCCATGACTGGCCACGTAGGCCCGGTCCCCGGCCGAGTCCACAGCCACCCCGAATGACAGCTTGCTGACGCCGACGTGGATGGTGGCCGTCACGGTGTTGGTGGTGGTGTCGATCACCGTCACAGTGCCGCCCACGCCTTGATTGGCCACGTAGGCCCGGGCCCGGGGCGAGTCCACAGCCACCCCGGATGGGACACTGCCGACGCCGATGGGGATGGTGGTGGTCACGGTGTTGGTGTTGGTGTCGATCACCGACACAGTGTCCGAATCTTGATTGGCCACGTAGGCCCAGGCCCGGGCCGAGTCCACAGCCACCCCGGTCGGGAAGTCGCCTACGGGGATCGTGGCGATCACGGTGTTGCCGATGGTGTCGATGACCGAGACAGTCTTTGAATCGCGGTTGACTACGTAGGCACGTGGGACGGATGGGACCACCTGCTTCACCCCCTGCGTCGCATCTCCTGGACCTGGCAGCAGCTTCTACGTGCCACGGCTGACGACGGGCACGGCCACGACGCTTCGGACCGTGAATTCTTCTATCGGCTGTCAGCGCCATCCTTCTTGGCGCTCCTGGGCACCGCCATGCCTGTTCGGCCGTGTGGCTGACGAACCTGCCCCTACGGCCCAGTTCGGAGTACGGCGGGGCTGGCGGCACACAGCCAACCGTCTGACCAGGGGAGTTGCGGGAGCTCTATGTATCGGTATTTTCTTGGACACCAAACATATGTGTGTGATCGCCGTATGGTTCGTCCCATGAGCGTCACAGGTGAGGCCGTCGTGGATGTGCCGTTCAGCACACTCGCCGACACCGTGATGGAGCGGCTCACCACCACGTACGCCGCCGCGGCCGACCCCGGGCGGGCCGAGTCGATGCGGGCGTACATGAAGGACGTGGCCCCTTTCCTGGGTCTCACCACACCCGTGCGCCGGACGCTGTCCCGCACCGTCGTCGAGGGTCTGCCCCGCCCCGCCGAGGTCGACTGCACGGCGATCGCCCTGCGCTGCTGGCAGTTGCCCGAACGGGAGTACCACTACTTCGCCGTCGACTATCTGCGCCGCCACGCGCGCGTGTGCTCCTCCGGCTTCCTGCCGGTGGCCCGGCACCTCGTCGCCACCGTCTCCTGGTGGGACACCGTCGATGCGCTCGCCGCCCATGTCGTGGGTGCGCTGGTCGCGGCCGACCCGAAGCTGACGGCGGACCTGGACGCCTGGATCGCGGACGACGACCTGTGGATCGCCCGCACCGCCCTGCTCCATCAGCTGCGCTACAAGGAACGCACCGACACCGAACGCCTCTTCACCTACTGTCTGTGCCAGTCCGGGCACCCCGATTTCTTCATCCGCAAGGCGATCGGCTGGTGCCTGCGCGAGTACGCCAAGACCGACCCGGGGGCCGTACGGACCTTCCTGGCACGAGAGCGCGGGCGGTTCGCGCCGCTGTCGGTGCGGGAGGCACTGAAGAACATCGGGGCGTGAACTCGTCCCAGGGAAAAACCATTCGACGCGGGGCAAAGCGTCGGCAATGATCGGCGTCATGTTCCGGTACGCCTTCCACCTCGCAGCATCCGCGGTCGCGGATGCCCCGAAGGCTGCCGTTCCCACACTCGTCGCCGCAGTCGACGGCGCCCGAAGCTGACCCTCTCCGGATCGTCCGGCGGACCCCGCAGGGGGAGGGTCGGCGAGTCCTTGGGGTCCCCATCTCACCTACGAAGAGGCTTCGAGGTATCGCCATGCCCAAGACGGCATACGTGCGCACCAAACCGCATCTGAACATCGGCACCATGGGCCACGTCGACCACGGCAAGACCACCCTGACCGCCGCCATCACCAAGGTCCTGGCCGAGCGCGGCACCGGCACGTTCGTGCCCTTCGACCGCATCGACCGCGCCCCGGAGGAGGCCGCCCGCGGCATCACCATCAACATCGCGCACGTCGAGTACGAGACCGACACCCGCCACTACGCGCACGTGGACATGCCGGGCCACGCCGACTACGTCAAGAACATGGTCACCGGCGCCGCGCAGCTCGACGGGGCGATCCTCGTCGTCTCCGCGCTCGACGGGATCATGCCGCAGACCGCCGAACACGTCCTGCTCGCCCGGCAGGTGGGCGTCGACCACATCGTCGTCGCGCTCAACAAGGCCGACGCCGTCGACGACGGCGAGGACACCGTGCTCACCGACCTGGTCGAGCTGGAGGTCCGCGAGCTGCTCACCGCGCAGGGCTACGGCGGCGACTCCGTACCCGTCGTACGGGTCTCGGGGCTGAAGGCCCTGGAGGGCGACCCGCGCTGGACGGCGTCCATCGAGGCGCTGCTCGACGCCGTGGACACGTATGTGCCCATGCCCGAGCGGTACTTGGACGCGCCGTTCCTGATGCCCGTCGAGAACGTGCTCACCATCACCGGTCGCGGGACTGTGGTGACGGGCGCGGTCGAGCGCGGTGTCGTCCGGGTGGGCGACCGGGTCGAAGTGCTCGGCGCCGGTGTCGACTCCGTCGTCACCGGCCTGGAGACCTTCGGCAAGCCCATGGAGGAGGCGCAGGCCGGCGACAACGTGGCGCTGCTGCTGCGCGGTGTCCCGCGGGACGCGGTCCGGCGCGGACACGTCGTGGCGGCGCCCGGCAGCGTGGCGCCGAGCCGCCGCTTCTCCGCGCGCGTGTACGTCCTGTCGACGCGCGAGGGCGGACGCACGACCCCGGTGTCGACCGGCTACCGGCCGCAGTTCTACATCCGCACCGCGGACGTGGTCGGCGACGTCGACCTCGGCCAGGCGGCCGTCGCCCGGCCCGGCGACACCGTGACCATGACGGTCGAGCTCGGCCGCGACGTGCCCCTGGAGCCGGGGCTCGGCTTCGCGATCCGCGAGGGCGGCCGGACGGTCGGCGCGGGCACGGTGACGTCGGTCGGCTGAGCACGCACGGCGCCCGCCTCCTCGGGGGCGGGCGCCGCGCACCCCGCCGTCCGGGCCCGAATGTCAGTGGCGTGCGCAAGACTTGATCGCACACGGAGTCGTGGGTCGGACAGAGGCGGGGGAGACCATGGCGGGCAGGGCGTTGGTGCTGGGCGGCGGGGGCGTCGGCGGGATCGGATGGCTGGCCGGGATGGTGTACGGGCTGTCCGAGGCGGGCGTGGAACTCGGGGACGCCGATGTGGTGTTCGGTACGTCGGCGGGTTCGGCGGTGGCCGCCCAGCTTCTGGCGTTGCGCACACCACAGGAGCTGCCGCGGGAGCTGTACGAACGTCAACTGGCCGACCCCGAGGGCGAGATACCGGCACGCCTGGGCACCGGCGTGATGGCCCGGTTCGTCTGGGCCGCACTCACCTCACGCACCCCCGAGGCGTACGGCCGCAAGGTCGGCCGGATGGCACTCGCCGCCCGGACGCCCACCGAAGCGGCCCGGCGGGCGGCGATCGAAAGCCGGCTCGTGTCACCGCAGTGGCCGGACGGACCTCTGCGGATCGCCGCCGTGGACACGGCCACCGGGACGCTTCGCGTCTTCGACAAGGACAGCGGCGTGCCCCTGGCGGACGCCGTCGCCGCGAGCTGCGCGGTGCCGGGTGTGTGGCCGACCTGGCCCATCGAGGGCCGCCGCTGGACGGACGGCGGTGTGTACTCGCCGGCCAATGCCCATCTGGCGAGCGGATACGAACGCGTCGTCGTCCTGGCTCCCATCGCCTCGGGCGGCGGCCCCCTCGCCTCGCCGGCCGCCCAGGGCGGACGGCTCGCCGAGCAAGGCGCACGGGTCGCGGTCGTGACACCCTCGGAGGCTGCGAAGGACGCGATCGGGCGCAACGCCCTGGACCCCTCGGTCCGGGCGGCCGCGGCACGGGCAGGGCGCGAACAGGCGAAGGACCACGCGGGGGAGGTGGCGCAGGTCTGGGGCGACTGAAACGACGGGCCCGGACCGCCCGCCCGCGCCCCTGCTCCCGGCACAATGGACCCGTGGACGAGCCGATACCCGTGACCCGAGATGTCGATCACGGCACCGCCAAGCTGATGCCCGACGTCGACCGCAAGCGGGCCTGGCTGCTGACGGTCGACGGAGCACCGCAGTCGTATGTGGACCTGGACGAGCCGGCGCATCTGGAGTTCGAGTACGCACGGCGGCTCGGGCACGTCCTGGACATCGTCGCGGAACCGGGCAGCCCGCTGGACGTGCTGCACCTCGGCGGGGGCGCCCTCACCCTGCCCCGGTATCTGGCCGCGACCCGGCCCGGCTCGCGGCAGGACGTCGTCGAGGCGGACCGGGCCCTGCTGGAGCTCGTCGTGGAGCACCTGCCGCTCCCGGACGGCGCCGCCATCACTCTGCACACCGCAGATGCCCGCGCCTGGCTGGAGGCGGCGCCCGCGGACTCGGCGGACGTGCTCGTCGCAGACGTCTTCGGCGGCTCCCGCGTCCCGGCACACCTCACCTCCGTCGCCTACGCCCGCGAGGCCGCCCGGGTGCT
The DNA here is from genome assembly GCF_029223485.1 of Streptomyces coacervatus. Classification (GTDB taxonomy): domain Bacteria; phylum Actinomycetota; class Actinomycetes; order Streptomycetales; family Streptomycetaceae; genus Streptomyces; species Streptomyces coacervatus. The sequence continues at coordinate 33,088 of NZ_JARHTP010000021.1, read as the reverse complement.
GCGTGACGGGGGCGTCTATCTGGCCAACCTCGCCGACGCCGCGCCCTTCGCCTTCCTCCGCTCCCAACTCGCCACCTTCGCCACGGAGTTCGAGGAACTGGTGCTGATCGCCGAACCGGCCGTCCTGCGCGGGCGCCGCTTCGGCAACGCCGTGCTCGTCGCCGCGCACCACCCCGTCGACACGGCTGCCCTCGCCCGGCTCACGGCAGCCGACGCCTTCCCGGCACGGGTCGAGTACGGGCCCGGAATCCACGCCTTCATCGCCGACGCGCGCCCGGTGGCGGACGAGGACGCCGTACCGTCACCCGAGCCCCCCGACGGGACGTTCGGCATCGGCTGAGCCGTCCGGGGCACCGGGCATCGGCAGGAGAGGTCACCAGCCGACATCCCCCGGCGGGACAGCTGCCCGCCAAACCCTTTCCGAGCCGTGCACGTGATCCCGCGAACACCGCACAGATCTGGCCACCCCCGACTACTCGTGGGTAACATTCCTGGCATGAGCGCAGACCAGATGTCCATCGGCGAGATGCTCGCCGCCACCGTGCCGATGGCCCGGACCCTGAACCTCGAGTTCCTGGAGACCACGCCCGAGAAGGCCGTGGTGACCCTGCCGGACCAGAGTGAGTACCACAACCACGTGGGCGGGCCGCACGCCGGCGCGATGTTCACGCTCGGGGAGACCGCGAGCGGGACGATCGTGCTGGCCGCCTTCGGAGATCAGCTCTCGCGGGCCGTGCCGCTCGCCGTGAGCGCCGAGATCGCGTACAAGAAGCTGGCTATGGGACCCGTCACGGCCACCGCGACCCTCGGCCGCCCGGCCGCCGACGTCGTTGCGGAGCTGGACGCAGGGGAGCGCCCCGAGTTCCCGGTGACGATCGAGATCCGGCGCGGTGACGGCGCCGTCACCGGCGAGATGACCGTCGTATGGACGCTGCGGCCCAACGGCTGAGCGGCGCTTGAGCATCGGGCCCGGGGTGTACGTCGTCCCCGGGCCCTCGGTGTGTCACTCGGCTTCGCCTCGCGATGTCTGCAGGTCGGCGGCCCCTGCCGACCTGCATTTCTGCTGGGGGTCCGGGGGGCCGCGGCGAAGCCGCTGATGTCGCCGCCCCGGGAATGGTGCCGTATCAGGCCGCGAGACGCCGCCGCTCGGAGCTGGTCCCGGTGTCGAGTCCGGCCACGAACTCCTTGAGCCAGGCGGTGAATTCGGGGCCGAGGTCGTCGCGGTCGCAGGCCAGGCGGACGACGGTGCGCAGGTAGTCGGCCTTGTCGCCGGTGTCGTAGCGCAGTCCGTCGAAGACGACGCCGTGCACCGTGCCGCCCGTGGCCAGTTCCTGGAGGGCGTCGGTGAGCTGGATCTCGCCGCCGCGGCCGGGCGGGGTGCGCTCCAGGGTGTCGAAGACGGCCGGGTCGAGAATGTAGCGGCCGATGACGGCGTAGCTGCTGGGTGCATCCTCGTGGGACGGCTTCTCGACCAGCCCGGTGACGCGGACCACGTCGTCCTCGCCGGTCGCCTCCACGGCCGCGCAGCCGTAGAGGTGGATCTGCTCCGGCGGGACCTCCATGAGGGCGATGACGCTGCCCGCGTACTGGTCGCGGACGTCGAGCATGCGGCTGAGGAGGGTTTCGCGGGGGTCGATCAGGTCGTCGCCGAGCAGGACGGCGAAGGGCTGGTCGCCGACGTGGCGGCGGGCGCACAGGACGGCATGGCCGAGGCCGAGGGGCTCGCCCTGGCGGATGTGGTGGATGCTGGCCAGCCGGGCGGGGTCGCGTACGGCGTCCAGGCGCACCGCGTCGCCCTTGGCGGCGAGGGCCTGCTCCAGTTCGAAGGCGTTGTCGAAGTGGTCCTCGATGGCGCGCTTGTGGCGGCCGGTGACCATCAGGACGTCGTCGAGTCCGGCCGCGGCGGCCTCCTCGACGACGTACTGGATGGCCGGCTTGTCGACGACCGGCAGCATCTCCTTGGGCGTCGCCTTGGTGGCGGGCAGGAAGCGGGTGCCGAGGCCGGCGGCCGGGACCACCGCCTTGCGGACCGTACGGGCTGAGGTGGTGTGGGGGACGATCATGCGGCTCATGCTGGCGCACGCGGATGAGAGCCCGCCGAGAGAAGCTTGGGATCTCCCTGTGCGTCCGCCCGGCAGTGGAGGTTTCGTGTACCAACCGTCCTGGGGTGCACACAACTCGACGCTCGCCCTACGGTTGTTTCGAATGCGGGTACGGATACCGCCGGTAACTGATCTGAAGTTTCCATGTTTTGAACTTGAGTCGCTCGAACTCCTTGTTGCCTGTGAGTCAATTGTGCGAAAGTGAGCGGCCCAATAGCGGTCAGTATCTGACACCGCATAGGTATGCACCAAACAGGCACCTGCTTTCCGACGGATGCGCATTTCGCGCATTCCGCACGCCGGCCTGCGGCTTGGAAGGAATTGGTTCAGTGCAATCGCCCTACCCCCCACGCCCGCCGTACCCGCCGCGTCCCGGATCGGGGCCCGCCGAGTCCGACCGCAACCTCGTCGCGCAGCTGGGTCCGGGTGCCGCGGGCGCCCGTGCGGGCGCATTGCTGCTGGCCCGGCACTGGCCCGCGACGTACGACTACGCGGTCATCTGCCTTGCCTCCGGGGAGAGTCCGGCGTCCATGGCCGCGGCCGCCGCGTTCCACCGGGTGCTCGGCCGGCCGGGCGGCGGCGCCCTGCGGCCGCAACTCCTCATGGCCGTCCGGGACACGGTCAGGCAGTGGGCCGCGGATGACGGTATTTCCGCTCTTCTGCCGGAACTCCGCAAAACGACCGGCGGGCGCGGACTGCGTGCCGCGCGATCCGCGACGCCCGAAAGGCGGCAAATCGCCGAGCGGGCATTCCAGGCCCTTCCGGGAGCCTCGCAATGCCTGCTCTGGCACTCGGAGGTCGAGGCCGAACCCATAACCGTACCGGCTGGTCTGTTGGGGGTGGACGCGCCCACCGCGTCGGCCGCGCTGGAGCAGGCGCGCGAGCAATTCCGCGTGGGTTGTGTGCGCGCCCACCGGGAACTCGCGCCCGGCAAGGAATGCCGCTTCTACAACCGCCTCCTCGACGTCCCGATACGCCGCGGCGGTGCCCTGCTCCCCGATGTCCAGCAGCACCTGATGGAGTGCCGGTACTGCCGGCACGCCGCCGAACAGCTCAGCCATTTCGAGGGCGGCCTGGAGGTTCTGCTCGCGGAGACCGTGCTCGGCTGGGGCGCCCGGCGCTATCTCGACTCCCGCCCCGGCCGCGGCGGAGACCGGGCGTTCGCGCCCGGGCGCGGCGTACGTCCCGGGGGCGGGCGCCACCGGCCTGCCGCGCCGCGAAGGCACACCAAGGCCGTCGTCGTGGGCGTCGGCCTGACGGCCCTCGCCCTGCTCGCCACGGTCCTCGTCAGCAAGGGCTGGTCCGATGACAACGCTGTCCCCGGCTCCGGCGCCACCTGGGGAGCGCCCAGCAGCAGCACCCTGCATCCGTCGAACCCCGCGGACGACACCTCGGCGGGCTCCCCGTCGCCCGCCTCCGCGGGACGGCCCGTCGAGATCGGACGCGGCAGGCTCCGCAACGCCAAGGCCGGACTCTGTCTCGGCGTCGAGGGCGGCAGGGCCAGGTCCGGCGCCGCGGCCGTACTCGCGGCCTGCTCCTCCGCCGGGTCGCAGCAGTGGTCGTACCAGGACGACGGTCTGCTGCGCAGCGGCGCCGACCCCACCCTGTGCCTCGACGCCGACGCCGACGGCCAGGGCTCGGTGACCCTGGCCGACTGCCTGGTGCACGCGGGCGAGGTGCGCTACGACCTCACGGTGCGCGGGGAGCTCCTGCTGCGCGGCGGCAAGGGACTCCTTGTCGCACCGGGCAGGCGGGCGGACGTCGTCGTCACCCCACGGGACGGCTCCGACGGGCAGCGCTGGATGCTCGAAGTCGACGTCGACGACACCGGCCGCACGGAGAGCAAAGGCGGATCGCAGGACAGCGGCCGCCCCGCGGGCCCCGGCTCTCCCGGTGACGCGTCGAAGCCGCCCGGCGCCCGGGCCCCGGAGCGGAGGAAGCCCGGCGGCGAGCCGCACGAGCAGCCGTACGACGAGCAGTACGAGGAGCGGTTCGCCCAGGTCGACAGCGAAACCCAGCCTTCCGCGCCACCCGCGCCCCTTGATGAACTGCGCACCCTTCCGGCCGACGTGCTGGGCACGGTCACCCATCTCAAGGCCGCCCTGGGCTGATCGGGACCCACGCCGGACATACGAAACATACTGCTCATCCGGGGCCACCTCGCCGGGGTGGCCCCACCTTCGGTTCTTGTCGGCATCAGAGAGTTTCTTGTTCGGTTCATTGACACGAGTCACTGGCGGTCATAGTTTTCCGCCGCGCCCACGGTTCCCTACGGGGTGTCAGGTCGGTCCTGAAGCAGACTGCGTTCAGATGCCGAACGCAGACCGGGCCGCCGGGCGTACCTGCGGTTCACATCGTCGTGCCCGCACACCGAAGGAGTGACGGCCCATGACCGACACTGTCTCCCGGAGATCCGCACTGCGTCTGCTGGGCGGCGCGATCGCCGTCGCCACGGCGGCCACCGGCGGTCTCACGCCCCCCGCGCACGCACTGGACAGACCCGAGGCGGGGGCCGGCTCCCGCGTCGAAGGCCTCATCGGCAAGCTCACCCTCGACGAGAAGATCTCCCTCCTGCACGGCGCCACCGACGCCAAGTCGCTCGGCCAGGCGGGCTATGTCCCCGCCGTCGAGCGCCTCGGCATCCCCCCGCTCCGCCTTGCCGACGGCCCCGCCGGCGTCCGTGTCACCCGGCACGCCACCGCCCTGCCCGCCCCCGTCCTGCTGGCCTCCGCCTTCGATCCGGACCTGGCCCGCCGCTACGGCCAGGTCATCGGACGCGAGGGTCGCGCCCTCGGCCAGGACGTCCTGCTCTCCCCGATGGTCAACCTGATCCGCACCCCGTACGCGGGCCGGAACTTCGAGACCTTCAGCGAGGACCCGCTGCTCGCCTCCGGCATGGTCGCCGCCGAGATCGGGGGCATCCAGGGGCAAGGTCTCATCGCCACCGTCAAGCACTATGCGATGAACAACCAGGAGAAGGACCGCAACTCGATCGATGTGCGGGTCGACGAGCAGACCATGCACGAGATCGAACTGCGCGGCTTCGAAGCAGCCGTCGGCGCCGGGGTCGGCGCGGTGATGGGCGCCTACAACAAGGTCAACGGCACGTTCTCCTGCGAGAACAAGACCCTGCTCACGGACATCCTGCGCGATCGGTGGGGCTTCGACGGCTGGGTGATGACCGACTGGTTCGCCGCGCACAGCACCGTCGCGGCGATCACCGCCGGCCTCGACATGGAGATGCCCGGCGGCACTTATTTCGGTACGGCGCTCAAGTCGGCCGTGCAGAACGGCAGTGTGCCCGAGCGCTACGTCGACCGTTCCGTACGCCGCATTCTCAGCGTCATGGACCGCTTCGGGCTGCTCGACGGCAGCGCACCGCCGCGTCCGGACCGCGACGCACCGGCGGGCGCCGCCGTCGCCCTGGAGGTCGCCAAGGCCGGCGCGACCCTCCTGCGCAACGAGCACCGCACCCTCCCGCTGGCCCCCGGCACCGCCGTCGCGGTGATCGGCCCGACCGGCACCCTGCCCTTCGTCAGCGGCGGCGGCAGCGCGCACGTCGTGCCGGACCACGCCGACAGCCCCCTGGACGCCATCAAGTCCCGTGCGGGGAAGGTCACTTACGCGCTCGGTGAGGATCTGTTCGGCAAGGCGATCCCGGCGGACGCGCTGAGCCCCGCTCTCGACTCAGAGGGCCACGGGGTCGACGCCGGCAAGGTCTGGACGTACGACGGGACGCTCACCGTCCCCGAGGCCGACGAGTGGACCTTCGTCCTGCACTTCTCGTCCGCGCCCACGGCCCGCCCGAAGGTTCTCCTCGACGGCACGGAGCTGTTCCCGCAGGCCGCCGGATACGGCGAGTTCTTCACGGGAGGGCTGGTCTCGGCCGCCCCCGACGGGCTGTCCGTGCGCCGCAAGACCCTCACCCTCGCCAAGGGCGCCCACACGCTGAAGATCACCGCGCAGGGAGGAGCCGACGGTCTGCTGTTCCGGCTGCGGCGCAGCACCGGCGCGACCCGCGCCCAGGACGTCGCCGAGGCCGTCAAGTCCGCCCGCACCGCCCGCGACGTCGTCCTCTTCGCCTACGAGGACGCCACCGAGGGCCAGGACCGCACCACGATCGCCCTCCCCGGCCACCAGCAGCAGCTGATCGAGGCCGTCACCGCGGCCAACCCGCGCACCACGGTCGTCCTCAACACCTCGTCCTCGACATCGATGCCGTGGCTGCGGCACACCGGCGCCGTGCTCCAGATGTACTACCCGGGCCAGGAGGGCGCGGCCGCCACCGCCGCCGTCCTGTTCGGCGAGTGCGACCCCGGCGGCCGCCTCACCCAGTCCTTCCCGGTCGACGACGACCACCACCCGGTCGCCGGCGACCCCCGCCGCTACCCCGGCGTGGACGGCACCGAGGAGTACTCCGAAGGAATCCACGCCGGCTACCGCTGGTACGACGCCGAAGGCGTACGGCCCTTGTTCCCCTTCGGGCACGGACTGTCGTACACCTCCTTCTCGTACGAGGACCTGCGGGCCCGGTGGACGAGAGGCGGCATCGAGGTCTCCTTCACCGTCCGCAACACCGGCCGGCGCGACGGTGTCGATGTGCCGCAGGTGTACGTCGGGCCCTCGCCGGACCTCCGACTCGACCAGGCGGTACGGGTGTTGGGCGGTTACCGGCGGCTGACCCTGCGGGCGGGGGAGCGGCGGCGGATCGCCGTGGAAGTCACCGCACGCACATTGTCCTCATGGGACCTGAAGCATCACGATTGGGTGCTTGGGACCGGCCGACGCACGCTATGGGTCGGTGCGTCCTCGCGTGATCTCCGGTTGCGTACGAGCGTGGAGGTGGGCACGTGATACGGCGCATGGTCATCGGCCTGACGGCCCTCGCGGCGGCGCTCGTCACGCCACTCCCGGCGGCGCAGGCCGCACCGTCGGGCGGCGGCCCGGTCATTCGCACGGACGCGGGTCTCGTCCGCGGCGAAACCACCGCCGAGGGACGGCAGTTCCTCGGTATCCCGTACGCCGAGCCGCCCGTCGGGAAGCTCCGCTGGCGCGAGCCGCACACCGTGCGGCCCTGGCAAGGGGTGCGTTCCGCACAGGACTTCGGCAACAAGTGTGTACAGACGTCGAGTTGGGACCCCGGCTACGACAAGCCCTCCTACACCGAGGACTGTCTCGACCTCAATGTGTATGTCCCCGAAGGCTCCGCCCGGCGGTCGGTCCTGGTCTGGTTCCACGGCGGCGGACTGACCGCCGGCGCAGGTCAGGACGTCGTCCCGGACGCCTTCGCACGGCAGACCGGAACAGTCGTGGTGACCGTCAACTACCGCCTCGGCGCGATGGGTTTCCTCGCCACCTCCGGCCTCGACGGCGAGACGCACGACGGGGTCTCCGGCAACTTCGGCATGCTCGACCAGCAGGCCGCGCTGCGCTGGGTGCGCGCCAACATCGGCCGCTTCGGCGGCGATCCGGGCCGCGTCACCATCGCGGGCGAGTCGGCGGGCGGCCGCTCGGTCTGCACCCAGCTGGCCTCACCGACGGCCAGGGGCCTGTTCCGCGGCGCCATCATCGAGAGCGGCGCCTACGACGACTGCACGGCCCGTACGCACCAGGACGCGGTGGCCCAGGGGTCCGACTTCGCCAAGAAGGTCGGCTGCACGACCGTGGCGTGTCTGCGCGGCAAGTCCGCCCGCGAGATCCTGGAGGCCCAGGGTGACTTCGACTGGAACCCGGTGGTCGGGGGCGCCTTCCTGCCTGTACAGCCCGAACAGGCCGTCGCGAAGGGAACCGCCGCCCGGGTGCCGGTGATCAACGGCTCGAACAAGGACGAGGGGCGGCTGTTCGCGTTCTCCAACTTCGACCTGAACGGCACACCGCTCACCGCCGAGCAGTACCCGGGGGTCATGCGTAACGACTTCGGCGAGCAGGCGCTGCAGCGCTATCCGCTCGCCGACCACCCGACGCCGACCATCGCGTACGCCACCGCACTGGGCGACGTGCTGTTCAGCTGCCCGGCACTGCGGCTCGACGGTCTGCTCGCCACCCGCGGCCCGGTCTACTCGTACGAGTTCGCCGACCGCACTTCTCCGCCCTTCGCCTCTCTCCGCAACCTGCACACGGACTTCGACTTCGGCGCGACGCACGTGAATGAGATCCAGTACCTCTTCAAGCACTTCGGTCTGGAGTCCCCGTTCAACGCCGAGCAGAAGGCGCTGTCCCGGCAGCTGGTCCAGTACTGGGGATCCTTCGTACGGGACGGTGTGCCGCGGGCGGCGGGGCAGCCCACGATGCCCGCCGGTCCGGGCGTGATCCTCTCCCTGAAGACCGCGTCCAAGGGCGGGAACACCTTGAGTACCTCCGTGCACCAGGAACACCAGTGCGATCTCTGGGACGGTCTCTCCGGCGGCTGACCCGGTAGGCTTCCCGGCGTGCGCCCCCGTGCGGCGCACGCCGGGAACGCAGTAAACAAAGGGTTACGAATCGGGAGGAACCGGCGTTGCACGTCCAGGAGTGGCTCGACACAGTGCCCGCGGCAGCCGTCTACGCCGTGGTGGCACTGGTCATCGGTCTGGAGAGCCTGGGCGTCCCGCTGCCGGGCGAGATCGTCCTGGTCTCGGCGGCCCTGATGTCCTCCCAGCACTCCGGCATCAACCCGATCGTGCTCGGCGCCTGCGCAACCGCCGGTGCCGTCGTCGGCGACTCCATCGGCTACGCGATCGGCCGCAAGGGCGGACGCCCGCTGCTCGCCTGGCTGGGCCGCAAGTTCCCGCGACACTTCAGCGAGGGCCACGTCGCCACCGCCGAGCGGTCCTTCGAGAAGTGGGGCATGTGGGCGGTCTTCTTCGGCCGCTTCATCGCCCTGCTGCGCATCTTCGCCGGCCCGCTCGCGGGCGTGCTCCACATGCCGTACTGGAAGTTCCTGACCGCCAACGTCCTCGGCGGCATCTGCTGGGCGGGCGGCACCACGGCGGTCATCTACTACGTGGGCGTCGTCGCCGAGGACTGGCTGAAGAGGTTCTCGTACCTGGGCCTGGTGGCGGCGGTGCTCGTCGGTCTGACGTCGATGCTGATCATCAAGCGCAAGGCGAAGGCCGCTTCGCGGGAGGCCGCAGTGGAGACCGTGGGGGCTTCGGAGTGACTTCGGGTGCGGGTTGCTTGTGGCTGGTCGCGCAGTTCCCCGCGCCCCTTTAAGGCGTTGCCCTATTCGTGGAGTTCGCTGTGCGCCTTGGCGAGATCTGCGTAGAGGGTGCCGTTCAGCGTCACCCCCTGCCGCTCCTCCTCCGTAAGTTCCCGCCTCACCTTCGCCGGCACCCCCGCCACCAGCGACCCCGGCGGCACCTGCATCCCCTGCGGTACCAGGGCCTGCGCGGCGACGAGCGATCCCGCCCCGATCACCGCGCCATTCAGCACCGTCGCCCCCATCCCGATCAGACAGTCGTCCCCGACGGTCGCCCCATGCACCACCGCGTTGTGCCCCACCGACACCCTCTCACCGATGCTGACGGGGAACCCCGGGTCGGCATGGAGCGTGCAGTTGTCCTGGATATTGGCCTGAGCCCCCACGGAGATCCGCTCGACGTCCCCCCGCAGCACCGCCCCGTACCAGACGCTCGCCCCGGCCTCCAGCGTCACATCCCCGATCACGGACGCCGTCGGCGCCACGAAGGACTCCTCGTCGATCTTCGGATTCCGACCGCCGATACCCGTGATCAACGCCTTGTGTGTCATGGCCCTCTCCTCGTCGCCGGTACAAGACGCACCGTAGGCGATGAAGTGCCTGGAGAGCGCGGCGGGGCGGGCTTCACCCGTCGTGGGTGAAGCACCGTGGCCGGGCCCGGGAGAGGGTGATCGACCGACAGGCTTTCGTGGTCCGAGGGAGCACGGCCATGGCGTTCCCTGGCCTGGCCCGAGAACTGGCGGGCCGCATCGGCCGGCAGCTGGTGAGCGTGGGGTTTGTGGACATGGCGACCCGGCTGGCTGCGCAGGCCTTCCTGACCGCGCTGCCGCTGCTCTTCGTGATCGCCTCCTTTTCCCCGCAAGCAGTCCGGGACGAGTTCCGGCGGACGCTGCGGATGCTGCTCGGCACCTCGGGTCCGGTTCTCGCCCAGGTCGACGAGGTCTGTGCGGGCGGTGACCGGGCGTGGGAGACCTGGGGTGCCGTCGGTCTCCTGGTGGCGCTGGTGTCGGCCACGGCCTTCAGCCGGGCCCTGCAGAGGCTGTGCGAGCGTGCCTGGCATCTGCCCCGCTCGGGGCTGCGCAGCGTGGTCTGGCGCTGGGGTGCCTGGCTGGTCGTGTGGGTCACCGCTGCTCCAGGGGACGCTGCGCGACGGCTTCGGAGTGGGGCCCGTGCTGGGCGTGCCGCTCCAGTCGGTCGTTTCGTGTCTGCTGTGGTGGTGGACGCAGCATCTGCTGCTGGTCGGGCGAGTGGGCTGGCTGCCCCTGCTGCCCGGCGCCCTGCTCACCGGCTTCGGTGTCGTCCTGCTCTCGGCCGTCTCCGGGCTCTGGCTGCCGCATTCCCTGCGGCTGAGCGTCGAGCGGTACGGTCCCCTTGGCTCCGTCTTCACCCTGCTGTCCTGGCTGATTCTGTTCTTCTCGACCGTGGTCGTGGGCATTGCGGTGGGATACGTGATTGCCCATTACGGCCCGATCGGGCGCAGGCTGGGCCTTGCGCCGCCGGGCTGAGACTGTGTCGACCTGTGAGGCGAGGCCGCGGCGGACGGCCGTCGGCGGACGGCCTCGTTCCCCTTACGGGGGTGAGGCGCCCCGGCGGGCCGTGGACGAGCTTGGCGTCATGCAGTCCACTTCGCCGCAACAACGGTGGCCGGCCCGAGCGTCGCTGGCGGCTGCGGCGGCGTCGGTCCTCGTCCTGGCCGTCTTCGCCGGACTGAAGACCTTCGCCCTCGTCGGCGTCGGCCTGGCCGGCACGGCGATCACCGCCGCAGCCATCTGGTGGGTACTGACCAGGCGACGTGCGGCGCGCGTGCCGGCCCTCCTGCTGGCGGTGGCCGCACCCGTGTCGGTCCTGGTGCTGTACGCCGGCGCCCATCTGGCCTGGGTAGTCGCCCTGGCCGCCGCGCTGTGGCTGCTGGCGGTCGGCGCGGGACGGCGCGCCCTCGGCCGGGCCGAGACCACTGTCGCCATGCCGGAGGTTCCGGCGTCTCCGGTCCGCCACGCCGTCCTGATCACGAACCCTCGGTCGGGCGGCGGAAAGGTGGAGCGCTTCGGGCTGCGGGAGAAGGCCGCGGCCGAGGGCGCCGATCTGCTCGGCGTCGCCGGCGGCGACGGCACCCAGGCACTGGTCGCCGAGGTCGCCGCCTCGCTCGGTCTGCCCTTCCTGGTGATCCCGGCCGGCACCCGCAACCACTTCGCCCTCGACCTGGGCCTGGACCGCGACGACCCGTCCAAGGCGCTGGACGCGCTCACCGACGGCGTGGAGCTACGGGTCGACCTCGGCCGGGCGGGCGGCCGCACCTTCGTCAACAACGTGTCCTTCGGCGCCTACGCCGAGGTGGTGCAGAGCCCGGCCTACCGCGACGGCAAGACGCGCACCATCCTGGAGCTCCTGCCGGACCTGCTGCTGGGGCACAAGGGCGCGCGGCTGACCGCCCGCGCGGGGCAGACGACGTTCACCGAGCTGCAGGCCCTGCTGGTCAGCAACAACCCCTACGGAACGGGCGACATCGCGGGCCTCGGCCGCCGGGCCCGCCTGGACGGCGGCCAGTTGGGCGCCGTCGGCATCGATGTGTCCAGTGCCGCGCAGGCCGCAGGGCTGCTGCGGGGCGGACGCGCCCCCGGGCTGACCCGGGCGACCGCGACCCGCGTGGTGGTCGACGCCGACCGGCCGTCGATACCGGCCGGCGTCGACGGCGAGGCGCTGACGCTGCCCGTGCCCGCGTGCTGCGAGTTACGGCCGCGGGCGCTGCGGGTGCTGGTGCCGCGCCGGCGCCCGGGAATGCGCCGGGCGCTGCCCCCGCTGGACTGGCGCAGGCTCGCCCGGCTGGGTCTGCCTCACCGCGGTGCGCCGTAGACCTTGTGGGCCTGGGCGTGGCCGTAGGAGGTCAGGGACCAGATGATCAGCACGTCGAGCGCGATGATGATCACCGACCACACCCGGGTAGTACGGCGTGAAGAAGAAGTTCTCCAGCGCGCTGAGCCCGGCGACCGTGATCCCCACGATGCGCGCCCACGTCCTGCCGCTGAAGAGGGTGAAGGCCGCGGCCAGGACGACGACGCCGGAGATCAGGTGGAACCAGCCCCAGGAGTGGACGTTGTAGTCGTACGGATAGTCCTGCACCCGGGTGTAGAACTGGTCGTCGATGATCGCCGCCGTGCCGACCACCGTCTGGTACAGGCCGACGATGAACATCACGCACACGGCGACCACGACCCCGCCGACCATCAGCGGTTTGATGCGCGGCTCCGGTGCGGGCGTACCGGTCCGGTCCTGCCCGGCCGATGTCTGCTCCGCCATGTCGGACACCTCCTCCTCGGGAGCCAGGAGCATCCCGCGGGCGTGGCGGTGGGGGTTCACCCGCGCTGGATGACCCCGGGCGGGGCCCTCGCCGCGTCCGCCGCCGCTGTCACCCCGGCTGTGTGATGTGCGGGGCTCGCTGCCCGGGAGAATGAGGAAAGCCCCAGTCCCCGGCCCGCGGCAGCGGAGGTGACCCCATGGGTACGGCGCAGGAACGCCCGGGACCTGAGCGGGGTGAGGCGCGCAGCGCCGGCGGCGACTTCGAGATCCGGATCAAGGGCCGGGTCGGACAGGCGTTCCGCACGGCCTTCGACGAACTCACGGTCACGGTCAACCCGCCGGAGACGATCCTGCACGGCGCGGGGCTCGACCAGGCGGCCCTGTACGGGATTCTGGACCGCATCCAGGCCCTCGGACTCGAATTGGTCGAGGTGCGGCGGCTGCCCGGCGGACGAGGCGGCGCCGACTCCGCTTCGGGTGAACGGACGTAGACACTTACCCCTGACATTTTCCGATTCCTTGGCGGAAAGTCCGTAAGGCCCCTTCCGGTACCGGCGTCCGGCCCACACCGTTGGTGTGTACCGCCTACCGCGGAGGAGGTGAGGGACATGCCTGCGGTGCTGGACAGCGAACGGGGGCGGAAGGAGGCGGCATTCCGGCGGACGGACGCCCGGCGGGTGTCCGTGCTGCACGGGCGGTTGCGTGCCCTCGGTTCGGATGCGCCCGGTGTGGACACGGTGGTGGCGACCTGTCTGGTGTGGGTGGCCGACACATTGGTGGACATCGCGGGCGCCGTGGGCGACCCGCGCAGTGCGGGTGCGCTGGTGGACGAGGCGTCAGCCGTGCTGGCCGCCCTGCCCCAGAACGGCCGGGGCCGCCAGGACCCCGTGACACCGGCCGGCATCCTGACGGAACGTGAGCACGCCGTCCTTGTGAGGCTCCAGGAGGATGTGCCGCTGCGCCAGATCGGCTCGGAGCTCTTCATCTCGCACAACACGGTGAAGAGCCATGCGCGCGCTGTGTACCGCAAGCTCGGAGTCTCCTCGCGCACTGAAGCCCTCGACCGGGCGAGGCAGTTGCGGCTCCTGTGACCCACGGAGCCCGGCAGGAGACCCCTGAGAGCAGTCAGAGCAGTCAGAGCAGTTCGAGTTCGCGAGCTCGCCGTACCGCGGCCGACCGCCGGGTCACGGCGAGCTTCCGGTAGACGCTCTTGAGGTGCGTCTTGACCGTGTTGACCGACAGGTAGAGCTCCTCGGCGATCTCCTCCGTCGTCATCATCTGCGCCAGCCGCCGCAGCACGTCCTGCTCCCGGGCGCTGAGCGGGTCCACGGGCGGCCGGTCGTCGTCCTGCCGACCGGTCGTGACGGCGGCGCGGCCGTCGGCCCGTGGCAGCCGCAGCGCGTGGGCGCGGATCGCCCCGAGTGAGGCGGCGCACGCTTCCCGTACGGGCCGGCGCAGACTCTCGGTGAGCCAGTCGGCGGCGTCGGGGACGACCTCGGCCGGCGGCGTCCCGCTCTCCACCGCGCCGACGAGCCGGGCGACAAGGGAGCCGATGCCCGCCACGAACGGGTCGGGCGCGGTGCGCAACGCGGCCTGGGCGCGGGCGAGTTCACAACGCGCCTGGGACGGCTCGAGCCGGGCCGTGCCGACCCAGGCCCGTACGACGTGCAGCGCCGCCCCCGACGGATCCCCCGGCGTACAGGCCGGCAGGGGCGGCCGCTGGGCCTGCCCGGCGAGTTCGTCCGCGGCCCGGAAGCGCCCGCGCAGTACTTCGAGCAGCGCCAGTTCGGTGAGGCAGTCCCGGCGCAGCATGCCGTTGGCGGCGGCGCCCGCGGCCTTCAGCCCGGCGGTCAGCGAGGCCTCGGCCGCCTTGAGGCCGCCCTCCCGCAGTTCGGCGCGGCCGCGGATGGACAGGGCGAGCGCCCGCAGTTCGGGGCGGTCCGCCAGCAGGGCGCGCGGCATCTGGGCGAAGAGGCGCCCGGTGTCGGCCGCCGCGGCCCGTGCCGCCTGCGGATCACGGCACCGGTCCCGGGCCATGCGGACGACCGCGTGGGACAGCCGGCACCGCGCGATCCGGTCGGCCTCCTCCCGGGGCAGCTCCCCGACCAGACGGTCGGCGAGCTCCAGGGCAGCAGCGCACACCGGTTCCTCGCCCCGGCGCAGGGCCGCCGCCGCGGCGACGAGTGCGGTCTCCGGGTCGGGCGAATGCGGGGGCAGCCCCCGGACGTCGGCGGGTGTCAGCCCCACCAGTTCGCCGGGCAGGTGGGCGTCGGTGAGGGCGAGGACCTGTCCGATCGCCAGCTGATGCACGACCAGACGGCTGGCGTAGCACCAGTCACCCGCGGTGATCGCATGCCGTACCGCCTCCGCGAGGAGGCCGTGCTCGCCCAGCCAGGCGGCAGCGCGGCCGTGCAGACCGGGCAGCAGGCCCGGCGCCTCGTGACGCAGGCGTACCCGCAGCACGTCGGCGAACATCCGGTGGCAGCGGTACCAGCCGTTGCCGGCGTACTGGAGGAAGGAGTTCTGCCGGACGAGGGCCGCGAACTGCGCCCCGGCCTCCTTGCCCGCGAGCTCGGTGGCCAGTTCGGCGTTGAGGTGTTCCAGGACGCTGGTCGTCAGCAGCAGCCTGCGCATGGCCGGGCTCTGTCCGTCGAGGACCTCCTCGACGAGGTAGCTGACGACCGCCTCGTCATCGCCTGCGAACTGCCCCACGAACTGCTCCGGTTGGGGGTGTTCCTCCATGGACATGGCCGCCAGCCGCAGGCCCGCCGCCCAGCCGTCCGCCCGTTTCCGCAGTGTGCTCACCACCTGCCGGGGCACCTCGACGCCGTGCTGGGCCAGCAGGGCGGCCGTCTCCCGGTCGTCGAAGGCGAGGTCGGCGGTGCGCACCTCGGCGAGCTCACCGGCCAGCCGGTGGCGGTGCAGGTGCAGCGGCGGGTCCCGGCGCGAGACCACGACCACGCGCAGCACCGGGGCCGCGTGCCGGAGCAGACAGACCATTCCCTCCGCGACCGGCGAGCCGGTCTCCGGCTGGAAGTCGTCCAGCACGAGCACGACGGGATCCTCGCGGGCGGCGAGCCCGGCGGCGAGCGCTGCCACGAGCAGAGGCCATTCGGCCGCGGATGCGGGAGCAGAGGCCGAGGCTGGGGCGGAAGCGAGAGACGGAGGAGAGGCCGCACAGGCGGCGGAGGCGGCGGTCCGTGGGCGGGGTACGCCCGACAGCAGTGGCAGATCCACACCCGCCTCGCGCAGGGCCGCCCGCACCCGGGCCCAGAAGACGTCGGGCAGTTCTCCCGCACCGTCACAGGTGACCCAGGCCACCGGGCCCGGCGCGTCCCGGGTGTGCGCCCATTCCACGACGAGTGCCGACTTCCCGGCACCCACGGGGCCCACCACCACGGTCAAAGGCCCCAGCACCCCACGGGAGAGACGGTCCGTCAACCGGGGCCGGGGGACGAGCCACGTCGGCAGGGGAGGCACACCGACCCGGGGCGGGAGGGCGGTCGCCGGGGAGATGACATGCGTTCCCGGCGGCCGCTGCCGCTTGCTCCACTCGTCCATCGTCGCCACCTCGGTCTCGGAGCTGGCTGGTGCACGTCAGACGAGTGTGGTCCCACCCGGGCGGGGGCCCAGGACGAATGCCCCATCTCACCCGGGTGAACTTGGTACAACGGTCAGTTGTTCATCCTTGGAGCGCGGAGACCAGCTCCTCCTCCCGCTCCTTGGTCAGCGAGGTGCGCAGCACGGTGGGCTGGAACGGGCGCAGCGCCTCCCGGACCCGGTCGGGCGTGGAACGCCGTACGAGCGCGAAGACCGCGGCCCGGCCGGGCTCCAGCGTGCCGGCGATCTCCTTGATGAACGCGTCGTTGATGCCGACGTCGGTGAGTTTTCCCGCGACCGCCCCGGTGGCGGCACCGACCGCAGCCCCGAACACCGGCATCAGGAAGAGCAGGCCGAACAGTGTCCCCCACAGGGCACCGCCGGCGGCACCGGTCGCGGTCGGGCTGTAGGACTGGCGGACATGGATCTTGCCGTCCGGGGTCCGCCAGGCGAGCGCCCCGTCCTCCAGGTCCAGCAGTTCCTGCTTGGACAGCTCCTGCGAGAGGCGCATCACGGCCTCGGCCTTGTCCTTGTCGGAGAAGCCGAGCACGACGAGTTCGGTCATCAGGACCTCCTGGTGTGCGGGCCGGACCCCCGGCCCTCATGGCTGTGTTCCTCGGTGGCGTCGTCGAGCCGTGCCATGGCATCGGCGAGCTCTGCGACCACCGCTTCGAGAACCTCCTCCGTGAGGAAGCCCTCGGCCACGGGCACTCCGCCGGACTCGCGGATCGCCGCTCGCAGATCCCTGGCCCAGGTGTGCTCCAGCAGCACGAACCCGGCCGCGGTGCCGGGCTCCAGCTCCCGTGCGATGTCCCGGATCTGGTCCAGGGCGAGCCCGAAGGCGTTGCCCTCGGACAGGGACGGGAACGTCGCCGCTGCCTTCCTGACGACCCGGCGCGGAATGCCGAGCAGCGCGGCAACGGTGTCTCCCATGCCCTCCGCCTGGTAGTCGGCGGTGACGAGGTCGCCGCTCGGCTCCTTCTGCACGAAGAGCAGGTCGAGGACGCGGATTTCGCCGCTGCGCTCCAGCGCCCAGAGCTCGTCCACGATCCTTCCCTCGAACTTCGCGTCGGGTCCGAACCCGACCGTCAGCAGTTGTACCGGCCCGATCCCGGTCATGGCCGCTCCCTTCGACGTGATGGCGAGGCGGTCTCCATCCAGCCGATCCCGCGGCCCCTCCGCGTCACCCGCCGAAGGTGAGGGCCGGCCAACGCGGCGGGCGCGACCGTGGGCGTGGAGGTACGAGACCCATGAACCAGGACCAGGACCAGGCAGCCCAGGCAGCCCAGCGGAACACGCCGTCGGCCGCCGACGACGAGAGCGAACTGCAGCGTCTGCGCGCCGAACTCGCCGAGCTGCGGGCCCGGATCGGCGGTGAGCAGCGGCGCCGGTCCCGGCTGCTGGTCGTGCGGCGCGTGGTTGCCGCGCTGCTGGTCGCGCTCGTCGCGGTCCTCGCTGTCACGTCGGTCGTGGGGGTGTGGGGCGCGCGGACGACCCTGAACACCGGCCGCTGGGTCGCGACGGTCGGACCGCTGCCGAAGAACCCGGCCGTGAACGCGGCCGTCTCCACGTATCTGACGGACCAGATCTTCGACCAACTGAACGTGCAGCAACGGCTGTCCGAGGCACTGCCGCCACGGGCGTCCTTCCTTGCCGCACCCGTGACGGGCGCGGTGCACGACTACATGAAGGACACGGTCTCCAAGCTGATCAGGACAGAGCAGTTCCAGGCCCTGTGGCGGGCCACGAACCGCTCCGCCCACGCCCGCATCGTCGCCGTACTGGAGAAGCGCAACGAGAACGTGCGCGTCGGCGGCGAAACGGTGACCCTGAACCTGCTGCCGATGGTCAACAACGCCCTCAACGCACTGGAGGACGGACTCCCCACCCTGTTCGGCAAGAAGCCGGACCTGCCCGAGCTCTCCTCGGGGCAGCTCCCACCCGGTCTGCACGACCGGATCGAAAAAGCCCTCGGTGTCAACCTCCCCGACGACTTCGCCCAGGTCAGGCTCTACAACCGGCAGGAACTCGGCCAACTCCAGGACGCCGTCGTCCTGTTCAAGCGCGGTCTGGTGGGCCTGCTGATCGGCACGGTCCTGCTGCTCGCCCTCGCGCTGTGGATCTCGCCCGACCGCCGCCGGAGCGTGCTGCAGCTCGGGCTCTGGCTCGTGGTGTGCACGGTCGTGCTGTCCAGTGTGCTGCGCGCCGTGCGGGACCAGATCCTCGGTCAGGTACCGGACGGCGTCTACCGGGACGGCGTACGCGCCGTGCTCTGGACGGTGTTCACCACCCTGCGCGAACGGGGCGACCAACTCCTCGTCGTGGGCGTGGCCACAGCCGTCGTGGCGTATCTCGTCGGCCCCGGACGGCTGCCCGTCGGCCTGCGGCGCTACAGCATGCAGGGCGCCCGGGCCACGGGCCGCTTCGCCGCGAACACCGGCAGGCGCCTCACCCGGGAGACCGATGTCTCGGCGTGGATCCGGGACCACGCCGATGTGCTGCGCGTCTGCGGGATCGCGGCCGCCGCGCTCTGTGCCCTCCTGCTGTCCTCGTGGACGGGCCTGCTCGTCGTCGCGCTTGTCCTCGCCGCATACGAGGTGACGGTCACCCTTCTCGCGCGCGGCGCCCCCTCACCCGCGGCAGGTGAGGCACCCGCGAAGAGCCCCCAACAGACTGACACCGCCCGGTAGATCTGCCTCAGGGAGCGTGGGGATGAGCGCGCGGACGAGCGGTGAGCGCATCGGCCCGAAGGGCGATGACAAGGGACGGTGGCGGCTGTGGGGGCCGTATCTGAGTGAGCGTCAGTGGGGCACGGTCCGCGAGGACTACAGCGACGGGGGTGACGCGTGGTCGTACTTCCCCCACGACCATGCGCGCTCCCGTGCCTACCGCTGGGGCGAGGACGGCCTCGGCGGCATCTGCGACGAAAAGCAGCGGCTGTGCCTGGCGCTCGCCCTGTGGAACGGGCGCGACCCGATCCTCAAGGAGCGCGCCTTCGGCCTCACCAACAGCGAGGGCAACCACGGCGAGGACGTCAAGGAGTACTACTTCTACCTCGACAGCACACCCAGTCACTCGTACCTGAAGTATCTGTACAAGTACCCGCAGGGCGAGTTCCCGTACACCGACCTGGTGGCCGTCAACACGGCGCGGACCAAGCAGGACTTCGAGTACGAGCTGCTCGACACCGGTGTCTTCGACGACGACCGGTACTTCGACGTGACGGTGGAGTACGCCAAGGCGGACTTCGACGACGTGCTGGCCCGGATCACCGTCGCCAACCGCGGTCCCGACGAGGCGACCGTGCACGTGCTGCCCACCCTGTGGTTCCGCAACACATGGTCCTGGCACCCGAACGGCGCCGAGAAGCCGCAGCTGAGTGCGGTCGACGGCCCCCGCGGCACGACCACCGTCCGTGCGGTCCATCCCGAACTGGGCAGCTACGACTGCCGGTTCGCCGCCTCGGTGCCAGTGCTGTTCACGGAGAACGAGACGAACAACGAGCGGCTCTTCGGCACGCCCAACGCTTCGCCGTACGTCAAGGACGGCATCGGACGGCATGTCGTCGACGGCGAGAGCGGCGCCCTCAACCCGGCCCGGGAGGGCACCAGGGCCGCCGCGCACCACATCCTCACCCTCCCCGCCGGAGGTTCCGAGACGCTGCGGCTCCGCCTCGGTCCCTCCGGCACCCAGCTGTCCCTGGCCCGCGGCTTCGACACGGTGTTCAAGGACCGCATCGCCGAAGCGGACGCCTTCTACGGGGAGTTGACGCCCAAGGGCGCGAGCGAGGACGAGGCCCGGGTGCTGCGGCAGGCGCTCGCCGGCATGCTGTGGACCAAGCAGTACTACCTCTTCGACCTGGAGGCCTGGCTGAACGAGCACGGCCTGGACCCGTGGAGCCTGCCCCGCCCCGGTGTGCGCAACCGCGAGTGGTTCCACATGGTCAGCGACGACATCGTCTCCATGCCCGACAAATGGGAGTACCCCTGGTTCGCCGCCTGGGACCTGGCCTTCCACACCGTGGCGCTGTCGACGGTGGACATCCGCTTCGCCAAGGAGCAGCTGGAACTGCTCCTGCAGGACGCCTACCTGCACCCCAACGGCCAGATCCCCGCCTACGAGTGGAACTTCGCGGACGTCAATCCGCCGGTGCACGCCTGGGCCGCCTACTTCGTCTACATGATGGAGGAACGCACCACCGGCCACGCCGACCACGCCTTCCTCGAACGGGCCTTCCAGAAGCTCCTGACCAACTTCACCTGGTGGGTCAACCGCAAGGACCCCGGTGGCCGCAACGTCTTCCAGGGCGGCTTTCTCGGCCTCGACAACATCGGCGTCTTCGACCGCAGCGCCCCGCTGCCCACCGGCGGCACCCTCGAACAGGCCGACGGCACCGCCTGGATGGCCCTGTACTGCCAGTCCATGCTGCAGATCGCCGTCGAACTCGTCGAGCACAACCCGGCGTACGAGGAGCTCGTCCTGAAGTTCGTCGAGCACTACCTGTGGATCGCCGCCTCCATGGACCGCGTCGGCGACCTCGGTGACGAACTCTGGGACGAGGAGGACGGCTTCTTCTACGACGTCCTGCGACTGCCCGACGGCCAGGCCGTACGGCTCAAGGTCCGCTCGCTGGTCGGCCTGCTGCCGCTCTGCGCGGCCACCGTCTTCCGCCCGCAGCAACTGGCGAAGGTGGCCGGCCTGGGCGAGCGCCTGCGCCGCTTCGCGAGCCGTCACCCCTCGCTCTCCGTGACCCTCGCATCGGCCCAGGCGGGCGTGGCGGGCGGACCGCGGCTGCTGTCCGTCGTGGACGAGAAGAAGCTGCTGCGCGTCCTCGGCCACCTCCTGTCCGAGGACGAGTTCCTCAGCCCGTACGGCATCCGCTCCCTCTCCCGCCACCACGCCGAACACCCCTACAGCTTCTGGGTGCACGGCGAGGAGTACCGGGTCGGCTATCTGCCCGCCGAGTCCGACACCGGCATGTTCGGCGGCAACTCCAACTGGCGCGGCCCGGTCTGGTTCCCCATGAACGCCCTCGTCATCAGGGCCCTGCTCAACCTCTACGGCTTCTACGGCGACGAGCTCACCGTCGAGTGCCCGACCGGGTCCGGCACCCGGATGACCCTCTTCGAGGTCGCCCGGGAGATCTCCGACCGGCTCGCCCGGCTCTTCCTGCGCGGCGAGGACGGACGCCGGCCGGTCTACGGCGGCCAGGCCAAGTTCCAGGACGACCCGCACTGGCGGGACCTGATCTCCTTCCACGAGTACTTCCACGGCGACAACGGCGCCGGTATCGGAGCGGCCCACCAGACCGGCTGGACCGGCCTGGTCGCCACCCTGATGACCGTCTTCGGAACCCTCACCCCCGGCGACTTCCTCGCCGAACCCGTCAGGAGGACGAAGCGATGACCGGTGAGCTGCCCGTCCAGCCTGTCGTCCACGAGGTCAACACTCGTGTCTGGCTGCGGGAGATCGCGGCTCGCACGGGGCACATCACGGGACTGCGCGACGTGCCGAAGGACGCCTGGGACGAGATCACCCCGCACGGCGTCGACGCCGTCTGGCTCATGGGCGTGTGGGAGCGCAGCCCCGAGGGCCGCAACATCGCGCTGCGGGACCCGGCGCTGCGCGAGGCGTTCACCGACGCCGTCCCGGACATCCGCGAGGAGGAGATCGCCGGATCGCCGTACTGCATCCGCCGCTACGAGGTCGACGCGAGCCTCGGCGGAGCCGCGGGCCTGGCCGGGGCGCGCGCCGAACTCGACCGCCGGGGCGTGGGGTTGCTGCTCGACCACGTGCCCAACCACGTCGCGCCGGACCACCCCTGGACCTGGGAGCACCCCGAGTACTTCGTGCGGGGCAGCGACGAGGAGGCCCGCCGTGACCCGGCCGCCTTCCTGACGGTGGCCGGCAAGGTCCTGGCCCGCGGCCGCGACCCCTTCTTCGCGCCCTGGCCGGACGTCGTCCAGCTCAACGCGTTCGCGCCCGCCCTGCGCACGGCCACCACGGATGTGCTGGGCCGCATCGGGGACCTGTGCGACGGGGTCCGCTGCGACATGGCGATGCTGCTGACCAACGACGTCTTCGAACGGACCTGGGGCGGGCGCGCCGGGCGGCGCCCCCAGGAGGAGTTCTGGCCCACGGTCATCTCCGGCGTCCGCACCCGGCACGCCCGTATGACGTTCGTGGCCGAGGCCTACTGGGACCTCGAATGGGCCCTCCAGCAGCAGGGGTTCGACTTCTGCTACGACAAGCGGCTCTACGACCGTGTCATCGACGAGAGCCCCGAAGCGGTGCGGCAGCACCTGCTGGCGGACGAGGGCTATCAGCGCCGACTCGTGCGGTTCCTGGAGAACCACGACGAACCGCGCGCCGCGCACACGATGCATCCCGCCAAGGAACGGGCGGCGGCCGTGCTGATCGCCACGCTGCCCGGGGCCACGCTGTGGCACGAGGGGCAGTTCACCGGGCGCCGCACGCGGCTTCCCGTCTTCCTGGACCGCCGCCCGGACGAGCCCGTCGACACCGAACTGCGGGCGTTCCACGAGCAGTTGCTCGCCGCGGTCCACCGCAGCGGGATGCGCGGCGGACAGTGGCGGCTCCTGGGCCACGCGGGTTGGCCGGACAACGACTCCCACCACAGCCTGATCACCTCGGGCTGGGTGGGGCCGGCCGGGCGGTTCCTGACCGTCGTCAACCTCTCCGACGCCCCGGCGCAGGGCCGGGTGCCGCTGCCGTGGCCCGAACTCGGCTCCGGCACCTGGACGTTGACCGGGCTGCTCGACGGCGCGCGCTACACCCGCGACGGCGCCGAGCTGACCGGACCCGGGCTCTTCGTCGACCTGGGCGCGTGGGGCACGCATGTGCTGTCGATCGCGCCGGCCGACGGCTGAACCCGGTCGCTCAGCCCAAGTCCCTTCAATCGGGCGGCTGTTCGCCGGTGGTATCCGCCGGCGGCCGTCCGGCGGTGACGGTCGTCCACTGCGCGCCCGTTCGTTCCCGGAACGCGGCGACCGCCGCCTCCAGTGTCGGGAAGAAGTGGTCGGGGTTGATGGTGCGGGTCAGCTCATAGCGCTCGATCTTGCTCCGCACCGGGTCCTTCATCTCGGCGAACACCAGGCTGATGCCCCGCTCGTTGAGTGCCTCGTCCAGCTCCTCCAGCTCGTCGGCCGCGGTCGTGTCCACGTCCGTGACGGGCTCGGCCGCGATCAGCACCCAGCGGGGCGGCGGCTCGTCGCGGGTCAGCCGCATGAGCTGGTTGCGGAAGGCCTTGGCATTGGCGAAGAACAGCGGCCCGTCGAAGCGGTGGATCACCAGCCCGGGCAGCTGCTCGGCATCCGGGTAGGAGCGCATGTCGTGGAAGCCGGGCAGCCCCGGCACCCGGCCCAGCACGGTGTTGTACGGCCACCAGGCCCGCCGGAAGACGTTGAGGATGGACAGGCCGACGGCGACCGCGATCCCCGGCAGCACACCGAGCAGCGCCACCCCGAGGAACGCGGAGATCGACAGCAGGAACTCGGTCCTGCGCTGCTTCCACAGCCGTGCGGTGCCGGCGAGGTCGGCCAGCGACAGCGAGGCGGTGATGACCACCGCGGCGAGCGCCGGCTGGGGCAGATTGCGGAACAGCCCGGGCAGCAGCACCAGCATGAGGACGATCAGGCCCGCGCCGACGATCCCGGTGAGCTGGCTGCGGGCGCCCGCGCGCTCGGCCACGGCGGTCCGCGATCCACTGGTGCTGACGGGGAAGCCCTGGAACAGCCCGGCCGCCAGGTTCGCCGCGCCGATCGCCGTCATCTCCTCGTTGCCGCGCACCTCCTGGCCGGTGCGGGAGGCGAACGCCGAGGCATTGGAGATGGTGTCGGCCAGCGACACCAGGGCGATGCCCAGCGCCCCGCCGAAGAGCGGAGCGAGATCGTCCAGGCGGACGTGCGGCAGCGTCAACGGCGGGAATCCCTGCGGCAGTTCGCCGACCAGGCTCACCCCGTGCCCGCCCAGGTCGAAGACCGAGGTCGCCGCGATGGAGAGCACCACCATGACGAGCACCGCCGGCACCTTGGGCAGCCGGCGCTGCAGCACCAGGATCAGCACGATCCCCGTGGCCCCCACCGCCAGCGCCGCGGGCACCGTCTTCCCGTCGGCCAGGCCCCGGAAGAAGGCGCCGAACTCCTCGATCAGCCCGTCGGCGTCCGTCTTGAAGCCGAACAGCTTGGGCAGCTGCCCGATCAGGATCGTCAGCGCCAGCCCGTTCATGTAGCCGATCATGGTGGGCTTGGAGATGAGGTCCGCGATGAAGCCCAGCCGGCACACGCCGGCCAGCACCGTGATGGCGCCGACCATCAGCGACAGCATCGACGCCAGCGCCACGGCCCGCCCGCTGTCCCCGCCGGAGGCGATCAGTGGCAGCAC
Organism: Streptomyces coacervatus; assembly: GCF_029223485.1. Taxonomy (GTDB): domain Bacteria; phylum Actinomycetota; class Actinomycetes; order Streptomycetales; family Streptomycetaceae; genus Streptomyces; species Streptomyces coacervatus. Next base: position 8,512 of record NZ_JARHTP010000021.1, on the reverse strand, counting down.
CGTCGCCGCGATCATCGGGCCGAGCGAGGAGTCCGGGCCGAGCACCAGGATCCGGGACGGCCCGAAGACGGCGTACGCCAGCAGACACAGCACCGACGTGTACAGACCGGTGATCGCGGGCAGCCCCGCCAGCTCCGCGTAGGCCATGCCCTGCGGCACCAGCAGCGTGGTCAGGACGACGCCCGCGACGACGTCCTTGACTAGCCACTCCCGCCGGTAGGCCAGGAGGGTGCGCAGCCCCGGCGGGATGAAGCGGTGTCTCGTGTCCTCAGCCGGCATCGGGTCCTCCACGGCGACTTCGGCTGCTCAGCCGTCCGGGACGGGCACCGGCCGCCGTCGTCGGGCCACGGCCTTGCCGGCCTCCCACAGCCCGAGCAGGGCCAGCGCCGGCAGCAGCGCCCACCCGAACTGGCCCACGGTCAGGGGAGTCGTGCCGAGCAACCGGTTGAAGACGTCCGTCTGGGTCGCCAGTACGGCGAGGGCGAACTCGCCGAACACCGCCCGGTTCATCTGCCTGCTGTCGAACGTCGACGTCGTCAGCACCGTCCCGGTCTCGCTCCGGCACTCCAGGGCCGCCACGATCAGGCAGAGCGCGAACGACGTGAACGCGATCGAGTTGCCGACGGCGGCGCTGTCGAAGCGCGACTCGCCCAGCTTGATCATCGACAGCAGACCGATCGTGATCGCCAGTCCGGCGAGCCCCACCGTCACCATCAGACCCGCCGTCATGACCGGCTCGCCGCGCGGTCGCGGACGCCGTGTCATGAGCCCCGGACTGACCCGGTCGAAGCCGAGGGCGAAGCCGAAGGCCGCGTTGACGAAGAAGTGGATCCACAGCACCTGGGCCGGCGAGAACGGCTCGCCGTCCGCGATGTCGAACAGGGCCGCGCCGAGGAAGGTCAGCACGAACACGACCAGGAGCACCAGGACGAAGCGGATGTACTTGGTGAGGTTGTCGTAGATCTTGCGGCCCTGTTCGACCGCGAAGACGATCGTGGCGAAGTTGTCGTCGGACAGGATCAGCCGGCCGGCGTTCTTGGCCACCTCTGTGCCGGAGCCCATGGCGATGCCGATGTCCGCCGCCTTGATGGCGGGGGCGTCGTTGACCCCGTCGCCGGTCATCGCCACCACCTCGCCCTTCGCCTTCAGCGTATCGGCGAGCAGCACCTTGTGCTCGGGGGCGACCCGGCCGATCACGCCGATGCCGTCGATGCGCTCCAGCCGCTCCGCCTCCGGCAGGGCGGCGAAGTCCGAGCCGAGGATCGCCTCCCCCTCGATGCCCACCTGTTCGGCGATCGCGGCACCGGTGACGACGTCGTCGCCGGTCACCATCCGCACCCGGATGTTGGCCGTCCGGGCGCCCTCCACCGCCCGCCGGGACTCCTCGCGCGGCGGGTCCTCCATGCCGACCAGGCTCGTCATCTGCAGCCCGGTGACCTGTGCGAGCAGATCGTCGTCGGCCGTGAAGTCGCCCGGGTCGAGGTCACGGGTGGCGGCGGCCATCACCCGGCGGCCCTCCCGCTCCATGCGCTCCATCTGCTCGTGCGCCCGTTTGTCGAGATCGGCGTCCCAGGGGATCGCCGTACCCTCCGAGAGGGCTGTTGCCGCGCGCCCCATCACAGCGGGCGCCGCACCCTTCACGAAGCAGCGGACGACCTCCCGGCCGCGTGCATCGGTGGCCGCGTTGAAGGTGGCCATCAGCTTGTACGAGGGGTCGAAGGGCAGGGTGGCGAGCCGCGGGTAGCGTTCGCGGGTCGCCTCGACGTCGAGGCCCGCCTTGTGGCCGAGCACCAGCAGCGCGCCCTCGGTGGGGTCGCCCACCACCCGGCCGTCCACCAGCCTCGCGTCGCTCGCCACCAGGTACGGCAGGATCGCGTCCTCGATGTCCGACGAGCGCCCGGCCGCATGATGGACCCGGCCTTCGAGGCCGTAGCCGGTGCCCGAGACGGTGTAGCGGTCGAAGGCGTCCACGACCTCCACGGCGGTCATCTGGTTCAGCGTCAGCGTGCCGGTCTTGTCGGAGTTGATCGCCGAGGTGAAGCCCAGCGTCTCCACCGACGGCAGGTCCTTCACGATCGCGTGGCGCCGGGCCAGGTCGAGGCCGCCGAGCGACAGGATCGTCTGGGTCACCGTCGGCAGCGCCTCGGGGACGGCCGCGATCGCCAGCGACACCGCGCTCACGAACAGCGCGTCCCATGCCTCGCCGCGGCTGCGACCCAGCACGAACATCACGATCATCGTCAGCCCGGCCGCCCCCGCGATCCACAGCGTCAGCCGGTCCAACTCCCTGGTCAGCGGCGATGCCTCGCGTTCGGTGGCCGACAACATCCCGGAGATCTTGCCCAGTTCGGTGCCGGAGCCCGTCCCGGTGACGATCATGGTGCCGCTGCCGTGGGTGACCGGCGTGTTCATGAACGCCGTGTTCGTACGGTCCCCGGGCCCCAGCCCCTCGCCCCGCAGCGTCCCGTTCTCCTTCGCGGCGGGCGTGCTCTCGCCGGTCAGCGCCGACTCGTCGATCTGCAGGGCGCTCGCGGTGACGAGCCGCCCGTCGGCGGGCACGTCGTCCCCGGCGGTGATCAGTACGACGTCCCCGACGACGACCTCCTCCGCGGGGATCTCCCTCTCCGTGCCGTCCCGCCGTACCCGCGCGGTCGCCTTCATCATCGACTTGAGGGCGTTCACGGCGCTCTCCGCCTTGCCCTCCTGACGCATGCCGATGGCCGCGTTGATCACGGTCAGGACGAGCAGCAGCACCGCGGTGGCCCACTCCTGGATGAGCAGCGACACGATCGCGGCGGCGACCAGGATGATCTGCATGTAGCTGCGGTACTGGTCGAGCACCCGGAGCAGGGTCGGCCTCGGCTGCTCCTCGGGGAGCGCGTTCGGACCGTCCCGGCTCAGCCGCTCGGCCGCCTGCGCGGTGGTCAGACCGGTGGCCGGGTCGACGCCGAGGGCCTTCGCCACCGTGTCGGGCGGCTGCGCGTACCAGGGCGTGGCCGGCTGCGAGGAGACCGGGTCGGCCGGTGCGGTCATCGTCCCTTCCTCCGTTTCTTGTCGGCCTCGGCCTTCGCCTTGTACGGGTCGGCCGGCGCACCGGGCGGTGCCGAGGCGACCAACTCCTCCTTCGCCACGAACAGTTCGTGCCGGGCCTTCTCGCCGACCTCCGGATACTGGGGGTCGATGTCCATCAGGGTGTGGGCGAGCACCGCGCCCGCGGAGATGCGCGCAAACCACTTGTGGTCCGCCGGGATCACGTACCACGGCGCCCACCGGGTGCTGGTGGCGGAGAGCAGGCGGGAGAACGCGTCCTGGTAGTCGTCCCACCAGGAGCGCTCACGGGCGTCCGCCGCGGAGAACTTCCAGTTGCGTTCGGGTACGTCGATCCGTTTGAGGAAGCGGGTGCGCTGCTCCTCCTTGGAGAGGTTCAGGAACAGCTTCACCATCCGGAAGCCGTTGTCGTACAGATAGCGCTCCCAGTCGTTGATCTCCCGGTAGCGCCGCCGCCACACGCCCTTGCGCTTCGCCTTGTCCGGCAGCCGCTGCCGGTCCAGGAGCTCGGGGTGCACCCGCACCACCAGGACCTCCTCGTAGTGCGAGCGGTTGAAGATGCCGATCTCGCCCCGCCGGGGCAGTCGGCATGCGTAGCGCCAGAGGTAGTCGTGGTCGAGTTCCTCGCTGGAGGGCACCTTGAAGTTCGACACATGGACGCCCTGCGGGTTCACCCCGCTCATCACGTGCCGGATCGTGCCGTCCTTGCCGCCGGCGTCCAGGGCCTGCAGGCACATCAGCACCCCGTATCTGCCCTCGGCCGCCAGCCGCCGCTGGTAGTCGGCCAGCAGCTCGACTCCGGTCTTCAGCAGTTCCCGGCCGTCCTTCTTGCCGGCGATGCCCGCCTTGTAGCCGGGGTCGAAGTCGGTGGACAGGTCCACCTTCGACCCCGGCCGCACCCGCAGAGGTGCGATGAACTCGGCGATCCGCTCGGCTCGTTCGTCCGCCATGCGTGTCGCCTCCGGATCTCAGTACTCCGTATCGGGTTCCACCACGCACAGGCCCCAGATGATGAAGGCGTAGAGCGCGATCAGGGAGAGTGACCAGAACGGGTAGTAGGGGATGGACAGGAAGTTGGCGATGATCAGCAGCGCCGCGATGCCCACGCCCATCACCCGGGCCCAGGTCGTCCTCATGGCCAGGCCGATGCCGACGGCCACCGCGACCGCCCCGAGGCCCAGATGGATCCAGCCCCAGCTGGTCAGGTCGAACTTGAACACGTAGTTGCGGGTGTTGATGAAGACCTCGTCGTCCGCGATGGCCATGATGCCGCGGAAGATGTCGAGGATTCCGCACATGATCAGCATCACGCAGGCGAAGGCCGTCAGCCCGCCGGCTGCCGCCCGGACGCCTTCCGAGCGATGGTGCTTCGTGGTCGTGGTGGCCATGGGAGGGCCTCCGTCTTCGGGACGGCCGCAGGTCGCGGCCCTTTGTCCACACTTCTACTCTGCGCCCAAGCCCCGGACGTCACCTCACAAGGGTGATGACGGATGATCGGCGGCCATCGACCATGGCCGGGTTTCGAGCGCTCGGGGGCGGACGTTCCGGGTGCTCAGGCCCAACGCCCGGGAGCAGCCATGGCCATGCCGTCCAGCCCCATCTCCGCGGGCCGTCCGGGCCCGCCGCGGAGCAGTGCGCGACGGATCCTCGCCCCGCTCGCCCTGGCGCAGTTCGTCTGCAGCTTCGCCGGCTCCAACATGAACGTGATGATCACCGACATCAGCAAGGATCTGCACACCACCGTCCAGGGCGTGCAGATCGCGATCACGTCGTTCCTGCTCGTCATGGCGGCCCTGATGATCCCCGGCGGCAAGCTCACCGACCGCCACGGCCGCAAGCGGTGCCTGGTGGCCGGGCTCGTCGTGTACGGCGCCGGCGCCCTGCTCTGCGCGGCGGCCCCGGGCCTCGGCGTGCTCATCCTCGGCTACTCGATCCTCGAAGGCATCGGTACGGCCCTGCTCATCCCGCCGGTCTACATCCTCACCACGCTGCTGTTCACCGACGTCACCTCGCGCGCCCGCGCGTTCGGCGCCGTCATGGCGCTGGGCGGCATCGGCGCCGCCGCAGGGCCGCTGATCGGCGGGCTCATCACCTCGCTGCTCGGCTGGCGGGCGGCGTTCGTCTTCCAGGCGCTGGTGGTCGTCGTGATCATCGTGCTGAGCCGCCGGGTCGAGGACCCACTGCCGCCGGATCCCGGGCGGGACTTCGACACCGGCGGGGCGGTTCTGTCGGCCGCCGGTCTCGTGCTGCTGGTCATGGGCATCCTGGCCACCGACGACAACGGCTGGCTGGCGGCCGGTCTGCTGCTGGCCGGCGTGCTCGTGCTGGCCTGGTTCCTGCGCCGGTCGCGGGTGAGGGAGCGTACCGGCTACGAACCGCTGCTCTCCCTGAGCCTGTTCCGCAACCGCACCTCCAACCTCGGCCTGGTCACCCAGCACATCCAATGGCTGATCCTGATGGGTGTCTCGTTCACGGTGGCCGCCTATCTGCAGGTCGTGCGCCACTACGACGCCGTACGCACCGGAGTCGTCTTCACGGCCGCCACGCTGGGTCTGCTCGCGTCCTCGCTCGGCGCAGAGCGTTTCGCCAGGCGGCGGGAGCAACGCACCCTCGTCATGGCCGGGTTCGCCGTGACGGTCTGCGGCATCGGGGTGCTCGTCGCCATGGCCGAGGACGCGTCCAGCGCCTGGGCGTTCACGCCCGGACTGCTGCTGATCGGCCTGGGGCTCGGGGTGATGCTGACGCCGTCGGTCAACGTGGTGCAGTCGAGCTTCGGGGAGGGCCGGCAGGGCGAGATCTCCGGTCTGTCCCGCAGCGTGTCCAACCTCGGCTCCTCGGTCGGCACGGCGGTCGCCGGCACCATCCTGGTCGCCGACCCCGCCTTCGGCGCGTACGCCACCGCGATGATCGTCCTGGGCGTCATCGGTCTCGGCGGCCTCGGCACCGCGGCCCTGCTGCCGCGGGGGAAGGGCGTGACCGCCCCTGCGGAGAACTGACCGGTGAGCGCACGTCAGAACCGGTGATACCGCACCCAGCTGGCCGTCACGACGTCCTGGACCGATGCGTGGCGCCGGCTGAAGGGAATCCAGAACAGGCCCACCGGGAACGCGACGCACAGCACGGACCGCAGCAGTGCGCGGGGGACACCGAGCAGCCGCCCGGCGCGGCCGGTGACCTGCAGCCCCAACAGCCAGTCACCGACGGTGCCGCCGGTCGAGGCCCAGCTCACGGCGAGGTAGAGCACGGCGATGGCCCAGCCGAGCACACCCGTCAGCCAGGCGGAGAGGTCGGGCATGCGCATCGGCGGCCCGGTGACGAGCAGCCGCAGTCCGCCGAACGCAAGCTGCAGGGCGACACCGATGCCCGCCACCACGAGCGCATCGACCAGCCCCGCGAGGCACCGCGACACGATGCCGGCCGCATCGACCTCCGGGGCCTGCTCCTGGTCGCCCTCGGGTGGCTGGACGCCGCGGTTGCGTTCGGGTGGCTCGACGGCCTGGTCGTCCTTGCGTGGCTTGACGGCCTGGTTGCCCTCGGGTGGCTCGATGCCCTGGTCGTCCTTGCGTGGCTCGACGGCCTGGTTGCCCTCGGGTGGATCGACGCCGCGGTCGCGTTCGCGTGGCTCGATTACCTGGTTGCCCTCGCGCGGCTCGACGACCCCGTCGCTCGTCCGTGGCACGGCGAACCGGTCGCTCTCCCGTGGCACGGCGAACCGGTCGTCCTCCCCTGTCACGGCGACTGCCCGAGCGGCGGCCCATGGCCGTCGGTCTGCGCCGGGGCCGCGCCGGACCGGTGCAGCAGCCGGTCGGCGACGCGGTTCACTCTCCGGTCGGCCCGCATGCTGCGCGACCGGAGTGCGTCGACCGTCTCCTCGGCCATCCCGCCGCTGGTGTCCCGCACGATCCGGCCGAGGTCGATCTCCTCCAGCACGGCTCTGGTGAGCTCGACCAGATCGACTCGGGCGATCACGGCGTCCATATCCAGCCGCGCGGCGATCCGGTCGATGTCGATCCGTTCAACGATCCGGTCGAGGTCGAGTCGCTCCGCGATGCCGTCGACGTCGACCCGCCCCGCCACCTGCTCCACATCCACCCGGGCCGCGACCCGGTCCACGTCCACCCGGTCGGCGATCCGGTCGACATCCACCTGATCGGCGATCCGGTCGACGTCCACCCGCCCCGCCACGCGCATCACGTCCACCCGGTCGGCGATGCGGTTCACGTCGATCCGGGCGGCGAGTCCGTCCAGGTCGAGGCGGTCCACGACGGCCGCCGTCACCGTCCGGACCACCCGGTCGGCCACCGAGCCGGCGGTCCCCAGCGCGAACCCCGCCACGCGTTTCACGAGGCCGAAGGGTCTGACGAGGTCGGGGGGTCGCACGATGCCGTACCAGCTCATCCCACCACCGCACCACGGCCCTGGCCCGACCGCCTCATCCGTTGCGGGTGAACCGCACCGCGGCGGTGTGTGCCCCTGCGACATGCGTCGGGACCCGTCGGGACCCGCCGGGGCTCGTGGGGTGAAGATCACAGCCCCACGACCTCTTGGGTGCACCTCACGCTGAGTACGGTGAGCGGGTGCCGAAGAGCAAGAACACGTTCTCATCCTGGCGGCGGAACCTCACCCAGCGCGCCGTCCATGCGGGCTGGGCCTGGGTGCAGCGCACGGGCTCGGTCTCCGCGGAGTACCCGGGACGGTTCCGCTTCGGCGCACTGGGACCCCACACCCGCCTCGCCTTCCCGCTCGGCACGGTCTTCGGCGAGCCCTGGATCCACATCGGCTCCCACTGCATCGTCGGCGAGCAGGTCACCCTCACCGCCGGGCTGATGCCCGACCTGGACCTCGGCCCCGACCCCATCCTCCGGATCGGCGACGGTGTCGTCCTCGGCCGCGGCAGCCATGTCATCGCCGACACGACGGTCACCATCGGCAGCGACTGCTACTTCGGGCCGTATGTGTACGTGACGTCCACGAACCACTCGTACGACGATCCGCACGAGCCCATCGGCAAGCAGTGGCCGCGCATGGAGCCGGTGGAGATCGGGCCGGGCTGCTGGATCGGCACCGGTGCGGTGATCCTGCCGGGTGCGCGGATCGGGCGGAACGTGGTCGTGGCCGCCGGCGCCGTGGTCCGGGGCGTGGTGCCCGACCATGCCGTGGTGGCGGGGGCGCCCGCCCGTGTCGTACGGCGCTGGACGGCCGCCGAGGGCTGGCAGCCGCCGCTCAGGACGCCCGCGCCCGTGCCGATTCCCGACGGGGTCACGCCGGAACAGCTGCGGGCACTGTCGGAGCTGGACGAGGAGACGGTGGCGAGGCTCGCCGAGCTGGAGCCGGAGTCCTAGTAGGGCCTGGTCAGGTTCACTCGCCGGTGGCGTGTCCGTTTGATCTCTTGTTCCGTTGACCTGTTGTGATGGGTGGGGAGTTGGCCGCGGTCCGGTGTGATCTGGAGGACTTCGCGGCGGAG
>NZ_JARHTP010000020.1 GCF_029223485.1 Streptomyces coacervatus | reverse complement strand
CGGTGGGGCAAGAGGGCCTCTCTGGTCGCCGGTGCAGATGTCGCAATCCACACCAGGCCAGAAGGCCCTCACTCAATTCAAGATCCCTCAGCCGAGACCTGTGTCACCAACCTCCGTGGACAGAACAGCTAGGGTGATCGCCATGCGATGGGGGGATCGTCCGGTATGGGTCCGGTGTGTGGCGGGGGCGTACGTCATCGGCTTCCTGGAAGGAATGGGAGCGCACGCGTACTTCCTGGCGACGGGCGGGCTGCATGCCTACAGCTACGCGCCGATGCCCATCCAGCTGATATTCCACGCACTGTTGCTGTTGGATCCGCTCGTCGCCCTGCTGATCATCCGGGCCCGCCCGGACAGCACACTGCTCGCTGCCGCGGTCATGCTCACGGACCTGGCCGCCAACTGGGACGTCACATGGAATGCCGTCCTGGCGCATCCGATGGCTTATCTACGTCCCGTCGGGCTGCTGCCCATCACCGTCTTCGCCATCTTCGTCATGCTCACCGCACTTCCACTGCGCCGAGGACTCCGTCCTGCCCGCCCCTTGAACCTCCTTGCTGCAGGCGACGTATGAGTCACTGTGGGTGGTGATGTGCCACTCGGACCACGAGAGGCAGGGCCGAGCAATTTTATTGACGTCGAGTCGCACCGACAGCAACGGTCCCGAGGCGGCCGTCCTGGTGCAGCAGGCGGACAGGACTGCTGAAGCGAACGGCGCCAGTCACCTGCAGGGCCTTGACGGGCTCCGCGGCCTGGCTGCGCTGTACGTCGTCCTCTTTCACTGCTGGCTGCTGACCTTCCCAGGTTTTCCCGAGAACTCGGGCCCCTCCTGGCTGGGCTGGCTGATGTACGGACGCCTCGCCGTCGTCTTCTTCCTCGTGCTGTCCGGTTTCTCGCTGGCCATCTCTCCGGCACGCAAGGGCTGGCAGCAGGGCAGCGTTTCGCGGTTCCTACGGCGGCGGGCCTGGCGCATCCTTCCGCCGTACTGGGCGGCACTCGCACTGAGCCTGCTGGTCGCATTCTTCCTGGTGCCGGCCTCGCATCATGGGCCGCCGAACGGCAGAACAATTCTCGTGTACGGCCTCGTACTCCAGGATGTTTTCACCGCCCCCACGCCAAATGGTGCGTTCTGGTCGATCGCAGTGGAGGCGGAGCTCTATCTGCTCTTCCCGGTCCTGCTCTACGTCCGACGGCGGTGGGGGGCGGTGATCCTCGTCGCGGGCGTGGCCCTGCTCGCGGTCGCACGCGGCCTGTTGGCGCAGAACGCCTCCCCGGTCGAGGGCAACAACTGGCTGGCCCCGAATCTCGCCCCCGTATTCGTCGCCGGCCTGGTCGGCGCGGGCATCCTTGTCGCCCGGGAGAAGATCCGTCGCCTGCCGTGGCATTGGCTCGCCGCCCTGGCCGTCATACCGGTCCTGTCGGTCATTGCCGTCAAGGGTTCGGCCTGGACGGTGCACCACTACTTCTGGGTGGATCTCGCCATCGCGCCCGCCATGACGATGTTCATCGCGGCGGTCGCCACCGGGCGCCCCGTATTTCTGACCCGGCTCCTGGCCACACGCCCCATGCGCAGCCTCGGCAACTTCTCGTACAGCCTCTACCTCATTCACCTGCCGATCATCATGGTCGTCGTACGGAAAATCGCCCCGCATTACGTATCGGCCGGACTGCCCAGATTCTGTTTCACGTTGGTGCTGGGACTGCCCGCTTCGGTCCTGGCGGCATGGCTGTTCGCCGAAATCTTCGAGCTGCCCTTCAAGCGGAACCGGTCCTGGAAGTCGATGCTCTCGGCAGGACGTGCACGTGAGTCTGTAGACAGTCCGTGACTGGCTTGGCGGTCAAGCGGTGAGGCCATGCTCCTCGTGCGCCGCCTCGCAGGACCAGCCCGCTGACAGGTCTTTCAGACGTCCTCCAGACCTGGACCTGTGGATCCTTCGAGCTCAAACGAGCGGCGGGCGCTGAGCGGCCGGCACCGGAGTACGGTGGCGGTACCGAGCGCACCTCGCACGCCGTCATCCATTTCGGCGTCGCCCTCGGGGAACGGCAAGGCCGGAGCACATCGCGTCCGGTCGGAAATGAGCCGCCCCACATGAGCCTGTTGAGTCTCGGAGTGCTTGCCTCCTCTCACAAGGAGAACGAGTTCCGGCTGCCCCTGCACCCCAGCCACCTCGAACGGATCGCCCCGGAGCTGCGCGAGAGGATCTTCCTCGAACAGGGCTACGGCCGACGGTTCGGCGTCGCCGACGACGCGCTGCGCCCCCTCGTGGCCGGCCTGCGCTCGCGCGAGCGACTCCTCGCCGAGTGCGACGTCGTGCTGCTGCCCAAACCGATGCACGACGACATCGCCGCGCTGCACGAGGGCCAGGTGCTGTGGGGATGGCCGCACTGCGTGCAGGACGAGAAGATGACCCAGATCGGCATCGACCGACGGCTGACCCTGATCGCCTGGGAAGCCATGAACCACTGGACCTCCACGGGCGCCTTCAGCGTCCATGTGTTCCACAAGAACAACGAGCTCGCCGGCTACTGCTCGGTGCTGCACGCCCTGCAGCTCGGCGGGCTGACCGGCAGCTACGGGCGCCGCCTGCGGGCGGTGGTCATCAGCTTCGGCGCCACGGCGCGCGGAGCGGTCACGGGCCTGGGCGCCATGGGGGTCACCGACGTCACCGTGCTCACCCAACGCGCCGCGGCAGCGGTGGCGTCACCGATGCCCTCGGTCGTGATGGGCCACTTCGAGGAGCGGGAGGACGATCCCTCGCGCCTGCGGGCAGTCACCGCGGCCGGTTCCGAGCCGCTGGCGGAGTACCTGGCCGGGTTCGACATCATCGTCAACTGCGTCCTGCAGGACACCGACGCGCCGCTCATGTTCGTCACCGCCGAGGAACTCGCCCTCTTCCGGCCGGGAACCTTCTTGATCGACGTCGCCTGCGACGAGGGCATGGGCTTCGCATGGGCCCACCCGACCACCTTCGGCGAGCCCATGCCCTCGGTGGGATCGGGCTGCCACTACTACGCGGTGGATCACAGCCCGTCCCACCTGTGGAACTCCGCCACCTGGGAAATCAGCGAGGCGCTCCTTCCCTACCTGCGCAAGGTCATGAGCGGCCCCGCGGCATGGGACACCGACGTCACGATCAGAAAAGCCATCGAGATCCGCGACGGCGTCGTCCAGAACCCGAAGATCCTTTCCTTCCAGCACCGGTCAGCCGCCTACCCCCACGTTCCCGAAGTCCCGGCGACTCCGCTGAGCTCAGAGGTCTAGTACACGGACGGATGGTTTCGGGAGCGACTCCTGGCCCGGCGACGGGCCGATACTCCGGTTCGCGCCGTCCGCCTGGAGCGCGTTCCAGGCGGACGTATGCGCTGACGAGGCGTACTGAGACGGGCGGCTAGTTGGAGAAGTAGATGTACTTCCAGTCGCTGTACGTCGTCGAGTTGACCGTGTCACCCGACGAACCGTTGATGTACGCCGCCCGAACCCGGGCCTTGATCCCGGACTCGCCCGCGGCGCCCAGGCTCACTGCCGACTTGCCGTTGGTGGCGAGGGCGAAGTACGCGGGGCTGCCGTCGACCTCGTACCACTTGCCGGCGTAGTAGACCTCCAGCTCCAGGCTCTGCTTGCGGCCCGGGTAGTAGGTCATGGTCGTGGTGACGACCGGCGACGTGTTCTTGTGGAACCAGTAGTAGGTGTGGCCGCCGATCGCGGCCTTCTTGTAGTTCTTGGTGACGGCGGTGGAGACCTTCACCTTGGCGTAGGCCGTGACCTTGACCGTCTTCGGCTTGTAGCGGGCGTCGCCCTTGAAGACCGCCGTGACGTCGGTGTCGCGGGTCATGTCGACCGTCGCGGAGATGTTGCCGCCGGCGTTGACCGTGCCGGTCCTGATCAGCTTGTTGGGCTTGTCGCCGCCGAAGGGGTTGGCCCAGATCTCGACCGTGCGGTTCTTGTACGTCGTGCCGAGGTGCGCGGTGAACTTCACGTCGGCGCCGTACGAGTACAGCTTGCCGTTGTTGTTCAGGGTCAGGGCCGTCGAGGCCCGGGAGACCTCCACCGCGCCCGAGCCGGAGGCCGCCGTGTGGGTCGCGTCGCCCGCGAAGGACACCTTGTAGGTGACCTTGCCGCCGGCCGGCGGGGTGTCCGTGAAGGAGAAGCTGCCGTCCGCCTTGGTCTTGACGGCGGGCAGGGGCTTGCCGTTCGGCGAGTCGAGGTCCGTGCGGGTCACGGAGAGGCTCGTGCCGGCCGGGGGCGTCGTCTTCGTCGAGGTGAGCTTGCCGGTGACGGTGAGCTTCTTGGCCCGCTCGGCCGTCGCGGGGGCCGACACCTTGAGGGTGGGCAGTTCCTTGGTGGGGTCGGTCAGCGCGCGCAGGGTGAAGACGGCGTCGTCGTTCATGGAGACGGCGAACACCCGGCTGCTGTCCGGGGCCCAGGCCAGCGCGCCGTCGACGAGGGTGTCGCCGCCGCTGCTGTTGTCGGTGTTGGGGAAGTCGAACTCCCGCACCGGCTTGGGGTCGCCGGGCCGGAAGATGTGGACGTCGGGCCAGTAGGAGGAGGAGCTGCCGCCCGCGACGGAGCCGTCCGGCGCGATCCGTACGGCGTTCGGGTACGGGTCGGTCGGGTAGTTCGGCTGCTGGGTGAGGTCGGTGGCCGAGTAGGCGCCGACGCCGTAGCCGCCGCCCTCGGCCCAGGAGGTGAGGACCTGCTTGCCGTCGGGCGTCAGGTCGATCTGCTTGGCGAAGGAGTCCCTGGAGCCCTTGGTCCGCAGGGTGGCCCCGTCGGCCGTGACGTCGTACACGGCGAGTCTGCCGCCGTCGCCTGCCACCAGGACTCCCGGCACGGACGGGTCGGACGCGAGGACGGTCCCGGAGCCGGTGAACCCGGCGTCGCCGCGCTGGTCGAGGTGGGTCACGGGCTCGGCGCCGGAGATGTCGAGCGAGCCGAAGTCGTCGCCGTAGGAGAACCAGATCCGGCCGTCCACGACCTCCAGGTCGCTCGGAGCGACGTCGTTGCCCAGCGGGTAGCTCGTGGTCGGCGTGGCCGTCTGCGTGTCGATCGCGACGATCCGGTCGTCGTTCTTGACCGCCGCGTACAGCCAGTTGGAGTCCGCCGACAGCGCCAGGCCGGTCACCCCGGGCTCGTTGGCGAGGGTCGTCCTGACGGTGCCCGAGTAGTCGGTGACGACGATGTTGCCGCTGGTCGGATCGGAGACGTAGACCAGCTGGTGGACGCCGTCCACGACCATGTCGCCGACCGACTTCACCGGCAGGATCCTGGCGGAGTCGGCCGAGGCCGGTCCCGCCGCGCCGACGGCGAGCGCCGCCGAGCCGAAGAGGACCGCGAGTGCCGTCGCGGTCGAGATGCTGCGCCTGCGCACAGTACTGATACCCCCACGAGAAAACCCGGCCTGTGACCGGGTGTGTCCGAAAGCGCCGCGCGTCACCCGGACACGACCGCTCGATCGCGGTGCCGTACGGGGCGCGGCTGCTGTCAGCAGCGTATGTCATGCCTGTGACAGTTGAGGAGTGAATATGGTGCGTGCGGAGGTTCCGTGAACGAGCGGATCAACCCTCGCCGTGCTCGTCCCGCGGCAGCACCGTCACCCGGTGGAAGTTGCACACGGCCGCCGGCAGGCGATCGGCGTGCGGCGGCCCGCCCTGGTGGGCGTGGGCCTTGAGGGCCACGCTGACCAGGCTGAGCAGCAGGTCGACATCGGCGTCGCAGTCGAGATGGACGGTGACCCAGCGCGAGCCCGGCACCAGGCGGATGGCGGTCGACTCCGCGAAGTCGTAGTGCAGGCGCTGGATCGCGCGGGCGGTGAGATGGAGGTCCACGTCCCGTTCGGAGTGGAAGTGCACTATCTCGTCACGGGCGGAACGCAGCGCCCGGCCCGTGCCGCAGCCGGCCTCGCACGGAGTGAGGTCGGGCCAGGCGGCCAGCTGGTTCATGGCTCTCTGGGCCGGTGTCATGTGCCCATAGTGCGGTGCTCACCGCGCGGACACCAGAGATTGAGGGATCCGTAACTCGCGGGAGATGTAGCGGGATACATGCGAACGGGCGTTCTACACAGCTGTCCCACTGAAATGACATGAGTCATTCATGCATCAGTCATATCTCAAGCCTCGCACCGACAGGATCCGGCCATTGACTCTCCCCGCGCGGCACCGGAGGGGGGCCGTCGGGGGCGAATCGTTTCCTTTGGGGGGCGCACGTGCTGTCCGTTCAGGCGGACTCCGGCAGACCGGAGTCCGACAGACCCCGACCCGTGCCCCGCCGGCCGCAGACGGCCCGCGGGTTCGGGGACCGGGTCTTCCGGTACCAGTTGACGGCCACCGGGGTCGTCGTCCTCGGCATCATGGCGGCCGTCGGACTGTTCCTTCTGCTGAGGGCGGGTCAGGCGCTGCGCGCCCGGGGCTTCGCCTTCCTCACCACCGCCGAGTGGCAGCCGGACGTCCACAACTTCGGCATCGCGGCCGTGCTCACCGGCACCCTGCTGGTCGCCGCCGTCGCGGTGACGATCTCGGTGCCGCTGGCCGTCGGGACCGCACTGTTCATCTCCGACGTGGCGCCGCGCGGGCTGCGCCGCACCCTCGTCACGATGGTCGACCTGATGGCCGCCGTCCCGTCGGTGGTGTACGGGCTGTGGGGGCTGTTCTTCCTCCAGCAGCACGTCATCGGGCTGTCGCGGTGGCTGTCGGACTGGTTCGGCTGGATCCCGCTGTTCAAGGTGGACGGCACCCAGCCGGGCCAGCCGCTGGCCTCCGACAGCGTGTACACGGCGTCCACCTTCGTCGCCGGACTCGTCGTCGCGCTGATGGTCGCGCCGATCCAGTGCTCGGTGATGCGCGAGGTGTTCGCGCAGGCGCCGGCCGGCGAGCGCGAGGGCGCATACGCGCTGGGCGCCACCCGCTGGGGGATGATCCGCGCGGTCGTCCTGCCGTACGGCACGGGCGGCATCATCGGCGGCACGATGCTCGGGCTCGGGCGGGCGATGGGCGAGACCATCGCCGTCTACCTGATCATCTCGCCGGTCTTCGTCATCCAGCCGCACATCCTGCAGACCGGCTCGAACTCGGTCTCCTCGCTCATCGCCCTGCACTACGGCGACGCCTCCGACTTCGGTATGTCGGCGCTGATGGCGGCGGGCCTGGCGCTGTTCCTGCTCACCCTGGCGGTCAACTTCACCGCCTCCTCCGTCGTGGCTCGCTCCCGGTCCGGCGCACAGAGCGAGGGATGAGATGACCGTCGTAGAAGAGATCACGGCCGCTCCAGAAGTGGCCGCTCCCGCCGAACTCCCCGACCAGCCGCGCCGCATCGGTGGTCCCACCCGCTCCGGTGTGCTGTCGCTCTTCGGGGCGGCGGCCTCCGGGCTGTGCACGGCGGTGCTGCTGTTCGGTGAACTGGCGCCGTTCTCGGGTGTGTTGGGCTTCTGGGTCACGGCGTACGTCGCCTTCCTCGCGGTCTACGCCGTGCTGACCGGTCTGGAGGAGGACGGTCAGGCCGTACGGGACCGGGTGATGACGGTCGTGCTGTGGACGGCGGCCGGGCTGCTGTTCTCCGCGCTCGCCCTGGTCGTCGGCTTCACGGCCTGGCGCGGGCGGGAGGCGCTGCCGCACGGCAACTTCTTCACCCAGGACATGCAGGCGGCGGGCCCGCTGGACCCGCTGACCCACGGCGGGATCGCGCACGCGATGCTCGGCACGCTGATCATGATCGCGATCGCGCTGGCGATCACGGTCCCGCTGGGGCTGGCCTGCGCGGTCTATCTGAACCAGATCCCCGGCCGGTTCTCGCGGTTCGTGCGGACGATCGTCGAGGCGATGACCGCGCTGCCGTCGATCGTCGCCGGTCTGATGGTGTACGCGACCTGGATCCTCGGGCTCGGCATGCAGAAGTCGGGTCTTGCGGCCGGGTTCGCGATCAGCGTGATGATGCTGCCGATCGTCATCCGGGCGGCGGACGTGGTGCTGCGGCTGGTCCCGGGCAACCTGACCGAGGCGGCGGAGGCGCTGGGCGCTCCGCGCTGGCGGACCGTCTGGCACGTGGTCCTGCCCACCGCCCGCTCCGGGCTGGCCACCGCCGTCATCCTCGGCACCGCGCGCGGCATCGGCGAGACCTCGCCCGTGCTGCTCACCGCCGGGTTCACGGCCGCGCTCAACGCCGACCCCACGAACGGCCCGATGGTGTCGCTGCCGCTCGCCGTCTTCAACTTCGTCAAGTCGCCGGAGCCGACGATGATCGCGCGCGGCTTCGGTGCGGCGGCGGTGCTGATGGCCCTGGTCCTGGTGCTGTTCGCCATCGCCCGCGTCATCGGCGGCCGCGGCCCGGGCCACCAGACCCGCCGCCAGGCCCGGCGCACGGCGCGCGCCTCGCGCCGGGACGCGGCCCGCTTCGAGGAACTGCACGCCCCCACGCTGTCGCTGCTCGCCCCTGAACCCGTCACCGGAGAGAACGACTGATGTCCAGCCACCTCATACGTCCGCCTCTGCTGCGGGCGCTCGGGATCCTCGGCGCGCTGATCGCCCTGCTCAGCGGAGTGCAGGTCACTCCAGCCGCCGCCGACAGCTACACCCCCGTCGCCGGCGCCGGCTCCACCTGGGCCGAGAACGCCGTCGACGAGTGGCGCCGGGCCGTCAACCAGTACGGCATGCGCATCTCCTACGCCGGCATGGGCTCCTCCGACGGCCGCCGTCAATTCCTCAGCGGCACCGTCGACTTCGCGGTGTCGGACATCCCGTTCCAGACCCACCCGACCGACGGCAGCGCCGCCGAGCGGCCGGGGGCGGGGTCGTACGCCTACATGCCGATCGTGGCGGGCGGCACCGTCTTCATGTACCACCTGACCGTCAACGGGAAGCGGGTCACCAACCTGCGGCTGTCCGGGGACGTCGTCACCAAGATCTTCACGGGGGTCGTGAAGACCTGGGACGACCCGGTCATCAAGGCCGACAACCCCGGCCTCCAGCTCCCCCACCGCACCATCGTGCCCGTCGTCCGCTCCGACGGCTCCGGCTCCACCGCCCAGTTCACGATGTGGATGGCCAACCAGCACAAGGCGCTGTGGCAGGCGTACTGCGCGCGGGTCCACCGCTCGGGGGCGTGCGGGCAGACCTCGTACTACCCGCCCGTCTCCGGCATGATCGCCCAGTCCGGCGACCTGGGCGTGGCGGGCTACGTCGCCCAGAACTACGGCGAGGGCGCGATCGGCTACGTCAACTACTCCTACGCCCTCAATGCGCACTTCCCGGTCGCCAAGGTCCTCAACCACGCCGGCTACTACACCGAGCCGACCCCGCAGAACGTCGCCGTCTCGCTGCTCAAGGCGAAGATCAACACCAACAAGAGCTCCCCGGACTACCTCACCCAGCAGCTCGACGGCGTCTACAACGACAGCGACCGCCGCAACTACCCGCTGTCCAGCTACTCGTACATGATCCTGCCGCTCAAGGTGCAGGGCACCTTCACCAAGGCCAAGGGCAAGACGCTCGGCGCGTTCTCCTACTACTTCATGTGCCAGGGCCAGCAGCAGGCGCCCGAGCTCGGCTACTCGCCGCTGCCGATCAACCTGGTGAAGGCGGGCTTCGACCAGATCCGCCGGATCCCGGGCGTGCAGGCCCAGAACATCAACATCAAGAACTGCAACAACCCGACCTTCACCGCCAGCGGGCGCAACAAGCTGGCCGAGACGGCTCCTTACCCGGCGGCCTGCGACAAGCAGGGCGCCGCGCCCTGCACGACAGGCAGCGGTGGCGCCAAGTCCGGGAGCGGCGGCGGGAGTTCGGGCGGTTCCTCGGCGGGCGGGTCCTCCGGCGGTGCGGCGAGCGGCGGGAACACCGGAGGCGGTACGGCCGCGGGCGGCGGAACCGGAGGCAGCGCCCAGCCGTCCGTCGACCCCGACACCGGGCAGACCCTCTCCCCGGACGGCAGCAGCAACGGCTCCACGACCGCGGGCGGCACCGTCGCCCTCGCCCAGCCGGTCGCGATCGCCGGGCGCAGCGGCTGGACGAGCACACAGACGCTGATGGTGCTCGCCGCGTTCCTGGTCCTCGGGCTGGTCCTGCTGCCCTCGGTCGTCTCCCGGCTGATCGACGGCCACAACAACCGTTCCTCGGACGGGGGTTCGCGATGAAGCGCATACGCCGTCTGCTGCTGCGCGGCGTCGCCGGGGCGACCGTAGGCGCGCTCGCCGGGTTCGCGGTCGCCCAGTCGGCGCCGCCCGCGTCGGCGGCCGTCTCCTCCGCGGTCACCGTCCCGGGGCGCGGCGAGTTCAAGGACATGAGGTTCACGGTCGACCAGACCACCCACCTCAGCAGCCAGGCCGTCACCGTCTCCTGGAGCGGCGGCACCCCGACCACGTTCGCGGGCACGCTGTTCGACACCGACTTCGTGCAGATCATGCAGTGCTGGGGCGACGACGACGGAACGGTGCCGGGCAATCCCGGCCCGCCGCGCACCCAGTGCCAGTACGGGGCCTCCCCGACCACCGACCGGGGCAACTGGCCCGGCAACGACTACGACGACACCCGCAAGGTCTTCTACAGCGCCGACCCCACCAACTACGGCCAGGACGACCGCTACGGGGCCACCAACCCCAACGCGCCGGGCGAGGTCCCCTTCAAGCCGGTCAGCGGCGCCACCGTCACCACCAACACCCAGAACAACCCGTACTTCAACCGCAACACCACCAACGAGGTCGACTTCGCCCGCACCGGTGCCGGCGGCACCGGCAAGGAGTACTTCGAGGTGCAGACCGCCAACGAGGCCCCGCACCTCGGCTGCGGCGCCCCGGTGCGGACGAACGGAGTGACGAAGCCGCGCTCCTGCTGGCTGGTGATCGTCCCGCAGGGCCACCTCGACCTCGACGGCAAGCCGTACGCGGACCACAGCCAGGTCAACGCGGGCTCCCCGGTCTCCGCCACCAACTGGAAGAACCGAGTCGCGATCCCGCTGCACTTCAACACGGTCGGCACCAACTGCGCCCTCGGCGCGAGCGAACGGCCCACGACGGGCAGCGAGTTGGCGGCGGACGCGATGACCAGCTGGCAGGCGGCCCTGTGCCCGGCGGGCCGGGTCTACGGCTACACGGAACTCGGCGAGCCCGACGCCCGCGCCCGGCTCGGCGCCGACGGCACCTCCGGACTGGCCTTCACCACCCGCGCGTTGGGCGCCGACGAGGGGACCACGGCGCCGCCCGGCACGACCTCGTACGCACCGGTCGCGCTCTCCGGAGCCGTCATCGGCTTCACCATCGAGCGCAGACCGAAGGCGGGAGCCCCCGAGTCGGAGGCGAAGCTGGCCGGCACGAAGGTCGAGTCGGTGAACCTCACCCCGCGTCTGGTCGCCAAGCTGCTCACCGAGTCGTACGGGAACTCCACCTGGGGATCGGTGCTCCGCGGGACGGCCGCCAAGGGCTACGGCTGGGTGAAGAACAATCCCGCGGGCTTGGCGAGCGACCCCGAATTCGTCGCTCTCAACCCGGAGTTCGCGAATCTGTCGGTCGCCGAGACCCCGGCCACCGACACCGACCTGATGACGGCGCTCGGGCACAGTGACTCGGCCCGCGCGGTGTGGCAGTGGATCCTGGCCGACAAGGAGGCCCGGCAGTTCCTCTCCGGGGTCTCCGACGACTGGGGCATGCGGGTCAACCCGTACTACAGCACCAACGCCGATCTGAACCCGATCGGTGCCGCCTTCGACCCGACCCGCACGGACGACTTCCCGAAGAGCGACCCCTGGTGCACGATCCCGCCGGGCACGGGCGCCACCCAGAAGCAGTGCATGATCGACTTCCATCCGTATGTCGAGGACATGCACTCCGGCGCCCTGCACACCCGCCGGGCCGACACCCTGTGGAAGTCGACCTGGGACGCGCTGGCCAGCCCGCCCGCCTTCAAGAGCCCGGGCCCGCAGACCGTCGGCTCCCGGTTCGTCATCACGGTCACCGACGCGGCCTCCGCCGCCCGCTACGGCCTCCAGACGGCCCGGCTGCGCAACGCGGCCGGCAGGTTCGTGGCGCCGACGACCGCCGCCCTGACCGCCGCCGCGGGGAGCGCCTCCGGCAAGGGGGTCGCGGAGATCACCCCGGCCGCCGCCAAGGCGAGGGCCGCATACCCGCTGGCCCAGCTGGTCTACGCGGTCGTCCGCCCCGCCGGGCTGGACGCCGCCGCCCGCAAGGACTACGCGGCCCTGCTGCGGTACGCAGGCGGCAGCGGGCAGATCAGCGGCGCCGACCCGGGCCGGCTGCCCGTCGGGTACGCCCCGCTGCCGCGGAAGCTGCGCGAGCGGACGACCCGTGCCGCCGAGGCCCTCCTGCGGTTCAAGGGGGGTTCCTCCGGGGGCGGTTCGGGGTCTTCCGGGAGCTCGACCGGCGGGAACGGCGGTTCGGACACGGGTGGTTCGGTCGGCGCCGGATCCTCCGGGGGCACTGCGGCGGACGGGGGCGCCGGGGCCGCGAGCGCGAGCGCCACGCCGAGCAGCGCGCCCTCGTACGACGGCGGAAAGGCCGTACAGACCACCGCGACGGGAGCCACACCGGCCGACCCCGCCAACCCCCTGCGCTACGCCGTCCCCGTCGGAGCCGCCCTCGGCGCCGCGGCCGGCGCGGGCGCCCCCTTCGCGGGCGGCAGCCGACTGCGGCTGCCCCTGCGGGTGCCGTTGCCGGGCGGTCGCACGGTGACGGTCGTACCGGAGCTGTCCGAGCGACTGCGGAGGCTGCTGCCACCGCGGTCCTGACGGCCGAGTGCCTTAGGCACTCCCACAGACGGCCGCCCGCCCCGAAAGGCAGTCGGGGCGGACGGCCCGTACCACCCTGCCAGATCCACCCCTTCGCACAGTCACGGAGACTCTCGATGCGCAGAACGCGCTCTACGGCGGCGCTGGTCGCCGCCGCCGTGGTGGCCGGCGGCATGGCTCTTTCGAGCCCGGCGTACGCCGATCCCACCCCCGCGGG
The DNA here is from genome assembly GCF_029223485.1 of Streptomyces coacervatus. GTDB lineage: Bacteria > Actinomycetota > Actinomycetes > Streptomycetales > Streptomycetaceae > Streptomyces > Streptomyces coacervatus. Next base: position 242,009 of record NZ_JARHTP010000020.1, on the reverse strand, counting down.
GACCTTCCGCCAGCTGGTCGGCGTGGGCTCCGACACCACCCAGGACGTGCTCAACGCCCTCGCCGGCGACACCGTCAACGGCAAGAGCTACGCCACGACCGCCGTGAAGTCGGCGGCCGGCGCGGGCGTCGCCTCCTACGACGCGATCGAGCCCGGCACCGGCTCCACCGCCTCGAACATCCAGACCCGCTCCGGCGGCCCGTCCTTCCTGCGCCCGAACGGCTCCGGCAAGGGCCGCCTCGCCCTGACCGACTCGCTGACCGGGGACAAGTTCCCGAACGCCGACGGTGTCGCCATCAAGGGCCAGGTCGACTTCGCGCGCTCCTCCAGCGGCCCGACCGTCTCCGGCACCGCGCTCACCTACGTCCCGTTCGCCCGCGACGCGCTCGGTGTCGCGGTCCGCGGCTCGGGCCTGGAAGGCCTGACGAAGGACCAGCTGCACGACATCTACTCCACCGCCAACCCGACGGTGAACGGCGTGGCCGTGCACCCGAAGATCCCGCAGACCGACTCCGGCACCCGCAAGTTCTTCCTCGCGGCGATCGGCCTCGACAACAGCACGATCAACAAGGACATCCCGGTCGTCCAGGAGAACCAGGGCAACGCCGCGCTCACCGAGGACGGCGACATCGTGCCGTTCTCCGTCGGCAGCTGGATCGCGCAGAACAACGGCACCGCCCCGGACTACAGCAAGGACGCGGCCGCCGCCGGCGCCCACCTGGCCACGGTGCAGCTGCCCGGCGACACCGGCGCCACCAGCCCGGTCACCACGGTCAACGGCAAGCTCGCCCCGGTCTCCGGCTACTACGAGAACTCCACCTTCGGCCGCGACGTCTACAACGTCGTCCCGACCCGGGCGATCGACCCGACGAGCATCTTCTTCGACAAGGACCTGTACGACGTCTTCGTCACCAGCGGCGCCCACGGCGCCGCCCTGGCCACCGACGACTCCGAGAAGGTCATCGCCGACTTCGGCTTCCTGAACGAGCCGTACAACGGCTCGGTCAACCTGGCCAGGCACGCCAAGCAGGGCGGTCTGGAGTCGTCGACCGTCGACACCGCCACGCCCGCCGCGCCCGCCCTGAAGGCCACGCCCGGCGACAAGAGCGTGAAGCTGAGCTGGACCGCCCCGGCCGCCACGGCTCTGCCGCTCACCGACTACCGCGTCACCCTGACCGGCTCGGACGGCGCCGTCGTCGCGGCGAAGGACCTGCCGGCGAGCACGACGTCGTACAGCTTCACCGGACTGGCCATCGGCAATTACACCGCCACGGTCACCGGCAACAACCTCAACGGCGCCGGTGCCGCGGCCACTTGGACCGGCACGGTCAAGTACAAGAGCACCACGGCCGCCACCGTCGCCACGACCCCGTACGGCAAGGTCCCGAAGGTCGCCGTCACCGTCACCGACAGCCACGGTGTCGTCCCGACCGGCAAGGTCACGGTGAAGGAGGGCGCCACGGTCCTCGGCACCGGCACCCTGGACGGCTCCGGCAAGGTCACCGTCGCCCTGTCGAACCACCTCAAGGTCGCCACGCACACGCTGACCGTCTCCTACCCGGGCACGAGCAAGCTGTACTCGTCCTCGGCGACCGCCTCCCTGAAGGTCACCAAGGCGACGCCGTCCGTCAGCACCGGCGCGCCGACCTCGGTCAGCCACACCGCGCACGCCAAGGTCACCGTGAAGGTCACCGCGACCGGCACCACGCCGGGCGGCACCGTGCGCATCTACGAGGGCACCCGTGTGATCGCCACCGGCACGCTGAGCCGCGGCACGGTGACCATCACCCTGCCCACGCTGAGCCGCGGCACGCACACTCTGCACGCCTACTACGCGGGCTCGTCGACGGTGAGCGCCAAGACCGGCGCGAACTTCACCATCAAGTCCACCTGACCCCGGTGGCCGGGGACCGTCACGGTGACGGTCCCCGGCCACCCCGACCTGCGAAGGAGGCGGGCCGCCGTGACGGTCGCCGTACCCCTCACGCTCGCGCGCGTCCGCAGCGTCACCGTCGTCCGCCACCTCGCGCGCGGCGGGCTGCTGAGCCTCGCCGCCCTGCTGCTCGGCGTCACCGTGCAGCTGCTGCTGGTCAGCGGCGCCCAGGAGCACTCCGCGCAGCACGCCGCGTTCGACGAACTGCGCAAGCAGCTCGCCCTGGGCACCGCCCCGGTGGCCCAGACCGACCAGCAGGGCGAACTGCTGGCGCCCGGTACGCCGGTCGCGCTCATCGACATCCCCAGGCTGGGGATGAGCCAGGTCGTCCTGGAGGGCACCGACTCCTCGGTCCTGACCGACGGTCCCGGGCACCGCCGGGACACCCCGATGCCCGGCCAGGCCGGCACCAGCGTGCTGATGGGCCGCGCCGCGGCCTACGGCGGCCCCTTCCGGACGCTCGGCTCGCTGGCCGAGGGCGACCGGTTCACCGTGACCACCGGCCAGGGCCGGGCGGCCTACCAGGTCCTCGACGTACGGCGGGCCGGTGATCCGGCGCCCGCCGCCGTGGCCGCCGGCAAGGGCCGCCTGGTCCTGGTCACCGCCACCGGGGCGCGCTTCATGCCGGCCGGCGTCCTGCGGGTGGACGCCGACCTGGTGTCGGCGCCGTTCCAGACCCCGTCGGCGGTCATCCGCTCCGGCACGCTCCCGGGCTCCGAGGAGCCGCTGGCCCGTCCCGGCGGAGTGCCGTGGCCCCTGGTCATGTGGCTGCAGGCGCTGCTGCTGGCCGCGGTGGCCGCCGTCTGGGCCTGGCACCGCTGGGGCCGCCACCAGACCTGGATCGTCTTCGCCCCGGTCGTCGCGGTCCTGGGCCTCCAGGTCGCCACCCGCACCACCGAACTCCTGCCCAACCTGCTGTGACCGCATCCCGTGAGGTGTCCGACGTGACCGACTCCCTGACCGCCGACACGGTCGTCCTGCCGCCCGTCGTGGCGACCACCGTCCCCGCGAGCCTCGACGCCCGCTCCGTATCGGCCTGGTTCGGCAGCCACCAGGTGCTCAGCCGGGTGTCGCTGACGATGCCCGCGGGCCAGGTCACCGCGCTGATCGGGCCGTCCGGCTGCGGCAAGTCGACGTTCCTGCGCACGCTCAACCGCATGCACGAGCTGATCCCGGCGGCGCGGTTCGGGGGCGAGGTGCTGTTCGAGGGCGAGGACATCTACGACGCCTCCTGGCGCCTGACGGACGCCCGCCGTCGTATCGGCATGGTCTTCCAGAAGCCCAACCCGTTCCCCGCGATGTCGATCTACGACAACGTGGTGGCCGGCCTGCGCCTGACGGGAACGCGCGCGAGCCGCCGCGAGAAGGACGAGCTGGTCGAGGAATCCCTGTCCCGGGCCGGTCTGTGGAAGGAGGTCCGCGACCGCCTCCGCCAGCCCGGCGGCGCGCTCTCCGGCGGACAGCAGCAACGCCTCTGCATCGCAAGGGCGTTGGCGGTACGACCCCGGGTCCTGCTCATGGACGAACCGTGCTCGGCCCTGGACCCCACCTCCACCCGCCGCGTCGAGGAGACCATCGGGGAACTCGCCGGCCAGGTCACGGTCGTCATCGTCACCCACAACATGCAGCAGGCGGCCCGCGTCTCCCAGCAGTGCGCCTTCTTCCTCGCCGAGCAGGGCACCCCCGGCGGCATCGTCGAGGCGGGCGCGACGAACGACATCTTCAACACCCCCCAGGACGGGCGCACGGCGGACTACGTGGCCGGCCGCTTCGGCTGACGTCCCCTGTGCAGCCTGGGGAGCGCCCCTGACCTGCGGAAATACCGAAGGCTCCCCATTCTCTCCCTTTCGGTGATAATTGGGGGCATGAGTACTGCGACGTTTGTTGTTGCGGCCACGTCGAGTGAGGTACTCAACGTGCTCGCCGCCTTTGTCGGTGGCCTGATCATCGCTGGTGCACTGATCTGGGCCGTGCAGTTCGGCATGAAGGTCCGGGACCGCGAACTGCCGCGGCCCCGCCCGGACGAACAGCCCCACCTCCCCGACGGTGGCGCCGTCCGGGAGTCGCGCGAGATACGGGAACCGGACGAGGTACCGCACGCGGTGGGCAAGGAACGGCTCATGCCGTACGAGCTCCACAAGTCCTCGACCAGGACAGGAAAGGACCAGCACCGCCGGCGTTGGCTGCCCGGTTCCAGCGGCTCCTTCGGCGGCGGGGGCGTAGGGCACCACTGACGCACGCAGGACGTACGTCAGACGTGCCAGGACCTCAGGCCATCCAGAAGAACACCGCCGTCATCCGCTTCTCCTCCAGCGTCTTGCCGGTGTAGCCCGTCGCACTGTGCACGAGGTTGGCGTTGTAGAGGAGCAGGCGGTTGTACTTGTGCGGGACCCGTACGTCCTCCTCGAAGTGGTCCCCCGGGACGAACCGGGTACCGAGGGCCTCGACCAGGTTGTTGTGCGGGGCCTGCACGATGTTGCCGCCGAGCCGGCCGCCGGGGAGCGACTGGCGGTAGAAGGCGGTTCCGCACTCCTTGGAGACGTCGGGGTTGAGATACAGCACCGCCGCGTAACGGCACAGCGCACGCGAGTCGGTGTGCGGGCGCGGCTCGCTCTCGCCCTCGCCGACGACCTGGATGCAGTTGTGGTTGAGGGTGCCGCCGCCGGGGGCCTGCTGTACCCACAGTTCCTTCGCGCCGGTGGACTTCTTCACCAGGCGTTCGACGCGGGCGAGTTCGGCGGGCTCCAGGCCGGGCATGGTGCGCAGGCCCGGCCAGGTCTCCGAGGTGTACGGGTACCCCTTGACCCAGTCGTCCTTGGCGAGACAGCGCTCCCGTACGGCGTCCACGTCGGGCAGGACGTCGTCCAGGACCCAGTAGTCGCGGCCCTTGGTGGGCTTGCGGTAGGGGAGGACGGGAAGGGCCGTCGGGACGTTCCGGGGCTGCGGTGAGGGGTTCCGGGGCTGTGGGGGCATGGGTCGAATCTAGGTCGGGGTTTCGTCTCGGCTCTCCCGTGAAATGGTCAACATTCCGTCAACCGCGCGGGGCTCATCGCCCGTTACCTGCCTCACACCACCCGCTTTTTACCAAACCAAAAGGTTCCGCGCGCCAACCTGATCCGTACTCCCCTCCGTCCGACCCCCCGCCGTCCGCCGGCGGGACACTCGACCGGGCAGGAGGCACGGTGCGTTTTTCGCGGAATGCGACGGGAACTCTCTTCGTGGGCGGGGCGCTCAGTCTGACCCTGGCCGCGCTCGCCTATCCCGCGATGCTCGGAGTCAACACCGTGTCGAGCTCGGGGTCGCGTCTCGTCGCGCAGACCCAGTGGGGGCCGCTGACGGAGGCGGACCGGGACTTCGTGGTGAAGGTGCGCGCGGCGGGGCTGTGGGAGTACCCCGTCGGGCAGATGGGCCTGAAGAAGGGGCAGAGCAAGGCGGTCCTCATCGCGAGCAAGCACCTGATCGACGGGCACGCGGCGCTGGACGCCAGCTGCCGCAAGATCTCGACGATGCTCAACATCGCCATCCCCAACCAGCCCAGCCCCCAGCAGCAGGGCTTCATCAACACACTCAACGCGGACAGCGGCAAGCAGTTCGACTCGGACTTCGCCAACATCCTGCGCGTGACGCACGGTTCGATCTTCAATGTGATCGCGAGCATCCGCTCGACGACCAAGAACACCGTGGTGCGGGCCCTGGCCGACCAGGCGAACGCGACGGTCCTTGACCACATCACGGTCATGGAACAGACCGGACTGGTCAACTTCGACCAGGTCCTCTTCCAGGAGACGACCCCGCCGAAGCTGCCGAAGTCCGACCTGACCCCGCCGCCGCCGGTCGCGGGCCAGCCGCAGGTGGTACTCACCCCGCCGGTGGACAGCACCACCCAGCCGCCGGTCCTGCCGGGCGAGTCGTCGACCGGCCAGAACGCCAGCCCGAGCCCGACGGTGCGGTGAGAGCCTGACGGCGCGGCGGGCGACGGTACGGCCGACTGCCTAGCCCTCGACCGTCGCCAGCCACAGCTTCACGTAGCGCTCCACGTCCACGTCCAACCCCACGTCCACCAGGGCCTGTTCGCGTGCGCCTTCGTGGATCTCGGACTCGCCCGGGCGGGGGCGGCGGTCGACGATGGTCTGGCCGCGGGAGGGGCCGGGGGCCAGGGATACCTCGACGGGGAGGCGTTGGGTGGTCAGGCCCGCCGGGTCGGCCACCGCGCAGACCGCGCCCGCGTCGCCGAGGCCGCCGGCCGGGTCGTCGCCGTCGGGGTCGGGCGCGGCCGGACGGTGGGCGAGCAGCCGGCCGGCGAGCCGGGCGCCCGGTTCCGCGCTCGCCTGCAGCCGTCGTACGTCCGCTCCCGGCACGACGACCCGCTGGAACACGTCGAGGCCGTACATCGTGATCGGCACTCCTGCGGTGAGCAGGACCGCGGCCGCCTCCGGGTCGTGCCAGACGTTGAACTCGGCGACGGGCGTGGCGTTCCCGGTGGCCACCGCTCCGCCCATGAAGACGATCCGCTCGATGTTGCGGGTGACTTCGGGGTGGGTGCGCAGCAGCAGGGCGATGTTCGTCAGGGGCGCGGTGGGGATCAGGGTGACCGGGCGCGGGGAGGCGAGGATCTCGCGGCGCAGCAGGGTGACCGCGTCCACGTCGGCGGGGTTGCGGTTGGGTGCGGGCAGACCGAGGTCGCCCATGCCGTCCAAGCCGTGCACATGCCGCGCCGAGCGCGCCGGTTCGATCAGCGGGCGCTCGGCTCCCCGGCCGACCGGGATGTCCCCGGCGCCCGCCGCCTCCAGCACGGTCAGGGTGTTGCGGACGACGCCGTCGACGTCCGTGTTCCCGGCCACGCACGTCACCGCCCGCAGGTCCAGCCCCGGGTGCCGTACGGCGAACAGCAGCGCCAGGGCGTCGTCGACACCCGTGTCGCAGTCGATGATCACGGGGATGGGCTGACCGGTCATGGCGGGCTCCTTTCACGGCTGTTCAGGAGTGACCTTACGCAGCAGCGCAGGCTTCGGCGGCACGTACCTCGCCCGGGCCGCGCGGCCGTCCGGATCCCGGCCGTGGCGTCACGCATCCGCCCAGAGTTCAGGGCCACGTGCCGCGACCCGGCCCGCGATGCGGTCGAGCAGCTCCGCGGTCGGTACGGGTTCCGGGCGGCGCCCGTCCCGCAGCCGTACGGCCGCGAGGCCGCCCTCGGCCTCCCGTTCGCCGATCACCGCCTGGTACGGCACCAGGCGCGCCGCCCGGATGCGGGCGCCGAGGCTGCCCTGCCCGGCACCGGCGACCTCCGCGCGCAGCCCGCGTGCCACGGCCCGCCGTACGACGTCGTACGCCTGCTCCTCCTGGGCCCCCGACACCGGCAGCACGACGAGCTGGACGGGCGCGAGCCACGCCGGGAAGGCGCCGCCGTGCTCCTCGATCAGCTGCGCCACCGCCCGCTCCACGCTGCCGATGATGCTGCGGTGGACCATGACCGGCCGGTGTTTCGCCCCGTCGGCGCCGATGTAGTGCAGGTCGAAGCGTTCGGGCTGGTGGAAGTCGATCTGGACGGTGGAGAGGGTGGCTTCGCGGCCGGCCGGGTCGACGACCTGGACGTCGATCTTGGGCCCGTAGAAGGCGGCCTCGCCCGGCACGGCGTCGTACTCGACACCGGCCCCCGCCAGCACCTCCTCCAGCAGCCCGGTGGCCCGCTCCCACAGCTCCGGGTCGGCGACGTACTTGCCGCCCTCCCCAGGCAGGGACAGGCGGTGACGGGCCGCGCGGATGCCGAGGTCGGCGTAGGCGCGGCCGATCAGTTCGAGCGCGCTGCGTGCCTCGTCCACCGCCTGTTCCAGGGTGCAGAAGATATGGGCATCGTTGAGCTGGATGGACCGTACGCGGGTCAGCCCGCCCAGCACCCCCGACGGCTCGGACCGGTACATGCCGCCCAACTCGGCGATACGGAGCGGTAGTTCGCGGTAGCTGTGCGACCGGGACCGGTAGATGAGGGCGTGATGGGGACAGAGACTGGGCCGCATGACGACCTGTTCGCCGCCCAGCTCCATCGGCGGGAACATGTCGTCGCTGTAGTGGGACCAGTGGCCCGAGATCTCGTACAGCTCACGCTTGCCGAGGACGGGCGAGTACACATGCCGGTAGCCGGCCGCGCGTTCCTGCTCCCGGACGTACTCCTCCAGGGCGTGCCGCACGATCGCACCGTCGGGCAGCCAGTACGGCAGCCCTGCCCCCATCAGCGGATCGGTGTCGAACAACTCCAGCTCACGGCCGAGCCGACGGTGGTCGTGCATGGTCTCGTTCATCGGTCTCTCTCCTCGCGGTGACGGGCGAGCGACCCGATCGGGAACGACAAAGCCCCGGGGCACTCGCCCCGGGGCTTCGGACATCCAGTCCATGGATCAGCGCGCCGGGACACTCTCCGGCGTCGTCGTGAGGAACGAGTGGGCGCGCTGCATGGGGGGACGGTAGCGCGGGGGTGGGGATGGGTGCGACGGGTTTTACGGCGGCCTCCTCGCCGCCCTCTTGCCAGAAAATACGTAACTACGTAATCTCTGAGCATGGATCTCGAACAGCGCGTCGTCGATCTGGAGCGTCGGCTGGCCGCGCTGGAACAGGCAGCCGACCGACCGCGTCCCGCGCCCGCGCCGGAGCGGGAGCCCGGCGACGACCTGTGGGCCCTGCACGGCCTCAAGGACCAGCTCGCCGAGCTGGGTGCCGACAACGGCGGGGTGCTGTTCACCGGTGCCGTCAGGACGCCGACCGGGAAGCGCTACGAATGGCAGTACGGCCTGGTCACGGACACCGTGCTGGACGGTGACTGGGCGGACGCGGCCGAGTCGTTCGCGGCGCTCGGCCAGCCCGTACGGCTACGGCTGCTGCGCGAGGTCCTCGGTGGCCGCTGCACCGCCGCCGAGCTCACCGAGCTCGACGGCACGGGCACCACCGGCCAGATCTACCACCATCTGCGGCAGCTGACCGCCGCCGGCTGGCTGCACACGGCCGCCCGCGGGCGCTACGAGGTGCCGGCCGACCGCGTCGTACCGCTGCTGGTGATGCTGACTGCCGCCGGGCGCTGACCCCGCCCGGCCGACTCAAGGGGGAACGACATGCACAAATTCTTCAACTTGGCTGCCCGGGTAAGCCTGTTGGTCTACCTGGTGATGCTCGTCGCGAGCTACTTCGTCGACTTCCCGTACGTGTGGACGTGGATCCCGCTCGGCCTGTGGGTGCTGATCGGCTTCGGCGTGAACCGCCGGGCGGCCGACGCCGAGGAGCACCCGGTGACCGGCTCCGAGGCCGCAGCCGTGGAGGTCGCCGTGCCGGTCACCGGCCGGTGGAAGGCGTTGAACAGCCCGGCGAGCAAGGTCCCCAGCCATGGCACGCGGGCCTACGGTCAGAAGTACGCCATCGACATCGTGGCGGAACCGGCCGATGGCACCCGGCCGGGTTTCGGCTGGTGGCCCCTGGCCCGGCGCTGCGAGGCCTTCCCGGCCTTCGGTGCGGAGGTGCTCGCCGTCGCCGATGCCACCGTCGTCGTTGCGGAGGACCGTCAGCGCGACCACCTCAGCCGCACGTCCTGGCTCGCGCTGCTCTACTTCTTCCTCGTCGAGAGCGTCGTCCGCTCGCTGGGCGGTGCCCGGCGGGTGATCGGCAACCATGTGATCCTCGACCTGGGCGACGGTACGTATGCGCTCTACGCCCATCTGAAGCGTGGTTCGCTCGCCGTCCGCCCGGGTGACCAGGTGCATACCGGGCAGCTCCTCGGCCGGTGCGGCAACTCCGGCAACAGCACCGAGCCCCATGTCCACTTCCAGCTCATGGACGCCGCCGACCCGAACACCGCGCACGGCACGCCCTTCACCTGGCTGGGCGTCGGCGTCCCGTGCAACGGCAGGACGTTCGAGGCGGCGGGGACGGCGGTGTCGGCGTAACCCGGACGGCCCGGCGCGCTGGTGGGGTGTCGTGTGCGGTGGTCCCTTGGAGACGTAACCGGTCTTGAGGTGGCCAGGAGGATCCCGATGACCCGCACCCCGTCCCGTGCCCTCGTCGCCGCCGCGATGTCCGCGGGAGCCCTGGTGAGCGTCAGTGCGTGTGTCGGTGCGCCTCTGCAGGGGCAGGCGGCGAAGGCTTCGCGCACTGCCGAGCACAGCGCTGGGCACAAAGCCGCGCGCAGTGCGAAGCCTTCGGCGACCACCCCTGCCCCGCCCCCTCCTCTCACCGAGGCGCAGGCCCAGGCCGCGCTGCTGACCCAGGGGGATCTGGGGGCGCCGTGGGCGCCGACGCAGGGGGCCGCGACCTGGCGGGACGGGGTGCTCAAGGCCCATGCCGACCTGCCCGAATGCCGCAAGCTCCTCGACGCGCTGTACGCCGACGACCTGTTCGGCGCGGAAACCGGGACTCGGGTGGTGACCGGGCTCGACGACGCCATGGACCAGACGCAGTTGCGTTATCAGGTGCTGTCGCTGAAGCCCGCGGACGTGGACCGGACGCTGACGTGGATGAAGACGCTGCCGCAGACGTGCGGCAAGTTCACGGCGGTGACCGGGCGCGGCACCGTTCAGGGGGTCCGGGTCGGCGAGGCCGAGCTGCCGGTCGCCGGGGACGCCCGGCAGGGGCTGCGGGTCACGTTCACCACCACGACGGCGGGCGTCGAGCAGACCGTGCTCACCCTCGACGTCGCCGTGGTCCGGGTCGGCGACGACACGATCGCCCTCACCCAGGGCGGCCCGGGCGACGTGTCCGCCAACGCGACGAAGGCGTGCGTACAGGCGGGTGTGCAGCGGTTGACCGATGTGCGGAAGCAGGCGCGGGTGCGGGTCTGATCGGCGTGACCGGCGTCTAACCGAGCTTCTCCAGCTTGTCCACGGCCTCCTTGGCCTCCCTCAGGCCCGCCCCCGTAGCCTCCCGGTACGCCTTGATCGCCTGGATCTTCTTGCCGTCCCGCAGCAGTGCGTCCACCTCGTCCGACCACGGTTCCGGCTCGCGCAGCCCCAAGTGGTCCAGAATCAGGTCGAGTTTGTGCTCGACCCGGGCCGTTCGCTTCTCCGCGCGGGAGATTCGGCTCTCGATGCTGCCGATGCCGAGGAGCACGGCCAGGGTGACCACGGTAAAGCCCAGTATGTCCATGCCACGATCATAGGGATCCCTGATCATGAAGATCACGGGGATCCGTGGGTGGTTCAGCCGACGTCCAGCCTCTCCCGGCGTGAGACCACGTCGTGCGCCACCTCCAGGGCGGTGCGGTCCTGTGCGAAGGCGCGGGCGCGCAGGCGGGCCACCGCCTCGTCGGCGTCGATGCCGAGCTGCGCCATGATCATGCCGATGGCCTGGTAGACCTCGTCGTGTTCGGTGGCCAGCCCGCCCAGCCAGGGCTCCCGACCGCCGCTGCCGTTCTCCTCCCGCGGCAGGGCCGTGAGGGCCAGCGTCATGACGGCGGCCACCAGCAGTGCCCGGCGCAGTTCCGGCTCGGTCAGCTCGCCCGGCGTGTCGCGGTAGAGGTCGAGCGTGCCCACGGTCACCGAGTCGTCGCCCAGCGGCATCGAGTACACGGCCTGTACTCCGGCGGCCGTCACCTGGTGCGCGAACATCGGCCAGCGGTACACGTCCCGGCCGGACGTCAGGTCGCAGGCGAGCACGGGGGTGCCGGCCCGGGAGGCGTACCGCCACGGCCCGTCACCGAGGGTGGCCTGGACCTCCGCGAGATACGAGGCCTCCGCGCTGCTCGCGCCGAGCCGGACGGGTATCCCGTTGCAGCGCAGCGACACGCTCGCGCCGACCACCGGGAGCAGCTTCACCGCCACCGCGCACAACCGGGCGGGAATCTCCCCGGGCCGGGCATCGCGCACCACCTCGGCGATCACGTCGATGGCCTTGACGGCATCCACGGCCACCGCCTCCTCCGATCGCAGCGGGGCCTGCATCTGGGGCGCTGCCCGACTACCCCTGCCCTCGGGGCCGAAACGCCGTCCGGCGGCCGGGACCGGTCCGGCTGCCGAGAAGAACTACCGCTTCTCGTACGGATCCGCGGGCTGCTTCACCTGCTTCGCCGACGTGGCGTCGAGGACCGGCGGCCAGGCCGCGTCCGTGCCCAGCCTGCCCTTGGGGTGCCAGGTGCCGGTGACGGTCAGCCAGGTGTCGGCGGGCCAGGGCCCGTCGGCTGCGGTGCCGCGGATCTCCACCTTGCCGGTGCCGGCGTCGGCGGCGCAGCAGGAGACCTGGAGGCGGGTGAGGTACCAGGTGCCGTCGTCGCCGTGCGTCACAAAGCCCGTCATGCGGACGGTACGGCCCTTCAGCGACCGTCCGCTGTCGTACATCGCCCGGGAGCTGAACTCGCCGAGGGTCAGCTCGACCGGATTCCCGGCCGGCAGCGCGGGGAAGGCTCCGACGCCCTGCGCGGCCCGCTGCGCCGCGTCCCGCCCGGCGCTGTAGGAGCCCAGGGCGGGCGGCGGGAAGAGCAGCAGGGCGAGGGCGGGGAGGGTGAGCAGCCAGGCGACGCGGGGACCGCCGACGCCATGACCATGACCATGACCATGACCATGACCATCATGGTGGGCGGCTGTCGTCAGGCCCGTCGTCAGGCCCAGCAGCATCAGTGCCGCACCGGAGACGATCAGATACGGCCGCAGGGCCGGCTGCACATACCTCAGGTACAGGTCGCCGAAGAGCGTGATGCGCAGCACCGCGCCGCCCGTCAGCAGGAGCAGCGCGGCAGGGCCGTACCGCCTCACAGCAGCCACCACCCCGCCAGCACGCTGCTCACCACGGCCACCACCCAGGTCACGGAGGTGAACCGCACGGCGAAGGACCGCCCGAACGTCCCCGCCTGCAAGGCGATCAGCTTCAGGTCCACCATCGGCCCCACCACCATGAACGCCAGCCGCGCGGTCGGCGGGAAGCCGCTGAGCGACGCCGCGACGAACGCGTCGGCCTCGCTGCACACGCACAGCACGACGGCGAGGACGGCGAGCAGCAGCACCGACAGCCACGCCGAACCGGTGAAGACGTCCAGCACGGACCGCGGGACGACGATGTTGAAGGTCGCCGCGGCCGCCGCGCCGAGCACGAGGAAGCCGCCGGCATGCAGGAAGTCGTGCTGGAGCCCGGCGCCGAAGGCGCGCAGCCCAAAAGCCGCGGGCGCATGCCGCTCGGGCAGCCGCAGCCACTCGTCCCGCCCGAACCTCGCCCACAGCCAGCCCATCACCACCGCCGTCGCGAGGGAGGCGACGAGCCGCCCGAGCACCATCTCCGGCCGGCCGGGAAAGGCGATCGAAGTGGCCACCAGCACCACGGGGTTGATCGCGGGAGCCGACAGCAGAAACGCAAGGGCGGCCGCGGGCGCGACCCCGCGCCGCATCAGGCTCCCGGCCACCGGCACGGACGCGCACTCGCACCCGGGCAGCACGGCTCCCGCCACCCCCGCCACCGGCACTGCAAGGGCCGGGTTCCGGGGGAGAAGCCGGCGGAACACCCTCTCCGGCACAAAGGCCCCGATGGCCGCCGAAACGACCGTACCGAGCAGCAGAAACGGAATCCCCTGCACGGCGATCGCCGTGAACACGGTCCACCAGGCGGCCACCGGCGGCGTGTAGAGGTCGAGCGCAACCATGGGCCCGAGGACGGACACGACGGTCGCGATGGCGATCAGCGCGACCCCGCCGAGAACGGCATACACAAGCCCACGCCCGGCCAGCCGAAGCCCGTCGCCCACCGCCCGTCCCACTCGCCCTGCTGACACCCCGGAAAGCCAACCGCCCGGACCTGTGGGCAACTCCGGAACGGCCCCAGAAGAGCCTGTGGGCAGCCACCCCCAAAGGGGCGCGGGGAACTGCGCGACCAGCCACGACGAACCCGCACCCGCCAACGGCGAATCCGCCCCTATTGGGCTGGCGTCACAGCGGCGGCTGCGCCGGGGCCGGCCCCAAGGTCGTCGTACCGGGGGCCGTACGGTGGCCAAGCCCCGTCCGATACGCGTCCAGGGCCGCCTCCACCCGGCCGGTGCGGCGCAGCAGATCGCCGAGCAGGCGGCACAGGTCGGCCAGGTCACCGGCTGCCCCCGCCCGCTCCAACAGACTCAGCGCACGCACATAGTGCTCCTCCGCATCCTCCGTGTCGCCCGCGTCCTCGGCGATGATGCCGAGGAGGCGATGGGCGGCGGCGGAGTGCAGGGCGCCCCGTTCGGGGCCGATGTCGCTGAGCACGCCGTGGAGCAGCGCCGCGGCCTCGTCGGACTTGCCGCGCCGGTGCAGTACGTCGGCGAACTCGACGGCGACCTGGCTGCTGTAGAGGGCGGCGCGCCCCTCGGAGAGCATGGTGAGCGCCTGCCTCAACTCGCCTTCGGCCAGGTCCAGTTCGCCGTTCTGGGCGTAGACATAGCCGCGCATCCAGTGGCAGTTGGCGAGTTCGGTGCGCAGCTGGAGGGTGCGGTAGAGCTCGGCGGCCTTGGCCAGGGAGGCGTCGGCCTCGGCGAGGCGGCCCTCGGCGAGCAGGGTGCGGGCCACCGAGCGGTGCATACGGGCGACGAGTGCGGGGTCGCCGGACTGCGGGGCGAGGGCGAGCGCGAACTCGGCGGCCTGGGCGGCGCGGGCGTGGGCGCCCATGTCCATGTAGGGCCCGATGATGCTGGCGTAGAGCAGGAGCAGGGCGTCCGGGTCGTGCAGTCCGCCGCGGTTCAGCTCGTCGAGGGTGGACTCCAACAGGTAGACGGCGTAGCGGAGTTCACCGGCGAGGTAGTGGGAGACGGCACGACCGCGCAGGGCGGGGACGCGGGCGGGCAGGGGTACGTCGGCGAGGGCCTGCTCGGTGCGCTCGAAGTACTGGCGGGCGGCCTCCAACTCCCCCGTGTCCAGGGCGCAGTCGCCGAGTCCGAGGAGGGCTACGGCCTGGACGTCGAGGAGTTCATGGCCCTCGGCCTCGGCGAGCAATGCGGTGTACTGCTCCGCCGCCTGCTCGGCCTCGCCGCTCGCGAGGGTGCGCTGGGCCTCGGTCAGCCTGAGGCGCAGGTCGGTGGCGAGGCGGGCCGGACGTCCGGTGACCAGCTCCTCGTACGCGATCCCCAGGCGCTCGGCGATGTGCCGTAACGCCTCGTCGGAGGGGCGGACCCGGCCGGCCTCCAGGGTGGAGATGTACGCGGGGGTGTAGGCGGGCTCCGCCAACTGTCGTTGGGTGAGCCCGCGTTCGGACCGCAATTGCTGGACTCTGCGACCGATGGTCACCGGATCGTCACGGTCGGACACGACAACTCCCCCTGCACCTCTTGCCGTTGGGCCCTGCCGACCCCTACGTTAAACGGCGTCTTAAGCGCGTTTAATACAACACTGTTGAGACGCTGTTGAGAGGTTGCCGTGCTCCGACACATCTCCGAGCGTTACGCCCGAGGGTTCGGCGCAGCCCTCGTCGCAGTGGCCGCACTGGTACTGGCAGCCAACGCGGGCCCGGCGAGGGCGGCGGACGCCCCGGGCCCGGTCGGCCAGGTACAGCAGGTTCACCACCACGCGGGTTAGCGGTCAGCACTTCCAGGTGGCCCAGTACAGCTGCCCCTTGATCGAGCCGTCCGACCAGGCGACGGGCGTGTCGATGTGGACCTGGTTGGACCCCCTGTACGGGTAGAACCAGTCCCAGTGGCCGAACTGCTTCTTGTTGTAGTGGACCTCCACCCAGCCCTGGGAGTGCCGGACGTACGGGGCGAACCAGTAGGCGCCCGCGTATC
Organism: Streptomyces coacervatus; assembly: GCF_029223485.1. Lineage (GTDB taxonomy): Bacteria > Actinomycetota > Actinomycetes > Streptomycetales > Streptomycetaceae > Streptomyces > Streptomyces coacervatus. The sequence continues at coordinate 226,377 of NZ_JARHTP010000020.1, read as the reverse complement.
CGGGACGGATGGTGTTGGTGATGACCGAGCCGGCCTCGCGCTGGTCGCCCACCGTCCAGGTCTCGGTGCTCGACGTGCTGGCCTTCATGCCCTCCTCCAGGTCCTTGGAGAAGCCGAAGCTGACCTCCAGGCTCTGCGTGTTCGCGTAGGAGTACGAGCTGTTGGTCGTGTACTTCCAGTTGACCTGGTACGTCTGGGGGTCCGTGCCCGCGCAGTTGTTGGACACGTTGCTGGCCTGGTGCCGCTTGCCCAGCGCCGTCCACGCGTTCACCTCGTGGTACTGGCACAGGTTGATGCTGGGGCCCCGGCCGTTGCAGGCGCCGATCGGGTCCGGGTGGGTGTTGGGGTCCCAGCCGGGGCTGTACGCGCTGGCCGACCCCGCGGAGAAGGGGATCGTCAGCAGGGCGAGGGCGGGTGCCAGAAGGGCCAGTCTGCGGCGGCCGGGCTGCTTGAGCTTCATGGGTGTGGTCTCCCGTCGGAAGGAACGCAGCGACGGGACGATCGTCGAAGCCGGGGAGTTGTTCGGACACCCCTCCCATCAGGGCAATCAACCCGAATCAACCCCCGCACACCTTCCGGTACGGCACCCCCGGCAGATACGTCTTCCACTGCGCCCGCGTCAGACCCGCCCCGCCCGCCCGTGCGCACACCGTCTGCACCGCCCGCGTCGGATCGATCCCGTACCGCTGGAGCGGGACGTGGTCGCTGCCCGCGTACACCGTGGTGCCGTCGGCGCTGAAGGCGACCGTGTCGATCTGCTCGCCGGATGTCGTGAGGGGTGAGCCGAGCGGTTGCTGCGTGGCGATGTCCCACAGCTGGAGGCTGCCCGACTCGCCGCCGACCGCGAGGGTCTTTCCGTCGGGGCTGATCGCGAGGGCGCTGACCGCTTCGGAGGTGTCGCCGAAGACCGCGTCTCCGACGCCGTCCGGGAGGGCGGCGAAGACGCTGCGCAGTATGCCGGTGCGTTCCTTCAGCTTGCCGTCCCACAGCGCGACCCGGCCGGTCTGGTCGCCCGCGGCGAACAGCGAGCCGTCCGCGGCGAAGGCGAGGGCGCCGATCTCGTCGCCCTGGACCAGGTCGCGGGCGGTGACCTGGCCGGCCGGCAGGGCCGTGGTCCGGTTGTCGCCCGCCAGGACGCTGCCGTCGGGGCTCACCGCCAGGTGGATGCTGGACAGGGAGGCGAGGATCCCCGTTCTGCGGTCGCGTGCCGGGTCCCAGACCTCGGTGGCCGGCTTGCCGCTGAGGGAGGAGCGGGTGGCGTAGAGGGTGCGGGCGTCGGGGGCGGAAGCGATCGCCCCGATCGCTGCGGTCGAGTTCTTCGTGGCCAGGTCCGGGGTCGCGCGGACGCGGCTGCGGGCGAGGTCCCAGACCGTGAAGGGCTGCCGGGACGTGTCGCTGCTGGGGGCCGAGATGCCGTAGACGAGTGCCTTGCCGTCGGGGGTGAACGCCAGCAGCGCGGTGGTGTCCGGTGCGAACACCGGTGAGGAGGGGTCGGTGGAGGTGGGGAGCTGCGGGGCGGGGAGGGTGCGCAGGAGCCGGCCGTCGCCGGTGGCGCGGAGTTCTGCGCGGTAGTGGTCGCCGGTGCGGCGGACGGTGGCGAGGGTGCGGCCGTCGGGGCTGAGGCGCACGGCGTCCATCGGCTGGTCCTGCCAACTGCGCGTCACGGCGGCCGAGACGTCGAGGGTGTGCACGGTGCCGCCTTCCAGATAGCGCAGCAGGGGGTGCCTGTCGTCCCAAACGAGACCGCCGTACAGGTGCTGGTTGTTGAGGGAGTGCCGGAAAACGGGGGCCGGGATGCCAGGCCGCCAGATCCGGATCTCCGCCGCGTCGGCGGTCGCCAGGAGCCTGCCGTCGCGGCTGAGGGCGATGTACTTCACGCCCGCGTCCGGAAGCTCGGCCGCCTGCTCGCCCGAGCGGACGTCCCAGACATGCACGCCGGTCGGGGTCTGGGCGGCGAGCCTCCCCCAGCCTTCGGCCGGGGGGACCCCCATCTCGCTTCGCTCGCCGTCGCCGAGCACGAGCAGCGACTGCTCCTGGCCGCAGATGGCGGGGTCCCGTTCCCAGCGGCCGTGCAGTGTGCGCCCTGTGCGCAGGTCCCTGACCTGTGCCGCGTCGCCGCCCTCGGGGCAGTAGGCCAGCAGCCGGCCGTCCGTGCTCGGCGCGACCTCCGCCGAGCTGCCCGCCCGGACGGTGAACAGCAGCCGGTCGTCCGCGTCGGAGCGCAGCTGCACCGTGCTGCCGTCCGTGGCGCTCACGAGGTAGCTGCTGCCGGTGAAGTCGACGACGGTCGTCGCGGGCATACGGTCGCCGCGCCACCGCCGGGCGGCCGTGTCCCACAGCTGCAGCACGCCGTTCCGGCGGACCGCGAGCAGCCGCCCGTCGGGGCTCGCCCCCTCCACCCGGCTGCCCGCCGGCAGCCGCCCGGAGGCGGTGCGCCGGTGACGGGTCACATCCCAGGTGCGCCAGTCGCGGCCGTCGGCGCTGAGCAACGTACGGCCGGAATCGGTCAGGTAGCGCGCGGGGTCCTCGCCCGGTGCCGGGTCGCTGAAGGTGTCGAGTTCCGGCTGGGCGAGGGAGCCCAGCAGTGCGCCGCGGGTCTCCGGCAGCCGGGCCGTGCGCCAGGCGGCGACGCCGAGCAGCTGGGCGGTGCGCGGATCGGTCGTCCGCAGGCCGTCCGCCACGGCGGCGATACGCCGGGCCGCGTCCTCGGTGCTCCGGCGCTGGTTGTCCCGGCGCTGCGTCCAGGCGGCCAGGCCGGCGACCAGCGCCACCACGAGGACGGCTGCCAGCACGCCGACCGCGGTCCGGGCCCGGCGCGTGGAACGGGCGGCAGCCCGGTGTTCCGCGTCGCGGGCCGCGAACGCGGAGATCAGGAACCTCCGCTCCGTCGCCGTCAGCGCCGGGTCCCGTTCATGGTCCGGGAAGTGCTCCTCGGCACGGTCGAGCCGGGTGCCCCGGTACAGGGCGCCGGGGTCGCGGTCGTGCTCCAGCCAGGTGCGGGCGGCCTCGGTCAGGGCCCGGTGCCCGCGCAGCCGCTCGCGGTCCTGCTCGATCCACTCCTGCAGCCGCGGCCAGCAGGTGATCAGCGCCTCGTGGGCGAGGTGGACGCCCTCCTCGTCGGCGGTCAGCAGCCGGGCGCCGGCCAGCCGCTCCACCACCGCCGGGACCTCGGGGTCGGCCCACTCGTCCAGTTCGGCGCGGGTGAGGGGGCGGCGGGTGTCGGCGGTGCCCCGGCCGGGCTCGATCATGCGCAGCAGCAGCCGGCGGGCGGCGCCCCGCTGCACTGCGGTCAGCTGCCCGTACACCTCCTCGGCGCTCGCCGCGATCGCGCCGCGCACCCCGCCCGCCGCCTCGTACGCGGCCAGCGTCAGCATCCGGCCCTTGCGCCGGCGCCAGGTCTCCAGCAGGGCGTGCGAGAGCATCGGCAGGCCGCCGGGCTGGTCGAGGACCTCCTCGACGATCTTCCCGGTCAGCTCCCGCTCCACCAGGTGCCCGACCGCCTGGGCCGGTCTGACCACCGCGTCCCGCAGCTCGTCGGCGGTCATCGGGCCGACCAGGAGCCCGGCGCCGTGCAGGGCGTCCGCCAGGTCGCGGTGCTCGGCGCAGCGGGCGTAGAAATCGGCCCGTACGGCGATGAGGACCTTCAGCCGGCGGTCCGGGTCGCGGGCGGCGAGCAGCAGGTCGAGGAAGCGGGCCCGCTCGGCGCGGTCCCGGCAGAGGGTGAAGACCTCCTCGAACTGGTCGACCACCACCCAGCTCTCCGGCTCCCCCTCGGCGGGCGTGAGCAGATGGCCGTACCGGTCCGCGGGCCGGTCTCCCGGGGTGAGGACGCGCAGCACCGCCGGCCGGCCGCGGGTCGCGATCTCGTCCCTGAGCCGCGGGATGAGCCCGGCCCTGAGCAGCGACGACTTACCGCTGCCCGAAGCGCCGAACAGCACCGCGAACCGGTGGTCGCACACCAGCCGGTTCAGCTTCTCGACCAGCCGGTCCCGGCCGAAGAAGAGCTGCCGGTCGTCCGGCTCGAACCGGTTGAGGCCCCGGTACGGCGGCGGCACGTCCTCTTCCTCCTCGCGCGCCGTGCCCGCCGCCTCGGCCTCGGCCTCCTTCCAGCGGGCCTCCCACTCCCCGGGATCCGCCCCGCACGCGCACGCGTACCCGCGCAGGACGGCGAGCGAGGGCAAGCGCTCTCCGGCCGCGGCCTGGGACAGCGTTGTCGCGGAGAACCCGGCGGTCTCGGCCATCGCCCGGTACGAGGGGCTGCCGGCGGCCTTGCGCAGCTCGCGCAGTTGATGGGCGAGGCGCTGTACGGGACCGGCCTCGGGATCCACAGGTCTTTCGGGTCGGCCCACTGCGCGCTCCCCTCTGTACCACTTGCTGTGCTACTCGCGGCTTTCGTACGCCTTCGTATGCAGCCGGAGTGACGACAACCTAACGTCCGGACAAATAACGCGGAACCGGTTCAGGGGAATTGATTGCTGTGACAAAAGCGACGTGCCAATCAACGTTCCGGTTGCGAACCTCGGTCGTGATGTCACCACCGTGATGTCGCAACCGAGGAGAACAGCACCCCGTGTACGCCAGCGTCCTTCGCCATCTCGCCCTGTCGGCGTTCGTCTCGTCCGCCCTGGTCGCAGCGATCGCGGCGTCCGCGCTGTCCTCCCCGGCCACCGCCCCGGCCGCCGACTCGCCCGTCGTACGGCTTCGTCCGGAACCTCCCGTTCCGTCGGCGACCACACCCTGTCCGGCGTTGATCAGTTCGGCGAAAATCCGCCTCCAGTTTGATGGAAAGCCCTTCCATTGATCTCTCGGCTTGCACCAGTCTTCGTCCCGAGCACCCGGATGTCATGTCCGGAACGAGTTACGAGTGGACCGTCGACTGGAGCCCCCCATGCCCCCAGCAGTCAGCAGCACCAGGCCCCACCGCCTCGCCAGGGCCGCCGCCGTGGCCGGCAGCGCCGCCGTTCTCGCCCTCGCGCTGCCGGGCAGCGCCTCGGCCGGCGTACTGCAGAACCTGCCCGAGAACGCGACCTCGTTCGAGAAGAACTTCGAGCCGGTCTACGACTACGACTCGGACAGCTGCTACCCGGCCGCCGCGATCGACCCGAGCGGCAACCTCAACGGCGGCCTGAAGCCGACCGGTTCGATCACCGGCGAGTGCCGCTCCGGCCACCTCGGCCACGCCAACACCTACTCGCGGTCCAAGTGCAACAACGGCTGGTGCGGGATCATCTACGCCAGCTACTTCGAGAAGGACGAGGCCTCCCCGGGCATCGGCCACCGCCACGACTGGGAGTGCATGGTCGTCTGGGTCAAGGACGGCGCGTCCACCCCGGCGTACCTGTCCGCCTCCGCGCACGGCGGCTTCAGCACCCACCCGATCGCCGACGTCCCGATGGACGGCCAGCGCGTCGAGGCCGTCTACCACAAGGACGGCGCGTCCACCCACGCCTTCCGCTTCGCCAAGTGGGGCGAGACGCCGGAGAACGACACCGGTGCCTGGCACCAGGAGAACCTGATCAGCTGGTCCGACATGGCGTCCAATCTGCGGGACATCATGAACGCCTCCGACTGGGGCAGCGCGAACTTCCCGCTCCAGGACTCGAAGTTCGCCGACCACCTGAACAAGGCCAAGCCGAGCGACATCACGTTCGACCCGTACGCCTGATTGATCGCCTGATTGATTGCCCCGATGAACGGGGGTGCCGATCAACTCCCCGCCTGCCAGGCTCTTGCACGCGCCACCCCCCAACCGCGGCCGCCGACGCACACTCCCCCCTGTCGCGTCGGCGGCCGCTCCGCGTTCGCCGACGGTCGACGTACCTGGCAAGCCGGTTGATTCACCTGGCAAAAGGGACATGCCAATCAACATTCCGGTTGCGAACGTCGATGGGGCAAGGCCGGCTACCGGCACTCCGCACCCTTGGAGAACAGCGCATGTCCCACACAGACCTGTTGCCGACGCCCCGGCACCGCACCCGCAGGATCACCGTCGGATCGATCGTCGCCGCCGTCCTGCTGTCCGTCGTCGCCACGCTGCTCGGGCCGCTCGGCGCGGTGCAGAGCGCGGACGCGGCGGGCAACCCCAGATGGAAGATCGGGGACAGGAACAGCTACCTCAACTTCATCGGCGCCATCCGCTGGGCCGTGAACAGCGGCCACCACGAATCCGTGCCCGGCACCGGCTACCGCATCATGCACACGGACGCGGGCGCCAATCGCAGGTACATCAACGTCGACGTCGAAATCCAGCACAACCAGCGCTTCGTGACACTGCGGCTGCGCGCCTCGGACCTGTACGTCATGGGCTGGTGGGGCGGTGATCGCGGCCACGAGCGCTACTACTACCTGGACCGCGACCAGGACATGCCGAGCAACAGCGAGTCCGCGGGCTTCGGCGAGAACTACAACGACCTCGAGCAGGCGGCCGGGGTCACGCGCTACAACATGCAGTACAACCCGCACAACTTCGACCAGGCGGTGTACACCCTGATCAGGGGTGGCAACCGCCGAGACAGGGCGCACGCGGTGCTGACGATGGCCCAGGCCGTCTCGGAGGCGACCCGGTTCCGCCCCATCATGAACTACTTCGGCCTCCTGAACGCCGACGACCTGCACCCCACCGGTCTGGACCCCCACTACGTGGACATGCAGAACACCTGGGGCCAGGGCAGCAAGCGGTACAACCAAATGCTGAGCGGGCAGCACAGCGACTCTCCTGACAGCGCCTACAAGATCTGGCGGTTCGACAAGAACACGCGGCAGTGGATCCAGACGAGCCTGGTCAGCGCGGCCCTGTATGCCATCTACTACCTGCAGGTCGCCAAGGGGGTATAGCGGCGGTCGTGGCAACAGGCGGCGCCCGGCCCCGTGCGGACCGGGCGCCGCTTACGCTGCCCCCATGCCGTCTCCCGCCGCCCGCACCGCGCTGGACCTGACCGCCGACCTCCCGCTCGCCGACCTGGAGGACTTCTACCGGGACCTGCACCGCCACCCCGAGCTGTCCCTCCAGGAACACCGCACGGCCGCGAAGCTCACCGAGCGCCTCACCAAGGCCGGTTACGAGACCGCCGAAGGCATCGGCGGCACCGGAGTCGCAGGCGTGCTGCGCAACGGCGACGGCCCGACCGTCCTCCTGCGCGCCGACATGGACGCGCTGCCGGTGCAGGAGGAAACCGGACTGCCGTACGCCTCCTCGGCACCCGGGGTGATGCACGCCTGCGGGCACGATCTGCACGTGACCTGGCTGGCAGGCGCGGCGGAGGCGCTGGCCGCCGGGCGGGAGACCTGGAACGGCACCCTGCTGATCGTCGGGCAGCCCGCCGAGGAGACCGGCCAGGGCGCGCAGAGAATGATCACGGACGGCCTGTACGAGCGCTTCCCGCGCCCGGACGTACTCCTCGGCCAGCACGCCGCCCCCGGCCCCGTCGGCTTCTACGCCCACTCGCCGGGCCTGATCATGTCGGCGTCGACGGACGTCGACATCGTCGTCCACGGGCGCGGCGGGCACGGCTCCCGCCCCGAGACGACCGTCGACCCGGTCGTCACGGCCGCCTACCTCGTCACCCGGCTGCAGACGGTCGTCTCCCGGGAGATCGCCGCCCGCGAGTCCGCCGTACTGACCGTCGGCCGGATCGAGGCGGGCACCCGGCACAACATCATCCCGTCCGAGGCGCACATCTCCCTCAACCTGCGCACCCAGTCCGACGAGGTGCGCGAGCGGATGATCGCCGCGATCCGGCGCATCGCGGCCGGCGAGGCCCTTGCCGCCGGCTGCCCGCGGGAGCCGGAGGTCACGGTGGGCGCGACCTTCCCGGTGACCCTGAACGACGCCGACACCGACCGCCGGACCGCCGCGGTGCACGAGGAGGTGCTCGGGGCGGGGACGGTGCTGGACTTCGGCCCGGTGATGGGCAGCGAGGACTTCCCGCACCTGGCGCAGGGCGGGATCCCGTACTCCTACTGGTTCGTCACGACCACCCCGGCCGCTGTGTGGGACGCGGCGCCCGGCACCGACCTGATGGAGAAGTTCCTGGCGGTCCCGAGCAACCACAGCCCGCACTTCGCCCCCGACCTGTCGACGGTCGCACCGGGCGTACGGACACTGGTCTCGGCCGCCCTCGCGTACCTCACCTAGGGCCTGCCGGTCACCCCTGGGTCTGCAACTGCCGCAACTGCCGCTGCACATGATCCAGCGCACCCTGCCGGCGCCCCGGCACCCGCGAACGCAACTCGGCCAGCGACGCCCCGAGTTCGCGCGCCGCCACCGCGTCCCGGACCTGCCCCCACTGGTGATGCGCCCGGTCCACGGCAGCCTCGACGGCCACCGCGTCCGCCGCCTGCCCCGCCGCCAGCCGCGCCCCGGCCACCCCCAGCCAGGTCCGGCAGCTGCGCACGGGATCCCCGGCGAACATCGCCAGATCCGCCCGCACTTCGGCCCAGTGGAACGCCGCTTCGGACCCGGGCCCATGTGCGCGCACGGCGAGTTGCTCTTGGTGGGCGGCGAGGGCGTCGGCGTCGGGGTGACGGCCGGACTGGACGGCGGCGGAGATGAGGGAGTGCGGGTCGGCCCCACTGTTGTCGGCCTCACGGCTCTGCTGCCGGTCAGCAATACCCAGCCCGTCCGGCGTTTGAGGACGAGGCCCTTCAGGCCGATACGGGGGTCTGGGGGCGAAGCCCCCAGGGACGGAACCCCCAACACCCGGCGCCGCCAGCACCAGGTCCGCATGCCCGTCGACGCCGACCCGGCCCAGCGCCAGCTGATGCAGCTCCGCCGGCGCAGGCCGCCCGCCACTGCGCAGAATCGTCGCCACGGCCTTCATATACGTCGGCACGGCAACCGCCCGACGGGACGGCGGCGGCGCAACACGACCGTAGACCGCGTTGTTACGCCCGCAGTCGAGCGCAGCGCCCCGCAACCACTCCCAGGCCTCAACATCCGCATGCAGGTCCAGGAACAGCGTGGTGGAACCGGCCGCCCGCAGCCGCAGTTCCTCCCGTATCCAGTGCCAGGGCAGCCCGGTGTACCGCACCGTCGCGGGCGTAGTACGGGCTAGTGCCAGATGCGGCAGCCGCTGGCGCCGGTCGAGCTGCAGCTGCCCGGTGACGAACACGGTGAGCGGCCCCGGGGCCCCGGCGGCCGCCCGCAGCCGGGTGAGCACGGCCTGCGGCTCCAGCGGGTCGGCGAGCTCGACGACGTTCGCCGTGTCCGTGCCGGACAGGACGGCGGGCGGGACCGCCGCGAGGACGGGGAGCACGGACGCCGCGTCCACCAAGCAGCCCTTGCCCGCCGGGGATGCGGCGAGCAACAGCACGGTTCCGGGCATCGTTCCCTCCCCATCCCCCGTCGATCACTTACCGCAGCACCGTAACCGCTGCGGCTGCAAAGGTGGGTGTCAGGACGCCAGATACCGCCGTACGTCGCCCACTTCGTCCCGCCTGCCGATCGCGACCGCGACCCAGGAGCCGTCCGGGAAGGCGAGGTCCACGCGGTTGCGGTGGCGAGCGGGATGCGGCTCACTGCGCAGGCGGATCACATGCCGCGGATACTCCCCGAAGAGCTCGGGGGTCTCGCGCTCCGGCGACAGCGGGGAGCTGAGCAGCAGCACTCGGCGGTCGGTGAACGTCAGCAGGAACCTGTTGTTCTCATACTCACCGCGTCGGTCCCCCGCCCGCACAGCGATCACAAAGCGCCCCGCGTCGCTCTCCCAACCGCCCTGCCACACCCGGCCGCGGATCAGCCGCCGGATGCCGAAGCCGCGCCAGAACCAGTCCTCCAGCTTGTAGGCCAGTTCCTGCACCGGGGCCACCAGCACACCCACCACGGCAATCCCGCCGCGCCGCGGACGACAGCGCCGCGGAGCCCGCTCCGGCGCCAGCGGATCCAGCCCGGCCGAGAAGGCACCGTAAAGCTGCTCACCGCTCGCCAGGCACCGGGCGGCGTACTCCTGACGGCGCACGTCCCGTTCCGCTCGTTCCGTCCTCATCAGCCGAAGTCCTCTTCAATACTGCGCTTGTTCACCCGGTAGGGCTGATCGTCGGCGAGCTGCTGGTCCCGCGCCCAGGCCTCCTTCACGGTGTCGCTGTGGAGTGCCTCCTTGACGGGCCCCGCCGGGTCTCCGGTGAGCCCGGGGACCTCCCCGAAGAGGGGCTTGAAGACATGCTCCTTGAGCTGCTTCATCCCTTCGTGGTGGGCGGCCCACACAAGGCCCTTGTGCGTCCCCTCACCGCCCATGCCGCGCCAGCCGGACATCTTGCGGACACCCTTGGCGGCCTTGACCACGTCCTTGAACTTCGCCTCCCCGGCCCGCATGTCCTTCACGGCCTTCATCAGGTCCCGAAGCGCCGTACCGAGCTTGGACGAGACCTGCTCCACCCGCTCGACGTAGATGGCGACCTCGGCGTCCACGGCCAGCGCGTCCACGGCCGTGGCCAGGCCGGCCGTCAGCAGGTCGGTGATGAGTCCCGCGGCCACCGTCATGGCGATCATCTCGATCGCCTCGCGGATGATGGCGACGACGGTGTCCTCGGCGAGCTTGCACTCCTTCGCGGCGCTGCCCAGGATCTCCGCGGTCCGGCCCATGTCCTCGGCGGTCTGGTCGATGGCGTCGACAAACGCTCCCATGCCGCGGCCGAAGGACTCCGAAGCGTCCCCCTCCCAGTGCTCGGGGAGCTTCGCGGCACCCAGGCGCAGGGTGTCGGCCAGCGACTGGAGTGCCTTGGCCTGGTCGTGCCAGCTCTGCGCGGCGGCATGCAGCTGCGCCGGCATGCCGGTGACCTGCTCCAGCTTGTCCAGCATGCCGGTCGCGTCCAGGACACCCCGGACGAGGTCGTCGATGGCGCCGTCCAGGCCGTGTTCCTGGCTGGGCCCCACGTCCTCCAGCGGCGGGAGCGGCGCGGGTTCCTTCTTCGTCCAGGCGTAGGCGGCTGCTGTGTCGCTCATACGCCGATCGAGCCCCCGATGCCGTCCAGCCCCTGGCCCAGGTCGTACTCGTTGCGGAGATACTCGCCGCCGACGTCCCGAAGGCCCTTGGCCACATCAGCCAGGACGGAGACGAGGTCCTGGACATTGTGTTCGGCGGCGCCGGCGTGCTCCTGGTAGGCGGAGTGCAGCTCGTCGGAGTCCGGAAGCTTGCCGAACGCACCGGCCGGCACGGTGATGTGGGCGAGCGCGGAGGCCACCCGCGGAATGTCGTCGAGGTGCTGCTCGGCGTGTGCTGCGTACTTGAGAAGCGCGTCCGGGTCGGCGTGGAAGCCGTCTCCCATGAGTCCCCCATGTGTTGCGTGCGCGTTTGTTGCGTGCGCCGCCCAACGGACGGAAGCGCGCATTCGGAGGAGTCTAGGAACCCCCGGTAGCGGCCCCGCCAAACCGTGGAAAAGGGAGGTCCAATGCAAGTCAAGATCACGCAAAAATGTCATGTGCTCCCTCTCCGCCCACCGAACCCACTCCAGATCTGCACCTGTCCGCCGACTTGCCAGGCCCTCCCCCCAGGTGTGCTCTGGTAGGCGGGGGCGAGGAGAGAGAGGAGTGCTCTCATGGCTCAAGCGGCACCCACGTCCGGCGGAATGATGGGCAAGGTCAGGCTGAACCGCGCGGCTCGGCCCACCCGCACACCCGACCTCTTCGACGAGCGCGTCCACACCATGGCGCGGTACGGCATCCCCGTCGTCCTGGGGCTCGTCTACGGCTTCTGGGCTGCGGCCAACCGGCGCGGCGGCGGTGAGATCACCGGCTGGAACATCCTGTTCGGCTTCGTCACGGCGGCCGTGTTCATCGTGCTGTGCATCGCCGTGGCGACGTTCGCGCCGCTGCTCAAGCGCGAACTGCACTCACTGGTGAAGTCCGCCTTCGCGGGCGCCGCGGTGGGCTTCCTCTACGCCCAGACGGGCGAGTCGATCTACCGGGCCGTGGCCCTCGGCGCGGTCGTCACGGCAGGCATCTTCCTGGTGTTCTTCTACCGCTACTACACGCGGGAGGACGCCGAAGGGCACCGCATCCGCTGACCTCCACGAGGGTCCGACGCACACCCATATGGAGTCGTACCGCTCGCGCACCCCGCCCCCGGGCCGTTGCCTGGAACGGTGGCCCCAAGTCCTGCGCGTCTGCGCAGCGCCCTGTCGGCGGCACTGATCGCCCTCGCCTGTCTGCTCGCGCCGTGCGGCGTGCTCGCGGCCTGGGCGGCGTACGACCTCGCCGACACGAGCCGCTATGTGACGACGATGGCGCCGCTGGCCACGGATCCCGCCGTACGGAACGCGGTCGCGGACACCGTCGGCGACGGAATCATGGACCAGGTCGACGGCGGGGAGGACGACCGGCCGCTGCCGGGCGCGGTGCGCCCCTTCGTGCACGACGCGGTGCATTCCTTCACCCGTACCGAGGCCTTCCGGCTGGCCTGGGACTCCGCGAACCGGACCGTCCACGACGCCGTGCTGCGCGCCCTGCACGACAACAGCGAACGTGACGTCACCGTCGACCTCGCGCCCGTCACCGCCCAGGTCAAGCGTCAACTCGCCGTGGACAACGTCCCGTTGGCGAACCGTATCCCGGTCGAGCACACCGAGGTGTCGGTCCTCCCGGCCCAGGAACTGGACCGGCTCCGGAAAGGATTCCAGGTGCTGGAAGTCGCCGGTTTCTGGCTGCCCGTCGGGGCCGTCGTCTTTGCGGTCACCGGAATCGCCGTCGCCACCTGCCGGCGTCGCGCGGTCACCGCGACCGCGCTCGGCACGGCGCTGGGCGGCGCACTGCTCGCCCTCGCCGTCACGATCGGCCGCCGCCTCACCCTCGCCGACCTGCCCGAGGACACCCGCCGGCCGGCCGCGGGCGCCGTCTACGACGCCCTCACCGCAACCCTGCGCCAGGCGTCCTGGATCTTGGTCGCCCTCGGCCTCTCGGTCGCACTGGCCGCCTGGCTCACGGGACGCTTCCGGAGCAGCTCGGCCGCGCCCCAAAGGGGCACGGGACAGCGCCGATCTGCGGCTCCGCCGCGGGGCGCGACCAGCCACAACGCACCTGCAGACGAATCCTCGGACCTACAGCGGAGCCCTTAGTGCCACGCTGGCAAGCGCCCGCAGCGCCCGCTCCAGATCAGGCGGAGCAGCCGACGCGAGCCCGAGCCTGACGGCGTCCGGGGTGCGTCTGGGGTCGACGGCGAAGGCGGTCCCCGGCGTGACGGCGATCCCGTGCGCGGCGGCCGCGGCCGTGAAGGTGTCCGCACGCCACCGGGCGGGCAGCTCCCACCAGGCGAAATAGGCCCGCGGATCGCACCGCACCCGAAACCCCCCGAGATGCTCGGCGACCAGCTGCTGCCGCCGCGCCGCATCCTCCCGCTTCGCCGCCACCAGCCGCCCCACCGTCCCGTCCCCGATCCACCGCACCCCCGCCTCCAGCGCAAACCGCCCGGCACTCCACCCCCCGGACCGCACGGCCGCCGCCACCGCCTCCACCCGATGCGGCGGTACGACGAGAAACCCGACGGTGAGCCCGGGCGCGACCCGCTTGGAGAGGCCGTCGACGACATGGGTGAGCTCGGGCGCGAGGACGGCGAAGGGGTCGCCGCCCGCCTCGTCGAGGAAGGACCAGATGCGGTCCTCCACGACGGGCAGGTTCAAGTCGGCCACGACTTCGGCGAGTTGGCGTCTGCGCGCCTGCCCCGTCGTCACGGACGTGGGGTTGTGCAGGGTCGGCTGGAGGTAGAGGGCGGACAGGGGAGCGGCCCGGTGGGCGGCCGCGAGTGCCTCCGCACACAGGCCCCCGTCATCCGTGTCCAGCGGGACCAGCCGGACGCCCAGCCTGCCCGCGATCTCCTTGACCAGCGGATACGTCAGCGCCTCGACCCCGACCCGGCCGCCCGGCCGTACCAGGGAGGCGAGGGCGGCGGCGATGGCCTGGCGGGCGTTGCCGGTGAAGAGCAACTGGTCGGGGGAGGGCCGCCAGCCCCGGGTGGCGAGGAGACCGGCCGTCGCCTCGCGGGCCGCGCCGGTGCCGTCGGCGGGAGCGGAGCGCAGGGCGTCGGTGAGGACGTCGGGGCGCAGCAGCGGGGCGAGGGCGGGGCCGAGCAGCTCCGACTGGCCCGGCGCAGAAGGGTAGTTGAGCTCCAGATTCACCTTCGCCGGAGCCGTGCCGACCGCCTCGACGAGCGAACGCCCGGCAGGAGCCGCATCCGCCGCCCGCACGAAGGTCCCCCGCCCGACCTCCCCCACCACCAGCCCCCGCCGCACGAGTTCGCCGTACGCCCGCTCGGCCGTCGAGGCGGCGATCCCGTGCCGCCGCGCGAACTGCCGCTGCGGAGGCAGCCGTTCACCTGGCCGGAGCCGCCCGCTGGTGATGTCGGCGGCTATGCGGTCGGCGATACGCCGGTACGCGTCCATGGATCGTCCCCCTGCTTACCCTGCTCACCCTGCTTGCCATTGCACCGAAGGCAAAGATCTTATTGCACCGAGAAGTCGGGCCGCCCTAGGGTCGAACCCATGCCGGTACCAGCACCGATCACCCTCGTCCTCATCCACGGCCACCCCTTCGACCACACGATGTGGAACCCGCAGCTGGAGGCGTTCTCCGCCTCCCGCCGGGTGATTGCCCCCGACCTGCGAGGCTACGGCGCCTCGCCCTCGTCGCCGCAGGTCACGCGCTTCGAGCAGTTCGCGCAGGACATCGCGGCGCTGCTGGACGAGCGGGAGGTGGACAGGTGCGTCCTCGCCGGCCTCTCCATGGGCGGACAGATCGCGATGGACTGCTACCGGCAGTTCCCGCACCGCATCAGCGGCCTGGTCCTCGCCGACACCTTCCCGGCGGCGGAGACGCCCGAGGGCGTCGAGGTGCGCCACGCCATGGCGGACCGCCTGCTCCGGGAGGGCATGCGCGGATACGCCGACGAGGTCCTGGAGAAGATGGTCGCTCCGACCGCTGATGGAGCGGTCAAGGCCCACGTCCACCGCATGATGACGGCCACCCGCCCCGAGTCCGCCGCCGCGGCCCTGCGCGCCCGCGCCGCCCGGCCGGACTACCGCGAGCTGCTGACGCAGGTGACGGTGCCGGCTCTGGTGGTCGTGGGAGCCGACGACACATACACGCCAGTGTCGGACGCCGAGGTGATGCACGCGGCGCTTCCGGACTCGGCACTGCACGTCGTCGAAGGTGCGGCCCATATGCCGAACCTGGAGCGGCCGAGGGAGTTCAACGGGGTCCTGGAGCGTTTCCTGGCACGGATCGACGCCCACTCGTAACCTCGGGAGTGTGACTCACTCAGCCCGTCCGGCGTTTGAGGACGAGGCCCCTTCAGGGCCGAAGCGGGGGTCTGGGGGCGGCAGCCCCCAGCAGGGTCCGCTGCGGCGCAGGTCAGCCTGGCAGCGGCTCGGCGCCTGCTCCGCCGCTCTGCTCTGCGCAGCAGTGAGCATGGTCGTCGGCTGCCGGGTCGCCGACAGCGACGGCATCACCCCCGTCCCTCAGGTCCTCGCCTTCCTCCCCTGGCTGCTGGCGCCCACCGGGCTGGCCCTGCTGCTCGCGCTGCTCGCCCGGTGGCGGGTCGGGATGGTGTGGTCGCTCGTCGTCCTCGGCCTGCTGGCGTGGTTCATCGAGCCGTACGGGAAGACGGACGAGCCCGGCGGCACCCCCGTCGCCGAGTTCAAGGTGCTGACCTCGAACGTCGAGTTCGGGCGCGGGACGGGCTCCCTCGTCCCCGAGATCCGGCGCCACAAGCCGGACATGGTGTTCGTCGAGGAGTGCGAGTACACCTGCCAGGCGCGGCTGAAGCAGGAGTTCGGCGCCGACTACCCCTACCGGCAGGCCGTGGCGGCCGAGGGCTCCGCGGGGTCGATCATCCTCAGCCGTTTCCCGCTCAAGGGCACGGAGGGCGTGGCCGGGACCATGGGCATGCCCGGCGCAGTCGCCGATGTGCACGGGCACGCCGTACGGCTCCAACTGGCACACCCCGTGCCGCCCCTGCCCGGCCAGGTCGACGTATGGCGCCGCGAACTCGGCCGCCTGCGCGACGTCGCCGCCGCGACCCGCACACCCATGATCCTGGCCGGCGACTTCAACGCCTCCCAGGACCACGCCGCCTTCCGCCGCACCCTCGACACCGGCATGCGCGACACCGCCCGCCTCACGGACCACGACCGCACTCCCAGCTGGCCCTCCCGCACGGCCCCGCCGTTCGGCGCCCAGATCGACCACGTACTCGTCTCCCGGGACTTCTCGGCGAACAGCACCCGCTTCCTGAACCTGCCCGACACCGACCACCGCGCACTGCTCGTGGACATCACGCTGCACCGGCGCGGATGATCCGGACAAGGACGACCGGCTCGCGGACATACTGAGCCGCCCCCGAACACAGGTGGGTGCGGCCGCCCCGTGCAGGAGGGCGGCCGCACCTTGTGGGGGGTGGTGGTTAACGCGTGCTCTTGTGCAGGGACTTGTCGCTCAGGGCCTTGTTCAGGGCCGCCTTGAAGCCGTTGGCCCACAGCTGGTCGACCTTGGCGCGTTCATTGGCGTCGGGGTTGGGGTTCGTGCAGGACGGGCCGGGGCCGCCGCCCGACATCAGCTCGCTGCACGGGCCCTCGTAGTGGTCGGGGAGGCCGAGCACATGGCCCGTCTCATGGGCGGTCACGCGGGTGGAGTCGTACTCCTTGTTCTGTGCGTAGTCGAGGAAGACAAAGCCGCCGCCGTGGCCGTCGGTCGAGGCGTACGAGCCCTGGGGGTCGTTGCCCTCCCGGTAGGAGAAGTCGGCGCCCGACGACCCGGCCTGGAGCTTCACGTTCGACACCGAGCTGTTCCATATGGAGGCGCTGCGGGCTATCTCGGCGCTGAAGGTGGGCGCCGCGGAGGCGTCGTAGGTGACCGTGACGGCGGCCGCGCTGTTCGGGTGGGCCGCCCGCTTCTCGGCGACCGACCTGAGGACCGCCTGGAAGAACGCCTTGTTGGCCTTGGCCTCGGCGGACGAACCGTTGTAGCCGGCGTACGACGGGGCGGGAGCCGGGGCCGCGGCGGCCGGAACCGCCGTACCCAGGCCGAAGACCGCGAGGCTGAGGCCGACGGCCGCAGCCGCCCGGCTGGACGCGGGCATGACAGACACAGTGGTGCGCTTGCGCATCGATGACTCCTAGGTGGGGGGTGAGTCGTCGTTGCCGAGTGTCGGCGCGTGCGGGACCGCTGTGATGATGGCAACCGGCGATAGCACAGCCCTATCGCCAATCTTCCCGACCACCGGCACAACCACCCAATTCGCGTGCGTCGGGTGGGATTTGTGAGGCTGGTGAAAGCTTTGATTCCGCTTTACGCTCCGAGGGCATGGACCTCGAGGTGAGACACCTCCGCGCGCTGTGCGCCATAGCCGACACCGGCAGTCTGCACCGTGCCGCCCGCCAACTGGGCGTCGCCCAGCCGTCGTTGAGCACCCAGCTGCGCCGTATCGAGCAGGAGCTGGGCGGCACGCTGTTCGTCCGCGCCCGCACCGGCTGCCGCCCCACCCCGCTGGGCAGCCTGGTGCTGAGCCGGGCCCGCCCCCTGGTGGCCGAAATGCGCTCCCTGGTGAGCGAGGCGAGAGCCGCGGCCACCGGCGGCCCCGAACTGCGCGTCGGCTCCACCGCCAGCAAGGCCCTGGCGGGCTGGCTGCGCCGGCTGCGCGCCCGCGGCCAGGACCCCACCCTGCACATGAACGTCTCGCCGAACGCCCTGCTGCGCATGGTCGCCGACGGCCAGCTGGACGTCGCCTTCGTGCACGAGGTCGAGGGCAGCCCGCTGCGCATCCCCGAGGGCCTGCGCCTGCGCACCCTGATCGAACGCGAACCGCAGTTCGTGTCCCTGTCGGCCGACCACCCGGCGACCGCGCACCCCGTGGTCGGCCTCCCCGAACTGGCCGACGACCGCTGGATGATCGACCCCACGGTCGACGGCGAATGGGACGCGGTCCAGCGCATGTTCCGCACGGCGGGCATCAACCCGCACGTCCTGCACGGCGACTACCACACGGCGGCCGCCCTGGTCGCAACCGGCGAGGTGGTCACCGTCTGCCAGCCGACCGCCGTCTCTCACCCCGACATGGCGGTACGCCGCCTCCAGGGCGACCCGCTCGGCGTACGCCTGCTCCTTGCGGCCCGCACGGAGACGGACCTGGACGGCGCGCTGCCCGCGCTGGAGGAGGCGTACTGGGAGTCGGCGCGACGGGCACCGGCGTACCGGGAATGGCTGGAACGCGAGGGAGAGCATCCTGCGTTGACGCGTGGTTGACACAAGTGGCCGTACTGTCCCTTGCCCCTGCCCAAGATCACCATCTGGGGCCGCTAACCTTACGTGTCCGTCCTGGCCAGGGATTGACGGGGATCAACTCACGCGAAGGGTTGCGCACATGGGCATTCTCACTCTCCTGCGGAACGCGTTCGGCAGGTCACGCAAGGGGCGTGCCGCCGATGCAGAGGGTGCGGACCTCACCTCTTCGCACGCTCCGGAACCGACGGTCCCCGCACCGTCCGCCGAGCCGCAGCCGACGGCATCTGCGCAGGTCCCGGAGCCGCGCTCGTCGTCCACGCCGGATCAGGACGAGCACGACCTCGTATCGGCAGCCTTCGACAACGTCACGGTGCCGAGGCCGTCGGAGCCGGTGGACCAGGTGACCACAGAGACCGAGGAGCCGTCGGCGAAGGCCGAGCCGGAACCGGCGAAGCAGCCGGAACCGGCCACTGAGGCCGCCCCGGAGCCGGAGGCTGCCGCGGAACCGATCGCGGAGGCTGCGCCGGAGGCGGAGGTCGCCCCCGAGCCGGAGCCCAAGCCGGAGCCCGAGTCCGTGATCGAGACCACCCCCGAGCCGGAGCCCACACCGGTCGCGGAGGCCGAGCCCGAGCCTGAGGAGCCGGAGCAGGGCCCTGAGCCGGTGGCCGCCGAGGAACCGGAGCCCACCACGGCACCGGAGGAGACCGCGGAGCCGATCGCGGAAGCGGAGCCGGAGGCCACCCCCGAGCCGGAGGCAGAGGCTGCCCCCGAGCCCGTGATCGAGACCACCTCCGAGCAAGAGCCCACGCCGATCGCGGAGGCTGAGCCCGAGCCGGTCGCAGAGGCCGAGGAGCCGCAGCAGACCCCCGAGCCCGTGGCCGCCGCGCCCGAGGCGCACGAGCCCGCAGCCGCCGACGGCGAGGAAGCCCCGCAGGGGCCACCCGCAGCCGACGACGAAAGTGGTACGGGTGGTGCGGGTGGGAACAATCCCGCCGAAGGCGAAGCCGAGGCGGAGGCGGAACCCGCGGCCGAGGCGGAGCCGGACGCCCCGGCCACCGCCCTCGCAAAAGCCGGCCTAACCACCGCCCGCGCCAAGGTCTACCTGGTCCTCGACCGCTCCGCGAGCATGCGCCCGTACTACAAGGACGGCTCCGCCCAGGCCCTCGCCGACCAGACCCTCGCCCTCGCCGAGCACCTGGACCCCGACGGCAGCGAGAACGCCTCCGTGCACGTCGTCTTCTTCTCCACCGAGGTCGACGGCACCACCGACCTCACCCCGGCCTCCCCCGAGACCGCCATCGACGACGCGCACGCCGGCCTCGGCCGGATGGGCCGTACCAGCTACCACGCCGCCGTGGAAGCCGTCCTCGCCCACTACGACAAGACGGCCGCCGCCCCCGACGCCCCCGCCCTCGTCGTCTTCCAGACCGACGGCGCCCCGGACGCCAAGACCCCGGCCACCCAGTCCCTCACCGAGGCCGCGAAGTCCCACCCCTCGGTGTTCTTCTCGTTCGTCGCGTTCGGCGACCACGACAACAAGGCCTTCGACTACCTCCGCAAACTGAAGACCGACAACACGGCCTTCTTCCACGCGGGCCCGACCCCCCTGGAGCTCACGGACGCGGAGCTCTACGACGGCGTACTGATCGACTGGCGCCCCTGACTCTCACCCCTGTAGATCACCGAGGCCGCCCCCTTCCCACCCCGTAAAACGGGAAGCGGGCGGCCCACCCATGTCGGCTACGATTTCAAGGTTCGCAAAGCAGCAAGAACCACCGACCTGGGAGCAGCCCCCGATGGCTCGACACCTCATCACCAGCGCCCTTCCGTACATCAACGGAATCAAGCACCTGGGCAACATGGTGGGGTCCATGCTCCCGGCGGACGTGTACTCCCGCTACCTCCGCCAGCGCGGCCACGACGTCCTGTACATCTGCGCGACGGACGAGCACGGCACCCCCGCCGAGCTGGCGGCGAAGGAGCAGGGCCTCCCCGTGGACGAGTTCTGTGCCCAGGCACACGACGCGCAGAAGGCGGTCTACGACGGCTTCGCGCTCGCCTTCGACTACTTCGGCCGCAGCTCCTCCCCACAGAACCGCGAGATCACCCAGCACTTCGCCCGCAAGCTGCACGAGAACGGCTTCATCGAGGAGCGGGCGATCCGCCAGGTGTACAGCCCCACCGACGGCCGTTTCCTCCCGGACCGCTATGTCGAGGGCACCTGCCCGCACTGCGGCTACGACAAGGCCCGCGGCGACCAGTGCGAGAACTGCACCCGCGTACTGGACCCGACCGACCTGATCAACCCGCGCTCGGCGATCTCCGGCTCCACGGACCTGGAGGTCCGTGAGACGAAGCACCTCTTCCTCCTCCAGTCGAAGCTGGAGAGCGAGGTCCGCGAGTGGGTCGCCCGGCACGACAAGGACTGGCCGCAGCTGGCGTCCTCCATCGCCCACAAGTGGCTGACCGAGGGCCTGCACGACCGCGCCATCACCCGCGACCTGGACTGGGGCGTCCCCGTCCCGGCCGACACCTGGCCGGAGCTGGCGGCCGAGGGCAAGGTCTTCTACGTCTGGTTCGACGCCCCGATCGAGTACATCGGCGCGACGAAGGAGTGGTCGGACCTGGACCCGGAGAACCGGGACTGGAAGTCGTGGTGGTACGACGTCGACACCGACGTCCGCTACACGGAGTTCATGGCGAAGGACAACGTCCCCTTCCACACCGTGATGTTCCCGGCCACCGAGCTCGGCGTCCGTGAGCCGTGGAAGAAGGTCGACTTCGTCAAGGCCTTCAACTGGCTGACGTACTACGGCGGTAAGTTCTCCACGTCCCAGAAGCGGGGCGTCTTCACCGACCAGGCCCTGGACATCCTCCCGGCGGACTACTGGCGCTACTTCCTGATCGCCAACGCCCCCGAGTCGGACGACTCGTCCTTCACCTGGGAGCACTTCACGGCGACGGTGAACAAGGACCTCGCCGACACCCTCGGCAACTTCGTCAACCGCGTCCTGTCCTTCTCCAGGAAGCGCTTCGGCGACGACGTCCCCGCGGGCGGCGAGCCGGGCGAGGCGGAGACCAGGCTGGGCGAGCAGATCGCCGAGCTCCTCGCCGAGTACGAGGGCCACATGGAGACCCTCCAGTTCCGCAAGGCCGCGGCAGCACTCCGCGCCCTGTGGTCCGCGGGCAACTCCTACCTGGAGGAGAAGGCCCCCTGGCTGGAGATCAAGACCGACAAGGACGGCGCGGCCCTGACCCTGCGCACGGCAATGAACCTGATCCACCTCTACTCGGTGGTCTCGGAACCGTTCATCCCGACGACGTCGGCCGCCATGCGCCAGGCCTTCACGCTCACCGCCGACACGGCGAAGTGGGTCACGGCCGACGAAGCCCGCGCCCTCACCTCCGTCCCCGCCGGCACCCCCTTCACCGTCCCGCCGGTCCTGTTCGCCAAGCTCACGGACGAGGACCTGGAGACCTACAAGGAGCGCTTCGGCGGCGCTCCGGAGTAGAAACACGCGTAGGAACCGTGAGGGACGGGGCTCGGAAAGCCGAACGGCTTTCCGAGCCCCGTATATTTCGGCCATGGCAGTGCCCGAAGTCGTCCCGATCGCCTATGTGCCCCGGAACCGGACCGAGTCCATCGGCCGGTACGCCGAAGGCCAGTTCCTGGCATCGATCACGTATGCCTTCCCCGAGGGATTCCACCTCGACCACGGCTGGGAAGAGCACAAACGTCTCTACACCGTGCTGCACACCTTCGACTCCGAGGGGAACTACCGCGACTCGGAGATCTGGTGTGCCGGCACCT
This sequence comes from Streptomyces coacervatus, assembly GCF_029223485.1. Lineage (GTDB taxonomy): Bacteria > Actinomycetota > Actinomycetes > Streptomycetales > Streptomycetaceae > Streptomyces > Streptomyces coacervatus. The sequence continues at coordinate 204,364 of NZ_JARHTP010000020.1, read as the reverse complement.
GGGCCGAACAGCTGCGCAACCCTGACGGTGACGGCTCGGTCCTGCAGCGCGCCCGCATCCACCTGGCGAAACTCCTGCGCAGCCTGCCCCGCCGCTCGTACACGGACATCGCGATACGACCGTTCCAAGTCACGGTCGACGGTGTGCTGTTCGGCCTGGTGACCGGCCAGGACGAGGAGGGCAGCTGGGCTGAGCTCTACCCGGACCGCCTGTTCTTCACCTCGCCCTGGGACGGTTCGTACGACACCTAGGGGTCAGGAGAGAACCCCGGCACCGGTCGTCGACGCCAACTCGGTCGGCAGGTTCTTCGCCGATGTCTCCAGACCCGCCGTCAGCGTCGGCGTCCAGTTCACCGTCGTCCTGATCTTCTTCGACGAGGCGGCGTTGCACGCGGCGTCGAGGTCGGTGGCCGTCCCGTTGACGAGGTTGCCGCTGTCGGCGATCGACCCCGTGCCGTCGCCGCTGAACAGCTTGGAGAGCTTCTGGGAGGCGGAGGTCTTCCAGAAGTTGTTCTGGGCCACGACCTGGGCCTTGGCGCGGGAGTTGATGCTGTACTGCAGGTCGTAGCCGTTGAGGGCCGTGACGTCGTAGAAGTTGTTGTAGATGTGGATCTGGCCGAGCCGGGCCAGCGGTGCGCGCTGCACAATGCCCTTCCACACGTTGTGGTGGATGGAGACGCGCAGCTTGCCGGTGCTGTCGGTGTCGCTGCTGCCGATCAGCATGGTCTTGTCGTGGTTGGTGAACTGGTTGCGCTCGACGGTGACCAGGTCCGAGCCCTTGGTGATGTCGAGTTCGCCGTCGTGGATCTGGAACTGGCGCCCGTAGTACGTCGGGTCGGCGGTGTCGAGGCCCGGCGCGTCCGTGAACGTGTTGTGGTCGGCCCAGACATGGGTCGCCCCGCGCAGGGTGACCGCGTCGTACTGCGAGTTCCAGTTGCCCTTGTCGCCGTCGGTCGGGTCCCACTGCGGGAAGCAGTCCTGGGTCGCGGAGAAGGTCAGATTGCGGACGATGACGTTGTCCACCTTCTGGATCTGCAGCATGCCGCCGGTGATGCCCGCCTTGGTGCCGGGTACGCCCACGATGCTGGTGTTGGCCGGCACCTTGAAGACGATGTTCGCCGCCTGCTTCTTCTGCGCGGCGGCCCGCGCCGTCTCCTGGCTGCCCGACGGCAGCTTGGAGCGGCCGTAGGTGGCGGGGTCGTACGCCTTGAGGTACGAGGAGAGCGAGTAGCCCGTGCCCGACGCGTAGTTCGCGCAGGTCAGCTTCTTGCCGCTGTCGTCGGTGTTGGCGTCGATGGTGCCCTTGATCCTGATGATCCGCGGGGTGGTGTCCGACACCGACCCGAGCGCCTTCACCAGCTGCGCGCGCGTGGAGACGGTGAAGGTGTGTGCGGAGTCGGCCTTCGCACCACCGGTCGTGCCGGAACCGGAGGACGCCCAGCCGTCCTTGGCGGCGAGCGTCCGGTGGTACAGGTCGACGGTCGTCGTCCCGGCGTTCGCGTTCATCACGAGAACACCGGCACCGACACCGGCGGCCACGACGGCGGCGGAGACGACGAGGGTGCGGCGACGGCGGAGGGAGCGGCGGTGAGAGGCAGAAGCCACGGGGATTCCTTACGCGGTTGTGGGACATGTGCTGCTCGTGAAGCCCCGGTGAAGGAGCTTCCGTCCCTAAGTGGCCGCCGGATTCAAGGGAGTTGCCGCGGGGCGGCCGGAAATTTCTCCGACCGCCCCGCACCGCGTGAGGACTACGACTCCCTGAGCGCTACGACGATGCCGACGCGCTCGGCTGGGTGTCCGTGCTGTCGTGCGTCTCGTCGGGCGCGACGCCCATGGTCAGGTGGGCGCGTACGCCCTTGGCGATGTGCTTCTTGTCGTATTTGAGGTAGAGCAGGCCGCCCTCGTGCCCGTTGTCCGGGTAGATCGTGTCCTCGTCGAGGGTGGTGCGGGTCGTGGTGTTCGTGGCGTACGGGGCGACCTTCGCCGAGGCCAGCACCGACTTCTCGTCGAAGAACAGCTGGCCCGTGTGACAGGTGTGGCCGCCCTCGTAACCGGCGTCCGTCCAGGTGCCGTCCACGTGCACCTTGACGTGGATGTGGACGCAGCGGCCCTGGTACCAGCCCGGGAAGACGGTCTTGAAGGTGACGTAACCGTGCTTGTCCGTCTTCCAGGTGCCGCGCAGATAGCGCTCGTCGTCGGTCGGCTCGGAGTGGCCGCCGCCGGTGCCGCTGGAGGGGGCGCCGGACGGAGGCTCGCCCGTCGGGGTGCCGGAAGGCGTACCGGAGGGTGTGTCGGTGGGCGTGCCGGACGGGGTGCCGCCCGCGCCTCCGCTGCCCATCGCCTCGTAACCGGAGTAGACGCCCAGCGCGGTGCAGTGCCAGATGTCGACGGCCGCGTTCTTCACCGGCTTGCAGGTCTCGGCGTCGATCACCTTGAGGGTGAGGGTCAGGGGGATGCCGTCCTGGTCCTCGGTGATGTCCTGGCGGATCTTGTCGGCGTCGATGTAGTACGGCCCCTCGGTGGTCTCCGAGGTGAGCGTGTAGCACGTGTCCGCCGTGCTCGACGCGCTCGCCGACGCTCCCGTGGCCGACTGGTCCGCGGAGGCGGTCATGGCCAGGCCGCCGCCCACGCCGACAGCGGCCACGGCGCCCGCGCCCACGACGACCACCTTGCGGCGCGTCAGGTCCTTCTTGTGTTTCGGCTCTTCGGCCGTCTGCTTTCCCGTCATGGTCCGCGAAGCTAGGAGGGCCGCCTGTCAGGAGCGTGGGAAAGCACTGTGGAACCCATGAATCCTTAAATCCGGGCCGGAATCGGTTCTTGAAGCGTCTGCCTTGCCTGCGGTGCCTGCGGTGCCGGTTCGGTGGCGGCGGCCGCCGCCGGGTCCGCCGCCAGCCCCAGCGCCTCACGTGCCGCGTCGACGTGCCGCAGCCCTTGCTGCGCCGTCAGCGTCACCCGCTCGTACTCCGCCGCCGTACGGGCCTCGGCCAGCAGGGACCGGGCGGCGCGATGGCACTCCGCGGCGTCGGTCAGCGCCCGCCCGGCCGCCTTGCCGTTGCTCGCCCAGCCACTGGCACCGGGCGGCATCAGGCTGCCGCCCAGCCGTATCAGCCAGCGGTTGGCCTCGGCCTCCGCGTCCAGCTCGGTCGCGCCCGGCGCCGCCTGCGTCCGCCGCAGTGCGACGACCGCGCCCACCGTCCCGGCGATCAACAGCGCCGAGAGCGCGATCGCGTACCCCATGGCTTCCTCCTCGGCCCGGCGGCCCGGAAGGCCCGCACCTGCGATGTCTCCCCCTATGACACGACAGGCTTCTGTGCTGCTCCCTCGGGATTCCTGTGTGCCTCCGGTGAGGTTTCCAAGCCCCTGGAGGGTGCGGGAGGCGGCGACCTGTCAGCCGTCGTGCGTCTCGTCCGGCGCGACGCCGAGCGTCAGATGGCCCTGGACGCCCCTGGCGATGTGCCTGCGGTCGTACTTGAGGTACAGCAGGCCGCCCTCGTGGCCGTTGTCCGGGTAGATGGTGTCCTCGTCGAGCGTGGTGCGGGTCGTGGTGTTACTGGCGTACGGCTCCACCTCGTACGTCCGCAGCACCGACTTCTCGTCGAAGAACAGCTGGCCCGTGTGGCAGCTGTGGCCGCCCTCGTAACCGGCGTCCGTCCAGGTGCCGTCCACATGGACCTTCACGTGGATGTGCACGCAGCGGCCCCGGTACCAGCCGGGGAAGACGGTCCGGAAGGTGACGTAGCCGTGCCGGTCCGTACGCCAGGTGCCGCGCAGGTACCGCTTGTCGTCGGTCGGATCCTGGTGGCCGCCGCCACCGCCCGGGGGAGGGCCGCCGGTCGGGGTTCCGGTGGGCGTGTCGGTCGGGGTGCCCGACGGCGGTGCGCCGGTCGGGGCGGGGCCACCGCCGCCGCTGCCCATCGCCTCGTACCCGGAGTACACACCGCTCGCATTGCAGTGCCAGATGTCCACGGCCGCGTTCCGGACCGGCCGGCAGGTCTCCGCGTCGATCACCTTGAGGCGGAGGTGGAGCGGGATGCCCTGCTGGTCCTCCGTGATGTCCTGGCGGATCTTGTCGGCGTCGATGTAGTACGGGCCCTCGACCAGCTCGGAGGTCAGCGTGTAGCAGGCGTCCTCCTGATCGGAGGCCTGCGCACTGGCCGCGAAGGCACCGCCGACTCCCACCGCGGTCACGGCCACACCACCGGCCGCGAGGACCGTACGGCGGGCCAACTCCCGTCTTTCTTCGGGTGTTTGAGTGTCTGTCATGGCGATGGACGCTAGGCGTGGGGAACCTGGCAGGAACATCGGAAGAACCTGTGAATCAGGGGGCGCAAGCGAAAGGGCTCGAAACCGACGCCGGTTTCGAGCCCTTCACGACCGCTTGCGGTTACTTCGGCTGCGGCTTGCGCACCGACAGGTGCAGCTCCCTCAGCCGCGCCTCCTCCAGCTCCGTCGGCGCGCCCATCATCAGGTCCTGGGCGTTGCCGTTGAGCGGGAAGGCGATGGTCTCGCGGATGTTCGGCTCGTCGGCCAGCAGCATCACGATGCGGTCGACGCCGGGGGCGATGCCGCCGTGCGGCGGGGCGCCGAAGCGGAAGGCGCGCAGCATGCCGGCGAACTTGTCCTCGACGGTCTCACGGTCGTAGCCCGCGATCTCGAAGGCCTTGAGCATGATCTCCGGCTCGTGGTTCCGGATCGCGCCGGAGGACAGCTCGACGCCGTTGCAGACGATGTCGTACTGCCAGCCCAGGATGTCCAGCGGGTCCTGCGTCTGAAGGGCCTCCAGGCCGCCCTGCGGCATGGAGAAGGGGTTGTGCGAGAAGTCGATCGCGCCGGTGTCCTCGTCCTTCTCGTACATCGGGAAGTCGACGATCCAGCAGAACCGGAAGACGCCCTCCTCGAAGTGCCCGGCGCGCTTGGCGGCCTCGACGCGGACCGCGCCCATGATCTTCGAGACCTCGTCGAACTCGCCCGCGCCGAAGAACACGGCGTGACCGGCGGCCAGTTGGAGCCGCTTGGTCAGCTCGGCGACGTTCTCCTCGGTGAGGAACTTCGCGATCGGGCCGGACAGCGAACCGTCCTCGGCCACGCGCACCCAGGCCAGGCCCTTGGCGCCCTGCGAGACCGCGAAGTCGCCGAGCTGGTCGAAGAACTTCCGGGGCTGCGCGGAGACGTCCGGCACCGGCAGCGCACGCACGTGCTTGCCCGCGAAGGCCTTGAACTCCGAGCCCTCGAAGATGTCGGTGATGTCGACGAGCTCCAGCTGGGCGCGCAGGTCCGGCTTGTCGGAGCCGTACTTCAGCATCGCCTCGCGGAACGGGATCCGCGGGAAGGGGGAGGTGACATGGCGGCCGCCGCCGAACTCCTCGAAGAGCTCGGTCATCAGCTGCTCGATCGGCCGGAAGACGTCCTCCTGCTCGACAAAGCTCATCTCGACGTCGAGCTGGTAGAACTCGCCCGGCGAACGGTCCGCGCGCGCGTCCTCGTCACGGAAGCAGGGCGCGATCTGGAAGTAGCGGTCGAAGCCGGAGATCATCAGCAGCTGCTTGAACTGCTGCGGGGCCTGCGGCAGCGCGTAGAACTTGCCCGGGTTCAGACGGGACGGCACCACGAAGTCGCGGGCGCCCTCGGGGGAGGTGGCGGACAGGATCGGCGTCGCCATCTCGTTGAAGCCCAGCGCCGTCATCTTGTGCCGGATGGCCGAGATGACCGACGTACGCAGCAGGATGTTGCGGTGCATGCGCTCGCGGCGCAGGTCCAGGAAGCGGTACTCCAGGCGCCGCTCCTCGTTCACCCCGTCCTCGGCGTTGATCGTGAAGGGGAGCGGGGCGGCAGCGCCGAGCAGCTCGACCTCGCCGACCTCGACCTCGATCTCGCCGGTCGGCAGGTCCGGGTTGACGTTCTCGGTGCCCCGGGAGACGACCTTGCCGTCGACGCGGACCGTCGACTCCTTGGTCAGCTTGTCGAGGGCCTCGTACGCCGGGGTGCCCGGACGGGCGACGAGCTGCGTGATGCCGTAGTGGTCGCGCAGATCGATGAAGAGGATGCCGCCCAGGTCGCGCCGATTGTGCAGCCAGCCACTCAGCCGGACGTCGGTGCCGACGTCAGAGGAGCGGAGCTCGCCGCAGGTGTGGGACCTGTACCGATGCATCGTCGTTCATCCAGTCTTCGCGGATCGGGGTCTGTGTCACTCAGGGTGTTTCACGTGAAACACCCCCAGGGTACCGGGCACCCCAAGATCGGCTCCCCACCATTAAGAGTGGCCAATCGGTGGCACTCCCCGATCACCTCTCCATAAAGTGGGGCAATGCGCACTGGTGAGCCTCTGCCCGCCGTGGGGGAGGTTCTCGCCGCCCTCGCGACCGGCCTGTGGCACTGGGACACCGCCACCGAACTCGTCACGGTCGACGCCGAAGCGGCTCGGCTGCTCGGACTGCCCGCCGAGCAGACCACGCTCACGGAGGCCAAGGCCCGGGCCCGGCTCCATCCGGTCGACTGGAACGAGATCATCGCCGTCGTCGGGCTGGCCGTCGCCGAGGGCACGCTGGCCGAGGTGCGGATCCGGATCATGGATGAGCACGGCCGGATCATCCGTGTCGTCCGCTCCCGCTCCAAGCCCTCGTTCGACCCCGAGAAGAAGTCCTTCCAGCTGATCGGCACGCTCCAGGAGGTCACCGAGCCGACCCCGGGCACACCGGCCGGACGCAGCGCCGTCACCGGCGACTGGCGGCGCTCGCGGGAGGCGTTCCTGCTGGACGCGGGCCGGGCGCTGGCCGAGGCGCGGTCCACGGAGGAGGTGCTGCGGGTCGCGGCGGGCCTGTCGATGCCGGGGTTCTCGCCGGACGGGCTGGCCGTGTTCAGCGTGCAGGGCGACCGGCTGACCATCATCGGCCACCACGGCCACCAGCCCAGCGACGGCCCCTTCTCCCATATGTCGCTGGAGACCGACTACCCGGCCGCCGAGGTGGTCCGCACGGGCCGTGCCGTCTATCTCTCCACGCCCCAGCAGTACAAGTCCCGCTACCCGGTCACCTGGCCGCTCGCCTCGTCCTTCGGCCGCAGTTCCTGGGCGTTTCTGCCGCTGACCGTGGCCGGTCGCACGATGGGCGCCTGGATGGCGGCCTTCGCCTACCCCGTCACGTTCAATCCCGACGAGCGGTCCGTGCTGACGACGGTGGCCCGCATGCTCGCCCAGGCGCTGTCCCGGGCCGGGACCGCCGAGACCGAGCGTGCGCTGACCGACGGCCTGCAGCGCTCGATGCTGCCGACCCTCGGCCCGCAGATACCGGGCATGAGCGTCGCCGCCCGCTACGTCCCCACCGGCGGCGGCCTCCAGGTCGGCGGCGACTGGTACGACATGATCCCGCTGCCTGGGGGCACCCCCTCTGGGGGAGGACGGATCGCCCTGGTCATCGGTGACGTGCAGGGCCATGACGTGCGGGCGGCCGGCCTGATGGGCCAGCTCCGTATCGCCCTGCGCGCATACGCCTCCGAGGGCCACCGTCCCGACGCGGTGCTCTCCCGCGCCTCCCGCTTCCTGCACGGCATGTCGGACGGCGCCCCGGACGAGGACGGCGCCTTGGACCTGCGCTTCGCCACCTGTCTGTACGTCGAGGCCGACCCGGCGACGGGGACCCTCGACATCGCCCGCGCCGGGCATCCCGACCCGGCGATCCGGATGGCGGACGGGACGGTGCTGGCCCGGCCGACCGCAGGGGGTCTGCCGCTCGGCATCGATCCGGACGCCGACTACCCGACCACCCGGATCACCCTCGAACCCGGCGAGACCATGCTGATCTGCACCGACGGTCTGATCGAGACCGGCGGCCACGATCTGGAGAGCGGCTGGCAGCGGATCCGCACGATCCTGGAGGACCACAAGGGCGACGACCTGGAGGAGCTGGCCGACGCCCTGGTGCAGGGCGTGCACGGCCCCTCCTCCCACCACACCACCGGCCCGCTCGCCGACCGGCGCGAGGACGACATAGCCGTACTGCTGCTGTCCCGGCCGGGGGAGGGTCACGGCGAAGCGCTGTTCGTGCCGCCGCCGGTGCGCCGCACCATGCTGTCCGTCGCCCAGGCCGAGCCGGAGCGGGTGGCGGTGGCCCGCCAGCAGCTGCGGGAGCTGCTGCACGACTGGCCCTCGACGGACCAGGTCGACTCGGCGGTGCTGCTGGTGTCCGAGATGCTCACCAACGTCCTCGTGCACACCGACGCCGACGCCCTGCTGCTGGCCGAGGTGCAGGGCGAGCTGGGCGGCCGCCGGATGCGTATCGGCGTCACCGACAACAGCGACGCCCTGCCGCACAAGCGCCGCCCCGGTGAACTGGCCTCCTCCGGGCGCGGGTTGATGCTCATCGAGCTGCTCGCGGACGCATGGGGCGTCGACCCGCAGGGCGAGGGCAAGAGCATCTGGTTCGAGCTCTACGAGTCCGACGGCTCGGCCTCCGGCTCCGGGTAGCGCGTCCGCAGCTCGTGTACGACCCCGAAGGCGGCCGCGGTCAGCGGCACCGCCAGCAGCATGCCGAGAACCCCGGCGACGGACGCCCCCGCCGTGATCGCGACCATCACCACCGCCGGATGCATCTGCACGGTACGGCTCTGGATCATGGGCTGCAGCACATGCCCCTCCAGCACCTGGACCGCCAGCACCACCCCGAGCACCCACAGCGCGATCACGAACCCCCGGTCGGCGAGCGCGACCAGCACGGCGACGGCGCCGGAGAGGAAGGCGCCGAGGTAGGGGACGTAGGCGCCGACGAAGACGAGCGCGCCGAGCCCGACGGCACCGGGCACATCCAGCACCAGCAGCCCCACGGTGATGCAGACGGCGTCGATGAGCGCGATGAGGGTGGTTCCGCGCATGAACCCCTCGACGGCCTCGAAGGCCCGCCGGGCCATGGCTTCGAGCGTTTCGCCGCTCTCCCCGGGAGCGAGGCCCCGGATCAGGTCGGCGGCCTTGTGCGAGTCCCGCAGGAAGAAGAATACGAGGAACAGCGCCAGCACGGCCATGGCGATGCTCTCGCCGACGATGCTCACCCCGCTGATGACGTTGGACGCGGCCGTCCCGCCGAACTTGGTGAGCAGGTCCTTCGCGTTCGTGGCGAGGTCGTCCAAGGAGGTCCCCGCGGCCCCGAAGTGGTCGGCGACGCCCTGAGCCGCGTCCTTCAGCGAGGCGACGATCTGGTCCCCGGTGTCGATGAGCGCGGCGACGACGATGTACACGGCCCCGCCGACGACGGCGACCACCGCAACACACGTCAGCCCGGCGGCGATCGACCGGTTGACCTTCGCCCTGACGAGCCGCCGGTGCAGGGGCCCGAGCAGCGCGGTGCCGAGCAGGGCGAGCAGCACCGGTGTCACGGCGGTCCGGAACTCCGAGCACAGCCGGACCCCGACGTAGACGACCCCGGCAACCAGCAGGACGACGGCGCACCAGCCGGCCAGGCGGCGGACGGCGTCGGGGAGGAGCTGCACGGCTCAAGGCGATCACGGGCGGCCACGCCTGTCCTGCGCGGACGGGCCGCCCGGGTGACGGAACGTCAGGCTGCATTTTCCCGGGGGCTGTGACATCAGCGGCTTCGCCGCGGGCCCCCGGACCCCCAGCAGAAAAGCAGGCCGGCCGGCGTGACCGGCGCGGACACCGCGAGGCAAACCTGAGTGACCAGGCTCCCGTCTCATGTGAGCGGCCCCGAGGGCACCTTCGGCGGCTCGGTCGGTGCCACCGACGGCTCGGCGGGGGCCGTGGTCGGCCGCTCCGCCGCTGCGGCCGGTGGGCGCAGTGTCAGCAGCACGCCCGCCGCCAGGATCCACACCCCCATGAGCAATGTGGTGATCCAGGCGGTGAACGGGCCCGCCAGGGACCCCAGCGCGATGACGAGCGCCGGCCAGCCCAGCCACTGCGGCAGGGCGTCGGTCGTCCGGGACACCCGCCACATCGCGAACAGCAGGACGGCCGCCGCGGCCATGGCGCCGATGAACGCGCCGTAGGCCAGGTCGATCAGCAGCATGGCCAGCAGCGCCGTCCCCGCGACCACCAGGAACGTGTCGTCGTACTTGGCCGAGATCGCGAAGATCCCGGAGATCAGCGCCGCGGCCATCATGAGCACGGCGAAGGCGATGCCGCCCGCGAGGACCAGCTGCGACCGCTTCCCTGCGATGCCGGTGAGGGCGCCCAGGAAGAACAGGAACAGCATGGACGAGGCGAGCAGCAGCAGGGTGGTGGCCTCGAGCAGGTCGAGGTTGCTGCTCTTGAGGTAGAAGGTGAGGGTCTTCGCCAGGCCCCTCGAACCGCTGTCGTCCGGGATGTTGCTGTTCAGGATGATCACTCCGGTGAGCATCATCACCCCGGACCCCACCCCGGCGGCAGCGGGCCAGTACATTCGCTTCGTCATCTCGGCCTCCTCGCGACGAACCTCCCGCGAGGGTCCCGATTCAGGACTCTTTTCCTATTCTGCCCCTCTTATCCCCTGTTTACATTCCGGGCTCAGAGCCCGCCCTCGGTCATCCCGTGCACGGCGGGAATGGTCCCCAGCCGTCCCTTCTGGAAGTCCTCGAAGGCCTGCTGGAGCTCCTCGCGGGTGTTCATGACGAAGGGGCCGTAGTGGGCCATGGGCTCACGGATGGGCTGCCCGCCCAGGAGCACGACCTCCAGGTCCGGCGTGTGGGAGTCCTGCTTCTCGTCCGCGCGGACGGTCAGCGCGGAGCCCGCACCGAACACGGCGGTCTGGCCCAGCTCGATCGGACGGCGCTCGGCACCGACCGCGCCCCGGCCGGCGAGGACGTACGCGAGGCCGTTGAAGTCCTCGCGCCACGGCAGGGTGATCTCCGCACCCGGCGCCAGCGTGGCGTGGATCATCGTGATCGGCGTGTGCGTGATGCCGGGGCCCTGGTGGCCGTCGAGCTCACCGGCGATGACACGCAGCAGCGCGCCGCCGTCCGGGGTCGTCAGCAGCTGCACATTGCCGCCGCGGATGTCCTGGTAGCGCGGGGCCATCATCTTGTCCCTGGCCGGCAGGTTCACCCACAGCTGCAGGCCGTGGAAGAGGCCGCCGGACATGACGAGGGACTCCGGCGGGGCCTCGATGTGCAGCAGGCCCGAGCCCGCGGTCATCCACTGGGTGTCGCCGTTGGTGATGGTGCCGCCACCGCCGTTGGAGTCCTGGTGGTCGAAGATCCCGTCGATGATGTACGTCACGGTCTCGAAGCCACGGTGCGGGTGCCAGGGGGTGCCCTTGGGCTCGCCCGGCGCGTACTCCACCTCGCCCATCTGGTCCATCATGATGAACGGGTCGAGGTACTTGTAGTTGATCCCGGCGAACGCCCGGCGCACCGGGAAGCCCTCGCCCTCGAAACCGCTCGGCGCGGTTGTGACAGCGAGCACGGGACGCGCCACGGCGTCGGCCGGTGCGGCCACGCGGGGCAGGGTCAGCGGGTTCTCGACGGTCACTGCAGGCATGTCGGTACCTCCTTGTGCGGCCAGTTTAGTTGAGCATTGAACTTTCTGCCACCCGTAACAGAGAAAGCCCGGAGGGCATTCCCTCCGGGCTCTCGTAGGCAGGTGTCAGCCGTACATCCGGCGCATCGCGAACTCGACCATCTGCTCCACGGCCTTCGCGTCGAAGACCATGCGGTGCTCGCCCTCCATGTCGAGGACGAAGCCGTAGCCGGTGGGCAGCAGATCGATGACCTCGGCGCCCGTGATCACGAAGTACTTGGACTCCTTGCCCGCGTACCGGCGCAGTTCCTTGAGCGAGGTGAACATCGGGATCACCGGCTGCTGGGTGTTGTGCAGGGCGAGGAAACCGGGGTTGTCGCCGCGCGGGCAGTAGACCTTCGAGGTCGCGAAGACCTGCTGGAAGTCCTCCGCGGACAGCTGGCCGGTGGTGAAGGCCCGTACCGCGTCCGCGAGGGACGGCGGGGACGGCTCGGGATACAGCGGTGGCTGCTGCCCGTAACCGCCGGGGCCCTGCTGCGGCTGGGCGTACTGCTGCTGAGCACCCGCACCCACGTTCTGGTCGTAGCCGTACATGAGCGCAAGAGTACTGAGTCACAGATGACCCATTCGGGGTTGCTTCTTATTACCGGCGGGTAGCATCATCGTAGCTACTTGTTGGTACGTGAACTAGCGCGAGGATCCAGTGCCTCGCCGATCTCTCTAAACGGAGCAGTCGCCATGGGGCACTACAAGTCGAATCTCCGCGACATCGAGTTCAACCTCTTCGAAGTACTCGGGCGCGACAAGCTGTACGGCACCGGCCCGTTCGAGGAGATGGACGCCGAGACCGCCAAGAGCATCCTCGAGGAGCTGAGCCGCCTCGCGGAGAACGAGCTTGCGGAGTCCTTCGCGGACGCCGACCGCAACCCGCCGGTCTTCGACCCGGAGACGAACACCGCCCCGGTCCCGGCGTCCTTCAAGAAGAGCTACAAGGCCTTCATGGACTCGGAGTACTGGCGCCTGGGCCTGCCCGAGGAGATCGGCGGCACCACCTCCCCGCGCTCCCTGATCTGGGCCTACGCGGAGCTGCTGCTCGGCTCGAACCCGGCCGTGTGGATGTACGCCTCCGGCCCGGCGTTCGCCGGCATCCTCTTCGACGAGGGCAACGATGTCCAGAAGCACATAGCGAAGATCGCCGTGGAGAAGACCTGGGGCTCCACCATGGTGCTCACCGAGCCCGACGCGGGTTCGGACGTCGGCGCAGGCCGTACCAAGGCGATCCAGCAGGAGGACGGCTCCTGGCACATCGAGGGCGTGAAGCGCTTCATCACGTCCGGTGAGCACGACATGGAGGAGAACATCCTCCACTACGTCCTCGCCCGCCCCGAGGGCCACGGCCCCGGCACCAAGGGCCTGTCCCTCTTCCTCGTCCCGAAGTACCTCTTCGACTTCGAGACCGGCGAGCTGGGCGAGCGCAACGGCGTGTACGCGACGAACGTCGAGCACAAGATGGGCCTGAAGGCCTCCAACACCTGCGAGATGACCTTCGGTGACCAGCACCCCGCCAAGGGCTGGCTGATCGGCGACAAGCACGACGGCATCCGCCAGATGTTCCGCATCATCGAGTTCGCCCGCATGATGGTCGGCACGAAGGCGATCTCCACGCTGTCGACGGGCTACCTGAACGCGCTGGAGTACGCCAAGGAGCGCGTCCAGGGCCCCGACCTCGCCAACTTCATGGACAAGTCCGCGCCCAAGGTCACCATCACGCACCACCCGGACGTGCGCCGCTCGCTGATGACGCAGAAGGCGTACGCGGAGGGCATGCGCGCCCTGGTGCTGTACACGGCCTCCATCCAGGACGAGATCCAGGTCAAGGAGGCCGCGGGCGAGGACGTCAAGGCGCTGGAGGCGCTGAACGACCTGCTCCTGCCGATCGTCAAGGGCTACGGCTCCGAGAAGGGCTACGAGCAGCTCGCGCAGTCGCTGCAGACCTTCGGCGGCTCCGGCTTCCTGCAGGAGTACCCGATCGAGCAGTACATCCGCGACGCCAAGATCGACACCCTGTACGAGGGCACCACCGCGATCCAGGGCCAGGACTACTTCTTCCGGAAGATCGTCCGCAACCAGGGCGCGGCCCTGAACTCGCTCGCCGAGGACATCAAGAAGTTCCTGGCGCTCGGCGAGGGCGGCGCGGAGCTGGCCGGCGCCCGCGAGCACCTCTCGAAGGCCGCCGTCGAGCTGGAGGCCATCGTCGGCCTGATGCTGACCGACCTCGCGGCCACCGAGCAGGACGTCAAGAACATCTACAAGGTGGGCCTGAACACCTCCCGGCTGCTGCTCGCCTCCGGTGACGTGGTCGTCGGATACCTGCTGCTCAAGGGCGCGGCGGTGGCCGCCGACAAGCTGGAGACGGCGTCCGCGAAGGACAAGGCGTTCTACACGGGCAAGATCGCGGCGGCGAAGTTCTTCGCGGCCAACGTCCTGCCGGGCGTCACCGGCGCCCGCAAGCTCGCCGAGAACGTCGAGCTGGACCTGATGGAGCTGGACGAGGCGGCCTTCTAGCCGCCCCGGTTCCGGGTTCCAGGCCCCTTGGTTCTGGGTAGCCAAAACTCCACATCGCCCTCACGAGGGCCCGCTCCCCATCACGAGGAGTGGGCCCTCGTACGTCGTTAAGGTGAACCCATGAGCGAACCCCCCCGCTTCGACCGCGGCCACACCGACGACCTCATGTCCTTCCTGGCGGCGAGCCCGTCGCCGTACCACGCGGTGGCGAGCGCCGCCGAGCGGCTGGAGAAGGCAGGGTTCAGGCAGGTCGCGGAGACGGACGCCTGGGACGGGACGACCGGCGGCAGGTATGTGCTGCGCGGCGGCGCGATCGTGGCCTGGTACGTCCCCGAGGGCGCGGCGCCCCACACGCCGTTCCGCATCGTCGGCGCGCACACCGACTCCCCGAACCTCCGGGTGAAGCCGCTGCCCGACACCGGGGCGCACGGCTGGCGCCAGGTGGCGGTGGAGATCTACGGCGGGCCGCTGCTCAACTCCTGGCTCGACCGGGACCTGGGCCTGGCCGGCCGGCTGACCCTGAGGGACGGTTCGACACGCCTGGTGAACGTGGACCGGCCGCTGCTGCGCGTCCCGCAGCTCGCCATCCATCTGGACCGTTCGGTGTCGGCGGAGGGTCTCAAGCTCGACAAGCAGCGCCATCTGACGCCCATTTGGGGTCTGGGCAACGATGTGCGGGACGGCGACCTGATCGCCTTCCTGGAGGAGAGCGCGGGACTGCCGACCGGTGAGGTCACCGGCTGGGACCTGATGACGCACTCGGTGGAGCCGCCGGCGTACCTGGGCCGCGACAAGGAGCTGCTCGCCGGACCGCGCATGGACAACCTGTTGTCCGTGCACGCGGGCGTGGCCGCGCTGACGGCGGTGGCCGTGGGCAAGCCGCCCTACATCCCCGTACTGGCCGCCTTCGACCACGAGGAGAACGGCTCGCAGTCGGACACGGGTGCGGACGGGCCGCTGCTCGGCAGTGTGCTGGAGCGTTCGGTGTTCGCGCGCGGGGGCTCCTTCGAGGACCGGGCGAGAGCGTTCGCGGGGACGGTCTGCCTGTCCTCGGACACGGGCCACGCGGTCCACCCCAACTACGCGGAGCGCCACGACCCGACGCACCACCCGCGCGTCAACGGCGGCCCGATCCTCAAGGTCAACGTCAACAACCGCTATGCGACGGACGGTTCGGGCCGCGCGGTCTTCGCCGCCGCCTGCGAGAAGGCGAACGTCCCCTTCCAGTCCTTCGTCTCCAACAACTCCATGCCGTGCGGCACGACGATCGGGCCGATCACCGCGGCCCGGCACGGCATCAAGACGGTCGACATCGGCGTCGCGATCCTGTCGATGCACAGCGCCCGGGAGCTGTGCGGCACGGACGACCCGTATCTGCTGGCGAACGCCCTGGTGGCGTTCCTGGAGGGGTAGCTCCCCGGGCGCCGGTCCCCCTGCGTAGGATTCGCTCACTCTTGAACGATCTTCAGTCTCGTGGGGGGACTACACATGCGAAGAAAGTCGGTGCTGGCCTGCGCTTCTGTCGCGGCCGGCCTGCTGCTCGGCCCGGTCCCGGCGGCGCATGCGGCGGTGGCGCCGGTGCTGTACGGAGTCGGCAGCGGTGACCACCCGGGCGAGGGCCTGGTGTGGGTGTCCGCCTCCTCCGACACCGCCCTCACCTCGATCACCGCGCACCTCTACGCGCCGGGCTCCGCCGCCGACGCCCAGGAGGTCACCGAGGTCAGCGACTTCACGCCGGACTCCAGCACCGGCTTCGCGAACACGTGGCGCACCACCGCCCCGCTGCGCCTGGCCGACCTCGGCACCTATCGCGTCAAGGTCGACCTCACCGACGCCGACGGGGACACCACCACGGCCGAGGGCACGTACCAGTACGAGCTCGAGGCGAATCTGACGGATCTACAGGCCACGCCGCAGAACCCGGACTACGAGCACCAGGACGTCACCGTCTCCGGCGGCTTCACGGTCACCGACCCGCGCACCGGCGGGACGACGCCGGCCGCGGGCACCGAGGTGGACCTGGAGATCCCCAACCACGACCGGACGACCACGACCGGCACCGACGGCCGTTTCACCGCCGTCTACACCGTGGACGACCCGTACAGCGACACCGTCAACGCCTGGCTGCGGCCGGCCGAGCCCTGGTACCAGTCCAGGGCCAACGAGAGCGTCGAGGTCCGGGCCGTGCAGTCGCAGACGCGCGTGACCCTGGACTCCACCGACGTGTATGTGAAGGCCGGTCAGCCGGCCGCCGTCTCCGGCACGGCCGAGGTGTACGTCGGCGGGGCATGGAAGCCGCTGGCCGGAGCCGTCGTCGACGAGGTGTGGGACGACGGCGACGGAGGCCCGGGCGTCGCCGCACGGCCCGTCACGGGCGCCGACGGCCGCTTCACCGGAAGCATGACCGTGCCGAGGACCGGACGGGTCGATGTGCAGGTCCGCACCGGGACGTACCTGAAGTACAGCGGGTATCAGACGGTCAACGTCTACGTCGCGAACAAGACGTCCCTCACCTCCTTCACGGCGACCTTGAACAAATACTCCGAACTCACCGCCAAGGGCCTGCTGATCACCGGCAGGCAGCTGCCCTCGGACGCGGTCAACAAGGTCGAACTCCAGTACTCGGCCGACGGCAGGACCGGCTGGCAGACGATGAAGACGGTCACTCCGAGCGGCGGCGAGACCGACACCGGCATGCCCTTCAAGGGCACGTTCGACGCGCCCTACAAGGGCTACTACCGGGCACACTTCAAGGGCAACAGCAACTTCCAGGAGTCCTACAGCTCCGTCGTCCACGCCCAGCGCACGCCGACCCGCATCATCGACGGCAACGCCTCGCCGGAGCCCGTCCGCAAGGGCCGCACGATCACCTACAAGGGCAAGCTGCAGCACTACACCTCGGGCGCCTGGAAGGCCTACGGCGGCCAGAAGGTGAAGATCCTCTTCCGCCCCAAGGGCTCCAGCAGCTGGTACGACATGGGCAACACCTACACGCACTCCGACGGCACCTTCAGCAAGGGTTTCACGGCCTCGAAGGACGGCACTTGGGTCGCGGTGCTGCTCTACCCGGCCGGCACCCACCTGGTGAGTTCCGGCCGGGAGGACTACGTCGACGTGACGTGACGGGGGTCGCTGCGACGTGAGCGTGTGGGGGCTGGTCGCGCAGTTCCCCGCGCCCCTCAGGTGGGCTGGTCCATGCCGGCGAGAACCAGTGGGAGTCGGTCCACTCCTGCCTGTATGAGGCGGACCGGGACTCCCCAGTCCTGTTGATGTACGTGACAGGCCGGGTACTCGTTGGCCGGATCGTCGTCGCAGGAGGCGGCCATCGCCGATACGTGCAGGACGCCTTCCTCGATCTCGGAGTTGAGCTCCAGCGTGCGGGACAGGTCCGTGTCCGCGCCCTCTCCGGCGAGCAGCAGCTCGGGCGGGGTGGAGGAGACCAGGAGACGGGTCGAGGGGCCGTACCGGGTGTCGAGCTTCTGACCGGCCGGGGCCTGGAAGATCACGTCCAACTGCAGCTTCCCGGGGGCGACTTCGGTGGCGGCGCGCTGGGTGCGATGGGCGACCGAGTCCACCTTCACGGCCTCTTCCGGCAGGCGCAGCCGGGTCAGGCGGTGCCGGGCCGACTCGACGACGACGATGTCCTCGCCGACGAGGACGGCATCGCTCGGCTCGCGCAAGTCCGTGGCCAGGGTGGTGATTTCGCCGGTCGCCGGGTCGTACCGGCGCAGGGCGTGGTTGTAGGTGTCGCTGACGGCCACCGAGCCGTCCGGGAGGGCGGTGACGCCCAACGGGTGCTGGAACAGGGCCTGTTCGGCGGCTCCGTCGCGGTGGCCGAAGTCGAAGAGTCCGGTCCCTACGGCGGTGCGGACGACGCCGTCGAGGTCGACCCAGCGCAGGGCGGATGTCTCGGAGTCGGCGAGCCAGAGCCGGTCGGCGGTGGCAGCGAGCCCGGAGGGCTGCGCGAACCAGGCCTCGGCGCCGGGGCCGTCGACGAGCCCCTCGTTGGTGGTGCCGGCGGTGACGGCGACCGTTTTGTCCGCGGGGTCGTAAGCCCAAAGCTGATGAACGCCCGCCATGGCGATCCAGACCTTGCCGCCGAAGAGTGCCACGTCCCACGGGGAGGACAGGTCGATCTCGCGGGCGGGCCCGGCGGTGGGCGAGCCCTGCCACCACTGTCTGCCCGTGCCCGCCAGGGTGGTGACCTCACCGGTTGCTAGGTCGAGCCGCCGCAGGGCGTGGTTCACGGTGTCGGCCACGACGACCGAGCCCTCGTCGAGCAGGGCCAGCCCCTGCGGCTCGCTGAAGCCGGCCGTGTCCGCCGAACCGTCCTCGAGCCCGCGCGCACCGGACCCGATCCGCCGCACGACGCTCTCCCCGTCCGCCGCCAGCTCCACGAGCTGATGCCGGGTGGTGTCGCTGACCAGGAAGTGCCCGGACGGCAGCAGAAGAGCCTTGCCCGGGAAACGCAAGGTCGTCGGCTCCGGCTCCGGAGCCACATACGGGCCGTCCCCGCGCCGCAGCGTCCCCTTCGCCTCGTGCTCGGCCTCCAGCTCCGTCACCAGGCGCTCGATCGCGTGCACATGCCCCTCACCGGCGTGCTGGGCGACGACGTAACCCTCGGGGTCGATCACGACGAGCGTCGGCCACGCGCGCACGGCGTACTGCTTCCAGGTGGCGAGCTCCGGGTCGTCGAGGACCGGGTGCTCCACCCCGTACCGCTCGACGGCGTCGACCACCGCCGTGTGCTCCGCCTCGTGCACGAACTTGGGCGAGTGCACGCCGATGACCACGACGGTGTCCGAGTGCTTTCTCTCCAGCTCCCGCAGCTCGTCCAGGACATGCAGACAGTTCACACAGCAGAACGTCCAGAAATCGAGCACGACGATGCGTCCCCGCAGGTCGGCGAGGGTGTACTGCTGGTCGCCCGTGTTCAGCCAGCCGCCCTTGCCGACCAGTTCGGGAGCGCGGACGCGGACGCGTCGGGGAGTGGAGTCGGTCATGGATCAAGAGTGCCACCCGCCACTGACAACCGGCCCGGCGCCCGCCACCAGGCCGTTTCGGCCCGGGTCTCAGCCCTGTTCGGCCCTGGGTCTCAGCCCTGGCGGATCACGTCGGTGCCGGGGCCGCCGGAGAGGGTGTCGGTGCCCGGGCCGCCGTACAGCTTGTCGTTCCCGCTGTTGCCGTACAGCTTGTCGTTGCCGCTGTTCCCGTACAGGACATCGTTGCCCTTGCCGCCGTACAGGGTGTCGTCGTTCGTCCCGCCGGTGATCGTGTCGTTGCCGTCGTCGCCGGACAGGTACTGGGCGCCGGAGCCGCCGTGCAGCGTGTCGTTGCCCGCGCCGCCCTGGACGATGTTGTCGCCGCCGCTCGCGGTGATCGTGTCGCTGCCGTCACCGCCCCAGGCCAGGCCCTCCGCGCCCACGGTGATGGTGTCGTTGCCCGCACCGCCCGAGACATAGGCGCCGTCGAGGCGGCCCGAGTCGGTGGACCTGTCGTTGCCGGCGCCCAGGGAGATCTCGGCGTAGGTGTAGATCTGGTCGGTGTTGTTGGCGTACGCGAGGGTGTCGTCGAGGTCGCCGAGGTCCATGACCAGGCCGGGGTACGGGTCCTGGCTGTCCACGGAGGTGACCGTGCAGGAGACCTTCGTGTGGTCCGAGCTCACGGGGTAGGTGCAGTCGTGGCCCGCGGTGATCGGGACGACGTCGTCGATCAGGTAGGTGAAGCCCGTCCTGTCGGCGGTGTACGACACGGTGACGGTGGCCTTGTTGGTCTGGCCGGCGGCGGCCTTGTAGGTGAGCTGCCAGTCGTTCGCATTGACCGCGGCACTGGCCGACGGAGTCGCCGCGCCGGCGGTGCCGGCCAGGGTGAGCGGGGCGGTCAGGGCGGTACCGAGGACCAGCGTCGCCGCCGAGACGGTGCGTATCACCCGGCGGCGGACGGGACGAGAGAGCATGGTGGGACCTCCGAGAGGAATGTGCGGCGCTGTGCGCCCTGTGCATGATCCGACTCGGAGGCCGTCCGTTTGGTTGGTCAACTTCGCTGCACGCGCGCGAAGTTCACCTCTGGGACACCTCACGGCCCGGTGAATTCCGGGGACCGGTCAGGCAAGGGCGTGCCCGGTCGTCGCGTCCACGTGCTCGGGCACCTGGTCGTGCCGGTCGCCGACCGTGAGAGTGCCGGTGGGTTCGAGCAGCAGGATCTGGGCGGGCACGGGCGCGTGGGGCCTGTGTTCGGTGCCGCGCGGGACGGTGAAAACCGAGCCCTTGGGGAGGACGACCGTGCGTTCGCCGTCCGCCTCGCGCAGGGCGATGTGCAGCTCGCCGTCCAGGACCAGGAAGAACTCGTCGGTGTGGTCGTGGACGTGCCACACGTGCTCGCCCTCGACCTTCGCCACGCGTACGTCGTAGTCGTTGACGGTCGTGACGATGCGGGGGCTCCAGTGGTCGGTGAAGGAGGCGAGGGCCTGGGCGAGGGCGATGGGTTCGTTCGGCATGACTTCATCGTGCGGGGTGCCGAGTACGCCGTACGAGTGCTAGGAATCGCATATGCCGCAAGGATCCTCTCAGTACCGCCCGCATCGCCACCACCCGCACCAGGTCGCCGTGATCGTCGACGAAGGCACGAACCCCTTCGAGGTCGGGGTGGCGACGGAGCTGTTCGGGCTGCCGCGGCCGGAACTCGGCCTGCCCGGGCCGCTGTACGAGGTGACGCTGTGCGCGCCCACCCCCGAGGTGCGCATGAACCACGGCTTCTTCACGCTGACCGGGGTGCCGGGCCTGGACGCCGTGGACGACGCGGACACTCTCGTCGTTCCGGGTCGTCCCGACAACGTCGTCCCGCGCGCTGCCGCCGTACTGGACGCGATCCGCCGCACGCACGCGCGTGGCGCCCGCGTACTGAGCTTCTGCACCGGCAGCTTCGCGCTCGCCGAGGCCGGGCTGCTCGACGGGCGGCGGGCCACCACGCACTGGCGCTGGGCCGATCTCTTCCGCAGGCTGCACCCCAAGGTCCTGCTGGAGCCGGACGTGCTGTTCGTCGACGAGGGCGATCTGCTCACGGCGTCGGGCAGCGCCGCGGCGCTCGACCTCGGGCTGCACATCTGGCGCCGGGACCACGGGGCGGAGCGCGCGAACGCCGTCTCCCGGCGGCTGGTCTTCGCCTCCCACCGGGACGGCGGGCAGCGGCAGTTCGTGGAGCGGCCGGTGCCCGAGGTGCCGGACGAGTCGCTCGGGCCCTTGCTGGCGTGGGCGCAGGAACGGCTGGGGGAGTCCCTGACGGTGGCCGACCTGGCCGCCCGAGCGGCCGTCTCCCCCGCCACGCTCCACCGGCGCTTCCGGGCGCAGCTCGGCACGACTCCGCTGGCCTGGCTGACGGGGGAGCGGGTGGCGCTCGCCTGCCGGCTGATCGAGCGGGGGGAGGAGCGGCTTGACGTGGTGGCGGCGAGGAGCGGCCTGGGGACCGCGGCCAACCTACGCGCGCGCGTGCGGCGCGAGACCGGACTCAGCCCGACGGCCTACCGGCGGCGTTTCGGACCGGCCGCCGGGGAACCGGTAACGGCATGAGATTCCTCGTACGCGACCGGATCCTCGGCATCGGTGACGACTACTGGATCGAGGACGAGCACGGCAACAAGGTGTTCCTCGTCGACGGCAAGGCCATGCGCCTGCGGGACACCTTCGAGCTGAAGGACACGCACGGGCGCGTCCTGATCGACATCCACCAGAAGATGTTCGCGCTGCGCGACACGATGGTGATCGAACGGGACGGCGACACCCTCGCCCGCATCAGGCGCAAACGCCTGTCCCTGCTGCGCAACCACTACCGGGTCTCCCTGGTCGACGGCACCGACCTCGACGTCAGCGGCAAGATCCTCGACCGCGAGTTCGCCGTCGAGTACGACGGCGAACTGCTCGCCGTCATCTCCCGCCGCTGGCTGCACATCCGGGAGACCTACGGCGTCGACGTCGTCCGCGATGACGCGGACCCGGCGCTGCTGATCGCGGTGGCGGTGTGCGTGATCCACCTGGCGGAGAAGGAGCGGGAGGACGATTAGCTTCGGGGTGGCTGCAGTCCCAGTACGCGGTCCTTCAGCGCCGGGAACACCTCACGCGTCGTGGCGACCTTCGCCGGATCGAACTCCACGGTGAGGATCTCCTCGTCCGCGCCCGCCTCCGCCAGCACCTCGCCCCATGGATCCACCACGATCGAGTGACCCGCCTGCGGAACTCCCGCATGGGTCCCGGCTGTTCCACAGGCAAGCACGAACGCCTGGTTCTCGACCGCCCGCGCCTGGGCCAGCAGCGTCCAGTGCGCCCGGCGGCGCTCCGGCCAGCCCGCCGGAATGACCAGGGTCTCTGCACCGGCGTCGACGAGACCGCGGAAGAGTTCGGGGAATCGGAGGTCGTAGCAGGTGGCCACACCGAGGGTGGTGTCGGGCAGAGGGACCGTCACCAGTTCCCGCCCCGCGCCCATCAGCACGGCCTCGCCCTTGTCGAAGCCGAAGCGGTGGATCTTGCGGTAGGAGGCGGCCAGATCACCGGTGGGAGAGAAGACGAGGGAGGTGTTGTACAGGGCGCCGGCACCCGCGGCGGAGCCGCTGTCGGATGTCGTACGTTCGGGAATGGAGCCGGCATGCAGCCACACGCCCGCGTCGCTCGCGGCCTTCGCCATCGCCTCGTACGTCGGCCCCTCGAGCGGCTCGGCCTCGCTGCCGAACTCCTCGTACGCGAAAGCGCCCGTGGTCCACAGCTCGGGGAGGACGACGAGATCAGCTCCCGCCTGCTCCCGTACCAGCGAGGCCACCCGCCGCCGACGCGATTCGACCGATTCGCCCTCGTCTACGGCGATCTGGATGAGAGAGGCGCGCACACTACCACCGTCCTGGCATTCGAGCCGTCCATACGGGCCTACGATCGTCACACGAAAGCACTGCCGGGGTGCCTCACAGCAGCGTAACTTAGCGTCTCAAGACACCCGCCGAGTGCAGCCACCTCCCGCTGGCAACGCTGCCACCAACCGCCCGTGTACCGACCGCCGAGGGGTCCCGTTCCGTGAGTCTGCATCCCACCCTCCAGCCCTACGCCGACGCCTGGACCCATTCGATCGAAGCGATATCCGAGCTGGTGGGGCCGCTTGTGGAGGGAGAGTGGAACCGGCGGACGCCGTGCCCGGGCTGGTCGGTCCGTGACGTGGTCTCCCATGTCATCGGACTGGACTGCGAGATGTTGGGCGACCCGCGCCCCATCCACACACTGCCGCGCGACCTCTACCACGTCACCAACGACAGCCAGCGCTACATGGAGATGCAGGTCGACGTCCGCCGCCACCACACGGCGCCGGAGATGACCTCCGAGCTGGAGTACGTCATCATCCGGCGGAACCGCCAGCTGCGGAACGAGTCGCGCGACCCGGGCACCAAGGTCCGCGGCCCCCTCAGCACCGAGCTCACCCTCGAAGCGTCCATGCGCGCCCATGCGTTCAACGTGTGGGTGCACGAACAGGACCTCCGTGCAGCCCTCGGCCGCCCCGGCAACCTCGACTCCCCCGGCGCGCACATCGCCCGTGACGTGCTCCTCGCCGAGCTGCCCGCAGTCGTGGCCGAAAAGGCGGACGCGCCGCGCAGTTCGGCGGTCGTCTTCGACGTGCACGGCCCGGTCGAGTTCCTGCGCACCATCCGCGTCGACATCCAGGGCCGCGGCACCCTCGAAACCGCCCCCGCCCTCGGCCCCGCCGCCACCCTCACCCTCGACTGGGAGACCTATGTACGCCTGGCCTGCGGCCGGGTGACGCCGGAGGCCGTGGCGGACAGGGTGAAGGCGGAGGGGGACCCGGAGCTGACGGGCGCGATCCTGCGGAACTTCACGGTGACGTCGTAGCGCCTGAGTCGGTTCGGTACGTCCGTCCGTCCTTCCGTCCGTTCGGTACGTCCGTCGGTTCAGCGGACCTCGGTGATCGTGCCGGCGACGCCCTTCCTGAGGACGACGTCGGCAGGGACGGCCGCCTTCTTGGTGGCCGTCTCCAGCTGGTCGAGCGTGCAGTGGGTGAGGGCCTTGGAGCCCGTGGCGCCGCAGATCCTGCCGGCGCCGTAGACCCGGGTGTCGTCGGCGACGAAGAAGGCCTGGTCGGCCCGGCCCGTCTTGGAGACGAGGTACTTGCCCGGGGCGAGGTAGGTGACCGTGCCGCCGGCGATCGTCCCGCTCGACGTCTTTCCGGCGGACGTACGGGACGACCGGGAGCCGTGGGACGTCCCCGAGGTCTTGTACACCGACTTGTGCCGGGAGCCATGACTCTTGGAATGGCTCGTCGAGCCGTGCTGACAAGCCGTCATCAGCAGGCCTGCCGTGATCGCGGCGGTGACGAGGGTGGCCTTGCGGAGCTGGCGGTTCACCAGGGGTTCCCTTCGGGGAGCGAGGACTGCGTGCGAGCACATTCGTTGCGCTCGACGACTATGAGGTCCCACCGGACCGTCATGTCACGCCCGTCCTCGCTTCACGACACCGCCGTCACAGGCCCATGACAGAAGCAACACATCATCCGTGGAAGCCCGTTCAAACCAGCGGCCCGCCTCACGCGGGCACGTGCACCGTCTCCACCCGGCTGGCCACCAGCCGCTCCCGCTCCCGCCGGGCAACCCGCCCCCGCAGCCGCAGAATCTGGCTGACCCCGAGCGCCTGGAGCACGAACACCACGGAGAACGCGACGGTGTAGTTGTCGCCCGTGGCGTCCAGCAGCACCCCGATGGCGAACAGGGTGGTCATCGACGCGACGAACCCGCCCATGTTGGTGATCCCGGAAGCCGTCCCCTGCCGCTCCGCGGGGTTGGCCGGACGGGCGAAGTCGAACCCGATCATCGAGGCAGGCCCGCATGAACCGAGCACCGTGCACAGCACGATCAGCAGCCACATCGGCGCCCGGTCGGCCGGGTAGGCCAGCGTCGCCGCCCACACCACCGCCGTCGCGCCCACGGTTCCGAGCGCCAGCGGCAGCCGCGCCGCGTGGTGCCGGGCGATGATCTGGCCGTAGACGAGGCCCACGACCATGTTCGACAGGACGACCAGGGTGAGGAGTTCACCGGCCGTGGCACGGGACAGCCCCTGCGCCTGGACCAGGAACGGCAGCCCCCACAGCAGCAGGAACACCATCGCCGGGAACTGGGTCGTGAAGTGCACCCACAGCCCGAGCCGCGTCCCCGGCTCCCGCCAGGAGGCCGCGATCTGCCGCCGGACATAGGCGGCACCCTGGTGCGGGAAGGGCTCGGGCTCGTGGCCCTCCGGGTGGTCCTTGAGGAACAGCAGCATCAGGACGAGGACCACGACACCCGCGAGCGCACTGCCCCCGAACGCCGCGGTCCAGCCGACGCCGTGCAGCAGCCGGGCCAGCACCAGCGTGGAGACCAGGTTGCCGGCCATGCCGACGAGCCCCGCGAGCTGCGCGACCAGCGGCCCGCGCCGCGCCGGGAACCAGCGGGTGCCCAGTCGCAGCACGCTGATGAACGTCATCGCGTCACCGCACCCGAGCAGCGCACGGGAGGCGAGGGCCGTGCCGTACGAGGGCGAGAAGGCGAACCCGAGCTGCCCGGCCGTGAAGAGAACGACCCCGATGGTCAGCACCTTCTTGGTGCCGAGCCGGTCCACCAGCAGGCCGACGGGTATCTGCATCCCTGCGTAGACGAGGAGTTGCAGGATCGAGAAGGTCGACAGCGCCGAGGCGTTCACATGGAATCGGTCGGCGGCGTCGAGGCCGGCGACCCCGAGGGAGGTACGGAAGATGACGGCGACGAAGTAGACGGAGACGCCGATGCCCCAGACGGCCATCGCGCGACGACCGCCCGGCGGGTCACCCGGCAGAGTGGTCATGGCGGACGACGACCTCATCGGACCTCACCCCGCGCCAGATGCGAGAACCAGCTGACATGCCGGTGGACCACCCCCACTGCCTCCTCCGCGTCCCCGGAGCGCAGCGCCTCAAGGATCTCCTCGTGCTCGGCAAGGGTCTTGGCGATCCGGTCGGGGTGGGAGTGCAGTACGGCGACGCCCATCCGCAGCTGGCGGTCGCGGAGTTGGTCGTAGAGCCGGGAGAGGATCTCGTTGCCCCCGCTGCGGACGATCTCGGCGTGGAAGCAGCGGTCGGTGACGGCGGCTGAGGCGAGGTCGCCGGCGGCGGCCTGTTCCTTCTGCTTGGCGAGGAGTTCCTCGAGCCGCTCGACGAGCCCGGCGGGTGCGGGCACGGCCTTGCGGGCCGCATGCTCCTCGACCAGCAGTCTGGTCTCCACCACGTCCGCGATCTCCTGCGCGGACACGGGCAGGACCAGGGCTCCCTTCTTCGGGTAGAGCTTGATCAGCCCTTCCACCTCAAGGCGCAGCAGCGCTTCACGAACGGGGGTGCGGGAGACCCCGACGGCCTCGGCGAGCTCGCCCTCGGTGAGGAGGATCCCGCCCTCGTAGCGGCGCTCCAGGACACCCTGCTTGACGTGGGCGTAGACGCGTTCGGCGGCGGGTGGTTGCTTGGTGGTCTGCTTGTCGGTCAGGGTCCCCGGGCTGCTCATGCGAACAGCATAGATACAACATGTGCGCATGAGGATGCCCGTCCAGCATGCGGAATACATGCTGTCCGGTTGCTGTCCAGAGGACCCCGCCTCAGCAGCAACACAACCATCTGTGCTAGTTACGTGTCACACACGTGCGGCCCCATCTTCTCTGGACGCTCAACTCGGCCGCACGCCAGGGGCATTCGACATACATCGGGGTAAATCACTTGATTACCGGCATTCCGGGCAGCCGTGTCCGCAGAGCCACCGCCGTCGCCGTGACGGCGGGCGCCATGCTCGCGACCGGTGCCCTCACCGCTGCGCCCGCGCAGGCCGTCACCGCGCCCACGATCGTCGCCAAGGGCGGCTACGTGATGAACAACGCGAACGGCAAGACGCTGTACACGAAGGCAGCGGACACCAGGCGCTCCACCGGCTCCACCACCAAGATCATGACCGCGAAGGTCGTGCTCGCGTCGGCGAACCTGAACCTCGACGCCAAGGTCACGATCCAGAAGGCGTATAGCGACTACGTCGTCGCCAACAACGCCTCCCAGGCCCACCTGATCGTCGGCGACAAGGTGACCGTCCGCCAGCTGCTCTACGGCCTGATGCTGCCGTCGGGCTGCGACGCCGCCTACGCGCTCGCCGACAAGTTCGGTGCGGGCTCGACGCGGGCCGCTCGCGTGAAGTCGTTCATCGGCAAGATGAACACCGCCGCGAAGAGCCTGGGGCTGACGAACACGCACTTCGACTCGTTCGACGGCATAGGGAGTGGCAACAACTACTCGACGCCGCGCGACCTGACGAAGATCGCCAGCAGTGCGATGAAGAACTCCACGTTCCGCACGGTCGTGAAGACGAAGTCGTACACCGCGAAGACCATCACCAAGACGGGCAGCACCCGCACGATGCAGCCGTGGGTCAACACGAACGGTCTGCTCAGCAGCTACAGCGGCACGATCGGCGTGAAGACGGGCTCCGGCCCCGAGGCCCAGTACTGCCTCGTCTTCGCCGCCACCCGCAACGGCAAGACGGTCTACGGCACCGTCCTCGCCTCCACCTCCATCGCCCAGCGCGAGGCGGACGCGAAGAAGCTCCTGAACTACGGGTTCGCGCAGCTCGGCTGACGCCGGCGTAGGTGAGTGCGTGAGCACCTGACTGGAGGGGTCTGCCGCCTGTGGGC
Organism: Streptomyces coacervatus; assembly: GCF_029223485.1. Lineage (GTDB taxonomy): Bacteria > Actinomycetota > Actinomycetes > Streptomycetales > Streptomycetaceae > Streptomyces > Streptomyces coacervatus. Next base: position 176,651 of record NZ_JARHTP010000020.1, on the reverse strand, counting down.
GGTGGGCCCCTCGGTGTTTAGAGTCACGGGGTGACCGAGCCCTCGTATCTCACTGCGATTCTCACTGCGATCCGGGAGTCGTACGACACCGTCGCCGCCGACTATGCCGAGCAGGTCAAGAGGCCTGCGGAACTGGACCCGTTGTCACGCGCGTTGCTGGCCGCGTTCGCGGAGGCCGTGCGGGAGGACGAGGAGGGGCGGCCGGTCGCGGACCTGGGGTGCGGCCCGGGGTTCGTGACCGCGCACCTGGCGGATCTGGGCGTGCCCGCCTTCGGTGTGGACATCTCACCGAGGATGGTCGAGATCGCCCGACGGACCCATCCCGGGCTGACCTTCACCGTGGGGTCGATGACCGGACTGGAGATCGCCGACGGGACGCTCGGCGGCATCCTCGCCTTCTACTCCGTCCACCACACGCCGCCGGAGGTACTGCCGGTGGTGTTCGCCGAGTTCCACCGGACGCTGGGGCCCGGCGGCCGGCTGATGCTGGCCGGCCATGTGGGCGACGGCGAGCATCTCCGGCCGACGCAGGCGTACGGCGGGCATCCGGTGTCGTACGAGTCCCATCTGCTGCCGGTGGAACGGCTTGTGGAACTGCTGGAGCAGGCAGGGCTGGTAGTGACGGCGAGGGTGGTGCAGGAGCCGGAGGAGGGGAGAAAGCGGAGGTTCGCGACGCTGATGGCGCGGAAGGCGGTCTGAAGTGGTAAGGCGCGATGACGAATTGGCAGTGCGGGCACGGACGGGCGGAGCGCCGGTGTACGTGCTCAACCAGAGCTGATCCCATGGCGAGACAGTGACTGGAAGTCACTGTCTCGCCATCTCTGCATCAGAAGGCCTCACGCCCAGCTGATCAACCTCTTCGGCTGCTCCAGAATCGCCGCCACATCCGCCAGCACCTTCGACCCCAACTCCCCGTCCACCAGCCGGTGATCGAAGCTCAGCGCCAGCGTCGTCACCTGGCGGGGCTTCACCTTGCCCTTGTGGACCCACGGCTGGAGCTTGATCGCGCCGATGGCGAGGATCGCGGACTCGCCGGGGTTGAGGATCGGCGTGCCCGTGTCGACGCCGAAGACGCCGACGTTGGTGATGGTCACAGTGCCGCCCTGCATGGCCGCCGGGGACGTCTTTCCCTCCCGAGCCGTCGACACCAACTCGCCCAGGGATTCGGCCAGTTGGGGAAGCGTCTTGGCGTGCGCGTCCTTGATGTTCGGGACGATCAGACCGCGCGGGGTGGCCGCGGCGATGCCCAGGTTGACGTAGTGCTTGAGCACGATCTCCTGGTTGGCCTCGTCCCAGGACGCGTTGATGTCCGGGTTTCGCTTGATGGCGACCAGCAGCGCCTTGGTGATCAGCAGCAAGGGGTTCACGCGCAGTCCCGCGAACTCCTTGTCCTGCTTGAGCTCCTCGACCAACTTCATCGTGCGGGTCACGTCGATCGTCACGAACTCCGTGACGTGCGGCGCCGTGAACGCCGAGCCGATCATCGCCGCCGCCGTGGCCTTGCGGACACCCTTGACCGGGATACGGGTCTCACGGGCCGTGTCGTACGTCGCGACCGGGGCCGGGGGCACGGAAACAGCCGGAGCCGTCACAGCCGTCACCGGCTCCGCGGCCGGCGGCGCTACCGCCGCGTGCACGTCCTCGCGCGTGATGATGCCGTCCGGGCCGGACGGAACCACCGTGGCAAGATCGACGCCCAGGTCCTTGGCCAGCTTGCGCACCGGCGGCTTGGCGAGCGGGCGGGGCTTCTCGGCCGGTGCAGGTGCGGCCGGAGCCGGTCCGTGGCCGTTGAGCTCCTTCTGGATCGCCGTCGACGCCTGGGGGACCGTGACCTCGGGGCCCTTGCGCGGGCGGCGCTTGGTGGAGGACGCGGCGACGCCGTAGCCGACCAGCACCGGCTGGCGGCCGGAGCCCTCGGGCTTCTTCTCCTCTGCGGGAGCAGCGGCCTGAGCCGGCGCCTCCACGGGAGCGGCAGCGCCGCCCGACACGTCCACCGCGATGATCGACGTGCCCACGTCCACCGTGGTGCCCTCGGGGAAGTGCAGGTCGCGGACCACCCCGTCGTACGGGATGGGCAGTTCCACCGCCGCCTTCGCGGTCTCGACCTCGCACACCACCTGGCCGTCGGTGACCTTGTCGCCGGGCTGGACGTACCACTTGAGGATCTCGGCCTCGGTGAGGCCCTCGCCGACGTCCGGCATCTTGAACTCGCGTACGGACGCTTCCGTCATCGTCGTCACGACCCTCTCCTCAGTACGCCAGGGCGCGGTCGACGGCGTCGAGCACCCGGTCCAGGCCCGGCAGGTACTCCTCCTCCAGGCGGGCCGGCGGGTACGGGGCGTGGTAGCCGCCGACCCTGAGGACCGGTGCCTCCAGGTGGTAGAAGCAGCGCTCCGTGATGCGGGCGGCGATCTCCGCGCCCGAGCCGAAGAACACCGGGGCCTCGTGGACCACCACCAGGCGGCGGGTCTTCTCCACCGACGTCTGGATGGCGTCGAAGTCCAGCGGGGACACCGAGCGCAGATCGAGGACCTCCAGGTTCTTGCCCTCCTCGGCGGCCGCGTCGGCGACCTCCTGGCAGAGCTTCACCATCGGGCCGTAGGCGACGAGCGTGAGGTCGGTGCCCTCGCGGACCACCTGCGCCCTGTGCAGCGGGCCGGGGATCGCCTCGGTGTTGACCTCGCCCTTGTCCCAGTAGCGCCGCTTGGGCTCGAAGAAGATCACCGGGTCGTCGCTCTGGATGGCCTGCTGCATCATCCAGTACGCGTCCGACGCGTTGGAGGGGCTGACGATCTTCAGGCCCGCCACGTGCGCGAAGAGGGCCTCGGGGGACTCGGAGTGGTGCTCGACCGCGCCGATGCCGCCGCCGTAGGGGATGCGCACGACGACCGGGAGCTTGACCTTGCCCAGCGAGCGGGCGTGCATCTTCGCGAGCTGCGTGACGATCTGGTCGTAGGCGGGGAAGACGAAGCCGTCGAACTGGATCTCCACGACCGGGCGGTAGCCGCGCAGGGCCAGACCGATCGCGGTGCCGACGATGCCCGACTCGGCGAGGGGGGTGTCGATGACGCGGCTCTCGCCGAAGTCCTTCTGGAGGCCGTCCGTCACGCGGAACACGCCACCGAGCTTGCCCACGTCCTCGCCCATGATGAGGACCTTGGGGTCGGAGTCCAGGGCACGGCGCAGCGATTCGTTGATCGCCTTGGCCAGGGCCAGCTTTTCGGTTGCCATGATCAGACCCCCTCTTCCTCTGCGAACGATGCCTGGTAGGCGGCGAACTGGGCTCGCTCCTCGTCGACGAGCGCATGCCCGTCCGCGTAGGCGTGCTCGAAGATGGCGAAGTGGTCCGGGTCCGGCATGGCGCGGACCGCCTCACGCACTCGTTTGCCCAACGCCTCGCTCTCGGCCTCGAGTTCCGCGAAGAATCCCTCGTCCGCGTGGTTTGAAGCCTCCAGGTACCGGCGAAGCCGCAGGATCGGGTCCTTCGCCTCCCAGGCCTCGCGCTCCTCGTCGGCCCGGTACTTGCTCGGGTCGTCGGAGGTGGTGTGGGCGCCCATGCGGTAGGTGTACGCCTCGACGAGGGTGGGGCCCTCGCCGTTGCGGGCCCGCTCCAGCGCCCACTTGGTGACGGCCAGGACGGCCAGCACGTCGTTGCCGTCGACGCGGACGCCCGGGAAGCCGTAGCCCTGTGCGCGCTGGTAGAGCGGCACGCGGGTCTGCTTCTCGGTCGGCTCGGAGATCGCCCATTGGTTGTTCTGGCAGAAGAACACCACGGGAGCGTTGTAGACCGCGGAGAAGGTGAAGGACTCCGCGACGTCGCCCTGACTGGACGCGCCGTCGCCGAAGTAGGCGATCACCGCGCTGTCCGCGCCGTCCTTGGCCACGCCCATCGCATAGCCCGTGGCGTGCAGCGTCTGGGAGCCGATGACGATGGTGTACAGGTGGAAGTTGTTGCTGTTGGGGTCCCAGCCGCCGTTGTTCACGCCGCGGAACATGCCCAGCAGATTGGTCGGATCGACCCCGCGGCACCAGGCGACGCCGTGCTCGCGGTAGGTCGGGAAGACGTAGTCGTCCTCACGGGTGGCCCGCCCGGAGCCGATCTGGGCGGCCTCCTGGCCGAGCAGCGAGGCCCACAGGCCCAGCTCGCCCTGGCGCTGCAGAGAGGTGGCCTCGGCGTCGAAGCGGCGGGTGAGCACCATGTCGCGGTACAGGCCGCGGAGCTCTTCGGGGGTGATGCCGGCGACGTACTTGTCGTACACGGCGTTCTCTGCGTTCTTCACGCGCTCGCCCTCGGGCGTCAGCAGCTGTACCAGCTCGGGCTCGGCGCCCGGCGTGTTCCTTGCGGTCGTGCGCTTGCCGGCCGTGCTCTTGGTTCCGGCGCTGCGTCGCGGCTTGCGCGGGGCAGTGCTCTCCACGGTCACGTGTGCTCCTCCGTCGGTCCGGCTACCCGGGTTCGCCGGGCGCCAGTGCGGCTCACCTGCAGCCCTACGGACGCACAGGGTGGGTGCGGCCCGGTCGGGAACAGGCGTGACAGGTGCCCCGGCGAGCGCCCTGCAAAAAGCACGTTACCCAGTGCTCCACATTTCTGTGAAACCCCTCCTGACCTGCGTTTTTGCTTGGATTTCCAAGTAAATCGCGAAAGTCGGGAACTCTTCCTGGTCACAGCCTTGCAGGGGGCCGGAACAACGGCACGTTATCCCGGTGACCCACGTCACGGGAAGAGCTCACTTCGTGCGGGACCGGGATGATCATGCAGACCGGAATCGCCGGGTCAGCCGACGCCCGCCGTATCCCCGGGCGGACCGCCGGTGCCCGTACCCGGGTCCGTCGGGTTGTCCGTGGGCTGGGTCGTCGGGGTCGGGTCGTCCGTCGGATCCGCGGTCGTCGGGGTGTCCGTCGGCTGGTTGGTCGGCTGGCTGCTGGCCGTGTGGGACGGGGTGTACGACGGCGTGTAGGACGGCGTGTAGCTGCCGGACCCGGAGGTCGTGCCGGAGCCGGTGTCCGTGGACGTGTCCGTCGGCTCGTCGGTGGTGGTGTCGGTCGGCGACTCGGTGGCCGTGTCCTTGGTGGTCTGCGAGGTGGTCGGCGAGTGACTGGTGCCCGCCCCGCCCTTGCCGCTGGTGGTGTTGTGCAGCGCCAGCGCGACGCCTGCCGCGATGGCGATCACCGCGAGGACGGCGAGGATCCACAGCTTGCCGCGGCCGCTGCCCTTGTTGCCGTGGCCCTCGAAGCCGCCGTCGTCCCCACCGCCGTAGCCGGTGGGCAGGATCGGCTGCGGGATCTGCGCCGTACCGGAGGAGGCACTGGGGTGCGGCAGCACCGTCGTGCTCGCGAAGCCCCCCGCCGGGGTGTGCCGGCCCTCGTGCATGGCGACCGGGCCGGTGTTCCAGGTGCCGGTGTGGCCGCCCTGGTCGTACAGCATCTGCAGCCCGTACTGGACGAGCCCGCGCATCTCCTCGGCGGTCTGGAAGCGGTCGTCCGGATCCTTGGCCAGCGAGCGCATGACAAGGCCGTCGAGCTCCGGCGGCACGGCGTCGGAGGCCTCGGACGGCGGCGTCGGGATGTCCTGGACGTGCTGGTAGACCACGGACAGCGGGGTCTCGCCCGTGAACGGGGGCCGCAGCGCGAGGAGTTCGTAGAGGAGGCAGCCCGTCGCATACAGGTCGGAGCGGTGGTCGACGGCCTTGCCGAGCGCCTGCTCCGGGGAGAGGTACTGCGGCGTGCCCATGACCATGCCGGTCTGCGTCATCGTCGACTGCGCGCCGTGCAGGGCACGGGCGATGCCGAAGTCCATCACCTTCACCGCGCCGGTGTGCGTGATGATCACGTTCGCGGGCTTGATGTCGCGGTGCACGATGCCGTGCTGATGCGAGTAGGCGAGCGCCTCCAGCACACCGGAGACGATGATCAGGGCCTGCTCGGGGCCGGGCGCCTCGGCGTTGATGAGGAGGTCGCGGATGGTCCGCCCCTCGACGATCTCCATCACGATGTACGGCACCGAGTGGCCGCCCCCGCCGCCGAAGCCGCTGCTGGGCAGCAGGTCCTCGCCGGAGTCGTACACGGCGACGATCGCATGGTGGTTGAGACCGGCCACCGACTGTGCCTCGCGCGTGAAGCGGGCCTTGGAGACCGGGTCCTCGGCGAGGTCGGCACGGAGCAGCTTGACCGCGACGGTGCGCCCGAGGCGTACATCCTCCGCGGCGAACACCTCTGCCATGCCGCCCCGGCCGAGTCTGCGGGTCAGCCGATACCGGCCGTCCCCGACCAGCCCGCCGTTACCCCACATTTCCGGCGCATCTGACATACCGCCGCCAGTCGCCTCGGGGTCGGACGGGCCCTGGGCGCGCTGCTGCTGTGCCATCAGTCCTCGCCGTCGTTTCTGCCCGCGGTGCGCGCGGTGTTGTTACGGTCTCCGTCGGCCACGCTACAGCCTCAACGCAAGCCGCCGGTCCGAGATGGGGGCCGGAACCGGCACAGGACGGACCGGCCATGAAACCGTCACCCTGTGCCCGCGTGCAAGTTCTGTGTACCGCCCGTACAGCCTCTGTAACGCTCCCGCGACGCTTCTATCGCGTACGGTCACGGATCGGGCACCGAGCTTGACGTGTCAGTGCCCTGGGGCAGACTTGGCCGGGAATAGCACTTTGGATCATCGGCAGTCAACGGCGCCTGAAGGCCCACGGGGGAAGCGGAACATGAGCCAGGACGGCGCACACGGCCGGTATGCGGGGTGGGCGCTCGCCGGCGGTCGCTATCAACTGCGCGATCTGCTCGGCGAGGGCGGCATGGCCTCGGTGCACCTGGCGTACGACTCCGTGCTCGACCGCCAGGTCGCGATCAAGACGCTGCACACCGAACTCGGCCGGGAGCAGGCCTTCCGTGAGCGTTTCCGCCGCGAGGCCCAGGCCGTGGCGAAGCTCACGCACACCAATATCGTCTCGGTCTTCGACACCGGCGAGGACAGCCTCGACGGAATGACGACGCCGTACATCGTCATGGAGTACGTCGAGGGCCGCCCGCTGGGCTCGGTGCTCGACGAGGACGTACGGCAGTTCGGCGCGATGCCCGCCGACAAGGCACTGAAGATCACCGCGGACGTTCTCGCGGCCCTGGAGATCAGCCACGAGATGGGCCTGGTCCACCGGGACATCAAGCCGGGCAATGTGATGGTCACCAAGCGCGGCGTCGTCAAGGTGATGGACTTCGGCATCGCGCGCGCCATGCAGTCCGGTGTGACGTCGATGACACAGACCGGCATGGTCGTCGGCACCCCGCAGTACCTGTCGCCGGAGCAGGCGCTGGGGCGGAGCGTGGACGCCCGGTCCGACCTCTACTCGGTCGGCATCATGCTGTTCCAACTGGTCACCGGGCGGCTGCCGTTCGAGGCGGACTCGCCGCTGGCGATCGCGTACGCGCATGTGCAGGAGGAGCCGGTGGCTCCTTCGTCGGTCAACCGGGCGCTGCCGCCCGCGGTGGACGCACTGGTTGCCCGCGCGCTGAAGAAGAACCCGAACGAGCGTTTCCCGAGCTCCGAGTCCATGCGGGACGAGTGCCTGCGCGTGGCCGCGTCCTTCCAGGCCGCCCCGCCGAGCATCGTGCCGGGCGCGCGCACCCAGAGCGGCACCGGCGTCGGCGCCGCGGTGTTCCCGCCGGTCGGCCAGGCGCCCCAGGCACCGCCGGGCCCCGTACAGATGCCGTACCAGCCGCCCCAGCCGCAGCCGCAGCCCCAGGCCCAGGCCCAGGCCCAGGCTCCGAACCCGTACAGCGCGCCGACGCCACCTCCGTCTCCGGCGTACGGCTACCCGCAGCAGGGCGGCTACCGGACGCCGTCCCCGTATGCGCAGCCGCAGACCCCGCCGCCGTACAACATCGCGCCCCAGCACGCCCCCTCGGGCGGCAGCAAGAACAACAAGCCGGTGGTCATCTGGTCGATCGTCGTCTCGATCATCGCCGTCGGCGGCCTGATCGCGGCCCTGGCGCTCAACGGGGGCGGCGGTGGCGACAAGGGCACGGGCGGCAGCGGCAGCACCAGCGGCGCGACCGCGTCGACGACGCATGCGGCGGACTACCGCGGGCCGGACAAGTCGAAGGTGATCGACTCGACGGAGTGCACGGAGCCGCAGGAGTCGTACACCGACGAGAACAAGATCCGGGTTCCCGACTTCCGGTTCAAGTACATCGAGTCGGTCAAGGAGTGCTTGAAGGCCGCGGGCTGGTCGCTGGTCGTCAACGACTACGACGAGAACACCTACGGCGAGGGCGCGGTGATCAACCAGTCCCCCGAGGCCGGCTCGGACGTCGACCCGGACAAGGTCGTGATCACGCTCGACGTCTCGACGGGCAACCCGTCCTGACCCCCGGCACACATACTCACGCATACGAAGGGCCCGGCGGGCGAAGCCGCCGGGCCCTTCCGTTTACGTGGCTACAGGTCGCTTACGTGACTACAGGTACGGTCCGCCCGAGCGGCCGGCCGTGTGGCCGTCCTCGCTCATCTCATGGCCGACGCCCGGCGGAAGCGCGCGCCGCATCTGCTCCAACTGGGCCCGTGCGGCCATCTGCTGGGCGAACAGCGTGGTCTGGATCCCGTGGAAGAGGCCCTCCAGCCAGCCCACCAACTGGGCCTGCGCGATCCGCAGTTCGGCGTCGCTGGGGGTGCCCTCGTCCGTGAAGGGCAGCGAGAGCCGCTCCAGCTCCTCGACCAGCTCCGGCGCCAGCCCGTCCTCCAGTTCCTTCACCGAACTGCGGTGGATCTCCTTGAGCCGCGCCCGGCTCGCCTCGTCCAGGGGAGCCACGCGCACCTCCTCCAGGAGCTGCTTGATCATGCTGCCGATCCGCATCACCTTGGCCGGCTGTTCGACCTGATCCGTCACCGGAATCTCGCGGGAGTCGTCGTCTCCACCGCCGATTGCCATGCCGTCCTGGCCCACGACCAGGATCTGGGGATTCTCCGGCGACCTGTCGTTCCTCGGCATCTCCATGCCGCCATTCTCTCGCACGCATGCATCTCATCACCGTGGTGCCCCCCGTGAAGGGTGATCCACCGTTTACGGTGCGGGAGTTTCCGTCCTCAGCCGCAGCAACCGGGCCTCACAGTGGTCGAGCCAGCGGATCTCGGCCTCCGTGTGGCAGATCAGCTGCTCCAGCACCAGCAGCCGCGCCAGCTCGTCCGGATGCCCGGGCGCCCGGCCCAGCGCCTGCGCCCGCTGCCGTACGTACTCGTGCAGGGCCTGAGCCACATGCCGGCGCTGCGCCTCGACGACCTTCCGTACGTCGACGCCGGGCGCCCCGACCGCCAGTACCAGCTTGATCGCCAGCTCGTCGCGCGGCGGAGCGGCCCGCTGGACGGGGCGCGCGAACCAGGCCCGCAGCTCGGCCCGGCCCGCCTCGGTGAGCCCGTACAGCGCCCGCCCCGCCTCGTCCTCGCCGTCCTGGACGACCATCCCGTCCCGTTCCAGCCGGCCGAGGGTCGTGTAGACCTGCCCGATGTTCAGCGGCCAGGTGCCGGCCGTACGCGCCTCGAACTCGGTGCGCAGCCGTGAGCCGTAGCGGGGGCCCTGTTCCAGGAGCGCCAGCAGCCCGTGACGAATCGACATACCCGGATTGTGCAGCGGCTTCGGATTTTTGGCGGAACCCGGAATGCCGGAAGTACGGGGCAATGTGACGCTTGGGGCGTGACTCCATGGCTGCGTTCTTTGCAGGGGGCTGGACTGGTGGTGGGGGTGGGGACCTGCGTGCTTGTGTTTCCGTGCGGGAGTGGTTCGTCGTATGGGGCTGTTGCGCCGTACGAGCCCGTATCGACGTACGGGAGCGTTTCGACGTACAGGGGCGTTTCGACGCATGGGAGTGGTCCGACGCACGGGGCCGTGTCGACGCACGTCGCCGGCCGCGCGCCTGCTGCCGGCCCCCCGGACGCCGCGTCGCCGTCCCCGTCCGCCTCCTCCGCTGCCTCGCGCTCACCCGAGCCGTCGCGCGCCGGGAGTCGTGCGGGTGAGGGGCGGGAGCGGCCCGGGCGCCGGGAGACGCCGCCGGACGAGTCCGCGGGCAATGCCTCGGACGAGGGGGGCGCGGGCAAGGCCACGACCTCCCCGCAGGGAGAGGAGGACTCCGGTGCGGACGCCTCCGCGTCGCCGCCCGCGGAAGCCGGCCTGGTGCCGTCCAGGCCCGCGCAGCGCCCCGCGCAGCAGACCTCCACGCACGCCGAGCAGCCCACCGAGCCCGCGCTACGGATCCTGCCGCTGGGCAGCGGGCTGGTCCTGATCGGGCTCGGTCTGGGACTCGCCTTCATCGGCCTGCGGATGCGGCGGGCTTAAGGGATTCGCGGACTCGCGGACTCGCGGACTCGCGGGGTCAGGGCGCGACCAGCAGCACCTTGCCCACGTGCCCGCTCTCCTCCACGACCCGGTGGGCCGCCGCCGCGTCGTTCATCGGGAGTTCGCGGTCGACGATCGGGCGGACATGCCCGGCGTCGAGCAGGGGCCACACATGCTCGCGTACGGCCGCGACGATCGCCGCCTTCTCGCCGAGCGGGCGGGCGCGCAGCGAGGTCGCGCTGATGGCGGCCCGCTTGTTCAGGAGCGCGGCGATGTTCAGCTCGCCCTTGATGCCGCCCTGCATGCCGATGATCGCGAGACGGCCGTTGACGGCGAGGCTCTGGACGTTGCGGTCCAGGTACTTGGCGCCCATGTTGTCGAGGATGACGTCGACGCCCGCGCCGTCCGTGGCCTTCTTGATCTCGGCGACGAAGTCCTGCTCCCGGTAGTTGATCAGGACATCGGCACCCAGCTCGGCGCACTGCTCCAGCTTCTCCTTGGTGCCCGCGGTGACGGCGACCTTGGCGCCGACGGCCTTGGCGAGCTGGATCGCCATGGTGCCGATGCCGCTGGAGCCGCCGTGCACGAGCAGCGTCTCGCCGGGGCGCAGATGGGCGACCATGAAGACGTTCGACCAGACGGTGCACACCACCTCGGGCAGCGCGGCGGCCTGCCTGAGGTCGACGCCCTTGGGGAGCGGCAGCAACTGGCCGGCCGGGATCGCGACCTTCTCGGCATAGCCGCCGCCCGCGAGCAGCGCGCACACCTCGTCGCCGACGGCCCAGCCGGAGACACCGGGGCCGAGCGCGGCGATCCGGCCGGAGCACTCCAGGCCGGGATAGGGGGAGGCACCGGGCGGCGGGTTGTAGAAGCCCTGCCGCTGCAGGATGTCGGCGCGGTTGACGGCGCTGGCCACCACCTCGACCAGGACCTCGCCCTCACCGGCCACCGGATCCGGGACCTCGTCCCACACCAGCGCCTCGGGCCCACCAGGTTCGGGAATCGTGATCGCATGCATGAGTGCGACGCTACTGCTTCCTATGAGGCGCCGGAGTCCTGGACCGGCGGTCCGGTCGGTTTCACGTGAAACACAACCCGATTCACGTGAAACACACCCCGATTCCGGCGGACGCCCAGGGCAGGTCGAGGAGTTCCAGCTCCTGACCCGGGCGGGCGCCGCCCGGTGGTACGACGGCGAGGGCGTCGGCCGCCGCGATGCCGCGGAGCATGGCCGGGCCGTTGTAGTGCAGCGGCACGGCGCTGTCGCCGCGCAGCACGACGGGGATGAGCCGGGTGTCGTAGGGATGCCCGTGGGCCGCGTCCTGGAGCGGCAGGGTGTACGGCTCGGGGGCGGGGCGTGCGGCGAGCGTGCGCAGCAGGGGTTCGGCGAGGGTGAGCAGTCCGGAGACGGCGGCGAGGGGGTTGCCGGGCAGGCCGACGAGGTGCTGGTTCTCCTTGGTGCGGGCCAGCAGCATGGGGTGGCCGGGGCGCACCTTGACGCCGTCGACCAGCAGTTCCGCGCCGATCCGCTCCAGCGTGGGGTGGACATGGTCGACGGGTCCGGAGGCGGTGCCACCGGTGGTGACGATCAGGTCGGCCTCTGAGCCGCTGATGGCCTTGCGCAGGGCCTTTGCGTCGTCGCCGAGCCTTCGCACAGACGTCACCTCGGCGCCCAGCGCCCGCAGCCAGGGCGGCAGCATGGGGCCGAGGGCGTCCCTGATCAGGCCGTCGTGCGGCCGTCCAGCGGTGAGCAATTCATCGCCCAGGACGAGGACTTGGACGCGGGGGCGGGGGACGGCGGTGACGGTGTCGTAGCCGGCGGCCGCGGCGAGGCCGAGCACGGCCGGGGTCACGAGGGCGCCGACGGGGAGGAGTTGGTCGCCGGTGCGGCACTCCTGGCCGCGGGGGCGGATGTCCTGCCCGTGCTGCATGTCGCGGGTGGCGTGCAGGCGGCCCTTGTCGTCGGTGCGGCCGTGTTCGCTGCGGATCACCGCGGTGGTGTCGGGGGGGATGCGGGCGCCGGTGGCGATGCGGACGGCCTCGCCGTCGGTGAGGGCTTCCGGCTCGGCGTGTCCGGCCAGGACACCCTCGTCCCGTACGTCCCAGGGGCCGGGTCCCGCGACCGCCCAGCCGTCCATCGCCGAGGTATCGAAGGAGGGCAGGTCGGTGAGGGCCGTGAGGGGCGCGGCCAGGGTGAGGCCGAGGGAGGCTTCGAGGGGGACCGAGACGAGCGGGCGGCGCTCGCCGGAACGGGCGGCGCGGGCGGCGATCACCCGGGCTTCGGGCCAGGGGGTGGCCTTGTGGTGGGCGTCGGACTTGTGCGGCGAGGCGTGGTGGGCACTTGGCGGGGCGGGTACGGAGTCGCCGGGGGTGCGGTGGTCGGAGTCCTTCACCAGGGCGAGCACCTCCTCGACGTCGAGGTCCTCGGCGTCCTCGCCGGTCCGGACGGAGCGGGCGGTCATCAGGCGTCCGGGCGGGTGTCAGGGGTGCCGTCGGGGGCCGCGTCGGGCTTGGCGCCCGCGGCCTCGTCCGCCTCGGCGGCCCAGCGCAGGGCGAGGGCCACGGCCTTGCGGGCGGCTTCGGCGACGGCTTCGGGGCCCCCTCCGGCCTGCGCGGCGGCGTAGCCGACGAGGAAGGTGGTCAGCGGTGCCGCGGGCCTGGCCACACCGTGGGCGGCGTCGCGGGCGAGGTCGAGCAGGACGCCGGTGTCGACGTCGAGGTCGATGCCCAGCTCGTCCTTGGCTGCGGAAATCCATTCATCCAACACGTGCCCATGCTCCCTGATGCGTGCCCTGGCGGTGGCGATGTCGTCCCAGGTGTCGCAGTCGAAGGACGCGACGGGGTCGGGGACGCGGGTGAGATCGAGGGCGGCGGTCAGCCGGCGCAGCGGCAGCCCGGTGAGGCTGCCGTGTTCGGTGGAGAGGGCGGCCAGTTCGCGGCGCAGCGCGGGTGTGCGGTAGGCGGCCACGAGGGGCTGGTCGCGGCCGTCGGCGTCGGTGAGCAGGACACCTTCGGCGCTGCCGGCGCGCAGCGCGCCCAGGAGCCGCCGTACGGTGGCCGCCCCGAGGAACGGCAGGTCGGCGGAGAGTACGACGAGCTGCTCGGCCGTGGTGCGGTGCAGCCCGGCGCCGAGCGCCGCGAGGGGTCCCCCGCCGGGCGGATCCTCCCGGGCCCACAGCACGGGCCGGGCAGTGGGCCGGGCGTCGGCGACGACGACGGTCGTACGGGCGTCGACGCAGGCGGTCAGCACCCGGTCGAGCAGCGCCCGGCCGCCGACCCGCACGCCGGGTTTGTCGGCGCCGCCGAGCCGACGGGCGGCGCCCCCGGCGAGCACGACGGCGTCGTACGCGTCGTACGCCGGGTCGGCGCCGCGGTCGCCGGAGGGCTCGTACCAGGTCATCCCCCGAGTATGCGTGCCGTCGCGATCACAGGGAACGTGTCGGCTTCATCACGGGGAACGGATGGGCGTTCCCCGTGATCACAGCGTGCGCAGCAGAAGCGGTCACAGTGTGCGCAGCAGAACCGCCGGCTGTTCCACGCAGTCCGCCACATACCGCAGGAAGCCCCCTGCGGTGCCGCCGTCGCACACCCGGTGGTCGAAGGTGAGCGAGAGCTGGACGACCTGCCTGACCGCGAGTTCGCCCTCGTGCACCCACGGCTTGGGGACGATGCGGCCGACGCCGAGCATGGCCGCCTCGGGGTGGTTGATGATCGGCGTGGAGCCGTCGACGCCGAACACGCCGTAGTTGTTCAACGTGAAGGTGCCGCCGGTGAGTTCTGCGGGCGTGAGGCCTCCTGTGCGGGCCGCTTCGGTGAGGCGGGCGAACTCCGCGGTGAGCGCCTCGGCGTCGCGCGCGTGCGCGTCCCGTACGACCGGGACGACCAGGCCCCGCTCGGTCTGTGCGGCGAAGCCGAGGTGCACTTGGTCGAGCTGGACGACCTCCCTGGCCTCCATGTCGACCGTGGAGTTGAGCTCGGGGAACCGGGCGAGGGCGGCCGTGCAGATGCGGGCCAGCAGGGCGAGGAGGGAGATCTTCGGCCCGCCTGCCGCGTTCATGGCGACACGCGCGCGCATGAGCTCGGTCGCGTCGGCATCCACCCAGCAGGTCGCGTCCGGTATCTCGCGGCGGCTGCGGGAGAGCTTGTCGGCGACGGCGCCGCGGATGCCCTTGAGGGGGATACGGAGGCCGGTGCCGGGTGCTGCGGTGGGGGTCGGCGCGGGCGCGTGGGCTCCGGCAGCCGGCTCCGTCGTCCGTGCCTGTGCCTCGGCGGCACGCAGCGCGTACTCGACGTCGGCCCGCAGGATCAGCCCGTCGGGGCCGGAGCCCGTCATCTCCTTCAGGTCCAGGCCGTTCTGCCGGGCGAGCCTGCGCACCAGCGGCGAGATCACGGGAACGGGTCCCTCTGCCGCCGCAGGTGCACCGGAATGTCCGTTCGCCTCCCGGGGCGCCGCGGGCGCCTGCTGTCCCGGCCGTACCCTCCGGCGTCGCGCGGGCGCCTCCGATGTGCCGTATCCCACCAGCACGTTGCCCGAGCCCCCGGTCTCGCCGCCGGGGGCCGCCGGTCCGACCGCGACCGTCAACAGCGGTGCTCCGACGGGCAGTTCCGTGCCCTCCTCGCCGAAGCGGGCGGTGACCACGCCGCCGTAGGGGCAGGGGACATCGACCAACGCCTTGGCCGTCTCGACCTCGACGACCGGCTGGTCGACCGCGACGACGTCGCCGACCTCCACCAGCCAGCGGACGATCTCCGCCTCGGTGAGCCCCTCCCCGAGGTCGGGGAGCTTGAACTCCAACACCTGTGCCATCAGCTCTCGGCCTCCCACTGCAGACGCCCCACGGCGTCCAGGATCCGGTCCACGCCGGGCAGATGGTGACGCTCCAGCATCGGCGGCGGGTAGGGGATGTCGAACCCGGCCACGCGCAGCACCGGCGCCTCCAGGTGGTGGAAGCAGCGCTCCGTGACGCGGGCCACGATCTCCCCGCCCGGGCCACCGAACCCGCCCGACTCGTGCACGACGACCGCGCGCCCGGTCCGCCGTACCGAGGCGCAGACCGTCTCGTCGTCGAACGGCACCAGGGAGCGCAGGTCGACGACTTCGAGGTCCCAGCCCTCGGCCCGCGCGGCCTCGGCGGCTTCGAGGCAGACGGGCAGAGACGGTCCGTAGGTGACGAGGGTGGCGCTCCGGCCCGAGCGCCGCACCACCGCACGGCCTATCGGTTCAACGTCCGTCGGGTGCTCCGGGTTCCAGGAGTCCTTCGACCAGTACAGGCGCTTGGGTTCAAGGAAGACGACCGGGTCGTCGGAGGCGATGGCGGCGCGCAGCAGGCCGTAGGCGTCGGCGACCGTGGCGGGCGTGACGACATGGAGCCCCGGAGTCGCCATGTAGTACGCCTCGGAGGAGTCGCTGTGGTGCTCGACGCCGCCGATGCCGCCGCCGTAGGGGACGCGGATGGTGAGCGGGAGCGGCATCGCGCCGCGGGTGCGGTTGCGCATGCGGGACACATGCGAGATCAGCTGCTCGAACGCCGGGTAGGCGAACGCGTCGAACTGCATCTCCACGACCGGGCGCAGTCCGTACATCGCCATGCCGACCGCCGTGCCGAGGATGCCCGCCTCGGCCAGCGGGGTGTCCGTGCACCGGTCCTCGCCGAACTCCTTGGCGAGGCCGTCGGTGACCCGGAAGACACCGCCGAGGGTGCCGACGTCCTCGCCCATGACGTGCACGGTGGGGTCGGCGGCCATGGCGTCGCGCAGCGCGCGCGTGAGCGCCTGCGCCATGGTGGCCGGCTTGACGGCGACGGTGGTCATCAGTGCCCGCCTTCCTGTTCCGCGTGCAGCTCGGCCGTCAACTGGGCCTGCTGCTCGCGCAGTTGGGGGGTGGGCTCGGCGTACACGTGGGCGAACAGGTCCATCGGGTCGAGCACCGGGTCCTGGTTCATGCGTTCGCGCAGGTCGGCGGCCATGGTCTCGGCGGCGTCGCGGGCGGCCCGTATGCCGTCGTCGTCGAGCTGGCCGCGCTCGGTCAGCTCGTGCTCCAGGAGCGCGATGGGGTCGTGTGCCCGCCAGGCCTCGACCTCGGTGTCGCCGCGGTAGCGGGTCGCGTCGTCGGCGTTGGTGTGGGCGTCGATGCGGTAGGTGATCGCCTCGATCAGCGTGGGGCCGCCGCCCTCACGCGCCTGCCGTACGGCGTCGGTGAGGACCTCGTGCACGGCGGCCGCGTCGTTGCCGTCGACCAGGCGGCCGGGCATGCCGTAGCCGACGGCCTTGTGGGCCAGCGACGGGGCCGCGGTCTGCTTGGCGAGCGGGACGGAGATCGCGAAGCCGTTGTTCTGGACGAGGAAGACGACCGGGGCCTGCCAGACGGCGGCGAAGTTCAGCGCCTCGTGGAAGTCGCCCTCGCTGGAGCCCCCGTCGCCGACCAGGGCGAGCGCGACCACGTCGTCGCCCTTGAGGCGGGCGGCGTGCGCGAGGCCGACGGCGTGCGGGAGCTGGGTGGCGAGGGGGGTGCACAGGGGGGCCACGCGGTGTTCGTGCGGGTCGTAGCCGGTGTGCCAGTCGCCGCGCAGGAGGGTGAGCGCCTGGACGGGGTCCAGACCGCGGGCGACGGCGGCGAGGGTGTCGCGGTAGCTGGGGAAGAGCCAGTCGCGCTCCTGCAGGGCGAGCGCGGCGGCGACCTGGCAGGCCTCCTGGCCGGTGCTGGAGGGGTAGACGGCGAGGCGGCCCTGCTTGGTGAGGGCGGTCGCCTGCACGTTGTACCTGCGCCCGCGGACCAGCTCGGCGTACAGGCGGCGCAGCAGGGCCGGGTCGGCCTTCGCTGCGGCCTCGGTGCCGAGGACGCGGTAGGGCTCCGCGTCGGGCAGCAGTGGCGCGGGGTCCGTGCGGGGCTGCCAGGCGGGGGGCGGCGATGGCCGATACCCGCCCCGCTGCTCCATGACCGTCATGACGGCACCTCCTCGTGGGAGCGGCTTCAGGCGCGCCACGGGAGTGATGCGCCTCACCTACCGATTGTTCGGTCGTCGGCACATTTTGGCTACAGGCACCTTCAGGCTGTGGACAAACGGTTCTCCACAACCTGAAATGAACGCAGTACGTCCATGGTAGGGAGGCGGGGGGACATGGCACCTGAACAAATGGCCGACGGGCCGGAGGGCGGCAGTCCCCTGCCACAGCCGCGGCCCCTCGACGCCATCGATCTGGACATCCTGCAGATGCTCCAGGCGGACGGCCGCGCGTCGATACGGTCGGTCGCGGAACGGGTGCATGTCTCACGCGCGAACGCCTACGCGCGTATCAACCGCCTCATCGAGGACGGCGTCATCCGCGGCTTCGGGGCCCGCGTCAACCACGAGCGCGCAGGTCAGGGCACCTCGGCGTATGTCACCCTGAAGATCGTCCAGAACTCGTGGCGCACGGTGCGCGAGCAGCTCAGACAGCTGCCCGGGGCCTCCCACATCGCCCTGGTGGGCGGCGACTTCGACGTACTGCTGCTGGTGCACACACCGGACAACAAGGCACTGCGCGAGCTGGTGCTGACCCGCCTGCAGGCCATGCCCGAAGTGCTCAGCACGCGCACGCTGCTGGTGTTCGAGGAGGAGGACCTGGAGCCGCAGGGCTGAACCCTGTGTGGCCGCTCAGGCCTCCTTGCGGAGCCCCCCGAAGACCAACTGCACGACGGCGTCGGCCACTTCGCGCTCGCTCATGCCGTGCCCGTCCGGCCGGTACCACTCGACGATCGAGTTGATCATCCCGAAGACCAGCCTTGTCGCGAGCCGCACTTCCACGTCCCCGCGTACGTCGCCGTCGGCGGCCGCCGCCTTCAGCAGCTCGGCCACCTGGTGGTCGAAGTCGCGGCGCCGCTCCAGGGCCCACCGCTCGGTGCCCGTGTTGCCGCGCACGCGCAGCAGCAGCGTCACATACGGAAGTTCGCCGATCAGCACCTCGACCATGCGCCGGACGACGTACTCCAGGCAGTCGACGGCGCGCCCCGCGCGCGCGTGCTCCTCGTCGAGGATCCCGAAGAGCCCGTCGAGCGCCCGGCTGACGGCGCGGCGCAGCAGCTCCTCCTTGCCGGCCACGTGGTGGTAGATCGACGACTTGGAGATGCCGGCCGCCTTGGAGAGGTGCTCCATGGAGGTGCCGTCGTAGCCGCGCTCGTTGAAGACCTGGACGGCGACGGACAGCAGCGTCTCCGGGGTGTACGTGTCGCGCTTTGCGGTGGTCATGACGTGCTGCCCTCCCGCTTGTCGGAGGCGTACGCGTGGCGGTACAGCGCCAGGGACGGCGCGTAGCGTCCGGAGGGGTCGCGCAGATGCAGATCGTCGAGGAGGGCGTACGCCCAGTTGCGGCCGAGCCTGCGGCTCCACTCGAAGGGCCCGAGCGGGTAGTTGACGCCCAGGCGCATCGCCGTGTCGATGTCCTCCTCGGTGGCCACGCCCTTGGCGACGGCATCGTGCGCGAGATCGACGATCCGGGCGACCGTGCGGGCGACGATCATGCCGGGGACGTCGCCGATCACGCTGACGTCCTTGCCGAGCGCCTGGAAGAGGCCGATGGCCTCGGCGAGGGTCCCCGGCGCGGTGTCCTGGGAGGCGGACAGGGCGATACGGGTCGCCCTGCGGTAGTCGAGGGCGAGGTCGAAGTAGACGACGTCCCGGAACTCGACCGAGGTCTGGCCGTCGGCGAGCGCCAGCTGACCGCCGCTCGGCAGCACCAGGCGGGTGCCGTGGTCCTCTTCCTCCTCGCGCACGGCGATGCCCGCCTCGCGGATCAGCGCGAGCAGCTCGGAGGCGGGGCCCAGGTCGCCCTCGGCGACGACGTACGCGGGCTGCTGTGCGGGTTCCGCGGTGTGCGGCTCGGGGCGCTCGGCGTCGTCTCCGTAGTCGTACCAGCCGTGTCCGCTCTTGCGGCCGAGCCGGCCCGACTCGACCAGGCGCTGCTGGGCGAGCGAGGGCGTGAAGCGCACGTCCTGGAAGAAGGACTGCCACACCGAGCGGGTGACGGACTCGTTGACGTCCTGCCCGATGAGGTCGGTCAGTTCGAAGGCGCCCATCTTGAAGCCGCCCGACTCGCGCAGGATCGCGTCGATGGTGGCGGGGTCGGCGCCCTGCGCCTCGTAAACCGCAAAGGCCTCGGCGTAGAAGGGGCGGGCGATGCGGTTGACGATGAAGCCTGGGGTGTCGGCGCAGGCGACCGGTGTCTTGCCCCAGGCGCGCGCCATCTCGTACGCGCGCGTGGCCGACGAGACGTCGGTGGCGAACCCGGAGACGACCTCGACGAGGGGGAGCAGCGGGGCGGGGTTGAAGAAGTGCAGGCCGACCAGGCGGCCGGGGTTGCGCAGCGCACCGCCGATGGCGGTGACGGACAGGGAGGAGGTGTTGGTGGCGAGCAGACAGTCCTCGCCGACGAGGTCCTCCAGCGCACGGAACAGACTCTGCTTGGCGTCCAGCTGCTCCAGGACGGCCTCGACGACCAGGGAGCAGTCAGCGAGGTCGGACAGGCTCTGGGCGGGCAGCAGACGGTCGCGCGCCGCATCCCGGTCGGCGGCCGTGAGCCGATCCTTCTCGACGAGCCGGTCGAGACGGGCGCCGATCGCCTCGGCCGCTTCCCGGGCACGCCCGGCTGCGGCGTCGTAGAGCCGTACGCGATGGCCTGCGACCAGCGCGACCTGGGCGATGCCCTGGCCCATGGTGCCGGTGCCGACGACGGCCACGGGGCTGCTGAGGTCGAGTGCTGTCATGTGCGCGATCCTCCCGCACGGGGTTTTCCACAGATGCGGCGGACCCCCTTGTCCCGACCGATCGTTCGGTTACTCTAACTCTGACCGGCTGTTCCTGCCCATGTTTCTGCCCAGGTCATGAGCTCGACGAAGAGTTCACAAGACGAGGAGTTGGTCCCGCATGGCCGCCGACCTGACCACGCACGAGCTGATCGCGAAGCACCGGCCCACCCTCGACCAGGCGCTGGAAGCGATCCGCACACGCGCGTACTGGTCCCCGCACCCCGAACATCCCAAGGCGTACGGCGAGAACGGCAGCCTGGACGCGGCGGCGGGCAAGGCCGCCTTCGACGCGCTCCTGGGCACCCGCCTCGACCTCGGCCAGCCCGGCACGGACGACTGGGTGGGCGCCGAGGTCTCGCCGTACGGCATCGAGCTGGGCGTCACCTACCCGCACGCGGACGTCGACGTCCTGCTGCCCGCCATGAAGGCCGGACAGCGCGCGTGGCGCGACGCCGGCGCGGAGATGCGCGCGGTGGTGTGTCTGGAGATCCTCAAGCGGATCAGCGACCGGACGCACGAGTTCGCGCACGCGGTCATGCACACCAGCGGCCAGGCGTTCATGATGGCGTTCCAGGCGGGCGGCCCGCACGCGCAGGACCGCGGCCTGGAGGCGGTGGCGTACGCGTACGTGGAACAGGTCCGCACGCCCGACGCGGCGGAGTGGAGCAAGCCCCAGGGCAAGCGCGACCCGCTGGCGCTCACCAAGCAGTTCACGCCGGTCCCGCGCGGGATCGCGCTGGTGGTCGGCTGCAACACCTTCCCGACGTGGAACGGCTATCCGGGCCTGTTCGCCTCCCTGGCGACCGGCAACGCGGTCCTGGTGAAGCCCCACCCGCGCGCGGTGCTGCCGCTCGCTCTCACCGTGCAGGTCGCGCGCCAGGTGCTCGCCGAGGCGGGCTTCGACCCGAACCTGGTGGCGCTGGCGGCCGAGCGCCCCGGCGAGGGCATCGCGAAGACGCTGGCCACCCGCCCGGAGATCCGCATCATCGACTACACGGGCTCGACGGCGTTCGGCGACTGGCTGGAGGCCAACGCCCGCCAGGCGCAGGTCTACACGGAGAAGGCCGGCGTCAACACGGTGCTCGTGGACTCGACCGCGAACTACAAGGGCATGCTCTCCAACCTGGCCTTCTCGCTGTCCCTGTACAGCGGTCAGATGTGCACGACCCCGCAGAACCTGCTGATCCCGCGCGACGGCATCCGCACCGACGAGGGCCCCAAGACCTTCGACGAGGTGGTCGCCGACCTCGCCCGCTCCGTCGACGGCCTCCTCGGCGACGACGCGCGCGCGAACGCCCTGCTCGGCGCGATCGTCAACCCGGACGTGAAGGCCCGCCTGGAAGCGGCGGCCGGTCTCGGTGAAGTCGCCCTGGCATCAAGGGAGATCAGCAACCCGGAGTTCCCGGACGCGGTCGTGCGCACTCCGGTGATCGTGAAACTGGACGGCGCGCGGAAATATTGGGAGGGGGCTGACGACGAGGCCGCCTACATGAGCGAGTGCTTCGGACCCGTCTCCTTCGCCGTCGCGGTCGACTCGGCCGCGGACGCGGCAGAACTGCTGCGGCGCACGATCCGTGAGAAGGGCGCGATGACGGTCGGCGCGTACACGACCGACGAGGAGGTCGAGCAGGCGGTCCAGGAGGTCTGCCTGGACGAGGCCGCCCAGCTGTCGCTGAACCTCACGGGCGGGGTGTACGTCAACCAGACGGCCGCGTTCTCGGACTTCCACGGGTCCGGGGGCAACCCGGCGGCCAACTCGGCACTGTGCGACGGGGCGTTCGTGGCGAACCGCTTCCGGGTGGTCGAGGTGCGCCGCGAGGCCTAGGAGCTGATCGCGCCCCCTGTGGCGCTCCAGTGGTACAGCGTCATGGCCACACTGGTCGCGAGGTTGTAGCTGGAGACCTGGGGGCGCATCGGCAGGGACAGCAAGTGGTCGGTACGCGCGCGTAGTTCGGCGGACAGTCCGCTGCGCTCGGAGCCGAAGGCGAGGACGGCGTCGTCCGGGAGCTTGACGCCCCGGATGTCGTCGCCCTCCGGGTCGAGGGCGAAGAGCGGGCCCGCCGGCAGTTCGTCGACGGCGAGCCGTTCCACGGCGGTCGCGAAGTGCAGTCCCGCACCGCCGCGGACCACCGTCGGATGCCAGGGGTCGAGCGTGCCGGTGGTGACCACGCCGGTCGCACCGAACCCGGCGGCCAGGCGGATCACGGCGCCCGCGTTGCCGAGGTTGCGCGGGTTGTCGAGGACCACCACGGGGGCGGTGCGGGGGGTGTGCGCCAGCTTGTCGAGGTTGGCCGCGCGGGACGGTCGTACGGCCAAGGCGGCGACGGCGGTGGGATGCGGGCGCGGCACCAGGCTCTGGTACGTAGGCTCCGGCACCTCGGTGAGGAGTCCGGCCAGCGTGTCCCGCACATCGGGGGCGAGCTCGGCGGCGAGGGCGAGCGCCGCCCGCCGGTCGGCGGTGACCGCCACCGGGACCTCGGCTCCGAAGCGCAAGGCGTGCTTGAGGGCGTGGAAACCGTCGAGCAGCACGCAGGTGCCGGCGAGACGGCGCCAGGCGCTCACGGGGTCGGGGGCGGGGTCGGTCATGGCGTGCAGCCTACGTGCGCGTGGGAGGGGGGGCTCACGCCGTGGAGCTCGCGTGCATGTGCTCGGCGCTCACGCCGTGGAGCTCGCGTGCTTGGGCTCGGGGTTCTCCGGGGCACGCGGACCGGACAGCGTCGTACGGCCGCCGCGGGCGGCCAGGGCGCGGCCACGCGCGCGTGCCGCCCAGCCGCCCACTCGGCGCAGCAGCGACGTCGGCAGGAAGACCGCGTCCGTCGCGATCATCGCCAGCGAGAAGAACGGCAGCCCGAGGATCACGGCGATCACGGCGTGCTCGGTCATCATGGCCGCCAGCAGGACGTTCTTGACCCGCCGGTTGAACAGCGTGAACGGGAAGGCGACCTGCACGATGACGGTCCCGTAGGTCACGAGCATCACCATCGTGCCGCTGGACGACAGCAGGTCGGCGAGCGCGGGCCAGGGCGAGAAGTAGTCGAGGTGGAGCGGGTAGTAGACCGCGGTGCCGTCCTGCCAGCGCGTGCCCTGGATCTTGTACCAGCCGGCCGTCGCGTAGATCAGACAGGCCTCAATCATGATCACCAAGAGGGCGCCGTTGTGCACGATGTTGGCGACGACGTCCAGCAGGATCCTGGGCTCACCGCTCTTCGCCCGGCGCCCGACCACCCACCACAGGGCCTGCGCCAGCCAGACGCCCCACAGGATCACGGGCACGGTCGGGTCGGCGCCGTCGAACCGGCCACCGACGGTCGCCGCGATCAGCGCGACCCCGAGCACAGCCCACAGGGCCGGGCCGACCCGGTCGGAAACGTGCTCTCCACGCGCGCGTGCCTCACCCGCACGCCGTGCCCGCCGCGCGTCCAGCGACCAGACCTGCCCGCAGCGCGTGAACACGAGGTAGACGGACATCAGGTGCAGGACGTTGTCGCCGCCGTCCCCCATGAAGACGCTGCGGTTCTGCAGCGAGAGCACACCGATCATGAACAGCACGGACATCGTGCGGGTGCGCCAGCCGAGCAGCAGCAGGACGCTCGAGAGGGCGGCGAGCGCGTACACGAACTCGAACCAGCCCCGGCCGTCCGACCACATCAGGGCCGTGAAGGCGCTGTTGGACGCGATCAGCTGCTGGGCGAGGTCCCAGCTCCAGGGGCTGCCGGGGCCGTACAGCTCCTCACGGTGGGGGAACTCGCGCAGCAGGAACAGCAGCCAGGTCGCGCTGAAGCCGATCCGGATCACGGCGGTCTGGTAGGGGCCGAGCGCCGATTCGGTGATGCGGGCGATGGCGGCGGAGACCGACAGGGCGAAGCGGTTCACTGGGCGTCTCCGTCGGTGTCGGCGGCCGTGACCGGCCACCAGGGCAGCACGCGGTCCATGGGCTTGTCCGAGATCTTCTCGGCGCTCCACTTCGGCGGGGGCACGTTGGTGGTACGGGAACGGACCTGGACCTGCTCGACGACCCCGCCCTTCCCGGCTGCGTCGTCGCGGTCCAGGCGCAGCACCACTATGCGCCGCAGATATGTCTCGGACAGGGCGCCGCGCAGCCCCGACGGGCGGTTGTTGGTGTCGTGCGTGGCGACGAAGAAGTCCCAGGCCCGGCGCAGCTCGTTCTGCTCGGTGTGGCTGGGCAGCAGATTGCCGTCTATGGCCCGCCCGTCCTGGGCGGACAGGTCGTACCAGCCGGTGGTCCGCACCTCGCCGTTCTTCGCCTGCACCTCGGCACGGACCTGGACGGCGATGTTCTGCTGCAGCGGGTTCGGTGCGAAGAGCTTCCAGTTCTGCTCGAACTCCGGGTAGATCCAGTCGTCGATCGCCTTGCCGTGCGCCTTGGTCAGCGTGTTCGACGGCGCGACGTGAAGAAACACCATGCCGACGTGCACACAGACGACGACGGCGACGACCGCGAGGGCCAGCGCGGCGCCGATCTGATAGCGCAGGGAGAGGGCGGCCACACCGGTGCGGGGTTCGGCGTACGGGCCGGGGGCGGGAGCGACCACAGAGGCAGCAGCACCGGGATCGAATGCGGCGGCGTCCGGTGGAACGTCCCGCGGATCGGCCGTCCGGTCCGCTCCGCCCAGCTCGGCCGGGCTGTCCGGCACAGGCGACCGGTCCGGCTCGGGCGGACCATCCGGCTCGGGCGCATCGCCCGGCCTGCCCGGCCCGTCCGGCCCGTGCCGGGCGTCCGAGTCTGTGCCGTACGCGTCCATTCCGCCCCGTCTCCCGATCCCGGTCCGTCTTCCGGCCGCCCGGCCGCGGGGTGCCGTACCGCCTGTGCGCACCTCGCCACCGCACTCGCACGGGCACGGTACTCAGGCCTGCCCGCGGGGCACAGCCCCTGTCGGGCCGAGCTCGCCGCGACGTACGCGAGGTCGCCCCGTTTGTCCACAGGGCACGCCCGCAGGTTATCCACAGCGGTTGACACCTTACGGCGCCCGTCCCACCATGGAATCGCACGAACCGAACGATCGGTCGGGAGCGAGCTCCGGACAGAGCCCAGGTCGAGGGGGACCGCATGGCGACAGCAGCCGCGCACCAGACGCACGGCACCGCGCAGGACACCGCTGACACCGGTGCGTACGAGCGCGCCTTCGACGCCGCCGTGGCCGCCGACGAGCGCATCGAGCCGCGCGACTGGATGCCCGACGCCTATCGCGCGACGCTGGTCCGGCAGATGGCACAGCACGCCCACTCCGAGATCATCGGCATGCAGCCGGAGGCCAACTGGATCACTCGCGCGCCCTCCCTGCGCCGCAAGGCGATCCTGATGGCCAAGGTCCAGGACGAGGCAGGACACGGGCTGTACCTGTACAGCGCCGCCGAGACCCTCGGCACCAGCCGCGACGAGCTGCTCGACAAGCTCCACACCGGCCGCCAGAAGTACTCCTCGATCTTCAACTATCCGACGCTGACCTGGGCGGACGTCGGCGCGATCGGCTGGCTGGTGGACGGCGCCGCGATCACCAATCAGGTCCCGCTGTGCCGCTGCTCCTACGGCCCCTACGCGCGCGCGATGGTCCGCATCTGCAAGGAGGAGTCCTTCCACCAGCGCCAGGGGTACGAGCTGCTGCTGGCCCTCGGCCGCGGCACCCCGGAGCAGCGGGCGATGGCACAGGACGCGGTGGACCGCTGGTGGTGGCCGTCCCTGATGATGTTCGGTCCGCCCGACGACGAGTCGGCGCACTCCGCGCAGTCGATGACATGGAAGATCAAGCGGCATTCGAACGACGAGCTGCGCCAGCGCTTCGTCGACATCTGCGTCCCCCAGGCCGAGTCGCTGGGCCTCACCCTCCCCGACCCGGACCTGAAGTGGAACGAGGAGCGGGGGCACTACGACTTCGGCCCGATCGACTGGACGGAGTTCCGCGAAGTCCTCAAGGGCAACGGCCCGTGCAACGAGCAGCGGATCACCCAGCGCAGGCGCGCGCACGACGAAGGCGCGTGGGTACGGGAGTCGGCCGCGGCCTACGCGGCCAAGCACACCGGCCCGACAGGCGAGATGGGCAAGACAGGCGAGACAGGAGCGACGCAAGTATGACGAACACCGACTGGCCCCTGTGGGAGGTCTTCGTGCGCTCACGCCGCGGCCTCTCGCACACCCACGCCGGCAGCCTGCATGCGCCGGACGCGGAGTTCGCCCTGCGCAACGCCCGCGACCTGTACACCCGCCGCGGCGAGGGCGTCTCGATCTGGGTCGTCCCCTCGTCCGCGATCACCGCGTCCTCCCCGGACGAGAAGGACCCGTTCTTCGAGCCGGCCGCCGACAAGCCGTACCGGCACCCGACGTTCTACGAGATCCCGGAGGGGGTGAAGCACCTGTGACGACGACAGCCCCTACGACCGCTGCCCTGGCCCTCGGCGACGACGCCCTGGTGCTCTCGCACCGCCTCGGCGAATGGGCGGGCCACGCCCCCGTCCTGGAGGAGGAGGTCGCCCTCGCCAACATCGCGCTGGACCTGCTCGGCCAGGCCCGCGTGCTGCTGTCGACGGCAGGCGACGAGGACGAGCTGGCGTATCTGCGCGAGGAGCGCGCCTTCCGCAACCTCCAGCTGGTGGAACAGCCGAACGGCGACTTCGCCCACACCATCGCCCGACAGCTCTACTTCTCCACCTACCAGCACCTGCTGTACGCCGAACTGGCCGCCGGGGAGGGCCCCTTCGCCGGCCTCGCCGCAAAGGCCGTCAAGGAGGTCGCCTACCACCGCGACCACGCCGAGCAGTGGACCCTGCGGCTCGGCGACGGCACGGAGGTCGGCCACAAGAAGATGCAGCGCGCCTGCACGGCCCTGTGGCGGTTCACCGGCGAGATGTTCCAGCCGGTGGACGGCCTGGACGTCGACCTGGCCGGGATGGAAACGGCTTGGCTGGACTCCGTCCGCGCGGTCCTGCACCGGGCGACCCTGACGGTCCCCGAGGGACCGCGGACCGGGGCGTGGACGGCCGGCGCGGGCCGCCAGGGTGTGCACACCGAGCCCTTCGGCCGGATGCTCGCCGAGATGCAGCATCTGCACCGCAGCCACCCGGGGGCGTCATGGTGACAACGACCACCGCCCTGGAGGCCGAACTCCTGGAGATCGCCGGTTCGGTGCCCGACCCCGAACTGCCCGTACTCACCCTCCAGGAGCTCGGAGTCCTGCGCGCCGTGCATGTGCGCGGCGCGGAATCGGTCGAGGTCGAGCTGACCCCGACATACACCGGCTGCCCGGCCATAGAGGCGATGTCCCTCGACATAGAGCAGGCACTGCACGCGCACGGCATACGGGACGTCACCGTCCGCACGGTGCTGCGGCCCGCCTGGTCGACCGACGACATCACGGCCGAAGGGCGCCGCAAACTGCGGGAGTTCGGGATAGCGCCCCCGCGCGTGCGAGAGGTGTCCGGACCGGTCCCCGTATCGCTGAGCCCGACCCGCATGCTGGAGCCACTGCGCTGCCCGCACTGCGGCAGCACCGACACCGAGCTGCTCAGCCGCTTCTCCTCCACCGCCTGCAAAGCGCTGCGGCGCTGCCTCACCTGCCGCGAACCCTTCGACCACTTCAAGGAGCTGTGATGGCCCGCTTCCACACACTCCCGGTGGCGGCGGTCGACCGGCTCACCGACGACTCCGTGGCCCTCACCCTGACCGTGCCCCCTCGGCTGCGCGAGGAGTACCGGCACGCCCCGGGGCAGCACCTCGCCCTGCGGCGCCTGGTCGACGGCACGGAGATACGGCGCACGTACTCGATCTGCTCCCCGGCACCGGCCCCCGACGGCGAGGGCCCCAGCACCCTGCGGGTCGGCGTACGGCTGGTCGACGGCGGAGCCTTCTCGACGTACGCACTCAAGGAGATCAACGTCGGCGACGAGCTGGAGGTGATGACCCCAGCCGGCCGCTTCACCCTCGACCCGGCACCCGGCATATACGCGGCGATCGTGGGCGGCAGCGGCATCACCCCGGTGCTCTCGATCGTCTCCACCCTGCTCGAGCGCGAGCCGGAAGCCCGGTTCTGCCTGATACGCAGCGACCGGACGGCCGCCTCGACGATGTTCCTGGAGGAGGCCGCCGACCTGAAGGACCGCCATCCGCGGCGGCTGCAGCTGGTGACGGTGCTGTCCCGGGAGGAACAGCAGGCGGGGCTGCCGTCCGGGCGGCTCGACCAGGAGCGGCTGACCGGGCTGCTGCCCGCGCTGCTGCCGGTGGGGCAGGTGGCGGGATGGTTCCTGTGCGGTCCGTTCGGGCTCGTGCAGGGGGCCGAGCGGGCCCTGCGCGGCCTCGGTGTGGTGCGCTCACGCATCCACGAGGAGATCTTCCACGTGGACGCCGCCGCCCCCGCGCCGGCCGCGACCGCCCCCGCACACAGCACGGTGACCGCCCGGCTCGACGGCCGCGGCGGGACCTGGCCCGTGCAGGACGGCGAGTCCCTGCTGGAGACGGTGCTGCGCAACCGGCCCGACGCGCCCTACGCCTGCAAGGGCGGCGTGTGCGGCACATGCCGGGCCTTCCTCGTCGCCGGCGAGGTGCGCATGGACCGCAACTTCGCGCTGGAGACGGAGGAGACGGAGGCGGGGTATGTGCTGGCGTGCCAGTCGCATCCGGTGACCGAGAAGGTCGAGCTGGACTTCGACCGCTGACCGGGCGCGGGTGGCGATGGCCGCACCGTTCCCTTCTCCTAGAACCTGTTCTATCTTGACGGTCCGTCAGATCAGGCCGGGCGCCTGGTCGGTGAGCCGGCATGCGCGTGGAAGGACAGGAACCGTGGACTTCACCTTCACCGAGGAGCAGCAGGCGGCGGCCGAGGCGGCACGGGGCGTCTTCGCCGGGGTCGCGCCCGACACCGTGCCCTCTCCCTCGCTCGTCCCGGGCGCCGTGGCCGACGACTTCGACCGCGCGCTGTGGACCAGGC
The DNA here is from genome assembly GCF_029223485.1 of Streptomyces coacervatus. Lineage (GTDB taxonomy): Bacteria > Actinomycetota > Actinomycetes > Streptomycetales > Streptomycetaceae > Streptomyces > Streptomyces coacervatus. The sequence continues at coordinate 147,621 of NZ_JARHTP010000020.1, read as the reverse complement.
TCGCCGAGGCGGACCTGCTGAGCCTGCTGCTGGACGCGGAGTACGGCGGCGCGGGCCTGGACGCCATCGCACTCTGCCTGGTGCTGCGGGAGTCGGCCAGGGTGCTGGCGCGCGTACCACTCCTGGAGACCAGCGCGGCCGCAGCGGCCGTACAGGCTTACGGCGGCGAGGAGTTGAGGTCTGCGCTGCTCACCCGCGCGGGACGGGGCGAGACGGTGCTGACCGTCGCCGCGATGGGCCGTACCGGCCACGACCCGGCCGAACTCGCCGTGACCGCACGGCGGGAAGGCGACGAGTGGATCCTGGACGGGGCACAGACGGCGGTGCCGTGGGCGCACAACGCCGACTTCATCGTCGTACCGGCCCATACGACCGCCGATCGGACCCTCCTCGCCGTGGTCCCCCGGATCCACCAGGGCGTCGGCCTGGGCGAGCAGATCTCCACCACCGGTGAGCGGCTCGGCGAACTACGTCTGGAATCCGCACGGATCGCCGCCCGCGACGTCATCGACGCCGACGGCGCCTGGGAGTGGCTGCGCGAACTGCTGACCACGGGGACGTGCGCGCTGGCGCTCGGCCTGGGCGAACGAGTCCTCGCGATGACCAGTGAATACACCGGCAAGCGGGAGCAGTTCGGATACCCCGTCGCCACGTTCCAGGCTGTCGCCGTGCAGGCCGCCGACCGCTACATCGACCTGCGCGCGATGGAGGCCACACTGTGGCAGGCCGCATGGCGGATCGCCTCGCGGGCACCCGGCGTACTGCCCGCCTCCGGTGACGTCGCCGTCGCCAAGATCTGGGCCTCGGAGGGCGTACGGCGGGTCGTACAGACGGCACAGCATCTGCACGGAGGGTTCGGGGCGGACGTCGAATACCCCCTGCACCGGTACCACGCCTGGGCCAAGCACCTGGAACTCCAGCTCGGCCCGGCGGCAGCGCACGAGGAAGCCCTGGGCGACCTGCTGGCGGCACACCCGCTCGGCTGACCGCCCCGGCCGGCGCGAACTACAGGACGAACCCGGGCTGTCCCTCGTCCGTCACGACCGGGCGGCCCACCGCCGCCCACACCTGCATGCCGCCGTCGACGTTCACGGCGTCGATGCCCTGCTGCACGAGGTACATCGCGACCTGCGCCGAGCGGCCGCCGGAGCGGCAGATCACGTTGACGCGGCCGTCCTGCGGGGCGGCCTCGGTCAGCTCGCCGTAGCGGGCGACGAAATCACTGATGGGGATGTGCAGCGCCCCTTCGGCGTGACCTGCCTGCCATTCGTCGTTCTCGCGGACGTCCAGCAGGAAGTCGCCGTCCTTGAGGTCCCCGACCTCGACCGTGGGCACACCAGCTCCGAAATGCATGCCTGAGACGCTACCCGACGCGGCCGGTCACGGAACCGGCCGCCCACGCGGCAACCGCCCCACCTCCACCGGCCACCGGCTTGCACCGGCGCGCGCTACCCCAGCAGCTCGGCCAGCTCCGCCTCGCGCTGGGAGACATCGGCCAGAAGCTTCTCGGCGATCTCCTCCAGGAGTCGGTCGGGATCGTCCGGCGCCAGCCGGAGCATCGAGCCGATCGCGCTCTCCTCCAGCTCCTTGGCGACCAGCGAGAGCAGTTCCTTGCGCTCGGCGAGCCATTCGAGGCGGGCGTAGAGCTCCTCGCTGCGGCTCGGACCGCGCTCCTCGGGCGCCGGTCCCTTGGCCCACTCCTCGGCCAGCTCCCGCAGCAGCATCGCGTCGCCGCGGGCATAGGCGGCGTTGACCCGGGTGATGAACTCCTCGCGCCGCGCCCGCTCGGTGTCGTCCTGAGCCAGGTCGGGGTGGGCCTTACGGACCAGTTCGCGGTAGAGCTTGCGGGCCTCGTCGCTCGGGCGCACCCGCTGGGGGGGCCGCACGGGCTGGTCCGTGAGCATCGCCACGGCTTCCGGGAAGAGCCCCTGCCCGTCCATCCAGCCGTGGAACAGCTCCTCGACGCCGGGCATCGGCATGACCCGGGCCCGTGCCTCGTCCGCCTTGCGCAGATCCTCGGGGTCGCCGGTGCGGGCGGCCCGGGCCTCGGCGATCTGCGCGTCCAGCTCGTCGAGGCGGGCGTACATCGGGCCGAGCTTCTGGTGGTGCAGCCGGGAGAAGTTCTCGACCTCGACCCGGAAGGTCTCCACCGCGATCTCGTACTCGATCAGCGCCTGCTCGGCGGCCCGCACGGCCCGCTCCAGCCGCTCCTCGGGACGCGGCGCACCGTCCTCGGGCGTCGCCTGCGCCTCACCGGAGACACCGCCACCCTGCTCATGCTCAGCTTCCGGGCTCGTCACCCGCCCAGCGTAGGCCACGGCGGGGGCGACCACTGCGGCGCAAGCTCATCGCTCCGGGGGGGCCTCCCCCCTCCCTCCCCCTCCCCCCTCCCCGCCCCCTGCGAACACGCGCCTCAACGGCTGCCCCCACAGCCGCACTCCTCACACGCCCCTCAAACCCCCATCTCCGCCGGGATCCGCCCCGCCCGCACCGCTGCCACCAGATCGGCATGGTCGGCCTCCGTGCGGTCGGCGTAGGCGACGGCGAAGTCGGCGATCGCCTCGTCAAGTTCCTCGCTCTTGCCGCAGTACCCGGCGACCAGGCGGGGGTCGGCGCTGTGGGAGTGGGCGCGGGCCAGGAGGGCGCCGGTCATGCGGCCGTAGTCGTCTATCTGGTCGGCGGCCAGCGCCGCGGGGTCGACGCTGCCCTTGCGGTTGCGGAACTGCCGTACCTGGAACGGCAGTCCGTCCACCGACGTCCAGCCCAGCAGGATGTCGCTGACGACCTGCATGCGCTTCTGCCCGAGAACCACCCGGCGCCCCTCATGCTCCGCCTCCGGCGCCTCGAAACCGGCGGTCACCAGGTGCGGCACCAGCGTCGAGGGACGGGCCTCCTTCACCTGGAGGACGAGCGGCTGCCCCCGGTGGTCCAGAAGCAGCACGACATACGACCTTGTGCCGACGCTGCCCGTGCCGACGACGCGGAAGGCGACGTCGTGCACCGCATGACGCGCCAGCAGCGGCAGCCGGTCCTCGGACAGTGTCGTCACATACTCCTCAAGGGCCGCCGCCACCGCCGCGGCCTCCGCGTCCGGCACCCGCCGCAGCACCGGCAGCGCCTCGACGAAGCGGCGCCCGCCGTCCTCGACCTGCTCGGTCGACTTCGCCGCGAAGCGTCCGCTCGTATTGGCCCGCGCCTTCTCGGAGACCCGCTCCAGCGTGCCGAGCAGGTCGTGGGCGTCGGTATGGGAGACGAGTTCCTCGTCCGCGATGGCGTTCCACGCGTCCAGCACCGGCAGCTTGGCGAGCAGCCGCATGGTGCGGCGGTAGGCGCCGGTCGCGTCGTAGGCCGCCTTGCGGCACTGGTCCTCGTCGGCGCCGGCTTCCCGCCCCGCGAGCACGAGCGAGGCGGCGAGCCGCTTGAGGTCCCACTCCCAGGGGCCGTGGACGGTCTCGTCGAAGTCGTTGAGGTCGATGACCAGGTCGCCGCGCGCATCGCCGTACAGGCCGAAGTTGGCGGCATGCGCATCCCCGCAGATCTGCGCGCGGATCCGGGTCATGGGTGTGCGCGCGAGGTCGTACGCCATGAGGCCCGCCGAGCCGCGCAGGAAGGCGAAGGGCGTGGCCGCCATCCGGCCCGCGCGTATCGGAGTGAGCTCGGCGATCCGGCCGCGGTGGGACTCCTCGACCGCGTCGGCCGCGTGCGGGCGGGAGCCGTCGAGGTCGAGCGCGGAGTGTGCGCTGCGCGGCACCCGCTTGCGCAGCGCCTTGCCCTCGTCCTTGGGCGACCCCTCGGCGGGCCACTCGGCGAAACCCCGCACCCGCGGAAGCCGCCGCACACCCGACTCCACCGCCGCTGCCGCTGCTTCTCCGATTTCGGTCACGCCAACCGCCTCCCCCGCACGGGCACGAACATCAACTCGTGCCGACCGTACAGCCGGTGGCCGAAGCGCGTCAGACCCTGTGGACAACTCCGCACCTGTGGAAAACGCCGTCCGGGAACGGCGGGCGGGCCATGTGATTGTCCTCACCAGGTAACCCGCCTCACACGGCCCCGGACAACGCGAAAGCCCCCAGGTCAAAGACCTGGGGGCTTTCGGCTGGTGCGCGAGGGGGGAGTTGAACCCCCACGCCCTTGCGGGCACTGGAACCTGAATCCAGCGCGTCTGCCTATTCCGCCACCCGCGCATTGGGTGTGTCCTCCGGCTCCCGACCCCTTGGGTTTGGCGCCTTCCGACACGCAGAACATTAGCACGCTGGCAGGGGTGGGTTCACATCCCTTATGGCTGGGCAGCCGCTCACCAGCAAGGACGCATCGTCCGGCCGGCGACCGGCCCGCGACCGTCCGTCCCACCACCCGGCCCTCGATCGGCCGGCCCACGATCGACCAGCCCAGGAGCGGCCAACCGCTGAAGCCTCCGCTCCGTATCAACACGTAACGGTTCACGTATCAACCTCGTACCGGTCCGGCCCGTCTCCCCAAGAGCCGGGCCGGGTCCACAGTCGGGTGCGGGACACTTGTCTTCGGCCGCCTCTACGATCCTTGGCAGAAGGAGTGCGCGGGAGGAGTTCGAAGGACGGCTTCGGAGGGAACTTCCGGAGGGAACTTCGTCCAGCGTCGACACCCGTCGACAGGGCCGACAGGGGGAACCAGCCGATTCACCCGCGCGTGGATACGATCAGTAAGCAGTACCAGGTAAGGCAGCGCCCGCCAGCCGGGACACTGGACGGAAGCGACATCGGAGGAGGTGCCTCATGGGAGTCCTGAAGAAATTCGAGCAGCGTCTCGAAGGTCTGGTCAACGGCACCTTTGCCAAGGTGTTCAAGTCCGAGGTCCAGCCCGTGGAGATCGCGGGAGCGCTCCAGCGTGAGTGCGACAACAACGCGACCATCTGGAACCGCGACCGCACGGTTGTGCCCAACGACTTCATCGTGGAGCTGAGCACGCCGGACTTCGAGCGGCTCAGCCCCTACTCCGGCCAGCTCGGCGACGAGCTCGCCGGCATGGTGCGCGACTACGCCAAGCAGCAGCGCTACACCTTCATGGGACCCATCAAGGTCCACCTGGAGAAGGCGGACGACCTCGACACCGGCCTGTACCGGGTGCGCAGCCGTACGCTCGCCTCCTCCAGCAGCCAGCAGGCTCCCGGGCCCGCCGCTCCGGCGGCCCCGGCCCCGGGCCGCCCCGGCGGAGGTTACGGCTACCCGCCGGCCGCCGCACCCGCGGGCGCCCCGCCGATGCCCGCCGCGCCGCCGCCCGGCGGACGGCCCGGCGCCGCGCCCTTCGGTCAGCGGCCCGCGACGGCTCCCGCCCCGGCGGCAGGCGGCCGGATGCGCCACTGGGTCGAGATCAACGGCACCCGCCATCAGATCTCCCGCCAGACGCTGGTGCTGGGCCGCAGCACCGAAGCCGACGTGCGGATCGACGACCCCGGCGTCTCCCGCCGGCACTGTGAGATCCGGACCGGAACGCCCTCGACGATCCAGGATCTCGGGTCCACCAACGGCATCGTGGTGGACGGGCAGCACACCACCCGCGCTACGCTCCGCGACGGCTCGCGGATCGTCGTGGGCAGCACCACCATCATTTACCGGCAAGCCGAAGGGTGAAGCGGGGGCAATGTCAGAGCTGACCCTCACGGTCATGCGGCTGGGTTTCCTGGCCGTACTGTGGCTGTTCGTGATCGTGGCCGTGCAGGTCATCCGCAGCGACCTGTTCGGTACGCGCGTCACCCAGCGCGGATCCAGGCGCGAGGCCGGACGGCCGCAGCAGGCCGCCCGGCAGCAGGCCGCGCCCCCGCAGCAGCGTCAGCAGGCCGGCGGCGGCCGCCAGCGCCGCAACGCCCCCTCCAAGCTGGTCGTGTCCGAGGGCACCCTCACCGGCACGACCGTCGCGCTGCAGGGCCAGACCATCACCCTGGGCCGGGCGCACGACAGCACGATCGTGCTGGACGACGACTACGCCTCCAGCCGCCATGCCAGGATCTACCCGGACCGCGACGGCCAGTGGATCGTCGAGGACCTGGGCTCCACCAACGGCACGTACCTCGACCGGAGCCGGCTGACGACCCCCACGCCGATTCCGCTGGGCGCGCCGATCCGCATCGGCAAGACAGTCATCGAGCTGCGGAAGTAGTGCCACGTCATGAATGAGCGCGAGCGGAGCGAGCACGCAGCGGCGGCCCCCACCACGGGCACCGGCGCGCTCCCGACCGGAGGGTGGGCACCGTGCGGATGTACCCGGAGCCGACGGGCGAGGTGCGCATGAGTCTGTCACTGCGCTTCGCCGCCGGATCGCACAAAGGCATGATCCGCGAGGGCAACGAGGACTCCGGATACGCCGGTCCGCGCCTGCTCGCGATCGCCGACGGCATGGGCGGCGCCGCCGCCGGAGAGGTCGCCTCCTCCGAGGCCATCTCCACCATCGTCGCCCTCGACGACGACGTGCCGGGCTCCGACATCCTCACCTCCCTCGGCACCGCCGTACAGCGCGCCAACGACCAGCTGCGCGCGATGGTGGAAGAAGACCCGCAGCTGGAGGGCATGGGTACCACCCTCACCGCCCTCCTGTGGACCGGCCAGCGCCTGGGCCTCGTGCACGTCGGCGACTCGCGCGCGTACCTGCTCCGCGACGGCGTCCTCACCCAGATCACCCAGGACCACACCTGGGTGCAGCGCCTGGTCGACGAGGGCCGTATCACCGAAGAGGAAGCCACCACCCACCCGCAGCGCTCCCTGCTGATGCGCGCGCTGGGCAGCGGCGAGCACGTCGAGCCCGACCTCTCCATCCGTGAAGTCCGCGCCGGCGACCGCTACTTGATCTGCTCCGACGGCCTGTCCGGCGTCGTCTCCCACCAGACCCTCGAGGACACCCTCGCCAGCTACCAGGGCCCCCAGGAGACCGTGCAGGAGCTGATCCAGCTCGCGCTGCGCGGCGGCGGCCCCGACAACATCACCGTCATCGTCGCCGACGTACTGGACCTCGACACCGGAGACACCCTCGCCGGGCAGCTCTCCGACACCCCGGTCGTGGTCGGCGCGGTCGCCGAGAACCAGAACCACCTGCACGACCCCGGCTTCATGGAGACCCCCGCAGGGCGCGCGTCCGGCCTCGGCCGCCAGGGTCACGGAGGGGGCGGCGGCGAGTTCGGCCCGCCCGGCTCCGGCGACACCACCGGCTACATCCCGGCGGGCAGCTTCGGCGACTACACCGACGACGACTTCGTCAAGCCCGGCAAGGGCCGCAAGTGGGCGAAGAGATCCTTCTACCTCGTGCTCGCTCTCGCCGTCGTCGGCGGCGGCCTCTACGGCGGCTGGCGCTGGACGCAGACGCAGTACTACGTCGGCGCCAAGGACGAGCACGTCGCGCTGTACCGGGGCATCAGCCAGGACCTGGCCTGGGTCTCCCTCTCGAAGGTCGAGAAGGACCACCCGGAGATCGAACTCAAGTACCTGCCGCCGTACCAGCAGAAGCAGGTCAAGGCCACGATCGCCGAGGGCGGTCTCCCCGCCGCCCAGTCGAAGGTCAACGAGCTTTCCGTGCAGGCCTCCGCGTGCAAGAAGGAGACCGAGCGTCAGCAGGCCGAGAGCCAGAAGAACTCCAAGACCGGCACGGGCCAGGCGGGCGGCACCACGGGAACCACCAAGACCTCCCTCACGTCCAAGGCATCACCGAGCCCCTCGACCTCACCGACCCCGTCCACATCAGCGACCGCACCCACCCCCAGCCCCGGCCCCACTCTCTCGGACGATGAGCAGAAGGTCGTCTCGCTGTGCGGTAAGCAGTAGGCAAGCCGTGAGAGGCCCTGTCACACGATGAGCAGCACTACCAACACCCCGACGCACCACACGTCCACGATCGGCGCGATCGGCGCACCCAGCCGGCGCAACACCGAGCTCGCGCTCCTGCTGTTCGCCGTCGCCATCCCGGTCTTCGCCTACGCCAACGTGGGCCTGGCCATCGACGACAAGGTGCCGGCCGGCCTGCTGAGCTACGGCCTGGGACTCGGCCTGCTCGCGGGCGTCGGCCATCTCGCGGTACGGAAGTTCGCCCCGTACGCCGACCCGCTGCTGCTGCCCCTGGCCACGCTGCTGAACGGACTCGGGCTCGTCGCGATCTGGCGGCTCGACCAGTCGGCGCTGCTGCGGCAGATCGGCGTGGCCGGCGGCAAGGCCACCAACCAGCTGCTCTACACGGCGCTCGGCATCACCCTGTTCGTCGTCGTCCTGATCTTCCTCAAGGACCACCGGGCCCTCCAGCGCTACACCTACATCTCCATGGTCGGCGCCCTGGTCCTGCTGCTGCTCCCGCTGGTCCCGGGCCTCGGCGCCAATGTGTACGGCGCCAAGATCTGGATCCACGTCGGCAGCTTCACCATCCAGCCCGGCGAGTTCGCCAAGATCGTGCTGGCCATCTTCTTCGCCGGCTACCTGATGGTGAAGCGCGACGCGCTCGCCCTCGCCAGCCGCCGCTTCATGGGCCTGTACCTGCCGCGCGGCCGCGACCTCGGCCCGATCATCGTCGTCTGGATGATCTCGATCCTCATCCTGGTCTTCGAGACCGACCTCGGTACATCGCTGCTGTTCTTCGGAATGTTCGTCATCATGCTGTACGTCGCCACCGAGCGGACCAGTTGGATCGTCTTCGGTCTGCTGATGTCCGCGGCCGGCGCCGTCGGCGTGGCGAGCTTCGAGCCGCACATCCAGACCCGTGTCCAGGCCTGGCTCGACCCGATGCGCGAGTACAAGCTCAGCCAGGCCGGCAGCCACGACGGCATCCTCCACTCCGAGCAGGCCATGCAGGCCCTGTGGGCCTTCGGCTCCGGCGGCACCCTCGGCACCGGCTGGGGCCAGGGCCACTCCGAGCTGATCCGCTTCGCCGCCAACTCCGACTTCATCCTCGCCACCTTCGGCGAGGAACTGGGCCTGGCCGGCATCATGGCGATCCTGCTGATCTACGGCCTGATCGTGGAGCGCGGTGTGCGCACCGCCCTCGCCGCCCGCGACCCCTTCGGCAAACTGCTCGCCATCGGCCTGTCCGGCGCCTTCGCGCTACAGGTCTTCGTGGTGGCCGGTGGTGTGATGGGCCTGATCCCGCTGACCGGTATGACGATGCCGTTCCTGGCCTACGGCGGCTCCTCCGTCATCGCCAACTGGGCACTGATCGGCATCCTGATCAGAATCAGCGACACCGCCCGCCGCCCGGCGCCCACCCCCGCCGGCAACCCCGACGCCGAGATGACCCAGGTGGTCCGCCCCGGCGCCGCCGGCCCCGTCGAGTGACGCTGATCACCGACCTGACGATCGTCGACCCCTGCGACCTCTGGTCCTGACGGACGGCTTCCGGCCCGGCACCCGCCGGAACCGGAAGCCCTCCGCGCTTTCCGGAACCCACCGCACCGCTCATGCGTCTCTTCACCAGTCGTTGTCCACAGCCCCGCCCGGGAGACACAGCCGCTGCCTCTAGACTGTGGGCGGCCAAGATGACACCAGCACCATCGGCACCGAGAGACTGAAGCGGCAGGCGCACCTGTTAGCTTGTGGAAAGGCCGGATGTGAACAAGCCACTGCGCCGAATCGCGATCTTCTGCGGACTTCTCGTCCTGGCGCTGTTGATCCGTGACAACTGGCTGCAGTACGCCCAGGCCGACAAACTCCGCACCGATCCGGCCAACCGCCGCGTCGCCATCCAGCGGTACGCGAACCCGCGGGGCGACATCGTCGTCGACGGCGACCCCATAACCGGCTCGGTCGTGAACAAGCACGGCGACTTCAAGTACAAGCGCACGTACAAGAACGGGCCCATGTGGGCCCCGGTCACCGGCTACTCCTCCCAGGCCTTCGACGGCAGTTTCCTGGAGAAGGTCGACGACGGCATCCTCACCGGCACCGACGACCGGCTCTTCTTCCGCAACACCCTCGACATGATCACGGGCAAGCAGAAGTCGGGCGGCAACGTCGTCACCACCCTCAACGCTGCCGCGCAGAAGGCCGCGTACGACGGTCTGAAGGCCCAGGGCGGCAAGGGTGCTGTCGCCGCGCTCGACCCGTCCACGGGCAAGATCCTGGCGATGGCCTCGTACCCCTCGTACGACCCCTCCGTCTTCGCCGGCAACACCAACGACGACGCGAAGGCCTGGAAGAACCTGCAGAAGCAGTACAACCCCGACGACCCGATGCTGAATCGGGCGCTGCGCGAGACCTACCCGCCGGGCTCCACCTTCAAGGTGGTCACGGCCGCGGCCGCGCTGGAGAACGGGCTGTACACGTCCGCCGACGAGAACACCGACTCGCCACTGCCCTACATCATGAAGGGCACCACGACCCCGCTGAAGAACGAGGGGAACATCCCCTGCAAGAACGCGACGATGCGGGTAGCCCTGAAGGTGTCCTGCAACACCGTGTTCGGCAAGATCGGCTCCGACCTCGGCAGCGACAAGATGCTGGCCGAGGCGAAGAAGTTCGGCTTCGACTCCGAGCAGTTCGTCCCGGTCCGCTCCAACGCCTCGGTGTTCTCCGAGAACATGAACCCCTCGCAGACCGCGCTGTCCTCGATCGGCCAGTACAACACCGCCGCGACCCCCCTGCAGATGGCCATGGTCGCCTCCGCGGTCGCCAACAACGGCAAGCTGATGAAGCCGTACATGGTCGACAAGCTCCAGTCGTCCAACCTCGACACCGTCGCGCAGACCGACCCGCAGGAGCTCAGCCAGCCCCTGTCGGCGAAGAACGCGCAGATCCTGCAGTCGATGATGGAGACGGTCGTCAAGGAGGGCACGGGTCAGAAGGCCCAGATCGGCGGCGGCATCACGGTCGGCGGCAAGACCGGTACCGCGCAGCACGGTGTGGCCAACAGCAAGAACCCGTACGCCTGGTTCCTCTCCTACGCCAGGCTCAGCGACGGCAGCTCGCCGGTCGCCGTGGCCGTGGTGATCGAGGACGACAACGCCAACCGCGAAGACATCTCCGGCGGCGGCCTCGCCGCCCCGATCGCGAAGAGCGTGATGGAGGCGGTCATCAACTCCAAGAAGTGACCCCGCTCACGTCCCCTTCACATCGGTGCACGTTGCGATACCGGTCCTGTATCGGGTGACGCACTTGGCCAGGTCACACAAAGCTAGCCGGGTACGGTAGGCCCGGACGGCAGCCTCCGACCGCACACCCGTGCCGGTCGGGACCGACGGAGAGGGCTGGTAGGAGCTATGGAAGAGCCGCGTCGCCTCGGCGGCCGGTACGAACTGGGCCAGGTGCTCGGTCGTGGTGGCATGGCGGAGGTATACCTCGCGCATGACACCCGCCTCGGGCGCCAGGTGGCGGTGAAGACGCTGCGGGCGGACCTCGCACGCGACCCTTCCTTCCAGGCCCGGTTCCGCCGGGAGGCCCAGTCGGCCGCCTCGCTCAACCATCCCGCGATCGTCGCGGTCTACGACACGGGCGAGGACTACATCGACGGGGTCTCGATCCCGTACATCGTGATGGAGTACGTGGACGGCTCCACACTCCGCGAACTCCTGCACTCCGGCCGCAAGCTCCTGCCCGAGCGCGCGATGGAGATGACCATCGGCATCCTCCAGGGCCTGGAGTACGCCCACCGCAACGGCATCGTCCACCGCGACATCAAGCCGGCCAACGTCATGCTGACGCGCAACGGCCAGGTCAAGGTCATGGACTTCGGCATCGCCCGCGCCATGGGCGACTCCGGCATGACGATGACGCAGACGGCGGCGGTCATCGGCACCGCGCAGTACCTGTCACCGGAGCAGGCAAAGGGCGAGCAGGTCGACGCGCGATCTGATCTTTATTCGACCGGCTGCCTCCTGTACGAACTCCTGACCGTACGACCCCCGTTCGTAGGGGACTCCCCGGTCGCGGTCGCCTACCAGCACGTACGGGAAGAAGCGCAGGCCCCCTCTGTCTTCGACCCGGAAATCACGCCCGAAATGGACGCCATCGTCCTGAAGGCCCTGGTCAAGGACCCGAACTACCGCTACCAGTCCGCCGACGAGATGCGCATCGACATCGAGGCCTGCCTCGACGGCCAGCCCGTCGCGGCCACGGCGGCCATGGGCTCGGTCGGCTACGGCGGCTACCCCGACGACCAGCCGACCACGGCCCTGCGCGCCACGGACGCCGGCGCCACATCGATGCTGCCCCCGATGAACCCGGACGACGGCGGCTACGGCTACGACGACCGCTCCCGCCGCCGCCAGCCCCAGAAGAAGTCCAACACGTCGACGATCCTGCTGGTCGTGGCGGGTGTTCTGGTGCTGGTGGGCGCGATTCTGATCGGGAAGTATGCGTTCAGTGGGAACGGGGGGGTGGGGAACGACAGTGTCCAGGTGCCGAACTTCGTGGGTCTCTCGTTGAGTGACGCCCAGAACCAGGCCACCAACTCCGACCTGAAGGTCTCCGTCACCAGGAAACCCTGCGAGGCCCAGACCAAGGGCAACGTCTGCTCGCAGGACCCGGCCAAGGGAAAGACGGTCAAGAAGGGGATCACCGTCAACCTTGTGGTGTCGACGGGGGCACCGAAGGTGGTCGTGCCGAATGTCACCGGCAAGACCCTCGACGAAGCCAAGCAGATCCTGGAGGGCGACGGGTACAACTTCAACGTCAAGACGAAGACGGAGGAGTCCTCAGAGCCCGCGAACACCGTCCTGGAACAGAACCCGAAGCTCGGCAAGGAAGTCGAGAAGGGCTCCGACATCACCCTCACCATCGCCAAGGCGGCGGAGACGGTCCCGGTACCCGACGTCACTGGCAAGTCCTGTGACGACGCCAAGGCCGCGCTGTCGGCCGTCGGCCTGACCGGCAACTGCGTCAACACGCCCACCACCGACGACAACCAGGTCGACAAGGTCATCTCGACCAACCCGACGATCGGTAGCCCGCTCAAGAAGAACTCGGCGGTGCAGCTCAACATCGGCCAGAAGCAGCAGCAGACGGCCGTCCCGAGTGTCGTCGGGCAGAGCGTGAAGGACGCCAAGAAGACCCTGCAGCAGGCGGGCTTCAACAACATCCAGTTCGCCAACGGCAGCGACCAGAGCGACAACGCGCTCGTGATCCAGCAGGACCCGCAGGGCAACACCGGGGTCCAGGACCCGGGCAGCACGACGGTCACCCTCACGACCGTGAGCGGCGGCGGGAACAACGGCGGTAACAACGGCGGCACCAACTTCTTCGGAGGCGTCACCGGAACCGCGTACCGCACGGAGAACTGACAGCCCTCCCACCGCCAAGGAGCCCCGGCACCCTGTTCACACAGGGCACCGGGGCTCTTTCGTGCCACCAAGATCCCCGTACTGAACATCTGCTCCTACGTCGATCGTGTCTTCACATCTGACGATTCGTTGATCGGATGGGGCGGGGTGTACGAGCTCTGCCCTGGCCGTACGGCCACACCACGAACGGAAGGGCAGAACGTGATCAACGAATCGGCGCTGCTGGAATCGAAGAGCCTGCGCGACAGCGTCCTGGAGCGAACCGACGTCCTCGACAAAGTCAAGGCGCTGTCGCTGCTGCCGGACGGGATGCATGTGACTACGGCGATGGTGGCGGCGTACTTCGAGGTAGGGCTCACCGCCATCACTTCTCTGGTACATGATCACAGGGAAGAGCTCGAAGCCAGCGGCTACCGCGTGTTGACAGGTTCAGAACTGACTTCCTTCAAGGAACTCAGTGGAATCCAGTCACGCACAAGGTCCCTCGCCCTGTTCTCCCGCCGAGCCGTCCTCAACATCGCCATGCTGCTCCGCGATAGCGAAGTCGCACGTCAGGTGCGTGTGTACCTCCTGGACATGGAGTACGTGGCGCGTACGCAGCCTGTGGATAACTCCGTCCACAGGGGCGATGTCTCCCTCGACGACCGCATCGACCAACGCATCACCCACATCCTCGGCAAGACCGTCGTGCCGATGTTCAACGCCCTGATCGAAACCTCGGGCGAGCACCGCCGCGAGCTCATCGCCCTCCGCGAGGACGTCCAGAACATCGAACGCAAGCTGTGCTGGCACCACCAGCGGATCAGCACCCTGGAAGGAGAGTCGCCCACAGACCAGGTCCGGGCCTCCATCGCAGCCATGACCTGGCAGGCCTTCGAGCGCCACGTCGCTGAACTCCTACGTCGGGACGGTTGTACGGATGTCGTCGTTCGCCAATCCCACAACGACCGGGGCATCGACATCACCGGCCGCACAGCGGACGGACGGAGTCTGGCCGTTCAGTGCAAGAACCGGTCCGGGCGCGCGCATGTCCCCAGTGCCGACATGCAGAAGTTCGCCGGTGCCGCACGAGCCGTCGACCGGGTCGATGTGGCCCTGTTCGTGGCTACGTGCAACTTCAGCCGGGAAGCACAAGCGATCGCAGACCTGAGCGGGGTCATCACCGTGAACCGCGACGAGTTGGAAGAGTGGACCGCAGGAGTGCGCCTCAAAGCCCTGCAGTAGGCGTCACCGCGCAAGAGGCCCGAAGCCGCAAAGGGTAGTTGCGGCTTCGGGCCTCCGCCATGCTAGAGGACTGAGGTCCTCACGGGACCTCAGTCACCTCACTGCAGTTCCTTCGGCGGCGTCCTCTTACCGTCCACCTTCTCCACCCGCACCAACTCCCCCCACACCACATACCGATACCGGGACGTGTACACAGGCGTGCACGTCGTCAGCGTGATGTAGTGGCCCGCCTTCTTCTTCCCCGACTCCTTCGGGATCTGCGAGATGACCTTCACGTTGAACTTCGAGGTCTCGTCGAGGATGTCGTAGACCTTGTAGACGTACCACTTGTCCCTGGTCTCGAAGACGATCGCGTCGCCGACCTGCACCTTGTCGATGTTGTGGAACTTCGCGCCATGGCCGTCCCGGTGGGCGGCCAGCGTGAAGTTGCCCTTCTTGCCCGTCGTCGGGAGGGTCGCCTTGACCGGGTCCGTGTAGTAGCCGGCCACGCCGTCGTTGAGGACCTTCGTCGATGTGCCCTTCTCGACCAGGACCTCGCCGTTCTTCATGGCGGGGACGTGCAGGAAGCCGATGCCGTTCTTGGTGTCCAGCGCACCGGGGCCCGTGTTCTGGTCCTCGTGGGCCCAGGTGTCGCGGACCTTTTCGCCCTGCTTGTCCGCCGCGCGGTCGGCGACGACGTTCGTCCACCAGAGCGAGTAGACGACGAACAAGCCGAGTATCAGGCCCGCCGTGATGAGGAGTTCGCCGAAGACGCTCACCGCCGCCGCGATGCGGCCGTGGCCGCGGCGGCGCGCCGGTGGCGCCGCGGGCGCGTCCGTGTCCTCTTGAGTGTCGTCGGTGGTCGCTGCCACGTTCATCTGCCCCTACTCGACGAGCGCATCCGGCTTGCCCTTGCTGCGCGGCCGTTCCTCGACCATCTTGCCCCAGACGATCAACCGGTACTTGCTGGTGAACTCCGGAGTACAGGTCGTCAGCGTGATGTACCGGCCCGGCTTTGTGAAACCCGACTGGGGCGGCACGGGACCGATCACGCTCGTATTGCTCGGCGACGTCACCGGCAGCGTCGAAGTGATCTTGTAGACGAAGTACTTGTCCTGCGTCTCGACGACGACCTCGTCGCCCTTCGTGAGCCGGTTGATGTACCGGAACGGCTCGCCATGCGTGTTGCGGTGCCCCGCGAGCGCGAAATTGCCGGTCTTCGCGTCGGGCATCGCCGTCTTCAGCTTGCCCTCGCTGTAGTGGCCGACCATGCCCTTGTCGAGCACCTTCTTGTTGCTGACGCCCTCGGCGATCGGCACGACCACGTCCAGCTTGGGGATGTCGAGAATCGCAAAGCCCTGGCCTGGCTCGAACTCACCCGGTGCACGCTTGCCGCTCGCCCAGTCGTTCTGGAGGGTGCTGGTCTCCTTGTCCGCCGCCGCATGCGCCCGCACGTTCGTCCACCACAACTGGTAGGTGACGAACAGCAGCATCAGTACGCCGGTGGTGATGAACACCTCACCGATCGCCCGGCTCGCGACGACGGCCGGACTGGCCTTGCGTGCGCGGGCCTGCCGACGGGCCTCCACGCGCGAGAGCGGCGTCTGGGGAGCGTCGGCGAACGTCTCCTCGGCGCCTTCCGAGGCCTCCGACATCGTACGAGCGCCTCCATGGCGCCCATGACGGCGCTTGGCGGCCTTCCTGCGGGCCGCTCGGCCGCCCGGAGTGGTTCCTGTGGCAGGTGTGGCTGTTGAGGCGTCAGACGGCAATATGGAACCGCCCGGCGGCGGCTCCGGTATCCGCAGAGCCACCGTCTCGTCGTCGACGGGCGGGAGATACCGCTCCGGCTCCTCCACGAGCGGCGGTACGTACGGCTCCTCCGCGGCCGCCGCATACGCCCCGTGCTGCCCCTGCTGCCCCTGCTGCCCCGCCGAATCGCCGTTCCACTCCTCGAACGCACCGGACGTCTCGTACGAACCGGACGCCTCATACCCCTCGTACGACTCGTACCCCTCGTACGGCTCCTGCCCGTACGAGGCGGCGGACTCGCGCTCGGGGCGCAGCGCGGTCACGCCGTGGCCCTGCCCACCACCGGGGCGAGCCCCGCCGACCTCGCCACGGCACCCTGGTCGCCGCACTCCACCAACCAGTTGGCCAGCATCCGGTGGCCGTGCTCGGTCAGCACCGACTCCGGGTGGAACTGCACGCCCTCGACCGGGAGTTCACGGTGCCTGAGGCCCATGATGATCCCGTCGTGCGTCCGCGCGGTCACCTCCAGCTCGGCCGGAACCGTCTCCGGCTCCGCGGCCAGCGAGTGGTAGCGCGTCGCCGTGAAGGGCGTCGGCAGACCGGCGAAGACGCCCTTGCCCTCGTGCTCGACCAGCGAGGTCTTGCCGTGCAGCAGCTCCGGCGCACGGTCCACCACACCGCCGTACGCCACCTGCATCGACTGCATGCCCAGGCACACACCGAAGACGGGCACCGAGGTGGCCGCGCAGTGCCGCACCATCTCGATGCAGACACCCGCCTCCTCCGGCGTACCCGGACCCGGCGACAGCAGCACACCGTCGAAACCGTCCTGGGCGTGCGCCGTCGACACCTCGTCGTTGCGCAGCACCTCGCACTCGGCGCCCAGCTGGTACAGGTACTGGACCAGGTTGAAGACAAAGCTGTCGTAGTTGTCGACGACGAGAATCCGCGCACTCACTGGTTGTCCACCGTCACATCGTTGAAGGGCAGCAGCGGCTCGGCCCACGGGAAGACGTACTGGAACAGGACATAGACCACCAGCAGGATCAGCGCGAGCGAGATCAGCGCCTTCACCCACGCGTTTCCCGGCAGATGCCGCCAGATGAAGCCGTACATGCCGTCCCTTCCGTTCCACCACGGCACCGGACTCACGCCGTACCCGCACCAGACTAACGGCGCAGCGCCTCTGGTTTCCCGGCCTCCACAGGCTGTGTGGAATCCAGGTGCGCCCACACGATCAGCCGGTGGCTGTGCCCCCACTCCGGATCGCACGTGGTGAGCGTCAGATAACGGCCCTCCTGCGTGTACCCCGACTTACGTGGCACAGGATCGATCACCTCAACATCCGTCGGCACAGTTTTGTAGGGCCCTTTGTCGATCCGATACGTGAACCAGGTGGTCCCGTCGGTCAGCACCACAGCGTCACCGGGCCGCAGCTTCGGGAAGTCCACGAACGGATCTCCGTACGTACGCCGGTGTCCCGCCACCGCGAAGTTGCCCTCCTGCCCCAGCTGCGCGGTGTTCGCGTAGTGCCCGAGCCCCTTCTTCAACGTGCTCACGGCCGTGTTCTCGAGCACGGGCTTGTTCCACGTGAAACCAAGCCGCGGGATGTACATGATCGCGAAGGGCTTTCCCGCAACATACGGCGCCGGCTCCCTGGGAGCGGCCGAAATGCCGGCCCCCGCACTCGCCGCGGGATGCGCCGTCTGCCTCGCCCACTGGTCGTGCAGGACATCGATCTGATGGTTCATCGCGCCGTCCGCCCGCACACCCGTCCAGAACAGCACATAGACGACGAAGAGGACGATCAGGGTCCCGACAGTGATACACAGTTCGCTGACGGTCCTGACGACGACGCGCACCGGCAGCTCCCGAAACGGCTCAGTTCACTCCACGGGCTGGGCGTAGTGCAGATCCACTGTGCCCGAGTAGCCGGGCAGAGTCACCGTCCCGTCCTGAGTGACTTTCCAGCCGAGGCCGTACACATTCACGTACACCATGTAGTTCTGGATCGCCGTGGAGGCGGACAGCGCCTTGTTCAGCTTGTCGGGGTCACCGATCGCCGTGATCTTGTACGGCGGTGAGTAGACACGCCCCTGAAGGATCAGGGTGTTGCCCACACAGCGCACGGCACTGGTGGAGATCAGCCGCTGGTCCATCACCTTGATGCCCTTGGCCCCGCCCTGCCACAGCGCGTTCACCACGGCCTGCAGGTCCTGCTGATGGATGACCAGGTAGTCGGGCTGCGGCTCGGGATAGCCGGGAAGCTTGGCGGTGGCGTCCGGCGGGGCGTCATTGAGCGTGACGGTGATCGCCTCACCCTTCAGCTTCTGCGTGCCCGCACTCTTCTCCAGGCCCGCGAGCTTCTCGTCCTGCGCCTTGCTGCTGCCGTCGTCGCGCTCGGCGAAGGACTCGACCTCATGGCGCAGCGAGCCGTTGGACTGGTCCAGTTCGCCGTTCTTGCGGCTGCGCTCCTGGATGAGGTCGGAAAGCTTCAGCAAGGACGTGTCCGTACGGATATTGGTGCCCTTGGCCGTATTGAAACTGGTGAAGAAAATGAGCCCCGCGAGGGCGAAGACGGCCACCGTGAGCACCCGCACCGGCCGGAAACGGCGTTCACGGGCAGGACTGGATCCGTCCTGGGGGGAGTCGGCAGAATTGCTCAACGTACCCTTATCTCCTTCGGCGCCGCGGAAGCACTACGCTAACGGACGCCCGGGGGAGCGCTAAGAGTCCCCTTGTACGCTGCTCCGGAGCCAGCCACAGTTCCCTGCGCGGCCACGCAGCGCATCGACAGGAGAGACCCTCGTGCCGAAGTCACGTATCCGCAAGAAGGCCGACTACACGCCGCCGCCGGCGAAGCAGGCGACCAGCATCAAGCTGAACAGCCGCGCCTGGGTCGCGCCAGTGATGCTGGCCATGTTCGTCATCGGCCTGGCCTGGATCGTCGTCTTCTATGTGACGGACGGTTCACTGCCCATCGACGCACTGGACAACTGGAACATCGTGGTGGGCTTCGGCTTCATCGCCGCCGGATTCGGCGTCTCCACCCAGTGGAAGTAACAGCCGAAGGAACGGCCACGAGCCGGTGAACTCAGCTCTGCCCAGGGCTATCCGCCGAGTTATCCACAGCCGGTTTCCACACGCTGGGGAAAAGAACGACCATCTAACGACCATCTGTGGATAACCCATCGGGTGTTGACGCCGATGTGACTGGCACACCGGCAACCGCAAACCTGTTCGCCCCCTGCCTGACCTGCAGAAACACGGGTCAGTGACAGGGGGCACAGCTGTTCCCGCACACCATGCACAAGATTGGCAACCCGCTGTGGACAACCGGCCACGTCAGGTGAGCTGGGCCGTTCTGAGCAGGGTGAGGACCACGACTACGACCAGGACGAGCGCGCAGGTGCCGTACTGGATGAGGGCCCGGTG
Source organism: Streptomyces coacervatus (assembly GCF_029223485.1). Lineage (GTDB taxonomy): Bacteria > Actinomycetota > Actinomycetes > Streptomycetales > Streptomycetaceae > Streptomyces > Streptomyces coacervatus. The sequence continues at coordinate 128,015 of NZ_JARHTP010000020.1, read as the reverse complement.
CTCACGCGGGGCGTGCACCATGGCGTAGCCGGTGATGACGCCGGCGACGAGGCCGCCGATGTGGGCCTGCCAGGAGATGCCGCTCCAGCTGAAGGTGAAGATCAGGTTGATCACCAGCAGCGCGATGATGGGCCGCAGATCGTAGTTGAGGCGGCGCATGAGGACGGCGGTGGCGCCGAACAGGCCGAAGATGGCGCCGGAGGCGCCGAGTGTGGCTGTGGTCGGGGAGGCCAGCAGGTAGGCCAGGGCGCTGCCGGCCAGGCCTGAGACGAAGTAGACGCAGAGGTAGCGGGCGCGGCCGAGAGCGGCTTCGAGTGGTCCGCCGAGCCACCACAGGCTGAGCATGTTGAAGCCGATGTGCCATGGCTCCTGGTGCGTGAACATCGAGGTCACGAGTCGATACCACTCGCCCTCGGCGACGCCCTGGGTGGGGTTGAACGGGGCCGGGGGCCATTCGCCGATGAGGACGAGGTGGTCCAGGAGCGAGGTCCGCACGTGTACGGCGATGAACACGGCGATGTTGATCCCGATGAGGATCTTGGTGAGCAGGCGGGGGTCGGCGGTGATGGTGCCGCCGGCGATGGTGCGGGGCCTGGCGGCGGCTGGGCGGTGTCCGGTGCCGGAGTCGCCGCGGGCGCATTCGGGGCATTGGAAGCCGACGGAGGCGTTGACCATGCACTCGGGGCAGATGGGGCGCTCGCAGCGGGTGCAGCGGATGCCGGTCTCGCGGTCGGGGTGGCGGTAGCAGCCGGGCAGGCTCTGGGCAGGCGGGGGTCCCTGGTCCTCCGGGCCCTGTGGGCTGCCTGGCGCCTGGTCCATGAGATCCCCTAGGTCGTCGTACGGGCGCCGTGCGCAAATGCACCGCCCCGCCCATCTTTACGGATGAGCGGGGCGTTTGGTTCCTGCTGTGCGGGGACTCGACCCTCTCGGGTTCCGCCCTCGTGGGTCTCAGACCTCGTAGGCCTCAGCCCTCGTGGGTCTCAGTCCTCGTGAGGTCTCAGCCCTCGCGGGTTTCGACGACGACCGACTCGATGACGACCTCGTTGACCGGGCGGTCGGTGCGCGGGTTGGTCTGGGTGGTGGCGATGGCGTCGATCACCTTCTGGCTGGCGGCGTCGGTGACCTCGCCGAAGATGGTGTGCTTGCGGTTCAGCCACGTCGTGGGAGAGACGGTGATGAAGAACTGCGAGCCGTTGGTACCCGGACCAGCGTTGGCCATGGCCAGCAGGTAGGGCTTGTTGAAGGAGAGGTCGGGGTGGAACTCGTCCTCGAACTGGTAGCCGGGACCACCGGTGCCGTTGCCCAGCGGGTCTCCGCCCTGGATCATGAATCCGCTGATCACCCGGTGGAAGACCGTGCCGTCGTAGAGCTTGTCCGTGGACTTCTGGCCCGTCTCGGGGTTGACCCACTCGCGCTCGCCCGTGGCGAGTTCGACAAAGTTCCGGACCGTCTTGGGCGCGTGGTTCGGCAGGAGCCGGACTTCGATGTCGCCGTTGTTGGTCTTCAGGGTGGCGTAAAGCTGCTCAGCCACGATCTGCCTTCCGTTGTCTTCCTGTGACCCCCTGATCCTCGCACGGTCCGCGCCGTGCGTCGCCCGGCGCCCGTCTATGGGCGCGCATCGGGGGAACTCGCTTGCAGAAAACCGGTCGAGTACGTCCGGGCCGGGGGCGCTCGGAGGCGATCCGTGGCATTGTCGACGACAAGCGCCCGTTGCCCCGTATTCATCCTCTATTGGACTCGATCGGCTCTTGCTCAGCTCTTGATCGGAGATGGTCCGGAGTCGGTATGCATGACCCGGATGCCCGCCCTCACATGCCCCGGGGGCTGTTGACAGGCATGATCCGTAAAAGGGTGGAAAGTCGAATTACCGTACGCCACCGAGGAGGAGGATCCCGTGACCCGCATCGACAGCGTGCGCGCCGCGACCGGTTCGGCGAAGGACAGCGTGCTGCACGCCGCGGAAGTGGTGGCGCCCTACGCCGACACGGCCAAGGACAGGGCCGCGCACTATGCAAACGAGGCACGCGTACGGCTTGCGCCGAAGGTGTCCCAGGCCGCCGACCAGGCCCGCGTCCAGTACGACGTCTACGTCGCGCCGCGCCTGGAGCAGGCCCGTACACACGTGCCGCCGAAGGTCGACCAGGCTGCCCATGAGGCTGCCGTCCGTACCCGGCAGGCGGCTCGGCAGGCCGCCGACTATTCCCGGCCGAGGCTGGAGCACGCGGTGGCCGCGGCCGGGCCCGTCAAGGACGAGGCCGCGGCGCGCGGTGCCGCCGCGCTGGCTGCGCTGCGCGGTCAGGTCTCGCCGAAGGAGATCCAGAAACTGGCCCGTAGGCATGAGCGTCGGGCGAGGGCCGGCCGTGCTGCGAAGGTGCTGCTGGTGCTCGGGGCTCTCGCGGGCGGTGCCTTCGCCGCCTGGAAGTGGTGGGACAAGCAGGCCAACCCGGACTGGCTGGTCGAGCCTCCCGCTGCGACGGAGGTGCCGGAGTCGAGCCGGCTGTCGTCGGTGGACGGCAGCGGTCAGTCGTTGCTCGACCCGGAGGTGCAGGCCAAGGAGGCCGAGGAGGAGGCCGCGCGGCGCGACGACGGCCGGTGACGTCCTGTGGGACTGCGGGACTGTGGGACGAACTGCGGTGTGGGGCGGGAGACTTGAGGGTCTTCCGCCCCACGGCTGTGTTTCACGTGAAACACGTGTGGGGGTTTCACGTGCTGTCGCTCGCGGCCGGCGTCCGCGGCGCCAGCGCGTCCCGGTACCAGGCGGCCGATTCGCCCAGCCGGATCCGGTGTCCCGGGCCGGGTGGGCAGTCGAGGCGGGACCAGAGCGGGGAGCGGTACCAGCGGTCTTCTGCGAGCAGTCCGGCCTGGTGTGCGCTGGCTCTTCCGGGCGTCTGGCGCAGGCGGGTCAGGTAGTCGTCGAGAGTGAGGCCGTCCTGGGGGACGGGCAGGCCGAGGGTGTCGCCGAGCAGGGCGACGAATTCCCGCAGGGTCGGTGTGTGCGGGTGGGCGGCATGGTGCACGGTGCCGGGCGGGAGGGCCTCGGATGCGCGGGCGAGGGTGGCCAGCAGCCGGGCCAGGTCGTCGACGGCCACCAGCGAGAGCCGGGCCCGGCCGTTTTCCGGCAGCGCCGGTACGCGCTGCAGGAGTTCGGCGAGGGCGGGGACGAACCAGACGTCCCCGGTGCCGTACACGAGTGGCGCTCTGAGCACTGTGCCGCCGGCGGCGAGTACGGCTTGTTCGGCGAGTAGCCGGGTGCGGCTGGTGGCCGAGGTGGGTGCGGGGGTGTGTTCGTGTTCGGTGAGGTCGCGGTGCGGTCCGGCGCCGTAGACGGCGGTGGTGCTCACCAGGACGGTGCGGTGGACCCCGGCGTGTTCCGCTTCGGCGAGCAGGGTGCGGGTGCCGTCGACGTTGACCGCCTGGCATGTGGCTTCGTCGGCGCCGATGTACGAGACGCAGTGGAGCACGGTGTGGATGCCGTCGCACAGGCCCCGCAGTGCGGCTGGGTCGGTGACGTCACCTGTGACGTATTCGACGCCGGGCACCGCGCTGGATGCCTCCGGTACCCGTCTGACCAGTGCCTTCACCGCACCGGGCCGCGGTGGCCGGTCGCCGGTGAGTGCGCGCAGCGCTGCCGAGCCGATGAACCCGGTGCCGCCGGCGACGAGGACCGCTGCGTCGGGGCGGGCCGGGCGCAGTCTGTTGTGGGGGTTCATTCCCAGATGGAACGTCGGGAGCTGCCGGCTGTGCAAGCGGCCCGCCGGGTCAGAAAACAGACCGTACGGTTCCTTTTCTTTCAAGGAACCGTGATCTGAGCCACGTGGCCCAGGTCACCACCAGGCAGGGGTGGGCTGCTACGGAAGGTGTCTCTGTACCCGCCTTCCCCGTCGAAGACTCCAAAGAAACAGACCGGATGGTCGGGTAGGCTGGCCGCACCAGGCACGCCCCGGAGGGAAAGAAATGGCCAAGCAGGCTCGTGCGGTGCAGACCCGCCGCTCGATCGTGGAAGCCGCAGCGAGCGTGTTCGCCGAGTACGGCTACGAGCGCGCGGCCACCTCGGAGATCCTGCGCCGGGCCAATGTCACCAAGGGCGCGATGTATTTCCACTTTCCGTCCAAGGAGTCTCTCGCCCAGGCGATCATGGACGAGCAGACCGGCCTGGTGAGCGTGGAGCCCGGGCTCTCGCCCCTGCAGTCGGTCATCGAGATCACGCACCAGTTCGCGTATGTGCTGCGCCATGACGCCCTCGCCAGGGCGGGGACGCGGCTGTCGATAGAGGGTGTCTTCTTCAACGGCACGCACCCGTGGGGCGACTGGTTCGACCTGACCACCCGGCTGCTGGCCGAGGGGCAGGAGCAGGGCGAGGTCCTCCCCCAGGTGGTGCCGAGGGAGACCGCGGAGTTCGTCGTCGCCACCTTCACCGGTGTCCAGTTGGTGTCCGAGGCCATCAACCGGCGAGCCGACCTGCGCGGGCGGGTCGCCGTGATGTGGCGTCACATCCTGCCGTCCGTCGCCCATCCGGCCGCCATCTCCCGTCTGCGCCCGGAGGGTGCCACCGACCCGGCGGCCGCGACGGCGCGGAACGCCGCCCGGGCGGAGGCGGACATCGAGGTCGGGGCGGTCACCGGCTGAGCCTCGCCTGTACGAGGACACCTGAGTTCGTGTTGCGGTCGCGGCCGACGTAGTCGCGGGCCGGTGTGGTGTGAATTCTCGCCATGGTTTGTGCGTGCCCTGCGACTCCGTTTCCGCAGTAGATGTAAGGACGCACATTGTTTTCGAGGATTCCGCTTACTTGCCGGCAGTATCACCTCCCCGCCATGTCGAGTCATATTCCCTTGTGACTGCCGCGGACAATGTGACTAGAGTGACGCGCTGCTCCCGGCCAGTTGGGGAACTGCCTGCCCGAATCGTCCGGGCGGGACGGGAGCGGACGACCAAACATTCTCGGCGCAACGGGGACCGCACGCGCGCATGCCGCCATGGACAGGTCTCCTTGTGCCTTCAAGACGGGGGAAATCGTCATGCGCAAATGGCTGCCTGCTCTTGCTCTGTCCGCAGCTTCCATCTCTTCGGTTCTGGCAGCTCCGCAGGCCCTGGCACAGGACTCACCGAGCGCCGCGCTCGATCTGCAGACGCGTGCCCTCGCGGCGGCTGATCCCGCAGCGGTACGAGCCGGCGTCACGTTGTGCGGGAGCGGATACAAGCTGGCTACCGCAGAACCGCTTCCGGACTCCCGCCGGTTCGGAACCCTGTTCACGTACATCAAGGAAGTCACGGCACCGGCAAAGTCGGGGGCGTGCGCCGTTTTCGACAACAACCTCGGTGCCAGGAAGCACATGAAGCTGAAGCTGTGTTCGTCGACGTGCAAGGCCGATGAGGGCAATTTCTCCAACTACGCGGGTCCGGTCAAGATCGAGAGCAATGACTCCGGCTTCCAACCGCGCTGTGTCATGGTGACGGCCCTGATGTGGGAGGGGGATGTCGCGATCATCAACCGGGAACGCCACGTCGACGCCTGCGACTGACCATCGCCTGCCCCTCTCGGAACGAATACAAGGCCTGGCGAACCCCGGTCTCGGCTCTCTTCCCGACCGTCGTCCAGAACGGCCTCTTCGCGTGAACTGTCCGGTGAGTCCACGGGGCTGACACCACCGCCTTTGCCACTTCCACCGCCGGCCGACTCGCTGCGCACTCGCGCCCACCCCCTTGCCCTCGCGCCGGGGGGTGGGCGGCCGAGCCCTGCCCCGACCAGGCAGGGGATCCTCTCCACCAGAAACGGGGAAGCTCTCTCTTGAGACGCAGAAAAAGACCACACCTGCCCATGGCTGCCCTGGCCGCCTGCGCGGCCCTGACCGGCGGACTGCTGCAGGCGGCGCCCGCCGCTGCCGCGCCGACCCCCAGCCCCGGCCACGGCAGCAGCTCGCACGCCACACCCTCCCCTCCCCATCGCGTGACGGATCCGGGCAAGAAGCTCGGTGCCGGCTGGAAGACCTCCACGGACCGAGCGGTGACCGGGGCGGCCGACACCGGCGGGTTCAAGATCCTCACCGCCGACAGCAGCCAGGCGTACGCGTGGAAGACGGCCGCCGAACTGTCCGAGCCGGGTGGGACGGCGGACTCGTGGATCGGCAATCAGTGCGTGATGGACCGCGACCACGTCGCGGCCGTGTACGCGCCGCGCGCCTTCACGAACAAGCCGGACCTGATGCAGGGCGGCGCGTTCGCCGCCATCGTCGACGCGGCCACGGGGCATGTGACGAAGCTGCCGTTCACGGTGTCCCTGGCCTACTTCGACCCGTCCTGCAACACCCGGACGCACACAGCCGCGTTCACCGCCTTCCGGGACGTCAACGACCCGGCCCGCACGAAGACCCGTGTGGTGACCGTCGACACCACCGGAAAGTCCCTGGGCAGGGCGGACCTCAAGGGTGAGATCACCAGTGCCGTACCGGTCGAGGACGGTGTGGTGGCCGCGCGCGGCCACAATCTGGTGCACATCGACCGGGCCGGCAAGGTGAAGGACCTCACCACCGGGGACAGCGTCCCGTTCGACATCCGGCCCGCCGAGGGCGGCAAGATCGCCTTCGTCGACCGCAAGGACACGAAGTCCTCTCAGGCGAAGCTGTGGTCCGGGCACGGCAGGCCGGCCCTCGTCGCCACCGGGAAGCTGGGCGACCTCGACCTGATGCCGGGCGAGGCGGGCCGGGTGTTCCTCACTGGTCACCCCGAGGGAGCCCCCAAAGTACGAGGCACCGGCATCACCCGGATCGACGCCCCCGCCGACACGGACATCTCGACGCGAGGACGCCTCGCCGTAGAACCGGTCCTCACGCCGGGCATCCGCGCGGGTCTGGCTCACATCAAGACCGCGGGCAAGGGGTTCACCAGGAACGAGCCCGCCCCGCAGGACACCAGGCCGACCCCGGAGACCGTGGCAGGGGACCAGCCCGTGACCGTCACCAGCACGGCCACCGCCACCGGTGAGAAGGTCACCCAGTCGGTCGCGGACACGACGGCACCGAGCGGGAAGAACCCAAGCCCCGCTCTCCCCATCGCCGGCGGCAGGAGCAAGGGGTCCTCGGTGGCACGGGTCAACGACCCCACCACGGCGGTGGACCCGCGGGACACCGACCGCATCTGCGCCGTCTCCCGCAACGACGTGGACGCGCAGGCGCTGCAGCCGACGCCGAACCAGGTCGAGTGGGCCGTCGACATGGCCGTACGCGGCCAGCTGCGCTCCCAGTACCTACGGCAGGGCGGCTACCGCAGCCAGACCGGCCTGGGCACGATCGACCCTCAGGGCCTGTTCCCGGTGCCGAAGCTGGCGGGCGGTGACGGCAAGGGACGTATCCCGGCGAACGTACTGCTCGGCATCATGGCGCAGGAGTCCAACCTGTGGCAGGCCGAGGGCGGTTCGATCCCCGGCCAGATGGGCAACCCGCTCGCCGCGATGGACGGCTACTACGGCCGCAAGGCCGTGGAGAACGACCCGGACGCGTACTGGAAGATCCACTGGGACAAGTCCGACTGCGGGTACGGCGTCGGACAGGTCACCGACGGCATGCGCCTGGCCGGCCACGAGAAGACGGACGCCAACGGGCACAAGGAGAAGGCCCTGTCGCCGGGCCTGCAGAAGGCCGTCGCCGTCGACTACGCCACCAACATCGCCGCAGCGATGCAGATCCTGGCCGACAAGTGGAACGAGGTCCACGCCGCCGGGCAGACGGTCACCGTCAATGACGACGACCCGTCCATGGTCGAGAACTGGTTCACCGCCGTGTGGAACTACAACCTCGGCTTCAACCCGGCCGCGGACGCGGGCAAGAACGCCGGTCACTGGGGTCTGGGCTGGTACAACAACCCGGCCAACCCGTTCTACAAGAAGAGCTGGGGCCATCCGTTCATGGACACCGACGTGGACGGCCCGACCGCGAACAAGGACGCCGCGCATCCGCAGGACTGGCCGTACGAGGAGAAGGTGATGGGCTGGGCCGCCTGGTCCATGGACACCGGTTTCTCCTACGGCACCGACGGCAAGCAGGACTGGCCCGGTGACTCCGGGTTCAATACGGCGGGCTTCCAGCCTGCCTGGTGGATCAGCAAGGGCGACCGCAGCAATGTCTCCCCGCCGCTGGACGCGTTCTGCAACACCAAGAACAACTGCGACCCGAACGTTCCGCCGAACTGCTCGAACGAGGACTGCTACAAGCAGTACTGGTGGAACCAGTCCAACGTGACCTGGAAGCCCCTCTGCAAGACCACCTGCGGGCACGAGAACATCAAGTACCAGACGCTGATCTCGGAGCCCGGGCAGGGGCATCGTCTGCAGGACGGCACCCCAGTCTGCACCGGGGCCCCTTCCGGGGCGAAGGTAGTGGCCTCGGTGCCGAACGGCACACCGACATGGTCCGACTGCGGCAACACCACTTCGGCGGGAACCTTCGGCTTCCGCTTCTTCCCCGACTCCGACAACCACTTCGAGGGCAAGGAGGACCTGCACCAGGTCGGCGGGGGATACGGCGGCCACTACTGGTACGCCCACACCCGCAATGCGGACCACCTCGGCGGTGACGGCGGCCCGATGGCCATCAACGGCGTCTGGACTCTCGGGCAGGATCTCGGCTGGGCGCGTGTCCTGGTGCATCTGCCCGACACCGGCGCGCAGACGAGGCAGGCGAAGTACCACGTCGTCAACACCGACAGCAAGAGCCCCGATCGGTCCGTGCAGCAGCGTGCGGGACGATGGGTGAGCCTGGGCGCGTTCCACTTCACGGGGCGGCCGGTGGTCATGCTGTCGAACGTCACCGATGACGGCACGGCCGACGAGGACATCGCGTGGGGTTCGGTCGCGTTCCAGCCGCTGCCGGGCAAGCCGAAGAACGTGGTCGTCGCGATGGGTGACTCGTATTCCTCCGGCGAGGGCGCCTCCGAGGGCGACCGGGACTACTACCCGGAGACCAACTACCGCAGCAAGCTGGACGACAACGCCCGCAACGCCTGCCACCGGTCCACCCAGGCGTGGTCGCGTCAGGCCACGATGCCCGGTGCGTCGAAGTCGATCGGTCAGCTGGACGACTCACTGGACCCGAGCATGGACTACCACCTGATCGCGTGCTCGGGTGCGCGCACCTACAACGTTCTGCCGAAGGATGTGGGTGCCGACAGCGCGCTGTCGAAGGGGGAGAGCCAGAACGGCGAGGTGCCCCAGATCGACAAGGGCTATCTGGACCAGAACACCACCCTGGTCACGATCTCCATCGGCGGCAACGACTCCCGGTTCTCGCAGATCGTCCAGAAGTGCCTGCTGTCCATCGGTAACGGCAGTTGCCAGAGCGGGACGTTCGACAAGACGGACGACAGCGTCAACGGCCGGGACAAGCAGTTCCTCGGACAGCCCCTGGAGACGGCCGTTCCGGGTCTCATGGGCCAGGTCGTCCGGCCGGACATCACAAGGGTCCTGAAGGAGATCCACAAGAGGGCTCAGAACGCGAAGATCGTCCTGATGGGGTACCCGCCCCTGATCTCCGACAAGGGATCGTGCCTGAACATCGGTTTCACCGGCATGGCCATCGGCCTGTCGGAGGCATCCGCGGCCTGGCTCGACGACACTGCCGACACGCTGTCGGCGGCGATGCAGGGCGCGGCCGATGACGCCAAGGCCTCGGGCATCAACGTGTGGTTCTCCAACCCGAAGAGCGACTTCGCGGGCAAGGGCGTGTGCGGTGACCCGGAGCAGGTCCACGGCATCGTCAAGACGCTGGTGAAGTCCGACGATCCGATCAAGGACTGGCCGCTCATCAACCAGTACGGCCTGTCGGCCCAGTCGTTCCACCCGAAGATCGGGGGCGCGCGCCTGTACGCGAACGCCCTTGAGCGCACGATGGCAGGCATGAGCCTGTAGCCGTCTGAGTACGGGTACTCATGCCCGGCCCGGCCGTCCTGGTGGACAGTGACGGCCGGGCCGGGCGCACCACGATGGAGAGGCAACTGTCGATGAGAGGCGGACAAGCATGAGGGCCTTCGCGCGGCGTGCCGCCGGCTCGAAGAGCGTGTGGGGATCGTTGGCGGTGATCGTCCTGCTCGCCGTCTCGGCCTGTTCCACGACCTCGGACCGTGCCGTCAGCGACAAGCAGTTGCGCAAGCTCGGAGAGAGCGGCCAGGCGGTACGGGCCCGGGAGCAGGCGGAGGAACGGCTGCGGGACGTGGCACGGGCGTACGCCGACCACACACCCCTGGAGCTCGGCCTGGTCGTGGTGCACGACGTGTGCGTGCCGGGATCGGGACCGGGCTGGTTCTTCCAGCAGAAGACCGACAACTACAAGATCGCCTGCTCGATGAACATCACCGCCTACTACGGCGCCGACCCCAAGCACATGGGCGACACCCTCGACGCGATCCTGACCGCGGGCGACCACGCCCGCTCCCGGCCGGAAGGATCCGGACGTCCCATCCCCTTCACACACGACGACCACGGCAGGCAGATCGTCGCCTACTACCGGGGCCACGCCCCGAACCCCCACAGTCCACAGACCACGGAACCGACCCGGCTGGCCGTCCCCGGACAGACCCTGACCTGGGACGCGATACGCGGCACCGCCCCGCGCCAACTGGTCGAGGAGCCCTACGCCGGCCTCGTCGACGATCCGCCGGTGTCCCGCGTGGTCCATGACCCGAAGACCGCCACGGTCGCCGCCATCCGGAAACGGTACGGCCAGGTGTTCAAGCTGGAACTCCCCTACAGCGACTACTACGGGGTGCTCAAGAACGGCCGGACGCGCACGGAGTGACATCGCAGAGCCGATCCTGACGGTTCGGGAGTCGGTAAATCGGCCTCGCCCTGGCGTCCCAGGTGGCGGGCATGTCCTATGAGGCCGCCGCGCTGCGGCTGACCGATCGCCGGCAGGTGAAAGCAGGCCCCGCGCCGGGGATCGGAACCGTCATCCGCCATACCGGCGGTCCCAGGGACACCGGCCCGAGAATCTCAAGGAACGGGCTCCCCCGCCCGTCCCCCTGCCGCGCGCGCACCAAAAATGCCCCCTGAAACCGCGTTTCCGCAGTTCAGAGGGCATTTCACGAGTGGAGCCTAGGGGAGTCGAACCCCTGACATCTGCCATGCAAAGACAGCGCTCTACCAACTGAGCTAAGGCCCCGGAAAAGGAGCGTCCCCCGGAAGAACCGCGTACCGGTGGGCGCCGCAGACCAGAGTACCGGGTCACCCCCGGGATCTCGCAAAAAGATTGGGGGTCCCCGTGGACGACCACTCTCCGTAAGATGCTCGGCGTGGTTCGCTACAGCGAACCACAGTACTTGGGGAAGCGATGGGGAGACGCAATGGACGCCGCACAGCAGGAAGCGACCGCAAGAGCGCGGGAACTGCAGCGGAACTGGTACGGGGAGCCGTTGGGGGCGCTCTTCCGTAAGCTCATAGAAGATCTGGGCCTCAATCAGGCCCGTCTCGCGGGGGTGCTCGGACTGTCCGCTCCGATGCTGTCACAGCTGATGAGCGGCCAGCGGGCGAAGATCGGCAACCCGGCTGTCGTACAGCGGGTGCAGCTGCTGCAGGACCTGGCGGGGCAGGTCGCGGACGGCAGCGTGAGCGCGGCCGAGGCCACGGAGCGCATGGAAGAGATCAAGAAGTCGCAGGGGGGATCGGTGCTCAGCAACACCACGACCACGACGAGCAGTTCGGGAGCGCCCACGGTCAAGCGGGTCGTCCGCGAGATCCAGTCGCTGCTGCGCTCGGTGGCCGCCGCGGGCGACATCATCGATGCCGCGGACACTCTCGCCCCCAGCCATCCGGAACTGGCAGAGTTTCTCCGGGTGTACGGCGCCGGCCGCACCTCCGACGCGGTCACGCACTACCAGTCGCACCAGAGCTGAACGCGTGGCCCGGTCGCCGAAGGGGGTTCGGCAGCCGGGCCTACGGCCGAGGAGCGGCGCGGGGGCTCGTATCACTCATCACAGTCGTCACACTCAACGAGGAATGGCGCAGGGGGAGTCGTAGCACCCGTCGAGGGGCAGGCAAGGGGGGTAGCCGAAGGGGGAGGAGCGACGCACAGCCATGGGTGAGGTCTTCGCCGGCCGGTACGAACTGGTCGACCCGATCGGACGCGGAGGAGTCGGCGCCGTCTGGCGCTCCTGGGACCACCGCCGCCGCCGCTATGTGGCCGCCAAGGTGCTGCAGCAGAGCGATGCGCACTCTCTGCTGCGCTTCGTCCGCGAGCAGGCCCTGCGTATCGATCACCCTCATGTGCTCGCGCCCGCCAGCTGGGCCGCCGACGACGACAAGGTCCTGTTCACCATGGACCTCGTCGCCGGCGGCTCGCTGGTTCATCTGGTCGGGGACTACGGGCCCCTGCCCCCGGCGTTCGTCTGCACCCTGCTCGACCAGCTCCTGTCGGGGCTGTCCGCGGTGCACGCGGAAGGCGTGGTGCACCGCGACATCAAGCCCGCCAATGTCCTCCTGGAAGCCACCGGCACGGGCCGGCCGCGGCTGCGGCTGTCCGACTTCGGCATCGCGATGCGGCTGGGTGAACCGCGTCTGACGGAGACCAACCTCGTGGTGGGGACACCGGGTTATCTCGCGCCCGAGCAGATGATGGGCGCGGAACCGGACTTCCCCGCCGACCTGTTCGCGGTGGGACTGGTCGCGCTGTATCTGCTGGAGGGTGCCAAGCCGGACGCCAAGGCGCTCATCCAGTACTTCGCGGCGCACGGGACGCCGAGCGCGCCCAAGGGCATTCCCGAGCCGCTGTGGCAGGTCGTGGCCATGCTGCTGCAGCCCGACCCGCAGTCCCGGTTCCGCACGGCCACGGGGGCCCGTAAGGCGCTCGCCTCCGCCAGGGAGCTCCTGCCGGAACCCGGCCCCGACGACGAGCTGATCGAGATCTTCGACCAACTCGGCCCCCTCCCACCAGGGTTCGCCCCCACCGGCCCCCTCAAACCCGCACCGGGGGTGAGGGCGAAGAGGGAGGCGGACACTCTCGAGACCGGTGCAAGTGAGGCTCCGTCGCGGCCTGTTGAGGCAGAGGCGTCTTCCGTGCCGTCCGCATCGGACGCAGACGCCATGGCGTCCACGGGCGTCACTCCACCGCCCGATCCCCGTCAGGGCCCCGGGCATCAGCCGGAGCCGTCCGTCCCCACGCAGCCACCCAGCATGTCGGACACCGGCAGCTTCCATCTGCCGCCCCCGCAGGCCACCGTCTCCTCCGCCCGAACTCCCGCTCCACAGACGCCAATGCCCCACGCACACCCCCACCAGGACGGCCTGCACCAGTCCGCCTACGTCTCCCCCCATGACCCCACGCGTGTACTGCCCTCCCCCCCGTCACACGCGCCGCTGCACCCCGCCCAGGCCCTGACGCCGACGCCGCACCAGCGCGCCGATGCCTCTACCCTTTCGTACACCGCACAGGTCCCGCAGGTTCCGCCTTCCGCGCAGGGAATCCCGCAGGAGCCCACGCGCCGCAGCCACCGCGCCCGCCCGGCACGCCGCCCCGGCCCGCCCGCCAAGGTGGCGGTCCCGCTCCTGCTTCTCGCGCTGACCTGCTATGCCGTGGGGTTCTGGGCGCTGACCCGCATCTGAACCCTCCACCGGCCCCGACCCACGGGTGGCAGGACTCCACCAGGTCCCACCAGGCCAGGATCCCTGCACCGAGCCATAGGACTCACCAGACCCGCGCCCTCCGCCGGGCTGCGACCGTCCACACCCCGAGCACGACGAGCACGACCGTGCCCGCTCCGATCCCGCCCGCTGCGACGGCCTTCATCGTGACGTCGGCGTCTCCGGTCCCGCCCTCCGCGGCTGCCTGCCGGTCCTGCGCGGTGACCTCGAAGACGTTCCGCGGCACGGACTGCCCCGCATACCCGGGACCGTCCTGCGCCGCGCCCTCGACGCCGACGCGCAGGGTCAGCCCGAACGGCCCGTCGCCGAACTTGTCGGCCACCCCTGCGGCGAGGTGCACCACCAGGTAGTACGAGCCGGCGAACCGCATTCCGTTCACCTGGTCGCGGACGGCGTAGCGGTTGGCGTAGTCGACAGCCGGCACCGGGGCGAGAGAGGCCGACTTCTGCTTGCCGTCGTAACCGACGCGCGCGTCTTCCACGTCGGCGCGCACGGGGTTGTAGAGCGTCAGGGCCAGGGCGTCGATGGCGTAGCCGTGGACGTCGCCGTTCGCGCTGCCCAGTTCGGCCGTGGCGGACGGCTGTTGGCCCCAGTCGACCGGGACCTTGTAGAAGAGCGTCTGGCCGGGCGAGATGTCGGCGTTCCAGACGCCCCGTCCCACGGAGGCCGCCCGGGAGAACCCCGCGCCCCCCTGGCTGCGCTTGGCCTCGCCCGAGACAGGGGTGGGCGAGGCGGAGTTCCAGACCGTGGGCGGGCTCGTCGAACCGTCCTGTTTCAGGTGCGGTTCGGTTGCGGCGGTGAGCTCCAGGTCCCAGGCGCCGGGCGAGGAGTCCGCCGTACCGACGCGCTCGACGACGACGTAGTAGATGCCGACGCCCTGGCACACGGGGTCGGCCGGGGAAGTCGTTCGTGCGCCCCATGCCGTGATGGGGTGCGGACTCCTGGCGGCGCCGAAACGCGCGCTCTCGTTGGAGCAGGAGTGGTTGTCGTCGTCCTGCACCGAGACCCTGATGCCGTCGGTCACGGAGAGCGTGGCGCCTGCGCGGGGGACGGCTGTGACGGAGACGTACGCGTTCGACGCGGCGTCGAGGTCAAGGCTGTAGTAGACCTTCGCGTCCCTGGAGAGGGAGCTGCGGTAGGTCTTGCCGGCCTCGAGGCGCTGGGCGTCCGTGATCCCCTTCGCCCCGTCCACGGACCGGGCGTCCTGCGCAAAGGCGTAGGAGGGAGCAACGGAGGAGACGTCGGTGCTCGGGGTTCCGGCGGCCGCCGCGGCGCCGGCCGGCCAGGACGCCGCAGCTGCCGTACACAGCACCGCTGCCACGGCCGCCACGCGCGCGCGTGCAGACGGACGCCCGCGCCATGCCCCCGCGCGCCACCACGCCGTACGCCGCCCCATCACGCGCCACCCCTCGTCGTCGTCCGGACCGCTGGACCGTGGCCCATCCTGCCCCGCGAGGCCGCGCCTCATCCGCGCAACACAAAACCCCGACCGCTAGGACGGCCGGGGTCTGTTCAGTTTCCGTTGTCGATGCTCACGAACCCGTGGGCACGGAGTCAGTCGCCTCCGTCCACAGATCCTGCTCGGCGCGATCCGCCTGGATCTGGCGGTACACGAGGAGCCCGCCGATGGCGGCCAGTGCGACCAGGAGAAGCTTCTTCACCGCGCGACCTCGTCTTTCGTTGACGTAGGGGACCTCTGGCGCCCGACTATACACACCGACCGATACCGATCGGTGACCTGCCTGGACCCCCCAACTCCCCTCCGGCGAACCGCAGTAGAACCGGAGGCCACCGCTCCGATCTGAGGGTGATCACACCCCCACGGACGGTGACTTTGCTGTTCATTCTCCTATTTTCGAGCCGTTTGCGCCCATCCGGGTGTTGTTCATCTGAACATCGCCGCGCCACGGGCGTCGGTCCACCACTTCGCGGCCCCAATACACATCATGAGGAAAGTACGCAAATCGCCCGACCCGAAAGTGAGGGGCCATGGCCCAGAACCAGGTCATGAAGCTGTGGACCACCATCGTCACCGCCTTCCTCGCGCTGTGCACGACGCTCGGACTCATCACGACGACCGCCGCCGCAGCCGTACCGCAGACCGAGGCGACCGGCAACTGCAGCGCGCCCGTGACGATGCCGACGGCATCCCACTCGTCCTGGTCCTACTCCAGAGCCCTGCCCCCCACGATGAAGCAGCGCATCCGCGCCGAGGCCCACGGAAAGTCCCCCAGCTGCCGCCACAACCCGCTCGCGGAGACGGAGGCAGGCGCAGACACAGGCACTTCCGAGCCGGCCACTCCCCTCCAGCTGTGAGGCACCGCCCCCAGCACCCCGGCGTAACGGCGAACTTGCGTACCCGAACCGCCCACGAAGAAGACCCCCAACCGGAATCGGTTGGGGGTCTTCTTCGTGCTGGTGGGGCTAACAGGATTTGAACCTGTGGCCTCATCCTTATCAGGGATGCGCTCTAACCAACTGAGCTATAGCCCCGCCGCGCTCTGCGGTGTGTGTCCCGCGCGCTGACCCCTGAAGATTAGCGCACGACGCGGGCAGTCCCAAAATCGGTTGTCTCAGGGCCGGCGGCAGAGGTCACGACCGGCACGTAGAGGTCAGGACGTCCGGACCGGCGGCAGAGGCCACGCCCGGCGGCAGAGGTCAGGACGTCAGGACCAGCAGCACAGGTTTGAAGCGACGGTCGAGGTCAATGTCACTCGTCTTCGGCGAGCGTCAGCTCGATGCCGCCGACGAAGCCCGCGGAGAGGTTGTAGATGAACGCGCCGAGGGTCGCGAGAGCCGTCGCGAGGACGACGTCGATGACCGCGATGATCGACGTGAACATCAGGACGTGCGGGAGCGACAGGAACGACTGCAGGTCGAAGCCGTTCGACTCGTTCGACCCGGTCGCCTCGGAGATCGTGCCGCCGACCGTCGAGAAGACGCCCATCGCGTCCATGACCATCCACAGCACCGCGGACGCGACGATCGTGCAGATGCCCAGCGCGATGGAGAGCAGGAAGCTCACCTTCATGACCGACCACGGATCGGCCTTCGCCACCCTCAGGCGTGCCTTGCGGACACGGGGCGTGGTGCGCGCTCCGGTGCGCGGCCGCCGTACGGCCCCGGTCGGTGTGTGGGTGGGCGCCTGAGCGGGCGCCTGAGGCTGGCTCGGGTAGGCCTGCGGCGGGTGGTAGGGCCCGGCGGGCTGCTGCGGCTGCCGCTCCCCGGGAAGCGGCGAGGCCGCCTGTGGCGGTGCGGGCTGGGCCGGAGCCGACGGCTGCGGCTGGGCGCCCGGAGTGGCCGGGCCCGTTCCAGACTCGTGCTGCTGGGTCCGCGGGCCGCGGGTGTCCGTCACAGTTCCCCCCTGGGATCCATGAGTGTCAGGCGAGGGCGAGTCGGCCTTTCCCGCGTCGATCTTTCCTGCGTCGATCGCCCGCAGTTGGGTCGTGTGCGGATCTGTCGCGCGCGCAGCGGAGCCACGGCCGCCGCCGTCCGATTCCGTACCCGTAGGGGTACCGGCCGATCCGGCGCCCGTGGCTCCGCTCACGATGACTCTCTCCTCGTGCTACTCGGCCGAGGGCGCCTCACCCTCGTCCGTGCCGGTGGTCGCGGCACCTTCGGCGGTCTCGTCGACGGCCACATCGCCGTCGACCTCCTCCGCCTCGCGTCCCGCCTCGGCGTTACGAGCGATACCGACGACGGCATCGCGCTTGCCCAGGTTGATCAGTTGGACGCCCATGGTGTCACGGCCCGTCTCCCTGACCTCGTTGACTCGCGTACGAATCACACCGCCCGACAGCGTGATGGCGAGGATCTCGTCGGTCTCCTCGACCACCAGCGCGCCGACCAGCGAACCGCGGTCCTCCACGATCTTGGCGGCCTTGATACCGAGGCCGCCGCGACCCTGGACGCGGTACTCGTCGACGGCGGTCCGCTTCGCGTACCCGCCGTCCGTAGCAGTGAACACGAACGTACCGGGTCGAACAACATTCATCGACAGAAGTTCATCGCCCTCGCGGAAACTCATGCCCTTGACACCCGAGGTGGCACGGCCCATGGGCCGCAGGCTGTCATCCGTGGCGGTGAACCTGATCGACTGTGCCTTCTTGCTGATCAGAAGCAGATCGTCATCGGCCGAAACAAGCTCGGCTCCGATCAGTTCGTCGTCCGAACCGTCCTCCGTCTCCCGGAGGTTGATCGCGATCACGCCGCCGGAGCGGGGCGAATCGTAATCCTTCAGCGGCGTCTTCTTGACCAGGCCGCCCTTGGTGGCCAGGACCAGGTACGGCGCCGCCTCGTAGTCGCGGATCGCGAGGATCTCGGCGATCGCCTCGTCCGGCTGGAAGGCGAGCAGGTTCGCGACGTGCTGGCCGCGCGCCTCACGGCCGGCGTCCGGAAGCTCGTACGCCTTCGCACGGTAGACGCGGCCCTTGTTGGTGAAGAACAGCAGCCAGTGGTGCGTGGTCGACACGAAGAAGTGGTCGACGATGTCGTCCTGCTTCAGCTTCGTGCCGCGCACGCCCTTGCCGCCCCGCTTCTGCGAGCGGTAGTCCTCCGTCTTGGTGCGCTTGATGTAGCCGCCGCGCGTGATGGTGACGACGATGTCCTCTTCGGCGATCAGGTCCTCGATGGACATGTCGCCGTCGAAGGGCACCAGCATCGTCTTGCGGTCGTCACCGTACTTCTCGACGATCGCGGCGAGTTCCTCGCTGACGATGCCGCGCTGGCGGACCGGGGAGGCGAGGATCTCGTTGTACTCGGTGATCTTCGCCTGGAGTTCGTCGTGCTCCTGGATGATCTTCCGGCGCTCCAGGGCGGCGAGCCGGCGAAGCTGCATCTCGAGGATGGCGTTCGCCTGGATCTCGTCGATCTCCAGGAGGTCCATCAGACCCGCGCGCGCGATCTCGACGGTGTCGCTGCGCCGGATCAGCGCGATGACCTCGTCGATGGCGTCCAGGGCCTTGAGGAGGCCGCGCAGGATGTGCGCGCGCTCCTCGGCCTTACGCAGGCGGAAGCGCGTACGGCGGACGATGACCTCGATCTGGTGCGTCACCCAGTGGCGGATGAACGCGTCCAGGGAGAGGGTGCGCGGGACGCCGTCGACCAGCGCCAGCATATTGGCGCCGAAGTTCGTCTGCAGGTCCGTGTGCTTGTAGAGGTTGTTCAGTACGACCTTGGCGACCGCATCGCGCTTCAGGACGATGACCAGACGCTGACCGGTACGGGAGCTGGTCTCGTCGCGGACGTCGGCGATGCCGCCGATCTTGCCGTCCTTGACCAGGTCGGCGATCTTCTGCGCGAGGTTGTCGGGGTTGACCTGGTACGGCAGCTCCGTGACCACCAGGCACTGGCGGTTCTGGATCTCCTCGACCTCGACGACCGCACGCATGGTGATCGAGCCGCGGCCCGTGCGGTACGCCTCCTCGATGCCCTTACGGCCGACGACCAGCGCACCGGTCGGGAAGTCGGGGCCCTTGATGCGCTCGATCAGGGCGTCCAGGAGCTCCTCGTGCGAGGCCTCCGGGTTCTCCAGGTACCACTGGGCGCCGGACGCGACCTCGCGCAGGTTGTGCGACGGGATATTGGTCGCCATGCCGACCGCGATACCGGCCGAGCCGTTGATCAGCAGGTTCGGGAAGCGGGCCGGCAGGACGGTCGGCTCCTGGGAGCGGCCGTCGTAGTTGTCCGTGAAGTCGACGGTCTCCTCGTCGATGTCGCGGACCATCTCCATGGACAGCGGCATCATCTTGCACTCGGTGTACCGCATGGCCGCCGCCGGGTCGTTGCCCGGGGAGCCGAAGTTGCCGTTGGAGTCCACCAGCGGCATGCGCATCGACCACGGCTGCGCGAGGCGGACCAGCGCGTCGTAGATCGAGGAGTCACCGTGCGGGTGGTAGTTGCCCATGACGTCGCCGACGACACGGGCGCACTTGTAGAAGCCCTTCTCGGGGCGGTAGCCGCCGTCGTACATGGCGTACAGGACGCGGCGGTGGACGGGCTTGAGACCGTCCCGGACGTCGGGCAGCGCACGGGACACGATGACGGACATCGCGTAGTCCAGATACGAGCGCTGCATCTCCGTCTCGAGCCCGACGGGCTCGACACGCATGATGATCTCGCCGCCCTCTTCAGGCGTGCTGGGACCAGTAGAAAAATTAGGGGTCTCGTCGGCCATTGCTGGTGAAGATCCTTCCTGGTGCGGTCAGCTGAGACCGACTCAGATGTCGAGGAACCGGACGTCCTTGGCGTTGCGCTGGATGAACTGGCGGCGCGCCTCGACGTCCTCGCCCATCAGCACCGAGAACAGGTCGTCGGCCTGCGCGGCGTCGTCCAGGGTGACCTGGCCGAGAACCCGGTGCTCCTGGTCCATCGTCGTGATGCGCAGCTCCTCGGCGTTCATCTCGCCGAGGCCCTTGAAGCGCTGGATGGAGTCCTCGCGCACGCGCTTGCCGCGCTGGCGGCCCATCTCGAGCAGCGCGTCGCGCTCACGGTCCGAGTACGCGTACTCGACGTCGTCCCGGCCCCACTTGATCTTGTAGAGCGGGGGGCGCGACAGGAACACGTGCCCGGCCTCGACCAGCGGCCGCATGAAGCGGAACAGGAAGGTCAGCAGCAGGGTGTTGATGTGCTGGCCGTCGACGTCGGCGTCCGCCATCAGGATGATCTTGTGATAGCGGAGCTTCTCGATGTCGAAGTCCTCGTGGACTCCGGTGCCGAAGGCCGAGATCAGCGCCTGGATCTCCTGGTTCTGCAGGATCTTGTCGATCCGCGCCTTCTCGACGTTGAGGATCTTGCCTCGGATCGGGAGGATCGCCTGGTACTGCGGGTTGCGGCCGGACTTGGCCGAGCCGCCGGCGGAGTCACCCTCGACGATGAAGATCTCGCACTTGATCGGGTCGTTCGACTGGCAGTCGGAGAGCTTGCCCGGCAGCGACGCCGACTCCAGCAGGCCCTTGCGGCGCGTCAGGTCACGGGCCTTGCGGGCCGCCACGCGCGCGGTGGCCGCCTGGATGCCCTTGCGGATGATGTCCGCCGCCTCGACCGGGTTGCGGTCCAGCCAGTCGTTGAGGTGCTCGTAGACGACCTTCTGCACGAAGGTCTTCACCTCGGTGTTGCCCAGCTTGGTCTTGGTCTGGCCCTCGAACTGCGGCTCGCTCAGCTTCACCGAGATGATCGCCGTCAGACCCTCGCGGATGTCGTCACCCGTGAGGTTGTCGTCCTTCTCGCGCAGCAGCTTCTTGTCACGCGCGTACTTGTTGATCAGCGAGGTCAGCGCGGCGCGGAAGCCCTCTTCGTGCGTACCGCCCTCATGCGTGTGGATGATGTTGGCGAAGGAGTACACACCCTCGCTGTAACCGCCGTTCCACTGCATCGCGAGCTCGAGGGAGAGGCTCTTGTCCTTGTCCTCGGCCTCGAGGTCGATCACGGTGGGGTGCACCACCTCTCCCTTGCGGGAGTTGAGGTACTTCACGAAGTCGACGATGCCGCCCTCGTAGTGGTACGAGACAGTCTTGACCTCATGCTTCTCGTCCTCGCCCGCCTCGTCCGCCCCGGCGGTGGCCTTCGCCGACTCGCGCTCGTCGGTGAGGTTGATCCGCAGACCCTTGTTGAGGAACGCCATCTCCTGGAAGCGCCGCGAGAGCGTCTCGAAGGAGTACTCGGTGGTCTCGAAGATGTCCGGGTCGGCCCAGAAGGTGACCGTGGTGCCGTGCTCGTCCGTGGCCTCGTGCTTGGCAAGCGGGGCCGTCGGTACGCCCAACTTGTAGTCCTGCGTCCAGCGGTGGCCGTCGGTCTTGATCTCGACGGAGACCTTGGTCGACAGGGCGTTCACGACGGAGACACCCACGCCGTGCAGACCGCCGGACACCGCGTAGCCGCCGCCGCCGAACTTGCCGCCCGCGTGCAGCACGGTCAGCACGACCTCGACGGCCGGCTTGCCCTCGGAGGGGACGATGCCGACCGGGATGCCTCGTCCGTTGTCGACGACGCGCACGCCGCCGTCGGCCAGGATCGTCACGTCGATGGTGTCCGCGTGGCCGGCCAGCGCCTCGTCGACGGAGTTGTCGACGACCTCCTGCACCAGGTGGTGCAGGCCGCGCTCACCGGTCGAGCCGATGTACATACCGGGTCGCTTGCGGACCGCGTCCAGACCCTCGAGGACGGTGATGGCGCTGGCGTCGTACGAGGCGGTGACCTCGCCGTTCGACGAAGTCACCGCACCGTTCTCGCCGGCGTCGGTGGACGGGATGTTCTCGTTGGGGTTGCCGGAATCGGCCACGAAGCGCCCTTTCTGGCACAGCACGAGCCAGGCTCGTCGGCGGGTTGCCGGAGCGGCTGCGGCATGTTGCGTTGGTAAGCCTTGTTCAGCGTTGCTCAGCTTTTCCCGGACGGTCCCCACGAATGGGGCGGGATTAGCTTCCAGTCTACCGGTAGCGCCGACAGTGATGGGGGTTTGCCGGTACCTGAGTCCTCATGTGGCGCCCTCAACCGGCGTCTTCCGGGTCCCCATATACGGAGCGGGGCTCAAAGAGGCTCACAGAGGCACTCAGCGCTTCCGACTGTCAACCCTTTGCTACTTGGGAGTCAGGTCGGGATCCGCAACCGCGCACGCTGGTACGACACAGCGGCCGCCGGCGCCACGACCAGACCGCCGACAGCCCTCAGATGTGAGGTCTGTCACCCATATGTGTCGCCGGGCCCCGTGCTGCCAGGGGCACGCAGGGGACCGTAGCGACGGACGGGACCGCCGGGGCCGTTCACCTTGATCATCTTCACCGCGCCGTGCCCGAGGTCCTCGTTCAGACGGGCCACGAGCGTCGGAGCGAGCAGGCGCAGATTCGTCGCCCAGGCCGTGGAATCGCACCGCACCACCAGGACGCGCTCGTCCTCGTCGTACTTCTCCGGCACACAGTGCTTGGCCACGTCCTCGCCCACGATCTGCGGCCAGCGGCCCATCACCCCGCCCACCGCCGCCGGGGTCTCCCAACCGCGCTCGGTGATCAGCCGGTTGATCGCAGCACCGAGCGCCATCGGGTCGCGCCCGTCGGCACGCGCGCCGGAGCGCAGACCACCGCGCCGCGCCTGCTTCTTCTGCTGCGCCGCGTCCCCACGCGCGCGTGCCTGCTCCTTCGCCGCCCTGAGCGCCACACGCGCGAGGTCGACGCCGGACGGCTCGGGGGACTTCTCCGTCTTCTCGGTCTTCGGTTGCTTCTTGGGCGCGGGCTCTTCGTTCGTCATACGCGCTCCACCGTCCCGTCCGACACGGAGTACCGCATCCCGGTCAGTACGTCCGGTACGTCGTCGTCGACCGCGGCGGTCACCAGCACCTGCTCACCGGGCGCCACCAGCTCAGCCAAGCGCTCCCGGCGACGGGCATCGAGCTCGGCGAAGACATCGTCGAGGACCAGCACCGGCTCATTGCCCTCGGCCCGCAGCAGGTCGTACGAGGCGAGACGCAGCGCCAGCGCATACGACCAGGACTCGCCGTGCGAGGCGTACCCCTTGGCGGGCAACTGACCGAGTTTGAGAAGCACATCGTCCCGATGGGGTCCTACGAGGGTGACGCCCCGCTCGATCTCCTGCTTGCGCGCCTCGGCGAGTGCCCCCATCAGCTGCTCATAGAGATCCTCGCGCGTATGCGCCTCACCCGGCGCGGACGGCTTGTACTCCAGGGCGACCGGGCCGCCCCCCGGCGCCAACTGCTCGTACGCCTTGTCCGCCAGCGGCTGGATCGCCGCGACCAGGTCCAGACGCTGGGCGAGCAACTCGGCACCCACGCGCGCGAGATGCTGGTCCCAGACGTCAAGCGTGGACAGGTCCATGGAACGGCCGCCATGGCGGCGGGCCAGCGCGGCCGACTTGAGGAGAGTGTTGCGCTGCTTCAGCACGCGCTCGTAATCGGAACGCACGCCGGCCATACGCGGGGAGCGGGCGGTGATCAGCTCATCGAGGAAACGCCGCCGCTCACCGGGATCGCCCTTGACCAGAGCAAGATCCTCGGGCGCGAACAGGACCGTCCGTACGATGCCCAGCACGTCCCGCGGCTTGACCTGCGAGGACCTGTTGATACGGGCCCGGTTGGCCTTGCCAGGGTTCAGCTCCAGCTCCACCAGCTGCTGCCGCTCGCCCTGCTTGACCTGTGCCCGGATGACAGCACGGTCGGCGCCCATGCGCACCAGGGGGGCGTCGGAGGCCACCCGATGACTGCCGAGAGTGGCGAGATAGCCGACCGCCTCGACAAGGTTCGTCTTGCCCTGCCCGTTCGGGCCGACGAAAGCGGTGACGCCCGGGTCCAGCTGAACCTCGACCCGGGCGTACGAGCGGAAGTCGGCCAGCGACAGATGCGTGACGTGCATGGTCGGTCGCCGACCTCCCCCAGGTTGTGGACCGCTTGCGCAGCCCTGTGGATTACTTCGTCTCGACCGCGTGGCCGCCGAACTGGTTCCGCAGCGCCGCGATCATCTTCATCTGCGGAGAGTCCTCCTGGCGCGACGCGAACCGCGCGAAGAGGGAGGCCGTGATCGCGGGCAGCGGCACGGCGTTGTCGATGGCGGCTTCCACAGTCCAGCGTCCCTCGCCGGAGTCCTGTGCAAAACCCTTCAGCCTGTCGAGGTGCTCGTCCTCGTCGAGCGCGTTCACCGCGAGGTCCAGCAGCCAGGAACGGATGACCGTGCCCTCCTGCCAGGACCGGAAGACCTCGCGCACATCCGTGACCGAGTCGACCTTCTCCAGCAGCTCCCAGCCCTCGGCGTAGGCCTGCATCATCGCGTACTCGATGCCGTTGTGGACCATCTTCGCGAAGTGGCCCGCGCCGACCTTGCCGGCGTGCACCGAGCCGAACTTCCCCTCGGGCCTGAGGGCGTCGAAGACCGGCTGCACCTTGGCCACGTTCTCCGCGTCGCCGCCGTACATCAGCGCATAGCCGTTCTCCAGGCCCCAGACGCCTCCGGAGACACCGCAGTCGACAAAGCCGATGCCCTTGGCCGCCAGCTCCTCGGCGTGCCTCTCGTCGTCCGTCCAGCGGGAGTTGCCGCCGTCCACGACGACGTCTCCCGGCTCCAGGAGCTCGGCCAGCTCGTCGACCGTCGACTGTGTGGGGGCACCGGCCGGCACCATCACCCAGACCACGCGCGGCCCGCTGAGCTTGCCCACAAGCTCTTCCAGGCTGTGGACATCGGCGAGGTCCGGGTTGCGGTCGAATCCGATGACGGTGTGACCTGCGCGGCGTATCCGCTCACGCATGTTGCCGCCCATCTTGCCGAGGCCGACGAGACCGAGCTCCATCAGTTGTTCCTTAGGTTGCTGTGTGGCGTGTGGGGCACTTTCGTACCTGCGTCCGAGCCTAAACCCGGACGCTCACGCACACCTGTGGGCATACGCGCTCAAACGTACGCCCCGACCTGCGGGTTCTCTGAGGAGAGTGATCAGCCGCTGAGCCGCACCGGCATGATCAGGTACTTGTAGGCCTCGTCCGCCTCCGCGTCCAGTGCGGGCTTGCCGCTGAGCAGCGCCGGCTTGGTGGACGTCGTGAACGACAGCTGGGCCACCGGGGAGTCGATGGCGCTGAGCCCGTCCAGCAGGAACGTCGGGTTGAAGGCGATGGAGATGTCGTCGCCCTCCAGCTGCGCATCCACCCTTTCCACAGCCTGTGCATCGTCGCTGGAGCCGGCCTCCAGGATCAGCACGCCCTGCTCGAAGCTGAGCCGGACCGGGGTGTTGCGCTCGGCGACCAGAGCCACACGCTTGACGGCCTCCACGAAGGGGGCCGTCTCGATGACCGCGACCGTGTTGAACTCCGTCGGGAACAGCGTGCGGTACTTCGGGAGGTCGCCCTCGAGCAGACGCGTCGTCGTACGACGGCCCGCACCCTCGAAACCGATCAGCCCCTCGCCCGCACCCGAGCCGGACAGCGCCAGGATCACGCTGTCGCCACTCGTGAGTGCCTTGGCGGTGTCCAGAAGCGTCTTGGCGGGCACCAGGGCAACCGCGGAGGCGTCCGGGTTCTCCGGCTTCCACAGGAACTCCCGGACCGCGAAGCGGTAGCGGTCGGTGGAAGCCAGGGTGACCGTGTCGCCCTCGATCTCGATGCGCACACCGGTCAGGACGGGCAGCGTGTCGTCACGGCCGGCCGCGATGGCCACCTGGGCGGCCGCGGAGGCGAAGACCTCACCGGGCACGGTGCCCGTGGCGTTCGGCATCTGCGGCAGCGCCGGATACTCCTCCACAGGCAGGGTGTGGAGTGTGAACCGGGAGGAACCGCAGACCACAGTCGCCCGTACACCGTCTGTGGAAATCTCCACCGGGCGGTTGGGGAGGGCGCGGGAGATGTCGGCGAGCAGCCGGCCTGACACCAGGACGGTGCCCTCCTCCTCGACCTCCGCCTCCACGGACACACGCGCCGAGACCTCGTAGTCGAAGCTGGAGAGGCTGAGAACGCCGTCCTCGGCCTTCAGCAGGAGGCCGGCGAGGACAGGCGCCGGCGGACGGGCCGGGAGGCTGCGTGCCGCCCAGGCCACTGCCTCCGCGAGTACGTCGCGTTCCACCCGGATCTTCACTGTTGCCGCCTCCTGCTGTTGCCGGCGCTTCTCGCCCTGCCTGGCTTCGTCGTCTGTCTCGGTGTCGTCGGTCCCTGTGCTGGGAAGGACACCGGGGAACAGTCTGACGCACGGCACTGACAGTAGGTGCCTCTCGGGGTCAAGTCGTGACGAGGGGCAGCCGGGAGCCGGACGGCAAGTTGTGCACAGGACCCCCTTCGAAGCGAACTTCTTGCTCTCTCTAGTTGGGAGTAGTAGTAGGGGCTGTGGAAACCGTGGATAACCCTGTTTTCCCAGCTCAGAGGCGAGATTTTGTCCACGGGGCCTGTGGGCGGAGCCGGTGGACAACTCCGGGGTTCTGTGGAGAACGGAAAGTTCTGCACACCCCGTGCACAGCCTGAGGCGACTTCTCCCCAGCGCCGTCCCCAGCTTTACCCACCTTTCCCACAGCCCAACCCGGCACCTTTGTGTGACGGCTTTCACTCGACGCGGTGATCAGGCGCGTCACGTTGCCGAACAGTGGACAGCGATGTGGAGAAGTCATTGATCGCTGGGGACAACCGGGTCTCGCCTGTGGGTTGCCGGTGGACAACTTCGTGCACAGCTTGTGGATCACTCGTCTGTCCACAGTCTGTGGAGATCCTTCATCCACCAATCCACAGCCACTTGACCTGGGTTGATGGTTCTTCAACAGGTGTCCTGTGGATCGGGATCTGGACAACTCCGCAGTCCCCAGGATGTGGACGCAAGAAAGTAGCGCAATCTGTGGAGAGTGGCCGTAACGCGGCAGTTAATCGAACAGCGGACAACGCCGACACGAAGAAGGGCGCCCTCCGGATCTCCTCCGGGGGCGCCCTGGGTGACGCGTCTGGGACGGGTCAGGGACGTGCAGGAGCGGCTGTCAGCCGTTCTTGATGCGGTTGGTCAGCTCGGTCACCTGGTTGTAGATGGAGCGTCGCTCGGCCATCAGATTGCGGATCTTGCGGTCCGCGTGCATGACCGTGGTGTGGTCGCGGCCGCCGAACAGCGCGCCGATCTTCGGCAGGGAGAGGTCCGTCAGCTCGCGGCACAGGTACATGGCGATCTGGCGGGCTGTCACCAGGGCGCGGCCGCGGGAGGTGCCGCACAGGTCCTCGACGGTGAGTCCGAAGTAGTCGGCGGTCGCGCTCATGATGGCTGTGGACGTGATCTCGGGGGCCGAATCCTCGCCGCCGGGGATCAGGTCCTTGAGGACGATCTCCGTCAGGCCCAGGTCCACCGGCTGCCGGTTGAGCGACGCGAACGCGGTCACCCGGATCAGTGCGCCCTCCAGCTCGCGGATGTTGCGCGAGATGCGGGAGGCGATGAACTCCAGTACCTCCGGCGGGGCGTTGAGCTGCTCCTGCACCGCCTTCTTGCGGAGGATCGCGATGCGCGTCTCCAGCTCGGGCGGCTGGACGTCGGTGATCAGGCCCCACTCGAAACGGTTCCGCAGCCGGTCCTCCAGCGTCACCAGCTGCTTGGGCGGCCGGTCGCTGGAGAGCACGATCTGCTTGTTGGCGTTGTGGAGCGTGTTGAAGGTGTGGAAGAACTCCTCCTGCGTCGACTCCTTGTCCGCGAGGAACTGGATGTCGTCGACGAGCAGGATGTCCATCTCGCGGTAGCGCTTGCGGAAGCTGTCGCCCTTGCCGTCGCGGATGGAGTTGATGAACTCGTTGGTGAACTCCTCCGAGCTCACATAACGCACACGCGTGCCCGGGTAGAGGCTGCGCGCGTAGTGCCCGATGGCGTGCAGCAGGTGCGTCTTGCCTAGACCGGACTCCCCGTAGATGAACAGGGGGTTGTACGCCTTTGCCGGTGCCTCGGCGACGGCGACAGCGGCGGCGTGCGCGAAGCGGTTCGAGGCGCCGATGACGAACGTGTCGAAGAGGTACTTCGGGTTCAGGCGCGCGGTGGGCTCACCGGGTCCGGTGGCTGGTGCGGGTTTGGCGGCAAGCGGGCCGGGGGCACCGCTCGAGGCGGGCAGCGAGGAGCCGACCGGGCCGCCGCGGTGCACGTGTCCGGAGCCGGACGGCTGCTCGGGGAGGTCTCGGCGGGTGTCGCGCTGGTCGTAGTCGGGGCGCGGCTGGTCGTAGTCCGGGCGGGTCTGCTCGTAGTCGGAGCGTGGCTGGTCGTAGTCGGGGCGCTGTGAGTCGTACGGCGGGCGCTCCATCGACTGCGGACGGTAGTCCTGGGAGGGCGGGGCGTACGAGTCCCGTGCCGGGGGGTTGTACGGGTCCTGTGGCGGCGACGCGTAAGGGTCCCGCTCGGGGAAGCCGAGGCGCTGCTGCTGCCAGCTGTACTCGTCCTGCGAGGGGCGTGGCCAGGCGCCGGGCTCGGGGCGCTGGTACTCCGAGGGGTAGGCCGGGCGGGCGGTGGGGAGCTGGTCGCCCGGGTCGCCGGGGAGGTGCTCGGGGCGGTTCCCCCGGTGGTCGTCGGTGCGGTGGCGGCCGTAGCCGTCGTACTGTCCGGCGGGGAGCTCGGGCTCCTCGTAGCGAGGTTGGGGGCGGGTCGGCGGCGCCGGCGGGGCGGGGGGTTCGCCCGCGGAGTCGTCGACGGTGATCGCGATGCGGATCGGGCGGCCGCACTCGCGGCTCAGCGTCTCGCTGACGATCGGGGCGAGGCGGCCTTCGAGCACGCCCTTCGCGAACTCGTTCGGTACGGCGAGCAGTGCGGTGTCGGCGACCAGCGCGAGTGGCTGGCAGCGCCGGATCCAGTGCTCGTCCTTCGTCTCCACACCTTGCCCACGGCCCTCGCCGAGGAGTTGCTCCAATACTCGTGGCCACACTGCGGCAAGATCGGCAGGTACGTCAGCCACAGGGCACGCTCTCTCACGGGTCCCACGAACGTGTGATTGTGGGACGGGTCGGGATTCAAATGGGGTGGGGCAGGTACAAGGGAACGAATCGGAGTTCAGCCACGGTAGTCAGGGCGACGGGTGCGGTTCAAGTTGTTGTCCCCAGGCTGTGGATAGTGTCTCCCAGTGACCGCTGGTTTGACCGGATGGCGTAGCCCCGCGTACCGTAACCAGGTCGAGTTGTCGATGGCTGCTGCCGCCTGCCTCCGATGGGCACAGATCGCGTCAGGTGATCGGGAAGCGGTGCACTCGGGCGTAACTGCGAGCTACTCGTGGGCGCACGGTGACAGCCAGAACGGCACCCGCCACCACCGATTTGATTTCTGGAGCCCCCGAGTGAGCAAGCGCACCTTCCAGCCGAACAACCGTCGTCGTGCGAAGACCCACGGCTTCCGCCTGCGGATGCGCACCCGTGCCGGCCGCGCGATTCTCGCGAACCGCCGCAGCAAGGGTCGCGCCAGCCTGTCCGCCTGATTCTGATCAGGTCATGACGTCGTGCTGCCTACCGAGCATCGGCTGAGGCGGCGCGAGGACTTCGCGACCGCAGTACGACGAGGGCGCCGGGCCGGACGCCCGTCCCTTGTCGTCCATCTTCGTAGCGGTACCACGGACCCGCACGCGCCTGGGGAGAGCGCTCCCCCGACGCGTGCGGGTTTCGTCGTGAGCAAAGCCGTGGGCGGTGCGGTGGTACGCAACAAGGTCAAGCGCAGACTGCGTCACCTGATGCGCGACCGAGTCGCCCTGTTGCCTCCCGGTAGCCTGGTAGTCGTACGAGCGCTGCCCGGTGCGGGCGACGCCGACCATGCACAACTGGCCCGAGACCTGGATGCCGCCATCGAGCGGTTGCTGGGAGGGGGCGCGCGATGAAGTACCCGCTGCTGGCTCTGATCAAGCTGTACCAGTGGACCATCAGTCCGCTGCTCGGGCCGGTGTGCAAGTACTACCCGTCGTGTTCCCACTACGGCTATACGGCCATCGACCGGCATGGTGCGATCAAGGGCACGGCGCTCACGGCCTGGCGCATCCTGCGGTGCAATCCGTGGTCGCTGGGTGGTGTGGACCATGTTCCGCCGCGCAAGCGTCCGCGGTGGCACGAAATGCTGCGTGGCGCCTGGCGTGCACGCAAGGGCGGGCCCTCCGCCGGCGAACCGGCCACCGAGGAGAATGTTCCTTCGAGCCCGGCCGCAGAGACCTCGTCCCATGCCCAAGGAGCATGATTAGTGGACACGATTGCCAGCCTCTTCAGCTTCATCACGACACCCGTTTCATGGGTCATCGTCCAGTTCCACTCGATGTACGGGAAGATCTTCGGTCCCGACACGGGCTGGGCCTGGGGCCTGTCCATCGTGTCCCTGGTGATTCTGATCCGTATCTGCTTGATCCCGCTCTTCGTGAAGCAGATCAAGTCGACTCGAGCCATGCAGACGCTGCAGCCCGAGATGAAGAAGATCCAGGAGCGCTACAAGAGCGACAAGCAGCGCCAGTCCGAAGAGATGATGAAGCTGTACAAGGAGACGGGTACCAACCCGCTCTCCTCGTGCCTTCCCATCCTGGCGCAGTCGCCGTTCTTCTTCGCGCTGTACCACGTGCTCAACGGCATCGCGACTGGTTCGACGATCGGTGTCATCAACGACTCGCTGCTCGCCAGTGCCCGTAAGGCGCACATCTTCGGTGCTCCGCTGGCGGCGAAGTTCACCGACAGCTCGGCGAAGGTGGAGTCGCTCGGTGCCTCCCTCACCGACGTCCGCGTCGTCACCGCGATCATGATCGTCCTGATGTCGGCGTCGCAGTTCTACACGCAGCGTCAGCTGATGACGAAGAACGTCGACACGACGGTGAAGACGCCGTTCATGCAGCAGCAGAAGATGCTGATGTACGTCTTCCCGGTCATGTTCGCCGTGTTCGGCATCAACTTCCCGGTCGGTGTCCTCGTCTACTGGCTGACCACCAACGTGTGGACCATGGGCCAGCAGATGTACGTCATCCACAACAACCCGACCCCGGGTTCCAAGGCCCAGGCCGCCTACCTGGAGCGCCTGACCAAGCACGTCACGAACCACGGCAAGGCCCGCAAGCGCAGCGAGCGCACGATCATCAAGGCGATTGTCACCAAGGGCCGTGACCGCAACGAGTTCGAGCGCAAGTTCATCAACGCCCTGAACAAGGCGGGTCTCGCTGCTCAGACCGACGGCACCGTGATGAAGAGCGAGAGCGCTGCCGCCGCCCAGTCCGAGGACGGTACGCCGACGACCGGCACTGCGGCCGCTCCCAAGCGCCAGCAGCCCAAGCGGCAGAGCAAGTCCCAGCGTCAGTCCGGCGGTCCGAAGGCGGCCGGTGATCCCGAGCCGACTACGTCGCTGAGCAAGTCCGACGAGCCGGAGGACGCCAAGCCCTCCGCCGCTGCCAAGAAGGCCGAGCCGAAGCCCGGCAGTGGCAGTGGCAGCCGCAGCAAGGCCCAGTCCGGGCAGCGCAAGGGCCCGCAGCGCCCCAAGTCCCCGTCCAAGAAGTAAGAAGGAGCCCATCCCGTGACGGAAGGCACCACCTCCGCCGCTGCCGAGGGTGCAGACACCCTTACCCGCCTGGAGCAGGAGGGCGAGATCGCGGCGGACTACCTCGAGGGTCTGCTGGACATCGCCGATCTCGACGGCGACATCGACATGGACGTCGAGGCCGACCGCGCCGCTGTCTCGATCATCAGCGACTCGGGCAGCCGCGACCTGCAGAAGCTGGTCGGCCGTGACGGTGAGGTGCTGGAGGCGCTTCAGGAGCTCACGCGCCTGGCCGTGCACCGGGAGACCGGGGACCGCAGTCGGCTGATGCTGGACATCGGCGGTTACCGAGCCAAGAAGCGCGCCGAGCTTTCCGAGCTGGGTGCGAAGGCTGCTGCCGAGGTCAGGAGCACCGGCGAGCCCGTGAAGATGAAGCCGATGACGCCGTTCGAGCGCAAGGTCGTGCACGACGCCGTCAAGGCCGCGGGCTTGCGCAGTGAGTCCGAGGGCGAGGAGCCGCAGCGCTTCGTCGTCGTGCTCCCGGCCTGATCGGTCCGTACTCTCCGGCCCCGTCTGTAGCGCAGGCGGGGCCGAGCTTTGTCAGCCTGATAGTTCTGATGGTCGGCGCCCGGTGCGCTGATGCGGTACGGAAGGACGGTCCCCCGTGACGGAGGCAGCGGAGCTTCCCCCTGCGCCCGAGCAGGCGCGCGAGGTGTTCGGTGATCGCTTTGCGGACGCGGTCCGCTATGCGGAGCTGCTCGCTGAGGCGGGCGTGCAGCGCGGTCTGATCGGCCCGCGTGAGGTGCCTCGGCTGTGGGAGCGGCACCTGCTGAACTGCGCGGTGCTTTGCGAGGTCGTGCCCGAGGGCGTGACGGTGTGCGATGTCGGCTCGGGTGCAGGTCTGCCGGGCATTCCCCTGGCGCTCGTCCGTGAGGACCTGAAGATCACGTTGCTGGAGCCTCTGCTGCGGCGTACGAACTTCCTCACGGAGGTCGTGGAGCTGCTCGGCCTGGACCATGTGACGGTCGTCCGTGGCCGTGCCGAGGAGGTCATGGGCAAGGTGCCGCCGGTGCACGTCGTGACGGCACGCGCCGTGGCCCCGCTGGACCGACTGGCCACGTGGGGCATTCCGCTGCTGCGGCCGTACGGGGAGATGCTTGCGCTCAAGGGCGACACTGCCGAGGAGGAGCTGAAGAGCGCGTCCACGGCGCTCAGCAAGCTCGGTGCCGTGGAGACGTCCATCCTGCATGTGGGCGAAGGAGTGGTGGATCCTCTGTCCACGGTCGTACGGGTCGTGGTCGGGGAGAGCCCCGGTGGTGTGCGCTTCGCAGCGAAGAAGGCAAAGGCCGCTCGGACGGGGCGGACGCGGCGGCGCCGCTGATCCGGTTGACGACGAGACGTACTCCACACAAGCTGCCAAACCTACGCACGCCGGAGTGTCGCGACAGTTCGGCCATCGCCGCTGTGCATCGTGTTTCACGTGAAACGTCGCTCACTGCTGCACGGCATCATCAGCCGCGGTCGCGCCGCGGCCGAACCCCGCGACCGTAAGCCTCTCGGTTCACTCGGAGAGGCATCCGTATCCGACGGCACTCGGTCCCCCGTGAGGGGGGTCGAGTTGTCCACAGAGGTGGATTTCTCCACAGAACAACAGGCCTCACTGGTTCGCGACCCCGAAGACATGGGAGGCTCTGTTCATTGCGAGCCTGAAGTCGAGGAGAGTGAATCCTTGCGGTCCGACGCCAACATCGCGGGACCGATGACCGATCCGGTCCCCGGTCCCCGTACCGAGTCGATGGGGGAGGATGTTTCACGTGAAACACCGCCCCCGATGGACGACACTCCGATCGGTCGTGCTGCCCAACTGGCGGTGGAGGCTCTCGGCCGCGCAGGCGAGGGCCTGCCACGGCCCGAGCAGACACGCGTCATGGTGGTCGCCAACCAGAAGGGCGGTGTCGGCAAGACGACGACAACCGTCAATCTCGCCGCCTCCCTGGCCCTGCACGGTGGCCGTGTCCTGGTGATCGACCTCGACCCTCAGGGCAACGCATCCACAGCCCTGGGGATCGACCATCACGCCGAAGTCCCGTCCATCTACGACGTCCTGGTCGAAAGCAGGCCCCTCGCGGAGGTCGTCCAGCCGGTCCCCGATGTCGAGGGTCTCTTCTGCGCCCCCGCCACGATCGATCTCGCCGGTGCGGAGATCGAGTTGGTGTCTCTGGTGGCACGGGAGAGCAGGCTGCAGCGAGCCATCCAGGCCTATGAGCAGCCTCTGGACTACATCCTGATCGACTGTCCCCCTTCGCTCGGCCTGCTGACGGTCAACGCGCTGGTGGCCGGCGCGGAGGTCCTCATCCCGATCCAGTGCGAGTACTACGCGCTGGAGGGGCTGGGCCAGCTGCTGCGCAATGTCGACCTGGTGCGGGGGCACCTCAACCCCACCTTGCATGTATCGACGATCCTGCTCACCATGTACGACGGCCGGACGCGCCTCGCGTCCCAGGTCGCCGACGAGGTGCGGAGCCACTTCGGCGAAGAGGTGCTGCGGACGAGCATTCCCCGTTCGGTCCGCATCTCCGAGGCGCCGAGCTATGGGCAGACGGTGCTGACCTACGATCCGGGATCGAGCGGTGCCCTGTCCTATCTTGAGGCTGCACGAGAAATCGCGCTGAAGGGTGTCGGCGTGGCCTATGACGCGCCGCATGCCCACATCGGCGCCCAGAGTGATCCGAGCATGGTGGAGGGGATTCAGTGAGCGAGCGACGGAGGGGTTTGGGCCGTGGTCTCGGCGCACTGATCCCTGCTGCCCCGACGGAGAAGACGCCGACCCCGGCCGCGATGGGGGGCGCTGGATCGGCGTCTCCATCGGCAGTCCCGGTGCTGACGACCGACCGTGGGGTGGCCGCGGCGAAGGTGGCCACGTTGCCGCCTGTTTCATATGAAACCGAGGAGCCGTCGCTGAACGGCGTTGCGGAGGCGCCCGCGCCTCCCATGGGCGCCTACTTCGCGGAACTCCCTCTCGACTCCATCACGCCGAACCCGCGCCAGCCGCGCGAGGTCTTCGACGAGGACGCGCTGCAGGAACTGGTCACCTCCATCCAGGAGGTCGGTCTCCTCCAGCCGGTCGTCGTACGGCAGTTGGGCCCTGCCCGCTATGAGCTCATCATGGGCGAGCGGCGCTGGCGGGCCTGCCGTGAGGCGGGGCTCGATGCCATCCCGGCGATCGTGCGGGCCACGGAGGACGAGAAGCTTCTCCTGGACGCCCTCCTGGAGAACCTGCATCGGGCGCAGCTGAATCCGCTGGAGGAGGCCGCCGCCTACGACCAGCTTCTGAAGGACTTCAACTGCACCCACGACCAGCTGGCCGACCGGATCGGTCGTTCCCGTCCGCAGGTCTCCAACACCCTGCGTCTGCTGAAGCTCTCGCCGGCGGTTCAGCGCCGTGTGGCCGCTGGGGTTCTCTCCGCCGGTCATGCGAGGGCGCTGCTCTCCGTCGAGGACTCGGAGGAGCAGGACCGGCTGGCCCACCGGATCGTGGCCGAGGGCCTGTCCGTGCGAGCCGTCGAGGAGATCGTGACCCTCATGGGGTCGCGGCCGCAGACGGCTCAGCGGTCCAAGGGGCCGCGGGCCGGCGCCCGGGTCTCCCCGGCGCTGACCGACCTCGCGACCCGTCTCTCGGACCGTTTCGAGACGCGGGTGAAGGTCGACCTGGGACAGAAAAAGGGCAAGATCACCGTTGAGTTCGCCTCCATGGAGGACCTCGAGCGGATTCTCAGCAGCCTCGCGCCCGGCGAGGGGCCAGTCCTGCAGAAGAGCCTTCTGGAGGACGATCCCGAGGACCTCGAGGCCTAGACAGGCTGTGGCCGACTGAGCGGTTTCGCTCGGTGGGCCGGGAGAGCGGGCCGTGTCCGGTGTGTACCGGAACACGGCCCGCTCTTTTGCTTTCAGGCGGTATCGATGGAATCGCTTCGTGGATACGATGCGTTCGGGTATGGCGCATCCACCTGGCAGTACCTCTGAGAGGGAGGCAGGGGCCATGCGAACGATGAGCCGCACCGGACTGGTGAGCGCGGGCCTGGGGCTGGGCGCGGTCGGCGGCTTCGTCGGCAGCCTCCTCAGAGAACGGAGCGCTCTGACAGCCGCCCGCGACGCTGCGGGCGAAGGAAGCGAGGAACAGCCTTCATGGGGCGTCGGCTCGTACCGCTCACGCTGGACAACCTTCAGGACCTTCCCAAGCGCTGTCGCGCGTGCGTCTTCTGGGAGCTGGACCCAGTCAGCGGTGAGGCCGCGGTAAAGGCGGGCACACCCGCCCTGGAGAAGGAAGCGTGGATCTCGGCGGTCCTGCTGGACTGGGGATCCTGCGGCCGAGTTGTCTACGTCGACGATGTACCGGTGGGCTTTGTCCTGTACGCCCCTCCGGCCTACGTTCCCCGCTCCACGGCCTTCCCCACGAGCCCCGTCTCGCCGGACGCGGTACAGCTGATGACGTCGTTCATCATGCCGGGCTATCAGGGTCAGGGGCTGGGGCGGGTCATGGTGCAGACGGTTGCCAAGGATCTATTGCGACGGGGCTTCAAGGCAATCGAGGCCTTCGGGGACGCACGGTGGAAGGAACCCGCTTGTGTCCTGCCGGCCGACCATCTCCTGGCCGTGGGCTTCAAGACGGTCCGCCCTCATCCGACTTACCCCCGTCTGAGGCTGGAGCTGCGGACGACGCTCTCCTGGAAGGAAGACGTGGAGATGGCACTCGACCGGCTGCTGGGGGCTGTACAGAAGGAGCCGGTGCTCAGGCCGCTGTGAAAAGCGTCCGGACAAGCGAATGGGCCGACCCCTGGGGGTTGGCCCATTCGTGTTTCACGTGAAACATCGCCGCCGACTCGACGGCTTCGTCGACTACTCGGCGATGAAGTCCTCGAGGTCGCGGACGATCGCGGCCTTCGGCTTCGCACCGACGATGGTCTTGGCGACCTCGCCGGCCTGATAGACGTTCAGCGTCGGGATGGACATGACGCCGTACTTGGCGGCCGTACCCGGGTTCTCGTCGATGTTGAGCTTGACGACCTCGATCTTGTCGCCGTACTCGGCGGCGATCGCCTCGAGGGACGGCGCGATCTGGCGGCACGGACCGCACCAGGCGGCCCAGAAGTCCACCAGTACGGGCTTGTCGCTCTTGAGGACGTCCTGCTCGAAGGAGTCGTCGGTCACGTTCTTCAGGGTGCCGGCCACGGCGGGCTCCTTAACTGGTTGGTGCGTGGGGCGGATGGGGGTCAGACAGAGGTCTTCTCGGGCTCGGCCTGCTCCTCGTCCGCCAGGGCGGCGAGGTAGCGCTCGGCGTCGAGCGCGGCGGAGCAACCGGTGCCAGACGCGGTGATCGCCTGGCGGTAGGTGTGGTCGACCACGTCACCCGCGGCGAAGACACCGGTCAGGTTGGTGCGGGTGGAAGGAGCGGCGACCTTGAGGTAGCCCTCCTCGTCGAGGTCGAGCTGGCCCTTGAAGAGTTCGGTGCGAGGGTCGTGGCCGATAGCGATGAACAGCCCGGTGACCGCCAGATCCGAGAGCTCGCCGTTCTTGATGTTGCGCAGCTTCAGACCGGAGAGCTTCTGGTCGCCCTGGACCTCGGCGACCTCGCTGTCCCACACGAACTTGATCTTCGGGTCGGCGAAGGCGCGCTCCTGCATCGCCTTGGAGGCGCGCAGGCTGTCCCGGCGGTGGACGATCGTCACGGACTTGGCGAAGCGGGAGAGGAAGGTGGCCTCCTCCATCGCGGTGTCACCGCCGCCGATCACGGCGATGTCCTGGTCCTTGAAGAAGAAGCCGTCACACGTGGCGCACCAGGAGACACCGCGCCCGGAGAGCGCGTCCTCGTTCGGCAGGCCGAGCTTGCGGTGCTGGGAGCCGGTGGTGACGATGATGGCCTTCGCCTTGTGCACGGTGCCTGCGGTGTCGGTGACGGTCTTGATCTCACCGGTGAGATCGACGGAGACGACGTCGTCCGGGACGAGCTCGGCACCGAAGCGCTCGGCCTGTGCGCGCATATTGTCCATGAGGTCGGGACCCATGATGCCGTCCCGGAAACCGGGGAAGTTCTCCACGTCGGTGGTGTTCATCAGCGCGCCACCGGCGGTGACTGCGCCCTCGAACACCAGCGGCTTCAGCGACGCGCGCGCGGTGTAGAGCGCCGCCGTGTAGCCGGCGGGCCCGGAGCCGATGATGATCACGTTACGGACGTCGCTCACGGCTTGTTTCCTCGTCTCTGGACTGCGTCGTCGGACCGGGGGAGCCCCTCTCAGAACTCTCACCCCACCCAACGGATCCTAAGGGGCGCGCATTCCCACTGTGTCCGGGCACACGAGGACGCGACACGGTACGGGATATCACGCAGGACGGAGACGAAGCGTGTGCGTTCAGGGACGGGTGTAGGAGTGCATCAGAAGAACCTTCGCCTTGGCGGAGGACGCATGACTTACACAGCTCGCATCCACGAGGTATGCGGTCACCTTGTTGCTGGCGGAGGCGTCGGACATGACCACAAGCAGGACGTCCGTCCCCTTGTAGGTGCCTTCCTTCGTCGCGAGCGCCGGGTCGGTGCGCCCGATGCCATTGCGGATGCAGTCCGGGACCGTGGGCTCCTTGAAGACCTTGGGTTGGTTGGTGCCGCCCTCCACACCGAGACTGTGCGGAGCATGGGAGCCGCTGCCCGAACCCTGGCTCTTGAGGAGACCGGTGACCTGTGCCTCCAGCTTGGGCTCCGAGAAAGTGTCCGCGGTGGCGCGGCCCTGAGCCTCGGAAGCCGGCGGTTTCCCGTCGTTCAGCGACGACCACAGGACAGAACCGAAGCCCAGTGCGGCGACCGTGAACACGGTGCCCAGGATGGCGACCCTGCGGCGACCGCCCCTCTTACGCTGCTTGCGACCTGGTCCGGTGGTGGAGGCACGGGAATGTCCTGCGGGGCGGTCTGCCGTTGCCGATGTTTCACGTGAAACACGCGCACTGTCGCCGACGTCGTCCATGGAACGGGCAACACCGACGAGCACCGGGGCGTCCGTGGCATCGGGTGCTGTCGCGTTCAGCAGTGCCTCGGCCGCGAGGGCGGCATCAATCCGGCCTGCGACGTCGGCGGGCATACGTGTCGGGCCCGGCATTGAACCGAGCAGCCCTCGGATCTCCTCCAGCGACGCATACACGTCCGCGCAGAGCTCGCACTCGGTGAGATGCCTGCGTACGTCGGCAGTCCGGGACGGCGGGAGCAGCCCTTCGGTGAGGTCGGAGATTTCGGCGACGTCCGGGTGTCCGGTCATGTCCGTCGTGGATGTCACGCTCGCCCACCTCCGCCCTTCACAGCAGCTGAATCGCTTGGCCCTGTATCCGGCCCCGTATCGCGTGGACCGGCAGTCGGCGGTCCCGCTGCCGGTGGGACGGATGTCCCCTGAGTCCGGTTCCGCCTCTCACCCTGTTCCTTGCCGCCACCGGCGTTATCCGGCCGTAGATGGGTGAGGAGCGGCAGGAGTCTGGCTCTGCCGCGGGCGCAGCGGCTCTTCACGGTGCCGGTCGGGACATCGAGCACGCGCGCGGCTTCGGCGACGGGGTATCCCTGCATGTCGACGAGGACGAGGGCGGCGCGCTGGTCGGGTGGCAAGGTGCCCAGCGCCTCCAACAGCTGCCGGTGCAGATCATTGCGCTCCGCCGGAGCCGATGCCTCCTCGTGCGGCTCCAGCAGTTGCTCCAGCCGTTCGGTGTCGTCGACCGGGGATGTCTTGCGCGAGGCAGCCTTGCGGGCGCGGTCGAGACAGGCGTTCACCGTGATCCGGTGCAGCCACGTCGTGACGGCCGACTGCCCCCGGAAGGTGTGGGCGGCCCGGTAGGCGGACACAAGAGCGTCCTGAACGGCGTCAGCGGCCTCCTCGCGGTCCCCCAGCGTCCGCAGGGCCACCGCCCACAGACGGTCACGATGCCGCCGCACAAGCTCGCCGAAGGCGTCCGGGTCGCCCTCTACATGGCGGGCCAGGAGGTCCTGATCGCTTGTGTCGCCGTATGCGGTGTCATTTGCCATCGGACCCCCTCCCCTGGGATGCGGTGCGTTGTCAGCCGGTGAACTTCAGGTCCGTCACGGCCTGCTTGTAGCCCGGGTCGCTGTACGAGTCCCCCTGCGCGTACGGCAGCGCGGTGAACCACACCAGTACGTACCGGCTCTTCACCGGCTTGGCGACCGCCACCTTGGCAGACGTGCTGGACGTTGTCGCGGATCCCAATTTCGTCATCGAAGTCAGCGGAACCGAGGAGCTCATGGAGTCGGTCGCGTAGAGCATGACCGTCGTGTGGTCGCCGCCGAACAGGAGCCCTATCGAAGCGGCGGAAACCTCCTGCTCCGAGCCGAAGTCGTAGACGATGCCGACACCGGGCTTGAAGACCGGGTTCATGTCCGGGCCGTCCTTGAAGCTGGCGGTGCGCCAGTACGTGGAGCTGTCCTTGTCGTACGTCTTGTCGACGTCGTTGGGATGCTGGGCGTCACCCTTGGCGACGTACTCCTGAGCCCTCTGGATCTGGAGGGTCTTGACCGGCTTGGGTGCCGCGCTGTTCTTGTCGCCCCCGTCCGTCGTCTGCGTCTTGTTCGTGTCGTCGGACTTGTTGCCGTTGTCCATGAGCGCGTCCGCGAGCTGCCAGCTCCCCAGACCCAGGGCGGCGATGAGGAGGGCCGAGACGGCCCATTTCAGGGCCTTGCCAGTGCGGCTCTGCAGCGGGGCCGGAGGAGTCGGTACCGGCTGGGTGGCGCCGGGGTGCGGCGCCGGCCGGCCGTAGGTGCCCTGCTGGTACGTGGTGCGCTGGTACTCCGGTGGTGCGGTGAACGCAGGCTCCGGCGGGCGGATGCGGGGCATCTCGCCGATCGCTTTCACCAGCTCCTCCGGCGTCGTGCACGGGGACTCGTGACGGGAGGCGGTCGCCCCGTCGTTGACGAGAGCGCGCATGGAGAGCTCGGACAGACCGCGGTGGACACCGGCCCGCACCTGGTCGGGTGCGATCAGGCCGACGTCCTTGGGCAGCCCCGACAGACCGTAGGCGTCGCTCTCGTAGGGCCAGCGCTGCGTGAGCCCGGCGTACAGGAGCGCGCCGACGGACTCCGTGTCGGTGCGCTGCGGGGTGTCGGAACTGATGCCGCGCAGCGCGGCGTTCACGGCGAGGCCACGGATGCGCCACTGGCCGCTTGAGGTGCGCAGCACGGCGTTCGGGTTCAGCCGCAGATGCGCCAGGCCCTCACGGTGTGCTGCAGCCATCGCGGAGGCGATCTGACTGACCATCTGGTAGGCGTCGTGCGGCTCCAGCGGGCCGGAGGCAAGCAGCGTGGTCAGCTCGACGGCGTCGGGCAGCCACTCGTGGACGACGTAGACGAGGTCGTTCTCCTCGACGGCGTCGAGTACTTGGACGAAGCGCGGATCACCGAGCAACGCCGAGGAACGCGCTGCGGCCAGCACCGAACGTGCCCGCGAGTGGTCCGCGGGCAGGAGGTGGACGCCGACGGCGCGGCGAAGCTTCTCGTCCACGGCGCGCCAACTGCTGAATCCGTCCAGACGGGTGACGCACTCCTCGAGCCGGTACCGTCTGGCGAGTTTGTGGCCGCTGTGCAGCTCGGGTGGTGAGGCTTTCCCGGGACCCTCGGTCCCGCCACTCCCCTGTGCCTCGTCGATCTCCGTGTCCCGCTCCCGGTTCTGGGCCACCCCGTCGGCCGTGGACTGGTCCGCCTCTGCGGTCAGCGGTTCGTCGCCGCTGTTGTCTGCCACGTCGACGGCAGCCGTGCTCCGTTCCGCCACCGTCGTTCCTGCCTCCCCATTCATTGCGCGCCGACCAACATCCGTGCGCGCTGTCCGACGCCGAAACCAATTGTGCCCACAGTCCGCCGGTATGCACGACACACGATGGCGGACGATGGTTGTGCGCTTACCCCCGCGTCAGCGCCCCAGACGTCCGCGGACCATGCCGACCAGCGAGTTCAGCTCCTCGATACGCATCTTGCGGGCGGCCAAGAAGAAGATCCCGAGCAGGACCGCGCTGCCGGCCAGCAGGGCCGCGAGGGATCCGACGACACCCTGGCCGAGCATGTGGCCGATCTCGTAGCAGGCCGCGCCGCTGAGGGCCGCCGCGGGCACCGAGGCGATGCAGAGCCTGGCGTACGTCCGCAGGACGCGTGCGCCGTCCAGATCGCCGCCCAGCCGCTTGCGTAGCCGGTTCCAGGCGACGCCGACGCCGATCGCGTAGGCGAGGCCGTACGAGGCGGCCATGCCGGCCACGGCCCAGCGGGGCGGCAGGACCAGGTAGCAGAGTGCCGAGGCGCCCGCGTTGAACGCCGCCACGATGACCGTGTTGTAGAAGGGCGTCCGGGTGTCCTCGTAGGCGTAGAAGGCGCGCAGGACGACGTACTGCACGGAGTACGGGATCAGACCGAGGCCGAACGCCATCAGCATGTAACCCATGTTGGTGGCGGCGCCGGTGCCCGAGGTGCCGAAGATCAGCGTGCACATCGGGATGCCGAGGGCGAGGAAGCCGAAGGCGATCGGGACGATGGCGACAGCCGTGGTGCGCAGGCCCTGGGAGATGTCGTCGCGGACGGCACCCCCGTCGTCCTCGGCCGCCGAGCGGGAGATACGCGGCAGCAGGGCCGC
Organism: Streptomyces coacervatus; assembly: GCF_029223485.1. GTDB lineage: Bacteria > Actinomycetota > Actinomycetes > Streptomycetales > Streptomycetaceae > Streptomyces > Streptomyces coacervatus. The sequence goes on along the minus strand of NZ_JARHTP010000020.1, from coordinate 85,848 downwards.
CATCAGGGAGACGGTGATGATGGCCTGCGGCAGACCCCAGATCAGCTGGGCGTTGGCGTAGGCGCTGAAGCCGGTGCCGGCGATGTTGGTGTCCTTGACGGCCGCGGTGGCCAGCTGCGTGACGACGAGGGCGCCCGCCTGGTTCGCGAGGACGAACAGCACCGTCCACTTGGCGAGCATTGCCGCCTTGCCGAGACCGTGGCCCTTCCAGTCGAAACGCAGCCGCAGCCGGAACCCGGTCTCACGCAGGTACGGGATCATCGCCAGCGCCTGGACCACGAGTCCGAGGAGGACGCCGATGCCGAGGAGCCGCTGGCCCTCCGGCGGGATGTTCGTGACCGTCATGCCGGAGCTCGCCGAGGTGCCGTACACCCACAGGAACATGCCCAGCGTCACGATGATGACGATGTTGTTGAGGACCGGGGTCCACATCATCGCGCCGAACTTGCCGCGGGCGTTGAGGATCTGGCCCATCACCACGTGGATGCCCATGAAGAAGATCGAGGGCAGGAAGTAGCGGGTGAAGGTGACGGCGACCTCGTTGGCGGCCGGGTCATCGGCCACCTTCACCGACAGCACACGCACCAGCAGCGGCGCGGCGAAGACAGCGGCCGCGGTGAGCGCCGCGAGCGCCACGATCACCAGCGTCAGCAGCCGGTTGGCGAAGGCCTCGCCCCCGTCCTCGTCCTCCTTCATGGCACGGACGAGCTGAGGCACGAAGACGGAGTTGAGGCCGCCGCCGACGGTGAGGATGTAGATCATGGTCGGCAACTGGTAAGCGACCTGGAAGGTGTCACCAAGGAGTGCCGTGCCCAGTGCTGAAACGATCAGCGCGGAGCGGACGAAGCCGGTGAGGCGGGAGACCATCGTGCCCGCCGCCATCACGGCGCTCGACTTGAGCAGGCCCCCGGCCTTCTGGCCCTTCTTCGCGGGGGCCACCGGAGCTGCTGCGGGCGCCGGAGCAGCGGCAGGAGTGGTGCCGAGGTTCATGGTCTGATCGGCCGCGGGAGTGGAGGCCGCCGGAGCCTGGTACTGCGGCGCCGGGGACGGTGCGCCCGGGGCGGCTGCCGGACCGGGCACCGACGGGGGGTCCGAGGGCAGGTATCCGCCGCCCTGCTGCTGGTCCCGGAAGAGATGCGCGAAGGCGTCCGGCTCCTGGCGCTCCTCTCCGGCCTGGGTGACCAGGTCGTCGACGCCCACGAACTGGGTCGTGCGGGGATCGTCGCCGTACGGCAGGTACTGGCTGCTCGGGCCGTCAGGTTCCGGCGCCGGTGTCTGGGCCCACACATGGGGGTCGGGGGCGTACGGAGACTGAGGCGGCTGGGCGTACAGCGGTTGCTGCGGTTGGTAGGCGCCGGGAGGCGGCGGGGGGTGCGCAGCGCGGTCGTAGAGGGCCTCGGCGACCGGATCCTGCGCGGAGAGGTCCTGAGCCCGGTAGGGGTCCTGGTCGTAGGCGTCCTGGAGGTACATGTCGGCGGGGGGCTGCGGCGGGACCTGGCCGTGCTCGGGCGGCGGGCCCTCGGGGGGGCCCGAGCTGCCCGCGGCCTGGCCGCGGTCACCGTCGTACGGCGCGTTCATGGTTACCCCACCTCATCGTCCCGGGCCCACCGGCCACGACATCCTCAACGGTCCACTCTCTCACCCGTGCCGGACGGGTCGGCGCTTTCCGCTGCGGTGTCCGGTGTCGGGTCACTCGGCTGCTCAGGGTCGTCTGCCCGGGCGTCGGTGCCGGACTCCTCCTTGAGACGGTCCTCGGGGCCTTCGGGGTTCTCCGGCCCGTCGGCGGGCTCGCCCGCCTCGTCGGGACCGTCCTCCTCGGCTTCACGGGCGGCCGCCCGTTTGCGCTGCGTGTACATGCGGAAGCCGGCGAGGACGAGGAGGAGGAAGCCGCCGCCGATGACCAGCATCACGGTGGCTGTGATCTCGGTGACCTTGACGTCGAAGGTGACGGCGTTGCCGTATTCCTGGCCGTCCTCCGTGTACAGCTGGGCGACCACCGTGGCCTGGCCGTTGGCCTTGGCCGACGTGGGGAACTTCACCGTCTGGCTGTGTCCGCCGGAGACCGTCACAGGCTGCTCTTCGTAGGCGTGGCCGCCGATCTGGAGGCGGGTGGGGCTCGTCGAGGTGAGGCGCAGCGTGAGGTGCTCGACGCCCTGCACCAGGTTGTTCTGGACGGTCACGGGGATCGTGGCGCTGCGTCCGGAGAGCTTGGTGTCGGACTTGTCGATCAGCTTGACCTGGCTGGTCAGTTCCGTGAGGTGGCTGTCCACGTTGGTGCGGAAGCTCTCCGCGGCGGTGGCGCGGCCGCGCCACGACGTGGACATCCCGCGGTTCATGGCCCGTCCGAAGGGGGTCACCACCCGGGACTCGTCGCTGAGGATCACCTTGAAGTTGTCGAGTTTGTCCTGTGTGGTCGCGATCTCCTCGAAGGCCGAGCGCGGCAGCTCCTGCTTGCGCAGCGAGGAGGGGTATGAGGAGGTCGACGGCACGGTCGTCGTGGCACCCGGGTCCGGCTTGGCCTTGGCGGCCGACGTGAGCTTCTGGGTCTCGGACCAGTTTCCGCTCTGGAGGGCCGTCAGCGCGTCGGCCATGGCCTGGGCCTGGTGCGTCGTCGGCATTCGCTGCGGGGCGACGACGATGCTGCGCTGCTTGTGCGTCTGGAGGTTGAGCGCCAGGCTCTGGGCGAGGAACTGCTGCACGGCGAGTGTGCCGGCGGATGCCGTCGTGAGGTCGTCCTGGAACGCCGTGGACAGACGGGCGTCCGAGACCACCGCCGTGGTGCCGCCACCGATCGGACGGGCTGCGGAGGGGGTGTAGGGCAGGCCGCCCGTCTCCTGGAGGCTGTCGCTGCGCGCGATCACCTGGTCGGCGCCGGCGGAGGTGGCGACCTTGACGATCGACGGGTCGACGGCGCCGTTCACGGGCCAGGCGAAGTCTGTGTTCGGCTTCACATGGAGGATCGGCTCCACCGTGTTGGCGACGACGTCGGTGGCCTCCTTGAGGTGGCTCAGCGAGCCGGTCACGCTCGTGCCGTTGTGCGCGAGGGAGGCCAGGTCCGGGTCGGCGAAGGGCAGCGCGACGACCTCCTTGTCGGCCACCGCCTTCTGCAGCTCGGCGAGCCACTGCTTGGCGACCGCCTGGTGTGTGCCCGCCGTGGTGGTGTTGTTGTCGGCCCGGACCCGATAGCTGCGGGTCATCGCGTCGACGGAGGCCAGCAGGTCCGGGTCGATCACCCACGTGACGTCGAGGCTCTCGCCCAGGGACAGCATCTCGTCCAGGCGTCCGCCCGGGGAGATCTCCTTCGCGAGATCGTCATTGAGGAAGACCGGCGTCTGCTGCTCGTTCGATCCCGTCTCCGCCGTCATGTGGACGGTGGAGACGAGCGGCCACAGGAACGTCGTCTTCGTCTTCGTCTCGGCCTCGTCGGGCTGCCACGGCAGGAAGGTCCGCTGTATGCCGAGGACCTGGTTCCACGGCTGTGCGGACGTCTGGCCGGACAGCGAGACGGCGAACTGGTAGACCCCGTCGTCGCCGAGGTTGAGCTTGTCGACCGGCACGGAGATGCTGAAGTGCTCGGCGACCCCCGGAGTGAGCTTGGAGATCTTCTCCACGTACTTGCCGCCGACCTCCGAGCCGGTCGCGCCCTGGACGCTGCCACTGTCCCTGGCGATGTCGTCGATGGCCGAGCGCGTGTTCAGCTGGGGGCCTACGCGCAGTCCCACGTGGGCGCCGGTGACTGTCTGCTTGCCGTTGTTGGTCACGGTGCCCGACACGGTCAGTGTGTCGCCGTCCGTGGGGACGCCGGGGGTGAGCGAGTCGAGGGCTACGGCCACCGAGCCCGTGCCCGAGGTGTCCATCGAGGAGGTCTGACCAGCCGCGTCCGCGGAAACGGCGGTGGGCAGCTGGAGGAGGCCGGCCAGCAGAGGCGCCCCTGCGAGCAGTGCTCCGGTGCGCCGCAGCCACCGGCGGGCAGGTGAGGGATTCGTCCCCTGGAAGTCTGCCGCCTCGGCCACGCGCTCGCCCGTCCCTCGTCGTCGTCAGTGGTCGTCGGAATGTGCGTCCACGCATGGTAACGATGCGCGCTGAGGGGAAGTGCCGCGGACTGCCGCACAAGATCGGAGGGCAGGGCCGACCTGTCCTGTATATGCACGTATAAAGAGAAGCGCCACCGTGCGCCTTGAAGGCAGCCCTTGTGCCTGTATCCATAGAGGTGTCCGCGGACGCTTAATGGAGGCGCTTGCGGTCGCCTGGGCCACGTACCCTCTTCTGTTGTGCCGAACGCCAACGAAGCCAACCTCAGTGCCCTGAGCCAGGAGCCGCAACGCGTGCCGAGTGAACCGCTGCGGGTCGACCCCGTCGCCGACGACCTCGCCCGCCGTTTCCAGGATGCCGGGTTCTCGCTCGCCCTGGTCGGCGGCTCGGTCCGGGATGCACTGCTCGGCCGGCTCGGCAATGACCTCGACTTCACGACCGACGCCCGCCCCGAAGCCGTCCTCAAGATCGTCCGTCCGTGGGCGGACGCCGTGTGGGAGGTCGGCATCGCCTTCGGCACGGTCGGGGCCCAGAAGGACGGCTACCAGATCGAGGTCACGACCTACCGGTCGGAGGCCTACGACCGGACCTCGCGCAAGCCCGAGGTGTCCTACGGCGACTCCATCGAGGAAGACCTCGTCCGGCGCGACTTCACCGTCAATGCGATGGCTCTCGCGCTCCCGGAGAAGAAGTTCATCGACCCGCACGGCGGACGGGACGACCTCGCTGCGCGTGTCCTGCGGACCCCGGGCACTCCTGAGGCATCCTTCTCCGACGATCCGCTGCGGATGATGCGAGCGGCGCGGTTTGCTGCGCAGCTCGACTTCGAGGTGGCTCCCGAGGTCGTGACGGCCATGAAGGAGATGGCCGGGCGGATCGAGATCGTCTCGGCAGAGCGTGTACGGGACGAGCTGAACAAGCTGATCCTGTCCGCGAATCCGCGCAAGGGCCTGGCGCTGTTGGTCGACACCGGTCTCGCGGACCACGTGCTGCCCGAGCTCCCGGCCCTGCGGCTGGAGCGCGACGAGCACCATCGGCACAAGGACGTCTACGAGCACACGCTGATCGTCTTGGAACAGGCGATCGCGCTGGAGGAGAACGGCCCCGACCTGACCCTCCGCCTGGCCGCGCTGCTGCACGACATCGGCAAGCCGCGCACCCGACGGTTCGAGCAGGACGGTCGGGTCTCGTTCCACCACCACGAGGTGGTCGGCGCGAAGATGACCAAGAAGCGCATGACGGCGCTCAAGTACTCCAACGAGCTGGTGAAGGACGTCTCACGTCTGGTCGAACTCCACCTGCGTTTTCACGGCTACGGCACTGGCGAGTGGACGGACTCGGCGGTCCGCCGCTATGTCCGTGACGCCGGCCCACTCCTCGACCGTCTCCACAAGCTGACCCGCTCGGACTGCACGACGCGGAACAAGCGCAGGGCGGCGGCTCTCTCGCGGGCGTACGACGGCCTGGAGGAGCGCATCACCCAACTCCAGGAGCAGGAGGAGCTGGACGCGATCCGCCCGGACCTCGACGGCAACCAGATCATGGAGATCCTCGGCGTCGGCCCCGGCCCGGCCATCGGTCAGGCATACAAGTTCCTGCTGGAGCTGCGGCTGGAGAACGGGCCGATGGAGCACGATGCGGCGGTGGCGGCGCTCAAGGAATGGTGGGCTGAGCAGAGCTGAGGGCGTGAAATGGGGTCATGTTTCACGTGAAACATGACCCAGGACGTGGGGGGGGGGGGGGGGGGGGGGGGTGTTTCACGTGAAACACCGCCCCTCGGCACGTCAGGCTTACTTGGTGTAGTCCTTCAGGCAGAGCAGGAAGTCGCTGCTGTCGCTGCTCTCTGTGTACGTGTACTTGAAGTCCTTGGCCGCAACCTCGCACTTTGCCGAGGCCGCGATCTCGGTGGTGTACGAGCCCTTGACCTTGGCCAGCACCACGTACTGCGCCTTCGAAGAGCTGCAGTCGACGACCTCGAGGTCCGGGTTGCTGTCATCGGTGCTGCCGCGGTGCATGCAGTCGCCGACCTTGGCCGTGTCGGCGTCGTCCCGGCTGGTTATGTAGCTGGCGAAGGCTCCGATGATGGCGATCACGATGACGACGATGATCCTGATCGCCTTGGGGCTGAGCTTACGGTTGGGCTGCGGCGGAAACGGCGCGTACGGTGCTGTGCCCTGCGGGGGAAACCCTGGCTGACCCGGCTGCTGCGGGTACGGGCCCTGCTCTGGGTACCCGACCATGGGCGGGTACGGTGCCTGACCCTGACCCTGACCCTGAGGCTGGCCGTACGGCTGCTGGCCCCCGTATGGCGGCTGGCCCTGTGGTGCGAATGGGTTCTGGCCCTGGGGCGGCGGAGTGGTCACTTGGGAGTCCCCCTAGAAAGCAAGCATGCGTGTGTGGCGCGCGTAAGGCGCGAGTAAGACGCACGTAAGTTATCGGGGCTCACTGACATCTCTTTAACCCAGAGGGACTCTGTGCCATTGATGTGACACTTACTGGCGCTCAAAGCGGGCCATAGCCGCAGCAACTGCCCCGTAGATAACGGCGACTGTGATCACCAGCGGCACGGAGCGGCCGTCCGGCGGCAGCATCAACGCGGCCACCGCCGCGGCGCCTACGAAGGCGATGTTGAACAGGACGTCGTACACGGAGAAGATCCGGCCCCGGAAGCCGTCGTCCACGGAGGACTGCACGACCGTGTCTGTCGCGATCTTCGCGCCCTGCGTGGTCAGACCGAGGACGAACGTCGCGACCAGCATCGGGGTGATGGCGAACGGGAGACCGAGGGCGGGTTCCAGGACCGCGGCCACCGCAGCGCACACCACGATCCAGCGGCCCGGCCCGAGGCGTCCCGCAGCCCAGGGCGTCACCACGGCCGCCGCGAAGAAGCCGGCGGCGGAGGTCCCCAGCGCCAGCCCCAGCAGACGCAGTCCGTCGTCCGTGTTCGAGGAGAAGGTGTACCGGCACAGCATCAGCAGCATGACCAGCAGGGCGCCGTAGCAGAACCGCATCAGGGTCATCGTGACGAGTGCCCAGGCGGCCTCCCGGCGCGGCGGTGCGGCGAGGTGACGTACAGCCGCCGTCAGGTCATGGGCCGTGCCGCTGAGCGCAGTGCCCAGCCCCGGCTGTACCAACTCGGCGTCCGGCCCCAGCAGTTCCGGTGCGAGGCGCAGCGACGCGAGCGCCGCGCACAGGTACAGGACGGCGCCCAGCAGCACCACAGCGGCGTCGGAGTCCGCCACCACCAGCCGTACGACGAAGGCGAGGCCGCCGCCCGCGGTCGCGGCGAGCGTACCGGCGGTCGGGGAAAGGGAGTTGGCCATCACCAGGCGCTCGGCGTCGACGACGCGGGGCAGTGCGGCGGACAGTCCCGCGAGGACGAAGCGGTTGACGGCAGTGACGCACAACGCGGAGACGTAGAAGAGCCAGTCCGGGACGTGGCTGAGGATCAGGACGGCCGTCGCCGACGCCAGTACCGCGCGCAGCAGGTTGCCGTAGAGGAAGACCTGGCGGCGGCGCCAGCGGTCCAGGAGAACGCCCGCGAAGGGGCCCACCAGGGAGTACGGAAGCAGCAGGACCGCCATTGCGGAGGCGATCGCGGTGGCCGAGGTCTGTTTCTCCGGCGAGAAGACGACGTAGGCGGCGAGCGCGACCTGGTAGACGCCGTCGGCGCCCTGGGAGAGCAGGCGTACGGCGAGCAGGCGCCGGAAGTTCCCGAAGCGCAGGAGGGTGCGCAGGTCACGGACGACGGCCATGGGCACAGCCTCACATACGGGGAGGGTCCCCAGGTCGTGCGACCCGGGGACCCTCAACGCCCTGGCAGGAGCAGCTTTTGTCGGCGACTAGCGCTCGACTTCACCCTTGATGAACTTCTCGACGTTCTCGCGGGCCTCGTCGTCGAAGTACTGGACCGGCGGGGACTTCATGAAGTAGCTCGACGCGGAGAGGATCGGGCCGGCGATGCCGCGGTCCTTGGCGATCTTCGCGGCGCGCACGGCGTCGATGATGACGCCCGCGGAGTTCGGGGAGTCCCAGACCTCGAGCTTGTACTCCAGGTTCAGCGGGACGTCACCGAAGGCGCGGCCCTCGAGGCGGACGTAGGCCCACTTGCGGTCGTCGAGCCAGGCGACCCAGTCGGACGGGCCGATGTGGACGTTGCCCTCGCCGAGCTCCCGGTCGCGGATCTGGGAGGTGACGGCCTGCGTCTTGGAGATCTTCTTGGACTCCAGGCGCTCGCGCTCGAGCATGTTCTTGAAGTCCATGTTGCCGCCGACGTTCAGCTGCATCGTGCGGTCCAGGATGACGCCCCGGTCCTCGAACAGCTTCGCCATGACGCGGTGCGTGATGGTGGCGCCGACCTGCGACTTGATGTCGTCACCGACGATCGGGACGCCCGCCTCGGTGAACTTGTCCGCCCACTCCTTGGTGCCGGCGATGAAGACCGGGAGGGCGTTGACGAAGGCGACCTTGGCGTCGATGGCGCACTGGGCGTAGAACTTCGCCGCGTCCTCGGAACCCACCGGCAGGTAGCAGACGAGGACGTCGACCTGCTTGTCCTTGAGGACCTGGACGACGTCGACCGGCGCCTCGGCGGACTCCTCGATGGTCTCGCGGTAGTACTTGCCGAGACCGTCGAGGGTGTGGCCGCGCTGGACCGTGACGCCGGTGTTCGGCACGTCGGCGATCTTGATCGTGTTGTTCTCCGAGGCGCCGATGGCGTCCGCGAGGTCGAGGCCGACCTTCTTCGCGTCGACGTCGAACGCGGCGACGAACTCGACGTCACTGACGTGGTAGTCGCCGAACTGGACGTGCATCAGGCCGGGGACCTTCGACGCCGGGTCGGCGTCCTTGTAGTACTCGACTCCCTGCACCAGCGACGCGGCGCAGTTGCCCACGCCGACGATGGCTACGCGAACCGAACCCATTCCGGTTGCTCCCTGTGTGTACGAGTGAGGCCCTGACTGGGCTCTCACGTGGCGGTGTCGTCGGGCGTATCCGGTCCGGGGGTGTCCCCGGGCCGGGGCAGGACGCCCGGCGCTCCATGTGTGGTGTCTTGCTGAGCGGACCCCCCGGAGGCAGGACCCTTCAGGTCCCGTCCGGCCCGCTCGCTCTCGATGAGCTCGTTCAGCCAGCGCACTTCGCGCTCCACGGACTCCATCCCGTGGCGCTGGAGCTCAAGCGTGTAGTCGTCGAGGCGCTCCCGGGTGCGCGCCAGAGAGGCGCGCATCTTCTCCAGACGCTCCTCCAGCCGACTGCGGCGGCCCTCGAGGACGCGCATGCGTACGTCGCGCGACGTCTGCCCGAAGAAGGCGAAGCGGGCCGCGAAGTGCTCGTCCTCGTATGCGTCGGGGCCCGTCTGCGAGAGCAGCTCCTCGAAGTGCTCCTTACCTTCCGCCGTCAACCGGTAGACGATCTTGGCGCGACGCCCTGCGAGTGGTGCAGCGAGGGCGTCCTCGGGCGTGTGTCCCGGCTCTTCGATCAACCAGCCGTTGGCGACCAGCGTCTTGAGGCAGGGGTAGAGCGTTCCGTAGCTGAACGCACGGAACACACCCAGTGACGTATTGAGTCGTTTGCGCAGCTCATAGCCGTGCATCGGGGACTCGCGGAGCAGGCCGAGTACGGCGAACTCGAGGATCCCGGAACGCCGGCTCATCCGCTCGCCTCCTTGCCCTTATCTCGCACCGATGTATCGACTCGATACATCAAGACGATAGAACGGCCTTCCGGATGCGACAAGTGGCGAGACGGTGAACGGGATCACATCACTTATTCATCCGCGGCAAGTTGTCTGATTTGGGGTGAACTTCGAGCCTCAGTGGGGTTTGACGGTGCGTAGTCTGTGCGCCATGCAAACCAGCGGGAGCCGAGTGACGCGAGGGGGCGTCATGGCTCCCGGTGCAGTACGGGTGAATGCGGGATCGACCACATCCGTACTTCGGGGGGACCGGAAACCAGCCGCCGTCTCCAGGCGCGCAAGGGTGCGCCTGCCCGAGGAGTAGTCGTTCGATGAGCGAGCACCGTCGCAAACCGCCGCAGCCGCAGGGAGGCGGACGTGCCGCGGCCCGACGCGGCCAGTCCGGTTCGTCCTCCGGCCGCCGCGCGGCAACGCGGGGCGCCACCGGGTCCCCGGCCGATTACGGACTGGGCCAGGGGTCGACTGACGAGGAGCGGTCGTACAGCGGCCGCGCCGAAGCCCGCCGCGCGGCACAGAGAACTGGAGGTGGCCGCCGCAGAGCGGCCGAGCCCGGCCGCGGAGGTCGACGCGGCGCACCGGGCGGCCCGAACGGGCCCGGGGGCGGAAGGGGGCGCTCTGCTCCGCCCGGCAAGAAGCGGATCATCGACTATCCGCGGGCGGGCAAGTACGGCGTGGGGCGCTGGGTGCCGTCGTGGAAGCTGGTGACGGGCCTGTTCATCGGCTTCCTAGGCGGCCTGGTGGCAGTGGCGGGCATCGGGTACGCCATGGTGAGCGTCCCGAATGTCGCCGATACCGCGAAAGCGCAGAACAACGTCTTCTACTGGTCCGATGGCAGTGAGATGGTCGCCACGGGTGGTGAGACGAACCGCCAGATCGTCAACCTCTCGCAGATCCCCAAGGCGATGCAGTACGCCGTGGTCTCGCAGGAGAACAAGACCTTCTACACCGACAACGGCATCGACCCGAAGGGCATCGCCCGCGCCGTGTTCAACATGGCCCGGGGCGGTGAGACGCAGGGTGGCTCCACCATCACCCAGCAGTACGTGAAGAACGCGCGGCTGGACGACCAGTCGCAGACGATCACGCGTAAGTTCAAAGAGATCTTCATCTCGATAAAGGTGGGTACCACGGTCTCGAAGGACAACATCATGGCCGGGTACCTGAACTCCGCGTACTACGGGCGCGGCGCCTACGGGATTCAGGCGGCCGCCCGCGCGTACTTCAACAAGGACTCTGTCGCCCTGAACCCGGGAGAGTGCGCGTTCCTGGCGGCGATGCTCAAGGGCGCCACGTACTACGACCCGGCGGGCTCCACCTCGATCGATCCGGCGGCCACCCCGGAGGCCAACAAACAGCGTGCGCTGCGTCAGATGCAGAACACCCTCGACAAGATGGTCGAGTACCACCACCTGGATGCGGCGACCCGGGCCAAGTACACCAAGCTCCCCGACGTGAAGAACCCGCGGTCGAACACGGCGCTCGGCGGCCAGGTCGGCTACCTCGTCGACCTCGCCAAGGCCTACCTGATCAACAACACGAAGATCTCCGCCACCGACCTGCAGCGGGGCGGCTACTCGATCTACACGACCTTCGACAAGAAGAAGGTCAAGGCGCTCGAGGCCTCGGTCAAGAACGTCCAGAAGAACAACATCAAGCCCAAGGAACGCCCGAAGACGGACACCCACGTCCAGTTCGGCGGTGCTTCCGTGGACCCGACGACCGGCGCCATCAAGGCCATCTACGGCGGCGAGGACGCGACCAAGCACTTCACCAACAACGCCGATCAGACCGGTGCCCAGGTCGGTTCGACCTTCAAGCCGTTCGTGCTCGCGGCCGCGATGAAGTGGGGTGTGCGGGACAAGAGTCTCGGCCCGGAGCAAGCGCAGGACGAGCGCACGCAGGTATCCCCGAAGAGCTTGTACAGCGGCCAGAACAAGCTCAAGATCCAGGACTACGACAAGACGGTCTGGAAGAACGAGAAGGGTGAGGAGTGGCTGCAGACCAACGACGGCAACGAGTCGTACGGCAGTCCGCCCAAGTACCAGATCGACCTGCGTGAGGCGATGCGGGAGTCGGTGAACTCCGCCTACGTGCAGCTCGGCATGGACGTCGGGCTGGACAAGGTCAAGGAGGCGGCGACGGATGCCGGCCTCAAGGAGAACAGCCTGGCCGGTACCAGCTTCCCGTCCTTCTCCATCGGTATCTCCGACCCGAGTGCCATTCGCATGGCGGGGGCGTACGGCACCTTCGCGGCCAGTGGTGAGCGGCACGATCCGTTCTCCGTCACGAAGGTGACGAGCAAGGACGGCACGGTCTTCACGCACGCGGACAAGTCCGTTGAGGCGTTCACCCCGAAGGTCGCCGACAATGTCACCGATGTGCTGAGGACCGTGGTCGAGAAGGGCACGGGCACCAACGCCCAGCTCCCGGGACGTCAGGTGGCCGGCAAGACCGGTACCACCGACGGCAACAAGTCCGCATGGTTCGTGGGCTATACCCCGCAGCTCTCCACGTCGATCACGATGTTCCGGTACGACGACAACGAGTCGAGCAAGAACCGCACCTTCCTGGAGATGTACGGGACGGGTGGCCAGAAGAAGATCCACGGCGCGTCGTTCCCGGCCCAGATCTGGCACGACTACATGGCAGAGGCGCTGAAGAACACACAGCCGAAGGACTTCCCGACGCCGGAGCCCATCGGCGAGGTCGTCAACGACGTACCAAGCCCGAGCGTGACTCCGACGCCCAGCCAGACGCTGACGAGCCCGACCCCGAGCCCGACACCCAGCGAGACGCTGACCAGCCCGACGCCCACGGCGACGGAGTCCTGCAAGTTCAGCTGGCAGTGCAACACCACCGGTGGCACGGACACCGGCGGCACGGACGGGGGCGTGACCTCGACGCCCACGGCCACCGACACCTCTGGGACCGGCAACAGCAGAGGCAACGGCAATGGGGGCCTCTTCGGAGGGGGCGGATAGCCGTCGGGTAGCCGTCAAGACGCCCGGCACGGGTGTTTCACGTGAAACACGTCGAATGTTTCACGTGAAACGGGGGCCGCCGCACCTGAGTGGTTGTGGCGGCCCTCGGCGTATTCCTAGACACGTACGGCAGGATGTGCGGCATGCCCAGCGCAGAATCGACGCAAGCGAGCGTGCACGAGCAGGACCCGGTGCGGCCGACCAAGGAGGACGAGGTCTCCGCGGCCGGCAGCGAGCTGATCGGCGGCCCCCTCGGGCGGCGAGCGCTGCTCGGGACGTCCTGGTGGACTCCCGTGCGGGTCGTCGTGCTCGTGGCGATCGGGATGTTCGCCCTCGGACTGATCCAGAAGGCGCCCTGCTACAACGGCGCCTGGTTCTTCGGCGCCAGCTCGCAGTACACGAAGGCGTGCTACTCGGACATCCCGCACCTCTATCAGGGGCGCGGTTTCGCCGACGGACTTGTGCCGTACTTCGACAAGCTCTCCGGTGATATGCCGTACCTCGAATACCCGGTGCTGACCGGTGTGTTCATGGAGGTGGCCTCCTGGCTCACGCCGGGCAGCGGCAGCATCCAGGACCAGGAGCAGTGGTACTGGATGGTCAACGCCGGGATGCTGATGGTGTGCGCGGCCGTCATCGCGGTCTGCGTGGCCCGTACGCACGCCCGGCGTCCCTGGGACGGTCTGCTGGTCGCCCTGGCGCCCGCCTTCGCGCTGACCGCCACCATCAACTGGGACCTGCTGGCGGTCGCTCTGACGGCCGCGGCGATGCTGATGTGGTCCCGGGGCCGTTCAGTCGCATTCGGGGTCCTCCTGGGGCTTGCCACGGCCGCCAAGCTCTATCCCGTCTTCCTGCTGGGCCCGCTGCTTCTGTTGTGCTGGCGTGCGGGTAAATGGCGGGACTTCGGGAAGGCCGTGGCAGGAACAGTCGTCGCGTGGCTCGTCGTGAACCTGCCGGTGATGTTCTTCGCCTGGGACGGCTGGTCGCAGTTCTACAAGTTCAGCCACGACCGGGGTGTGGACTTCGGGTCGTTCTGGCTGATCATGGCCCAGAACTCGACCGACCCGCTCAGCACCGACACGGTCAACAACCTGGCCACGGCGCTGGTGGTGCTGTGCTGTGTGGGGCTTGCGGTGCTGACGATGACCGCTCCGCGCCGCCCGCGCTTCGCCCAGCTCGCTTTCCTGATCGTTGCGGCGTTCATCCTCACCAACAAGGTCTACTCGCCGCAGTACGTCCTGTGGCTGGTTCCGCTCGCTGTACTGGCCCGGCCGAAGTGGCGGGACTTCCTGATCTGGCAGGCGTGCGAGGTTGCCTACTTCCTGGGCATCTGGCTGTATCTCGCGTACACGACCAGCGGGGACGCTCACAAGGGGCTGCCGCAGGACGGCTACCACTGGGCCATCGGCGTGCACCTGCTGGGGACGCTGTACCTGTGCGCCGTCGTCGTGCGCGACATCCTCATGCCGGAGCGGGATCCGGTGCGCCGGGCCGGTGACGACGATCCGTCAGGGGGCGTACTGGACGGTGCGGAGGACGTCTTCGTCCTTGGCGCCGCGGCCCGTCCGCCGCGGCACGCGGCCTACTTCGACGGGCAGCAGGTGGAGTGGGGCAGCCGCGGAACGGCATCTTCCACAGATGGTTCGCTCTGAGCGAACAGGCTGTCGGCGACGGTGGGCGACCCACCTGGTCGGTCCCCGCAACGACTCGCGCGAAAGGCCGTACACGGGAGCTCCGTGTACGGCCTTTCGGCTTGCTGACGCGTCGCTCAGCGGTCGACGATGCGGTCGAACTGCGTGGTGGTGTGCCGCAGATGGGCCACCAGCTCCTCGCCGACCTTCGGCTCGGGTGCGTCCGCCGGCACGAACAGGATGGAGACCTGCATGTGCGGCGGCTCCGCGAACCAGCGCTGCTTGCCGCCCCAGACGAACGGAGAAAGGTTCCGGTTGACCGTGGCGAGGCCGGCCCGGGCGACGCCCTTGGCGCGCGGCATGACGCCGTGCAGCGCCTTCGGGGCCTCCAGGCCCACCCCGTGCGACGTACCGCCCGCCACGACCACCAGGAAGCCGTCGGAGGCCGCCTTCTGCTGGCGGTAGCCGAAGCGGTCCCCCTTGGCGACACGGGTGACGTCCAGGACCGCCCCGCGGTACTCGGTGGCCTCGTGGTCCCCCAGCCACAGGCGAGTGCCGATGCGGGCCCGGAAGCGGGTCTGCGGGAACTGCTGCTGCAGCCGGTGCAGTTCGTCGGCCTTGAGGTGGCTGACGAACATCGTGTGCAGCGGCAGACGGGCCGCGCGCAGGTGGTCCATCCAGCCGATGACCTCCTCGACGGCGTCGGAGCCGTCCGTGCGGTCCAGCGGCAGGTGGATGGCGAAGCCTTCGAGGCGGACGTTCTCTATGGCGGCGTGCAGCTGCGGCAGGTCCTGGGCGCTGATGCCGTGCCGCTTCATCGAGGACATCACCTCGATGACCACACGGGCGCCCACCAGGCCGTACACGCCGTCCACCGACGACACCGAGCGGATGACCCGGTCCGGCAGCGGTACGGGCTCCTCGCCGCGCCGGTAGGGCGTCAGCACCAGCAGGTCACCGCCGAAGAAGTCCTTGATGCGCGCGGCCTCGTACGTCGTACCGACGGCGAGGATGTCCGAGCCCAGCCGCGTGGCCTCCTCCGCCAGCCGCTCGTGCCCGAAGCCGTAGCCGTTGCCCTTGCAGACCGGGACGAGCCCCGGGAACTGCTCCTGCACGTGCTTGTGGTGCGCCCGCCAGCGCGCGGTGTCGACGTAGAGCGTGAGCGCCATGGCCGGACCTGGAACCTTTCTCGTGGCTGCGGTGTATCAGAGATATGGAAGCGAACGAAGCCGGTGGAGCTGTCAGCGAAGCTGTTGGAGCTATCGAAGCAAACGACCGGGCTCGGTGGGGCTCAGCGGCGCGACATGTAGATGTCGAGCGCCTTGTGGAGCAGCTTGTTGAGCGGGAAGTCCCACTCACCGAGGTACTCGGCGGCCTGGCCGCCGGTGCCCACCTTGAACTGGATCAGGCCGAAGAGGTGGTCGGTCTCGTCGAGAGAGTCGGAGATTCCGCGCAGGTCGTAGACGGTCGCGCCGAGGGCGTATGCGTCGCGCAGCATCCGCCACTGCATCGCGTTCGAGGGCCGGACCTCACGGCCGATGTTGTCGGAGGCGCCGTAGGAGTACCAGACGTGCCCGCCGACGATCAGCATCGTCGCCGCCGACAGGTTCACGCCGTCGTGCCGGGCGAAGTACAGCCGCATGCGGTTGGGGTCCTCGGTGTTGAGGGCCGTCCACATGCGCTGGAAGTACGACAGCGGGCGGGGCCGGAAGTGGTCGCGCACGGCCGTGATCTCATACAGCCGCTGCCATTCGGCCAGGTCCTGGTAGCCGCCCTGGACGACCTCGACGCCGGCCTTCTCGGCCTTCTTGATGTTGCGCCGCCACAGCTGGTTGAAGTTCTTGTGGACCTCTTCCAGGGAGCGGTTGGCAAGCGGCACCTGGTAGACGTAGCGGGGCTGGACGTCGCCGAAGCCGGCGCCACCGTCCTCCCCCTGCTGCCAGCCCATCCTACGCAGCTTGTCGGCGACCTCGAAGGCGCGTGGCTCGATGAAGTCGGCCTCGATGTCGCGCAGCCGCTTCACGTCCGGGTTCTGGATGCCCGCCTTGATGGAGGTGGCCTCCCAGCGCCGGATGATGACCGGCGGGCCCATCTTCACCGAGAAGGCGCCCTGCTGCTTGAGGTGCGCCAGCATCGGTTCCAGCCACTCGGTCAGATTCGGCGCGAACCAGTTGATGACCGGGCCCTCAGGCAGATAGGCCAAGTAGCGCTTGATCTTGGGCAGTTGGCGGTAGAGGACGAGGCCCGCACCGACCATCTCGCCGGACCTCTCGTCGAACCAGCCGAGGCTCTCGGAGCGCCACTCCGCCTTGACGTCAGCCCAGGCCGGAACCTGCATGTGGCTCGCCGAGGGCAGGCTCTGGATGTACGCCAGATGCTGCTCGCGGCTGATCGTCCTCAGGGTCAGGCTCATTCGGGGCGCTCCTCGGGCTGGTGTGTCCCCATGGGTACAGGGGCTCCGGCTCTCGCGCCGAAGCCTACTGCGCCTTGCGAGCGCCCCGACTGGGCGTACGGAACCTGCACCCCGGCTGGTGGGCCGCCGAGGCGTTCAGTGGTGCTTTGTGTGGAGTTCGAAGGACGGTGTCCCTGGCTTCAGCCGATGACCCCGCCGAAGAGGCCGCCGTGCGCCATGCCGAGGAAGAAGCCGACTGCCGAGGCGCCGAGACCCAGGATGAGTCCGAAGCGCTCGCGGGTCGTCTCCGAGATCCACTGGCCGTACGCACCGGTGAGGATCCCCACCAGGCCGGCCCAGGAGCTGAGCAGGTGCAGGCTGTGGAAGAAGCCCGTCACGAACGCCGTCACTCCGACAACCAGGGTCACCGCGAGCAGCGTGTCCTGGATGGGGTGGGGTTTTCCGTCCGTGGCGAAAAGGCCTCCGACGGTGTTGGGTCGCAATGCCTGTGCCATGGGGCACCTCCTGCGGAAGACGGCGCATCGTAGCGCCATGCACACCCGATGTGTACAGATTGACGGTCAGCGCGGCCGGATTTCAACCGGAAGCGGGTGTGCGGGTACTCTGTACCCTCTGCACCGGTGTCTGCCCAGGCAGAACCAGGGAACCGCCCAGGCCAAACCGGGGATGTCGCTCGCCGACCCCGATTGTCAGTGGCGGCCGATACCGTTGCGTACGCATCACAACCCTCCTGCCACGGAACGACCGTGGCCGCTGAGTCCAAAGGAGGTGGGTTCCACATGCGTCACTACGAGGTGATGGTCATCCTCGACCCCGATCTGGAGGAGCGCGCTGTCGCCCCCCTGATCGAGAACTTCCTTTCCGTCGTCCGTGAGGGCAACGGCAAGGTCGAGAAGGTCGACACCTGGGGCCGTCGTCGTCTCTCGTACGAGATCAAGAAGAAGCCCGAGGGCATCTACTCGGTCATCGACCTGCAGGCCGAGCCTGCGGTCGTCAAGGAGCTCGACCGCCAGATGAACCTGAACGAGTCGGTCCTCCGGACCAAGGTCCTCCGCCCCGAGACCCACTGAGCTTCCGCTCAGCTGATCTCGGGATTCGAGTAGCAGCACAAGCAGCCAGCAGCAAACCCGCCGAGAGGTTCCCCCATGGCAGGCGAGACCGTCATCACGGTCGTCGGCAATCTTGTCGATGACCCCGAGCTGCGCTTCACCCCTTCCGGTGCGGCGGTCGCGAAGTTCCGTGTCGCGTCCACTCCCCGCACCTTCGACCGCCAGACGAACGAGTGGAAGGACGGCGAAAGCCTCTTCCTGACCTGCTCGGTCTGGCGTCAGGCGGCGGAGAACGTCGCCGAGTCGCTCCAGCGAGGCATGCGCGTCATCGTGCAGGGCCGGCTGAAGCAGCGGTCCTACGAGGACCGTGAGGGCGTCAAGCGCACGGTCTACGAACTGGACGTCGAGGAAGTCGGCGCCAGCCTGCGCAACGCCACGGCCAAGGTCACCAAGACCGCCGGCCGCGGTGGGCAGGGTCAGGGCGGCGGTTACGGCGGCGGTGGCGGCCAGGGTGGCGGCGGCTGGGGTGGAAACTCCGGCGGCGGCCAGCAGGGCGGCGGCGGTGCTCCCGCCGACGACCCGTGGGCGACCGGCGCTCCCGCCGGTGGCAACCAGGGCAGCGGCGGTGGCGGCGGCTGGGGTGGAAACTCCGGCGGCAGCGGCGGTGGCGGCGGCTACTCGGACGAGCCTCCCTTCTAGGGGCGGGTTCGTACCCAAACTTCTTGATCACACAGGAGAAACACCATGGCGAAGCCGCCTGTGCGCAAGCCTAAGAAGAAGGTCTGCGCTTTCTGCAAGGACAAGGTCACGTACGTGGACTACAAGGACACGAACATGCTGCGGAAGTTCATTTCCGACCGCGGCAAGATCCGTGCCCGCCGCGTGACCGGCAACTGCACGCAGCACCAGCGTGACGTCGCCACGGCCGTGAAGAACAGCCGTGAGATGGCGCTGCTGCCCTACACCTCCACCGCGCGATAAGGGAAGGGTGACCGAAACATGAAGATCATCCTCACCCACGAGGTCTCCGGCCTCGGCGCCGCGGGCGACGTCGTCGACGTCAAGGACGGTTACGCTCGCAACTACCTGATCCCGCGGAAGTTCGCTATCCGCTGGACCAAGGGTGGCGAGAAGGATGTCGAGCAGATCCGTCGTGCTCGCAAGATCCACGAGATCCAGACCATCGAGCAGGCCAACGCTGTGAAGGCCCAGCTCGAGGGCGTCAAGGTCCGTCTGGCCGTCCGCTCCGGCGACGCCGGTCGTCTCTTCGGTTCCGTCACCCCGGCCGACATCGCCTCGGCGATCAAGGCTTCCGGTGGCCCCGAGGTCGACAAGCGCCGCATCGAGCTGGGCGCGCCGATCAAGACGCTGGGCGCTCACGAGACGTCCGTGCGTCTGCACCCCGAGGTTGCCGCCAAGGTCAACATCGAGGTTGTCGCGGCCTGATCGCCGCGCTCGGCTTGAACAGCTGAGGGAAGGGGCGGCATCCATATCGGGTGCGGCCCCTTCTTCGCGCTCCGGTTCGGTACGGAGCCGCGCATGTTTCACGTGAAACGCCGGTTTCACGTGAAACATGTCAGCGGGTGGCACCCGTGACGATCCAGCGGCCCGAACGGGTCCTCAGCCAAAGGGTCAGCATGCGCACCGTCATCATCAGCGTCATCGCTGCCCACAGCGCGGTGAGGCCGCCGCCGAGTGCTGGAACCAGCAATGCCAGCGGGGCGAAGGCAGCGAGGGTGACCACCATGGCCCAGGCCAGATAGGGGCCGTCACCGGCTCCCATCAGGACGCCGTCCAGGACAAAGACGACGCCGCAGATCGGCTGGGAGAGCGCCACCACGAGCAGGGCGGGCAGCGCTGTGTCCTTCACCATGGTGTCGCTGGTGAACAGAGGCAGGAACACCGGCCGGGCGGCCACCACCAGGACGCCGAGCACGACACCCACCGCGATACCCCACTGCACCATGCGTCGGCAGGCATCGCGGGCACCCTGGCTGTCCTCGGCGCCGAGATAGCGTCCGATGATGGCCTGACCGGCGATGGCGATGGCGTCAAGGGCGAAGGCGAGCAGGCTCCAGAGGGACAGGATGATCTGGTGTGCAGCGATGTCGGCGTCGCCGAGCCGGGCAGCGACAGCTGTGGCGATCATC
Source organism: Streptomyces coacervatus (assembly GCF_029223485.1). Classification (GTDB taxonomy): domain Bacteria; phylum Actinomycetota; class Actinomycetes; order Streptomycetales; family Streptomycetaceae; genus Streptomyces; species Streptomyces coacervatus. The sequence goes on along the minus strand of NZ_JARHTP010000020.1, from coordinate 65,897 downwards.
AGGATCGCTCGCAGTGAAAGTGTTCGGACCAGGAGGGGAACGCCGGCTTGTGCGGAGGCCCGGATCCCGGCTGGGTCGGGACGGAGTGATGCGCCGTGTCTGCGGGCTCCTCGGATGACCACGGTGAGGTAGACGGCAGCCATGCCGCACTGTGCGATGACGGTGCCCCAGGCGGAACCAGCGATGCCAAGGCCGGCGCCGTAGACGAGGACCGCGTTGAGGACGCCGTTGGCGACAAAGCCCGCGATGGCCACACGGAGCGGCGTTCTGGTGTCCTGCAAGCCGCGCAGGACGCCGGTCGCGGCGAGTACGACGAGCATGGCCGGGATGCCGAGGGCCGAGATGCGCAGGTAGGTGGTCGCGTAGGGGGCCGCACTTTCCGAGGCGCCGAAGAGTCCCACAAGGGGTGGAGCAGTGGGCAGAACGGCGGCAATGACGGCGGCGCCGAGCAGGAGTGCCAGCCAGATGCCGTCCATGCCTTGGCGGATGGCGGCCTGGAGGTCGCCGGCGCCGACCCGTCGGGCGACGGCCGCTGTTGTGGCGTAAGCGAGGAAGACGAAGATGCTGACTGCTGTCGTCAGGAGGGCCGAGGCGACGCCGAGGCCGGCGAGTTGTGCCGTGCCGAGATGGCCGACGATCGCACTGTCGGCCATGACGAAGAGGGGCTCGGCGACGAGTGCGCCGAAGGCCGGGACGGCCAGCGCGACGATCTCTCGATCGTGCTGTCGTGGCGTGGCCCGGGGGGTCGCGGGAGCCTGTGTCATGAGCATCAATCTAATCGTCCACAGGTAAGAGATGCAAAGCCTTTCTGGCCCTTACCGCTCGTCTCGCCCCGTGGTCTTTCGTGCGCCGTTCGAAGCGATCTTGGCCCGACCGGGGAAGTTTTTCTTCTGCACAGCCGGTGGACGGGAAAAGTGCAGGTCAGGGTGGTCGTAATGAAAGAGGTCGATGCTTGTTCACAGGGCTGTCCACCGTGTCGTGCACAGGTTTTGCGGAGTTCTCCACAGCATCCGGGCCGTCGTCCACATGGCCTGTGGATAACCAGATTGGCTGACGGTGCCGGCAGGCCTACCGTGGTCCGGCGCCCGCTCCGTTCGTCGGCTGGGAAACCAGCACAAAACCGACGTGCAGTAACCGGAGTTGGGCCTCTCAGTTGTCAGTGCCGTGCCGTAGAAAAGAGGGCATGGCTAGGTCCGCTCGGCAGCGGACGGGAGGAGGTGGCTCGGTGAGCATTTCCGAGCCCTTGGACGATCCATGGGCCGACAGCGGTCCAAGCGATCGTCTGCCTGCTTCCCGCCGACGCGGTGACGGGGGCCGGGGCCGCGACGAGCAGCACGACCGCGGTCGGGACAGCGGCGAATGGGACGGCGGAGGAACGTCCTTCGAGCGCGTGCCGCCCCAGGACCTCGATGCCGAGCAGTCCGTCCTCGGCGGCATGCTCCTGTCCAAGGACGCCATCGCCGACGTCGTGGAGATCCTCAAGGGCCACGACTTCTACAAGCCCGCACACGAGACGATCTTCCAGGCGATCCTGGATATCTACGCCAAGGGCGAGCCGGCCGACCCCATCACCATCGCCGCCGAGCTCACCAAACGCGGAGAGATCAACAAGGTCGGCGGCGCATCGTATCTGCACACCCTCGTGCAGACCGTGCCGACGGCGGCCAACGCCGAGTACTACGCGGAGATCGTCCACGAGCGCGCGGTCCTGCGCCGCCTGGTCGAGGCCGGTACTCGTATCACCCAGATGGGATACGCGGCCGACGACGACGTCGACGAGATCGTCAACCGCGCCCAGGCCGAGATCTACGCGGTCACCGAGCAGCGCACCAGCGAGGACTACCTGCCGCTCGGCGACATCATGGAAGGCGCACTCGACGAGATCGAGGCGATCGGCTCCCGCAGCGGTGAGATGACCGGTGTGCCCACGGGCTTCACCGACTTCGACTCGCTCACCAATGGCCTGCACCCGGGCCAGATGATCGTCATCGCCGCCCGTCCCGCGATGGGTAAGTCCACGCTTGCGCTGGACTTCGCCCGGGCCGCGTCGATCAAGCACAACCTGCCGAGTGTCATCTTCTCCCTCGAAATGGGGCGCAACGAGATCGCGATGCGTCTGTTGTCCGCCGAGGCCCGTGTGGCCCTGCACCACATGCGCTCCGGCACGATGACCGATGAGGACTGGACGCGGCTGGCCCGCCGGATGCCGGACGTCTCGGCCGCGCCGCTGTTCATCGACGACTCTCCGAACCTGTCGATGATGGAGATCCGCGCCAAGTGCCGACGTCTCAAACAACGCAACGACATCAGACTGGTCGTCATCGACTACCTCCAGCTGATGCAGTCCGGCGGCTCCAAGCGTGCCGAGAACCGCCAGCAGGAGGTCTCGGACATGTCCCGTAACCTCAAGCTCCTCGCCAAGGAGCTGGAGATTCCGGTCATCGCGCTGTCCCAGCTGAACCGTGGCCCCGAGCAGCGCACCGACAAGAAACCGATGGTCTCCGACCTGCGTGAGTCCGGCTCCATCGAGCAGGACGCCGACATGGTCATCCTGCTGCACCGCGAGGACGCGTACGAGAAGGAGTCGCCGCGTGCGGGCGAGGCCGACCTGATCGTGGCCAAGCACCGTAACGGCCCGACCGCGACGATCACGGTCGCCTTCCAGGGCCACTACTCGCGGTTCGTGGACATGGCCCAGACCTGATCCGCATGATCCTGCGTCCTGGGGCAAATGAACTCGACGGCCGAAGGTCCCGCGGGATGGACTGTGGCCATGACGACACCTCAGGAAGAGCTGCTCCCCGGTACGCGACGGGCACTGCTGCACCGGATCGCCGTGGCCCAGGCCGAAGGACGTGCGCCGTCGCTGGTCGCGGCGGTCGTGCGGGACGGGCGGACTGTCTGGCACGGAGCGCGGACCTCGGTGGACGGGCACGGTCCGGACGAGACCGTGCAGTACCGCATCGGTTCGATCACCAAGACCTTCACTGCCGTTCTGGTGCTTCGGTTGCGAGACGAGGGCCTGCTCGACCTCGGAGACCCGCTGGAGAAGCATCTGCCGGGAACCGGTGCGGGGGAGGCCACCATCGCCGACCTGCTCGCCCATACGAGCGGGTTGGCGGCGGAGTCGCCCTCCCCGTGGTGGGAGCGCACCCCGGGATCCCTGCGCCCCGAACTTGCCGACGTCCTGGGAGAGCAGCCCCTCCTGCATCCGGCGGGACGCCGCTTCCACTACTCCAACCCCGGCTACACCCTGCTGGGAGCGCTGGTCGAGAGGCTGCGTGGGGCGCCGTGGGAAGAGGTACTTCGGCGTGAAGTGCTCGAACCCCTGGGCCTCGACCGTACGAGTGGTCACCCGCAGGCGCCCCACGCGGGTGGGTGGGCCGTGCACCCCTGGGCCGATGTCCTGCTGCCCGAACCCGTCGAGGACCTGGGACGGATGGCTCCTGCCGGTCAACTCTGGTCCACCACCGGAGACTTGGCGCGCTTCGCCGTCTTTCTGACACGAGGCGATGAGCGGGTGCTGAACGCCGAGACCGTGAGAGAGATGCGCACACCCGCGGCGCCGGCCGAAGCCGCGGACGTCGTGGACGGAGTCACATACGGACTGGGGCTGCAGATCCAGCACCGACACGGCCGGCTGCTCGTGGGGCACTCCGGGTCACTCCCGGGGTTTCTGGCGAACCTCACCATCAGCATCGAGGACGACGTCGCGGCGGTGGTGCTGGCCAACTGCACGTCCGGTCCTCTGCTGTCCTCCGTCGGGGCCGATCTCGTGCGGATCGTCGCCGAGGCCGAGCCGCGGATTCCCGATCCCTGGCGGCCGCTGCCCGAAGTCGACGCACCCGTACTGGAGTTGACGGGAGCGTGGTACTGGGGAACGCATGCGTTCGCTCTGCGGCTGGCGACCGAAGGGGGCGTCTCGCTGGAGCCGCTGTCCGGCATTGGCCGCCGTTCCCGCTTCAAGGCGAACAGCGACGGCACCTGGACCGGATTGGAGGGCTACTACGCCGGAGAGCCTCTGAGGGCTGTACGGCGTCCGGACGGGACCGTGAGCCATCTGGACCTCGGGTCGTTCGCGTTCACGCGTCAGCCGTACGACGAGGAGGGTTCCGTGCCGGGTGGGGTGGACCCGGAGGGGTGGCGGGGGATCGGCTAGCCGCGGGCGCCCGGCAGACGCGCTGTTTCACGTGAAACATGACGTTTGACTTCACGGCCTTACAGCTGGAGCTTGAAGCCCACGTGTGAGGCCGTGAAGCCGAGCCGCTCGTAGAAGCGGTGGGCGTCGGTGCGGGTGTTGTCCGAGGTCAGCTGGACCAATTGGCAGTCCTGGCGTCGGGATTCGGCAATCGCCCACTCGATGAGCTGTGTGCCCAGGCCGCTGCCGCGCTCGTCGGTATGGATGCGGACACCTTCGATGATCGATCTGACGGCACCGCGCCGCGACAGGCCGGGGATGATCGTGAGCTGAAGCGTGCCGACCACGCGGCCCTCCCGAACGGCGACGACCAGGTGCTGGTTCGGGTCGGATGCGAGACGCTCCAACGCGGCCAGATACGGGCTCAGATCGTCCGGTGACTCGCGCTGGGCGCCCAAAGGGTCGTCGGCGAGCATCGCGACGATCGCGGTCACGTCGGCCGCCGCGGCGGGCCGTATTTCAAGATCTCCCATGCTTCGAACCCTACGCACCGCCGCCCCAAGGGGCAGGGCTCAGCCCGCAGCCACCGTCAGCGGAGCGAATCGCCGGGTCCAGTCTCCGGGCAGTTCCGGGATCCCGTACGTCATGACCGCGTTGAAAGCGACGGACGCCAGCCCCCGCTCCTTCGCCCAGGCCAGCAACTCTTCGTGACGTACGTCGATGTCGGTACGCAGAGGCCGCTCGGTGTGGGCGGCGAGAGAGACAATGAGCGCCTTTGCCGTCTCCGTGTCGCTGGCGATCAGCGGGCCCACGACATGGGTGTCCATGTTGGGCCAGGCGGCCGCGTACCCGATGAGCCGGCCGTTCTCCTCGGCGATGCGCAGTCGGTCGGCGAAGGCGGGCAGGCGCGTGATGATGGGTGTGCGGTCGGCGCCGAACACTTCCTCGTCGAGCCGGAGGATCGCGGGGAGGTCCTCGGCGGTGGCCGCACGTGTCACGACCTTGGGCTCCGGCCCGCCGGGCGTGAAGTGGCCGCGTAGCATCTCGGCCCGGCCGGTGACCTTGAAGCCGAGTTCCTCGTAGAGAGGACGGCCGTACGGGGTTGCATGCAGGGTCAGCGGGGTGGTGGCCATGGTTGAGACGATGTGCCGCATCAGCAGGCGTCCGATGCCCTGGCGGGCGTGCCGTTCGGCGACCAGCACCATGCCGATGGCCCCGAGGTCAGGGTGGTCCTGCGACCCGTATTCGGTGACGACGCAGGCGCTGACGAGGCCGCCGTCGGGGTCGTCGATGCCGTATCCCTTCCCGGCCGTGAGGAGGAGGCCCCACTTGTGCTCCTCGCGTGGCCACCCCCGGTCCTCGGACAAGTCGGCGCAGGCGGTGAGATCGCGAAGCGTCAGTCGGCGGATGGCAAGAGGGGGGAGGGAAGGAGTGGACACGCAGGTCAGGCTGTCCGACCGGTGCCCTCGCCGTCCACCTCTTTCCGGTGAGAAGCAAGAGCTTTTGGCCATGCCGTGGGCAAGTGCACAGCGCGCCGACAGCAGTTGGGTGTTTCACGTGAAACATGGGCGAACACCGAGCATCAAGCGGTCTCACTCAAGGAGTCGGCTTGTGTCCCGTTAGCCTCGGGGCCCATGGCGAGACTTCATCTCTTCGACCTCGACGGAACGCTGCTGCAGGGCACATCGGCGCCCGTGGAGATCTCACGGCAGCTGGGGCTGGAAGCCGAGACAGTGGCGCTCGATCAGGCGATCTCGGCGGGGTTGATAGGCCCGCCGGAGTATGCGGCGCGGGTATATGCGCTCTGGGCGGAGCTCACCGATGCGCATGTGTCGGCCGCTTTCGAGAGTGCCCCGTGGCTGGAGCGCATCCGTGAGGTCTGGGAGGAGATCCGGCAGGTGGGCGACTATTGTGCCGTCGTATCGCTCTCGCCCTCCTTCTTCGTGGAGCGGCTCATCGGCTGGGGCGCGCACGCGGCGTTCGGGTCCCGTTTTCCCGCTGTGCCGTTCACCGAGCCCGTCGATCCGGCCGGAGTTCTCAGTGCCGCGGCCAAGGTCGAGATCGCAGACCGGCTGTGCGGGGAGTTCGGCGTGGCGCGGGCCGACTGTATTGCCTATGGCGACTCGCAGTCGGACAGGGATCTGTTCGCTGCGGTGCCCATCTCCGTAGCAGTCAATGCAGACCGTCATCTCTCCGGTCTTGCGACACACTCGTACATGGGCGGGGATCTGTGGGAAGCCTATGAATTGGTGCGCCTCGCCCGGTAATTGAAGGAATTGATGGTTCGCCCCATCTCCCATTCGTGGTGGAGGAAGGGGGGACTTGTGATCGGAGCGTTGGCCGGTATGGTCGACTCCGGTTCGCCTGCGGGGCGAGGCGTACACATCCTGTGCAGACCGAGGGCAGGGCGATGCAGCCTAACGGGACGGAGAGATCGAAGACCCGCATTTGCGGTTATGCGGCCAGGGTGGCCATGCGCGATGGGATGCTGCGGTGAGAGCGCTGCGGCCAATGTCACACTCTCGCCTTACTTGTCCGTACAGAGGGTGAATCCGGGTTGAATGTGGCCGCATTGGCCGCGGCATGAAACGGGGAAAGCAAGCCGTCTGCGGGGGATAAGGCACCTTCCGACCGAGGAAGTGCGCAGACCGACCGAAAGATGTTCGAGGCGAGGCACACCATGGACGCTCCGACCACCACGTCGGCCGACAACGGCACTTCCGGCGTCGGGGGCGGCGGCTGGTTCACGCCGCGAAAGCAGCCGGCGACGACTCCGGACGGCGAGCGCGAAGCGGCCGAAGGCAGCCGACTCGCCGCGATGCGCCCGATGGGCAGGACCACGGCGGACACTCACAAGGACCAGCCGGCGGAGGACACCCCAAAACCGGCGGAGGACCCCCCACAAGCGGCACCACCCGCCGAGCCCGCCCTGGCGGCTGCTGCCGCACAGCCCTCAGCTGCACGGCCCCCCGCAGCCGAGCCCACCGCCCCCGAGGCGTCCTACGCCGACCCGCGAGTGCCCACGCAGCGCTCCACCGAGCCCACAACCCAGCCGCAGGAGCCCGTGGCCCAAGTCCAGGCCGAGAGCGCGTCACCGGATGCCCTTCTCATCCGTAGGACCATGGCCGAGGTGGCGCCGATCGCAGACAAGGTCACCTCGTACTTCTACGCGCTGCTGTTCGTCCGCCACCCCGACCTGCGCTCGTTGTTCCCGGCCGCGATGGACACCCAGCGGGACCGGCTGCTCAAGGCCCTGCTCACTGCGGCCGAGCACATCGACAACACCGAGGTCCTCGTCGCCTATCTGCAGAACCTCGGCCGCGGTCACCGCAAGTACGGCACCAGGGCCGAGCACTACCCGGCTGTCGGCGAGTGCCTCATCGGCGCGCTGAGCAAGTACGCCTCCGGCATCTGGGACGCGGAGATGGAGGCCGCCTGGATCCGGGCGTACACCACGATCTCGCAGGTCATGATCGACGCCGCGGCCGCGGACGAGCTGCGCGCCCCGGCCTGGTGGTACGCCGAGATCGTCGCGCACGACCTCAGGACCTCCGACGTGGCGGTCGTGACGGTTCGCCCCGACCAGCCCTACCCGTTCCTCGCTGGGCAGTACACGAGCCTGGAGACGCCGTGGTGGCCGCGGATCTGGCGGCACTACTCCTTTGCCTCGGCACCCCGCTCCGACGGTCTGCTGACGTTCCATGTGAAGGCCGTCCCCGCGGGCTGGGTCTCGAACGCCCTGGTCCACCGGGCCCGCCCCGGAGACATCCTCCGACTCGGCCCGCCGGCCGGCTCGATGACCGTCGACCACACCACCGACAGCGGACTGCTGTGCCTCGGCGGCGGCACCGGCATAGCGCCCATCAAGGCGCTGGTCGAGGATGTCGCCGAGCACGGTGAACGGCGGCCGGTCGAGGTGTTCTACGGCGCCCGCACCGGCCACGACCTCTACGACATCGACACCATGCTCAGGCTCCAGCAGTCCCATCCCTGGCTGTCGGTCCGCGCCGTCATAGACCAGCAGGCGCATGTCCAGCTCCCGGACGCCATACGCGAATACGGGCCGTGGAACGAGTTCGACGCCTATCTCTCGGGCCCGCCCGGCATGATCCGCAGCGGCGTGGACGCCCTGAGGAACATCGGCATCCCCTCGGAGCGCATACGGCACGACTCGGTGGAAGAGCTGGTCGTCGTCGGAGACTGACCGGTGCCGGGTGTCATCCCAGGTCCGGGGCGTGCATGGCGCGTACGCCCTCGATGTTCCCGTCCAGGTAGTGCCGCAGGGACAGCGGTACGAGATGCACGGAGGCGATCCCGACGCGGGTGAACGGCACCCGCACGATCTCGTACTCGCCGGCGGGCTCGTCCACCTCGGGGCCGTGCCGCAGTGACGTGTCCATGGACTCCAGGCGGCAGACGAAGAAGTGCTGCACCTTCACGCCGGTCGCGCCGCCGTCTTCGCCGATGTGCTCCACGGTGTCCACGAAGCAGGGCACGACATCGGTGATCTTGGCGCCGAGTTCCTCGTACACCTCGCGGTGCAGGGCGTCGACGACGGTCGTGTCCCCGGGCTCGACCCCGCCACCGGGAGTGACCCAGTAGGGATCGACACCGGGCTTGGTGCGCTTGATCAGGATCAGGTTGTCGCCGTCCAGCAGAACGGCACGAGCGGTGCGCTTGACCACGGGTCGGACGGTCATGGGAGAAATGTGGCCCGGTTGGTTCCACGTGAAACATCGCGGGATGTCACCGCTCGACCCCGCTCGGTTTCTGCTGGAAAAGTGCTGGTCAGCACCAGTCGGCCGCCGCTCGCAGCAACCACTCGTGAGCCCGCGCGATGTGCGGCATCGCGAGCGTGCCGGTGCGGACCACCAGGAAGTACGTCCGCAACGGAGGCACCGGGGGGTCGTGGAGGGCGACTACCTCACCGCGCTCCAGGGCGTCCCCGCACAGATAGCGAGGCAGCACGGCGAGCCCGGCGCCCGCGACGGCGCAGGCCAGGACCGCACGCAGGTCGGGAACGATGACGGTGCCCGGGGCGGCGGGGCGGGAGTCGAAGACGGAGGCCCAGTAGCGGGACACGAAGGGCAGCGACTCGTGCACCTCGATCACGGGGAGGTCCTCGAGCGCCGGCGCTCCCTTGCGACGCGGCTTATCGGGGCCCATCTGCTCGGCTCGGCCCGGGGCGGCGACAAGGACATGCTCTTCGTCGCAGAGCGGAGTTGCCGTGAGCAGGGCACCGCGTGGGCGGGCCGTACTGATGGCCAGATCGTGATGCCCGGCGGCGAGTCCCTCCAGGGTCTCCTCGGCGTTCCCGAAGGAGGCGCGCAGTGCGAAGCCCTGGCCGTCCTCGCCGGCCAGCTCCGCAAGGGCGGGCAGCGCGCGTTCCGCGGTGAACTCAGGAGGACCCGCGAGATGCAAGGTCCGTAAGGACGACTCGTCGTCGAGGCCGGTCTCGGCGATCTCCACCAGGGCGTCGAGATGCGGAGCGGCCTTGTGCGCGAGCTCGTCCCCGATGGTCGTCGGGGTCACTCCACGGGCCTGCCGAAGGAACAGGGGGCGGCCCAGCTGCCGCTCCAGCGTGCGGATCTGCGAGGTAACGGCCGGCTGCGACAGGCCGAGCAGCGCGGCGGCGCGGGTGAAGGAGCCGGCCCGGTGCACCGTCACGAAAGTGCGCAGCAAGGCCAGATCCATGGTTCGCCCTCCCCAGTTCCCTGCCCTTCTCCCGGCCCCCAGGCAGGGCCCAACTATAAATAAGTCGATAGGTCTCTGTCGCTACTGTGATTGGACACTGACACAGAGTCAACTAGCCTTGTTCGCGCGGTTCTTCGCGCGCGGTTCTTCGCGCGCGGAACCGAGGGCGGTCCGAGCCACGAGGGGGGAGGCTCGGACCGCCGTTGTACGTAGCCAGGCACGATCGGGTGCTCGTAAAGCGGGCACTGAAGCGGTCATTCCGCCGACTCGTCCAGCGCGCGGAGCACATCCGCCACCAGGTCCTCGGGGTCCTCGGCACCGACCGAGAAGCGAATGAAGCCCTCCGGCACCGCGTCCCCGCCCCACCGGCCGCGTCGCTCGGCCGTGGACCGCACCCCGCCGAAGCTCGTCGCGTCGTCCACGAGCCGCAGGGCATCGAGAAAACGGTCGGCGCGCGTGCGCGTGGGCAGCGTGAAGGACACCACGCACCCGTAGCGGCGCATCTGCTGCGAGGCGACCTTGTGCGAGGGGTCGTCGGACAGCCCCGGGTAGCGCAGCCCGGTCACCTCGGGCCGCTCCCGCAGCGCCTCGGCGACGGTGAGGGCCGTCGCGCACTGCCGGTCGACGCGCAACTGGAGCGTGGCGATCGAACGGTGCGCGAGCCAGGCCTCCATGGGGCCCGGGATCGCGCCGACGATCTTGCGCCAGCGGCGCACGGCGGCCATGGCCTCGGTGTCACGGCCGACGACGTAGCCGAGCAGGACGTCCCCGTGCCCGGTGAGCTGCTTGGTGCCGCTGGCCACGGCGAAGTCGGCGCCCAGCTCCAGAGGCCGCTGGCCGAGCGGCGTGGCGAGGGTGTTGTCGACGGCGACGACGGCTCCACACGCGTGTGCCGCCTCGACGAGCCGCCGGATGTTGCACACGTCGAGCCCGGGGTTGGACGGCGACTCGATCCACAGCAGCTTCGCGCCGTCGAGGACGTCGAGCTGGGCATCGCCGCCGGTCGGCGCGGTGCGCACCTGGATGCCGTACGTCTCCAGCTGCTGGCGCACCATGGGCAGCACCTGGTAGCCGTCGCTGGGCAGGACGACCGTGTCCCCCGCGCGCAGCTGAGAGAAGATCACCGATGAGATGGCGGCCATCCCGGAGGCGAAGGCGAGCGTCTCGACGCCGTCCTGCCCGGGTGCCTCCAGCTCGCCGATGGCCCGCTCCAGCAGGCTCCAGGTCGGGTTCTGGTCGCGGCCGTAGGTGTACGGGCCGTCGACGTCGCCCGGCAGGTGGTAGTGAGCGGCGAACGCCGGTCCCGGCAGGTGCGGCTGGTTCTTGACCGGCTCGGGCAGCCCGGCCCGCACCGCGCGGGTGCCGTCGCCATTGCCCGCACTGGAATGGCTCATGTCGCCCCTGCCTCCACTTGCCTGCGTACCGCGGCGAGCAGCCCCTCGCTCGCCGCCTCCACCATCCCGAGACACTCCTCGAAGCCGTCCATGCCCCCGTAGTACGGGTCCGGTACGTCGAGGTCGTCGCCCGCCGCGGGGTCGTAGGAGCGGAGCAGCCGCACCTTCGCCGCATCCTCCTGGGTGGGTGCGAGGCGGCGCAGGGCCTTGAGGTGGCCGGTGTCGAGGGCGATGACGAGGTCGAGGCGGGAGAACCACGACGGCTGGAACTGGCGGGCCGTGTGGCCGCCGTCGTAGCCGCTCTCCTCCAGGACGGAGACGGTGCGCGGGTCGGCGCTGTCACCCTCGTGCCAGCCTCCCGTGCCGGCGCTGTCGACCTCGACCAGGCCGTCGATTCCCGCCTCCGCCGTGCGGGCACGGAAGACGGATTCGGCCATCGGGGAGCGGCAGATGTTGCCGGTGCAGACGAAGCAGACGCGGTAGCTCATGGTGTGCTCAGTCGTTGTCGGGCAGGACGACGTGGAGCGCCCAGGAGACGATGGAGATGATCAGGCCGCCCAGAACCGCCGTCCAGAAGCCCTCGACGTGGAAACTCAGGTCGAGCTTGTCGGCCAGCCACGAGGTGAGCAGCAGCATCAGAGCGTTGACCACCAGGGTGATCAGACCCAGTGTCAGGATGAAAAGGGGGAAGGTCAGCAGCTTCACGATCGGCTTGACCAGGAAGTTCACCAGGCCGAAGATCAGCGCGACGATGATCAGGGTGCCGGCCTTCTTGCCCGTGCTGTCACCGGTCAGGGTGATCTTGTCGAGCAGCCATACGGCGACTGCCAGGGCACCCGCGTTGGCGATCGTCTTGACTACGAAATTCTTCATGTGTCTGATCGTGGCAGACGAGATCGGTCACGAGCAGTGGGACGAGGGCGACAAGGGCGATGAAGGCATTCCGGCTGGATGAACTGGAGGCGGAGCGTGCCGCCAATGAGGGTGCCTACCTGCAGTTTCTGCGTGAGCGGCATATGTCCGTCGGTCTGTATGCGCTCAATTCCGGCGAACATGATCCACAGAAGCCACACAACCAGGACGAGGTCTACTTCGTCGTGAGCGGCCGCGCCTCGATCACCGTCGGCCTGGAGACCACCGAAGTCGCGCGCGGCAGCGTGGTGTACGTGCCGGCCGGCGTCGCCCACAAGTTCCACCACATCAGCGAGGACCTGCGGGTGCTCGTGGTGTTCTCTCCACCGGAAAGCTGAGCCGTCGTCTCGGGGTTCCCTAGGGGATCAGTCAGGGGAGGACAAGGGGTGCGAGGCCCCCGCCGGGGTCCCTGTCGCCCTAGCATCGAGTGCAGGACATCAATGGGCCCCTGCACAGCAGTCGGGCGGAGAGGTAAGGACGAGGACAATGGGTGAGATCTTCGGCGGACTGCCGTGGTGGGTGAAGTGGATCGCGGTGCCGGTCATCGCCCTTGTCGTGTTCGGCGGGCTGATAGCCAGCGTCGTCGGCTTGATCATCGGGCTGCTGTTCAAGGTGCTGGTCTTCGTGGCACTGGTCGGCGGACTGATCTACGTCGTGCGGAAGTTCACGTCGAGCTCGTCGTCACGCAGCGACTGGTGAGGGCCCTGGGACACCGGTGATCGGTAACAGGAATCACCGGTTCCCTCGCGCGAGGGAAGTTTTCCGGACGGGACGCCTCACTACGGCATCTGACGATTAGAGTCCGGAATTCGACGCGGGGACGACCCCGCGAGCGGCGTACACCCCCTCCCGTGTTCCCCAGCACGGGCTGCCCCCTCGCGCTTCGGGAGTGACCCTTGGCCACGGTAGACACCGCACTCACAGACCCCCACGTACCCCCCACCCCGGTCCCGGGACGTCGGATCAGGCCCCCCGAACAGCCGGGACCCTCGACGCAGGAGCGTGCAACGGCACCACCTGCACCGTCGCGCCTGACGGCACCTCCGGTGCAGCCGTCCCCGGTGGCTCCTCCCGCGACTTCACAGTCGGCGACCCTCATCGGATCCGTGCAGCGCGCGATGCGCCTCCTGGAATGCGTCGCCGAACACGAGCACGGAGCTCCCGCCAAACAGCTGGCCCGAGAGACCGGCCTCGCGCTCCCGACGGCCTACCACCTGCTGCGCACCCTGGTCCACGAGGGCTATCTGCGCCGGGACAAGGGCCTGTTCTTCCTCGGCGACGCGGCCGTGCGACTGAGCAGCAGCGGAGCCCAGCAGAAACGTCGCAGCACGATCGTCGATGCGCTCGCCCGTTGGCGGGATGCGATCGGTGTGCCCGTGTACTACGCCGTGTACCAGGGCGGCGAGATCGAGATCATGTGTGTCTCCGACACCCCGGGCAATCCGGCGGTCGAGGAGTGGGCCGACTTCCGCGAGACCGCGCACGCGCATGCGATCGGTCAGTGCCTGCTCTCCCAGCTGGACGACGAGGCCCGCCGCGACCACCTCGACCGTTACCCCGTGCAGTCCATCACCCCGTACACCGTGCGTGACAACCACACCCTGCTCCGGCGGCTCGAGCGAACGCGGCGGATGGAGCCGGTCACGGAGCGGCAGGAGTACGCGCTGGGGACGGTCTGCGCGGCGATTCCGATCACTGTGGGCACGACGGCCGCCACGTTGGCCATTTCTCTGCCCTCTCATCAGGCCGACCGGTTGATGTCCGCGGCCCAGCAACTGCAGAGCGAAATCGGACGGCTGATGGGGTCACTCGCGATCTCTATCAGTATCTGAAAACTCACTCCTTGTGATCTGTCGTGTACGTTCAGCAAGATTCCACCAGTGTCAGGGGATCACTCCCAGCCGGTCGGCTTCACATGACGGGGTAGGCGATGCGCGAGTCCGTACAGGCAGAGGTCATGATGAGCTTTCTCGTGTCCGAGGAGCTTTCCTTCCGCATCCCGGTGGAGCTGCGCTACGAGACCTGCGATCCCTATGCCGTCAGGCTGACCTTCCATCTGCCCGGTGATGCGCCGGTGACCTGGGCGTTCGGACGTGAACTGCTCATCGACGGAGTGGGCCGGCCGTGCGGGGAAGGCGATGTGCGTGTCTCACCCGCCGAACCGGACTCCCTGGCCGAGGTTCTGATCCGGCTTCAGGTCGGCCGCGACCAGGCGCTGTTCCGCGCGTCCACGGCGCCGCTCATCGCCTTCCTCGACCGCACCGACAAACTGGTGCCGCTCGGTCAGGAGGGGGCCCTCGCAGACTTCGACGCCCACCTCGACGAAGCCCTGGACCGCATCCTGGCGGAGGAGCAGAGCGCAGGCTGAGCCGGGACGGCGGGGGGTCGGCCGGAACGCTTCTGCGCGGGACGGGGAGGTCGCAGTAACGCTTCTCCATGGGCAGGGCGGGACGTGAGTCTGAAAATGCCCGAACCGTCTGGTCGCTCGTGCCGGAGTGGCCCTCGCCTCACCGCTTGCGGCGTCGGCCCCGCCCCGTGCGCGCCGGAGCAGGTGCTGCGCCGACCGTCGCCGGCTCCGAACCTGGCCCGGTACGGTCGGCCGCGACCACCAGTGCTGCGAGCAGCGTCGTGACCGGCACCGAGGCGACCAGGCCGATCGAGCCCACCAGCGTGCGCACGATCTCCTCCGCCACCAGCTCGCTGTTGGCGACCGTCCCCACACTGCTCTGTGCGATGGAGAAGAGCAGCAGCAACGGCAGCGCGGCGCCAGCGTAGGCGAGGACGAGGGTGTTGACGACGGACGCGATGTGGTCGCGACCGATGCGGATGCCCGCCCGGTACAGGCCCCGCCAGCCCATCGACGGATTGGCCTCGTGCAGCTCCCAGACCGCCGACGTCTGTGTGACCGTCACGTCGTCGAGGACACCGAGCGAACCGATGATGACGCCCGCGAGCAGCAGGCCGCTCATGTCGATCGACGGATAGAGGCCATGGATCAGACCGGTGTTGTCGTCCGTGTTGCCGGTCAGTGCCGCCCAGCCGATGAACTCGGAGCCGAGCAGCCCGATCAGCACGAGTGAGAGCAGCGTGCCCAGCACCGCCACGGACGTACGGGCCGACAGTCCGTGGCACATGTACAGGGCGATCAGCATGATGGCGCTCGACCCGATCACCGCCACGAGCAGCGGATTCGAGCCCTGCAGGATCGCGGGAAGGATGAAGAAGGTCAGCACCATGAAGCTGACGGCCAGCGCGATCAGGGCCATGAGGCCGCGCATCCGGCCCACCACCACGACGGCGAGCGCGAAGATGCCGGCCAGCAGCGCCATGGGGAACCTGCGGTTCACATCGGCGACCGAGTACTGCAGGTCCTTCGGTGCCGAGGGCTCGTAGGCGGCTACGACCTTCTCGCCCTCGTGCAGTTGGCGCGACTGGTCGGGCTGCACGATCTCGGTGAACGTACGGCCCTTGTCGTTGCCCGTGTCGACGCGGATCGTCGCCTTCTTGCAGGTGCCGCTCGCCTGCTGCTGGGCGGAGGAGCCCTCGGCGGTGGAGGTGTCACCCGTCGGGGTCTCGCCCGAGGCGTTCACCGACTTGCAGCTCACGCTCACGACCCTGGAGACCGTTGCCTGCTGGGTCTGCCGGTCGAATCCCACACCGGTGCGCTCGTGCGGCGGGGCACCGCCGGGCCACAGCACCACGAGCCCGACCACCACGGCCGCGGAGAACGGGATGAGGATCGCCGCGATGACCTTGCGCAGGTGCTTGGAGACGGGGGCCGCCGGACCGTGGCTGTGGGAGTGACCGTGCCCGCCACCGGGACCGGGGGCATGCCCGTGGCCGTCACCGGGTCCGGGCCCGTGATCGTGCCCCTCACCGGCTCGCGGCGCGTAGCTGTGCCCGGCACCGGAACCGTGTCCGCTGCCGTTTCCGGCGCCGTGCATGTAGGGCGGCTCCGGGGGCGGGTACGGAGACTGATGTCTGGTGGTCACCGCCCGATCATCGCAAGAACGACAGGGGCCCTCTGTTCAGCGCGCCCGAATTGACGCTAGCGTGGAGGCACCTTTGCACACGCGGGAGCTCGGAGCACCGGGCTGAGAGGGCGCTGACCTCCGTCCCAGCGATGTTTCACGTGGAACATCACCGAAATCGAGTGATGTTCCCCACGAAACGTCGACAGACGGAAATCGCTGCGTCGACCGCCGAACCTGTTACCGGGTAATGCCGGCGTAGGGAGTAGGTCTCATGACCAACAAGGACGCACGCACGCCTGCCTCCAGCCAGGACGAACAGCCCATTCAGGGCGAAAAGTCCCAGGAGGCCGGGAAGTCCATCGGCTGGCACAAGGCGTATGTCGAGGGCTCACGCCCCGATCTGCGGGTGCCGGTCCGTCAGGTGCACCTCACCAACGGGCAGTCGGTCACGCTGTACGACACGTCGGGCCCGTACACCGATCCACTCATCGCAACCGACGTCCGCCGGGGGCTCGCCCCGCTGCGCGAGAACTGGATCATCGCTCGCGGTGACACCGAGGAGTACGCGGGCCGTCCCGCCCGTCCCGAGGACGACGGGATCAAGCACACCTCTCCACGAGGCGGTCTGCGCAACCTCGACGCGGTCTTCCCGGGGCGGCCGCGCCAGCCGCGCCGTAGTCGCGACGGCAAGGCGGTCACGCAGCTCGCGTATGCCCGTCGTGGTGAGATCACACCGGAGATGGAGTACGTGGCCATCCGGGAGAACGTTTCGCCCGAGGTGGTCCGCGAGGAGATCGAGGCGGGTCGCGCGGTGCTGCCGGCCAACGTCAACCATCCGGAGATCGAGCCGATGATCATCGGCAAGCGGTTCCTGGTGAAGGTCAACGCCAACATCGGCAACTCCGCGGTGACGTCCTCCATCGAGGAGGAGGTCGAGAAGATGACCTGGGCGACCCGCTGGGGCGCCGACACGGTCATGGACCTGTCCACTGGCCGCAACATCCACACGACGCGTGAATGGGTGCTGCGCAACTCCCCCGTTCCCATCGGCACGGTGCCGCTGTATCAGGCCCTGGAGAAGGTGGACGGCCGCGCCGAGGAGCTCACCTGGGAGATCTACAAGGACACGGTCATCGAGCAGGCCGAGCAGGGCGTGGACTACATGACAGTCCACGCGGGCGTCCGCCTGCCGTACGTCCCGCTCACCGCCAACCGCAAGACCGGCATCGTCTCGCGCGGCGGCTCCATCATGGCCGCGTGGTGCCTCGCGCACCACAAGGAGTCGTTCCTGTACGAGAACTTCGAGGAACTCTGCGAGATCCTCGCGGCGTACGACGTCACATACTCGCTGGGCGACGGCCTGCGGCCGGGCTCGATCGCGGACGCCAACGACGAGGCGCAGTTCGCGGAGTTGCGCACGCTCGGGGAACTCAACCGGATCGCCAAGCGTTTCAACGTACAGACCATGATCGAGGGCCCGGGACACGTCCCGATGCACAAGATCAAGGAGAACATCGACCTTCAGCAGGAGATCTGTGATGAAGCTCCGTTCTATACGCTCGGCCCGCTGACGACGGACGTCGCGCCGGCGTACGACCACATCACCTCCGGCATCGGTGCCGCGATGATCGCCTGGTGGGGCACGGCCATGCTCTGCTACGTCACGCCCAAGGAACACCTGGGCCTGCCCAACCGTGACGACGTCAAGACCGGCGTCATCACCTACAAGATCGCCGCCCACGCAGCCGACCTCGCCAAGGGGCACCCCGGTGCGCAGGAATGGGACGACGCGCTGTCTGACGCCCGCTTCGAGTTCCGGTGGGAGGACCAGTTCAACCTGGCCCTGGACCCGGACACGGCACGGGAGTTCCATGACGAGACCCTCCCGGCGGAGCCGGCCAAGACCGCCCACTTCTGCTCGATGTGCGGGCCGAAGTTCTGCTCGATGAAGATCTCCCAGGACATCCGCCGTGAGCACGGCGGAAGCCGGGCGGAGATCGAGCAGGGTATGGCCGAGAAGTCGAAGGAGTTCGCGGCCGCGGGCAACAGGGTGTACCTGCCGATTACGGACTGACGTACGCCGGCGGGAGTGGCTGTTCCGACGTGGAGGACGGTCCCGCTCTCCGGCGTGAGTTGCCGTAGGGCGGTCCCGTCAGGGCGATCGGTGTTCGGCTTGCGCTCCCCCGGCGGGCCCTGCGGGCCTTGCTGGTGCGGAGGGCGCAAGCCGACGGTTACTCCGGCTGGTGTTCCGGGCCTCCGAAGTCCGGGCTGGTGTAGTCCGGGCTGCTGAAGCTCGGGCGTGGGCCGGGAGCCGAGCCGTCGTCCGGGCTGCTGAAGCCCGGGCGGTCGTAGCCGAGATGCGGCATGCGGCCGGCCGGTGCCTGCGGCGTCGTACTGTGCAGCGCCGCGGCGGTGCCGGGGTCGGCGAGTGCCTCGCGCAGGAACGGCATGATGCCGCGCTCCAGGAGTGCTTCGCGCCAGGCTTCCCTGGCCAGGGCCACTTCCCCGGTCAGTTCGCCGTAAGGTCCCGACTCGAGTGAGGGCTGGTTGCGCAGGGCGGTGAGCAGCAGTCCGACAGCGGCGACGAGGATCGCGGCCGCGGTCATGGCGCCGAACACCCAACCGGCGGTGATCATGGTCTTGCCGAACACCTGTTTGGGGTCAAGTGACCTGATGATGTACCCGACGAGCAGGAAGATCACCGCAGCTGTTCCGGCGAGGACGGGGGTGAGGACGGCGGCGACGGCGACGGCGCCTGCGCCGGCCGGCTCGGCGGCCTCGCCGAGGGTGGTGGCGAGCCCCATCGCTGCCGCGCCCGGCTCCGCAGAGCCGGATTCGCGGGTGGACGGTGGGGTGGACGACGCCGGCTGGCGCAGTTCCTCGCGAACCTTCACGTAGTGCTGGTACTCGGTCGCTGCGGCCACCGTGATGATTGCGGTGGCGTTGAGCGCCATGGTGCGCAGCTGTTCGGGGTTGAGCCGCTTACCGACAGCGGCCAGTTCCGGGCGGTTTGGGGCGGAGCGCAGCGCCTCATCGAGGACCCGCTCGTACTCCTGGCGGTCCTCGCTCAGCAGGTGCTGCGGAACGCTGTTCATGTGCATCCCCCGATGCTCCGTAGGGCTTGGGGCTCGCATGCCAACGAGCCGTCGGGCAGAAACGGAGGGGAGCCTGCTACGGATAAGCCGATGGTAGAGCGGCGACGGCACACGGTGACAGGGGGTTTGAAGAAATTGGGCCCCGGCCTGCGCCGTTTATCGCGATTCCTCCTTGGGGGGTCGCCTGCCCTGTGAACGTTCAGATATCCAGGGGCAGTTGTTGAACCAGTAGCTTTCCGGCCATGGTCACTCCGCCGTCCATCGCGATGGCGAGGCCCTCGGCGTAGACGTGCGGCCCTTCGACCACGGGTCCTGCGCTGTCCTCGCCGTCCTCGGAGCCGACCTCGCCCAGCAGATACGGAATGGGGCTGTGACCGTGAACAATCCGCGTGCCACCGTACGTATCCAGCAGGGAGCGTACGGCGTCTGCACCGCCCTCGTCGCGGAAGGAGAACCGCTTGGTGAACTTGCGGAACAGATCCCAGCACTCGTCCGCGTCGTTGCGCGTGAGCGTTTCGCGGACGGTGTCGTTGACCGCCTCGATCGAGTCGCCGTAGTCGAGGTAGGCGGTGGTGTCGGAGTGGACGAGCAGATAGCCGTCGACCTCCTCGATGGCGTCGAGGCGGGCCATCCACTGGAGGTGGTGGTCCTGGAGGCGGTCCATGTCGGTCTTCTGGCCGCCGTTGAGCAGCCAGGCCGCCTGGAAGGTGGCGGTGCCCGCGCCGGAGTGGACGGGGGTGTCGCCGAACCGCTTGGCGCCGAGCAGCAGCAGCTCGTGGTTGCCCATGAGGGCCTTGCAGTAGCCGCCGGCCGCGGCCGCCTCGGCGGACAGCCGCATCACCAGGTCGATGACGCCGATGCCGTCGGGGCCGCGGTCGGTGAAGTCGCCGAGGAACCACAGCCGGGAGGTGCCCGCGCACCAGTTCCCCGCGGTGTCGATGAGGCCCTGCTCCTGGAGGGCGGCCACCAATTCGTCTAGATAGCCGTGCACATCACCGACGACGTACAGCGGGCCCGCGCCGTCCGTCTGCTGCGGGGCCGCGAGGGACGCGGGGTCGACTGTCACCTGAAGCGTGTCACCGCGGTTGACGACCGGCAGGTCGCGCTGCGTCGGCGTGTACCCCTCCGGGTGGTCGGCCGGCTCCTCGACGGGTCTGGCGACGTCGCCGGGGTGTGTGCTGTGGCCGTACGGACCGGTCTCGTGGACATACGCCGGTACCCGAAAGTCGCGCAACGTCGCCGTCCGCTCCACCTCGGGTCCCTGACCGGCCCCCTGAGTCATCAGACCCCTCCACCATCGCGCCGCATCTGCACCTCATCGGACTGCCTGGTCGCAGCGGCCCGCGGTGTCGTGGGCCCATCATAGGAATGCCGATCGCGCCATGTGATGACCCAGGGGTGGTGAATCGGAGTAAGAGTCCAGTTCACCGCGGCTTTCGCCCCGATTGGGCAGGGCTTCGACCGCCTGCTGACGGCCGCTGTTCTACTCCTCTTCGGGCGACCGCGGCGCGCTGACCGTCGTACGCGGCGGACGTCGCTGGGATGAGGTACGCACGATCAGCTCCGTCGGTATCACCTGCTCGACCGGTTGGTCCGATTCGACCCCCTCGATCGCGTCGATGAGGAGCTGCACCACAGCCGTGCCGATGCGACGCGGCTTCAGTGAGAGCGTGGTGATGGGCGGTTCGGTGTTGGCGTACACGGTGGACTCGCTGCAGCAGACCAGAAGCAGGTCGTCCGGTACGCGCAGGCCGTAGCGGCGGGCGGCGGCGAGCAGGTCGGTGCCGTTCGGGTCGAACAGGCCGTAGACGGCGTCGGGGCGGTCGGGGCGGGCGAGCAGCCGGTCGGCGGCGACGGCGCCCGCGCACGGGTCGTGCGCCGGGTAGGCCTCGTACACCGGGTCCTGGCCGACGCGTTCGCACCAGCGCAGATAGGCCGTGGTCGACAGATGGGTGTACGTGTCGGTCGTCGTTCCCGTCAGCAGGCCGATGCGGCGGGCTCCGGCGTCGGCCAGGTGGTCGAGGATGCCGAGTACGGCGGCCTCGTGATCGTTGTCGACCCACGCGGTGACCGGGAGCGAGCCGGCCGGGCGGCCGTCGGAGACGACCGGCAGACCCTGCCGGACCAGTTCACTGACGACCGGGTCCTGGTCGGAGGGGTCGATCACGACCGTGCCGTCCAGCGCGACGTTCGACCACACGTCGTGGCGGGAGGTCGCGGGCAGGATGACCAGGGCGTAGCCCCGGGCGAGCGCGGCCGAGGTGGCGGCGCGCGCCATCTCGGCGAAGTATGCGAACTCGGTGAAGGTGAAAGGTTCATCCCCGTATGTCGTCACGGTCAGGCCGATGAGGCCCGACTTGCCGGTACGGAGGGTTCGGGCCGCTGCCGACGGGCGATAGCCCAGCCGGTCGGCGACCTCGCGGACATGGCGTCGGGTGGCGTCCGGGAGCCGGCCCTTGCCGTTGAGGGCGTCCGAGACGGTCGTGATAGAGACTCCGGCGGCGGCGGCAACGTCTCTGATGCCCGCCCGGCCCGGCCGGCTGCCTCGGCGTGAGGTTTCCGCGCGGCTCACCTGGTGCTTCCCTGCTGCTGTCATGGCGAGCCGATAGTAGGGCTCATGACGTGGGGTAGGGCGGACGCATATGCACGCGTTGACAGGCACGTTTCTGCAAGGTCATTTACCGTCAACTACCTTTGAAACAAAGTCAGTTGAACGATCCAATGGACCTACGTGACTTGTCGGCGCGCATGGGCCTGCCAAGTCCCGGATGTTTCGAAGAGGTCTCAACTCACCTTCACGGGTGATGCGCGCCAGGGCGCGAGCCACCGGCGCATAGATATATGTGATCGCGCCCCCCGATTCGTCTGCCTACGGGTGGTGATGCCCCTGATGCGGGTGTGACGGATGAGGTCTGTCCTGGGCTGTACGCAGGAGCGACTAATCCTCATAAGGTGAGCAGTATTGAAAGCCGGTGGTCATGAGGAGGACTGTGGTGAGCGAGACGAGCCCCAAGCTGCGCGCCGAGCTGGAGGGTATCCCCACCTACAAGCCGGGCAAGCCTGCCGCGACCGGCGGTCCGGTGGCCTACAAGCTGTCCTCCAACGAGAACCCGTATCCGCCGCTGCCCGGCGTCATGGAGACGGTGACGGCCGCGGTGTCGTCCTTCAACCGCTACCCGGACATGGCCTGCACGGGCCTGATGAACGAGCTGTCCGACCGCTTCGGCGTCCCGCTCTCCCACCTGGCCACCGGCACCGGTTCGGTGGGCGTGGCCCAGCAGCTGATCCAGGCCACCAGCGGCCCCGGCGACGAGGTCATCTATGCCTGGCGGTCCTTCGAGGCGTACCCGATCATCACGCAGATCAGCGGGGCGAGCTCGGTGCGGGTGCAGCTGACGCCGGGCGATGTGCACGACCTGGATGCGATGGCGGACGCGATCACCGACCGGACGCGCCTCGTCTTCGTCTGCAACCCCAACAACCCGACCGGCACGGTGGTACGGCGGGCCGAGCTGGAGCGGTTCCTCGACCGGGTGCCGAGCGATGTGCTGGTGGTGCTGGACGAGGCGTACCGCGAGTTCATCCGCGACGCCGAGGTGCCGGACGGCGTGGAGCTGTACCGCGAGCGGCCGAACGTCTGCGTGCTGCGTACGTTCTCCAAGGCGTACGGTCTCGCGGGCCTGCGCGTCGGCTTTGCGATCGCCCATGAGCCGGTGGCGGCGGCGCTGCGCAAGACGGCGGTGCCCTTCGGCGTGAGTCAGCTGGCGCAGGAGGCGGCCATTGCCTCGCTCCGGGCCGAGGACGAACTGCTCGGCCGGGTCGGCTCCCTGGTCTGCGAGCGCAACCGCGTGGTCGACGGGCTGCGCGCCCAGGGCTGGACGGTGCCCGAGACCCAGGCCAACTTCGTGTGGCTGCGGCTGGGGGAGAGCACGGTCGCGTTCGCGGCGGCGTGCGAGCAGCACGGCGTGGTGGTCCGGCCGTTCCCGGGCGAGGGTGTGCGGGTGACGATCGGGGAGACCGAGGCGAACGACATCTTCCTGAAGGTGGCGGAAGGGTTCCGCAAGGAGCTCTGAACAGGAGTTACTCGTCCACGAGTTCCACGCGCACCGGGTCGCCGTCGCGGACCGTGGCGAGGAGCTCAGGGTCGCCGTCGAGGTGACCCAGGACGTTGCACGGGCTCGCGAGGCGGCACTCCCCGCCTCGCGAGATCGGCGTGGGGCCGTAGGGGAGTGCGAGGGCGTTGCCGTCGGTCCAGAAGGCGACCGTGCCGGGGTCCACGACCTGTTGGGCCGTTGTTTCACGTGGAACAGAGACACCCGTGTCGAAGTAGACCTCCTCGCCCCAGGTGCGGGCGGTGGAGGCGAGCGACAGTGCCTTGGCGAGGGCCTGGGCGGTCGGGGTGTCGTCGAGGGTCGCGGTGAGGTGGCCGGCGGGCCACGAGATCCGTATCTGCACGGCAGGCAATTCAACAATATGTTGAAGTCGCTGCCAAGGGGGTACCGAAGGGCCCAAGCGGGACCCCCCTTCGGGCCTCGACAATCAGTGCGTCATAATTGCTTGTGAATGTGAACGCGTTCACAAGCGTGTCCCGGTTGCTCCGATGATGTGTGTGACATAAGGGGCAAACTGCCGCTGTACCACGGCGACCTAAGGAGACTGACGACGTGGACCTGGCTCTGGCGCCGGAGACATTGGCGCGCTGGCAGTTCGGCATCACCACCGTCTACCACTTCCTCTTCGTCCCCCTGACGATCTCGCTCGCCGCCCTCACGGCCGGCCTGCAGACCGCCTGGGTGCGCACGGAGAACGAGAAGTACCTCAGAGCGACCAAGTTCTGGGGCAAGCTTTTCCTGATCAACATCGCGATGGGTGTGGTCACCGGCATCGTGCAGGAGTTCCAGTTCGGTATGAACTGGTCCGACTACTCGCGCTTCGTCGGTGACATCTTCGGTGCCCCGCTCGCCTTCGAGGCTCTGATCGCGTTCTTCTTCGAATCGACCTTCATCGGCCTGTGGATCTTCGGCTGGGACAAGCTGCCCAAGAAGATCCATCTGGCCTGCATCTGGATGGTCTCGATCGGCACGATCCTGTCGGCGTACTTCATCCTCGCGGCCAACTCCTGGATGCAGCACCCCGTCGGCTACCGGATCAACAAGGCGAAGGGGCGTGCCGAACTCACCGACTTCTGGCACGTGCTGACCCAGAACACCGCGCTCGCCCAGGCCTTCCACACGCTCGCCGCCTCCTTCCTGACCGGTGGCGCGTTCATGGTCGGCATCGCCGCCTTCCACCTGTTCCGCAAGAAGCACATCTCCGTGATGAAGACCTCGCTGCGGCTGGGTCTGGTCACCGTCGTCATCGCCGGCCTGCTCACGGCGATCAGCGGCGACACGCTCGGCAAGGTCATGTTCAAGCAGCAGCCGATGAAGATGGCTGCCGCCGAGGCCCTGTGGGACGGTCAGAACTCCGCGCCGTTCTCGGTCTTCGCCTACGGAGACGTCAGCAAGGGCCATAACACGGTCGAACTGTCGATCCCCGGAATACTGTCCTTCCTCGCCGACGACAACTTCAACTCGTACGTCCCCGGCATCAACGACACCAACAAGGCCGAGCAGCAGAAGTACGGTCCCGGCGACTACCGGCCCATCATCCCCGTCACCTTCTGGGCGTTCCGCTGGATGATCGGCTTCGGCATGGCGTCCTTCGCCATCGGCCTGGTCGGACTCTGGCTGACCCGCAAGAAGTTCATGCTGGCGCAGCACCTGCGGGTCGGCGACGACGAGGTGCCGCATCTGGTCCTCTTCAGGAACAAGGCACTCAGCCCCAAGCTCAGCAGGCTGTACTGGCTGGTGGCGATCTGGACCCTGGGCTTCCCGCTGATCGCCAACTCCTGGGGCTGGATCTTCACCGAGATGGGCCGCCAGCCGTGGGTCGTCTACGGCGTCCTGCAGACCCGGCACGCGGTCTCCCCCGGCGTCTCCCAGGCCGAGGTCCTCACCTCGATGATCACCTTCACCGCGCTCTACGCCATCCTCGCCGTCATCGAGGTCAAGCTGCTGGTGAAGTACATCAAGGCGGGCCCGCCCGAGCTCACCGAGGCGGACCTCAACCCGCCCACGAAGATCGGCGGCGACACCCGTGACGCCGACAAGCCGATGGCCTTCTCGTACTAGGCCGAGGGAGATCGAGACATGGAACTTCACGACGTCTGGTTCGTCCTGATCGCCGTCCTGTGGACCGGCTACTTCTTCCTGGAGGGCTTCGACTTCGGGGTCGGCATCCTCACCAAGCTGCTCGCCCGCGACCGGCTGGAGAAGCGGGTACTGATCAACACCATCGGGCCGGTCTGGGACGGCAACGAGGTGTGGCTGCTCACGGCGGGCGGCGCGACCTTTGCCGCCTTCCCCGAGTGGTATGCCACCCTCTTCTCCGGCTTCTACCTGGCGCTGCTGATCATCCTGGTCTGCCTGATCGTGCGGGGCGTCGCCTTCGAGTACCGGGCGAAGCGGCCCGAGGAGAACTGGCAGCGCAACTGGGAGACCGCGATCTTCTGGACCTCGCTGATCCCGGCGTTCCTGTGGGGTGTCGCCTTCGGCAACATCGTGCGGGGCGTGAAGATCGACAAGAACTTCGAGTACGTCGGCAACTTCTGGGATCTGCTCAACCCGTACGCCCTCCTCGGCGGGCTCGTGACGCTCACGCTGTTCACCTTCCACGGGGCGGTCTTTACGGCGCTCAAGACGGTCGGGGACATCCGGGAGCGGGCGCGGAAACTGGCGACGGTGGTCGGTCTCGTCACCGCCGTGGTGGCGCTGATCTTCCTGCTGTGGACGCAGGTCGACAGTGGTGACGGCAAGAGCCTGGTGGCGCTCGTCGTCGCGGTGGCCGCACTGGTCGCCGCCCTGGTGGCGAATCAGGCCGGGCGTGAAGGCTGGTCGTTCGCGTTGTCCGGGGTCACGATCGTGGCCGCCGTGGCGATGCTCTTCCTGTCGCTCTTCCCGAACGTCATGCCGTCGTCGCTCAATGCGGACTGGAGCCTCACGGTCACCAATGCCTCGTCGAGCCCGTACACCTTGAAGATCATGACCTGGTGCGCGGCGATCGCCACGCCGATCGTCCTGCTCTACCAGGGGTGGACCTACTGGGTGTTCCGCAAGCGGATCGGGACGCAGCACATCGCTGCCGACGCTGCTGCCGGAGCCATGCACTGAGTCCGACTTGGGGCATGTTTCACGTGAAACATGCCCCTTGAGAAGAGGGTGTGTTTCACGTGAAACCGATCGACCCGCGTCTGCTGCGCTATGCCCGTGCCACCCGCTTCTTCATGGTGGCGGTCGTCGGTCTGGGCGCCGCCGGAGCAGCGCTGGTCATCGCTCAGGCGATGCTGATCGCCGAGGTGGTGGTAGGGGCGTTCCAGCACGGCAAGTCGGTTGCCGAACTCGGCACTCCCCTGCTGCTGTTGGCGGCCGTCGCCTGTGGTCGTGCCCTGGTTTCCTGGCTCACCGAACTCGCCGCGCATCGGGCGAGTGCGGCGGTGAAATCGGAGCTACGGGGCCGGTTGCTCGAGCGTTCTGTCGAGCTGGGCCCGGGATGGCTGAGCGGGCAGCGGACCGGATCGCTAGTCGCCCTCGCCACCCGTGGAGTCGACGCCCTCGACGACTACTTCTCGCGCTATCTGCCGCAGTTGGGGCTCGCGGTGGTCGTGCCGGTGGCGGTGCTGGCCCGGATCGTCACCGAGGACTGGGTCTCGGCGGCGATCATCGTGGCAACCCTGCCGCTCATCCCGGTGTTCATGGTGCTGATCGGTTGGGCCACCCAGTCCCGGATGGACCGTCAGTGGCGGTTGCTGTCCCGGCTGTCCGGGCACTTCCTGGACGTCGTCGCGGGGCTGCCGACCCTGAAGGTGTTCGGGCGTGCCAAGGCGCAGGCCGAGTCGATCAAACGCATCACCGGTGAGTACCGGCAGGCGACCATGCGGACGCTGCGGATCGCCTTCATCTCGTCCTTCGCGCTGGAGCTGCTCTCTACGCTCTCCGTCGCACTGGTCGCCGTGACGATCGGCATGCGGCTCGTGCACGGCGAGATGGACCTGTACATCGGTCTGGTGATCCTCGTCCTCGCGCCCGAGGCCTACCTGCCGTTGCGTCAGGTGGGTGCGCAGTACCACGCGGCGGCGGAGGGGCTTGCGGCGGCCGAGGAGATCTTCGCCGTTCTGGAGACCCCCGTGCCGGCGTCGGGCGCCGGGGTTGTGCCGACGGGTGGCATTGCCTTCGAGGGGGTCACGGTTCGGTACCCCGGGCGGTCCGAGGACGCAGTGTCGGATGTGTCCTTCGCCGTCGAGCCAGGGGAGACTGTCGCGCTCGTCGGGCCGAGCGGCGCGGGCAAGTCGACGCTCCTGAACGCGCTGTTGGGGTTTGTGCGTCCGAGTGAGGGGCGGGTGCGGGTCGGCGGAGCCGATCTCGCCGACGTCGATCTCGACCAGTGGTGGTCGAGGGTCGCCTGGGTGCCGCAGCGGCCGCACCTGTTCGCCGGGACGATCACCGAGAACGTACGGCTGGCCCGGCCCGACGCCGACGACACCGCTGTACGCAAAGCGCTGGGCGATGCCGGGGCGCTGGAGTTCGTTGATGCGCTGCCCCGGGGCGCCGAGACCGTACTCGGCGAGGACGGGGCCGGGCTGTCCGCCGGGCAGCGGCAGCGGCTCGCGCTGGCCCGGGCGTTTCTCGCGGACCGTCCGGTGCTGCTGCTCGACGAGCCGACGGCCGCCCTGGACGGGGCCACCGAGGCCGAGGTCGTTGAGGCGGTACGGCGGCTGGCGGTGGGGCGGACGGTGTTGCTGGTGGTGCACCGGCCGGCGCTGTTGGGCGTTGCGGACCGGGTGGTCCGGCTGGAGATGACGCACGGGGCGGTGCGGGCGGAGGGGCCCGTATCACCCGTTGCTTCCGTGGAGACCGGGGCCGCGACGCCCGAGGCGCGCCCGATCCAGGCCGGCGGGCACGTGCCGGGCGAGACCGCGACGTCCGCACTCACGACGGGCACGCGCGCCGTCCTCGCCCGCGTCCGTGCCATGTCCGGCCCCCGGCGCAGTCGTCTCGCCCTCGCCCTGCTGCTCGGCAGCCTGGCGCTCGGCAGCGCCGTCGGGCTCATGGCCACGTCCGGGTGGCTCATCTCGCGGGCCTCGCAGCAGCCGCCCGTGCTCTATCTGATGGTGGCCGTGACGGCGACGCGGGCCTTCGGTATCGGGCGGGCCGTCTTCCGGTATGCCGAGCGGCTGGTGTCGCACGACGCGGTGCTGCGGATGCTCGCCGACACCAGGGTCGCCGTCTTCCGGCGGCTGGAGCGGCTGGCGCCTGCCGGGCTGCGCAGCACCCGCCGGGGCGATCTGCTCTCGCGGCTCGTCGCCGATGTGGATGCCCTCCAGGACTACTGGCTGCGCTGGTTGCTGCCCGCGGGTTCTGCGGCGATCGTGTCTGCCGCGGCCGTCGGCTTCACGGCCTGGTTGCTGCCCGAGGCCGGTATCGCGCTCGCCGTCGGGCTGGTGGCGGCCGGAGTCGGTGTCCCGCTGGTCACCGGTGCCGTGGCGCGCCGTGCCGAACACAGGCTGGCCCCCGCCCGAGGAGTGCTCGCGACGCGTGTGACCGATCTGCTCACCGGCACCGCGGAGTTGACCGTCGCCGGCGCCCTGCCCGCCCGTACCGCCGAAGCACGACGCGCCGACGGCATCCTCACCCGGATCGCCTCGCGCGCGGCCACCGCCACCGCGCTCGGCGACGGACTCACCGCGCTGCTGTCCGGTCTGACGGTCGCCGCCACTGCCCTCGTGGGCGCCCAGGGGGTCGCCGAGGGGCGGCTGGGCGGCGTGGCGATGGCCGTCGTCGTCCTCACCCCGCTGGCCGCCTT
Source organism: Streptomyces coacervatus (assembly GCF_029223485.1). GTDB lineage: Bacteria > Actinomycetota > Actinomycetes > Streptomycetales > Streptomycetaceae > Streptomyces > Streptomyces coacervatus. The sequence continues at coordinate 36,790 of NZ_JARHTP010000020.1, read as the reverse complement.
CGAGGCCGTCCTCGGGCTGCCGCTGGCCGTGCAGTACCGGCAGCGGGTGCGCAGGAGCGCGGAGCGCGTGTACGAGGTGCTGGATGCGCCCGAGCCGGTACGGGAGCCGGAGCGGCGCCGGCAGGCCCCCGCATCCCCCTTCCCGGTCGTCCTGAAGGGTCTGACCGCCCGGTACGAGGGACAGGACCGGGATGCGCTCGACGGCCTCGACCTGACCCTCGACCAGGGGCGCCGGATCGCCGTGGTCGGGCCGTCCGGCTCGGGCAAGACGACGCTGGCGCAGGTGCTGCTGCGGTTCCTGGACGCGGAAGCGGGCTCGTACACGCTGGCCGACGTGGCCGCGCACGCCCTCGACGGCGACGACGTACGACGGCTCGTCGGGCTTTGTGCCCAGGATGCGCACCTCTTCGACAGTTCGGTGCGGGAGAACCTGCTGCTGGCGAAGAAGGACGCCACCGAGGGTGACCTGCGCGACGCGCTCGCCCGGGCCCGGCTGCTGGACTGGGCCGACAGCCTGCCCGAAGGACTCGACACGCTGGTCGGCGAGCACGGGGCCCGGCTGTCGGGCGGGCAGCGGCAGCGGCTCGCGCTGGCCCGCGCGCTGCTCGCCGACTTCCCCGTCCTGGTGCTCGACGAGCCCGCGGAACACCTCGACCTGCCGACGGCCGACGCCCTCACCGCCGACCTCCTGGCCGCCACTGAGGGCCGTACGACGCTGCTCATCACGCACCGGCTGGCCGGCCTGGACGCGGTCGACGAGGTCGTCGTACTGGAGCAGGGGCGGGTGGTGCAGCGTGGGACGTACGCCGAACTGGCCGCCGTGCCGGGGCCGTTGAGGGGGATGGTGGAGCGGGAGGCGGCGACGGAGTTGCCGGTCGGAGCGCCGTAGGCGAGCGTGGCGCCAGCGGTGTGGCAGGCGATGTACCGGCTCGTCATGATCCGTCCGTACTGAGCCATCCGGGGTGCTGCTTCCCCCAGGCGTACGACTTGAAAATGACCGGTCCCGGTGGGTTGGGCGACGATCGCTGACATGCACTCATATCGCCGTCATCCGCTGCTCGTTCCGGCGTTGTTGTGCGCGCTCGTCCTGCTTGCGGCCCGGCCCATGCAGGCGATGGGCGAGGGCGATGGTGACGGGATCGGCAGCCTGGGCGGCGGTTCCGGATCCGCCATCAGCGCTCAGGTCGTGCAGCTCTACGAGGATGCGGCGCTGGCGACGCAGCAGTACGAGGCGGGTCGCCAGGAGGCCGAGGTGCGGCGGGCGCGGGCCGAGCGGGCCGAGGCGCTGCTGGCGGGCGAGCGGCGGGAGATCGCCGTCCTGCATGATGATTTGGGCCGGATCGCGCGCGCCCAGTACCGCACCGGCGGCGGTCTCCCGGCGGCCGCGCAGTTGATCCTGGCGGACGACCCGGACGCGCTGATGCGCGGACAGCACATCCTCGCGCAGACCAATCTGGCCCTCGCGGGCTCCGTCGGCAGGAGCCGCCGTGCCGAGGCACGGTTCGCCGCCGACGAAGCGAAGGCCAAGGCGGCGTGGCACGCGCTGGAGCAGCGGAACACCGAGCTCGCCGCAGTGCGGGGCACGATCGAGCGGAAACTCGAGGAGGCTCGTGGGGAGTTGCAGGGGCAGGCGGACGCCTCGGCCGCGGCCGGCAGCTGCCGAGGCGCCGTCCGGCTCCAACAGCCGGCGACGAAGTTCACGCAGCCGTGGGTCGCGCCCGTGCAGACGTACCGACTGTCCGCGAGCTTCGGCAGTGGCGGCGACCGGTGGGCGAACCGGCACACCGGGCAGGACTTCGCGGTGCCGATCGGAACGCCGGTGCGGGCGGTCGGCGCGGGACGGGTGGTGAGTGTGTCGTGCGGGGGCGCCTTCGGCATCGAGATCGTGATCCAGCACCCGGGCGGCTACTACACGCAGTACGCCCATCTCGCCGCCGTCGCCGTCGACCAGGGCGAACGGGTGGACACCGGGCAGTGGATCGGTCAGTCGGGCACCACCGGCAACTCCACCGGCCCGCATCTGCACTTCGAGGTGCGGGTCACGCCGCAGATGGGCTCCGCGGTGGACCCGGTGCCGTGGCTGGCGGCGCGAGGGGTCCCCCTCGGATGACGAGGATCCCCAGCATTTCCAGGATGGCCGGGGCGGCTACCGACGTTCGGCCAGCATCCGCTCGATGACGAGCGCCACACCGTCGTCGTTGTTGGCGACCGTGCGGCCCGATGCCGCGGCGATGACGTCCGGGTGCGCGTTGCCCATCGCGTAGGACTGGCCCGCCCAGGTGAGCATCTCGACGTCGTTCGGCATGTCCCCGAAGGCGACGACCTCCTCGTGCGAGATGCCGCGCTCGGCGCAGCACAGGGCCAGTGTGCTGGCCTTGGAGACACCGGGGCCGCTGATCTCAAGCAGGGCGCTGGGGCTTGAGCGGGTGACGTTGGCCCGGTCGCCGATGGCGAGACGGGCGGTGGTGAGGAAACCGTCCGGGTCCAGGGTCGGGTGGTAGGCGAGGATCTTCAGCACCGGCTCGGCGGCGCCGGGGCCGTCCGGCGCCAGCAGGTCCTCGGCTGGCATGAGGTTGTCCGGGATCTCCATGTGCAGCTTCGGGTAGTCCGGCTCCTGATGGAAGCCGTACGTCTGCTCCACCGCACACACCGTGCCGGGTGCCGCGTCGCGCAGCAGTCGTACGGCGTCCAGCGCGTTGTCCCGGGCCAGCTCCCGCACCTTCACGAAACGGTGGGCGCCCGGGCCGCCGTGCAGGTCGACCACGGCGGCGCCGTTGCCGCAGATCGCCAGGCCGTGCCCGTGGACGTGGTCGCTGACGACGTCCATCCAGCGGGCCGGGCGGCCGGTGACGAAGAAGACCTCGATGCCCGCATCCTCGGCGGCGGCGAGGGCGGCGACCGTGCGCGGGGAGACCGACTTGTCGTCCCGCAGGAGGGTCCCGTCGAGATCGGTGGCTATGAGCCGCGGCGGAACGGCGGCGGCCGGGGTCTCGGGCTGTCGAGTCGCTGAGGTCACCGGCCCATTCTCCCGCATATGCCTGCACGGCCGTGCGGGAGTCCGCACATGTGAGTGGTTACCGTCCTCATCAGCACCGTCACACTCCGTCCGCTCAGCCGAGCTGCGCCGCGGCCTCCATGGCGATCTGCTCGAAGACCTTCTCGTCCGCGGCGAAGTCCGAGTCGGGGATGGGCCAGTGGACGACGATCTCGGTGAAGCCCAGCTCCTGGTGCCGGCCGGCGAAGTCCACGAACGCGTCGAGGGACTCCAGCGGACGGGCGCGGTCGGGGGTGAAACCGGTGAGCAGGATCTTGTCGATACCGGCCACGTCCCGGCCGATCTCGGCGCAGGCGTCGGCCAGCTTCTCGGCCTGTCCGCGAATGGCTTGAATCGACTGTTCGGAAGTGCCGTTCTCGTACAGCCTGGGGTCGCCGGTGGTCACCCACGCCTGCCCGTACCGTGCCGCGAGGCGCAGTCCGCGCGGGCCGGTCGCGGCCACCGCGAAGGGCAGCCGGGGGCGCTGCACACAGCCCGGTATGTTGCGCGCCTCGTGTGCCGAGTAGAAGTCGCCCTCGTACGACACCCCGTCCTTGCCGTCCTCGGTCAGCAGCCGGTCCAGGAGCTGGACGAACTCGGCGAACCGGTCGGCACGCTCGCGCGGGGTCCAGGGCTCCTGCCCCAGCACGGTGGCGTCGAAGCCGTTGCCGCCCGCTCCGACGCCGAGGGTGAACCGGCCGCCGGAGATGTCGTCGAGGGAGAGCAGCTCCTTGGCGTAGGGCACCGGGTGCCGGAAGTTCGGCGAGGTCACCAGCGTGCCCAGGCGTATCCGCTCGGTGACGGCCGCCGCCGCGGTCAGGGTCGGTACGGCACCGAACCACGGGCCGTCCCGGAAGCTGCGCCAGGACAGGTGGTCGTAGGTGTACGCGGTGTGGAAGCCGAGCTGCTCCGCGCGCTGCCATGCCGAACGGCCGCCCTCGTGCCAGCGGCGGTACGGGAGGATCACAGTGCTCAGACGCAGACTCATGCCTCCGAGACTAAGCCGCCCCACTGACAACAGACGAAACGGTCACCATGCGCGGTCGCACGACCACGTTCGGAGCGGTTGGCGTCAGTGCGGCTGCTGGAATCGCAGGTACTCGGGCGGTACGGCCTTGGTGAGCCACACCCCGTTCTCGCTGACGTGGAAGACGTGCCCGTCGCGGTGCATGGCGGCCGCGTCCACGCCGAGCACGACGGGACGGCCGCGGCGGGCGCCGACGCGGTTCGCCGTCTCGCGGTCGGGCGAGAGGTGCACGTCGTGCCGGTTCATGGGCCGCAGCCCCTCGGCGCGGATCGCGTCCAGGTTGCGGGCCACTGTCCCGTGGTAGAGGTACGGCGGCGGGGTCGCCGGGGCGAGTCCGAGGTCGACCTCGATGCTGTGGCCCTGGCTGGCGCGGATCCGGGTGCCCTCGACGGCGAAGCGCTGCTTGTCGTTCGCGGCGACAACGTGGTCCAGCTCTTCGCGCGTGAAGCGGAAGCCATGGGCGGCGGCCGCGGCGATCAGTACGTCGATCTCGACCCAGCCGGCCTCGTCGAGCGTGAGCCCGATGCGCTCCGGCTGGTGGCGCAGATGCTTCGAGAGGTACTTCGACACCTTTACGGTGCGTCTTTCGGCTATGCATCTTTCATGCGTGCGTCTTTCTTCCATCCCTTCAGCATGACGGGAGAGACGTGGATCACGCAGATTATTTTGGCGCGAAGGTTTGATCCACAACCAACTGTAGTTATCCACAGGCTACTTGGCGGTTCTGTGGACAACTCCACTTACATGTCAGTGGTGTTCGTCAAGATCGGCTGGGGGCACTCCCTTTGACGTGAGCGCGTCCAACCCCCTTGCCCTTACCTCCCGTTCGGCCGCCAGACAGATGAACTCCGCCGCCCGCTCCGGACCAACCAGCCCCTCCACCGCCCGCATTGTGTCCTCGGGCAACGACACGGAGCGTGACATCGGACGGGCCGCCGCGGGTTCCCCGGAAGCGAGCTGCTGCCGCAGCTGCCGTACCGCCAACAACCGCATCGCCCGCGCGAGTTCCGCGTCCACCGTCTGCTGGGCCAGTGGCCGTAGCCGCCGTACAAGCGAGGCCGCTTCGGCCGCGTCTGCGTCGGTCGGGCGGTGTGGCCCGTCGAGGTAGCGGGCGAAGACGTGCTCGGTGGTGAACTCCAGGAAACGGGCGGCGATGTGCTCGACCTGGCCCCTCAACTCCCGTAGATGACCGGAGATTGCGGAGAGGGGGACGCCGGCGGCATGCAACTCGACGGCCACTGTGAGCTCTTGGGGGCTCGGCACGAGGAAGGAGTCCTCGTCGTCGGGCACCGGCTCCAGGACGCCGAGTTCGACGGCGTCGGCGACCGCTGCGTCGTCGGGAGAGCCGCCGAAGCGTTCGTCGAGTTCGGCACGTGAGATCCGTACCGCCTCCTCGTCGGTCCACGGGCCGTCGACCTCGGCGACCAGCCCGAGCACCCCGCCCAGGCCGCGTCCCGCGTCCCACGCCTCCAGGAGCTCCTTGATGGAGGCCAGGGTGTAGCCGCGGTCCAGCAGGTCGGCGATCCGGCGCAGCCGGGCGAGATGCGCGTCCGAGTAGAGGTTGGCGCGGCCGCGGCGCTCCGGGCGGGGGAGCAGGCCGCGGTCCTGGTAGGCGCGGATGGTGCGGACGGTGGCGCCGCTGCGGTGTGCGAGGTCCTCGATCCGGTACGTCACGCTCGGCTGCCTCCGTCTCCAACGGGGGTGTTCACAGGGGTGGTTCCAGGCGTGCGATCGCCCGCAACGCGCGCGGGGTGAACCGGGACATGAGGTGGGCACCCCGGGCCTCGGGAGTGACCGGTACGACGGCCTCGTTGCGCACGACGGCGCGCAGGATCGCGTCGGCGACCTTCTCCGGCGGGTAGTTGCGGAGGCCGTACAGCCGTGCCGACTTCTTCTGGCGTCGCTTCTCCTCCTCGGCGTCCACGCCCGCGAAGCGTGCGGTCGAGGTGATGTTGGTGTTGACGAAGCCGGGGCAGATCGCGCTCACACCGATGCCCTGGCCTGCCAGCTCCGCGCGCAGGCACTCGCTGAGCATCAGTACGGCCGCCTTGGAGGTGCTGTAGGCGGGCAGCGCCTTGGACGGCTGGTACGCGGCTGCCGACGCGGTGTTGACGATGTGGCCGCCCTGTCCGCGCTCGGCCATCTGCTTGCCGAAGAGCCGGCAGCCGTGGATGACGCCCCACAGGTTGACGTCGAGGACCTTCTTCCAGTCCTCCGGGCTGGTGTCGAAGAAGGAGCCGGACAGGCCGATGCCGGCGTTGTTCACCAGGACGTCCACCACGCCGTACTCGGTGGCGACCTTCTCGGCGAGCTTCTCCATGGCCTGTTCGTCGGAGACGTCGGTGGTCTCCGCCCAGGACTCGGGGGCGCCGACCAGGCGGGACAGCTCGGCGGTGCGGGCGGCGGCCTCGGCGTCCCGGTCGACGGCCACCACGCGCGCGCCGGCCTCCGCGAAGGCGAATGCGGTGGCCCTTCCGATGCCGCTGCCCGCGCCGGTGACCAGTACGAGTTGCCCGCCGAAGCGGTCGGCGTACTTGCCGGTCGCCGTCACCCTGCTCTTTCCTCCCTCGGTGGTGGTCACGAACTCGGTGATCCAGGCCGCCAGTTGGTCAGGGCGGGTACGTGGGATCCAGTGCTTGGCCGGGAGTGTGCGGCGGGTCAACTGGGGGACCCACAGCTCCAGTTCGTCGTAGAGCTTCTCCGACAGGAACGCGTCCCCCAGGGGCGTGATGAGCTGCACGGGTGCGTGCGCGTATGCGTCCGGGCGGGGCCTGCGCAGTCTGGCTCGGACGTTGTCCCGGTACAGCCAGGCGCCGTGTGCCGCGTCCGTGGGCAGCGTGGCGGTGGGGTAGTCGCCGCCCGGCACCTTCTCGATGCGCTCCAGGATGCGTGGCCAGCGTTTGCCGAGGGGGCCGCGCCAGGCCAGTTCGGGCAGTACGGGTGTGTGCAGCAGGTACACGTACCAGGATTTGGCGCCCTGGCCGAGGAGCTGGCCGACGCGGCGCGGGGTGGGCCGCTTGACGCGTTTGTTGATCCAGTGGCCGAAGTGGTCGAGGGACGGGCCGGACATCGATGTGAAGGAGGCGATGCGCCCTTCGGTGCGCTTGACGGTGACGAATTCCCAGGACTGCACCGAGCCCCAGTCGTGCCCCACCACGTGCACCGGCCGGTCCGGGCTGACCGCGTCGATCACTGCCAGGAAGTCGTCCGTCAGCTTCTCCAGGGTGAAGCCTCCGCGCAGCGGCCGCGGCGCCGTCGACCGGCCATGGCCCCGGACGTCGTACAGGACGACATGGAAGCGCTCGGCGAGCCGCGAGGCGACGTCGGACCACACCTCCTTGCTGTCCGGATACCCGTGCACGAGGACCACCGTCGGCTGCCCGGGATCCCCCAGCTCGGCCACGCACAGTTCGACACCGCCGGTCCGCACCCGGCGCTCCCGCGCGTCCTTCGGCGTCTCCTGGGAAAAGCGCGTCACTTGTCCTCCGCCCAGCGCCGCACGTGCGGCAGATCGTCGTCCAGCCAGAAGGCGCTCTCCTCGGGGTCCCTGGAGTCGGTGACGACCAGGATCTCCTCGAACTTCGCGCCCGTACCCCTGAAGCCCAGATGGGGTTCGACCGCCCACAGGCCCGGCTGCGGTGGGTGGTCGGAGAAGCGGTACGGCGACCACAGCGGGGACCAGCCGTCGCGGTGGCCGTGCAGTGCGTCGCTCGCCAGGCCTTTCAGGGACTGGGCGCCGAACCCGAACAGATGCGGTGACCAGCGGCGCTGCTTCACCCGGTCGACCTTGTGCGCGATCACGCCGAAGGGATAGGCGCGGTGCCGGTTGGCATAGCCCTGGCGGACCATGAGGCGGTCCACGTCCTCGTAGATCGTGCGCAGCGGGCGCCGTTCGCGCACCTCGCGCAGGATCAGCCGGCGGTGCGCCTCCAGGTCGGCCATGAGGCGGTCCTGCACGGGGTTGAGCCCGAGGGAGCCCGAGTAGCCGATGTCGGCCGTGTAGCCGTCGTACACGGGAGCCATGTCGAGGATGAACGGCATCCCGGGCTCGAGCCGCCGGTCCGTCGGGAAGAACTGGAGCGGGATGCGGAAGTTCACGAACGCCGTGCGGTCCCCGAACCAGGCGAAGGGCAGATGGAACCAGTCGCGCACCCCTCGCTCCCGCAGCCAGGCACGCTGCATGCGGGCCGCCTCGCGCTCGGTCACCCCTGGCTGCAGCTGTGCGGCGACCGCCTCCGCGCAGTCGTAGGCGAGGCGCTGCACCTGCCTGAAACCCCGCAGCCGCACGGAGAGTTCGTCTGCCACTGCCGTCGTCATGCCACCGCCACCCTCGTCCACGCCGACTGCGGTACGTGCCCGTAACTTGACACTGGTGAATGTGACAGTTGTTAGAGGCTGCGTCAATAGGAGGGGCCGGGCCTGTGGATAACTCTGCGTAGCTCTCAGGTAGGGGAATCCCCTACGGACCCGTACACCTCGAGTCTGATGCCAAGACAGCTCTGCGGTCTGACGACCGGCGTGGTCCGCGTCACTATCGTCGAAGCCGTGACTGTGATCGCGACCGAAAGCCTGAGCAAGCGGTTCCCCCGGGTGACCGCGCTTGACCGGCTCTCCGTCGACGTCGGGCCCGGGGTGACCGGACTCGTCGGAGCAAACGGAGCCGGCAAGTCAACGTTGATCAAGATCCTGCTGGGTCTGTCCCCCGCCTCCGAGGGCCGCGCCGAAGTGCTCGGGCTCGACGTCGCGACGAAGGGCGCCGACATCCGCGAGCGGGTCGGCTACATGCCGGAGCACGACTGCCTGCCGCCCGATGTCTCGGCCACCGAGTTCGTCGTCCACATGGCGCGCATGTCCGGCCTGCCGCCCACGGCGGCGCGCGAGCGCACCGCGGACACGCTGCGCCATGTCGGCCTGTACGAGGAGCGCTACCGCCCCATCGGCGGCTACTCGACCGGTATGAAGCAGCGCGTCAAGCTGGCGCAGGCGCTGGTCCACGACCCGCAGCTGGTCTTCCTGGACGAGCCGACCAACGGCCTCGACCCGGTCGGCCGCGACGAGATGCTCGGCCTGATCCGCCGTATCCACACGGACTTCGGCATCTCGGTCCTGGTCACCTCCCACCTGCTGGGCGAGCTGGAGCGGACCTGCGACCACGTCGTCGTCATCGACGGCGGCAAGCTCCTGCGCTCCAGTTCCACCACGGACTTCACACAGACCACGGCCACCCTCGCGATCGAGGTCACCGACACCGACGAGCACCCGGACGGCACGCGCGCGGTGCGCGAGTCGCTGCACGCGCGCGGGGTTGAGGTTCTCGACGGCAGCAACGGCCTGCCGGGCGCCGGGCACATCCTGCTGCTCACCGCGCAGGGCGAGGAGACGTACGACCTGGTGCGCGACGTCGTTGCGGACCTCGGCCTGGGCCTGGTGCGCATGGAGCAGCGCAGGCACCACATCTCGGAGGTCTTCACCAGCGAGGAAGAGCAGCGGAAGGAGGCGGCCGTCCATGGCAGTTGAGCAGCCCATGCGATCACCCGTCGCGACGCCGGGTGATCAGACCCGCATCCACAACATCGGCTACCGCAACTACGACGGCCCCCGCCTCGGCCGCTCCTACGCCACCCGCTCCCTCTACTCGCAGTCCCTGCGCGGCTCCTACGGCCTCGGACGCTCCATCAAGTCCAAGGTGCTGCCGATGCTGCTGTTCGTGGTGATGTGCGTGCCCGCGGCCATCATGGTGGCCGTCGCGGTCGCCACGAAGGCGAAGGACCTGCCCGTCGACTACACGCGCTACGCGATCATCATGCAGGCCGTCATCAGCCTCTACGTCGCCTCGCAGGCACCCCAGTCGGTCTCCCGGGACCTGCGCTTCAAGACCGTGCCGCTGTATTTCTCGCGGCCCATCGAGACCGCGGACTACGTGCGCGCCAAGTACGCGGCGCTGGCCTCGGCGCTGTTCGTGCTGACCGCCGCCCCGCTGCTCGTCCTCTATGTGGGCGCGCTGCTGGCCAAGCTCGACTTCGCCGACCAGACCAAGGGATTCGCACAGGGACTCGTCTCCGTGGCACTGCTCTCGCTGCTCTTCGCCGGTATCGGCCTGGTCATCGCGTCGGTGACCCCGCGGCGCGGCTTCGGCATCGCGGCCGTGATCGCCGTCATGACCATCTCCTACGGCGCCGTCTCCACGCTCCAGGCCATCGCCGACAACCAGGACAGCACCGGTGCCATCCCGTGGATCGGCCTGTTCTCGCCCGTCACGCTCATCGACGGAGTCCAGTCCGCATTCCTCGGCGCGAGCTCGGCGTTCCCCGGAGCGGTCGGCCCGACGAACGGCGAGGGCGCGGTCTACGTCCTGGTCGTCCTGGGCCTCATCGCCGCCTGCTACGGCCTCCTGCTGCGCCGCTACAAGAAGGTGGGCCTGTGACCACGCTCAACATCGACCACGTCTCCCGCTGGTTCGGCAATGTGGTCGCCGTCAACGACATCACCATGACGATCGGCCCCGGCGTCACCGGCCTGCTCGGGCCGAACGGCGCCGGAAAGTCCACCCTCATCAACATGATGGGCGGCTTCCTGGCCCCCTCCACCGGCACCGTCACCCTCGACGGCCAGCAGGTCTGGCGCAACGAGTCCATCTACAAGCACATCGGCATCGTTCCCGAGCGCGAGGCGATGTACGACTTCCTCACCGGGCGCGAATTCGTCGTCGCCAACGCCGAGTTGCACGGTCTGGGCGCCAAGGCGGCCCAAAAGGCCCTGGCCACGGTCGAGATGGAGTACGCGCAGGACCGCAAGATCTCGACGTACTCCAAGGGTATGCGCCAGCGCGTGAAGATGGCGTCCGCCCTGGTCCACGACCCCTCGCTGCTCCTGCTCGACGAGCCTTTCAACGGCATGGACCCGCGTCAGCGCATGCAGCTCATGGACCTGCTGCGGCGCATGGGCGACGAGGGCCGCACGGTGCTGTTCTCGTCCCACATCCTCGAAGAGGTAGAGCAACTCGCCTGGCACATCGAGGTCGTCGTCGCCGGACGGCACGCGGCCAGCGGCGACTTCCGCAAGATCCGCCGCCTGATGACCGACCGCCCGCACCGCTACCTCGTGCGCTCCAGCGACGACCGCGCGCTTGCGGCAGCGTTGATCGCCGACCCGTCGACATCCGGCATCGAAGTCGACCTGGCGGAGGGCGCGTTGCGCATCCAGGCCGTCGACTTCGGCCGCTTCACGGCCCTGTTGCCGAAGGTCGCCCGCGACCACGGCATCCGGCTGCTCACGGTCTCGCCGTCGGACGAGTCCCTCGAGTCCGTGTTCTCGTACCTGGTCGCGGCGTAGGAGGCCCATGATGTACGACCCCACAGTCGCCCGGCTCACCTACCGGGCCCTGCTCGGCCGTCGCCGGGCCCTCATCCTGGGCGCGCTGCCCCTGCTGCTGATCGCGATCTCCGTCGTCGTACGCGGCCTTGCCGGCGCCGACGACCAGACGGCCTCGGACCTGCTCGGCGGGCTCGCGCTGGCCACGATGGTGCCGATCATCGGTGTCATCGCCGGTACGGGCGCGATCGGGCCGGAGATCGACGACGGCTCGGTGGTGTACCTGCTGTCCAAGCCGCTGAAGCGGCCGACGATCATCTTCACCAAGCTGATCGTGGCGATCGCGGTGACCATGGTGTTCTCCGCGCTGCCCACCCTGATCGCCGGGTTCATCCTGAACGGCAACGGCCAGCAGATCGCCGTCGCCTACACGGTCGCCGCACTGGTCTCCTCCATCGCCTACGCAGCGCTGTTCCTGCTGCTGGGCACGGTGTCGCGGCACGCGGTGGTCTTCGGGCTCGTGTACGCCCTCGTGTGGGAGGCGCTGTTCGGCTCCCTGGTGCCCGGCGCGCGCACGCTCAGCGTTCAGCAGTGGTCGCTCGCCGTGGCCCACAAGGTCGCCGGCGGTGACCTGGTCACCTCGGACGTCGGGCTGACGACGGCGACGGTGTTCCTGGTCGCGGTGACGGTCCTGGCCACCTGGTACGCGGGACAGAAGCTGCGGTCGCTGACGCTGGCCGGGGAGGAGTGACGGCCTTCTACGGGGGCGCCCGGTTCCTGTGAGGGCGCCCCTGGTCTTGACGGAGGCTTCACCTCTATACGGCCACACTGGGCAAAAGGGAATGTCGGGCTGAGAGGAACGGGGATGGCAGACGACTTCGACGACCTCGTCCTGGACGAGGACTTCATACAGGCCGCCGAAACCTCCGAGCCGTCCGCCCGGGCCCGCATGCTCGCCGCCCGCTGGCGGGGCGAGAAACCCGAGCCGCAGCCATGGCGCTCCGACGAGCCGCCCGCCGGGTGGTTCTTCAGCAAGGGGCGAAAGCGCAGGTGGCGGCGGAGCTGACCGTCGTACGGCCGCTTAATTCGGTGGCGCCCAACTCGACGTACAGGCACAGTGGTTGTGTCCACACCGCCGGACGAAGAGGCCGGCGCCACCTTCTGGGAGAGGAGCCGGGCGATGTCCATGCACGACAGTACGTCCAGCTCCCGACAGGGCAGCCCGCGGCGGGTTCCGGTGTAGTTACCCCACCGTAGAACCCGCTCCGCACGGGGAGCTGCCCGGGGCGGCCGCTTCGAGCACGCGGCGCGCTGCGCTTGCGTGGGCCGCCTTCCCAACTTCGCCTCTCGAAGAGGGGCACCCTGCGCTGGGGCGGCCGGGTGAATCGCGCAACTCGGCGCCGACGAGGTGCCGCTGCGCCCACCCGCGCCGCCCCAGCGGCACGACTGCCCACAGCTACGACAGCAAGCCTTCGAGCACGACCGCGATCCCGTCCTCCTCATTGGACGACGTCACCTCGTCTGCCACCGCCCGCAGTTCCTCGTGCGCGTTGGCCATTGCCACGCCCCGCGCCGCCCACGCGAACATCGGGATGTCGTTGGGCATGTCGCCGAAAGCGATCGTGTCCGCTGCCTTCATGCCCAGGCGGCGGGCCGCCAGGGAGAGGCCCGTCGCCTTCGACAGGCCCAGCGGCAGCAGCTCCACGATGCCCGCACCCGCCATCGCCACCGTCACGAAGCCGCCCGCGGCCTCGCGTGCCGCCTCGGCGAGCTCGTCGTCGGACAGCTCCGGGTGCTGTATGTAGATCTTGTTCAGCGGGGCGGCCCAGAGGTCGGACGCGTCCGTGAACGGGGTCGCCGGGAGAGCACCGGTGACCGCGTATCCGGGGCCCACCAGCACCTCGCCGTCGAGGCCGTCACGGCTCGCCGCCAGGTGCAGCGGGCCGACCTCCGCCTCGATCTTGGCCAGGGCCACGCCCGCCAGCTGCCGGTCGAGGGTCACCGACGTCAGCAGGCGGTGCTCCCCGGCGTCGTACACCTGTGCGCCCTGGGCGCAGACCGCGAGGCCCTCGTAGCCGAGGTCGTCGAGGATGTGCCGGGTCCACGGGGCCGCGCGGCCCGTGACGACGATGTGCGCGGCGCCCGCTTCGGTGGCCGCGGCCAGGGCGTCACGGGTGCGCTGCGAGACCGACTCGTCGGAGCGCAGAAGCGTTCCGTCGAGGTCGGTCGCGATGAGTTTGTACGGGAAGCCCCCGGCCGTGGACGAGTCGCTCACTTGGCGACCGGCTCCAGGACCTCCCGGCCGCCCAGGTACGGGCGCAGCACCTCGGGGACCCGGACGGAGCCGTCGGCCTGCTGGTGGTTCTCCAGGATCGCCACGATCGTGCGCGGTACGGCGCACAGCGTGCCATTGAGCGTGGCCAGCGGCTGCACCTTCTTGCCGTCACGCAGCCGCACCGACAGCCGGCGGGCCTGGAAGCTGTCGCAGTTGGAGGCCGAGGTCAGCTCGCGGTACTTGCCCTGGGTCGGGATCCACGCCTCGCAGTCGTACTTGCGGGACGCCGACGCGCCGAGGTCGCCCGAGGCCACGTCGATGACCTGGAACGGCAGCTCCAGGCCGGTCAGCCACTGCTTCTCCCAGTCCAGCAGGCGCTTGTGCTCGTTCTCCGCGTCCTCGGGGGCGACGTACGAGAACATCTCGACCTTGTCGAACTGGTGCACGCGGAAGATGCCGCGGGTGTCCTTGCCGTAGGTGCCGGCCTCGCGGCGGAAGCAGGGCGAGAAGCCCGCGTAGCGCAGCGGCAGCTGTTCGGCGTCGAGGATCTCGTCCATGTGGTACGCGGCGAGCGGGACCTCGGAGGTGCCGACCAGGTAGTAGTCGTCCTTCTCCAGGTGGTACACGTTCTCCGCGGCCTGGCCGAGGAAGCCGGTGCCCTCCATCGCGCGCGGGCGGACCAGCGCGGGGGTCAGCATCGGGATGAACCCGGCCTCGGTGGCCTGGGCGATCGCCGCGTTGACCAGCGCCAGCTCCAGCAGGGCGCCGACGCCGGTGAGGTAGTAGAAGCGCGAGCCGGACACCTTGGCGCCGCGCTCGACGTCGATGGCGCCGAGCGCCTCGCCGAGCTCCAGGTGGTCCTTGGGCTCGAAGCCCTCGGCGCCGAAGTCGCGGATGGTGCCGTGCGTCTCCAGGACGACGAAGTCCTCCTCGCCGCCGACCGGGACGTCGGGGTGCACGAGGTTGCCCAGCTGCAGCGCCAGGCGCTTGGTCTCCTCGTCGGCCTCGTGCTGCTCGGCGTCGGCGGCCTTGACGTCGGCGGCGAGCTGGCCCGCCTTCTTCAGCAGCTCGGCCTTCTCGTCCGCGGAGGCCTTGGGGATGAGCTTGCCGAGCGACTTCTGCTCGTTACGGAGCTCGTCGAAGCGGACGCCGGACGACCTGCGCCGCTCGTCGGCAGACAGGAGAGCGTCGACGAGCGCGACGTCCTCTCCACGGGCGCGCTGGGACGCGCGCACACGGTCGGGGTCCTCACGGAGCAGGCGAAGGTCAATCACGCGCCCAAGGCTACCGGTGCGGGCATACGGGCCACGACTCACCATTCCCAACGGTGATCAATTGCGGCTTACATTCCGTTATGCGCGAATTGCGCACAGTGTCAACAAAAGGTGTCTCACTCCCTGGAACGGGGCAGACGACTGGCGCCCGGTTGACTCGATTCCCTTGTGGGGAACGGGACTTGGGGTTTGGTTGTCCACAGCGATCCACACCCTTCCAAGAGTTATCCACAGGCTGTGCGGAGGGTCTGTGGATTTCGGAATTGATCACTCCGAAACCGGTGGGTTACGCCGAGGAATCCTGCCCCAGACCCTGCTTTACCACCACTTTCGAGTGGAAAGGGGTCGCTCCAAAGGATTGCCTAAAGGAAACGAGTGGACGAACGGTGACATGCGCGATGGTGGCCGCAAGAGTGCCCTGCAGGCCGATTTGTCGACTGAGTGGCGCTTCGGTGTCGACTTGTCCCCAGGTCGAGAAGACTGCCTGTGGATAACTTCTGTGGATAACGAATATCTGCAGGTAGGACTGGCCGCATCTGCAGCCAGTCCTCTCCGGACAGGACTGGCTAGAAACGGCCGTCCTGGCAGCGCGCGACCCAGTCCGACGCCGCGACGAACTCCTCGTCCGACGTCCCCTGCCGCGGCGCGCGCACGTCCTCGACGCCGATGTCCGCGCGCGGGTACGAGCCGAGGAAGCGCACTTCCAGGCAGATCCGCTTGAGCCCCATCAGGGTCTCGGCCACCCGGCGGTCGGAGATATGGCCCTCGGCGTCGATGCAGAAGCAGTAATTGCCGATGCCGGCACCGGTGGGCCTGGACTGCAGCAGCATCAGGTTGATGCCGCGGGTGGCGAACTCGCCCAGCAGGTCGCGCAGACCGCCGGGGTGGTCGTCGCGCTGCCACAGCACGACGGACGTCTTGTCGGCGCCGGTCGGCGCGGCGGGCCGGGCGGGCCGGCCGACCAGCACGAAGCGGGTCTGCGCGTTCTCGGCGTCGTGGATCCCGGTCTCCAGGGCTTCCAAGCCGTAGCGGGCCGCCGCGAACTCACCGGCGAACGCGGCGTCGTACTGGCCCTCCTGGACGAGGCGGGCGGCGTCCGCGTTCGAGGCGGCGGACTCCCAGCGGGCGTCCGGGAGGTTCTTCTTGAGCCAGTTGCGCACCTGCGGCTGGGCAGCCGGGTGGGCGGAGACCGTCTTGATGTCGGAGAGCTTCGTACCCGGCCTGACCAGCAGCGCGAAGGTGATCGACAGCAGCACCTCGCGGTAGATCATCAGTGGGGCGCCCGCGACCAGCTCGTCGAGGGTGGTGGTGATGCCGCCCTCGACCGAGTTCTCGATCGGCACAAAGGCGGCCTCGGCCTCGCCGGCGCGGACCGCGTCCAGCGCGGACTGGACGGACACGTACGGGATCAGTTCCCGGGTGGCCGTCTCGGGAAGGGTGCGCAGGGCGACTTCGGTGAAGGTGCCCTCGGGGCCGAGATACGCGTAGCTCGCTGGCATGACCTCACCCTAATGGGCCTTACGCAAACGCGGCTCACGAGTCTCACAGGAGCCCCGTGGGAGCCACGCGCGCGTGGGCTCACCCCTCCAGCAGCCGCTGTCCCACGTACTCGCCCCGCGCCGCCCCGCCCGGTACCGCGAACAGGCCGCTCGCCTCGTGGCGGATGTACTTCGACAGGGCGTCGCCGCGGTCGAGCTTGCGCTGGATGGTGACGAAGCCGCGCAGCGGGTCGGCCTGCCAGCAGACGAAGAGGAGACCGGCGTCGGGGACACCGTCCGTGTCGAACCCGTCGTGGTACGAGAACGGGCGGCGCAGGATGGCCGCGCCGCCGTTCTGGTCGGGGCGGGAGATACGGGCGTGGGCGTTGCCGGGGACGACGTAATTGCCCTGCGCGTCGGTCTTCTCCAGGTCCATCGCGGTCGTCTCGGTGCCCCCGGACAGGGGTGCGCCGTCGGACTTGCGGCGTCCGATGACGTTCTCCTGGGCCTTGAGGGAGAGCTTCTCCCAGTCGTCGAGGAGCATGCGGATGCGGCGTACGACGGCGTAGGAGCCGTTGGCCATCCAGGCCGGGTCGTTGGAGCCGGAGGACGGCACGAAGATCCGCTTGTCGAAGTCGGGCTCGGCCGGTTTGGGGTTGCGGGTGCCGTCCAGTTGGCCCATGAGGTTGCGGGCCGTCATGGGGTGGGCGGTGGCGCCCGGTGTGCGGTTGAAGCCGTTCATCTGCCAGCGGATACGGGCCGCGCTGCCCGCGTCCTTCTGGATGGCGCGCAGGGCGTGGAAGGCGACCAGGGCGTCGTCGGCGCCGATCTGCACCCACAGGTCGCCGTTGCTGCGGGCCTTGTCGAGGTGGTCGGAGGAGAAGTCGGGCAGCGGGTCGAGGGAGACGGGGCGCTGTTTCTCCAGGCCGGTGCGGGAGAAGAAGCTGTGGCCGAAGCCGAAGGTGAGGGTGAGCGAGGAGGGGCCGGCGTCGCGGGCCACGTCCGTGTCGTCGTGTGCCGCAGCCTCGCCCGCCATCAGCCGCTCGGCCGTCGCCGACCAGCGGCGCAGCAGTGCGGCCGCCTCCTTGCGGCCCGCGCCCGCCGCCAGGTCGAAGGCGACGAGGTGGCCGCGGGCCTGGAGGCCCTCGGTGATGCCGGGCTGGTGTTTCACGTGAAACACCACCCGATTGGAGCCGAGTGAGCTGAGCGGGGTGGCCTCGGAGGGTGCGGAGGCATACCCCACGGCTCCGCCGGCCGCGCCGAGCACGAGCCCGGTGGCGCCGGCGGTGCCGAGCAGTTTCCGTCGCGAAATGCCGTCCCTGGAGGGCGCGTTTCCGGAAACGGCCTTCTCGTGAGCCGCGTCGGGAGTACGGGCCTCCGGAATGTCCGGAATGGACTTGTCAGCCATGGTGCGGTTCAGCCGATCTGCGCGTTCTTGGAGACGGTCACCTGGTCGATGTCGGAGGTGCGGACGGTCACGGCGACCTTCCAGTCGCCGGCCATGGGGATCTGCACCCCGTTCGTCGCCCAGTGTCCGGTGGTGACATGGTCGGGGTTGACGGGCAGCGGCCCGATCTTCTTGGCCTCCAGGGTGAAGGCGACCTTCACCTCGGGGATGTCGAAGGCACGCCCGTTGGGCCGCTGGACGTAGACGTGCATCTCGTTGCCGCCCACGCGCGCGGGGTCGAGGTCGACGGAGACGACGCCCTTGCCGTCCGTGCCGCCCGTGTCGAACGGCATCGTCAGCGTCAGTGCGCCGGACGAGGAGTCCGAGGCGGAAGAGGAGGCCGAGGATGACGAGGACGACGAGGTGGCCGCCTTGGCCTCCTGCTCGGTGCGTCCGGGTTCGGTCTGGGTCAGCACGGTGGTGACGGCGAGCAGGACGACGGCGACGCCTGCCTCGGCGAGCACGGAGCGCCGTAGGCCGAACCGGTCGGGGTCGGCGTCGCGCTGCCGCTTCTGCCGGGCGGTGGTCATGGCGGCCTTCTGGCGGGCGAGTTGGGCGGCGCGTTCGGAGTCGGCAGGGGCTTCGGAGTCACCGGAGGCCCGGGCCTTGTCGGCGACCTCGGGCTCGGCGGGCTCCTCGGGGCCGGCTGCGGAAGCGGAGCCGCCGTCGGCCGTGGAGCCGCGAGCGGTCCTCGGCTCTCCGGCAGTCGAGGAGTCGGCGGACGCCGTCGCGGCCACCGTTCCTGTCTTCGCCGAGACCGTCCCGGTCTTCGCCGAGCCGGTCCCCGCCCGGGCGCCGGCCGGCTCCTTCGCGCCCAGGGCGTCGCCCTCGGCCGTGTCCTCCTCCACCGCTTCCTCGCGCACGGCTTCCTCGCGCGGTTTCACGACGGCGGTGGCGGTGTCCGCCAGTCGTGCCGTCCACCGCCGGGAGATCCACGCGATCCCGATGAGCAGTGCCACGAGCCCGATCTTGACGAGCAGCAGCTGTCCGTACGTCGTGTCGGTGAAGGCCGACCAGGAGCCGAGCTGGCGCCAGGACTGGTAGATGCCGGTCGCGACGAGCGCGAGGACGCTGCCGAAGGCCACCCGGGAGAAGCGGCGTACGGCGGCGGCCTCGATCGGAGTGTCCGAGCGGTACAGCGCCACGAGCAGCGCGCACAGGCCGCCGAGCCAGCCGGCGACGGCCAGCAGATGGACGACGTCGACGGGCATCGCGATGCCCGGCTGGAGCCCGGTCGAAGCGTGCTCGGCCATCGCCCAGCTGGCCGCGAGACCGGCGGCCACCACGCCGCCGCCGATCGCGAGCCCGAAGGTCAGGTCCCGCTTCTCCTCGTCCTCGCGTTTGTCGTACGCCCCGAAGAGGACGGCGATGAACAGCGCCGCCGCGGCGAGCAGCAGCAGCCGGGAGACCAGGGCCGCACCCGACTTGGTCTGCAGCACCTGCCCCAGCAGGCTCAGGTCGAAGATGTCGCCGACCTTGCCGGAGCTGGTGTAGGAGCCGCGCAGGAGCAGCAGCAGAAGGGTGGCCGAGGTGAGCGCGAGCCACCCGGAGACCACGAACCGCTGCAGCGGCCGTACGCCGGAGCCGCGCTGCCAGCAGGCGAGGACGAAGGCGGCGCCGCCGACCATGACGATGAAGCCGGCGTACGACACATACCGTCCGAAGCCGTACAGCCAGCCGACGACCCCGCCGCCCACCGTCCGGTCGGTGACCGAGACGCTGGTAGTGGAGGGGGCGCCGATGGAGAAGGTGAAGGCGCCGGCGACCGGGTGGCTGTCCGCCGACACGACCTGCCAGGACACGGTGTACGTGCCGTCGTGCAGGCCGCTGTGGAGCGGCACGGCGTACGAGGTGCCGCTCACGTTGGACGGTTTGCCGGTGTCGACGCGCTTGCCCTTGGGGTCGAGGACGCGCAGCGAGTCGTCGGACGTGGCGACCTTCTCGGAGAAGGTGAGCGTGACCTGGCTGGGTGCCTTGTCGACCACCACCCCCTGTGCGGGGTCGCTGCCGGTCAGTGCGGCGTGCGCGGAGGCCGGTCCGGCACCGGCGAGGAGCATGCCGACGACGGCCAGGAACAGCAGCGCCAGGGTTCGCATGCGGCGGGGGGTGATGGTCTGCGTCACGGTGGTCCCTCCCTCAGTGGCCGGTCGCGGGGTTGTACGTGGCGGACTTCACCGGCATCTCAACCTTGATCGGGCCGGACTTGGCGAAGTGCAGTTCGACGGTCACTTTCTCGCCCTGTTTCGGCTTGTGCTTCAGGTTCTCGAACATCAGGTGATTGCCGCCGCTCTTGAACACGAGTTGACCGCGCGCGGGGACATCCAGGGACTTGACCTCCTCCATGGACTGCCCGACGGTCCGGTGGACGGTGACGCTGCCCGCGGCGCTGCTGGTGACGGAGGTCAGCTCGTCCTTGGCGGCGCCCTTGTTGGCGATGGTGAGGAAGCCTGCTGCCATGTCGGAGACGGGCTGGGGCATGTAGGAGGAGCCGACGGACAGTTCGGCCTTCGCGTCGTCGGAGCCGCCGCAGCCCGCCAGAGCCAAGGCCCCCGCTATCACCGCGGCGGGGGCGACGAGGTGCCTCACGGGTTCTCTCCCTTGATGAGCTTGGGGAGGTCCTTGGTGTAGTCGTCGACGGTGGTGTCCTCGCCGTAGAGGACGTAGCCGCCGTCGGTCTTCGGCGAGAACGCGATGACCTGGGTGCCGTGCACCGAGACGGTCTTGCCGGTCTTCTTGTCCTTGTGGGTGGGCTCGATGGAGATGCCGAGGGTGCGGGCGCCGGCCTGGATGGTGGCGAAGTCGCCGGTCAGGCCGACGAACTGGGGGTCGATGCCCTTGAGCCACTTGCCGAGCTCGGCCGGGGTGTCGCGCCCCGGGTCGGTGGTGACGAACACGACCCGCAGCTTGTCCTGCTGTGCCTTCGACAGCTGCTTCTTGGCGACGGCGAGGTTGTTCATCGTCAGCGGGCAGATGTCGGGGCAGTGGGTGTAGCCGAAGTAGATCAGCGTCGGCCGGCCCGCGGTCTCCTTGCGGAAGTCGTACTTCTCGCCCTTGGTGTCGGTGAGGACCAGGTCGGGCTTCTCGAAGGGCTTGTCGAGAACGGTCGCGGCCTTCTGCGAGGTGTCCTCGGAGACCACGGCGACGGGTGAGTTGCTGTCGTCACCGCTGCCGCAGGCGGAGAGGGTCAGGGTGGCGGCGGCGAGCAGCGCGGCCGCGGCGAACGTCTTCTTGCGCATAGAAAAATGTCCCAGATGTGAGAGCTCCGGTGTGTACCGGGGTCGTACGACCCCGGTACACACCCGGAATAACGGGCTCAGGCGTCGGTGCGCCGACGTCCGGCGAGCACGCCGTACGCCACGCCCAGCGCGCCGACGACGATGCCCACGACGGCCAGCACGCGCGCGGTGGTGTCGCTGCCGGCGGAGGCGGTGGAGGTGTCGGCGGCGGTGTTCTCGGTGGTCTTGGACTCGTCGGAGGCGTCCTCGGCGGTCGAGCCGTGCGAGTGGCCGTCCTCGGAGGCGGCGGACAGGGTGAGCACGGGGGCCGGGTTCTCGGGCTCCTGCGCGCCGTCCTTCTGCACCTCGATCCAGCGCACGACCTCGTTGTCGGAGTACGTCTGGAGGGCCTTGAAGGTCAGTTCGTCGGCGTCCTCGGGCAATGCGCCGACGGAGACGGGGAACTTCTCGAAGTAGCCGGGTCCGACGCCCTTGCCGTCGGCGGTCCAGGTGATCTTGGAGACGGCCTCGCTGATCTTCTCGCCGTGCACTTCGAGCGGCTTGGCGAGCTTGGACTTGGTGACCTCGATCTTCCAGCCGTCCATCGGCTCCGGCATCGCGGAGGCCAGCGGATGGTCGGTCGGGAAGGTCACCTCGAGCTTGGTGGTCGACGCGTCGTCGCGCTCATTGGGGACCTTGAAGTCGACGACGGCGTAACCGCCCTTGGCGGCCGTGCCTTCGGGCT
Source organism: Streptomyces coacervatus (assembly GCF_029223485.1). GTDB lineage: Bacteria > Actinomycetota > Actinomycetes > Streptomycetales > Streptomycetaceae > Streptomyces > Streptomyces coacervatus. The sequence continues at coordinate 14,984 of NZ_JARHTP010000020.1, read as the reverse complement.
GCACGCTGACGTGCGCGAAGGCGGGGGCGGACAGGGCGAGCACGGCGGAGCCGGCGAGGGCGCCGGAGACGGCGAGACGGGAAGCCTTCATGGCAGGGAGCACTCCACTTCGAGTGAGGTTCCGGTGAGAGGTGAGAGGCGCGCAAGCACGCGCGCGTGCCGCACGACGGCGGCCTTCTCCCGGAAAGCGGAGTGGCGGTCGCGTCGCGTCAGGCGGCGAGGACGAGCGCGGCGGCCGGCGGGCCGCGCCTGATCACCGAGTGCTGGAGTGCGGTGGTACGGGGCTTCGGCGGCGCGAGCAGTGCGGTGCGCGGCGGTCGCGGACCCGCCTCGGGCGCGGCCGGGAGCCCGGCACGCAGGGCGCGCACCAGCGCGAACGCCGCGCGCAGGGACCGTATGAATGCGCCGTCGGCCATGGAGTGGGCCGAGAGTTCCATGAGCCGCAGCAGGGCCAGGTCACCGCGGCGCAGCAGCCAGCCGGCGGCGATCGCAGCGAGGACGTGGCCGAGCAGCATCGGCAGGGACGGCAGCAGCGACGCCGAGGAACCGGCGGTGGACAGGGCGTCGGCCGGATGGTGCATGGAGCGCATGTCCATGCCCATGGCCGTGTCCGGGGAGAGCCCGGCGCCCGCGAGGAGCCTGCGGGCATGTGCGGGGCTGATCGCCGCAGCGGTGGTCCCGCACACGAGCCGCGCCGCCCGCTCCACCAGTGAGGCGTCGGACGCCGAATGCATCGGGGACATGGGGGACATATGGGCCATCGCGGCCGAAGACGCCGTGTGCTGCCCCAGCCCGAACAGCGTGTGCAGCACCGTCTGTCCGCCCGCGAGCAGCGCCACGATCCCGGGCAGCGAACGCACACGCCCGGCGAGCGGTGCCGCGACCAGGACGACGCCCAGGAATCCCGCGCCCAGCGTCCACAGCGGAACCGTGGCGCAGGAGGCGAGGATGTGACCGCCCGCGGCCAGCATGACGCAGACCGCGGCGAACACCGCGGCCCGCAGTATCCGGAGATCGTTTCCGGAGCGCGCCGTGCGCTGGTGGGGGGCAGTCATGGCGGGCTCATCATCGCACCGGCCGCACGGCCGCCATACGGCAGGTCCGCAAGGTTCCGTACGCCCCGGAAGGTCACTCTCTGATACGACCCGCCCGATGCGGTCCGTCCCACATACACCGATTCCATTCCGGACGCATCGCCCATATGGGCGGCATCACGTCAACTCCGTGCTTACACAGGGGTGCGCGCGGCAATAAGAAACGGTATGTCGAGCCGCGGCCTGGAGGCTGGAGCATGAGCATCTGGTGGTCACTCCACTTGCGGCGTGAAGCTGCGAGCGTTCCGCTCGCCCGACGGCTGCTGCTCGGCACGATGGAGACGGCGGGCGTCGACCCCGACGTCTCGTACGACCTCTCCGTCGCCCTCAGCGAGGCCTGTGCGAACGCCGTCGAGCACGGCGGTGGCACGGTGCACGGCGCGTCCTCGGAGGCGTACCGGGTCACCGCCTACCTCGACGGCGAGAAGTGCCGTATCGAAGTCACCGACTCCGGCCCGGGTTTCGCCTTCTCCCCGGCCCCCCGCCCGGCCCGCGCGGACGCCGAGCACGGCCGGGGCCTGGGGCTGATCCGGGAGCTCGCCGACCACGTCCACATCGGGAACAAGCCGGGGCGGGCGGGGACCGTGGTGAGCTTCGACAAGATCCTCAAGTGGCGGGACGATTCACCGCTGATGGCGGTGTGACGGCGTCCACGCCCCCCCGGTTTCAGCTTCCTCAGTATTCACAGCTGTTTCTTATCGATGCCCTACGTCCCTGAAGGGCGCCGTCCATACGTTCGCCGCCATGACGGGAAACCACAGAGACACTTCGATCACCCGGCGCCGTGCCATCGCGGTCACCGGCGGCACGGTCGCGGCCGGCGGGCTCGCCGTCGCGGGCTACCAGTCGGCCTTCGCCGACACCACCACCGAAGCGGACGCCACCGCCACCGCCTCGGCCAGCTCGACCAGCAGTGAGTGCATGACGCTGATGACCAGCGTCACCGAGGGCCCCTACTACCTCGACGGCGCGCTGGTCCGCAAGGACATCACCGAGGGCAAGGCCGGCGTCCCGCTGACCCTGCGGCTGACCGTCGTCGACGCCACCGACGGCTGTACGCCGGTCAAGGGCGCCGCGGTCGAGATCTGGCACTGCGACGCCTGGGGCTACTACTCCGGCTACACCACCGCCAATCCGGGCGGCTCGGCCCCCGCGGAGAGCGAGGAGGGCGACTCCGCGAACGACAACACCTACCTGCGCGGCTACCAGGTCGCGAACGCCAACGGGGTCGTCAAGTTCGAGACGATCTTCCCCGGTTGGTACACCCCGCGCACCTGCCACATCCATGTGAAGGTGCACACGGGCGGCGAGAAGGAGGACGGCACGTACGAGGGCGGCAAGGTCAACTACACCGGCCAGCTCTTCTTCGACGACACCATCGCCGAGGAGATCTTCACCCTCGACCCGTACTCCAAGCACACCGGCAGCTACACCACTCTTGCCAACGACATGGTGTACGACGGCGGCGGCGCCTCCAGTGGTCTGCTGACCCTCGAGGCCGTGCACAAGAAGGACCCGTCCAAGGGCTACAAGGGCTTCCTCACGCTCGGCATCGACCCCGACGCGGAGAACACCGGCGCGGGCAGCGGCGGCGGTGGCACCCCGCCGAGCGGCGCCCCGACGGGCACCCCGCCGAGCGACGCCCCGACCGACTCGGCCAGCCCCTCGGCCTCGGCCTCTTCCTGAGGTACGGCGATGAGCAGCCGCGAGGACGAGACGCTGGCGCAGGCCGCCGTGACCGCGCTGACCGGGCAGTTGGCCCTGGCTCCCAAGCCGGGCCTGCCCGACCCGCGCGACCTCGGCGCCCGCGCCCTGTGCCGGGACCACGGTTCCCTGCGCTGGTCGGCCAAGGCGCTGGCGCCCGGCCTCGCGGCGATGGCCGCCGCCGCCCGCCGCACCGGCGAGCCCACCCCTGGGCTCCGTGCGGAACTGGGCGCGATCGGCCGGTCCACGGAACACTCGGTAGGCCTGGCCGGCGGTGGCCACAAGGGCGCCCTGTGGGCGCTCGGCTTCCTGGTCGCGGCGGCCGCGCTCGACGCGCGAGCCGGGGCCCAGGACGTGGCCTTCGCCGCGAAGAAGCTCGCCGCCTTCAACGACAAGGGCGCCCCGCGCCGTCCCTCCCGCGGCTCGTCGATCTCCGCGAAGTACGGCGCCGCGGGTGCCCGTGGCGAGGCCCGCGCCGGATTCCCGCACGTCCGGCGGGCGTTCGAGGCCCTCACCCGGTCCCGCGCGTCCGGCGCCACACAGGCCCAGGCACGCCTCGACGCCCTCCTCACCGTGATGTCCACCCTGCAGGACACGGAACTGCTGTACACGGCGGGCCCGTTGGGCCTGCGGCATGTGCAGGCGGGCGCCCGCGGAGTCCTGGAGGCGGGCGGTACGGCGACGGAGGCGGGCCGCGAAGCCCTGTCCGCCCTCGACGCCGACCTGCACGCGCGCGCGTGGAGCCCACGGGGGAGCGCGGGCCTACTGGCGGGCGCCCTGTTCCTGGATTCGCTGCCGGTCGGCACCCACACACGGCTCGCGTGACCCGGGGGCCGACTCGGGCTCAGGCCCCCTCCAGCACCTTCCCCAACACCTCCAGTGCCTCCGGATACGCCCGCTCCCGAGGCGTCCCGTACCCGACGACGAGTCCCTGCGGCCGCCCCGCGCCGGGCGTGTGCCAGTGGTCTGCCAGGTGCCCGACGGCGAGCCCCTCCGCCTCGGCCCGCTTCAGCGCCACTTCCTCGTCGGGGACCTCCACGAGCGCGTGCAGCCCGGCAGCGATCCCGCGCACGTCGTGCCGCCCGGCGAGCCGGTCCAGGAGCTGGTCCCTGCGTCTGCGGTAGCGCAGCCGGCACGCGCGCACGTGCCGGTCGTACGCATGGCTGTCGATGAGCTCGGCGAGCGCCAACTGGCCGATGGACTCGGTGTGGTGATCGCTGTGCAGCTTGGCGTCGGCGACCGCGTCGACCAGGTGCGGCGGCAGCACCATCCAGCCGAGCCGCAGCGCGGGTCCGAGCGTCTTCGAGGCGGTGCCCAGGTAGACGACCTGCCCGGGCGCCATCCCCTGGAGCGCGCCGACGGGCTGCCGGTCGTAACGGAACTCCCCGTCGTAGTCGTCCTCGACGATCAGCCCGCCACGCGCGCGTGCCCAGTCCGTGAGCGCCCGCCGCCGCTCCGGGTGCAGCGTCACACCGGTCGGGTACTGATGGGCCGGAGTGACGACAACAGCCTTGAGGTCCCCCAACTCCTGTGCGCACACCCCCCGTTCGTCCACCCGCACCGGCACCACACTTCCCCCGTTGCGCCGCACCACTTCCCGGTGGAACGGCAGCCCCGGGTCCTCCATGGCGATCGCGGCACCGTCCAGCACGCGCGTGAGCAGCGCCAGCCCCTGCACATACCCCGAGGTGATCACGATCCGCTCGGGCGGCGCGATGACCCCGCGGGCCCGCCCCAAGTACCCCGACAGCGCGGTCCGCAGCTCGATACGGCCGCGCGGATCCCCGTAGTCGTACGCCAGCAGCGGCGCCGTCGCGATGGCCCGCCGCAGCGCCCGCAGCCAGGCCGCCGCCGGAAACGCCCCGACATCGGGACTGCCGGGCCGCAGATCGAAACGCGGCGTACGCGCGCGTGCGGCCGCCTCCGGCGCATCGGCGTCGAGGGAGGGCAGCGAGGCGACCTGGGTGCCCGACCCCTGCCGAGCGGTCAGATACCCCTCGGCGACCAACTGGTCGTAAGCAGCCTTCGCGGTCCCCCGCGAGACACCGAGTTCGGTGGCGAGCCGCCGGGTCGCAGGCAACCGAGTCCCGGGTGCCAGCCGCCCGTCCCGCACGGCATCCCGCAGCGCCCGCTCAAGCCCGACCCGCCGTCCTTCGCCGTCATCGGTCTCCAGATGCAGATCGACGCCGACACCGGCCAAGAACTCGTTCACGTATCAACCCCCGTGTGCTGAAGCGCCCCTTTTCAGGGGCGCGGGGAACTGCGCGACCAGCCCCCACGTACCCGCAGACCGCAGACAAATGGCCGGGCACCACCCGCGTACCCGGCCATCAAGCTAATCGTCAGCCCTTCAGCGAAGCCATCCAGCTCTCGACCTCGTCGGACCGCCTGGGCAACCCGTCACTGAGGTTCCGGTGGCCATCCTCCGTCACCAGGATGTCGTCCTCGATCCGGACCCCGATCCCCCGGTACTCCTCCGGCACCGTCAGGTCATCGGCCTGGAAGTACAGCCCCGGCTCGACGGTGAGGCACATCCCCGGCTCCAGCGTGCCGTCGACATACGACTCCACGCGCGCGGCAGCGCAGTCGTGCACGTCCAGGCCGAGCATGTGCCCGGTCCCGTGCAGCGTCCAGCGCCGCTGCAGCCCCAGCTCCAGCACCCGCTCCACCGGCCCCTCGACGAGCCCCCACTCGACGAGCCGCTCGGTCAGCACGCGCTGCGCGGCGTCATGGAAGTCCCGGTACTTGCCGCCCGGCTTCACCGCCGCGATACCGGCCTCCTGGGCGTCGTACACGGCGTCGTAGATCTTCTTCTGGATCTCGCTGAAGCGGCCGCTGATGGGCAGCGTGCGCGTGACGTCGGCGGTGTAGTACGTGTGCGTCTCGACGCCCGCGTCAAGCAGCAGCAGGTCACCGGAGCGCACCGGCCCGTCATTGCGCACCCAGTGCAGCGTGCAGGCGTGCGGCCCGGCCGCGGCGATCGTGCCGTAGCCGACGTCATTGCCCTCCACGCGCGCGCGGAGGAAGAACGTGCCCTCGATGTACCGCTCGGAGGTCGCCTCGGCCTTGTCCAGGACGCGTACGACGTCCTCGAAGCCACGCACCGTCGAGTCGACGGCCTTCTGCAGCTCGCCGATCTCGAACTCGTCCTTGACCAGGCGCGCCTCGGAGAGGAAGACCCGCAGCTCCTCGTCGCGCTCGGCGGTGACCTTGTCGGTCAGCGCGGCCTCGATCCCGGCGTCGTACCCGCGCACGACCCGCACCGGACCGGTGGCCTCGCGCAGCGCATCCGCGAGCTCGCGGACGTCGGAGGCGGGGATGCCGTGCAGCTTCTCGGCCTCGGTGAGCGAGTGCCGGCGGCCGACCCACAACTCGCCCTGGCCGGAGAGCCAGAACTCGCCGTTCTCCCGGTCGGAGCGCGGCAGGAGGTAGATCGTCTCCTTGTGACCGTCCGCGGTCGGCTCCAGGACCAGGACGCCGTCCTCTGTCTGGTTGCCGGTGAGGTACGCGTACTCGACGGATGCGCGGAACGCGTACTCCGTGTCGTTCGAGCGGGTCTTCAGGTTGCCCGCCGGGATCACCAGACGCTCGCCCGGGAAACGCGCCGACAGCGCGGAGCGCCGCGCCGCGGTCTCGGCGGCCTGGGCGATCGGCTCCAGGTCGCGCAGCTCCGTGTCCGCCCAGCCGGACTTCATGTTCTCGGCCAGCTCGTCGGACACGCCCGGGTACAGGCCGTTCTTCCGCTGCTTGATCGGCTCTTCGCTCTCTTCCGGGGTCTCCGGGGTGAGCTCGTCTGCCACGGTCATCCTCCTCGATACGGCACTGGACCCCCTCCATCGTACGGTCGTACGGAAGGGGGCCCAGGGGCGGAAGACCTGTTACGGCCGTGACGGGCGGCTACTCGAAGCGGGCCGCCAGCAGCACCACGTCCTCTTCGCTGTCCGCCGCGTCCAGCCCGTCCGGAAGCACCGCCCGCAGCACATGGTCGGCGATGGCGTCGGGGTCGTGCCGCAGCGCCCTGGGCACACCGGCCGCAGCCGCGTGCAGCCGGGCGAAGGCGCGGTCGGTGGGGTCGCCGGTGCGGTGCAGCAGACCGTCGGTGTAGAGCAGCACCGTCTCGCCGCGCTCCGCCTGCAGCTCGACGCTCGGCGCCTCCCAGCAGGCGAGCATCCCGAGCGGCGCGGACACGGACGTCTCCACGAACTCCGTGCGCCGCTCCCCGACCAGCAGCGGCGGGCAGTGCCCGGCACCGGCCAGCGTGATCTTGCGCAGGGAGGGCTCGCAGTAGGCGAACAGAGCGGTGGCGGAGCGGGCGGGCTCGGTCAGCCGCAGCAGCAGCTCCAGATCGGACAGGACCGCCACCGGGTCCTCGCCCTCCATCACGGCGTACGCGCGCAGAGAGGCCCGCAGGCGCCCCATCGCGGCGACCGCGCTCGGCCCGGAGCCCGTCACCGAGCCGACCGCGAGCCCCAGCGCTGCGTCGGGCAGCGGCAGTGCGTCGAACCAGTCGCCGCCGCCGCGCGGGCCGGTGCGGTGGCGGGCGGCGAGCTGCACGCCGGCCACCCGGGGGAGCCGGGACGGCAGCAGCTCCTCGGCCATCGTCGTCATGCACGCGCGCGTGCGTTCCACCTCCACCAGCCGGGCCAGGTGCTCGCCGGCGTAGCGGGCGTAGAGCCCGACGAGGTGGCGCTGCCGCTCGACCGGTTCGGCGGGCTCGTCGTACAGCCAGACGGCGGCGCCGAGCCGGCCCGCCCGCTCGCCGGCCAGGGGGAGGGCGTAGCAGGCGGCATAGCCGAGCCGGGCGGCCACTTCGCGGTGCCGGGGGTCGAGCCCGTCCTCGGCGAAGAGGTCCGGCTCGGCGATCTCGCCGTCCGCGCCCGGCAGTCCGTCGAGGATGCGGCCGTACGACATGGCGCTGCGCGGCACGGTCTCGATGTGCCCGAGGTCGGCGTGGGCGAGGCCGAGGCCGATCGTCGTGTCCGGTCCGAGCCCGTCGCCCGGTTCCAGTACGACGAGACCGCGCCGGGCGCCCACGAGGGCGGCTCCGGCGCGCAGCAGTTCCGTCAGGGCGTCCGCAAGTGAGTCCGTGCGGGTCAGGCGTTCGGTGAGTTCATGGAGGGTCGTGAGGTCCGAGACCCAGCCGGCCAGCCGGTCCGTGAGGACAGCGCCGGGCGGGTTCGGCACAGGGACCGCAGAGGTGCCCGAGGCGGCGGGCGCGGGCGCGACAGTGTGTGCGGGCGACGGAACCGTTGAATCGATTCCGGCCACTTTCGGAGGGTGAGGGGCGTTCATGGCGTCCGGCTTCCCGACCGGTGCGTATTGCTCAAAAGCATCGCAAACCCCCATGTCATTCTGCGCCGCTAGCGGTGCCTCCACATGTACACGCACTCGTGAGGGGATGTCCAGCATTGTCCTGCTGGGATTCCTGGTGTCCATGGGCAGCCAGTGATCCCCTTGTCTAAAAGCAAATTTGGCTTAAAACTGACTCGGGTAACGGGGTATTGCGGTCGACTGGGCTTGCTCGACGGAGCGTCACAGCGGTCGTGATGGGTACGTACTCGGAGAAGGCCAGGGGTGGTCGACCGCCACCCGGAACCTGGTGACCGACTCCGGGCGTCTTAGCCACCGACGACCGAGCCCCATCCTCCCGTGGCGGAGGCGAAGAGAAATACGCGGGACAGCAAAACGCCAGACTTCGCCACCCCCACGCCACGCCCATGCTTTTGATGGATGCAGCATGGACGAGGCTGCCGCGGATGCAGTCAACGTTCGGCCCATAGGGGTTCCCCTTGCCCAGGGCAGGGGTGTGATGCGCCAACAGGTACGCACAGTGAAGTGATCGACACATGGTGTGATGTGGCCCCCACGGTGTTGCCAGCGGTGCAACGGAAAGGAACGAGCGCTCATGCGCGAGATCCTCGGAAGGCGACGCAGGCTCCTGTCCAAGCGCAGCGACGGAAGGCCTGAGTTGATCAGCGCGGCCCTGACCTTCGCGACGGAATGGCAGTGGCCCGTACTCCCGGGTGTGGCGGCGGACCCGCAGGCGCGTTCCCGCTGCGGCTGCCCCGACGCGGACTGCACAGTGCCCGGTGCGCATCCCTTCGACCCCGGCCTCCTCGCGGCCACCACCGACGCCCGCATGGTGCGCTGGTGGTGGGGCAACCGGCCCACCGCGCCGATCATCCTGGCCACCGGTGGCCAGGCCCCCTGCGCGGTGAGCCTGCCGGCCCTCGCCGCCTCGCACGCCCTGACCGCACTCGACCGCATGGGCATGCGCCTGGGTCCGGTCGTCGCCTCGCCGAGCCGCTGGGCGATCCTCGTGAAGCCGTACACCATGGAGCAGTTGGGCGAGCTGCTCTACGCCAAGGACTTCGTCCCTGGCTCCCTCCGCTTCCACGGCGAGGGCGGCTATGTGGCCCTGCCCCCGTCCGAGACCGGCGAGGGCGAGATCCGCTGGGAGCGCGCACCGCTGCCCGGCTCCGCCTCCCCCTGGGTCCCCGACGTCGAGGCCGTGGTGGACGCCGCGGTCGAGGCCCTCACTCGTACGGGTGTGAGCGCCCCCGAGTTGTAGGGGTGTCCGGCGCGCGCGGGACGGCACGCGCGCGCGTGCTCGTTATCTTCCGCACATGCTGCATCATTCTGGGGAGCATCCCCCAGACCCCCGAATCCGTCTGCTCGCCTTGGCGGGCGTAGTGGTGTGCGCGATCGCGTTGCCGCTGGCCGTGGCATCTGCGGGACCGGTGGGCGACGACGGCCGCACCGTCGTGCGCGCCCCTGCCCGCCACGCCGTACGCGCCTCCCCCCGTGCCGAGGACGCCAAGGCACCCTCCGCCACCCCCCTGCTGCTCGGCCTCGGCCTTGCCACCGCCGCCCGCTGCGGCCCCGAACTCACCTCCCCCGACGGCGTCGAGGCACAGACCTGTGTGCTCACGCAGGGCGAGGACACCTGGGCGCGCACCTACTACCGCAATGTGACCGGCAAGGCCCTGGACTCCGCACTGAGCCTCATGGGGCCCGGCGGCCGCACCGTGCAGCTGAGCTGCGTCGTGGGCGCCGACGACGAGCCGGGGATGTGCGAGACGCCCCGGCAGCACACCCGGGGCGCACTGGACGGCTACACGGCGGTCGCGGAGTTCGCGGGACAGGCCGGGCGCGGTCCGCTGCTGCTGCGCTCCGGAAGCAACTCCGGGACCTCCACCGGCAGTTGACACGCGGCGGCATTCCGTAAAGGAAACGCAGGCATGAAAAGACCCGGTTGCTGGCGACGGGGGATGCACCAGCAACCGGGCTACTCGAACGGTAACAAGAGATCCGCGGTTCGCAAATTCGATCCGGGCTTTCCAGTCACGTATTTGCTTGTTCCTAGCGGGACTTGTGAGCGGAGTCACCGATTCCGAAGGATCGGGTTCCGCTGACCGGTCGGTCAGCCGAACCCGATCTCGTCACTCTTTGTCAACTGAGCGTGACCTGGCGGTTGGTGAGGCCGCCGCGCGCGCGGCGCTCGTCGGCGGTCAGCGGTGCGTCCGAAGCGAGGGCCGCGGCGAGACGTTCGGCGAACTCGGCCGCCGGCTTCTCGATGTCGTCGGCGCCTACCCCGCTGGGCAGGTCCCAGACCGGGACGGTGAGCCCGTGAGCGCGGAAGGAACCCACGAGACGGGTGCCTTCACCGAGGTTCGACCGGCCCGCCGCGTGCAGCCGCGCCAGGGCGTCCAGAAGCTGCTCCTCCGGGTGCGGCATGACCCAGCGCAGGTGGTTCTTGTCCGGCGTCTCGCACCAGTACGCGGCGTCCACGCCGGTGAGCTTCGCCGTCGGGATGGCCGCGGCGTTGGCCCGCTCCAGGGAGGCGGCCACGTCCGGCGTGGCGTTCTCGGAGTCCGGAACCCAGAACTCGAAGCCGCTGTGCACAACTGGCTCGAACACGCCTTCGGGATCGAGCAGATCCTGCAGCCGCGGGCCGTCGGCCGGGGCGCGACGCCCCTCGACCGGCGTGCCCGGCTCGGCGGTCAGCGCGCGCTGGAGGGTGTCGGCGAGGTCGCGGCTGATGTCGCCGGACGCCGTGTCGTTCTGCAGACCCAGCAGCACCGAGCCGTCGTCGCGGCGCAGGGCCGGCCAGGCCATCGGCAGCACCGTCGCCAGCGTGAGGGACGGGACGCCGTCGGGCAGGCCGCCCTTCAGGGGCAGTTCGACCGTGGCCGCCGGCACCAGCTCGCGCAGCGCCACCCAGTCGCACTCGCCCGGAAGTCCCTCGAAGGGACGGTGCACCAGCTCGGTCACGGCGTGTGCGGCGGCCCGTCCGTGACAGGCCTTGTAGCGGCGGCCGCTGCCACAGGGACAGGGCTCGCGGGCGCCGACGACCGGGACCTCCCCATCCGTGATCTGCGGGCGCTTGGCCTTCGTCTGGGGTCGCTTCTTGGCCATCGTGGGTGTCTCCCGGTTACGGCTCGTCTGGTACGGCGGGAGCCTAGCCGTTCACGCCACGACCCACGGAAGTCTGTGGACCGTTCAGTCGAGGCCGTGTCAGCAGAGGTCGTGTCAGCCGAGGCCGTCCCGGCCCGGACCGTGCCGGTCGAGTCGCCTCAGCCGAGATCGTCGAACGGGTCCGTGAAGCCCAGGCCCGGCATCGCCGGAATCCTCGACACCGTCGGCGTAGTGACGCGCGTAGCGAAGTCGTCGCGACGGAGCCCGGCATCCGGGTCATGGACGTCCTCGTGCACGACGACCCACACCGTGACCTCGCCGCGGGCGTCGTCCCGTACGCCCCAGTCGTCGGCCAGCGCGGTGATGATGTTCAGCCCGCGGCCGCCGTGCGCGGTGACCGAGGGCGTGGCCGGAGCCGGGCGGGTGGGCCCGCCGCCGTCCGTCACCTCCACCGTGAGCCGACCGCTCAGGTCCACGCGCCATGCGGCCCGGACGTCGCCGTCCCCGGCCAGGGCGTCGCCCAGTGGCCGGCCGTGCTTGCACGCATTGCTCAACAGTTCGGAAAGAATCAGTACGGCATCGTCGATCACCGCATCCGACACACCGCCCGAGCGCAGTTGCTCGCGCATACGGTGTCTCGCCTCCCCCACGCCCGCAGGGCCATGGGGAACGGCCATGCTCGACGACGTGGGCACCTCCTGTGCCACCACCAACGCCACCCCCGAGACCTCCTTTGCCCCACGCCACGAAGTGGATGCCCCATTGGCCTGTACCGGAAACCGGCCAATCCACGTTCGGTGACGCATTCGCAACGATCGAATACGGAGCGAATGCGCCGGGGCACTCCCTGTAGCCGAGTGGCTGGATTTCGACTGTGGCCGAGTCTGGAGGATGGTGCCGGAGTGGTGGATGGGTCAAGGGTTCTTCACAGGTCTTTACCAGTGAAGAAGCGGTGACGAACAGTGACGAACGGGGAAAGGTGCCGCTCAGCGGCCGAGCTGGCGCAGCACCGCGCGCGGGCGATTGGTGATGATGGCGTCGATGCCCAGGTCGACGCAGAGATCCACGTCCTGGGGCTCGTTCACCGTCCACACATGCACCTGGTGGCCGGCCGCCTTCAGGCGCTCGATGTAGCCGGGGTGGTTGCGCACGATCCGGATCGAAGGGCCCGCGATCCGGACACCCGCCGGCAGCCGTCCGTCACGCAGCCGGGGTGAGACGAACTGCAGCAGATAGACCGTCGGCAGGGTCGGCGAGGCGGCACGCACGCGATGCAGCGACCGCGCCGAGAAGCTCATCACGCGAACAGGCGACTCGGCGGCTGAGGCCGGGGCATCCAGCCCGAACCGCTTCAGCAGCACCAGCAGCCGCTCCTCCACCTGCCCCGCCCACCGCGTCGGGTGCTTGGTCTCGATCGCCAGCTCCACCCGCCGCCCCGCGTCCGCGACCAGCTCCAGCAGCCGTTCCAGGGTCAGTACGGAGGTGTCCTCCCGGTCCTCGGGCCGGAACTCCCAGTCGGGCTCCTCGTCGCGCGTACGCCAGAACTCGCGCGTCTTGCGCGAGCCGAAGTCCAGGGCGGCGAGCTCGGCGAGCTCCAGCGCCGAGACCGCACCCCGGCCGTTGGACGTACGGTTGACGCGACGGTCGTGGACGCAGACGAGATGGCCGTCCGCCGTCAGGCGTACATCGCACTCGAGGGCGTCCGCACCGTCCTCGATCGCCTTCTTGTAGGCGGCCAGGGTGTGCTCGGGGGCCTCTTCGGAGGCTCCGCGGTGGGCGACGACTTGAATCCGGTGCCGGCGTGCATGGGTCACCGCGTCATGGTGCCACCGCGGCGGGGTAGTCGTGCGATCGGAGGAGCATAGATTGCGGCCCTTTTGCCTGTCATGGCCCTATATAAAGAATGGCCCCGGACCCACAGGCACCGCTTATGGTGCCCTGACGGCTCATGGGAAAAGCTGACGGCATACAAAAGAACATGCACAGCTGCATCGCGCCGGACCGTCGACCAACGTGAACGAGCGTGACCGAGTGCGACCGAGAACAACAGCCGTGGACCGAGGAGAGAAGCTGTGAGCACCGAGAACGAGGGCACCGCGGTACCCCCGGCCCCGTCCGCACCCCCCGTGCCGGTGGACACTCCCACTCCCTCGGCACCCGCCGCCCCTGAGGGGAGCGCCCCGACGGCCTCGCTCCCGCCCGTACCTCCGAGCGCCCCCGGCGCGCAGGAGCACCCGCAGGAGCAGCAGCCGGCGCACGCCGGGTCGGCGCCGGACGCCTCCTGGCCGCCCCCGGCCATCCCCTCCTACGCCGCCGGCGGCGCCGGCGGCGCGGGCACCGGCTGGGGCTCCTCGTACCAGGAGCAGCCCGCACCGAAGTCCGGCCGCGGCGGTCTCGTGGCCGCGATCCTGGTGGCCGCGCTGGTCGCCGGCGGCCTGGGCGGCGGCCTCGGCTACACCCTGGCCAAGAACAACGACGACAACACCGGCTCCACGACGGTCTCCGCCTCCACCAACGGCGGTGACGTCAAGCGCGCCGCGGGCACCGTCGCGGGCGTGGCCGCCAGGGCGCTGCCCAGCACCGTCACCATCGAGGCGGAGTCCACCAGCGGCGAGGGCGGCACCGGCACGGGCTTCGTCTTCGACACCCAGGGCCACATCGTCACCAACAACCACGTCGTCGCGGACGCGGTCGACGGTGGCAAGCTCACGGCGACCTTCCCGAACGGCAAGAAGTACAACGCCGAGGTCGTCGGCCACGCGCAGGGCTACGACGTGGCGGTCATCAAGCTCAAGAACGCCCCGTCGAACCTCAACCCCCTGACCCTGGGCGACTCCGACAAGGTGGCCGTCGGCGACTCGACGATCGCCATCGGCGCCCCCTTCGGCCTGTCCAACACGGTCACCACGGGCATCATCAGCGCGAAGGACCGCCCGGTGGCCTCCAGCGACGGCACCGGCAGCAACGCGTCGTACATGAGTGCCCTGCAGACCGACGCCTCGATAAACCCGGGCAACTCCGGCGGCCCGCTGCTCGACGCGTCGGGCAACGTCATAGGCATCAACTCCGCGATCCAGTCCACCGGCAGTGGCGGCCTCGGCGGCAGCAGCCAGTCCGGCTCGATCGGCCTGGGCTTCGCCATCCCGATCAACCAGGCCAAGTACGTCGCCCAGCAGCTGATCAAGACCGGCAAGCCGGTCTACGCGAAGATCGGCGCCTCCGTCTCCCTGGAGGACTCCACGGGCGGCGCGAAGATCACCGAGCAGGGCGCCAGCGGCTCCGCCGCGGTCGAGTCCGGCGGCCCCGCCGACAAGGCAGGCCTCAAGCCCGGCGACGTGATCACCAAGCTCGACGACCACGTCATCGACTCCGGCCCCACCCTGATCGGCGAGATCTGGACGCACAAGCCCGGCGACAAGGTCACGATCACCTACGAACGCGACGGCAAGTCCCACACGGTCCAGCTCACCCTGGGCTCCCGCCAGGGCGACAGCTGATCCTGCAGTTCTGACCACGGCCCGCACGAAACACGTGGTGCCGGTACGCTGTACCCGCTCCGCCCCAGGTGGGCGGTAGCGGGGTGGGTTGCCCGAGCGGCCTAAGGGAACGGTCTTGAAAACCGTCGTGGCGCGAGTCACCGTGGGTTCAAATCCCACACCCACCGCGGGTTGTTGAGCCGTGGGGCCGGAACCGCCGCCATCGAGTTCGCACCGGCTGGCGCGGCCGCGAAGAAGCCGGTTTCCTGCGACGGGACGACGGTCCTGGAAC
>NZ_JARHTP010000001.1 GCF_029223485.1 Streptomyces coacervatus | reverse complement strand
TTTCCCCTTGGGGGGGTGGGCGGGCATGCCGGGCGGAGCGTTCGAGTTGCCGTACGGCATGGTCCGGCTCAACCGGACAGACCCCGCACACCTGATCGGCCCATTCCCGGGACAGGGTGATCACCGGGCGGCACAATGGCGGCGACGGCCGCAGGCGTGCGCAGAAGGAGCAGAGTCGTGAGTGAGAGCCACACCCCGGGCGGGTCGGCGAGGCTGAACACCGGTGTGGCGCACAACGCGCGCGTGTGGAACTACTGGATCGGCGGCAAGGACAACTACGAGGTCGATCAGCAGGTCGGCGAGCATGTCGCCGGGATGTTCCCGATCATCCGGGAGATCGCCCGCGCGGACCGCTGGTTCCTGGGCCGTGCGGTGCGCTTCCTGGCCGAGGAGCGCGGGATACGGCAGTTCCTGGACATCGGCACGGGGCTGCCGACGGCGGACAACACCCACCAGATCGCCCAGCGGGTCGCGCCCGACGCACGGATCGTCTACGTCGACAACGACCCCATCGTCCTCGCCCACGCCCGCACCCTGCTGACCGGCACCCATGAGGGCGTCACCGACTACATCGACGCCGACGTCCACGACCCCGAGGCCATCCTCGAACGCGCCTCCCGGACCCTCGACTTCACCGAGCCGGTCGCGGTGATGATGCTGGGCATCCTCAACTTCGTGCTGGACACGGAGAAGGCGCGGGAGATCGTACGGAGGGTCATGGCGGCGATGCCCGCGGGCAGCTTCCTGGTCCTCACCCACCCCACCTTCGACGACGACCTGGGCGGCGCGGGCCAGATCCCGGCGATGAAGTTCTGGAACGAGAACGCCACCCCGCCGATCACCGCCCGCAGCGGCGCGGACATCGCCGCGTTCTTCGACGGGCTGGATCTCCTCGACCCGGGCCTGGTGTCATGCTCGCGCTGGCGCGCCGACTCGGAATCGCCCGCCGTGGTACCGCAGTTCGGCGCGGTGGCCGTGAAACCCTGACGTACGGCACCAGTTGGGCCGAGCCCGTCGAGGAGGACGTATGACCACCCTTGCCGATCCCATCCCCGGCGGGCGCCCAGGTGACGTCGAGCGGGCCGGGGCGCTCACCGAAGAGCTGACCGGGCGGGGCGTGCACGGCGTCGTCCTGGCCTACGTCGACACCGCGGGCGTCGGCCGGGTGAAGACGATCCCGACCGCGAAGCTCGCCTCGGCGGCGGCCTGGGGCGTCGGTATGTCACCGGTGTTCGACACGTTCCTGGCGAACGACTCCATCGTCTCCACCGACGTGCTGGGTTCCCCGGACGGCGATCTGCGCCTCTACCCCGACCTCGACCAACTCGTCGTCCTGGCCGGGCAGCCCGGCTGGGCGTGGGCGCCGGTGGACCGGATCACGCAGGAGGGCGAGCCGCATCCGGGGTGCAGCCGCACGGTGCTGCGCCGCGTCGTCGCCGAGGCCGCCGAGCGGCACGGCCTCAGCTTCAAGGCCGGCATCGAGATCGAGTGGGCCGTCGGGCAGGGCCCGGCGGAGGGCGGCGACTTCGTGCCCGCGCTCTCGGGGCCCGCGTACAGCGCCACCCGCCAGGTCGAACTGAGCGACTACACGGCCGACCTGCTGGCCGCGTTCGCCGCGCAGGGCGTGGACGTCGAGCAGATCCATCCCGAGTACGCGGCCGGGCAGTTCGAGATCTCGGTGGGCGCCCTCGACCCGGTCGCGGCCGCCGACCGGAGCGTGCTGGTGCGGCAGACGATCCGGGCGGTGGCCCAGCGCCACGGGCTGGTGGTCTCCTTCGCCCCCGCGGTCTTCGCACAGGGCGTCGGCAACGGCGGCCACGTCCACCTCTCCGCCTGGCGCGACGGCGTCAATCTGCACTCCGGGGGCGAGGCCCGGTACGGCATGACGGCCGACGCGGAGTCGTTCGCGGCCGGTGTGCTCGCCCGCCTCCCTGCCCTCACGGCCGTGACCGCACCCAGTCCGGCCAGCTATCTGCGGCTCAAACCCTCCCAGTGGGCAGGGGTGTTCACCGCATGGGGCCGCGAGACCCGCGAGGCCGCGGTGCGGATCGTCACGGGCACGGCAGGCCTGCGCGACCAGGCCGCCAACCTGGAGGTCAAGCCGGTCGACCTGGCCGCCAACCCCTATCTCGCCCTCGCCTGTCTCATCACGGCCGGGCTCGACGGCCTGACATCGTCCACGCCCCTGCCCGAGGAGATCACCGGCGATCCGGCCCGCCTGGAACCCGCGGATGCGGCAGCCCGGGGCGTGCGCCGCCTGCCGGTCTCCCTGAGCGAGTCCGTCGAGGAGTTCCGCAAGGACGAACTGCTGCGAGCCGCGCTCGGCCCGGTCCTCGCGGACGCCGTGATCGCCGTACGACAAGGGGAGATCGCCGCGGTCGACGGACTGGACGACGAGCGGGTGGCGGCGGCCTACCGCTGGAAGTACTGACCATGGGCGGCCCCGTCCAAGAGGCGCTCGACGCACTGGAGTTGGTGGACCACCACTGCCACGGCGTGGTCACCGCCGACCTGACCCGGGAGGGCTTCGAGGAGCTGATCACCGAGGGCGCGGCCTGGCCCGGAATCTCGTCCTTCGACAGCCCCGTCGGCGTGGCGATCCGCCGCCACTGCGCCCCACTGCTGGACCTGCCGCGCCACGCGCCGCCCGATCAATACCTGGCCCGGCGGGCCGAGTTGGGCCACAACGAGGTGCACCGCCGCCTCCTCACCGCCTCGGGCACCGGCACGTTCTGCGTGGACACCGGGTACGCGCCGGACCGCCTCACCACTCCCCCGGAACTCGCCGAGACCGCGGGCGCGACAGCGTACGAGGTCGTACGGCTGGAGGGCGTGGCCGAGACGGTGGCGGCGAAGGGAGTGGAGCCCGACGACTACGGCGACGCCTTCCAGGCGGCCGCGCTGGAGGCCGTGCAGCGGCCGGGCGTGGTGGCGGTGAAGTCCGTGGCCGCGTACCGCACCGGCTTCGACCTGGACCCGGCCCGCCCCTCGGACGCGGAGGTCACCGAGGCGGCCCGGCACTGGCTCACACGGGGCGGCCGCCTGGACGACCCCGTTCTCGTACGCCACCTGCTGTGGACCGCGGTCGACCTCGGCCTCCCCCTCCAGCTCCACACCGGCTTCGGCGACAACGACATCCGCCTGCACCGCGTCGACCCGACCCACCTCACCGACTGGCTGCACCTGACCACCGGCACCATCCCGGTGCTGCTGCTGCACTGCTGGCCGTACCAGCGCCAGGCCGCCTATCTGGCCGCGGTGTTCGAGCACGTGTACCTGGACGTGGGCCTCACCCTCCACTACGTCGGCCCGGCGCGCGCCCGGGCCGTCCTGGAGGAGGCCCTGGAGATCACGCCGTTCCGCAAGCTGCTGTACAGCTCCGACGCGTACGGTGTGGCCGAGTTCTACCGTCTGGGCGCGCTCGCCTTCCGCCGCGGTCTGGCCGGTCTGCTGCAGGACCGGGTGGACGCCGACGAACTGAGCCTGTCCGACGCGCTACGGATCGCCGAGTGGGCGGGAGCACACAATGCGCGCCGGGTCTACCGCTTTTCCGGCCCCTCCTGAAAGTATGATCAAGCAATGTCTGACATGACCGAAACCACGCCGGGCTGGCTGAGCCCCGACGACCTCGAGCTGGCACGCGCCCGTATGCCGATCCTGTACGTCGAGGCCGTGCCCGTGCGCGTCGACGACAGCGGCGAAGTCACCAGCGTCGGCCTGCTGCTGCGCATCGGCCCGGACGGGACGGTCAGCCGGACCCTGGTCTCCGGCCGGGTACTGCACCACGAGCGGGTCCGGGACGCCCTGCTGCGCCACCTGGAGAAGGACCTCGGCCCGGTGGCACTGCCCCGGATCCCGGCCTCGCTGCAGCCGTTCACCGTCGCGGAGTACTTCCCGACGCACGGCGTCACGCCGTACCACGACCCGCGCCAGCACGCGGTGTCCCTGGCCTACGTCGTCCCGGTCACGGGCGACTGCCGGCCCCGGCAGGACGCCCTGGACCTGGTGTGGTTCAGCCCGCAGGAGGCCGTCTCGGAGACGGTGCAGAGCGAGATGCCGGGCGGGCACGGGGTGCTGCTCAGGCAGGCTCTCGCCCACGTCGGCTGCTCGGTCTGAGCATCGCGCTGAACGGTGTGACGGGGCGCTCCACCCGCTCCCCGTCCACGGTGATGTCGACGACCTCGTTGTAGAACGCGAGGAGATCCCTGATCGGGCCCACGGCGGGCAGCGGCTCCGGGTAGCTCCAGACGAGGTTCGGCGGCACATCGGCCTCGCCGCGCCACGACCAGTACTGCGCCGTGCCCTTGTAGGGGCAGCCGGTGTGGTGGTCGGTGGATTCGAGCAGGTCGAGGCGGACGTCCTCGGACGGAATGTAGTAGCGGGTGGGCAGACCGGTCTCGAAGAGCAGCACGGGCCGGTGGGTGTCGGCGACGAGCATGCCGTCGACCGAGACCTGGACGTGCCGGCTGCTCGGGATGGCATCCACCCGCTTGTGCGGGTCGCGGGGGTGGATGAAGATCTCTTCCTCCTCCTCGTACCAGTGGTCCAGGCCCCTGCCGCTGCGCCGGAACCACTCGAAGGCGATGTATTCGGCCAGGTCGGCGGCCGGGAAGGTCCAGGCGGCGTTCTCCAGCAGCTCGCCGTCGGCTTCGAGGTCGTAGAAGATCTTCGATCCGGTGTGGGATCCCGTGCGCGGGTTCTTCGCGGGGCGCAGGAGGTCCTCACGTACGTCGCCTCGCGGGAAGGCGTACTGCGGTACGGGCAGCGCGGGCTCCCAGACGAGGACGGGGCGGCGGCTGTCGACGACGGTGATGTCGCCCTTGCGGCCGCGCACCCAGCGCTCGCTGGGCTCCCACAGCAGGCCTTCGGGAGTGGAGCGGAGGGACCGTTCGGTGGGGAGTGCACTCATGACCGCTCTCCTTTCCTCGGTCCATGATGAACCCCATGGACCTTGAGCCGTACCGGAGCGAACTGGTCGCGTACTGCTATCGGATGTCGGGCTCGTTCCACGAGGCCGAGGACCTGGTGCAGGAGACGATGCTGCGCGTGTGGAAGGCCCGGGACCGCTACGACGCCTCGCGCGCGGCGGTGCGGACCTGGCTGTATCGGATCGCGACCAATGTGTGCCTGACCGCGCTGGAGGGGCGGGCGCGGCGGCCACTGCCGTCGGGGCTGGGTGCGCCGAGCGAGGACCCGGGGGCGCCGCTCACGCCGGCCTTCGACATCCCGTGGCTGCAGCCGTTCCCCGATGCGCGCTACGACGTCGAGGTGCGGGCCGATCTGCGGCTGGCGCTGGTGGCGGCGATGCAGGTGCTGCCGGCCCGGCAGCGGGCGGTGCTGGTGCTGCGGGAGGTGCTGGAGTTCAGCGCCGCCGAGGTCGCCGAGCAGCTCGGGACGACGGTCGCCGCCGTCAACAGCTCGCTGCAGCGGGCCCGTGCGGCGGTCGCGGACATGGGCGACCCGGGCGAGGTTGCCGAGCCGGACGACGCCGAGGCGCGGGAGGTCGTGCAGCGGTACGCGCGCGCCTTCGAGGCGGCCGACGTCCCCGCACTGGTGCGGCTGCTGACCGACGCGGCCGTGCTGGAGATGCCGCCGGTGCCGCTGTGGTACCGCGGCCGCCGCGACTACGGCCTGTTCATGGAGCGGGTCTTCGAGCTG
Organism: Streptomyces coacervatus; assembly: GCF_029223485.1. Taxonomy (GTDB): domain Bacteria; phylum Actinomycetota; class Actinomycetes; order Streptomycetales; family Streptomycetaceae; genus Streptomyces; species Streptomyces coacervatus. Next base: position 853,109 of record NZ_JARHTP010000001.1, on the reverse strand, counting down.
CGCGGGACGGGGTGGGCCACCCGGCAGCTCACCGCGGGCGGACAGCCCGCTCTTGCCGCCTACGCGCCCACGCAGGACGGCGGGCACCGGCTGCACTCACTGCAGGCGTTCACGGTGGGCGGCGGGCGGGTCGCACGGAACGTGGTGTTCGCGGACCCGCGGGTCTTGGAGGCATTCGACCTGCCTGACGAGATTTCTTCCGACGAATCTCACGGCACGCGATGAGTCCGGGCGGTGGCGCCGGTACATACCGGTGACCACCGAACGAGCAGGCCGAGAGGACATCGCCATGAGCGTCATCGTCATCGCATTCACCACTCTGGACGGCATCGTGACCGACCCGGACGGCCGCGGGGGCACACCCGGGGGCGGCTGGATGTTCCGGCACGGCCCCGAGGCGGTCGCCGGGGACAAGTTCCGGCTCGGGGCCGCCCTGGACGACGGGGTCATGCTGCTGGGTCGCACCACTTGGGAGCAGTTCTCCCGGCTGTGGCCGGGCCGCGACGACCCGTTCTCCGCGCGCATGAACGCCGCGCAGAAACTCGTCGCCACCCGCACCCTCACCGACGTCTCGGCCTGGGCGAACTCCCGGATCCTCGACGGCGACCTGGTGGACGCGGTCAAGCAGGAGCGGCGCGACGTGGTCGTCGCCGGCAGCCTGAGCGTCGTCCACACCCTGATGGCGGAGGACCTGGTCGACGAGTACCGCCTGATCACCTTCCCCACGATCCTCGGCACCGGCGACCACCTCTTCCCCGCAGGCGGCCGGCCCGTCCACCTGGAGTGCGAGTCGGCGGAGCAGACCGGTGCGGTCGTCTTCACGTGCTACCGGAGGTCCGGGCGATGACGGCACGCTTCCTCGTCCTCTACGAGACTCCGCCCGACCCCACGGCATTCGACCGGCACTACCGCGAGATCCACCTCCCACTCGCCCGCAAGCTGCCCGGCCTGCGCCGGTACACGGTCGGCCGCGAGACCACGGCCGTGCGCGGGGGCGATGCGTGCCACCTGGTCGCCGAACTGGAATGGGACACCATGGCGGAGCTGCGCGCCGCGTTCGCCTCCCCCGAGGGCCGCGCCTGCGCCGAGGACTCGGCGCGCCTGCAGGAGCTCGCGCCGGTGCGCAGCATGGTCTTCACCGTGGGCGAGGCCTGACGCCGTCCCTGGTCATGGGGGTCACGCCTGGTCCTCCGCCTTGCGCTGAGTGGTGCCGGGAGCGCCGGTGTCGCGGTGCCATTCGACGACCAGTTCGTCCTTGGTGCCGAAGCGGACCAGGTGGCGGCCGACGACGTCCTCCAGCAGGTCGAGGTGGTCGGCGTCGGTCTCCACCGAGAGCAGCAGGGCTCCCTCGGTCGCGGTGAGGGAGCCCGTCCCGTTCTGGAAGACGAGACTGCCCTCCCCGCTCTCCTCGTCCCAACTGGTCTGGCTGCGGCGGCCGAGGTGGGAGGCGAGCTGCTTGGCGTAGCGGTGGGGGCGGTCGGTTGAGACGCGGGCTTCGGAGCGGGGCATGGCGTACTCCCGGGTTCGCGGTGGGTCGGTTGGAGTCGATGGTGCCGGAGGGTCGGCCCCGATGCTCCGGTTGTCCGCCGCCGGGCACCGCAAGATATGGATTCAGCGGTGTTCGGGGTTCTCCGCGTCGAAGCGGCAGCCGGCGTCCCACTCGGAACGCTGGTTGCCGTGAGCGGGGATGCCCTTGGCGCGCTTCAGCATGGCGGCCAGATGCATCAGGTTCCAGGTCATGAACGTGGTGTTGCGGTTGGTGAAGTCGTTCTCCGGGCCGCCCGAGCCGGGGTCCAGATACGACGGTCCGGGCCCCGCCGCTCCGATCCAGCCGGCGTCGGCCTGCGGCGGGATGGTGTAGCCCAGGTGCTGGAGGCTGTAGAGGACGTTCATCGCGCAGTGCTTCACGCCGTCCTCGTTGCCGGTGATCAGACAGCCGCCGACCCGGCCGTAATAGGCGTACTGTCCCTCGGAGTTGAGCAGCGACGAACAGCTGTAGAGCCGCTCGATCACCTTCTTCGTCACCGAGCTGTTGTCCCCGAGCCAGATCGGCCCGGCGATGACGAGGATGTCCGCGTCCATCACCCGCTCGTACAGCGCGGGCCACTCGTCCGTCGCGAAGCCGTGCTCGGTCATGTCCGGGTAGACGCCGGGGGCGAGGTCGTGGTCGACGGCCCGGACCTCGGACGTCGTGACCCCGCGCGACATCATGATCTCCGCGCTCTTGTCGATCAGCCCCTGGGTGTGGCTGACCTGGGGTGACGGCTTGAGGGTGCAGTTGATGAACAGGGCGCTCAGGTCGTCGAAGCGGTACGCGTCGTCGGTCTGGGGCGATGCGGTCATGGACGCACTCCTTCGCACGGGACCGCCGGGGCGGATGCCGGGGCCGGTCCGAGCCGCGGCTCAGCAGCAGCGTCTCGCCCGGGCGGCGTTTTGTCCTGCTCTGGCGCAACGACGTAAGACACCCGTCATATCGACTCGGCGTACGCCGCGCGCCCGCAGCCCGGCCCGGGGATCCTGGAAGGATGACGATCGACGTGTCCGTGGCGCGTGTGATCCCGCTGCCGCCCGAGCAGGTGGCCGCGTACGCCATGGACTGGCACCACGACGCCGACTGGACCCAGGGCATTCGCACGGCCGAGCTGACCCGGGAGGCGGACGGCGGCGGCTTCGGCATCGGGGCCGAGGTCACCCGGACTGCGTTCTTCCTCGGCCGGCGCATCGACTACGTCCTGCGTGTGGCCGCGCACGACTTCCCGCGGCTGCTGGACATGGTGTCGGTGGCGGGCCCGATGCCCATGCACGTCACCTACTCCTTCGACCCGGACCCCACCGGTACCCTCGCCCGCATCCGGGTCCGGGGCGGCCCGGGCGGCTTCTACCGGCCGGCAACCCCGCTCCTGGCCCGCCAGGTCCGCTCCTCCCTCCGCAAGGACCTCCGTGACCTGGAGCGCAGACTCACGCAACGAACGGAACACCCGGAACCCACGGATTGAGGGGCCCCATGGCGTACGACGAAGGACTCGCCGAACGGATCCGGCAGCACCTGGGCGCCGATCCGGACATGGCCGAGAAGCGCATGTTCGGAGGCATCGCCTTCCTGCTGCACGGGAACATGGCCGTCGGTGTGAGCGGCGACGACCTGATGGTCCGCGTCGGCCCCGACGCGACGGACGCCGCACTGGCCCGACCGGGTGCCCAGCTGTTCGACATGACGGGCCGCCCGATGCGCGGCTGGGTCGTCGTGGACTCGTCCGCCCTCACCGAGGACGAGGCGCTCGCCGAGTGGATCGACGAGGGGTACACCTTCGCCGCGGGGCTGCCGCCCAAGTGAGGGCGGGGGTGCGTTCACGAGCGCTCAGTGCCGGCCTTCACCGGTGCGGGTTTCCGGATAACGGTCACCCGAACCGCGGCAGCCGGCCCTGCAGTTGCCCTGGGCCTCACCGGCCCGGCTGCCCTCCCTGCTGGCGCCAGACGGCACCGTGTTACCTTGCGCCCCATTGATCGTGAAGGTTGTGTGGGTGGGGGGCCTTTCATGAAATCGGCGCGATTCTCGCCGTCGATCGCCACGTCGGTCGCCGGGGCGCTGCTCGTCGGGATGACGGCCGCGACCGTCGTCGGTCCCGGCGCGGTCGACTCGTACGCGGCGTCGGGTACGGCGCTGCCGATCGCGCACTTCGCGCACATGGTCGTGGACGCCTCGCACGGGCACCTGTACATCAGCGGTGGCGCCGGCACCGATGGCATCGTCGTCACCGATCTCGACGGCGGCAACCCGACGACGATCAGTGGTGAGCCGGGTGCCACCGGTCTCGCCCTCTCCGCGGACGGGTCCGCGCTGTACGCGGCTCTCCCGGACCAGGACGCGATCGCGGCGATCAGTACGGCGAACCTGACCGAGTCGGCGCGTTACGACACGAGCTCGGGCACTCACCCGGACTCGCTGGCCGTCGCCGACGGGACGCTCTGGTTCGGGTACGGCACGGCGGGCGCCGGCGGCATCGGTTCCGTCGACGCGGCCGGCACGGTGAACCTCGGGCAGGATGCGGGCAGTTGGGCGGCGCCGCCGACGCTGGCGACGACCCCGACGCCCTCCGGCGTCCTCGCGGCCGCCGTGCAGACGGGCGACACCTCGGCCGTCGTCACATACTCGGCCCAGGACGGTGCGCTGACCCGGCAGGCGGCGAAGTCGCTGCCGGTGCCCGACCTGACCGACTTCGCGGTCACGGCGGACGGACAGCACCTGGCGGTCTCGTCGTGGCTGCGCGCGAGCAGCAACCGGTATCGCGTCTCGGACCTGACGGTGGACGGGCAGTTCGCCACGCCGGTGGCCGCCAGGGCTGTCGCCGTGGCTCCGGACGGCACTCTCGCCGGCTGCGGCTGCAACTACGAATTCGAGGCGTTTCCGGAAACGGGCGAGGGCTACTACCACCTGTACGAGATCGAGTCTCCGATGCGCCTGGCCGCACACGGCCTCGCCTGGGCGCCGGACGGCAGCCGGCTCTACGCCGTGACCGTGGACGCCGCCGGCGGAACACCGACGCTCCAGACAGCCCGTAACCCCGAAACCGCGTGGGTCAGGCTCTCCGGCACCTCGACCACCGCCCCGCTCGCCCCCGGCGAGGCCTATGCGTTCCGGGCGAACTTCGATTCGCCGCTCAGCCTCGGTGCCGGGGAACCCATGATTCCGGGCACCGTACGGATCACGCGCTACGACGACACCGATCCGGATGGTGTGCTCGTCCCGGACCCGACGGCCGCCCCGGCCCGCCCGCCGGTCGATTTCTTCGGCTCCTACCAGGTCTCCGGCACCGCTCCCCTCACCGGCGCCCTGAGCTTCCGCGTCGACTACTCGGGCGGCGGCCACTACGGCCCGGCCATCCAGACCTTCGACGTCCCCGTCGCGAAGTACGCGCCCACCCTGGTGCTGACCGCCCCCGACACCGGGGGCCGGGCCGCGCCGCTGACCGTCACCGGGCGGCTCGTCTGGCCGCATGCGCATGTGAAGACCGGTGCGGTGCACGTCGTCAAGACCGATCTGGCACACCCCTCGGGGTACTCGGTGGGCACCGTGCCCGTCGCCGCCGACGGCACCTTCGCCCTCCACGACACCCCGCAGATCGGCGGCGCGAACACCTACTCCTTCACCTACGACGGCGGTACGTCCTACCTCCCGGCCAGTCAGTCGGCGACGGTTCAGGTGGCCCGAGCCACTCCGGGCCTGAGCGTGACGACCGACGCGAAGTCGTACCACTCCGGCGCGACGGCCAAGGTCACCGCGCACCTGGGGACCACGCACAACTCCCGGCTCGTGACGCTGTACGCCCAGCCCACGGGCAAGTCGCGGACGGCACTCAAGAGCGGCAAGGTCGACACGCACGGCAACCTGGTCGCGTCGTACAAGATCACCCGCAACACCGTCTTCAGTGCGGCCTTCGCGGGTGACTACCGCTACGCACCGCGCACGGTGACCACCAGTGCGACCCTCACACCGACGGTCCGGACACAGATGCAGTATCCGGTGAAGACCACCGGCATCGGATCCATTACCTACCAGGTCTTCTACAAGTCCGAAGTCACCATGGGCTTCAACCTCCAGGTCACTCCCCGTCAGACCGGAGGCTGCACGTCGGTGTACGTCGAGCACTACTCCTCGGGGGCCTGGCACCAGGTCACCTCTCAGAAGTGCGTGCCCCTGTACTCCGACGGCTGGTACGGCTACGGCCGCGCTCTGAAGCTCTTTACGAGCAACGATCGTTACCGCGTCCGCGGTCTCTACACACCGCCGGCCAAGGGCGCGCAGACCGGCGGTGCGCAGAGTGGGTGGACCTACTTCACCGTCCGTCCCGGCAGGCCGTGAGGTCGAAGTCGGTGGTTTTCCTTCCACATCTCCTCGGGACGGGAGCCGCTATTGAGGCCGACTTCGGAGGTGCTGCGTCGCGGCTGCGCCCACCTTGAAGTGGGCGCAGCCAGGGACTGACCAGCACAACTACCAACTCACCGCCTGAGCGATGAAGCCACTGCGGAAGAGCTACACCCAAGCAGAACTCCGAGTCGGCTGCGGTGGCCGACCACAGGCCAATGGTGGTCATGCTGGCCCGTAGGTCCTCGATTTCGGTCGATATTCAGGACAGGAGCCTGTGCAAGACCCCGCCCCAGGCATCCATGGCCGGATGACTCCACGGCGGCGTTCCTCTGGGGGCGACTGCGCGGCTTGCGCGAGCTCTCCGACGTTGTCGAGCAGATCGCTCCGCTCCGTGTCGCCCAGATCCTCCTGGCTCAACACCGCCTGCGTCAGCGCCTTGAGCGCCTCGCCAATGTCTGAACTGCCGTTCTGAACCACACCCGCGATCGTCGAGTCGATGTTCGCGAGCTGGGCGGCGAACTGACCGCCGTTGACGGTGCTGTTGTTGAAGGTGAACGAAACCGGGGGCTGTGGTCCGATCTGCCCAGACGCCTCCGCACAGTCGGACACGCGTTGTTCCACCCCTTCCAGATAGGCCAGACCCAGCGCCATATAGGCCCGGCGCAGCGCGGCGGCATCGGCGATGGCGGGATGGTTGCAGTGGTCGGCGCCTTTGATCAACTCGCGGAAACCTGCACCCACCTCCCGCGTCAGGCCGACCAGTAGTCCTTCCACCTTCCTGCGCCAGTTCTGAACGGCAAGCTACGCCGGCGCTCCAGCGATCAGGTCGTGACCGGCATCGATCTGGTCGGCGAGGTCCAGGGTGAAGAGCCGGGCGAGCACTCCGGGGGTGAAATGTGCCACGGTTTCCCCGGAGATTCGCAGCTTCGCTCCAGACCATCCCGCGGGTGAAGTGCAGATCATCGGCCTGACGCAAGCGTTCGCCGGTGGTCTCGGGCACGGCAATCCGAACGTTGAGCGTTGCTGCGCGACACGAATGGGCAGGTCGTATTGCTCTCAATCCCGGTTCTTCCCCCTCGACGAGGGTTTCGGGAAACCGGCGGTGGGACGCAAGGTCTGCCGGTGTTCCATAGCCACGTCCAGCGGTCTCCGGCCTCGGGGGTGCGGATCTTCGGCCGGGTCCACCCCAGGGTCTGCTTCATCAGCCGGAAGGTGTGCTCCAGGTCGAAGCGCCGCAGGAACGCCTGCCTCGCCCGGGCGACGACCGGCCGCAGCAGACGGTCGACCTGGAGGCGGATCAACGTGCCCTCGATGACCGGGAGTTCGCCGGCGTGGTCGATCCACGCGGATCGGGTGGTCAGCCGCGGGTGGATGCCGTCCCAGGCCATCGCGCGGGCGGTGCCGTACCGGTCGGTGACCTGCATTGTCGCCGCCTCCGGATCGCCCCAGGTCTCCGGCTTGGCGAAGCGGAACTCCCTCCTGCGCCGGATGATCCGGGAGGGCAATCTGCCGCCTCGGTGACCCACGCGAATCGGGCCGGGCCACCGAGGATGGCCCGGGCCCGCTCGCTTACTGGTCGCCGAGCGGAATGGCCGCGAGCCGCTCCCAAGTGATCGTCTTGGCGGTGCTGTCCGCGATGACATCGACCAGCTGCACCTCGGTGACATGCAGCGGCACGTGGCTGGGGCGGACCCGGCGCAGAATGCGCTGGGCATCGTCGGAGGACGCCTGCTGGATGTGTTACTGGCGTAGCCGGCGGGTGTGCCCGTCACCACTGTCGCTTCGTGTCGTTGGTGCTCGCGTGGGGTTGTCGTTCGGCTACAGGCATCGTGGCTGCGCTCCAGCAGGTGGTGCATTCGGGAGGCCGGCCGTGTGAGGAGTGTTCCGCATGGGGGATGCAGTGGTGTCGGCCGGCGAGCCGGTGTTGCGGATCCGGGATGTATGCAAGAGCTACCGGCGGCGTCCTGTCCTGCGGGGGGTGTCGCTGGATCTCCGTGCGGGCCAGTTGGTGGGCATTGTCGGCGAGAACGGGGCGGGCAAGAGCACCCTGCTGCGCATTCTCGTCGGGGATCTCGCCGCGGACAGGGGCGTGGTGGAGCGGGTGGGAGTGCTGGGCAGTTGCCCGCAGGACGCGGTGCTCCACCAAGCCTTCTCCGTTGACCAGCATCTGAGATTCTTTCAGGCCGCTTACGGCATGGCCGGCCTGGACAGAGCTTTCGAGCTGCTGGAGCAGTTGCATTTCAGCAGCTACCGGAACGAGCGGGTGGCAGCGCTCAGCGGTGGCACGCGCCAGAAGCTCAACCTGGTCCTGGCTTTGATGCACGATCCCCAGGTGCTGCTCCTGGATGAGCCGTATCAGGGCTTCGACTGGGAGACCTACCTGCGGTTCTGGGACCTGGCGGCGGCCTTGCGGGACCGGGGCTGCGCGGTGCTCGTGGTCTCGCACCTCGCCTACGACGCCTCGCGTCTGGACACTCTCTACCGCCTTCAGGCAGGAGTGCTGCAGGAGACGGAGCAGACCGGATCGGAGGCGGTGCCGGTATGACGCGGTGGTGGTCCTGCTTCCGTACGGCCTTGCGGTTCGCGCTGATCGAGCAGGCCCGTAACAGGCTGGCGCTGCTCATCGTGGTCCTGTTCGTCCCGCTGTGGGCCACGTTGGCGTTCACGGTGGTAGCCCGTACCCCCTTGCGGTTCCGGATCCGGTCGGTCGGGCGCACGGTGGTCATGGACGGCAACATCGTGGTCCAGATCAACGGCGCACTGCAGGCCCTGTCGCTGGTCATCGCGTTCATGATGTTCGTCGCCACAGCCCGCTCCGCACTGTTCGACCAGCGACTGGTGCGGGCCGGCTATCCCCGCTCGTGCCTCGCGCTCGCGAAATGCACCGCGCTCGTTCTGGTCTCGGTCCTGGTCGCCGCCTACGCCACCGCGTGGATGCGTCTGTTCTGGCGCCCCGAGCAACCCTGGCTGCTTGCCGCGGGAATGTTCACCGGTGCTCTGATTTATGGCGGTATCGGGATCGTGCTGGCGGCTGTGCTGCGCAGCGAGCTGGCCGGCATGTTCCTCGCCATCATGATCAGCTCCATCGATCTGGTGCTGCAAAATCCCCTGGTCAACCCCAACGCAGACAGTCCCGTGGTGCGCTTCCTGCCAGCCTGCGCAGCGGTGCAGACCTCGGTGACCGCCGGCGGTCTGCAGGTGGTGCCGACCAGCTGCCTGCTGCTGGGTATGGGCTGGGCGGTGGGCATGACGGCGCTCGGCATGGCCGCCTTCGCCGTGCGGACCCGCACCCACCGCCCGCGCACGACCCAGGGAAATCTGGCGGGTGTCGAGCAGGCCGCGCCGGTGCCGTGACCGGCTTTGAGAGAGCGTCGTTTCGATGATGGACGCCACGCACGGCGGCAGCACGATCATGTAAGGGGCGGGGGCTTTCAGAGGTGCCGGAACAGAACACCGCGACTTCGGCTGCTTCACCCGTCGCATCAGCCGCGTCGGCCCGCTCTGCCGGCCCGGCGGTGGGGGACGGGGTGTCGCGTGGTAAGGCGCGCTGGGCGTGGCTGCTCAGTGACGGCGGCGAGCCGCGGAACTGGATGCTGGTCCTGGCCCCGTTGCTGGGCTGGCACGACGGTGGCTGGGCAGGCATCGAGTGGGGGCTGCTCGCGGCGGTGTTCACGGCGGTGCTGCCCACGCTGATCCTGGGATTCGGTGAACGCCGCAAGTACTGGGGCGACCGTCATGTGCGGCGGCGGCAGGACCGTATCGCGGCCGCCCCCGGGGTGATGGCCTCGGTCATCACCGGCACCATGCTGCTGTACGGGCTCCAAGCTCCCGCCGAGGTGGCGGCCCTGGTGACGGCGATGCTGTCCGTCCTGCTCGCGTTGCTGGTGATCACCTTCTTCTGGAAGGTGTCGGTTCACTCCGCTGTCGCTTCCGGCGCCCTCGCCATCCTCACGTCGGTCTTCGGCCCCTGGATGCTCGTGCTGACTCCCTTGGTGGTGCTGATCGGCGGGTCCCGTATCCGGCTGCGTTGTCACACCGTTGGCCAGGTGATCGTCGGGGTGCTGATCGGCGCGGCAGTCAGTGCACCAGTCTTCGACATTCTGAGGTGATGGGTATGAGCCGGTTCCTGGATCCCAGCCCTGCCGATCTGGTCATGGTCACGGCTGAACGGCTCGCGGACCATCCGGACGCCAACGCGACGGTCGGGGCGGTGCTGCACCTGACGGGCGCCGTGCCCGCTCTGGCCGCTCTGCGCGAGCACGTGGCCTTGCGCCTTGCCGGCCTTCCCTGTTTGCGGCATGTCCTGACCGGCGACGGGCCGACGGCACGGTGGATGCCTGCCGTCCCGGACATGGCCCGGCATGTTCGCGATGAGCGGGTGGCCGGTGAGCCGGAGGCTCTTGAGGCAACGGTGCGGCTCCTCCTGCGAGAGCCTTGGACCGAGGGGGCCCCGGCCTGGCGCATGATCCTCCTGCACGGTCACGTGCCCGACGGCTTTGCTCTGCTGTATCTCACCCACCATGCCGTCCAGGACGGCGCCAACGTAGTCACGGTCCTGGAGGCGCTGTTCGGGCCGCGGCTGCTGCCGGGAGAGTTTTCGGTGCTCACCCGGGACTTCTCCCCAACCCCTCGGCCCCGCCTTCACCAAGCCCTGCGGAGCACCGTGACCCTGATGCGCCACGCGCGGCGGCACCATCTGTGGCAATCCGCCTCGCATCCGCTGTCCAGCCGCCGTCACACGCTGTGGGCCCAGGTGCCCTCCGCCGGCCTGCGCACCGCGGCGCGCGTCAGCGGAGCCAGCACCAACGACGTCTATCTCACCGCCGTCGTGCACGCGATCACCCAATGGGCCGAAGAGGCTTGGCCCCGCGCAGTCGACGTGCCGGTCCCCGTGATGGTTCCCGTCAACCTGCGCACGCCCGACGAAGTAGGGGCGCCCGGCAACCGGCTGTTCCTGACCAGGATCGACCTGCCCGGCGGCACCATGCCTGTGGGTCGGCGGCTTGCGCGCACGAAGGCCGTCACCCCTGCCCTGAAGTCCGCCGGACACAAGACGGTGCTTCGAGCGGCTCTCACCCGACTTCCCTGGCGGCTGTTCCAGCGACTGGTGGCCGCGAGCACCGTCCCGGGCCGACTCACCGTCTGCGCCTCGTATGTCGTGGTGCGTCAGCGTCTGCACTACGGCGAGGCGGCAGTGCACCGAATCGACCCCATCATCTGCTGCCCGCCCGGCGTCCCCATGGCCGTTGTGGCGGTCAGTTACGGGGACACGACCAGCGCATGCTTCCGTATCGACCAGGCCCTCCCCGACGCCGACAGCCTTCCCGCACACTGGCGCCGGGCCCACGCGGACCTGGCGGCCACAGCCCCGCCAACCCTGGGTTCCGATCCCGCGCCCGTGGGACGCGTACTGGCCGGACGCGCCACGTCTGGGGCGCGTGCCCTGGTCACTTGGCTCGCTCGACGCTCCACAGCGGCAGGTGCTCGAAGAAGGTGACCGCCTCCTCACGCCACCTTGACCGCCAGTCGGCGGCCACCGCGGAAGCCTGCTCGGCATAGCGCCGCATATCCGTCTGCATCCTGGCCGTCACACCACGGTTCTCGCCGATCTCCCGGACGGCGGCGACGGTTTCCGCTGTGCAGGACGGGTCACCGAGTGCGGCCTGCACCACCACACGCTCGGTGTCCGAGACGGCAGACAGCAGGGCGCTGACGGTGTAGCTGTGCTTGCCGTCGCGGATGTCGGTGCCGGTCGGCTTGCCCATGGTGGCCGCGTCCCCGAACAGGTCCAGGTAGTCATCGCGCATCTGCCCGCAGATCCCCACCAGCCGCGCGTAGTCGCGCAGTTCCTGCATGAAGAGGTCTGGTTGCTCACCTGCGGCCAGGAGTCCGAGCCGCATGGGTGCGAGGATCGAGTAGCGGGCGGACTTGTAGTCGGCCACGCAGTGCAAGGTCTCCTCGCCGACGGTGGCGGTGAAGTCGCGTTCCAGGTCGATGATCTGGCCCACGAACGTGTCGGCTGCCGCCCGTGTCTGCACCTCGACCATGGCCTGCCGCACCGCGACAGGCAGCGTCGCATCGAGCAGTACCTGCAGGGACAGAGCGAGTGCGAGGTCGCCCGCGAGCACGGTGAGACCGAGGGCCGCCTGCGGGTGGCCGGGGAACCGTTCACGGTAGGCGTAGTAGGTGGAAGGGCCGCCGCGGCGGGTGGGGCTGTCGTCGATGAGATCGTCGTGCACCAGACCGTGGGTCTGCAGCAGCTCGATACTCAGCGCCGCGGCGTCCAGTCCTGCGACCGGCTCGGCAGTAACCAGACGGGCTGCCTCATGCAGCAGAACGACCCGCATCCGCTTGCCGCCCCGCAAGGACAATTCCCGCAGCAACTGCAGGCACTCCGGGGTGAAACGGCTGAACGACGGCGCATCGACCCCGGTGCTCAACGTGTCGAAGTAAGCCTCGAAGAGCGTGTTGAACCGGCGCTCGTACCCGGCGACACGATCGAGGACCTGCTCGGTCATGAAGAGTTCTCCCTGCTCGGGGTTGGGTGACACAGCTGTGGACACGTGACGGTGAGGGCTGGTGCCCCGGGGCACGCGGCCTCGGCAGGGTCAGGAGGTGTACTGGGTGGCGGTGACCGCCAGGCCGCGCAGAGCGCGGTCCGCGGCCTGCGGGAAGCCGGCCCCGTCCAGGACCTGCAGCACTTGATCGTAGCGGGAAGCGATCATCCGCTCGGTGTGCTCCCGCGCGCCGGTGTCCTGCAGGATCGTCCGCGCCTCGGTCGCCTCGCGCTCCCCCAGGTCGGCCCGGCCCACGAGGTGGCCGAGCCGCTCCCGCTGGACCTCGTCGGCGCGCTGCAGACCCAGCGCCAGCAGAACGGTCCGCTTGCCTTCCCGCAGATCGCTCAGGCCCGGCGCGCACGCGCCGTCCGGGCTGCCGAACACGTCCAGCAGGTCGTCCCTCAATTGGAACGCCTCCCCCAGCGGCAGGCCCAGCCGCGTGAAGACATCCATCGTGGCCTCACCGGCCCCGGCGACGGCAGCCCCCAGCTGAAGAGGCCGCTCGATGGTCGCGGTCGCGGTCTTGTAGTGGATGATCCGCAAGGCTGCCTCGACGTCGTCGGCGCCACGGCCGGTACCCATCACGTCCAGGTACTGGCCGTACATCACCTCTTCCAGCATCGCGTCAAACAGTCCATGCACCAGCCGCTGCCGCCCCGGCTCCAACCGAGCGGTATGCAGTAACTCCTGTGCCCACATCAATGCGAGGTTCCCCACCAGCAGCGCGCCGCCCGCACCCAGCCGCTCAGCCCGCTCGTCCTCCCCCAGCCGGGCACGCATCACGCGGTGGACCGCGGGGCGGCCCCGGCGGCTGGCCGAGTCGTCCATGATGTCGTCGTGGATGAGAGCAAAGGCCACGAACAGCTCCAAAGACGCCGCGACACGCAACACCGACGTCGCATCCCCGTCTCCGCCTGCTGCATGCCAACCCACCACACACAGCAACGCGCGGATCCGCTTCCCGCCGGCTGCCAAGAAGTCCCGCACGGTCTGCACCACCTCTGGCGGATGCCCCCGGCCCGCCGCCGAGCGGGTCTTTTCGGCCAGGAAGTCCTCAAGTGCTGCATCGACCCGGCGCTGCACTGCGCGCAGATCGATCGCTTGCGCGTCAACCACACCCGAAGTCACCGATTCACCACTCCCAACCGGGCAGTGTCAACCCACACCGGGACGGAGGAAGGTGATCGTAGGGGCTGCGCCCTGCGTCAGGGCGCTGGCGACAACCTGGGCTGTTGGCCGACCGCGTCACCCATTTGGTCTGCATGATCCGTCCAACGACCCGGACCGCTCAAGAACACGCGCGGCGCCACCGCCGACTTCGATCACCCGGCCGTCGCGGGCCCACCCGGGCGGCACACCTGCCCGCAGGTAGCGATCTGAGCCGCCGGCAGTTCCCGCGCAGTACGTGCAGACCGCTGCGTGCATCCGTGCAGCAGTCGCGCGATTACCTCGTCGTGAGGACCGGCCAGCGGTCAAAGGTCAGGAGGATGTGCCGAGTTGGGAAGAGACAGGAGATGCGGGAACGAACAGGGCTGAACACCCAGTCAGTGTGCGCCGTCCAGCCGACCCCGCTGGTCCGCCGTCAGTTCCACGTCCACCGCGGCCAGGTTCTCCTCCAGTTGGGCCGTCGACGAGGCTCCGGCCAGCGGGACGATCGGTAGGGCGCCGCCCAGTTGCCAGGCCAGGACGACCTGGTTGACGGTTGCACCGGTCTCGCGGGCCACCTCGCGCAGGGCTGTGAGGCGGGGCGGGGTGCCGGGGTGGTCGTAGTCGGCCGGGAGGCGGTCCGGGCGGACGTAGGCGCCCTTGAGGAGGGGTGAGTACGAGACCAGGGTCAAGGCGGGTTCGGCGCGCAGGTAGCTCAGCATCTCCGGGCCCACGGCGCCCAGGGTGCCGTCGGGGAAGAGGCCGCTGGGGACGTCGACGCGGGGGCACAGATAGCTGTGCTCGTACTGCAGGACCTCGTAGCCCGGCAGGCCGGCTGCCGCTGCGATGGCTCGGGCCCGCTCGACCCGCCAGACGGCCTGGTTGCTGACGCCGAGCAGGCCGACCATGCCCTCGGCGACGAGTTCCGCGAAGGCCTCGACGGTTTCGCGCTGGGGGACGGTGGGGTCGTCGATGTGGGCGTAGAGCAGGTCGAGCTTGTCGACGCCGAGGCGTTCGCGGCTGCGCTCGGCCGACTCGCGGATGACCTTGGCGGAGAGGCCCTCGGGGTTGTCGATGAAGCCGGTGCCGGGAGCGAGGGGGCGGGCGCCGAGCTTCGTCGCGATGACGATCTCGTTGCCGATGCCGCGGCTGCGCCGCCAGCGGCCGAGGAGTTCCTCGCTCTGGCCGCCCTGGCCGCCGTCCTCCCAGAAGGCATAGTTGTCGGACGTGTCGATGAAGGTGCCGCCGGCCTCGACATACCGGTCGAGGAGCGCGAAGGACGTCCTCTCGTCGGTGCGGGAGCCGAAGAGCATCGCGCCGAGCGCGATGACGCTCACCTCGCGGCGGGTGTCCGGGGCGGTTCCGATGGTGCGGTACTTCATGGGTGTTCCTCCCGTACGGGCCCGGGTTCTCGGGCACGTACGGGAGTCTTCTGCTTGAAGCGCACTTCAAGTCAAGCCTTCGCGAAGGGACCTTCCAGCGCGGCCCACTGCAGCAGCATGATCGTCTTGGCGTCGTTGATCTCGCCGGTGCGGATCATCTCCAGGGCGCGGCGGAAGGGCAGTTCGACGATCTCGATGTCCTCGCCCTCCTCGTCGAGGCCGCCGCCTTCGTGGGTGCGGGTGGAGGGGCCGTAGGCGGCGGCGTAGAAGCTGACGCGTTCGGTGACCGAGCCGGGGCTCATATAGACGTCGAAGACGTGCTGGATCTCGCCGATGGTGTGGCCGGTCTCCTCCACGACCTCGCGGCGGACGGCGAGTTCGGGGTGTTCGTCATCGTCGTCGAGGAGTCCGCCGGGGGTCTCGATGAGCATGCCGTCGGGGTGGCCGTTGACGTAGACCGGGAAGCGGAACTGGCGGGTGAGCAGGACCGTTTCGCGTTCGGCGTCGTAGAGCAGCATGGTCGCGCCGTTGCCGCGGTCATGGGTCTCGCGCTGCTCGGTGCTCCAGCTTCCGTCGGTGTGCTGGATGTCGAAGGTGGTGGCGCGCTCGACGTACCAGTGGCTGGAGAGCAGTTTCACCTCCCGCACCTTCACGCGCGGGTTGCCGGTCAGGTCGAGGCCGGTGCGGTCCAGGCCGGTGCGGCCGCGGCGGTCCGGGGTGTCGATGCCGGCTGTCATCGGAGACCTCCGGCCGTGCGTGAGTAGGTCATGGTCGCTGTTTACCACGGCCGTCGGTCAGGTCAGGCGCAGTACGTGGGCATGCCAGGCCGGCAGGTCGACGAAGAGGCCCGGGGTGAGCAGGGCGTCGCCGTCGCGGTCGTACGTCTGGTTCGTGAGGAGATCGGTGAGGTGGCAGGGGCGGCCGGTGAGGTCGGGCCAGGGCAGGGGCACTTGTCCCTGGGCGGGGGTGTCGGAGAGGTTGACGATCACGAGGTGGCGGGTGTCGGGGGCGGTCCAGCTCCAGGCCAGCAGGCCCCGGCGAGTGTCGTTGTCGGGCCAGCCGGTGGTGGCGAGCAGGTGCCAGTCGCCCTCGCGTACGGCGGCCGCGGCGGGGAGCAACTGGCCGTAGAAGGCGCGGAGTTGCTCGTCGAGCGGCTCCTGCGGGCGGCGGGAGAGGAAGACCGGTGGGCGTACCTTGCGGCCCTCGAACTGGCCCTCGTGCCAGAGCGTCGCGCCGGGCAGGGTGGCGATGGTGACGGCTACGGCACGGTGTCGGTCGGGCGGGAGGGTGGCGGCGGCGCGGGGTTCGTCGTGGTTCTCCAGGAAGCGGACCAGGCCGCGCTGGTAGGCGAGGTCGGCCTGGAGGTGGCTGCGGGTCGACTCGGCGGTCTCGTGGAGGAGGCGGTCGTAGAGCCGTTTGTCGTAGCAGTGGTCGAAGCCCTGTTGCTGCAGGGCCCATTCGAGGTCCCAGTACGCCTCGGCGACGAAGAGCAGGTCGGGGTGGCGGGCCCGGACCCGCGGGACGACGTATGGCCAGAAGTCCTCGGCGGGCGCGGGTCCGGCCCGGTCTCCCCAGGTCTTGGCGAAGACGTCGTTCATCAGCAGCATCGCCATGTCGCAGCGCACGCCGTCCGCCTGGTCGCCGATGGAGACGAGGGTGTCGACGGCCGCGGTGCGCAAGTCGTCGCTGAAGGCGTCGAGTTGGACGACGTCCTGCCAGGGAGCGAAGTAGGGATCGCGGCCGTTGGCGTAGATGTGTCCGCCGATTTCCAGGAAGGCCTGGGGCGCGCGGGTCAGGTCGTCCACCGTGCCCTTGATCAGGCGGTCGGGGTGGTCGGTGAGCCAGGGGTGGTCGGGGGCCACGTGGTTGGGCACATAGTCGAGGATCAACCGCACGCCCCGGGTGGCCAGTTGGGCGCGGGCCTCGGCCAGGCCATCGGGTCCGCCGAGGCCCGCGTCGACCACGTAGTTGCGTACGCAGTACGCGGATCCGGCGATGTCCGCCTCGGTCAGGTCGGGCAGCGCCTGACGGAACGACGCGAGCAGGGCCGTATCGCGCAGGGCGATCGCGAGGCCGGCCGGGCTGCGCTCCCAGACGCCCATCAGCCAGACCGTGTCGATGCCGGGCCGGGCGACCTCGTCCCAGACCTCGCCGGGTACGTCGCCCAGGGTGACGCGGCGTCCGTACCGGCCGCTCAACTCGCCCAGCCAGACAAGGGTGTTGATCTCGTAGATGACGGTCATGACAGGGGCTCCTCTCCACCCGCGCCCTCGAACCGTTCGTCCACCGGCTGTTCGTCCACGGACCGCAGGGACTCGCGGCCGCCGCGGTGCCAGTCGTCGGCGCTGATGGCGTGGAACAGGGTCGCGGTGGCGGCCACCAGTCCGGTCCAGCCGGTCTGGTGGGAGGCGCCGAGGCCCGCGCCGTTGTCGCCGTGGAAGTACTCGTAGAAGAGGATCAGGTCCTTCCAGTGGGGGTCCTTGGCGAACTTGGGCTGTGCGCCGTGGACCGGGCGGTGGCCGTCCTCGCCGGTCAGGAAGGTGGCGGTGAGCCGGTCGGAGATCTCGCGGGCGACCTCGTAGAGGTTCAGCCGGCGTCCGGAGCCGGTCGGGCACTCCACGGTGAAGTCGGGGCCGTGGTAGGCGTGCAGGTTCAGCAGGGCGCGGATCAGGAGGAGGTTCATCGGGAACCACACCGGGCCGCGCCAGTTGGAGTTGCCGCCGAACATGCCGGAGTCGGACTCCGCGGGCAGATAGCCGACGCCGTACGTCTGCCCGTTGACGTCGAAGTGGTACGGGTGCTCGGCGTGGTAGCGGGAGAGGGAACGGATGCCGTGCGGGCCGAGGAATTCGTTCTCGTCGAGCATCCGGGCCAGGATGCGGCGCAGCCGGTCCTCGCCGAACAGGGCGAAGAGGTAGCGGCCGTTCTCGTCGGCCGTGCCCAGGTCGTGCTGCTGGACGACGGCCTCGACGGCCGGGTGCCGCCTGATGAACTCCTTTGCTCCCTCGACCAGTTCGGGGAAGGTCCGGTCGGCCCGGCCGCCGATCACGCTGGTCGCCGCAAGGGGTATCAGGCCGACCAGCGAGCGCACCCGCAGCCGGGTGGCACTGCCGTCGGGCAGCCGCAGCACGTCGTAGAAGAAGCCGTCCTCCTCGTCCCACAGGCTGGCGTTGTCCTTGCCGATGCGGTTCAGGGCGACCGCGATCCAGGCGAAGTGCTCGAAGAGCATCTGTGCCTGCTCGACGTAGACCGGGTTGTCGACGGCGAGTTCGATGGCGATGTCGAGGAGGTTCTGGCAGTACAGCGCCATCCATGCGGTGCCGTCGGCCTGGTCGAGGTGGCCGCCGGTGGGCAGGGGGGCGCTGCGGTCGAAGACGCCGATGTTGTCGAGGCCGAGGAAGCCGCCCTGGAAGACGTTGTTGCCGTCGACGTCCTTGCGGTTGAGCCACCAGGTGAAGTTCTTCATCAGCTTCTGGAAGGCGTTCTCCAGGAAGGCTCGGTCGGCACGGCCCGTGCGGTGCTTCTCCAGTTCGTAGACGAAGAGGACCGCCCAGGCGTGGACGGGCGGGTTGACGTCGCCGAAGTTCCATTCATAGGCCGGGATCTGGCCGTTGGGGTGCAGATAGAGGCGGCGCAGGAGCAGTTCCAGCTGGCCCTTGGCGAAGCCGATGTCGACCATGGACAGGGCGAGGGTGTGGAAGGCGAGGTCCCAGGCCGCGAACCACGGGTACTCCCAGGTGTCCGGCATCGACATGACCTCGTCGTTGACCATGTGGTACCAGGCGCTGTTGCGGACGCTCGGGTCGGCGGAGAGCGGATCGACGCCGTGCTCGGCCAGCCAGCGCTCGACGTCGAGGTAGTAGTACTGCTTGCTCCACAGCATCCCGGCGAGCGCCTGGCGCACCAGTCGGCGCTCGTCCTCGCCCATGCCGTCCGGGACGACGTCCTCGTAGAAGGCGTCCGCCTCGGTCCGGCGTGCGTCCATGACGGCCGCGAACTCGCCCCACGGTTCTGCGAGTTCGGTGTCGGACAGCCGGAGCCGCACGGTCGCGCTCTCGCCGGCGGGGATGGTCAGGGTGTGGTGGACGGCGGCCTTGGTGCCGGTCTGCGCGGGGTTGACGGCCGTGGTCTCGCCGTGGACGACGCAGCGGTGGATGCCGTCCTTGACGTAGGGCGTGCTGTTCGGGCTGCCGAAGATGCGCTCGTTGTTCGTCTCGTTCTCGGTGAAAAGTGCGGGGGCGTCGGTGTCGAAGTACAGCCATCGCGGGCCGAGCTCCTCGTGGTCGGCGCGGAGGGCGCTCCCGGTGCGGTGCAGGCTGGGGACGGCGGTGCCGCCCGCCCAGGACCAGGTGTGCCGGAACCAGAGCGTCGGCAGCAGGTGGAGGACGGCCTCGTCGGGGCCGCGGTTGTGCGCGGTGATCTCGACGAGCAGGTCTTCCGGTCCCGCCTTGGCGTACTCGACGAACACGTCGAAGTAGCGGTCCTCGTCGAAGATGCCGGTGTCGAGCAGCTCGTACTCGAAATCGCGGCGGCCGCGGGCCTTGTTGGTGTCGACGAGGTCGGCGTAGGGGAACTCGCCCTGCGGGTACTTGTAGAGGTACTTCATGTACGAGTGGGTGGGCGTGCTGTCGAGGTGGAAGTAGTACTCCTTGACGTCCTCGCCGTGGTTGCCCTCGGTGTTGGTCAGGCCGAACATCCGCTCCTTGAGGATCGGGTCGCGGCCGTTCCACAGGGCGAGCGCGAAGCACAGCCGCTGCTTGTCGTCGCTGATGCCGGCGATACCGTCCTCGCCCCAGCGATAGGCGCGGGAGCGTGCCTGGTCATGGGTGAAGTACGACCAGGCGTCGCCGCCGGGGCTGTAGTCCTCCCGGACGGTCCCCCACTGGCGCTCGCTGAGGTAGGGACCCCAGCGGCGCCAGGCCGCCCGGGACGCGTCGGCCTCCGTCAGCCGCTGCCGCTCGGCGCCCACCGTGCCGCTGTCCGCCGCCATCGCCGCCTCCTTGGCCCAGCCCGGCATTGTTCCCAGACTCGGGCGTCCCGGGCGGGCCCGCAATGGGTGGGCGGCGGAGGGGGGACTTCCCTATCCGGCGGTGACGGCGGCCGCCGGTTCCGGCTCCGCGACCGGCGGATGCGCGAGGTCGTAGGCGCTCTCCGCGTGCAGGTGGACGTCGACGCCGCCCTCCTCGACCTCGGGGCGCACCCGCAGGCCCATGGTCCTGTCGAGGGCCTTGGCGATCAGCCAGGTGACGCCGAAGGAGTACGCCAGGACGGCGAAGGCGCCCACGGCCTGCTTGCCGAGGAGGCCGAGACCGCCGCCGTAGAGCAGACCGTCCACGCCGTTGGGGGCCCCGGAGGTGGCCAGCACGCCCACGAGCAGGGTGCCGGTGATGCCGCCGACCAGGTGGATGCCGACGACGTCGAGGGAGTCGTCGTAGCCGAGCCGGTACTTGAGGCCGACGGCCAGCGCGCACACCGCGCCGCCGATCGCGCCCAGCAGCAGCGCGCCGAGCGGGGAGACGGCGCCACAGGAGGGGGTGATGGCGACGAGGCCGGCGATCGCGCCCGACGCGGCGCCCAGGCTCGTCGCATGGCCGTCGCGCAGCTTCTCCACGACCAGCCAGCCGAGCATGGCGGAGCAGGTCGCGGTGAAGGTGTTCAGCACGACCACCGAGGCGGCGTTGGACGAGGTGAGCGCGGAGCCGCCGTTGAAGCCGAACCAGCCGAACCAGAGCAGGCCCGCGCCCAGCATCACCAGGGGCAGGTTGTGGGGCCGTTCGGCGCCGCCGTCCTTCTTCCAGCCGATGCGCTTGCCGAGGACGAGGATCACGGCGAGGGCCGCCGCGCCGGAGTTGATGTGGACGGCTGTGCCGCCCGCGAAGTCGATCGCGCCGAGCTTGTTGACGATCCAGCCGCCGACCACGCCCTTGCCGTCGAAGGCGAACACCCAGTGCGCGACCGGCAGATAGACCAGCGTCACCCAGATGCCGGTGAAGGTCATCCAGGCGCCGAACTTGATGCGGTCGGAGATCGCACCGCAGATCAGGGCGGCGGTCAGCGCCGCGAAGAGGGCCTGGAAGGCAGCGAACACGGAGAGCGGGATGACGGCCTTCGGGTCGTCCTTCATGACGCCGCTCATACCGAAGTACTCGGTGATGTCACCGAGGATTCCGGCCCCGCCGATCGAGTCCCCGAACGAGGCCGAGAAGCCGTAGACGACCCAGATGCAGCCGACGAGGGCGACGGAGCCGAAGGTCATCATGATCATGTTGAGGACGCTCTTGGCGGCGACCATGCCGCCGTAGAAGAGGGCGAGGCCCGGCACCATCAGACAGACGAGTGCCGTGCTCGCGAGCATCCAAGCGGTACTTCCGGTGTCCATGCGCACACTCCGCAGAGAGGTCCAGCCGAGGGAAACGGTGTTTCACGGCAGTAGACCGAAGGTGCGTTACGGGACAGCTCCATGGCTGATTAAAGCCGGGTTTCAGTGGTGGGGGCCCTGGCGCCTGTCCGGCGAGGGGATGCCTTCACGTCTCGGCGCGGCGGAACTTACGGTTTGTGGGTTACCCAGAGCAGTTCCGCCGGCCAGCGGTGTGCCCAGTCGGGCGGGTCGGTTTCGTTGTAGCCGTTGGCTGTTCCGAGTTCGGGCCGCGGCTCGATGAGGTCGTCGATGACGAGACCTGCGCCGCGCAGGACCTTGACCCAGTCGCCGTAGGTGAGTTGATAGCTGGTCGCGCCCTGGTCTTCGGCGATGGTGTTCAGCCCGAAGTAGTCCTGCTGCAGCGTCGTGGTCACGCGGCTGGCGGCTTCGTCGTAGCAGGCTTCGAACCATGGGCTGGCGACGTTGAACACCAGGCGCCCACCGCGGCGCAGGATGCGTGCGGCCTGCGGGACGGCCAGGTGCGGGGGCGCCCAGCTGAGCCCGCCGTAGTCACAGAACACCAGGTCGAAGCTGTCGGCGGCGAACGGGAGGTGTTCGGCGGCGCCTTGCACCAGCGGGTAGCGGGCCGCTCCCATCGCGCGAGCTGCCGCGGCGAGCTGGGCTTCGGACAGGTCGAGCCCGACCACGGTGGCGCCCTCAGCGGCGAGCGCCCTGGACCACTGGCCGGCACCGCAGCCGAGTTCGAGGACGCGCTTGCCGGTGACGTCGCCCAGGGCGTGCAGGTGCGCGTCAGGGATGGAGTACATGCCCCACAGCCGGGGTGCGGCGCCGATTTGCGGGTCGTGCTCGTGCTGGTAGGCGCTGCTGATCCGGTTCCAGAGCCGCCGGTTGGCGGGGATGCTGTCCACGTGCCGACTCCAGCACTGCCTGCCGGGGGCGGTCAACACGATTAGGGCACTGGCCGGCCCTCGCCTCGGTCCGGCCCCGGCTCGGCCTACGATCCGCCGGACGGGCCCTAAGGGCCTGTCCGGCGGATCAGCCCGGCGTCGCGGGCGGCCAGGACGCGCTGTACCTTGTAGCCGGCCTGATCCGCCGGACAGACCCTAGTGGTGGGGGCTGTCCCCGAACGCCGTCACCGTCAGGAAGCGGATGGGCAGTTCGACCAGCCGCTCGGGGCCGTGCGGGGCCTCGCCGTCGAACTGGAGGGCGTCGCCGGGGCGCAGGGTGTAGCTGGACTTGCCGTGGCCGTAGACCATGACGCCTTCGAGCATGTAGAGGAGCTCGGTGCCGGCGTGCTGGAAGAGCGGGAACACCTCGCTCTCCTCGGTCAGGGTGACCAGCAGGGCGTCCATCCGCTTGTGGGCGCCCCGGAGCGAGCCGAGCTGGGCGTACTCGTGGCCGACCTTGGTGCCCCTCCGGACGATGCGGGCGCCGTGCCCGGCGGGCACGAAGACCGCCTCGCGTTCGTCGTCCATGCCGCGGAACAGGGCGGTCACGGGGACGTCGAGACCGCGTGCGAGCCGGGAGAGGGTGGTGAGGCTGCACGCGGTCTGGGCGTTCTCGATCTTCGACAGCATGGCTTTGGAGATGCCGACCCGCTGTGCCATCTCACCGACCGAGAGCCCGGCAGTCTGCCGGTACTCACGGGCCCGGACCGCGATGATGCGCTCCAGGGCCTTGTCGTCGGCTTCCGCTGCGGGTTCGGGGTGCTCGCTCACCGGCGCATCCTATGCCGAGCGCCCCAGGCGGAAGCGCGAGTGGGGCTCGGCGCTGCCGCTGGCGAGGTCGGCGGCCATCGCGCCGATGAGCGGGGCGAATTTCGCGCCGTGGCCGGAGCACGGCGAGGCGATGACGAACGGGCCGTGCCGGTCGACGACGAAATCCTCGTCGGGGGTGGTGGTGTAGAGGCAGGTCGCCTCGGCCACCGAGTCGGGTTCGAGGCCCGGGAGGCGGTCGCGCACGAAGCCGCTCACGCGGGTGCGCGACGACGGGTCGACCACCCCGGTGCGGGTGCGGGCGGTGGTGGGGGTGCCGCGGTCGTGCTCGGCGACCTTGACCGCGGGCAGCGGGCCTCCGTCGCTTCCCGACGGCAGGCCGTACAGGTGCAGGTCGCCGTCCCAGATCAGGGTCGGCCACTGGACGGAGGGGTCCCGCTGCCGGAAGTGGAAGACCTGCTGCTGGGTCACCTCCAACTGCGGTAGGGCGAAGGGCAGTTCGAGCTCGGGCAGCCAGGCGCCGGCTGCGATCACCACCGTGTCGGCGAGGATCTCGCGGCGGTCGTCGGTGCGCAGCAGCACCTTCTCGGGGGTGCCCTGGACGTCGATGCCCGTGACGCGCGAGCCGATGATCGCCTCCGCGCCGTGCTCGATCGCCCGCCGTACGCAGGCCGAGACGGTCTGGTCGGCGTCGACGACGCCCGCGTCCGGGTGGTACAGCACCGGGCCCGTGATGCGGATGTACGGCCAGCGCTCCGAGGCCTCTTCCGGGCCGAGGAGTTCGTGGGGCACACCGGCCGCGGCGAGGAGATCGGCGATCGCCTTCGTGTCCCGACCCTCGCCCATGTCGAGGCCACCGGTCTTACGCAGCAAGGGAGTTGAGGCATCGTCCTGCAGTTCCCGCCACTGCTCGTACGCCTGCCCGGTCAGTCCTACGTAGAAGGGGTCGGCGTACGCCCGCCGGATGATCCGTGAGCTGCCGTGCGAGCTGCCGTGCCCGTGGCCGATGTCGTACGCCTCGATGAGCGTGACGTCGTGGCCGCGCCGGGCCAGTTGCCAGGCGGTGGCCGCGCCCATCAGCCCGGCACCTACGACGGCGATCACAGACCCTCCCCGGGGATCCAGTTGGTACCCGCGAGGGGGACGCGGGCCATGGCGGCGGATTCGATGGTAAGGGCAACCAGGTCCTCCGGTTCGAGGTGCAGGAGGTGGGCCTTGCCGCAGGCGCGGGCGAGGGTCTGGGCCTCCATGGTCATCACGCGCAGGTAGTTCGCGAGGCGGCGGCCGGCCTCCACCGGGTCGAGGCGGGCGGCGAGCTCCTCGTCCTGGGTGGAGATGCCGGCCGGGTCGCGGCCGTCCTGGTAGTCGTCGAAGTAGCCTGCCGCGGAGCCGAGTTCGCGGTACTGGGCGTCGTACTTGGGGTGGTTGTCGCCGAGCGCGATCAGCGCGGCCGTGCCGATGGCGACGGCGTCCGCGCCGAGCGCGAGGGCCTTGGCCATGTCGGCGCCGCCCCGGATGCCGCCGGAGACGACCAGCTGGACCTCACGGTGCACACCCAGCTCCTGCAGGGCCCGCACGGCTTGGGGCAGGGCGGCCAGAGTGGGGATGCCGACGTGCTCGATGAAGACGTCCTGGGTGGCGGCGGTGCCGCCCTGCATGCCGTCGACGACCACGACGTCCGCGCCCGCGTGCACGGCCAGCTTCACGTCGTAGTAGGTCCGGGTCGCACCGACCTTCACATAGATCGGCTTCTCCCAGTCCGTGATCTCACGCAGCTCCAGGATCTTGATGGCGAGGTCGTCGGGGCCGGTCCAGTCGGGGTGGCGGCAGGCGCTGCGCTGGTCGATGCCGATGGGCAGCGTGCGCATTCCGGCAACCCGTTCGGTGATCTTCTGCCCGAGCAGCATGCCTCCGCCGCCGGGCTTGGCGCCCTGGCCGAGAACCACCTCGATGGCGTCGGCGGCCCGCAGATCGTCGGGGTTCATGCCGTACCGGGACGGCAGGTACTGGTAGACGAGGTGCTTGGAGTGCCCGCGCTCCTCCGGCGTCATACCGCCGTCACCGGTTGTCGTGGACGTACCGACCTCGCTGGCGCCACGACCGAGGGCCTCCTTGGCCTGGGCGGAGAGGGCGCCGAAACTCATGCCGGCGATGGTGACGGGTGTCTTCAGGTGCAAGGGATACTTGGCGTGCCGGGCACCGAGGACCACGTCGGTGTCACAGCGCTCGCGGTAACCCTCCAGCGGATAACGGGACATGGAGGCACCGAGCAGCAACAGATCGTCGAAGTGCGGCAGTTGGCGCTTGGCGCCCCAGCCTCGAATGTCGTAGATACCGGTCTCGGCAGCACGCTGGATGGCATGAATGGTGGCTCGATCGAAGGTCGCAGACTCACGCAGACCGTGGGATGCGGGTTCCAAGGTTCAGCTCCTAACAAGCGGGTGTGGGGCGCCCCCTGCTTTTAGGGGCGCGGGGAACTGCGCGACCAGCCACATCCAGCCCGCAGCCAAATACAGCCCCCAGCGGAGCTAATAAGCCGTCGTGTTGTCGACCTTGAAGTGGTACAACTCCCGGGCCGAGCCGTACCGCCGAAACCCCGTAGGGTCCTCGTCTCGCTCAGCGGCCTTCAGCAACTCGGCCACCTCCGCGAGGTGTTCGGCCCGCATCTCCTTCTCCACGCAGTCCGCGCCAAGCGACTTCACCGTGCCGCGCACGTAAATCCGGGCCTCGTACAACGAGTCCCCCAACGCATCCCCCGCGTCACCACACACCACCAACCGCCCGGCCTGCCCCATGAACGCGCTCATGTGACCGACATTGCCGCCGACAACAATGTCCACGCCCTTCATGGAAATCCCGCACCGCGCAGACGCATCCCCGTCGATGACCAGAAGACCCCCGTGGGCGGTGGCCCCGGCCGACTGGGACGCATTGCCGCGCACCCGCACCGTGCCGGACATCATGTTCTCGGCGACTCCTGTGCCCGCGTTGCCATGCACGGTGACCGTGGCGCGCTGGTTCATCCCGGCGCAGTAGTAGCCGACATGGCCTTCGATGTCGACGGCGAGATCCTCCCGTATGCCACACGCGACGGCATGCGCACCACGTGGATTCAGCACCCTCCAGGAACCGGCCTCCGGAGCATGCAGGGCCTGGTTCAGATCCCGTACTGGCGTCTGCGCCAGGTCGATCAGCGTCGCCATACGTACACCTCTTCCGGCTCGGGTTCGAAGATGCGGGCGTTCTCGATGCCCGGCAGGACGTCCAGCGCCCGGTACTCGGAGGCCATCGCCACCCAGTCCGCCGTCTCCGCGACCAGCGCCGGCTTGCAGGCGATGGCGTCGCGGACGACCGCGAAGGAGTCGCCGGTGGACACCAGCAGCGTGTAGAAGCCGTCGAAGCGTTCGCACAGCAGCCGCAGCGCCTTCTCCAGGTCGGCGCCCTGCGCCAGCTGGTGCGCGACGAAACGGGCGCCCACCTCGGAGTCGTTCTCGCTGTCGAACTTCACGCCCTGGGCGCGCAGTTCACGGCGGATGGTGGCGTGGTTGGCGAAGGAGCCGTTGTGGACGAGGCACTGGCCGGGCCCGACGGAGAAGGGGTGGGCGCCCTCGGGGGTGACGGCTGACTCGGTGGCCATGCGGGTGTGGCCGACGCCCTGCCAGCCGGTGACCGACGCGAGCCCGAAGGACTTCGCCAACTCCACCGGATTCCCGGTGCCCTTGAGTACGGCCATGTCGGTGCCGGAGCCGATGACGGTGGCATGCGGCAGCGCATCGGCCACCGCGGTGAGAAGACCGGTGCCCGCGTGCACGACCGTCGTCGCGTCGGCCGCGACTGCGACCGCGCCCGGCAGCGCGGCCTCGGCTTCGGCGGGCGTGACCCCGAGCAGCGACACGACCTCGCGGCCCGGCGGGGACAGTCGAGGGTCGCCGTAGACCGCGACACCGGCCGAGTCCGGGCCGCGCTCCACAACCTGGCCGAGCATCGCGCTCAGCAGCTCACCGAGCCGTGGTTCCAGTGAGGGCTCACGCAGATGCAGCCCCACGATTCCGCACATCTCAAGTCCCTTCGGAATGCGGTCGGGTGATGGTCAGAAGGCGGTCAGATAGCGGTCCAGCTCCCACGGCCCGACCGTGGCATGCCAGTCGAAGAACTCCTCGCGCTTGAGGTCCGCGAAGTACCGGCTCACACCGGGACCGGCCGCGTCCAGGGCGCCGCTGATCACGTCGTCGGCCTGCAGCGCCTCCACGGCGTGCAGCAGGGTGGGCGGGAGTTCCGGGCCCTTGCCGGCCGCGCCGGGCTCGCCCGGGTCGAGGCCGCGTTCGATGCCGTCGAGGCCGGCGGCGAGGGCGGCGGCCGCGGCGAGGTAGGGGTTGGCGGCGCCGTCTCCGCCGCGCAGTTCGATGCGGTTGCCGTCGGGGACACGGACGAAGTGCGTACGGTCGTTGCCGCCGTAGCCCGCCAGGCGCGGTGACCAGGTCGCGCCGGAGCGGGTGGAGACCGCACCCGTGCGCTTGTAGGAGTTGACCGTCGGCGCGATGACGGCCTGCAGCCCCCGCGCATGCTCGACGATCCCGGCGACGAAGGAGTAGGCGAGCGCGGAGAGGCCGAGGCCGCGCTCGTCCGTGGCGTCGGGGAACGTGGGCTCCTCGCCCCGCCACAGCGACATGTGCAGGTGCATGCCCGTGCCGGTGCGGTCGGTGAACGGCTTCGGCATGAACGTGGCGGTCATGCCCCGCTGTTCGGCCAGTACGGACACCAGATACCGCAGGGTGATGACCCGGTCGGCGGTGGTGAGGGCGTCGGCGTGCTTGAAGTTCTGCTCGAACTGGCCGTTTCCGTCCTCGTGGTCGTTGGCGTAGTTGCCCCAGCCGAGGGAGTTCATGGCGCTGGAGACCGCGGTGAGGTGGTCGTACATACGGGTCAGCCCGCGGGCGTCGTAACAGGGCTGAGCGGCGGTGTCCCGGGCGTCGGCGACGCTGAGCACCCCGTGCTCGTCGCGGTTGACGAGGAAGTACTCGACCTCGGCGCCCACCGACAGGGACAGCCCCTGCGCCGCGGCCCGCTCCAGCAGCCTGCGGAGGATGACACGCGGGGCGTAGGGCCAGGGTTCGCCCTCCACGTACGGGTCGCAGTGGACGAGGGCGAGGCCGGGCTTGATGAAGGGGACAGGTGTGTACGACGAGACGTCCGGCCGGGCGATGACGTCCGGGTCGCTGGGCTGCTGGCCGAGCGCACCGGCCGCGTACCCGGCGAACCCGACGCCCTCGTCACAGAGTTCCTCGACGGCCTGAGCCGGGACGAGCTTGGCGCACGGCTTGCCGGTCAGGTCGACGAAGACGGCCAGCACGAACTCGATGCCGTCGGCGCGGACACGCTCCGCGAGATCGGGGGCGGTCACCATGGACCCCTCCTTGGGTGTCTACTGCCATGAATCACTGTTGCCTAAGAGTAGACACTCTTGGCGTTACGGGGGGATTTCCGCCAAGGAAGGTCCCGGTAAGCCGAAGGGCCGGGTACCGCCCCGAAGAGGCGGAACCCGGCCCTGGCGTGCTGTCAGGAGGCGATGGCGGACGGCTCACTGGACGTCAGCTCGCCCGGACCCCCGGAAGGGCCCCGCACCCACAGGGGCTTGAGCCGGTACGTCAGCAGGTACAGCACCGCACCCGCACCGGCCGCGACGAACATGCTCAGGTCGCCCGCGCCCGGGTACGCCTTCGAGAACGGCCCTGTGTAGAAGCTGGACTGCCAGAACGGCACTGAGGCGGCCACCCCGCCCGCCCAGGCGACGAAGCCCCAGTCCAGTACCCGGCGCCGGTCGTAGAGCTCGGCGATGCGGGACGGGTCGGAGCGGCCGCCGAGATAGAAGTCGAGCAGCAGGACGGCGGCGAAGGGGGCGATGAAGTAGGCCGTGAGGTTGAGGAAGACCTTGAACTTGGCCTCCGTGCCCGACTCGCCCCACAGGCTGATCGCATAGGCGAGCAGACAGATGACGGTGACCGCCTGGGAGCGGCTGACCGGGATCTTCAGGGTCTGGACGGAGATGGCGCCGCCGTAGACGTTGAGGAAGTTCTGCGCGAGGGCGGACAGGCCGACGGCGAGCAGGGCGGGGATCGCGAAGGGGCCGGCCAGTTCATGCAGGGCGGTGATCGAGTCGGAGCTGCTTGCGCTGCCGCCGACGACCACGCCGAGGATGCCGAGCCAGCAGATGGTGACGAAGTTGCCGAGGCCGGTGTACCAGGCGGTGCGGGTGACGACCTCGGGGGTGTCCGGCAGATAGCGGGAGTAGTCCGAGGCGAACGGCGCCCACGCCACCAGGAAGGACAGGAACCAGCCGCCGAAGGTGACCCAGCCGCCGGTGGAGCCGATGTAGCCGGAGGCCTTCGGGTCGGCGTGGAAGAGGCTGCCGCCGCGCACCACCGCGACCACGGTGATGAGGAGGAACAGCGGGGTGAGGACGTAGGTCAGCACCTTCTGGAGGTAGTTGATCATGTTGTAGCCGTAGATCGACACCACCAGCTCGGCCGCCGTGAGCACCCCTGCGCACAGCCAGAACGGCAGATGGGTCAGCTCCGCGAACGCCTTGCCGCCCAGGATGACGGTGACCGCCGCCCAGCCGACGCCGGCGAAGACGTTGATGTATGCCACGGGCAGGAAGTTGCCGAAGAAGCCGAGCGGGCCGCGGGCCTGGATCTGCTGCGGGACCCCCAGCCGCACACCCATCCGGGACATCACGGCCATCAGCAGCGAGCCGAGCGCCGCGCCGATGACGATGGCGGTGACGGCGGCGGAGAAGCTCAGCCCGAACCAGGCCGCACTGAAGCCGAGCAGGATGATCGGGAAGTTGAGGCCGGCCGCGAACCACACGAAGAACTGCGAACTCGGCCTGCCGTGCCGCTCGTTGTCGGGGATGTGGTCGACACCGAACGGCTCGACCTTGGTGACCGCGCTGCCGTAGACCGGTGCCGGTGTTCCTTCTGTCATGGCGTGCTCCTGAGGGAGAGGGTCACCACGGCAACGGCGCCGTGTGCGAGATGCCGAAGGCGGGTCCTCAATCAGCTCTTGTATGGCAGAGGACCGTAGGGAGGGGGTAAGGCGCTGTCAACACCTCGCACAAAAAAGCCTTGCGATTACCGGCTCGGCGATCAAATTCACAGGTCAGACTTGTTTCCGGGGCGTTACCCATTGACGCCCCTCACTCAGTCTCCTAGCCTCACTGCCATGGCACAGGGTGCAGTTGACGTCACACGGGCGCGCGCATTACGTTCACGTACCATGCAAGAACCCACGGGACGGGCACGGAAGCCGTTGCAGCAGACCAGCATGCAGGCCAGGGTCGCCGAAGAGCTGCGGCAGATGATCATCAGTGGCGAGCTGCCGCCGCGCTCCAGCCTGTCCGAGATGGCGTTGTCGGAGACGTTCGGCGTCAGCCGCACCCCCATCCGCGAGGCGCTGAAGCAGCTGCAGATCGAGGGGCTGGTGGAGGTGCGGCCCCGGGTCGGCACCTTCGTCGCCGTGCCGTCGCGCCGCGAGATCACCGAGTTGTTCCAGATGAAGGAGCTGCTGGAGGGTGCGGCAGCCCGGCTGCTGGCCTTCCGGGGCAATGTTCCCGAGGTGGAGCGGCTGGCGGAGAACATGCGCGAGGCCGACGAGGCCGTCCGCGCGGGCGACGCCGAACGGTACGCGAAGCTGGTCCACGAGTTCCACGACCTGATCGTCGCCGGAGCGGACAACAGCAAGCTCGATGCGCACTACCGCACGCTCATGAACCAGCTCGCCTACGCGCGCCTGGTGCGCACATCACTCGCCCAGCCGGGCCGGCTCAGCGAGTCCGACCACGAGCACCACCGCGTCCTCGACCTGATCCTCGCCAAGGACGGCGACGGCGCGGAGCGCGTGATGCGCGAACACGTCCGCCGCAGCCACCAGGCCCTGATGGCCGGCATGGACGACCGGCAGGAACAGGGCTGAAAGGTACGGGAGTCGGGCCTCAGGCGCCCGGCACCGGGAACAGCATGCAGCTGCTCGTGGCGTGCGCGAGCAGGCGGTCCGCCGGGTCGAAGAGCTGCGCCTGGGCGAGCGCGGTGCGCCGGCCGCTGCTGACGACGCTGCCGACGGCGCGGACCTTGCCCGTGTCGGCCGTGATCGGGCGCAGGAACTTCACCGTCAGGTCGAGCGAGGTGTAGGCCATGCCCTGCGGCAGGGTGGACTGGACGGCGCAGCCGGCCGCCGAGTCGAGCATCGTCGCGTAGATGCCGCCGTGCACGCTGCCGATCGGGTTGTAGTGCTCCTCGCCCGGCACCAGCGAGAACACGGCGTGGCCGTGGTCGACCTCTTCGAGGTCCATGCCGAGGGTGGCGGCGATCGGCGGCGCGGGCAGCCGGCCGGCGAGGATCTCACGGAGGAAGTGCAGGCCGGAGCCCTGCCCGACCGTGCCCGCCGAGATCGCGGGGTCGTCCCAGTCGTACGTACGAGAGCGTTCCATGCGGCTGCGCTTCCTCCTCGGCCTCCTGGGCCCTCTGACTCTGTTTCTTGAAGCTAGCTCCGTCGTCGGCTGACTGTCAATGTCGAAGCCAGGTGGCCTACGATGACGGCATGAAGTGGCTCGAGATGAGCACCGAGAACTGCACGGTCCAGCGCACCCTCGACCTGGTCGGCGAGAAGTGGACGCTGCTGCTCCTGCGCGACGCCTTCAACGGGGTGCGCCGGTTCGACGACTTCCGCCGCCATGTGGGGCTCTCCGAGGCGGTCCTCTCCGACCGGCTGCGCAAACTGGTCGCGGCCGGGATCCTGGCCGCCGTCCCCTACCAGGAGCGCGGCAGCCGGACCCGGAACGAGTACCGCCTCACCCCCAAGGGCCGCGATCTGTGGCCCGTCCTGGTGGCGCTGCGGCAGTGGGGCGAGACGTATGTCGCCGATCCCGAGGGCCCGGTCCTGGAGATCCGGCACCGCGACTGCGGCGCCCCGGTGCGCGTCGTGGTCGAGTGCCCCGACGAGCACACCGCGCTCTCCCCGACGGAGGTCAGAGTGGTGCCGGGGCCGGCGGCGCGCCCGCGGGCCTAGTGTCCGATGCCGAGCGGCGGATGTTGCCCATGCAGTACGCCCTACCTGGGCGCCTGGAAGCCGCCGATCTTCTGCTCGAGCAGTTCGGCCAGTCGCAGCGGGGTGCGGTCCTCGAACATCGGACCGATGAGCTGCACGCCCACGGGCAGACCCTCGGGGGACCGGCCTGCTGGTATGGCAGTGGCGGGCAGGCCGGGCATCGTGGCCAGACCGGCCCAGACGAGCTGGTCGAGGTACGGGTACCCGACGCCGTCGATGTCGATCCGGCGTTCTCTCGGATCGGGGTTGTGATCGTGCGGGAACGCGGGAGTGGGCGTGATGGGACACACCACCGCGTCGAACTCGGCGAAGAGCTGCCGCCAGCCGTGGCGATGGAGCTCGCGAAGGGTGTTCGCCTCTATCCAGTCGCGGTGACTGAACACCATGGCGCGCAGCCGCGCCGCATCGAGACTCTGGTCGTCCGCGCTCAGTCCGGCGGCCCGGGTCCGCAGCTGCTCGTACGCTTCGACGGGAAAACGTGCAGTGACGCTCGAAAACAGCAAGTGCGTGTAGATCAACGCGGCTTCGGTCAGACCGGGCAGCAGCGGGCTCTGCCGTTCGACGCGGGCGCCGCCGTCGACGAGCGCGTCGGCCACCCGGTTCACGCCCGCCCGCACGGCGGACCCGGTCGGAATGAGCGGATGCTCGTCGAGGACCAGGACCCGGAAGTCGCAGAGCTGCTCGTGGCGCGCGGGCGGCAGCGTCAAGTCGTGTGCCACACCGAGCGTCAGCGGGTCCGGTCCGGCCATTACGTCGAGCAGGAGCGCGAGGTCGCGGGCAGTGCGCGCCATCGGACCGACGACGGCGAGGTCACCGTCGGCCGGCAATGCCGGCGCGGGCGGCGGGACCATACCGCGGCTCGCCGCCAGCCCGAGCGTCGGCTTGTGTGCGTAGACACCGCAGAAATGTGCGGGGGTGCGCAACGAACCGCCGATGTCGGAGCCGATGGACAGCGCGCCGAATCCCGACGCCAGTGCCGCCGCTGATCCGCCGGAGGATCCACCCGGCGTGCGAGCGTGATCCCACGGATTGTTGGTGGTGCCGTAGATCTCGTTGAAGCTCTGCACATCGTGCAGTCCCAGGGGCACGTTGGTCTTACCGAGCACCACCGCGCCTGCGGCCTTGAGCCGCGACACCTGCACCGCGTCCTCGGCGGGCATGTGGTTCCGGTGCAGCGGGATGCCCCAGGTCGTGGGCAGCCCGGCGATGTTGTAGGACTCTTTGACCGTCACCGGAATGCCGAGCAGCGGCCGGTCCTCACCGCGGGCGCGCGCCTGGTCGGCACCTCGCGCGGCGGCCCGTGCACGATCGAAGTCCGGCACACAGATCGCGTTGATCGCCTTGTCGTCCCGCTCGATACGGGTGATCGCCGCGTCGGTCAGTTCCGCCGAGGTCACTTCACCGGCGCGCAAGGCGGTAGCGAGTTCTTCGGCCGTCTGAAAATTCCACTCCATGAATCCGACCGTATCGGCCACTGGGAGAGGCCATGAAATGCCGCTTCGCGCAACGGGGTTGATGTCTCAAGTTCAGTAGCTAGCTGTCGATGACCAGCCCCTTCGCCTCCAGCACGGCGGCGAGGTTGCTGACCTCGATCACGCTCTTCCCGGAGCGGTAGGCGGCGATGTAGGCGTCCTCGGCCTCGACACGCGCCTGGGACTTGCTGATCACCTCCGCCACGTCGTCGCGCCGTACCACCACCACACCGTCGGCGTCGGCGCGGACCACGTCTCCCGGGTTGACGATCTCGCCGCCGATGAGCACCGGTTCGGCCATCGGGCCGACCGTCTCCTTGACGGTGCCCTTCATGCAGACGCTGAACGAGAAGACGGGGAAGCCGAGTTCGCGGAGTTCCCGGGTGTCGCGGACGCCGGTGTCGGTGACGAGGCCGCCCAGGCCCTTGGCGACACACGCGTTGGCGAGGACGTCACCGAAGGAACCGGCTTCCGCGTACTCGCCGGCGGAGACCACGATGACGTCGCCCGGCTGGGCGTGGGCGATGGCGACCTGCAGCATGATGTTGTCGCGGGGAGCGCAGCGCACCGTGAAGGCCGGGCCGCACAGGGACATCGCGGGGTCGACCGGCTTGATCATCGAGTCGAGGGCGCCGAGGCGGCCCTGTGCCTCGTGGATGGTGGCGGCGGAGTACTTGCCGAGTTGCTCGACGAGTGCCGGGGCGGGACGGTCGAACTTGGTGTTGACGCGGATCATGTTGCTCCTTCAGCGCAGGGCCGCGCACGCGCGGGCCATGCGCTCGCATGCTTCGGTCAGGACGTCGGTCGAGGTGGCGAAGGAGATACGGAAATAGCCCGGCGAGCCGTAGGCCGCACCGTGGATCACCGCGATCTGCTCCGAGTCCAGCAGGTACCGGGCAAAGTCCTCGTCGGTGCGGATCTCCTCGCCCGCCGGGGTCCGTTTGCCTTGTACGCCCGTGCAGTTGACGAAGGCGTAGAAGCCGCCGCTGGGTGGTGTGCAGGACAGGCCGGGGATGTCGTTGACGAGTTTCACCGTCAGGTCGCGGCGCCCGCGGTAGGCGGCGACGCACTCGCGTACGAAGGTCTGGTCGCCGGTGAGTGCGGCGGCTGCCGCGGCCTGGCTGATGGACGACGGGCAGGAGGAGATCTGCGACTGGAGGGCGTTGACGGCAGTGACCAGCTCGGCGGGGCCGGCGCCGTAGCCGATGCGCCAGCCGGTCATCGCGTAGGTCTTGGAGACGCCGTTGGTGAGGAACACCCGGTCGTTGAGGCGGGGTTCGACGGCGGCGAGGCTGGGGACCTCGCCCGGCTCGTACCAGATCTCGTCGTAGATCTCGTCCGTGAGGACATGGACGTGCGGGTGGGCGAGCAACACCTCGGCCAGGGCCTTGAGTTCGGCGGTGGTGTAGGCGGCCCCGGTGGGGTTGCTCGGGGCGTTGAGGATCACCCAGCGGGTGCGGTCGGTGATCGCCGACTCCAGCCGCTGCGGGGTGAGCTTGAAGCCGTCCTCCTCCGGGCAGTCGACGACGAGCGGTGTGCCGTCGTTGGCGAGAACCATGTCCGGGTACGACACCCAGTACGGGGCCGGGATGATCACCTCGTCGCCCGCGTCCAGGGTGGCCATCAGCGCGAGGAAGATGACCTGCTTCGCTCCCCCGCCGACCGCGATCCGGCCGGCCGGAATGTCGAGTCCGTGGCGCTCCTTGAGCTTCTGCGCGATGGCGGCTCGCAGTTGAGGGGTGCCGTTGACCGGGGTGTACTTCGTGTCGCCCTGCCGGATCGCCTGGATCGCGGCGGCCTTCACATGGTCTGGGGTGTCGAAGTCGGGCTCGCCCACGGTGAGGTCGAGGATGGCGAGGCCCTGGGCCTTGAGTTCACGGACGCGCTGGGCGGCCGCGGTGCTCGGGGACGGCTTGATGCGCCGTACGCGCTGAGCGGTCGTCATCAGTCGGCCCGCCTCTCGAAGTTGAGGCCGCCCGGCACCTGGAAGGTCGGCAGGATCTCCACATGGCCGATGTTCACGTGCCGCGGGGAGCCGACCGCGAACTCGATGGCATCGGCGATATCCTCGGGCTTCAGGGACTCGTAGCCGTCGTAGAACTGGCGCTGGGCCTCCTCCATGTCGCCGAGGAGACGGCCGAAGATCTCCGTCTCCACCCGGCCCGGGCAGATCTCGGTGACCCGGATACGACGGCCGTACCCGTCGACCCGGAGCTGGCGGGAGAGCGTGTGCACGGCCGCCTTGGTGGCGTGGTAGATCGTGTTGCCGCCGAAGTTGTAGATCCCGGCGATCGAGCTGATGTTGACGATGTGGCCGCGGTCGCGCTCGACCATCCCTGGCATGAGCAGACGTACGAGGTGCAGTACGGCCTGGATGTTGACGGCGATCTGCTCGTCGACGGCGAACTCGTCGGCGGTGAGGATGTTTCCGGTGCGGGAGACCCCGGCGTTGTTGACGAGGACGTCGATGTCGAGGTCCCGCACGGTCTCGGTCAGGGCCGCGGTGTCGGTGATGTCGACGGAGTGCGGGGTGCAGCCCGTGCGCCGGGCGAGGTCGTCGAGCCGCTCGGCGTTACGGGCGATGGCATGGACCTGGAGCCCTTGTTTGGCGAGCCGTTCGACGACCACTGCTCCGATTCCGGTGGAGGCACCGGTGACCAGGGCAGTCCTGTAGTCGGAAAAGGGCATGGGGGTGTGTCTCCTACCGGGTTGAGGGGGGTTGGTTACGCGTCGCGCAGCGGCAGATGTGCCCTGTCCTGCACCCGGGACACGGCGAGCAGCGTGCCGAGGGCGGTGACGACGGCGTAGAAGGCAGGCATGTTGGTGTTGCCGGTCTTGTCGATCAGGTACGTCATCAGCAGGGGTGCCGTGCCGCCGAAGAGGGCGGCGGAGACGTTGTAGCCCAGGCCGTAGGCGGAGTAGCGGACACGGGTGGGGAAGAGCTCGACGAGCAGGATGTGGATGACGCCGGTGTGCCCGGCGAAGATGACCGCCATCACGCAGGCGCCGAGGATCGCGAGCGGGACGCTGCCGGTGCCGATGAGCAGGTAGCAGGGAACTCCCGCTATGGCCATGGCGATTGCGGCACCCGCGAGGACCTTCTTGCGGCCGATACGGTCGGAGAGGCGGCCCATGTAGGGGATCGCGAGGGAGATGGCCACCAGGCTGGTCGCGGTGACCAGCAGGCCCTGCACCTTGCTGAAGTGCAGTTCGGTGTTCATGAAGGTCGGCATGTAGCTGAACAGGACGTAGTAGCCGGAGCCGTTCATCAGTGGGATGAACAGGGCGAGCAGCATCGCGCGGCGGTGTTCGGCGGAGGAGAAGGCCTCCTTGAGGGGGTTCTTCGCGAGGCCGCCGCCTTCTTGCAGACGGGTGAAGTTGGGGGTGTCGCTGATCCGCTTGCGGATGTAGATGCCGGTGATGCCGAGCGGGATCGCGAGCAGGAACGGGATGCGCCAGCCCCACGCCTCCATGCGGTCGGCGCCGAGGCCGCTGGTCATGGCGGCGGCGATCAGCGTGCCGGTGAGCAGGGACAGGAACGAGGCGATCTGGGCGTAGCTGGTGTACTGGCCGCGCTTGCCCTCGGGGGCGTGCTCGGCGAGGAAGCTCATCGCACCGGAGGCCTCGCCGCCGACGGAGAAGCCCTGCGCGACGCGCAGCAGGATGAGCAGGACGGGTGCCGCGACGCCGATGCTCGCGTGCGAGGGCAGGATGCCGATGGCCGCGGTCGCGACACTGATCAGCATGATGACGAAGACGAGCATGCGCTGGCGGCCGATGCGGTCGCCGAGGTGGCCGCAGATGATGCCGCCGAGCGGGCGGAAGAAGAACGAGACGGCGTAGCCGATGAAGACGAACTGGACGGCGGTCGCATTGTCCGAGCCGGGGAAGAAGACCGCGGCCAGGGTGCCGGCCATGAAGCCGAAGATGCCGTTGTCGTACAGCTCGGCGAAGATGCCGACGCAGCCGGCGAGGGTGACTTTCCTGGCTGTTCTCGGGTCGACTGTGTTGGGTACCGGCTGAGCGGCGGCCACGGTACTCATGGCGTCTCCTGTCTGGAGGTGGGACGGGGAGGGGGTGCTCACGGCTCGGTGCGGGTGTCTGATCCAGGGGGTGGTGCGGGTGACGGGGGACGGGGATGTCGTCGGGTTTATGGAGGGACGGGGATGCGCAGGGCCTCGAAGACCGTGCGTACGCGTGCCTTGAGGGCGTCGACGGCGTGGCGTTGGGCGCGGTGGGCGGTCACCGCCTCGCTGATGCTGCGGCGCCGGAAGCGCAGCGACTGGCCCGGCCGGACCTGCCCCAGTGCGGACAGACCGGTCGCCGTGACGACCGCGAGGACCGGGTAGCCGGCGGTCACACCGCGGCCGCGGTGCAGGACGAGCAGCTCGTCTCCGGCAGGGACCTCCACGGCACCGACGGGGACACCGCGGGAGAGCACCTCACCGGTCGCCACCCGCCGCGGTACGTCGCCGCCAAGACGCAGCCCGATGTGGTTGCTCTGCGCGCTGACGGTGTACGGGGACCGGAAGAGCCGCTCGGCGGTGTCGCCGAACTCGGCGCGGTCCGGGCCGTCCGTGACGTCGATCGTCGCGCACGAGTCGTGGAAGCGCGGGACCGGGGCCTTCAGTCGGAACAGCGGGAGGCTGAAGTGCGGGTGGTCGAGGGGCGGGCAGGGGGTGCGTAGGCCGACTTCGTCGCCGTCACTCAGGGTGTGGCCGAAGCCGAGGATGGTGTCGGGTGCACAACTGCCTTGCAGCATCGGGGCGTTGAGGGAACCGAGCACGGCCAGGTAGACGCGGATGCCGAGCCGGATGCCGGTGATGCGGATCGTCTGGCCGGAGCGCACGGAGACGGGCTCCCACCGGGGGCGGGCGACGCCGTCCACGGTCAGGTCCGCGGGTGCGCCGGTCACGGCCACGAGCACATCGGTCGAGGGGGTGCAGCCGAAGTCCAGGGCGGTGATCTCGATCAGCGGTGCGCCCTCGTCGTTTCCGCACAGTACGTTCGCCACGCGGGCGGAGTGCTGGTCGAGGGCGCCGTTGACGGGAAGGCCGTAGCGCGAGCGTCCGAAGCGGCCGAGGTCCTGCACGGTGGCCAGTCCGGCCCGTTGAATGGTGACGGTGTCAGCCATGGGCCGCCGCCAGGGGTACGCCGACGTGGTCGTCCCACTCGTCGGGGGTGATCGGCCGGAAGCGGAAGGTGTCGCCGGGCCGGTACGGGGTCAGCGGGTCGGCGTCGAGGTCGAGCACGGACAGCGGGGTACGGCCCAGGAGCGGCCAGCCGCCGGGCGACGGCATCGGGCAGATGACCGCCTGCCGGCCCGCCACCGCGACCGATCCGGGCAGGACGCGCGTGCGTGGCGAGGCCAGGCGGGGAACGGGTTTCGGGAACGCCGGGCCGTCCATCATCGGGGCGCCCGCCGGTGCGCCGAGACATCGGACGGTCAGGTCGGCACCGGAGTGCAGCTCCACGACCTCTTGCTCGCTGAGCCCCAACTGCTGGGCCACGACGGGCAGATCGGGGCCGTGGTCACCCCCGTAGACCACGGGAACCACGAATCGCCGTGCCGCGACGGCCCGTTCGGGCCGCTCGCCGAGCCGGTCGACCTCGCGCCGCAGCACTCGTCGTACCGTCTCGTGGTCGGTATCCGCGCAGTCGAACTCGACGAGCAGCGCGTCGTATGTGGGCACGATGCCGTGCACCCCGTCCGGCCGGACCGCGTCGAAGGCGTCGGCGAGGGCGTGCACGAGCTGCCAGTCGCGCTGTGCGTCGCCGCTCACGGCGCGGGCCACGACGGCCGAGTCTCCGCAGTCGACGATCACGACGCCGCTGTTCGTTTCAGGCATCGCGTCCGTGTCAGACATCCCGGCCCTCCGATACGTCGGCATCCCGGCCGTCCAGGACGTCGGAGAGTGCCGTGATCTTGATGTCGGCGGCGAGCAGTTCCTCGCGGATGCGGTGGGCGAGGGCGATGGCTCCCGGGGTGTCGCCGTGCAGCAGTACGGTGTCGCAGCGGACGGGGAGGTCCTGGCCGCCGACGCTGCGGATGACGCCGTCGGTGACCATCCGTACGGTCCGCTCGGCGATCTCCTGCTCGTCGTGGAGGACGGCGCCGGGCTCGCTCCTCGGCACCAGCGTGCCGTCGTCGCGGTAGGCCCGGTCGGCGATCCCGACGATGCCGACGCGCAGGCCACGCGCGCGTGCCGCGTCGGCGAGTTCGCCGTCCTGGGCGAGCACGATCAGCGAGGGGTCGAAAGAGGCGACGGCGTCGGCCACCGCGGCCGCGTAGTCCGGGCGGACCGCGACCAGGTTGCCGAGCCGTCCGTGCGGGGCCATGTGCTGTACGCGCGTGCCGTGCGCTGCCGCGAAGGCCTGCAGCGCACCGATCTGATAGAGCATGTCGGTGCGGACCTCGTCCGGGGACAGGTCCATCGCGCGGCGGCCGAACCCGACGAGATCGGGAAAGCTGGGGTGCGCGCCCACGGCGACACCGCGCCGTACGCAGTGGCGGACGGTGGCGTCCATGATCCGCGGGTCGCCGGCGTGAAATCCACACGCGATATTGGCCGAGGTCAGCACATCGAGGAGCGCCTCGTCATCGCCCATGGTGTAGGCGCCGAAACCCTCGCCGAGGTCGGCCACGAGATCGACCGTGTGGGTCATGGGTTTCCTCCAGAAAAAGGAAGGGAACGGCGCCTGCAAGGCCGTCGGAAATTCATTCGTAACGCGCGGGGGCTGCCCGGCATAATATGCGCGGACTTCCCGGACGGGCGGCCGGAAATCTGCGTTTCGGTGAACGTAATCCCAACGGGACGTGGCGGCAAATATGCATTCTGCGTGACGTAATCACCGCTGGATATGACCCGCGTCACCACTGCGAGGGCCGGTCCGGCGGTCCGGCCCCTACGATGAGGCACCGCTCCAGATGGAAGGCCGCGCATGGACACCAGGCGTCTCTACTCGTTCGTCAAGATCGTGGATGCCGGGAGCATCACGCGCGCGGCCGACATCCTGCATATCGCGCAGCCCGCGCTCAGCCAGCAACTCTCGGCGCTGGAAGCCCAGTTCAAACAGCAGCTGCTGATCCGCAGCAAGCGCGGGGTCGCCCCGACCGAGGCCGGCCGCGCGCTGTACCGGCACGCGCAGCTCATCCTGCGCCAGGTCGAGCTCGCCCACGCGGCGGTCGACGTCTCCGGCCGGGCGCCTGCGGGCAACGTCTCGGTGGGCCTGGCCCCGTACAGCATGGGCGCGGCCCTCGCGCTGCCGCTGCTCAGGAGCGTGCGCAAGCGGTACCCCGACATCCTGCTGCACATCAACGAGAACTTCGGCGGCGTCATCAGCGAGGCGATCATGACGGGCCGCATGGACATGGCGTTCATCTACGGCGCCGGTCCGCTGCGCGGGGTGCAGTTCGAACCGCTGCGCACCGAGGACCTGTTCCTGATCGCCGCGCCCGGCTCGGCCGCGCCGCCCGGAGAGGGCGACGTCCCCCTGGAGGCGCTGGCCGATGTGGGCCTGCTGCTGCCCAGCCGTATCCACACCATCCGGCAGGTCGTCGAGGGCGCCTTCCAGCAGGCGTCGATGAAGCCGCGGGTGATCGGCGAGATCGAGTCGGTGCTGACCCTGGTCAGCGCGGTCGGCGCCGACCTCGGGGCGACGGTCCTGCCCCGGTCGGCGGCGCGCGCGATCCTCGACGTACGGAATCTGGTGGTACGGCGGATCGTCGACCCGGCCATCCCGGTCAAGCTGTCGCTGTGCACGTCGGACAGCCAGCCGCTGTCGGAGCCGGCGCTCGCGGTGCACGACCTGTTTCACGAACAGATACGCATTCTCGATAGCGTCACGTAAAACTTCTATTTGTTGCCCTGCAGTGCGCTGCCTAACGTTTGCGCCAATCGCCGTCATTCAATTCGTACGGCGCGGAAGGCAACAGGAGAAACAGATGCGGCAGCGTGTGCTCGTCACCCGTGTGAGCCTTCCCGGCGGGGGCCTGACCCGCCTGGCGTCCCACGCGGATGTCGTAGGTCCCGGTCCGGTGGTAGGCGGCGTGAGCGGGATCCTGGCGCTCGGCAACGACCGGGTGGACGCCGCGCTGCTGGACGCCGCAGGTCCTTCGCTGCGGGTCGTGGCGCTGGCGAGCATGGGGTACGACGCGGTCGACCAGGAGGCGGCGGCCGAGCGCGGTGTCGTCGTCACGCACACCCCGGGCGTGCTCGCCGAGACCACCGCCGATCTGACCTTCGCCCTCGTCCTCATGGCCCGCAGGCGGCTGGGCGCGGCCCGCGACTCGCTGGCCGCCGGGCAGTGGGACATGTTCCGGATGGGCGACTACCTGGGCCTGGACGTGCACGGCGCGACACTGGGCCTGGTCGGCTACGGCCAGATCGGCCGAGCGGTGGCCCGCCGGGCCCAGGGCTTCGGCATGCGGCTGCTGCACCACGACCCGTACGCCCCCGCCGACGCCCTCTCCACCGCCGTGGACCTGCCCACGCTGCTCGCCGAGTCCGACGTGGTCTCGCTGCACGTCCCCCTCACCCCGGGGACCCGCCTCCTCATCGGCGCCGCCGAACTGGCCGCCATGAAGCCCACCGCCACGCTGGTCAGCACCTCACGCGGCGGCGTCGTCGACGAGGACGCGCTCCTGAAGGCCCTGCACGACGGAGTCATCCACTCAGCGGGGCTGGACGTCTTCGAGCGCGAACCGATGGGCACCGAGCTGTCACCGCTGGTCGGCGACCCCCGTGTGGTGACGCTCCCCCACATCGGCTCGGCCACCGAGGCGACCCGGGCCGCCATGGTGGACCTCGCGGTCGACAACATCCTCCAGGTGCTCGCCGGCCGCCCGGCCAGAACCCCGCTGCCGGGCAGCGCGGCAGCGCCGGGCGGGCGGGGCCTCGCCTGAGACGCGTAGTGCGGCAGCAACAGACCGGCCATCAGACCCAGGCGTGCGCGACAGCGAAAAGGCTTCCGCCGACGAGGGCTCTGGTCCTATCGTCTGAGCCCGTGATCAGAAACGGCGTTCCGCTGCCCCCGACGGTCTACCCGCTCGCCAAGGGACGTGTGTGGGCCATGCTGGCCGGCTCTTTGGTCTTCGTCGCTGTGGGCATTGTTTTCCTGGTCGCCCACAGCACCCTGAAGATGACGGTGGCAGGGGCGCTGGCCGTGCCCTTCTTCGGGTTCTGCTCGGTGCTCATCATCCAGCGCCTGCTCCGCGCCCGACCGGAGTTGGTGCTGGACGACGCGGGAGTGGACCACGTGCGGCTGGGCCGGTTCGGCTGGGACGAGATAGCCGCCGTGCGGATGCGCGAGCAGCGGGTACGTAACGCCTCGCAGTGGTTCATCGAGCTGGTGCTGCATGATCCGGACGCCTATCTGGCTCGAGCACCCAGGCTCGTCCGCAGCACCGCGTCCATGAACGCACGACTCGGCTTCGGTCCGGCCAACATGGCCACAAACACCCTGCCGGTGCCGCCTGAGGCGGTCCTGGACGCGATGCGGCGTCACTGCCCCGGACTTGCAGTACAGCACTGAGCGCGCCCGTCGGCCGACCGCCGCCCGCGGACCGGATCGGCCGGCATCAGCGGCAAGATCCGGTCCCACACAGCAGCAGTGATCAGTAGTCGGACAGGCCGATTCGATCAACTGGTCAGCGCATCGGAGAGACGCGCGCTAGGCGTCCTGGCCGTCCGGCTGCCGGACCACCGGCCGGCGCTCGGCGGAGCGGCGGCGGCGCAGCAGCAGCCGTCTCGCGGGGCGTTCCACCGCCTCGTACAGGACCCAGGACAGGCCGAGGGACACGGCGAAGGCGACGGTGGTCACGGCCAGCCCCGCCGTCGGGCCGTAGAGCGGTTTCGTGCCGAGGAGGTTGGTCCCGGCCCGCAGTACGAGCAGGTGGACCATGTAGAAGGCGAAGGAGAGCTCCCCCAGCCGTACCAGTCGCCGGTGGCGCCACATCGAGGGCAGACCGTGCAGATCCGCGACGGCCGCCGCCGCGATGAGCAGGGCGAAGCCGACGACGGTGCAGGTGGTGGGCGCGTAGCCGTCGGTGACCTGCGGGACGAGGAAGTAGCCGATGATCGCGAGGGCGAGCGAGGCCTCCAGGCCGGGTCCGCGCCACCGGTCGAGCAGCACCAGCCGGGCGACGGCGACGCCCAGGACGAACTCGGGCAGCCGTGCGGCGGGGAGGGACGCGATCGGCTGGTCCAGCCAGTGGTGCGCGTCCACCCACGCCAGTGCCAGGACCGCCAGCACCGACACCCCGGCGAGCGCCGCCGACCCCCGGGCGCCGAGACGGCGCAGAAGCAGCGCCAGCAGCGGGAAGACGGCGTAGAAGAAAGCCTCGCAGGCCAGTGACCAGCTGACCGGGTCCAGCGTCTGCCACCAGGGGCGCCACCAGGAATGCACCAGCAGGACATTGGCCAGCCCCTGGCTCAGGGTCGGCTTCGACTGATGCGCCAGCGTGTAGGCCATGAGCAGCGCGATGGCGGCGGTGACCAGGTGCACCGGCAGGATGCGGGCGATGCGGCGGCGCCAGAAGGCGGGCGCGCGGTCGCCCGGCCGGGCGGACCAGGTCAGGACGAACCCGGACAGCACGAAGAAGAACGACACCCCGGTGGCGCCGGCGCCGAACGCCCAGTTGACGAGGGAGCCGGCCCTGCCGTCGAAATAGTGGAAGTTGTGCACGTGCAGTCCGAAGACCAGCAGCGCGGCAATCCATCTCAGCCCGGTGAGGGACGGCAGCGAGGGCGCCGGAGCGGTCGGGGCGCTCTTGGTGGAGGCGGGGGGTGCGGTGGCGGACGGCGACCGGGGCGCCCTGGTCGCCGTCGTCATCGAATCACCTGCTGGGGACTGTAGGTGCTGGGCTTGAAATGGAGCATGAAGGGGAACGTTGCCCGTTCAGCACCTTTCAATCACTCGCGTACCCAACGTCACACCAATGGGGCGCACATCGGCGCCGCAGCCGCTCAGTCCTGGTGGTTTCGCTTGCCCAGACGTTCGAGAACGGCACGCGCCATCGCTTCCTCGCCCTTGGCGTTGGGGTGCGCGGGGGCGGCGGGTGA
This sequence comes from Streptomyces coacervatus, assembly GCF_029223485.1. Taxonomy (GTDB): domain Bacteria; phylum Actinomycetota; class Actinomycetes; order Streptomycetales; family Streptomycetaceae; genus Streptomyces; species Streptomyces coacervatus. The sequence goes on along the minus strand of NZ_JARHTP010000001.1, from coordinate 808,427 downwards.
GGTCGGCTGGAGCGGTTCGAGCCAGCGGACGTCGGGCGCCTTGCACATGTCGTGGCCCACCGTGGGCCCGTAGGTGTCGACGTACTCCGCACGGTCCCACGCGGCCACCAGGCGAAGCATCAGGTTCAGCCGCTTGCCGGTGTCCCGCAGATAGGGGAAGTCCCCTGCAGCGAACGGCACCGAGGGGTAGCAGCCGCTGCCGTCGTCGGGCAGCAGGTCGGGGTAGCCGACGACGAGCACCCGGGCGTGCGGCGCCCTGGCGTGCACGGCCCGCAGCACCGCGTCGATCTTCGGCGCCGTCCGCGCGATGTCGAGGGACAGCTGGTCGATCCCGGACGAGGAGTAGTAGCGCCGGCAGGGATCTCCCGTCGGATCCTGGGAGCTGAGCTTGGCGCAGGTGCCGATGATGGAGCTGAAACCGACGTCGTTGCCGCCGATCTGGACCGTCACCAGGTCGGTGGCCCGGTTCAGCGCGTCCAGCTGGGGCCCGTTGGTGCCCTGCGCCTTCCACATGTTCTCGGTGGTCGCTCCGCTGCAGCTCACGTCCTTGAACGCGGTCACCCTTCGCGCCGCCGCCACGATCGAGGGGTAATTGTGGTCGGAGCGGGCGCAGTTGGCGTCCACCTGCTGCGGGATGAGGGGGCCCGCCGTATAGGAGTCCCCGAGCGACACATAGCGTGTGTCCCGGCCGTACCCCCCGCCGCCGTCCGCCGCGGCCGGCGTCGTGGACGCCGCGACGAGGGCGCAGCCTCCGAGCGCCGCCCCCACCGCGATCCCCCGCCTGCGACGTCTCGCCGCTGAGCCCGAACGCGTCTCGTCCGCCATGCGATTCCTCCCCCTGAGACCCGGACGTCGCGCGGAACCGGCACCGAGAGCACGGGCATCACACGCGACGGAGTCTGTATACCGCCCGGTATGTCTCCGCGGCCAGAGGCAGGAAGCAGGCAACTGCCCTTTCCGTAGAGGGAGTCCAGCGCAGTCCGCCGATTGCACGAAGCCGAAATCCCCGGCGGTCGGGGCCGGCGGCGACTCTGCGGCGCGAGCCGAATCGACATGCCCGTTGGGTCCCCGCCCCAGGTAGGTCTATCGTCTGAATCGTGGGCCAGAACATAGGAGAGCGGCCATGATGCCGCAGGACGAAGCCGTGATCGGCTGCACGGGGAAGGTGCTCGTCGGAACCCGCGGATCCGCGGGGCCCGGCGAAATCCTGGTGCGGGTGAGAGGCGGCTCCGAGACCTTCCTCGCCTGGTCCGAAGATCCCCTGCCCACGGGGGCGACCGTGCTCGTGATCGAGTCGCGCGGATGCCGAGAGGTCGGCGTCATCGAGTGGGTGGATCCATTGGACGCGCTGGGCGGCGACACCGTCGGCGCAGACTGAGGAGTAGAAAGAAACATGTTCGGATACCGCGTTCCCGCTCCCGACGAGGCGATGTTGATCTCGGGAGGCCGGCGGGGACTGGGGGGCGCGCCGTTCCGAGTGGTGACGGGGCACGGCAAGTTCGTGCTCCCGATCTTCCGCAAGACCCGTTTCCTCACCCTTTCGATGTGCGAGTCCGAGGTCACCGAGACCTGTGTGACCCGGCAGGGCATCGCCCTGCACGTCCGCGCCGTCATCGCGTTCAAGGTCGGCAACGACACCGAGAGCATCATCAACGCGGGCCAGCGCTTCCTCTCCGACCAGGACCAGATGTCGGTGCTGACCGGCCGGATCTTCGCCGGCCACCTGCGCGCCATCATCGGCTCGATGACGGTCGAGGAGATCGTCACGGAGCGGCAGAAGCTCGCCGCGGAGGTCCTGGACACCTCGAAGACCGAGATGGCGAAGATCGGCCTGATCGTGGACTCGCTGCAGATCCAGTCGATCGACGACGGCGACGTCGGCTACATCGACGCGATGTCCGCACCGCACAAGGCGGCCATCCAGCGCCAGGCCCAGATCGCCCAGGCGCAGGCCACCCAGGCCTCGGTCGAGGCGGAGCAGGCGGCGGCCCGCAACCAGGCCGAGTACGCCCGGCAGACCGCCGTGGTCAAGGCGGAGTACTCGGCCGAGGTGGACCGCGCCCAGGCGAAGGCCTCCCAGGCCGGACCGCTGGCGCAGGCGCATGCCCAGCAGGAGGTGCTCGACGCCCAGACGGATCTGGCCCTGCGCCAGGCCAAGCTCCGCCAGCAGCAGCTGGTGGCCGAGATCGTGAAGCCCGCCGAGGCCGAGGCCGAGCGGATCAAGGTGCTCGCCGCCGCCGAGGCGCAGCGCATGAAGATCCAGGCCGAGGCGGCGGCCTCCTACGACCGGGTCGCGCTCGACCGGATGCTGATCGACCAGCTCCCGCAGATCGTGAAGGAGGCGGCCGGCGGCCTGGCGGGCGCCAACGTCAACGTCCTCAACGGCGCGGACGGCCTGGGCGAGATCGCCGCCGGACTGGTCTCCCAGGGCCTGACCATCCTCGACTCGGTCCGGCAGAACCTGAACGGCCAGGACGCCACGGAAAACCGCCGCCCCGAGGAGGGCGGCGTCAGCGGGCTGCTCCAGCTGCACTCGGGCAAGGAGCAGAAGTCGGACGACGGTCCGGTCGACGTCGAGTAGGCGCTCCGCTGGTGGTGCCGCGATGGGCCGTCTGTCGTCCGCGGCGCCGTCGTGGCTGGTGGCGCCCCGCGGCGGAGCCGCAAATCGATGCTGCCCCGCGCCCCTTAAGGGGCGCGGGGTTGCACCGGACTTCGGCAAGTGGGCGGGGCCTGCCATAACGTAGATGGTGATCACCACCTGCCCGGGAGTCCCCATGACCGGTAGCCGCCGGAAGAGACCCGCCGAAGTCTCCGACGCCATCGCGCCCCCGCGCAACGCCGAACTGGTCGTGGGCGTGGTGTCGGTGACGCTCCTGGTGGAGGTCCTGGGCGTGCTGTCCGGGTCCGAGGTGTGGCTGCTGGGGCTGCTGGTCTTCCTGCCGGGGACGGCGTCGGCGCTGTGCACCGTCCGGCAGACGGGGTTCGTCGCGGCATGGACCTCGCTGGTCGTCACCACCACCGCGCTGGTGCGGGCCCCGGCGGGCGGGCACTGGCTCGACCGGCTCCTGCTGGTGCTGTTCACCCTCGCGCTCGGTGTGACCTCCGGCTACGCCTGTCATCGGCGCATCAGGCGCGAACACGAGATGCTGCGGCTGCGCTCCACCGCCGCGGCCATGCAGCGGCACATCCTGCACCCGCTGCCCCTGGTCACCGACGACGTCCTGGTCAACGGCGTCTACGAGCCCGTGCAGGAGGACCGGCTCGTCGGCGGCGACATCTACGACGTGGTCGCCTCGCCCTTCGGCACCCGGGTGCTGATCGGCGACGTACAGGGCAAGGGGCTGGCCGCGGTGGGCGCCGCGTTCGCCGTCATCGGCGCCTTTCGCGAGGCGGCCCACCGGGAGCCCACCCTCACCGCGCTCGTCGACGCCCTGGACGCCGCGGTGGTCCGCCACAACTCCTACGCCGAACAGACCGGCGACGACGAGCGGTTCGTCACCGCGCTGATCGTCGGCGTCGACGCGGGCGACGAGGCGCAGGTCGTCAACTGCGGGCACATTCCTCCCCGGTTGATGCACGAGGGCCTGGTCACCACGCCGCCGCTGGACTCGGGTGTCCCGCTCGGTCTCGCCGAGCTGGCCGCCGAGCCCACGACCGTGAACTGGTTCGAGTTCCCGGCCGGTTCGACGCTGCTGCTGACCACCGACGGCCTCACCGAGACCCGCGCCGACGACGGCTCGTTCTACCCGCTCGACGAGCGACTGACCAAGCACCTCGGCCTCTCCCCCACCGAACTGCCCCGGGCACTGCACGAGGACGCCCGCGCGTTCACCGACGCCGACCGCAGCCACGACGACATCGCCGTCCTCACCGTCCGCCGCTCCCCGCGCCACTGAGCACGGCTGCCCCGTTGGGTCCCCCTGACCCCTCCGGTTGGCATCAGAGCTCCGCCATGCCTCCGTGCTCGGCGAGACGGCCGCGGCGAACCCGAGCTCCGGCTCCTTCTCCGCCTACACGGACCGGGCGCCCGGCCGCTGGGCCGGGTTCTCCTCTTCGGGGCTCCCTGCCGCTGCTGCGGGGAGCCCCGATGCGGGTCAACTGCCCGTATCCGGACGCGGTTTGACCAGGCCGCTCTGGTACGCGATGACGACGAGCTGGGCCCGGTCGCGGGCGTCGAGTTTGGTCATGGCCCGCTGGATGTGGCTGCGCACGGTCAGCGGGCTCAGGACGAGTCGCTCGGCGATCTCGGCGTTGGACCTGCCGTGCGCGGCCAGCGCCACGACCTCGCGTTCGCGGTCGGTCAGGGCCTTGACCGCCTCGGGCAGGGCGAGGAAGTCGTCGGTGTCCGGGGTGGCCAGGAAGCGGGTGATGAGGGTCCGGGTGGCGGCCGGGGAGAGCAGGGAGTCGCCGGCCGCGACGGTGCGGATGCTCGACAGCAGGACCTCCGGGCTGACGCCCTTGCCGAGGAAGCCGCTCGCACCGGCCCGCAGGGCCTTGGCGACGTTCTCGTCGTTCTCGAAGGTGGTGAGGATGAGGATGTGCGTCGCCGACAGCTCCGGCCGGGAGCAGATGGCGGCGGTGGCCGCCACTCCGTCGACGTCCGGCATGCGGATGTCCATGATGACCACGTCGGGCCGGTGGGTCGCGGTGAGGTCGACGGCCTCCTGTCCGTCGGCGGCCTCCGCCACGACGGTCAGGCCCGGATCCGAGTCGATGAGGATGCGGAAGGTGGCCCGCAGCAGGGCCTGGTCGTCGGCGAGCAGGACGCGGATGGTCATGTGGCGGGGCCTTCGTCGTGGCGTGAGTCGTGGCGTTCGTCGTGGCTTTCGTCTGGGCTGTGGTCGCGGCTGTCGTCGTCGGCGGCGGGGTGACCGTCGGCGTGGCCGTCGAGCGGAAGCGTGCAGGCGACCTCGAAGCCGCCATGCGGCCGGCGGCCGGCATGGAAGGTGCCGCCCACGGCGGTGGCGCGCTCGCGCATGCCGAGCAGACCGAAACCGCCTCCGGGGCCGCGGGCGGGCGCCGGGCTTTCGGCGGCGGTGTCGTTGCTGACGGTCAGGGTCAGGTGGTCGGGTGTGTAGGAGAGACGGACCTGTGCGGTGCGGGTGGCGGCGTGCTTGGTGACGTTGGTCAGTGCTTCCTGGATGATCCGGTACGCCGTCAGGTCGAGTACGGGGGTGAGCCGGCGCGCCTGTCCTTCGACGGCGACCGTCACCTGCAGTCCGGCCGCCGAGCAGGCGTCGACCAGCTCGGGCAGTTGGCGCAGTCCGGGCGCGGGGGCCAGGTCGGCGGTGTCGGTGTCCTCGCGCAGCAGTCCGACGGTTGCCTTGAGTTCGCGCAGTGCCGCGGCCGTGGTCCCGGGCAGCTTGCCGATGATGTCGAAGGCCTGCTCGGGGTGGGTGCGGGAGAGGTGGGCCGCGGTGGCGGCCTGGGCGTCGGCCAGCGTCAGATGGTGGGCGACCACGTCGTGCAACTCCCGCGCGATGCGCATACGTTCCTGGATCACCCGGTGGCGGGCCTCCTCCTCCCGTTCGCGGGCGGCGTGCTCGGCGCGGGCCGCCGCGTACTCGCGACGCACCCGGATGTAGCTGCCGAACGCCGCGGACAGCAGCACCCATGCCGCCGGGTTGACGACGGCGAGGATCAGTGAGCCGTGGAAGGCCTTGCCGAACAGCCCCGCGCCGACCATGCCGGCGGCGGCCGCCAGCGCGCTGTTCCAGGTGGTGCGGCGGGGTGTGTGCACGCTCGTGGCGTACTGCGCGACCAGGAGCGGACCCATCACCCCGGGGGTCAGGAGATAGCCGACGGCACCCAGGCCCATGGTGCACAGCAAGGCGACCGCGAGCGCCTGGAGGGGGCGGCTGCGGCGCCGGTGCAGCGCGCCGCAGGCGACGGCGGACAGGAGGAGGCCGGGCCACAGGGCCGGCCGTTCGGGCAGGACCGCCCGGGTGAGGAGGACACCGGCGACCGTGAGGGCGAAGAGCAGGACCAGCTTCGCCGCTTCGACGGCTTTCGGACGGGTCGCTGCCCGGCGCTGCCAGTTTGTGCTCATCACGCTCCGAGATGGTTCCCAAGGCAGATTACTCGCGCATCAGGTACGGGCCGGCTCCTGCGGGGCGGGCTCGACAGCTGCCGGACCGGTGCCGGGCGCGGACCGGGTGGTGAGCCCGGTGCCCTCGACGTCGACGTCGGGCAGCAGCCGGTCCAGCCACCGCGGCAGCCACCACGCCTTGTCGCCGAGCAGGGCCAGAACCGCGGGCACGAGCGCCATCCGTACCACGAAGGCGTCGAACAGCACCGCGACGGCGAGACCGAAACCAATGGTCTTGATCATGGACTCGCCAGAGCCGATGAACCCGGAGAAGACCGCCATCATGATCACGGCTGCGGCCACGACCACCCGTGCGCTGTGCCGGAATCCCGTGACGACCGCCTGCGGGGCCCGGTCCCCGTGGACGTATGCCTCCCGCATACGGGCGACGAGGAACACCTCGTAGTCCATGGCCAGCCCGAAGACGATGCCCACCAGGAAGATCGGCATCAGGCTCATGATCGGCCCGGACTGCTCCACGCCCAGCAGCCCCGCTCCCCAGCCCCACTGGAAGACCGCCACGACCGCGCCGAGCGCGGCCAGCACCGACAGCAGGAACCCGAAGGCGGCCTTGACCGGCACGAGCAGGGAACGGAAGACGACCAGCAGCAGGACCATGGCCAGGCCGACGATGACGGCCAGGTAGGGCACGAGTGCGTCCTGCAGCGCCTGCGCGACGTCGATGTTCATCGCGGTGGAACCGGTGACCTCGAACGTCGCCCCCGTCCTCCGCTCCAGGCCGGGGCGTTCCGCACGGATGCTCTGCACTAGGTCCTTGGTCTTCTCGTCGTTCGGGCCGGTGGCCGGAACCGCCGAGAACAGCGCGGCGTCACCGGCCTTGTTGAACTGTGCGGCGGAGACGGACACGACCCCGCGGGTGACGCCGACCTCCTCGGCGATCTCCTGCACGGCCGCCTTGGGATCGGCCGCGCCCCTGACGTCCGCCACGATCGTCAGCGGCCCGTTGAAGCCCGCGCCGAAGCCGTCCGCGAGCGCGTCGTAGGCACGTCGTTCCGTCGACGAGACCGGCTTGGACTCGGCCCCCGGCATGCCCATCTCCAGATGGGTGACGGGAAGGGCGAGAGCGCCCAGGCCGGCGATACACGCCACCAGCACCGCCTTCGGGCGGCGCAGCACGAACCGCGCCCACCGGGAACCGCCGTTGTCGGACCGCCCAACTGCCGGGCCCCGCTTGCGAGTACGACGGGAGAGTACGGCCTCGGGCCACATCCCGAGCAGCGCGGGGACCAGGGTGAGGGCGACCAGGACGGCGACGATCACGGCGCCCGCGGCGCACAGCCCCATCTTGGTCAGCATCGGAACGCCGACCACCGACAGTCCGGCCAGCGCGATGACGACCGTGAGGCCGGCGAAGACCACCGCGGAGCCGGCCGTGCCGACGGCAAGGCCGGCCGCCTCACACGGCTCGTGCCCGTTCGCGCGCTCCTCCCGGTAGCGGGAGACCACGAAGAGGGCGTAGTCGATGCCCACCGCGAGTCCGAGCATCGTGGCGAGCGTCCCGGTGGTCATGGACAGACCGAAGGTGCTGCCCAGCGCCATGATGGCAGCCATGCTGACCCCGACGCCGATGATGGCGGTGAGCAGCGGCAGACCGGCGGCCGCGAGGGACCCGAAGGTGATCAACAGGACTACGGCGGCGAGCGCGATGCCGATGGCCTCGGCCGAGCCGCCCGCCGCGGGCTGCTCGGCGAGCGCGGTGCCTCCGACCTCGACGGTGAGGCCGGAGGCGCGCGCCTTGTCGATGGCCTTTTCCAGGGCGGTCTTGTCGGCGTCGGTGAGGTCGTCGGCCTTCACCTTGTAGTTCACCGTGGCATAGGCGGTGGAGCCGTCCTTGCTCACCGCGCCCGCCGTGAACGGGTTCACGGCACCGGAGACCTGCGGGTCGTCGGCGGCGTCCGTCACGAGCGAGCCGATGGCGGCACGGTTGTCGGCCGCGGTCACCTTCTCCCCGTCGGGCGCGATGAACACGATCCGCGCGTTCGCCCCGTTGGCCGCCGAGCCGGGGAAGCGCTCTGCGATCAGGTCGAAGGCCTTCTGCGCCTCGATGCCGGGCATGAAGGACGTGCCGTCGTCGGAGGCGGCGGGAGCCTTGGCGGCCCCGAGGCCGACGGCGCCGAGGAGCACGGCCCACAACAACGCCACGAGCCAGCGCCGTTGGAAGGCGGTCCGGCCCATCCGATAGAGCAAGATAGCCACGAGAAACGGATCTCCAGGTCTGGGTTCGGGTGAACGACCAGCCTGGCGGGAGAAGGTGCGCCGGGGCATCGTGCCCGTGCCCGCACTCTTGCCTGGTGGCACTGCACGAGGTGGCGCGCTCATCTCCTCCTCGAGGCGGAGCACCGCATACGGCGTGGGTATGAGGGCGAGCCATTTCGCACCTTGTAGCTGGTGCGCGCGGCATCACCCGACAAGACGTAGGGTGATTGTCGAGGCACGCCTTCCGAGCGAGGAAGGGATGGCTGATTGATGCGCGACTTCGGGCAGCCGGCATCCCCGGTCGGTCGACGGACGGTACTCCTTGCGGTGGGTGGCTTGGCGTTCGGCGCCGCAGCCTGTTCGAGCGGCGGCCGTCATGTCACCGCGTCGGGTACCCGGCAGACAGGGGTCCCCCCGAGCCCGCGGTCGACGTCCGGTGTGGGCACCCCCGGAGCCCGTTCGGCACTCCCGCGCGCCACCCTCTGGCGCCCCAGCCGCGACGATGTCGATCCGCAGGTCAAACTGCGCGCCGTACAGCTCATCGAAGCTCTCGGCAGCTGGCGCACCGGAGAGCAGGGCACGGTCGCGGGGCGGAGCCGGGTGTCCGCCCTCGGGCTGGCTCCGGGCCTCGCCGGCCAGGCCGGACCGCTGTTGGCCTCCGCCGACGAGGCCGTGCTGCAGGTGGTGGACGCCCAGTACGGCGGGATCCTGACCGACACGGCCAGTGTGCTGGTGGTCTGTCGGCAGTGGACCCGCCGGGCGGACGCCGTCACTGCGGGCGGTACCACCGTGGACGTGCGGCTCAGCCGCGCGCAGCCGCGGTGGACGGTCACCGCCCTGCATCCGGCCCGCCCGGGCCCGGCGGCCTCGTCGCTGCCTCCGGCCGCACGCAAGGTGCTGGACGACTCGCGTATCGGTCTGCCGCCCGCCGCACGGGCCGACGTGCGCAGCGGGCACATCCACACCACCGTGCTGGAGGCGATGCTGCGGCTGGCGGGCACGTACCGGATGAACCTGAGCGTGATCCGCTCGGGCCATCCGCTGGACGTCTTCGGCACCTCCCGCCCCAGCGACCACCCGCACGGCCGGGCGTTCGACGTCTGGCAGATCAACGGCCGCTCCGTGGTCGACTCGGCCACCCCCCGCCGGCTGATCGAGTCGTTCATGCGTGACGCGGCGGCGACCGGCTCCTACAACGTCGGCGGCCCGGTACAGCTCGGCGGCGGCACCCTGGGACAGTTCTTCAGCGACCCCACCCATCACGACCATGTACACGTCGGCTTCCGCTCCTGATCGGCCGCCGGGCAGCCGCACCCGTCGTGCGCTGACGGGCGAGATCGTGAGGTTCGCTCTGGTCGGCGGTCTCGGCGTGGCGGTGAACTTCGCGGTGTTCAACCTGTGCCGCGCGGCCACGCACCTTCCCGTGGTGCGGTGCAGCGTCATCGGCACCAGCGTGGCGCTCCTCGTCAACTACCTGGGCTTTCGCTACTTCGCCTACCGCGACCGGGACAAGCACCGGCCGGCCCGTCAGTTCACGCTGTTCTTCGTGTTCAGCGTCATCGGCCTGGTCGTCGAGAACGGCGTGTTGTACGCGGCCACCTACTGGTTCGGCTGGGACAGCGCCCTGCAGAGCAACCTGTTCAAGGCCGTGGGCCTGGCCGCCGCCACCGGCTTCCGCTTCGGGGCGTACCGGACCTGGGTGTTCCGACCGCGGGACCCCCTGGACCAACCCGGCCCCTCTCCGTCGCGGGGCGATCCCGCAAGGACCCGTAGGCACTGACCATTCCCGTACGGAGCTGCCGCGGCCGTCGCGAACCGGTCCAAGAACCCGTTACCTCACCGGGTCGACGGCCGGGCGGGCGGGATAGGGGCGGTGGTGATCGTCATCGGGGTGCCGGTGACGGCGATGAGATAGGTGCGTTCATGCGTGCCGCTCGGGAGGGCGCGGAAACCACCGGGGGGTTCGACCACGTATTCGGCGGAGGCGTGCGGGGCCAGGCCGGCCGGACCGGAGGCGATGGTCCACCAGTTGGAGGCGCCCTGGCCGGTGCGGCTGGCGAAGTGCGGGGCGAGGGTCGTGCCCGTGATGTTGACGGCCCGTACGTCGATGGCTGTGACGCCGGCGCGCGACTCGTGCGTGGCGTAGCGGGGCGCGAGGCTCATGCGCAGGGGCGGTGGGCTTGCGGCGGCGATCGCCACGCACGCGAAGGCGGGTACGAGCAGCCCCGCGGCCACGGCGGCCTTCGCGCGGCGGCCGGTGACGCCGGGCAGACGCGGCTGCCAGGCGGTGGCGAACGCGGCGGCCGGGACGGTGGCGGCGACCGCGAGCCACAGCGGGGTCATCATCAGGAAGTAGCCGTCCTGGGAACGGGTGGCCAGGTAGAACGAGCACCAGGGCAGCACGGTGATCGCGGGGCCGAGGCGCCGGACGAACAGCAGCGTGGCGGCGAGCAGGCCGAACAGAAGCAGCAGACTGCCGTAGGAGTAGTAGTCGAGGCGGCTGCTGCCCGCGGTGAAGTAGTAGGAGATGCCCATCAGGCCCTGGCCGTGCAGGATCGCCTTCTGGTCCAGGGGCAGCAACACACCATGCAGCCAGGCGGAGAACTCCTGGACGGCGAAGTAGGCGTTGACGGCGGCCCAGGCGAGTCCAGCCGTGGCGGCATATCGGGCGATGACGGCAAGCGCCCGCCTGGGGCCGAGTTCGCCGCGTCTGACGGCGTACAGGCCGATCAGGAGGAACGGGGCGAGGAACCAGGCGAGTTGCTGGGCGGCGCAGGCGGCGCCCAGACAGGCCGCCCGCAGCACTCCGCCCGGCCCGAGACGGCCGCCGGAGCCGGTGGCGGGCCAGCGGACCGCCACGGGGATGAGGAGGGCGAGGGCCGTGATCGCCGGGTAGCCGGCGTAGGCGTAGTGGGGCAGGAAGCCGAAGCCGAGACAGACCGCGGTGGCCGCGGAGCGCCAGGGTGCCGGCAGCAGGAACCACAACAGGACCGCGGAGACGAGGAGCGCACTGGTGGTCACCAGGGTGGCGGCCGCCGTCGAGTGGACCACGGCATGCACCGGGGCGGCGAGCAGGGCGGTCAGCGGCGGGTAGCCGTAGGTGTAGTCGGCACCGCCGGACATGGTCTTGGTGATCCCGACGCGCGCAGTGCCGAAGAGCCAGGGCCAGGGTTGGCCGTAGACCGGATGGCCGTGCAGGATCTGGTTCGCGGCCTGGGCGGTCAGTACGCCTTCGTCGGTGCCCGCGTGGTCGAGCAGATAGCCGCAGGTCACCAGGGCCACAGCGGTCACCAGCACCGCCGCGTCCACCCGGACCAGGGCTCGTAGGGTGCGTACGAAGAGAGCGAGGACGGCACAGACCAGGATCGAGGCGTAGCAGACGGAGATCGCCCCAGCGATGGCCGGGCGGGATTCCATTGCGGTGGTCCAGGCCGCACGCGTCCCGATGAACAGGCTGATCGTGGCCACCAGCGTCATCCCGCGATGCAGCTGCTGGGGGCCGGCCTCCGGAACGCCGAGCACCGCGACCCGGGTCGGAGGCGGCGCCATCAGGTCCGTTCCGGCGCGATGGGCGTCCATCACGCGACCGCCTCCTCCGCCGTGTCTCCATTGGGCGGCACCCACGTGCGTTCAGCGACTCAAAACCATCTACTACAGCGTGTGGGTAAGTGCTTGACGGGAGAGGTTCCACGAGAGCGGAGGCCATCCGCCGGCGGTAGCTCCGTCGCCTGCTGGGCGGCCTTGTGGAGGGGCCGGCTTCTTCTCACCCATCTCTCACCCTACAAACCGTAGGGCCGCCCTCAGACATCCAGCAGCGCGCGCCCGAGCCAGTCGGAGGAGTGCCTGGCGCCGGGCAGGGCGTAGAAGTAGCCGCCACCGGTCGGGGAGATGTAGTCGACGAGGGGTTCGTCGATCAGGCGGGTCTGGGTGGCCTCGAACTGCCGCTTGACGTCCTGCTGGTAGCAGCAGAAGACCAGGCCCATGTCGAGGTTGCCGACGCTGTCGATGCCCCGGTCGTAGTTGTAACCGCGGCGCAGGATGCGGGAGTTGTCGGTCCTGGCCGTGCGTGGGTTGGCCCGGCGGATGTGGGCGTCCAACGGGATCGCGTTGCCCTTCGGGTCCTTGGCGTAGTTGGGGATGTCGGTCTCCGTGGCTCCGTCGAGCGGGGCGCCGGTGTCCTTGCGGCGGCCGAACATCAGCTCCTGCTCGCTGAGCGAGACCCGGTCCCAGAACTCGACCAGCATGCGGATGATGCGGATCACCTGATAGCTGCCGCCGGTCGCCCAGGCGGGTTCGCCCTGTCCCTCGCCGACCCAGATCAGACGGCTGGTCTCACGGGCGGAGCGGACGTCCGGGTTGGCGATGCCGTCCTTGAAGCCGAGCAGGTTGCGCTGGGCGCCGGTGGGGCGCGGTGCGTTCTGGAAACCGTCGATCCGCCACTTGATCTGCATGCCGCCGCGGGTGTGCTTGGCGATGTCGCGCAGCGCGTGCAGCACGGTGTCCTGGCGGTTGCCGCAGATCTGCAGGGAGAGGTCCCCGTGACATTCGGCGGCCTTCAGGTTGTCGTTGGGGAAGGTCCGCATCGGCGTGAGGCGGGTCGGCTTGGCCTTGGCGAGACCGTAGCGGTCGTCGAAGAGGGAGGCGCCGACACCGACGGTGACGGTGAGTGCGTCGGCGGGGACGACGGGGCCGAGGATGCCGTTGTCGGAGGGCGGGGCGCCCACCCCGAGGTCGGTGGGGGTGCCGCCCTCGGTGAGGAAGCGGGCCCGTTCGCTGATCGTCCTGAACAGGTCGGCCAGTTCCGTGCGGGACCGGGCGATGACGTCGAAGGAGACAAAGGTGGCCGCCGTCGGGGTGGGGGTGAGGATGCCCGCCTGGTGGACTCCGTGGAAGGGCACCTTCGCCGCGTTCGCGGTGTCCGCGGCCTGCGCCTGGGTCGCGCCGGCCTCGCTGAGAGCGAATCCCCCGCCGGCCAGGACCGCACCGGCGGCCCCGGCACCGAGCGCCGACTTCACGAAGGAGCGGCGGCCGTGACCGGCGGGGCAGCCGCCCGGCGAGGCGGGCGTTTCGGCGGACGGCATGGGGTGGTTTCCTTCCATGGGCGCGGGGTGCTGGGCGGTCATCAGGCGGCCTTCCTGATCTCCAGCAGGTCGGGGACGGGCGACAGGTCCTCCAGGAGCTGCCCGGTGACGCCGTTGATCTGGGCCCGGGTGGTGGCGTCCAGCTGGTCCACGGGGGTCCAGGTGGTGCCGTGGTGTACACCGTCGAGGAGCTGGTGCAGGCGGGCGATGTCGGCGTCGACGGTCGGCAGCAGCTTCGGTGCGCGAGTGGTCAGCAGCGGTCTCAGTACGGTGAGCAGTTCGCGGGTGCCGGCCAGGTTGGCGGTCGCGGTGGCGAGGTTGGTGCCGCTGCCCTCGTCGGTGTCGCCGGTGAGCTCGAACTGCAGGGTGTTCTCCAGGATCTCGTGGGCGCGCAGCGGCAGGTCGGAGGGGTCGAAGTCCTGGGCGGGAAACGCCTTTTGGAGCCCGGCGGCCGAGGCGACGAGCCGGCCGGCCGGGGCCTTGAGACCGGCCGCCGACTCGCCGTGCCACAGGCCGTACTCAAGACGGTGGAACCCGGCGAAGTCCTTGTCCCGCACGCCGTCCGGAAGCCCGTCGGCCCTGCCGTTGATCTTCTTGTCGAAGTCCTCGAAGGTGCCGTAGGCGGCGCCGAGGGAGGAGTAGGTGAGGTGCGCGGTGAGCCAGTCGGTGCGGGCCCTGTCGAGGTGGTCGCCCTTGATGTCGTCGTCGAGGGTCCGCGTCTGCGCGACGAGGGTGGCCAGGCCCTGGTCGACGTACGACTTGTACTGCCGGAGCGGGACGGCGAGGTCCCTCTCCGAGACCGGCACGACGGCCTTGGCGCTGCCGCCGCCGGTAACGCGGACGGCCTTGGAGGTGACGGCGGTGCCGCCGGTGGGCACGCAGCGCCAGGCGTAGGTGCCGCCGGCGACGGTGGCGACCAGGGCACGGGTGGTGCCCGGGGCCAGTCCCTCGATCTCACCGTAGACGGCACTCGTCGACGGGTCGATCAGGTACACCTCGGAGGTCTTGCCGCCGGTGTTGTGCATCTGGAAGATCTGCCGGCCCGGCTTGGGCGCGGTGAAGCCGCTGCCGCACTCCTTCTCGGAGACCGCGATCGTCTGCGCGGAGGCCGGCTTGGAGCGGCCGAAGGCGACGACCAGCGAGGCGATCACCGCCGGGACCGCGACGACGGCGACGGGGACGACCCAGGCGGGGCGCCGGAGGCTCTTCGCGGGCTTCTTCCCGGCCTTCCCCGCCGTCTCCCCCGGCTGCTTCGCCGGCTCGGGCTGTGCGGTCCGGGTCGTGGCGCGGACACCGCGGACGAACAGGGTCATGACGACGGCGAGATAGCCGACGTAGCCGATGACCTGGAGCCAGGTCATCGTCGGGGTCAGGTTGAAAACGCCCTGGACGAGGGTGCTGTACCAGGAGCCGGCGTCGACGCTGCCGCTCAGGTCGACGGCGTAGGCCGTGTTGCCCGGCAGGACGCCGCCCTCCTGGAGGTCGCGCAGGCCGTAGCCGAGGACGCCGGCGGCGATCACGATGAGGACGACGCCGGTGGCGGTGAAGAACTTCGTCAGGTTGATCTTCAGCACCCGGCGGTACAGGCCCCAGCACAACCCGCCGGCGAGGACCAGTCCGATGCCGGCGCCGGTGAGAGGGCCCGCGGACTCGCCCGCCGCCTGAGCGGTGGTCCACAGGAACAATGCGGTCTCCAGGCCCTCCCGGCCCACCGCGAGGAAGGAGGTGACGACCAGCACGCCCGCGCCCATGCCGAGTGCACCGGTGACCCTCTCCTTGATCTCACCGGAGAGGCTGCGGGCCGAGCGGCGCATCCAGAAGACCATCGCCGTGACGAACGCGACGGCGATCACGCTGAGGGTGCCGCCGAACGCCTCCTGGGCGGTCGCCGACAGGGACGCGGCGGTGAAGGTGAGAACCGCACCGAAGCTCATCGACAGGGCGATGGCGGCGAGTACGCCCGTCCACACCTGCGGCAGACGGGACTTGGCGCCGGCCCGGACCAGTGTGGCGACCAGGATGGAGACGATGAGTCCCGCTTCGAGTCCTTCTCGCAGTCCGATCAGGAAACTCGGAAACGCGTCGTCCCACATACGGCCCTTCCCCTGCCTGGTCCCGGCCGAGCCGGCACAAGTTAGCGAAGGCATGCCTTACCCATGCCCGGACCATCATGACTACACGTCTGTAGTCATACGGTCATGAAGGGGCAATGGCAGGGCAAACTCCGACGGGAGTGTGAGGCCCGTCAACCGCCGCAGGCCGCGCGGATCTTGTAGAAGGTGCTCAGATACTTCGCGTGGTACGACGCGCTGACGATCCGTACGAGTGCCTCGTCGGCCGAGCGCAGCGACGACCCGGCCAGATTGGCGCTGCCCGTGTAGACGCGCGGTGTGATGCTGCCGCCGTAGTCGCCGTCGATCAGGATCTCCTTGTTGTGCGGACGGACGTCGATTCCCGGGCCGTTGGGGATGCGGCACCTGCGGTGCTGGATGCCGGCGGCGGTGAGCTTGCTGGTGATCTTGGAGTCGCTCTCGGCGTAGATGATGTCGATCCAGCAGCCCCTGCCGCGCAGTTGGGCCAGCTTGTCCGCGACCTGGACGCGCGAGCCGTAGAAGGCGTGCACCACGATGCGGATGTCGGTCTGGTGCCGCAGCCCGTCCGTGCCGGTGTAGGCGCAGCTGACCTCGTTCAGGGCGTTGACGATGGTGTCGGTGGCCGGGTTGTTGTACGAGGCGTCGCCGCGCGGGAAGAAGAAGGCCCGGTAGGTCGAGCCGGTCGGGGTGGAGAAGTACACGTGGTTGTTGCCGCCTGCGAGGTAGCGTCCGGCGCGCTGCTTCTCGTGGTACGACGCGTAGCCGTCGTACACGGTGGGGTTCACGAAGGTCACGGCGTCGTTGAAGGACTCGACCTTGTACCAGTCGGAGAGGTTCGAGGAGGTCTGGAAGACGACCTTCGAGTAGCTGGTGCCGTCGTCGAAGGGCCCGATTTTCGAGAAGATGAAGTACTTGTTGTGGTTGTACGCCGGTGCGGGCGGGGCGACGCTCAGGCAGCCGCGCACGACGTCGTCCACACCGTCGTCGTCCTCGAACTTGTCGTCGCAGACGACGATCCAGGAGCGGGCGGCGTCATTGTTGCCCAGGCCGTCCTTGAGGGCCCGGTACACCGGGTTGTCGTACGCGACGCCTGCGGTGCCCTCATAGGTGGACTCGTCGACGATGAGCTTGACGTTGACGCCGCGCCGGTCGGCGGCGAGCAGCGCGTCGGCGACCCCCTGGTCCTGGAACTCGTACATCGAGCCGCGGATCGTCGCCCCGGCGGGCGTCGCGTCGATCAGCCGGACCAGCTGGGTGAAGATCGCGCTCTGTTGCGCCGGCGAGCCCAAGGGGTCGTTGAACACGGGCCCGTTGATCACCGGCTTGGTCAGTGCGGCGGCGGGCGTCGCGGTGCCGACGAGGAGAGCGGCCACCAGGTAGAGGACGACGGCGACGGGCGCCAGCATGCGGAAGCGGCGAGCCGGCTGCGGGCTCACGGTCGAGCGGGACATCTTCGCCCTTTCCTCGAAAGTTCGGGAGGGAGCACGGAAGCGAAGAGATCACTCTGTGCCGGGCGAGGCCACTTCGTGTGGCAGGGGTACGGCAGACGGCCGGAGTCCAGGCATTCGGAGCATTGGGGGAGCTCGACGAGTGGCGGGCGCGCACGGGCCCGGAGCGGAAACCGACGCATACGAAAAGGGCCCCCGCAGGCTTCCGCCTGCGAAGACCCTTCACACCGTCGGGACGACAGGATTTGAACCTGCGACCCCTTGACCCCCAGTCAAGTGCGCTACCAAGCTGCGCCACGTCCCGGTGCCTGTCTGACCTGGGGTTTCCCCTGGCCGAACGTGCATGGAAACCATACCGCACTCGGGTCGATGGTCGCGCATGGCTTTAATCCGGGGCCGAGAAGGGCAGCCGGCGGCGACGCTTGACCTGAAGTTTGGTTGAGGTTGCACGATCGTCGACATGACGATCACCGAGGAAATGCGGCGCACGTACGCATACGAGGACCTGCCCCGGCTTATGCGGTTGATGACGGGCGACGAGAAGCACGGCCCGGCGGCGACGTCCACGCTGGACGTGCTGTGGGTGCTGTACGACCGGGTGCTGCGGGTGGCGCCGGAGCGGATGGGCGATCCGGAACGCGACCGGTTCCTGCTGTCCAAGGGACACGGCCCTATGGCGTACTACGCGGTGCTCGCCGCCAAGGGCTTTGTGCCCGTGGACTGGCTGCCGGGGTTCGGCTCGTACGACTCTCCGCTCGGACACCACCCCGACCGCGTGCTCGTGCCGGGGGCCGAGATCGGCAGTGGGTCGTTGGGGCACGGGCTGCCGATCGGGGTCGGCACGGCGCTGGGGCTGCGTGCGCAGGGGCTGCGCGAGCCGCGGGTCTGGGTGCTGATCGGGGACGCCGAGCTGGACGAGGGCAGCAACCACGAGGCGATCGCCTTCGCGGGGCCCGCCCGGCTCGAGCAACTGCACACCGTCGTCGTCGACAACTCCTCCGCCAGCCATGCCCGGCCCGGCGGCATCGCCGCCCGTTTCGAGGCCGCGGGCTGGTCCGCGGTCACGGTCGACGGCCGCGATCACGACGCGCTCCACGCCGCCTTCACCGCTCCGCATCCCGGCCGCCCGCATGTCGTCGTGGCCCGGGTGGAGCCGAAGAACGCCTGAGTCCCGCTCCTCTTCTCCCCCCTTTCCTCCTTTGGCATCTCCTCGATCTCAAACCCTCAAGACCACAAGAAAGGCCTGGCCTTCCATGGACACCATGCGTGACCGTTTCGCCCCCGTCGTCTCACGGCTGCTCGACGAGGATCCGCGGGTCGCGGTCGTCCTCGCCGAGATCGGCAAGGACGGGTTCGCCGAGGCGCGGCGGCGACATCCGGACCGGGTCCTCAACGTGGGCATCCGCGAGCAGCTGCTGATCGGGGCCGGTGCGGGGCTGGCACTGACCGGGCTACGGCCCGTTGTGCACACCTTCGCCAGCTTCCTCGTCGAGCGGCCCTTCGAGCAGGTCAAACTGGACCTCGGGCATCAGGACGCGGGCGCGGTGCTGGTCAGCGCCGCCGGGTCCTTCGACTGGCCGGCCGGCGGATACACGCACATGGCTCCCGGGGACGTGGCCCTCCTCGACACCCTCGACGGCTGGACCGTGCACGTGCCCGGGCATCCCGACGAGGCCGAGACCCTGCTGCGGCATGCGGTCGCCGCGGGCGACGACAAGGTGTACGTGCGGTTGTCCGTGCAGGCGAACGCTGAGGGGCTTCCGGTCGACGGCCAGCGTTTCCTCACTGTCCGCGAAGGTCGCTCCGGCGTCGTCCTCGCCGTCGGGCCGGCGCTGGACGCCGTGCTCGCCGCCACGGAGGGACTCGACGTGACCGTGCTGTACGCGACGACCGTACGGCCCTTCGACTCGGCCGCCCTGCGCCGGGCCACGGAGACGGCCGGGACCGATGTCGTCCTCGTCGAGCCGTACCTGGCGGGCACGTCGACGGCGGCCGCGAACGACGCGCTCTCCGACCTCCCCCATCGCGTACTGGGCCTCGGCGTGGGCCGCCGTGAACTTCGGCGGTACGGCCGCATCGAGGAGCACGTGGCCGCGCACGGCCTGGACGCCCGGTCACTGCGGGAGCGGATCGGTGGGTTTGTATCGGGCGGGCCGGTGGCTGAGCAGGTCGCTTGAGGCGGGGGCGTCTCCGGGTGTCTGTGCGCGTCGGGTGTCGGAGAGAGCGAGCCCAGCGGGTGGATGTCCGCCGTCAGCCCGTCGTCTTCGAGCACGACCGCTCGCCGCCCCCGCACCCGGGCCCGCCGTCGGTGCGTCGGCGCGTATCAGGTTGCGTATCGCCGGTACCGAGAGCAGGGAGATCGGGATGGCGAAACTCATCGCTGCGGCGGCGAGCAGGACATGGTCGGCGCCGAGGGCCGTGGCGGCGGGGCCGGCGAGGGCCTGGCCGACCGGCATCATCGCGAGGGAGCCCGCGACGTCGTACGCATGAATGCGGTTGAGGACGTCGGGCGGGACCTGGGTCTGCACACTGGTCGCCCACATCACGCCCCAGAACGACATCCCGGCCCCGGCCAGCGCCGCCCCGGCAGCCATCGCCGGTATGCCGACTCCGGCCCCGACGGTCGCCGGGAACCCCGCGAAGGCGAACAGGGAGAGTGCACCCGCGCGCAGCATGCGGCGGGGGCGCAGGCGCAGCGCGAGGAGGCCGCCGATGACGGTACCGGCGCCGAGGGCGGAGTTGACCAGGCCGTAGGCGCGCGGGCCGTGCTGCTGCACCACCTCCGTCGCCACCAGTGGGACGGAAGGGCCCCACACGGCGATCATGTACACGCACCAGACGGCGATCACGCCCCACAGCCAGGTGCGCGCCCTGAACTCCCGCCATCCTTCGACCAGATCGGCCCGGAAGGCACTGCCGCCGACGTGTCCCATGGGGCGGCTTCCGGGGGCGAGCGGGGGGAGGCGGAGCAGCAGGAGGCACAAGGCGCTCACCGCGTACGTGGCCGCGTGGGCCGCGAAGACGCCGCCCGGCGAGGCGAAGCCGACCAGAACACCGGCGAGCGCGGGGCCGGCGAGCTGCGCTGCGGACTCGGCGATGCGTATCGCCCCGTTCGCGCCCTGGATGTCGGAGGCGAGCCGGGGGACGGTGCTCGCGACGCCCGGCTGGAACACCGCGCCCGCCACGCCGTTGACAAAGCCGATGGCGCAGACTTCCCAGAGCACGACGTGGCCGGAGTAGAAGAGCGCCGCCGCGAGGGACTGGGTACCCAGGCGCACCAGGTCGGCGCCGATCATCAGCTTCTGCGTGCTGAAGCGGTCTGCGATGACCCCGCCGAAGACCACCAGCCCGGCGAAGGCGACGGAGGTCGCGGCCATCGCGAGGCCGACCGCGCCCGCTCCGTACCCGTGCTGCAGCAAGCCCGCGGCGAGGGCGACGGGCAGCATGGTGTCGCCGAGCCGGGCGACGGCACGGGCGACGAAGAACAGCGCGAAGTCCCGCGACCACACCGGCCGTACATCCCCCTGGTGTCCCTTGCCCCCACCGGCCTCGCTGCCGGCCGCCCGGGCAGCCTCGGCAACGATGTCATCCCCTCCGGCTCCGCTCCCCGCCCGATCCCCCACCAGCCACGCTCCCCACGTCTCGGTGCCGGCCGAAGCCCCCGCCGCCCGGCTCCCACACCCGACTTCGGATCATGCCACGCGCCACCGACAACGCTCGAAGCGTTTTCGGTCCGTGGCCCCGGGCCCAGATCAGTCCGTGTCCGGACGCCCCAACTCCGGGTAGGCGTCCAGCAGTCGGGGCGGGGCCGCCTGGCGCCAGGAGTCGGCGAGGATGTCGCGCAGTTCGCCGTCGTCCTCGATCTCGGCGAGCCGGGCTCTGACCCAGGCGAACTGCGCCTCGTGGTCGGCGATCCAGAACTTGGCCGGCTCGGCCAGCACCAGTTCGTTGCGCTCCTCCTTGGGGCAGCGCACGGCGATGGAGGTCTCGTCCTCGGGCAGCGTGGCGAACATCTTCCCCGCGACCCGGAACGTGGGCATGCTCCAGGCGATCTTCTCCGTCGTGTCCGGCAGAGCAAGGCAGATACGGCGTACGTCTTCGGCATCCGGCATGCCTCGCACCGTAGCGGCTCCCACTGACAATCACCTGGTGAGGGCATCAGCCGGCTACCTGGTGAGAGCGGCGGGCCCCAGCTTCTTGTAGTAGATCGACGTCGGCCGCAGCACGCCGTCGGGGGCGGCCGCGTAGTCCGGTATCGCGCCGGTCCGGGTCCAGCCGGTCGCGCGGTAGAGGTGCTCGGCGAGGCTGTCGGTCTCGGTGTCCAGGTGCAGCAGGGTGATGCCCGCCGCGGCGGCCGCATCCTCGGCGGTGGTGAGGAGTCTGCGGCCGAGACCCTGCCCTCGGGCGTCCCGGTGCACCATCAGCTTGACCAGTTCGGCGCGGTGGCGGCTGTTGGGCTTGTCCGGGAAGGCCAGGCTCACGGTGCCCACCGTCCGCTCCCCGTCGTGCGCCGCCCACACGGCGAGCTGCCCGGCGGCAACGCCCGCGGCACGCTCCTTCCACCAGGCGAGGGCCTCCGCGCGGTCGAGCGGTGCGAGGAATCCGACGGAGGCGCCGCCGTCCACAGTGTCGACGAGGAGGTCCGCCAACGCGTCCACGCGCGCGTGCAGTTCATCGCAGTCCAGCCGGGTCACACGGGTCACGGCAGCACCACCGCCAGCACGTACCGCACGTCGTCCGGTCCTGCGCACCGGAACCGCGTCGGCCCCCACACCCGCAGCCGCAGGCAGTCCCCGGTGTCGAGGTGGTGCTCCACATCCTGTGCCGTCACGTCAAGTGCTCCTTCCAGAACCCAGATGTGCTGTTCCAGGCCGGGCACGGGCGGCCGGTCGTAGCCGATGTCGGCGCCCGCGGTCAGCCGTCCCTCGACGAGTTCGCCGCGCAGCCCGGTGTGCGGCGGTGACACGGAGCGTCGTACGAAACCGGAGGCCCGGTCCTCCCAGACCTGCTGCTCGGCGGCCGGTACCAGCAGTGCCGGCTCTGCCTCCACCTCGCTGAGCAGCTGCGACATGGTCCGCCCGTAGACGCTGCACAGGCGGTTCAGGAGCGAGGCGGTCGGGCTGATCTCCGCCCGTTCGGCCCGGGACAGCGTCGACCGGCTGACCCCACTGCGCTCCGCCAACTCCCCCAGCGACCAGCCCCGTTCGGCCCGCAGCTCGGCCAGCCGGGCCCCGAGCCGGGAGTCGACCGGGTCGGGCCCCGTCTCAGCGACGTCCTGTTTCATATTCGGGATTCTATCCCAGATACGAGAGGGCACGCCGCAGCCGTACGTGCCTGCCCGGCCGGGCGGCGGCGCCCCGCCAGATGTTGGACCTACGCCCGGGCCGCCTCGCCGAGCGCCTCCAGCACCGGCCTGATCAGCGGGTGCTCCTCCGCTCCCCGCCGCACCGCGGCGAAGACCCGGCGGGTGGGCGCGACCCCGTCCACCGGCCGTACGACCACGCCCGCGAGGTCCATGCCGCGCAGCGCCGAGCGTGGCACGAGGGCCACGCCCGCGTCCGCCGAGGCGAGGGCCACGACGGCCCGGAAGTCGTCCGAGGAGTGTTCCAGGCGTGGCTGGAATCCGGCGCTCTCGCAGGCCAGGACGACCACTTCGTGGCAGGGATTGCCGGGGTAGGGGCCGATCCAAGAGTCCTTGGCCAGGTCGGCCAGCGGGATCTCGGTGGCCTCGGCCAGCCGATGACTCACCGGGACGACCGCGTCGAAGGGCTCGGCATACAGCGGTACGTGGGTCAGGCGCGGGTCGTCGGCGGGCGGCGCCCCGCGGTACTCGACCGCGACCGCGACGTCGACCTGACGGTCCAGGACCATCGGCAGGCTGGCGTCGCCCTCGGCGTCCTGGACCCGGATGCGGATGCCGGGCGCGGAGGAAGCGAGGTGTGCCACGGCCGGAGCGACGACCAGGGCGATGCCGGTCGCGAAGGAGGCGACGGTGACCGTGCCGGCGGCGCCCGAACTGTAGGCGGCGAGCTCGGCCTCCGCCCGCTCCAGCTGGGCGAGGACCGCGTTGGTGTGGCTGAGCAGGATCTCCCCGGCCGGGGTCAGCCGTACGCCCTTGGCGCCGCGCTCGACCAGGCGGTGGCCGGTCTCCTGTTCCAGCGCCGTCAGCTGCTGGGAGACGGCGGAGGGCGTGAGATACAGCGCGGCGGCAGCCGCCGTCACCGTGCGGTGGTCGGCCACCGCACGGAGGATGTGGAGCCGCCGCGCTTCGATCATGGGATCGATTATCTCAATATGTCCGGGACCGGCCGGATCAGGCCTCCAGTTCGGCCCGTGCCGCCACGAAGGCGTCCACGGCCCGGTTGACATCGTCCGTCGAGTGCCCGGCGGACAGCTGAACGCGGATGCGGGCCTGGCCCTGCGGCACCACCGGGTAGGAGAAGCCGATCACGTACACGCCCCGCTCCAGGAGCAGCTCCGCGAGGCGGCCCGCCCTGGTCGCGTCGCCGATCATCACGGGTGCGATGGCGTGGTCGCCGGGGAGGATCTCGAAGCCCTCCTCGGTCATCCGGCGGCGGAACAGCGCGGTGTTCTCGGCGAGTCGCACGCGCAGGTCGTCCGCCGACTCCAGCAGGTCGAGCACCTTGAGCGAGGCGGCGGCGATCACCGGGGCGAGGGTGTTCGAGAACAGGTACGGCCGCGAGCGCTGGCGCAGCAGGGCGACGATCTCGGCGCGGGCCGCCACATAGCCGCCCGATGCTCCGCCGAGCGCCTTGCCCAGTGTTCCCGTGATGATGTCGACGCGGTCCATGACGCCGTGCAGCTCGGGGGTGCCGCGGCCGCCGGGGCCGACGAAGCCGACGGCGTGGGAGTCGTCGACCATGACCATGGCGTCGTAGCGGTCGGCGAGGTCGCAGATCTCGCGCAGCGGGGCCACATAGCCGTCCATGGAGAAGACGCCGTCGGTGACGATCAGTCGGCGCCGGGCGTCGGACGCGTCCTTCAACTGCCGTTCCAGATCGGCCAGATCACGGTTGGCGTAGCGGAAGCGGCGGGCCTTGGACAGGCGGATGCCGTCGATGATCGACGCGTGGTTGAGAGCGTCGGAGATCACGGCGTCCTCGGGGCCGAGCAGCGTCTCGAAGACGCCTCCGTTGGCGTCGAAGCAGGAGGAGTAGAGGATCGTGTCCTCCTGGCCGAGGAAGGCGGACAGCCGGGCCTCCAACTCCTTGTGCACCTCCTGGGTGCCGCAGATGAAGCGGACGGACGCCATGCCGTAGCCCCAGCGGTCCAGGGCCTGGTGTGCGGCGGCGACGACCTCGGGGTGGTCGGCGAGGCCGAGGTAGTTGTTGGCGCAGAAGTTGAGGACCTCGCCGGGGCGGCCGCCCGCGGTGACGTTCACGGTCGCGGACTGCGGGGTGCCGATGACGCGCTCGGGCTTGTGCAGGCCGGCGGCGCGGATCTCGTCAAGGGTGGCGCGCAGGTCGTCGCGCACGGAGTCGAACATGGGGAAGCTCCTAAAATGCCTTCGCCGAAAGGGAGTTGCGCAGTCGAGCCACGCAGTCCGGTTACGCGGTCCAGTCGAGGATGACCTTGCCGCCGCGGCCGCTCGCCGCGTCGGCGAACGCCGCCTCGAAGTCGCCGTACGCGTACCGGCCGGTGATCACGGGCGACAGGTCGAGGCCGCCCTCCAGCAGCACCGACATCGCGTACCAGGTCTCGAACATCTCGCGGCCGTAGATGCCCTTGACGGTGATCATCGAGGTGACGATCCGGGCCCAGTCGACCGGGAACTCCTGGGCGGGCAGGCCGAGCATGGCGATCCGGCCGCCGTGCGTCATGTTGGCGATCATGTCGCGCATGGCCTCGGGGCGGCCGGACATCTCCAGGCCGATGTCGAAGCCCTCGCGCAGCCCCAACTCCCGCTGTCCGTCGACAATCTGAGCCTCCGACACATTCAGCGCCAGGCTCACGCCGATCTTGCGGGCCAGCTCCAGCCGCTCCTCGCTGACGTCGGTGACGACGACATTGCGGGCGCCCGCGTGCCGGGCCACCGCGGCGGCCATCAGACCGATCGGGCCGGCGCCCGTGATGAGCACGTCCTCGCCGACCAGCGGGAAGGACAGCGCGGTGTGCACGGCGTTCCCGAACGGGTCGAAGATCGCGGCCACATCGAGGTCGACGGGCACGCGGTGGACCCACACATTGCCGGCGGGCAGGGCGACGTACTCGGCGAAGGCGCCGTCCCGTCCGACGCCGAGCCCGATCGTGGCCCGGCACAGGTGCCGCCGCCCGGCGAGGCAGTTGCGGCATTTCCCGCACACCAGATGCCCCTCGCCGCTCACGCGGTCGCCGACGTTGATGTCCTCGACATCACGCCCGGTCCCGACCACCTCACCGACGAACTCGTGCCCGACCACGAGCGGGGTGCGGATGGCCTGCTGCGCCCAGCCGTCCCAGGCCCGGATGTGCAGATCGGTGCCGCAGATGCCGGTGCGCAGCACCTTGATCAGCACGTCGCCGGGTCCGACGGCCGGCTCCGGGACGTCCGCGAGCCACAGCCCGGGCTCCGCCTTCTCCTTGACCAGCGCCTTCAACGCTACGGCTCCTGTGGGTGCGACCCCGGGTCCGGGCATGCCGAAGGCGCCCGTATCCGGGGAGAGGGGTGGAATCGCGTAGCAATCTGCCGTACGACACCACCCCGGGTCCATCGAGGTTTTCTTAACCCGCGCCGCAGCTCCGCTTCACACCCATCCCGCCCGCCTCACACCGCCCCCTTCGGGAGTGCGGCCTGGTCGAGGCGGGAGACCTGGTAGTGGCTGATGTACCAGTCCTCCCCCACCCGGGTCACCAGAACCGAGAGCTTGACCTGCAGCGCGGGCCGGTCCGTGAACGAGAACTCCACGTCCAGGTAGCCGAGGACGAGGCCGTCGGCCGGCCTCCTGGTCTCGAGGATGCGGTACGCCACCTGCAGGCCGAGGGGCTGGGAGTCGTAGTACTCGGCGATGCCCTGCCGTCCGACGCTGTAGGGGTGCAGCCCCTGGAAGACGGCGTCCTCGGTGAAGCGGGCGGCGACGCGCTCGGGTCGGTGTGCGTCGACGTCGGCCTTCCACTCGTCGAGGACCGCGCCAAGGATCGCCTTGTCGTCCGCCGTGGTGGTCATGTCCGCTCCTTGGTCACTGATCTGACGGGATGTCAATGTCCTGCGCTCATACCGCCGTCGACGTGCAGGATCTCGCCGGTGACGAACGGTGCCGTCTCCAGGAAGAGCACGCCGTCGACGATGTCGCTCACTTCGCCCATCCGACCGACCGGGTGCAGTGCGGCGAGGAACTCATGGGTCTCCTCCGCGTGCATGGGGGTCTTGATGGTGCCGGGCGAGACGGCGTTGACGCGGATGCCGCGGGTGGCGTACTCGACGGCGAGGGACTTGGTGGCGGACTGCAGACCGCCCTTGGTCAACGAGGCCAGGACGGAGGGGACGTTGGAGTCCGCGTTGTCGACCAGGCTGGTGGTGACGTTGACGATGTGGCCGCCGCCCTGCGCGAGCAGGTGCTCCACGGCGAGCTGGGTGATGTGGAAGAAACCGGCGACATTGATGCCCGTCACGGTGGCGTAGTCCTCGGCCGTGTACTCGGTGAACGGCTTGGCGACGAAGACGCCCGCGTTATTGACCAGGGTGTCGATACGGCCGAACCGCTCGACGGCGGCGGAGATGACGCGCTCGGCGGTGGCCGGGTCGGCGATGTCGCCCTGGACGGTGAGGACGTCGGCGTCGTCGACGGGGGCGATGGTGCGCGAGGTGGCGACGACGGCGTATCCGAGCTTGCGGTAGCCCTCGACGAGAGCGGCGCCGATGCCCTGCGAGGCGCCGGTGACGATCGCGACCTTCTGGTTCCTGGTGCTCATGATGACCTTCTTCCGAGGGACTGACCGGCACTAGCCGACCGGTCGACTATTTGGAAGGTAGGTCGGGTGGCTCGGCGGCGGAAGGATCGGCTTCCTTCTGTCTGATAGGCGCAGGCTTCCAGACCAGGTCAGCCCGGGAGCGTGTAAGGATCGTCGGCGGGCAGCCAGGCGTCCGGGGCGTGAATCCCGAGGTCGCCGACACGCTCGCACAGGGCGTCGACGACGGCGAGGACCCCGGCGCGGTCCTCGGCCTCGCGCCACACCAGGGACCAGGTCCAGTAGACCTTCGGCGCGACGATCTCGCGGCGGATCAGATCGGGCGGGAGCGGAGTGGTCTGCCCCTTGGGCGAGTTGAGGACCGGGCGGCGGCTGCGGCGGACGTGGTCGAAGAAGGCGGGTCCGGTGACGCCGCCGTCGGAGATACGCACCGTACGGGCCCCGGTGGACTGCGCCAGCTCTTCGGCGTACGCGTCCCAGGCCGCCCAGGCGGTGACGTCGTCGTCGATGAGGACGTCGGTGTCCCGGGCCGCCACATCCGGTACGTCGCTGCTGTCGCCGCCCTTGGCGACGGCGTACAGCCGGTCGGCGCCGAGCAGTCGGGCCCGCAGCCCGAGCCGCTTGAGGTCCTCGGTCCGTACCCAGCAGACGGCGAGGTCCAGGCTGCCGTCGGCGACCCGGGCGGCCTGGGTGTGCGACGGGGCGACCCAGGCGTCAACGTGCACCTGGGCCACCGCGGCCGTACGTGAAGTCAGGTCCGGGGGAAGCCAGTTGACGTAGCCGAGCCGTACCGACACCGAGCCGGACAGACGGCCGGCCCGGCGCTTGAGGTCGTCGGCGCGGTCCAGCAGGGCGCGGGTGTGCGGGAGGAGGGCGGCGCCGGCCGGGGTGAGGGAGACCTTGCGGCGGTCGCGGTCGAACAGCCGGACGCCCAGGTCCCGTTCGAGGGCCTTGATCTGCTGGGAGAGCGAGGGGCCCGCGATGAGCAGCCGCTCGGCAGCCCGGCCGAAGTTCAGTTCCTCGGCGACCGCGACGAAGTACCGCAGCTGGCGCAGTTCCACGGGCGCCATGGTACGCGCGCTGGGAGGCTGCGCCTATCAGCAGCGAGGCAGCCGGTCGTGGCATCGATGCTGGTCACGGGCGCACGATGAGCTCAACAACGGCGAACGGAGCGCATCATGCAAGAGTTCCTGGTCGAGATCACCACCACCGTCCCCGAGGGCACCGGCCAGGACGAGGTCGACCGGCGGCGTGCCGCCGAGGCCGTGCGCGCCAAGGAGCTGGCCGCGACCGGCAATCTGGCCCGACTGTGGCGCCCCGTGGGCGAGTTGCGCAGCATCGGCGTGTGGCGGGCCGCCGACGAGGCCGATCTCCACGAGAAGGTGCTCGGCACGCTGCCGCTGCGCCCGTGGATGACCCTCACCGTCACCCCGCTCCAGGCCCACCCCAACGACCCGGCGCGGGTCGACGGCACCCGATGAAGACAACCTCCTCCCCCTGGACCCATGTCGCCCAGGCCGCGGCGGCACTCGCCGCGGGCATGGGCGTCGGCCGCTTCGCCTACACGCCGATCCTGCCCCTCATGCACACCCAGGCGGGCCTGTCCGCCGGCGACGGCGCGAATCTGGCCACCGCCAACTACGTCGGCTATCTCGTCGGGGCGCTCGCGGGCATCCTGCTGCCCGCACTGGTCCGTTCGCGCGCCGTCCTGCGCGGATCCCTGCTGGTGCTGACCGCGACACTCGCCGCGATGCCTCTCACCCACAGCGCCGCGGCGTGGGCCGCCCTGCGCCTGCCGGCCGGGGTGGCGAGCGCCCTGGTGTTCGTCGTCGCGGCCAGTTCCCTCCTCCACCACCTGCGCGGACACCCGGCGCACCTGCCCGGCTGGGCCATCGGCGGCGTGGGCGCCGGGATCGCCCTGTCCGGCCTGCTGCTCCTGGCGCTGCGGTCCGTCGAGGACTGGCGGGTCGCCTGGTGGGCCTCGGCCGCGCTCACGGCGCTGCTCACCGTCGGCTCATGGAACCTGCGGCCGGAGGCGGCCCCGTCCGCGAACAGCGAGAAGACCGGGAGTACGGCACCCCGTACGTACCGCTGGTTCAGCGCGCTGTTCGTCAGCTACACCCTGGAGGGCATCGGCTACATCGTTGCCGGAACCTTCCTGGTCGCGGCGATCGGCCAGGGTTCCCCCGGCTGGGTCGGCAACGGCGCCTGGGTGCTGGTGGGGCTGGCCGCCGTGCCGTCCCCGGCGCTGTGGGCGCGGCTGGGACGCCGTTGGTCCCGTCCTGTTCTGCTGCTCGCCGCGCTCGTGGTGCAGGCGATCGGCATCGCGCTGCCCGCCCTGATCGGCGGAACTGCTGCCGCACTCATCTCGGCGGTGCTCTTCGGCGGCACGTTCCTGGGCATCAGCATGCTCGCCCTGGCCGCCGGAGCCCATCTGCGCTTCCCCCGCTCGGTCGCCCTGCTGACCGCCGGATACTCCGTCGGCCAGATCCTCGGCCCGCCGGCCGTCGCCCCGCTGCTGCACGACGGCTACCACCAGGCGCTGCTGCTGGCCGCCGTCGTGGTCCTCGCCGCGGCCGCGGCCGCCGCCGTGCTGCGGATCGGCTTCCCGCACCACATGGTCGTAGTACGACACACAGTCCCAGAACGGCAGCGAGAATCGACCGAGGACGCCCGGCCCGTACAGGGCCTGTCCGGCGGATCAAGGCAGCTGTAGAGGTAACGTCGCCTTGTGGCCGACCCGAGCGGGGTCCGGGGCGCGTGCCAGGCCCCGCGACGCCGGCATGGTCTGCCGGACAGGCCCTGAGGCCGGCCCCGACGCTCTCGCCCCGCACTCGGCCAACTGACGTGGAGCCGCTCATGAACACCGCACGGGACCTTGCGATCGTCGCCCTGGACGCGGCGCCCAGCCGCCAGGTCGGGCAGGGCGACCTGTCGCTCGCACTCGCGGGAGCCGAGGTGCTCGACCTCATCGAGGCCCTGGCGCTCGCCCTGGACGGTGACCGCATCCTCCCCAGCGCCCCGTCGCCCACGGGCGACCGTCTGCTGGACGAGGCCGCCTCGTCGCTCGTACGGCACGAGCCGTACGAGACGGTCGAGGAATGGCTGTGGCGCCGGGGCCGCGGGCTGTCCTCCGCCTACGTCGACGACCTGGAGCGGGTGGGGCTGACCGCCCGGCCGCGAGGGCGCCGGATTCCGCTGCGGACCGGGCGGGCCGAGCTGGTCGACTCGCCCGTCCGGCGCCGGGCCGAGGAGCGCTGGGCGTCGGGCGAGCCGGTCCTGGCCGCCCTGGCTGCCGCCGCCGGGATCCACGAGGAGCCGGGAGAGGAGCGCGAGGACCTCTCCGGTGAGGCGGTCACGACCGTGCTGGCCGCCATCGGTGACGCGGTGATGGAGCTGGAGGCCGTACGGCAGCGGAAGGCGATCGAGGACGCCGCGTTCGACAATGTCTGGCGCGGCTACTGAGCGCCCCAAAGGGGCGCGGGGCTGTATCGATATGCGGCTCCGCCGCGTGGGCGCGACCAGCCACGACGATGCCGCAGACGAAAGACGACAGATCACCGCACATCCCGCGGAGCACCCAACAGCGCCCGGCAGTTGTCCCACAGCGGGCTCAGCCGCCGGGTGTTGTTGTACAGCTTGGCGAACATCACCTGGCCCTCCAGCTGGGCCACCACCGCCTGGGCCGCCTCCCGGGTGTCGGTCACGGTGACGTCGCCGCGCTCCCGGGCCTCGGTGATCACCGCTTCGACCATGTCGACCTGCGCGTCGAAGATCTCCTGCAGCCGGCCGCGGACGGCCTCGGTCTGGTTGCTCAGCTCCAGGGTGAGGTTCCCGAACAGACAACCCGAGACGGTGCCGCAGCCCTGCTGGACGGCGCGCTGGCCGGCCTCCGTCTCCTCGAAGAGCCGCCGGAGCCGCTGCAGCGGTTCCGCGTCGCCGCCCAACACGCCTGCCCAGTCCCGCTGTTGGGCCGCCCAGTGCTCGTCGACGACGGTGAGCGCGAGGGCCTCCTTCGACTCGAAGAAGTAGTAGAAGCTGCCCTTCGGCACCCCGGCCGCCTTGCAGATCTCGGCCACGCCGAGCGCCGTGTAGCCGCGTCCCTCGATGAGCGAGCGCGCGGCTCCGAGGATCTTCTGCCTGGCGTCACTGGTGCGTCCCACGGCGCAAGTGTACGTAGGTAATAGACCGGTCGGCTAGTGAGCGGCGGCCCCGTCGGAGGCGGCCCCCGTCACAGGAGCGGGAGCCCGTCCGCCTCCCGTCGCTCCAGCCGGGCGACCAGATCGGCCGCCGACGACTTGATGGCCTCCAGACCGGGCCTGCCCCAGGGCCGCGGCTCCACGTCGACGACACACACGGTGCCGAGCACCATCCCCGTACTGTCGATCAGGGGCGCGCCCAGATAGGAGCGGATGCCGAACTCGTCGACCACCGGATTGCCCGCGAACCGCGGGTAGTCGCAGACGTCCTCCAGGACCAGCGCCTTGCGCCGGACGACCACATGGGGACAGAAGCCGTGGTCGCGGGCCAGCTCGCGCCCCAGGACCGGTTTGGTGCCGTCGGCCTTCACCACCGGCGGTGCCACGTCCGAGAGGTGCAGGCCCGCGAAGAACTGCCGGTTCTCGTCGATGAAGTTGACCATGGCGTACGGCGTCCCGGTGAGCTCGGCGAGGTGGTCCGCATAGGCGTCGAGGGCGGGGTCCGGGTGTACGGCAAGGCCCAGCTGGCCGAGGCGCCGGGCCCGGGCGGGGGCCTCCTTGTCCTCCGGGGTGAGCAGCAGACGACCGGCCGGGCGCGCCGGGTCGTATCTCATGGGCGGGCTCCGTCACTGTGGACGCAGGGCATATATGGGCTCCATGGCGGGTGTGCGGTGATCACATGTGGGCGCCATGGCTCGGCGCGTGCGCCGGGGCATGGGCGATGAGGTGCCGGACGAGGGTGAGCAGGGTCTGGACTCCGGAGCTGGAGATCCGGGCGTCGCAGCGCACGACGGGGATCTCCGGGTCGAGGTCGATGGCGGCGCGGACCTCCTCGGGGTCGTAGCGGTACGAGCCGTCGAACTCGTTGATCGCGACGATGAAGCCGAGGCCGCGCTGCTCGAAGAAGTCGACGGCCGCGAAGCACTCCTCCAGGCGGCGGGTGTCGGCGAGGATGACCGCGCCGAGTGCGCCCTCGGAGAGCTCGTCCCACATGAACCAGAAGCGCTCCTGTCCGGGTGTGCCGAACAGGTAGAGCACATGTTCCGGATCGAGGGTGATGCGGCCGAAGTCCATGGCCACCGTCGTCTCGACCTTGTTCTCGATCCCGTCGAGGGAGTCGGTCGCGGCGCTGACCGTGGTGAGCAGTTCCTCCGTGCTCAGGGGCGCGATCTCGCTCACCGCGCCCACGAAGGTCGTCTTGCCTACTCCGAACCCTCCCGCGACCAGGATCTTCAGTGCGGTGGGGAAGGGGTCAGAGCTGTCGTCGTAGTCCATCGAGCACTGCCTCCAGAAGGGCCCGGTCAGTCGGGTTGTGGTGGAACTCGGGGGGCTTGGTGGTCAGCGCCCCGCAGTCGACGAGGTCCGACAGCAGCACCTTGGTGACCACCGCCGGCAGCTTCAGTTGGGCGGCGACCTCGGCGACCGAGACGGGCGCGCGGCACAGGTCGAGCGCCTGCGCGTGCTCGGGGCCGAGGTAGCCGAGGGGGGTGGCTCCGGTGGCCATCACGTGCGACAGGAGGTCGAGCGCGATGGTGGGCCGGGTGCGTCCGTTGCTGACCGTGAAGGGGCGCACCAGCCGACCGGCCGCGTCGTCGAGCCAGGGCCCGTCGCCGACCGCCGCCACGCTCAAGGCCTCATCGCCGTGGGTTCGACGGCGTGCTGCCGGGGCGCGGTGACCAGGTAGGGGCGGACGCTCTTGACCAGCATCGCCATCTCGTAGCCGAGCACAGCCGCGTCGGCATCGCGGCCGGCCAGCACGGCGAGACAGGTGCCGGAGCCGGCGGTGGTCACGAACAGCAGGGTCGAGTCGAGTTCGACGACGACCTGCCGCACGTCCCCGCCGTCGCCGAAGCGGACCCCGGCGCTGCGGCCGAGGGAGTAGAGGCCGGAGGCCAGCGCGGCCATGTGGTCGGCGCTGTCCGGGTCGAGGCCGTGGACCGACTTCACGAGCCCGTCGCAGGACAGGAGTACCGCACTGGTTGTGTGGGGTACGCGCTGCACGAGGCCGCTCATCAGCCAGTCGAGATCGGATACATGGCCGGTCGGCGCATCGCTCGCCATGGTGGATCGACTCCTTGGGGTACGAAGGTCCGCGGGAGCGGTGGGGGCGGGGGCGGAAACGGGGGTGGAGGCAAAGGTGGTCATCCGGCTGGTGCGCTCCCGTCGTGCCGGGTGGGGTGGTCGGTGCCGCGCGCGGACGCGGGGCGCGCCTCGGCTATGTGGGCCGGGTCCATGGGCGATACGTCCATGTGCGAAACGTCCATGGGTTGCGGCGGGGTGGTGGCGGTGACGTCCGTGTGGAGAACGTCGAGACGCGAGGTCGGGAGCATGGGTGCGGCCTCTGTGTGAGCCGGGTCCAGGAGGGGACGCGACTCCATGCGCGCGGCCTGCTCCATGGGCTCCGACGCCATGTGTGTCGATGCCGTGTGTGTCGAATCCACATGGTTCGACTCCGCGTGTGGCGAAGCCATCTGTGACGAGGCCATGTGTTCCGGCTCCAGGTGCGCCGACGCCGTGTGTGCCGCTCCCGTGTACTCGGTGTACTCCGAGTGGTCCGAGTACTCCGAGTGGTCCGAGTCCAGGTTCTGCTGGGCCTCCGCCAGGCCGATGCCGCGCTGGAAGGCCGCCATCAGGCCCGGGTCGTGGCCGGCCACGTACTCGG
Source organism: Streptomyces coacervatus (assembly GCF_029223485.1). Taxonomy (GTDB): domain Bacteria; phylum Actinomycetota; class Actinomycetes; order Streptomycetales; family Streptomycetaceae; genus Streptomyces; species Streptomyces coacervatus. Next base: position 774,733 of record NZ_JARHTP010000001.1, on the reverse strand, counting down.
TCTCCTGACGTGGCGCCGGGCCGTCCCGCAGCTGGGGTGCGATGTGTTCCTGGGCGCGGCGGCGCGGCAGTTGGGGCTTGCCCATGGTGCCGCGGACGGTGCCGGTGCGGGGTGTGGGCGGCGTGGCCGCGTTCTCCGCGACGAGCTGCCGGTCGTCCGGCCGGATGCCGGGCAGGGCCTCTGCGGGATTGGCCCGCTCCTCGTTGGCACCGCGCACCGGAAGCGGTACCGGTCCGCTGCCGTTCGGCACGGCGGCCGTGGGCCGCGCGGCCTCCCGCTGCTGCGCACGCGGCGGTGCGGGCGGCACAGGCGCGACGCGTGGCCCGACGGCCTCGTACCGGGGCCCGGACGACGCCTGCGGCTGGGGCTGAGGCTGCTGGGAACGCGGCGGTGCAGACGGCTCGGGCACTCCCATCAGGCCCGTGGCCCCATGCGGCTGCTGCGCTGCGCCCCCGGGAACGCCCGGTGTGGAGCCCAGCAGCCCCTGCGGTACGACGAGCACCGCCTGCACCCCGCCGTAGATGTTGGTCTGCAGGCGGACGTTGATGCCGTGCCGCCGGGCGAGCTGTGAGACGACGAACAGTCCGATGCGGCCGTCCGCGAGCAGGCTGGCGACATTGACCTGGTCGGGGTCGGCGAGCAGGGCGTTCATCTTCTTCTGCTCGCCGACGGGCATGCCGAGTCCGCGGTCCTCGACCTCGACGGCGAGTCCCGAGGTGACGAGGTTGGCGCGCAGCAGGACCTGGGTGTGCGGGGCGGAGAACACCGTGGCGTTCTCGACGAGTTCGGCCAGCAGGTGGATGACGTCGGCGACGGCGTGGCCGCGCAGGGTGCCGTCGATCGGGGGCACCAGCTTGACCCGGGAGTACTGCTCGACCTCGGCGATGGCGGAGCGCAGCACCTCGGTCATGGAGACGGGGTTGCTCCACTGCCGACGGGAGACGGCGCCACCGAGGACGGCGAGGTTCTCGGCGTGGCGGCGGATCCGGGTGGCGAGGTGGTCGACGTGGAAGAGGCCCTTGAGCAGGTCGGGGTCCTCGATCTCGTTCTCCAGCTCGTCGAGGATGGAGATCTCCCGGTGCACCAGCGACTGCAGGCGCCGGGCGAGGTTGACGAAGACCTCGAGCTTCTGTTCGCTGCCCGCCTGGCTGGAGAGCTGGGCGGCCTGTACGACGGCGTTGATGGCACCGTCGTGCGCGCGGGTCAGATCGGCGGCGAGGAGCTCGAAGTCGTCGGCGTCGTCGGGGGGACCGCTGCGCGGCTTGCGCTGGGGCGGGGCCTCGCCGCGGCGCAGCGACTCGACGAGTTCGCGCAGGTCTGCCTCGCCGCGGGCGCTGATGCGGCGCAGGGCGGCGATGCGTTCGCTCACCGACTTGGCGGCGCGGTCGGCGGCCACGGAGGCGATCAGGATTCCCGCGAGGGCCACCGCGGCGGCGCCGGCTAGCACACCCCACAGGGTGAGGCCGGGCCGTGCTCCGGTGGAGCGCACGGTGAACAGGACCGCTGCACTTGCACTCAGGGCGACCGCGATCGGTGGCAGCAAGGCGAGCCGCAGCAACTGGGGCCGTATGTGGGTCTCGGGCAGCGAGGGCACGGGACGGGCAACCGGCCGTCCGTGCCGCCCGCCCTCGCGGCGGTCTGCGCGTGCGGCCGGTGCGCGAAGGTGAGACATCGGTGTCCTCGTCGTACTGATCCGTCGGTGCCTGGGGCGCGGGCTGCGCGGTTCGGGCATGCGTTGCCCGATGGACACTCACAGTAGTCGCCAACCCATCATGTGCGGTGGGCAGTTGACAAAGTCCCACGCACAGCGTCCCGCTCTGGTATGAGGCTTCGTACGACAGACCGATAAACCCAACGGGCCGATGATCCCGCTGCAGAACGGATCGATCAGAGCTGGTCAGAAGCGGTCGCGGTGAAATGTCGAGGGCCGGGGAGCGATTGCTCCCCGGCCCTCATCGATTGCCGTTTTCCGTCCGGTCGCGGACCCCTCGGGACCGTTTCGGGACCCTCCGCGCTCTCGTGAACCCTCCCCTGAACATCACTGTCCGTGTCGACGACGGGGTGGTCTCACGCCTTCGGCTGGGTGAACCTGATGCTGTTGCCGAAGGGGTCCCTGAGTCCGCAGTCGATTCCGTACGGCCGCTCGGTGGGCTCCTCGGTGAACTCGACGCCCTTGGCCTTCAGGGTCTCGTACGTCTTGCGGCAGTCCTCGGTCCGGAAGATGAGGAAGCCGCCCGTCGCGCCCTTGGTCAGCAGCTCGCGGACCTGTTCCGCCGTCTCCTCCGACAGCCGCGGCGGGCCGGGCCGCTCCAGCAGGACCTCGCGGTCCGGCTGGCCGGGGACGTTGATGGTGAGCCAGCGCATGAAGCCGAGGTCGGCGTCGGTGTTGACCTCCAGGCCGAGCTTGCCGACGTAGAAGTCGAGCGCCTCGTCCTGGTCGAGGACGTAGATCTGCGAGTGCGTGATTGCTGTGAACATGTGCATCACGCTACGAGCCCGGCACCGCGAAAACTTATCCAAAACTGCTCCGTCGGCCGAAGGCCGGGCGGACTGTCAGGCGCTCGGCCGCATCCACGCCATCGTGAAGCACGTGGGGACGTCCAGGGCGACGGCCTGCTTGCGGTACTCCCTCGGCGAGCGGCCGACGATGTCGCGGAAGGTGCGGCTGAAGGTTCCCGGGCTGCCGAAGCCGACCTCGAAGCAGATGTCCGTGATGCTGCGGTCGGTCTCCCTGAGCAGGAACATGGCCCGCTCGACGCGGCGGCGCTGCAGATAGCGGTGCGGTGTCTCGCCGAACGTGGCGCGGAAGGTGCGGGCGAAGTGCGCCGGGGAGACATGGGCGATCCGGGCCAGCGCGGGCACGTCCAACGGCTGCGCGTAGGCCCCGTCCATCGCGTCCCGGGCGCGGAGCATGCGGCGGTTGGTCTCTTCTGCGGCGCGGCTCACCGCGCCATCACACCACGGTTCGCCGGCCGGTTCTCCGCTGGGGCCGACGGACCGCGGCTAGCCTGGTGACCGGACGGGGCCGCCGCTCGACGGCCCGAGCGGAAGGAGCCGTGATGGACCTTCGACGCGATGAGGTTCTCCTCGCCCGCCCCGGTGACCGACGGCCCGGGCCCATGACCGCGGGGATGGACCGGCAGGAGGCGTTCGCCACCGACGGAATGTGGTCGGGATTCGTCCGCACCGAACCCGGGATGGAATCGGGCTGGCATCACCACGGCGAACACGAGTCGGTGATCTACGTCCTCACCGGGGCCCTGAGGCTGGAGTTCGGGCCGGACGGCTCACACACGGTCGAAGCCGGGCCCGGTGACTTCATCTACGTGCCGAAGGGCGCCGTGCACCGGGAGAGCAACCCCTCGTCGGTACCTGCCGACATCATCGTCACCAGGGCGGGGACGGGGCAGTCCACGTTCAACGTGGACGGGCCCGCAGGGCAGTGAGGTTTCCGCCCGGCAGGTGGATCCAGCCCTCCTGCCGGGCGGCCATGCGCTCGGCCGGAGTGCCCGGCCACCGGGTGTCCCCGACCAGGACAGCGCGGGCGACCAGCGCGCAGACCAGGGCGTCGAGATGGTCGTGGCTGTCGGCACACGTCGAGCGCACGGGCTCGGGGACGGCCAGTGCCAGGCCCGCCTCGACCGCTTGAAGGATGTGCTCGCGGACCGCGCGCGCTTCGGCGGTGGCGTTCTTGTAGCTGCGGGCCGGACGGATCCCCCACAGCCGCAGCGCCGCGGCCGGATACACCTCGGCGACCTGGCCCGACCCGTCCCTGGGCACGGGGGTGCCGGCGGCCGCGAGGGTGTCCAGGAGACGGGCCGCACGCAGTGCCACGACGCCCAGCAGATCGGTGGACACCGACAGCGGAGGGCGCATCGAGGTCGCCTTCCAGGTGAGGTCGTCGGTCAGCCGGTACCGCATCGGGTCGAGCCCGGGCCGGCCGTCCGTGCGCGCCTCGAAGCGCGCCGGCGGCGGCAGCCGTAGCCCCTGATGGTGGGCCAGGACCGTCGCCACGAAGCTCGACGGCCAGCCGAGCGGGCAGTCGAGGCCGGTCTTGTCGGCGGCCCGGACCAGCGCCAGCAGGCCCTCGTCCCCTTCCGGCACGACGAACTCCGCCGCCAGGGCGCCCTCGGCACCCCACACCACACGACACACCGCGGTACGCCGTGCACTCGCGGCCAGGTCGACCCCGACCGTCACCGCCCGCACCCGCGCCTGCCTCATGCCGGGATGCTTCCCGTCGAGGTCAGCCCGCCGATACCGTCTCGGGCTCCCCCGTGCCCTCCGCGGACTGGCCGGGTACGACGCTGTCCGCGTCGGAGGAGGCCCTGATCGCCGCCTCCGTCAAGGCGTCCCCGGCCGGCCAGCCGCCGGCCGGGGCCTGGGCGACGGCACGCCACCACGGCTCGGAGGGGACGGTCTCGGCGGTGGGCTCGAAGGGCTCTCCGGGGCGGGGCACAGCGATGCGGGAGCCCGTCGCACGGGCGGCCGCGACGGTTCCCTCGCCGGGCTCCGCCCAGGGGTGCGTGGCCAGGTTGAAGGTGGCCCAGTGGATCGGCATCATCACGCCGCGCGGTCGGCCGCCCTGCAGGTCGAGGTGGGCGCGCATGCCCTCCTCGGGCGTCATGTGGATGTCGGGCCAGAAGTCGGAGTACGCGCCGATCTGGATCATCGTGGCGTCGAACGGTCCGTGCTCGGCGCCGATGTCCTTGAAGCCGTCGAAGTAGCCGGTGTCGCCGCTGTGGAAGATCCGGTGCTCGTCCCCGGCGACGGACCAGGAGGCCCACAGGGTGTGCTGGGTGTTGCGCAGGCCGCGGCCGCAGAAGTGGCGTGCCGGGGTGGCGGTCAGGGTGAGGCCGCCGACCTTGGTCGCCTCGTGCCAGTCCAGCTCGCGGATCCGGTCCACCGGCACGCCCCAGTGTTCGAGGTGGGCGCCGACGCCCAGGGGGACGGCGAACAGTGTGTCCGTGCCGGCCAGGGCCTTGATGGTGGGCAGGTCCAGGTGGTCGTAGTGGTCGTGCGAGATCACGACGACGTCGACGGGGCCGAGCGCGGCGAGCGACAGCGGCACCGGGTGCAGCCGCTTGGGTCCGACGAAAGAGAACGGGGAGCAGCGCTCGCCCCACACGGGGTCGAAGAGCACCCGCTGCCCGTCGATCTCGGCCAGCACGCTGGAGTGCCCCATCCAGGTCAGCCGCAGTCCGGTGGCCGGGGGCTTCGCGATGTCCGCGAGCGTCGTGGGATGTACCGGCACCGTGCCCTTGGGGGCACGCCGGGGCCGCTCGTCCTTGTCGAAGAAGACCTTCGCGAAGTCCAGCGTGGAACCGGAGGGCCGGGTCCGGGCGGTGCCTCCGGGGTTCTGGAAGACCCCGTCCTTGAAGTGCGGTGATCTGCGGATGCGCGCGAGGCGCTCACCGCTCGGGTCCGCGCCGAAGGCCGCGGGCTGCAGCGCGCTGAGCCCGGAGCTCAGGGAACGGAAACCGGGCACGGTACCTCCAGGTGGAGTCGATGAGGCATTCCATTATGGTCGGCACCTCCGACAACACCGGCGTCGTCCGGGTCGCTGCGGGCTCATTCCAAGGAAAGCCCAAGGATCCGGGCTCGCCTACTGCACCGCCGCACCCACCTCCCGCAGGAATGGGGCCCACCGCTTGGTGAACGGCGGATCATCGGCGTCCATTCCCGTCCCGAGGCCGTCGCGGCGGACGGTGCGCTGCGCGGTGTGTGCCGCCTGCGGCTGCTGTTGAGCCCGTTCAGCACGTTGACACAGTGTGTCCCCGATTCCAATACTGACTCGTGGTTCAGTAAATTCCGTCGTCGTTCCGCGAGGAGATCGCATGACCGCCCCCCTGATGTCGCTCACCTGGACCGACCACCTCACCGGCCGCCAGGGCTTCCTGGTGGTCGACCGGCTGGTGCGCGGCGTCTCCAGCGGCGGACTGCGCATGCGCGCGGGCTGCACCCTGGACGAGGTCGCCGGGCTCGCGCGCGGGATGACCATGAAGGAGGCACTGCACTACAACCCCCAGGGTCGCTACATCCCCCTGGGCGGCGCCAAGGGCGGCATCGACTGCGACCCGCGGGACCCGGGAGCGTACGCACTCCTGGTGCGCTATCTGCGCGCCATGAAGCCGTATGTCGAAAGCTTCTGGACGACCGGAGAGGACCTCGGTCTCACCCAGGACCTGGTGGACCGGGCGGCGGCCGAGGCGGGGCTCGTCTCGTCCATTCAGGCGGTGTATCCGCTGCTCGACGACGAGGCGACGGCGCGGCGGCGGCTCTCGGACGCGTTCGCGGTCGAAGTGGACGGCATCGGGCTCGATGAACTGGTCGGCGGGTGCGGGGTCGCCGAGTCGGCGCTCGCGGCTCTGGACCGGGCCCGGGTGGCGTACGCCGGGACGCGGGTCGCCGTGCAGGGGCTGGGCACGATGGGCGGAGCCACGGCACGCTTCCTCGCGCGCGCGGGACTCACCGTGGTCGCCGTCGCCGACATCAAGGGCACGGTCGCCAACCCCGCGGGCCTCGACGTCGAGGCGCTGCTCGCCGCGCGGGACGCGTACGGCACCGTGGACCGTGCGGCCCTTCGCCCCGACGACTGTGAACTGCCCGGCGACGCCTGGCTGTCGGCCGAGGCGGAAGTGCTCGTACCCGCGGCGGTCTCGTACGCGATCGACACCGCGGGCCAGGAGCAGATCACCGCCCGCTGGATCGTCGAGGCGGCCAACATGCCCGTGCTGCCCGAGGCGGAGGAGCTGCTGGCCGCGCGCGGGGTGACCGTGCTGCCGGACGTGGTCGTCAACTCCGGGACCAACGCCTGGTGGTGGTGGACCCTGTTCGGCGACATCGGACCGGACGCGGAGGAGGCGTTCGCCCACACCCGCCGCTCGATGCGCGCCCTGACCGAGCAGATGCTCGCCCGCGCGGAGGCCGACGGGACGACCCCGCGGGCGGCCGCGCACGCCATCGTCGCGGACCGGCTGCCGGTGATCGCGGAACGCTTCGGCTGGTACCGGTGAGGGCGGTCCGGCATTCCGCCCTTCCCTGTCGGACACCCCGTCGAACCCGCCGGACCCGCCAAGTGCTGACCTCACCCGGCACCGTCACCGGCCACGGAATAGGGTGACCGGGTGGCGAGAGTGCGGTTGAGTGTGGCCGAGCGGCGTGAGGAGTTGCTGCGGGCCGCCATCGGGCAGATCGAGGCGCGGGGCGTGGCGGCGGTCAGGATCTCCGACGTGGCCTCGTCGCTCGGTGTGAGCAACGCGCTGGTGCTGTACCACTTCTCGACGAAGGAGAAGCTGGTCGCCGCCGCGTTCACCTTCGCGGCCGAGGACGACCTCGGGCATCTGCGCAAGCTTCTCGGCCGCCGTACGACGGCGCTGCGGCGGCTGCGGTCGGCGGTGCGCTGGTACGCGCCGACGGGGCAGGCCAAGGGCTGGCGGCTGTGGATCGAGGGCTGGGCGGCGGCGCTGCGCGAGCCCGCGCTGCAGGAGGTCACCCGCGGCCTCGACAAGCAGTGGAAGGCCGCGATCGCCGAGGTCATCGCGGAGGGCGTCGCCGCGGGCGAGTTCCGCTGCCCGGATCCGCACGGCGCGGCCCTGCGGCTGACGGCCCTGCTGGACGGGCTCGCCGTGCAGCTGACGTCGTACGCCGGTGCGGTGTCGCGGGCCCGGACCCAGGAGTGGGTGGACGAGGCGCTGGCCCGGGAACTGGGGCTGGAGCGGGCGGCGTTGACGGCTTCGGAGCGCTGAGCCCCCGCACTCGACGGGGGCTCAGGCCACCTGGCCGTTCTCGGCCCGCCGAAGTGGGGGGCCGTTCTCAAGCCACGTTCAGGCCACTGTCAGGCCACCGAAGAAATCCGCATCTTGATGTCGTCCGGCGACAGGGCCCCCTTCGCCGTGACATGGTCCCCGGACGACTCGCCGCGCAGCCGGCGGCCGATCCACGGCACCAGGTACTCGCGCGCCCAATGCACGTCGTCCCGCCGGACCTCGAGGGTGCCGCGCGGCGGGAGCGGCGGCCAGGGCTGGTCGGGGTCGGCCGGTACCTCCAGGCCGAGGACCTGTCCGGCACGGAGCGCCACGCGCGTGTGCCCCTCGGGCGAGAGATGGAGGCGGTCGCCGTCCCAGGCCCTGCGGTCCTGAACGGTCTTCAGGGACCACAGGTCGAGGACGGGACAGCCGTACCGGTCGGCGATGGCCCGGACATGGCCGTTGTAGGTGGCGATCTTGCCGCGCAGGTGCTTGAGCACGGGGACGCCACGGGTGTCGAACCCGGTGGTCACCAAGACCGTGCCGGCAGCTTCGGTGAGCGGGACGATCGCCCGCTCGAAGCGCTCGGCGACCTCGTCGGGGTCGGTGCCTGGTCGGATGATGTCGTTGCCGCCCGCACAGAAGGAGACCAGGTCCGGCGCCAGTGCGACGGCCTGCGGGAGCTGGTCCTCCACGATCTGGTCGAGCAGTTTGCCGCGCACGGCGAGGTTGGTGTAGCCGAAGTCGCCCTCGGGTCGCCGGTCCGCGAGGAGTACCGCGAACCGGTCGGCCCAGCCGACGAATGCCCCGTCGGGGCCGGGATCGCCGACGCCCTCGGTGAAGCTGTCCCCCACCGCGACGTACGACCCGATCACTGATCTGCTGTCACTCTTCGAATCGTCTGTCACATCGGCCATGATTCACCTTCGAATGTGACCTACGCGACCGTAGGAAAGGGTTGACGCGCGGTGAGATAAGCCACTTCTAAAGTGTTCGCCAAGCCCGGAATAACCTTCTGATCAGGGATGTTGAGGGGTCATCGCGACACCCGTCAGACCCATCAGACCCTCCGGACGCTGAAGTCGGCGATCCGGAAATGGCTCCAAGTGGTCCGGAAGGCGAAGTGGCCACTTATGTATGGCTCCGGGTCGGTGTAGTCGAACACCAACTGCCCGTTGTTCCACCAGCGGACGGTCGAGCCGTCGGAGACGATGCGGACGCGGTTGGGTTCGTTCGGGACGAGCAGCGGCTGCGTGTAGTCGTAGATCAGTGGGCGGACCCCGGGCTCGCCGACGTAGCGGCGCAGCCTGGTCGTGGTGTTCGTGTTGGCGCCGTATCCGACGTAATACGTCTTGAGGTAGTCGTACTCGGCCAGGGCTCCGCCGCGCCGGGTGGCGAAGAGGTCGTCCGGGGAGCGGACGTCGGTGGCGTTCCAGAAGTTGTTGAGGTCGGAGACGCGGTCGTTGACCCCGCCCGCCGAGACGGGCGTGGCGGTGTACTCGATCACGTAGGGGCCTTCGAGCCGCTCCCTGAACCAGACCGTGGCACCGGCGGGTACGTCCACCTCCAGGATCCCGTGGGAGGCGGTGACGGTCCCGCCCCGTTCCAGTTCGACGACCCACTGGCCGAGACCGTGACAGAAGTCGTCGCGGGCGATGAGGCGGCGGCGGGACGCGGCACTGGCGGCGGGCGCGGGGGCGAGGGCGGCCAGGACAGTGCCGGCGGCCAGGGCTCCGAATGCTCTACGGGTGCTCGTCACGGGAGGCGGCTCCTTCGGGAGTGGTGATCGACGGCGCGGTCGGTCGCGGTGGGCGCCCAAGGACTGCGAGCAGACGGGCCGCCACCTTGCGATGGCCCTGGGCGCTGGGATGGACGGTCCCGTTGAAGTCCCCGTCGGCCGGGGAGAGCCAGTCGGTCGTGTCGACGAACTCCGTGCGGGCATCGGCGAGTTCGGCGACGACAGCGGCGATGTCGTCGGCGTGCGTGCCGTTGAACGGGCGCAGCGCAAGGATGCGGGCGTGCGGTGCGGCGGCTCGCAGCCGGGCGAGGTAGGCGCGGTAAGCCGCCCGGAACTCCGCCGAGCCGTACAGGGCGTCGTTCGTGCCCTGGTTCACGACGATCACATCGGCACGGCGGTCCGAACCAGCGCTGGAGCCCGCGTAGTTCCAGCCGTACGAGTCCGCCGCGTCCGGCACTCCCCCGTTGCCGGTCTGCGGCACGCCCTGCCTCCCGAAGCTCACCGGGCCGCTGAAGCGGACGCCCAGCCGGGAACCGGAGTTCACGGTGATGGCGGCCTCGTCGGTGATGCCCCAGTGCCCCTCGTAGGCGATCCGCCTGTCGTCGGGGCGTACGACGCCCGGCCCTTCGGAGGCGGAGACGGGCTGCTGGGCCTCGCCGAGCAGCGCGCCCGCAGCCAGGAGCACGGTCAGGACCTCCGTAGGCCTCGAAAGATGGAGAAAGCGCTTGCATCGCTACGGAGATCACTGTGTCCCAATTCCCCCGCACTGTCGACACCTCCTCACTGTCGACACCCCCTGCGGCACACGAGTCACGAGTGCAGCCGGACACACCGAAGGCCGGACCCGGGGATCGAGGTCCGGCCTTCGGCAGCGTGTCAGGCAGGTGGTTCTGGGCGGGGACGTCAGCTGACGCCGACGCCCTTCGAGCGGAGGTAGGCGACCGGGTCCACGTCGGAGCCGTAGTCCGGCGTGGTGCGGATCTCGAAGTGCAGGTGCGGGCCGGTCACATTGCCGGTCGCGCCGGAGAGGCCGATCTGCTGGCCCTCGGTCACGGTCTGGCCTGCCGAGACGGAGAGCTGGGACATGTGGCCGTACTGCGCGTAGTAGCCGTCGGCGAGCCTGATGACGACCTGGTTGCCGTACGCGCCGCCCCAGCCGGCGGAGACGACCGTGCCCGCACCGACGGCCTTCAGGGCGGTGCCGGTCGGGACGACGAAGTCGACGCCGGTGTGGTACCCGCTGGACCACATGCTGCCGGCCACGTGGTAGCCCGTGCCGATGGTGGCACCGGTCACCGGAAGCGTGAAGCCGGTGGGGGCGGACTCGGAGGTCTGGGTGGCGGTCGTCCTGTTCGAGGACGAGGACGTCTTCGAGGCGGACGGAGAAGAGGACGAAGACGTCGACGACTTGGTGGTGCTCGTCGCGGCCTTCCTGCCGATCGTCAGCTTCAGGCCCGGGTGGATCAGCGACGGGTCGTCGCCGACGGCCCGGCGGTTGTCCGAGTAGAGCTTGTGCCAGCCGCCGGTGACATGCTGCTCTTCGGCGATCTTCGAAAGGTAGTCGCCGGTGCGCACCGAATAGGTCCGCACGCCCGCATTGTTGGCGGCGCTCTTCTTCTGGGCCGCCTTCTCGGCGACCCGAAGGGATTGGACGGCCTTTTCCGAAACCGACTGGGAAGCGGACTGCGTGGTGGCGGCATGGGCGCCGGTGGCCCCCATGAGCGGGAGGGCGAGCGCGGCGCCACCGGTTCCGGCGACGGCGATGGAGCGGGTGAAGCGCTGGGGCTTCGGACGGCGGTGCTTACCCTTCGCGGGCATGACGAATTCCTCTCCGGCGCCTACGAGGTGAGCTGTCGGGTGCGGACTGGAGATGCCCGGCCGCGCAGTTGACGCGGCTTTACCCCTAGCCGTTCCGGAGACCGGAACAGGCATTTGTACCTGTGGGTCCCCCGCTCCTGCCGTTCACGGGTGAGTTCTGCGGGCACCGGGCGGCGGCAGGATTGGGCGTCCGTCCGGATTGGTGGCGAACGTAAGCGACCGGGACGCAAAGGAACAAGTGACGGTTCCCTGTGAATGCGTTTCTGTTGATCCCTTGAGAGAAAACCCGGTGACCGTGCGTGAATTCCAGGGTGTCCTGCTCACCCAAACGCCCTTGTAAGGCACGCGAATTACGTGAACATGACGCGCCACGCACGGTCACGGATATGACGCTCCTCACGCGCCTCTGCCTCTGGAGCCCCCATTCCGGAGCGAGTTGGAATGAAGGAGCCAATTCGGGCAGAAGGCTCAGATGCGACGCAGTCGGAAAACTGCCGCGTCGAGGTCGCCACGCAATCCGGTGCGCAGCCCGTGATGCAGCAATACGGCACCTCTGTGGACTTCGCCCGTTTCGCGGCATTCATACGAGGCTGCCGGGTCGAGGCCCCGCAGCCGAAGCGCCGGTACGGGTTCGCCGTAACTCTGCGCCTGGAGCCAGGCGAGGACGACCGCCTCGTCCCCGCGCACGTACTGCACCGCACTCAGCCCGCCCCGCGGAGGCCGCAGCCGGTAGAGGTCTCCGTGCTGCACCAGCGGCCGGATCTCCTTGTAGAGCCCCACCCACTCGCCGGCCTCGGCGAGCTCCTCCTCGGTCCACTGGGCAAGGTCCCCGCCGACCCCGAGCACGCCGGCCATGGCACTCACGAAGCGGAAGCGCAACGAGCTGACCCGGCCGTTGAGCTGGGTGTTCGGGCTGTCGGTGACCCAGGCCGCCATCACGCGCGCGGGGTGGATCTGGCTGAAGCCGTGCTGGATGGCGAGCCGGTCGAGCGGGTCGGTGTTGTCGGAGGTCCACACCTGGTCCGTGCGGCTCATGATCCCGAGGTCGATACGGCCGCCGCCGCCCGAGCAGGACTCGAAGGCGACGTCCGGGTGGGCCGCCCGCAGTCGGTCCAACAGGGCGTAGAGGGCGCGGACATGATCGACCCAGAGGCGCTGCGGGTAGGGCTCGCCCGGCCAGCCGACATCGGTGAAGCAGCGGTTGAAGTCCCACTTCACGTAGTCGATGGGGGCGCTGGAGAGGAGGGCGTCGAGCTGCTCCCAGAGGTATTCCTGGACGTCTTCCCGGGCCAGGTTCAGTACGAGCTGATTGCGGAATTCCGTCCGCTTTCGTCCCGGTTGGAACTGCACCCAGTCCGGGTGGGCGCGGTAGAGCTCGCTGTCCGGGTTGACCATCTCGGGCTCGACCCAGATGCCGAACTGCATGCCGAGGGCGTGCACATAGTCCGCGAGCGGCTTGAGGCCGTTCGGGAAGCGGTCCCGGTTGACCGTCCAGTCGCCGAGTCCGGCGCGGTCGCTGGTGCGCTTGCCGAACCAACCGTCGTCGACCACGAACAGCTCGACGCCGATCGCCGCGGCCCGCCGGGCGAGGGTGCCCTGCTGCTCCTCGGAGATGTCGAACTCCGTGGCCTCCCAGGAGTTGAACAGCACCGGCCGGTCCCGGTCCGCGTCCGGGATGACGTAGGCGCGCTGGTAGGCGTGCCAGGCGCGGCTCGCGCCGCCGAAGCCGCCGTCGCTCCACAGCCCGGCGAAGACGGGGGTCGTGTACGACTCTCCCGCGTCCAGGCGCAGCAGCCCGGAGTCGTCGTGACCGGCGCCGCCGGTGATCTGCACGCGCGCGTCCGGGAGTTGCGCGACCGCGATCCGCCAGGAACCCGACCAGCCCAGGGCGCAGCCGTAGACCTCGCCGTGCTCCTCGGTGGCGTCGGTGTCGAGGGCGACCCAGGGCAGGTGCTGGTGTCCGGTGTGGCCGCGGCGGCTGCCGATGATCTTCTCACCGTAGGTGAGAAGCGAGGCGGTCAGCCGGGACTCGGCGGCCCAGCGGCCGTGCAGCTGGGACAGCCGCCAGTCCTCGCGCTCGGGCAACGTCCAGGCGGCGGAGTCGGCCCGCAGCAGCTCCAGGGCGGGCCCCTCGTTGTCGAGGGTCACCCAGCGCTCTACGACGTCGTCCCGCATCCGGTAGTGCAGGGTGATCGCGAGTCCGCCGTCCCGGAAGCCGAGGCGGAGGTGGTCGCCCGCCGCCTCGTACGTCTCGAAGTGCCACTCGGTGCCGCGCCGCTCCTCGGTGCGTACGGACAGGGCTGGCCGTACGAAGCGGGGGCCGCCCTCGACCGGGTACTCCTCGCATCCGTCGAGCGGGGACTCGAAGGGCCGGTAGTCGGGCAGCGGCCGGACGGCGAGGGCCTCGGCGTCGGCGAGCGCGATGCGGGGACCCCAGTGCAGGTGTAGGAGCTCGTCGTCCTCGGTGAGGTGGACGGCGTAACTGCTGTCCGGCCCCGAGAGGAGCCACGTACGGCCATTGTCGGCAATTTCCAGCATCGAGCCCTCACACATTCGAACAGGTGCGACCAATCGCCAACATCATCAAGGGACGAGAGGCCTGGTCGCAACGCCTGTGGACAACTCATTGCCCAAGGAATCCATGTCGTATCGTCGGGAGAGTGCCCGTCGACGAGCCGCGCCGGCCGGGCGGACCGTGAGGAGCCCCCGTGACGCAGCAGATCCCGTCGACCGAGCCCGAGCTGGCCGGAGTCCGCAACTTCCGTGACGTGGGTGGGCTTTTGACCGTGGACGGACGGCGGGTGCGGTTCGGGGTGCTGTTCCGCAGCGGCCACCTCGCGCACGCGACCGAGGAGGACGCCGAGTTCCTGTCCTCCCTGGGGCTGCACACGATCTTCGACTTCCGCAACGCGGCGGACCAGAAGCTGGAGGGTCCGGACGTGGAGCTGCCGGGCGTGCGCAATGTGAACCTGCCGCTTTCGGACCCGGCGGACGGCTCCGGGTTCTGGAAGATGGTCCGGGACGGCGAGATCGACCAGCTGCGCGAGCTCCTCGGCGACGGCAAGGCGGCGAACCGCATGATCGTCTCCTACCGCACGATCATCAAGGAGCGCACCGCCGAGCACGCGCGCGTGCTGGCCTCGCTCGCCGACGACAGCGTGCCCGCCCTGATGCACTGCGCGGCGGGCAAGGACCGCGCGGGCCTGTCCATAGCCGTGACGCTGCTCGCCCTGGGCGTCGAGCGCGAGGCGATCGTCGCGGACTACCTGGAGTCGAACGCCAAGCACCGCCGCTACAAGGTGCACCGCAGCAGCAGCTCCGCCGCGGCCTACTCCCCCGAGGTGATGGAGCTGCTCGGCCCCCTGTTCGAGGCGCGCGCCGAGTATCTGATGGCCGCCTTCGACACGATCGAGGAGACGTGGGGCGATGTCGACACCTACCTTGAGCAGGGTCTGGGGCTCACCCCGGAACTCCGCGAGGTGCTGCGCGAGCGACTGCTCGACTGACCGCGCGCTCTACTTCGCACCCACCGCGAACAGCAGGTAGATGAAGGCCGCGAAGAGGTGCCCCACCGCGATGTAGATGATCAGGCGCACCCACAGGGCGCGCGGGAACTTCTCCTCCATGTCGCTCATGGCATGTCTCCGGTGATCGGGCCCAGGCACAGCGTGGCCGTGGGGCTCTGCAGAAGGGTGTGGACGAACAGGAGCTCCACGCCGTCGGGATCCTGGGCGGCGATCCGGTGCGGGGTCAGCGAGTCGAAGTGGGCGCTGTCGCCGGGGGCGAGCCGGTGCGTGGTGTCGCCGAGGCGCAGCCGCAGCCGTCCCTTGAGGACATACAGCCACTCCTCGCCGGGGTGCACCCGCACGATGTCGCCCTGGGAGCCGTGCGGTACGTGCACGCGCAGGGCCTGCATGCCGCGGCCCGGCGCGCCGGCCTGGAAGTACGTCCAGCCGCCGGCCGCGGTCGGTTCCATGTCGGCGGCGCGCACGACGGCGTCCCGGTCGGCGACCGTCTCGCCGAGCAGCTCCGACACCGTCGTACCGTAGATACGGGCGAGCGCGAGCAGCATCGGCAGCGACGGCTGACGCTGCCCGGTCTCCAGCCGGGAGAGGTGTGCCGGCGACAGCCCGGCAGTGCTCGCCGCGGCCTCCAGGGTCAGGGAGGCACGGCGGCGCAGCGCACGGAGCTGGGGTGCGACGGCGGGCAGGACCTCGTCCGGCCCGGCCGACGAACCCGCCGACGCGGGCTCGGTCTCGGGAGAGCTCATGCCCTCCATTCAGCCGGAGCCTTGCCTGTGCGGCAAATTTCTTGCCTCAGAGGCAAGAAACCTTGGATGGTCGCCGCGACCTGTGGTCTCGGGACGTCACTCGCTCTCCGTCATCGTCTGGTGTGCCTGGTGCCGTACGTCAGGGTCCGGATGCCTGCGCAGCGTCCTCAGCAGTGACCGCCATTCGTCCGGCCAGCCGAGGGTACCGGCCGTTCCGGTCACCAGTCGGACCGCGAGCAGCCCGGTGACGGTGCCGCCGTCCCGGGCCAGCCGGTCGGCCGCCTCCAGCAGCGCTGCACTGCGCGCGGGCCGGGCCGCATGCCCCCAGCCGCCCCCCAGTCGGCCCGTGACATGAAGGGCGACTGCCGTCCCCGCGCCCTCCAGCGCATCCGCCAGGTCGCGCAGCCGGCCGAGCAGGTCGGCGGGCTCCTCGGTCCGCTCGACCAACCGGCGCAGCACGTCCGCACGTTCGGCCGCCAAGAGCGGCTCCGCCGCCAGCAGGGCACCGATCGCCTCCAGCACCTCGGGCTGCTCGGCCCCGTTGAAGGACGCCGACACCAGAGTCCGCAACCGCTGCAGCGCCGGCAGATCCCGGTCCTCCAGCGCCTCGCAACCGCCCCGGGGCGTGTGCATCGCGGTCAGCAGGTCGGTCACGGCACCGTGGAAGGCGCTGCCGTCAGCCGCGCCGCCCACCGGATGCGGCAGGTCGGAGAGCGCCAGGTCACGCAGTACCCAGGCCGCGTGCTGCCAGTGCACGCGGCTGCCGAGGTCGCACACCGTGCCGGCGATCCGGGCGCCCAGCCCGGGCGCATACCGGGTCCAGGGGGCCAGCCCCCGCAGGAAGCCGTAGCCCATGTAGCCCTCGTACGACGCCAGGCCGGCGTCGTAGACCGTGTCGACCACAGCCGCGTACCCTCCGCGGTGCGCCTCGGCCAGTTCCCAGGGGCCGACTTCCACGACCGCCTGGAGCACGGCCGGGGTGTCGTCCTGTGCGGCCTCTTCCAGGAGGCGCCATGCCTCCGGCGCGCCCAGCAGCGGCGGCAGGGCACGGATGACGGCGGACCGCACATCGGGGTGTGCGTCGGGGGAACAGAAGCCGTGCGTCAGCAGCGCCACGGCCTGTTGCGGCGGCAGGAAGCGGGCCGCGAGGCGTACGGCCTCCTTGCGGGAGGTCACCTTCGCGGGCCGCTTGCCCGTCAGCAACTCCCCCAGCGCCGAGGCGAGTTCGGCGGGAGCGGTGAAGCGGGCGGCGCGGCTCGCCGCGTATACGGCGACCCGGGCCCGGTCGCCGCCGGCCTGCTCCAGGAGCACGGGCAGGACGTCCTGGGGGCGGTCGGTCCAGGCCAGCGCGGAGAGCGCCGCCTCGGCGACGACCACCTCCTCGTCGTCCTTGTGCCGCAGCGCCAGGGCGCGGCCCAGCTCCGGGAGGTGTGCGGCGGTCCGGATCACGGCGGCTCGGTCGTCCAGCGGCAGGGAGCAGTCCGCCGCTGTTCGTTCGGCGAGCCGTGCCGCGGCCCGCTGCTGGCGGGGCAGCCAGCGGTCGGCGGCGCCGAAGTCCGGCAGCGGGCGGGCGGCACCGGGGACCAGGAAGCGCCCGTGCGGCGGTGTGTCGGCGAGCAGCGCGTCCAGCAGATCCGTACGCTCGCGGGCCAGCACGCGCCGTACGGGCGAGAGGACGACTGCCGACGGCTCCTGCCCGACGATCCGGGCCACCCGTTCCCCACGGGTGGCCGGCGCGGCCAGCCACAGCTTCGCGGCCGCCTCGAACGTCATGTCGTCGCCGCGCTCCAGGGCCGTGGCCAGCATGTCCTGCACCTCGGGCATCCGCCGGGCGCGCGGTCCCAGAGCGGTGGCAAGGCCGAGCAGCAGCCGGAAGTCAGATCTCTGTGCGGCGGCCTCCAGCCAGGGGCGCAGCGCCTCGACCACCTCGTGCTCCTGGCCGCGCCGCAGGACCCGGTGCAGCGGACCGAAGTCCGGTACGCCGACCCGGCCCGCCATCCGCTCCAGGACGCCCAACGCCCAGGTCCGCAGGGCCGCATCGCTGTCCCGGGCGTGCTCGACCAACACACGCTCGGCAAGGTTCCGCAGGGCGGCGAGGCTGTCGGCCGAACAGTCCCGGGCCTCAAGGGCGCCGACGGCGATCCGGTCGAGCTGCGTGGCGTCGTCGGAAGCGAACAGGCGCGGATGCACCGCGGCGAGCGCCTCCAGCGCGGCGGCACGCACGGGATCCTGATCGTTGCGCAGACGGCCCGCTGCACTCAGCACCTCGGCCACGGCCTCCCGGCCGCCGTCCCGGGCGGCACACGCCACCACCAGCGGCCATGCTGCCGCACGGTCGCCGGGGTCGGACCGCCGGGCGGCGGCGAGCAGGGCGGACCGCGCCTCGTCGTACGGGCCGTGCGCGAGTGTGTCGAGGTCGTCCCAGAAGTCTGTCCGGCCGTCGAAGTCGGCCGCCGCCCGCCGCACTTCGGCCCAGCGGCGTTCGCGCGGGAGCAGGTCGAGAACGCCGAGCGCCGGGTCCCAGCTCGTCCCGTCCGCAACGACGGCGTCGAGGAAGGCCGCCCGCCGCCCGGGAGCCATGGCCTTCAGCAGCGCGGCGAAGTGGCCGCCTCGGTGCAACCAGTGGCGGCCCAGCAGCGGCAGCGACTCCGGCTCGGCCCGCACCAGCCTGCGCAGCACGCCGGGCGACGGCGTGGGCTCGTAACGCGGTGTGTGGCGGTCGAGGGAGACGATCCAGCGGACGAGACGCTCGGCGTCGGCGTCGGCCAGTGCGCCGAGCCCGCCGTGGAGCCCGGGCGGCAGACTGGGCGGACCGTACCGTTCCAGCAGGCCCAGGACGCCTTCGGGGCGGCGAGGCGCGAGCGCGGCGACCGTCGTGGCGTTCAGACGCCACCACTCCTCCCGCTCCCGTCCGTCGGTCCGGTCGGCCAGAGCGCGTTCGGCGTGGTCCAGCACCGGGCCGGGGTGGCGCCGGGCGAGCCGTGTCCAGCCGTCGACGGCGTGCCCGAGCCGGGGCAGTTCCCGTGCGACGAAGGGTGTGGAGCAGGCGGGCAGCAACCGGGCGGCTTCGACGTCACCCCATGCCGCGCCGAGCCGGGCCACCAGCCGCTCGGCGAGCGCGGTGCGGCCCCCGGCAACGAACACGCCGGCCAGCCGGTGCCGCAGCACGGCGGGTGCGTTGTCGTACGCCGCCTCCACCGCCTCGTCCGGCACGGGCAGGATGCGAGCGGCCCGCAGGGCATATGCGGAGACGACCGCGTCGGGGTCGGCCAGCCGCTCGGCGAGGAAGCCGGCGTCCCGGCCGACGAGGGCGGCCAGCGCCGCGAGTCGCCGCTCATAGGGGCCGCGCGCGTCGAGTTCGGTGAGGAGCGGGGCGAGTCGTCCTTCCTCCGTGAGCCGGCGTGCGGTCGTGGCGGTGAGCGCGAGGCGGGCCGGGAACGGAAGTTGTTCAAGTGCGGAGAGCAGTTGCTCCGCGGTGGTCGGCATCCGGCGATTGTGCCCGAAGGTGATCGTTCAGGCGATCGATTTATTACGTGCAGAGGCTCAGCGCCGGGGCCCGGCAGAGCCCCGGCCTGCAGGGCGGCCTACCGGTTGGCGACCGCCTGCTTGACCAGCGTCTTGCTGAAGTCCCACATGAGGCCGCCGCCGCTGTGCGCGTCGTCCATGACGGCCGTGAAGGCGTCGACGAACCGGTCCACGTCCTGCTCACCGATGATCAGCGGCGGGATCAGCTTGATCACCTCCAGGTGGTCGCCGGAGACCTGGGTGAGGATCCGGTGCCGCTGCAGCAGCGGTACGACGACCATCTGCGCGAACAGGCCCTTCCGCGCGGCCTGCAGCATCGTCCAACGGCTGCGCAGCTTCAGCGACTTGGGCCTGCCGAACTCGATGCCGATCATCAGGCCCCGGCCGCGCACGTCGGCGAGCAGCTCGTACTTGTCGATCAGCGCAGCGAGCCGCGACTTCAACTGCTCACCCGTCGCACGGGCGTTGGCAACGATCTGCTCGTTCTCCATGACCGACAGCACGGCCAACCCCGCCGTCATGGCCTGGGCGTTGGAGCCGAAGCTCGCCGAGTGGACCAGCACCCGGTCCATCGACGAGTAGACCTTCTTGAAGATCCAGTCCTTGCCGAGGGTGGCGCCGACGGGAACGTAGCCGCCGGACAGCGCCTTGGCCACACACACCAGGTCGGGCTCCACACCTTCCTCGTGCTGGTAGGCGTAGAAGTCGCCGGTCCTGCCCAGCCCCGTCTGCACCTCGTCGGCGATGAGCAGCGCTTTGTGCTTGTGCAGCAGCTGCTGGGCGGCGCGGAGATAGCTGGGCGGGGCCTCGTGCACGCCCTTGCCCTGGATCGGCTCGACGATCAGGGCGGCGACGTCGCCCTTCTTCAACTCCCTTGCCAGGGCGTCGAGATCGCCGAGCGGCACGGCCGTGTCGGGCAGCAGCGGGGCGAAGCCGTCGCGGAAGCCGTCCTCGCCGTTGACCGACAGGGACCCGGTGGTCAGGCCGTGGAAGGCGTGATCGCAGTACAGGATCCGCGGCTTCCCGGTGACGTAGCGGGCGAACTTCAGCGCGGTCTCCACCGCCTCCGTACCGCTGTTGCCGAAGAACACGCGGTCCAGGTGCGGGCTGTACGTCAGCAGCTTCTCGGCCAGCAGTCCGGGCAGCGGCTGGCAGTCGAAGCGGGTGAGGTCGGCGAGAGAGGCGTCGAGGACGTCGTGCAGTGCCTTGCGGACGACGGGGTGGTGGCGCCCCAGGCCCATCACCCCGAACCCGGCGAGCATGTCCAGGTGGTCGTTGCCGTCCGCGTCCCAGAAGTGGGCGCCCTCGGCGCGCTCGTAGACCTTGTCGAAGCCGATGGTGTGCAGCATGCGCGGGAGCTGGTGGTTCAGGTACTTGCTGTGCAGCTCGTAGCGCTCGGCTCCGCGTTCGGCCAAGAGTGCGCCGAGGTCGAACTCCTTGGTCATTCAGCCTTCTCCTTGACTTGAACGGCCGCCTCGCCGCTGTCGGCCGCCTCCTTGACGGCCAGGGTGTCCTCGGCCTCCTTGACGGCCAGACTCGCGCTGATCCGTCCGGCGACCTCCACCGGCGTGAGCCCGATGTCGGCGAGCACCTCGCCGCGCTTGGCGTGCGCGAGGAACTGCTCCGGGATGCCGAACCGCCGTACGGGGACGTCGACTTCGGCATCGCCCAGCGCCAGCGCGACCGCGGCGCCGACCCCGGAGGCGCGGCTGTTGTCCTCGACGACGGCCACCAGCCGGTGTTCGGCGGCGAGGCCCGGGAGCGCCGGGTCGACGGGCTTGACCCAGCGGGGGTCGACGACGGTGCAGGAGATCCCGCGCGCCTCCAGCAGCTCGGCGGCCTGCAGGCAGACGGGCGCCATCACGCCGACGGCGACCAGCAGCACCTCGGGGACGTCCGGGCCGCGGTGCAGGACGTCGAGGCCGCCCAGCCGGTCGATCGCCGGGATCTCCGGCCCCACCGACTCCTTCGGGAAGCGGACCAGGGTCGGCGCGTCGTCGACGGCGACGGCCTCGCGCAGCTGCGCCCGCAGCTGGTCGGCGTCGCGTGGCGCGGCGATTCTGAGCCCCGGCACGACCTGCAGGATCGACATGTCCCACATGCCGTTGTGGGAGGGCCCGTCGACGCCGGTGACGCCGGCCCGGTCCAGCACGAACGTCACCCCGCAGCGGTGCAGCGCCACATCCATCAGGAGCTGGTCGAAGGCACGGTTGAGGAAGGTGGCGTAGACGGCGACGACCGGGTGCAGGCCGCCGGTCGCGAGACCGGCCGCGGAGACGGCGGCGTGCTGCTCGGCGATCCCGACGTCCCACACGCGGTCCGGGAAGCGGGCGGCGAACTTGCCGAGCCCCACCGGGTGCAGCATGGCCGCCGTGATCGCCACGACATCCTCACGTTCCTCGCCGATCGCGACGATCTCGTCGCCGAACACCGAGGTCCAGGAGGGCCCGTTGGAGGGCGCGAGGGGTTCGCAGGTGAGCGGGTCCATCACGCCGACGGTGTGGAAGTGGTCCTCCTCGTGGGCGATCGCGGGCTCGTAGCCGCGGCCCTTCTCGGTCAGGCAGTGGATGAGCACCGGCCCGTGGAAGCGTTTCGCGCGTCTGAGCGCGGACTCGACGGCCCCGATGTCATGTCCGTCGATCGGGCCGACGTACTTCAGGCCCAGGTCCTCGAACATGCCCTGCGGGGCGAACGCGTCCTTGAAGCCCTTCTTCGCGCCGTGCAGCGACTCGTAGATGGTGTTGCCGACGACGGGCGTGCGCAGCAGCACGTCCTTGCCCCAGGCGAGCACCTTCTCGTACGAGTCCGTGGTGCGCAGGGTGGCCAGGTGGTTGGCGAGGCCGCCGATGGTCGGCGCGTACGAGCGCTCGTTGTCGTTGACGACGATGATCAGCGGCCGGTCCTTGGCGGCCGCGATGTTGTTCAGCGCCTCCCAGGCCATGCCGCCGGTGAGCGCGCCGTCGCCGATCACCGCGACCACATGGCCCTTCTCGCCCTGCACCTGGCGGGCCTTGGCGAGGCCGTCGGCCCAGCCGAGCGCGGTGGAGGCGTGGCTGTTCTCGACGATGTCGTGCTCGGACTCCTCCCGCGAGGGGTAGCCGGACAGGCCGCCCTTGCCGCGCAACTTGGAGAAGTCCTGACGACCCGTCAGCAACTTGTGTACATAGCTCTGATGGCCGGTGTCCCAGACGATGCGGTCGACGGGTGACTCGAAGACCCGGTGGAGTGCGATGGAGAGTTCCACCACCCCCAGGTTGGGCCCGAGGTGTCCGCCGGTCCTGGCCACCGCGTGCACCAGGAACTCCCTGATCTCTTCGGCCAGTTGACCGAGCTCCGCTTCGGACAGCGCCTTCAGGTCGCGTGGTCCCCGGATGTTCTCCAGAATGGTCACGCTCGGGCCCCCTTCGGTCCGTGCTGTTCAACTCACGGTGACGGCCGGCTCCCCCGCCGCGACGCCGTCCTGTTCCAGCTGTTCGGCGATCTTCATCGCCTCCTCGATGAGGGTCTCCACGATCTTCGACTCGGGTACGGTCTTGATGACCTCGCCCTTGACGAAGATCTGCCCCTTGCCGTTGCCGGAGGCGACCCCCAGGTCCGCCTCCCGCGCCTCGCCCGGGCCGTTGACCACACAACCCATCACGGCTACCCGCAACGGGACTTCCATGCCCGTAAGGCCCGCCGTGACCTGGTCGGCCAGCTTGTAGACGTCGACCTGGGCACGCCCGCAGGACGGACAGGAGACGATCTCCAGACGCCGCTGCTTGAGGTTCAGGGACTCCAGGATCTGCAGTCCGACCTTGACCTCCTCGGCGGGCGGGGCGCTGAGCGAGACCCTGATGGTGTCGCCGATGCCCTGCGACAGCAGCGCCCCGAAGGCGACCGCCGACTTGATCGTGCCCTGGAAGGCGGGCCCGGCCTCGGTCACCCCGAGGTGCAGCGGGTAGTCGCACTGCGCGGCGAGCTGCTTGTACGCCTCGATCATCACGACTGGGTCGTTGTGCTTGACCGAGATCTTGATGTCCCGGAAGCCGTGCTCCTCGAAGAGCGACGCCTCCCACAGCGCGCTCTCCACGAGCGCCTCCGGCGTTGCCTTGCCGTATTTCTGCAGCAGCCGCCTGTCGAGTGACCCGGCGTTGACCCCGATCCGGATCGGCGTGCCGTGGTCCCCCGCGGCCCGCGCGATCTGTTTCACCTGGTCGTCGAACTTCTTGATGTTGCCGGGGTTCACCCGCACCGCGGCACATCCGGCCTCGATCGCGGCGAACACGTACTTCGGCTGGAAGTGGATGTCCGCGATCACCGGGATCTGCGACTTGCGGGCGATGGTCGCGAGGGCGTCCGCGTCGTCCTGCGTGGGGCAGGCGACGCGGACGATCTGGCAGCCGGACGCGGTGAGTTCCGCGATCTGCTGCAGGGTGGCGCCGATGTCGGACGTACGGGTCGTCGTCATCGACTGCACCGACACCGGGGCCCCGCCCCCGACCGCCACCGGCCCGACCTGGATCTGCCGCGACAGGCGCCGCTCGGCGATCGGACGGGCCGGCACCTCGGGGACACCCAAGGGAATGGCGGTCATGACGTCACTCCCGGTTTCCGGAGACCGTCTCGCGCATGGCGCGCAGGGACTCCTTCAGGGACCCCATCGTGGCGAGGACGGCGGTGGGCTCGTAGCCGCAGTGCGCCATGCAGTTGGCGCAACGCGGGTCCTTTCCGCGGCCGTACTTGTCCCAGTCGGTGTCCTCGATCAGTTCCCGGTACGTCGGCACGTACCCGTCGCTCATCAGGTAGCAGGGGCGCTGCCAGCCGAAGAGCGAGTAGTTCGGGATCGCCCAGGCGGTGCACGGGAAGTCGACCTTGCCCTCCAGGAAGTCCAGGAAGAGCGGCGAGTGGTTGAGCCGCCAGCGGCGCCGGTTGCCGCCCGCGAAGGCCTTCTTGAACAGCTCGCGGGTCTGCTCCACGCCCAGGAAGTGCTCCTGGTCGGGCGCCTTCTCGTAGGCGTAGGCGGGCGAGATCATCATCTCGTCCACGTGCAGATCGTCATTGAGGAAGTTGAGCACCTCGATGATGGTCTGCGGGGTGTCCGTGTTGAAGAAGGTGGAGTTGGTGGTGACCCGGAAGCCGCGCCGCTTGGCCTCCTTGATCGCCTCCACGGCCTCGTCGAAGACGCCCTCCTTCGCCACCGACTCGTCGTGCCGCTCGCGCAGTCCGTCGATGTGCACGGCGAAGGCGAAGTAGGGAGAGGGCTTGAACTTGTCCATCTTCTTGCGCAGCAACATCGCGTTGGTGCACAGGAAGACGTACTTCTTCTTGGCCACCAACTGCCGCACGATCTCATCGATCTGAGGGTGCATCAGGGGTTCGCCGCCCGCGATGGACACCATCGGCGCACCGGATTCGAGCACCGCCCCGACGGCCTGCGCAACCGGCATGCGCTGCTTGAGCACACCCGCCGGATGCTGGATCTTGCCGCAGCCCTCGCACTTCAGATTGCACGCGAAGAGCGGTTCCAGCTCCACGATCAGCGGAAACTTGTCCCGCTTGCGGAGCTTCTGTTCAGCCAAGTACGTAGCGACCTTGATGGACTGACGCAGCGGCATGGCCATCTGGCTCACCTCCTGGGGAGCAGCAAAGAACGGTGCCATTCGACGAAAGCTGGAAGTACGGCACGAAGGACGCGGAAAGCCGATATTCCACCGCGGACCGTGCCGATTCGAACAAGTTCATGTTCAGGAGCGTCCACGACCACCCGCACGGCCGCAACCGGGCGCGC
Organism: Streptomyces coacervatus; assembly: GCF_029223485.1. GTDB lineage: Bacteria > Actinomycetota > Actinomycetes > Streptomycetales > Streptomycetaceae > Streptomyces > Streptomyces coacervatus. The sequence goes on along the minus strand of NZ_JARHTP010000001.1, from coordinate 749,864 downwards.
GCCGGTGCGCACGGCGCTCAGGAGCGTGGCCGCGGACTCCATGTCGACCGCGATTGCGCCGGTCGAGAGCAGATCCGACCGTTCGTGACCGCGCACGACATGATCGGAGCCGGTGAGGGGGCCGGTGTGGACGGTGCGCCCGGGCACGGCGCGCCCGAGCTCCTTGACGAGAAGGTCGGTCCCCACGCACGGAACGGTTCCGTCCGGGTCCCGGGTCTCCTCGGCGACGACCAGATCGCCGGGGTGCATGCCGGGGGCGAGCCCCGCGCAGAAGCCGGTGGCCAGCACGGCCGCCTCGCGCAGAGCGGGGTCGGCGAGGAGCCGGGTGACGGAGCGCTCGGCCGCCTTGGGCCCCATGCCCGTACGGAGCACGGTGACGGGCCCGACGGCACCGCCGCGATCCCGCCTGCGCAGGGCGAGGTGCTCGATGCCGAGCGCGCAGGCGATCAGCAGCGGGGCCGGGGCGGGCTGGGTGCTCATCAGCCCCCCTTGGCCTCGGCGAGAGGCTTCTTGGTGAAGGGCTCGCCGTTGACGTACCGGCCCAGCGCGGTGAGCGGGAAGACCTGCCGGTAGAGGTGGTAGTTGATCGAGAAGTCCCAGGGGAATCCGGTCCCGGTGAAGTACGGCTCGTCCCAGGAACCGTCGTCCAGCTGGGTGGCCGCGAGCCACTCGACGCCGCGCTCGACGGCCTTGGAGTCCTTCTCTCCCGCCGCCAGCAGCGCCATCAGCGCCCAGGCCGTCTGGGAGGCGGTGGAGGCGCCCTTGCCGCTCCACTCCTTGACGTCCTTGTAGGAGCGCAGGTCCTCGCCCCAGCCCCCGTCGTCGTTCTGGACGGACTCCAGCCAGGCCACCGCCCGCCGGATCGCCGGGTGCGAGCCGGGGAAGCCGGCCGCGACGAGGGCGGGTACGACCGAACCGGTGCCGTAGACGTAGTTGACGCCCCAGCGCCCGAACCACGAGCCGTCCGGCTCCTGCTCGGCGAGCAGCCACTCGATGCCGCGCCGGGTGCGCGGGTCGTGGGAGAGGCCCTCGACGGCCAGCATCTCCACCACGTGCGCCGTCACGTCCGCCGACGGCGGGTCGATGACCTCGCCGAAGTCGCAGAACGGCAGCCGGTTGGGGAACGGGCTGGTGTTGTCGACGTCGAAGGCGCCCCACGCCCCGTTCTTCGACTGCATCCCGAGGTTCCAGCGCACCCCGCGCCCGATGGCCTTGTCCACCCGCGCCGGGTCGTGGTGCCGGACGCGGCGCAGTGCGAGGACGACCTCGGCGGTGTCGTCGATGTCGGGGTAGTTGTCGTTGTGGAACTCGAACGCCCAGCCGCCGGGCGGCAGCCCGGGCCGCTTCACGGACCAGTCCCCGGGCCGGACGATCTCCTCGCCGAGCATCCAGTCCGTCGCCTTGACGAGCTGGGGATGGTCGGCGGGCAGGCCCGCGTCGGCGAGCGCGATGGTGGCGAGGCAGGTGTCCCACACGGGCGACTGACAGGCCTCGATCATCCGGGCCCCGTCCTCGCGCCACACGGCGAAACGGTCCAGCGACGCCAACCCCTCGCGCATCACCGGGTGCTGGAGGTCGTAGCCCAGCAGATACAGCGCGATCACCGAGTACACGGCCGGCGGCTGGATGCCGCCCCAGCAGCCGTCGTTCTCCTGCCGCTCGATGATCCAGCGCGCGGCGGAGTTCATGGCCGCCTTGCGCAGCCTGCGCGGTGCGACCTTGCGCAGCTGGTGCAGGCCCTTGTCCAGGCGCTGGAACGCGCCGTCCCAACTCGCCACCGGGGCAAGGGGCTTGGGCGGGTTCGGGTGGTCCGGGTCGGTGTGCAGCTCGTCGAGCGGGAAGGGCGCGGGCCGCACCGGCCGCTTCGCGGACACGATGGTGAGCGGCACGATCGTCTGCCGCGCCCAGCACCCGAAGTCGTAGATGTTGAGCGGCACCCACTTGGGGAAGTAGATGAGCTCCGGCGGGAGTTCGGGCAGGTCCTCCCACTTCCACCAGCCGAACAGCGCGAGCCAGATCCGGGTGAAGACACGGGCCGCGGCGATGCCGCCCCGATCACGGATCCAGCCGGAGGCCTTCGCCATGTGCGGGGCATCCGGCTCGTCGCCGGCCAGGCGCAGCGCGACATACGCCTCGATGGTGGTGGAGAGCTCGCCGGGTCCGCCGTAGAAGGTGGCCCAGGTGCCGTCCTCGCGCTGCTCGCCACGGATGAACAGCGCGGCGGCGTGCGCGGTGTCCTCGTCGAGGATGCCCAGGAACTGCCGTAGCAGAAGATCCTCGGCGTCCATGGTCACGTTCGTCTCGAGGTCGCCCTTCCACCAGCCCTGGGCGTCCTGCCGGGACAGCAGGAAGTCGGTGGAGCGTTGTACGGCGCGTACGGCGGCATCGCGTACCCCTGCCGCCACGGGGCTCGTGCTGTCGGTTTCGCTGGCCGCGGCAGCGCGGGGCGACGCGGCCCCGGTGCTTCCGTCGGTCGTCGCTGTCATGGCTTCCCCTTCGTGCAGTCGTTCACATCGTGCTGCTGTGGGTCCGCCGTCGGCCGGTGCTCGTGTTCCCGCGACACCGGCCGGCGACTACGCGAGGGCTATTCGACCGATAGTGATCATCTCTTTCGTACGACGACGAAGTCGGCGAGCGCCGTGAACCGGTCCCGCACCCGGTCGGGCATGTCGATGGCGTGCAGGGCCTCGATGGCGACGGTGTGCTGTCGGCGTGCCTCCTGCGCCGTCCACTCGCGGCCGCCCGCCTCCTCGATGAGCGCGGCGCGGAAGGCGAACTCCTCCTCGGAGAAGTTCTCGAAGTCGCTGCTCTTGGCATCCTCGGCGAGGATCTCGCCGAGCCGCTCGGAGGCGGATCCGCCCGCCGCTAGCGCGGCCACGACCGGCAGGGACTTCTTGCGCTGCCGCAGGTCGCTCCAGGTCTGCTTGCCGGTGGAGACGGGGTCGCCCCAGATGCCGAGCAGGTCGTCGACGGCCTGGAAGGCGAGACCCAGGTGGTAGCCGTACTTCTCCAGGGTGTCGGCGGTGCGGTCGTCCGCGCCGCCGAGCACCGCGCCGATGGAGGAGGCGCAGGCGAGCAGGGCGCCGGTCTTGTTGCCCTCCATCTCCAGGCACTCCTCGACGCTGACGCGGTCGCGGTGCTCGTAGGAGATGTCCTGCGCCTGGCCGTCGATGAGGGCGCGGGTGGCGGTGGTCAGGCGGCGGGTGGCGCGGCCGGCCTCGACGGTGCCGAGTTCCAGCAGGATTTCGTTGGCGAGGGCGAACAGGGCGTCGCCGACGAGGATCGCCTGGGCGGGGCCGTGCACCTTCCAGACGGTGTCGCGGTGGCGGCGCTGTTCGTCGCCGTCCATCAGGTCGTCGTGCAGGAGGGAGAAGTTGTGGACGAGCTCGACGGCCACGGCGCCGGGGATGCCGACCTCGGGTGCGGCGCCGGTGACCTCGGCGGAGAGCACCGCGAGAGCGGGGCGCACGGCTTTGCCGCCGTCCCCGTCGGCGGGGTTGCCCTCGGCGTCGATCCAGCCGAAGTGGTAGGCGGAAACGGTGTCCATGGGAGGGGCCAGGCGGTCGACGGCCGCCCGCAGTACCGGTGTGGCAAGGGTCCGGCCGCGCTCCAGGAGCGCGGTCACGTCCACCGCGTCGGCAGCCGTCTCGGCCGGGGGCACAGTGGGCACAGTCTCTCCTCTTGTTGCGGTACCGGGGGTGCGGGGACCTGCCGCATGCTGATCGAGCATCAGGCCGCCTCCTCGAACTCGAAGAGGTGACTCGGGCGGGGCCGGCCCAGGGCGCTCAGCGCGGCGTCCGCCGCACTCACACCACTGCGGACCGCACTCTCCATGGTCGCGGGCCACCCTGTGGCGGTCCACGCTCCGGCCAGGTAGAGGCCGGGGGCTTTGGTACGGGCGCCGGGCCGCAGCCGTCCGACGCCGGGGACGGGAGCGAACGTCGCCGTGCGCTCCCTGGTCACGAAGAAGTCCATCACCTCTGCGCCGCGGGTGCCGGGCAGCAGCCGCTCCAGCTCGGGCAGATAGCGCTCGCGGAGCGCTCCGACCGGCTCGTCGATCTCGTCGTGCGCCGCCGACTGGGACAGCGCGAGGTACTGGCCCTCGCGCAGCCCGGAGGCGTCGGTGCGGTCGAAGACCCACTGCACGGGGGTGCCGAGGGCCGCGAAGAACGGCCGGTTCAGCACCTTCCGGTCGTAGACGACATGCACATTGAGGATCGGCGCGGTGCCGATGTCGAGCAGCTGCTCAGGGGCGTCGAGGGCGCCCGCCGGCAGCAGATCGTGGGCCTCGCGCTGGGGTACGGCGAGCACGACCGCGTCGGCCTGGAGCGTCTCGCCGGGAACCTGAACGCTCCAACGCCCGTTCTCGTCAGTAGAGATGGAGGTGACGCGTGTACGGACCTCGGTACGGACGCCCGTGGAGTCGAGCGCCTTGCGGGCCAGCCGGTCATGCAGTTCACCCAGCGGGACGCGCGCCCAGCCGATGTCGGCCGCGCCCGGGTCGGACAGCAGACCGGTCTTGAACACCATCGCGGCGAGCCCCAGCGAGGCGTCGCCCGCGACCGCGTTGAGGGTGGCGACCCCGACCAGGTCCCACAGGGCCTCGACGGCACGCGCCGACTGACCGTGCGCGGTCAGCCAGCTGCCGAAGTCCTGGGTGTCCAGGGTCGGATCGGCGAGGTCGAGCCCCTTGAGCGCGAGCGCGGCACGGCCCACCTTGGCCCGCTCGGCGAGCGAGAGATGCGGATAGGTCGCGAGGCTGCGCCCCAGGTGCAGAGGCACCGGCAGGGCATCGCGCCGCAGCCTGCCGAGCCGCCGTCCCTCGGGCTTGTCGACGTCGAGTACGGGCACGTCGAGACGATCCTGCAGCGGCGCCAGCGCCGTCCCCTCGATGCGGTCGAGGAACCAGCGGTAGGCGGTGCAGCAGCGCAGGTACACGTGCTGTCCGTTGTCGACGGTCAGTTCGCCGCGCTGGAAGGAGAAGGCCAGGCCACCCAGTCTCGGCCTGCCTTCGATCAGGGTGACGCGGATGCCCGCGTCGGCGAGCGCGAGCGCTGCGGTGATGCCGGCGAGCCCGCCGCCGATCACGACGGCGTCCCGCCCGGGTCGTCCCGGGACGTCGGCGACCGGTTCGTCGGGCTGTTTGCCGTCGCTCATCGTGCACCCTCCCCTGCGCGACCGCCGTGGTTGAACCGTGCACGGTCGGCCGTCGCAGTCAGGGACGCCGTCCTCGTCCGGAGGGTTGCGTGCCGCTTTTCGCCGGTGGAATCACCTTGGACCGTTTTGTCCATCAGGTGCGCCTCCTGACGGTTCTCCGCGTCACATGCCGGGCGTCCAGCCCGGACAGCCCGCGGACGGCGACGTACGCCTTCTCCCGCCCGGGCAGCGAGACCCGGCCGCGCAGCACGGCCTCCGGGTCGCGCTCGATGCGGTCGAGCAGCCGGCGGTAGATGCCGGCCATGGCGGCGACGCAGGCGCCGCTGCGCCGGTCGAGCATGGGGAGCAGCCGGTAACCCTCGGCGAAAAGGGCGCGGGCCCGTCGCACTTCGAAGTGCACGAGGCCCGCGAAGTCGGAGCCCTCCGGTGGGGTCGGGCCGTTGAACCCGGCCGAGCACCCGAATTTCGCGAGGTCGTCGGCGGGCAGATAGGTGCGGCCGCCCTCGGCGTCCTCGCGGATGTCTCTGAGGATGTTGGTGAGCTGCAGCGCGAGCCCGAGCGTGTCGGCGTACTCCGGGGCGCGATCGGCGCCGCGCGCTCCCGGTTCCGTGCCGAACACGCCGAGCGAGAGCCGCCCGATGGCGCCCGCGACACAGCGGCAGTAGACCTTCAGGTCGTCCCAGGTCTCGTAGGTCTCGCCGCGGACGTCCATCAGCACGCCGTCGATCAGCTCGTCGAGCCCGTCGAGCGGGACCGGGAAGGTCTCGGCGGCATGGGCCAGAGCGACGGCGACCGGGTCGATGTCGTCCTCGGCGACCGCCCCGTCACGCACCCGGGCCAGCAGCGCCCGGGTGTCCTCGAGTCTTGCCGCCTTGACCTCGCCGGCCAGCGCGCCGTCGCCGATGTCGTCGACGCGCCTCGAAAACGCGTAGAGCGCCGACATCGCGCGGCGCTTGGGCGTCGGCAGCAGCCTGATGCCGTAGGCGAAGTTTCGGGCCTGCTGTCCGGTGACGGCCTCGCAGTAGCTGTAGGCGGCGAGTACCGGTGCGGACACGTGTTGTTCCGACTCCACGGTCCGGATCACCCCTCTCCTCGCAGAGTCACGCCCACCTCGCGCAGCAGCTGGACCTTGCCGGGCTTGGGCGGGCCGGGAAGTACGTCGTATTCCGCGGCGGCGATCGCTTTGACCGCCGCCCTTCCCCCCGCCACGAATCCCGCGAGCAGCAGCTTCAACCTGCCGTGGACGCTACCCACGAGGGGGGCGCCTTCATTCAGGAGATCGCGGGCGCGTTGTGCTTCGTATGCAACCAGTGCGCGCAACGATGCGCCCGCGGTGGGCGTGGCGAGATCCGCCTCCTGGACATGGAAGTGCTTCATGTCCTCGGCGGGCAGGTAGATGCGGTCGCGGCCGAGGTCCTCGGCGACGTCCTGCAGGTGTTCGACGATCTGGAGGGCCGTGCAGATCGCGTCCGAGAGCCGGATGCGTTCGGGGGTCGAGGTCCCGGTGACGGACAGGACCAGGCGGCCGACGGGGTTGGCCGACAGTTCGCAGTAGGCGAGCAGGTCGTCGTAGGTCTCGTAGCGGCTGACGAGCTGGTCCTGGCGGTTGGCGGCGATCAGGCCGAGGAAGGGCTCGGGGGTCAGCGAGTGGCGGCGGACGGTCAGCTGCAGGCGGCGCAGCAGGGGGTGGCACGGGACCCCGTCGAAGACCCGGTTCAGGTCGGCCTCGAAGGCGTCCAGGAGCAGCAGCCGGTCCTCGGCCTCCTTGGGCGACACGCCGAGCAGACGGGCGTCGGCGCCGCCGGGCGCCAGGTCGCCGTCGCCGATGTCGTCGACGAGACGGGCGAAGCCGTAGATGGCCATGAGGTCGGCGCGCCAGGCCTTGGGCAGGAAGAAAGGTGCCACGGGGAAGTTCTCACCCGCGGCCTTGTCGAGCGTGCCGCGCTCCGGATCGCCGGCGGGCGACAGGCCGGTTCCCGTCACCGGTGACTACCCGGGGCGGGGACGGCACATGCTGCGTTCAGCTGGGGAGTTTCCGTAGCCATTGCCGTCACATCTCCCGTTCTACACTGCCGACCCAATGCATACTATTTCGGACACGCCGCCCTGCTGTCCGTGCGGTTGTCCCGGTTGTGGGTGTCGCGCATTATCGCCCCACTTGCCGCGTTTCGGGACCGGTACAGCTTACGTTGTACAACGCAGCGAGGTTCCCCGGGGTGTCCTGCACATCACAACAACACACCGATTGGTGTCAAGATTCCTGGGGCGAGCGCCAGTTGACGTTTCCTTTGCAGACGCGGGGCCCCGCCGCAGAGGTTGCGGCGGGGCCCCGCGATCCGTTCTGGCCTGTGCGTCCAGTTGGGGGTGGACTACTTGCCGGTGAACTTCTCGTACTCCTTGAGGACCTCTTCGGTGGGCCCGTCCATGCGGAGCTCGCCGCGTTCCAGCCACAGGACACGGTCACAGGTGTCGCGGATCGACTTGTTGTTGTGACTGACGAGAAACACCGTGCCGGCCGACTTGCGCAACTCACGGATGCGTTCCTCGGAGCGGACCTGGAACTTGCGGTCACCGGTGGCCAGCGCCTCGTCGATCATCAGGACGTCGTGGTCCTTGGCGGCGGCGATGGAGAAGCGCAGGCGGGCCGCCATGCCGGAGGAGTAGGTGCGCATCGGCAGGGTGATGAAGTCGCCCTTCTCGTTGATCCCGGAGAAGTCGACGATGTCCTGGTAGCGCTCTCTGACCTGCTCGCGGGACATGCCCATGGCGAGACCGCCGAGGATGACGTTCCGCTCGCCGGTGAGGTCGTTCATCAGGGCGGCGTTCACGCCCAGCAGCGAGGGCTGGCCATTGGTGTAGACGCGGCCCTTCTCCGCCGGGAGCAGACCGGCGATGGCACGCAGCAGCGTCGACTTGCCGGAGCCGTTGGAGCCGATCAGGCCGACGGCCTCGCCGCGGTAGGCGACGAAGGAGACGCCCTTGACGGCGTGCACCTTGCGCACACCGCGCTCCTCGCCCCGCTTGACTATGCGGCTCAGGGCCGCGGTCGCGCTGCCCTTGCCGGTCTTGGCGCCGTGGACGCGGTACACGATGTGCAGCTCGTCCGAGATGACGGTGGGGATGCGCTGCTCCCCGGAGATCTGCTCAGCCACGTCCGTACCGCTCCTCCGCCTTCCAGAAGTACACGAAGCCTCCCACGAACACGACCACGGCCCAGAACAGGGCGATGGCCCAGACATGCGGGGGAAGGTTCCCGGCGCCGTATCCGTCGATCAGCGCGAAGCGCATCAGGTCCATGAAGACGGCAGCCGGGTTCACCTGGAGTGCGCGGGCGAACGCCTCGGAGCGGCCGGCCATCATGTGCTGGATGGAGAACATGACGCCGGACATGTACATCCAGGTGCGCAGGATGAACGGCATCAGCTGGGCCAGGTCCGGCGTCTTGGCGCCCATCCGCGCCACGATCAGCGCGAGCCCGGTGTTGAAGAGGAACTGCAGGAACAGGATCGGCACGATCAACAGCCAGGACAGACTGGGATAGCTGCCGAAGCCGATCACGATGACGAACAGCACGATCATCGAGAACAGCAGCTGCTGGAGCTGCTGCAGCGCGAAGGAGATCGGCAGCGAGGCGCGCGGGAAGTGCAGCGCCCGCACCAGGCCGAGGTTGCCGGAGATCGCGCGCACACCCGTCATGATCGAGCTCTGGGTGAAGGTGAACACGAAGACGCCCGTGACCAGGAACGGGATGTACACGTCCCGCGAGAAGCCGCGGCTGGCCTTGAGGATGACGCCGAAGATGAAGTAGTACACGGCCGCGTTGAGCAGCGGAGTGGCGACCTGCCAGAGCTGGCCGAGCTTGGCCTGGCTGTACTGCGCGGTCAGCTTCGCCTGGGAGAAGGCGAGGATGAAGTGACGCCGTCCCCAGAGCTGGCGGACGTAGTCGACGAGTCCGGGGCGGGCGCCGCTCACGGACAGCCCGTACTTCTCGGCGAGCTGTGCCGCCGAGAAGCCCTCGTCGGGCGACGCAGCCGCGCTCACCGCGACTGCGCCGTCATGCGTTGTGTCACTCACTGGTGGAAACTTTCGTCTTCGGGAAGGCGCTGCCCGTGCGGGCCGCGCGCTCTCAGCTTCGAGCTTGTCAGATGACGGGAGGCCGGCCCAGTCGAGTAAGCCGCCAAACGGTGCGCCACTTCATGGGCCTGCGCGGTCCGCACGATGTCGTCCAGCCTTCCCGGAAGCCGCCGAACCAGGCCCGCAGGGCCGGGCGCGAGGGGCGGCGCAGCAGGGTGAGCAGCATCCAGACCCCGAGGTAGACCGGGACCAGGAGCGCGGGCAGGTTGCGGCGGGCCAGCCAGACGCGGTTGCGGGCCACCATGCGGTGGTAGACCGCGTGCCGCGAGGGCGCGGTCGTCGGGTGGAACAGCACCATGTCGGACCGGTAGTCGATCATCCAGCCCGCGTCGAGGGCCCGCCATGCCAGGTCGGTTTCCTCGTGGGCGTAGAAGAATTCGTCCGGGAGCCCGCCGACTTCGGCGAAGACCTTCGTACGGACGGCGTTGGCGCCGCCGAGGAAGGTGGTGACCCGGGAGGAGCGCATCGGGTCGGCGGCGCGCAGGCGCGGGACGTGGCGGCGCTGGGTGACCCCGGTGTCGGGGTCGGCGATGCGGAAGCTGATGATGCCGAGCTTCGGGTCGGCCTCGAAGGCCTGGCGGCACAGCTCGGCGGTGTCGTGCTGGGCGAGGAGCCCGTCGTCGTCGAGGAACATCAGGACATCGACGTCGCGGCCGCTGGGGCCGAAGGCCTCGATGCCGACGTTGCGGCCGCCGGGGATGCCGAGGTTCTCGGGCAGCTCGATCGTACGGACGCCTTCGGGGACGTCCGGGACGGGCGAGCCGTTGCCGACCACGACCACCTCGACCCGGTCGCCGTCCTGCTTGGCGACCGAGTCGAGCAGGGCGCGGAGCTCGTCGGGGCGGTTGCCCATGGTGATGATCACCGCGCCGACCTTCATGCCGCTCACTTCAGCCTGCTGGAGGCGAGGATGGACACGAGGTGCAGCAGGGTCTGCAGCAGGGCGATGCCGGCCAGTACGGCCACGCCGAGCCGGGAGAAGAACAGGTCGCCGCGCATCTGGTCGGCGATCGCCAGAACCAGGATCAGCAGGGACGCCTCGATACCGAGGATCAGCCGGTGGAACTTGAACGCGGCGGCGGCCCGGCGGGCCAGCGCCATGCCGGAGGAGCGCATCTCGGCGGCGGCCTCCTGGACCGGGGGCTTCCCGCCCTGGTGCCGGGCGACGCCGACCAGGTCGGTCTCGGCCTTGATCAGGATCGCGCCGAGCGCGGCCAGCGTGCCGAGGAAGGCCCACAGCCAGTCGATACGGCCGCTGCCCCAGATGTCGGCGGCGCGCAGCCCGAAGCCGACGAGCACCGCGGCGTCGGTGAGGTAGGCGCCGACCCGGTCCAGGTAGACGCCGCTCAGCGAGTACTGCTTCTTCCAGCGAGCGATCTCGCCGTCGACGCAGTCCAGCAGCAGATACATCTGCACGCAGAACACGCCGAGCACGGCGCCCGCGATCCCCGGCACCAGCAGGGCCGGGGCCGCGAGCACGCCGAAGACGGTCATCAGATACGTGAGCTGGTTGGGCGTGACCCTGGTGTTCACCAGGTAGCGGTCGACCCGCAGGGACACCTCACGCATGTAGAGGCGTCCCATCCAGTGCTCACCGCTGCGCCGGTCCTTGACCCCTGCGGGGTGGACGACCGGGCGGAGTTCAGCTACCGATGGCCTTGACATAGTCGGCGTAGGTGTCCTTGATCTGGTCGGTTTTCAGGTCGAGGTGTTCGAGGATGGTGTAGCGGCCGGGCCTGGTCTCCGGGGCGAACTCCACGGCGCGGACGAACTCGTCCACCGTGAAGCCGATCTCCTCCGGCAGCACCGGAAGCCCGTGCCGGCGCAGCACCTCGGCCATGTACGCCGACTCCTCGTGCGCGCCGCGCAGATACATGGCGAAGGCGGCGCCCAGGCCGCACTGCTCGCCGTGGCTCGCGGCGCGCTTCGGGTACAGCAGGTCGAAGGCGTGGTTGATCTCGTGGCAGGAGCCCGAGGCGGGGCGCGAGTCGCCGGAGATCGACATCGCGATACCGGTGAGGACCAGCGCCTCGGCGAGCACCTGGAGGAAGGCGTTGTCCCCGATGCCGCCGGGGTGGCGCAGCACCGCCTCGCCGGCCTGGCGGGCCATGGCGGCGGCGAGGCCGTCGATCTTCTCGCCGGTGACGCGGTTGGACAGCTCCCAGTCCGCGATCGCGTTGATGTTGGAGATCGCGTCGCCGATGCCCGCGCGCACGAATCGCGCCGGGGCCTCGCGGATGACGTCGAGGTCGATGACGGCCGCGATCGGGTTCGGCACGCCGTAGGAACCGCGGCCGGCGTCGTTGTCGAGGGTGGCGACCGGCGAGCACAGGCCGTCGTGCGCCAGGTTCGTCGGCACGGCGACCAGGGGCAGGCCGACACGTGCCGCGGCGAACTTGGCGCAGTCGATGATCTTGCCGCCGCCGAGGCCCACGACCGCGTCGTAGTGGCCGGCCTTTATGTCGCCGGCCAGCCGCACCGCGTCGTCGAGGGTGCCGCCGCCGACCTCGTACCAGGTGGCACCGGGAAGCGTCGGGGCGATCCGCTCGCGCAGCTTGGCGCCGGAACCGCCGCTGACGGCGACGGCGAGGCGACCGGAGGTCGAGATGCGCTCATCGGCGAGCACGCAGGCCAGATCGTCGAGGGCACCCGGGCGGATGTCCACGACGAGCGGCGAGGGAATGAGCCGGGTCAGTACTGGCACGCGATCTCCCGTCCACGGGCGAGGTCGTCGTGGTTGTCGATCTCGACCCACTTGACGTCGCCGATCGGCGCCACGTCGATCCGGAAGCCGCGGTTCACGAGCTCCTGGTACCCGTGCTCGTAGAACTGCTGCGGGTCGGTCTCCCAGACCGCCTTCAGGGCGTCGGCCAGCTCGGGGGCGGCGTCGCCCTCGATCAGCGTCACGCCGATGTACTCGCCGGTCGCCTCGGCGGGGTCCATCAGCTTGGTGATCTTCGTCATGCCCTTCTCGGGGTCGACGACGACCTTCATCTCCTCGTCGGCGAGGGACTTCACGGTGTCGAGGGCGAGGATGATCTTCTTGCCGTCGCCGCGGGCGGCGAGCAGCGTCTTCTCGACGGAGACCGGGTGGACGGTGTCGCCGTTGGCGAGGATCACGCCGTCCTTGAGGGCGTCACGGCCGCACCACAGGGAGTAGGCGTTGTTCCACTCCTCGGCCTTGTCGTTGTCGATGAGGGTGAGCTTGAGGCCGTACTTGGCCTCCAGCGCCGCCTTGCGCTCGTACACGGCCTCCTTGCGGTAGCCGACGATGATCGCGACCTCGGTCAGGCCGATCTCGGCGAAGTTGCCGAGGGTCAGGTCCAGAACCGTCGGTTCGCCCTCTATGCCCGCGGGCCCCACCGGCACCAGCGCCTTGGGAAGGCTGTCGGTGTAGGGGCGCAGACGCCGTCCGGCGCCGGCCGCCAGCACGAGGCCGATCATGCGGGTTCTCCTTCATCGTGTACGGCGGGGGCCCCGGAGGACACCCAGAAGCGGATGCTCTCGGCGAGCACCACCAGGGCGACGGCCACGGCGAGCGCCGTGAGCGCGACCTTGAACTGCGAGGCGGTGAGCACCGCGGCCAGGACGGTGACGAGCAGCGTCCGCCCTTCGTGCCCCCCAATGGCGCGCACCAGCCAGGCCGGCGGCGCTCCGGCGTTGCCGCGGATGCGGTACACCGTGTCGTAGTGATGGTAGGCGACGGCCGCCACCAGCCCGAAAGCTGCAGGAAGGGCTCCGTTCACATCCGCTTTGGCTGCCAGGATCAGGACGGTGCCGTATTCGGCGGCGCGGAACAGCGGGGGGACGAGCCAGTCGAGAGCGCCCTTGAGAGGCAGGGCGACAGCGGCGGCCGAGGTGATGAGATAGAGCACAGCCATGCCGACGGGCAGCGCGCTGCCGTACGAGGAGGAGCCCGCGGCGGCGACCAGCAGCGCGGCACCCGGCAGCGCCACGAAGGCGCGCGAGCCGAACGGGGGCTTGGCAGGCAGCTTCCCCAGCAATGCCACAACGCCCTCGGCCAGCGGCCCGCTGTCCGCAAGGTCCGCCAGCGCCTGCGCCGCCCGGTCGGTGCGCTGCGCCTTGCGGGTCAGCGAGCGAAGGACGCGGCCCGCCGTCGTGTACGTCGCCGCGAACGCGCAGCCGATGAGCAGGACGTAGAAGGTGATCCGGGGCGTGGTGACCGCCGTCAGGACCGCGATCATCGCCCAGCGCTCACCGATCGGCAGGACGATCATGCGGCGCACCCACACCGTCCAGCCGACGCTGTCCAGCTTGTCGGAGAGGGCCGCGGTGGGGCTGGTGTTGGCGGTGGCGTCGTGGTTGGCCTCGTTGAAGGAGAAGTCGACGACGTGCCGGCAGGTCTGCAGGATCATCGCGCCGAGCGCGAGGGCCCATACGTCGTCGCCACCGCGGGCCGCGCCCAGGGCGAGGCCGGCGTAGTAGGCGTACTCCTTGGCCCGGTCGAAGGTGGCGTCGAGCCAGGCACCGAGCGTGGAGTACTGCAGGGAGTAGCGGGCGAGCTGGCCGTCGGTGCAGTCCAGTACGAAGGACGCGATCAGCAGGACGCCCGCCGCTATGAAGCCGACGCGGGTGCCGGTGGCCGCGCAGCCCGCCGCGATCAGCGCGGTGAGCAGGGAGGCGGTGGTGACCTGGTTCGGGGTCAGGCCGCGGCGGGCGCACCAGCGGGCGATGTAGCGGGAGTACGGGCTGATGCAGAACGTGGTGAAGAAGCCGTCGCGGGACTTCACGGCCGACTTCAGACGTACGGCCTCGTCGTCGACGTTCGCGACGGCCTGCCGCGCCTCGTTGCGGGACTGCGGGTCGGCGGGGACCGCGGCGACCAGGCTGCCGAGCTCCGGGCGGTGCACGTCGGCGCCGTCGGTGTCGAGGGCGGTGACGATGCGGTCGGCGAGGCTGTCGACGGCGACTGCCGTGCCGCCGCCGGCCGAGTTCTCGCGGGCCATCGCCCGGGTCAGGGCCTGGCGGCCGGCCGGCTGGGCCGTCACGGCGCCCGGGATCGCGGCGAGCGGGAAGCGGGGATCGGTCAGGCCGAGGCGCAGCGCGTGCAGATGTCCCACGAAGCGGGCGTCGACGACGGCGACTCGCTGGTCGCCCGGCGCCTGGGCCAGCAGCGCCTCGGCGTCGGCGGTGTCGGAGGCGGTCCGTACGTCGAAGCCGAGGGACCGCAGATCGCCCTCGATCGACGATCCGGGGACCGGCTGACCGGTCAGGATGGCGGTCGACAACCGAACTCACTCCCTGGGTGCCGACGCGCCGGCGCCGGTCATGTGCACGATGGGGGACGCCCCTTGGCTGGACCAGGCGGGCGGCATGTCGGCAGAGGCTATCGGATGCCCGGAGAGCGGAGTTCACCGCCCGTTCACGGGCCGATCAACGCCGTCTCCACTGGCCTTTGCCACGATCATCATCGGTGATCCGGGGTCTCGCCGACAAACCGCGCCGCCCAGATCAGGCATCCGGGACATTGGGGATCGCCGGGTGGCGTCGGCATAGGGTGGGCGACCATGACATGGCTGATCACAGGCGGAGCGGGATACATCGGGGCCCATGTGGCGCGGGTCATGAGGGACGCCGGAGAGCGCGTCGTGGCGCTGGACGACCTCTCGGCAGGGGTGCCCGCGCGGCTCCCGGCGGACGTACCGCTCATCGAGGGCTCGACGCTGGACGGCGGCCTGCTGAAGCGGGTGTTCGCCGAGTACGAGGTGACGGGTGTCGTTCATCTCGCGGCACGCAAGCAGGTCGCCGAGTCCGTGGCGCAGCCCACCCGCTACTACCGGGAGAACGTCGGCGGTCTCGCGACGCTCCTGGAGGCGGTCGCCGAGGCCGGGATCGGGAAGTTCCTGTTCTCCTCGTCCGCGGCCGTCTACGGCAACCCCGATGTGGACCTCATCACCGAGGACACCCCGTGCGCGCCGGTGAACCCGTACGGCGAGACCAAGCTCACCGGCGAGTGGCTGGTCCGGGCGGCGGGCCGGACGCACGGCATATCGACGGTCTGCCTGCGGTACTTCAACGTGGCGGGCGCGGCCGCGCCCGAGCTGGCGGACACGGGCGTCTTCAACATCGTCCCGATGGTCTTCGACCGGCTCACCCGCGACGAGGCCCCCCGGATCTTCGGCGACGACTACCCGACACCGGACGGCACCTGCATCCGCGACTACATCCATGTCGCCGACCTGGCCGAGGCGCACCTGGCGGCGGCCCGGCGGCTCGCCGACCGAAGCGGTGACCTCACGGTGAACATCGGCCGCGGGGAGGGCGTCTCCGTCCGCGAGCTGATCACCGTCATCGGCGAGGTCACCGGCGACCGCCGCCCGGCCCTGGTCGAGGCCCGCCGCCCCGGGGACGCGCCCCGCGCGGTCGCCTCTGCCGCCCGGGCCGCCGAGGAACTGGGCTGGACCGCCCGGCGCGGGGTGCGCGAGATGGTCGCATCGGCGTGGCAGGGCTGGCTGCTGCACCACGGCAGGTGACGCCACGGCAAGGGAACTGAGGGCGCCCTGACCTGCGTATCGTTTCCGCAGGTCAGGGCACATGACAACGGTGTTCAGTGCCGCGTTGCCCAGTACCCCCCACCCGTAGTTCACTGTGATCCCGGACGGAACACAGGAGGGCGGCTGTCATGGGGGCTGGGCACGATCACGGGCACGGGCACTCGCATGCCCCGCCCACCGGTACGGCCGCTGCGGCGTACCGCGGGCGGCTGCGCGTCGCGCTGTCGATCACGCTCACCGTCATGGTGGTCGAGATCGTCGGCGGCATGCTCGCCGACTCGCTCGCGCTGATCGCGGACGCCGCCCACATGGCGACCGACGCGCTGGGCCTGGGCATGTCCCTGTTCGCCATCCACTTCGCCAACCGCCCGCCGAGCGGCAACCGCACCTTCGGGTACGCCCGCGCCGAGATCCTCGCCGCGCTCGCCAACTGTCTGCTGCTGCTCGGCGTCGGCGGCTATGTCCTCTACGAGGCGATCCAGCGGTTCGTCACGCCGGCCGACACCGAGGGCGGGCTGACCATCGTGTTCGGTCTGATCGGCCTGGTCGCGAACATGGTCTCCCTGACGCTGCTGGTGCGGGGCCAGCAGGAGAGCCTGAACGTGCGCGGCGCGTTCCTGGAAGTGGCCGCGGACGCCCTGGGTTCGCTCGCGGTGATCATCTCGGCGCTGGTGATCCTCGCCACCGGCTGGCAGGCCGCCGACCCGATCGCCTCACTCGTCATCGGCCTGATGATCGTGCCCCGCACCGTCAAGCTGCTGCGCGAGACCCTGGACATCCTGCTGGAGGCGGCCCCCAGGGACGTGGACATGGTGGCCGTACGGACCCACATCCTGGAGCTGGACGGTGTCGAGGACGTCCACGACCTGCACGCCTGGACGATCACGTCGGGTATGCCGGTGCTGTCCGCGCACGTCGTCGTGCGCTCCGACGTCCTCAGCGCGATCGGCCACGAGAAGATGCTCCACGAGCTCCAGGAGTGCCTGGGCGACCACTTCGACGTGGCGCACTGCACCTTCCAGCTGGAACCGGGCGGGCACGCGGAGCACGAGGCGAAGGTGTGCCATTGAGGCAGGTGGGGCGCACCTTGGCCGGAATGCAGCCGTCCGGCGCGGCTCTGCGTCGTTAAGCCTCACAGCGCTGCCCGGACGGTTCCCCGCCGATCGCACCGGGCACGATCAACTACCGGGCCCCTCGTTCGGCGTTCGACCGGTGACGGCCGCGGCCGGCGCCGCGCGCGGGACATGCGGCACTGCCGTGAAGTGCCGGGAGTGCCGGTTTCGTACGGCAGACTTGGGGCGCGAAGACCGATGTGAAGGATGGGTATGCCGATCACACCTGCCACCGCGACGCACACTCCGTCGAGCGGCACCGCAGACGCGATTTTGCTGGAACTTGTCGACGAGAACGGCGTCACGATCGGCACCGCGGAGAAGCTCGCCGCCCATCAGCCGCCGGGGCAGCTGCACCGCGCCTTCTCCGTCTTTCTCTTCGACGAGCGCGGCCGGCTGCTGCTGCAGCAGCGGGCGCTGGGCAAGTACCACTCCCCCGGTGTGTGGTCCAACACCTGCTGCGGCCACCCCTACCCCGGCGAGGCGCCCTTCGCGGCGGCGGCCCGGCGCACCCACGAGGAGCTGGGTGTGTCCCCCTCGCTGCTCGCCGAGGCGGGCACGGTCCGCTACAACCATCCGGACCCGGACTCGGGCCTGGTCGAGCAGGAGTACAACCACCTGTTCGTCGGCCTGGTGCAGGCCACGCTGCGGCCGGACCCGGAGGAGGTCGGCGCGACGGCCTATGTGACCCCCGCCGAACTCGCGGAGCGGCACGCCAGGGACGCCTTCTCGTCCTGGTTCATGACGGTGCTGGACGCGGCCCGTCCGGCGGTCAGGGAGCTGACGGGCCCGTCGGCCGGCTGGTGACCCTCAGGCCGGGTCGGGCGAAGTACGCTGCGGTTCGGCAGCGCCCTAAAGGGGCGCGGGGCTGTGTCGATATGCGGCTCCGCCGCGGGGCGCGACCAGCCACGACGGCTCCGCAGACGACCGACGGCCCATCGCGGCACATCCAGCGGAGCGCTTAGAGCACCCGTACGGGTTTGAGCGGCAGGGCGGCCCAGATCACCTTGCCGCCGCTCGACGTGTGCTCGACGTCGCAGACGCCGCCCGCCTCCCGGGCGACCTCGGTGACCAGGAGCAGCCCGCGGCCGCCCTCGCCTCCGTGGTCGGCCTCCAGGGCGGTCGGGCGGTAGGGGTGGTTGTCCTCCACGGACACCCGCACCCACTCGGCGCCGACGGCGACCTCCACGGCGAGCATCGGCGACAGCAGCGCCGCGTGCCGGACGGCGTTCGTGACCAGCTCCGAGACGATCAGCAGCAGCCCGTGGACGAGGTCTTCGGAGACGGGCACGCCTTGGCGGTACAGCAGGTCGCGTACGGCGTGCCGCGCCTGCGGGACCGAGGCGTCGACGGCGGGAGCGGTGAACCGCCACACGCCCTCGTACGGCAGCGGATCGGCGGGCCCCGGATGGAGGGGCTCCTCGTACGCGCCGCCTTCTGGGCGTGGGCCGGACCCGCGCCCATGGTTGTCCATCGTCCGGTCGCCACCCTTGCGCTCGATTGTCACCACACGTCGAGTGTTGGTAACGACCTGCCACCCTCCGGATGACTGAACACAAGTCAGCAGGTATCGAGCACTTATGACCGTTGGCGTATGACACGGTCAGTTGTGGGACTGCTCCTGTCACGCTTGAGCCGACTTCGCGAACTCTTCGGGTTGTACGGGTTTGACGCCCCTTCTTGATCACGTGACCGGTGCGGCGGCTAGCATCCGGCCCATGGAGCCCCAGCTGCTGCACGATGTCACCGACTCGGTGGCCACCGTCGTCATCCACCACCCGGCCAAGCGCAACGCCATGACGGCCGCGATGTGGGCCGCCCTGCCACCGCTGCTCGACGCCCTCGCGGCCGACCCGGGCGTACGGGCGCTGGTGCTGACCGGGGAGGGCGGGACGTTCTGCGCCGGGGCCGACATCTCCACCCTGCAGGGGTCGCCGGAGGAGGCGCAGGGGCTCGCGGTGCGGGCCGAGGAGGCCCTGGCCGCGTTCCCGAAGCCGACGCTGGCCGCGATCCGTGGGCACTGCGTGGGGGGCGGGTCGCAGCTTGCGGCGGCCTGCGATCTGCGGTTCGCCATGGAGGGGGCGCTGTTCGGGGTGACGCCGGCCAAGCTCGGGATCGTGTATCCGGCTTCCTCCACCCGTCGGCTGGTGTCGCTGGTGGGTCCGGCCGCCGCCAAGTACCTGCTGTTCTCCGGCGAGTTGATCGACGCGGAGCGGGCGCTGCGCACCGGCCTGGTGGACGAGGTGCTGCCGCAGGGCGAACTCGCCAAGCGGGTCGCGGAGTTCACCCGGATCCTCGTGTCCCGTTCGCAGCTCACCCAGGCCGCGGCGAAGGAGTTCGCGAACGGGCACACCGACCGCGACGCGTACTGGACGGAGCAGGCACGCAGCGGCGGCGACACCGCGGAGGGCGTCGCCGCGTTCCTGGAGCGCAGGCAGCCGCGCTTCAGGTGGACTACACCAGGCTGAACCGGCTGTTGGTGCGGAACTCCTCGACAAGGTGTGCGGGCGCCTTCTCCGGGGAGCCCGCATCGTACGGCGGCTGTGGGTCGTACTCGGTCAACAGCTGGACGGCCTGGGCGTGTTCGTCGCCCGCGATCCGGCCGACCAGGGTCAGCCCCATGTCGATGCCGGAGGAGACACCGGCGGCGGTGAGGTACTTGCCGTCGGTCACGACGCGCTCACCGGTCGGCTCGGCGCCGTACTGCTTCAGGAAGTCGAGGGTGAGCCAGTGCGAGGTGGCGCGGCGGCCCTCCAGGAGCCCGGCGGCGGCGAGCAGCAGGGACCCCGAGCAGACCGAGGTCGTCCAGGTCGTGGTCGCGTCGACGGCACGGAGCCAGTCCAGGAGGGCCCCGTTCTCGATCTGGGTGAAGGTCCCGGGGCCGCCCGCCACGACGACGATGTCCGGGTGCGGTAGCTCGCCGAGGGCCTTGTCCGCCGTGACGGCGAGGAATCCCGTATCGGCGCGCACCGGCCCGGCCTGTTCGGCGACGAAGTCGACCCGGGCGCCCGGCAGGCGGCTGAGCGTCTCATAGGGCCCCACGACGTCCAGGGCGGTGAAGCGGTCGTAGACGACCATGGCGATCTGCATCGGCTTCCTCTCCATGCTCAATGAGTGGGTGCGGGGCGGAACCGGCGCCGGTATTCGGCGGGCGCCGCGCCGAGCGTCCGTACGAAGGCGCGGCGCATCGCCTCCGGGGTGCCGTAGCCGCAGGTGCGGGAGATCTCCTCGACCCCGTCGGAGGTGTCCTCCAGCAGCCGGCGGGCGTGTTCGAGGCGGACGCGGTCGACATAGCGGCCGGGCGTCATCCCGGTCTCGGTCTGGAAGGCGCGGGCGAAGTGGCGGGGCGAGAGCCGGGCGCGGGCGGCGAGCGCCTCCACCGTCAGGTCCTCGCCCGGGTGTTCCGTAATCCACTGTTGGACTTCGCGCAGCGGCTCGCGCTGCGCCGTCTGCGCGGCGAGCTGGGCACTGAACTGGGCCTGGTTTCCCGGCCGTCGCAGAAAGACGACCAGATGGCGGGCGATGGAGAGGGCGACCTCGCGGCCGGCGTCCTCCTCCACGAGGGCCAGGGCGAGGTCGATGCCGGACGTGACGCCG
This sequence comes from Streptomyces coacervatus, assembly GCF_029223485.1. Lineage (GTDB taxonomy): Bacteria > Actinomycetota > Actinomycetes > Streptomycetales > Streptomycetaceae > Streptomyces > Streptomyces coacervatus. Next base: position 729,349 of record NZ_JARHTP010000001.1, on the reverse strand, counting down.
GCCGAGGTGGCGAGGTGTCCGTCGCGGATGTAGATGGGGTCGGGGTCGACCTCCACGGCCGGGTGGTCGCGGGCGAGCCGGTCGCACACCGACCAGTGGCTCGTCACCCGGCGGCCGTCCAGCAGGCCCGCCTCGGCGAGCAGCAGCGCCCCGGTGCACACGGAGACCAGGCGCTCGGCCCGCGGGCCGTGTTCGCGCAGCCAGGCCACCAGGCGCGGGTCGGGGCGCCGGGTGCCCGCGCCGCCCGGTACCAGCAGGGTGTGCGCGGCCGGGGCGTCGGCGAAGGAGTGGTCCGGCACCAGGGTGAGGCCGCTCGATGTGCGCACGGCCCGGCCGTCCGCGCTCACCGTGGCGATGCGGTACGTGCCCGGGCGGTGCAGCTCGGCGCCGTTGAAGACCTCCACCGGGCCCGTGACGTCGAGGCTCTGCACGTCGTCGAAGAGGACGACCAGGACGGTTTGCACGCCTTCTTGCATGCCTTCTTGCATGCCTTCGATTCTTGGCGGTCCGCATGATGGCCGCAATGACGGGCAACCCACCTTTCCTGCCATCCGGCACCCACCCCTGGAGTCCGTACCGACCAGTCGGTAACGTCCTCGTCATGACTAATGCCGCCATCGAGCCGCGCGCCGGCCGACGCTGCCACAGCATGCTCAACTCCCTGCACGCGACGCTCTACTTCTCGCCCGACCTGGGCAGGGAGCTGGGCGACCTCGGAATCACGCATCCCAGGGCCGTCAACTTCGCCGTGCGGGCGGCGGCGATGGGGCCGGTCGGACCGGGCACGGTGACCGCGGCCTTCTACAACTACAAGTACGAGCTGGTGGCCCGGCATGTGCCAGCGGTGTGGTCGGTCGCCTCCCCCGGGGACGTCCTGGCCGCACGCGCGCGTGCCGTCGACGCGACCATGCGCCGTCTGCTGGGCGAGGAGACCGTGGCGTCCGAGGAGCTGGCTCAGGCGGCGCGGCTGGCGCTGCGGGCCGCCGAGGCCTGCACCCGCTCCGCCCGGCCGCTCTACGCCGCGCACGCCGACCTGCCGGTGCCCGAGGAGCCGCACCTGGCGTACTTCCATGCCGCCACACTGCTGCGCGAGCACCGGGGCGACGGGCATCTCGCCGTTCTGATGTCCGCGGAGCTGGACGGTCTGGAGGCCGTGGTCACCCACACCGCGACCGGCAAGGGCATGGCGCCGAAGTGGGTGTTCGGCAGCCGCGGCTGGAAGCAGGAGGACTGGGACGCGGCCTGCGGGCGGCTGCGGGAGCGCGGGCTGCTGGACGAGGCGGGCGAGTTGACGGAGCGGGGCATCGCCCTGCGGGCGGAGATCGAGGCGGAGACGGACCGGCTGGACCGGGCGCCGTACGAGCACCTGGGCGCGGAGGGTGTCGCGCGCCTGACGGAGCTGGGCGCGGCCTTCGCGAAGACTGCGCTCGCCGCGGGGGCCTACCCGGCGGATCTGATCGGCAAGCGCTGACGAAGGCCGGGTGTCGTCACCCTGCCCTTCCCTGCCCCGGCCCGGGTGTTCGGCGGCGTCCCGGCCGCCACGCCCCGCCAGGGCGCCGCCCTGATCCCCGACTGTCGGTGCCACCTGCCACAATTGCGGCGCAACCTCAGTGAGAAGGCGGTACGGGATCGTGACGACACCCGGGTCCAGTGGGTCCACCAACGCAGGGTCCATCGAAGGCAGGATCGCCGAGGAGCTCGGCGTACGGGAGCGGCAGGTCAAGGCTGCCGTGGAGCTGCTCGACGGCGGTTCGACGGTGCCCTTCATCGCCCGCTACCGCAAGGAAGCGACCGAGATGCTCGACGACGCGCAGCTGCGCACGCTCGAGGAGCGGCTGCGCTATCTGCGGGAGCTGGAGGAGCGGCGGACGGCGATCCTGGAGTCGGTGCGCGAGCAGGGCAAGCTCACCGCGGAGCTGGAGGCGCAGCTCCGCGGCGCCGAGACCAAGGCGCGGCTCGAGGACATCTACCTGCCGTACAAGCCCAAGCGGCGTACGAAGGCGCAGATCGCGCGCGAGGCCGGTCTCGAACCGCTCGCCGAGGGGCTGCTCGGCGACGCGACCGTCGAACCCCTCGCGGCCGCCGCCGCGTTCGTCGACGCGGACAAGGGCGTCGCCGACCCGCAGGCCGCCCTCGACGGCGCCCGCGCGATCCTCACCGAGCGGTTCTCGGAGGACGCGGACCTGATCGGCGAGCTGCGCGAGCGCATGTGGGTGCGCGGACGTCTGGCCGCCAAGGTGCGGGACGGCAAGGAGGAGGCGGGCGCCAAGTTCGCCGACTACTTCGATTTCGCCGAGCCGTTCACCGAGCTGCCCTCGCACCGCATCCTCGCCATGCTGCGCGGCGAGAAGGAAGAGGTCCTCGACCTCGTCCTGGAGCCTGAGGAACCCACGGACGGCCCTTCGTCGTACGAGGGCATCGTGGCCGGGAAGTTCCAGATCGCCGACCGCGGTCGTCCCGCCGACAAGTGGCTGACGGACACGGTCCGTTGGGCCTGGCGCACCCGCATTCTGGTGCACCTCGGCATCGACCTGCGGCTGCGGCTGCGCACGGCCGCCGAGGACGAGGCGGTGCAGGTGTTCGCGTCGAACCTGCGCGACCTGCTGCTCGCCGCCCCGGCCGGCACGCGCGCGACGCTGGGCCTGGACCCCGGGTTCCGTACGGGTGTGAAGGTCGCCGTCATCGACGCCACCGGCAAGGTGGTGGCCACGGACGTCATCTACCCGCACGTCCCGGCGAACAAGTGGGACGAGGCGATCGCCAAGCTGGCCCGTCTCGCCAAGGAGCACGCGGTCGAACTGGTCGCGATCGGCAACGGCACGGCGTCCCGCGAGACGGACAAGCTCGCCGGTGAACTCATCACCAAGCACGCGGAGTTGAACCTCACCAAGGTGATGGTGTCCGAGGCGGGCGCGTCCGTGTACTCGGCGTCCGCGTTCGCCTCGCAGGAGCTGCCCGACATGGACGTGTCGCTGCGCGGCGCCGTCTCCATCGCGCGCCGGCTGCAGGACCCCCTGGCGGAGCTGGTGAAGATCGACCCCAAGTCGATCGGCGTCGGCCAGTACCAGCACGACCTGTCCGAGGTGAAGCTGTCGCGCTCGCTGGATGCGGTGGTCGAGGACTGTGTGAACGGCGTGGGCGTGGACGTCAACACGGCCTCCGCCCCGCTGCTCGCCCGCGTCTCCGGCATCACCTCCGGGCTGGCCGAGAACATCGTGGCGCACCGCGACGCCAACGGCCCCTTCAAGTCGCGCACCCAGCTGAAGGGCGTGGCGCGGCTCGGCCCAAAGGCGTACGAGCAGTGCGCGGGCTTCCTGCGGATCCGCGGCGGCGACGACCCGCTGGACGCCTCCAGCGTGCACCCGGAGGCGTATCCGGTGGTGCGGCGCATGGTGAAGACGTCCGGGCAGGAGGTGGCGTCGCTCGTCGGCAACACGGGCGTGCTGCGCTCGCTGAAGCCGAACGACTTCGTGGACGAGACGTTCGGTCTGCCGACCGTCACCGACATCCTCAAGGAGCTGGAGAAGCCCGGGCGCGACCCGCGGCCCGCGTTCAAGACGGCCACCTTCAAGGAGGGCGTCGAGAAGATCTCCGACCTGTCGTCCGGGATGGTCCTGGAGGGCGTGGTCACGAATGTGGCGGCCTTCGGTGCGTTCGTGGACGTCGGTGTCCACCAGGACGGGCTGGTGCATGTGTCCGCGATGTCGAAGACGTTCGTGAAGGACCCTCGGGATGTGGTGAAGCCGGGGGACATCGTCAAGGTCAAGGTGCTGGACGTCGACATTCCGCGCAAGCGGATCTCGTTGACGCTGCGGCTGGACGACGAAGCCGCACCGCAGGGTGACGGAGGCGAGCGTCGGCAGCGGGGTGCGCGTCCGCCTCAGCAGCGACAGCAGCAGCAACGTCAGGGCGGGGGCCGGGGCGGGCAGGGCGGCGGTTCGCGGCAGGCGGCGCCGCCGGCGAACAGTGCGATGGCCGATGCTCTGCGCCGGGCCGGGTTGGTGGATCCGAAGGGTAAGCGCTGAGTCTGAGCCTCCGGCGGGGGGGCCGTGGGGAACTGCGGGTCGGTTGTGGCTGGTCGCGCAGTTCCCCGCGCCCCTGAAAGAGGCGCTGCGCGCCCTTTCAGAACTAAGGTGGCCGGCGTGGTCGCATCGCACGCCGTCACCTGGACAACGGCTCCCTACGGGCCCACGGACGGGCCGTTGCGACCGTTCCGGAGCCGTACTGGATCTCGTACGAGCTGGAGACGGGTGAAGGGTTCGTGACCCGGCGGCTGATGGTCACGGCGGAGACCGAGACCAGTACCCGCACGCTCGACCTGCGGCGCGACGACGCCGGGCGGTGGACCGCGGACGGTGAACCGCTGCGTGGCGTCGACGGTGCACTCGACTGCGATCTGGGGCTGTGCCCGCTCACCAACAGCATGCCGGTGCTGCGCCACGGCCTCCATCTGGCGCCTGGTGAGCGGGAGTTCCTGATGGCGTGGGTGTCGGTGCCGGGCCTGGTGGTGCGGCCGTCGCGGCAGACCTACACCCATCTCGGCGCGCCGACGGCGGCGGCCCCGTCCGGTTCTCGTCCGGGGATGGCTGTGCGCCTGCGCTGAGCGGCTCGGCTCAGCTCTGCTCGGGAGGTCGAGCGGTGCCGTTCATCCTGGCGTGGTTCTCCGCGAGCAGCTGCTGAACGCGCTGCTCGACCTCCACGGGGTCCACCCCGAGGGAACGGCCGATGTGGACGGCCCACACCTCCGAGCGCACATTGGTCTCGAAGTCCAGGTCGGCGCGTACGTTCTCACGGGCGGCCTGGCGGTTCTGGCTCACCATCACGAAGGTGGACAGGAAGATCGCTTCCAGGCTGACGATCATGGTGAGCAGCCCGAAGGGGTACGGATCCCAGACCGCCCCCTTGCCGAACACCCCCTCGTTGCACACGATCCACACCGCGAACCACAGGGCGTGCAGATACACGAACGCCATGGTTCCGGCGAAGGCCGTGATCGCGTCAGCGATCCGGTCCTGGGTCCCGCGCATCCGTGCAACGACGTCCTGCTCGTGCACGATCCGCACGGTCGGCCGCTTCGCCGCAGAGCCCATGGCCTCCCCCTTGTCCTGGTCCTGCCCGGTGTCCGACGAGGAATCGCCGTCAGCGTACGCGGCGGACGACCATGGTCCCCGCACGGGTCCCGCACGGGTCCCGACTCGTAAGACACTTAAGTCGCGAAAGAGACGGACGGCGCGGGCGTCGAGGCCTAGCGCTCCGTAACCTTTCCGTCCGCCACCTCCAGGCGGCGGGTCACATGGACCGCATCCAGCATGCGGCGGTCGTGGGTGACCAGGAGGAGGGTGCCCTCGTAGGCGTCGAGGGCCGACTCCAGTTGCTCGATGGCGGGCAGGTCGAGGTGGTTGGTCGGCTCGTCCAGGACGAGGAGGTTGACGCCCCGGCCCTGCAGGAGCGCCAGGGCGGCGCGGGTGCGTTCGCCCGGGGAGAGGGTGGCCGCCGGGCGCAGGACGTGGTCGGACCTCAGGCCGAACTTGGCCAGCAGGGTGCGTACTTCGACCGGCTCGGTGTCCGGGACGGCGGCGCAGAACGCGTCGAGCAGGGCCTCCGTGCCGTGGAACAGCTTGCGGGCCTGGTCGACCTCGCCGACCAGGACGCCGGGGCCGAGGCTCGCGTGGCCCGCGTCCAGGGGGATCCTGCCGAGCAGGGCGCCCAGCAGGGTCGACTTGCCGGCGCCGTTCGCTCCGGTCACCGCCACCCGGTCGGCCCAGTCGATCTGCAGGGAGACCGGGCCGAAGGTGAAGTCGCCACGCCGGACCTCCGCGTCCCGCAGGGTGGCCACGACGGCGCCCGAGCGCGGGGCCGACGCGATCTCCATGCGTAGCTCCCACTCCTTGCGGGGCTCCTCGACGACGTCGAGCCGCTCGATCATGCGCTGGGTCTGGCGGGCCTTCGCGGCCTGCTTCTCACTGGCCTCGCTGCGGAACTTGCGGCCGATCTTGTCGTTGTCGTTGTTCGCCTTGCGGCGGGCGTTCTTGACGCCCTTGTCCATCCAGGAGCGTTGCATCTGGGCGCGGTCCTGGAGGGCGGCGCGCTTGTCGGCGTACTCCTCGTAGTCCTCTCGGGCGTGCCGGCGGGCGACGTCCCGCTCTTCCAGGTAGGCCTCGTAGCCGCCGCCGTAGAGGGTGATCTGCTGCTGGGCGAGGTCGAGTTCGAGGACCTTGGTGACGGTGCGGGTGAGGAACTCGCGGTCGTGGCTGACGACGACGGTGCCGGCGCGCAGGCCCTTCACGAACCGTTCGAGGCGTTCCAGGCCGTCCAGATCGAGGTCGTTGGTCGGCTCGTCGAGGAGGAAGAGGTCGTAGCGGGAGAGGAGGAGGGAGGCGAGGCCCGCGCGTGCCGCCTGGCCGCCGGACAGGGATGTCATCGGCTGGTCCAGGTCCACGGCGAGGCCGAGGGAGTCGGCGACCTCCTCCGCCCGCTCCTCCAGGTCGGCGCCGCCGAGGTCGAGCCAGCGCTCCAGGCTCGTCGCGTACGCGTCATCGGCACCGGGGGCGCCGTCGACCAGGGCCTGCGTGGCCTCGTCCATCACGCGCTGCGCCTCGGCCACGCCGGTGCGGCGGGCGAGGAACTGGCGGATCGTCTCGCCCGGGCGGCGCTCGGGCTCCTGCGGAAGGTGGCCGACGGTGGCGGTGGGCGGGGAGAGCCTGAGCTCGCCCTCCTCCGGCGCAAGGAGCCCTGCGAGCATCTTGAGCAGGGTGGACTTGCCCGCGCCGTTGGCACCGACCAGCCCGATCACGTCGCCGGGGGCGACGACGAGGTCGAGGGCGGTGAAGAGGGAGCGGTCGCCGTGGCCGGCGGTGAGGTTCTTGGCGACGAGGGTGGCAGTCATCAGGGGGTGATTCTAGCGAGCGGTGGGCGGGTGGTGCGGTGTGCCCGCTGGTCAGGGGGTACCGGGTGGGGTGGTGGGGGCGCCGGTGGGGAGGGACCTGAGTTCGGTTCCGGTCAAGGGGTTGAGGCATGTCCCACCGGTCCAGATTCACGGGGTGGCGATCCGAGTCGGCGCGTCATGAGCGCAAGGCCCCGCGCACGTCAGCGAGCCATCGCCTCCACCAGTACGCTCCCGGCCGTCCGCGCCACCACGAAGGCCTCGCCCTTCACCGCCTTGGCGTCCAGGGCGATGCGGTGGCGGCCCGGTTCGAGGACGCCGTCGAAGACCTCGTGGGTGTGGGTGCGGTAGAGGCGGTCGAGGCGGTACGCGGTGAGGCGGACCCGGCAGGGTGAGGTGACCTCGACGCCCGCCTCGCCGTCGGCCGCCACCAGGCCGGTCAGGCGGCGCTGTGCCACCGGGCTGCGGTCCAGGGCGTGTTCGATCTGGGCGACCAGCAACGGGACTATCGGGGCGAGGCCCTCGACATAGGTGACCTCGACGCCTGCCTGCTCGAAGGAGCTGCGTACGGCGGCGCGTTCCTGCTGGGTGATCGCGCGGCCGAAGGCGACGGCGCCGTAGGCGCGCAGTTCGTCGGCGTGGACACCATTGGCGTCGTGGGCGATGTCGGCGCCGATGCCGATGGTGCGCAGGGCGGCGGCGAGCTTGGCGAGCAGGGCGACTCGGGCGCCGATGAGCAGGACACGGCGGCGGGTGCCCGGCGGGTCGGCGTCGAGGAGGGCGGCCAGCGCCTCGCGGTACTCGGCGCCGTGGAAGCGGAAGGGCCCGATGCCGTGGTAGCCGTTGAGTTCGAGGTCGGCGTGTTCGTCCGTCTGCCAGGCGAAGTCCCGCCAGATGTAGTCCTCCCCTTCTTGGCCCTCCCGCTCGATGATCGCGGTGACCGCGCCGCAGGCCAGGTCCGCGCACTCGGGACAGCCGTAGATGATGTAGCGGCCGTCCGGAAGCGGTGGCTCCGCCTCCAGGAGGAGGCTGCGGACCTGTTCGCTGAAGATGGCGGGTGGGACGTCGGAGGCGAGTGGGGAGACGGCGTCGAGGTCGGAGAGCTGGAACAGCAGCGGGCGTCCGTCGACGATGAAGTCCACGAAGTCCCGGTGCACTTGGTAGTCACCGTTGGCGAGGACTCCACCGGCACGCATCGCCGGTGCCAGGCCGAAGGTCGCGTACTCGGCAGACATGCTGTGAGTATCCCCAGAGTGGGAGCTGTCTGAGCACGGCATGACACATTCCGCTAACGTCCCCGCGTGGAGAGCGCACGGAACAACGATGTCATCGTGGTCGGCGCCGGGGTCGTCGGGCTGACCACGGCCGTCGTCCTCGCCGAGCGCGGCGTGCGAGTGCGGGTGTGGACACGGGATCCCGTCGAGCGGACCACCTCTGCGGTTGCGGGCGCGCTGTGGTGGCCGTACCGGATCGAGCCGGTCGCGCGGGCGCGCGCCTGGGCGCTGCAATCGCTCGATGTGTACGAGGATTTGGCTGCGCGGCCCGGGCCGACCGGCGTACGCATGGTCGAAGGGGTACTGGGCGAGGCGGATCTCGACCGGGCCGAGGCCTGGGCGGCCGACCGGGTGCCCGGGCTGCGGGCGGCGACGGCCGAGGAGTACGCCGGGACCGGGCTGTGGGCGCGGCTGCCGCTCATCGACATGTCGACTCATCTGCCATGGCTGCGGGAGCGGTTGCTTGCGGCGGGCGGGGTGGTCGAGGAGCGTACGGTCGCCGGGTTCGCGGAGGTGGACGCGCCGGTCGTCGTCAACTGCACCGGGCTGGGGGCTCGTGAGCTCGTTCCGGACGCGTCCGTGCGGCCGGTGCGGGGGCAGTTGGTCGTCGTGGAGAACCCCGGCATCCGCACGTGGCTCACCTCCACCGGCGCGGACGGGGAGATGGCGTATTTCTTCCCGCAGCCGGGGCGGCTGCTGCTGGGCGGCACGGCCGATGAGGACGCCTGGTCGCTGGAGCCGGATCCGGCGGTGGCCGAGGCGATCGTACGGCGGTGTGCGGCGCTGCGGCCGGAGATCGCGGGGGCGCGCGTACTGGAGCATCGGGTGGGGTTGCGGCCTGTGCGGGGTGCCGTCCGGCTGGAGCGTGAACTGCTGCCCGGGGGACGGGTGTTGGTGCATAACTATGGGCATGGCGGGGCCGGGGTGACTGTGGCGTGGGGGTGTGCGGAGGAGGCGGCCGGGCTGGCTTGCCCGGCCGCGTAGCGCTCCGCGGGATGTGCCGTTGTTCGTCTGCGGCCTCGTCGTGGCTGGTCGCGCAGTTCCCCGCGCCCCTTCAGGGGCGCGGTTTCTCACGGCACGCGATGTGCGCCGCTCGGGGCGCGGACCCCCTTAAGGGGCGTGGCCTCGGATGCTGCCGACGACTTGCCGGAGGTGGCGTGGGCGAACGCCGCCGCGCCTCCGACGAAGGGGACACGAGCCGACGTACCGGACAGGTCCAGGCTGAGTGTCGGTTTGTCGGCCGGAGGGTCGATGAGGTCCTTGTCGGTGCCCGCGACGATCAGGGCGAGGCGGTGGCCTGCCGGGACGACGTGGTCGGTGGCGGCGAGATCCAGGGTGATGGTGTACGCCTGGCCCGGGGTGAGCGGGACGCCCTTGAGGTCGGAGGCGTAGTTGCCGAGGTCGGCCCAGCCGCGGCTGAACACCGTGTAGTCGACGGCCGCCTTCTTGGCCTCGGTGGCCTTGAAGCAGGCGCTGTCGCCCGTGGTGCTCGCGCCCCAGCAGGTGCGGTCGGTGAGGGTGGTGATGCCCTCGGCGGAGTCGGCGTAGTCACGGATGGTGTCGGGGCCGAGGTCCACGAGGACGGCGGAGAGAAAGGCCGTCTTCGTCGTCGGCGTTGCGGTCACGGTGACCTTGGAGGAGCCGGACAGGCGCAGGTCGTGGGTGAGGGGCTTGGTGACGAAACCGGCCTTGTCGGGGGTCGATGTGTCGATCTTCGACGCCCAGTCGGTCTCGCTGAGCTGCGGGTTGTCGGTGAAGGTCTCGGTGCCGTCGCCCTTGGTGAGGCCGAGGGTGCCGACGCCTGCCTGGGTGCCGGTGGCCGGGCGCAGGGTCGTGGTGGCCGTACCGGTCGGGGGCCAGACCTTCGAGGTGACCCACTGGTCGGGGTGGCGCTCGATGTCGGCCATGGGCGCGCGGTCGATGCCATTGTCGTAGCCGAGGAGTTCGTGGTCGAACCAGCGGTGCAGGGTGTCGACCCAGGCGCCGCGCCGGTAGTCGAAGGGGTCGACGTGGCCGGTCTGGGAGAGCCAGATCTTGCGTTCGACGCCGTTCTTGGCGAGGGCGTCCCACCACTGGCCGAAGTGCTTGGTGCGGACGTTGAGGTCCTGCATGCCGTGCACGAGGAAGACGCTGGCCTTCACCTTGCCCGCGTCCTTGACGTAGTCGCGCTCGGTCCACAACGGCGTCCAGTCGCCGGTGCGCGGGGCGCCGTCGACGAGCTTCTGCTGGACGGTGGCGCACTTGGCGCGGGCGTCGGGACTGTCGACGTAGTCGGCGAGCGAGTCGGGGCCCGAGTCGTAGAGCGCGGCGCCCTTGGCGAAGTAGTAGTCGTACCAGGAGGAGATGGCGCTGATCGGGACGACGGTTTTGAGGCCCTTCACGCCCGTCGCGGCGACGCCGTTGGCGATCGTGCCGTCCCAGCTCTTGCCGATCATGCCGGTGCTGCCGTTGGTCCAGGTGGCCTTGGCGGTCGTCGTCCCGGTGCGGGTGGTGTATGCCTTGGCCCGGCCGTTCAGCCAGTCGACGACCGCCTTCGCGGACTGGATGTCGGAGCGGCCGCCGACGTCGATGCAGCCGTCGGAGCGGTTGGTGCCGGCGAGGTCGACGCCGACGAAGGCGTAGCCGCGGGGCACGAAGTAGTTGTCGTAGAAGAGCGGCATCTGGACGACGTTGCCGTTCGCGTCGTACGTCTTCTTCTGGCTCTCGTTGCCGCGGCCGCAGCAGGAGTAGTAGGGGCTGGCGTCCATGATGACCGGTACCTTGCGGCCCTGCTGGGCGGGTTCGCGGGGGCGGACGATGTCGACGGCGACCCGGTCGGCCTTTCCGTCGCCGTCCGAGTCGAGTCCGGTGTCCACCCATACGGCCTCGCGGATGGCGTGGTCGTAGGAGTAGACGGGGCGGCTCTCCTGCGGGGCGCTGTGGGCCGCCGCGGGGGTGAGGAACGCTGCCATGAGGGCGGCGACGGCCGCCGCTGCGAGCGGTCTCCAGGTCGTGAAGCGCGTGCTTATCGGCATGCGCGGACGGTACATCGGTCAACTCCCGTGCAGAAGAGTGCAATCGGTCGCCTGCGAGGCCGGTGGGGAAGCGGAGGCGGCTGCTCATGACGGCCGAATGGCGATCGTGTGACACATGGGGCCATGGACATGCCCGGGGACACAGGGACTCAATAGGCTCCGAACAGACTTCGTACCCCTACGACTTGGAGCTTTCGTGCACCGCAGAATCATCACGCCGGGCGCACTCGCTGCCGCGTCCCTGATGCTGGCGATCCCGGCGTCGGCCGCGAGCTACTCCCCCGGCGCTCCGGGCATCGGCGACCCCTACTACCCGGACTACGGCAACGGCGGATACGACGTCTCCCACTACGACCTGCGCCTGCAATACCAGCCCGCCACCGACGAGTTGGCCGGTACGGCGACGATCCTGGCGAAGACCACCCAGGACCTGTCGAGCTTCGATCTGGACTTCCTGCTCGACGTCAGCGAGGTGCGGGTCAACGGCGCCAAGGCGTCCTTCGCGACCTCGGGCCAGCACGAGCTGGTGGTGACGCCGAAGACGCCGCTGGCCAAGGACACGCCGATCACCGTGGTGGTGCGCTACAGCGGAGTGCCGTCGACGAAGACCGCATACGGCTTCAACACCTGGCACCGCACGCCGGACGGGGCGGTCGCCGCGGACGAGCCCGAGGCGGCCTGGTGGTGGTTCCCGAGCAATGACCACCCGCTGGACAAGGCGACCTACGACGTGTCGGTGGCCGTGCCGGACGGCACCCAGGTCCTCTCCAACGGCACGCTGCAGTCGACGAGTTCGAAGCTGGGCTGGACCCGCTACAGCTGGCGCGAGAACAAACCGCAGGCGACATATCTGGCCACGCTGGCCGTCGGCAAGTTCGACATCACGACCGGCACCTCCGAGGGCGGGGTGCCGATCGTCAACGCCTACAGCAAGGACCTCGGCGACAACGACGGGGCCGCGCGGGCGAGCGTGGAGCGCACCGGGGAGCTCGTCGACTGGCTGAGCGGCTACTTCGGGCCGTATCCCTTCAGCTCGGCCGGCGGGTATGTGCCCAACACGACCACCGGGTACGCGCTGGAGACACAGACCCGCGTGTACTACAGCCCGAAGCAGTTCGCGAAGGGCGCCAACACCTCGTTGGTCGTGCATGAGCTGGCCCACCAGTGGTACGGCGACGACGTGTCGCTCAAGGGCTGGAAGGACATCTGGCTCAACGAGGGCTTCGCGAGCTATGCGCAGTGGCTGTGGTCCGAGCACGAGGGCGAGGGCACGACGCAGCAGCTCGCCGACTACGTGTACGCCTCGCACCCGGCGGACGACGCCTTCTGGAAGGTCAAGCCCGGTGACCCCGGTCCGGACAACCAGTTCGACGCGGCCGTCTACGACCGTGGCGCGCTGGCGGTTCAGGCGCTGCGCAACGAGGTCGGTGACGACGCGTTCTTCGCCATCCTGAAGGGCTGGCCGAAGGAGCATGCGTACGGCAACGCCTCGATCGCCGACTTCCAGGCCTACGCCGAGCAGGTGTCCGGAAAGTCGCTGTCCGCGCTGTTCGACACGTGGCTGTACCAGCCGGTGAAGCCTGCCGCACCTGCGGCGCGGGCTGCGTCGATCGCCGGGGCGGCGGCTCCTGTCCAGCCGAAGTCCTGGAAGAAGATCGCGGCGACCAACGACGTGCACTAGGGATTTGCCGGGTTCGGTGGTCGGGGGACTGCGGGTCGTTTGTGGTTGTTCGCGCCCACGCGGCGGAGCCGCATATCGACACAGCCCCGCGCCCCTGATCGGGCGCTCCCCTCGCCGTCTCTAGATCGGCGCCCTGGACAGGAGTTCCTCGCGGTCTATCGCCACCGTCTCCGTCGACGGCACCGTGCAGGCGTATGCACCGGCCACCGCGCCGTACAGGGCGCAGCGTTGCGGTGCCTCGCGGTTCAGCCAGCCGTAGAGGAAGGCGGCGGCGAAGGCGTCGCCCGCGCCGTTGGAGTCCACCACCGGCGCGGGCGGTGTGACGGGCGGTATACGGGTCAGCTCGTCGTCGGCCAGCAGGTACGCACCCTTCGCACCGGCCGTGGCCACGACCACCTCGGCCCGGCCGCGGTCGGTGATACGGCGCATGGTCCGCTCGGGGTCGGCCAGGGCCGCGGCGGACAGGAAGACGACGTCAGCTGCCTGGGCGAACGGCTCGTGGTACGGATTCTCGCCGTCCCAGTCGTGCAGGTCGGTGGAGATGGTCGCGCCGGACTCGGGCAGGAGCTCAAGCGCGTGGGCGCAGGGTTGGGTGATGGCGACGTGGACGTGCCGGCTCGCCCCCGCCAGCGCCCGCACCGTCGGTTCCGGGAGACGGTCGTCGGCGTGGGCGCGGCTCGTGTCGTACAGGGACAGCCGTCTGCCGTCGGGGCTGACGAGGTTGACCGCGCGCTTGGTGCCGGCGGGCTGGGGGACGGCGGTGAGGGCGATGCCGTGCTCACGGTGCAGGGCGCGGACGAGGTCGCCTTCGGGGTCGTCGCCGAGCATGTCGAGGTGATGGACGCGCAGGCCGAGGGCGCTCAGACCGAGGGCGACGAAGTCACCGGTCTGCCCGGCGCGGGTGCGGATGCCGCGCTCGATCATGTAACTGTCGGCGTACGGCAGCGGCAACTCCGGCACGTACACGATGGTGTCCACGCCTGCCCCGCCCAGCACGAGGACGTCGATGTCACGGCTCAACTCTGGGCCTCCCCATGGTCGTAGACGGTGACCTTGACACCCCGATCGATGAGTTGCCAAGGCCCCTGGCACGTGAGTGTCTGCGGGTCGTACGTGGCTGGTCGCGCCCACGCGGCGGAGCCGCACATCGATACGGCCCCGCGCCCCTTCAGGGCGCTTCCCTGCCCGTGCGCCGCCTCCACCTCCCCATGGCGTCGCGAGAGCATCACCACGGTGACGTCACCCCGGACGCAGCTGATCTCCGACATGACGCCACCGTAGGCGATGCCACTGACAGTGGCCCTGACCTGCTACTTCGTCAGCTCCGTCAGCTCCCGGTCCTCGTCCCGACCGACCCTGCGGCGGACCGCGAACCAGCCGCCGACCAGCAACGCGGCGATCACCGGGATCAGGAGCAGGGTCTTGCGGCCGACGTCGGGGTCGTTCCACATCAGGGCGAGCACCGCGAGCAGGAAGGTGATCGTGGTGATCTCCGTGACCGGGCTGCCGGGGAGGCGGAAGGTCGGGCGGGTGAGCAGGCCTGCCTTCGCCCGGCGGACGAAGACCAGGTGGCAGATCATGATGATCACCCAGGTGGAGATGATGCCCAGCGAGGCCACGTTCAGGACGATCTCGAAGGCCTGGCTCGGCATGAGGTAGTTGAGGCCGACGCCGAGCACGCAGACCGCGCAGGTGAGCAGGATGCCGCCGTAGGGGACCTGGCTGCGGTTCATGCGCGCCGTGAACTTCGGGGCCGAGCCCGCCATGGCCATCGAGCGGAGGATGCGGCCGGTGGAGTACAGGCCCGAGTTCAGGGACGACATCGCGGCCGTGAGGACCACAAGGTTCATCACGTCGCCGGCGCCCGAGATGCCGATCTTCGACAGGACGGTGACGAAGGGGCTCTCGTCGGCCGAGTAGACCGACCCCGGCAGCAGCAGGGCGAGGAGGACGACCGAGCCCACGTAGAAGAGGCCCACCCGCCACATGATCGAGTTCACCGCGCGCGGGACGACCTTCTCCGGCTCCGCGGTCTCGCCCGCGGCGACGCCGACCAGTTCCAGGGCGGCGTAGGCGAAGATCACGCCCTGCATGACGAGGACGACCGGCATGAGGCCGTGCGGGAAGATGCCGCCGTGGTCGTTGATCACGCTCAGGCCGGGGGTCCGGCCGTCGACCTTGTGCTGGGTGGCGAGCAGGAAGATGCCGATCAGCATGAAGCCGACGAGGGTGGCGACCTTGATGATCGCGAACCAGAACTCCATCTCGCCGAAGATCTTCACCGAGATCAGGTTCACGGCCAGGACCACGGCGAGGGCGATCAGGGCGAGCACCCACTGGGGAATGCTCGTGAACATGCTCCAGTAGTGCGTGTAGAGCGCGATCGCGGTGATGTCTGCGATTCCGGTCGTCGACCAGTTGAGGAAGTACATCCAGCCGGCGACGTACGCACCCTTCTCGCCGAGGAACTCGCGCGCGTACGACACGAAGGAACCGGAGGAGGGGCGGTAGAGGACCAGTTCGCCCAGCGCCCGCACGACGAAGAAGGCGAAGATGCCGCAGACGAGGTAGGCGAGCGCGAGGGCCGGGCCCGCGTTGTGCAGGCGGCCGCCGGCGCCCAGGAAGAGGCCGGTGCCGATCGCGCCGCCGATGGCGATCATGTTGACGTGGCGGGCCTTGAGGTCCTTGCTGTAGCCGGCATCGCCCGCGTCGGCGGGCGCCTGGGCCGCGTCGGTCCGGGTGGCGGCCTGTGCCGTGTGCACGGCGTCCTTGCTCACAGGTGGTTCACTCTCTGGTGCGCCCGAGCGGGTCGCGCTCGGGTGTCCGGACGTACTCGGCCGGCGCGCTGGGTGAAAGGCGCAGACCAACGCGGCACCTTCCCCCAGGTGGCGGTGCGTATGCGATGGCGTAGATCACACAGCGGCACTTCTCACAAGCCCCACGAGCCACACGAGCCCCTGGCACCCGGGTATCGCAGTACTGGTGTTACAGCGATACTGCTGCACATGACGACCGACACCGACAGCGACACCGGGGAGCCGACGCTCACGATCGACGAACTGGCCGCGCGGGCCGGCATCACCGTGCGCACGGTCCGGTTCTACGGCACGAAGGGGCTGCTCCCGCCCCCGGTGATCGGTCCGCGGCGGGTGGGGCACTACGGGCAGCAGCACGTGGCGCGGCTGGCGCTCATCGAGGAGCTGCAGCACCAGGGCATGACGCTGGCGGCGATCGAGCGCTACTTGGAGCAGCTGCCGCAGGACCTGAGCCACCATGACCTGGCCATCCACCGGGCCGTGGTGGCCTCCTGGGCGCCGGACACGGTGGCGACGGTGACGGCGGAGCAACTGCAGCGCCGGGTCGGGCGGCCGCTGGATGCGGACGACGTCGAACGGCTCACCGCCATGGGCGTGGTCCGGCCCGACGGGGACGGGTACCGCATCGACTCGGGCCTGCTCCGGCTCGCCGTCCAGCTGCTCGACGTACCCCTGTCGCAGGACGCGATCCTGGCCGCGCGCAGGGTCCTCATCGCGCACTCGCGCGCCGCTGCGCACGAGTTGTCGCAGCTGTTCAGGGTTGAGGTGTCCGAGCGGGCCGAGGAGGACGTGAAGTCCCTGTCCGCGCACATGCAGCCCATCGTGGTGCAGGCGCTGCTGACCACCTTCCAGCGGTCGCTCAAGGAAGAGGTGCACCAGTGGCTCGCCGCCTCAGAGGAAGGCCGACCCTCCTGACACATTGAGCGTCTGCCCGGTCAGGAACGCGCTGCCCTCGTCCACCACGTAGAGGAGCGTGGAGACCAGGTCGGAGGGCTCCTGGGTGCGCTGGACAGCCTGCCGGTCGCGGATGAACTCGAAACCGCCGTCCGCGCCGACCGTCCGCTCGGCGGTCGCGGTGCGCACCATGCTCGGCGCGATCGCGTTGACGGTGATGTCGTACGGGCCGAGGGCCGCCGCCAGCGCGCGCGTGAAGCCGATCAGGCCCGTCTTCGAGGCGACATAGGGAACCATCGCGGGCGGCGCGGTGAACACGGCGGCGGAGGCGATGTTGACGATACGGCCCCACCCGGCCGCCTTCAGATACGGCAGCGCGGCCTGCGTGACCAGGAACGGCGCCTCCAGGTTGACGCGCATGACCCGCCGCCAGTCCTCGGCGGTCGTCTCCTCGAAGGGCTTGGCCGGATAGACGCCGGCGTTGTTGACCACGACGTGCAGCGCGCCGAACTGGTCGATCACGCGCTCCAGTCCGGCCCGTACCTGCTCCTCGTCGGTGACGTCGCCGACCAGCTCCAGGTAGTCCAGGACCTTGCCGGCGGTCTCCGGCTGCGGGACGAGATCGAGGCCGGCGACCCGGTAGCCGCGCCCGGCGAGTGCGACGGCGAATTCCTGTCCGAGGCCCTGTGCCGCTCCGGTCACCAGGGCGGTACGCGTCTCCATGGGCCGAGTGTGATGACCCGTCAGGCGCTCGGCAAGGGTGCATTTCACTCGCTGAAACGCGTCTGTTGCCGCCTGGCCCCGAGGGGTCGACGCTGCGGGGCGACCCAGTACGGGCCGTGCACCGGCCCTGGCACCAGCCGTACGGGAGCCGTGCCCGATGACCGAGACCGAGCGTGCCGTGGACGACGCCGAGCGCGCCCGCGAACAGGGTGGCGGACTGCGTCGGTGGCGCCCGCTGCCCCGGCGGATGGTGCGGGACGAGTTCGGCGTACTGCTGGTGCTGGGGCTGCTGATCGCCGGGATCGGCATCCCGTACCCGGCCTTCCTCGACACCGACAATCTGCTCTCCACCGCGCACAACTCCGTCTATATCTCGCTGATGGCGTGCGGCATGGTCTTCGCGCTCTCCATGCGCGAGGTCGACCTGTCGGTGGGCGGCACCTATGCGATGTGCCTGGTCGTCGGGGCGCTGCTGGTGCGGGACGGGCTGGATCCGTGGCTGGCGGTGCCGGTGATGCTGGTGACCGGGATGGTGCTGGGTGCGTTCAACGCGCTGGTGACGACGCTGCTCGCGCTGCCGTCGTTCATCGTGACGCTGGGCACGCTGATGCTGTACCGGGGTGTCGGGCTCGCGCTCGCCGACGGCAAGCAGATCACCGATTTGCCGTTGGGCAACTCGTTCTTCACGGTCGCGGGCGGTGATCCCGGCGGGGTGCCGTTCGCCCTGTGGGTGCTGCTGACGGTGCTCGTCGTACTGGGCGTGGTGCTCGCCCGCACCCGCTTCGGGGCCCGGGTGCGGGCGATCGGGTCCAATCCCGACGCCGCCGCGTTCAGCGGCATCCCGGTCGTCCGCACCCGCGTCCAGGCCCTGGCCCTGTCCGGGCTGACCACGGCGTGCGCCGCCGCGCTCGCGCTCGCCTTCTACGGCGCCGGCGACCCGACGCTCGGCCAGGGCTACGAGCTGCAGGCCATCGCCGCCTGCATCATCGGCGGCACCCCGCTGGCCGGCGGACGCGGCTCGGTCGTCGGTGCGGTGGCCGGGGCGCTGATCCTTTCGGTCGTCGCCTCCGGGCTCGTGTTCTTCGAAGTACCCATCAACTGGACGTCGTTCGCGACCGGAGGGGTCATTCTCGTCGCCGTCGCTGCCGACAGCGCGCTGCGGCGCACCGGACGCCGACGCAAGTGAACACCCAGCCTGCGCAAGGCTTTTGGAGGCCCGTGATGCACGCCCGACTCCGTACGACCGCCGCCGCACTCGGCGCCCTGGTGCTGCTCGGCGCCGTCGGCTGCGGCAACAACAGCCCCGGCAAGAACGGCAAGTTGAACATGGGCATCGCGGTCGCCAACATCTCGCTCAACTTCGCCCACGAGATGGTGCTGGGCGCGCAGAGCGCGGCGGACCACGCGGGCAAGGTCGACTTCAAGGCCGTGGGCCCGCCGAACACCGACGGGCCAGCCGAGGCGCAGCTGTTCCAGAACCTCACCGCGCGCTCCAGGGACGGCATCGTCCTGGAGAACCTCGACCCGCCGATCTTCACCCGTCCCGCCGCACAGGCTGTCGACAAGGGCATTCCGGTCGTCGCTCTCGACACCTCGCCCACCGATGGCAGCAAGGTGAACTTCTATGTGGGCAACGACAATTACGCCCTCGGTGAGCTGATGGCGAAGGAGGCGCTGAAGCGGCTCGGCACCGCCCCGAAGGGCGAGATCGTCATCGGCGTGCCCAACCCCGGGACGCCTGTGCTGGACAACCGGGCGAAGGGGATCGCCGACACCTTCAAGAAGGAGGCGCCGAACGTCAAGGTGCTCGGCCCCTTCCAGACGTACAGCGATCCGGGACAGAACTACAGCTCCTGGTCGGCGCAGGTCAACGCGCACCCGAACGCCCTGGCCTTCCTGGGTGTGGGCGACGCCGACAGCTACAACCTCGCCAAGATCAAGAAGGCGGAGCACGGGAAGTGGCTGACCGCCGGCTTCGACGTCGACCCGAAGACGCTCGACGCGGTCAAGGACGGCTCGAACTTCGTCACCATCGACCCGCAGCACTTCCTCAAGGGCTATCTCTCCACGGCCATGCTGATCGACGCCGTACGCAACAAGGACGGCAAGCTGCCCCAGGGTTGGTTCCTCTCCCCCGGCGGGGTCGTGGACTCCTCCGACATCGATGAGATCATCGCCCGCCAGAAGTCCGCGACCGCGGCCTACGCCTGGTACAAGCCGACGATCGACAAGCTCCTCGCCAACCAGAAGGCCAACCTCAAACCCCTGAAGGACGCCCGCTGAGATGGCCTACGGCGACATCCTCGTGGCCCAGGGACTGGTCAAGTCGTACGGCGGGGTACGGGCCCTGGACGGCGTCGGTATCCGGCTGCGGGGCGGCGAGGTGCACGCGCTGGTCGGGGAGAACGGGGCGGGCAAGTCGACGCTGGTGCGGATCCTGTCGGGGACGCTGACGGCGGACGCGGGGACCGTGCGGTCGGCCCGGGACACCCGGATCGCCGTCGTCTCCCAGGAGTTGAGCCTGTTCCCGGACCTGAGCGTGCGGGAGAACCTCTTCCCGCTGGGGCCGCCGCGGCGCTTCGGCCTGCTCGACCGCGGCGCGATGGACCGGGCGGCCCGGCCGGTCCTGGCCGAGCTGGGACTGGACGTCGACCCGGGCACGGAGGTGGGCGAACTCCCCCTCTCCGACCAGCAGTTGACGGAGATCGCGCGGGCGCTGCTGCTGGGCCCCCGGCTGCTGATCCTCGACGAGCCGACCTCAGCCCTGCCGGCCGCTGCCGTCGACCGCCTCGAACGTGTCCTGCGCGCCCTCACCGGGCGGGGCATCGCCGTCCTGTACGTCACCCACTTCCTGGACGAGGTGATGCGCTTCGCCCAGCGCGTGACGGTCCTCAGGGACGGGCAGGTCGCGCTGCCCGGCGCCCGCCGGGCGGACGTGGACGTGCCCGAGCTGGTCACGGCCATGCTGGGCGGGCGCCCGCCGCAGCCGGCGCGCCGGACGCGGGCCGTGGTGGATCTGCCGCCGCCGGTGGTGCTGTCCGGGGTGGACGTGCCCGGCCGGCTGACGGACGTGACGTTCACCGTGCGGGCAGGCGAGGTGGTCGGGGTCGCCGGGCTGCAAGGGGCCGGCCATCTCACCGCGTTGGCGGTGGTCTGCGGGCGTACGGGGATCTCGGCGGGGCGGGTCGACGTCGGCGGCCGCGGGCTGCCCCGCTCGCTGCGGGACGCGGTGCGCGCGGGCGTCGCCTTCGTGCCGAGCGACCGCAAGCGGTACGGGCTGATGGTGGACCGGGCGGTGTGGGAGAACACGACGGCGGTGAGCTGGCTGGCCCTGGGCCGCGGCGGCGTCATGCCCTCCCGCGCCGAACTGGTCCGCCGCAGCGCCGACTTGACGCAGCGGCTGCGGCTGCGCGGCGGCCCGTACGACGTCGTGGCCCGGCTGTCGGGCGGCAACCAGCAGAAGGTGGTGTTCGCAAAGTGGCTGGCGACGGAACCGAAGATCGTGGTCCTGGATGATCCGACGCGGGGTGTCGACGTCGGCGTACGGGCCGAAATGCATCGCATCGTGGGCGAGTTGGCGGCGGGGGGCGCGGCCGTGCTGCTCGCGTCCACCGATCTCGCGGAGCTGACGGAGGTGTGCGACCGGGTGCTGGTGTTCGTGCGCGGGCGGATCACCGGCGAGGTGCACGGGGAGCGGCTGACGGAGCATGCGTTGGCGGTGGCGATGCAGCAGGCGGTGCCGGAGTCGGGCTGAGAGATACGGGGCGGGCAGCAGGCGGCGCACGCCCGGGCGTGACCACCGGGCCGCGCCCCCGCCAGGCCGACCCACAGTGTCCGCGTCAGCAGGCGATACCGGAATCAGGCCGAAAGGTGGTCGACGGGCAGCAAGCGGCACCCGCCCGGGCGTGACCACTGGGCCGAGCCCGGGTCAGGCCGACAGTGTCCGCGTCAGCGCCCTCGCCGCCGCGCACACCCGTGCGCCCATGCGGGCCATGTCGAGGCGGCGGGTGCCGCCGGTGACGGAGATCGCGGCGATCGGGCGGGGGCCGTGGTCGCGGAGGTAGACGGGGGCGGCGACGGCCGAGACGCCGACCTCGGCCTCCTCCAGGTTGACGGCGTAGCCGCGGGCGCGGGTCAGGGCGAGGTCGCGGGCGAGCTGGCCGGGGAGGACGAGGGTGCGCGGGGTCAGCCGGGGCAGGGTGCGGTGCAGCGGGCCGGGGTCGTGGGCGAGGAACAGCTTGCCGGTGGCCGTGCAGTGGGCGGGCAGCCGGCCTCCGGTGCGGGAGACGATCGGGGTGGCGCGGCGGCCGGTGATCTTCTCCAGGAAGAGGGTGTCGGTGCCGTCCGGGACGGCCAGGTGCACGTTCTCCTGCGTCGCCTCGTGCAGGTCCCCGAGGTACGGCAGCGCCGCGTCCCGCAGCTCGCGCACGGTCGGCGCCGACTGACCGAGCACGAACAGGCCGAGCCCGATGCGGTAGCTGCCCTCCTCGGTGCGCTCGACCAGGCCGAGCCGGACCAGCTCGCCGAGCAGCCGGTGCGCGGTGGGCTTGGGCAGTCCCGTGCGCTGGGCCAGCTCGGCGAGGGTGAGAGCGGTGCCGCAGTCGCCGCAGGCGCGCAGCAGCATGGCCCCGCGGGCGAGTACAGACTTCGGCGGCCGACCGTCCGTCATGGACCGATGGTCGTCGTTTCCGGGTGGGGTGACAAGGAGGGGGCGGCGCTGTCCGCGCCGGCATTGCACTACCGCAGGTAGTCACTCGCCTGGGCGCCGAGGACGTTGAGAAGAGCCAGAGCCTCGGCGCCGGGGGATCCTGGCGGCGCGCTGTAGAGCACGAGGTGCTGGTCGCGGTCCGTGAGCGAGAGCGAGTCGCAGTCGACGGTGATCTGTCCGACGACCGGGTGGCGGAAGATCTTCGTCAGCATCGGCGCAGCCTGCACGTCGTGTTGCTCCCAGAGCCGGGCGAAGTCGGGGCTGGTGTTACGGAGTTCGTCGACGAGGCCGGTCACCGCGGGATCCGTGGGGTAGCGGGCGAGGGTGGCGTGGAGCTGCATGACCACTTGGTGGCGGAACTCTGCGGTGTCGGAGATCCCGTACAGCGTCGCCTCTGCGCGCTCGGCCCCGAGGAACGCCCGGCGCGCGAGATTGCGGTCCTCGGGGGCGAGCACGGCGAAGTCCTCCATGAGCGCGGCCGCGAGGTCGTTCCACGCGAGCACCTCGAACGCGGCCGAGATCACCAAGCCGGCCGTCTGCGGCAGCCGGTCGAGGAGGGCGAGGATGCTCGGGCGGACGTCGCGCCGGTGCAGCCGGGTGCGGGCCGGCGCGGTACCCGCGAGGACGTGGAGGTGGTCGGACTCGGCGTCGGTCAGCCGCAGCGCGGCCGCGATCCCGGCGAGGACCTCGCCGGACGGGCGCGGCGCGCGGCCCTGTTCGAGCCGGACGTAGTACTCCGTGGAGATGTGCGCGAGGACCGCGATCTCCTCACGACGAAGCCCCGGGGTCCTGCGTCGCGGGCCTGAGGGGAGGCCGACGTCCTGCGGCCTGAGCCGCTCGCGTCGGCTGCGGAGAAATGCCCCGAGCTCCTGCCTGTCCATACGTGAAGTGTGCGCGCTGCCCGGCGGCGGATCGTAGTACTGGCTGTGCCTGTATCCGGTCCCGGACCGGATCGACAGTGACGGCATGACGGAAAACACCACCAGCACCGCACCCATCGGCCTGCTCACCGGCAAGGTCGTCTTCATCACCGGCGCCAGCCGCGGCATCGGCGCGGCCGCGGCCCGGCTCTTCGCCTCCGAGGGCGCCGCCGTCGTGCTCGCCGCCCGCAGCACCGACGCCCTGGACCGCATCGTCACCGAGATCCGCGCCGACGGCGGCACCGCCGACGCCGTCCCCCTGGACCTCGCCGACCGCGCGAGCATCCGCGCCGCCGTCGACCACGTCGAAAGGCTGCACGGACGGCTCGACGGCGCCTTCAACAACGGTGCCGTCGTCCAGCAGCAGCCCGGCCCGCTCGACACCACGAGCGACAAGGACATCGACGAGCAGTTCGCCGTGAACTTCCGCTCGCACTGGACCGCCATGACCGCCGAGGCCGCGCTCATGCGGCAGAGCGGCGGCGGGGCGATCGTCAACACCTCGAGCATCGGCAGCCGCCGGGCGAACCCGGCCCTGCCCGCATACGGCGCCATGAAGCGCGCGCTCAACAGCATCACCGAGACCGCCGCGGTGACCTGGGCCCCTGAGAGCATCCGGGTGAACGGCATCACCCCCGGCGGCACCGCCACGGAGATGATGGAGAAGTGGGAGGCGGCGACTCCCGGCATCATCGAGGCCAACAACGCGGCGACACCGCTCGGCCGGATGGCCGAGCCCCGCGAGATCGCCGAGGTGGCCGCCTGGCTGCTCAGCGACCGTGCCTCGTATGTGACCGGCGCGATCATCCCGGTCGACGGGGGCGCCGGCGCCTGACAGGACCGGCCCCGGCCGCTGTCCGCCGGTGCCCCCTGCCTCCCCGCGATGAGCAGTCGATCCGGCGGACCGGCCCGGCCGGCCGACGCCTACCGCAGTGGTACGTCGACCAGCAGCGGTCGCGTCAACTCGCCCGCCCCTGCGACCAGTTCGCGCAGGTGGTCGGCGTCGGCCGCGCGTACCGCGTCGACTCCGAAGAAGCCGGCTGCCTGGGTGAAGTCCAGCTGTCCCAGGTCGGTGCCGGGGCAGACGCCCGTGCCGCCCGTTGCTTCATAGGTGTCCTGGAGGGTGCGGTAGGCGCCGTTGCTCATGACGACGAACAGGACAGGGGCCGCCTGGCGGGCGGCGCTCCACAGTCCCTGCAGGCCGAACAGGGTGCAGCCGTCGCCCAGGACGGCGACGACCGGGCGGCCGGGTTCGGCGAGTGCGCGGCCGACGGCGGCGCCGATGCCCCAGCCCAGGCCGCCGCCGACGGTGTGGGTGTAGCTGCCGGGGCGGTCGAGGCGGACGAGGCGGCGGAGCAACAGGCCGACGGTGATGGCCTCTTCGACGACCACGGCGTCGGGCGGCAGACCACGGGCGACGGCGTGGGCGGCTGCCCAGGGGGCGAGCGGTGCCGGGGAGTAGGCGGCGCGGGCGGCGGACTCGGCGCGGTCGCGGTCGGCGGTGTGGCGTTCACCGGCGTGCAGGATGCGGGCCTTGGCCGTGTGGGCGGGGACGCGGTCGCGGAGGAGTTCGGCGAGGCAGTGGAGGGAGGGGGCGAGGGCTCCCACCAGTCCGGCCGCGGCGGGGAAGTTACGGCCGATCTCGTGCGGGTCCGAGTCGAGCTGGACGACGGTGAGACCGGGCGGCAGCGCAGGTCCGGGCGTGTAGTGGTGGGGCGTGAAGGCGTGCGCTCCGGCGATCAGCACGGTGTCGTACGCGGCGAGGGCGGCGCGGATCGCGTCGTGGCGGGGCGGCAGCATCCCGGCGTGGAGCGGGTGGGTGGTGGGGAAGTTGAGGCAGTCGGCCATGGGCTGGTGGTGGACGACGGCGCCGCACGTCTCCGCCGTACGAACGAGTGCGGCGAGGGCGTCCTCGCGGCCCACGCCGTCGCCCGCGACGATCGCGGGGCGGGTTGCGGCGCCGAGCAGGAGGGCGGCGCGTTCGAGGCCCGGGGCCGGTCCCGGCGGGGGTGTGGGGGTGCGGGCCGGGATCTCGACCTCGGTGTCCTCGGCGAGCACGTCCATGGGGACGGACAGGAACACCGGTCCGGCGGGCGGCCGTACGGCCAGGGCGAAGGCGCGGCGCAGGGCGAGGGGCAGGTCGTGGGCGTGCTGGACGTCGTACGTCGCCTTCACGGCGGGTGTGGCGAGGCCGATGAGGTCGCCGGTGAGCATGGGGTCCTGCTGGAGGTGGCGGCGATCCTGTTGGCCGGCAGTCACGACAAGGGGGGTGCGGGAGCGGCGGGCGTTGAGCAGGCCGATCAGGCCGTTGGCGAGGCCGGCGGCGATGTGCAGGCTGACGAAGGCGGGGCGGCCGGTGCCGCGGGCGTAGCCGTCGGCCATGGCGACGACGGCGCCCTCGTGGACACCGAGTACGTACTCGGGGCTGCCGTGGGCGTCCGCCAGGGCCGCCAGGAAAGGGAGTTCGGTGGTGCCGGGGTTGCCGAAGACGCGGTCCACGCCCTCGCCGCGGAGGATGTCCAGGACGGCGAGGGCGGGACGGTATCCCATGGGGGGCTCCTCGGGACGGGGACCTGGCGAACCGGCTCGCCGGTCAGCGTGCGGGTCCCGTGGGCCGGGGGGCAAGGGGGCCGTGTCGCTCAGCGGTATGCGCCTGCGACGAGGCCGTTCAGGCGGAAGCGGGGGTCTGGGGGCGGCAGCCCCCAGGGACAGCTCACGCGTCCGTGAACCGCTCCCCCTTCTCCGCCTTCTCCACCAGCAGCGCAGGCGGGGTGAACCGCTCCCCGTACCGCTCCGCCAGCTCACGCGCGCGTGCCACGAAGCCCGGCAGCCCGCCCTCGTATCCGTTGATGTACTGCAGTACGCCGCCCGTCCAGCCGGGGAAGCCGATGCCGAAGATGGAGCCGATGTTGGCGTCGGCGACGGACGTCAGGACGTTCTCCTCCAGGAGCTTGACCGTGTCGAGCGCCTCGGAGAAGAGCATGCGCTCCTGCATGTCCCTGAAGGGGATCTCGGCGCCTTCGCGTGTGAAGTGCTCGCGCAGGCCGGGCCAGAGCCGCGCCCGCTTGCCGTCCTCCCCGTACTCGTAGAAGCCCGCTCCCCCGCTGCGTCCGGTCCGCCCGAACTCGTCGACCATGCGGTCGATGACCGCCTCGGCGGGGTGCGTCGGCCAGGTGCCGCCTGCCTCCTCGACGGCCCGCTTCGACTCGTTGCGGATCTTCCGCGGGAGCGTGAGCGTCAGCTCGTCCATCAGGGAGAGGACCTTCGCCGGGTAGCCCGCCTGCGCCGCGGCCTGCTCGACGGACGCGGGCTCGATGCCCTCGCCGACCATCGCGACGCCCTCGTTGATGAAGTGGCCGATGACACGGGAGGTGAAGAAGCCGCGCGAGTCGTTCACGACGATCGGCGTCTTCTTGATCTGGCGGACCAGGTCGAAGGCGCGGGCGAGGGCCTCGTCGCCGGTCCGCTCGCCCTTGATGATCTCGACGAGCGGCATCTTGTCCACGGGAGAGAAGAAGTGCAGGCCGACGAAGTCGGACTGGCGCTCCACTCCCTCGGCCAGCGCGGTGATCGGCAGCGTCGACGTGTTGGAGCACAGCAGCGCGTCCGGCTCGACGATGTGCTGGATCTCCTGGAACACCTTGTGCTTGAGCTCCGGGTTCTCGAACACGGCCTCGATGACCGCGTCGCAGCCGGCCACGTCCTGCGGATCCGCCGTCGGCGTGATGCGGGCGAGCAGCGCGTCCGCCTTCTCCTGCGTCGTACGGCCCCGGGAGACGGCCTTCGCGCAGAGCTTCTCGGAGTAGCCCTTGCCCTTGGCGGCCGCTTCCGGGGACACGTCCTTCAGGACGACGTCGATGCCGGCGCGGGCGCACGAGTACGCGATGCCCGCGCCCATCATCCCGGCGCCGAGGACCGCGACCTTGCGGACCGGGCGGGGCTCGATGCCCTTGGGGCGGTTGGCGCCGGAGTTGACGGCCTGGAGGTCGAAGAAGAAGGCCTGGATCATGTTCTTCGAGGTCTGGCCGGCTGCCAGCTCGACGAAGTAGCGCGCCTCGATGACCTGTGCGGTCTCGAAGTCGACCTGGGAGCCTTCCACGGCCGCCGCGAGGATGTTGCGCGGCGCCGGGTAGGGCGCGCCGTTGGTCTGCTTGCGCAGGTTGGCCGGGAAGGCGGGCAGGTTGGCCGCGAACTTGGGGTTGGCGGGGGTGCCGCCCGGGATGCGGTAGCCGGGCTTGTCCCAGGGCTGCTGCGACTCGGGGTTGGCGTCGATGAACGCGCGGGCCTTGGCGAGCAGTTCGTCCGGGGTGGCGGCCACATCGTCGACCAGGCCGTTCTGCAGGGCGCGCTGGGGGTTGTACTGGGTGCCCTGGAGCAGCACCTTCAGGAGCGCGTCGGCGATGCCCAGCAGGCGGACCGTACGGGCGACGCCGCCGCCTCCGGGGAGCAGGCCCAGGGTGACCTCGGGGCAGCCGATCTTCGAGCCGGGCGCGTCGAGGGCGACCCGGTGGTGGCAGGCGAGGGCGATCTCGTAACCGCCGCCCAGGGCCGCGCCGTTGATCGCGGCGACGACAGGCTTGCCCAGGGTCTCGATGCGGCGCAGGTTGCGCTTGATCGCCATGCCGCCGTCGAAGAGGTCCTGCGCGGTCTCGGGGGTGACCCGGATGAGGTCGCGCAGGTCGCCGCCGGCGAAAAAGGTCTTCTTGGCGGAGGTGAAGATGATGCCGCGGATGGAGTCCTTCTCGGCCTCCAGGCGCTCGGTGACCGCTGCAAGGGAGTCGCGGAACGCGGCGTTCATGGTGTTCGCGGACTGGTTCGGGTCGTCGAGGACGAGGGTGACGACGCCGGTGCGGTCCTGTTCCCAGCGGATGGTGGTGCTCTGAGTCATGACGAGGGTCTCCGTTGAAGTCTCTGAAGTCTCTTGGTTCCGCCGGGTGTTCAGATGCGCTCGACGATCGTGGCGATGCCCATGCCGCCGCCGACACAGAGGGTCGCGAGGCCGTAGCGCTTGTCCTGGCGCTCCAGTTCGTCGACGAGGCTGCCGAGGATCATGGCTCCGGTGGCGCCGAGCGGGTGGCCGAGGGCGATCGCGCCGCCGTTGACGTTGACCTTGTCCAGGGACAGGCCCATGTCCCGCACGAAGCGCAGGACGACCGCAGCGAAGGCCTCGTTGATCTCGACCAGGTCGATGTCGTCGATGGTCAGGCCGGCCTTGGCGAGGGCCTTGCGGGTGGCGGGCGCGGGGCCGGTGAGCATGATCGTGGGTTCGGAGCCGGAGACCGCCGCCGACACGATCCGCGCGCGCGGGGTGAGGTCGTAGCGCTCGCCGACCTCTTTGGAGCCGATCGCGACCAGCGAGGCGCCGTCCACGATGCCGGAGGAGTTGCCCGCGTGGTGGACGTGGTCGATCTTCTCGACCCAGTGGTACTTCTGCAGGGCCACGGCGTCGAAGCCGCCCAGGTCGCCGATGTCCGCGAAGGACGGCTTCAGCTTGGCGAGGGAGTCGGCGGTGGTGCCCGGGCGCAGGTGCTCGTCGTGGTCGAGGACGACGAGGCCGCCGCGGTCCTTGACCGGCACGACCGAGCGGTCGAAGCGGCCCTCCTTCCAGGCCGTCGCCGCCCGCTCCTGGGAGAGCGCCGCGTACTCGTCGACGTCACGCCGCGAGAAGCCCTCAATGGTGGCGATCAGGTCGGCGCCGATGCCCTGCGGCACGAAGTTGACGGCCAGGTTGGTCATCGGGTCGTTGAACCAGGCGCCGCCGTCCGAGGCCATCGGCACCCGGGACATGGACTCGACACCGCCCGCGAGGACCAGGTCCTCCCAGCCCGAACGGACCTTGGCGGCGGCCATGTTGACGGCCTCCAGGCCCGAAGCACAGAAGCGGTTCTCCTGTACGCCCGCGACCGTGTCCGGCAGCCCGGCGGCGACGGCGGCGATCCGGGCGATGTCGGAACCCTGGTCGCCGACCGGGCCGACGACGCCGAGCACGATGTCGTCGATCGCCGCCGGATCCAGGCCGGGGAAGCGGTCGCGGATCTCGTGGATGAGTCCGACGACCAGGTCGATGGGCTTGGTGCCGTGCAAGGAGCCGTTCGCCTTGCCGCGGCCGCGCGGGGTGCGGATCGCGTCGTACACATACGCTTCGGTGCTCACTGGAAAGCCTTTCAACGAGGGTTAGCCGAGCAGGGAACGGCCGATGATCTCCTTCATGATCTCGGTCGTCCCGCCGTAGATGGTCTGGATGCGGCCGTCGGTGAAGGCCCGGGCGACGGGGTACTCGGTCATGTAGCCGTAGCCGCCGTGCAGTTGGAGGCAGCGGTCGGCGACCCGCTTCTGCAGCTCGGTCGCCCACCACTTGGCCATGGAGGCGTGCACGGCGTCGAGTCGCCCGTCCGAGTGATCCTCGATGCAGCGGTCGAGGAACGCGCGCGTGACGGCGCACTCGGTGGCCATCTCGGCCACCTCGAAGCGGATGTGCTGCTTGGTGGCGAGCGGCCTGCCGAAGGCCTCGCGCTCCTTGACGTACTCCGTGGTGATCTCCAGGAGGTGCTCGGCGGCGGCGATCGCGGAGACGGCGATGCTCAGGCGCTCCTGCGCAAGGTTCGTCATCAGATGGACGAAGGCACCGTTGAACGTGCCCAGGAGGTTCTCCTTCGGGACGCGCACATCATGGAAGAACAGCTCGGCCGTGTCCTGCGCCTTCTGGCCGATCTTGTCGAGGTTGCGGCCGCGCTCGAAGCCCTCCGCGCCGCGCTCGACGACGAGGAGGGACAGTCCGTGGGCGCCGCCCTCCGGGGTCGTCTTGGCGACGACGATCACCAGGTCGGCGAGGATCCCGTTGGAGATGAACGTCTTGGAGCCGTTCAGCACCCAGTGGTCGCCCCGGTCCTCCGCGTGCGTACGGATGCCCTGCAGGTCGGAGCCGGCGCCGGGCTCGGTCATGGCGATGGCGGTGATCAGCGAGCCGTCGCAGAAGCCGGGCAGCCAGCGCCGCTTCTGCTCCTCGGTGGCGAGGCCGGTGAGGTACGGGCCGATGACGTCGTTGTGCAGTCCGAGGGCGAGCCCGGGCGCACCCGCGCGCGTGAACTCCTCGGCCAGGACGGTGGCGTAGCGGAAATCGGACGTGCCGCCGCCCCCGTACTCCTCGGGCACGGCGAGCCCGAGGAGCCCCTGCTTGCCGGCCGCCCGCCAGGCGTGGCGGGAGACGATGCCGTCCTTCTCCCACTGCTCGTAGTACGGCAGCACCTCCCTGGCCAGGAAACTGCGCACGGTCGCGCGGAACGCGTCGTGCTCGGGGGCGAAGATCTGCCGCTTCATTCGGAGCCCTTCATGAGTTCCTGGTCCTTCAGGAGGTCGGGTACGTCCCAGTCGCGCGCCACGTCGGTGGTGTCGGCGCCCGGCTGGGCGGGGCCGGTGCGCACGGCGGTGGGGGTCGCGGAGAAGCGGGGTGCGGGCGCGGGCTGGGTGATGCCGCCGTGGTCGGTGAAGGTGCCGCGGGCGGCGAGATGCGGGTGGCGCGGGGCCTCGCTCAGCGACAGCACGGGAGCCACGCACGCGTCGGAGCCCTCGAAGACGGCCGTCCACTCGTCCCGGGTGCGGGACTTGAAGCGGGCCGCGACCGCCGCGCGCAGCTCGCCCCAGCGGGCCCAGTCCTTGCGGGCGTCGGAGTGCTCCGGGATGCCGAGAAGGCGCACGAACTCGTCGTAGAACTGCGGTTCCAGGGCGCCGACCGCCATGTGCTTGCCGTCGGCCGTCTCGTACGTGCCGTAGTACGGGCAGCCGCCGTCCAGGAGGTTGGCGCCGCGCCGGTCCTGCCAGCCGCCGGCGGCGAGCATGCCGTGGATCATCGCGGCGAGGTGGGAGGTGCCGTCGACGATGGCGGCATCGACGACCTGGCCGGTGCCGGTGGCGCGCGCGTGGTGGAGGGCGGCGAGGACGCCGACGACCAGATACAGGGAGCCGCCCGCGTAGTCGCCGAGGAGGTTGGCGGGGACGGCCGGGGGCGAGTCCGGATCGCCGATCATGCCGAGGGTGCCGGTGAGCGCGATGTACGCGATGTCGTGGCCGGCGCGGTGGGCCAGCGGGCCCTCCTGGCCCCAGCCGGTCATGCGGCCGTAGACGAGTGCCGGGTTGCGGGCGTGGCAGGCCTCGGGGCCGACGCCGAGGCGTTCGGCGACGCCGGGGCGGTAGCCCTCGATGAGGATGTCGGCGCGTGCGGCGAGGTCGAGGACGCGCGCGGGGCCGTCCGGGGACTTCAGGTCGACGATCACCGAGCGCTTGTTGCGGTTGGTGATGTCGTACTCCGTGTTGATCGCGAGTCCGACGCCGCCGGGGCGGTCCACGCGGACGACGTCGGCGCCCAGGTCGGCGAGGAGCATGGCGGCGAACGGGCCGGGCCCGATACCGGCCAGCTCCACCACGCGCACGCCGGTGAGCGGGCCGTGTCCAGGCGTCTTTGCCTCTGCCATGCAGTCCCCAGGGGTTGTGACACAACTGCTGTAACACTAGTGATGTTAGGAACAGGTTCCAGCGGACACAAGACCCGGGCGAGCAAGCGCTTAGCCAATTATCGGGACCCGGCGGCACCCGGCGGCC
Source organism: Streptomyces coacervatus (assembly GCF_029223485.1). Classification (GTDB taxonomy): domain Bacteria; phylum Actinomycetota; class Actinomycetes; order Streptomycetales; family Streptomycetaceae; genus Streptomyces; species Streptomyces coacervatus. The sequence continues at coordinate 697,841 of NZ_JARHTP010000001.1, read as the reverse complement.
GGGCTCCGCACTCTTCACGCTAGCCTCGGCCACCGACAACGGCGCGTGCTGCAGACCGAGGGGTGTCATGAGCAGGCTGAACAGGACGGACCGTCCGTACGACATCGTGCTCTTCGGAGCCACGGGCTTCGTCGGGACGCTCACCGCGGAGTACCTCGCCGCGCACGCGCCGGACGATCTGCGCTGGGCGATCGCCGGCCGCAATGAGCAGAAGCTGGAGCAGCTGCGCGACCGGCTGCCCGGCACCGGGAAGGTCGGGGTGCTGCGGGCGGACGTGGGCGATCCGGCCTCCCTGCGCGAACTCGCCGAGCACGCGCGCGTGGTGGCCACGACGGTGGGTCCGTATGTGACCTACGGCGAGGAGCTCGTCGCCGCCTGCGCGGACAGCGGTGCGGACTATCTCGACCTCACCGGTGAGCCCGAGTTCGTGGACCTGATGTACGTCCGGCACGACGCACGCGCGCGTGAGACCGGTGCGCGGCTGGTGCACGCATGCGGCTTCGACTCGATCCCGCACGACCTGGGCGCGTACTTCACGGTCCGGCAGCTGCCGGAGGGGGTTCCGCTGACGGTCGACGGGTTCGTGACGGCGGACGCCACCTTCTCGGGCGGTACGTTCGCGTCGGCGCTCAACCAGTTCTCGCGGGTGCGGCCCATGCTGGCCGCCGAGCGGGACCGGAAGCGGCACGAGCCGCGCCTGGTGGGGCGGCGGGCCGGCGCTCCCACGGGGGTGCCGCGGTTCGCGAAGGAGGTCGGTGCGTGGGCGCTGCCGCTGCCGACCATCGACCCGCAGATCGTGGGCCGGTCCGCGAAGGCCCTGGAGCGCTACGGCCCCGACTTCCGCTACCGGCACTACGCGGCGGTGCGGCATCTGCCGCTCGCGCTGGGCGGGGCCGCGGCCGTCGGCGGCCTCTTCGCGGCCGCCCAACTGCCGCCCGCACGGCGCTGGTTGTCGGACCGGCTCAAGCCGGGCGACGGACCGAGCGCCGAGAAGCGGGCGAAGAGCTGGTTCAAGGTCCGCTTCGTGGGCGAGGGCGGCGGCCGTCAGGTGCTCACGGAGGTCGCGGGCGGCGACCCCGGCTACGACGAGACGGCCAAGATGTTCGCCGAGTCGGCCCTGTCACTGGCCTTCGACGACCTTCCGCCGACGGCCGGCCAGGTCACCACGGCGGTCGCGATGGGCGACGCACTGACCGAGCGCCTGCGCAGGGCCGGCATCACCTTCCGGGTCGCCGCGAGCCGCTGAACCCGCCCTACATCGACCACCCGGCCACCGTGTAGAGCATCCCGGCGATCCAGCCGACCCCCGCCAGCACGGCGAGGACCAGCGCGGCCGTCACGGCACGCTCGACGGGACGGTTGGGGTCGGCGAGGGGCTTAGGGGCGCGGTGCGTCGTCATACGGCACAGCCTGCCGACCGGTGCGCCGCGCCCACATCCGTACGGGTACTCAGTCCAGGTACTCAGACGGCATCCGGCCTCATCCGTGTTCCGTCGCCTCCCGCAACGCCTCCCGGCACAGCGCGTCCGCCCTGCGGGTCGTCTCCGGGAGGCGGTACTTCGGGGTGAGGGCCAGTACATGGGCGCAGGCGTTGTCGAGGTCCGTGCGGTGGCCGACCGACACGAAGACCGGCTTGACGCCGTCCCGGGTGCGCAGCGCGCGGCCGACCTCCTCCGAGTCCGCGAGGAGCGGTGACGTGCTGCCGCGCGAAGCGTCCGGGTCGTCGTACGTGAACGTGAAGGGGTTCTTCGCGACGCCGATCGTGGGCAGGCCCGTCAGGACGCCGAGGTGGCCGGCGAGGCCGAAGCGGCGCGGGTGGGCGAGGCCGTAGCCGTCGCAGACGACCAGGCCGGGCCGGCACGGCAGGGCGTCGAGGGCGGCGAGGACCGTGGGGATCTCGCGGAAGGCGAGCAGGCCGGGGACGTACGGGAACGAGATCCGGCCGACGGCCGTGGCTTCCGCGACGACCTCCAGGGTCGCCGCGTCCAGCACGACCGCCGCGGCCGCGACGACGTCCCGCTCGTCGTCGTAGGCCACGTCGACGCCGGTCACATGGCCCGTGCCGGGCGGCGGTCCCGGCTCGTCGAGCAGCACCCGGGTCCGGAGTTCGTCCTGTACCGCGCGGGCCTGTTCCTCGGTCGCGGGCCAGCCCGCGGGGATGCGTACGGTCGTCATGATGGGACGAGCGTACGGGCCTGCGCCGCGCCGCGTAGGCTCGCGATCATGTTCGTACTGGAGCTGACCTACACCGCCCCGCTCGATGCCGTCGACGCGGCACTGGACGCCCATGTGGCGTGGCTGGACGAGCAGTTCACGAAGGGGGTGTTCCTCGCGGCAGGGCGCAAGAACCCCCGCGACGGCGGGGTGATCATCGCCGTCGCGGACGACCGCGCGCAGGTCGAGGAGATCGCCGCGGGTGATCCGTTCCGCACCGCAGGGCTGTGCGAGTACCGCATCACCGAGTTCGTCGCGAGGATGACGGCACCGGCGCTGGAGCAGTACCGCGAGACGCTCGGCTGAGCTCAGCGTTTCCTGCCGTCCAGCGCCCGCGGTGCGCTCACTCCGCTCGCAGTCAGCACCTGGGTGCCCGAATTCGAGCCCCGTGCGTCACAGCTCCAGGCGCGCCACCCGCCCCTGCTCCCCCGCCGCCCAGCAGCCCAGGTCCGGCGTGCAGTCCACGGTGTCGTACGAGCCCGTGTCCACCGTGTGCCAGGTGCGGCCGCCGTCCGTGGTCAGGTCGGTGCCCGTGGGGCCGACCGCGAGGGCGGCCGTGCGGCTGTGCGGGAGCCAGGCGGCGCCGGAGCGGTAGGCGGACGGCGGCTCGGCGGCGGGCTGCCAGGTGCGGCCGCCGTCGGCGGTGCGGGCCGCGGCCCGCGGTGAGGACTGGTCGGGGCGGTAGTCGCCGCCGACCGCGAGGCCGTGGGTGCGGTCACGGAAGGCGAGCGCGAAGACGCCCTTGGCCGGGTCGCCCACGGGGACGGGTGTGTCGCCGGCCGTCCAGGTGAGCCCGCGGTCGGCGGAGTGCAGCACGCGCGCGCGTGCACCGCCGCCGGTGGCCAGCCAGACGTCCGACGGGCCGGAGGCGACCAGGCACTGGCCGCTCGCCGCGAAGCCCGCCTCTCCGTCCAGGGCGGCCGGCATGCCGTCGCCGGGGAGCACCTTCCAGGAGCGGCCGCCGTCGCCGGTCGACAGGATGCGGAACTTTCCGTCGACCGGGTCGCTCACGGCGAGGCCGTGGCGGCGGTCGAAAAAGGTGAGGCAGTCGTAGAAGGCCTTGGTGTCGGTGTTGCGGAAGGACTCGGTCCAGGTCACCCCGCCGTCGTCCGTGCGGTACACCCGGGAGGCCTCGCCCTCGCCGATGGCCAGCACCACGGCGCGCCGCGCGTCGAACGCCTCGATGTCCCGGAACTGCAGGTCGGAGGCGCCCGGCGGCGAGACGTTCCGCCAGCTCGCCCCGCCGTCGGTGGTGCGCAGCACGGTGCCGCCGGTTCCGGCCACCCACGCGGTGTCCCGGCTGACCGCCGACAGCCCGCGGAAGCGCACGCCACTCGCGCCGGTGTCCTTGAGTTCCCAGTGCGGCGCCCGGTGCTCCGGCTCCTGTGCCTGTGCGGGTACGGCGGTCAGGGCGGCCAGCGCCGCCGAGCACACCGCCCCCGCGGCCACCGTGCGAAACGTACGTCTCATTCGTCGCGTGTTCCCCATACGCCTCATGGCGGGCGAAGCTATCCGACGCCCCGGACCTCGTCCAGATGGCGGTCCTCGCCACAAGTGCCCGTCGAGGCACGGGAGATGGCCTCCGTCACTCCTGTGCATGAACGCGGTGACGCAGCTCACTCGAAATCGGTGTGCACGGATTGGCTGATTCCAGCGTCTCTAGCAGTGCCCGGCCCAATCCGCCCGGACGTTCGTCCAGTCGTCACAAGGGAGCAAGGCGTTGTCCACCGTCATCGAGCAGCCCGTGGAGGCCCGCCTCGTCGCCGCCGCGCCGCGGATGCCGAACATCCCGGCGAAGCTGCACTACGACCGTAGCGACCCGTTCGCGGTCCGAATGACCTTCCCCGCCCCGGCCACCCTGGAGGGCGTGGAGGTCTGCTGGACGTTCGCGCGCGACCTCCTCGCCGCCGGTCTGCACGGGCCCGAGGGCCACGGCGACGTGCGAGTGCGGCCGTACGGCTACGAGCGCACCGTCCTGGAGTTCCACGCCCCCGAGGGCACCGCCGTCGTGCACGTCCTGTCGAACGAGATACGCCGGTTCCTCGACGCCACCAGCGCGCTGGTGCCGGTGGGCCTGGAGCACCTGCAGCTGGACCTGGACCACGACCTGGCGGAACTGATCCGGGACGCGTAGCGCTCCGCTGGGTTGGGCCGATGTGGGTTGTTTGTTGTCTGCGGGGCCGTCGTGGCTGGTCGCGCCCACGCGGCGGAGCCGCATATCGACACAGCCCCGCGCCCCTTGAGGGTGTTGCCGCTCAGCGTGGTGTTCCCAGCAGGGTGTTGAGCTTGCCATAGTCCAGCCCGTCCGCCAGTGCCCCGTACGTCCCCGCCTCCAGCAGCTCCCTTGCGGCGCGGTGGACCAGTGCGTGTGCGGCCTGTGCGATGCCCGAGCCGATGCTCACGCGTGCGACGCCGAGTGCGGCCAGGTCGGCGACCGGCGGTGCGCCGGGGCCGGCCATCACGTTCAGCGGCCCGTCGATCCCGTCGACGAGGAGCTTGACCGTCCCCGGGTCGACGACCCCCGGGACGAAGATCCCGTCGGCTCCCGCGGCGAGGAACGCCGCCGCCCGCTCCAGAGTGTGATCCACTCCGCCCGTGCCCCTGAGGAAGGTGTCGATCCGGGCGTTGACGAACAGCGGCACCCCCACCTCGTCGGCGGCCTCGCGGGCGGCCGCGATGCGCTCGGACTGCTCGCCGACCGGACGCAACGGCCCCGTTCCGGCCTCGTACAGGGCGTCCTCGATGTTCACGCCGACCGCACCCGCCGCGAGCACCGCACGGATCGTGTCGGCGACGCCTGCCGGGTCCTTCGCGTAGCCGCTCTCGACGTCTGCGCTGACGGGCACGTCGACCGCGGCCGCGATGTCCGCGACGGCGGCGAGGGCGCGGTCGCGGTCCAGCCGGTCGCCGTCCGCCGAGCCCAGGGCCCAGGAGAGCCCCGCGCTGGTGGTGGCGACCGCGGCGGCACCGGCGTCCTCGATGACTCGGGCGCTCGCGATGTCCCAGGCGTTCGGCAGGACGAGCGGGCTGCCCGGGGCGTGCAGGGAGCGGAAGGTGAGGGCTCGGTCGCGGAGAGGATTCTCGGTCGTCATACGGCTCACTCAACCAGCCGCGGCCGGACGGCGGCTGGCAGAAATCCGACATCTACGTGAGGCGTCGAGGACGCGTTGCACGTGGCCGGGGACGGCTCAGTCGCCGGTCGCCGCGGGAACCGCCGTCAGGGATGCGGTCACCGCCGTGTGCACCTCGGTGACGATCTTCCGCAGCGCGGGCGCCGCCGCCCCGCTGCGCTCGGTCAGCTCCGCCACGCGCGCGTGATGGCGTTTGCGGTCCTTGCCCGGCTCCGGCGTGCTCAGCTCCGCGGTGGCGGCGAGGGCGACGACGGCCGCGTCCCGGGCGGAGACCTCCGCGACCGGCACCGGACCCTCCAGAATCTGCCGCGCCTCCTCGCGCAGCGCGTCGACGACGGCCGGCTGCGCCAGTACGTGCTCCACGCTCGGGAACACGCCGAGCACCCGCTTCTTCTCCGCCCGCAGATATCCCTCGGCGGTCAGCTGCTCCCGTACGGCGTCGAGGGTCACGCGCGCGTGCAGCGTCACCCACGTCCGCCAGCGGTGCGGCCGGGATTCGCGGACGAGTTCCAGGAGCCCGTCGAGGACGGCGTCCCCGGTGAGGGAGTCCATGTCGGCGGGCGTGGCGATGCCGTCCTCGTCGACGAGCAGACCGCGCTGGGCCAGTTCGGTGAGGGCGCCGGCCCGCACCAGGTGGTGGAGGCGGGCGGTGGCGGTGACCTCGTTCCTGTCGGTGTCCCAGGCCAGCAGGTAGAGCCGGGCGGGCAGTGAGAGCGAGCCGTCGGGCACAGGGCCTCCTTCGCGCGGTGAGGTCGGGGATCACGTTAATTCGTTGACAGCCCTTGAGCCCGCTCCTACGGTGTACAGCGGTTCTGTTGCCGTCGATTGGAGAAGGACGTTGCTCGTCTGAGGTCCTGAGACACCGTGTCACACACGTGAGGTGTGTGCGCAGCGTGCGACCTCGGCGTTTCGAGCCGTCCTGACGGAGCAGGGCCTTTTCCGTGCCCCGGCGCTCCTCGGATTCTCCTCTCCCGCTGCAGGTCTCCGGTGTCTCGATACGCGTTTGCCCCTGACCGCACCAAGCAACCGCGAGGCCCGTATGTCTACTTCCATCACTTGTACGTCCCTCTCCTTCACCTGGCCCGACGGCACCCCCGTCTTCGAGGGCCTCGACGTCGCCTTCGGCCCCGGCAGGACCGGGCTCGTCGGCGTCAACGGGTCGGGTAAGTCGACCCTGTTGAAGCTGATCGCCGGTGAACTCGCCCCGGCCGACGGCGCCGTGCGCGTCGCGGGCGAGGTCGGTTACCTCCCGCAGAACGTCACGCTCGACACACACCTGCGTGTCGACGCGGCGCTCGGCATCGCCGCGAAGCGGGCCGCGCTGCACGCCATCGAGGCGGGCCACGTGGCCGAGGAGCACTTCGAGACGGTCGGCGACGACTGGGACGTAGAAGAACGCGCGCTGGCCACGCTGGGCGAACTCGGCCTCGGCCACATCGAGTTGGACCGCACCATCGGCGAGGTGTCGGGCGGCGAGTCGGTGCTGCTGCGGCTGGCGGCGCTGCTGCTGCGCCGCCCGGACGTCCTGCTCCTGGACGAGCCGACGAACAACCTCGACCTGTACGCGCGCAGGCGGCTGTACGCGGCCGTCGAGTCCTGGCCGGGAGTGATGGTCGTGGTCAGCCACGACCGCGAACTCCTGGACCTCGTCGACCAGATCGCCGACCTGCGCTCCGGGGAGGTCACCTGGTACGGCGGCAACTTCTCCGCCTACGAGGAGGTCCTCGCCACCGAACAGGAGGCGGCCGAGCGGATGGTGCGCGTCGCGGAGGCCGACTTCCGCAAGCAGAAGCGTGAACTGGTCGACGCCCAGGTCAAGTTGGCCCGGCGCAAGCGGTACGGGCAGAAGATGTTCGAGCAGAAGCGCGAGCCGAAGATCGTCATGGGGGCGCGCAAGCGCGCGGCGCAGGAGTCCGCGGGCAAGCACCGCATCATGCACGAGGAGCGGCTCAGCGAGGCGAAGGAACGGCTCGACGAGGCGGTGGACGCGGTACGGGACGACGACGAGATCCGCGTCGATCTGCCGTACACGGCCGTGCCGCCGGGCCGTGACGTCCTCACGCTGATGGACCTGGAGCTCGCGTACGGTGCCCGCGTGGCGGGCGGGCTGGATCTGCGTGGTCCGGAGCGGGTCGCACTGATCGGGCGCAACGGCGCGGGCAAGACGACGCTGCTGCGGACGATCGCCGGAGAGCTGGCGCCGGTGTCGGGCGAGGCACGCGCGCACGTGCCGCTGCGTTTCCTGCCGCAGCGGCTCGACGTGCTCGACGGCGAGCTGTCCGTCGCCGAGAACGTGGCCCGGTTCGCGCCGGGCGCCACCAACAACCGGGTCCGGGCGCGGCTGGCCCGCTTCCTGTTCCGGGGCGCCCGCGCGGACCAGAAGGCGGCGACCCTGTCCGGCGGTGAACGCTTCCGGGCGGCCCTGGCCGCGCTGATGCTCGCCGAGCCGGCCCCGCAGCTGCTGATGCTCGACGAGCCGACCAACAACCTCGACATGGCGAGCGTGCGGCAGCTGACGTCGGCCCTGGAGTCGTACGAGGGGGCGCTGATCGTGGCCAGCCACGACCTGCCGTTCCTGGAGTCGATCGGGATCACCCGGTGGCTGCTGCTGGACGGCGAACTGCAGGAGACGACGCCGGAGGCGATCGGATAGCTCCCGATTGCGCATCTCAGGAGGGGCACAGCCTGGCAACGAGGGTTTTGCCGTCGTGGATCGGGGTTGCATGATGGCGGACCGGGCGTCGCGTCTTGGACGCCCGGTCTGCCGTCCCGCCGATTCGGAGTCCCTCCAGTGCCCAGCAAGAAGGCCCTCGTCCGCCGCCCGAGCCCCCGCCTCGCCGAAGGACTGGTGACGCACATCGAGCGGGAGAAGGTCGACTTCGATCTCGCGGTCGAGCAGTGGGAGGCGTACGTCGAGGCGCTGCGCGAGCACGGCTGGGAGACGGTCGAGGTGGACCCGGAGGACGACTGCCCCGACTCGGTGTTCGTCGAGGACACGGTCGTCATGTACAAGAACGTCGCACTGATCACCCGGCCCGGCGCCGCGTCCCGGCGGGACGAGACGGCCGGCGTCGAGGAGGCCGTCGCGCGCCTCGGCTGCTCGGTGAACTGGATCTGGGAGCCGGGCACCCTGGACGGCGGCGACGTGCTGAAGGTCGGCGACACGATCTACGTCGGCCGCGGCGGCCGCACCAACGCGGCCGGCGTCCAGCAGCTGCGGGCCGCCTTCGAGCCGCTGGGGGCGCGGGTCGTCGCCGTACCCGTGAGCAAGGTGCTGCACCTGAAGTCGGCGGTCACGGCGCTGCCCGACGGGACGGTCATCGGGAGCATCCCGAAGGTGGACCGGCCGTCGCTGTTCCCGCGCTTCCTGTCGGTGCCCGAGGAGTCGGGCTCGCACGTGGTGCTGCTCGGCGGCAGCAAGCTGCTGATGGCGGCGAGCGCACCGAAGTCGGCGGAGCTGCTCGCCGATCTCGGTCACGATCCGGTCGTGGTGGACATCAGTGAGTTCGAGAAGCTCGAAGGCTGTGTGACATGTCTCTCGGTACGACTGCGCGAGCTCTACGCCTGACGGGCGAGCCGATCACCGCTTCAGCCCCCGGGACCTGCGGGTCCCGGGGCATTCCGGCGTTCCTTGGAAGTCCTAGGAAACGTGGCCTGATCAGGGATCTTTACACCGCGCTTAACCTACGGCTTCGTAACCTACGGTTTCGTAGCCTACGATCCCGTAGGTTCCGGCGCCGCTCGCCGGTTCGTCCCCCTTTGTTGCTCGTCCCCCTGGAGTTCCCGTGACGATCACTTCCCCGCACCTCGGCAGTCCTGCCGTCTGGACCGACGCCAAGCTGCTGTACGCACTGGAAGAAGTCGTCGAGACGGAACTCAACCGGCATCTGAAGGTCGCCAAGGACTGGATGCCGCACGAGTACGTGCCGTGGTCGGACGCCCGTAACTTCCCCGGTCTGTTCGAGGACGGCGAGGCCTGGGACAAGGAGCAGTCCAAGGTCACCGAGCTGGGGCGCATCGCCCTGGTCGTGAACCTCCTCACCGAGGACAACCTCCCGAGCTACCACCACGAGATCGCCTCGCTCTTCGGCCGCGACGGCGCCTGGGGCACCTGGGTGCACCGCTGGACCGCCGAGGAGGGCCGCCACGGCATCGTGATGCGCGACTACCTGCTCGCCTCGCGCGCGGTGGACCCGGACAAGCTGGAAGCGTTCCGCATGGCCCACATGAGCGAGGGCTTCGAGTCGGACAACCGCCACTCGATGCTGCACTCCGTCGCCTACGTCGCCTTCCAGGAGCTCGCCACCCGCGTCTCGCACCGCAACACCGGCCACCAGTCCGGCGACCCGGTCTGCGACCGCATGCTGGCCCGCATCGCGACCGACGAGAACCTGCACATGGTCTTCTACCGCAACCTCCTCAAGGCGGCCTTCGACCTCGCGCCCGACCTCACCATGCAGGCCGTGCGCGACGTGATCGTCAACTTCCGGATGCCCGGCCACGGCATGCCCGGCTTCGAGCGGGCCGCCGCGCAGATGGCGATCGGCGAGGTCTACAACATGCGCATCCACCACGACGACGTGCTGCAGCCGGTCCTGCGCTTCCTGAAGGTCATGGAGATCGACGGCCTCGGCCCCGAGGGGCAGCGGGCCCAGGACGAACTCGGCCTGTTCATGGGCGGCCTGGACGCGGAGGCCCTGAAGTTCGACGAGAAGCTGGCGGCACGCAAGGCGCGGATGGCGGCGCGCGCCGCGGGCTGACGGCACACCTGACTGCGGCCCTTGACGCGGCCGGTACGCACGCGCGTACCGGCCGCGTCAGTGCGTCGTCCGCCTGAGTTCCAGCCGCTCCTTCTCCGACAGGCCGCCCCAGACACCGAAGCGTTCGTCGTTCTGCAGGGCGTACTCGAGGCAGGCGGGGCGCATCTCGCACATGCCGCAGATGCGCTTCGCCTCACGCACCGAGCTGCCCGGTTCGGGAAAGAAGAAGTCCGCCCCGGTCTGCGCGCACAGTGCCTGGGCCTGCCAGTCGAGGTCGGCCGGGATGATGGTGTCGATGTGCATGGGCGAGATCGTGCCGCGGGGCGAAAAACGTTCGATCAACGCCTCATCAACGCCGCCCCGCGGAGCCTCCGGCCACCCTGATGGTGGCGTCCCCGCACACCGCGGCGCACGGCGGCGCGCGGAAGAGAGGCCGGAAAGAACGCTCCGGCAGCGATTGTCAGTGGGCGGTGCAAGACTCGGCAGTGCAGAGAACAGGACCCTTCCGAGGAGGGCGATGATGCTCACCACCCGTTTCGTCAACGGCGCTCCCAACTGGATCGACGTCGGCACCTCCGACATCGACGGCGCCATCTCCTTCTACGGCGGTCTTTTCGACTGGCGGTTCCAGTCGGCGGGGCCCGACGCCGGCGGCTACGGCTTCTTCCAACTGGACGGGAAGACCGCGGCGGGCGGTATGCAGACCAAGCCGGAACAGGGCCCGCCGTCCTGGACCGTGTACTTCCAGACCGGGGACGCCGAAGCCACCGCCAAGGCGGCCGAGCAGGCGCACGGCAGTGTGCTGATGCAGCCCATGGACGTGATGGGCGAGGGACACATGGCGATCCTGGCCGACAAGGCGGGCGTGCCGTTCGGCGTCTGGCAGCCCGGCCGCACCAAGGGCGTCGACGTGGCGAACGAGACAGGCGCCCTGTCCTGGGTCGAGCTGTACACCCCGGACATCGCCGCGGCCGCCTGGTTCTACCACGAGACGCTCGGCCTGGAGACGGCGGCGGTGCCCTTCCCAGGTGGCACCTACACCACGGTCAACCCCGCCGGAGGCGGCGAGGACTCCATGTTCGGCGGCATCGTCCCGCTCGCCGAGGACCCGTCGGAGGACCGCGCGTACTGGCTCCCGTACTTCGAGGTCGCCGACACGGACGCCACGGCCGCCAAGGCACAGGAGCTGGGCGGCACGGTCCGCGTCCCGCCCACCGACATCGAGGGCGTAGGCCGCTTCGCCAAACTCGCCGACCCGTACGGCGCCCGCTTCGCGGTGATCAAGAGCGCGCCGCAACAGGCGTGAGGAATCGCGCCCCATAGGGGCGCGGGGAACTGCGCGACCAGCCCCCACCGGCCCGCAGTGTCACACGCACCCCCAGCGGAGCGCTCACGCGGAGGCGCGCCGTACCAAGGTGGTCGGCAGGACCACGCTGGGCGGTGCGCCGCCCGCGTCCGGCCCCGTGCTGCGACGGTCGAGGCGCCGCAGCAGCAACCGGGCCATCAGCCGGCCCATCTCCTCGATGTCCTGCCGGACCGTCGTCAGCGGCGGCTCGGCCTGCTCGGCGACGGGCAGCATGTCGTCGAAACCGATCACGGCGACGTCCTCGGGCACCCGCCGCCCGCGCTCGCGCAGTACGCGCAGGGCGCCCGCGGCGGTGAGGTCGTTGGCCGCGAACACGGCGTCCAGGTCGGGGCGGCGATCGAGGAGTTCGCGCATCGCCCGCTCGCCGCCGGCGGGGGTGAAGTCGCTCTCGACGATGAGCCGGGGGTCGGCGTCGACCATGACGTCCCGGAAGCCGTCGAGCCGGTCCGCCGCGGACGTCTGGTCGAGGGGGCCGGTGATGTGCGCGACACGGGTGCGGCCGAGGCCGACGAGGTGGCGTACGGCCTCCCGGGCGCCGCCGCGGTTGTCGCTGTCGACGTACACCACTCCGCTCCGGCCGTCGCTCCAGCCGGGCCGGCCGCCGAACACCGTCGGCACTCCGGCGTGCTGGATCAGGCCGGGCAGCGGGTCGTCGAGGTGCAGGGAGAAGACGAGCGCCCCGTCGACATGGCCCCCGGCGAGGTAGCGGCCGACGCGGGCGTGGTCGTCGCGGCCCTCGGTGAGCAGCAGCACGAGCTGGTTGTCGTGGGCGGTCAACTCCTTGCTGATGCCCCGGAGTTGCAGCGCGAAGAAGGGGTCGGCGAAGACGCGGGTCTCCGGCTCGGCGATGACCACGGCGACGGCGTCGTGCCGTCTGGTCACCAGGCTGCGGGCCGCCTGGTTCGGTACATACCCGAGTTCCTCGACCGCGCGCCGCACCCGTGCGACGAGCGGTTCGCGCACCCCGTCGCCGCCGTTCACCACCCGGGAGACGGTGGCCCGGGACACGCCCGCCCGGGCGGCCACGGCCTCCAGCGTGGGGCGCGGGGCTGTGTCGGTCACTTCGGGCTCCTGCTCCTGCTCGGCGGTTGCCGATCAGGATAGCTCCGGGCGGGCGGGGTTGTGAGAGCGCTCTCGCAGCATCGAAGCCGCTTGCGCCGGGGCGTCAAGGAGCTGCAGGCGGCTGCTTCTTCGCCCGGCTCGGCTGTACCCGCTTCGGCTCGCCCGGCATCTTCGGGTACTCCGGCGGATACGGCAGATCGCCCAGTCCGTGGTCGTGCTCGTCCCGGCGGGCGAGTTCCAGCAGGGCCTCCAGCGAGAAGCGGTGGTCGTCCATGTCCGCGTGCACATCGCCGAGTTCGGCGAAGCGCGCGGGCATGGTCGCGATGTCGAAGTCCTGCGGGTGCGCGACGCCCACCTCGTCCCAGCTCAGGGGTGCCGAGACGGGGGCGTGCGGGCGGGGCCGTACGGAGTAGGCGGAGGCGATCGTGCGGTCCCTGGCCGTCTGGTTGTAGTCGACGAAGATGCGTTCGCCGCGCTCCTCCTTCCACCACTTGATGGTCACCTGGTCCGGCATGCGCCGTTCCAGCTCCCGGCCCACCGCGATGGCGGCCCGCCGGACCTGGGTGAAGGTCCAGCGCGGCTCGATCGGCACGAAGACGTGCAGGCCGCGGCCGCCGGAGGTCTTGGGGAAGCCGCGCAGGCCGCCGAACTCCTGCAATACGTTGCGGAGTTCAAAGGCCGCACGCACCGCGTCGTCGAAGTCGGTGCCGGGCTGCGGGTCGAGGTCGATGCGGAGTTCGTCGGGGCGGTCGACGTCGTCGCGGCGCACCGGCCAGGGGTGGAAGGTGAGCGTGCCGTACTGGGCGGCCCACAGGACTGCGGCCTCCTCGGTGGGGCACATCTCGTCGGCGCTGCGGCCGCTGGGGAAGGTGATGTGGGCGGTCGGGATCCAGTCGGGCATGTTCTTCGGCGCCCGCTTCTGGAAGAAGTTCTCGCCGTTCACCCCGTCCGGGTAGCGCTCCAGGGTGGTGGGCCGGTTGCGCAGGGCGCGGAGGATGCCGGGGCCCACGGTGACGTAGTACCGCGCGAGGTCCAGCTTGGTGAAACCGCGCTCGGGGAAGAAGATCTTGTCCGGGCTGGACAGCCGGACGGTGCGGCCGCCCGCCTCCAGTTCCACCGCTTCACCCATACGGCAACGGTAGGCACACCTCGTAAACCTCGCATACCGGGCGACAAGCGGCGTATGCGAGCAGAATCGAATCCATGGATCTGCCGGTGATGCCGCCCGTGAAGCCGATGCTCGCCAAGTCGGTGGCGAAGATCCCGCCGGGCATGCAGTACGAGGCGAAGTGGGACGGGTTCCGGGCGATCGTCTTTCGCGACGGGGCCGAGGTCGAGCTCGGCAGTCGAACGGGCAAGCCGCTGACCAGGTACTTTCCCGAGGTCGTCGCAGCGCTGAAGGAGCGGGTGCCCGAGCGGTGCGTGCTGGACGGGGAGATCGTGATCGCGCGGGAGGGCCACCTCGACTTCGATGCGCTCACGGAGCGCATCCACCCCGCCGACTCCCGGGTGCGGATGCTCGCCGAGAAGACCCCCGCGTCCTTCGTGGCCTTCGACCTGCTGGCGCTCGCGGACGAGTCGCTGCTGGACGTGGAGCTGACCGACCGGCGGGCGCTGCTGGAACGGGCGCTGTCCGATGTCACCGCGCCGGTCCATCTCGCGCCCGCGACGACCGACATCGACGTGGCGCAGAGCTGGTTCGAGCAGTACGAGGGGGCGGGCCTGGACGGTGTCATCGCCAAGCCGCTCACCGGGCGCTATCTCCAGGACGAGCGCGCCATGTTCAAGATCAAGCACGAGCGCACGGCGGACGTCGTCGTCGCGGGCTACCGCTTCCACAAGAGCGGCCCGATCGTGGGGTCACTGCTGCTCGGCCTGTACGACGACCGGGGCGCCCTGCAGCACGTGGGCGTGTCGGCCGCGTTCCCCATGAAGCGGCGCGCGGAGCTGGTCGAGGAACTGGAGCCCTTGCGGATGGCGGACGCCGAGGGGCACCCCTGGGCGGCCTGGTCCGACGAGGCCGCCCATGAGACGGCCCGGCTGCCCGGCGCGCCCAGCCGCTGGTCGGGGAAGAAGGACCTGTCCTGGGTGCCGCTGAGGCCGGAGTGGGTGGCCGAGGTGGCGTACGACCACATGGAGAACGGGGCGCGCTTTCGGCACACGGCCCGCTTCCGCCGCTGGCGCCCGGACCGGACCCCGGAGAGCTGCACCTATGCGCAGTTGGAGGAGCCGTTGCGCTACGACCTGGGCGAGATCCTCGGCTGACTCCGAGCCCCTGGGCCGGCTCAGGGGCTCATGAGCACCTTGACCGCGCCGTCCTGCTTGCGCTGGAACATCTCGTACGCGTGCGGCGCGTCGCTGAGCGGCAGCCGGTGGGTGGCGAAGTCGTCGACGCCGAGGGGGTCCTCGTCCGTGAGATACGGGAGTATCTCGTCGCTCCAGCGGCGTACGTTGGCCTGGCCCATGCGGATCTGGAGCTGTTTGTCGAACATGGTGAGCAGGGGCAGCGGATCGGCCGTGCCGCCGTAGACGCCGACGAGAGAGAGCGTGCCGCCGCGGCGGACCAGTTCGATGGCGGTGTGCAGGGCGGCGAGGCGGTCGATGCTGAAGCGTTCGGTGAGCGGGCCTGCGATCTTCTGGGGCAGCAGGGCCGAGGCCTGCTGGGCCAGTCGTGCGGCCGCGCTGCCGTGGGCCTCGATGCCGACCGCGTCGATCACGGCGTCGGGGCCGCGGCCGTCGGTCCGGTCGCGGATCGCGGCGACCAGTTCCTTCTCGCTGTCGAAGCTCCTCAGGTCGTACGTCTCCACACCCTGCGCATGTGCCCGTCGTAGCCGCTCGCTGACCAGGTCCACCCCGAACACCCGCTCCGCGCCGCGCACTTGGGCGACACGGCAGGCCATGTCACCGATCGGCCCGAGGCCGAGTACGGCGACGCTGCCGCCCTCCGGGACACCCGCGTAGGAGACCGCCTGCCAGGCGGCGGGCAGGACGTCGGAGAGGTACACGAAACGGTCGTCGGGCGGCCCCTCGGGGACCTTGATCGGGCCGTACTGCGCCTGCGGCACGCGCAGGTACTCGGCCTGGGCGCCCGGCACCGCGCCGTACAGGCGGGTGTAGCCGAACAGGGCGGCGCCCATCCCCTCCCCGGTCACCTGCGTGGTCTCGCACTGCGTGGGCAGCCCCGTGAGGCACATCCAGCAGTTGCCGCAGGCGATCTGGAACGGCACCACGACCCGGTCGCCCGCCGCGAGGTCCGGCACCCCGGCCCCGACCTCCTCGACGATGCCCATCGGTTCGTGTCCGAGGATGTCGCCCGGGGTCATGAACGCCGTGAGCACCTCGTACAGATGCAGATCGGAGCCGCACAGCCCCGTCGAGGTGATGCGGATGACGGCGTCGGTCGGCTCCTGGATCCTCGGATCGGGCACGTCCTCCACCCGCACGTCCCGCTTCCCCTGCCAGGTCACAGCCTTCATGGCGTGGCGCTCCCTCCGTCGCATCGGTATGTCCGCTCCTGCGGTGCGGCCCGGGTACCCGCGGGCCCACGTCCCGAAGCAGGGCAGGGCCAATGGGCGGATTCAACGCGCGCAATCAGAACCGAGCGGGTATGGCCACCAATGAACGTATAAGCGCACAATCATTAACACGGGATGTGGTGGCCACGGTGAGTACGGAACGGATGGCGCGCCAGAGACGCGCCTCGATGACAGTGGTGCTGCTTGCCGCCACGGCGACGGCCGCCCTGGCGGCAGGCTGCACGAATGAGCACGGCCCGGCGCAGGACGGACGCGGCCGGCCGCAGACGCCTGTCCCCAACCAGTCGAAGCAGAGCGCCGGCGGCGCCCACGTACTCGCCGTGAAGATCGACAACGCGCCCGCGGCCCGGCCCCAGACAGGACTCGACTCGGCGGACGTCGTGTACGCGGAGCAGGTCGAGGGCGGGCTGAGCCGGCTGATGGCGGTGTACGCGAGCACACTGCCGAAGGTCGTCGGGCCGGTGCGCAGCGCCCGCGAGTCGGATCTGGAGCTGCTGCGCCAGTTCCACGATCCGCTGCTCGCCTTCTCCGGGGCGCAGCACAAGCTGCTGCCGCTCATCGACAGCGCGCCGCTGCAGGCCGAGCCGCCCGAAAAGGCGTCCGCCGCCTACTTCCGCGGCACCGGCAGACCCGCACCGCACAACCTCTACCTGCGCCCCGCCCGTCTGATGCCGTCGCCACCGGGCATGAACGCGCTGACGACCGGTTTCCACTACGGCGCCGCACCCGCAGGCGGCAAGCCGGAGAACACACGCACGATCCGCTATCCGTCCGCCGGCTTCACCTTCACCTGGTCCGCGAGCCTCCACCACTACCTGGTCTCGATGGACGGGCGGCCCACCGTGACGACCGACGGGAAGCGGGTGGCGCCGGCGACGGTCGTCCTGCAGTACGTGAAGGTGCGCCAGTCCGCCTTCCACGACGTCCTCGGCAACAACACGCCCTACACCGAGACGGTGGGCTCGGGGAAGGCGCAGGTCCTGCGCGACGGACGGGTCTACGACGTCAGCTGGCAGCGCGGGAAAGCCACCGGCGGCACGCAGTTCACGACGAAGGACGGCAAGCCGGTCGACTTCGCCAAGGGCCAGGTGTGGGTGGTCCTGGCGAAGGCAAAGTGATCAGCCCGGCCTGCTCATCCCTGCGCCACGAGGGGTTCCGCCGGGTTGCGGAGCCCCTCGGCCGCATCGGCGACCCGCCGGATCAGCTCGAAGAACACCGACTGCTCCGCGGCGGACAGCGGGGCCAGGAAGACCTGGTTCATCCGGGCTGTGCGCACGGTCAGCTTGCGGTGGGTGCGCACACCCTCGTCGGTGAGACGCAGCAGGAAACGGCGGCCGTCCTGCGGATCACGCACCTTGTCGAGCAGCCCGCGACGGCCGAGCCGGCTGATCACCTCGGCGATCGTCGACCGGTCGAGCCCCACCCGCTCCCCCACCGTGCGCTGGTCCAGGCCCGGCTCGGCGACGAGCGCGTTGAGGACCGCGAACTGCGGCGAGGTGATCTCCTCCGAGACCATCGTGTTCCACAGCAGGTAGTGGGCCTGCTGCAGCCGCCGGGCCAGGTGCCCGGGGTGGGTGGTGAGGTCCACCGCGGCCATGTGCGCTCCCGAGGTCGAATTCGTTTGTGTACTGAACGATACTCGGCCGGACCATCGACTGTCTGCAGGGCTGCACACACGGCTGGCCTTGCCCTTCCCCCGGGTCTTGACGCTGCGCCGCGACAGTGGCAGCGTGAAAGAAACTTCACCGAAATACTCAGTGCCCTGATTAATTCGTGACCGGGCGCTCGGACGGGATGGGGCTTCACGGATGGACAAGGTGGTCGCCACGGCCGCGGAGGCGGTGGCCGATGTGCCGGACGGCGCGTCGCTGGCGGTGGGCGGGTTCGGGCTGAGCGGTGTGCCGAACGTCCTCATCGGGGCGCTGTACGAGCGCGGTGTCGCGGGCCTGAGCGTGGTCTCCAACAACTGCGGGGCGATGGAGACCGGTCTGGCGGTGCTGCTGGCCGCGGGGCGGATCGCGCGGGTGACCGGTTCCTACATCGGGGCGAACAAGGAGTTCGCGCGGCAGTACCTGGCCGGTGAGCTGGAGGTGGAGCTGATCCCGCAGGGCACGCTGGCCGAGCGGTTGCGGGCCGGTGGGGCCGGGATTCCCGCGTTCTATACGCCCGCGGGTGTGGGGACGCAGGTCGCCGACGGCGGGCTGCCCTGGCGCTACGACGGTGAGGGCGGCGTCGCGCTGGCCTCACCGCCCAAGGAGGTGCGGGAGTTCGACGGCACGGAGTACGTGCTGGAGCGCGGCATCCGCACCGATTTCGCGCTGGTGCGGGCCGCGAAGGGCGACCGGCACGGCAACCTCGTCTTCAACAAGTCCACCCGCAACTTCAACCCCCTCGCGGCGATGGCCGGGCGAGTGACGGTCGCCGAGGTGGAGGAGCTGGTCGAGCCCGGGGAGATCGCCCCGGACGCGGTGCATCTGCCGGGCATCTTCGTGCAGCGGGTGGTGGCACTGACGCCCGAGCAGACGGCGGACAAGAAGATCGAGCAGCGGACGGTGAGCAGCTGATGGCCTGGACACGTGAACAGATGGCCGAGCGGGCCGCGCGCGAGCTGGAGGACGGGCAGTACGTCAACCTCGGCATCGGCCTGCCGACACTGATCCCGAACTACCTCCCCGAGGGCGTCGAGGTGATCCTGGAGTCGGAGAACGGCATCCTGGGCACCGGCCCCTACCCGGCCGAGGACGCCGTCGACCCGGACCTGATCAACGCCGGGAAGGAGACCGTGACGGTCCTGCCAGGCGCCTCCTTCTTCGACTCGGCACTGTCCTTCTCGATGATCCGGGGCGGGCACATCGACGTGGCCGTGCTCGGCGCGATGCAGGTCTCCGAGAAGGGCGACCTGGCCAACTGGGCGATCCCGGGCAAGCTGATCACCGGCATCGGCGGGGCGATGGACCTGGTCCACGGGGCGCGCACGGTCATCGTCGTCATGACGCACACCGCCAAGGACGGCTCGGCGAAGATCCTGGCGGAGTGCGCGCTGCCGCTCACAGGCAAGGCGTGTGTGAACCGAGTCATCACCGATCTCGGCGTGATCGACGTGACACCCGAGGGCCTGGTGTTGACCGAGGTCGCGCCCGGTGTCGCCGTTGACGAGGTCGTCGCCAAGACCGACGCCAAGCTGACCGTCGTGGAGGACCTGCTGTGAACACGGTTTACATCGTCGACGCCGTACGCACCCCGATCGGCCGCTACAACGGCGGCCTCGCGTCGGTGCGCCCGGACGACCTGGCCGCCCACGCCATCCGCGAACTCCTCGCCCGCACACCGGACTTGGACCCGTCCCGGATCGAGGACGTCTACGTCGGCAACGCCAACGGCGCCGGTGAGGAGAACCGCAACGTCGGCCGGATGGCCGCCCTGCTGGCCGGGCTGCCCACCTCTGTGCCCGGAGTCACCGTTAACCGGCTGTGCGCCTCCGGCCTCGAAGCCGTGATCCAGGCAGCCCGCGCCATCGCGGTCGGCGACGCCCATATCGCCGTAGCAGGTGGTGTGGAGTCGATGACCCGCGCCCCGTACGTGCTGCCCAAGAACGACAAGCCCTTCCCGGCCGGACACGCCGAGCTGTACTCCACCACCCTGGGCTGGCGCATGGTCAACCCGAAGATGGACCCGCAGTGGACCGTCCCGCTCGGCGAGTCGGCCGAACTGATCGCCGAGAAGCACAAGATCAGCCGCGAGCAGCAGGACGAGTTCGCGCTGGCCTCCCACCAGAAGGCGGCCGCCGCTCGGCAACAGGGCCTGTTCGAGGCCGAGTTGGCGCCCGTGTCGATCCCGCAGCGCAAGGGCGACCCGGTCGTCTTCGCCGCCGACGAGTGCATCCGCCCGGACGCCTCCCTCGCGGCGATGGCCAGGCTCAAGCCGTCCTTCCGCACCGAGCACGGGACGGTGACGGCCGCAAACGCCTCGCCGCTGAACGACGGGGCCGCCGCGCTCCTCCTGGTCGACGAGGAGGGCCTGAAGGCCACCGGCCGCGAACCCCTGGCCCGCATCTCCGCCACCGGGGTCAATGCCCTCGATCCGCACTACTTCGGCCTCGCCCCGGTCGAGGCCGTCAACCGCGCCCTGGCCAAGGCCGGCAAGACATTTGACGACCTGTCGGTACTCGAACTCAACGAAGCCTTCGCCGCCCAAGTACTCGGCTGCGTCGCCGAATGGCCGGAGTTCGACCCGGCCGTCCTCAACCCGCAGGGCGGTGCCATCGCCCTGGGCCACCCGCTCGGAGCGTCCGGGGCCCGGCTCGCCGGGACCGTCGCCCACCAGCTTGCCCGCAAGGGCAGCGGCGTCGGCATCGCCACGTTGTGCATCGGCGTCGGCCAAGGACTCGCCCTGGTCCTGGAGCGTTGAGCACCGTTTGCGACTGCGGGCCGTCCTTGGCTGGTCGCGTCCACGCGGCGGAGCCGCATATTGATACAGCCCCGCGCCCCCCTTACAGGGCACGGCACAGCCCCCCGACTTCGATGTGACCGTCAGGAATCCCCAGGAACGCCCATGACTCTCACCCAGCACGACATCGACCAGGAAATCGCCGCCGAGCACGCGGCGTACGAAAAGCGCATCGCCGACGGCGCGCCCGTCGAGCACCAGCCGCGTCGCGACTACGCGCCGTATCGCTCCTCCGTCCTGCGTCACCCCAAGCAGCCGCCGATCACCATCGATGTGACGAAGGACCCGGAGCTGGTGGAGCTGTCCTCCCCCGCCTTCGGCGAGCGCGACATCACGGAGATCGACAACGACCTCACCAAGCAGCACACCGGCGAGCCGATCGGTGAGCGCATCACCGTCTCCGGCCGGCTGCTGGACCGCGACGGCCGCCCGATCCGCGGCCAGCTGGTCGAGATCTGGCAGGCGAACTCGGCGGGCCGCTACGCGCACCAGCGCGAGCAGCACGACGCCCCGCTGGACCCGAACTTCACCGGCGTCGGCCGCACGCTGACCGACGACAACGGGCACTACCACTTCACCACCGTGCAGCCGGGCCCGTACCCGTGGCGTCAGCACGTCAATGCCTGGCGGCCGGCGCACATCCACTTCTCGCTCTTCGGCACGGCATTCACGCAGCGGCTCGTGACACAGATGTACTTCCCGAGCGACCCGCTGTTCCCGTACGACCCGATCATCCAGTCGGTGACGGACGACGCGGCCCGGCAGCGGCTGGTCGCGACCTACGACCACAGCCTGTCGGTGCCGGAGTTCTCGATGGGCTACCACTGGGACATCGTGCTCGACGGGCCGCACGCCACCTGGATCGAAGAAGGACGCTGACCTGCCATGACGAAGATCGACACAAGCCGTCCGGAGACCGTGCTCCCGACCCCGTCGCACACGGTCGGCCCCTTCTACGGCCACGCGCTGCCCTTCCCCGGCGGCGGCGACATCGCCCCGGTCGGCCACCCGGACACGATCACCGTCCAGGGGTATGTGTACGACGGCGAGGGCACCCCGCTGCCGGACGCCTTCGTTGAGCTGTGGGGCGCCGACGCCGACGGCAACATCCCCCAGGTGGACGGCTCCATCCGGCGCGACCCGGCGAGCGGCGGCTACCTGGGCCGCAACGGCGTGGAGTTCACGGGCTGGGGGCGCATCCAGACGGATGCGGGCGGCCACTGGTACGCGCGGACGCTGCGACCCGGCGCGCGCGGGCAGAGCGCGCCGTACATCAGTGTGTGCGTGTTCGCGCGCGGGCTGCTGGTGCACCTGTTCACCCGGATCTATCTGCCGGGTGACGAGGCGGCCCTCGCCGCCGACCCGGTGCTGTCGCAGGTGCCGGGCGAGCGACGCGGCACGCTGGTCGCGAAGGACGACGGCAAGGGCACATACCGTTTCGACATCCGCCTTCAGGGCGAAGGCGAGACGGTCTTCCTGGAGTTCAAGTGACTTCTGTCGGTTCCGACGACACCGGTCTGCTCGCCCCGGGGTGGGCGGGCTCCCCCGCCGCCTCCGCGACCGGCGACGCGGCCTTTCTGCAGTCCCTGCTCGACGCGGAGGCCGCCCTCACCCGGGCCCAGGCCGCTCTCGGCCTCGCTCCGGCCGAGGCGGCGACCGCGGTGACCGAGGCGGCCGACGCCGCCCGTTTCGACGTACGGTCCCTCGCCGAGCGCGCCCGTGGCGGCGGCAACCCGGTCATCCCCCTGGTCGCCGATCTGACGAAGGCGGTCGGTGCGGAGTACGGGCCGTACGTCCACCGGGGTGCGACCAGCCAGGACATCATGGACACGGCGATGATGCTGGTCGCCGTGCGCACCCTGGACCTGATCCTCGCCGACCTCGACCGCACCGAACGGGCGCTGGCCCGGCTGGCCGCCGAGCACCGCGACACCGCGATGCCGGGGCGGACGCTCACCCAGCACGCCGTACCGACGACCTTCGGGCTGAAGGCGGCCGGCTGGCGGTCGCTCGTCCTGGACGCGCGGGACCGGATCAAGGCCGTACGGGACTCGCTGCCCGCCCAACTGGCCGGTGCGGCAGGGACGTTGGCAGCCTTCGCGGTGTACGGCGCCCGGGACACGCAGGCGCTGACAGCGGCCTACGCCCACGAACTCGGGCTCCGCAGCCCGCTCCTGCCCTGGCACACCCTCCGCACTCCGATCGCCGATCTCGCCGGCTGCCTGGCCTTCGCGGCCGGGGCGCTCGGCAAGATCGCAACGGATGTGCTCGTCCTCGGCCGTACCGAGATCGCGGAGGTTGCCGAAGGCAGCGGCGGCGGCTCGTCCGCCATGCCGCACAAGGCGAACCCGGTACGGTCCACCCTGATCGCGGCCGCGGCCCGGCGGGCCCCACAGCTCGCGGCCACGCTGTACGGGTCGCTGGTCGCCGAGGACGAGCGGCCGGCCGGGGCCTGGCATGCCGAGTGGGAGCCGCTCCGGGACCTGCTGCGGCTGGTCGGGGGCGCCGCCCGCGACGCCGCCGATCTATCCGAAGGGCTGCGCGTGCACACGGACGCCATGCGTGAACACCTGGACCTCACCCACGGGTTGATCGTCTCGGAGCGGCTGTCCGCCGAACTGGCCCCCCTGCTCGGCCGCACCCGCGCCAAGGCCCTGCTCACCGACCTCGCCGGGCGCACCTACGCCGAGGGCCGCCCACTGGCCGAACTGCTCGCCGAAGAGCCCGAGTTGAAGGACATCGAAAAGGACATCAACAAGAACATCGGCCAGGACATCGACCTCGACGAGCTCACCGATCCCGCCCGCTACACCGGCTCCGCCGGAGTCCTCACCGACCGTGCACTGGAGCGACGTTGACCGAGAAACTCCTCAACCACCGTGCCGAGGGGCCCACTTCCGCTCCCCCGCTGCTGCTCGGGCCTTCGCTCGGGACGTCGTACGCCCTGTGGGACAAGGTGGCGCCCGAGCTGTCCATCACCTACCGGGTCGTCCGCTGGGACCTGCCGGGGCACGGCGGGTCCGCGCCCGGTCTGATCGGCCCGGGGGCCGGCGTCGGCGACCTCGCCGACCTGGTGCTCGCGCTCGCCGACTCGCTCGGCATCGATCGGTTCGCGTACGCGGGGGTGTCGCTGGGCGGAGCCGTAGGCCTGCATCTTGCCCTGCACCACCCGGAGCGGGTGTCGTCGCTGGCCGTGATCTGTTCGTCGGCGCATTTCAACGGCTCGAAGCCATGGGAGGAGCGGGCCGAGCTGGTGCGGCGCGAAGGCCTGGACTCGCTCGTGGCGAGTGCCGACGCCCGCTGGTTCACGCCCGGCTTCACCGTGCCGGAGCTGGTGCGGGACCAGGCGGAGGCCGACCCCGAGGCGTACGCCGCCTGCTGTGACGCGCTGGCCGCCTTCGACCTGCGCGACCGGCTGCCGGAGATCTCCGTGCGCACGCTGCTGATCGCCGGGCGCGAGGACCGGGCGACTCCGCCACCGCATCTGCGGGAGATCGCGGACGCCGTGCCGGGCGCTGCGCTCGTGGAGCTCCCGGGAGCCGCGCACCTGGCGCCGGCACAGTGCCCGCAGGCCGTGCTGACAGCCCTCCGTACCCACCTCGGCGGGGGTGCCAAGCGCGGGATGGAGGTACGGCGCGAGGTGCTCGGCGACGCGCATGTGGACCGGGCGCAGGCCCGGCAGACGCCCTTCACCGCCCGTTTCCAGGACTTCATCTCGCGCTACGCCTGGGGCGAGATCTGGACCGACCCGACGCTCTCGCGCCGCGAACGCAGCATGATCACGCTGACGGCGCTGGTTGCACACGGGCACTACGACGAGCTGGCCATGCATGTGCGGGCGGCCCGGCGCAATGGGCTCACCCCCGAGGAGATCGGCGCCGTACTGCTGCAGACGGCGGTGTACTGCGGGGTCCCGGCGGCGAACTCGGCGTTCGCGGCGGCTCAGCGGGTGCTGGCGGAAGAGGACGACCTCTAGACACCCCTGGGCACCTCTGAACAGGCCCTGAGGGTGACCCTGCTGGTCGTAGCTTCAGCAGCACCTCGCACATGCCCCCACCCCGTGCCTACGGTGGAGGCATGTCCACCATCCTGATCACCGGCGCCACCTCCGGCCTCGGCCGCTATGTCGCCTTCGAGCTGGTCCGCTCCGGACACGTCGTCCTGGCCCACGGCCGCGACCCGGGCCGTACGGAGCGGCTGGTCGAGGAGCTGCGCACGGAGGGCGACGCGGAAGGCTTCGTCGCCGATCTGGCCTCGCTGACGCAGGTGCGCGAGTTGGGCGCACACGTCGCCGACGCCCATCCCGACCTCGATGTCCTGATCAACAACGCGGGCGTGGGAGCGGGCGGGCCCGGCGCGGGGCGTGAGCTGAGCGCCGACGGCCACGAACTGCGCCTCGCCGTGAACTACTTGGCACCGGTCGTACTCACCCGCGCCCTGCTGCCGGTACTGCGCGCGAACACACCCGCCCGAATCGTCAACGTCGGCTCGGTCGGCCAGGACCCCCTCGACTTCGACGACATCGAATTCCGCCGCGGCTACGACGGCTTCGCCGCATACCGCCGCGCCAAGTTCGCCCTGGCGGCCCATACGTTCGCCCTGGCCGAGGAGTTGGCGGGCACGGGTGTCTCGGTGAACGTGCTCCACCCGGCAACGTTCATGGACACAGCGATGGTGCGCGAGGGCGGAGTCACCCCCTGGAACACAGTGGCCGACGGCGCCCCCGGCGTACTGGCCCTGGCAACCCAAGATCGGGGCACGGGCGCCTACTTCGACGGCACGAGCCCGTCGAGGGCACATGAGTCAACGTACGACAGCGCAGTACAGAAACGCCTGTCAACGGCCACAGACCAACTCCTGGCGCTGTAGCGGCTTTTGTTTTTTGGGGGCGCGGGGAACTGCGCGACCAGCCACATACGGCCGGCACTCGCCGTACTACCCGCAGCGACCGAGCTCTTCAGCGCAACCCGCGGCCGGCCTCCAGCGCCTCCTCAGCCTGCGCCACCAACCCATCCGCCCCACACGAACGAGCCAGCGCCAACCCCCGGTTCAGCTCGGCAACAGACCTCGCAGCGATCCCGTACTCGATGCGGGCCGCCGCATGCTCGTACTGACAGGGCGAGGCCTCCAGATACGCCACGGCCTGCGCCGCCAGCCGAACAGCTCGGCCTGCCGGCGGGTGTCCGCGGCGAGCCGGCCCGCTCGCACCGGGTCCTCCGAGGCGAGGGCCCGGGCGAGATCGAGGGCCCAGGGGACGAGCACCGGGTTGTGGTGACCGCGCGCGGCCACGGCCTTCTCGACCTCTTCCAGTTCGTTGATGCCGTCCTTGGTGCGGCCGACGGCGAGCAGCAGCCGGCCGCGCACGGACCGCGGGTCCGGCATCACCATGGCGGACGTGTAGGGCGGTGCGAAGCCGGTCTGGTCGGCGATCGCCCAGGCGTCGTCCACATGGCCACGGGCGAGCAGGACCTCGACGAGGTTGCAGCTGATGCACCAGTACAGGGGCAGTCCGCGGCCGACGCGCTCGGCGAGGCGCAGCGACTCGCGCAGGGAGTCCTCGGCCTCCCGCAGCCGGCCGCGCCTGCGGTGTCCGATGCCGACGTGGGCGTGGGCCAGGGCGAGGTGGCCGCCGCTCCAGCCGGCCGACTCGTAGGTGCGCAGCGCCTCGTTGTAGAGGCTCTCGGCGCGGTCGAGGCGGTCGGTGTAGGTGTAGGAGTTGGCGAGCATCAGCAGGAGTTCGATGCCCCACTCGGTGTCGGTCCAGCCGAGTCCGGGTGCGAGGCGGCCGTTGACGAGAGCGCGGTCGCACAGTTCGACGACCTCCTCGGCGTTCTCGCCGCGGAGCAGGGCGTCGAAGCCGCGCAGCATGAGCAGGGCACGCTCGGAGTTGTCGCGGCCGGTGCAGGTCGAGGCGAGGTCGGCGAGGCGCTGGGAGCGTCCCGGCGAGGTCGCCTCGCCGGCGTAGATGCCCTCCCACATGTACTGCACGGCCTGCAGCCGCATCTTGGTGGGCCCGGCCTCGTGCCGGGCGGCCTCCGCCTCGACCGTGCGGACGGCCTCCTCCATCTGGTCGTTGTGGAGGAGGGCCTGGGAGAGGCGGTAGACCGCGTCGACGCGCTCGTCGCCGTCGAGGCCGGGCATGCCGAGGGCGGACTGCAGGTGGTCGATGGTGGTGGCGGGTGCGGTCAGGAGGGTGGCGCAGCCGAGTTCGAAGAGCACGCGCGCGTGGACTTCCGGAACAGGGGGTTCCAGGAGGGCGCGTTCGAGGCAGCGGCGGGCGGCGTCGGGGGCGCCGACGGCGAGGTGTTCGCGGGCGGCCTCGCGCAGCTGCCAGACGAGTTCCTCGTCGTCGTCCGGGTGCACCTGGAGGAGGTGCCGGGAGGCCATGGCGGCGCCGAGTCCGGAGTCGGCGACGACCGTGGCGGCGATGCCGTGCATGGCGGTGCGCAGGGCGTCCGGGATGGAGTTGTAGACGGCGGTGGCGATCAGCGGGTGCACGAACTCCAGGTCGCCGTCGCCGACTTGGGCGTTCGCCGGGTCGGGTTCGGTGAGGATGCGGGCGTCCTGCAGCAGTTCGGCGCAGCGCAGTGCGTCGTCGTGGTCCATGGTGGCGAGCTGGGCGACCAGGCCGACGGAGATGCCGGTGCCGAGGATCGCGGCCGCCCAGGCGAACCGGGTGGCGTCGATGCCGAGTTCCTCGAGACGGGCGACGAGGCCGCCGCCACGGGCCGAGCGGTTGAGGGCACGCAGTTCGGCGGCCGCGCTCTCGGTCGGTTCCAGTTCGCTGTCCTGGACCTTGGCGAGGAGTTCCACCGTCTCATACGGGTTGCCGCCGGTGACGGCCCAGACCTCGCGGCAGAACGGGGCGTCGGCGTGCGCGCCGAGGGTGGCGCGGGTGAGGCCGGCGGTGGCGCCCGGAGTGAGGGCGCTCAGGGTGGCGTCGGGGCGGCCCGCGGCGGCGGCGATCGCGTCGAGGTGGCGGGCGCTCTCGCCGCTGACCTCGCCGGGCCGCCGGGCGACCACGACCAGGACGGACAGGTCGTCGAGCCGCTCGGCGAACGCGGCGAGCCAGCGCAGCGTCTCCTGGTCGGCCCAGTGTGCGTCGTCGACGAGCAGGACCAGCGGCCAGTCGCGGCGGGCCAGTCGGCGCACTCCGGCGACCAGGCCGTCGCACACGCCCTGCGGGTCGGCCTGGCGTTCGCCCGGTTCCGTTATGCCGAGGGCGGGGCCGGCGATGTCGTACCAGTCGCCGAGGTATTCGCGGGCCTCTTCCGGCATCAGCGACACCAGCGCGGGCTGCAGCAACTGCCGTACCACATTGAAGGGGACGGATTTGAGGGTCTCGCCGCCGCGGGCCGACCACACCGTGCAGTTGCGCCGTTCGGCGATGCGGCGGATCTCGGCCAACAGCGCGGTCTTGCCGATTCCCGCCTCGCCCCGGACCATCAGCAGGCTGCCCGTGGACGAGTCGTCGGCGGACAGGGTGTCGATCGCCTGCACGACGGCGGCGATCTCCTCCTCGCGCTCCCACAGGGAGGCCGAAGCGGCCTCCATGGGCCGGACCTCCGTCATCCCGCTACCTCCCCAAGTCGCCCGAATGACGTACAGACATCGAGCGTAGCCGTCCGATTGCGGAAGTGGAGGCCGGTCCGGGTAGGTGTTGCCGTGATGGGTGACAGCGGGTGCGGGCAGGCGACGCATGAAGCCGGTGATCTGCCTGTGTGAAGGTAATCGACAGTCAAAAGGCGCTGAAATGACGCTGTTTTTCGGACAACGCCGGGCCGTGCGGGACTCGTCTGCGGTACGGGCCCTGGCGGCGGGGTCGGTCGGCAATTTCGTCGAGTGGTACGAGTTCGGGGTCTACGGCTGCTTCGCGACCGTGATCGCGGCGCGGTTCTTCACTCCGCAGGGGGGCGGCGAGGCCGAGGCGCTGGTGAGGACGTATGCGTCGTTCGCGCTGGCGTTCTTCTTCCGGCCGGTCGGGGCTGCCTTGTTCGGGCGGCTGGGCGACCGGATCGGCCGGCGTCCGGTGCTGATCCTGGTGATCGTACTGATGACGGTCGCCACGACGCTGATCGGTGCGCTGCCGACGTATGCGACGGTCGGGGCCCTGGCTCCGTGGCTGCTGACGTTTCTGAGGGTGCTTCAGGGGCTGTCCGCGGGCGGGGAGTTCGGTGGTGCGGTGGCGGTGATGACGGAGTTCGCGCCGCCGGGCCGGCGTGGGCTGTACGGGTCGTGGCAGTCGTTCACGGTGGCACTGGGGCTGCTCGGTGGTGCGGGGGCGGCGGCGCTGCTGAGCTCCGTCCTGACGGAGGAGCAGCTCGGCGACTGGGGCTGGCGGGTGCCGTTCCTGCTGACGCTGCCGCTCGGGCTGGCGGCGCTGTGGCTGAGGCTGCGGCTGGAGGAGACGCCCGCGTTCCGGCAGGAGACCGAGGCCGTGAGCCCGCCGCCGCGCGAGGTGGCCGGTGCCATTGCGCTGGGCGCCGCGCGGATCATGGGCTGGGCGGCGGCCGGGTACACCTTCCTGGTCGTGCTGCCCTCGTATCTGCAGAGCACGCTCGACGCGAGCTTCCAACAGGCGCTGATCGCCACCGTGTTGGCCAACGTCGGCTTCGCGGTCACCATCGTCCCGGCGGGCCTGCTCAGCGACCGCGCGGGGCGGCGGGCGGTGATGCTGACGGGGGCGCTCCTCGTGGTGCTCCTCTCTCTGCCGCTGCTCAACCTCCTTCAGGACACGGGGACTTCGAACACCGTGAAGGGCGCGGCGGTGTTCGCGGCGGGTGCGGTGGTGGGGCTGATGGCGGGGCCGGGACCCGCGATGCTGTCCGAGCTCTTCCCCACGAACGTGCGCTACACGGGCCTGGGACTCGCCTACGCCCTTGCCAATGCCGTGTTCTCGGGCTGCGCCGGGCTCATCATTACGGAAACCGTCAAGCGGACGGGGAACGTCGACATCCCCGGGTACTACGCGGCGGCGACGTGTGCGGTGAGCGTCCTCGCCCTGGTCAAGGCACCGAAACGGAAAGCGAGTTGAGCGCATGCGGGTGATCGGCCTGATGTCGGGCACGTCCTACGACGCCATCGACGCGGCGGCGGCCGACCTGAGCCTCGCCGGTGACAGCCTCGTACTGGAGCCGCTGGGGATGGTGAGCGAGGCGTACGACGAGGAGCTGCGGGAGGTGCTCGCGGCCGCACTGCCGCCGGGCGTCACATCGCTCGCGGAGGTGTGCCGGCTCGACACGGGGATCGGGCAGGCCTTCGCGGCGGCGGCTGTGCGCGCGGACCGTGAATTGTGCGACAGCAGCGCCGAATTGGTGGCCTCCCACGGGCAGACCGTCTACCACTGGACGGACGGCGGCAAAGTACACGGCACGCTGCAGCTCGGGCAGCCCGCCTGGATCGCCGAGGCGACCGGGCTGCCGGTGGTCGCCGACTTCCGGCCGCGCGACATCGCCGCCGGCGGCCAGGGCGCACCCCTGGTCGGCCTGGTCGACCTGCTGTGGCTGCGCGGCCGCCCGGGCACCCCCGTCGCCCTCAACCTCGGTGGCATCGCCAACCTCACCGCACCCGACGGCACGGCCTTCGACACGGGCCCTGCGTGTGCGCTGATCGACGCGGCGGCGCGGGGGTTCAGCGGCGGGACCATGGCCTACGACGTCGACGGCGCGCTGGCCGCGCGCGGCACCGTCCACGAACCGCTGCTGCGTCGGCTGCTCGACGAGCCGTACTACGCGCTGCCCGCACCGAAGACGACGGGCAAGGAACTGTTCCACCTCGGCTATCTGCGGGACGCGCTCGCCGGGTTCGGGACGCTCCGGGCCGAGGACGTGGTCGCCACGCTGACCATGCTCACCGCGCGGACGGTCGCCGACGCCGTGCTCGCCCTGGGCGCCACCGAGGTGATCGTCTCGGGCGGCGGGGTCGCCAACCCGGTGCTCATGCGGATGCTGGGGCAGCGGCTGCCGGGGCCGGTGGTGCGCACGTCCGACGAGCTGGGGCTGGCGTCGGACGCGAAGGAGGCGTATGCGTTCGCGGTGCTCGGGTTCCTGACCGCGCACGGTCTGGCGGGCACCGAGCCCGGGGCCACCGGGGCACGGCATGCGAGCGTGCTCGGTTCGATCACCCCCGGCCGGGACGGACTGCGGCTGCCGCCGCCGGGTGCGCGGGCGCCGAAACGGCTGGTGGTGGCCTGAATCCGGAATCCTCTCATCCCGCTTTCACCGAGGCCTCATACGGTGGGGGCATGACGCAGGTGACTCCTCCCGGGTGGTATCCCGACCCGGGGCAGACAAGTGAGGGTCCCGCCACCGAGCGCTGGTGGGACGGCAAGGCATGGACGGACCGGACCCGCCCCGCGGGGTCGGCCGCCGTATGGGGTCCCCCGGCGCAGACGCCGACGGCCGGGGCGGATCCGGCGAGCACCGTCCCTCCGGCGGATCAGGCCTATACGGCATATCCGACCTACCCGGCGTTTCCCGCCCAGCCACCGGCCGCCCCGCGGCGCGGTCTGCGCACGGGCATTGCCGTCGGGGCGGCCGTGGTCGTCCTCGCGTGCATCGGTGTGGGCGTGTACGCGCTGGCGGGCAACGACAGTTCGGGCGGCGGCAACGTCAACTCGCAGCAGGGGCCGGGCGGCGCGGGCGGCCAGGGCGGTACCGGCGGCCAGGGCGGCCCGGGCGGCGGCAACGGCGGGTCCGGTGGCTCGGGCGGGTCGGGCGGTTCCGGTGGCTCGGGCGGGACCCAGTCGCCCGCCCCCGGCCAGTCCGATGCTCCGAAGATCGAGAGCGGTTCGGTGACCGACGCGATCAGCGGGATCAGCCTGCCCATCCCGGACGGCTGGTACGGCCAGCAGACCGGGGCGGGCGCGCAGGTCTCGTCCAATGACTCCTACAAGTGCCCCGGCGACACCACCCAGACCTGCACGAAGGGCGGGGCGTACTCGGCGCCCGCGCCGGCGTTCAAACACCAGGAGACCACCGCCGAGGCGGTCGCGAAGGCCGACATCTCGGCGAACGCCGAACAGAACTACGGCGGCAAGATCTACGGCTCGATCACCTCGCACGACGTGCTTGAGTCCAAGGCGGTCACCGTGGCCGGGCAGAAGGGCTACCTGGTCCGCTGGAAGGCGGTCACCAGCAAGGGCGCCGACGGCTATGTCGAATCGCTCGCCTTCCCCTCACCCGCGGACCCCCAGCAGATCGTCGTCGTCCGCTTCGGCCTCGACGTCGGCCAGCAGGTGTCCATGATCGACACCATCACCAAGGGCATCGCGGTGTCGACGGGCAGCGGCAACGGCCAGAAGGTGTGAACCACCCCGGACACCGGTCGGCCGGGTGGGGCTCCCCTCCGCTCAAGAGGAGCCCCACCCGGCCGGGGGTGCGCGCCGCCCCCGTCCCCACGGTGCGGCGCGAGCAGGTCACCGTCCAGTCATCCCATGGACGGCGGCCTGATTCTCAGGTGAGTCCGAGTGCCGGCAGCACTGCGGCCTCCACGAAGCCGACCAGGTAGTCGGGGTCCGCGTACTCGCCGTCCACGACGGGCCGGGCGCGCACGACGCCGAACATCTGCGCCGGGATATATGCCAGCGCCGGGTTGTCGGCGGTGATCTCACCCCGCTCCACCCCGCGCTGCAGCATCTCCTTCAGCGCGGCGATCTCCGGGTCGACGAGCGCCTCCCGCAGCGCCTTGGCGAGGTCGGCGTCCTGGGTGACGGCATGCCCGAGGGCCTGCAGCAGTTTGGTGTCGTTCAGCGACCAGCGGCCCGCGGTCCGCGCGGCCTCGCGGAGGTCGTCCGCGAGCGATCCGGTGTCGATGCCTGCGAAGCGGGCCTTGCGACGGGCGCGCAGGGCGGCGACCACGAACTGGGGCTTCGTCTTCCACTGCCGGTACAGCGTGGACTTGCTGCAGCGCGTGCTGGCGGCGACCCCCTCCATGGTGACCGCTTCGTATCCGCATTCGCGGATCTGCTCGAGGACGGCGTCGAAGAACTCCTGCTCCCGCTCGCGCGAGATCTTGGAGCGGCGCGAGGCGGCGACCGTGTCCGGTCCGTCCGCGGCCTGCGACGTCATCTGCTCTTCTCCTTCGCCTCTGGTCCCGCTCTGTTCGCTGCATCGGTTGGATCCGCCGGATCCGCCGGATCTATTCCCTGGATCCAGTGTGTCCTACCTCAATCGATACGCCAGTGTACCGGAACGGCTTCGTATCGGTACACTGCCGTATCGGAACGCTTTCGTTTCGGCACGCAAGCGTACCGATGAGTCCGGGCTCCGGCCCGGGTCTCACCACGTACCAGCACACGCACCACCGTCAGCGAAGGGGCCGGGGTATGAATGCCCGCACCGAGCCTGCAGAAGGAGAGACCGGCGCGATAGCGCGGCCTCCGGTCGTCCGTGAGTTCCTGCTCGTCGCAGGGCTCTTCCTCGTCTACAAGTTCGGCCGTCAGCTGGCGACCGGCCACACCGGTGAAGCCCTGCGCAACGCGCACCGCGTGTGGGACCTGGAACGGACGCTCCATCTGCCCGGTGAGGGCGCGGTGCAGTCGGTGCTGCTGCACAGCGACACCCTGGTGCGCCTCGCGAACACCTACTACGCGACCGTCCACTTCCCGGCGACCGCGGCCTTCCTGATCTGGCTCTATCTGCGGCGCCCGGCGCACTATGTGTGGGCCCGACGGGTCCTCGCCACGGTCACCTCCGCGGCTCTGGTGCTGCCCTTCGTCCTCCCGCTGGCGCCGCCGCGGATGCTGGCCGCCACGGGTCTCGTCGACACGGCGCACGTGTACGGGCCGTCGGTGTACGGCCCGCCCTCCTCGGACCATCTCTCGAACCAGTTCGCGGCGATGCCGTCACTGCACTTCGGCTGGGCCCTGATGGTCGCGATCGGCCTGATCGCGGCCACCCGGTCCCGCTGGCGCTGGCTGTGGCTGCTGCACCCGCTGGTGACGCTGCTGGTCATCGTGGGGACGGCGAACCACTACTGGCTCGACGCGATCGTCGCGACCGCCATGCTCGGCGCCGCGCTGGCACTGATCCGCCCCCGGACTTCGTCCGGGAGGACCCCCATCTCGCTTCGCTCGCCGCAGCGCACCGTCAGCACGGCCGGGCGCGGCAGCGAGCAGCTCGCCGCACCTGTCGCCGACGACAACGCCCTCGTAGGAGCGGACCGATGACCGCCACACTCGTCGCCGTCGCCCTGTCCCTGGTCTCCGCCGTCGCCTACGCGGCCGCGGCGGTGGCC
Source organism: Streptomyces coacervatus (assembly GCF_029223485.1). Lineage (GTDB taxonomy): Bacteria > Actinomycetota > Actinomycetes > Streptomycetales > Streptomycetaceae > Streptomyces > Streptomyces coacervatus. Next base: position 664,090 of record NZ_JARHTP010000001.1, on the reverse strand, counting down.
CAGGAGCGGCTCGCCTCCCGCAGCTCCGACGCCGGCATGCTGCGCCTGCTGGGCACGGGCGCCTGGTGGGCGTCGGTCGGGCTGAACGCCGGCGCGGCGCTGCTGCACGTCGTGGCCCTCAAGTACGGTCCGCTCACCGTCGTTCAGCCGCTCGGCGCGCTCACCCTGGTCGCCGCGGTGCCGATGGGGGCGCGGGTGGCCGGACGGAAGGTCAGCGCGACCGAGTGGCGGGGCACCGCGCTGACGCTGGCCGGGCTGGCCGCACTGCTGGTCACCGCGTCCGGCTCCGCGCCCGAGCAGGTGCTGAGCCTGACCGAGGCGCTGGCGGTGGCGGGGAGCACGGCCGCGCTGATCGGGCTGCTGTCGCGGCCGGGGGCCCGGCCGGGCCTGCGGCACGCCACGGCGTCCGGGTTCGCCTCGGGCGTCGCGTCGGCGCTCACGCAGACCGTGACGGTGGCCGCGACCGACCGGTCCGGCTCCGTGCTGAGCCTGCAGGTCGTCCTGGTGGCGGTACTGGTGGCCGCCTTCGCGGTGGGCGGACTGCTGCTGTCCCAGACGGCGTACCGGGGCGGGCTCGGTGCCCCGCTCGCGGTGGTGACGCTGTCCAACCCGGTCGCGGCCTCGGTGATCGGCCTCACCATGCTCGGCCAGGGGCTGCGCGGCGGCGCGGAGGGCATACTGCTCGCCCTCGCGGGCGCGGCACTTGCGTCCCGGGGCGTCGTACTGCTGACCCGGGCAACCCCCGCTGTCGTCGCTCCGGTTGCTCCCGTCATCACGGTCGACGAGGAGCACCCGGTGGCCGCGGTCCTGGCCCTACGGCCGGAAACGGCAACTCCGGAACCGGCGTTGATACCCCGGCAGCCTTCAGATCCGGGACACCTCACACCGCTCTGAGTAAGCCGGCGGTGCGAGCAACGCCCTTTATGGGGCGCGGGGAACTGCGCGACCAGCCACGACGAACCCGCAGCCGGCCGACCACCAATCGCGGCTCTAACCCAGTCCGCGCGAGTCCTGCTTGAGCGCCGTGTCCACGGTCAGCGCCGTCGCCACGACAAGACTCAACAGCGGTTCCGGCAGCTGGTAGTGGATCTGCAGAACGTAGTTGTCCGCGGTCGTGAACATCGTCTTGGCGAGGCCTTCCCAGGTCTTGGTGATCCTGGCGACCTCGTTGTCGGCGTGATCCACGATCGCGAAATTCCAGGCCCGCCAGTTCTCCGCCTTGATCGCACCGACCTGCTGGCCGTTGGCGTCGTTCATCGCAAAGTTGATCTTCCCGATCATGTTCTGCTGAACGATCTCGCCGACGGACGAACCGTCCGGACGCGACACGAGCACACGGGACTTGAAGACCTTGGCGGGCCGGGTCAGCAGCAACTGCGGCTGGCCGTAGGCGTCGCGGATCTCCAGCCGGTGGGTCATGAACTGGTCGAGGCTGGAGACGAAGCGCGCCACCTTCTTCAGCGTGCTCTGCCCGACTTCGGTCACCGAGCCGATCTGATGGCCGTTCTGATCCATGACCGTGTACTCGTTGGTCAGCTCGATCAGCTTGGCCTTCTGGTTGACCACCAGAACCGGCTCGGTGAACAGGCTGCCGCCGCCGGGGCCGCCGGCGGCGACCCCGGCCTGCTGCTGCACCTGACGCTGCACACGCGGGTCCGGCCCGGCGGCCTGCTGCGGCACCTGCTGCTGAGGTGCCTGGTGCTGAGGTGCCTGCTGCTGGTCCGTGTTGGTGTGCTGGGTCCACTGGGTGCCGTCCCAGTAGCGGAGGGTCTGGGGCGCTCCGTGCGGATCCGGGAACCAGCCTGCAGGGGTGTTCGAATGCGTGGTCACCGGGGCACACTACCCCGGGCCCACCCGCACCCCACCAGTCCCCGCGATCCGCTGTTCACCATCCTTTACCCGACAGTTCAGCCGGCGATGATCGCCGGGTCGCTCACCCCCGGCTGCCCGTTCTCGACATGTCCGGCGAATCGCCGCAGGAACGTCGCGTCGGCCGCGGAGGTGACGGTGAGGTCGTACCAGCGCCGGCTCGCGGCGAGGTCGACGGTGTACTTCGCCGTGGCGCCGGAACGCACGGTGAAGGTCCGGGACTTGAATCCGTATCCGCCGGACAGCTTCAGACCGACCGTGCCGGAGCCCTTGTTGGTGAAGGTCAGCTCGATGTTGTCACCGCTGTGGCGGGCGGTGACCTCGGGCCCTGCCACCTTGTTCGGCCCCTTGAAGACGCGCAGGAAGCCGTTCGGACCGTGCACGGCCAGGTCGTACGAGCCGTTCGAGTACGCCGAGTTCCAGGTGTCCGAGACGGTCTTGCCGGCCTCGGTGGTGTAGCTCCACGGCCCGTCGGTGCGGTTGCCGGAGGTCACCAGGAAGGCGGCGCCCGCCTTGGCGCCCGAGGCGAAGGCCAGCGTGAACTTCCCGGAGGCCGTGTCCGCCGAACCGTCCACGTACGGGGCGTACTTGAGGGGACGCGCCGGGCGCAGGCCGGGCTCCTGCTTGGGCAGGACCGGGTTGGCCGGCGGGGTCGGCACATAGTCGGGGTGGCGGTTGTGGTCCGGCGGCTGGTAGCCGTCGGTGCCCGGCAGGGCGACCGGCTTCGTGTCCGTGCGGGAGAAGTCGAACGCGGAGGTCAGGTCGCCGCAGATGGCGCGCCGCCAGGGCGAGATGTTCGGCTCGTGCACACCGAAGCGGCGCTCCATGAACCGGATGATCGAGGTGTGGTCCATCGTCTCGGAGCAGACGTAACCGCCCTTGCTCCAGGGCGAGACGACGATCATCGGCACGCGCTGGCCGAGCCCGTAGGGGCCGGCGGGGTGGCTGCTGTTGCCCGTGAACAGGTCCGGGCCGACGTCGACCGTCGACTTGCCCTGCGCGGCGGAGCCAGGTGCGTACGGCGGGATCAGGTGGTCGAAGAAGCCGTCGTTCTCGTCGTACGTGATGAACAGGGCCGTCTTCGCCCACACCTCGGGCGAGGAGGTGAGCGCGTCGAGGACCTGGGAGACGTACCAAGCGCCGTAGTTGGCAGGCCAGTTGGGGTGCTCGGTGAAGGCCTCGGGGGCGACGATCCAGGAGATCTGCGGCAGCTTGCCGCCCTTGACGTCGGCCTTCAGCTGGTCGAAGAAGCCCTCGCCCTTGCGCGCGTCGGTGCCGGTGCGGGCCTTGTCGTAGAGCGGGTCGCCGGGCTTGGCACCCCGGTACGCGTTGAAGTAGAGCAGCGAGTTGTCGCCGTAGTTGCCGCGGTAGGCGTCCTGGATCCAGCCCCAGCCGCCGTTCGCGTCGAGGCCGTCGCCGACGTCCTGGTAGATCTTCCAGGAGACGCCGCTCTTCTCCAGCCGCTCGGGGTAGGTCGTCCAGCCGTAGCCCGCCTCGTCGTTGCCGAGGACCGGTCCGCCGCCCTGTCCGTCGTTGCCCGTGTAACCCGTCCACATGTAGTAGCGGTTGGGGTCGGTCGAGCCGATGAACGAGCAGTGGTAGGCGTCGCAGATGGTGAAGGAGTCGGCGAGCGCGTAGTGGAACGGGATGTCTTTGCGGTTCAGATACGCCATCGTCGTGGAGCCCTTGGACGGGACCCACTTGTCGTACTTGCCCCCGTTGAAGGCGGCGTGTCCGTCGTTCCAGCCGTGCGGGAGGTCCTGGATGAAGGCCAGGCCCAGATCGTCCGCGTCCGGGTGGAAGGGGAGGATGTCCTTGGTGCCGTCCGACTGGTACCAGACCGGCTTCCCGTCCTGCCGCGTCACGATCGGGCGCGGGTCGCCGAAGCCGCGGACGCCCCTGAGCGAGCCGAAGTAGTGGTCGAAGGAACGGTTTTCCTGCATCAGGACGACGATGTGCTCGACGTCCTCGATGGAGCCCGTGCGGTGGTTCGCGGGCAGCGCGGCGGCGCGCTGGATGCTGTTGGACAGTGCGGTGAAGGCCGTGGTCGCGCCCGCGAGCTGCAGGAATCGGCGCCGGTTGACTTCGGGCATGGGTGAAGGACCTCTCGCCTTGAGGATGTTCGACCGGTCGGATGTGACGGATTGCGCGCGGAGCGAGTGTTCCAAGAGCACCAAACGTCAGGGAAGGGTCTGGTGGCGTCTGTGTGAAAGTCGTCGGTACGTGAGGTGGGCCGGACATCCTGCGGCACGACGGCACGGCCCGCCGGCGGGAAGCCGGCGGGCCGTGGGCCTCAATCAGGTGTCAGCCAGGTGTCAGCTGATGAACGAGCCCGGGGCGCAGGCGCTCGCCGCCACCCAGGTGTGCGACACGATGTTGTCGTTCATGTTCTCGTTGTTGGTGAACTTGTTGCGGCCGAGGTTGTCCACGTACAGCTCGCCCGGCTTGAGGCAGCCGTACGCCCTGTCGTCGTAGTCCGCGTAGTAGTAGAAGGCCACGACATCCTTGCCGCCGACGTAACCGCTGTTCATCACGGACGACGCCCGATTCACGTCCGTGCCCTGGAAGGGGCCGAAGCCGTCGGCCCAGTTGGGGTCGCTGCCGGGGGTGACGCCGAGGAGCGTTCCGCCGCAGTCGGTGCCGTCCCAGGCACGGACGTTGCCGTCGCGGCCGTGCGAGTTCCAGTTGGCGTTGCAGCCGGGGCCCGCGTGGGCGGCGGCCGGCAGGGCGATGCCGAGGGCGGCCAGGCCGAGGGTGGCCACGGAGACGGTCAGTTTGCGCATGGCGGATTCCTGTTCTGCTGACGCCTCGTCGGAGGCGTGGGGATGGGGTGGCGATCCGCGAACGGCGTCGCGGAGCTCCGTCCGTGACGCGGGGGCACGGAAATCAAGGGGTGGGCGACGGCCCGGTCAGGTCCGGGCGGGGACGATCCGTTCGGCGCGGGCGAGGGCGTGCTGCTGCATCCGCCGGTGGGCGTCGAGGGCGTCGCCGTACTTGCCGGCCAGTTCGCCGACGTAGTGGGCCTCGCGCCGCTCCCCGACGGAGCGCAGCGAGACGGCGCGGGCGCAGGTGGCGTCGGCGACCGCGATCCGGGTTTCGTTCGCGAAGGTGCCGGCCTCCTCGGCCCGTGTCTGCTGCGCGCTGTGCTCGCGCGTGGCCTGACGTGCCGCGTCGGGGTCGGGGTAGGGGTGTCCGGCCCTGCTCATGCAGCGCGACCAGGTCCGCACCGCGCTCTTGAACTCCTTGTCGCGCAGCAGCTTGCCCACGTACAGGGGGCGCAGGTTGCTGACGGTTGCGTCGGCCCGGAACCATGCCGCCGGGTCGCCGTACAGCGTCCTTTCGGCCTCGCCGGTGCAGCCGCCGGACTGCTTGGTGATCGTGCCGCCGGAGGGCGCCCGCGTCCTGAGCAGTGCGGTGTCCCGGCCGCCGTCCAGCGCGGTGTCATAGGCGCTCTGTCGCGGGCGGGAGAGGGAGTTGCGGTAGGCGAGGTTGGGGTTGCGCAGGCGGGCGCGGTCCTCCTTGGCCATGATCCTGCTGCCGTAGCCGTGGCTGCGCGCCCACTCGACGTCGTCCTGGACATAGCCGACCGGCCGGCTCTCCTCCAGGCTCAGCGTCCGGTCCTCCCGGAAGCGGAAACCGTGCTTGGTCATGCACTGCGTGATCAGGTGCTGCTCGGCGTCCGAGATCCGCAGGTCCTCGGCGTAGGTGAGGTCCTTGACGTGCGCGGCGGCCTCGGCTCCCGCGGCCGGCGCGGTGCGGTGGGACGAGTCGGCGCCTACTGAGCAGCCTGTCAGGACGGCAGAGGCCAGTGCGGCGATCACGCCCACGGTGGCGGTCGTGCGTCGCATGGCCGCCGTCCGGCGTGGGGCGTCGGTGCGCTTCATCGGCATGCTCCCGGGGCGTGGTCGAACTGACGTGGTGCTTTCGAGCCGTTGACGCCCCGGGAGGCGCGTCCGTATGCCCCTCGGACCGCGGGTTTTTTTCTCGCGTCGGCGGTCATACGACGACGGCGCGCGAACCGTCTCCCCTGGAAGCGACCCGGTTGTCCGGGTGGCGGAATCCAGCCAACCGGCCATGGGGAGGAGAGCCGTCCGGGACTGACCGAGCAGCGGACAACAGCCCATCTCAGCACCGCGGTTGCGGGTGGGCGGCACCAGCACACCGGGCCGACCGGATTCGGACACGGCGACCCGGTCATCGCCATGTCGTCGGCGCGTTCGTCGATATCTTCTGCCGTGATCCGCGGGGCGGGTGATACGGCGATCGGGGAACGATGTTCGAAGTGCGCCTGCTGGGTCCGGTGGAGGTGTGGGCCGGCGGCCGGCGGGCCCCGCTCGGCGGCGTCAGACCCCTGGCCGTCCTGTCGGCGCTGGTCGTCCACCTGGGGGAGGTCCTCTCCACCGAGCGGCTCATCGACAACGTATGGGACGAACGGGTACCCGCCACCGCCGGCGCCCTGGTCGCCACCCATGTCTCGGCCGTGCGCCGCGCGCTGGCCAGGGTCGGCGAGGCGGAGCTGATCCGTACCCGCCCGCCGGGTTACGTCGCCGACCTCGACCCGTCGCAGGTCGACGCCCACCGGTTCGAGGAACTGCTCACCTCGGGCCGGACCTCGGCCGCGCAGGGCCGCCCCGAGGAGGCCGCCGACCTGCTGTCCGAGGCGCTGGGGCTGTGGCGCGGCCCCGAGGCCCTGGAGGGGCTCGGCCAGTCGTTCGCCCGGATCGAGGCGGCCCGCCTCGGAGAACTGCGGATCGTCGGCCAGGAGGAGTCCTTCGGTCTGCAGCTGGAGCTGGGCCGCGCCGACCGGGCGATCGCTCCCCTGCTCGCGCATGTCGCCGCACACCCTCTCCGGGAGCGGCCGCGCGGCCAGTTGATGACCGCGCTGGTGCGCACCGGCAGGGTCTCCGACGCCCTGCGCACCTATCAGGAGGGCCGCGAGGTCCTGCGCGAGGAGCTGGGCATCGACCCGGGGCCGGAGCTGCGGGCGCTGCACAAGGCGGTGCTGACCAATGACCCGGAGCTCTGGGGCCCCGGCCACCGGAGCACGGCGGAGAAACCGGCCGGGCCTTCGAAGTCCCGGGAGACCGCGCTCCGGAGCGCGCAGGGCCCGCGGCCACGGCCCGCCCCGTCCCATCTCCCGCCGGACATAGCCGACTTCGTGGGCCGCTCCGAGCAGATCGGCTGGGCCGAGTCGCTGCTGGGCGGGGTCGACGACACGGGCCGCACCGCCCCGCCGATCGGTGTGATCTCCGGACGGTCCGGCACGGGCAAGACCGCCCTCGCGGTGCACGTCGGCCACCGCACCGCCGAACTCTTCCCGGACGGCAGGCTGTTCGTGGACCTGCGGGCGGCCGACACCGCCCCGCTGCAGCCCGCCGACGCCCTCGCCCGGCTGCTGCGCGCCATGGGCGCCGAACCGCAGACGCTGCCGGCCTCGGTCGAGGAGCTGACGGGGCTGTATCGCACGCACATCGGGCACCGGCGCATTCTGCTGATCCTCGACAACGCGGCCGGCGAGGCCCATGTACGGCCGCTGCTGCCGCCCGGTCCCGGTTCCGCCGTTCTCGTCACCAGCCGCCGCCGGCTGGTCGCGCTGGAGGGCGCCGCCCATCTGGACCTGACCGTGCCCGAGCAGGCCGAGGCACTCGAACTGCTACGGCGCGTGGCCGGACCGGACCGAACGGGTGCCGAACCGGAGCGGGCCGCCGAGATCGTCTCGCTGTGCGGGCGGCTGCCGCTGGCCGTGCGCATCGCCGGAGCCCGGCTCGCGGCCCGCCCGCACTGGGTGCCCGGCCGGCTCGCCGACCGGCTGCGGGACGAGCGGCGGCGGCTGAACGAACTGCGCGCCGGGGACCTGGAGTTGCGCACCAGTCTGGAACTCGGTTACGCCGACCTCGACCCGCAGGAGCAGCAGGCGCTGCGCCGGCTGGCCCTGCTCGACCTGCCCGACTTCGCGGCCTGGATCGCCGCTCCGCTGCTGGACATCGGCACGGACGAGGCCGAGGAGGCCGTGGAGCGGCTGGTGGACTGCCACTTCATCGATGTGCTCGGCGCCGACGACACCGGCCGCAGCCGCTACCGCATCCACGACCTGGCCCGCGAGCACGCCCGTGAGCGCTGTCTGTCCGAGGAGAGCACCGAGGAGCGTACGGCGGCCGTGCGGCGGCTGGTGGAATGCTGGCTCGGGCTGGCCAAGCGGGCGGCCTCCCGGGGCCCGGGCGGGGCGGCCCGGTACTTCCCCCGGCCGGAGGCCGTGCGTCCGCTCGACGCTCTCGCCCCGCAGGCCGAGGACGAGTTGCTGGAGCGGCCCGCGGCCTGGTTCGCCGCCGAGCAGGCCTGTCTGCTGGCCGCGGCGGAGTACTGCGCCGACCACGGAATGGACCGCGCCGCCCGCGACCTGGCGGGGGCGCTGATCGCGAGTTCGGCCGCGCTGTACAACCAGTTCGACGCCTGGTCCCGCTCGCACGCCGCGGCCATCGCGGCGGTGCGCCGCAGCGGGGACGGCGAGGGCGAGGCGTGGCTGCTCACCGGGCTCGGCCAACTGCGCTACGAGCAGGACGAGTTCGAGGAGTCGTACGCCTACTTCGCCGACGCGCTGCGGCTGTTCGAGGCGCAGGGCGACATGCCGTGGGGCGCGGCGCCGGCGCTCGCCGGAATGGGTACGGCCCGCCGCGAACAGGCCCGGTACACCGAGGCGTTGGAGCTGCTGACGGCTGCACTGGAGCGGTACGGGGAGTCCGCGGACCGCGGCGCGCGGGCACGGGTGCTGTACGGCATCGGTTATGTGCACCGGGAACAAGGGCGCGGCGCGCCGGCCCGGGACGCCCTGTCGCGGGCCCTGGAGCTGTACCGCGCGGAAGGCGACCGGCACGGCGAGGGACTGACCCTGCGGTCGCTGGCCCTGTGTGACCGGGCCGAGGGGGCACTGGCGGACGCGGAGCGGCTGCTGCACGAGGCGCTGCGGATCTTCGACCGGCTGCACGACAAGTTCGGGGTGATGTACACCGAACAGTCCCTGGCGAAGACGGAGTTGCGGCAGGGCCGACTGGACGAGGCACGGGCACGGCTCGACCGCTGCCTTGCGGTGGCCCGCGAGCGCCAGGACCGGTTCGGCGAGGCGCTGGTGCTGCGCACCCTCGGCGAATGGCATCTGGCGGCCGGCGATCCCGGCTCCGCCCGCCGGCCGCTGGAGCAGGCACTGTCGATGTGGGAGGCGCTGCGCCTGCCACTGTGGCGGGCCCGCACGCTCCGGGACCTGGCCCAGGTGTGGGCAGCACACGGCAACAGCACGGCCGCGCGAACGGCCCGCACCGAAGCGATGACGCTCTTCCGGGAACTGGGCTGCCGCGAGGCACACGAACCGGCCGCCGACGAATGACCCGAACCAGCCGCAGTAGCGCAGGCCCGCGCGCTCCGGGACCTGGTCAAGTGTGGGCCGGGCACGGCGACGGGACGGCCCGCGCCGAAGCGATCGCGATCTTCCGGAAGCCGGGCTGCCGCGAGGCACGCGAGCCGGCCGCCGGCCAGTGACCCGCACCGGCTGCAGAAGTGCTGGTGAGCCGCTTGCAGGCAACCTGCAGAGCAATTGCAGGGGCCTGCCCGAGGCTGATGTTCGTGACGGACATCATCACGCTCTCCGACCCCCGGGTCGCCGCGGTCGCGGAGGCCGACTGCGGTGAACCGCTGGTCGACCTGCGCGCGGCGGGCCACCTGTGGCTCGACCCGCGGCAGGCCGACGACGACGGAAGTTACGCCCATCTGCGGTCCGGCGCGCTGCGCCGGCTCGTGCGGGCGCAGCGCCTGCTGCCGGCCGGCGTCCGGTTCCTGGTGGTGGAGGGGTACCGGCCACCGGATCTGCAGCGACGGTACTTCGAGAAGTACGCGCAGACGATGCGCCGGGCCCACCCGGACGCGGCGCCCGCACGGATCCGCGAGCTGGCGAGCGCGTACATCTCCCCGCCGGAGGTGGCGCCGCACGTCAGCGGCGGGGCGGTCGACCTGACGCTGTGCGACCGGGACGGCAGGGAGCTGCCGCTCGGCACGGAGGTCAACGCCACCCCGGAGGAGAGCGGGGGCGCCTGCCGCACCGAGGCGCCCGGCATCAGCGCCGAGGCACGCGCGAACCGGGCCGTACTGGACCGGGCCCTCACCGCGACGGGCTTCGTCAACTACCCGACCGAATGGTGGCACTGGTCCTACGGCGACCGGTACTGGGCCCTGCTGCGCCGGGCCCCGGCCGCCCGCTACGGCCCGGCCGCCCCGCCCGCGTCAACGGCCTGACCAGCCACCAAGGGCGCACAGCACGACCACACCGTAAAACCGAGGGGGAACAGCATTGGAGATCAGCACCGCCGCCTGTCCGCCATCGCCGTCGGCGGACGCCGGCCGGATGAGCCCGGGGGACTTCGACACCTTCTTCACCGCCGACATGCCACGGCTGCGCCGACGGCTGCTGGCACTGACGGGCAACCCGCACGACGCAGACGACCTGCTCCAGGAGACATATCTACGGCTCACCCGGCGCGCCCGCGCCCAGAACCTGACGCACCAGCAGCACCCGTACGCCTACGCCTGCACCGTCGCCCTCAACCTGCTCCGCGACTCCTGGCAGCACCCCTCCCGCCGCGAGCACAGCACCGACCGGCTGCCCGAGGCGGGCTGGGACGGCGGGCTGGCCTCGTACGAGGCGTCCGCGACCACGCTGGCGCTGCTGAGCGTGCTCTCCGAGAAGGAGGCCGCCGCGGTGATCCTCGTGGACCTGGAGGGCCTCAGCCACGACACCGCCGGCGAACGGCTCGGCGCCCACCGCGGCACGGTCCAGCGCAACCGCATGCGGGGCCTGGCCAAGATGCGCGCCGCGCTCGCCAACTAGAAAGCCCGTGCCGCTCCCCACGGGGGTGGGAGCGGCACGTACGTCCCCAACCGCCGTCGCCGGGCCGCCCGGTGACGACACGTCGACGAAGGAAGACTCCGTGAAGATCAGCAGCACCCGCCGCCGGACCAGCGGCGGGCTCCTGGGCGCCTCGGTCCTGGCCCTGACCGCCTTCTTCTCCGCCCCGGCGCACGCCGCCGCCCAGGACACCTCCTGCGGGGTCCTCGCGCCGGGCGCCTCCGCCACGGCACAGGCCGCCGTGAACGCAGCATGTTCGCAGATCGGCGTCTGGTACAGCTGGGGCGGCGGCCACGGCGCGACGCCGGGCGCCATCTACGGCTACTACGACGGCTCGGACCCGGACAGCCTCCACGACAACGAGCGCAAGGGCTTCGACTGCTCCGGCCTGATGCGGTACGCGTACTGGAAGGCGACCGGCAAGGACCTGCTCAACGGCACCTCGAACGACCAGTTCCACAGCTCGCAGGCCACCGCCCGCTTCTCCGCCGCGCAGGGAGCCGCCCCGCTGCTGCCGGGCGACCTGATGTTCTGGGGCAACGGGCACATCCACCACGTCGCCATGTACCTGGGCGGCGGGCAGATGGTCGAGGCGTACGAGTCGGGCACCCACATCAGAGTCGCGCCCGTGCGCACCGGCGGCGACTACGCGGGCGCGATCCGGGTCAACGGGTCGGGCACCCCGACTCCCCCGCCCGCGAACGGCGGTACGACCTTCGAGACCTGGGGCACCGGGGTGCGCACCCACTCCACGCCGAGCGTGCGCTCCGCCGTAGTGGACACCTTCGCCGGTCCGACGCAGGTGTCGGTCCAGTGCCAGCAGCACGCGGAGACCGTCACCGCCGAGGGCTACACCAACGACATCTGGGCCAAGCTGGCCGACGGTTCGTGGCTGACGAACATCTACATCAAGGGCCCGGCGTCGCTGCCCGGCATACCGGACTGCGGCGGGAGCAGCACGCCCCCGCCGTCGGGCGGCAGCAAGCCGTTCCAGACCTGGGGCACGGGGGTGCGCACCCACAGCGAGCCGAACGTGAACGCCGGCGTCGTCGACTACTTCGCGCAGCCCACAACGGTCAACGTGGTCTGCCAGGCGCACGCCCAGGAGGTCACGGCGGACGGATACACCAACGACGCCTGGGCAAAGCTGACCGACGGTTCCTGGCTGACCAACATCTACATCAAGGGCCCGGCCTGGCTCTCCGACGTGCCTACTTGCTGATCCGGAAGCGCTCAGGCTCTTGGGGGCCGCCGGGGACGGGTCTTCGGCGGCCCCCCTGAGCAGGGGCGCCGTGGTTGTGCTTCTCGGGCCGCTTCCGCCGCGCACCACAACCCTGCCGCCAGCTCAGTCGTGACCGCTCCGCCCACCACATCGACCTCACCCCGCCGCCGGCGCGCTGATCTCCCTCTTGAGGATCTTGCCGCTGGGACCCGTCGGCAGGGTGTCCACGAGCCATACCTTGCGCGGGTACTTGTACGCCGCCACCCGTTCCTTGACGAACTGCCGGAGCTCGTCGGGTGTGGCCTGCGCCTTCGGGCGCAGCACCACCGCGGCCGCGATCTCCTCGCCCAGATGTGCGTCGGCCACGCCCACCACCGCGGCCAGCGCAACGGCCGGGTGCTCGTGCAGCACCTCCTCGATCTCGCGCGGGTAGACGTTGTAGCCGCCGCGGATGATCATGTCCTTCTTGCGGTCGACGATGTACAGGTAGCCGTCCTCGTCCCGGCGCGCGAGGTCGCCGCTGCGCAGCCAGCCGTCCGGGATGGTGGCCGCCGTCTCCTCGGGGCGGTTCCAGTACCCCTTCATCACGTTCGGCCCGCGGACGGCCAGTTCACCGATGTCGCCGGGGGCCACGTCCCGGCCCTTGTCGTCGAGGAGCCGCACCTCCACGTCCTTGATCGGGGTGCCGATGGACCCGGCCTTGCGCGGCCGGTCGGGGTGGTTGAAGGTGACCACCGGGCTCGTCTCGGACATGCCGAAGCCCTCCAGCACCATGCAGCCGAAGCGCCGCTCGAAGCCGTGCAGGATCTCCACCGGCAGCGAGGCCCCGCCGGAGACACACATCCGCAGCGTGGACACGTCGGCCCCCGACGGGTGCTGGAGCAGCGCCGCGTACATGGTCGGTACGCCCTCGAAGATCGTCGCCCGGTCGCGGGCAATGGCGTCCAGCACGGTCTGCGGATCGAAGCGGGGGATCAGGGTGAGCGAGGCACCGGCGCGGACGGTCACGCTCATCGTGCAGATCTGGCCGAAGATGTGGAACAGCGGCAGACAGCCCACGACCACGTCCTCGGCCGTCATCCGCTGCACATGGACCGCGTTGACCTCGGTGTTGTGCCGCAGCCCGGTGTGGGTGAGCGTGGCGCCCTTGGGGCGGCCGGTGGTGCCGGAGGTGTACAGCAGCACGGCCACGTCCTCGCCGTCCGGCTCGCTCACCTCCGGCAGCGGCTCGTGTCCGGCCAGCAGGTCCGCGAAGGCGGCGGGCTCGACGGCCAGGTGCCGCACTCCGGCGGCGGCCGCACCCTGCGCGCCCTCGCCCGGCGCCCGGTGCCACTCGAAGAGCATTGCCGCGCCCGAGTCGCGCAGGTGGTACTCGGTCTCCCGGGTCTTCAGCAGCGGGTTCATCGGTACGACGACGGCTCCGGCGCGCAGCACGCCGTAGTACAGGACCACGAACTCGGGAACGTTGGGCAGCATCAGGGCGACCCGGTCTCCCGGTCGTACGCCCTCGGCCCGCAGCAGCGTGGCGGCGCGGGCGCTGCGCTCGTCGAGCTCCGCGTAGCTGGTGACCTGGCCTCCCAGCCGCAGCGCGGGGCGTTCCGGCTGCCGCCGTGCCGTCTCCACCAGGAACTGAGCCAGATTGGCCATGGCCGCCTCCACGAACGTCGCCGTCGAAATCCGCTGTTCACGTCGACGTCATCGTGCAGATATCCGTGGCGCCGGCCTATATGGGCTGTGACAGCGTCTGCCCTCCCGGATTGTTCCCGGCAACAAAACAGGGGCGTTACGCTGCGGGAATGATTCTCTCGGGGGTGGTCTCGGCGCTTCATGCGAGGCTGCCGGAACTGGGCGAGCGGATGGCGCAGCGTATCCGCTCGGACGTCGATGCCTACAAGGACGAGTCGCTGATCCCCTTCGACTCGCTGCGCCGCTCGTGCACCGCCAACGCGGACCTGCTCCTGGACCAGCTCGGCCGCGCGGGCACGCAGGACCCGAGCCCGGCCCGGGAGACCGGCCGCGTCCGCGCCGAGCAGGGCGTTCCGCTGGCGGACACCCTGCATGCGTACCGGATCGGCTTCGAGCTCCTGTGGACGGACATCCTCGCCGAGGCACGCAACCGTCCCGAGGTCACCGACGCCCAACTGGTGTCCCAGTCCGCGGAGGTCTGGGCCCTGTTCGGCCGCTACGCGGAGGCGGTGGCCGCGGCCTACCGGGAGACGACCGCCGAGCTGACCTCGCGGCGTCAGGCGCGCCGCTCGGCACTGGTGGAGGCGCTGTTCACCGGCGCCGTCGCCGACCGCACACTGTGGGAGGCCGCGCGCGAGCTGGGGCTGCCCGACCGTGGGCCCTATGTGGTCGCCGCGGCGGCGGCCGACGCGCCCGGCGAGGAGCCCCTGGCAGGAACGGAAGCGGCCCTGCGCCAGGCCCAGGTCCACTTCGCCTGGCGGCTGCTGCCCGACCAGCAGATCGGTCTGGCCGCCCTGCCCACGCCGACGGCGGAGAGCACCTGCCTGCGCATCCTGCGCCGCGCGGGCGCCCGCGTAGGTGTCAGCCCATGCTTTCACTCGCTGCGGGACACCCCTCAGGCTCTGCGCTTCGCCCGGCTGGCTCTGGCCGGCCTCCAGGGCACCGGCCCCGGCGTCGCACGGTTCGACGACAACCCGCTGGCCATGGTCGTCGCCGCCGCCCCGGCCGAGGCGGCGCACCTCGTGGAGGTGGTCCTCCAGCCCCTGCTCGATCTCCCGGCAGCGGAGCGTTCCCGTCTCCTGGAGACCCTGGAGCACTGGTATGCGTCCGCGGGCTCCGCCAGGGACACGGCACAGAGCCTCTTCGTCCACCCCAACACCGTCCGCTACCGGCTGCGCCGCGTCGAGGAGCTGACGGGCCGCTCCCTGTCCGATCCGCGAGCAGTGGCGGACATCGGCGCGGCGCTGCTGGCGGTCCGCCGGGCGGGCGCGTGATTCAGTGACGCCGGCCACCCGACGTGAACGCCGCATCTCCTGGGGCGTCGGCGTGGCACCGGGACTGTGACTGGCCTTGGCGTCGGTCCCGGCCCGCCCCGGGGTCATGGCCTTGGTTGCCCAACTCGTCGTCATCACCCACCAGAAGGGCATCGCCCGCATCGGCCCCTCACAGCGTTTGGGGAAGGCTCTCCATCCGGGCCGATCGGGCCCCGCTCGAAGGCCGGGTGAAATGGCGGGCGGCAGCCGGGACAAGGACCACCAGGGCGGCCGGTACCGCGTAGGCGAGACGGAAGTGACCGGTGGAGCCGAGCAGTCCGCTCAGGGCGCCGCCGGTGACGACGCCGACGTAGTTGAAGAGGTTCAGGCGTGCCAGGACCGCCTCCGAGGCCGTGGGACTCAGCCGGGCGGCGGAAGCCAGGCACAGCGGAGCCAGGACGGACGCCCCCAGGCCCACCGCCCCGGCCGCGAGAACGGCGAACGGCCAGCTCGGTGCGGCGGCCAGAGCTGCCAGGGCGCCCGCGGCCAGCAGGGCCGCGGTGCGGACGACGACGACCGTTCCGAGCTTCTGTACGAGGCGATCGGCAGCGGCTCGGCCGATGACCGTGCCCGCCTGGTAGGCCGCGTACGCCAGCGGCGCGACCGTGAGGGAGGCGGTGAGAGTCTGCCGAAGATAGACGGCCGACCAGGCCGAGACGGTGGAATCGACCACGTAGACGACCAGGAGGACCAGGCCGAACGGAATGAGCCGGACCCACAGACGGCGCCCGAGCGACGGCTGCGCGACGGCGTCCGAGGGCGGCTCGGGGGCGGGGAGGGCGTGTGTGCGCATGGAGAAGACGAGCAGCAGGACGATGCCTGCTTGCAGAGTCAGGCCGCCGGCCAGGGGCCACTCCAACCGGGCCGCCCCGGCGGTGAGCAGTGCCGCGACCACGCCGCCCACGCTCCATGCCGTGTAGAAGGAGCCGAAAACGCTGCGGCCGTAGGCGCGTTCGATCTCGGCTGCCCGGGTGTTGACGCCGACGTCGAGGGCACCGACGGCGAGCCCGAAGAGGACATACGCGCAGATGACGGCGGCCTGGCCGGGAGCCCAGCCGATCAGCACCAGCGCGGCGGCCGCCGCCACCATGGCCCCGCGCGTCGTGGCGACGGGACCGGCTCGGCGGATCGCGGCCAGCCCCAGAAAGCTGCCGCCCCCTGCCGTCAGCGCCACCGCGACCATCAACATGGTCGTGAGGAGCGGAGCCAGTCCCAGGCGCTCGGTGACAGCGGGAACGGTCGTGTACACGGCTGCGACGGAGGCACCCTGCGCGGCGAACGCGATCATGGCGACCCTTCGGGCGCCGGCCTTTGAGACTGGGCGCCCGTACCCGGCCCGGGATGATGTATTGAAGGACATGATGCTGTCGCCCCTTCATTTCCTGTGTGCGTGGGGACGGCCGGCCAGTCGATGCGGTCAGGTTGCGGAAACCGTAGCCAGGCGCGGAATGCGAACTCAGGACGCCAGGGGCCGTACAGGGGACTTCGGAGGCCAGCGAGGCGACCGGGGATGCCCGGCCGCCTACAGTGGTCGCCGAGGAGAAGGTGAGCGCCATGTCCCTTGCCCCCGACCCCGCGAACTCTCCGGGGACCAGCCGCAGCACATCGGCGACGATCCAACCGAACATCCTGTGGTATCTCGTCACGGTCGCCGACGAGCGCGGCATCGATCTGCGACCCGAGCTCGAGCAGGTCGGGCTGGACGAGACGGTCATGCGCTCCGCCGCGCTGAGGGTGTCGTACCGGCAGGGCAGCGCGGTGATCCGTCGTGCGCTGGAGCTCACCGGGGACGAGCACCTGGGGCTGAAGGTCGGAGCGGCACAGCACCTGACCGCCTGGGGCCTGCTCGGCTTCGCCCTGATGGCCGACGACACACTGCGGCATGCCATCGAGACGGGAGTGAAGTACCAGAACCTGTCCGGGGCGATGGTGGTGTGGTCGGCCGGTATCGGCGAGGAGGACGGGGCCTTCGTGCTACGCGCCGACCTCCCCGATCCGGCCACGGATCCGGCGGTCGCGGTCTTCCTGATCGAGGAGGGACTCGCCTCCGTGGTCACCCTGTCCCGGCTGGCCGTGGGCCCGGCCTTCGCGCCCAGAGTGGTGGAGTTCACCTGTCCTCCACCGCGCAGAGGCGACCGGCGCCAAAGCGACCCGTACGGTGCCCTGTTCGGCTGCCCGGTCCGCTTCGGCGCCCCGGCCAACCGCTTGGTCATCGACCCGGCCTGGGCCCGTGCCCGGATGCCCGGCCGGGATCCGGTGACCTACGCGTCGACGCTGGAGCTGCTCGACGCGCAGCTGTCCTCACGCCGTGACCAGCAGGATCTGCTGGAGGTTCTGGAGATCTCCGTCGCCCAGAGCCTCCCGATGATCCCCTCGTTCGCCGAGCAGGCACGGCGGCACGCGACGAGCGAGCGGACGCTCCGCCGCCGGCTGGCCGACTGCGGCACGACGTACGAGGCGCTCGTCGAAGGAGTACGCCGGGAACGCGTCGAACTGCTGCTGCTCCGCCCGGAACTGACGCTGCGCGACATCGCCCGCCGGGCGGGCTTCTCCGACGAACGCGCGCTGCGCCGCGCGGTACGCCGCTGGCACGGCACCTCCCCGGTCCACCTGCGTGAGCGGATGCGTGCGGATCGCTTCTGAGGCCCAGTAAGGCGTGGTCAGCGGGTGCGGATCCAGACCGTCTTCTCCCGGGTCCACTGTTCGAAGGCGTTGGTGGACTTCTCCACGCCACCGAATCCGGACTGCTTCCAGCCGCCGAAGGGGGTGGTGATGTCGCCCTCGCTGTAGGCGTTCACCGAGATCACTCCGGCCTCGATGCCGCGTGCCAGCCGGAATGCGGCATCGAGGTCGCGGGTCCATACGGAGGCGGCAAGTCCGTACTCGGTGGCGTTGGCCATGCGTACCGCCTGGTCCTCCGTGGTGAAGGTCTGGACGGTGACGACCGGGCCGAACAGCTCCTTGGTGAGGACGTCGCTGCCTGCGGGGGCGCGGGTGATCACGGTGGGTGGGTAGTAGGCGCCGCGCGCAGGCAGACCGTGGGGCAGTCCCCCGGTGTGGATCTGGGCACCGCCGGCCCGGGCGGCATCCACGGCTGCCGCGACCCGGTCGAAGGCGGCACGGTCGACGAGCGGCCCCAACTGCGTGCGCGGGTCGGCAGGATCGCCGATCACGAGTTGCCGCGCCGCCGCCGTGAACCGTTCCAGGACCTCACCGGCGATGCTCTCGTGGACCAGGACACGAGAGCCGGCGGTGCAGTTCTGCCCCATCGTCAGGAAGGCGGCCTCGATCATGTCGCCGATGAGCTCGTCGCCGTAGGCGAGTGCGTCGGCCATCAGCACCTGGGGACTCTTGCCGCCCATCTCCAGTGAGACGCGCTTGAAGTTGCTGTCGGCCGCGTCCTTGAGGATGCGGCGGCCGGTCGCGGTGGACCCGGTGAAGGAGAGCGCCCCGACGAGGGGGTCACGTGCGAGGGCCGCCCCGGCTTCGAAACCGTACCCGGGCAGCACGGTGAGTACTCCGTCCGGCAGACCGGCCTCGGCGGCGAGCACGGCCAGGTGCAGGGCCGAGCGCGGGGTCGCCTCGGCGGGCTTGACCAGCAGGCAGTTCCCGGCCGCCAGGGCGGGGCCGACCTTCCACGCGGTCATGGCCAGCGGGTAGTTCCACGGCAGGACCGCCGCCACCACCCCGACCGGCTCGCGGCTGATCAGCCCCAGGCCGTCGGGCCCGCTCGGCGCGACCCGGCCGAAGACCTTGTCGGCCGCTTCGGCGAACCAGCGGATCGACTCGATCGCGCCCGGTACGTCGCCCGTACGGCACTCGGTGATCGGCTTGCCCGCGTCCTCGCTGTCCAGCCGGGCCAGGATCTCGGCGTCGCGTTCCATCAGATCGGCCAGCCGCAGCAACACGGCAGCGCGTTCCCGGACCGGCAGCCACGACCACACCCCGCTGTCGAAGACCTGCCGGGCCCGCTCGGCGGCCTTGGCGACGTCGTCGGCGCTCGCGGCGGGAAGGGTGGTGATCGGTTCCCCGGTGGCGGGGTTGACGACCTGGAGCGTCTCGTACGTGCTGCTCATGCTTCCTCCACCAACTCCCAGCGTCCGTTGGTCTGTTGGGCCAGACCGCGGTGCCGGAGTTCGTCCAGATAGCGGGCCATGCCGCGGTCGCCGCGCTTGCGGAACAGCGGGAGGATCCTGGGCAGCAGGTTCGGTACGAGCATCGCAAGCCGCACGAGGCGGGACTCGCCGGGGCGCGGGTAGGCCTCCAGGCGGGGTTTGTCGAGCAGGCTCACCACGGCTGCGACGACGTCGGCGGGCTGCTGGGGCCGGTCCTGGAACTGCATGGAGTTGCCGCCGTCCACGGCCTCCTGACGCAGCATCCGGGTGTCGGTCGCCGACGGCAGCACCGACCCGGCCAGAATCCCCTTGCTCCGCAGGTCGAGGCCGATCGCGAGCATCGCGCCGCGCAACCCGAACTTCGAGGCCGTGTAGATCGGGGTCTCGCCCAGCGGGAAGATCCCGCCGAGGGAGACGGTGGTGACCACCCGGGCGTCCCGGGAGGCCTTCAGCAAGGGGATCGCGATCCTGGTCGCGATCAGCGGGGAGATCAGGTTGAGGGTGATCTCCCGCTCGATGCTCTCGACGCTGCGCACGTCGAAACGTTCCGCGCTGGTCATGCCCACATTGTTGACCAGCACGTCGAGGCGGCCGCAGGAGTCGGCGACCAGCTCGAACAGCCGCTCCACCTCGGCACGTTCCATCAGATCGCAGCCAACTCCCGTGTGCCCGGCGCCCGGAAGCTCCGCGGCCACCTTCCCGGCACGGATCTCGTCGATGTCGACGACCACGCAGCGGGCACCGCCTTCGGCGAAGCGGCGGCACAGGGCACTGCCGATACCGCCGGCCCCGCCGGTCACCAGCATGACCTTGTCGGAGAAGTCGAAGCCGCTCACGCCGCCGCCTCCGCGTCGGCCTCCGCGCACCGCAGGGACCGTACCGGCGGCGGCTGGCCCTCGGTACGCCAGCCCATCTCGCCCGCGACCTTGCCCAGGTACTTCACGAAGGCTCCGCTGTCGACATAGCCGGTGTGCCGGGGCGAGTCGACGAACTTGATGCCGCCGGTCAGGTCCGGCCGGTCGGCGCGGATCATTTGGGCGAACCGCTCCGCGTTCGGCAGCCGGTGCCGGGCGTCGTGGAGATAGCCGGCGATCAACTGCGCCTGGGTATCGAAGAGTTGGTACGCGCCGGAGTTGGTCTCTACGAAGCCGATGCCGAACAGGCCCTGGTGCTCGCGGGAGAACGACGACAGATACAGGTCCGGGTGCTGCTCGTCGCCGAAGTACTTCTGCGCGACCGGCACTTTGTGGACGTAGCCCGTGGCCAGCAGGATGAGATCGAAGTCGTCGCTGGTGCCGTCGGTGAAGTGCACGGTCCTGCCCGCCGTGCGGGCGATCCCGGGCCTGGCGGTGATGTCGCCGTGCTGGAGGTGGTGGATCAGCATCGAGTTGATGGCCGGGTGGGTCTCGAACAGCTTATGGTCCGGCTTCTGCAGGCCGAGGCGCGTCGGGTCACCGTTGATGATCCGCAGCAGGGCACCGAAGACGCGCTGCTCCAGCCACATCGGCAGCTTCGGGCCGCCGGCGGCGATGGTGTCCACGGGCCGGCCGAACAGGTGCTTGGGGATGAACCAGTAACCGCGCCGCATACTGATCACCGCGTGGTCCGCGCTCCGGGCCGCATCGCACGCGATGTCACACCCGGAGTTCCCCGCACCCACGACCAGGACCCGCTTGCCCCGCAGCTCCTCCGCGCCGCGATAGCCGACGGTGTGCCGGACCTCTCCGCTGAACTCCCCCGGCAGTTCGGGGATGTTGGGGTGCCACTGCGAACCCGTACACACCACTACCTGCCCGTGCACGCTCTCCCTGCCGTCGGACCGGACGACCGTCCAACTGCCGTCCGCGTTCTTCCCGACGCTCTCCACCTCGACGCCGAACTCGATGCGCTCAGTCAGCCCGTACGCTTCGGCGAACGACGTCAGATACGACAGGATCTGCCGGTGCGGCGGGTAGTCCGCGAAGTGGTCGGGCATCGGGAAACCGCCGAATCCCGACAGGGTCCTGCTGGAGATGAAGTGGGCCGATTCGTACATCGGGCTGCCGGGATTGTCGATGTCCCAGATACCGCCGGGCCCGGTGTGCCGTTCAAGGTGCGTGTACGGCAGTTTCCGCTCTGCAAGAGCCCTGGCGACCGCCAGCCCGGCAGGTCCCGCCCCGATCACACACGTGTCCAACTGGTCCAATTGGCTTTCCTTCACGGGCCTGCCTCCTCGTTCTGTTGAAGGAAACGTATTCACCCGCCGTTCACCGTGAACTGACCCACGCGGCCACGGACCGGACCTCAGCGGCCGCGCCGCCATGACATCCGTGTGCATCCGGCTCGGCGCCCTCCCGATGCCGCGCATGAGCGCCTTCGGCGGTACGGCCTTTCCGGTGAGGGGCGATGTTCCGGGCTCGCACCAAGAGCTGAACACGCGGTCGGAGGCAACACCCGGCGAGGGAACCCCGTGGGCTCAGGGCCCCGGCCGGCCCAAGGGCATCCCGGAGACAGCCGTCGTCCTTGACCAGCGCATCATCACCGGGGCTTCACTCGACTATTCCAATGGCCCACCAGGCCAATAGGCGCTCACTAGTCGCATACACCGACAGCAAGGCCGTTGAACAACAAGTCTCGGATTGGCAGGCGAGGAACGGTTGCTCAGGGCCGGAATTCGTGACCTTGTTCCGGTCTTCGTGGAGCGCCATACGCACGCCAAGCTGCATCTTCAGACGAAAACTCCGAATCCTTCTGGCCAGTTCGACGCTTGGAGAGGGTTCCCGCCATGGACGGTGACCATGATGGCGGCCTGTTGGCCGGGGCAAGGCTCCATGTGGCCGTGCAGGAGTAGGAGTCCCCCAAGCAGTCCACCTCGAACAGATCCGGCAAGCCACGAGCCCAGGAAGACTCGGGATGGATGTCGAACTCGGTGCCTTCGCCATAGGCGTGCGTGCCGGCGGGCAGGCGGAAGGACACAGCCCACCGCCCCACCAACTCGTCTGAGTCATTGGTCACCGTCAAGCGGAACAGGCCATGCCCTTGGGCTATCTCTTCTGCGAGCTTGCATTCGACCTGCCAGAGCTGCCAAAGGTGGCGATGCGCCGACCAGCACGGGGCCTTGCCAGCTCCCTTCTTCGGGTCCCCGCATCCTGTGCGTATACAGTCCGTCCGAGGGACGTTCAACAGGATTCCACCCCATCTGGTTTTGCGGAGTGCATCCAGAATGCTCTGACTGCCGCGTCGGTGACGAATTCTGCAAGGAGCCCTACACCGCGAAATCCTGCGTCCCCACCACCGACAGCAGTTCCAGCTGCTCCGCACCCGCAGAGCCGGGCGGCGCGGAGAACCACAGCAGTCGCTGCCGTCCGTCCTCACTGAACAGGTTGTGGCAGTCCAGCTCGATCATGCCGAGGGAGGGATGCACGATCCGCTTCCGGTCGACCCGGCGCAACGCCACCTCCCGCTCCTGCCAAAGCTGGTCGAACTCCCGACTGCGCCGCAGCAGCTGCGCCATAGCCCGGCCACGCCCCCGGCCCACAAGTCCGGTCCGGTGTCCCTGCTCCTCGAGCTGGGCGAGTTCGCACTCGTAGTCGACGATGACCATCGTGATGTCCGCCTCGGCGAGATCACGGCACCAGGCGGAGGCCAATCAGCTCGGGCGACTTACGGCGAATGGAGAAGGACGACTGGAGTACTGGGGCCGCCCGGTGTCCGGGGATGCCTAGGCGGACTTGGCCGTCGCGCGGACGCCGAAGTGGACGTACCGGCTGCCGTCGGCGAGGGCGTAGAACACCACGGGTATCCAGGCGTCCTTCTCGTTGCGGCGGCCGGCGAACACCGTCTTCGCCGGCGTGTGCGAGACCGGGGTCAGGTGCCAGACCAGCGGGTCGAAGGTGCCCGCCAGGCCGTCCGCGCCCTCGTACCTCAGCCGCAGCGTGCCCGGGCCGCCGTCGCCGTCGGCGATGGTCATGAGGAAGCCCTCGCGCTTGTAGCTGCCGAGGAACGGCTCCGTCTCCACGGCCAGGGGTTCGGTGGCCGGCGCGAACCCGGGCATGGTGACCCCGGCGAGTTCGGCGCAGAGCTCGCGGCAGAGCGTCTCGAAGACCTTGGGCGCAGCGCCGCCGCCGTTGGTCAGCAGGGCGATGGCGAGGCCCTTGTCCGGGATGGCGCGCAGGTAGGCGAGCTGGCCGAAGGTGCTGCCGTCGTGGCCGAAGCCGCGCGCGCCGTCCCACTCGAACAGGCCCCAGCCCAGGCCCCAGTGGGCGCCGAGGAACCACTGGTCGGGCATCTCGACCTCGCGGGTCAGCATCGCGTCGACCACGGTGGCTGGCAGCACACGGGTGCCGTCCGGCGCGGCGCCGCCGTCCACGAAGGCCCGGGCGAACCGGGCCACGTCGGCGGCGGTCGCGCTGATCCCGCCGTACGGGCCGGCCGAGCGCGGCAGCATGTTCCAGAGGGGGGTGGGGACGGGGGTCTCGCCCGGCTCGCCCATGTGCCCCATGGCGGCGCGGAAGCGCAGCACCTCCTCGGGCAGGGTCATGGTGTGCTCCAGCCCGAGCGGGGCGAGGAGCAGTTCCTTGAGCGCCTCGTCCCAGGTCTGGCCGGTGACCACCTCGACTATGCGGCCGAGGACGTTGTAGGCGGTGCTGGAGTACGACATGGTGACGCCGGGCGGGTTGGTCAGGCCGACGGTCCGCGCGCCCTCGATGTAGCGGGCCAGGCAGTCGTCCCCCCGGCCGGTGTCGTTGACGTAGTCGCCCTCGATGCCGCTGGTGTGGTTGAGCAGCTGGCGCGGCGTGATGGTCCGGGTGGCCCCGGCGTCGGCGACCGCGAAGTCGGGCAGGACGTCCGCGACCGGCGCGTCGAGGTCCAGCTTCCCGGCGTCGGCGAGCAGGACCACCATGGCGGCGGTGTAGCCCTTGCTGACGGAGCCGATCTGGAACACGGAGTCCGGGGTCACCGTGACGCCGGTGCCGGTGTGCAGGACACCGGCGGCCAGTTCGTGGATCTCGCCGCCGGCGAGCACGGCCAGGGCGGCGCCGGGGATCTGGTGGGCGGCGAGGAGTTCGCCGAGCCGGGCCTGCCAGCGGGCGGTGTCGAACGCCGGGGCGCCGTCGCTCACGCCCAGCGCACGGTTGACCGTACGGGTCACGTCGCGGTCGGTCTCTTCCAGGATCTTGGCCACCTCCTGGTCGACGAGCTTCGACACTTCCTGGCGCAGGTTTTCCGACATGCTGTCTCCCTCGTGGTGCACGGTGGAATGGCGCGGGTGGAGTGGGGCGGGTGGGGTGGGGCGGGGGCCTGCCTGCTAGTCGGCGCCGCCGGCCCGTCGGCCGACGAGCCCGGTCAGCGAGGCGACCGTCGTGCGCGGTGGCTGCCGGAGGTCGCGGTCCGGGTGCAGGACGGTGCGGAACGCGGCCCAGGCGAGCGCGCCGAGGGCGAAGCCGTAGCAGGAGACCAGCCCGTGCCCGTTCTCCTGCGCGAACCACATCGCCAGTCCGAGCACCGGTACGCCGAGCGCGAGCAGCCGGTTCTTGCGGACGGCCTTGCCGCGGCTCGTGCCCTCGTCGTCGGCACCGCCGCGCAGCAGCAGGGCCGCGGCCAGCGTCGCGCCCAGGAAATAGGTGGCGCCGGAACTGCCCGCGAAGTTGCGGGGGTCGGTGCTGTGGGAGGTCTGGCCCCACAGCTTGTCGATCTGCTCCGGCAGCAGGATGCCCGCGGCGAACAGGCCGAGCGTCAGCGGCGCACCCCAGAACCAGTCGGCGAAGGCCGCGACGGCGGCAAGAGTGGCGATGTTCCAGGCCGCCCCGCCGAAGCCGCCGTTCTGCATGAAGACGGAGGTGACCACGCGCCACCAGCCGGACTTCGACGGGTCCGCGTCGAGCGCGCCCATCGCCCCCGGCCAGCAGAGCTGGAGGGCCACCCCGGCGAGCGCGAGCCCGGTCAGGCCGACGCCGGCCCAGGGGATCCGCCGCCGGCCCAGTGTGCTCTGGCCGAGCAGGGCCAGACCGCCGTTGAACATCAGCACCATCAGTGCCGCCGTGGTCACGTTGAACAGCAGGATGTCCATCGTCACCACCCCCCTCCGAGCCGCGTCTCATTTCGGTGATCATGACAATAACGCCACCCTGGAGATTTTCAAACAGTGTTTGAAAGCGAGTCGACGCAGATCGTTAGACTGCGGCCGTGAAGCTGACCGCAGACCGGATCATCGACGCGGGGATGGCGGTATTCGCCCAGACCGGCTACCACGGCTTCTCCGTGCGCCAGGTCGCGGACCGTCTCGACGTGCACGCCGGCAGCCTCTACTACCACGTACCAAGCAAGGCCGCGCTGCTCCAGCTGATGGCCGACCGGGTGGTCCGGCAGGCGTACGAGGCCGGCACCGCCGCCCTGGCCTGCCTGCCCGCGCACGCAGACTGGCCGGCGCAGGTCACGGCGCAGGCCGTCGCCCTGCGGCAGAGCATCCGGCAGCACCCCGGCGGAGCGATCATGCTCGCCGGCAGCCCGAAGACCCTCAGCCCCGGCGCGCTCTCACTGATGGAACGGCTGCTCGCCACCCTCGCCGAGGCCGGCGTGCCCCCGGAGCACTGCGCCACCGCCGCCGACACCGTGCTCAGCCACGTCACCGGCTACGTGCTCCAGGAACAGAGCGATCCACCCGCGGTGCCAGTCACCGCCGAGGACGTCGCCGCCCTCCACCGCAGCTTCCCTCGAACGGTGGCCGCCGCGGCCGCGCACGGGCCGGACGAGAAGTTCACCCGCAGCCTGGACCTGATCTGCACCGGCATCGGGACACTGATCCGGCCGCCGTCCGAGGGGCCACCGTCCGAAGGGGCGCCGTCCGAAGAACCGGACGGCGGGAGCTAGTTCCGACGAGCGCGGCCGGGCGGGCCGAGCCGGGCGCGAAGGCACTTGAACATGACGGCCAGGACTACTACGCGCCCCCCGGCCGCTTCCCCGAGTCGACTCCGATGCGCCCCACCCGCCGGCCAGGTCAGCGCTCACCTGCGTCAGTTCCGGCATCGACAGCGCCCTCGGCACCGAACCACGCACCCGCAGTTATGACGCGCCCCTCTGCCCGCACAGCCACCGCACTCAAGGCACTGCGCTCCGAAGCGCCTTGCCCCACGGAGACACATCCCACCGACCGAGATACCGCGCGCACCGCGCCGCACCGGGTTCGAAGTTACAGATGCGTTCCGAACTCTTGACGGCAGCCTTATGACTGCGTAGACATGACTGCGCAGACAGACTGCATAGCCAGTCGCTGACGGTTCTGACATCATCGGCCCGTACATCCGGCCATCAGGAGACACCATGACGCGAGGGACGGGACGGAGCGGGAACACCGCGGCTCCGCGCAGCGTGGACGTGGCCCGCCTGGCCGGGGTCTCGCAGAAGACGGTGTCAAGGGTCTTCAACGACGAGCAGTACGTCTCCGCCGAGGTACGCCGGCGCGTCCTCGAAGCGGCCGAAGAGCTCGGCTACCGACGCAACAACGCCGCCCGGGCGCTGGCCTCCGGACGCACCCGCTCAATCGGCGTGGTGACGCTGGGCACGGCCTTGTACGGACCCGCGTCGCTCCTCATGGGTGTCGAGCGGGTCGTACGGGACACGGGCTACGCCCTGCGCGTGGTCAACACGATGGAAGGCGACCCGGCGGGTATGGCCGGTGCCGTGGACTCGCTCCTCGATCAGGGCGTGGACGGCATCGTCATCTCCGAGCCGATCGACGAAGAGGGTGCCGCAGGAGGCGATGGGAGCACTTCCCTACGCCTCGACATACCGGTCCTCGTCCTCGGTGCGCCCTCACCGGCCGCCGCGCCCCTGGTGTTGACCGCGGGAGACGGCGCCGACTTGATGGCACACACCGCCACCGAGCATCTGCTGAATCTCGGACATCTGACGGTTCATCACCTGGCGGGTCCGCAACGGTGGTTTGCCGCCCGGGATCGCCTCGAAGGATGGCGGGCCACTCTGACCGCACACGGCAGGCCCGTCCCGCCGGTCGTCGAGGGCGACTGGTCCGCCGCGTCCGGGTACCGGGCGGGACGCGAACTGGCCGAGAACAGTGACGTCACTGCGGTTTTCGCCGCCAATGACGACATGGCGATCGGTCTGATCCGCGCGCTGGTGGAGGCCGGTCTGCGTGTCCCGGAGGACGTCAGCGTGGTTGGCTTCGACGACATCCCGGTCGCCGCCTACGTGACCCCGCCGCTGACGACCGTACGGCAACCGTTCGACGCCGTGGCGCAGGAAGGACTCAAGCGTCTGGTGCACGCCATCGAGAACCCGAGCGCAGCTCCCTTGCCGTCGAGCCCCCCGCCGGTCGACCTCATTGTCCGTTCCTCGACCGCGCCACCGCCGAGCCGGACGACCCCGGCCCGCGGCGGACGCACCGCCGCCCGTTCCCGCGGGGGCGCGCACCATCCCCCACTTCCGAACGGAGGCCCGTCCACCCACCACTGACACCCCCAGTCAGCCCAGACCGCAAGAGCGCAAGGTCGGCGCGTGACCCAAGGACGAGCCGCTTGTTCCGGTCATGCCCCGCCCCTCCGAACACCCTCGCTACGCGATCGGCGCAGGGTCGTTCCTGAACCCAGCAGGCACTGAGCCAGGTTCCAACACCGTCTCAGCCTCTGGTTCGTCACCTTCTTCTTCGGCCGCGACCGCCACTTCCGCATACGGAAGAGTCGTCGGCCCCGGTCCACGAGGACGCGTACCCGGCCCTGTCGGCGTTCGAGCCTCGGTCGGCGCATCTGCGCCCCTCCTCCACCACGCTCCACACGCCCTTGTCAGGCGTGCCGCCATCTTCGCCACATGCGGGAGTTCACCATGCCCAGAATCACGTCCACATCCATGTCCGCCTCCTCCTCGTCCCTGAGTCGGCGGGGCTTCCTCGCCGCCACCGGCGCGCTGTCCCTGGCCGGCATGCTGTCCGCCTGCGGCGGCGGTGACAGCGGCGGTACGAGCGGCTCCGCCACCAAGCCGGTCAGCCAGGCCGACATCGACAAGGCCATGAAGACCCCGACCCAGCTGACGTTCTGGACCTGGGTCCCGAACATCGACAAGGAGATCGCGCTCTTCGAGAAGAAGTACCCGGCCGTCAAGGTCAAGGTCGTCAACGCCGGTCAGGGCACGCCCCAGTACACCAAGCTGCGCACGGCCCTCAAGGCGGGCAGCGGCGCCCCGGACATGGTGCAGATGGAGTTCCAGGCCATCCCGACCTTCACCATCACCGACAGCCTGCTGGATCTCCGGCCCTACGGCGCCTCCGCACTCAAGTCCACGTTCGTGGACTGGACTTGGGGCCAGGTCAGCGGCACGAAGGGCGAGATCTGGGCGATCCCGCAGGACACCGGCCCGATGGGCATGCTGTACCGCAAGGACATCTTCGACAAGCACGGCATCCAAGTCCCCACCACCTGGGACGAGTTCGCCGCGGCGGCCCGCAAGCTGCACAAGGCCGACCCGAACGTCTACCTCACCAACCTCGCCGCGAACCAGGTCGCCGCCTGGCACGGCCTGCTCTGGCAGGCGGGCGCCAAGCCGTACGTCACCTCCGGCAAGAGCGACATCACCGTCAGCGTCGACGACACCGTCTCGCAGAAGCTCGGCCAGTACTGGGGCACCCTCGCCAAGGACGGAGTGATCGGCGTCGAGCCGGACTTCACCGACTCCTGGTACGCGGCCCTCAACAAGGGCAAGTACGCCACCTGGCTCACCGGCGCCTGGGGCCCGGCCTTCCTCTCCGGCTCCGCCAAGGCCACGGCCGGCAAGTGGCGCGCGGCCCCGCTCCCGCAGTGGGACGCCGCGAAGCCCAGCTCCGGCAACTGGGGCGGCTCGACCACCGCGGTCATCCGTTCCACCAAGAACCCGATCCAGGCAGCGGTGTTCGCGCAGTTCCTCAACAGCGACCCCGCCAGCGCCAAGATGTTCGCCACCGAGCAGTTCTTCTTCCCGGCGACCAAGACCCTGCTCGGCGAGGCGAGTTTCCTCGGTGACGCGCCCGCCTTCTACGGCGGCCAGAAGGTCAACCAGGTCTTCGCCGACATCAGCGCCCAGGTCGACCCCGCCTTCCAGTGGCCGCCGTTCCTCGACCGGGTGGCCACCGACTGGACCGAGACCGTCGGCAAGTCCCTCGCCGACAAGACCGACACCGTCCGCGCGCTCGGTTCCTGGCAGTCGCGCATCACGACCTTCGCCAAGAGCCAGGGCTTCACGGTCAAGGGAGGCTGACGATGGCCACCACCACAGCGGACGCCCGCACCAAGTCCCCACCCCGCATGCGCCACGGCGCGGCAGGAGCCCTGTTCATCGCCCCGTTCATGGCGCTGTTCCTGCTGCTCTTCCTCGCCCCGCTCGGCTACGCCGCCTACCTGAGCCTCTTCCAGGAACGGTTGATCGGCGGCTCGACGTTCGTCGGCCTGGACAACTACGTGACGGCCCTCAAGGACCCGCAACTCCTCAAGGGCATAGGCCACGTAGCGCTGTTCTTCGTCATCCAGGTCCCCGTGATGCTGCTGCTGGCCCTGTTCTTCGCGCTCGCCCTGGACAGCGGTCTGTTGCGGCTGGCGCGGGTGATCCGGCTCGGCATCTTCGTGCCGTACGCCGTCCCGAGCGTGATCGCCACCCTCATGTGGGGCTACCTCTATGGTCCCGACTTCGGCCCCTTCGCCCAGATCAGCCGCCATCTCCACCTGCCGACCCCGCACTTCCTCAGCGACAGCTGGATGCTCGGCAGCCTCGCAAACATCGTGACCTGGGAGTTCGTCGGCTACAACATGATCATCCTGTACGCGGCCCTGCGTACCATCCCCGGCGAGCTCTACGAAGCGGCCGCCATGGACGGCGCCGGAGCCTGGCGCATCGCCTGGTCCATCAAACTCCCCGCACTGCGCCCGGCGTTGACCCTCACCCTGCTGTTCTCGGTGATCGGCAGCTTCCAGCTCTTCAACGAACCCAACCTGTTGATGAAGGTCGCACCGGACGTCATCGACAGCTCCTACACCGCCAACCTCTACGCCTACTCCGTCGCCTTCATCAGCCAGCAGACCAACTACGCGGCCACGGTGTCCTTCATCCTCGGGCTGGTCATCGTGATCGTGTCGTACGCCTTCCTGCTCACGGCGAACCGCAGGAGGACCGCATGACCACCGTGACGCCCACCGCCTCGGCCCCCTCCGCGCCGAAGGGGCTGCCCGCCGAGGCCCGCCCGCGGCGCCGGCCGTCGGCCCGCCGCCGCAGCACCCCGCTCACGATCGCCATGCTGGCCGTCCTGGCGTACTTCCTGCTCCCGCTGTTCTGGCTGCTGGTCGCCTCGACCAAGAGCACCCAGGACCTGTTCAACACCTTCGGCCTGTGGTTCTCGCACGCCCCGCAACTCCTGTCGAACATCAGGGCCACCTTCACCCAGGACGACGGCGTGTTCGGGCGCTGGCTGCTCAACACGGTCCTGTACGCCGGGGTGAGCGCGCTCGGCGCCGCGCTGCTCGCGGCGGCGGCCGGATACGGGTTCGCCAAGTACCGCTTCCGCGGTCACGGCGCGGCCTTCAACCTGGTCCTCGGCGCGATCATGATCCCGACCACCGCCCTGGCGATCCCCACCTACCTCCTCTTCGCCAAGGCGGGCCTGGTCAACACCCCGTGGGCGGTGATCCTGCCGTCCCTCATCAGCCCGTTCGGCCTCTACCTCATGCGGATCTACGCCGAGGACGCCGTCCCTGACAGCCTCATCGAGGCCGCCCGCATGGACGGCGCCGGAGAACTCCGGATCTTCACCACGATCGCGCTGCGGCTCCTCGCGCCGGGCCTGGTGACCGTCATCCTCTTCACCCTCGTCGCCACCTGGAACAACTACTTCCTGCCGCTGATCATGCTCAACGACCCGAACCTGTACCCCATCACGGTCGGGCTCTCCCGCTGGGCCGACCAGGCCCAGAACGGCGGCGCCGGAGCCAGCAGCGACATGCTCGCCCTCGTCGTGACCGGCTCCCTGATCTCGATCATCCCGCTCGTCCTGGCCTTCCTGATGCTCCAGCGGTACTGGCAGAGCGGCCTGGCCACCGGCGGCGTCAAGCAGTAACGCGCACTCCTCGTACCACTTCCCGTTTCCTCGGAGGTTTCCCCCCATGGCGGCTCTGCCTGCCCGTGTCCTGTTCGGTGCCGCGTACTACCACGAGTACGCGCCTGCCTACGGCTCCACCATGCAGCCCGACGAACGACTCAAGACCGACCTGGACCTGATGGCCGAGGCGCACTTCACCGTGATCCGGGTCGGCGAGTCGGTGTGGTCGACCTGGGAACCGGAGAACGGCCGGTTCGACCTCGACTGGCTCCAGCCCGTCCTCGACGGCGCTCACGAGCGGGGCATCTCCGTCATCATCGGCACTCCGACCTATGCCGCCCCGCAGTGGCTGGTCCGCCTGTACCCGGAGATCACCGCCGAGTACGCCACCGGCCGGCGCCTCGGCTGGGGCGCCCGTCAGGAGATCGACTTCACCCACCCCGCGTTCCGCTTCCACGCCGAGCGGATCATCCGCAAGATGGTGGCCCGGTACGCCGACCACCCGGCGGTCATCGGTTGGCAGGTGGACAACGAGCCGGGCCTGCACCTCCTCCACAACAATGGCGTCTTCCAGCGCTTCGTGGACCACTTGCGGGAGAAGTACGGGGACGTCGAGACCCTGAACCGTGAGTGGGGCCTGGTCTACTGGTCGCACCGCCTGTCGACCTGGGCCGACCTGTGGACGCCGGACGGCAACGAGCAGCCTCAATACGACGTCGCCTGGCGGGAGTTCCAGGCGCGCCAGGTCACCGAGTTCATCGGCTGGCAGGCCGACATCGTCCGCGAGTACGCCCAGCCCGGCCAGTTCGTCACCACCTGCATCTCGTACACCCGCCAGGGGGTGGAGGACGACGAGATGTCGGACCGCCTCGACATTGCCTCCGGCAACCCGTACTACGACATGCAGGACGGCCTGCTCCTGCCCGACCCCACTCCTGACGCCCACGAGCAGAAGTGGAAGACCACCGGCGTGTGGTCGATGTACCAGACCGCCGACTGGATGTTCTCCTCCCGGCAGGAGCCGTTCCTCGTCACGGAGACCAACGCCCAGAGCATCGGTTTCGCCTGGGACAACCGGCCCGGCTACGACGGCCAGTGGCGCCAGGCCGCCTGGGCTCTCGTCGGCCGCGGGGCCCGCATGATCGAGTACTGGCAGTGGCAGACCCTGCGCTTCGGCGCGGAGACCTACTGGGGCGGAGTCCTTCCACACAGCGGCCTGCCCGGCCGTACCTATGCCGAACTGGCCCGTCTCGGCGCCGAGTTCGACACCGCCGGCCCGTTGGTCGCCGGTCTTGAGCCGGACGCGGACATCACAATGGTCTACTCGATGCCGAGCAAGTGGCTGATGCAGAAGTACCCGCCACTCGCGACCGCCGACGGCGAACCGGACGCCGCCGCATACCACCGGTTCTTCGACCCCTTCTACCGCGGCGCCTTCGACGCGGGCCGCCAGGTCCGCATCGTCCACGCCCGCCAACTGCACGATCCGCACGGCGAGCGGGCGGGGATGACGCCGCAGGAGGCTGTACGGCGCCACCCCGTCCTGGTCGCCCCGGCCCTCTACGTCGTCGACGACTCCACACTCGAGTGGCTGGAGGCATACGCCCACGCCGGCGGCCACCTGGTCCTCGGCCCCCGCACCGGCTACGCCGACCACGAGGCACGCGCCCGGCACGAGCCGACACCCGGACGGCTCGTGGCGGCCGCGGGCATCCAGTACGACGAGTTCGGCAACCTCACACGCGACGTCCCGGTCCGCGCCGTGCCCGGCAGCCCGTTCGAGGTGCCCGCAGAGGCCACGGCCACGCAATGGATCGAGGGCCTCGCAGCCGTTGACTCCGAGGTCCTCGCCACCTACGAGCACCCGCACTACGGCCGCTGGCCCGCCCTCACCACCCGCCGCCACGGAGAGGGCCGCATCACCTGCGTCGGCACGGTGCCGGGCCGCGACCTCGCGCGGGCGCTGGCCGAGTGGCTGTCCCCGGCCCCGAGCAGCGGATGGCACGACCTGCCCGCGACCGTCACCGCGACCACCGGAACCTCACCCGACGGCCGCCGTGTCCACATCGTCCACAACTGGAGCTGGGAGCCCACGAGCGTCCCCGCCCCTGCGGACCTGTCCGACGCCCTGACGGGCGCCCCCATCTTCGCGGGCTCCGCGCTGGACCTCGGCGCCTGGGACGTACGCGTCCTCGTCTCCACCGACGCCGCCGGCACGTCGGCCCACGAAGCAGCCAACCCATCGTGATCGATCTCCCCTGAGGAGGGGCCATGCACAGAAGAAGGCTTGGACGAGCCCTCGGAACCTTCGCGGCTACATCCGCGATCCTCGCAATACCCATGGTCAGTGCACAGGCGTACAACCCGACGGGCGGGACTCTCTACCAGCTCGGCAGCGAGCCATGCCTGAAGGGGCGCGGCAACTGCGCGATCTACCCGAAGTCGGCGGAGCTGCCGAGCGGACGGCTGGTCGCGTCGTTCGAGAAGTCGACGGTCGTAACAGCGACGGGCAGCGCCGACGGGCAGACGATCCCGGTCTACAAGAGCGACGACCACGGAACGACCTGGCAGGCGCTGTCGGAGGTCAAGGCTCCCGCGTACCTCTCCAGCGACCCCCAGTACGCGAAGTACACGAGCAACTGGACCAACCCGTACCTCTACACGCTTCCCCAGGACGTCGGGAACCTGAAGCAGGGCACGCTCCTCCTCGCCGGCGTCGTGTCGGGCGACGACGCCTACTACAAGGAGCACAAGGCGGCCGACCCGAACTGGACGCCCACCAATGACGGCGACCGCAAGGACGTGGCCATCGCGCTGTACTCCAGCACCGACGAGGGCGCGACGTGGAAGGTCGTCAACGTCATCGCGACCGGCGGCTGGCAGGGCGGCAGCGCAGGCGCCGTCGGTCAGAACATCGCGGCCGCGAACACGAACAACCAGGTGGACCCCATCTGGGAGCCGTACCTGATGGTCTACAAGGGCCAACTCGTCTGCTACTACTCCGACGAGAACGACTACACCGGCTTCAACGCGACCACCGGCGCCGCCACCCTGGACCCCGCCAACGACACCGCCACGGACTCGCACGGCCAGATCCTCGCCCACCGGACCTGGGACGGCACGAGTGCCGCTTGGAGCTCCACCGTCGTCGACATCGCCGGGCTGAACCAGGACATGGGCGGCGGCAAGACGGAGATCGGCGGTGGCCGCCCGGGCATGGCAAACGTCGTCCGCACGGCGGACGGCAAGTGGATGCTGACCTTCGAGTACTGGGGCGGAGGGGCCAACACCAGGTACGTGATCGCCGACAACCCGCTGAAGTTCTACCTCGGCTCCGCCACCGGCACAGGCGTCACCTCACTGCCGGTCGACACTGGCTCCCACGCCCTCGCGACAAGCGGCAGCCCGGTCCTCATCAGGCTGCCCGGCGGACGCCTGGTCTACAACTCGGCCGGCAGCGGCAACGTCTGGGTCAACGACAGCGGGCGCAGCGACGGCACGTGGAAGGAGTACCAGACGACCTCGGCGGCCGGCTACAGCCGCAATCTGCAGTACGTCACGAGCACGGGCCGCATCGTGATCCTCAACAACCAGGGCACGTCCACCCTGAAGTTCGCCGAGGTCGACCTCGGCCACTCCGACGGCGCCTACTACCAGTTGGTGAACCGCAAGACCGACCAGGTGATCGGCACCGGCAACAAGACCAACGACGCGAACATCGGCAACGCGGATGTTCCCGACGTACGGCTGGAGGCCCCGGGCTCGGCGGCGAACGCCGACACTCAGTACTGGCACGTGACGACCGAGCCGAGCGGCGGCGTGAGCCTGCTGAACAAGTCGGGCGGCCGAGCGGCAGCCATCTGGACCGGCAATGCCACGGCCGGTCAGAAGATCGGCCAGTGGGTCGACAACAGCAACACCGGTAGCTGGAACCTCGTCAAGACCAGCGACGGGTTCTACAGACTGCAGTCCGTCAAGAACACGAGCCTGTACCTGACCGGCACGACCGCCGGGGCGCAGCTGACTCTGCAGACCGCGCTCACGGACGGTTCGCAGGACTGGGAACTCGTCCAGTAGGCCCCCTCCCTCCAGAACCTGACGAAGGACGAGGGGCGAAACACCGTCACCAGGTTCGACCATGCGATGCAGACTCTTGACGTGCGACATCTGACTGCGTAGACATGACTGCGCAGTCAGAATCTCTGCTCGCGGGCACGACCCCACACGAGGACTCCGTCCGCGGCAGGAGAGCGCCTGCCGCCCGTCACCCGACACCTCCCCCATTCCCGCACCTCATATCTAAATCTCGAACACTGGCCGATACTCCGGACTTCGACTCCGCGGTACCTCTGCCAGCACGTTTTCTCAGCAGAAGGACGGCCGGTTGTGAACACACAGCACGATGACCGCGCGAACCTCGAACCCTGCGTCATCGGGGTCGACTACGGGACGTTGTCCGGGCGGGCCGTAGTGGTCCGTGTCGCCGACGGCGCCGAACTCGCCGTCGCCGAGCACCCTTACACCCACGCCGTCCTCGACCGGCGGCTGCCCGACGGGACCCCGCTGCCGACCGACTGGGCCCTCCAGGTGCCCGCCGACTACATCGACGTCCTGCGCACCGCCGTACCCGAGGCGCTGGCCCGCTCCGGCGTACGGCCGGACCAAGTCATCGGCATCGGCACGGACTTCACCGCCTGCACGGTGCTGCCGGTGCTCGCCGACGGCACGCCCCTGTGCGAACTGCCTGGCCTCACCGGCCGGCCGCACGCCTACGTCAAACTGTGGCGCCACCACGCCGCACAGGCCCAGGCCGACCGCATCACCGCACTGGCCGACGCACGCAAGGAACCCTGGCTGCAGCGGTACGGCGGAAAGATCTCCTCGGAGTGGGAGTTCGCCAAGGCCCTGCAACTGCTGGAGGAGGACCCCGAACTCTACGAGTTGACCGACCGCTGGATCGAGGCCGCCGACTGGATCGTGTGGCGCCTGTCCGGCAGTTACGTCCGCAACGCCTGCACGGCGGGCTACAAGGGCCAGCTCCAGGACGGCAGTTACCCCTCCGCCGACTACCTCGCCGCGCTCAACCCCGGCTTCGCCGGCTTCGCGACCGACAAACTGGAGCAGCCGATCGGTCAACTCGGCGACCGAGCCGGGGGGTTGACGGCCGAGGCGGCGGCGTGGACTGGCCTGCCCGAAGGCATCGCCGTCTGCGTCGGGAACGTGGACGCCCATGTGACGGCGCCTGCGGCCACCGCGGTGGAACCCGGCCGGATGGTCGCCATCATGGGTACCTCCACCTGCCATGTGATGAGCAGCAACCAGTGGGCCGAAGTGCCGGGCATGTGCGGGGTCGTCGAGGGCGGCATCCTGCCGGGGCTGTGGGGCTACGAGGCCGGGCAGAGCGGCGTCGGGGACATCTTCGGCTGGTTCGTGCGCACCGGGTTCCCCGCGTCGTACGCCGAGGAGGCCGCCGCGCTCGGCCGCGACTCGCACGAACACCTCACCGCCCTGGCCGCCGAACAGCGGGTGGGCGAGCACGGGCTGATCGCCCTGGACTGGCAAAGCGGCAACCGCTCCGTGCTCGTCGACCACGACCTGAGCGGTGTCGTGGTCGGCCTGACGCTGTCCACCCGTCCGGAGGACGTCTACCGGGCGCTGCTGGAAGCCACCGCCTTCGGCACCCGCACCATCATCGAAGCCTTCGAGACCGCCGGCGTGCCGGTGGAGGAGCTGATCATCGCGGGCGGCCTGGCCAAGAACGCGCTGCTGATGCAGATCTATGCCGACGTCACCCGCCTCCCCCTCGGTGTCATCGACTCGGCACAGGGGCCCGCGCTCGGCGCGGCGATGCACGCGGCCGTCGCGGCCGGGGCGTACCCGGACATCCGGACCGCCGCCCACGCCATGGGCAAGGCCCGCCCTGCCGTCTACCCGCCGGATCCCGGGCGGGCCGCGGCCTACGACCGGCTGTACGCCGAATACCGGCTCCTGCACGACTACTTCGGCCGCGGCGCCAACGAGGTCATGCACCGCCTGCGCCGAATCCGCGCCCAGGCCTCCGCCTGAGCGGCACCCCCGCCCCGGTGGTCAACTCCCTTTGAAAGGAACCCTCATGGACACCGACGCCACGCCCTACCCCGACCAGGAGATCTGGTTTCTCACCGGAAGCCAGGGCCTGTACGGCGACGACATCCTGCACCAGGTCGCCGAACAGTCCCGGAGCATCTCCAAGACCCTCGGCGGTCCCGGGAAGATCCCAGTCAAGATCGTGTGGAAGCCGGTCCTCACCGACGCCGAGTCGATCCGGCGGCTGTGCCAGGAGGCGAGCTCCTCAGACACCTGCGTGGGCGTGATCGTGTGGATGCACACCTTCTCACCGGCCAAGATGTGGATCGCCGGACTCAGCACCCTGGACCGGCCCCTCCTGCACCTGCACACCCAGTACAACCTGTCGCTGCCCTGGCCGAGCATCGACATGGACTTCATGAACCTCAACCAGGCCGCCCACGGCGACCGCGAGTTCGGCCATATCGAGTCCCGTGTCGGCATCGACCGCAAGATCGTCGCCGGGCACGCCACCGACCCGAGGGTCGTACGGCGGATCGCGGCCTGGGCGCGGGCCGCCGTCGGCCGCCATGCCTCGCGCACCCTGCGCCTGGCCCGCTTCGGCGACAACATGCGCGATGTCGCCGTGACCGAGGGCGACAAGGTCGAGGCCCAACTGCGGTTCGGGTACTCCGTGAACACGTATGCCGTCAACGACCTGGTGGCCGTCGTGGACGAGGTCGAGGACAAGGAGGCAGCCCAACTCGCCGCCGAGTACGTCGAGTCGTACGACATGGTCCCCGCGCTGCGCCCCGGCGGCATCCGCCATGATTCGCTGCTGTACGCGGCCCGACAGGAGATCGGCCTGCGCGCCTTCCTCACCGAGGGCGGCTTCACCGCCTTCACCACCAACTTCGAGGACCTCGGTGGCCTGCGCCAGCTGCCCGGCCTCGCCGTCCAACGCCTGATGGCCGACGGCTACGGCTTCGGCGGCGAGGGCGACTGGAAGACCTCGGCCCTGCTGCGCACGATGAAGGTCATGGGCCAAGGCCGGCCCGGCGGCACCACCTTCATGGAGGACTACACCTACCACCTCGGCCCGGGCACCCCTCGCGTCCTCGGCGCCCACATGCTGGAGGTCTGCCCCTCGGTGGCCGACGGCCGCCCCAGCTGCCAGATCCACCCCCTGTCCATCGGCGGCCGCGAGGACCCGGTCCGCCTGGTCTTCAACGCGGCCCCCGGTCCCGCCACGGTCGTCGGCCTCTCCGACCTCGGCGACCGCTTCCGGCTGACCGCCAACACCGTGGACGTCATCACCCCCAGCGAACCCCTGCACCGCTTGCCGGTCGCCAGGGCCGTGTGGAAGCCACGCCCCTCTCTGGCGGAGTCGGCCGAGAGCTGGCTGCTCGCCGGCGCCCCGCACCACACCGTGCTCAGCTCGGCCGTCGACGTCGAGACACTCACCGACTACGCCGCCATGACCGGCGTCGAGCTGCTCACCATCGACGAGAACACCCACACCGAGCAGTTCGCCAAGGAAGTCCGCTGGAACGCCGCCTACCACCGCCTCGCCCAGGCCCTCTGACACCCGTGATCCACACGCAAGGAGACCACCGATGACCGCACGAGTCCGTGACGGCCTGCGGGACGAGGTACTGGCGGCCAACCTGTCGATCCCCCGGGCCGGTCTGGCCACGCTGACCTGGGGCAACGTGAGCGGTGTCGACCGCGAGGCGGGGGTCTTCGTCATCAAGCCCTCAGGCATCCCCTACGAGGACCTCGCCCTCGACCACCTGGTGACCGTCCGGCTGTCCGACGGCAGGGTCGTCGACGGCGAACTGCGCCCCTCCACCGACACCGAGACCCACCGCTGCCTCTATCTGGCCTTCCCCTCCATAGGCGGCGTCACCCACACCCACTCCACCCACGCGGTCGCCTTCGCCCAGGCCCGACGCGACATACCCGTCCTCGGCACCACCCACGCCGACACCTTCAACGGCCCCGTCCCCTGCACCCCTGACCTCACCGCCGACCAGTGCACGAAGGATTACGAGTACAACACCGGTCGCGTGATCGTCGACCTGCTGGAGAGCGACGACAGGCGGGCGGCCGAGGTCCCCGCCGCGCTCGTCGCCAACCACGGCCCCTTCACCTGGGGCAGCACCGCACGCAAGTCCCTG
This sequence comes from Streptomyces coacervatus, assembly GCF_029223485.1. Lineage (GTDB taxonomy): Bacteria > Actinomycetota > Actinomycetes > Streptomycetales > Streptomycetaceae > Streptomyces > Streptomyces coacervatus. The sequence goes on along the minus strand of NZ_JARHTP010000001.1, from coordinate 624,721 downwards.
GAACACTCCATCATCTGCGAGGCCGTCGCCGAGATGGCCATCAACACTCTGACCCTCTCCCCCACCGCCCCGCCACCGCCGCACCTCCTGGCCCGCCACTACACCCGCAAACACGGCCCCGACGCCTACTACGGCAACCCGGCTCCCGAGCCCGCCGTCTGACGAGCCCTCTCCATCGCGCATGAGGCGGCTCCGACCAGCCAGGGCCGGCCGGAGCCGCCTCATGTCGAGCGAAACAGGTGCCCGTCGCAATACATGGCCGGTTCCGCCGGTGTGAACTATTCCCGCGTCACCGCATAACCAGATATTGACGGCCATCGAACCGTCAACAACACGGATTCCTCTTCCGCGAACCAGGAGTGGTCGACTCCGGGACCCCAGACAACGTAATCTCCTTGCCGCTCCAGAAAAATACTACGTTCTGGGAAATCCACGCGAAATCGGCCACTGATGAGCACCAAGAGAGCGGTCCGCTCTTCACCTCTCACCCACTGCAATCGCTCGTCACCACGTGGATGGATCCCCCACTTGACCTCTACCGCATCAGCATGGCGAGGATCATCGGCATCCTTGAAATGACCGAGCAACCATCCTCGATCCAGTGGCGCATCCTTGCCCGCATTTCCCACATACACACTCTCGTTCATAAATACAGAAGATATCAGCCGCATTGCCAATGAGAGTCCACCAATTTTACGAATACCTCGGCAACACGCCTTAGGTGCAAGGCCACGGTGAAGCGCAGCTGAGTACGCGTTCTATCGACCAGCGGTTCAGAAGTCAGGTTCCGGAATCGTTTGCCCGACCATCCCGACCCTTGCAGGGCCCCATCGGGGATCTGTCGCACCACTCTGATCGCCGGCGACCACATGCACAGGGCGCGGATTCCAGGCTCCTCATCTGCCACTATCCCGGCGACGATCGCTCCCATACTCATGGCGAGCAGCCCCATCCGATCGGGATCGGCGAAGTCCAGGAGACGCATCTGCCGTATGACAGACCGGACTTCGGCTACCTCGCCGGAGATCGTGATGCGGCCTACGCCTGGCTGACGCTCGTCAGCCCCGTTGGTTCCAGCCAGGGTTGAGGCACTCCACCCGGCACGCCTCCGCGGTCCGCGCTTCGACACCCGAGCACCCCTTATGGCCCGTCGGTGCGGCAAGCCGACAACAGCCCAGGTGGTTACGAATGACGCCGCCGTCGAAGTAGGCGCGTGTGCCGCTCTCCCCTCGCGGCGTGTTGCTGTTCATCCATCGCGCCGGAGATGCGGATCATCTGGTCTGTCAAGGCAGGCGCACCACCCGTCCATCGTGGGCACTGGACCGGGCGGCGTCCAGGACGGTGGCAGTGGCCACCGCATCCCAGGGGTCGACGGGAACAGGTCCCTTACCCCGGACTGCGGCGGCGAAGGCGGTATAGAACAGGTCCCACCTGCCGCGGTTCGAACGGATGGACTCGACAACGTCTCCGCGTCGAACCTGGCCCCAAAGGTCTTCGGGCTCGCTCCCCCAGCTGTCACCCTCGGATTGCGGGGTCGCACCGCGCATCAACGCGCGGTCCTGACTGTCCCTGTGGTCGATGACGAAGGTGCCCGTGGTCCCCGTGACGCGCAGACTGGGTCCCGCAGCACCCTGACGCCAGCTGCCCCACAGGTGGGACTGCACTCCGTTGCGATGAGTCAGTGCCAGGAAAACGTCGTCGTCGAGTCCGTCCTCGCCCTCGTGGTGGTGCATCTCCGCGTATACCCGCTCCACCGGGCCGGACAGCACCAGAGCCTGGTCGACCAAGTGGCTGCCGAAGTCGACGAGGGTGCCGCCGCCCGCGGCAGGAGCACCTGCTTCGGGGCTGAAGACCTCGAACCGGGACTCGTAGCGGAGCACGGTGCCGATTTCGCCGCTGTCCAGCAGTGTCCGCAGAGTCAGGAAGTCGGAGTCCCAACGGCGGTTCTGGTAGACCGTCAGCGGACGGCCTTGCTTCTCCGCGAACTCGACGGTCGCACGCGCCGAGGCCGCATCGAGTGCGAATGGCTTGTCGCAGACGACGGCCAGGCCCAGCTCCAGCGCCTGCCGCACCAAAGGGATGTGCGTGGCCGCGGGGGTGGAGACAACGACCGCCTCCGCGCCGGCGCGGGCCAGATCCTCCAGTGACTCGAAGGTCGGCCGGCGTACGTCCTGGGCGACCTGGGTCCGGCGCTCGGGCGAAGTGGTGACCACGCCCAGGAACTCGAATTCCGGGGCAGCTGCGAGCAGCGGGGCGTGGAAGACACGGCCGCCGAAGCCGTAGCCGATCAGTCCGATGCGTACGGGGGTGTCCAAGGGAGCTCCTCTGTCTTTCTCGGTCTTCCTTAGATGGGGAAAACGTGGTCCGGTCGGCCGGACAGGCGGGAATCGGACCCGCCCGCAGCCTCTATTTCCGCATTCATCCGTCAAGTGTGCGCCAGGTCAATGTTCCGGAGACGCAACGGTCAAAACGAGACGAGCACCGTCGGCGCCACCCAGCCGGATCCGCTGGGTTGTCCGCTCACCGCGGGTCGCGAGCCATGGGTTCTCGCCGGTGCCCGGATGGAGGACGAACTCGGGGAAGTCGCTGCTGTGGAGATGCAGACGCAGTCGGTGCCCGGTGCGCAGCCTGTATCCGGCGTGACCGAGGCTGAGCGTCAACCGCCTCGCCGGGTTCTCGATGTGTACGCGGCCATGGGCGACGAGTTCGGCGTCACCATTCGCGTGGACATCCAGCAGCTTCGCGAAGAGATGGGTGGAAGGTCCCGTGGTGGTGAGAGCAATGTCGAGGGAGACCGGGCCCGCCAGGTCGAGAGGTGCTGGGGTCGGTTCGGCGTCGAAGACCAGGACGTCGCGTCGCTTGGACCACTCGTGCAGGCGTGGGTTGGTCTGGAGGTAGGCGAAGGCGTTGGGTGCAGCCGAGGGCACCGGGTCCTCGGGGTCGTGGGTCCAGCTCGCCGCGCTGGGAATTTCGAGCGGGGTCGGGCTGAGCAGGCCGGGGGTGTCGCCGTCCGGGGTTCCGGCGTCCGGTCCCAGGTGGAGGCTCACGACCCGGCTGCCGGCTGGTGGCCAGTGAGCGTCCTTACGGAAGCCTTCCTCGCCGCCGTGGACGAGATGCCAGCGCACGCGCGGCAGGTCGGCGGGGTTGCCCTGTTGGCGCAGGAAGATGTCGAAGAAGTCGAGTGCCGGGTCGAGGTAGCCCGGCAGCAGGGCGCGGAACGCGTTCTGGTCGAGGGCGTGGTCGCGCGACTCGTCGTCGTAGGGGGCGCCGGAGAGGTGGTAGTTCTCGTGGTCGATGGCGTCGATCAGCAGGTACTGCTGGTTGGCCCAGTCGGGACGGCGGGCGAGTTCCTCGATGTCGCGCCAGTGCCAGGGGGCACAGTTGTCGTACCAGCCGACGGTGTGCAGGACCGGGACGGCCCGGTGGTCGAAGGGGTGGCCCTCGGGCCAGCGGCGCAGACGGACCTCCTCGGGGAAGGCGACGTCGAAGGAGGGTGAGCGGCGGCCCAGGGTCCGGAAGAACTCCTCGAAGGGGGCTATCAGGGGGCGGTGGCCGGGGTCCGGCTCCCATTCGTAGGTGTCGGGGCCGACGTAGTGGGTGGCCATGTAACCCAGGTGGATGCCCATCTCGACGTCCCGTGTGCCGTCGGGGTTGTCGACGACCTGGCCGAGTTCGGTGCCGGTGACGCGGGGCGCGATGGCGCGCAGTGCACGGTGTCCGCTCGCCACCGCGGCCCACTGGGTGTAGCCGTAGTACGAGTCGCCCCACATGCCGACGATGCCGTCGGACCAGGGCTGATGGGTGATCCACTCCAGGGTGTCGTAGCCGTCGTGGACCTCGTTGACGAACAGCAGGGTCTCGCCCTCGGAGCGGAACTTGCCGCGCACGTCCTGGACGGCGACACGGTAGCCGCGCCCGGTCAGGTAGCGGGCGATGAGCGGCATCGAGGCGTACGTCCCGGACTTGTCGTACGGCAGCCGGACCAGGATGGTCGGGCCGGGCTCGTCGACCGACTCACCCTCGGGCAGGTAGACGTCGGTGGCCAGCCGGACTCCGTCCCGCATCCGGACCCTGAACGGCAGGGCGGTGGGGTCGACGGGTGCGGGCGTGACGGTCTCGAAAGGCACGTTCACGGGGCAGCCTCACATGCTGTCGTGGGGTCGAGGCGCGGGCGGGAAGCCCGGCGGATTCGCCCACAGTGGCATCGCTGCCTTAGTTTTTCAATACCGACAAACAAAAGCTCGGCATCAGGAGCCTGATCGTCGCGGTGTGCGATGCTTCAGCCCATCTGATGCTCGGATCGCAGGGGAGGCACATCAGCCATGGGGCGCCCGAGTCTGGCCGCCGAGCGGCGGCAGCAGGTTCTTCAGGCGGCGAGCCGGTGCCTGGCCAGGAACGGACTGGCCGGCGCCACGCTGGAGAAGATCGCCGAGGAGTCCGGACTGAGCCGCAGCCACGTCCGGCACTACGTCGGCAACCGGGACGACCTGCTGCTCGCACTCGTGGAATGGGTACAGGAACGCGACGACCGAGCCTTCGCCACCGCCGTGGAGCAGGCCCCGCCCGAGCAGCGGCTCGGGGTCGCGATGGACCACCTCTTCGGCCCCTGGTTCCTGAGCGTGGGCGATGAGACCGCCGTCATTCTGGAGCTCATCAGGGCAGGTCAGAGCGATGAGAAGTTGCGTGAGGCGATGATGTCGGGCTACCGGCTGATGCTGGGCGCGATCGACTCGGGACTGGCCGCCGAGTTCCCGGACAGCACACCGGCCGTGCGGCGCGGCACCGCGTACGGCCTGCTGTGTCTGGCAATCGGCAACGCCGTGATCTCCGACCTTGATCGGCCACTGGGATCCGGCGGGCTGATCCGGGTGGCGGGCGAGGCCCTGGTGGCGCAGCTGGGCGCGGTCACGGCAGCGCGGGCATGACGCCTTCCCCAGGGGGGTGGGGAAACCTGGTCGTTACTTTGTCTTCGTTGACAAGGTATTCGGTCCCTGTCACTGTCGGGGAACCGCGACGAGCGGGACGGGCCCTCTTGCCGCCGCCTCGGCCTCGCGCCGCACCCCACCCCTGCCTGGGAGGCTTTCGTGTCCCCGAAGCTCCGTGCATCCCGCTTGCCGTTCCTGGCAGCCGTCCCCCTCCTGGGGCTCACGGCGTGTACCGGCGGCCAGTCGGCCGCTTCCGGCGGGAGCGCCTCGTCCGCTTCCACTCCCGCCGTGGAGGTGACCACGCCCGCGGCCAAGGGCGACATCAGCGCCCTCCGCTGGGACCTGCCCGCCGGCGAGCCCGCCAGCCTGGACTACGCACACGCCGGCGACTACAGCTCCAACGTCATGGTCGCCAACCTCTGCGACACCCTGGTCCGTATGAAGGCCGATCTCTCCTACGCGCCGGGCCTTGCGACCTCCTGGACCAACCCGAACTCCACCACCCTGATCTACAAGATCCGCGAGGGGGTGAAGTTCTGGGACGGCTCACCACTCACCGCCACCGACGTGGCCTACAGCCTCAACCGCAACCTCGACGACAAGGTCGCCTCCAACAACTTCCCCAACTTCGTCGACGTCACCTCCATCAAGGCCACCGGCCCGCTCGAGGTCACGGTGAAGTTCAAGCAGCCGGACGAGCTGTTCAACAAGGAGATGGCGGCCACCTCCGGGGTCATCGCCAAGGCCGACTTCATCAAGAAGAAGGGCAGCTCGTACGGCAAGGGCGCGAACGGTGTGATGTGCACCGGGCCTTTCAAGCTCGCGGACTGGAAGGCCAACACCAGCATCCGGCTGGTCCGCAACGACGCCTACTGGGACAAGGCGTTCCGTGCCCGCGCCGCCAAGGTCGACGTCTCCTTCGTCGCCGACACCACCAACCTGCCCCTGGGACTGAAGTCCGGCCAGCTCGACGGCGCCTTCGGCGTCCCCGCCGCCGCCCTCCCAGCCCTGGCGAACACGACGAACGGCGCCATCCACCAGGGCTCCGGCCTCAGCTCGTACCAGCTGGCCCCCAACGGCACTCCCGCGGGCAAGGACGAGCACATCCGCCTGGCCCTGCTCAAGGTGATCGACCGCAAGGCCCTCGCGACCGCCGTCTTCCGTAACAGCGCCACCCCGCTCTACACGTTCATCCCACTGTCGGGATGGGATGCGGAGGCGAAACAGACCTTCCAGAGCGCGTACGCCAAGCTCGACAAGCCCGGTTCCGGCGGTGACCCGGCCGCGGCGAAGAAGGAGCTCGCGCAGAGCCCGCTCAAGGACAACACTGTCACCATCGGTGTCCAGGCAGGCGATGCCACTGAGGTCACCACCGTCACCCTGATCCAGGAGCAGGCCCGCAGGATCGGACTCAAGGTGCAGATCAAGCAACTGCAGCCGCTCCAGTTCAACACCGCCTTCTACGACCCCAAGGCGCGGGCCGGCATCGACTTCCTGCTCACCAAGGGCTTCCTCAGCGTCGCCGACCCACTGGACTACCTCGCCCTCGGCCCGGTCCCGGACGGCCAGTTCAACTGGATCGGCTGGAACGACGCCAAGACCGCCGGTCTCATCGCCAAGGCCCGGCAGACCACGGACGCCGGCAAGCGCGCCGACTACATCGTCCAGGCGCAGGCCCGGTACGAGGCCGTCGCTTGGTCCGTCCCGCTGCTGAGCATCAACGAGGTCACCTACCTCAACAAGCGCGTCACCGGTGCCCCCCTCACCACCGCCGCGATCTTCCAGCCCTCGCTCGCCGTCATCGGCTCGGCCAAGTAAGGGGCTTCCACCATGCGCGCCGCACTCCGCACCGTCACAGGCGCTCTGCTGACCCTGCTCGCCTCCAGCCTGGTCATCTTCCTCGCGCTGGCGGCCTCGCCAGGCGACGCGGCCTCCCGGCTGGCCGGTTCCAAGGCCACCGCGGCGCAGATCGCGGTCATCCGCCACGCCAACGGCCTCGACCAACCCCTGCCGCTGCGCTACCTCCACTGGCTGAAGAGCTGCCTGCACGGCGACTTCGGGACCTCGCTCCAGTACCAGCAGAGCGTCTCCTCTCTCCTCGCACCCCGCGTCGGCCAGACCCTGGCCCTGGTCAGCCTGACCGCGCTGCTCATCATGGTCGGCGGGCTGGGCGCCGGAATCGTCGGAGCACTCAGCAGGCCCGGCTCCGCCGCCCTGACCGTCCTGTCCGGGGTCGGAGTCGCCGTGCCCTCCTTCGTCGCCGCGACCTTGCTCATCCAGGTCTTCGCCCTCTGGCTGGGCTGGCTGCCCGCGATCTCGACCGGCGTCGGCGGACTGCGCGGACTGATCCTTCCCGCCCTCGCGCTCGCCCTGTCCTGGGCTGCCTACCTGTCCCAGGTCGTGCGCGCGTCCCTGCGGGAACAACTCGGCCAGGAACACGTGGCCATCGCTCGTTCCCGGGGCCTGAGCCCGGCCGGAGTCTTCCGCCGGCACGTGCTGCGCAACGCGGCACCGGAGATCACCACCGTGTCCGGGCTCGCGGTCGCCGGACTCATCGCGGGCACGGTCGTCGTGGAGCAGGCCTTCGGCATCGGCGGCATCGGCTCGTTCCTCGTCCAGTCCGTCGCCGGCAAGGACAGCAACGTCGTCCTGGCGATCAGCCTGCTGATGGTGGCCGCCTTCATCCTCACCACCACCGCCACCGACCTCCTGCACCGCGCGCTCGATCCCCGCATCCGCGCCGCGGCCAAGACCCGCGAAGGGCAGGCCCGATGACGGCGACCGCTCTCACCCTCCCTGCGGAGAAGCCCGGCTGGAGAGGCCGCGTCGACATCCTCTCGGCCGCGCTCGGTGCCGTCATGGTCCTTCTGGCCCTCGCCGCCGTACCCGCCCCGCTGATCGCCCCGTACGATCCGACGGCGACCGACATCCTGGCCGCCAACTCCGGTCCCTCCCCAACCCATTGGCTGGGGGCCGACGATCTCGGCCGGGACGTCCTGTCCCGGCTGCTGTACGGCGCCCGACTCAGCCTGCTCGGTCCCACGCTGATCATCGCCACGGCCACCGTGCTGGGCACCGCCCTCGGCATCGCCTCCGCCTGGCTGGGCGGCTGGTTCGACGCGGTGACCAGCCGGATCCTCGACTTCTTCTTCGCCTTCCCCGGCCTGCTGCTGTCCGTCCTGGCTGTCGCCATGATCGGCACCGGATTCCTCGCCCCGGTCACCGCGCTCGCCCTCGCGTACACGCCGTACATCGCGCGCGTCACTCGCACCATCGCCGTCCGCGAACGCAACCTCGCCTACGTCGAGGCGCTGCGCAGCCACGGCCTCGGCGGCTGGGCCATCTGCCTGCGCCACTTGGCCCCGGCCGTGTGGCCGGTGATCCGCGCCCAGTCCGCGATCGCCTTCGGCTCGGCGCTGGTGGACCTGGCAGCGGTCTCCTACCTGGGACTCGGAGTCCAACCACCCTCCGCGGAATGGGGGTTGATGGTCGCCCAGGGGCAGTCGGCGCTGCTGGGCGGTGCACCTTGGCAGTCGCTCTCCGCGGGCGTGCTGATCATCTTCGTCGTCCTCGCCGTCAACACCATCGGCGAACGGACAGGCAACACGGACACGGCAGGAGCACGGGCATGAACGCGCCTACGGAAGAGCAGCCGCTGCTCGACATCGCCGACCTCCGCATCGACCTGCGGGACGGACGGACCGTGCTGCACGACGTCTCGTACGCCGTCCGGCCCGGTGACTCCCTGGGCCTGGTCGGCGAGTCCGGGTCGGGCAAGTCCATGAGCCTCAAGGCCGTGCTGCGCATGCTGCCCGCCGGGGCCCGCACAGCAGGCGGCATCAGCTTCGACGGACGCTCCGTGACCGCTATGAACCTGTCCGAGCTACGCGCTTTCCGCGCCGGCCAGGTAGCGATGATCCCGCAGGATCCGCGCACCGCCGCCAACCCCGTACGCACGATCGGCGACTTCCTTACCGAAGTCCTGGTCCGCTCGCGGGGCGTTGCACGCAGGCAGGCCGCCGAGCAGGCGATACGGCAGCTCGCCGAGGTCGGCATCCCCGACGGAGAGCAGCGGCTGCGCCAGCACCCGCACCAGCTGTCAGGCGGTCTCCTCCAGCGCGTGATGATCGCCGCGGCCCTGGCCGCCGAACCCCGGCTGCTGCTCGCCGACGAGCCGACCACCGCGCTCGACGTGACCACCCAGCAGGAGGTGATGGCCATCCTCGACGAACAGCGCCACCGGCACCGCCTCGCCATGGTGCTGGTCACCCACGACCTCGATCTGGCCGCTGCGGTCACCGACCGCATCGCCGTGATGTACGCCGGCACCATCGTGGAACTCGCCCTTTCCGAAGGTCTGCATCGCACCGCCCAACACCCCTACACCGCAGGCTTGTTGCGCTCCCGTCCGGCGGTCGGCACCCGGGCTCGCCCGGTCAGCCTTCCCGGCCGGTCTCTGTCGGCGTTCGAGGCCGGGACGGGATGCGTCTTCGCCGACCGCTGCGCCTTCGCCGAGGAGCGCTGCCGTTCGGTCCGGCCGCGACTCGAAGCACACGGCACCCACCTGGTCGCCTGCCACCGGGTGGCCGAACTCACCGCCGCCGGAAGCCTCCTGGAGACGACACCATGACCACGCCCGTTCTGGAAGCCACCGGGCTGCGCAAGGAGTTCGACGGCGGCAGGGTCGCCGTCGACGACGTGTCCCTGACCCTCCCGCCCGGCGGATCGATGGGTATCGTCGGCGAGTCCGGCTCCGGCAAGACCACCGTCGCCCGGATGCTCGTAGGCCTGGAGACCCCGACGGCGGGCACCGTCAGCATCGATGGCGAATCACTGAACACGGGCAGGTCCACCCGCCACGGCCGCGCCGAGCGGCTGAGGCGCGCCCGCCGGATCCAGCTCGTCTTCCAGGACCCGTACGCCTCCCTCGATCCCCGCCAGACCATTGGCGTGGGCATTGATGAGCTCCTGCGCCTGCACGAACCCGACCGCGACCGGCGCCGTGACCGTGCCGCCGAGCTCCTCGACCAAGTAGGCCTGGACGCCCGGATGGCACGCTCGACACCGAGTGCCCTCTCGGGCGGGCAGCGCCAGCGGGTGGCCATGGCCCGTGCCCTCGTGTCCCGCCCGAAAGTCCTTGTACTCGACGAGGCGGTCTCCGCGCTCGACGTGTCCATCCAGGCGCAGGTGCTCAATCTCCTCGCCGACCTGCGCGACGAACTCGGCATCGGCTACCTCTTCGTCACCCACGACCTCGCCGTGGTACAGCAGGTCACCGATGAGCTGATCGTGATGCACCAGGGCCGTGTCGTCGAGCGCGGCACCACCGACCAGGTACTCACCGCACCCGAACACGCCTACACCCGTGACCTGTTGGCAGCTGTCCCCCGCGAGGGCTGGCGCCCAGTCCGCCACCTGTGACACCCGTGCGCATCTTGCATCGAGACAGACGTCCGGCGTCGGCCCCCGCGAGTCGACAGCACTGAAGTGGACACGCAGCCCACCGATGCAGGCACGGCGCCACGTGACGGCCCGAGCCCATCCCGGCTCAGCCCAACAAGGGATTGCATGCTCTGAACAGGCCATTTGCCGATCCCCTTCCGTGAGACGGAAGAGGTATTGCGGCGCCGCGACGCGCTTCCGGACGATGTCGCCATCACCCAACGACGGGAGCCGCAGCCATGCCGCACACCACCGCCTTCGCCAGGAACCAGTGGTACAGCTAGCGCATCTTTCTGACCTGCGCTTATGCGAGGCGATGAGGCTGTGACCTGCTAGGACGGGTTGCAGAGGCGAGCGGAGGCAGTCAGAGGAAACCGCTCTGATTCGACCCCGGTTCGACCCGGGTCGCTCGGAGGCAGTCAGAGGCAACAGCCTCTTCAACAGGCCTCTGGAGGACCTGAGTTGACCGGTGTGGATCAAGAGTGGGACCACTCTGGCGGGGCTCTGATTCGACCTCGGTCGAGCTGCGATGGGGACGCCTGCCTCCGCTCGGGGCCAGGCTTGCGAGGGCCTCCAGGACGGCAATCCTGGAGGCTTCGCTGGCACCGATGGAGGTCGATTCCGGACACCACCCGTGGTTTTAGCGGGCCTGGGTGGCGTCCACGTCTTTGCGAGACGACCCCACCGTGACGCACAACACCCATCACGACCTCTCTCGACCAAACGCATCCCAATTCAACGGCGTTGTTCTGGGCTACGCCCAACTTCCGTCGGCCGCAACCGATCTCATTCTGCTCGGAGACCTCACCGGCCGCTACGCCACCGGAAGTTACAGCCGACTCTCCTCCGACGGCCGGACCGTGATCCCCCGCGGGGACCGCCAGGGCGCGGCCGAGCACGGACACCGGATCACCGCGGCCATCGCCTGCCACGTCGCCCGCGCCGGCGGCAGCATCGACCAGCTCACCCAACTCCTGCTGCACCCCGAGCACGAAGGCGGACGGCACACCCGCAGCATCGCGCTGCGCTCCGGGCAGACACGCGCCCTGGACTACATCCGCCGGGTCTGGAACAGCGCTTCCAAGACGATCAGCACCACCATCGCGCTGAGCTCCCGGCACGACGCGTACGAGGTTCTCGCCGCGCTGCGGGACCGCATCGAGACCACGCCCTGGCGCGGGGAGCGAGGACGGACCGCGCTGCGGGTGCTGCGGGCGCACCTGAACTTCGCCGAGACCGCGGGCGGCCCCCTGCACCACGCCAGTGAGCGGCAGACCGCAGAGGAAGCCGGAGTCTCCCGCACGACGCTGCGGGTCGTCTACGAGACGATCCTGAAGCCGGGAGGCTGGTTGCGGCGTCTGCGGGTGGGTCATGGCCGGGAGGGTTCGACCTGGTACCTGGGCAACGGCAACATCGCGGGTCACGGTGGCCCGGCTCTGTTGTCTCGTTTCCGGTCCACTCAGTTCCCCCCCGACCCGGCACTTGGGGAGTGGACCACCTCTGAGACGGCCACGACGGCCGACATCGACTCCACCGTACTCAGCCGACTCATGGGCCACGACGCCTTCGCCCACCACGCCCTCGGCAGCGCCGCCCTCGTGATCATCAGCGCCCTGCACGTGCACCCGAACCAGACGGTCATTGAGCTCGTCGGCACTACCTCGGTCTCCCGCGCCACCACCTACCGGACCCTGAAACGCCTCGCCGACCACGGCCTCATCCAGCACACCGGTGAGACCTGGACCCTCGCGCCACGTGCCCTCGAGGGCTTCGGCATCCGCCTCCCGGACGCCGACAACGACCACACCGCAGCGCCGGCACAGGGCTGGACCAAGGTCGCCAAGCAACACGGCACCTGGGGCATCGCGGCCCGGCGCAAGGCCCTTCACACGGCGGAGCGGGCGGCCTACCAGGAGGCACTGGACCGGTTTGCGGAGCACCGCAGCAGGGCTGTAGTGATCGTCCGCGACGGCCGTCAGGTCCTGGTACCCGTGCCGCGCCCCGACGAGATCCCGCCCACGTGGCACGCCCCCGACGGGCGCGTCCTCGACCCGGCCACAGGACGCCCGGCCGCCGACTGGCGGGTCGCCACAGACGGCCGGCTGATCCTCATCACCCCATCCGACCAGCGCAGTTACGACGAGCTGGCCGCCGCCCATGCCGAAGCCCTCAGCGAATGGGAGTCCGTCGCATGAACCCAGAACCCCCGGTCACCCCTGACGCGAGCGAGGCGGTGACACCCCAAGCCCTGCGCCAGCAGTACGAGGCCGGTGCCACGGTCGACGAACTCGTCACCGCCAGCGGCCTGTCCTACGGCACCGTCCTCAATCGGCTGCACGACGCAGGGACCGTCATGCGCAGCTCCTGGCAGACCCGCCGGATGCGGCAGAACCCCCATGCCCGCCAGCGACTCGCGGCCCGTCTGCGCACCCTGTACGAGCAGCACGGCGCAACTCTTACCGAACTCGCCGCAGCGGCGGGAGAGACGAGGCGGAGTGCCCGGCGCCTGCTGATCGAGGCCGGCGGCACTGTACGCACCACCCAGCAGACCCTGAGGGTGCGCGCGGCAGCCCGGGCCGCCGAACGGTACAAGGTCGCGCTGTCCCTGCGCGCACGGTACGAAGCCGGAGCCACGGTCCCCGAGCTCGCCAGGGAGCACAGCTACTCCGTCGCCACCGTTTACCGGCTCCTGCACCAAGCAGGCACCCGCATGCGGCCCCAGCACCACCACGGACCGGCCCACGACGCGAGGAAGCGGCCATGAGCCACCACGTCCTCGTGGGTGTTCCCGACCCTGCCTGGCAGACCACGAAGGCGGCCGTGCGCCATGCCGGCCGCGCTAGGGCAGCACGGGCACCCCCGTCGTCGTCCCGCTCGCCGACGCGCGCACAACACGACACCCCGACCCATTTCAGGAGATCAAGCACACGTGAACGAGAACACCCGTCACAAGACCCTGGCCGCAGCCACAGAACACGTCTGGGACGCGTTCGTGATCGTCGTCGGCATGCTCAAGGGCGGCACCGGCAAGACCACCTCGGCCTGGTTCATCGCCCTCTACTACGCCGTCGTCCTGGGCCTGCCCACGTTGCTGCTGGACGCCGACGCGACGAGCCAGTCCGCCTACGACTGGTTCAAGGTCGCCCAGGCCGCCGGCTTCGAGATTCCCGAGAACCTGGTCGTCGAGCGGTACCCGTTCGACGACATCGCCGAGTACATCCGGGTCAAGCGCGCCGAGTTCGGCGCGATCGTGGTCGACGCCGGCGGCGGCAGCGCCCGCATCTTCCACGAGGCTGTAACCGAGGCGAACCTGCTGCTCGTGCCGGTCGCCCCCACCAAGATCGAGCGCCGCAAGCTCGTGGCCACCTTCGACGAAGCCGAGCGCGCCGCCGCACGCAACGACCACGGCGTCACCGCCCACGTCGTCATGGTCAAAGCCGACGACCGCACCAGCCTGCCCAGTCGGGCAAAGGACCAACTCCTCGACCCTGACCAGGGCGAGGGCATCGGCCCGGACCGCGACGAGGCCTTCCCGCTCGCCGACACCACCATCCACTCCTGGGTCCACTACATGGAGGCCTTCGGCGAGATCCCGACCGAACTGAGCGAGTACGCCGAGCTCATGAAGGAGCTGACCGCAGCATGACCGAAAAGAACGAGAAGCTGAAGCCTCCGGCCCGCCGCGCCGGTCGCACCCTCGGCGGCGGGACGAAGAAGGCGGCTCCGCCGCCCCCTCCCCCGGCCGCCGAGCTCACCCCCGAGCAATACGCCGCCGAACAGGCCGCCACCCAGGACAACGGCCATCCCTCTGCCAGCGAGCCGCAGGCTCAGCCCACGCCTCCCGCCGTTCCCACCGAGGCGTCGGCGCAGGGCCGAACCGAGGCGGTACCCGAAGTCACACAGAGCTACGCGAAGCAGACCGCCCAGACGCCGGCCGGCTTCGTGCCGGAGCCGGCCGCCAGTTCGCCGGTTGGCGCGAAGGTCGTCGCCCCCGAGGCGGGGCCCGGTGGGGAGCCGGTGGAGCAGCAGGTGACGCCTGTAGTCCCGGCCCACGAACCTGCAGCTCCTGCGGTGCGGCCGGCGCAGCCGAGCGAACCCGCTGCGCAGCATGGCCCGTCTCCCGTCACGTCCGCGGCTGCTGGCGCGGCTCCGGCCGCCGAGGTGGCAGTTCGTCCGGCAGCTTCACCGGTCGCGGGCGGTGCCGCGTTCCCGGTGAGGACCGATGGTCCGGGATCTCACCAAGAGCAGTACGTGCGACCGGATGCAGAACCCAGCGAAGGAACGCCGTGGGCTCACGGCCCTGGTCGTCCCAAGGACATCCCCGAGACGGCCGTGATCCTCAACCAGCGCATCATCACGCGCGAGAGCCTCGACTCGTCGGTCCCCGCCGCGCTGAAGCTCAAGAAGCGGATCAAGCGCTTCGCGCTCGACAACGAACTCGACCACCTGCCCATCGGCGACATCGTCTCGGTCGCCCTGGACGAATGGCTCACCGCACGCGGCTTCTGACGCGGCGTACATCTCCCGGGGTGTCCGCGAACGCTTCTCCCGTTCGCGGACACCCGTCCCACCGACTATTCCACTAGTCGACTAGGCGGCTAGGCGGCTAGGCGGCTAGGCGGCTAGCTAGTCGACTAGTGGGCCGGACTGGAGCAGCCCATGGCCGATCTCTCGCACCACGCCCGTCAGCTGCGGGAACTGGCTGACGCTCTCGACGCGCAATCCGACCCGACCGACGACCCGTTGGCGCCTCATCCGGACACTCTGGAGGTCATCAGTGGCCGTCATACCAGTCGTGGGCAGATCAACTACGCCGTCCCCGACGCCCTCCAACTCCAGCGGCGCATCCGCCGGTACCACGCGGACCACGGCGTCCAGCACGGTGACATCGTCGCCATAGCTCTCGACGCATTTCTTCGCGCCAAGGGCTACCCTCCCGACCTCACCCCGCCCAAGGCCGAACAACAGTGATCACACCCCCGGCCCGCGAGGCCTTGCGCTGTGGGCGAGGTCAGTGAAGCCCTCGAATTGTCCAGGTGCCCAGCCTCCGAGTCTCCTCCCGCATGCGTGCATGGGTCGTTGTCGGTGGTCCCTCCTATCCTGAGTTGACCTGGACCAGGTGTGAAGGACGGAGGATCACTCCATGGGGTGGGACAACAACGCGTGGCCTCGGCCTCCCAGATCCGGCCGGGCTACGGCGGGCACTCCGGTGTCCTTCTCGAAGCACTGATCGGATGCCGCAGCGCAGCGTCCAGCAGCGGGCTGGGTTCCGGGGCGAGGCATTCGTCGACAAGGCCGTCTCCGACGCCGGCCATGTGTGGAACGACACGAAACGTGACTTCGCCATCGATGGTCAGATCGAGTTCGTGGACGCCGATCGGGAAGTCACCGGTGTCGCCGTCCTGGCCCAGGTGAAGGGCACAGAAGTCGGGTTTCGGGGCGAGACCGCGACCGAATTCAAGTTCACGTGCAAGGCCGACCACATCGCCTACTGGCTGCGGCTGGGCCGTCCGGTCGTGCTCATCTCCCGCCGGCACGCGGACGCCCGAGGACCGTGTCATCGACGGCGTGTGGAGCCGGATGCGGTTCGACATCGTCCGGTGGCTTTCGGTGGCGCCGGCGAGGCCGGTTGGATCACTCCGGGGCGGGGTCATCCGGGGGTGCCAGGTGGCTCGGCGGAAGTCGACGACGAGCTGTGGGCGGCTGTCCAGCCACTGCTGCCTCGCCGACCCACTACCGTTGCCGCGGCGGTGAGCACAAAGGATGCCGCAAGTAGTTGGCCTGTCCAACAAGGCCGCCGGTAAGGTCGTCCATGTGACAGGGGAAGAGGCGACACCAGGAAAGTCGGGAGCGGCGTCCGGCAGGCAGCAGCGCCGGAGGCACCCTGATGATCCCGGTCGTCAGCGCGACCCGGTGGGCACCCGGCGGGCCATTCTGGCCGCCGCCGGCGCGGAGTTCGCCGCCCACGGTTTCGACGGGGCCCGGGTCGTGCGGATCGCGGAGTCGGCCGGCGTCAGCCATCAGCTGATCACCTACTACTTCGGGGGCAAACGCGGGCTGTACGAGGCGCTGAGCGATCAGTGGCTCGAGGAGTCCATGCGCGTCAGCCAGGCCCGTACCTTCGCGGATGCCGCGCGGCGCTACGTCCACTGGGCGCATGAGGACCCCGCGTGGGTGCACACGCTGACGCGCGAAGAGCCCGGCACGCGCCCGCCCGCAGAGGACGAGCGGGCCGCCGAGCTGTTCAAGCACGTCGAGGAACTCCGCGCCCGGCAGGCGCGCGGTGAATTCCGGAGCGACCTCGACGTGGGGGCCGTGGCCCTCGTCTTCTTCGCCGCCTCGATCGCTCCGGTGGCCATCCCGTGGATCGCCCGTGAACTCGGCCAACAGGACCCAGAATCACCGGAGTTCATCGACCACTACGCGGAGCAGGTGGGCCGGATCGTCTCCGCGCTCGCCGAAGCGACAACAGCGACACAGGCGGCACAGGACGAGGGCTCGCCGGTGGACGGCGAGCCCCAGGACTGACGACCACCGGATCCCCGACCGGATCCCTGGGTTCCGGGAGTCCGTGCGCCGCTCAGCCGGGCGGCAGCCGCCGGGCCATCTGGAGGTGCGCCAGCTGCCAGCCGCCCGACGGGGAGCGCACCCAGACCCGGGTGACGGCGGCCTGGATGACGAACGGGGTCAGCTCGGGCACGAAGGCGACCCGCATCTCCTGGAGACAGCTGACCACGGCCGTGGTGCCGAAGCTCTGGACGGTCACGTCATGGGTGTCCACCTGACTGGTACGCCCCAGGCGTGCCGCGTACCGCAACCAGTCGTCGACGCCGTGGATGTGGCCCACCGCCGAGTGCACGATCACGCAGTCGGGATGCATCAGGTCGCGGAGCACCGGTTCCGGGTCCGGGAGGGTCTGTGCGGCGAGCCAGGCGGCCTCGGCCTCCTCGACCGTTGCGGGAGCGGAGGCGGGGACGGGGGCAGCGGCGGCGAGGTCTTTCGCCACGGTCGATGAGGTGGTCACAGCTCCAGCTCCAGGATCGGGGACTTCGACCGGGACGAACATGGGGTGAACAGACCCGCCCCGCGCTCCTCGTCGGTCAGGACGTCGTCCCGGTGGTCGGGCTCACCGGCGCGCACCCGCACGATGCATTCGCCGCAGATGCCCTGTCCACACGAGTTGGGCGCCTCGACCCCGTTCGCCAGCAGGACGTCCAGGACGCTCTGGTCCTCGGGAACGAGGTACTCCGCTCCCGTGGAGGACAGGCGCACGGTGAATCCGCCCTCCCCTCCCTCGCCGGGCTCGGCCGCGACTGGGGGCAAGGCGCTGAAGCGCTCCTTGTGCAGGGCGGACACGGGCCATCCGAGCTCGGCCGCCCGCCCCAGCGCGTAGTCCATGAACCCGCCGGGGCCGCAGACGTAGACCGCGGTCCCAGGGGCGGGGTCCCCCAAGTCGCTTCCCAGATCCAGGCGTTGCTCCGGGGGCTCGTCGTCGAAGTGGAGTGTGACCCGCGGATGGTTCTCCAGGTCGGCGAGGAACGCGGCCTCGCTCCGGCTGCGGGCGCAGTAGTGCAGGTGGTAGTCGCCCCCGGTGGCGTCGAGGCTCTGGGCCATCGACAGCAGCGGGGTGATGCCGATGCCGCCCGCGAGAAGCACGTGCCGGCGCGCGGACGTCAGGCCGAAGCGGTTGCGCGGTGCGGCGATGCGCAGCGTGTCGCCCTCGGCGAGGGCGTGCATGGCGCGTGAACCGCCGCGCGAGGCGGGCTCGTCGAGGACCGCGAGCCGGTACTGCTTGCGGATGCCCGGTGGTCCGCACAGGGAGTACTGCCGGATCAGTCCCGCCGTACCGACCTGTACGTCGATGTGGGCGCCCGGCTCGTACTCCCACAGTTCGTCGCCGTCGGCCCGTGCGAGGTCGAAGACCGCGATTCTCGGCGTGGCGTCGTACCGGGCCACGACGACCGCGTCCGTCCAGGTGGTGCTCACGTTTCGGTCACGCCCCTGCCGCCGTGGGCGCTGCCGCCCGGTCCGTCCCCGTGGGCGCCTCCGGTCGGGTGACGAGACCGGCCTCCACATGACGGACCGGCTCGCCGGGGGTGGCGACGCCGAGCGGGGTGCGTCCGGCCTCGACGTCGTCCAGCATCGTGCGCAGCATGCGCCGGAGCATGACGACGCCCTTGTCGGACGGCGCCAGGGTCTCTTCGGAGTGCTGGGTGATGGGGCCCTGTGACCGCTGGGCCTCGTAGTCGCCGGGAAAGCGCTGTTTCTCTTCGTCGCTCAGCTGCCAGCCGTCCTTGCCGTTCTGCTTGATGCCGAACATGAAGGACGTGGCCCGCTCGGGGTCGGCGGAACGGATGGAGAAGACCAGCCGGTGGTGGGTGTCGTCGGCTGGGACGACCCAGATCAGCATGTCGTTGCGGACGTCGGGGGTCGAGCGGATGAAGTCGGGCAGGGCGATGATGTTGGGCAGCATGCACTCCACCGACCACTCCAGGTCGACGGGTGCGCCACCGTCGCCCTTGGTGTCCTGGTAGCGCCAGACGTACTTCACGCCGTTGTCGGTGCGGTGGTAGGTGGTGCGCTCGGCGGCGGTGCGGTGGTCGTAGTAGTGCTCGGGGAAGCCGGTCGTGCCGGTGCCCTGGAACTGGAACCCGCTGTGGTTGGAGTGCAGCCACGCGGCGTGCACGGGGTCGACGGCGTTCTCGAACAGCTGGAGCCAGTTGTAGTCCTGCTCCAGGCCGATGACCTCGGCGCCGGGCACCATCCAGCTGGTGTGATAGCTCTCGCCCTCGCCCAGGGGTTCGAGGCTGTCGTAGCGCGGCAGCGGGGGCTTGATCTCGGGCGGGCCCATGTAGACGAAGACCAGGCCGTAGGCCTCCTCCACCGGATACCACGGCTGACGTGCGAGATTGCGGCGCTTGCCGCCGTCGAGTTCGCAGGCCTGGTCCAGGCAGTGGCCCTGCACGTCGAACTTCCAGCCGTGGTAGCAGCAGCGGATGCCGTCCTCCTCGACACGGCCGTAGAAGAGGCTGCTGCCGCGGTGCGCGCACCGCTCGAAGACGACGCCGGGGCGGCCCTGGCCGTCCCGGAAGACGATCAGGTTCTCGCCCAGCAGGCGCACTCGGTGCGGAACGTCGCTGGTCAGGGCGGTGGAGCTGGCGATCGGCTGCCAGTGGCGGCGCAGCGCCTCGCCCATCGGGGTGCCGGGGCCGACCTCGGTCAGGCGGGCGTCGTGGGAGGAGGGCTTACGGCCGTAGCCGGTTCCCGTGTCGGGCACGGTCATGTCGGTCATGTGGACCATCTCCTCGGCGTTGAGGCAGTGGGGACGCGTGTACGAGGGCCGTTCGAGGGGTCGGACAGCCCGCGGTCTAGGCTGCTTCGCGCTGTCGCGAGGCGTTACGGCGCGAGCGTGCGGCGGCTCTCCGGCACGCTCGGACAGGGACGGACAGGCACGGCGAGCGGTGTGCGCCCCTGAGGCGTTCATGCCGTTGTACGGCTCTGATGAAAAACTGTCAATGGCTCCGACCTGGTTTGATGAATTACTTGCAGACCCCTGTCGAATCGCCGGACGCTCTTGTTACGGTGACCCGGCACCGAGGTGGCGCCCCGCTCGCGGACTTGGCCGCACCTCGCGACAACACCTGAGAACGTGCCGAGCCGGCGACCGCCTCCCCGCGATTTTCCGCAGCTCCTCCAGCGCGCGTTCGCTCCAGAGCCGAAGGAGACGAGATGTCCGGACCCAGCGCAGGACCCTCCGTATGAGCGCCGGACACGGCGCCGAGTACGACTACGTCGTCGTCGGCGCGGGTACGGCCGGCTGCGTCCTCGCCGCGCGCCTGTCCGCGGACACCGGGACACGGGTGCTGCTGATCGAGGCCGGCCCGCCCGCGGACCGCGGTCTGCTCGTTCAGCTCCCCCTCGGGGTCGGGCTGCTGTCGGGACGCAAGGGCATCGGCTGGGGTTACGAGTCGGAGCCCGAGCCGGGTCTGAACGGCAGGCGTATCCCGGTCCCGCGTGGCCGGCTGGTCGGCGGCACCGGATCGATCAACGGCTCGACCCATGTCCGCGCGCACCGCCTCGACTACGACGACTGGGTCAAGTCCGGCGCGAGGGGCTGGGGGTGGGATGACCTGCTGCCGTACTTCCGCCGCTCGGAGAGCAGTTGGCGCGGGGACACCGAGCACCACGGCGGGTATGGACCCGTCACCGTGTCGACCACGGTCCGGCGAGGTGCCTTCGGCCGCCGTCTGGACCGCGCCGCCCGATCGCTGGGCATCGAGTTCCCCGACGACACCCAGAGTGGGGACCCCACCGGAGCAGGCCAGGTCGAGAACGCCATCCACCGTGGGCGACGGCACAGCACCGCCGCCGCGTACCTGCGCCCCGCGCTGCGCCGACGCCCCGGCCTCGCCCTGCTCACCGGGGTGCTGGTGGACACGCTCGTGCTCGACCGGGGACGCGTGACGGGCGTCCGTGTCGTGAAGGGCGGACAGAGCCGGGTGATCCGGGCCGCCCGCGAGGTCGTGGTCTGCGCGGGTGTCTACAACTCGCCGCAGCTGCTGATGCGTTCGGGCATCGGACCGGCGGATCATCTGCGCGAGCACGGCATCGAACCGGTGGCGGACCTGGCCGGCGTCGGCGCCAACCTCCAGGACCACCCGGCGGCTCCCGTGCTGTTCGACGTCAGGGATCCGGTGACCTTCCACGAGCACCTGCGCGTCGACCGCGCGGCGGTGGGCGCGCTCCGCTGGCTGCTCACGGGCAACGGTCCGCTGGCCGGGATGCCCGAGTTCCTCTCCGCGTACATTCGCACCCGCCCCGACCTGGACCGTCCCGACGGGTTCCTCGGCATCCTGGCCGGCGGTTTCGACGCCCGGCCGTGGTTCCCCGGCATCCGGCCGCTGAAGGACCGGCACTGCGTGGCCCTCAACGCCGTCGCGACCCCCCGCAGCCGCGGCGAGGTCAGGCTGGGCTCCGCCGACCCGGCCGCCCCGCCGCGGATCACGTTCAACCTGCTCACCGAGCCGGAGGACGTCGCCGCGCTGCGGGAGACCGTGCGCACCACGCTGGCCCTCCTGCGCAGCCCGGAGGTCTCCCCGATGATCCGGGCGGAGCTCGCACCGGGCTCCGACGTGCGCACCGACGCCGACTTCGAGCGCTATCTGCGCGAGACCGGTTACTCCGCCAACCACGCCTGCGGCACGTGCGCCATCGGAACCTCGGAGACCGCGGTCGTCGACCCCGAGCTGCGGGTGCGCGGCATCGACGGACTGCGTGTCGTCGACGCGTCGGTGCTGCCGACCGTGCCCGGCGCGAACATCAACGCCACCGTCATCGCCGTGGCGGAGAAGGCCTCGGACCTGATCCGCGGGATCCCGGCAGCCTCCAGTGCCCCGCTCCATGAGAGGACCGCGGGATGAGGGAACCGCTGTCGTACGCCATCGCGCACAAGGCGGCCGAGGCCGCGCTGGACGCGGCCCGGGCCGAGGGGGCGCGGATCTGCGTGGCGGTCGTCAACCGCAGCGGCATCACCAAGGTGCTGCTCAGCGACGACGGAGTCGGCCCCATCGGGATCGAGACCGCGCGCCGCAAGGCCTACACCGCCGCCGTCACCGGCGTTGCGACCTCGAAGTTCGCCGCTTTCGCCGCGTCACCCGCGATGGCGGTCGCGCCCGTGCACCACGTCGACGCCGGCCTCCTCGCCGTACCGGGCGGAGTGCCCATCACCGTGGACGACGGCGAGGTCATCGGTGCCGTCGGCGTCGGCGGAGCCGACGCCGAGACCGACGAACGACTCGCCTCCCGCGCCCTGGAAGGCCTGAAGGACCTGACCGCGTGAGCGGCTCTGCCATCCGTGACACCAAAGGAGAACGACCATGATCGAGGACTTCCTCGTCGTCGAGGGCGTGGCCCACAACTACAACTTCCGGCCCGAGAACTGCGTCAACCCGCACATCGGAGCGGCCATCGGCGAGCACCTCTACGGCCTGCACAAGCGGGTCAGCGGCCCCGAATACACCCTCGAACGCTCCACCTACATGCAGGGCGCGGGCGCGGACATCATCGGCCGGGCCCTGCTCGCGGAGAGCCAGACCGACGTGATCGCCTACCACGAGACGCCCATCTACGGCCACTTCCGGGACGGGGGCTCGGCGCTCAGCGTCGGCCTGGAGATGCGCGAGAAGTGGCCGGAGCGCGTGCTGATCTACGGCGCGGTGTCCCCGCTGCGCCCCGGCGCCCTGGACCGGGTGGACGAGCTGGTGGAGAAGCACCGGGTCAACGCCCTCAAGCTCTATCCGATCGACGTCGTCGAGGGCCGGGTGACCGCGCTGGACATGGGCGACCCGGAGATCTGCTTCCCGCTGTTCGAGCGGGCCCGGCAGCACGGTCTGAAGGTCGTGGCCATCCACAAGGCCCTCCCGGTCGGGCCCGGGCCGACCTCCGCCCTCGGGATGAGCGACGTGGAAGCCGCCGCGCTGGCCTTCCCCGACCTCACCTTCGAAGTCGTCCACGGCGGCATGGCCTTCGTCGAGGAGACGGCCCTTCAGCTGGAGTCCTTCCGCAACATATGGGTCAACCTGGAGGCCACGTCGTTCATGGCGGTCTACGCGCCCCGCCGCTTCGCCCAGGCAATGGGTGCCTTCCTCCAGGCCGGTGCCGCCGAGCGGATCATCTGGGCGACCGGCTGCGACGCCGTCCACCCCCGGCCGGCGATCGAGGCGTTCTGGAACTTCGAGATGCCCCGTGACCTGATCGAGGAGTACGGGCTGCCCGAGCTCACCAAGGAGATCAAGGCCGACATCCTCGGCCGCAACTTCCTGCGGATGCACGGCATCGACGAGAAGGACCTCCGCGAGCGCATCCGCGGCGACGAGTTCGACACCACCGAACTCCAGGAGCCGTGGGGCGGACGCGTCGCCCCGGTCGACGACGCATTGGCCGGTGCCCGATGACGGTCACGGAAACCCAGGTCCGCGCAACGCTCAACGAGATCCTCGATCCGTGCAGCATCACCGCGGGAGTCCCCGCCGGACTCGACGACATGGGACTCATCGGTGACATTCGCGTACAGGACGACGGCGCCGGCGGTCAGCGCATCGCGGTCACCGTCGGCGTGACCGAGCCGAGCTGCGTGCTCATCGGCTCGTTCGCGACCGAGGCCCAGGTCCGGCTCACGGCTCTGCCCGGTGTCTCCGCGGTGGACGTGCGGCTGGCGGACGACTTCGACTGGACCCCGGACAGGCTCGCACCGCACTACCGGCAACGGCTCGACGAACACCGTGAACACAAGCGTCGTGCCCTCCCCCTTCTCGCCATGACCAGGACAGGACCAGCCGTTGACCAGTGAGACCTCACAGCAGCCGCACACCTCCGACCCGACGGCCGTGGCGGCGAACAACGCCGCGGTCATGGGCCGCTTCATGGAAGGGCTCAGCCGGGCACCGCTCCCGCCCGAGAGGGTCGACCCGACGTCCGTCCGGGTGGTACGCGACATCGCCTACGACGCGGCACCGGGCGCGGACCTGCGGATGGATCTGTACCTGCCGACGTCGTCCGCGACAACCCCCACCCCCGTGATCGTATGGCTGCCAGGCGGCGGCTGGCGGCATCAACGCCGGGGCTACGGGCCCCGCTTGACCCGGCTCTTCGCCGAACGCGGATACGCCATGGTGGACATCGAGTACCGCTCCTCCGAGGTCGCCGTCTGGCCCGCGCAACTGCACGACGTACAGGCCGCGTTGGACCACCTGCACGACCTCGCGGACACCTACGGCCTGGACCCGGCGTCGATCGGCCTGTGGGGCAGCTCGTCCGGCGCGCACCTCGCACTGCTCACGGCCTTCGCCACCGACGCCGACGGTTCCCCCGCGGTGCCCGGCGTACGCGCGGTGGTGGCGGGCTATCCCCCGACCGACCTCCTCCGGCTCAATGAGGACGCGCTGCCCGGTGGAATGCTGGGCGTTGATCCCTCCGATCCGGCGTGGGGTCTGCTGGGCGGCCGGCCGTCGGACCGGGCCGTCGCTGCGGTCGAGGCCAGCCCGGCCCGGCAGGCCCACCCGCGGGTGCCGCCCGTGCTGCTCCTGCACGGCGACGCCGACCTGCTCATCGGCCCGGCCCAGAGCCGCCGCCTCCACCACACCCTGGTCGCCGCGGGCACCGAGTCCCATCTGCTGCTGGTGCACGGCGCCGACCACGGCCTCCTCAACACCGGCGCCTGGGAACTGAACCCCATGACGGCCACGGTACGGTCCTCACGCTTCCCGGACGCCGAGGGCTCCGTGCGGCTGACCCCCCAGCTGATCGAGCGCTTCTTCGACCGCCACCTGCGAACGGACCCCTGGAACACCTGACCCACCACGGCGCTACGACGACATCGGCCGCGCTCCGCTGCCACCTCGGTGACTCACCTCTCACGGCGTCGTGCGCCTCATCGTCACTCCAGGCGTCTTGTGCCGACGCGCTGTCCGATTGCCGCTCGGCGTTGTCCACCTTTCGCGGCACGTGACAAGGATCAGGGTACGACGACCCCGCCCGACACTCGCGGGCCCCCAGAACAGGACCGCAGTCCAGTACGGCGGAGCCGGGTTTCCGCGTACCGCGACCGAGGTGGGTGGAGCAAGGCGGTCAGGACGGTCTCTCTGGTCCCGACGGAGTGGACGACCCCGACCTGGTTGACGCTGTTCAGCGGCCGGGAGCGCGGGGCCGGTCGGCCAGCCAGGTGGTCGCCTTCCGCCGGAACGCGGCACAGTCCGGGCGGTGCGGCAAGGAAGCGGTCTACGACAGCACGGTCTTCCCCACCGACGGGGCGAGCGCGGGCCTGGCCGCCCTGCGCCAGGCCCTGGACGCGCCGCGGGCACTGCGCGACTACGGCATGCCCGAGGACGGCATCGCCAAAGCGCTGGGGCCGATCATGAAGGCGATCCCGGCCAACAACCCCACCCCCGTCACCCGCGAGGTGTCGCCGGAGCAACAGGCGGTCGAGCAGCGGCTCGTCGACAACGTCGTTGCCTCCTTCGACCTCTGCGAGGACCCGCGGCTGCAGGAACTCATGGCCTCCCTGGTCAAGCACCTGCACTCCTTCATCCGCGAGGTCCGGTTGACCGAGGAGGAGTGGGGGGAGGCGATCGGCTTCCTCACTCAGGCCGGTCACATCACCGACGACGTCCGGCAGGAGTTCATCCTGCTGTCCGACACCCTCGGCGCGAGCATGCAGACGATCAACGTCAACAACCAGGCCTACAAGGGTGCCACCGAGGCGACCGTCTTCGGGCCGTTCTTCGTCGAGGACGCCCCGGCGATCGAGCTCGGCGAGGACCTGGCCTTCGGCGCCCCTGGTGAGCCCTGCTGGGTCGAGGGCACCGTCACCGACACCGAGGGCAATCCGCTCGCCGGTGCGCGGATCGAGGTCTGGGAGGCCGATGAGGACGGGCTCTACGACGTGCAGTACGACGCCGGCAAGCGGGCCGGACGGGCGTACCTGTTCTCCGCGGCCGACGGCGGCTATCGCTTCTGGGGCCTCACTCCGACGCCGTATCCCATCCCCGACGACGGCCCCGTCGGCAAAATGCTCGACGCGGTCGGCCGCTCTCAGTATGCGGTGGTCATTGTTCGACTCCTGTCCGAGTGCGTCTGTCGATTGTTGTGTCTTGTACGCCGTGGCCCGCCGCGACTGCCGCTCCTGAGGAGGAGGTGGAGTCGCGGCGGGCGGCCGGGTGGCCTGGCCGACCTGCTACCCGTGTCCCGGCCCCGGCGCGTTCGTCATGCGGTCAGCCGTCGAGGGTGTGCGGGTCGTCGTCGAGATGAGCCTGGTCCACGCCGCCGTGCCCGCCCACGAGAGTGAGTGCCGCCGCCACGAGAGCAGCCACGCCACCGAGCACGAACGCCAGTGAGTAACTGCTGCTGAGGGCGTGGAAAGCGACGTCCTTGAGTGGGTTGAAGGGTATGACCTGACCGTCCGGCGAGGTGATGCTGGCCGGCACCGAGTTGGCGCCGAGCGGGCCCGATCCCACGGCGTGCACCGCCGCCTCCAGCTGCGGCTTCTGATCCGCGGGAGCATGGGCCGGAGCGGCCTGGAAAGCCGCATAAGCCTTGCTCAGGCCAGGATTGTCGGCCAGGTTGCGGGCGATCTCCTTGGCGGCCTGGCTCAGCGCGACAGCACCCATGATCGCGGGGCCGAGCGCGAACCCGAGGTCCCGGAACGTGCTCGTGGCACCGCTTGCCATGCCGGCGAGGTGGTTGGGCAACGTGTTGACCGCAACCGCGCTGATGGCGGCGAAGGCGAGTGCCGAGCCGACGCCGGCGAGGATCAGAGGCCCGACGATGGCGCCCAGTGCCCGATCGCTCGTCGGAACGCCGGCGAACCACAGCCCGCTGGCGCCGACGAGGATCAGGCCGGTGAAGAGAACCCACCGGGGGTTGTACCGCTCCAACAGCTTGGAGGTGAGGGGCAGTTGCACGAGTCCGATGCCACCGAAGAAGAGGTAGGCGATGGAGGCCTTCAGCGGGCTGATTCCCTGGATGATGGTGAGGCGGATACTGGTGGAGTACATGATCGCGAGGAAGCCGAACATCCCGATCACGGTGACCACCGAGTTCACGGCGAACGCCCGGTTCTTGAACGCGCTCAGGAGAAGGAGCGGCGCGTCCGCCCGGTTCTCCACGAAGACGAACAGCCCGAGGAGCACGGCCGCGGCGACGAACGCGATGACGATCTGCGGGCTCCCCCAGCCGCTCTCGGAGCCCTGGATCACGGCGTACAGCAGAGCGAACAGGCCAAGCGCTGAGGTGATCTGCCCCGGCCAGTCCAGGGATCGGCCCTCGGGCGAGGAGGAGTTGCGGGCGATCGACAGCGACAGGAACGCGCTCACCGCGGCGATGACGAGGACACCGACGTAGGCCCAGCGCCAGTTCGCGTTCCCGGCCCAACCGCTGTGAATCTTGGTAGAGAGGCCTGCCAGCAGCGGCCCGAGGAAACCGCCGATCGACAGCGCGGCGGCCCAGATCGCCACGCCACGCGCGCGGGTGGCGGTGGTGTGCGTGCCGGCCGCCACCATGGCGAGGCTCGTCGGGAAGATGGCCGCGGCCCCGATGCCACTGAGGAGTTGGGCAAATATCAGCAACGTCACCCGAGTGTCGGTCGAGTATGCCGAACCCGGCACCAGGACCGCGAGGGTCGAGCCGAGCGCGATGAGCGCGGCGCCCCCGACGAGCAGGCGCTTGCGGCCGAACAGGTCACCGAACACGCCGAAGCCCAGCTCCAGCGCGGCCACGGGAAGCATGAAGGCGTCGGTGATCCACGTCAGCTGGGCCGAGGACGGCGCGAGATCCTGCTGGATCAGCCCGTTGATGAGTGAAGGGACGGCGAGGGCCATCTGCGCGAGGCAGACGGCGAGAACCACCGCGACCAGGGTGCCCGAGGTCAGGGTGTATCTGCCGCCCTCTCCCTCTGCCGCCTTGGGCGAATCGATCTGAACCATGGACGACTCCTTGGCGCAATGCGCTGCTGTCGGAACCGGCGTCCGCTGCCGGACCCTGCTGTGGGTGTTTTTGTCGCGGTCATCCCGGCAACACCGCTGCCGTGCCGCCCCTGGGCCTTGCGGAGCGCCTCCGCGCCGCCGCCCTTCCACCGGACCTGATTCAGGACGCTCGGCGCGCTGGCCGACCGGCTGAGCAGCGTCAAGCTAGGAGTGACCCCAGTCACCCTCAACGGTCATGTTCATTAGACGAACAAGCCGCCGCCGACCCTCGGTCTCGACGCGCACCATCCCTGGAAGAGGGCCTTGCCGCTGCCGCCCGGAAGGAGCAGTGACTCATGACTGGGAGGCTGACGGGCAGGACCGCCGTCGTGACCGGAGGCAGTACGGGCATCGGGCAGGAGATCGCCCGCAGACTCGCGGCGGAGGGAGCGGACATCGCGGTCGCGGACATCGATCCGGCCGACGAGACGCGGGACCTCGTCGCGGAAACCGGTCGGCGATTCTTCAGCGACAAGGTCGACGTCTCGGACGAGGACGACCACGTGACCTCCGACGAATGGCGTCGCACCCTTCGCCGTCAACGTGGACGGCCCCTTCCTGGTCTCCAGGGCGTTCCTGCCCGACCTGAAGGAGTCCGGGTCGGGACGGATCATCAACATCAGTCCTCGAGCTACTGGACTCCGCCGCCTCCGTTTCTCTCCTATGTCTCCGCCAAGGGCGCGCTGAACGGATTCACCTCTGTCCTGGCCGCCAACCTCGCCGCTCACCTCATCACCGTCAACGGCGTCGCAGCGAGCCTGGTCCGGACGGCCACGGCCGCGGAGAAGACGAGCGAGTCCTTCTTAGAGCAGACCGTGCGGATGCAGAACATCAAGCGTGTGCAGATGGGGCAGATCGTCGTCGCAGACGGCGGAAGCACGCACCGCTGAGGGGGCTCTACGGAGTGGGCTCCCCCTCACCGGATCCGCACGGTAGAGCGATGGGATCACTCGATCGTGGATTCTTCCGCGGCTGGCCCGGCTGGCGAAAGCGCCGACCGACGAGACCCCGGAGCGCCGGCAGGACACCAGCCGGGCTTTGATCCCTGTACGGGCACACACGGATGATCAGGTGGCGCCAGGCGGCAGACCGACCGCCAGAGGGAATTAGTATTTTGACATAGGTTTCTTGTCATAGGTAACTTGGGATCGTGACCGGAATCAGTGAGGCTCGTCCGAGCCAGGGCGTCGACCAAGTGGCCGCAGGCCTCGTGGCGTGCCTGCCCGCGCTGAACCGGTACGTCAAACAGAGCATCGACCGGCGACTGCCCTACCCCAAGCTCCCCGAGCGGCAGTTGGCCCTGCTCCAGTACGTCGCCGAGCACGACGGCGCGACCGTCCACAAGGCCGCCGACGCTCTGCGGATGATGCCGAACAACGTCAGCGCCCTCGTCACCCGCCTCACCGACGCGGGCCTGCTGGAACGGCACCAGGACGACACCGACAAGCGCGTCGCGCACCTGCGTGTCACCGCCGAGGCCCATCAACGCATCCGCCAGGCCGAGGACGTCGCGGCGCGACAGCTCGCGGCCGCGCTGCGGACTCTCACAGACGGCGACCGCGACGCCCTCGGCTCGGCGCTCGGCGCCCTTGAGGCTCTCACCCGGCGCCTGCGCGACGACTCCGCCGCCTGACCGTTCGGTCCGGCTCCCGTACGTCTCTTGCCCTTGCCGCTGCTGTGGCAGGGCTCGGCGTGCTGCCCCCTGCACAGCCCACACACAGCTCGCCCCCACATGTCCACGCGCCCCAGCCGCGCGCCACACGTCACGAGGACAGCCCACACATGTCTGCCACCGCTGTTTCCACAGCGTCCACTCCCGTGTCCGACCCCCACCCCCGCGGTCTTCGCGCCAACCCCTGGCTGACGCTGATCGCGGTCGGGCTCGGCCTGTTCATGGTCGGCCTCGACGGCTCCGTCGTCTCGATCGCCAACGCCGAGATCGCCCGCGACCTGAGCGCCACCACCGCCGAACTGCAGTGGGTCACCAACTCCTACCTGCTCGCCCTCGCCGCTGCCCTCATCCTCGGCGGCAAGCTCGGCGACCGCTTCGGGCGCCGCACGGTCTACCTCGTCGGCGTCGTCGGATTCACCGTCGCGTCCGTCGCGATCGGCCTCGCCGGCTCGGTCGAGGGCGTCATCGCCTTCCGCGCCGTGCAGGGTCTCTTCGGTGCGATGCTCATGCCCAACACGCTGGCGTTGCTGCGTGCGGTGTTCCCGCCGAAGAAGTTCGGCATGGCGGTCGGTATCTGGGCGATGATCTCGTCCGTCGCCACCGCGCTCGGCCCGATCGTCGGCGGACTGCTCGTCCAGCATGTCAACTGGGAGTCCGTCTTCTACATCAACGCCCCCATCGGCGTGATCGCCCTGGTCTTCGGTCTCGTGGTGCTGCCGCAGTCCAGGAACGAGGCGGCGGCGAGCGAGAAGTTCGACGTGCCCGGCGTCGTACTGCTCGCGCTCGGCCTGATCGCCGTCGTCTTCGGCGTCGTCAAGGGCGAGACGTGGGGCTGGACTTCGGCCGGCACGCTCGGGGCGATCGTCGGCGGTGTCGTCGTCCTGGTCCTCTTCGGCTGGTACGAGACCCGCGTCGCGCACCCTCTCCTGCCCATGCGTCTGTTCCGCAACCCGGCCCTGACCATAGGTGTGTTCGTCACCGCGCTGAACTTCTTCGTCCTGCTCGGCGCGATCTTCTTCGTGATGCTGTACCTCCAGAACGTGCACGGCTTCACGCCCGTCGAGTCCGGTGTGCGCACCCTGCCGCTCAGCCTCGCCTCCATGGTGGCCTCGCCGCTCGGCGCGAAGCTCACCGAGAAGTTCGGCCCGCGCCTGACCATGCCGCTGGGGATGGTGCTCCAGACCGGCGCCGCGTTCACGATGCTCTCGTGGAGCGCCGACTCCTCGTACGCCGCCATGTGGCCGCCGTTCGTCGCGCTCGGTCTCGGCGTCGGCATCGTGATGGCCGCATCCTCCGACGCGATCGTCGGCAACGCCCCCGTCAAGGACGGCGGCATCGCGGGCGGCCTGCAGGCCACCGCACTCCAGGTCGGCGGCGCGCTCGGCACTTCGGTGCTCGTCTCCCTCATCAGCAGCCGCGTCGGCTCCACACTCACGGACTCACTGACCGACGCCGGCGTGCCCCACTCGGCGGCCGCCCGCTTCGAGGAGGCGAAGGACGCGGTCGCGATGGGCGTCGCCCCGGTCTCCGACGCGATGCCCGCACAGCTCAGGGCGGCCGTGGTGGAGGGCAGCCACACCGCCTTCATGAACGGCGTCCACACCGCCGTCCTGGTCACCGGCATCCTCGCCCTCGTGGGCGCCGCCCTCGCGGCGTTGGGCCTCCGAGGCCGGGAGGACGAGACCCACTAGCAGACCGAGCACGAGGCGAAGGTACCGAGCCCGGCCGCCGTCCCAGCCGCGACCGGCGTCCGGTCCTCCACCGGCATCCCTGTCAGCGGTCGTGGCGACGTCTGACAACAGATCGGCAGGCAGCGTGATACGGATCGTCACCTCCTCCGGGTCGTAGTGCAGCCGACCATCAGCTGAAGGACCTCGAACAACTGCCTGAGCAGCTGCTCGGGAGCGTTCACAAGGTTGAGTGCCAGATAGGGCAGACCGTCGAGCAGGTCCGCGTCCTCCATAGTCGGACGGGCGGGCTCGGCGGCGTCGGCTGCGTCCACCTCCGATAGGTCGGAGCGGCCGTCCGCTCGGATTCCAGTCGGTTGCAGCTCTCGCGCAGGCCCTTGGCGAACGGATCGTCGGGACCGGCGGTCTCGGCCTGGCGAAGGATGTTCGCCTGCCGCATCGAGAGTGAGTCGAGAGTGCGCTGGAGCCGGTCTCGCTCGGCCTGTGCCTGTCTCGCTGCCCGGCCATCGACGGAGTTCCGCCCCGAGCAACTCTCGGCGCTCGGGGCCGAAGACGCGGTCCGAGCGAAAGGCTGAAATCGCTTCAAGGACGGCGTCCTCGCGTAGGTACACGGTCGTGGAGTGGCCGGCGTACGCGTCGGGGCGGCCTCGGTTGTTGGCCCGCGGCTGACAGCTGTAGCAGGTGATGCCGTCGCGGTGTTTGCCGAACATCCGCCGATCGCAGGCCTGCAGAAGCATGCGCGCAGGACATGGGTGCGGCGGGTCTGCGGACGGGTGTTGAGGGCGTTGCCAGCCCGGGAGCCGCGCCGTTCCTGCCGCCGTTCGGCGGGTTCGTCGTACATCCACTTCGGGATCAGCGGCTCGTGCACCGGTTCCGGTGACCACACCCACAGCGCCGGGTCGTTGCGGGCGCCGCTGCGGCCTCGGCGAGCGCGCCGGTTGAAGGCCTGGTAGTCCGTATACCTGGGGGCGCGCAGGACCTCGCACACCACCGACTTGCTCCACACACCGCGTGCCTTCGTGGCGCCGACCGGCGGGACGAGCGGCGGGTACTTCTGCGGATCGGCGTTGAGACGGTCGACGATGGTGGCGTAGCCGAGGCGTTCGTAGTAGCGCCAGTGCGCGACCGTGATCGTCTCCGCGAGGATGCCGTCGGGCTCCAAGCGCGACTTGGTCTCGCCACGCTCGGCCTTGACGGGGTTGGGGTGGCGGTACTGCTTGGCCCGGTAGCCGTACGGAGGCTTACCGATGTTCCAGCCTTCGCGCACGTGGGCGCACAGCCCGCCCCAGGAGGTTTCGAGGGCGTTGAACACCTCGTACTCGGCGACGGACTGATTAATACGACGCTGCAGGATTTGCTGCGCTCGCCCACCGTCCAGCTTGATGGGCTCGTTCCAGGCGAAGAGCGGTTTCGCCATCGGCGTCCTGGCAGGGGAGGAGATTCCTGGGTGAGCCGCAATACCTGGTGATCGCCGACGGCCTCACGGGGAGAACCGCCACCGGGCGGTGGGCCAGGCCGGTCAAGCGGGGCTTCAGCGTGAATCCGGCCTTCGTCTGCACATGGCCGAGGTGGCGGTAGCCAAACGGGAACCGGGCGAGCAGCACGGGGGCGGGCTTGAAGGAGGCGGCGGGGTCGGCCACGTCCAGGCGGTCCTTCCCGTAGACGGGCTGCCTGCGAACGAGCGTCCACTCGTCGTCGTCCCGGAAGAGGAAGTCATGGAAGCGGCCCGTGCACGCCACGGGCCAGGTCCGACGTGCGGCCGCCCGCGAAGTGCAGGATGCTGACCCGTTCTCGAAGCCCTGCTTGCCGGCGGCTACGAAGTTCGCGCTGGGGCTGCACCCAGGTGACGCTCAAACACCTGCCGGATGCCAGACGGTGGCGAACCATTCCCAGTCGCGGGCGTCCCGCCACAGCGCCCAGTTCTCCGCCAGCCGACTGCTCTTCGCCTGCCGCCGTGCTGCTGACCGCGGCCTGCCGCATCTGGTCCTCCGTCCCCGCACGCTTCTCCCAGGATCCGGACCGCCGTGGTGGGGACTGCACTAGCGGTACGGCACCGGACGAGCCCCCGACCCGCTTGGCTCGGCGGCCCCAACCCTCCATATCCGGAGCACGTTTCATGTCCGGCGTTTCGCAGCCGGTCGACGGTCCCGACCTCGCACGGGTCCAGCGTGTCGTCAGCGAGATCCCCGGCCCGCACTCCCGTGAACCGCAGACCCGTCAGCGGAAGGTGGTGCCTGGCCGGCGTCGGCGCCGTCCTGCCCGTGTTCGTGGAGGCGACCTGTGGCGGGGTGATCGTCGATGCGGACGGCAACTCCTTCATCGACTTCGGCAGCGGAACCCCCGTGACCAAGGTCGGCGACTCCGCCGCGGACTTGGAGCGCGCGGCCTCGCAGTTGCGCCGGTCACCTGTGTGACTGTCTGTGGGGATCAGGCACGACCGACGGCCGCCACAACGTGACCGCCGACGGGACCTGGTGGAGCTCGTCGACCTGGTCCACCCGGGTGCCGTCGAGATCATGATCGCCGCAAGGTTTCCCCTCTACCGCGTCACCGACGCCTTCGCGGCACTGCAGCAGCGGCGCGCCCGAGGCGAGATCGCCCTGATCTCCTGAGCACGGCGCCCACCGGCCCCACTGCACCGTGCAGGGTCCGCCACCACGGCACGGTGCAGTGTTTCACCTGCTCGACCGGTCAGGCGTTGAAGCGGTATGAGCCCGCCCGGGCCCGGTAGACCTTGTAGGCCGCGCCTCCGGAGGTGTCGTCGCGGACGAAGGCGGCGCCCCGGGGTGCGGTGACGGGCTGGTTCTGGGTGGGGACCCAGATCTCGGCCTCGGTGTTGTACGGGACCGTCACCTTGAGATCGATCCTGCCGTCCCCACGCCGCCGCCACTCCGAGGACACCTTGCCGCGCACGGTGTCGATCGAGGCGCTGACATGGTCAAGGGTCGCGGGCGACAGGTCGGTGTCTTCGGTGCCGTTCGGGACCAGGCTGTTGACCGCAACTGCGGGGATGTACGGGCGGATGCGCAGCGTCTCGTAGGCAGTTGCGGTCGGTCTGATGCCGGCCAGGCTCTGGTAGAACCAGGTGGCAACGTTGGAGCGGTAGTGGTGGTCGACCGAGAGCCGGTCGGTCCACTGTTCCCACAGCGAGGTGGCGCCCTTGGCTATCTGGTAGACGTAGCCGGGCACGCCGGTTTGGGTGACGGCCTTGAGGGCGATGTCCGTGTAGCCGTACTCGCTGAGGATGTTGAACTCGTAGCGCGAGCCGTACATGTCGTTCTGGATGTGCTGGTCCGCTGCCACGATCCGGTCGGCGAGCAGCTTCGCGAGGGCCTTCTTGTTCTCCGTGAGCGTCTTCGTGCCGGCCAGGTGGCGCGGGTCGTCGGGGTCCAGGTCCGAGCCGGGCACCAGGTCGAACGCGATGGCCAGGGCGTTCTCGCTGGAGATGCTGCCCAGGGTGAAGTGGCCCTGTGCAGCGTCCCAGTAGTTTGCGATGAACGCCTTGCGCAGGGTGCGCGCCAGATTCGCGTAGTGGGCGGCGCGTTCTGTACGGCCGAGGCCGCGTCCCACCTCGTCCATGTAGTCGCAGAAGTGGATGTAGAAGGCGAGGCTGATGACGGCGTTGCTGCCGGGGCTCTCGGCTCCGGAGTAGGCGCCGAGGGAGGCTTCGAACTTGTAGTCGTTCTCGGCGGTGAACAGCGTCTCGTAGTACGTCAGGAGCGTGTCCTGGTGGTCGTAGAGCTCGGCGAAGAGGCTGCTGTTGCCGTAGTACGTGTGCAGTTCCCTCGGGATGACGAAGTACGCCGAGTCCCAGGCGGGCACCGCCTTCCACGCGGCGTTCCAGCCGGGGGTGTGGTCGTAGCCGTATCCGCCCTTGGCGATGGGGACGAACATGGGCAGCTGGCCGGTGGAGATCTGGTTGTCGGGGAAGTGGCGCAGCCAGTTGGTGAAGAGGGCGTTGACGTCCCAAGTGAGGGATTCGGACTCGGAGCTGGCCATGGCGTCGCCGGTCCAGCCGTTCTTCTCGCGGGACGGGGTGTCGGTGGGCTTCTGCACCAGGTTGTTCTGCTCGGCCCACTCCAGGTTGCGCTGGAGGCGGTTGAGCAGGGCGTTGTCCGTGGTGAAGGTGCCGGTGCGGGTGAAGCCGGAGCGGGCGACACCGACGGTGAGCAGGTCGGCGTCCCGCTTCGGGTCGGGGGCGCGGCCGAGGACGGCTTCGAGGTTCATGACCTCCAGGTAGCGGAAGCCGAAGTGGCTGAACTGCTGTTCCCAGGTCTGCGTGGGCCGCTTGCCGAGGGTGTAGTAGTGCGTCTGGAGGTTGGCGTCGTGCTGGAAGTTCTCCTCCTCCACGGAGAGCGGGGAGGCGGCCGTGCCGTCGCCGCCGGTGATGCGGTTGCCGCCGCGGATCCGCAGGGTGAGGCCCTCCTTGTCGGAGCGCACGTCGGTGAGCGCGAGGCGGACGAGGCCCGTCAGGATCTGGCCGTAGTCAAGGATCCAGGTCTTCGAGCCGGGCGCCGTCTCGGTGAGGGAGACCGGTTGCAGAATCTGGCTGACCAGCACCGGTTCCGCCTCGTGGGCGCGCAGGACGGCGGGTTTGAAGCCGTCGGGGATCGTCGTGGCGGGCAGTCTGCCGTGGTACTTCGGCGAAGGACTCACGCAACTGCCCGGCGGAATGAGGACGGCCGCTGGACGCCAGGCTCGGCCAGTGCGGTAGCCGACGGAGCGCCAGTCGCCCAGCTCGTGGGCTCGGCGGGCGTCGTACTTCTCGCCCGAGTAGACGGAGTCGAAGGTCGTGGGCCCGTCGGCGGCGAGCCAGTCCCGGTCCGTGACGAGCGTGGTGGCCGAGCCGTCGGTGTACGTCACGACGAGCTTCGCGCGCAGGCGCGGCTGGCCGGCGTAAGGGGCTAGCTGCCAGTACCACTCCTGGGGCGTGGTCACGCCGTACCAGCCGCGTCCGAGCTCGGCGGCGACGACGTTCTCCCGACCGGCCTCCAGCAGCGCGGTGACGTCGAAGGTGTCGTACAGGACCGTGCGGTCGTAGGTGCTCTGGTCGGTGAGCAGCCGGGGCACGTTGGTCCGGCCCGCGTTCGCTCGCCTGCCGTCGACGGTGAGCGGGGCGCCGTTGACGGTGAAGCTGACGTTGCCCGCGGCGCTCAGGTGCAGCCGGGACTTGGCGATGCGGCGCCCGCGGGGCAGGGTGAACGCGCGGCGCAGTACCGGGGCCGGGTTGGCGATGGGCAGCATGCTGTTCTTGGACGGGATGTAGGGGTTCTTGGGTGGGAAGGTGAGACCGGCGAGGGTGGCGATGCCGTTCTCGAACGGGTTGGCGCCCGTGGTCAGGTCGGCGGAGAAGTCGCGGGCGCTGGTGCCGGTCACCTCGACGCTGCGGATGGTGGCGGAGGTGCCGCCGGCGAAGCCGAAGCTGCCGTGGCGGCGGATCTGGTCGCCGGCGAGCGTGCGGCTGTCGACCTCGACGCCGTTGACGGTGGTGGTCGCGGTGAGTCCCTGGACGGCGACCTGCACGGTGTGGTCGCGGGTGGCCCAGGTGTCCTTGGTCAGCCCGGTGGATGCGGGGAGGGTGACCGTGCCGACCGGGACGCTGCGGGTGCCGGCGGTGGTGGGGTTGGTCTCGCTCTGCGGGTCGTAGTAATTGACGCCCCAGTCGGGCTCGGAGGTGCCGTCGTCCACCCAGGTGTTGCCGGCGTAGTGGCTGGTCCGCATGACCAGCTGCATGTCCTCATCGCTCTGCCGGATGGTCCAGTTGAGGCCCTCGCCCCAGGTCTTGCCGATGGGTTCGGCGCGCAGGAGCAGGGCAAGCCCGCCGGCGGCGTCGGGGCCGCCGCGGAAGACGACGGTCGCGGTCAGGTCCTGCCAGTCGTGGTCCTGCGCCTCGCGTCCGCCGATCCACCGAGC
Organism: Streptomyces coacervatus; assembly: GCF_029223485.1. Lineage (GTDB taxonomy): Bacteria > Actinomycetota > Actinomycetes > Streptomycetales > Streptomycetaceae > Streptomyces > Streptomyces coacervatus. The sequence goes on along the minus strand of NZ_JARHTP010000001.1, from coordinate 587,565 downwards.
GCCCGACCAGTCCTGCTCGCCCTTCAGCAGGCCGGTCTCCCACGTCGCCGGCTCGCTCCAGGGGCCGGGTGCGCCCTTCTCGTCCCAGGTCCGCACCCGCCAGGAATACGCCCGCTCCGAGTGCAGCGGACCGCCCCTGTAAGCCACCTCGGTGCAGTTCGAGCCCGCAGTCTTGCCGCTGTGCCAGATGTCGGCCTTGCCCGGTCTGGTGCCGACCTGGATCTCGTAAGCCGTCTGTCTGGCCACTGCAGGCACCCAGCTGAACGCCGGTGCGGTCTCCGTGCCCAGGGGCGCGACTCGCGAGTTGACCTGCAGGTCGGCCGGTGCGGAACCGCGCCCGCCCGCTGCCGTCGCGCTCGCCGCCACCACGTTCGGCGCGGCGGCGAGCGGGAGCGCGGCCCCGGCCGCCGCGGCCGTCATGATGCCGAGCATGTGTCGGCGGCTCAACGCACTTCTGTTCTCCTCGGCCACGGCTCAGATTCCCTTCGTAAGCGCACCGCGCTGGAACAGGGGTGTCCCTCCCCCTGCAAGGCATTGAAACGTTTCAATACCTTCCATGTGGAAAGCTTATGGACAGGCGCGGCCGAAACACAATGGTCTGAAGCGATGACTCATCACGACCCCGTGGGTGGGCACACCCGGCCAAGGCCTCCCGCCAGGCGCGGAAGCCGGTCAGAGCGTGGACCTCGCCGAACCACAGGGTGGAGTGGGCCGCCCCCGGGGAGGGGCCGTGTTCCGCTCGTGGCCGCGCAGGTTCCGGGCGAGCCCGGACCTCGTCGTGCCGCAGGATGCCGGTCAGTCGGCCTTGGACGCCCACGCCGTCTCCACCGCGTCCGCGAGGGCCTCCCCCTTGGCGAAGCCGTAGTACGCGGCGAACTGCAGCACGATCTCGTCCATCTCCTCTTTGGTGAGGTCGCCGGAGTGGAGCGCGGCCCTAACATGCGTCTGGAGGGGGACGGGCGAGTCGTCGAGGGCGACACTGGCGACCGTGACGATCCGGCGCTCGCGCCGGGTCAGCCCGGGGCGCTGCCAGACGTGCCCGAACACGAAGTTGAGAATGCCGGCGTGCCGGTACGGCGAGTTCGGGGGCGGTGCGGGCGTGAGGTTGACGTCGATGAACTCCTCCACGCCGCGTGCGAACCGTTCGTCCCAGGCTGCGGGGCCGAGGGTGTCGTCGCTCAACTGCGGCCAGGAAGGGGTCTGTTCGCCGCGTTCGCGGTGGAGGCGGTCCCACTGCCGGGCGATGGCCCCCTCCACGTGGGACGCCTTGGGCCAACCGCAGTACACCGCGAAGTGCAGGACGAACTCCAACATGGCCTCAAGACCGATGTCGCCGCTCGCGAGTGCCGCGTGGACGTGGTCCTCGATGGGCTGGGGCGAGTCGGCGGCGGCCACGCACGTGAGGGTGACCCAGCGGCGGTCCCGGCGGCTCAGACCGGGGCGTGACCAGACCTCGCCGTAGAGGAAGTCCCGTGCGGCGCGGCCGAAGGGAGTTGTCGGCGAGGGTGGTTCATGGGTGGGCAGGACTTCTGCCAGGGTGCGGACCGCCGGGGTGTCGTCCATGAGGCCTCCTGGGGCGGGGGGGGCTCCTGCTCATGCGCGGATGAAGACGTTCTTGGTCTGGAGGAACTCGTAGAGGCCCTCCTTGCCGCCTTCACGCCCGTAGCCGCTCTGCTTGTAGCCGCCGAAGGGGGCGCCCGGCGGCTGGCCCGAGGCGCCGTTGACGAGGACGGTGCCCGACTCGAGGTGCGGGACGATGCGCTGGACGCGGGAGACGTCGTGGGTGTGTACGGCGGTGCCGAGGCCGTAGGGGGTGGAGTTGGCCAGTTCGACCGCCTCGTCCTCGGTCTCGAAGGGGATGAGGGACAGCACGGGGCCGAAGACCTCGTGCTGGCCGACCTCGCTGTGCGGGTCGACGTCGGCGAGGACCGTCGGGTCGATGAAGTAGCCGTCGCGGTTGTCCGGGGGCAGCGTGGAGGGGTCGGTGGCGTGGCCGCCGGCGATCACACGGCTGTCCTTGGCGGCGCGTTCGATCATGCCGAGGATGCGTTCGTGGGCCGCCTTGCCGATGACCGGGCCGAGGGCCGTCGTCTGGTCGAAGGGATCGCCGACGCGCAGGGCGGCGGCCGCCGCGGCGGTGGCGGTGACCACCTGGTCGTACACCTCGCGGTGGACCAGCATGCGGGTGGTGAGGTTGCAGCCCTGGCCGGAGAGGGTGTAGCAGGAGCGGACGGTCTCGGCGACGGCCTCGTCGAGGTCGGCGTCGGGGAAGACGATGTCGGCCGTCTTGCCGCCGAGTTCGAGCAGGACGGGCTTGAGGGTGTGGAGGGCCGCGTCGAGGATCTTCTTCGCGGTCGGGATGCCGCCGGTGAAGGAGATCTTCGCGACGTCGGGGTGGCGGACCAGCCGCTCGCCGGCCTCCGGGCCGCCGGGCAGGACGTGCAGCACGCCCGGGGGCAGCCCGGCCTCCAGGGCGATCTCGGCGAACCGGGCCACGGTGAAGGGGGCCAGGTCGGGGGACTTGACGACGACGCAGTTCCCGGCGGCGAGCGCGGGGGCGATCTTCATGCCGACCGACATGATCGGGCCGTTCCAGGTCAGGATGATGCCGATGACGCCGTACGGCTCGGGGACGGTGTAGTCGAGGCCCGGCACCATGCGCGGGCTGGGCGGGATGGTGGCGCCCTCCAGCTTGTCGGCCCAGCCGGCGTAGTAGCCGAACCAGCCTGCGGACAGGTGGGCCAGCCCCGCCGACGTACGGAAGGGGACGCCGAGTTCGAGGGTGTTGAGCCGGCCGAGTTCGGGCACGCGCTCCAGCATGAGCTCCTCGACGCGCTGGAGGATGCGGCGGCGCCGGTCCGGGGACATCGCCCGCCACTCGGGGAAGGCGTTCTTCGCCGAAGCGACGGCCGTGTCGACCTCCTGCGGTCCGGCGAGCAGGACGGTGCCGTTGGCGCGGGCGGTCGCGGGGTTGATGTGGTCCTGTCGGCCGGTGGACGTGGTGTCGAGCCAGGTGCCGTCGACGAGGGGGCCGGTGGTGCCGAGGTCGTGGGACAGGGATGTGGTCATGTCGGTGCCGCCTTGGGGTCGTCCGGGTGGGGCGGTGGTCAGGGCGCCGGACTCCGGTCCAGCGTCGACAGGGTGTGCGTGGTGAGGTCCGCGAGCGTCCGGGGCCGGGGAGCGCGGGCCGTGTCGGCGACGTCGAGCAGGAGGCCGACGTCCTTGCGCAGCAGCGGCAGGGCCCGGCGCAGCCCGTCGGTGTTGAAGCCGGAAGCGGCGAGGACGGCCGCGGCGCGGCTGCCCCCGGTGCCGTGCGCGAGCACCTGTGCGACGGCGGCGCGGTCCATGCCGAGGCCGTCGGCGAGGGAGAAGGTGTCCAGCGCCAGGCCGACCTGGGCGGTGAACACGAAGTTGTTGAGCAGCTTGGCGAGTTGGCCGCTGCCCAGCGGTCCGAGGTGGATGACCGGGTCGGCGAAGGTGTCGAACACCGGGCGGCAGCGGGCGACGTCCGCCTCCTGTCCGCCGGCCATGACCAGGAGCCTGCGTTCCGCGGCTGCCCCGCCTCCGCCGCTGACCGGGGCGTCCACCACGGCGATCTCCCGTTTGGCGGCCTCGTCGGCGACGCGTCGGCAGGTGTCGGGATGGATGGTGGAGTGGAGGGCGACGACTCCGCCGGGAGCCATGCCGGTCAGTACGCCGTCGGGCCGTAGGAGGACGTCCTCGACGTCAGCGTCCGCGACGACGCACAGGCACACGATGTCGCTCGCCGCCCCCAGGGCGGCCGGTGTCGCCGCCACCGTGGCAGCCGTGTCGGCGAACGTGTCCGTCGACGCGCTTCGCCGCGCCCACAGCGTCAGGGGGAACGACTCCTCGGCGATACGGCGGGCCATCGGCGCGCCCTGGCTGCCCAGTCCGATGAAACCAACCCGTGTCCCGGCGCGCGTCATAGCCGGGTGACCCAGCCGCCGTCGACGCTGATGGCCTGGCCGTTGATCCACTCGCCGGCCGGGGAGGCGAGCAGCAGCAGCGTGCCGAGCAGGTCTTCGGCGGGCGCGGACTTCTTGCCCGGGATGGCGGCCGTGAGCGCGGCGCGTGCGGGGTGGTCGGCGGGCAGGCTGCGCAGGCCGGGTTCGTTCTCGACCAGGCCGGGTGCGATGGCGTTGACGTTGATGCCGAGTGGTCCGAGCGAGCGGGCGAGGCCGACGGTGATGCTGACCAGGGCGAGTTTACTGACGCCGTAGATGCCGCCGCCCATGAAGGCGCCTGCGGAGACCTGGTTGATGATGCGTCCGCCGCCTCGCTCGACCATGGAGGCCTTCACCGCGCCCGCGCAGATGACGGCGCCGAGGACGTTGACGCGCATGACGCGGTCGAACCAGTCCGTGGGCAGGTCCAGGATGTCGACCTGGGGGATCTCGGCCATCAACGCGGCGTTGTTCACCAGGATGTCGATGCCGCCGAAGGCGTCGGTGGTCTTCGCTGCCAGGTCGGCCGCGGAGTCGCGGTCGGTGATGTCGACCTGCACGCCGAGCGCGCGCAGTCCGTCGCCGGCCAGTGTCTTGGCGGCCTGCTCGGCTCCTTCGCCGTTGAGGTCCGCGAGGACGACGGCGGCGCCGGCCTCGGCGAGTGCCCGGCCGTAGACCTGGCCGATGGCGCCGGCGCCCCCGGTGACGACGGCGACCTTGCCGTCCAGGCGGAGCCGGTCGAGTGTGCTGCTCATGGGGCATCCTTCGTCAGACGGGACAGATAGGCGTCGACATCGGCACCGTGCTCGCGCAGTTCGTCGGCGGCCTGCGGTGCGGTGAGGATGAGGAAGCGGTCCTGGGTGACGCCCTCGGCGACGAGTTCGCCGACCGAATCGGCGTCCAGGACCGGGAAGTCGGGGCCTCGGGGCGATGCCGGTTCCCCGTAGAAACTGATCTGCTCGACGATGTTGGTGGCAACGCCGGCCGGACACAGGCAGGAGACGCCGATGCCGCGCGGGCGCAGGTACAGGGCGAGCGCCTCGGACAGGCCGACGACGGCGTGCTTGGTCGCGGTGTACGGCAGGCGGTCGAATCCGTAGGGCAACAGGCCTGCCGTGGAAGCGGTGTTGACGACGTGACCGGATCCCTGCTCCAACAACACGGGCAGGAATACGAGGTTGCTGCGGACGACGCCCAACAGGTTGACGTCCACGACGCGTTGCCATGCGTCCAGGGGGATGTCCTCGACGGGGCCGACGGCCAGGATGCCGACGTTGTTCATGACCAGGTCGATGCGGCCGAAGCGGTCGAGGGCCAGTTTCCGCACCGCTTGCAGGTCGTCGAGGCTGGTCACGTCGCACTCCGAGGCGACGCCCCGGTCGCCGAGTTCACCGGCCACGGTGTGCGCCCGCTCGCCGACGAGGTCGGTGACCACGACACGTGCGCCGCGCCGGGCGAAGGCGTGGGCGGCGGCACGGCCGATCCCGCTGCCGGCGCCGGTGATCACCGCCACGGCGTTGTGCAGATCGATACTCATCGCGACGTCGTTCCTCCGCTCGCGGGTGGGAGGGCGGCTGTTCAGGGATGAAGCGGCAGGGCCGGTTCACTCGCTCCGGCCCCGGTCCCGGTCTCGCCGAGCACGGACGAGGTCGTCGAGGACACCGGGGCCTGGAGGAAGCCGACCAGGCCGTCCAGCAGGTCCCCGACATGGACGGCGAAGGACAGCACGTGGCCGCCGCGGGCCCGGGTGCGTTCACGTTCGGAGGCGGCATGCACGCCGAAGGCCAGGGCCTGCGAGGTGCGGTGGCCGCGCAACGGCTCGGGGAGGTGCGGCAGCAGGGTGCCGATCCGCTCGACGAAGTCGTTGGTGGGCTTGCTGAGTTCGGCTGAAAGGCGTTCGAAGACGTCCCGGCGGCCGTGCTGCTGGAGCATCGCGACGAAGCTGAGGTAGTGACTGCCCTCCTGTTCGCCCTGTTCCAGTACGGGCAGGAGGTGGCACTCCACCCATGTCCTGAGATCGTCCGGGCGCCGACGCGCGACCAGCAGCCTGCGTCGTTCGTTCAGCTCCGGCAGCCGGTACTCGAAGATCTCCTGGACGAGGTGTTCCTTCGTGCCGAAGTGGTACTGCACCGCCGTGTTGTTGCCGTTCCCGGCCGCCGCGCTGATCTGACGCAGAGACACCCCGTCGAGGCCGTGCTCGGCGAAGAGCCGCTCGGCGGCCAGGACGATCTGTTCCTTCACGGACGGTTGAACCACGACACCAGACTCCTTGGAGATCCGTGTTGCGCAGATTCGAGAACATCATTTCCGCATGATAGGAATCTAGTTTCGTCGTGGCGTGAAGTCAACTGCCTTAGCAGTCAGTCAGTTGGAGAAATGTTCAGGAGCCCGGCGGCGGGAACACCCGCTCACCGGTGTCCGCGCCCCTGATACCGATGGCCTCGATCGGGCACGACTCGGCCACCTCCAGCACCTCTTCGGATGCCGGAAGGGTGGCGGACCTCGCATGCCCCTGGCCGTTCTCGTCGAGTTCGAAGTGCTCGGGCGCGGCGGCGGCGCACAGCCCGGTGCGGACGCACATCCGCGTGTCGACGATGACGTTCCACCGCTCGGTCGTCATCGGACTCCTTCGACGACCAGCGGCAGGGTCTTCCAGCCGCGCACGGTCGAGGTCTGCGCCAGCTCGGCGTGGTCCCAGTCGACGTCCCAGCCGGGGAACCGCTCGAGGATCTCCTCCGCCGCGATCCGGCCCTCCAGCCGGGCCAGGGCCGCGCCCAGGCAGTAGTGGGCGCCGACGCCGAAGCTCATGTGCTGGGTGACGCGGTGGATGTCGAAGCGGTCGGGGTCGTCGAAGCGGCGGGGGTCACGGTTGGCGGCGGCCTGGATGAAGAGGACGGCGCTGCCGGCCGGCACCGTGCGGTCGTACAGCTCCACGTCCTTGGTGACGTACCGCCCGGTGAACGGCCCGGTCGGCTCGAAGCGCAGGATCTCCTCGATGGCGTTGGGGATGAGGGTGGGGTCGGCCGCCAACTCCCGGCGGGCTTCCGGGTATCGCGCCATCAGCGCGCCGAACCAGCCGATGAGCCGGCCGGTCGTCTCGTTACCGGCGCCGGCGACCACGGAGCAGTAGGTCAGGACCTCCTCGTCGGTGAGTGTGCGCGTGACGCCGTTCTCGTCCTCGAACTCGGCGGTCATCAGCTCGGTCATGAGGTCGTCGGAGGGGTGCCGCTTGCGCCACTCGATGTAGTCCTTGAAGGCGTCCGTACTGAGGATGTCCTCGTGGTTGATCTTCCCGCCGCCGTCGGTTCCCAGCGTCTCGTCGGTGTAGTCGCGGATGGCGGGCTGGTCCGCCTCCGGGATGCCCAGCAGCATGCCGATCACCCGCATCGGCATCTCGGCGCCGACGGCCTCGACGAGGTCGAACCGCTCGGCGCCGGTCACCGGCTCCAGTGCGCGTCGGCAGTAGGCCCGTACGCGTGGCTCCAGGGTGGCGATGCGGCGGGGTGTGAACACCCGGGCGAGGAGCTTGCGGTGGATGTCGTGGACGGGCGGATCCTCGAAGATGAGGGTGCCGGGCGGGAGTTCGATGTCCGCCTGGATGATCTCGAGGATGTCGCCGCGGGACGAGGAGTAGGTCTGCCAGTCCGCGAGGCCGCGCTGGACGTCGGCGTGGCGGCTGACGGCGTAGAACTTGTGCTGCTCGTTGTAGTAGAGCGGCGCCTCCTCACGCAGTCGCGCGTAGAGGGGGTAGGGGTCGCGGGCGAGGGCCGGGTCGTAGGGGTCCCAGTAGACGGTGTCGACAGTGGTCATGGACGCATCTCCCTGTGGTGTGCGGCTCACTTGAGCAGGGCGCCGGCGTCGATCGGCAGGGTGACGCCGGTGACGAAACGGGCCTCGTCGGAGGCGAGGAAGAGGACGGCGTTGCTGATGTCCAGCGATTCCACCCAGGGCGTCGGGAGCATGTGCATGCCCTGGGACACCGCCGCGAAGTCGTCGGCGGTGGGGTTCTCCAGGTCGGGGCGGAACATCCGGTAGGTGCCCTCGTGCATCACCATCGGGGTGTTCACCTGGGTGGGGTGCACGGTGTTGACGCGGATGTTGTGTGCCCCCAACTCCCCTGCCATCGTGCGCATCAGGCCCACCACTCCGTGCTTGGCGGCGATGTAGTGGCCGATGTTCGCGTAGCCCTTGAGGCCGCCGACGGAGCTGGTCAGGATGATGGAGCCGCCTCGTCCGCCCGCGACGATGTGCGGGATGGAGACCTTGGCGGACAACCAGACGCCGGTCAGGTTGACGTCGATCATGTCGCGCCAGGTCTTCTCCTCCATGGCGTCGAGCGTGGCGCCGTCGCTGCCGAGACCGGCGTTGGCCGCGACGATGTCCAGCCGGCCGAATTCGGCGACGCCGTCGTCCACGGCGGCCTTGAGCGCGTCGTGGTCGCGGACGTCCGCCTGTACGGCGTGGATGCGCCGGCCGAGTTTCTGCACCTGGTTGACGGTCTCCTCCAGGTCCTCGGGCGTGGACATGGGGAACGTGACGCCGTCGAGCTGCTTGCACACGTCGATCGCGATGATGTCGGCGCCCTCCTCGGCCAGCCGTACGGCGTGGCTGCGGCCCTGACCGCGGGCGGCACCGGTGATGAAAGCGACCTTGCCTTCGACTCGTCCGGGCATGACTACCTCGTTTCTGGGGGCGGATCTGGATGTGGTGACGGAGCACCGAGCCGAGTCACCGGTCGGCGCGCAGGAGGAGTGCGAAGAGGGACGGCACGACAGGTGCGGTGACGGCCGGAGCGAGGAGGGCGCGGACCATTCGGCACCGATCCCGCGCGCCCGCATCGGCACGAGGCTGTGAGCCTGCCGGTGGGCGGTCGCACTCACCTCGCGCGGGGCACCGCCGAAGAGGGGCGCCGAGTCGTCCGTCGGACGTCCGGCATCGGGGGCCGTCGACGACGACCATCGCCACCTGGTCGCCGAACGACCGCGCCTCACCACCGGCGAGGGGCTGGCGACGTGTGTCCGGCGCGTAGCGCCCGTTGAGCGCGTACCACTGCTCACGCCCACCCGGTTCGAGGACGTGGACGGCTAACACCGCCTGTACGCAGTCCAGTTGGAGCGCCTCCGACCCGTCGGTCCCAGCGGCCCGGGCCCACGCGACCGCACGGCGCACCAAGCAGGCGTGCAGCCGCCGGGGCGTACGACGTCGTCGATGTGTGTGCCGGTGCCGGTCAGCAGCCGCGAGTCCGACGCGCGGAGAGCGGGTGCCCGTACAGCGAGCCATGCGTCTGGCCCTCCGTTCACGCTAAACAAGTGTTCAACACGAGCACTGAACAACTGTTTAACAGCGCGGACCCGGGCCGTCAAGGACAATGAGCGGCATGACTGCGCCTCGCCGCATGGGCACCGAGAACTCCAAGACACGCCGGCTCCTGCTCGACGTCGCCGAGCGGCTGATGCTGGAGGAGGGCTACGCCTCCGTGGGCATCCGCCGGGTGGCGCGCGAGGCCGAGGTGGCGCCGGCCCTGGTCCTGTACTACTTCCGCACGCTCGACGACCTCTTCCTCGCCGTGCTCCGGCGAAGGGGCGACCACGAAGTGGAACGGGTGACCCAACTACTGGACGGCCCGCAGCCGCTGCGCACTCTCTGGCAGATCGCCAGCCACCCGGGCAACGCGCTGACCACGGAGTTCGCCGCGCTGGCCAATCACCGCAAGGCGATTCGCGCCGAACTCGCCGCCTTCGCCGAACGCTACCGCGAGGCACAACTGGAGGCCCTCACGCGCCGACTCACGGAGACGGGCACGGAGTTGCCGCCCGAGGTGTCCCCGGCCGTGCTGCTCATGCTGACGAACGCGCTGGGCCGGATCATCATGATGGAGAACACCATGGGGATGACCGCCCGGCACGCTGAAGCCCTCGCGTTCGTGGAACAGTTCCTCCAGCACCACGAAGGGGCCGTCGCGGACGCCTGAAGGCGTGCGACCGGCCAATCAAACCCCGACCGTATGGTAAGTTTTCAGGTCGCCGAGGAGAGGGAGCGCCACTGTGAGGCAGGCAAAGGCGCGGGGACCGTACGCCAAGACACCGGCCCGCCGGGAGGAGATCGTACGGGCGGCGCGCGACAGCTTCGCCGAGCGCGGCTATACCAAGGCCTCCCTGCGCGACATCGCCGAGCGGGCCGGCATCACCCACGCCGGGCTCCTGCACCACTTCCGCAACAAGGACGAACTCCTCGCCGAGGTGCTCGCCGACCGCGACTCGGAGGAGTGGCAGCAGGGCCTGGACGATGTCGACAGCCCCGACCAGCTCGAGCCCTACCTCACCCAGCTGATCCGTCACCACCAGAGGGCCCCCGAGCTGATGCGCCTGTGGATCGAGCTCGCGGCTGCGGCCTCCCGACCGGATCATCCCGCGCACACCTACTTCGTCGAGCGCTACGAACGCAGCCGCGCGCAGTTCGTCGACGGATTCCCCGACGAGAAGGCCCGCGCCAGGCTCCGCGAAGGAGTCGGCCCCGAGAACGCCGCGGTCCTCTTCCAAGCGGTACTCAACGGGCTTCAGTTGCAGTGGATCCTCGATCAGGACCTCGACATCGTGGGGCCGGTCACCGACTTCGTACGGCTGCTGTTCGAGCGGGACGACGCCGAGGATGTCGGCTGAACAGTGAGGGCACACGGCCGCACTCGGTGTCCACGGCGGTCGCGCTGCCGACCCGGGGCGACCAGGGACGCCATGCCGTTCAACGGGTAGGGCGCTGGTCCCGCACCGGGGTCCAGGTCACTCCTCCGGGGCAGGGCACATACCCGGCCCCTCTCAGACGGCAGCGCCGACCGCCGCCGAATCCGCGCTCGGCGGCGGCGTTTCGGCGCCACTGGGTCACCCCGACCCGGCAGTTGAGGAGTGGCCCGCCCCTGAGACAGGCGCGGGGGCGGACGTCTCCCTGCCTTGGCTCGGGTCCCGCCCCGGCACGGGACCCGAGCCGAGGGCCACGGTCGTGAATCCGGCCGAGCGCGGGATCGGCATGACGCTGCGGGACGGTACAACCGCGTCAACTCCGCATTCGCGGCTCCGCGGATCGCGCTGATGATCGTCCGGGACAGCACTGTCCGGCGGTGCGCCACCTCGCCGTACTCGGCGCGGATCGCATGGCTCCGGGCGACTTCCCACAGAGCGAAGCGGCGAGAGCCGGCTCGCCGTCGTCGACGGCTGGGCCGGTGCCGCCGCACGCCCGGCGCAGGAGTCAGCCCGTCTGCAGAATCTCGACCTGGTTGCCCCATGGATCGAGGACATCGACGGATCGGGACTGCCCGTCCGGGCCGCCTTCGAACTCGCCCTGGACCGTGGCACCGTTCGCGACCGCCCGTGCCTTCGCGATGTCCAGGTCCGGGACCTGGATGATGAAGCTGCCCTTCTTCTTCCAGTCGTGAGGGCCTCTCTTCAGGAGAACGAGCCCGGGCCCTCCGTTCGGAAACACCACGACATGCGCGGTCTCTCCCTGGGCGACGGCGAATTTCGCGCCGAACACCCGGCCGTAGAACGCTTCACCGGCATCGAGGGTGCCCACGTAGAGCTTGACCATGATGATGGTTCCGGTCGGCGCAGCCGAACTGTCCGAAGCCAAGCGGTTCGTCGACACACCGGTGGCCGGCGAGCCGGCCAGCCGCGCGGCGACCGCATTCCCGGTGGTCACGTGTGAGTCCGTCGCCGCTCTGGTCCCGGCGGGCGCACCGCACCCGACCGCAAGTATCAGCGGTACAGCAAGCAGAATCGCTCGTCGACGCATCAAGGAGCCTCTCCATCTCTCGGGCGAGTGTGGCGTGATCTGTGTTCGACGGCGAGCGGTCGGTCGGCGCGCGTGAACGCGACGGGACTTCGTGCGCAGCCGGAAAGGTGCGCTGGTTGCCGCCGTACGGCGCACCGACGCCGCCACCATCGTGATCCCGAGAGTTTCAATCTCTCCCAGGAGAGCGAAACTCTCGCGTGTGCGAGGAAGCTTTCAATATTCGGGAGTCTGATTCTCATCTTGGTCCGCCGACGCACTCCGGGACCGAGAGGGCCCGCCCGAATGTAACGCTCAGGTTACGAAATCACCCGGCCATCTTCCCTGCCCCTCGATCCCGGTTTACGTTCCAGCGAAAACCAACCACATGGTAACAGTTGACGTCCGGACGCAGCCATCGTCCTGATCCACGTCCAGCACTCGCGCTCCCGGCCACTCAGGCAGGTCGGACCGCCCCGGCGGGCCGCGCATCGCCGGGCCCGTCACCATCGGCACTCAGGAAGGCAGTCGACGATGACCGAACTCGCTCCCGGTTTCCTCTGGGGCGCATCCACGGCACCGCACCAGATCGAGGGCAACAACCTCAACAGCGACTTCTGGGCGAACGAGGGACGCGTCCCGGGCATGGAGCGCAGCGGCGACGCCTGCGACAGCTACCACCGGTACCGCGAGGACATGCAGTTGCTCGCGGACGCCGGGCTGAACTCCTACCGCTTCGGTATCGAGTGGGCACGGATCGAGCCGCTTCCCGGCCTGGTCTCGCGCGCCGAACTCGCCCACTACCGGCGCATGATCGAAACGGCCTTCGAACTCGGCCTGACGCCGGTCGTCACCCTGCACCACTTCACCAGCCCGCTCTGGTTCGCGGAGGAAGGCGGCTGGCTGGGCGACCGTGCGGTGGACCGGTTCCGGACCTACGTCGAGACGGTCGCGCCGATCCTCGAAGGCGTCGAGTGGGTCGTCACCATGAACGAGCCGAACATGCTGGCCATCATGATCGGCATGGCCCGGGCCTTCCAGAACCCGCAGGCCGCCGGCGAGTGGCAGAGCCCCACCCTCGACAACGAGGGCCCGCGCCCGCAACTGCCCGCCCCCGACGTGGTGATCGGCCAGCGGCTCGTCGAGGCACACCAGGCCGCGCGAACGGTGCTGCACGAGCGGACCGACGCCAAGGTCGGCTGGACGGTCGCCAACCGCGCCTTCGTGGCCCGTCCCGGAGCGGAGAACAACAAGCGGGATCTCGAATACGTGTGGGAGGACCTCTACCTGGCGGGCTCGCGCGGCGACGACTTCGTGGGCGTGCAGTCCTACTCCAGCCAGTGGGTCGACCTGGACGGCATCGAGCCCCACCCGCAGCACCCGGACAACACGCTCGTGGGCACCGCCTACCGGCCCGACGCCCTAGGCATCGCGGTGCGGCACACCGCCGAGGTCACCGGCGGCCTGCCGATCCTGATCACCGAGAACGGCATCGCCACCGGCGACGACACCCGTCGCATCGCGTACACGGGCGAGGCCCTGGAACACCTCGGCAAGGCGATCGCCGACGGGGCGGACGTCCGCGGCTATCTGCACTGGAGCCTGCTCGACAACTACGAGTGGGGCCACTGGGCGCCGACCTTCGGTCTGGTCGAGGTCGACCGCGAGACGTTCGAGCGCCGCCCCAAGCCCTCGCTCTACTGGCTGGGCGAGACCGCCCGCCGCGGCCGGATCTGACCCGCACTTCCACCGGAGGGACACACCGTGCAGATATCCGTACCCGAGGTCTCGTCCAAGTCCCTGGCCGAACTCGTCTCCCTGGCCGGGCGGCGCGCCGTCGTGACCGGCGCGGGCCAGGGGCTCGGCCGGGCCGTCGCCGAGCGGCTGGCCGAGGCGGGAGCCGATGTGCTCGTCGCGGACATCCACGACGAGCTCGCCACCGCCGCCGCCCAGGAGCTCGGCGCCCGAGGCCCCGGCCGCGCCCTGGCCGCCCACCTGGACGTCACCGACCCCGACAGCGTGGTGGCCGCCGCCGACCTCGCGGTCCGGGAGCTGGGCGGCATCGACATCTGGGTGAACAACGCCGGGATCTTCCCCAGCGTGCCCGCGCTGGAGATGTCCGCCAAGGCCTTCGACGAGGTGTTCGCGGTCAACACCCGCGGCGTCTTCCTCGGCTCCCGCGAGGCCGCGCGCCGGATGAGCGACGCCGGACACGGGGGCGTCATCGTCAACGTCGTCTCCACGGCCGGGTTCCGCGGGACGGCCCCCGGGCTCGCCGCGTACGTCGGCTCCAAGCACGCGGCACGCGGCCTCACCCGCCAACTGGCCCTGGAGTTCGCCCCGTTGGGCATCCGCGTGCTGGGCATCGCACCGACGTTCGTACCGACCGAGGGGAACATGGCGGCGGCCGCCGCGGCCGGAGTGGACGCCGACTCGTTCATGTCCGTGATGCAGCCGGGCCCGCTCGGCCGGCTCGGCGTGCCCGACGACATCGCCCGGGTAGTGCTGTTCTGCGCGAGCGACCTCTCGGCCTTCATGACGGGCAGCACGCTCCTCGCCGACGCCGGCGAGACCTCGTAACCGCGCACCGCCCCCCACTGCTCCGACGACCCGGTAGGAACCCCATGCTCTCGCCCCGCACCACCCCCACCCGCGATCTCGTCGGTCTCGACGGCCTGTGGCGGTTCGCTCTCGGCACCCGGGCCGGCGCGACCCCGTGGGCGTCGCGTCTCGCCCCACCGCTCGAAGTCCCCGTGCCCGCCAGCTACAACGACCTGTTCGTGGACCCGGAGATCCGTGACCACGTCGGAGTCGTCTGGTACCAGCGCGACGTGCGCGTGCCGCGCGGCTGGACCGGCGAACGCGTGATCCTGCGCTTCGGTTCCGTGACCCACGCCGCGCAGGTCTACGTCGACCAACGGCTCGTGGCCGAACACACCGGCGGCTACACACCGTTCGAGGCGGACCTCACCGGCGTCGTCGAACCCGGCGCCGAGTTCCGGCTGACGGTCGGCGTCGACAACCGGCTGACCAACGTGACGATCCCGCCCGGCACCGTCACGACCGGCCCCGACGGCCGCGAACGGCAGTCGTATCTGCACGACTTCTACAACTACGCGGGCATCGCGCGCCCGGTCCGCCTGTACAGCACGCCGACGACCTTCGTCGAGGACGTCACCGTCGTCACCGGACGGGACGGCACGGCCGGCACCGTCCAGTACCGCGTGGAGGCCGACGGCGAGCACGCCGACACCGTCACCGTGCGGGTGCGTGCGGTGGACGAGTCCGGCCGGACCGTCGCGGAGGGCCACGGCCCCGAGGGCGTCCTGCGCATCGAGGACGTCACGCTCTGGCAGCCGGGCGCGGCCTATCTCTACGACCTCGTCGTGGAGTTGACGGTGGACGGGGAGACCGTAGACAGCTACACCCAGCCCTTCGGCGTCCGTACCGTCCTGGTGCGGGGCACCGACTTCCTCATCAACGGCGAGCCCTTCTACTTCACCGGCTTCGGCAAACACGAGGACACCCCGGTCCGCGGCAAGGGCCACGACGACGCCTACCTCGTGCACGACTTCCAGCTGATGGAGTGGACGGGCGCCAACTCCTTCCGCACCTCCCACTACCCCTACGCCGAAGAGGTCCTGGACTTCGCCGACCGGCACGGCATCGTCGTCATCGACGAGACCGCCGCCGTCGGCCTCAACCTGGGAGTCCAGGGCGGGCTCACCGGTGTTCCGCCGACCCCCACCTTCGCGCCGGAGAACTTCGGCGGAACGACACGGGACGTCCACGCCCAGCACCTGCGGGAGCTGATCGAGCGGGACAGGAACCACCCGAGCGTGGTGATGTGGTGCCTCGCCAACGAGCCGGCCTCCAACGAGGACGGCGCGCGCGACTACTTCGAGCCCCTGGTCGAACTGGCCCGCAAGCTCGACCCGACCCGGCCCCTCACCTACGCCGCCGTCATGTTCGCGACCCCGCAGAACGACCAGATCGGCGACCTGTTCGACGTCCTGAGCATCAACCGCTACTACGGCTGGTACCTGTTCACGGGCGACCTCGCGACCGCCGAGGGGTATCTGGAACAGGACCTGCGCGGGTGGGTCCAGCGCTTCGGCAAGCCCGTCATGATGTCCGAGTACGGCGCCGACACCCAGCCCGGCCTGCACTCCGTCTGGGACACCCCGTGGAGCGAGGAGTACCAGAGCGACTTCCTCGCCATGTACCACCGCGTGTTCGACCGCATCCCCGAGTTCGTCGGCGAACACGTCTGGAACTTCGCCGACTTCCAGACCTCGCCCGGCATCCACCGCGTCGACGGCAACAAGAAGGGCGTGTTCACCCGCGACCGCAAGCCCAAGTCCGCCGCGTCCGCCCTGCGCCGACGCTGGCACGGCCTGGACGGCCGCAAGCCCGGCGAGGCCACGGCCGACTGACAGCTGCGGGGGCGCGCGGCGTCGCGCTTTCGTTGCGCAGCAGGGGGCTTCCGTTGCGCAGCACTGGGCTGCCGCTGCGCCGCGCGACCGAGAAGGCGGCCCATGCCTCGACCCCGGGACCGGTCGGCGGTACGGCATCGACCGTGCCGCCGGCATCCTCGCCCGCCGTCCCGAAGACGGCCGTCCCTGGCGCCCGTCGGCTGCCGCCACCCCTCGTGACCATGTGACAAAGGAGTCCTCATGCCTCACGCCGACCGAGACGTCAGCGTGGTGGTGCCCCCCTTGACGGTGTCGCCGCAGGACGCCGCCGGGGTTCCCACCGAGCCGCCCGCCGAGCCCGAGATCGAGGCGCCGCCGCTGCAGAAGGTCGGCAGGGACTACCTCCTCTGGCTGATGATCGCCAGTTTCGGCGCTTCCCTGGCCCTGATGGTGCCCCTCTCCTACTCGCTCGCGATGCGGATCTCCGATCTGGCGCCCGGGCACGAGGAACAGCTCGGCTACGTCACCGGGTCCGCGCAGTTCGTCTACCTGGTCCTCAGCCCGCTGATCGGCCTCTGGAGCGACCGGACCCGTTCCCGGCTCGGCCGCCGGACCCCCTTCATGATCGGCGGCGCCCTGCTCGGCACCGTCGCGCTCGTCGGAGTGGCCCTCGCACCGTCGGTCCTCCTGCTGGGCCTGGCGTGGGTCGTCGGCATGATCGGCTGGGCCACGACCGGGCAGGCCGTCCAGAACGTCCAGGCGGACCGGGTGCCCGAGGAGCAGCGCGGGCGGGTCTCGGCGCTGACCAGTGTCATGACCCAGATCGCCCCCGTGATCGGCATCGGCCTCGCGTACGGGGTGGCCTCCAGCACGTTCCTGGTGTTCCTGGTCCCGGGCGTCCTGGGTGCGGCCCTGGTGATCCTGTTCCCGGTGTTCAAGCCCGAGGGGGACTCCCGCGCGCTCGTGCGCACCAGCGGCGTGACGCTGCGGAGCGTGGTCGCCAGCTACGGCTTCAACGCGCGCAAGTACCCGGATTTCGGCTGGAACTGGCTCGGCCGGTTCGTCTTCTTCATGGGCCTGTACTTCAACACCACCTTCGGCACCTTCTTCTACGCGCAGCGGCTCGACCTTCCGGTCAAGGAGGTCGCCGGGATCGTGACGGTCATCGGAACCGTGGGCGTGATGGCCGCCGCCGGCGGTGCCATCGGGGGCGGCTTCCTCTCCGACAAGCTCGGCCGGCGCAAGCTGTTCGCCCTGATCGGCTCCGCGGTGTTCGTCGCCGGGGCGGTCACCGAGGCGTTCGCCCACTCGTTGCCTCAACTGGTCGTCGGCGCGGTGCTGATGCAGTTCGCCATCGCGTTGTTCAGCGCCGTCGACCAGGCGATCGTGTTCGCCGTCCTGCCGGACCGGGCCGAGGCCGGCCGCTATCTCGCCGTCGTCGCCTTCGCACAGAAGGTCCCCAGCGCCGTCGCCCCGCTGATCGCCCCGCTCGTCATCACCCTCGGCGTCAGCGACGGCGGCGAGAAGAACTACACCCAGCTCTACCTGATCGGCGCGGTCCTGGCCCTGGTCGGCGGCCTCATCGTCAAGTTCAAGATCAAGTCTGTCCGGTAGCGCCACCCCGGCCGGCGTCCCGAGAGACATCCTGTTCCACCGAGTTCGGAGAAGGCACAGCATGCACAACGCACCGTACGACCTGAGCATCGACAGCGGCGGTGACACCTTCCCCGTCTCGGGGCCCGCGCCCCGGCTGTCGTGGAAACCGCCGTCGGACGCGGCACGCCCGGTGGCGTACGGGGTGGAGTGCACCGTCGACGGCGAGGCGCGGCCCGCTGTGACCACTGCGGTGGGCGGGCACCGGTTCCTCCCGTGGCCGTGGGCGGCGCTGGACAGCGGCCGTCGGGTGGCCTGGCGGGTCCGGGCGCTCGGCGCCGACGGCGAGTCGCCGTGGTCGCGGTGGTCGCGGTGGCACACGTTCGAGAGCGGTCTGCTGGCCGTCGACTGGCGGGCGCGCTGGATCAGTCCCGCCGAGTCCGGCGACCGCGGATACGGCAGGCGGCCCGCATACGCGCTGTCGGCCCGCTTCCCGGTGCGGGCCGGGGTGCGCTCGGCACGGCTGTACGCGACGGCACTCGGGCTGTACGAGGCGTACGTCAACGGCGAGCGGGCCGGCACCGCCGAACTCACGCCCGGGGCCACCTCCTACGACCGTACGCTCCACGCCCAGGCCCACGACGTCACGGACGCCGTCGTCACGGGCGACAACCGCATCGAGATCCTGCTGTCCGACGGCTGGTACCGGGGCCAGGTGGGCGCCTTCCGCCAACCGGCCGGCTGGGGCACGCTGCCCGGCGCGCGGGCCGAACTCCACCTCGTGCACGAGGACGGCACACGGCAGGTCGTCCGCACCGACGGGACGTGGACGAGCGCGGAGTCGGCCATCACCCGGGCCGACCTCATGGACGGGCAGACCACCGACTTCCGCGTCGGGCCCGGCGCCGAACGGCCCGTCCTCGTGGACCGGGTCGAGGCACCCGCGATCACCTGGTCGCCGGCACCGCCGGTGCGGGTCGTGGAGTCGCGCCCCGCACAGTCGGTCCGGCGGATCGGGGACGGGCTCTGGATCGCCGACTTCGGTCAGAACGCCTCCGGCCGGATCACTCTGAGCGACCTCGGACCGGCCGGGACCCGTACCGTCATCGACTACGGCGAACACCTCGGCCCCGACGGCGACCTGACGACCGCTCACCTGGACGCGACCCGGCCGGGCCAGGCATCGATCCCCTTCGTCCAGCGCGACGAGGTGGTGTCCGCGGGCGGCGGTGAGACGTTCGAGCCGCGCCACACCGTGCACGGCTTCCGCTACGCCCGTGTCCGCCGCGACGGCGCCCCGCTCGACCCGGCGAGCCTCGTCATGCGGGTCATCCACTCCGACCTGCGCCGCACCGGCACCTTCGCGTGCGGCCACGAGGATCTCAACCGCCTTCACGAGATCGCCGAATGGAGCTTCCGCGGCAACGCCGTCGATGTACCCACCGACTGTCCGACCCGCGAACGTCTCGCCTGGACCGGCGACTACCAGGTCTTCGCCCCCACCGCGACACGCCTGTACGACGTCCTGGGTTTCAGCCGCAAGTGGCTCCGCTCCGTCCGCGACGACCAGCTGCCCGACGGCCGGATCGCCAACTTCTCGCCCGACGGACGCCGTATCAAACACCACCTCGACGACCAGTTCGCCATGATGACCGGCTCGGCCGGCTGGGGCGACGCCGTCGTCGCCGTCCCGTGGGAGCTGTACGAGTCGTACGGCGACCGGGAGGTGCTGGCGGAGAACTGGGAGGCGATGGTCCGCTGGGTGGAGTGGGCGCTCACGACCGCCCGCACGCTCCGTCACCCGTCCCGGACCGAGCGCTCGGCCGAACCGCTGCCGCACGAGCGGTACTTGTGGGACGGCTCCTTCCACTGGGGTGAATGGACCGAGCCCCGGGTGAGGGCGGCCGACGGGAGCCGTGTCGACCCGGTCAAGGACGATCCCGTCGCCTGGTTCCTGGCCGACAAGGGCGAGATCGGCACGGCCTTCCTGTACCGCTCGACGGCGACCCTGGCCCACGTGGCACGGGTGCTGGACCGTACCGAGGACGCGGACCGCTACGCCGAGATCGCCGAGCGGGTCCGCGACGCGTGGCGCACCGAGTTCCTCTCCCCCGACGGACGCACCGTCGGCGACACCCAGGCCGGTTACGTTCGCGCGCTGTCGCTCGACCTCGTCCCCGATGCACTGCGCGAGGCCGCCGCCACGCGCCTGGTCGCGCTGATCCGCACGGCCGGCACCCATCTCGGCACCGGCTTCCTCGCGACCGGCGACCTGCTCCCCGTCCTCGCCGACACAGGACACTCCGACGTCGCCTACGAGCTGCTCCTCCAGCGCACCGCGCCGTCCTGGCTGTACATGCTCGACCGCGGCGCGACCACCATCTGGGAGGACTGGGAGGGCATCGACGACAAGGGCACCGCGCACGACTCCCTCAACCACTACAGCAAGGGCGCGGTGGTCCGCTTCCTGCACACCCACGTCCTGGGCCTGCGGCAGACGCCCGGGTCGGTCGCCTGGGAGTCCTTCGAGGTCGCGCCCGTCCCGCACCCGTCCGTGCCGTGGGCCCGAGGCACGCACGAGTCCCCGCAGGGCACGATCGCCGTCGAATGGCGAACAACAGGCGACCTGCTCACCATCACGCTCGACGTCCCGCCGGCCACCACCGCACGCGTCGTCTTCCCCGACGGCACCACGGTGGAACCCCTCCCCTACGGCAGGTTCATCGCCTCCCGCCGCGTAGGGAAGGCGGGTTGAGCCGACCGGCGGGCATTCCCCGAGGACGGCGGCCCCGGAGGGCGTGCCATCAGGCGTCCCGCAGAGCCTCTCGCATCGCCGCCACCCTGGCCTGCCGCAATTCCCGGACGACGGGATGCTCGGGCGCGACCAGCTCGAACGCGTGATGGGCGCCGGGGATCGTCGTCAGCTCGCATTCCACACCGGCTTCGCCGAGGCGTCGCGCGTAGTCGACGCTCTCCTGATGGAACAGGTCGATCTCTCCGACACTGATCCACGCGGGAGCGAGTCCGCCGAGGTCCGTGCGCCGGGCCGGCGCGGCGTAAGGGCGCTCCTCCTGTTCGCCCGGAGCGTGTCCCAGATAGCTGGTCCACGCGAACCTGTTCGAGGGCACCGTCCAGGCGACGCTCACGCGGCCTTCCGTCTCCGCGCGGACGACGGTCCGGTCGTCCAGCATGGGTGCGATCAGCACCTGGAGGCGCAGACCGATGCCGCTGTCGTGAGCCCGCTGGGCGACCGCCGCGGCGAGTCCGCCGCCCGCGCTCTCGCCCCCTACGACGACCCGGCGGGGGTCGATTCCGAGCTCCTCGGTGTGGGTGAGCAGCCACTCGAGGGCCGCGTAACAGTCGTCGAGGGCGGCGGGACAGGGGTGCTCGGGTGCGAGCCGGTAGTCCGGTACGACGACGAGCGCGCCCAACTCGGCGGCGAAGGCGGACGCGACGTCGTTGAAGTGCTCGGCGGATCCGGTGACGAGCCCGCCGCCGAACAGCCACAGCAGCGCCCCGCTGGGCCGCTCCCGGCCGTCGGGCTCGTGAACCATCAGGGTGAGATGGGGGTGCTCCGGCACCGCCCGCCGGTCGGCGCGCACTCCGGCACAGACCTCGGTCTTCGCGCTGTTGATGTCCCGTGCCATCTGGAGGACGACGCCGCGCGTGACATGGGCGTCGGGAATGTCGAGCACCGGCGCCATGAAGCCGGGGTCCACGCCTGCGAGCGCCTCTTGGAAGGTGGTGGGAACGGAGCGGGACATGCTCTCTCCAGTCACGACGAGCGGGTGGTGAACGTGTGCCGGCCGGGTGGGAGCCGCAGGTCCTCCCGGCCGGGCAGGCGGAGGACGCCTTGTGCGTTTCCGGGTACGACGACCTCGACCTCGACGTCCGCCAAGGCCCTGGTCCAGCGCGCGCTCGCCGCTCCGAAGGGCGTGCCGATCCGTGCCGACACCGAGCCGAACGGTGCGGAGAGGTCGGGCGCGAACTCGATGGTCGAGTAACCGGGCGCGGCGGGGCGGATACCCGCGACCCGGCGGAACAGGAAGTCGTCGACCGCCCCGAAGGCGTAGTGGTTGAGCGAGAGTTCGCGTGGCTGTCCGTCCGGGGCGACCCCGGTCCAGGACTCCCAGATCGTGGTCGCGCCCATGTCCACCTCGTACAGCCAGGAGGGGGCGCTGTCCTGGAAGAGCAGTGTGTACGCCAGCTCCGTCTCACCGAGATCCGCCAGGACGTCGAGGAGGAACGGCCCGGAGAGGAAACCGGTGTCGAGATGGTCCCCGGCCTCGTGGATCAGCCGCACCAGATGGCGCCCGGCGGCCTCCCGGGCGTCGTCGGGCACGAGTCCGAAGGCCAGGGCGATCACGTAGGCGCCTTGCAGAGGCACGGACATACGGCCGTCCGGCGCCGTGAATTCGGCGATGAAGGCCTCGCGTATCCGGGCGGCGAGATCGCTCGTCTCCGCGGCGACGGCACCGTCGCCGAGTATCTCCGCCACCCGTGTGAGGTTCGAGACGGAGTGGAAGTAGAAGGCCGAGCCGAACAGGGCTCCGGTCGACTGCGCCGCGGCGAACAGGGAGGCGGGGTCGTCGGTGACCGTGCTGGGGACCAGCCAGTCACCGAAGTGGAAGCCGGTATTCCACAGCAGGGACTGCCGCTGCCGCACGGGGTCGTCCCCGGGAAGGTCTCGATACCGTTCCGGGATGTCGCCCTCGGCGCGCTCGCGGACCCAGTGGACCCAGCGGCGCATGGCCTCGTAGTTCTCGGTGAGGACCCGCATATCGCCGTATCGCTCGTAGAGAGCGAGCGGAAGGACGGTGATCACGTCACCCCAGCCGGCGGAGGTCTGGCCGAGACCGCCCATGCTCTCGGCGAACGAGGGGGTGAACGGGACGATCATGGGGACCACCCCCTCCGGCGACTGCGCCGCGCGTACGTTCGCGAGCCAGCGTTCCAGGAACAGGTCGACCCGGGCGTTGTTGGTGGCCGCTCGGGCGAACACCTGGATGTCGCCGGTCCATCCGGCGCGTTCGCGCTGGGGGCAGTCGGTGGGGATGGAGAGGAAGTTCGAGCGCTGGCTCCAGACCACGTTCTCGTGCAGGCGGTTGATCCTCGCGTCGTCGGTCGAGAAGCTGCCGGTCTGTTCGAGGTCGGAGGAAATGACGACGCCGACGACGTCCTCGGGAGCGAGCGGGCCGGAATGGCCCGTGATACGCACGAACCGGAACCCGTGGAAGGAGAAGCGCGGTTCGAATGTCTCCCTCCCGGTTCCGGAGAGGATCCACACGTCGGTCTGGTCCTTGTTCGCGCCCATGATGTTCTGCTGGTAGTCGCCGTTCCGGTCCAGGGACTCCGTGTGTTCGAGCACGATGGTCGTCCCGGACGCGCCGCTCGCCGTCAGCCGGAGGCGTCCCGCGATGTTCTGCCCGAGATCGACGACGAGCTCTCCCTTCGGGGTGGTGAGGATGCGGGGGTTACGGATCTCGGCGACTCGGCGGACGGGTTCGCCGATGAACGGCACGAGCCCGGTGCGTCGCGCGTCCGCGAGCCGTACCGGCGTCCAGTCGGCGTCCTCGAAACCGGGCTCGTCCCAGCCGGGGACGGCGAGCCGGGCGTCGACCTTCTCGCCGACGAAGATGTCGGAGTATCGGATCTCGCCGAACGACGAGCGGGCGGAGGGGCCCGAGGCCGCGACGACCTCCCCGTCTGCGTCGAGCTGCCACAGGACGCCGAGCCGGTCGCCGTAGTTCGCGCTGCCGCCGGTGAAGCTGATCCGACCGGCCCACCATCCGTCGGCGAGGCGGACGCCGACCACGTTCTCCCCGACACGCAGGAAAGGAGCGGCGTCATGGCTGTGATACGAGAGTCGGTGCGGATGCTCGTCGTATCCCGGGGCCAGTACGTCCTGGGTGATCTGCTGTCCGTTGACCGTGACCTCGTACACACCGTGGGCCGTGATGTACAGGCGAGCGTGCTCGGGGCGACGGCCGAGGGTGAAGACCTGGCGTACCAGGGGGCTCGGGTGCAGACGGTCCTCGACGGGCGTCCGTGGGGTCGGCGACAGCGCCGCCGTGTCACTGAGGTCGACGGGCGCTTCGCGGGTGACCGGCTTCTGCTCGGGCTCGATCCAGTCCGCGACCCAGTCGGCCGGCTCGAGAATCGTCGTGGCGAACCGGGACACGGCCCATTCACCGGGCTCTTCCTCACCGGTCCAGATCCGGACGCGCCATGTGTAGCGGCCTCGGGAGGTGAGGGTCACGCCGGGGATCACGACCGCGTGCGAGACGCTGGACGACAGTTTTCCGGTGGCGGCGACCAACGCGTCGGTGGCGGCGTCGCGGACCTCCAGCTCGCAGGCCGTCTGGCGGTCGGCGGTGCTCTCGACACGCCAGCCGAATGCCGGACTCGGCGTCCAGACGGCATCCGGCTCGCTGAGCCGCTCGACGGTGAGGTCGCGTGGAGTGGGCGCTGCCATGTGATCGTTTCTCCGTTCCTGCACTGTGCGGTCACGTCGTCTCCGGCTCACGTCCCTCACCCGGGGCCACCACGGCTGAGGGTGTGTCAGGAGACGGTCAGGCCGCCAGCCAGCAGGGCTTGCCGGTTGGCCGCGAGCAGTTCGAAGCGGTCGGCTTCGGTCTGGTCGATCTCCGTGATGTGCCAGCGCAGATGGCTTCCCGCGCGCAACGCGGCCGGGATGTCGATGTCCCCGGTGCCGATGGGAGTCTGCGGTGTGTCCCGTTCGCCCGGCCCGTCCTTGAGGTGGACGGTCACGGCGCGTTCTCCGAGACCTTTCAGGACATCGGCCGGGTCCTGGCCGGCGACGGCGGCCCAGTAGACGTCGACCTCGGCGAGGATCTCGGGGTCGAGGAGATCCCACAGCACGTCGAAGGCATGGGCGCCGCCCGGCAACCGGGCCCACTCGAAGTGGTGGTTGTGGTAGCCGAGCCGGATCCCCGCACCGGCCAGCTCCTTTGCCGCCTCGTTGAGACGGCCGGCGAAGGCACGTATCCCGTCGCGGGTCTCCAGGGATCTTTCGGTGAAGCCGTCGACGAGCCACGGAATCGGCACGAAGGCGGTGTCCGTGCCGAGGATGCGGCAGGTCTCGATCGCGGACGCCTGGCTGTCGGCCGAGACGGCGATGTGCACGGAGCTGACACCGAGGCCGGCCTCGTCCAGGTCCGCACGCAACGCCCGTGCGGAGGCGGCCAGTTCGTCGGGAGGCGTGTTCCACAACCCGAGCGCGAACGGTTCGACGTGGCGGAAGCCCAGCGCGGCAAGGCGGGCGAGCGTGCCGGGACGGTCGGCCTGCAGAGCGTCGATCACGCTGTACAGCTGGACGGCGAGGGTGCCCGGTCTCATTCTTCGTCCTCCGGTCGCGCGGCCTGCGGGAAGGTCATCCTCATGAAGGCCCGGACCGGGCCCACGATGTCGAGCTCCTCGTCGAGCAGCCACTGCAACTGCAGGCCGTTGAGCACGGCTTGGAGCAGGATGGCCGCGTGTTCGGGCGCGAGCGCCTCGTGCAGCTCTCCCCGGCCAGCCTTCCCCCGCATGCCCCGTGCGAACTGATCGCGTCCCCAGGCGTAACGCTCCACGAAGTAGCCGTGCGCCGGATGCTCCGGACGAGAGGCGGCCGCCGTGAGCTCGATCCACAGGCGCATCAGCTCGGGGGCCCTCTGGTGGTGGCGCAGCATGCCGCCGAGGTACGGCGTCAGGTGGTCCATGTCCGGGACCTTCGACTCGGCGTACCGCCTCTCCTCCGTGTCGCGTTCGGCGAGCACGGCGGCGAGCAGGTCGTCCTTGTCTCGGAAGTGGTGCAGCAGCCCGGCGTGGGTGATGCCGGCCCGCTCGGCGATGCCCCGCAGCGAAGCCTTCGTGAACCCGTGCTCCGCGAAGCTCTCGCGCGCCGCCCGGACGATCTCCGCCCGCCTGGCCGGGGTCTTGTTGTACGGGCCGCGGGCCTTGACCTGGGTCACTGTGCACTTCCCCTTCCCGGATCCCGGATCACGATCCGAAAACCTTCCAAGGCATAGATTTTCAAAACCTGATCGGAGTCTGAGCGGTGGCCGCTAGGAGCGCAAGGGGCGGCGCAGGGTGATTTCGCGCCAGGTAACGCTCTGATTACGAACGCGACCGCCACTCTTCCCGCACCTCCCGCCGGGGCTTACCTTCCGATTGAAATTCGACCACGTGGTAACTGTTCGCTTGGCAGGGCGCACCGGCGGATCCGCGACCGCCGTGCATGACCGCACCGACGCACTCACCGATGCCTCGGCTCACCAGGTTCCAGGACGAAGGAATCCACCCATGCGCATCCGCTTCTCGCATTCCCGGCCCAGGCCACGGCCGCGGCAGCGCTCGCAGGCCCTGGCGGCCGCCGTGACCGTAGCCCTGCTGGCGACGGCCACGGCGGCGTGCGACAGCACCCCGGCCGCCACGTCGAGTTCCGGCTCCGACACGACCCTCGCGCTGTCCATCCTCGGCACGCCCAACTCGTTCGACCCCGCCCAGCTCATCGAGGGCCAGCAGACCTACGTCTGGGACTCGATCTTCGACACGCTCCTTCTCCAGGACAACAAGGGCGAGCTCCATCCCGGCGCGGCGCAGAGCTGGTCGTACTCCAAGGACGGCCGCACGCTGACTCTGAAGATCCGCCAGGGCATGAAGTTCAGCTCGGGTGAGCCGGTGGACGCGAACGCCGTGCGGGCCACCCTGGAGCGCACCCTCTCGACACCGGGGCAGAGCCAGCAGGCGCTGGCTTCCGTGGCCTCCGTCGGGGCTCCTGACGCCTCGACGGTCGTCATCCAGCTCAAGCAGCCCGACTCCTCGCTGCTCAGCCTGCTGTCGACGGCGCCCGGAGTGATAGGCGACCCGAAGACCATGGCGAAGAAGTCCACCGCCCTGAACCCGGTCGGCTCGGGCCCGTACACCCTCGACACGAAGGCCACCGTCAACGGCTCGGTGTACGTCCTCAACCGGCGCGACGACTACTGGAACAAGAAGGCGTACCCCTTCAAGACGGTCAAGATCCGCGTGATCACCGACCCGACCGCGTCGGCCAACGCCCTCAAGGCGGGCCAGACCAACGCCGGCACCGCCGACGTCTCACAGCTGTCCGCGCTCAAGGCGGCCGGTTTCCAGATCACGCACGTGCAGGCGACCGCGGGCGCCTTCCTTGTGCTCGGCGACCGCGCCGGCACCAAGCTGAAGCCGCTGGGCGACCTGCGCGTCCGCAAGGCCGTCAACATGGCCTTCGACCGGCAGAAGATGGTCACACAGGTGCTGCGCGGCTCGGGCAAGGCCACCGACCAGTTGTTCAACCCGAAGGGGAAGGCCTACGACGAGGCGCTCAACCAGACGTACCCCTACGACGTCGCCGGGGCCAAGAAGCTGCTCGCCGAGGCCGGTTACCCCAAGGGCTTCTCGGTCACCATGCCGAGTCTCGTCTTCACCAAGTCCTTCGAGCCGATCTTCACCCAGGCACTCGCCGACATCGGCATCAAGGTGACCTGGGAGCCGGTACCCGCACAGCAGACCACCTCCGCCGTCGCGTCGGGCAAGTACCCGATGTTCCTGCTCGTGGAGGGTCTCAACACCGACGCCGTCATGACCAAGAGCTTCTACAGCGCCGGCGGCTTCCGTAACGTGTTCCGTTCGACCGACCCGAAGCTGTCCGGGCTGCTGGACCAGGCCGCCCGGGAACTCGACCCGGTGAAGTCCGCAGGGATCTACCGGGAGATCAACGAGTTCGGCGTCCAGAACGCGTGGCTGGCGCCCGTCTTCTACCTCGGCAGCGACTGGGCCACCAAGAAGGGCATCACCTACCTCGGCGACGGCTCCTCGACGATGTCCACCATCCGGCAGTTCGGTGTGGCCGGCTCCTCACCGTCCCGAGGGTGAGCCGCCGCCCATGACGGTCTACGTGCTGCGTCGCCTGACCGCGGGCCTCGTGCTCGCGGTCCTGGTGACCATGATCACCTTCCTGTTGCTCAGCACGTCCTTCGACGACGTGGCGAGCAGCGTCCTCGGCGGCGGCGCGACCCCGAAACAGATCGCCGCCCAGAAGGCCCTGATGGGGCTGAACCGACCCCTGTTCACCCAGTACCTCGACTGGCTCTCCCATGCCGTCCGTGGTGACCTCGGCGCCTCGTACTTCACCAGCGAACCGGTCCGCTCCGCGATCACCGCCCGACTCGGCGTCACTCTGTCGATCGTCGTGGTCGCGCTGCTCGCCACCTCGGTCATCAGCGTCGCCCTCGGCGTGGCCGCCGCCGCGCGCGGCGGCGGTGTCGATCGGTTCGCGCAGGGCGCCGCGATGATCGGCTACCTCGTCCCCAGTCTGCTCGTCGCCATCGCACTGGTCTACGTGCTCGCCGTCAAGCTGCACCTGTTCCCGGCCACCGGCTACACGGACCTCACCGAGAGCCCGACGCGGTGGGCGAGCTCCATCGCCATCCCGGTGGCCGCCCTGATGATGGGCGGTGTCGCCAGCCTGACCTCGCAGATCCGCGGCGCCATGATCGGCGAACTGCGCAAGGACTACGTCCGGACCCTGCGCACCCGGGGCATCCCCACCCGCTCCATCGTGCTGCGGCACGCCCTGCGCAACGCCGCGGGACCGGCCCTGACGGTGCTGTCCCTGGAGTTCATCCAGATGCTCGGCGGAGCTCTGATCATCGAGCAGATCTTCGCACTGCCCGGCTTCGGTCAGTACGCGTTCAACGCCTCCCTGCAGGGCGACGTGCCGATCATCATGGGCATCAGCCTCTTCGGCGTTCTGCTCGTCGTGGTCGTCAACCTCGTCGTCGATCTTCTCAACGGATGGCTCAATCCGAAGGCGAGGATGGCCAGTTGACAACGCCGAGTACACAGGCGCGCCGTCGGTCGGCCCTACGGCGTCTCCTCGCCGACCCCCAGGCAGTCGTCAGCGCGAGCCTGCTCATCGTCATCGTCCTGCTCGGACTGCTCGCACCCGTCCTCACCGACCACGGGCCCAACCAGGCGAACCTGGACGCGGTCGACGCCGGCCTCGGCGACCACGGCTATCTGCTCGGCGGGGACAAGAGCGGCCGCGACATCTACGCCAGACTCCTGTACTCCATCAACACGAGCACGGTCTCGGCGCTCATCGGCGCAAGCATCGCCCTCGCGATCGGGATCACGTCCGGGCTGATCGGAGGGTACTTCGGGCGGCGGGTACGCGGAGCCACCGAGTGGTTGTTCAGCCTGATCATGACCTTTCCCGGGCTGCTGCTGCTCATCGTGCTGATGCCGGTGACCAAGGGCGACTACAGGGCCACCATGCTGATCTTCGGGGTCCTCCTCTCCCCCGGCGTCTACCGGCTCGTACGCAATCTCGTCCTGGGCGTGAAGAACGAGCTGTACGTGGACGCCGCCCGGGTCTCCGGGCTGCCCGACCGGCGCATCCTGCGGCGCCATGTCCTCGCCGTGGTACGCGGGCCGGTGATCATCGCCACCGCGTTCCTCGCGGGCTCCTCCATCGGCGTCCAGTCCGGCCTGGCCTTCCTGGGCGTGGGCTCGAACACGGTGCCCAGCTTCGGCGCGATGATCTCCGAGGGGTTCACCAACCTGTACGAGAAGCCGCTGCAGTTCCTGTGGCCCAGCCTCGCACTCGGAATCATCACCGCCTCGCTGGTGCTCCTCGGGAACGCCCTGCGGGACGCCCTGGAGGGCGGGCGTCCGCAGCCGTCCCGGATCGTCACGGCCACCACGTACCGGCCGCCGCCCGCCACCGAGGACGCCGCGTCCGCACTTCTCACCGTCGACGACCTGGCGATCGCCTACCCGACCCCGACCGGCGAACTGAAGGAGGTCGTCAGCGGCGTCACCCTGAACGTGGCGGCCGGGGAGACCCTCGGCCTGGTCGGCGAATCCGGCTCCGGCAAGACCCAGACCGCGTTCGCCGCGCTCGGCGTACTGCCCGCGGAGGCGGTCGTCACCCGCGGTTCGATCCGGCTCGACGGCCGCGAACTGCTCGGCCTGAGCGAACGCGAACTCCGGGCGGTACGGGGAACGTCCATCGCCTACGTCCCCCAGGAACCCATGTCCAACCTGGACCCGTCCTGCACGGTGGGAGCCCAGCTCGTCGAGGGCGTACGCGCGGCGACGCCCATGTCGAGGAGCGAGGCCCGCGACCGGGTCCTGGCACTCCTCGCCCGGGTCGGCATCCCCGACCCCGAGCGCACCTTCCGCTCCTACCCGCACCAGATCTCCGGCGGCATGGCACAGCGCGTCCTCATCGCGGGCGCCGTCGCCAGCCGGCCTGTGCTGCTCATCGCCGACGAACCGACCACCGCCCTCGACGTCACCGTCCAGGCGGAGATCCTCGACCTGCTGCGCGACCTGCAGAAGGACCTGAACATGGCGGTGCTGCTCGTGACACACAACTTCGGTGTGGTCGCGGACATCTGCGGCCGGGTCGCCGTCATGCGCGAGGGCACGGTGGTCGAGACCGGCACGACGGACGAGCTGTTCGCCGCGCCCCGGCACCCGTACACACGCAAGCTCCTGGACTCGATCCTCGACGACACCGCGCTGCGCACCGACCCGCCGGCCGTCCCCGTGGACGCGCTCGAAACGGAGACCCGATGACCACACTGCTGGAGGTGAGCGACCTGTGCGTCACCTACCCCGGGTGGGGCTTCCGGGCCCGCCCGCACGAGGTTCTCCACGGCGTTTCCCTCACCGTGGGGCAGGCCGAGACCCTGGGCGTCGTCGGCGAGTCGGGCTCCGGCAAGACGACCATCGGCCGGTCCGTGCTCGGCCTCGTCCCACCCAGCGGCGGCACGGTCCGCTTCCGGGGCTACGACATCACCCACGCCGGCCGCAAGGAACGCCGCGCCCTGGCCCGCGACATCCAGGTGGTCTTCCAGGACCCGTACTCCTCCCTCAACCCCGCCCTCACCGTCGGCGACATCCTCAGTGAACCGCTGATCGTGCACGGCACCGCGGCGGGTGAGGCCCGGCACCGGGTCGCGGAACTGCTCGACCAGGTGGGGCTGCCGAAGGACGCGTCGCAGCGGCTGCCGCGGGAGTTCAGCGGCGGCCAGCGCCAACGCGTCGCGATCGCCCGCGCGCTGGCACCCGCCCCACGGCTCATCGTGTGCGACGAGCCCGTCTCCGCACTCGACCTCACCACCCAGGCCCGGGTTCTCGATCTCCTCGTCGACATCCAGCGGCGCACCGGTGTCGCCTACCTGTTCATCTCGCACGACCTCGCGGTCATCCGGCACGTCAGCCACCGGGTGAGCGTCATCCACCGGGGCGACATCGTCGAGACCGGACCAGCGGGTGATGTCACCGCCGACCCGGAACACCTCTACACCCAGAGGCTGTTGCTCGCCGCTCCGGTCGCGGACCCGGTCGAACAGCGCCGGCGGCGCGAGGCTCGGCAGCGCCTGTGACCTCATCGCCACGGGCGCGGGCGAACACCCATGGGCCGGGCCACCGGACCCCCCGCTCGAAGCCGCGGTGCACGAACTGCGGCGCCGCCGGCGGGGACCGGCAGGCCGCAAGCCGTCGTCCGCCGAGAACTGAAGACCTCGAGAACCTGCTGACAGGAAGTCCCAAGTGACCGCTTCAGAACGCACTTTCTGCAACCCGCTCGACATCGCCTACCGCTATCAGGACATTCAGTTCTCCGGCAAGGTCAGAGGCATCGAGCTCGGCGAGCCGCGGCGGAGCGTGCACCGGGAGGCAGCGGATCCGTCGATCGTGCTGTACCGGGGCCACTACTACATGTTCGTCTCGATGTCCGCGGGGTTCTGGCACTCGACGGACCTTCTGCGGTGGGAGTACCGCGCGACTTCCAAGCTCCCGGCCCTCGACTACGCGCCGGACGTCCGCGAGGTGAACGGAGCGCTCTACATCAGCGCCTCCCGCAAGGAGGACAACTGCCCCTTCTTCCGGAGCGTCGCCCCCCTGTCCGACGACTTCGTCGAGGTCACGCCGGGCACCTTCCCCTTCTGGGACCCGAACCTGTTCCAGGACACCGACACATCGGTGTACCTCTACTGGGGGTGTGACAACAAGACACCGATCTACGGAGTCCGGCTCTCCGACACATTCAACCCGATCGGCGAACCGTCCCCTCTGATCAGCTCCGATGTCCTCGCCCACGGGTGGGAACAGTTGGGCGAGGACTACGTCGTCGTACCGCCGCAGAACGAACAGGAAAGACTCGTCGCCCAGGTCACCGGCACCGCCCCCTTCATCGAAGGCGCGTGGATGACCGAGCGCGACGGAACGTACTACCTGCAGTACTCGGCGCCCGGCACCCAGCTCAACACCTATGCCGACGGGTACTACACGGCCCCGGCACCTCTGGGCCCCTTCACCTACTCGCTCGACAGCCCGTTCTCCGCCAAGCCGGGCGGGTTCATCACCGGAGCGGGACACGGCAGCACGTTCCAAGACCGGCACGGAAACTGGTGGCACGCGGCCACCATGCGCATCTCGGTCAACGACGTGTTCGAGCGCCGCGTCGGACTCTTCCCCGCGGGCTTCGACGACGACGGCGTGCTGTTCTGCAACCAGAACTTCGCCGACTACCCGATGACGGTCCCGGACGGACCGTTCGACCCGTGGACGCCCCCCGCCTGGATGCTGCTCAACTACAAGGCTGACGCCGTCGCCTCGTCCTCGGCCCCCGGCCACGACCCCGCGTCCGCCGTCGACGAGAACGTCCGCACCTGGTGGGCGGCCGCCGGCAGCGAACCGGGCGAATCCCTGACCGTCGACCTCGGTGCGAACAAGACCGTCCACGCCGTGCAGATCAACCTGGCGGACCATGAACTGGCCGACACCGCCCCGCACGCTCCGGACGGAGTGGATGTGGGCCATTCCTGGCGGGGCATCTTCCCGAGCCATCAACCGGCGGAGATCCTGATCGAGGTCTCGGAGGACGGCCGGGAGTGGACCGTCGTCCGGGACTCCCGCGGCACGGGCGCCGATGCTCCGCACGCCTTCATCGTCCTCGACCGGCCGCAGGAGACACGATTCGTCAGGGTCACCGGCGGCCGAATGCCGTTCGACGGCACCTTCGCCGTGAGCGGTGTCCGCGTCTTCGGGACGGGCGCAGGAGAGGCGCCACCCGAGGTGCGCGCTCGGGCCGCCCGTGTGGACGACCGCACCGCCCGAGTCGAATGGGACGCCGCAGCCGGAGCCATCGGCTACAACGTCCGCTACGGCCGTCACCCGCAAAAGCTTTACCACAGCTGGTTGGTGTACGAACGCACGGCCCTGGACCTGCGTTCGCTCAACGCGGGTGCGGATTACTGGGTGGCCGTCGACGCGTTCGGCGAAGCCGGCGTCACCTCCGGTGAGCCCGTGCCCAC
The DNA here is from genome assembly GCF_029223485.1 of Streptomyces coacervatus. Classification (GTDB taxonomy): domain Bacteria; phylum Actinomycetota; class Actinomycetes; order Streptomycetales; family Streptomycetaceae; genus Streptomyces; species Streptomyces coacervatus. The sequence goes on along the minus strand of NZ_JARHTP010000001.1, from coordinate 554,481 downwards.
GGCGCTCAACGCCGAACTGGACGAACAAGAGGCCTGAAAGCAGCGTTGAGAAGGCGAGTTCCGAAAGGGCGGACTGAGACCGGGCTTTGATCAGCCATCACCCGCTTTTGGCCATGGTCAACCGGTACCTGCTGTGTTACGTTGCAGTCACTGTTACGTTGCCGTCATTCGGCATCGTCGCCGTAGAAGAGCGGTTCGTCATGAACAGTTACGCGCCAGTCAAAGCCATCGCATTGCAGCCCACACCGGCCGCTGTTATTCGGGCCGCCGTTGACGTCGCGCGAGACGCGTTGGGTTCCGACGTCGCCTTCGGGGCCATCGGTTCTCGCGCCGCGGAATTCCCGATCGCCTCGGCGAAAGGGATTCGCGACCCGCGGTGGAGCAGCATCGTCGTTCGACCGCACACCGGGCTCGGGGGCGAAGTCCTGGCACAGGGACGCCCTATGATCGTTGCGGACTACGCGTCGGACGCACATATCAGTCGCGACTTCGTCGAGATTGTGGCGCGGGGAGAGGGCCTGCGGGCGGTCGCCTGTGTCCCCGTGCTGGGTCCTGCGGGTGTTGAAGCGCTTCTGTACGCCGGTGCACACCTCGAAGGAGTGCTCGGCGACCGTGCGGTCACGGTCCTCGAACAGCTCAGCGCGTTCGCATCGGTGGGGCTCGAGCAGATTCGTGCGCGCGAGCTGGAACTCGAACTCGCCCGACTGCGCGAGCGGGAGCGTCTCGCCGGCCGGCTTCACGATTCGGTGGCACAACGGCTGTTCACGATCGGCGCGGTCGCCCAGGCATCTCGCGCCCAGGGCGATCCGAACGGCCTCATCGACGCGATCGAGGAGATCGAGGCGACGGCGGCGGACGCGCGCCGGGAACTGCGCGAGACACTCCTCAAGCTCCACCGTGATCCTGAGAACCTCGCATTCGACGTACAACTGGACGGTGAGCTCCGCCTGTTGGAGAACGTCACCGGTTGCACGGTGCGCGTTGTGCGGCACCGTACCTTCACCCGCATGCCGGACCACATCGCCCGACTGGTGATCGACGCGGCGGTCGAAGGAACGCGCAACGCCGTGAAGCACGGTCACGCGGGTCTCATCGAAGTCGAGATCGTGTACGACGAGGGAAGACTCTCGCTCGCGGTCAGGTCACTGGCAGTCGACGGGCCGCTGGAGCAGCCCGGCAGCGCATCGGCGACGGGGACGGGGACGGGTATCCGCACCCTGCGCACTCGCGCGGAGCGACTGGGAGGTTCGCTGCGGCTTACGGCGGTCTCGACCGGCCGGGCCGTGCTGCGGCTCGACATTCCGTACAACGATATGGCGGTTCGATGAAAGTCCTCGTTGTCGACGACCACCCGGTGGCACGCCGCGGACTGCGCGCGGTGGTGACCTCCAACCTCGGGGAATGCGAGATTTTCGAAGCCGACGACGCGACAACGGCTCTCGCTCTCGCTCACGACGAGTGTCCGGAGATGATCCTTCTGGACGCCCGGATGCCTGAGTCCATGCCACCGGAGGAGCTGTGCCGTGAACTGCGCGAGTCGCTCCCGAACGTCGTCATCGTCATCTTCACCGCCTTCGACGACCCGGAGGTCCTTCGTGCGTGCGTCGCCGCGGGCGCGAACGGGTGCCTGTTGAAGGACACTTCAGAAGTCAATATCGGCGCTGCCCTTCGAGCCCTGCTGGCGGGTCAGTTCGTGCTCGACCCGCGGATCGCCAGGCAGCTCGCCCCAGAGTTCACCAGGCGCCAGGCAAGAGGAACGGTACGGCTCACGGATCGGGAACAGGAGGTGCTCGGGCTCCTCGCGCACGGCTACTCGAACCGCAGGATCGCTCAGGAGCTCTGTCTCTCCGAGACGACCGTGAAGGGATACGTGACCGACCTTCTCCAGAAGCTGGACGCCACCTCCCGGCTGGAGGCAGTGGTCCGCGCGTACGAACTCGGGCTTGTCGCGCCCGGTGCGGAACGGGTGTGATCGCTCCGGAGGCCTGCCGGAAGTCCCTGTGGGGTTTCCAACATGGGCTGGATGAGCGCGCGTGGGACGAGGCAGATTTTTCGCGTAGCCGTCACACGACAAGGGAGTCGCCCAGAATGAACACGCAAGAGCCGTCGGCGATCGCCCGCGACGTGGAGCGCGGCAAACGCGCCGTGGAAGGCTTGTTCGAGATCATCTACGGACCGGCCGAAGGGCTCGACCGTCTCGACGAGTTCGTCGCCGAGGACTACGTCCAGCACAACCCGAACCTCGCCCAGGGACGTGAGGGGCTGAGGGAGTTCTTCACCCACATCCTGTCCCTCCCGCCGTCGGAGCGACTCGACTCCTCGAAGACGGTGACGGTCAACCTGGTCGCCGAGCGCGACCTCGTCCTGCGACACGAGATCCGCACGGACGGAGTGCTCTTCGATCTTTTCCGGGTGAAGGACGGCCTGTTGCAAGAACATTGGGACGCGTTCCGCCCGAATCCCGACACACCACCGATCTACGGGCTCTAGCGCTCCGCGCTTAAGCCGTCAGGCGATTTCCTCCTGACGGCTTAAGCAATCCTCAAAACATCGCGGACACGCTCGACTTCGAGATCTCTTGAGCGACGTCCCAATGCTCCGCGAGCTTTCCGTTCTCAACGCGCCATATGTCGACGATCGCCAGATCCGGGCTCCCGTCCGCGAATTCCATGTGCAGGTGAAGGGCAACCATCTCCCCGTCACCGATAATCCGCTTGACCGTGGCCCGGCCGCCCTTGGCCGCCTCTTCTTCCAGATATGCGATGGCGCCTTCCCTGCCTTTGCCGGCTCTGGGGTTGTGCTGGACATAGTCTTCAACGGCATACCGCTCGAAGGCTTGGCGAGCGCCATGAGCCTGAAGGGCCGAGAGGAAACCCTCGAGCACATCACGGCTCGTCGGGACGGTCATTCGTCGGCCTCCTGGTGCGACACCCGGTCAACATTGCACATTTCCATGAGTGGGCAACGATCCCGAAGCCCGGCGACAAGCTCGACAGCCGAAGACTGCGCCCCCGCCGGACATGCCGCAACGGCCATGTTCATTCAACGAACGTCTTCAACGGCGCAAGGCTGAGCAGAGGGGGCGGCACACGCCGTGCATGTCACCGGGCGCGGTACCGCGCGGGCCAGATGCCGTGCCGGCCCGGGGAGAGAATCCCCTTCGGGTCGACGGCATCCTTGATCGTCTCCGCGAAGCGCCGGTAGGCGTGGTCACCGAAGGCGAGCTGGTCCTGCGCCAGGTCCGAGAAGTCGAGGTGTGATCGGTACTCGGCGTAACCCTGCTGCCCGAGCTGCACGAGCAGTTCCTTCGCGGTGTCGATCGTCGCCCGCAGGTGGCCGGCGTCGTGCCGGTTGAAGAACATCGCCGACACGACGATCGCGGAACGCTCGTTCGTCACGAACACCTGCGCCGAGAAGTTGACGCCCGTGCGCTCGACGACCTTGTCCTTGATCTGCTGGACGACTTTCGCGACCTCCTCACCGCGCAGCGGCACGACGGGCGAGAAACCGACATGCCCCACGAAGTCGGGAAGGCTGTCGAGGATGTCGCTGCTGGGCACACCGCCGGAGATGCGGTCGATGAGCCCGGCGTCCTTGATCTCGTGCCAGTTCTCCGCCGTGTACGTCGCGAGACGACGCACCTCGCCACCCTCGATCGCGCTCCACGCCTCGCGGATCCGGCGCTCGTGCACGTCGATCACCTCGGGGTCGCCCCACAGGGCTGTACGCACGCCCCACCGGCCGAGCCCGGTCTCGTCGGCGATCGCGTCGAGCCGCTCCTCCGGCATCGCCGGGGTGCCCGGCGGCGGGATCCTGCCCTTGAACTCGGGGAAGTGCGCGTCACCCACCGTCAACAGGTCGAGCACATAGGGGATGCCGCGGAGGATCCCGTCCAACCGCAGCTCGCGCACGACGTCGATCACCTGCGCCAGCTGGTGGTAGCGCGGGACGGAGAGGTACAGCGGCGCGTACGCCTTCGGCCGGCGCTGGAGCCACACCCCCGCCTTTGTGACGATGCCGTAGTTCGACTGCGCGAACAGCGGGTCGACCACGGGCCCGAGCCCTCGCTTGTAGAGGTGCCAGGTGGGGTTGTCCTCCTGTGCGCCGAAGCCGGTGCGCAGAAGCGAGCCGTCCGCGAGCACGACCTCCAGCCCGTTCAGCGTGTTGAAGTCGGAGCCGTTCGGCAGGAACGTCTGACCGTTGTCGAGCGAGTTGCCGATGACGGAGCCCCAGCCGATGTCCGGTACGGACACGAGCAGTTCGTCGCCCTGCTCGTGCAGCACGTCGTAGAGGTCGTACCACCGGGCACCGGGCTCGACGACCGCGTACGCGAGTTCGGTGTCGACCTCCAGGACGCGGTCCATCTTGCGGAAACTGATCAGCACGGAGCCCTTGACCCGCGCCGAGGGGCCGCCGTAGCCGTTGTTGCGGCCCTGCGACGATGCCCACACCGGGACCTCGTGGCGGTTCGCGACGCGGACGATGTCCTGCACCTGCTCGGTCGTGGTCGGGAACAGGACGAGGCTCGAGTCGTACGTCCGGTCCTCCGTGGGCCAGTACGGGTCGCGGTACTCGTCGCGTTCCTCGTCGGTGACGAGCGCGTTGTCACGGCCGACGACAGCGACGAACTCGTCTCGCACGGCGTCGGGTAGCTCGAAGGGGACTGGATCACTCATGCCCGTACCTCCGTCGCGCTCAGTCGGACACCGGGAACATCGTGCATGGTTGTCTCTCCTTCTGACGTCCTCGGTCGCGGACCGACCTGCCGCTGCGAGCCTGCTCGGAGCGGCGGGTGATCGGAAGCGGGAGTGGAATTTGCCACACTGGTTTTCGAGGGACTGCGCCGCCCTGTCGTGCAGGCCTGGGGCTCGTGCTTGGCGTGGTGGGCGAGCTGCTTCTCGTCGAGGACGACGATCTCGCATCCGTCACGGCGGACCCATCCCTGCCGGGCGAAGCCCGCGAGCGACTGATTGACACTCTCCCGGGAAGCGCGCACATGCGATGCGAGCTCTTCCTGGCTGAGCCCGAGATCCACTCGGATGCCCTCCGGTGTACGGCGGCCGAACCGCTGGGCCTCGCGCAGGATCGCGCGCGCGAGCCGCGTTCCGACGTCCAGGCCGAAGACGTCGTGCAGCGCGTCGTTCTGGCGCTGCGCCCGCAGGACGAGGAGGTGGATGAAGCGCATCGCAGCCTCTGTGTGGGCAGCGAGCCAGTCGAGCATCGACCCGGTCGAGAGCTCCGCGACCCTCGCCGGGCCGAGAGTGACGGCCGTCGTGGGCTGCGGCCGCGGGTCGAAGAGGTCGAGGCTGCCCAGCAGTTCACCCGGTCCCGCGATGACGAGGATGTTCTCACGACCGTGCTCGCCGAGCCGCGAGATCTTCACTCGGCCGGAGACGACGAGATGGACGCGGATCGGGTCACCCGCCTGGAAGACCGTGTTGCGCGGGGGAAACGTGACAAAGCGCGCCCTCTCGAGGAAGTCATGTACGACGTGCTCGGGGAGTTCGTCGAGCAAGGAGGCGCGCCGGACGTCTCCGGTCGCACCCGGGGGCACCGTCACCATCGTGTACTCCGTCGTGCACGACATTCAGATCGCCGCGCCGGTGGGCAGGGATACCGAGGGTCCGCCGGCGCGGACCTGCCGTGCGGTCAGGGCGCTGTCGTGGCCGAAGATCCAGCGCATGACGTCCTCCCTGCCGGCCAGCTGGTCAGTGGTGGAGAACTCCGCGTGGCGGCCGTCGTACTGCAGCCCGAGGCGGCGGGAGAACCGCTGGATGTAGGAGGCCCGCTCGCGGCGTGCGCGGTCGTACTCCTGGAAAGCGGTGGCGACCTCGGTGAGCGGACGGTCGCGCAGCACTTCCACCAGCGCGGCCGCGTCCTCGATCGACTGGTTGCCGCCCTGCCCCACGTGCGGCAGCATCGCGTGCGCGGCGTCGCCCGCCAGCGCGACGCGGCCGCGCACCCATGTCGGGAGTGGTTCGCGGTCGTACAGCCCCCACCGGAAGGTCTTGTCGATCCGGTCGATCAGGCCCCGTACCGACTCGTTCCATCCGGCGAACTCCTTGGCCAGCTCGGCCGGGTCGCCGGGCGCGGACCAGGACTCGCGCATCTCGTCGTCCGCGGCCACGAAGGCGACGAAGTTCAGCAGCTTCGCACGGCGGACGGGAAAGGAGATGAAGTGCCGCCCCGGCCCCGTGTACAGCTGTGCCTCATGGATCGGCCAGTCGGGGAGGCGTTCGGCGGGCACGAGTCCCCGGTAGGCGATCATGCCGGAGAAGACCGGATCCGGGGCGTCCACGACGAAGGGGCGCACGGCGGAGTGGATCCCGTCCGCCCCGATCACCGCCGCCGCGGTCTCCGTGCTTCCGTCCGCGAAGCGCAGGACGAGTCCGTCGCCGTTCTCGTCCACCCCGACGAGCCGTGCCCCGAGCCGGAGCGCGTCCGGTTCCAGCCGCCAGGACAGCATGTCGATCAGATCGGCCCGGTGGATCGGCCTCGCGCCTCTCGCGTCGACCTCCGAGTCCTCGGACCGAACGCCTTCGTGGTTGTAGAAGGCCATTCTGAGCGGCTCGCGGGACTCGATCTCGCTCAGGCGGTCCGTCAGCCCGAACGAGTCGAGCACCCGCAGCGAGTTGGGAGCGAGCGACACACCCGCGCCGACCTCGCCGAGTGCTTCCGCCTGCTCGTACACCCGGACGGGGATCCCGGCATCGGCCAGCCCGGTCGCCGTCGCGAGCCCCGCGATCCCGGCGCCGATCACTGCGACGCTCTCCGCCGTACGTGCCACCACTGTCTCCATTCATCGACGACCGTGAGGGGGATGGGTGGCCGGCCTTCTCCAGAAGACCGGCCGTCTCCTGTGTCTGCGGCGGTCAGTCCTCTTCGGTGTCCTGTCCGACCGAGGCGCGCAGGAAGCCGGAGAACGTCTCCGCGGTCTGCCAGGTCAGGCTTTCGAGCTCGATGGCGTCGAGCAGGATCCGATATCCGCGGCGGTGGGCGTGGATCTCCAGTCGTTCGCCGTTGCGTGTGTAGACCTTGCGGACGCGTATGTCGGCGAACTCGTTGGAGATCCGGATCGGCGGGTCGTCGCTGTACTGGTATTCGGACATCGCGATCCCGCCTAGAGGAAGACGCCGAGGTTGGCCGTGCCGAGGATCGTGTGGTTGAGCAGCACTTCGCGTCGCCGCAGGCGCCACCCGCCCGCGTCCGAGCGCAGGGTGTCCCGGCGCTCGGCCACCAGCAGGTCGTAGTCGGTCGTGTCCCACTGGGAGCGGTGAAGCGTCAGGTAGCTCTTCACCTCCACCTCGCCCGGTCCCAGCTCTCGCACACGTACGTTGGTCACGACACGGCGGGTGCGGGAAGGCGGGTCCTCCGCCCATGCGTGCTCGGTCAGCAGCCGGTCGACGCGCAGCCGCATGCTCGCGTAGGTGTCCTTCATGTGGAACGCGTCTCGGCTGAATTCCGAGATCCCCGACGAGCGTTCCCGCGTGGTGCGGATAGGGATCAGGTACTCGAGCTCCTCCGACAGGCACGTGTCGGCCCAGCCCGTGTAGTCGGCCTCGTCAAGGAGCTCCGCCTCCCGGTACAGAAACTGCGTGCAGGACCGCTCCAGCTCCGCACCGACCAGTGGGGTACTCGTCTGTTCTACCGTCATGGCTTCGCCTTTCGCGCGGGGTCAGGAAGATATGGACGGGGCGTCGACCCGCTCGCCGCGTGAGCCGCTCTGAGCCAGGAGGCGCCGGTACTTGAGCATGCTGCGTGTCGAGTTGAGCGCGACGACTCCCGTCAGCCGCTCCTCGCGCTCGTAGAGCGCTACGAACCGCTGCTCGGCGAGCGTTCCCTCGACGATCCGGATCCGATCGGTCGGTTGCGGGACTCCCGCGATCTCGATCTTGACGCCGTACTGCTCGGACCAGACGAAAGGGACCGGTGAGTAGCTGCCGGACCGCCCGCCGTCGAGGAGGGCACGGGCGACGAACGCGCCCTGCTCCGAAGCGTTGGTCCAGTGTTCGACCCTCATGGTCTGCTCGAACAGCGGGTTGAACCACCGCGCCACATCACCCGCCGCGTAGACATCGGCGACCGACGTGGCGCAACGGTGGTCGCACAGCACCCCGTCAGAGATGTGCACGCCCGACCCGGCGAGCCAGTCGGTCACCGGCCGTGCGCCGATCCCCACGACCACGACATCGGCGTCGATCATGCGGCCGTCTCTGAGACGTACGCGCTCCACGCGCGCACCTCCGTCGAACCCCTCGGCCGACGAGCCACAGACCAGGCGCACTCCCGCGGCCAACGGAACCTCGGCACACGCGAGCGCGATCTCGGACCCGAGAATGCGTGCCATCGGAGCCGCGAGGGGCTGGATGAGCACCACGTCGCAGCCGAGTCGGCGGGCGGTCGACGCGACCTCGGAGCCAAGGAAGCCCCCGCCGACGACGGCGACGCGCGGCGAGCCCTGGAGCGCGGACCGGATCGCGAGGCAGTCGTCGACCGTGCGCAGCGGGTAGACGCCCTGGAAGAGGTCCCAGTCGCGCGGCATCCACGGTGCGCTGCCGGTCGCGATCACCAGTTGGTCGTATGCCAGCGGTTCGCCGTCGTCGAGCTCCAGTGTCTTTCCGGCCGGATCGAGGGCGCGCGCTCGCCGCCCGAGCCGCAGGTCGAGGTCGAGCGCGGCCAGCCGGTCGGCGGACAGCAGCTGGATGTCGTCCGGCGAGGCCTGTCCCCCGAGCACCGCCTTCGACAGCGGCGGACGGTCGTACGGCAGACGCTTCTCGGCTCCGACAAGCACGACCTCACCGTCGAACCCTCGATCCCGCAGGGTCTCGGCGGTTCGGATGCCCGCCAGCGAGGCGCCGGCCACGACGACGCGCCGTTGTCGGTGCATCGTCAGTCTCCCAGGTTCAGCGCACGCGCCGGGCAGTCGCGAACGGCGTGCCCGACCTGGGCCCTCAGATCCTCCGGGGGCTCGTCGACCAGAAGCTGGACGAACCCGTCGTCGTCGAGATCGAACACACGCGGCTCGGCGATGACGCAGTTGCCGTAGCCCTGACACTTCCCGCGGTCCACCAGTACTTTCATGTCTCCCGTCCCTTGCCGGCGACACGTCGCCCGTCACCAGCCGCAAAGCGCTGAGGTCGATGGAAGCCGACTGTAATGACGCTGCCCTGACGGTGAACAGCGTCCAAAGGTCGGGGACAGGTTGCTTCCTTCGGAGGGGTCACGCCGGTGGATGGCGGGGTTAGCGTCGGCGACGCTGTCGCCTGGAATCTCGACGGGGCGCCCTTCTGGAAGGGGCACCCGTTCGGCCGGCGCCTTGGAGAAAGCAAACTTGAGGAGGAACCCATGGTGGCTGCTGACCGGCAGGCCGGGACGGGCGGTTACGGCTCGCTGAACGGGACGATGCAGGCCTTCCTCTCGGAGGTCCAGAAGGATCTCGCGCAGGGGATGCTCTCGCCACGGGTGCTCAACGACCCCGACATCCACCGCGCCGAACTGGACCGCATCTTCACCAAGTGCTGGGTGTTCGTCGGACACGTCTCGGAGATCCCCAGCCCCGGCGACTACGTACTCCGCTACGTCGGCGAGGACCAGTTCATCCTGGCCCGCGACGAACAGGGAGAGATCCAGCTGCTCCTGAACAACTGCGTCCACCGCGCCTCACCGGTGTGCCGGGCCGAAAAAGGAAACACCTCACACTTCCGCTGCCCCTACCACGGCTGGATCTACAAGAACTCCGGCGAATGGAACGGCGCCCCCCACCGCGCCAAGGCATACCGCACCATCGACACCGCCCGCTGGGGTCTGCGCAAGGCACCCCACGTGGACAGCTACCAAGGGCTCATCTTCGCCTGCCTGGACCCGGACGCGGTCCCCCTGCGCGAGTACCTCGGCGACATGTGCTGGTACCTGGACGTGATCTTCGGCCTCAACGAACAGGGCATGCGAGCGGCCGGCGATCCCCACCGCTGGATCGTCCCCGCCAACTGGAAGTCAGGCGCCGAGAACTTCGTCGGCGACGCCTACCACGTCCAGTCCGCACACAGCTCGCTCGGGGACATCGGTCTCATCCCCGACAACTCGAAGTCGGTGACCGAGACCTTCCATATCGCTCTCGAGGGCGGACACGGGCTCATCGCCATCCCGAAAGCCCTCCCTGAGCCGTTCGGGGTGGGGAACTATCCGCCCGAGGTGACCTCGACCTTCGATCTGGACCGGCTCGACGACGACCAGCGCGCCTTCCTGGAGAGCGGGTACGGGGTGGTCGGCTTCACGATCTTCCCGAACCTGTCGCTCTTCCAGGCCCCTGGTTCGACGGAGGTGGGCGGGTTTCCGGCGGTCAACACCTCCCTGCGGCAGTGGCAGCCGCGCGGGCCCGAGCAGTTCGAGCTGTGGAACTGGCCCATGGTGTGGAACTCGGCCCCGCCCGAGTTCAACCAGGCCTCGTACGACGCCGCCGTTTTCAGCTTCGGGCCCTCGGGGGTGTTCGAGCAGGACGACACCGTCGTCTGGCGCGGCGGCCCCATGGTGGGCCGCTCGGCGTTCGCACGCCAGGACATGAAGCTCAACTTCCAGATGGGCCTGGACGGAATGAGCGACTACGAGCCCAGGCCCGACTGGATGGGGCCCGGCGAGGCCAGCACCTCGGCCTTCGGCGAGCGGAACCAGCGGCGCTGGTGGCAGCGCTGGAGCGAGGCACTGGCGTCGAGTTGAGGATGCGGTACCGCCGCGTCGGTCGGCGTCGGCGGCTCATCGCGGACGTGACGAACGACGCGGTATCACAACACCGATCTTGAGGAGGAGTTCATGGCGACCGTTGAACAGCGAGAGGAATCAACCAGCACGGGGGCTCGCCTGCCCGACATGGCGAGGTTCATCGACTTCCTGGAAGCCCGGAAGGCGGAGACGGAGAATCCGAAACATGCCGCGATGATCGACCTGCTCATCGAGCACTCGGTCGCCGAGGTACGCGACCACGACATCGACCGGACCATGGCGACACTGGTGGACGACTGCGTCTACCACTGCTACGGCGACCCCGTCGCGATCGCGCAGCAGGGCGGGCGGGTCGCCGACAGGGACACGGTGCGCGCCAACTACCTCCAGAACATGGCCAACGGCATGCTGGCGATGGACAGCCTCGAAGTCGAGGTCGAGCACTTCTTCATCAGCGACGACGCCATCGCCTGGGACGGCTACACACGACTTCGGCTGACTGGCGCGGCGCTGGCCGAGGCGGGCGTGCCCCTGCCGGACGGGGGAACGGCCGACGACGTCTTCGTGCACAGGTCGAGGGCGGCCGTCGTCATCCCGTTCCGCGACGGCCTGATGGTCGGAGAGGACTTCTACCTCGACGGCCAGGGCACCTTGGAAAGGGCGGCCTGACCGCCGGCGAGAAGGCTCCAAGCGCCCCCATGCAGGTGATCCACGGGGCTGGTACGCCGGCTGCGTGGATCCACGTCGAGTGACCGCGTCCCCTCAGGGGGACCGGTTCACGGCAGCAGGCGCCGCGGCCTGGGGTGTGAAGGTCCGGGCGAGGAGGTCGGCGCCGCGCGCCAGCAGGCCTACGTCCACACCGACCGCGGTGAACGTGGTGCCGAGGTCGATGCACCGTCGTGCGAACGCGGGGTTGGTGGTCAGCAGGCCTGCCGGTTTGCCGGCCGCGCGCACGCGTCCGATCGCCTCCTCCACTGCCGCGACGACGCTGGGCGCGTTCGGGTCTCCTGGGTGGCCGAGGCTGGCGGCCAGGTCGCCGGGGCCGATGAAGATCCCGTCCACGCCGTCGACGGACGCGATCCGCTCGATCTGCCCGAGGGCGCGCCGCGACTCGACCTGCACGAGGACGCACAGTTCGGTGTGCGCGAGGGCGGCGTAGTCCTCGACCCGGCCGAACCGGGTGGCCCGGGTCAGCGCCGACACGCCCCGGACCCCCGTGGGGGCGTAGCGGGTGGCGGCGACCGCCGCGCGCGCCTCCTCGGCCGACTCGACCTGCGGTATCAGCAGCGACTGCGCGCCGACGTCCAGCAGCCGCTTGATCACGACGGGATCGTTGACCGGCGGACGCACCACCGGCGAGCAGGGGTAGGGGGCGACCGCCTGGAGCTGTGAGAGCACGGTCGCGACATCGGCGTGCGAGTGCTCGGTGTCGAGCAGCAGCCAGTCGAAGCCGGCGCCCGCGACGATCTCGGCCGGGTACGGATCGGCCAGCGAGCACCACAGACCGATCAGCTGCTCGCCCCGGGAAAGCGCCGCCTTGAACGCGTTCGGCGGCAGCGGCCACTGGCCCGGCGCCGGCTGCGCGCTCACCGGAACGCCACCCCGATCGAGCCCAAGGGGCCGTAGTCGGCGTGGATGACGGTGTTCGGTTCGACCGAGACGGGCCGGGTGAAGGAGCCCGACAGCAGCAGCTGACCGGCTTTCAGGTGCTCACCGACCGCGGCGAGCTTGTTCCCGAGCCATGCGATGCCTGCCGCCGGGTGTCCCATGACGGCGGCCGAGACGCCGGACTCCTCGATCACCCCGTTCTTCGACAGCGTCGCGGCCACCCACCGGACGTCGACGTCCATCGGGCGTACGACGCGACCGCCGACGACCACGGCAGCGGCGGCGGCGTTGTCCGCGATGGTGTCGGTGATCGAACGCGGCACCTCGGTGCGGTAGTCGATCACTTCGAGGGCGGGGACGACATACTCCGTCGCCCGCAGGACGTCGTGGACGCGCAGGTTCGGCCCGTGCAGGTCCGCTCCGAGCACGAACGCGAGCTCGACCTCCAGTCTGGGTTTGAAGTAGCGGCTCGCGTCGAGAGTGGCGCCGTCGCCCACGACCATGTCGTCGGTGAGGAAGCCGTAGTCGGGCTCCGTCATCTGCGAGGCCATCTGCATGGCGCGGGACGTCAGTCCGATCTTGTGTCCGACGAGCCGGGCGCCGGCCGCCACCCGCTCCGCCGCCCAGAGTTGCTGGATGGCATAGGCGTCGACGATCTCGAGATCGGGATAGGTATGGCTGAGCTGGGTGATCGGTCGCCGGTCGCGGTCGGCCTGTATGAGGGCAGCCGCGGCTGCGCGACGTTCCGCTTCGGTGATCACAGAGGTCCTCTCAATGGCTGCGCTGTGCGGACACGGGCGGGGTCGGCAGCCAGGCCTCACCCGGCTCGACGACGAAGGTGAACTCGAGGCTGTACCAGGGCTCGGTCACGTCCGGGTCCGGCGCGGGCTCGTTCTCGTGGCGCTCATAGGTACCGATGAGGCGCTGTACGACGCCGAACTGCGCGTCGGTCTCCAGAATGGGGTCGTCGTGGCTGTAGAGCTGGGAGGCGATGGTCTTGTAACCCGGTTTGTAGATCAGCGCATGGAGATGGGCCGGCCGGAAGGGATGGCGCTTCAGCGCGGCCAGGAGATCACCCACAGGCCCGTCCGTCGGTATCGGGTAACCGGAAGGCTTGATACTGCGGAAGGCGAAGACACCTTCCGCGTCGCTGAAGAACTTCCCGCGGAGATTCCACTCGGCCTGCTCGGGATCCTGGTTCTCGTAGAGGCCAGCCGGTGACGCATGCCAGACGTCGACTTCCGCGCCGGCGACCGCGTTCCCCTCGGTGTCGACGATCCGGCCGGTGAAGAACAGCGGCGGTCCCTCGGTGGGCGAGCGGACGATCGACTCGCCGTTGTCCATCCTCGGACTGCCCTGGCGCCAGAACGGGCCGAGCAGGTTCGCCGAGGTCGGACTGTCCTCGGTGCCGTTGTTCATCAGGGAGACCAGCGTCGACAGTCCCAGTGAGCCCGCCATCAGTCTGACCTCGTTGTGGCTGGGCGTGGTGAGCCGCCCCAGCCTGGTCACGATGTCGAGGGAGGCGTCGAACTCCTTCTCGGTCAACCGTACTTCGCGGGCGAAATCGTGCAGGTGCCGCACCAGCGCCCGGACGATCTCCCTGACACGCGGATCACCGGCCCGCTCGGTCTCGGCAAGTACCGCCGCGGTGAGCTGGTCCTCGTCTTGGATGATCACGTCGGTGTCCCCTGGTGACGGTCGGCCGCCGGCCCGCGGCACGCACTGCCACGCGAGTATCCGAAGGCCCTCCGGCCCGCACAACACCACTGTTCATCCAGTGGACAACGAGGCACCGCGACCTCGACGAAGCTCCGCAGACGTTGTTCGTTCAACGGCCACCGCAGCGCCCCCGCAAGCCGAGTCCATGCACCATGGCCGGTCAGGACTTTCCACGGGCCCCGGACTCGCGTGCCCCGGCCCGGAATGTCGGCGAGCCGCCGCACGGACAGGGAGGACACCATGTCCAGCCATGACAGTACCGGCCACGCCGGGCCCGAGGTCTCGTACTGCCCTTACCCCCAGTACGCCCAACTGCGAGAGCAAGGTGTGGCCTTCGTCGAGGAGGCCAACGCCTTCATGGTCACCAGGGCCGACGACATCGACGCGGTCCTGCGTGATGTCGAGACGTTCTCCTCGCTCGACGCGCTCGGACTCCCGCCGATCGAGCCCGGGAACGAGCCGGCGAGGACCGGGTTCTATCTGATCACCAGTGATCCGCCGGAACACACCGGGCGCCGTCGCCTGGCGGCCAGGGCGTTCACCTCCCGCCGGATCGCTCCCTTCGAGCCGCAGATCCGGGCGATGTCCACGGAGCTGATCGAGGGCCTGCGCGGACGCGACGAGGTCGACTTCGTGGCCGACTTCGCCGTCAAGCTGCCCATCGCTGTCATCGCCACGGTGCTGGGCGTGCCGGAAGCGGACACCGCCGAGATGCGGCGGCTCTCGGAGAAGGTGCTCGCCTTCCTCACCTACTCACCCGACCTGCAAGGCTTCATACAGGCCTGCGAGGAGTTCGGCGCGCTCCTCGCGCCGGCACTGGAGGCGGCGGCAGGTGTCGAGGAGGAGACCACCATTCTCCATACGATCGCCGCATCCGGGCTCGACGCGGAGGACGCCACCCGGTTCGTCCTCGAGCTGCTGTTCGCCGGCAATGTGACGACCGCCGATGCCATCAGCAGCGGCGCCCGGCTGCTGGCCGAGGATCCGCCGCTGGCCGACCAGTTGCGCCAGGACCCCTCGCGGCTGGCCCCGTTCCTGGAGGAGCTGCTGCGCCTGGAGTCACCGGTCCAGGGGCTGTACCGGACCGCGACCCGTGACACCGAGCTCGGCGGCACCCCGATTCCGGCCGGCGCTCGCCTCCTGGTGAGTTTCGGCGCCGGCAACCGTGACGCGAAGCTGGCCGAACGGCCCGACGAGATCGACCTCGACCGTGTCTCGCCCCACGCCCACCTCGCGTTCGGCCGGGGAGAACACACATGCCTGGGACACGCCCTCGCCCGCCTCGAGGCACGCACCGCTCTTGAGGTGCTGCTGCGCACGGTGCCACGCTTCGAGTTGGCGATTCCACCGGAGCGGCTCGACTACCAGCCCGGCCTCAACGTAAGGCATCTGCAGTCCCTGCCGCTTCGACTGCACTGGTCCTGAAGTACTGTGCGGAGAAGCGGTTGCCGGGGCGGCCTTCCTCTGATCCTGTGCTCCGTCCGAGGCCGAGAGGCTTTCGCCGATGCGCGCACCGGAGGGCTGCCGCGGACGTCCACCAACCGTTCGCCGCCCACGATCTTGGTGTAGGTGATATGCCGCAAGGGGGAGCAGGTCCACCGGCAGCTGGTATCGAGCGGGTGGAGAGTGTGCGGTCGCCTGCGTTCGTCGGCCGGGATGTCGAGCGACGGTGGCTCGAAGAGGCACTGATCCGGCCGTCGACGAGGTTGGTGGTCATCGAGGGTGAGGCCGGAATCGGCAAGTCCCGTTTCGTGAAGGAGACCGTTCAGGCCCCGATGCCCGGCCACGAGGGTGTGCTGGTCCTGCGATGCCCCCCCGATCAGCACACCGTTCCCCCTGGGCACCCTGATCGAGGCCCTCTCACCGACTCCGCCCGACGGCGTGCGGCTCGGGCGCCTGGCCGGGGCTCTGCGGCCGCTCTTCCCCGAGTGGTCCGACTTCCTGCCCGAACCGATGCCGCCGACGGAGAGTGCCGGACTGGAGCGGCATCGCCTTTTCCGGGCTCTGGACGAGCTGTTGCGCGCGATGGGTGCCCATACGGTGGTGCTCGAAGACGCGCACTGGGCGGACGACACCACCCACGAGTTCCTGCTCCACCTGGCAACCGTCGAGGTCGACACCCCTGTCCGGGTGATCGAGACTTGGCGCAATGAGGAGCGGCCGCCCCGCGAACTGGTAGCGCGGATCCTGCGCATAGCCTCCGGCAGCACCGGACGGGTGATCCGCCTGGGCCCTCTCGACCTGGCCGGCACGGAGAGGTTCGTGGCGTCGATGCTGGGGGGTCTCGTCGCCTCGCCCCGCGTCGCCGGTCTCCTCCACCGTCGCACACAAGGTGTTCCGCTCCTGCTCGAAGACCTGATCCGGACGTTGCACGACCGGGCTCGGAAGAGCCCCGGCGAGGAGCACTGGAGCCCCGCCGGCATCGCTGCTCTGGCGCCGCCCGCCAGTCTCCGCGAGTCGGTGACCTCGCGTATGGATCGGCTCGCGCCGTCGGCCCGGCTGGTGGCCTGGGCACTCGCCGTCCTCTCCGAACCCGCCTCCGTCCCCTTGCTCTCCGTCGTTACAGGACTGGACCACCAGGCGACCAGCACAGCGGTCGACGAACTCGTCGCCTCGCATCTGCTGAGCCTGCTCGCGGACGGTGAGGTCTCCTTCAGACACGCACTGGTCCTCGACGCGGTCACCGAAGAGGTCCCGCTGGGAGAGCGTTCACGGCTCCACGCACGTGCGGCAGCGGCGTTGGGCGCGCTACCGGCCCCGCCCGTGGTCCAACTGGCGCGGCACCTGAAGCAGTCCGGCGACGCAGAGGGCTGGGCACGGTACGCGGAAGAGGTCGCCGACCTCGCCCTGGGCCGCGCCGACGACCGCACGGCGGCCGACATCCTGCTCGAGCTCGCGACCGCCGTCACCCAAAGCCCCACCGACCTGACCCGGATCGTGTCGAAGATTCCCTTTCCGGTCTTTCGCAGCGTCGATGAGTACCGAGTCGTCGTGGACGTCCTTCGGTCGGTGGCGCAGGACCGGGCGTTGCCGCGGCTGGAGCAGGGACGCGTCCGCTGGCAGTTGGCCCGCGTCCTGATCATGGCGGACCGGATGAGCGAGGCCGCCGAGGAGACCGAGCGGGTGATCCCGTTGCTTGCGGACGACCCGGTGCTCGCGGGGCAGGCGATGATCAGTCTGGTGCATCTGTCCTGGCCGAACTGGGAATTGGCGACACGGGCCGAGTGGCTGCGTCAGGCATCACAGCTCCTCGCGAACCGTGACCCGGCGTCCGAGCTGCATCTCGTCACCGATCTCGCGACGGTCCTCCTGCGATTCGGATCCGCGGAGGGCTGGACCGAAGCCGCCAAGATCCCGACACACGACATAGCGGTCCGCGACCGGCTGACCGTGGCCCGCGGCCTGGGGAACGTTGCGCACTGCGCACTGGTCTGGGGCAGATACGGCACGGCCCGCGCGACCCTGGCAGCCGCAGTCGACCTGGCAAGCACCTATGAGTACCTCCGTCTGTCCACCGGACTCGAGGCCATGGGTCTGCACCTCGACTATCTGGAGGGCTCCTGGGACGGGCTGCGGCAGCGTGCGGCGGCGCTCGTGTCCGCCGGCCGCGGAGCGGTGGGCGAGCGCCTTGAGGCCGAGATCGTGGAGGCGCGACTCCTGGCCGTGGAAGGCGACTTCGCCGAGGCGGGCCGTCGCCTGCGCACCATGCTCGATCACCCCGCCAGCCAGTTGGGCCCGGAGCTCGTGATGGAGACCCGTGCGGGGCTGGCCGAGGTCGCGATCGCCCGGGGCGAACCCGCGGAGGCCCTCTCCCTGACAGATGAGCCGTTCCGTCTGATCCAGCACACGGGGGTGTGGTTGTGGGGCGGCGATCTGGTGCGGACACGTGTTCAGGCGCTCCTGCTCACAGGCCGGAACGCGGTTGCTCGCGACATCGTCGACTCGATGGCGGTCGGCCTGGCCGAGACCCACTCCGCCGCCACCGACGCCGCGCTGCTGAGCTGCCGTGCGATGGTGGCGCGCGCCGACGGGGATCTGGCCGGCGCGCGGGAGCTGCACCACAGGGCCGCCGCCGCGTGGCGGGGGTTACCCCGACCGCATCATGAGCTGCGTGATCTCGAGGCGGCGGCCCGGTGTCTGCTCGACGATGGGCACGGGGCAGGAATCGCGGAGCTTCGCGACGTCCTGAACGGGTACTCGCGGCTGGGAGCGGTCGTCGACGGCGAACGAGTCGTCGAGGTACTGCGGACGGTCGGTGTCAACGCCCGCCCGCCGGGAAGACGTGGCGGAAGAACCGGGTACGGCACTCGGCTGTCTCCTCGCGAGCGGGAAGTGCTCCGTCTCGTCGCGGCCGGGGAGACGGACGCGGCCATCGCGGCCAGGCTGTTCAAGTCGCTCAACACGGTCCATTCACAGGTGAAGTCCGCCAAGCGGAAACTCGGGGTGTCCACCCGGGCCGAACTGGCACGCGCCGCCGCCGACCTGGTGGAGGAGGACGGCGACCAGCGCCTGGATTCGAGCGGCGGGTGAGGCCCCGTCCCGTGGTCGCACGGGGCCCCACCGCCGTCAGAACGCGCCGACCCCGTTCGGCGAGCCGAGGCCGGTCGCCCCGTCGTATCCCTTGGCTCCTTCGCAGAGATAGAGAGCCGAGCAGGTTCCGTTGCTGCCTGCCGTCACGTCGTACAGGGAGCCTTTGGGCGCCGAGTACAAGCGCTGCGCCGGATTGCCGCCGGTGTGACCGGTGCGGCCGTAGACGCCGGCGATGACGGGTGCCGCGACACTGGTGCCGCCGACGACCGACCAGCCCTGCAAGCCGTAGGAGTCGTACACCGCGACGCCCGTGGCCGGGTCCGCTACTGCGGACACGTCGGCGACCGTGCGGTTGGCGCAGGCGGAGTCCTTCTGCCAGCGGGGTTTGGCGACGAACCGCGAGCAGCCGCTTCCGGCGCCCTCCCACGAGGTCTCGGAGGCCCGGGTGCCGTCGGGGTTCAGGGTCAGCGAGGTCCCGCCGACCGCGACGACCGTGTTGAAGGCCGCCGGGTAGGAGATTCCGTAGCCCCCGTCACCACTGCTCACCGTGATCGCGACACCGGGGTGGGTGTAGTACGCGTCCTGTGCGTGCAGGGCGTCGGCGGACTCGTCGCCGCCGTAGGAGTTGGAGACGACCTTGGCTCCGAGACGAACCGCGGTGTTCACGGCGGTCCCCAGGTCGTCGAAGCTCGCGGAGTCGGCGCCGACGTAGAGGATCTTGCAGTCCGGGCAGGCGGCCGAGACCATCTCGAGGTCGAGCATCTCCTCGACGCCCCAGTTCGCGTTGGCCTCCGGCAGTGTGGAGCCGCCGTCCTGGTTCACCTGGGTGATGTCGGCCGGTCCGAGACCGAACCGACTGCGGTAGGTGTTGAGCGACGCCACCGCGTCCGGGTTCGCGTAGGCGTCCACGACCGCGACGGTAGTCGCCTTCGACGGGCCCGTGAGCCCGTACGCCGTCTGCAACTGCGTCGCGGAGAGACCGTCTTGGTAGTCGGCGGTGACCAGCGGCTGCAGGGACTGGTCGGTGGCGATCTTCACCCCGCAGGCGGTGCCGTCCGCCACCATGTCACCGCAGACCGACGCCGCCTGACGGGAGCGGTCCAGGATCGGATGGTCCTGTCCGGCCGTCGCGGACCTCGTCAGGTGCCGGGTGTCCGAGAGGTCGAGCGGCCCACGAGCGCCCGGCTCGTGCGGGGAGTCGGCGGCCCGTGAGGGGGACCGGGTACCGACCGGGGCAAGGAAGCCCGAGGGACGCGCGAGGTCGTAGACGTAACCGGCACCGGCGGGATAGTTGTACGAGACCGTGGGCGCGCCCAGCATCGCGGTGCGGCCGTCGGCGGACAGCGCGACGGACTTGCCGGCTCCGGCGAGCACCATCCATCCCGCGTACTCGGAAGGCACCAGCATCGCCTTCGGGGAGTAGCGCGCTCCTGATTGTTCGAAGACCTGGGCGGCGCCCTGCAGAGTGTTTCGGGCCGGGAGTCCGACCATCAGCACGGAGCCGTCGTACGACGCGGCCACGGAGACGGCGTCGCTGGGGTAGTCGGACTTCTGGGTCGGCTGGAGGGTCTCGCCCGTGGTCCAGCCGTCGCCCCGGAGACGATAGGCGTAGGCGAGACCGTTGCCGTGGTAGGGAGCACTGGCGATCAGCACCCTCCCGTCACCCGCGAGGGCCACACCGTTGCCGAACCGCTCGGCCGGCACACCGTCGGCGCGGGTGAGCTCGGCGGTCTGGGACCATGCGCCACCGTCCCGGTCGAAGGTGTAGACGGCACCGTTGTACTTGGACCGGCCCTTGGCGCCTACCGCGAGTCGTGAGCCGTCGGCCGAGAGGGAGATCGCGGACCCGAAGAGGTCGTTGGGCGCGGAGTCGGTGCCGACGATCTGGGTGGGGTCGGACCAGCCGCCGTCGGCCTTCGCGGAGACGAAGACCGAGCCTCGCCTCGCCTCGTCGAACTGGTCGGCGATGGCGATGGTCGTGCCGTCACCGGATATCGAGACGGAGCCTCCGAAGTCGTCGACCGTGAGACCGGGCACGGTGAGGGTGGCGCTGAGCTGCCATCCGTCCGTCCGCGTCAGGGCGAACACATAGGCACGGCCGCCCTGTTGGAACGGCGCCCCGGTCACGATCGTTCGACCGTCGTCCGAGATGGCCACCGAGAACCCGAGCTCCTGGTATCGCGTGCCGGGAACGTTGAGGACCGTCGGCTGCGCCCAGCCGGTGTGTGTCCTGTCGTAGACGTAGACAGCTCCGTTCAGGCCGTTCACGGTGGGCGCGCCCATGACGGCCCGGCGCCCGTCGGCGGAGAGCGCCGTGGACCAGCCGATCGTGGAGCCTTCGGGCGCGTCGGCACTCAGAGTGCCGTCGAAGGCACCTCTGGCCAATGCCGTCGGTTCGGCGGCCGCGATGCCGTTCACGCCGGTGGACCCGAGGATCACCACAGCGGAGACCACCAGGGCCAGGCGGGCTCTGAGACGCCTGAACTTCTTCCGCATCGTCTGCCTTTCATCGGGGCTGCCGAAAGGCTCCCGCGTGTTGCGGGCACCGGGGTATGGCAGACGTGGGTGAATGTTGGGAAACGGGGGGTGAATCAACTTGTGCCGAACGGCCGTCCCGGCTTCGCCCGGGGACCCGCCACCGACCGGGGGACGACGGCGTCCCGCAGGAGGCTGCGGACGGTCACTGCGCGGGTGTGCGGGCGGCTGCCGGGGGGTGCGCGTGGTGACGGTCCGACGCGGGCCGCCGGTGCGGGTCTTCGGGCGGATGAGGTATCACGACCGGTGGCTGCCGCTTCGCCGTAGGTACCCGCACCATCCTGCCACGCCCCGCGAGGTGGCAACCTTCCATGGGTGGACGGCGGGCTCGGGGGCGTGGGCCCGCGTGAGTCTCCGTTCACCGGCGGACGAGTCATGCCCATCTCTGCCGTCGGGAACGGGAGTTCACGCGGGCCCACTCGGAGTCGGAGAAGCCCGAACTCCTCTCAGACCCAGCCGACGACCGGTACGAACCGGTTGACCAGGTGGGTGATCTGCCCGTCGGCGTTGACGGTGGCCTGCTCGATGCCGCTCTGGCCGATGAGGCGGCCGTCGGTCCCGCGGGCGGCCTGGATCCAGTGGCACTCCAGCCTGCCGTCGTCGAGCTCCGTGACGGTCCAGAAGTGCTTGCTGTCGGCCATGCCCTTGGCCAGGTGCTCGTACACCGCCATGATCGCGGGCAGTCCGGTCGCCGGTTCCATTCCGTCGGCGAGCTCGACGACGGCGTCCGGCGCGAAGATCGCCTCAAGCTCCTTCAGGGCCTCAGGCTCGTACGCCGTACGGTCGTAGATACTGATGTAGCGGTCGATGACGGTGTCCTTCACGGGGGTTGCCCCGGTCGTCTCGGTCATGTTGGTGCCTCCGTCGTCTCTCGACTCGAACCGGAAACCCTCCGGTTCTGGACTGTGTGTTCTCTCGGGTCAGGTGGCGATCAGGGCGAGCACGGCGTCGCGTCGCTCGCGCAGCACACGCAGGCCTTCCTCGGCGGCTGCGCGGATCTCGTCCGGGCCGGCTTCCGCGGGGCCGAGCAGGGCCGTCACCGTGGCGGCCATGACCCGGTCGGGGTCGTCGACGGTGACGACGCTCGGGGCCTGCGGCCCGGTGACGGCGCCGAGGAAGCCGGTCATGAGTGCCTGCAGGGCGTAGGCCTGTTCATCGAGGGGCCAGTCGGTCCGTACCAGCCGGTGCTCGCGCCACACCGGCAGGACCGTGTACATCAGCGCTGTGGGGCCCAGCTGGTCGAGCAGTTCCACGCTGCGCGGATGCTGGGCGAGAACGCCCAACAGGTCGTCGTCGCCGGTCTGCATCGCGCGTACGAAGGGGTAGCTCACGGCGTTGCGGGCGATCTGCGGGAAGAGCACATGCGGACGGCAGATGGCCGGGTCGGCGCCTAGTGCCTGGATCTCACCCTCCAGGAAGGTCAGGAAGTCCCTGGCGAACAGCCCGAACAGAAGGTCGTGCTTGGTGCCCCAGTACAGGTACACCGTGCCCTTGCCGACGTGTGCCTTCTGCGCGATCTCGGCCACGGTCAGCCCTTTGACGCCTCGCTTGAGGACCAGATGCCGGGTCGCGGCGAGAATCCGGGCCGCCGTGGCGGAGTCGTGTTCGGCCAGTGCTGTCATCGTCGTTCCCTTGCTGTTTCGCGTGGGCCCATGGGCGCCGAGCCGGTCTCATGCCAGGGAGAGGTCGCGGTCCTTGAGCAGGCCGGCCTTGTTGCCGGTCACCATCCGTTTCAGCAGGGGGGAGATCCCTGGAGCCCGCATCCCCACGTTCAGGGCCTTGCGTATCGCCAGCTCTCTGTTGTTGGCGGGCACGAAGAACACCCGCTGGTCGAGGCCGTTCTGCTGGAACACGTCCACATGGGGGCGCAGGGTCTGTTCCCATGCGGACAGGGCATGGCGCACATCTGTGGGGTTGCGGTCCAGCATCGTACCGAGGAGGTCCGCCCCGGTGATCCCCATCGAGACGCCCATGCCGGCGTAGAGGCTGACGCACCAGGCGGAGTCGCCCACGAGTACGACCCGGCCGCGATGCCAGGTGTCCATCCGTGCCTGCTCGACCGAGTCGAACAACAGGTCGTCGGCGGTGTCGAGCGCGTCGAGCACCTCGCCCAGCAGGCGGCCGGTGGGCTCGGGACCGAACGCCGCGCGTACACGCTGGGCCGGCGTCTGGCTGAACTCTCCGTCCACGTCGTCGGTGTGGTAGTTGAGCAGCACCGTCTGCAAACCACCGTTGAAGGGGAAGACCCACATCGACCGGTTGGGCTCGAACAGGGTGGCGCCGTCGTCCGGATGGAGTTCGCTGAGCGGGCCGGGAAGCTTGTAGGCGACCGCCATGTAGTTCATCCGGTGCAGGTACTTCTCGTGTGGTCCGAACACGAGGGACCGCACGGTGGAGCGCAGCCCGTCCGCACCGACCACCAGATCGAACCGCTCCGTGACCGAGGTGTCGTCCGTGGTGTCGGTCAGCGTGACGTCCACGCCATGGGCATCCTGTTCGATACGGGTCGGCACCGTCGAGTAGCGGATCTCGACATCGTCGGGCAGCGCCATGAAGGCGGCCTCCTCGACATCGCCGCGCACCGTCATCCAGGGAGTGCCGGGCAGGTCGGCGTAACTGAGGGCACCACGCCGACGGCTCCCGGCGCGGTCGAACTCGTACTGGACGGTCCCCGGAGGGGTGCGGTTGCTCAGTTTGTCGAGGATGCCCAGGCGCTGTGCCGGGTGCCGGCCGCCACCGAACAGTGCGATGAAGTATCCGCCGGTCCGCCGGGCCGGGGACCGCTCGACGACGACCGGCGTCCACCCGATCTGCCGCAGCCGCAAGGCGGCCGCGATTCCGCTGATGCCCAGCCCTACGACGAGGGCGCGGCGTTCCTTGCTGTTCTGTGCCTCCATGCCTGTGTACCTCCTGGCATTTCGGGGTGCGTGGGCTGACCGAATTCGTCATTTGGTCAGCCCACGAGTCGGCTCATACGGGAAGCGTGACGAGGGTCAGGAAGTGGAGAGAGGCCCTGACTACATCGGCTTGATGTTGAAGTTGTGGCTGAACAGGTTGGTGGGGTCGTACTGCGTCTTGATCCTGCGGAGCCGCTCGTACTTGCCGGCGCCGAAGACGTCGGCCAGCGCGTTCTCGCCCGGCTCGAAGTTCAGGTTCACGTAGGACGTGCTCAGGTCGAGCAGCGACTTGGTCTTCGTCCATGTGTCGCGGGTCCAGGGCACGATGCGCTCACGGTCCTCGGCGGTGGTGAAGCCGACCTCGACGCCGATGTGCCACTCGGCGGCCCGTCCGCTGTACGCGGTGGCGTCGTCGTCCAGATCCTGGACGGCGCCGCCGAGCGACTGCACCGCGAAGACCTCGCGCTGGACGGCGCCGGACGAGATCTTGTCGTGGTACTCCACGGCGTGCTCAACCACACCCTCTGCGAGGGGCTGGGACAGCTCGCGCGTCAGTCCGGACTTCATGTACCAGCCCGCGCCGTAGCCGGCGATCTCATCGAAGGCCGTCTGGACAGCGCGGAAGTCGGTGGTCGCGACCGCGTCGAACAGCGGCTTGCCCACACTGCGGACCTCGCGCAGGATCTCGTCGTCCTGCTCCCCGCGGTAGACGACGTTGGCGATCATGAGGCGCTGGCCGGCGACCTGCTCGGCGAGGAACGGGAACGCGTTGGGGTCGAGGCCCAGCGCGCAGGTAATGCTCATCGTGCGGGGCGCCTGCTTCATGAGCTGCCCGAACCTGTACAGCACGTCGACGGCGTCCGACATCAGGTAGACCAACGGGCCGCCCTGGACCGGACCGAGGGGCTGCGTACTGCATTCGAACTCGGTGACGACCCCGAAGTTGCCGCCGCCGCCGCGAAGGGCCCAGAAGAGATCGGGATTCTCCTCCTCGCTCGCGTGGATGATCTCGCCCTCGGCCGTGACCAGGCGCAGGCGGACGAAGGAGTCGCAGGTCATGCCGAACGACCGCGTGAGGTAACCGATCCCGCCGCCGAGAGCCAGGCCGGCCAGTCCGGTGTGGGACACGATTCCGGCCGGCATGACCAGCCCGTGCTGGAGGGTCGCCGCGTCCACGCTGCCGAGGAGAGCGCCTCCCTGCGCGCGCACGCGCCGCGTCGTGGGGTCAGCGACGACGTTCCCCATCCTCGACAGATCCAGCGTTATCCCGTCGTCGCACATCGAGTGGCCGGGGTAGCTGTGGCCGCCACCGCGAATGGCCAGCGGCAGTTCGGCCTCCCGGGCCAGCCGGATCGCGGCGACGACATCGTCGTCGTCGGTGGCCTTGACGACCGCCAGCGGCCTGCGGTCTATGTCCCCGTTCCACAGGCTGCGCGCCGTGTCGTACGAGGGTGACGTGGCCGTGATGACGTCGCCCTTGAACACGGACAGAAAAGCGGCTCCCCCGGGGACTTTCTCGATCGAGCTCATGTGAACTCCTCTCGGCTGTGTTCTCTTGTGTCCTGATGGGCCCGGGTTCAGTGCGCCGCTTCGTGCTTCATGATGTCCGCGAGGTATTCGCCGACCATCATCGCGGTCGCGTTCGGACCG
Organism: Streptomyces coacervatus; assembly: GCF_029223485.1. Taxonomy (GTDB): domain Bacteria; phylum Actinomycetota; class Actinomycetes; order Streptomycetales; family Streptomycetaceae; genus Streptomyces; species Streptomyces coacervatus. The sequence goes on along the minus strand of NZ_JARHTP010000001.1, from coordinate 528,826 downwards.
CGGGACGTGATCGTCGGGAAGATCGAGGTGTCTGCGACCCTCAGCCCGTCGATTCCGTGCACGCGCAGATGCTGGTCCACGACGGCCTGGTCGTCGGACGCCGGTCCCATCCGGCAGGTGCCCGAAGGGTGGCCACCACCGACGCGGTCGAACGCCCATTGGTCGAGCTTCTTGTCGTCGCCCACCGTCTTGGCGTCCAGCCCGACGATCGAGGCGCCGATCCCGCGCAGCCCGGCGGAGTTGAAGATCTCGAACGCCACACGGATCGCCGCACGGAAGCGAACGTGGTCCTGCGGCTCACTCAACAGGTTCCATCGAAGGTCGGGCAGCTGGTCGGGGTCGCCCGAGACGAGCGTGACCGCGCCACGGCTCTCCTGCTTCTCGACGACGATCCCCAGCATCGCGTGTCGCAGCGCGCGCGCCTGCCGTGTGACGGCCTTCGCCGAGGTGCCGCGCATAGCCTTGGCGGCTTGGACGGGGCGCGCGAAGACGTCCGTCATGCCCAGCATGTCGCTGTTCTTCGTGACGAACGGCAGGATCTCCAGGTCCGAGCCCTCGTCGGTCCAGTGGAGCACGGAGGTCATCGCACCGCGCTCGGGCTGCTTGACCAGATCGAGGCGCGAGTCCCACGCGGCGCTCACCATGGGATGGTCCGTCATGTGCCGGCCGACGCCGGGCAGGTCGTGCACGATGTCGACGCCGTGTTCGCGCAGGTGGTTCGCCGGGCCGATGCCCGAGACCATCAGCAGGTGCGGCGAGCGCAGCGCTCCGGCCGAGATGACGATCTCGTCCCCGTGGAAGACCTGAGGGCGGCCGTCGACGATGGCCTCGATGCCCACCGCGCGCGACTTCTCGGTCAGCACGCGCCGCGCGACCGCGTTGCCCACGATGGTGAGGTTCGGCCGGCCCGTCGCGGGCAGCAGGTAGGCGAGGGCGGTGCCGATCCGGCGGCCCTCGAAGATGTTCAGTGGGACGGGTCCCACACCGCCCTCGGGCCGAGGGTCGTTCTTGTCCGGGTCGGACCCGAAGCCCAGGGCGTGACAGCCGTCGTCGAACGCCGACGTGAACTCCGGGGCCCGGTCCAGGGGTTCGCGCATGACCGGGATCGGCCCGTCGGAGCCATGGGCGTCCCCGTCGAAGTCGAGGTCACGCTCCATGCGCTTGTAGTACTTCTGGACCGTGTCGAAGGCCCACTCGTCGTTGCCGAGCTTGACCCAGGTGTCGAAGTCGTCCTTGAGGCCCCGGATGTAGTAGCACCCGTTGATCGAGCTGGAGCCTCCCAGCCCCTTGCCACGCGGATAGGGGATGCGCAGGCCGGGCCGGACCTCTCCCATGTAGGCCCAGTTGTTCGGGTGCCCGGGTGCTCCGGCGGCCACGATGGCCGGGGCCAGCAGCTCCTGGGGCATCTCGTCGGCGGCCGAGTAGACCGGGCCGCCTTCCAGCAGCAGCACGGTGAGGTCGGGATTCTCGCTGAGTCTGGCTGCGAGGGCTCCGCCGGTGGACCCGGAACCCACGATGATCACGTCGAATTTTCCAGCCACAAGTCCGCTCCGTTCTCGGGTTCAGACATGCGGGACGCGCTGAAATGCGGCTCAGTCGTCCCTGTGCGGTCGCCGGCGGCTCGCGGGAAGACTCCCGGGCATCCGTCGTCGGCGACTGACTGGCAGTCAAGTCTGCCCGAATACTGACACCCGTCAGACCGCGCGTCAACCGCCACGTTCCAAGAGGATTCGCCGCGATCGACAGCCCCCGCACAGGCTCGGGCCGGGGCGTGCACGCCTCTTGACGCCGCTGGTCGGCGGGGGCATTCTGTGGCGCACTGACTGGCAGTCAGTCCCCTTCGGCGGGGCCGTGCCTCCGACCGGACACGGAACAGCTCCGCAGTCCCCGGTCGTGGTGGCGCGAGCACCCCCGTTCATCAGGCGGCGTGTGGCCGCCGACCGATCCCAGTGCCATGCGGTCTTCAGTCGATCCGTGTCGGCCCTCCCGTCGAGAGAGCGACCGCGCACGCGGTCCGGTCACGGACGAGGCAGAGGCCGGTCCGAGAATCCCGTTTCTTGAGAGCGACTGATCCCGAGGCACGTGTGAGGAGAACCCGATGGCGATTGTTGACCAGTCCAAAACCAGGATCGACGGCAGGTGGGAGATCACGTTGCGCCCAGACCTGTCTCCCGCGCACAGCGCGGTGCTGGAGTTGTCCCGGGACGGCGACGCGCTGTCGGTGAAGATCGACAGCGCCGACGGCTCGGGCACCGGCGAAGGGGTGGTGGACGGGAGCCGGCTCTCGTGGACGGGGACCTTCGGGCAGCTGCCGGCTCCGTGGCGGTTCAGCGCGGAGATCGACGGGGACGTGCTGCAGGGGCGGGCGGAGGCGGAGTTCGGGCAGTTCAGGATGATCGCGTCGATGGAGGGCGTGCGCGCCGGTTCCGATGCCCGGGTGGGGTTTCGTGAGGGCTCGGAGGCCCTTGTCGAGACGCTGACCGCGTGCGGGGTGGAGTACGTCTTCGGCTACTCCGGCGGCATGACCACCTCCGTGCAGCGGAGCGTCGTCGGGCAGGGCGTGCAGAACATGAACGCCCGCAACGAGTTGTCGGCGGCATGGATGTCGTACGGCTACAACCGCGTGAAGCGGCGGGCCGCCTCGGCGACGCTGATGTGGTGCGTCGGCTCGCTGCACGCCTCGCCGGTGGTACTCGCGGCCAAGCTCGACTCCACACCCCTGGTGTACATGCTGATGGAGAACTCGGCGGTGTGGGATCTGCGCGACGCGTTGCAGGACGGCACGGAGCTGTATTCGGCGTTCAAGCCGTTGGCGAAGTACGTCAGGCGGATCGTCGACGGCCAGGATCTGCCGCTGGCCGTGCGCCAGGCGGTGCTCGCGGCGAGCACCGGCAAGTTCGGCCCGGCGGTGCTCGACCTGACGCACGAGGCGATGTACCAGAAGACCACGGTCAAGACCGAGCCGCTCACGCTGCCGACGCCGCCCGCCGCGGACGAAGAAGCCGTACTGCGGACGATCGAGCTGATCAGGTCGGCCACCAGGCCGGTGCTGCTCGCGGGCGCGGGGATCCACATGGCCGACGCGACGGCCGAACTGCGCCGGTTCGTCGAGGCCACCGGGATCCCGGTCGTCTCCAGCGGTCCCGGCGGTCGGGGGGTGCTGCCCGACGACCATCCCCTGTACGCGGGCGACATGAGCGGCTGGGGCTACTTCGGCACCGGCACCCAACTGGCCGAAGAGGCCGACCTGTGGATCGCGGTCGGGTTCTCGTTCTCCCAGACGGCCACCGCGTCATGGTCGCTGGCCAAGCCGGAGAAGGTCGTCCACGTCGACATCGAGCAGGCGCAGCTGGGACGGATCTTCCAGCCCACCGTCGGTGTCGTCGCCGACGCCGGAAAGTTCCTGGCGCAGCTGAGCGGCCGGCTGGAAGCATCCGGCCTCCGGCGTTCGGACGGCGGCGACCCGGCCACGCTGGCGAAGATCGCGCAGGCCAAGGAGTCCTACCTCCAACTGCTGAGTTCCTTCGTCGGAGCCGACCCGATCATGCCCGCCGCCGTCGGCCAGGCCCTGGCGGCGGAGGTCCCGCCGGACACCATCCTCGTCAACGACGAGGGCTTCATGGTGCCCGGAATGGTCTTCAACGAGGACAAGTACCCGTCCGGGTTCGCCAACCCGCTGGGCTTCCACTACGACTCCCTGGGGTCGACGCTGCCCGTGGCGATCGGCGCCAAGCTCGCCGCGCCCGACCGGCTGGTGGTCAGCGTCGGCGGCGACGGCGGCTTCTACTACGACTGCGGCGACCTCTCCGTGCTCGCCGAGCGCAACCTCAAGGTCGTGTGCATCCTGCTCAACAACGGCGGCCTGTACGGCGGTCGGCGCGGCCGTGAGCACGGCGTCAACGCACTGCCCCTGACGCACTGGACGGACCTTCCCGAGGAGACCGACTACACCGCGATCGCCAGGAGCATGGGAGTGCCCGGCGAGCGGGTCGAGAAGGCGGCCGACATCGCGCCGGCGATCCGCCGCGCGATCGAGGCGGACGGCCCTTACTTCATCGAGGTGATGACGTCGGGGAGCACCCTGCACCTCTCGCTCAACGCGTGGCCCGACCCGGACCCCAAGACCATCCGCAAATTCGGCCACGGCGACCGTTCCGTCGAGGGCTCGTGGCCGAGCTGACGCGCAACGACCCGATCAGGGCCGGCCCGTGAGGCCGGTCGGCGTGGCCGCGCCGATCCGCTCACGTTGACGCTCGACAGAGGAGTACCCGCCCGTAACACGGGTCAGCGCGTCCAGCTCCGCGGCGGCATCCGTCGGGAACTTGTAGGCACTGCGAACGGAAGCCACCAGGACCTGGGCGCACATGTCGGTGACGTCTTCGACGCTGAGCCGGTCGAGGTTGTCGAGGTAGGTCACCGTGACGGCGTCGACATAGCCGCTCCAGCCGGTGAGCGCCGCCTGCAGCTGCGGCGGCGCGCTTTCCGGGCATCCCAGTGACGCGGAGATCTCGGCCAGCGCGTCGAGCCGTGCCGCCTGGAGCACCTCCCGGACCTGCTCGTCCGCGTGGCCCGTCCTCATCATGATCGCGAATCGCTCGGGGTGCAGGCGCGCGTACTCGAAGTGCCGGAACAGAAAGCCGTGGACGCGCTCGACGGCCGTCAGCTCCGTGTCACGTGGCCTCTCATAGGAGACGAGTTCTTCCCATGCCTGCCGAATGGCGGCCGCAAAGAGGCCGCGCTTCCCTCCGAAGTGGTACGACAACAGGCCGTGCGCGACTCCGGCCCGCCCACAGACCTCGTCGACCGAGACGTCCTCGTACGGCTTTCTGGCGAACAGCTCAAGCGCCGCCGCGATGAGCGCTCCGCGACGACCGACATGGGTCTCACCGACGGCGACTTCGCCGCGCACGTTCTCGGCTTGTATCGGGGGCACTCCTCGAGTGTCGCTGGTGGTCGCCACGGTGGGAATTCTAGGGCAGCGAAAACCTGTACCTGCCAAGTTCTCCCGTCAATCTGCCCTGCTTCACGCGTGGCGAGACCGACCTCGCCATCGCCAACGAAAGGAATCGGCATGAAGATCATCGCTCTCGAGGAGCACTTCCTCACCCAGGCGCTGCGGGAAGCGACCGCCGACCATCCGGTCAGCCGTCTGTACGAGGAGACGATCCCCCACTTCATCGGCCCGCTCCTCGACCTGGGTGATCGACGCCTCGCGGACATGGACGCCGCGGGCATCGACGTCCAAGTGCTCTCCCACACCGTGCCCGGCCCGGAGAGCCTCCCGGCGGACGCGGCCGTACGGCTGTCCGTGGTGGCCAACGACGCCTTGGCCCAGGCCGTCGCCGCCCACCCCGACCGGTTCGCCGGCTTCGCCGCCCTGCCCATGACCGACCCCCGGGCCGCCGCGCGGGAGCTCGACCGGGCTGTCACCGACCTGGGCTTCGTCGGCGCGATGATCAACGGCCATGTCGGCGGCCGCTACCTGGACGACGAATTCTTCTGGCCGGTGTTCGAGGCCGCCCAGAACCTCGGCGTGCCGGTCTATCTGCACCCCACCCGGCCGCCGGAGCCGGTGTTCGAGGCCAGCTACGCGGGCTTCACCCCGGTCGTCAGCGAGATCCTCGCCAATGCGGCCTGGGGCTGGCACATCGACACCGGACTGCATGTGCTGCGGCTGATCCTGGGCGGTGTGTTCGACCGCTTCCCGAACCTGCAGATCATCATCGGGCATATGGGCGAGGCGCTTCCGTCGATGATCTGGCGGGCGAACTCGGTACTCAACGCGGTCGCCGGCCTGGACAGGCCCGTCGTCGACTACTTCACCGACAACCTCTACGTCACCACCAGCGGGCTGTTCGACTACGCGCCCTTCGCGGCGGCCCTGCACGCGCTGGGCACCGACCGGATCCTGTTCTCCGTCGACTACCCCTTCAGCGGCAACACGGCGGCTCGTGAGTTCCTCGACCGCCTGCCCTTGAGCCGACCGGACAAGGAGAAGATCGCCCATATCAACACCGAAAAGCTGCTCAGGCTGGGCAAGTGATCCGCTGAACGTACCGGTCGTGAACCCGGCAAGTGGGCCCTTCCTCCGGTCGGTCACCGCCTCCGTGGTCAACTGGTCCCGATCCTGAATGAGGGTCCGTCAGCTTGCTGAAGGACCCTCTCCACCAGCCGCAGGCGCTTGGCCTCCCAGAGCCGGTCCCGCTGCCGGTGGCGCAGTTCCAGTTCGGTGTGATCGGGGTGCTCGGCGTTGGTGACGAAGCAGGTCAGCCGCATGCCGTCGGCGCCGATCTCGGCGAGCCGGGCGTCGGCGCGGATATCGCCGTCCGGCTCGACGGCCGGTGTCCCGCGGACGCATGGATCTTCGAAGGAGGACTGCCACCGCCCGCGTGGGGACTGCCGGTTGACGAACTCCTGGGTGCCGTTCCCGAGGTCGGTCGAAGCCGACTGCAATGGCCTGTTCTGATGGTGAACAGCGTCCAAAGGTCGGGGACAGGTTGCTTCCTTCGGAGGGGTCACGCCGGTGGATCGCGGGGTTAGCGTCGGCGACGCTGTCGCCTGGAATCTCGACGGGTCGCCCTTCTGGAACGGGCGCCCTTTTCGACCAGCGCCTTGGAGAAAGCAAACTTGAGGAGGAACCCATGGTGTCTGCTGACCGGCAGGACGGGACGGGCGGTTACGGCTCGCTGAACGGGACGATGCAGACCTTCCTCTCGGAGGTCCAGAAGGATCTCGCGCAAGGGATGCTCTCGCCACGGGTGCTCAACGACCCCGACATCCACCGCGCCGAGCTGGACCGCATCTTCACCAAGTGCTGGGTGTTCGTCGGACACGTCTCGGAGATCCCCAGCCCCGGCGACTACGTACTGCGCTACGTCGGCGAGGACCAGTTCATCCTGGCCCGCGACGAACAGGGCGAGATCCAGCTGCTCCTGAACAACTGCGTACACCGCGCCTCACCGGTGTGCCGCGCGGAAAAAGGAAACACCTCCCACTTCCGCTGCCCCTACCACGGCTGGATCTACAAGAACTCCGGCGAATGGAACGGCGCCCCCTACCGCGCCAAGGCGTACCGCACCCTCGACACCGCCCGCTGGGGCCTGCGCAAAGCACCCCACGTGGACAGCTACCAAGGCCTCGTCTTCGCCTGCCTCGACCCCGACGCCGTACCCCTGCGCGAGTACCTCGGCGACATGTGCTGGTACCTGGACATCGTCTTCGGCCTCAACGAACAAGGCATGCGGGCCGCCGGCGACCCCCACCGCTGGATCGTCCCCGCCAACTGGAAGTCAGGCGCCGAGAACTTCGTCGGCGACGCCTACCACGTCCAGTCCGCACACAGCTCGCTCGAGGACATCGGTCTCCTCCCCGACCTCGGAGAGTCTCTCAGCACACAGTTCCATGTCGCTCTCGAAGGCGGGCACGGGCTCATCATCACCCCGAATCTCCTGCCCGAGCCGCTCTGGGTCATGGACTACCCACCCGAGGTGGCCTCGACCTTCGATCTCGCCCGGTTGGGCGCCGGGCAGCGTGAGTTCCTGGAGTCCCGGTACGGGGTGGTCGGCTTCACGATCTTCCCGAACCTGTCGTTGATCCGGGCCGTCGCCTCTACCGAACGGGGCCGACCGCCGGTGTGCTTCACCGCTCTGCGGCAGTGGCAGCCGCGGGGGCCCGAGCAGTTCGAGCTGTGGAACTGGCCCATGGTGTGGAACTCGGCCCCGCCCGAGTTCAACCAGGCCTCGTACGAGGGCAGTGTCTTCGGCTTCAGCCCCTCGGGGGTGTTCGAGCAGGACGACACCGTCGTCTGGCGCGGCGGCCCCATGGTGGGCCGCTCGGCGTTCGCACGCCAGGACATGAAGCTCAACTTCCAGATGGGCCTGGACGGAATGAGCGACTACAAGCCCAGGCCCGACTGGATGGGGCCCGGCGAGGCCAGCACCTCTGTCTACGGCGAGAGCAACCAGCGCCGCTGGTGGCAGCGCTGGAGCGAGGCACTGGCGTCATCCTGACGAGGTTGTTCCCTGTGCCGACAGCAGCAGAAGAGCCCGCACCGTCAGCTCGTCCGGTGCGGGCTCAGCAGCGTCACCTGCCGAAGGTCCTCATGCGGTCCGTGGTGTCGTCTCGTACGGCTTGATCATGTCGTAGATGAAGTCGCCGCCGTCGCGATACGGGATTGCTCCCGTGCGGTCGAGTGCGCCCTCCATCGAGGCCGCCACGTCCTCGGGCGTCAGGTCCGGATTCGGCGGGGCGGCGGTGGTCTGGCTGATGAACGCCTCGTTGAAGGAGCCGGCCGCCGCTTCGATCACCCTGCCGGTGATCGTGCAGTCCTCATGGGCGAGCCATGCCGCGACCGGGGCTACGACTTCGGGGGTCAGCCCCGCTGACTGGTTCTGCTTGCTGGCCTCAGCGGTGAGCATGGTCTGCAGAGCCACGGTGTCGGCATAGGGCGAGATGGCGTTCGCCCTGATCCCGTGCCTTGCTCCCTCGGCCGCCAGTGAGCGGGTCAGCCCCACGACGCCCAGCTTGGCGGCGGCGTAGATCGACTGGGTGGGCAACCCGGCAAGCCCGACGCCCGAACTGACGTTGACCAGGCGCCCGTAGTTCTGCGCGGTCATATGCGGCCAGGCGGCACGGGTCATCCATATATGACCCATGAGGTGGACGCCGACGACGCGTTCGATGTCCTGGTCGGTGATCTCGTCGAACGTCGCGAACGGTGCGATGCCGGCGTTGTTGATCAGGATGTCGACCCGGCCCCAGGCGTCGAGAGCGGTGTCCACGATCGCCCGCGCGCCGTCACGCTCGGCCACCGAGTGGCCGTCACCGACAGCCTCGCCGCCGGCCTTGCGGATCTCCTCGACCACAGCCTCGGCACCGGGACCGATCTGCCCGCGCCCGTCGGGACCGACACCGAGATCGTTGACCACGACCTTCGCCCCCCGCGATGCCAGAAGCATCGCGTACGACCGTCCGAGCCCGGGGTTGCTGCCCGCACCGGTCACGATCGCCACTCGTCCATCAAATCGAAACTCGTCCGCGCTCACTTTGTCCTCCACGGTGACCTCGGGGTTGGCCGGCCCCCGGGTGCGGACGCACGACGACCTCCGACAGGCGCACATCGTGCCCGGACCGGCCGGGGGACACCCTGCGAGGCTAGGACCGTGTCACGGCTGTCACCAGCGTCCGAAGGTAGGGCACAGGGCGCTTCCTTTGGGGGGTTTACGGCGATGAACCCGCCGGGCGAGCCTCGGATCACCGCAGCCAAGGGAGCTCGCGGGACAGCTCGCCGGGAGGAGAGACAGCGTATGCCGGTGAAACGTCCGGGACGGGATGCCGTCCCCAACATGACGGACTACGACGCCGAGCGGGCCCGGTTCCGCTGGGAGGTTCCACAGCGGTTCAACGCCGTCCTGGACATCCTCGAGCGCCGGGCGGAGCAGAGCCCCGACGAACTCGCCCTGGTGACACTGCGCCGCGACGGCGGGGTCACCGCGTCGTACACCTTCCGCGAACTCAACCTGGCCAGTCGGCGCATGGGACACGCCCTCGCCGGGATCGGTGTCGGCAAGGGCGAGCGGATCTTCGTGATGCTCCCCCGGATCGCCGAGTGGTACGTGGCCCTGCTCGGCGCGATCCGGATCGGCGCCGTCCCCGTCCCCGGCACGCCGCAGCTGACCTCCCGTGACATCGAGTACCGCGTCGACCGGGCGGAAGCCGTCGCCGTCATCACGGACACTGACGGGGCGGTCAAGGTCGACAAGCTCACCGACCGCCTGCCGACGCTCGCACACCGCGTCGTCGCCGGGACGGCGCCGTCCGCCGGCTGGCACACGATGGACGGGCTGCTGGCGCGGGCGTCGGAGGGGCCGACGCCGGTGGACCCGACCGCCGCCGACGACATGATGCTCATCTACTTCACGTCCGGCACGGTCTCGTACCCCAAGATGGTCGCGCACACCCAGGCCAGCTTCGGGCTCGGCCACATGGTCACGGCCCGCTACTGGCAGGACCTCCGGCCCGGGGACCTGCACTGGACGCTGTCGGACACCGGGTGGGCGAAGGCCGCGTGGAGCAAGCTCTTCGGGCAGTGGGCCCAGGGCGCGACCGTCCTGGAGATGGACCTGGGCAAGTCCGACCCCGATCTGATCCTCGACACGATCGAGCGCCACGGAGTCACGACACTCTGCGCGCCGCCGACCCTTTACCGCTCGCTGGTCGTCGCCGATCTCGCGAGCTACGACCTCTCCCGGCTGCGCCACTGCGTCTCGGCCGGCGAGCCACTCAATCCCGAGGTGATCCGGATCTGGGAGGAAGGCACGCGCGGGCTCGTCGTCCACGACGGCTACGGCCAGACCGAGACGGTCAACGTGCTCGCCAACTTCCGCTGTCTGCCGGTACGCAGCGGGTCGATGGGCAAACCCGTTCCCGGGTTCGACGTCGACGTGGTCGACGACGACGGTGCGTCGGTGTCGGTGGGCGACGAGGGCAACGTCGCCATCCGGGTGGAGCCCGAGCGGCCGGCCGGGCTGTTCACCGGTTACTGGCGCGATCCCGACGCCACCGCCGCCGCGTTCACCAACGGCTGGTACTTCACCGGCGACAAGGCGCGCCGTGACGAGGACGGCTACTTCTGGTTCGAAGGCCGCCAGGACGATGTGATCACGTCCTCGGCGTACCGCATCGGCCCGTTCGAGGTCGAATCGGCGCTCGTCGAACATCCGGCCGTCATCGAAGCCGCGGTCGTCGGACAGGACGACCCCGACCGAACCCAGATCGTCACCGCGTTCGTGATCCTGCACCCCGACGCCGCCCCTTCACCGCAGCTCGCCGAGGAACTGCAGGACCACGTCAAGCGCCTGACCGCCCCCTACAAATACCCACGCCGGATCCACTTCGTCAGTGATCTGCCCAAGACCGTGTCAGGCAAGATCCGCCGCGGCGAACTGCGCGACCGGCTACGCGGCACCACCCAGACCTGACATCCGCCCGACCCGAGGCACGTGGAGGAGCATTCGATGACAACTGCTGACGAGGCCGCGACGCGGATCGGTGGCACGTGGGACCTCACCCTGCGCCCGGGGGCGTTCCCGCCGCGGAGCGGTGTGCTCACCCTGACCCCGGACGGCGAGTCACTGTCGGTGCGGTTCGAGACCCCGGAGGGCTCCAGCACCGGCGAGGGAGACATCAAGGGGCGGCGCCTGTCCTGGACCGTCGCCGTCGGCAGCAACCCGGCCACGCTTCGTTTCGAGGCGGAGGTCGAGGGCGACATTCTCCTGGGCCACGTCGAGCTGGGCGTCGGGCCGTTCAAGGAGCGAGCCCCGGTGGAGGCCGTGCGAGTCGGGTCGGGCGCCCGGTTGCCGTTCCGGGAGGGATCGGTCGCCGTCGTGGAGACGCTCACCGCGTGCGGGGTCGAGTACGTCTTCGGCTACACGGGTGGTGTGTCCACGAGCCTGGAGCGCAGCATCATCGCGCACGACATCAAGGACTTCAACGCGCGTAACGAGCTGTCCGCGGCGTGGATGTCCTACGGCTACAACCGCGTGAAGCGGCGGGCCGCCTCCGCGGCACTCACGTGGTGCGTCGGCGCGCTGCACGCCTCGCCGGTCGTGTACGCGGCCAAGCTCGACTCCACCCCCCTGGTTCTCATGCTGATCGAGAGCGCGGCGGCGTGGGACATGCGGGACATCCTGCAGGACGCGACCGAGCTGTATCCGGCGCTCAAGCCCCTGTCGAAGTACATCAAGCGTGTCGTCGACGGCGAGGACCTGCCGCTGGCCGTCCGGCAGGCGGTGCTCGCGGCGAGCACCGGCAAGTTCGGCCCCGCGGTGCTCGACCTCACGCAGGGCGCGATGTACCAGAGGACCACGGTCAGGACCGAGCAGCTCACGCTGCCGGAGCCGCCCGCGGCGGGCGAGACGAGCGTACGGCGGACGCTGGAGTTGATCGAGGCCGCCGAGCGGCCCGTGATCCTGGCGGGTGCGGGCATACATCTCGCCGACGCGACGGGCGAGCTTCGCCGGTTCGTCGACGCGACCGGCATTCCGGTGGTGTCGAGCGGGGCGGGAGGCCGCGCGGTCCTGCCGGACGACCACCCGCTCTACGCGGGCGACATGAGCGGCTGGGGGTACTTCGGGACGGGCACCAAGGTGGCCGAGGAGGCCGACCTGTGGGTCGCGGTCGGGTTCTCCTTCTCCCAGACGGCCACCCTGTCGTGGTCCCTCGCCAAGCCGGAGAAGGTCGTACAGGTCGACATCGAGGAGTCTCAGCTCGGCCGGATCTTCCAGCCGACGCTGGGCATCGTCGCCGACGCGAAGGCGTTCCTCGGCCAGCTCAACGGCGGGCTTGACGCCTCCGGACTGAAGGGCCGACGCCACGCAGGTGAGGTGCGGTCAGCGGAGATCGCGACAGCGAAGGACACCTACGCCGAGACGCTGAAGTCCTTCGTCGGCACCGACCCGATCATGCCGGCCGCGATCGGCCAGGTCCTCTCGGAGGAGGTTCCCGCGGGGACCATCTTCGTCAATGACGAGGGCTTCCCGGTGCCCGGGATGGTGTACCGGGAGTCGAAGTACCCTTCCGGCTTCGCGGCACCGCTGGGCTTCCACTACGCGGCGCTGGGGTCGTCCCTCCCGGTGGCGATCGGCGCGAAGCTCGCCGCGCCCGACCGACTGGTCGTCAGCGTCGGCGGCGACGCCGGCTTCTACTACGACTGCGGCGAGCTCTCGGTGCTCGCCGAGCGCAGTCTCAAGGTCGTGAGCATCGTCCTCAACAACGGTGGCCTGTACGGCGGTCGGCGCGGCCGCGAGCACGGGGGGCCCGGCTCGGTGCCGTTCACGCACTGGACCGACCTTCCCGAGACCGACTACACCACGGTCGCCCAGGGCATGGGCGTGCCGGGCGAGCGGGTGGACAAGGCGGACGAGCTCGCGCCGGCGATCCGGCGTGCGATCGCCGCGGACGGCCCGTACTTCATCGAGGTGATGACGGCCGCGAGCACGATGCACCTGCACATGGCCGAATGGCCCGACCCGGACCCCAAGACCACCCGCAAGGCGGGCCATGCCGACCTGTTCGTCGACGGCTCATGGCCGAACTGACGAACCGCTCGACATCCCGCGACCGATCTTGAGGAGGAGTTCATGGCGACTGTTGAACAGCGAGAGGAATCGACCAGCACGGGGGCTCGCCTGCCCGACATGGCGAGGTTCATCGACTTCCTCGAAGCCCGGAAGGCGGAGTCAGAGAATCCGAAGCATGCCGCGATGATCGACCTGCTCATCGAGCACTCGGTCGCCGAGGTACGCGACCACGACATCGAGCGGACCATGGCGACACTGGTGGACGACTGCGTCTACCACAATTACGGCGACCCCGTCGCGATCGAGCGGAACGGCGGTCCGGTCGCCTACCGGGACGCGGTGCGCGCGAACTACCTGGAGAGCATGGCGAACGGCTCGCTGGACATGGACGGTCTCGAAGTCGAGGTCGATCATTTCTTCATCAGTGATGAGGCCATCGCCTGGGACGGCTACGTGCGTCTTCGGCTGCCTGGTGCGGCGCTGGCCGAGGCGGGCGTGCCCCTGCCGGACGGAGGAACGGCCGACGACGTGTTCGTGCTCACGGCGAGGCAGGCCATCGTCATCCCGTTCCGCGACGGTCTGATGGTCGGAGAGGACTTCTACCTCGACGGCCAGGGCACCTGGGAGAAGGTTGCCTGACCGCTCGCCGGCCACGAGGTCGGCGGGTCCTGTTCACATACTGCCGTCCCGACGGTGCGAAGGGTCTTCGCAGGCGAAGCCTGCGGGGGCCCTTTTGCATGGCGTCGAGATCCGGGAACGCGCCCCCTGACCCAAGGCGCGGAGATCGGCGGGCGCGCCGAGCGGTTGTCGTCGAGGACGTGGTCACCAGCGGTAGTCAGGTCGTGCTGTCCACCGCCGAGTTGCGTGCCCCGGTCGCCGTCCGGCGCGCACCGGGACGGGGAAGCCGGATCAAACGCCGCGGCCCCCCTCCGCCCCCGTCGCGAGCAGTCCGTTGACCACGAGCCTCGCCAACCGCTCCGCCGTGGCCTTGAGTTGCTCCGCCGAAACGGGGTCCGGCCTGCCCAGGCGTCGCGCCAAAGGTCCTTCCAACATGCCCGAGACCGGAGGGATGACGGCGAAGAACATGACGTCCATCGGGATGGGCTCCATGCGTCCGGCGGCGACGAGCCGTTCGATACTCGGCACCATGAGCTGCAGAGTCGGAGCGATGTACTGCTCGTAGAGGTAGTCCAGCCGCTCCGTGTCGCGGGAGAACTCGTCGACGAGGACCCGTCCGATCAACGGCGTGTCCACCGCGCTCCGGTAGAAGCCGGCGATGATCAGGCGCAGTTGCTCGGCATCGTCGAGTGAGGGATCCGTCTCCGGCACGCCCGCCAGTTGCGCCTTCAGTGCAGCGTCGACCACCGCACGCCAGAAGGCCGCCTTGGATCCGTACCGGTCGTTGATGAAGTTGTGACTGACCCCCAGGCGGCCGGCCAGCACCCGTGCGGAACCGCCGTCGTACCCCAACTCGGCGAAGGCCTCGAGCCCGCGCAGCAGGATGCTCTCCTCGTCGGGCACAGCACGAGTGTCCCGGCTCGGGCGCCCCGGCCGTCGGGCGGGTTCTGTTCTGGCTCCCACCATTGTCTCCTCACCGTTCGCCCCGGACCTCTGGGACTCGCTCCCAGCTTAGGCGGCTGACCAACAGCCTACTTGACACCTGTCAGAATACGACTAATCTGACAGGTGTCAGAACGTTCGCGGCGTGAGGCAAGCAGTCGGGTCAGCCCGTTCCTCGGAGGGCCGACCCGCACGAATCACCACCGGAACCACCGCTCCCCCCCACCACGTTCGGCCTGCTCCGTCCTATGCCGGAGCAGGCCGAGCGCCCTCCGAAAGTGAGTGCCACATGACCGCACACCCCCCGCTCCGAAAGGCCCCCGACCACGTGGTGACGCTGATCGCCGCCGGGGATCCCCTCGCCGATGCCGTCGTCGCCGAACTGGACCAACACGGCGCACAGGCGCGGCGCGCTCTCGACGCGGGCCTCAGGAACGGCCTGGCAAGCCTGGACCCGGAGCCCCCCACGGCCGTAGCCGCGCTGCTGCGTCAACTGGAAACGCCCCCTTCCTGGGTCGACCCCTTGATGCTCCATCGCGGCGATGTCGCGAGCCTGTCCGTGCCCCCGATGTGGTTCCAGCTCTGCTCGCTGACCAGTGCGCTCGCGCACTCCTACGCCTCTCCTGCCACCGCACGACAGCTGGTCCGGACGGGCGGTACGACGGACATGGCTGCGCGTCGGCTCGCGGAGAGCGGTGTATGGGCACGGCAGACCGTCCGGCCGGGAGGGCTGCTCCGCGGACGGCCCGGCTACCTGGCCACCGTCGAGGTCCGGTTGCGCCATGCCCGGATGCGGGCCGACGCCGTCGAGGACTGGGACCGGGGCGCCGAGGGCCTGCCGATCGGCCAGCTCGACATGGCCCGTACGTGGCTCGGATTCACCTTCACCGCCTTCCGGGCCCTCGATGCCGTCGGCATCGGCATGAGCCCGGAGGAGGAGCACTACCTCTATCAGTACTGGTCGTACGTCGCCCATCTCCTGGGACTCGACGAGCGCCTCCACCAGGACGTCGGTGACCACGCCGGCGCGTGCCGGCTGCTGGACCTGCTGGACTTCACGACGCCCGCGCCCGACGAGAACTCGGCGACCCTGGCCTCGGCCATGATCGGTGCACAGGCCCGCGCGATGGCCGGCG
Organism: Streptomyces coacervatus; assembly: GCF_029223485.1. Taxonomy (GTDB): domain Bacteria; phylum Actinomycetota; class Actinomycetes; order Streptomycetales; family Streptomycetaceae; genus Streptomyces; species Streptomyces coacervatus. The sequence goes on along the minus strand of NZ_JARHTP010000001.1, from coordinate 513,051 downwards.
CACCGGGCGTCGGGCTGTCCGAGGAGCAGCTGCGCCACCTCATCCACAGCGTGCTCCGGCGGACCTTCGGAGAGGAGTGGGGGGATCACCTGGGTATCCCTGTCGTCCCGCCCGCGACCGATCTCATCCCCCTGATCAGCCGGCTCAACCGCCAGGCCCGCTACTGGCAGACCTACTCCCCCGCCTCGGCCCAAGAAGCCCGCCGCCGAGCACTGGCGGAGCCCGCGCCGCACCTCAAGGCGGCCCTCCCTCCTCGCGCCCGCTCGTGCCGCAAAGCCACGGAAGGTGATCACACGGGCGTCCGGGCGGCCTGATTCACCTTCCCCTCCTTGCCGGCCACCACGGCCCAGCCCATGACGAGCTCCGACGACGCAGCCGTCCCGCACCGTTCAACTGTTCCCCCTCCTCTCTCTTCAGGAGTTTCGTCATGTCCCATGGATCAGCCCCCGCGTCGGACACGGCCACCGTGTCCATGCTCCCTCCCTCTGACGCACCGCCGCGTCACCGCTGGTGGATCCTCGCCGTCATAGGCGTGGCCCAGCTCATGGTCGTCCTGGACGCGACCATCGTGAACATCGCCCTGCCCTCGGCGCAGAAGGACCTGGGCTTCTCCGACGGCAACCGGCAGTGGGTTGTCACCGCCTACGCCCTCGCCTTCGGCAGCCTGCTCCTGCTCGGCGGCCGGATAGCCGACCTGTTCGGCCGCAAGATGACCTTCCTCGTCGGCCTGGTCGGCTTCGCCGGTGCCTCCGCCCTCGGCGGCGCCGCCACCAGCTTCGAGATGCTGGTCACCGCCCGCGCCGCACAGGGCGTCTTCGGCGCCCTGCTCGCCCCCGCCGCCCTGTCCCTGCTCACCGTGACCTTCACCGACGCCAAGGAACGCGCCAAGGCCTTCGGTGTCTACGGCGCCATCGCCGGCGCCGGCGGAGCCATCGGCCTGCTGCTCGGGGGCCTGCTGACCGAGCACCTCGACTGGCGCTGGACCCTCTACGTCAACCTCGTCTTCGCCGCCGTCGCCTTCGTCGGCGGAGCGCTCCTGCTCAAGCGCACCACCCGCGACAGGACCGCCACCCTCGACATCCCCGGCGCGCTCCTCGTCGGCGGCGGCCTGTTCTGCCTCGTCTACGGCTTCTCCAACGCCGAGAGCCACGACTGGAGTTCGGTACAGACCTGGGGTTATCTGCTGGCCGGTGGCATCCTGCTCGCCGCGTTCACCTGGTGGCAGACCCGCTCCACCCACCCCCTGCTGCCGCTGCGCGTCCTGCTCGACCGCAACCGTGGCGCCTCCTTCGTCTCGGTGCTGATCAGCGGCGCCGGCATGTTCGGTGTCTTCCTCTTCCTCACCTACTACCTCCAGCAGAGCCTGGGCTACACCCCCGTCAAGACCGGCCTGGCCTTCCTGCCCATGGTCGCCGGTCTCATGCTCGCCTCCACCCTCGCCACCACCGTCCTCATCCCCCGCATCGGCCCCAAGCCGGTCGTGCCGCTGGGCATGGGACTGGCCGCCGCCGGCATGGTCTGGCTCACCACCCTCGACCTCAACAGCACCTACACCACCGACGTCCTGCCCCCGCTGGTGATCGCGGGCCTCGGCCTCGGTCTGGTGATGCCCCCCGCCATGAGCCTGGCCGTCGCCGGCGTGGGTGCCGAGGATGCCGGCGTGGCCTCCGCCGCCGTCAACACCATGCAGCAGGTCGGCGGTTCCCTCGGTACCGCCCTCCTCAACACCCTCTCCACCACCGCCGTCACCAACTACCTCGACGGCCGCGACGCCAAGGACCCGATGGTCATCGCCCACGCCGGCCTGGAGGGCTACTCCACCGCCTACTGGTGGTCCGGCGCCTTCTTCGCCGCGGGCCTGGTCATCAGCGCCCTCCTCTACCGCCGAGGCGTCCCCGCGCAAGACCCGGACGCGGCACCGGTCATCCACATGTGAGTCCCGACCACGCAAGCTGCTCCCAGGGCCAAGGCGCTCTCCGGGGGCAGCTTGCGCATGTCGCCGACGCGGCGACAGGGCAGTTGGGGCCCCAGGCGTGGCACGACGAGGTCCTGTTCCACCAGCCGGAGATCCACACTCTCCTGTGCGCGGAAATCACCTGGCTGCCGGTGTCGAACTGCACTGCGGTGCCACCCTGATGGGAAGCGAAGAGGACAGCGGCGGCGCCCGCTGTCATGGGCGAACGCAGGACGGCACGGACGAGGTCCTGACCGGAGAATCTCGGCACGGACGACCCGTGGCTGGTCGTCGACGGACGTCTGAGCGGCGCCGCCGGCCACCGGGGGGCGCGAAGCCCGGTGGTGTTCAGCGCCCGGGGATGAAGCCGTGGTCGCCGCCGGGGTGGTCGGGGTCGATGGCGTGCAGAATGCGCTGCCCGATGTCGGTGAGGTGGCGGACCTGGGCCTTGGTCAGGGGGTCGAAGACCAGCCGTCTGACCTCCTGGACATGCCCCGGAGCGACGGCGAGCACCGTCTCGTACCCTTCCTCGGTCAGGGCCGCCAGGGTGTACCGGCCGTCGGTGGGGTCGGAGCTGCGGTGCACGTATCCCTTGCGTTCGAGACGGGCGACGACCTGGGACAGGCGGGAGAGCGAGCCCTCGGCGTAGGAGGCGAGCACGCTCATGCGCAGCGTCCGCTCCGGCGACTCCGACAGAGCCGCCAGCACGCCGTAGTCGAAGTAGTTCAGCCCTGCCGACCGTAGTTGTGCGTCGAGGGCGCTCTCCAGGCGCAGCATGATGCCGACCAGGCTGAGCCACGCGCGTCGTTCCTGCTCATCGAGCCATCGGGGGCCCTCTTCGGCCGGGATCTTTGTCACGCCCCCAATCTACCGTCACTTCACACTTGAAGCGAAAGACGGACCGAGATCACTTGATGCTTGAAGTCATAGCACGCTACATTTCACTTCAATGCTTAAGTGACTGCCCGGGTCTGTGCCGAGCAGCGAACTCCGTAGGAGACCGTCGTGAAGCTGCTCGTTCTCGGCGCCACCGGCGCCACCGGCCGTCTGGTCGTCGACCAGGCTCTGGCGGCCGGTCACACCGTGCGCGCCCTGGTCCGCTCCCCCCAGAAACTGGACGCCGCCCGGCCCGGACTCGACGTCGTCTCCGGCCAGGCCACGGACGCCGGCGACGTCACGCAGGCCATGGTGGGCGTGGACGCGGTGATCAGCGCCCTCGGAGCCGGCGGGGGAACCGTCATCACCGACGCGACGCGCGCGGTCATCGCCGGTGCGACCAACACCGGCGTCAGCCGCCTGGTGTACCTCTCGTCGTTCGCCGTTCTGCACGATCGGCTCAGCGGCCCGGCCAAGGCCATGGCAGGCCTGGCGATGAAGGCGATGGTCAAGGACAAGTCCGCGGCCGAGGACGCGCTCCGCGCCAGCAACCTCGACTGGACGATCGTCCACGCCGTCCGCCTCACCAACGGACCCTCCACCGGTGGCGCCAAGCCCCTCCCGGCCGGGGCCACCCTGCGCATGGGCGACACCGTCAGCCGCGCCGATGTGGCCGCCTGGATGCTGGCCGCCGTCACGGACGTCTCCACCAGCCGCCGCTCCGTCGCCATCGCCGGCTGAGCCTCCTTCCCCCTTTCGTCACATCACCCTGTTCTGATTCGGAGAACACCATGAGCGGACAGCTCGCCACCCGTTCCGCCCGCCCCAACGGCCTGGCCATCGCCGGCGGTCTGGTCGGGACCGCAGTCGTCGCCACCGCGCTCAACGCCGTCGTCGCCGTGACCGCACGCGCGGCCGGCGCCTCGGACGACTTCCAGCCGCTCCACCTCACCGCCTACGCGCCCCTCACCGTCTTCGGGGTCCTGGTCGGCGCCGCCGCCTGGGCGATCGTCCGCGCCCGCTCGGCACGTCCCGCCGGTCTGCTGCGCACCCTCGTACCCGTCATCGTCCTCGTCAGCCTCGTCCCTGACATTCTCGTCGGCGCCTCCGACAGCAAGCCCGGCACCAGCTGGGGGGCCGTCATCGCCCTGATGGTCATGCACTTCGTCGTCGCGGCTGTCGCCGTCCCCGCCTTTCGGCGATTCCTCCCCCTGGAGGGCCGTCAGGGCTGACCGCCTCCCCCAGGACAACTCCTGGTCGCGGCGATGATCGTATCGACGGAGCGGTTTGTGTCCGGCCGAGGCATTCAGCACCTGTGTGCGAATGCCTCGGTTCCGTGTAGCCGCAGGGGCGGATGAGAGGCCCACATCGATGACTGCGGTCTCCCACCACGACGTCGCCTCCGCGCGGCTTTCGTATCGAGCTACCAGCAGTTGACCGGCGCTCCGTTGTGGCCGTCCGGTCCTTCGCACGACGGCGAGACGGCCCGCCGGCTCTACGAGGACGCACCGTTCGGACTGCTCGCGCACGACACCTGCGCGGATCCGATCTTCACCTGCGCGACCACGACCGCCCAGAGGTGTTCGAGTACACCCGGCAGGAGTTCGTGCGGTTTCCGTCCCGGCTGTCCGCGGCTCCGGGAGGACAGAGCGACTGGGCGGGGTTCGTGCGATCGGTGACGGAGCGCGGGTACGCGTCCGGCTGCCGCGGCCTGAGGACCGCCAAGTCCGGCCGGAGATGCTGGACAGAAGACGTCACGATGTGGCACCTGGTGGACGCCGACGGCTCACACCACGGTCAGGCCGCCGTGTTCCGGTCGTGGACCGACGTCTCGGAGGACCGGACAGGCGGCTGATGATGTCCGACGCGTCAATGGGCCCGTAGCTGTCGGCCGGACCGTCCGCTCTCGCGAACCGACCCCCCTCCAGGGAATCCGGTCAGCGCGGACCGATGCCCGCTCCTCTTCGAGAGGCCGCTCAGGCAGCTCTACCGCATCGGCGGGCGCGGGATGACCTAGCTGTCACGCCGCGCCCGATCCGCCCATGCTCTCGGGCAGTTCGCCGGGTGACGAGCACCTCGGCGGACAGGCAACCGGCGAGCCCGTCGCGGAGGCCTGGGCCGTGTCCGCAAAGTCCCTCCCCAAGAGGGGGTGCCCCCAGCCCTGCGACGCCCGGCACGTGCTCTCGCCGCACCGGGCGAAAGCCCACGTACGTCCAGTACGAGGACTTCCGCCCGGCCTCCCCCAGCCTGCGGCCGGGGGGACCCCCAGAGCACGCACCGGATGCCGCAGGGCCCGCCCTCCGGGCGGACGACGGGACTTTGCGGACACGACCTAGCGGCGTGTGCTGCCCCCGTCCGTGACGATGAGCTGCCCGGTGATGAACGCGGCGTCGTCGGAGGCGAGGAACGCCACGACGCCCGAGACGTCGGACGGCATCTGCACCCGCTTGATGTTCTGCCCTTGCACGGCCTGCTCGAAGAAGGACTCGTCCGTGTTCTCCACGGCGGCGGCCGTCCGGACGAGACCCGCGGCGACGCCGTTCACGGTGATGTTGTGGGCGCCGAGGCCGGTGGCCAGGACGGAGGTGAATCCGTTCAGGGCGCCCTTGGCTGAGATGTAGGAGACGAAGGGCGGCGGCGCGGTCCAGTAGCTGGACGAGGTGATGTTGATGATCCGGCCCGCCCCGGACTCCTTCAGGTGCGGCAGGAACGCCTTGGCGGTCAGGAAGGGGCCGTCCACGTTGACGGCGAAGGTGCGACGCCACTCGTCGTAGGTCACGTGGTCGAAGTCGGCCAGCAGAACCACGGCCGCGTTGTTCACCAGGATGTCGACGGGACCGAGTTCGTCGCGGACCCGCGCGGCGAACCCGTGGATCGCGTCGGCGTCGGAGATGTCGACCTTGTCGCTGAGGAATCGTCGTCCGGTCTCCTCTACGAGTGTCCGCGTCCCGTCGGCCGGATCGACGTCCGCGACCGCGATGTCCGCGCCCTCCGACGCGAGCCTGCGGGCGATCTCCTGTCCGATCCCCCTACTGCCTCCGGTCACGACGGCGGTCTTGCCGGTCAGTCTCCCAGCCATGACGCATCTCTCCTCGGCCAGCGCTCGAACGGTCTCGTTCCTGGATGGTGCGCATCGACGCCGTCGACGGGGGGTGGCTTGTCCGTCCAATGAACATGTCCATTGAGCGTGACGGGGGTCACTTCCTACCTTGTCGCTACTCGCTGGTTGGTCACCGTGCCGTGCGTCCTGGTTCAGGTTTGACCGAAGAGCCACGCGGCGGAGCTCCGCGAGGGCACAGGGCCGGTTCGGCAGCGGTGCTGCCGGGATGGCCGAGCGCCGAGAGACAAGCACCCGCAGCAAGGTCCGGCGGCGAACGTCGGTTCCGAAGGCAGAGCTTTTGCGCGCAAGGAGTCGTCCATGGTTCAGATCGAAACACCCGGTGCGAAAGAGGGAGAGGGTGGCAGATACACCCTGAGCTCGGGCACGCTCGCCGCGGTGGTGCTCGCCGTGTGCCTCTCGCAGATAGCCCTTTCCGTCCCCTCGCTCATCACCGGGCTGATCCAGCAGGACCTCACGCCGACCTCGGCCCAGCTGACGTGGATCGTCGACGCCTTCTTCATTCCCGTCGCCGCGTTGGAACTGGGCTTCGGCGTGTTCGGTGACCTCTTCGGCCGCAAGCGCCTGCTCATCGGGGGCGCCGCGCTCATCGTCGTGGGCTCGACTCTCGCGGTCCTGGTGCCGGGAGAGGGATCCTCGACCGGCACCCGGGTGACGTTGCTGATCCTGGCCCAGGTCCTCAACGGCATCGGGGCCGCGGCGATCTTCCCGACGAGCCTCGCCATGGTGGCCGCCGGCACGCACACCACCGCCACCCGCGCGCGCGGCGTGGCGGTCTGGGCCTCGGCGCTTTCGGTCGGCGGCTTCCTCGGGCCGCTGCTGGCAGGCGTCGCCGCCAAGATCCACACCGGATGGGCCGGGAACGCGAACTGGCGCTGGGCCTACGTCGGTGTCCTTGTCATCGCCGTGGTGAGCGTGGTCCTGTCGCTCGCCCTCGCCCAGAACTCGGCGTCACCCGAGGGCCGGTCCATCGACTGGCCGGGGCAGATCACCGCCGCGCTCGGCCTGTTCGCTCTGCTGTACGCCGTGATCCAGGGCCCCGAAAGCGGTTGGGGGAGCCCGCAGATCGTCATCGCGTTCGTCCTCGCGGCCGTCTTCCTCGTGCTGTTCGTCTTCGCGGAGGGTCGCGTGGCCGCGCCGCTGCTTCTCCTGAGCGCCTTCAAGAACCGGGCGTTCGCCGTGAACTCGGCGGTCACCGTGATCGGTATGTTCGGCTTCCTGGCGATCATGTACTCCACCAGTATCCGCCTCACCACCATCCAGGGGTTCAGCCCGCTGAAGAGCTCCGTCGCCTACCTCTTCTTCGGAGGCATCGGCCTGGTACTGCTGCCCCTCACTTCCAGGCTGCTGGAGCGCTACAACCCCCGGTGGGTGCTCTTCACCGGCCTGGTCTTCATCGGCGTAGGCGGGCTGTGGTTCGCCGGCGTTCCGGCGAGCGACCGCGCTCTGGGCGCCATCGTCGGTCCTCTGATCCTCGCCGGCGTCGGTTCGGGACTCGCCTTCGCCGCCATGAGCGCGGTCGCGGTCAACTCGTTGCCCAACCACCTCGCCGGCATGGCAAGCGGTGCCACGAGCACGTTCCGTGACCTCGGGTTCGCCCTCGGCCCCGCGATCACGGGTGCCGTCGCGCTGGGCCAGGCCGCCAAGGAGATCGCCCGCAACGTGGCCGGCGATCCCGGCCTGAGCAAGGCCTACGCGGCTTTCCAGGCCTCCGCGGCCCATGCTCCCGCGGATCAGAAACCGCAGCTCGAGGCGGCAGTTCACGCCGTGGCCTCGGGCCCGCTGGGCGCCAACTCCGTGCCGGCCAGCATCACCACGCCCGATGGTCACGTCGTGCCCTTCAACCCGCTCAAGGACGTCGCCTTCCACGCTCTCAGCCACAGTTACTCCCACGCGTACGTGCTCGGTGGCGTGGCTGCCCTCGTGGCGGCGGCACTCACCCTGGTGGGTGCGCGCGGTGGTGTGGGCGAGACCCATCTCGACGACGACCCGCACACCCTCGACGGCTGATGCCCGGCGAACACACCGGCGCCGGGACATGAGTGACAAGTCGGCCAGGACGGCCGGAGTGCCCGTCGCGACTTCTCCTACTGGGGAGCGGCCGCGACGGGCCACGGCACACACAGAACAACGCTCAAGCGACCTACTCGGACAGGAGTCGGACCCATGACCACCACACCATCGGCACCGAGCAGTACGGACGATGCCCGTGTGCCGGAAGAGGTCGCCCAGGCGGAGGCAGCGTGGCTCGTCGCCCTCACCAAGGGCGACGAGGAGCAGCGTGCGCTCATGCTCCCCGACTGCGTGATCGTTCACGGCCCGGTCGGCAATGTCCACGACCGCGAACATTTCCTCCGCTACAACGCGTCGATGGGGGCCACCCTCGAGGCCGAGACCAGCGAGGTGACGTGCCAGGAGCGGGAAGGACGTGTCATCGTGACGTGCTTTCAGAAGATGCGCATCCGGCGCGTGCCCGACCTGCCGCCCTTCCTGGTGCAGGCCGTGGCGACGCGGGTGTGGTTCTCGACCGACGAGGGATGGCGCCTCGGTCACATGCAGCTCTCCCGGCGCCAGCCGTCGGCATGACGTGCCGGTTCCCTCGCCCCGCGGGCTACGAGGTACGAATGGGAATGCCCGGCCGCCAGCCGAGGCTCCTGGACAGTCCCAGCCCGCTCGCGACCAGCGAGGGAACCGCCGCCTGCAGTTTGATCGAGCCCGCGGCCACCACGACGGACAGGGCCGCGACGACCTTGCCGCTGCCGTCGACGATGCGCGTCGCGACCGACTCGGCCCCTTCGGTCAGTTCTTCCTTGACGACCACCGTTCCGGTCGAGCGACAGGACGCCAGTTCGCGACGGAGTTCGGTGGGCTCCACGATCGTTTTGGGAGTGAAGCGTTGCAGCCTTCCGGCCAGTACTTCATCGATGAAGGTCGGACTGCTGTGGCTCAGCAGCACCTTGCCGACACCGGAGCAGTGCAAGGGGAGCAGGCCGCCGACCTGTGACGTCAGTCCGACGGCGTGGACCGCCGACAGTCGCTCGATGATCACGGCCTGGTCGCCCTGGAGGACCGCCAACTGCACGTGCTGGCGAAGAGCCGTGTACAGGTCCTCCACGAACGGCTGCGCGGCGCTGCGGAGCGTCTCGGCGCGTGGTGCGAGTGTTCCGAGGCGCCACAGCGGCAGGCCGATCGCGAACCGGTTGTCGCTGGTGCGCTCCAGCGCGCCGGCCTCGACGAGTTCGAGCGTGAGGCGCCTGGCGGTGGCGTGCGGCATGCCGGTGCGTCTCACCAGGTCGGCGAGGCTCAGCTCGGTGTTGTTGGGGTCGAAGGCGAACAGCAGGTCCCACAGCCGGGAGCTCACCGAGCGCCCGGGTTCGTTCGCGCGAGGCATGGGCCTCTCCTTTGTCGAGCGTGATCCCGCTCACCCTACCTTCAATGTTCGTTGGATGGATAGCCCTGTTCTATCAATGCGCATTTCACCGAACCCTTGCATACAGCCAGTTACCACCTCGCTCGAGGTCCACGGGAGTGAAAGAGCATGAGCACAGAAGACGGCCCCAAGATCGCGATCCTCGGTGGCGGTATCGGGGGCCTCGCCGCCGCGGCGTTCCTTCGCGACCAGGGCTTCGAAAGTGACGTCTACGAGCAGGCGGCCGCGCTCACCGAGGTGGGCGCCGGCCTGGTGATCGCACCCAACGCCGCCCGCCTGCTACGACGCCTCGGTGTGCTGGACCGATTCATCAAGCGCGCGGTGCGCATGGAGATCGGCTGGGAGTTCCGGCGCTGGGAGAACGGCGCCGTTCTCTCCGCGGAGAACCTGGAGGAGGGGTGCGTGCGTCTGTACGGCGAGCACACCTACACCGCCCACCGTGCCGACCTGCTCGAAGCCTTGAGGTCGGCGGTACCCGAGCACTCGATCCATCTCGGCAAGCGCTGCGTCTCGGTCGAGTTCGAAGACGACCGGGCGGTCCTGCACTTCGAGGACGGTGAGACGGTCCGTCCGGACATCCTCATCGGCGCCGACGGCGTCCACTCACGTGTGCGCGGCGCCATCGTCGGGCCGACACAGGCCAGGGAGTCGGGCATCTGCGCCTTCCGGGCTCTCGTACCCGCGGAGCAGGCACCCGACTTCGCCAGGCGGCGTGCACAGACCCTCTGGATCGGCCCCGACCACCACCTCGTGCACTACCCCGTTTCCGGCGAGGAGTACGTCAATCTCGTCGCCTTCGCACCCGCCGGGACCAACAGCGTCGAGTCATGGACGGCCACCGCGACGCTCAGCGAACTGCTCGACGAGTTCGCCGGCTGGGATCCGCGTCTGGTGGAGCTCATCACGGCAGCCGACACACCGGGGCGCTGGGCGTTGCTCGACCGCGAGCCCCTCGACCGCTGGAACCGTGGAAACGCGACCCTGCTGGGTGACGCGGCCCACCCGATGTTCCCGTTCTTCGCCCAGGGCGCCGCCCAGGCGATCGAGGACGGCGCGGTTCTGGCCCTCTGCCTCGCGGCGGACCCGGACAACCCGACCGCGGCGCTGGAACGCTACGAGGAACTCCGCCGGCGCCGTACGGCCCGCCTGCAGGAGGTGTCGCACGGGCGGTCCCACATCAACCACCTTCCGGACGGCCCGGAACAGCTGGCACGCGACCTGGAGTACTCGCAGGCCGACCCGCTCCGGGCGAACGGCTGGATCTACGAGTACGACCCCGAGACCGCTGTATCGGCGTCGGCGTGACGCGGCGGCAGGCATGAAGATCACGGCCGCGGTGTCACGCGAGAACCGGGCAGTGCCCGAACTCGAGCAGGTCGACCTCGGGGACCCGAGGCCGGACGAGGTCCTGGTGCGCATCGTGGCAACAGGCATCTGTCACACCGACATCAACTGTCACAACGGTCATGGGGTCCCCGTACCTCACCCGATCGTGCTCGGACACGAGGGCGCGGGTGTCGTGGAGGCGGTCGGTGCGGGCGTCACGCGTCTGCGGCCCGGTGACCATGTGGTGCTCTCGGGCAACTCCTGCGGTGTGTGCCCCAGTTGTCTCGACGCGCGGCCCACCTACTGCCGGGAGGCGATGCGCGCGGCCTTCGGCGGGGCCCGATTCGACGGCAGCTCGCCGATCACCCAGGCCGGAGACCGTGTCGCGGCCGTGTTCTTCGGACAGTCCTCCTTCGCGACGTACGCGGTGGCGCCCGCACGCAGCGCGGTCCTCCTCCCGAAGGACGCCCCTCTGCACCTGATGGGACCGCTCGGCTGCGGCGTCGTCACGGGGGCGGGCTCGGTTCTGGAGTCGTTCAGGTTGCGCCCCGGACAGTCGATCGCGGTGTTCGGCACCGGTGGCGTGGGGCTCGCGGCCGTCATGGCCGCCCGTCTCGCCGGCGCCCGGCGTATCGTCGCCGTCGACATCAGCCGCCCCCGGCTCGAGCTCGCCGTGGAGCTGGGCGCGACCGACACCGTGCTGGGGGGCGACGGCGGTGAGGAGGCGGCACTGCGACAGATCGAGCCTGACGGATTCGACTTCGCGTTCGTCACGGCGGACGTGCCGTCCGTCTACGCGACCGCGACGACGTGCCTGGACGTCGAAGGCACGCTCGGCTACGTGGTGGCACCCGCGGGCGAGTGGGTCCCGGACACCGGCTTCCTCCTCTCCGGCGGCCGCAGGCTTCAAGGGATCATCGGCGGCTCGGCCAACCCCCACGCCTTGATCCCCCGGCTGGTCGAGTACTGGCGGGCGGGTCGGTTCCCCTTCGACCGGATGATCGAGGAGTTCTCCTTCCACGACTTCGCCAAGGCGTGGAAGGAGGCCGGTTCGGGGCGGGTGATCAAGGCCGTGCTCAGAATGCCGGAAGCCTGACATCGCTTCCGCGAACAGTCACGTCGACGCGGTGTCGATCTTTCCAGAGCGAACAAGGCGTTGACCGTCCAACGAACACAGCCGTTGTCCTCGCCCAGACCGCACAAGAGACTGCGGTACGGGCGGCCTCAGAAGCGGCCCCACCTGCACCCTTTGTCGAAACTCTCCATACGCCCAGAGAGGCGGACCATCGAATGGCAACCGCAACCGGTAGTGGACTCGTCGTGCGAACACTGCAGCGAGCCGGCGTCAACGTGGCCTTCGGCCTGCCCGGGGCGCACATCGACGGCATCCTCCAGGACGCCCTGGATGCCAAGCTCCGGATCGTCGATGTGCGCCACGAGATGAACGCCGGTCACGCGGCCGAGGGCTACGCCCGGGTCACCGGGGATCTCGGGGTCGCCGTCGTCACGGCCGGCGGCGGCTTCACCAACGTCCTGACCTCGATCGCCAACGCCTATCTGGACCGGACACCGGTCCTCTACATCGCGGGCTCCGGTCCGCTTGAGACGGACCAGGTCAACGACCAGCAGGCCGGATTCGACCAGGTCGCCATGGCCGCCCCGGTGACCAAGTTCGCGCACCGCGTCACCCGTACCGAGCTGATCCCCCGCCTGGTCGCCCAGGCGATCCGTACCGCCCTGTCGGAGCCCAGGGGCCCGGTGCTCCTCGACATCCCCTGGGACGTCCTGCGCCAGTCGGTGGACGTCGACGAGGTCGACGACTACCGCGTCGAGGTCGACGGCACCGGTGTCTCCCCCGCCGGTGCCGTCGACCGCATCGTCGATGCGCTGAGCACCGCCCGGCGCCCGGTCGCGCTGGTCGGCAAGTCCTTCGTGACCGCCGAAGCCCGGGCGCAGTTGCACGAGTTCGCCGCCCGTACCGGAGTGCCCCTCTTCTCCGACTGGGAGGGCCTCGGGGCGATCGTCGGCTCCGAGCAACACGTCGGTCTCGTCCAGACCCTGGCCACCGTCCCCGAGGACGAGCGACCCGACCTGGTCCTGCTGCTCGGTCTACGCTTCGGCATGACCACCCAGTTCGGTACGGGCCGGCTGCTTCCGAAGAGCTCCCGGTTGTTCCAGATCGACCCCGACGGGCGTGAACTCGGCCGTCTCCAGGATGTCGAACTCGGCGTCCAGGCCGACCCGGTCGGCACGGTCGGCCTGCTGAACGAGCGCCTGGGCGACGGCCCTGTGCCCTCCGGGCGCGACGACTGGCTGAAGACCCTGCGCGAGGTCTCGGCCACCCGGCGGTCCGCGCTCGCGGACGAGACCGAGCAGCACGAGGGCGCGATCCACCCGTACCTCGCCGTCCGCACGATCGCCGAGAGCGTCCCCGACCAGGCCACCGTGGTCGTCGACGGCGCTCTGACCGAGCTGTGGCTCTCCGAGACGATCGCCCTGGCGCCGCTGGCCCACTACTTGGGGCACGGCTACCTCAGCTCGATGGGGAGCACCTTCGGCGTGGCCGTCGGAGCGCAGTACGCGATCCCCGACAAGGCGACCATCCTCGTCACCGGAGACGGAGCCGTCGGCTACAGCCTCGCCGAGTTCGACACCCTCGTCCGGGCGGGGCTCCCCGTCGTCGTGATCGTCCTCAACAACCAGGCGTGGGGCGCCACCCTGCACACCCAGCAGTTCATCTTCGGGGAGAACCGCGTCACCAACAACCGCCTGGAGAACGGCTCCTACAGCGGCGTGGCACGAGCTCTCGGTGCGGACGGCGTCGACGTCACAGAGCTGGACCAGCTGCGCCCGGCGATCGAGGCGGCCCTCGCGGCCCGTCGGCCGACGTGCATCGACGTACGCGTCAGCCTCGCGCCCATTCCTCCGGAGGAGCGCGTCCTGAACGGCGGGGCTCCGTTCGGTGGCATCGAGGTCGACTCATGAGCGGCGACCCGCCCGCCGCGGACCGGCGGCGGCGATTCCTCGGGAAGACCTGCCTCGTCACCGGCGGCAGCAGGGGACTGGGCCTGGCAGCCGCACGGGCCTTCGCCCGCGAGGGCGCCCGCGTGGTCATCGTCGCGCGGGACCCCGACCGGCTGAAGACGGCGAGCGATCTGATCGGCGACGGCACGATCGCCGTGTCCGCGGACCTCTCCTCCGTGGCCGGCATCAAGGCCGCGTTCAGCGAGGTCGCCGCACGGGTGGAACGTATCGACGCCGCCTACGTCAATGCCGGGCAGGCGGGCATGAAGCGCCTCGACGACATGGACGAGGAAACCTGGGACTCGGTGTTCGACACCAACGTCAAGGGCTCGTTCTTCGTGATGCAGAGTCTCAAGCCCCTGCTCTCCCCCGGCGCGGCCGTCGTCTTCTGCGGCTCGGCGGCCGGTCGCAGGGCCAGCGCCGGGACCGCCGCCTACGGCACCAGCAAGGCGGCGCTCGAGCACCTGACCCGCATTCTCGCCGCCGAGGTCGTCGCCGAGGGAATCCGGGTCAACATCGTGATTCCGGCCGGCATGAACACCGACATCTCCGCACATACGACGGGCCTGCCGCCCGGCGGGGCGGACGCCTTCCGGGAGCGGCTCAGGCTCAGCACTCCCATGCTCCGAGAGGGAGAGCCGGAGGAACTGGCCGACGCCGTGCTCTTCCTGGCCTCGTCCGAAGCCGGCTACACCACGGGGACCGCCCTCCTCGTGGACGGTGGCCTCACCGGCTTCCTCCGCCCCTCGGCATAGCGGCGAAGGCCTCTGTCGATCACCCACAGAGCCGCAGGACCCGACCCGAGTGAGGACGACCACCATGCAGTTTCCCTTCGGTCAGCCGACGGACGCCATCATCCAGGTCGCGTACATGGTCCCCGACCTGACCGCCGGGATGCGCTGGTGGACCGACGAACTCGGCGTCGGGCCCTGGTTCGTGAACGGAAGGCTCGGCGGCGAGGGCTCCACCTACCGCGGTGAGCCGGGGAAGGCGGAGTTCACCCTCGCCCTCGCCTTCTCCGGGCACATGATGGTCGAGCTGGTCCAGACCCTCGACGACGAGCCTTCCATCTACAAGGACGCCCACGAACGCCATGGCTACGGCTTCCATCACGTCGCCAAGATCGTGCCCGACGTCCGGGAGGAGGTCGAACGTCGTGAGGCGCGCGGAGCGTCGGTACGTTTTCACGATCTGACCCCGGGCGGTGACGTCTTCTTCCTCGACGGCGGTGAGGATGGCCCGGGGATGATCGAGCTCGTCCAGGACAGCGAGATCACGCGAGGGATCTTCACATCGGCCTGGCGGGCATCGGTCGGCTGGGACGGATCGCGGCCGGTGCGCGACTTCGCGGAGTTGCTGCCGGCCTGACCGTGGGGCGGGCGAACGGCCGTGTCGGGAGGCGGCACGACGGTGTCGGGCGAGGGGTGCAACACGGCCTGCCCGGGATTGTCCGCGGGACCAGTCGGCCCGGCGCATGCTACCGCAGTTACGGCGAGACAAGCACCGTCGGCGCCGGGCACCTGTCCGGGAACCGGGGCAGCGGCGGGCGGGCGGGCCGGCAGCGCTCGGTCGGCGTCAGTGCGACGGCCGCCGGCAAACGACCGCCTCACTCCGCCCTGCGGCCATGGAGCGCGGGCGGTTCGACACTTCCCTACCGGGGCTTCGCGCCGCCCGGGGCCAACAGGCCGTCCATCACCAGTCCGGCCAGAGCCTCCGCCCTGGCGAGACGTTCTGCCCGCGGCAGATGCTCGGGGCGCCCCAGGCGCCGGGCGAGAGCCTCATGCATCAGTCCTGACACCGGAGCGGTGATGGCGAAGAACAGGACGTCCATCGGAACCCGTGCGATGCGCCCGGACGCCATCAGCCGCTCGACACTGGGCACGACGAGAGCCAGTGTCGGCTCGATGTGACGCTGGTAGAGGTAGTCCAGCCGCTCGGTGTCCCGTGCGAACGCGTCCTCCATCAGCAGGGCCAGCCGCGGTTCGTCGATGTGGATCCGGTAGAACTCCAGGACGAACTGCCGTACCACGGCCTCGTCCTCGCTTCCCGGCGGGGGCGGCGTCATGCGCGTGAGCTGAGCCCCGAGGGCGGCATCCACCACCGCACGCCAGAAGGCCGCCTTCGACCCGTAGCGGTCGTTGATGAAGACGTGGCTGACCCCCAGTCGGCGCGCCAGCTCCCGTGCCGACGCCCGGTCGTACCCCAGCTCCGCGAACGCCTCCAGGCCCCGCAGCAGGACGTCCCGCTCCGTGGGCACCGCAGGGGAATCCCCGCTGGGGCGCCCCGGGCGTCGGGTGGTACTCGCCTTGCCTCCCACGTGTCCTCCTCAGACGGTTGTACGCGTGCGCCCACGAGTCGGGGCCAGCGTAGCCACCCTGATCGGTGCATCTGCGCATCGCCCCAGATCAGCGCCTCACACGAGGGCAGATGCGGCGGCCTCGTCGGATCAGCGGTTGACATCGGCCGAGCGCCAGCTAATCTTACAGGTGTCAGTTATCGCAAGGGGGTACACACCAGCCCCCCTTCCGGCACCACGGGTTTTCCTCCCACGGGTTACGTGCACCCATCCATGGTACGAAACCGTTTCGTACATGATGGTGCTCTGTGCATCCGTGCGGGACATCCGCGCAAGGAGCCATCATGCGCAAGACCACCGTAGGCGCGGCCGCCATCGCATCCGCGCTCGTCGCCTCGCTCACCCTCGCCTCGGGGGGACCGGCCACCGCGACAGCCGCCGACTCCACCGCGACGCACAAACCCACCTCCGGA
This sequence comes from Streptomyces coacervatus, assembly GCF_029223485.1. Taxonomy (GTDB): domain Bacteria; phylum Actinomycetota; class Actinomycetes; order Streptomycetales; family Streptomycetaceae; genus Streptomyces; species Streptomyces coacervatus. The sequence goes on along the minus strand of NZ_JARHTP010000001.1, from coordinate 496,554 downwards.
CCTGGTCTGGCACAGACCGACCTTCCGGTTCTCGTCGACCCCGCCGCAGACCTCGCCGCCACCACCGACCGGCAGAACCAGTCCTGGTACGTGACCGCACAGGTGACCGCCGGGGGCCACCGGTACGGATTCCTGGCCCACTACGTGAACATCGGCGACGTCAAGAACGGGTTCGGCTCGTCGGCCGTGTCGATCATCGACCAGGACACCGGCTGGTACACCAAGTCGGAGATCCGCCTCCCCGCCGGGTCGGGTCTGTCCGACAAGCAGGGCGTGGACATCCACACGGACAACATCACCTGGACCGGCGACACCAGCGAGCAGAAGCTGCGCGCGAAGGTGCCCGAGGGGACCATCGACGTCACGCTCCGCCCGCGCGGAAACGTCCTCTACAACATGGGGACCGGGTACTTCCCGATGTTCGGCGACGCCAAGTACCCGAACTACGAGTACGCCCTCCCCACCATCGACACCTCCGGGACGCTGACGATCAACGGCCGCACCGACAAGCTCCGGGGGCAGTCCTGGCTGGACCGCCAGTGGGGCCCCCTGCCCCTCACCAACACCGCCGACCGCGCGTGGACCTGGATGAACCTCAGCCTGTCCAACGGCGACCGGATCAGCGTCTGGAACACGAAGCTGGAGAAGAAGAACAACTTCGCGACGATCCTCAAGCCCGACGGCACTCAGACCGTCGCCGAGGCGACCCTCACGCCCGACGAATCCACCCTCTGGACCAGCCCGACCACCGGAAAGACCTACCCGACGCGCTGGAAGGTCAGCATCCCCGGCGAGGACGCCAAGCTGAACGTCGTCTCCCACACCGCGAACCAGGAACTGCCGGATACCGGACCCCGCTACGAAGGCAGCGCCGCCGTCACCGGAAGCTACGACCACCGCCCGGTCACCGGCACCACCTACGTCGAGGTCACCGGCGGCTGAACGGCTGCTCGGCGGCCGGCCCTCCTGCCTGCCGCACGCCCCCCGGCGGATTCGGCCGGGCCACGGCAGGAGGGCCGGCCGCGTCGCGAGCACTCAGCGGGCGGCGCGGCCGGATGCCCTCACCTGTGCAACCCCCTTCGCGCGACTCCCTCCCGGTGAGTCCGCCCCACGCCCTGACAACCCCCGCCCCCATCGAGGGAGAGTGGACATGTCCACCGAACGTCCCGTCCCGGTCGGGACTTCATCCGCCGAGTCCGAATCCGCGCCCACCCGGCGTACCTTCATCGCGACCACCACCGCCGTCGGAGGAGCCGTGGTGATCGGCGGCCTGGCCACCGGGTCGCCCGCCCTCGCCACCGAGGAAGCGGTAGCCACCGAGGCACCGCCCAGCAGCCTGGTGTCCCTGACGGTCAACGGCGTCCGGCGCACCGTCACGGTCGACAACCGCACCTCGCTGCTGGACCTGCTGCGCGAACACCTCGACCTGACCGGTTCGAAGAAGGGCTGCAACGCGGGTGCCTGTGGCGCCTGCACGGTCCTGGTCGACGGAAGACGGGTCGCCTCCTGTCTGACGCTGGCGGTGCGGCTGGAGGGCGCCGAGGTCACCACGATCGAGGGCCTGGAAAAGGGCGGCCGCCTCCACCCGCTGCAGCAGGCGTTCATCGACCAGGACGCCTTCCAGTGCGGCTTCTGCACGTCGGGGCAGATCGTGTCCGGGGTCGGCTGCATCCAGGAGGGCCACACCGGATCGCAGGACGAGATCCAGGAGTGGATGAGCGGCAACCTCTGCCGCTGCGGCTGCTACGTCAAGATCGTCCGCGCGGTCCAGCAGGCCGCCGACCGGATGTGAGGTCCGATCCCCATGCATCCCTTCACCTACACCAAGGCCGCGGACACGCGGGAGGCCCTCGTCGCCGGTGGGCGCGGTGGGCGTTACATCGCCGGCGGCACCACGCTCGTCGACCTGATGCGGGAGACCGTCGAACGCCCCGGAGCCCTGGTCGACATCAGCGGCCTGCCCCTGCGCGAGGTCACCGTCACCGGGCGCGGCGGTCTGCGCATCGGCGCCCTGGTCCGCATGGCCGAGGCCGCCGCGCACCCCGAGGTGCGGTCCGGCTACCCGCTCGTCTCGCAGGCGCTGGAGCTGAGCGCCTCGGCCCAGCTGCGGAACATGGCCACCATCGGCGGCAACATCATGCAGCGCACCCGGTGCACGTACTTCCGTGACGTGACCGCCGTCTGCAACAAACGCGAGCCCGGCTCCGGGTGCGCCGCGCTGCACGGCTTCAACCGCGGCCATGCGATCCTCGGCACCTCCGACAGTTGCGTGGCCACGCACCCTTCCGATCTCGCGGTCGCTCTCACCGCCCTGGACGCCGACGTCCACCTGCTGGGCCGGGAGGGCGAACGCACCGTGCCCTTCGCCGAGTTCCTGCTCCGGCCGGGCAGCACCCCGAACCGCGAACAGGCCGTCCGACCGGGCGAGTTGATCATCGCCGTGGAGATCCCGGCCCACCCGCGACCACTGAAATCGGGCTATCTGAAGGTGCGCGACCGGCAGTCCTACGAGTTCGCGCTCACTTCCGCGGCGGTCGCGCTGCACATCCGCGGCGGCGTCGTTCGCGAGGCGAAGGTCGCCGCCGGCGGTGTGGGCACCGTGCCGTGGAGGCTGCCCGCCGTCGAGCGCCGCCTCATCGGCGGCCGTCCCTCCGACGGGCTGTGGGCCGAGGCGGCCGAGTACGCGGCCGACGGGGCCCGTCCCCTCGCGTACAACGGCTTCAAGGCCGAACTGCTCAAACGTACCGTCGAACGCCAGCTGCGCATCGTAGGAGGCACCGCATGAGCCAGCCACAGGCAGCGGTCGGCGCGGAGGTTCGCCGGGTCGACGCACGGCTGAGGGTGACCGGCAGAGCGAAGTACGCCGCCGACAACAGCCCCGACGGGTTCGTGCACGCGGTCGTCGTCGACAGCGGCGTCGGCAAGGGCCGTATCACCGGCATCGACACCCGCGCCGCCGTGGCCCAGGCCGGCGTCCTGAAGGTGATCAGCCACCTCAACGCGCCCAAGCTGCCGCCCCTCGCGGGGGGATACCCGCCGGGTGCGCCGCTGCGCGCCTTCCAGGACGACCGGGTCCGGTTCTTCGGCCAGCCCGTCGCGGTCGTGGTGGCGACCACGCTGGAGACGGCACAGCACGCCGCGAGCCTGGTCGGCGTCTCCTACGACGCCGAGCCTCCCTCGACCGACATGACCATCGCCGACCCCGCCGGCGACGGCCAGACCTATGCCCGAGGTGATGCCGAGGGGGCCCTGGGCTCTTCCGCCGTCCGGCTGGAGATGACGTACCAGACGGCCCGCAATCACCACAACCCGATCGAACCGGCCGGCATCGTCGCCCGCTGGGACGGCGACCGGCTGACCGTCTGGGAGAAGACCCAGTGGGTGCAGGGCGCCGTGTCGACCCTGGCCGGCGAGTTCGGCATCCCGCCGGACCACATCCGCGTCTTCTCGCCGTTCGTCGGCGGCTCCTTCGGCAGCCTCGGCCGCACCTGGGTGCACTCCGTCATCGCGGCCATGGCCGCCCGGGAGGTCGGACGCCCCGTGAAACTCGTCCTCACCCGCAGGCAGTTGTACTTCGGCGTGGGATACCGGCCCGCGTACGAGTACGGACTGCGGCTGGGCAGCGACCGGCGGGGCCGCCTGACCGCGTCGGCGCACGAGGTCCGAGCCGAGACCTCCCGCTACGAGACGTACACCGAAGAGGTCCTCAACCCCGGCCGGATGCTGTACAGCACCCCCAACGTCCACCAGACATATTCTCTGGTTCCGCTGGACGTGAGCACGCCGTGGTTCATGCGCGGCCCCGGCTACTCCAGCGGCGCCTATCCCGTCGAGTCGGCGATCGACGAACTCGCCCACGAACTGGGCATGGACCCCATCGAGCTGCGGCTGCGCAACGAACCGGCCGACGACGAGTCCAGCGGGCTGCCGTTCTCCACCCGCCGCCTGCGTGAGTGCTACCGAGCGGGCGCCCGCGCGTTCGGCTGGGACCGGCGCAGCCCCGAGCCCCGCTCGACGCGTGACGGCGACTGGCTCATCGGCATGGGGATGGCCGCCGGTGTCTACGACACCCTGCGCAGCCCGGCCCAGGCCTCGGTCAGGCTCGCCGCCGACGGCACCGCCCTGGTGCAGTCCGCGACCAGCGACATGGGCCCCGGCACGGCCACCTCCATGACCCAGGTCGCCGCCGACGCCCTCGGCCTGACCATGCGCCAGGTGACCTTCAGGCTCGGCGATTCCAGCATGCCCACGGCCCCCATCCACGCCGGCTCACTGACCATGGCCAGTGTCGGATCCGCCGTCCAGGACGGCTGCGACAAACTGCGCAAGCAGGCGATCACGCTCGCGGTCAACGACGAGGAATCACCGCTGTACGGCGCCGCGGCCGCCGACATCGTCGTACGAGGCGGCCGGCTGTATGTGAAGGACGAGCCCGCACGCGGGGAGACGTACCAGCGGCTCCTGGCTCGCAACGGCCGGACCCACTTGGAAGTGCTCGGGTCGTACGCCGGGCCCTCGGGACCTGAGCGGTTCTCGCTGTACGCGTACGCAGCGACGTTCGCCGAGGTGGCCGTCGACGCCCGGCTCGGGCTGGTACGGGTCCGGCGCATGGTCGGCGTGTACGACGCCGCACGGATCATCAGCCCGACACTGGCCGACAGCCAGGCCATCGGCGCCATGACCGGCGGCATCGGTCAGGCCCTGCTGGAACACACCATTACCGACCACCGCGACGGCCGGATCGTCAACGCCAACTTCGCCGACTACCTCGTGCCGACCCACGCCGACATACCCGAGATGAAGGCGATCTTCATCCAGGGCGAGGACTACGAAGCCGACCCCATCGGTGTCAAGGGACTCGGCGAGATCGTCATCGTCGGGGTGGCGCCCGCCATCGCCAACGCGGTCTTCAACGCCACCGGCCGCCGGGTCCGCGAGCTGCCGATCAAGCCCGAGGTCCTGCTCTGAACCCCCGGGTGGCCGCCACGCCACCGGTCACCCGGGCCCCAGGGCCGTCGCCGTACCGTCGGCCCGCCACGACCACCCACCGAACAGAGAGCCCGCCATGCTCAACATCGCGGAGACACTGCACCGCTGGTGTCGCGAGGCCCGCCCCTTCGCCCTCGCCACCGTCGTCGACGTCAGTGGCAGCTCCCCCCTGCCCCTCGGCACCGCCCTCGCCGTCGGCATGGACGGCGCCGCGGTCGGCGGCGTCTCCGGTGGCTGTGTCGAGGCGGCGGTCTACGAACTGTGCCAACAGGTCCTTGCGGACGGCGGGCCACCCACCCGCGCGAGATTCGGCTACTCCGACGACGACGCCTTCGCCGTCGGCCTGACCTGCGGCGGAGAGATCGACGTACTGGTACAGCGAGTGGTGCCCGCCGTCGAGCCCCACCTCGCCTCCGCCCTCGGTGCCGTGGCAGCGGGGCGCCCCCTGGCCGTGGCCCACGTCGTCGACGGCCCTGATGAGCTCGTCGGCCGTATCCTCCATATCCCTGCCGAGGGCGCCCACGAGGGCGCTCTCGGCGAGGAGAACGAGGACCGGGCGGTCGTGGCGCATGCCCGTGCCCTCCTCCGGGCGGGCCGCACCGCCCGGATCGAACTGGGCCGCGCCGAGGGTGAGGCAGAGAACTCGGGGGACGGTACCTGCCCGCGGCAGCTCACCGTCCTGGTCCACGTCCACGCGCCCCGACCCCGCATGCTGATCTTCGGCGCCATCGACTACGCCTCCGCTCTCAGCCACGCAGGCAGTTTCCTCGGCTACCGGGTCACCGTCTGCGACGCCCGCCCGGTCTTCGCCACCGCCGCCCGCTTCCCGCACGCCGACGAGGTCGTCACCGACTGGCCCCATCGTTACCTCGCGGCCACCGAAGTCGACCCCCGCACCGCCATCTGCGTCCTCACCCACGACGCCAAGTTCGACATCCCGCTGCTGCGCCTGGCGCTGACGCTCCCCGTCGGCTACATCGGCGCCATGGGCTCCCGACGTACCCACGAGCGCCGTATCGACCTGCTGCGGGAGGCCGGCGTCCCCGAGGACCAACTGGGCCGGCTGAACTCCCCGATCGGCTTGGACCTCGGCGCCCGCACCCCCCAGGAAACGGCGGTGTCCATTACGGCGGAGATCATCGCCCAGGCCAACCACCACACCGGTCTGCCCCTGTCGCAAGGCACCGGCCCCATCCACCGCACGGCCCACGCCGACGGCCGCCGGATCGACTCGGAGGCCGTCGGAGACAACCGGTGCCTGTCGATGCCGACGGTGAACCGCTGAGAGGCCTGGCCGTTCCGCCGCCCGGAGGACACCGTCCTCACCCTGTTGGCCTTCGACGTCAGCAGCGGCTGGACCTCGATGGCCACGGGATGCCGGTTCGACAGATCCTTCGAAGCCGTCATGACTGCGTCGACCCTCCAGACCGTATGCCCGAACCTGCCACCCGAACGCTGCAGCAGACGCCTCCTGGATGGTGCACACCGGAGCTACCGATATGGGTGACCTGTTCGTCCAATGAACATGTCCATTGAGCGTGACGGGAGTCACTTCCTACCTTGTCGCTGCTCGCCGGTCGGTCACCGTGTCGAGCGTTCTGAATCAGGTTTGGTTGACGAGCCACGCGGAGGAGCTCCGCGAAGGCCTATGGGGCGGTTCGGCAGCAGTGCTGCCGGGATGACCGCGACAGCAGCACCCACATCCGGGGCCGGCAGCGGACGTCGGTTCCGACAGCAGCGCTTCGTGCGCAAGGAGTCGTCCATGGTTCAGACCGGTTCACCCAGCCCTTTTCGTCCCCGGCGGTGTCGAGGAGACCGAACCGCACGGCAGGGGCGGTAGTCATGGCCGATGAATCCGCGACCCCGCCGGTCCCCCGGCTCGAGGTCCGCAATCTCACCAAGACGTTCGCCGGCGTCGCGGTCCTCGAGAACGCGAGCCTGACGATCGCCCCGGGAGAGGTGCACGCCCTCGTCGGGCAGAACGGCTCCGGCAAGTCGACACTCATCAAACTGATCTCCGGCGTCTACTCGGCGGATCCGGGCGGCGAGATCCTCCTCGACGGCGAGCACATCGGTCCGCCGATCAAGGCGAAGGCGCTGCACGGACAGGGTCTCTCGTTCGTGCACCAGGATCTCGGTCTCGTGCCCGACCTCTCGGTGCGCGACAACGTGCGGGTCGGCCGGCACGCGGTCAACCCGATCACCCGCCGGATCCGTACCTCCGAGGACGCCGTCGCCGTCGGCGAGACGCTGAAGTACCTCCACACCGACATCGCCCCGTCGGCCAAGGTCTCGACCCTGCTGCCCAGCGAGCGGGTCGCGGTCGCGGTCGCACGAGCCCTCCAGGACCGGACGCCCGGCACGGGCGTCGTGGTCTTCGATGAGTCCTCGCGCGCCATCCCCCATGAGGCGCTGCCGGCGTTCTACGACATGATCCGCCTGCTCACGAGCCAGGGCACGGCCGTGCTGTTCGTCAGCCACAACCTCAAGGAGGTGCTCGAGATCGCCGACCGGGCGACTGTCCTGCGCAACGGCCGGGTCGTGGAGACGGGCATTCCGACGGCAGGGCTGGACGAGGCCGAGCTGACCGGCCTCGTCCTCGGACGGGCCGCAGAGCTCGGCGACATCATGGAGACCCTGCCGCCCGCGCCCCGGCCCGAGACGGTCGAGTTCGTCGATGTCTCCGGCGGACGGGTCGAGGGCGTGAGCGCCGCCATCCGTCGCGGCGAGGTCGTCGGCTTCACGGGGACGGTCGACTCCGGCCTGTCGGACCTCGGGCCGCTGCTCGGCGGCGACCGGCGAGGCACCGGCAAGGTCAAGCTCGGCGGACGCGTCGTCGATCTGGCCCGGGCCAGGGTCGTCGACCTCCTCGACGCCGGAATCGCCTTCATCCCCGCCGATCGGCACGACAAGGGCGTCGCCCTCGAACTGACGGTCGAGGAGAACGCGACCCTCCCCCACCTGCGCAGCCGGGGAAAGCCCTGGTGGACCGGGTTCAAGTGGCAGCGCGCCGAGACCGAGGGCATCATCGAGCGGTTCGACATCCGGCCGCCGAACCCCACGATGCCCGTCGCCGCGATGTCCGGCGGCAACCAGCAGAAGGTGCTGCTCGGCAAGTGGCTCCTCGGGACGCCCGACCTGCTCGTGCTCGACGACCCCACCCAGGCGGTCGACGTCGGCGCGCGTCACGCGATCCTCACGGCGAGCCGGCAGGCCGCCGCCGACGGATCCGCGGTCATGGTCTGCTCCGCCGAGGTCGAGGACCTCGCGGCGATCTGCGACCGGGTTCTCATCCTCCAGGACGGCCGGATCGTCCGCGAGATGACGCGACCGTTCGACGCGGACACCGTTCTCTCCGCGATCTTCACCGTCGATGACGCGGCGCACGCTCTCCTCTCCGCACCGACTCCCGCAAGTGAGGCCTGATGGCAACCACACGGTCACAACCCACGATCGCCGCGGGCGCCACACCTCAGAAGACGGGCGTTCCACTCACCCGGGCGGCCACCTACCTGCTCCAGCGCTACAGCCTCGTGCTGCTCTGGATCATCATGGTGGTGCTCTTCCTGGTGCTGCTCCCGAACAGCGTCGACCTCGGAAACGCCTCGCGCGCGGTCCTGGGCCAGCAGACACCGGTGGTCTTCCTGGGCCTCGCGGTCATCACCACGATCGCCGTCGGCGAGTTCGACCTGTCGTTCGCCTTCATCTACGGCCTGGCGGGAACCGCGTTCCCGGCCCTCGTCGTCCTGCACGGCTGGCCAGTCTGGCCGGCGATCCTCGTGGCCCTCGCCGCGGCGGTGCTGGTCGGCCTCATCAACGCGGTACTCGTGGTCGTCGTCGGGATCAGCTCGATCGTCGTCACCCTCGGCACGGGGAGCGTCGCCCTGGGGATCGCGCTGTTGATGTCGAACCAGTCGAACGTGAGCGGCCTCGACCCAGGGCTCGCGCAGGTCGCGCTCGGCAGCTTCCTGGGCCTCCCGGCGGTGTTCTGGTACGGCGTCGTGCTCGTCGTCATCACCGCGTACGTCATGACCGCGACCCCGCTCGGCCGATCGATGCTGTTCGTCGGTTCGAACCCGAACGTCGCGAGGCTCGCCGGCATCCCCGTCCGCCGCATCCGCTTCGGGGGCTACCTGGTGGCCGCCCTGCTCAGCGGCGTCATCGGCATCATCCTCGCGTGCGGTGTCGGCGGGTTCAGCACCTCGACGGCCCAGGTGCAGATGATGCCGGCTCTCGCCGCGGTGTTCCTCGGCACGATCGCGGTGGTCCCCGGACGCTTCAACGCGATCGGCATGTTCATCGCCGCCTACTTCCTGCTGACGGGCATGTTCGGGCTGCAACTGCTCGGGCTGTCCGGATGGGTGACGAACGTCTTCTACGGCGCGGCGCTGATCATCGCCATCACCGTGTCGCTTCTTCTCCGCCGCCGCGCACGCGCCTGAACCGGCTCCTGCACGGCACCTCCCTGTTGACCGCCGCCCGCGGCGCAGGAGTCCTCGGCCGGTCGGCGTGCTCCTTGCCGGCTTCGAGATCGTCCTGATCGCTGTCGCGTCCCTGCTCGACGACACGGTGCGGTTCGGGACGCGCGATACGCGTCCGCCCGAACGGTGGCGAGACCTCCGAACGCCGACATGCCGTTGGCCGGCATATCCCCGTCGCCCTGTTGCGACACACCCGGGCCGGCACGGTGATGTTCCTTGCCCGCGGACGGGAAGCGCTCTGCTCTCGGGAGAGGGCCAAGTGATTACACACTCAAAGAAGAGAGGCAATCTCATGCTGAACAGGCGCAATCGGTCGCGCGAACTTCTAGCGGCCTGCACGGTGTTGGCACTCACCCTCGTCGGCTGCGGCAGCACCAAGACGGACTCGGGCTCGTCGGGAGACGCGAAGGGATCCGTTCCGGCCGCCGTCGCGGCGGCGGTCAAGTCGGCTGGACAGCCGATCGACACGTTCGCCGCGCCGGGTCCGGCCATCGACACGTCGAAGATCACCGGCGGCAAGGTCTACGTCATCGTGCCGGCGCTCGAGGTGCAGGACTTCTCGGTCGTCGCGAACGAGATCAAGACCGTGTTCTCGCGCTTCGGCGTCGACGTGGAGGCGTGCGGCACGACCGGCGGCTCGCCGGACGGCGTCGCCAACTGCCTCCAGCAGGCGATCAACGCGAAGGCCATCGGCATCGTCACCGTCGGCATCACCCAGAACACCGCCCCGAGCGCGATCGCCGCGGTCGCGAAGGCGGGTATCCCGCTGGTGAACGGCGTGACGACGTCCTCCGGCCCCGGCGACCCGAAGCTCGTCAGCTACGTGACCCCCAACTTCGTGAAGCTTCACTCCTGGCTGACCGATCAGTTCATCGTCGACTCCAAGGGCTCGGCCCATGTGCTCGCGATGCGCACGACCTCGAACGACATCACGCCGGCCTGGGCCAACGACGGTGTCGTCAAGGTGCTGAAGGACGACTGCGGCGGCTGCTCGTCGAAGGTGATCGACGTGAACACCGTCAACCAGGACAAGATCCCCACCGAGGTGTCGACGTCACTGGTGGCGGACTCCAGCATGAAGTACATCGTGGCCGGTACGAACAACTACGTCCCCGATGTCGTCTCAGGAGCGCAGGCCGCAGGCCGTAGCGCCACGAACACCCAGGTCGGCACCGTGGGCGGCTCCCTGGCCGTGATGCAGCAGCTCGGCAAGTCCCAGTGGACCGGCGCGGTCGCCGCGTTCAGCCTTCCGGCACTCTCCTGGTACCTGTCCGACTCGCTGCTGCGGCTCATGGTCGGTCAGCCGCGTGCGGGCGCGCTGGACTTCCCGTTCCAGCGTCTGTTCACGTCCGCCAACGTCACCGGCCTCGACCTCACCCAGAAGGGATGGTCGAACGGCTCGTGGTACGGCAAGGCCGACTACGTAGACGGGTTCCTCAAGCTCTGGGGCAAGAAGTAGATGACAGACGACGCAAGCATCGAGCGCAACAAACAGGTTGTCGAGGCTTTCGTCAACGACGTGGCGATCGCCAAGCGACTCGACCGTCTCGACGACCTCGTCGCGGTCGACTACGTCCAGCACAATCCACACGCCGGGCAGGGGCGAGAGGGCGTCCGTGAGTACTTCGCCGGATTCCATCGCGCACGCGAGAAGGATCTCGATCCTTCCGGGACCATCGAGGTCCACCTGATCGGCGAGGGGGATCTCGTGGTGCGTCACGAGATCCGCGTCAACGGGCTCCACATCGACATCTGGCGGGTCAGGGACGGCATGCTCCAGGAGCACTGGGACGCGTGGCGTTCGGCACCGGGTTACGACCCGCCGGCGGGCTCGTGATGGCCGGGGCCGGCCCCGGTGGGGCGGCGGTGTCGGAACCCGAGCGGCTGGCACGCAACAAGCGGCTCGTCGAGGACTTCCTGGCGGTCGCCCACGGCGATCTCGCGGGGCTGGACCGGCTCGGCGAGTTCGCGGCGGTGGACTACATGCAGCACAACCCGAACATCGGGCAGGGACTCGAGGGACTGCGCACGTTCTTCACCCACATCCTCTCGCTCCCGCCCTCCGAGCGCCTTGACCCCGCCAAGGAGCTGAAGGTGCACCTCATCGCGGAGGGCGACTTCGTCGTCCGGCACGAGATCCGCGAAGACGGGTTGCTCATCAACGTGTTCCGTATCGAGGACGGCCTTGTCAAGGAGCACTGGGACGCGTTCCGCCCGCCGCCCGGCGGCGCGATCATCCACGGTCTCGAATAGGGACTCCTGGCGCCCCGCGCACGGGCTTCTTCCGGGATTCCGATCCAACGAAGGGATTGAGCATGGCTGACGAGATCCACGATCTCGCGCGCAACAAGCAGATCGTCGCCGAGTTCTTCGAGATCGCCCACGGCACCGTGGCGGGACTGGAGCACCTCGACCGGTACGTGGCCGAGGACTACATCCAGCACAACCCGAACATCGAGCAGGGCCGCGAGGGGCTCCGGAAGTTCTTCACCTACATCCTCTCGCTGCCCCCGGAGGAACGGCTCGACCCGGCGAAGGAGATCGAGGTGAACGTCATCGCCGACGGCGAGTTCATCGCCCGTCAGGCGATCCGCGAGGACGGGATGCTGGTCGACGTCTTCCGCATACACGACGGGCTGCTCGTCGAGCACTGGGATGCCTTCCGTCCGCCGCCCGGTGGCAAGGTCATCCACGGACTCGAGTGACCGCACCCGACTTGAGCACCGGCGCCATCCGGCCCCTGTTGGAACGGATGGCGCCGGCATCTCCGCCTCAGCAACGCGGATCGACCGTGAACGTTCTCAGGGCATGGGCAGCACGGGCTTCACCACTCGGCCGGACACATGGAGCCGGGGACGCTTCGACATCGCCCTTACCCCCGCGGGAGTAAGAGGCACTGGGACTAGGAGGAGACAGGCCATGGGCGATCGAGCGACGGAGATCCGCGAGCTTGCTCCCGATCTCTTCATGATCCGGACCGGCTTCCCGCAGATCTACCTCTGGCGCGACGGGTCAGAGGTCACGATGATCGACGCAGGGTTTCCCGGGGACGAGCCCGCGCTCGCCGCCGCCTTCTCTGAGCTGGGATTCCGTACCACGGCCCTCCGGCGGCTCGTGCTCACGCATCACCATGAGGACCACACGGGTGCGGCCGCGGACGTGGCGAGCTGGGGCGATGTCGAAGTGGTCGCGCATCGAGCGGACGCTCCGATCATCCGCGGCGAGCGTCGGCCCCCGCGTCGGACGCTCACCGACGAGGAGCGCGCGGTGTTCGAGCGGCTGTCCGCCGGCATCCCACCGGCCCCTCCGTGTCGCGTCGACTCCGAGGTGGAGGCGGGAGACGTCGTCGCGATCGGGGGCGGGGCGGCGGTGATCAGCGGAGCGGGGCACACGGAGGGCAGCATCGGCCTCCTGGTCAGGGAGTCCCGCGTCCTGTTCACCGGCGACCTCATCGTCACCCTGTCGGGAGGGCCCACACTGGGCCACTTCAACGACGACGCAGCCTCGGCCCGCCGCTCCGCCGCGGCGATGGCCGCCCACGACGTCCTGCTTCTGTGCCCCGGACACGGCGATCCGGTGGCGGACCCGCAGGTGCTGAGGGGGTTGGGAGCGGCGCTGGAGTCCTCCGCACCCGGCAACCTGTAGCGTCTCGCGCAGGCGCGGCCCCCGGAGACACGCTCTGCGCCGTGATCGTCAGGGGGCCGTCTCGCGTCCAGGGGAGCTGGTCCCGCGGACCGAGGCGGTCGAGCTCGACGAGCCGTGCGCCGATGAGACCCCGGCGCGCGTCATGGCGACCGGGATCCGCCACACCGACATCAACGCGCACGCCGGGCGCGGCCTCCCCATGCGGATGCCGATCGTGCTCCGGCACACGGCCGCCGACGTCGTGGAGCGGGTGGGCACCGGCGTGGCCGGGTTCGGGCCGGCGACCATGTCGCCCTGTCTGACGGCTCGTACGGTGGTCTGCCCCGGCTGCCGCACCGGGCGCCCCGCTTAATCCCCCGAGGCCACGCTCGTCGCGTTCGGCGGCCGACGCGTCGACGGTTCGTCGCCGCTGAGCCGACAGGGAGAGCGGACCGGCGGTATGTTCCTCGGGCAGGCATCGCTCGCCACCTCTGCGGTCGCTCCGGTTCGGAGCGCGGTGAAGGTCCCGGACGACGTGCCGCTGGAACAACCCGGGCCATTGGCCTGCGGGGTGATCACCTGCGCCGGATCGGTCATCGAGGCCCTGCGGCTGCGCCCCGGCGACTCCATCGTCGTCCTCGGCCCGGCCCGCCCTCCGGGCGGACGACGGGACTTTACGGACACGACCTAGCGATCCCGGCGACGTTCGTCCCGAAGCTGATCGAGTCCTGGAGACAGGGCCGGTTCCCCTTCGGCAGGCTCGTGCGGGCCTGTCCGCACGCCGACATCGCGACAGCCTGGGCCGGCTCCATGTGCCGTCGACGACACGGCCGCTTGCGGCCGATCGGGTCACCCTCGGGAAAATGTGGGTCACCAGCGTGCGAGCCCCCTCGTGGGACACCATGAGGTGCAGGTGGGCAGCGCGCAGCGGCGAACGGCCGACCGCGTCGAGCATCTTGCCGACAGGACCGTCGTCCGGGATCGGATACGGCGTCGGGGTGAGACCCCAGAAGCGGTAACCACCGTCGGCGGCGGAGAACAGACGCGCTCGGCGAGCACGCTTTCCGGCGTCGTACCGCACGTCGTGCAGCCCGTCCCCGACGAAGAAGGGACCGAACACGGTCGCCCCGGTGACGCCCTTGCAGGCCTGGTTGTTGACGTTGATCGTCCGCATGCTCACGCCGAGGACGTGGCCCGCAACCTCACGATGCCCACTTCTCGTTGTCGGCTGGGAGTGTCATAGACCGAGCTGAAGGTCCGTGATCGACACAGGCTGTGCGGTGCGCAGGGATTCGTTGGCGGCGATGCCGACGGCCACTGCCCGCACTCCGTCGAGGTAGCCGGCGGCGCGGCCGAGCGGATCGGTGTGCAGGCGCAGGTCGCGACGGAAAATGTCCTGGAGAAGGATGGCGTCGCCACCGCCGTGCCCGCCGATCCCGTCGGGGATGACAACATCCTCTGCCCGGTTCCAGTGCTTCTGCACGACGAGGCGGTCTTCGACGGGCCGAACCTGATCAACAGCTGAAGCACCCGGTATTGCGGAGGGATCCAGGTCAACGCCGCCGTCATCATCGAGCTGGATGTGTCCCCGCTCGACGACGGACAGTTCTGCACGCCCCTGTGTGCCGTTGACCGAGACCCGATAGCCCTCCCACGGGCTGTGGGCGTTCAGGGAGTACGTGAGTGTGGCCCCGCGGCGGTAGTCGACCAGGACGGACATATTGTCCTCGATGGTGATGCCGGGCGCGAACGGGTCCTGGTCGCGGCGGTATCCGTCGTGGTGCTCGGCTTGCAGGTACAGCGCTTCGAGCCGCGGATCATCTCGGAGGTCGAGCGCGAAGGGATCCGCTCCGGCGCCGGTGCCGCGATCGGGGCGGGGTCCCATTCCGCGGGCCGCGGCGTTCGCGTCACCGTAGAAGCGCAGCCCTCCGGAGGCGTAGACGAGTTCGGGTACGTCGTCGAGCCACCAGTTGACAAGGTCGAAATGGTGGCTCGCCTTGTGGACGAGCAGTCCTCCGGAGTTGCGCTTCTCGCGGTGCCACCGGCGGAAGTAGTCGGCCCCGTGCATCGTGTCCAGGACCCACTCGAAGTGGACGCTGGTGATCTCGCCGATGACGCCACTGGCGATTACCTGACGCAGCGTCGAATTGCGCGGCGCGTAGCGGTAGTTGAAGGTCATGATGAGGTCGTTGCCGGTATCGGCGACTGCCTGGACGATGCGTCGGCACCCTTCGGCGTCAGTGGTGAGCGGTTTCTCGACGACGACGTCCGCGCCCGCGCGCAGACTGCGGTCGACCACGTCTGCGTGCGTCCGGTCGACGCTGGTGACGATGACGGTCTCGACGCGCTGCTCTGCGATCATCCGCTCGAGCGTGTCGGGGGTATAGCGGGGTAGGCGGGCGGGAGCATCGCCACCACCGGCGCGCCCGGCTTCGTTGTCGTAGAAGTCGATGCGGGCCGGGTTGGGGTCGAGCCACGCGACGATCTCCCCG
This sequence comes from Streptomyces coacervatus, assembly GCF_029223485.1. Lineage (GTDB taxonomy): Bacteria > Actinomycetota > Actinomycetes > Streptomycetales > Streptomycetaceae > Streptomyces > Streptomyces coacervatus. The sequence goes on along the minus strand of NZ_JARHTP010000001.1, from coordinate 480,968 downwards.
ACATCGGCATGCTCACCTGTCAGGGCGGCGACGTACATGCCGGCACGATGCCCGGTCCCGGCGACCGCGTAGCGGCGCCGGGGCTGGTCCGCGGGAGGTTGGGCGAACTCCCCCACCACTTGGGGACTCGCCGTCGTGCTGGTGCTCGATGCCGGCAGGGGTGCGGTCGGGTTCTGGTCCACGAGGCGGTACTCAGTCATGACTTCCTTAGCTTTCAGCGCCTCTTTGCGCATGGCCGGGTAAGGATTGATAGTTGCGTGTTGAGAACAGAAGGCTGGATCGCGTGACCTGCGACTTCACCCTGGACCAAGGTGATCACCAGTGCACTCGCCCGGCTCGATGCCCTCCCGAACCCGGCGAACGAGGCCCGGGCGGGCCTGCCCCGGGCTACCAGGAGGCCAGTGAGCCGTCCGTGTTGCGCCAGACCGGGTTGCGCCAGCGGTGGCCGCGTTCGGCGGCGGCCCGCACCGCGTCCTCGTCGATGGTGATACCGAGGCCCGGGGCGGTGGGACGGTCGATGTAACCGTCGCGGAAGGTGAAGGGCGTGGTGTCGGCGAGGTAGTCCAGCAAGCCGCCGCTGTCGCCGTAGCCGATGCCCAGTGCCTGTTCCTGGATGAGGAAGTTGGGGATCGCGAAGTCGAGTTGCAGGCTGGCCGCGAGGGCGATCGGGCCGAGCGGGCAGTGGGGGGCCACCAGGACGTCGTATGCCTCCGCCATCGCGGCGATCCGGCGGGTCTCGGAGATGCCGCCGGCGTGGCTGATGTCGGGCTGGGCCACCGCGATGCCGTCGGCGAGCACGGAGCGGAAGTCCCAGCGGGAGTAGAGCCGTTCGCCGGTGGCGATGGGGATGGAGGTGGAGCGCACCACGGCGCCGAGGTCCTGGGAGAACTCCGGCAACACGGGCTCCTCCACGAACAGCGGCAACAGCGGCTCCAGGAACGGCAGTACCCGGCGGGACATCGCCCCACTGAAACGGCCGTGGAAGTCGAGTGCCAGGTCGCGCTCCGGGCCGATGGCCTCGCGGACCGTGGTCACCCCGTCCACGATGGCGTTGATCGCGGCGGGTGCGGCGAGGGGCTCCAGCTGGCCGCAGGGGTTGAACTTGACCGCCGTCATACCCTTGGCGACCTGCGAGGCCGCCGATTCGGCCAGTTCCTCCAGAGTCTCGCCGCCGACCCAGCCGTAGACGCGCACCCGGTCACGGACGTGGCCGCCGAGGAGCTGGTGGACCGGGACGCCGTGGGTCTTGCCCGCGATGTCCCACAGTGCCTGGTCGATGCCGGCCAGGGCGCTGTTCAGGACGACACCGCCGCGGTAGAAGCCGCTCTTGGCGAGCACCTGCCAGTGCTCTTCGATGCGGGCGGGGTCCTGGCCGACCAGGTAGTCGAACATCTCCTCGACGCAACGGGCGACGGTCTGGGCCTTGCCCTCGACGATGGGTTCGCCCCAGCCGGAAATGCCCTCGTCGGTGTCGACGCGCAGGAAGAGCCAGCGCGGTTCGACGAGGAAGAGCTCGAATCCAGTGATCTTCATGGGGTGGACCTCCGGTCCTGTGCTGTATACGGCCGAGCGGGTGAGCCGGTGCGGTGTGGCGGGCGCAAGGAGTTGCCCGATCCGGGGAGAGAGACGAGCTGTGAGGAAGGGGCCAATGTGCGGGACAGCCGCAGGCGGGGCCCGTCGGGACGCGGAGGGCGGGTCGTTCCTGGAGCGAAAGAGGTCCCTCCGGAACCGGCGAGGGCGGCCTACTCCTGGGAGCTGATGCTGCGGCCACCGTCCACGAGCACGTTCTGGCCGGTGATGAAGGAGGCGTCCTCCGAGGCGAGGAAGGCGACGGCGGCGGCGATGTCCTCGGGGGTACCGAGCCGGCCCACGGGGGTGCGTGAGGCGGCGAGGGCCTTGTACTCGTCGGGCACCTCGGCCCACAAGGCGGTGGCCACGGCTCCGGGCAGGACGGCGTTGAACCTGATCTGCCCGCCGTACTCGACGGCGAGCTGGCGTACGAGGGCGTCGATCCCGCCCTTGGCAGCCGCGTACGCGGGGAAGCCCTTGAAGCCGATGACCGCGTGCACGGACGAGGTGATCACCACCGCGCCCCTGGCCGTCCTGAGCAGGGGCACGGTGGCGCGGACACCGTAGAGGACGGCGTCGAGACAGAGCCGCAACTGCTGGTGCCAGGTGGCGTCGTCCAGTTCGTGAGCCGCTCCGTGCACGTTCTGGCCGGCGTTGAGGTGGAGCACGTCGAGGCGCCCGGTCCAGGACTCGACCTCGGTGACGGCCGCGGTCCACTGACTCGGTGAGGTGACGTCGAGGCGCCGGCCCTGCGCCTGTCCTCCTGCGGCGCGGACCTCCTCGGCGACGCGCTGGGCGCCCTCGGCGTCCACGTCGGTCACGAGGACCGACGCTCCCTCCGCCGCCAGTCGGTGGGCAGTCGCCGCTCCGATGCCGGAAGCGGCCGCGGTCAGCAGGGCCGTACGGCCGGTGAAACGCGCCGCTGCGGCAACAGTCATGGCGTGCCTCCTGCTTCTGCCGGTCTGGCCGTGGAACTGCGCAGCACCAGCCGCGGCTCGGTCGGTACGACGACGTCGCTGACCGGCGCGCCCTCGATGGCTGCCACCAGGGCGTCCACTGCCGCCGTCCCCAGCTCGTACAGGGGCATGGCCACGGTGGTCAGCGGGGGGTGGAGGTGCGCGGCGACGGGCAGGTCGTCATTGCCGATCACCGAGACGTCCTCGGGGACGCGCAACCCGAAACTCCGGATCGCGGCCATCGCACCCATCGCCTGCGCGAGGGAGCTGGTGTAGAGCGCGGTGACCGGTGGGCGGCCGTCGCCGTCCACCGGGCGGAGCAGTTCCCGTGCCGCCGACCCGCCGCCGTTCTCGGTGAAGTCGCCGGACGCCACCGGCGCGGCGGACATTCCCAGCTCCGCGGCGTGCCGCAGGAACGCTTCCTTGCGGGTGTCGCTGGGGGTGATGCCCGGCGGGCCCGCGATGTGGCCGACCGCGCGGTGACCGAGGCCGTGCAGGTGATCGAGGGCGGTGACGCTGGAACGGGCCACGTCCATGGTGACGTTTCGCCCGGCCCCCTCGACCGACCGGTTGACGAAGACGTGCGGGACCGGGCTGGCGCGGAGTGCCTTGAGCAGCGGGTGACCGGGGCGGGCGGAGGCGATGAGCAGCCCGTCGACCCTGCCCTCCTGCACAAGGTCGTTGAAGGACTCGTCAGCTTCCTGTCCGTCGAAGTCCTCGGCCAGCAGGGAGAGATAGCCCAGTTCACGGGAGCGCCGGTAGGCGCCGCGGGCGATGGTGACGTACGTGGGGTTGTCCAGGGCGGGGACCAGCAGGGCCAGTGCGTGCGTGCTGGCGCCGGCCAGTGCCCGGGCCCCGGAATGGGGCCGGTAGCCAAGCGCCTCGGCGGCCTCGTGGACGCGTCGGCGTGTCTCCGGCCGCACGTTCAGGTCCTGTCTGCCGTTGAGCACCTTGGACACGGTGGCCTTGGAGACTCCGGCCCGCTCCGCCACGTCCACGAGCCTCGCCCTGACAGGCTGTTCCGCCACGTGGGTCCTCCTTCCGGGTGGGCGCCACGGGCCGCTCGGCATCTGCGGCGGGGGCGAGTTCCGGTCTGTTAACAAGCTCTTGACATCTTCTGGCGCTGCAACTTAACGTTCGCCGAAGTTCGAGTCAACCGGTTTCCCCAGACGGAAATAGCCGATACGTCTGGGCAGAGCCCCAGAAACCGGTCCATGCAGACGCAGCATTGTCAACGCCGGATACCGGCCATGGGCGGGTGCGCTACGGCGCGCCCGGGAATGTCACCGCGCAGGCGACCACCGTCGCCGTCGCGTGCGGACCAGGAAGTGGCGACACACGTGCCGGACAGCCGTGTGCGCCCGGTCCGGGACATCCGAACCAGGGCCGCGAGAGCACGGTGCCTCCCGATCGAGTCGTCCCCACGCCTTACCCCGTGCCCCTTTCCCTGCCGCTCCTCCCCGCGGCAGCTCCGCGTTCCCCATACATTCCGCACGAAAGGCTGTCCAGCTATGTCCGTCCCCACCACAGAGTCCCTCGACAGACGTCGTTTCCTCACTCTCTCCGGTGCCGCGCTCGGCGCGGCCGCGTTGTCCGGCTGTGCCGCTTCCGTCGACGACGGCTCCGGCGGCAGCTCGAAGGGCGACAGCACGACGCTCACGGTCATGTGCGAGAAGGACGACATCGACATCAAGGCCGCCCAGCAGGCACTGGGCGTGAAGATCAGGTTCCTCCAGAAGGACCCCACGAAGCTGAACGCCATGCTGGCCGCCAAGACCCCGCCGGACGTGGTGCGTGGGTTCGGAGCCACGGAAGCCCCGTACTTCGCGGCGCGCAAGCTGATGACCGACCTGGACCCGTACTTCGCCAAGAGCACGGTGCTCAAGCCCGCCGACCTCGACCCGGTCAACGACCTGTGGCGTTACGACGGCAGCAAGCAGGGCGCGGGCCCCCGCTACGGCATGGCCAAGGACTACTCGCAGGACCAGATGTTCTGGTACCGCACCGACCTGTTCGAGGCCGCGAAGCTGGAACTGCCCAGCGACACCGAGCCGCTCTCCAGCGAGGAGTGGCTGGACCTCGGCAAGCGCCTGGTCAAGCGCCGGCTGGGCAAGGTGAAGGTATACGGCATGAACATCACGGGACTCGGCTCCTTCTCCCCGCTGATGGCCATGACCGCGTCGGCCGGCGGCAGTCTCTTCACCGAGGACCTGACCTCGGTGGACTTCTCCTCCCCCGAGGCGCTCAAGGCGCTGCAGTGGTACCTGGACTACACGAAGGCCGACATCGGCCCGAGCGTCGTCAACCCGAACCCGGACGGCTGGGACTGGCCGACCTACCAGGCGGGACGGATGGCGATGGCCGGCGACGGCTACTGGTTCGGCGGAGCCATCGGCGGCGACCCCAAGGTCGCCGAGGTCTCGCGCCTGGCCCCCGCACCCCAGCTGGGCAACAGCCGGGTCAGCACCTGCTTCAGCGCCACCGGCTTTTGGATTCCGACGGAGGCCAAGAACAAGGACGCGGCCTGGAAGTTCTTCGAGTGGTTCTTCGGCAAGGAGCCCGCCGAGGGCAGGGCCGCCGCCGGCTGGGGCATTCCCACCCTGAAGTCGCTGCGCCCGAAGATGCCGCAGGGCAAGCCCTACCAGAAGCAGGCCTTCAAGGTGCAGGAGGAGGAGCTGACCCACTTCTCCGTCCTGCCGTTCACCCCGTACGCCCAGTTGACGTCCCTGGACGGGGTGATCAGCAAGGTCGTGCCGGGCGCGGTCAAGTCCGGTACCTCCGCGGGCAAGGTCGCGGACGAGCTGAACAAGCAGATGAACGACCTGCTCGCCAAGGGCAAGGAAGTGCTCGGGTGAGCACTGGACAGCTCACCGAGTCCGCTGCCGGGCCTGCTGCGCAGGGCCCGGCCGGGGCGGCGGCCACCCGGCCGCCGCGCCGGCGGCGCTCGCTGACGAGCCGCCGGGCCTGGTCGTTCTACGTCTTCGCCGGGCCCTGGGTGCTGGGGTTCGCGGCGCTGACGGCCTTTCCCCTCGGGTACGCCCTGTGGCTGAGCTTCACCAACTCCGACGGGCTGTCGCCGAACTCCCGCTTCGTGGGGCTGGACAACTACAAGGAGGTGTTCTCCGACTCGGAGACGCTGGCCTCCCTGGCCCGCACGGGAGTGTTCACCGCGACGACCGTGCCGCTGACCATCGTGGCGGGACTGTTCCTGGCAGTGCTGGTGAACCAGCCGATCCGGGGCCGCGGCCTGTTCCGCACGCTGCTGTACCTGCCCGCCGTGGTGCCGCCGGTCGGTGCCGCCCTGACCTTCAGGATGATCTTCGACCGTGACTCCGGGGCGGCCAACGGCCTGCTGGACATCTTCGACGTCAACGGTCTCACCTGGCTGGCGGACCCCTATGCCCGCTGGGTACTGATCGTCCTGACCATGTGGGGCGTGGGCAACGTCATGATCATCTCGCTGGCGGGACTGCAGGACATCCCCAAGGAACTCGGCGAGGCCGCCCGGGTCGACGGCGCCAGTGCCTGGCAGTCCTTCACCCGGATCACCCTGCCGCTGCTCTCCCCCGTCATCTTCTTCCAGGTCGTCACCGGGATCATCGCCTCGCTGCAGACCCTCGCACCGCTGCTCATCTCGCTCGACCCCACCCCGAAGGGCATCGGATCGATCCCTGAGAGCAACTCCCTCTTCATGATCCAGGTCCTCGACCAGTACCTCGTCGGCGGCCGTTACGGCTACGCCTCCGCCATGCTGTGGGTGCTCTTCCTGATCATCGTCGGCGTGACCCTCGTCATCTTCAGACTCAGCAAGGGCGCGGTCTTCTACTCCGTGGAGCCGGAGCGCGCGAAGACCAGGACCCGTACGATCGGAGGCGCCCGATGACACTCTCCCGGCGCAGTGTCGTCTACATGCTCCTGGTGAGCGTCCTCGTCCTCATGCTCAGCCCGTTCGGCTGGCTCGTGATCACCGCGTTCAAGGACTCGTCGGAGCTGAGCGCCGTCCCCATCCACTGGTGGCCGCACCATCCGAGCCCGGGCAACTTCCTGAAGGCGCTGAACGTCTGGGACTACTTCGGCTACGCCCGCAACTCCCTGACGATCGCCACCATCTACTCGGTCCTCGCGACGCTCGCCTCGGCCTGGGCCGGCTACGGCTTCGCCCGCCTCGAAGCACCGGGGAAACGAGTGATCTTCGGCGTGCTGATGGCGACGATGATGCTGCCGCAGATCTTCACCCTCATCCCGACCTACCTGATGTTCGCCAAGGTCGGCCTCCTCAACACGTACATGCCGTGGGTGTTGTGGGGCCTGTGCGGCGCCCCGTATCTGATCTTCCTGTTCCGGCAGTTCTTCAGCAACATGCCGAAGGAACTGGAGGAGGCGGCGATCGTCGACGGCTGCGGGCAGATCCGCATCTTCTGGCGGATCTTCCTGCCCCAGTCATGGCCGGTCATCGCCACCAGCCTGATCCTGTCGTTCTCCTGGACCTGGGGTGACTGGATCGCGCCCGCGCTGCTGCTGGACACCGACCGCACCACTCTCGCCGTCCAGCTCGCCACCGGCTACCGGAACGCGCACGGTGGCCAGCTCAACAACCTCGTCGCGGCAGGCACCCTGGTGTACGTCGTGCCCGTCCTGGTGCTCTTCCTGATCCTGCAGCGCGGCTTCGTCGCCGGAGTCTCCACCTCCGGACTCAAGTAACGCTGTCCACCAACGCACCACGCCGCAAAGGAACTTCGCATGACCACCACCCAGTGCTTCGGCACGTCGTCCACGGCGGTCAGGCCGTGACCGGGCGTCCCCCACTCACCCCGCAACTGGGCCGGACCCGGGTCATGGCCATCCTCCGGTCGGCCGACGCGACGGGACTGCCCGCCGTGGCCCGGGCCCTCGCGGAGGGCGGCATCACCTGCCTGGAGGTCACCCTCACCACACCGGGTGCCCTCGACGCGCTGGCCGCCGTCCGGGACGAGCTCGGGCCCGGGGTGGCGGTCGGCGCCGGCACGGTGATCACCACCGGGCAGGCCCGGGATGCGCTCGCGGCCGGGGCAGAGTTCCTGGTGGCCCCGGCCGTGGACACCGACGTGATCCGCTGCTCGACCGAAAGGAGCATCCCGTTCTACCCGGGCGCCTGGACGCCCACCGAGGTGTCCATCGCCTGGCGTGCGGGCGCCGCCGCCGTCAAGCTCTTCCCCGCGAGCACCGGCGGCCCCGCCCATCTGCGGCAGCTGCGGGCCCCGCTGCCCGACGTCCCGCTCGTCGCCGTCGGCGGAGTCGGCGTCGACCATGCGGCCGACTACCTGGACGCGGGCGCCCTCGCCGTCGGCATCGGCTCCCCGCTACTGCGCGGAGCGGACCGGAACCCGGCGGCGGAGAACCTCCAGTCCCTCGCGGAGAGGGCCCGCGCACTGCTCGACGCGATCCGGGCCACGTCCCGCCACCAGGAGGTGGGACCGTGAACGCCCCTTCCCAGCAACGCTACTTGGTGACCGTCGGCGAAGTCCTCGCGGTCCTGGCCGGGTCGGACACCGGCCCGCTGGCCGTCGGCTCCGACCTGCGTCTCGGGCTCGCCGGAGCCGAGTCGAACGTCGCCGTGGGCGTCAGCCGGCTCGGCGGGTCCGCCGTCTGGGTCGGCCGGGTCAGCGACGACTCGCTCGGCGACCTCATCCTCCGCGAGCTGCGCGCCGAAGGCGTCACCACGGTCGCCGCACGAGACCCCGCCCCCACCTCGCTGCTGCTGCGGGAACGCCGTACGGCCACGCACAGCCGCACCCGCTACTACCGCACCCGTACGGCCGGTTCCCGGCTCTCCCCGGAGGACATTCCCGAGGCCCTCGTCGCCGGAGCGGCGGCCCTGCACATCACCGGCATCACCCCGGCCCTGGGCGAGGGGCCGTCCCGGGCCGTCACCCGGGCGGTGGACATCGCTGTCGCCGCAGGAGTACCGGTCTCCCTGGACATCAACTACCGCTCCCTGCTGTGGGGGGAGGCCGAGGCCAGACGCACACTGCTGCCGCTGCTGCGCAGGAGCGACCTGGTCTTCGCGGGACCGTACGAAGGCAGGCTCATGACTCCCGACGCCGACGGACCGGAGGAGCTCGCCAAGGCCGTCTGCGACCTCGGCCCCTCCGGAGCCGTGATCAAGCTCGGCGCCGAGGGCGCGTACGCCCTCCTCGACGGACGGCCGTACCGGCAACCCGCCGTTCCCGTCACCGTGCTCGACTCGGTGGGAGCAGGAGACGCGTTCGCCGCCGGGTACCTCGCCGAACTGCTCGCGGGCGAGCCCCCGGAGCGGCGGCTGCGGACCGCAGCTCTGCTCGGCGCCTTCGCGGTGAGCACCACCGGAGACTGGGAAGGCCTGCCCCGCCGCTTCGAACTGGGGCTGCTGGAGCACCACGACGACATCGTGCGCTGAGCCTCTCCCTGCACCACGTTCGCTCAAGTACCCACCTGCTCAAGGAAATTCCAGGGACCACACGCATGCCCACGCCCACCTCCCACGACGAGGTCACTGTCCTCACCGGCTCCTACACACCCGACTCCGGCGGAACCGGCGCCGGCATCGCCGCCCTGGGACTCGCCCCGGACACCGGACGCCTGAAGCACGACACCGCAGTGCCGCCGGTGCCCGTCAACGGGGCCTCCTTCCTGGTGGCGCATCCCTCACTCGACGTCGTCTACAGCACGAACGAGACCGATCCGGGCACCGTCAGTGCCCTGGTCCGGCACCGCGACGGCCGACTGTTCCCGTCGGGCGCCCCGTTGAGCAGCGGCGGCGTGAACCCGTGCCACCTCGCCGTCCACCCGGGCGGGGGCTGGCTGCTGACCGCGAACTACGGCAGCGACACGGCGCCCGGCAGCGTGGCCGTGCACCGCCTCGACGCGGACGGACGCCTCGTGGAACTGACCGACGTCGCCGTCCACGAAGGGTCGGGCCCGGTCGCCGGACGGCAGGAAGGCAGCCACGCCCACCAGGTGCTCGTCGACCCGGCGGGCCGTTACGTCCTCGCCACCGACCTGGGCGCGGACGCGGTCTTCACCTACCGGCTCGACACCCGAGGCGGCACCCTGGAGCGGGTCGCGGTGAACCGGCTGCGCCCCGGCTCCGGTCCTCGCCACCTCGCCTTCGCTCCCGGCGGTGGGCTGGTGTTCAGCGCGGACGAACTGTCCTCGACGGTCACCTGCCACTGGTACGACGCCGGTACGGGCACCCTGACGGGCGTCTCCTCGGTGCCCGCCACGGCCGTCCAGGACGTCACCAACCAGCCGGGCGGCATCGTCGCCTCTCCCTGCGGCCGTTTCCTGTGGGTGACCAATCGGGGCGCGGACACGGTGGCCGCGTTCCATGTCACCGGCACAGCACTGTCACCGATCGACGAGATGTCCGCCGGCGGTACCTGGCCGCGCGGCCTGACCTACGCGGACGGTCATCTGCTGGTCGCCAACCAGCACAGCGGGACGCTCGTCGCGCTGCGTGTCCTGGACGACGGGGCGCTGCGGCAGGCGGGGGCGGCGCTGCCCGTTCCGTCGGTGGTCTGCGCACTCGTCCTCTGACCCGACCGTCTCGCCCCCTTTTCATGCCCGCCCCCCAACCCCCGCATGGCTTGAACGGACTCGTCCGCGCACACCGAACAGCCTGAAACAGTCAACGAAAGGCAGTCATGTCCCGCACCACTCCCGCACGCTTCACCCTCGACTCGGCGTTCGGCATCGGCGCCGTCAACCCCCGGCTGTACGGATCGTTCGTCGAGCACATGGGCCGCTGCGTCTACACCGGCCTCTACGAGCCGGACCACCCGGCCGCCGACGCCGCCGGCCTGCGCCAGGACGTCCTGGACCTGGTCCGGGAGCTGGGCGTCACCACCGTGCGCTACCCGGGCGGCAACTTCGTCTCCGGCTACCGCTGGGAGGACAGCGTGGGACCGCGCGAGGAGCGCCCGGTCCGGCTGGACCTCGCCTGGAAGACCACGGAGACCAACGAGTTCGGCCTCGGCGAGTTCATGGACTTCTGCACGAAGACCGGCATGGAGCCCATGATGGCCGTCAACCTCGGCACCCGCGGGGTCGAGGACGCCCTGCGGCTGCTGGAGTACAGCAACCACCCGGGCGGCACCGAACTGTCCGACCGCCGCGCCGACCACGGGGCCAAGGAGCCGTACGGCATCAAGATGTGGTGCCTCGGCAACGAGATGGACGGAACCTGGCAGATCGGCCACAAGACAGCCGAAGAGTACGGGCGGCTCGCCGCCGAGACCGCCCGCGCCATGAAGATGATCGACCCCGATCTGGAGCTGGTGGCCTGCGGCAGCTCGGGCACCGGCATCAAGACGTTCGCCGCCTGGGAGGCCACCGTCCTGGAGGCCACCTACGACAACGTCGAGCACGTCTCCCTGCACGCCTACTACGAGGAGATCGACGGCGACCGGGACTCCTTCCTGGCGTCCGCCGTCGACATGGAGCACTACATCGAGTCGGTGGTCGCCACCTGCGACTACGTCCGCGCCCGGCTGAAGGCGACCAAGCGCATCAACCTCTCCTTCGACGAGTGGAACGTCTGGTACCAGAAGCGGCCCAACCCGCACGCCGTGGAGGACTGGCAGCAGGCCCCGCGCCTGCTGGAGGACGTCTACACCGTCACCGACGCCGTGGTGTTCGGCTCGATGCTCATCGCGCTGCTGCGGCACGCCGACCGGGTGACCGCTGCCTCCCTGGCCCAGCTCGTCAACGTCATCGCGCCGATCATGACCGAGCCGGACGGCCCGGCCTGGCGGCAGACCACGTTCTTCCCCTTCGCCCAGGCCTCGACGTACGGGCGCGGCCGAGTGCTGCGCGTCGACGTGGACAGCCCGACGTACACCACGGCGAAGTTCGGCGAGGTGCCGCTGCTGCACGCCACCGCCGTCATCGACGACGAGACCGGCGACGTCACCGTCTTCGCGGTCAACCGCGGCCAGACGGACGCCCTGCCGCTGAACATCGACCTGCGCGGCGTCGGCGCCCACACCCTGGTGGAGCACCTGGTCCTGGCCGACAGCGACCCGGAGGCCGTCAACACCGCGGACCGGCCCGACCGGGTCGCCCCGCATCCCGCCACCGGTACCACCGTCACCGAGGGCGTCCTGCACGCCGAACTCGAGCCGCTCTCCTGGAACATGATCCGGCTGACCGGCCGGCAGGACTGACCACTCCGGCATACCGACCGCCCATGGGCCGTTGCCACCGCCGCCGTCCACGTCGCGGACACCGGCCCGGCCCATGGGCTTTCACACGGCACCCTCACACTCACGCCCGGGAAGAACCGATGACAACCGTTGCCCGACCCCTGTTCCGAGACCCCATGCACGACGGCGCGACCGACCCCACTGTCATCTGGAACCGGCGGGCCGGCGAGTGGTGGATGTTCTACACGAGCCGTCGCGCCGACGCCCCGCCGATCGACGACGCGAGCTGGATCCACGGCACCGACATCGGCATCGCGTCCTCCGCGGACGGCGGAGCCACCTGGCTGTACCGGGGAATCGCCGAAGGACTGGACACCGAGCCCGGGCGGAACACCTACTGGGCTCCCGAGATCGTCGACGAGGGAACCGAATACCACATGTACGTCAGCGTGATCCGCGGTGTTCCGACCCGGTGGCCGGGCCACGCGCGCGTGATCCGCCACTACACGAGCGACGACCTCTTCTCGTGGACCTACCGTTCCACCCTGTCGCTCTCGTCCGACAGAGTGATCGACGCCTGCGTGCTGCGGCTCCCCACGGGTGGCTACCGCATGTGGTACAAGGACGAGGCCGACAACGCGCACACCTACGCGGCGGACAGTGACGATCTGGCCCACTGGACCGTCCGGGGGCCCGTCGTGGAGTTCTCGAAGCACGAAGGCCCGAACGTCTTCGAGTTGGACGGCAGCTACTGGATGATCATCGACGAGTGGCATGGACAGCGGGTTCTACACTCCCGTGACCTGGAGGCATGGGAACCGCGCGGACTCATCCTCGACCATCCCGGGCAGGGCCCGGACGACGGGGGATACGGCTACCACGCCGATGTCGTCACCAGCGAACTCGGCGCGTTCATCTTCTACTTCTCGCACCCCAGGCGTCCCGACGGCCACTCCGGACCCCACGCCAGCCACGAGGACCGCCGGAGTTCGGTCCACGCCGCCCGTCTGCGGGTGAGCGGAGACACCCTCGTGTGCGACCGCGACGAGGTCCTTGAGGCCCCCATCCTCCCGCTCGAAGGGCCTTCGAACAGAGGAAACGAGCACTGATGCAGCCACTGCCCCGCAGCGCGGTACGCCTTCTTCCCGGCCCGTTCCTCGACGCACAGGCCACCGCCCTCGAGTACCTGCTGTCCCTCGACCCCGACCGGCTCCTCGCGCCCTTGCGGCGCGAGGCAGGCCTGCCGCCCATCGCCGAGTCCTACGGCAACTGGGAGAGCTCCGGCCTCGACGGCCACACCGTCGGGCACGCGTTGTCGGGCGCCGCGCTCATGTGCGCGGCGACGGACGACCCCCGACCGAGAGCCTTGGTCAAACGTCTGATCGAAGGCGTTGTCGAGTGCCAGGACGCCCTGGGCACCGGCTACGTCGGAGGCATCCCCGACGGTGTGCGGCTGTGGAAGCGGGTGGCCGCGGGGCAGGTGGAGCGGGACTCGTTCGAGCTCGGTGGTGCCTGGGTCCCGTGGTACAACCTGCACAAGCTCTTCGCCGGGCTGCTGGACGCCCACCGGCACGCCGGTTCGGACCTGGCGCTGACCGCCGCCCGACGGCTGGCCGACTGGTGGGACCGGGCAGCGGCGGAGATGGACGACGACACCCACGAAGCCATGCTCCGCACGGAGTTCGGCGGGATGTGCGAGGTTCTGGCGGACCTCGCCGACGTCACCGGCACGGACCGGTACGCGGCCCTGGCCCGGCGATTCCTCGACCAGTCCCTGCTCACCCCGTTGCGCGAACACCGCGACGTCCTCGACGGGATGCACGCCAACACCCAGATCGCGAAGGTCGTCGGTTACCAGCGACTCGGCGAGGTCGCCCGCGACCCCGCGCTGCGGGACGCAGCCCGGTTCTTCTGGCAGACCATGACCCGGCACCGGACGCTCTCCTTCGGCGGCAACTCCGTACGAGAGCACCTGCACCCCCGCGACGACTTCAGCTCCGCGCTCCAGTCGCCGGAAGGCCCCGAAACCTGCAACACCTACAACATGCTCAAGTTGAGCCGCGCCCTGTTCCTCGAACGGCCGGACGCCGAGGTGCTCGACCACTACGAGCGTGCGACGGTCAACCACATCCTCTCGTCCCTGCACCCGAAGGGCGGGCTGGTGTACTTCACCCCGGTCCGGCCGGACCACTACCGCGTGGTGTCGACGTCCCAGAACTGCTTCTGGTGCTGCGTCGGCACCGGGCTGGAGAACCACGCGAAGTACGCCGAGCTGGTGTACACGACCGAGGGCGACGACCTGTTCGTCAACCTCTTCATCGCCTCCCGGCTCAACCGGCCCGAACACGGCCTGGTGCTGGAACAGACCGGTACGGTCCCCTACGACGACGAGGTACGACTCGTCGTGCGCGACGCTCCCGCCATCCCTGTGGCGATCCACCTACGCGTGCCCGGCTGGCACGAGGGGCCACCCCAGGTCCGCGTCAACGGCGCGCCGCCCGAGGAGGGGCCGGCCCCGCTCACGACGCGCCACGAGCCAGGCGGACAGCCCCTGACATACGTGCGTCTTGAGCGGCAGTGGCGCGAAGGGGACACGGTCACCATGTGCCTTCGCCCACGCATCAGCGCCGAGCTGCTGCCCGACGGCTCGCCGTGGGTGTCGTTCCGCTACGGTCCCAGTGTCCTCGCGGCCGAAGGCGACCGGAACGACCTAGTCGGCCTCTTCGCCGACGACTCCAGGCTGGGGCATGTCGCCAGTGGCCCATTGCGTCCGCTGGAGAACCTGCCCGTCGTGCTCGCCCGGAGCACCTCCGATGCGGCCGCCGGCGTGCGGCGGCTCGCCCCGGACCGGTTGGCCTTCGCCCTGGATCACGTGGACGCGCGACCGGGTCAGTCCGTCACCCTCGTGCCCTTCGCAGGCATCCACGACTCCCGTTACTGCCTCTACTTCCCCCTGGCGGAACCGGAGCGGCTCCAGGAGCGGCGGGCGGAGCTCCGCGCGGCCGACGAAGCGGCACTCGCGCTGCACGACCGCACCGTCGACGCCGTTACCGCGGGCGAGCAGCAGCCCGAAAGCGACCACCGGTTCCTGGGGTACGACACGTGGTCGGGCCTCACCGACGGACTGAGGTGGCGGGCCGGCACCGGATGGTGGTCCTACCGTCTGACAGACCGGGACGGTACCGCCACCGGCCTGCAGGTGATCCACCTCTCGGACGCTCAGGCCGGGCCGACCCGTGTGCTGGTCGACGGACGAGCGCTGGGCACGATCACGCCCTCACCGGATCGCGAGGGCGAGGAGATCTCCCAGGTCCTCCCGCTCGACACGGACCGTCCCGCCGGACCCGTCAAGGTTCGGTTCGAAGCGACCGGGCCGGCGACCACCGTCCGGCTGCGCGAAGTGCGCCTGGTGCGCTGACGTGATCCACCACCCGGAAGTCTCGCTACCCCGGCCCCGCCTTACTCTCCGGCCGTCCTGAGCACCCGTGTCCGAACGCCCATGGCCGAGCACCGATACAGGAAGCGATCCGTCATGACCCGATTCCCCCGACCGATCCCCGACCGGCACCTGCGTCCGCCGATGGGCTGGAACAGCTGGGACTGCTACGGCACGACCGTCACCGAGGACGAGGTCCTTGCCAACGCTGCCTTCATGCACGACCACATGCTCGCGCACGGCTGGGACACCGTGGTGGTCGACATCCAGTGGTACGAGCCCACCGCCCGCTCCCACGGCTACAACCCCGACGCCCCGCTGGTCCTCGACGCCCATGGCCTCCAGCAGCCGGCGCCGAACCGGTTCCGCTCGGCGGCGGACGGCGCGGGATTCGGACCGCTGGCCGACCGCGTGCACCAACTCGGCCTGCGTTTCGGCCTGCACATCATGCGCGGCATCCCGCGCCGCGCCTTCGCCGCCCGTCTGCCCGTGGCAGGCACCTCCTGGACCGCCGACGAGATCGCCGACACCGACTCCGTCTGCCCCTGGAACTCCGACAACTACGGCCTGAACCACGACCACCCGGGGGCCCAGGCGTACTACGACGCGCAGGTCGCCCAATTCGCCCGATGGGGCGTCGACTTCATCAAGGCCGACGACATGCTCTTCCCGTATCACGAGCGGGAGATCGCCGCCTACGCCCGGGCCATCGCCCGCAGCGGCCGGCCCATCGAGCTCAGCCTGTCCCCCGGCACCGACGTGTCTGTCGCCCACCTAGACCACTTGCGGCAAAACAGCACCATGTGGCGCGTCTGCGACGACCTGTGGGACCGGTGGGAGGACGTGGAGGCCCAGTTCGCCCGCATGGCCCGGTGGGCTCCGTGGCAGGGCGCCGCATCGACGGGCGGCTCCGCCGCGGTCGGCTGGGCGGACGCCGACATGCTGCCCCTCGGCCGCATCGGCATCCGGGCCGAGAGAGGTGACGACCGCCTCTGCTCCCTCACCCGCCCCGAGCAGATCAGCCTGCTCACGCTGTGGCTGATCTCCCGCTCCCCACTGATGATGGGCGGCGACCTGCCCACCAGCCCACCGGAGACGATCGAGCTGCTCACCAACGACGAAGCGCTCGCCGTCCTGTGGCACAGCACCGACAACCGTGAGGTCCTCCGCGAGAAGGACCTCATCCTGTGGACCGCCCAGGACACCGACGGACGCACCCGCTACGCCGCCGTGTTCTCCCTCGCCGGCACCCCTCGGCGCGTCACCGTCCCGCTCGGCTCCCTCGGCGCCCGTCCCGATGACCACGTCCGCGAGCTGTGGACCCGCACCGACACTCCGCACGACGGCCGCAGCCTGGTCA
This sequence comes from Streptomyces coacervatus, assembly GCF_029223485.1. GTDB lineage: Bacteria > Actinomycetota > Actinomycetes > Streptomycetales > Streptomycetaceae > Streptomyces > Streptomyces coacervatus. The sequence goes on along the minus strand of NZ_JARHTP010000001.1, from coordinate 464,486 downwards.
CCGACCTGCCCGCCCACGGCGCGGTACTCCTCCGTCTCGGCCAGGACATGAGGTAGTAGATGAGGTTCCCCTCCCGACGTGCGGGGGACGGCGCCGACGTCCGACTCGTCTGCCGTCGGGGGTGGTCGTGTCGAAGCTCGGTCGGAGTGGCAGGTACGGTCATACCCCCGCGGGGGCAAGCACGATGTCGAAGCGCACCCGGCTCCACGTGCCGTCGATGACGCGGCCGTCGGGTGTCGGCGTGCCGGCCGGCTGTCGTGCGAACCGCTTGATCAGTGAGTCCTTCACACCGAAGACGGTGTCCTTGCGGCCTATAGGGTCACCCTCGGGGAAGATGTGGGTCACCAGCGTACGGGCCCCCTCGTGGGACACCATGAAATGCAGATGGGCGGCGCGCAGCGGTGAACGGCCGACCGCGTCGAGCATTTTGCCGACGGGGCCGTCGTCGGGGATGGGATACGGCGTCGGAGTGAGGCCCCAGAAGCGATAGCCGCCGTCGGCCGCGGAGAACAGGTACGCCCGTCCGGCCCGCTTGCCGGCGTCGTACTGCACGTCGTAGAGCCCGTCCTCATCGGCCTCCCAGACCTCGATCCGCGCACCGGCGAGCGGATTGCCCTCGGTGTCGGTGACGGTGCCCTCGACCCAGCAGGGCTCACCAGGGGCGCCGAAGGCCAGGTCCTCGCCGAGCTCGATCGCCGGGGCGTCCTCGACGAAGAACGGCCCGAAGACGGTCGCCTCGGTGGCACCCTTGTAGGCCTGGTTGTTGACGTTGATCGTCTGCATGCTCGCGCCGAGGGTGTCGGACAGCAGGATGAACTCCTGCCGGACGTCGTCGGTGATGTGACCGGCCTGAGTGAGGAAGCCGATCGCCTCCCCCCACTCCTCCTCGGTCAACCGGACCTCGCGGATGAAGGAGTGCAGGTGTCGGACCAGGGAGACCATGAGCTCGTTCAGCCGCGGGTTCTCGCAGGCGTCGAAGGAGGCCACGACGTTGTCGACCAGCCGCTGCTCGACCGCCCGCTGCTCCGGCGACACCTCGCGGTAGATCGTGACGTCGGCACCGGCCTGGGCCGCGCCGGGATTGACGTAGGTAGCCATGACGGCCTCTTTCAGTTGACCGGATCGCCGGCCCACGCCGCCTGCAGCAGCATGGTCAGGTTCGCGTAGGTGACGGGGGTGGGGTTGTTGGCCGGGATCGCCTTCATGATCGGCCCCAGCGCTTTGGCGATGCCGTCCTCGGGCATGCCGTAGTCGCGCAGTGCCCGCGGCGCGTCCAGCGCCTGGCGCAGGGCGGCCAGGCCGGCGCTCGCATCCTTGGTGTGGAAGACCGTGCCGAAGGCCTGGGCGATACGCGACTCCGCCTCGGGCGCGTGCGGGGTGTTGAAGGCCAGGACGTGGGGCAGCACGACGGCGTGGGTCTGGGCGTGCGGGAGGTTGAACATGCCGCCGAGGACGTGGCAGATCTTGTGATGCATGCCGGAGCCGGCCGAGGCGAAGGCGACCGCGGCGAGGTAGGCGCCGTACAGCGTCTGCTCGATGCCCTCGACGCTGGTCGAGTCCTCGGCCACCGCCGGCAGGCCGGTCGCCAGTGCGCGGATGCCCTCCTGCGCCAGCGCCCGGTCGATCGGGTCGGCACGCGGGCCCCACATCGAGTCCACGCAGTGCGCCATCGCGTTCAGGCCGCTGGCGACCGTCATCTCGCCGGGCAGCGTGGTCAGGAGGCCTGCGTCGTACACGACCGACGCGGGCAGCACCTTGTCGTCCACACCGGTGGTCTTGGTCTCCCCCTCAGTCAGCCCCCAGACGTTGGTCGCCTCGGAGCCGGCGTAGGTGGTGGGTACTGCGACGATCGGCAGCCCGGTGGTCAGCGCCACCGCCTTGGCCAGACCCGTGGTCGAGCCGCCGCCGACGCTGACCAGGATGTCAGCGCCCGCGTCGGAGGCCGCCCGAAGGGCTCGCCCGGCGACCTCGACCGGTACGTGCATCACGACCTCCTCGTGACGCAGTACGAGCGGGATCTCCTTGGCGATCGGATCTGCCAGTTCCCTCTCGCGGTCCGACGCGATCAGCATGACCTTGGAACCGCCGAGTGCCTGGACCTCCGCCGCCACGGCGGCGGGCGACTCCCCGGCCGCGAACACCACCCGCTGGGGCAGGGTCTCGTGCGTGAATCTCATCGTTTGCTCCTTCGGTGGCTCTGCGGCCTCAAGCCTCGGCCAGCCATCGCGTGCCTTCGGAGTAGAGGTGCTCGACCGCCGGGCCGGTGAGACCGGGGAGCCCGTCCTTCACCATGAAACCCGCCTTGGTCTGCAGGTAGGCCAAGTGCCGGTAGCCGGTCGGAAACCGGTCCAGGAGCTCGGGATCCAACGTCAGTGAGGCAGCGGGGTCGACGACGTCGAGCCGGTCCTTCTCGTAGATCGGCTGCCGGCGCACGAGGGTCCAGCGCCCCTCGTGCCGGGAGAGGAAGTCGTAGAAGCGGCCGGTGCAGACGACATCGACCTCGACGCCGTCGATGGTCTCGCGCTGGTTGATCGTCATCTTCGTCTGGGCGATGGCCCGTTCGCCGGCGATGTCCGCGGTGTGACCGCCCAGGAAGTGGAGAATGCTGACTCCGTTCTCGAAGCCCTCACGACTGGCCTTGATGAAGTCGGTGGCACTTCCCTGGAACCACGTGGCGCTCATCCAGCCGTCGCGCGGATGCCAGACCGTGGCGAAGCGGCCCCAGTCCCCGGCATCGCGCCACAGCGCCCAGTTCTCGATGAGCTGCCGGATCTCGTGGCGGTCGTTGTCGACCTGCGACATTGTTGACTCCTTGGAAGGGTGGGGATCCCTGGTACAGGGGCCTCGTCAGAAGGACCGGAGGAACTCCTCCACCTCTCGGTGGAGCTGCTCGAGGGCCTCTGTCTCTCGGACCTCCGCCAGCCATGCCGCTCCCACCGCCGGGCTGAAAGCCGCGGCAAGGCACCACATCCAGCCGGGCAAGGCCCGGGGGCCCGGCGCACGCCGTGTCACGTGCGCCCTACGACCTCGTCGCATCGTCAGATGGGGTAGTGGCGGGATCCGGACTGGATGGTGATCCAGCGCAGCTCGGTGAACTCCTCCAGCGCGGCGCGGGAGCCGAAGCGGCCCCAGCCGCTGGCGCCGACACCGCCGAAGGGCATCTGGGGCTCGTCGTGCACGGTGGCGCCGTTGATGTGGCAGATGCCGGACTTGATCCGACGGGCGACGTCGAGTGCCGCGGCCGCGTCCTTGCCGAAGACCGCTGCGGAGAGTCCGTACTCGGTGTCATTGGCTACCGTGACGGCTTCGTCGGTCGAGTCGACCTCGATGATCGAGACCACCGGTCCGAAGGACTCCTCGCTGTAGATGCGCATGTCCGGGGTGACACCGCGCACCACGGTGGGCTGCACGAACAGGCCGTCGGCCGTGCCACCGGTCAGGATCTGCGCGCCCTTGGCACGGGCGTCCTCGATCAACGCGACCACGTGGTCCCGGGCGGCGGTGTGGACCAGCGGGCCGATCTGTGAGGCGGGGTCGCTCGGGGGGCCGACGACCAGCTTGGCGGCACGCTCGGCCAGGCGGGAGGAGAGCTCGTCGGCGACGGTCCGGTCGACGATGACGCGCTCGGTCGACATACAGATCTCGCCCTGGTTCATGAAGGCACCGAAGCTCGCCGCGGCGGCGGCCTCCTCCAGATCCGCGTCAGGGAGCACCAAGAAGGGCGCCTTGCCGCCGAGTTCGAGGACCACCCGGGTCAGGTGACGGCCACCGAGTTCGCCGATAACACGGCCGACGCGGCTGGAGCCGGTGAAGTTCACGCGGGTCACGGCGGGGTGGGCGATCAGGGCCTCGACGACGCTCGGACCGTCCTCGGGCGCGTTGCTGATCAGGTTGACCGCTCCTGCGGGCACTCCGGCGTCATGCAGCACCTGGACGATGGCGGCCTGGGTGAGCGGCGTCTGCTCAGAGGACTTCAGCACCACCGTGTTGCCCCACACCAGTGGCCACACGACGGCACGCACACCGAGGATCAGGGGCGCGTTCCACGGCGCGATGCCGACGACGACGCCGACCGGCTGACGCACACCGAGGGCGGTGAGGCCGGGCACGTCCGACGGGATGACCTCGCCGACAGCCGCGTAGGCCTGGGCCGCCGCCTCGACGAGCATGCCCTTCGCGACGTGCACGTTGAAGCCGCACCAAGGAAGAGTGGCACCCATCTCGCGGCTCATCGTGGCGACGATCTCGTCGGTGCGCTCGCCGAGCAGGACGGCCGCCCGCTCCAGGACCGACCGCCGCGCGGCCGGCGGAAGGCCCGACCACTCCGGAAGGGCGGCCGCCGCCGCGTCCACCGCGAGGTTGACATCCTCGACGGAGGCTGCCGCGACCCGCGCGATGGGTTCTCCGGTCAGGGCCTCGGTCGTCTCGAAGTAGCGGCCGTCCCTGGCCGCGACATGCTCGCCCGCGATGAGGAGGTCGCTGGTCCGGACCGCGCCGGACGTGGGTGCCTTGATCTCAGTAGCTGACATTGTTGTCGCCTCGCCTCCACAACAGCGGCGATCGTCGTCGATCGCCGCGGGAACCTTCATGTCGAACTCTCTGCCGTCGGCCGCCCGCCCTGAAGCCTCTTGTCCGTTCATCGAACAGCGGTGTGAGGGGGATGCAGCCGGCCTTCCCGGGTGTCAGGCCGGCGGCATGCGCTTGGACTGGTGCATGTGCGCCAGGCGCCAGCCCTCCGTGGTCTTCTCCCAGACCCGGGTCATCGCCTCCTGGACGGGGAAGGGCGGGAGGTTCTCGTCGAAGAAGATGTGCATCTCCTGGAGACACGTGGTGATCGCGGTGTCGCCGTGGACCGTGATGCTCAGTTCCTCGGCCTTGGCGAAGACGGTGCGGCGGCGGGTCGAGGCGAAGTGGGCGAAGGCCTCCCGGCCGTCGATCTTCCCGACCGGGCCGTGGACGACGTGACTGTCCTCGAGCATGAGGGCGATCAGCGCCTTCTCGCCCTCGACGAGAGCCGCGAGCCATGCGGCCTCCGCCTGTTCGATCGCCTGGAGGGTCGCCGTGGCTGCGGTGGACGTGGTCGTTGTCATAGGTCCAGCTCCAGAATCGGTGAGAGTGCTCGCGATGAGCAGGTGGTGAACATGCCGTCGGCGCGTTCCCGATCGGTGAGGATGTCGTCGCGGTGGTCGGGCTCTCCGGCGAGGACGCGCACGATGCACTCACCGCAGATTCCCTGCTGGCACGAATAAGGGGCGTCCACGCCATGGGCGAGCAGGACGTCGAGGACGCTCTGGCCCTCCTCGATCCCGTACTCGCCGCCGGTCCTGGCGAGTCGCACTCGAAAGGCCCCGCCGGCCTTGTGCGCGTCGGCGTCCTCGACGGGTGCAAAGCGCTCCTTGTGGATCGCTTCGGCAGGCCATCCCGCTGCGAGCGCGGAGGAGATCACGAAGTCCATGAAGCCTCCCGGTCCGCAGACGTAGATCGCCGTGTGGGGATCGGGCCGGCCGACGTCGGTGGCGCTGCCGAACCGCTGGTCGTCCGGGCCGTCGTCGAAGTGGAGCCGAACACGGGGGTTGTGCTCCAGTTCGTCGAGGAACGCCGAGTCTCCCCGGCTCCGCGCGCAGTAGTGCAACTCGTACTCCGCGCCGCTCGCTTCGAGCGCGTGCGCCATGGCCAGCAGAGGAGTGACGCCGATACCGCCGGCCACCAGCAGATGGCGGCGTGCCTCGCCCGAGATTCCGAACCTGTTCCGGGGACGGGAGATCCGCAGCCTGTCGCCCTTGCGGAGCCGATGCATCCCCAGCGAGCCGCCGCGCGACGCCGTCTCGGCCAGCACCGCCAGCCGATAGCGGGTGCGATCGTGCGGCGGCCCGCACAGGGAGTACTGGCGGACCAGCCCGTCCGCGTCGTCCACGAGTACGTCGACATGCGCGCCGGCCTCGAACTCGGGGAACTCGACGGCGTCGGGACGGACCAGGTCGAGCACCACGATCCGGGCGGTCGCGTCGCGCCGGGCGTCCACGACGGTGTCGAGCCACTCGTTGTTCATGATCGTCGCTCAGATTCCAGCGGTGGCCGGCGCGTCGGCGTCGTCGCCCGCCGGGCGCTTGCCGAGGGTGAAGAGCCCGGACTGGGTGCGGTGAACCACCGAGGGGTCGCGGACGATGTTGATCGGGTCGCGCCCCGCCTCGACGTCGTCGACCATCGTGAGCAGCATGCGGCGCAGCATGACGACGCCGCGGTCCGAGGTGGCCAGGGTCTCCACGGAGTCCAGGGTGATCGCTCCCTGGGAGCCCTGGGCCTCCGCGTCACCGGGGAAGCGGTGGCGCTCCTCGTCGGTCAGCTCGTGGTTCTGCTTGCCGTTCTGCGTGATGCCGATCACGAAGCGGACCATGCGCTCGGGATCGTTGGTGCGGATCGAGAAGAAGAGCCGGTTGGTGGTGTCGTCGGAGGGCACCAGCCACAGCAACTGGTCCGGATTGTCGGGGGTCATCTTCACGTAGTCCGGCAGGCCGAAGATGTTGGGAAGGTGCTGCTCGACCGCGAAGCCGTACTCGGTGACCTCGCCGTCCTCGCCCTCGACCTCGAATCGCTGGATGTACTTCACGCCGTGGTCGGTACGCTCGTACGTCACGCGGTCGGCGATGGTGGCCGGGTCGAAGAAGCTCTCGGGGTAGCCGAAGGTGCCGGTGCCCAGCATCTGGAAGCCGCTGTGCGTGGAGTGCAGCCAGGTGACGTGCACCGGGTCGGCGCCGTTCTCGTACATGTTGAGCCAGTTGAAGTCCGCCGGCATACCGAGGACCGCTGCGTGCGGGACCGGCCAGCTGGCGAAGTACTTCTCGTCCTCGGCGGGGTTCTCCAGCGCGTCGTAGCGCGGGAGTTCGGGCTTGAGCTCGGGCGGGCCCATGTAGACGAAGACCAGGCCGTAGCGCTCCTGGACGGGGTACCACGGCTGGCGGGCGGCGTCGCGCCTGCGCCCCAGGGCCGGCTCACACGCCTGCTCGATGCAGCGGCCCTCGACGTCGAACTTCCAGCCGTGGTAGCAGCAGCGGATGCCGTCGTCCTCGACGCGGCCGTAGTAGAGGCTGGCGCCGCGGTGGGCGCAGCGCTCGATCACGACACCGGGTTTGCCCTGTCCGTCCCGGAACACGACCAGGTCCTCGCCCAGTACGCGGGTCTTCTGCGGCAGGGCACCGGCGACGAGCGTCTCCGAGCTGGCGATCGGGTGCCAGTAGCGACGCAGGGCCTCGCCCATGGGCGTACCGGGCCCGACCTCACGCAGACGGGCGTTGTAGGAGGGCTTCGGACGACCGTAGCCGGTACCGGTGTCGACCTCTGAAGTGGTGGTCATCGTCTTTGACTCCCGTGCGGCTCGGGCGCACAGCTGGTGGCGCGTGCAGGGCTGTGGGGATCACCTGCGAGGGCACCGATCTGCGCGACCCTCGAATGAGATTGTTGATTCACATTCGCATTTCACTTCGCGGTGCGTCAAGGGTCATGTCCAGGTGTCCGCTCGGCGAGGAGAGGCCGATTTCCTGACGCTTGCGCCCCAGCTCCGAGCCGGTCGTGCACGGCTCCACCTCTGCACGGCGCTCGCTCGCCGACCCGATCGCGCCACTGCTCACGGCCCAGCAATGCCAGGCGCAGGGCCGCCGGAACGAATGCAGGCGGCGTATACGCTGAGGCGGTGAGTACCGAACCTTCACTCGATCTGCCGCCGGCGCAGCAGGCGCGCAGCCGACTGACCCAGCAGCGGATCCTGGAAGCGGGTACGGCCCTCCTGACAGAGGGCGGCACCGAGGCGCTCACCATCGCGGCCGTCGCCGCTCGAGCAGGCGTCTCGGTGGGGAGTGTCTATCGACGGTTCGGCGACAAGGACCGCCTGATCGCGGCACTGCAGCACGACATGATCGATCACTTTCGCGCCGACATCATCCGCCGCTTCGCTCCGCTGCGCACAGACCCGACCACACTGATCGCCTCGGCGGTCGCCGGGATCACCGAGACGTTCGAAGCGCACGCACGCCTGATGCGCGTCTTCATCACCGCGGGCACCACCGATCCCGCAGTGTCCGAAGTCGGGTCCGACGCCAGCATTGACTCCGGCCAGGTGTTCCGGCAGTTCCTGGAACCGATCGTGCCGGTGATCAGCGCGCCAGAGCCGGACTTGCGGCTGGATGTCACCTTTCGCCTGGTGTACGCGGCGTGCATGAACCGCGTGCTGCACGGCGAACGATTCGAGTCCGAGCGACCGCTGACGTGGCGTCAACTCACCGACGAGCTGGCGAACATTGCCTGCCTGTATCTACTGGGCGCGTCGACGGAGTGAGCTCCCGGGCTCCTTGATGCGAATGCGAGGTACGCTTCACATTCACCTCGGGCCGCGACATACTGTCGCGGGTTTCCAGCATGTCCGGAACCAGCGATGACCTGGACTGTCGACGCTCCGGGGATCCCACGGAAGACGTCCGGTCGACCACTCGGCCGCCAAGGGAAGGAACCGCCCCATGCGAGAGCCGCTCAGCTACGAGATCGCGCACGGCGCCGCTCTGGCCGCTCTGGAAGCAGGAAGGGCCGAGGGGCACCAGGTGTGCGCCGTCGTGGTCAACCGAAGCGGGGTCACGAAGGTTCTCCTCAGCGACGACGGCGTCGGTCTTCTCGGTGTGGAAACCGCGCGACGCAAGGCTTACACCTCGGCCGTGAGCGGTGTCCCGACGGCCAAGTTCGCGGCCTTCGCCGCGTCCCCCCAGATGCAGGTGGCACCTCCTCACCTGGTCGATGCCAACCTCCTGCCGGTCGCCGGCGGCGTGCCGATCGTGACGGCCGACGGCGAGGTCATCGGCGCCATCGGCGTGGGCGGGGCGGACGACGTCACCGACGACCGCATCGCGCATCACGCTCGAGACTCCGTCACGAAGATCGTTGCGTAGGCATTCCTCCCGGTCGGTGAGGCAGCGACGTCGGGCCTTGCGGCAGTCGTCGCGCGCCCTGGGCATGCCCGGAGCGCGTGTGCGCCTCGCTCAGCAACCGCCGGCCGGCCTGAAGGTGTCGCTTCCTCGCGTTGCCCGACGAGACCAGGAAACGGCCGTCGAGGAGGCGCTCCGCACGCCGATGACTCCGACGGTCCGACCCGACCCGACGCCCGCACCGGGCCGCCCGCACTCCCGCCACCCGCAAGGCAGGGCTGTTGCGCAATGCGAGGGCCGGCTGATCCGGCTTCGGTGTGCGTCAGAACATCGCCTCAATGATCCCTACGGTGCGCACAAGGTGCGGTTCGGAGCGGTCGGCACGGTGGGCGACGGCCAGTTCCACCCGCGCGTCGGCCCCGGCCAGCGGTAGGTAGACGACACCGTCGAGGGCCAACGCGGTCACGGGCTCGGGCACGACCGCGACACCGAGGCCCCCGGCCACCAAGGTGACCAACGTCGAGGTCTCGCCGACCTCGTGGCGAATGTGCGGCTCGACGCCGGCCTCGCGAAGGAGGCCCAGGACGACGTCGTACATCACCGACCGGCGGTCGGCGGAGTGCACGATCAGGTCGGCACCGGCGAGGTCCGCGGCACGCAGGCGCTTCCGGCGGGCGAGGGGATGGTCGATCGGTACGGCGACGACGAGCCGGTCTCTGCGCAGGGTGCGGACGGTGAGGGAGAGGTCGGCCGCCGGAGGGCGCAGCAGCCCGACGTCGATGGCGCCGGCGCGCAGCGCCTCGGCCTGGTCCGGCGCGAGCATCTCGCCGCGGAAGGAGAAGTCGACGCCGGGAAGCTCCTCCGTGAGCCGCCGCGAGAGCGCGGGCAGGAGGCTGTACGTCGCCGAGCCCACGCACCCGATCGCGAGGTGGCCCACCGAGCCGGCAGCGACGCGCCGTGCGTGATGGGCGGCCTCGTCGACGTCGGCGAGGATCGCGCGCGCCCGCTCGAGGTAGGCCCGGCCGGCCTCGGTGAGGTCGACGCGGCGTGTGGTGCGGTGGAGCAGCTCGACGCCCAACTCGGCTTCCAGCTGGCGGATCTGCTGGGAGAGCGGCGGCTGGGCCATGTGGAGCCGCTCGGCGGCCCGACCGAAGTGGCGCTCCTCGGCCACCGCAACGAAGTACCGCAGATGACGCAGATCCATATGTCATCCATATCAATCGAACCGGATATGCGTACTTCAGAATATCGTGGCCCGGGACTAGCGTCCCTGCCATGAGTACTTTCATCTACGCCGCGACACGGACGCCGTTCGGTCGCTTCAACGGCGCGCTGGCCGGCGTCCGCCCCGACGACCTCGCCGCCGCCGCGATCACCTCAACGCTCGCCAGGGTGCCGGGCCTCGACCACGCCGCGATCGACGACGTGGTGTGGGGCAACGCCAACGGCGCTGGCGAGGAGAACCGCAACGTCGGCCGCATGGCCGCGCTGCTCGCCGGGCTTCCGGTGAGCGTGCCCGGCACCACGGTCAACCGGCTGTGCGGCTCCAGTCTCGACGCGGCGATGACGGCCAGCCGGACCATCGAGTCCGGCGATGCCGAGGTGGTGCTGACCGGTGGCGTGGAGTCGATGACACGCGCGCCGTGGGTGCTGCCCAAGTCGGCGAAGCCGTTCCCGGCAGGCGACGTCACCGCGGTCTCGACCACGCTCGGCTGGCGGCTGGTCAACCCGCGGATGCCGAAGGAGTGGACGGTCGGCCTCGGCGAGGCCAACGAGCAGCTCCAGGAACGCTTCGGGATCTCCCGCGAGCGGCAGGACGAGTTCGCCGTCCGCTCCCACCAACTCGCCCACGCGGCCTGGGAGTCGGGCTTCTACGACGACCTGGTGGCGCCCGTCGAAGGCGTCGACCTGACCCGCGACGAGAGTATCCGACCCGGATCCACGCCGGAGGTGCTGGCCGGGCTCAAGCCATCCTTCCGTACGCCTGAGCAGGGCGGCACCATCACCGCGGGCAACGCCAGCCCGCTCAACGACGGTGCCTCCGCGGTGCTGCTGGGCAGCGAGAAGGCGGCGGCCACCATCGGGGCCGACCCGATAGCCCGCATCGTGGGCCGCGGCGTGATGGCGCTGGAGCCGCAGGCCTTCGGCTACGCCCCGGTCGAGGCTGCGAACCGCGCGCTGGCCCGGGCCGGGATCGGCTGGGACCAGGTCGGCGCGGTCGAGCTCAACGAGGCCTACGCCGTGCAGTCGCTCGCCTGCGTCGACGCGTGGAAGATCGACCCCGCCATCGTCAACCAGAAGGGCGGCGCCATCGCGATCGGGCACCCGCTGGGCGCCTCGGGCGGACGCATCCTCGCCACGCTGGCCAAGGTGCTGCGCGAGACGAAGCAGCGCTACGGCGTCGCCGCGATCTGTATCGGGGTCGGTCAGGGGCTGGCCGTCGTTCTCGAGAACTGCGGTGTCACGGAGGCGGCCCAGTGAGCAGGGCGGAGATCGTCGAGAGTGCCGACGCGGCGGTCGCCGGGATCGAGGACGGGTCCACCGTCCTCGTCGGCGGCTTCGGCCTGGCCGGGATGCCGTTCGACCTGATCGACGCGCTCATCCGACAGGGCGCGAAGGACCTCACGATCGTGTCAAATAACGCCGGCAACGGCGACGTCGGGCTGGCCGCGCTGCTGGCCGCCGGCCGGGTGCGCAAGGTGCTCTGTTCCTTTCCACGCCAGGCCGACTCCTGGGTCTTCCACGGCCTCTACCGCGCGGGGAAGATCGAGCTCGAGGTGGTGCCGCAGGGCAACCTCGCCGAGCGGATGCGCGCGGCCGGCGCCGGCATCGGCGCGTTCTACTGCCCGACCGCGGTCGGCACGCCGCTGGCCGAGGGCAAGGAGGAGCGCGAGATCGACGGCCGGAAGTACCTGCTGGAGTACCCCATCAAGGGCGACTACGCGCTGATCGGCGCGCACGTCGCGGATGCGATGGGCAACCTCGTCTATCGAAAGACCGCCCGCAACTTCGGACCGGTCATGGCCACGGCCGCGACAACGACCATCGTCCAGGTCGACCAGGTCGTCGAGCCCGGGAAGCTCGACCCGGAGGCCATCGTCACCCCGTCCGTCTACGTCGACCGGGTCGTCCAGGCGACGGCCCGTCACTACACCGTGCAGGGGGCTCGATGACCACCACGTACGCAGGGGCGCCGACGGGCGCCGACCACCGGCTCTCGATGGACGAACTGGCCGCCGTCATCGCACGCGACATCCCGGCCGGCGCCTTCGTCAACCTCGGTATCGGGCAGCCCACCAAGATCGCCGACCATCTGCCGGCCGACTCCGGAGTGGTGCTGCACACCGAGAACGGCATGCTCAACATGGGTCCGAAGGCCGAGGGCGACACGGTCGACCCCGACCTGACCAACGCCGGCAAGGTCCCGGTGACCGAGCTGCCGGGGGCGGCGTACTTCCACCACGCCGACTCCTTCGCCATGATGCGCGGCGGACACCTCGACGTCTGCGTCCTCGGCGCCTACCAGGTCGCCTTCGACGGCGACCTCGCCAACTGGACCACCGGCAAGCCCGACGACATCCCCGCCGTCGGCGGCGCGATGGACCTCGCCACCGGGGCCAAGGACGTCTACGTGATGATGACGCTCTTCACCCGCACCGGCGAACCGAAACTCGTACCGCAGTGCACCTACCCCCTCACCGGCATCGGCTGCGTCAGCCGCGTCTACACGGACTTCGGCGTCTTCGACGTCGGCCCCGACGGCGTACGGATCCGGGAGACGTACGGCGCCGAGGCCCACGAGCTCGCGGAGCGACTCGGCATCACACTGTCTTAAAGCTCGTACCCGACGGCAGTCAACATCACGAGGGACGGTGCCTGCGTTAGCCGACCCAGAAGGACTCCATCATCGCGTTGACAGTCGACGCAGTCTCCGACCGAGCCCATGGAGGGCAGCAGGCCGGAGGCGCGGGCCCGCTGGGTGAAGGTCCATGCGACCTGGATCCACCTCTGAGAGTTTGTCCAACGAGAAAAGGACTCCAACCTGCGATACCAGCTGATCCCGTGGCTCTGCCGATACTCCGGGGAGTCAACGCCCAAGTCAGTTCATCGGCAGGCCTCCCTGGAGTCCACAGACCGGCCGGAATTCGCAGGTCCTCAACTTCAAGGACACGGTGGCTTCGCGCCACCACAACACGAATGCGCGACCAAGCGTCAGGGCTGCCCCGGGGATGGTCCGGATCCCTGCCCTAGACCAAGATCCGGACCAGGAAGTGGTCCAACTGCATCCGAGTCGGCGAGCGGAGCTTCAAGAGGTCCACTGCGACCACACGGCCAGATCAGCGAGTCACCTGGGCACTGAAGTGCCGAGCGCTTGGGCCGCTCGTTCCCGGCCCCCTTCCGATCGGCGGCGCGGTCCGGCTAGCCAGGCAATGCGATGCCGAGGTGGACTGAGAGCTGTTGAAGAACCAGTCCGCCTACGGCTGCTCGGCACGAAGGCCGTTGTCCGCGCAGATCCTCGGCCACTCGGGATGACCAGCCCCTCCCCCTAGCCGAAGAACGGGAACGACTGCGGATTCGTGCCGGACTCAACAAGGTCCGGGCCATTCCGGGCCAAGGAATCAATCCTGGCCTCCACCGAGGGAATCTTTGCTGGTCAACGGATCGCCAACCGTGTACGACCAGCAGACGAAGAACCTGCCGGTGACCGCCCCTCGGCCCTCGGGTTCGGCAGCCGCTCACGCGACCAGACACACGACGTCTGATCACACTGTTGACCTGCAACAACGCACCGAATCTGGCGAAAGGAAGGCAAATTCGACCCGGATTCGACCTCGCCCCCTCCTATCGCGGCAACGACCAGCCTTGATCTGCAACTCTGCGAATTCTGCCGCTGTACCAGCCGTTCTGTTCGAGATGGAGCCGACCCGCATCCGGTATCCGGCAACCATCCGGGCGCGACATGCCGGGCGAGTCGGCCACAACCAGTCCGCCTCGCGTAACGCGCGTCGCGCTCGGGTAGGCCGGCCCGAGCGGACGCCGCTGGGGCGTAGCGCACGCCCCTCGACCGGAACGCGCCGCCGCTGGGCCTGCGCGCCCCGTAGATCGCTTCCAGGATCTCAGACCGACGCGGAGCCGACGAGCCCGGAGAAACCGCGATCTCACCGGAATGGAGAGTGAGATCCAGGGGTCCGGTTTCGTCTGTGTGGCGTAGTCCTTGGACTTCGAGCCCCGGTGCGCCGCGGAGTGGTGCGGTCCGGGGAGACGTGTTCGCTACCCCCGGTCATCAGGGTGACGGCTTCGCCCGTCAGGGTCGAGCACGGCGGGCTGTTCGGCCACCACGATGAGCCGTACAGCATGGGAGAGTCCCGCGCTGCGGACACGATCTGCTGCTGGGCCGTCGACAACTCGCGCACGAGCCGAGCCGGGTCGACCACCGGGTACCCAAGTCGCACGAAAGGTTGCGTTGTTGACTCTTCGAGGCGGTCTTTCCGCGTACGACGAAAGACCAGGCCGACGATGGCCTCGCCGGTGCGGTTGCCGCCCTCGCGGATCAGGTCCAGCACGATGGCGTCACTCGCGGCGGTCAGGATGCCGTTCGCCTCGTACCGCGAGGTGAGTTCCGTCGACCGACCCTGCTCAACCGCCTCCACGGTGTCCCAAGCGAGGGTCGTCCCGCTGAAGCGGGCTTCCAGGCTGCCCCGTTCGCCGTGGGCGCACGGGCGTCCGTCACCCCGCGCGGGGGACCTCACCGCCACCGACGACGCCAGTGTCGACCTGGACACAGAAGATGTGAACTCCCTCAACTGCCCAGCCACGGGCGAGACTTACCTGAGCACCATACAAGGGCCCTCGCGGAGGTCCATGAACTCGTTGAGGTATGGCAGTTCCGGGGCGTACCGGATGTTGCGAGAGCGCCGGCTGCCTCGCGAGGCGGCGGGGCAGCCGGCCACGCCACCCGCCTACCACCCGTCTCCTGGATGGCCCCTGCCGCCCGGCAGGTCGGTCTCAGCCAGGAACCGCCATTCCCGCGCCGTCGCGCATCAGCCGTCCCGCCTGAAGACATTTCCGCAGGACATGATCACGAAAGGCGTGCACCACCACCAGCGAAGAATCCGCTGGTGAGCCCCCTGCGCCTGGCAGTCGACCACAGCCACTCAGCGCCTCTTCAGCGGCTCATCGGTCCGACTGCTCGTCGCGCCGTCCCCGTACACGAGGCGAACCAGCACGTGACCTCACACCGCCCTGACCAGCGGCGACACGCTCAACACCCTAAAAGGGTGCGGATTCGACCCGGATTCGACCCGAGGGCCCCAGACTCCAAAACGATCAGTAGTTGACCTGCAATGATGCTGATTCTTGCCGCTGTACCGAGCATCCATCAACAGACGGGTATCACATTTGCAATTAAGTGGACATGTTTGGGCGATTAACGCTACGCAGTGAGTAGTCGCACTCGCCGTCGCCCTCTCCGGCTAACCCAAGCGCGAACCGAACAGCAGCACCACCCGGGCTACCTACTCTGGCGACTGGGGGCTGACAGAACAGGGCTCTGACCAGCCTCTTTACAGAAGTCCTTCCGCCTGGCAGAAGCCGCCTTGCCGAACCGATACAAGCCTCACGACCCTGATTCCAACCACGGCACGCGGGGCGCCGGAGCCCCGCCGACAGGGACGGGAACTGCCATGCCGCACATCACCGCTTTTGCCAGAAACCAGTGGTACGTCGCCGCCTACAGCCATGAGGTCGGCCGCGAGGAGCTTCTCGGTCGTACGATCCTCGGCGAGCCCCTCGTCTTCTACCGGACCGAGGAGGACGGCACGCCGGTCGCGCTCGCCGACCGCTGTGTGCACCGCCGGTTCCCGCTGCACGAGAAGCCCAGCCGGCTCGACGGCGACAAACTCGTGTGCGGGTACCACGGGTTCACGTACGACACGACCGGTACGTGCGTGTACGTGCCGGGGCAGAAGCGCATACCCCGCACCGCCCGTGTCGCCTCCTACCCCGTGGTCGAGCAGGACTCCCTGGTGTGGGTGTGGATCGGCGACCCGGCGCTCGCGGACGCCGACACCATTCCGCGGGCCCGGCACCTCGACGCGCCCGGCTGGGTCACCGTCCGCGGCATGGAGCCGATCGACGCCGACTACGGGCTGCTCGTCGACAACCTCCTCGACCTCTCCCACGAGACGTATCTGCACGGCGGCTACATCGGCACCCCCGAGGTCGCCGAGACGCCGATCACCACCGAGGTCGACGAGGGCGCCGGCATCGTGCGGGTCAGCCGGCACATGGACGACGCCGAGTGCCCGCCGTTCTACGCCAACTCCACCGGCATCCAGGGCCGGATCACACGCTGGCAGGACATCGAGTACCACGCGCCCTGCCTGTATCTGCTGCACAGCCGGATCGCGCCGGTCGGCGTCCTGCCGGAGGCGGACGGCAGTGACCCGAACGGCTTCCACACCGAGATCACGTACGCGATCACGCCGTCGACGGACGGCAAGGTGTACGACTTCTGGGCCGTCTCGCGCGACTGGGCGACGCAGGACACCGAGGTCACCGAGTTCATGCGGAGCAACAACCACACCGTGGTCATGCAGGACGTGGTCGCGCTCAACCTGCTGTACAAGACGCTCGGCACCGAACGCACCGGTTACCAGGAGCTGAGCATCAACATCGACACCGGCGGCCTGGCCGCCCGCCGTATCCTCGCCCGTCTGGTCGAGGAGGGCGACAAGCCCGTGGAGAAGGTCCTGTGAGCAGCAGCCCCACCGGCGAGATCTACCGCATCGACTGGCTGCCGGGCACCGACGTCCTGCACGGCACCTGTCACTGCGGCGCCGAGCACAGCGCCCAGGATCCGATCGAGATGTGGGAGTGGATGCTCGCCCACCCCGAAGGACACTCCCCCAGCGCGCCCCAAGGAAACAGCTCATGACCGTGTACGAAGCCGAACTCGTCGTCGACCGCCGCGAGTTCGCGGCCGACGGCGTGCTCGCCCTCACCCTGCGCCATCCGCTCGGCGAGGACCTGCCGGCCTGGGAGCCGGGCGCCCATGTCGACGTCGTGCTCGGGCCGGAGCTGGAGCGGCAGTACTCGCTGTGCGGCGACCCGGCGGACCGGTCCGTGTGGCGGATCGCCGTGCTGCGCGAGCCCGACGGGCGGGGCGGATCCGCGCATGTGCACGAGCAGTTGGGGCAGGGCGACAAAGTGCGGGTGCGCGGGCCGCGCAACCATTTCCGGTTGGAGTCCGCGCCTCGCTACCGGTTCATCGCCGGCGGTATCGGCATCACGCCGATCCTGCCGATGCTGGCCGCGGCGGAGGCAGCCGGCGCGGAGTGGACGCTGCTGTACGGCGGTCGCACCCGCAACTCCATAGCATTTACTGGGGAGTTGGGGCGGTACGGCGACCGGGTGACCGTCGCCCCGCAGGACGAGACCGGACTGCTGGACCTTGCTTCCGTGCTGGACGACATCCCCGACGGCACGCTGGTGTACTGCTGCGGTCCAGGGCCGCTGCTGGACGCGGTCGAGGAGCGCTGCCCGGCCGAGCGGCTGCGGGTCGAGCGGTTCTCGCCGAAGGCCCAACAGGTCGGCGAGAGCAGCGAGTTCGAGGTCGAGCTGGCGCAGAGCGGCCGTACGGTGACGGTCGCGCCGGACGTCTCCGTGCTCGACGCCGTGCGCGCCGCCGGTGTCGAGGTGCTGTTCTCCTGCACCGAGGGCACCTGCGGCACCTGCGAGACCGACGTCCTCGAAGGCACCCCGGACCACCGGGACTCGGTGCTCACCGACGAGGAGCGGGAGAGCGGGGAGACCATGATGATCTGTGTGTCCCGCTGCCGCGGAGGGAGGCTCGTCCTCGACCTCTGACGCGTCGGCCGCAGGGCTCCGCCAAAGTGTCAACAATTTCGTCAGCCGAGCCATTGACCGCGCAGGACGCGTGGCTCTAGGTTCCGTGCACGCCAGTTGGGCATTACTGTGCGGTGCGCGCACAGCCTGTCGGAACACCGTTGTCTGCACAGGAGGAGCCATGCGTCGTCTGCTCGCCGGTCTCACCACCGGCGCCTTGTTGCTCGCCGCGACGGCCTGTGGCTCGTCGGGTGGCGGCTCGTCGAGCGGGAGCACGTCGTCCGGGGGCATCACCACGGTCAAGGTAGGGCTCATCCCGATCGTCGATGTCGCGCCCCTCTATCTCGGCGAGAAGAAGGGCTTCTACGAGAAGCAGGGGCTGAAGCTGTCACCGACACTGGCGGCGGGCGGGGCCGCCATCGTGCCCGCGGTGGCTTCCGGGCAGTATCAGTTCGGCTTCTCCAACGTGTTCTCCCTGATGCTCGCCCAGTCCAACGGCGTCTCCCTGAAGGCGATTTCGAATGGGGTCGCCTCAACAGGGGTGCAGGGCAAGGACTTCGGCGCAACGCTGGTGAAGAAGGACAGCTCCATCAAGTCGGCGAAGGACCTGGAGGGCAAGAAGGTCGCCGTCAACACCCTCAAGAACGTGGTCGAGTTGTCGGTCCGGGAGTCGGTGAAGAAGGCGGGCGGCGACCCGGACAAGGTGAAGTTCGTCGAGATCCCCTTCGACCAGATGCCGGTCGCGCTGGACAAGGGACAGGTCGACGCCGCGATGGCCGTGGAACCCGCGCTCACCACCATCAAGGACCAGGGCGGCCGGGAGATCTCCTCGCCGCTGGTCGACGTGGCGCCGGACCTCACCGTCGCCATGTACTTCACGTCGACGCAGTACGCGCAGAAGAACCCGGCCGTGGTGAAGAAGTTCCGGACGGCCACCGCCGAGTCCCTCGCCTACGCGGACGCCCACCCCGACGAGGTACGCCAGATCGTCGCCACGTACACCAAGGTCCCGGCGTCGGTGCTGGCCAAGGTGACCCTGCCGAAGTGGCCGGCCGGCGCGAACCGCGCCTCGATCGAGACACAGGCCAAGCTCGGCCAGGAGTTCGGCTTCTTCAAGAAGGCGCCCGACCTCGACACGCTGCTGCCGTGAGGGGTGCGAACGCCGCCCTCGGTGCGGCCGGACTCGCGGCCTTCCTCGCCCTGGGCGAGGCGGTGCCGCGGCTCGGCCTCGTCAAGGAGGCCTACTTCCCGCCGACCAGCCGTATCGCCTCCGCCCTCGGGGACGAACTCGCCGACGGCGCCTTCTGGTCGGCGCTCGGCGACACCCTCACCGGCTGGGCGATCGGCCTCGCCATCGCGGTCGGCGCGGGTGTCGTCGTCGGCGTGCTGATCTCGATCGTGCCGTATCTGCGCGAGGCGACGGCCTCGACGATCGAGTTCCTGCGCCCGATTCCCTCGGTCGCCCTGATTCCCCTGGCGGTGCTCCTCTACGGCTCCGAACTCCGCTCCGTGCTCCTGCTGGTGGTGTACGCGTCCTTCTGGCAGGTCCTCATCCAGACCCTTTACGGCGTCCAGGACGTCGACCCGGTCGCCGAGGAGACGGCGCGGTCGTACGGTCTCGGCACCTGGGCCCGGGTCCGCCATGTGCTGTGGCCGACGGCACTGCCGTACGTCATGACGGGTGTGCGGCTCGCCGCGGCGGTGGCGCTGATCCTCGCCATCACCGCCGAACTCGTCATCGGCGCACCGGGGTTGGGCGCGCGGATCGCGGTCGCGCAGACCTCCCAGGCCGTGCCGGAGATGTATGCGCTCGTCGTGGTCGCCGGGCTGCTGGGGCTGCTCATCAACGTGGGCGCGCGTGCGGTGGAGCGGCGGGCTCTGGTGTGGCACCAGTCGGTGCGCGGGGAGGTGGCGGTGTGAGGCGTCTGCTGCTGCGGCTGCTGTTCGTGGTCGCGCTGCCCGCGGTGCTGGTCGCCGTGTGGTGGGCCGGGTCCGACGGCAGCACGGACCCGTTCTGGCCTCCCCTGCGGACGATCCTGAAGACCTTCCCGGACGTCTGGACCGGCGAACGCCTGCGCACGGACGTGGTCCCGAGCCTGCTCCGGCTCACGGCCGGCTTTGCGGCGGCGGCCGTCGCCGGCATCGCGCTCGGCACGCTCATCGGCTCCTACCGGCGGGTGCGCGCGGTGTGCGAACCGGTCCTGGAGTTTCTGCGGGCGGTGCCGCCGCCCGTCCTCGTCCCGGTCATCATGCTGTTCGCGGGCATCGGCGACACGATGAAGATCGTCGTGATCGCGAGCGGTTGTGTCTGGCCGATCCTGCTCAACACGGTCGAGGGCGTGCGCGCGGTCGACCCGGTGATGCTGGAGACGGCCCGCTCCTACGGCATCACCGGCCTCGCCCGGCTGCGCAACCTGGTCCTGCGCTCGGCGAGTCCGCAGATCTTCGCGGGCCTGCGCCAGGCCCTCTCCATCGGCATCATCCTGATGGTCATCAGCGAGATGATCGCGGCCAGCAACGGCATCGGCTTCACCGTCGTCCAGTTCCAGCGCAGCTTCGCCGTCCCCGACATGTGGACGGGGATCCTCGTCCTCGGCCTGCTCGGTTTCCTGCTCTCCGTCGTGTTCCAGCTCGTCGAGCGCCGGGTGCTCGGCTGGTACCACGGCCTGCGCGCGTCCACCCGAAGGTCCACGTGAACCTCGCGAAAGGGCGGTCCATGCTCGACGTACACGGCCTGCGGAAGGTCTACGAGCAGTCCGGCCGCCGCGTGGAGGCGGTGCGCGACCTCACCTTCACGGTCGAGGCCGGCGAACTGGTCTGTCTGGTCGGCCCGTCGGGCTGCGGCAAGACGACCCTGCTGAAGTGCGTGGGCGGACTGCTCGCGCCGACGTCGGGCCAAGTACTGCTCGCGGGAAAGCCGGTGAGCGGACCGCCGCCCGGGATGGCGTTCGTCTTCCAGGAGTACGGGCGCAGTCTGTTCCCGTGGATGCGGGTGGGCGAGAACGTCGAACTCCCCCTGAAGCAGAAGGACTTGAGCACATCCCGCCGCAAGGAGCTCGTCGCGGACGCACTGGAGTCCGTCGGCCTCTCGGACGCGGTCGGCGCATACCCGTGGCAGCTGTCCGGCGGTATGCAGCAGCGCGTCGCCATCGCGCGGGCGCTGGCGTACGAGCCCGACATCCTGCTGATGGATGAGCCGTTCGCGGCGGTCGACGCACAGACACGAGCCGACCTGGAGGACCTGGTACGGCGGCTGTGGCGGGAGCGCGGGATGACGATCCTGTTCGTCACGCACGACATCGACGAGGCCGTGTACCTCGGCGAGCGGGTCGTCGTGCTGTCCGCCTCCCCCACCGTCGTGCAGGAACAGCTGAAGGTCGATCTGCCCGACGAGCGCGACCAGTTGCACACACGGGTGGCCCCGCGCTTCGCCG
The DNA here is from genome assembly GCF_029223485.1 of Streptomyces coacervatus. Lineage (GTDB taxonomy): Bacteria > Actinomycetota > Actinomycetes > Streptomycetales > Streptomycetaceae > Streptomyces > Streptomyces coacervatus. Next base: position 443,299 of record NZ_JARHTP010000001.1, on the reverse strand, counting down.
AGCTGCGGACCCATGTGTACGAGCAGATCCAGGCGGCGAAGCGCGGGGACGAGCAGGACGCGGTCACGAAGTCAGATACGCCTCCACCTCGCTGAACTGGCCAGCGGGCCAGCCCGTGTTGGCGCTGACGGACAGACGCAGATAGCGCAGGTTCGTGCTCGCGGGCAGGGAGACGGTGGCCGTGTTGCCGCTCGCCGGGTCGAAGCGGTAGTCGGCTGAGCCGACCGCGGTCGAGTAGTTCGAGCCGTCCGTGCTGCCCAGCACGGTGATGGTCTGCGTGCGCGCGCCCCACGCGGACGACGGCGGCAGCTTCAGCACCAGGCGCCGGACCGCGTACGACGAGCCCAGGTCGACCGTCCAGGCCTGCGGGAAGGCGTTGTTGGTGGACTCCCAGTAGCTGTTGGCGTCACCGTCGACCGCCTTGCCGGGGGTGTAGACGTCCTGGGAGCCGGTCGCGGTGGCCGGGCGGCCCTTGGCGAGGTTGCGGCTCGGGTCCGGGTCCGGGTTGCCCTGGCCGGGCTGGGGCCAGGTCGAGCAGTCCGACCAGGTGCTGCGCCAGCCGGAGTTGCCGCCGCCGTCGGTGAGGGTGAAGGTGCCCGAGCTCGCCGGGTAGGGGCAGTTGTAGATGCCGGCGGCGCCGACGCCCGTCGCCGTGACGTTGCGGAAGGTGGCCGCGCCCTGTGCCTCGGCCTGGACGACGACCGTGCCGGTGTTCTTGACGGTCGCGCCGTCCACGGTGACGTTGCGGACGGGGTAGCCCTGCCCGCCGCCGGAGACGAACTCGAAGGCGCTGTACGGGCTGTCGGTGACCGTCGTGTTGGTGATGTCGACCGTGGCGTTGATGGCGCTGTCGTAGGAGTCGACGCGCAGCGCGCCCATCGGGTGGTTCCAGTTGGGGTTCATCGCGCCGGCGCGGACGAGCGTGTTGCCGTCGACCGTGATCGTGCCGGACAGCGGGGAGAACGGGTCGAGGAACTTCTGGTTGGAGATCGCGATGCCGCTGCCGAGGGCGTTGGTGTCCGAGACCAGGTTGTTCTTGACGGCGATGTCGGTGCCGCCGTAGATCGCGATGCCGTTGGCGAGGTTCGGCTGCGAGATGGTGTTGTTCTCGAAGCTGCTGTTCGTGTCGGCCGAGTACAGCGACCACATCGCAAGGGCGTCGTCGCCCTGGTTGCGCAGGAAGTTGTTGCGGACGCGGACCCCGCGGGCATTGCCGTTGAGGTTGAGGCCGTCGGCGGTGGTGTCGAGGATGCGGTTGTTCTCGACGACCAGGTTGTCGTTGTTGCCCATCAGCCAGAGGCCGACCTTGAGGTGCTGCAGCCACATGCCGGAGACCGAACTGTTGGGCCCCAGCGAGCCGTTGACGAAGTTGTCCGGGTTGGAGTCGACGCGCTCGGTGACCTCGCCGATCACCGCGAAGTCCTTGATGTGCACGCCTCCGGAGGAGCTGGACTGGTCGATGAAGCGGGAGGTGTGCACGACCGAGTACCAGCTGCCGGCGCCCTGCAGGGTGACGTTCTGCACGCCGCTGAGCGAGGACGTCAGCTTGTAGTCGCCCGGCGGGATCCAGACCACTCCCCCTTGGGCGGCGGAGATGGCGTCCCGGAAGGCTTGCGTGGAGTCGCCGTTGCCGCTGGGGTCGGCGCCCTTGGAGGTGACCGAGACCGAGCCGGCGGGCTGGCCGGCGGCCGCGTCCACCGGCTCGAAGTCGGCGACGTCGACGGTGACTTGGGTGCCCGTCGACTCGAAGGCGACCTTGTCGCCCGCCTGCACGCTCTGCCCGAGCAGGAGACGGGTGTTGTCGAAGAAGTGGTGCGTTTTGGCGCCGGGGATCCAACCGGTGTCGATGTACGAGTACTTGGATGTCACCGGGAGCGTCTTGGCGAGCTTGGTGCCGTTGACGTACACGTCGAGCGAGCCGGACTGGCCGTCCGGGACGCTGTAGGCGACGTTCACGGCGTTCGACGCGCGCGGCACGGTGAACTCGACGCGCTGGCCTGAGGTGAGCCGTACGGCCTGGCGTCCGGAGGCCTCGGAGGCGAGGGTGCCCTGGGTGTAGTCGGGGCCGATCTTGGTGCCGGTGGTGGTCGCCGACTCGGCCTCGACGGAGGTGAAGGGGAGGGTGGCGCCGGAGGCTGCGTGGGCGGCGGGGGCGAGGGTGACGAGCATGCCGGCGGAGAGGGCGACGACCGCGCCGATCGCCGGCATGCGCCTGACAGATCTGGTCCTGTGCATGTGCTGATCCCTTCGGGGTGGGGGTGCGGGGATAGCGGGGTGGTGGGGTGGTGCGGTCGGGTGCGCTTTCAGGCGCGCAGCCAGACCGCGGTGTCCTGCGGCAGACGGCCGTCCGGGGTCAACGGGCCGCTGGCGAGGAGGAGTTGAGTGTGGGGAGGGAGATCGGTCGGCGTATCCGCGAGGTTGACCACGCACACGGCACCCTTGGCTCGGCTGAACGCGAGCACGCCCGAGGGTGCGGTCAGCCAGGTGAGCGGCTCGTCGCCGAAGACGGGGCGGATCGTGATCGCCATGCGGTAGAGGCCGAGCATCGAGCCGGGGTTCTGCGCCTGACGGTCGACCGCGTATGACGCCCAGTCCTCGGGCAGCGGCAGCCACGGCTCCTCGCGGGAACCGAAGCCCGCATACGGTTCCCGCGAGGACCACGGCAGCGGGACCCGGCAGCCGTCGCGGCCCGGGTCGGTGCCGCCGGAGCGGAAGTGCATCGGGTCCTCGATGCGGTCGCGGGGGATGTCGGCCTCGGGCAGGCCCAGTTCCTCGCCCTGGTAGATGTAGAAGGCGCCGGGCAGGGCGAGCGACAGCAGGGCGGCCGCGCGGGCGCGCCGGGTGCCGAGGGCGAGGTCGGTCGGCGTGCCGAAGGCCTTGGTGGTGAAGTCGAAGCCGGTGTCCGTGCGGCCGTAGCGGGTCACCGTCCGCGTGACGTCGTGGTTGCACAGCACCCAGGTGGCCGGGGCGCCCACGGGCGCGTGCTCGGCGAGCGTCTCGTCGATGGACGTACGCAGCCTGTCGGCGTCCCAAGGGCAGGTCATGAAGGCGAAGTTGAAGGCGGTGTGCAGTTCGTCGGGGCGCAGATAGCGGGCGAAGCGTTCGGAGTCGGGGAGCCAGACCTCGCCGACGAAGACGCCGTCGTACTCGTCGGCGATCGTGCGCCAGGACCGGTAGATGTCGTGGAGTTCGTCGCGGTCCACGTACGGGTGCGGGTCTCGGCCCTCGACGAAGTCCGGCAGGGCGGGGTCCTTGGCGGGGAGGGCGGCCGAGTCGATGCGGACTCCGGCGACGCCCCGCTCGAACCAGAAGCGCAGGATGTCCTCGTGCTCCTGGCGGACGGCCGGGTGGGCCCAGTTCAGGTCCGGCTGTTCGGGGGCGAAGAGGTGCAAGTACCAGTCACCGTCGGGCAGTTGGGTCCAGGCGGGGCCGCCGAACTGGGACGTCCAGTCGTTGGGCGGGCGTTCGCCGTGGGCTCCGCGGCCGGGGCGGACGTGGAAGAGCTCGCGCTCCGGGCCGCCGGCGAGGGCGGCGCGGAACCAGGGGTGCCGGTCGGAGACGTGGTTCGGGACGATGTCGACGATGGTGCGGATGCCGAGCTCTCGGGCCTCGGCGATCAGCTTCTCGGCCTCGGCGAGCGTGCCGAAGGACGGGTCGATGGCACGGTAGTCGGCGACGTCGTAGCCGCCGTCCTTCATCGGCGAGAGGTACCAGGGGCTGAACCACAGGGCGTCCACGCCGAGTTCGGCGAGGTACGGCAGCTTCGACCGGACGCCCGCGAGGTCGCCGGTGCCGTCGCCGTCGCCGTCGGCGAAGCTGCGGACGTACACCTGGTAGATGACGGCGGAGCGCCACCACTCCTTCTGGGCATGGCGGGGCTGTCCCACTGTGCTTGCCTTTCTGTCGGAGGGAGGGCGTCAGCCCTTGGTGCTGCCCGCGCTGATCCCGGCGATGATGTGTCGCTGGAAGAGCAGGAACAGGGCGACCATCGGGATGCTGGCGATCACCATCGCCGCGATGAGCACGGTCAGTTGGATGTTCTGCGACAGCTGGACGAGTGCCACGCTGATGGGCTGTTTGTCGGTGTCGGAGAAGACCATCAGCGGCCAGAGGAAGTCCTGCCACACGGCCACCAGGGCGAAGATCGACACGACGCCGAGCACCGGCCGCGACATGGGCAGCACGATCGACCACAGGGTGCGCAGCTTCCCCGCGCCGTCGATCTCGGCGGCCTCCAGCACATCGCGCGGGATCTGGTCGAAGAACCGCTTGAGCAGGTAGAGGTTGAAGGCATTGGCGACGGCCGGGAGCCAGATCGCGAGGGGGTCGTTGAGCAGGCTGGTGTGGATCAGCGGCAGGTCGGCGACGGTGAGGTACTTCGGTACGACGAGGGCCTGGGCCGGGACCATGAGCGTGGCGAGGATGCCGCCGAGGATCAACTTGCCGAAGGCGGGCCGCAGTTTGGACAGGGCGTAGGCGGCGGCCGTGCAGAAGACCAGCTGGAACGCCCAGGCTCCGGCCGCCTGCACCACCGTGTTCCACAGGTGCTGCGGCAGCTGCATCAGGTCCCAGGCGTCGGTGTAGCCGCCGAGGTGCCAGTGCTTGGGAATGATGGTGGGCGGGGTCTGCGCCACCTCGTCCGGCGACTTCATCGCGCCGGTCACCATCCAGTAGACGGGGAAGAGGAAGGCGAGGGCGAAGAGCAGGACCACGCCGCTGAACACCGTCCAGTAGACGGCCCTTCCGCGGGGGCGGGCGAGCGTGGCCGGGGAGACGAGGGTCCGGGTGCTCATGTGTCCCCCTCGGTGCGGGTGAGCCGCAGATAGAGCGCCGAGAACGCGCCGAGCAGGACGAGAAGCATGACGCTGAGCGCGCAGGCGCCGCCGAAGTCGTTGTAGAGGAAGGCGTACTTGTAGATCAGGTAGAGGACGGTGACCGTGGCGTTCTCCGGGCCGCCCCCGGTGATCACGAACGGCTCGGTGAACACCTGCATCGTCGCGATGATCTGCAGGAGCATCAGCATCAGGATGACGAACCTGGTCTGCGGGACGGTCACATGCCGGATGCGCTGGAGCAGGTTCGCGCCGTCGAGTTCCGCGGCCTCGTAGAGCTCGCCGGGGATGGACTGGAGGGCGGCCAGGTAGATCAGGACGGTGCCGCCCATGTTGGCCCAAGTCGCCACGATCACAAGGGAGATGAGGGCGGTGTCGGCGCCGTTGGACCAGTTCGAGGTGGACAGGTGCAGAAAGCGCAGCGCCTCGTTGGCGAGGCCGGCCCCGGGGTCGTAGAACCACTTCCAGAGCAGGGCGCTGACCACCGGCGGGATCATCACCGGCAGATAGACCACGACCCTGAAGAAGGCCTGGGCGTGCCGGAGCTCATTGAGGACGAGGGCCATCACGAACGGGATCGCGAAGCCGATGAGCAGGGCGAGCAGGGTGAAGGTGAGGGTGTTGCGCCAGGCGGCGGTGAACTCCGGGTCGTGCCAGACGCGGGTGAAGTTGGCGGTGCCGACCCACTCGGGCGGTGAGCCCGGCGTGTACTTCTGGAAGGCGATCACGACCGCGCGGATCGCGGGATACCAGGAGAACAGGGCGAAGCAGATCAGGCCGCCGAGGAGGAAGGCGTAGGCGCGGGCCTGTTCGGCGAGGCGGCGCCGCCTCCGGTCCCCTGCCGGAGGCGGCGCCTGGACCGGACGGACGGCGACCTTGCCGACCGGTTGCCGCTCGGCCGTCTTCGTCATCGCCGGTCAGCCCCGGGCCAGGATGCTGTCGATCTTGCCGGAGGCATCCTTGAGGAGCTGGTCGATGTCGGCGTCCTTCTTGGTGAGGACGGCGGAGACGGTGCCGTCGAGGACGGAGTAGATCTGCTGGGCGTCCGGCGGCTCGATCTTCATCCGGAGGGTGTGGTTGCCGTCCAGGAAGGACTGGTAGTTCGCCACCGGCACATTGGCGTTGGCCTTCTTGACCTGCTGGTCCTTGGCGTCGGCGGCGCCGGTGAACAGGCGCGGCTCGGGCAGTCCGACCGGCGCGTCCGCCTTCTTGGCGCGGGCGTAGTCGCCGAGGAATCCCGTGCCCGGGGTGAGGAACATGTGGTCCAGCCACTTCAGGCCGGCGTGGATCTGGGCGGGCGTGTCGTGCTTGTTGAACATGTAGCCGTCGCCGCCGATGAGCGTGCCCTTGCCGCCGGGCATCGGAGCGAGGGCGAGGTCCTTGTAGTTGCCGCCCTTCTCCTTCACCAGGATCGGAATGTTGTCCGGCGCGGACAGATACATGCCGAGCTTGCCCGAACCCATCATCTGCTGGACGTCGTTGATGACCAGGAGCTGCTTGCTGCCCATCGAGTTGTCGGTCCAGCGCATGTCGTGCAGGTTCTGCAGGACGGCACGGCCCTCGGGGGTGTCGATGGTGGCTTTCTTGCCGTCGGCGCTTACGACGTCGCCGCCCTGGGAGTACAGCTCGGCGGTGAAGTGCCAACCGCCTTGGTTCTGGGCGCTGTAGTCGGCGTAGCCGACGGTGCCGTTGCCGAGGGCTGCGATCTTCTTGGCGTCGGCGCGGACCTCGTCCCAGGTCGCCGGGGCCTGGTCGGGGTCGAGGCCGGCCTTCTCGAAGAGCTTGCGGTTGTAGATCAGGCCCATCGAGTAGCCGGTGCGCGGGATGCCGTAGATCTTCCCGTCGACGGTGTAGATGTCGCGCAGCTGCTTCTGGAGGGTGCCGTAGCTCTTCAACTCCTTGATGTACGGCGTGAGATCGGCCGCCTGGTGGATGTCGACGACATGCCCCGCGTCGGTGAAGTACGTGTAGAAGACGTCCTCCATCTGCCCGCCGGCGAGCTTGGCGTCGAAGGTCTTGGGGTCCTGGCAGGGGAACGCGTCGTGGGCGACGACGTCGATGTCCGGGTTCCGCTTCTCGAAGGAGGCGATGTCCTGCTCGAAGAAGCCGCGGTCGACCTTGGCGCTCTTGGGCGGCTCGCAGTTGACGGTGATTCGGGTCTTGCCGCTCGCCGAGTCGTCGCTCGACCCGCAGGCGGACGCGGTGAGGGCAAGAGAACAGACGCTGAGCGCGACGCATGTACGGCGGAACCCGGTGCTTCTCATCGGTGGACCCCTCGTGGCAGGAGCGGTGGGCGCCGCACACTCAAGCACCGCCGACATCGGTCCGCAAGATGTCACGCGAAATTTGAAATTATTCAACAGCCGTGCGGAACTCAGGGACGAGGCACTTGGGCAGTCGACCCCCGGACCACCAACTCGGGCTCGAACAGCAGCTCTTCGGGGGTTACGGAACTGCCGCTGATCTGCGTGTTCAGCAGCTCCACGGCTGCCCTTCCCATGGCCTCGATCGGCTGGCGGACGGTGGTGAGCGGGGGTTCGGTGCAGTTCATGAACGCGGAGTCGTCATAGCCGACGACCGACACCTGCGAGGGGACGTCCAGGCCCTTGCGGCGGGCGGCCCTGACCGCTCCGAGCGCCAGGGGGTCGCTGGCGCAGATGATGCCGGTGACGCCACGGTCGATCAGCCGGGAGGCCGCGGCGTGGCCGCCCTCGATCGAGAACATGGCGCGGGCCACGTGCTCGTCGGGCAGCTCCCCCATGGTCTGCGCCGCGGCCAGCTTGCGCGCCGACGGCACATGGTCGGCGGGACCCAGCACCAGCCCGATCCGCTCGTGCCCCAGCGAGGCCAGATGCCGCCAGGCCTGCTCCACCGCCACCGCGTCGTCGCAGGAGACGCCCGGGAAGCCGAGGTCGTCGATGGAGGCGTTGACCAGCACCACCGGGACGCCCCGCTCGGCCAACTGCCGGTAGTGGTCGTGCGGGGCATCGGCCTGGGCGTACAGACCGCCGGCGAACACGACGCCGGAGACCTGCTGTTGCAGCAGCAGCTCCACGTAGTCCGCCTCGGAGACGCCGCCCTTGGTCTGCGTGCACAGCACCGGCGTCAGGCCCAGCTGGGCGAGGGCCCCGCCGATCACCTCGGCGAACGCCGGGAAGATCGGGTTCTGCAGCTCGGGCAGTACGAGGCCGACGAGCCGGGCGCGTTCGCCGCGCAGCTGCGTGGGCCGCTCGTAGCCGAGGACGTCCAGGGCGGACAGCACCGCCCGCCGGGTGGCCTCCGAGACCCCGGGCTTGCCGTTGAGCACCCGGCTGACCGTGGCCTCGCTGACCCCGACCTTCTTCGCCACCTCAGCAAGTCGTCGCGTCATGCGCGCAAGAATAGCGCAAGAAACGCAAGCGGCTTGCGTAAATGCGTCAGTCTTCCTTGTGGGCCGCCCACAGACCGCGGACGTGGCCGAGGTGCCGGGTGATCACCTCGCGCACCGCCTCCTCGTCCCGCGCGATCAGCGCATCGAGGAGTTCGAGGTGCTCCTCGGCGGAGGCCTGCAACCGCTTCGCCTCCAGCAGGGCGGTCAGTCCGTACAGGCGTGACCGCTGCCGCAAGTCCCGTACGACTTCCACGAGATGCTCGTTGCCGGCCAGGGCGAGCAGGCCGAGGTGGAAGTGCAGGTCGGCCTCGACATAGTCGATGAGGTTGCCTCTGGCGGCCGAGGTGACGATCTCCATGGCGAACGGGCGGAGCGCCTTCAGGTCGTCGAGGTCGGCGGTGGCAGCGAGGCCGACGGTCGTCGGGATCTCGATCAGGGACCGGATGTGGGTGTACTCGTCGAGCTGTTTCTCGGACACCTCGGTGACCCGGAAGCCCTTGTTCGGGACGATCTCGACCATGCCCTCCTTCACCAGCTCGAGCATCGCCTCGCGCACCGGAGTCGCGGAGACGCCCAGGCGGGGGGCGAGGGCCGGCGCCGAGTACACCTGGCCGGGGCGCAGCTCACCGGAGATCAGAGCGGCCCGCAGCACGTCCACGACCTTCTCCCGGAAGTTGGGCTTCCTGCCGCCGAGGGAAGGGATGGCAGGTCGTTGCTGCTGGGCCATGGTGGTCGTCCTCCTAGGGTCACCGGACATTATCGGGGTCGTCTACAGCACGAATCCCGCCGGGAACGGATCCTCCGGGTCCAGCAGGTACTGCGCGGTCCCGGTGATCCAGGCGCGGCCGGTGAAGCTGGGCAGGACGGCGGGGCGGCCGGCGACCTCGGTCGTGCCGAGGAGGCGGCCGGTGAAACGGGTGCCGATGAAGGACTCGTTGACGAACTCGGTGTGCAGCGGGAGTTCGCCGCGTGCATGCAGCTGCGCCATGCGCGCGCTCGTCCCGGTGCCGCAGGGCGAGCGGTCGAACCAGCCGGGGTGGATCGCCATCGCGTGCCGTGAGTGGCGGGCGTTGGAACCGGGGGCGTAGAGGTGGACGTGGTGGCAGCCGCGGATGGACGGGTCCTCGGGGTGGACGGGCTCGTCCTCGGCGTTGATGGCGTCCATGAGGGCCAGGCCCGCGGCGAGGATGTCGTCCTTGCGGGAGCGGTCGAAGGGGAGGCCGAACTGGTCCAGCGGGAGAATGGCGTAGAAGTTGCCGCCGTATGCCAGGTCATATGTCACTGACCGCCCGTCGGCCAACACCGCCTTGCGGTCGAGCCCGACCGCGAACGACGGCACGTTCCTCAGCGTCACCGACCTGGCCGCGCCGCCCTCCACCGCCACCTCGGCGACCACGACTCCGGCCGGGGTGTCCAGGCGGATCGTGGTGACCGGTTCGACGACCTCGACCATGCCGGTCTCGACGAGCACCGTCGCGACGCCGATCGTGCCGTGCCCGCACATCGGCAGATAGCCGGACACCTCGATGTAGACGACGCCCCAGTCGCAGTCGGCCCGGGCCGGCGGCTGGAGGATCGCGCCGCTCATCGCGGAGTGCCCGCGCGGCTCGTTCATCAGCAACTGCTTGATGTCGTCGCGGTGTTCGCGGAAGTACAGCCGCCGCTCGTTCATCGTCGCGCCGGGGATGGTCCCGATCCCGCCGGTGATCACGCGGGTGGGCATGCCCTCGGTGTGCGAGTCGACGGCGTGCAGGACGAGTCTGCTGCGCATGGTCCAACTCCCTCTGGATTCAGGCGAGTCCGGCGGCGACGGCCTTTTCGGTGGCCGCGCGGACGGCCGCCTCCTGTTCGGGCAGCAGCGGCATACGGGGCGGCCGGACGGGGCCGCCGCGCCGCCCGACGATGTCCATGGACAGCTTGATCGCCTGCACGAACTCCACCTGGGAGTCCCAGCGCAACAGCGGGTGCAGCTGCCGGTAGAGGCGGTTCGCGGTGGCCAGGTCTCCGTCGACCGCCGCGTGGTACAGCTCCACGCTCGCGGCGGGCAGGGCGTTCGGGTAACCGGCCACCCAGCCCTTCGCACCCGCGATCGCCAGCTCCAGCAGCACGTCGTCGGCGCCGATCAACAGGTCCAGTTCCGGGGCGAGTTCGGCGATCCGGTAGGCGCGGCGGACGTCCCCGGAGAACTCCTTGACGGCGTGGATGTAGCCCTCCGCGTGCAGCTTCGCGAGGAGTTCCGGTACGAGGTCGACCTTGGTGTCGATCGGGTTGTTGTACGCCACGACCGGCACCCCCGCCTTCGCGACCTCCGCGTAGTGGGCGAGCACCGAACGCTCGTCGGCGCGGTAGGCGTTGGGCGGCAGCAGCATCACCGCGTGGCAGCCGGCGTCGCGGGCCTGCTCGGCCCAGCGACGGGACTCCGCGGACCCGTACGCGGCGACGCCGGGCATCACGCGCTGCCCGCCGATCGCGGCGACGGCCGTCTCGACGACCTTGGCCCGTTCCTCGGGGGTGAGCACCTGGTACTCCCCCAGCGAGCCGTTGGGGACGACGCCGTCGCAGCCGTTCTCGACGAGCCAGGCGCAGTGCTCGGCGTACTGGTCGCGGTTCACGGAGAGGTCGTCGTTCAGCGGCAGCGCGGTGGCGACGAGGACTCCGCGCCAGGGGCGGTGGTCGGTCATGAGGATCCTCTCTCGGTGGGGTGAGTGTGCTCGTGGGCGAGGACGCCGAGCGGTACGGGGCGGGCGAACGGCCGCCGGGACGGGGTGAGTTCGCACCCGGCGAGCCCGGCGACCGCGGGTGCGCACATCCGGCCCTGGCACCAGCCCATGCCGGCCCGGGTCAGCAGCTTCGCGGTACGTACGTCGCCGGCGCCGAGCTCAGCCACGGCCTCGCGGACGGCGCCCGCGGTGACCTCCTCGCAGCGGCAGACGACGGTGTCGTCAGTGACCTGCTCGGTCCAGTGGGCGGGCGGGGCGTACACGGAGTCGAGCGCGGCGGCGAACTCCCGCAGCCGCGTACGGGTCCTGGCGGCCGCGGCCCACTCGCGCGGGTCCGGTGCCCGGCCCCGGAGGCGGGCCGCGGCGGAGCGTCCGGCGATGTGGCCCTCGGCCAGCGCGAGGGCCGAGCCGCCGATGCCGGTGGTCTCGCCCGCGGCCCACACGCCGGACACATCGGTACGCTGCTCGTCGTCGACGTGGACGTCCATCGCGTCGAGGCGGCAGCCGAGGGTCTCGGCGAGGTCGGTGTGCGGGAGCATGCCGTGGCCGACAGCGAGGGTGTCGCAGGGGATGCGGCGCCCGGTGCCGGGCCGGATGTGCCCTGCGCCGTCGAGAGCGGCAACCGTCACCGCCTCCAGCCGCTCGGTGCCGTGCCCCTCGACGACGGTGTGCCGGGCGAGGGTGCGCACGCGGTGGCGGGCCAACTGGGCGGCGTACCGGGCCCCTTCGGCGAGCTTGCCGGGCTGTGCCGCCAGTGCCAAGGTCCGTCGTACGAACGCCTTGGGGTCGGCGGACTCCACGAGCGCTGCCACTTCCACTCCCGCCGCGGCGAGGCCGGTCGCGACCGGGAGCAGCAGCGGCCCGGTCCCGGCGACCACGGCGATGCGTCCGGACACCGCGAGGGTTCCCTTGAGCATGGCCTGGGCGCCGCCCGCGGTGACGACGCCGGGGAGGGTCCAGCCGGGGAAGGGCAGCACCTTCTCGTACCCGCCGGTGGCCAGGAGCACGGCGTCGGCGTGCACGGCAACGGGGTCCTCCTGCTCGGGGCCGAGCAGGGCGTGCACGGTGAACCGGCCGGGGTGCCGTTCGACGAACCAGATGTGATGGTCCGTCAAGTGCCTTGCTGTGCCTGCCTTTACGTGTGTGTCCAGTCCGTCCCGCAGGCGCTCCCACGTCCGCCAGTCGTGGTGCAGCGCCTGGGGTCGGTGGGCGCGCAGTTCGGCGGCGGGCCGGCGGTAGAACTGTCCGCCCGCCTGCGCGGCCGAGTCGAGGAGCGTGACCCGCACGCCGTGCGCCGCGGCAGCCACGGTCGCGGCCAGGCCCGCCGGGCCCGCGCCGATGACGGCGAGGTGAGGTCGGTCAGTCATCGTGGCCGGTCCCCTCCTGGGTGCGGATCGCGTCGCCGGGCTGCACGGGAACCAGGCAAGCCCGTTGCCCCGGGCGGTCGTTGACGGTCACCAGGCAGTCGAAGCAGACGCCGATCCCGCAGAAGACTCCGCGCGGGCGGCCCATGGCCCGGGTCGTGCGCCACGATGTGACGCCCGCCGCCCAGAGCGCGGCGGCGACCGTCTGGCCGGGCAGCGCCTCGATCTCACGGCCGTCCAGGGTGACCGTGAAGGCGGGGCGCGGGTGGGCCTGTGCGAGGTCGAGTGGGGAGCTCACGTGGTCTCCTCGGGGGATCGGTCGGGGAATCGGTCGGGGCGGAACGGATGCAGGTCCAGGTCTGGCGTCTTCGCGGTCAGGGTCTGTGCGATCAGGTGCCCGGTACCGGTGGCGAGCCCGATGCCCGCGCCCTCGTGCCCGCAGGCGTGGAAGAGGCCGGGGACCCTGGGGTCGGCGCCGATGGCGGGCAGGTGGTCGGGCATGTACGGGCGGAAGCCTGCGTAGGAGCGGATGGCGCGGACGTCGGCCAGGAAGGGGAACAACCGGGTCGCGCCCGCCGCGAGGGCGCGCAGGGCCGGCATTGAGAACGACCGGTCGAAGCCGACCCGTTCACGGCTCGCGCCGATCAGGATCGGTCCCGCCGCCGTGCCCTCCACGACCGGCGAGGTCTGCAGCGCGGCCGAGTCGCTGGCCACGTCGGCCACGTAGTCGGCGGCGTACACCTTGTGGTGGACCATGCGCGGGAGCGGTTCGGTGACGAGGACGAAGCCGCGCCGCGGGAGAACGGGCAGGTGCGTGCCCGCGAGGGCGGCGAGGTCGGCGCCCCAGGTGCCGGCCGCGTTGACGACGGCCGGGGTGTGGATGTCGCCGTTGTCGGTGCGCACTCCTCGCACGGTCCCGTCCGCCCTGCGCAGGACATCGGTCACCGTGCGGCCGGTGAACAGGCGGGCGCCGGAGGCCCGGACCAGGTGGGCGGCGGCGAGGGCGGGCATGACCTGGGAGTCCTGCGGGTAGTGCACGGCGCCGGGCAGGCCCGGGGCGAGGTGGGGTTCGAGACCGTACAGTGCGTCGCCCGCGACGAGTTCGGCGACGACTCCGGCCGCCCGCTGCTCCACGGCGAAGCGCTCCAGCGCGATGAGGCTGCCGGGGGACGTGGCCACTACGACGCCGCCCTTGGCCTCGTACTCGATGGCCGCCCCGAGCTCCTGGGCCAGTTCGGCCCACAGGTGGTTGGAGAGGAGTGCGAGGTCGAGCTCGGGGCCGGGTTCCTTGTCGGAGACGAGGAGGTTGCCCTCGCCCGCGCCGGTGGTGCCGCCGGCGACGGGGCCGCGGTCCACGATGATGACGTCCAGGCCCGCGCGGGAGGCGTACAGGGCGCAGGCGGCGCCTGTCATGCCGGCTCCGACGACCACGACGTCGCAGGTCAGTGGCTGACTCACGTCAGTACTATGTCACATATCACTGTCGGTGGATACGGCGACGGGCAGCCGCGTTTGAATCCTCCCCTCCCTCAAGGGAGGGGATTCCTGGCTCAGGCGGCCACCTGGAGCAACGCCCCAGGTGGTCTTGTGCGTGCGGAGTTCTTGTCCCGTGGGCTCACGGTCCCGCATGCGGTGCAGGTGTGGGTGCGCTCACCCAGCGGCTGGGGGTCCCCCCACGCCCTTAAGGCAGTGGGGGAGCGTGCTTGGCTCTCGCTCCGCAGTGCGCGCAGTCCATCGTGGTGTGCGCGGGGTGCACCAGGTGCACGGCACGGCCGTGCTTGCGGCCCATCTCGATCAAGGCCTGCTTGGTGGCGCCGATGGCGGCGTCGGCGGCCTTCTTGGCCATGGTGGTCTTGGCAAGGAACTTCGGCTTGAAGTCCTCGACGGCTAAGGCGTCATGGTCGGTCACCACGGACTTGGCCCATTTGCAGCCGGTGTCCTGACACCGGCGTGCGACCTTCTTGCATGCCTTGGCGCGCAGCCGCTTCGCCGAGCCTCCCCTTGGCCTTCCTGCCTTGCTCGGCGTGCGGGAGGTCATGGGTGTCGGATGTGGTGGTGGCGGTCTCCTTCACGCCCCAGTCGATGCCGATCACCGCACCGGCCCGGCGTGCCATGGGCAGCCGGTCTTTGATGTCTTTCTGGGCCTTGGCGCGGGACTTGCCGAAGTCTCTGATGATCTGCTGCTGCGGCACCGAGGAGCCCTCGCGCAGCCACGGGGTCGCCTTGCGCGCCTCGGTCAGCATCTTGTCGAGCTGCGCCGCGCCGCACGTCCGTTTGCCCCCGGTGGCCTTGTTGCGCAGGTGCACGGCCTTGGACTTGGCCACGCACTCGTTCCACACCCACCGGCACCGATCCCACTCCGCCATCAGGGCTCCGCGGGCAGTGGACGAGACACGAAGCCGGAACGTGTATCGGGCGTGCCCCACGCCGTCCTCCGCCACGCCATCGCCCCCTCAGGTTCTGGCCTCCCGACCCCTGCCTGACGACCATACGTGCGAGATCCGCACGCCCACGCCCCCCCCTCCCACCACCATCACCCCAACCGGCGAGCTGGGGCACACGCGTTCGCATCGCCCGCTCCGCCGGGCAGGCCGCAGCGGCGCGCCGCGCCCGGGAAGCCGGATGCGGCGACGCTCCGCTTCGCCGTCACGGCATGTGATGCCTCCCCGGCGTGAACGCCGAGACCTCCACGCCGACACGGCGCACCTGCCGGCCCGGGTGGCCGCCGAGGGCCGCCGCCCCGCGACCGTGGACCTCGCCGCACTGCGCCCCGGCCTCCATCTGCGCCTCGCCCGCCCTCTGCTCCGACGAGTACAGCCTCACGCTGTCCGCGCCGGTCGAGATGGAGGGGCGGTTCGCGGGAGTCGCCGCGGCGGACGTGTATCTACGGCACTTCGAGGCGGCCGTGATGCCGATGCTGCGCCGGCTGCCCGGGCCGGCGCATCTGGTGAACGCGCGCGGGCGGGTGACGGCCTCCGCCGACCCCGCCCATCTCGCCGGATCCCTCACCAAGGGGCCCGACTTCGCCGCCGTACTGGAGCGGGCGCGACCCGCACGGTACCGCGGGCTGCGGATGGTCCCCTGCCGGGACATCCCGCTCGTCCTGGTGATCTCCGCGCGCTGACGGTAGCGGCGGTCAGAGTCTGTTCACCGGCCCTCAGACCTCGGGGGCCGGCACCACCCTCAGGTGCGCCGCCGCATGCCGGGCCTTGCGGGCCTTGGGCCGGTCGCGGCGCGTCTCCCGCAGCACCAGGGTCATGCGCGTGTACCCCATGTCCTGCAGCGTCCTGGGCGTCTCGTCCACCACGCGGCAGTCGGTGGCGCCCCAGCGCGGATCGGGGTGCGTCAGGGGGCGTACGGCGCCGTCGTGTGCCAGGGCCTGTTCGCCGACCGCGCGGATCCAGTGCGGCAGGCCGTGCCGGTAGGCGGCCTCCATGATCGGGTCCTGGGCGATGTCGCGGCGGATGGCCTGCAGCCCGTGGTCGTGGCTGTAGCGCTCCACGGCGGCGGCGAAGTGCGCCAGCATCGGCAGGCACCAGCTGGACTCGTGCTCGCCGAGGACCGTGCCCGCGTCCGGGTGGAACAGGACGAATCTGAGGAAGTTGTCGACCGGCATCGCCGTCGGATGCGGGCCCACCTCACGGAAAAGTGACGCGAAAGCATTGTTGGAGAGAACGACGTCCCAGCGGTGGTCGAGGACGACGGATGGAAAGGGAACTGCCTCCAGGAGGGCGGCGTAGTCCTGCAGATACGCCTGGGCCTCAAGACTCTCGGGGACGGGCCGCGGTGCCGGACGCTGCCCTCCTGCCTGATACGCCATCGGGAGGTCACCCCTCTTGCCTCTGCGGCCTTCACGCGGCGCCTTGATCCTGCGGCCCCGACTCAAGTCGTGTCAACTATCGTGGCATTTCGTGGTTGTTGACGGCTGAAATTGGCCACAGTTGTGGCGACACCTGGATACGAGTTCGAACTACCCGGTAATCTCCGTCGAGTTCGCGGCAACCGCTTGTGAGAAGCCTGTGAGAAACGTAGGAGATCTGTCGGTGACGGATGGCTTCGAAGGTCCGGGCACCACGGCTACGACCGCTGCGCTATCGGCCGTCGTCGCTCGCGTCACCGCGCTCGCCGACCGGCTCGGCGTGGCGCACGCGGAGGTCTTCGCCACCGGCCGCCTGTCCGCCGCCTCGGGCGTCCCCGAGCCCGTGGTCAGGGCGCTGCTGAACGGCCGGCCGGCGGGCGAACCCGACGTGCAGTCGCGGTTCCTGCAGCGGCTGGACCTGCTGCGCCGCACCCGGCTCAAGCCCAACGGGCGCAAGTACACACAGCAGGAGATCGCCGACGGCGCCGGCATGTCGCGGCAGCAGGCGGGCGCGCTGATCAACGGCGACCGACGCCCCACCATGGAGCATTGCGACGCCATCCAGCGCTTCTTCCGGGTGCACGCCGGATTCCTCACGGCCGAGGACCCCGAGGCCCTCACGGGCGCCCTGCAGAGCACCGAGCAGGAACTCCTGCACAAGCTCGCCGAACGGGAGGCGGCCGCGGCCTTGGACGACCCGCTGGAACGGCTGCTGCAGGACCACGGCGTCCGCGGGATCGCCTGGCGGGCCGCGCAACTGCCCACCGACCAGCACCGCGACAAGGTGGCGGAGTGGCTGGACATGCTCCTGGAGAGCGTCAAGCGGCCCGAGTCGTGAGCCGGGGGAGAGCTGTGGGCATCGGAAGGGAAATGCGCCGCCTGTGCGGCGAACTGGTCGCGGAACTCGCGCTGGCCGCGCCCGCACGGCCCGACGACCTGTACGGCGCGCTGTGCGCCGCGATGAGCAGGAGGCGCGGCCGGCCGGTCCACTTCCGCACGGCCGCCTTCCCGACCGGAACGGCGAGCGGGCTGTGGCTCGACATGACCGACCAGGACCTCGTCGTGATCGAGGAACGGACCGCGCCGGACCACCAGTTGGTGATCCTCGGCCACGAGCTGTGGCACATGAACGCCGGGCACTGCGGTCATCACGTCGAGGGCGCCAGGGTCGCGGCCCGCCTGCTCAGCGACGACGCGGATCTGCGGGCCACCGTCCGCAAGGTGGCCGCCCGCAGCCGTTTCGACCTGTCCGACGAGCAGGAGGCCGAGACCTTCGGCCTGCTCCTCGCCAGCAAGTGCCGCACCTGGCTGACGGGTTCGGGGCTGCGGGGGCCGGTGCAGCGCGATCATCTGGCGGGGCGGATCGAGGCGTCGTTGGGGTATCTGGGACCGCAGGGGTAACGCCCCCCGCGCACAGTGGTATGTCACATTGCATTCCATTGGTAGATGGCATCGTACTGCGGTGATGTGTGACATGGCACTGCCCTGTCATTCACGTTGCGCTACGTTCACTCGCCTCCCGCATATCCCGCTCCACCTCCCGATTCCGAGCCGTGTCCGGCCGCCCCGCGCTGGTGCCCGGCCGCCCCTCGACCAGGAGTTCGCGCCAGTGCTCCCGGCTCCAGTCGGCCGGGGCCGTGCTCGCCGTGAAGTCCTCGACCAGCGACACGAACCGCGTGGGGTCGCTGTGGAACGGGAAGTGCCCGGCCCCCTCGAAGATCTCCAGCCGGCTTCCCGGCATGGCCTCGTGCGCCCCGAACGCGTGCCGCACCGGCACCACACTGTCCCGGTCGCCCCACAGCAGCATGGTCGGCATGCCCTCGGTCAGATAGCAGCGATCGAGCATGGTGACGACCTGGCCGCGCCAGTCGACGACCGCGCGCAGGGTGCGGATGAAGGCGTTGCGCGAGGTCTCGTCCGGCAGGGCGTCCACGAGGTTGAGCAGGTCGGGGGCGTCCTGGCCGAGGTCGGTGTCCAGGAGCTTCATCAGACGCACCGCCAGCCCCACTTGCAGCCGCATCCCCGGCAACTGCAGGGTGGACAGCATCAGGTGGGCCCCGGGCAGCGAGACCAGCCGCAGCACGGGGTTGACCTCGCGTCCCACACCGCCCGCGCTGACCAGGATGAGCCGCTCGGTGCGCTCGGGGAACTGGTAGGCGAACTGCATGGCCACACCCCCGCCCAAGGAGTGCCCGACCAGGGTCGCCGACTCGATGCCGAGGGCGGTGAGCAGGTCCCGCACGCCGTTTGCGTACGCGGCCACCGAGTAGTCGGCGCGCGGTTTGTCGGAGGCCCCGTGACCCAGCAGGTCGGGGGCGATCACGGTGTGCGTGCGGGCGAGGTCGGGGATCAACTCGGCCCAGGTCGCGGAGGAGTCGCCGATGCCGTGGATGAGCACCAGCGGCGGGCCCTCGCCGGCCATGCGGAAGGCACGCCGGTATCCGTGCACCACGCGGTACTGCAACTCGAGTTCTCCGTCGCCCACCGGGCGCAGCCGTACGGCGCGCACCGGGCGCCGGTGCGGGACGTCGACCACGCACTTGCCTCCCGTTCCGTGGCCGCGCAGCAGCGGCCGAAAGCCCTTGCAATCCAGCGTAGGGCCGCTTTCCCACAAGGGATTTCGGGGACGTTTCGCCTCCGCTAAGCGGGCGAATCGGCACGGGCGCAAACCCGATTGTCAGTGGCGGGCGGCAAGCTGGAGTTGCGCCCCCTTGTGCGGGGTGTGCGCACCGACGGGTGCGTTGAGCGACGACGCCGACACGGGGAGAACCGACCGATGCACACAGCCGTACTGACCGACCGCGAGCGCACCGCCGTCCAGGCCTATCTGCGGCTCTTGCACACCGTACGAGCCGCGTTCGACGGTCCTCCCGGCTCCTCGCGACCACCCGTCGTGCCGCCCGCCGTGCTCGCCGAGGCGGAGCAGGCGCTGGCGGCCGCGGGGCTGGCGGGGAACGAGGAGGAGTTCTTCCGGCTGCTGCAGAGCTGGTGCCCGGAGCCGTGACGGCCGCCGGACGGGGGGGGTCAGGGGGCGTGCGGCACCGCGATCGCCGTCGCCACCAGCCCCCGCTGTACGGTCCAGCGGCCCTCGAAGTGGGTGAGTCGTCGGCCGTCGACCATCGGGCCGGGGACGAGGAGTTCGGCGCGGAAGCCACCGTGCAGCCGCTCGTCGGGGTCGACGAAGACCTCGATGTCGGCCTCGGTGAACTCGAGCCAGAGTCCGGTGAGGGGGAACCATGCCTTGTAGACGGACTCCTTGGCGCTGAACAGGAGCCGGTCCCAGTGGATCTCGGGGTGCTGCACGGCCAGGTGGCGCAGCCTGGCCGCCTCGGCGGGCAGGGCCACGGCGTCCAGGACGCCGCCGGGCAGCGGCCGGTGGGGTTCGGCGTCGATGCCGAGGGAGGCCAGGTCGGTGGCGCGGACCAGGGTGGCGGCGCAGTAACCGTCGCAGTGGGTCATGCTGCCGACCAGGCCGGGCGGCCAGCCCGGTGCGCCGCGTTCGCCGGGCAGGAGGGGCCGCGGCGGCACGCCGAGCTTCTCCATGGCCCGGCGGGCGCAGGCGCGTACGAGGGCGAACTCACGACGGCGCTTCTCCACCGCCTGTGCCACGACCGCCGCCTCCTCGGGGTACAGCGGCGCGGGTTCGCTCCCGTCGTCGCCGTGCACCTCCACGGCCACCACCTCGTCCGGCAGCAGCTCCTCGATCACGCGACCCCGACCTCCTTCGGCAGTACGCGGCGCAGTCTCCCCGGCGGCTGCGGCCGCTTGCGCCATTCGCGGGGGTAGCCGACGGACACCTCTTCGAAGCGGACACCCTCGTGCCAGGTGGTCCGCGGGATGTGGAGGTGTCCGTACACCATGGTCTCGACGCGGAAGCGGCGGTGCCAGTCGGCGGTCAGTTCGGTGCCGCACCACATGGCGAATTCCGGGTGCCACAGGACGTCGCAGGGGTGCCGGTCCAGCGGGTAGTGGTTGACGAGGACGGTGGGCAGGTCGGCGGGGAGGGCGGCGAGCCTGCGTTCGGTCTCGGCGATCCGGGCCCGGCACCAGGCCTCCCGGGACGGGTAGGGGTCGGGGTGCAGCAGGAACTCGTCGTTGCAGACGATGCCGGTGCCGTGCGCGTACTCCAGCCCCTGCTCCTTGGTGGTGCAGCCGTCCGGCAGGAACGAGTAGTCGTAGAGGAGGAAGAGCGGTGCGACGGCGACGGGGCCTTCGGGGCCCTCCCATATCGGGTAGGGGTCCTCGGGTGTGGTCACGCCGAGCTCGCGGCACATGGTGACCAGGTGCTCGTAGCGGGCGACGCCGCGCAGGGTGACGGGGTCCTTGGGGTGGGTCCACAGCTCGTGGTTGCCCGGCGCCCAGATGACCTTGCTGAAGCGGCTCGCGAGGGTCTTCAGTGCCCAGCGGATGTCGGACACGGTCTCCGAGACATCGCCGGCGACGAGCAGCCAGTCGTCGTCCGACTCGGGGCGCATCGCCTCGACCAGGGTGCGGTTCTCGGCGTATCCGATGTGCAGATCGCTGATGGCCAGCAGCTGTCCGGCACCACCGGCCGTCGACGTCACCTCTCGCCCCCTCCGTACACCCCGAGCACCCCGTGCGCTCACGAATGGGACCACGAGAACACATTTCCCGGTTCACCTTCAAGGCGGCATGATCGTTGAATCCGTAACACGGACGTTGCACGCGCGGCCCCTGGGAAGCCGTATGATCGCCCCAACACCACCGCCACGAAATTCCCTTGATTCAGGGGCGGTTTGGTGACCCTCCAACTCCCTTGCCCGGGCACGGGCTGCTCCGCCGTGCCCGCGAACCGTGAAAGGACGGCCCTGCATGGTCTCTCGCGTACGCGTCTGGCTCAACCGCACGTACGCGGAGAACGTCTTCTTCATGGATCAGCTGCGGCGAAATCCCAGCGATCGGGCCGTGGAGATCCATGCGACGCACGGGGATGCGGACTCCCCCGTGCTGGCCGCCGCAGACACCGCCGAACTGGAGCCTGAGGGCCTGTCCCCGGCCGCATATGTGGAGTTCGCGCTGGATCAGTGCGTGCGGCGCGGCATCGACGTGTTCGTGCCCCGGCTGCACCAGTCGGCGATCGTGGCGCACCGCGCCGAGTTCGAGGCGGTCGGTACGGCGCTGCTGGCGCCGCCGCCGGAGGCCGTGGCCGTCTTCCACGACAAGGTGATCGCCTACGAGGCCGTCCAGGCGATCGGCGTGCCGGTGCCGCCGTGGTATCGGGTGCGGACCGCCGGTGAACTCGTCGCCGCTGTCGAGGAGTTGGAGGCGGGCGGGCACAAGGCGTGCTTCAAGCCGGCATCGGGCGCGGGCGGGGTGGGCTTCCGTGTCGTCACGCGCGCTCCCTTCTCGCTCACACACCTGAGCGGCTTCCCGAGCCCCTATGTGCAGCTGGATCTGGTCGTGGAGGCGCTGCAGCAGGCCGATGAGCCCGTCGACTGGCTGGTGATGCCGCGTCTGGAGCAGCCGGAGGTGTCGGTGGACTGCCTGACCGGGCCGGACAACCGGGTGCGGCTGGCGATCGGGCGTACGAAGAACGGCCGGCGGCGCGGGTTCACGCTGCACGAGCAGTGGCTGGAGCCGGCGCGGCGTCTCGCCGAGGGTTTCGGGCTGCACTATCTGTCCAACATCCAGTTCCGGATGTTCGGTGACGAGCCGGTGTTGATGGATGTCAACACGCGGCCGGCGGGTGGGTTGCATCAGCTGTCCCTGTGCGGGGTCAACGCACCTTGGGCTGCTGTGCAGTTGGCGCTCGGGGAGGACCCCGGGGAGATGGTGCCGCCGTTCCTGGGGCAGGACTACACGGTGGTGTCGGGGCCGCGGCCGTTGCGGGCGGTTTCGCTGCCGCAGCAGCGGGTGGAGGAGGCTGAGCCGTTGTTGCCGGCGTTGCCGGCACCGGCGGTCGAGGTGGTTGACTCCGTCGGGGCTGCGGCTTCGGTGCTGCCGCTTTAGGTTGTCGGCCGGGTGCGGGTTGTTTGTGGCTGGTCGCGCAGTTCCCCGCGCCCCTAAAAACCCGCGGCCCACCCACCGGTCTGGACCAATCATGGCGTAGCACCTTGACACCTCGATTGGTCCATACCAACTTGGTTGCGCACCTTCCTGCACTCCCGAACGTCCCCATTCCTCCAGGGAGATCGCGTGCGCAACACATTCAGACGTTCCAGACGTCGGCTTCTCGCACTGCTCGGCTCCGCCGCTCTCGCGCTCGCCGGAGCCATCGCCCTTCCCGGCACGGCCCAAGCGGCCAACATCCTCACCAACCCCGGCTTCGAGTCGGGGAGTCTGTCCCCCTGGACCTGCACCGGCAACCTCGGTTCGGTCGTCTCCTCCCCCGTGCACGGCGGCTCCAAGGCCCTGCAGGGGGCGGTGACGGACAGCGACAACGCCCAGTGCACGCAGACCGTCTCCGTGCAGCCCAACACGACGTACAGTCTCAGCGGTTGGGTGCGCGGCAGTTACGTCTACCTGGGCGTGAGCGGCGGTGCCTCGAACTGGACCACGTCCCCGTCGGCGTACAGCCAGCTGTCCGTGTCCTTCACGACCGGTGCCTCGCAGACCAGCGCCACCATCTACGTCCACGGCTGGTACGCCCAGGGCGCCTACTACGCCGACGACATCAGCCTCGACGGGCCCGGCGGCGGGGGCGGCGGCTCGGACACCCAGGCGCCGACCGCGCCGACCGGGCTGACCTCCACGGGCAAGACCTCGTCGAGCGTGTCGCTGAAGTGGAACGCCTCGACGGACAACGTGGGCGTGACGGCGTACGACATCTACAGCGGCTCGAACAACGTCCTTACTGTTTCGGGTACTTCGGCGACGGTCAGCGGGCTCTCGCCGAGCACGTCCTACACCTTCACCGTCAAGGCGCGGGACGCGGCCGGGAACACCTCCGGGGCCTCCAACTCCGTGTCGGTCACGACGGACGCGGGCAGTGGCGGCGGGACCGGCTTCAAGCAGGCCGCGCCATATCTCTACGAAGGCTGGGGCGACCCGCCGAGCCCGAGCACCGTGATGAGCGCGACCGGCATCAAGTGGTTCACCATGGCCTTTGTGCTCGACTCGGGCGGTTGCACCCCCGCCTGGGACGGCAGCCGGCCGCTGACCGGCGGCGCCGACCAGTCCGCCATCAACGCCATCCGCTCCGCGGGCGGTGACATCGTGCCGTCGTTCGGCGGCTGGCAGGGCAGCAAGCTCGGCGCCAACTGCTCCTCGGCGAGTGCGCTCGCCGGCGCCCTGCAGAAGGTGATCGACGCCTACTCGCTCAAGGCGATCGACATGGACATCGAGAACTCGGACGAGTTCGAGAACGAGGCCGTCCAGGCGAAGATCCTCACCGCCCTGAAGACGGTCAAGGCCAACAACCCCGGCCTGAGGACCATCGTCACCTTCGGCACGTCCACCACCGGCCCGACCTACTACGGCAACCGGCTCATCGAGCAGGCGCAGTCGCTCGGCGCGAACATCGACGTCTTCACGATCATGCCGTTCGACTTCGGCGGCGGCTCCGACATGTACGGCAACACGGTCAACGCCGCCGAGGGGCTGAAGGCCAAGCTGAAGTCGACCTTCGGCTGGGACGACGCCACCGCGTACTCCCACATCGGCATCTCCGGCATGAACGGCCTGTCCGACCAGCAGGAGAACACCACTCCGGCGATCTGGACACAGATCAAGGACTGGTCCAACAGTCACCACATCGCGCGGCTCGCGTTCTGGTCGGTCAACCGCGACCGGCCGTGCCCGGGCGGCGGCGTGGTGAGCAACTGCTCCGGCATCAGCCAGAACAACTGGCAGTTCACCTCGATCACGGCCGGCTTCACCGGCTGAGCCGTCGTCGTCAGTGGTGTGGGGGTGCCCCGTCGGGGCGCCCCCACGCCTGCGTCAGAACCGGCCCGATCCCCGGTACAGCTCAAGCTCCCCGTCCAGCTCGACGGCGAGCACGGTGGCGTACGGATCGAGGTCGGCCTCGGCCGGCGGGTCGATCCACAGCACGCCGACCGCGTCGTGCAGCCCGCCGACGACCCGATGGGCGAGCTCGGTGCCGGTGCCGAGAACGGTGACCTTGCGGACCGCAGTCGCCAGGCCGCGGACCCCGATCTCGGCGCGGGGAACGTCGAACAGGGTGAGGTAGAGGGTGCGGCGGTCGGCGGAGAGGGTGCTGGGCCCGTAGTGGTGCCCGGCCGGGAGGCCGCGGACCGTCCCGTACACGGCGTCCGCGTGCCTCCGGATCCACTCCCCCAGGCCGTCCAGCCGTTCGACCTGCGGCTGCGGGATGGTGCCGTCCTCCATCGGGCCGACGTCCAGGAGCAGATTGCCGCCCCCGCCGATCGTCTCCGTGAAGTAACGGACCAGCTGAGCAAGCGACTTGTGGTTGTGGTCCTGGTGCTGGTAACCCCACGAGTCGTTGATCGTCAGGCACAGCTCCCAGGGGCCGTCCGGTGGGACGATCGGCGCCCCCTGCTCCGGCGTCGCGTAGTCGCCCTCGCTGAGCATGCGCGCGTTGAAGACGACGTCGGGGACGTACGACCGGATCAGCGCGGCCAACTCAGGAATGCGCCACTGCTCCTCGCTGCGGTCCCACTCGCCATCGAACCACATCAGGTCCGGCCGGTAGCGGGAGGCCAACTCCCTGATCTGGCCGTCCCGGTAGGCGATGAACCTCTCCCAGGCGTCCAGGTCCTCGTCCTCGGCCGCGACCTCGGAGTAGCGGTTGTCCTCCTGCTCCGGCGGGCGGCCCGGCTTGCGGGTGGAGGCGTAGTCGGGGTGGTTCCAGTCGGAGTGGGAGTAGTAGAAGCCGACCTTGAGGTCCTTCTCGCGCAGAGCCTCGGCGTAGGGGCCGAGGTAGTCCTTGCCGAGGTTGAGGTCGCCGTACTGCGTGTCCCACAGGGCCACGCCGTCGTGGTGACGGCTCGTCAGGACGGCGTACCTGGCGCCTGCGCGGGCGAACAGGTCGGCCCAGGCGCGCGGGTCGTACTTGGCGCCCGTGAAGCGCTCCAGCTGGGACATGTACTGGTCGTGCGGCACGATGTCGTCGTAGAACGACCAGGACTCCTGGACGCCGTCGACGGCGTAGATGCCCCAGTGGATGAAGATCCCCAACTTGGCGTCGGTGAACCAGGGTTGCATGACCATGGTTCAGGCCCTCCGCAGGCGGAGCGTCAGGATCTGGAACGGCCGCAGGGAGACGGAGACCGCTCCGTCTGCGAACTCCGCGTCCTCCAGCGGGCGTTCCAGCAGGTCGGTCACCTGGGCGCCCGCGAGCGGGAATCCGGTGCGCAGCACGCCTGTCCCGCGGCCGCCGCGGGACTCGTAGAGCCGTACGACGACATCGCCGGACGCGTCGTCCGCGAGCTTGACCGCCTCGACCGTCACGCCCTCGCCGTCGACCGAGACGACCGGCTCCGGTGCGCCCGCCGAATCCGCCACCCGGAGCGGGAGGTTGAGGGCGTAGCCCTCGGCGACCGCGTCCTCGATGCTCGCGCCGGGCAGGAGCGAGTAGACGAAGCGGTGGCGGCCCTGGTCGGCCTCCGGGTCCGGGATGCGCGGGGCGCGGACCAGGCTGAGGCTGACGCGGGTCGTCGTGCCGCCGTCCTCGCGGACCGTGCGGGAGACGTCGTGGCCGTACGTCGAGTCGTTGATGACCGCGACGCCGTAGCCGGGCTCGGCGATGTGCACCCAGCGGTGGCCGGAGACCTCGAAACGGGCCGCCTCCCAGCTGGTGTTGGTGTGGGTGGGCCGCTGGATGTGGCCGAACTGGATCTCGGCGGAGGAGTGCGGGGCGCGGATGTCGACCGGGAAGCCGGCCTTGAGGATCTTCTCGGCCTCGTGCCAGTCGATGTCGGTCTCGAAGTCGATACGGGGGCTGCCGGCGCGCAGGGTGATCGTCTGGGTGAGCTTCGAGCCCTTGCCGAAGCTGCGCTCCACGCGGATCGCGGCGAGCAGCGGGTCCTCCTCGACGACCGTCACCGCCTCCGTGGCCAGGAGGTCCGTGTAGCGGTTCTTGTAGTGCTTGTCGATGTCCCAGGCGTCCCAGTAGTTCGGGAGGTCGGTGTGCAGGCGCAGCAAGTTGCCCTTGTCGGCGAGGACTTCGCGGCCCCCGGCCCGCAGGTCGCGTACGGAGGCCAGCGTGCCGTCCGCCGCGACCTCGACCCGCACCAGGCCGTTGTCGAGCACGCGGCCGCTCACCGTGACGGGGTCCGGTACCGACTCGGCGACGAGAGCAGCGCTGCCGCTCGCCGGCACCTCGACATACGTCGGGACGCCCTCGGCCGTACGCACGACCTCCGCCCGGTCGAAGGGGCTGGTGTTGAAGACACGGGTGGCACCACCGCCCAGCGCGGCGACCGCCTCAGCAGTCAGCTCCTCCAACTCGACCGCCACCCGGGCGTATTCGGCCTCCGCCTCGCGATGCACCCAGGCGATCGAGGAGCCGGGCAGGATGTCGTGGAACTGGTGCAGCAGCACCGTCTTCCACAACCGGTCCAGCTTCTCGTACGGGTAGGAGTAGCCCGGCGCGTGCAGTGCGGCCGTGGTCGCCCACAACTCGGCCTCGCGCAGGCGGTGTTCGGAGCGCCGGTTGCCCTGCTTGGTGCGGGCCTGGGAGGTGTAGGTGGCGCGGTGCAGCTCCAGGTAGAGCTCGCCGTTCCAGACCGGGGCGTCCTCGTATTCGGCGCGGGCCTTGGCGAAGAAGGCGTCCGGGTGCTCGACGACGACCTTGGGCGAGCCCTCCAGGTCGGCGAGCCTGCGCGCCCGCTCCATGATCTCGCGGGTGGGGCCGCCACCGCCGTCGCCCCAGCCGAAGGGGGCGAGAGAGCGCGTTCCGGCGCCCTTCTCCGCGTAGTTGCGGACCGCGCGGTCCATCTCCTCGCCGCTGAAGCGGGCGTTGTAGGTGTCGACCGGCGGGAAGTGGGTGAAGATGCGGGTGCCGTCGATGCCCTCCCACCAGAAGGTGTGGTGGGGGAACTTGTTGGTCTGGTTCCAGGAGATCTTCTGGGTGAGGAACCACTCGTTGCCGGCGAGCTTGGCGAGCTGCGGATAGGCGGCGTTGTAGCCGAAGGAGTCCGGCAGCCAGACGCCCTTGGTCTCGATGCCGAAGTGCTCGATGAAGAACCGCTTGCCGTGGACGAGCTGGCGGGCGATCGCCTCTCCGCCGGGCAGGTTGCCGTCGGACTCGACCCACATGCCGCCGACCGGCGCCCACTGGCCCTTCTTCACGGACTCCTGGATGCGCGCCCAGACCTTGGGGTAGTTGTCGCGCACCCACTCGTACTGCTGGGCCTGGGAGCAGGCGAAGATGAACTCGTCGTACTCGTCGGCGAGCGAGGTGACGTTGGAGAAGGTGCGGGACGTCTTGCGCTTGGTCTCGCGGATGGGCCACAGCCAGGCGGAGTCGATGTGGGCGTGGCCGACACCGGAGATCACATGTGCACTCGCGTGCGCGGGCTTGGCCAGGACGGGCGCGAGCACCTCGCGGACGGCGGCCGCGCTGCCGGGGACGTCGTCCAGGTCGAGGGCGTCCATGGCCCGGTCCAGGGCGTGCAGGATCTCGTGGCGGCGCGGCTCGTGCTCGGCGAGGTGGACCATGAGCTCGCGCAGTACCTGGAGGTCCAGGTCGAGGTGGAAGACCTCCTCGTCGAGGATTGCGAGGTCGGCGCGCTGGAAGGTGTAGAGCGGCTTGTCGCCGGCCGTCAGGACGTCGCCCAGCGGCGTGGGCTCGGAGAAGTTGTTGGCCAGGATGTCCGGGTTGGAGGCTGCCTCGACCAGGTAGTCGATCTCCTCGCCGCCCGTCGCCGGGTTGGCGATCGGCACGTACTGGTTGAGCGGGTTGACCGCCTTCAGGGGCGTGCCGTCGGTGAGGTGGACCAGCGCCTCGGCCTGGTTGCCCGGCCAGTCGCCCACGAAGCCGAGGTCGATGACCGCCTCGACGCGCTTGCCGGCCCACTCGGCGGGCACCTGCCCGCGCATCCGGAACCAGGTCGTGCCCCAGGGCGGGCCCCACGGGGTGTCCATCGCGAAGGGCTCGTACGGGGCGGCCGCGGCCTCCTCGAACGGCACCGGCTCGCCCGGCGCCTGCCAGGCCTCGACCGCCAGGGGGACGGTGGCCGCGTAGATCGCGGGCTTGATGCGCTGGTTGTGGAGGCGCTCGGCGCGCTCCTCGATCCGGCGGCGTTCGTCGTGCATGAGAGGTCTCCAGAGAGGGAGAGGCAAGCGGGTGGTAAGCGCTTTCCGGCGGGCGACTACCTAAGGTACGCCAGACCGGGGTGGACATCGGTGTAGCCCTCGACCAGCCGTCGGGCCACATTCACGGAGTCGACCAGCGGGTGCAGCGCGAATGCCTTCACGGCCGTCGTACGGGAGCCGGACTCGGCGGCGGCGAGCACCTCCCGCTCGACCGCCTTCACCGCGCAGACCAGGCCGGTGGCATGGTCGGGCAGCGGGGCGACGGCGACCGGGTGCGCGCCGTTGGCGTCGACCAGGCACGGGACTTCGATGACAGCCTCGGTGTCGAGCACGGACAGCGTGCCGCGGTTGCGGACGTTGAGGATCAGGGTGGTGCGCTCGTCGCGGGCGATGGCCCGCATCAGGGCGAGGGCGACCTTCTCGTAGCCGCCGGAGAGGTCGTCGGCATCGCGCTCGCCGGCGCCGGCGGTCTCCCGGTTCTCTGCCATGTACGTCGCCTCACGCTCGGCGCGGGTGCGGTCCCAGGCGGCGAGGGCATGGGCGTCGGGGTTGCGCATCTCCTCGTAGAAATGGGCCTGCTGGTCACGGAGGAAGGCGCCGCGGGTCTTCTCGGCCTGCTGGTAGGCGCGGACGGCCTCGCGGTTGAAGTAGTAGTAGTGCAGGTACTCGTTGGGGATCGCGCCGAGGGACTGCAGCCAGTCGACGCCGAAGAGCTTGCCCTCCTCGAAGGAGCCGAGCAGGTCGGGGTCGGCGAGCAGCCGCGGGAGCTCGTCGCGCCCGGCGATGTGCAGGCCGCGGACCCAGCCGAGGTGGTTGAGGCCGACGTAGTCGATCCACGCCTCCTTCGGGTTCCCGCCGAGCACACGGGCGATACGGCGGCCGAGGCCGACCGGCGAGTCGCAGATGCCGATGACGCGGTCGCCGAGGTGGCGGGACATGGCCTCGGTGACCAGGCCCGCCGGGTTGGTGAAGTTGATGACCCAGGCGTCGGGGGCGAGGCGGGCCACGCGCTGGGCGATGTCGACGGCGACCGGGACCGTGCGCAGCCCGTAGGCGATGCCGCCCGCGCCGACCGTCTCCTGGCCGAGGACGCCCTCCGCCAGGGCGACCCGCTCGTCGTTCGCCCTGCCCTCCAGGCCGCCGACGCGGATCGCGGAGAAGACGAAGTCGGCGCCGCGCAGCGCCTCGTCGAGGTCGGTGGTCGCGGTCACCTCGGGTGCGTCGGCGACCTGGGCGGCCTGCTCGGCGAGGACGCGGGTCACCGCGGACAGCCGTCCGGCGTCCAGGTCGTGCAGGACGACCTCGGTGACCCGGCCCTCGCCTCTGTCGCCCAGCAGCGCCCCGTACACGAGCGGGACGCGGAATCCGCCGCCGCCCAGAATCGTCAGCTTCACGCTTGCACCTTTCCTGCCACGACCACCTCGACGCCCGCCTCCTCCAGGGAGGAGCGGGTCGCCGGGTCGACCGGCGCGTTCGTCACCACCACGTCCAGGTCCTGGGGACCGCAGACCTTCGCCATCCCCGTACCCGGAAACTTCGCCGCGTCGGCGAGCAGCACGATCTTGTCGCTCGCCTTGATCATGGCGCGTTTGACCGGCACCTCGACGACCGTCGTGTCCATCACCTGCCCGCCCGGGCGCACTCCACTGGTGCCGAGGAAGAGCCAGTCCGCGTGCAGCTGGCGCAGATTGTCCTCGGTGAGGAAGCCGACCAGGGAGCGGTACTCGCGGCGGACCATTCCGCCGAGCAGCACCAGCTCTATGCCCTCGTCGTCGGCGAGCTCCTCGTAGACCACCAGATTGCTGGTGATCACGGTGAGGCGGCGGCCGTGCAGCTGACGGGCCAGCCGGAAGGCAGTGGTGCCGATGTCGAGCAGCACCGACTGGCCGTCGGCGACCATCGCGGCGGCGTGCGCGGCTATCGCGTCCTTCTCGGCCACGCGCATCTCGGCGACCTCGGCGAAGGGCTGGTCGCCCTCCTCCACGACCGCGCCGCCGTGCACACGGGTGAGCAGACCGTCCTCCTCGAGCTTGACCAGGTCGCGCCTGATGGTGGCGGGGCTCACACCCAGCTGCTCGGAGAGGTCGGTCACAGCCGCGGGGCCGCCGGAGCGCAGGGCCCGCAGGATGAGTTGGTGTCGTCGTTCTGCCAGCACGGCGTGAACACTACTCGTCATCTTCAATCAAATCCATGCTCAGTTCTGCTCGGGTATTGACCAATCTCCTGGATCAGCGCACGATTCCGGTCATCGAAAATGACGAGTTTTGACGAGAGGGTGTGCGCGTGGACGACGACAGGCCCGACGTGCTCCTGACCGGGCTGCTCTTCTACGACCTCGTCCTCACCGGGCTCGGGAAGCCTCCGACGCCCGGCGAGGAGATCTGGACGGGCGGGATGGGCTGCGGCCCCGGCGGCATAGCGAATCTCGCGGTGGCCGCGTCCCGGTTCGGTCTGCGCACCTCGCTGGCCACGGTCTTCGGGGACGACTTCTACGGCGAGTACTGCCGTGACGTCCTGTGCGACCAGGAGGACATCGACCTCTCGCTCTCCCGCACCGCGGACGGCTGGCCCACCCCCGTCACCGTCTCGCTCGCCACCGGCCACGACCGGGCCCTCGTCACCCACGGCCAGGAACCCCCGTACTCGCAGGACGCGCTGATGGGCGACCCGCCCGAGGCGCGCACCGCCCTCGTGCACATCGAGGCCGAGCCGCGCGAATGGATCGCCAAGGCCGCCGCGAACGGCACCCATGTCTACGCCGACGTCGGCTGGGACCCCACCCAGCAGTGGTCCACCGACCTGCTCGACCAGCTGAGGCTGTGCCACGCCTTCCTCCCCAATGAGACCGAGGCGATGGCCTACACCCGCACCGACAGCGCGGTCGCCGCCCTCGGCACGCTCTCCGAACTGGTCCCGGTGGCGGTCGTCACCCGCGGCGGCGACGGCGCGGTGGCCGCCGACCAGATCACCGGCGAGTACGCCGAGGTCCCGGCCCTCGACGTCGACGTCCTGGACGCGACGGGCGCCGGTGACGTCTTCGGCGCAAGCTTCGTCGCGGCCTCGCTCGGCGGCTGGCCGCTTCAGGAACGGCTGCGGTTCGCCGTCCTCGCGGCCGGGCTGTCCGTCCGGCACCACGGCGGGGCGCTCGCCGCCCCCGGCTGGTACGGCGTCGACCGCTGGTGGCGCTCGCTGACCGATCCGGAGCTCAAGCAGGCGTACGGCTTCCTGGCGGACCGGATCCCGGCCGATGTCGGCCCGCCCGTGCAGCACGCCCCCGTCACCCCGCCCGTCGGCCCACGCGCCTTTGAACGGCGGCACTGACCCTCCACCTCCCACCTCCCCTCGCCACGTCGAACAGGAACAACAGGAGTGACCCGTGGACCTTTCTCGTAGAGGCTTCCTCCAGGCCGCCGCGCTGACCGCGGCCGCATCAGGCCTGACCGTCGCATGCGGTGGAAGCTCAGGATCGGGCGGCACCAAGAACGGCAAGGACCTCACCCTGTGGTACTGGGGTGGCGCGCTCAGCGACAAGGTGGTCGCGGAGGCCAAGACGCACTTCAGCAGCTCCGTGAAGCTGACCACCGCCTCCATCGGCGGCGACTTCAAGCAGAAGCTCACCACCACCCTCGCGGCGGGCACCTCCGTGCCCGACATCACCGGCATCAAGGGCGAGGACATAGCGTCCTTCCTGCCCAACGCCGCCCGCTTCCTCGACCTCAACGACCTGGGCTTCAAGAAGCTCTCGTCCCAGTACCTGGACTGGAAGACCAAGCTCGCCCAGACCGAGGACGGCAGGCAGATCGGCTTCCCGATCGACATCGGCCCCACCGCGCTGTTCTACCGCGCGGACCTGTTCGACAAGGCCGGGCTGCCCACCGACCCCGACAAGGTCGCCGCCCGGGCCAAGTCGTGGGAGGACTACTTCGCGCTCGGCACCGAGCTGAAGAAGAAGGTCCCCGGCACCTACCTGGTCAACAACATCAGCTCGGTGTTCACCCAGGCCGTCGGCCAGGGCACCAAGCGGTTCATCGACAAGAACAACCACTTCATCGGCGACCAGGACCACATCCGCGCCGCATGGACCACGGCGATCCGCCCCTACACCCTCGGCCTCGACGCCAAGATCAACGACAACACCTGGAACGCCGCCATCGGCAAGAGCCTGAGCACCGAACTCGGCGCGGCCTGGCACGCGCTGGACATCGAGCAGGCCGCGCCGGGCACCAAGGGCAAGTGGCGGGTGTGCGCCATGCCGGGCGGACCGGCCAACCAGGGCGGCTCCTACCTGGCCCTGCCCAAGCAGTGCCGCAACCCCGAAGAAGCGTTCAAGATCATCAGCTGGATCCTCAGCCCCGCCAACGACGCCCGCGGCTTCACCGACGCCGCCATCTTCCCCGCCGCCCCGGCCGCGTACGCGATGCCGGCCATGACGGGCCCCGACGCCTTCTTCGGCGGGCAGAAGATCATCGAGGTCTTCGGCCCGGCCGCCAAGGCCATCCCGGTCAGCTACGAGGCGCCCGCCGACGCCGCCGTGATGGCCCCCTACATGACGGAACTGACCAACATCGAGGCCAAGGGCAAGAAGCCCGACGACGCCTGGAAGGACGCGGTCAGCCAGGCCAAGCAGATCGCCCGCCGGCAGGGGGTGAGCTGAGGTGTCGTCCCCTCCGGTCACCGGTTCCGCCGAGGTGTCCCCGCGCCTCGGCGGGCCCGGCCCGGCCCGCTTCCGCCCGCGGCGCACGCCTCCCGCGGGTGCTGTGCGGCCCAGGCGCCGTGGGCTGCTGTCCCACTGGCGGCAGTACCTGGCGATCTCGCCCTTCTTCCTGGTCTTCCTCGCGTTCTCGTTCTTCCCGGTCTTCTACTCGCTGTATCTGGCCTTCCAGCGCTGGGACGGCCTGGGCGACATGCAGTTCGTGGGCCTGCAGCAGTTCAGGTTCCTGTGGTCGGACCCGGTCTTCTGGCTGTCGATCCGCAACACCCTGGTGATCTGGGTCCTGTCCACCGTTCCCACGCTGTTCGGTGCCCTGGTGCTGGCGACGCTGCTGCACTCCGTGCGCCGCTTCAAGGGCTTCTACCGCATCGCCCTCTACGTCCCGAACGTCACCTCGATCGTCGCCGTGTCGATCTTCTTCGGCGCGGTGTTCAGCAACAACTTCGGCCTGGTCAACGCGATCCTGGGCACGGTGGGCATCTCGCCCGTCCCATGGATGAGCAATCCGTGGCTGATCAAGGTGGTCATCGCGCTGCTGATGACATGGATGTGGACCGGCTACAACATGATCATCTATCTGGCCGGTCTCCAGGCCATCCCCGGGCAGATCTACGAGGCGGCCAAGATAGACGGCGCCGGGCCCGTGCGGACCTTCTTCCAGATCACCCTGCCGATCATGCGGCCGATCATCCTGTTCACCGTGGTCATCTCGACCATCAACGGCCTGCAGAGCTTCAGCGAACCCCAGGTCCTGTTCGCCAACAACGCCGCCAACGCGAACCTCGGCGGCCCCGGCCAGGCCGGCCTGACCACCCTGCTGTACTTCTACCAGTCGGCCTTCCTCAACAACGACTACGGCTACGGCGCGGCCATCGTGTGGGCCTTCTTCGTACTGATCATGGTGCTGGTCGTCGTCAACTGGCGCATCGTGCAGCGCGGGAGGAAGTCATGACGGCAACGGACACCACCCGGCCGGCGACGGGCGCGCGGCGGCTCAGGCGCCCCAAGGGCCTGACCGCGCACATCATCCTGATCCTGGCCGTCGTGATCTCGGTCTTCCCGTTCCTGTGGACGATCGTCATGGCGACCAACACCACCCGCGACATCTACAAGAGCCCGCCGAAGCTGACCTTCGGCTCCCATCTGCTGGAGAACATCCGGCATGTGCTGCACACCATCGATTTCTTCGGGTCGATGTTCAACACCGTCGTCGTCGCGAGTGTCACCACGGTCCTGGTGCTGTTCGTCGACTCCCTGGCGGCCTTCACCTTCGCCAAGTTCGACTTCCCCGGACGCAAGGTGCTCTTCGGCGTACTGCTGGGCTTCATGATGCTGCCGCTGCAACTGGCCGTCCTGCCGCAGTTCATCCTCATGTCCAAGATCGGCTGGGTCGGCATGCTCAAGGCACTGACCCTGCCCGCCCTCGCCAACGCCTTCGGCATCT
Organism: Streptomyces coacervatus; assembly: GCF_029223485.1. Lineage (GTDB taxonomy): Bacteria > Actinomycetota > Actinomycetes > Streptomycetales > Streptomycetaceae > Streptomyces > Streptomyces coacervatus. The sequence goes on along the minus strand of NZ_JARHTP010000001.1, from coordinate 408,801 downwards.
TCTGGCTGCGCCAGTACATAGAGAACGGCGTGCCCGACGAACTGCTCGACGCCGCGCGGATCGACGGCGCCGGGTTCTTCCGCCAGTACTGGAACATCGCGCTGCCGATGATCAGGCCCGCGATGTCCTTCCTCGCCATCTACGCCTTCGTCAACGCCTGGAACGACTACATCTGGCCGCTCGTGGTGCTCACCAACCCCGACCACGTCACCCTCCAGGTGGAGCTCGCACAGCTCTACGTCGGCCACACCACCGACTACAGCATGGTCATGGCAGGCGTGCTCATGGCGGCCGTCCCGCTGGTCGTGGTCTTCACGATCTTCGCCAGGGGGTTCATCGCGGGTGCCACCGAGGGGGCGGTGCAGGGGAGTTGACCCGGCATGCTGTGAAGCAAGGGCACCGGACGAGAGGGGGTACACCGTGACGGACACAGCCGGCCGGAACGGCACCGCGCACGGCAAGGTGCTCGTGGTGGGCATGGACGGGCTGCGCTTCGACCGGCTGACCCGCTCGCCCGCCCATGCGCCCGTGCTGCACGGCCTGATGGCCGCGGGCGCCGTCGGCACCAGCCTGCTGCCCTACGGCGAGGCGGACGGCCGGGCCGAGCACGGGCCGTCGACCAGCATGGCCTACACCGACTCCGGGCCCGGCTGGTCGAGCATCCTGACCGGGGTGTGGCCCGACCGTCACGGGGTGACCGGCAATGACTTCATCGGCTCCGACTACGCCCGCTACCCCGACTTCCTGACGCGCGCCGCCACCGCCCGGCCCGGTCTGCGCACCGCGGCCGTGGTGTCCTGGCCGCAACTGGTCCGCCGCGGCGTCCTGGGTCCCGCCATCGGCCGGCGGGTGCGCTACAACGGCGAGTTCCGCGGCTACGCGACCGCGGACCGCAGCGTCGCCCGCACCGCAATACGCTGGCTCACCAAGCGCGACCCGGACATCGTGTTCGTGTACTTCGGCGCCACCGACGAGGCAGGCCACGCCACGGGCCCCCTCTCCCCCGCCTACGACCGTGCCCTTCTCGCCCAGGACGCCCACCTCGGGCGGCTGCTGGCGGCGATCGACGCCCGCCGCTCCGACCCCGCACGCGCCACCGAGCGCTGGACGGTGCTGGTCACCACGGACCACGGCCACCTGGACACCGGCGGCCACGGCGGCGACACACAGGCCGAACGGCAGGTCTTCGTCATCGTCGCCGAGCCCGACAGGCCCGAGCCATCGCCGAGTGCGGCCCCCGCCTGCGGCACCCGGCTCGACACACCCCGCCTCATCGACATCGCCCCCACCGTCCTGGACCGGCTCGGCATCCCCGTCGACCCCGCCTGGGGCCTGCAGGGCCGCGCCCTGCCCCGGCCCACCACACGTACTTCGGAAGGGTCATGACCGACGCACTCCCCGCCGATCCCCTGATCGCCCTCCGCCCCTGGGAGGCCCCCGAGGTGACCTCCTGGGGACGCCTCCCGATGAACGCCGTCGACCGGCGCTCCGGCGCACTCCTCCTGGACGGCGACTGGCGCTTCCAGCTGCTGTCCACGCCGGACGCGCCGGTCGGCGGTGCGTGGTCGTCGTCGTACGTCCCCGGCGTGTGGACCATGCAGTCCGCCGGCGCCGACGACCTTCCGCAGTACACGAACGTCCGTATGCCGTTTGCCGAGTTCCCGCCCGGCTCGCCCGCCGCCAACCCGACGGGCGTCTACGAGCGTGAGGTAGACGTCCCCGCCGACTGGGCCGGACGCCGGATCGTGCTCCAGGTCGGGGCCGCCGAGAGCGTGCTGCTCGTACACGTGGACGGGCGGCCCGTCGGCATCTCCAAGGACTCCCATCTGGCCGCGGAGTTCGACCTGACGGAGGTCGTGCGTCCCGGCGAGCGGTCGATCGTACGGCTGACCGTCGTGAAGTGGTCGGACGCCTCGCACATCGAGGACCAGGACCAGTGGTGGCACGGGGGCGTCACGCGGTCGGTTCTGCTGTACGCGACCGATCCCCTGCATCTGGCCGATGTGACCGTGCGGGCGTCGTACGCCGGCGAGCTGCGCATCGACTGCCGGGTGCGGGACGCGGGCGGGGCGCTGCCCGACGGGTGGTACGTCAGCGGCGAGCTGGAGGGTCAACTCTTCGCGCAGGACCGGGAGTTCGACCGCGCCAACGCCGAGGACGACCGCGTCTCCGACTTCCTCGGCGAGGCCCGCATCCAGGCCACCGTCCCCGAGGTGCGCACCTGGAACGCCGAGACGCCCGAGCTCTACGACCTCACCGTCCGCCTGCACCGCCCCGACGGAGCCGTCGCCGACACGTCGCGGCACCGCATCGGCTTCCGCGACGTCGAGATCGTCGGCCGGGACCTGCTGGTCAACGGCGAGCGGGTGTTCATCCGGGGCGTCAACCGGCACGACTTCCACCCGCTGACCGGCCGCACGGTCTCATGCGACGACATGCGCGCGGACCTGGTCCTGCTCAAGCGCTTCGGCTTCAACGCGATCCGCACCTCCCACTACCCCAACGACCCGACGCTGTACGACCTCGCCGACGAGCTCGGCTTCTACGTCGTCGACGAGGCGGACATCGAGTCCCACGACCACGCCCACGAGATCGCCGACGATCCGCGCTACCTGGGTGCCTTCGTGGACCGGGTCTCGCGGATGGTGCTGCGGGACAAGAACCATCCGTCGATCATCATCTGGTCGCTGGGCAACGAGTCGGACTACGGCGCCAATCACGACGCGGCGGCGGGCTGGGTGCGGCGGCACGATCCGACGCGGCCGATCCAGTACGAAGGAGCCGCCAAGCTCGACTGGGCGGCGACCGACGACGCCTCCGACATCGCCTGCCCGATGTACGCGCCGATCGAGGACTGCGTCGCCCACGCCCTGTCGGGCGAACAGACCAGGCCGCTCATCCAGTGCGAGTACTCGCATGCGATGGGCAACAGCAACGGCACGCTGGCCGACCATTGGGCGGCCATCGAGTCCACGCCAGGTCTTCAGGGCGGGTTCATCTGGGAGTTCTGGGACCACGGAATTCTGCAACGCGTGAGCGACGGAAGACCGGTAGGGCGCGCGGGCGCCGGACTGTATGACAACGGTGTCGTCGCGCCCGGCCACCGCTGGGCGTACGGCGGCGACTTCGGCGAGACGATCCACGACGGCGCGTTCATCGCCGACGGGGTCGTCTTCCCGGACCGCACCCCGAAGCCCGCGCTGTACGAGCACCGGGAGATCGCGGCGCCGGTGCGCATCGAGTGCTACAGGCACGAGGGCATCGTGCTCGGCAACCACCAGCACTTCCGGGGCCTGGACTGGCTGTCCGGCGAGTGGGAGCTGTCCCTCGCCGACGGCCGCACGCTGAGCGCGCCCGCCGAACTGCCCGCTCTGCGGCCCGGCGAGACGGCCGCCGTACCGCTCCCCTTCGAGCTGCCCCGCGACGGCGGCGAGGCCTGGCTGACGCTGCGCGTGACAACGGCCGAGGACCAGCCGTGGGCGCCGCGCGGCACCGACGTGTGCGCGCCGCAGGTGCGGCTGCGGGCGCCCGCCGTACGCGAGGACGCCCCCGTGGAGCGGCCCGTCGAGGTCGACGGCGAGGGCCTCCTGATCCATCCGCTGCTGACGGCCGCCCCCACGCTCTCCCTGTGGCGGGCGCCCACCGACAACGACGAGCTCGGCGGTATCGCGCCGCGCTGGCGGACCTGGGGGCTGGACTCGCTCGTCCGCAAGGTCGTGTCGGTACGGCAGGAAGGCGACCGGGTGACCGTGGACGCCGAGTACGCCGGCACGGTCGGCGTCGTACGGCACCGGCAGGTGTTCACACCGGTCGAGGGCGGCATCCGCATCGACGAGGAGGCCGAGCTGCCGGACGAGTTCCACGACGTGGCGCGGGTCGGCTCGGTCTTCGAGACGGTGGAGGGCCTGGACCTGCTGGAGTGGTTCGGACAGGGGCCGTGGGAGTCGTATCCCGACCGGAGCGTGGGAGCGCCCGTCGGCCACCACTCCCTGCCCGTCGACGAGTTGTTCACGCCGTATCTGCGTCCGCAGGAGAGCGGCGGCCGGCACGGCGTACGCCGCTTCACACTGTCCGCGGCGGACGCGACCGGCCTCGCGGTCGAACTGGACGAACCGCGCCAGGTGTCGGTCACCCGATATCGCGCCGAGGACCTGACCGCCGCGTCGCACCACGACGAGCTGGTGCCGCGCTCCGGGTGCGTGGTGCACCTGGACGCGGCGCACCGGGGGCTGGGCACGGCGTCGTGCGGCCCCGACACCTCCGCCTCGTACCTCATCCCCCCGGGTGTCCACCGCTGGAGCTGGACCCTGCGCGTTCTCTGAAACCCCCCGCGTCCTTCCCCCTTCACGTCACCTCTCACGGAGCACACGTGTGCACTTCGCATGACCACCACCAGGGCGAGGCCGCGCAGGCCGGTGCCGCACGACGCAGCTTTCTGCGCGCCACCGCGCTGCTCGGCGCCGTGGCTACGGCCGGGGTCGCCCTGCCGACCGTCGCGGAGGCAGCCGCCGCGGGCAGTTGGCGGCCCGACCCGGACAGCCGTCGCTTCACGCTCGCGGTGATGCCCGACACGCAGTACCTCTTCGACGGGCCCAGCATCGACAAGGCGCCGGTCGAGGCGTCCCTGCGCTATCTGCTGGAGCATGCGAAGGACGAGAACCTCGTCTTCCTGTCGCATCTGGGCGACCTCACCCAGAACGGCGCCGGGGACGAAGTCGCCGCGATCAGCGAGGCGTTCGGGCTGCTGGACCGCAAGGGGGTCGGCTACAGCGTCCTGGCCGGCAACCACGACGTGAAGTCGTCGACGGACGACCAGCGCGGCTCGACGCCGTACCTGGAGGCGTTCGGGCCGCAGCGCTTCAAGGGCAAGAAGACCTTCGGGGGCGCCTCGGCGGACGGCTACAACACCTACCACCTGTTCAAGGCGGCGGGTCGCGAGTGGATGGTCCTCGCCCTGGACTGGCGGCTGTCGGCGAAGGGGTACGCCTGGGCGAAGGACGTCCTCGCCCAGCACCCGAAGACGCCGGTCGTCCTCACCACGCACGAACTGGTCGTCGAGGACGACGCCTTGTCGGCGTACGGGCAGCAGCTGTGGGACCAGTTGGTCAAGGACCACGACCAGATCTTCCTCACCCTCAACGGCCACTACTGGCCGGCCGGGCGCGCGACCCGCAAGAACGCCGCGGGCAACGACGTACACCTGCATCTGACGAACTATCAGAACCGCTACTTCGGCGGCGCTGCGATGATCCGCCTCTACCGCTTCGACCTGGACCGGGGCGTCATCGACGTGGAGACGGTCTCCCCGTGGATCCTGGGCCGGGCCGCGAAGGGCCTCAACGAGCTGGAGCGGCAGGAGATCGAGCTCAGCGGCGACGCGGACCGTTTCTCGGTGGAGATCGATTTCGAGAAACGTTTCGCCGGATTCGCCCCGGTTCCTGCGCGTCCGGCCCGCCCCGCGTCCAGGATGCTGGTCCCCGGCACGGTCGCCTACTGGCGGTTCGACGGCCACGACGCCGGTACGGCGGTCGGCGGCACCGTCCGCGACCTGTCCGGGCGCGGCAACGACCTCACCCTCGTGACGGTGGGCGGCGGCGCCCTGAACTGGTCGTCCGACCACCACCCCGACCAGCCCGGCCACGGCAGCCTGGAGTTCCAGGGCTACAAGTCCCCGCTGAAGGGCGCGTACCTGAAGACGGTCGACGGCGCGCCGCTCAACTCGGCGACGTTCAAGGACGGTTACACCATCGAGGCGTTCTACCGCCTCCCCGCCGACTGGGACCCCGACCACCACGCCTGGTCCGGGATCGTCAGCCGCACCGGCACGGGCGGCGCCGCCGGCAAGACCGCCGACGACCCCGACGAGCCACTCGCCACGCTGTCGCTGTCCAACGACCGCGAGCCGCAGTGGGCGATGCGCCCGCTCAACCAGCAGGGCATCGCCACCAACTGGGGCCAGGAGACCCCGCTGGAGACCTGGTGGCATCTGGCCGTCGTCAACGACGGCGCACACACGACCCTCTACGTCGAGGGCTGCCCCGTCGTCCGCAACCCCAGGGCCACCGCGGCCGGCATCACCTCCGTCGGACTGCCGTGGCTGCTCGGCGGCTACGAGTACGCAGGCAAGATCGACCAGATCCTGCACGCCCGCCTCGGCGACGTGCGGATCGTCTCGCGGGCGCTGCCCGTCACCTCCTTCATGAACCACTGACGCCCTTCCCAGAGGACCTCCCAAAGATCATGACCGAGCAGCAGCTGCCCGCCTGGGCCGACCCGTCCGTCTCCCCCGCCCGCCTCGACGCCCAGGGTGTGTCAAGACGCCAACTCCTGCGCCGCGCAGGTCTGTTCGGCGCCGCCTTCGCGCTCGGCGGGGCCGCCACCCCGGCCGTCGCGGCCACCGGCCCCGGCTTCGGCGGCGACGACCCGCGCCTCGCCTACCTCGTCGGCGACCACCACGTCCACTCCGTCTACAGCCACGACGCCAAGTACACGTTCTCCCAGCAGGCACAGGCCGCCGCCAAGTACGGCCTGGACTGGATGGTGTTCAACGAGCACTCCAACTTCGGGCACGCCCACTACGGCGCCGCGCTGGAGCACCAGGAGATCCTCAAGGCCCGCGCCGAGAACCCGCGTCAGCTGATCTTCCAGGGCCTGGAGTGGTACATCCCGGCCGCCGAGCACTGCACGGTGTTCGCCGCGCCCGGCCCGGGCGAGGTGGATCTCCTGACCCAGTTCGAGCTCGCCTACGACGGCAAGCTCCTCGGCTACACCGACGGCTCCGCGACCGGCGCCGACACCGCCCGCAACGAGGCCCACGCCGTCAAGGCGATCAAGTGGCTGGCCGAGCAGCGCCGTTCGGGCTACGTGGACGACGTCCTCGTCCTCGCCAACCACCCCCTGCGCCTGGGCATCGACTCCCCGCACGAGATGCGCAACTGGCGGGACGCGGCCCCCGAGATCATGATCGGCATGGAGGGCGCACCCGGCGCGCAGGGTGCGGCGATCCCCGGCTGGCGCAGCTCCACCTCCATTCGCGGCGAGTACGAGAACAAGCCGTCGGCGCAGTCCTGGTCTGGCTACCCGGCCGACGCCTACCTCACCTACGGCGGCTTCGACTGGGCGACCGCAACCGTCGGCGGCCTGTGGGACTCGATGCTGGCCGAGGGCCGACTGTTCTCGATCACCACCAACTCCGACAACCACCGCACCGTCTTCGACACCTGGAAGAACGGCGACTGGCCGGCCGGCCAGAACTTCGACAACACCGGCAAGCTCCCCGACCCGGTCGACACCGACACTCCGCAGCCCGGCAGCGACTTCTGGCCCGGCGAGTTCAGCCGCACCCATGTCGGCGTGACCCGCTACGGCTACCGCGCGGTGATGGCGGGCCTGCGCGCGGGCCGCGTCTGGCTCGACCACGGGCACCTGCTCGACGGCCTCGACGTCCGTCTGAAGCGGGACTGCGACGCCGGCCGTGGCGTCACCCTCGGCGGAAGGCTGCGCGTCCGCAAGGGCGAGAAGATCACGCTGTACGTCACCGTCACGACCGCTTCCCGGGCCAACCCGCAGGGAATCCTGCCCGAGTTGGCGCACGTGGACGTGATCCGGGGCGCGGTGCGCGGCCCGGTGACCGACCTCGACACCTGGAAGGCACCGGACACCAAGGTCGTACAGACCAAGGACGTGTCCGGCCGCAAGGGGACGTACACCCTGCGCATCCCGCTGACCGCCGGGGACGAGTCCTTCTACGTCCGGCTGCGCGGCAGCGACGGCAAGCGGCACGGCGCGGGGTACCTCGGTGCGGCGATCGACCCTGACGGGCCGATTCTGCACGAGCCTGGCAACGGTGACCCGTGGGCGGACACGTGGTTCTATTCGAACCCTGTGTTCGTCGACGTGGCCGGTGCGTGAGCGCTGCGCTGGCTGTGCCGTAGGGGGTCGTCGGTTGTCTGCGGCGCCATCGTGGCTGGTCGCGCAGTTCCCCGCGCCCCTTCAGGGCGTACCGCCCGGTCACGAAGTGATCCAACCCGTCGTACCGTGGCCGCATGACCGGTGAAGAGTCGTTGCGGCCCCAGTCCCTGCTGCTCACGTTCCTGGGTGACCAGGTGCTCGGGCGGGACGTCTGTGTGTACTCGGGCAGTGTGATCGACGTCTTCGAGCGCGCGGGGGTAGGCGAGCAGGCGACCCGTTCGACGCTGACCCGGATGGTCAAGCGGGGTCTGCTGCGTCGCCAGCGGGAGGGCCGCAGGATGTACTTCGGCCTGACCGAGCACTCGGCGGCGGTGCTGCGGGACGGCGAGCGCCGCATCTGGCAGACCGGCGCGGTCAACCGGCAGTGGGACGGCACCTGGACGCTGCTCGGCTTCTCGCTGCCCGAGTCCTGGCAGCGCCAGCGCCACGACCTGCGCTCCAAGCTGACGTGGAGCGGTTTCGGCCCGCTGTTCAGCGGTCTGTGGATCGCGCCGGGTGAGGTGGACGTGGCGGAGCTGGTGTCCGAGCTCGGGCTCGCCGCCCATGTGAAGGTCTTCCGTGCGCACGCCGACGCCGGCATGGACATCGGCTCGATGATCGAGGAAACCTGGGAGCTGTCCGAACTGGCCATGCGCTACGAGGAGTTCGTGCGCCGCTGGGAGGCCTGGGAGAGCCGGCTGCCGGACGCCGACGAAGCCCTCGCGCTGCGGCTTCGGCTGCAGGCCGAGTGGCTGCAGGTCATCCGCCGCGACCCGCGCCTCCCGGTCAAGCACCTGCCGGACGACTGGCCGGCGGAACGGGCCGAGAAGACGTTCCGCGCGGTGTACGACCGGCTCACGCCGCTCGCCCGGGAGGCCTCGGAGCGCCTTCTCGACCTGGTGCCGGTACGCCCCGATCAGGCGTAGAACCGATTCATGCGTAGAACCGCGACAGGCTCTGCAGCACGGCGGCAGGCTTCGCGGCGCCCTCGATCTCGATCGTGCCGTCGACCGTGATCTGTACGCCGCCCGGCACCTCCTCGACCTCCGCGAGCTTTCCGATCAGGCGGATGCGGGAGCCCACCTTCACCGGGGAGGGGAAACGGACCTTGTTCAGGCCGTAGTTGACCTTCGTGGTGACGCCCTGGACGTCCAGGAGCTCGGTGAAGAGGGGGATGAAGAGGGAGAGGGTGAGGTAGCCGTGGGCGATGGGGGCGCCGAAGGGGCCCTCGGCGGCGCGCTCGGGGTCCACGTGGATCCACTGGTGGTCGCCCGTGGCGTCGGCGAACGTGTTGATGCGTTCCTGGGTGACCTCGATCCAGTCACTGGTGCCCAGGTCGCTGCCGGCGAGCTTCTTCAGTTCGTCGATGCCGTTGACGGTGACGCTCATGCAACTGTCCTTAAGTTCGAACGGAGTTCAAGAGAAGGGAGTTCAGGAGTTGGTGCCGTAGCGCTTGCGCACTCGGGACTTGAGGAGCTTTCCGGAGGCGGTGCGCGGGAGTTCGTCCGCGAGGACCACCGACTTCGGGATCTTGTACTTGGCGAGCTGTCCGGAGAGTGACGCGAGGATCTCGTCGGGGTCGGGCGTGGCCCCCGCGCGGGGCACGACCACCGCGCGCGGCACCTCGCCCCACTTCTCGTCCGGCACGCCGATGACGGCGCACTCGACGATGTCGGGGTGGGCCAGGAGCCGGTCCTCGATCTCGGCGGGATAGATGTTCTCGCCCCCGGAGATGATCATGTCCTTGATGCGGTCGACGATGTAGACGTAGCCGTCCTCGTCGACACGGGCGGCGTCCCCGGTGCGGAACCAGCCGTCGGCGAAGGCCGCCGCCGTCTCCTCAGGCAGCCCCCAGTAGCCGGACATCACGGCCGGCCCGCGCGACACGACCTCGCCGGTCTCTCCGGGCTCGACCTGGGTGAGGTCGGGGCGCACGACGCGTACGTCCGTGAAGTACATCGGGACGCCCGCCGAGCCCGCCTTGGCGACGGAGTTCTCCCCGTCCAGGAAGAGCACGCCGAGCGCCTCGGTCATGCCGTAGCCCTGGAGGAAGGTCAGTCCGCGTGCCTGGTAGGTCTCGATCAGCGGGGTCGGCACGGGGGCGCCGCCGCAGCTGAGCATGCGCAGCGACGACAGGTCGGCGTCCGGCCAGCGCGGCTGGCGGGCGACCTGCTCGAACATCGCCGGTACGCCGAACATGTAGGTGATCCGATGCTGTTCGACGAGGTCGAGGGTGGCGGCCGGGTCGAAGGCCTCGACCAGGACGCACGCGCCGCCCTTGAGCAGCACGGGCAGGGTGAGCACGGTCAGCCCGGCGATGTGGAACAGCGGGGCGGAGACGAGGGCCCTGTCGTCGGCGAGGAGGTCCTTGTCGATGAGGAAGTTGACGCTGTTCCAGGTGACGTTGGCGTGCGAGAGCATCGCGCCCTTGGGGCGGCCGGTCGTGCCCGAGGTGTAGAGGATCAGGCAGGTGTCGTCCGCGGCGACGGGCTCGTCGATCGGTTCGTCGGGGGATCCGGACAGCAACTCCTCGTATTCCGGGCCCACTTCGAGATACACGCGGACGTCCGTGCTGCCCGGCAGTCCGGCCACCAGCCCCGCGTGCGAGGGGCCGTAGACGAGGACCTTCGCGCCGGAGTCGGCAAGCTGGTAGGCGATCTCGGGGCCGGCGAGGCGGGTGTTCTGCGGTACGAAGATCGCGCCGAGCATGCCCGCCGCGAACAGCGTCTCCAGGAAGGACGGGTGGTTGGGTCCGAGGTAGGCGATCCGGTCGCCGCGCCTGACGCCCCGGGCGCGCAGGGCGTGCGCGAGGCGGGTGGTGCGGGCGTGGAGCTCGCCGTAGGTGAGCGTCGTGTCGCCGTGGACCAGTGCGGTGCGGTGCGGGGTCTTGCGGGCCCGGCGTGCGGGCCAGGATCCCAGTCCCTCGTTGCGCATGTCCGGCCCCTTACGGTTTGGTCAGCCCGAGCAGACGGGCGGCGTTCTCCTTGAGGATCTTCGGCTTGACCTCGTCCTTGATCGGCAGCTTGGCGAAGTCGGCGAGCCAGCGGTCCGGGGTGAGGACGGGGTAGTCGGAGCCGAAGAGGACCTTCTCCTTCAGCAGCGTGTTGGCGTACTGCACGAGCTGCGGCGGGAAGTACTTCGGCGACCAGCCGGACAGGTCGATGTGCACGCCCGGCTTGTGCGTGGCGACGGCGAGGGCCTCGTCCTGCCAGGGGAAGGACGGGTGCGCCAGGATGATCTTGAGGTGCGGGAAGTCCGCGGCCACGTCGTCCACGTGGAGCGGATTGGAGTACTTCAGGCGGATGCCGCCACCGCCCGGGACTCCGGCGCCGATGCCCGTCTGGCCCGTGTGGAACAGGGCGATCGTGCCGGTCTCCTCGATCACCTCGTAGAGGTCGTACGCCACCGAGCGGTCGTTGGGGAAGAAGCCCTGGATGCTGGGGTGGAACTTGAAGCCCTTCACCCCGTACTCCTCGACCAGCCGGCGGGCCTGCTTGACGCCCGCCCTGCCGCGGAAGGGGTCGATGGAGGCGAAGGGGATCAGGACGTCGGAGTTGGCGGCCGCGGCCTCGGCGACCTCCTCGTTCGGGACCGGCGCGGTGCCGGTCGCGGACTCGGCGTCGACCGTGAAGATCACGGCGGCCATCTTCCGCTCGCGGTAGTAGGCGGCCGTCTCCTCCAGCGTCGGCTTCCGCTTGCCCTCGACCTTGAAGTAGGCGGAGGACGCGTCGTGCAGGTCGTCGTCCAGGGAGGAGTGGCCCTTGGAGGAGACCTCCGCGTGGGTGTGGACGTCGATCGCGACGAGTTCCTCGACGTTGAGGGTCGTCATGGTGTCAGGCCTCCGGGAACTTCGGGGCGGGGACGCCGACGCTCTGCAGTTCCGCGCCGACCGAGGTGGGGAAGGCCTCGGCCAGGGTGTCGGGGGTCCAGCCGCCGTCGGCGTACGCCGCCTTGATCTCCTGCGGATGCGACCAGATTGCCACCTTGTCGCCGCCGATGCCGATGGCCTGGCCGGTGATGGAGCGGGCGGCCTCGGAGGCAAGGAACGGGACGAGGGCCGCGCAGTCCTCGGGAGTGCCGAAGCCCTCGCCCTTGCGCAGGAAGTCCGGGAAGGGCTGCCCGTTCTTCAGTGCCTCGACGTACGGCGCGAAGGCGGGGATCGTCTCGGTCATCGCGGTCGCGGCGACCGGCACGATCGCGTTGACGGTGATGTTCGCGCGGCCCAGCTCCATCGACCAGGTGCGGGCGAACGCGGCGATGCCGGCCTTGGCGGCGGAGTAGTTCGTCTGCCCGAAGTTGCCGCGCTGCCCGGCCGGGGAGCCGACCAGGATCAGCGTGCCGCCCTCACCCTGCTCGCGCATCCGGACGGCGGCGGCGCGGGCGCAGGTGAAGGTGCCCTTGAGGTGGGTGGTGATCACCGCGTCGAAGTCGTCGTCGGACATCTTCCACAGCACCTTGTCGCGCAGGATGCCGGCGTTGGTGACCAGGATGTCGAGCCGCCCGAACTCCTCCACGGCCCGGTTCACGAGCCGCTCGGCGGCCTCGGTCGTGCCGACCGGGACGACCTCGGCGACGGCGCTGCCGCCGGCCTCGGCGATGGACTTCACGGCCGCCTCGGCCACGGCCTCGTCGACGTCGTTGACGACCACGGACGCGCCATGGGCGGCGAGGGCATGCGCGTAGGCGAGGCCGAGGCCCCGGCCACTGCCGGTGACGACGGCGACCTTGCCGGTGAGATCGATGCTGGGCACGAGCTGGTCCCTTCACATGGGGTGCGGCTTCGAGATCGAAGCTAAGAGCAATAATTGTTGACGTCAATAGTTGTTGATGACCTACGGGTGCGACATGCTGGAATCTGCACGACGAACTTCGCCCCCCGGGGGCCGAGACCAGGGAGCCCGCCATCACCCGCCAGCACGCCACGAACGCAGCCTCGATCGACGCGGACGAGCCATGGATGCGTGGGCTGCACGCGGATACGGGCTATCTGCTGTACCGCCTGGGCCTGCGCTCCGGGCAGCTGTTCAACACGTTCCTGCAGGAGTCGGGGCTGCGCCTGCGCCACTACGCGGTACTGCGCTTCCTGGCCACCTCCGAAGGCACCCTGCAGCGCGAGCTCAGCGCCCGTCTCGGCTACGACCCGAGCGCGATCGTCGGCCTGGTCGACGACCTGGAGAAGCTGGGCTTCGCCGAGCGCCGCCCCTCCCCCGACGACCGCCGCAGCCGGATCGTCGTCCTCACCGAGGACGGCCGCGCCTTCCTGCGCGACACCGACGAGGCGGGCCTGCGCGTGACGAACGAGCTCCTGGAGCCACTGGAGCCGACCGAGCGGAAGACGCTGCACGCGCTGCTGCTGCGGATCGCGGAGGACGGACTCGGCTGACACCCGGCCAATGTTGTGCAAGTCATTGACGGCCGACGCGCATGTGCCTAACTTCACCGGAGTTTCGTCCCGCACCCCCCACCGGAAGGGACCCCCGTTGAAGACCCGCACCTGCCTCGCCGTGCTGACCCTCACCCTGAGCGCGGCCACCGCTCTGCCCGCGCAGGCGGCCACCGACACCCACCTGGAGGGCCAACTCCCTTCGGGCGCCGCATACTTGATGGACGTGCCCGCCGGCTGGAACGGCACCGTACTCCTCTACAGCCACGGCTACCGGCCCGCCGGCGTGCCCAACCCGGCCCAGAACTCCCCCGACTCCACCACCCGCGACAAACTGCTGGCCGAGGGCTACGCCCTCATCGGCTCCTCCTACGCCACGACCGGCTGGGCGGTGACGGACGCGGTGCCCGACCAGCTCGCCACCCTCGATCTGTTCATCCAGAAGTTCGGCACGGCCCGGCGCACGCTCGCCTGGGGCACGTCGTACGGCGGCCTGGTCACGACGACGCTGGCCGAGCGGCACGCCGACCGCTTCGACGGGTCGTTGTCGATGTGCGGCCTGGTGCAGGGCGGCGTCGCCAACTGGAACAGCACGCTGGACCCGGTGTTCGCGCTGAAGACCCTGCTCGCACCCGGCGCGGACATCCCGCTCACCGGCTTCGCCGACCAGGCGGCCGCCGGCAGCGCGGCGAAGGCGCTCGCCTCGAAGGTCTCCGCGGCACAGCAGACCCCGGAGGGCAGGGCCCGGATCGCGCTCGCCGCCGCCCTGCACAACATCCCGGGCTACAACGCCACCACACAGACCGAGCCGGGCCCCGCCGACTGGGACGGCCAGGAGGCCAACCAGTACACGGCCGTCACCGGGCTGGTGCAGCTGCCCGCGTTCAGCTGGCGGCAGGAGGCCGAGAGCCGGGCGGGCGGCGACCCGTCGTGGAACACGGGCGTCGACTACACCGCGATGCTGGGCCGGTCCCCGCTGTACAAAGAGGTGACCGAGCTCTACAAGGAGGCGGGACTGTCCTTGCGCACCGACCTCACGGCCCTGAACCGCGCACCCCGGATCTCGGCCGACCCCGCGGCCGTACGGTGGATGCGGCACACCAGCGTCTTCAGCGGCCGGCTCAGCGACCCCCAGCTCGACATCCACACCACCGGCGACGGCCTGATCCCCGTCCAGGCCGAGAGCGCCTACCGGCGGGCCGCCGACGCGGGCGGCTCCGGCGCACTGCTCAGCCAGGCGTACGTCGACGGGCCCGGGCACTGCGCCTTCACCTCCGGCGAGATGACCGGCGCCCTGCACACCCTGGAGCACCGCCTGGACACGGGCCGCTGGGACAGCTCGGCCGCCGCGCTCAACTCCCGTGCCGCGCAGGAGGACCCGACGACCGAGCCGCGGTATGTGACATACCGCCCGGCCGGCTACCCCCGCCCGTACGACCTCGCCCACCCGGGAGACGCCCGGCCATGACCCTCCGCTCCGCGCCCGACCGGCTGCTGTCCGTGCTCGCCGCGTTCGACCACGAGCACCCGGCACTGTCCCTCACGGACATCAGCCGGCGGGCCGGGCTGACCCTCACCACCGCGCACCGCCTGGCCGCCGCCCTCACCGACTGGGGCGCCCTGGAGCGCGACGAGTCCGGCGTCTACCACGTCGGGCTCAGGCTGTGGGAGATCGCGGCGCTCGCCCCGCGCGGCCTCGCGCTGCGGCAGCTCGCGCTGCCGTACCTGGAGGACCTGTACGAAGCGACGCACGAGAACGTGCAGTTGGCGGTGCGGGACGGCGGGGAGGTCGTCTACACCGAGTGGATATCCGGCCACAGTGCCGTCGGGGTGCACATCCGGGTCGGGGCGCGCTGGCCGCTGCACGCCACCGGGGTCGGGCTGGCGCTGCTGGCGCACTGCGGTCCGGAGTTCCAGGAGGAGTACTGCGCGGGCCCGCTCGCGTCCTTCACGCCGTACACCGTCACCGAGCCGGCGCGGCTGCGTCGGGTGCTGGCCGAGGTGCGGCGCACGGGAGTCGCGGTGAGCAGCCGGCAGGTCACCGACGACGCCCTTTCGGTGGCCGCCCCGGTGCGCGGGCCGGGCGGCGCGGTGGTCGCCGCCGTGTCGGTGGTGGTGCCGCAAGCCGACGCGCAGGTACCGGTGCTGGTGCCCGCGGTGCGGCTTGCGGCACGCGGCATTTCGCGGGCGCTGGGCTGGCGGCCGACGAAGGAGCCGTAGAAGCCGGGGCCGAGGTCCGGTCAGCAGTTGCCGTGCATCGGTCTGCCCGCGAACCGGTCGGTGAGCCAGTCGACCGAGTCGCCGATCGCCTGCGGGTCGCCGAGGAGATGGTCGCCGGCGTACGACGTCCACTGCGTGGCCACCCCCGCGTCGCAGTAGGCGCGGCGTGTGCCCTGGCCGGTCTCGGCGGGGATCACCTCGTCGAGGAGGCCGCGGTACTGCAGGACCGGGAAGCCGATCTCGTAGCGGGCCCCGGATCCGGACGGGCCCACGCCGACGCCGAGTCTGTTGGTGTCGGCGACCTGGCCCCAGGTGGTGCCGTCGGGGCCGTGCAGAGCGTAGAGCTGGTCGAGGGTGAGCCGGTCCTTGGTGTAGTCCTCGATGTGGGCGCCGGTGAAGCGTGCGACGGTGCCGACGGCGCAGAGCGACTCGGCGTCCTTGACGGCCGTGCGGCCCTTGTCGTTGAGGAGTCCGTCGAACGGCATGTCCGGGTGGGTGACCGACAGGCCGATGACGGCGTCCACGAGGAACCCGGCGAACCCCCCGCCGTTGAGTGCCTTCGCCACCTGCCGCAGGTCGCCCGGCACCCCGCCGGACGCCACGCCCACGACGTTCACCTCGGGGGCGTACGACTTGGCGAGCTGCGCGGCCCACAGACTTCCCGAGCCGCCCTCCGAGTACCCCCAGATCCCGACCTGCGCATCGGGGCTCACCCCGCTGCCGGGCAGCCTCGACGCCGCACGTACGACGTCGAGGACCGCGTGTCCGGCGTCGGCGCCGGAGACATACGGATGGACCTGGCCGTCCAGGTATCCGGCGCCGTCGGTCGCCGCGACGGCGAAGCCGGCCTTGAGCAGCGCCGAGAGGTTCGGGCCCTCGTAGGCGTCCTGGTACTGGCCGGCGAGCTGCTTGGAGAAGGCGCACTGCGGTCCGATGCCCAGGGTGCCGGGCACGAAGGCGACCAGGGGCCGCTCGCCCGGGCCCTGCCACGCCTCCTTGGGCACGATCACCGTACCCGCGACGGTGTCCCTCCTGCCGTGGCCGTCGGTGGATCCGTACTGCACCTTCCACGCGTTGACCGCGGTGCCGCCTCCCAGCAGGGGCAGGGAGTCGACCGTACGGCAGGCGATGACGTCGCCCGGGGCGGCGCTCGCGCTTGCCGGCGGCCGGTAGATCGCGGTGTCGGCGTCGGAGCACGGCCCGCTCGTCCCGGCCGAGGCGGTCACGGCCGGTACGGCTAATGCTCCGCCGAGCAGGGCTCCGGCTGCGAGCACTGCGACTCTCCTCTTCACCATCACAAGGTCCCTTCTGCACGGTGAGTGGGAGCCGCGAGATTACGAACGAGTAGGTGAGCACTGCTAGTTAAAGGATGACAAACCGGCACCGGCTCGGCTGTGCTCCGCTGACTAGCGCCGTATATCCCTCTCACCGGCGAGGCGCCGTCCACGGGAGCCTCGGAATACTGGAACGGCCCCCTGCCTTCAGGAGCCGCTCATGTCCCCACCGTCCTGGTTCACGCAGGTTGCCGTGCGGCTGCGCACGGCGAATCCGTACGTCGTCGACACCGCCCTCGCCGCGCTCGTGCTGTTCGCGGTCTCGCTGCAGTGGCTCTTCCCCGACGAGGGGGACGACCGGCTGACCCTGCTGGGCTGGCTGCTGGGGGCCGCGACGGCGGTGCCGCTGGTGTGGCGCAGGCGGGCACCGTTCGCCACCGCGTGGGTCGTCTCGGCGGCCACGCCCGCGATGGCGATGTACCACGCGCCACCGCCGGACGTCCTGTACGGCGGTCTCGTCGTCCTCTACACCATGGCCGCCCGCACCCCGCCCTGGCAGCGGCGGCTGATGCTGGTGGGCTGGGTGATCGGGGCCACCGTCACCATGCATTTCAAGGAGGACGCCCGGCCCTTCGAGTACGCCTTCCATCTGCTGGCGATCGCCTGCGCGTACGCGCTCGGCACGCTGGCCCGCGTGCAGCGCGCCTACACGGCCGAACTGGAGGACCGGGCCCGCCGGCTGGAGCGGGAGCGCGCCGCGGACACCGCGCGGGCCATCGCGCAGGAACGCCGCCGGATCGCCCGGGACATGCACGACATCCTCGCCCACGCGGTGAGCCTGATGGTGGTGCAGGCGGAGGCGGGGCCGGTCGTGGTGCGCAGTGATCCGGAGCGCGCGGAGGCCGCCTTCGACGCGATCGCGGCGGCCGGGCGGGACGCGATGGCGCAGTTGCGGCGGATCCTCGGGGTGCTCAAGGAGGAGCAGCGCAACGGCACTTCACCACAGCCGGGTGTGGTGGCGCTGCCCGGACTCGTGCGCCAGGTCGCCGAATCCACCGGCCTGCGCGTGGATTTGCGCACCACGGGCGAGCCGCATCCGCTGCCCGCGGACGCCGAGGTCGCCGCCTACCGCGTGGTGCAGGAGGCCCTGACCAACACCGTCAAGCATGCGTACGCTGCCTGCGCGAGTGTCGAACTCGACTGGACGGAGGACGTGTTGACCCTCACGGTGACCGACGACGGACGGGGCCCGGCGGCACCCGGCGGCGGGCACGGGCTGATCGGCATCCGGGAGCGGGCCGCCGCGTGCGGGGGCAGCGCCGAGGCCGGGCGCGGTCCTGACGGCGGCTTCCGCGTCGTCGTACGCCTGCCCGCCGCGTCGGACCGGCAGGCGGCGCTGGGGTGAGCATCCGGGTGGTCGTCGCCGACGACCAGGAACTGGTCCGCAGCGGCTTCAGCATGATCCTGGAGGCGCAGCGGGACATCGAGGTGGTCGCCGAGGCCGGAGACGGCGCGGAGGCGGTCGCGGCCGTCCAACAGCACGCACCCGACGTGCTGTTGCTCGACATCCGCATGCCGGTCATGGACGGCCTCGAGGCGGCCCGGCGGGTGTGCGCGCAGTCCTGCTGCAAGGTCGTCATGCTGACGACGTTCGACCTGGACGACTACGTCTACGAGGCGCTGTACGCGGGCGCCAGCGGCTTCCTGCTCAAGGACGTGCGCCGCGACGACCTCGTGCACGCCGTACGGGTGGTCGCGGCCGGCGACTCCCTGCTCGCGCCGACGGTGACACGGCGGCTGGTCGCGGACATCGTGCGGCGCCGCCGGGAGGAGACCGCCACCGAGGTCACCCCGCAGCGACTGGACGCCCTGACGGCCCGTGAGGTGGAGACACTGCGGCTGCTGGCCCGCGGGCTGTCGAACGCCGAGATCGCCACGACGCTCTTCGTGAGCGAGCACACCGTCAAGACCCATGTCAGCAACGTGCTGAGCAAGCTCGGCCTCCGGGACCGGGTGCAGGCGGTGATCTGCGCGTACGAGACGGGGCTCGTGATGCCGGGGGCCTCCTAGCCCCTAGCCGTCCAGTTCCTCGAAGAGGGTCAGTTGGAGGGCGCCCGGAGCTTCGAGCCGGGAGTTCAGGGAGTTCCACGGGGTGCGCGTCGGCTCGGCGAGAACCTCGGCCCCTGCGGCGGCCAGTCGTGCCGTGGCGACGCTGGAGTCGTCGACCTGGAAGGCCACCCGGATGTGCCCGGCCACACGGTGGCCCACCTCGACGTCGTCGATGAAGGCGGCGTGGTTCGGGTCGGTCAACTCCAGCGTGGCGCGGCCCGCTTCGAGGATGGTGACTCTTCCGTCGGGGGACGAAAAGGCTGCGCGCTCGGGCAGGCCGAGGATGTCACGGTAGAAGCGCAGGGCCTCGTCGTAGTCGGGTGCCGTGACGACGAGACGGAGTTCACGGACGGCGGGTTCATCGGACATACGGCCTCCTCCGGGATCGCGGTTGTTCTGCTCCCTCAACTCCGGCGACCGTACGGAGGATTCCCGCCGTCTCCCTCTCGGGAGTGAGCCGAACGTCTGCCTCCCCCGTACGACCGAGGCCTCGAAACCACTCCCTCCGGCGATCCGCCACACCCTCCGTCGCCACGAGTCTGAGGGCGATGAGAACCGACGACCCGCCGGGAGGCACCGTGCTCTCCACACTCGCCCGGGCAGCGACCCGCCGCCCGCTGACCGTCATCCTTCTGTGGGTGCTCTTCCTGCTGCTCGGCTTCGGGCTGGGGACGGGTGTCTTCGGGCGGCTCTCCGACAACGTGCCCGAGGTGCCGGGCACCGAGTCGGAGCGGGCCGCCCAGTACCTGGACCGCGTCGACCCGACGGGCGAGTCGATCACCGCCGTGGTCGAGGGCGTCGCCGTCTCCGACCCCGGTCTCCGCGGCCAGGTCGAGAAGGCCGTCGCAGACGTACGCCGAATCGCCGGGGTCGCCGCCGTGCCGGACCCGTACACGACCCGAGGCCTGACCGCCGAGGACGGACAGGCACTGATCGTCCCGGTCACGCTCAAGGGTGGTCTCGGAGACGATGCCGAGGGGCGGGCCGTGGATGCGGCGGCGGACCGCATCAAACAGATCGACGCGCCCGAAGTCCATGTCAGCGGCGGCCCGTTGCTGGGCAAGCAACTGGGCGAACGGGCTCAAGAGGACGTGAAGAACGCCGAGTTGGTCTCCCTGCCCGTCGTACTCGCCCTGCTGCTCGTCGTGTTCGGCGGGCTGCGCGCGGCCGGGCTGCCGCTGGTGATCGCGGTGAGCGGGATCGCGGGAGCCTTCCTGGCGCTGTTCGGGTTCAGCCAGGTCACCGACATCTCGGTGTACGCGATCCAGGTCACCACCATGCTGGGCCTCGGACTCGCCGTGGACTACGCCCTGTTGATGCTGGTCCGCTTCCGCGAGGAGCGCCGGAACGCCGAGTCCACCGAAGACGTCGCCGAGGCCGTGCACCGCACGGTCGCCGCGGCCGGGCGTACCGTGCTGTTCTCCGGGCTCACGGTGACCGTCAGCCTGACCGGTCTGCTGGTCTTCCCCAGCGTGTTCCTGCGCAGCATGGGCCTGGCCGTGGCCGCCGTGGTCGTCATCGACATGCTGGCGGCGCTGACGCTGCTGCCGGCGCTGCTGACCAGGTTCGGCGCGAAGATCGCCCCGGCGAAGAGCAGGCCGGAGGGCGAGGAGGGCCGCTTCTTCGCCCGCGTGGCGCGTTTCGCCGCCCGCCGCCGTATCGCCGTACTCGCCACCGTCGTACCGGCCCTGCTGTTCCTCGCCCTGCCCGTCACCGGTATGAAGATCGAGATCGGGGACGCCACGCAACTGCCGTCCAGCACAGAGGCACGGCAGCTCTACGACACCGTCGACGCGCACTTCCCGGCCGGCACCGGGGTCTCGCCGGTCACGGTCGTCGTCAAGCCGGGCACCGACCCGGCGACGGCCGACCGGATCCGCGCCCTCTCGCCGAGCGCGCAGTCCCGCGAACTGCCGGGCGGCGGGACGGTCGTACAGCTGCAGCCGTCGGGCCGGGTGGACGGCAAGGAAGCCACCGCCCTGGTGAAGCACGTGCGGGACATCCGGGGCACCGAACCGGTGCAGGTCACCGGGCCCGCCGCCCGCCTGGTCGACTTCCGCGGGATGCTCTCCGACCGGGCGCCCTGGGCCGCCGTGACGGTCCTCGCGGGCATCCTCATCCTCCTGTTCGCGTTCACGGGCTCGGTGCTGATCCCGCTGCGCACGATCCTGACCACACTGCTCAGCCTGGGCGCGGCGCTGGGTGTGGTGGTGTGGGTCTTCCAGGACGGCCACCTGGCCGGCGCACTGGGCGCCGAGGGCCTGGGCGCGCTGAGCCTGACGGCGCCCCCGCTGATCGTCGCGATCGCCTTCGGGCTGGCCATGGACTACGAGCTGTTCATCCTGGCCCGGATGCGGGAGGCCCGGCAGCTGACCGGTGACGACCAGGAGGCCGTGGTGGCCGGTCTGCGCCGCTCCGGCCGCGTGGTCACCTGCGCCGCCCTGCTCCTCGCCGTCGTCTTCGGCGCCTTCATGACGGGCGGCTTCTCGCCCATCCTGCAGATCGGCCTGGGGCTCACCCTCGCAGTCCTGATCGACGCAACGGTCGTACGGATGCTGCTGGTCCCGGCAACGATGACGCTGCTGGGCCGGCGGGCATGGTGGGCGCCGAGGCAGCTGCGGCGGGCGCACGACCGGTTCGGCGTGCGTGAAGAACCCACGAAACAGGCGGAGTTGGCGAACCGCTGACCATGCGGCTGCCCCGCGCCCTGAAGGGGCGCGGGGAACTGCGCGACCAGCCACGACGCCGCCGCAGACGATCGACACGCTCAGGCCGGCAGGCCGGCCCGCATACGCCGATCCCGCGGCGCCTCCTTCCGGTCCAAACGGGCATCCAAGAGCCGACGCGCAGCGTCACACCGCCCCGCCGACACCAGGGCATACAGCAGCGTCTCCTCGACGACTTCGCGTTGGGCGGCACTGCCGCCCACCCGCCGCAGCACCGGCAGCAGCGCGTCAAGACCGCGGGCGGCTTCCTGGAACCGCTCCTCGACCAGCGCGGCGAACGCCTCGCACAGCGGCACGATGACCTCCCGCTGCACCTCGTCCGCGCCGGAGGCATGGTCACGCAACCGGTGCAGCGCCGGCAGGTCCCCCGCGGCGGCCAGGGCGACGGCGGCGTGCAGGGCGGTGAAGGCGGTCGCCGGACGTTCCAGGACGTCCAGCGCGACCGTGTCCAGGACGTCCCCGGCGGGCAGTTCGCCCCGCCAGCTGTCGCTCAGCCGGGCCCGCCACAGCAGCGACCCCGAGTCGACCAGCGCCCGCACCCCGGTCACCACCCGGCCCGGCGCCAGCTGCGCGAACCAGCGCCTGCGCACCGCCGCCGGGTCGTCGAGGGCGAGTTCGTGCAGGGCGATGTGCCAGGAGAAGTGCGCCCGGTGGACGGCGCCCCGGCCCTGCCCGGACACCCAGCCGTCCAGCCAGTCGCGGCCCGCCTCGTGTGCGCCGGACTCGTAGTGGACGTGCGCGAGGGCGTGCACGGCGTGCCCGGAGGCCGGCTCGACGGCCAGGGCGCGGTGGGCGAGTTCCCCGGCCTCGTGCAGCCGGCCCTCCGCCTGCCGCAGGAAGGCGAGCAGCGAGGTGTGGAACCAGTGGCCGTCGTAGGCGGGGGACGTCCGCTCGACCAGCCGCAGCGCGTGGTCGTCGTCGAGGTCCGTGACGCCGGAGAAGGCGATGGTGGGCACGGCGGCGGCGAGCGCGAGCGCGTCGGCGGGGTGCGCGTCGAGGTGGCGTACGAGGGCGGTGTCCCCCTTGTCTCCGTGCACGCGGCGCGTGACCACGTCGACGAAGGAGCGCTCCCGCTCGTCGGCCTGGTCGCGCGCGGAGCGCTGCGCCTCGGCGAGGGCCCGTGGTACGTCGACGGCGGCGCCGCACTCGTGGCCGAGCAGGGCGAGGGCCGCATGGCCGAGGGCGAACCCGGGGTCGAGGGCGACCGCGCGGGCGAAGGCGTCCTCGGCGCCGGCGCGGACCTTGAGGACCCGGTTCAGGCCGGCGCGGTAGGCGGCCGCCGCCTCCGCGTGGGTGGACAGGGCGAGTCCGTGGCCGTCGACGGGACGGCGGGAGAGGCGCGGCCTGCCGGTCCTCCCCGCCAGTGGGGCGAGCAACTGCCGTGCCAGGGCGGCCGCTTGGACGCGGATCTCGGGGATCGCGGTCGTCTCCCACAGTTCGCCGCGCCGCGGGGCGCCCAATGTGAACAGGGGGCGGTCGGCGCTGCCGTCCGCGTCCAGGAGCCGCCCGTCTCGGGTGGCCACGCCCATGCCCAGCGGGCCCGAGATCGCGGCCCCGGACGCGAACAGGGAGCGCCACAGGGGGTCCTCGAACCGTCGGCCCGGTCCGGTGCAGTCGATCACCCAACCGACCTGCAGAGTACGGCCGTTGGAGAGGGTGACCACGAGTGAGCCGTCGTGCTCGACCGCGTCCGTCACCGCGCCGGTGTGCACGGCCAGCCGTCGGGCCGTACGGGCCCGGGAGACGGACTCGGCGGTGGCGGGTGCCATGCGGTGGCGGTGGGTGTTCCACAACGCGCCCTCGCGGGCGAGGAATTCGGCACGGTCCTCGGGGGTGAGGCTGTGCCAGAGGCGGGCGGTGTGCGGGCGCAGGCTGTCGAGGGCGGGCCGCCAGTCGCCGTGGGTGCGCACGGAGCGGCTGATGTGGCGGTAGACGGTACGGCGCAGGCGGCCCAGGGAGGTGTCGTCGAGGTCCTCCGGCGGGCCCATCGGGCCGGCAGGGGTGAGGGCGTGCGGCTGGGGCAGCAGGCCGCTGCGGGAGAGGGCGTGGACCGTGCGGCCGGGGCGGTCGAGGGTCAGGGCGAGGTCGACGGCGGTCAGGCCGGTGCCGACGAGGAGGACGTCGGCGGTGTCGGAGAGCGGGCCGTCCAGGGCACCGGTGGTCCAGGGCTCGGCGACGAAGCGGGCGGAGGCGCGCAGGGCGGGCGGGGCCCAGGTCGCGGACGGGGCGGCGGGGCCGGTGGCCAGGACCGCACTGTCGGCGGTGAGGTGTCCCCCGTCGGCGAGGCGGAGTTCCACCCGGCCGCCGGGGGTGTCTGTACAGCTCTCGGCGCGGGTGCGCAGCCGTCGTACCGTGACCGTGCCCTGAGCGCGGACGATGGCCTGCGCCAGGGTGTCGGCGAGGTAGGCGCCGAAACGGTAACGGGTGGCGAAGTCGGCCGCGGTGACGGCCGGTTCGCCGTGGCGGCACAGCCAGCGGGTGAAATGGCCGGGATCGTCGGGGTAGCAACTCATGCCGCCCGCGGGCACGTTGAGGCGGTGGCGCGGGTCGCGCGTGGCGTACGCGGTGCCGCGGCCCGCCTCCGGGGCCGGGTCGAGCAGGACGAGGTCGAGCGGTGTCCGGCGGCGCGCCGCCGTCTCGCAGAGCTGGACGGCGGTCAGCGTGCCCGCCGCACCCGCTCCGACGAGGGCCACGGTGTGCGGCTCGCGGACTTCGGTCACGTATACCTCCGGCGTTGGTCTTCGTTCCTTGCGCATGCTCAAGGCCCCGACCGGGCCATTCATACTCTGTTCACAAACCCAGGCGCCCGGACAACCGCGGTTTCAGGCCTTCTCACGGCCACTCCTCACAGGAATCTCAGGAAGTCGCCCGGAAATTCAAAGGATCAACAAATCTGCGCGACGCAGGATGCACCCGGAAAAGGTGGATATCCCAGGAAGGCCTGCCGTGGGCGTCTCGCACATAGTGAACCGGTTCGAGCAGCAGTCGCAGAGGTGGTCCAGGCGCGGGCTGCTCACGGTGCTCGGCGTGGCACCGGCCGCCGCCGTACTGTCCGGGTGCAGCAGTTCGGCGGGCGCCTCGACGGGGACGACGAAGTCCGACACGTCCGCGAAGGCCGCCGCGAAGAAACCCACGGTCTCGGTCACGCCCGCCGACGGCACCAAGAAGGCCGATTTCACCAGCCCGGTCGAGGTCACCGTCACCGACGGCACGCTCGCGTCCGTCAAGGTCACCGGCAACGACGGCTCCACTCTGGCCGGTTCGCTCGACGCCGCGAGGACCAGGTGGACGTCGACGAAGAACCCGTACTCGGGCACGAAGTACACGGTCTCGGCCACTCCGGAAGGCGCCTCGGCGCAGACCGCGACCTTCACCACCAAGTCGCCCGGCGAGACCTTCGTCGGCTACTTCACGCCCGAGGCGGGCTCGACGTCCGGCGTCGGCATGCCGGTCTCGATCAACTTCACGCACGCCGTGAAGGACCGGGCCGCCGTCCAGAAGGCCATCACCGTCACCGCCGAGCCCGCGGTGGAGGTGGTCGGCCACTGGTTCAGCGACACCCGGCTCGACTTCCGCCCGGAGAACTACTGGGCGTCCGGCACCAAGATCACGCTCAGCCTGCGTCTGAAGGACATCGAGGCTTCCGACGGCATCTACGGCGTGCAGCAGAAGGACGTCACCTTCCACATCGGCCGCGCGCAGATCAGCACGGTCGACCTGTCCAGCAAGGAGATGGTGGTCAGGCGGGAAGGCAAGACGATCGCCACCTACCCGGTCTCCGGCGGCAACGCCCAGCACACCACCTGGTCCGGGATCATGGTGATCAGCGAGCGGTTCAAGCAGACCCGCATGGAGTCCTCGACGGTCGGGCTCGGCGACGAGTACGACATCTCCGACGTGCCGCACGCCCAGCGCCTGACCACGTCCGGCACCTTCGTGCACGGCAACTACTGGGCGTCGACCTCGGTGTTCGGCCACCAGAACACCAGCCACGGCTGCGTCGGCCTGCACGACGCGAAGGGGGCGAACGACAGCTCCGTGGCGGGCTACAAGTTCTACGACTCCTCGATGCTCGGTGACGTCGTCATCGTCAAGAACTCGGGCGAGCAGACCGTCGATCCGGCCAACGGCCTCAACGGCTGGAACCTGTCGTGGTCGGAGTGGAAGGCGGGCAGCGCGGTTTAGCACCTTTTAACCGTTCATGGCGTGAACTCCCCCGCCCCGAAAGGACTTTCCTCGCTTTAACTCTTGACGACCCCGGTGACGGAGAGCACATTGGGCCCACTTTGAGAGCGCTCTCAAGGGCACCCCGCAGCCATCACTCCGTACCCGAGAGGCACCCCATGAGTGCAACCTCCGGCATACCCAGACGGCGACGCGCGCTCATCGCCGCACTCAGCACGCTCGGCCTGGCGGCCGTGCTCGCCACGGCCGCCACCCAGTCCGCCGACGCCTCGGCACCCACACCCCCGTCGGGCTGGTCGCAGGTCTTCCTCGACGACTTCAACGGTTCGGCCGGCACCGGCGTCAACACCTCCAACTGGCAGTACGACACCGGGACTTCGTATCCCGGCGGCGCCGCCAACTGGGGCACCGGCGAGGTCGAGACGATGACGAACAGCACCAGCAACGTCGCGCTCGACGGCAGCGGCAACCTGAAGATCACCCCGCTCCGCGACTCGTCCGGCAACTGGACCTCGGGCCGTATCGAGACCAACCGCACCGACTTCCAGCCCCCGGCCGGCGGCAAGCTGCGCGTCGAGGCCCGTATCCAGATGCCCAACGTCACCGGCAACGCGGCCCTGGGCTACTGGCCCGCGTTCTGGATGCTCGGCGCCCCCTACCGCGGCAACTACCAGAACTGGCCGAGCGTCGGCGAGCTGGACATCATGGAGAACGTCAACGGCATCAACAAGACGTGGGCGACCATGCACTGCGGTACGGCCTCGGGCGGTCCCTGCAACGAGACGACGGGCCTGGGCAATTCAACTGCATGTCCCAACACGACCTGCCAGTCGTCCTTCCACACCTACACGATGGAGTGGGACCGCTCGGTCAGCCCCGAGGCGATCCGCTTCTACGTCGACGGCGTCAACTACCAGACCGTGACGTCCAGTCAGGTGGACGCGACCACCTGGGCCAACGCCACCAACCACGGCTTCTTCGTCATCCTGAACGTGGCGATGGGCGGCGGCTTCCCGGCCGCGTTCGGCGGCGGACCGACCAGCGCCACGGAGTCCGGCCATCCGATGCTCGTGGACTACGTCCAGGTGCTGTCGGCAAGCGGCAGCGGCGGCACGACCCCGCCCTCCGGCAACCGTGACGCCTACAGCGCCATCCAGGCCGAGTCGTACGACAGCCAGTCCGGCATCAGCACGGAGACCACCTCCGACACCGGCGGCGGCTCGGACGTCGGCTACATCGCGAACGGCGACTGGGCCCTCTACAAGGGCGTCAACTTCGGCTCCACGGCAGCCACCCAGTTCTACGCCCGGGTGGCGAGCGGCGCCGCCTCGGGCGTGAGCGGCCTGGTCCAGGTGCGCCTGGACAGCGCCACCAGCACCCCCGTCGGCAGCTTCTCCATCGCCAACACGGGCGGCTGGCAGACCTGGCAGACGGTCCCGGCCAACATCAGCTCGGTGACCGGCACGCACGACGTGTATCTGACCTTCAGCAGCGGCCAGTCGGCGGACTTCGTGAATGTGAACTGGTTCGACTTCGGGCACTGACGGGAGTGCCGAGGGTGCCCCGCGCGAAAGGCCGCGCGGGGCACCCTCGTGCGGCCGGCCCCGAGGGGCGAGCTCCGTGGCTGGGGTGCTACAGCTCCCTGAACGGGCACGGGGCTGCATCCATATGCGGCTCCGTCACGGGGCGCGACCAGCCACAACGCACCCGCAGCCGAAAACGCCCCCCAGGGCAGCGTCACCGCAACTCCGCCCGAAACGCCGCCGGTGTCATCTCCGTGTGCTGCTGGAAGAACTTCGAGAAGTTCGCGGCGTCCGGGAAGCCGACCGCCGCGCCCACCCGGCCGATCGGTATGTCCGTGTGGGCCAGCAGGCGCTTCGCCTCCAGGACCACCCGTTTGTCGATGAAGCCCTTGGGGGTCTCGCCGGTGGCGGCGCGGACCGCGCGGACCAGGGTGCGGCGGGAGTAGCCGAGGGAGTCGGCGTAGGCGCTGACGCTGTGGTTGGTGGCGAAGTTCTTCTCCACGGCGTCCCGGAAGAGGGTGAAGGTGGTGTCCGACTGGCGGCGGGCCGCCTCCGCCGAGCTGGCCGCCAGATGGGCGAGGCGGAGCAGGAACGCCGTCAGGGAGTGGCGCAGCACCGCGGCGTGCAGGCTCAGCGGGAGGGTCGCGGTGTCCTCGTACTCGCGTTGGAGCTGGGCGAGGGACGAGCGGAGGCCGGCCAGTTGGGCCTCGTCGGGGTGGAGCAGGGGCGGCAGGTCGTAGCGGTAGAGGCCGGTCGCCTCCACCGTGGCACGGGGCAGGAAGCCGGGCTGCATGGCCAGGACGGTTCCGCGGTACTCGCTCGCCTCCGAGAAGCGGTGGACCTGGCCCGGGCGGATCCACAGCACATCGCCGGGCGACGCCTCGTACTCCGCGAAGTCGATCATGTGGCGGACGGGGCCGTCGTCGAAGAGCATCACGACGTGGAAGTCGATCCGGTGCACGCGCTCCAGCGGGGCCGACGACGCCTCGGCGTGCCAGGTGCGACCGGCCCCCATACGGCCGACGCGCATGCCGACACCGCCCAGACTCAGCTCGACCGGGAAAGGGAACGTTCGGATGCCGTCCACCTCACCGTCACCGTCTCCACCTTGGATGGTTCTGCCCGCCATGTCCTACTCGTGCCGCCTCGGTCGTGCCGTCGGTGTCCCACTTTCACCACAGGCTGACACACAGCGACCTTCCCCCGTAAAAGTCTGACTTTTAAGTTTGAACGCATCAGACCTGCTCAGTCGCTTCGATCGAGGACTTCTTGAAGATGAGTACGCAGACATCGGACAGCTTCGAATGGACCGAACTCGACCGGCGTGCCGTCGACACGGCCCGTCTACTGGCGGCCGACGCCGTGCAGAAGGTCGGGAACGGACACCCGGGCACGGCGATGAGCCTGGCCCCGGCCGCGTACACGATCTTTCAGAAGGTGATGCGTCACGATCCCGCCGATCCCGAGTGGACCGGCCGGGATCGTTTCGTTCTCTCCCCCGGCCACACCTCGCTGACCCTCTACACCCAGCTCTTCCTCGCCGGGTACGAGGTCGAGCTGGATGATCTGAAGGCCTTCCGGACGCACGGGTCCAAGACGCCCGGTCACCCCGAGTACGGGCACACCGCCGGTGTCGAGACCACCACCGGGCCGCTCGGCCAGGGCGTCGCCAACGCCGTCGGCATGGCGATGGCCGCCCGCTACGAGCGCGGCCTCTTCGACCCCGAGGCCCCCGAGGGCACCTCGCCCTTCGACCACACCATCTGGGCGATCGTCTCCGACGGCGACCTGGAGGAGGGCGTCTCCGCCGAGGCCTCCTCGCTGGCCGGCCACCAGAAGTTGGGCAACCTGGTCTTCCTCTACGACGACAACCACATCTCCATCGAGGGCGACACCGCGACCGCGTTCTCCGAGGACGTCCTCAAGCGCTACGAGGCCTACGGCTGGCACGTGCAGCGCGTCGAGCCCTCCCTCGGCGGCGACATCGACGTACCGGCTCTGTACGCGGCGCTCAAGTCCGCGCAGGCCGAGACCGAGCGGCCGTCCATCATCGCCATGCGCACGATCATCGCCTGGCCCGCCCCGAACGCGCAGAACACCGAGGCCTCCCACGGCTCCGCGCTCGGCGCCGACGAGATCGCCGCCACCAAGCGCATCCTCGGCTTCGACCCCGAGCAGTCCTTCCAGGTCGACGCCGACGTCCTCACCCACGTCCGTGAGGCCCTGGACCGCGGCGCCGAGGCGCATGCCGCCTGGGACAAGCAGCTCGACAAGTGGCGCGGCGCCAACCCCGAGCGCGCCGAGCTTTTCGACCGGATCGTGGCCGGTCAGCTGCCCGAGGGCTGGGAATCCGAGATCCCCGTCTTCGAGGAGGGCAAGTCCGTCGCCACCCGCGCCGCCTCCGGCAAGGTGCTGCAGGCGCTCGGCGCGATCGTCCCGGAGCTGTGGGGCGGCTCCGCCGACCTGGCCGGCTCGAACAACACCACCATCGACAAGACGTCGTCCTTCCTGCCGAAGGGCAACCCGCTGCCGGAGGCCGACCCGTACGGCCGTACCGTCCACTTCGGCATCCGCGAGTTCTCGATGGCCGCCGAGATGAACGGCATCGCGCTGCACGGCAACACCCGTATCTACGGCGGCACCTTCCTGGTGTTCTCCGACTACATGCGCAACGCGGTGCGGATGTCCGCGCTCATGCAGCTCCCGGTCACGTACGTCTGGACCCACGACTCCATCGGGCTCGGCGAGGACGGGCCGACCCACCAGCCGGTCGAGCACCTGGCCTCGCTGCGTGCCATCCCGGGCCTCAACATCGTCCGCCCGGCCGACGCCAACGAGACCGCCATCGCCTGGGGCGAGATCCTCAAGCGGCACGCCACCGACCCGGCCCCGCACGGCCTCGCCCTCACCCGCCAGGGCGTGCCGACGTACGCGCCCAACCCCGATGCGGCGAAGGGCGGTTACGTCCTGAAGGAGTCCTCGAAGGAGACCCCGGACGTCGTCCTGATCGCCACCGGCTCCGAGGTCCAGCTCGCCGTCGCCGCACGGGAGCAGCTGGAGGCCGAGGGGATCGGCACGCGGGTCGTGTCGATGCCGTCCGTGGAGTGGTTCGAGGAGCAGCCGCGCGAGTACCGCGAGCGCGTCCTTCCGCCGACCGTGCGAGCGCGTGTCGCCGTCGAGGCCGGGATCGGTCTGACGTGGTACCGCTTCACAGGTGACGCAGGACGCATCGTCTCCCTCGAGCACTTCGGCGCCTCCGCCGACGCCAAGACCCTGTTCGCCGAGTTCGGCTTCACCCCCGAGAACGTCGCCGCCGCAGCCCGGGAATCCCTGGCCGCCGCCCGCGGTTGATCCGATCGCCAGAAAGAAGATGATCAAAGTGACCGAAGCAACCGCGACCGCGGGAGCACTCAAGCGCCTGTCCGACGAGGGCGTCTCCATCTGGCTGGACGACCTGTCGCGGCGCCGGATCGAGTCCGGCAACCTCGCCGAACTCATCGAGACCAAGCATGTGGTGGGCGTGACCACCAACCCCTCCATCTTCCAGGCCGCCATCGGCTCCGGCGAGGGCTACGAGGAGCAGCTCGCCGACCTGGCCGTCCGCGGCGTGACGGTCGACGAGGCCGTACGGATGATGACCACCGCCGACGTCCGCGCCGCCGCCGACGTCCTGCGGCCCGTGTACGACGCCACCGGCGGCCGCGACGGCCGGGTCTCCATCGAGGTCGACCCGCGTCTCGCGCACAACACGCCGGCGACGATCGCCGAGGCCAAGCAGCTCGCCTGGCTCGTCGACCGCCCGAACGTCATGATCAAGATCCCGGCGACCAAGGCGGGCCTCCCGGCGATCACCGAGGTCATCGGCCTCGGCATCAGCGTCAACGTCACGCTGATCTTCTCCCTGGAACGCTACCGCGAGGTCATGGACGCCTACCTGGCAGGCCTGGAGAAGGCCGCCGCCAAGGGCCTCGACCTCTCCACCATCCACTCGGTGGCCTCCTTCTTCGTCTCCCGCGTCGACTCCGAGATCGACAAGCGTCTGACGGTTCTGGGCACGGACGAGGCCCTCGCGCTGAAGGGCAAGGCGGCGCTCGCCAACGCCCGGCTCGCCTACGAGGCCTACGAGGACGTCTTCGGCGGTCCGCGCTGGACCGCGCTGTCCGGGGCCAAGGCCAACCGGCAGCGCCCGCTGTGGGCCTCCACCGGCGTGAAGGACCCCGCGTACAAGGACACTCTGTACGTGGACGACCTCGTCGCCCCGGGCACGGTCAACACCATGCCGGAGGCCACCCTCAACGCCACCGGCGACCACGGCGACATCACCGGCGACACGGTGACCGGCGGCTACGCGCAGGCCCGCGCCGACATCGCCGCCGTAGAGGCGCTCGGGATCTCCTACGACGAGGTCGTGCAGCAGCTCGAGGACGAGGGCGTCGCCAAGTTCGAGGTGGCCTGGCAGGACCTGCTGGACGCCGTGACGAAGTCCCTGGACAGCAAGGGAGTTGAGACGGAATGACCGAGGAAGCTGTGGTCGGGCCGGCGCTCGACTGGACCAACCCCCTGCGCGACGGGCGCGACCGCCGGCTCCCGCGCATCGCGGGCCCGTCCGGACTCGTCATCTTCGGCGTCACCGGCGACCTGTCCCGCAAGAAGCTGATGCCGGCCGTCTACGACCTCGCCAACCGCGGCATGCTGCCGCCGGGCTTCTCGCTCGTCGGCTTCGCCCGGCGGGACTGGGAGGACCAGGACTTCGCGCAGGTCGTGCACGACTCGGTGCGTGAGCACTCCCGCACCGAGTTCCGCGAGGAGGTCTGGCAGCAGCTCGCCGAGGGCATGCGGTTCATCCCGGGCGACTTCGACGACGACACGGCCTTCGACCAGCTGCGCCAGACCGTCGACGACCTGGACAAGGCCCGCGGTACGAGCGGCAACTACGCCTTCTACCTCTCCGTACCGCCGAAGTTCTTCCCGAAGGTCGTCCAGCAGCTGCAGAAGCACGGTCTTGCGGACGCGCCGGAGGGTTCCTGGCGGCGCGCGATCATCGAGAAGCCGTTCGGGCGCGATCTGACCAGCGCCCGCGAGCTGAACACGCTCGTGCACGAGGTGTTCGAGCCGGACCAGGTCTTCCGCATCGACCACTACCTGGGCAAGGAGACCGTCCAGAACATCCTGGCGCTCCGCTTCGCCAACCAGATGTACGAGCCCATCTGGAACCGGTCGTACGTCGACCACATCCAGATCACCATGGCCGAGGACATCGGCATCGGCGGCCGGGCGGGCTACTACGACGGCATCGGCGCCGCCCGCGACGTCATCCAGAACCATCTGCTCCAGCTGATGGCGCTCACCGCCATGGAGGAGCCGATCGCGTTCGACGCCGAGTCGCTGCTCACCGAGAAGCTGAAGGTCCTGAAGTCGGTGCGGCTGCCGGAGAAGCTGGGCGAGCACACGGTTCTGGCCCAGTACGCGGAGGGCTGGCAGGGCGGTGCGAAGGTCCTCGGCTACCTCCAGGAGGACGGCATCGACCCCCAGTCGAAGACCGACACCTACGCGGCCATCAAACTGGAGGTGGACAACCGCCGCTGGGCAGGCATCCCCTTCTACCTGCGCACCGGCAAGCGGCTGGGCCGCCGGGTCACCGAGATCGCGGTCGTCTTCAAGCGGGCGCCGCACTCCCCCTTCGACTCCACCGCCACGGAGGAGCTCGGGCAGAACGCGATCGTCATCCGGGTGCAGCCCGACGAGGGCATGACGGTCCGGTTCGGCTCCAAGGTGCCGGGCACCTCGATGGAGATCCGGGACGTGTCGATGGACTTCGCGTACGGCGAGTCCTTCACCGAGTCCAGCCCGGAGGCG
This sequence comes from Streptomyces coacervatus, assembly GCF_029223485.1. Classification (GTDB taxonomy): domain Bacteria; phylum Actinomycetota; class Actinomycetes; order Streptomycetales; family Streptomycetaceae; genus Streptomyces; species Streptomyces coacervatus. Next base: position 375,575 of record NZ_JARHTP010000001.1, on the reverse strand, counting down.
TACGAGCGCCTCATCCTGGATGTGCTGCTCGGCGACGCCAACCTGTTCCCCCGTCACCAGGAAGTGGAAGAGTCCTGGAAGATCCTCGACCCGATCGAGGAGTACTGGGCGCGGCACGGCAAGCCGGCGCAGTACCCCTCGGGCAGCTGGGGACCCGAGGAAGCCGACGAGATGCTCGCACGAGACGGACGGAGCTGGCGCAGGCCATGAAGATCGACCTGACCGACACCACGGCAAGCAAGATCAACAAGGCGCTGGTGCAGGGCCGCCGCGCCATCGGCACACCGGCCGTGGGCATGGTCCTGACGATGGTCATCGTCACGGACGAGGAGAACGCCTACGACTCGATCAAGGCGGCCGAGGAGGCCTCGCACGAGCACCCCTCGCGCACCCTGGTCGTCATCAAGCGGCACGCCCGCACCCCGCGCGACCGCATGGCGTCCAAGCTGGACGCCGAGGTCCGGGTGGGCGCCGACGCCGGCACCGGCGAGACGGTCGTGCTGCGCACCTACGGCGAGGTGTCCGACCACGCCGACTCGGTCGTACTGCCGCTGCTGCTGCCGGACGCTCCGGTCGTCGTGTGGTGGCCGGGGGACGCGCCGAAGGTGCCCGCCAAGGACCCGCTCGGCGCCCTGGCGCAGCGCAGGATCACCGACCTGTACGCGGTCGAGAACCCGCTGGAGTCCCTGGAGCAGCGGGCCCGCTCCTACGCGCCGGGCGACACCGACCTCGCCTGGACCCGGCTGACGCCGTGGCGCTCGATGCTGGCGGCGGCCCTGGACCAGGCCCGCACGAAGATCGTCTCGGGGGCCGTGGAGGCCGAGGCCGAGAACCCGGCGGCCGAGCTGCTGGCGCGCTGGCTGGAGGCGCGGCTGAACGTGAAGATCGACCGTGTGGTCACCGCGGGACCGGTCGTCACGGCCGTCCGCCTGGGCACCGAGCACGGCGAGATCGTCATCGACCGCCCCGAGGGCCCGCTGGCCACGCTCACCCTGCCGGACCAGCCCTCGCGCACTCTCGCGCTGAAGGTCCGCACCACCTCCGAACTCATCGCCGAGGAGCTCAGGCGCCTCGACGCGGACGAGATGTACGCCGTCGCCCTGCGGGGCGAGGCCACCAAGGAGAAGGTCTCCCATGTCTGACTCTTCATCCGGCTCCCCCAGGCTCACCCGGCGCCCCGAGTGGACCGCCCTGGAGGACCACCGCGCGGACACCCTCCAGCGCCCGCGCCTGCGTGAGCTGTTCGCGGCGGATCCCGCCCGCGCCGAGCGGTATGTCGTGCGCGTCGGCGATCTGCGCATCGACTACTCCAAGCACCTGGTCGACGACGAGACCCTTGCCCTGCTGCAGGAACTGGCCGCCGCCACCGATGTGTTCGGGCTGCGTGACGCCATGTTCCGCGGCGAGAAGATCAACACGACCGAGGACCGGGCGGTGCTGCACACCGCGCTGCGGGCGCCCCGGGACGCGGTGGTCGAGGTCGACGGCGAGAACGTCGTCCCCCAGGTGCACGCCGTCCTGGACAAGATGAGCGACTTCGCCGAGCGGGTCCGCTCCGGCGCCTGGACCGGCCACACCGGCAGGCGCATCAAGAACGTCGTCAACATCGGCATCGGCGGGTCCGACCTCGGTCCGGCGATGGCGTACGAGGCGCTGCGCACCTTCACGGCACGGGAGTTGACGTTCCGCTTCGTCTCCAACGTGGACGGCGCCGACCTCCACGAGGCGGTACGCGACCTCGACCCGGCGGAGACCCTGTTCATCGTCGCGTCGAAGACGTTCACCACGATCGAGACCATCACCAATGCCACGTCGGCCCGCTCCTGGCTGCTGAACGGCCCCGGCGGGCTCGGCGAGGAGAAGGCGGTCGCCAAGCACTTCGTGGCGCTGTCGACGAACGCCGGCAAGGTCACCGAGTTCGGCATCGACCCGGACAACATGTTCGAGTTCTGGGACTGGGTCGGCGGCCGCTACTCCTTCGACTCGGCGATCGGCCTGTCGCTGATGATCGCGATCGGCCCGGACCGGTTCCGGGAGCTGCTCGACGGCTTCCACATCGTCGACGAGCACTTCAAGACCGCCCCCGCGGAAGCCAACGCCCCGCTGATCCTGGGTCTGTTGGGCATCTGGTACGGCAATTTCTTCGGCGCCGAGTCGCATGCGGTGCTGCCGTACAGCCACTACCTGTCGAAGTTCACGGCGTATCTGCAGCAGCTGGACATGGAGTCCAACGGCAAGTCCGTCGACCGCGACGGCCATGTGGTGGGCTGGGAGACCGGTCCGGTGGTGTGGGGCACACCCGGCACCAACGGGCAGCACGCCTACTACCAGTTGATCCACCAGGGCACCCGGCTCATCCCCGCTGACCTGATCGGGTTCGCGCGTCCGGCGGGCGAGCTGAGCGACGAACTGGCGGCCCAGCACGACCTGCTGATGGCCAACCTGTTCGCGCAGGGCCAGGCGCTGGCCTTCGGCAAGACCGCCGACGAGGTGCGCGCGGAGGGGATCCCCGAGGAGCAGGTGCCGCACCGCACCTTCCAGGGCAACCACCCGACCACCACCATCCTGGCGAAGGCACTCACCCCCTCCGTCCTCGGCCAGCTGATCGCCCTCTACGAGCACAAGGTGTTCGTCCAGGGCGCGATCTGGAACATCGACTCCTTCGACCAGTGGGGCGTCGAGCTCGGCAAGGTGCTCGCCAAGCGCGTCGAGCCCGCACTGACCGAAGGCGCGGACGTCCCCGGCCTCGACCCCTCCACCACCGCACTAGTGGCCGCCTACCGCGACCTCAAGGAAGGCAACTGAAATGCAGATCGGCCTCATCGGTCTCGGCAAGATGGGCGGCAACATGCGCGAGCGGATCCGCCGCGCCGGCCACACCGTCATCGGCTACGACCGCAACCCCGACCTCTCCGACGCGGCGAGCCTCGCCGAACTGGTCGACAAGCTCGAAGCCCCGCGCGTGGTCTGGGTGATGGTCCCGGCGGGCGGCCCCACCCAGTCCGTCGTCGACGAGCTCGGCGGCCTGCTCTCCCCCGGCGACACCGTCGTCGACGGCGGCAACTCCCGCTGGACGGACGACGAGAAGCACGCCGAGGAGCTCGCCGCCAAGGGCATCGGCTTCGTCGACGCGGGCGTCTCCGGCGGCGTGTGGGGCCTGCAGAACGGCTACGCGCTCATGGTCGGCGGCGACAAGGAGCACGTCGACCGCCTCCAGCCGATCTTCGAGGCGCTCAAGCCCGAAGGCCCGTACGGCTATGTCCACGCGGGCAAGGTCGGCGCCGGGCACTTCTCCAAGATGGTCCACAACGGCATCGAGTACGCCATGATGCAGGCCTACGCCGAGGGCTGGGAGCTGCTGGAGAAGGTCGACTCGGTGGACAGCGTGCGCGAGGTCTTCCGCTCCTGGCAGGAGGGCACGGTCATCCGCTCCTGGCTGCTCGACCTGGCGGTCAACGCCCTCGACGACGACGAGCACCTGGACAAGCTGAAGGGCTTCGCGCAGGACTCGGGCGAGGGCCGCTGGACCGTCGAGGCGGGCATCGACAACGCAGTCCCGCTGCCCACGATCACCGCCTCCCTCTTCGCCCGGTTCGCGTCCCGCCAGGACGACTCCCCGCAGATGAAGATGATCGCGGCGCTGCGCAACCAGTTCGGCGGGCACGCCGTCGAGTCGAAGTAGGCGCGCCGTGGGGGACCTTCTCCTGGTCCGCCACGGCGAGACGGAGTGGAGCGTGTCGGGACAGCACACCAGCTGGACCGACCTGCCCCTCACCCAGCACGGTGAGGAGCAGGCCAAGTCGCTCGCTCCACTCCTCTCGCAGCGGACCTACGCACTCGCCCTGACCAGCCCGCTCGGCCGCGCCATCCGCACAGCCGAACTCGCGGGCATCCCCGCGGCCGCCGTCGAGCCCGACCTGCACGAGTGGGACTACGGCGCCTACGAGGGCATCACCACCGTCGAGATCCACCGCACCCGCCCCGACTGGAACCTGTGGACGGACGGAGTGCCGCCCGGCCCGGACGGACACCCCGGCGAATCCCCGGAACAGATCGGCCGGCGCGCCGACCGCGTACTGGCCCGCGTGAGCGCGGCCCTCCCCGACGGGGACGTGGTCCTGGTGGCCCACGCCCATTTCCTACGGGTGCTGACGGCCCGCGGGCTGGGTCTGGCCCCGGCGGACGGCCGCCTCTTCCAACTGGCAACGGGCACCGTCAGCCGCCTGTCGACCGAGCACGACCGCCCCGTCATCGCCGAGTGGAACAGCCGCCCCTGACACTCAGCCCCGCGCCCTGAAGGGGCGCGGGGAACTGCGCGACCAGCCACGATGGCGCCGCAGCCGATCGACGGCAGATCACAGCCCGCGGCAGAGCCGCAGAGGCCCCGCGGCGCAGCCGCACATCGGTACAGCCCGCGGAGCGACTAAAGCACGTCTCCGAACTCGCTCAACACCCCAGGCGGGGCAAGGGCGTTGACGTAGTGGCCCGGGCCGTGGTCGTCGAAGGAGTACTTGAACGGGATGGTGCGGGTCAGCGCCAGGCGGGTCGCGAAGAACGCCAGCGGCGCCACCACCGCGAGACCCGCCAGGCTGTCCATCTGCGGGTAGTGCAGGCCCGGTTCGGGGACCTCGGTCCAGCCCTCACCGCCGGCCCGCAGCAGGGGCTGCACGGACCGCCGGAACCCTTCGGTGACGCGGACCAGCAGCCCGCCCCAGTCCCGGTCGACGGCCGTGCGCAGGATGTCGCTCGGCAGGGTCAGGCTCTCGATCGCCGAGTCGGCGGCGAAGGTGAGCGTGGCGTCGACGGGGCCGTGCCGCCTGCGGTAGTGGAACTCGCGGCCGAAGGGGGCGTACGGGCCGACCGGCCGGGGCGGCAGGGCGGGCACCACGTCCCGGTCGAAGATGTAGCGCAGCAGCCGGTCGCGCAGCACGTAGTTGTCCAGCGGGCCGGGTGTCTCCTCGCAGGCGCGGGCCAGGTCGGGGCCGCCGACCATGGGCTGGCCGAAGGTGTAGACGCCCTTGAGCTTCTCGGCGATGTGCCGGTAGCGCGGCTCGTGGACGAGGGTGACCGCCATGACGGCCGCCATGGCGGCGCCGAGGCTGTGCCCGGTGATGTAGAGGGCCTCCAGGCCGCCGCCGCGAGTGCCCTGCTCCTCGGGGTTCAGGGACTCGCCGCGCACGGCGCGCTCCAGGGCCTCGATGATCAGATGCCGCGTGGCGCGGACGTTGCGGTAGAAACCGGCGTGGACCTCGTACTTGCGGCCCTCCAGCTCGACGGTGAGCGTCTCCGGCCGTACGTCGGCGTCGGTGAGGATGCTGATGATGTCCTCGGGCTGGGTGCCGCGGTAGCAGAGGATCGCCACCCTGCGGTCCTTGTCCTGGATCAGATAGGCGGCGGACGCGATGTACATGGCGTCCACGCGCTGCTCGAAGGCCCGGCAGTCGTTCTCCTCCAGGCCCAGCCGCGCCATGATCATGGCGACGGTCTCCACATCGCTGTGCTGCTCGAATCCGGCGTACGAGTAGGCCGAACAGGTCGCCAGCACATGCGGCACGACTCCGTCCGGGTCGGGCTGGTGCTTGTCCTCCACGAGCCGTTCCACCAGGTCGGGGTAGACCGGGAAGCTGCTCGGATCGGTCTTGGGCTTGCACGGGCGCAGCGCGGCATAGCTGGGCCCTTTGACGTATGTGTCCCGCATCTGGGACCTCCCCCGGGACGTCTGCAGGTGATGGGCCCCCACCATGGCCCCGAACCGTCACCGGGATGGAGTCGTTCCCCGGCCACGGCGGGGGCGGCGGGTGGGGCTGCTGGGGAAGGAAAGCATCCGCGGGGCGGGCACGGGAGATTACGGCTCCCTCACACGCCCGCCTGACGTGCGCAAACGCGACTCACCGTGGAATTGTTCACATGAGGCGCAAGGTGGCGCACATCGGCGCGAACCATCGCTGCGAGCGCGCCTCGGCCACCACTAGCGTGCAGGGCCCTGTCCCGTACGTATCCGTGCGTGAGGAAACGACCGATGGCCGAGACCGGGCAGCAAGAGCCGCAGTACGAGCGATACGAAGGCGGTAGTCCCGAAGCGGAACGGCTGGTGTTCGAGCAGCTCGCCGCCGAACTGATGAAGGTGCAGGTCAAGAACAGGAAGGCGGGGGGAGGCGGTATCGCCCGGACCTTCCATGCCAAGGCGCCGGTGGCCGTGGACAACGCGCGGCTGCGCTTCCACGACGATCTCCCCGCCGCGCTGCGCGTGGGGTTCGCCCAGCCGGGCGCCGAGTATCCGGCGACGGTACGGCTGTCCAACGCGAGCGGCATCCGGCAGGGCGACGGCTCGCCCGACCTGCGCGGCGCAGCCGTACGCGTGCAGGTCTCGGACGAGGAGAGCCACGACCTGTTGGCGACGAGCTATCCCGTCTCGCACGCCCGCAACGCACGGGAGTTCGTGGCCTTCGCGAAGGCGATGGCGGGTGCCAGGAGCCCGGTGCAGAAGGCGTTCGGGCTGTTCGTGAGGCTGCCGCTGGCCGTGGGCCTCGGCACCGCGAACCGGATGCGCCGCAATGTCCAGGCGGCCACCCGGCACACCGTCAATTCCTTTGCCAACGAGACGTTCTGGAGCCGCGGCGCGGTCCTGTGGGGCGAGGCGGGACCGGTGCGGTACCTGTTCCGGCCCGCGCCCGGCACGCCCGCGGCGCCCGCTCCGGACCGCCAGGACCCGGACGCTTTGCACCGGGAGTTCGCGCGCCGGTTGGCACAGGGGGACGTCAGCTACGACCTGTGCGTGCAGCGGTTCGTCGACGAGCGGCGCACTCCGGTCGAGGACGCCGCGGTGGAGTGGAAGGACGGGGTGTCGCCCGCGATCGCGATCGCCCGCCTCACCATTCCCGGCCAGGACCTGAACACCGCCGAGGCCCGCGCGACCGTCCGCCGGATCGAGGACCTCACCTTCAACCCCTGGTACACCACGGACGACTTCCGTCCGCTCGGCAACATCAACCGGGCCCGGAAGGCCGCGTACCAGGCGGCGAGCGCACACCGGCTGGGCCTGAAGTTCGTCACCGAGGAGCCGTTGCAGAACCGCATCCTGGGCCGCCCCATGGAAGCGGCCTTCGCCCTGCTGAACCGCTATGTCCCCTGGCACCGGCTGCCGTTGCAGCTGAGCCTGCTGAACCTGGTGTTCCTGCGCAAGGTGCTGCGCCGCCGCAACCTGATGGACACCGAGGTGCGCGAGGCACCGCCGAAGGCTCAGCAGGTGCCGGCGCCGATCCCGGAGCAGCTGCGCGGCGAGCGGTCGTACGACGGGACGTACAACGATCTGTCGGCCCCGAAGATGGGCGCGGCGGGAGCCACCTTCGGCCGCAACCTGAAGCCGGACTACCGCCCCGACCTCTTCGACACCCCGAACCCGGTCACCGTCAGCCGTCAGCTCCTGTACCGCGAGGCGTTCGTGCCCGCGACCTCCCTCAACATCCTTGCCGCTGCCTGGATCCAGTTCCAGGTGCACGACTGGGTCAACCACCGCCGCTACAAGCCCGGCGAGCGCAGCGTCGAGGTACCCCTGCCGCCCGGCAGCGGCCCCTGGCACAACACGCCCGGCGGGCCCGGCGAGAACGTGATGCGGTTCGCGGAGAACGAGGGCATCGAGGTGCCGGGCCGCCCGCCCATCCTGTTCGCCAACAACGCCACCCACTGGTGGGACGGCTCCGAGGTGTACGGCGAGGACGAGCAGACCGCCCGCTTCCTGCGCGAGGCCGACGGGCGCGCCGAACTCCGCCTGGAGGACGGCCACCTGCCAGGCGGCAGCAACGGTCATGTCCCGCTCACCGGCTTCAACGAGAGCTGGTGGATGGGCCTGAGTGCCATGCACACACTCTTCGCCCGCGAGCACAACGCGGTGTGCGCCGCGCTGCGCGCCGAGTACCCGTCGATGAGCGAGGAGCGGATCTACCAGACCGCCCGGCTTGTGGTCTCCGCACTGATCGCGAAGATCCACACGGTGGAGTGGACCCCGGCGATCCTCGCCACCGAGGCGATCGACATCGGGCTGCACACCAACTGGCAGGGCCCGCCGAAGAACTGGCTGAACCAGCTGGGACTGTGGCTGTTCGAGGCGCATTCGCTGGTGGGCATTCCGAAGACCCTGCCCGACCACCACACGGCGCCGTACTCGCTGACCGAGGACTTCGTCACCGTCTACCGGATGCACCCGCTGGTCCCGGACGACTTCGAGCTGCGTGAGCACCACTTCGGGCAGCGCATGGAGACGGTAAGCTTCCTGGACATCCAGGGCGGTGCGGCGGAAGCGCAGATCCGCAAGACGGGGCTGACGAACACCCTCTACTCGTTCGGCATCGCCCACCCGGGCGCGATCACCCTGCACAACTACCCGCGCTCGCTGCAGCAGTTCGAGCGGGACGGGGAGATCATCGACCTGTCGGTGGTGGACCTCGTACGCACCCGTCGGCGTGGCGTGCCGCGCTACAACGACTTCCGCGCGGGCCTGCACAAGCAGCGCATCCGCTCCTTCGAGGAGCTGACGGAGAACGCCGAGACGCTGGCCCGCCTCAAGGAGGTCTACAGCTCGGTCGACGAGATCGACACCGTGGTCGGGCTGTTCGCGGAGAACCCGCCGACCGGCTTCGGATTCAGTGACACCGCCTTCCGCATCTTCATCCTGATGGCTACGCGGCGCCTGCAGTCCGATCGCTTCCTCAACGTCGACTACCGGCCCGAGGTGTACACACCGCTCGGCATCGACTGGGTGGAGCGGGGCGGCATGAACTCCGTCATCCTGCGGCACTGCCCGGAGCTGGCGGCCCTGCTGCCGCGCGGGGCGAGCGCGTTCGCGCCGTGGCGGACGGTGCGGCCGACGAGCGACGGGGACATGCACGGGGGCCGTGAATGAGCACCGTCGACGGTCATCCGGGGCTGGCCGACCTGTTCGGCCGCCCCCTGCTCGACACGGTCTGGCACCGGCGCACCCACCGCGTCAGCCGGGGCGCCTCGGTGCCGGCCGGGTCGATGAGCTACCGCTCCCCGCACGCCCAGCAGCCGCTGTCGGAGCTGGAGGAGGCGGTGCTGATCGCCATCACCGGCTGTACGGGCCTCACCATGCCGGACCGCCCCTTCGAGGACCCCCGCGACGGCAAACCCATCATGGCCAAGCCCAACCTGACCATGGCGGGCCGCACCGCGGGCAGCCCCGACAACGCGCAGGGCACCCACTTCTTCATGATCAACGACACGGGTACGTACTACCTGCGCAAGCTGCCGCCGGCTCCCCAAGAGCCGTTCGACGCCGAGACGTTGGCGGCGCGGGCGGCGCAGTCCAAGGTGAAGGTCCTCGACCACCGGCTCGACGTTCCGCAGGACAAGCGGGACTTCCCCGCGTACCTGGACTCGAACCGCTTCCTGTCCAACCTGGCGGGGACGACGGTGTTCTTCCCGGTCGTCGACCTCTCCCACCAGTACATCAACGCGTTGATGTATCTGCTGACCCAGCCGGACGGCGCCCGCCCGACCCTCGTCGACGACCGCAACTTCTATCGCCCCGCCGGCGTGAAGAAGTGGGTCAGGAACGGCTTCCTGAACGGCGACCTGAAACTCCCGCTCGGCGCGCTCGGCCCGATGCGCACGCAGATAGAGGCGGACCTGCTCCTGCAGAACCTCATGCTCACGGCGGAGGGAATGGGCCTCGGCGCCTGGATCCACGCGTCGATGAACCCCCAAATAGCCCTGGGCGACCCGAAGTTCTCGCGCACCTATGGCAAGATGCTCGGCTTCACCTTCGTCACCCCGCGCTGGCGGCTGGCGGACGTATGGCGCTGGCACGTCCCACTGCCCAAGTACGCGACCCTGCGCTCGCACCCGGTGGGGCTCACCTCCCGGGAGGGCGAAGCCCTCATCGCGGCCGCGTGTCCGCCCGCGCACAAGTCGATGTCGGACGCGGTGGATTCGGTGATCACCTCGAAGTTCGGCTCCGGCGGCATCTACACCGACAAGGACGTCTTCACCCGCATCTACAAGGAGGACTACGGGCAGCGCTATCTCGCGGAGGCCAGCGAGTACGAGGAGCGGGTGATCGACTGCGCCCGCGACATCTGCGAGTACGTCATCCGCACGCACCGCCGCTTCCCGGCGCACACGGACGCGATCCATGTCCCGGGGATCTGGCTGCAGACCCATCACGTGGAACGGGAGTACTACGAGCGGTTCTTCGTGAACGGGCTGACGGAGACCCACCGGCGCCATGCGGAGCTCTGGGATTAGAGTCCCGCAGTGTGGAGATCAATGATCTGACGCCGGCCGAGCAGCAGGTGTGGCGGGCGTTCGCAACGGGGGCGGCGGTCGACTTCCGTGAGGAAGACGACGAAGACACGGCTGAGGGCGCGCAGTGGGGGCCCGAACGGACGGTTCGGGCAACCGTGTTGCGCGCCCTTCTGCTCAACGGGCCGCAGGAACCGGGCGAGATAGCCGCGGTCAAGCTGGCGGGAGCCCGGATCACCGGGGTCCTCGATGTGCGGTACGGCACGAGCGACTTCGCCATCCGGCTGAGCCACTGCCACTTCGACGAGGTGCCGCTGCTGTACGGCGCCCGGTTCCGGCAGCTCAACCTGAGCAACTCGGTGCTGCCGGGGCTGACCGCCGCGACCCTGCGGGTGGAGGGCGTACTGCGGCTGACGGACTGCCGGATACGGGGGCCCGTGCGGCTCGGCGGGGCACACATCGCGGGGGCCATCTTCATGGACCGGGCCGAGCTCTCGGCGCCGGACGAGACCGTGCTCGAACTCAACCACGTCACCATCGGCGACGACCTGTGGGCGCCCGGACTGCGGGCGGAGGGCGAGGTGCGCCTCAACGGGGCCGAGGTAGCCGGGTCGATCAGGCTGAACGACGCACGGCTCGACCGTCCGGGCCGCGTCGTCCTAGACGCGGAAACCCTGACCGTGCACGGCGATGTCCTCATGCGGAAAGTGCGCACGCGCGGGTGGATCGGCCTGCGAGGCGCCCACATCGGGGGCTGCCTCGAACTGTCGTACGCACGACTGTCGAACCCCGGGGACGCGGCACTACGGGCGAGCAGCTCCAGCATCGGGGAACTGTGGCTGCGGAAGGGCCCGCCCATGGAGGGCGACCTGAATCTGCGCCGCGCCCAGATCGAGGTCCTGGTCCTGGAACCGGAGATGCTGCCCACCCGGGTGTTCCTCAGCGACCTCGCCTACACCTCGCTCACCCCGCACGTACCCGCCGAGCACCGCCTGCCGATGCTGGAACGGGACGGCGACGGCTATGTCCCGTACGCCTACGAGCAGTTGGCCACCTCGTACCGCCGGGTCGGCGACGACCACGCGGCTCGTATGGTCCAACTCGCCAAGCAGCGCCGCCTGCGCACCACCCGCGCCTGGTACGGCCGCCTCTGGGGCTACGTCCAGGACGCCACCGTCGGCTACGGCTTCCGCCCGCTGCGCGCGGCCGTATGGCTGCTGTCGCTCCTCGCGATCGGCTCGATCGCCTACGCCCTGCACCACCCCCACCCGCTGAAGGCGTCGGAGGCCCCGCACTTCAACCCGGTCTTCTACACCCTCGACCTGCTGCTCCCGGTGATCTCCTTCGGCCAGGAGGAGGCGTTCGCACCGGACGGCTGGTACCAGTACCTCGCCTACGCCCTGATCATCACCGGCTGGATCCTGGCCACGACGGTCGTCACCGGCGTGACCAGAACCGTCAGCCGCCAGTGAGGCGCCGCGCGGCATGCTGCGCGGCCAGGCGCACGGGCGCGTTCTGAGCGCCGTACCCCCGATACCCCCCGTCGCGCTGGACGAGCTCGAAGAAGACCCGCCCCACGGTCCGCGTGTAGCAGTGCCGGAACTCCCCGTACGCATCCCGGTCGTAGAGGATCCCGAGCTCGCGATACATGTCCAGCTCCCCCTCCTCGAACTCGAACCGGGCGGCCAGGTCGTCGTAGTAGTTCGCGGGCATCGGCAGCAGCAGCCCCCCGGCCGCACGGAAACGACGCGCCACCGCCACCACATCCCCCGCCGCCAGCGCGATGTGCTGGGCGTGCACCGTGTCGTCGGCGGGCGCCGCGCCGACGGACAGGGCGATACGCACGCTGCCGTCGGCGTCGGTGACGGCACGGCTGCGCAGCAGACCGTACGGGTCGGCGACATCGACGCTCTCCTGGGCGGCCAGGCCGAGGACACTGCGGTGGAAGAGGGTGGCCTCGTCGAAGTGGTGCCAGGGCTGGACGAGGGCGAGATGGTCGATGCGCGTGACGCCCGTATCGGGCGCGGCATGCGGGACGTCCTCGAAGTCTGCGCGCCAGTTGGCGAGTTGGGGCCGGTCCGTCGCACAGAAGAACAACTCCGTGCCGTCGGGGGCGGCCACGGCATCCAGCAGGGCGTCCTCGCTCGCACGACGGCGCGGCAGCACGGGCGCCAGCAGCGCCTCGGCGCGACGCGCGGCACCCGCCGGGTCCGGGGACTCCAGACCGATCGCGGCGAGCCCGGTGCCGTCCCGTCGGGCGGCCGGCCCGGTGTTGACGAGCACTCGGGCCTCTCCCGCCTGCCACAGATAGACCGGCTTGCTGCGGTGCCGTGCGCTGCGGGCGAAGCCCAGCGCAGCCAGGACCGCCGAGACCGGCTCGGCATCGGGCGTGACCAGCTCGGCGAAGGCGACGCCGGTGGGAACGACGGGGGCGGGCAACTCGGCCAGCCCCACCGCCTCCTGGAGGACCAGGAGGGAGCGGTGCGCGTCCACGGCGGTCGGACCGGCCTCGGCCTGCCGGAAGACGTCGTTGAAGACCTCCAGGGAAAGCGGCCCGGAGTACCCCGTGCGCAGCACATGCCGCACAAGCCCGGCGATGTCGAAACCGCCCTGCCCCGGGAAGCAGCGGTAATGACGGCTCCACTGCAGCACATCCATCGCGAGCAGAGGCGCGTCCGCGAGCTGCAGATAGAAGATCTTCTCGCCGGGAATGTCCTCGATGCCCTTGGGATCGGACCCACGGGAGAGAATATGAAAACTGTCGAGGCAGGCACCGAGCGCCGGATGATCCGCCGTCTCGACAATGCGCCAGGCATGGTCGTACGTACTGACGTGCCGCCCCCAGGCGAGCGCCTCGTAGGCGACACGGATGCCGAAGTCCTGGGCCAGATCGGCAAGTTGGCTCAACTGCCGGGCGGCGAGGTCGTCGTCGTCGACGGCGAGCGGGGAGACACTGGAACAGACGAGCACGGTGTCCGTCCCAAGCCGCCGCATGAGCTCGAACTTGTGCCGGGCCCGCCGCAGATTACGCCCGAACTCCTCCTCAGGCACGGCCTCGATGTCCCGCATCGGCTGGTAGAGATCGATAGTGAGCCCGAGGTCGGCACAGCGGGCACGGATCTCCTCCGGGGCAAGGGGGCTGGCAAGCAGATCGTTCTCAAAGATCTCAACACCGTCGAACCCGGCCCGAGAGGCAGCCGTCAGCTTTTCGGTGAGGGAGCCACTGAGGGAAACGGTGGCAATAGACGTAAGCATGGCCCTGCTCCTTCAAACCGCCGGTACGACAGCGCCCCTATAGGGGCGCGGGGCTGTGTCAATTTGCGGCTCCGCCGCGTGGGCGCGATCAACCACAAACGACCCGCACCGTTCAAACCACCTTGCGCACCGAGCTCTCGAACCCACCCGCCATCTCCGCAATGTCCGCCAACATTCGCGCACTCTCGGGCTCCCGCCCGGTGAACAACCGAAATGCATCCGCAGCCTGAAAAACAGCCATCCCACCCCCGTCCAAGACGGCACAGCCAACCGCCCTGGCGGCACGCAACAACTCCGTCTCCAACGGCCGATAGACAACCTCGGCAACCCACAACCCGGGGTGCAGGAGCTCAGCCGGGAAGGGCAGACCAGGATGGGCGGCCATCCCGGTGGGAGTGGCGTGGACAACACCGTCGGCGGCGGCCACCAGCCGACCCAGCTGGTCAGGTGCGGCCCAGGCCGCCCGCCCTGCACCGAAGTGCCGATTCAGCCCGGCAGCAAGATCCGCCGCCCGATCGGCGAGCGCATCGACGACGGTCACGCGCTCGGCGCCCAGCGTGAGCGTGGCGTGCGCAACAGCCGCCCCGGCCCCGCCGGCGCCCAGCTGCACCACCCGCTCCAGCGAAGCATCCGGCAGCCCGCGCGCGAACGATGCGGCGAACCCCGTGACGTCCGTGTTGTGCCCCACGGCACGACCGTCCTCGAACACGACCGTGTTGACCGCCCCGAGCGCCTCGGCCTGCGGGGCGAGCGAGTCCAGGTGCTCGATGACGAGCTGCTTGCACGGATGCGTGATGTTGAGCCCGTCGAAGCCCAGGTCCCGCGCGGCCCGCACCAGGTCGCCGACCGCCTCCGGGGGCAGGCCGAGCACGTCGATGTCGATGAGCCGGTACACATAGCGCAGGCCCTGCCGGTCCGCCTCCCGCTCGTGCAGCGCCGGGCTGAGCGACGGGCCGATTCCGGAACCGATCAGTCCGACGAGATACGAGTCCTTGGCCACGGAGCCTCCTGAGCCGAGCATTAATGTACGAACTAGTACGTTAGCTATATCAGCCGGGAGGCTCCCTGGGAAGACGCCGACCGCGCCGCCCGGCCCGCCTTCTAGAATCTGCGGCACTGGCCGTACTCCCGAAGGAACCCGATGACCAGCGTCGACGAACCGGCACGACCGAACGGGCGGATCCGCGACGCCGCCCGCACCCAGGCCGAGATCCTCGACGTGGCGACGCAGGAGTTCGCGCGGGCCGGCTACGACGGCGCCCGCGTCGACGAGATCGCCGCCCGCACCCGCACCACGAAGCGGATGATCTACTACTACTTCGGCGGCAAGGAGCAGCTGTTCACAGCCGTCCTGGAGCGGGCGTACGGCGTGATCCGCGAGGCCGAGCAGAAGCTGGACGTCGAGCATCTGGACCCGGTCGCGGCCATCCGGCGCCTGGCCGAGCTGACCTTCGACCACCATGAGCAGCACCCGGACTTCATCCGCCTGGTCAGCATCGAGAACATCCACGGGGCCGAGCACATCGCCGCCTCGGAGAAGCTCGGCAGGATCGGCTCCCCCGCGCTCGACGTGATCCGCCGCATCCTGGCCGCCGGGCAGGAGTCCGGGCTGTTCACGGCCGATGTCGACGCGGTCGACCTGCACGCGATGATCAGTTCCTTCTGCTTCTTCCGGGTCGCCAACCGGCACACGTTCGGCGCCCTGTTCGGGCGCGATCTGGTCGACCCCGCCCAGCGCGAGCACTACCGCACCATGCTCGGCGACATGGTGATCGCCTACCTGACGGCGGAGCGGGCGGCCGACTGAGGCGGCGGGGCGCCACCCCTTGACACCCGGGAAACGTGGGCGCAACATCCCTACCCACCGGGACTAACTATCCAGTGGGTTAATTAGCCGCGATCCGGCACCCGCGTCTCTCCTCTTCGCTCACTCCGTTCTCTCCCGCTCACTCCACCTACGCTGGAGTTCCCTCTAAGGAGCACGCCGTGTCCGTCCCCGCCGACGCCGTCGGGCAGCCGAAGAAGGCGGCAGCCGCCGCCTGGATCGGCAGCGCCCTGGAGTACTACGACTTCTTCATCTACGGCAGCGCGGCTGCACTGATCTTCCCGAAGGTCTTCTTCGACGAGTCCGACCCGGCCACCGCGACCCTGCTGTCGCTGGCCACGTTCGGTGTCGCGTATGCGGCCCGGCCGGTCGGTGCACTCTTCCTCGGCCACTTCGGCGACCGTGTCGGCCGTAAGAAGATCATGGTCTTCACGCTGATCCTGATGGGTCTGTCGACGTTCCTCATCGGCTGTCTGCCCACCCGCGCCCAGGTCGGCGGCCTGGCGCCGGTCCTCCTGGTCGCCTGCCGCGTCCTGCAGGGCATCTCGGCGGCGGGCGAGCAGGCCAGCGCGAACTCGATGACGCTGGAACACGCGCCACCGAACAGGCGCGGCTTCTTCACCAGCTTCACGCTCAGCGGCACGCAGGGCGGCCAGCTCATCGCCACCCTGGTCTTCCTGGCCGTCGCCCAGCTTCCCGACGACCAGCTGATGTCCTGGGGCTGGCGGGTCCCGTTCTGGGCGAGCGTCGTGGTGGCCGTCGTCGGCTTCGTCATCCGCCGCAAGCTCCAGGAGACCCCGGCCTTCGCGAAGCAGGCGGCCGCCGAGGGTGTCGTGAGGCTGCCGCTGGCGGTGCTGCTGCGTGAGCACTGGGTGGACGTGCTGCGGGTGATCGGGGGCGCGCTCATCGCCTCGGTCTCCACGATCTTCACGGTCTGGGCCCTCGCCTACGCCACCAGCGACTCGGTCGGCATGTCCCGCTCCGCCATGCTGTGGGTGGGCGCACTCGCCAACCTCGTGGCACTCGCCGCGATCCCCCTGTGGGCCACCCTGTCCGACCGCATCGGCCGCCGTCCCGTCTTCCTGATCGGCGCGTCCGGCAGCGCGATCGCCATGTTCGGCTATCTGTGGGCGATCTCGACGGGCAACTACCCGCTGATCCTCATCCTGGGCATCGTCGCCTTCGGCGTCGTCTACAGCGCCGCGAACGGCGTCTGGCCCTCCTTCTACGGCGAGATGTTCTCCACCCGCGTTCGCCTGTCCGGCATGGCGATCGGCACCCAGATCGGCTTCGCCGTGGCGGGCTTCGCGGTCACGTTCGCGGCGCAGATCGCGGGCCCCGACGGCAAGGACTGGTCATCGGTGGCCCTGTTCACCGCCGCCCTCTGCGTCCCACCGCTCATCGCAGCCCTCTCGGCCCGCGAGACCCACAAGGTCCCGACGGAACACCTGGGCGAGCGAGCCGCCCAGGGTGCATCCCAGCCGGAGACAGTCACCGCCTGAGGCCCCCCGGGCACCGGATTGCCACAGCGGCTCCGGCGCCCGGGACTCCGGCATCCCCAAGCTGGCAGGACGAACCACGCTACGGTCCGGCAGCCCCCTCAAGGGGCGCGGGGAACTGCGCGACCAGCCACAACGGCGCCGCAGCCGAAAGAAGCCGCATCACAGCCCCGCGGCGGAGCCGACCAGCAGCGCCGTCCAAGCCTCGGCAACCCGCTCCAGCGCAAACCCCTCCCGAGCCTGCTCGCGCGCCACCGCCCCGGCCTCCCGCCAGGGACCCGCACCCCCGGCCTCGTCCTCCACCAGCGAGGCGATGCTCTCCGCCATGGCCTCGGAGCTGTCGTGGATCCACCGCCGGTCGTAGATCTCGTCCGCGCCGGGCCACGGCAGCAGTGCGGGTACGGCCCCGGAGGCCATCCCCTCGGCCGGGGAGAGGTGAAAGCTCTCGTCGTCGCTGGTGGACAGGACATGGCCGATGCGCCGCAGCCAGCCGGGGACGTCAGGGCCGAACTCGTCGAAGACGACGGCCCCTTCGAGCAACGGCAAGGTCTGCATACGGCGCAGGACGGCGTCGTAGTGTGCACGCTCTTCGGGCTTGTTCCAGATCCACCAGTACTCCCACGGCGGCTTCGACTTGACCGACAGCTGCCAGCGCCGGTCGCGGGCGCGCAACTTCTCCAGGACGTCAAGGCCGAGGTCGAGGCGTTTGCGGCTGGGCGCGATGCCGATCATGCCGAGTCGGAAGGGGGCGCCGGGCGCCTTGGGCCGGTCGAGCTGGTGGGTGTCGACCCAGTTGGGGATGACGGTGACCTTGGACTGCGGCCAGCCGGTGCAGGCGACTGCCCGTCGACGGTAGTGCGGGCTGACGCACACCACCCGGTCGACCGCGTCGATGTCGACCTGCCGGGGCCACTCGGCGTCCAGCTCGAAACGGTGCAGCCGCACGACGAGCCGGCTGCCGGGCCGCTTGTGGCGGCTGTACCAGACGGCCGCCGGACCACACCACTCGACGACCACCACATCGGCCCAGTCGGCGAGTTCACGGCTCGCGGCGGGGTCGTGCCGGGCAAGCGCGGGCCAGGTGTCGAGCCGTACGTCGAGGCCGGGCAGTGCGCGGAAGTGGTCGAGGAGCCGGGTCAGGAACTTCAGGTCATGGCCCGCGACACCGACCCGCAGCGGACGGGATCGGGCGGCCACGACGGCCGGTGCCGACGGAAAGGCGAGGTCGAGGTGGCTGCGCCAGCGGGCGGCCGCGCCCCGAAGGGTGTACCGCCCTGCGACCGCCCGGCAGCGGTCGGCGGCCAGGCGCCGCGCCCCGGGTTCGCGCACGGCGCGCGCAACGGCCTCGGCCGCGTCGTCGAAGGTCGCGCGCCCGGGGACGTAGAGCGGATAGTCGCTGCCGAGCAGCGCCTCGTGCGCGGGCGTCCGGTTGAGCACCACGGGCAGGCCGAGCGCCCCGAACTCCAGGACCTTGGTGGACAGTTCGAGGCTGGCGTCCAGAACGGGGTCCCGCCAGCCGAGCCCCAAGTCGCACCCGGCGGCGATGCGCATGGCCTCCTCGCGGGGCTGTCCGCCGTGGTGGCGGACGCCGGGGGCGCCGCCGCGCAGCGCCTGTGCCATGTCGGACCGGAAGTCCGGGTGCGCGGGGTCGTCGTGGATCTTGTCGCCCACGGTGTGGAGTTCGGCCCGGATGCCCTGCCCGGCGAGGAGTTCCGGGAGCCGGGTCATGGGCAGGGTGTTCCAGCGGGGCGCGAACTTACCGGTGTAGACGAGTCGCACGGGATCGTGCATCGTGTCGCCGCGCTCCGGCACGGGGAAACCCGGCTCGGGCACGGCGGGCGGGCTGAGCACGCACCGTCCGCAGGCATCCGGCACCCAGGTCTCCAGGAAGCACCGCAACTCCTCGGTCTGGCAGAGGAGTTGGGCGCAGACGGCGGCGATACGGGCCAGTTCCTCGCGCGCTTCCTCGGTCATCTCGGAAGCCGACTGCGGAATGTCCGTCAGGTAGGCCCAGATCCGCCCGTCGAAGGTGCCGTCGGCGACGACCCGGGTGACCAGCCTGCGCCCGCGCAGCACCAGCAGATCGCAGGGCTCGTCCTCGTCCAGCCGCGCCAGCAGCTGCGAGGCCTGGACCGGCGACAGGGGACGTCCCTGCTGCCCGGACACGAGCCGCTCCTCGTTCGGCCGCACGACCGTGACACCGGGCAGTCCCGCCAACGGATCCGTCAACCGCCCAGTCTGCACAGGCGACTTGAGGACCAGCCGGGTCTCGCACCCCGCCAGGGACAGCGCCTGCACCGTCGACTGGGCCCACACGGCGGAGCCGTCGATGAGGTTGAGGTCGACGTCGCCGTAGACGAGCGCCTTGATTGTGCGGGTCATGAGGGCTCCTTCCCGCGTACGGCCAGCAGGCGGTACCCGCGGCCGGACCAGCTGCCGGGCGGCGCGCCGGTCAGATACAGCGACCGGTGGACGAGAAGCGGGCGCAGTTCGGGTACGAAGGTGTAGTCGTCGTCGGCCGGGGTGTGGCCCAACGCATCTGCGCCCGACCACTCCTGAGCTGTCATCAGGTCGAGCAGGAGGGTCCCGGCACGTTCCTCGGACAGGTCCGTCCAGTCGGCGATCCAGGATGCGGCGGGCGGACCCTGGTGCACCGCCACTCCGGAGGCTGCCAGTTCGTCGAGGTCGAGGCTCGCCGGCTCGGGCACGATCACCTCGGCCGGCCGGTGGTGCTGGCCGAGCACATACGCGGTGAGCGCCGCCACGTCATCCCGGTCCCGCGGATCGGCGACGACCGCGACGCGACGCCCGGCCAGCGGGTCCGGGCCGCCGACCAGCCGCGCCAGCTCCGCCAGCCGCACACGGGTGCTGTCGTGACGGAACGCTTCCCGGAGCCGTTCCCTGCCTTCGGCGGCAGGGTCGAGCCGGGAGAGCCGTACACCCGTGTCCGCGTCGAGGACGGCGTCCCAGGCGAACTCCGCCAGTCCGGGAGCGCCCGTGGCGGGAGCGTCCCGCCACAGGACGGCCGACCGGCCCAACGCCCTTGCCTCGGCGAGGAGT
Source organism: Streptomyces coacervatus (assembly GCF_029223485.1). Lineage (GTDB taxonomy): Bacteria > Actinomycetota > Actinomycetes > Streptomycetales > Streptomycetaceae > Streptomyces > Streptomyces coacervatus. The sequence goes on along the minus strand of NZ_JARHTP010000001.1, from coordinate 355,676 downwards.
TCGGCCAGTCGCCGGTCCAGGTCCGGTGCCAGGCCGGTGCCCACGAGCGACCAGGGGCCGCTCTCGCCCGTGCAGGCGCTCAGCTGCACGACCACCGCGTCCGGGTCGGTGCGCTCGACGAGCAGGCGTCCGTCGTGCGGCAGGAGACGGTTGACAATCGCGTCCGGCGCGAAGTCCTCGGCGGTGCGGTCGGTGAGGATACCCGCGATCACCAGACGGTCGCGGGGAGTCGAGGAAAGGGCGCGGTGGGCGAGGTGGAGGCGGCCGTCGACGACGGCATCGTCCCGCTCAGGGGCCCGTTGTGTCCCGCCGGGTGCCCGTCCGGCTGCCTGCCGTCGCCCGCGCCACAGCCCGTACAACTCGCCCGGCAGCCGGACCGCCCCGCGGCGCGGCGCCCGCGCCGCTGCCACCAGGGCCTTCCCGACCCGGAGCGAGGTCGAGCCCTCCAGCATGGCCACGCGCGCCTCCAGCACGCCGACCCGGTCCCGGGCCGCCCGCAGAGCGGACGCCAGCTGCTCCTTCTCCCGTACGGCGGCGGCCAGTCGCTCGGCGGCGGAGTCGTCGCGGGCGGCGTCGAGGGCGCGGGCGGTCTCCTCGGCCGTGTGTTCCAGGTCGAGCGCCCGGGCCCGTACGGCACGGGAGACGAAGTCGGCGAGGACGTACTCGTCGGCGATGCGCAGCGCGGTGGCGAGGCCGTCCGACTCCACCGGGCTGCCGAACCAGTCGTGCGACGGCAGGAGTTCGTCGGTGCAGACGAAGACCGCGCCCGCGTGCAGATGCGCGTAGTCGAGGGCGGCGGCGCGCAGGACCTGGCACTGGTGGGCGACCAGGTCGTCGAGGAGCCGGTGGTAGGGCAGTTCGGGTGCACGGTGACCGAAGAGGAGCAGGCCGCGGCCGCCGGGGCGCATCCGTGCCAGGACGGCTCGGCAGTGCTCCTCGTCGCCGTGCAGGCCGGGGTCGGGGCCGTAGGAGAGGACCACCAACTCACCCTTGCCGACCGCCTGTTCGCCGTCCCGCAGCTCGACTCCGGGCGGCAGGTGCAGATAGGGCGCGAGGCGCAGGCCGCGGCCGGCCGTCGCGTCCACGACGGTGGTGACGCCGTCCAGATGGGGGCGCAGCAGATCGGTGAGGCGCATCAGCGGGTCCTCGTGAAGACGTGGAAGCCGACCAGGTTCTCGCGGAAGCCGTACGGCTGGAAGCGGGTGTGGGTCAGGCCGAGGGGTTCGATTTCCCTGCGGTAGGCGGCAGTTGGGCGGTGCAGTATGTAGGTGCCGCGTGCGGTGCGCCCGGTCGTGTCCTCGTCGGTGAGGATCAGTCGTCCGGTCACGCGCACGAGCGAGGCCAGGTTGCGCAGGGCGGCCGCCCACTCGGCGTCGTCCAGGACGTGGAAGAGGACGTCCACGCACAGGACGAGGTCGTACGGCCATGGGCTGCGGAAGTCGGTGAGCGCGGTGACCGTGTAGCGCGGGCCGCCGCCCTCGGTGCGAGCCTGCGCGATCGCCTCGGGGCTGGCGTCGAAGGCGTCGACGCAGTGGCCGCAGCGGGCCAGGCCGCGGGCGAAGTGCCCTTTGCCGCAGCCGGCGTCGAGTACGAAGAGGGGGGCCTCGGGGCTCGACAGATCGCCGATCAGGGTGAGCAGGGCGCCGAGGCGCTGCGCGTAGAAGATCTCGTTGCCGGGGCGGTCCAGGCCGATGTGGCCGCCGGAGGCGAGGTCGTCGCGTTCACGGTGGCGGGTGTCCCAGTACCGGTGGGAGCGGGTGCGGTGGTCAGTCATGGCTCTCCAGCCAGTGCGTGAGCACCCGGGCGATACGGGGGCCGGACCTTCCGTCCCACAGGGGCGGGGCTTCGGCGGGGGCGGGCGCGGAGCCGTTCAGCACCTTGTGCAGGGCGGGTGCCAACTCGGCAGCTGTGACCAGGCGGTTGGTGCCGTGGGTGACGGTCACCGGGCGTTCGGTGGTGGTGCGCAGGGTCAGGCACGGGACGCCGAGCACCGTGGTCTCCTCCTGGACGCCGCCCGAGTCGGTGATGACGGCGGCGGCGCCACGGACCAGGCTCATGAACTCGACGTAGCCGAGTGGTTCGAGCAGATGGACGCCCGGCGCGTCGGCGAGTCCGGCGGCGCGCAGTGCCGCCGCCCCGCGCGGGTGCAGGGGTACGGCGAGGTCGAGGTGGGCGGCGGACTCGGCCAGGGCGCGGGCCGCCGTGCGGGCCGCCTCGGGGTCGTCGACGTTGGCGGGGCGGTGCAGTGTGACGACGCCGTAGCGCTCGGGCAGGCCGCAGGCGGTGCGGGCGGCGGCCGGGTCGAGGCGGTCCAGATGGGTGAGCAGGGTGTCGATCATCGGGTTGCCGACGAAGTGGACGCGGCCGGGATCGACGCCCTCGCGGGCGAGGTGGCCGACGGCCTCCGGGCTGGTGGCGAGGAGCAGCTCGGCGAGCTGGTCGACCAGGCGGCGGTTGACCTCCTCCGGCATCGCCATGTCGAAGCTGCGCAGGCCCGCCTCCACATGGGCGACCGGGATGCCGAGCTTGGCGGCGACGAGGGCGGCGGCGAGGGTGGAGTTCACGTCTCCGTAGACGACGGTCAACGCGGGTGCGCGGGCCGTCAGCTCGGCCTCCAGCGCCACCAGCAGGTCGGCGGTCTGCCGGGCGTGGCTGCCGGAGCCCACGCCGAGGTCGGTGTCCGGCTCGGGCAGGCCGAGCTGGCGGAAGAAGACGTCCGACATCCGCTCGTCGTAGTGCTGGCCGGTGTGGACGAGGACCTGCTCGCAGCCCGCGGCGCGCAGGGCGGCGACGACCGGGGCGGCCTTGACGAAGTTCGGCCGGGTGCCGACGACGTGGAGGATGCGGCCGTTCATGCGGTACCCCTTCGGTCGTGTCGGCCCCCCGGAAGTTCACCGTGCCGCCCTACCGTGACCGCATGCCGCGACGTCTCCCCCGCGCCCTCCTCCTGGCCGCGTCCGTGGCCTGGGGCGAGATGCGTCACGATCCCGCCCGGGCGGCGCTGCTCGCCGTACGACTGCTGCCCGCTCGGCTCCGGCGGCGGGTGCGGCCGGTCGAGCGGAGGCTCGGTGCGCGGGCCCGTACGGTCGGGCCGACCGCGGTGCCGTCCGCGGCCCGGGTGCCCGCGCCCGCCGAACGGGCGATCCGGCCCGTGCCGGGGCGGGTACTGCATCTGGTCACCAACGGGCTGCCGTTCCAGCATGCCGGATACACGGTGCGCACGCAGAAGCTGGCCGAGGCGCAGCGGGCGGCGGGCCTCGATCCGCACGTCGTGACGCGCATCGGGTTCCCGGTGGCGCAGGGTGTGCTGGACGCCCGCCCGCTGCAGCTGGTGGGCGGGGTGCCGCAGCACCGGCTGCTGCCGCGGGTGCTGCCGTACGGGCAGGGGGCGGTGCTGGCGCGCAACGCCGAGCTGGCCGGGCGGCTGGTGGAGCGGCTGCGGCCCGCCGTGCTGCACGCGGCCACCGACCACGGCAACGGGCGGGTGGCGCTCGCCCTGCGCGAGGCCTACGGGCTGCCCGTGGTCTACGAGGTGCGGGGCTTCCTGGAGGAGACCTGGCTGACCCAGGCGCCGGGGCGGAGTCCGCAGGATCCCGTCTACCGCATGCGGCGCGAGCTGGAGACGTACTGCATGCACGAGGCCGACCTGGTGCTGACGCTGGGCGCGGCGATGAAGGCGGAGATCGTGGCGCGCGGGGTGCCCGAGGAGCGGGTGCTGATCTCGCCGAACGCGGTGGACCAGGCGTTTCTGGCCCCGCTGCCGGACGGGGCGCCGGTGCGGGCCCGGCTCGGCATCGCGCCGGACGATCTGGTCGTGGGCACCGTCAGCAGTCTCACCCCGCACGAGGGCATTGGCACCTTGCTCCATGCGGGTGCCGAGCTGCGGCGCCGGGGTGTTCCGCTGCGGCTGCTGATCGTCGGCGAGGGCCCGGAGCGCGCCGCACTGCAGCGGCTGGCCGCCCGGCTGGGCCTCGGCGACGGCGTCGCCCTGTTCACCGGCCGGGTGCCGCATGCCCAAGTGCGGGAGTTCCACGCGGTGTTGGATGTGTTCGCGGTGCCGCGCACCGACGAGCGCGTCTGCCATCTGGTGACCCCTCTCAAACCGGTCGAAGCGATGGCGAGCGGTCTTGCCGTGGCCAGTAGTGATCTCACCGCAATGAGAGAACTGATCGAACCCGAAGTGAACGGTCGGCTAATTCTCCCCGAATCGTCCCTTCTCTGGGCAGATGCGCTCGAAGATCTGCTTTACAGTCAAAAGTGGCGGACCCTGTTGGGAGCGTCCGCCCGCGCGCTGGTCGCACGTGAACGCACCTGGAAGCGGGTCGCCGCCACGACCCGTGAGGCGTATTGCGCACTGGGATGCGCCTAGACCCGAACAGACCCGATTCCCGATTCCGACCACCGTCCCAACTCCTATCGCAATCCCCATTCCATCGAGTCCTGCCTGAGGCTGGGTGAATCCCTATGCAGGTCGAACAGGCCGTATCGCTCGGGGAAGCAAGCGAACAGCTCGGGGAATCAGCACAGGCCGACCACGTCGAACTGGCGGTGATCGGCCTCGGTTACGTGGGACTGCCGCTCGCGCGGGAGGCGTCGTCGGTCGGCCTGCGCGTCGTGGGCCTGGACCGTGACGCCGATGTCGTCGCGGCACTCAACTCCGGCCGCTCGCACGTCGGCGACGTCCCGGACGAGGACGTCCGCAGAATGCGGGAGGCCGGTTTCACCGCGTACACGGACGACGCCTGTCTGGCCCGTGCGCAGACCGTCGTCATCTGTGTGCCGACCCCGCTGAGCGGGGACGGCGGGCCCGATCTGAGCGCCGTGACATCCGCGGCGACATCGGTGGCGGGCAGGCTGCGGCCGGGACAGCTCGTCGTCCTGGAGTCGACCACCTATCCGGGCACCACCGAGGAGGTCGTACGGCCGCTGCTGGAGGAGTCGGGGCTACGGGCCGGCGAGGACTTCGCGCTCGCCTTCTCGCCGGAGCGCATCGACCCCGGCAACACCACGCACTCCCTGCGCGAGGTGCCCAAGGTGGTCGGCGGATGCACCCCGTCCTGCGCGGTGCGGGCGGTCGCCTTCTACGGCAAGTTCATCGACACCGTGGTCCAGGCGAAGGGCACCCGCGAGGCCGAGATGGCCAAGCTGCTGGAGAACACCTACCGGCATGTGAACATCGCCCTGGTCAATGAACTCGCCATCATCAGCCGCGAGTTGCACATCGACGTCTGGGACGCGATCCGCTGCGCGGGCACCAAACCGTTCGGCTTCCAGGCGTTCCGGCCGAGCGCCGGCGTGGGCGGCCACTGCATCCCCATCGACCCCAACTACCTCCTGTACAAGGTGCGTTCGTCGCTCGGCTACGACTTCCGGTTCGTCGAGCTGGCCCAGGAGATCAACCGGCGCATGCCCGAGTACGTCGTGCGCCGCGCCCAGGACCTGCTCAACAGCGCCGGCCGGCCCCTGCACGGCTCCCGGGTGCTGCTGCTCGGCGTCACCTACAAGCCGGACGTGGCCGACCAGCGGGAGAGCCCGGCCGTGCCGGTGGCCAGACTGCTGCGGGAGCGGGACGCCGAGGTGTCCTTCCACGACCCGTATGTGCCGCTGTGGTCGGTCTCCGGGACGGACGTCCCGCGCGTCGACGACCTCATGGCGGCCGCCCGCGACCACGACCTGACCATCCTGCTCCAGGACCACTCCGCCTACGACCTGCCCGCCCTCGCCGACCAGGCCCGCCTGCTGTTCGACACCCGGGGGCGCATCTTCCACCCGGACGTCGAGCGCCTGTGAGCTGCCCGGCGACCGCCAAATCCCTCCCCGTCACCCGGAGTTGAAAGGTGCCCTGATGCGGATACTTGTCGTCACCGTCGTGCACCACCCCGAGGACGCACGCATCCTGCACCGGCAGATCGCCGCCCTGCGGGAACGCGGACACCGGATCGTGTACGCCGCACCCTTCGCGGCCCGAGGCGTGGCGCCGCGCGCCGACGTCGAAGGCATCGACCTCCCCCGGGCCGCCGGCCGAGACCGCGGCGCGGCGCTGCGGGCGGCCCGTGCGCTGCTCGCCGAGCGCGGCCCGGAGGCGGATGTCGTCCTGCTGCACGACCCCGAGCTGCTGCTGGCCCTGCCCGGCACACTGCGTCGCTGGCGGCGGACCGGGCAGGCCCCGGTGACCGTCTGGGACGTGCACGAGGACACCGCGGCGGCACTCACCATGAAGCGCTGGGTGCCACGGGCGATGCGGCCGCCGCTGCGGCTCGGCGTGCGTGCCGCCGAAGGCCTGGCGGAGCGGCATCTGCGGCTGTTGCTGGCCGAGGACGCCTACCAGGCCCGCTTCCGCCGCACCCACCCGGTCGTCCCGAACCTCGCGACCCCGCCGCCCGCCCCGCCCGAGCCACCGGGCACCGAACGGATCGTCTATCTGGGCCACTTGTCACGGGCGCGCGGCGCACTGGACCTCATCGAGACGGCGGCGCTGCTCGGGCCCGCCCTGCTCGTCGAGGTGATCGGCGCGGCGGACCCGGATGTGCGGGATGCACTCGCCGCGGCCGACCGGGACGGCGTGCTGCGCTGGCACGGCTTCCTGCCCAACGACCGCGCGCTCGCCCTCCTCCCCGGCGCCCTGGCCGGCCTGTCCCTCCTGCACGACCAGGCCAACTACCGCCACTCGCGCCCGACCAAGGTCGTCGAGTACATGGCCTACGGCGTCCCCGTCGTCACCACGCCCACCCCGCTGGCCGCCGAACTCGTCCAGCGCCACGGCTGCGGCCTCGTCGTGCCGTACGAGAACCCGCCGGCCGCGGCACAGGCCGTACGACGCCTGGCCGCTGATCCCGAACTCCGGCTGCGTGCGTCGCGCCACGGCAGCGAGGCCGCCCTCGCCCGCCTCGACTGGCAGCACAGCGCGGCGGACTTCGCGGACCTGCTGGAGGCCTGGGCCGGGGAGTCCTCCCGTCCTACGCTCGTGGGTGACGGGGCTCGTAGAGGCCGACCTCGCCGCCGCCCGGCAGCCGGAAGCCGGTCACCCGGCCCCAGCGTGCCTCCTGCAGGGGCCGCGTGAACTCCACGCCCTTCTCGACGAGTTCGGCCGTCGTCACGTCGATGTCGTCGCACATCAGCATCAGTTCGTGCGACGGCTCACCCTCGGCCGGGTGGAAGGCGACCTCGGCGGGCGGCGCCTTGAAGATGAGCCAGCCATGGCCGGCGTCGACATGCGCCCAGCCGAGGACATCCCGGAAGAAGGCCCGGTCCGCCTCGGCGTCGCGGGTGTAGATCACCACATGTGCACCATTGATCATGTATGGAGGCTAGTGGCTGCCCGGCCCGGGGTACGGCAAGCGCGGCACGCGGACCGTCATGCCGGGGCCGCGGCCACACAGAACTCGTTGCCCTCCGGGTCGGCCATCACGACGTGATGTCCGTCGAACTCCCCCAGGACGCTGCCGCCCGCCTTCACCAGGCGCTCGGCCTCGGCCCGGATGCGGGCCCACCGCTCGTCGGGGCCGCCGCCTCCCGGCACCCGGACGTCGATGTGCAGGCGGTTCTTCGCCGTCTTGGGCTCGGGGACCTTGAGGATGGACAGCCGGGGGCCGGCGCCGTCGGGATCGCAGAGCCAGGCGCCGTCGTCCGCCGAGTCGTCGTCCGGCAGGTCGAACTGCGCGAGCCACTCCTCGCGCGTGGTGAAGGGAGCGGGCGGCGGCTCGTCGACATAGCCGAGCGCCGTCTTCCAGAACCCGGCGAGGAGCCGCGCGTCCGCGCAGTCCAGAGTGAGATCGAAGGTAGCTGCCATGCAAGGACCGTACTGCGCACCACTGACAGTCGGCCCGCGGCCGCGGCTGCCTGATCAGACGTTCGACCAGCCCCGCTCGCACAGCACCAGCCGGTAGCCGTCCGGATCCTCGATCGTGACGCCCCACTGGTTCCAGTAGGGATTGGGCGACGGCACCCGCTTGCCGCCGTGCTCCTCCAGCCGGGCCACCAACTCGTCCGGCACCGGCCCGTCGACGTAGACGACGAGGAGGTCCTCCTCGGTGGGCCGGGGCTCGACGGGGCGGGCGGGCTCGTGGACGAGCTCCAGATGCCAGTCCGCGTCCGGCCAGCCGAGCATCAGCAGGTCGTGCTCGCCCGGTTCGGAGCCGCCCTCCGCCCGCCACACCACGCTCAGTCCGAGCCCCTGCGCCCAGAACCGCTCGGCGGCCGCGAGGTCCCTCGACGGGCGGGCGACACGGATGTGGCTGCGGCCGTTGACCGGCATCGGGTCCTCTTCCTGAGTAGCGGCATCGGACTTCGCAGCCTAGGCAGTCCGCGATCGACGGACCATCGGTCGTCCGCCCTGCACCCCCGGTCCTAGGACCCGGTCGACGCCCGCGCGAAAGGCGCTGTTGAGGCATTGCGCGCACTGCGGTAATCATGAGGAGCCTCCGCGCGCTCCGGCCGGATTCAGGGGCGGCCGGGGTGCGCGGACCGAGCGTTGACTATCGTTGCCCGATCAAACGAACGGGTGGCGAGAGGTGGGCGAGGACGTGGCGGGGGCCGGGTGGATACGGGTGCCGGTCGGCGACGACGCGGCACGGTGGGCCACCCGTGGGCGCAGCCACAAGGTGCTCCTCGTCGTCCACAACGTGACCGCCGCGACCCGCCTGCTCGACGTCCTGCCGCTCTTCCACGACGACTTCAGGGTGCAGCTGCTGGTCACCTGCCCGGGGTCGTCGGCGTTCCGGGCGGGCGTCACCGAACTGCTGGACGGGACCGGGGTGCCCGTACTGCCGTGGGAGCAGGCGGTCGAGACACCGGTCGCGCTTGTCGTGTCGGCGAGCTTCGGCGGTCAACTCCGGGCACTTTCCGGCGTATTGACTGTCTTGTCACACGGTGTCGGATACACTAAGAGACTGCCGACACCCGACACCCGACACCCGACACCCGACACCGGGCAGCGGTCGGGAACGGTCGGATCCGGTCTTCGGGATGTCGCCGGAGTGGCTCCTCGACGAGTACGGCAAGCCGCTCGCGGACGCGCTCGTCCTCTCCCACCCCGAGCAGTACGAGCGGCTGCGCACCGTCTGCCCCGAGGCCGCACCCACGGCCGTGCTCGCCGGGGATCCCTGCTGGGACCGCATGCTGGCGGCCCTCCCCCACCGCGACCGCTACCGCCGCGCCCTCGGGGTGGGCCGGGGGCAGCGCCTGATCGTCCTCAACTCCACCTGGAACCCCGAGTCGCTCTTCGGCGACGGCGGCGGCGATGACGTACTCCCCTCTCTCCTCCCCCGTCTGACCTCGGAGTTCCCCGCCGACGAGTACCGTCTCGCGGCCGTCCTGCACCCCAATGTCTGGCACGGTCACGGTCCCGGCCAGATCCGCGCCTGGCTCGACCGTGCCCGCCGCGCCGGACTGGCGCTGATCGATCCCCTGGACGGCTGGCGGCAGGCGCTGCTCGCCGCCGACGCCGTGATCGGCGACCACGGCTCCGTCACCTACTACGCCGCCGCCCTCGGCACCCCGGTCCTCCTCGGCGCCGCACCCCTCGCGGGACTGGACCCCGATGCCCCGGTCCACGCCTTCGTACGCACCGCACCCCGCCTCGACCCCGCACGCCCCCTGCGCCCGCAGCTCGACGCACTCGTCGACCACCACCAACCCCCGCCCGAACCGGCGGAGTTGGTCAGCTCCGCACCCGGCGAGTCCGCGGCCCGGCTGCGACGGCTCTTCTACGACCTCATCGGCATCCCCGAACCGGACGCGCCCGCCCGTCTCGAACCGCTCCCGCTCCCGCCGTACGAACCCCCGGCGCACACCGTCCCGTTGCTGGTGCTCACCCGCCTGCTCGGCTCCGGAGAGGTCTCCGTGACCCGGTACGCCGGACCGCACCCGGCACCGGACGGAGAGGGCGAGGCCCACACGGCGGCCCACGAGGACACCCGCGAGACCGACCAACTCGCCCTGGCGGACGTGGTGTTCCGGTACGGCGACGAGAACGACCCGCGCTTCGTATCCCCCGCCCATTGGACGGCGGAGGTCCTCGACCGTCATCCGCACTGCGCGCTGGCCGCCTACATCACCGGCCCCGGCTCGTGCGTTCTCCGCACCCGCGCGGGCGCGTCGGTCCGCCTGGATGCCGGACCCGGTGCGGACGCCGATCCGGCCGCGTACGCCTCCGCCCTGCATGCCTGGCTCGCGGCGGGCAAGTCGCTGGAGGAGCTGGCCGGGCAGGGGCTGACGGTCCGCATCGGGAACGTGGCCCACCCCGTGCGGCTCACTCCGGCGTGACGCACCGCTCCCGCAGTAACCGCAGCCATGCCACCTGGTACTCGGCGTTCTCCCGCCCGAGGGCCGCAAGGGCCTCGTCGATCAGTGGCCGGGCGGTGTCCGGCTCGGCGCCGTCCAGGTGGGTTTCGGCGAGGTCGGTGAGGGTGCGGGCGGTGTTGTAGGCCTCGCCGCTGTCGCGGAAGAAGCGCAGGGCGCGTTCCAGTCGCAGTACCGCCTCCTCGCGGCGGCCGAGGCCGCGCAGTGCGCGTCCCCGGTGGCGTTCCAGCAGGGCCCGGGCGCGTGGGAGGTCGGCGGCGCCCTCGTCGGCTGGGCCGATGCCGTCGAGGATGTCGTACGCCTCCTCGAAGCACGCGTACGCCTCCTCGAACCGCCACTGCCGCAGCCGCAGCAGTCCGAGGAACTCGACCGCAGAGGCGTGGCCGCGCACATGACCGGCCGTCTGCTCGGCCCGGGCGGCGGCGAGCGCTTCGGGTTCGGCCTCGTCCCAGCGGCGCAACTCCGTGAGGGTGTGGGCGAGTTGGGCGTGCAGGGCGCCGGCCGTGCGGGTGCCGGGGAAGTGCTCGTCGGCGGTGCGTGCTCCGGCGCGCAGCGCGGGCAGCAGGACGTCGTGGTGGCCGGCCTTGAGCTGGAGCGGCCACAGCGCCTGGCAGAGCAGGACGACGGTGTCCCGGTCCTGGAAGTCCTCCGCCGCGTGCACCGCCTCGACGAGACCGGGCGCCTCGGCGGCCAGCGCGGCGACGGCCGCGCCCCGGTCCGGGAAGGACACGGGCGAGTCCGCGGAGGGGACCCGCCAGCTCTCGGGCAGTGCGGCCCGGGCCGCTCCAACGGCCAGGTCCCGGTAGCCGGCGACGACCCGGGTGACGGCCGCCGAGCAGGCCGCGACGCCGTCGAGGGCGGCAGCCGTGTGCTCGGCGTGGGCACGGACGGCGGGGCGGTAGCGGTAGCGGCCGGTGTCGGTGCGCTCGATGAGCAGGGCGTCGGCGAGTTCGTCCAGGAGCCGGGCGGCTTCGGCCTCGTCGAGGTCCGCGGCGCGGGCGGCCGCGGCGGGGTCGAGGGCGGGCCAGTCGCGCAGGGCGGCGAGGCGGTAGAGACGGGCCGCGGCGGGTGTGAGCAGGCGGTACGAGTCCTCGGCGGCGCCGCGGACGGGGTCGTCCTGCGGCCCGGGGGGCGGCTCGGTGTCCGCGGTCAGACGGGGTGCCGCGGCGCGCAGGGCGTAGGGCGAGCCGGCGCAGCGGTCGAGGACCGTGGGCAGCGTGGCGCGGGCCGCGCTGATGGCCGGCTTGCCGACGAGGTCGGTGAGCAGCCGCACGGCGTCCCGCCGGGCGAGCGGGCCGACCGGGATGCGCAGGGCGTCCAGGCCGGTGAGCGGCTGCCGGGCGACGACGATCGTGAACACACCGGGCGCCGAGGTCAGCAGCGGCCGGAGCTGGGCGGCGGACCGGGCGTGGTCGAGTACGAGGAGCAGCCGCCTGTCGGCCAGACAGCGCCTCAGGAGCTCCGCGCGGTCGGCGGCGGCCGGGGGTACCTCCTCGTCGGGCAGGCCGAGTCCGCGCAGCAGGGCGCCGAGGACCGCTTCGGGCGCGCGGGTGCGCAGGTCGGCGTAGAGCTGACCGTCGGGGAAGCGGGCAGTCTGCCGCCAGCCCCAGTGGATGGCGAGGGTGCTGGTGCCGATGCCTTCGGGGCCATGGAGGAGAGCCAGCCGGGGACGTCCGGCGAAGGCGCGTGTGGCCTCCTTGTCCAGGAGTTTCAGGGCCTTTTGACGGTCCGTGAAGAAGTGCGGTGCGGTGGGCAGGCAGGGACGGTCCGGCCCGGATCCCGTGCCGGGAGCCCGTACACCTCTGGCGAACTGCGCCCAGGCATGCGCCAGTTGTGGATCGCCCTGCACTCGCTCGTGCACCAGACGGGCCACGTCGTCCAGTTGGCCCGGGGTGGTGGGGGCGGCCACCTCGCGCCCGGCGATACGGCGGACCAGACCGCCGGCCGACTCCCAGGCCCACTTGCCGGCTTCGTTCGCCATGCCCGATCCGACGGCTCCGAGCACCGCGCCGATGGCACCAAGCGAAACCGGATCCACCATGCCGTGCACTCCCCGTCTTCCGATCGCCACGCCGCCCGCAGTGATCAACCCTAGCCGCAGTCACGGGAGATGAAGGGAGATGACAGAGGTTCAGCCCGTGTTGGCACCCTTGGGAATGCCGTACGTCCGCTCCACCTTCAGGCGCACCACCAGGCGTCGGTCGCGGACCATCGCGGCACGGTAGTCGTCCCAGTCCGGGTGCTCGCCGAGGACGTCTCGGTACAGGCGGATCAGCTCCTCCACCGTGTCGTCGTGCGGGTCCTTCGCGACGGGTGAGAGATCGGCGGTTCCCTCGACGACCGTGTAGGCCCGGCGGTCGGGGGTCGACACGTGGTACGACGCCCGCGCGTCCCGGCGCAGGTTGCGGGTCTTCGCCCGGTCGTCGGTGACGGAGATCCGGACGATGCCCTCGTCCGGGTAGTAGTGATGGCTGACGTTCGACAGCTGGGGCCGGCCGTCGCGCTTGAGAGTGACCAGCACGCCGCTGCGTCCGTCGGAGAGCAGCTCGAGCAGTGTGTCGTGAGTCATACCCGGTCAACCTGACCGACCGATCCCGGCATTCCCGGATGGACAGCCGCTCAGGTAGACACTGTCTACGGCCAGCTGGTAGACAGTGTCTATGGGTGAATCGGAGAAGGGTGAGACGGGTGAGAAGGGTGAGACGGGTGAGACGGGTGGGACGGGTGAGACGGGTCTGCGGGACCGGCTGGTCGACGTCGGTGTGGATCTGGTCGCCCGGGAGGGGGCACAGGCACTGACCCTGCGGGAGATCGCCCGCCGGGCGGGCGTCTCGCACGGGGCGCCCCGCCGCCACTTCCCCACCCACCTGGAGTTGCTGTCCGCCATCGCCCGCCGCGGCTTCGCCGAGCTGGCCATGCGGGCCGCGGCGGCGACCGGCGACGGCACGGCGCCCTCGCGCGAGCAGCTGACGGCGCTGGGGCGGGTCTATCTGGAGTTCGCCGTCGGCAACCGCGGCATGTACGAGTTGATGTTCCGTCACGATCTGCTGGAGAGCGGCCACTTGGGTCTGCGCGACACCAGCCTTCCGCTGTTCGGGCGTCTGGTGGAGCTGGTCGGGCGGACCCGGCCCGACGCGGACGCCCGGCTAGTCGCGGGCGCGCTGTGGGCGAACCTGCACGGCATCGCCCAGCTGTGGGGCTGGGGCAGCCTCCAACTCGCCACCGGCGCCGACGACTTCGTACCCCTGTTGCGATCGGCCCTCGACGCGCATCTCGGGGAGGACGGCGCATGAGCCCGCACCGCGCCCTGACGCTGGCGAGCAGCGTGGCCGGGGCCGTGATCGTCGCCCTGGACGGCACGGTCCTCACCGTCGCGCAGCCCACCCTGCAACGGGATCTGGGCGCCTCCTTCGCGGAGGTCCAGTGGACCAGCACCGGCTATCTCGTCGCGGTGGCGGGCCTACTGGTCTTCTCGGGGCGGCTCGGCGACCGGTACGGGCATCAACGGGTGTTCGCCATAGGGATGTTGGGCTTCGGGGCGACGTCGGCGGGCATCGGTCTGGCGCCGGGTGTGGGCTGGGTGATCGGTCTGCGCGTCGTGCAGGGTGTGTTCGGGGCGTTGCTGCAGCCGGCCACGCTGGGGATGCTGCGGGCCTCGTTCCCGCCCGACCGGCTGCGGATGCCGATCGCCGTGCGGGCCGGCGCGATCGGGGTGGCGGCCGCGGTGGGGCCCGTGCTGGGCGGGGCGCTGGTGGCCGGGCCGGGCTGGCGGGCGGTGTTCTTCCTCAACGTCGCACCAGCACTAGTCTTCGGTCTGCTCGCGCTCATGCTGAGCGGCCCGCGCCCCCAGGGCCTGTGTCAGAAGTCCCGCCTGGACATACCCGGCGCGCTGCTGCTCGCGGTGACGCTGGCCTGTCTGGTCCACACCCTGGTCGCACTGCCGGACGGCGGATGGACGGCGGCGAGCGCGCTCGGTCCGGTGTCGGCCGTGGTCGCGGGTGCCGGCTTCGTACGGCATGAACGGCGGACCACGAGCCCGCTGCTGCCGCCGGACATCGTGGGCTCGGCGGCCGTGGGTTCCGCGCTCGGCATTCTGGTCGCCGCGTCGGCCGCTCTGCACGGCACGCTCTTCGTGGCCACCTTCCTGCTCCAGGACACGCTCGGTCTCGACCCGGTGCACATGGCGCTGCTCAGCCTGCCGCTCGCGGCGATGATGATCCTTGCCGCGCCGGGGTGCGCGATGCTGCTGCGCCGGGCCGGGGCCCGCCGTACGACCGTGGCGGCGATGGCCGTCCTGGCCGCCGGGATCCTGGTGCTGGGCCGGGCCTCGGGCACGCTCGCGTTCTGCACCGGGTTCGCGCTGCTGGGGGCCGGGTTCGGCACGGTGATGGTGGCGGCCACCCATGTCGTCGTACGACAGGCCGCCGTCGGGTCGGCCGGGGTGGCGGGCGGGCTGCAGCAGACCGCGATGAACGTCGGCCCGGCACTGGGCGTGGCCGCCGCGACGACGCTCATGGGGCTGGGTCATGGGCAGGCGCTGCCGCTGCTCGTCCTCGCCGTGGTGGCCGTGGTCGGTGCGGTGGCGGGCCGTGCGCTGCCGGAACGTTCCGCCGAAACGATCAATCATCGTCAACCGGGGGACCTCGTCCGCGTTCCTGAGCGACGATGAAGTCTGACACCTCGACCAGGCGGGTCAGGGAAGTCCGCTGCGGCTCGGCGCGCCCGAAGGGGCGCGGGGAACTGCGCGACCAGCCACAGAGGTGCCGCAGACGACTGACGGTCTGTTCGCGGCACCCACAGCGGAGCGATTCGCGTTCGGAGGAGAGCGATGGCACAGCTGCGACAAGAGGTCGACCCGGGCGAGGCCGGGCTGGACGCCAAGGCGTTGGACCGCCTCGACCAGCACTTCGCCCACTATGTCGACGAGGGACGCCTGCCCGGCTTCCTGGTGGCCGTGGCCCGCGGCGGACGCGTCGCCCACCTCACCGCCCACGGCCGGCGCGACATCGCGGCGGGTCTGCCCGTCGAGGCCGACACCCTGTGGCGGATCTACTCCATGACCAAGCCGGTCACCTCGGTCGCCGCGCTGATCCTGGTGGAGGAGGGCCGCCTGTCGCTCGACGACCCGGTCGCCCGCCACCTCCCGGCCTTCGCGGACCCCCAGGTGTACGAGAGCGGAACCGGCGCCGGCGTCCGGACCCGCCCGGCCGCCCAACCCCTGCTGATCCGGCACCTGTTGACCCACACCGCGGGACTGACCTTCGCCTTCTACCACTCCCACCCGGTCGACGCCCTGTACCGCGAGGCGAGCCTGGACTCGGCGGTGCTGCCGGGCTCGGACCTGGCCGGGACCGTCGCCGCGTACGCGCGCCTGCCGCTGCAGTTCGAGCCGGGCACCCAGTGGAACTACTCGGTCGCCACCAATGTGCTCGGCAGAGTCATCGAGGTCGTGTCCGGGCAGCCCCTCGACGTCTTCTTCGCCGAGCGCATCCTCGGCCCGCTCGGCATGACCGACGCCGGGTTCTGCGTCACGGACGAACAGGCCCCGAGACTCTCCGAGTTGTACGGCGAGACCGACGCCGGGGGCATCGAGCCGATCGCCGGGCTGCCACTGCGCGGCGGACGGCCCCGCTTCCTGTCCGGCAGCGGCGGCCTGGCGGCCTCCGCGCACGACATCCACCGCTTCATGGAACTGCTGCGCCGCCGCGGCGAGCTCGACGGCGTACGCCTCCTGGCACCCGAGACGGTGGACCTGATGACCCGCAACCACCTTCCCGGCGGCGCCGACCTGCGCGCCTTCGGCAGCCGCCCGGCCCATGACGAACCCGGCAACGACGGCGTCGGCTTCGGCCTCGGCGTCTCCGTCGTCATCGACCCCGAACGCACCCAGGCTCCGTCGGGCCTGGGCACGTTCGGCTGGAGCGGGGCGGCGACGACGACCTTCTGGGTGGACCCGAGCCGTGATCTGACCGTGCAGTTCATGACGCAGGTCCGGCCGAAGTCGTCACTGAAGCTCTTCCCAGACCTCAAGCGGCTGGTCCACGAGGCGGTCGTGGACTGAACCCCGTCGGCCGGCGGACCGGCGGTGCCGGCGAGGTGGCGTGCGAGGCCGTTCAGGACAGGTGCGCCACCGCGTCCAGGTGCGGCAGGACGTGGTCGAGCCGCTCCCGCTTGGTGCGCAGATAGGTGATGTTGCTCTCGCACGGCGGGATCAGCAGCGGGACGGTCTCGGCCACTCGGATGCCGTGCCGCACCAACGCCTCCCGCTTGCGCGGGTTGTTGGACATCAGACGCACCGAGTTCACGCCCAGGTCCTGCAGGATCTTGGCGGCTACGCCGTAGTCGCGGGCGTCCACCGGCAGCCCGAGCGCGACGTTCGCCTCGACGGTGTCCAGGCCCTCGGCCTGCAGGGCCATGGCCCGCAGCTTGGCGAGCAGACCGATGCCGCGGCCCTCGTGGCCCCTCAAGTAGACGACTATGCCGCTGCCTTCGGCGACGACGGCCTTCAGCGCGGATTCGAGCTGGTCGCCGCACTCGCAGTGCTGGGAGCCGAACGCGTCACCGGTCAGGCACTCGGAATGCAGCCGGGTGAGAACGCCCTCCGTGCCGATGTCCCCGTGGACGAGGGCGACTTGCTCATCGCCGCGATCGTGATCCATGTAGCCCACCGCCCGGAATTGCCCGTACACCGTGGGCAGCGGGGCATTCACAATGCGTTCCACGCCCGTGCGCTGTGGGGACTTCTTGCCGAGGACGCCGATTTTATCTGTCATGATCTGATTCCTAAGCAGAGACGAAAGGCCGTGAAGAAATGAGTGGTTCGGGCGCGCGTACGGCGGCATACGGGCTGGTGCCGACGGACACTACGGAAGAGGTACGGACCAGGGCGGCGGGTGTCTCAACGCAGGTCGCCGTCCTTCCGGTCGGGAGCTTCGAACAGCACGGTCCGTTCCTTCCGCTGGCGACCGACACGCTCGTCGCCTGCGCCGTGGCCCGGGAGATCGCCGCGGCGTACCCGGTGCACCTCCTTCCGCCGGTGACCATCTCCTGCTCGCACGAGCATGCGGCCTGGCCGGGAACCGTCAGCATCTCCTCCGTGACCCTTCACGCGGTGGTAGGTGACATTGCACAGTCGCTCCGCCGCTCCGGCGTCGACGCCCTGGTGGTGGTCAACGGGCACGGCGGAAACTACGTACTGGGCAACGTCGTTCAGGAATCCTCGGCCCGCGGCGAGCGAATGGCACTGTTCCCGGCCGCGGAGGACTGGGAAGCGGCGCGGCAGCGGGCGGGGGTGGCCACCTCGCTGCTCACCGACATGCATGCGGGAGAAATCGAGACCTCCATCCTTCTGCATGCTCACCCCGAATTCCTCCGGCCCGGTTATGAGACCTCCGATTTCGTCGCGGACGACCGGCGTCATCTGCTCACCCTCGGTATGTCCGGCTATACCGATTCGGGCGTCATCGGACGCCCTTCGCTGGGTTCCGCGGAAAAGGGGAAGGAACTGCTGGCCGCCCTCGCGGATTCCTTCGGAGCGTATTTCTCACTCCTCACCTCGGCGGACGATTCCGACGGGGAATCGGGAGAGACGGAGAAGGCCGGGAGTGCGCGCGGGTAGTCCCGTTCGCGGGCGGGTTCCGGGGCCGGCGCCGCGGCCGTCCCGGAACCCGCCCGCAGGCCCGTGTACCAGCGGGCGACGAGGACGACGAGGCCCGGCAGGGCCGCCACGAAGCTGAGCACGCCGTACACGACGGAGACCGCCACCCCGCTGCTCGCGCCGAGCCCCGCCGCGCCGAACGCCCAGGCGGCGACGCCCTCGCGGGGGCCGAAGCCGCCGACGTTCAGCGGCAGCCCCATCGCGATCAGCGCAAGGACGGCGAGCGGCAGCAGCGCGGCGACCGAGGCGCCGGATCCGGCGACCCGCGCGGCGAGCACGAACATCGCGATGTGGCCGGCCAGGACCAGCAGCGACGAGACGACGACGCCAGGCCAGTTGCGACGCGACAGCAGTCCCTCGCGCGCCTCTGCGAGCGCCGCGTGCAGCGCCCGCCCGCGGCGGGAGGGCGCTGCGTTCATCCGCAGCGCGACCACGACGGCGAGCGCCCCCACCGCGGCGAGCGCGACGAGCGGCGCGAAGTCCCGTACCTCGCCCAGCACCGGCGACGGCATCGTCAGCAGCACCGCCCCGCCGACGACGGTCAGCGCGACCTGCCCGGCGACCCGTTCGAGGACCACGGAGCGCACGCCGCGGCCCATGTCACCGGAGCTCTGCCCGTGCCGCACCGCCCGGTGCACATCGCCCAGGACACCGCCGGGCAGGGCGGCGTTCAGGAACAGCGCCCGGTAGTAGTCGGCGACGGCCGGGCCGAGCGGCAGCCGGATCCTGAGCCCCCGGGCCACCAGCGCCCACCGCCAGGCACTGAGCACGGTGGTGACCACCCCGATCAGCAGCGCCGCCAGCAGCGTCGGCGCATCGATCCGCCGCAGCCCGTCCAGAAGCACCCCGGTACCGAGGCGCCACAGCAGTGCGCCGAGGATGACGACGCCGGCGACGGTGCCGAAGTGGGTGCGTACGGCAGAGGAGTTGAGACGGGGCAGGACCGAACGCCACCACGACGCACCAGGCGTGGCCTCGGGCCGCGCCGAGGAGACGATCACGCCGATACGGGCGCTGGAGACGGCCGCACCGGTGGGCGGCACGGACACGACGCCGCCGGGCCGCGTCTCGACGGCCGTACCCGTGGACGCCGCAGACCCGACACCACCGGAACGCACCTGTGCGGCAACACACGCTGCCGGCACAGACCCGACACCACCAGGGCGAACCCCGGCAGCCGCACCCGCAGGCGACACGGACGAGCCGTCTGCGGGCCGCACCTCAACACCCGCATCCGCCGGCGCAGCAGCTGCCATGGAGCCCGTCGGCTCGTCCACGGTCACGCCCGCCGACGTCACGCTGTCGACCCGCGCCTGGACGGGCAGGCGGCGCCCGGCCCGTACCCCCTGTTCCCGCGGCGCGCGCGCCACGTACGCCCTCACCGTCTCCACGCTCATGACGCCCCGCCCGTCGGCCGCGACAGTGCCAGCAGGTCGCTGTGGTGGACCACGACGTGCAGCTCGCCCGCCTCACAGGCGGCCATACGTTCCTGCAGATACCGTTCTGCACGGGCCTTCAGCTCGGGGCGCTCCTCGACGGCCGCACCCACCCAGCCGCGCAGCCACTGGGCCGTCAGGGCGGCCTGGTCGGGGCCGAGCCGCCACGGGCTGGGGTTGACCCGTACCGTCGCGCCCCGTTCGGAGAAGGCCTCGCAGGCCACCGTGATCGCGTCCGGGCCGAGCAGTCCGCCTCGGCGCTGGTGGGCGTTGAACGCCTCGGTGATCTCCTCGTCCATCGGGTCGGACGGGGTGAGTTCGACGCGTCCGGCCACCGAGAGCGTCAGCAGGGCCGGGCAGCCGGCTCCGGTGCAGGCGTCGGCAAAGGTCTCGATCTCCTCGCGGGTGAGGACGTCGAGGAGTGCGGACGCCGTCACCAGCGAGGCTCCGGCCAGGGCGTCCGGGGTGAGCCGGGCGACGTCGCCGCGGCGCGTCTCCACACTGACCCGGCTGCCGTCGGCGGCGGAGCGCGGGGAGGCGACGGCCGCGAAGTGCAGGAGGTAGGGGTCGCGGTCGTGCAGGATCCAGTGCTGGGCGCCGTCGAGGCGGGGGGCGAGCCAGCGGCCCATGGACCCGGTGCCGCAGCCCAGGTCGTGGATGGCCAGGCCGGCCTTGCCCGGCTGGTTGGCCAGCCGGATCCGCAGCGGGTCGAGCAGTTCCTGCGCCCGCGCCGCGGCGTCGGCGGGCTCGCGCAGCTCCAGCCACTCGGGGGCATAACGGGGCGGCTCCTCGGGCCCGGTGTCCCGCAGCCGCACGGTGGCGCGCTCCCCGGGGCGGGGGGCGGGGCCGGCGCCGGGGATCACGGAGTCCGCCGGCCGGGAGCCGTCCCGGTCCGCCGGTTCGGAGCCGTCCTGCGGCCCGGGCTGGGCCGGGATCTTCCCGCCGATCTGTGCCGTCCTGTTCATGCGGCCCTCCTGGGTTCGCTCGGCAGCCGGCCGAGTACTCCGGCAAGGCTTCGGGCCGTCGTCGCCCACCCGTCCAGGGCGGCCCGTCGGCCCCGGGCGGCGGCCTTCAGCCGGCGTCGTACATCGGCCTCGCCGAACCAGCCGCGCAGTTCGGCGGCGAGGGCGGCGGGGTCCTCCGGCGGGACGAGGATGCCGGGGACACCGCCGTCGGGGGCGCGTCCGACCGCCTCCGGGAGACCGCCGACGTCCGTGGCCAGCACGGGGATGCCGCGCGCGAGGGCCTCCGTCACCGCCATGCCGTACGTCTCCGCGTACGAGGTGAGGACCATGAGGTCGGCGGCGTTGTAACTGGCGTCGAGCTCGGCACCGGCCTGCGGGCCCGCGAGCTCGATGCGGTCCTCCAGGCCGTGCTCCTTGATCAGCAGCCGCAGATGGCCGACGTACTCGGGGTCCTGCCCGAGCCCGCCGACGCACACGCAGCTCCACCGCAGGTCGGCCGCCGCGGCCAGCGCCTGCACCAGCCGGTGCTGCCCCTTGCGCGGGGTCACCGCGGCCACGCACAGCAGCCGGGAGACGCCGTCGGTGCCGGAGGCGAGGGGTGCGATGTCGGCGCCGGGGGCGGCGACATGGACCCGCTCGGGGGCGAGGCCGTGGTGGGCGACGAGGCGGCGTACCGCCCAGTCGCTGGTGGCGATCACGGCGGGCACGGCCCGCAGCACATCGCGCTCCTTGGCGTCCAACTCGGCGGCCACGGCGGGCTCCAGGCCCGTCTCGTCGCCGAGCGGAAGGTGCACGAGGACCGCGAGGTTCAGCCGCTCCGTCTCCGGGACGACGATCTCGGGGACACCGCAGGCGACGATCCCGTCCAGCAGGACGACCGTTCCGTCCGGCAACTCCCGCAGCGTACGCGCGAGTTCCGCCCGGGCCGCCGCCCCCGGCCGGGGCCACTCGCCGGCCACGGCGTGCTTGTGCACCTGCCAGCCGAAGCCGGGCAGGTCCAGGCTGACCCGCCGGTCATAGGCGTTGCCGCCGCTCGGCGCGGCCGGGTCGTCGACGCCGCCCGGCATGACGAAGTGCACGGAGCGCAGGGACATGGGGATGATCTCGGCGTTCTTCAGGGCGGAGTTCTGTACCGGCACATAGCCGAGAGACGGCCTCTCCCCCTTCCCCGGGGGCTGGTTCACCTTCTCCAGGGTCACATCGGTCACAGGGCACGCTCGTAACTCGCCCAGGCGATGTGCGACTCGTGCAGGGTCACGGAGATCCCCGCGATGCCCTTGGCGCCCTCGCCCAGCGCGCCCTTCTCGATGCGCTCGGCGAGCCGGTCGGCGATGACCTTGGCCAGGAACTCCGTGGAGGTGTTGATTCCGGCGAAGTCGGGCTCGTTGTCGAGGTTTCTGTAGTTCAGCTCGCTGACGACGGCGCCGAGTTCCTGGGTGGCGAGTCCGATGTCGACGACGATGTTGTCGTCGTCCAGCTGCTCGCGCCGGAAGGTGGCGTCCACCAGGAACGTCGCTCCGTGCAGGCGCTGCGCGGGTCCGAAGACCTCGCCGCGGAAGCTGTGGGCGATCATGATGTGATCGCGGACGGTGACACTGAACAACGGACGACCCTCCAGGTGCGGCGCCTCTGCTCCTCCGGCCGTTGGCCGCCGGAGGATGCCGTGTAGTACGGCTCTTCGCTTTCCCGCGTTCAGCCGAGTCTCACTCTTTTCTCAGGTCAGACCGTTTCGGGGTACCTCACACGGTGACACAGCGCGGGAATCTCGCCGGATGCCAGCCTGGGCATCACCTCCGGTAGCTCTTCGAACGTGCTTTCCCCTGTGATGAGTGCGTCGAGTGCCGGGTCGGCGAGCAGGTCGAGGGCGAGGGCGAGCCGGTCGGCGTAGCTGCGGTTCGCGCGCGCCGGGGAGACGGTGCCGACCTGGCTGCTGCGGATCGTCAGCCGCCGGGAGTGGAAGGCCTCGCCGAGCGGGAGGCCGACCTTCCGGTCGCCGTACCAGCTCAGTTCGACGACGGTGCCCTCGGCGGCCAGGAGTTCCAGAGCGCGGGCGAGGCCCTGTTCGGTGGCGCTGGCATGCACGACGAGATCGCAACCGCCGAGCGCGTCCGCAGGCAGGGCGAAGTCGACGCCGAGGGCCTCGGCGGTCTTGGCGCGGGCCGGGTCGGCGTCGACGAGCTGCACACGTACACCCGGGAAGCGGGCCAGCAGGGCGGCCACCGAGCAGCCGACCATGCCGCCGCCGACCACGGCGATCCGGTCGCCGACCAGCGGCGCCGCGTCCCACAGGGCGTTCACGGCGGTCTCCACGGTCCCGGCGAGGACGGCCCGCTCTGCGGGGATGTTCTCCGGTACGACCGTGACGGCGGAGGCCGGGACGACGTACCGCGTCTGGTGCGGGTACAGGCAGAAGACCGTACGGCCGACCAGCGCGTCCGGCCCCTCCTCGACCAGGCCGACGCTGAGGTAGCCGTACTTCACGGGTGCCGGGAAGTCGCCCTCCTGGAACGGCGCCCGCATGGCCGCGTGCTGGCTCTCCGGGACGCCGCCGCGGAAGACGAGCGTCTCCGTGCCGCGACTGACTCCCGAGTAGAGCGAGCGCACCAGCACTTCGCCCGGCGCGGGTTCCGGCAGGTCGACGCTCCGAATCTCGCCGAGACCCGGACGACTCAGCCAGAACGCGCGTGCGATGCGGTTCATCCGGCCTCCTCCTGAACGATCTGGAAGTTGTTCACGTACCGAGGTGTGCACAGGCCGCGCACAGTACGCGGCGTTGATCGACTTTGTCATACGGCCGGAGGGTGTGCGGTGGCCCTGAACAACACTTACGACGCAAGGCTGGTCCAGCAGGAGACCGCTGTGGGAGCGGGCGTTCAGATCCTGTTGCTGGCCCTGCTCGGAACGGCGATCGGCATGGGGCCGGCGGGCTGGCTGACCGGCCTCGCCTTCGCCGTCGCCAGCTGGGCGGTGCTCTCCCGGGCACTGCGCCGCTCCCGGCTGCGCTCCTTCGGCCCGGCCAACAGGGTGACCCTCGGCCGGGCCACTCTGGTCGGCGGTGTCACGGCCCTGGTGGCGGACTCCTTCGAGAGCTCCCCGCCGGTCACCCTCTTCGTCGGCCTGACGGCCGTGGCCCTGATCCTGGACGGCGTCGACGGCAAGGTCGCCCGCGCCACCGGCACCTCCACCCCCCTGGGCGCCCGCTTCGACATGGAGGTCGACGCGTTCCTGATCCTGGTGCTCAGCGTGTACGTGTCGATGCAGCTGGGCCCGTGGGTCATGCTCATCGGCGGCATGCGCTACGCCTTCGTCGCCGCGGCCCGCGTCTGGCCGTGGCTGAACGCCTCACTGCCGCCGAGCACCGCCCGCAAGACGGTCGCCGCGATGCAGGGCATCTGCCTGCTGCTGGCCGCCTCGGACTACCTTCCGCACTCGGCGTCCCTGGCGGTCACAGTGCTGGCCCTCGGCTCGCTCATCTGGTCCTTCGGCCGGGACGTCCTGTGGCTGCGGCGGACGTCGAGGGTCCGGGACGGCGAGGTGGAGGAGATGCTGGAGCTGGAGTCGGAGCGCGCGACGGTGGCGTCCTGAGCAACGCTCACGCCCCGATCGGGAACCGGTACACGGTCGACTCCCTGGCCTCGAACCCGAGCCGCTCATAGAGCCGGTTGGCCGCCTCGCGGTCCGGCCGGGAGGTGAGGTCGAGGGTCCGGGCACCGGCTTCCCGGGCACAGGCCAGGAAACGGTTCAGTAGCGCCCTAAAGGGGCGCGGGGAACTGCGCGACCAGCCACGACGGTGCCGCAGACGATCGACAACTGATCGCGGCCGTCCCCGCGGAGCGGGGCAGCTGCCGCAGCAGCCGGCCGAACGCGTCGACGAGTTCCTGGTCAGCCGCACGGGCGATCTCCACCACGATCTTCATGGCGGCGACCCTACCGGCGGGGCAACAGCCGCACGGCGCGGCCGCCGGTCCGATTTGACAGAGCGTCGGAAGCTGCCTAAAACCTAGCCACATGACATTCATTTTCAAAATGAGCTCGGCCCGGTAATGCGGGTCGCGTTCGTCGGCAAGGGCGGCAGCGGCAAGACCACCCTGTCAGCGCTCTTCTCCCGTCATCTGGCCCGCTCCGGCGAGCCGGTACTCGCCATCGACGGCGACATCAACCAGCACCTGGCCGAGGCCCTGGGGCTCGACGAGGACCACCTGGACGCACCACCCCTGGGCGCCCATCTGCCCGAGATCAAGGACTACCTGCGCGGCACCAACCCCCGCATCGCCTCCCGCGAGGCAATGATCAAGACCACCCCGCCCGGCCGTGGCTCCCGCCTCCTCCGCCTCCTCGGCGACGACGAACTCCATGCACGCCACGTCCGGCGCGTGGGCGACGTACCGCTGATGGTGACGGGCGAGTTCGACGAGGGCGATCTGGGGGTGGCCTGCTACCACTCCAAGCTCGGCGGGGTCGAGCTCTACCTCAACCATCTGATCGACGGCCCCGGCGAGTACGTCGTGGTCGACATGACGGCGGGCGCAGACGCCTTCGCGTCGGGCCTGTTCACCCGGTTCGACATCACGTTCCTGGTGGCGGAGCCCACCCGCAAGGGCGTCTCGGTCTACCGCCAGTACCGCGACCACGCCCGCGAGTTCGGGATCCGCATCGCCGTGATCGGCAACAAGGTGACGGGCGAGGACGACCTGCTGTTCCTGAAGGAGCAGGTGGGCGACGACCTCCTGACCCACCTGGTCCACTCCCCCTGGGTGCGAGCGGCCGAACAGGGCCGCACGGAGGGCGAGTCGGACACCTTGGAGCCGCACAACCGCCATGCCCTCGACGTCCTGCGCCAGGCGGTCGACGCCGGCCCCAAGGACTGGCCCGCCCTCCACCGCCACGCCGTCGAGTTCCACCTGCGCAACGCCCGCGCATGGGCGGACGAGGCGACGGGCCTGGACCTCGCACACCAGGTGGACCCGGACTTCGTCCCGGGCCCGACGGCTCTGAACTGACCACGAAACCGACTGCGAAATCAATCAGGAGAACCCCTCACATGTCTCTCGACGTCTCCCCGAAGCTCCTCGCCGAAGCCGAGTCCGGTGACATCCGCGAGGAGGACTTCGTGGACACGGTCCGCACGTCCCTCCCCTACGCCTACGACCTGATCGCCTCCCTCGCCGCCGAACTCGAGGGCGGCACCGCCGAGTTCACCGACAACCAGACCCCTCCCCCGTCCGAGAAGGAACGCGGCCAGCTGCTGCGCGCCCTCGCCAGCGACGCCATCCGCGGCAGCCTGGAGCGGCACTTCGGCATCCGGCTGGCCTTCCAGAACTGCCACCGGGTGGCCGCCTTCCGGCCGGAGGCGCGCGGCGGACAGACGTACGCGCGGTTCACCTCGGTGCGCGCGCAGGTGCTCAACCAGTCGCCGGAGTTCCGGGACTGCTGACCGGCGCACGCCCTGCCGGCCGGTTCGGCCAGAAGGTCTCAGCAGGTCAGAGGATCCCTTCGGCCGGGTCCTTTCGGCCTCCTCCAGGTCAGAGGATCTCTTCCTCCTCGGGGATGACAACCTGATCGATCATGGCCTGGATCTTCTCGGCCGGCAGGGCGACGGCCATCGCCCAGTAGTAGATGACGAGGCTGAAGCCGGCGGTGACCACCATGTCCCACCACAGCGGGAACCACGGGTGCTTGAGAGGCCCGAAGTCGCTGAGGTAGACGATCAGGCCCATGCCGACCAGGTAGGCGGGCAGCCACTGGGCGGCATGCATGTCCAGCTCGGGGGTGATCGGGTTCATCTTGAACACCCGGTTGGCGACCAGGATGACGTAACCGATGAGAATGGCGACGCCGAGCTTCCAGTCGGTCGTCCAGCCCGACCACAGGATCAGCAGGTTGGCGACGACAAAGGCGAGCGGTGACATCCAGCTGCCGCCGGGCAGCCGGTAGGGGCGGTGTGCGTCCGGCAGCCGGTTGCGGAACACACCGAAGGACAGCGGGGCGCCCGCGTACATCAGCACACTCGCGCTGGTGATCAGACCGACCAGGGAGCGCCAGCTCGGGAAGGGCAGGAAGCAGATGCAGCCGATCACGAAGGCGGTGATCAGGCCGACCCAGGGGACACCGCGCCCGTTGGTCTTCTCGAACGCGGACGGCACGTAGCCGTTGCGGCTGAGGCCGTAGGAGACCCGGGAGGAGCCGGTGATGTAGATCAGGCCGGTGCCGCCGGGGGAGATCACCGCGTCGAGATAGAGGATCGTGGCCAGCCAGCCGAGGCTGATGAGCGTGGCGACCTGGGCGAACGGTCCGCTCAGGGCGTTGAACGCGGAATTGGCCCACGTATGGCCGATCTGGCCCGGGGGCAGCGCGGCGAGGAAGACGACCTGCAGCAGGATGTAGATGATGATGCCCAGGATGATCGATCCGATCACCGCCCGCGGGATGTCCCGCTTGGGGTGGGCGCTCTCACCGGCCAGCTGGTCGGCCTGCTCGAAGCCCAGCAGGGCGAAGATGATGCCGCTGGTGGAGACGGCGGACAGGATGCCCTTGGCGCCGTAGGGGTTGAATCCGTCGGCCGCCGTGAAGTTGCCCGTGTGGAATGTAGCGATGGCGAAGACGAAGATCGTCAGCAGCGGGACGCCGACCTTCCACCAGGTCGCCGCGCTGTTGGTGCGGGCCAGCAGCCGGATGCTGAGGAAGTTGATCGCCGTGATGACCGCCATCAGTCCGACCGCGACGGCGATGCCGGACCCGGTCAGGACATGCTCGCCGCCCTTGATCTTCTCCCAGCCGTGCGCCCAGGAGTAGTGCTGGCCGTACGTGATCATGGCCAGCACCTCGATGGGTGCCACCGTGGCGGCCTGCAGCCAGGAGAACCAGCCGAAGGAGGCGCCGGCGGCGCCGCCGTAGGCGTAGTGCGGGAAGCGGGCGGTCCCTCCGGACACCGGATACATTCCGCCGAGCTCGGCGTGCACCAGCGCCAGGATGAGGATCGCCACGCCGCCGATGGCCCAGGAGATGATCGCCGCCGGGCCGGCCGCCGCAAGGGCGCCCTGGGCGCCGAACAGCCACCCGGACCCGATGATCGATCCCTCCGAGGCCCAGATGAGGCCGATGAAACCGATCTCACGCTTCAGTCCCGGTTTGTGGGTTCCCGGAATGGGCGCCTTTTCTGATACGGCCATGCCGCACACCCCCTCGTAGGGTGATGTTCATCACTATCGTGCCATGATGACGCGAACTCGCCAGTTCAGCTGTGGGCAAAGCTCCGAAATCTGTTCGCGAGACCAAGAAATCCCTCTCGGCCGGGTCCGTGGTCCGCCGACCGCGTCAGGCTGCCCTCCGCCCCCTCTCCCGATGCGCCCGCACTATCTCCGCGTACCGTCGTCCGCTCCCCTTGATCGTGCGGGCCTGTGTCCGGTAGTCGACGTGCACGAGGCCGAACCGCTTGTCGTACCCATAGGCCCACTCGAAGTTGTCCAGCAGCGACCAGGCGAAATAGCCCGCCAGCGGGGCACCCCTGCGGGCGGCGGACGCGCAGGCCGCAAGGTGCCGCTCCAGGTAGTCCTGGCGTTCCGGGTCGTCCACCGTCCCGTCCGGGCGTACGACGTCCGGGTAGGCGGAGCCGTTCTCGGTGACGTACAGGCGCCGGGCGCCGTACTCCTCGGTGAGACGCAGCAGAAGCGTCTCGATGCCGCTCGCGTCGATCTCCCAGTCCATGCCGGTGCGCGGGACGCCGAGCCGGCGGACCGAACGGATGTGGGGCGCGGGGGCGGTGGGGTCGTCGGCGACGGTGGCCGGCATGTAGTAGTTCAGGCCGAGCCAGTCGAGCGGGGCCGCGATCGTCGCCAAGTCCCCTGCCCGCTCGGGGAGTTCGACTCCGTACACCTCACGCATGTCGGACGGGAAGCCGCGGCCGTGCACCGGGTCCAGCCACCAGCGGTTGACATGGCCGTCCATGCGGCGGGCGGCCCGGACGTCCTCCTCGCGGTCGGTGGCCGCGTGGACCGTGGAGAGATTGGTGACCAGGCCGACCTCGGCGGTCGGGGCCGCAGCGCGGATCGCCTGCGCGGCGAGGCCGTGACCCAGCAGCAGGTGGTAGGAGGCGCGGACAGCGGCTGTCAGGTCGGTCAGGCCGGGCGCCATCCTGCCTTCCAGGTGACCGATCCAGGCCGAGCAGAGCGGCTCGTTGAGGGTGGCCCAGTGCGATACGCGGTCGCCGAGGCGTTCGGCCACGACGGAGGCGTACTCGGCGAACGCGAACGCGGTCTCCCGCTCCGGCCAGCCGCCCCTGTCCTGGAGGGTCCCCGGCAGGTCCCAGTGGTAGAGAGTGACGGACGGGGTGATGTCCGCCGCCAGCAGACCGTCGATCAACTCGTCATAGAACGCAAGCCCCTTGGGGTTGACCGGACCGTCGCCGCCGGGGACGACGCGCGGCCAGGCAATCGACAACCGATAGGCGTTGGTGCCCAGTTGGCGCATCAGCCCGATGTCCTCGCGCCAGCGGTGGTAGTGGTCGCAGGCGACGTCGCCGTGGTCGTTGCCCGCGATCTTGCCGGGGGTGTGCGAGAAGGTGTCCCAGATCGACGGCGAGCGGCCGTCCTCCGCGACGGCTCCCTCGATCTGGTAGGCCGATGTGGCCGTGCCCCACAGGAAGTCGTGCGGGAAGGCGGCGAGGTCGATGCGGTCGGACACGTAAGTCCCTTCGAAGGGGCGGGAGTTGGTCACTTGACGGCTCCTGCTGTCAGCCCGGCGACGAGGTAGCGCTGCAGCAGCAGGAAACCGGCCACCACGGGCACGCTGACGACCAGCGAGGCGGCCATGATCTGGTTCCAGTAGACGTCGTTGAGGGTGGAGTAGCCCTGGAGGCCGACGGCGAGGGTGCGGGTGGTGTCGTTGGTCATGACGGAGGCGAACAGCACCTCGCCCCAGGCGGTCATGAAGGCGTAGACGGCGACTGCGACGATGCCGGGGATCGCGGCCGGTACGACGACGCGGAACAGCGCGCCGAGCGGTCCGCAGCCGTCCACCAGGGCCGCCTCGTCCAAGTCCCGTGGCACCGAGTCGAAGTACCCGATCAGCATCCAGATCGAGAACGGCAGGGAGAAGGTCAGATACGTCAGGATCAGGCCGCCGCGTGAGCCGAACAGGGCGATGCCGGTGGCGTTGCCGATATTGACGTAGATGAGGAACAGCGGGAGCAGGAAGAGGATGCCCGGGAACATCTGCGTGGACAGGACGGTGACCGTGAAGACGCGCTTGCCGCGGAAGGAGTAGCGGCTGACGGCGTACGCGGCGAACACCGCGATCACCACCGAGCAGACCGTCGCCGAGCCCGCCACGATCAGCGAGTTCACGAAGTAGCGCGCCAGCGGGACCGTCGACCAGATGTCGATGTACGGGCGGACGGTCAACCCGCTGGGCAGCCAACGGAATTGGCCCGTCACGTCGGCGAGCGGCTTCAGCGAGCTGGAGACCATGACGTACACCGGCACCAGCACGAAGCCGGTGAGCAGGGTGAGGAAGATCCGCCGGGACCAGAGGAACGAACTCGGCGGCGCCATCGGTGACTTGGCCATCCGGGATTCAGACATCGGCCGTCCTCCGTCCGCGCGAGGTGAGCGCCAGATACCCGCCCGTCACCAGCAGCAGGAACAGCAGCAGGAGTACGGACATCGCGGAGCCGGTGCCGAAGTTCCAGGTGACGAAGGACGCTTGGTAGATATGGACCGAGATGAGGTCCGCGGCCTCGGGAGCGGCCTTGCCGAACAGGACGTACGGCGTGTTGAAGTCGTTGAACGTCCACAGGAACAGGACCAGGATCAGCACCTGGTTGACGGGACGGAGCGACGGCAGCGTGATCCTTCGCAGCTGCTGCCACATCCCGGCGCCGTCCAGGGCCGCGGCCTCGTACAACTCCCTTGGAATGTTCTGGAGTCCGGCCATGACGATCAGGAAGGCGAACGGCCAGCCCTTCCACACCGACACGGTGAGCAGGGCGTAGAAGCTGTTGTCGCCGATCAGCCAGAAGGACGGTTTGTCGGTGAGGTGCAGCTGGTCGTGCAGGACGTGGTTCACCAGGCCGTTGTCGTGCTGGAACATGAACACCCAGGTGATGACGGCCGCATAGACCGGCAGGGCGTACGGCACCAGGAACAGCGCCCGCAGCAGTCCGCGGCCGGTGAAGGTGTCCTGCATGTAGACCGCGGCCGCCGTGCCGATCAGCCAGCACAGGCCGACCGACAGCAGAGTGAAGGCGACGGTGACGAAGAAGGAGTGCAGCAGCGCCTCGCCGACGGGGGCGTCGAAGTCCACCGACACCTTGTAGTTGCCGAGGCCGGTCCAGGGCGCGGTGCCCCAGTCACGGATGTAGAACTGCGTGAGCTCCTTGAAGCTCATGACGATGCCGATGACCATCGGCACGAGGTGGACCAGGAGTTCGAGAAGCAGGGCGGGCAGCAGGAGCAGGTACGGGAGTCCGATACGGCGGATGCGGCCGGGGCGGCGGCGACGCGGTTCAGCTGAAACCGCCCCGCCGGAACTCCCCTGCACCGAAGGCTCCTTGAGTGCAGTGGTGGTCATTTTGCTCACTTCGCCGGCATCTGCTGCTGGGCCTTGTCGAGCTTGGCCTTCACCGAGTCGGTGGTGATCGCGCGTCCGGCGGCGACGTCGGCGAACAGGTCCTTGACTGCCGTGCCGACCGCCGTCTCGAACTGCGACTCGTCCGCCACCTGCGGAAGCGCGGCGGCGCTGGTGGCGAGGGTGCTCTTCAGCACGGCGTTGGACGGGGTGTTGAAGGCGGCGTCGCTCTGTGCGGCCTTGACCGGCGGGATCGAGCTGTACGCCGTGTTGAGGATCTTCTGCTCGGCGTCGCCGGTCATGAACTTCACGAACTTCGTGGCGCCGTCGAGGTTGTGGCTGTTCTTGAAGACGGCCAGGTTGATGCCCGCGACCATCGAGTTGACCTGGGCGCCGGTGCCGGGGGTGCCGGACTGCACGGGCACGGGCGCGATGCCGTACGAACTCTCGCTCATGCCCTGGGACTTGAGGTTGGCGGCGGCGGACTGCCACAGCAGCATGGCCTGCTTGCCCTTGGCGAAGTCGCTGACGGACTGGTTCTGCGCGTACTCGGCGTCGCCGGTCGGGATGACCTTGTCCTTGGCCATCAGGTCGACGTACTGCTTGACCGCGGTGACCACACCGTCGTTCGTGAAGTCGGGCTTGCCGTCCGCGGTGAAGAAGTCGGCGCCGTGCTGCTTGGCGAAGACGAAGACGTGGTGGATGTTCTCCGCGAGGTTCGAACCCTCGGCGCCCAGCGGCGACTTGCCCTTCGCGGTGATCTTCTTGCCGTCGGCGATCAGTTCGTCCCAGGTGGCCGGGGGCTTGGAGATGCCGGCGTCGGCGAAGATCTGCTTGTTGTAGTAGAGGGCGTAGGCCATCGAGTACAGCGGTATGGCGGCCGGGTCCTTGCCCTCGGCGCCGGTCGAGCCGAGGGCAGAGTCGACGAAGCGGTCCTTGCCGCCGATCTTGGCGAGGTTCTTGGCGTCCCAGGGCAGCAGGGCGCCCGTGGCCTGCAGCGATGCGCTCCAGGTGTTGCCTATGTTGAGCACGTCCGGGCCCTGGCCGGAGGTGGTCGCGGTGAGGATGCGGTTCAGCAGGTCCGACCAGGGGACGACCTCCAGCTTCACCTTGATCCCCGTCTGCTTCTCGAACTTGTCGAGTTCGGGCTGCAGGACCTTCTTGTCGACGGCGATGCTGGCGCCCTGGTTGGAGGCCCAGTACGTGAGCGTCTTCGGCGAGTCGTCTGACCCGCCGCCCGTCGACGAACCGCCTCCGCAGGCCGTGGCGGCAAGGGCGAGTGACATGGTGACGGCGCCTACGGCCGCGGCTCGGATGCTGCGCATGGCTCCCGGTGTCCCTTCAGGGAATGCACTCATGACCTGATTGCACTCATGACTTAATTTAGGACGTGAGTTAAACCTCAAGGGGTGAGCTCGTCAAGGGGTGCGGCAACCCTTGTGGAACTCCGGTCCCACCCCTTGACGCGCCCGTTCGGGCAGTTGAAGCATTCAGCGGCGAGAGAGCGCTCCCAAACCCCACCCCGTTCACTTCCTGAACAGGAGAGCCGCCCCATGCCCCTGCCCGACATAGGCCGCAGAACCGTCCTCGGCGCCGCCGCTCCCGCAGTGCTGGCCCTGTCCGGCCGTGCGTCGGCCACCCCGTCACCGGCCCGGAAGCCGCGGCTCCTCCCCGGCGGCGGCGACCTCGGCCCGAACGTCCTGGTCTTCGACCCGTCCACCCCGGGCATCCAGGCCAAGCTGGACGAGGTGTTCAAGCAACAGGAGTCGGCACAGTTCGGCACCGGCCGCTACGCACTGCTGTTCAAGCCCGGCACCTACAACGGCCTGAACGCCCAACTCGGCTTCTACACCTCGATCATGGGCCTGGGCCTCTCCCCCGACGACACGACCATCAACGGGGACGTCACGGTCGACGCGGGCTGGTTCAACGGCAACGCGACCCAGAACTTCTGGCGTTCGGCGGAGAACCTGGCCCTGGTCCCGGCGAACGGCACCAACCGCTGGGCGGTCGCCCAGGCCGCCCCCTTCCGCCGTATGCACATCCGCGGTGGCCTCAACCTCTCGCCCACGGGCTACGGTTGGGCAAGCGGCGGCTATATCGCGGACAGCCGTATCGACGGCCAGGTCGGCCCGTACTCGCAACAGCAGTGGTACACCCGGGACAGCGCGATCGGCAGCTGGCTCAACGGCGTCTGGAACATGGTGTTCTCCGGCGTCCAGGGCGCCCCGGCACAGAGCTTCCCGAACCCGCCGTACACCACGCTGGACACCACCCCGGTCTCCCGCGAGAAGCCCTTCCTTTACGTCGACGGCGCCTCCGACCTCCGCGTCTTCCTGCCGGAGAAGCGCACGAACGCCCGCGGTGTCACCTGGGGCAACGGCACCCCGCGAGGCACCTCGCT
The DNA here is from genome assembly GCF_029223485.1 of Streptomyces coacervatus. Taxonomy (GTDB): domain Bacteria; phylum Actinomycetota; class Actinomycetes; order Streptomycetales; family Streptomycetaceae; genus Streptomyces; species Streptomyces coacervatus. Next base: position 322,352 of record NZ_JARHTP010000001.1, on the reverse strand, counting down.
GCCGTTGTCGCAGTTCTACGTCGCCAAGCCGGGCGTGTCCGCGGCCACCCTCAACCAGGCGCTCACGCAGGGGCTCCATCTGCTGCTGACGCCCGGGATCTACCACCTCGACCGCCCGGTCCAGGTGGACCGGGCGGGCACGGTCGTCCTGGGCCTGGGGTACGCAACTCTCGTACCCGACAACGGAGTTACTGCCCTGCGCGTCGCCGACGTCGACGGCGTACGCCTGGCGGGATTCCTGATCGACGCCGGACCGGTCAACTCGCCCACACTGCTGGAGATCGGCCCGCGCGGCGCCTCCCGCGACCACTCCGCCAACCCCACCACCGTGCAGGATGTGTTCGTCCGCATCGGCGGCGCGGGCGCCGGCAAGGCCACCACCAGCATGGTGATCAACAGCCGGCACACCATCGTCGACCACACCTGGGTCTGGCGCGCCGACCACGGCGACGGAGTCGGCTGGGACACCAACCGGGCCGACTACGGCATCGTCGTGAACGGCGACGACGTGCTGTGCACCGGCCTGTTCGTGGAGCACTTCAACAAGTACGACGTGCAGTGGTACGGGCAGCGGGGCCGCACGATCTTCTTCCAGAACGAGAAGGCCTACGACGCCCCGAACCAGGCGGCGATCCAGAACGGCGCGGTGAAGGGCTACGCCGCCTACAAGGTCGGCGACGGCGTCACCGCGCACGAGGGCTGGGGCCTGGGCAGTTACTGCTTCTACAACGTCGACCCGACGATCGTGCAGCACAGCGGTTTCGCCGCGCCGAACCGGCCCGGCGTGCGCTTCCACGATCTGCTGGTGGTGTCCCTGGGCGGCAAGGGCCAGTACGAGCACGTCATCAACGACTCGGGCGCGCCGACGTCGGGTACGTCGACGGTGCCGTCCACGGTGGTGTCGTATCCATGACCCGAGGGGCGGCCCCGCCCGCGTACGGGTGGGGCCGCCCTGTCGGTCACCGGACCGGCGTCACAGCCGGCGCCGGTGCATGGCCGGTGGGACGGGCCGTGAAGGTGCCGCGGCCCTGCGTCCGGCTGCGCAACCGGGTTGCGTAGCCGAAGAGTTCGGCCAGCGGCACGGTGGCCCTGACCACCGCGGCGCCGCCGCGCGCGACCGAGCCGGAGACCCGGCCGCGGCGGGCGGCGAGGTCGCCGAGCACACCGCCGACGGCGTCCTCGGGGACGGTGACCGTGACCTCGACGACCGGTTCCAACAGGACCATCGCGCAGGCGCGCAGGGCCTCGCGGAGACCGAGCCTGCCCGCCGTGCGGAAGGCCGTGTCCGAGGAGTCCTTCACGTGCGTCGACCCGTCGGTGAGCGTCACACGCAGGCCGGTCACCGGGTTGCCGCCGAGCGGTCCCTCGGCGAGGGCGTCACGGCAGCCGGCCTCGACCGCGCGGACGTACTCCTGCGGCACCCGCCCGCCGACGACGGCCGAGCGGAACTCGAAACCCTCCTCCAGTGGCTCGACATCGAGGACGACATGCGCGAACTGCCCCGCCCCGCCGTCCTGTTTGACGTGCCGGAAGACCAGCCCGGACACCCCGCGGCCGACCGTCTCGCGGTAACTCACCCTCGGACGGCCGACGTTGGCCTCCAGCCCGTGGCCGAGCCGGAGTTTTTCCACCGCGACCTCCAGGTGCAGTTCGCCCATCCCGGACAGCACCGTCTGGCCGGTCTCCGGGTCCGTGCGCACGACCAGGGAGGGGTCCTCCTCGGCCAGCCGCGCAAGTGCCGAGGCCAGCTTTCCGGCATCGGTGGACCTGCGGGCCTCGACGGCCACGGAGACCACCGGCTCGGCGACGCCCGGCGGTTCGAGCACGACCGGGGCGCCGGGGGCGCACAGGGTGGAGCCGGCGCGGGCGGACTTCAGCCCGGCCACGGCGACGATGTCCCCGGCGACCGCCCGGTCCACCTGGACGTGCCGGTCGGCCTGCACCCGCAGAATCCGCCCGATCCGCTCGGTGCGGCGCGCGCCCGCGTCCCACATGGCATCTCCCTTCTCGATCGTTCCCGAATACACCCGCAGATACGTCAGCCGCCCCGTCGGGGTGGCATTCACCTTGAACGCCAGCGCAGCGAACGGCGCCGCCGGATCGGCCGCCCGCTCCTGCTCCGTACCGTCGAACGTGCCTCGTACGGCGGGCACGTCCAGCGGCGAGGGCAGATACGAGACCACGGCGTCGAGCAGCGGTTCGATCCCGCGGTTGCGGTAGGCCGAACCGCACAGCACCACCACGCCGTCGCCGCTGCGGGTCAGCTCCCGCAAGGCGGCAGCCAGGGTCTCGGCGGACAGCGCCTCCCGCTCGACGAACTCCTCCAGCGCCGCCGGATGGAGTTCCGCCACAGCCTCGTCCAGCAGCCTTCGGCGCCGCTGCGCCTCCTCGCGCAGTTCTTCCGGTACCGGCCCCTCCACGGCCGTGTCGCGTCCGTCGGCCCAGACCAGCGCCCGCATGCGGACGAGGTCGACGACACCGACGAATGCGCCCTCCGCACCGATCGGCAACTGCACGACCAGCGGCGCCGGATGCAGCCGTTCCCGGATCGACGCGACGGCCGCGTCCAGGTCGGCGCCCGCGCGGTCCAGCTTGTTGACGAACGCGATCCTCGGCACACCGTGCCGGTCGGCCTGCCGCCACACGGACTCGCTCTGCGGCTCGACCCCGGCGACGGCGTCGAAGACCGCGACGGCCCCGTCGAGCACCCGCAGTGAGCGCTCCACCTCGTCGGCGAAGTCCACATGCCCGGGCGTGTCGATGAGGTTGATCCGATGGCCGTCCCAGGCGCAGCTCACCGCCGCGGCGAAGATGGTGATGCCGCGATCGCGCTCCTGCGGGTCGAAGTCGGTGACGGTGGTGCCGTCGTGGACCTCGCCGCGCCGGTGCGTGGTTCCGGTGGCGTACAGGATCCGCTCGGTGACGGTGGTCTTGCCGGCGTCGACGTGGGCGAGGATGCCGAGGTTGCGGACGACGGCGAGGGTGTTGAGGTTGGTGCGCACGGCCCGTTGGCCTTTCTGGTGATCGTGAGATCGGAGTTGGGCTGCGCGATTCCCGGGCTGTACGGGTCTGACCACGGCACGCCGGTGATGACGGCAGGCCGGGTCGCGTCAGACGTTCGCCACGGGCATCCGGTACCGGCCGCGCAGCGGGCACCGGACAAAGGGGGACACGAGGATCACCTCGTGCTGTGCGCAGGGGACGACGACCTCGGTGCGGTAACGCACAGCCGTCCTCCCCTCGCTCGTCCGGGCGTCACGGCGACGCCCGGTGCGTGGCGAGTGTAGGGAACACGAAGGAGGCGGGGCACCGGATTTTTCGGCGGCACGCGGCAAATGAACTTTCCTGGAACGGCCGGAACTTATCCACCGCGCCACTAGTTTCTACGGTGCTGTAGATCTATTACGACACCGCACACCTGGAGTTCTCATGGCCCTTTGGGACCGCATCAAGGAATCCGCGTCGACGATGCAGACCCAGCTCGTGGCAAAGAAGAACGACCTGAAGAGCGGCGCCTTCCGCGACGCCAGCATGGCGATGTGCGCCCTGGTCGCCGCCGCCGACGGCACCATCGACCCGGCCGAGCGGCAGCGCGTGGCCCAGTTGATCGCCACCAACGAGGTCCTGCAGAACTTCCCCGCCGACGATCTGCGCCGCCGCTTCGAGGAGAACCTGAACAAGCTGACGACGGACTTCGCCTTCGGCAAGGTCAGTGTGCTGCAGGAGATCGCCAAGGCGAAGAAGAAGCCCGCCGAGGCCCGCGCCGTCATCCAGATCGGCATCGTCATCGGAGGCGCCGACGGCGACTTCGACAAGACGGAGCAGGCCGTCGTGCGGGAGGCGTGCTTCACCCTCGACCTGCCGCCGCACGAGTTCGACCTCTGACTTCACCTACACGGGTGGTTTGACGTCGCGCTGAACCGGTGAGGCGCGTGGGATGTCTCAGCCCCACACCACACCCGTAATCCAGGTAGGACACGCACCCGACAGCGCAGGTTCCCCACGCGGTGTGCAGCACGGCCGGGTAGAACGGCGCGACGCCTACTTCGACAACGCGAAGTACCTGGCGATCGTGCTGGTGGCGATGGGCCACGCATGGGAGCCGCTGCGGGACGGCAGCCGGTCCGTCACCGCGCTCTACAACCTCGTCTACGCCTTCCACATGCCGGCGTTCATCGTGATCTCCGGCTACTTCTCCCGTGGTTTCGACGCAAGCCCGGCGAAGATCAGGCGCCTGGTGACCGGCATCGCCGTTCCGTACGTCGTCTTCGAGACGGCGTACACCCTCTTCACCCGCTGGACCGACGGCGTCCCGGACCGACCGATCACGGTTCTGGACCCCTTGTATCTGACGTGGTTCCTGGTCGCGCTGTTCATCTGGCGGCTGACGACCCCGATCTGGCAGAAGGTGCGGTGGCCGCTGCCGGCGGCGCTCGTCGTCGCGATGCTGGCGACCGTCTCCCCGTCCATCGGCAACGATCTCGATCTGCAGCGTGTGCTGCAGTTCCTGCCGTACTTCGTGTTCGGCCTGTGCCTGCGGCCGGAGCACTTCCGGCTGGTCCGCCGCTGGAAGGTGCGCGTCCTGGCCGTGCCGGTGTTCGTCTGTGCGCTCGCCGCGGCGTACTGGGCGGTGCCGCGGATGACCGGCGCCTGGTTCTTCCACCGCGACAGCGCCGAGGAACTGGGCGCGCCCGCCTGGTACGGGCCGGTGATGACGCTGGCCTCCTTCGGCTGCTCGATGGTCCTGGTCGCCTGCTTCCTCGCCTGGGTGCCGGGGCGCCGCCTGTGGTTCACGGCACTGGGCGCGGGCACGCTGTACGGCTACCTGCTGCACGGCTTCGTCGCCCAGGGATCCGGGTTCTGGGGCTGGTACTCCCCGGGCTGGATCCACGGGCCGCTCGGCGAGATCACCGTCACGCTCGTCGCCGCCGCGGTCGTGACCGTGCTGTGCACACCGCCCGTCCGGCGGATCTTCCGCTTCGTCGTGGAGCCGACCATGGAGTGGGCGTTTCGACGGGACACGAGGTCCCCCCGGCCTCCGGAAACGCAAAAGACCCCTGCTGAGCAGGGGTCTCACTGGTGTCCGAGGGGGGACTTGAACCCCCACGCCCGATAAAGGGCACTAGCACCTCAAGCTAGCGCGTCTGCCATTCCGCCACCCGGACCAGGTGTCTGCCGCCTGACCGGGGGTGTTCCCCGCGGCGACGTGGACAACAATACCAAGGTTTCGGAGCGCCTTTCACCTGCATATCCGCCCCTCCAGCGCCGGCTCGGGAGGGCCGGGCAGGGGCCGGCAGGACGCGTCACCGGAGGTGATCGGGCGACTACGGCGATCGGCCGGATCGCGTGGCTTCGGGGCCGGCCGGGCGGCGCCCTCGGGACGGGGACGCCACCCGGCCTGCGGTCACGGCATGAGGTGGTAGTCCGGGAAGTTCCCCGGCAACCGCTCCCCCGCCGGGCCCTGCGTCACGGCGCGCACAAGCAGCTCGCCGCCGACGAACGCGCCGCGCCAGGACGCGCCGAAGCCGCCGAACAGTTCATCGCGGTCGCCGCGCGAGCGCGGCTTGCCATGACCCACCTTGAACGCACGGATCTGCGGGGCCAGCCGGTCGAAGGTCGCCCGGTCGTCCGTGGACAGCGTGGCCACCAGCGCGCCGTTGGAGGCGTTCATCGCGGCCAGCAGCTCCGCCTCCGTGTCGACCAGGACGATGGTGTCGACCGGCCCGAACGGCTCCGCGTGGTGGAGGGGTGACGACGGCGGCGGGTTGAGGAGCGTGACCGGCTGGACGTACGCCGAGGTGTCCTGGCCGGGCAGGAACCGGCCGTCGGCCTCGCTGCTGCGGTGCAGCGGGACGGCGCCTCGGTCGATGGCCTCGGCGACCTGGTCGCGCAGTTCCTTGGCCTTGGCCGCGTTGATGACCGGTCCGAAGTCCAGCGCGGGGAACGGGTCTTCGGCTTGCTCGACGGCGAGCGGGTGTCCGACCCTGAGCGTGCGCACCGCCGGGAGGTACGCCGACAGGAACTCGTCGAACAGCTGCCGCTGGACGACGAAGCGCGGGTACGCCGTGCAGCGCTGCTTGCCGTAGTCGAAGAGCTTGGGTACGACCGCCGTGAGCGCGTCCCAGTCCGAGTAGTTCCAGATGCCCCAGGTGTTGAGTCCTTCCTGTTCGAGTACATGGCGCTTGCCGAGGTCGGCGACGGCCGTGGCGACCGCCGCGCCGGTGTCGCGGCCGCCGACGAAGGAGACGCAGCCGATCTCCGGCGCCCGCACCAGCGCCTGGGACAGCTCGCCCCCGCTGCCGCTGACGAGGGTGGCGGGAATCCCCTCGCGGGCGGCGAGTGCACAGGCCAGGGTCAGACATGCGACGCCACCGTCGGTCGGGGTCTTGGCGATCACCGCGTTGCCTGCCAGTGCCTGGACCAGCATTGCGTGAACGAGCACGCTCATCGGATAGTTCCAGCTCGCGATGTTGGACACCGGGCCGTCCAGCGGGGCCCGCCCGTCGACCATCGGGTCGATGCCGTCGACGTACCAGCGCACGCCGTCGATCGCCCGGTCGACGTCCGCCTGCGCGAGCCGCCAGGGCTTGCCGATCTCCCACACCAGGAGCAGCGCCAGCAGTTCGCGGTGCTCGGTGAGGGCGTCGAGGGTGGCCGCGACGCGGGCGCGGCGCTCGTCGAGGGGGACGTGCCGCCAGGCGCGGTGCTGGTCGAGCGATGCGCGCACGGCCTGGTGGGCGGTGTGGCGGTCCAGGCGGGGCGGGCCGACGATGGGGCTGCCGTCGACGGGGCTGGTGGCGGGCAGCGTCCGGCCGTCGGCCTGCCAGGCGGAATGCCAGAGGTTGAGGACGCGGTCGTCCTGGAAGGCCTCCGGGGCGACGGACAGGCAGCGCTGCCAGGCGTCGGCCCAGGACGTGCCCGACTTGAGGGTGAGGGTTGTTGCCATAGGGGTTTCTCCGCTCTCGGTGCACAGTCGGGGGCGGGGGGTGCATGGCTCGTCGCGCGCGGGCTCGCACTGCCGTGCGCGGACGTCGTACGAGGGACGCCGTGACGCGCGCGTGGGCGCGTCACAGTCGCCTCACATCAACTATGAGCGGCCGCGCGCCCGTGTTCGAGACAGGCGAGCACAAGTTTCGCCGTCTCGGTCGGTGTGTTTCCCACACTCACCCCGGCCGCCTCCAGCGCCTCCTTCTTTGCCTGCGCGGTGCCGGAGGAACCGGACACGATCGCGCCGGCGTGACCCATCGTCCTGCCCTCGGGGGCGGTGAATCCGGCGATGTAGCCGACCACGGGCTTGGTGACGTGCTCGCGGACGTATGCGGCCGCGCGTTCCTCGGCGTCACCGCCGATCTCTCCGATGAGGACGATCAGTTCGGTGTCGGGATCTTCCTCGAAGGCGGCCAGGCAGTCGATGTGGGTGGTGCCGACGACTGGGTCGCCGCCGATTCCGACGCATGTGGAGAAGCCGATGTCGCGGAGTTCGTACATGAGTTGGTAGGTGAGCGTGCCGGACTTGGACACCAGACCGATGCGGCCCGGCTTGGTGATGTCGGACGGGATGATGCCCGCGTTGGACTGGCCGGGGGTGATCAGACCGGGGCAGTTGGGGCCGATCAGGCGCATGCCCCTCGACTTCGCATACGCGTGGAAGGCGACGGAGTCGTGGACGGGGATGCCCTCGGTGATGACGACCGCGAGGCCGATACGGGCGTCGGCGGCCTCGATGACGGCCGCCTTCGCGAAGGCGGGCGGCACGAAGACGACGGTGACGTCGGCGCCGGTCGCCCGTGTGCCGTCGGCGACCGACCCGAAGACGGGGACCGTACGGTCGTCGAAGTCGACGCTGCGGCCCGCCTTGCGCGGGTTGACGCCCCCGACGACGTTCGTGCCGGCCGCGAGCATGCGCCGGGTGTGCTTCATGCCCTCGCCGCCGGTCATGCCCTGGACGAGAACCTTGCTCTCCTTGGTGAGATAGATCGCCATGTCGTCCCGTCTCCTCAGTTTGCGGTGGCGAGTCGGGCGGCACGGCTTGCGGCGCCGTCCATGGTGGTGGCCTGCTGGACCAGGGGATGCGCCCGCTCGTCGAGGATGGCGTGGCCCCGGGCCGCGTTGTTGCCGTCGAGCCGCACGACCAGCGGCTTGGTCAACTGGACGGCGTCCAGGGCCTGCACGATGCCGTCGGCGACCGCGTCGCAGGCGGTGATCCCGCCGAAGACGTTGACGAAGACCGACTTCACGGCCGGGTCGGACAGGATGACGGACAGCCCGTCCGCCATGATCCGGGCGGAGGCGCCGCCGCCGATGTCGAGGAAGTTGGCGGGGCGTGCGCCGCAGCCCGCGACGGCATCGAGGGTCGACATGACCAGGCCCGCGCCGTTGCCGATGATGCCGACCTCGCCGTCCAGCTTGACGTAGTTGAGGCCCTTGGCGGCGGCCGCCGCCTCCAGCGCGTCCGCGTGCTCCACATGGTCCGCGCCCCAACGTGCCTGTCGGAAGCGGGCGTTGTCGTCGAGGGTGACCTTGCCGTCGAGGGCGAGAATCTGCCCCTGCTCCGTCCGCACGAGCGGATTGACCTCGACGAGGACGGCGTCCTCTCGGACCAGGACCTCCCAGAGCCGTACGAGGACGTCGACGGTCTGCGGTGGCAGTCCGGCCGCCTCGGCGATCTCACTCGCCTTCGCCGAGGTGACGCCCTCGGCCGGGTCGATGTGGATTCGGGCCACTGCCTCGGGTCGGCTTGCGGCGACCTCCTCGATCTCCATGCCGCCCTCGGCGGAGGCGATGGCGAGGAAACGGCCCGCCGCACGGTCGAGCACATAGGAGACATAGAACTCGCTCTCGATGTCCACCGGTTGGGCCAGCATCACCTTGCCGACCGTGTGGCCCTTGATGTCCATGCCGAGGATCTGCCGTGCAGTGAGCTCCGCGGCGGCCGGGTCGGCAGCAAACTCCACACCGCCCGCCTTGCCACGCCCACCGATCTTGACCTGGGCTTTCACCACCACTCGCCCACCGAGCCTGCGGGCGATCTCGCGTGCTTCCTTGGGCGAGTCGGTGACCTCGGCCCTCGGCACCACGATGCCGTGTTCCTCGAAGAGTTCCCTTGCCTGGTGTTCGTACAGGTCCATTTCGGCTCCTGTCTCAAAAGTGCGGCACGCCCCCTGGACACCACCCACCGGATGCGGGATAACAAGCTTCATACAGTATTCGTCGACTGTATGCAATGTACCGCGAGAGCGTTCCAACCCCCTACGAAGGGACAGGACTTCGCCATGCCCGACGACACCCAGGACGTGATTTCCGGTGGTCATCTCGTTGCCAAGGCACTCAAGGCCGAGGGGGTCGACCGCATCTACACGTTGTGCGGCGGCCACATCATCGACATCTACGACGGCTGCGTCGACGAGGGCATAGAGGTCGTCGACGTCCGCCACGAGCAGGTCGCCGCCCATGCCGCCGACGGTTACGCCCGCCTCACCGGCAAACCCGGCTGCGCGGTCGTCACCGCGGGTCCGGGTACCACGGACGCCGTCACCGGTGTCGCCAACGCCTTCCGCGCGGAGTCCCCGATGCTGCTCATCGGCGGCCAGGGCGCGCTCACCCAGCACAAGATGGGGTCCCTGCAGGACCTGCCGCACGTCGACATGATGACGCCGATCACCAAGTTCGCGGCGACCGTCCCGGACACGGCCCGGGCGGCGGACATGGTGTCGATGGCGTTCCGGGAGTGCTACCACGGCGCGCCCGGCCCCTCCTTCCTGGAGATCCCGCGCGACGTCCTCGACGCCAAGGTGCCGGTGAGCAGGGCGCGCGTGCCGAAGGCGGGCGCCTACCGCGCCTCGACCCGCTCGGCCGGCGACCCCGACGCCATCCAGAAGCTCGCCGACCTGCTGGTGCACGCCGAGAAGCCGGCCATCCTGCTGGGCAGTCAGGTGTGGACGACCCGCGGTACCGAGGCGGCCATCGAGCTCGTACGGACCCTCAACATCCCGGCGTACATGAACGGCGCCGGCCGCGGCACCCTCCCACCGGGCGACCCGCACCACTTCCAGTTGTCGCGCCGGTACGCCTTCTCCAACGCCGACGTCATCGTGATCGTCGGCACACCCTTCGACTTCCGCATGGGCTACGGCAAGCGGCTGTCGCCGGACGCGACCGTCGTGCAGATCGACCTCGACTACCGCACCGTCGGCAAGAACCGCGACATCGACCTCGGCATTGTCGGCGACGCGGGGCTCGTCCTGAAATCGGTCACCGAGGCCGCCTCCGGGCGCATCAATGGGGGCGCCGCCAAGCGCAAGGAGTGGCTCGACGAGCTGCGCGCCGCCGAACAGACCGCCATCGAGAAGCGGCTGCCGAGCCTGAAGTCGAACGCCTCACCGATCCACCCGTACCGCCTGGTCAGCGAGATCAACGACTTCCTCACCGAGGACTCCATCTACATCGGCGACGGCGGCGACATCGTCACGTTCTCCGGTCAGGTCGTGCAGCCCAAGTCGCCCGGACACTGGATGGACCCCGGCCCGCTCGGCACCCTCGGCGTCGGCATCCCCTTCGTGCTCGCGGCCAAGCAGGCACGGCCCGACAAGGAGGTCGTCGCCCTCTTCGGCGACGGCGCCTTCTCGCTCACCGGCTGGGACTTCGAGACCCTCGTCCGCTACGACCTCCCCTTCGTCGGCGTCGTCGGCAACAACTCCTCCATGAACCAGATCCGCTACGGCCAGGCCCAGAAGTACGGCCTGGAGCGGGAGCGGGTCGGCAACACCCTCGGCGACGTCCACTACGACAAGTTCGCGCAGATGCTGGGCGGTTACGGCGAGGAGGTCCGCGACCCCGCCGACATCGGCCCGGCGCTGCAGCGTGCCCGTGAGTCGGGCAAGCCGTCGCTGATCAACGTCTGGGTCGACCCGGACGCGTACGCCCCCGGAACCATGAACCAGACCATGTACAAGTGAGGTGGCCTTCATGACTGGAAAGCCGACCAAGGCCCTCGCAGGCATCCGCGTCCTCGACATGACCCACGTCCAGTCCGGGCCCTCCGCCACCCAGCTGCTCGCCTGGCTCGGCGCGGACGTGCTCAAGCTGGAGGCGCCGACCGGTGACATCACACGCAAGCAGCTGCGCGACCTCCCGGACGTCGACTCCCTCTACTTCACGATGCTCAACTGCAACAAGCGGAGCATCACCCTCAACACCAAGACCGAGCGCGGCAAGGAGATCCTCACCGAGCTGATCCGGCGCTCCGACGTCATGGTCGAGAACTTCGGGCCGGGCGCGGTCGACCGCATGGGCTTCACCTGGGAGCGCATCCAGGAGATCAACCCGCGTATCGTCTATGCCTCCATCAAGGGGTTCGGGGACGGTCCGTACACCAACTTCAAGGCGTACGAGGTCGTCGCGCAGGCCATGGGCGGGTCGATGTCGACCACCGGTTTCGAGGACGGGCCGCCGCTGGCCACGGGGGCCCAGATCGGGGATTCGGGCACGGGCGTCCACGCCGTGGCGGGGATCCTCGCGGCGCTGTTCCAGCGGGAGCACACCGGGCGCGGTCAGCGGGTGAACGTGGCCATGCAGCACGCTGTGCTCAACCTCTGCCGGGTGAAGCTGCGCGATCAGCAGCGCCTGGCCCACGGCCCGCTCGCTGAATATCCCAACGACGACTTCGGCACTGAAGTTCCCAGGTCCGGAAACGCCTCCGGCGGCGGTCAGCCCGGATGGGCGGTCAAGTGCGCGCCGGGCGGGCCGAACGACTACGTGTACGTCATCGTGCAGCCCGTGGGCTGGAAGCCGCTGAGCGAGCTCATCGGCCGGCCGGAGCTGGCCGAGGACCCCGAGTGGGCGACGCCGGAGGCCCGGCTGCCCCAGCTCAACAAGATGTTCCAGCTGATCGAGGAGTGGTCCTCGACGCTGCCCAAGTGGGAGGTGCTGGAGCGGCTCAACGCCCACAACATCCCGTGCGGGCCGATCCTGTCCACCAAGGAGATCATCGAGGACGACTCGCTGGTCGCCAACGAGATGGTCGTCACCGTCCCGCACCCCGAGCGCGGCGAGTTCACGACGGTGGGCAGTCCGCTCAAGCTCTCCGACTCCCCGGTGGACGTGACCAGTTCACCCCTGCTCGGCGAGCACAACGAAGAGGTCTACATCGGCGAACTCGGCCTCGGCGACGAGGAACTGCGCCTGCTCAAGTCGAACGGAGTGATCTGACGTGATGGCCGAAGACCGGGAGCTGAGGGTGCGGTCGCTCCTCGACGCTGTGCGGGCCGAGGGGCGGACCGCGCTCACCGCACCCGAGGGCAAGGTGATCGCCGACTCGTACGGGATCGCCGTACCCGGCGAAGAACTGGCGACCGACGTCGAGGAGGCCGTCTCGTACGCGGCGCGCTTCGGCGGGCCCGTGGTGATGAAGATCGTCTCCCCGGACATCCTGCACAAGACCGACGCCGGCGGCGTGATCGTCGGCGTCGAGGGGGCCGCGGACGTCCGGGCCGCGTTCCACGAAATCATCGACAACGCGCGCGCGTACGACGCCTCTGCGCGCATCGATGGCGTGCAGGTCCAGGAGCTGCTCCCGCAGGGCCAGGAGGTCATCGTCGGCGCGGTGACGGACCCGACGTTCGGGAAGGTCGTGGCCTTCGGGCTCGGCGGGGTGCTCGTCGAGGTCCTCAAGGACGTCACGTTCCGGCTGGCGCCCGTGAGCGCCGACGAGGCGCTGTCCATGCTGGACTCCATCCGGTCGGCGGAGATCCTGCACGGGGTGCGCGGCCGGGCGGGCGTGGACCGGTGGGCGATCGCCGAGCAGATCCGCCGGGTCTCACAACTGGTCGCGGACTTCCCGGAGATCGCGGAGGTCGACCTCAACCCGGTGATCGCCACCCCGGAGGGCGCGGTCGCGGCGGACATCCGCGTGATCCTCGCCGAGTCGGTGCCGAAGCCTCGCCGCAGGTACACGCGCGAGGAGATCCTCATCTCCATGCGCCGCCTGATGCAGCCATCGTCGGTTGCCGTCATCGGTGCCTCAAACGAGCAGGGCAAGATCGGCAATTCGGTGATGCGCAACCTCGTCGACGGCGGCTTCGCCGGGGAGATCCATCCGGTGAACCCCAAGGCCGATGACATTCTGGGCCGCAAGGCGTACAAGAGTGTCACGGACGTTCCCGGTGAGGTGGATGTGGCGGTCTTCGCCATCCCCGCCAAGTTCGTGGCCTCGGCCCTGGAGGAGGTGGGACGCAAGAAGATCCCGAACGCCGTACTGATCCCCTCCGGGTTCGCGGAGACCGGCGAGCACGAACTCCAGGAGGAGATCGTCGCGATCGCCGAGCGGCACGGCATTCGCCTCCTGGGCCCGAACATCTACGGCTACTACTCGACGTGGCAGGACCTGTGCGCCACGTTCTGCACGCCGTACGACGTCAAGGGGGGTGTCGCGCTGACCTCGCAGTCGGGTGGCATCGGGATGGCCATCCTGGGCTTCGCACGCACCACGAAGACGGGCGTGTCGGCGATCGTGGGCCTGGGCAACAAGTCGGACCTGGACGAGGACGACCTGCTGACCTGGTTCGGCGAGGACCCGCACACCGAGTGCATAGCGATGCACCTGGAGGACCTCAAGGACGGCCGCGCCTTCGTGGACGCCGCGCGCGCGACCGTGCCCAAGAAGCCGGTCGTGGTGCTCAAGGCAGGCCGTACGGCGGCGGGCGCGAAGGCCGCCGGCTCGCACACCGGGGCGCTGGCGGGCGACGACGCCGTGTACGACGACATCCTCCGGCAGGCCGGTGTCATCCGGGCTCCCGGGCTGAACGAAATGCTGGAGTACGCGCGCGCGTTGCCGGTGCTTCCCGCTCCCCAGGGCGACAACGTCGTGATCATCACCGGGGCCGGCGGCAGCGGCGTACTGCTGTCGGACGCGGTGACCGACAACGGCCTGTCCCTGATGGAGATCCCGCCGGACCTGGACGAGGCCTTCCGGAGGTTCATCCCGCCCTTCGGGGCCGCGGGCAACCCGGTCGACATCACCGGGGGCGAGCCGCCGTCGACGTACGAGGCGACGATCCGGCTGGGCCTGGAGGACCCGCGCATCCATGCGCTCGTCCTCGGCTACTGGCACACCATCGTCACTCCCCCGATGGTCTTCGCGGAGCTCACCGCGCGCGTGGTGGCCGAGTTCCGGGAGCGCGGCATCGAGAAGCCCGTGGTGGCCTCCCTCGCGGGCGACGTCGAGGTCGAGGAGGCCTGCCAGTACCTCTACGAGCGCGGGGTCGTGGCGTACCCGTACACGACCGAGAAGCCCGTGGCCGCGCTGGGCGCGAAGTATCGCTGGGCGCGGGCGGCGGGGCTGTTGGGGGGCGGTTCATGACGTGAGTGAACGGCGGGGTCGGCCGACAGTGCGGTCGGCCGGCCCCGGGGACCCGTGCGCACGCGAAAGGCATTGGACAGGGGGCGCTGGCCAGAGCTTTCGATGCAAGGGGTGCTGAGCGATGACAACCACCGACTACTCGACCTTCGTCCCCTACAGGGAGGTGACGGATCGCAACGGCCGCAAGTACCGCATCGGTGAGTCCGATACGGACATCATGGGCCGAACACGCAAGTGGATGGTCGTCCTGCCCTGGGTGGGCATGATGGGCATCAGCTCCGCCGAGTACGCGTTCACCTCGGCCGAGGACACGCTCCACGAGGCCCACCTGTGGAGCAGCGGACACATCTTCTGGCTGATGGGCGTCTGGGTGTTCTTCCAGGCGGCCGTGGCCTTCCCCGCGGGCCGGCTGCGGGAGAGCGGCAGACTGCCCGCCCGTACGGCGATGATGATCGGCGCCGTCGGCACCGTGCTGGGCTATCTGTCGCTGGCGTACGCACCGGACGTGGCCGTCGCGTATTTCGGCTTCGGCATGTGCAGCGGCATCGGCGCCGGCCTCGTCTACGCCACCTGCGTGAACATGGTCGGCAAGTGGTATCCGGAGCGCAAGGGCGGCAAGACGGGCTTCGTCAACGGCGGTTTCGCCTATGGGTCCGTGCCCTTCGTCTTCCTGTTCACCTCGTACATGGATCTGAGCAACTACCGGACCGTGCTCGCCTGTGTGGGCATCGGGCTGTGCCTTGTGGTGGCCGCGGCCGGCTGGTTCTTCAAGGACCCGCCGAAGAACTGGTGGCCCGCGCATGTCGACCCGCTGAAGCTGACCGACGACCCGAAGATCCGCCGGGCACTGGAGAAGAACCCGCCGGCGGTCAAGCAGTACACCCCGAAGGAGGCCGCCCGTACGCCCGTCCTGTGGATGATGTGGTTCTGTCTGCTGTGCACGGCCGGCATCAATATCTTCGGCATCGCCTTCCAGGTGCCGTTCGGCAAGGACATGGGGTTCGCCGGCGGGATCGTGGCCACGGCGATGTCCCTGAAGGCCATCGTCAACGGCACCGGGCGCGGTGTCATCGGCTGGATCTCCGACCGCCACGGCCGCCGCAACACGCTGATCGTCGTCTGCATCGTGCTCGGCACGGCGCAGTTCGGCGTGCTGGTCTCCGGCCAGATGGGCAGCATGCCGTTCTTCCTGTTCTGCTCCATGGTCTCCGGTTTCGGCGGCGGGGCGATCTTCCCGCTGTTCGCCGCCATGACGGCGGACTACTTCGGCGAGAACAACAACGCCACCAACTACGGAATGGTCTACAGCTCGAAGCTGATCTCCGGGCTCGTCGGCTCCGGCCTGGGCGCCGTCGTCGTCGGCGCGTGGGACTACCACGGCGCGTTCGTGCTGGCCGGTTCCATCGGCCTCGCCTCGGCGGTGCTGGCGCTCTTCCTGAAGTCCCCGGGCAGGCCGAAGGCCCGGCGCATCGTCCCCAACCCGCACCCGCTCGGCGAGGAGATGGCCTGACATGACCGCGGACCCCATCGCAGCCGGCAGCTCGTCGGCAGACCCCGACGCCGCACACCGTCCCTACCGTGAAGTGACCGACTCGCGCGGCCGTGTCTACCGCATCGGCGAGACCGACCGGGACATCCTCGGCCACTCCCGCCAGTTCATGGTGTATCTCCCGTGGATCGCCATGATGGCCATCAGCGTCTTCGAGTACGCGTACGGCTCAGCGGAGGACACGCTGTCCCACGCGCACGGCTGGACGCAGTCCAACACCTTCTGGATCCTCAGCGTCTGGGTGTTCTTCCAGGCCGGCATCGCCTTCCCGGCGGGCTGGCTGCGCGAGAAGGGCATCCTGACGGCCCGCAAGGCCATGTACGTCGGCTCCGGGATGTGCCTGGTCGGATTCCTCGCCCTGTCGCATCTGAGCAATGTGTGGCTGGCGATTCTGGGCTTCGGTGTCATCGGCGGGCTCGGCGCCGGCCTGGTCTACGCAACCTGCATCAACATGGTCGGCAAGTGGTTCCCCGAGCGCCGCGGCGCCCGCACCGGCTTCGTCAACGGCGGCTTCGCGTACGGGTCGCTGCCGTTCATCTTCATCTTCAACTACGCCTTCGACACCGGGAACTACCACCGCGTCCTGGACCTGATCGGCTGCTACATCATGATCGTGGTCTTCGGGTGCGCGTTCTTCTTCAAGGACCCGCCGAAGAACTGGTGGCCCGCGGACATCAACCCGCTGACGTTCTCGGGAACCCGGAACAGCGCGCCGAGCCTCACCAAGAACCCGCCCGCGACAAGGCAGTACACGCCCAGGGAAGCCATCAGGACGGGCATGCTGCCGCTGATGTGGATCTCCATCGTGATGACCGCCGGAGTGTCGATCTTCGGGATCTCCTTCCAGGTGGACTACGCCAAGGAGGTCGGCTTCGGCCCGCTGGTGGCGGCGTCCTCGATGGGTGTCATGGCGGTCATCAACGGCGTCGGCCGCGGTGTCGTGGGCTGGCTGTCCGACAAGTGGGGCCGCAAGTCGACCCTGGTGTTCGTCATCGTCGTCCTGGGGATCGCCCAGTTCGGTGTGATCCTGGCGGGCGAGATGAAGAGCGAATGGCTGTTCCTGTTCTTCGCCTTCCTCTCCGGCTTCGGCGGCGGCGCCTTCTACCCGATGTTCGCGGCGCTCACCCCGGACTACTTCGGGGAGAACTACAACGCCACCAACTACGGGCTGGTGTACAGCGGCAAGCTGGTCAGCGGTCTGTTCGGCGGCGGCCTGGGCTCCATGGTGGTCGCAGCCTGGGGCTACAACGGGGCGTACGCGCTGGCCGGCGGCGTCTCGATGATCGCGGCGGCGATCGCATTGCTGCTGCGACAGCCGGGGCACAGCAGTTCGGATGCGCCGGCTCCCCAGCCGCAGCCCGCCGGTTGAGGGGTGACGGCACGCGCGCGTGAGGCGGCCCTCCCCGGGTGCGGGGAGGGCCGCCTCATGTGTGCGCTCCTACGGCTTCCTGATGGGGTGTCAGCACTTCTCCCGCAGCGAGTGCAGGTACTCGCTGGAGCGGCGCGCGAACGTGAACGACTCGGCCGGCTGGTCGTGTTCGGTCTGCCAGTGGTGGGCGAGGCGCTCGCCGCGCAGCCGGGTCACGGCGGAGATGAAGCGCTGGTAGTCGATGTCTCCGTCGCCGACGTCGACCATGCGGTAGCCGAACTGGTTCGACGGGTCGCTCACTCCGTCCTTGACGTGGAAGAGCGGGTAGCGGTGGGGCTGCCTGAGCACATAGTCGAGGGGTTCGAAGGGAGCGGGGCTGCCGTCGGGCCGCTTCGAGAAGCGGAACTGGCCCGCGTACGCCCAGAAGATGTCCATCTCCAGGTACACGAGGCCGGGATCGGTCTCGGCAAGCAGTACGTCGTAGAGACGGACCTGGGGATTGTCGGTGGCGAACGCGAACTCGTCGGAGTGATTGTGCTGGTAGAACTTCATGCCGCGGGCCTTCGCCGCCGCGCCGTAGGCGTTGAACTCCTCGGCGGCCCGCTTCCAGGCGTCGACGGTGTTTCCGTAGCGGCCCGGACCCGATGCGGTGCCGATGTGCTTGAGGCCGAGGGCCTCTGCGTCGTCGAGGACCTTGGTGAGATTCTGGGCGAAGGTGTAGGCGTTCGGGTCGCTGGAGTAGTAGCCGACGTGGCTGCCGATCGGGGTCAGCCCGTGGTCCTTCGCCAGCCGCCTGAGCCGGGCGAGGGTGATGGGGCCCGCGGAGCCCTGGGTGTATCCGGCGAACTCGACCTCGTCATACCCGTATTTCTCCAGCTCGGCGAAGACGGGCGCGAAGCCCAGCGTGGAGACCTTGTCGCGCAGGCTGTACAGCTGGATGCCGAGCCGGCCGGGCGGCAGGACGGGACGTCCACCGCCGACGGCTGAGGCTTCGGCCGCGGTGGCGGGGGTCGTGGCGGCGCCCAGCAGCGCGGCGGCGGTGGCGCCCGCGGCCACGCCGAGCATGCCTCGTCTGGTGAGGCGGTGGGTGAGTTCGGGGTCGGTCTGGGAAGTGCGGCTCATGCCTGGAACTCCTCGGTGTCGGAGGGCGTTGTCAGTGGTGAGTGCTTCACTTGTGACCAGTCGGAAAAGACGGGTCCTGCGGGACCGGTCAGGCGAGACCGGCAAGTTGGAGCAGGAGTGACTTCACATCGGTGGCCGCAAGGCGGTCACCGACAGCGCGGGGGGTGGAGCAGATGAGGAGCGGACCGTCGTCGTCGCTCGCGGGAAGGCGGCCGTGGCTGCCTCGAATAGGTGACGGGTCGAGGGGCACGACCGCCATCCGGTAGCGCAGGCCCAGCTTCTTGCGGGCAAGCGCCGCTGCCGCCTTGACCTTGACGTAGGGGTCGAGCGGATCCATGAACAACTCGACCGGGTCGTAGCCGGGTTTGCGGTGGATCTCGACGAGCTGCGCGAAGTCGGGCGCGCGGTCGTCGTCGAGCCAGTAGTAGTACGTGAACCAGGCATCCGGCTCCGCCACGGCGACGAGCTCGCCGGAGCGCGGATGGTCGAGGTGATGGGTCTTCTTGCCCTCGTCGTCGAGGAGTTGGTCGACGCCGGGCAGGTCTGCCAGTGCTGCCCGCGTGGCCTCCAGGTCCTCGGGGCGGCGCACGTAGACATGGGCGATCTGGTGGTCGGCGACCGCGAAGGCGCGGGACGCCATCGGGTCGAGGTACTCCATGCCGTCCTGCGTGTGCACTTCGAGGAGGCCGGCGCGACGCAGGGCCCGGTTGATGTCGACGGGGCGGTCGGCTCGCGTGATCCCGTACTCGGACAGTGCGACGACGGTACGGCCCTCGGCGCGGGCATCGTCCAGCAGCGGGGCCATGGCGGCGTCGAGGTCGGCGGCCGCCTTCAGGGAGCGCGGGTCGTCGGGGCCGAAGCGCTGCAGGTCGTAGTCGAGGTGAGGGAGGTAGCAGAGCGTCAGATCGGGATGCCGGGTTCGCATGATGTGGCGGGTCGCGTCGACGATCCACCGGCTGGAGACCAGGTCCGCGCCGGGGCCCCAGAAGTGGAAGAGGGGGAAGGTGCCGAGTCTGTCGGTGAGTTCGTCGTGCAGGGCCGGGGGCCGGGTGTAGCAGTCGGGTTCCTTGCGGCCGTCGGCGTAGTAGATCGGACGGGGGGTGACGGTGATGTCGGTGTTGGCGCCCATGGCGTACCACCAGCAGATGTTGGCGACCGTGTAGCCGGGGTGGGCGCGGCGGGCGGCGTCCCAGAGTCTGTCTCCGGCGACCAGTCCGTTGTGCTGCCGCCACAGGAGCACGTCGCCGAGCTCGCGGAAGTACCAGCCGTTGCCGACGATGCCGTGCTCCGAGGGGTGGGTGCCGGTGAGGAAGGTGGACTGGGCGGCGCAGGTGACGGCGGGCAGCACGGTGCCGAGTGCGGCGCGGGAGCCGGACTGGGCGAGCGCCTTGAGTCGGGGCATGTGGTCGAGCAGACGGGGGGTGAGGCCGACGACGTCGAGGACGAGTAGCGGGGTGGGGTCCGGACCGGTCCGCCCGGGGCCGGGGGTGGTCTGTTCGGTTCCCGTGGCTGCTTGATGGGCGCTCATGGGAGTTCCTTCAGGCCGAGGTCGGTCAACAGGTCGCGGGCGAGGGCGAGTTCGGCGGCGATGCCGTCGGCGAGCTGGGTGCGGCCTCGGGGCCGCAGGTCGGATGGCAGGGCCTGCCAGGTGTAGGTCTCCCCTTCGAGGTGGCGGGTGAGCGGGTGCGGGCCGCCGACAAGCCGGGTCAGTGCGGCCTTGAGTACGGGAAGAGTGGAGGTGAGGGGCGCGACGGGGGCCGCGTGCAGCGGAACGTGGAAGTGGGCGCGCCAGGGGGCCGCGTCGGGCAGGGCGTCGGATTCGAGGGCCTCGCCGAGGTCGTCGGTGCCGCGCAGGCCGGCGGGGGTGGCCGTGCGGGTCTGGTGCAGGAAACGGGGTTCGTCGAAGGCGGCGAGGGCTGCGCGGACCTCGCTGCGATGGGGGTGTTCGGCGTGCAGGGCGGCTGAGAGCTGGGATTTGACGACGGGGACGCGGGCCGTGGTGAGCGCGTCCAGGGCGGTGTGCGGATCTTCGAAGGAGGTGGCGAGATGGCAGGTGTCGACGCAGATGCCGATGCGGTGGTGGGCGATCGCGGTGAGCGGGGCGAGGGCGTCGCCGATGGTTTCGACGACGCAGCCGGGTTCGGGTTCGAGGCCGACGCGGATGGAGCGGCCGGTCAACGCGGCGAGGGCGTCGAGGCGTTCGGCGAGAGTGGCGAGGGACGCGTGGGCCTTCTCTGCCCGGCCCTGGTCATAGGCGGTGCGCCAGGCCAGGGGCAGCGTCGAGATGGTGCCCTCGGTGATGTCGTCGGGGAGGAGCCCGGCGAGGACGCGGGCCAGGGCGGTGGTGTGGTCGAGGCGTTCGGGATCGGCCCAGTCCGGGCTGTACACGCGGTATTTGACCTCCTCGGCGCCGAAGCCCTCATAGGGGAAGCCGTTGAGGGTGACGACCTCGAGGCCGCGCCGGTCGAGTTCGGTGCGCAGGCCGCGCAGGGCGGACGGGTCGGTGACGAGGGTGTGCGCGGCGTCCTTGGCGAGCCACAGGCCGATGCCGATGCGGTCGCGGCCGAGGCGGCGGCGGACGGGTTCGCAGTGGTCGCGGAGCTGTGCGAGGACGCCGTCGAGGGTTTCCGCCGGGTGGACATTGGTGCAGTAGGCGAGGTGGACGGTCGAGCCGTCGGGGTGGCGGAAGCGCATGGCTCACGCCCCGCCGCGCAGGACGGAGTTGCCTTCATGGGTGGCTTCCGTGACTGTCACGTCAAGGTTCAGGCGGCCACTGGTCCCATAGAAGGCGACGGGGTTGCGCCACAGCACCCGGTCGACCTCGTCCTCGGTGAAGCCCTCGGCCAGCATCAATTCGCCGACGCTGCGGGTCTTGAGGGGATCGCTGCGGCCCCAGTCGGCGGCGGAGTTCACGAGCATCTGCTCGGTCCCGTACGCGCGCAGGATGGCGACCGTCCGTTGCTCGTCCATCTTGGTGTCGGGATAGACGGAGAAGCCGAGCCAGCAGCCGCTGTCCTTGGCCTCCTTGACGGTGGTCTCGTTGAGGTGGTCGACCAGGACGCGGTCCGTGACCAGTGCGGACTCCCGCACGACGTCGAGGGTGCGGCGCAGGCCGGCGAGCTTGTCGCGGTGCGGGGTGTGGACGAGCGCGGGCAGTTCGTGGTCGGCGGCGAGCTGGAGCTGGGCGGCAAGGGCGGTGTCCTCGGCAGGTGTCATCGAGTCGTAGCCGATCTCGCCGACGGCGACGACCTGGTCCTTGACGAGATAGCGGGGCAGTTCGTCGAGGACGGGCAGGCAGCGTGGGTCGTTCGCCTCCTTGGGGTTGAGGGCGAGCGTGCAGTGGTGGGCGATGCCGTGCTGGGCGGCGCGGAAGGGTTCCCAGCCCAGGAGGGAGTCGAAGTAGTCGAAGAAGGAGGCGGGTGAGGTGCGGGGCTGGCCGAGCCAGAAGGCGGGTTCGACGACGGCGCGGACGCCCGCGGCGCGCATGGCCCGGTAGTCGTCGGTGGTCCGGGACGTCATGTGGATATGGGGGTCGAAGATGCGCATCAGGACTCCTTGGCGTCGCTGTCGCGCGCGCCTTGTCGGGCGGCCGGCGCGGGTGGGGTGGCCGTGGGGTCGGTCAGGGTCAGGACGCGGTACAGGTCTTCGGGCACGGGACGGCCCGCGGCGGTGCGTTCGGCGGCGTAGTCGCCAAGCATCCGGGCGAGTTCCACGTCCGCGTGGGCGCGCCGGTCCAGGTCGGTGATCTCGTCGACGGGCACACCGGTGAACAGGCACTTCAGGACGGCATGGCGCCAGTGGTGGGGGGCGAGGTGCCGGGCGGCGTACGGGCCGACGGCGGCGGCGAGGAGCCTGGTGTCGTTGGTGCGCAGGGCGTCCTCGACGAGCGGGAGGGCATCGGGGCCTGCGACGAGGTGGGGCAGGGCGTAAAGGACGGCGCGGCGCTCGGCGGCGGTGCCCTGGAAGTAGACGCGGGTGACGGCGTCCGTGCCGGCGCGGGCGGCGTGCAGGATCAGCACACGGGCGGCGTCGGCGTGTTCGGGGCCGCACCGGCGTCCGGCCTCGGCGAGGCGCAACTCCCATACGGTGACGGGCCCGTGGATGCCGGGCTGGGCGGCGGCCTCGTCGAGGGCCCGGTCCAGCCAGTCACGGGCGGCTCCGCCGAGACGTGCCATGAGGTGGCCGTGCAGGTCGGCCGGCGGGGCGAGGGCGGGGCTGGTGCCCCTGAGGTCTGCCACGGGGGTGTCCCAGGCGGAGTGCGGGTGCGTCATGAGGTGCTGCTCCCTTCGGGGGTGGCGGAGGGATCGCCGTGAGGTGGGGCGAGGCCGGACGGATCGGCGGCAGTCCTGGCCGCTCGGCGCAGGAACGGGAGGGAGTGTTCGGCGAAGTGGGGGCCCGCGTGGGAGTGGCGGGGCAGTTCGACGACGGTCAGGCCCTGGTAGCCGGTCGCGGCCAGGGCCGCGAGGACGGGCGGGAAGTCGATCTCCCCGTCTCCGAAAGGGAGGTGTTCGTGGATGCCGCGGCGCATGTCCTCGATCTGGACGTGCCGCAGCCAGGGTGCTGCGGCGCGCACGCAGTCGGCGGGAGAGAGGGATTCGAGGCACTGGCAGTGACCGATGTCGAGGGTCAGACCGAGGTGCTCCGGGGCGCCGAGGGTGCGGCGGAGCCGGTGGAAGTCGGCGAGGGTGGCCAGGAGGTGGCCCGGTTCGGGCTCGACGGCGAGGGGCACGTCGGCGGTGGCGGCGGCGTCAAGGACGGGGTTGAGCGCCTCGGCCAGGCGTTTCCACGCCGTGTCGGTGTCCGTCCCCGGCGGTGTGAGCCCGCTGAAGCAGTGCACGGCGTGGGCACCGAGATCGGCGGCGACCTGGACCGCGCGGCTCAGCAGGCCGACGCGTCGGGCCCGGTCGTCCGGATCCGGGTCCAGCAGCGAAGGGCCGTGCTTGCGCCGCGGGTCGAGCACATAGCGCGCGCCCGTCTCCACGGTGACGTCCAGCCCGAGCGCGTCCAGCCGCCCGGCAAGCCGGTGGGTGCGAGCGGTGAGGCCGGGTGCCAGCGGGTCGAGGTGCATGTGGTCGAGGGTCAGCCCGACGCCGTCGTAGCCGAGGTCGGCGAGCAGGGCGAGGGCGTCGTCGAGACGGAGGTCGGTGAGCCCGTTGGTGCCGTAGCCGAAGCGGAGGGAGGTGGCGGGGTGGGGGCGTCGGGGTCGGTTGCTCGCCCCGCTGTTGTCCAGACGCGGGCGCCGGGTTTCCGGGCTCATGTGACGCTCACCGTCCTCGCGAACTTTCTGCCGAGCGGAGCGAGAGCCGCGATGAGCAGGGCGGTGGCGTCGGCGCCGGAGCGTGCGGTGAGCGCGGCCTGGAGGGGGATCGTGGCGCGGATGCCGCCGGTGACTGCTCGTTGGGTGAGTGGGGGTGACGGGTTGAGGGTGGCGTGGAAGTAGGGGCGGGCGGCGGTGGCTGCGTAGGCGGCGGCCAGCGCCAGGCGCAGAGCTGCGGCAGCGGGTTGCGGTGCGGGGCCGTCCTCCGGCCGACTCCATGGGCCGGCACCGGATGCGAGGCGGTTGCGGGCGGCTGCTTCCCGTCGGCCCGCCGGAGGTCGGGGAGTCCGGCGTGTGACCAGCCGGGTCAGCAGGCCGGTGGCGGCGAGGGCGGCCAGGGGTGCCACGGGCGAGCCGCCTCTCGTCTCCTGGCGGGACACGGCCGTCACCGCGAGGGTGTGCGTGCCGAGGAGTGCCGCGGAACCCAGCGCCTCACAGGGGCGGCCCGTTGTGGCGGCGGCACCGAGGAGCAGGTCCAGTCCGCGGGCCGCGGCCATGGCCACAGGTCCTGCCGGGGTGTGCTTCAGGGCGAGGTCGTATGCCCAGACCGTGGCCGCGAGGGGCGCGGCGACTGCCAGTGCCGGGCGGCCTGCGCGGGCGGCGAGGGCGAGTCCGGCCCCGGTGAGGGCGCCGGCCGTGGACAGGGCGGCGGTCGGGTGGATACGGCCGGAAGGGAGGGGACGGTGGGGGCGTTCGGCGGCATCCTCCTCGCGGTCCGCCCAGTCGTTGAGGGCCATGCCGGCTTCGTAGAGGCAAAGGGAGGAACCGATGGCGAGCAGGGTGCGGTGGTTCGGGGTCGCGGCGGTCGCTGCCGCGCCGGCGAGGGCGTCCCCCGGAACCGTGAACAGGGCCGGCAGGCGCAGGAGTTCGGCCCAGGCGAGCCTGCGGTTCGGGAGGTCGGGGCTTCTCCGCTCCCGGCTCGGCACCCTGCCCGCCGCGACGGCCCCGCCCGCTTCGGAGGCCCGCCGCGCCGTCACGGCGCCCCCGCTCACCTCCCCTCCCCCAGTCGGCCGGAACGATCGGCACGACCGGAACGGCCGGAACCATCACCCCGCTCGCCCCGATCACCGCGCACACCGCGCTCACCCCGATCACCCGCAGACTCGTCGTCCCGCACCCCCGCCAATCGCCCGGCAAACCACGTCAGCGCCGCATACTGCTCCGCCAACGCCGAAGGACCTTCCCCCACCGGATCCTTGAAGTAGAAGCCGAGCTCGCCGAGTGGGCCGGACAGCCCCGCCTCCTGAGCGCGTGCCACCAGGCGGACCAGGTCGAGTACGAGAGGGGCCGCCAGCGCCGAGTCGCAGCCCTGCCAGATGGTCTGGAGGATCATGCGGGTGCCGAGGAAGCCGTCGAAGGCGATGTGGTCCCAGGCGGTCTTCCAGTCGCCGAGTGCGGGGACGTCGTCGATGTGGACCTCGCCCTCGGGGGTCGTGGCGAGGGTGTCGGCGAGGACGCGTTCCTTGCCTGCGTTCTTCGCCGCGGCGGCGGCCGGGTCGGCCAAGGCGGCGCCGTCACCTCCGCCGAGCAGGTTGGTGCCGGACCAGGCTCGCACCGCCAGGGCGCGCTGCGTGAACATCGGGCCCAGGACGGAGCGCAGCAGCGTCTGGCCGGTTTTGCCGTCGCGGCCCGCGTACGGCAGACCGCTCGATACCGTCGCGGCCGCGAGCGCCGGGTGGTGCAGGCCCGTCGACGGGGTGAAGTTGACGTAAGGGCAGCCCGCGCGCAGGGCCGCCGCCGCGTAGAGGGAGCTGGGTGGCAGGGTCCGGCCCGTGGCCGGGGGCTCGGTGGAGGCCACGTTCACCACCACCGCCCCGGCCAGGCGCAGTCGTCGTACGAACTCGCGCATGTCGGCGGCGAAGGAGGTGATCAGCTCCTCCTCGGTCCGCGCATCGCCCGCCACGGGACCGCCCGGTCGGATCTCCCCGTCGGCGGCGGCCAGTTCGGAGGCGACCGCGGTGGGGAGGCCGGGCGGGAGGACGCCTCCGGCTGCGAGCGCCTCCGCGCGTTTGGCCAGGGGGCAGTCCAGGGTGTCGTGTCCGCCGAAGACGAGGGCAGCGAGGGGCGGCAGCCCGGCCCCGGCGAACAGGGGCGTCTCGGTGACCAGGCCCGTCGGCGCGTAAAGGCTCGCGGTCACGGCGGCCCAGCCCGCTACGACGGTGGTGGCGACGGAGCCGCGGGCGCCGATCAGCCATACGCCGACGCGCTGTTGGGAGACGGAAACGGAATCGGACGCGGACATGGGCAGCCTCCTTGTCGAACGCGTCGTGAGTGGGCCCCAGAGGAGGGAGCCCCAGAGGAGGGGAAGACGGCGGGCGGAGGTCCGGCGTCCCCCGCCCGCCGCCGCTCAGCTGCCCTTGACGGGCAGTTCCTTGATCCGGATGTTGCGGAAGGACACCTGGTCGTCGGCTCCGTGGTTCTGGATGCCGATGTGTCCGTCACGCAGGCTCCGGGCCGGATCGGTGCCGGTGAAATCGTTGATCTTCACGCCGTTGAGCCAGACGCGGAGGCGTTCGCCCTCCACGCGGATCTCGTACGTGTTCCACTCCCCCGGCGGGTTCAGCGCTCGGTCGCGCTTCTTCAGGTCGGCGGACTGGAAGCCGTAGACGGACCCTGTGGTCTTCTCGGGTACGTCGGTGGCGTCGATCTGGATCTCGTAGCCGTTGTTCACGGCCGACCACGGGTCGTCCGAGGGCGGGAAGCCCACGAACACACCGGAGTTGTCGTCGCCGTCCGCACCGGCCATCTTCCAGTCGAGCTTGAGCGAGTACGAGGCGAAGTCCGACGCCGCGTACCAGAGCAGGCCCATGCCGCCCGACGAGGTCAGTGTGCCGTCGTCGTCACGGGCGAAGGTGCCCGGGCCTGCCTGCTTCCAGCCGTCCAGGGAGCCGCTGTCGAACAGCGTGCGATAGCCGTTCTCCGCACGGCAGTCGGCCTGCGCGTCGCCGATCGCCCAGCGGATGCCGCCCAACAGGTGCTGCCGGAAGGCGGGTTCGGTGTACGACTCCTTGGTGTGGCCGCCGCCGGTGTAGAAGGCGCGGCCGCCCTGATAGTTCTGGCACCAGGCGATCGGATGGTCGCCGTTCATGGTGCCGCCGGTGTACGAGGACTCGTCGAGCGAGGCCAGGACATGGACCCGGTCGCGGGGATCGGAGCGGTAGTTGTACCACTCGTCCGTGCGGTTCCAGGTCGGCCCCAGTCCCGAGGTTGCCGGGTGGGCGCGGTCCTCGACATTCACCGTCGCGGGCTGGATCGCCGGGTGCGACTGGAAGTAGGCGCCGACCAGGCCGCCGTAGAACGCCCAGTCGTACTCGGTGTCGGCGGCGGCGTGGATGCCGACATAGCCGCCGCCGTGCCGGATGTAGCCCTCGAAGGCGTTCTGTTGGGCCACGTCGAGCGCGTCTCCCGTCGTCGACAGGAACACGACCGCGTCGTAGCGCCGCAGGTTCTGCGCGGTGAACGCCGCCGCGTCCTCGGCCGCATCGACGGCGAAGCCACTGCTCTCGCCGAGCTGTTTCACCGCCTCGACGCCGTCAGGGATGGAGTCGTGCCGGAATCCGGCCGTCTTGGAGAAGACCAGCACCCGCTTGCCCTCGGCACTGTGTGAGACGGCCGGACCCGAGACGCAGCCGAGGACCAGCGCGGCACCCACAACAGCGGTTGCCAGTCGCGCAGTTGAGCGCATCACGATCGCCTCCCCTTAGCCGGTGGTGAAGGTGAAGTCGTCCACGTCGAACAGTGCGCCCGAGCCGCCCTTGAAGACCAGGTAGAGCGTGGTCGTGCCCCTCGGTGCGCGGGACAGGTCGGTGCTGACGTCCTGGAAGTTCTCCCAGCCGCCGGTCACCGGGACGCTCGCCTTGCCCAGCAGGGTGCCGGTCGAGGAACCCGCGCGGACCTCCAGCGTCCCGCCGGCGCCCCCTGACGCGACCCGCGCCGTGATCTTCGTGGCGTTGCTCAGGACGTACGGCGTGAAGGAGATCCAGTCGCCGTTGTCGATGTCGCCGACCGTCCTGCCGCCGTGCGCGGTGCCCTTGGTGATGACGGAGACGCCGGAGGCGTTGCCGAAGTGCTCGGCCTGGCGGTGGCGGGGCTGCAGGACGCTCTGGTCGTGCGAGGTGAGCGGGGCCTGACCGCCGCCTCCGCCGTCGGTGTACTCGGCGTCGAGGACTCCGAAGATGTTGGCGTCCTCGTCGTGGCCGCCGTCGGCACTGGTCTGGATGGTGCCGGTGCAGCCGTTCGCCGAGGTCTGCGGGTGGCCGTGCGTGTCGTGGCCCAGGATGAAGGTGACCTTGACCTTGGAGCAGTCGACGGCCGCACCGTCCTCCGGGTCGGTGACCTTCACCTTGAACGGGATCGGGTCGCCGAAGCTGAACAGCTTCCCGTTCTGGGGGAGTTCGAGCGTCACCTTGGGTGCGGTGTTGCCGACGACGATCTGCACGCTCGCACTGCCGGTGCGGCCGGAGGGGTCCTTGGCGGTCAGGGTCGCGGTGTAGGTGCCGTTCTTCTTGTACTTGTACGTCGGGTTCGGCTCCGTCGACCTGCCGCCGTCGCCGAAGTCCCAGCTGTATGTGACTGCGTCGCCGTCCTGGTCGGACGTGCCCGCGGAGGAGAACTGCACCTTCAGCGGCGCCTGTCCGGAGGTCCTGCTCGCCGCCGCCTGCGGAACCGGTGAGTGGCCATCGGTGGCGTTCTCGATGCGGTACAGGGCCGAGTTCTCGTTGCCGCCGAACCACGCGGTGCCGTAGTCGAGGACGTACAGGGCGCCGTCGGGGCCGAAGGCCATGTCCATCACCTGGGTGCCCTTCCACGGGAAGGCGTTGATCGACTGCACTGTGCCGCTGCCGTCGCTGACGATCCGCTTGATCCAGCGGCGGCCGAACTCTCCGGCGAAGAAGTTCCCGTCGTACGCCTCGGGGAACTTCACCGGCGAGTCGAGCGAGGCGTCGTAGTGGTAGACCGGGCCGCCCATCGGGGATTCCGAGCCGTCGCCGAACTCCGGTACGGACGGGCCGTTGTACGGGATCCAGGCGGGCTGGGCCGGGGGCAGGTCCGTGAGGCCGGTGTTGTGCGGGGAGTTGTTCTTCGGGGCGTTGCAGTCGAAGGAGGCACCGGACGTCTTGGTCGCGAAGTCGTAGTCCACATATGGGTCGTTGGCGCCGGTGCAGTAAGGCCAGCCGAAGTTGCCGGGGCCGGTCACCCGCGCGAACTCGACCTGGCCGGCGGGGCCACGGGCCGGGTCGGCGGCGCCCGCGTCGGGGCCGTAGTCGCCGACGTAGAGGATGCCGGTCTTCTTGTCGACGCTGAAGCGGAACGGGTTGCGGAAGCCCATCGCGTAGATCTCGGGGCGCGTCTTGTCGGTGCCGGGCGGGAAGAGGTTGCCGTCGGGGATCGAGTACGAGCCGTCGGCGTTCACCTTGATGCGCAGGATCTTGCCGCGCAGGTCGTTGGTGTTGCCGGCCGAACGCTGGGCGTCGAAGGCCGGGTTGCGGTCGGCGCGCTCGTCGATGGGGGTGTAGCCGTCGGACTGGAAGGGGTTGGTGTCGTCGCCCGTCGACAGGTACAGGTTGTCCGCCGCGTCGAAGTCGATGTCGCCGCCGACGTGGCAGCACAGGCCGCGGGAGGCCGGGATGTCGAGGATCTTCGTCTCGCTCGCCGTGTCGAGGGTGCCGTCGGTCTTCAGGACGAAGCGGGAGAGGCGGTTGACGCCGTCGAAGGGCGCGAAGTCGGCGGCGGTGCCGGTTTCGGGGGCGTCGCCGGCCGGGGTGTTCAACGGCGGTGCGTAGTAGAGGTAGATGAAGCGGTTGGTGGCGAAGTCCGGGTCCACGCCGACGCCTTGCAGGCCTTCCTCGTCGTGGGAGTAGACGTCGAGCTTGCCCGCGAGGTGTGTGTTGCCTGCCGCGTCGGTGATGCGGAGTTCGCCGTCGCGCGAGGTGTGCACGACCGAGCGGTCCGGGAGGACCGCAAGGGACATGGGCTCGCCGACCTCCGGCTCGCCCTTGGCGAGGGTGACCTGTTGGAAGTCCTCCGCCGCAACGGTCCCCTCGTCGGCGACGGCTGCGCCGGCCTGGGGTGCGGTGAGGCTGAGCGACGCGCCTGCGAGGAGTGCGGCGCCGAGCACGGCGACGGCTCTGCGGAAGCGTCGTCTGTGGGTCTCGATTCTGGCGGTGCTGGTGGTGCGGTCGTTCCCGTGCACGGGTGCCTCCAGAGTGGGGCCGGTTGTACGGGCGGGTGCAGAACGCCGGGATGCGCCGTCATCCCGGAGATGCCAGACGGGTCGGTCAGTTGCCGAACGCCGCGTCGAAGGAGGCCGACGGCGGCTCGAAGTCGTATGCCTTCAGTCGGGTCAGGGCCTCGGGTGCGCCTTGGAGCCGGTCCATGCCGGCGTCCTCCCACTCGACCGAGATCGGGCCCTGGTAGTCGATGGAGCGCAGCATCCTGAAGACGTCCTCCCAGGGCACGTCGCCGTGGCCGGCGGACACGAAGTCCCAGCCGCGGCGCGGGTCGCCCCAGGGAAGGTGGGAGCCGAGGCGGCCGTTGCGGCCGTCGAGGCGTTTGCGGGCCTCCTTGCAGTCGACGTGGTAGATCCGGTCGCGGAAGTCCCACAGGAAGCCGACCGGGTCGAGGTCCTGCCACACGAAGTGCGAGGGGTCGAAGTTCAGACCGAAGGCGGTTCGGCCGCCAACTGCCGCCAGAGCGCGGTGAGTTGTCCAGTAGTCGTAGGCGATCTCGCTCGGGTGGACCTCGTGTGCGAATCGCACGCCCTCCTGGTCGAAGACGTCGAGGATCGGGTTCCAGCGTTCGGCGAAGTCCTCGTAGCCGCGCTCGATCATCGACGCCGGGGCGGGCGGGAACATGGCGACCAGGTGCCAGATGGCGGAGCCGGTGAAGCCGACGACGGTGTCGACTCCGAAGGCTGCCGCGGCCCGCGCGGTGTCCCGCATACGGTCCGCCGCGCGCCGCCGCACCCCTTCCGGGTCTCCGTCGCCCCATACCTCGCCCGGCAGAATGGCCTGGTGGCGTTCGTCGATGATGGCGTCGCAGACGGCCTGCCCGACCAGGTGGTTGGAAACGGCCCAGCACTTGAGGCCGTACTTGTCCAGCAGTTGGTGCCTGGAGTCCAGGTAGGAAGGATCCGTCAGCGCCTTGTCGACCTCGAAGTGGTCGCCCCAGCAGGCGAGTTCCAGTCCGTCGTAGCCGAAGTCGCGGGCGAGGCGGCAGACCTCCTCCAGTGGCAGATCGGCCCACTGGCCGGTGAAGAGCGTGAACTTACGCGGCATTTCTCCGAACCTTCCTCGGACGGCGCTTCAGACGGCTCTTCAGACGGCGACGGTCGTGTAGACGGAGTTCTTCTCGGCGCTCTCCTCCACCGCTGCCAGCACGCGCTGCACCTGCAGTCCGTCGGCGAAGGAGGGTTCGGGTTGGCGGCCCTCGGCGATCGCGTGGACGAGGTCGCGGGCCTGGTGGACGAAGGTGTGCTCGTAGCCGAGGCCGTGGCCCGGCGGCCACCAGGCGTCCAGGTAGGGGTGGTCGGGTTCGGTGACGAGGATGCGGCGGAAGCCGGCGTGCGCACCGGGCTCCGTACCGTCGTGGTACGACAGCTCGTTGAGGCGCTCCAGGTCGAAGGCCAACGAGCCGCGCTCACCGTTGAGTTCGATGCGCAGGGCGTTCTTGCGGCCGGTCGCGTAGCGGGTGGCCTCGAATGAGGCGAGGGCGCCGGAGGTGAAGCGGCCGGTGAACAGGGCGGCGTCGTCGACGGTGACCTGTCCGGTACCGGCGGACGAGACGGCGGACAGGCCGCTGGTGGCGCCTACGGGCAAGGGGCGTTCCCGTACGAAGGTGTCCGTCAGGGCGGACACCCCCGCCAGCCGCTCGCCCGCGACGTACTGCGCGAGGTCGACGATGTGCGCGCCCAGGTCGCCGAGCGCGCCCGAGCCCGCCAGCTCCTTACGCAGCCGCCAGGTGAGCGGGAACTCCGGGTCCACGAGCCAGTCCTGAAGGTACGTCACCCGGATGTGACGCAGGGTGCCGAGCCTGCCCTCGGCGACCATGTTCCGGGCGAGCACTGTGGCGGGAACCCGCCTGTAGTTGAATCCGACCATCGCCAACTGGCCACGTCTGTACGCCACTTCGGCCGCCACGGTCATGGCGGAGGCCTCCTCGACGGTGTTGGCGAGGGGCTTCTCGCACAGTACGTGCTTGCCGGCGGCGAGGGCGGCCAGGGCGATCTCGGCGTGGCTGTCGCCGGGGGTGCAGATGTCCACGAGGTCGATGTCGTCGCGGGCGATCAGGTCCCGCCAGTCGGTCTCGGCCGCCGCCCAGCCATGCCGGTCGGCAGCCCGGCGCACGGCGTCCGCGTCGCGCCCGCAGATCGCGGCCAGGACCGGGCGACGGGGCAGGTCGAAGACGCGGCCCACGGTGCGCCAGCCCTGGGAGTGGGCGGCGCCCATGAACGCGTAGCCGACCATGCCTATGCGCAGCGGCGGCTTCGCGCCCTCGGATCCGTCCGGCTGCTGGGGCTGTCCCATACGGATGTCCTCCTCGTCCTCGTGGTGATTGCGCCGTGGGGGGTGCGGGGCGGGGTGCGTCAGCGGAAGCCCGTGGGCATGTACTGGTCGACGTTGTCCTTGTCGACGACGGCCGAGTAGAGCGTGATCGACGCGGGTATCTCGAACTCGGCCATGCCGCTGACGCCCTTGCCCTGGCCCAGCGCGCGGGCCAGGTCGACGGCGGACGCGGCCATCGTCGGCGGATAGAGGACGGTCGCCTTCAGGACGCCGTTGTCCTGCTTGATGGCCTGGAAGGCGGAGAGCGCGCCCGCGCCGCCGACCATCAGGAAGCCTTCGCGGCCGGCCTGCTCGATGGCGCGCAGGGCGCCCACGCCCTGGTCGTCGTCGTGGTTCCACAGGGCGTCGAAGTTGGGCTGGGCCTGCAGGAGTTGGGCCATCTTGGCCTGTCCGGACTCGACCGTGAACTCGGCGGCCTGACGGGCCACCTTCTTGATGTTGGGGTAGTTCTTCAGCGCGTCGTCGAAGCCCTGGGTGCGCTGCTTGGTCAGCTCCAGGTTGTCCAGGCCGGCCAGTTCGATGACCTTGGCGTTCGACTTTCCCTTGAGTTTCTCGCCGATGTAGGTGCCCGCGTTGAGGCCCATGCCGTAGTTGTCGCCGCCGATCCAACAGCGGTACGCCTGTGGGGAGTTGAAGACCCGGTCGAGGTTGACGACCGGGATGCCCGCGCGCATCGCCTTCAGCCCGACCTGGGTGAGCGCCTTGCCGTCGGCGGGCAGCACGACCAGGACGTCCACCTTCTTGTTGATGAGGGTCTCGATCTGGCCGATCTGTGCGGCCGTGTCGTTGGAGCCCTCGGTGATCTCCAGGGTGACGTCGGAGTACTTCTTGGCGCGGCTCTTGGCGTTGTCGTTGATCGCGTTGAGCCAGCCGTGGTCGGCCTGCGGGCCTGCGAAACCGATGGTGACGTGCTTGCCGGGCTTGTCGTCGGCGGCCGACTGGTCCGATGCGGCCGGGCTCTCGTCCTTGGTCTCGTTACTCGTGCAACCTGCGAGCAGAGCGGCGGTGGAGAAGGCTGCGGTGCCGAAGAGCAGCCCTCTGCGGCTGGTGGTAGGTGACATTGCACCGGCAGTGGTATGTGACATGTGACTGACCCTTTCCTCAGGTCGTGCTCGCGGTACGGCGCTGGACCAGCACGGCGGCCACGATGATCGCGCCCTTGGCGATCTGCTGGACGTCGCTCTGCAGGTTGTTCAGGGCGAAGATGTTGGTGATCGTGGTGAAGATCAGGACGCCGAGCACGGAGCCGGTGATGGTGCCGCGCCCCCCGCTGAGCAGCGTGCCGCCGATGATCGCGGCGGCGATCGCGTCCAGCTCGTACAGGTTCCCGTTGGTGTTCTGGCCGGAGCCGGACAGGATGATCAGCAGGAAGGCGGCGATGCCGCAGCACAGCCCGGACAGCAGATACAGATAGAGGCGCTGGCGGCGGACATCGATGCCGGCCAGCCGGGCCGCCTCCGCGTTGCCGCCGACGGCGACCGTGCGACGGCCGAAGGTGGTGCGGTTGAGGATCAGCCAGCCCAGGACGGTCACGACCGCGAAGACGATGACCAGCGGCGGGATGCCGAGCACATACGAGTCGCGCTCGCCGAGGTCGAGGATGCCGGTGACGGTGACGATCTGCGTCTTGCCGTCGGTGATCTGCAGCGCGAGGCCGCGCGCCGAGGCCAGCATGGCGAGCGTGGCGATGAACGGGACCATTCCGCCGTATGCGATGAGCAGTCCGTTGACCAGGCCGCAGCCGATGCCGACGATCAGCGCGGTGAAGAGGATGCCCGCGAAGCCGTACTCCTGGGTGGCCACCGTCGTCGCCCACACGGAGGAGAGGGCGACGATCGCGCCGACCGACAGGTCGATGCCGCCGGAGGTGATGACGAAGGTCATGCCGACGGTGACGACGCCGATCACCGAGGCCTGGGTGAGGACCAGTTGGAGGTTGCGGGTGTCCAGGAACTCGTCGGGCTTGGTGATCCCGCCGATGAGGATCAGCGCGACGAGGACGCCGAGGAGGGAGAGGGTGCGGACGTCGGCGTGGGCCAACAGACCGCGCCAGACGGGGAGTTGGCCGACCGAGGGCACCTTGTCGGTGTTGTCCCGTGGCGGGGAGGCGTGCTGCGTCATGACGCCGGGCTTCCTTCCATGACCAGGTCGAGTACGCGGTGTTCGTCGAGCTCGCGGGCGGGCGCGCTGTGGACGACGCGGCCCTCGCGGAGCACCAGGACGCGGTCGGCGAGGCCGAGCACCTCGGGGACCTCGCTGGAGACCAGCAGCACGGCCAGGCCCTCGTCGGCGAGGCGGCGGATCACCGCGTACAGCTCGGCGCGGGCGCCGACGTCGACGCCTCGGGTCGGTTCGTCGAGCAGCAGGACGCGGCAGCCGCGCAGCAGCCAGCGGGCCAGTACGGCCTTCTGCTGGTTGCCGCCGGAGAGGGTGCGGATCGGCACGGACGGGTTGTCGGGCCGCAGCGACAGCTCGCGCGTCGCCGCCCGCGCCGCCCCCTTCTCCGCGCCCCGGTCGATCCAACCCCCGTGCGAGAAGCGGGACATGGAGGAGACCGAGACGTTCCGGGTGACGGACTCCAGCATCAGCAGGGCCTGCGCCTTGCGCTCCTCGGGGGCGAGCCCGAGCCCGGCACGGACGGCGGCCCGCACACTCCCCGGCCGCAACACCCGCCCGTCGACGCGGACTTGACCGGCACTGGGCTTGCGGGCGCCGTAGATCGTCTCCAGGATCTCCGAGCGTCCCGAGCCGACCAGCCCGGCGAGACCGACGATCTCGCCCGGCCGCACCTCCAGGTCGAAGGGCGCGAACTCCCCCTCCCGGGCCAGCCGTTGGACCTCCAGCACGGGCGCGCCGTTGGCACCCGAGGCCGGCCGCTCCGGGAAGATGTACTCGACATTGCGGCCCGTCATCAGCGCGACCACCTCCCGCGTCGGCGTCGACTTCGCCGGCAGTCCGCCCGCGACCGCGCGCCCGTCCTTCAGCACGGTCACCCGGTCGCCGATGCGGCGGATCTCCTCCAGGCGGTGGGAGATATAGACGACCGCGACCCCTTCGGCGGTCAGGTCGCCGACGATGCGGAAGAGGTTGTCGACCTCGTCCGGGTCGAGGGCGGCGGACGGCTCGTCCATCACGATGAGCCGTACGTCGTGGGAGAGCGCGCGGGCCATGGACACGATCTGCCGGTGGGCCGCCGACAACTCCCCGACGAGCCGGGCCGGGTCGATCTCCGGGTGCCCAAGTCGCTTGAGCAACAGGCCTGTTGATGCCCGGGCCGTCTTTCGCCGTACGACGAAACCGGCGGCCGTCGGCTCATGGCCGAGGTGGACGTTCTCGGCCACCGACAGGTGCTCCACCAGGTCGAGTTCCTGGTAGATGGTGGCGATGCCCAGGCGCATGGCGGCGATCGGCGAGCGGAGGGTGACCTCCTCCCCGTGCCAGCGGATGGTGCCGGTGTCGGGCTCGTGGGCGCCGGCCAGGACCTTGATGAGGGTGGACTTGCCGGCGCCGTTCTGGCCGAGCAGGCAGTGCACTTCGCCGGCCTGGACGTCGAGGTCGACGCCGTCGAGGGCCCGGACTCCGGGGAACGACTTGGTGATGCCGGACATGCTGAGCAGCGGTGATTCTGGTGCCATGAGGTCCCCTTGGCGGGCGTGCGGGCCGGTTTCAGGGCGTTTTCGGGCAGGCGTTTTCAGAGCAGGGCGAAGCAGGACGCCGTACTGGTGATCTTCAAAGGGGGGTTGGTTGCGCGGGCGAGAACGGGTTGGTCACGCGGGCGAGAAGAGGTGGTCGCTGATGAGGCGGGCCGCGCCGATCACTCCGGCGGTGGGGCCCAACTCCCCCAGCACGATGGGCAGGTTGCCCGTCGCGAGGGGCAGCGACTGGCGGTAGACCTGGGTGCGGATCGCGGCGAGCAGGGTGTGGCCGAGGCCGGTCACCCCGCCGCCGATCACCACCAGGCCGGGATTGAAGAAGGAGACCAGTCCGGCGATGACCTGGCCGGTCCGGTTGCCGCCCTCGCGGATCAGGTCGAGGGCGGTGGCGTCACCGGCGGCGGCCGCGGCCGCGACGTCGACGGCGGTGAGGGTGCCGTTCGCGGCGAGCCGCGAGGCGAGTTCCTCCGACAGCCCCTGCTGGGCCGCTTCCACGGCGTCCCGGGCGAGGGCCGCCCCGCTGAAGTGGGCTTCCAGACAGCCCCGGTTGCCACAGGCGCACGGGCGGCCGTCGGGCACGGCCTGGATGTGCCCGATGTCGCCCGCACTGCCCGTCACCCCGCGGTGGACCTCACCGCCGACGACGATGCCGCAGCCGATACCGGTGCCGATCTTGACGCACAGGAAGTCGCCCACGGAGTGTGCGACGCCCGCGTGCATCTCCCCCATCGCCATCAGGTTCACATCGTTGTCGACCATGACCGGGCAGCCGAGTTCCTGGCTGAGCGCCTCCCGTACGGGGAAGCCGTCCCAGCCCGGCATGATCGGCGGAGCCACCGGTACGCCCTCGGGGAAGCGGACCGGTCCGGGGACGCCGATGCCGGCGCCGTCGAAACCCTCCGCGAGCCCCGAGTCCTTCAACTTCGCTGCCATGGACAGGACTTGCTCGAAGACCGCGACCGGGCCTTCGCGTACGTCCATGGGCTGGTTGAGGTGTCCGAGGATCTCCAGTTCGGCGTTGGTGACGGCGACGTCGACCGAGGTCGCGCCGATGTCGACGCCGAGGAAGCGCAGTTCCGGGTTGAGCCGGATGTTGTGGGAGCGGCGGCCGCCGCGGGAGGCGGCGAGTCCGTCGGCCACGACCAGGCTCGTGTCCAGCAGCCGGTCCACCTCCACGGCCAGCTTGGACCGTGACAGGTCGACCTGATCGCCCAGCTGTGCACGGGAGTTGGGCCCTCCGTCACGCAGCAGCTTGAGCAGCTTGGCCTGATGGGCGTTCGCGGGTCGCGCCGTCATGCGTCTCACGAGCCCCTCCCCGCCTCAATCGGCCACCATTGTTCGGGCTTTCGAGGGGAACGTAGCAGCGGTCGCCGAACCTGGGAAGAATCTGTGCACGAATTGCTGCCGACTTTCTCCACTGACAGGACAAAGGGTGGGGTCAGGACTTGGCGCGGTCGTGATACGACCGCCGCGTGTGCTCCGTGTGCTCCCGCATCAGCTGTGTGGCCCGCTGCTCGTCACGGTCGGAGATCGCGGCGATCAGCTCCCGGTGCTCGGTCCAGGACTGCTGTCCGCGCTGCCGGGCGATCGGCGTGTAATACCAGCGCACCCGGCGGTCGACCTGGGCCGCTAGTTCGGCGAGGACCGCGTTCCCGGCCAGCTCCATGATCTTCGTGTGGAAGCGGGCGTTCATCGTGACGGCGCCGTCCACGTCGTCCGCGGCGACGGCCTTCTCGCCCTCGGCGCACAGCTCCTGAAGCACCGAGATGCCGGCGCTGCCCGCGTTGGCGGCGGCGAGCCGGGCCGCTTCGGCCTCCAACAGCGTGCGGACGGTGAGGAGTTGGTCGGCCTCCTCCTCCGTGGGCTCGTGCACGAACGCGCCCTGGGCGGGCCGCAGATCGACCCACCCCTCGGTGTTCAGCCGCTGCAGCGCCTCGCGCACCGGCTGGCGGGACACACCGAGGTGGCCTGCGAGTTCGCTCTCGACGAGGTGCTGGCCGGGCTGCAGGGCGCGCGTGGTGATCAGTTCGAGGAGCGCCTCGTAGACGCGGTCGCGCAGCGGGCCGGGCCGTTCGAGCTTGGGCACTGCGCCCTGCGGCAGTCCTGTCGACAACATCGGTCGGTCCCCCTTCTGAGCGGCGCGGAGCAACTGCAGCCGAAAAGCCAGTATGGATTGTCTTTCGTCTACAGTCTACGGCGCACAGCGGCCAGTGGTACGGGGGGTCGACTGCGTCACATCGGGCCGAAGCCGCAGGTCACGGGCAGCGGACGACCTGTCCGGCGTACGACAGGTTCCCGCCGAAGCCGAACAGCAGCACCGGGTCCCCGGCGGAGACGGCGCCCTGCTCGACGAGCTTGGAGAACGCGAGCGGGATGCTCGCCGCCGAAGTGTTCCCGGACTCGGCGACATCCCGTGCGACGACGGCGTTGACGGCACCCAGCTTCTCGGCGAGGGGCTCGATGATGCGCAGGTTCGCCTGGTGCAGCACGACTCCGGCGAGGTCCTCGGGCGCGAGCCCGGCGCGTTCGCAGGCCTTGCGTGCGATGGGCGGCAGCTGGGTGGTCGCCCAGCGGTAGACGCTCTGCCCCTCCTGGGCGAACCGCGCGGGCGTGCCCTCGATCCGTACGGCGTGCCCCATCTCGGGCACCGAGCCCCACAGCACGGGCCCGATTCCGGACTCCTCACCCGGAGCGCAGGCCTCGACCACGGCGGCCCCCGCACCGTCGCCGACGAGCACGCAGGTGGTGCGGTCGCTCCAGTCGGTCACGTCGGACATCTTGTCGGCGCCGATGACCAGCGCCCGGGTCGAGGCGCCCGCCCGTACCGCATGGTCGGCGGTGGCCAGGGCGTGGGTGAACCCGGCGCAGACGACGTTGACGTCCATCGCGGCGGGCGAGGGGATGCCGAGCCGGGCGGCGACCCGGGCGGCCATGTTGGGCGAGCGGTCGACGGCGGTGGACGTGGCGACCAGCACCAGGTCGATGTCGCCGGGCGCGAGGCCCGCGGCCGCGAGCGCCTTGGCGGCGGCGTGCGCGGCGAGCTCGTCGACCGGCTCGTCGGGTCCGGCGATGTGGCGTGTGCGGATGCCCACCCGGGACGTGATCCACTCGTCACTGGTGTCGACCAGGCCCGCCAGGTCCTCGTTGGTGAGTACCTTGGCGGGCTGGTAGTGGCCGACGGCGGCGATGCGCGAGCCGTTCATTGGGTGGTCCCCCTCGTTGCCTTGGGTAGCGGGATCCACCAGTCTGATCAGTGACTCACCGGTACGGCGGCAGCCGAGGCGACAGGATTCGGGCGCCCGGGTTGTCGGATTCTGTCATCCGCCCGGGGCGAGAAGGGGACGCCCTGACACCTACCGAACAGTCACCCGGTGAACAGCTTCGTCGCCTTCTGTACGAGTTCGTACACCCCGTAGGCGAGCGGTGCCCCCACCCACAGCCAGGCGAAGGCGATCAGCGGGCGCCGGTCAGGCGGACTCTGGCTGCTGTCGTTCGACATCGACGGTCTCCTCCCTGGGAGCGGGGATGTGGTGGCGGGCGTTGACGGGCCGGACGAGCTCGTTGGCGACGAAGCCGACGACGAGCAGACCGATCATGA
Organism: Streptomyces coacervatus; assembly: GCF_029223485.1. Lineage (GTDB taxonomy): Bacteria > Actinomycetota > Actinomycetes > Streptomycetales > Streptomycetaceae > Streptomyces > Streptomyces coacervatus. Next base: position 282,824 of record NZ_JARHTP010000001.1, on the reverse strand, counting down.
TGATGAAGGAGAGCTCGTACAGCGACGAGCCGCTCTTGCCGGCGTTCTTCTGGTGGTCGGCGATCCAGTTCACGATCAGCGGTCCGAGGACGCCGGCGGTGGACCAGGCGGTGAGCAGCCGGCCGTGGATGGCGCCGACCTGGTACGTCCCGAAGAGGTCCTTGAGGTAGGCGGGAATGGTCGCGAACCCGCCGCCGTAGAAGGACAGGATCACCATCGCGCACAGGATGAACAACGGCTTCGAGGAGTCACCGAACAGGGCGATCAGCCCGTACATCACCGCGCCGAAGCCCAGATAGACGCGATAGATGTTCTTGCGTCCGATCAGGTCCGAGGTGGACGACCAGCCGATGCGGCCGGCCATGTTGGCGGCGGAGAGCAGTGCCACGAAGCCGGCCGAGGCCGACAGCGTCACGGGGGTCGAGGTGTCCTTGAAGAAGTCCTGGATCATCGGGGCGGCCTTCTCCAGGATGCCGATGCCCGCGGTCACGTTCATACAGAGCACGACCCACAGACACCAGAACTGCGGTGTGCGGATGGCGCTGTTCGCGGAGACCTGCGGCCCCTGGACAACGCTCGGTGCACCCGCGGTGCCTGCACGGTCCTCGCCGCGCGGCACCCGCACCAGCAGCACGCCCAGCGACATGAAGACGGCGTACGACAGCCCGTGCACCAGGAACGCGAGCGCGATCCCCGAGCTGTCGGCGCCGAACGACGCCAGCATCTGCGCCGACCACGGCGAGGCGATGAGTGCGCCGCCGCCGAAGCCCATGATCGCGATGCCGGTGGCCATGCCGGGCCGGTCGGGGAACCACTTGATCAGTGTGGAGACGGGCGAGATGTAGCCGATGCCGAGGCCGATCCCGCCGACGAAGCCGTAGCCGAGGACGATCAGCCAGTACTGCTCGGTGGCCGCGCCGAGCGCGGAGATCAGGAAGCCGGACGAGAAGCAGACCAGGGCGACGGTCATCGCCCAGCGCGGCCCGTTGCGCTCGACCAGCGTGCCGCCGAACGCCGCGGACAGGCCCAGCATGACGATGGCGAGCTGGAAGGGCAGCGCGCTCTGCGTTCCGCTGAGGCCGAGCGAGGACTCCAGGGGCGGCTTGAACACGCTCCAGGCGTAGGCCTGGCCGATGGAGAGATGGACGGAGAGAGCGGCGGGGGGAACCAGCCAGCGGCTCCAGCCGGCCGGTGCGACAGGGGGACTCATGATCCCGAACGTAAGGGAACGGCAAGGGAGTTGAGAAGGCGGCGCGTCGACCGTATGCGATGAACGGTATGCCGGGCGCGCCGAGCGGTCGTACCGACCGGTTTTCCGAACCGTGCACGAACCCTTGCTGCCCCCATCGCCATACTGTAGACAATATTCAGTCGACAGTGTTCGGCAGAGTTCGACTGTGCGGCCATCTCCGCGGTATCCCTCGACCGAACGGAGCTCCCTCGTCATGAAAGTCGCAGTTCTCGGCGCCGGTGCGATCGGCGCCTACGTCGGTGCCGCGCTCCACCGCGCCGGCGCCGATGTGCATCTCGTCGCCCGTGGACCGCACTTGGCGGCCATGAGGCAGCAAGGAGTCCGGGTGCTCAGCCCGCGCGGCGACTTCACCGCGTACGCCCACGCCACCGACGACCCGGCCGAGATCGGCCCGGTCGACTACGTCCTCCTGGGCCTGAAGGCCAACTCGTACGCGGCGTGCGGGCCGCTGATCGAGCCCCTTCTGCACGACACCACGGCGGTGATCGCCGCCCAGAACGGCATCCCCTGGTGGTACTTCCACCGGCACGGCGGCCCCTACGACGGCCATCGCGTCGAGAGTGTGGACCCGGACGGCGCGGTCAGTGCGGTGCTCGCGCCTCAGCGGGCCGTCGGATGTGTCGTCTACGCGGCCACCGAGCTCGAAGGGCCGGGTGTCGTACGGCACTTGGAAGGCACCCGGTTCTCCATCGGTGAGCCCGACCGGAGCGTGTCGAAGCGCTGCCTGGAATTCAGCGAGGCCATGCAGGCCGGAGGGCTCAAGTGTCCCGTCGAGCCGGAGCTGCGGGGCGACATCTGGGTCAAGCTGCTCGGCAACATCTCCTTCAACCCGATCAGCGCCCTGGCCCGCGCCACCATGCGGCAGATGTGTCTGCACGGCGGCACCCGCAAGGTCATCGAGACCATGATGGCCGAGACCCTTGCCGTCGCCGAGGCGCTCGGCTGCGAGGTCGGCGTCTCCATCGAACGCCGCCTGGCCGGCGCCGAACGCGTCGGCGACCACCGCACCTCCACGCTCCAGGACCTGGAGCGCGGCAAACCGCTCGAACTCGACGTACTCCTCGCGGCCGTCGTCGAGTTGGCGGAGATCACCGGCGTGGAGGTGCCCACCCTGCGCACCGTGCACGCCATCTCGGACCTGCTCGCGCTGAGGAGCGCCGCATGAAATCTGGGGGCCTCACATGAGGAAACGGCAACCGAAGACCTACACCCGATTGACGCACCCCCTCGTCCGCGACTCCCGCAACGAGCCATTCCGGCCGGCGAGTTGGGAGGAGGCCCTGGACCGGGCGGCGCGCGGCCTGGAGCGCGGCCGCGGCGCGTTCGGCATGTTCTCCTGCGCCCGCGCGACCAACGAAATGAACTACGTGGCGCAGAAGTTCGCGCGGGTCGTCATGGGCACCAACAACGTGGACTCCTGCAACCGCACGTGTCATGCGCCGAGTGTGGCCGGCCTGAGCTCCGCCTTCGGCTCCGGCGGCGGCACCTCCTCGTACGAGGAGATCGAGCACACCGACGTGATCGTGATGTGGGGCTCCAACGCCCGCTTTGCGCACCCGATCTTCTTCCAGCACGTCCTGAAGGGGATCAGGAACGGCGCCCGGATGTACGCCGTCGACCCGCGCCGCACCTCCACCGCCGAGTGGGCGGAGAGCTGGCTCGGCCTCAACGTCGGCACCGACATCCCGATGGCACACGCGATCGGCCGCGAGATCATCCACGCGGGCCTGGCGAACGAGGCGTTCATCGAGCGGGCCACCAGCGGCTTCGAGGAGTACAAGAAGCTCGTCGAGCCGTGGACGCTGTCCCTCGCCGAGAAGGTGACGGGCGTACCGGCGCGCGCCATAAGGGAGTTGGCGCACGCCTACGCCCGTGCCGAGCGCGCCCAGCTGTGCTGGACCCTCGGCATCACCGAGCACCACAACGGCACGGACAACGTCCGGGCGCTGATCAACCTCTCCCTGCTGACCGGCCAAGTGGGCCGATACGGCGCCGGTTTGCAGCCCCTGCGCGGCCAGAACAACGTGCAGGGCGGCGGCGACATGGGCGCGATCCCCAACCGCCTCCCCGGCTTCCAGGACCTCCTCGACCCCGACTCCAGGCTGAAGTTCGAGTCGGCCTGGGACACCGTCATCCAGCCGCACTACGGGCTGAACCTGACGGAGATGTTCGAGGCGATGGAGGAGGGCACGCTCAAGGCCGTCTACTGCATCGGTGAGAACCCGGCCCAGTCGGAGGCGGACAGCGAGCAGGCCGTACGGCGCATGAAGCAGCTGGACTTCCTGGTCGTGCAGGACATCTTCCTCACGAAGACGGCCGAGCTCGCGGACGTGATCCTGCCCGCGACCGCCGGCTGGGCGGAGACCGACGGCACCACCACCAACAGCGAACGGCGGGTTCAGCGGGTCCGGCGTGCGGTCACCCCGCCCGGCGAGGCCCGCGAGGACATCGACATCATCTGCGAGCTGGCTGCGCGCCTGGGTCACGACTGGAAGTACGCCGACGCCGAGGCCGTCTGGAACGAGCTCAGGTCCGTCTCGCCGGACCACTACGGGATGACGTACGAGCGCCTGGAGGAGCAGCAGGGCATCCAGTGGCCGTGCCCGAGCACCGACGAGCTCGAACCGACGTATCTGCACGGCCGGTTGTGGGAGAAGGACCCGGTCAGGCGCGGCATGCCGGCGCCCTTCGGGATCGTCCGGCACGATCCGCCGGTCGACCTCACGGACGAGGAGTACCCGATCCGGCTGACGACCGGGCGGCGGCTCGACTCGTACAACACCGGTGTGCAGAGCGGCGGTTTCGCCTCCCCGCTCAGGCGCGGCGAGTACGTCGAGCTGTGCCCGGAGGACGCCGAGCGGTACGGGGTCGTGGTCGGCGAGGAGGTGCAGGTGTCCTCACGGCGGGGCTCGGTCGTGGCGCCCGTATGGGTCGACACGGCTCTTCGGCCCGGGCTCGCCTTCATGACCATGCACTTTCCCGACGAGGTGGACACCAACCAGCTGACGATCGAGGCGAACTGCCCGATCGCGGGGACGGCGGAGTTCAAGGCGTCGGCGATCCGGATCGACAAGCTTCCGGTTGCGACCATCGTGAGGTGACGTAAGTGGATCTGCACTTCGGCGACAGCAAGCCGACGGACGACGAACGGGCCGCCGTGGACGCCCTGTTGGGCCCTCCCGAGTCCTCCTGGGAGGGCGCGGACCGTACAGACGCCGACCTCAGATGGGCTCGCGGTGGCCGCGAGGCCCGGGAGCGGCGCGACCTGCTGTTGCCGGGGCTGCACGCGATCAATGACCGGATCGGCTGGATCAGCGAGGGCGCCCTCGACTACCTGTGCCGTCGGCTGACCGTGCCCCCGGCGGAGGCGTACGGCGTCGCGACCTTCTACGCGATGTTCTCGCTCAAGCCACGCCCGGCGACCGTGCTGCACGTGTGCACGGACCTGGCGTGCGCGGCCGCCGGAGTGCCCGGCCTGTGCGCCGGGATCGAGGCACGGCTGGGGCCGGGCAGTGGGGTGAGTGTCGAGCGCAGCCCCTGTCTCGGCCTGTGCGAGCGGGCTCCGGCGGCACTCGCGATCAAGGCGGGAGACCCGGTGCGTACGGCGGTGTCGGCACCGGCGACGGTCGAGGCGGCCGTACTCGCCGCGAGTGCGCCCGACTCGGCGCCGGAGGAACCGCCGGCCGCGGCAGCCGTACCGCAGACGGGGCAGGACGGCCTCCTTCTGTTGAAACGCGTCGGCGTCGTCGACCCGTCGAGTCTCGACGACTACCGCGCCCACGGCGGCTACACGGCCCTGCGCCGGGCCTTCGAGCTCGGCCCCGCCGGGGTCATCCGCGAGGTGACCGACTCCGGCCTGGTCGGCCGCGGCGGCGCCGCCTTCCCCACCGGCCGCAAATGGCAGGCCACCGCGTCGCAGCCCGACCACCCGCACTACCTGGTGTGCAACGCGGACGAATCCGAGCCGGGCACCTTCAAGGACCGCGTGATCATTGAAGGGGACCCGTATGCGCTGGTCGAGGCGATGACGATCGCCGCGTATGCGATCGGTGCGCACCAGGGGTACGTGTATCTGCGGGGCGAGTACCCGCGGGTGCTGCGTCGCCTGGAGCACGCGATCGCGCAGGCACGCGCGCGTGGCTTCCTCGGCGACGACGTCCTGGGCCAGGGCTACGCCTTCGACATCGAGATCCGGCGCGGTGCGGGCGCGTACATCTGCGGCGAGGAGACGGCCCTGTTCAACTCGATCGAGGGCTATCGGGGCGAGCCGCGTTCGAAGCCGCCCTTCCCGGTGGAGAAGGGCCTGTTCGGCAAGCCCACGGTCGAGAACAACGTGGAGACGCTGGTCAATGTCCTGCCGATCCTGACCATGGGTGCTCCGGCGTACGCGGCGATCGGCACCGGGAGGTCCACCGGGCCGAAGCTGTTCTGCGTCTCGGGCAGCGTGGACCGGCCCGGCATCTATGAGCTGCCGTTCGGCGCCACGCTCGGCGAGCTGCTCACCGAGGCCGGCGTACGGGACCGTCTGCGGGCGGTGCTGCTGGGCGGCGCGGCGGGCGGCTTCGTACGGCCGGACGAACTGGACATCCCCCTCACCTTCGAAGGCACTCGGGAAGCGGGCACGACGCTCGGTTCCGGAGTCGTCATGGCCTTCGACGACACGGTCCCGCTGCCCCGGCTGCTTCTGCGTATCGCGGAGTTCTTCCGCGACGAGTCGTGCGGGCAGTGTGTGCCGTGCCGGGTCGGGACCGTGCGCCAGGAGGAGGCGCTGCACCGGATCGCGGAGCGCACGGGCGCGGTAGCCGCCGGCGACATCGCTCTGCTCAGGGAAGTCGGCCGCGCGATGCGGGACGCCTCGATCTGCGGTCTGGGGCAGACCGCGTGGAACGCCGTGGAATCCGCCATCGACCGTCTGGGGGCGTACGAATGACCGTGACACCGCTGGGGATCCCGCGCCGGCTGCTGGAGTTCACCGTCGACGGGGAGCCGGTGCGGGCGCCCGAGGGTTCGACGATTCTCGACGCCTGCCGGGCGGCCGGGAAGGACGTGCCGACCCTGTGCCAGGGCGACACGCTCACCCCCAAGAACGCCTGCCGTGTCTGCGTCGTCGAGGTCGAGGGCGCCCGCACGCTCGTCCCGGCCTGCTCCCGCAGGGCCGAGCCCGGTATGGAGGTGCGGACGGACACCGAGCGCGCCCGCCACAGCCGCAAGATCGTCCTCGAACTTCTCGCCTCCTCGGTCGACTTGTCGACGACTCCACAAGTCGCCGAATGGATCAAGGAGTACGAGGCGAAGCCGGACCGTTTCGGCCCGGACGCCGCCCGCCTGGGCGAGGAACCCAAGGTCGACAACGATCTGTATGTGCGCGACTACGACAAGTGCATCCTCTGCTACAAGTGCGTGGACGCCTGCGGCGACCAGTGGCAGAACACGTTCGCCATCTCGGTCTCCGGCCGCGGCTTCGGCGCCCGGATCGCCGTCGAGCACGACGCCCCGCTCACCGACTCGGCGTGCGTGTACTGCGGCAACTGCATCGAGGTCTGCCCCACGGGAGCGCTGTCGTTCAAGTCGGAGTTCGACATGCGCGCGGCCGGCACCTGGGACGAGTCGGCACAGACGGAGACGACGACCGTGTGCGCCTACTGCGGAGTGGGCTGCAACCTCACTCTCCACGTGCAGGACAATGAAATCGTGAAGGTCACCTCCCCACACGACAACCCGGTGACCCACGGCAACCTCTGCATCAAGGGCCGCTTCGGCTACCAGCACGTACAGAACCGGGACTGAGACACGACATGGGACGAGTCACGGAACGACGCAAGGTGATCCGCATCCGGGACGGGGCCATCTCCACCCGCCCGGACACGCTGGTCGCCGAGGAACCGCTGGAGATCAGGCTGAACGGCAAGCCGCTCGCGATCACCATGCGCACCCCGGGCGACGACTTCGCGCTGGCCGCGGGCTTCCTGGTCAGCGAGGGCGTCCTCGCCGAGCAGGGCGATCTGCAGAACATCGTGTACTGCGCGGGAGCCACGGTCGACGGCTCGAACACGTACAACGTGGTGGATGTGCGGACCTCGCCGGGCGTGACGATCCCCGACATCACCCTCGAACGGAACGTCTACACCACCTCGTCCTGCGGGCTGTGCGGCAAGGCGAGCCTCGATGCCGTACGCACGACGGCCCGCTGGCCGATAGCCGACACTCCCCCGGTCCGCGTCGAACCCGAACTCCTCGCGAGCCTCCCCGACCGGCTCCGCGCGGCCCAGCGGGTCTTCGACCGGACCGGGGGTCTGCACGCGGCGGCCCTGTTCACGGAGGACGGCGAGCTGGTCGACATACGGGAGGACGTGGGCCGGCACAACGCGGTCGACAAGCTGGTGGGGCGTGCCCTGCAGAACGGCGACCTGCCGCTGTCCCGCAGCATCCTCCTGGTCTCGGGCCGGGCCTCCTTCGAGCTGGCGCAGAAGGCGGTCATGGCCGGGATCCCGGTCCTGGCGGCGGTCTCGGCGCCCTCGTCGCTGGCCGTCGACCTGGCCGCGGAGACGGGCCTGACCCTGGTGGGCTTCCTGCGGGGCGCCTCCATGAACGTGTACGCGGGCGAGGACCGCATCGCTCTGCGGACCGCGGCCGCCCAGGGGTGAGGGGCTCTCCGCGACACGGCGGCGGGGCCCGGCCGGCGGGGAGCGCCCCCTGCGCCGGCCGGGCCGGAACCGTGCCGCCCGGCCGTACGGACCTCCCGTAGAGCCGTGACGACGTACGGAAATCCAGTACGGCCGAAACAGGGACAGAACCCCACGCTGTCCCTATCGTGAGAAGGGCCCGCACGGGGGAGGGCCCATGGCGCCACGACCGCTGCCACAGCTGCCGCAGTACGACACGGACGCCGTCACACGTCTGCTGTGCGCGCACGCGCATCTCGACGAGAACTTCGCGCTGGACGCGCTGGACGAGTTCACCGGGGACCGTCTCAAAGCCGTCGGGCTGCCTCTCGGGATCAATCTGGTGGCGCTGGTGCGGCACGCGGCGGCGGCGCAGTTACGGCGCAGACGGCGGGACCGCCTGCTGACGGTGCTGCTGGTGGCGATGGTCGCCGCCGTGCCGGGTGGCGTCCTCGCCCTGGTACAGGGGCAGCGGTCCGCCGCGGTGGCGCTCGGTGCCCTGCTGGTGGGTGCGGGCGTCGTCGCGGCGGGGGTCGTGCACCGGACCGAGCACTCGGCCTGGGTGGCGGCCCGCACGGTCTTCCGCGACCCCGGCAAACCCCTGAGCCAGGCTCCTCCTCTCGACCGAGCCACCGAGGACCGGCTCACCTCGCTGCGGCAGATGAACGTGGTCCCCTACGACGCGAGCGTCGAGGCCCGCAACCCCTTCGTGGGCAGCGGCATCAAGATCCGGGAGAGCGTCTGGGCACCGATCGACGTCGGTACGGCGGCCGCCGGGAAGACGATCAAGCCCTTCGACGCGGTGGCCCTGCACGGCTTCCTGGCCCGGGAGATGACGACGATCACCGGCCTGACGGAGCTGCGGGCCCGCAACCGCCTGTACATCCGCGGCCTGCATGTGAGCCATGTCGGCCGGCAACTGCTGCCGGACCCGCTGAAGGCCCCCAACTCCCGTATCGACAAACAGCTTGTACAGGCCGGGGCGAACCAGGCGGGCGCGGCCATGGCGACGTATCTGAGCCTGGAGATGGTGGGCCGCGGCGGCCGCTATGTGGTGTCCGTGCATCTGCGGGCCAGGCTGCTGCAGACCCGGCTGTCCTGGGAGGTGGCCGCGTACGTACTGCCGCCCCTGCAGGAGGAGTTCAGCCGGGTGGCCGCACTGCCGCTCGGCGGTTTCGAGGAGTGGTGGCTGCTGGTGCGGATCACGCTGGCGAACTGGCGTGTCCTGCTGACCGGAGCACCCGGCCGCATCCGGCACCGCCGGGTCCGGCGGGTCCGGCACGCGCGGGCTCTGGAGAAGGACCGGCGGGACATCTCGAAGTACCACGTGGTGTACGACTACGGGGCATTCGACAGCCTCCGCGAGCGTGTATCGGGCATCACCATGGCCTACAACGAGGTCATGGATGCCACGGACGCCTTCCAGCGCATCCACGAGTCCGTGATGATCGCCACGGAACGGTTCCTGCGCGCCCACAACGTGGACACGGCGGCCCTGGACAAGGTGCGGACCGTGATCAACAACCAGAACAACTTCGCCGGTCCCACCTGGGGCAACTTCGGCAACGACGGAAAGTTCGTCATGAACCAGTACCAGGCGTCCCCGGCGGGCGGCGGGCAGGGATCCCCTGGGCAGCAGGGCCAGCAACCGCAGCAGCCGGCCAACCCGCACACCTGAGCCGGGTGTCAGGATCCCGAGACGGAGACATCGCGATGACCACGAACAACTTCTCCGGCCCCACCTTCGGCAACTTCGGCGACAACGGCACGTTCCACATGAACGCCCCCGTCAACGCCCCCGCCGCGCAGAGCTCCGATCCGGTGGCCCTGGCCGCCGAGCTCATCCGCCAACTACGCGCAGAGCAGCCAGAGTTGGCTCCGCAGGCCGAGCAGGTCCACCGTGAGCTGGTGCGCGCCGGCGAGCACAACCGGCAGGCCGACCAGGGCCGTATCCGCGGCTGGCTGGAGACGATCCAAGCCGGTTCGACCACCACCAGCGGGGTGCTGGCCCTGGTGTTGTCGCTCGGCCGGGCCGTGGGGCTGCCGATGTAGTCGGCCCGGCGGGCTCACCCCGCCCGCGGTCAGTGTTCGCGCACGACCGCCCGGGCGAGGCCGAGGTCGACCTCCAGGCCCGCGCGCAGCGGCACCGTCTGGCCCGGCGCGACCTGCTGGGCGGTGCCGTCGCTCCGGCGGGTGCTCCAGGTGGTTCCGGTCCGGTTGGCGAGCCCGTACTTGCCGGGCTTCTGCGGGTGTTCGACGAGTTCGGCGACGAGGCCGTCCGGGCCGTAGCGGTGCCGGTCGGGTTCGGCCTGGAGGTGGTGGGCGTACACCTTCGCCTTGTGGCGCAGCCGAAGATGCCGTTCCACCTTGGGCATACGGGTGGTGACCACGAGCCGCGGGGGCAGCATGAGCGTGTGCCGGCAGCGCCAGCACACCCCCGGTTTCGTCTCGCGCGGCTCCGTCAGGTTCTGCTTGCCGCAGTCGGCGCAGACCACGATGGTGTCGCGGACCTCGCTGAGCGCGTGCCTCCACTGGGTCTCGCGGACCCGGTGCGAGGCGTCGCGCAGGCCGTCGGTGAAGTTCTGCACGAAGAGCTTCTGCAGCACCGGCGGGATGGTGGGCCAGGTCAGCAGGACCGTGCGGTGTTCGTCGGGGTCGGGGCAGTTGGCGTCGTTCTCGGGATCGAAGACGAACACCGGACGCTTGCCGAACAGCCGTCGCTCGGCGGCCTCGTCGAGGCAGTTGATGTCCAACTCGGCGCGCCCCTTGAGGGGGTGATGGTTCGTCAGCAGCATGAAGAGGAGCACGGAGAGGGAGTGCAGGTCGGTCTGGGTGCCGGGCATCGCACCCGGGTCGCCGCGGACCAGCTCCGGCGCCATGAACTCCATCGTGCCGGCGATGCCGGTGACCTCGCCCTCGCCCACGGCGTTGTCGTTGTCGCAGACCAGGACGTCGCCGTTGTCCGGGTCGAAGAAGAGGTTGCCGTAGGAGATGTCCCGGTAGGCGATGCCTTTGGAGTGCAGCGCCTGGTACGCCTCGACCATGTGCAGGCCCGCGGTCACCAGGGCCAGCGGGGAGGTGTCCAGTTCCCGGCGGAAGAGGTCGGGCAGGCCGCGGAAGCGTTCGGGGCGGATGTCCATGAGGTAGCCGAAGCCGCTGCGGGGCCCGGTCACCATGGCCTGCGGCCACAGGAACCGGTCGTCGGTGAAACCGCGGCCGACGAGGTTGTGGACGATGTCCCACTGCTCCGCGGTGGCGCAGCCCGGGTAGTACCACTTGAGGGCCTTCTCCCCCATCGCGCCCTTGACCTGGTAGACCTCGCCCTGGCCGCCGGAGCCGAGCAGGCCGGAGACCACCATCTCCTCCCCGTCCTCGGTCGTGAGCCGGGTACCGGTGGCCAGCATGCCGGACATCAGTCCTCCTCTTCGCGTCCCCCGTGCGGAGGCAGTGTTCGCCGGTTGCGGGCGACGACGGCCGTGGTGTCGTCGCCGGAGTACCTGCCGGCCTGGGCCAGCCATCCCTGCAGGGCCTCGTCGACCGCCGCCGGGCCCTCGGCCGTGATCCGCCGGTCCACGTCCCTCACGAACCGCACGAAGCCGTCGCGTTCGGCGAAGCTGTTGGACAGTCCGTCGGTGGAGAGGGCGACCATGCGGGGCAGCCGGCCCGGATCGCCCGGCAGCGCGCAGTGCACCCGCATCAGCTGCCAGGCGCGGCGGCTGCACATCGACTCGGTGTCGTCACCGAGTTCGGGGCGGGCGGGGGTCAGCGGCTGGGTGAGGGATCCGTCGTCGTCGACGACCACCAGGTCCCCGTCGCCCAACTGCCAGGCTGCGAACAGGCCGTCGGTGAGCACGACACCGATCAGGGTGGTGCCGAAGGGGCGCAGCGACTCGTACAGACGGGGCTGTTCGCCCAGTGACTCCCCGTCGGTGCCGAGGACCTGGCGGCGCCATTTGAGGACGAGTTCGCGCGGCATGCGGTCGTGGGCGTCGGTCCACAGCCGGCGGAATCCTCCGGGGCCGCTCCCGGCGGCGGCCCGGGCCCGCACGGCGAATTCGATGCCGCTGGCGGTGAAGACCTCCACCGCGTGCCGGGAGCCGACATGGCTGCGCGGATGGACGGGTGCGCCGTGGCCGTCGGCCACCGCGAACACCAGGTCGCCGTCGGAGGTGACCCGGACGGCACTGGAGTCCTGGTTGCGCCGTTTGGCGGGGCCCTGCGCCGACTGGTAGAGCACGTCCCAGTACTTCTCCTCGCGCAGCACGGTCACCACACGTCGTCGTCATCGTCGTCATCGAGCTGGGGCGGCGCGTAGGCGGGGGCGAGCTGTTTGCCGCCGCTGCCGGAGTCGCCCGAGACGACCGGCTGGGAGGCGGCCTTCACGGCGGCGGTGGAGGCCCAACGGATCGCGGCGGCCAGCTGTTTGGGGCTGTTCGCGTCGAGCACCGGCAGCTCGGGGTTGGCGAGGAACTCCTGCAGGACCGAGCGGTCGGCATCGCCGCCGATGGCGATGGCGACGCGTACGGCCTTGCGGCCCCAGGGGGTCGCGTCGATGGCCTTGAGTCCCTCGCGCCAGTCCTCGTCCAGCGGCTGTCCGTCGGACACCAGCGTCAGCACGGGTTTGAGGGCCCGCCGGGGCATGGGCGGCGTCTCCAGTTCGCGGGCGACCGCCTTGAGGGCGTCGCCGAGGTTGGTGCCGCCGTCGACACCGACCTCCTGCCAGGTGAACTGCTCCACCGGGACGGGTGTCGCAACGTGCCAGCGGGGTGTCGCGGAGAACGTCAGGACTCGCACCATCAGCTGCGCGGACGGCTGGTCGTGCGCCACCGCGCGCATCTCCGGAATGGCCTCGCGGATCGCGTAGTTGACGGTGCCGATCTTCTCGCCGCTCATCGAGAAGGACACGTCCAGGATCCAGATGAAATGGACCGGACGGCTCTCCATGGGGCCGCCGGGAATATCGCTCACTCTCGTGTCCTCTCCCTGACGCCGTGAACGGGTTCGCCGCCTCGGCCTACGCCGGCCACCCCACCGTCAGCAACACGAGCGTGCCGGTGGTCACCAGCGCCGACACGACGAACAGGCCCAGCACCAGGCGGCGTCCGCGCGCCGTGTGATCCGGTACGAGACTCATCGCCGGCTCCCCCGATTTTTCCTGTGCAGGCCCACGGTAGACCTCTCGGCGCGGGCCGTCATGGGTTTGCTCCGGCGTCTGTGAGCAGGGATTTCACTGGCAGCCCGGTGGTTGCCAGCAGCCACAGAAGTGGCGCGGCGGCATGTCGTCCCTCGCTCTCCAGGGCGTCTGCGCCGGTGGCCGCGCGGGCGCTGACGGCCCAGTAGCGCACCTTCCCGAAGTCATGGCCGAGCCCCAGGACGAGATCGCCCAGTCCCACCCCGGCCAGCCAGGTGTCGAGCGGGTCGCGGGGCCGGGGTATCGAGTGGTCGAGCCGGTCGAGCGCGTCGCGTTTGGTGACCACCGCGGCGACGGGGGTGCGGTCGCGCCGGCGGGACATCTCCGTGAACTCGCCCACCAGCCGGTCGTACGTCTGCTTGGGGCTCTCGGGCGAGGGGCGGGCCTCGACGGCGTACGGGGCGCCGGCTCCGTCGATTCTGCGCCGCACGTCGGGCACGGCGAGGACGTCCGCGACGAGGACGACGGCGTCGGCGTGGGCGAGGTACTGCTGCCGGCGTACGGCGTCCGCGTCGTCGTAGACGCCGCCGTGCGGGTCGTAGAGGTAGAGCAGTCTGCGGCGCCGGCCGCAGCCGATCTCCAGCATATAGGCGCGGGGCTGGGCCGCGGTGGTGCCGAGCACCCAGCCGCCCGTGTCCAACTGGCTTTTCAGCTGCTGGAGTTGGCGCCGGTCGTCCAGGGTGGCGCAGTTGGCGGTGAGCAGGCCGGCGCGTTCGAAGGAGGTGATCCCGGCCAGCATGGCGGCCATCAGCATGGTCTTGCCGGAGGAGGTGCCGCCGACGATCGGGATGTGCACGAGCCGTGCGGAGCCGAGCGAGGGCGGCAACGCACGGGCGCAGTACGGGCATTCGGCGGATTCGCGCGGTCGGCGGCCAGGAAACGCGGCGTTCAGGCGGCGGCCGCAGACGCACACATGCACGAAGACCCCGAACCGGCCCGGGTGCAGGCTGCGGTGGCGTTCATTGCAGCCGGGGCAGCGGTGGACGGGGAGCGGGATCGGCCGGTAGCAGCCGGGGTAGGGGCACTTCATCCGTACGCCGCGCGCCAGCAGTCGGGCCCGCTCCAGCCCGCGCAGTGCCTGCACGCACGCGCCGCGACCGGCACATACGAGGGTCAGCAGTGCGGCGAAGCAGGTCAGTACGGCGAGCAGGTACGCCACGGCGGCGAACGTGCCCGCCAGGGCCCCCACGGCGAAGCCCGGGCTGGTCAGGACCAGTCCGGCCCTGCTGAACGGGTTGCTGCCGCGCCGGTGCGAGGGCCACCGGCCGCGCAGGAGGTTGAGCGCGTCGTTGCCCAGCCACTCGCCGAACAGCAGCGTGTTGAGCAGGGCGGCGCCCGCCCCGACGGCCGAGACCACATCGGTCTGCAACTGCCCCGCCCAGTAGGACAGATGGGCGGACTCCTCCGGCACCGGCGGCAGGATCCGCGGGTCGGGCTCCTGGGCCCGCCACGGTCCCAGGCCCGCGGCGATCGAGCCGAGGGCCCGCCAGGCCGCCGCGGGTGCCGTGCACAGGACGACGAAGGCGGCGACGAGGGCGCTGTAGCCGAGGTAGCCCCAGAGCAGCCACTTGAGAAGGATCAACTGCCGTCTCCTTGCGGGTACTTCGGGCCCCGGCGGAAGAGCCGGCCGCCCCGACGGCCGGATCGTCCCGGCCGCAGCCACTCCTCGAAGGCGCGCACCCGGTCCGGGCCCGCCCGCTGCACTTCGCGGGTGGTCTCGGCGAGGTCCTGCGGTGTCCTGGCGCGGACCGCGGGACGCAGCACCTCCGCCAGGAGTGCCGTACGGGTCCGCTCCCAGGCGGGGTTGAGTCCGGCGCCGCCGGTCCATGCCACGAAGCAGGCCGCGGTGTAGGCGGGCGACACGCGCAGCCGGTCGCGTATGGCGTCGGAGCGCCCCACCCGCAGATAGCCGTCGAGCAGGGTCTCGTCCCCCGAGGCGAGCAGCCGGTCCAGTTCGCCCGGCGGGGGCTGCCGGGAGAGCAGGGCCCCGGCGACGGTGTCGGCGATGCGCTCGGCGACAGCCGGTTCCAGCGGCCGGGCGGCCCGGCAGTGGGCGAGGGCGGTGGCGGTGAATCCGGGCTCTGCCGTGCCGTCGGCGATCCGTCCGGCCAGGGCGAGCAGGTTGAGCGCGGCGCGTTCCCGGGGCCCGAGTTCTTGCGGGAGATGCCGCAACAGATCGGCGGCGAGCCGGGGCGCTGCGGGATCCTGGACGGCTGCGTCGAGCGCGGCGCCTTCCCCGGGCCCGACATCCTGCGGGAGATGCCGCAACAGATCGGCGGCGAGCCGGGGCGCTGCGGGATCCTGGACGGCTGCGTCGGGCGCGGCACGTTCCCCGAGCCCGACATCCTGCGGGAGATGCCGCAACAGATCGGCGGCGAGCCGAGGGGCTGCGGGGTCCTGGGCGGGTGCGTTGAGCGCGGCGGCGACGAGATGGGCCGCGATGCCGGACGACGTCAGCCACGACGGGGCCAGTTCGACCGCGAGGTGTCCGGCCTCGACCGTGGTCGGGGCGCCCTCCGGCCAGACCAGCCGGTGCGCGGTGCGCAGCACCGCTCCGTCGCCGAGGTGGTCGTCGCCCGCGGCGGTGACCAGCGCGTGGAAGGTGCGCAGCCGGTCCCCGCCGCCCGGCTTGCGGGCCAGGTCGCCCATGCGCAGGTACGGGCAGTCGCTGAGGTCCGCCGCGGGGACGACTGCGAGCAGTGCGGCGGCGAGCCGTGCGGGATCGTCACCGCGGGCCGCGGCCTTCTCGGCCGCCTCGACGACGGCCTGGGAGAGCTCCGGCCGGTCGGCCAGCACGTCCCCGAGGCCGGCCGGCCGCGCCCCTGCGAGCAGCGCGCCCACCACGGCGCGGACCAGGGCGGGACGGGCGGCCCGGGTGTCCACGCCGAAGGTGTCGGCCAGGACGAGCAGCCCGAGGAACCGCTCGAAATCGCTCTCGTCGCAGGCCGTGAGGGCGGCTCGCAGGTCGCCCCGCAGCCCCTCGGCGGCGGGGGTGCCGGCGAGGCCGGGGAACCGGGCGGCCAGCCGGGTCAGGGCCTGCCACTCCGCGGGCGTCCGTGGGTCGCCGCCCGCCGCGACCGTGGTGAACAGGCCCTCCAGGAACGGGACTTGCTGCCCTGCGCCATGCCGGGCCGCCCAGTCGGCGGCCGCCGTCCGCCCGGCCGAGTCGAGCGGGATGCCCTGCGCGGCGGCCGCCGCCGCGAGCCGCCCGGGATCGAAGGCTCCGTCCGCACCGTCCCCGGGCAGCGTCCCGGCGGCCTCGAACAGACGAGGCCGGCCGGCCAGCCAGACCGCCGCGGCGAGGTCGGCCCAGGGATCGGGGCGGGCGGGGGTCGAGGCGCCGCCGGTGCAGTCGTGGACCCGGTAGCGCGGGTCGCGGGTCGCGCCCGCGAGGTCGAAGTCGGCGTCCGGGAGCACACCCACCAGGTGCTGCCGGGCCCGGTCCGGGCGGCGGGTGTACGACGTGAAGGTGAGCCGCTGCGCCTCGTCGTGCGGCACGACGGCACTGGCCAGCGCGATCCACTGGACGACGGCGTACGCGTCGCGTTCCACGACGATCACCTGGGGCGGCTCGGCCCGGCACAGCAGTTCCCGCACTTCGGCCAGGAACGCGGGCAGCCGCTGGGCACGGGAGCGGGCGAACTCGGCGAGCCCTGCGGTCTCGAACCATCCGCCCGGGGGCAGTTCCTCGGGCTCGCCGCCGCGCGGGGTGCGGGTGCGCCAGCCCGGGGACCCCCACAGGGCGACGGGCAGCAGACCGCCGGGCAGCGCACTGCCGTCCGGGTACCACACGGCGTGGGCGTGGAAGTTGCCGTAGCGGCCGCTGTGGTCGACCCCGGTGTACACGCTGCGGCACAGCAGCCGGCTGCCGTCGGTCAGCCGGGTGTGGGTGAACGCCGGGGGAAAGGCGCCCAGTTGCTCGTCGGTGGGGCGGCGCGGAGCGGTACGGGGGGCCTCGTAGCCGATGATCTGCTCGATCTCGCCGAGGAGCCGGCGCGGGACGGTGTCGCCGACGGCGGTGAAGCGGAAGCCGGAGCCGTCGGGGCCGGGTGGCGCGGAGGTGTAGTGGAGGTGGGCGAGGCTCACTCGGCGACTCCCCTGGTTCGTCGGTTCGTCCTGCGGACGGGCAGCAGGCCCTGCTCGGCGAGGAGCCACAGCAGGGGGTCCTCGATACGGACGGGCTGGGGGCCGCCCGGGGGTGCCTTGTCCGGGGCGCCGGCCGGGGGCGGCGCCCCGAGCGCCGAGAAGCCGAAGTAGGACACGCGGGAGAAGTCCCGGTCGAGGCGGCGGCAGAGTTCGCCGCCGTCCCAGCCGATCAGCAGCGAGCGCACCTCTTCGTGGACGGCCAGCCGGTCGCTCTCGTGCAGTACTCCGTCGTCGTGGCGGGCGTTGGCGTGCAGCGGCGAGTGGGCCGGCAGCAGCGGGCGGACCATGTCCGTCTTGGTCAGCGCGACCGCCAGCGGGGTGTGCAGCCGGCCGCCCGAGCCGCGCCGCCCGTGGCTGCGCAACTGGGTGGCGACGTCGGCCGCGATCCGCTGCTGCGGGGCGGGCTCGAACGGCAGCAGCGGGCCGCTCGCCGACAACTCCTCACGGACGGACGGGAGTTGCAGGGGGTCGATGAGGAGGATGATGCCGTCGGCCGCGGCCAGATATCCGGTGTAGCGGTTCATCGCCTCGATGCCGCTCAGATCCTCGCCGGCCGCGTCGAAGAAGACGAGCGCGGTGTGCCGGGTGCCGGTGCCGCGGCGGCCGCCGGGCAGGCTCAGCCGATACAGCAGCGGGTCGTTGAGGGCGCGCGCCGCCGTGGTGGTGGGGTCCGGCATCAGGCCCAGGTCGTAGAGGTCGCGCTCCAGGTCCCGGTCGCGGGTCTGGGTGTCGCCGCCCATGGCGGCGACGGCGGCCCGGAAGGTGTGGCCCACCCGGTGGCGCAGCTCGTGCATCAGGACGGTGACGCAGGTGCTCTTGCCGACGGAGACCGCCCCGACCAGCGCGATGATCCTGCTCTCCTGGTCGCAGTAGTCGCTCGGGAAGTCGCTGTGGCATTCCTTGCAGACCCGGGTGGGAGTGGGGACGGCGCAGTCCGGACAGGGGACGCGCCCGCCCCGGGGTCGCAGTCCCCGCCGCGGGTGGAAGAGCGGCCCGCGCACCGCGGCCTGGGCGCCGATCGCGGGCCCCTTGAACGCCTCCCAGACCTCGTCGCGCACGGGATCGCAGGCCCGGCTGACACTGCCGCCGCCCCGGGACAGACACCGGTAGGGCAGTGCCGAGGCCGCGGCCCGGGCGAAGCAGTACGGGCAGATGACGTCGGTCATGTCAGCGCACCACCAGTCGCTCCCACGGCGGCTCGATCAGCCGCACGGACTCGGCACCGGGACCGAGCAGAAAGACCCGCAGGGCGTACGGCGGCCCGGCACCGCCCAGAGTGACCTCGATGTCACGCGGCACCAGCCGGCCGATGCCCAGCTCGGAACCCGACAGGCGCAGCAGGGTCGTACCGTCCCACGGGGACCGGGGGCGGGGCGGGTCCGACCCGGGCGGTCCGACGCCGGGCCGGGCGACGAGCACGACATCGGGCAGGACCACATCACGGAGGTCGGCCGGGGCGCAGTCGGCGCGGACGGTGATCCGGCGTTTGGCCCCGCTCCACCAGCTGGGCTTGCGTACGTCGTATGTGACGGTGAGGTCGGCCGGAAGTCGGAAGCTCGCGGGGGCCGCCGCGATCACCACGTCGGCGTCGGGCGGCACGGGCTCGATGTGGAAGTCGGCAGGAGCCGTGGTCACGGCGAACTCCAGGGCGCTGCGCCGGTAGGCGGCTCTGGTGATGATCCGCCGGGCCTGGGCTCCCGACTGGGTCCAGCGCAGCTCCACCCGGTCGGCGCGTTCGGGCCACTCGAAAGTGACCCGCACCTGTTCGGCGGCGACGCGCCGGACCCTGAAGTTCCGGACGGGCGCGGTGAGTTCGACGACGACCGACGCTCCGGTGGTGGCCCGCTCCTCGATCACGCTGACGGCGGTCAGCCGGAAGCGCATGCCGCGCCGCGGCGGCAGCAGCTCGACGCCGTGGGGCAGTGCCGTCGTCTCCCACTCCAGCGGGTCGGGCAGCTCCCGGACCGGCAGATCGAGTCCGGCTGCGGGCAGCGGCTTGTCGTAGAGCCGCACCTGGGATCCCTCGGCGCCGTCCCAGCCGACGGCGATACGACCCGGGCGCGGGCCGGTCGTGACGAACAGCCGGGTGACGGGGGCGGGCCACCACGGCACGGCGGCCCGGGCCACCACGCCGTCGGAGAGGGTTTCGCCGCCGTCGGGCAGCCGGTAGCGGCAGCGGATCAGATAGCGGTGCTCACCGGGCGGCACCGGTCTGTCGTCGAAGCCGTTCCCGTCCACCGCCACCCGGAAGGAGCCGCCTCGGGCTTCGAGCCGTTCGACCTGTACGGCG
Organism: Streptomyces coacervatus; assembly: GCF_029223485.1. Taxonomy (GTDB): domain Bacteria; phylum Actinomycetota; class Actinomycetes; order Streptomycetales; family Streptomycetaceae; genus Streptomyces; species Streptomyces coacervatus. Next base: position 263,283 of record NZ_JARHTP010000001.1, on the reverse strand, counting down.
AGCGCGGCCGGCGGGGTGCGCCAGATCACGCTCACCCGGTCCCGGGCCTCCTGGACGCGGACGTTCTCGACCTCGGGCGCGTACCGCACCGGCGCGCCCAGCAGCGCGGGCCCGTCGAGTTCATGGCCTTGGACGGGCAGCACCACGTACTGGACGGTCTCGCCGGGGGTGACGTCCGCGTCGGTGAACGCGGGTCCCGGCGCACGGACGGCCAGCAGCATCCACGGTCCCGCCGCGCCACGGCGCCTGAGCACCCGATGGGGTCCGTCGCCGGGCCACTGGACACGGACTCCGCCGCCGACCGGCACGGCGGTCGGGCGCCGGGCAGGGTCCGGGTCGGCCGCGGTGCGCAGCAGGCCCGCGACGGCCGTGGAGTCGTCCACGGCGGCCCGCGCGGCCTCCAGGTAGAGCGCGGCGGCTGCGTCCGGGTCCCTGGCGTCCTCCAGTTCGGCCGCACGGGCGAGCAGCGCGTCGAGCCTGCTGTCCTGGTCCGCGATGTCGAGGACGAGCCGGCTGAGGCCGGCGTCCCGGCCCGGTTCGCCCAGCCGGACCGCGCAGTCGAAGGCCCGGCGGATCCGCCCGGCGCGCCAGGCGTCGACGATCTCCTCCGCGGCTTCCCTGCGGTCGGCGGTCGGGTGCGGTTCGTGCGCGGTGGCGTGAGCCAGCGCCTCGGCCTCCCAGGTGTCCACGCCCAGCGACGTCACGTCGTCGGCAGTGGGCGCCTGCGAACCGGTCCGCAGCAGGTGGAGGAGTTCGTAGAGGACGACCCGGCGCAGGGCCAGGGGGTGCGAGTCGAGGATCCGCGCGTAGTGGGTGAACAGCAGGTCGACGGTCGCGGCCTCGACGTCCGTACGGCCACGCCAGCCGTCGCGCGCCCGCGCCAGGACAAGGTGGTCGACCCGCGACCAGCGGCTCGTACGGCCCGGCACATGCAGCCCGTCGAGCACCCGGAAGCGGACCCGGCCGCTGGGGAAGAGCGCGTCGGCGGCGTGCCGCAGGCCCAATGCGCGCTGCAGGGCGAACAGTTCACGGGCCTCGGGGATCAACGGCGAGCGGGGCATGGGAGGAACTGCTTGCTGCAGTCCCAGCAGGGCCCCGAAGGCTTGCGGCATCGCTGCGTCCCCCAACGTCGATACCCCAGAGTTGCCATCTCACCAGATCGCCGTCCTGGGTGTCGACGCTTTCGACAGCCGCGACCGGCGCCGCGGCCGGGCGCGTGTGAAACCGGGAAACGCCTGGTGAGAGCGGGGTTCATGGGATCCGCCGCGGCTCGTTCAAGCGATCGTGAAGGTCACCTCGTCCACGCTCACGACCTTCCCCAGCCGCGGGAAGTCCAGCCGCACCGACGCCTCGTGCTCGGCGGCCGTGAACGCGGCCATGGCGTCCTCGACGAAGACCAGGTCGTAGCCGAGGTCGAGGGCGGCGCGGGCGGTGGACTCGACGCCGAGGTTGGTGGCGATACCGCCGAGGACGAGGGTACGGACGCCGTGTTCACGCAACCGCTCGTCCAGGCCCGTGCCCTGGAAGCCGCCGATCGTACGCTTCACGACCTCGATGTCGCCGTCCCGGGCGAGTCCGGCGACCAGGCCGCTGCCGGGCGGCTGTTCGGCGACGCCGGGCCGTTCGACGCGGACGAGGACGACGGTCGCGCCGGCCGACCGGAAGGCGTTCGCCAACTCCTCGGCGGCGGACAGGACTTCGGTGCCTTTGCGGGGCTCCACGGGCAGCGCGACGATCCGGTCCATCAGATCGACGAGGACGAGGGCGCTGCGCGCGGGATCAAGGGCGAGGGGTCCGATCATGACGGAACGTTATCGGCCGTCAGCCCTCCGTACCGGAGATCCGGGCCAACAGGCCCATGAGCCGGTCGCGTTCGGCGGCCGAGAGCGGCGCGAGCAGCTCGTCGTTGGCCGCGCGCGCCGCGCGCTCGCAGCGCTTCAGCAGGCGTGCGCCCTGCGCCGTGAGCGACACCGCGTTCTTGCGCCGGTCACTGGGGTCCGGTTCGCGTACGACGTGCCCTGCGGACTGCAGGTCGTTGAGGACACCGACCAGGTCCTTCGGGTCGAGCTGCACACTGCGCCCGAGGTCGGCCTGGGCGACGGGGCCGAGGTCGCGGACGGCGGAGAGCACCACGTGGTGCCACATCTTCAGCCCCTCCACGGCCAGCGCCTCGGCCACCAGCGCCCGGCCATGGGCGGCGGCGCGGCCGAGCAGCCAGCTGGGGAGGGAGCGGATCGCGGCGAGGGGGGCTTCGGGCATGCCGACAGCCTAGCGAAAAGCCGTTGGACTTCCCAACGACTCCCGGATACCGTTGGGCCTCCCAACGATTCCTGGAGGTGTTGATGCGCCGCGTCCGCTACGAATCCACCGGCAGCCCCTTGCTCCTGGAGGAGGCCCCGGCTCCCTCGCCCGGCCCCGGTGAACTCCTCGTCCGCTGCGAGGCCGTGGGCGTCACGCTGCCCGTCGTCCGCAAGGTCACCGAGGCCGCCGAGCCCGTCCCGCTGGGCGGGGAGATCGCCGGCGAGGTCGTGGCCGTCGGTGAGGGCGTCACCCGATTCCACGCGGGCGACCGCGTCACCGGGCTGTGCTTCGGGCACGGTTACGCGGATCTCGCGCTTCTGCACGAGGCCATGGCCTCCCCCGTGCCGGACTACGCCTCGGCGGTCGACGCGGTCGCCCTCGTCCGCAGCGGCCTCGTGGCCCTCGGCGCACTGGCGGCCGCGCACCCCGAACCGGGCGAGACGGCGCTGGTCACGGCCGCCGCGAGCGGAGTCGGCCACCTGGCCGTGCAGTTGGCCAGGGTGCGCGGCGCGGCCCGGGTGGTGGGCGCCGTGTCCGCCCCGGGCAAGGCCGGCTTCGTACGCTCCCTCGGCGCCGACGACGTCGTCCCGTACGACGCCGACAGCTGGGGAGATCCCGTCGACTACGCATTGGACGCGGTCGGCGGCGAACTGCTCACCCCGGCGATCGCCGCACTCGCCCCGGGCGGGCGACTGGTGGCCTACAGCTCGGGCGGCGGGACCATCCAGGCGTACGACCTCCTCGTCGGCGCCAAGTCCGTGATCGGCTTCCAGATGGCGCGGATCGCCCGCGGGAAGCCGGAGTTGTACGAGCACTGGCGTCAGGAGCTGTGGCGACTGTTCGCGGAGGGTGCGCTGAAGCCTGCCGTGCACGGGGAGTTCGCGCTGGAGGACGCGGCGAAGGCGCATGCGGTGATCGAGTCGCGGAGCAACCTGGGCAAGGTGGTGCTGCGGCCGTGAAATCTGGCACCCCGCGCGTGAAATCCGGCCCCGCGCCACTGGCATCTGGCGCCGCGCACCTGAAATTTGGCGCCGTGCGCCGCAAATCTGCATCTATGCGTCAGCCCTGACGCCCCGTCACCACCCATCCGGCGTAGTCCGCGGCCACGGCACACACCCGGCGGCAACTGGCTCGTTGTGTTCGGTGAGTTCAACGGGTCGCAGCCGGTGCGACCCGTCGTCCAAGTAGGAGCCAAGTAGGAGCAAGTAGGAGGCAGTCACTTGGATGCCGGCACCACCCTGCTCGGCTCGTTACTGGCGGCCACAGGCGTGCTGGGGGCAGCCGCCGTGGCGTATCTGGGCAAGCGCGGGGAGAACGCGCTGAGCGGCTACTCCAGCCTGACCGACAAGCTGCAGACCGAGCGCGACCGACTGGAACGCCAGGTCGCCGAACGGGACTCGCGCATCAGCGAGTTGTCCTCGTTACATGCCGCCGACCAGTCGGAGATCGCGCGGCTCAGGCTCGACATCCACCGACTGGGAGGTGCGCCGTGAGGTCCCGTTTCGAGCGGCTGCTCGCGCCGCGCTGGCGCAGTGTCTTCCTCGTCTGCGTGCTGATCGCGCTCTCCGGGATCGCCGTGATCCTGTGGGCGCGCATCGACGCCGGAGACCGCCGCGCCGACCAGATGCAGGCCGAGGCCGACCGCCGCGGCAAGGCCGTGTCCACGCTCGCCGCGGACGTCCGCGCCCTGCGCGCCCAGGTACAGGCCGGGGGTGGCACCCCGGCCGCACCCGACCCGTCCGAGGCGGTCGACGACCTGCTCGCCCGGGTCCGGGTGCCGGCGGCACCGCCCGGCGCACGCGGCGCGAAGGGTGAGCGTGGAGCCACCGGTGCGAGCGGTTCGGCCGGCGCAGGCGGGCCGCGCGGCGAACCCGGCCCGTCGGGGCCACCGGGGCCCGAAGGTCCGGAAGGCTCCCCGGGCCCGTCCGGTCCGCCCGGCGAGCCCGGTCCCACGGGGGCCGACGGAGCCGCCGGCCCCGAGGGCCGCTCGGGCATCGAAGGCACCCAGGGTTCTCAGGGCACCCAGGGGCCGCAGGGCGAGAAGGGCGACCCCGGCCCCCAGGGCCCCCCGGGCCCCGCCTGTCCCGACGGCTACACCCTCCAGACCCCCGCCACCGACCCGGACGCCCTGGTCTGCCGCAAGGCGGGCGCGGCCGCTCCGGCGCCGAGTCCCGGTCCCGCGGCCGTACTTCCGATCCTGCCGGCGCTGCGCCGCCGCGATCCCGGCGAGTAGCTGCACGGTTCTTGTGAGGCTCCGGAGGCCCAACTAGCCTCTGTGGTGCGCCCATTGGACGTTGGATGTCCTGATGTCCAGTCTATTTCCAGACTGTTGAAGGGCAGGTTCGCACCATGCCGGCAAGTCTTCGCACACGTCTGAGAGCCATCGTCACGGCGGTCGTCGCCACAGCGGCCCTGGCGGCATCGCCGAATCCCGCGCACGCCCAACCCCCCACCCCGAACGCCGACTTCGAGCAGCAGATCATCTTCAAGGCGTCCCAGGACCCCGGCTACGCCTGCTTCCGCATACCGGCCGTCGTGAAGACCGCCGACGGCACGCTGCTGGCGTTCGCCGAGGGCCGGGTGCACAACTGCGGAGACGCAGGCGACATCGACATCGTCCTCAAGCGCTCCACGGACGGCGGCCGCACCTGGGGCCCGCTCCAGGTCGTCACCGACGGCGGCGGCGACACGCACGGCAACCCGGCGCCGGTCGTGGACCGCGAGACGGGCCGCATCCTGCTGGCCGAGACGTACAACACGGGCCGTGCGGACGGCTCCAGTTGCCAGGTGCCGTGCGACCGCACCCCGCACCTGCAGTACAGCGACGACGACGGGCAGACCTGGTCGCAGCCGCGCGATCTGAGCGACGAGATCCTCCCCGCCGACTGGAACTCCTGGTACGCCACCGGTCCCGTGCACGGCATCCAGCTGACCCGTGGCAGGCATGCCGGCCGGCTGGTCTTCGGCGTCAACACCGAGACATGGAACGGGAGTCGGGTCACCGCCAACCATGCGGCGCTGATCGTCAGCGACGACGGCGGGGACCACTGGCGGATCGGTGCCACGGACTCCTGGCCGATCGCGGACGACGGCACCTTCCGGCAGAAGCCCTCCGAGGTCACGCTCACCGAACGCGCCGACGGCTCGGTCCTGGTCAGCGGCCGCGAGCAGGACGGCACCGACCTCGGCCATCGCACCCAGGCGGTCAGCCGCGACGGTGGCGACAGCTTCGCCACCCCGTTCCGTGATCTCCCGGACCTGTACACGCCCCAGGTGCAGGGCTCGATGCTGCGCGTGGGCGACCGCATCCTGCTCGCCTGCCCCGGAGACCCCGACCGCCGCCGGACCATGATGATCCGCTCCTCGTACGACGGCGGACGCACCTGGGACAGCGTGGACCGCGGCACGGTCGTCACCACGGACTGGTCGGGCTACTCCGACATGGCGCGGATCGACCACGACACGGTGGGGCTGATGTACGAGGGCGGTGCCGTCGACGCGCGCGACGAGATCCGCTTCGCCCGCTTCACCGAGGACTGGCTGCAGCCGCGCCGCGGCCCGGACCCGACCACCGTCGACCGGGCCCCGTACGCCAGGCCCGCGGCCGTGCTCGGCGGCGCCGAGGAGACGGACGGCGTGTTCGGCGGGGCGCTGGAGTTCGACGGCACCGACGACGCCGTACGCCTGCCGTACAGCGACGAACTCCCCCTCGGCACAAAGGACTTCACGGCGTCGCTGTGGTTCCGCTACACGGCCACGAGCGGGGAGCAGCCGCTGTTGTGGATGGGCGGCATCGGGACCACGCAGCCGCAGGTCTGGCTGCGCGGTGAACCCGCGAGCAACCGCATCCAGGGGTTGATCACGGTGCGCAACGGAGCGGCGGCCCCGCAGTCGGCGTCCGTCCGCACGAGCGGGTCGTACAACGACGGGCAGTGGCATCATCTCGCCCTGCGCCGCGGCGGTGGACAACTGACTCTGTTCATCGACGGTACGGAGCTCAGCACCGCCGACGTGCCCGGTTCGGTCAGCCGCAACTCGCCGTTCGGCGTGCACATCGGGCAGCGCATGGACAGCCGGGCCTTCTTCACCGGTGCGATCGACGATGTGCACGTGTGGGACCGTGCGTTGAGCGGCGAGGAGCTCGCCGCACATGACGCGTCCGCGAAGGGCACCGTCCTGTGGCTGCCCATGGACCATGTGAGCGGCAGCCACTAACGTCCCGTGGGTGCCCGACGACGCACGAGCACGACAGCGGACGGGAACCGGCCTCGGCCTGCTGCTGGCCCTGGTTCTCGGAGCCGTGCTGCTCACCGCCCTCCCGCACCAAGGCGAACGGGAGGGCGGCGCCTGTACACCGCACAGGGTCGCCTCGTGGTCGGCGGACTCCCGGCTGACCGGCGAGTTCGCCCGCTACGGGGACGACGCGGCCCGCAGCGACGACTGGACCGGCGGCGACGGCACCCATTCGGTGCGGTTGCCGGACGGGCGGGTGCTGTGGCTGTTCTCGGACACCTATCTCGGCCAGGTGCACGGCCCGCCCAATCCGGTCGGCGAGTCGTACGCCTGGCGGGACACCTCGGCCCCGCTGGTGCGCAACTCGGCCGTGGTGATGCGCGGCGGCCGGCTGCAGAGCACGCTCCCCGCCCCGCTCTTCCCCGACCCGGCGCCGAACCAGTGGCGCTGGCCGGTCGCGGCCCGGGTCGAGCCGCGCTCCCCCGGGTCGTCCGAGAAGGTCGTGCGAGTGCTGCTGTGGGTGCGGACGGCCGGGCAGTCCCCGTGGATCTACGGGGTGCCCACGGCCACGGAGGTCGCCACCCTCTCCCTGCCCGACCTGAAGGTCGAGTCGGTCGTGAAGGTGGTCGACCAGAGCCTGGTTCCCGATCCGTCGCGTCGGATCCTGTTCGGTACGACGCTGGTGGAGAAGGGCGGCTGGACGTACGTCTACGGCGGCGACGACGGGCAGGCGGCGTCCCGGCCGGCCTCGTCGGCGTATGTGGCGCGGGTGCCGGAGGGACGGCTCGGGGAGCCGGCCGCCTGGCGGTACTGGAGCGGGTCGGGGTGGGGCCTTGGGCCGAGACCGCTGAGCGGTACCCAGGTGGGCAGCGCGTTCTCGGTGGTCCGGACGGGCGGGACGTATGTGCTGTTCACGATGGCCACGGGGACAGCGGGGCTGACCACCGTGACCTCGTACTGGGCCTGCTCCCCCACCGGGCCCTGGCACGGTCCGACGAGGAACTTCAGCCCCTCTCTGCCGACGGCCGGCGTCGCCGCGTACAACCCGCAGGTGCATCCCGAGCTGAGCGGCGACGGGCGGCTGGTGCTCAGCTACGACGTCAACTGGCTGGAGACGACCGGGGCTTCGGCGAGCATCAACGCGGATGTGACCCTGTACCGACCGCGGTTCGTGACGGTGCGGCTGGCGCGGGCACAGTGACCTCGCCGGCCTCCTCGCGCGGGTCCTGCAAGCGGCGCTTGGCGATCACCGCGCACACCATCAGCTGCATCTGGTGGAAGAGCATCAGCGGCAGCACGGCCAGCGAGGCGTGCGCGCCGAACAGGACGCTCGCCATGGGGAGGCCGGAGGCGAGGGACTTCTTGGAGCCCGCGAACTGGATGGCGATGCGGTCCTCCCGGTTGAAGCGCAGCGCCTTGCCGCCGTACCAGGTCAGGGCCAGCATCACCGCGAGCAGCACGGCCTCGACGACCAGCAGGCCGCCGAGCCGGAGCGGGCTCACCTGGTGCCAGATGCCCTGGACCATGCCCTCGCTGAAGGCGGTGTAGACGACGAGGAGTATCGAGCCGCGGTCGACCAGCCCGAGGACCTTCTTGTGCCGGGCGACGAAGCCCCCGATCCAGCGCCGCAGCACCTGCCCGGCGAGGAACGGCACCAGCAGCTGCAGCACGATCTGCACGAGCGAGTCCGCCGAGAACCCGCCGGCGCTGCTGCCCAGCAGCGCTGCGGCGAGCAGCGGCGTGACGACGATGCCGACGAGGGAGGAGAAGGAACCAGCACAGATCGCGGCGGGCACATTGCCGCGGGCCATCGACGTGAAGGCGATGGACGACTGAATCGTCGACGGGACGAGCGTGAGGAACAGCAGGCCCTGGTAGAGCGGGTGGGTCAGGAGGACCGGGACCAGGCCGCGGGAGGCCAGGCCCAGCAGCGGGAAGACCACGAACGTACAGGCCAGGACGGTGCCGTGGAGCCGCCAGTGCTTGAGCCCGTCCAGCGCCTCACGCGTGGACAGCCGGACGCCGTACAGGAAGAACAGGAAGGCGATCGCTGCCGTCGAGGCACCGGAAGCCACGTCGGCCGCCGCCCCGCGCGCCGGGAACAGCGCCGCGAGGCCGACCGTCCCGAGCAGCAGCAGGATGTACGGGTCGATCGGCATCCAACTCGGCCATTGCAGGCGTTTCACGGTGCTCCACTAACTTGTCTGCGGTCGTCGGCGGTCCGGGATCTGTCCGGGCCCGGAGGGCCCCCGTTCATCGTCCTCTCCCGGCGGCCGATCGGGAATCCGTCATACCGCTCTGACTGCCATCGCGATATGCGATAACCAGCTACCGTTGTCCGTATGTACGACCCCTCTCACCTGCGTACCTTCCTGGCGGTCGCGCAGACGCTGAGTTTCACGCAGGCCGCGCGGCGCCTCGGGCTGCGGCAGTCGACGGTCAGCCAGCATGTGCGGCGGCTGGAGGACGCGACCGGACGGCAGCTGTTCTCCCGGGACACCCACTCCGTGGAGCTGACGGAGGACGGCGAGGCGATGCTCGGGTTCGCGCGCCGGATCCTGGAGGTGCACGAGCAGGCTTCGGCGTTCTTCACGGGCACGCGGCTGCGCGGCCGGCTGCGCTTCGGCGCCTCGGAGGACTTCGTGCTGACCCGGCTGCCGGAGATCCTGGAGGGCTTCCGCTACGACCATCCCGAGGTCGACCTGGAGCTGACGGTCGAGCTGTCGGGCACACTGCACGAGCAACTGGCGGCCGGAAAGCTCGACCTGGTGCTGGCCAAGCGGCGCCCCGAGGACCCGCGCGGCGAGCTGGTCTGGCACGACGAGCTGGTGTGGATCGGCGCGGAACGGCTGCGCCTTGAGCCGGACCGCCCGGTTCCGCTGATCGTCTTCCCGCCGCCCGGCATCACCCGGGCCCTGGCCTTCGAGTCCCTGGAACGCCAGGGCCGGCCCTGGCGCATCGCCTGTACCAGCGGCAGCCTGAGCGCGCTGATCGCGGCGGCCCGCGCGGGCCTGGGCGTGATGGCCCACTCCCGGGGCCTGGTCCCGCCGGGCCTGGTCCGCGTCCCCGACCGCTTCGGCCTGCCCGAACTGGGCCGGGTCGACTTCGTCCTGGTGCACGGCACGCGCCGTACCGCGGCCCAGGGCGCGGCGGACGCCCTGGCGGCGACGATCCTGGCGGGCGGGGACCGGCTGCAGCGCAGGCGAAGTGGTTAGCGGGGCCGAGGCCGGTACGTCAGCTGCTTCACGTTGCGCAGATACGGCGTCGCCTCGACGTGCTGGACGCCCTCCAGGTGGCCGAGGGGGCCGCTGACGTAGTCGTACAGGTCGGAGGTGCTTCTGACGACCGCTGTCGCCGTGACGTTGGTGGGGCCCGCGGTCGCGGAGACATGGGCGATCGGGGCGTGGGCGGCGAGCGCCTCGCCCACGGAGTGGAGAGCGGCGGGGGCGACGGTGAGCCAGAGGGCCGCCATCATGGGGTGGCCGACGGTCTCGGCGTGGTACTCGCAGTCGATGTAGATCGCCCCGGAGGCGATCAGAGTGGCCAGGCGTCGCTTGACGGCGGACTCCGAGCGGCCGGTTGCGCGCTGGAGCTCGGGGTAGGTGGCGCGGCCGTCGCGTTCGAGGACGGCGAGCAGCGGTTCGTCCTCCGGGTCGATGCGGGCGGGGCCCGGGTCGGGCACGGGATCGGGGGTGAGGGCCTCGATCTGGTCCGGGGCGAGCGCCGAGAACTTCTGCAGCCAGCCCTGCGGGCCGCCGAAGAAGCGGTGCAGCTTTTGGTACGCGCGGATCTCCAGTAGGCGTGGGGTGCGCGGGAGCTTGCCCAGCAGCAGGTCGTCGCGGTCGCCGGCGTTGCGCGGCCGGGTGCCGAGCACGATCTCGGTGCCGCCGGAGGCCAGCCCGATCCAGCTGGTGTCGGGGCGCTTGGCGAGCGCCTCCGCGATGGTCTCGGCGCTGTCGGGGACGCAGCGCAGCCGCAGCGTCCAGTGGTCCAGGCCGAGCGCGTCGCTGTCCAGGACCGCGACGACGCGCAGGCCGCCCTCGGCGCACAGCCGCCGGTAGCGGCGCGCGACGGTCTGGTCGGAGACGCCGAGCACGGCGCCGATCCGGCTGAAGGAGGCCCGGCCGTTGACCTCCAGCGCACTCAGCAGTTGCAGGTCGAGCTTGTCGAAGACATCGGATTCCATCTCCATCCTAGCCACTCCTGTCGGATTCCGCCGCAAAGCGCCTGACTTCCGTTGCGATCTGCCGCTCATCGTCCATCGTACGGAGAGTTGCGCATCCGACGTACACAAAGCACAGGAGTTGAGGACATGCGTACATGGGGGCCGCTCACGGCCATGTGCCTGAGCACGTTCATGTTGTTGCTGGACGTGACCATCGCGGTGGTCGCGCTGCCGGACATGGCGGGGTCGCTGCATGCGTCGCTGAGCGATCTGCAGTGGGTGATGGACGGCTATGCGCTGGCGCTGGCCGCGCTGCTGCTGGGCACGGGCGCCGCGGCCGACATTCTGGGGCGGCGGCGGGTGCACGTCGTGGGCGTGGTGGTGTTCGCGTCGGCCTCGCTGCTGTGCGGGCTGGCGGGCGGGCCGGGGATGCTGATCGCCTCCCGTGCACTGCAGGGTCTCGGCGGGGCGGCGATGCTGGCGACCACGCTGCCGCTGCTGGGCTCCGTCTACCAGGGAAAACAGCGCTCGGTGGCGCTCGGCGTGTGGGGCGCGGTCAGCGGCGCGGCGGCCGCGGTGGGGCCGGTGCTCGGCGGGGTGCTGACGGACGGGCCGGGCTGGCGGTGGATCTTCTACGTCAATCTGCCGGTGAGCGTGGTCGCGGTGTGGCTGACGCTGAAGGCCGTACCGGAGTCGCACGGCTCCCGTGGCCGGCGCATCGACTGGGCGGGCACGGTGACGTTCGCGGCTTTCGCGGGCGGGCTGACGTACGGGGCGGTGCGGGCCGGGGAGCACGGCTGGGGCGAGACGGGCACCCTCGTGGCGTTCGCGGCGGCCGTCGTGGCGCTGGTCTGCTTCGTCGTCGTGGAGCGGCGCGGCGCCGATCCGCTGCTGGATCCGCGGCTGTTCCTGAAGCCGGGGTTCTCCGTCGTGATGGTGGGCGCGCTCGCCTTCAACGCGGGGGCGTTCGGTCTGATGGCGTACGACTCGATATGGATGCAGTCGCTGCTCGGGATGAGCCCGGTGCGCGGTGGACTGGTCTTCGTGTGGATGTCGCTGTCGGCGTTCGTGGTGGCGGCGGCCGGCGGGCGGCTGCTGCACGGGGTGCCGGCGCGGATCACCGTCGGGGGCGGGCTGCTGCTGGTCGGCTCGGGGCAGTTCTGCATGACGGGGCTGGAGGCGGGGTCGACGGCTTCTGCGCTGGCGCCCGGGCTGGTGCTGATCGGTGTCGGTACGGGACTGGTGGCGCCCGGCATCGCGGGCGCGGCGCTGGCCGCCGTACCGCCGGAGCGGGCCGGGATGGCGGGCGGCGCGGTCAACACCTTCCGGCAGCTCGGCCTGGCGCTCGGCATCGCCGTATACGGCACCGTGCTGACCTCGCGCATGCAGGACACGCTGCCGCACGACGCGGCGCACGCCCTCGCGGGCGGGGCGGCCGGGGCACTGCGCGGCGGTTTCTCCGAGCATGCGCTGCGGTCGGCGTTCGCCTCCGGGCTCAACACGTCGGCGGTGGTGGCGGGGCTGACCGCGACGGCCGCGGGAGCGCTGGTGATCGTTCTGGTCAGGACGGCGCGCCCGACCCGGACAGAAGTAACGGAATCTCCCGCTCCGGCGCTGACAGAGGAGAGGACGGCGCCCCTCGGACAGGGCCGCTGACGTCGGTTTGGGCCGGTTACCAGGTCGTACAGATTCGGTGGAGATTACGGGACCGAAACTTACTCAACCGTCAGTTTTCTGTCCGACCCTTCCGGATGTGAGCGCATTTTCCGGCCGTGACCAGCCTGTACCTGAGCACTGCTCGGATTCGGCCCCCCTCCCGCCCTGTCGCCGTGTGGGGTAGCTTTCACGCCCTGTGCGGAGTAGCACTCAAATCGGGCACTCAGGAGCGGGGAGCGGGGTTTGCGCGAGTTCACCAACCCTCCGTTGACGTTGTCACCGCCGGTGGGCGGCCTGGCCGACGTCGTCTTCGAGCGTGCCCAGGAAGACCCGCTGCACATCAGCCTCGGCCGCAAGGACGACCAGGGGCAGTGGCGCGACGTGACGGCAGCCGAGTTCCGCGACGAGGTGCTGGCCCTCGCCAAGGGGCTCCTTGCACGGGGCATCCGCTTCGGCGACCGGGTCGCGATCATGTCCCGTACCCGCTACGAGTGGACGCTCTTCGACTTCGCGTTGTGGACGATCGGCGTCCAGGTGGTGCCGATCTACCCCACCTCCTCCGCGGAGCAGTGCTTCTGGATGCTCTACGACGCCGAGTGCTCGGCGGCGATCGTGGAGCACGAGGACCACGCGATGACGATCGCCACCGTCATCGACCGGCTGCCGCAGCTGCACCAGCTGTGGCAGCTGGACAACAACGCCGTGCAGGAGCTGTACGACGCGGGCGCGTACCTCGACGACGAGGTGGTGCACCGGCACCGCCAGGCGGTCACCCCCGACTCGACCGCGACGATCATCTACACCTCGGGCACCACCGGCCGTCCGAAGGGCTGTGTCATCACGCACGCCAGCTTCATGTACGAGGCGGACACGGTCGCCGAGCACATGGAGCCGGTATTCCACTCCAAGAAGGGCGACGAGGCGGCGACGCTGCTGTTCCTGCCGCTCGCGCACGTCTTCGGGCGGATGGTGGAGGTCACCGGGATCCGCCACGGGATCCGCTTCGGCCACCAGCCTCAGATGAACGCGGCCACTCTGCTGCCCGACCTGCAGGCGTTCAAGCCGACGTTCATACTCGCGGTGCCGTACATCTTCGAGAAGGTCTTCAACGCCTCCCGCCGGAAGGCCGAGAAGGACGGCAAGGCCGGGCCGTTCGAGAAGGCCGTCGAGATCGCCGTGAAGTACGCGGACGCCGTCGAGGCGAAGGCCTGGGGCATCGGACCCGGCCCGTCGGCGGGCCTACGCGTGCAGCACCAGCTGTTCGACAAGCTTGTCTACTCCAAGCTCCGGGCCGCGATGGGCGGCCGTATCCGCAACGCCATCTCGGGCGGCTCCGCGATGGACCGCCGGCTCGGCCTGTTCTTCGCGGGTGCGGGAGTGCAGATCTACGAGGGCTACGGCCTCACCGAGTCGACGGCGGCCGCGACCGCCAACCCGCCCGAGCGCACCCGCTACGGCACCGTCGGCCAGCCCATCCCGGGCGTCACCGTGCACATCGCGGACGACGGCGAGATCTGGCTGCACGGCCCGAACGTCTTCCAGGGCTATCTCAACAACCAGAAGGCCACCGACGAGACCCTGCACGACGGCTGGCTCGCCACCGGCGACCTGGGCGCCCTCGACGAGGACGGCTTCCTCACGATCACCGGCCGCAAGAAGGAGATCCTGGTGACCTCCGGCGGCAAGAGCGTCTCCCCCGCTCTGCTGGAGGAGCGCGTCCGCGACCATCCGCTGGTCAACCAGTGCATCGTCGTCGGCAACGACCGCCCGTACATCGCCGCCCTGGTCACCCTCGACCAGGAGGCCGTCGAGCACTGGCTGACCATGCGCGGCAAACCGCAGATGTCGCCGGCGCAGCTGGTGCGGGACGCCGACCTGGAGACGGAGGTGCGGCGCTCGGTCGTCGCCGCCAACACCCTTGTCTCACAGGCCGAGTCCATCCGCACCTTCCGGATACTGGCCCAGCCGTTCACCGAGGAACACGGTCTGCTGACCCCGTCCCTGAAGCTGAAGCGGAAGGCCATCGAGAACGCCTACGCCAACGAGGTCGAGGCGCTGTACCGGGCCTGAGCCGGCCCGAGCCGGTTCTGACGCTCCGTCAACTGATGTTGATGCGGAAGAGCTTGTCCGATCCGTCCGGCTGGTTGCCGTTGTTGTCACAGTTGGTGGTCGACAGCCACAGCTGATCGGCGCCCGGCACCTTGGTCACGGTCCGCAGCCGGCCGTACGTTCCCACGTAGTACGCGGTCGGTGTGCCGACGCTCTCGTTGTCGCCGTTGATCGGGATCCGCCACAGCCGCTCGCCGCGCAGGGACGCCATGTAGACGACGTTGCGGACGATGGCGATACCGCTGGGCGAGGCCTCGGAGACGTTCCAGGTGGCCTTGGGGTTGGTCATCCCGGCGGTGCTGCAGGTGCCCTCGCAGATCGGCCAGCCGTAGTTGGCGCCCGGCTTGATCAGATTCAGCTCGTCCTTGGAGCTGTTGCCGAACTCCGCTTCCCACAGGCGGCCGTTGCGGTCGAAGGCGAGGCCCTGCGGGTTGCGGTGGCCGAGGCTGTAGACGTAGTTGCCGAAGGGGTTGCCGGGGGCCGGTTTCCCGTCCGTCGTCATGCGCAGGATCTTGCCGTTGAGGGAGTTCTTGTCCTGCGCCAGGTCGGGCGTCTGGGCCTCGCCGGTGGAGACGTAGAGGTAGCCGTCGGGGCCGAAGGCGAGGCGGCCGCCGTTGTGGTAGCGGTTCTTCTTGATGCCCTGGAGCAGGACCTTGTAGTCGCTGAGCGCGGTGCCGTCGTAGGTCATACGGACCACGCGGTTGCCCTCGGACGCGGTGTGCATGAAGTAGACGTAGTGGTTGCTCTCCCACTTGGGGTCGACGGCGACGCCGAGGAGACCGCCCTCGCCGTTGGTGGTCACGGCGCCCGGCACCGTGCCGACCTGCGTCCTCGCCCCTGCCTTGGTGACCTTCCAGACCCGGAAGTCGTCCCGCTCGGTGACCAGCGCGGTCTGGCCGTCGGGCATCCAGTAGGTGCCCCAGGGGATCGTCCAGCCCGAGGAGAGCGTGGAGATGGAGGACGGGACACCGCCGTCGGTGGCGCAGGCCTTGGTGGTGAAGGCGGCGGTGTTGCTCTCCGGGGAGACGTTGCCGGCCGCGTCGCGGGCGACGACGTTCAGGGAGTACGGGCTGTTGCAGGCGAGCCCGGTGAGCGTGGTCGAGGTGCCGCTCGTGACGGACTTGTAGACGGTGGTGTCGCTGCGCACGTCGTACGCGACGACCGCCCGGTCGTCCGTCGAGGCGCCCCAGGTCAACTCGGCGGTGTTGGCAGTGACGTTGGCGGCCGAGAGCGTGCCCGGCTTGGTCGGCGGGGTGGTGTCGGAGCTGGGTTTGGTGGTGCAGTCGACGACCGGGCTGGCGGAGGAGGTGTTGCCGGCCGCGTCTCGGGCGATGACGGTGAGGTTGTAAGTGGTGTTGGGAGCAAGGCCGGTGAGCGCCTTGCTCGTCGAACTGCCGGGCGCCTCACCGATCTTGTTGCCGTGCTCGTAGATGTCGTACGCCGTGACGCTCACGTTGTCGGTGGAGGCGCCCCAGGCCAGGGTGAGGCCGTCCTCGCCGATGTCGGAGCAGCTGGGCTGTCCGGGGCGGGTGGGGGCCTGCGTGTCGGCCGCCGTACCGACGCTGATGCGGTCGAGGTTGGGGCCGCCGTTGGCGGTGGTGGCGGTCGCGCGGATCTTGTTGGTGCCTTCGGCCAGCGGGACGTTGACGCTCTTGGTGGCCCAGGTGTTCCAGTCGGCGGTGGCCGGGAAGGAGACGCCGGAGGCGACGACCGTGCCGCCGACTGAGATGTCCATCGGGCGGTCGGTGGCGGTCCCGTTGGCGTACCGCAGGGTGACCGAGGCGGTGCCCGCGGAGGCCGCGCTCACCGTGAACTCGACGGACGAGCCCTTGACGTTGGTGTAGTCGACGAAGCCGGTGCCCGTGTAGCCGGTGTGGTTGGTGGCCACCGTGCCCTGCGCGATGGTCGCGTCCTCGGCCTGGTAGTCGGTGGCCGCGAGCGCGGTGCCCTGGCTCAGGCCGGCGAGGGGCAGGGCTAGGGCCACAGTGAGGCCGTACGGCAGAACTCTCTTGAGATTCATGGATGTTCCCCTTGTTTCGCCTCAGCCCGTGTACTGGGTGAAGACCTTGAGGTAGTCGTACGGCTGCTGCGACACGCCGCTGCACGAGTCGCCGTCGGTGCCGGAGCCGCAGGGCCGGTCACGGTTCACCGACCAGTAGGTGAGGCGCCCGATGTGGTGCTGCTGGGCGTAGGCGAGCATGGTCTTGAAGTCGGCGACGCGGACGCGCTCACCGGAGTCGTCGGTCTTGCCGTTCATGGACGACAGGCCGATATGGGCGTAGGCGGTGGCGTCGCTGTAGCCGTAGGCGGATTTGGCCCGTGCCTTGAGGCCCTCCATGGCCTGGGTGGTCAGGGTGCCCATGTTGGTGGTGCCGCCGCCGAAGTCGAACGGCATGATGCACCAGACGTCGTTCGCGAGGCCGGAGCCCGCCGCCCGCTTGATCATGTCGACGCCGGTGGAGTCGGGGCCGGTCGTCGTCGTGCCGAAGGTGATGACGGTCTTGAGGCCGGGGTTGTCGGCCTTCACCTTCTTCAGTGCGTCGACGACGCGCTGGCGCACGGTGGCGTTCGACCACTCGGTGTTCTCGATGTCGATGTCGAGGGCCTTCAACTTGTAGGCGTTGATGACCTTTTGGTAGGCGCCCGCGAGCGCGGAGGCAGTGCTGCACTTCTCGCCGAGCTTGGCCCCGCTCCAGCCGCCGACGGAGACGATGACGTCACCGCCGGCCCCCCTGATCGCGTTGATCTTGGACTGGTCGTTGCCGCCGGTCAGCGGGCGTGAGCCGTCCCACTTGGGGTTGCAGGTGCCGTCGGAGAGGATGAACGCCATCGTGAACCACTTGACGCCGGTCGCCGACATCACCGAGGTGGGGCTGGGCGGGTTGCCCCAGCCGAGGTACTCGTAGGGGGCGACGGCGAAGCCGGGTGAGGCGGCCGCCGTCCTGAGGCTGTTGACCGGGTTCACACGGATCAGCCGTGTTTCGCCCGGCCGCAGCGTCGCGCTGTACGAGTCCGCGATCACGCCCTTGTGCGAGCCGGACCAGAGGTCCGTGACATCACCGGAACCGGTGAAACCCACCTGCGACCAGTTCACAGCGACCGTCGTGCTGCCGGATGTACCGGTGTTGAACAGTGCGACCACATAGGCGCCGCTGTTTTCGCGTTTGCTCCAGACCTGCCTGACACCACTGTTCACCACCCGTTTCGCGGCGACGCCGTCCTGATCGACGCCGATCAACCGGTCGTTGGTGAGCATCGCCTTGTCGACGGAGTCGAGGTGGGTGAGGTCGGTGCCGAGCAGCAGCGGCGAGGCCGCCATCGCCCACAGCGTGAAGTGCGAGCGCCGCTGGTCGGCCGTCAGGCCCGCCTGGTCGCCGTTGCCGACCTCCAGGGAGTCCAGGTCGTTCCAGCCGCCGGGTCCGGCGTACGGCTGCCAGGACGCCGCCGTGTTGAAGCGGGCGGAGACGTGCGACCAGTCGGTGAGCGGATAGCCGCTGCCGTTGGAGCCGGGACCGCAATAGCACTCCACGTCGCCCTGGGTGCGCCAGCTGTTGGCGAGCTTGCGCCAGGTGGGGGCGTCGGCGATTGCGAGGTTGTTGGAGAGCGCGAAGTTGATGGGCCGTCCGGTGGCGCGCAGCGCCTTGTCCCAGGCCTGGACGTCGGGGATGTCCTGACTGCCCACGCCGTCGATCTTCAGGTAGTCGACTCCCCAGGAGGCGAACTGCTTCGCCCACGAGTTCACGAACTCCTGCGCGCCCGGCTTGGAGTAGTCGATGTAGTACATGTTCTTGCAGTTGTAGTTCTTCTCGGTCTTCGAGGTGTCCGCGATGTCCTTCGCGCGGTACGACGTGCCCTCGATCGGGGTGTTCTTCAGCACCGCGTTCTTCGCGATGCCGGGCGTGACGTAGAAGCCGAACTTCAGGCCCTTGGAGTGGACGTAGTCGGCGAGCGCCTTGATGCCGCCGGGGAACTTGGCGGTGTCGACGGCCCAGCGGCCGTAGTTGTCGACGACGAACCCGTTGGAGTCGCACTTCTGCCAGAAGTCGTCGAGATTGACGTGGACGAAGCCATGGTCATTCAGGCCGCCGGCGACGAGCGCGTCGGCCTGCGCCTTGATCTTCACCTCGGTCGGCCAGCGGCGCACAAAGCTCCAGCTGCTCCAGCCCATGGCGGGACGGGCCGACTGCCCGTTGTCGGAGTAGGTGCTCATCGTCGCCGCCGGTGTGGCATACGACGTACCGATCCATGCCTCGTCGATCCGCAGCCGCTTGTAACGTGCCGTATCCGTGGAGGCCGCCCAGGTGGTGTCGACCTCCAGGCGGACGTAGCGTGCATTGGCCGCGGTGAGGTCAATTCCCTGGACTCCACGGCGACTTGGGAGCTGCCCGGTCTTGACCGCGCTCCCCCAGGTCGAGCCGTCGTTGCTGAGGTAGACCTTGTAGTCCTTGATCCGCGCCGACTGCTCGGTGGCAGAGCGGGCGTAGGCGACGGAGTCCTCGCGCTGGTTGAGGCCGATGTACTGGACCTTCTTCGCCGAGCCGAGGTCGAAGGTGAGGCTGACCGGCAGGGTCTTGTTGTTGTCCCAGTAGGTGAGGTAGTCGCCGTCACCGGCGGCCGAACCGGCGTGGCCGATCGCGGAGGCACTCGCGGTCGTCCTGACGCCGGTGAGGATGCCTTGCCGTCCGGCCGTGGCGACCTTGAAGACGGTGTCGTACGGGTCCCAGTCGCCCAGCCCGGTCAGGGTCAGCACTCCGCCGGACTGCGACCACGAAACCGCCTTGCCCGTACGGAGGTTGGTGACGGAGGCGATGCGGTACCCGTTGTCGCGGATGCGCAGGGTGCTGGTGCTGGGCGGGGTCAGGACGTGGATGTACTGCCGGTTCGGGTCGCCCTTGGCGATGGTGGTGACACCGTGCGCGCCGTCGTTCCAGAAGCCGGGCTTGAGGCCGCCGTACATGTAGCCGCCGCCCTCGGTGCCGCGCAGGGACTCCCAGATGGGGTCGAGGTAGGAGTCGGCGAAGGTGTTGAAGGAGGCCTGGTTCGCCGGGAACTTGCCGTTGACCTGGGCAGTCTCGGCCATCAGCGCCTTCACCGAGGAGCCCGCGTTGGTGATCAGCCGGCCGAGGGTGAGCTTCTTGTCGACGGACGGATCGGAGCCGTCGTACCACCACGCCCCGGTCGAGGGCAGCTTGAAGTCTGCCTCGGTCAGGCGGGGCTGTGCCGTGTAGACGGCCTGCGGGTAGTCGTACGACGGGGTCATTCCCGTCTTCTGCTCATTGCTGATCATGTCCATGATCGGCGTGTCTTCGTTGTTGTTGCTGAGCGTGTAGTTCGGGCGCTTCTGTTGAATCTGCTGGTAGAGGTTGTGGCTCTCCCAGTACGCGTTGTCGTTGTCGATCCAGAAGCCGCCGAGGTCGGGGTAGCGGTCCATGACCTCGAAGAAGTTGTCGTAGCTGAACTGCCCGAAGCCGTCGCGGGTGGTCAGGTCGACGTTCTTGCCCTTGTAGGCGGAGTAGGCGGCCGAGTCGAGCCACTCGTGGCCGCCCTCGTCGTGCCACTGGGGGTCGTCGGTCATGTAGAGGACGACCTTCATGCCTTTCGCCTTGGCCGCGGCGATCAGCTCGCCCAGGAAATCGCGCTTGGTGGAGCAGGATCCGGGGATCTTGGACGGCCACGGCCGGGCGTAGCCGAGACGGCTGTGGAAGGTGGCGAGGACGAGATACTGGGTGTGCAGCTTCTGTGCCTCGTTCACCCAGTAGTCCGGTGTCCAGCCGCCGCTCGTGACGTCGTTCTCCCAGGCGGTGCAGCTGGTGTGGGCGGGTGCGGTGCGCAGGCCCCAGTGCAGGAAGAGGCCGCCGACGGAGGCACGGAGGAAGTCCTGGCGGGGGTTCTCCAGGTCGAGCGGCTTCACCGCGCCGCCGGCCTTCGCCTTGGCCGCCGTACCGCAGTCCTGGCTGCCCGAGACGCGCAGCGCACCCCCGGATGTGTTGTGACTGTCCGTCAGGCATGATCCGGTGACGTCCTGGAAGCCCACGTCGAAGGGCGAGTTGCTGCCCTTCTGGGCCGTGAAGCGGGTGAAGCGGATGCCGCTGGCGGCGTTGGCGATGACCGCCGGGCGGCCGTCGTTAGCGGCGAACTTCACCGAGCTGTCGGTGAATTGGACGTCGTCGGCGTTGTGCAGGTACCAGCCGTAGGCCGGGCGGGCGCCGATGGCCTTGGGGTTGTAGTCGTTCGGGTCGTTGCTCGGCACGGAGGTGGACATGGTGCCGCTGCCGCCGGGGACCGTGATGTCGACCTTGTTGAAGGTCACGCCGGTGATCCGGTGGCCGGTCTCGCCCCACAGGGTGGGGCTGAAGGAAGGAGTGCTGCCGGTTGCCGTGATGTTGTCGTACGTGATGTTGCTGATCGATCCGACACCCGGGCTGTTCCCGCACCGTTTCCGCGTGCCGATCTTCTGCATGATCGGCGAGTGGACGTTCGTCATCGTGATGTCGCGGTAGTGGACGTCGGAGATCTTGGCGCCGTCCATCGACACCATGCCGAGGCCGGACTTGTCGGCGCCGTCGATACGGATGTTGTCGAACTGGTAGTCCGAGAAGTCTCCGCAGGTCTCGGAGCCGAACATCAGGGCGTTGCAGCACTTCGCGCCGAGCGTCGAACCGCTCACCCGCACATGGCCGTTGGGGAGCTTGGCGCCGAGGGCGTAGTCGCTCTTGAAGACCAGGGCGTCGTCGTTGGCGTGGATGGTCGCGTTGGTGATCGTGGCGTCGGTCGTCGAGATGACGTTCCAGCCGTCGCGGTCGCTCGCGGTGTCGATGGTGAGGTGGTCCGACGTCACGTTCTTGCAGCCGTTGATGAGGGCCGCGAAGTGGCCGCCGCGGCGCAGGGTGAGGCCGTCGCCGATCCTGAGCCCGTCGCACCGGGTGAGCGAGATGATCTTGTCTGCCTCGCCGGACTTGGGGTTGCCGGTGATCAGGTTGCCCATGCCGTCGATGACGCCCTGGCCGACGAAGCCGATGTCGGTCAGCCTGTCGCCGTAGATCATCGCGTCGTGGAAGTGGCTGTGCCCGTAGTCCTGGTAGGCCTCGTACGGGTTGGACTCGGCCTTGTCGTAGGCGTTGGCGCCCGAGCCCTGGATCGTGGCGCCCTTGTCGACCTGGAGCGTCACATGACTCTGCATGTGGATGGTGTTCTTGGACTTGTAGGCGCCGGCGGGGAAGCGGACGATGCCGCCGCCGTTCGCCGAACTCGCCGCCGTGATCGCCTTGTTGATGGCCGGGGTGTCGTTTGCGGAGCCGTCGCCCTTGGCGCCGTAGTCACGGACGTCGTAGACGGCGGCGGTGCGTGGGGTGGTGTGCGGGGCCGCGAGCGCGGCGGGGTGGGCGAGTCCGAGGACGACGGCGATGACGAAGAACACGATCGCCGCCGCCCCCTTCCGCCGTGCGGTGGGGGGTCTCATATGACGGTTCCTCAGACGAGTTGGTAGCCGCGGAGATTGGTGAGCAGGAGGTACGTGTCCTGCAGTGACCCGGAGGTGTCGCCGAGGGAGCGGTAGATGCCCCACTTCGGGCGCACGCGGTCGGCCAGGAAGGTGTCGACGCCGGTCTTCGAGGCGTCGACGACGGTCGAGCCGCCGGACTTGAGGATCCAGCGGACCGAGCCGGCCGAGCCGTCGCCGACCTTGATCTGGAAGTCGACGTCGGTCCATTTGTCGTGCAGTGGGTCCAGGTCGGTGCGGCCGACGAGGATGTCGTCGATGGCGAGTTTCAACTCGATGGTCTGCTTGCCGTTCACCCGGCGCAGGGACTGCACGACGATCGGCGAGGTGCCGTTGCCCGGCTGCTTCATCTGCATGATGTGCGAGAAGGTGGTCGTCGCCTTCAGCGTGCTCGGGATGTACATCGAGTACGTGAGCCGCCAGGTCTGGCCCTGGGTCCACTTGAGGTAGTTGCTGCCGCTGCCGTTGCGCAGGCCCGTGACCTCCTGACGCTGGCGGTCGGTCGAGGTGTCGCGGTCGACGGTGTGCATGTTGAAGCGCCAGTTGTTGCCGGTGGCGAAGATGTGCGGGTGCCCGGCGGGGTGCGAGTCGGCGCGGTCGTCCTCGATCGTCTCGAACGCGCCGAGACCGTCGCTGCTCGCGGACGGGGCCCACTTCTGCTGCCAGGAGGCGGCGTGGGCGGCGGTGGCCGGCAGACCGACCGCGGCCCCGGCCGCGCCGCCGAGGGCGGCACCCAGCAGCCCCCTTCTGGATGTGCTCATGCCACTAATCACCTCGCAGTTGTTCGTTCATGATCAGGAAGGCGCCCAGGCCGTGGAAGTCGTTGGTGGCCCGGGTGCGGGCGACGTAGTACGCGTAGTCGCCGACGTTCGTGCCGATGGAGATGTCGGCCAGGTTGGTGCGGCCGTCGGAGCCGACCGAGAGTTTCGCGAGCACACCCTGGTAGCCCCGGCGCGCGACATCCGCGTAGTGCGGATCGAGGTAGTGCTGCTGGGCGCCGCGCGAAAGGGCGTAGGTGAACATGCTGGAGCAGGACGTCTCGGTCCAGTTGTCGGGGCGGCTGCCCTTGTCCATGACCTGGAACCAGCGCCCGGTCGCCGGGTCCTGGTACCTCTCCAGGCCGGCGGCCAACTTGCGTAAGATGCCGAGGAGTTGGGCCCGGCGCGGATGGTTCGCGGGGATCGCGTCCAGCACATTGACGATCGCCATCGAGTACCAGCCGACGGCCCGGCACCAGTGCTCGGGGGCGAGCCCGGTCTGCGGATCCGCCCAACTCGCGCTCTTGGACTCGTCGTAGGCGTGCTTGAGCAGCCCGTTCGCGACCTGGAGATGGCTTCCGTAGACGTAAAGCTGCTTGGCCGCCTCGTCGTTCGTGTACGCGCTGTCGCCGAACTCCTTGCCGTACTCGACGAGGAACGGGTTCACCATGTAGACGCCGTCCGACCAGAGCTGGTGGGCGCGGCTGGAGTTGTCCGCGTGCCAGAAGCCGCCGTCGCCGGTGCGCGGGTAGGTGGCCAGGCGGTCGAGGATCTTCTTCGCCGCCTTGCGGTAGCGGTCCTGGCCGGTCTCGTGGTGCAGGAGCACCAGCAGCCGGCCGGCCTGCATGCTGTCCAGGCTGTTGAAGGACTGGTCGATGGAGCCGTCGCTCTTCACGAACCGGTCGACGTAGCTCTTGATGTAGGCGAGGTAGCGGGCGTCGTGGGTGCGCTGGTAGGTGAGGTACTGGCCGTAGAGGTAGAGGCCGACCGGGTAGGACCAGCCGCCTATCGTGCTCGGGGTGTAGCGGGCCATGGTGGAGTCGACGACGGCCACGGACCAGTCGGGGGCGGCCTTGTTACGGTGAACGGGCGCGGCCACGGCCGCAGTTGGCGGCGGTGCGGCGGCCGGCACCGTGGCCAGGGTCGCGGTGACGAGGGCGAGCGTCGTCAGTGCCGTCCGCAGACGTCCGGGGGTCATGTTCCTCCCTTTCGGTAGGTGTATGCGGGCTCGTCGCGCGGCCCCTGCACGAGATCGCGTACGAGATGGTGGTCGGGGGCGTGCCGGCAGGCGGGGTCGGTGCGGCCGGCGTCGCCGGTGAGCGCGTGGGCCTGGCAGCGGCAGCCGCCGTGGTCGGTGGTGCGCAGGGCGCAGCTTCGGCAGGGGTCGGGCATCCAGGACTCGCCGCGGTAGGCGTTGAAGGTCTTCGACTCCCGCCAGATCCAGGCGAGCGGGTGCTCGCGCACGTTCGGCGGGTCGAGGTCCGGCAGGGCGGCCGCGGCCGGGCAGGGCAGGACCGTGCCGTCCGGGGCGACGGTGAGCGAGACGGCGCCCCAGCCCCCCATGCAGGGCTTCGCCGTGACGTCCACCCAGTCCGGGGCGACCCACACCAACTCCATGGATCCGTCGAGGAGTTCACGCCAGCGGGCCACGGAGACGCGGGCCCGCTCGACCTGTTCGCGGGTGGGCAGCAGGGCCGCGCGGTTGCCCAGTGCCCAGCCGTGGAACTGCGTGTGCGCGAGCTCGATGCGGTCGGCGCCCCAGGACAGACCGAGGGCGATCAGGTCGTCGAGGGCGTCGAGGTTGGCGCGGTGGAGCACGATGTTCAGGCCGAAGGGAAGGCCGGAGGCACGGATCAGCCGGGCGGCGCGCTCCTTGGCCGCGAAGGAGCGGGCGCCCGCGATGCGCTCGGAGGCCCGCGGATCGGCATGCTGCACCGACAGCTGGACGCTGCGCAGCCCGGCGTCGGCGAGTACCGCCGTGCGCCGCTCGCTCAGGCCCACCCCGCTGGTGACCAGCTGGGTGTAGAGGCCCGAGCCGTCCGCGGCCGCGACGATACGCGACAGATCGCGTCTGAGGAGAGGCTCACCGCCGGACAGATGTGTCTGTACGACGCCCAGGTCGGCGGCCTGCCGGAACACGTCGGACCACTGCCCTGCAGCCAACTCCCTTGACCGACCGATCAGTTCGACGGGGTTGGAGCAGTACCCGCAGCGCAGCGGACAGCCGTGGGTGAGTTCGGCGAGCAGCGCCCAGGGGGCCTGGACGGTCATATGAGCCAGCCCTCCTTTCTCAACGCGGCGAGGAAGCCTGGGACTTCGCCGGCGACGGGCGCGCCGGGGTACCGTTCGCCGAGCTCGGCGACGATGTCGCCCACCGCGCGCGTGCCGTCGCAGAGGCGGACGACCGGGCCCGCGCTGCCGCGCAGCACGACCACCCGCTCGGGAAGCAGCAGCAGATCGGTGTCCCGCACCCGGTCGTGGCGCAGGACGACACCGCGGGAGAGCGCCGGACGCCAGGTCATGTCCTGCCCTCCTTCGCCGCGCCCGCCGCGCCTGCCCCGTCCACCGCGTCCAGCAGCGACCACAGCACCTCGCACTTGAACTCCAGTGCGGCCAGCGCGCGTTGCTGCTGCTCGGGGGTGCGGGCCAGGTCGAGGACCAGGGCGAGGGCCTCGGCCCCGTCGCGGCCGCCCTGGTCGATGCGGGTGCGGAAGTAGGCGAGGCCGTCGGGGTCGATCCAGGGGTAGTGGCGCTCGAAGGCGGCGATACGGGTGCGCATCAGGCCGGGGGCGGACAGCTCCGTCAACGAGGCGGCGATCGCGTCCAGGGCCGGGTGCAGCCGGCAGAAGTTGACGTATCCGTCGACCGCGAGACGCACGCCGGGCAGCACCCGGGAGCCGTCCCACAGTTCGTGGCGGTGCAGACCGGCCGCCTCGCCGAGGCGCAGCCAGCGCTCGATCCCGCCCTCCCCCTCGGCCGTGCCGTCGTGGTCCTGGATACGGCGCAGCCAGGATCTGCGCAGCTCGGGCCGGTCCAGCTTGGCGAGGATCAGGGCGTCCTTCACGGGGATGTGGCGCTGGTAGTGGAAGCGGTTGGCGATCCAGCGGCGCAGCTCCGCCGGGGCGAGTTCGCCGCGGTGCATCCGCAGGTTGAAGGGGTGGCGGTCGTGGTAGCGCTCCGCGGCGACGGCGCGCAGCCGCTCGGTGAACTCGGCGGTTCCCGAAGCGGCGGCGCCGTCGACACGAAGGGGTGTCGCGGTCATCGTGCGGTCGCCGTGCGGCCGGTCAGCGGTCGCCGAGGGCATAGGCGGTCACTTCGAGAGCGGTCTCCACCACTGCATAGCCAGGGCTTTGCCAGAGGTTTTCATCCGATGTCTCACGCATCTCCTGGAGGGGCTGTTCCGTCCGGAGGGCGTGAAGGAGCGTCTCATTCATGCGGCTGTGCCTGCTTTCCTGAGGGGTGGGGGGGTTAGGGAGGCCCTGACAGGCGCTAGGTGTTCACATGCATGCACCGAGTTCATGAACTCGTTCGGTGGCGCGATCCAGAGTTGCGGGAGGAAGGGCCGCCGTCAATGGTCCGGACCGAAGACGTCGGATGCATTTCCGGACAATCCCCGGATCCATCAACTGACTCGTCGGTCAGTTCGGACGGATTCTCCCGTCAGGAATGCATGACAGCCCGTGATCGTTGACGATAGGAGTGCCACCTGACGACAACCGTAAGGATCAAGAGCTCGTGAGCAGCAAGGTCCCCCCGATCATCCTCAACAACGGCGTCGAGATGCCCCAGCTGGGCTTCGGCGTCTGGCAGGTGCCGGACGACGAGGCGGAGCGGGCGGTCGCCACCGCGTTGGAGGCCGGGTACCGCAGCATCGACACAGCGGCGATCTACGGCAACGAAGTGGGCACCGGCAAGGCGATCGCCGCCTCCGGCGTCCCCCGCGAGGACATCTTCCTCACCACGAAGCTCTGGAACCGCGACCAGGGCTACGAATCCACACTGCGCGCCTTCGACGAGTCGCTGGACAAGCTCGGCCTGGAGTACGTCGACCTCTACCTGATCCACTGGCCGACCCCCGCCCGGGACAAGTACGTCGACTCGTACAAGGCGTTCGAGAAGCTGCACGCCGACGGCCGTATCCGGGCGATCGGCGTCTCCAACTTCGAGCCGGACCATCTGCAGCGGCTGATCGCCGAGACATCGGTCATCCCGGCGGTCGACCAGATCGAGCTGCACCCGCACCTGCAGCAGCACGCGGCCCGCGAGTACCACGCGGAGCAGGGCATCGCCACCGAGGCCTGGTCTCCGCTCGGCTCGGGCAAGGGCCTCCTGGAGGTCCCGGCGATCGTCGCCATCGCCCAGAAGCACGGCCGCACCCCGGCCCAGGTCGTGCTGCGCTGGCACCTGCAGCTGGGCCTGGTCGTGATCCCCAAGTCCGTGACGCCGTCCCGGATCAAGGAGAACATCGAGGTCTTCGACTTCAGCCTGGACACCGAGGACCTGGCCGCGATCAGCGCGCTCAACGAGGACCGGCGCCTGGGGCCGGACCCGTCGACGTTCAACATGGCCTGAGATCCGTTCGACGCTCGTGCGAAGCCGTCCTGTCGGTCAACTCCCGTACCGAGGGCCTCAGTCGCCGCGCACGTCGGCGTAGACGACCTCGAACTCCTCCAGTCCGGTCACCGTCACATGCGCCTTGGCCGCCCCTTCGTGTCGGGCCGCCGCCTGGCCGGCGCGGGACGCGGCCAGCGAGTCGCGGTCGGTGAACAGGACTCCGACCAGGCCGCGGCCGCGCTGCCGGTCGATGAGCAGCGACGCCCGGGCGAAGCCCTGGAGCGTCTCCAGCCGGGGAATCACGGTCGCGCGGAAGGTCTCGCCGAGCAGATCCGCGTCCGCGGGGTCCAACTCCAGCCTGCTGACGCGCAGTCCGCCGCCCGCCCTCGGCTGCTGGGCCTGGTGGAAGACCACGGCCTCGTAGTTCTCGACCGCGGTGGTCGCGGCGAACGGCTCCAGAAGCGCCGAACGCCTCTCCCGCATGACCTCGTCGCTGTTGCGCCGGGCATCCTCGGACTCCCACCAGCTCGCCGCCAGCAGGGTGCCGATCTCCCGGTTCACGAAGATGCCCGCCCCCCGGTACCCCGGACGCTCTTCGAGCAGGTCCCGCCCCTGCGAATTCAATGCCCTGATGGCCGAGTCGATCTTCGTGGGATCGCCGGTCGCGTAGATGGTGCGTACGAACATGACGCCTCACCTCCCATAATCCGGGCGAATTTCCGGAATGTTGGCTATCGCCCAGTCTTCTCCTGCGGGCAAATGCCCGCAATGAGGGCGGTGGAGAGAAGCGCGGAGAGAAGTCCGGACCAGGGGGGTTGACGAGGCCATGCAAAGGGGACCACCTTGTACGGCACCCGAGTAAGGAAACTTTCCTAACAGAAGGGTCCCCCACAGTGCGCATACGAACACTGACCCTCGCCGCGGCCTCCGGGGCCGCACTGCTCGCCGCCGGAGTGCTGCCGGCGAACGCCTCCGGCACCGCACGCCCCGCTTCCGCCCAGGAGGGCTCGGTCAGCGCCGCCGACCTGCTCGCCAAGGTGAATTCCTGTTCGCAGATCTCCAACGGCAAGTACAAGACCGACGACGAGACCTCGGCCACGATCCCCGTGTGCGGCAAGAACGGTGCGGTCTTCTGGAAGGCCGACATGGACATCGACTGCGACGGGCAGCGCACCACGAACTGCAACGAGGACCGCGACCCCTGGTACCAGGACGACACGGCCTTCCACCAGTCCAACGGCAAGCCGCTCAAGGCGGAGTCGCTGCCCTATATCGTCGTGCCCAGCTCCAGCAGCATCTGGAAGTACTCCAGTTCCGGGATCAAGGGCGGCGGCGTGGTCGCCGTGATCTACAACAACAAGGTCGAGTACGCCGTCGTCGGCGACACCGGCCCGACGAAAATCATCGGCGAGGCCTCGTACGCCACCGCCAAGGCCCTCGGCATCGACCCCGACCCGGCGACCGGCGGGGCCGACTCCGGCGTGACGTACATCCTGTTCAAGAACTCGCAGGTATCCCCCATCGAGAGCCACAGCGCGGCGGTGACGCTCGGGGACCAGCTGGCGAAGAAGTTCCTGCAGAACAACTGAAGCAGTCAGCAGCCCAACTGCCCCTTCATGACGGTCGGTTGGGCTGCTCACATGGCGTGGACAGCCGTGTGCACCGTGTGTGCCGCCAGCACGAACACATCCGGCCGGTGGTGGACGCTCGCCTTGTCGTCGGGGTCGAGGAGCCGGTCGAGGGTGGCGCGGTCGTCGGCGTCGAGGTGATCACCGAGGGCGTCACGAATCCGGGAGAGGGAGGCGGCGACATAAGCGCGGGCCCGGTCCTTGGCCGGGGCGGGCAGGTCGAGCAGGAACGTGCGGGTGCCGGTGGGCCGGAGGCCGGCGGCGGACATCAGCGCCGGCCAGTCCTCGGCCTCGGCGACCGCACCGGGCAGGCTCGCCCGCATCTCGGCGAACCACTCCTCCTCCACCACGTCGAGGCGGGCCTGCAGGCCGGGGCGGCCGATCCCGATGTCGCGCGGCAGGAAGCGCGCGGGCAGACCGCCCTCCATGATCGCCAGTGTGCCGCCGGGCGCGAGCCGAGCCGCGAAGGCGGCGAGGGCGGCCCGCTGGTCGCCGAGGTGGTGCAGGCTGCGGCTGGCCCACAGCAGATCGGCGGGGTAGTCCAACTCGTCGAGCACGCGCGGCAGTTCACCGGCAAGGGTGCCGAAGCGGTCCCCGACGCCCAGCCGCTCGGCCCGCGCGCGGGCCCGTTCGAGGAGCGGCGCGGAGCCGTCGACCGCGACGACCCGCGCCCCCGGGAAGGCCTCGGCGAGCAGACAGGCGACGACCCCGGGCCCGCTGCCCGCGTCGACGATCAGCCCCGGTTCCGTCTGCTTGTCGGTCAGCCAGGCCATGGCCCGTTCGTACAGCGACGTGAACAGCTCCGCCTGCGATTCCAGCAGCGGGGCCATCTCGGCCCAGTCGATGTCGGTGTGGTCGTGGACGTGCGTGCCGTGGTGGTGATTGCCCTGGTCCTGGTTGCCGTGCTGGTGGTGTCCGTGCGCCATGGTGGTCAGCCTCTCTCCGGGTGCGCCCCAGCGTGCGCCGACGCACCGCGGGAGGGCCAGCACTGTTGCCGTCATGGCAAAAACCGGCGGCAAAAATCAGATGCGCGCTGCCGACCGGGTCACCCACGATGGCCCGATGGACGACGAACTGGTGGAGCGCTTCCTCGCGGACGGCTTCGTGAAGATCGAGGGGGCGTTTCCGCCACGGGTCGCCGAGGACTGCGCAAGGCTGCTGTGGCAGGAGACGGGGTACGACCCCGAGGACCCGGGCACCTGGAAGGACCCGGTGGTCTGGGTGCCCGGCATGGGGCAGGGACCGTTCGCCGCGGCCGCCAACTCCCCTGCCCTGCATGAGGCGTTCGACCTGCTGGTGGGCGAGGGCCGCTGGCAGCCGCGCTACGGACTGGGCAGCTTCCCGCTGCGCTTCCCGCACGAGGAGGAGCCGGACGACGCGGGCTGGCACATAGAAGGCAGCTATCTCCCGGAGGGTGCCACCCTGTGGCACACCAACCTCCGCTCGCGGGAGCGCGCCCTGCTGATGCTGTTCCTGTTCAGCGAGGTCACCGAGGCCGACGCCCCGACCCGCATCCGGGTCGGCTCACATCTCGACGTGCCTGCGGTACTGGAGCCGTACGGCGACGAGGGCGCCTCCTTCATGGAGCTCGGCCCGAAGGTCGCGGCGGCCTCAGCCCACCGCCCCCTCGCCCACGCCACCGGCAGCCCCGGCGACGTCTACCTCTGCCACCCCTTCCTGGTACACGCAGCCCAGCCGAACCACGGCACCCGCCCCCGCTTCATGGCCCAACCACCGCTGATGCCGAAGGTCCCATACGACCTGAACCGCCCGGACGGCAACTACTCAGCGGTGGAGTTCGCAATCCGCCGGGGCCTGACCCGAGAGGGGTGACCCCGGCGGTTTTAGGGGCGCGGGGAACTGCGCGTCTTTTAGGGGCGCGGGGAACTGCGCGACCAGCCACAACCGGCCCGCAGCGAATAACTCACCGAACCCGGCGGAGCCTAAAGCGCCGGATACGCATTAGCCATCAGCTGCTGAAACTGCGCAGAGAACCAGTGCCCCGACAGCGGAGCGTTGGGCAACGCACCCGACATGTTGTTCCCGTTGCGGGCATTGCCCGTATACGTCGGGTCGCACATCCGGTCGAAGCCCTTGCCCTCGTCGTTGGCGATGGCACTGCTGGACCCGTCGGACTCCCCCGGCGGCTTCATCCACACATACGCATCGATCCCGCTCGCCGGACTGGCCTGCGGACGCTCACCGAGACCGGCCCCGGACTGGTTGCACCAGTTCCCGACGTGGATCCGCCGGTCGTAACGGCCACCGTCGACATACGTGTCCACGCTGGTCGTCGGACCGGGACCAGCCGGCCGCGCAGTGCCGCCCCAGCCGTTCCTGGACGTGTCGATCAGCATGCCGATGCCCGAATTGAAGCCGACGGAGACCAGTTCGTTCCGCATGGCCTGCGCATACGACAGCTCATCGACGTACCGGTTCCAGTCGACCCACTTGGACTGGCGCACGGAGGTGCCATTCACCGTGTCGTTGATGGTGAAGTGGTCCTCCTTCAGCGCGCTGTAGTTCGCCGTGTTGGTGATGAACCCCTGCACATCGTCGACGGTCGCACCCTCACTCGTCGCCGCCTGCTTGAACAGGTTCGCGGCGGGCGCGAAGTTGTCGTCCCAGCCGAGCCAGCCGTGGTGGCCGGCGTCGATGTAGTTGTAGACGTTGGGGATCGCGCCGAGCTTGGCGAGCGCGTAGCCGACGCCCTTCACATAGTTGCCGTTGGCGAGCATGGTGTCGCACTGCGGGGTGGCCGTCGCCCGGCTGCCGGTGTTGGTGACCAGGTTGGGCAGCGAGTCGATCTCGATGGTGGTGACGATCCGCAGCGAGCTGTACTTGCTGTCCGCGAGGATCGCCGCGATCGGGTCGATGAACTGCGTCTTGTACTTGTCGATCTCCGTCGGACCGAGCTCGCCGTTGGACGCGAGAGCCGCGCAGTCACGCCCCGGGAGGTCGTAGACGACCAGCTGGACGACCTCCTCGCCGCTGCCCTTCTGCGCGAGGGCGGCGTCGAGGTGGGCGCGCAGGCCCATGCTGCCGTTCGCGCCGTTGATCGCGGCGATGCGGTCGAGCCAGATGCCGGTGGGCTGGTTGGAGACGCGGGTGCCGCCCGGCTCGGCGGCGGCCTTCGCGGACCACTCGGGGTTCACATACACCTTGGCGCCGCTGTACGGGTTGTCGACGCGACTGCCCGTGCCACCGCCACCG
The DNA here is from genome assembly GCF_029223485.1 of Streptomyces coacervatus. Taxonomy (GTDB): domain Bacteria; phylum Actinomycetota; class Actinomycetes; order Streptomycetales; family Streptomycetaceae; genus Streptomyces; species Streptomyces coacervatus. The sequence continues at coordinate 231,168 of NZ_JARHTP010000001.1, read as the reverse complement.
CCGCCCCCTCCTCCGCCACCGCTGCTCCCGTCGTCGACGTTGCAGGTGACGCCGTCGAGGGTGAAGGTGGTCGGCAGTGCGTTGGTGCCGCTGTACGACCCGTTGAAGCCGAAGCTCACCGAACCGCCGGTGGCAATCGTCCCGTTGTAGGTCTCATTGGCCGCGGTGACGTCCGCACCGCTCTGGCTGACCTTCGCGTTCCAGTAGCTGGTGACCTTCTGGTTGCCTGCGTACGACCACTTCACCGCCCAACTGCTCTTGGCAGCACTGTTGTTGGTGACCGTCACGGCGGCGGTGAAGCCGGTGTCCCACTGGTTCTGCACCTTGTAGTCGACGGTGCAGGGGACGGCTTGTATGCCGACGTCGCCGGGAACGACGGCCGTCGCGGTCCCGGCGGTCCCGGCGACCAGCGCCAGGGCGGCGAGTATCGCTGTTCTGGTACGGCTCATGAGTGCGGGTTTCCTTCTCCGTAGCGTGTTGTCCGTGGCTTGTAGTTCGTGGCTCGTAGTCCGTGGCTTGCAGTCCGTGCGGGACTTACGGGTTGACGGCACGCAGGTGATCGCGCAGCCCGATGCCGTACGACGTGGGAGTTCCGTCGTAGTTGGAGATGAGGGAGGGACCGGAGGAGCAGTCCCAGGTGTTCCAGGTCCAGCCGAGGTAGGACAGGCCCCGGTCGTCGAACCACTTCATGACCTGGTCGACGAAGGAGTGCGAGCAGGTGTTCTCGCCGATCTCCCCGGCCACCAGCGGCACTTGGGCCGCCACGGGCACGAGGGTGGAGTTCCAGCAGCTCTCGCTCGCGCAGGTGTTGAAGTTGTACACGTGGTAGGCGGCGACGAGATTGCCCGTCGGGTCGGTGGGCTTGTACGTCAGCCACTGGCTCAGGTCATTGGAGTACGCGAGACCGCCGGCCATGATGACGTTCCTGGCGCCGGTGCCGCGCACAGCGTCGACCAGGTCCTGCATCCCGGCGACCTGATAGCCGATGCCGGGGCAACTGCCCCCGTCCTTCCAGCACTGCCACGCCTGGGTGGTCGTGGAGGTGGCCCGGTCCGGATACGGCTCGTTGAACAGGTCGAACACCACACCCTGATCGCCCTTGAAGGTGTTGGCCACCGAGGACCAGAACGACGGGGTGTACTGCGCGTCCGGCATCGGCTTCTGGCAGGTGGCATGTACATCGGAGCAGCCCGCCGAGTTGCCGGTGTACTGGCCGTAGGTCCAGTGCAGTTCGACGATCGGGGTGAGTCCGTGCGCCTCGACTCGGGTGACCAGGTCCTTGACGGCGCCCACGTAGTTGGCACCGCCGTACTCGGGCTTGATGTTGGAAAGGCCGAGCCAGCACTCCTCGTTGAGCGGAATGCGGACCGTGTCGGCCTTCCAGTCGGCTATCGCCTTGATGGCGGCGTCATCGACCGGCCCGTCCCAGATGCCGTAGCCCTGCACGCACATGAACTCGCCGCCGGACCGGTTCACGCCGAGCAGCCGGCGCGTCGCACCCGAGGCATCCACGAGCTTGTTACCGGAGACGTGCAACGCGGGTGCCGTGCCCGTCGCGGGCGGCTCGGTCGGAGTCGGCGAGGGCTCCGAATCGACGTTGCACGTCGTCCCGTTGAGCTTGAACGACGTCGGTACGGCATTGCTCCCCGACCCCGGCCAGGAGGCGAGGAACCCTGCGCTGACGCTCGCGCCCGTGGCCAGCGAGCCGTTGTAGCTCTCGTTGGCCGCGGTCACCGTCGTACCGGACTGGGACCACTTGGCGTTCCAGCCCTGGGTGACCTTCTGGCCGCCTGCGAAGTCGAAGCTCAGGCTCCAACTGCTCACGGCCGCCGTGTTGTTGGTGATCTTCACAGCGCCCTGGAAGCCGGTGTCCCACTGGCTGGTGACGGAGTACTCCACCGAGCAGGCGGGCGCCGCTCCCTGCGCCGTGACGACCGGCACGGTCATGGCCCCAACAAGGCCGACCGCCCCGGCGACAACTAAAAGTACTGAACGCGGGGGATGTCGCATGAGCGACTCCTTGCAGCTCAGGCGCGCCGTGACGGCCGCGTCGACTGATGGAATCGCTCCCACTGGTGTCAACGAAGCTAGCGCCAAGTGACAGCAATGGACAGGGGAGTCACAGAGTTTGCTGACTTTCCCTCAACTAAAACCCTTCTAAAACCCGTCGAATCTTTTCGACTCTTCAAGCACCTTGACCACCTTCACCCCCGTCCCCACTATGGGAGCGCTCCCACTGGTTCAAGGCTTGTTGCTCCTCCCTCCCCCACTGTTTCGAGCCGCAAGGAGGAACCAGCACATGCACCCCAGAAGGAGACGCAGAGGCACCCGACGGCTGTGGACCGCCGTAGTGGCGGCCCTGGCCCTCCCGCTCACGATGCTCGGTACCGGCACAACTCCCGCCCAGGCGGCGGCACTTCAGTGCAGCGTCGACTACAAGACGAACGACTGGGGCTCCGGCTTCACCGCGGATCTGACCATCACCAACCGCGGCACGGACGCCATCAACGGCTGGACGCTCACGTACGCCTACAGCGGCAACCAGAAGCTCAGCAACGGCTGGAACGGCACCTGGTCCCAGTCCGGCACGGCGATCACCGTGAAGGACGCCGGGTACAACGCCGCGATCGCCGCGGGCGCCGCAGTCTCCACCGGCGCGCAGTTCAGCTACAGCGGCACCAACACCGCCCCCACCAGCTTCACCATCAACGGCACCACCTGCGCCGGTGCGCACCAGCCGCCGGTCACCGTGCTGACCAGCCCCACCGCGGGCGCGGTCTACACACAGGGCGACGCGGTCCCGCTCGCGGCCACCGCGGCCGCGGCCGACAACGCGACGATCAGCAAGGTCGAGTTCTACGACGACACGACCCTGCTGGGCACGGACACCAGCGCGCCCTACACGCTGTCCGCCTCCGGTCTGGCCGTGGGCAGTCACTCGCTGGTGGCGAAGGCGTACGACAGCCTGGGCGCGTCCGCGGAGTCGACGCCCGTCGGCATCACGGTCGCCTCGGGTCCCGCCGTGGTGGCCTCGCCGGCCCAACTGGGCGTCCAGCAGGGCAGGACGGGCACGTACGCGGTGAAGCTGTCGACGCAGCCTTCGTCGAATGTGACCGTGACGACGGCGCGCGCGAGCGGCAACAGCGGGCTGTCGGTCACCGGCGGCGCGACGCTCACGTTCACGCCGTCCAACTGGAGCACGGCGCAGACGGTGACCATCACCGCCGACTCCTCGGGCACCGGTGCGGCGTCCTTCGAGTCGACGGCGACGGGGCTCAGCAAGGCGACGGTCACCGTGACGGAGCTGGCCGCCTCGAAGGCGTACGACGCCCGCTTCCTGGACCTCTACGGCAAGATCACCAACCCGGCGAACGGCTACTTCTCGCCCGACGGAATCCCCTACCACTCGGTCGAGACGCTGATCGTCGAGGCCCCGGACCAGGGGCACGAGACCACGTCGGAGGCCTACAGCTACCTTCTCTGGCTGCAGGCGATGTACGGCAAGGTCACCGGTGACTGGTCCAAGTTCAACGCCGCGTGGGCGCTCATGGAGAAGTACATGATCCCCACCCACGCCGACCAGCCGACCACCTCCTTCTACAACGCGTCGAAGCCGGCGACCTACGCTCCCGAGCTGGACACCCCGGGCGAGTACCCGGCGAAGCTCGACACGTCGGTCCCGGTCGGCTCCGACCCGATCGCCGGCGAGCTGAAGAGCACATACGGCACGGACGACGTGTACGGCATGCACTGGCTGCAGGACGTCGACAACGTCTACGGCTACGGCGACACGCCCGGCGGCACCTGCGAGGGCGGGCCGACGGCGAAGGGGCCGTCGTACATCAACACCTTCCAGCGCGGAGCGCAGGAGTCGGTGTGGGAGACGGTGCCGCAGCCGACCTGCGACGCCTTCAAGTACGGGGGCACGAACGGGTACTTGGACCTGTTCACCGGTGACTCGTCGTACGCCAGGCAGTGGAAGTACACCGACGCCCCGGACGCCGACGCACGTGCGGTGCAGGCCGCGTACTGGGCGGACGTGTGGGCGAAGCAGCAGGGCAAGGGCAGCGATGTGTCGGCCACCGTCGGCAAGGCGGCGAAGATGGGCGACTATCTGCGGTACGCCATGTACGACAAGTACTTCAAGAAAATCGGCAACTGCGTCGGCCCGTCCGCCTGCGCGGCCGGCACCGGCAAGGACGCCTCGCACTATCTGCTGTCCTGGTACTACGCCTGGGGCGGCGCGACGGACTCCAGCGCGGGCTGGGCATGGCGGATCGGGTCGAGCCATGTGCACGGCGGCTATCAGAACCCCTTGGCCGCCTATGCGTTGAGCTCTTACGCCGACCTGGAGCCGAAGTCGGCGACGGGTACCTCCGACTGGTCCAAGTCGCTGCAGCGGCAGCTGGAGTTCTACCAGTGGCTGCAGTCGTCCGAGGGCGCCATCGCGGGCGGCGCGACCAACAGCTGGCAGGGGCGGTACGCGACCCCGCCGGCCGGTACGTCGACCTTCTACGGCATGTACTACGACCAGCAGCCCGTCTACCACGACCCGCCGTCCAACCAGTGGTTCGGGTTCCAGGCCTGGTCGATGGAGCGGGTCGCCGAGTACTACCAGCAGACGGGGAACGCCGCGGCGAAGGCCGTCCTCGACAAGTGGGTCAAGTGGGCGCTGTCCAAGACCACGGTCAACCCGGACGGCACCTATCTGATCCCGTCCACGCTCCAGTGGTCGGGCCAGCCCGACACCTGGAACGCCTCAAGTCCCGGCTCCAACAGCGGACTTCACGTCACCGTCGCCGACTACACCAACGACGTCGGGGTGGCCGCCGCGTATGCCAAGACCCTGACGTACTACGGCGCCAAGTCCGGTGACGCGACCGCCAAGTCGACGGCGAAGGCGCTCCTCGACGGCATGTGGAACAACTACCAGGACAGCCTGGGCATCGCCGTCCCGGAAACGCGTACCGACTACAGCCGGTTCGGGGACGCCGTGTATGTCCCGAGCGGCTGGAGCGGCAAGATGCCGAACGGTGACGCGATCAATTCGTCGTCTTCCTTTGCCTCGCTGCGGTCCTTCTACAAGAACGACCCTGCCTGGTCGAAGATCCAGAGCTATCTGGCGGGTGGGGCGGCGCCCTCGTTCACGTATCACCGGTTCTGGGCGCAGGCGGACATCGCTCTGGCCATGGGCTCGTATGCGGAGCTTCTTGAGTAGTCGCTCCGCGGGTTGGGCCGTTGTTTGACTGCGGGTCCATTTGGGCTGGTCGCGCCCGCGCGGCGGAGCCGCAAGTCGATACAGTCCCGCGCCCCTTAAAAGGGGCGCGGGTACCGCAACGCCCGGTGTTCACATCCCCCACATCCAGGAAGGACCCCCACCGTGCGAAGAACCCGCACCCTCACGGCTGTGCTGGCTCTCGCGGCCGGCTTACTCGTGGGCAGTCCGCCCGCCCTCGCCGCGAGCACCCCCAAGAGCACGCTCGCCGCCGACACGTACACCTGGAAGAACGCCCGGATCGACGGCGGTGGCTTCGTTCCGGGCATCGTCTTCAACCGGAGTGAGAAGAATCTGGCCTACGCGCGCACCGACATCGGCGGCGCCTACCGCTGGCAGGAGTCGTCGAAGACCTGGACGCCGCTCACGGACTCGGTCGGCTGGGACGACTGGGGGCACACCGGGGTGGTGAGCCTGGCCTCCGACTCCGTCGATCCGAACAAGGTGTACGCGGCCGTAGGGACGTACACCAACAGCTGGGACCCCGGGAACGGCGCCGTGCTCAGGTCCTCCGACCGGGGCGCGAGCTGGCAGAAGGCCGACCTGCCCTTCAAGCTCGGCGGCAATATGCCCGGCCGGGGCATGGGCGAGCGGCTCGCGATCGACCCGAACAAGGACAGCGTGCTGTATCTGGGCGCGCCCAGCGGCAAGGGTCTGTGGCGGTCGACGGACTCGGGCGTCACCTGGTCGCAGGTGACCGACTTCCCCAACGTCGGTAATTACGCGCAGGATCCGAGCGATACGAGCGGGTACGCGAGCGACAACCAGGGGATCGTCTGGGTCACCTTCGACGAGTCCACCGGTACGTCGGGAAGCGCCACGAAGACCATCTACGTCGGGGTCGCCGACAAGGACAACGCGGTGTATCGGTCCACGGACGCGGGGGCCACCTGGACCCGACTGGCCGGGCAGCCCACCGGCTACCTCGCCCACAAGGGCGTCCTCGACGCCAAGAACGGCTATCTCTACCTCGCCTACAGCGACAAGGGCGGCCCGTACGACGGCGGCAAGGGCCAGTTGTGGCGGTATGCGACGGCGACCGGGACCTGGACGAACATCAGTCCCGTGGCGGAGGCCGACACCTACTACGGCTTCTCCGGCCTGACCGTCGACCGGCAGCACCCGGGGACCGTGATGACGACGGCCTACAGCTCCTGGTGGCCGGACACGCAGATCTTCCGTTCCACGGACAGCGGCTCCACCTGGACCAAGGCCTGGGACTACACGTCGTACCCCAACCGCTCGAACCGCTACACGATCGACGTCTCGTCCTCCCCCTGGCTGACCTTCGGCGCGAACCCCTCGCCGCCCGAACAGGCCCCGAAACTGGGCTGGATGACGGAGTCGCTGGAGATCGACCCGTTCAACTCCGACCGGATGATGTACGGGACGGGCGCCACGCTCTACGGCACCGAGGACCTCACCAAGTGGGACAGCGGGGGCCAGTTCACCGTGAAGCCGATGGTGCAGGGGCTGGAGGAGACGGCGGTCGACGACCTCGCATCTCCCCCGTCCGGAGCTCCCCTGCTGAGTGCTCTCGGTGACATCGGCGGCTTCCGGCACACGGACCTGACCAAGGTCCCGTCGATGATGTTCACCTCGCCGACCTTCACGACGACGACCAGTCTGGACTTCGCGGAGACCAACCCGAACACGGTCGTACGGGTCGGCAACCTCGACTCCGGGCCGCACATCGCGTTCTCGACGGACAACGGCGCCAACTGGTTCGCGGGGACGGATCCTTCGGGCGTCAGCGGCGGCGGGACGGTGGCCGCGGCGGCGGACGGCAGCCGGTTCGTGTGGAGCCCGGCGGGCACGGGTGTCCAGTACACGACGGGCTTCGGCTCGTCCTGGTCGGCGTCGAGCGGTATCCCGTCCGGGGCGGTCGTCGAGTCGGACCGGGTGGACCCGAAGACCTTCTACGGCTTCAAGTCCGGGAAGTTCTACGTCAGTTCGGACGGCGGCGCGACCTTCACGGCGTCCGCGGCGGCCGGCCTCCCGAGCGGTGACAGCGTCCGTTTCAAGGCGCTGCCCGGCACGAAGGGTGACGTATGGCTGGCGGGCGGCGCTTCCGACGGCGCGTACGGACTGTGGCACTCCACGGACGGCGGGGCGAGCTTCACCAAGCTGTCCGGCGTCGAGCAGGCCGACACGATCGGCTTCGGCAAGGCGGCGACGGGAGCCTCGTACCAGGCCCTCTACACCAGCGCGAAGATCGGCGGCGTCCGCGGCATCTTCCGCTCTACCGACAAGGGCGCGAGCTGGACACGCATCAACGACGACGCCCATCAGTGGGGCTGGACGGGCGCGGCGATCACCGGTGACCCGCGGGTGTACGGCCGGGTGTACGTCTCCACCAACGGCCGGGGTGTCATCTACGGCGACACCTCCGACACGAGCGGAGGCGGCGACGGCGGGGGCGGAGGCAGCACGGACCCGACACCCACCGGCGCCTGCACGGTGACGTACAAGATCACCAACCAGTGGTCGGGCGGCTTCCAGGCCGACGTCCAGCTCACCAATACGGGTGGGAGCGCCTGGAGCGGCTGGTCACTCGGCTGGTCCTTCGCGGACGGCCAGCGGATCACCCAGCTGTGGAACGCCGACTACACCCAGTCGGGCGCGGCGGTGACCGCGAAGAACGTGAGCTGGAACGGCACTGTGGCGGCCGGTTCGTCCGTGGGCTTCGGGTTCACGGGGAGCTGGTCGGGGGCGAACACGAAGCCGACGTCGTTCAGGCTGGGCGACCAGACCTGCACGGTCGGCTGACTGGGCCGAATGGTGACGGCGGGTCATTCCCGAGTTGCGGAGCGCAGATCACCACCTGAACCTGATCAAGGAAGCTCTCAGCCCTGCCGAAAGGACAGTGATGTCGCAGGCACCACGCAAGTCGAACCGCGCTCGTGTCGCGGCGGTCCTCGCCGCCCCCGTAATCGCCCTGACCCTCATGGCGCCGTGCGCCTCTGCAGCTCCGGCACCCGCCAAGTGCGACGGAACCATCCATGTGTCCCTCCTGGGCCACCAGACGTGCGTCTCGTCCAAGGGCGACAGCGACTCCTCAAATGGCGGTCTTTCCGGCCTCCTCGGTGTCGTGACCGGTCTCGTGGGCGGCCTGCTCGGCGGCCTGCTGGGCGGAGGCAAATAGCCAACTCCGTCGGCTGACCCGGTTCAGGGATTCAGGCGGTCGCCCGCCGTGCGGGCGACCGCCTTGGCGTCGGGGTGTGTACACCGTCGGCCTCGGTGCCGTCGCCATCCCGTCGCCGATGAAGAAGCTGGGGTGGGGCGGCTGCTTGCAGGCCGTGTTCTGCCAGGCCAGGGCCGTGCGGTACTGCGTGTCGTGCAGCAGGGTCGTGAACGCCGTTCGCGGCCGTGGACCAGAGGATCTGCCCGTTCTTGGTGGTCCACAGGCCGCTGCCGTCCGTTGAACATGGTCAGGTACTCGGGGCCTACGAGCACGTAACCGCTGGAGTTGCGGTGATCGGCGGAGGAACTGCCGATCACGGTCCCCGTCCCGTCGACCGTGCCGTCCGCCGTCTTCATCGCGAGCTCGGCCTTGCCGTCACCGTCGTAGTCGTACACCTGGAACTGCGTGTAGTGCGCGCCCGAGCGGATGTTGCGGCCCAGGTCGATACGCCACAGCCGGGTGCCGTCGAACTTGATGCCGCCGGCCGGTGGAGTGATGGGGACGTCCTTGTAGCCGGAGCGGAACTGGACGGCGTGCTCCGAGTCGCCCTGCTCGACGCCGTTCACGATGGCACCATCGGTCGCCGCCGCTTACCGCCGCATCGCCCTGCCTTCACGCCAACTTGGCGTACCTTCGGGCCAGTTGGGCCACCGTTCGGGCGATGCACTCGCGTAGTTCGGGCGGCTGGAGCACCTCGATGTCCGTGCCCAGGCGCAGAAACTCACCGTGCGCATGCTCGACGGACTCGATGCGGACCCGGGCGACGGCCCAACCGTCCTCGTCCGTACGGCAGTTGACCGCCCTCGGCAGCCGCATGCCCGGTGCCAGCCGGACCAGTGCCTCGCCGCGGTACAGCCGGTCGTGGAAGTCGCGCTGGTACGCCGTCCAGTACGCGGCCAGGTCGAAGCCGTCCGGGCGGGTGAACTCATCGTCGGAGGCGGTGAGTTGGAGGATCTGGTCGACGCGGAAGGTGCGGGGCCCCGGGCCCGCGACGACGTACCAGCGGCCGGCCTTGAGGACCAGTCCGTACGGTTCCAGGCGGCGCTGCACGTCGGTGGGCTCGGCCCAGCGGCGGTAGAGGACGTTCAGGACGCGGCTGTTCCATACCGCGTCGGCGACCGCCGGGAGATACGGCGCCTCCTCGGCGTCCGCGTACCAACCGGGCGCGTCGAGGTGGAAGCGGCCGCTGATCCGGTCGGCGTGGGCGCGCAGCTCCGGTGGCAGGGCGGCGCGGACCTTGAGCTGGGCGGCGGCCAGGACCGAGCCCAGGCCGAGTTCGGCGGCCGGGCCGGGGGCGCCCGCCAGGAAGAGGGCCTCGGCCTCGTCGGCGGTGAGGCCGGTCAGCCGGGTGCGGTAGCCGTCGAGCAGCCGGTAGCCGCCGGCGTGGCCCGCGTCTCCGTACAGCGGGATGCCCGCCGCGCTCAGCGCCTCCACGTCCCGGTAGACCGTGCGGACGGAGACCTCCAGCTCCTCGGCGAGCTGGGCGGCGGTCATCCGGCCCCGGGTCTGGAGCAGAAGCAGGATCGAGACGAGTCGGCTGGACTTCACTGACACATGGTGTCAGTGAAGTCGGCCTAGCGTCTCGCCATGGCCATCACGGAGAAACCACGCTTCAGGGAGAAGCTGCTGACCGTACCGCCGCCCATCGAGGTGGCGGGACGGCACATCAAGCGCTACCACGTCACCGCAGACCCGGCCGGCATCGCGCCGGAGGTGGAGAAGGCGGCGTACGAGATCCTCCCGGAGCTGCTGCCGGAGCCGGACGGCACTGCGCCGGCGACGTTCGTCGTCGTTCACAGGGGAAACGACGACGGCGCGTACATCAACGCCTACAGCTGGGTGTGGGACAACGTCCTGCACTACGCGAACGCGGCGGCCGGCCAGCCGATGACCGGCTGCCCGGACCGCGACCCCACTCACTTCATCAGGCCCCGACTGCCCTGGATGGGCTGCGTCTTCGAGCTGCCGCCGATCCTGCACGAACGGGATGCCTGGGTACGGCACATGCTCGCCCCCGAAGTCCCGGACCTGGACGCCTACCTGTCCGACTCCCTGCCCGCAGGAACCACTGGAGACCGCTCATGAGCAGCCCGCACGACTTCGACTTCTTCCACGGCGAGTGGGAGGTCGCGAATCGCCGCCGCACGGACTTCCTCGACCCGGACAGCGGCTGGGTGGAGTTCCCGGGCACGAGCCGCTGCTGGCCGCTGTTCGACGGGGCGGCGAACGTCGACGAGATCGACATGCCGTATCTGGGAGCCAAGGGCGCGACTCTTCGGCTCTTCGACCGGGAGACCGAGGCGTGGTCCCTGAACTGGGCCGCCAGCCGCAGCGGAAAGCTGTTCCCGCCGGTCGTCGGGCGCTTCGACGGCGGTCGCGGCGAGTTCTACGGCGACGACACGCACGAAGGGAAGGACGTCCGGGTGCGGTTCGTATGGGCGGGCATGTCCTCCGCCTCCGCGCACTGGGAGCAGGCGTTCTCCGTCGATGGCGAGGAGACGTGGGTGACCAACTGGACGATGGACTTCAGCCGCCCGGAGGCTGCCTGACTGCCTGGTCGACCGCCGGCTTCCTGAAGGCCCGGAGGCTGAACTCCGGGTCTGCGCGCGGCCGTTCCTGGTCGGGCAGGGCTGCCAGCCGTGACACGAACCGTTCGGTGAGCGGGTCGCCGGGCGGCAGTCGGGTGAACCAGCCGCGCCGCAGATCGGCGGCGGTGCGGCGGGGGCTGCGGCCCTGACCGCGGCCCGGGAAACGGGCCTGCCCCGCAGGGTGCAGACGGTGCGCGGCGGCGTACGACTCCACGAGCGGGGCGGCGTCCGGGGCAGGGCGGCGCGGGCGGGCGGCGAGGACGGCGTCGATGTCGCTGCCGACGTCGTGGGCGGCGGCCTTGTCGACGGTGGTGACGTACACACCGCCGGGCCTGAGGACGCGGGCGCACTCGGCGACGACGGCGCGGACGTCCTCCGGCTCGTCCAGGAGGTGCAGCAGCCAGACGCTGGTGACCGCGTCGAAGGTCCGGTCGGCGAACGGCAGCCGGCGGCTGTCGGCCAGCAGGACCGAGCCGGGCAGGCGCCCGGCGGCCATCCGGGCCATGCCGTACGTCAGGTCGGCGCCCGTCACCCGGGTGGCGGGCCGCGCGGCCACGAGGCGCCGGGTGACGATGCCGGTGCCGCAGCCGACGTCGAGGAGCCGGCCGGTGGCTGCGGGGATCAGGCCCAGTACGGCGTCCGCGGCTGCCTCGGCCCTCGGTTCGCCGCCGCGGGTGGTGTCGTACGCAGCGGCTTCCTTGTCGTAGTCGAGCACACGGATCAGTGTGCCCCGTGTCCCGGTGCCAGATCCTCGACCTTGCGCGCGAGCTCGAAGTCCAGCTCGGTGACGGCTCCGCCCACGCTGTGCGTGTTCACGGACAGCGAGACCGTGTTGTAGCCGAGGGTGAGGTCGGAGTGGTGGTCGAGCTCGTCCTGGACCTGGGCGATGTGGATGACCATCGCGGTGGCCGCGAAGTGCGAGCCGAGCCGGTAGGAGCGGGTGAGCCGGTCGTCTTCGGCCGACCACCCCGGCAACTCGGCGAGCCGGTCCTCGATCTCCTTCTGCGACAACGGTTCCACGGGCATGGCCTCGCTCCTTCCTCGGCACGGGGTGCTTCTTCAGCGTGCCACAGCAGATGACTGCGGTCCTGGTCACAAGGGTTCCCGGGGTCCGGCCGGGGACACCTCGGGACCCCTCGGAGTCACTGATGCAGGCGCTCCGCCGCCAGGTCGTCCGCGATGGCGGCGATCCTGGCCCGGCCCTCGACCTGCTCGACCCACTCGTGCGGCAGGCCGACGTCTCCGTGTACCGCGCCGACGAGGTTGCCGCAGATGGAACCGGTGGAGTCGCTGTCGCCGGAGTGGTTCACGGAGAGCAGCAGGGCGGCCTCGACGTCGGGCTCGGCGAGGGCGCAGTAGACGCCGATGGCGAGGGCCTGCTCGGCGACCCAGCCGGCGCCGAGGTTCTCGACGTTCCCGGCCGTCGGCCGTCCCTGCGCGGCCAGGTCGAGGGCCCCTTCCAGGGCGGCCGTCGTCTCCTCGTGGCCGGGGTGACGGGCCAGCAGCCGGAGCGTGCGCACCACCGCGCCCTCCAGGGAGTCCCCCTCGACGACGTACGCCACGATCGCGGCCAGGGCGCCCGCCGCGTAGTAGCCGGTGGGGTGGCCGTGGGTGATCTGGGCGCCGCGGGCGGCCATCTCGAAGGCCCCGCCGGGGGTGTTGATCAGGCCGAAGGGGGCCGAGCGCATCACCGTGCCGCAGCCCTTGGAGTCGGGGTTGACCTGCCCCGGCTTGCCGTCCAGCTTGAGCATCGGGTCGGGGTGGTACTTCTGGGCGACCCCGGAGAGGCAGGCGTTGCCGGGCGCGCGGCGGGCGTACAGCCAGGGCTCGCTGATCAGACCGCCCCTGGGGGCGTCCTGCTCCGGACCCGGCTTCGACTGGGTCTCCAGCCAGCGCTCGTACGCCTCGCGCAGCATCTGCGCCCAGGCGCCGCCGATCCCCCTGATCCGCTCCCGGGCGTGCGCCTCGATCAGGGCCTCGACGGTGAACAGCGTCATCTGCGTGTCGTCGCTGATCAGGCCCATCGCGCCGTACGCACCGGGCACGAATCCGGTCACCCCGCGTTCGCCGTGGACCGTGCGGATGCGGTCCAGGGACAGAAACTCGATCGGGTAGCCGAGGGCGTCCCCGACCGCGCCGCCCAGCAGACAGCCCCGCACTCTGGCCCGGTACACCGCGGCGGTCTCCAAGGTCGGGTTCTTCTGCCGCCAGGTCATGATCTGCGCTCCTCGACTACGGTCGTACGTATGACCATTGTCGCGACGGGAACCAGCGCCTCGGCCACCGCCCCCAACGACAAAGGCGTCGGCCCCCTGCTGCGGTCCTGGCGGGAGCGCCGCCGGGTGAGCCAGCTGGAGCTGGCGCTGCGGGCGGACTCATCGGCGCGGCACATCAGCTTCATCGAGACGGGCCGTTCGCGGCCGAGCGAGGAGATGGTGCTGCGGCTGGCCGAGCATCTGGATGTCCCGGTGCGCGAGCGCAACGCCCTGCTGCTGGCGGCCGGTTACGCCCCGCACTACCCGGAGACCCCGCTGGACTCCCCCGCGCTGGACGCCCTGCGCCAGGGCATGGAGCGCCTCATCCAGTGCTACGAGCCCTACCCGGCGCTGGTGGTGGACTCGGTGTACAACGTGGTCGCGGCCAACCGGGGCGTCATGATGCTCATGGAGGGCGTCTCGGAGTCCCTGCTCCAACCCCCGCTGAACGCCATGCGGTTGACGCTGCACCCGGACGGTCTCGCGCCCCGCATCCGCAACCTGCGCGAGTGGCGCGGGCATCTGCTGGCACAGATGGAGCGGGAGATCGCCCTGCACCGCTCGGCACCACTGCGGGCGCTGCACGCGGAGGTCGCGGCCTACCCGGTGCCGGAGCGGGAGCAGAAGCCGGAGCACAGCGGCGAACCGGCCGAACCGGTCCCCTATTTCGCGCTGCCGATGCAGATCGAGCACGAGGGCCGGACACTGTCCTTCATCTCCTCCATCTCCACCTTCAACACTCCCATGGATGTGACGGTCGCCGAGCTGGCCATCGAGACGCTTCTCCCGGCCGACCCGGCGACGGTCAAGTACCTTCAGTCGCTGACGCCCTGACGGCCCGCGTGGCGAGCGCCTCACCGCCGATCCCGTGAGACTGTCGGCGGAACATGAAACACTGCTTCGCGCATTACTTCGGCGCGTAGGGGAGGCGTGGCGTGAGTGAGCGGCGTCCCGCGCCCACTGTGGGCCAGGTGGTGCTGGGCAGGCGCCTGCAGGAGCTGCGGGAGGCTGCCCGGCTGAAGCGCGAGGAGGCGGCGCGCGTCCTGCGGGTGGCCCCCGCGACCGTACGGCGGATGGAGATGGCCGAGGTCGCCCTGAAGATCCCGTACGTCCAGGTGCTGCTGGAGACGTACGGCGTCCCGGACGACGAGGCGGCGGCGTTCGTCGCGCTGGCCGAGGAGGCGAACCGGCCGGGCTGGTGGCAGCGGTTCCACGACGTGCTGCCGGACTGGTTCAGCCTGTATGTGAGCCTGGAGGGCGCCGCCACCATCATCCGCTCCTACGAGCCGCACTTCGTGCCCGGGCTGCTGCAGACCGAGGAGTACGCACATGCGGTGATGGAGGCGGGCACAGTCGGGCAGACCGGACCCGAGACCATCGAACGGCATGTGTCCCTGCGGATGGCCCGGCAGCGGCTGCTGGACCGCCCGGACCCGCCCCATCTGTGGGTGATCATGGACGAAACGGTTCTGCGGCGCCCGGTGAGCATCCGCGGCGAGGTGATGCGCGACCAGCTGGACAAGCTGCTGGAGTTCGCCGAACGGGACCGGGTCACGCTGCAGATCGCCGAGTTCAAGAACGGCCCGCACCCGGGGACGTACGCGCCCTTCACACTGTTCCGCTTCGGCGAGCCCGAGCTGCCCGACATGGTGTTCACCGAGTACCTGACCGGGGCCCTGTATCTCGACTCGCGCAAGGAGGTCTCCGCGCATCTGGAGGTCCTCGACCATATGACGGCCGGTGCCGCGTCGGCCCAGCGCACGAAGAAGATCCTGCGGGAGTTCCGCGAGGAGTTCTGAGTCACGCAGCACCTTTCCCACTCCGAGGAGAAGACACCGCATGACCGGATCCGATGCCGCACCGCAGATCGACACCAGCCGGCCGCACCCGGCCCGTGTGTACGACTGGTGGCTGGGCGGCAAGGACAACTACCCGGTGGACGAGGAGCTGGCCCGCAGGATCCTGGCCGTGGACGGCACGGTGGTACGCGGGGCGCGCGCCAACCGCCGGTTCATGCACCGGGCCGTCCGCACGGCTGCCGAGGCCGGGATACGCCAGTTCCTGGACATCGGCACCGGCATCCCCACCGAGCCCAATCTGCACCAGGTGGCGCAGGAAACCGCGCCGGAGTCCAAGGTGGTGTACGCGGACAACGACCCGATCGTGCTCCGCCACGCCGAAGCGCTGCTGCGCGGCACCGCCGAAGGCAGCACGGACTACGTCCACGCGGACGTGCGGGACATCGACACCCTGCTCGCGCGGGCCGCCGAGTCCCTGGACCTCGCGCAACCGGTCGCGCTGTCACTGGTGGCGCTGACCCACTACCTGGGCGACGAGACCGACGGCGACGACGTCCACGGCCTGCTGCAGCAGTACGTCGCAGCCCTCGCCCCGGGCAGCTACCTGATCCTTTCGCAGGTCACCCCCGACCTGAACCCGGAGGCCATCGCCAAGGCGGCCGGCGCCTTCCGGGCCGGCGGCACCCCCTTCTACCCCCGCCCGATCACCGAGTTCCAGCGCTTCTTCGAGGGTCTGGAGCTGCTCGGCCCCGGTGTGATCCCGGTGACCGGGTGGCGCCCGGAGGCCGAGGACGTGGCGGCTCAGGCGGAGGGCATCGTGCCTGTGTACGCGGGAGTCGCCCGCAAGCCCTGACGCCTTCCCCGTGCACCCGTACGGGTGCCTGAACAGGTGCGCTCCCTTGCCCGCCCCTAGCGTCGAAGCACAGGGCGAGCAAGGGAGCGAGGCACGTGGCCGACACGCGAATACCGCCCACCGAGCCGGGAGCGGCCCTGCTGCGCGCCGGACGGTTTTTCCGCCCCGGCACACCCGCCCCCGACCTGCACAGCATCGCTCTGACCGGCGGACGCGAGGCGGACGCCTTCTATCGGGACCGATGGAGCCACGACAAGGTCGTGAACTCCACGCACGGCGTGAACTGCACGGGCTCGTGCCGCTGGAAGGTGTACGTCAAGGACGGCATCATCACCTGGGAGACGCAGCAGACGGACTATCCGAGCGTCGGTCCCGACCGCCCCGAGTACGAACCCCGCGGCTGCCCGCGCGGCGCCGCCTTCTCCTGGTACACGTACTCGCCGACCCGCGTGCGCCACCCGTACATCAGGGGCGTCCTGCTGGAGCTGTACCGGGAGGCGAAACAGCGTCTGCAAGACCCCGTGCTGGCGTGGGCCGACATCCAGAACGACCCCGAGCGCCGCCGCCGTTACCAGCGGGCCCGCGGCAAGGGCGGTCTGGTGCGGGCGAGTTGGGACGAGGCGGTCGAGCTCGTCGCCGCCGCGCACGTCCACACCATCAAGACGTACGGCCCCGACCGCATCGCCGGGTTCTCCCCCATCCCGGCGATGTCGATGGTGTCGCACGCCGCGGGGGCCCGTTTCCACTCGCTCATCGGCGCCCCGATGCTCTCCTTCTACGACTGGTACGCCGACCTGCCCGTGGCCTCCCCGCAGGTCTTCGGCGACCAGACCGACGTACCGGAGTCGGGCGACTGGTGGGACGCGGCCTATCTGATGATGTGGGGCTCGAACGTCCCGGTCACCCGCACCCCCGACGCCCACTGGATGGCGGAGGCCCGCTACCGCGGCCAGAAGGTCGTGGTGGTGGCGCCGGACTATGCGGACAACGCCAAGTTCGCGGACGAATGGCTGCACCCGCACCCGGGCACGGACGGCGCGCTGGCGCTCGCGATGGGGCATGTGATCCTCAAGGAGTTCTTCGTCGACCGCGAGACCCCTTTCTTCGCCGACTACGTACGGCAGTTCACGGACCTGCCCTTTCTGGTCACGCTGGCCGAGAAGGACGGCGGCCACGTCCCCGCCAAGTTCCTGCGCGCCACCGACCTCGGGCAGCGCGGCGAGGGCGCCGAGTGGAAGACGGTCGTGCTGGACGCGGCAAGCGGCCGCGCGGTCGTCCCGAACGGGTCCCTGGGCTTCCGCTGGACGGAGTCGGGCAAGGGGCGCTGGAACCTCGAACTCGGGCTACTGGAACCGCAGTTGACCCTCTACGGCCATGAGGCGTCCGGAAGCGTCGAGGTGCTGCTCCCCCGCTTCGACACCGAGGGCGGCGAGCACGGCCAGGGACGCGGCGACGTCGTACGGCGCGGTGTTCCGGCAACCCGGCTGGGCGGCAAGGGCGGCCCCCTGGTGACGACGGTCCACGACCTGCTCCTCGCCCAGTACGGCGTCCACCGCACCGGCCTCCCGGGCAGCTGGCCCGCCTCCTACGAGGACGCGGAGGCGCCAGGCACCCCCGCCTGGCAGCAGGTGCACACGTCCGTACCGGCGGCCAAGTGCATAAAGATTGCCAGGGAGTTCGCGCGGACGGCCGAACGCTCCAAGGGCCGCTGCATGATCCTCATGGGCGCCGGCACCAACCACTGGTTCCACTCCGAGACGATCTACCGCGCCTTCCTCGCCCTGCTCCAGCTGACCGGCTGCCAGGGCCGCAACGGCGGCGGCTGGGCGCACTACGTCGGCCAGGAGAAGTGCCGCCCGGTGACGGGGTGGGCGACGCTGGCGGCCGGGTCGGACTGGTCGCGGCCGCCGCGCCAGATGATCGGGACCGCGTACTGGTTCCTGAACACCGACCAGTGGCGCTACGACCGGTTCACGGCCGAGGTGCTGGCGTCGCCGCTCGGCGAGGGCCGGTTCGAGGGGATGACGGGCGCGGACTGCCTTGCGCTGTCGGCGCGTTCGGGGTGGATGCCGTCGTATCCGACCTTCGACCGCAGTCCGCTGGAGCTGGGCGAGGTCTTCGGCGACCCGGTGGCCAAGGCGGTGGCCGAACTGCGCGCCGGGACGCTGAAGTTCGCCTGCGAGGACCCGGACGCCCCGGAGAACTGGCCTCGTGTGCTGACCCTGTGGCGGGCCAACCTGCTCGGCTCGTCGGCCAAGGGCGCCGAGTACTTCACGAAGCATCTGCTGGGCACGCACTCGTCGCTCAGCGCCCAGGAGGCCGGCCCCGGCGAGCGGCCGCGCGATGTGATCTGGCGGGACGAGGCGCCCGAGGGCAAGCTCGACCTGCTGCTGTCCCTGGACTTCCGGCAGACCTCGTCCACGCTGCTGTCGGACGTCGTGCTGCCCGCCGCGACCTGGTACGAGAAGCACGACCTGTCGTCCACCGACATGCACCCCTACGTGCACTCCTTCACCCCGGCCGTGGACCCGCCGTGGCAGGCGCGCACCGACTTCGACACCTTCAAGGCGCTCGCGGAACGACTGAGCGAGCTGGCCGTCGATCATCTGGGGGTGCGCAAGGACCTGGTGGCGACCCCGCTCCAGCACGACACTCCCGGCGAGATCGCCCAGCCCGGCGGGGTCGTACAGGACTGGAAACGCGGAGAGTGCGATCCGGTGCCCGGCAGGACCCTGCCGAACCTGACCGTCGTGGAACGCGACTACACCGCAATCGGCAGGAAATTCACGGCACTTGGGCCGCTTGTGGAGGAACTCGGCCTGCCCGCCAAGGGGATCTTGCTCAAGCCGGACGAGGAGGTCGAGCGGCTGCGGGAGTTGAACGGCACCGGATACCAGGGCCGCCCCTCCCTCGACACGGCGGTGAAGGCCGCGAACACCATCCTCGCCCTGTCCGGCACCACCAACGGGCGCCTCGCCACACAGGGTTTCCGCACCCTGGAGGAACGCACCGGGCAGGAGATGGCGCACCTGGCCGCCGAGCACGAGGGCAAGCGGATCACCTACGCCGACACGCAGGCCGCCCCCGTGCCGGTGATCACGTCACCGGAGTGGTCGGGCAGCGAGTCCGGCGGCCGCCGCTACACCGCCTTCACCCTCAACACCGAGCACCTCAAGCCCTGGCACACCCTCACCGGACGCCAGCACTTCTTCCTCGACCACGACTGGATCCACGAGCTGGGCGAGGCGCTCCCCGTCTACCGGCCGCCGCTCGACATGAACAAGCTGTTCGGCGAGCCGGTCCTCGGCCCGGACGGGCAACGGGAGGTGACGGTCCGTTACCTCACCCCGCACAACAAGTGGTCCATCCACTCCGAGTACCAGGACAACCTGTTCATGCTCGCCCTCTCCCGCGGCGGCCAGAACATCTGGATGTCCCCGCAGGACGCCGAGGCGATCGGCGTCCGGGACGACGACTGGATCGAGGCGGTCAACCGCAACGGTGTGGTCACCGCCCGGGCGGTCGTCTCGCACCGCATGCCGGTCGGCACGGTCTATATG
The DNA here is from genome assembly GCF_029223485.1 of Streptomyces coacervatus. Taxonomy (GTDB): domain Bacteria; phylum Actinomycetota; class Actinomycetes; order Streptomycetales; family Streptomycetaceae; genus Streptomyces; species Streptomyces coacervatus. The sequence continues at coordinate 211,654 of NZ_JARHTP010000001.1, read as the reverse complement.
CACCACGGGCAGGAGCGCACGGTGAACGTCCCGAAGGCGGAGACGACCGGCAGGCGCGGCGGCATCCACAACTCGCTCACCCGGCTGATCCTCAAGCCGTCCCATCTCATCGGCGGATACGCCCAGTTGTCGTGGGCCTTCAACTACCTCGGCCCGACGGGCAACCAGCGCGACGAGGTGACGGTCGTCCGCCGCCGCAGCCAGGAGGTCGAGTACTGATGCGTCCGATGGCCCAGATCGCCATGGTCATGAACCTCGACAAGTGCATCGGCTGCCATACCTGCTCGGTCACCTGCAAACAGGCGTGGACCAACCGGCAGGGCATGGAGTACGTCTGGTTCAACAACGTCGAGACCCGCCCCGGACAGGGCTACCCACGCCGCTACGAGGACCAGGACAGGTGGCGCGGCGGCTGGGAGCTCAACCGGCGCGGCGCGCTGAAGCTCAAGGCCGGCGGCCGTCTCCACAAGCTCGCCGGGATCTTCGCCAACCCCAGGCTCCCGGAGATCAAGGACTACTACGAACCCTGGACCTACGAGTACCGCAATCTCACCGACGCCCCGCTCGGCGACGACTACCCCGTGGCCCGCCCCGTCTCCCAGCTCGACGGCAAACCGATGAAGATCGAGTGGTCCTCGAACTGGGACGACAACCTCGCGGGCGCTCCGGCGTACGGCGACCTCGACCCGATGGTCGAGCGGACCCGCAGGCAGGCCTCGGACAAGGTGAAGTTCGAGTTCGAGCAGACCTTCATGTTCTATCTGCCGCGCATCTGCGAGCACTGCCTCAACCCGTCCTGTGTGGCGTCCTGTCCGTCCGGCGCGATGTACAAGCGGGCCGAGGACGGCATCGTCCTGGTCGACCAGGACCGCTGCCGGGGCTGGCGGATGTGCGTGACGGGATGCCCGTACAAGAAGGTGTACTTCAATCACCGCACCGGCAAGGCCGAGAAGTGCACACTCTGCTATCCGCGGGTGGAGGTCGGGCTGCCGACGGTCTGCTCGGAGACCTGCGTGGGGCGGCTTCGCTATCTCGGGGTCGTGCTGTACGACGCCGACAAGGTGACCGCGGCGGCTTCGGTGCGGGACGAAAAGGCCCTGTACGAAGCCCAGTTGGGGGTCTTCCTGGACCCGGCCGAACCCGCGGTGCGGCGGGCGGCCGAGGAGGCGGGGATCCCGTACGACTGGCTGGAGGCGGCCCGCCGCTCCCCCGTGCACGCGCTGATCAGCAAATACAGGGTGGCGCTCCCCCTCCATCCCGAGTACCGCACCATGCCGATGGTCTGGTACATCCCGCCGCTGTCGCCGGTGGTGGACGCGCTGACGGAGACCGGGCACGACGGGGAGGACGCCGGGAACCTGTTCGGTGCCATCGACACCCTGCGCATCCCGCTGGAGTACCTGGCGGAGCTGTTCGCCGCCGGCGACACGGCCCCGGTGCGCGCCTCGCTGGAGAAGCTCGCAGCGATGCGCTCCCACATGCGGGCGGTCAACCTGGGTGAGGAACCCGACGAGGCGGTCACGGCCGCCGTCGGCATGACGCCCGCCGAGGTCGAGGAGATGTACCGGCTGCTGGCGATCGCCAAGTACGAGGACCGGTATGTGATCCCGACGGCCGCCGTCGGGGACGCGCGCCGCCTGGAGGAGTCCGCGCTCCCGGAGGGCTGCAGCCTCGACTACGAGGGCGGGCCGGGCATGGGCGGCGACGGCCCGTTCGGCCAGGACTCGGGACGCAGGCAGCTGCCGCTGGTGTCGGTGGAGAACTTCCACGCCCTGCGCAGACGCCAGACCACGGACGATGCGAAGGAGACCTGATGCCCTCGGACGCCGTGCTGTACCAGGCGGCAGCGCTCTGCCTGACCTATCCCGACGACGACTTCCGCGCCCGGCTGCCCCTGCTGCGCGAAGCGGCCCCGCAGCTGCGGGAGTTCACCGACCACGCGGCCGTCACCCCACCCCAGGAACTGGCCGCCCACTACGTCCAGGTCTTCGACTTCAAGAACCGGCACAGCCTCTATCTGAGCTGGTGGCGGGACGGGGACACCCGGCGGCGCGGTATGTCGCTGGTCCGCTTCAAGGAGGTCTACCGCGCCGCCGGCCTGGAGTTCACCGGCGAGGAACTGCCCGACTTCCTGCCCGCGGTGCTGGAGTTCGCCGCCCGCACCGGCGACACGGGCCTCCTGACGGAACACCGCGAGGGCCTGGGGCAGCTCCGGGCCAGGCTCACCGACTTCGGCACACCGTACGCATCCGTCCTGGATGCCGTCTGCGCCACACTGCCCATCGCACACACAGGAATCCGCACATGACCACACTCCTCTGGGGCGTCCTGCCGTACGTGGCCTTCGCCCTCCTCGTCGCCGGCCTGGTCTGGCGCTACCGCTACGACAAGTTCGGCTGGACCACGCGTTCGTCGCAGCTGTACGAGTCGAAGCTGCTGAACATCGCCTCCCCGGCCTTCCACTACGGCATCCTCTTCGTGCTGGCCGGCCATCTGGCGGGCCTGTTCGTCCCGAAGTCGTGGACCGACTCGATAGGCGTCGGCGAGCACACGTACCACCTGTTCTCGCTCTACGGCGGCACGGTGGCCGGTGTGCTCGCGGTCGCCGGCGTCCTGCTGCTCGTATACCGCCGCCGCACGCACGCCCCGATCTTCCGGGCGACGACCGTGAACGACAAGCTCATGTACGCCGTCCTGCTCGCCGCCATCGCCATGGGCATGGCCGCCAAGCTCGCCCACACCTCCGGTGACGGCTACAACTACCGTGCTTCCATTGCCCCTTGGGCCCGCAGCCTGTTCACCCTCCAGCCGAAGACGGACCTGATGGCGGGCGCACCGGTGCTGTACCGGGTCCACGCGGTGATCGGCACGGCGCTGATCGCCCTGGTGCCGTACACCCGCCTGGTGCACATGTTCAGTGCGCCGGTGCAGTACCTGTTCCGCCCGTACGTGGTCTACCGCAGCCGCGACCCCAGGCAGTTGGGGCCGCGGCCGGAGCGGCGGGGCTGGGAGAAGACGGGCGCCTGACGCCTACGCTGCGCCGCCCTTCGTGTCGCGTTCCTCGTCGACGATCTCGGCGTCGACCACGCCCTCCTCGTCCTGTGGTGCGGTGTGCTGTTCGGTGCCGCTGCCGGTGGAGCCCTGGTCGGCCTGGGCGTACATGGCCTGGCCCATCTTCTGGCTGACGGTGGCGAGTTTCTCGACGCCGGTGCGGAGTTCGTTGGTCTCGGCGTTGCGCTCCAGGAGCCCCTTCAGTTCCGTGGCCGCTTCCTGGACCTCCGTCCTGGTGTCGGCGGGGATCCGCTCCTCGTTGTCCCGGATGAACTTCTCCGTCTGGTAGACGAGCTGTTCGGCCTGGTTGCGGGTCTCGGCGGCCTCGCGGCGCGCCCGGTCCTCCTCGGCGTACTGCTCGGCCTCCCGCATCATGCGGTCGATGTCGTCCTTGGGAAGCGCCGAGCCGCCGGTCACCGTCATCTTCTGCTCGCGGCCGGTGGCGAGGTCCTTGGCCGACACGTGCATGATTCCGTTCGCGTCGATGTCGAAGGCGACCTCGATCTGCGGGACCCCGCGCGGGGCGGGCGGCAGCCCCGTCAGGTCGAAGACGCCCAGCTTCTTGTTGTACGCGGCGATCTCGCGCTCGCCCTGGTAGACCTGGATGCCGACCGAGGGCTGGTTGTCGGTGGCGGTGGTGAAGATCTCCGAACGCCGGGTCGGGATGGTCGTGTTGCGCTCGATGAGCTTCGTCATGATGCCGCCCTTGGTCTCGATGCCGAGGGACAGCGGGGTGACGTCGAGCAGGAGGACGTCCTTGACGTCGCCGCGGATGACGCCCGCCTGAAGGGTCGCGCCGACGGCCACGACCTCGTCGGGGTTGACGCCCTTGTGCGGGTCCTTGCCGGTGAGTTCCTTGACCAGGTCGGTGACCGCGGGCATCCGGGTCGAGCCGCCGACGAGGATGACGTGGTCGACCGCGGCGAGCTTGATGCCGGCGTCCTTGACCGCCTGGTGGAAGGGGGTCTTGCAGCGGTCGAGGAGATCGGCGGTGAGCTCCTGGAAATGGGCGCGGGTCATCTTCTCGTCGAGGTGCAGCGGCCCCTCGGCGGAGGCGGTGATGTAGGGCAGGTTGATCGTCGTCTCGGACGAACTGGACAGCTCGATCTTGGCCTTCTCGGCGCCCTCGCGCAGCCGCTGCAGGGCCATCTTGTCGTTGCCGAGGTCGATGCCGTTCTGCCCCTTGAACTTCTTGGCCAGGTACTCGACGATCCGCTGGTCCCAGTCGTCGCCGCCGAGGTGGGTGTCGCCGTTGGTCGCCTTGACCTCGATGACGCCGTCGCCGATCTCCAGGAGCGACACGTCGAAGGTGCCGCCGCCGAGGTCGAAGACCAGCACGGTCTGCTCCTCGCCGCGGTCGAGGCCGTAGGCGAGGGCCGCGGCCGTCGGCTCGTTGATGATCCGCAGGACCTTCAGGCCCGCGATCTCCCCGGCCTCCTTGGTCGCCTGCCGCTGCGAGTCGTCGAAGTACGCCGGTACGGTGATCACCGCGTCCGTGACGTCCTCGCCGAGGTAGGCCTCCGCATCCCGCTTCAGCTTCTGCAGCACCCGCGCGGACAGCTCCTGCGCCCGGTAGCGCGTGCCGTCGATGGCGCCCTGGTCCGGGAAACGCCAGCTCGCGTCGCCCATGTGCCGCTTCACCGAGCGGGCGGTCCGCTCCACGTTCGTCACTGCCTGCCGTTTGGCGACCTCCCCGACCAGCACCTCCCCGTTCTTGGCGAAGGCCACGACCGACGGTGTGGTCCTGGCCCCCTCCGCATTCGCGACGACGGTGGGTTCGCCGCCCTCCAGCACGGCCACCACCGAGTTCGTGGTCCCGAGATCGATCCCGACCGCACGTGCCATCTCCGTCCCCTTCCGCCAGGGCACTCCTCAGACTCCAGCACAAAACTTGAGTGCAGGAATGTCAATGCCGCGCCCGCTTTCCGGGCGCGGCATCGAAGGGAGGCCGGGGTCAGGCGAGCTTGGCCGACAGCGTGATCGTCGTGCCGGTGAGGGCCTGGCTGACCGGGCAGTTCTTCTTGGCGTCCTCGGCGGCGGAGACGAACGCGTCGTTGTCGATGCCGGGGACCGTGCCCTCGACGGTGAGGTGGATTCCGGTGATGCCCTCACCCGGCTGGAAGCTGACGTCGGCCGAGGTGATGAGCTTGGTGGGCGGGGTGCCGGCGCCGTTCAAGGCGTGCGACAGCGCCATGGAGAAGCAGCTGGAGTGCGCGGCGGCGATCAGCTCCTCGGGGCTGGTCTTGCCGTTCGCGTCCTGAGAACGCGAGGCCCACGTGACCGGCTGCGCCTCGATGGCACCGGAGGAGTCGAAGTTGACGACACCGCTGCCCTCGATCAGGTTGCCTTCCCAGACGGTGTGTGCGGAGCGCGTGGTTGCCACGGTGAATCCTTCCGAATCCTGGGTGTTCCTTGGGGTCCCATCCGATCACATTCCGGCTCACCGCAGCCGGATTTCAGGCGGCCCGCTCCTGCTCTCCCTCATCGGTGACCGGCACCTGAGGACCGTCCGCCTCCCGCAGCCAGCGGCGCAGTACCCGGTGGACGTGCTCGGCGCCCACGATGTCGCGCCCGTCCTCGACCGGCTCGGAGAGGGCGACCGGGGAGAGCAGGAACGGTCTGCCCTGCGCGCCGCCGAGCCCGCCGTGCGAGCCGATCTGCTCCTCGAAGGCGAGGACCTCGCCGTCGGCCGGGTCATGGAAGGAGTTGACCATGATGTCGGCGGTGTGCGGGAAGGAGTGGGTGCGGCGCACGGCGTCGGCGGCGCCGGGGCCGAATGCCTCCAACGGGCCCGGCCCGTCACCGAGTCGGCCGAGCGGGATCTCGGCGCCGTACGCACCCAGCACGACCCCGCCGTGCTCCTCGCTGCGGACGAGCAGGAAGCCGATGCCGGGATGGTTGGCGAGGGTCGTCAGCAGCGCCGGATGGCGGGCGTCGATCTCCTCCTTGGTCATCCGGTGCGGCACGTCCGGGAAGGAGACCAGGCCGAGGTTGCCGGAGGCCAGCACGAGCGGCTCCGAACGGCGGCGGGAGGGCCGGTGCTGCTCCCCGCCCTCCTCGACGGGCCGGCGCAGCGCCGCGCGCACGGCCGCACGGGCCTCGGCCCCGCTGTGCGTGCGCTGCACCTTGCGGGGCACTGGCAGCCCGCAGCCGGCCCGCACCAGCTCGCCGAGGCCGAGGCCGTAGCGGGCGCGGAAGGTCTCGCCGGGGCTCTGGCCGTGGTCGGACAGGACGACGATCCGGTACGGCCGCGGGGCGTGCTCGGCGACGTTCGCGATCAGCGCGAGGGCGCGGTCGAGGCGTCCGAGGACCTTCTCGGCGTCGCGGCTGGCCGGCCCGGAGTGGTGCGCCACTTCGTCGTACGCCACCAGGTCGGCGTAGACGGCGGTGCGTCCGGCGAGCATGTCGCCCATCACGGCGGCGACGACGACGTCCCGTTCGACGACGGTCGCGAAGGCGCGGACGAAGGGGTAGAGGCCGCCCCGTGCGACGCGCGGGCGCTGCCTGCGGACCCGGGCCCGGGTGGACTCGCCCATTTCGCGGCCGACTTCGGCGACGAAGGACATGGCGGTGCGCACGGCGTTGGCCGGGTCGGAGAAGTAGGCGAAGTAGCCCGCCCGGGAGCGGTTGTCCCGGCCGCGGCGGCGGGTGGCGATGGACAGCACCAGGGCCTGCTCGTCGGCGCCGCCGCTGAAGAGGTTGCCGCGGCTCGCGCCGTCGGCGGTGAGGAGGCCGCCGTCGCCGGTGTGCTCGACGGCGCGGCGCTGGAGTTCGGCGGCACTGGTCGGCCGGTTGCAGACCATCACCTCGCGGCTGTCCTTCTCGTACCAGCGGAACGCCGGGACGTCGTGGTTGCTGCCGTGCAGGATGCCGAGCTGGCTGGCGCCGGTCTGGCTGGACCAGTCGGTGCGCCAGGGGGTGAGCCGGTGGCTGCCCTCCAGCCACCTGGCGACGGTGGGCAGCAGGCCCTTGCCGACCGCGGCCAGGAGTACATCGTGGCCGACGCCGTCGAGTTGCAGGAAGACCGTGCCCGGGGCGGACGGGCTCGGCGGCAGACGTCTGCGGCGGCGGTCGGCGAGGCGGTAGAGCCGCCGCCGGTACGCGTCGTCGTCGCGCACGGCCAGGGCGGCGCCGGTAGCGGAGGCGACGGCGGACATCACGGCGGCCACGACCACGGCCGTCTCGGGAGCCGCCTCGGCGCTGCTGGACGGGTTGAGCCGCAGGGCGACCAGCAGCAGCGACCCGTTCAGGACGAAGACGAGCAGCCCCAGAACCAGCGCCGGCACGAGCAGCAACAGCCGTACGAGCAGCGGCCAGACGAGGGCCGACAGCACACCGAAGGCACCGGCGCCGAACGCGGCGGTGACGGCGATGTGGGTGGCGCTCTCGCCGTTGGCGGACTGGAGCCGGAAGTCGGGCAGGATGCCGGCGAGCACGAGCATGGTGAGAGTGGAGACCGCCCACACGGTGACGCTCCGCCCCATCTGACTGGCGACCCGCCGCCAACGCCCGCCACGCACGCCCGCCCACCTCACGTCCTGGCCCGTCGTCGGTGCGAGCCTGTACTTCAGACTGTCACAAGGGTCCGACAACGGGGTCCGACAACGGGGTCCGTCACCTGAGGACCGGGCGCCTCAGCGCCCGTCGTATCCGGCGGTCGGCATGGACAGGCGCCGATGCACCCGCGCCTTCATCTGGGCGTCGTAGCAGGGCTCCTCGAACCCCACCGTCTCCACCCGCACCCCGCGCCGAGCGCACTCCGCAGTGAACTCCTCGACGGACGACAGCGCGCTCTCCAGCACCCGGCGGCTGGGTGCCACGAACAGATCGATCCCCGGCCGTACGCCGTCCCACAGCACGCAGTGGTCGGCCCGCACTCCCCGCACCAGGAGCTCCCGGCTGACGATGTAGCCCCGCTCGGCGGCCCAGCGGGCGCACATCGCGTGCTGGCTGCGAGAGTCCACCAGGAAGGGATCGGCGTCCAGCTCCTCCAGCGGCGTCAGACTCGCGATCGCCGTGACCCGCACCGGTCCCATGGCGTCCCCCTCACCTCTGGGTTTCGGCGCCGACCATACTCCTGCCCGTAGGCTTCGGGGGAGTCGCGCGAAGGAGGCAAAGGGGTGCCGGTGGAGATCACCTGGTGGGGTCACGCGACCTGCACGGTCGCCGACTCGGACGTGCGCCTGCTCACCGACCCCCTGTTCGCCCAGCGCCTCGCCCATCTCCGCCGCCGTCGCGGCGCGCTGCCGCCGCCCGGCGCCTGGCGCGCGGACGTGGCGCTGGTGTCGCATCTGCACGCCGACCACCTGCACGTTCCGTCGCTGGAGCGGCTAGCCGAGGGCACGCGCCTGCTGGTGCCCCGAGGCGCACCCCGGGCGGTGCCGGGGCTGCGCCGGCTCACCCACCTCAGGGTGAGCGAGGTGGCGCCCGGGGACCGGGTGACGGTCGGCGACGTGGTCGTACGGGCCGTTCCCGCTCGGCACGACGGGCGGCGGCTGCCACTCGGACCGCATCGCTCCCCCGCTCTCGGCTATGTCATCGAGGGCGAGGCGCGCACGTACTTCGCCGGGGACACCGGGCTGTTCGACGCGATGGCGGAGGAGGTCGGGCCGGTCGACGTGGCGCTGCTGCCGGTGGGCGGCTGGGGACCGTACCTCGGCGAGGGGCATCTGGACGCGGGGCGGGCGGCCCGGGCACTGGCCCGGCTGGCGCCGCGCAGTGCGGTGCCGGTGCACTACGGCACGTACTGGCCGATCGGGATGGACGCCGTGCGCCCCCATGAATTCCACGCGCCCGGCGACGAGTTCGTGCGCCTCGCGGCCGAGCACGCGCCGGATGTCGCGGTGCACCGGCTCGGGCACGGGGAGAGCGTGCGCCTGGAGGTCGCGCGGTGACATGGCTTGCCGCTACGGCGAAGATCGTGCCTCCGGAGTCCACCCAGCAGGCGATCGGCTATCCGTCGCTGTTTCTGCTGGTGCTGTTCGGGGCGCTGGTGCCGGTGATTCCTACGGGGGCGCTGGTGAGTTCGGCGGCCGTGGTGGCTTTTCACCAGACGGCGCCGTTCGCGCTGGCGCTGGTGTTCGTGACGGCGTCGCTGGCCGCGTTCCTGGGGGATGCGGCGCTGTACTGGCTGGGGCGCCGGGGGATGCGGTCGAAGAACGGGTCGCGGTGGCTGGAGGCGATTCGGGCGCGGGCGCCGGAGGAGCGGCTTGCGCAGGCGCAGTCGCGACTTGCCGAGCACGGGGTGGCGGTGCTGGTGTTGTCCCGGCTGGTGCCGGCCGGGCGTATTCCGGTGATGTTGGCTTGCCTTGTGGCCAAGTGGCCGTTGCGGCGGTTTGCTCGGGGCAACTTGCCGGCGTGCCTGGCTTGGGCTGCGACGTATCAAGTGATCGGGATTCTGGGTGGTTCGCTGTTCCCGGAGCCTTGGGAAGGTGTGGTGGCGGCGGTTGCTTTGACCGTGGTCATCAGTGTGGTGCCGAGTTTGTGGCGGCGGGTTCGGTCTGCCGGGTGACGGTGCGTTGCGGGGTGCGGGTGCGTGGGGGTTGATCGCGCAGTTCCCCGCGCCCCTTCAGGGCGCTACAGGACCCGGGAGGCTCCAATTGGGAGGTCCCATAGGTCACCGCGGTCCAAGCCTGCCTTCTCCCAGGCCGCACGGACACGCGTGAGCGGTTCCAGGACCGGTTCCGCCGACAGTACGAACGTCGCCCAGTGCATCGGGGCCATTCTGCGTGCGCCCAAGTCCTGGGCGGCCCTTACCGCCTCCTCCGGGTCGCAGTGGACATCGCTGAGCCACCAGCGCGGGTTGTAGGCGCCGATCGGGAGCAGGGCGAGGTCGATGCCGGGGTAGCGCTCGCCGATCCGTGAGAACCAGTGGCCGTATCCCGTGTCGCCCGCGAAGTAGATGCGTCGGCCGTCGGGAGCCGTGAGGATCCAGCCGCCCCACAGCGTGCGGCAGGCGTCGGTGAGGGTGCGCTTGGACCAGTGGTGGGCGGGGACGAAGTCGAGGCGGACGCCGTGCAGTTCGGCCGCCTCCCACCAGTCCAGTTCTGTTACGGCGGTGAAGCGGCGGCGGTGGAACCAGCGGCCGAGCCCGGCCGGGGCGAACACCGGGGTGTCGCGCGGGAGTCGGCGCAGGGTGGGGGCGTCCAGGTGGTCGTAGTGGTTGTGGCTGATGACGACCGCGTCGACGGGCGGCAGGGATTCCCAGGAGACTCCGACCGGGGTGATGCGGGCCGGGGTGCCCAGGATGCGGCGGGACCAGACCGGGTCGGTGAGGATGGTCAGTCCACCGATCCGGACGACCCAACTGGCGTGTCCCGCCCAGGAGACGGCGACGGTGCGGGCGTCGACGCGGGGCAGCGGGGCGGGTTCGAAGGGGAGCCGGGGGATGTCGGCCAGGCCTTCGCGCCCGGGGCGGATGGAGCCCTCGCGGGCGAAGCGGGCCATGGCTTTCAGGCCGGGCAGCGGGGCGGTCAGGCGGTCGTGGAAGGTGCGCGGCCATACCCGGCGCCCGCCCGGCGGGCGGGGTTCGGCGAGCGGCGGAAGGGCGGGCGCGAACCCTGGCCGGGATGCCGCTGCGTCGGCATCCCGGGTGGTCGTACTCGTGCTCGTGGTGGTGGTCGACTCGGACTGCTGCGTCATCGAGGAGGCTCCCATCGCTGAGCGTCGTCGCGGAGATCGTCGAAGACCGACTTCACATGACTCAACGCGCGTTGCACATGTGGCAGTTCCAACGGCGTGGGTGAAGTGAGACATTCCGCGCGTTCCTCGTCCGTACGGCCCAGCAGCGGACCGGTGGACAGACGGACGCGCAGGGCGCCGAGTTCGTCGCCGAAGCGGTGGCCGCCGGGCGCGGGCATGCCGAGCCGGGTGGCGAGGAAGTCCTCCAGTTCCTGTGCGTCGCTCACTCCGTGCGCGGTGAGCGCGGAGCGCAGCGGGCCGAGGTCGGCGTAGAGATGGCGGCCGGCCTGCGGGGGACGGGACAGGGCGCCCGCCGCGACGACCGCCAGGTGCACGGCCGCGGCCACGCGCGCGTGCAGGCGCACGGTGGCCGCCATGCGCACGGTGACCGGCTCCGGCTCACCCAGCGCGTACGCGGCCGGTGCGGCGACCGGGCCGGCGATACGGGCGCCCAGCGCGGTGAGCACGTCGAGCACGCGCGCGTGGAGGTCACGGCCCGTCTCGCCCGCCGGGAAGCGCGCCACCGCGGCCGGCCAGCCGGGCGGCAGCAGCGCGCCCGCCAGGTCGGTGACGACGGTGACATGGTCGGGCAGCATCTCGGCGGGGCTGAGCAGCACGGTGTCGTGCGGGGCGTGCAGGGTGTCGCGCCAGGTCTCGTCGCTGACCAGGTGCAGTCCCTCGCCGGCGGCGGCCTCGACGCACTCGTGCAGGAACTCGGGCGGGGCGACCGTGGCGGTGGGGTCGTCGGCGACCGACAGCACGAGCAGCCGTGGGTCACCGCCCTCGGCGCGCACCCTGCGCACGGTCTCCAGGAGGGCGTACGGATCCGGGACGCCACCGCACTCGGCGGGCGTCGCCACATGGAAGAAGGGTCTGCCCAACAGGCGTGCGTACGGCGCCCACCAGGCCGCGCAGGGCCTCGGCACCAGGACGTCGCCGCCGACCGCGGCGGTCAGCGCGAGCAGCAGGGCGGGGGCGCCGGGGCCGGCGGCCACGCGGTCGGGTCCGGCGGCCAGGCCGCGCCGCTCCCAGTAGCCGCACGCGGCCTCGATCAGCTCGGATCCACCACCGATCGGCTCCCCCTCGGCCCGTACGGCGGCCGCGGCGAGCACGGCGGTGAGTTCGGGCGGCACGGGCAGCCCGTCCCCGGGGAGCGGGGGCCCGTAGCGGACGGGGCCATGGCCTTCCGGGTCCGTCCGCCGCATGCGTACCTCCGCGCAGTCCCTGTGCCGTGTCCGTCGCCGTGCTCCGCGTAACCAGAGTGCCGCTGCCGCAGGGGAGCGCGCTCGGGTTTCGCCGGTCGCACCGCGGGTCAGCGGTACCGGACGGAGCCCCTGAGGCACAGCCGGTAGGTGGCGGCGCCCACCGCACCCGCGATCAGGATGCCGCCGGCGACGAGGGCGGGCACGGAGTCGGTGAAGCTGCCGCCTGCACCGGCCTCCACCCCGTGCTGTATTCCGTTCTGCACTCCGGGCTCCACCCCGTGGTCGACCCCGTGCTCCATCCCGTGCTGTGTTCCGTTCTGCGTGCCGTCCTGCGTCCCCGCGCCGCCGCAGGAGTCGGGGGCCGGCTCGGTGCAGGGCCGGCCTTCGCCGTGGCCGCCGCCACCGCCGCTGTCGCCACCGCCGATGTCGCCGACTCCGACATCACCACCGCCCCCGTCGGTGTAGCCGCCTCCGACATCGCCGCCACGCCCACCGTCGCTGCCGACACCGACGTCACCGTGCCCGCCACCGCCGCCGCTGTCACCACGCCCACCGCCATCACCACCGTCGCCGCTCACGTGGAACGGGGCGCTCCACGCCTTGCCCTGTCCGCCGGGCGCCGCCGCGCAGGTGGCGTCGACGGTGGCGGGCGGCGGGCCGCCGGTGGATCCGCAGGCGACCGAGACGGTGACGCTGCCGCCCGGGGAGACGGTGCTCGGCCCGACCCCCGCGGCAGAGTCCGCGTAGGCGGCGCCGGCGAAGCCGAGCGTGGCACCTGCCAGGGCCGCGACGGACAGAACGCTGGTGGTGCGAGGCATGGGGAGGGCTCCTTCGACGGGCGACTTCTCGGGAGCACGGACTCGTGCCCCGTAGCCCATCACAGCCCGCCCGTCGGCCAGGCGCGCGCGGCCGAGCCCCATTCGCGCTACAGGGACGGCCGAGCGGGTGACAGGGCCCGTACCTCGGCCTCGGTTCACGGACGTCAGTTCATGAGCGCGGCCAGGTCCCTCTCCAGCCCCCTCCCCCGCCGCTCGACCACGGCCGCCGCCACGTCCGACAGCTTGCGGCTGCCGCCCTGCGAGATACGGCGCAGCACGCCGAACGCGGCGTCCCAGGCCGCGGCGAGGGCGACCGCAGTCTCACCATCCGCCTCCAGCAGCAGCCGTCCGTCCCGGTGCACGCCACGCCGGCGGCGGTACGCCCGAGCGGCGAGCCGCGCACGACGGTCCTGGTGGTCCTCCAGCTGGGGGCACCTCCCACGCCCTTGAGGCAGTGGGGGAGCGCTGAGCGCCCCGCCACGCCGCCAGACCCGCCGAGGCGCCGGCTCCCGCTCCTCGCCGAGGCCACCCGGCACGCGGCCGTGCCGGACCTCCTGGACGCGATGACCACGGCCCCGCCGGCCCCGGACGCCTTCGGCCGGACCGCGACGGGCGCCCCGGCACCCCCGGCACCCCGTCCTCGTAGAGGCGAATGTCACCTCACTGCTGTGCCTGCCCCTGAAGGACAGGGGCGCGGTGCGCGGGGTGCTCACGCTCTTCCGTTGCGGGCCCCGCCAGGCGTTCTCGATGGCGGAGGCGCAGGCGCAGGCGCAGGCGCAGGCGCAGGCGATGGACATGATGTCGCGCCATCTGGCGCCGGCTATGCGGCCTCGCGCATGATCTGGTCGCGCATCCGCATGCAGCACCGGCTGATCAGCCGCGACACATGCATCTGGGAGATCCCGAGCTGCTCGGCGATCCGGCTCTGCGTCATGTCGCCGAAGAACCGCATGTACAGGATGGCCCGCTCCCGCTCGGGCAGCGCGGCCAGCCGGGGCTTGACGGCCTCGCGGTCCACGACCGTGTCCAGCGCGGGGTCGGGCGAGCCGAGGGCGTCGCTGAGGGAGTAGCCGTCCTCGCTGCCGGGCAGTTGGGCGTCGAGCGAGAGCGCGGTGAAGCTCTCCAGCGCCTCCAGTCCGACCAGGACGTCCTCCTCGCTCATCTTGGCGTACTCGGCGATCTCCGCCACGGTCGGCCTGCGGCCCGGGATGGTCTGGGAGAGGTCCTGGGCGGCGAACCGGACGCGGTTGCGCAGGTCCTGGACCCGGCGGGGTACGTGCAGGGTCCACATGTGGTCGCGGAAGTGCCGTTTGATCTCGCCGGTGATGGTGGGCACGGCGTAGCTCTCGAAGGCGTTGCCGCGTGCGGGGTCGTACCGGTCGACGGCCTTGACCAGGCCGAGGGCGGCGACCTGCCGCAGGTCCTCGAAGCTCTCGCCACGGCTGCGGAAGCGTCCCGCGAGGCGTTCCGCCATCGGCAGCCAGGCCTCGACGACCTGCTCGCGCAGCGTGTCGCGCTGCTGGCCCGCGGGCAGCGCGACGAGTGTGCGGAAGGCCTCGGCGGTGTCGGGGGCGTCGTCGTGCGGGTGGTGCTTCGCGCTCGCTTTGGTGGGCATGGTGCGTCGCAACTCCCTTGAAGGTGCTCTGGGGTGGACGGTCACCGTGGGGGTGCGGCCGCTCGATCGGGACAGGCGCGGCCGGGGCGGCTCGGGGCCGCTCCCACGGTCGTGCCTCCTGTCCGAAGCACTGAAACTGCGCCTGCCCCGGGCTCTCCGCCACAAACACCCGCGCATGATTTCGGGAGCCCACCGGGTGATCTCCCCGGCTCGGAAACGCCGTTGATCGGCAGGTCACCGGCGCATAGGTTCCGTGAACATGACGAACGTACGGATCGGTGTGATGTACGACCGCGACTGGGCACCGGAAGAGCTGCCCGGGTTCGCGCGGCGGGCCGAGTCGCTCGGGGTGGACGACCTGTGGGTGGTCGAGGACCTGGGGTGGAACGGCGGAGTGTCGGCGGCGGCCGTGGCACTGGGAGCCACGGAACGCATCCGGGTGGGCATCGGCATCGCCCCCGCCCCGCTGCGCAGCCCGGCGCTGCTGGCGATGGAACTGGCCACGCTGGCAAGGGTGTTCCCGGGGCGGCTGGTGGCCGGGATCGGGCACGGTGTGCGGGAGTGGATGGCCCAGGTGGGCGTCGCGCCGCGCTCGCCGCTGGCCCTGCTGGAGGAGACGATCGCCTCGGTGCGTGCACTGCTGCGCGGCGAGCGGGTGGAGCTGGCGGGACGCGAAGTCCGCCTGGACGGCGTCCGGTTGGTGCATCCGCCGGCCGAGGTGCCGCCGGTGGTCGCGGGTGTCGTACGCCCCCGCTCGCTCGAACTGTCCGGCCGGGTCGCGGACGGCACCGTGATCACCGAGGGCCACGGCCCCGGCGACCTGGCGAACAGCCGCGCGCTGACCGCCAAGGGCGGCGCCGCGCCCGACCACACCCTGACCGTGTTCGCCTTCGCCTCCGTCGGTGACGATCCGGGCGAGGTGGCCCGCGCCCTGCAGCCGCACATCGAGGGTCACGCCGCCTGGCTCGGCCGTCCGCAGGACGAGGTGTTCACCGTCTCGGGATCTGCCGCGCAGGCCGCCGAACGGATCGGCGACCTTGCGGCGGCCGGCGCGGACACGGTCGTCCTGCGGTTCGCGGGCGCGGAGTCGCTGCGGCAGCTGGAGGCCGTGCTGGGGGCGGTCGGGCGGCGGGGCTGAGGATCAGCGGGGAGAAGGGTGACGGCGTCGCTTCCGGCGCGAGTGCCTGGCCGGGTTCGTTCCTGAAGCAACGGCTCGGACCGGGCGCTGCGGGTTGTGCAGGACCGGGAGTGGCACTGTCGCGCCGAGTGGGTCGGCCGGGGCGTCATCGCTCGGGTCGGCCTTCTTCATGGGCAGCAGTAGCTCCTCGTAACGGCCCAGTGCGAGCACCATGCCGAGCATGAGAAGCGGGATGATCACCGCGAGCAGTGCCATGGCCGTTTCCTCCCCGAAGATGTGCGTGGGGGGCGCGTGTCGGGTTCCCGTCTTTCGGGACGCAAACCCTGTGTCGGTCTCAGATCTTCGGGTACGCGGTGTCCACCCCCGAGGATCTGGAGGGCGTCATGCAGCGAGGCAGTGACCGGCTGAGTGTCCACCGCGACGAGGAGATGAAGCACGAACTTCAGGGGCTGCTCCGGTCCGGGCACCCCACGCGGACCGAGGAATGGCACGACCCGGAGCCGACCGCCGAGGACGATCCGGAGGTCGCGGGCGGCCCGATCACACCAGGACGCTCCCGCGCGTCCCTGGCCGCCATCCGCACGGAACTGGCCCGGCACCTGAGCCGCCACGCGTTCCCCGCAGGCCCCCGCGAACTCGCCCGCGCCCTGCGCCGGGCGTACGCGCCCGATGCCCTGATCGACCCCGTGGAGCGACTGCCCCGCGCGGCGCGCTACACCACGGCCCAGGAACTGGCGGAGGCGCTCGTCGGGGCCGGGCGGCAGCGACGGGCATAGACCGCGCAGGGCGGCACCCTGCGGCGGGATTCAGGTGCGGGGCGTCGCGGACTCCCCGCACCGGCGTTCCCGGGCGCCTTCGCGGGTACGGCCCGCGGCCACCATGCGCCGCGGATTGCGGCGCAGATACTCGCCCTCCAGCTGGGCCATACGATCGTTGTGGGCCCGCAGCGCGTCGGTCGAGCCGTAGAGCAGTGTGTCGTGGCGCGTGCGGTGGATCGTCTCCAGCTCCTTCATGAGCTGCTGGTCGTCCAGCCGGCTGGGGTCGACTCCGGTCATGGTGGTACCCCGCTCGTCGTATTCGTCCATGCGGTCCGGGTACCCGCCCGGTGGGCACAGTCCCAAGGGGCATCCCGGGGGAGCCATGGATCTCGCCTTCCTGCCTCCACTCTACGAACATCCCGGGCCCCGGGCCCTGCTTTCCACCGCCGGTCGGCCCATTCAGCCCGTCCGGCCGCCCGCTACCGCACTCGCTCCACACGCCGCTCGTCCCACACCGGCTCGGCGGTCTCACGCACCCGGCCGTCGCTGCCGAAGACCAGATAGCGGTCGAACGAGCGCGCGAACCAGCGGTCGTGCGTCACCGCGAGCACCGTGCCGTCGAAGGCCTCCAGGCCCTCCTGGAGTGCCTCGGCGGACTCCAGGTCGAGGTTGTCGGTCGGCTCGTCGAGGAGCAGGGCCGTGACGCCCTCCAGCTCCAGCAGGAGGATCTGGAAGCGGGCCTGCTGACCGCCGGAGAGTCGGTCGAAGGTCTGTTCGGCCTGGTTGGTGAGCTCGTAGCGGCGCAGGCGGGACATCGCCGCGCCCCGGTCCTGGGAGTGTTCCTGCCAGAGGATGTCCAGCAGCTTGCGGCCCTGGAGCTCGGGGTGGGCGTGCGTCTGCGCGAAGTGCCCGGGCACGACCCGCGCGCCCAGCTTCCACTCCCCCGTGTGCGCCACCTCGTCGCCGGCCAGCAGCCGCAGGAAGTGCGACTTGCCGGAGCCGTTGGAGCCGAGGACGGCGACCCGTTCGCCGTAGAAGACCTCCAGGTCGAAGGGTTTCATCAGGCCGGTGAGCTCAAGTCCCTTGCAGGTGACGGCCCTTATGCCGGTGCGGCCGCCCTTGAGGCGCATCGTGATGTCCTGCTCGCGCGGCGGCTCGGGGGGCGGGCCCGCCTCCTCGAACTTGCGCAGCCGGGTCTGCGCGGCCTGGTAGCGGGACGCCAACTCATGGCTGATGGAGGCGGCCTGACGGAGGTTCAGGACGAGCTTCTTCAGCTGGGCGTGCTTCTCGTCCCAGCGCCTGCGCAACTCCTCGAAACGGGCGAAGCGTTCGCGCCGGGCGTCGTGGTACGTGGCGAAGCCGCCGCCGTGCACCCAGGCGTCGGCCCCGGCCGGAGAGGGCTCCACCGACACGATCTTCTCCGCGGCGCGGGCGAGGAGTTCGCGGTCGTGGGAGACGAAGAGGACCGTCTTGCGGGTCTCCTTCAGCCGCTCCTCCAGCCAGCGCTTGCCGGGCACGTCGAGGTAGTTGTCCGGCTCGTCGAGCAGCAGCACCTCGTCGGTGCCGCGCAGCAGAGCCTCCAGCACCAGCCGCTTCTGCTCACCGCCGGACAGCGTGCGCACCTGCCGGAACTGCGCCTTCTCGTACGGCACCCCGAGCGCGGCCGTGGTGCACATGTCCCACAGCGTCTCCGCCTCGTAGCCGCGCGCCTCGGCCCAGTCGGCGAGGGCCTGCGCGTACTGCAGCTGGGCCGCCTCGTCGTCGACGGTCATGATGCCGTGCTCGGCCTTGTCGACGGCCTGCGCGGCCTCGCGGATCCGGGGCGGCGCGACCGACACCAGCAGGTCCCGTACGGTCGTCTCGTCCCGTACGGACCCCACGAACTGGCGCATCACGCCGAGGCCGCCACTGACGGTGACCGAGCCGCCGTGCGGTTTCAGCTCGCCGGAGATCAGCCGCAGCAGCGTCGTCTTGCCCGCGCCGTTGGGCCCGACGAGGGCCACGACGGCCCCTTCGCCCACCCGGAAGGACACATCGCCGAGCAGCGCCCTCCCGTCGGGGAGGTAGTACTCGAGGTGCGCGGCTTCCAGATGTCCCATGAGGAGGCATTCTGCGGGCCGCGGCGGGGGTCGGGCAAACGCTTATGCGGTTTCGCCGAGGGGGCGCCCCGCAGGTCCGCCCTCGCCGGCCGGGGCCACCATGGCGCCCTCCCACGACAGGGCCTTCCAGCCGTCGGCGGGCGAGCCCTCCAGGATCACCACGCCCGTGTTGGCGAGAGGGCGGGCGGCGGCGAAGGGGACGTCGACGTTGTCGGCGCGGGCCGCCGTCCACATGCGGATCGCCGCGCCATGGCTGACCATGGCGACCGTCCCGGCGCCGCTGCCGGCGGCCTCCGCGATCACGGCGTCGTAGCGGGCGAGCGCTTCGGCGCCGCTCTCGCCGCCGGGCATCCTGAGGTCCGTGTCCCCGGCCGCCCAGGCGAACACCGTCTTCATGTAGAGCGCGCCGTGCTCCGAGTCACCGGGCAGCATCTCCAGGTCGCCCGCGGTGAGCTCGCGGATGCCGTCCCGGACCAGGACGCCGAGGCCGCGGGCGGCGGCGAGCGGGGCGGCGGTGAGCTGCGTACGCACCATGGTGGAGACGTACAGGGCCTCGATGTCCTCGCCGGCGAGCGCCTCGGGGAGGGCGGCCGCCTGCTGCTCGCCGAGTGCGGTCAGGCCCGGTCCCGGGATGGCGGTGTCGAGCAGCGAGTCGACGTTCGAGGGGGTCTGACCGTGGCGTATGAGGAGCAGACGCATGCAGGGATCCTCCGGGTGTCGAATTGCTGCCGCCGGTGCTGCCCGCCGGACAAGAAACGGGCACTTCAGGGTACCCGGCACCACATGAGCCCCGATGTCGACCTCACCGTCCCGAAGCCCGGCCCGCACCCCCTGCGCCACCGGCTGCTGGCGCTCGACAGCCGTCTCTTCGAGTTCGCCGCCGAGCGGAACTGGCCGGCCGCCGAGTCCGTGCTGCCCCGGCTGAGCCGGAGCGCCAACCACGGTGTGCTGTGGTTCGCCGCGGCGGCCGCGATGGCGGCGAGCCGTACCCCGCGGGCCCGCCGGGCCGCCGCCCGCGGTCTCGCCTCGCTCGGCCTGGCCTCGCTGACCATCAACACGCTCGGCAAGCGCTCGGTGCGCCGCCCCCGGCCCGTCCTGGATCCCGTACCGCTGGTGCGGCAGCTGAAGCGGCAGCCGATCACCACGTCGTTCCCGTCCGGTCACTCCGCGTCGGCGGCCGCGTTCGCGACCGGCGTCGCGCTGGAGTCCCCGGCCTGGGGTGCGGTGGTGGCCCCGGTCGCCTGGTCCGTCGCGCTCTCCCGCGTCTACACCGGGGTGCACTTCCCCAGCGATGTGCTCGCGGGCGCGGCCCTGGGCGCGGGCGCCGCCTTCGCCGTACGCGCTCTGGTGCCGACGCGCACCCGGCTCGTGCCGCCGGCCCGGCCCCGCGCCTAGGTCCTGTCGTCAAATTCCCGTCGTCCGCCCGGAGGGCGGGCCCGGCGGCGGCGATGGGGGTCCCCCCGGCTCGAGCGAAGCCGAGAGTGGGGGAGCGTGCGATCGCAAGGCGCCGGAGCGCCCTCGTGGCGGAGCCACGCGGGCGGTTCGGCAACGCGGCTGGGGGTCCCCCCACGCCCTTAAGGCAGTGGGGGAGTGCGTGCCAGACGCCGCCGGGCAGGCGGGAATTTGACGACAGGGCCTAGGTCCCGGTGCTGCCGGACGGCGCCGGGCTGGTGGTCGTGGCGAACACCGCCTCGGGGACCGCCGACCGGGTGCGCGCCCTGCAGGCCGGTCTGCCCGGGGCCGAGGTCGTGGAGTGCGAACCGGCCGACGTACGGGCCGAGTTGGCGAAGGCGGCCGCCCGCGCGCAGGTCCTCGGCGTGTGCGGCGGCGACGGCACGGTCAACGCGGCCGCCGAGACCGCCCTGCGGCACGACGTGCCCCTCGCGGTCCTGCCCGGCGGCACACTCAACCGCTTCGCCCACGACCTCGGCGTGGAGGGCGCCCGCGACCTGACCCGGGCCGTCCAGCGGGGCGAGGCCGTGAAGGTCGACGTCGGCCGCTTCGCCTGCGACGGCAAGCAGGGCATCTTCCTCAACGCCTGCTCCCTGGGCGCCTATCCGGAACTCGTGCGCGAACGGGACCGCTGGTCGAAGCGGATCGGCGGCTGGCCGGCCGGAGTGCTCGCGGCGCTGCGGGTGCTGCGCGCCGACCGGCACCCGCTGGAGGCGGAGTTCCGCGGCCGGGCGAGGCCGCTGTGGCTGCTGTTCGTCGGCAACGGCACCTACCACCGGATGGGCCTCGCACCCGGCCGCCGACTCGACCTCGCGGACGGCCAGTTCGACGTGCGGGTGGTGCACGGCGGCCGCCGGCCCGCGCTGCGACTGCTCGCCGCCGCCGTCGCGGGACCGCTCACCCTCCCCCACTCTCGGCTTCGCTCGAGCGGGGGGACCCCCATCCCCGCCCATGCGGCGGTCCAGGTCAACCGGCTGCACCTGACCGGTGTAGAGCCGGGCACGCTCCTCGCCTACGACGGAGAAGTCACCGAGGTGGACAGCGAGATCACGCTGGAGAAGCTGCCCGAGGCACTCACGGTGTACCGCCCGACCACGCCTTCCTGATACCCCGTCAGTCCACATGGCAATACTCGGGGTCTCATCATTCGACATGCAGGCGTACGGTGATTCCGTACCGTCGACACGTCGAACAGGGGAGTTCAGCCATGTCGAAGCCACAGGAGACCGCCGTCTACACACACGGACACCACGAGTCCGTGCTGCGCTCCCACACCTGGCGGACCGCCGCCAACTCCGCGGCCTATCTGCTCGGCTCCCTGAAGCCCCACATGAAGATCCTGGACATCGGCTGCGGCCCGGGCACCATCACCGCCGACCTGGCGGCACTGGTTCCCGAGGGGCACGTCACCGGCGTCGACCACGCGCCGGGGATCCTGGACCAGGCTCGGGCCACGGCCGCCGAACGGGGCCTGACGAACGTCGACTTCGCGGTCGCGGACGTACACGCCCTGGACCATCCGGACGACACGTTCTGCGTGGTCCACGCGCACCAGGTGCTGCAGCACGTCGGCGATCCGGTGCAGGCGCTGCGCGAGATGGTGCGGGTGACGAAGCCGGGCGGGTTCATCGCCGTCCGCGACTCGGACTACGCGGCCATGACCTGGTATCCCGCGTCCCAGGGGATGGACGACTGGCTGGATCTCTACCGACGGGTGGCCCGCGCCAACGGCGGCGAGCCGGACGCCGGCCGGCGGCTGAAGTCCTGGGCACTGCGGGCCGGACTCACCGACATCACCACCACCTCCGGCACCTGGACCTTCTCGACGCCGCAGGAGCGGGCGTGGTGGAGCGGGCTGTGGGCGGACCGGACACTGGCTTCGGCGTACGCGGAGCGGGCCACGGCGGGCGGGCACGCGACCGTGGAGCAGCTGCGGGAGGTGTCGGACGCCTGGCGGCAGTGGGGAGAGCAGGAGGACGGCTGGTTCAGCGTCCTGCACGGCGAGATCCTGTGCCGCAAGGAAGCCTGAACGACGGTCACGGCCCCTCCTCCACAAAGGAATAGGCCGCCCAGGGGCCGGTGAGTTCGACGTGCATTCCCGGTACGTCGTTCTTCGCCCGGTCCACCAGTTCCACGAATTCCTCGGAGTCGCCGCGCGGCACCAGATAGGCGGCGTTGAGCACGTTCCGGACCGGCGCTCCGGACGGCACGGAATTCTGCGGGGCGTGCAGCCGGGAATCCTCGGCGTACGAGGAGAGCGTCTTGTGCAGTCGGCTCGCGAAGGTCTCGGCCTGCTCCGCCGGCCTGACCGCTTCGGACGGCTCGGCTTCGGTGTACGCCTTGACGCCCCATTCCACCCGCCCGTCCAGCCGGTCGAGGGCGTGCCGGAAACCGTCCTCGCGCGCCTCCATCATGACCCGTACGCCGCTGTCGTCCCGGAAGACCGTGCCCAGCCGCAGGGGCAGGGGTGTGGTGACGGCGGTGAGCGCGTCGATCACGCTCTGGTGGAGGCGGGCGGTCCCGGTGAGCCAGTCCAGGTCCTCCAGATGCGCGCGGAGCGGGGCTTCGGCGAAGTCCTCCTCCGGCACATGGCTGACCACGGCGACGAGGCCGTGATGGGTCAGCTTTCTGGGCGGGTCGCCCGCCACGCCCGTCAGCTGGGCCTGCAGGGCCGCGCCGAAGGGCCGGCAGACGGCGTAGACGTACCGAAGTCCGGTCATGAGCCCTCCTCCTGGGAGCGGCCGGCCGCTCAGGCAACTCGACGGAGGCGACGGCGAGCCGCGGCTTGACGGTGAGGAGTTCAATGTCGAGCGGGCTGATCCGGTTCTTCAGTCTCCTCCTCTTCGGGCTTCGAGCAAGCCGTACGGCAGCGCCCCTCACCGCACGACCGCCCCCTCCACCAGCAGTTTCCCGGCCGCCGCGATCGACTCGGCGTCGATGCCCGCGGCGTGCAGCTGCTGGTCCGGGGCGGCCGAGCCCGGCATCGTACGGACGGCCAGGCGCACCAGCCGCGGCACGGGACGCCCGTCGAGGAACGCGTCCAGGACGGCGTCGCCGAGGCCGCCCTCCTCGTGGTGGTCCTCCACGGTGACCAGGCAGCCGGTGTCCTCGGCGGCCCGGCGCAGGGTGCGGCGGTCGACGGGCTTGACCGAGTAGAGGTCGATGACGCGGACCTGGATGCCGTCGCGGTTCAGCGCGTCGGCGGCGGCCAGCGCCTCGGCCACGGTGACGCCCGCCGCGACCAGGGTCAGCCGGTCGTGGGCGGACGAGCGCAGCACCTTGCTGCCGCCGATGGGGAACTCCTCCTCGGGGCCGTAGATCACCTTGCTCCCGCCGCGCGAGGTGCGCAGATACCGGACGCCCTCGCAGCCCGCCATCGCGGCGACGAGCTGCGCGGTCTGGTTGGCGTCGCACGGGTACAGCACGGTCGAGCCGTGCACCGCCCGCATCATCGCCAGGTCCTCCAGGCCCATCTGGGAGGGCCCGTCCTGGCCGATGGCGACGCCCGCGTGCGAGCCGACCAGGTTGATGCCGGCGCCGCTGACGGACGCCATGCGCACGAAGTCGTACGCGCGCGTCAGGAAGGCCGCGAAGGTGGCGGCGTAGGGCACCCAGCCGCGCGAGGCGAGGCCCACCGCCGCCGCGACCATCTGCTGCTCGGCGATGTAGCACTCGAAGTACCGGTCGGGGTGCTCCTTGGCGAAGAACTCGGCCCGTGTGGAGTCGCCGACCTCGCCGTCGAGGACCACGATGTCGCCGCGCCCGGTACCGAGCGCGGCGAGCGCCTGCCCGTAGGCGTCGCGGGTGGCGACCTCCTTCCCGTCGGTTCCCTTGTCCCAGCGGGGCAGTTCGAGGTGCCCGGCGCGCACGGCGTGCAGCATGCGGGTGGCGGTCGGCTCGTGGACGTGGACACGGAGGTCGCGGGGGCCGCCGAGTTCGGCGATCGCCTCGTCTGCGTCGGGCAGGGGCTTGCCGTGCAGTCCCTCACGGTCCTGGGCGGAGGCGACGCCCTTGCCCTTGAGGGTGCGGGCGAGGATCACGGTCGGCTGCCCGGTCGTCGAGACCGCCTCGCCGTACGCGCGGTCGACGGCAGACACGTCGTGCCCGTCCACCTGGACGGTGTGCCAGCCGAAGGCCCGGAAGCGGCGGGCGTAGGCGTCGAGGTCATGCCCGTGCCGGGTCGGTCCGCGCTGTCCCAGCCGGTTCACGTCGACGATCGCCGTGAGGTTGTCCAGATGCTCGTACGCCGCGTGCTCGGCGGCCTCCCAGATCGACCCCTCGGCCAGCTCGCTGTCCCCGCACAGCACCCACACCCGGTACCCACTGCGGTCAAGCCGCTTGCCGGCCAGCGCGATGCCGACGCCGACGGGCAGCCCCTGGCCGAGCGACCCGGTGGCCGTCTCGACCCATGGCAGCCTGCGCGGCGTCGGGTGCCCCTCCAGCCGGCTGCCCAGCTTGCGGAAGGTGATCAGCTCGCCGTCCTCGATGGCGCCGGCCGCCTTGTAGGCGGCGTAGAGCAGGGGCGAGGCGTGGCCCTTGGAGAGCACGAAGCGGTCGTTGCCGGGGTGGGCGGGCCGGTCGAAGTCGTAACGGAGGTGGTTCGCGAGCAGTACGGCCATCAGGTCCGCGGCGGACATCGAGGACGTCGGGTGTCCGGACCCCGCGGCGTCGGCCGCGCGCACACTGTCCACACGCAACTGCTGGGCGAGCTCGACGAGTTCGGCGGTGTTCATGAGTCTCCTTCCGCGGGGGTGTGGGGGCGTCACACGGACCGCACGATCAGATACGGGAAGTAGTCGGCCGGGTTCAGCAGGATGACGTCGTACGGAGCCTTCCGCGTCCCCCTGGTCAGAGCCGCCAAACGTCCGCCGGTTTCCGCTCCGGGCGCCGGGTACCCGGAGCGCACCAGCCCGCACGCCCGGGAGCCGCGATGAAACTCCACCGCCCCGTCGTCTCCGTCTACGGTGCACCCGTCGGCCGGGCCCGGCCACGGACTGACACTTCGGGCGGACGATGTGGAGGAGTACGGGACCGCCCGAAACGATCGGAAGCGATCTCCTCGCCCGGCCGCCCCAACTAGGCTCGTCCCCATGGACATTCTGGGAGCCACGCTGCGCGTATGCGTCGACGACCTGGAGACCGCGGTCCCCTTCTACGAACGACTCGCGGGCGGCAGAGCCCTCCGCTTCGAACGCGGTGGTGTCCAGGTGGCCGCCATCGGCTGCTTTCTGCTGATGAGCGGCCCCGCGGAAGAGCTGGACCTGCTGCGCAAGGTCTCCGCGACGATCGCCGTCAAGGACGTCGAGGAGGCCCACCAGGTGCTCAGCGGCCTCGGCGCGCACATCCTCGCCGGCCCGGTGGAGACGCCGGGGGGCCGCAATCTGCTCGCGATGCACCCGGACGGGACGGTGTACGAGTACGTGGACCGCAACCAGTAGTGGTCCCTACGCCTCCGGCGGCCGCATCCGAAAGTCGTAGTGCGCCGGGAGCGGCTCGTCGCTGAGCCTCGCCCAGAGGCGGCCGATGGCCTCCGCGCCCTCCCGCAGGTCGGCGACCTCGAAGCCCGCGCGGAAGAGGTCCCGCGCCGCCTCCGGCTGCCCCTCCGCGAGCAGCAGCCCGGCCTCGATCAGCCGGAACCGGCCGCGCTCCCGGGTCCCCGGATGCAGCCGCTCCCAGATGCCGCGCGCCTCGGCCGTGCGGCGTACGGCGAGCAGGGCCTCGATGGCCTCGCGGCCCAGCGCGGCCGTGGCCGCCGTCCAGGACGCGCCGTTGTCGCGCCGTTCGTGGCACAGGTCGTCGAAGGCGTCGGCGTACCGGTCCGCGGCCCGCTCGTGGTTGCCGCTCTCCTGGTCGGCGACGGCAAGACAGCGGAGCAACGGCCAGAGGGACGGGGCGAGTTCGAGGGCCCGCTCCCAGCTGCGCACCGCCTGCGCCCGGTCGCCGCCGTGCCACTGGGCGACTCCGAGGTGGTACTCGGTGAGCGGGGTCGCGGGCGCGGTCTCCAGCATGTCCCGCCAGTGCGGGGCGACCAGTGTCCCGCCGGGCGGCCGCACCCGGCGCGGCTCGGGGAAGGATCCGGCGCGCAGCAGTTGCAGCCAGGGCTCCTGCGCCTCGCCGAGCGTGCTCTCGCCGAAGGGAGTGCCGGGCAACTTCCAGTCGGCGCGCAGCACTTCGAGCGCGCCCCAGCCGGAGCCGACGGCGAGGACCTCACCGGGTTCGGTGTCGGCGTGCGGCTTCCAGGCGGCGTGGGCGGCGTCGACGTCGGCGCGCGGCAGGGCGGCTTCGAGGCGCGCTTCCACCGCGTCGGCGGCTTCCGGTGAGCTCAGCGGGCCGTAGGCCTCCAGCCACGACACCTCGCTCTCCGCCTCCAGCGGTACATGCTCCAGCTGGGTACGGGCGAGCCCGGCCTGGATCTCGCAGTAGCCACCCGCGCCGGGTTCGGTGAGCCACTGCTGCCAGCGGCGCCCGCCGGGCCCCTTCCCCCAGACGAAGAGCTTGCGTCCGCGCAGCAGATCGGTGGAGGTCTGCACCAGCCCGTGCCCGTCCTCGTCGAGGGCGGCGATCCAGCGACGTCGCGCGTCGGGCAGGTCGTAGAAGTAGTCGGCGACGTAAGGGAGTTGCTGTATCGCAGCGCACGACGGTGCGGGCACCTTCTGCAGACGCCGCTCGTACCCGAACTGCCAGGCCTTCTCCGCAGGCGCCAGCACCCGCCGCTCCTCGGGTACGGCGATGTTGGACCACCAGTAGGTCGGCACCGGCCGCTCGTGCGGGTTGCGGATGCGGACGCCGACGTAGAGGAAGTCGGAGTCCTCCGGCAGCCAGAGGTCGATCTGGAAGGGCAGGTCGCGCAGGCGTTCCCACTCCCACAGGCGGAGCATTTCGCCGCCGTCGGGGGCGGTGACGCGGGCGGCGTGCAGCGGGGAGCAGGAGAGGGTGGTGTGGCCGGTGGCGCCGATGTTCCACTCGATGCCGCCGGAATACCAGGCGCCGTTGAGGGCGAAGTTCGCGGGCTGGAACACCGGGTTGCGGTAAAGGAGTTCGCGGCCGGTCGGCTTGTGGAAGAGGGAGGCGACACGACCGCCCAGACCGGGCAGTACGGTGGCGCGCAGCCGTTCGTTCTCGATCACCAGGGCGTCGAGCTCCCGGGGCTCGCGCGCCCTGCCGTACCCGTCCCGGACCCGCACCGGCAGCAGGCTGCGCAGCGGCTCGTAGCCCGCCTGCCGAGCGATGTCCCGCGGCAGCTCGTCCCGGTCGCGGTCGTCGATGCGGTGGACCTCGTGCAGCAGCCGCAGCGGGGGCAGTGGATTGTCCGGCCCCAACTCCGCGGCGGGCAACGTCAGTACCTCACGTCGGATGGTCGTCACGATCACCATGGAAGCCGCTCGCCCATGAGCTGACCAGGGGACGTACCGGTCAGGATTCCGCAAAGCCGGACGGGAGCCCCGACCCGGCAGAGGTCAGCTTCGGGCCCGCATCTCGGCGGTGATCGCCCAGCGCTCGTGATCCCGCCAGGCCCCGTCGATGTAGATCATCTTCGGTGAGAAGCCCTCAAGACGGAAGCCGCAGGAGCGGGCCAGGGCGATCGAGGCGGCGTTCTGCGGCTGGGCGTTGATCTCCAGCCGGTGCAGTCGCATCGGCCCGAACGCGTACCCCACCACCAGGTCCAGCCCCTCCCGCATCAGCCCGCGCCCGACGGCATGCGCGAAGGCGCCGTAGCCGAGTGCACCGCACTGGAAGCCGCCCTCGACGATGTTGTTGATGTTGATGAACCCGGCGATGGCTCCGTCGCCCTCGGCGCCGCCCTTCTCGCAGACGAGGAACCCGGCCTTGGTCGGGTCCTCGATCAGCCGGCCCGCATACGCGGTGTACGCACCCGCGGTGTCCGGCGGGAACAGCCACGGGTGGTGCAGGTCCTTGCTCTCGCGGGCACGGGCGGTGAACTCGGCACCGTCCTCGTAGGCGAAGTGACGTATACCCACGCGGGGGCCTTCGGCAAGGAAACCGGATGCGGTGTGCGGCATCCCGCCACCCTACGGCGCCCCGAAGGGGCGCGGGGCTGTATCGATATGCGGCTCCGCCGCGTGGGCGCGACCAGCCACGACGATGCCGCAGCCAAAAGACGACCCTGGACCCCGTTACGCACGGTGCCGCCCACCCGCAGGGTGCCTCAGCCACCGAGCACGGGCAGCTCCAGCACCCCGGCGTCCCCCGGCGCACTGACCACGGTCACCCTCTTGATCCCCCGGTTGCCGAAGTACGCGTCGTCGCTCGCCGCGATCACAAATTGCAGCCGGTGCCCCTTCTGGTACCGGTGCACGATGCCCGGCAGGGTCACGGTGAAGCTCCTGGTCACGTCCGGCACCCGGACCGGTGCGACCAGCCGGTGCACCAGCGTCTTGGTGCCGTCGGGCGCGATGTCGTACAGCTTGGCGAACAGAACGAGCCGGTCGGCGGCATTGTCGGAGTGCCGGCTCCGCGCGGCCTGCGGGGAGACGACCCGGAGCGTGGCCCGGGGCGCGCCGACGACGTCGACGGTGCGGGTGAGCGGTTCGCCGGTCCAGCCCAGGTAGGTGCCCTCGGTGTCGAACGGCGCCGGGTCCTGCACCCCGGCGATCGCGGCCAGCGAGCTCTCCGAATGACTCGTCGGGGTCAGCCGATTGGCGTACGTACGGCTGCCGCGCGCCACCTTCGTGCTGTTGTCGACGAGCTTGCCGTCACCGGACAGGTAGAGCGTCCGACCGAGGGCGGGGAGACGGTCGGCCGTGGCGTATCTGTGGCCGGGGTCGGTGATCCAGTCGCGGTAGTAGGCGACGGCCGGTCCGGTGTCGGTGTGCTGCCTGCGCAGATAGCGGTCGAACCAGGAGAGGATCCGCCTGCCGACATAGCTTCTGTCCAAGTCGCCCTGGATCAGGTTGAGTTCACCGTCCGCCGGATCGGTGACTCCGCCGCTGTGCCCCCAGGACTGCCAGATCATCTTGGCGGGTGTGCCCTGGGCCTTGAGTGTCCTGTACGTCGCTGTCGCCTCGTTGAGGTTGAAGAGGCTGTCGACCTGCCCCTGGACCAGCAGGGTGGGTGCCTCGACCCGGTTCAGATACGACGCCGGGGAGACGCTGTGGAGGTAGGCGAGCAGCTCGGCGGTCGGGCCGGCGCGGTAGCTGCCGGAGTTCAGCGCGCGGATGGTGGCACAGACCTTGGTGACGAAATGCAGACAGGTGAGGGAGTTGATCCGGGACGGGTCGAGGTTCGGCTGTGCCAGCAGCTGCCTCTCGCCCATGAGGTAGAACCCGTTGGTCCACTGCCATTTGAAGGCACCGGGGACGGTGCCGTCGGCGTTGTTCGGGTCCAGTGCGTAGGCGAGGTTGTTCCAGGTGTTCAGGGGGACCAGCGCGTCCACGCGGTGGTCGACGGCGGCCGTCGCCAGCTGGATGGCCCCGCCGTACGAGCCACCGACCATGCCGACCCGCGGGTCGCCGGTGCCGTCCAGGGTGACGAAGTCGGCCCTGGTGCCGTCGTCGGCGGCGCGCTTCCCACCCAGGAAGTCGATCAGCCGGGAGGCGGCCGTGCCGTCGATGCCCGGGTCGTCGAGCGAGATCAGGCAGCCGGAGTTGCCGAAGCCGAGCCCGGAGTAGATCAGGGACACATAGCCGCGCGAGGCGAAGGCCTTGCCGATGCCGGCGGTCGAGTTCTCGGACTTGCTCCCGCCGAAGCCGTTGGTGGCGAGCACGGCGGGGGCGCGGTGGGCGCTGTCGACGCCCGCCGGGCGGTACAGGTCGGCGTCGACCGTGCAGCTGCGGCCGCCCGCCTGGACGGTGAACTTCAGTGCGGTGACGCTGTATCGGCCTGCTGCGGCCACGGGAGCGGTGAGTGCCTGGGGGGCGGCGAGCGCCGCGCCCAGGGCGAGGGCGAGCGGAGCTCGGGTTCTGAACACGCGTCGGGACACTGAGACCTCCACACTCAGGGGCCTCCAACTCAGGACAGCCCTCCTTACCGACCCGTAAGTTATGACCGGTTGTCATGGTGTGACACGTGTCAACCATGGTCAATCGCCCAGACGAGTGTTCCTGACGGATATTCAGTGAATACGGTTTCAGCGGAGGGCGGGCCGGTCGAGCGTCAAGGTACCCGCGTCGGCGTCGAGCTCGGCCGTCGCACCGAAGGGGATGGTCAAAGCCCCGGCACAGTGGCCGAATCCGAACTCCTCGACGACGGGGACTCCGAGGCCGCCGATCCTGTCGACGAGGACGGGACGCAGCGCCTCGTAGGGACCGCACCTGTCCCACGAACCGAGCGCGACGGCGGCGACACCGTCGAGCCAGCCGGTGCGCAGGAGTTGGGTGAGCATCCGGTCGATGCGGTACGCCTGTTCGCCGACGTCCTCGATCAGCAGCAGGCCGCCGCGGGCGCCGGCCCGGGCGTGCGGCGTGCCGAGGTCGGAGGCGAGCAGGCTCAGGCATCCGCCCAGCGTGACGCCCCGGGCCCGGCCGGGGACCAGCGCCGTGCCGCCGGAGGTGACGGTGCGGACCGACTCGGGAGCGAACAGGGTGGCCCGCAGGTGTTCCTGTGCCCGCGCGTTCTTGATGAAGTCGACGCCCGCGGCCGCCGGCCCGTACAGCGTGACCAGGCCGAGCCGCGTGGCGAACGCCTGGTGCAGCACGGTGACATCGCTGAAGCCTACGAACACCTTCGGCCCGGCGGCCCGCATCGCCTCCCAGTCGAGCAGATCGACCATCCGCTGTGCCCCGTACCCGCCCCGGGCGCACAGCACCGCGTCCACCGACGGGTCGCACCAGGCGGCCTGCAGATCGGCGGCCCGGTCGGCGTCCGTGCCCGCCAGATAGCCCAACTCCCCGTGCCGGTCCAGCACATGGGGTGCCACCACCGGGTCGAGGTCCCACCCCCGCAGCACATCGAGCCCGGCCTGCACCCGCTCCTCCGGCACCGGCCCGCTGGGCGCGACGACGGCCACCCGGGCGCCGGGGGCGAGCCGGGACGGCCGCAGGAGTTCTCTCATTTGGTCAGCTCCAGGATGGGGATGGAGTGCGGATTCAGCCCGAAGACCTGGGAGTACAGGGAGAGTTCGGACTCCAGGACCCGGATCATGGTGTCGGCCCGCCGGAATCCGTGCCCCTCCCCCTCGAAGGCGATGTAGGCGTGCGGCACCCGTCTGCCCTCCATCCGTGCCAGGAACCGTTCGCACTGCGCGGGCGGGCAGATCACGTCGTCCAGGCCCTGCAGCAGCAGAAAGGGCGCGGTGATGCGGTCGGCGTGCTCGACGGGCGACCGCTCCGTGTACCGGCCGGGCACCTCGGCGCGCGGCCCGACCAGGGTCTCCAGGTACTGCGACTCGAAGTCGTGGGTCTCCCCCGCGCCCCAGCCGGCCAGGTCGAGTACGGGATAGATGATCGTGCCGCAGGCGTAGACATCGGTGGCGGCGAGGGAGGCGGCGGCGGTCCAGCCGCCCGCGCTGCCGCCGCGGATCGCGAGGCGGTCGCGGTCGGCGGTGCCCTCGTCGGCGAGGGCGAGGGCGACGGCCGCGCAGTCCTCGACGTCGACCACGCCCCACTGCTCGCGCAGCCGGCCCCGGTACTCACGCCCGTGCCCGGTCGAGCCGCCGTAATTGACCTCGGCGACGCCGATGCCCCGGGAGGTGAAGTAGGCGATCCCCAGGTCGAGCACGAGCGGCGCCCGGCTGGTGGGGCCGCCGTGCGCCCAGACGACGTACGGCGGAAGCTCGTCGCCGGGCGAGACGCAGCGGGGGTTGTGGGGCGGGTAGATATGCGCGTGGATGTCGCGTCCGGCCGGTCCGGTGAAGGTGCGGATCTGGGGCTCGGGGTAGCAGGCGGGGTCCACGGAGTCCTCGTGCTCGGCGCCGATCACGCGGGCCCGTCCCGTGCGGCTGTCGAGCTCGACCACCTCGTAGCCGGTGCGCGGGCTGGCCCCGACGGCGACCACCCGCTCGCCGTGCACCGCGAGGGTGGGCCCGAACTCGGTCCACGGACCGGCCGCGTCGACGACCTCGCCGGTCTCCGGGTCCAGTATCCCGAGCACGGTGGCGCCCCGGCCGTGCACGACGGCGATCAGGCCGCTGTCCAGCGGGGCGAACCAGCTCTGCCCGAGCTTCCACAGCGGCCCGCCGAACTCCTCCTCGCGCGGGCAGAGCGGGGTGCCGTCGCGGTAGAGGTTCCACCAGCCGGTGCGGTCGCTGGCATGGAGGAGGGAGCCGTCTGGGGCCCAGTCCACCTGGGCGATCGACTCGTCCGGTCCCCCGGCGACCGTACGCGCCTGCCGCAGGGTGCCGTCGTCACCGACGTCGGCGACGATCAGCTCCGTGCCGTCCCATGGCATACGGGGATGGTCCCAGGCCAGCCAGGCCGCGCGCCGCCCGTCGGGCGAGAGGCGGGGACCGGTGACGAACCGGTGCCGGTCGTCGGTGAGTTCGCGTACGGCATCCCGGTCCTGGGCCGCCGAACCGTCCAGCGGCACCGCAGCCAGAACGCGGCGCACATCGGTGGGGCCGTCACCGGTGAACTCCTCCAGCACGCACCACACTTCACCGCGCCCGGGCAGCAACTGCGGCTCCACCCAGCGCAGTCCGCCGCCCACGAGGGAGACGGGGGTCAACGGCTGTGGTTCGCCGTCGAGTTCGTACCGGTAGAGCCGCTGGTCAGCGAAGTTCACGAACACCACGAGCGGCCGGCCGTCCACGACCGTCCCGGCCCAGGGCTGTCCGCCGTACTCGATGACGCGGCTGCGGACGTTCCAGGGTGCGGGCAGCACCTGCTCCTGCCGGCCGTCGGCACTCCGCCGCACCAGGGTTCGACGGCCGCCCTCGGCGGGCCGCGGCTCGGTCCACCACGCCTCGTCGCCGACGAAGCCGACGTACTCGGGGTGCCCGTCGTGCGTAGCGGCGAGCGCCGCGTCGATGGGCGAGGGCCAGGAACCGTACGGCAGCGTCTGCACGTTCTCCCCCAACTCGCCTAGGCCGTCCGCAGATAGCGGTCGAGGACGCGGACACCGAACTGGAGCGCCTCGACCGGGACCCGCTCGTCGACCCCGTGGAACATGGCCCGGTAGTCGTAGCCCTCCGGCAGCTTCAGCGGTGTGAACCCGTAGCCGGTGATGCCTAGCCGCGCGAACTGCTTGGCGTCCGTGCCGCCCGACATGCAGTACGGCACCACGTGCCCCTCGGGCGCGAACTCCTCGACGGCGGCACGCATCTTCGCGTACGTCGGCGAGTCCACCGGCGCCTGGAGGGCCACCTCATTGTGGTGGAACTCCCACTCCACGTCGGGTCCGGTGAGCCGGTCGAGGGTCGTGCGGAACTCGTCCTCGCCGCCGGGCAGATACCGCCCGTCGACGTACGCGACGGCCTCCCCCGGGATCACGTTGACCTTGTAACCGGCGTCCAGCATGGTCGGGTTGGCGCTGTTGCGGACGGTGGCCTCGACGAGCTTGGCGGCCGGGCCGAGCTTCGCGAGCAGCCGGTCCACATCGTCAAGGCCGTCCTCGATGCCGTACAGCGCGGCGAGTTCGTTCAGGGCCGCACGCACGGTCGGAGTCGGCCGCAGCGGCCACTGGTGCTCACCGATGCGGGTGACGGCGGCGGCGAGGCGGGTGACGGCATTCTCCCGGTTCACCTGGGAGCCGTGTCCGGCGCGTCCGCGCGCGGTGAGTCTCAGCCAGCCCGTACCGCGCTCACCGGCCGCGATCGGATAGATCTGCCGCCCGCTGCCGTCGTGGAACGTGAAGGCCCCCGCCTCGCTGACACCCTCGGTACACCCCTCGAAGAGCCCCGCGTGCCGATCGGCGAGGAACCCGGAGCCGTCCCGGGCACTGTCCTCCTCGTCGGCGGTGAACGCGACGACGATGTCACGCCGGGGCCGCACGCCCTCCCGCGCCCAGCCCCGTACGACGGCGAGGATCATCGCGTCCATGTTCTTCATGTCGACCGCACCACGCCCCCAGACGACCCCGTCATGGATCTCCCCGGAGAAGGGGTGCACGCTCCAGTCCTCGGCCCGGGCCGGCACGACGTCGAGATGACCGTGGAGGAGCAGGGCGTCGGCGGACGGGTCGGTCCCCTCGATACGGGCCACGACATTGGCCCGCCCCTTGGTGCGCTCCAGGAGAGCGGGTTCGAGTCCGGCCCCCGCCAGTTGCTCGGCCGCGTACTCGGCGGCGGGCCGCTCCTGGCAGTCGCCGCCGCCGCGGTTGCTGGTGTCGATACGGATGAGGTCGGAGGTGAACCGGACTACCTCGTCCAGAGCCTGCTGGTCAGCCATACTGCTCCTCCACTGCGGCCGAGACGATCGTGGTGACCGCCTTGAAGGTACGGATCCCCTCGTACATCGTCCCGCTGGTGTACGCCACCTTCCGCTCCCCGGTCCGGCCGACGCCCGGCACGACGGTGGCGGCCATGGCGAGATGCTCGGCGTCGAATTCGAGGGCGACGGTGAACGGCCCTGCCTGGACTGGCTGGTGACGCACCGCCAGCCGCGCCGCCTCCTTGGCGGCGGCCCGGACGTCGGATGCGGTCCTGGCCGGGGTGCGGCACACGGCCGCGTACCGCGACACATGGTCCTTGACCGCGACCTTCAGCGCCTCGGGCGCGTACCCGAGGGCGTCCTCGCAGGCCACGTCGTCACCCGTGACGAGGACGACGGGCACCCCGTACTCGGCGACGACGTGTGCGTTGAGCAGCCCCTCACTGGCCCGTACGTCGTTCAGCCAGACCCCGGTGATGGAGTTGGCGAGGTAGGTGTGGGCGAGGACGCCCTCCATGCCGGCGCCCGCGTGATAGCCGACGAAGGCGATGCCGTCCACGTCGCCGTGCTGCACGCCCTCCACCATGGAGAGGGACTTGTGCCGCCCGGTGAGCATCTCGGTGCGCTCGTCCAGCCGTTCCAGCAGCAGATTGCGCATGCTCCAGTGGGCCTCGTTGACGAGGACCTCGTCCGCCCCGCCGTCGAAGAACCCCAGCACGGCGGCGTTGACGTCCGAGGTGAACATCGAGCGGCACCGCTCCCACTGCGGTGTCCCCGGCAGCACGTCGGCCGGCCAGGTCACCCCAGTGGCACCCTCCATGTCGGCGCTGATCAGGATCTTCATGGTCCGTCACGTTACGCGCCACGAGGGGAACGGGCCAGGAAGCCAAGGAGTCAGAGCGCGCGGCCGAACAGCTCCAGCAGCGCCGCCCAGTGCCGCTCGGTCGCCTCGGCGCTGTACATCGCGGTGTCGGCCTGGGTGAAGCCGTGATGCGCCCCGCCGTACACCTCGCCGCGATGACGGACCCCGGCCGCGGTGAGCGCCTTGTCGAGGCGGTCGATCTGTTCGGCGGGGTTGGTGGCGTCCTGGTCGGCGTGGCCGAAGTAGAGCTCGGCGGTGATGCGGTCGGCGAGCAGGTGGGGGCTGTCGGGGGCGTCGGTCGCGAGGTACGCGCCGTGGAAACCGGCTGCGGCGGCGACCCGGTCCGGGTAGGTGCCTGCCGTGCGCAGGGCAAGGCCCGCACCCATGCAGTAGCCGGTGACGCCCGCCGGACCGTCGGTGGTCAGCGGGGACTCTGTCAGCCAGTCGAGGTAGACGGCGGCGTCCCGCATGGCGGCCTCCGGGGTCAGGGTGCGCGCGTGCGGGCCCAACTGCTGGATGATCTCCGGGCGTTCGGCGGGGTTGATGAACTCGGGGAGTTCGACGAGCGGTGCGCGGCCGGAGCGGTGGAAGACATTGGGGACCAGGACCGTGTAACCGGCCGAGGCGAGGCGGTCGGCCATCGACATCAGGTGGGGGCGCAGGCCGAAGGCGTCCATGTAGAGCAGGACGGCGGGGTGTGCTGTGTTGTCGTCGGGGTGGGCGAGGTAGGCGTCTGCGGTTCCGTCGGGGGTCGGGATGTCGACGGATGTTCCCTGTACGGCGGTCATGGGACGGTGTCTCTCAGTTCTCTCGGGTCGCGGCGTCGGTCAGTTCCTTCACACGGGCGGCGGAGACCGGGATGCCGGGCGTCTCGAAGAACCAGCGCGCGCCGTCCTCCTGGCTCAGCCCCTCCGGCCGCTCCGCCATGTACGGCTGTACGTACACCGGGGTGTCCGGCTGGCTGCGCCAGCTGTCGGCGAGCGTGCCGATGTCCACCGCGTCGTAGCCGAGGAGATCCAGCAGCTCGGCGGCCTCCGCCTTGGCCGCCGGGTCGTCTCCCGCGACGGGCAGGGCGCTGCGGTCGGGGGCGCCGGCCGGGCGGGCGCTGGTGAACAGCCGCCGGAAGTCGATGTTGTTGAACGCCTTGACCACCCGGGAGCCTGCCAGCTGCCGCTGCACCAGGGCGCTGGAGGTCAGCTCGCCCGCATCCAGCTCGCCGAGGCGGCCGTCGCGGTCCGGGTAGTAGTTCATCGTGTCGATCACCGTCCGGCCCGCCAGAGCGTCGGCAGGGAGGCGGTCGTAGGCCTTCAGGGGAACGGTGGCCACGACCAGGTCAGCGGCGCGTGCGGCCTCGGCGGGCGTGGCCGCACGGGCGTGTGCACCCAGCTCGCCGACAAGATCGGCGAGCGTCTCGGGGCCGCGCGAGTTGCTGAGGACGACATCCAGTCCGGCGGCGACGGCCAGCCGGGCCACCGCACCGCCGATCATGCCGCTGCCGATGATTCCAAGAGTCCTGCTCACCGTGGCGCACCTCCGCGTCGTATGTGAAACTGAGTGTCACGCTAGCCACTGGGTTTCGACACTGCAAGCCAGGGTCGGCGGAAGGTTAGGATCGGCGAGTGACCGGAGCAGCGCGCACGAAGACGAGGGACATCGCCCGGGCCGCCGTGCGGGCCGAACTCGCCCAGGTGGCCTTCGAGTTGTTCCGCCGGGAAGGCTTCGACAAGGTCACCCTCGACGACCTGGCGGCGGCCGCCGGGGTGTCCCGCAGCACCTTCCTGCGCTACTTCGGCACCAAGGAGGACGCGGTCCTCGGCGCCTTCGAGGGGCAGGACCGGCGGGTCGCCGACGCCCTGCGTGCCCGCCCGGCCGAGGAGGACGAGTGGACGGCCCTGCGGCACGCCCTGGACACGGTGATCGAGCGGTATCGCGTGGACCCGGCCGGCTCCCTGGAGACGACCCGGCTGGTCCGCGACACCCCGGCCCTGTGCGCCCGGCACCTGGAGAAGCAGTACAGCTGGCGCCCCGCCCTGTCCGGGGCCCTCGCCGAACGCGCCGGTACCGACGGGCCGACGCTCGCCCAGTCGGTACGGGCTGCCGCCGCCCTGGACTGCCTGAACGTCGCCCTCGACCACTGGCTCGCCTCGGACGGCCGCCTGAACCTGGTCGAGCTGCTGGACGAGGCGTTCGCGTCGCTCGCGGCGGGGTGATCAGAGGGGGACGGCGATCGCGTTGAACGTCGTCTCCGGTGTCTGCGGGCTGGTGAATCGGGCGTTGACCAGATACAGACGACCGCCGAACTGAGCGGCAGTCGTGGGGACGTCGAAGCGCGGGTCGGTGATCGTGCGGCGCAGGGTGGCCGTGGTGGCCCTGGCGTCGAGGTCGAACACGCTGATCAGGTTCAGGCGGTTCTGTACGACGTAGAGCGTGCGGCCCATGCGCCACAGGCCGTCGCCGTTGACGACCGTGTCCGCGCCCACCAGGGATATCTCCGTGGCGTACCCGGTCCTGAGGCTGACGTTGTACAGCTTGCCGGGCGTGCTGCTGACGACGATCAGGCCGTGGCCGTCGGGGGTGGGGACGATGCCGTTGGCGTTGGTGACGTCGGGCGTCTGCACCCAGTCGCCGGTCAGCGGCAGGGCACGCACCTCGCCGTCGCGGCCGCGCGGTACGCCGTACAGGACTGCGTCGCGCGAGTCGGTGAACCAGGCGCGGTCACCGAGCAGGGCGACGTCGTTGATGAAGTGCCCGGTTTCTTCGGTCAGTTGCTGCGTGGTCAGGAGGCGTACGGCTTGCTGCCGATCGTGATGCCTTCGGGGAGCCAGCCGTCGGGGAGCGGGTGGGGGGCATGAGCGAAGGCCTCCATGGCATCGGTTTCGTTGACAACTGCCGCAACAACTACGTTGGCCATTCGGCGAGTTGACAACGAACCGGTGCCTCTGGGGGTTCCCTGAACCCCGACCACCACCCCCGTCACATGGCGCGCCCGGCCACCAGCCACTTCGACGGCAGCTCGATCCGGTTGCCGTCAGGTCCGAACTCCGTGGTGGCCAGCGGGAGTTCACCGCTCGCCAGGACGGTGAGACCGGCCGCACGCAGATATTCGGGCACGGCGTCGTCGGCCACTTCACCGGGGGCGATGCCGTGCTGGAAGATCGGTGCGAGCTTGGGCGGCGGTCCGGTGGGGCTCTGCGCCAGACCCATCAGCAGGGGCTTGGCGGCCTCGGAGAGTTCGACGAGGAAGACCCGGCCCCGCTCGCCGACGAGCGCGGCGAGCCCGTCCACCATGGGCTGTCTGTCGTCCGGTTCGGCCTGGTGGAGGACGCCGCGCATATAGACGTTGGCGTCGCCGAGTTCGGCGTGCAGCGTCTCCGTCTCGCTCTTCTCGACGGCGTCCAGCACGCGGTACGTCGCCTGCCCTGCGGGGTCGGCGTGCTGGGCGTGGTCGAGGGCGGCGGCGGACAGATCCGCGCCGACGACGCGCCTGAAGCGGTCGGCGAGGAAACGGGTCTGGGTGCCGTTGCCGCAGCCGAGGTCCACCATCGCCAGACCGGGGTCGGCGAGGTGCGGCTCGAACAGGCCCAGGTGTATGCCGACGGTCAGGGCCGGCTCCGCGTCCCAGAACACGGCCCCCTGCTCCTCGGGGGCCTCACGCCAGAAGCCCTCCCAGGCCTCCCGGTACCGACTCGTCACGCT
Source organism: Streptomyces coacervatus (assembly GCF_029223485.1). Classification (GTDB taxonomy): domain Bacteria; phylum Actinomycetota; class Actinomycetes; order Streptomycetales; family Streptomycetaceae; genus Streptomyces; species Streptomyces coacervatus. The sequence goes on along the minus strand of NZ_JARHTP010000001.1, from coordinate 173,016 downwards.
CATGACCGACTCCCCAGGGTGCGACGTACGGGTCCGTCTCAAGTGACGGGCGAGTACGGTCTACCGCGCCCTGGTCACGGCTACAAGCGCGTCGCGCATTCCTTCACTCCGCATTCGAGCGGCGTGCGCCCCCGGGCGCCTCTCACGCCCCTGGTGTGCGGTCAGCGCGTCCCTGTTGTGCGGTCAGCGCCGGGGCAGGGTCAGTTCGAACCAGACGGTCTTGCCGGCCTTCGTACGGCTGGTGCCCCACTCGCGGGCGAGGGCGCTGACCACGCGCAGTCCGCGCCCGAACTCGTCAGTCGGACCGGCGCTGCGCAGGGTCGGCAGGTCATGGTCGTCGTCGTCCACTTCGCACAGCAGGGTGTCGCCGCGGACGAGCCGCAGTTCGACGGGGCGGCTGTGGGAGTGCCGTACGGCGTTGGTGACGAGTTCGCTGACCAACAGCTCGGCGTTGTGGGCGAGTTTCGCGAGCCCCCAGTCGTGGAGCTGCTCGCGGACGACGGCACGCGCGCGGCCGACCTCGATCGGGTCGAGGGCGAGGCGCCACTCGGCGACGTCGTCCGCCTCGACGCCGTTGAGCCGGGCCATCAGCAGGGCCACGTCGTCCTTGCGGCCGCCGCGCGTGTTGAGGGCGCGGATGATGGAGTCGCAGGCGTCGTCCATGGACGCGGCCGGGTGGGCGGCGGACTCGCTGAGCGTCGCGAGGCCCACACCGATGTCCTCGCCGCGCACCTCGACCAGTCCGTCGGTGCACATCACGATGCGGTCGCCGGGCTCCACGCGCACGCGTACCGCTTCGAAGGGCACTCCGCCGACGCCGATGGGCGCGCCCGTCGGCAGATCGAGCAGCTCGCTGCGGCCGTCCTCGGCACGGACCAGTACGGGCGGGATGTGCCCGGCGTTGGCGATGTGCAGCTCGCCCACGATCGGGTCGTAGACGGCGTACAGACAGGTCGCGAGGTAGGTGTCGCCGAGGCGCTGCGCGAGGTCGTCGAGGTTGCGCAGAAGCTGGGCGGGCGGCAGGTCGAGGGCGGCCATGGTCTGCACGGCCGTACGCAACTGGCCCATCATGGCGGCCGAGTTGAGGCCGTGCCCCATGACATCGCCGACGACGAGGGCGGTGCGGGCGCCGGGGAGCTTCACCGAGTCGAACCAGTCGCCGCCGACCCGGCCCAGCAGCGTGCCCGGCAGATAGCGGGTGGCGATGTCGCAGCCCGCCATGCGCGGCGGGATGTGCGGCAGCATGCTGTCCTGGAGGGTCTCGGCGACGCTCTCCTGGTACGTGTACATGCGCGCGTTGTCGAGCACGAGGCCTGCGCGGGCGGCGAGTTCGGCGCCGGTGACCCGGTCCATGTCGTTGAACTCGACGCGCTCCGGGTGGCGCAGCAGGATCATGAAGCCGAGCACCACATTGCGTGCTTTCAGGGGCACGATCAGCATGGAGCGGTTGTTGATGAGCGGCCGGATGTCACGCTTCTCGAACTGCGAGGCGATGGCGTGGCCCATCTCCTCGCTGATGCGCGGTACGAGGACGGGCTGGCCGCTGGTCATGCACTGGAAGAACGGCGTGTGCGCCGGGAACGGCATGGCCTCGCCGACCGGCACGACGTCGTCCCAGCGGCCGGGTTCGTCGGTGTGCTCGACGGCGACCCGGTGCCACATGGTGGTGGTGTCCGGAACGCCGTCGGGGAACCCCTCTCCGGCGACGACCTGTTCGCGCAGATAGGTGCCGGCGACGTCCGTGAAGCGCGGCACGACGGCCTTGCTGACCTCGATGATGGTCCGGGAGAGGTCTAGCGAGGTGCCGATCCTCCCGCTGACCTCGTTGAGGAACTCCAGGTGTTCGCGTACGGCGGCGTACTCGAGGTCCTCGCCCTCGTCGGCGAGTTCCCGTGACACCGGCAGGCCTTCGGCCGCCGCCCGCGCGGCCCGCTCACGACGGGCCCTGCGCTCGACGCGCCGTGGCACACCCCAGTCGGGGGTGACGGGCACCCGGTCGTTCTGGCTGAACTCCAGTACCGGATAGCCCAGTTCGAGGACTTGCGCGACGATGCGGGCGCTTTCGTCGACGCTCATGCTGGGCAGGATCTCGGGCAGCCGGCGGGCCAGTTCCTCGGCGCCGGGGAAGTCGGTGTGCAGGGCGAAGCCGGGCGCGATCCGCTCGAACGCCAGGTCCCCTTCGCTGCCGTCGGGTTCGTCCTGGCGGAGTCCGGCGGTGTCGGCGGCGAGCACCAGCAGCCGCTCGTATCCCGGGCCCACCAGGGGGTACGCCCACCACAGCACATCCACGCGCGCGTGGGCGTCGTCGCGGTCGGGGACGGTGAGGCGGGCGCGGCCGGCGGCCGGGTAGGAGAGCCTGCCGTCGAGGGATGATTCGAGGTCGGGGCCGAGTCCGTCGTACGCCGCGTACGCCCCGTACGGGGTGATGTCCTCGTCCTCCTCCGGCAGTGCGCCGGAGACGGGCAGCAGGTCGACCGCCGAGCGCCCTATTGCGTCGTCCTTGGGGACTCCGAACAGCCGGCCCGCGCCCCTGCTCCAGTGGGAGACAAGGCCGTCACGGTCCACCACGACCACGGCCAGCGGGATACGGCCGGCCGCGGCGAGCTCCGTCGCCGCGCCGTTCCCAGCTCCGAGGCTGGGAGGTGCGTCCCTCTCAATGCCACGGTCGGTGCCATTTTCCATGGCCCGGACCCTCCCTCCCCACGGCTCCGCAAGATCTGTGCCGCCTGCTCAACCGTACGGCTCCGGCCGGTGGTGATGTGCGGCAATGCGGGAATTGGTACGGCGGGACGGCCCCCGCGCGCGGGGGCGTGCGCCGGAGCGCCTGAGACCGCGTCAGTCTTCGTGCGCCAACTGCAGGTCCCGCTCGGTCCGTCCGCCTCCCGCGACCTGGAGCACGGTGGCAACCGGCGGGTAACCGGCGGCGATGACGGTGTACTCGCCGGAGGACAGGTCGACGAACCGGAACGTTCCGTCGAGGCCGGTGGTGAGCGTGTCCACGACGTTGCCCGCCGCGTCGAGCACCGTCACGCGCGCGTCCTCGACTGGCCGCCCACCGCTCGCCCGCACGGTGCCGCGCAGCACGGCGCCGCCCGCGAGTTCGACGTCCCGGCGGGTCTCCCGGGAGGCCTGGACGGTGACGGGGAGCGCGGCCGGGCGGAGGGCGGGCGCGCTCGCGGCGAGGGTGTACTCGCCGGCCATCAGCTCAGTGATGACGTAACTGCCCTCGGGTCCGCTGCGGGTGGTGGCGACGACCTCGCCGCGCACGTCGGTGAGCGTGACCGTGCCATTCCGTACGGGGGTGCCGTCGGCGGTGCGTACGTTACCGGCGAGGCGTCCGGCGCCGCCGAGGACGACGTCGAGTTCGACGGGGTGCTCGCCCACGGTGACGGAGACGGCCTGCGGCTGGTGCCCGCCCGCGGCGGCGATGAGGACGTACGCCCCCGAGCCGGGCGCGGACAGCGCATACCGCCCGTCCTCGCCGCTCGCGCCCCGCCCGATCTGCTGCCCGGTCACATCGATGAGGGTGAGCGCGGCACGCAGGACGACCGTTCCGTCGGGGTGCTGCACGGTGCCGCAGACGGGGATTGCGGCGCCGTATGGCGAACGGGCCTGCGGTACCTGGGGGTTCGCGGTCGCGGGTTCCGGTTCGGCGGCGTCGTAGGACACCAGTGGTTTCTCCTTGAGGAAGAACGCGATGAGCAGGCCGAGGGCGAGCACCGGCACGAGGTAGAGGAAGATCCGGGGCATGGCGTCGGCGTACGCCCGGATGTAGTCGTCGCGCAGCGGCGCGGGCAGCGTGTGGACGAGCTGCGGAGTGATGGACTCCGGATCGGGTAGCGGTCCACCCGCGCGCGTGGGGAGACGCTTCGCCAGGGCGTCGGTGAGCCGGTCGGCGAACAGGGTGCCGAAGATCGCGGCGCCGACGCTTCCCCCGATCTGCCGGAAATAATTGTTCGCACTCGTGGCCGTGCCGAGGTCGGCGGGGCGCACGGAATTCTGCACAGCCAGGATCAGCACGGGCATCACCATGCCGATCCCGGCGCCGAGGACTGCCATCCAGATGCTGTAGTGCAGCCGGGGCGTGTCGACTTCGAGGCGGGACAGCAGCCACATGCCGACGACGGACACGGCGCTGCCGAGGACGGGGTAGATCTTGTAGCGCCCGGTGTGGCTGATGAGTTGCCCGGAGACGATCGAGGCGCCGACGATGCCGCCCATCATGGGCAGCATCAGCAGTCCCGACTCGGTGGCGGAGGCCCCGTCGACCATCTGCAGGAAGGTCGGCAGATAGCTGGCGGCGCCGAACAGCGCGACGCCGATCACCAGGCCCACCAGGGCGGTGACGTTGAAGACGGAGTCCCTGAACAGCCGCAGTGGGATGAGGGGTTCGGCGGCGAAGTGCTCGGCGACGAGGAAGAGGACGGTGGCGGCCACCGCTCCCGCGCCGAGGCCGAGGATCGTCCGCGAGTCCCAGGCGTACTCGGTGCCGCCCCAACTGGTCAGCAGGACGAGGCAGGTGGAGGCGGCGGCGAGCAGCAGCGTGCCCAGGATGTCGAGCCGCGGCTTGCCCTGGGGCTTCGGGAGCTTCAGTACGGCGGTGACGACGGCCAGGGTGACCAGGCCGAAGGGGACGTTGAAGTAGAAGCACCAGCGCCAGGAGAGGTGGTCGGTGAAGTACCCGCCCAGCAAGGGGCCGGCGACGGACGCGAGGCCGAACGCCGCGCCGATCAGGCCCATGTACCGTCCGCGCTGCCGGGGCGGCACGATGTCCGCGATGATCGCCTGCACCCCGATCATGAGCCCGCCCGCGCCGACGCCCTGGACGGCACGGAAGGCGATCAGCTGGTCCATGCTCTGTGCCCGGCCCGCGAGCGCGGCGCCGATCACGAAGACGACGATGGCGAACTGGAAGACGCCCTTGCGGCCGAGCAGGTCGCCGAGCTTGCCGTAGACCGGCAGTCCCACGGTGGCCGTCAGTAGGTAGGCGGTGATCGCCCAGGACATCCTGTCCAGGCCGTGCAGCTCGCCGACGATCTTCGGGAGCGCGGTGGCGACGATCATCTGCTCCAGGGCGGCGAGCAGCAGCGCCAGCATCAGCCCGAGGAAGACCAACCGCACCCGGCGCGGGCTCAGTTGGACCGGTACGGCCGAGGCGGCGACGGGGGTGTGCGGGTGCGACGCGGGCGGTTCGCCCCGCAGTTCGCCCTGCACCAGAGTGCTCCCGCCCACGTACCGCTCCCCTCGTCGCGCTGCCACACAGTTCCGCTCAAGGGGGCAACTACGGGCAAGCGCGACGAGTTACGGCAGACCGGCGTGGCGCAGGGAGATCCACTCGATCCGGTGAGAGCCTGCGAGAGGGGCAACGCCCCCCGAACGCCGGGGGCTTACTTCTCGACCTCGGTGGCCAGCTTCGCGAGCACCGCGTCGTAGATCCGGCCGAGGCCCTTGGGCGCGAAGGTCTTCTCGAAGAAGCCGCCGATCCCGCCGGCGCCGTTCCAGACGGTGGTCACGACGACGCGGGACTTGCCCTCGCCGGCCGGGGTGACCCGCCAGGTGGTGACCATCGAGGAGTTGCGGTCCTTCTCGACCAGCTCGCCGTCGGTGGGCTCGCTGACCTCCAGGAGGCAGTCGCGGACGCGCTTGCTGGTGGCCTGGAGCTTCCAGTGGACGAGGGTGCCCTCGCCGTCGCCGCCCTCACGCACCTCGTACTCGCTGAAGTGCTCGGGCAGCACCTTCGCGCGCGTGCCGCTGTAGTCGGCGAGGGCGTCGAACACCTTCTCCGCGTCTGCCGCGACGACCCGCTCGGTAGTGGCCTCGACCTGCGCCATTGGGTTCCTCCAGGACTTGCTTCTCTCGGGGTTGGGGCAAGCCAACCACCCCCGCCCACGGCCGCCCAAATCGGGGTACCCCAGGGGCGCCCTCGGGGTGTCGCCGGGCGCCCGAAGCGATCAGAAACAGGCCTTGCACGGTAATTCGAACACGTGTTTCACTCTGGGGCAGCGCTACCGAGGAGGCGTCATGCGGTGGGAGAACCTCACAGTGGAGTCCGGCGGTCACAGCCGGGCGGCCGACGCCACCCTGTTCGGCGCGGACGCGGTGGTCAGCCGTACCTTCGACACGCCTGAATTCCGTGGAATCACCTTCCACGAGGTGCGGGCCCGCTCGATCATCAACCGGGTGCCGGGCGTCTCGCGCATGCCCTTCGAGTGGACGGTGAACCCGTACCGCGGCTGCTCGCACGCGTGCGAGTACTTCACTGCATGACCCTATTGAGCCCGGGAGGGCCGATGCTCAGCACCCCGAACGCGGACAAGGCCTGGAAAGGCATGACGAGGTCATTCCCGACCCTGGAGGCGCCAGGCCAGTATGCCGCCCCGGGCAAGGCGGAGAGGACGGCTTACGCCGTGCTGCTGCATGGACCGGCCGCGCGCTCAGGCGGCGCCGACGCGAGTCAGTGGCTGCTGCTGCGCGACCGCACAGCGAAGCGCCTGTAACCGACGCACCAGCAGCCACACTTCAGGAACGCGTCAGCCGCCCAAGACGCCGTCGAGGTAGTCCTGCACCAGCCCGTACAGGCCGCGCGAAACCAGCCTGCGGACAATCGCCCTGCGAGGCCCAGACGCCCCCTGTGACTTCCCTGACGCTCACCGGGGCGTTTCCGTGTGTGCGCTCAGGTCAGCACAGGCCGTCTGTGTCGTCGAGGCTTCGCCGACTGGAAGTGGCCGACGGTCGTACGACGCACCGTTCGACGGTACACGTTAAAGATCATGGGCCTGTTGCGAAAGTGACGGTGTCAGTCGCCGTTGAAGACGAGGTACCGGTGGGCCTTGCGGTCGACTTGGGCAGTCAGGGCCAAGATTTCGTGCACCGCCCCGGCTTCATCGGTGGTTGATCCGCCCGCCAGGTCCCGGAGTTCCGGGACGAGGACTTTAAGCGCCGCCGCGATCCCGGACTGCATGCTCGTACGCCGTCCCGACTGCGACCACCTGCCCATCCTGCCGGCCCCGGAGGCCGTACGGGATCTGGTCCTGGCGCTTTGCGCGCGGGTGAGTGCCTGACCTCAGTCCGCCAGATCCACCCGCACCGTCAGCAGCCCCGCCCCGATCGCCCGCACCGCCACGCTGTTCAGCGACCGCAGCGCGCGCAGGCGGGCGATCGGGTCGTCGTCCGGCAGGAGATGGGCCGTGCCGGTGTGTCAGCGGCCCCGGATGCGTACCCGTACCCGGGGACCGGCCCTGATGTTGCGCACGTACTGCGACCGCTCCCCCGAACTCCGACACCAGCCAGAACGAGTGGCCGACCCGGCGCCCACCGACCGGGGTACGGCGGGGCAGGCCGGAGCTGCGCCCCGTCGTTTCCAGCAGGGTCTGCAGCGGCAGACGGCGCATCACGGCATTGAGCGGGCGCTGGAAGGCAGTGACGGCCCGGTACTTGCTCTCGGCGTTGCGTGGCAGGGGTTCACCGTCCGGTGACTGGGATCAGGGCGTGCGGGTCTTCAGCGTACGGAGGAGGGCGGCGAAGGCGGCGGGGCGGCGTTCCGGAGGCGGGCCGAGGGGCGGTCCGTCGGTTGCCGGTCGCCGCCCCTCGGGATCTGTGGCCGGTGGTCAACCGGCGGGTGCGAGCGGGACTTCGTCGTGCAGGCCGACGCGGCGCACTCGTTCGCACGGCTCCCTTTCGGCGCGGCGCCACCGGTGGTTCGTGTAGGAAGCGATGTGCAGTTCCCGCGGTACGGGCTCGCCCCCCCAGGCACGGGTGCTCGTCGATGCGCGCCGTCACCCCGCTTGAACTGGGCGCTCTCCTTGCGCAGGGCTACGAGCTCGGCCGGTTCGTCGGTGGTGAGCCGGTCGTCGCGCTCGCCGGCGTCCGCCTCGGCCTGCCGGATCCAAACGGTGGGCGGCGGAGTAGCGCAGGTGCTGCTCGACGGTGACGATCTGGCCACCGTGTGACGGGTGAAGAACTCCTCGACGCGTGGAAGCGTTGCGGGTCAGGAACACGTAGCCGACATGTTCGTTGATCCGCGTCAGCGGTCCCGGCGCACCCGTCAGGAAAGACTCCACTGCTGGCTCGTCGCGCCTGTGCCCGTTTCTTGCGCCACGGCCGCCCCGTTGGTGGTCGAGGCGTTCGCGACACTGATTTCCAGGTCGCTGCCCACGCCGGCGAGCATGTAGGTGCTGCCGGTGTAGCTGCCGACCAGGTCGAGGAACCACTGCTGGTTGGTCCCGCCGTTACAGGTCCATTGCTCCAACTGGACGCCGGTGTCGGTCGAATGGCTCGGTACGTCCAGGCACAGGCCGCTCTTCACACTCTTGAGCGTGTAGATGTTGTCCGCCACCCGCGTGAGCGTCCACTGCTGGTTCGTGCCGCCGTTGGACGGCCACTGGATGATCCTGGCGCCGTTCGCCGTGGAGCCGCTCGACACGTCCATCAGCAGGGAGCTGTTGACGTTCTTCAGGGTGTGGACGCCCTCAGCGGGGATCCCGCTGCCGGCCGTCCAGGTTCCCGCCGAGGTGTCGAGTGACCAGGTGGGGTACTGGCCGAGGTTCACCGTGGTGCCCCTGATGGTCAGGGGCAGCCAGATCAGTTTCGACGCGCCGAGGTCGGAGGTGTTCCAGCGGTCGCCGGCGTAGATGTAGGTGGTGCCGGAGGAGCCCTGGACGGTGATGACGTTCGCCGTCTGGCTGCCGTAGGTGTGGGTGCCGGGCGCGGCCAGGTTCCGGAACGACGACCAGGGGCCGCCCAGTGACGTGGCGGTGGCGTAGATGTTGTCGTTGAGGCTCCAGCCCGTCAGGCGGGAGCCGAAGACGTAGTAGGTGCCGTCCTTCTTGATCATGGCGGGGGCCTCGACGCTGCCGCTGCTGCCGCTGCTGCCGAGCACCGCCACCGCGCTGTCCACGGACAGGTAGTCGGCGGACAGTTTGTCGATGCGCAGGCCGTTGTTGCGGTCCTCGCTCAGCAGGTAGCCGGTGCCGTCGGTGTCCTGGAACAGGCCGAGGTCACGGCTGACGTTGCCCAGCGGCCGGAAGCTTCCCCGGTAGGTGTAGGGGCCGCACGGGGTGCTGCTGGTCGCCACGCCGACCTTGGCCTCGGAGTAGTTCTTGCTGTCGATGTGCATGTACATCACGTATGTGCTGGTCGACTTGTTGTAGATGACCTTGGGTCGCTCCACGATGCGGCTGGGGCCGAGGTCGCCGCTGCTCTGCCGGCTCAGCGCCTGGCCCTGGTAGGCCCAGTCGGCGAGATTGGTGGAGGAGTAGCAGGCGATGTCCTGGAAGGACGTGTCCGACGAGGTCTCGCCGGTCTTGTCCTCGCCGAAGCCGTACCAGGTGTTGCCCACCTTGATGATGCCGAGGCCGTGCAGCTGCAGGGTGTTGCCGTTCTGGTCGGTGCGTGCGGCACCCGTGGTGAACGACACCGTGGCCGCGTGCGCCTCGGTCGCCGGAAGCAGCAGCGCCGCAAGGCCTCCCAGGAGGGTCAGGAACGCTGCGGCCCCGCGCCACCATCGGCCGGCGGGCGGCCGGGGAACTCCCTTGAACATGTGCGTCCCTCTCGGTCGAGGTTTGACGATCCGTTGGTGTCGCGGGGACCAATGAGAGTCGTGGCACGTTCGTGGCGTCAAGGATCGCGTTCGAGTTTGTTTAATTCGTGACCGGCTCTGGGGGCGCCTAATGAGGCTCGCAGGTGTCACAAGTCACCCGTACCGTCCGGGATTTCGGACATGTGGGGGCGGATGCGAGGGGTTGACCTTTGGGTCGGGCGAGGCGTAGAAACTTCGCGACGGTCAGAATCTGTTACTTGCTGGTTGAGTTTGTTGGAAACCGTATCCAAGCGAGGTGGACCGACTGTGAACTTGCCAGGGCGTCAGGAACCTTCCCGCCGCGGGGTGCTCAAGGGCGCGGCTGTCACCGCCGCAACGGCCGCGCTGGGCATCGGCAGCACATATCCGGCCGCAGCCGCAGACGCCTCGGTCACCGCGACATCGCTCGACGGCACCACCAGCATCACCATGTCGCTGACGGGCGGCTCGCTCCAGTGGTCGGCCCGGCGTAACGGCGCGACAGTCGTGGCCAGTTCGGCCATGGGGCTGCGGCTGAGCGACGGAACCACCCTCGGCACCGACGCCGTTCTGACGAACTATCAGCACTGGCACGTCGACACCACCTGGAACCCGTTGTACGGGCGCAACGCGACTGTCTCCGACGCCTACCAGGAGATGCGCTGGAGCCTCCGGGACAACCGGACCTCCATCAACTTCGGTGTCCAGATCCGGGCCTACGCGACCGGCGTCGCGTTCCGTTACGTCCTGCTGGACCCGGGCACCGCCACCATCGCCGGTGAACTGACGACGTTCGTCTTCCCGGACGGCACACTCGTCTACAGCGCACGGGACGAGGACGACTACAACCCGGTCGCGCCCGGCTCCATCCCGTCCACCGGAACCTCATCCACGGACACCGGTCCCCTGACCGACCTCCCCCTCACCGCGACCTACAGCAGCGGGCTCATCGCCTGCGTCTGCGAGTCGGCCCGCACCAACTACCCCCGCACGATGCTCAGTTCGGTCTCCGGACAGCCCAACACCCTCGCGGCGTACCTGATGCGGCACACGGCCCGCGGCTCGGGACCGGTCCAGACGACCTCCGCCGTCACCACACCGTTCGCCACGTCCTGGCGCGCCGTGGTGATCGGCTCCACCCACGCCGAACTGGTCGACAACGCGGAGCTGGTACTCAACCTGGCCCCGGCCGGCGCCCTCGCCGACACGTCGTGGATCAAGCCGGGCAAGGTCTTCCGGTGCAATCTGACCACCGCGGACGGGCTGGCGGGCGTCGACTTCGCCGCCGCCCGCGGCCTGCAGTACATCGAGTACGACTCGGGGTGGTACGGCCCCGAGCACACCTCGACCGACGCCACGCAGCCGATCCCCGCCATCGACATGCCCAAGGTCATCTCCTACGCCGCCGGCAAGGGAATCGGCGTCTTCCTCTACGTCAACCCCATGGCCATGAGCAGCTCGGACAGCCTGTTCGCCCTGTACCGGAGCTGGGGCGTGGCGGGCGTCAAGCTGGGCTTCATCAACGACGGCACCCAGGCGATGACGAACCAGATCATCGCCTGGGCCAGGACGGCGGCGACGCACAAGCTGCTGATCGACATGCACGACGACGTGCGGCCGTTCGGCTACGAGCGGACCTATCCCAACTGGATCAGCATGGAGGGCGTGCGGGGCAACGAGCACTTCCCGACTGCCACCCACAACGTCACCCTGCCCTTCGCCCGCAACATCGGCGGGCCGATGGACTACACCATCTGCTACGGCCAGTCCCGCGACCGGACGACGAACGTCCACCAGATGGCGATGGCCGCCGTGTACTACCAGCCCCTGAACTTCCTGTACTGGTACAGCACCCCCTCGCAGTACTCCACCCCTTCCAACTGGCCCGGGCTGCCCTGGTTCGACGCCATCCCCACCGTCTGGGACCAGAGCCGGACCCTCGCCGGTTCGATCGGCGAGTACATCGCCGTCGCCCGGCGCAGCGGCACCACCTGGTACCTGGCGGCGATGACCAACGAGACCGCCCGGACCCTCTCGATCCCGCTGTCCTTCCTCGGTAGCGGCACCTACACCGCCACGATCTACGCCGACGGAACGCCGGGCAGCAGCCCGTACCAGACCCCCGTCGCAGTGAGCACACGGACCGTGACCTCGTCGACCACGCTGCGCGTCGCGATGGCCCCCGCGGGCGGCCAGGCAGTCGTCCTGAGTCATGGATGAGCGGCCGTAACCAGGGATTTCGCCGGATCGGGGCTGGTCCGCAGGGGGTGTCCGCTCCCCTGCACGCCCTACGGCACCCAACTCGACGTCCTCGTCCACCGCAGCGGGCGACGTCGTGGCCCGTTTTGCGGCAGCAGTACGGTCCATCTCGGCGAAGAACGGGCGACTGTCCATCGACCGCGCCAACTTCAAGGCCCCAGACCACGGGACTACATCGGATGCTCATAGTGCAAGGACCCCTCAAAGGACAGAGCCAGGATGCCGGGGTTCTCCATGGTGTGGACGACGGGTGCAGGATCGGAGGCGAGGGTGACCTCGCCCGGGGCTCGCAGTTGGGCGAGGGTCAGTCCGGCGGCCTGAGCTGTCTCGGCACAAACAGGGGCCACACGGGCGAGCGAACCCTCACCGTCCGGGTGTGGTTCACCTACGAGAACGGTGGTCGGCAGGTTGTCGTCGGCGATGCCCGCGCGAGGGCACAAGTCGCGCGATACGCCGAGGACTCCGGGGCGGTGCGTGGAGGATCGCCAGGGGCTCGGAGGGTGAGGGTGGACAGGCGGGTGCCGTCGTCGAGTGCGTGGGAGTCGCCCTTCAAAACCCGGACAGCGAAGACGGGCGGGGGCTCGGCCTGATCCGGGAGTTCCGCGAGCACGTCAGCGTCTCTGCGAGCAGGGTTCGGGGCGGATCCGGCGAGCCACCGACCAGACCGGTGGCTCGGCATGACGCGGTCCAGTCGGCGAGCGCCGGCTGGGCCCGCACCGTGGCATGACCGTCCGACCCCGCTTGCCGAGCTTCGCCAGCGGTTCCGCGCATGGCACGACCCGATCCCTGCGTTGCTTGACGCGACCCGGCCCGGCGCCGTTCTCCACCACGACGTCAACGAACTCCCCATCCCGCTGCCTTCGTACACGGTCGGCCGGGTCGCACTGCCAGGCTTTGGAGGTCGCGGTCACCCTGGCCGCGGCCCTCGCCACCGAGTACACCGTCGAAGCCGCGCTCGCCCGTTACGACGCCGAACACCGCCCGCACGGCCAGGCAGCCGACCGGGCGGCCCGGGAGTCTGGGCGGATGGGCCAGCAGGTTTCCTGCGCAATGCGGCCCTGCAGCTGATGCCTTCCCCCGCTCGATGCGCATGATCCTGCGGCACCACGGCTGGGTGCTACCACGCCTGACCCGATCGGAGGACCGGTGCCGCCCTGCACGGTAGCCGGTCCGGGACCATCGGCGCCTGGCGCGTAGACATGCCATGTTTGCGCGTGGGTAACCGGCAGATTTCTAGATACAAACGGAGAAAAGCGCAGCCGGAAGGTGCTTTTCATCCCTGCACACCCGTTGACACGGGCATGGCGAGTGCCGCAGTTTCATGCGTGACATCAGGCACACGCAGCCAAAGGGTCTCCGAGAGGATACGGGAGCCGAAAGCGGCACACGGCGGTGCTGCCGTACGGGAACGGAGTGAGGACATGGCGTCGGGAAACTGCTCCACCGCAGGCCCCCTGGAGTCCGCACACTCTGTCGCAGTTCGCAGCGGGTGACGCTCTCCATCCACTCGGCTCCTGCTGCAGACATCGTCGCCCGCAAGCCGTGGCGCCGCGTCAGCTCTGAACGACCAAGCAATCGCTCTCCCGTCGCCGAAAGGTTCGAGATGGCTTCCTCTGTCAGTAGACGGCGCCTCCTGCAAGTAGCCGGGGCCACCGCCGCCGCCTCTGCCACCGGATCCTTCATCGGCGCATCCCCCGCCCAGGCGGCCATCCCTTCCACAAGGGCCGACATCGGGGTCTCCGCATATCCCTTCGAACTCGGCCAGGTCCGGCTCACTGCGAGCCGATGGCTGGACAACCAGAACCGTACGCAGAACTACCTGCGGTTCGTCGATGTCGACCGGCTGCTGTACAACTTCCGCGCCAACCACCGGCTGTCCACCAACAGTGCGGCTGCCGCCGGCGGTTGGGACGCGCCGACGTTTCCCCTCCGCACCCACGTCCAAGGGCACTTCCTCACGGCATGGGCGCAGCTGTACGCCGTGACCGGGGACACCACCTGCCGGGACAAGGCAACCCACATGGTTGCGGAGTTGGCCAAATGCCAGGCCAACAACAGCGCCGCCGGTTTCAACGCCGGGTACCTCTCCGGCTACCCCGAGTCCGACTTCACCGCTCTTGAGCAGCGGACCCTGACCAACGGCAACGTGCCGTACTACACCATCCACAAGACCCTCGCCGGCCTCCTGGACGTATGGCGCCACATCGGCAGCACACAGGCCCGGGACGTGCTGCTCGCCCTGGCGGGATGGGTCGATTGGCGCACCGGCCGACTGAGCAGCCAGCAGATGCAGGCCATGCTGGGAACGGAGTTCGGCGGCATGAACACCGTGCTGACCGATCTCTACCAGCAGACAGGCGACGCACGGTGGCTCACCGTCGCTCAGCGCTTCGACCACGCCGCGGTGTTCGACCCCCTGGCGTCCAACCAGGACCAGCTCAGCGGACTGCACGCCAACACCCAGGTACCCAAGTGGATCGGGGCCGCCCGGGAATACAAGGCCACTGGCACGACCCGCTACCGCGACATCGCCTCCAATGCCTGGAACTTCTGCGTCAATGCGCACACCTATGCCATCGGCGGGAACAGTCAGGCGGAGCACTTCCGCGCGCCGAATGCCATCTCCGGCTATCTGAACAAGGACACGTGCGAAAGCTGCAACACCATCAACATGCTCACCTTCACCCGGGAACTGTTCACGCTGGACCCGGACCGGGTCGCACTGTTCGACTACTACGAGCGGGCCTGGCTGAACCAGATGATCGGCCAGCAGAACCCGGCCGACGACCACGGCCACGTCACCTACTTCACCCCGCTCAACCCGGGAGGCCGGCGCGGTGTGGGCCCGGCGTGGGGCGGCGGCACCTGGAGCACCGACTACGGCACCTTCTGGTGCTGCCAGGGCACGGGCCTGGAGATGCATACCAGGCTGATGGACTCCGTCTACTTCCACAGTGACAACACCCTGATCGTGAACCTGTTCGTGCCCTCGGTGCTCAACTGGTCGGAGCGCGGGATCACGGTCACCCAGACCACGTCGTACCCCGTCGGCGACACCACGACCCTGCAGGTCACCGGCAGCGTCAGCGGAACCTGGGCGATGCGCATCCGCATCCCGGCCTGGACCTCCGGGGCCACCGTCAGCGTCAACGGCGTCGCGCAGAACATCACCACCACGCCCGGCAGTTACGCCACCCTGAGCCGCTCGTGGACCTCCGGCGACGCGGTCACCGTCCGCCTGCCCATGCGGGTCGTCATGCGAGCAGCCAACGACAACGCGAACGTCGCCGCGATCACCTACGGCCCGGTGGTCCTGTCCGGCAACTACGGCGACACCGCGCTCAGCTCCCTCCCCACGCTGTACACGTCCTCGATCACCAGGACCAGCAGCAGTTCGCTCGCCTTCACCGCCACCGCCAACGGATCCACCGTCAACCTGGGCCCGTTCCACGACGCGCACGGCTTCAACTACACCGTCTACTGGAACACCAGCGCCACCGCCCGTCTCGCCAACGTGGGCAGCGGTCTCCTGCTGGGCATCCAGAACATGTCCACGGCCGACGGTGGCCGCGCTCTGCAGTGGTCGGACAACGGCACCGCCGACCACAACTGGCAAATGATCACCGACGGAAACGCGGTCCGCTTCCGCAACGCCCACAGCGGCAAGGTGCTCTGCGTCTTGAACATGTCCACGGCGGACGGCGCGACCGTCCTGCAGTGGTCGGACAACGGCACCGCCGACCACAGATGGACGCTGCTCGACCAGGGTGACGGGACCTGCAAGATCCGCAACGTGAACAGCGGGAAGTTGCTCGCCATCGCGGACAACTCCACCGCTGTCGGCGCATTCGCGGTCCAGGACGCGGACGACGGCACTGCCGACAACCGGTGGCGCATCTTGGGGAACTAGGGGCTGTTGCGAAAGCAGAGCTTTTAATTCTTCTCCGTCATTCCACTTTGCTCGACACTTCGACCTTCGTCCGAAATGCCGAACATGCCGAGGTCGAGCCACACCGTATCGACAGTCCGGGCAGCCTCCGACGGGGCAAACCGGAACCGCTTACTCAAGGATTGCGAGGCCCCCATGCACATAACAGGTTTCAGCCGTAGACGTCCGTCTGCGGTGCTCGCCGCCGCGGTTGCGGCCCTGGTCTCTTTGGCGGCGCTGCTCGTCGCAAGTCCGGCCCAGGCGGCCACCACCGGCGCCTTGAAGGGTGTCGCTTCCGGTCGGTGTCTCGATGTGCCGGGAGCCAGCCAGACCGACGGCACGAACGTGCAGATCTGGGACTGCACGGGCGGGTCCAACCAGCAGTGGATGCTCACCGACAGCAACCAGCTGACCGTGTACGGCAACAAGTGCCTGGACGTCCCGGGCCACGCCACCACGGCCGGGACCAAGGTGGAGATCTGGTCCTGCAACGGCGGTGCGAACCAGCAGTGGCGGGTGAACACCGACGGCACGGTCGTCGGCGTGGAGTCCGGGCTGTGCCTGGACGTGTCGGGCGGCGGTACGGCCAACGGTACGGCGGTGCAGCTCTGGAACTGCACCGGCGCCGGCAACCAGAAGTGGACCGGCCTGTCGGGGACGTCCAACTCGTGTGCTCTTCCGTCGACGTACCGGTGGACCTCGACCGGTCCGCTGGCGCAGCCGGCCAACGGGTGGCTTTCGCTGAAGGACTTCACCACCACGACGTACAACGGCAAGCACCTGGTCTACGCGACGTACTCCGACGGCAACTGGCACTCGATGGGCTTCAGCCCCTTCACGAACTGGTCGGACATGTCCACGGCCACCCAGACCGCGATGAACTCGTCCGCCGTGGCGCCCCAGGTGTTCTACTTCGCACCCAAGAACATCTGGGTGATGGCCTCTCTGGGGTGGGGCACCGCCTGGCCCTTCACCTACCGCACGTCCAGCGACCCCACCAACCCCAACGGCTGGTCCGCGCCGCAGGCGCTGTTCACCGGCAGCCTCCCCAGCGGCGGCCCGATCGACCCGACCCTGATCGCCGACGACCAGAACATGTACCTGTTCTTCGCCAATGACAACGGCAGCATCTTCAAGTCGACGATCCCGATCGGGAACTTCCCGGGCAGCTTCGGCTCCTCGTACACCACGGTCATGACCGACACGGTGAAGAACCTGTTCGAGGCGCCGCAGGTCTACAAGGTTCAGGGTCAGAACCAGTACCTCATGATCGTCGAGGCTCGCGGTGCGAATGAGGACCGCTTCTTCCGTTCGTTCACGGCTTCCAGCCTGAACGGTCCGTGGACCGCACAGGCCGCCACCGAGAGCAACCCCTTCGCAGGCAAGGCCAACAGCGGCGCCACCTGGACCAAGAGCATCAGCCACGGTGACCTGGTCCGCAACAACCCCGACCAGACCATGACCATCGACCCCTGCAACCTGCAGTTCCTCTACCAGGGCCTGGACCCCAACACACCGAGCACCACCCCCTACGAGAGGCTGCCGTACCGGCCGGGCCTGCTCACCCTGCAGCGCTGACCGTGCACATGATTCCGAACTCGTGACCGTGCCCCAAGGCCCGCACAGCGGCTTCCGCTGTGCGGGCCAGGAAGGACCCCCTCCATGGTTTCCCTGCACACACGGTTGCTGCGTCTCCTCACAGCCACCGCGCTGACGCTCTCCGCCTGCGTCACCGCCTCCGCCGGCGCGACCGCCGAGGCCGCACCGGGCAGCCCCGCGCTCACCCCGCCACTGGGCTGGAACAGCTGGAACAGCTTCGGATGCGGTGTCGACGAGACGCAGGTCCGCCAGGCCGCCGACGCGATGGTGTCCTCGGGTATGAAGGACGCGGGCTACCGGTACGTCGTCGTCGACGACTGCTGGTTCGATCCGCAGCGTGACAGCGCGGGCAACCTGCGGGCCGACCCGACCAAGTTCCCCAGTGGGATGAAGGCGCTCGGGGACTACATCCACAGCAAGGGGCTGAAGTTCGGCATCTACGAGGCGCCCAACGAGCGCACGTGCGCGCAGGGCGTGGGCACCTACCCCGGCTCCACCGGCAGCAAGGGCCACGAGGCCCAGGACGCCGCCACGTTGGCCTCATGGGGCGTGGACTACCTCAAGTACGACTGGTGTTCCTCCAGCGGCACCCTGGACCAGCAGGTCGCGCAGTTCACCCTCATGCGCGACGCCCTGCGCGCCACCGGGCGGCCGATCGTCTACAGCATCAACCCCAACAGCTTCCACGCCATCACCGGCGCCACCTACAACTGGGGCGAGGTCGCCGACCTGTGGCGGACGACCGAGGATCTGCTCGACATCTGGCAGAACGGCAACACCAACAGCTACCCGATGGGCGTGGGCAACGTCCTCGACATCGACGCGCCGCTGGCCGCTCAGTCGGGTCCGGGTCACTGGAACGACCCAGACATGCTCGTAGTCGGCCGTCCCGGTCTGTCCCTGAACGAGTCCCGCTCCCACTTCGCCCTGTGGTCGCTGCTCTCGGCCCCCCTCATCGCAGGCAACGACATCCGGACCATGTCCAGCGACGTGAGCGCGATCCTGCGCAACTCTCGCCTGTTGGCGGTCAACCAGGACTCGCTCGGCGCGGGCGGGCGCCGGGTGCGCGACGACGGTGACACCGAGGTGTTCGCCAAGCCCCTGTCCGACGGCTCGGTCGCCGTGGGCCTGTTCAACCGCGGGAGCGGCACCGCGACCGTCACCGCCACGGCCGCACAGGTCGGCCTCACCGGAGGGCCGTTCACCCTCACCGACCTGTGGACCGGCGGCACGTCGAGCACCTCCGGCCAGATCTCGGCAAGCGTCCCGGCGCACGGTGTCGCCGTGTTCAAGATGACCGGCGGCAGCCCGCTGGCCTCCACTACCGCACGCCTGCGCGGTACCGGGTCCGGCCGCTGCCTGGACGTGGATCGCGCCTCCACCACGGCCGGGACGACGACGCTGATCTGGGACTGCCACACCGCCGCCAACCAGCTGTGGACCACGTGGGCCGGAGGCGAGATCCGCGTCTACGGCGACAAGTGCCTGGACGCCTCCAACCAGGGCACCACCAACGGTACGCCGGTCATCATCTGGCCCTGCAACGGCCAGGACAACCAGAAGTGGACCACGCAAGCCGACGGGTCGATCCGCAACGTCCACGCCGGGCTGTGCCTGGACGCCCAGCAGGCAGGAACCGCGAACGGGACCTCAGCCATCCTGTGGACCTGCAACGGCCAGAACAACCAGAAGTGGACCGCGCTCCCGTAACCCGCCACCCCCGCCCGCGCAGGCAGATGCCCGATCGGAAGAGGGCAGTCCCAAGACAGCAAGTCACGCTGCGGGGACTGCCCTCTCGCGGGACCGCCCATCGCCGTAGTCACCGCCCGGACCTCTGACCGCCCAGCCAGCTCAACAGCGGGTTGATGCGGCCGTCGCCGCAGTCGCCCTGCCCGATCTCGCCGGTGACCAGCGGGCTACTCCGCGATGACCGGGGCGCTCTGGCTGTTCCAGCAGGACGCGGTGTTACACGCGTTGAAGCCGGAGGAGTGCCAGCACGCGGCCAAGTTGCCCTTGGGATCACCGGGCCTGTACTGGTTCCACTGCGCTCCACCAACCACCTCTTGGGCAGCACGATGAACCCCCAGATGTCGTCGGTGCGCTTGACCACCGTCAACGCCATCCCAAGGACGCGGTGGGCGAAGTCGACCAGCTGCCCGACGTAGCCGCCGTCGGCCCGCACCTCCGTGAGCCTCCAGTGCCGTTCGCGCAGCGGTCGCCCGAGAAGCGCGTGCATCCGGCGCCTGTGCGCGCCGGATGCACGTTTCTTTCGATCCTCTGTCAGGAGGGGGTGATCTGCCACTGCTGCTGGGGGATGGCGGTGTAGGTCCACTGGTTGATGGCGGCTCCGTCGGCGGTGGAGCCGCCGTCGACGTTGAGGGAGAGGCCGCTGAGCCGGTTGGTGAGGAGGTAGTAGCCGTCGCCGGTGGGGGTGATGGCCCACTGCTGCTGTGGCGCGCCGGCGTCGCTCCAGATGTCGGCGGTTCCGCCGTCCACGCGGGAGAGTCCGCCGATTTCCATGAGCGTGCCGCTGTTGACGTTGCGGATCTTGTAGTAGCCGCTGTCGGCCGGGACGATGGTCCACTTCTGGTTGGCGTGGTTCTGCCAGGGCCACTGCAGGATGGCGGTGTTGTTCGCGGTCTTGGCGCCAGAGACGTCGGCAACCTTGCCGCTGTGGCGGGTGACGAGGCGGTACACCGTGCCGTCGCCGGGGAAGAGGGCGGAGACCAGGGCGGGTGTCGCGGTGCGGCCGCCGATGCGCAGGTTGCCGATGTTGGCGTAGCCGCCGGTGCCTGCGGTGACCTGGATGCGGACGAAGGCGGCGTTGCGGGCGGGCCATTCGACGACTTTGGTGGTGCGGTCACCGGCCCAGCGGGCGGTGGCGACCTGGGTGAAGGTGGTGCCGTCGGTGCTGGTCGAGATGGTGCAGGCGGTGATGTCACCGTCGGTGGTGTTGCTGCGGTTCCACTGCTTGGGCAGGTACTCCAGGGTGGAGATGTTGCTCCACACTCCGCCGAGGTCGATGGTGATGCTCTGGGGCAGCGGGAGGCTCCAAGTGGACCAGCAGGTCTCGAAGTTCTTGTCGCTGAGGCCGTCGATGGCGTTCATGGGGCCTTCGCCGGTGTGGTAGTCGGTGGCATAGGCGGCCACGGGGGTGACCGGGTGTTCGGCTCGGAGCATCTGGGCGGGCAGGGGCGGCCGGGAGGTGTCGGGACCGCTCCAGGCGGCGCCGGCCTCGGAGAGGCGGTTGACGATGTTGGTGTCCAGCACACCGTTGCGGTTCGGCGGGCAGTTGAGGATGAACGAGGTGTACTTGGGCTCCAGATCCGCCAGGTGCGACAGGATCGCCGCCTTGCTCATCGGATCGGACGTGGGCGTCGCCGGGTGCCAGAACCACCCGTTGCTGATCGTCTGGCCCTGCAGCGATGCGTAGGTGTTGCCTGCCGGTGAGCTGATGCCGAGGGGCTCCTCGAAATAGATCGCGTCGCCGAGGTAGGGCACCGACAGCCCGCCGTGGTCGATCATCACGATGTCGGGCTGCAGGGACTTCACATGTTCCCTGATGCGCTGGTAGGGGACGGCCTGCTGGCCCATCTGCCAGGCGTAGCCGTCGGTGACGAACATGTCGATGGTGCCGTAGTTGGTGAGCAGTTCGGTGATCTGGTTGAGGATGTAGGTGATGTCGCCGGGCTGGATGGCCTGGTCGGAGGCGACTTTGTGGCGGGTGTCGTAGGCCTGCACGTTGTAGGTGCGGTCCCAGATGGAGAAGTACAGGCCGACCTTCAGGCCCTGGGACCGGAAGGCGGTCACGTACTGCGCGACAACGTCATGCTTGTAGGAACTGTTAGAGACGTTGTAGGTGTTGTAGGCGCTGGGCCACAGGCAGAAGCCGTCGTGGTGCTTGGTGGTCAGGACCCCGTAGCTCATCTTCGCCGCCGCCGCGGCCGCCGCCCACTGGGCGCAGTCGACTGCCGTGGGCGCGAACAGAGCCGGGTTCTGGTTCGGGGCGGCCCACTCCTGGTTGGTGAACGTCCCCATGTTGAAGTGGTTGAACATGCCGAACCGCATGTTCACCAGGTTGCTGAGATTGGTCTGCAGGTCCGCAGCGGCCGCCTGAGGGAGCAGGCGGGAGAAGCCGGGAGCCACGGACAACGCGCTCGCGGCCACAGCGGCACCCGCGGAGCCCAGCAGGGTACGACGGGACAGTCTTCCTGACGACATGGGTGTACTCCCGGGTGTTGGGCGGCTCTGATACGTCGGGGCCCACGGCCCGAAGGGCTTCAGGCCGCGACCCTGCCTCTGGGCTCCGAGTGCCGGACGTTACGCATGAAGTTCGATGACGTAACTGCTCCGTGTCAACAGGTAAGTGGATGAAAGTAGACAGGCGACGGGCAGAAGAGACCATTTTGTTAGCTTTAGCGGCTATTCAATCTGCTGAAACATGCCATGTTTCAGCAGATGTTCAGGGCGCGAAGCCTCGCCCCACGCGGCCAACCCACGCTGCAGCCCCCGCAAGGGCGTTCACCGTCCCATGACGTGAGAGGGCGTGAGAGGTCGACGGTGACAGGGTCCACTAAATGAGTACTACTCATTTTGGGAGGGTGGTCATTGGCTGGGCTGGCCGCAGTCGGTCGATCGCCGTGATCAACAGCGCTTTCAGCTGGTGTGATTCTTCGCGGAGGGTGGCACGCGCAACGCCGTCCCCGACGCTCTATATGTCATCCGTGTTGCGCCAGTGAAAAAATAGATATGCCTATCACCTTGACTGCGTCGGCATCCTGCACCGATAAATGCAACTCATAGGAAGCCAGGGGGGGTTGGAGGAGGGACACCACGGATGAGACCCCTACGCATCGGCGCGGGGACGGTCAAGGCACTCGCAGCGGCGGCGGTCGTCTTCGCGGCCGTACTGCCCGCTCAACCCGCCTACGCGGCCACGACGAACTTCTACGTCGACCCTGTCAGCGGTAGTGACAGCAATTCAGGAACCAGCCCCGCCACAGCGTTCAGGACCATCCAGGCCGCCAAGGCTGCGGTGCGAGCCGTGAATGCGAGCATGTCCGACGACATCATCGTGAACCTGCGCGGAGGTACCTACCCCCTCACCAGCCCGATCTCCTTCGGTACCAGCGACTCGGGCATGAACGGCCACACGGTCATCTACCAGGCGTACAACGGCGAGACGCCCGTGGTCACCGGCGGAAAGTCGATCACCGGCTGGACCGCGGCCACCAACGGCGAGTACAAGGCGTCCGTGGGCAGCCTCAACTTCCGGCAGCTGTACGTCAACGGGGTCCGCGCCACCCGGGCCCGCTACCCCGACCTCGGCTCGGACTTCCAGCTGCAGGGCAGCGACAAGACCAACAAGCTGCTGAAGGTGCTCAGTTCGCAGGTGTCCAACTGGGACCACCTGAGCCAGGTGGAAATGATGCTGGAGACGCAGTGGGGCGAGAGCTACCTGCGGCTGAAGTCGGTCAGCTCCGCGGGCGGCAGCGCCGACGTGTCGATCCAGGACCACGAGGCGGGCATCCTGTTCCCCCGCCCCTTCCCGGTTCTCTCCAACGGCTCTCCCCTGCACTTCGAGAACGCCCACGAATTCCTCAACGAACCGGGCGAGTTCTACGTCGACACGGCCGCGCAGACCGTCTACTACAGGCCCCGCCCAGGCGAGGACATGTCCACGGCCACCGTGCAGGCACCCACGGTGCAGACGCTTTTCGACATCAAGGGCACCAACCTCGACAGCCCCGCCCATGACCTGCGCTTCTCCGGGATCACCTTCACCCGGACCACCTGGATGGAGGCGACGAACAACGGCTACCTCAACGGCCAGGGCGGCAACTACAACCTGTCGGCCGACACCTCCAACAAGCAGTACGTCGGCCGTCCGCCGGCCGGGGTCCAGGCCTCGTACGCCGACCGCGTCTCCTTCACGGGCAACACCTTCACGCAGATGGGCTCCACCGCCCTGGACCTGCACCACGGCGTGCACGACAGCACCGTGACCGGCAACGTCATCCACGACATCGCGGGCAACGGAATCATGGTCGGCAAGTTCTCCGACCCGACCGTGGAGTACCACACCGTCTACAACCCGCCCACCTCACCGGCCGGTGAGGACGCCCGGGAGGTGGTCAAGAACGTCACCGTCAAGGACAACCTGATCACCCGGATCGGTGAGGACTATCTCGGCACCGCGGGCATCAACGCGGGCTTCGTCAACAGCACCACCATCGACCACAACGACATCTCCGACACCCCGTGGGCCGGTATCTCGCTCGGCTGGGGCTGGCAGTCGGCGGCCAACGCCGAAGGCAACAACAGCATCAGCTACAACCGCATCGGCAACGTGATGAACCGGCTCTGCGACTCCGCCGGCGTCTACCACCTCTCCAACGACCCCGGCACCGTCATCAACGGCAACTACGTGCACGACGTGATACGGGTGCCGTCCGCGTGCGGCTCGGCCGTGTCCGGGCTGTACATGGACGAGGGGTCGAACAACATGACCCTGTCGAACAACGTGCTGTCCCACACCGACGGATTCATCAACCAGAACGTCAACGGCTCCAACGTCACGCTCACCAACAACACGACGTCCGGAGACTCCGTGATCAAGGCCTCCGGTCTTGAGTCGGCCTACCAGGGCCTGGCGGCGAAGCTCAACCTCGCCTACAGCAAGCCGGCGTCCGCCTCCTCGGTGAACGGCTCCGCCTGGGACGCGGCCAAGGCCAACGACAACAACAGTGCCACCGGCTGGTCGCCGACCGGGAGCGACACCTCGGCCTGGTGGCAGGTCGACCTGGGACAGGCCTACCAGCTCGGACAGTTCTCGCTGACGGCCCGTCAGGACCTGGACCAGTCCGAGACCCGCGGCAACTTCGAGATCCGGGCCTCCAACGACCCGTCCTTCGGCACCTACACCGTCGTCGAACGCCAGACGAGCACCCTGCCGCTCGCCTCGACACTCACGGGCAACATCGACGTCCGCCAGAAGTTCCGCTATGTGCGGGTCGCCAAGACCGACGGCGCGTACTTCTTCATCGCGGACTTCAGCGTGCAGCAGGCCGGCGGGGCGCTGGAGGACGCGACCGGTACGCCGACCATCAACCCCTCGACGAACTACACGATCAAGAACGTCAACAGCGGGAAGTTGATGGACGTGTACCAGAACTCCACCGCCGACGGCGGGAGCGTCATCCAGTGGCCGAGCAACGGTGGCGCCAACCAGCAGTGGAACATCGTTCCGGTCAGCGGTCAGCTCTACAAGATCGTGAACAGGAACAGCGGCAAGGTCCTCGACGTCAACGCCTCCAGTCACTGGAAGGGGACCGCGCTGCAGCAGTACACCTACGGCGGCAGCAACAACCAGCTGTGGTACTTCGAGCCGACCAGCGGTGGGTACGCCATCCGCAACTTCGAGAGCAGGCAGGTCCTGGAGGTCGGCGGCGGATCGACGGCCGACGGAGCCGCCATCAGTCAATGGATGCCGCTGAGCCAGTCCAACCAGGCTTGGACGATCCAGTGACAGGGTGACCCGACTGTCGGCGGATCCGCTCGCCCGGACGCGTGCGCCCGCTCTCAACCCCCGTCAGCCCGCCCCAGAGCCCACGGCCAACCCGGTGGGGGCACGGCTTGCTGTCCCTGTAACGATGAACAAGGAGTACATGGTGCCTGCCCTGCTCATTTTCCGAAAACTGCGCCGGGAGGTGGTTGTCTGCCTGGCCGCGGTGGCGCTCGCCTGCACCGGCCTCATCGCCTTCAGCGGCGCCTCGCAGGCCGCTGCCCAAGGGCCCTGCGACATCTACGCGGCGGGCGGCACGCCGTGCGTCGCGGCGCACAGCACCACCCGCGCGCTGTTCGCCTCCTACAACGGCCCGCTCTACCAGGTGCAACGGGCATCGGACAGTACGTTGCATGACATCGGACTGCTGTCGGCCGGAGGTGTCGCCGACGCCGCAACGCAGGACTCGTTCTGCGGGGGCACCACCTGCACCATCACCCGCGTCTACGACCAGACCGGCGGCGGCAACAACCTGGTCTACCAGGGACCCGGCGGGACCGGCGGCGCCGACACGGCGGCCACCGCGACCACCGAAGCGATCAGCGTGGGTGGCCAGAAGGCGTACGCGCTCTACATCAAGCCCGGCAACAGCTACTTCGCCTACAACTCCGCCGGGGGCGTGCCGACCGGCAGCTCACCCGAGGGCGAGTACATGGTCACCAGCAGCACCCACGTCAACAACGGCTGCTGCTTCGACTACGGCAACACGGAGATCGACCACAAGGCCGACGGCAACGGCGCCATGGACGCGATCAACTTCGGCACGGAATGCTGGTTCGGCAGTTGCAGCGGAACAGGGCCGTGGGTGCAGGCGGACCTGGAGAACGGCCTGTTCTCCGGCGGCAGCAAGACGTGGAACCCCAACCAGGTCTCGCAGACCAGCCGCTTCGTCACCGCAATGCTGAAGAACAACGGCACCACGCAGATGGCGCTCAAGGGCGCGAACGCCCAGTCCGGGAGCCTGACCCAGCTCTATAGCGGCGCACTGCCCGGCGGATGGAACCCGATGCACAAGCAGGGGGCCGTCATCCTCGGCAGCGGTGGCGACTGCTGCCAGACCAACCGCAACGCGAGCGCAGGCACCTTCTACGAGGGCGCCATGGTCAAGGGCTACCCCTCCGACGCCACCGACGCCGCCGTCCAGGCCAACATCGCGTCAGCCGGATACAGCACCAGCACCACCACCCCCTTCACCCCGGGCGCGAAGGTCTCGTTGCAGGCAACCACCTCCTGCTGTACCGGCGACTACCTGCAGCACGACCCCAGCGACGACAAGGTCGTGATCGCGCCGGTGACCTCCAGCAGCCCGGCCACCGACAAGGGCGACGCCACCTGGATCGTCCGCGCCGGCCTGGCCAACAGCAACTGCGTCTCCTTCGAGTCGGCCAACGCTTCCGGCAAGTACCTCAGGCACTACGCCTTCCAGCTTCACCTGCAGCCCGACGACGGCTCCAGCCAGTTCGCCGCCGATGCCACCTTCTGCCCCAAGCCGGGCAACAGCGGCACCGGTTACTCCCTGCAGTCCTTCAACTATCCGGCCAAGTACATCCGCCACTACCGATTCACCGGCTACGTGGCAAGCAACGGCGGTACCAACGCCTGGGACACCACGTCGTCGTGGACCCAGGACACCAGCTGGCTCGCCGGCGCCCCCTGGAGCTGACGAACAACGAAAGTGTCGACGCACCCCACTATGTTCGCAGAGTCGGACGGCGTCCGAAAAGTCGAACACCGGGGTTCGTCGACGCCTCACCGCACAACCCACCTCGTGAAGGAGCATTTCATGATCAAACCACCGTGGATACGCAGCGTCAGACGCGCGCTGCTCGCGGCCGGTGCCACCGTCGCACTCGCCGCCGGCCTGCTCACCGCCACGACCACCACCTCGCAGGCCGCCACCCAGCAGCCATGCGACATCTACGCCGCAGGCGGCACTCCCTGCGTTGCCGCACACAGCACCACCCGCGCCCTGTATGCGACGTACAACGGCCCGCTGTACCAGGTCAAGCGTGCCTCCGACAACGCGACCAAGGACATCGGCCTGCTGAGCGCCGGCGGTGTCGCCGACGCCGCCCAGCAGGACTCCTTCTGCGCGAACACCAGCTGCGTCATCACCGTCATCTACGACCAGTCCCCCAAGGGCAACAACCTCACCCAGGCACCCGGGGGCGGAGCCGCCGGCGGGCCGGACAACCTGGCCAACGCCTTCGAGGCGCCGGTCACTGTCGGCGGACACAAGGCGTACGGCGTCTACATCGCCCCCGGCACCGGCTACCGGAACAACAACACCAACGGCATCGCCACCGGCGACCAGCCCGAGGGCATGTACGCGATCTTCAACGGCAAGCACTTCAACGGCGGCTGCTGCTTCGACTACGGCAACGCCGAGACCAACAGCCTGGACACCGGCAACGGCCACATGGAGGCCCTCTACTTCGGCAACAACAAGGGCTGGGGCTGGGGCAGCGACAACGGCCCCTGGGTCATGGCCGACCTGGAGAACGGCCTGTTCTCCGGGGTCAACCGCGGATTCAACGCCAATGACCCGAGCGTCGACCACCGGTTCCTGACCGCCATGCTCAAGGGCGGCGCGAACCAGTGGGCCCTCCGCGGCGGCGACGCCCAGTCGGGCGGCCTGTCCACCTTCTACAACGGAATACGCCCCACCGTCTCCGGCTACAACCCGATGCACAAGGAAGGCGCGATCATCCTCGGCATCGGAGGTGACAACAGCAAGTGGGCCCAGGGCACCTTCTATGAAGGCGTCATGACCTCGGGCTACCCCTCGGACGCCACCGAGAACGCCGTACAGGCCAACATCACCGCCGCCGGCTACGACGGCGGCTCGACCAGCACCGGCTCACTGACCCCCGGCTCCCGGATCTCCCTGAAGGCCACCACCTCGCCCTGCTGCACCTCGCACTACCTGCGCCACAACGACGCCGACACCAAGGTCGTCATCTCCAGCATCAACTCCACCAGCTCGGCCACCGACAAGGCCGACGCCACCTGGATCGTCCGCGCGGGCCTGGCCAACGCCTCCTGCCTGTCCTTCGAGTCCGCCAACAAGCCAGGCCAGTTCCTGCGCCACTTCAACTACCAGCTCAACCTGAACTTCGACAGCGGCTCCAGCGCCTTCGCGCAGGACGCCACCTTCTGCCCCACCGCGGGCAACAGCGGGGTCGGCACCTCCCTCCAGTCCGTCAACTTCCCGACCAAGTACATCCGTCACTACAACTACACGGCCTACATAGCGAGCAACGGCGGTACCAACGCCTGGGACGCCACGAAGTCGTGGGCCCAGGACACCAGTTGGCTCACCGCATCTCCCTGGAGCTGACAGCAGCCGAGCCTCTCTGAGCGCCTCCAGCAGCGAGCACTGCAGTCCTGCACAAGCGCGTGGAGGCCGTGCTCGCTCAGGCCCGGCTGCGCTACCAAGACGCCGAGGCCCGCCGTGCCGGCCTGCCGCCGAACGTGGCCGCACGGGTCACCTCCATCGACCCCGAGGCGACCACCGTCGAACTCGTCAACCTCTCACCCGAGGCCGAGCGCACGGTGATCGTCCAGGCCGGCGCCTTCGCCGAGCACACCATCACCACCGTCCGCTACACCACCTGCTGCTGACGATCGGCGTCCGCACCGAAAGGACCCTGACCTCGCGATGACACTCGCAGTCCGTTACAAACCCGTCACCTCCATCATCCGCCAGGTGTCAGCAGTGCTTGCGATGGCTTGCTCCGCAGCGCTGCTGACATCCCTCACGACGCCGACCCCGGCCTCGGCCGCGACCCAGGCGACGTACTACGTCGCCCCCAACGGCGACGACGCCAACGCCGGGACGATCACCGCACCGTTCAAGACCCTGCAGCACGCCCGGGACGTCGTGCGCACGGTCAATCGCAACATGACCGGAGACATCAACGTCTATCTCCGCGGCGGCAACTACCCGGTGACCAGCACCATCGACTTCACCTCAGCCGACTCCGGAACGAACGGCCACCATGTCGTGTACGCCGCCTACCAGAACGAGAAGCCGGTGCTGAACGGAGGCGTTCAGGTGACCGGCTGGAGACAGCACAGCGGGAACATATGGAAGGCCACGCTCAACCGCGACCACAAGCTCCGCGCCCTCTACGTCAACGGCAAGCGCGCCCAGATGGCCTCGAAGACGATCAACTCGGCCGGATGCTACGGGACCTACACCGTCACGGCCGGCCAGGCGCCCTGGGCCTGGGAGTCGGGTTCGCAGTGCGACGGGGCCAAGTACAGCCTCTCCGATCTGCCCGCCGTCGCGTCCAACCAGGACGATGTCGAGATCGCGTCGGCGTCGACCTGGAACACGGCGATCGTGGGCGTACGTCAGATCACCACGAGCTCGGACGGCGCCAATCGCGTGGCCCTGTTCCAGCAGCCGGGTGCGGCCATCGCCCAGGGGTCGCCGTACGGCAAGTTCAACCCCGGCGGCAGCCACACCTTCATGAACGCGTACGAGTTCCTGGACCGGCCGGGCGAGTTCTACTTCGACAAGACGAATCACACGCTGTACTACTACAAGGCCGGCTCCGAGGACATGACCACGGCGAAGGTCTTCGCGCCGAACAACGTGTCCACCCTCCTCAAGATCGCCGGCACGTCCACGACCGACCACGCGCGGAACATCACCTTCTCCGGGCTCACCGTCGAGCACTCGGACTGGAATCTGGTCGACGTCGCGGGTTCCGTCTTCCGGCAGGGCCAGCAGGGCAACGCCAGCTCGACCGTGTACTCGAGGAAGAACTTCCACGCGTACACCTACCGCAACGTCGACCTGCCGCCGGGGATCATCCAGATCGAGAACGCGGACGGGATCGTCCTGCAGCGCAATACGGTGCAGCACACCGGCGCCGACGGGATCACCCTGGCCAACGACGTGACGGACTCACAGTTGACCGGCAACTACACCAATGACATCGCCGGATCCGCCATCACCGTGGGACATCCCCAGCACGTGTACATCGGGGACTACACCTCGACCAACCACGAGAAGTACCCGGTGAACGTCGAGGGCGTCTGCAAGAACATCACCGTCACAGACAACTACCTCTACGACAGCGCGGTCCTGTTCCAGGGGTCCAGCCCTGTATCGGCGTACTTCGTCGATTCCCTGTCCGTGCAGCACAACCGGATCGAGAAGTCCCCGTGGGCGGGCATCACCCTCGGCTGGGGATGGTGGAACTTCGACGGATCGACGAACTCGATCCGCCCCGGCGTGCCGACCACCACGGCAAGGAACAACACCATCAGCCACAACCAGATCGTCGACACAATGCAGGTGCTCGGCGACTCAGCGCCCATCTACACGCTGGGCAGCCAGCCTGGAACCGAAATCAGCAACAACTACATCCAGGGCGTTCCGGCCGGCCACAAGTACGGGATGCACCCCGACGAAGGCTCCGCCTACCTCAACGAGCACGACAACGTGCTCGACGTCGACCCGGGCGTGTACTTCGCCATCAACTCCGGCACCTGGGGCCGGCAGCACGACCTGAGCATCACCAACACCTACGGCACAGTGAACAAGATCGCCAGCAAGAGCGTCCCCAACAGCACCATCCAGGACGTGCGCGCGTACTCGGACAACGTGTGGCCGTCACAGGCGTACGACATCGCCGTGAAGTCCGGTCTGGAGGACGCCTACAAGGACCTCGTCCCCGAGAGCAACCTGGGCCTGCAGGACTACGCCCTGCCCGCGAGCACGTTCACCGGCAAGGGCGTGTCGTCCATCCCCGTCCGCACCCTCGGTGATGCGGCCAGGACGCTCTGGTTGGCTCCCTCCGGTACGACGACGTTCGCCGTCGGCCCCACCATGACGAAGGCAGCCGGAACCGCGACGACCATCAACGTCCCACCGACGGTCGGCGACTACCGCCTCTACGTCGTGGACGCCCGGGGGAACGCATCCCCCGCCTCGAAGTCGCTCGTACGGCAGCGTTGGGCCTACGTCGACGACAAGGACTCCACTCCCACCTACTCCTCCGGCTGGTCGAACTGGAACGACTCGCAGGACTTCAAGGGATCCGAGAAGTTCACGAACAGGGCGGGCGACTACGTCCAGTACTCGTTCACCGGCTCGGGCGTGCGGTATCTCAGCATGAAGCAGCCGAACATGGGCAAGGTCGACGTCTACATCGACGGCGCCGTGGTGCAGTCGGGCATCGACGCCTATTCCTCGACGGTGACGAAGCAGGTGCCGCTGTTCGAGAAGACGGATCTCGCGGCAGGACCCCACACGATCAAGGTCGTGTGCACCGGAACCAAGAACGCGTCGGCTTCCAACACCGTCTGCGCGCTGGACGCGTTCGCCTCCATCCCCTTCCCCTCCAAGAACGCGTTCTACAAGGTCCTCAACAAGAACAGCGGCAAGACGATCGACGTCTCGGGCGGATCGACCTCCGCCGGGGCGAATGTCCTCCAGTGGAACGACACCGGAGCGCAGAACCAGCACTGGCGGTGGGTCTCTGTCGGTGACGGCAGCTACGAGATCGTCAACCGGAACAGCGGTCTGTTGCTGGACGTCACCAGCGGGTCCACCACGGATGGCGCGACCATCGTCCAGCAGCTCGACAACAACGGTGCGAGCCAGCACTGGACACTGATCGCCAGTGGGAACGGCTACTACAAGATCAAGAATGTGAACAGCGGCAAGCTGCTCTCCGTGTCCGGCTCCTCGACCGCAGCAGGCGCTCAGCTCGTTCAGACGACGGACACGAACGCCGACAGCCAACTGTGGCAGGCGGTGAACCTGGACTGACCCCCTCCGCGCCACGGGTCGCACACCCCAACTCACCCGCCTCGGTGTGCTGCTGCGGCGGACCAAGGGAGGCGAAGGACCCGAGGGACGGTCCTTGCGGACGCGGGCCGGCACCGTCCCCGTGAACCTCTGCCACCGCGTACTCGCATCGGAATGCACCTCCCTCAGATGTGATGGCTCTCAACCAAGGACGGACATCGTGGACATCACCAGAAGACAGCTCGGCCGGCTCGCCGCGGTCGGCACCGGGGCTCTCCTCCTGCCGGGCCTGCTGCCACCGAGCGGGGCGGCGGCGGCCACACCACCGGCCGGTACGTGGGGCGATCAGGGCGACGGCACCTACGTCAACCCCGTCCTCCCGGGCGACTTCAGCGACTGGGACTGCATTCGGGTCGGCTCCGACTACTACGGCATCACCAGCACGTTCGGGTACTCGCCCGGCGTGGCCGTGCTGCACTCGAAGGACCTGGTCAACTGGCGCACGCTCGGCGGCGCGGTGGGTGATCTCACCAGCATCGGACCAGCGCTGAACTGGGACCGGATGAACCGCTACGGCCGTGGCGTGTGGGCCGGGGCCATCCGCTTCCACGCGGGCCGGTACTGGGTGTACTTCAACACGCCCGACGAAGGCTTCTTCATGTCGTCGGCCCCGTCGCCGGCCGGGCCGTGGGATCCGCTGACGGCGGTGTGGCGGACCTCCGGCTGGGACGACCCGTGCCCGTTCTGGGACGACGACGGCCAGGGATACCTGGTCACCACGCACTACTCGGACGGCTACAAGATCCACCTGTTCAAGCTGTCCGAGGACGGCAAGTCACTGGTCGGCCCGTCCACGGTCATCCACCAGTCCCCGGGCAGCGAGGCCAACAAGCTGTACAAGATCAACGGCCTCTACTACCACCTGTACAGCGAGGTGAAGTCCGAGGGCCGGGTGCTCATGATGAACCGCGGCTCCAGCCTCACCGGCCCGTTCGAGACCAAGCAACTGGAGCACGTCAACACCTCGGTGGACCGCGAGCCCAACCAGGGCGGGCTGGTCCAGGCTCCGAACGGCACCTGGTACTTCGTGACCCACCACGGCCACGGCGACTGGGAGGGACGGCCGCTGTCCCTGCTGCCGGTGACCTGGGTGGACGGCTGGCCGATCCTGGGCCAGGTGGGCGCGGACGGCATCGGCAACATGGTGTGGACGGGCCAGGTGCCCGCCGGCGGCACCCCCGGCCTGCCGGTCCACGCGCTGCCTTCCGTGGTGACCAGCGACCTGTTCACCGACACCCGCATCAAGCCGCAGTGGGAGTGGTACTACCAGCCGCGCGCGGACCACTGGTCGTTGACCGAACGTCCCGGCTACCTGCGGCTGAAGGCGTTCGCGCCGCTGGCAGCCGACAACCTGACCAAGGTGGGCAACACCCTCACCCAACGGGTGCTGCGCAATGCGGGCGGCGCGACGGTGACCGTCCGCCTCGAACTGGACGGCCTCGCCGACGGCCAGCACGCCGGGCTGTGCCACTACGCGGCCACCTACGCCGGGCTGGGCGTCCGGCGCTCGGGGACCACCACCACGCTCGCGCACAACGTCGGCGGCACCCTGACCAACGGTCCGGCGATCACCCAGAACGCCGTATGGCTGCGCACCTCCTGGGACGTCAGCGGAGTCAGCCGGTTCTCCTACAGCCTCGACGGGAACACGTTCACCTCGTTCGGCGGCACTTACCAGCTCACCTGGGGCGGCTACCGCGGTGACCGGGTCGGCATCTACACCTACAACCCCAACGGCACCGGCCACGTCGACGTCGACTCGGTGCAGTACACCATCGCACCCACCAGGGCCTACAAGTGCGTCAGCGCGCGCAGCGGCAAGGTCGCCGACGTCTCCCGCGCCTCGAATGCGGACGGCGCCACAGTCCTGCAGTGGCCCGACACCGGCAAAGCGAACCAGCACTGGGCCTTCCAGTCCACAGCGGACGGCTACCACACCATCACCTGCGTCGGCAGCGGCAAGGTGCTCGACGTGGCAGGGTCCTCGACGGCGGACGGCGCGCCGGTCGTGCAGACGACCGCCGACGGCCGCACGAGCCAGCAGTGGCAGCTGCGCCCGCAGAGCGGCGGCGAATTCGTCCTGGTCAACCGCAACAGCGGCAAGGTGCTCGACGTCAAAGGGGGCAGCACGGCCGACGGCGCCGCACTGATCCAGTACCGCGACGTCGGCAGCTCCAACCAGCGATGGACCTTCCACCGCGTCACCGGCTAGGGACAATGCGGTCTGCCCTGGGTCTGATGGAGCCGGGGCGCTGGAGAATTGACCGTACCAGCAGTCTCCGGAGGCCGTCATGCCCCGCAGCTCTCCGCCCTGGAGGCGTACTTGCCTGTTTTACGGGCATGCCCGACACGGATAACAGCACCTGGAGGCCGCTCGACTCCCGCGGGGACTGCAACCCTGGGCACCCCGCGCCCGCTCCGGATGCGGGGTGGCGACATCGTGGATCGCCGTGTTCCTCTCCACCATGCCCAACAGCCGCATCAGCGTGAGCGGATCGTCGGTCTCGACCCCTCGATCAGCATCCAGCCAGCGCTTCATCGCCCCCCGGCGACCGCCGCGCTGTCCCGCAGGAACCCCGCGAAGGCCTCGGCGGCCGGGGTCAGGGCGTGGTCGCTCATGCGTACCAGGAGGATGCGGCGCACCGGGGCCGGGGGCAGGAGCGGCAGGACGCTGACGCCTCCTCGGATACCTTCCAGGGCGAGGGTGGGGGCGAGGGCGACGCCGATGCCGGCGGCGACCATGGCCTGGGCCTCCTGGTAGTCGTGGGCCTCGTAGGCGATCTGCGGCTCGAAGCCGACCGCGCGGCAGCTTCGGGTGAGAGCCTCGGCCACCGGGTGGTGGTCGGCACGGGTGATCCACGCATCGTCGGCGAAGTCGGCGAGGGCGGCCGAAGACCGGCCGGCGAGAGGGTGGTCCTTGCCGACCAGGAGTGCCGGAGGGTCGTCGACGAGCGAGGTGACGACGATGTCCTCGCGGTCGATGCGATTCCAGTCGTAGTCCCACATCAGGGACATCTCGATCTCGCGGTTCTCCAACATTGCCCACAGCCCCGCGATTCGGGCGCTGCGCACCGTCAGCCGTACGTCGGGGTGTGTCTGGCGAAAGGCGATCACTGCCCGCGGGAGGAGGGAAGCGCCGACGGTGGGGAAGGTTCCGACGCGGAGCGTGCCCGCTCGCAGTCCCGCGAAGTCGGCGAGTTCGTTCTCCGCGGCCGTCAGTTCACGCTCGATCCGCTCTCCCCGCTCGGCCAGCGCGCGCCCCGCGTCGGTGAGTGTGACGCCCCGCGCATGACGCTCGAGGAGCGGTTGCCCGGCCTCCGCCTCCAGGCGGCTGACCTGCTGCGACACCGCTGACGGCGTGTAGTTGAGGGCTCGCGCGGTCGCCGTGACCGAACCCCGCCTGGCGACCTCGGTGAACAGCAGGATGCGCCGGACATCGAGCATCTCGCCACCTCCAGCATTTACTTCAACTTAATACCCATGCAGATTTCCGAGATTGTACTTCACGCTCTCCGCACCCACTGTGGATCGCACCGGGCACGGAAGTGCCGTCGGGGTTTCCACAAGGAGTCTGTTGTGTTGCGTCTGCAGGGCGAGATGATCCGCGGAGGTACCAGCAAGTGCTGGATCTTCGACCACCACGACGTGGTGGCGACCGGCGTGGACACCGACACCCTGCTGCTCGCCGCTTACAACGCCGCCGACCCCCGCCAGATCGACGGCGTCGGCGGTGCCTCCTCCACCACCTCCAAGGCGGCGATCGTCCAGGCCTCGACGAAGTCCGGCGTCGACGTCGAGTACGCCTTCGCGCAGGTCGGCATCGGCGACGAGCGCGTGGAGTGGGCCAGCAACTGCGGCAACTGCGCCACCGCCGTCGCCCTGTACGCCGTCCACAACGGCCTGGTACCGCTCACGTCGGACTCCACGACGGTGCGGATGCTCAACATCAACACCGGCGCCCGGCTCAGCGGCACCATCCCCACCCCCGGGCGGGCCGCCCCCGACGCGGGGACGGCCCGGGTGCCGGGCACCGCCGCGCTCGGGGTGCCGGTGCTCCTCGGCTTCGAGGATCCTGCGGGTACGTCGACCGGCAGGGTCCTGCCGACCGGCCACGCCCTGGACACCCTGACCGGGAGCATCGGCACCGTCGAGGTGTCCCTGGTCGACGCCGGCGCCCCTGCGGCGTTGTTCGAGGCCAAGGCGTTCGGACTCGACGGCACCGAGTCCCTCGGCGACTTCGCCTCAACGGTGCCCGCCCTCACCGTGCTGCGCAGGCAGGCCGCCCTGGCCATGGGACTGGCCGAGGAGACCGACCCCGTCAGCCACGCCGTCCCGAAGGTGGGAGTGGTCGCCCGTCCTGTCGCCTACCGCACGACCGATGGCACACACGTCCCACAGGACGAGTACGACCTGGCCGTGCGCATGGTCTCCATGCACGCCCCCCACCCGGCGATCGGCCTCACCTCGGCCGTCGCCGTGGCCACCGCAGCCGCCATCCCCGGCACCCTCGCCCACCGCGTAGCCCGGCAGACCGCCGATGGGACCTTGCGCCTGGGCACCCCGGCCGGTGTCATCACCGCCCGAGCCGTCCCAGCAGCGGAGGGCGCCTCCCCCACGGTGCTGCTGCACCGCGCCGCCCGCCGTATCGCCCGAGCCGAACTCCTCGTTCCCGTCCTGGAAGGACGCCCCGCATGAGCCGCAACGACGCTGCCCCGGGTACCGTCAACGCCCCACCCAGCCGCCTGCGCCGGCTGCTGTCCCTGCTCTACGTCCAGTGCCTGATCGGCGTCCTGGCCGGGGCAGCCGTCGGCTGGCTGTGGCCTTCCTTCGGAGCCGATCTCAAACCCCTGGGCGACGGGTTCATCGCGCTGGTCCGCATGATGATCGCGCCCGTCATCTTCTGCACCGTCGTCCACGGCATCGCCTCCATGGGCAACGCGCGCGCCGTCGGCCGGGTCAGTCTCAAGGCGCTGATCTACTTCGAGGTCCTGACGACCGTCGCCATGGTGATCGGTCTGGTCGTCGTGAACGTCGTCCAGCCCGGCAGCGGGCTGCACGTCGACCCCTCGACCCTGTCGACCAAGGGGCTGCCGCCGGAGGCGACCGCGAGCCACGACAGCGTCGCCGCTTTCGTCCTCTCCACGATCCCCGACACCCTGCTCAGCGCGCTGACCGGCCACGAGATCCTGCCCGTGCTGCTGGTCTCGGTGCTGTTCGGCTTCGGCCTGAACGCCGCCGGCGAGGCGGGTGCGGGGATCACCCAAGGCATCGAGAAGCTCTCCAAGATCCTGTTCACGCTCATCCGGTGGATCATGCGGCTGGCCCCGATCGGCGCCTTCGGCTCCATGGCCTTCACCATCGGCAACTACGGCCTGGACACCCTGCGCCACCTCTTCCTGCTGGTCGGCTCCTTCTGGCTCACCGCCCTGTTCTTCGTCCTGGTTGTGCTCGGCGCCGTCATGCGCTTCAACGGACTGCGGCTGCTGCCCTTCCTGCGCTACATCAAGGAGGAGCTGCTGATCGTCCTGGGCACATCGTCCTCTGAGCCGGTGCTGCCGCGTCTGATGGCCAAGCTCCAGCACGCGGGCGCCTCGAAGCCGGTCGTCGGGATCACGCTGCCCGCCGGGTACTCCTTCAACCTCGACGGCACCGCCATCTACCTGACTATGGGCTCGGTCTTCCTCGCCCAGGCCCTCGGCATCGACCTCAGCCTCACCCAGCAGCTGTCCATGCTCGCCATCATGCTGCTCACCTCCAAGGGCGCGGCCGGTGTCACCGGCTCCGGGTTCATCGCCCTGGCGGCCACCCTCAGCGCCGTCCCGCACGTCCCCGTCGCCGCCCTCGCGCTGATCTTCGGCATCGACCGCTTCATGTCGGAGGCCCGAGCCCTGACCAGCGTGGTCGGCAACAGCGTCGCCACTCTCGCGGTGGCCAAGTGGGAGGGACAGCTCGACGAGGAGCGCGTCAAGGCCGTCCTCAGTGGCGCCCTCCCGTTCACCGCCGGGCCCGAGGGTGACCACACCCCCGAGCCGCAGGCAGAACCGACACCCGACGCGAAACCCGACGGGGTCGAGGAAACCGACCCGAAGACGGCGACCGGGACGGACCGTGAGCCGGTGCCCGTCGCCGGCTGACACACCCCACTGACGGCCGGTCCGGAGCGTCGGCTCCGGACCGACCCCCTTTTCAGGTTTCCTCGAAGCCCCGTCGCCCGGCCGCCGGCGACGGCGTCACCATGACGGCCGATGACATCGGCACCGTCAATAACCCGTCCGGTGCCCGCCCGTCGTCTGCCGACCGGGCCGGCAGACGACACTCGGCGGTCGAGGTTCAGCGCCTCTCACGTACCAGGTGGACGAGCGTCCGGCTGCGGGTGCGCCGGTACTTCTGCGACAGGAAGAGCCGTTCCCGCACGACGTTCGTCGAGCAGGTGCGGGCCTGTCCACGCGCCACCGCCGTTCCAGTACCGGGCTGGCGGGCTGGCTGCGGTCGATCGCTATCGAGCTCGGCGTCCCGCCGCACGGCTGTGCCGCCGACTGCGGCTGACCGCGGGCCGGACGCGGCTGCTCAGCCTGTTGACGGCGCCGGCGTACCGGACCGTGCGCCGCGGGTACTGGGGGCGGACGAGTTCGCCTTCCGAAAGGGCTGCACATACGGCACCGTGCGCCCCCAACGCCCTCGAAGTCGTTGATCGCCGGCACCTGCTGCAGAACCTGTCCACCGCCGCGGAGAAGACCTGCCACCAGCACCGCGACTGCCTGCGCAAGCGGTCCGAGGAGGAGCCGGTGGCCGAGGTACCCGAGGTCGCCCCGATGCTGTCACCGCCCGCGGAACTGCCCTGCACCCAGATCATCGAACGCACCCGCCACCGCTACGAGGACATGCACCGCCTGCTGGAGAAACGCTGGACGATCAGCGCGTGGTCGATCAGTCTGACACCGACGAGTATTCAGGTCGGCCCGATGGTCACCAGCGCGCCGCCGAAGAGGACCAGGTACACCACAGGCAGCAGCCCGATGGTCACCTCCCCTTGCCGTTCACGGCGAAGGTTGTTGTCATTGTTGAAGGCTCCGAGGGTGACGGACTGGGCATTCATCTCCTGCTCATTCCGCACGGCGGAGCCATCAGTCCTTCGGTGGCGCCGTGCTCTCCCGTACGGTGAGGGTCGTCGCGATCTCCAGCCCGGTCTGGGGTGCTTGCTCACCGCGGCCGAGGGTCAGTGCGAGTTCGGTCGCCGCGATGGCCATCTCGGTCAGCAGCTGGTGGACGGTGGTCAATGGCGGGTCCACCCACGAGACCGCCCGCAGGTCGTCGAAACCGACCACGCTCAGGTCCTCGGGAATGCGCAGGCCGGCTTCGCGCGCGGCCTGGTAGACCCCGAGCGCCAGGAGGTCGTTCGCGGCGAAGATCGCGGTGGGGCGGTCGGGCCGGGACAGCAGGTCGCGCGCCGCGGTGTAGCCGTCCTCCCGGGTGAGCTTGGCTTGGACCACGAGGTCCGGATCGGCCGGCAGACCGGCGGCCTTCAGCGCCGAGCGGTAGCCGTCCAGCCGGGCAACGCAGCACAGCACGTCCTGCGGTCCGCTGATCATCGCGATGCGGCGATGGCCCAGCTCGGTCAGGTGGCGGGTCGCGGCCCGGCCGCCGGACCAGTTGGTGGCGCCGACGGAGGGGACGTCGTCCGGCAGTTCACGGGTCGGACCGAAGACGACGAACGGAATGCCCTTCGCCTGTAGCTGCTCGCGCTCGGCCTCGGAGAGCTGCGCCACCGACAGCACGCAGTTAGGGCGGCGGGCCACGGTGTCGTCCCAGGCTGGAGCG
Organism: Streptomyces coacervatus; assembly: GCF_029223485.1. Taxonomy (GTDB): domain Bacteria; phylum Actinomycetota; class Actinomycetes; order Streptomycetales; family Streptomycetaceae; genus Streptomyces; species Streptomyces coacervatus. The sequence goes on along the minus strand of NZ_JARHTP010000001.1, from coordinate 133,463 downwards.
GGCGAGTCGTGCAGGCCGAAGCGCGAGACCATCAGCCCCACGCGGTGCTTGCTGGCCACCCGCTCCACGCCCCGGATGATCTCCACGGCCCACATGCTCTCCAGCTCGCGGAACACCAGCTCCACCACGTTGTTGCGGTTGGCCCCCGAAAGCTTGCGGTAGCCGTACCGGTCGACCAGCTCCTCGACGCGGGCACGGGTGCCGGGCGACACCCCCGACTTGCCGTTGAGCACCTTCGAGACGGTCGGAACCGATACGCCCGCCGACTCGGCGCTGTACGCGATCGGTTGCGGCGTGGGGTCGAGGGCTGTGTCGCGCCCGAGCGTGTCGTGGCGCGGCAGGCGAGGATGTGTTCGCCGACGGAAGAGGGCGTCCGCTGTCGATCGCCTGGGTGACCGCGGATGCCGCCTACGGCCAGGAGTGGCGCTTTCGCCGGATGCTGGAAGAAGCCTCAGTCGGCTACGTGCTTGCCGTCCCGAAGTCCCAGCTGGTGCCCCGCTTTGGCCGGATCGACCATCTCTTCAGCCAGGCGCCGGATGAGGCGTGGGAGCAACGTTCGTGCGGCGACGGCGCCAAGGGCCCGCCCGGTGCGCGGATCACCGAGGCTCACGGCCCCCATCTGGCAGGGCATCCTCGCTGAGCGCCGCCACTCAGTGACCTCGTGCAATCCAGTCGGCGAGGTGGGGAGCTTCAGCGCCGATGGTGGTGGGCTGTCCGTGCCCGGTGCGCGCTTCCGTGGCCGGTGGCAGCACAAGGAGGCGGTCCCGGATCGAGCGGATGATGGTCGGGAAGTTCGAGTACGACCGACCGGTCGCTCCTGGACCCCCCGCAATCAGCGTGTCGCCCGTGAAGACGGTGTTGAGCGAGGGCAGGTACAGGCAGATGGCCCCGGGCGTGTGCCCAGGGGTGTGCAGCACTTGCAGTTCCGTGCCCGCGACGGGGATGCGCTGGTTGTCGGAGAGGTAACCGCCGGGGTCGTGGTCGGGGTGGGTGTGCTTCCACAGCAGCCGGTCGTCCAGGTGGACGAGGACGGGCGCGCCGGTGGCCTTGGCGAGGGCGGGAGCCGCGTTGATGTGGTCGTTGTGGGCATGGGTACACACGATGGCGGTCAGACGGCGGTCTCCGACGGCACGGGCGATGGCCTCCGCGTCGTGGGCGGCGTCGATGACGACCGCCTCGTGGTCGTCGCCGACGATCCAGACGTTGTTGTCGACGTTCCAGGTGCCGCCGTCCAGACTGAAGGTGCCTGAGGTGATGACGTGCTCGATGCGGACGCCGGTCATCACAGCATCACCACCGAACGCAGGACGTCGCCCCGGTGCATATGGACGAAGGCGTCCTCGACCTCGTCCAGGGCGATCGTCTCGGTGACGAAGGCGTCCAGGTCCAGCCGACTCTGCAGGTAGAGGTCGATGAGCATCGGGAAGTCGCGGGAGGGCAGGCAGTCGCCGTACCAGGAGGACTTCAGGGCTCCGCCGCGGCCGAAGACGTCCAGCAGCGGCAGCTCGAGCGTCATCTCCGGGGTGGGCACCCCGACCAGGACCACCGTGCCGGCGAGGTCGCGGGCGTAGAAGGCCTGCCGGTAGGTTTCCGGTCGGCCGACGGCCTCGATGACGGTGTCGGCGCCGAACCCGCCGGTCAGCTCGCGGATCGCCTCGACCGGGTCGGTCTCCTTGGAGTTGACGGTGTGGGTGGCGCCCAGGCTCTTGGCGGTGGCCAGCTGGCGGTCGTCGATGTCGACGGCGATGACCTTGGCCGCACCAGCCATATGGGACCCGACGATCGCGGCATCCCCGACGCCACCGCAGCCGATGACGGCCACCGTGTCTCCTCGGCCGACGTTGCCGGTGTTGATCGCCGCGCCGATGCCGGCCATCACCCCGCAGCCGAGCAGACCGGCCGCGGCCGGTGAGGCGGCCGGGTCGACCTTCGTGCACTGCCCGGCGGCGACCAGCGTCTTCTCGGCGAAGGCTCCGATACCGAGGGCGGGCGAGAGCTCGGTGCCGTCCAGGAGAGTCATCTTCTGTGCGGCGTTGTGGGTGTCGAAGCAGTACTGGGGGCGTCCGCGCCGGCAGGCGCGGCAGCGGCCGCACACGGCGCGCCAGTTGAGGATGACGAAGTCGCCGCGTTGGACGTCCGTCACTGAGGGGCCGACTTCTTCGACGACGCCGGCCGCCTCGTGCCCGAGGAGGAAGGGGAAGTCGTCGTTGATGCCCCCGTCGCGGTAGTGCAGGTCGGTGTGGCAGACACCGCACGCCTGGACTTTCACCCCAGCCTCTCCCGGGCCCGGGTCGGGCACGACGATCGTCTCGACGGCTACCGGCTCGCCTTTGGCGCGGGCAACGACACCGCGTACATGGTGGGGCATGGAGGTGGTCCTCTCGCTGTGCGCTGTGGGTGGGTGGGACGGGGTGCGGTTGCCGGAGGTCACCTTGCGGGCCGCACGGTGACGGGGAGCGCTGCCCAGGAGCGCAGGGTGTTGTTGAGATGGCGGCGGGGTTCGGTGAGCTCGATGCGTTCCACGCGGCGGGCGAGGGCGGTCAGCAGGGCCTCGGCCTCCAGGCGGGCGACGTGCTGGCCGACGCACTGGTGGATGCCCATGCCGAAGCCGACGTGGCCGGAGGGGTCCCGGGTGAGGTCGAAGCGGTCGGCATCGAGCCAGCGGGCCGGGTCGCGGTTGGCGGCGCCGAGGAACATGAGGATCTTCGTGCCCTCGGGGATGAGGGCGCCGGCAATGGTGACGTCGGTGGTAGCGGTACGGAAGAAGGTCTGCACGGGTGACTGCCAGCGCACCGCTTCGTCGAACGCCACACGTGCCAACTCGGGTCGCTCGCACAGTCGTTGCCACTGGTCGGGGTGGGTGGCGAAGGCGTAGAGGGTGGCGGCGAGGCCGTGGACGGTGGTGCCGACGCCGGCGGTGAGCAGGGAGCGCACCACCAGGGGTGCCTGGGTGTGCGTGAGGTCGCCGCGGTCGGCGGCTGCCCAGATACGGGAGCCGAAACCGTCCTCGCTCAGCGCCTCGCGGGCGCACTGGGCGTTCACCCAGGCCGACAACTCGGCCGCCCTGTCAGCGTCGGCCTTAACGAGGTCGTTGGCCGGCCCGAAGGCGTTGAGGGCCATGTTGCCGTAAGGCAGAAGGTTGTCCCGTCCCTCGGGCCCCAGCCCGACGGCGTCGGGGAACACACGTAGCGGAAACGCACTGGCCAGGTCCGTGAAGGCGTCGAACTGCCTGCCCCGGTCGGCCAGTACGGTGTCGACGAGTTCCTCGGCGACCGTCTGCCACGTCGCGCGCAGTTGCCGCAGGGCGGGTGGTGCGAGGATCTCGCGCAGGACACGGCGCGGGGCGTCGTGGTGCGGCGGATCGGCTTCCAGCAGCAGGCTCGGCGGCTGCCAGGGTTTCTCGTGACGGAAGTTGGCCAGTCCGACGCCGGCGGCGGACTGGAAGGTCTGCCAGTCGACCAGGGCGGCGTGCACCTCGCGGTAGCGGGCCAGCGCGTACACGTTGTAGCGGGTCAGGTGGACGACGGGACCGGCTTGCCGCAACTGCTGGTGCAGCGGCTCGGGTTGTGCCAGATGTTCGGCGGCGAAGGGGTCCGCGTCACTCGTGGGGAGCGAGAAGGCCGGGGCCGGTGCGTGGGTCATGGCGGCTCCAAACGGAAAAGGGCACGAGGCACGGGGGCATGTCTGCGGGTGCTGCTCAGAGGTCGAGGACTAGGCGGTCACCGCGGGAGCGGGACACGCACGGGAGCATGCAGTCGTTCGCGGCCCGTTCGTGGTCGGCGAGGATCGAGTCCCGGTGATCGGGCGTCCCTTCCAGCACCGGCGTGAGGCAGGTGCCGCAGGTTCCCTGCTCGCAGGAGGACAGGACGTCGGCTCCCACCTGTCGTATGGCGTGCAGGACGGAGGTGTCCGGCATGACCGTCACGGTGCGGCCCGTGCGGCGTAGCTCCACCTCGAAGGCGGTCTGGTGGACGGGCTCCGGCAGGGCGCCGGCGGTGCGCTCGGTGCGCAGGCTGTACGGCGGCCAGGCGGCGCAGGCCAGCTCGACGGCCGCCAGCAGCGGCGCCGGTCCGCAGCAGTAGACCTTGGTGCCGGGATCCGGGGTTTCCAGCCACGGGGCCAGGTCCAGAAGGCCGCACTCGTCCTGGGGGCTGATGTGCACTCGGTCACCGTGGGCGGCCGACAGTTCCTCGCGGAACGCCATCGAGGCACGGCTGCGGCCTCCGCCCGTCCTCAACGGGCTGGATGACGGAGTTCTCGGGCATCGTGCACTCCTGTTCTCTGGGCTTCCTCCCGCTCAGCCGGAGCGAGAGGTCTTGATCAGATCCGCTGTGCCGCTTCCTGCCAGCGCGGATCTGGAGCGGCTCCGGCCCGCCTGGGGCGGACACAAGCGCGCTGTTCCGCCCGGGGTCCTTTCCGTACACCGGGCGGGGTCTGTGGCTGCTACAAGGAGGCCCGCAGGCCGTGCAGGACACGGGAGAGCAGGGCCGTATCCAGCTCATTGGCCTCGACGGCGGTTCGCCCATCCGCGTGCCACTGCGCGAGTCGTTGGGGCCAGGTGGCCTCGGCGTGCATGGCTTCGGTGCGCATGTCCGCCAGGGCCAGATCGGTTTCTATGCGGAGCCGTACGAGGTCGGCGGGCGTCATCCGCAGGGCGCGGACGGTGATCGCGCCCTCGGCGCGGCGAGGTACGGCCGGCTCGACGCACCGCTCCGGATCGGCGACGCCCGCCAGTTCGTCTTCGGGCAGTAGCCGTACGGTCAGCACGGTGAGACCGCCGGCTCCGCCCAGACGGTCTTGCCCCAGCGCATTTCGTCGTAGCCCCAGCGGTACGAGAGCGCGTCGACCAGCACCAGGCCGCGCCCGGTCTCATCGCCCTCGGCGACCAGATCCATTCTCGGCAGGGCGTGGGATCTGTCGGTGACGCCGATCCGTACGAGATCGTCCTTGACGCGCCGGACGGATACCCGGACCAGACGGCACGAGGTGTGGCGGACCGCGTTGCCCACCAGCTCGGAGACGATCAGTGTGCCCGCATCCACCAACTCGGCTATGCCCCAGGTGTTCAGCGCGCCCGAGACAAGGCGCCGGGCACGGCGGGCGGTCTTGGGCTCGCACGGGAGGGTTTCGGTGTAGCCGGGCGGTCCAACTGCGGTGGGTCTGGTCATGACGCTCACGGGGCCGTCTCCTCGGGGCTGGGATGTTCCGCTCGCAATGGGGGATGAGCGGGACTCCTCCACTCCCGCCGAGGGGAGCCTGGACCTGCCCGGCGACGCCAACGACCGTACGGAGAGCTGGAGTTTGGCCTCAACGAAATTGCGGAGAATTGCGCAACGTCATCCCAGGGAGGTGATCGCCGACTCGATCAAGGCGCGGGCGGCGTTGCCGTGGACGGCCATCTTCGTCAGCTCCCCGAACGCCTTGCGGTAGTCAGCGAGTTCACGCGGCTGCACCACATTGACCTCGGCCGTGAGGGTTTCCACGACACTGCGTGTGCCGTCATGGAGGTAGAACGCCTCCAGCGGCCACATCGTCCGTTGCGCGGTGAACGGGATGACGCCCAGCGATACGGAAGGAAGCGGCATCACGGTCAGCAGATGCCTCAGCTGTCCCGCCATCGTCTCGGCGTCGCCCACGCGATAGCGCAGCACGCACTCCTCCATGAGCACGACGAACCGGTGGCCACCCTCGTACAGGAACCGGCTCCGGGCGACTCGGGCCGCGACAGCCTCGGAGATGTCGTTGGGGGTGCCCTGGAAGTCGGTGATGGCCTCCATGAGCGCCGTGGCGTACGCGGGTGTCTGGAAGAAGCCGGGCACGACGTTGGACACGTACGCGCGCGTGACGCCGCTCTGCGCGTAGCGGTCGTTGATGTCCTCCTGCGTCTTGCGCATGCCGGTCCGGTGGCTCCTGCGCCACTCCACGTACATCGAGTCGACGCCGCGGGCCGTGGCGATCAGGTCGTCGGCCTGTCCGGCATAGGTGTGCCTACGGTCCACTCCTTGTTCAGTGCCGGTCTCATGGTGCGCGTTGTCTCCATCGTCAACTGCTGTCCCGTGAGGGGGGGTTTCGCCTCGCTTCGATGGTCTCAGGCCCCACCGACAATGACATGTCCATGTTGTCCCGGTTTCCCCAAGCCAGGCCCTGGGGATGTCATGGCTGCCCCTCCCCGGGGGCCTGCGACGTGTCCGGGCCCGTGCCAGCAGGCGCCAGTGGCCCGCCCGAGGCCTTGCGGGAGTGCATGCACTTGCGTGTACTGCTTCGCCCGCAAGACGCACAGCTATCTGGACCTCGACACGGGGCTCGACTTCGACTCCCAGATCGTGGTCAAGGTGAACGCCCCGGAGTTGCTGCGCCGCCAGCTCGGCTCGCGCCGCTGGCAGGGCGAGCACATCGCGATGGGCACGAACGTGGACTGCTATCAGCGCGCCGAGGGCCGCTACCGGCTGATGCCGGGCATCCTGTCCGCCCTGCGCGACCACGCCAACCCCTTCTCGATCCTCACCAAGGGCACGCTGATCCTGCGCGACCTCGACCTGCTGGTGCAGTCGACGCAGGTGACGGATGTCGGCATCTCGGTGTCGGTCGGCTTCACCGACCCCGAGCTGTGGCGCACGGTGGAGCCGGGCACGCCGGCCCCGGAGCGCCGCCTGGACGTGGTCCGCACGCTCGCCGAGCACGGCCTCGGGTGCGGTGTGCTGATGGCCCCGGTGATCCCGTTCCTGAGCGATCAGCCCGCCCAACTGCGTTCCGCCGTACGGGCGATCGCGGCCTCCGGGGCCACCTCTGTCACCCCGCTGGTGCTGCATCTGCGCCCCGGCGCCCGCGAGTGGTTCATGGCCTGGCTGGCCCACCACCACCCGCACCTGGTGCGCCGTTACGAGCGCCTGTACGCGGACGGCTCCTACGCCCCCAAGTGGTACCAGCGGCGGATCACCCGTCAGGTCCACGACCTGGCCCAGGAGTACGGGATCGGCCCCACGCGCGCGGGGATGCCACGGCGGATCCGGCCACCGGAGGCACCCGAGCCGGCGATGTCCGAACCGACCCAACTCACGCTCATTTGAGAGCATTCGAGCGCATCCCGCGACCCGATTGGGTCAAGTCTTGCCAGAACGAGTTCTTCCGGAGCGGCTTTCCGGGACGATGCGGCGTGGACCGTGGGACTCGCGGTCCGAAACCCTCCGTCCTGGGAGGACTCAATGAGAAAACGCGCAGCCGTGCTGTGCGGTGCCGCCGTCGTCGTGGCCGGTAGTTTCTCGGCCTTCCCTGCCGGCGCGAGCACCTCGCAGACCCCGCAATCCGCTCCCGCCGCGAAACTGACCTGGAAGAACTGCGCCACCACGAACTATCCGACGCTGCAGTGTGCGTCGCTCAACGTTCCGCTCGACCACCAGAACCCGCACGGGCAGCAGATCACGCTCGCGCTCTCGCGCGTGAAGCACACCGCGCAGAAGAGCCAGGGCCCGCTGCTGGTCAACCCGGGCGGTCCCGGCGGCAGCGGCCTCACGCTCGCCGGATTCGTCGCGTCGTCGCTGCCCAAGGCGGTCGCGGCCCAGTACGACGTCATCGGCTTCGACCCGCGCGGGGTGGGCAAGAGCAAGCCCGCCCTCGACTGCAAACCAGGGCACTTCAACCCGGTGCGCCCGGACTCCGTGCCGAGCACTCCGGCCCTGGAGAAGGCCAACCTCGACCGCGCCAAGTCCTTCGCCGCCGCCTGCGGCACAAAGTACGGGGGCCTGCTGCCGTACATCAACACCATTCAGGCCGTACAGGACATGGACTCGATCCGCGCGGCCCTGGGCGCCCGGCAGACCAGCTACTTCGGCTACTCGTACGGCACCTACCTCGGCGCCGTCTACGCCAAGCTCTTCCCCCAGCGCGTGAAGCGCCTGATCCTGGACTCGATCGTCGACCCGACCGGTGTCTGGTACGACGACAACATCTCGCAGGACTCCGCCTTCGACGCCCGCCAGAAGGCCCTCATGGCCTGGATCGCCAAGTACGACTCGACGTACAAGCTCGGCACCGACCCGGCCAAGATCGAGGCCAAGTGGTACGCGATGCGCAAGGCGGTCGCCAAGAAGCCGGCCGGCGGCAAGGTGGGGGCCTCCGAGCTGGAGGACACCTTCGTCCCCGGCGGCTACTACAACGGCTACTGGCCGCATCTGGCCGAGGCGTTCGCGGCGTACGTGAACGACAAGAACTCCGACCCGCTGGTCGAGGCGTACCAGAACTTCGCCGCCGTCGACGCGTCCGGGGACAACGGCTACAGCATCTACGCCTCGGTGCAGTGCCGTGACGCCTCCTGGCCGCGCGACTGGAACCAGTGGCGCAAGGACAACTGGGCGGTGTACGAGAAGGCGCCGTTCATGGCATGGAACAACGCCTGGTACAACGCGCCGTGCGCCTTCTGGCCGACGGACTCGCTGAAGCCGGTGCACATCGCCAACGACAAGCTGCCGCCGGTGCTGTTGTTCCAGGCGACCAACGACGCGGCCACCCCGTACGAGGGCGGCGCGACGGTCCACCGCCTGCTGGCCGGCTCGAGCTTCGTGGTCGAGCAGGGCGGCGGGAACCACGGCATCACGCTGAGCGGGAACGCCTGCCTGGACAAGTACCTGGCTGCGTATCTGTCCGACGGCACGGTGCCGCGCAGCGGCGGCGCGATCGACGCGGTGTGCCCGAAGACGCCCGACCCCAAGCCGCTGAGCACGAAGGCGGCCACGATGTCGGCGGGGCCGTCCGGGTCCACCGACGGCGCCACGCTGCACGGACTGCTCGGCTTCCGCCGCTGAGCACCCGGCGACATCGAGGTCCCGTCGGGGGCGTTGTCAGACCCATGGTCCACGATGGACGCATGAGTGAGCTGACCAGGATTACCGCCCCCGACGGGGTCTTCCCCGCCGCCCAGTACAGCCACGTCGTCATGGGCACCGGGCGTTTCGTCGCGATCGCCGGCCAGATCGCGTTGGACGAGGACGGCAAGCCCGTCGGCGCGGGCGACCCCGAGGCCCAGGCCCGCCAGGTCTTCGAGAACCTCCGACGCTGTCTGGCCGCCGCCGGGGCAGCCTTCGACGACATCGTCAAACTCACCTACTTCGTCACGGACATGGCGCACCTGCCCGCGATCCGCGCGGCCCGCGCCGTACACATACCCGACGACAGGCTCCCCGCGGCCTCCGCGGTACAGGTCGCCGCGCTGGCCCGCCCGGAGTTCCTCATGGAGATCGAGGCGTTCGCGGTCGTGGGCGAGTGAGCAGCCTGCAGGGTCGGGAGTTGACGGACCGACAGCCCCACCCGTAGGCCTGCGTCACCTCTGCTTCGGGATCCGTGACAGCGCCCGCACCGCCGCCTGAGCGAGCGCCGGGTGGGCGAGTGCCTCGTTGAGTACGGGTCTGGCGCGGGCGTCCTCCAGGTCGCCGAGCCCCTCCACACAGGCGAGCGCCACCCGCCGGTACGGATCGTGCGGGCGCAGTCTGCGCTCCAGTGTGGTGATCAGCGCAGGCACGGACTCGGGGGCGCGCAGCTCCGCAAGGAGCCGGACCGGGTGCAGCGCATAGGCGACGCGCAGCTCGTTGGTGGCGAGGGCGGCCGCCGCGCGGGCGGTGCGCGGGTCGTCGAGGCGGGCGAGGGCGTGGGCCGCGGAGGCACAGCGCTGCGGATCGCGATGGTTCAGGAACAGGACGAGGGACTCGAAGGCACGCCGGTCGCCCGCAAGCCCCAGCCGGAACGCGGCCAGCTCCCTGGCCCACAGCGGCTGCCCGGGCTCGGTGAGCACCCGCGCCAGCTCGTCCGGGTCGCCGGTCGCCACGAGACGGTCGTATGCGGCGGACGCTCCCGACTCCTCCCGTAAACGCTCCGTGAGTGATCGCAACTCTTCGTCCATGACACCGAGATTAGAGGGGATGCCGATCTCTCGGGACGTACATCACAAACACGGGGACTAGCGCGCTCGTTACCCGCCGGTTAAGCTCAGACGAGCGAGTTACCCACTCGCACTTGCTTACGGCGGCCTGGTGACGCAGCCGTCGTAAGAGCAGTCGGTTCGGTACATCAGGTACCGCAGCACGACCCGGCCACGGGACAGGGCCGGTCGGATTCCCCACCGTTCGCTCCAGGCGTGTGCGCGCCCATGGCGACGGCAGGCACCGGGCGTGTGCGCTTGCAGCCCGGCAACACCCGCATTCCTTTTCACGCACCCGGTGCGCCACGGCTTCGACCTCGGTCGGGCCTCCCTCGGCGCACCCGGGCGCTCTCCCAGTCGTCACCCTCATGCCTGGAGTCCCGCGATGGCCACTCCCCTGTCCCACACCTCTTCCTCTCCGCTCACGACCATTGCCGTCGTCGGCCTCGGCACCATGGGCACCGGTATCGCCGAGGTCCTCGCCAAGGCCGGCCGCGAGGTCGTCGGCATCGACATCAGCGAGGCCGCGGCCGCCAAGTCCGTCGCCGCCCTGGAGGCCGCCACCGCCCGCGCCGTGGAGAAGGGCCGGCTGACCGAGCAGGAGCGCGCGGACGTCCTCGCCCGCGTCCGCACCTCCACCGACCTGCGGGCCGCGGCCGACGCCGACCTCGTCATCGAGGTGGCCCCCGAGTCGTACGAGATCAAGCACCAGATCTTCCGTGAACTGGACGCCATCGTGCGCCCGGAGACCATCCTCGCGACGGGCACCAACGCCCTGTCCGTGACCCGTCTCGCCGCCGACTCGGCGCGTCCGGAGCGCGTGCTGGGCCTGCACTTCTTCAACCCGGCGCCGGCGATGAAGCTGGTCGAGGTCGTCTCCTCGGTGCTGACCGCGCCGACGGCCGTCACCGCGGTCACCAACCTCGCTCTCGACCTCGGCAAGGAGCCCGTCGCGGTCGGCGACCGGCCCGGGTTCGTCGCCGACGGGCTGCTGTTCGGCTACCTCAACCAGGCCGCCGCGATGTACGAGGCGAAGTACGCCTCCCGCGAGGACATCGACGCCGCGATGCGGCTCGGCTGCGGTCTGCCCATGGGCCCGCTCGCCCTGCTCGACCTGATCGGCGTCGACACGGCCCGTACGGTCCTGGAGGCGATGTACGCCGAGTCCCACGACCGGCTGCACGCCCCCGCCCCGATCCTCAAGCAGCTCAGCGAGGCGGGCCTGACCGGCCGCAAGTCGGGCCGCGGCTTCTACACCTACGAGGCCCCCGGCAGCGCCACCGTCGTGCGGGACTCGCTGACGCCGCTGGAGGGCGCCACCCTGACCCCGGGCCGCGAGGTCCGCTCCGTCGGTGTCGCCGGCTCCGGCACCATGGCGTCCGGCATCGCCGAGGTCTTCGCCAAGGCCGGGTACGAGGTCGTCCTCGCCGCCCGCAGCGAGGAGAAGGCGCAGACCGCCAAGGCCCGTATCGGCAAGTCGCTTTCGCGCTCCGTCGACAAGGGCCGGATGACCGCCGAGGCCGCCGCGCAGACCCTGGACCGGATCACCGCGGCGGGTTCGTACGAGTCCTTCGCGGACGTCGACCTGGCCGTCGAGGCGGTCGCCGAGGACCTGGAGATCAAGCAGCAGCTGTTCGCGACGCTGGACAAGGTCTGCAAGCCGGGCGCGGTCCTGGCCACCACGACCTCCTCGCTGCCCGTCGTCGCCTGCGCCCGCGCCACCTCGCGCCCGCAGGACGTGATCGGCATGCACTTCTTCAACCCGGCGCCGGCGATGAAGCTGGTCGAGGTCGTCCGTACGGTCCTGACGGCCGAGGACGTCCACGCAACGGTTCGCGAGGTCTGCGCCAAGATCAAGAAGCATGCGGTCGACTGCGGTGACCGGGCAGGCTTCATCGTGAACGCCCTGCTCTTCCCGTACCTCAACAACGCGATCAAGATGGTGCAGGAACACTATGCGTCTCTTGACGACATCGACGCGGCGATGAAGCTGGGCGGCGGCTACCCGATGGGCCCCTTCGAGCTGCTGGACGTCGTCGGGCTCGATGTCTCCCTGGCGATCGAGAAGGTCCTGCACCGCGAGTTCCGCGACCCGGGCCTGGCCCCGGCGCCGCTCCTGGAGCACCTGGTGGCCGCGGGCTGCCTCGGCCGGAAGACGGGCCGTGGCTTCCGCGAATATGCCCGCCGCTGACGGCGACGGCGACTGGTTCAGAGGCGAGACGGACTGGGGCGGACTGCTCGGCCGCGCTGGAGGACCCCCGCCCGCGCAGGGTGGGGGAACCCCCGTACATGCGCATCAAGCTGCGCACATGCAGTACGTTCGGGTCATGTCCCAGCCCGCCAAGTCCTCACGTACACCAGCTACGCCCGACGCGCCGGAAAGTGCCGCAGGCAGTCGCGCGGCCGCCCAGCGGCTCAAGATGCGCCGAGAACTGGCGGCCGCGGCGATGGAGCTGTTCGCGACCAAGGGGTACGAGGCGACCACCGTCGACGAGATCGCGGCCGCGGCCGGGGTCGCGCGCCGCACCTTCTTCCGCCACTTCCGCTCCAAGGAAGAGGCGATCTTCCCCGACCACGACGACACATTGATCCGTGCGGAGGCGGTGCTCAATGCGGCTCCCCCGCACGAGCACCCGCTCGACACGGTGTGCCGCGGCATCAAGGAAGTCATGCGGATGTACGCGGCCCGGCCGGAGATCTCGGTCGCCCGCTACAAGCTGACGCGTGAGGTGCCCACCCTGCGCGAGGCCGAGATCGCCTCGGTGGCGCGCTACGAACGCCTCTTCACCCGCTATCTCCTCGGCCACTTCGACGAGCACGCGCATGACGACGACGCCAACGACGACCCGCTGCTGGCAGAGGTCGCCGCGTCCGCCGTGGTCACCGCCCACAACCACGTCCTGCGGCGCTGGCTGCGGGCCGGCGGCCAGGGCGACGTGGAGGCCCAGCTGGACCACGCCTTCGCGATCGTGCGCAAGACGTTCGGGACGGGCATCGGCGCCGGGCGCACGACGGCCGCCCCGAAGCCTGCGGCTCCGGCCACGGTCTCCACCCAGGGCGAGGTCCTGGTCACGGTCGCCCGCACCGACGCCCCGCTGGACGAGGTCATGCGGACCATCGAGCAGGCGCTCAAGGAACGCTGAAGCCTCTCCACGCCCTGTGATGACGGCCACCCTTCGGGGTGGCCGTTTTGGCATGTCGGAGCCCCTTTTCAGGCATCTTTCAACCCTCGTTCGATCGATCATCGCTCATTTGTTACGTAAAGATTTCACCTGAGGGCAATCTCTGGCACTCAGTGCCTTGCGGGGTGACACGCGGTGTCATACGTTGAATGTGTCCGGGCGGCCGGCGTGCAGAGACCATTCGCACGTCGGCTGTCCCCTCAAGCCAATGGCTTGCGCGCCCGGACGCCTGCGTCACAGGCAACCTCCCGCGCCACAAAGCGCTGCCGAACAGCATCACCGCCGAACCGACGGCACTTCCCAAAACCCTCAGCAGCACACCGACGTAACCCTCAGCACCCCTCCCTCAGGGTGCGTATCGCCGGAGGCAACACCGTGACCACGAAGGACATCCTGGACGCGATCCAGTCGCCGGACTCGACTCCGGCCGACTTCGCCGCTCTGCCGCTCCCCGAGTCGTACCGCGCGATCACCGTGCACAAGGACGAGACGGAGATGTTCGCGGGCCTGGAGACCCGCGACAAGGACCCGCGCAAGTCGATCCACCTCGACGACGTGGCGCTGCCCGAGCTCGGCCCGGGCGAGGCCCTGGTGGCCGTCATGGCCTCCTCGGTCAACTACAACTCGGTGTGGACCTCGATCTTCGAGCCGCTGTCGACCTTCGGCTTCCTGGAGCGCTACGGCCGCCTCAGCGAGCTGACCAAGCGGCACGACCTGCCGTACCACATCATCGGCTCCGACCTCGCGGGCGTCGTCCTGCGCACCGGGCCGGGCGTCAACGCCTGGAAGCCGGGCGATGAGGTCGTCGCGCACTGCCTCAGCGTCGAGCTGGAGTCGTCCGACGGCCACAACGACACGATGCTCGACCCCGAGCAGCGCATCTGGGGCTTCGAGACCAACTTCGGCGGTCTCGCCGAGATCGCGCTGGTCAAGTCCAACCAGCTGATGCCGAAGCCGGACCATCTGAGCTGGGAGGAGGCCGCCGCTCCCGGTCTGGTCAACTCGACCGCCTACCGGCAGCTGGTCTCCCGCAACGGCGCCGGCATGAAGCAGGGCGACAACGTCCTGATCTGGGGCGCGAGCGGCGGACTCGGCTCGTACGCCACGCAGTTCGCGCTCGCGGGCGGCGCCAACCCCATCTGCGTCGTGTCCTCGCCGCAGAAGGCGGACATCTGCCGCGCGATGGGCGCCGAGGCGATCATCGACCGCAACGCCGAGGGCTACAAGTTCTGGAAGAACGAGCACGAGCAGGACCCGCGGGAGTGGAAGCGCTTCGGCAAGCGCATCCGCGAGCTCACCGGCGGCGAGGACGTCGACATCGTCTTCGAGCACCCCGGCCGCGAGACCTTCGGCGCCTCCGTCTACGTCACGCGCAAGGGCGGCACCATCGTCACCTGCGCCTCGACCTCGGGCTACAACCACGAGTACGACAACCGCTACCTGTGGATGTCCCTGAAGCGGATCATCGGCTCGCACTTCGCCAACTACCGCGAGGCCTGGGAGGCCAACCGGCTCGTCGCGAAGGGCAAGATCCACCCGACGCTGTCGAAGGTCTACTCCCTGGAGGAGACCGGCCAGGCGGCCTACGACGTGCACCGCAACCTCCACCAGGGCAAGGTCGGCGTGCTGTGCCTGGCCCCCGAGGAGGGCCTCGGCGTGCGCGACGAGGAGATGCGCGCCAAGCACATCGACGCCATCAACCGCTTCCGCAACATCTGAGACACCCGGGGTCATAGATGACTGAGCGTCAGCCCGCCGAAGGCAAGCGGGAGAAGGACCGGCCGTGGCTCATGCGCACGTACGCCGGTCACTCCACGGCCGAGGCGTCCAACGAGCTGTACCGGCGCAACCTCGCCAAGGGCCAGACCGGCCTGTCGGTCGCGTTCGACCTGCCGACGCAGACCGGCTACGACTCCGACCACATCCTCGCCCGCGGCGAGGTCGGCCGGGTCGGCGTGCCGATCGCGCACCTCGGTGACATGCGCCGGCTGTTCCAGGACATCCCCCTGGAGCAGATGAACACCTCGATGACGATCAACGCCACCGCCATGTGGCTGCTGGCGCTCTACCAGGTCGTCGCCGAGGAGCAGGGTGCGGACATCACCCAGCTCCAGGGGACGACCCAGAACGACATCGTCAAGGAGTACCTGTCACGGGGGACGCATGTCTTCCCGCCCGGCCCCTCCCTCCGTCTGACGACGGACATGATCGCGTACACGGTCTCCCACATCCCGAAGTGGAACCCGATCAACATCTGCAGCTATCACCTGCAGGAGGCGGGCGCCACGCCGGTCCAGGAGATCGCGTACGCGATGTCCACGGCGATCGCGGTCCTCGACGCCGTCCGGGACAGCGGTCAGGTGCCGGCCGAGAAGTTCGGTGACGTCGTCGCCCGTATCTCCTTCTTCGTGAACGCGGGCGTCCGCTTCGTCGAGGAGATGTGCAAGATGCGCGCCTTCGGCCGCATCTGGGACAAGGTCACCCGCGAGCGGTACGGCATCGAGAACGCCAAGCAGCGCCGCTTCCGCTACGGCGTCCAGGTCAACTCCCTCGGTCTGACCGAGGCGCAGCCGGAGAACAACGTCCAGCGGATCGTGCTGGAGATGCTGGCCGTGACCCTCTCGAAGGACGCACGCGCGCGTGCCGTCCAACTCCCTGCCTGGAACGAGGCGTTGGGCCTGCCCCGCCCCTGGGACCAGCAGTGGTCGCTGCGCATCCAGCAGGTGCTGGCGCACGAGAGCGACCTGCTGGAGTACGAGGACATCTTCGAGGGCTCGCACGTCATCGAGGCGAAGGTCGCGAAGCTCGTCGAGGAGTCCCTCGCGGAGATCGAGCGGATCCAGGAGATGGGCGGTGCGATGGCCGCCGTCGAGTCCGGCTACCTCAAGTCGCAGCTCGTCTCCTCGCACGCCGAGCGCCGCGCTCGTATCGAGTCCGGTCAAGAGAAGATCGTGGGCGTCAACATCTTCGAGACGACCGAGCCCAATCCATTGACCGCGGATCTCGATACAGCCATCCAGACAGTCGATCCAGCTGTCGAGGCCCGAGTCATCTCCTCGCTCCAGCACTGGCGTGACACCCGCTACCAGCCGCCCTTCAACCATCCGCGCCCGTGCAAGGCGCTGGAGAAGCTGAAGGAGGCCGCCAAGGGCACCGGCAACCTCATGGAGGCCACCCTGGAGTGCGCCCGCGCCGGCGTCACGACCGGAGAGTGGTCCGGGGCCCTGCGCGAGGTGTTCGGCGAGTTCCGGGCCCCGACGGGCGTCTCGTCCGCGCCGGTCGCCGTCCCCGCCGAGGAGGGCTCGGCCATGGCCGATGTCCGCCGCAAGGTCGACCTGACGGCCAAGGACCTGGGCGTCGGCAAGCTGCGCTTCCTGGTCGGCAAGCCCGGCCTGGACGGGCACTCCAACGGTGCCGAGCAGATCGCCGTGCGGGCCCGTGACGCCGGGTTCGAGGTGGTCTACCAGGGCATCCGGCTGACGCCCGAGCAGATCGTGGACGCGGCCCTCGCCGAGGACGTGCACGCGGTCGGCCTGTCGATCCTCTCCGGCTCGCACGCCCAGCTGGTCCCGGATGTACTGGAGCGGCTCCGTGTGGCCGGTGCCACAGATATACCGGTGATCGCCGGTGGCATCATCCCCAATGGTGACGCCGAGCAGCTCAAGGCCGCCGGAGTGGCCGCCGTCTTCACCCCGAAGGACTTCGACATCACCGGAATCATCGGCCGCATCGTCGACGAGATCCGGAAAGCGAACAAGCTCGACCCCCTGGAGGTCCCCGCATGACCACGCCCGTCAACCGTCTGCGTCCGCGACGCTCCTGCCTCGCGGTCCCCGGAAGCAACCCCCGCTTCCTGGAGAAGGCGCAGGGCCTCCCCGCCGACCAGGTCTTCCTGGACCTGGAGGACGCGTGTGCCCCGCTCGCCAAGCCCGAGGCGCGGCACACCATCGTCAAGTTCCTCAACGAGGGCGACTGGACCGGCAAGACGAGGGTCGTGCGCGTCAACGACTGGACGACCGAGTGGACGTACCGCGACGTCGTCACGGTCGTCGAGGGTGCCGGCCAGAACCTCGACTGCATCATGCTGCCGAAGGTGCAGACGGCCCAGCAGGTCGTCGCCCTCGACCTCCTTCTGACCCAGATCGAGAAGACGATGGGCTTCGAGGTCGGCAAGATCGGCATCGAAGCGCAGATCGAGAACGCCCAGGGCCTCAACAACGTCAACGAGATCGCGACGGCCTCCCAGCGCGTCGAGACGATCATCTTCGGCCCGGCCGACTTCATGGCGTCGATCAACATGAAGTCGCTGGTCGTGGGAGAGCAGCCGCCCGGCTACCCGGCGGACGCCTACCACTACATCCTGATGAAGATCCTGATGGCCGCCCGTGCCAACAACCTCCAGGCGATCGACGGCCCCTACCTGCAGATCCGCAACATCGACGGCTACCGCGCGGTCGCCCAGCGCGCCGCCGCGCTCGGCTTCGACGGCAAGTGGGTGCTGCACCCGGGCCAGGTCGAGGCGTCCAACGAGATCTTCTCGCCCTCGCAGGAGGACTACGACCACGCCGAGCTGATCCTGGACGCGTACGACTACTACACGTCCGAGGCGGGCGGCAAGAAGGGCTCCGCGATGCTCGGCGACGAGATGATCGACGAGGCCAGCCGCAAGATGGCCCTGGTCATCTCCGGCAAGGGCCGTGCCGCCGGCATGCAGCGCACGTCGAAGTTCGAGATCCCGGAGGCCTGAGCGCGATGCAGTTCGGACGCACCTACGAGGAGTTCGAGGTCGGGGCGACGTACAAGCACTGGCCGGGCAAGACGGTCACGGAGTACGACGACCACCTGTTCTGTCTCCTCACCATGAACCACCACCCGCTCCACATGGACACCAACTATGCGGAGAAGACGACGGACTTCGGCAAGAACGTCGTCGTCGGGAACTACATCTACTCCCTCCTGCTCGGCATGAGCGTGCCGGACATCTCCGGCAAGGCGATCGCCAACCTGGAGATCGAGTCGCTCAAGCACGTGGCGCCGACCTTCCACGGCGACACGATCTACGGCCAGACGACCGTGCTCGACAAATGGCCGTCGAAGTCGAAGAACGACCGCGGGATCGTCTACGTCGAGACCAAGGGCTACAAGCAGGACGGCACGCTGGTCTGCGTGTTCCGCCGCAAGGTGATGGTGCCGACCGAGACGTACATCAAGGAGCGCGGCGGCGAGCAGCCGGGCCGCCCGGAACTGAAGCAGCAGGAGAAGTAGGCCATGGCCCGTCTCGCCCAGACCGCCGGTCTGACCGACATCCAGCAGGAGATCCTCTCCACCGTCCGCGACTTCGTGGACAAGGAGATCATCCCGGTCGCCACCGAGCTGGAGCACCGCGACGAGTACCCGCAGCAGATCGTCGACGGCCTCAAGGAACTCGGCCTGTTCGGCCTGATGATCCCGGAGGAGTACGGGGGCCTGGGCGAGTCGCTCCTCACCTACGCCCTGTGCGTCGAGGAGATCGCCCGCGGCTGGATGTCGGTGTCCGGCATCATCAACACCCACTTCATCGTGGCGTACATGCTCAAGCAGCACGGCACGCAGGAGCAGAAGGACCACTTCCTGCCGCGTATGGCGGCCGGCGACATCCGCGGCGCCTTCTCGATGTCGGAGCCGGGCCTCGGCTCGGACGTGTCCGCCATCACCTCCAAGGCGGTCAAGGACGGCGACGAGTACGTCCTGAACGGCCAGAAGATGTGGCTGACGAACGGCGGAACGTCAAGTCTGGTCGCCGTACTCGTCCGAAGTGATGAAGGACACCCCGAGGGCACCGCGCCCCACAAGTCGATGACGACCTTCCTCGTGGAGAAGGAGCCCGGCTTCGGAGAGGTCCGCCCCGGCCTCACCATCCCCGGGAAGATCGACAAGATGGGCTACAAGGGTGTCGACACCACCGAGCTGATCATGGATGGCCTGCGGATTCCGGCCAACCGTGTGCTCGGCGGCGAGACCGGCCGAGGTTTTTACCAAATGATGGACGGGGTCGAGGTCGGCCGTGTGAACGTGGCGGCGCGTGGCTGCGGCGTCGCTCAGCGTGCGTTCGAGCTCGGCGTCCGGTACGCCCAGCAGCGTCACACTTTCGGCAAGCCGATCGCCCAGCACCAGGCCATCCAGTTCAAGCTGGCCGAGATGGCCACCAAGGTCGAGGCCGCCCATGCAATGATGGTGAACGCGGCACGCAAAAAGGACTCCGGGGAACGAAACGACCTTGAGGCTGGGATGGCGAAGTACCTCGCCTCCGAGTACTGCAAGGAGGTCGTGGAGGACTCCTTCCGGATCCACGGCGGCTACGGCTTCTCCAAGGAGTACGAGATCGAGCGCCTCTACCGTGAGGCCCCGATGCTGCTGATCGGTGAAGGTACCGCCGAAATCCAGAAAATGATCATCGGTCGCAGGTTGCTCGAAGAGTATCGGTTCCAGGGCTAGATGTCCGGATACGGGGTGTTTTCTTGGAGAAGAAGATCACACCCCGTCAGCACTCTTCGGCCGCCGACTCGGCTTCCTGGCTTGCCCAGTTGCGGCCCGCGACCGGTACGATCCCGGGAAAGCCGCCGTCCCCCGTTACAGCGCGGCATCATCCGCTACGAAGGTCATCCATGCCCCACAGCCAAACCTCTGCACCACGCGACAGCCGGGCCGGCGTACGCCTCGCGCGCGGAGCATCGCCGTGGCTTCTGCCGACCGTCGCCACCGCAGCCCTCAGCCTGGCCCGTGCGCGCCGCTCCGGCGTCGCCAAGGCCGTGGCCGTGCCCGCCACCGCGCTCGCGGCGGGCATGCTGTGGTTCTTCCGCGACCCCGAGCGCGAGATCGCCCCGGGCCGGGTCATCTCGCCCGCCGACGGTGTGGTGCAGAGCATCATGCCGTGGAAGGACGGCCGTACCCGCGTCGCGATCTTCATGAGCCCGCTCAACGTCCATGTCAACCGGGCGCCGCTCTCCGGCACGGTGACGTCGGTCGAGCACATCCCGGGTGGGTTCGTGCCGGCGTTCAACAAGGAGAGCGAGAACAACGAGCGCGTAGTCTGGCATTTCGACACCGAACTCGGCGACATCGAGATGATCCAGATCGCTGGTGCGGTGGCCCGCCGCATCGTCCCCTACATCCCGCAGGGCACGAAGGTCGAGCAGGGTGACCGGATCGGTCTGATCCGCTTCGGCTCGCGTGTCGACATCTACCTGCCCGAGGGCGTGGACGTCGCGGTCGAGGTCGGTCAGAAGACCGTGGCTGGGGTGACTCGCATTGACCGTGATTGATCCTGATACCCAGGCGGGCTGGGTGCCCGAGGCCGACGAGGTGGACGAAGAGGAGGAGATGCCCCTCTCTCTCCGCCTCTCAATAGCGGACACCCTCACCCTCGGCAACGCCACGTGCGGCTTCATGGCGGTGTACTTCACCACCACCGGCATCCTGATCCCGCACCTCACCGGCGACCAGGAGACCGGCATGGCCCGCCACAGTGCGGCCACGGCGGTCATCCTGATGCTGTGCGCGGCGGTCTTCGACCTCTTCGACGGCCTGGTGGCGCGCAAGCTGCGCTCCTCCCCCATGGGCGCGGAGCTGGACAACCTGTCGGACCTGATCAGCTTCGGGCTGGCGCCGGCGTACTTCGTCCTCGTCTACGGCATGGTCGCGGACGACGCGCATCAGCGGGTGGCTGCGGTCGGGGCAATCGTGGTGCTCCTGGCCGTGGTGCTGCGGCTGGCCAGATTCTCGTGCGTGACCGTCCCGAACGGCATGTTCCAGGGCATGCCCTCGCCGTTCGGTGCGCTGACGGTGGTCTCGATCGTGCTTCTCGAGCTGCCCTTCGTGGCGACGCTCCTGGCGATCCTGGGCACGGCCTGGCTGATGGTGAGCCGGGTCGAGTACCCGAAGCCGCGGGGTCGTCTCGCGGTGGCGATGTTGTCCTGGATCGTCGTGTCGATGGGTCTGCTGGCGGCCTGGGCATTCGACGCCCCGAGCGGCCAGCTGCTGCTGCAGACGGGGTGCGCGCTGCAGCTGGTCACCGGTGCGGTGATTCCCCTGTTCGCCACGGCTCGCCGGGTGAACAACTTCCGTGACAATCGGCGTGAGGCGCGGGCGGCGCAGCCGTAGCACTGCGTTGGCTTGGGCCCCGGACCCGGTTGGGTTCGGGGCCCTTTGCTGTGCCTGCACCCGGCGCTGGTGCCACCGTCCCTGGGGGCTCCGCCCCCAGACCCCCGTTTCGGCCTGAACGGCCTCGTCCTCAAACGCCGGACGGGCTGAAAGATCAAACCCCGGCCGGCGAAAAAGATCAGGCCAGGCCAGCGAAAATCAGCCCCTCCGGCGTTTGAGGAGCGGGGGTCCGGGGGCTGGCCCCCGGGATGGGACGGGTAGGGGCGGCGGGGGCGAGAAAAGTCCGGCCTCAGCTCAGGAAGTCCCGCGCGATCTGCTCCGCCACCCGCTCCAGGATCGGCCCCGCATCCGAGATGCACTTCGCCACGTCCGGCTCGACGGACGTGAGCGGGTATGCGCGGCGGATGCCCGCCCGGCCCAGGGACTCCGGCTGCAGCGCGAGGCGGCCGCACACGGCGACGACCTCCTTGTCCGCGGCGCGGGCGGCGGCGGCTACGCCGGCCGGGGCCTTGCCGTGCAGGGTCTGCTCGTCCAGGGAGCCCTCGCCGGTGATCACCAGGTCCGCCCACTCCAGCGCCGGCGCAAAGCCGAGCACGTCGAGCATCACCTCGATACCGGGGCGGAAGCGGGCGCCCAGGAGGAGGGCGCCGTAGCCGATGCCGCCCGCCGCGCCCGCACCCGGGGACGCGGCGAACTCCGCCGCCTTCGCGCCGACGGCTTCCTCCAGCACCTTCGCGTAGTGCGCGAGGGCCCCGTCCAGGGCCTCCACGTCGTCCGGGGAGGCGCCCTTCTGCGGGCCGTAGACGGCGGGCGCGCCCGTCGGGCCGGTCAGCGGGTTGTCGACGTCGCTCGCCAGGACCAGTTCGACGGAGGCGAGACGGGGGTCCAGGTCGGACAGGTCGGCGGAGGCAAGTTCGCTCAGGCCGCCGCCGCCCGGCGGGACCGGCTCCCCGTCGACGTCGAGGAAACGTGCGCCCAGCGCGGACAGCATTCCGGCGCCGCCGTCGGTGGTCGCGCTGCCGCCGACGCCGAAGACGATCGTGCGCGCGCCCGCGTCCAGCGCGGCCCGCAGCAGTTCGCCGGAGCCGTATGTGGACGCCGTGAGCGGTGCGAAGACGCCGGCCGGCAGCCGCTGCAGCCCGCTGGCCTCAGCCATCTCCACGACCGCCGTGCCGGCGCGCAGCGCGAACGCCGCCGTCACCTCGTGGCCCAGCGGCCCCGCGACGCGCACCTCGCGCCGCTCGAAACCGGCCGCGACCGCCGCGTCCACGGTCCCGTCGCCGCCGTCGGCCACGGGCAGCGACTCCACCGGGAGGTCCGGCACGACCCGGCGCAGCCCGGCCGTCACCCGCTCGGCGACCTGCACGGCCGTCAGCGACCCCTTGAACTTGTCCGCGGCGATGAGCACGCGCTGTGTCACCTGTTTCCCCTTGCTCTCCGGGCCTCGCGCACGTCAAGGCCAGTCGCGCCGCTGCGACCTTAACCGGAGGACGCCCCCGCCGTCATGCCGTGACCGGAGCCTGGGACGGTGCCGGGGGCTTACTGGGGGCCTGCTGTGCGCGCCTTGTCGAATCCCGCGCGGCCCGCGCCCAAATTGGGTAAACCTTCAGCTATGACCCCTGTGGGCACTGAGCCAGAGCTCGCGGACCGCATCCTCGGGGGCTGGCTGGGCCGGATCTCGGGCAACATGCTCGGCAAGCCGGTCGAGCAGGGCGACCTGTGGACGCGGGACCGTATCGACCAATACCTGCGGCAGGCTGCCGCCCTGCCCCTGACCGACTATCTCCCCGAGCCCGCCGACGAGAGCGCAGGCTTCGAGCTGCGGCCCGAGTGGCGCCAGTGCGTGCGCGGCCGTATCCACGGCAGCTGCCGTGACGACGATGTCGACTACGCGATCCTGGGCCTGGACCTGCTGGAGACGCACGGCTTCGGTTTCAGTACCGAGCAGGTGGGCGAGCTGTGGCTGCTGCGGCTGCCGTATCTGCAGACCTTCACGGCGGAGCGGGCCACGTACCGCAATCTCGCCAACGGCCTCAAGCCGCCGCTGACGGCCACGTTCGACAACCCGTACCAGGAGTGGATCGGCGCCCTGATCCGCGCCGACATCTACGGCTGGACCTGCCCGGGCACCCCGCGCCGCGCCGCCTCGCTGGCCCGCCGGGACGCGGTGCTGTCCCACACGGGCAATGGCGTGTACGGCGCGATGTGGGCGGCGGCGCTGATCGCGGCGGCATTCACCGCGCCGACCGTGCGGCACGCGGTCGACCAGGCCCTGGCCGTCATCCCGGCGAGCAGCCGGCTCGCGCGTATCGTACGGCGGGTCGTCTCTCTCCACGACACGCGGATGACCTGGGAGGACACGCTCACGACGGTGGCCGAGGAGACCGCCGGGCTCGGCTGGATCCACACCATCCCGAACGCCGCCGTACTCACCGCGGGCCTTCTGTACGGCGACGGCGACTTCACCCGCACCATCACCCTCACCGTTCGCGGCGGCCTGGACACCGACTCCAACGGCGCGACCGCCGGCTCGGTGGCCGGCGTACTGACCGGGGCGGACGCGATCCCGGCGCAGTGGAAGGAGCCACTGGAGGACACCGTCCGCAGCGCGGTGTTCGGCTTCGACGGGGTGCGGATCAGCGAGCTGGCGGAGCGGACGGTGCAGCTGGCGGAGGCGGAGATCTAGCGGGGCGAGCTGGTTACCCTTCCTCAATGACCACCACGCCAGACTTCGCCACGTACATCGCCGGGCTGCCCCGTATCCTCGCCGGAGCCGCCGCCCTCTTCCGCGATGCCGAGGGCCGGGTGCTGCTTGTCGAGCCCAACTACCGTGAGGGCTGGGCGCTTCCGGGCGGCACGATCGAGTCCGACGACGGCGAGACCCCGCGCCAGGGTGCGCGCCGCGAGACGCTTGAGGAGATCGGGCTCGACCGCGAACTGGGGCGGCTGCTGGCCGTGGACTGGGTGTATACGCCGAGCTGGCCGCCGCTGGTGGCGTACCTGTACGACGGCGGGGTCCTCGGCGAGGACGATCTCAAGGCGATCCGGTTGCAGGAGGAGGAGCTGTTGTCCTGGCGGCTCGTCCCCCGCGAGGAGCTCGACGACTACCTGCTGGGCACCCTCGGCCCCCGCGTCCTGGCTGCCCTGGACGTCCTGGCGGAAGGTGTGGGGACGGCCGAGCTGGAGAACGGGCAGCGGGTGGCCTGACCGGGCGTCGACTCACCCCACGGGGTCGCGGGGCTTGACGTCCGCCTCGCGCAGAACCTCGTCCCGAATATCCGTTCGCCCCACTCGGTGGGCCGCCTTACCCTCGGTGACATGACCAAGCCCCTCGTTGCCATCCTGAGCGGCGCCGGGATCTCGACGGACTCCGGAATCCCCGACTACCGCGGCCCGGGCGGCCTGTGGCGGAAGGATCCCGAGGCCGAGAAGCTCGTGACGTACGAGTACTACATGGGTGATCCGGAGATCCGGCGGCGGTCGTGGCAGATGCGGCGCAAGAGCCGCACGCTCAAGGCCGAGCCCAACACCGCGCACCGGGCCGTGGCCGAGCTGGAGCGGGCCGGTGTGCCCGTGCGGGTCATCACGCAGAACGTCGACGGGTTGCACCAACTCGCCGGGATGCCTGCCCGCAAGGTGCTCGAACTGCACGGGTCCGCACGGAGTTTCGTGTGCACCGGCTGTCATGCGCGCGGGCCCATGGAGGACGCCCTCGCCCGGGTCGAGGCCGGGGAGGAGGATCCGCCGTGCCTGGAGTGCGGGGGGATCCTCAAGTCGGCGACCGTGATGTTCGGGGAGCGGCTCGATCCGGTGGTGCTGGGTGAGGCCGTCGCGATCACCAAGGCGTGTCAGGTGTTCCTCGCCGTGGGGAGCAGTCTTCAGGTGCAGCCTGCTGCGGGGCTTGCCGGTGTCGCCGCGGATCATGGGGCGCGGCTCGTCATCGTCAACGCCGAGGCGACGCCGTACGACGAACTCGCCGATGAAGTCGTACGCGAGCCGATCGGGACTGCGCTGCCGAAGCTGTTGCGCCGACTCGGCACGGAGCAGCCCTAGGGGCGGATTCCGTCGCACGCGATGGGCAGCTGCCGCGGTCCCCGCAGCACGGCGTTCTGGCGGTACGGGGGCGGGTCCTCCAGCAGGCGTGGGTTTTCCAGTCTCCGGGCCAGTTCCGACAGGGCGAGCTGGGTCTCCAGTCGGGCGAGTGGTGCGCCGAAGCAGCTGTGGATGCCGCTGCCCAGGCCGAGATGCTGGATGTCGCCGCGGTCCGGGTCGAAGCGGTCCGGGTCCGCGAAGCGCTGGGGGTCTCGGTTGCCGGATGCCAGGACGAGCCAGAGGGAGGCGCCCTTGGGGATGGTGACGCCGCGGACCTCGATGTCGGCGAGGGTGGTGCGCTGGGGCACGAGTTGCACCGGTGGCTCGAAGCGCAGCAGCTCCTCGACGATGGGTACGGCCAACTGCGGATCCGTACGAAGTCGGTCAAGGACTTCGGGATGGCGTAGCAGGGTCAGCATTCCGTTGGTGATGAGGTTGACCGTGGTCTCGTGGCCCGCGATCAGCAGCAGCGCCGCGGTGCTGAGCAGTTCCATGGTGGTCATCGGGCCGTCCTCGCCCTTGGCCGTGGCCAGTTGGGAGAGCATGTCGTCGCCGGGATTCCTGCGGCGTTCCTCGATCAGGCCGGCCAGGTACATGCCCAACTGCATCCGGGCGTCGTGCGCGCCCTTGCCCCGCTCGGTGGGGTCCGCGTCCGGGTCGGGGTCCAGGCTCGCCGCAAGGGTGTCCGCCCAGGTGTGGAAGCGGGCCTCGTCCTCGCGCGGCACCCCGAGCAGCCGGCAGATCACGGTCACCGGGAAGGGGTACGAGAACTGCTCCACCAGGTCGATCCGGCCCGGGTCGCCGATGCCGTCGATGAGCCCGGAGACGATGTCGTGGAGTTCTGAGCGCATCCCGTCGACGCGGTGCGGGGAGTGCGGCGGGCCGAAGGGACGGTTCGTCATGCGTCGCATGCGGTCGTGTTCCGGCGGGTCGAGCCGTAGGAACCCGGGCGGCAGGGCGCTCTCCTCCTGGGCCGGCTCGGCCAGCGGGTCGCGGGTGGTCGAGGCCAGATTGCGGGCGTCGGAGCTGATCCGGGGATCGTGCAGGAGGCTGCGGATCTCGTAGTAGGTGCTGATGACGTACGGCCCGCCGTCGTCGTGGTGCACCGGCGCCTTCCGCAGCTCTTCGTAGATCGGGTACGGGTTGGCGCGGTTGGCGTAGTCCAGGATCTGGTGCAGCAAGGATTGCGTCATGGCGGGTCCTCGTGGCCGTACGGGTCAGTGCGCGGGGGTGAAGGTCATCCGGCGGTCGGCCGGCGCGTATCCGCCGAGGGTCACGGTGGGGCCGTGGGTGGGGACCGACGGGTCGGGGAAGTCGGCGTCGAGCGGCCGCTGTCCGTCCGAGGTCCGGTCGACCGTGGGGAATGCCGGCGGGAACGGCGCGGTGGTCTCGATCAGCTCCTGGTAGAAGGGCAGCCATCTGCCGTGGTCGAAGGCGACCGCGCCGATGACGCGCCCCTGGTATCCGTAGACGCCGAGGAACCGGTGGTCCTTGAGCGATCCCTGCGAGACGAGGATCTCCGTCCCCAGCGACGGCACCCCGACCGACTTGATGTTGACTCCGAACTGCGAGGACCAGAAGGCCGGCACCTCCAGATGGGGGATCCGGTCGGTGCTCTCGCTGAGCATGTTGTGCGCCGCGATCCCGGCCTGGGTGACGGCGTTGCCCCAGTGCTCCAGGGACAGGAACTGGTAGCCGAACAGGGGGTGCGGGCAGCGTGCGACGTCGCCCGCCGCGTAGATGTCGTCGGTGACGATTCCGCGGATGTCGAAGGCGCGGCAGCCGGCGTCGCAGGCGATGCCTCGGGGGCCTGCCCCGAGTCCGGATCCGGCGAGCCATTCGGTGTTGCGGGTGGCGCCGAGCGAGACGATCACCACGTCGGTCTCCACGGTGGAGCCGTCGGACAGCTGCGCGGCGCGCACCCGTCCCGAGGCGTCGCCCTCCAGCGCGGTCACCATGACCCCGCACCGCAGGTCCACACCGTGCTCGCGCTGCATCTCGGCGGCGACCGCGCCGACCACGCCGCCGAGTGCACCGACCAGGGGCGCCGCGCCGCGCTCGGCGACGGTGACGGCGAGGCCGCGTTCGCGGCAGGCGGAGGCGATCTCCGAGCCGGTGAACCCGGCCCCGATGACCAGGACCCGTTTGGGTCCCGCGTCGAGCCGCCGTGCGAGCGCGGCGCTGTCGTCGCTGGTCCGCAGCACGAAGACGCCGTCGAGTTCCGCCTCGGCCTCGTGCGGCCACGGTCGCGCCCGGACCCCGGTGGCGATCAGCAGCCGGTCGTAGGGCACCTCGTCGCCGTCTGCCAGCCGCACCCGCCGTGCGGCCATGTCCAGGCCGGTGGCCGCGACGCCCAGCCGCCAGGTCGCCTCGACGGACCGGAGCCTGGGGAGCGCGGTGTGGTCGGCGCTCGCCCTGCCCAGGAGCACCTGCTTGGAGAGCGGGGGCCGGTCGTACGGCTCGTGGGGCTCGTCGCCGATCATGGTCAGGGAGCCGACGAAGCCCTCGGCCCGCAGGGTTTCGGCAGCGCGCAGGCCGGCCAGCGACGCGCCTACGACGACGATGCGGCCCTCGCGTTTGAGGCGTTCCAGGGAGCCGTCACCGAGCACCGGACACCGCCTCGGCCGGTACGTCCACGGCATCGACGAGGATGGCCTGGACCGGGCAGGCCGCGGCGGCCTGGGCCAGCTTCGCGCGCTGTGCCTCGTCGGCCTCCGGGTCGTACAGCAGCGCCTCCTCGCCGTGCATGGCGAAGATCTCGGGGGCGAGGAACGCGCACTGCGCATACCCCTGACAGCGGTTCAGGTCGACGGCAATCCTCACCACGGGATCGGTCCTCTCCAAGGGCCCGGTCGGTCCCCTGCGACCACCCTCCGTGGCCGGAGGTGATGCGGCGACGAGAGGGAGACCGTTCGAGTGAGCGGTGCGGTCGGCTCAGGCCGATGCGGCCGGCTGTGTCCGGGCGGGCCGCCGGCTCCGCAGGATGTTCACGCTGAGGAGCAACGCCCAGGCCGGGAAGACCAGTTCGGACCAGGGCACGTTTGCCCCCACCACGAGCAGCGCAAGGCCCGCCAGGTAGCCGATGGCGACGAGTGGGCGCGGGAGGACGCCGCGCCGGCGGCCGATGGTCGAGGTCGTGATGATGAACACCGCCGCCATCCGCAAGGCGTACGTGGTCAGCAGGACGTAGACGAAGTGCCGGCCGAAAGGAGGATGCTGCTGACTCTCGTCGAGCACCGTTCCGGCCGCTGCGGCAGCCCCGAACAGGGTGGCGACGAAGACCAGGCCGCTGCCCAGGAACACGGTGGAGAAGAACCGGTCCTCGCTCTCGCCGCCCTGCTCGCGCAGGGCGCCCATGAACCACAGGAAGGCGATCCCGGCGAACGGCAGCAGCTCCAGCGCCGTCCGCACGGCACTGCGTTGTCCGGCATCGACGGTGGGGTTGTCCGCGCCCGTGCCGTCGGGCAGAGCAATACGCACCAGCACGATCGCCGCGGCCATCAGGACCGCGAACACCACCCCGGCCACCCCGGCGGCCCAGGGTGTCGCGAGGCTCTCGTGCCTTCGCTCCATGGTCTCTCGCTTTCTGCCCGGTCTCCTCTTCCTACAGACACCAGCGATCCAGGGACTCGCGCCACCGGGGTCACTCGGGAGGAAGACCGCGGTGCGCCATACGGGCCATGGCTCGGCCCACGTCCACCTGAACCACCCGCACGCCCGCTTCCTGCAGCGCGGTGCAGGTCGCCGGGTCCGGCGAGGCGTCGGTCACGACGGCGTCCAGGTCTTCGGGGCCGCAGATCTTGACCATGCCCGTGCCGGGGAACTTGGTGCTGTCCGCGAGGAGCGCCACCTTCTCGCCGGCGGCGATCATGGCGCGCCTGGCGGGTACCTCGGCGACCGCCGTGTCCATGACCTGACCGCCGGCGCGGACACCGCAAGCTCCCATGAAGAGCCAGTCGGCGTGCACCTGGCGGAGGTTGTCCTCGGCCATGAAGCCGTCCAGCATGCGCGATTCGCGGATGACCATGCCGCCGAGCAGCATCAGTTCGACGTTCTCGTCCTGGACGAGTTCCTCGTACACCCCGAGGTTGTTGGTGATCACGGTGATGCGGCGCCCGTGCAGGTGGCGGGCCAGCCGGTGGACGGTCGTGCCGGAGTCGAGGATGACCGACTGGCCGTCCTCGATCATCATGGCGGCCCGGGCGGCTATCGCGTCCTTCTCGGACACCTGCGCCTGGGCGGCCTCGGCGAAGGGCGCGGGATCCTCCTCGATGACGGCTCCCCCGTGGACCCGGGTGAGCAGCCCGTCCTCTTCCAGTTTGAGGAGGTCACGACGGACGGTCGCGGCGCTGGCCCCCAGTCGGCCGGAGAGGTCCGTCACGGTGACGGTACCGACGGATCTCAACGCCTGCAGGATGAGTTGGTGTCGTTGTTCGGCCAGCACACAACGGACCCTACACGGCGCGGTGTTGGCCCTGCCGAGCCGCTAGAACAGCGCCCTTCCGCTCTCGAAGTCCAGCAGACGCTGCTTGCGGTCCAGGCCGCCGCCGTAGCCCGTCAGGCTGCCGTTGGCGCCGACCACGCGGTGGCAGGGGACGATGATGCCGATCGGGTTCCTGCCGTTGGCGAGGCCGACCGCGCGGGAGGCCGACGGGTTGCCCATGGCGTCGGCCAGATCGCCGTACGAACGGGTCTCGCCGTAGGGGATCTTGCGGAGTTGGTCCCAGACGCCGCGCTGGAACGCGGTTCCGTGCAGGCGTAGTTCGACGGTGAACTCCTTCAACTCGCCTGCGAAGTAGGCCTTCAGCTGCTCCTTCGATTCGTCGAAGAGCGTGTCGTCCCGGAGACCGAACGTCTCCTCCGGTGGGCGGTGGCGCTGGTCGGTCATGTAGAGGCCGCACAGAGTGCCCTCTTCGGCCACCAGGGTCAGGGGTCCGTACGGACTGTCGATCACGGTGTGATGCTTCGTGGAGGTCATGGTGAACGTCCTTATACCGGAAGGAAGTTGATCGGGTGGCTGTCGGTCGCCCAGAGGTACTGGACCGCGTACGCCCGCCACGGGCGCCAGGCCGATGCGCGGGCGGTGAGGGCCGCCGGGGTGGAGGGGAGGCCCAGTTCCTGGGCGGCGCGGCGGATTCCGAGGTCGGTGGGGAGGAAAGCGTCGGGGTCGCCGAGGGCGCGCATGGCGATGACGTCGACGGTCCAGGGGCCGAAGCCGGGGAGGGCGAGGAGCCGGGTGCGGGTTTCGGGCCAGTCGCTCTCCGGGCCCAAGTGGATGGTTCCGTCGGCGAGTTGGCGTACGAGGGTGGTGAAGGTGGTGCGGCGGGTGCGGGGCATGGCCAGGGATTCGGGGTCGAGTGCGGCGAGTGCCTCGGGGGTGGGGAAGAGGTGGGTGAGGGCGCCTTCGGGGTCGTCGAGCGGGTCGCCGTGCGCCGTGACCAGGCGGGACGCGTGGGTGCGGGCCGCGGCCGTGGAGACCTGCTGGCCGAGCACGGCACGTACGGCGAACTCGGCCTCGTCGACCGTGCGCGGGACGCGTCGGCCGGGGGCCTTGTCGACCAGCGGGGCGAGGAGGGGGTCCGTGCGGAGCTGGTCGTCGATCGCGACCGGGTCGGCGTCCAGGTCGAGCATGCGGCGGCAGCGGCTGATGGCGACGGGAAGGTCGCGCAGGTCGCTGAGGGTGAGGCGGCAGGCGATGTGGTCGGGTTTCGGGGCGAGGGCCGCGATGCCGTGGCCGTACGGGAGGCGGAGGGTGCGGCGGTAGGCGCCGTCCCGCCACTCCTCCACGCCGGGTACGGCGGTCGCGGCGAGGTGGCCGAAGAGGTTGTCGGGGTTGAGCGGGGTACGGAAGGGCAGGCGGAGGGTGAGCGTGCCCGGGGTGGCGGCCTGCGGGTTCTTCTTCCTGGGCAGCCGGGCCCGCAGTTCGCTCGGGGCCAGGGCGAAGACCTCGCGCACGGTGTCGTTGAAGGTGCGGATCGAGGAGAAACCGGCGGCGAAGGCGATCTCCGCCATCGGCAGCGGGGTCGTCTCGATCAACAGGCGTGCGGTCTGGGCGCGTTGGGCGCGGGCCAGGGCGAGGGGGCCGGCACCGAGTTCGGCGAGCAGCTGGCGTTCGATCTGCCGGGCGCTGTAGCCGAGGCGGGCGGCGAGGCCGGGGACGCCGTCCCGGTCGACGACGCCGTCGGCGATCAGGCGCATGGCGCGGGCCACGAGGTCGGCGCGCTGGTTCCACTCCGGGGAGCCCGGGCTGGTGTCGGGGCGGCAGCGCTTGCAGGCCCGGAATCCGGCCTGCTGGCAGGCGGCCGCGCTCGGGTAGAAGGTCATGTTCTCGGGCTTGGGCGGTACGACCGGGCAGCTGGGCCGGCAGTAGATGCGGGTGGTCAGGACCGCCGTGAAGAACCATCCGTCGAAGCGGGCGTCCTTGGACTGGACGGCACGTACGCAGCGCTCTCGGTCGGTGTGCATCCCGTTCTGCATGCGTCCAGCATCGGCGATGGGGAGGGCCGGGGCTGGCGGGAATCCGACATCAACCTTGTCTGGGCTGGAGCGGTCCGGATCACCCTACGCTGCCTTCCATGACCCAAGACGGGCAGCAAGAGCGGCAGGGGCGGCAGCGGATGTGGCCGTTGTACGCGGCCGGGTTCACCACCGCGTTCGGTGCGCACGGTATCGCCGCGAATCTCGGGGGTGCCGGAGAGGGCGCGGTCACCTCGCTGCTCGTCCTGGGCGGGCTGCTCGCGCTCTACGACGGTGCGGAGGTGCTGCTGAAACCGGTGTTCGGCACGGTCGCCGACCGGGTCGGGGCGCGGCCGGTGCTGCTCGGCGGGCTGGTGGCGTTCGCCGCCGCGTCCGCGGTGTACGTCCTCGCGGACAGCCCGGGGTGGCTGTGGGCCGCGCGGCTCGGGCAGGGGGCGGCGGCGTCCGCGTTCTCGCCGGCCGCTTCCGCGCTGGTGGCCCGGCTCAATCCGGCGGCGAAACACGGGCGGGTCTTCGGGAGCTACGGCTTCTACAAGTCCGTCGGCTACACACTGGGGCCGCTGCTCGGCGGCGTGCTGGTGTGGGCGGGCGGGCTGCGGCTGCTGTTCGCCGTACTTGCGGTGCTCGGTGTCGCCGTCGCGGTGTGGGCACTTCTCGCCGTACCCGTCGTACCGCCGCTCCCCCGCGCCCGGCAGACCGTGCTGGACCTGGCGCGTCGGCTGACGGACCCGGCGTTTCTGGTGCCGACGGCCGCACTCGCGGGGGCCACCGCCGCGCTCTCGGCCGGGGTCGGCTTTCTGCCGGTGTCCGGTGCGGTGGCGGGGCTGGGGACGGTGGCGACGGGCGCCGCGGTGTCGGTGCTGGCCGGGTGCGGGGCGGTCGTACAGCCGCGCGCGGGGCGGGCACTCGACGCGGGGCGGCTCACCGCGGGCACAGGACTCACCGCCGGCCTGCTGCTCGCGGCAAGCGGCCTGGCCTGCGCGATGGTGCCCGGCCTTACCGGCGTCCTCCTCGCCGCCGCCCTCATCGGCACCGGCACGGGCCTGATCACCCCGCTCGGGTTCGCCACCCTGGCCTCGACGGCCCCGCCGGAACGGCTCGGACAGACGATGGGCGCAGCCGAACTCGGGCGTGAACTGGGCGATGCCGGCGGCCCGTTGGTGGTGGCGGGGGTTGCGGCTGCTACGACCCTGACGTACGGGTTCGGGGCGTTGGCGGTGGTGTTGGGGTGTGTGGCAGTGGGGGTTGTGGCGGGGGTGCGGAGGGGGATCGCTGGGGCGCGTTGAGGCGGGAGCGGGGCCGACCCGGATGACGGGCTCACAGACGCCGTCCGCCCTCAGGAAGCACTCGCCTTACGTCAGCACGCTCCCCAGCAGCTGCAGCAGATCCCCCGTCGCGTCCACCGCGCCGAGTGCGGGCAGGACCCCCAGGGCCAGTACCGCTGCGGCGATCAGGCGCAGGTGGGGCGGCGGGGCCGTCTGCAGGGCGGCGACGCGGCGGGTGACGGCGCGGTCGGAGAAGTGCAGGGCGCAGCCGGGGTTGTGGGCGACCAGGGCGGCTCGGGCCAGGGCCCGTGCGGTGGTCCGGCGGTCGCCCACCGCGTCGGCGGCGTCTTCGTCGGCCCAGCGCTCCACGAGGTAGGCGACCGTCGTACGCACGGGGGTGAGCAGCGGGTTCGCCGCCGCGGCGAGGGTGACAGCGAGGACGAGCAGGGCGTGGCGGTGGGTGAGGTGGGCGCGCTCGTGGGCGAGCAGGACGCGGCGTTCGGCGGGGCGCAGCGCGGCGAGCATCGCGGAGGTGACGAGGATCCGGCCCGGGCTTCCGGGTACCGCGAACGCCTGCGCGGTCGGCGAGGCCGCGACGACGAGTTCGGTGCCGTCCGGGTGGCCCTCGCACAGGCGGTGCAGGGTGCGGCGGGTGGCGCGTTCGGCGCGGACCGCCCGCAGGACGCGGCAGGCGGCGACCGTGAGGACCGCGAGCGCCGCGAGAGCGACGGTTTCGGGGACCGGATCGGGCAGGACCCGGCCGTCCTCACGGGCGTCGGCGACGACCGGCGGGGCCTGGCCGACGAGCGTGACGGTCAGCAGGACCAGGGCCCAGGTGGTGGCGCCCGCGGCGAGGACGGCGGCCACGGTCAGGGCGCGGGCCGCCGGAGCGGGCGCGAGGCGCAGGCCGACCTGCGGACTGACGACGGCGAGCAGCAGGGACAGCAGGAGCGGGGTGTAGACGTCGATCCTCATGGCCCGCTCCGCCTCCCTCTCCTGCTGCTCGCGTTGGTGCTGCGCCTCCGGTCGAAGCCGACGCGCCTCATGAACCCCCTACCGGTGACGCGGCCGCCGCCTCACGCGCCGCTCTCGCCGAGGAGGGCACGCAGTGCGGCCTCCTCCGCCGGGCTCAGGCCCGTGACGAACTGCTGCAGCGCCGCTATCGGATCGGGGCCGCGGTCCAGGGCCTGGTGCATGGCCTCGGCGGTCATCTGCGCCGCGTTCTTCAACGGGCGGTAGGCGCCGCGCCGGCCGTCGGCGTCGCGCAGGACGAGGCCCTTGTCGTGCAGTCGCCGCAGGATCGTGTGCACGGTGTTGTAGGCGAGACCGCCGCCGAGGTCGGCCTGGATCTCGGCCGGGGTGAGCGCCCGGTCCGTCGCCCACAGGGTGGCGAGGACCTCGCTCTCCAGCTCGCCGGGGCTGCGTCGCTCGGCCCTGCTGCGAGGAGTCGTGCCTGCCATGGCCACCACCTTACGGTGTGTAGGGACCGGCGGTCACCAAGTCGTACCCGACCCTTACCCGGCTCAAGTTTCACCCCCACCTACAACCTGTAGGGTGAGATCAACCCTACAACTTGTAGGGCCGGATGGGTGAAAGATGACGAGGACCTCCGACGCCGCCCCGACCAGCGCCACCCGGCACGGGCCGCCGCCGAGCGGCCGCCCGCCGTGGCGCACGGCGGGCGAGTGGTGGCTCGCGGCCGTGGCGGCCGCCTTCACACTGCTCCAACTCGCCCTGGTGCGGACCGGGATGGGCCTGGGCTGGGACGAGACGGTGTACGTCAGCCAGGTGAGCACACACGCCCCGGCGGCGTTCTTCAGCGCACCGCGCGCCCGCGGAATCACCCTGCTGGTCGCCCCCGTCGCCTCCTGGTCGTCGTCCACTGCACTGCTGCGGGTGTACTTGGCGGTCCTGTCGGGGCTCGGTCTGTACTGGGCCCTGCGCGCCTGGCGGGGGCTGTTCCCGGTACGGGTGCTCGCGGCCGGCGGCGCACTGTTCGCGTCGCTGTGGATCACCCTCTTCTACGGTCCGCAGGCCATGCCCAACTACTGGGTGGCCGTGGGCGCGTCGGCCACCGTGGGCTTCTTCCTGCAGGCCCGGGCCGACCGCAGCCGGCGCGGTGCCCTGTGGGGCGTGGCCGCGGGCGCTGCGCTGATGGCGTGGATGCGGCCCACGGACGCGGTCTGGTGCACGCTTCCCCTGCTGGCGCTCGTGCTGTTCGTCCGCCCCCGACGCCAACTGCGGCTGCTGCTGGCCCTGGTCGCGGGCCTTGCGGCGGGGGCCACCGAGTGGATCGTCGAGGCGTACGCCGACTACGGCGGCGTCGGCGCCCGGCTGTCCGCCGGCTCCCGCATCCAGGGCGGCCTGGGCCTGCACAACGCCGTCGTCGACCAGTTGCGCAGCCTCGGCGGGCGCGCGCTGTGCCGCCCGTGCACCGGGGCGATTCCGAGCGCGCCGGTGATCGCCTGGTGGTTCGTCCTGCCGCTGCTCGCCGCCGTCGCGCTGGTGATCGCGGTGCGGGCCCGCCGTACGACCGTCACGCTGCTGCCGCTGGTCTGTGCCCTGACCGCGGCCGTGCCCTATCTCTTCCTGATCGGCTATGCCGCACCCCGCTTCCTGCTGCCCGCGTACGCGCTGCTCGCGATCCCGGTCGCGGACGCCCTGGCCCAACTGGTCACCGCGCCGGCCGGGCGCCGGCGGACGGTGGCCGTGACGCTGGTGGCCGTGGGAATCGCGGGCCATCTGGCCGTGCAGTTCGCCGTGTTGGAGCGCGCCGTGTCCCGGACCACGGCCGAGCACCGGGTCTGGGTCCGTACCGCCGCCGACCTGCGCCGTCTCGGGGTGCGCCCGCCGTGCCTGGTCACCGGGGGCGACTCCGTTCCGGTCGCCTTCGACGCCGGCTGCGCCTCCGCACACACCGGCGGCCACGACGCCAACACCACCGGCGCGGCCCTCGCCCGGACCGCCCGCACCATGCCGGTCGTCCTCCTCACGACGCACCGCGTCCACCCTCCGCCCTACGCCCGCACCTGGCAGCCGCACCGCGTGACGGGCGGCTATGCGTACCTCGCTCCTGCTGCCGTACAACAAGCAGAACGGCACCACGCATGAGTGCCCAGGTCACCACCTCGGTGGCCGTCGGCAGCCCAAGCGGCCTCGGCGAAGCGCCCCAAAGGGGCGCGGGGCTGTATCGATCTGCGGCTCCGCCGCGGGGCGCGACCAGCCACAACGATGCCGCAGACGAAAAACGACCCATCGCGGCCCATCCTGCGGAGCGCCTCGCTCCGTGGCAGACCGTGGCGGCGCTCGTCGTGGCCGCGGGCGCCGTCGGGCTCGCCGCGCGGCACTGGGCGGTGCTGGACTCGGCCGCCGACCGGCTGGCCGTCGCCGACCGGGGCTGGCTGCTGCTGGCGGCGCTACTCACCCTGCTGACCTGGGGGTGTGCGGCGCTTGCGCAGCAGGGGGCGGTGCGGGAGGTGCTGCCTGCCGGGCGGCTGGTGACGGTGCAGTTCGCGGCGTCCGCGGCGAACCATCTGCTGCCCGCCGGGCTCGGGGCGGGCGCGGTCAATCTGCGGTTCCTGATGCGCTGCGGGCTGGCACCCGGCCGGGCGGCCACGGCCCTCGCGGTGAAGTCGACCGCGGGAGCCCTCGCGCGGCTCGCCCTGATCGCGGTGCTCGCCCTGGCCTGCCCCGGCGTTCTGCAGCTGCCGTCGGTGGGCGGGCCGAAGCTGTTGGTCGGTGCGCTGGTGGCGGTGGCGGTCCTGCCCGTAGCCGTCCTGCTCGTGCGGCGGAAGGGTCTGCGGCGGGTACTGGCCTGCGCGGCGGCCGACGTACGCGCGGTGCATGAGAACCCGCGGCGCG
Source organism: Streptomyces coacervatus (assembly GCF_029223485.1). GTDB lineage: Bacteria > Actinomycetota > Actinomycetes > Streptomycetales > Streptomycetaceae > Streptomyces > Streptomyces coacervatus. The sequence goes on along the minus strand of NZ_JARHTP010000001.1, from coordinate 96,540 downwards.
CGGCGGCCCTGTGGGGCGGCTCGCTGGCCTTCGCGGCCCTGCACACGGGGGTGGTGATCGCCGTCGTCCACGCCCTGGACGTACCGCTTCCGGCGGGGCGGGTCGCGCTCGCCTATCTCGCCGCGAGCAGCGCCGCCGTCCTGCTGCCGACCCCGGGCGGTCTCGGCTCCCTGGACGCCGCGCTCGCCTGGGCGCTGACCACGGCCGGCGCCCCGGGTTCGGCGAGTGTGTCGGCCGTGCTCGGCTACCGGTTGCTGACCGTCTGGCTGCCGCTGGTGCCGGGGCTGGCAGTGCTGGCCGGGCTGGTGCGTACGAGAGCCCTGTGACAGAACGGCAGTCAGGATGCGTTGAGGTTTCCGGTCACAGCGTCGGCCGTATGACATCAGATACGTCTGGGACAACTGAGGCCACTGCGGCGTATGCGCACGGCACCGCCGCCACACCGCCCACCCGCCGCCGATCGCGCCTGCGTTTGAACAAGGTTCCCGAAGTCACCGTATATTTCTGGGTGATCAAGGTGTTGTGCACGACCGTGGGCGAGACGGCGGCCGACCTGCTGATGAGCGCGCTGCTCGCGGTGGTGCTGGTCGTCCAGTTCCGTACGAGCGCCTATCGCGCCGGTGTGTACTGGCTCGCCGTCGCCCTGATCAGCGTCGTCGGCACCCTCGTCAGCGACAACCTGACCGACAACATGGGCGTGCCGCTGGAGACCACCACCACGGTGTTCGCCGTGCTGCTGGCAGTCGTGTTCGTCGCCTGGTACCGCAGCGAGCGCACCCTGTCCATGATCGCCGTGGCGCGCTTCTGGCTCGGCCTGGACGCCGTGTGGAGCTTCTGGATCGCTTACGTCCTGACCCGCCCGCTGGGCGCCTCGGTCGGCGACTACCTCTCCCAGCCCACCGGGGACGGCGGACTGGGCCTGGGCACCGTGATGACGAGCACACTGTTCCTCACGGTGATCCTCGGCCTGGTCGTCTTCCTCGCGATCACCCGCAAGGACGTCACCAAACCCAACGGACAGGAGCTACAGACCGCATGACCCATCAACCCCCCACACAGGCGGCGGAGTCGACAGTCCTCACGGACGTCGGCGCCGCCGCCGGCCGTAGTGACGTACTGAAGAAGCTCCCCGAGGTCACCCTCGCCTTCTGGATCATGAAGATCGCGGCGACCACCCTCGGCGAGACGGCCGGCGACCTCTTCTCGCAGACCCTCAAGCTCGGCTACTTCCTCACCACGATCGCCCTGTTCGCGGTCTTCGTCGTGACGCTGGTCGTCCAGCTCAGGTCGCGGCGCTACAACCCGTTCTTCTACTGGACCGTCATCCTGTCGACCAGCATGGCCGGCACGACGATGTCCGACTTCATGAACCGCGACGCCAGCTCCAAATACCTTTCGGGCGGCGCCACTTCGCTGGGCTGGGGCCCGCAGGGCCTGGGCATCGGCTACCCGGCGGGCGCCGCGATCCTGGTCACGATCCTGATCGTCATCTTCGCCGTGTGGAAGCTGACCGGGATGACGTTCGTCATCCGGGACATCGTCAGCTTCCGCGGGGAGGCGCTGTTCTGGTCGGCGATCCTCGTCTCCAACACGCTCGGCACCTCCATGGGCGACTTCCTCTCCGACAGCTCCGGCCTCGGCTACGCCGGTGGCGCGCTGCTCGTGGGCGGGGTGCTCGCCGTACTCGTCGCCCTGATGAAGGTGCCCGCGGTGCCGAACGTGCTGCTGTTCTGGTTCGCGTTCGTGCTCACCCGGCCGCTCGGTGCGACGGCCGGCGACTTCCTCACCAAGCCCGTCGCCAAGGGCGGCCTCGACCTCGGCACAGCGGGTTCGTCGGCCGTACTGCTGGCCGTACTGATCGGGCTGATGGGGTACGCCCACGCACGCGAGCGCCGTCCCGCGGAAGCGGTCAGCCGGACGGCAGTCTGACCACGAAGCGCGCTCCAGGGGTGAGTCCGGGGTCGTAGGAGACCTCGCCCCCGGCGGAGCGGGCCAGGCGCCGCGCCAGCGGCAGCCCCAGGCCCGCTCCGCCGTGACCGTCGTCCGGGTCGGCGCGGCGGCCGGGCTGGAAGAGCTGTCCCGCGAACTCGGGCGGCACGCCCGGTCCGTCGTCCGTGACACAGATGCGTACGCCGCCTGCGTCCCGGTCCGCGCGCAGGGTGACGCTCGACTCGGCGTACCGCAGGGCGTTGGCCAGGAGCGGGCTGACGATCCGTTCGAGGAGGGCGTCCTGCACGCCGGCCTCCAGCCGCCCGTCCGTGCCGTCGGCGCCATCGGTGCGTTCGGCGGCGTCGACCGTGACGGTCACATGGCCGGGGACGTCCGACTGTCCGGCGAGGCGGCGCAGGGTGGGCAGGACCGGGGCGGTGCCGGGGGCGGCGCTGGTCGCGTCCTCGCGGGCGCTGGTCAGGAGGGTGTCGCAGATGGTGCGCATCGACTCGGCGGCGTCGGCGATCGTCTCGTGCACGGCCCTGGTCTCGGCCGCCGTGCGGGGGCGTGAGCGATACCAGTCCAGCTCGGCGACGATCCTGCTGAGCGGGGTGCGCAGCTCGTGCGAGAGCTCTCCGGTCAGCTGCCGCTCATGCCGCAGCACCGCGCGGATACGGTCCAGCAGGGCGTCCAACGACGCGCCCAGACGGGCCAGTTCGGCCGGGCGGTCCGCGCTGCCGAACCGTTCCTCGGAGGCGACCGCGCTCCACTGCGTCGCCTGGTCGGTCATCGTTCCGACGGGACGCAGCGCGCGTCCCACCGCCAGCCGGGTCAGGGCGTAGGTGCAGGCGAGCATCACGGCGTCCAGGGCGAACGAGCCCAGCAGCAGGGCGTCGGCCGAGCTGTTGTACGGGGCCAGGTCCAGGGCCGTGACGATGGTGGCCGCGTGCCGTGCGCGGGGTACGGGCTCGGAGCACAGCCGGACGGGGCTCATCCCGTGGCCCGAGGCAGTGACGCACTGCCGTCCGCCGTCGCGGGCCAGGCCTTCGGCGATGTGGGTGAGCCGGCCGCCGGAGGTCGGCTGCTCCAGCAGGCGCGGGCCGGCGTAGATCCACACGTTCGCGTCCAGGAGCCGGTCGTTGACGGTCTCCAGGACCCGTACCCGTTTACCGCCTGTGTCGACGGTGGTGGCGACGGCGGCGGCCCGGGTGCGCAGTTCGTCGTCCGCCTGGCGTCGCAGGTGGTGACGGACCATGGTGTTGAAGACGACGGTGAGGATCACCATGAGGAGCGCGGCTGTGGTGAGCGCGACCAGGGAGAGCCGGCCGCGCAGGGTGCGGGGGACGAGCCGGGGGACGAGCCGGGAGCGGGGCGCGGTCATGACAGCCGGTGTCCGATTCCACGCGCGGTGCCGATCGTCACGTCGCTGCCCGCCTCGCGCAGCTTGCGGCGGAGCCGGGTCAGGTACTGGTCGAGGGTGTTGTCGCTGACCTGGGCGCCCTCCGGCCAGCCCGCCCGGACGAGGTCACGACGGCTCACGATCTCCCCGGGGGCCGCCATCAGGGGGGCCAGGAGCCGGAACTCCGTCGGCGTGAGGTCGACCTCGGTTCCGCGCACGGTCAGGCTGTGCCGCACGGCGTCCAGGACGAGGTCGCCGGTCGCGGGACGGGGCGGGGGCGCGGCGCGTTTGAGTGCCGCGCGCAGCCGGGCGGCGAGTTCCACCAGGTGGAAGGGCTTGGGCAGATAGTCGTCGCCGCCCGCCGAGAACCCGGACAGCCGGTCGGTCAGACCATGACGTGCGGTGAGGAAGATGACGGGGGCCATGAACCCGTTCGCCCGCATCGCCTGACACACGTCCCGCCCGTCCGCGTCCGGCAGTCCGACGTCCAGCACGGCCGCGGCCACCTCGTCCCCGGCCAGCCGCAGCGCGGTCGCACCGTCGGCGGCCGGCACGGTGGCGAAGCCCTCGTCCCGCAGCCCGCGCAGCAACACGTCACGCAGAGCGTGATCGTCCTCGACGACCAGGATCTTGTGGCGCATGGTCCTCCATCGGGGGTCGTGCGTCGGTGGTTGTGCGGTGGTGGTTTGTGGGTTGGTGGTTTGTGGGTTGGTGGTTGTGCGGTGGGCTGGCGGTGTGGGTCGGACGTGGGGGCGGGGTGGGGGTTCCTGGAACGGGGTTCCTCAAGCGGGGTCCTGGGACGGGGTTCCTAGGGCCGTGGCGGGTCGGGAGCGTCCGGCGCCGTACCCGCACCAGGGGGCGCTCCAGGACCACCGCGCCCCGTCAACTCCCCGGGCAGCCACCGGGCCGAGGCCCACGCGCACAGGCCCAGCCATGCGGCAGCCAGCAGCCAGCCGGCGATGACATCACTCACCCAGTGCACCCCGAGGTACACGCGGGTGGCGCCGACCGCGGCCGCCCAGCACACCGCCAGCGTGCAGGTCGTGCGGGCGAGATCCGGGCGGGCCCGGCGGGTCACCGCCCAGCACAGCAGACCGGCCGTGAGGGCCGAGGTGGTGGTGTGACCGGAGGGGAACGCGAAACCGGACACATGCGTCGCCCAGTCGGCAGGGGCCGGGCGGGCCCGCGCGAACAGCTCCATCAGGCCGGTGCGGATCAGCTGCCCGGCGACCAGCACGACCAGGGCGCCGACGGCGGCCCGGAGCCGCTCACCCGCGGTGCGCCCCGCAATCACCCCGGCGATCACGACGACCGCGTACGGCCAGGGGCCCGTCCCCGTCGCGGAGATCCCGCGCGCGAGCGCCACCGCCTCCGGGGGCCGGTGCGCGAGTCCCCACGCATGGGCCGCCGCGTCCCCCGGCAGCGGAGCACCGTGGCGCACGGCCACCGCGATCGCGAGGGCGGCGAACAGGAGGGCGCAGACGACGGCGAGCGGCAGCGGCCCTCGACCGCTCCCGTTTGCGTTCGGCGCTCCACCGCTCCGGTTCACACTCGGCCCTTGTCCGCTCGGGTTTACGCTCGGCCCTCGACCGCTGAGGTTCACACTCGGCCCTGGACCGCTCTGCTGCACACGCGGCCGCCCGGCAGGGTCACGTGCCCGCGCATGCCGCACCGCCCACCGCCGTCCTTCCGCGGCGACCGGTCCACGCACCGAACGCGGGGCTCCCCGCACAGCCTCTCCACCACGCCCGGCACCTCCGGACCCGGCGGGACCCTCGCCACGCCCGCGATCACCACCAGACTCGACGGCACTCCGGCTGCCGCGCCCGCGATCACCACCAGCCCCGACCACACCCCCGCCGTACCCCTGGCCACCACCGGACCCGACCGCACTCCCGCTGTCGCGCCCGCGATCACCACCAGACCCGACCGCACCCCCGCCCCGCCCGTCCCCGGCCGGCTCCGGCCCCGTCATGAAGCCGTCACCAGCGGCCTGAGCGGGGTGTCTGCCATCCGCCCGACGAGTGGGGCGGCGCGGTCCGCCTGGAGCATGAGGAACCAGGCGAGGCCGGCCCCGAACGCCAGGCCGACGGCGACGTCGTGCGGATAGTGCACGCCGACCCAGACCCGGGAGACGGCCATCAGGACGGCGGCCAGGGCCGCAATCCGGCCCAGGCGACGGTGGGCGAGCGCCAGCGCCACGGCGGCGGCCCCGGCGATCACCGCGTGGTTGCTGGGGAACGACCAGTCGCCCGCGCCCGGGCACGCCTCGACCGTCGCGGTGTGCAGCGTCCGGCAGGGTCTGCGCTCGGCGAAGGCCGCCTTCACCAGCACATCGACGACGTAGCAGACGACCACGACCACGGGTGCCGCCAGCGCCCGGACCATCCGTGCCTGCCCCGCGCTGCGGGCCCGCCACCAGGCGGCGAGCATCAGCGCGCCGAACAGTGCGAGGCCGTAGTCGGACCAGACGGCTATCACGCTGTTCACCGCGTGCGGGGTGTGGCGGGCGAGGCCGGTGATCCAGGTGTACAGGCCGCCGTCCACCGAGGCACCGCTGAACGCGAGGCCGGTCACGAGGAGGTCCCCTCGGAGGCACGGCGGGCACGCGCGCGCCGGGCCTCCAGGGCGATCGGGGTCAGGGAGACGACGACCACGAGCGCCACCAGCGGTAGCAGATAGCGGTCGACGTTCGGCACCGAGGAACCCAGCGCGTAGCCGCCCAGCACCAGGCCGACCGTCCACACCAGACCGCCGATCACCTGCCACACCGTGAAGACCCGCACCGGCACGTCGAGCGCCCCGGCCAGCGGGTTCAGCACGGTGCGCACGACCGGCACGAAGCGGGCCAGGACCACCGCCTTCGCGTGCCCGTAGCGTTCGAGCAGTTCCTCGGCCCGCGCCGCGCCCTCGTGCAGCTTCTTCGCGCGGCTTCGGGCCAGGAGTGCGCGGCCGCCCCGCCGCCCGAGCCAGTACCCCGTCTGGGCACCGAGCAGCGCGCCGACCACGGCGGCTGCCAGCACCGGCCCGAGCGACAGATGCACGGATCCGTGGACGCCGGGGACGCACAGCAGCCCGGCCGTGAACAGCAGGGAGTCGCCGGGCAGGAAGAAGCCGACCAGCAGGCCGGTCTCGGCGAACATCACGAAGGCGATACCGAGCGCGCCGAAGGCGGACAGCAGGGATCCGGCATCCAGAACGTTCACCGCTTGGGCGACGGCAAACTGGGCAGCTGCCACGGTGGCGACCCCTCTCATACTGGTACGTGGACGGAGCGGGCACAGACCCGCACCGAGCGACTACAGTCATGTAGACCGTCTACCGAACTGTAGACGAGTGAGAGCCGAGGAGTGTTCCCATGCCCGAGGGGCAGATTGACGAGCCGGCTTGGCGCCCGGTCGACGGGCGCACGGACCGGCGGCCGTCCGGCGAGCTGGAGGCGAGCGTGCTGGCCGCGCTGTGGGCCGCCGGCGGACCTCTCACGCCCGGCGCGGTCCAGCTGGAGCTCGGCGGCGGCCTCGCCCGCACCACGGTGACCACGATCCTCACGCGCCTGCACGCCAAGGGTGCGGTCACCCGCGCGCGCTCGGGCCGCGGCTACGCGTACGCCCCGGCCCAGGACTCCCCCGGCCTCACGGCCCGCCGTATGCACGCCGAGCTCGACAAGGACGAGGACCGCGGCACCGTCCTCGCCCGCTTCGTCTCCGATCTGAGCCCGGAGGACGAACGGCTCCTGCGCACGCTCCTGGAGGGCGGCCCGGCGGCCGGCGACGACACCGTCTGAACGTCGCCGTAACGATCTTGCTGACGGCTGCACCGCGTAGGCTGGTCGACTACGGACCGGACCGGCGGCCCCCTGGAGGAATCCCGTGATCTACGCCGTGTGGCTCCCGCTGCTCGTGCCGTTCCTCGCCGTGCCCGTGGCCCGGCGTGGTGCCGAGCACTTGCCGCCGCGGACGGCCGCCCGGGTGCTGACGGCTCTCTCACTGGTTCTCGCCCTGTCCAGTACGGCCGCGCTGGGCATGCTCGCGCTCGCCGGCGCCCTGCGTATGTCCGTCGTGGCCGAGGCCGCCCACCTGTCCCCGCATCTCCTGGGCGACGGCTCGCCCGCCACCGTGCCCGCCGCGCTCCTGGCCGCCCTCGCGCTGACGGTTCTCGGTGTCCTGGTGCTCGACCGGACCTGCCGCCACCTGCGTGAACTGCGTGCCGCGCACCGGCAGTCCGGCAGCGGGGCGAGCGCCGGCGATCTCTGTGTGCGGCACGACGACCGGCCCGATGCCTACGCCCTGCCCGGGCGGCCGGGCCGCATCGTGGTGACGACCGGAATGCTGCGCGCCCTCAGCGCCGGGGAGCGCGAGGTGCTGTTCGCCCACGAGCGCGCCCACCTCGCCAGCCGCCACCACGTCTTCCTCGCGGCCGCCGAGCTCGCCGTCGCGCTGCACCCCGCCCTGCGCGGCCTGCGCGCGCCGCTCTCGTACGCGCTGGAGCGCTGGGCCGACGAGTCCGCGGCGCAGGCGACGGGCGACCGCGCGCTCACCGCCCGCGCCGTCGGCCGCGCCGCCCTCGCGGCCCGCGCGACAGGCCCTTCGGCACGCCCCCGACTGTCCCTGACGGCGACGGCGGGCCCGGTCCCCCGCCGTGTCACCGCCCTCCTGACCACACCCGTGCCCGCTGCCCGCCGGCTCCCCCGCGCCCTGGCCTGTCTGCTCCTGGCCTGCGTGGCCGTATCGGCGACGGCGGTGCTGGACGCGGCCACCGATCTGCACGCCGGCATCGAGATCGCCCAGGGGGAGCAGGGGCCCGCCGCCGGCGGGCGGTGACTGAACTTCGATGGTCCAGTGGTCATGACGACCGACGGACCCGTTCGACGAAACGCGTCACGAGGTCGACGTAATCGTCCTGGCGAACCACGGGGGGGCTTTCCGTGCCCTTCGACAGCAGGGCGGGCCCGGTGCAGCCGGAGAGGGGATCGAAGGTCGAGATCTTCTTCCTGGTGGCCGTCATCAGCGGCCGCAGCTCGGGACGTGTGGCGGCCAGCCCGAGTGCGGTCGGGGCTACGAAGGAGTTGGCGGCGATTTCCCGACGACCTCAGGGGCAGGAGTAGCTGACGGTGCCCTCCGCCTCGATCGGGGCGCTTGTCCTGTCCTGGTGCAGGACCTGGAGGCGGGCGGTGCCCCGGAAGCGGCCGGGGCCGCGGACCGTCCACTGGAGGTGGACGGTGATCCTGGAGTCGCCACGGCCGGCCTCGTGGACCAGTTCACCGGAGTCGTGTCCGTCGCTGCGCAGCCAGCGGTATGTCACCGGACCGCCGTGGCCGTCGGTGGTCAGGACCCCGATGACGTCGGCGGTCTGGCCGCAGTGCAACTGCCCGGCGGGCGCCCGGACCTCGGCGGCCGTGACGGTCGGTCCGGCGGACGGGCGCAGGAGCAGCAGCCAGACCACGACGGCCAGGGCTGTCAGGACCACGGTCGCCCCCATCCAGGCCCGTGACCGGCGACGGCGGGTCGGCGCCGCGGCGGCAGTCCGCTCCCAGAGCGCACGCAGGGACTCCTGCTCGGCGACGGGGATGCCGGGGCCGAAGCGCAGCAGGATGTCACCGTCCCCGGCTGCCACGGAGTCCGTCAGCGGGGCCGACTCGGGCCCTGGGCCGGGGATGCGGTTCCGCCTGCCCAGGACCGTGGCCTGGTCGTCCGGGGCAGCGGGGCGCGAGACGTGGTCGAGGCGGCCGGGGGGCATGGCCGTCGCGTCGATCCGGGGGTCGGCCGATACCTCGCCCTGTACGGCAGCCTGTACGTCCCTCTCGCCTGCTGCGGCCTGCGCGTCCCTCTCGCGTACAGCGGCCCGTACGACGTCCGACTCGCGTGCGACGACCCGTACCTCCGTCCCGGCGCCCGGTGTCGCGGGCTTCCGTGCGACGGTCGCCTCCCTTGCCGCGGCCGGCCCGTCCTCCGTCGCCGCCAGGGTGAAGTCCGCAATCGCCGCAGCCGTGGCGGCGCGGAGGGCGGTCCGTTGCAGGAAGTCGGCGGGGAGCACCGTACGCCCGGCGACGAGCACGGCACGGGCGGCGGCGAGGCCTTCGGACTCGGCGGTGGCGGCGCACCGGGCGAACAGGTCCGCCGCCGGTGTGCCGGATGCCGCCCAGGTGGTGGCGAGTGTCCGGGCGAGGGCGGCCCACGCCGTGATGTCGGCACGCCGGGCGGATGCCGCGGGCGTGTGGTCGCCCAGCGCGGTGCCCAGCGCCGACTCGGCGAGCAGGGCGGTGCCGTCCGGGGCGAGGACGACGCTGCTGGCTGTGAGCGATCCGTGGGCCAGCCCGGCCGCGTGCAGGGCGAGGAGCGTCTGCGCGGTCTCGTTGAGGACGCTCGCCACGCTGCCCGCGTCCGGCCGGGGACCGTCGCTGGCCGCGACGTCCTCAAGCGTGGGCAAGGGCGGGCGGGCGGTGATCAGCCACACGTCACCGGCCTCCGCCACCAGGTCGACCGTGGCCGGTACACCGGGCAGCCGGAGCCTGGCCACGGCGAGCACCGCGGTCGCCAGCCGCTCACGCGCGCCCTGAGGTGCCAGCAGGGCACGGTCGATCCGCAGCGCCCCCGGCGACGGCGCGTCGCCGTGCTCCGGACACAGGGCGTACCAGGTGCCCCAGCGGGCGTCACGGGACCAGCCCGAGAACGGGCGCCCGGCAACCCCGGCGGCTGTCGTCATGTCGGTCTGCTCTCCTGGGTGCACGGCAGGGGCCGGCGGTTGTCGTGGATGCTCAGCACGGTGGCGCGTCCATGGCGGCCGTCTGCGTCCCGTTCGCGGACTCCGGGCTGCTCGTGAGGGCGACGTTCCAGGTGCCACGGCACGGGTGGTTCGAGAAGTCCGCCGTGAAGGTCACCGTGTACTGCGTGCTGCCCGACAACGTTCGCGACTGGGAACCGTAGGGCTCGTCGGGTGTGCCGGCGTAGAAGTCCGCCGTCAGTGTCAGGGGTCCGGCGCCGCTAGTCGTGACGGTGACGTCGGCGGTCATCGTGCTGGGGTTCTGCCCGCGGTGCCAGGAACCGATGACGATCGTGACCGTGCCCGGCGTCGACGGATCCGGAGCCGCGGTGGTCGGAGGCGAGGAGGTCGTCGGCGGTGTGGTGGGCGGGGTCGGGACGTCCGACGGGTCGCCCGGCGACGGGTCCGCCGAGGGGATGACGGAGGGTGATCCGCCGGCCGTCGGCGTGGTCGGGTCCGGCGAGGCGGACGCCGAAGGGGACGAGGTGGCGGGCGAGCCGGTGCCACCGGAACCCGTCGGCGTGGAACTGGCCGCTGTCGTGGTCGTGTCGTGCGTACCGGCGGTCGCGGCGGTCACCCCGCCGACGACCAGCGCCAGCGCCGCCGCCCCGGCGGCCGCCTGCCAGCCACCGCGCTTGAGCCGGCCCAGTACGGTCAGGGCACTCGTGGCCTCGTAGACGGCCGGTGCCGTGGCGAAGGGGAACAACAGGGCTGCCAGGGCGGCGAGTTCGGCGAGCCTTCGGCGGCCGCGCTCCTCCCAGCCGGGGCCGTACCCCTCGGTGGCGGCCCGCTCCAGCTCGGTGAGGAACGCCTCGATGCCGGGGCGGTCCGCCGGGTCCTTGGCCATGCCCTGGCGCAGCAGGCCGCGCAGCGGGCCGGGTACTTCGCCCAGTGCGACGGGTGCCCGCAGGTGCTGCAGGCGCAGTGCCGTCACGTCGTCACCGGTGAACGGCCGTCGGCCGGTGAGGGATTCGAAGAGCACCACCGCCGCCGCGTACACGTCGCCCGCCGGTCCCGCGGGCTCACCGCGCCACTGCTCGGGCGCCATGTAGGCGGGCGTGCCGGCGGCTTCCGTCACCCGGCCGACGCGTACGGCGATGCCGAAGTCGGCGAGGGCGCTCGACCCGTCGGCACGGACCAGCACGTTCTCCGGCTTGTAGTCGCGGTGGACCACTCCGGCCGCATGGGCCGCGCCCAGCCCCAGCAGCGCCCCCTTCAGCAGGACCAGGGCGGCCTCCGGGCCGGTCGCCCCGTGCGCGCGCAGCAGCTCACGGAGACTGACTCCGTCCACCGCCTCCATGACGATCGCGGCACCCCGGCGCGCCTCGACGTACTCGTACAGGCTTACGACACACGGGTGCCGGAGGTCGCCCAGCAGCCGTGCCTCGGCCCGGAAGCGGGCCAGGAACTCCTGGTCGGCGCGGAGCCGGTCGCTCAGGTACTTGATCGCCACGGGTACGCCCGTCGCCGCGTGCCGGGCCAGTACGACGCGTCCGCCGGCGCCCTCGCCGACCGTCCGCACGGCCGGGTAGCCGGGCACGGCCCAGTCGTCGTCGCCCGTTGCCCCGGCGCCGTCCGCGATGCCCGTCATGCCGCACCCTCCACGGCAACGGCGGACACGGGACCGCCACCGGTCCGGTGCCGCCGCCTCAGCCGGCGTATCAGCCGGCGCATCGGCGCAGCCCACACCGGGGATGCCACCAGACCCACCACGACCCCCACGATCACCGTGTCCCACGGCGGGGGCACCCGCCCCTGCAGCAGATCCCCGAGCCGGGAACGCCAGGCCAGCAGGGCCAGGACCAGGAAGCCGTACGTCCCGACGACGACCGCGAGGCCGTAGGCGGCCATTCCCGTCTGGCGCGGTCCGGGGCGGCGGCCCGCCCGCAGGTCCTGCCAGAGCCCCTTGCGGAAGTAGGCGCTCGCCTCCTCGCGCAGCCGTGGCACGCGCAGCGCGTCGGTCAGCGCCTGGTAACCGTCCAGCGGCATCAGGGGGTTGAAGTTGTAGAGGGTGTTCAGGTACAGCCCGAAGGCCAGCTGGAACAGTACGGCCGAGACCGGACCGGCCGGGAGGCAGGCGGCACCCACCGCGCACCAGCCGGCCAGCGCAGCCGTGGAGAGGGGCCCCGACAGTGCCACCACGACCCGTGACCAGCGGGAGCCGAACCACATGTCGCTGGTGTCCACGAAGGCGAACGGCATCCCCATCATGAGCAGGAACCCGCCGCGCCGGACCTTGCGGCCGTACGACTTCACGGCCAGGGCGTGCGTCAGCTCGTGGATCACCAGGGCCGAGACGTACCCCGCTGCCAGCGCGACCGGGCCCCAGACGCCGGCGCCGCCGAAGTCCAGCAGGTGCTGCCGTCGCTGTGCCCTGAAGAACGCGACGAGACCCCCGACGACCGACAGCCAGCCGAGCGTCACCCCGGTTCTGGTGAACAACCGCCAGCCGAACGCGCCGTACAGGCGGGTCACGGCGCCGTCGAGGCCCGGTACGGAGATCTCCAGTTTCAGCAGGGCCCGGTACAGCGCCCGCCCGGCCCGCCGCCAGCCCCCGGTCTGCTCCTGCTCGGGGCGGCCGGGCAGGCCGCGCAGCAGTCCCGCGTCCGCGAACGCCGCCAGCGCGGCCTCGATCCGCGGCAGCGCCAGCTCGCCGAAGCGGTCCGCGTACGCGAAGAGCAGGTCCCGTACGGTGTTCTCGCCGTCGACGGCGTTCCAGAGGAACACCTCGCGCTCGTCCAGCCGCAGATACACACCGGTACGCGTGTTGCTCAGCACCCAACCGGGTTCCCCGCGGTCCGTGGGCACCTGCTTGAGCGCCCACCCGGAGCGGCGGCGGGGTCGCGCGGTGAGGGGGCCGGTCGCCTCCGGCACCTCCTCGTCGGCGGTGGTGGGCAGTTGAGTCAGCTGAGTGCCGACGACCATGGTGCGTGAGCCGACCCGGGCGTCACGGGGCTGCTCGAACACCAGGCGGACGTCACCGATGGACAGCTCGGTGCCGTCGGCGAGGTGCGCCGCGCCTCCGTGCAGGTCCACTCCGCCGACCGCCGTGCCGTTGAACGAGTCCAGGTCCTCGATCCGGAAGCCCGCCCCGGTCCGAACGATTCGGGCATGTCGGCGTGACACGCTGTCGTCGGACAGGACGACGTCGTTGTCCGAGCCGCGGCCCAGCGTCGTCACCGGGCCGGTCAGCGGTACGAGCAGCGCGGGGTCGTCGATGCCGCGCAATTGGGGCGCGGCGAACGACGTCGGCGCCGCACCGCGGCGGAGCGTGCCGCAGTGCAGGCAGTACGGGAAGTCGCGCCGTACGTGAACGCGACACACATGGCACAGCATCAGAGTCGGCCCGCTCAGGAGCCGCTGGTGAACGTGGAGCCCGAGAAACCGCCGCCGGGCGCGGCGGTGCCCGGACCGGAGGGCGACAGATGCGTACCGATGCCGTCGGCGCCGGGGGCGGTCACACCGCCGCGGACGCTCTCGGATCCGCCGAGAATGCCTCCTCGACCACCGCCTTCACCGCCTCCGGGCTCACCACCGCCACCGGGGCGCCGACCGGTGTTCTCCTGACTGCCGCCGCCGTCGCCTTCACCACCGCCGCCGGGTTCACCACCGCCACCGGGCCGGCGGCCGGTGTTCTCCTGACTGCCGCCACCACCGCCTTCACCGCCGCCTCCGGGCTCACCACCGCCACCGGGGCGCCGACCGGTGTTCTCCTGGCTGCCGCCACCGTCGCCTTCACCGCCGCCGCCTTCGCCCCCGCCACCGCCGCCGGAGGGGCCGCCGCCGTGTCCGTGACCGGAGCCCTCCTCGCCGCCACCGCCGTCGCCACCACCCCCGGGGCCACCGCCCTCGCCACCACCGGATGACCCGCCGTGTCCGTGGCCGGAGCCCTCGTCACCGCCGCCTCCGCCACCACCTTCGCCGCCGCCACCTTCACCGCCACCGCCGCCTTCGCCCCCGCCGGGCCGACGGCCGGTGTTCTCCTGGTCGCCGCCACCGCTGCCGCCTTCACCGCCACCGCCGCCCTCACCGCCGCCGCCTTCGCCCCCGCCGTCTCCGCCTTCACCGCGGTCGTGGATGCCGCCATGACCGAACTCACCGGCGTCGCCGCCACCGTGACCGCCGCCGAAGCCGCCCTCGCTCCCGCCGTGGCTCCCGAAACCGCCGAAGTCCCCTTCCGCACCGCCCCCGCCGTCAAAGCCCCCTGAGCCGCCGAGGCCGCTGTCAGAGCCGCCGCCGAAACTCCCGAACTCCCCGAAGCCGCCCGCACTCCCGCCGAACCCCTCCGCGCCTCCACCGCCGAGGCCTCCGAAGTCATCCGATCCGCCTTCGCTCCCGAACTCCCCGAACTCGGCCCCGGCCGGGCCGAACCCGCCACCGTCATGCCCCACGCCGTCCACGGAGGCGCCCGGGCCGTCGAACGACCCGAAGTCGCCGAAGCCGCCCGGACCGCCCGGGTCGCTCACCGGGCTGTCCGGGCCGCCCAGGGCCGCGTTGTCGAGCTGACGGCCGATGAGGCTGACGCTGTCGGACGCACCCGGGTCGAGCGCGCCCGCCTCGGCATCAGGTGCCCCGTGCTCGACCGGCCCGTGGTCGACGGACACCTCGTGCTCGACCGGCGCATGGTCGACCGACACGTCGTGGTGCGTCAGTGCGTGGGCCGCGCCGCCGAAGAAGAGGGACGACTTGGACAGCCTCGCGTGGAGTGCGGCCGGCCCGTCCGCGGTGCCGGATTCGACCCGAAGCGCGCGGAGCTCGGCGACCTGCCCGGTCGTCAGGCCAAGTCTTCGTGCCACCTCGCCGGGGTCGCCGTCGAGTTGCTCCCGGAATGCCGGGTCGACAGCAAGGCGGGTCATGGCATCGCGAAAGGCGTGGTCGGTCATGTCCTCAAATCTCCGTCGGTCTGGGCGTGTTGATGCCGATTCCGGCGGAGTCGGGGACCCCCCTGGCCGATGGCGGAGTGCCATTTCCGGCCATCCCCACCGAAGCATGCAGGAAGGTTATAGAGGCGCCACCCCGACCCGCGCAAGGCCTGGATCGGCGCATCCCTGCTGGACAGGGCCTCGGCGCGGCAACCGCCCGCACAGCAGGAAGCGCGTGCCCTTCACCCATCCCATGGCATGCCCCCGACAAATCTGTCACGCTTCAGCGATCGCTCCAGCGATACACGCAGCCCACTGCCGCCCCGAGGCGCATCCCAGCCGACCGGGTGGCACCGAGCAGGCCGGAATCCCGGCCGCCGCAAAGGAGTTCCGCGTGAGAAAGACCCCCCACAGATCCATTGCCCTGCGCGCACTGGCCGTCGCCGCGCTGGCCGCCATATCCCTGCCCGCTGCCCCCGCGGCAGCGGCGCCGCCCGCCGCCCCGTCCGCGGCCGCGGCCTGCACCCCGGCCCAGGTGGTCACCAACGGCGGCTTCGAGAGCGGTACTTCGCCCTGGACCCAGTCGTCGACGAGCGTCATCACCAGCCGCTCCGGCCAGAGCGCCCACGGCGGCAGCAGCTTCGCCTGGCTGGACGGGACGGGCGGCACCCACACCGACAGCCTCTCGCAGAGCGTCACGATCCCGGCCGGGTGCAGCACCGCCACTCTCTCCTTCTGGCTCCACATCGACACCGACGAGACGACCTCGTCCGTCGCGTACGACAAGCTGACGGCGAAGGTCGGCGGTACGACGCTGGCGACGTACTCGAACCTCGACGAGAACACCGGGTACGTGAAGAAGACGCTCGACGTGTCCGCGTTCGCGGGGCAGACCGTGAGCCTCGCCTTCACCGGCACCGAGGACTCCAGCCTGCAGTCGAGCTTCGTCCTCGACGACATCGCCCTCGACACCTCCGGGGGCAGCACCCCGCCGGCGGACTCCACACGCACGCCCGCCGCGCCGTCGTACACCGTCAGCCTCAGCAGCAACACCAGCGGCACGGTCTGGACCGGCCACGAGAGCACGACCTTCACCAACGCATCCTCCACCGCGCTGAGCGAGGTGTACCTGCGGCTGTGGGACAACTACCACGGCACCTGCGACGCGATGCCGATCACGGTCAGCAACGTCAGCGGCGGTACGGCCGGCTCGCTGTCGGTCGCCTGCACGGCCCTGCAGATCACCCTGCCGACACCCCTCGCGCAGGGGCAGTCCGCCACGATCGGCTTCGACCTGGGCATCACCGTGCCGAGCGGCGCGGACCGGTTCGGCCACGACGGGGCGTTCAGCTTCATCGGCAACGCGCTGCCCGTGCTGGCGGTCAAGGACGGCTCGGGCTGGCACCTGGACCCGTACACCAACAACGGCGAGTCGTTCTACTCCCTGGCCGCCGACTTCAAGGTGACCCTCGACCACCCGAGCACCCTGCTGGTCCCGGCCACGGGCACCTCGACCGACACCCCCGGCTCCAGCGGCCGCACCGTCACCACCGCGACGGCCTCCAAGGTGCGTGACTTCGCCTGGGCGGCGGGCCCGTTCACCAAGATCTCAGGCACCTCGACCGCCGGAACTGCCATCAACGTCTACTCCGTCTCCGGCATCAGCTCCTCCGACGCCCAGTCGATGCTCAGCACGGCGAAGACGGCCGTCGACGCACACGCCGCCCGCTTCGGGGCCTATCCCTACGGCGAGCTGGACGCGGTGATCGACAACAACTACTGGTTCGGCGGCATGGAGTACCCGGGCTTCGTCCTCGACCTCGTCAGCACCACCGCACTCACCCACGAGATCGGTCACCAGTGGTGGTACGGCATCGTCGGCGACGACGAGTACAACAGCCCCTGGCTGGACGAGGCGTTCACCGACTACGCCACCGATCTGGCCCTGGGCAAGACGGGCACGAACTGCTGGAACAACGTCTCCTGGTCCTCCTCCGCGGAGAAGATCACCAACTCCATGGCCTACTGGGACGCCCACTCCTCCCGCTACTCCACCGTCGTCTACGGCTACGGCAAGTGCGCCCTGCACGACCTGCGGCGGGTCCTCGGCGACACCGCCATGGCCAACTTGCTGAAGAACTACGCCACTTCGCACTGGTACGGCGTCTCGACCACGGCCGAGTTCAAGGCGGCTGCACAGGCCGCCACGACCACGGACCTGACGTCGTTCTGGAGCACCCACCGCATCGACGGCTGACCACGCCGTCCTGATGCTCCGTCAGCGGGTCTGCGCGGCAAACGCCTCGTAGGCCCGCTCGTCGAAGAGCACGAACCGGACCTCCTCGACCGCCGTGTCCGCGGCCCGCACCGTCTCCACGGCGATGCGGGCCCCGTCGTCGATCGGCCAGCCGTAGATGCCCGTGGAGACGGCCGGGAACGCGACCGTACGGGCGCCGAGTTCGTCGGCGACGCGCAGTGACTCCCGGTAGCAGGAGGCGAGCAGCTCGGAGCGGTCCTCGGTGGCCGACCAGACCGGGCCCACGGTGTGAATCACAAAGCGTGCGTCCAGGTCGCCCGCCGTGGTGGCGACCGCCCGGCCGGTGGACAGGCCCTTGCCGTACTGCGAGGCGCGCAGTTTGCGGCACTCCTCGAGGATCGCGGGACCTCCGCGCCGGTGGATGGCGCCGTCGACGCCTCCGCCGCCGAGCAGGGAGGAGTTGGCGGCGTTGACGATCGCGTCCGCGCTTTCGCGGGTGATGTCGCCCTTGGCGAGTGTGATGGTGGGCGTCATGTCTGCCTCAGCCTCCTCCAGACGGCCTTCGCGGCGTTGTGCCCGGACATGCCGTGTACCCCCGGCCCCGGCGGGGTCGCCGACGAGCAGATGAAGACGGCCGGGTGGGGGGTGCTGTACGGGGACAGGGAGAGTTTGGGGCGCAGCAGGATCTGGAGTCCGGAGACCGCGCCGGAGGCGATGTCGCCGCCGACGTAGTTGGCGTTGCGGGCGGCGAGTTCGGGTGGGCCCGCGGTCGCGCGGGCGAGGACGCGGTCGCGGAACCCCGGGGCGAAGCGCTCCAGTTGGCGCTCCATGGCGTCCGTGAGGTCTCCGGTCCAGCCGCTGGGGACGTGGCCGTAGGCCCAGAAGACCTGTTTGCCCGCGGGTGCGCGGGTGGGGTCGACGACACCGGGCTGGACCGTGATCATGAACGGCTTCTCGGGCGCACGGCCCTCCCGGGAGGCCGCACGCAGGGCGGCGCCGACCTCCGCGCTGTTCGCGCCGATCTGCACCGTGCCCGCGACACGGGCCTCCTCTGCGGTCCACGGCACCGGGCCGTCCAGCGCGTAGTCGACCTTGAAGACTCCGGGGCCGTACTTGAAGCGCTCGTAGTAGCGGCCGAAGCCGGCGATGCGGGCCAGGGCGGTGGGTGAGGTGTCGAAGACGTACGCGCGGGCGGGCGGCAGGTCGTCGAGGCGCTTGACCTCGTAGTCCGTGTGGACCAGGCCGCCGAGGTCCTTGAGATACGCGGTGAGCGCGTCCGAGATGGACTGGGAGCCGCCGCGGGCCACGGGCCAGCCGCGGGCGTGGGCGGCCAGAGCGAAGACCAGGCCGACGGCGCCCGTGGCGAAGCCGTCGAGCGGGGCCATCACATGCGCCACGAGGCCCGCGAACAGGGTCTTCGCCCGCTCGTCCTGGAAGCGGCGGGTCAGCCAGGTCGACGGGGGCAGTCCGACCAGTCCGAAGCGGGCGAGGGTCACCGGGTCGCGCGGGAGCGCGGTGCGCGGCAGGGACATGAAATCGCGAGTCAGGGTGTCCCACTTGGGCAGGAACGGCGCGACCAGTCTGCGGTACGCGCCCGCGTCCCGCGGGCCGAAGGACGCGGCCGTCTCGGCGACCGAGCGGGACAGCACGGCGGCCGTGCCGTCGGTGAAGGGGTGCGCCATGGGCAGCTCGGCGTGCAGCCATTCGAGGCCGTACCGCTCCAGGGGCAGGGCGCGGAACGCCGGCGAGTTGATGCCGAGGGGGTGGGCCGCGGAGCACGGGTCGTGCCGGAAGCCGGGCAGGGTGAGCTCTTCGGTGCGGGCTCCCCCGCCGACGGTGTCGCGGGCCTCGAACACCGCCACGGAGAAGCCGCGGCGGGCCAGCTCCACGGCGGCCGTCAGTCCGTTCGGCCCCGCACCCACTACGACAGCATCGAGCATCGACGGCACCTTCGGACCCCTTCGTCAGCCGATGGCCTCTGAGGATCAGGATAGGCCGGGGCACTGACAGTCACCGGCGGTGGGTGACCCCTCGGACGGTGGTCTTCGAGGTCAGACGGTGTCCCACAGAATTCCCGCCACCCGGCGGGCCGTGGCCGCGTCGCGGGCCGCCGTGAACGGCAGGACGTTGCCTCCGGTGATACGGAACGGCTCCCCCGTGCGCGTCAGGTGCGCGCCACCCGCCTCCTCGACCAGCAGGATGCCGGCCGCATGGTCCCAGGCGGCCTCCCAGGAGAAAGCGACCGCATCCAACTCACCGCGGGCTATGGCGAGATACTCCAGGCCGGCCGAGCCGCAGACACGGGGCGCCACGCCGTCGGTCCACAGGCCGACCAGAGCGCTCTTCTGCTCGTCGGTCGTGTAGTCCGGGTGGGAGGTGGCCACTTGGAGGTCCCGGCCGCGGGCGGGCGCACCGGCGTACAACCGCTCGCCGTTGAGGAAGGCGCCCTGGCCCCTTGTGGCGGTGGCGAGTTGGTCGCGAGCGGGAGCGTACGTCCACGAGGCGAGCAGCACTCCGCGCCGGGCGAGCGCGACCAGTGTGCAGAATCCGGTCTCGCCCCGCACGAACTGGCGTGTCCCGTCGACCGGGTCGACTATCCAGACCGGGGCGTCGCCCTGAATCGCCTCGTACGTCGCGGGGTCGGCGTGCACCGCCTCCTCGCCGACCACGACGGAACCGGGCAGGAGGCTGCCGAGGACCTCGGTCAGGTACTGCTCGGCGAGGCGGTCGGCGTCGGTCACCAGGTCGTGCGGTCCGCTCTTCTGGTCGACCTCGTGCGCGGCCAGCCGGCGGAAGCGGGGCATGATCTCGGCCGCGGCGGCCTTGCGGACCGCCTCCTCCACGTCGGCCGAGCGCTGCGCGAGAAACTCGTCGATGGTTTCCATGTGTTCGATCATGGCTCCATGAGAGCACGCGCCACTGACAATCCCCACCCGCCCGGTGGATCCCGAGCGGAATCGGCATGAACTCCGGGTGCGCGATCAGCGGCCGACCGCGTACCCCTGCATGCCCCGCGGGTTCGCGGCCGCCGACAGGACGCCGGTCCCCGGATCCCGGGCGACCGCGCACAGCCGGCCTTCCGACCAGGGGCCACCGACGGTCACGTCATGACCGCGGCGCCGCAGCTCCTCGACGACACCGGCATCCATGCGGGACTCGACCGTCACGCTTCCCGGCCGCATGCCGCGCGGATAGAACGACCCCGGGAACCCGTCGTTGTGCCAGTTCGGGGCGTCGATCGCGCCCTGCAGGTCGAGGCCGCCGCGGACCTGTGCACGCAGGGCGACGGCCAGGAAGAAGTGCAGTTGCCACTGGTCCTGCTGGTCCCCGCCGGGCGTGCCGAACGCCATGACCGGGACGCCGTCACGCAGGGCGATGGAGGGCGTGAGGGTGGTGCGGGGCCGGCGGCCGGGCGTCAGCGAGTTCGGCAGGCCCTCCTCCAGCCAGGTCATCTGCAGCCGGGTGCCGAGCGGGAAGCCCAGTTCGGGTACGACGGGGTTGGACTGCAGCCAGCCGCCGCTGGGCGTGGCCGCGACCAGGTTGCCCCAGCGGTCGACGACATCGAGGTGGCAGGTGTCGCCGCGGGTGGCTCCGTCGGCGGCGACCCCGGGCTCGCCCGACGCCCGGGCCACGGTCGGCTCGCCGGCACCCATCGGATCGAACCCGGGGTCGTCGGTGGCGACCACGTGCGCGTGCCTGCTGAGACGCGGGGTGCGTCCGCCGGGGCTGCCGGGGCGGAGCTCGTACGAGGCCTTGTCGCCGACGAGGCCGCGCCGGGCCGCGTTGTAGTCCGCCGACAGCAGCTCGCCGAGCGGGACCTCGGCGGCGTCCCCGTACCAGGCCTCCCGGTCGGCCATGGCGAGCTTGCAGCCCTCGATCAGCAGGTGGACGTAGTCGGCGGACCCGTATGCGGGCAGCTCGGGCGGGAGCAGCGCGAGCTGCTGGAGGAAGGCCGGGCCCTGGCTCCAGGGGCCGGCCTTGCACAGGGTCCAGCCGTTCCAGTCGTACGTCGCCGGTGTCTCGTAGCCGGCGGACCAGCCGGCGAGGTCGGCGGCCGTGAGCGTGCCGGTGTGGCGCCGGCCGCTGGTGTCCATGGTGGGCCGTCCGGCCTGCCGTATCAGGGCCTCGGCGATGAACCCGGAGCGCCACACCTCGCGCGCGGCCTCGATCTGTGCGACCCGGTCGCCGGCCCCGTCGACCTCGGCGAGCAGTCGCTTCCAGGTGACGGCGAGGGCGGGGTTGCGCAGCAGCTCGCCGGGGCGCGGGGCCTTCCCGCCCGGCAGATAGAGGTCCGCCGAGGAGGTCCACTCCGTCTCGAAGAGCTGCCGTACGGCCTCGACCGTCGCGCCGACGTTCTCCACGGGCGCGTGCCCGTGCTCGGCGTACCCGACGGCGTACTTGAGGACGTCGGCGAGGGGCTTGGTGCCGTGGTCGCGCAGCAGGAGCATCCAGGCGTCGAAGGCGCCGGGCACGGCGGCGGCCAGCGGCCCGGTGCCGGGCACGAGGTCCAGGCCGAGTGCGCGGTAGTGCGCGACGGTGGCCCCGGCGGGCGCGACACCCTGGCCGCACAGCACCCGCACCTCGCCGCCCGCCGGGGCGAGCAGGATCGGCACCTCACCGGCCGGGCCGTTCAGGTGCGGCTCGACGACGTGCAGCACGAAAGCCCCCGCCACGGCCGCGTCATACGCATTGCCGCCGTCCTCCAGCACGGCCATCGCCGACTGCGAGGCCAGCCAGTGGGTGGAGGACACCATGCCGAAGGTGCCCTGGAGGGTCGGCCGGGTCGTGAACTGCATCGCTCACCTCTCTGTTCGCTCGCTCGGTCCGAAGCATGCACAGCTACGGAGCATTGCATTCCACCGCGAGCGCCCTACGAAGATTTTGCGAACTCGCGGGGACTGCATGAACCGCCTCCCACCTGTATGAAGTCCTCTTTGTCCACCCGTGCTGAGGGCCGGTAATCCCGTGTTCACCGACCTTCTCTTCCTAGGCGTTCTACGCGCGTGGTGTCATGCCCACGCTCACCCACCCCCCACGTGGGCATCAACTCGACTAGGAGTCACGCATGCTGTGGAAGGTCATCGGCCGCGCAGGTGTCGCCCTGGCGGCCGGCGCCGCCGTCGTCGCCACCGCCGTCCCCGCGAACGCCGCGAGCTACTCCGCGTTCGCCTTCTCGCAGAGCGGCGGCCAGCCGGACATCTACAACTTCATCAACTCGGCCACCACCTCACTCGACATGACCATGTACGAGCTGGAGGACACCACGGCTGTCAACGACCTCATAGCCCTGGAGAACAAGGGCGTCACCGTGCGGGTGATCCTCGACCGCCAGCACAAGACCGCCAACAACTCGGCGTACACCGCCCTGACGAACGCGGGCGTGGGGGTGGTGTGGTCGTCGTCGAGCTTCGTCTACACCCACCAGAAGACGATCACGGTGAACGGCACCAAGTCGCTGGTCCTCACCGGCAATCTCACCTCGCAGTACTACGCGACCGGCCGTGACTACGGCGTCTTCACCGACGACACGCGTGACGTCGCCGCGATCGAGAAGGTCTTCAACGCGGACTACGCCGGCACCTCGATCACCCCGACCGACGGCGACCACCTGCTCTGGTCCCCCACCGACTCCCGCAGCCGTCTGCTGTCCGTGGTCAACGCCGCCACCAAGACGCTGGACGTCGAAGAACTGGAGTTCAGCGACAGCACGGTGGTCGACGCCATCGCGGCGCGAGCGAAGGCGGGCGTCACCGTGCGGGTGGTGCTGGAGAGCCCGTCCAGCTACTCCAGCGAGGTGTCCGAGATCGAGGCGGCCGGCGGCACGGTCGTCGGCTACTCCGACCCCAACGGCTTCTACATCCACGCCAAGGCCATGGTCGCCGACTACGGGCTGTCCACCCAGGAGGTGGAGGCCGGCTCCATGAACATCAGCAGCAACTCCCTGTCCAACAACAGGGAGTTGGGCATCATCCTCACCGGCACCGGGGTGGCCCAGTCCGTGGCCACCACCGTCGAGACCACGTTCAACAGCGACTACGCGGGCGGTACGGCCGCCTAGAACCCGTCGGGACGGTGCTGGTCGCGGCTGCTCGCCGAGCAGGTGCGACCAGCACAGCCGCGCGCCGGGGCCGTCGGTCAGAACTCCGAGGTGCGGCGATCACTCGAACCGGTGATCCCCGCCGCGCGGCGCCACCAGCCCCGACTCGTACGCGAACACCACCAGCTGGGCCCGGTCCCGTGCCCCCAGCTTCGTCATCGCCCGGCTGACGTGGGTCTTCGCCGTGAGCGGGCTGATGACCACGTGTGCGGCGATCTCCTCGTTGCTCAGCCCCCGGGCGGCCAGGGCCGTCACCTCGCGTTCGCGGCGGGTCAGGCAGTCCAGGCCGGGAGCCGTAGCCCGGTCCGGTGGGCGGGAGACGAACTCGCCGATCAGGGTGCGGGTGACCGACGGGGAGAGCAGGGCCTCCCCGTGGGCCACGACCTCGATGGCCTGGAGGAGGTCGGCCGGTTCGGTGTCCTTGAGGAGGAAGCCGCCGGCGCCTGCCCGCAGGGCCTCGAAGACGTACTCGTCGAGGCCGTAGTTGGTGAGGATCACGACGCGCACGGCCGCCAGAGCGGGGTCGGCGGCGATCCGGCGGGTCGCCTCGATGCCCGTCATCACCGGCATCTGTACGTCGATCAGCGCGATGTCCGGCACCTGCGCGCGCACCAGCGCCAGGCCCTGTTCGCCGTCCGCCGCCTCGCCGACCACCTC
Source organism: Streptomyces coacervatus (assembly GCF_029223485.1). Lineage (GTDB taxonomy): Bacteria > Actinomycetota > Actinomycetes > Streptomycetales > Streptomycetaceae > Streptomyces > Streptomyces coacervatus. The sequence continues at coordinate 72,580 of NZ_JARHTP010000001.1, read as the reverse complement.
GATGCCGTCCTCGGCATCCAGCAGCGCCCGGAAGCCGGCGCGCATGAGCGCCTGGTCGTCGACGAGCGCGACCCTGATCATCCCGCCTCCCCCAGCGGCAGCCGGGCCCGCACCTCGAAGCCGCCCTCCGCGCGCGGTGCGGCGTGCAGGGTGCCGCCGAACGCCGTCACGCGTTCGCGCATGCCCGTGAGACCGACGCCGGGTGCGGGCGGGCGGTCCGGGTCGGCCGTGCCGTCGTCCTCCACTCGTATCGTCAAGTCGTCTTCTCCGTAGATGAGTTGGACGCCGACCTTGGCGGGTCCCGCGTGCCGGGCCGCGTTGGTCAGGGCCTCCTGGACGATGCGGTACACGGCGCGGTCGAGCGTCGCCGCCAGAGGCCGTTCGTCGCCGGTCACCGTCAGCTCCACGGCGAGGCCCGCCGCGCAGGCCCGTTCCACCAGCAGCGCGGGCGTGCCGGTCGGCTCGTCGGTGCGCAGGATGTCCAGGGTGGCCCGCAGTTCGCGCATGGCCTCGCCGCTCGCGTCCTGGATGGCGAGCAGCGCGGGCGGTATCTCCTCGCCGCGCTTGCGGGCGAGATGCACCGCGACTCCCGCCTGGAGCTTGACGATCGAGATGCTGTGGGTGAGCGAGTCGTGCAACTCGCGGGCTATGCGCAGGCGTTCCTCACCCGCACGGCGCAGGGCCGCCTCCTCGCGGGTGCGTTCCGCCTCCAGGGCGCGCTGTTCGGTCTGGCGCAGATACGCCTGCCAGTTGCGGTCCGCCATGCCCGTGATCACCGCGGCCAGGAACCAGCCGGCGAGCAGCGCGCTTCTCTCCACCACGTCCTCGGTCGTCGGACCGGTCGTGGCATACGCCGCCAGGAACACGCCGCTCGCGGCCGCCGCGTACCCGCGGTGGCCGACGCGGGCCGCCGTGTGCACGGCGGCGAAGACGGGCAGGGCGGACACGGGTCCGGGGTGGGCGTGCAGGACGTACGCGCCGCTGCTCGCCGTCGCCACGGCCAGCACCGCGCGGGGAGCCGTGCGGTAGCGGGCCAGGGCGGCCGAACTCACCGCGATCAGCGCGTAGTCGACGGCGGTGGTGTCCGCGTCGAAGGCGGCCGCGGTCATGACGAGGGCGCCTACGACGACCGCGAGGGCCGCGTCGGCGAGGTGCCTGTGCAAGACCGGGTGCCCACTCATGTCACGCACAGTAGACGGCCGCACCGACAACGGCGTCAGACCTGTGGACGGCTCCCCGGCTACTCCCCACGCAGTAGTGCCCGGTCCCTTCGGCCCCGCGGTCGCAGCGCGGACTGCCTCCGGCCGTACGACGACCGCAGCCGCCCCCGGGGCGCACGCTGCTGCCCATGTCCACAGCCTTCCGCTTCACCGAACCGCCGCCGCCCAAGGCGGCCACCGGCCGCGTCGCCGAGGTGTACGCACAGCTCGCCCACGACTTCGGCATCGACAAGGCGGTCACCTTCGTGGTGCTGTCCTCGGCGCCCGAAATCCTCGCCCCCGCCTGGGCGTTGATGCGAGAGTCGCTGATCGCCGGGGCGGGCAGCCGCACCGGCAAGGAGCTCGCCGCCTACGGAGTGTCGCGCGCCAACAAGTGCCCGTTCTGCGTGGACGCGCACACGGTCCTGCTGCACGCCACCGGCGACCACGCCCTCGCCGAACGCCTGGCCCGGGGCGAGCAGCCGGAGCGTGCGGAGCACGCGCGGGTGCTCGCGTGGGGGCAGCACACGCGCGTGCCGGGCGCCGGCCTGATGCCGTACCCGTTCCCGCGCGAGCACGCCCCTGCCTACATCGGCACCGCGCTCGCCTTCCATTTCATCAACCGGATTGTGTCGGCCCTGCTGACCGAGCAGTTGCTGCCGGGCAACGTGCAGCGGCTGCGCCCGGTACGGAGCCTCGCGGGCCGTTCGCTCGCCAGGACCGTACGCCGCTGCGCCGTGCCCGGCGCGGCCCTCGCCCTGCTCGACGATCCGGCCCCCGGGCCTGCGTGGGCGGCCGGCACGACCGTCGGTCCGGCCTACGCCGCGCTCCGTTCGGCGACCGCGGCCGGCGCGGGCCTCCTCGACGCCGACGAACAGGCCGTCGTACGGGAGGCTCTGTGGGACTGGGACGGCTCGCATCCGCCCCTCGCGTGGGCCGCGCTCCCGGACCGCCGAGAGCATCCCGGCGCGCGCCTCGCCCTGCTGGCCGCCCTCGCGCCGTACCGCATCACCCAGGAGGACGTGACGGCCTGGCGCCGGCCGGAGCACACCGACCACTGCCTCGTGCACCTCGTCTCCTACGGCGCCTTCGCCGCCGTGGACCGTATAGAGAGCTCATTCAGTCTGCACGCCGCCCGGGAGACGTCATGACCGCGATCGCCGGCATCCGCCGGGGCCACGACCCGGATCGCCGCCCGGCCGGCCTCGCGAGGGCATGCGGTCGGCGTCGACATCTCGGCGCCGCTGCTGCGCACGGCCCAGAAGCCGACGGCCGGGCCCGCCGACATTGACTCAGCAGTAACCGCGCGAGCACGGAGCGAGTTGACACTTCCGTCTCACAGGGACTCATGTGAGACTGGCGCCCCGTCCGCAGTGCGGACCCCCCGACCGAGCAGTCCGCACACCGTCCCCCACCGAAAAGTGTGTCGTGCGCGATTTCCCTCTGCCGCTCGCTCTGACCGCGCGTCTGTCCCCGGTCGTCGTGCTGGCCGCGGCCGGCTGGGCACTGTCGTCCGGCCCCGCGACGACGACCGCCGAGCACAAGGATGCGCCGAAGACCGGCGGCCAGTCGGCCTCCGCGCCCTCCACCACCGCGGAGTCCAAGGCGTACGGCGCCGCTCCCGCACCGTGCGGCAGCGTGGCCGAGAAGACACTCAAGTCGCTCGTTCCGGGCGCCAAGACGGCAGGCAAGGAGCTCCGCTCGACGGACGCGAAGCTGCGCCGCACCTGCTCCTGGAACGCGCTCAAGGGCTACGACTACCGCTGGCTCGACGTCTCCTTCGAAGTCATGAACTCGGACGAAGCGGCGCAGAAGACATATAAGGATCGGATTACGGAGAAGAGCGGCGGAGGGGCGGTTCCCGGACTCGGTGACCAGGCCTACTCCGTCGTCAATCTCACCACCGAGGACAAGCAGCAGACGCGTGAGGGCATGGTGTTCGCCCAGGTGTCCAATGTGCTGGTGGTCGTCACGTACAACGGCAGCGACTTCGAGACGAAGAAGGCGCCCAGCACGGACGAGATCAACAAGGGTGCCATCGAGGCGTCGAGGGATGCCGTGACAGCGCTGAAGGGCAGCCAGAACCAGTAGGGCCGGCTGCCCTCCGACGACTCAGGACTCGGACGGCTCAGGCCTCCAGGCGGTCCTTTCCGCGCAGCAGCATCAGCACCACGTACAGCACCATCGAGGTGCCGAGCCCGACCGCCCAGCCGTAGTCGGCGAGCGGCTTCAGCGCCGGGATCGGCCGCCCGTCGATCAGCGGCTTGAGGCTGGCGCCGCCGACGGCCAGGACACCGCCGGCCACGAAGGCGACGACGGCCCGCCAGTTCCAGCCGCCCTCGTACCAGTAACGGCCGCCCGTACGGTACAGGTCGACCAGGTCCAGCTTGCCGCGGCGCAGGATCCAGTAGTCGGCGATGAGAATGCCGGCGACCGTGCCGAGCAGACCGCCGACCAGGCCGAGCCAGGTGAAGATGTAGCCCTGCGGGTCGGAGTACAGCTTCCACGGGAAGATCAGCACGCCGATGACGCAGGTGGCGAGGGCGCCGGCCCGGAAACTGACCTTCCGGGGCGCGATGTTGGAGAAGTCGAAGGCCGGCGAGACCAGGTTGGCCGCGATGTTCACGGACAGGGTCGCCACCAGCACGGTCACCAGCGCGAACAGCAGACCGAAGACGTTGTCCGTCTTGGCGGCGAGCTGTACCGGGTCCCAGATCGTCTGCCCGTACACGGCCTGCGAACCGGAGGTGACCAGCACGGAGAGGAACGCGAAGAGCGTCATGGTGGTGGGCAGGCCGAGCGCCTGACCCCACGTCTGCGCCTTCTGGCTCTTGCCGTAGCGGGTGAAGTCCGGGATGTTCAGCGACAGCGTGGACCAGAAGCCGATCATGCCCATGAGGGACGGCCAGAACAGCTTCCAGAAGGCGCCGCCCCAGCCGAGCTTGGAGGGCTGGTCGAGCAGCGGGCCGAAGCCGCCGGCCTTGTTGCTCATCCAGATCAGCATCACGATCGCGCCGACGATGACGAAGGGCGCCGCCCAGTTCTCGAAGCGGCGGATCGTCTCCATGCCCCGGTAGATGATGGCGACCTGGATGACCCAGAAGATCGCGAACGACAGCCACATCGTCCAGGCGTAACCGCCGACCTTCCCGGCGTCGGACCAGCCGTTGCCGATCAGCTTCCCGGCGAGGAAGTAGATCGCCTCGCCGCCGATCCAGGTCTGGATGCCGAACCAGCCGCACGCCACCAACGCCCGTACGACGGCGGGGAGGTTGGCGCCTCGGATACCGAAGCTGGCCCGCGCGAAGACCGGGAAGGGGATGCCGTACTTCGGTCCCGCGTGCCCGGTGAGGAGCATCGGGATCAGCACGATCACATTGGCCAGGGCGATGGTGAGCACCGCCTGCTTCCAGTCCATGCCGACGGCGATCAGACCGGAGGCCAGGGTCCAGGAGGCCGTGTTGTGGGCCATGCCGACCCACAGCGCGGAGAAGTTGTACGTGGTCCAGGTGCGCTTCTCGACGGGGACCGGCAGCAGGTCCTCGTTCGCGTACGGGCCACTGGGCAGCGGGGACCCGGGGGCGATCTCCACGCGTCCGTCGTCGAGGGTGACTTGGGCTGTCGGCGGTATGGCCGTGGGAGCGGTGTCGGTCATGGGCAGGCCAATCAATCAGGGGTGGGTCCGGAAAGGCCGTGCGGGCCGGCGGGGCCGGGGAAGGGCGGGTGCGTTCCCGCGTCGTTCGGTGCGTGCTCTCGGCGTGCCGGGCGAAGGCCCTCGTAGCGGAGCTACTTGGGTCTTCGCCCGGTGCGCCGAGAGTGCGTGCCGAACGACGCGGGAACGCACCCGCCCTTCCCCGGCCCCGCCACCCCCTCCCCGGGGACGGCCGGGGAGGGGAGAACTGGAGTGGGGGGATGGGGAGTTGAGCGGTTGGATACGAGGGCTTACGGAAGTCAGGCGTTGATGGCCGGGATGACCTCCGCGCCGTACGCGTCGATCGTGGTCTCCTGCGCGTCGTGCATGTCGTACACGGCGAACTGGTCGACGCCCAGCTCACGCAGGGCGTTCAGCTTCTCGATGTGCTTCTCGACCGGGCCGATCAGGCAGAACCGGTCGACGATCTCGTCGGGTACGAAGGCGGTGTCGGGGTTGTCGGCGCGCCCGTGGTGGGAGTAGTCGTACCCCTCGCGGGCCTTGATGTAGTCGGTGAGTTCCTCGGGGACCTGGGCGGAGTGCTCGCCGTACTTGGAGACGAGGTCGGCCACGTGGTTGCCGACCATGCCGCCGAACCAGCGGCACTGCTCGCGCGCGTGGGCGAGTGCTTCGGGCGAGTCGTCCGCGGTCACGTAGGCGGGCGCGGCGACGCAGATCCTGACGTCGTCGGGGTTGCGTCCGGCGGCGACGGCCGCGTCCTTGACCGCCTTGACCATGTACTCCGTCAGATACAGATCGGCCAGCTGGAGGATGAAGCCGTCCGCCTCCTCGCCGGTCATCTTCAGGGCCTTGGGGCCGTACGCCGCCATCCACACCGGCAGTTCGGCGCCCGGCTTGATCCACGGGAACTTGATCACTGTGCCGCCGAGGTCGGCCTCGTCGCCGCGGCCCAGCGCCCGGATGACCTTCATGGCCTCGCTGATACGGGCCAGGGTGTTGGGCTTGCGGCCCGCGACGCGCATCGCGGAGTCGCCGCGGCCGATGCCGCAGACGGTGCGGTTGCCGAACATGTCGTTGAGAGTGGCGAAGGTGGAGGCGGTGACCTCCCAGGTGCGGGTACCCGGGTTGGTGACCATCGGGCCGACCGTCAACTTGGTGGTGTTCGACAGGATCTGACTGTAGATCACGAACGGTTCCTGCCACAGCACCGCGGAGTCGAAGGTCCAGCCGTAGGTGAAGCCGTTGCGCTCGGCACGCTTCATCAGGCTGACGACCTTCGAGGCCGGCGGGTCGGTCTGCAGGACGAGTCCGAAGTCCATGTGCGCCACTCCTAGTTGAGGTACTGACAGGTGGAGCGCGGGGTGTAGACGCCGTGACCGGCGCGTCCGGTGTACTCCCGCTCGTTGATGACGAGTTCGCCGCGCGAGAGCACCGTCTCGACCCGGCCGGTGATGTGCTTGCCCTCGTAGGCCGAGTAGTCGACGTTCATGTGGTGCGTCTCGGCGGAGACGGTCTGCTCGGCGTTCGGGTCGTAGATGACGACGTCGGCGTCGGCGCCCGGGGCGATGGTGCCCTTCTTCGGGTACATGCCGAACATCCGGGCCGGGGTGGCGCAGGCGATCTCGATCCAGCGGCGGCGGCTGATGTGCCCGTCGACGACGGCCTGGTGGAGCAGGTCCATGCGGTTCTCGACGCCCGGGAGGCCGTTGGGGATCTTGGAGAAGTCGCCGCGGCCGAGCTCCTTCTGGCCCACGAAGCAGAAGGGGCAGTGGTCCGTGGAGACGACCTGGAGGTCGTTGGTGCGCAGGCCCTGCCAGAGCTTGGCCTGGTGCTCCTTGGGGCGAAGGGGCGTGCTGCACACGTACTTCGAGCCCTCGAAATCGGGCTCGGCGAGGTTGTCCGTCGATAGGAACAGATACTGCGGGCAGGTCTCGCCGAAGACGGGGAGCCCCTCGTCGCGCGCCCGCGCCAGCTCGGCCACTGCCTCCATGGCCGAGACGTGCACGACGTACAACGGCGCACCCGCGACCTGCGCGAGCTTGATGGCGCGGTGGGTGGCCTCGGCTTCGAGCAGGGCCTTGCGCACCTCGCCGTGATAGCGCGGGTCGGTCTCGCCGCGGGCCAGCGCCTGCTCCACCAGCACGTCGATCGCGATGCCGTTCTCGGCGTGCATCATGATCAGGCCGCCGTTGTCGGCGGAGCGCTGCATGGCGCGCAGGATCTGGCCGTCGTCGGAGTAGAACACCCCGGGGTAGGCCATGAACTGCTTGAAGCTGGTCACGCCCTCCTCGACCAGCAGGTCCATCTCCTTGAGCGTCTCCTCGTTCACATCGGAGACGATCATGTGGAAGCCGTAGTCGATCGCGCAGTTGCCCTCGGCCTTCGCGTGCCAGGCGTCGAGGCCCTCGCGCAGGGAGTGGCCGACGCTCTGCACGGCGAAGTCGACGATCGTGGTCGTACCTCCCCAGGCGGCGGCCCGGGTGCCGGTCTCGAAGGTGTCGGAGGCGAAGGTGCCGCCGAACGGCAGCTCCATGTGGGTGTGGGCGTCGACGCCGCCCGGGATGACGTACTTGCCGGTGGCGTCTATCACCCGTTCGGCACTGAACGCCTCGGCCGCGGGCGTGCCGGAGGCGGCCAGGGCGGCGATGCGGCCGTCCTCGATGAGGACGTCGGCGTGTAGTTCGTCGGAGGCGGTGATGACAAGACCGCCGCGGATGACGGTACGGCTGCTCATGCTTTTACACTCCGCTGGTTGTGTCGAAGAGTGCGGGTCAGTTGTGGCTGGTCGCGCAGTTCCCCGCGCCCCCAAAAGCAGGGGCGCGGGACTGCCCGTCGACTTGTTACGGCGCCGTCAGCGGGGCGTACGCGTCCGGGCGGCGGTCTCGGAAGAACTGCCAGCGGTCGCGGACCTCGCGCAGCTTGGCCAAGTCCAGGTCCCGCACGACCAGTTCGGTCTCCTTGTCGCTCGCCACCTCGCCTACGAACTGGGCCTCCGGGTCCACGAAGTACGAGGTGCCGTAGAAGTCGTTGTCGCCCAGTTCCTCGACACCCACCCGGTTGATCGCCCCGACGAAGTACTCGTTGGCGACGGCGGCCGCCGGCTGCTCCAGCTGCCACAGGTAGGCGGACAGACCGCGCGAGGTGGCCGACGGGTTGAAGACGATCTCGGCGCCTTCCAGGCCCAACGCCCGCCAGCCCTCGGGGAAGTGGCGGTCGTAGCAGATGTAGACGCCGATCTTCCCGACGGCGGTCTCGAAGACCGGCCAGCCGGCATTGCCCGGCCGGAAGTAGAACTTCTCCCAGAATCCCGGCACTTGGGGAATGTGGTGCTTGCGGTACTTGCCGAGGTACGAGCCGTCCGCGTCGATCACGGCGGCCGTGTTGTAGAGGACGCCGGGCTGCTCCTCCTCGTACATCGGCAGGATCAGGACGAGGCCCAGTTCCTTGGCGAGCGCCTGGAAGCGCTTGACGATGGGGCCGTCCGGGATCTGCTCGGCGTACTCGTAGAACGCCTTGTCCTGGACCTGGCAGAAGTAGGGTCCGTAGAACAGCTCCTGGAAGCACAGGACCTGAGCACCCTGCGCGGCCGCGTCGCGGGCCGCCTGCTCGTGTACCTGGATCATCGACTCCTTGTCGCCCGTCCACGCGGTCTGGAAGAGGGCGGCACGAATCACTCTGCTCATCGGGACCTCCGGTCGCTCGGTGTGCGAGAAGACTAGGAAGTCCGAAAACCGGCTTTGAGTTGCAGCGTGTCACGTCTGCGGGCATGCGGCGTGTCACGGTGTCACCCTCTTGTGGGCCCATGTTTCACCGCCGTTTTCCCAGGTCGTGGCATGTTTCAGCCCTGTTGCGCGTCGTGCGCGAGGAGCGCGATGTGCACCGAGGCGGCCTGCTCGAAGTCGTCGAGGTCGACGCCGAGCCGCCCCTGTATGGCCTCCAGGCGGCGGTACAGGGCCGGCCGGGAGACGTGGTGGAGCTGGGCGGTGCGGGACTTGTTGCGGCCGGTGGCGAGGTAGGTGCGCAGCACGGCCAGCAGGTCGTCGTCCGCCGAGCACAGCAGCCCGTCCAGCTCCCGTTCCGCGAACGACTGCACATACGGATCGTCCCGCAGCAGCCGGATCAGGCCCCGCAGATGTACGTCCTTGAGGCGTACGACGGCCGGGAGGTCGAGGGCGGCCGAGGAGTCGGCGACGGCGTCGGCGACGTGCTGGGCCTCGCGCAGCCCGGCCGGCACATCGTCCCAGGCGATGCGCGGGTCGGCGGCGGCCACCACGGTCTTCGGCGACCCTGACTCGGTGCGCAGCCGGGCCGCGAAGTGTGCGGTGAGCGCGGCCGCGTCCTGGTCGCGGGCGAGGCTGAGCAGGACGGCGGTGGCTTCTTCGGCGAGCTCGGCGACGAGCCCGGACAGCCCCAGCATCCGTAGTACGCGGTCCAGTTGGGCGGGTTCGCCGTCCCGCACGACCAGCGGTACGAAGGTGCGCCGGTTGACCGGCAGTCCTGCGGCACGCGCGCGTGGCAGCAGCTGCCTGGCCGGTACGACGCCGCTGACCAGGTCGGTCAGCAGGCTCTGCGCGGACTGCTCCTCCCAGGTGTGTGCCGAGTTGCCGCCGAGCATGCGGTGCAGGACGAGGGCCTCGGCGGCCCGGTCGGCGAGGAGGCGTCCGGTGGCGGTGTCGCCGCGGTGGCCGCACAGCATGATCTGGCCCCAGCGCTCGCCGCGCCCGGCGAGTTCGGCGCGGATCCAGCCGTCGCCCTCGCTGCCGCCGGCCTGCCGGGAGATGCGCTCCCAGTCGCGCAGCACGTCGTCCACTGCGGGCCGCTCCCCCGCCGTGGCGAGCACGCGGTGGGCGAGGTTGGTGACGACGACCGGGCAGGCGCTGTGCTGGGCGATCTCGTCGAGGAGCCGTTGCAGCGGGGCGCCCGCGGTGATGAGCCCGGTCAGAGCCGTGCGTACGGACTCCGAGAGGCTCACGGCGGCGAACTTCCGCCGTACCAGCCGGGCCTGGACCTCCTCCGTCAACTCCGCGAAGGGGAAGGGCCGGTGAAGGACGACCATCGGCAGCCCGCACCGCTCGGCGGCCCGGCGCATCACGTCCGGTGGCGCCGGAAAGGCCCGCCCCAGGCCGAGCACGACGGCCGCGGCCTCCGCGCGGTGCAGGGACTGGATGTATTCGGCCTGCTTCTCCTCGTCGCCCGCGAGCAGCACTCCGGTGGTGAGCACCATCTCACCGCCGCTGAGCATCACGCCCACGTCGGGCGCCTCGGCGACATGCACCCAGCGCACCGGCCGGTCGAGCTGGGCCGCGCCGGCCACCACCTCGGGCTCCCCGGCCAGCACCCGTTCCAGGGTCAGCACCTGGCGCACCGACAGCGCCGGTTCGAGGGTCCCGAAGGTGGTGGTCATGGCGATCGTCCCTTGCTCGGTGCACTACTGCGTAAGGCTCCTCAGAGCGCGTTCGAGGATCGCGGCGCCCTCCTCGGCCTCCGCGACCGTCAGGGACAGCGGCGGGGCGATACGCAGGGCGCTGGTGTTGTGGCCACCGCCCTTGCCGATGAGCAGCCCGTCCGCGCGGGTCGCTTCGAGGACGGCGGACGCCGCGTCCGGATCGGCCTCGTCGGTCCCCGGTTTGACCAGCTCGATGCCGAGCATCAGACCGCGGCCGCGCACCTCCCGCACGTTCGGGACCTGCGCCGCGACGGCCCGCAGCCGCTCGATGAGCAGCCCGCCGACGCGCCGGGCGTTGCCCTGCAGATCGTGTTCCAGCAGGTACGTGAGGTTGGCGAGGCCCGCCGCCATGGTGATCTGGGTGCCGCCGAAGGTCGAAATGCTGTTGGCGTCCAGGCAGTTCATGATCTCGGCGCGGGCGACGACACCGCCGATGGAGCTGCCGTTGCCGATGCCCTTGGCGAAGGTGAGCATGTCCGGCGGGCCGCTCCTGCCGTGCGCCTGCCAGCCCCAGAAGTTGTCGCCGGTGCGGCCCCAGCCGGTCTGCACCTCGTCGGCGATCCAGAGGATGCCGCGCTCGGCGAGCACCTCGCGGAAGGCCGCGTAGAGGCCGTCCGGCCCGGAGGTGAAGCCGCCGACGCCCTGGATGGGCTCGGCGATCAGGGCCGCGGGCGGGCGGGTGTGGCCGAGCAGGTCCTTCAGGTCGTCGACACAGGCCGCGATGAACTCGTCGTCGCTCAGCCCCGCGTAGGGGCCCCGCGTCCGCACACCCCCGTGCACGTACAGCGTCTGGAGGGGCGACAGCGAAGTGGGCGACCAGCCGCGGTTGCCGGTGATGCCGACCGCGCTGAAGGAGCGGCCGTGGTAGCTGTTGCGCATCGCCAGGATCGTGTTGCTCTGCCGGTAGGTGGTGGCGAGCAGCAGGGCGGTGTCGTTGGCCTCGGTGCCGGAGGTGGTGAAGAAGACACGGGCGTCCGGGATGCCGCTCAACTGGGCGATGCGCTCGGCGAGTTCGACCATCGGGCGGTTCAGGTACAGGGTCGACGAGTGGAGGATCCGCCCGGCCTGTTCGCTCACCGCCTTGGTGACCTCGGGCAGCGCGTGCGCGGTCATCGTGGTCAGGATGCCGCCGAAGAAGTCGAGGTACTTGTTGCCTGCGGCGTCCCAGACATGGCGGCCCTCGCCATGGGTGATCTCCAGGGGGTCCTCGTAGTAGAGGGCGAGCCAGTCGGGCAGTACCGACTTGTGGCGGGCGTAGAGGTCGGTCACGGCTGCACCAGTCCTTCGTAGGCGTCGGGTCGTCGGTCACGGTAGAACGCCCACTGCTGCCGCACTTCCTCGATCACGTCGAAGTCGAGGTCGCGGACGACGAGTTCCTCGGTCTTGTCGCTGGCCCGCTCGCCGACGAACTGGCCGCGCGGGTCGACGAAGTAGGAGGTCCCGTAGAAGTCGTTGTCGCCGTACTCCTCCTGGCCGACCCGGTTGATCGCGGCGATGAAGTACTCGTTGGCGACGGCCGCGGCGGGCTGCTCCAGCTGCCACAGATGGGCGGACAGACCGCGCGAGGTGGCCGACGGGTTGTACACCAACTGGGCCCCGTTGAGCCCGAGTTGCCGCCAGCCCTCCGGGAAGTGGCGGTCGTAGCAGATGTAGACCCCGACCCTGCCCACGGCGGTGTCGAAGACCGGCCACCCCACATTGCCCGGCTTGAAGTAGTACTTCTCCCAGAAGCCCTTGACCTGCGGGATGTGGTGCTTGCGGTACTTGCCGAGGAAGGTGCCGTCGGCGTCGATCACGGCCGCGGTGTTGTAGTAGAAGCCGGACTGCTCGACCTCGAAGACCGGGACGACGATCACCATGCCTGTTTCGCGCGCGAGCTCTTGCATACGACTCACGGTCGGCCCGTCCGGCACCGGCTCGGCCCAGCGGTAGTGCTCGGGTTCCTGGACCTGACAGAAGTAGGGAGCGTTGAAGACCTCCTGAAAACCGATGATCTTCGCACCCTGGCGGGCCGCCTCGCGGGCGTGCTCCTCGTGTTTCGCCACCATGGACTCGGTGTCGCCGGTCCAGGTGGCCTGGACCAGAGCGGCACGTACGACGTTGGCCATGAGCTGCTCCTTCGGCGGGACGTCAGAGCCTCTACGCCCGTAGATGAGGCCGTAGAGGGATGAACGTAAGCCTCCGGGAGAGCCTTGCCAAGACCATCGCCGTTAACCCGCGGAGTCGATCACGTTTCGCACTCCTGTGGGGGAGCGGAGGGGCCGGCGGGAGGGGGGACGGGGGTGTGTCAGGCGGTGAAACCGGCGACCCGGAGGGCGTGCACCAGATCCCAGTGTCGCTCGTCGGAGACGCCTTTCGCGGCCTCCACCAGGAGCGGTACGAGGGTCCCCGGGTCGGGCTCGGCGCTGCGGGCCGCCTCCTCGGGGGTGCGGACGCGGACGTAGGCGTCGAGCAGCGCGCGCACCTCTCGGTGGCGCCCCTCGGCGGCCAGCCCCAGTACGGCCTGTCCGATCTCGGTGGCGGGCCGTGCGACGCCCTGCCGCAGGATCTGCTCACCGTCGGGTCCGCGCCCGGCCGCGACCAGGGCGTCTGCCGCTGCCACGAGCCGGTCGGCGGGCAGCGAGGCGGCCTCCCACAGCAGGGTCGCCCAGTCGGCGCCGAGCCCGGCGCGCTGCAGCCCGGCGGCGAGCAGCGGGAAACGCGCGGCGGGCCAGTAGGCGGCCTCGACGAGCAGCGCATGCGCCTCGCCGCTGTGCCCCTCGGCCCGCAGCCGCACCAGCCTCTCCACGGTCCCGGCGACCTCCCGCGGCCCCGCCGTGTCCAACGGCTCGGCCGTCGGCTGCTGCGGCCCCTCCGCCACCTCGGCGGCCCCCGCGAACCGCGCCCCCCGCGGACTGCGGCCGGTGGCTTCCGGAGCGGGCAGGACGGGTGCGGCGGTCGGCGGCACGGCGACGGGCGCGGCCTCTTCCTCGGCCATACCGGCGAACCGGGCACTGCCCCGACGACGCTTGCGCTGCTTGGAGGTTGGCGGTTCGGGGGCCGGGGGTTCGGGAGCGGGCTGTTCCCGTACGGGCTGCGGCGCGCCGGAGGATTCCGGGCCGCCCCCGGGATTCATGGCGTCTGCGTCGCGCTGCTGGGGTGCGCTCGGAAAGCCGCCGTCGTACGAGGCCGGGCGCGCCGCCTCGAACGGGGCACGGTGCTGTGACGTGCCGGGGGCACCGCTCTCGTAAGGGGCGCGCTGCGCGGCCGACGGCTCGGGGGCGTACGAGCCGCTGCGCACCCCCGCAGGACCGGAGTCCTGAGCCCCTGGCCGCAAACCCGCAGGACCACGGCCGTACGAGTCCACCGGCTGCGCCCCACCCGGGGCGGCCGCCTCGTGAGAGCCGCGCTGCGCGGCCGACGGCTCGGGCGTGTACGAGCCGCTGCGCACCCCCGCCGGACCATGGCCATACGAGTCCACCGGCTGCGCCCCACCCGTGGCGGCCGCCTCGTGAAAGCCAGGGCGCGCCGGTACAGGACCGGAGTCCCGCGGCCCTTGGTCCGCCCCCGCAGGGCCACGGCCGTACGAGTGGATCTGCTGCGTCGCTCCTGAGGCACCGGTCTCGTACGGCGCCTGCCGCCCGTCCGCGGCGCCGGGATCGTAGGTGCCGCGCTGTTGCGGGAAGCCGGAGTTGTAGGCCTCCGGGGCGCCCGGGCCCGTGTCGGCCGACGGTGCCTCGTCCGGTGCGAACTCCCTGTCGATGCGGTAGACCGCGCCTTCCGCGATGCGCGCCCGGCGGATCGCCGCCGCCTGGCCGCCTGCCGACCGGTGGTCCAAGTCGGCCATCCGGGAACGGAGTTCGGCGCAGCGGGCGGTGGCCCGTTCGTGGTCGTCGCGGGCCCAGGCGAGGTCGAGGCGGACGGCGTCGGCCTCCTGCCGGGTGGTGGCGGAGGCGAGCAGCCGGCCCAGTTCCGCCTGGCGTTCGGCGGCGTAGCGCTGCTCGCGGAGCATCACGTCGAGCCGGTCCCCGAGGGCCTCCCGGCCGCCGGGCCGGGCGTCGTACGCGGCGAGCGCGGCGGAGTGCAGCCCGCGGGCCCGCTCCTTCTCCTGGGCCGCGGCACCGGGGCCGTACTCCGCGGCCAGGTCCTGCAGGACCGACTCCAGCACGTCCCAGGGCGGCAGTTCACGCCCCTCGAGACAGGCTCGCATGCCGTCGGGGTCGCGCTGCCAGAACACCGCGCACCAGCCGCCGCCCTGATCCAGGCGCGCCAGCAGGCCGTTCAGGTAGTTCACGAACTCCCGTACCCGGCCCGGGAGTTGATCCAACGCCATCGCCCAACTCCTGCCAGACCGGAGTACTCCGGTCCGTTAGACAACACGAGCCGTGTTACGGGAGCGCTACGAGAAGTTTTCGGACGGGACGCAGAGTACGCCCTTCCTGCCGGAACGTGACGTGCGCGTGGCCGGAATCACGCGGCTCGCGCAGCGACCGGCGCACAGGCCCCCGCGAGTTCGTCCATCGACAGACCGAGCGCGCGGGCCAGCGCGGCAACCGTGAAGAAGGCCGGCGTCGGGGCGCGGCCCGTCTCGATCTTCCGCAGGGTCTCCGCGGAGATGCCGGCGTCCGCCGCGACGTCCGTCATGCTCCGTCCGCCGCGGGCCTCGCGGAGCAGTCGCCCGAGCCGCTCGCCGCGTTCGCGCTCTTCGGGGGTGAGAGGGGTGCGTACCATGCCGTCATTCTAATACCGGTATAGTAATTGGCATGGTGGAGCTGAAGACAGACACATCGATCGACGCCATGTACGAGGCGGGGCAGGTGGTCGGGCGGGCCCTGACGGCCGTACGACACGCTGCCGACGTGGGCGTCTCCCTGCTGGAGCTGGACGAGGTGGCGCGCGGGGTGCTGCGGGAGGCGGCCGCGGGCTCGCCCTTCCTCGGCTATCGCCCCTCCTTCGCCCCGGTCCCCTTCCCGGCCGTCATCTGCACCTCGGTGAACGACGCGATCGTGCACGGCATCCCGACCGGTTACCGGCTGCGCGACGGCGACCTGGTCTCCGTCGACTGCGGCGCCGAACTGGGCGGCTGGGTCGGCGACTCGGCGACCAGCTTCATCGTGGGCGAGCCGCGCCCGGCGGACGTGCGGCTCATCGAGACGGCGGAGCGTGCGCTGGCAGCGGCCATCGAGGCGGCGGTGGTCGGCAACCGCATCGGCGACATCGCGCACGCGATCGGCTCGGTGTGCCGCGGGGCGGGCTACGGCATCCCGGACGGCTTCGGCGGACATGGCATCGGGCGCCATATGCACGAGGACCCCGGGGTGCCGAACGAGGGCCGTCCGGGGCGTGGCCTCCCCCTGCGCCACGGCATGGCCCTCGCCATCGAGCCCATGCTCATCATGAGCGGCCGGGACGACTACCACGCGGCGGCGGACGGCTGGACCCTGCGCACGAACGACGGCTCGCGCGCGGCCCACGTGGAGCACACGGTGGCGATCACGGACGCCGGGCCGCGGGTCCTCACCGAGCGGGAGCAGCCGCCCGGGAGAGCACGGCGGGCCGGCTGACGGCGGGCGGACTCCCGGCCTCGGCCGCGTGCGTCGGGCACCGCTACCCGCGGGCGCACTCCCTCGGTGAGCTGCGACTCCGCCCGGCGGGTGAGGGTTCCGCTGCGCCGCCTCATGGCGTCCTGTGCCACGTTGCTGCCGCCCCCGGTGTCCTGGACGTGCCCCCTTCCGGTGGTCGTGCGAAGGTGGTGTGACCCGGCTCTGTGGGGGCACCCGACGGGCCGGCACGTCGATCAGCGAGCGCGTCCCGGGCCGCCCGTCGGGACGCCGGAACGGAAAGCCATGACCAGCGGCTTCAGTGGACCTGAGGGCTACGACCCCTTCGGAGAATTCCTCGCCCGCTTCTTCAGCGGCCCACGCCCGGGCCCCCGGCAGATCGACATAGGGAGGCTGCTCAGCCAGCCCGCCCGGGAACTGGTCCGCGGGGCCGCCCAGTACGCGGCCGAGCACGGCAGCCGGGACCTGGACACCCAGCATCTGCTGCGGGCCGCGCTGGCCAGCGAGCCGACCCGGAGTCTGCTCAGCCGGGCCGGCGCGGATCCCGACTCGCTGGCGTCGGAGATCGACGAGCGCTCCGGCCCGGTCCAGCACACCCCGGAGGAGGCGCCGCCGCCCACCTCGCTCTCCCTCACCCCCGCCGTCAAGCGGGCCCTGCTCGACGCCCACGACCTGGCGCGGGCCAGCGGCGCCGGTTACATCGGCCCCGAACATGTGCTCAGCGCCCTGGCCGCGAACCCCGACTCGGCCGCCGGGCACATCCTCCACTCGGCCCGTTACGCGCCCACCTCGCTGCCACCCGAGACTCCGGACACCGCGCAGGCCCGTACCGAGCACGCGCGCGCCACCGGCACGCCCACCCTGGACAAGTACGGTCGCGACCTCACCGACCTGGCGCGGCAGGGCCGTATCGACCCGGTGATCGGCCGGGACGAGGAGATCGAGCAGACCATCGAGGTGCTGTCGCGGCGCGGCAAGAACAACCCGGTGCTGATCGGTGACGCGGGCGTCGGCAAGACCGCCATCGTGGAGGGGCTCGCGCAGCGCATCGCCGACGGGGACGTGCCCGACGTGCTGATCGGGCGGCGGGTGGTCGCCCTGGACCTGACCGGCGTGGTCGCGGGCACCCGCTACCGCGGTGACTTCGAGGAACGCCTCAACAACATCGTCGGTGAAATCCGGGCGCACTCCGACCAGTTGATCGTCTTCATCGACGAGCTGCACACGGTCGTCGGCGCCGGCGGGGGCGGTGAGGGCGGGGCGATGGACGCCGGCAACATCCTCAAGCCGGCGCTCGCCCGCGGCGAGCTCCACATCGTCGGCGCCACCACGCTGGAGGAGTTCCGCCGGATCGAGAAGGACGCGGCGCTGGCCCGCCGCTTCCAGCCGATCCTGGTGCCCGAACCCTCCGTGCCGGACACCATCGAGATCCTGCGCGGCCTGCGCGACCGCTACGAGGCCCACCACCAGGTCCGCTACACCGACGAGGCCCTGATGGCCGCCGTGGAGCTGTCCGACCGCTATCTCACCGACCGCCGCCTCCCCGACAAGGCCATCGACCTCGTCGACCAGGCCGGCGCCCGGGTACGGCTGCAGTCACGGACCAAGGGCACGGACGTACGGGCCCTGGAGCGCGAGGTCGAGCAGCTCAACTGCGACAAGGACCAGGCGGTCGCCGACGAGCAGTACGAGCGGGCGACCCAACTGCGCGACCGCATCACGGAGTTGAAGCAGCGCATCGCGGACACCGCAGGCGGTGACGAGGCCGACGAGGGGCAGCTGGAGGTGACCGCCGAGGCGATCGCCGAGGTGGTGTCCCGGCAGACGGGCATTCCGGTCGCCAGCCTCACCCAGGAGGAGAAGGAGAAGCTGCTCGGCCTGGAGGAGCACCTCCACAAGCGGGTCGTCGGGCAGGAGGAGGCGGTCAGTGTGGTCGCCGAGGCAGTGATGCGCTCCCGCGCCGGGCTCGCCAGCCCCGACCGGCCGATCGGCAGCTTCCTGTTCCTCGGGCCGACCGGCGTCGGCAAGACCGAGCTGGCCCGCGCGCTCGCGGAGGCCCTGTTCGGCAGCGAGGAACGCATGGTCCGCCTGGACATGAGCGAGTACCAGGAACGCCACACCGTCAGCCGCCTGATCGGCGCCCCGCCCGGCTACGTCGGCCATGAGGAGGCGGGCCAACTCACCGAGGTCGTACGCCGCCACCCGTACTCACTACTGCTGCTGGACGAGGTCGAGAAGGCGCACCCGGACGTCTTCAACATCCTGCTCCAGGTCCTCGACGACGGCCGTCTCACCGACTCCCAGGGGCGGACCGTCGACTTCACCAACACGGTCATCGTGATGACCAGCAACCTCGGCTCCGAGGCGATCACCCGGCGCGGCGCCGGCATCGGCTTCGGGGCGGGCGGTGCCGACGCCGACGAGGAGGCACGCCGCGAACAGATCCTGCGCCCGCTGCGCGAGCACTTCCGCCCCGAATTCCTCAACCGCATCGACGAGATCGTCGTCTTCCGCCAGCTCACCGGCGACCAACTGCGCCAGATCACCGACCTGTTGCTGGAGAAGACCCGCCGCCTGCTGCACGCACAGGGCATCACGGTCGAGTTCACGGCCCCGGCCGTCGACTGGCTCGCCGAGCGGGGCTACGAGCCCGAGTACGGAGCCCGCCCACTGCGCCGCACCATCCAGCGCGAGGTCGACAACCAGTTGTCGCGGCTGCTGCTGGACGGGCGGGTGGCGGAGGGCGGCCGCGTGACGGTGGACGTCGAGGGCGGCCAGCTGACCTTCGGCACAGAGGATCTGCCGACCGCCCCGGAGTTGTGACCGGGCTGGGCTGCACCGCCCCGATAGGGGCGCGGGGAACTGCGCGACCAGCCCCCACGCACCCGCAGACGACTACGGCGCCGGCTGGACCACTTGCGCCGACCCACCACCACGCCGCACAGTCTCAGCGGCTGCCAGCCACTTCCCACCAGGCAACCGCTGCACACCCGTAGCCGCCCCGATCTCAGGGTTCAGCTTGAACGAATGCCCGATGGCCTCGAGCTGAGCTCGCAGACCCCCCGCACTCGTGTCGTTGTACAGCGCAGGCTCCAGCTCGGTCTGCGCAGCGTTCCGCTGGCTGGCGCGCGGCGCCGCGATCGCGTCGACAAGCGGCTGCCCCCGGTCCAGGAACTCGGTCAGTACCTGAAGCACGGTGGTGATGATTGTGGCCCCACCCGGCGAACCCAGCGCCACCACCGGCCTGTTGTGCTTGTCAAGGACAATCGTCGGCGAGATCGACGACCGCGGCCGCTTGCCCGGCCCCGGCAGGTTCGGGTCGTGCACGGCCGGGTTGGCCGGGGTGAAGGAGAAGTCCGTCAGCTCGTTGTTGAGGATGAACCCGCGGCCGGGCACGGTGATCGCGCTGCCGCCGGTCTGCTCGATGGTGAGCGTGTAGGAGACGACGTTGCCCCACTTGTCGGCGACGGTGAGGTGCGTGGTGTTCTCGCCCTCGTACGTCGTCGGGGCCGCCGTTCCGCCGGAGGAGCAGGCGGCCGGGTTGCGCGGGTCGCCGGGCGCCACCGGGCTGGTGAGGACCGCGTCGTCCTTGATCAGGCACGCCCGCGAGTCGGCGTACTTCTGCGAGAGCAGTTCCTTCGTCGGTACGTCCTCGAAGGCGGGGTCGCCGACCCAGCGCCCGCGGTCCGCGAACGCGATCCGGCTGGCCTCGATGTAGTGGTGCAGGTACTGGACCTCGCTCGCCTTGGAAAGGTCCGTCTTCTCAAGGATGTTGAGGGCTTCGCCGACGGTCGTGCCACCGGACGAGGAGGGCGCGATGGAGTAGACGCCGAGCCCGCGGTACGAGGTCTTGGTGGGCGCCTGGAGCTTGGCGCGGTAGGCCGCGAGGTCCTTGTCGGACAGCTTGCCCGGGCGGGCGTTCCAGCCCGAACCCGGGTCGACGGGCGGGGTGTTCACGGTGCGGACGATGTCGTCGCCGAGATCGCCGTCGTAGATCGCGCCGACGCCCTTCCTGCCCAACTCCTCGTAGGTGCGGGCGAGATCGGGGTTCTTGAAGGTGGAGCCGACCACCGGGAGCTGTCCACCCGGCAGGAACAGCTTGGCCGTGTCCGGGAAGTAGCGGAACCGGGTCTCGTTCGAGGCGGTCTGCGTGCGGAAGGTGTCGTCGACGGTGAAGCCGTCGCGGGCGATCCGCTCGGCGGGCTTCAGCACCGTGCCGAGTCTTCTGCTGCCCCAGTTGTCGAGCGCCGTCTGCCAGGTGGCCGGTGTGCCCGGCGTGCCGACGCTCAGGCCGCTGCTGACGGCGTCGGCGAATGCAAGGGGTTTGCCGTTCTCCACGAAGAGGTTGGAGTCGGCGGTCAGCGGCGCGGTCTCGCGGCCGTCGATCGTGTGCACCGTACGGGACTTGGCGTCGTAGTAGACGAAGTAGCCGCCTCCGCCGACACCGGAGGAGTAGGGCTCGGTGACGCCGAGAGCGGCCGCGGTGGCGACGGCCGCGTCGACCGCGTTGCCGCCCTTCTTCAGGACCTCGATGCCGGCGGCGGAGGCGTCCGCGTCGACGCTCGCGACGGCTCCGCCGTAGCCGACGGCGACCGGAACTTTCGCCGGGGTGCCGCTCGTTGTTGCGGCGGGTGGCGCCGCCGCCCCCACCGACACCATGGCGGCCGAGACCGCCAGGACCGACAGTTTCCGTGCGACAGGGCGACGCATCCGCACCTCCAGTGAGGGACCGTTCGCGCAGCTTAATCCAAGGACATGTCCTCGTCAGGACCGTCTCGAACACGGGTTTGCGTTGGCCCGCTAGCATGCGCGCCCATGAATGACGACGTGCGCAATATCGTCCTGGGCGTGGTGGCGGCCGGCATCAGTGCCACGCTGGGCTGGCTGGCCCGGACATATCTGTGGAAGCGAAGGCTCCGCCGCAAGCAGGCATTCTTCGGACTGCCCGACAACGCCGAGTCACTGCTGGTGGTGAACCGCGGCGCCGGCGGCCCCGAACTGTCGGTGATGCGCTACGACGTGTTCGCGCTCCTCGAGCTCGCCGCACTGATCAAGGACTGCAACGCCCATGCGCAGATCCTCCCGCACGATGCGGCCCGGCAGGGCTTCGGCGAGCGCACCGAGTTCTGCGTGGGCGGCCCGGCGTCCAACCGCCGTATGGCGGCGCACCTGTCCTCCCTGCTGCCCGGTGTGCGGGTGAACGTGGACGCCGAACCGAGCCCGGACCGGGGCGCCTTCCAGGTCGGCACCGAGCGCTATCGCGTTCAGCCCGGCAAGGAGGAATACGCGCTGCTGGCCCGGCTGACGGTGGACCAGAGCCCGAACGCCCGCCCGGTCTTCCTCTTCTGCGGCCAGACCGCCATCACCAACCAGGCCGCCACCCGCTACCTCGCCCGCAACCACGAACGCCTGGCCCGCAAGCACGGCAACAGCTCCTTCGTCCTGCTGCTGAAGGTCGTCAACTCGCAGGCGTACGGCCCGGACGTCGTCGAGCTGGTCGCGGACGTGACGCGGGCGGCACAGACGGAGCTGCCGGCGGCTGCAACTCCCCGCAACTCGCACCGCTCCTCCTGAATTCATTCACACGCCAACAATCGTTACTCCCACGTAACTTACCGACGGGTTACTTCCGGTAAGGGGGTGAGGTTACCGTCTGGTCACTTTGCACTGACACAAGTGAGGAGTGACCCGTGGGACACCATCGCAAGGCCCTGCGTACGACCGCCGTGGGCGCCGTCTCCGCGACTCTGATCGCCGGTAGCGCCCTCGGGCTGGCCCCCACCGCACAGGCGGCGGACGCCGTCCGCTTCGTGGACATCACAGGCGACGGCGGCACCGTCCTCAAGGCGAACGTCATCACGCCCGCGGGCGCCGACGGCACACACCGCTACCCGCTGCTCGTACTCCCCACGAGCTGGGGCCTGCCACAGGTCGAGTATCTGGCCCAGGCCCAGAAACTCGCCGACTCGGGCTATGTCGTGGTCAGTTACAACGTGCGGGGCTTCTGGCAGTCGGGCGGCGAGATAGAAGTGGCCGGCCCACCGGACATAGCCGACGCATCCAAGGTCATCGACTGGGCACTCGCCAACACCCCGGCGGACTCGAAGCACATCGGCATGGCGGGCGTCTCGTACGGCGCGGGCATAAGCCTGCTCGCCGCCGCGCACGACCAGCGCATCAAGGCGGTCGCCTCCCTCAGCGGCTGGGCCGACCTGATCGACTCGATCTACTCCGGCCGCACCCAGCACGTCCAGGCGGCGGCCCTGCTGGACGGTGCGAGCCTGGTCACCGGCCGTCAGAGCCCCGAAATCCGGGAGATCTTCGACAACTTCTACGCCTCCAACCTCTCCAAGGAACAGGAGATGATCGATTGGGGGAAGAAACGTTCGGCCGCTACATACGTGGACCAACTGAACAAGAACGGCGCCGCGGTCATGATGGCCAACGCCTGGGGTGACACGATCTTCCCGCCCAATCAGTACGCGGACTTCTACGAGAAGCTGACCGGCCCCAAGCGGCTGGAGTTCCGCCCCGGCGACCACGCGACCGCCGAGCTGACCGGGCTGTTCGGACTGCCCAACGACGTATGGACCGACACCGAGCGCTGGTTCGACCACTACCTCAAGGGCGAGGACAACGGCATCAACCGCGAGGAGCCGGTCCAGCTCAAGTCCCGTTCCACGGGCGGCTACGAGGGCTATCCGGACTGGAAGTCGCTCGCCGCGACCAGCCGGAAGATCGACCTCGCCGGCACGACCACGATCCACACCAACGTCGACTCCGGGGCGGACGGCGGCATCGTCTTCCTGTCCAGCATCCTCGACCAGGTGGCCAAGATTCCCCCGATGGCCTGGATCCCCCTGCTCCCCCGCCGCTGGGCCGCCGTATGGCAGTCGGAGAAGTACGACACCACCCAACAGATCCGCGGTACGGCCGAGTTGCACACCACAGTCACCCCGACCAAGGAGAGCGGCACCCTCGTCGCCTATCTCTACGACGTGGGGCCGCTCGGCCTCGGCAAGCTGGTCAGCAACGCGCCGTACACCTTCCACGGGCGCACGCCCGGAAAGCCGTTCGGTCTCGACCTGGATCTGTTCTCCACGGCCTACGACGTCCCGGCAGGGCACCGGCTCGCCCTGGTCGTCGACACGGTCGACCCGCTCTACATCGAGCACAACCCGTCCGGCGCTCAGCTGACCTTCTCCTCGCCCGCGAACGACCCGTCGTACGTGTCGATTCCGCTGCGCAAGCAGTGATCTCCGGCTGCCGCCGTCCGGGCATGGCTCTGTCGCTCAGTGCTGGAGGATCTTGGAAAGGAAGTCCTTGGCGCGCTCGCCGCGCGGGGCGGTGAAGAACTCCTCGGGGGCGCGGTCCTGGACGGCACGGTCCTCGACGGTGCGGCCGTCGGCCATGAAGACGACGCGGCCGACGGCCGAGCGGGCGAAGCCCGTCTCGTGGGTGACGACGACCTTCGTCATGTCCTGCAGGACATGCAACTCCCCGTAGTACTTGTTGACGTCATGCAGTTCGATCAGCGGATCGACGGCCATTCGCAGCCCTACTCACTCTCAGCTGTGTCGTGGTGGCCGCAAACTATCCGGGCGAGAGTTGACTTACCTCACGACACGCACTTTTCGGGCATAAGCCGTATTTACGTCGATCTTAGGTCGGTGGTTCATGGCCTCACGGGTTCATGTCTCCGCGACCTCGCCGTACAGCTGCGAGAGCTCGGGAACCCCGCTGGCGGCCCACTCGTGCCCTGAGGTCAGCACGTCGAACTCGCGGCCCGAGGCCAGCCGTACGACGGGCTGGCCGTCCGGCCAGATCTCCCAGGCGGCGCCGGGCACGGTGCGCACGATGACGGTGCCGAGATAGAGGCCCGCGTCGTTCCCGAGCCAGTGCAGCACCTCCGGGTCGTCCCGCCAGCGCGGCAGCAGCTGGTCGAGTGCCTCCAACGAGGCGGCGGAGTCGTCGAGTTGGACGCCCTCCCGGGACGCCTGGGAGCGGAGCAGTTCGCACTCGGAGAGGAGTTCGGCGATTCCCTCCGGGTCGGGGATGCCGTGCTTCTCATGACGGTGGCCCAGAAAAGGGATCTTCATACCTTCCAGCGTGTCATTCGCACCGGCGTACGCACCACAGGCGCGCGGGCGGTCACTTCGGGGCTATTTCGCGTCGAGTCCGTGCATGGCTCGTTGACGGGTGTCTGTCGTCTCTCTAGCTTCGCGATGCGTCTTTCGTCCCACCGGTGAGCGGGAGGAGTCGGCCGTGCGTCGACATGTGCGGGGATTCGCGGTTGCCATCGTCTCGTTCGCCATGCTGGCGCCGGCCGCGGCGGCACGGGCGGCCGACGGCGACAGCGCGGAACCGCTGCCGCTGGAGCGGTTCTTCAACAGCACTGCGGTCAGCGACGCCGCCCGTCCGGGTCTGGCGGACTTCGACGGCCTGGGTGCCTCCCTGCCTGCGCAGGACCTGACGGCCGCGGGCTGGGCACCCGGCCGCGCACTCACCGTGCAGGGGGCCCGGCTGACCTGGCCGCGGCGGCTACCGGGCAAGCCGGACAACGTACTCGCCGACGGACAGACCGTGCGCGTCGGCGGGCGCGGCGACGCGCTGGCCTTCCTGGTGGCGGGCACGGGCGGGGCCGACGTGAGCGGCACCGGCTCGGTCTCGTACCGGAACGGCACCCGCTCCTCGTACACGCTGACCGCCCCCGACTGGCGCACCGGCCCGCTCGCCACGAAGGCGGTGGCGCTGCCGCACATCAACACACCCGCCGGTCAACTCGCCGAGCAGGCACGGCTGTACGTCGTGACGGTGCCGCTGGTGCGGGGGCTCCAGGTCGCCTCCGTGCAGCTGCCGCGCGCTGCCGGTCTGCATGTCTTCGCGCTGGCCGTGCGGGGGGCGGACCGGGGCTGGACCGGCAGTTGGGCGGCCGCGACCTCCGGCATCCCGGCCGTGGGGCCGTGGAGTGACCGGACCGTGCGGCTGGTGGTGCACACCTCGGTGGGCGGGCCGCGGGTACGGCTGCGGTTCGACAACACGTTCGCGGCGGCGCCGGTACGGATCGGGAGCGCGACGGTGGCCGTGCAGAAGGAGGGCGCGACGGCGCGGGACGTGCCGGTGCGGCTTGCCTTCCGGGGTGCGGCCGGGGTCGAAATCCCGGCCGGGGCACAGGCGTTCAGCGATCCGCTCGGCTTTGTGGTGCCCCCGGACGCGAATCTGCTGGTGAGTTTCCATCTGCCCGGCACGGTGACGGCGGCACCCGTGCACCAGCTCGCGGTGCAGCGGTCGTATGTGAGCGTGGCGGGCGACCACACTGCGGAGGGCTCCGCGGCGGCGTACACCAAGGTCCTGACCAGGTGGCCGCTGCTGACCGGAGTGGACGTGAGCGGCGGGCCGGGATCGGTGGTGCTGCTCGGGGACTCGATCACCGACGGGGACCGGTCCACGACGGACGCGAACCGGCGGTGGCCCAATGTGCTGGCCGCACGGCTGCTGAAGCAGCATGTGGTCCCGCACTATGGCGTGCTCAACCAGGGGATCTCCGGAAACCGTGTGGTCACCGACCGGTATCCCGGCGACGGCGTCTCCACGGACCTGGCCGGAGTCAGTGCCCTGCACCGGTTCGACAGGGATGTCCTGGCCCAGACCTCGGCGCGTACGGCGATCGTCTTCGAGGGTGTGAACGACGTGCGGGGGCAGACCACGGCGGCGCAGATCGTCGCGGGGCTGCGGGAGATCGCGGACCGCGGGCATGCGCGGGGCCTACGGATGCTGGCCGGCACGATCCTGCCCTGCGAGGGCGAGGTGCGGTGCACGGCCGCCGTCGAGGCGGAGCGCTCCGCGGTGAACGCGTGGATCCGGGGCTCGGGGGTGTTCGACGCCGTGCTCGACTTCGATGCGGCGTTGCGGGATCCGCAGCATCCGACGCGGATGCGCTCCGCTTACGACAGTGGGGATCATCTGCACCCCGGTGATGTGGGGTTGGCTGCGATGGCCCGATCCGTGGATCTGCGCGCTCTGGTGCCGTGACCGCCTGGGGGCTGCGCCCCCAGACCCCGCTTCGGCCTGAACGGCCTCGTCCTCAAACGCCGGACGGGCTGAAAGTGGCTGAGGCGGCCTCGTCCGTGCACGCCGGACGGGCTGGAAGTGGCTGAGGCGGCCTTATCCGTACACGCCGGACGGGCTGAAAGTGGCTGAGGCGGCCTTATCCGTGCACGCCGGACAGGCCGGAAGTGGCTGAGGCGGCCTCGTTCGTGCACGCCGGACGGATTTGGAGGTAGTGCTCTACACCTCCAGGTCGACCACCACCGGTGCATGGTCCGACGCGCCCTTGCCCTTGCGTTCCTCGCGGTCGACGTAGGCGTCGGTGACCGCCTTGGCGAACGGGTCGTTGCCGTAGACCAGGTCGATGCGCATGCCTCGGTTCTTGGGGAAGCAGAGCTGGCGGTAGTCCCAGTACGTGAAGGGGTGGTCGTACTTGAGGGGGCGCGGGACCACGTCCGAGAGGCCTGCCTCGCGCAGGGACGCCAGGGCCGCGCGCTCGGCCGGGGTGACGTGGGTGAGGCCCTCGAAGGCCGCCACGTCGTAGACGTCGTCGTCCGTCGGGGCCACGTTGTAGTCGCCCAGGACCGCGAACGGGCGGCCGCCCGCCGCGTCGTCGGCGACGGCCGCCTTGAGGGCCTCGAACCACTGGAGCTTGTAGGCGTAGTGGGGGTGGTCCACCTCGCGTCCGTTCGGCACGTACACCGACCAGACGCGGACCGGGCCGCAGGTCGCCGAGATGGCGCGGGGCTCTTCGCTGCCGTCGTACCCGGGGTCGCCGGGCAGGCCCTTGGTCACGTCCTTCAGGCCGACGCGGGAGAGCACCGCCACGCCGTTCCACCTGCCGGTCGCGTTCACCGCCGCTTCGTAGCCCGCCTCGCGCAGCTGGTCGAAGGGGAACTGGTCCTCGGCCAGCTTGGCCTCCTGGAGGCACAGCACGTCCGCGCCGCTGCTCTCCAGCCAGGCCAGGAGCCTTGGCAGGCGGGCGGTGATCGAGTTCACGTTCCAGGTCGCGATGCGCATGCCTCACAACCTACCGGGCGGGTCTGACAACGCCGCCCCGCCCGCCGTCCATGGGCCCTCCTCAGACCTCCGCCGAGTCTCCCGGCGTCAGCCGCAGGTGTTCCGAACCGCCGAGCGCGCCGATCTGGCGGTCGTAGATCGGGCGGGCGAGGTCCGTGAGCAGGGCGTCGTGGATGTCGTAGGCGCGCTGCGGCTTGACCTCGCGGACGTAGTCGATGACCTCGGAGATCTTGCTCCAGGGGGCCTGCACCGGGAGCATCAGCGTCTCGACCGGGTGGTCGGGGACGGTGAGGGCGTCGCCGGGGTGGAAGACCTTGCCGCCGTCGACGAGGTAGCCGACGTTCGTGATGCGCGGGATGTCCGGGTGGATGACGGCGTGCAGCTCGCCGTGGACCTGGATGTCGAAGCCCGCGGCGGTGAACGTGTCGCCGTGGCCGACGGTGTGCACACGGCCCGGGAAGGCGGCAGAGATCTGCTCCGCGACGGAGGCGAGGGTCCAGATCTCGGCGGCCGGGTCGGCCTCCATGGCCGCCCGCAGCCGGCCCTCGTCGAAGTGATCGGGGTGCTCGTGCGTGACGAGGATCGCTTCCGCACCGATCGCGGCGTCCTGCTCGGTCAACCCGCCGGGGTCGAGGACGAGCGTGCGCCCGTCCTTCTCGAGACGGACGCAGGAGTGCGACTTCTTCGTGAGCTTCATGGCTCCCATCCTGCCCCGTTCACGGGGAGTCCGGGCGGCTGAGACTGGTGCTTCTGCTGCCCGGCTGACGATCACTCGGGAACCGGTGGGTGATCACTCGGGTGATCACTCGGTGGGGGTCGTTTCCTCTCTTATGACCTGCTGGGCCACCTTGAACGCGCTGTTCGCCGCCGGTACGCCGCAGTAGACGGCCGCCTGCAGCAGCACCTCCTTGATCTCGCTCGGGGTGAGGCCGTTGCGCAGGGCGGCGCGGGTGTGGAAGGCGAGTTCGTCCAGGTGGCCGCCCGCGACGAGGGCGGTGAGGGTCACGCAGCTGCGCGAGCGCCGGTCGAGGCCGGGGCGGTCCCAGATCTCGCCCCATGCGTACCGGGTGATGAACTCCTGGAAGTCCCCGGAGAACTCGTCCGCCTGCGCCAGCGCCCGGTCGACGTGCGCGTCGCCGAGCACCTCGCGGCGGACCTTGATCCCGGCGTCGTAGGGGTCAGGGCGGCCGTTCGCCGGTGCGGGCACGACGGGCGCCGGGGCTATCTCGGCGATCGGCGCGGGCAGCTGGGGCTGCGGAGGCGGTGCGAGTACGGACTTGACGGGGGCCGCCGGGATGGCGATCTGGCCGGTCGACGACTCGACGTAGCCGGGCTGCCAGGCGGTGGAGAAGTGCCGGACCAGCAGGTCGGTGACGGCGACGGGCTGCTCCACCGGCACCAGGTGGGAGGCGCCGGGGACGACGGCGAGGCGCGCGTCGGGAATGCCGGCGACCAGGGTGCGGGCCTCGGCGGGCCCGGTGACCTTGTCCTCCGAGCCGACGAGGACGAGGGTCGGCACGCCCACCCGGCCGAGTTCGGGCCGTACGTCGAACGCCGCAAGGGCCTCGCAGGCGGCGATGTAGCAGCCGGGGTCCGTGGTGCGGACCATCTGCACGGCCCAGTCGGTGATCGCGGGCTGCGCGGCGGCGAACCCGCCGGTGAACCAGCGGTCGGGGGAGGTACGGGCTATGGGGTCGAGTCCGTTCGTCCGCACTATCACCCCCCGCTGCCGGAACTCGTCGGCCGTGCCGAAACGGGGCGAACTGGCGATCACCGCGAGCGAGGCGAGCCGCTCCGGGTGGCGCAGGGCCAGCTCCAGACCGATCGCACCGCCGAGCGCACAGCCCGCGTAGCCGAAGCGCTGTACGCCGAGCCCGTCGAGCGTGGTCAGCAGCCGGGAGGCGATTTCGCCCACCGAGCCCACGGGGTACGCGGGCGCGCCGCCGTGCCCCGGCAGATCGAAGCGGAAGACGCGCCACTGCTTCGTCAGCTCGGGCACCTGGCGATCAAACATGTGCCACGTCGTGCCGAGGGAGGGACCGAGGATGAGGACCGGGGCGTCTTCCGGGCCGTCGAAGCGGTACTGGAGGGCAGGGGTCTTCGTCTCACTCACCGCTCCACGCTAACCGCCTTTTCTTGCCTTCCGGACGCGGGGCCCCACGTCCTTACACCTGGCTCCCGCGGATCACCGGTGAACCCTCACACCGCCTTCACCGGATGCCGGGCCAGCGTGTCGAAGGGGCGGTGTGCCGAGGGCGCGGTGCGTCGAAAGGGCGGTTCTGCGCGTGCGTCCTGCTTGTGCGCCCTGCGTGTGCAGGATCACTCAGAGGTCGCTCGGTGTGCCCAGGCCGGTGAGGGCGCCCACCGGGTCGAGGTCCGGGGTGCCGCGGGGCCACCAGTCGTCGTGGCCCGGCTCCGACTCGTAGGCGTACCACAGGCCGTCGCGGCCGAGGCGGAGCTGGACGTGGCCGCGGGGGTGGGTGAGGTGGTTGCGTCTGGGTCTGAAGGCCGGAAGGTCTGCGGCGAGGAGGAGAGGGCGGGCGCGGTCGAAGCGTCCGGCCGGCGGGTCCCAGGGTTCCTCGAGGACGGCGAGCCCTTCGAGGCCGCCCTGCCGCCAGGCGGCGACCGCGCGGGCCAGCTCGGCGGGGGTGCGGCCCGCGGCGGAGGCGAGCGAGGCGTAGAGCGCGCGGGTGCCGGCGGTGAGGCCGGAGCCGGGACGGGCGGCAGCGAGCCGGACCGCGTCCTGCCACAGCGTCAGCTCCGCCACCGGGTCGCGGCCGGTGCTGAGCAGGGCATGGGCGCGGGCGGCGGCGTCGGTCGCCAGTTGGTCCAGCGCGAAGGGGTCGGGGCCGCCCGGGGCCGCCGGGTAGACCGGGGGTTGCTCGGGGTGCGGCGGGACGGGCAACGGCGTCGGGAGCGGGGGGAGTTGGCGCGGCAGGAGGGCTTCGGCGGCACGCACGCCGGGGAGCGGGGCCGGTTCCTGCTCCTGGGCGGCGCGGGCCGCGCGGGCGGCGCTCAGCCGGGAGAGGGCGTCGAGCAGCTCGCGTTCCCCGCGGCCGCGCAGCAGGAGCAGTACGAAGGGGTCGGCGTCGAGCAGACGCGCCGTCTGGTAGCAGAGGGCGGCGGCGTGTTTGCAGGGGTGACCGTGGTCGGGGCAGCTGCAGTGCGGGTCGAGGTCGCGCGGGCCCGGCAGCAAGGGCACTCCGCAGTCGGCGAGGGACTGGGGCAGCTCCTTGTCGAGCAGCGCCGCGATGTGCCCCGGCCGCTCGGCGGCGGCGTCCAGGAACCGCGCCCAGTCGGCGTCGTCCAGCGTGCGCAGCCGCACCTGCACGCGGTACGGGCGCGGGCGGCTGCCCTGCACATACGCGAGCACGAGGCCTGGCGTCACCGTGATGGCGTCCACATGGCCCTGCTCGGCATAACTCCGGCCACGCGCCAGCCGCTTGGCGTCCAGCGCCCCTTCTTCCAAGGCCGCGACCCAGGCATTGCCCCACCACGTCTCCGCGAAGCGGGCGTCGTCCGGGGAAGCTGAGGTGGCCGGGGTGGCCGGGGCGAGGGAGGCACGGGACGGGAATGCGGGGAAGGTGCGGCGCAACTCGCCGTCGCGGGCGGGGGCGGCCATGGAGTGGTGTCGGAGGGTGGTGGAGCTGGTCGGCGAGTCGGTACCGAGGGGGGCCGTGCCGGGGAGGTGGGCTTCGGCGGGGGGCTCGGCGAGTCCGGCTGCCCGCGGACCGTCGCCGGGCGTGGGCATGGACGTGGGCATGGGCATGGAGGCGGACGCGAACGTGGACGTGGACGTGGACGTCCGGGGATCCGAACTCCCTTCCCGTGCAGTGTTGTTGTCGTCGTGGGCCACTTCCGGCTCGGCCGCCGAGGAAGGCATACGGAAGGCATCGGCGAGGAACTCCCTCAGGTCCCGCGCCTGGACGCCGACGGCACGGCGGGGCGAACCGCCGCGGCTTCTGTCGGCCGCCGACGCCGCCCGCCGCGGCCGACGCCCGGCCTCGGCTCGGGCACGCTCGGCGTCCTCCCGAGCCTGACGCGACTCCGCCCGCGCGGCACGCAACGCTTCGCGCGCGACATCAGCGGGGCGCGCGCCGGCAGGGTCTGCTTCCCCACCCTGAGGCCGCGTCCCCCTGCCCGGCATCGCACCGCTCGCCTCCGGCGCCACGTCCGGCAGTGCGGAACGCGGCGCCTCACTCGGCCGGTCCGGCGAGGCGGGCTTCGACGCCCCGCCGGAGCACTCGCCACTCGCTGCCGCGCCGGAGGCCCTGCCCGAGGTGCCCCTGGACAGCAGATCGTCCGCCGCGTCGTCCGATGCGAGATCAGGAGCCACTGCGTCCGCAGTTCGGCCCGTACGACCGCCGCCAATGCCAGGCCGAGCGGCCCCTGCCGCCCCAACAGGCCCGTCCGCGTCTACTTCCCCGCTGGACGCAATGCCCGACACACCCCCGCCCAAGCCTCCCGAACCCGGACCGGGGACCACAGCGTCGACAATCCGCTCCGCAGCACCTCCACCCACCCCACCCCGCACAGAAACCGCCGCCCCAGCAGACCCACCCCCGTCCGCCTCCACATCGGACGCCATCTCCGAAGCGTCCCCACCCGAGCCCCCCAAGCCCCGACCGGGCACCACAGCGTCCACAAACCGCCCCGCGACACCTCCACCCACCCCACCCCGCACAGAAACCGCCGCCCCAGCAGACCCACCCGCATCCGCCTTCGCATCGGACGTCATCTCCGAAGCGTCCCCGGCCGTGATCCCCGACACGGCACGAGAGGTCATGGCATCCGTCAACCAATCCCCTGTGCCACCGTCTATGCCACGCCGCGCAGAGACCATCGACGCACCCGGCCCGCCCGCATCCGCATTCCCACCGCGACCGGACGTCACCCCCGAAGCAGTCCCGCCCGAGTCCCTCGTCTCCGAAGCCCCCGAAGCATCCGTACCCGAGCCCGTCGAAGCGGGGCCGGAAGCCACGGCATCCGTGAGCCCTCCCGTCGCGCCCGCGCTGCGTCTGGTGGACATCGCCCGGCGCAGCGCAGCACGGGCGGCATCACCGGGCCGTGGCTCGCCGCGCTCGACGCCCTCAGGCGCCCCGGAAGCCTCCTGTTCGGGAACCTTCTCCGTCACCGCCTTCTGCGCCGCATGATTGGCAGGCATCGGCTGCTGCTCCGCACTCCGATCCGGCGCCGGCTCCTGCCCCTCAGCCCTGGGCTGCCCCGGTCCCCCGCCCGCGGGCTTCTCCCGCTGCCGGGCCTCCCTCAGCGCCCGGCGGGCCTCGTCGGCCGGGCCGGGGGTCATGTCGGCCTCCGGAGGGACACCAGGTCGGTGAGCTCGCGGTCGGTCAGTTCCGTGAGGGCCGACTCGCCGGAGCCGAGGATGGCGTCGGCCAAGGCCCGCTTGGACTCCAGCATCTCGGCGATACGGTCCTCGACCGTGCCCTCGGTGATGAGGCGGTGGACCTGGACCGGCTGGGTCTGGCCGATGCGGTAGGCGCGGTCGGTGGCCTGTTCCTCGACCGCCGGGTTCCACCAGCGGTCGAAGTGGATGACGTGGCCCGCGCGGGTGAGGTTCAGGCCGGTGCCGGCCGCCTTGAGCGAGAGGACCAGGACCGGGGTCGCGCCGCTCTGGAAGCGGTCCACCATGCGCTCGCGCTCCGGGACCGGCGTGCCGCCGTGGAGCAGTTCCACGGGAACCGCTCGGCTGGCCAGGTGCGCGGTGATCAGGCGGGCCATTCCGACGTACTGGGTGAAGACGAGTGCCGAACCGTCCTCCGCCAGCAGCGTGTCCAACAGCTCGTCGAGGAGGGCGAGTTTGCCGGAACGGGCCAGTAGACGGTCGGCCTGGGTCCCTTCCTCCTTGAGATACAGCGCGGGGTGGTTGCAGATCTGCTTCAGCGCGCCGAGCAGCTTGAGCACCAGGCCCCGGCGTGCGATGCCGTCGGAGGTCTCGATGGCAAGCATGGACTCGCGTACCACTGCCTCGTAGAGGGCCGCCTGTTCGCGGGTGAGCGGCACGGGGTGGTCCGTCTCCGTCTTGGGCGGCAGCTCGGGGACGATGCCGGGGTCGGACTTCTTGCGGCGCAGGAGGAAGGGACGGACCAGACGGGCCAGGCGGGTCACCGCCTCCTCGTCCTCGCCGTTCTCCACCGCGCGCGCGTGGCGGGCGCGGAAGGACTTCAGCGGGCCGAGGAGTCCGGGTGTCGTCCAGTCGAGCAGGGCCCAGAGCTCGGAGAGGTTGTTCTCCACCGGGGTTCCGGTGAGGGCCACGCGCGCGGGGGACGGGATCGTGCGCAGGGCCTTCGCCGTCGCCGAGTACGGGTTCTTGACGTGCTGCGCCTCGTCCGCGACGACCATGCCCCAGCGCTGTTCGGCCAGTCGCGGTGCCGTCGTCCGCATCGTGCCGTAGGTGGTGAGGACGAAGCCGCCGGTCACCTCCTCCAGGGTGCGGTCCGGGCCGTGGAAGCGGCGGACGGGGACGCCGGGTGCGAACCGGGTGATCTCCCGCTGCCAGTTGCCCAGGAGGGAGGCCGGGCAGACCACCAGGGTCGGCTCGCTGCGGGCGCGCTTCAGGTGCAGCGCGATGAGCGTGATCGTCTTGCCCAGCCCCATGTCGTCGGCGAGGCAGCCACCCAGGCCGAGGGTGGTCATGAGGTCCAGCCAGGCCAGGCCCCGGAGTTGGTAGTCGCGGAGGGTGGCATGCAGGTCCGCGGGCGGTTCGGCGGGGCGCAGCCCGGCCGTCAGGCGGTCGCGCAGGGCGGCCAGGGCGCCGACCGGTACCGCCTCGACCGTCTCGCCGTCCACCTCCGCGCTGCCGCTGAGCGCGACGGAGAGCGCGTCGACCGGGTCGAGCAGGCCCAGTTCGCGCTTGCGGGCCTTGCGGACCAGGGCGGGGTCGACCAGGACCCAGCGGTCCCGCAGCCGCACGACCGGGCGGTGGGCCTCGGCGAGGGCGTCCATCTCGGCCTCGCTGAGCGGGTCGCCGCCGACCGCCAACTGCCAGCGGAACTGGAGGAGTTCCTCGCTCTCGAAGAAGCCGGTGCCGTCGGTCGCGGAGCCCGGCGCCGGCCGTACCACCGCGGCCGCGCTGAGGTCCTGGGCGAGGTCCCGGGGCCAGTGCACGGCGACCCCGGCGGCCGCGAGCCGGGTCGCCGCCACGCCGAGCAGTTCGCCCAGCTCCTCGTCGTACAGCGCCAGGACGTCGGGCACGTCCTGCTCGGAGAGCCGGTCGAGCGGCGGCCAGATACGGGCCGCTCGCCGCACGGCGAGGGCCGCGTCCACGCGCGCGCGTGGGCCGAACGCCGCGTCCGCCTCGCCCGCCCACAGGGCCGCCGCGTCGGCGATCAGGGTGGGGTCGGCGAGGCTGTGCACCTGGACGATCGCGGCGCCCGCGGTGCGCACGCCCTCCTCGCCGTCGAACAGCTCGTACGCCGACAGGTCGAGGCGGAGCGAGATGCGCACGCCCGCGTCCATGCCGGCGGCGACCTCGGCGGCCCAGTCGTGGGCGTCGGGCAGGCGCTGCGGGCGGCGGTCGGCGAAGGGCCTGCCGGAGGCGTGCGGTGCGGCGGGGGTGCGGGGGAGGGTGTCGGCGACCGCGTCCAGGAAGGAGCGCATCAGCGCCTCCGGCTCGGGCAGCCGGAGCGGGCCCGGTCCGGGCAGCGGGACGGCGTGGCCCTCGTACGGCAGGGCCGCGGCGACCGACCGGATGTGCGCGATGTCGTCCGGGTCCAGGGGGCCGGCCCGCCAGGCGTCGTGGCCGGTGGCCGTCAGGCCGGGCAGCAGGCGTCCGCGGGCGATGAGCCTCAGCGCGTGCAGTGCGGCCGCGCCCCAGCAGGCGGTGGCGGGGTGGGCGGCCGGGTCGCGCCGGGCGCGGACGAGATGGGGCAGGGCCTTCCCGACGGGCAAAGACAGCGCGGGGGCGGTCCTGCGCCGCGCTCCCGCGCCATGCCGTCGTACGACGGTGAGCTCGGTGTCCCCGGCGGGCAGTGGGCCGCCCTCCGGGTCCCAGAAGGCGATCCGGCCGTCCCTGGGCAGCGGGGCGGGCAGGAAGACGGCCGCAAGCCGGACGGGCACGGACTCCTCCGCACCCGGCTCCCGCTCCCCCGCTCGCCCGGCCACCGCAGCCGTGTCGCCCATACGACCTGTCACCTCCCGCCCGTGTGTCGGATCAGATGTCTTCGACTCTACGGGCGGGGTCTGACAATCGGCTCCGGTGGCGGTCCCGGGGCCCGTTCCGTCACGGAACCGTGCGGGAGACGACGTAGAAGAACGGGTTGTTCCGGTTCCCCAGGCTCATCATGACGTACTGGGTGGGCTTGGGCGCCTTCTGCTTGTGGACCAGGCCGTACCAGGGGCCCGGGCTGGTGAAGTCCCAGCCGGTGATCTTCTGGTCGCGCGCGCTGATGGTGATGTCGCCCCGCTTCAGGTCGGCGCGGGTGACGCCCATGTCGTGGAGGAAGACGTCGAGGTTCCGCAGGGGCGTCTGGAACTGGACGTAGAGACGGCTGGTCTTCCAGTTGTTGGTCTCGTAGCTCGCGACCTTGCCCGACGGGTGCGGCATCGGCACCTGGTAGAGGCGGCGCTGCACCTTCGACGGCCAGCCCTTGGTGAGACCGGTCGCCGCGTACTTGGCCTCCTTGTCCTTGCCGCTGTCGCGGCTCTGGTTTGCGGAGATCACCAGATAGCCGGCCGGGACGCCGATGAGCAGCCCGATGATGAGCAGGGTGAGCGCCCGGCGGCGGATCTTGTGACGGCGGTCCTCGGCCGGCCGGAGCGGCTCGTCCGGGGGCAGGGACTGACGCGGCAGTGCGGCGGTCATGCGGTGTCCCGGGTGGAGCGGCGGGTCTCCACGTACCGCTCGTAGCGCTCGTACCGCTCGACCCGGCGTCGCTTGGCGCGGCGGAAGCGGCGGGCGACCAGACGGGCGAGGTCGGCGGCGCCGACCATGCCGGCCTCGGGGCCGAGCTGGGCGCGGGCGATACGGGCCTCGGGACGGTAGCCGCGGCCGGTGAGCTGACGCTTGAAGGCGTCCCGTGCGGGGCCGATCAACAGGTCGTCTGCCGCGCTGACGCCGCCGCCGATGACGAAGCAGGACGGGTCCAGGGCGGCCGCCAGGTTGGCGATGCCGACGCCGAGCCACTGTCCGATGTCCTGCAGCAGCTCGATGCACATGGCGTCGCCCTCACGGGCCAGCTCGGTGATCATCGGGCCGGTGATGTCGGCGATGTTGCCCTTGACGTGCTCGATGATCCCGTACGCCACCGGGGAGTCGGCGGCGGCCAGCTCCTTGGCCTCGCGGACCAGCGCGTTGCCGGAGCTGTACTGCTCCCAGCAGCCGCGGTTGCCGCACGGGCAGCGGTGGCCGCCGGGCACGACCTGCATATGGCCGAACTCACCCGCGACGCCGTACTTGCCGCGCTTGACCTGGCCGTCCTCCAGGATCGCGCCGCCGATGCCGGTACCCAGCGTGATCATGACCAGGTGGTCCTCGCCGCGGCCCGCGCCGAAACGCCATTCCGCCCACGCGGCGGCATTGGCGTCGTTGTCGACCAGCACGGGCACGGCGAGCCGGCCCGCGAGGCGGTCCCGGAGGGGCTCGTTGCGCCACGACAGGTGCGGGGCGAACAGGACGCGGTTGCGGTCGGCGTCGACCCAGCCGGCCGCGCCGATGCCGACGGCGTGCACGTCGTGCCGGTCGGAGAGGTCCAGGACCAGTTCGACGATGGTGTCCTCGACGACCTTGGGGCTCTTGGACTTGTCCGGGGTCTCCGCGCGGAGCTTCTCCAGGATGTTGCCGTCGGCGTCGACGACGCCCGCCATCACCTTGGTGCCGCCGATGTCGATGCCGACCGTTGGCACGCGGGGTGCGGTCAGGTGCGAGCGGCGCTCCCGGGTGCCGACGGTTCGGAGCGCCGGGGCGCGGCGGGAGCCTATGGGGGCGGTGAAGTTGCCGTAGGTGCTCATCAAGGCCCGATTCTGCCGCACGCTCACGCTGAGTGCCGAGCGGGGGAGCAAAGGGGGGTACGCAATTGATGTTGGGTGCGGGTTGTTTGTGGCTGGTCGCGCAGTTCCCCGCGCCCCTTAACGGGCATGGTGCAGTTCACGCCGACTGGATTGTCCTGACATTGCAACCAACTCGACAAGGAGGTGCAAAAACGGTCAGGACCGCGAGAACGCCGCGGTCATGACCGCACAAGCAGCTGGAACTCGAAGGAGTAACGGGTCGGCCGGTACGTGTGGGTGCCGTACTCGACCGCTCTGCCCGTGTCGTCGAACGTGACGCGTTGCATGGTGAGGAGTGGGGCGCCCTCGGTTTCGGCGAGGCGGTCCGCCTCGGCGGCGGTGGCGGCGCGGGCGCCGATCGTCTGGCGGGCGCTGTGCAGGGTGATTCCGGCGGCGCGCATCATGCGGTAGAGGCCCGTCGCCTCCAGCTGTGCGGTGTTCAGGTCGAGCAGGCCCGGCGGGATGAAGTTGCACAGGTACGCCATCGGTTCGCCGTGCGCGAGGCGGAGGCGCTCCACCCGGTGCACGTCGCTGTCCTCGGCCACGTTGAGGGCGGCGGCGACCTCGGCGGTCGCCGGGACGACCGTGTTGACGAGCACCCTGGTGGCGGGGCGCTGTCCGGCCGCCTCCAGGTCGTCGTAAAGGCTGGAGAGCTCCAGCGGGCGTTTGACCTGGCTGTGCACGACCTGCGTGCCGACACCTCGGCGCCGCACCAGGAGGCCCTTCTCGACGAGGGACTGGATGGCCTGGCGGACAGTGGGCCGGGACAGGCCGAGCCGTGCGGCCAGCTCGATCTCATTGCCCAGCAGGCTGCCGGGGGTGAGCGCTCCGTGCTCGATCGCCGCTTCGAGCTGCTGGGACAGCTGGAAGTACAACGGCACCGGAGAACTCCGGTCCACACTGAGTTCGAGCGACACGGTCGGGTCCACTTCTGGTTTCGGCACGGGCCGAGCGTAGCTCCACGAGTTGTTGACGGGAAGTTGTGTAGTTCGATTGTCCGGACATAATCCGAGGGGGCAACGGCAGGAACCCACGCCTCTGGCCTGCAGTGATGCACCAAACCGCCCCCGCGGAGCGACTTCCACGGGGGCTATTTTGTGGCCCGGGGGACAAATGGGGGACAACCCGTCAGGCAGCGTCCGAGGCTTCGCCTGGAGGAACCGAAGGCAAGACGAGGTAAAGGTGGGGCTCGTCGTCGCTGGTCTGATCCCCAGTCGTGGCCCCAGCGGGGGGATCCTCCCGGGTGGCCTGCTCGATTGCCTTGCGGCGCGGTACGAGGTCGACGGGTGCGTTGGCTGCTGCCTGCTCGAACTGCGGCATCAGTGAGGTGTAAGTGTCGGCGGTGAGCTGGTAGCTGCTGTGGCCGAGTAGGGCCTGGATGGCCTTCATGGACAGGCCGGCGGCGAGGCTGAGTGATGCGGCGCAGTGCCGTAGGTCGTGGAGTCGGATCGGGGGCAGGCCGAGGCGTTTGATGAATCGTTCGAAGGCTTGGGAGACGTTGCTGGGGTGGTGGGGTCGGCCGTCGGCTTGGGTGAAGACCTTGCCGGAGTCGTTGTAGGGGCCGTACTTGCTGGGGTCGTCTCGGTGCTTTTGTTCCCACTCGGCTCGTTGGGCTTGTTGTACGTCGCGCCAGGCGGTCAAGAGGGCGAAGGTCGCGTAGTCGAGGGTGACGGCGCGTTTGCCTGCGCGGCTCTTGGGGGTGTCTTCCCATACCTCATAGGAGGAGTTGGTGGAGAGTTGCTCGACGATCCGGGCGACGCCTCGGGTCATGTCGACTTCGCTCCAGGGCAGGCCTGTTGCTTCGCCGCGGCGTGGAGCGCGGAAGGCCATGAGGTGCCACATGATGTACATGGGGTGGTCGACTGCGGCGTCGAGGAATTCGCCGGTCTGGTTGGGGGTCCACACCATGACGGGGCTGGGTTTTTCGCCGGTGAGCTTCCAGCGGGCGACGCGTTCGTCTGTCCAGACGAGGGCTTCGGGGCGTTCGTACTTGGGGAGGGTGATGTGCTTCGCCCAGTTCTCGGTGATCAGTTTTTCGGTGACCGCGTCGCTGAGGGCTGCGGCGAGGGTGTTCTTGTATTTCCTTTGTGTGCCGGGGCCGGTGTTGCGGCGGGGCTTGGTGCGGGCCTCTTTGAGGGCGGCTTTGGCTGCGTCCCACCGCTGGCGGAAGTGGCGGGGGCGGGGTGCGGGGGCTTGTTTCCACGCTCGGTAGGCGTCTTCGCATTCGGCTTTGGCCTGCTGGGCGGTGATCTGGTTGGCTGCCTTGACCTCGTTGAAGGCCCAGACCTGTTTGAACATCTCCTGGATGTGGCGCTCGCGTAGTTCGCGCATGGCGAGGTGGCCGAGCGCGGGTATGAGGATGCGGTCGATGCAGTCGCGGTACTCCTCGCGGGTGCCGCGCTTGAAGTCAACGCGCTTGTCGAGCCAGCGGTTGAGGTAGGCGGCGACGGTTTCCTTGGAGTCGACGTCGATGCCGTCGGTGGCTTCGTCCCAGAGTTTTTGTGCTGCTTCCTTGGCTGCCTTGGAGGTGGGGAAGCCACCTTTGCGGGGTCGGCGCCGCTTGCCTCCGGGGCCGTCGGGGAGGTTGAGGTAGTAGTACCAGGAGCCGTGATCCCGCTTGTCCAACTGGGGGCATGCGGAGCCGAGTTCTCGGACTTTGGGCGTGCCGTTCACGTTGAGGATCGGCTGGCCTTGGTCGTCGAGTTTCGGTTCGGTGCACTTACACCGGCGGTAAGTGGTGCCGTTGAACACGCGGGCTCCCTGGTTTGGGCTGGATCTTCCGTACGTGTCCTGATCTTGCTGTAGCGAAGGAGACGCTTCCTTGGGCGCCGTATGCTTCCTGCCAGGTGGCGCGGGGAAGAGGGATGTGACCACCTTTGTCCTCATCTGTAATGACCGTGCAGCGCACTCGTTCCGAGGGGCGCCGTGGCGGGATGTCGGTCGAGGAAGTGAGGTCCCTGCCGGCTGCGGTGAGTGTGGTGACGGCGGCTCGCGCGTTGGGGATTGGTTCGGACAAGGCGTACGAGTTGATCAGGGGCGGCGCGTTCCCGGCGCAGACGATTCCACTGGGGCAGACGCAGAAGGTGTCGACGGCGAGCTTGTGGAAGGCGCTGGGGATCACTCTGGATGTGTAGCCACCTATGCGGCCCGGGCGTCGCGTCGTTTTCGCACGTCCGGGCTCCTCTTCCGCCTCACTCCAGCGTGGGTGTAATTGGCGGCGAGTCAACTTGCCCCGTACAGGTTGCTATGATCCGCGTCACATGCGACAGCAAGCGGTGCCCACTGGCCTGCAAATATCGCGTTAAGGCTGGCCAGTTCACGGGATCTTACGCATGCATGGCTCCAGACCCGGATATACATTGGCCTATGTCAGGTCTAAGGAGCTCCTAACGCGTTGTCGGCGCGAGGGGTCGCAGGTGCGAATAATTGATCGGAGTCTGCTGCGTGGGACGGTTGTCGGGCTACGTGCGCGCAGGGGTGGTGCATCCGCAGGAGGCGCCGTTGCTGCGGGAGGCCGTCACGCTGCTGCTCGGTGGCGATTCGGAAGCCGAGGCGACGCGGTGGCTGACGAGCAAGGGCATGCTGACCCCTCGCGGCAACGAGTTCCGCCGTGAAGTTCTGCACCGCCTGCTGGTCAATCCGCGGCTTGCGGGTCTGAATGAGAACGGCGAGCCGATCGAGGGCTGGGACGAGCGGGTTCTGGAGCCGGACGTCTACATGCGTCTGCAGGATCTGTTCGTGGAGCGCAGCGAGAAGCGCGGCACGCCGCGTGAGGCGCACGAGTACCTGGTCACCGGCGGGTGCGCGGTGTGCGACGAGTGCACACAGGGCATGATCGGCAGCCGCGCCCACGCTGAGGCCCCGCCGTCCTATAAGTGCGACGGCTGCGGAAGAACCCGCATCAACGCCGAGAAGCTCGAAGACTTCGTGGCCGAGCACGTTCTGGCTGAACTGCTGAAGCCGGGGGCGCGTGAGCGGCTTGAGCAGTTGCAGCGTGACATCGAGGCGGAGATTGCCCGCTTGAAAGAGCACATTGCGGGTGCCGACGAGCGGTTCGCCGGCATCGGCGATCTGTACGGGCGCGGGCTGATGGTGAAGGCCGCGTTCGTCGCCGCGCAAAGGGCCAGCAAGGAAGATCTACGGACGTCCAAGGTGCGGCTGAAGCACCTGGAGCAGATGACAGACCTGCCGATCGGTGACGTGCACGACCTGGTGGCCTGGTGGCGTACGGCCCCGTTCGCGTCGAAGCGGGGCCTGGTGCTGCTGGAGATCGAGCACGTGCGGGTTGGGCGGGCGGAGGGCAGTCAGGTCCCGGAGAAGCGGGTCCTGCTCGACTGGCGCCAGCCTGTCAGCTGAACCAATATCGCGACTTCGTTGGCGACCAGGGCGGGGGCCGCACCCCGGTCGGTGATCGCGAACGCCCCTCAGTCGCTACATGCCCGGGATAGCGGAGGGCATGGCCCGCTGAGCGAGGTCTCCGGGTGCAACGATCATGAGCCGGGTGTTGTCGCCCAGCCTCTGCAGAGCCACGAACTCGACTTCGGTCTCCTCGTGCTGGTGCGGCAGGTAGAGGCGGCGGCGGTCGCCGTCGGGGTGGGTGACGGTGGTGACGTCGTCGTCGAGGATTCGGCGGGCGACCGGATCGGCCTGCCTGATGTGGTCGCAGACCTGGCTGAGGCGTGCGTCGTCCGGGTTCGCTTTGTGCGCGAGGCGCAGTTGTGAGGCCATGGGCTTGGCCCAGGTCTCCTCCCAGTCGATGAGCTGCAGGCGCGCTTCGGGGAAAGTGAGCGCCCAGATCATGACGTTGATGCCGTGCAGCATCCACGGGTAGTCGCGGGCAGCAGCCTCGTTGAAGACGCGTACGTCCCAGCTATGGGTGTAGGTGTACGCGGGATATATCTGACTGTGGACGATGGCCGCACCGACGGGGTCGATGGAGCTGGCGTCCGAGTGCGGGAGCGGTGGCGGTTCGCAGCCGTTGGCCTCCAGCCACAGGTGGGCGCGTTGCGCGCTGTCCAGGCCGAGGACGCGCACGATCCGCTCCAAGAACTCGTCGCCGACGTGATCGAGGACGCCGCGCTCCAGCTTTCCGTACCAGCCCTCGGTCACGCCCGTGAGTTCGGCCAGGTCCCGTTGGGTGAGGCCTGTGCGGCGGCGCGCGCCGTAGCGGGCGGTGAATCCGGGCACGGCGTGCGGGTCGCGTGATTCGCGCCATGACTTGAGCATGCGGGTGATCGGAGGCAGGTTCCGCGCCATGAAGGTGTAGAGCTCCCCTGAAGTAAAGAACAGGAAAAGTATTAGGAAACCCTAACGCAACTTATACGCGTGTCCGACTTGAGGGGCCTGCCGTACAAGACATGCATATTTATGCTCATTCCAGACATTCCGACACCTCGGATAGGCGATAACCCGTACTCACAGTGCCGGTTGTGCGGGTACCGGCACGCCTAGAACCGGCCTAACGGGCTGGAATCCGGGCAATGTGTGGCACCGCCGCCGGGGTCACCCTCCTCGACGGCCCCCGTCGCCCCCGATCTCCGCCCCACCGGGCAACGAGCCGTGGGCGGACATTGCATCGACGACGATCCCAGAGGTGTCAGGCATGAGCGTCTTCATCACCGGCGGCAACCGAGGCATCGGCTACGCCATAGCCACCGAGCTTGCCGAGGCCGGCCACAACGTGACCGTCACCTACCGCTCCGGCGAGCCCCCCGCCCATTCCTACCTTCCGGGCCAGGAGCACACCGGGGGCCGCTTCCTGGCCGTGCGATGTGACGTCACCGACCCTGAGCAGGTCGACATGGCGTTCAAGCAGGCCGAAACCGAGCACGGCCCCGTCACCTCCCTCGTCTCCAACGCGGGCATCACCCGTGACGGGCTGCTCGCCCGCATGAGCGAGGACGACTTCACCGCCGTCCTCGATGCGAACCTGACCGCCGCCTACCGGGTCGCCAAGCGCGCCCTGCCGGGCATGCTGCGCGCCAAGGGCGGCCGGATGGTGTTCATTTCGTCGGCGACCGCAATGCACGGGGAGGCCGGACAGACCAACTACGCCGCCTCCAAGGCCGGGCTGATCGGCCTTTCCCGCTCGATCGCCCGCGAGTACGGCTCGCGCAGCATCACCGCGAACGTCGTCGCGCCAGGGCTGACCGCCACGGACATGGCCGCCGCTCTGCCGGAGGACCGCATCAAGGCACTGCTCGGGCAGATCCCGCTCGGCCGTCTCGGGCAGCCCGAGGAGATCGCACGCACCGTGCGGTTCCTCATCGACGGGGGCTCCTACATCACCGGCGCGGTGATCCCGGTCGACGGTGGCGCGGGAATGGGGCACTAGCAGGTGACCGTATCGAGGCAGCCCGATAGGGGCTGCGGGGGAAGCCGGAGGCGAGGCCGCGAGGCGACACGGCGGCACTGCGCACAAACTCAGAAAGGGGCAGCCGGCCTACGCACTGCCGGGACAAGGGGGCCGGGGTGATCGACGTCGACCGCATTCTGGCGCTTGCAGCGCAGCCGACCCGGACAGGATCGGGCCGCGGCCGCGATGCGGACCGCATGGCCGCGCTGGCCGGACTCGCAGGCAGGCGCAAGGCGCTGGCCCGGCCTGTGGCGTGGTCGGCGGCCCTGTGCGCTGAGCATGCCGGGGGGACAGGGCTCAAGGCGCCGGGCGGCGAGCGGGCGGCGGCGCGGGTGTGCAGGGCGTGCCCGATCCGCAAGGAGTGCTTCGCCGTTCCCGTCTCGGGGGCGCCTCCGCAGGTGCGGGCCTGGCGCGAGCAGCTGGACGAGTAGTCGTAGATGGCGCTGATGGGCGTCGGGATTCCCCGGCGCCCATCAGCGTTTCCGCATGTCAGAGCCCGCTTACGAACGTGGTCGAGGTCACGTTCGCGCGGCATGCCGGGAGTGGACACCCCCTTCACGCATAGTAGAATTAACTCAAGAGATGAGGGAGAAAGAAACCTCATCAGCACCACTTGGAGCCCGAAATGCAGCGCGTCCTCAAGATGAGCCAGGTCCACCGCAACCCGCGCCAGCCGCGCGAGTACTTCAGCGAGGACGCGCTGAACGAACTGGCCAACTCCATCGACACGTACGGCCTGATGCAGGCCATCGAGGTCCGTCCCGACAACGAGAAGGGCGGCTACGAGATCGTCGCCGGTGAGCGCCGCTGGCGCGCCCACCAGATCCTCGGCCGCACCAAGATCCGCGCCACGATCACCTCGGAGAAGAACGAACTCCAGCGGTTCAAGCGGTCCATGAGCGAGAACGTCACCCGCGAGGACATGACCCCGTTCGAGGAGGCGCACGGCTACCAGCGCATCCTCGACGAGGAGGAGGGCGCGACCATCGAGTCCGTGGCCGCCGACTTCGCCAAGACCACCACCTACGTGAAGCTGCGCCTGGCCCTGCTCGACCTGCGCATAGAGGTCCAGGAGCTTGTGCAGGACGGGAAGATCGGCACGCAGGCGGCCGTGCAGATCGCCGCCCTCAACCTCGCCAACCAGGGCTCTGTCCTCAGCAAGTTCGTGCGCGGCGAGTTCGCCTCGGACAACGAGATCGTGCACTTCGCCTACGCGATGAAGCAGCAGCAGGACCAGGCCGTCCTCATGGTCGTCGAGGAGATGACCGAGGAGCAGCGCACCGAGCGCGCTGCCGCGCAGAAGAAGACCCGCAGCACGCTCGACAAGATCGAGCAGGTGCGGGCGCTGCTCGACGAGATC
Source organism: Streptomyces coacervatus (assembly GCF_029223485.1). GTDB lineage: Bacteria > Actinomycetota > Actinomycetes > Streptomycetales > Streptomycetaceae > Streptomyces > Streptomyces coacervatus. The sequence continues at coordinate 27,956 of NZ_JARHTP010000001.1, read as the reverse complement.
GGCAAGACCGAGCCGCTGAAGCTCGCCGAGACCCTCGAGACGCAGGTCGGTGCACGCCTGGAGCAGCTCGACCGGGTCGCCGAGTCGCTGACCAAGGCCCGCTTCCAGCTCAAGCAGGCCAAGGCACACGCCGAAGCCCGCGAGCTCGTCACGGTCAACCCGGAGGCCGAGGCCGACCACAGCGCCGAGCAGGCGGACGCCGCCGCCGAGCGCGAGGCTGTCGCGGCCTGACCGGCCCAGTTCCGGGGGTGCGGGCAACCGCGTCCGCACCCCGGCCGGCGCGGTCACAACCTCCGCGCCGCCTTCTTCCCCATAACCCCGTCACTCCACAGGAGCCAGGTTCGTCATGCGCTACAGCGCGCCCCTCACCCCCGCCCAGGCCGAACAGCTCGGGAAAGACGTCGGAATGATCGTCGCCTTCGCCGCGAGGGCCCTCAACCACATGCACGGCACGAACATCGACCGCCTCATTCAGACCTTCACGTCCTCCAACGCTCTGGAGGTCACCGCGGCCCGCTACTTGAAGGCCCTCGAGGGCGGCCACACCCCAGGCGAGGCGGCAGGCCGAGCCGGGACCGCACTCGTACACGACTGGGCGGACGCCGTCCTCGAAGCAGCTGCGGCTGCGCGGTCAACCCAGATGCCCGGCGGGAGCCACCAGGCGGATGCATGACCACCGGAAAGTGCTGGACGCAGATGAGGCGTGCCGATTTCGACGCAACGGCCCCCCAAGAACTGCCCGTACAGGCGGGCCCCGCTCGGATCGCTGCCGTACCCGACTGGTTCGGCACCGCCGCCCTCTTCGGCGACACCGTCCCTGACCGCACCCCGCGTCGGTCCGGCCGCGAGCAGCCGGGCGACGTCGACGGTCAAGAAGAACTGTTCTGACACCCGCGCACCTGCAAGGAGGCGCCGGGGAAAGCCCCGCACGTTATGGCGCTGTGGGCTCGCCGCCCGGTTTCCGAGCAGTGGCTTGGCGCGCTCTGCGGTCCCGCAGTCGCGGGAATAGATACCAGACGGCCACTACTGGCGCTGCCGTCACCGCAGTGCGCCACCAGCCCGTATAAATGCCCGCGAAGATGGTGACGATGGACATGAAGACAGTGAACGCTGCCCAAATCATGAGCCACTGAGCCGCTTTGACCACTCGTCCCCCTTGTTGCATAGCGTAATCGTACGCATGAGTCACTCATTGGAGTGATCGCTGGGTACGAGGGCGGCCTTCCTCGTGATCCTTAACTCTGCGACGAGACGCAGGAGTTCACAAGGAAGGCTGTGGTTATGAGTGTGCTGGCGCAGGTCGGCGAACAAGGCGTGTTCGCGGAACTGTCACGCTTTCGGACGGCCTCCTACGGGTGCCTGTCCGCGCGGGCAGATGCGTTCTTCGAACTGACCGATGCACTGCTGTGCGCGGACGGGCCGGTCAGGACACCGGTCGAGCTGTCGCTGATCGCCGAGCATCAGCGCAGCTACGGCTCGCTGTACGGCGCGTCGAACCACGGCCGCCTGGACGTGGACCGGCTGCGGGACCTTCTGGCGTCGATGCCACCACCGTCCACCGCGTCAGACCACACTTGCTGATCCTGGAGCGCACGCCCCTCGTGAACGCGGCCCGCGCGGCAGGCGTCACATCCCTGGTGTGCGGCAGCGGCCCGTCGCCGAGGCCGCTTCTCCCCGAGTGGCGATGGCTCGGCTGGACGCTCACCGAGCACATTGAGCATCTCGACGCCGATCCCGGGCCGCAGGCAGAGCCCGTGCAGGAGGGCCTGTTCACCGCATAGCGTCTTGAGGCGTCGTGGCGGAGATCACTTGCGGGGAGTGGACACCCCCACCGTGAATAGTAGAATTAACTCATGAGGTGAGGGCGTAGCCCGCACCGGCCAACCGCCAAAAGAGGAGCAGATGCTCGCCACCCCGACAATCATCGACGCCATTACCGTCACGGGCGCCCACGCCCTGGAGTGCGGCGAATGCGAAGGCGGCGGCACCGTCACCTACATGCACGGGCCGTACGAGCACACTCGCGAGTGCGACACCTGTCACGGCACTGGCCGACACCTCCCCTGCCCCGCATGCAGCGACGGCACCAGCCCCGACACGGGCGACACCTGCCCCACCTGCGAAGGCTTCGCAGCCCTCATCTGACCCAAAATAGGCCACTACCCAAAAGGAGCTTCGATGATCCTCGGAAACTCACTCACCGCGGAAGCCCCGGTCTCAAGCAGTAAGACCAACACGACCATCAGCCCCGACGGCACGATCCGCCTCGCCATCACCTTGCATGACGGCGCCATCCAGCACTTCGAGCACCCGCCCGCCGGCACCTGCACGGACTGGCGGGTCGCCGAACTCGAAGCCCTCGACTCGGGCTTCACCTTCGACGAGCCCGTCACCGAACAGTGGGGCCACGCACTCACCCTTATCGCCAGCAACTCCCTTACCTGAACGGCCAGGAGGCCAGCATGGAAGACTTCGAGAAGCACACCGGCGTGACGCTCGCCCGGGTGACCCCCAAGGGCATGCTCCGCCCGTTCGGCGAAGTGCGCGGACATGCCACCGACCCCATCAGTGGACAGAGGCTCGTGATGGTGCAGTGGCCCGGCGCACCCAAGCCCCTCCCGTACGAGCCCGACGAGCTCGCCATCGTCGACTGACCCAGAAATAGGTCAGTGCACATCTTCGTGTTAGGTTCTGAGTGATGTCAGGCCCTGGCACGGCCCGACCATCCATCCACACCTCCGGACGGGCAGCGACCCCCCGCGCCCCGCCCGCCCGGAACGGCTCGTCAGATACGAGCCACCCCTCCGGCCGGGACCCGCACCCCCCTGCGGGTCCCGGCCAACCCATGGAGCAACCAACATGCCTGCCCTGAACAACCACCACGACATGCGCCACACCAGCCACGACGACGCCCTTTACGAGGCCCTCGTCCTCGAGCGATACGGCCGCTCCCTGCAGGAAATCCTGTGGGAGGAAACGAAGCGCCCGCTGCCCGAACTCCTCAAGGAACGCCACCGCCGCCCCGCGCTCCCGGCCCCGCCCGCCGTCCGGCGCCAGCCGCGACCGGACCCGGACGCCGCCGCGCACCTCGCCGCCCTCCTGGAGGCCGACGTCCCGCGCCACAGGCGGGCCGCGTGACCGAGGAACAGTTCCGCCGGCACGTCCGCAAGATCGCAGCCCTCCGCGGCTGGACTCTCACCTATCACACCCACAACTCGCAGCGCAGCGACGCAGGATGGCCCGACGAGGTCTACGGACATCCCAGGGCCAAACGCATCATCTTCGCCGAGTTCAAGTCCGACACCGGACGTATACGCCCCGCTCAGCGCGACTGGCTCAAGCACTTCGCTGCCTGCGGCCTCGAAACCGCACTGTGGCGGCCCAAAGACCTCGACCACATCGTGAACGTCCTCGCCCCCGACGGCCCCCGCGCCCAACTACCCGACAACTTCTGACAAAGGAAGCAGACCCCGTGCACGACCGCCCCAAGCAGCACTCCGAGATCCCTCCGATGCCCGGAGCCACGTGGTGCAACTCCTGCGACAGTTGGTTCAACCCCATCACCAACACCTGCCGCTGCAACAACCGCTGACCACCCCAGGGAACAACCGCCATGAATCACTCTGCTCGCGCGACCAACCACACGACGGCATCCTCCGCGCCCCTCGGCCCGGACCGCGAGCAGAGCACCCCCACGCCAGGCACCGGCACCGAACTGGCCTTCGCCGAAGTCGCCCGCCTGGCCAACGAACTGTGCGAACACCTCTCCGACAACCAGTGGCGCACAGCAGCCCGCATCCGGGAACTCGCCGAAGCCGCCCTGCCGACCACCGGAGACCGCTGAATGCACGCCCGCTTCGAATCCCTGCCTGCCCCAACCCGCAGCCAGGAGGCGTACGACACCGCCATGGCCCTGCGCGAGCGGCCCGGCCAGTGGGCGCACATCGACAGCCACCCCAACCTCAACCGGGCCACCAACCAAGGCCACCGCATCCGCACCGGCAAGATCGCCGCGTTCCGCCCCGCCGGCGCCTTCGAAGCCCAGCCCCGCAGCGCGGGCGACGGCACCGCCGACGTCTATGCCCGGTACGTCGGCTCGCTCGCCAAGCAGGAGCTCGAAGACCGGCCGTGACGCCCGCTGGGCCGTCGCCACTCTCCGAACCGTTCTCCGGGGGCCATGCGGCCCGTCCGAGCCCGCGTACGCCCTCGTACGCAGAGACCTCAAAGAGCGTGACGACCATCTCCATCGAGATCGCCCTCGCGGCCAACAACACGTGCAACGACTTCGCCGGGCTGGCCGCCAGCGAGACTGAAGGAGCGCAATGGTCCCGCGAGTTCCACCGTGCACCAGGATCCGACCTTGCCCACATCGCGATCCACGGCGGAGTCATAGAAGTCGGCACCACCGAGGCCGCGCAAGCTGGCACGTAGCCGGGTGAGCGGTGCTGTCGGCCCCGGCGCGGGCCGGTCTTGGCAGCAGACGGCACAGGGCGAAGAGGGGGCACGGATGCGGCGAGTCCCGCCGGTACGGTGCTCCAACTGCGAAGTGATCGCGCGACTCCTGAATGCAGGAACGCGGCGCTCAGCGCGCACCGCGCGAACTGCTGGCGGCTCACACCGCGGAGCGGAGGGACTCGCCGGTTGACCACGGGCGAGCCGTCCGCCACCAGCTTGTTTGGCCCCTTTCTGGGCCCGGGCCACAAAGCGCCCGGAAGGGGACGGAGTTCTTCTGGTGTTGCCCGAGGAGCTACCGGCCTTGGAGAACCCTGTCGAGCATGAGCTTCTGCTGCTGATAATGGCGCCAGGTTGGGGAGCACTGGGGCAGTGTCGGATGGTGATCACGTGGACGGAGAGGGAGGCCAGCTGCCCCGAGGCGGACTGCGGGTGCGAGCTGACCGTAACCAAGGCGGCCCCGCTCACCTACACCGGTCGGCGGAGCCCGACGAGTGGCTGCGGCAAGGTCATGGTGATGACGTCGGAGTGAAGCGGGCCGCTTGGAGCCGCAGTTCTGCCATGCTGAGGCTGCCTGCCCCGGTGGACTCCCCCGTGCCACCGGGGTGGGCTTAGAACTCCTAACGAAATGATCTTCGAGGTGGTTGGATCACTCCGGGACCAATGATCCGGGGGTGCGGGATGGCTCGTCCAAAGCCGTGGGAAGTCGACGACGAGCTGTGGGCGGTCATAGAGCCGCTGCTGCCCAAGGTCGAGCGCCGGACCCGGCATCCTGGGCGCAAGCGGCGTCCGGACCGGCTGGTGTTCCAGGGCATCCTGTTCGTGCTGCACACCGGGATCTCCTGGGAACACCTGCCGCAGGAGCTCGGCTTCGGGTCGGGGATGACCTGCTGGCGGCGCCTGGCCGAGTGGACCGAGGCCGGCGTGTGGTCCCGGCTGCACGAGGTCCTCCTCGCCAAGCTCCGCAGCGCGAACGCCCTGGACTTCTCCCGGGCGGCCGTCGACGGCTCCCACATCCGCGCGTTAAAGGGGGCTCCAAGACCGGACGAAGCCCCGTTGACCGGGGCAGGACGGGCAGCAAGCATCACCTGATCACCGACGCCACGGGCATCCCGCTCGCCGCCACCCTGACCGGCGGCAACCGCAACGACGTCACCCAGTTGATCCCCCTGCTCCAGGCCGTGCCGCCGGTGCGGGGCAAGCGCGGCCGGCCCCGGCGCCGCCCGGACGCGGTCCTCGCGGACCGCGGCTACGACCATGACAAGTACCGCCGCCTGGTCTGGGACCTCGGCGTGAAACCACTGATCGCCCGCCGCGGCACCGAACACGGCTCCGGTCTGGGCACCCAACGCTGGGTCGTGGAACGCGCCTTCGCGCACCTGCACTGGTTCCGCCGCTTACGGATTCGCTGGGAGATACGCGACGACATCCACGAAGCATTCCTCACCTTGGGATGCGCACTCATCTGTTGGAGGCGTCTCACCCCACGACGGCAGACGGCCCCTGTACCGCATGGGCCGTGAACTGTAGAGGCTGGTCAGTGCACGCGTTCACCGCACTCTGCTGGGAACAGGGCGGCGCTGGGCGGCAGTTCGGCTGGACGCCGTCCCGTCACCCGCAGGCACGCTTCAGCAGAGCCGTCCACGGGTGGGTATTCGAGGGCAACCTCATCCAGCACGGCGATCTCGCCGCCGACGTGTAGTTCCGCCGCGTGCACGCCGCTCGGGAAACAGCCGGCCAGAGCCCCGAAGGCTGCCGTGTCATTGCTGTCGGCGACGCACTCTCGGATCTCGAAACGCCAGTGTTCGGCCGCATCGGCAAGCAGTGCCCTGCCCCGCTTGCCCAGTCCAGCAAGGAGAGCTGAGCGAGCTCGCAACTGATGGGCGATGGCGCAGCAGATCGGGACTGCTGTGCCGTAGGACGTCGTCACCCGCGTGTACTCGCCGTGGGGATAGGACGACAGGGCCTCATCGACCAGCCCCAACGCGGCGTCCCGCGCCGCCGGGTGACCCTGCTGCGCGATGTCCAGGAGCAGAGGGGTCGCGACCGCGGCCGCAGGAGACACCGCGGCACTGTGGCCCTGGACGATTCCGCCGCCGCCGAGCAGCGAACTGGCCTCAGCCGCCTCCACCAGGTTCGCTGCATCCGCCAGCGCGCGCAGACCGCGGGCGGCACGAGCCGGTTCATACCAGTCGGGATGGCCCGGTATGGCACCCCAGTCCACCGCGTTGATCGCATCCAACACGACAGCATCCTTGCACCTGGCTGCTGCCCACTGCCCCAGGGCCCGACGATGCCTTGTGAGTCATTCCGTTAGGAGTTCTTAGAGCGCCCGGCAGTAGGCGCGCTGGGCGGCTCTTCGGGCACCCCGGCAGCAGAGCAGCCACGAGCCCAGGTGATCACGGAGTTGTCTACGCTCAGTGATCACCGGTGGCTCATGCCTGTCCTGTAATTACGCCTGCTCGAACCGCTGTGGGACCAGAAGCGCGGCCGCACGAGAACGTTGGCCGCGCCGGGTTCAGGGGCAGGTGGCGGTTGCCAACCACCAGGCTGCGGAGAAGCGGACGCCGTCGGGGTGTTCGTACGGACGTAGTGCGGTGGTGACCGCGTCCAGGGCCTGGTTGACGGTCGTGCGGTCGGCGCCGTGCAGTTGGTGGCGCACGGGTCCGGAGCTGAGGAAGAACGTGGCCGCGTCGGCGGCGTCGCGGCCGTAGATCATTGGCACGGTGACGGGTGTCGTGGTCACGTCGTGGAAGCCGGCTTGGCTGAGCACGTGGTGGATCCGGGGCGGGTCGGCCAGGGAGAACATGCCGGGCGCGTCGTCCGGGTCGGACGGCGTTGGCGGGTGTCCCAGAAGGGCGGTCACCGGTGCGGTGAACCAGTCGTTGCGGTGCATGTCCTGCGGGCAGACGAAGGCGAGTCGGCCGCCGGGTCGCAGCGCCCGAAGGATGTTGGTGAACGCGGCGACGGGATCGGCGAAGAACATGATCGCGCCGCGGCTGATGGCCACGTCGTACGCGGCCTCGTCGAAGGGATGGATCTGGGCGTCGCCTTGCTGGAACTGCACGTTGCCGATGCCTTGTTCGGTCGCGGTTGCGCGGGCCCTGGCCAGCATCGGCGCGGACAGGTCGATGCCCATGGCACGACGTGCCCGGCGGGCGGCCAGCCGGGTGGTCTGCCCGGTTCCGCAGCCGATGTCGAGCACCTGCTGGTCTTCGGAGAGGGCGGCTGCAGCGAGCAGTGGATTGTTGACCCCGCCCACCGCCGCGTCCCACCGGTCGGCGTGATCGGCCCAGTGGTGGCCTTCGTAACCGTTCCATGCTTCGGCCTGTTCGGTGTTCACAAGGGGATGGATGGTCATCTGTGACGCCTCCTCAGGGATGCGAGTGTGTATATGGGTTCAGCCGGCGGCCGCAACGGCGCGGCCGACCGTGGCGGGCGTGCGGGCTGCGGCACGCAGCCGGGCCAGGGACACCAGGTGCAGGGCGACCGCGAGCGGGACCGCCGTGGTGGGGATGAGGGCGAGCGGCAGCAGCGCGACGGGCGCTGTTGTCGGGGTCACGTGCGGCAGGGGGCTCGGTCCGACTCCGGCGAGGAAGCCGAGGCTCACCGCCACGACCAGGTCCACCAGGCCCATGATGTTGAAGGACAGCGCCCCCGACCAGTGGGTGCCGCGGGCCAGTCGGGGCGTCACGAACGGCGCAGACACGCCGACCGCCATGTCGCCGAGGCCGGCCGGGATAGCGAAGACAGCGGGCAGCTTGCCGAGCGCCGCTACGACGAGGAAGACCACGCCGACCACCCGCACCGTCTGCGGCAGGGCCAGCCGGGCCGGGGTGGCGGGGTCGGTGAGGATGCGCAATCACCGGGACGAGGGTGGCCAGCAACGCGACGGCCAGGGCGCCACCCGCGGCGAGGCCGATCCACGGCCGGGAGGTTGGTGGGGTCCTGCCGGTACGCACCGGCTGCGGCGAGCAGGCCGGCCGCCACGATCCAGCCACTCCACGCCGCCACGGCCCCCGCCGCGATGGCCCGGCCGCGTGCCAGACCCGCGGCGATCGCTCCCTGGTACAGGACGGCGCAGGTGGTGGCGGGGATCCCGATCACCCCGACGAGGACCAGCACCCATACATTGCTCGGCAGCACATCCATGGCAAACTCTCTCGGCTGGCGAACGATCTGTTCGTTTCCGAACACCCTGTCCGAGTATCGTTTCGGGTAGCGGGCGCCCGTCAACAACCAATCCGCGGCAGGGATCCGCTACCGAACAGGGCACGGTGGGGTGTCCGGAAATTCAGGGAGGCCGGCATGGCAGGTCAGGACCGTCGCGTTCGGCGCACGCGCCGAACCCTGCACGACGCGCTGATCGAGCTCGTCCTGGAGCGGGCCTACGAGCGCATCACCGTGCAGGACATCCTTGATCGGGCCGATGTCGGCCGGTCGACCTTCTATGCGCATTTCCGCGACAAGGACGCGCTCCTGGTTGCCGGTTTCGACGAGATGCGAGAGGAGCTACGACGCGAGCTCGACGCGATGTCGCCCAGCACCCCGCCGTCCGACCCCGCGCGCCCGGCGGCGATCATCTTCGAGCACGCCTACCGCCACCAGCGGGTCTACCTGGCGCTGTGCGGCAGGCAGGGCGGCAACCTCGTGTACCGGCACCTGCACCGCCTGATCGGTGACCTGGCGCGCGAGCACCTGCGACCGCACCTCGCCGCCGCCGGAACCGAGCTGCCCGCCGAGGTGGTCGCCGAGTTCTATACCAGCAGCGTCCTGGCCCTGCTGGCCTGGTGGGTCGACCAGGGCTTCCCGCGCGACCCCGACTGGCTCGCCCGCGCGCACCAGACGCTGGCCGTTCCCGGCCTGCTCGCGGCCCTGGGCCAGCCAGGCCCAGCGCCGGCTGCCCACCCGTGAGCACCCGGCGGCGACCGCCTTGATTACGACGCGACGGCAGCAAGCCAGGCCACACACCCATCGCAGCCGACCGTAGACATCGGCCCGCCTGCGCCAGCAGCCGCGGACGCAACAGGCCGCATCTGGATCCTCATTCGCCAGTCCGCTGCCGACCACCGGCCCCGGGGCGCCCACTCCGGGCCGGAGGACACGGCACTCTCGGGAGGCAAGGAGCAGATCCAGTGGCGGGGCTGTCAGAGTTCCGGCTCTTCCTGATCACTGGGGGACTCGTGCCTGCCATCATGCCTGCTCAAACCGCTGTGGGACCAGTTCGTGGCGCTGCTGCCCGAGCACGTCGACACCCACCCGCTCGGCTGCCACAACCCGCGCATCCCCGACCGGGTCGTCTTCGATCACATCATCGCCGCTGGTGCACGGCTCCGGCTACGAGGGCATCGCGGGCCCCGGCTGCTCGGACCGCACGATCAGACGCCGCGTCAAGTACGGGGCCCAGTTCGGGAAAGCCGAGCAGATCCACGCGCTCGCCGTGCAAGCGTACGACCGCATGATCGGCCTGTCGCTTGACGAACTGTCCGTGGACGGCTGTAACACCAAGGCCCCGTGCGGCGGCGAGGCCGCCGGCCGCTCCCCCGTGGATCGGGGCAAGCAGGGCCTGAAGCGGTCGGTGGCCACAGAGGCCGCCGGCGTCCCGCTCGGCATCGTGGTGGGCCAACCGCCACGACTCACCGCTGCTCGTGCCCACCCTCAAGGCCGCCGACGAGCAGGTCGGCGGCCTTCCCGACCAAGTCAACGTGGACCTGGACCGCGGCTACGAACGGCTTCGGCAAGCTGCGGCGCTGCACCGAAAAACGCAGCCGCGTCGTGGACTTCTACCTCTACCTGTCCGCGGCGATCGTCACACTGCGTATGCTCGTCCGCCGCGCGCCGCCGCGCTACCGCTGGGACGGCCGCCCCACTACCAAGCGCCTGAAGTGACATCTACTGCCGGGCGCTCTTATCTGCCTGGCCGCGAACACGTCGCTGGCCAGGAGGCCCGTCCGCGGGAAGCTCCGTTTCCACGGCAGAGGTTTTATCCGGCTTCGTCCTTCAGGCGGGCCGGGTCCAGGACGGTGATGCGGCCGCGGGCCAGGCGCAGCAGGTCGCGGTCGGCGTACTCGCGCAGGACTTTGGTGCAGGTCTCGCGTGAGGTGCCGGCGAGGGCGGCGAGCTGTTCGTGGGTGAGGGCAATCTGCGGGTGGCGGGTGCCGGGCCGCAAGGGGCCAGCTGGTGGCTGGGCGGTGGTGAGGGTGACCAGGGTGGTGGCGATGCGCTGGGCGACGGACTTGAAGACGCTGTCGGACAGGCGCTGTTCGAGGTCGGCGAGGCGGCTGCCGAGGATCGCCGTGATACGGGCGGAGATGCGGGCGTCGGACAGCAGGAGACGGTGAACATCAGCGCGGCTCATCACGCACACGACCGCGTCGTCGAGGGCTTCGGCGTAGTTGTCGTGCATGCGCTGCCCGAGGAGCACCATCTCGCCGAAGATGGTGCCCGGTGTGATGATCGCGGTGGTCAGTGCCCGGCCGTCGGCGGAGACGCGGAAGATGCGTACCCGGCCCTTTTTGAGGATGAACAGCACCTCGCACGGCTGGGTCGGGGAGTACAGCATGTCCCCGGCCGTGTAGGTCTTCATCGGTGCGGCGGCGGCGATGGCCTGCATTTCCTGCTCGGACAGGTCGCAGAAGATGTCGACCTCGGCCAGGCACCAGGTCTTCTCGGCGTCGAGACCGGCGTCGATCATGTGGTGTGTCTCCTCGCGGCGTCCCGGTGCCCAGGGTGGTGGCGCGGCGCCCCACGCCGGGCTGGCCAGCGCGTCGGCGCCCTCGGCCAGACAGTAGGGCACCGCAAGCCCGTCCGGAGTGCTGCCGCGCAGGGCAGCACCCGGCGGCGGTATGCCCGGGCCATCGGCCTGTGCAGGTGGTATCGGCGTCATTCTCCGGCCGGGCCCGTCCGCCTGCCCATCACCTGCGCGATGTAGGAGAAGGCCAGGCCGGCCAGCAGCCCGAAGACCACGTGGGCGCCGAGGCTGGAGCGGGTGACGGCGTTCCATTCGAAGACCGGCATGCCCAGGTTGGCGGGCATGATCCACAAGGCTCCGATGACCCACCAGACGGCGCCGTAGGCCAGGCCAAGGACGACGGCGGGTGCCATCTTCTGGGCGAACTGGCCCAACAGCACGCCGAAGGTAGTGCCGGCGAAGACGGCGATGGCCAGGTGGATCAGCCAGCCGACGAAGGTATTCGTAGAGCCGAGGAGACCGGCGATCATGGTGATGATCGCGGTGTCCATCGTCGGTCTCGACACCGAGAACCAGATGCCCATCCCGACGCCACCGACCACGCCGGCCGCGGCGCCCCATACGGCGTGGACCGGAATGACGGCGGTTCTTGGGGATACCTGCACGGTGGTAGCCATCATGGGAATCCTCTCCTGCTGCGGGATCCTGCTTCCGCTCCGACGCTAGGACTGACGGGGTGCGCAGGTATGTGAGGGCGCTTACGTACGCGTCGGTAGGTGATGCGGCGATCCGGGGACGTCTCGGTGATCAACAGCGGCGATGAGAACCGGTCTGAGCCTGGCGGTGGCCATGCGGGGGGTCTCCGGAGACCGCGAGCCATGGCGCGAAGGGTCCGCTGCTGCATCGGCAAAGACCTGCGCGACCTGGAGCGCAAGCTGCTGGAGCCGCCGCAGTCCGCGAACGCCTGACTGGTTGTCCGGCAGGAGTCGGGCCACCGGTCTCTGGCTGATCAGTCCTCGCAGGCCGTAGTGCACCATGGCATCCGGGTGCGCTGAGCCCTCTCACCGACGGTGGAACCGACCAACTGATGTCCTGAGCGAGTCAGCCCGAGCTCTTCTTGGGCCCCGCGAACTTTTCTTGGCTGCATGTGTCGATCGCGGGCGAGGCCCGTTCGTAGTTGGGTGAGAGACGGGAAGTGCCCGCCCATCACGAGGAGCACCACCATGACGAAGTACATGTTGTCCGTCCACAGCGTCGAGGGCGAGGCTCGCACTCCGATGACCGACGAGGAGATGCAGCAGTCCCACAAGCAGCTCGGCGTCCTTGAGCACGAGATGAAGTCGTCCGGCGCCTGGGTGTTCTCCGGCCGCCTGCACGGGCCCGACACCGCGACCGTCGTGCGCATGTCCGGGAACGAGGCGCTGACCACCGACGGGCCGTTCGTGGAGTCGAGGGAGCACCTCGGCGGCTTCTACATCATCGAGGCCCAGGACCTCGATGCCGCCCTCGCCCTGGCGTCGAAGGTCACCGAAATCATCAAGGCGCCGATCGAGGTCCGTCCCTTCGCGGACACATCCGGAGCCTGACCTTGCCGGTCGTCGACGAGGCCGCGGTCGGCCGGATCTTCCGCGAGGAGTCCGGCCGGTCGGTGGCTGCCCTGATCCGCGTCTTCGGTGACATCGACGTCGCCGAGGATGCGGTGCAGGAGGCGTTCGCCGTCGCCCTGCGCACGTGGCCGGGCGGCGGTCTGCCGCCCAACCCGGGCGGCTGGATCACGACGACCGCCCGCAGGCGTGCCATCGACCGCCTGCGCCGTGAGGCGCGTGAGCGTGAACTGCTCAGCAAAGCGGCGGCGCTCGCGCTCGGCACCGACGATCCCGGCATGCCCGACGAGGTGGGCCCCGTGCAGGATGACCGGCTTCGCCTCATCTTCACCTGCTGCCACCCGGCGCTCTCCACCGAGGCGCAGGTGGCGCTCACCCTCCGGCTGCTGGGCGGCCTGTCCACGAAGGAGGTCGCACGGTCCTTCCTGGTGGCCGAACCGACGATGGCGCAACGTCTCGTGCGGGCGAAGCACAAGATCAAGGCCGCCCGCATCCCCTACCGCGTGCCGGAGGATCACGAGCTGCCCGGCCGCCTGCGCCCCGTGCTTGCCGTCGTCTACCTCGTCTATAACGCCGGGCTGACCAGCCCGGCAGAACAGGGGCTCTGCCCTGAGGCGATCCGGCTGGCACGGACCCTGGCGACGCTCATGCCCGATGAGCCGGAGGTGGCCGGCCTGTTGGCGCTGTTGCTCCTGACCGAATCCCGTCGCCCGTCGCGCATCCGGTCCGACGGCTCGCTGTTGCTGCTCGGTGAGCAGGACCGCAGCCGATGGGATCGGGCCCTGATCGAGGAGGGTCAGGCGATCGTCCGACGGTGCCTTCGCCGCAACGAACCCGGTGTGTATCAGCTCCAGGCCGCCATCAATGCCGTACATGCGGACGCTGCGACCTTCGAGCGGACCGATTGGCCGCAGATCGTCGCCCTGTACGACCAGTTGCTTACGCTCGCCCCCACGCCGGTCGTGGCCCTCAACCGCGCCATCGCCATCGGTGAAGTGCACGGCCCCGCTGCCGCACTGGCTCTGGTGGACGAGTTGGACCTGGACACCTACCACGCCTTCCACGCCACACGAGCCGATCTGCTGCGGCGGCTGGGCCGGAACAGCGAGGCCACGGCCGCCTACGAGCGTGCGGCCGCCCTGGCACCGACGGACGCCGAGCGGGACTTCCTCAGGCTGGGTGGCCGAGACGCACGCTGAGCAAACCGGTGACTTCGCCGGATCCGCAGGCTCCGATCCGGCCCATGCCGATAGGACTCGACCCTGATCTTCTCACCAGGCCGCGATGCGTCGTCCGAAGCCACCCGACCGGAGAACCCTGCACCCCGGCACCTACTACTTGGCCATCCTCACCCACAGCAAACCTCAAGCCCGGGCGACGACTACCTGGGGCCACCCGCCCGCCGGCGGACCAGTGGGTGGAGCCGGATGAGCGGACAGTCGGTCCGTCGAGGAGACTTTGTCCGGCATCCGGCGACAGGTCTATGAGCTCGGCCAGGCATCGTTGGCCGGACGGGCTCACGCGTTCAGCGGCTGGCCGGTTTCCAGGAGGGTCTTGAGTCCGCTCAGGACGCGCATCCATCCGGTGCCAGCGACGCGTGCGGCTGTCTTGGGGGACTCTTCGAGGTGGTCGTGCATGACGGTGAGCAGGCAGATGCGGTCCTGGTCGGGCTCGATGTGCCAGGTCACGCGGCTCGACTGCTCGGCCGCGAGGTCGGGGTCGTAGAGACCGCGATAGCCGACGACGAGTCGGTGCGGCGGGTCGGCGTCCAGGACAGTCTCGTCGCCCCACAGGGCGGAGCGGTCCGGCGAGTGGTAGCGAAACGGTGAGCCGATCTCGCCCGTCGTCTCGACGCGGGCGCCATAGAGGTACCGGGAGCTCAGTTCAGGCTCGGTGATCGCGTCCCAGATCTGGTCCGCGCTGGCGCGGATGAAGACGTGGTAACGCTGCGGTGCGGGCCGGGATGCGGTGGTCATGTCTCCTCCTTGTGTGGTGCTGTGTGCGTCAGGGGTCCGGGGCGCCTCACTCGGCTGCCTCGGGCACCGGGGCGGGGCGGGCATCGGTCGCGGGCGCGGGTGGTGGTGCCTGGCCGCGGGTGTTGGTGGCGCGCAGGGCGATGAGGGCGGCGGCAAGGACGGCGATGCTGCTGGCGAGCAGGGCCCTCTGGAAGCCTGCGGTGAGTGCTTCCGGTCCGGGAGTGTGACCTGTCAGAAGGTCGTTGGTGCGGGCAGTGGCGAGGGCGGAGAATACGGCCAGGCCCAGTGCGGAGCCGATCTGCAGCGAGGTGTTGAGCAGGCCGGCGGCGAGTCCGGCCTTGTCGGCGGGCACGCCGGCGTTGGCGGCGGTGGTGACGGTGACGAAGACGGCGCCGAGCCCGATCGACATGATCACCAGGCCGGGCAGCAGATCGGTGGGGTAGGAGCCGTGGACGGGGACGCGGGAGAGGTAGTACATGCCGCCGGCGGCGATGAGCGCGCCGACGACGATGACGGCCCGGGTGCCGATCCGCGGGATGAGCTGTGTGGACACTCCGGCGGCGATGACGATGCCGACGGTGACGGGGAGATAGGCGGAGCCGGCCTGGATCGGCGAGTAGCCGAGCACGTTCTGCATGTAGAGGGTGAGGAAGAAGAACAGCGAGATGAAGCCGGCGAAGGCGATCAGCTGGGTGGTGTCGGCGGCGGCCAGTCCCTTGATGCGGAAGATGGAGAACGGGAAGAGCGGGTTTCGGCTGCGCCGTTCGTTGTAGACGAATACGGCGAGGAGGACGCCGGCGGTACTGAGTTCACCGATGGTGTGGGCGCTGCCCCAGCCGGCCTCGGGCGCTTTCACGAGCGCGTAGACGAGCAACAGCATGCCGCCGGTGACGAGGAGCGCGCCGAGGACGTCGAAGGTGGCCAACCGGGCGCGGCGCCGCCGGTTCGAAACGAGGCGGAAGGCGCCGGCGACCACGAGGACGCACACGGGGATGTTGACGAAGAGCACCCAGCGCCAGCCGGGACCCTCCGAGAGCACGCCGCCCAGGAAGACGCCGACGGCTGCGGCAAGCCCGCTGATCGCTCCCCACACGCCGAGCGCCTTGGTCCGGTCGCGGCCCTCCGTGAAGGTGGTGGTGAGGATCGACAGCCCGGCGGGGCTCATCATCGCCGCGCCGAGGCCCTGGACGACGCGGGCGCCGATGAGTATCCCGGCGTTGGCGGCGAGCCCGCCGGCCAGCGAGGAGACGGCGAACAGGCCAGTGCCGGCCACGAGCAGGCGGCGGCGCCCGAGCAGGTCGGCCGCGCGCCCGCCGAGCAGGAGGAAGCCGCCGTAGGTGAGGACGTAGCCGCTCAGTACCCATTGCAGGCTCTGCTGCGAGAAGTCGAGGTCGCGCCGGATCGACGGCAGCGCGACGTTCATGATTGAGGAGTCGACGATGTCCAGGAACTGGACCGCGCACAGGAGCAGCAGCGTGAGCCCGCCGCGGCGGGTCGCGAGAAAGGACGGTTCAGGGATGGTGGGCGCCATGTCGGGAGACCTCCGGTGGGTCCGCATGAGCATTAAGTTAGCTAACTCACTAACACTCTGGGACACTAACAGGCATGGGCCACTGTTGCTATGCTCTGAGTGAGATGACTGACTCACATCAACGTGATCGCGCCGGCAAGCGGGAGCGGCTCGTCGCCAGTGCCGGTGAGCTCCTGCACCGTCAGGGCGTATCGGCGACCACACTCGCCCAGGTCGCGGAGGCGGCCGACGTCCCGCCCGGCAACGTGTACTACTACTTCAAGACCAAGGACGCTCTGGTGAGGGCGGTCGTCGATGCGCGGATCGACGAGGTGCGCACCATGCTCGGCTCGTTCGACGCGCAGCCGGACCCGGGCACCCGCCTCAAGGCGCTCACGCGCCAATGGGTCGAGATGCGCGACCTCGTCGCGCGACACGGCTGCCCGCTCGGCACCCTCTGCTCAGAACTCAGTGGACGCGACGACG
This sequence comes from Streptomyces coacervatus, assembly GCF_029223485.1. Classification (GTDB taxonomy): domain Bacteria; phylum Actinomycetota; class Actinomycetes; order Streptomycetales; family Streptomycetaceae; genus Streptomyces; species Streptomyces coacervatus. The sequence goes on along the minus strand of NZ_JARHTP010000001.1, from coordinate 11,237 downwards.
GACTCGACCGTGAAGCGGCGAAGATGATGAGCCTCATCCTTGACTGGGCGGAGGACCAGTTCCGCCAGATGGGCACACCCGACCCGCGCGACCTGGCGGTCAACCTCTTCGCCGGCGTGCAGGGCGGCGCGCTCCTCGCCAACACGTTCCGGGATCCCGACCTCATGACCAGCCACGTACGTCATCTTGAGCACTGGATCGACTCGCTGTCGTAAACAGCGGCACAGCCCCATCACGTGCGCATCAACCGTGCGCCGTCCTTGCTGTTCCGGCCACTCCGGGCGAGCGGTCAGTTGCCTCGAGGGCCAGCCAATTTGGTCGGCAGGGTGCGGGCGTAGGCGGCGGCCTGTGAGATCCAGTCGTCGAGCGCAGGCCCGGCCAGTGCGTCGGGTGCGACGAACACCATGGACTTCATGGTCCGGCCGGTGAAGTCCATGGGCCGCACGCCCGGGCGTTCCAGCGCCTCCGTGCTCGCGTCCGGGCCTAGCCTGATCATGAGTTCGTCGTGGACGATGCCGCAGAACATGTGGCCGCGCAGCAGGAACGCGAGTCCGCCGAACATCTTGCGTTCGCTGATTTCATCGGCCAGTGGCAGCGATTCCCGGACTCGCTCGGCCAGGGCCTCGTCGTAGGGCATCTATGCCTCCGGTGTGTCGGCAAGGTGGTCGGGCAGGCCGAACAGGGGGAAGAGGGCGGGGTCGGTGAAACCTGTGATCTCGGCGATCGCACCGCCGTCGACGGTGAGAACCATGATCCCGTACGCGGTGGCTCTCGTCCCGCTCGGATCGCGGACGTAGGCGGCAAGGGCCGGCTGGTAGTTGGCCCGGGTGGGCATGAGTGTGATCCGGGTCAGGTCGCCGCCTGCCGGGACGGTGGCGAGGAACGAGGCGATCGCGGGCCGCCCGCGGTAGGCCATCGGGTAGGGCGGCATGGTCAGCAGCGCGTCGTGGCTGAGCAGTGCGACCAGCCCGTCGACGTCGCCGGCCTGCCAGGCGGCGGTGAACCGCTCGACGAGCACCGACTGCTCGGCCCGGGTTGGCGCCGGGCCGCCGCCGCGCAGGCGTCCGCTCGCGCGATGCCGGTCCAGGGTCGCGCGCGCCCGCTGCAGGGCGCTGTTCACCGAGGCGCTGCTCGTGTCCAGGAACGCACTGGTTTCGGCGGCGGAGAACCCGAGGACGTCGCGCAGCAGCAGTACCGCCCGCTGCCGGGCCGGCAGGAGCTGCAGGGTGGCGAGGAAGGCCAACTGGACGCTCTCACGCAGCTCGTAGCGGGCCGGCGGGTCGTTGCGGTCGTCGAGCAGAACCAGCAGCGCGTCGGGGCAGGGCTCCAACGCGACCACCTCCACGTCGTCGGCGTCGGCGGGTGGCGGGGGCTGCGGCCGCTCCGCGAGGGGACTGGTGTGGGACCGGGTGCGGGCGGTGAGGCAGCGGTTGGTGGCGATGCGGTACAGCCATCCCCGTACCGACGAACGGCCTTCGAAGGCGTCCAGGTGACGCCAGGCGCGCAGCAGCGCCTCCTGCATGACGTCCTCCGCGTCCTGGACCGAGCCGAGCATCCGGTAGCAGTGCACATGCAATTCCCGCAGATGGGGGCCGACCAGCGCCCGGAAGGCGTCCTCGTCGCCCGCGCGGGCCGCCGCCAGCAGTTCATCCTCGGCAAGGCCGCCCTGGGGCGACGGCTCGCCGGTCACCGCGTCCATCCGCTCACGCTACGCCCGGCCAGGGCAATCACCCGGCTCCGCCGAACCGGTCCGGCAAGGGGATGTCCGCGCTGTGGGGCGTGCGCCGCGGCCAGGTCAGCCACCCTGGGCCATGACGGTGCGAAGAGGTTCGGCATCGTAGATCAACTCGCCGCGGGCGATCTTCCCGTCCTCGATCTCGAGGATCTCCGCGGAGGTCATCGGCGGCACCGGCAGGCTCATCTCCCAGTCGATGATCGAGCACACGCGGCTTCCGTCGACGAACTGGTGACGGACGGTGAAGCGGGTGACCATCGGGCCGGCCTGGGCGGCCATAGCCCGGTAGCCTTCGGCTGATTCGAACCTGGCCACCGGCCCCCGGAACACGAAGTCGGCCGCCAGCGGTACATCGCTGAAGTCGCCTTTCCCGCTGGTCCACGCCTCGTAGTAGGCGTCCACGATTTCCTGGACGGTCATGATTCCTCCGGTTGAGAGGTCGAAGGACCAGGCACAGCAGGTCCCTACCTGTACAGACCCCGAGGAGTGCCTCGAATTCATCGATCGGTTCCAAGGCACGTGGTGACCCCGGTAGTCGCTCACCGGTGGCGCTGCGCTTCGCTATTGCTGTGACCGCGTAGGTTCGCCGGTTTGGTGGTCGTGGCGGTTGGATGTGCGGTGACGTCCGATCCGACCGCTGGAGGCGCGGTAGCCGAGCCTGTCCGTGTGCGCAGACTGACCGACCAGGAGGGGCAGAAGCTGCAGCAGATCGTGCGCCGGGGCAGCACCAGTTCCGTGCGCTATCGGCGCGCGATGATGCTGCTGGCTTCGGCCGGCGGGAACCGGGTGCGGTGCAGGCCGACGAGGACACCGTCCGGGACGTCATCCACCGGTTCAACGAGATCGGCTTGACCTGCCTGGACCCTAAGTGGGCGGGAGGCCGTCCCCGCCTGCTCAAGCCTGACGACGAGGAGTTCGTCGTGGCGACGGCCACCACCCGACCGGCCAAGCTCGGCCAGCCCTTCACCCGCTGGTCACTGCGCAAGCTGGTCGCCTACCTGCGCAAAGTCCACGGTCGGGTCATCCACATCGGCAGCGAAGCGTCACGCTGCCTGCTCGCCCGCCGGCATCACCTTCCAGCGCACCAAGACGTGGAAGGAATCCCCGGACCCCGAGCGTGACGCCAAACTGGACCGGATCGAGGAGGTCTTGGACCGCTTCCCGGACCGGGTCTTCGCCTTCGACGAGTTCGGCCCGCTCGGCATCCGCCCCACCGCGGGCTCGGGCTGGGCTGAACAAGGGCGTCCCGACCGGCTGCCCGCCACCTACCACCGCACCCATGGAGTGCGCTACTTCCACGGCTGCTACTCGGTCGGCGAGGACACTCTGTGGGGCGTCAACTGCCGCAGGAAGGGTGCGGCCAACACGCTCACCGCTCTGAAGTCCATCCGTGCTGCCCGCCCGGACGGCGCCCCGATCTACGTGATCCTGGACAACCTGTCCGCCCACAAAGGCGCCGACATCCGCCGCTGGGCGAAGAAGAACAAGGTCGAGCTGTGCTTCACCCCGACCTACGCCTCGTGGGCGAACCCGATCGAGGCCCACTTCGGACCGCTGCGGCAGTTCACCATCGCCAACTCCCACCACCCCAACCACACCGTGCAGACCCGAGTCCTGCATGCGTACCTGCGCTGGCGCAACGCCAACGCCCGCCACCGCGACGTCCTGGCCGCCGAACGAAGTGAACGCGCCCGCATCCGCAGCGAGAAAGGTATCCGCTGGGGCGGTCGGCCCCTGTCAGCGGCGGCCTGAGCCGGCGGGAAGGTGAGTCACCGAGATCGTTTGGCGGCGGTTGCCCGATAGCGTTCCAGCACGCCGATGGACAGTGCTGATGCGGCCATCAGCCCGAACACGACCGAGCTCGAACCACCGCCGTTATGGCGCTCCCAGATACGGAAACCGACCAGCAGGACAACGACTGCGAACAGCACGACCTGTATCCACCTGATGGTCACGGCCCGCTGGCCGTGACCATCAGCGTTGCTGTCTCTCTTACGCACCGGAGCTCCTCTGTTCCTTCAGTGCGCCGACTGTACTGGTGCAGGAAGCCATCGATACGACCCAACCCGGTGAACCTTCGCGGTCACAGCACTATGTGACGCTTCGAGGCCGGTCTGTCCTTTCCGCGATCAGCAGGGCGTAGCCCAGAACGCCGTCGGCCACGGCGTCGCGGGCCGCTTGAAGGACGGCTGGTGCCGCCGTCAGGTCGACGCCTGCGGCGGCGAGTCGGTCGGGAGCAGTCAGGCGCAACAGGTTCAGCCGGGCCTCGATCTGGTCGATCATGCGGGTCATGGCCTGATCGTGGCGTTCAGTACGGACGACACGCAGTCCTGCGCCCTTCAGGATCTCGGCGTACTCGGCGAGCGGGCGGGCATCCGCGATGCAGGCGATCCGCGCGCCGAGCGTGGACAGCTCCGGCGGGAGCCGGTCGGGGGCGGCGGTGACGTCGGTGATGCCGACCCGGCCGCCGGGGCGCAGGACGCGGGCGAACTCGGCAGCGGCCCGCGTCTTGTCGGGGAAGGTGCACAGGGCGCACTCGCACACCACCGCGTCGAACGACTCAGCCGGGTAGGGGAGTTGCTCGGCGTCGCCGGTGGTGAAGGCGACCCGGTCGGCGAGACCGGCGGCCTGGGCAGCTCCACGGGCGAGGGCGGTGTTCGCGGCGGAATAGTCCACACCCTCCACCCACACTGCGTGGGCGTCGGCGAGGAGCAGCGCCGTGGTGCCGCGGCCGGAGGCCACGTCCAGGACCCTGCTGCCCGCCGTCAGCCCCAGGTGGCCAGCGAGGCGGCGGGTGAGCGCGGCGCCGCCAGGGTGGTAGGAGTCGCCGAGCAGCAGGGCCACGACGTCGCAGGAGTACGCGGCGGCGCAGCAGGCTTTGAGGTCCTCGTTGGCCGTCGGCACGGGGTCGTTGTCCGGGCCGGGCGGAGTCATCGCGGCCCCTCTTTCGCCGCGGTCTTGGAGCCGTAGGGGGTGTCGGCCAGCCGTTCCTGGAGTGGCAGCGCATTCGGGACGACGTTGGCAACGGGGACGCCAGACATGGCCGTGCGGATCTCTTCTCGGTAGCCGACGGAGTTGTAGGCGCAGAAGGGGATCAGCCGCCCGTCCGGGGTGATCTCCTCGACGCAGCACTTCATCAGCTGCTTGACGTTGAGGGTGTAGGGGTCCTGGAAGTCCTGTACCACGATCATGAACGCTTTGTCGTTGAGGTCCTTCACGGCCTGGGGCAGGTCGATGCCACAGTCGTCCGCGCAGTCCAGGGCCTTGGCGGTGGCGCGGAGTTTCTCCTCGGTCGTGGTTGTGCCCATGAAAGCGGACGCGGACCAGAGTTTCTCCAGTGCCTCGCGGATGCCGGTGTCGGGCAGGACTCGGTTGGTGACGTAGTCGAGGTAATCCTCGACATGGAGCAGCCTGGGGATGGGGACGATGGTGCGGTTGCCTGGCTCGCCGTCTACCAGGAGATAGGTGATGGAGCGGCAGGTGGGGAAGCAGCAGGGGACGGGGAAGAAGTCGCCCTTCTGGAACCAGCCGGGCCGCTGCTCGCCGATGAGCTTGATGACATCCGGGTTCGTGAGCCGGTCCAGCGGGTCGAAAGCGACATGGCGGCCGGAGTGGGTGACCGGCTGGAAGGCCACCGAGCGTACGGCGGGGTGGTCGATGCCGTACTCGATGATGGCGCCCAACTCGTGCTCGTTGAGGCCGCGTTCGACGGCAGCGGCGAGGGTGACGGTGAGCCCGGCCTCGGCGCAGTTGTCCAGCGCCCGCTGCTTGAACGTGCGCAGGTCGCGTCCGCGGATCTCCCGGTGGGTGCGCTCCTGGAAGCCGTCGAACTGAAGGTAGATGTTCACCGACTTGCCGGGAACCTGGTTGCGCTTGCCGAGCTCGGCGACGAACCGCTTGTCGGAGGCGAGCCGGATGCCGTTGGTGTTGAGGATGACGTTCTTGATCGGGCGGGTCTGAGCGAGGTCGATGAAGTCCAGGATGTGTTTGTGCATGGTGGGCTCGCCGCCGGAGTACATCACCACCTCCGCCTCGCCCTCGGAGGCCACAAACGTGTCCAGCATGCGGGCGCACTGCTCGTGGGTGATGGAGTAACCGTCGTTCTGGTGGCCGGAGTCGGCGAAGCAGATCGGGCAGTCCAGGTTGCAGCCGGTGTTGACCTCGATGATGCCCAGGCAGGCGTGTTGCTTGTGCTCCGGGCACAGCCCGCAGTCGCTCGGGCAGCCGTCCTTGACCTCGGTCTGGAAAGTGAGGGAGATGGTGCCGGGCTTGTTGAAGCGGGCCGAGGACAGGTACTCCTCGGCGTCCCCGTACACCAGGGCCTCGAACTCGCCGTGCTCACGGCAGCGTTTACGCAAGAAGACCTTGTTCTCGCGGATGTTGACCTGGGCGTCGACGGGCGTCTTGCACAGCGGGCAGATGGACTTGGTGAACTCCACGAACACCTCGTCGCGGTCCACCTTGCGCTGGGGCGCGGGTGCTTGGGTCATCCGGGGCTCCTCCATTCGCATGGCGGCCGGGCTCCTTGGCCAGGCCGGGTGCCGCGACCTGCCGCGGCGGTCTGGGTGACCGGCAGAAGAGCACAGCCGGTCACCGGATGTCATGGACGACACCCCACGCCCTTACCCTGCGGCCTGCCTTGGCCGGCCGCGTCGGACGGCAGGGGCGGGGCTACGGATGGGCAGCAGTCCTCCGGCCCGGCACCATGGCGGCGACGGCCCCGGCGCCGCAGGATGTGGACGACTGCGACGAGTACCACCACGGCTCCCACGGTGATCAGCCAGAGGTCGCGCAGTGCCCCGCCGACGGCACCGAGCGCCCGCCGGCCACGAGCAGCGGGCCCGCGCGCGGCACAGCACCCTGAGCAGCCCGGCGCCCACGGCTGCTGTCGTATCGCTCAGGCCGGAGTCTTCAAGGGGTTTGGGCATCAGGAATCGGCCTCCTCCATCACAGCGCGGGACTCACGGCTTGCAGGCTCGGCAGGCGGCGAAGGGCGCCTGCGTACGCCGCGCAGCAGCAGCCCCGCATAGACCAAGGTCAAGGCGTCCTGGACGAGGACGAACCAGCTCAGCCGTTGGAAGAGGTAGCTGCCGAAGCAGCCGCAGTTGGCGACCGTGAGCTCGCGTGCGAACGCCTGCACGGCCAGGAGCGACCACACCACTGAGACGGCGGTGAACACCCACACGGGAGGAAGTGCCTTCGAGCGCGGTCGGGCCAGGAGCCCGACCCCGCACACCAGCTCGCCCGCGATCAGCGCCACGGCCAGAGAGATGGCGGCGGCGCCGGTCACCAGCCCATATGCGGCCAGAATCCCGGGCATGCGCCCGAGGGAAGCGAGCTGGCCGAGCGCCATCGCCGTATACACCGCACCCAGCACGATCCGCAGCACCATGATCTGAACGCTAGGCGCGGGCGGGAGCCGAGAACTGTAAGCGCGCTCACCGAACCGGCACCTCATCCGCGCGAACATCAGCAGCACGGGAGGCGGGTTTCCTGCCCGTTTTCCGTATCCCGCGTGGTCGGGAGGCGCCAGGTGAACGAGCAGCAGCGGCCCAGGCCGGGAGCAGTCGTTCCGTTCCCGGGCGCCCTACCTGTTCGAGCCGGTCCTCGCGCTCCATCCGAGTCCGTAGGTGGCGGTCTTCCTCACTCCGGTCAACCTGCTGCTCGCGCGGTCGTCGCAACGTTGGTGGGCCGCAGCGGCGCGGTCGCCGCCTTCGCGGCCCGGCGGGCGGCCTCGTGCCGACAGCCCGGACGCAGGACCGGATACGCGCAACTGCTTGGCGTACTCCCGGTGTTCCTGCTCGTCCTGGGCACCGGCACTGCCGCCGCGCTCCTGCCGGTGCTGATCCTGATCCCCCTGTGCCCGGTCGTCTATCCGCTCACGCTGGTGATGCTGACCGGCACGCGGGTGTGGCGCGCAACCCGGATCGGCCGACCGGCCGGAGGAACGAGCCGCGCAGACGACGCAACGTTCGAGATACCCCATCAGATCCCCGGTACGAAGTGATCTGTCCCCCGGGCTGAACTGACCAAGGAGACCAGTCATGGCGCAGGACACCGATGTCGTGGTGATCGGGATGGGCGTGGGCGGTGAGCACGTCGCCGAGCGGCTGGCCGAGGCCGGGCTGGACGTGGTCGGGGTGGAGGCGGAACTGGTCGGCGGGGAGTGCCCGTACTGGGCCTGCATCCCGGGCAAGATGATGATCCGCGCCGGCAACCTGCTCGCCGAGGCCCGGCGCATCCCGGGCATAGCCGGGCAGAGCGAGGTCGTCGCGGACTTCGCCCCTGTCGCGGCCCGGATCCGCGACGAGGCGACGGACGACTGGAACGACCAGGTGGCCGTGGACCGGTTCACTGGCAGGGGCGGGCACTTCGTCCGCGGACGCGCCCGCCTGACCGGCCCCGGCCGGGTGGAGGCCGACGGGCAGGTGTTCGCCGCCCGGCGCGGGGTGGTGCTGGCGACCGGCAGCCGCCCGCAGATTCCGCCGGTGCCAGGCCTGGGCCAAGTGCCCTACTGGACCAACCGCCAAGCCATCGCGGCCAAGCAGCCGCCCGCTTCGCTGCTGGTGCTCGGCGGCGGCGCCGTCGGTGTCGAGCTGGCCCAGGCTTTCGCGCGCTTCGGCACGGCGGTGAGCGTCGTCGAAGCGATGGAAGGGCTGCTGCCCGCCGAGGAGCCCGAAGCCGGCCGGCTGCTCGCCGACGTACTGCGCAGGGAGGGGATCGCGGTACGGGCCGGCGCCCGGGCCGCCGGTGTGCGCCATGCCGGGGACACCTTCCGGCTCACGCTGGACGGTGCCGAGGAACTGACCGGACAGCACCTGCTGGTGGCCACCGGGCGGCGCGCCGATCTCACCCGTCTCGGCGTGGAGAGTGTCGGACTGGATCCGCATGCCCGTGGCCTGCCGGTGGATAGGCAGATGCGCGCGGCGGACGGTGTCTGGGGCCTCGGCGACCTCACCGGCCGCGGTGCGTTCACGCATGTGGCGATGTACCAGGCCGAGATCGCCGTCCGCGACGTCCTCGGCGAGCCGGGCCCGGACGCGGACTACCGCGCCCTGCCCAGGGTCACCTTCACCGATCCCGAGGTCGGCTCCGTGGGCCTGACCGAGCACGCGGCCCGCGAGCGGGGACTGCGGGTGCGTACGGGCATCGCCCAGGTGCCGTCCTCGGCGCGCGGCTGGATCCACAAGGCCGGCAACGACGGCGTGATCAAGCTGGTGGAGGACGCGGAGCGCGGGGTGCTGCTCGGTGCCACCTCAGTAGGACCCGCGGGTGGCGAGGTGCTGTACGGGCTCGCCGTGGCGGTGCACGCCGAGGTCCCGGTCGACCGGCTCCGCCACATGATCTACGACTACCCGACCTTCCACCGGGCCATGGAGGACGCCCTCGCCGACCTCGTCAGGTGAGAGCCGCGCGCCGCTCCGCCTCCGCCTTGACCACCGCGAGGGAGTACGCGACGGTCGCCTCCCAGCGCGGGGCGACCAAACTGCCCCACCACTGGCCGGCCCCCCACAGATCCGTACCGAGCTCACCGGCGTACTCCAGCCAGGTACCCGGCCCCCGCTCGCTGAGCTCGAAGGATTCCGTGACGGCCGGGACGGGGCCACGGACCAGGCGGAAGTCGACCCGCTCGGGACGGGTGAACCGCACCGTCTCCACCGTCGTCGCCGTCAGCCGCCCGCCCGCCACCGGGGTGTGGTGCGCGGCGAGCACCATGTCACTGCCTTGTTCCAGCACACGCACCTTCTCCTGCATCGCCCGCGTGGTCCGCCCCAGATACGGCTCGGCGATCACATCGAAGACCACCTCGCGCGGAGCTTGGATGGCGATGGTCTGCGGCCCCAGCGGGCGACTGCGCCGGCCCATGCCCACGTCCAACGACAGCGCCCCGGTGACCAGTCCCAGATACCCGGCCGCGCCCGCGCCGCCCACCGCAGTCGCCACCGCCAGTTTCGTCGGCCATCCCATGTCCCGCTCCTTCTCCTCCGCTCCGGCCTCGTTCCGTCCAGGGCCGACGCTACGGCCAACGGGCCCCGGTGATCGGTGAGCGCGCTCACCTTCAGACCGCGGGTCGGCCCTCTACCGTGAACCCAGCACCTTCCGCGCTCGGAGAAAGGCCGCCCACGTGCCCGTGCCCGTGTCCGATCTCAGCGACAGCCGCGCCGCGACCAACGCCCTGCTCGGGGCGCTGAAACGGGATCACTGGGGATCTCGCGCCGTCGTGCGGTTCCTGGGGCAGGCCGCCGACCGGTCGGCGCGGCAGGCGGCACGTCGCCCCCGGGCACTCGTGCAGATCACCACCCTGCACTGCCTGCTCCTCGCCCTCGCCCTCGCCCGGCAGCAGCGGCCGGGGCCGCGCTGGGTGGCGGCCAGCTGGACCCTCAGCGTCCTGCACCTGGGCCTCCTCGAAGAGCGCGACCGGCTCTCGCCCGCCGACGCGCTCACCCTCCTGCGCGGCAACCTCCCCGCCACGGTCCTGGGGGCGAGCCACTGGTCCGGTGGACTAGCGATCGCCCTCGACCTGGCCGACGGCCGCCTGGCCCGTCATCAGCGCACCGTGTCCCCGTTCGGCGACTACGCCGACTCCGTCGCCGACGCCGCGTTCTGGACCTGGCTCGTGCTGCGGCACGAACCCAGCCGTACGGTACGGGCCGCGGCGATCGCCGCATGGGCGGTACCGGTCGCCACGGTCACCGCGATCAGCGTCCGCCGGGGCACGATGCCCGAGCGGCCCCGCCCTGCCTTGCTACGCCCGGCCGCCGCGATGCAGGGCATCGTCGCCCTGCGCCACTTCCTGCGGCGCTGATCGGCCGCCAAGTGGTGCTCCCTGCGTCCGGTGTGCTGTGAGGGAGTGATGTGCGAGGGGCGGGGCCGCGACTGGACCGCTTTGCCATGGAACAGGTCGGCGATCCGTGCCAGGCGCGTGCGGGTTAGCCGCCGTCCTCCGGCCGTACCTCGACGGTGACGCCGTTCCAGAAGGCGACATGGTTCTTGATCTTCCTTGCGAGCGGGGTCGGGTGCGGGTAGTACCAGGCGGCATCCGGATTGACCTGCCCGTCGACCGTGATCGTGTAGTAGCGGGCGAGCCCCTTCCACGGGCACAGCGACTTCGTGCGGCTCTCGGCGAAGTGCTCACGGCGCAGCGACTCGGGAGGGAAATAGTGATTGCCCTCGACCACGCGGGTGCGCTCCGCCTCCGCGAGCACCGCGCCGTGCCACACAGCACGGATCATGATCTTCCACCTCCGGGCAGGCCATAGGAATCCATGTCAGGACGCTAGAGCGCCGGACCCAGTGCCGACGGTGACGCCGCTTACAGTCCGGAAACCTATGCACCCGACGCCCAGCCGTCGTCTGGAAGGGTCATTACGAGAGCGAGAAGCGTGCGGCGGGGCGGGAACGTCGTCATCGGTTGTACGGGCGCTCCTGGTCGGCCGGGGTGTGCGAGGAGTCCCGGTCGGCGGGGGTCTTGGTGGGGCCGGTGGGGTGGGGGGGGCGGGGG
>NZ_JARHTP010000019.1 GCF_029223485.1 Streptomyces coacervatus | reverse complement strand
CATAGTGTTTCGGTGGTTATAGCGTGAGGGAAACGCCCGGTTACATTCCGAACCCGGAAGCTAAGCCTTACAGCGCCGATGGTACTGCAGGGGGGACCCTGTGGGAGAGTAGGACGCCGCCGAACAAATCTTGAAAAAGGCCCACACCGTAAATCGGTGTGGGCCTTTTTGCGTTTGCCGTTAATGTGATGCGCATGAACTACGTCATCCGCTCCATACGTGCCGACGAGTGGCCCGCCGCCAAGAAGCTGCGGCTCGCCGCGCTCCAGGATCCGGTCGCGCACCTTGCCTTCCTTGAGACGTACGAGGAGGCCGTGGCCAGGCCGGACTCCTTCTGGGAGGAGCGGGCCGAAGGCGCTGCGGAGGGTGCGGCTGGGGCGCAGCAGATCATTGCCGAGGGCCCGGACGGGGAGTGGGTCGGCACCTTGACCGTGCTGGTCGAGGAGGCGGGCACGAAGGACTGGGCCGGCTTTCCCGTCGAGCGGAGGCAAGGGCATGTCGTCGGGGTGTTCGTGCGGCCCGAGTACCGGGGGATCGGGCTGACGGAGGTGCTCTTCGATGCCGGTGCGGAGTGGGCCTGGGGTATCGGAGCCGAGCGGGTGCGGCTGATCGTGCACGAGGAGAACGGGCGGGCGCAGCGGCTCTACCGCAAGGTCGGGTTCGTACCCAGCGGTGTCGTTGTGCCGTTGGAGCAGACACCCGGGGAGATCGAGCTGGAGTTCGTTCTCGAGCGCGATGGAAGCTGACGGGCTACACCGGCAGTTCGTCGTGCGGCCAGCGGGCACGGCCCTGTTCGCGGGAGCGGAGCAGGGCCAGGGTCGGCAGGCCCCGGTCCGCGCCCGTGGCCAGTAGCTCCGGGAGCTGGGGAAGGGGAGCCACGGCTGCGACGTCGTCGAGGACGAGCGTCAGTGGTGGGTCGAGGCGACCGGAGGATGACCGTTCGGCCATGCGCCGGCCGCACTCGACCACGCTTGAGACGAGGGCCGTCAGAAGGGGCATCGCGCCCGGGTTGGTTCTGGGGTCCTCGATGGATTCCCCCACCACATAAAGCGTGCCCCCTTCGTGGACGAAGGAATCCAAGGCAAGGGCATCTGTTCGGTTTGGAGTGCAGGCCTCGCGGATGTTGACCGTGAAGAGGGCCGAGAGGGCTCGGCTGGTCAACTCCTGGGCCATGTCGCGGCGTTCGGGGTGTGCGGTGAGAGCGGCCTCGAGTTCGCCCGCGGAGCCGGGGGCCGCCTTGGGATTCGTACGGAGGATGCGGACCGCGTCCTGGACCTGGCTGCCCTGGGACCAGCGGTGGACGTGGCGGATGGTGCGGCCGTCGACGGCGGCGGCGTGCACATAGCTGCGCAGGAGCGTTTCGGCTGTTGCGGACAGAGCCTGGTCGAGTTTGGCCGTGGGGCGGATCGGGGCCAAGAGGGCGGCTGCTCTGGCTGCTGCTGTCTGCTTGTCCTCGCAGCCCGTGGTGGGAGACCAGTGGAGGCGGGCCGGGGTGTCGCAGAGGTGGGCGGGGTCGTAGAGGAGGACGGGGCCCAGTTTGGCCCGGGCGTCCTTGGTGTCCGACCAGACCGCCGGGTTGGAGGTGATGACGAGGGCCGGGCCTTCCGCGTCGCGCACGGCCTGGGTGGCGGTGACCTGGCGGCTTTCCCTGGGGGCTACGACGAGGGTTTCCCGGGCGCCGCCCACCCCGCCCACCGTCGTCCGTTCATCGGCGAACAGGGGGGTGGAGGGCGCGGGTGCGGCTTCCTGGTGGAGTTCCGTCGGCTGGGGTTCGGGCGGTGCCGTCCTCGGTGTCGGCACCTCATGAGGGGCCGGTACGTCGTAGTGCGTCGGTGGCGGCTCGGGCGTGGGGCGATCGAGCGCCGTCGGCCCTTCTGTGCGTCTCTTCAGACGGCCTGCGCGCCAGCGTGCGAACGTCCCCATCACAAAGACCATCAGTACGAACAGCACCATCAACTGGCCGATGAACAGGCCCCAGAAGAGGCCGTAGCCGGAAAGCTGAGTGCCCGGTGTCGCGGGCCAGGCGCCCGGGATGTCATGCGGTTGGCCGATGAGGTGGCGCATGGCGAGGGGGGTGCGGGTGAAGGTGACGCCGTCCGGCCAGCTGCCCTTGGCGAACCAGCCGGCGAGGCCCGTGGCCGACCACACCAGCAGGGTCATGCCGAGGAGGAAGGCCAGTATGGCGAGCAGGAGTCCGTCCGGGATGCCGCCCTGGGCCTCCCGGGCATCCCTTCGTCGGTCGTCCGGTCTCACCACGGTCCGCCTCCTGCTGGCTACGCCACTGTCGACTCGGACGGGCCCTCGAAGTCGCTCACGTGCTGTTCCATGAAGGCGGCCGCGCGTTCTTCCGCCTCCAGTTCGGCGGCGCGCAGGGCGTCGTCGTTCAGGGCGTGGTCGGCGGACGACTCCGTCATCGCGCGGTCGGTGAAGACCAGTGGGCGTTCCGTCTCGGTGATCAGGTGTTTGACGACCTGGACATTGCCGTTGACGTCCCACACCGCGATGCCCGGGGTGAGGGTGGGGATGATCTCCACCGCCCAGCGGGGGAGACCGAGGACGCGGCCGGTCGCCCGTGCTTCGTCGGCCTTCTGGGCGTAGATCGTCCTCGTCGACGCCATCTTCAGGATGGCCGCCGCTTCCTTCGCCGCCGCCCCGTCCACCACGTCGGAGAGATGGTGGACGACCGCGACGAAGGACAGGCCCAGCCGCCGGCCGAACTTCAGCAGCCGCTGGAACAGCTGGGCCACGAACGGGCTGTTGATGATGTGCCAGGCCTCCTCGACCAGGAAGATGCGCTTCTTCCGGTCGGGGCGGATCCAGGTGTGTTCCAGCCATACGCCGACGATCGCCATCAGGATCGGCATGGCGATGGAGTTGCGGTCGATGTGGGACAAATCGAACACGATGAGGGGTGCGTCGAGGTCGATGCCGACCGTCGTCGGGCCGTCGAACATGCCGCGCAGGTCACCGTCGACCAGGCGGTCCAGGACCAGCGCCACGTCCAGGCCCCAGGCCCGTACGTCCTCCACGGCGACGTTCATCGCCTCGGCGGACTCCGGTTCGGGGTGCCGTAGCTGCTCGACGATGTCGGTGAGGACGGGCTGGCGTTCGACGATCGTCTCGTTGACGTAGGCGTGCGCGACCTTGAGGGCGAAGCCCGAGCGCTCGTCCAGGCCATGGCCCATCGCTACCTCGATGATGGTCCGGAGCAGGGCGAGCTGACCGGTCGTCGTGATCGCCGGGTCGAGGGGGTTGAGGCGGATTCCCATGTCCAGGGCGGCCGTCGGGTCCAGGCGGATGGGAGTTATCCCCAGCTCCTGCGCGATGAGGTTCCATTCGCCGACGCCGTCCTCGCCCTGGGCGTCCAGGACGACGACCTGGCGGTCGCGGAAGCGCAGTTGCCGTAGGACGTAGGTCTTCTCCAGGGCCGACTTGCCGTTGCCGGACTCGCCGAGGACCAGCCAGTGGGGGGCCGGGAGCTGCTGGCCGTAGAGCTGGAAGGGGTCGTAGATATAGCCCTTGCCGGAGTAGACCTCGCGGCCGATGATCACGCCCGAGTCGCCGAGGCCCGGGGCGGCCGTGGGCAGGTAGACCGCCTGGGCCTGGCCCGTCGAGGTGCGGACGGGCAGTCGGGTCGTCTCGACCTTTCCGAAGAGGAAGGACGTGAAGGCGTCGGTCAGGACGGACAGCGGATCCCGCATCAGAGCTCAGCCCTACCTTCGGATGCCGGTGGCGAACGGGAGCGTGTTCACGAAGGCGCGATGGTGTTCTCTGTCGCACCACTCCAGCTTCAGGTACGACTTTCCGGCCGAGGCGCGGATGGTCCGCTTGTCGCGGGCGAGGGCCTCGGGGGAGCGGGAGGAGACGGTGATGTAGCCGACGAGGTTCACACCGGCCGCGCCGCTGGCGAGGTCCTCGCCGCGCTGGTCGAGGCGGTTGTGGGCGGCGACGTCACGGGGGTCCACGGTGCGGTTCATCTTGGCGGCGCGGGAGGCCTCCGCCTCGTCGTTGGTCTTCTCGGTCAGCATGCGTTCGATGGCCACCTCGGTGGGTTCGAGGTCCATCGTCACGGCGACCGTCCGGATGACGTCCGGGGTGTGGACCAGGAGCGGGGCCAGGAAGTTCACGCCGACCGGGGTCATCGGCCATTCCTTCACCCAGGCGGTGGCGTGGCACCAGGGCGCGCGGGTGGACGACTCCCGGGTCTTGGCCTGGAGGAACGTCGGCTCCATGGCGTCCAGTTCGGCCGGCCAGGCGTTGCGCTTCGTCATCGCCTGGATGTGGTCGATCGGGTGGTCGGGGTCGTACATGGAGTGGATGAGCGACGCCAGCCTGCCCTGCCCCAGAGGCTGGCGGACGCGGATGTCGGCCTCCTGGAGGCGCGAGCAGATGTCCGTCAGCTCACGCGCCATGACGACCGCGAGACCCGAGTCCCGGTCCACCTTGCGGCCGCTCTGGGGGCGGGCCGCGCGGGCCATCGCGTGTGCCTCGGCCGCGAGGTCGCGGGTGAAGTGCATGCAGGCGACGAGGTAGGCGCGGTGCTGCTCGCTGCTCGTCGACACCATGGACTGCAGTTGGTCGTACGACTGCTGCAGCCAGCCCAGCGACTTCTCGTCCCCGCGGATGGCGACGTCCTTGGCGTGGGCGTCCGGGTCGGCGGGGAGGGTGCGGGCGAGCATCTGCAGGCGGGTGACGAAGCCGTCGCCGTTGGCCACGTGCTTGAGGAGGGTGCCGAAGCGGTCGACGAGCGCTTCCTGGTCCTCGGAGTCGCGCAGGCCGACGCCGGGGCCCTCGATCTCGATGGCGGCCGTCACCGTCCTGCGGTCCGCGTGGAGGAGTACGGCGATCTCGTCCGGGCCGAAGGGGGCGGCCAGCCAGGAGATGCGGCCGATGCCGGGGGGCGGGCCGATTTCCACCTCGCGTCCGTCGAGGCGGGTGCCGGCCTCGATGACGCCGCTGCGGTAGAGGGTGCCCTGCTTGAGGGTGCGCTTGTAACTGCGGTTGATCTCGAACCACTTGTAGAACGTGCGGTGCTTGTACGGCACGTAGACCACCATCAAGGCGATCAGCGGGAAGCCCATCAGCAGCACGATGCGCAGGGAGAGGACGGGGACCAGGAGCCCGCACATCATGCCGAGGAACGCGCCCGCGATGATCAGCGCGATCTCGCCGGACTCGCGGTTCCGGCCGACGATCGCGTTCGGCCGGGCGCGGCCGATGAGATATGTACGGCGGGGCGTGACCGGATGGGACAGGTGGGACTCGGTCGTCAACGCCCTTCACCTCCCGTGCGGTTGGTACTGCTGTTGCGGGTGTTGCCGGCGTGCGGGCTGTTCACCGGGTTCGACGAACGGGGTGCGGGTGCGGCGGAAGGGACGGATCCGCCGCCACCTCCGTTCGAGGGGCGGGTGCTGTGGGCGGCTACTCCGCCGGCGGCCGGGTTGGCCGGGCGGGGGCCGCCGCCCGAGGACGACTGGCCGCCGCCTCCGTTGTCGTTGGCGCGGGCACTGTGCGTCTTGATGCCCTGCGCGACCATGGTCGCCGGGGAGCTGATGACCGCGGCGGCCTTGCCCTCGGCGCCCGCCATGATGCGGTTGTTGCGGCCGTTGGCGATCTCGTCGCCGAAGCCGGGTACGAAGCGGTAGATCATCGCGCTGGCGAAGATGGCGAGCAGGATGATCGCGAGGCCGGAGACGACGGCGGAGAAGGAGTCGGGGCCGTTCGCGGAGGAGAGCGCGCCCGCGAGGCCCAGGACGATGACAATGATCGGTTTCACGAGAATGACCGCGATCATGATGCCCGCCCAGCGGCGGACGTGGCCCCAGAGGTTCTTGTCGACCAGGCCCGCGTAGACGACGGTGCC
This sequence comes from Streptomyces coacervatus, assembly GCF_029223485.1. Classification (GTDB taxonomy): domain Bacteria; phylum Actinomycetota; class Actinomycetes; order Streptomycetales; family Streptomycetaceae; genus Streptomyces; species Streptomyces coacervatus. The sequence goes on along the minus strand of NZ_JARHTP010000019.1, from coordinate 256,153 downwards.
GAGGAGGGCGCCGACGTAGAGGAGGGCGGCGCGGATCACCAGCTCCAGCCAGAGCACGCCTGCGGCGAGGATGCTGACCAGGGACACGACGATCAGCATGATGGGGCCGCCGCCGATGTTCTCGCCCTTGTTGAGGGCGCCGGAGAACGTGCCGAAGAAGGTGTCCGTCTGGTTGCCGGTCGTCTTGGCGAGGACGTCGGTCACGCCGTCGGTCGCCGATACGACGGTGTAGAGGATCAGGGGTGTGAACGCCGAGGCCAGGACGGTGAGCCAGAGGAAGCCGATCGCTTCGCCGATGGCCGTCGTGAGGGGGACACCTCGGACGGCCCGCTTGGCCACCGCCAGCAGCCAGAGCAGCAGGGTGAGGATGGTCGACGCCGCGAAGACGACTGCGTACTGCTGCAGGAACTTGGCGTTGGTGAAGTCGACGTTCGCGGTTTCTGTTACGGCCTTGCTGAGCTTGTCGATGGTCCAGGAGGCGGCGTCTGCGCAGCCCTTGGCGAGGGAGGAGAGGGGGTCGAGGGTGGAGGTGGGGTCGAGGGAGGGGGATCCGCCGGAGGATCCGCCTCCGGAGTCACCTTCGCAGATCTGCCTGGCCTGGCCCGACAGGAGGCCGCAGTTGCCGGCGGACTTGGTGGGGGTAGGCGTGGGCGTGGGTGCCGCTGCGGCGCGGGTGGCCAGCAGTACGGCGGCGGTCTGTACGGTGGCGACTGCGGCGGTGACCTTGAGTGCGAGGCGCTGGCTACCGGGCATAAGTGAAGCCTCCGTACTCCTCGACGGCCTTTGCCATTGCGTCAGCGCTGGAGGCCTTGTCGTCGCCGGGGACGGGCGCAGGGCCGTCCTTCTGAGACTGGGTCACGATCTTCCAGTCACCGTGGTTCCATTCGAGGCGCATCGTGGTGGTGAACCAGCTGTTCGTCACGGGGTTCGTCGAGTTCTCCCCGGCAAGTCCGAGGAGGCCGCTGCACCAGACCTCTACGGTCGCGCGGCTGTCAGTGGCCTCGGTGACTTTGGTGCCGATCGGGCTCGTACGCGATACGAACGTGGAGCCGGACGGGGCTGAGCCGTCCTCGTTCAGGCCGACGGACTTGTTGAGTTCCGGCGTGTAGGCCTTGTCCAAGGCCGACTCGAAGTTCGCGACCTGGGACGGGGTGATGACGGTCTGCAGAATTGCGTCACGCCTGGTCTTGCTGAACATGTCGGCCGAGCCCAGCGTCACCGCGTAGTTCGCGGCAGCGCTCTGCGCCCCCTGCTGGTCATGCGCGAACCCCGTAGGAATCCCGCCCGCCGTCGACCGCACCGGCTTGGTCCCGCTCGCAGCCGTGGACGCGGCCTTGGGCTTGCTCCCGTTCCCGCTGCTCGAAGAGGAATCGCCTCCTCCGCGGTTCGCGAAGGCGATCGCCGCGATGAGCAGTACCACCACGCCGACCACCGTGATCAGGCTCCGGGACGACGAGCGGCCGCCGCGCCGTGCGCCTCCGTACACATCGCCGCCGCTGTCGGGCAGTCGGGTCCGGGTCTGGCCCGTGCCGCCGTAACCGCCGGAGGCCTCGTGCTCGTCTCCGAGACTCATGCCGTGTACGCCCTCTCCAGCTCGTAGACATACGACGGTAGCCGTGCTGGTTCCCGCATGGGCGCGGTGTGGTGACTCGACATCAGGGAAACGCAACCTCAGCCGGTGGGCACGACGGGCGGGTGGGGTGGACGTGGACCGGGCGTGCCCGGCGGGGACTGGAGGACGCCTGCCGCAAACGGCCTGCTAGACCGCCATCTAGACGGCCATGCCGTACACGATGGTGAAGAGCGTGCCCAGGGAGCCGATGATGAATACCCCGGTCAGGCCGGCGATGATGAGGCCCTTGCCCTGTTCCGCGCTGAAGGTGTCGCGGAGTGCGGTCGCGCCGATGCGCTGCTTCGCGGCGCCCCAGACGGCGATGCCGAGGCAGAGGAGAATGGCGACCGCCATGACCACCTCGATCATCACCTTCGCCTCGTTGCCCAGGCTGCCGAAGGGGCCCCAGTCCGGAGCGATCCCGCCGATGATGGTGTTGATGTCTCCCTTGTCGGCCGCAAAGAGCATGTAAGTCACCGCCCCTGGTGGGTAGTTCCGGTTCCGCAGTCCCCTGCGGGTGCAGAGGTCAGGCTTATTCTCGCCGACGATGTCGCCGTCGTATGTCGACTTGGCGTCATTGATTGGCGGGTTTCGTACGAATAGCTGTTAGGTCACTCTGTGTATCACGGCAGGTCACGCCGGGCAATGAGGCCTGAGCGGAACCTGTGGTGGGGTTCCGTCGTTGACCCCTCTTACGACCTGAATCGTTTCTGACGGTGGGTCGGGTGAGCGGTCGTGCCGGTGTTCTCCGGGTGACGGACGAACGGAAGAAGAGTATCCGGTACGGCGAACGGGCCGCGGCTGGTGGCCGCGGCCCGCTCGGTGACGGAGAGTCAGTCGTCAGCCCGTGAAGGCGGAGACACCCTCCGGGGTGCCCCAGCCGGTCGGGCCGTCGTACCCCGACTGGGCGGTGCACAGGTAGGTGGTGGAGCAGCTGCCGTTGTTGCCGCTGGTCACGTCGTTCAACGCCGAGGTGCCGGCCTTCGTGTAGGGGAAGGAGGCCGGGTAGGAGGACGACGAGGGGGTGCCGGCGAGTGCGTAGACGCCCGCGATGATCGGGGACGAGGCGCTCGTGCCGCCGAAGGTGTACCAGCCTGCGGTGATGCCGTAGGAGTCGTAGACGGAGACGCCGGTGGCCGGGTCGGCGACCGCTGACACGTCCGAGATGGTGCGCTTGGTGCAGCCGGTGTCGGTCTGCCAGGTCGGCTTGGTGTCGTAGGAGGAGCAGCCGGAGCCGGTGCCCTCGGTGCTCGATGTCTTCCAGACCGTCTCCGACCAGCCTCGGGTGGTGGAGGTGGCCTTCGAAAGGGCGGTGCCGCCCACGGAGGTCACGTACCTGGAGGCGGCCGGGTATTCGGCGCCGTAGCCGCTGTCGCCCGCGGAGACGGTGATGGCGACGCCCGCATGGTTGAAGTACGAGGAGTCGTAGCTCGTGTCCGACGAGGACTCCGAGCCGCCGTAGCTGTTCGACACGTACTTGGCGCCGAGGGTGACCGCGCGGTTCACGGCCGTGCCCAGGTTGGCCATCGTCGCGGAGGTCGCCTCGACGAGCAGGATGTTGCAGTTCGGGCAGATGGCGGAGGCCATGTCGAGGTCGAGGGAGATCTCCTCGGACCAGCCGGTGTCGGAGGAGGGCAGGGAGGTCGTCGAGCCGGTCTGGCTGACCTTCTTGAAGCAGCCGTTGGCGGTGGTGCAGGCGGAGAGGCCGTAGTACGAGCGGTATGTGGCGAGGTCGGCCTCGGCGTTCGGGTCGTTGTAGGCGTCGACGATGGCGATGGTCTCGCCGGAGCCGTTGGAGGAGGCGGCGGAGGTGAGGCCGTAGGCCGACTGGAGGTCGGTGGGGCCGTAGCCGGAGGGGGTGGAGGCGTCGGCGGCCTTGGGGGTGACGCCCGTCTTCGCCGCCTGCTGCTTCTGGAAGGCGGTGAGGCCGCCGGTGACGCGGTAGGAGTTGCAGGCCAGTTCGCCCTTGTGCTGCGGGGTGGCGCAGGGGGTCGCGGTCCAGCTCGCCTTGGTGGAGGCGGTCTGCTGCGCCGCGTCGGCCTGGACTGCCGTGCCGAAGCCGGCGAGGAGCAGGGCGACCGTGGCGGCCGCTGCGGTGCCCATACGGCGCCGGCCGCGGCGGGCGGAGGGTCTGTTGGGGGGAGTGGAACGCATCGTGCAGCCTCCTGGTGTTCCGGTGGTCCTGATGGGGGTGGAACAGGGGCGGTGCGGGTGCGAGGCCGACCATCTCTTGTTGAGTACACAACAACAAGGGGCTGCTGGAATCCTGACCTCCGGCTTACCGAAGTAGGTGTGCCTTTTTACTCAACTCACAGCTTTTTCAAGGGAGTTGCATGGGAACGGGAAAACGGGCCGCGGCCGGCTGCCGTGACCCGTTTCCCTTTCCATGCCGCCGAGGAGGCCCCACGTACTCCCTCATTCCGGCGGCTCCCCGTGACCCGACGGGGAGGTGTTGTGCTGCGTACTGCTGTCAGCTCGCGGTGAAGGCGCCCAGGCCCTCCGGGGTGCCCCAGCCGGTCGGGCCGTCGTAGCCCGACTTCGCGGTGCAGAAGTAGCTGGTGGAGCAGGAGCCGTTGCTGCCGCTGGTCACGTCGTTGAGGGCGGACGTGCCGGCCGCGTTGTACGGGTACTGCGCCGGGTAGTCGCTGCTGCCCGGGGTGCCGGCGAGGGCGTAGACCGACGCGATGAGCGGGGACGAGGCGCTGGTGCCGCCATAGGTGTTCCAGCCGGTGCCGTCGGAGCCGTAGGTGTCGTAGACGGAGACGCCGGTGGCCGGGTCGGCGACCGCGGAGACGTCACCGATCATGCGCTTGGTGCAGCCGGTGTCGGTCTGCCAGGACGGCTTCGCGTCGTACGACGAGCAGCCGGAGCCGGTGCCCTCGGTGCTGCTGGTGTTCCACACGCTCTCGGTCCAGCCGCGGCTGTTGGAGGACGTGGAGAGCTTGGTGCCGCCGACGGCGGTCACGTACTTGGAGGCGGCCGGGTACTCGGCGCCGTAGCCGCTGTCGCCCGCGCTCGCGGTGATGGCGACGCCCGGGTGCTTGTAGTACGAGGAGTCGTACGTCGTGTCGGACGAGGACTCGCCGCCGCCGTAGGAGTTGGAGACGAACTTGGCGCCCAGCTTGACGGCCTCGTTCACGGCCGTGCCCAGGTTGGCGTCGGACGCCGACTTGGCCTCGACGAGGAGGATGTTGCAGTTCGGGCAGGTCGCGCTGACCATGTCGAGGTCGAGCGAGATCTCACCGGCCCAGCCGCTGTCGGCGGTGGGGAGGGAGGTCGTGGAGCCGGTCTGGGAGACCTTGCTGAAGCAGCCGTTGTCGGTCGTGCAGTCCGACAGGCCGTAGTACGAACGGTAAGTGGCCAGGTCCGCCTCGGCGTTCGGGTCGTCGTACGCGTCGACGATGGCGACCGTCTGGCCGGAGCCGTTGGAGGAGGCGGCGTCGGCGAGGCCGTAGGCCGACTGGATGTCGCTCGGGCCGTAGCCGGTCGGGTCGTCCTGAGCGGCGTTCGGCTTGACGGTCTTGGGGGCGATGCCCTTGAGCGCGGCCTGCTTCTCCATGAAGGCGGTGGTGCCGCCGGTGACGCGCAGCGCGTTACACGCGGCGTAGCCCTTCTTCGGGGTCGCGGCACACGCCTTCGTGTACTGCACGTGGGCCTTCGCCACCTGAGCGGCGATGGTCTTGGCGCTCACCTTGTGGGTGGCGGTGGTTGCCGCATCGGCATGGACCGCGGTGCCGACGCCGGCGAACACGAGGGCTGCGGTGGCGGCGGCCGCCGAGCCGATGCGGCGCCATCTACCGGATATGTGGGGGGAGTTGGGGGTGGACGTACTCAACGTACAGCCTCCTGGGAGTGGGTTGCAGAGGCCTGCGGTGGGGGGACTGCCGGGGGTTCCCGGCAGGGGCGGCGACCCGCGTAGACCATCGCTTGTTGAGTACGCGACAAACAAGACCGTTTCGGAATTCTGACTTCCGCATTACTGAAGTGGGGGTGCGGGATTGCTGCTCAATGGCGGGCGGATGAAGGGGGGATGGGGGTGGCTTGACTTCATCCACAGTGAACCGACAGATGGCGGACAGGTTTACGCGCGTCAATTTCCCGCCTACGCCGGTCAAGACTGCGTCATGTCCCATCTGCGGCTGAGAGGGCGGGAGTTGCCCGACGTACCTGGAGGGCAAGTGATGGCGACCCCGAAGAAGGGCAGCTCCGTGACCCCGCACCGCATCCTCCTCGCCTCGGCCGCAGGTCTCGCCTCCGTGCTCCTGCTGGCGGCGTGCGGCTCCTCGAACGACAACGCCTCCGGTACGAGCCCTGTCTCCTCCGCCCCGGCCACCACGGCCGCCCCGGATCCCGCGGCCTCCGCGCCGGTCGCCTCCGCCACCGCGCCCGCCGACGGCGGGAACTCCGGAAGCGGTGAGGCGGCCACGACGGCCATGGTGATGGCCAGGGCGATGACGGGCGGGGGCCACGTGGTCACCGACGAGAAGGGGATGACCCTCTACCGCTACGACAAGGACCGGCCGAACCCGTCCAGGTGGACATGTACCGGTGAGTGCGTGAAGACGTGGATACCGGTCATCGTGCCGGACTCCGTGCGGACCATGGGCATCGAGAAGAGCCTTCTCGGCACGGTCCACCGCGACGGCCGGACGCAACTCACCCTGGCCGGCTGGCCGTTGTACCGGTACGTGGGCGACACCGCGGCCGGGCAGCTGAACGGTCAGGGCAAGGACCGTCAGTGGTACGCCGTCACCCCGTCCGGCGCCAAGGTCGCCGGGACCGGCTGAAACGGGTCCGTAGGTGCTGCTGGGGGCCGAGTGTCAGTCCGATGGCCTAACGTGATGGTGTGGATTCGGAGAGTGACGGGAGGGTGTTGTGGTGAAGGTGGAGCCGCGGCGCAGGAAGGTGGAGCCGCGGCGCAGGAGGGGTGCACAGGCCTGGGTGGAGCATGACGCGGAGGCGGGGGAGCGGGCCTCACAGTACGGTGGATTCGACGCCGAGCGGGATGTCGGACCTCCCGGTGACCCCGCCGGCGCAGTCGGCGAGGTGGAGGGACGGAGGCAGCGAGCCATGCCCGTGTCGCCCGAGGCCTCGATGCACCCGCGCGGTCCGCAGCCGCCTGACGGGTCGTTCACGGAGAGATCTCAGTGACCGGCAGACCTTTTTCTCACCTTCGTCGGCCACAGTGGGTGCCGATGAAGCGCATCTCACGTATCAGTCGGCGTGCCACCAGTCCCCTGTGCGCGGCCGTCGTGCTCCTTGTGCCGGCGCTGACCTCCGCCTCCCTCGCCAATGCGGACGACGGGCCGGGGCCGCTCGGTGTGACCGCTGTCGCCGCGGACACCGCGCAGGCCAGGAAAGTCGGGGCCCTCTTCGACGCCGACCGGAGATCCTCGCTCGCCGGCGGGCACTTCTGCACCGCCTCCGTCGTGTACAGCCCGCACCGCAATCTCATCGTCACCGCGGCCCACTGCCTCAACGGCAGCAAGGACGGGGACCTCATCTTCGCGCCGGGGTACCGGGACGGCCGGGCGCCGTACGGGGTGTGGAAGGTGCGGCGGGCGTTTCTGCCCGACGGGTGGGCCAAGGGGCAGCACGAGGACAGTGACGTCGCCTTTGCCGTCGTCGCCAACAAGGGCGGCAAGGGCGTCGAGGACGCCGTCGGCGGGAACCCGTTCGTGACCGGTATGGCGACCGGGGCCACCGCCGTCACCGTCACCGGGTATCCCAGCACCCGTGAAGCGCCCGTCAGCTGTACCAACAGGCCGACCGTGCACAGCCGTACCCAGCAGCGGATCGACTGTCCAGGCCTCTCGGGAGGGACCAGCGGCAGTCCTTGGGTGAACGGGGACAAGGCTGTCGTCGGGATCCTGGGCGGGCATGAGAAGGGCGGGAGCACGGACGACATCTCGTACAGCGTGGTGTTCGGGGCGGAAGCCGCCGAGCTGTATCGCGATGCGACCGGCTGATCTCTGACCTCCCGGAACGGCAGGACGCGCCCCTAGACTGACGTGGGCTATCGGACTCCCGGTCGGCGAGGGGCGGTTGACGGTGCGTAAGGCGTGGATCGTGGCGACCGCTGTCGTCGGGTCGGGCCTGGCCTTCGTGATGCTGCTCGTCGTCGGGGTGTACGTCGTCGCCGGGAACCTCATCAACGGGGTGGGGGGCGCGACCAAGGCGCTCGCCAAGGGGGCCGTGCCCGCCGCGTACTCGGCCATCGTGCAGAAGTGGGGCAATCTGTGCCCCGCCCTCAACCCCGCGCTGCTCGCCGCCCAGCTCTACCAGGAGAGCGGGTTCAATCCGAATGCCAGGAGTGCGGCGGCTGCGGAAGGGATAGCGCAGTTCATTCCGGGCACCTGGGCCACGCACGGGGTCGACGGCAATGGGGACGGTGTCAAGAACGTCTGGGATCCGCAGGATGCGATTCCGTCGGCCGCCTCCTACGACTGCCAGCTCGCCTCGTACGTCAAGGACGTACCCGGGAGTCTGACCGAAAACATGCTGGCCTCGTACAACGCGGGGTCCTATGCGGTGATCAAGTACGGGGGCGTGCCGCCGTACAAGGAGACCCAGAACTACGTCAAGACGATCACCACGCTGGAGGAGAGCTTCGCCGCGCCCGTCAGTCGGGTGGATCCCAGCAAGCAGGCCGCGGGAGCCATCTACTACGCGCAGAAGAAGCTGGGGACGCCCTATCTGTGGGGCGGGGACGGGACCGCCGCGGACAACGGGCGTTTTGACTGCTCGGGGCTGACGAAGGCCGCGTACGAGAGTGTGGGGATCACGCTGCCGCGGGTTGCGAATGATCAGTACAACGCCGGGCCGCATCCCAAGCGGCAGGAACTGCTCCCCGGCGATCTCGTGTTCTTCTCCACGGACCCCACGGACTCCCGGGCCATCCATCACGTGGGGATCTACGTCGGCGGCGGATACATGATCGACGCGCCCAGGACCGGTGCGGTGATCCGGTTCGACCCCATCGACACCTCCGAGTACTTCGGGGCCACCCGAGTCACCGAAGATGGCGCGAAAGCGCTGCCCACCACGGTGTGAACCGAGCGTGAACCCACCCCCTGAGCTGCAGCGATGAGTCTCTCTTCGATAACGTCTGCGTGATCATTCGGTGGAGTGTGGAACGTAGTAACTGGGACCGTGCGTTCCTGTTCTCGTAGTCATCCGTCAGTCATCCGGGTAGCTGTCTACGACGTGTACGACGTGATCTACAACCACGGGGGTGGGTAAGCGGGCGTGCGCGAGTGCGTCCGGCAGCAGACGACGAAGGGGCCACAGCACCATGGCTGGACTCGCCGAATCCGGGTCGGACCCCGACGTCGACCTGCTCTACGACATCAATGGCCTGGCCAAGGATGCGCCGCACTGGTTCGACCGGGTCGTGGCCTTCGTAGGGGAGTACGGGCTGTTGCTGGCCATGGTGCTGCTCGTGATGTGGTGCTGGTGGTCCGTGCGGCGGCGGGGTGGCGAGGACGCCGCGTCTTCCGTGGCCGCGTTGGTGTGGGCGCCGCTGGCTGCGGCGCTTGCGGTGCTGGTGAATGTGCCGATACGGGGGTTTGTCGAGCGGCCTCGGCCTTTTCGTACGCACGAGGGGCTTGATGTCCTGGTGTCCGGGAAGACCGACTACTCGTTTGTGAGTGATCACGCGACGATCACCATGGCCATGGCGGTCGGGTTGTTCGTCGCCAACCGGAAGTTCGGGGTTGTCGGGATCGGGCTGGCGCTGCTCGAAGGGTTCTGCCGGGTCTATATGGGTGTGCACTATCCGACGGATGTGGTCGGGGGCTTTGCGCTCGGTACGGCTGTTGCGTTGCTGTTGTCGCCGGTTGCGATGCTTTTGCTGACGCCTGTGGTGAAGGCGGTTGAGCGGTCGGTTTGGGGTGGGTGGGTGGTACGGGGCCCTGCTGGGCGGGCGGCCGTGGGGCAGGACGCCTTGATTCCCGGGGCCCAGGCGGGGGCGGAGGAGCGGGACTTGGCCGCGTAGCCGCTCTGCGGGAAGGGCGGAATTGAACCTGCGGGCCGGTGGGGGCTGATCGCGCAGTTCCCCGCGCCCCTTACAGGGCGCTACAGCGCCTGGGGATATGTGAAGAAGCGGTTCGGGTCGTACTGGTTCTTCACCTGGGACAGGCGGGTTGCCGCGTCGCCGAAGTAGGCCTTTCGCCAGTTCGTCAGGGTCGGGTCCGTGTAGTTCTGGTAGGCCGCGCCCGAGGCGTACGGGCGCATTGCGTCGTGGGTGTTGGCCAGCCAGGTGCGGGGTGCCGAGCCCGTTGTGCCGGCGCGCCACGAGGTCAGGTACTGGGCCAGCATCCGGGAGCGGCGGTGGACGAAGGCCGTTGCCGTGGGGGAGACGCGGTTGACCGCGCCGCCCAGGGCCGTCAGCGCGATGCTGCCCGCGCCGCCGGGGACCGAGCTGATGTGGGTCAGCAGGGTCTGGATGCCCGCCGACGAGATCGAGCGGTCGAAGAAGTCCGAGCGGGCTGTGTAGGTTTCGCGGACCAGTGCGCCCTGCGGGTTGCGGTTCGGGGTGGAGCCGGGGAGGTGGCACTGGGGTTCGGTGGCGAAGGACGAGCAGCCCGCGTATGCCTCCATGGCCTCCGCGTAGGTGTGCCGCTTGAGCGTTTCGCTGCGCGCCGGGGAGCCGACCGCCGAGACCAGGCGGTCGAGGGCGTTCTGCAGCTCTCCGTAGGTGCCGAGCGAGAACGCCGCGACCGAGACGGTGGGTGAGCCGCCGTTCTCCAGATGGCAGGAGGACCAGATCTCGTCGGGCTGATCGGGGCCCCACTCCTGCCAGGCCTTCACCACGGCGGCGGCCTTCGACCAGGGCCAGGTCACGTACGCCGACACCGCCTGCGGCGCCGGGTGCGTCTTGAAGTGCAGTTCCGTGACGACGCCGAAGTTGCCGTTGCCCGCGCCGCGCAGGGCCCAGAAGAGGTCCTTGTTCTCGGTCGCGTTGGCGGTGAGCTGCTTGCCGTCCGCAGTGATCAGGGTTGCCTGCGTGAGGCTGTCGCAGGTCAGGCCGTAGGCCCGGGAGACCACGCCGTGGCCGCCGCCCAGGACCAGGCCGGAGACGCCGACCGTGGGGCAGGAACCCGCGGGTATCGTCACGCCCTTCGAGGTCAGCGTGCGGTAGACGTCGATGAGCTTGGAGCCGGCGCCGACGACGGCCTGGCCGCCGCCCACCCGTATCTGCTTCAGCTTCGAGACGTCAACGATCAGCTTGCCGTTGCCGGAGGACCAGCCCGCGTAGGAGTGGCCGCCGTTGCGTATCGCGACCTGGATGTTGTGGGCTCGGGCGTAGGCGAGGGTCGTACCTATGTCGTCGGCGTGTGCGACGTACGCCACGGCCGCGGGCTTCAGGCCGTCGAAGCGGGTGTTGTAGAGCTGGTGGGCTGTGGTCCAGTTCGCCTCGCCCGGGCGGATCAGGGTGCCGTCGAGGTCGTGGGAGAGCGCGGTCCAGTTGGCGGGGGCGGCCGCTGCGGACTTCGCACCGATCGCCGTACCGGAGGAAGCGGACGATGATGAGGCGGTGCTGTCCGCGTTGGCGGACAGGCCCCTGCATGCGGTCGTGGCGACCGCCGCTACAGCGGCCGCACCGCCTGCGATGAACGTACGACGTTCCATGTTCCGCCTCCCGATTGCTCTCGGGGAACGAGACGGCTCGCCGACCACACGGGTTCCAGCGGAAGTGTCACTCCTGTGTCACCGTGGATCTGGAACTGTCACCGTAGCGCCGGAACCTTCGTGTGCTCTCCCCGTGAGCATTCCGTGACCTAACCACACCGTCCGCAGGGGTTCACCTTCCGTTCATTTACGGCCAGCGGCGGCTTCACTTGATCTGCCTAATTTCAGCCTTACGCGACGCGGGCCGTCCCTCGGGAGGGGCGTGACCTCCGTCGCCGGGACTTCGACTCCGCACGCCGCCGGATTCAGGACGGCGGCTCCTGGAAGGAACTCTTTCAAGTGAAGCTTCAGCGCATGAATCGGCGGGCCATCGCCCTCGGTGCCATCGCCGCGTCGGGCGCCCTGGTCCTCACGGCGTGCGGCTCGGACGACACCAGCAGCAGCAGCGGCGGCGCCAGCGCGTCGTCCACCGGCAACGCCAGCTCGATCAAGTGCGACAACGCCAAGGGCCAGCTGCTCTCCGACGGCTCGTCCGCGCAGAAGAACGCGATCGACGCGTGGGTGGCGCAGTTCTCCAAGGCCTGTGGCGTGCAGATCAACTACAAGGCCGGCGGCTCCGGTGCGGGTGTCACCTCCTTCACCCAGGGCCAGCTCGCCTTCGCGGGTTCCGACTCGGCTCTGAAGCCCGACGCTGTCGCCGCTTCCAAGAAGGTCTGCTCCGGCGGCCAGGGCATCGACCTTCCGATGGTCGGCGGCCCGATCGCGCTCGGCTACAACCTGTCCGGCGTGGACAACCTGGTCCTGGACGCTCCGACCATTGCGAAGATCTTCGATAGCAAGATCACCAAGTGGAACGACCCGGCGATCGCCGCGCTGAACAAGGGCGTGAAGCTCCCCGACCTCAAGATCCAGGCGTTCCACCGCTCGGACGAGTCCGGCTCCACGGACAACTTCACCAAGTACCTCATCGCCGCGACGCCCGACAACTGGAAGTACTCCGGCGGTAAGGCCTGGCAGGCCAAGGGCGGCCAGTCCGCCGCGCAGTCCTCCGGTGTGGCCGCCCAGGTCAAGCAGACCAACGGCGCCATCGGCTACTTCGAGCTGTCGTACGTCACCGACGGTGTGAAGGCCGCCAGCATCAACACCGGTGCCAGCGCCCCGGTCGCGCCCAGCAGCGACAGCGCCACCAAGGCCATCGCCGACGCGAAGGTCGTGGGCACGGGCAAGGACCTGTCGCTCCAGCTGAACTACGCGACCAAGGCCGACGGCGCCTACCCGATCACCCTGGTCACGTACGAGATCGTCTGCGACAAGGGCAACAAGGCGGACACCCTGCCCGCCACCAAGGCGTTCCTGCGCTACATCGCCTCCGAGGACGGCCAGGCCCTTCTGCCCAACCTGAAGTACGCCCCCGTCCCCGCCGACATCATCGCCAAGGTCCGCACCACCATCGAGGGCCTGAGCTGATTTGAGTGCGGTCCGGTCCCGGGCCTCAAAACCCGGGACCGGACCGTACCGTCCGGTGCACCGCCGCCATGAGCCGTACATCGCGTACGGCTTCGCAGAGCCGCACTCCACGTGCGGTTCCGCAGACCGGAGAACCCGATGGACACATCTACAGAGATAACTGACACACCACCCCCCGCCCCCCAGTCCTCCGCCGAGCAGAAGCGCGCAGCTCGCGGTGCCACCCGACCCGGTGACCGGATCTTCCTCGGTCTGTCCCGTGGGTCGGGCATCTTCCTGTTGGTGATCATGGCCGCGATCGCGGTCTTCCTCACCTACCGCGCCTCCCTCGCGATCAGCAAGGACCACGGGAACTTCCTCACCACCTTCGACTGGAACGCCACGTCGATCCCGCCGGTCTTCGGTATCGCGGTCCTGGCCTACGGCACGGTGGTCTCCTCGATCATCGCCATGGTCCTGGCCGTGCCGATCGCCGTCGCGATCGCGCTGTTCCTCACGCACTACGCCCCGCGCAGGCTGAGCGGTCCCATCGCGTATGTGATCGACCTGCTCGCCGCCGTGCCGTCCATCGTCTACGGCCTCTGGGGCGCGCTGATCCTCGTACCGCACATGAACGGCCTCTTCGGCTGGCTGAACGACTACTTCGGCTGGACCGGCCTGTTCTCCTGGGACCAGGGCGCCCCGCGCTCGATGCTCACCGTCGGCATCCTGCTCGCGATCATGATCCTGCCGATCATCACCAATGTGAGCCGCGAGGTCTTCCGCCAGGTCCCGCAGATGCACGAGGAAGCGGCCCTGGCCCTCGGCGCCACGCGCTGGGAGGTCATTCGCATGGCCGTCCTGCCCTTCGGCCGCTCCGGTGTGATCTCCGCCTCGATGCTCGGCCTCGGCCGTGCGCTCGGCGAGACGATGGCCGTTGCCACCGTGCTCTCCCCGGACTTCCTCATCCACGGCAGCCTGCTCAACCCGGGCGGTGGCACCTTCGCCCAGAACATCGCCAGCAAGTTCGGCGAGGCGACCGAGTTCGGCCGTGACGCGCTGATCGCCTCCGGTCTGGTCCTGTTCGTCATCACACTGCTGGTCAACGGCGCGGCTCGCATGATCATCGCTCGCCGTGCGGAGTACTCGGGGGCCAACGCATGAGCCACGCCGCCATCGCCGAAAAGCCCGCCAGCACGCTGCGCGGCGCCAGCCTGCCGAAGTGGTCGCCCTGGGCGATCGCCGCCGGCTCCGTGGCCGTGGCCGTCGGCATCGGCCTCGCCGCGGGCCTCGACAGCAAGGTCCAGTGGGGCCTGATCGCCGGGCTGATCTTCCTCGTCGCCACGTACGCCATCGCCGCGAGCGTCGAGGGCCGCCGTCAGGCCAAGGACCGCATCGCGACCGCCCTGGTCTGGGTGGCCTTCCTGATCGCCGTGGTCCCGCTGGTCTCCCTGGTGTGGGTGACCATCTCGCGCGGTGTGAAGGTCCTCAACGTCTACTTCCTGACCCACTCGATGGGCATCGTCGCCGACTCCCAGCCGGGCGGTGGCATCTACCACGCCATCATCGGCAGCCTGGAGCAGGTCGCCCTCGCCACGCTGATCGCCGCGCCGGTCGGCATCCTCACCGCGATCTACCTGGTCGAGTACGGCCGGGGCAAGCTCGCCCGGGCCGTCACCTTCTTCGTCGACGTGATGACGGGTGTCCCGTCGATCGTCGCGGGTCTGTTCATCCTCAGCCTCATGCTGATCTTCAAGATGGAGCCCTTCGGCTTCGCCGGTTCGCTGGCCCTGGCCATCCTGATGATGCCGGTGGTCGTGCGCTCCACGGAGGAGATGCTCAAGCTCGTCCCGAACGAGCTGCGCGAAGCCTCCCTGGCGCTCGGTGTCCCGAAGTGGCGCACCATCCTGAAGGTGGTCCTGCCGACCTCCATCGGCGGCATCATGACCGGCATCATGCTGTCCATCGCCCGTATCACGGGTGAGACGGCTCCGGTGCTGCTGCTGGTGTTCGGCAACCGGTTCATCAACAACAACCCGTTCGAGGGTGCGCAGCAGTCGCTGCCGCTGTACATCTATCAGCAGTACGCGGCAGGCGCGGACGCGTCGTACGACAGGGCCTGGGCGGCCTCGCTCACGCTGATCGCCTTCGTGATGATCCTGAACCTGGTGGCCCGCGGCATCGCCCGCTGGAAGGCCCCGAAGACCGGTCGCTGACGCGGCCACTGGCGACCGAGAATTCTGGAAGTGAAGTAATAATCATGGCCAAGCGAATCGATGTAAGCGGCCTCAGCGCCTACTACGGCTCCTTCCGGGCCATCGAGGACATCTCGATGACCGTCGAGCCCCGTACCGTCACGGCCTTCATCGGCCCGTCCGGCTGCGGCAAGTCCACGTTCCTGCGCACCCTGAACCGGATGCACGAGGTCACGTCGGGCGGCCGGGTCGAGGGCAAGGTCATGCTCGACGACGAGAACCTGTACGGCGCCGGGGTCGACCCGGTGGCCGTGCGGCGTGAGGTCGGCATGGTCTTCCAGCGCCCGAACCCGTTCCCCACGATGTCCGTGTTCGACAACGTCGCGGCCGGTCTGCGCCTGAACGGCTCGTACAAGAAGAGCGAGCTCGCGGACGTCGTCGAGAAGTCCCTCAAGGGCGCGAACCTCTGGAACGAGGTCAAGGACCGTCTGAACAAGCCCGGTTCGGGTCTGTCCGGTGGTCAGCAGCAGCGGCTGTGCATCGCGCGGGCGATCGCTGTCGAGCCGAAGGTCCTGCTCATGGACGAGCCCTGCTCCGCCCTGGACCCGATCTCCACCCTCGCCATCGAGGACCTGATCGGTGAGCTGAAGGAACGGTTCACGATCGTCATCGTGACGCACAACATGCAGCAGGCGGCGCGTGTCTCGGACCGTACGGCCTTCTTCAACCTGGCGGCGGTCGGGCAGCCCGGCAAGCTGATCGAGATCGACGACACGGAGCGGATCTTCTCCAACCCGTCGGTGCAGGCGACGGAGGACTACATCTCCGGGCGCTTCGGCTAGGCCGGTACGGACCCCTCGCGGTGCTGCATGGCGGTGCCACCGCGGGGACGATAAAGGGCCCGCCCCTGGCTCCCGGGGGCGGGCCCGTCGTCGTTGTCTGCGGCTGCGTGGGGGTTGCCGTCCCTGGGGGCTGCCGCCCCCAGACCCCCGCTTCGGCCCGAAGGGCCTCGTCCTCAAACGCCGGACGGGCTGAGATGGGCTGAGCTGAATTCAGCCCCTCCGGCGTTTGAGGAGCGGGGGTCCGGGGGCGAGGAAACGCCTACAGGAACGCCAGGTTCACGACGCCGAACGCCCCCGCCGCCACCAGCGCCGCCGCCGGCATCGTGATGAACCAGCCCATGACGATGTTCTTGGCCACGCCCCAGCGGACCGCGTTCACGCGCTTCGTCGCACCGACACCCATGATGGCCGAGGTGATGACGTGGGTCGTCGAGATGGGGGCCTTGAAGATGTAGGCCGTGGTGAACATGATCGACGCACCGGTGGTCTCGGCCGCGAAACCCTGCGGCGGATCCAATTCGATGATCTTCCGCCCCAGCGTGCGCATGATCCGCCAGCCGCCGGCGTACGTGCCGAGCGACAGCATCACCGCGCAGACGATCTTCACCCACACCGGGATCGGATCGGCGAAGGTCTGGTGGCCGGAAATGACCAGTGCCATCACGACCACGCCCATCGTCTTCTGGGCGTCCTGAAGGCCGTGGCCCAGCGCCATGCCCGCCGCAGAGACGGTCTGGGCGATGCGGAAACCGCGCTTGGCCTTGTGCGGGTTGGACCGACGGAAGATCCACATGATCGCCAGCATCACCAGGTAGCCGACGAGCAGGCCGACCATCGGCGAGACGAACATCGGGATGACGACCTTGTCGAGGACGCCGTTCCAGAGCACTTCGGTGCCGCCCGCGAGCGCCGCGCCGACCAGGCCACCGAAGAGCGCGTGGGAGGAAGAGGAGGGCAGACCGAAGTACCAGGTGATCAGGTTCCAGACGATCGCGCCGGTGAGCGCCGCGAAGAGGATGCCCATCCCCCTGGAGCCTTCCGGCGTCTCGATCAGGCCCTCACTGACCGTCTTGGCCACACCGTTGCCGAGGAACGCACCCAGCAGGTTCATCGCCGCGGCCATCGCCAGGGCCGCTCGCGGGGTCAGCGCCCGCGTCGACACCGACGTAGCAATCGCGTTCGCCGAGTCGTGGAAGCCGTTCGTATACGTGAAGAAGAGCGCGACCGCGATGGTCACGACCAGAGCGAAGGTGTCCATGAAGGGCTCAGGACTCCTTGACGGCGATGGTCTCCACCGTGTTCGCCACGTGCTCGAAGGCGTCGGCTGCCTCTTCCAGCACGTCCACGATCTGCTTGAGCTTGAGCACCTCGATGGCGTCGTACTTGCCGTTGAAGAGATGGGCGAGGAGCTTGCGGTGGATCTGGTCGGCCTGGTTCTCCAGGCGGTTGACCTCGATCCAGTACTCGGTCAGATTGTCCAGTGTGCGGAGGTTCGGCATGGCCTCGGCCGTCAGCTCGGCCGCCCGCGCAAGGACCTCGATCTGCTGCTCGACGCCCTTGGGGAGTTCCTCGACGTTGTAGAGGACGACGAGATCGACGGCCTCCTCCATGAAGTCCATGATGTCGTCGAGGGACGATGCGAGGGAGTAGATGTCCTCGCGGTCGAAGGGCGTGATGAAGGAGGAGTTCAGCTGGTGGAAGATCGCATGCGTGGCGTCGTCACCTGCGTGTTCCGCGGCCCGCATACGCTCTGCGATCTCGGCCCGGGCAGGTGCGTCCGCCCCGAGCAGTTCCATCAGGAGCTTGGAGCCCGTGACGATGTTGTCCGCGGATGCGGCGAACATGTCATAGAAGCTCGTCTCCCTGGGGGTCAGACGAAAGCGCACGTGGGGTCCTCGGGGTGCTTCGGTTTCGGTCAGGCTGATGCTAGGCGCATCATCCGGCCACGGCTAATGGGCCGTCCCCCAGTGTCGCCCATCGGGCAAAGTGATCAGCAGGGGGGCATACCAAGGGCCCTATACCCAGCAAAGTTCGTTACGATATACCCACTAGGGGTATATGTCTGGAGGACGCGATGACGACCACCGAGGCGGCCGGCGCGGATGCGCCCTCCACACCGGGCACGCACGGCTACCACAAGCAGAAGGACGAGCACCTCAAGCGCCTGCGCCGTATCGAGGGCCAGATCCGCGGCCTGCAGCGGATGGTCGACGAGGACGTCTACTGCATCGACATACTCACCCAGGTGTCAGCCTCCACCAAGGCCCTGCAGTCCTTCGCGCTGCAGCTCCTGGAGGAACACCTGCGGCACTGCGTCGCCGATGCCGCCGTCAGGGGCGGTGACGAGATCGACGCCAAGGTCGACGAGGCGACGAAGGCGATCGCCCGGATGCTGCGCACGTGAACAGGCCCTAAGGGGGGCCTCCGGCTAGTCGCCGGAGGCCTCGCGCTCTTCGGTCACTTTCAGCACCTCGTCGATGCTCTCAAGGCTGAGCCGGTGCTCCGCGGCCGAGGCCGCGATGATCAGCTCTCCGCACAGCTCGATCTCGGCGAGGGCCACGTGGTCCTGAACTGCCGTACCGCCGACCGGAGCCACGTGCATCACCTCA
Source organism: Streptomyces coacervatus (assembly GCF_029223485.1). GTDB lineage: Bacteria > Actinomycetota > Actinomycetes > Streptomycetales > Streptomycetaceae > Streptomyces > Streptomyces coacervatus. Next base: position 237,816 of record NZ_JARHTP010000019.1, on the reverse strand, counting down.
TCTCTGCCGTTACCGACTTCCTAGAGTAGGGAGCGGCCTACACACCGCGCATGGCACGGACGGGCTAGTTCTTGACGCTCCTCAGTCATCCTCGGGCAGGGCCCACTCTGCTGCTCACTGCTCGGCGATCTTCCCTGCGTAGATGTCCTTCGAGGCCGGCAAGCGTACGTCGACGGGGGCCCCGAAGTCGTACAGCAGCGTCGTCGAGGCGACCGCGACGGTGCCCTTCTGGAGGCCGTTGACAAAGCTGAACCGGTGCCGGATCTTGCGGATGCGGCCCTGGTCGTCGAGGTAGACGTCGAACGGAACCTCGGCCGTGGCGAACCCTTTCGCCGCCGCGGCGAGTGACTCCCCGATGCCTTTCGACGCGCCCTTCGCCGCCAGCGCGAGATCGGCGGTGCCGCGGTAGTGCCGCACCTCGACACCGGCCAGCTCGGTCCGGCCGACATACGTCGCCGTCCGCGTTCCGCGCAGCAACTCGGCTGCGGCATAGGGGTCGGTGGCGCCGCCGGTCACCAGGTTGCCGTCGGAGAGGGTGGTCGTGTCGACCCGTACCCACTTGTCGGCGGGCACCCCCGCGCCCCGGTTCTTCATGAACAGGGCGCCGGGCGCGAGGAGTTCGGTGATCGGGCGGTGGTCGGCGGTGCCGGCCGGGTTCTGCGGGAGCTGCACCTTCAGCCGGCCGAGCTGCCGGTGGTAGTCGTAGTCTCCCTCGCCGCGGATGGTGACGCGGGTGCCGCCGATGGCCATCTCCATCGATGTGGTGGCCTTTGAACTGCCCGCGGCCACCAGGGTGTCGGCGGCCCGGTGGAGGGTCTCGACGGGGTCGGAGGCGCGGGGGTCCTCGGCGGCGGACCCGGTGCCGGAGCAGCCGCCGGCCCCCATGCAGACACAGATCATGAGCCCCGCCGTGAAGACCGTCCCCCTGTGCTGCCGCTCCGCCATCGCCTGCCTACCCCCAGCCGGTGGTACGTCCGTCACGGGCCCCCTGTCGTTCCGGATAACGACGGGTGGGTGGGGCCGTCACGCTCATACCAGGCCCGCTGCCGGAGGCAGCTGATGGACACAGCACCGAGGCTGGGTAACGTTGTCAGTGTGGCGGAGCAGGAACATCGCACGACGACGGTCGAACAGGGCCGGTTCTGCATGGCACGGTGCAGTTGCGGGTGGCGCGGGCCGGCCCGCAGAGCCCGCAGCCAGGCCCGGGCGGACGCCGAAGGGCACGCGAACGTTCAGGCGTGACGCAGCGTCGTCAGCAGCTCGTCGACCAGGGTGCGGTCCCGGTACTGGGTCAGCCGGCTGCGGGCGGCGGCGGGGGAGAGCCACAGGATGCGGTCCACCTCCGTGGTGGGGGCGAAGCTGCCGGAGACCGCCTCGGCCGCCCAGTAACGGACCTGTTTGGGGCGGCCGTTGGCGAAGTAGCGCAGGGTGGTCAGCTCGGCGCCCGGTTCCGCCGTGTAGCCCGACTCCTCTGCCACCTCGCGCAGGGCGCCCGTCAGGTGGTCCTCGCCCCGCTTCAGCTTGCCCTTGGGATGGGACCAGTCGTCGTATTTCGGCCGGTGGACCAGGCAGATCTCCAGCTCGCCGTCGACCGGGGAGCGTCGCCACAGGACGCAGCCGGCTGCCTGGATGAGGGTGTCGTTGGTCTGGGCGTCGTTCGGGTGGGTGTCGTTGGTGTGGGTCACGGGTGGTTCACCGCCTCCTTCGACAGGGGTTACGGGCGCCGGGGTCACCGGCTCAGGACGTGCTCACCGCCTGCTTCTGCCAGCACTGCTGGAAGGCGAAGCGGGCCGCCTCCACCTCGTGCCGCTGGTCCGCGTGGAGCACCCCGAGCGCGTACGCCGTCGCCGGGGCGATCCGGGGGGTGCGGGCCGCCGAGGCCGCGGCGGCGGCCGCCTCCGAGGCGTCGCGGTGCCGGTCGAGGGCCTGGCCCGCGGTCAGCAGGCGGACGTCGATCGGGCCGCCCGTGCCGTAGAGGGCCTCGCGGGCGTAGCGGTGCAGGCGCAGCAGCAGGCGGACCTGGTGCCAGGGGGCGTCCTGGGGGTGGGGGGACGGGTCCGGGGAGAGGCCGTGGATCAGGGCCACCGCGTTGTAGGGGCTGCCTGCGGTGACGAGGGGGAGCGCGGCTACGGCGTCGGTCAGGCGCTCCTCGGCTGCGGCTGCGAGGGGGTGGAGGCCGGTGGTGGGTGCGGTGGGGGTCAGGGGGACTTCGCTGGCCAGTACGGCGATTTTGTCTGCGACGGCGTGGAAGCGGGAGGAACCCAGGGCCTGGAGGGCGGTGCTGTGGGCTCGGGTGCGGGCCAGGGTCAGCTGGCGTTCGAGCAGGGCGCCTGCTTTGGCTGCGCCAACTGTCAGGTTGCCGCGGTCTGTTGGGGGCGGGGTAGGGGGACCGGCGGTGCCTTGTGCCGTTGTGCCCACCCGTGCCGCCCCAGCGGCACGACTGCCCACAACGGCGGCCGGTGATGTAGTGGCAGCAGCGGTCTGGGCAGGGAAGACCGCCGCCCCCGACAGCCGCTGCAGTGCCAGCACCAGGCGTTCCAGCCTTGCCGCGTACGCGTGCTCCATGGTCAATGTGCCTGACAGCCAGGCCAGTTCGGGCTTCAGGCCCTCCGACCATTCCGTCTCCAGGAGGGGGCGGAACGTGTGCAGGCTGCCGCTGATGCGGCGGACCGAGCGGCGCAGGGCGCGGGCCGCGTCGACGGAATCCTCCGTGCCGTTCGCGGCAGCGGAGCCGGTTTCCCGGTGCTGCCGCAGGGCGCGGAGGAACTCCGTGGCCTGGGCCCGCAGGTAGCCCGCGAGGGCTTCTCCTGTGGGGGTACCTCCCGCTCGAGTGGATTCGAGAGTGGGGGAGGGCCCGGCCGTGGGGTCCGTCGGGTCAAGGTGTTGCTGTGCCACGCCGGCGCCTCCGGGCGTCTATGAGCATCTCCTGGATGTTTCGCAGGGGTTGGCCGTCCGCGTCGGTGGCGTGCCGAATCCATTCGCCGTCCGGGCCGAGGTGCCAGGAGGAGGTGGTGTCGGACATACCGGTCTCCAACAGCCGGTTCAGGGCTGCGCGGTGGGCCGGGTCGGTAACCCTGACCAGGGCCTCGATACGGCGGTCGAGGTTGCGGTGCATCATGTCGGCGCTGCCGAGCCACACTTCGGGTTCGCCGCCGTTGCCGAAGGCGAAGACCCGGGAGTGTTCGAGGAAGCGGCCGAGGATCGAGCGGACCCGGATGTTCTCCGACAGGCCCGCGACGCCCGGGCGGATGGCGCATATGCCGCGCACCCAGACGTCGACCGGCACACCCGCCTGGGACGCGCGGTACAGCGAGTCGATCAGGGCCTCGTCGACCATCGAGTTGACCTTGATACGGATGAAGGCCGGACGGCCCGCACGGTGGTGCTGGGCCTCCTTGTTGATCCGCGCGATCAGTCCGTCGCGCAGGGACTTGGGGGCGACGAGGAGACGGCGGTACGTCTCGCGCCGCGAGTAGCCGGACAGGCGGTTGAAGAGGTCGGAGAGGTCCGCGCCGACCTGCGGGTCTGCCGTCAGCAGGCCGAGGTCCTCGTACAGCCGGGCCGTCTTGGGGTGGTAGTTGCCCGTGCCGACGTGGCTGTAGCGCCGTAGTGTGTCGCCTTCCTGACGGACCACCAGGGACAGCTTGCAGTGCGTCTTCAGGCCGACCAGGCCGTAGACGACATGGCAGCCGGCCTCCTCCAGCTTGCGCGCCCACTTGATGTTGGCGTGCTCGTCGAAGCGGGCCTTGATCTCGACCAGGACGAGGACCTGCTTGCCGGCCTCGGCGGCGTCGATGAGCGCGTTGACTATCGGGGAGTCGCCGGAGGTGCGGTACAGGGTCTGCTTGATCGCGAGGACGTCGTCGTCCTCGGCCGCCTGCTCCAGGAATGCCTGCACCGAGGTCGAGAAGGAGTCGTACGGGTGGTGCAGCAGCACGTCCCGGCTGCGCAGGGCGGCGAAGATGTCGGGCGCGGACGCCGACTCGACCTCCGCGAGGTCGCGGTGTACGCCGGCGACGAACTTGCGGTACTTCAGCTCGGGACGGTCGAGGCCGGCGACGCGGAAGAGGCCAGTGAGGTCCAGGGGGCCGGGGAGCGGGTACACCTCGGCCTCGGAGATCTTCAGCTCGCGCACCAGCAGGTCCAGGACCTCGCGGTCGATGGACTCCTCGACCTCCAGGCGCACCGGCGGCCCGAAGCGGCGCCGCATGAGCTCCTTCTCCAGGGCCTGGAGCAGGTTCTCGGCGTCGTCCTCCTCGACCTCCAGGTCCTCGTTCCTCGTCAGCCGGAAGGCGTGGTGCTCCAGGACCTCCATGCCCGGGAACAGCTCCTCCAGGTGGGCGGCGATGACGTCCTCGATGGGGACGTAGCGGCCGGGGGAGCTCTCCAGGAAGCGGGACAGCAGCGGCGGCACCTTGACGCGGGCGAAGTGCTTGTGGCCGGTGACCGGGTTGCGGACGACCACGGCCAGGTTCAGGGACAGACCCGAGATGTACGGGAAGGGGTGCGCCGGGTCGACCGCGAGAGGGGTCAGGACCGGGAAGATCTGGTGGCGGAACAGGGTGAAGAGGCGGGCCTGCTCCTTCTCCGTCAGCTCGCTCCAGCGGACCAGGTGGATGCCCTCCTCCGCGAGGGCGGGGGCGACGTCCTCGTGGTAGCAGGCGGCGTGCCGGGCCATGAGCTCGCGGGAACGGGCCCAGATCATCTCCAGCACTTCGCGGGGCTGCAGGCCGGAGGCGGAGCGGGTGGCGACACCTGTTGCGATACGGCGCTTCAGGCCGGCCACCCGGACCATGAAGAACTCGTCCAGGTTGCTGGCGAAGATCGCGAGGAAGTTGGCCCGCTCCAGCAGGGGGGTGTTCGGGTCCTCGGCGAGTTCGAGGACCCGCTCGTTGAACGCCAGCCAGCTTCGCTCCCGGTCCAGGAATCGTCCCTGCGGCAGCTGGGGCCCGTCGTACGGTGCCTCCTCGTAGGCGTCGAGGTCGGCGTCGATGTCGGGTTCCAGGTCGGAGACCGCGGCCGACACGGTGTGCGGGCGGTGCGCGGCAATGGAGCCCACGGAGGGCTGCGCGTGCTGAACCTGGGCCTGGGCGGTGTCTGGCTGACTCATGAACCCATTCTTCCGCGTTCCGAGCGATACGGGCGCGTCGGAAAGCGCGGGAGGGAGTGGATCCGGGAATGCGCTTACGGAGCGGAGGGCGTCCCCGTTCTCCGCAGGCCCCTCGGGGGGCGGCGAAGGATGCGGCACGGAGGGCGTCATTGGCTGAGCGTCGCAAGACTGTCTGAACCGTTGGTTACGGCGACATGGCGTGCGGGATATCGGGGAGCGGCTCCCGGGCGTCTACGCAGGCCGCGCCGGTGTAAGAGCCGATGTAAGAGTCGGCAGACGGGGCTGGGACACGCATCCGGAGGATACGTACGCCCTTCCCCTCGCGGAAGGACGTACGCGGATCTGTTGCGTCACACCGTGCGGCGGCGCAGCACGAGGAACGCGGCGGTGACGGCGAGTGCGGTCAGGGCCAGCAGGACGCCGGTCTCCAGGAGCTGGCGGGGCCAGTAGTCCGACGAGTGCAGATACTCGCGGCCGAAGTGCGCGATGTCGTGCTTGGCCAGGCAGCGGCGGTCGTCGTAGCAGCCGGGGTCGGGGATCTCGGTGCCCTTGGAGGTGATCGCCCAGCTGCGGGAGTGGACCTCCGGCTGCCGGTAGCGGCCCTGGAAGGGCCAGGCGTTGGTGCGGAACGCGTTGACCAGGAAGTACCCGAAGCCGGCCAGGGCGAGGGCGGGCAGCGTACGGCGTACGGCCAGGCCGGCGAGGGCGCCGAGGGCGAGCCCCAGGAGCGGGGCGGCGACGGTGGCCGGGCCGACCGAGAAGTAGAAGGCGCGCGGGCCGATACCGGCGATCAGGAGATTGCCGTGCGCGTTCCACAGCAGGCGGTACAGCACGGTCAGCACGGTCATACCGGCGGTGACGAGCAGCGCGGGCATGGCGAGCTTGGTGGCGAGCCAGCGGGCGGGGGAGGGGGACTGTCCCCAGACGAGCTGTGCGGTGCCGAACTCCAGCTCGCGGGCGGTCAGCGGACCCGCCGCGAACAGCGCGACGCCGAACGAGGCGAGGGTGATCAGCGTCCCGGGGTCGTAGAAGAGGTCGTTGTACGCGCCCGAGGTGAAGCCGAGGAGCGCGTGCGAGGAGGAGGTGGAGAGCAGTACGCCGGCGTAGCCGAAGGCGTCGAGCTTGTCCTGCGCGGCGCTCGCTCCGGGGCCGTACAGCCACAGCATGAAGACGGCGGTGAAGGCGACGAAGGCGAGCCAGACGAACAGTGCCGTGCGGTGCAGCCGCAGGACCGTCCAGACCAGGCCGCTCGGGCGCAGTGCGCTGCGGCGGGGTGCGGCGGCGACGGGGGTGTGGAGGGTGGTCGTCATGCCTGCACCGCCGTGCGGGTCGAGGTGGTGCCCGGGGTGAGCAGGGCGGGGGCGTCGGGGGAGCGCAGGTGGGCGAGCAGGAGTTCCTCCAGGGACGGGTCCTCGGTGGCCCAGCCGCCTTCGACCGGGCCGTCGCGGCGGATCAGCGCGGTCAGGCCCCGGCCGGACGCACGGGCCTCGACGACCGTGTGCGGGGCCAGGTCGGCGGGCGTGCCGCGGCCGGTGACCAGGGTGTGTGCGGCGAGCAGGTCGTCGATGCCGCCGCCGAGCCGTATCCGGCCGCCGCCCAGGAGCAGCAGATGGTCGCAGGCGTCGGCGAGCTCGCTGACGATGTGCGAGGACATCAGGACGGTGGTGCCGCGTTCGGCGGCGTCCGCCATCAGCGTGCCCATGAGCTCGTGCCGGGCGAGAGGGTCGAGGTCGGCCATCGGCTCGTCGAGCAGCATCAGGTCGGGCCGCTTGCCGAGGGCGAGGGCGAGTGCGACGCGGGTGCGCTGGCCGCCGGAGAGTCGGCGGATTTTTTGCCCGGGCTGCAGCGAGCCCTCCTCGATGATGCGGGCGGCGTACGGCGCGTCCCAGCGGTCCGGGTTGAGCTCGGCGCCCATGCGCAGGGTCTCGGCGATGGTCAGCTGCCCGTACAGTGGCTTGTTCTGCGCGAGGTAGGCCACCCGGTCACGGAACTCGCCCGGCGCCCCACCGAAGACGTTGAGGGTGCCGGTGGTGGGGCGCAGCAGGCCTCCGGCCAGGGCCAGGAGGGTTGACTTGCCTGCGCCGTTGGGGCCTACCAGGGCGCTGATTCGGCCTGCCGGCAGCCGGAAGGAACAGTTGTCCAGGGCGGCGGTGGCTTTCCTGCTGTAGCGCTTGGTGAGTTCTGTCGCCTCCAGGGCGACTTCTGGGGTGCCGCGGTGGGGCGTCTGTCGTCTGCTGCGCCGTCGTGGCTGGTCGCGCAGTTCCCCGCGCCCCTTTGGGGTGGTGGTTCGCCCGCCCTGCTTTTCGGAACTCAATGGTCATCCTTCGGGAAGTGTTCGTCGAGGACGGAGGCGAACAGGGCGTCGACGTCCTCGCGGTCGAGGCCGGCCGCCCGGGCCCGCTCGGCCCATGCGGCGAGTTCGGCTCGCAGCGGCGAATCGACCGGGTGCGTGCCCAGCGTTCTGCGGACGAAGGTGCCCAGGCCCCGTCGGGCCTCGACCAGGCCCTCGCGTTCCAGTTCGCGGTAGGCCTTCAGGACCGTGTTGGGGTTGATCGCGGTGGCCTCGACCACCTCGCGTGCGGTGGGCAGCCTGTCGCCCGGTTCCAGCAGGCCCAGGCGGAGGGCCTGCTTGGTCTGCTGGACGATCTGGAGGTAGGTGGCGACGCCGGAGCGCCGGTCGATGCGGTACTCGACCACCCGTACAACCACCCTTTCACTAATTGAGTAGTGAAAGGGTGGTGGAAGCAGTCCGGGAAAGTCAAGCGGAATCGTGTGAACCGATCCGCCCGGCCCGTGCGATGAGGTGACGTGAGCGAAAAGAGAACCGACGGGGAGCTGCTGCGGGCCGCCGCGGACGGGGACCGGCGTGCCTTCGAGGAGCTGTACCGGCGGTACGCCCCGTGGCTGACCGCCCGGCTGCGCGGCCGCTGCGCCGACGCCGGGGTGGTCGACGACGTCGTACAGGAGACGTTCCTCGCGATCTGGCGGGGCAAGGCCCGCTACCGCGAGGACGGCGATGTCGCCGGATGGCTGTGGCGGATCGGCTCGCGGCGGCTGATCGACGCGCTGCGGGGCGACGGGGCACGGGGCCGGCTCAGGCAGACGCTGGCGCGGCTGCGGCACCGGGACGAGGCGTCCGCGGAGGAGCGCGTGCTCGCGGGAGTGGAGCACGGGGACCTCGCGGGCGCCCTCGTCCGGCTGTCACCGGAGCTGCGCGCGGTGCTCCAGGCCACCGTCATCGACGGCCTGACCACCCGCGAGGCGGCCGTCCTGCTCGGGATACCGCCGGGGACGGTCAAGACACGGGCGATGCGGGCCCGTAAGCAACTGCGGGAGGCGCTGGCATGAGCGGGCGGGTATGCAATCGGGTCTGCCGGGCCGCGCGCCGGCGCGGGAGTGGCGATATCGGCGGGCTGCTGTGCGATCGGGTCGGCAGGGACGTGCGCCGGCCGCGCCGGCATGCAGGTGGCGTTATGGGCAGGCAGGTGCGCGATCTGGGTCTGCCGGGCGGCGCGCCGATGCAGGAGGTGGCGGAATGACCTGGCATGTGGATGCAGAAGATCTACGGGCCTACGCCCAGGGCGAGCTGGCGCCGCCCGCGCTGTGGTCCGCCGACACCCACCTCGTCGCGTGCGCGCAGTGCCGGGAGGTGCTGGCTTCCGTCGGCGACCCTGTCGACGCAGGCTGGGAGCGGCTGGACGCCGAACTCGACGCGCCCCGGCCGGGGCTGTTCGAGGGGCTGCTGATGCGGCTGGGGGTCGCCGACCACACCGCGCGGCTGCTTGCGGCCACGCCCGTGCTGCGCCGTTCCTGGCTGGGCGCGGTCGTCGCCGTACTGCTGATGAGCATCGCGGCGGCGCACACGACCGCGGCGGCGCCCTCGCCCACCCTCTTCCTCGCCCTCGCGCCGCTGCTGCCCCTCGCCGGGGTGGCCCTGTCGTACGGGCCCGCGCTGGACCCGACGTACGAGATGGCGGTGGTCGCGCCGATGCACGGGTTCAAGCTGCTGATGGTGCGGACGGTCGCCGTGCTCGCCGCGGCGCTCGGCCTCAGCGGGCTGGCCACCCTCGCCCTGCCCGGGTACGGGCTGGGCGCCCTCGCCTGGCTGCTGCCCGCGCTGGCCCTGACCTCGACCGGCCTGGTCCTGACCGCCCGGCTCGGCCCGGTGCTCGCGCCGTCGCTGGTCGGCGGGGCCTGGGTGGCGTTGCTGCTGGCGGCCCATGCCTACGACGCCTCCGACACGCTCGTGCCGTTCACCGCGGCCGGCCAGGGGGTGGCGGCGGCGGTCGCCGCGCTCGCCGGCGGGCTGCTCTTCCTCGTACGTGACCGTTTCGACCGCTTCCAGTCCGTCCGCTTCCAGGGGGATGCCGTATGACACCGACCGTTTCCGCCTCCGGGCTCAGCCTCCGCTTCGGCGGGACCCAGGCCCTCGACGATGTGTCGCTGCGGCTGACCTCGGGCGTCACCGGGCTGCTCGGGCCCAACGGGGCCGGAAAGACCACCCTGCTCAGGGTGCTGGCCACCGCAGTGCCCGCCGACCGGGGGGCCTTCACCGTGCTCGGGTACGACCCGGCGACGGCGGCCGGACGGCAGGAGGTGCGGCGTGAGCTCGGCTATCTGCCCCAGACCCCCGGCTTCCACCCGGACTTCACGGCCTTCGAGTTCGTCGACTACGTGGCGATCCTGAAGGAGCTGACCGATCGGGGCGCACGTCATCGCGAGGTGCGGCGCGTGCTGGACGAGGTCGACCTCGCCGATGTGCGCGGCAAGCGCATCAAGAAGCTGTCCGGCGGTATGCGGCAGCGGGTCGCACTGGCCGCCGCGCTGGTCGGCGACCCGGGGTTCCTCGTCCTCGACGAGCCGACCGTCGGACTCGACCCCGAACAGCGCATGCGCTTCCGGGAGTTGATCGCCCACGCGGGAGAGGGCCGCACGGTTCTCCTCTCCACCCACCAGACGGAGGACGTGGCGATGCTCTGCCACCGTGTGCTGGTGATGGCGGGCGGCCGTATCCGCTTCGACGGCACCCCGGCCGAGCTGACCGCACGGGCGGCCGGACGGGTGTGGAGCAGCACGGAACGCGACCCCGGCGCGAAGGCGGGCTGGCGCACCGGCACCGGCTCCTTCCGCAACGTCGGCAGCCCGCCCGACGGCGCCGAACTGCTCGAACCCACCCTGGAGGACGGCTACTTGCTCACCCTGGACGACGCGGGCGCGGAGGTGGCGGCGGCATGAGCGCGGTCATGGAGGCGACGGCCCCGCCCGTCGTACGCGGCGAACAGCGCCGCACCTGGGCGGCCGTGTTCGCCCTCGCCCGCTTCGAGGCGCGCGAACTGCTCCAGCACATCCCGGTGGCGGTGACCCTGCTGTTCTACGTCGGCTACACCGGCTGGAAGCTGATGTCGCCCCCGGACGGCATGGACGCCTACCCGGCGCTCCAGGACGCCGACCGCGCGACCCAGACCGCGCCCCTGCTGTTCGCCATCGCCCTGTTCGTCTGCGTCAACCGGGCCGCGCTGCGCGATCGCCGGCGCGGTACCGACCGCCACTTCGATGTGCTGGTCATGGAGCCGTGGCGGCGCACGGCCGCGCATGCCCTGTCCGTGGTGCCGTTCGGTGTCCTCACCGCGCTGGTCGTGGGGGCCCAGTTCACCTGGCAGGCGCTGCGGCCGGGGGCGGTGGGGCACGGGTCGGTGTTCGAACTGGCCGTGGCTCCCCTGTATGTGCTGCTGTTCGGAGCCCTCGGCCTGCTGGTCGCCCGGCTGATCCCGTCCGCGTTCGCCGCGCCGCTTGCGGTGATCGGGCTGTTCACTGCGCTGCTTTTCGTTTCCACGGGGACGGGGGGTGCGTGGACGCGGTGGTTGTCGCCGGTGGTGGGTGAGAGCAGCTCGTCGACGTTGCCGTCCGAGTTGATCGGTCGGCCTGCGGGCTGGCATGCGCTGTATTTGGGTGGGTTGGTGCTGGTGGCGGCCTTGGCCGCGGTGCTTTTCGCTCCGCGGGATGCCGTGTTTCGTCTGCCGCGCCGTGGTGGCTGGTCGCGCAGTTCCCCGCGCCCCTTTGGGGCGCTGGTGGGGCTCGGGGGTGCCTTGGTCCTGGCGGTGACCGGGGCGGTCGGGCAGTCCGGAGGAGTCTCCTCTGAACTGGCGGCGGCTCGGGAGCGGGCCTCGGTTGCGCCGGAGAAGGAGCAGTCGTGTGTGCGGCACGGGGGCTCGCAGTACTGCGCCTTCGGTGAGTGGACCGGGCGGACGGGTACCTGGGCCGGGGTCGTCGACCGGATTCAGGCCCTTGCGGGCGGTGCGGCCGCCGATCGGTCCCTGCTCGTACGGCAGCGGATCGACGCTCGGTACGGACTCGACGGCGACTCGGCCATCGCCCCGTCCACCACGCCCGGCCAGGTGACCGTCGGCACGCGCTGGGGCGGCAACCGGGTCCCGGAGTTCGCGGTCGGTGTCGCATCCGTGCTGGTCGGCGGCGATGAGAAGAAGGGCGGCGAGCTGTGCGACGGCCGTGTGGTGACGGTGATGTGGCTGGCGCTGGGCGGCGATCCCGACCCGGTCGCCGACCTCAAGAACGTCCGCCTCGACGACAGCCTGAGCGGCTCGGCGGTGGTGCTGGCGCCGACGAGCTCGCTGTCGATGTCGGCCGGACAGACCGATGTCGTAAGGGAGTTGCTCGTCTCCAAGCCGCGCGCCGAGGTCACGGCCGCGGTCAAGTCCCACTGGGCGCAGCTGACTGCTCCCGGGGTGACCACGGCCGAGGTGGCGCGGGTGCTGGGCACCGAGGTGCCGAAGGGGGCGGACGAGTGTGGGAAATGAGCGGAGCGTCATCGTGAGCGGGGATTTGGTGTCGGCCGTGGCGCGTACGGTGCCGTGGCGGGCGCTCGCGGCGGGCGGGGGTGCGGGGCTGCTGATCGTCGCCCTGCCGCGGCTGTTGTCGGACGGCCCGCCGGACGGCTGGCTCGCGCTCACCCTGCTGCGGACCGCCGCCCTCGTCTTCGCACTGGGCCTGACGTTCCTGCTGGACGACCCTGCCCGGCATCTCACCACACCGGTCGTCACCCGGCGGTGGGTGCGCTCCGGCCTGCGGGTGGTGCTGGTCGCGCCGGTGGCCGCGCTGTGGTGGACGGCCGCACTGGTCCTGGTACCGCACGGCGCACGTCCCCCGGTCGGTGCCGTCACCCTGGAGGCCGGCGCGATCGCCGCCCTGGCCCTGGCCGCCGCGGCCACGGCAGTACGCCTCACGGACGAGCCCGAGCCGGGCCCGTCGGTGGCGGCCGCGGTTTTGACCACCGTGACCCTGGGGGCGTTGCTCATCCCCGCCCGCTGGACCCTGACCGCCGCGGTCGGCGACCCCCGTTGGGGGGCCGCGCACGATCGGTGGGCGGTGGTGCTGGGGGTTGCGGTGGTGGCGTGGGCAGTTTGCCTGCCGGAGCCGGTGAGGAGGCGATCGCTGCTGTTCAGGCGCCGGTCAGGCACTCTCAGCCCGTCCAGCGTTTGAGGACGAGGCCGCAGGCCGATGGGGGTCTGGGGGCGTAGCCCCCAGGGGGTCACGTCTCTGTGCGGTACATCAGATCCGTCTCGTACGTGGTGAAGCCGAGGCGCTCGTACACCGACACCGCCGCCTTGTTGTCCCCGTCGACGTACAGCATCGCGTCCGGCAGCCCCTGCGCCTCCAGGTGCCGCAGCCCGATCGTGGTGAGGGCCTTGCCAAGGCCACCGCCCTGCGCACCCGGCCGCACGCCGAGGACGTACACCTCGCCCAGCCGCTCCGCCGCATGCACCTTCGTCCAGTGGAAGCCGATGAGTTCGTCGCCGCGGAGGGCGAGGAAGAAACCCGCGGGGTCGAACCACGGCTCGGCCTTGCGGTCGTCGAGGTCGCGCTGGGTGAGGGAGCCCTGCTCGGGGTGGTGGGCGAACGCGGCGGCGTTCACCGCGAGCCAGGCGGCGTCGTCCTGGCCGGGGACGAAGGTCCGCACGGTGACGTCCAGCGGCAGCACCGGCTCGGGCAGGTTCAGGCCCGTCAACGGCCGCCGCATCTGCCGCAGTTCGCGGAACAGCGTGAGCCCCAGGACCTGCGCGAGATGCCGGGCCGCGGAGTGCCCGCCGTGCGCCCAGACCCGCAGCCGCTTGCCGGAGGCGGCGAGCAGCGCCGAGCCGAGCGCCCGCCCGTGCCCGTGCCCGCGGTGCGCGGGGTGGACGACCAGTTCGGCGGCCGGGGCCTCCACCGGGTCGGTGTCTTCCAGCTGCGCGTAACCCACGAGTTCGTCGCCGACCAGGAGCAGCAGATGGGACACGCCCTCGCGTTCGCCGCCGCGCAGCTGCAGCCGCCCCTGTTCCGACACCGCCTGCTGACCGTCGTCCTCGGCGGCCTCGGCGAGCAGGGAGAGCACGGCCTCGGTCTGCTCCGGGGACAGCGCGGAGTAGGTCTCGATGGAGCGGGTCCGGCCGGGCCGGGCGGTGTCGTCGCTGGTCATGCGTACGAGGGTAAGGGGAGGCGCCTACAAAGTGACGACCCACGGTCTCCGCAAAGTGGCGGTCAAGGTGAGGGCAAAGGGAAACCAGGATGTAACCAAGAATCCCTTTTCGCGCTACGCGCGTTGACCCTAGGCTGCGCCCGACGGGGCCATGACATTCAGCAGACCCACAGGGGGGCGCATGCCAGCCACTGCCCAGCCGTACCCGCGCCGCAGACGGACCTACCGTCTCCTCGCCGCAGCCGCCGGACTCGCCACCGTCGGCGCCCTCGCCGCCGCGCTCCCGGCCGACGCGCACGAGACGAAGGGCGGCGGCCACCACCCGAGCCGCTACCAGGACGTACAGCTGCTGTCCTTCAACGACCTGCACGGCAACCTGGAGCCGCCGTCGGGCTCGTCCGGCCGGGTCACCGAACTGCAGGCCGACGGTACGACGAAGACGATCGACGCCGGTGGCGTCGAGTACCTCGCGACGCATCTCCGCGAGGCCCGCAAGGGCAACCCGTACTCCATCACCGCGGCCGGCGGCGACATGGTCGGCGCCTCCCCGCTGATCTCGGGCCTTTTCCATGACGAGCCCACCATCGAGGCGCTGAACAAGCTCGACCTGGACGTCACGTCCGTCGGCAACCACGAGTTCGACGAGGGTGCCAAGGAACTGGCCCGGCTGCAGAACGGCGGCTGCCACCCCACGGCCGGCTGCTACACGGACGAGGAGTTCGAGGGCGCCGACTTCCCGTACCTGGCCGCCAATGTCCTCGACGAGAAGACGAACAAGCCGATCCTCAAGCCCTACTGGGTGTGGAAGAAGAAGGGCGTCAAGATCGGCTTCATCGGCGTGACCCTGGAGGACACCCCGGGTGTCGTCTCCGCCGAGGGAGTCAAGGGCCTGAAGTTCAAGGACGAGGTCGAGACGATCAACAAGTACGCGCGCGTGCTCCAGGCACAGGGCGTGAAGTCGATCGTCGCGCTGATCCACGAGGGCGGCCTCCCGGCCTCCGGCTCGTACAACTACAACTGCGACTCCCCGGGCGCCGGTGACGGCATCTCCGGCCCGATCGTCGACATCGCCAAGAACATCACGCCGTCCGTGGACGCGCTGGTCACCGGCCACACGCACGCGGCCTACGTCTGCACGATCCCCGACCCGTCGGGCAGGCCACGCATGGTCACCTCGGCCGCGTCCTTCGGCCGGCTCTACACGGACACCACGCTCACGTACGACCGCCTGACGGGAGACATCGCCCGTACGTCCGTGAAGTCGGCGAACCACGTGGTCACCCGGACCGTCGCCAAGGCGCCGGACATGACCGAGCTGATCGGCAAGTGGAACACCCTCGCGGCTCCCATCGGCAACCGCGCGATCGGTTACATCTCCGCCGACATCCCCAACACCGGCACCGAGTCCCCGATGGGCGACCTGATCGCCGACGCACAGCTGGCGTACGGCAAGGAGCTGGACCCGGAGACCGACCTGGCGCTGATGAACCCGGGCGGCGTGCGGGCCGGTCTGACCTACGCGGCCAAGGGGAGCGAGGGCGACGGCGTCGTGACGTACGCCGAGGGCTTCACCGTGCAGCCGTTCTCCAACACCGTGAATCTGCAGGACTTCACGGGCGCCCAGCTGATCCAGGTGCTGAAGGAGCAGGTGAGCGGTACGAATGCCGCCGCTCCGAAGATCCTGCAGCCGTCGTCGGGCCTGACGTACACCCTGGACCTGACCAAGGCGGGCGCGGACCGGGTGGTGACGGACTCCATCAAGCTGAACGGGGCCGCCGTCGACCCGGCAGCCACCTACCGCGTCGCCACCAACAGCTTCCTCGCGGGCGGCGGCGACGGTTTCACGACACTCGGGCAGGGCACGAACGACCTGGTCGGGACGGACGACCTGGCTGCGCTGGAGAAGTACCTGACGGCCAACTCCTCGGCCACCAGCCCGATTTCACCGCCGACGGTCGGCCGGATCACGACCGTGAGCTAGATCGCATACCGGAAGTAGAGCTTGCGGGTGGGGGGCGTTCGCATGGTCGGATGGCTCGATGCGTGCCCCCCACCGCAATATGACGCATTCTGGTACAAACATAAACGACTTTGTGGCGAGTGTCTTTGTCGCAAGCGAGGTCGAGGAGGAAGACGAGCCCTGGGCCCCGCCCAACCACCGCCGCGGCGGCCGCCGCCGTAGGAGAAGCCGCTTCGCGGGCCTCCCGCTCGCGCTGAAGATGGTGGCGGGCGTCGTCGTCCTCGCCGCCTTCGTCACCCTCGCCGACCGCTGGGCGCTGCTGTACGCCGAGCGCAGGGCGGCGGATGTGCTCAAGGACCGGATGCACCTGAGCGCGGCCCCCGAAGTGGACATCGGCGGCTTCCCCTTCCTCACCCAACTCGCCGACGGCAGGCTGAAGTCGGTGAAGGTGACCGTGCCGGACGTCGCGGCCAGCCGGGTCACGCTGGCCAGGGTGACGGCGACCGCACACGACGTACGGCTGAACGCGCCCGACGGACCGGCTTCGGTACGGGGAGCGGGGATTCCCCGGCTCGACGGCGACGTACTCCTCTCCTTCGACGACCTGAACCGCGAACTCGGCGCATCCCAGGTGACGTTCACGGGACGAGGCCACGACCGGGTGCTGGCCCGCGGCACCTTCCCGGTGGCCGGACACGACCTCCGGCTGCGGGCCGACGCCAGCATCGGCCGGGACGGCGACCACGGCATCGCCACCCAGATCGGCGGAATGCAGCTGGACATCGGGGACCTGGCGACCTACCGGCCCGGCACCCGCGCCTCCGAGGGCCTGCATCTGACCCGCGGCTCCGCCGCCCGCCTCACGCACGAGAAGAACAAGGCGAGGGCGTTGTTCGCGGTTCCCGCGGTGGTACGGCGGCTCGGTGTGCCCGACTGGGCCGTACGCGACGCCCTGCGGTCCGACTCCGAGCTGGCGCGCGTGAC
Organism: Streptomyces coacervatus; assembly: GCF_029223485.1. Lineage (GTDB taxonomy): Bacteria > Actinomycetota > Actinomycetes > Streptomycetales > Streptomycetaceae > Streptomyces > Streptomyces coacervatus. The sequence continues at coordinate 221,289 of NZ_JARHTP010000019.1, read as the reverse complement.
CGGCTCACCGCGCTTCATCCACCAGGCCATGCGTCTCAACCTGATCGACCTGGCCCTGGACCACCCCGAGCTGCTCAAGCGCCTCGGCTTCGACCCGGCCGTCCTGGACGCCCTGCCCAGGCTCACCCGCCCGGTCCTGGCCGACCGCCTGTCCCTGGGCTTCCGCCTGCCCACGCCGCACAGCGGTGAGCTGCGGCTGCGGGATGTGCGGGTGGAGAAGGACGGGATCAGGGTGCGGATCGAGGGCTCCGGCCTTGCCGTCGGTCGCTCCCGCTAGTTCTCGATAAAACCTGTGTGAGTACGGGTTCGGTTCCGCGAATGACATAAGAATCTCTCACAGCATCAACTCAGGAACCTCTAAGCGGAATTGGTCTTTTTTCTCTGCGGGAATGCCGTAGTGTTTTCCATGTCGAAAGCGAACGACGCAAACGGCAGCCAGTAAAGCGAAAGCTGAGGAGAACACGATGAGCTTCCACAAGATCGCCCCGGTCAAGAAGCACCACCCCAAGCCGGCCCCGGCCCCCAAGAAGAAGGCCCCGAAGAAGCCTGCTCCGGCCCCGCGGCGCCGCCCGGTCGGCCACAAGTAAACCCGGTAACCCGGTATAAGAATTCATCCGCTAACGAAGAATTCACCCACGTAAATCACAGGCAATTGCAGCAGATCGGTAGAAGGACTGTTGCAGAATCACGACACAGAGGGACACAGACATGAGCTTCCACAAGATCGCCCCGGTCAAGAAGAACGACTGCAAGAAGGGCGCCCCGGCCCCCAAGAAGAAGGCCCCGAAGAAGCCCGCCCCGGCCCCGAGGCGCCGTCCCGTCGGTCACCAGGGCTGAGGCACACCGCGAGGCGGGGTCACCGGTTAGCGAGCGTGCGCGCTCGCGCCGGTGGCCCCGCCTCGGCCATGTCCCACGCAACCTGAAGGGAGTTGTCGACCATGAGAGAGGTCCGCGAGGCCTTCCGCCGTTTCTGGCCGCTGACCCGCGGCGACCGCAAGTGGCTCGCGGTGATCGTCGCGTGCGTGGTGGTGTCCGCGCTCGCCGAGACCGCGTCGATCCTGCTGTTCGCCGAGCTCACCGACAACGCCCTGGAGGCCGGCTCGCTCTCCGACTTCTGGGGCCCGGCCGCCGCATGGCTGGGCGTGGCCGCGCTCGGCGCGCTCGTCGGCTACCTCGGAAACTCGCTGGCCACCTGGACCGCCGAGAGATTCGTCCTCAGACTGCGGGCGAAGGTCTTCCGGCACGTCCAGGACCTGCCGCCGCACTTCTTCCAGAAGCACCGCCAGGGCGACCTGGTCGAACGCCTCACCGGCGACGTCGAGGCCATCGAGCAGATGGTCGTGTCGGGCGTCGTCGGCACGGTCTCGGCCGCCTTCTCGGCGGTCTTCTACTCCTGCGCCGCCCTCTATCTGCGCTGGGACCTGGCCCTGGCCACCTTCGTCCTCGCGCCCCTCTTCCTCCTCGCCGCGCGCCACTTCTCCGGCCGTATCAGGACGGCCTCCCAGGACGAGCGGGTCGCCGACGGCGCGATCACCTCGGTGGTCGAGGAGTCGCTCGGCAACGTGGTGCTGACCCAGGCGTACAACCGCCGCGCCGACGAGGAGAAGCGACTCGACGTCGAGGCCCGCGCCTGGATGCGGGCGAGCGTGCGCGGTGCCCGGCTCAGCGAGATGTACGAGCAGTTCGTCGAGGTCGTCGAGACGCTGTGCGTGCTGGCGGTCATCGGCCTCGGCGTCTGGGAGATCTCGGCCGACCGCATGACGCTCGGTCAGCTGCTCGCCTTCGCCGCCTTCATCGGCTACCTCTACCCGCCGGTCCGCAACCTCGGCCAGCTCGGCCTCACCCTCACCGCTGCCACGGCGGGAGCCCAGCGCCTCAACGAGATCCTGGACACCAGGCCCGCGGTCACCGACCCCGCCGAACCGGTCGCCGAATGGCCGGTGCGCGGCTGGGTCGGCCTGCACAACGTGTCCTTCCGCTACCCGGAGTCCCACCGAGCCTCCCTGCGCGACGTGTCCTTCAGCGCGGGCCCCGGCGAACTCGTGATCGTCACCGGCCCGAGCGGCGCCGGCAAGTCGACCCTGTCGAAACTCCTGACCCGCTTCTACGACCCGGCCCAGGGCACGATCACCCTGGACGGCGTCCCGCTCACCGACGTACGGCTGGAGTTCCTGCGCGAGAACGTGGCGCTGCTGCCCCAGGAGACGCTGATCCTGAACGGCACGATTCGCGAGAACATCGCGTGCGGACGCCCCGGCGCAAGCAACGAGGAGATCGAGCAGGCGGCGCGGGAGGCGGCGGCCCACAACTTCATCACCGCACTCCCCGAGGGCTACGACACCCATATCGCGCCCGGCACGGCCGCCCTCTCCGGCGGCCAGCTGCAGCGCGTCGCGATCGCCCGCGCGATGCTGCGCTCCGCGCCGGTCCTCGTCCTGGACGAGCCGACGGCCGGCCTGGACGCGGTGGCCGCCCGCCAGGTGGTGACGCCGCTGCGCAAGCTGATGGCGGGCCGTACGACGATCATGATCACGCACGATCTGAGCCTCGCACCGGACGCGGACCGGATCCTGGTCGTCGACCGGGGCCGGCTGGTCGAGACGGGCACCCACAAGGAACTGCTCGCCCGGTCGGGCGCCTATGCGCGGCTCGCCGAGCCCCTGCCGGACGCCGTGGCCGACGTACCGCCGGCGCACGACGAGACGATGATCCTCAGGTGGTAGGCCTGGCCGCCGCCCGGTTCACCCCCGCTTGGGGCCGGTGATCGCCTCGCCGATCACGAAGCCTTTGGCGGGGCCTTCGGGGATGGTGACCTCGGTGCCGTAGGGGACGCGGTGGACTCCCACCCAGTCGGCCTTGTCGGGCTCAGGCTCGGTGAGAACGGTGACGGTGCCGTGGCTGTCGTGGTCGTCGATGATGACGTAGACGGGGATCCCGGCGCGGGCGTACTCGCGGCGCTTGCGGACACGGTCGTCACTCGATCCGGCGATCGGAAGGCGAACGGCTGGACCGGCAGCCTGGGCACCCTGCTACGGCTGCTGTGCGAGCGAGCCCGGAGGACGGCTGGTCCAGTACCGGTCGAGTACGGCGCCCAGGACGCCGAAGGAAACCAGCGGCACACACACGAGCAGCAGGAACGGGTGGTCCGGCCGCCCGTCGACGATCTCCCAGAAGTCGACCACGAACATGGCGGCCAGCACCCCGAGCGCGCCGTAGACGGCCCACCGCCACGCCTTGCGCCGAGCCGCCCCCCGCAGGATCAGCGCCTCGACCTGAGGACGCGGCTCCCAGTCCAGACTGCGGTACGGGGCGGCCGACAGGCACAGCTCCGAGACCTCGGCGTACGGGTCAGCCAGCTGCCAGTCGTCGACATGCCAGAGCAGGCGCCGCCGGCCCTCGACGTCGTAGAGATAGGTGAGCCACTGGGGCCCCATCCCGTTCGTGCCGCGCGGGGCGCGCTCGACCCGGATGTCGTACACGTCCTGCCAGGCCCAGGAGCGCGACCGCAGCCGCCCCTGGACGGTGATGCCCGCGGCCGTGACACGGGTGTGCGCCCGCAGCTGCTCCAGCGCGACCCGGGCGAAGGTCGCCGCCACGAGCAGCCCGAACACCAACGGCGGCCAGCCGGACGGTCCGTCGTGATGGCCGTACGGATCGCCGAAGAAGCGGCCGGACTGGAAGCAGGCGTTCGCGCCGAGCAGCCCCATCAGACCGAGCTGCCCCAAGGGCGGCCTGCGCCGTGTTCGGTACACCCGCTCGATCCCGCCCGTGTCCCCGCCCGTGTCCCCATCCCCGCCCATACGCCCTCCCCGGCATCCATGTCCGAGGTGATCGTAGAGCGGGGTGCTGTGGGCCTTACGAAGCGGTCGGCGTCCAGTCGCCCAGCCAGTCCGCGACCTCCTGGTTCGCGGCCTGGGCGTCGGTCAGCTGCGGCCGGTCGCTGCTCGCGGCACCCGACCCCGCACCGGTGTTCTTGTACTCGGCGAACCGGTCGTCCTTCCAGGAGTAGCCGCTCATGTCGGTCCACGGGGTGGTCTTGATCGCACCGCTGAGGGAGGTGTTCCGGACGGTGGTCTGCGGATCGAGGGTGGCGTCACCACCGGCGTGCCAGGGCCGCCCGAGATAGAAGGACCGGCTCGAAACATCCCCGCTCACCGTGGAGTTGGCGATGAGGATGCCCTTGCGGTTGGCGGCGGTGGACGGGGCCGTGACAAAACCGGCCGACGTCCCGTCGTACCGCTTCTTCAGCGTGATGACGGACTTGTCGATCACGGCCGTGGCCCGCCCGAAGATGAAGTCGACGTTGCCGATGACGTAGGAGTTGGAGATGTAGACGCGGCCGATCTTCTCCTTGGCGGCCGTGTCCACCAGCAACGTGTCCTGGTCCCCACTCACGATGACCCCGTCCAGGAACACCTTGTCGGAGCCGGTGCGCAGGGCGACCGCCTGCTGGGCGATGTTCGTGTGGGCGGCCTCGTCGAAGTCGTTGGAGATGGTCAGGTTGCGGGCCTGGAAGTCGTCGGCGTCGACGGCGACGGTGGCGCTCCCGCCGGTCCCGTACGTCCCCGAACCGTCCGGCTTCTGCGTCCCCGCCGCGTTGTTGTAGACGATCACCGTGTCCTTACGGCTGCTGCCGGTGCCCTGGATGGTGATGTGCGGCTTGTTGGCGGGGACCTTGACCAGCTCGCGGTACGTGCCCGGCTTGACGGAGATGACGACTCGGGAAGGGTTGTTCGCCGGTACGGCGTTCACGGCGGCCTGGACCGTTTTGTACTGGCCGCTGCCGTCCTGGGCGACGGTGAGGGTGGTGGCGGAGGAGGTTGTGGTCGTAGTCGTAGCGGTCGTACCGATGGAACTGCGGGGCCCGGCACCGGACTTGAGGAGTGCGGGCACGTCGGCGGCCTTGTCGAGCGAGTATCCGTAGAAGCTCTTCGGATCCCAGGAGGCGCCGGAACCACCGCTCTCGTTGCGGCCGCTCGTCCCGGAGAAGACGCTGCCGCGCTGGACGAGGGTGGCGGTGGAGTCCCGTATGACGGGGTTGTTGATGCCCTGGAAGTAGGAGTTCTCCAGGACCATGTTGGTCTTGCCGCGGGAGTAGTCGCCGTAGGAGGACGTGATGTCGGTGCCCGGGTCGTCCTCCAGGTAGTTGTTGTAGAGGTGCGCGTGGGCGACGTTGTCGGTCGACGGGTTGCGCTGCTCGGTCTCGCGGATCCAGTTGTGGTGGACGGTGATGTCCGCGGTGACGTTGGAGGTCCAGCCGATGCCGAAGGCCTTGTTGTCCTGGCTGAGCTTGTTCCACGACACCGTGAGGTAGGTGGTGTCCTTACGGCTGTCGATGAGCCCGTCGGCCATGTGCCGGATGTCGTTGTGGTCGATCCAGACGTGGTGCGCGCCGTCCATCTGGATGCCGTCGTAGTCGTGGTCCTTGTCGTTCCAGGTGCCCTGGTACGTGTCCCGGATGGTGAGGTTCCGGATGATCACGTTGTGAACGCCCTGGCCGAGGAAGAAGCCGCCGCCGACGATCTGCCCGGCCGTTCCCGACCCGACGATGGTCTTGTTGCTCTGGACCTTGATCTCTTTGCCGACGGGGTCGATGTTGATGGCTGCGGCGACGACGATGACGTACGGGGCGGTGGAGGTCGCGTACTTCTCCAGGTCGGCCTGGGTCTTGACGGTGACCGTCTTGCCGTCCCGGCCGCCGTAAGTACCGTTCTGTCCAAGGGCGTTGACGGAGGCGAAGCCGTCGGCGGTGGCTGTTGCCCAGGCCGGGGCGGCGGTGGCGGCGGACGCCTTGGGCTGGGTGCTGGGGAGCAGGCTGTATGCCAGGGTTCCGGCAGCCGTGAGGGCGAGGGGGACGGTGACGGCGAGAGCGGTTCTGCGGCGACGGTGCTGAGCCATGCGGGAATCCGTTCCGTGCGGGGGATGGACAGGACCAGTGATGGGTCGTCACCCCGCAGGGAAAGGTTGCCGTGTTGCCGCTCAGCCTCGAAGAGTCAGGGCGCGGGTGGCTTGTCGGTCGGCGTGCACTCCTGTTCGTGCTGCTTGGGGAGCTTGCCGCAGATGGTGATGGTGGAGGCGGGCGCGTAGGCGGTGGAGAGCATGCGGGTGTAGGTGTCGGTGCCGACGCGGATGGTGGCGTCCTCGGTGCGGCCCCAGCGGTCGGTGATGGAGACGGCGTCGCCGATGGTGCCGTTCTCTATCCGGCCCCAGACGGCCTTGCAACCGGGGCTGTAGCGGAGCTGGATCTGCAGTCCTCTCAGCCAGGTCTCGCGGGCGGTCCTGGCGTCCCACTGACAGTTCTTGGCCTGGGGTTCCCCCTCGAGACAGCTGTCGCCCCGGCAGCCGGGTTTCTGGGACGCTGCCGCGGCATGGGCGGCGACCTCACGGGTCGGGAGCGCACGTGGTGTGGTGGAGGCCGGGTGGGCGCCGTCCATGCCCAGGACCGCGCCGAGCGCGCCCAGGAGGGCGCCGGCGGCGACGTAGCAGAAGGGCAGAAGCCGGCGCAGCAGCACGCCAACGCTGCCGCGGCTCCCACCGGTGGTGCGGAGAGCGCCGGGCTCCTCGCTGTCGGCGGGGGCTGCAAGTGCGTCCCGCGGTGTCTCGGCGAGCTCGCGGGACGCGCTGTCGAGGGCGTCCCAGAGGGCGAGCAGCGGGTCGGGTTCCTCGCCCACGGCTGCGGCCAGTTGCTCCACCGCGACCCTGGTGGGCAGTTGCTTGCCGTTCAGGAACCGCTCCCAGGAGGAGCGGCTGTAGTGCGTGCGGCCCGCGAGGCGTCCGTAGCTGAGCCCGGAAGCGTCCTTCAGTCTGCGCATCTCCGCGAGCAGTTGTTCTCTCGCACCGACGGGCGCGGTGTTCGCGCCACTGACCGTAGCGTTCACAGAATCCCCCTAGTTTTCCCCAGTCATGAGCATTTTGCGGTCACTCCCGGACTGGCCGAGACCGGCTGGCCGGTGATGTGCGTCACGGGATGTCCCAGACGTCTCTGGGATCCCGTGAACCCTGGTGGGACGGCGCCCCCGCGCACCACGCTGGTGGACGTTTCCGCCTTTCCTTCAGGAGCGTGACGTGACCCATTCCTCCCTCGACCGCCGTGGCTTCCTCCGCTTCGGCACCGGCGCCGCCGCGGCCGCACTCGCCCTCGCCGCCGACTTCGGCCTCGCCGGCCAGGCCTCCGCCTACAGCTGGGGCCGCAACCTCTCGCAGGGTTCCTCTGGCAGCGATGTCGCCGAACTGCAGATCCGAATCGCGGGCTGGGCCGCCGACTCCGCGTCGCAGACGTACGTGGCCGTCGACGGCTCGTTCGGACCGGGCACCGACGCGGCGCTACGGCGCTTCCAGTCGGCGTACGGGCTGTCGGCGGACGGCGTCGCCGGGCCGCAGACCTTCTCCGTGCTCAACAGCCTGGAGAAGTCCGACGGTTCCACCGCGCACTTCGACTTCTCGGAGTTCACCAGCCACGACGGCTCCGGCTTCAGCGGTGGCAAGGTCGGCGCGAGCGAGGTGAAGGAGAACGTACGGCGGACCATGTACAAGCTGGAGGCCCTGCGCAAGAAGGCCGGCGGCAGCTCGGTCACCATCAACTCGGGCTTCCGCAGCGTCTCGTACAACTCCCAGGTGGGCGGCGCGTCCAACTCGATGCACGTCTACGGAGTCGCCGCCGACCTCGCGGTCTCCGGCCACTCCACGCTGCAGGTGTACCGGATCGCCGAGACATGCGGCTTCTCGGGACTGGAGACGTACACCGTGTCCTGGCAGCACGTGGACAGCCGGGTCGAGCACTCGAACTACGGGTCCGGCTCCTGGTGGTGGCAGGACGGCGTGGCGTAAGCAGGCCGCACGACGACATGACGGTGCCCCCGCAGAACAGGATCTGCGGGGGCACCGTCATGTATCTGAGCGGGGCTCTAGGCCACCAGACGGCTCCAGGTCCGGGCGTCCACGACGCCGTCGGCGGGCAGGCCCGCCGAGGACTGGAAGGAGGTCACCCCGGCCGCGGTGGCGGGCCCGAAGGCGCCGTCCACCGTGGTGGCGATGGAGTGCGCGGTGAGCTGGCTCTGCACGGCCTTCACGGCGCTGCCCGAGGCGCCGCCGGCCAGCGGCGCCACCGCCTGGCTCCAGGTCTGGTTGCCCGCGATGCCGTCGGCGGCGGCGTGTGTGGTGTTCTGGAAGGAGGTGACCGCGGCCTGCGTCCCCGGCCCGTAGGAGCCGTCGACGGTGAGCGTCTGCCCGCGCTGCACCAGCAGGTACTGCAGCGTCCGCACCTTTTCGCCGGTGGAGCCGCTGCTCAGCATCGGCCACACGGGGCCGGTCGGGTCGCCGCCGATGCGGGCGGCGACGTCCCTGCGTATCTGCGGGATGAGCGCGTAGAGGCGGTCGCCGGGGCATTCGGTGTTGTTGAAGTCCCGGTGCCCGTAAACCTGGTAGGCGCGCAGCCCGTACTGCCGGCATATGTGGGTGATGAGGTCCACGAGCGCCGCGTACTGCGTGCCGAGCGGATCGACGCTGTTGTACGTGCCTTCGTTCTCTATGCCGATCGCCACCGTGTTCTGCGCCGTGCAGTGCGCCGACTCCACGTGCTGGGTGCCCGACTGCAGCGTGGACAGGCTGTTGTGGCGGCCCTCCGTGATGTAGCCGCCCCGGCTGATCGTGAAGTGCTGGCCGGTGTCGATCCAGCCCTCGGTGTCCATCTGGTACGTCTGCATCGCGCGGGCCAGCGCGTAGGCGTGGGCCTGCGAGTAGTCGGTGACGTTGTCGGTCGCCGTGTGGTGGACGATGACCTTGTCCGGGGCGCCGCCGATGACGTTGAGCGGCTTCGAGGACGGCCGGGCGCCCCAGGTGCCGGTCCCGGCGATCACCGGACCGCTCGCGGCCTGTGCGGTCCCGGCGGCCGACGCCAACAGGGTGCCGGCGCCGATGGCGAGCGCCCCGGTGAGGACGCTGCGGCGGCGGGGTGTGGGCGTCGGCATCAGCAGGCCTCCAGACCGGCGGGCGGGTCGGAGGGGGTGTTGACGTTGCCGCCCCACGAATAGACGTCGTAGTACTGGGTGCTGGTGCCGGGGTCATGGACGTTGCCCTTGTACCAGATGTCCGTGTGGTAGTGCCCGTCGTCCACGTAGGTGCCGCGGGCGTAGCAGTAGATCCAGAAGTCCAGGTCCTGGGTGGTGATGCCACGCGACGGGCTGGAGGTCGAAGGGCCGTTCCGCAGACGGGAGTTGGCGTCGATCGAGTAGTGCTGCCAGGTTGTCGCCTGCGCCGACGGCGCGGTGACGGCGAGTCCGGCCGTCGTGGCGAGGGTGAGGGCGAGGGAGGCGGCCGCGGTGCCGGCCTTGCTGCTGAAACGCATGTTCAACTCCATGGGACGGCTCAGAACCAGTCCGTGCAGATCGGGTTGTTGCCGTGGTCGTCGTACTGGCAGGCGTGGGACTTGAGATCGGCGTCCTGGATCATGGCCGTCCACTGGGTGTACGTGCCGGTGGGGATGAAGGAGTAGCCGAAGTACCGGTTGTTCATGACCTCGTACTTGTCGAAGGGCACAGGGTTCTTCACCCGGGCCCAGGCGGTGCGGCAGTACGGGCTGTAGCGCAGTTCGACGCCGGTGTACGTGGTGTGCACGGTCTCCGCGTCGTCCTGGCAGACGGTGGTGGCGGGGTCCAGGCCGTCGCACAGGTCCATCCGGCACCAGGTGGCCGCGGACGAAGGCGAGGCGGCGCCGAGGACCAGTCCGGACGCGGCGAGCAGCAGCGAGGCGCCGAGCGGGGCGAGCCGTCGGGTGAGGAAGCGCATGGGAGCGGGGGTCCTTCCGGCGGCCGTCAGTACTTGGACGTGCAGTTGTAGCCGCCGTCGCTGCCGAGGTTGTCGCAGGCACGGGCCCACAGGCCCTTGTCGTCGACCATCGCGGTGAAGTAGTTCCCGCTCGCGTTGCTCGGGACGTCCACCGAGTACGCCTTGCCGTTGGAGTTCTCGACCCAGATCGTGTCCGTGCCGCCGTTGATTCCGCCGACCCGGCGGCCCCAGGCGGCACGGCAGGTCGGGCTGTAGCGCAGCTCGACCTGGGTCCAGGTGGTGTCGATGGTTCTCGCGTCGTTCGCGCAGACCGTGTTGGCGGGGTTGAGGCCGTTGCAGGTGGGCCCGTAGCAGCTGGTCGCGGCGGAGGCGGGCGAGGCGGCGCCGAACAGCAGGCCCGAGGCGGCGAGCGCCATGACGGCGCCGGTCGTACCGAGACGGTGGGCGAGGGAAGGCATGGGGAACTCCGTTGTCTTCGCAGAGAGATGGAGAGGCTCGGATCTGCCGAGCCCGCCCAATCTCCCCCGCCACCCCGCGTCCCGGTAACCGTCCCGCGTCCAAGGGACGTCCCAGAGACGGGGGCGCCCGGCTACGACTTCCGCGGGGTGGTCTGCACCGGTGCAGGGGGCTTACGGGGTCGTCGCCGGGGACGGGGCGTCGTCGGGCGCGGTGTTGCTGCGGTTCTGCCGGCTCAGGTGGACGGCGTGCAGCAGGGTGCCCACGGCCGCGATGCCGCTCAGCAGCGAACCGAAGGCTGCGATCAGCGAGCCCCCGTCGTCGCCGCCACCGCTGCCGGGGATACCGCGATGACATTCGGTCACCGCGTCGAACGCCGCCTGATCGAAGGCATGTAGTCAGTCGGGACGTCGCTGCAGGGCTGCGCGGATCGAGTCGGGCGTCACCTTTCATTCCCTCCGATGCGTGCACCCCGGCTGACCGCGATACGGAGCGCTTCCTCCAGTGACTCACTGGCCCGAGTGAGCGCGAACCGCACCGCGCGCTCGCCGGCCCTGACGTCGGCGAGGACGGCTCTGGCACCGACCAGTACCTCTTCACCCGAGTCGAGTTGAGCCGCCTCCACATCGTCGGCGAGCAGGGAGAGCCTGCTCTGGTCGCTGTCGGTGCTGAGGTAACAGGGCTTGCCCTCGGGGGTCGTCCACGGGAGGAGGCGGAGCCCTTCAGCGCCCGGTGCTGACGGTTCTTCGGCGACGCTCATGCGGAGACCTCCCCATGCTTGCTGCGCCGCCCGGCGTCGAGGCCGTAGGCGGCGATCCACTGGGCACGGCGACGTTCCAGAATCCGTTCGCGCTCGCAGTGACATACGCCGACGGGGCGGCGGGGAGGTGCGGCCAACGGCCGTTCGACGAGCGGTGGTTGAGGTTGGGGCGGCGCCGCTCGGTGCCGCCCCCGGCTGGGCAGCAGTGCCCGGACGATGGCGAGCTGGCGTTGTCTGGGCGCCAGGCAACGGCGAGGGGTGACATGGGCGAACTCGTTGACGGGGACCGGGAGTCGAGGCGTGCCGAGCTCGGGCGGACGCTGAAGTTTTTACGGGAGAAGGCGGGCAAGACGCTGGCGCAGTTGTCGGCGGAGACGTCGTACGACAGGAGCTACCTCTTCCGCTTGGAGAAGGGGGAACGGCTCTCGAAGCGGGCGGTCATGGAGGACCTGGACACGTATTACGGCTCCGGTGACCTGCTGGTTCGCCTGTGTCGTGACGCTCGCAAGGAGGTCGTCAAGGACAAGTACAAGGCGTTCATGGACCTGGAGGCGACGGCCCGGGTCATGTGGATGTTCCAGCTGCGGGTGCCCGGACTGTTGCAGACCGAGGACTACGCCCGTGCTGTGTTGTCAGGGTTGTCTGGCGGCCAGACAACGGCTGGCAACGGCGAAGAAGTCGAGGAGCAGGTGGCCTTGCGTATGGGGCGGCAGGAACTGCTGTACCGCGACCCGGCGCCGAGCGTGCGCGTGATCCTCGACGAGGGGGCGTTACGGCGCCCGGTTCCCGACGCGAAGGTGTGGATGGACCAGCTGTCGCATCTGGTGGATGCGGCGGGACATCCGGATGTCGCCCTTCAGGTGCTGCCTTTCACTGCTGGGGTGCACGACCTCATGGACAGCCACCTGTGGCTCTTTTGGCAGCGAGTCGGCGATCCCGTTGCCTACGTAGAAGGCAACGGCTTCGGCGAACTCATCGACGATCCGGACAAGGTGCTGTCTTTCCGCTTGTCCTACGATCGCGTCAGGGACGCGGCCCTGACTCCGGTGGAGTCGACGGCGTTCATCAAACGCCTTCTGGAGGAGTGCAGATCATGAACGGGACCCTCGACCTCAGCACTGCTGTGTGGCGCAAGTCGTCCTACAGCGACGGGGGTGGTACGAACTGCGTCGAGGTCGCCGACGGCTACCCCGGCATAGTCCCAGTCCGCGACAGCAAGACCCCGGCGTCCCGCCCGCTGGTCTTCTCCGCCGTCTCCTGGTCCGCGTTCGTACGTGACGTGAAGGGAGCCGAGTGATCCCCGACCTCAGCACCGCCACCTGGCGCAAGTCGTCCTATAGCGACGGGGGAGCCTCGAACTGCGTCGAGGTCGCCGACAGCCACCCCGGCACCGTCCCCGTTCGTGACAGCAAGAACCCGTCCGCCCGCCCGCTGTTCTTCTCGGCCGCGTCCTGGTCCGTGTTCGTCGACGGGGTCAAGGGCGAAGGGGACGTGCGCACGTTCGTGTGACATATGCCGGAAGCCCTGATGTTCGAGGCGTCACCGCCGCCACGCTGGATCTCGTGACCGCTACAGGAACGACTGATCCACGAGATGCGAGGCGGCTATGGTCGTAGAGACGAAGCGTCGAAGGAGGGCATCGGTCATGACTGCTCACGCCACGGAAGACGGCCAGGTCATCCCGCCCATGCCGGAGCGGACGCCGCAGGCGCTGCGTGCGGCCATCGCCGAGCACACTCCCGAGCTTCTGCCGGATTTCGACGAGCACTGGAAGTGGGCGATCGCAGACGCCTACGACCCCGGTCCGGCGCCGGCGTTCATGGCCCGCTGGTGGGGTGCGTACGCCATCGCCCGCGACCCCAAGCTGGACGCGCATGTGCGTGACCTCGAACACCGAGCCGCGTACGAGTCCACCGACATCGCCGAAGCCAAGGCCCTCCTCGAAGAGGCGGCGAAGATTCACTACCGGGTGCGAGAACTGGAGCCTGGCGAGTGACTGATGGGTTCATGGGGCCGCCCTGGCAGATGGACTTTCGGATCGACGCGCTTGCCGAATTCGAGGCACTGCCCGATGACGTTCGTGAGATCGTTCTGGCCGTGCGGGGCGAACTGGTCACTGCGAAAGACCCGTATTTTCGAGGTATCGACGCCGATGCCGGGCTTCCCGACGGCATGAGCGTCAGTCCGGACCGGTCCACTGATCCGAAGGGCCGCCACATTTGTTTCTTCGATGACGGCTACGGCTGGCTGAAGTACACCTTCGTCCGCCGAACCGAGGATCCGCAGATCGTGGTCGAAGAGATCTTCTGGCAGGAAGCCGAACCCCTTGCCCCGCCTCCGGCGGAGCCGTAGCCGCCCCCGGCAACCCCGCCGCTCCACTGTCCCCAATATTTGCTAATGAACATGCCAACGGCCCCCCAAATCCCCCACTACCGCATGTAGTGTCCCCCGCGCCGGACACTGACATGACGTCAACAGGGGAGTGGCCGTGACAGGCTTCCGCACGCCCGCGCAGAGCGACTTTCACGCGTACGCCCAACTCACAAAACAGCAGGGCGACCATCTGGTCAGGCTCGGGCAGTGGAGCGGTCACGAGTGTGCGCAGGTCGACGGCCTGGACGGATTGCTCGTCCTGGCACGGGAGTTCGTCCCGGACATCTCTACCTTCTTCAGCGACAAGTTCGCGCAGTGCCAGCGCGGCATGGGCGTCATCGACGACAAGATCCAGCGCACCAGCGCCGCCTACACCCACGTGGACCAGAACACCGCGGCAGAACTGCGCAACATATATCCGCAGTCCTCCGTCCCCTTCCCGGACATCTCGACGCTCCCCGGCGGCTCCGACCTCGGCAACTTCACCGACGAGGACGTAGACCTCAAGAAACTGGACAGCGCCGACGACACCACGTCGAAGAGCATCCACACCGCGCTGATGCTGGCTCGCAACAGTTCCGACCTCAAGGCCGCGGAGCACGCCTTCCAGTGGTGCACCGGCCAGAGCCTGGTCGAGCTGATGCTGAAGCCCCTCTTCGGCGAGTACGGCCGGTTGAGTTGTCTGAGCGACGCCTACGACGAGTTGGGCGACGCGGCGTACACCGTGGCCGGAACACTGCGCAAGGGATCCTGGCGGCTCGGCAGCGAATGGTCCGGCGAGGCCGCGACCAACTTCGACTCCTACCTGTTCTGCTGGACCATGGGCATCGGCGGCGTCGGTGACGCGGCCAAGCTCGCGGCAAAGGCTTTCAAGGACGGCTACCACGTCGTCGTCGGACTCGTCTGGGAGGCGCTCAGCGAGATCGGGAAGCTGATGGACGAAGGAATCAAGAAACTGGCCGAGCAGTTCGCGGAGATGATCGCGGGCGACGCCGCCATCGAAGTGGTCGGCCTCGGGCCCGAAGACCCGGTCGCGGACGTCGTCGCGGGCATCTGGACCGCCGACAAGATCTACGAGATGTACAAGACGGTCAGGCTCATCATCAACGTCATCGGCATCATCCAGACGATCTTCGAGAAGATCTCCGACGCGGTGGACGGCATCAAAAAGGCTGTTCACGAGGCCGTGGAGTTCCTGAATTCGCCGCCCCCGACCATCGGCAGTCTCATCGACGACGTCGAGCAGCGCGGCTTCGAGTTCGAGAAGGGCGGCGGCTGGTCCCCGACCATGGGTGCGTCCCGTATCGCCCTGCTTCCCGCGGCCTGAACGCAGGGAACCCGACGAAGGAATCCAATGAACCAGTTGCTCCAGTCCCTTCAGGAGTTCACGGTCTCGGCCGACTACAGCCGGACGCACACCACCTGGGAGGTGCGGGCAACCGGGCAGCGCACGCCGGTGCTCCTGATGCACAAGGATTCCCCGCACCACTCCCTGCCCGAATACCGGGTGTACGCCCCGGAAAGCCCGGACGAGATCCTGGGCTTCGTCCTCTCGACGGGGATGGCGTTCGCGGCCGACCGCAGGCAGATCGGTGAAATGCGCACCGGGCCGTGGGAGGACCGTGAGTGGATCCTGGTCCAGCACGACCTCGGGGAACTGACCGGGAAGTGGAAAGGCCTGAACACCAGGTTTCGCCGTGCCCCGGTCATCGACAACTTCCTCGGCCACGAGAGCCTCGACGCCCTCCTCTCCGCAAAAGTGGGCTTCTCCGGGCCGCAGTCCGAGGGCTTCGACTTCGCCCGGCGCGCGGGCATCCGGGCGGAATACGAGGTCACGGTCCGCGACCCGCGCATGGACCGGCTGCTGATCCTGGCCTGGGTCGTGCACTTCAACTGGCACCACTCGGTGGATCCGCGCAAGACCGCGGTCGACCTGACCACCAACCCGTTCCGCGACCTGGGCGCAGCACGCCGGGCCAAGAAGCGCAGGCAGACCGGCCAGACCGAGCAGAACTGAGCGGAAGGAAGGAACCGGAGAATGACCATGCCTTCTTACGACGCCTACGGCCATGGAGACCGCGAAGACGATCCCGCCGCCCAGCGACGCGCGGCCCAACTCGCCGAGCTGGGCGAGGAGTTGGTGGCGGGCCAGACCTGGCGGCAGAAGGAGATCGCGGGCAGGATCTACCAGGAACTGAAGTCCGGCGCCCACGTCGATGACATCAAGCCCCTAATCTCGCAGCTGCGCCGCACCACCATCGAGGACGCCCGCGACCGCGGCACGGACAGGCGCGGCCGACGCTGAACGGTAGGACTACGGCCCCTCCGGCGGCGGCATCGGCGCCCCCGGCAGCCGTACCGTCGCCACCGTGCCGCCGCCGTCCGCGCGGGTCAGGGTGACCTCGCCGCCCGCCTGCTCCACCGTCCGCGCGACTATCGACAGACCCAGGCCCGAGCCGGGAAGCGCCCGTGCGCTCGGCGAGCGCCAGAAGCGGTCGAAGACGTGGGGGAGTTCCTCGGCGGGGATGCCGGGGCCGTGGTCGCGCACGGTCAGAATGCCGCTGCCGAGCTCGACCTCGATCGTGCCGCCTTCCGGGCTGAACTTCACCGCGTTGTCCAGGATGTTGACGATCGCTCGCTCCAGCGCGGACGGCTCCGCCCGCACGTACCAGGGCTGCAGATCCGCCGTGATCGTCAGCTCCGGTCCGCGCAGCTTTGCCCGGCGCAGCGCCGCTTCCACCGTGTCCTCCAACGAGATCACCTGGACGCGCTCGCCCCGCTGCCCCTCCGACCGCGACAACTCCTGCAAGTCGCCGATCAGGGCGGCCAGTTCGGTCATCTGGGCCTTCACGGAGGCGAGCAGCGCCTTGCGGTCCTCCGGGGGGATCGGGCGGCCGGTCTCCTCGCTGCGGGTGAGGAGTTCGATGTTGGTGCGGAGGGAAGTCAGGGGTGTGCGGAGTTCGTGGCCGGCGTCCGCGATGAGCTGCTGCTGCAGGTCGCGAGAGCTGGCCAGGGAGGACGTCATCGAGTTGAAGGAGCGCGAGAGCCGGGCGATCTCGTCCTCGCTGTCGTCCTCCACGGGGATGCGGATGCTCAAGTCCTCAGTGCGGGCTACGTGTTCGACGGCCTCGGTGAGTTTGTCTACGGGGCGGAGACCGGCCCGTGCGACCGCGAGCCCGGCGGCTCCTGCGCCGAGGACTCCTACGCCGGAGACGAGGAGGAGGATCAGGGCGAGGTCGTTGAGGGTCTTCTGGGTCTCCTTGAGGGACACCCCGACCATCAGGGCGACGCCGGGATAGGCCTGGGCGCCGGGGCCGAACCCGAGCATGAGGGGGGTGGTGCGGACACGTACGTCCTGGCCGTGCATGTCCGCGCTGTTGCGGAGGATGCGCTCGCCGAGCTGGGGGTCTGTTGCCATCTTCTTGTCCTGAGCGGTGGTCTTCACGACACCCGCGGAGTCACCGAAGACGCAGACAGTGCCGTCTGCCTTCACCACCTGCGCGTAGTAGTCCCGAGGCCGCATGCTGTTGGACGATCCCGTCGCGGTCTTCGGACAGCTGGCCAGCAGAACAGCGAGGTCCTCCTGGTTCAGCCTGATGTTGGCATTGCCGAGCTGGTTGTCCACCTGGTCGTACAGCTTCCCCTGCACGATGAACCAGCACGTCACCGAAACCGCCGCCACCCCGAACGCCACAGCGGCCGCGACCAGCATCGCCAGCCGCGAGCGAATCGGCAGCGTCTGGAACCGCCGTAGAACCTTCCTCACTCCGCGCCACCCTGCCGCAGCACATACCCCACACCCCGCACCGTGTGCACAAGCCGTGGCTCCCCGCCCGCCTCGGTCTTCCGGCGCAGGTACATGACGTACACGTCCAGCGAATTGGAGCTCGGCTCGAAGTCGAAGCCCCACACCGCCTTCAGAATCTGCTCACGCGTGAGCACCTGGCGCGGGTGTGCCATGAACATCTCCAGGAGGGTGAACTCCGTACGAGTCAGCTCCACTGCGCGCCCGCCCCGCGTCACCTCCCGCGTCGCCAGATCCATCCGCAGGTCCGCGAAGGTCAGCGCCTCGTCCTCCTGGGCCGTACCGGCGATGGCGGCCGCCGCGTACGAGCTGCGCCGCAGCAGGGCGCGGACGCGCGCGAACAGTTCGTCCAGCTCGAACGGCTTGACCAGGTAGTCGTCGGCCCCGGCGTCGAGCCCCGTCACGCGGTCGCCGACCGTGTCCCGGGCCGTCAGCATCAGGATCGGCGTCGTCGTGCCCGCACCCCGCATACGGCGCGCCGCCGTCAGGCCGTCCATGCGCGGCATCTGGATGTCGAGGACGACCAGGTCGGGCTGGTAGGCCGTCGCCTTCTCCAGGGCGTCGGCACCGTCGACCGCGACCTCCGTGTCGTAGCCCTCGAAGGCGAGGCTGCGCTGGAGTGCTTCGCGCACGGCCGGCTCGTCGTCGACGATCAGGATGCGCTGCGGGTCACGGTCGCCATCGGCGGGGCTCATGGGCTTCGGATTCCTCGGTGCGGTGGGACGACAAGGGGCTGAACCTGCGAAACGTGCTGAAGGTGCTGAACGTGCGAACGCCTTCAGCCTCGCATATCAGCCATGCATCGCCGCGAGACGGTTCAGCGGCACCTTGCGGCGGTGCGGGCGGGCGGCAGTGGTGTGCAGGCCCATCAGCTGCGGGGGCAGTTCGGGCGCCCGGGCCGCCGGCGCGTGCAGTTCGTACGCCACCGCGAGGGCCAGGGCGTAGCCGGCCGGGTCGGTGCCGGCGACCGTGTGGGAAACCTGCTTGATCATGACGTACTCCCTGCCGGGTTGAGGAGACTGCGGTCAGCTGGTGGAGCCGGACCTGAGCGTGGCCAGGTCGGACTTGACGGTGTTGATCGGGATGGCGAAGCCGAGGCCGACGCTGCCGGCGTCCGACGAGCCCGAGCCGGAGGACGAACTGGCCGAGTACATCGCGGAGTTGATGCCGATGATGTTGCCCGCGGCATCGATCAGCGCACCGCCGGAGTTGCCCGGGTTGAGGGACGCGTCGGTCTGGATCGCCTTGTACGTCGTCGTCGACGAACCGGTGTCGCCGTTGAACTGCTGGCCGCCGAAGGAGAACGGCCACTGGCCGTTGCCGCCGCCCTGGCCCTGCTGGCTCTGGCTTTGGCTCTCGTCCGTCGAGACGGTCACATCACGGTTGAGGGCGGAGACGATGCCGCTGGTGACGGTGCCGCTGAGGCCCTCGGGGGAGCCGATCGCCACGACCGTGTCGCCGACCTGGACGCCGGAGGAGTTGCCGAGGGTGGCCGCCTTCAGGCCGGACGCGCCCTCCAGCTTGATCAGGGCGAGGTCCTTCTTGCTGTCGGTGCCGACGACCTTCGCGGTGTACGACTTCCCGCTGCTGGTCGTCACCTTGATCGACGAGGCGCCGGAGATGACGTGGTTGTTGGTGACGATCTCGCCGTTGCTGGTGATGATCACGCCGGAGCCGGTCGACGACCCGTTGCTCAGCGTGGCGCTGACCTCGACCACGCTCGGGCTGACGGCCGCGGCGATGGTGGCGACGTCGCCCTTCTTGCCGGCCGGCACCACATTGGTGCTGGTGCTGCTGGAGGCGGCGGTGTCGTTGCCGGCCAGCTCCTGGAAGGCGTACGCGGTGCCGCCGCCGATGGCCGCGGCCACTATCGCCACGGCGGCCAGCAGGGCGAGGGGGCCCCGGGCCCGCTTCTTCGGCGCCGGAGCGGCGGCCGCGGGCTCGGCAAGGAGAGCCGTCGGCTGCACGGGCGGCTGCACCGGCGGGGGCGGCCACTCGGGGTTCACAGGGGAGACGTGCTGCTGCTGCGCGCCCTGGTACGGGTTCCCGTAGCTGTCATAGCTCTCGTACTCGCCGCTGCGGCGGAAGCTCTCGGTCATGACACCGAGCTTGAACCGTGACCATGAGAGCTTCCTGAGTGCTGGCTGAGAAGCCCGGCAGAACCTTGTTTGCCCGATATAAAGGCGCTACTTGCAGCTACGCGCCCCGATAGGGGCGCGGGGAACTGCGCGACCAGCCACAAACCACCCGCACACGCCGACGAACCTAAGCACACCCGCACGACCGGCGAGCCACCAGCCGCGAAGGAAACACCTTCAACCGCTCCCGCCGAGCCCCGGCCACCCGCAACCCGTCATCAAGCACGAGATCCACGGCCGCCCGGGCCATCGCGGACCGATCCGACGCAATCGTCGTCAGCGGAGGATCCGCCAGCGCCGCTTCCTTGATGTCGTCGAAGCCGATGACCGCCAGTTCCCCCGGCACATCGATCCGCAGCTCGCGAGCGGCCCGCAGTACGCCGATCGCCTGGTCGTCCGTGGAGCAGAAGATCGCGGGCGGACGCCGCGGCCCGGAGAAGATCTCCAGAGCTATGCGGTACGCGTCATAGCGGTTGTACGGCGCCTCGAAGAGCCGCCCCTCCGTGGAGATCCCGGCCTCGTCCATCGCGCGCCGCCAGCCCTCGACGTGGTCGGAGACCGGGTCGCCGACCGCCGGGGTCTCGGCGGTGCCGCCCATACAGGCGACGTACTCGTAGCCGTGCTCGATGAGGTGGCTCACGGCGAACCGGGCGCCGCCCAGGTCGTCGGTGACGACGGCGACGTCGTCGATGGCCTCGGGCCGCTCGTGCAGCAGGACCACCCGGGCGTCCCAGGCCTCGATCTCGGCGGCGGCCTGGTCGTTGAGGGCGTGGGAGACGAGGATGAGCCCCGAGACCCGCATACCCAGGAACGCGCGCAGGTAGTGGACCTCGCGCTCGCTGACGTAGTCGGTGTTGCCGACGAGCACCATTTTTCCGCGCTCGGAAGCGGCCTGTTCGACCGCGTGCGCCATCTCCCCGAAGAAGGGCTGACGGGCGTCCGGGATGATCAGGCCTATGAGATCCGTACGGCGGGACGCCATCGCCTGGGCGACCCGGTCCGGCCGGTACCCCAGCTCCTTGATGGCGGCGAGAACACGCTCGCGCGTGGCCGGGGCGACCGGCCGGGGTCCGTTGTTGATGACATAACTGACGACGGCGGTCGAAGTCCCCGCCAGCCGCGCCACATCATCCCGAGTCACCTTGGCCACGCGCGGAGTCTACGCGGATATACCGGCCCTGGGCAGGGCGAGAAGGAGCTTGCCCCCGCACTCCCTGTGCGGAAGCAATGCCCCTTCCGGCGGTCCGCTATGCCTCGGCCGTCACCTCGGCGGCGTCCAGGGCGGCGGTCTCGTCCGCATCCTCCGGCTTTGCCCGGTCTGCCTTGGCCTTGGCCTCGTCGGTGACCCGATCGGCCTTCTCAGGGGTAACGAATCGATAACCGACGTTCCGGACGGTGCCGATCAGCGACTCGTGCTCGGGGCCGAGCTTGGCGCGCAGGCGTCGTACGTGGACGTCGACCGTGCGGGTGCCGCCGAAGTAGTCGTAGCCCCAGACCTCCTGCAGCAGCTGCGCGCGCGTGAAGACGCGGCCCGGATGCTGTGCGAGGTACTTGAGGAGCTCGAACTCCTTGAAGGTGAGGTCGAGGACCCGCCCCTTGAGCTTTGCGGAGTACGTCGCCTCGTCGACCGACAGGTCGCCGTTGCGGATCTCCATGGGGGAGTCGTCGTTGACGATCTGCTGTCGGCCCATGGCCAGTCGCAGTCGCGCCTCGACCTCCGCCGGACCGGCGGTGTCGAGGAGCACGTCGTCGATGCCCCAGTCGGCGGTGACGGCGGCGAGGCCGCCCTCGGTGACGACGAGGATGAGCGGACAGCCGGGGCCCGTGGAGCGCAGCAGCTGGCAGAGGCTGCGGACCTGGGGCAGGTCACGGCGGCCGTCGACGAGGATGACGTCGGCACCCGGGGTGTCGACGAGGGCGGGGCCCTCCGCCGGAGCCACTCGCACGTTGTGCAGGAGCAGGCCGAGGGCGGGGAGCACCTCCGTCGACGGCTGGAGGGCATTGGTCAGGAGCAGCAGAGAACTCATACGTCTGGTTCCTCCTCGGTCCCTGCGAGGACGTGTGCGGTGTGTCACCTGCTCTGCGATCCCGAAAAGCCCCGTACACCAGCGGTCACCTTGAGTTTCCCGCTTCGTATACAACGCTTCCGAAAGCACAAAAGGACCCGGGGGCTACGCTGCCCGAGTCCTCTGCCCAGCAGAATAGCCCACATGAGCATTACTCCGGCAGGTCATGTGGCGCGATCCACCGTTCGTCCGAATCTTGAGACGGGCAGACAGGGGCCTTTCCGTACGTTTCTGCGCACGGACGACGGGGTTGCGATCGATTCCGTATACGAGCCGGGTTCGGTCGTATACGACGCCTCCTCGCCACCTTCCGTTGTCCCGGTGTTCGTCGTCGCCCATGGGTTCACGGGCGATGTGGACCGGCCGCATGTTCGACGGGTGGCGGAGGCGTTCGCGCAGTACGGGGCCGTGGTCACGTTCTCCTTTCGCGGCCACGGCGCCTCCGGCGGCCGCTCGACGGTCGGCGACCGGGAGGTCCTCGATGTGGCGGCCGCCGTGGAGTGGGCACGGGGGTTCGGGCACGCGCGCGTGGTGACCGTCGGCTTCTCGATGGGCGGTTCCGTGGTGCTGCGCCACGCGGCGCTGTACGGACGGGGGCGCGAGGGGCGCACGGAAGCGGCGACGGACGCCGTGGTTTCGGTGAGCGCTCCCGCCCGCTGGTACTACCGGGGCACAGCCCCTATGCGGAAGCTGCACTGGCTGGTAACGCGGCCCGAGGGCCGACTGGTGGGCCGCTACGGATTCAACACCCGGATCCATCACCAGGAGTGGGACCCGGTGCCGCTGTCTCCCGTGGAGGCCGTACCGCGGATCGCCCCCGCGCCGTTGCTGATCGTGCACGGCGACCGGGACGGCTATTTCCCGGTCGACCACCCGCACATGCTGGCGGCTGCCGCCGGTGACCACGGCGAACTCTGGCTGGAGCCCGGCATGGGCCACGCGGAACACGCGGCCACCGACGACCTGCTGGCCCGTATCGGAGTCTGGGCCGCCTCACAGGCGGGCTAGCCTGACCGGGTACACCGCCGATCCACTACTCGTCGATCACGTCGATTACTCGTCGAGCCACTACTTGAGGAACCGGATGTCAAAGGTCACGGTGCGCTACTGGGCCGCCGCGAAGGCCGCGGCCGGGATCGCCGAGGAGCCGTACGACGCGGCCACCCTCGCCGAGGCGCTCGACGCCGTGCGCGCGCGACACCCCGGAGAACTCGCGCGCGTGCTGCAGCGATGCTCGTTCCTCATCGACGGTGACCCCGTGGGCACCCGCGGACATGAGACGGTACGGCTGGCCGACGGCGGGACGGTCGAGGTGCTCCCGCCGTTCGCAGGAGGGTGACGATGACCAACCAGCCGTACGAGGGCTCGTACGACCCGTACCAACAGCAGCAGGCGTGGCCCGGCGAGCAGGGGCAGCAAGGGCAGCAGCAGGAGTACCAGGGGTACCCGGGCTATCAGGGGTACGACGACCCGCACGCCGCCCAGGCCCAGCAATACCAGCAGTACCAACAGCATCAGCAGTACACGCAGCAGTGGCAGGGGCAGACCTGGGAGTCGCAGCAGTCCTATGGGGTGACGGGACAGCCGCTGCCGCAGGAGGGCCAGTTCCAGGGCCAGGCGTGGAACCAGCAGATGCAGCCGCAGTCGGCCGCATACGCCCCGGCCCCGGCCGCCGCCGACGAACCGGAGGATTCGGCGGAACCGGAGGAATCCGAGGACGCCGACTACGGCCCCGCCACTCTCGCCGGCAATCCCCGCATCACGGACGCCCAGCGCGCCCGCGAGGAGGGCCGTTCCCCGGTCATCGAGCCCGGCATGCAGCCGGCAGGGCTCACGGCGCTGCTGGGCCTGCTCGTGTCCGGAGCGGCGGCGATCAATTCGTACGCCCTGCTCGTCCCGCTCATCGCCCTCCAGGCGGTCACCGCGGCGGGCTGGTTCCGGCTGAACGGCATGTGGCCCGCCCGGCAGGGCATCGCGCTGGCGTTCCTGGGCGCGCTGGTCGCGGACGTGGCGCTGCTGGCGGCCGGCCAGGAGAACGGCCCCGCGGCGATCCTCGGCACCCTCGGCGTCTGGGTCCTGCTCTCCCTGGTCCTCCAGCTGCGCTCGCACGCGGACCCCGACGAGCGGATGTACGGCCTGATGGCGACCGTCGCCTCGGCGGCGCTGGCCATCGTCGCGGCCGGATACCTCGCGGCCGACGCGGACGCGGTGAGCGTGGGCGGGGCCGCGGTCGCGGTGGCCGTCCTGGCCCGCGCCCTGCCGCTGCCCACCCCGGCGTCGATCGTGGTCTCGGTGCTCGCCGCTGCGGGGGCGGGCATCGCGGTCGGCGGGATGACCGGCTTCGGCGCGAAGGGCGCACTGCTCGGCGCGGGCGCGGCGGCCTGCGCCCTGATCGGCCACCGGGTGGCCAGCTACGACTACCCGTCGAGGTTCGTGCACTTCACAGCAGGCGTCGCCCTGCCGCTGGCAGCCGCGGCACCGGTGGTGTTCGTGCTGGGGCGGGCGCTGGCGTAGTTTTTCAGCCTGCCCTCGGGAGGCTCCCGTCACAGGTGATCCACAATCCCCGCCTGAGGCCCCGGCACAGGGTTACCCTCGCGCCAGGCGGCCACCCGGTCGTCGTAACCGTCGTCGTCGACCGGCTTGGTGGGGGAAACACCGTATGCGCGCCCTGCGAATACTTCTGATTGTCGTCGTGATCCTGGGCGGCCTCTTCGTGATCGCGGACCGCGTAGCGGTCTACTTCGCCGAGAACGAGGCGGCGGACAAGGTGAAGACCACCGAGAACCTGGCCGCCACCCCGGACGTGTCCATCAAGGGCTTCCCCTTCCTCACCCAGGTCGCGTCCGGCTCGCTGGACGACGTAGAGATCGGCATCAAGGACTACGAGGCCGACACGGGCACCGGCTCCGGCACCGGCACCAGCAGCAACGGCGGCCCGAAGACGATCCGTATCGACGACCTGAAGGCCGACATGAAGGGCGTCTCCTTCTCCGGCGACTACACCTCCGCCACCGCGGCCACCGCGACGGGCAGCGCCACCATCGCCTACGACGAGCTGCTCAAGGCGGCCAAGTCCCAGCCGACGGACCTGTTCCCCGGCGTCAAGGCCCAGGTCGTCGGCCTCTCCGACGGCGGCAACGGCAAGATCAAGGTCGACATCAAGGTCACGGCCGCCGGCGCCTCGCAGACGTATCCGGTGCTCAGCACCGTCACGGTCGACGGCGACACCGTGAAGGTGCACGCGGACAACCTGCCCAAGCTGGTCGTCGACCTTGCCGACTCCCGCATCCGGTCGATCACCGACTTCCAGCAGACCATCGACCAGCTGCCGGGCGGAGTGAAGCTGGACAGTGTGCAGGCTGCGCAGAACGGTGTTGAGATCACGGTGAAGGGTTCGAACGTCAAGCTCGCGGGGTAGTACGGCGTTCGACGTTCGATGGAACGACGGAGTCCGAAAGGTGAGACGGCATCGTCCGCACCGCAGCTGTGACGACGGATACAAGGGCCCGGAAGCCGTGCGAGCACGGCACGGTCGCTGATCGTTTCCCACATCGCGGACGATCGCGTCTCAAAATACGACACGCCGGTGACACGTCAGGCTGTCCGTCCCTACGATCGAGCCCATGAAGCGTCAGGCGGATCTCACGAAGCGGCGGGCAGTAGACCTGTGCCGTGTCGCCGCCATGCTCTGTCGCACCTTCTGAGCGGACGGCGCAGACCTCCGCATCCCCACGCCCTGCTCAGGGCACCCGTGCGCGACCCCGGCTCCACCGCCGGAGGCAACCCGCACCCCTCGCACTCGCACGCCCCGCCGCAACTGCCCCGGAGGAGAAAGAGCATGAGCCGCAGCGACGTCCTGGTCGACGCCGACTGGGTCCAGGACAACCTGGACAACCCGCACATCGCGATCGTAGAGGTGGACGAGGACACGTCCGCCTACGAGAAGAACCACATCAAGAACGCGATCCGCATCGACTGGACCAAGGACCTGCAGGACCCGGTCCGCCGCGACTTCATCGACCAGGAGGGCTTCGAGAAGCTCCTGTCGTCGAAGGGCATCGCCAACGACACGCTGGTGATCCTCTACGGCGGCAACAACAACTGGTTCGCGTCGTACGCCTATTGGTACTTCAAGCTGTACGGCCACGACAGCGTCAAGCTGCTCGACGGCGGCCGCAAGAAGTGGGAGCTGGACGCCCGCGAGCTGGTCGAGGAGGTCCCCGAGCGCGCCGAGACCTCCTACACCGCCAAGCCGCAGAACAAGGCGATCCGCGCCTTCCGCGACGACGTGGTGGCGGCCATCGGTTCGCAGAACCTGGTCGACGTGCGTTCGCCCGACGAGTTCTCCGGCAAGCTGCTCGCTCCCGCGCACCTGCCGCAGGAGCAGTCGCAGCGTCCGGGTCACGTCCCGTCCGCGCGCAACATCCCGTGGTCCAAGAACGCCAACGACGACGGCACCTTCAAGTCGGACGACGAGCTCAAGGAGCTCTACGCCGAGGAGCAGGTCGACCTCGCCAAGGACACCATCGCGTACTGCCGCATCGGTGAGCGCTCGGCCCTGACCTGGTTCGTCCTGCACGAGCTGCTCGGTGTCGAGAACGTCAAGAACTACGACGGCTCGTGGACCGAGTACGGCAGCCTCGTCGGCGTCCCGATCGAGCTCGGCGCCAACAAGTAGGACCGGCAGCAGGACCAGTAGCAACCAGTAGTAAGCGAAGACACCCGCAACCCCGACCGGCCTTCCATCCGTCCGGTCAGACCCCTCTTGGAGAAAGACATGTGCGGAGCGAAGGCCGGCGGCCCGGACGCCTCGACGATCAAGCCCGGTGAGACCACCATCCAGGGCCAGGTGACGAAGGACGGCGAGCCCGTCGTCGGCTACGTCCGTCTCCTGGACTCGACCGGCGAGTTCACCGCGGAGGTCCCGACCTCCGCCACCGGACAGTTCCGCTTCTACGCGGCCGAGGGCACCTGGACCGTCCGTGCCCTGGTCCCCGGCGCCACCGCGGACCGCACGGTCGTCGCCCAGCAGGGCGGCCTCGCGGAGGTCGCGATCGCGGTCTGACACCCTGACCGCACCTTGATCGCCAATGGGTCGCACCCTTCGGGGCGCGGCCCTTCGGCATGGCCCCTTCCGCGGCCCTTCGGCATGTACGGGCCTACCCTGGAGTCATGCTGGCACGTCGGCGTCACGTGTATTTCGCCATGATGGGCACCTGCATCACGCTGTTCGTCCTGGCGTGGGGAGTCGTACGCATCTGGTCGGTTCCGGTCGCGGTCGGGATGTGTGTGGTGGCGATGGTCATCCCCCCGGTCGCCGCCATGGTCGCCAACCGCCGGGGTCCCGACGACCGCTGGTGGGACGACCCGTCCGGCGACCCGAAGTCCGACGAGTGGTGGGACGAGCTGGACGGCAAGAAACGCCCTCGGTAGCGGCCCCCGGTAGCGGACGGCCGTCAGTAGACCAACGCCTGCGTCTCGTCCCCCAGTGCCTCCTGCACGAAGACCTGCGCGCCCGCGATCCGTACGCCCTCGATCACGTCCTTCTCCGTGATGTCCCGGCGGGCCGCGCACTGTGTGCACAACGTCAGCCGGCCGCCGGCCAGGATCGAGTCGATCAGGTCCGGCAGCGGGGCCGCATGCGGCAGCTCGAACTCGGCCGCCCGCCCCGGCAGCGCGAACCACGCCGACTCGCCGGTCAGCCACAGGGAGACGTCGACGCCGCTGGCCACGGCCACCGCCGCCACCGTGAACGCCTGCGAGCACCGCTCGGGCGCATCGGCCCCCGCCGTCACCTTGATCACGAGCTTCTTCGCCATGGCTGAATCGTAATCAACTCCCGTACAACCAGGTGTGACGGCCATGGGTCTCCTGTGAGCGCGCGTACGGAATGCGCGCTTCACGTTCTGTGGGGGGACGTCTTGGAAGTACCCGAAGAGGCCGCTGACGTGCCGGTTGAACTGGTTGAACCGGTTGAGCCGGTGGCGTCCGTTACGCCCGAGCCCGCGCCCGAGCCCGAGCCGCGGCCCCGTCGGCGGCGCGGCCGCACCACCCTGCTCATCGCCGGCGCCGCCGTCCTCGGTGTCGTCGCCGGCACCTGCACCGGCTACGTCGTCCAGGCGGGCCGCGCGCCGACGAAACTGCCCTCGCTGTCCCAGCCGGCGCTCGCGCAGGCCAAGGGCCCCGCCCCCGAGCCGCTTTCCGCCGCGCAGGACCGCCGGGTGCGGACCGACGGCGACCTGCGCAAGCTGCTGCTGAAGAAGCCGGCCGGGGCGAGGTACGACGGCGCCCTGACGGGCAACGACGGCTGGATGGACCTGGCCGATTACGCCGAGACCTTCGACAAACCGGGCTCGGTCTTCGGCGAGCTCATCTCCTCGGAGTACCGCCGTGCCGCCGTCACCGGCTGGGACGTCGGCAGCACGTACGGCGTGGAGATCCGTCTGATCCAGTACCGGCAGGAGGAGACGATGGACGCCTCCGTCGACAGCAAGGACCAGCAGTACTGGAAGGACCTCAAGGCCGGCACCGACAGCTGGCCCATCCCGGGCACCGGGGACGGCATGGTGTACGTCCACTCCCGGCCCGAGCACAAGCCCGGCTATCTGCCGCAGTACAACGCGGAGGCTGTCGCCTGGCGCGGAGACATCCTGCTGGAGATCTACGTCTGGGACATCACCAAGCCCGTCCCCAAGGCGAAGGTCATGGACGTGGCCAAGCGGCAGATGGAGCGGCTGTGACCGAGAACCAGAACGCCCAGGTGGGCGAGGTGAGCCCCGTCGAGCTGGTGCCCTCCGAGGCTCCACACGCCCCCGACGCCCCCGTCGAGCCTGCCGTGCCTCCCGGCAAGCCCCTCCGCCGCGGCCGTATCGCCGTGGTCGCCGGGTCCGTGCTGCTCGCGGGAGCCGTCGTGGCAGGCGTCGGCTACACGGTCGTCACCGTGAACGGTGCCGACCGCGACGCGGGTGCCCCCGTCTACAAGTTCCCGAAGGACGACCGGGCCGAGAAGGCGAAGCCGGCGTCCGCGAAGGGCCTCGCCGGGACGCTCGTGCCGTACGGCGCGGACGGCTGGAGCCGCGGTCCGGACATGGGGGAGTTCGGCTCGGACGCCGAGCTCAGCGGCGCGGAGGCCACGGCCCTGCGCAAGGAGCCGTTCAAGAGCCTGCCGCGGACCCAGCGCAAGCGGCTGGAGGAGCAGATCGACAAGGAGCGCATCAAGGGCATGGCCATGCGCAGCTACGTCAGCACCGATGAGACCTCCGCCGTCTACACGGACAAGGCCTCCGTCGTCAGCATCGAGCTGGCCCAGATGGACAACAGGGCGGCCGTCCGCCGTGTTTCGCAGAACGAGAAGCAGTTCCTCGGCGCCCTCGGCCTCTTCCGGGCCGGCCCGGCGATCGAGGGCCACAAGAACGCCGGCTGCTTCCTTTCGCGCGCGTTCAAGGGCGAGAAGCTCGACTGGATGTTCTGCACCGCCTATCAGGGAGACGTCCTGGTCACTGTCACCGCCAACAGCGCCAGGCCGATGGAGGCCAAGGGAATCGGGATGCTGCTGAAGGAACAACTCGACCGCATCGCAGAGCCGGGGGAGGCGGTATGACCGAGCAGCAGCAGACCGAGCTTCCGCCGATGCCGGACGCCCCGCCCCCGCTACCGATACCGGTCCAGGAGGCGCCGGCGAAGAAGGACCGCCGGGTCCTGCGTGCCGTGCTGCGCTGGACCGCCGCCGTGGTCGTGTTCGCGGCCGTCGGGGCGGGAACGGCGTATGGCATCGCAGGGCTGGACCGGACCGACGTGCCGGGTCTGCGGACGCAGTCGGACGGACGCTGGGACTACCCGACGCTGACCAGGCCGCCGCTGCCGTCCGGCAGCCCGGGACCCTTCGCCGAGGAGAACAAGACCGGCGCCCACTACGCCGACCTGCGCGCCCTGGTCCTGCCCGCGCCCAAGGGCGCGAGCGCGGACCTCAGGCTGCGCGGCGCGGACGGGTGGCTGGCGGCGAAGGACTTCCTGGCGCAGTACGCGGAGCAGGACGCCCGCAAGGAGCTGGGCCAGAAGCTCACCGACCACGGTCTGCGGCACATCGCGGCCCGCGGCTGGACCACCCCGGACGGCACGCACACCCGCATCTACCTGCTGCAGTTCGACACGGCGGCCGTCGTGGACGACCTGTTCTCCGGCGACGTCGCCCCGTACGGCGGCCCGGGCTACGCGCTGCGCGGGGCCGCCACCTCCGTGGCCGACGAGGACTTCCCGTCCGAGGCCCGGGTCGGGCAGATCACCTCTTCCGATTCCGAGTACGTCGAGAGCAAGCCGTACGGCGCCGAGCAGTTCCGGCAGGCGTATCTGTCCGCCGGTGACGTCCTCGCGGTGATCGTGCAGTCCAGGAAGGGCGCGGCGAAGGCCGTACCGTTCCAGCAGACGGTCGTCCTGCAGAGCCAGCTGCTCGGCTGAGCGGCGGCGAGTTCCGTTCGAGTACCGCTTGGGCGTACCTCACAAGGAGTGCCGGGCCCCGGCCGCGTAAGCTGGGCCCCGGCCTTTTGTGTACCCCTGTGTACCGCCCACCCCGCTCATCCGAGGAGCACCCCGTGCTTGAGGCATTCTTCGAAGCCCTGCTGGTCCTGGTCTGCGTCGGCGTCCTAGCCTTCGCCGGACTGACCGTGAAGAAGCTGTACCAGGGCCAGCGCTGACCCCGTAAGGCATTCGTACGGCATTCGTACGGCATACGTAAGGCATAAAGGAACCGCCGATCCCATGATCGAGATCCCGTCCGACCTCCACAAGGACCTCCTCCCCCTCGCCTTTCTGCTCGGCACCTGGGCGGGCGCGGGCGTGCACGACTTCCCGGGCTCCGAGAAGTGCAACTTCGGGCAGGAGGTCACCTTCACCCACGACGGCCGGGACTTCCTGGAGTACCACTCCCACACCTGGGTCCTGGACAACGACGGGAACAAGGTCCGTCCCCTGGAGTCCGAGTCCGGCTTCTGGCGCATCGACGCCGACCGCAAGGTCGAGGTCACCATGGTCCGCAACGACGGTGTCGTGGAGGTCTGGTACGGCGAGCTGGCCGACAAGAAGCCGCAGATCGACCTCGTGACGGACGCGGTGGCGCGGACGGCCGCCTCCGGCCCGTACACCGGCGGCAAGCGCCTGTACGGCTACGTCAAGAGCGACCTGATGTGGGTCGGCGAGAAGCAGACCCCCGAGGTCGAGCTGCGCCCCTACATGTCGGCGCACCTGAAGAAGGTCGTCACCCCGGAGGACGTCGAGCGCTGGGCCAAGGCCCTGCCGGACGACATGCCGGACGACGGCATCGCCTTCTTCAAGTAGTACCGCCAGTACCAGTACCGCTGGTACCGCATCGCGTTCTTCAAGTAGTTCTGACAAGTACAAGTAGTTCTAGACTCTTCGGTGTGGTGAGCACCGACTGGAAGAGCGACCTCAGGCAGCGCGGTTACCGGCTGACTCCGCAGCGCCAGCTTGTCCTCGAAGCCGTGGACACCCTGGAGCACGCGACCCCCGACGACATCCTCACGGAAGTGAAGAAGACGGCGTCGGGGGTCAACATTTCCACCGTGTACCGGACCCTGGAGCTCCTGGAGGAGCTCGGGCTGGTCAGCCACGCCCACCTCGGGCACGGCGCGCCGACGTACCACCTCGCGGACCGCCACCACCACATCCACCTGGTCTGCCGCGACTGCCAGAACGTGATCGAGGCCGATGTGTCGGTGGCCGCGGAGTTCACCGCGAAGCTGCGCCGTGAGTTCGGCTTCGAGACGGACATGAAGCACTTCGCGATCTTCGGCAGATGCCGCGACTGCGCTCTGAAGAGTTCAACTACCGAGTCGTAGGCTTGTGCCCATGAAGAGCCCCCTCCTGTCCCTGCCCGGCGCCGTTCCCGCCGAGGGAGTGGACGAAGGCGTCGCCGCCCACTACGGCGAACTGTTCCGCGAGCAGCGCGTCCTCGCCGACGGCACCGGCTTCGTCGACCTCTCGCACCGCGGGGTCGTCACCGTCACCGGCAAGGACCGGCTGAGCTGGCTGCACCTGCTCCTCACCCAGCACGTCAGCGACCTCCCGACCGGCCAGGCCACCGAGGCGCTGATCCTCTCCGCGCACGGCCACATCGAGCACGCGCTGTATCTGGTGGACGACGGCGAGACGGTGTGGGCCCATGTCGAGCCGGGGACCCAGGAGGCGCTCCTCGCATACCTGGAGTCGATGAAGTTCTTCTACCAGGTCGAAGTCGCCGACCGGACGGCCGAGTTCGCGATCGTGCACCTGCCGGCCGGTTCGATCGCGGAGGTCCCGGAAGGCGTGGTGGTGCGCGAGACGCCGTACGGCCGCGACCTCTTCCTCCCGCGCGCGGACCTGGAGTCGTACGCCGAGAAGGCGGGCCCCCCGGCCGGAATCCTGGCGTACGAGGCGCTGCGGGTGGAGAACCACCGTCCGCGCCTCGGCTTCGAGACCGACCACCGCACCATCCCGCACGAGCTGGGCTGGATCGGCACCGCGGTGCACCTGCAGAAGGGCTGCTACCGGGGCCAGGAGACGGTGGCGCGGGTGCAGAACCTGGGGAAGCCGCCCCGCCGCCTGGTCTTCCTGCACCTCGACGGCAGCGAGGTGCATCTCCCCACCCCCGGCACGGAGATCCGCCTCGCCGACGAGGACCCCGACGGCCGCAAGATCGGCTTCATCACGACCTCCGTACGCCACCACGAGCTGGGCCCGGTCGCCCTCGCCCTGGTGAAGCGGAATGTGCCGGTGGACGCGCGGCTGGTGGCGGGGGACACGGCGGCGGCGCAGGAGACGGTCGTAGAACCCTAGGGGTTCAGATCTCGACGAGGACCGTGAACGGGCCGTCGTTCGTCAGCGAGACGCGCATCCGGGCGCCGAAGCGACCCGTCTCCACCGTGGCGCCGAGGGCCCGCAGCTGGGCGACGACCTCGTCGACGAGGGGCTCGGCGACGTCGCCCGGGGCGGCGGCGTTCCAGGTGGGCCGGCGCCCCTTGCGCGCATCCCCGTACAAGGTGAACTGACTGATGACCAGCAGCGGCGCATCGACATCACTGCACGACTTCTCGTCGTGCAGCATGCGGATCGACCAGAGTTTGCGGGCGAGCCCGGCCGCCTTCTCCTTGGTGTCCTCGTGCGTCACCCCGACGAGGACGCACAGCCCCTCGCCGATGATCTCGCCCACTGTTTCGAGGCCGTTCTCGCCGTCGACGACGACGCTCGCGCCGTCCACCCTCTGCACCACTGCACGCATGAACCCATCATGCCGTGCGGCCGGAACAGGCCCGCAGGGGGCTTCTTTTTGATCATTACCCCCCATCTGGGGCCGATCGGGGGCACTCGGTCACATAGCGGCCACTTGGGGTGGCACGATGCTTCCACACGCCGGTCGAGGGGACGGTTGAGGCACATGAGCACACCGAGTACTGGGCAGCCTCCTGGGGTTGTCTCGTTGATTCGTACGGGAGAACGGGCGCCGCTGCGGCCGCCCACGCAGCGCACGGACAGCCCGGACAGCACCGACGGCACGGACAGCCCGCACCTGCCATCCGGTCCGCCCGAGCACGAGCTGGCCGTGCTGAACCTGCCCGAACTGCGCACCCTGCGCCGGGACGCCCAGCGCGAGGAGGCCGACCTCAGCTATGTACGGCGGCTGCTGCAGGGCCGTATCGACATCCTCCGGGCCGAGCTGGCACGGCGGTCGCCGACGGGCGCGGGCTCCGTGGTCGAGCGGCTCCCCGAGATCCTCACGGACGCCCCGGCCCGGCACCGCTCCTCCGCCCGCCATGTGACGCTGGGGACGCCGCACAGCGAGGAGTACGGCCGGCTGGCCACCGACATGCTCGCCGAGGTCGAACTCTCCGACCTGGACGCCCGCACCGACCTGGAACTGAACACGGCAATGGGCCGGCTGGTCCGGTACGAGCAGCAGGTGTCCCTGCGGCGACAGCGGCTGCAACGGACGACGGACGACTGCAGCGGCGAGATCGCGCGCCGCTACCGCGAGGGTGAGGCGCAGGTCGACGACCTGCTGACGTGAGGACTGCGGGGCACGGCCTCCAGAGGCCGCTGGGCACTTTCGGCCGGCCGGCCGGTGATCGGACCCGGGAGCGAGCCACTCCAGGCACCGGTCCGTGTCTTTCAGCCCGTCCGGCGTTTGAGGACGAGGCCGTTCAGGCCGATCGGGGTTCGGGGCGGAGCCCCGGCGGGGTGCTGGGGCGGAGCCCCGCGAGGGGTGCAGGGGACGCAGTCCCCGCCGGGGTTCAGGGGCGGAGCCCCTGGCGGGGTCGAAGGGGCGGAGCCCCTGGGGATGGGACGGGTAGGGGCGGCGGGGGCGAGGAAAATCCACGCGACACCCTCCCCACCCTGCACCTACCGTGATCCCATGACCAAGGCACGCCCCGACATCGACATCCGCCCGATCACCGAGCCCGAGTTCCCCGAATGGCTCCGCGCCGTGAAGGTCGGATTCGTGCAGCAGCCGGTGGTCCCGGAGACCGAAATCGAAGCCCGCCGCCCCCGGTTCGAACCGGGCCGCTACCTCGGTGCCTTCGACGGGGCCCGCTGCGTCGCGACGTTCCGGTCCTTCAGCCAGGAGGTCACCGCGGTAGGCGGCAGCCCGGTGCCCGCCAACGCCGTCACCGCCGTCACGGTCACCGCCACCCACCGCCGCCGCGGCCTGCTCACCCGCATGATGAGCCGCGACCTCGCGGCCGCCAAGAAGCGCGGCGATGTCGTCGCCACCCTGATAGCCGCCGAGTACCCGATCTACGGCCGCTACGGCTTCGGCCCGGCCACCTCGGCCGCCGAGTGGACCGTCGACGTCCCGCGCACCGGCCTCGACCCCAGCTGGTCAGGCCCGGACGACGGCGGCCGTATCGACATCGTGGACCCCGAGGACATACGCAAATTCGGCCCCGAACTCCACGACCGCGTCCGCCGCGCCACCCCGGGCACAGTCAGCCGCAACGACTGGTGGTGGCAGATCAACACGGGCGTCCTGCAGATCGACCCGAAGTGGACCGAGCCGTTCTTCGCCCTGTACCGGGCAGCGGACGGCGATGTCGAGGGCCTGGTCGCGTACGAGGTCGACGACAAGTGGGGCGACGCCAACCAGCCGCAGGACACTGCGACCGTGCGGGGCCTGCTCGCGGCGACCCCGGCCGCCGAGCGCGCCCTGTGGCGCTACCTGTGCTCCATCGACTGGGTCACCCAGGTCAAGAGCGGCCCGCGGGCCCCCGACGACCTGCTCCCCCTGCTTCTGCCGGACCCGAGGGCCGCCCGCCTCACCACGGTCACGGACTGGTTGTGGGTGCGGATCCTGGATGTCGTACGGGCCCTGGAGTCACGGACGTACGAGGGTACGGGCTCCCTGGTGCTGGAGGTCGTCGACCGCGCCGGCCTGGCGGGCGGCCGCTACCGGCTGGAGGCGTCGGCGCAGGGGGCGTCCTGCACACCGACCGCCGAGAGTGCCGAACTCACGCTGGACATCGCGGAGTTGTCGAGGCTGTGGCTGGGCGACGAGTCGGCCGTACGGCTGGCGGCGCTGGGCCGGGTGCGGGAAGAACGAGCGGGCGCCGCCCGAGTGGCCGACGCCCTGCTGCGTACGTCCAGGCGGCCTTGGTGCCCGGACATGTTCTGAACCCCTTCCTTCCGACAACGACTGGCGACTGACTGATGGCTCATCCGTAGCTGTGCTCTTCAGTTGTGGCTGTGCTGATGGAACTGTTCAGTTGTCGCAGTGCTGATGGAGCTGTTCAGTTGTGGCTGTGCGGGTCGGGCTGTTCAGTTGTGGCTGTGCCGGTCGGGCTGTTCAGTTGTCGGTGTTCAGTTGTGGCTGTGCGCTTGGTGCAGACTGACCGAGCTCCCGGCTCCCCTCCGGAAGGGAGCCCGGCCAGCCGGATCCTGGGCCGGTGAACCCGTCGGGTTCAGCCGGACTGGGCGAGCAGCATCACGAGGATGACCGCACCGATGCCGCTGATCACGGTGTTCCTGGCCTTGAGTCCGATGGACAGCGCGGCGAAGGCGATGATGCCCATCGGTCCGTACTTCCACTGGACGAGGGTCTCGAATCCGACTGCGAGGCCGGCGACGGCGAGGGCGATGAGCGGCATGACGGTCCCTCCTTCGGGACGGGGAGGCGGACCTCTGGTTGCGGCCAACCCTCCTGAAGTTTGACCATGTTGCTGAAGTTGGCGACCAACTTCTCTGTACTTATCTCCGCTTGGAAGCGGCTTATAACCACCTTCCCTGGAACTGCCAAAAGATGGCGGGAAGTTGTAGTGTTTGGTCGTGGACCCGAAACACGCCTCCGTCAATGGGCGGAAGAGGTCACAGCGGCCACAGACGCCTCAGACGTCGCATCAGGACGTGGCCGACGAGCTGCGCGCCCGCATCAGGTCGGGCGAGCTGCGACCGGGTCAACGCATGCCCACGCAGGCGAAACTGGCCGACGAGTTCGGTGTCGAGCGCGGCGCGGTACGCCAGGCCCTGCGCATCCTCCAGTCGGAGCACCTGCTCACCAACGTGTCGAAGGGCGCTCCCGCGACCGTCGCCCCCGACCTGGGCCTCGGCAAGGCGCTGACCGGCCCCGGAGCCCCGCCGCTGCCGACCATGGTGGCCCTGGCGCCCCGTATAGCGGACGCCTTCGCCGCCCATCACGTGGAGATAGACGCCCTCTGCCTGACCGCCGTCTCCCTGACCCTCGCCATCGGCGAACCGCTGCGCCGGATCCACACCGGACAGCTGAAACCGGCCAAGCTGGACGTCCGCGTGCTGCTGCCCAGCCGCGACATCGACCTGGCCTTCCCGACCCCGGTGGATCCGTCCGCCGACGGCCGGCTGCAGCGCCGCTGGCTGGCCAATCGCAACGCCCAGGGCCAGGTGCTCCAGCACAACCTGTTGGCCCTGCGCGCCACGCACGGCATCGATGTGAACGTCACGTTCCGCGCCCTGCCCTTTACCCCGCCCGTGAAGCTCTACCTGCTCAACGGCATGGAGGCGCTCTTCGCGTACTACACGGTCACGCGGCGCGAGGAGGAGATCGACCACGAGCAACTGGAGATGTACGACGCCGAGGGCACCCAGTCGATGCTGTTCGCCTTCGAGCAGGGCCCGGGCCTGCGGGACACGACCTTCGTGGAGCAGTCGCACCTGTGGTTCAACGCACTGTGGGAGACGATCAGTTCGGAGCTGGTGCTCACGAGCTGATGTCTCCCACAGCGACTGAGCCGGCGGCCGACCGGGCCGCAGGTCGCCTTCCGCTCATAGAGCTGGCCCCGCGACCAGGAGGGCGAGCACCACGGCCCCGATGGAGCTGATGGCAGGGTTCTTCGCCTTGATGCCTATGGTGAGCAGCAGCAGACCGATGATGCCGGTGGCGCCGTACTTCCACTGAACGGTCTGCTCGATGCCGACGACGAAGACGGCGGAGAGGAGGGCGAGGACGGGCATGGTGGTTCCCCCTTCAGGCTTCGCGGGCGGGACGGTGCGTGGGGGGTGAGGCGGATCCAAGGAAGTGCAAGGAAGCAAAACTTCCGCCAACTGGACCAAGTTGGCAACCAACTTCAACTAAGTTATCCCCACTTGGCTGCTACTTATAAACAAGTCACAAACAACTCCCCGTAGATGGATCCGAGTTGTAGCGTTTGGTCGTGACCCAGGAGAACGTGGCGGAGAACGTGGCAGTGAACGGCAGCAGAAGGCTCTCGCCCCAGGAGATCGCGGACATCCTGCGGGAACGAATCAGCAACGGCGACCTCAAGGCCGGAGACCGCCTGCCCACCCAGGCCGAACTGGCGGACGAGTTCGGTGTGGAACGAGGCACCGTCCGCCAGGCCCTGCGCGCTCTCCAGGACGACGGGTTGCTCAGCAATGTGAGCAAGGGAAGCCCACCGCGGATCGCCGAGCCTCCGGCGCCCGGCCCGGGTGAGCCGCAGCCGACGATGGTGGCACTGGCCCCGCGGCTGAGGGACGCGTTCGCGGAAGAGCACGTACACATCGACGTCGTGTGCCACACGGCGGAGACGCTGATGGTGGCTCTCGGTGAACCGGTCCGCCAGATACACGAGGGCAGCATCCGCCCCAAGTCGATCGCCGTACGCATCCTCGTGCCGTCCCGGAAGATCAACCTCGCCTTTCCCGTCCTGGTCGAGGGCCGAGGCGACGACGACCAGGTCCACCAGCGCTGGCTGTCGATGCGCAATGCCCAGGTGCAGGTGCTCCAGCACAACCTGCAGGCCCTGCGGTCCACGCACGGCATCGACGTCCACGTCACCTTCCGCGCGCTTCCGCTCACCCCGCCGATCAAGATGTACGTGCTCAACGGTGAGGAAGTCCTGCTCGGCTACTACGTCCTGACCGAACGGGAGGAGGAGTACCAGAACCAGACCCTGGAGATGTACGACTCCCTCGGCTCCCAGTCGCTCCTCTTCTCCTTCCTGAAGCGGGCCGGCCATCGCGACGCCGCGTTCGTGGAGGAATCCCAGAAGTGGTTCGACGCCCTCTGGGAAACCATCACGACGGACCTGACACTCTCCTAGTGACTTCTGATACGACGCAGACTGAACCGATGGCGGCACAGACCGAGCGACTGCAGGAGCTGATCGGGCACGCCCGCGTCGTGCTCTGGGACTTCGACGGACCGATCTGCCGGCTGTTCGCCGGGCACTCGGCGGAGGGGGTGGCGACCGACCTGGTGGACTGGCTCGAAGGGCGAGGGCTGCGCGATCTCCTCACGGAGGACGAGCGGGACACCGAGGACCCCCATGTGGTGCTGCGCGCGGTCGACCGCCGGCACCCTGCCAGCGACCTGGTGGTGGAAGTGGAGGAGCGTCTCACCCACGAAGAGCTGCGGGCGGTTCCCTCGGCCCTGCCGACCCCGTTCGCCGACCCGCTGATCCGCACCTGGAAGGCGGTCGGCGCGCGCCTGGCGATAGCCACGAACAACTCCCCGCAGGTGGTCCGCGCCTATCTGACCAGCCGCGGCCTGCTCGACTGCTTTCTGCCGCACATCTACGGCCGCACCCACGACCTCCAGTACCTCAAGCCCCACCCCCACTATCTCAACCGCGCCCTGACGGCCATGGGCGTGGCCCCCACCGGCGCCCTCTTCATCGGCGACACCCCCACCGACTGCGAGGCGGCCCGCCAGGCCGGAGTTCCCTTCCTCGGCTACGCGCGTAACGAGTACAAGGAGAAGCTGCTCCAGGTCGCCGGGGCGACGGACATCGTGGGGTCACTGGAGCCGTTGTTGGAGGCGTTGCGGGGCTGAGCCGTGTGACAGTCGGCACACACGCCAGTGGCCGGGGCGGCAAGGAGTACGACCGCGTCGCTGCGGAGCTGCGCGCTCGTATCACCAGCGGCACGTATCCGCTGAACGGGCTCTTGCCGGCGCAACGTGAACTGGCCAGCGAGCTCGAAGTCTCCCGCGACACCGTGCAGCGGGTGCTCAGGGACCTCAAGAACGAGCGCTGGATCGAGTCGCGCCAGGGCAGCGGATCCAGGGTGATCCGGGAGCAGCGCATCCACTCGCCGAGGAGCGAGAAGGAGCCCGGCCACCAGGTCACGTTGGGGGAACTCATCGGCGAGGCCTTCGAGCAGACCGAAGTGACCCTGGATGTCTTTACGTTGACGTCGGAGTCCCTGGGTGCACACATCCGCACGCAGGCGGAGCGGATCCAGGCGGGGCACATCTCCCCGCAGCGGATAACCCTGCGCGTCCTGCTGCCCTCCGACACATTGGACTGGTTCCGTACTCCAAGCTCTACCTGGTGAACGAGGCGCAGGCACTGGAGGGCCCGTACGAGGTCTACATGCGAGCCTTCACGCTGGACGACGGCCTGGAGGTCGAGTTCCCCGATGTGATCGGCCTGGGTGCGGGTCTCACGCTCTACGTCAAGGACGACGACCCGGCTTCCCAGGGCACGGAGTTCGTGAAGAAGCGGCAGGCCTGGTTCACGTCCCTTTGGGAATTGCTCGGTCGGTAGCGCATGGCCCGAACGGGTTGTCTCGTACGAGTCGTCGCGCGCTGCCGAACAGGCTGGGGCAAACCGGCGATCGCTTCCCGGACCTGCACGAATGGGTTTGTGCAACGCGCCACACCAATCGGAACGTTATGCACTTGTTGGCATGCCCCACAGATGGACCCGCTAATCTCGGCCATCATGCCCCCGCTGTCACACGGAGCGCGCTGGTCGCTCGCGCAACGCCGCCTCGAGCGCAAACTCGGAGGCAGCGGTGAGGTGTTCAAGGGCCACCACAACACGAATTACGTTCTGCGTGTGGGCCTGGTACTCGCCCTGCTCCTCGGTGTGATGCCCTTCGTCCGGTACAAGTACCGGGTGCCGTTGAAGACGGTTGAGGTCGTACCACGGATCTGGCCCCGCGAGGCCGATGTGCTCGAGGTCGTCTGCCGGTATCTGCGGGAAGTGCCGCGCTGTTTCGCCGTACTGGGCGATCGTTCCGTTCACAGGTACCGCCGGGGCAAGCCGCTCAGTGTACGGAATCCCGACGGCGGCATTGACGAGAAGCTGATGCGGGAGTTCGCGGCCTTCTTCGTGAGGACGGCCAAGGTGCCGGTGGAGGAGCTCCCGCCGCCGCCCGAAGACTGGCCGGCCAACGGTGACAGCGACGGATTCCTGCACTGGCTCGTCGACTTCACCGAACAGCGCGTGCACCAGCCCAACCGGCGTCGATTCGGTCAACTGTTCGATGCTGTGGGTATTCCCCGGGACGCGATGGCGACGTTCAAGGAGAACCACCGCGACCTCGCCCCCCGTCCCTTCGTACTCCTGCACACCGACGTGCACCGCGCGAACGTCGTCGTCCGCCGCCACGGCATCTCCGTAATCGACTGGGAGTTGGCGATATACGGCGATCCTCTGCACGAACTGGCGACGCATATCGTCCGGATCGGGTACACGAAGGCGGAACAGCAGCGATTTGTATCCCTGTGGGCCGAGGCCCTGCAGGAGGTCGACCGCGGCAAGCTCACCGCTGGCCTGCACAAGGACCTCGGCACCTACCTGGCCTTCGAGTACGCACAATCGGTGTTCACGGACGTCATGCGTGCTGCACTCTCCCTCCCTGTCGATGCCGGGGAGCAGCACTTCCTGGCGGCTGGAGAGCGGGTGAGCCTGGCCATGGAGCGGGCCCGTGAGTCCTTGAAGCTCGATGACGTACCGGTCCCGGAGAAGCTCGTGCAGGCCCTTCGGGAGTGGCACAGCCTGTTCGCGACTCCGACACCGGCGATCGTGCTCTGACCGTACGCCGGGGCGGGGTCGCCGGCGGTGATTCCGTGGTGATTCCGTTGGCCTCTTCCTGACGGCCCGTCCAGCCAGGCACCATGAGCAGGATCGGGTCAAGTCGGGGGCTGGCGGGGGGAATTGGTGTCGGACACAAGGTCGTCCTGGAGCGAGAGACTTGCTGCCCGGTGGGGGCGCGCGGAGTCGACGGTCACGAAGCTCTTCCTTGCCACTGTCTTCGCAGTCAACCTGTTGGCACAGTTCGTGAAGCCCCTCGGTGACGCATTGCAGGACAAGGTCTACCTGGGTGGCGCGCTGTTCACTTTGGTGGGGTACGTGCTCTACGCCGAGGTGCAGCGCCTCAACGCGGCGCTGCAGCCGCGAGCGGGAGAAGCGGTCACGCCCAGGGACCTGGAGCGCGAGTTCGAGGACGCGCTCGAGTCGGGGGGAGAGGTTCGGCTCACGGCGATGGGATTCACGGGAGAGACGTTCGCGACCCCGTTGAAGACCATTCTCCAACGGTTGAGCAAAGATCCCCGGCGCAAGGTAAGACTAAGAGTCCTGGTACCGGACTTCACCAAGGAGATCGAGGTTCCGGGTCAAATGGGCACAGACGGTAAGGTCTCTGACGCTCCGAACTTCCGTGAACACCTGCGGGGTCAGATAGCGGACTACGAGCGCAGCCTGAAGTCCCAGATAGGGCGAATGGCCGACGCCAGGCGCGGGGTGCTGACAGTCGAGTTCCGTGTTCTGCACATGTCCCCCTCCCTCAAGCTCTACTTCATCAACGACGACGTGGTGTACGAGGGCATCTACGACAAGCTCGACCTGCGGCGCCCCGACTCGTCGAACACCACCCCTGAGACGCCGGAGGGCCGCCTCCTCGACCTCATGGGCTACGACTCCCTGCTCACCCGCTGGTCCGTGAACGGCGGCAGCCACGCCCGCACGATCATCGAGCGTCGTCGGGAGCTCTTCGAGACGCTCTGGAACGCGGCGCACGAACTGACGCCGGTGACTCGCCTGCCGGCTCAGCCAAGCACCTCATGAACACGGTTGTACGTTGGCGAGATTCCTGAGCGGAGATCGTGCCCCGAGGCGTACCCTCCATTGCTCGACCAGGCGGAGAAGGGGTGCCGATGAGTCGGGTTCGCATTTCCTCGGCGACAGGGCGGGGCGAGGAGGCGTCAGCTTCCCGTGTGATCGAGGGGCCATTGCGCGGCTATCACCACGACACCTACGCGCTTCGGCTGGAGGATGGGGCGCAGTTCGTCAAGGTCCGTGAGCCGCGTGCCGAGATCCTCTGGTTCGACCGGCGGTGCTTCGAGTCGGAGGAGAAGCTGCTGCGCGCCCTCAAGGGGGAGATCGAGCGGATCCCCGATGTCCTCGACATCGCGGGCATGGGCTTGCAGGGGTTCATCGAAGGGCGCACTCTCCCCGCGCGGCGCTGGGTGGGTCGGCGCGTCTCCGACGCAGTCTTCGACCAGATCGTCGAGCTCTTCCGGCAGATGGCGCGGATCAGGCCGGCCATGCTCGAGAGCGTGCTGCGGCGCTGCATGCCGGAGGACCGTGCTGAAGACTGTGACACGGACGGATTCCTGGAGCGTCTGATCGTCTTCACAGAGGAGCAGGTCTACAAGAAGAACCTCGCGGAGTTCGGCGACGTATTCCAAGAACTCGGCGTGAGCGGTGAATCGTTCACCTGCCTGAGGAAGAGGGTTTCCGGGCTGCGGCGGCGCCCCTTCTCCCTGCTGCATGCGGATCTGCATCGCAAGAACTTCGTCCTCGACTCCCGCAGTCAACTCTGGACCATCGACTGGGAGTTGGCGATGCTGGGTGATCCCCTGTACGACCTCGCCACCCATCTGTACCTCATGCGCTATCCGGAGGACCAGCAACGCCGTATGGCCGCGGAATGGTGCCGGGTCGTCGAGAGTGCCAACCCCGGTGGTTCGTACGGCTGGGTGGATGATCTGGACGCGCTCCTCGACTTCAAGAGGGCGCAGTCGGTCTTCACCGACGTCATCCGTGTATCGATGTCGCTGGGCGACGGAACGGGGTTCAACTGGGCGGCTCTGCCCTGGGCCGCGCGGAAACTGCAGAGAGTGCTGGACGCTGCGGCCGGGCCGCTCGATCTTGCCGAGGTGCCGAGCCAGGCGGAGATCATGGCCGGGCTCGCGCGACGGCACGCTGGGCGAGACTATGCCGCTGCACAGGCTACGTAAGCTCATCCCATGACCCAGCCCGGCCTGCGTGAGCGCAAGAAGCAGCGGATGTACCAGGACGTCTCCGAGACCGCCATCCGCCTGTTCCTGGAAAAGGGCTTCGACGCCGTCTCCGTGGCCGAGGTCGCCGCCGCCGCCGAGATCTCCAAGCCGACCCTCTTCCGGTACTTCCCGGCGAAGGAGGACCTCGTCCTGCACCGGATCGCGGATCACGAGGGGGAGGCCGCCCGTGTGGTGGCCGAGGGGCCCACGCCCCTCGCCGCGCTGCGGCGGCATTTCCTCGACGGGCTGGAGCGGTGCGATCCGGTCACCGGGCTCAATGACCATCCCGCGGTGCTGGCCTTTCACACCCTGCTGTACGGCACGCCCGCCCTGGTCGCCCGGGTCTACGCCCACCTCGAACGGTCCGAGACCGCGCTCGCCGAGGCCCTCGGCGGCGGACTGGAGGCGCGGCTCGCCGCCGGGCAGATCGTTGCCGTACAGCGGATCCTCGCGCTGGAGAACTGGCGGCGGATCGCCGATGGGGAGCGGGTCGAGGACGTACGGCCGGATGCCGTGGCCGCGGCGGAGCGGGCGTTCGGGGCGCTGGCGGCCGGGCTGCCGCATCTCGCATAGGCGAGACAGGGTAAAAAATTTAACTCGGTAACGTTATTTGGGTAGGCTCGTCTCCATGACGTCAGCCGACCCTGCCCTGACCGAGTCCCTCCACACGTCCCTCCATCACGAACGCACTCACCACGACCGCTGCCGCACCGCCCTCACCGCCATGGTCGAAGGCGCCCAGGAACACGTCGTCACCGGCGAGGACGTCTCCGCCTCCGGTGCCGACGCCGAAGTGCTCGGGTACCGGCTGCGCAGCCAGGCCAAGCACATGCGCGAACTGCCCGAAGGGCCTTTGTTCTTCGGCCGGTTGGACTTCGGCGAGGGAGCCGGTGACCACAGCCGCCAGAGCTATCACCTCGGGCGGCTGCGGATCAGCGAGCACCCTGCCGCCCCACCCCTGGTCGTCGACTGGCGCGCCCCCGTCTCCCGCGCCTTCTATCAGGCGAGCGTCGGCGATCCGCAGGGTGTCGCCGTGCGGCGGCGGTTCGGGTGGGCGCCGGGCAGTCTCGGCGACTCCGCCGATCTCACCGGGCTCGAGGACGAGCACCTGGAAAGTGACCGGTCGAGTGACCGGTCGAGTGACCGGTCGAGTGGTCGG
This sequence comes from Streptomyces coacervatus, assembly GCF_029223485.1. GTDB lineage: Bacteria > Actinomycetota > Actinomycetes > Streptomycetales > Streptomycetaceae > Streptomyces > Streptomyces coacervatus. The sequence continues at coordinate 177,223 of NZ_JARHTP010000019.1, read as the reverse complement.
TCGAGTGGGCAGTCGCAGGTCAGCGGTATCGTCGCGCGCGAGATCGAGCGGCCTCGGGTCGGGCCGATGCGGGACATCGCGGCGACCATCCAGCCCGAGCAGGACGATCTCGTACGAGGGGACCTCGGCGTTTCCGTCTGCGTCCAGGGCGCTCCGGGCACCGGCAAGACCGCCGTCGGGCTGCACCGCGCCGCCTACCTCCTCTACACCCACCCGCAGCGCATCAAGCGCGGCGGACTGCTCATCCTCGGGCCCAACCGGACCTTCCTCTCCTACATCTCCCAGGTGCTCCCGGCCCTCGGTGAGACCGGTGTACGGCAGTCGACCCTGCCGGAGGAGATCGCCGTGCACCCGGTCAGGGGGATCGACGGCGAGCGGGCCGCCCTCGTCAAGCACGACGCCCGGATGGCCGAGGTGCTGCGCCGCGCGCTGTATGCGCAGGTGAGCAGCGACGGGGTCGACTCCCTTGCCGTGCACGACGGTTCGTACCGGTGGCGGGTCGGGGCCGGTGAACTCGTGCGGATCGTCGAGGGCGTACGGAGTGAGGAGCCGCCGTACGGGATCGGGCGTGAGCGGGTGCGGATGCGGGTCGTGCGGTGCATTCAGGCGCAGGCCGAGCGGCGGGCCGGGCCGCAGTCGAACGCCTGGGTGCAGAAGATCTCGCGGGCGTGGGCGGTCGGGGCGTACGTCGACGCCGTGTGGCCGCGGGTGCGGCCCGAGGAGGTTGTCGCTCAACTCCTCACTGAGGAAAGGGTGTTGGAGGCCGCTGCCGACGGGCTGCTGGACGCCGACGAGCAGCGGGCGCTGCTGTGGGCCAGGCCGCCGCGGTCGTGGAAGTCGGCCCGCTGGTCGGCCGCCGATCTGGTGCTCCTCGACGAGGTCGGCGGGCTGATCGAACATCCCGACGGGTACGGCCATGTCGTCGTCGACGAGGCGCAGGACCTCTCCCCCATGGAGTGCCGGGCGATCGCGCGGCGCGCGTCCTTCGGGTCGCTCACCGTCCTCGGCGACCTGGCGCAGGGGACCACGCCCTGGGCGGCGCGGTCGTGGGACACGGTCCTGCGGCACCTGGGGAAACCGGACGCGGCGGTCGTGCCGCTGACGACCGGGTTCCGGGTGCCGCGTGCCGTGGTCACGCTCGCCAACCGGCTGCTGGAGCGGCTGGACGTCGACGTTCCGGCGGGCCGCTCCCTGCGCAGGGACGGGGAGCTGAGGGTCCGGGAGGCGGCGGGAGATGTGCCGGGTGCGGTCGTGGACGCCGTACGCGATGCCCTTGAGCGGGAGGGATCGGTCGGGGTCGTCGCCGCCGACGCCGATGTGGACCGGGTGCGGGCGGCGCTCGGCGCGGCCGGGATCCCGGCCGCCGGGCCGGACGAGCTGGGAGCGCGCGTGACCGTCGTACCGGCGACTCTCGTCAAGGGACTCGAATACGACCATGTCGTCGCCGTCGAGCCCGCGGCGATCGCGGAGGCGGAGGCGCGCGGGCTGCACCGGTTGTACGTCGTGCTGACGCGGGCGGTGTCACGGCTGGAGGTGGTGCACGGGCGGCCGTTGCCGTTCTAGACCGGCTGCGACCGCCCGTCGGTCAGGCGCCGGTGCCGGCGTCGAGGAAGGGGGATCAACTCCTCTTCCTCGTACGTCAGATGGGCTTCGAGGTCGAGCGTCAGGCGTTCGATCCCGGCGCGGGCGGCGGCCGGGTCCGAGGCCCCTTCGGCCACGGCCCGGCGCAGTTCCGCCACGATGTCCGCGATCCGCTCGTGCTCCTCGCGCAGGCGCTGAAGCACCGGGGCGGCCTGCGGGTGGCGGTCGCCGAGGAACGGGAACATCATCGTGTCCTCGCCGGTGTGGTGGTTGTGCAGGCCCTGGCAGAAGGTCAGGCAGTTGATGCGTAGCTGGGCGCCGAGGGTGCCGGAACCCGTCGCCAACTCCTTGCGGATCAGGGCCAGTTCGCGTCGGAACATGTCGTGGACCACCTTGATCGCCTCGCCGGGGGAGGAGGCACTGATGTTCCCCGGGCCGCCCTGCGCGATCCTGTCCAGGGCGACCACCGGGATGATCCGCTCGGTCTTCTCCTGGTACGCCGCCCAGCCCGCGTCGGCCTCCACCGCCCGCGCCCAGGCCCGGTCCCGCTCCTCGCCCGCCAGCACGACGGCCCGCGCCTCGTACGTGAACACGCCGCTCTCGACGGTGACTTGGGGCTGGACGAGGAGGTTGCGATACCAGTCCGGGTGTTTGTCCGCGCCTCCCGCCGAGGCGATGACCAGGACACGGTCGCCGCCGTCGGGGAGGTAGCCGACGGGGGTGGTGTGCGGGGTGCCGGTGCGGGCGCCGGTGGTGGTCAGGAGCAGCAGGCGGGCGTTCTCGAAGTAGCCGGTCAGACGGCCCCTGTTGGCCCGGAACTCATCGATGACCTGTTGATTGAAATCATTGGGCATTCTCTACTTTTCACTTCTTTCTCTGCAGTGGGCGTCTTCCGAAGGATTCGAAGGCGGTGCAGAGAAAGAGGCGGGCTCCTGGCCCGCCGGGGCCTCACTCGGAGGCCGGGCACCCAACTCGCTCACGGCACAAGGCCGACCCGGCAGTCATGGACCGGACGATAACGTCCGACGTATGACTGACGCCACCGAATTCCAGACCGTCCCCACGACCACCCTCGCCGACCTTCTGGGCCGCGGGCAGGTCATGGACATCGGGATCCGCCCCCTGTGGGGACCGCCCGCGCGGGTGGCCGGACCGGCCTTCACCGTCAGCTGCGCTCCCGGCGACAACCTGATGCTGCACGCCGCCATCCATCGCGCCGAGCCGGGATCGGTCGTCGTCGTGGAGTCCGGAGACCTGGACTGGGCGCTCGCGGGCGGCAATGTCTGCGCCGTCGCCCAGCGGCGGGGCGTCGCGGCCTTCGTACTGGACGGGCTGATCCGCGATCTCGCGGAGGTGCGGGAGGCACGGTTCCCGGTGTTCGCCCGCGGCGTCATCCCGATCCCGGGCGCCAAGTCGGTCGTACGTCCGCTGGGCGCGCCCGTGACCTGCGGCGGCGTACGGGTGGAGGCCGGCGACCTCGTCGTGGCCGACGAGGAGGGCGTCGTCGCCGTACCCGCCGCCCGCCGCGACGAAGTGCTCACGGCGGCCCGGGCGAAGCTTGCGAAGGAAGCGGACGAGTCGCTGGACGCATGGGAGTCGGCGCACCGGGCACGCATCGACAAGATCCTGGCGGAGCAGGGGTTCGAGGGCTGATCCGGCTACAGGGCTACAGGGCTACAGGATGCTCCTGGTTCCCTTTGTTCCCTTTATTCCCTTGTTCGCGGATCCTGTCCCTGATGCTTCTCTTCCTTGACGTCGACGGAACGCTGATCCCCTTCGGGGCGGCGCACTCGTACCCGTCGTACGAGGCGCGCTTCGCGTTGCCGCAGACGGCGGCCGCCGCCCGTCCGCTGCTCAGCCGAATCGATCCGGCGCTGGGCGCGCGGCTCACGGCGCTGGACTGCGAGCTGGTGTGGGCGACGACCTGGATGGACGACGCGAACGTGTGCCTCGCGCCCTGGCTCGGCCTGCCCCCGCTGTCGCTGGTGGACTGGCCGGACGAGGAGGAGCCGCCGACGCCGCTGCACTGGAAGACCCGGCCGCTGGTGTCCTGGGCGGACGGCCGCCCCTTCGTCTGGGTCGACGACGAGATCACCGCGGTCGACCGCACCTGGGTCGCCGCGCATCATCCGGCGCCCGCTCTGCTGCACCGCGTCGACCACCGCCACGGGCTCACCGACGCGGATTTCGCCGTACTGGAGGAGTGGCTCGGCGGTCGCGGGTGCAGCTGACGACCGTATGGCTCAACGGCGCACCCGTCGGCCCACCCGCCCGAGTGGCGTGGCGCACTATTGCAAGCGGCTGCTTGCAATAGTTAGCGAGAGTGGTGCAAGGTGGGGGCATGGCATCGCTCAACGTCGGCAATCTCGGCGAGTATCTGCGCGAGCAGCGGCGCACCGCGCAGCTGTCGCTCAGGCAGCTCGCCGACGCCGCCGGGGTGTCCAATCCGTATCTGAGCCAGATCGAGCGCGGGCTGCGCAAGCCGAGCGCGGAGGTGCTGCAGCAGGTCGCCAAGGCGCTGCGGATCTCCGCCGAGACGCTGTACGTGCGCGCCGGCATCCTCGACGCCGAGCGGGACCGGGACGAGGTGGAGACGCGCGCCGTCATCCTCGCCGATCCCACGCTGAACGAGCGGCAGAAGCAGGTGCTGCTCCAGATCTACGAGTCGTTCCGCAAGGAGAACGGCTTCGGGATCGCCGGCACGGCGGACGAGATGACCGAGGCGGCCCCCGAGGCCGGCTCGGCGGTCCTGACCGCCGAGCCCCGCCCGGGTACGCCCGGGGCCCAGGACGTCGAGGACATCGACGACGTCGAGGACGACGACACCGCGATACGCCGCACCCGCAAGGGCGACGGCGAGGAGACCGGCGAGCGCCGTACCCGCAAGACCCGCACGGCCGGCGGACGCAGGTCCGCCACGCGCCGCACCCGCACGTCCGGCGGCAACGACGCCGCACCGCAGGACCCGCACCACCCGAACGACCCGCAGCAGACGGCCGGCTGACCATGAGCAGCACGTGCACACGCCCGGCCCACTGACCGCGGGACCCAAAACCCTCAGCTGCAAGCGATCCGGGAGGACCATCACCATGGCCATCACCGACGACCTCCGCAAGACCCTCAGCGACCCGACGCCGCTCTACTTCGCGGCCGGCACCGCCGACCTGGCCCTTCAGCAGGCCAAGAAGGTGCCCGGCATCGTGGAGCAGCTGCGCGCCGAGGCCCCGGCCCGTTTCGAGGCCGTCCGCAGCACCGATCCGAAGGCCGTCCAGGAGAAGGCCCAGGCCCGCGCCAAGGAGGCCGGCGCCAAGGTCAAGGAGACCCAGGAGTCCCTCCAGGCCAAGGTCACCGAGTTCCTGGCGACCGTCGACGGCGACATCAAGAAGCTCGGCGCCACCATCGACGCCGACCTGAAGAAGTTCGGCGAGTCCGCCCAGGACCTCGCGCTGCGCAGTGTCGGCGTCGCCGCCGAGTACGCCGTGAAGGCCCGCGAGACCTACGAGAAGGTCGCCGAGCACGGCGAGCAGGCCGTGAAGACCTGGCGCGGCGAGGCGGCCGACGAGATCGAGGAGCTGGCCGCCACCGTCGAGCCGAAGCCCGAGCCGGTCGAGGTCAAGGAAGAGGCCGCCAAGCCGGCCGAGGCCACGGCCGCCCCCGCGAAGAAGCCCGTCGCCAAGAAGGCGCCGGCCCGCAAGACCACCACCGCCAAGAAGACGACGCCGCCCGCGAAGTGACACGGACGGGTGATCGGTAACGGGTCGGGCACTCCTGGAGCGCCCGGCCCGTTGTGCGGGTAACCGGTGTTCGAGAACGGGTACGGTGACCGCGTAGGAACAAGCCGAGTCTGGTGGTGGACGTAGTGCTGATGCAGGGATTCGCAGGGTTCATGTGGCTGCTGAGCATGGCCCTGATCCTTTTCAGCGGCTTCGCGCTGATCGACGCGGCCATCCGCCGCGAGGACGCCTACCGCGCGGCCAGCAAGCAGACCAAGCCGTTCTGGCTGATCATCCTCGCCATCGCCTTCGTGGTGAACGTGCTCTTCCCCATCCTGTCCTTCCTGCCCGTCATCGGCCTGGTGGCGACCATCGTCTACATGGTCGACGTCCGCCCGGCCCTAAGAGGCCTCTCGGGCGGCGGCCGCAACCGCAGAGGCTCAAGCAGCGACGGCCCGTACGGCCCTTACAACGGCGGCCGCTGAAGCGGCCCCTTTTAGGGGCGCGGGGAACTGCGCGACCAGCCACAACGAACCCGCACCCGGCATACGACAGACCCCGCAACGGCGGATTCCCGCTCAGGCCTCACGGTCCAACAGCAGCACCGCCACGTCATCCGTGAGCTCCCCACCATTGAGCTCGCGAACTTCGTTCACGGCAGCCCGCAGCAGCGCCTCGCCGCGCAACCCCGCGGCCAGCTGCCGCCGCACCATCTCCACCATCCCGTCCTGCCCCAGCCGCTCAAGGCGCCCCGCCCCGATCCGGCCCTCGATCAGCCCGTCGGTGTAGAGCATCAGGCTCCACTCCCGCCCAAGCTCCACCTGCATCCGCGGCCACCGCGCACCCGGCAGCAGACCGAGAGCGGGCCCGTTGTTCTCGTACGGCAGCAGCTCGGCCGTCCGCCCCGGCCGGGCGACCAACGGCGACGGATGCCCGGCCAGACACAGCCCGGCCCGCCGCCCGTCCGGCGAGATATCCACCGTGCAGAGCGTCGCGAAGATCTCGTCGTCGGACCGCTCGTGCTCCAGCACCTGCTGCAATGTGCCGAGCAGCTCGTCGCCGCACAGCCCCGCCAGGGTGAGCGCGCGCCAGGCGATGCGCAGCTCCACGCCGAGCGCCGCCTCGTCCGGGCCGTGCCCGCAGACGTCGCCGATCATGGCGTGCACGGTGCCGTCCGGCGTCCGTACGACGTCGTAGAAGTCACCCCCGAGCAGCGCCCGGGAGCGCCCGGGCCGATACCGCGCGGCGAACTGCAGCGACGACCCCTCCAGCAGAGGGGTGGGCAGCAGCCCCCGCTCCAGACGCCGGTTCTCCTGCGCCCGCACCCGGCCCTCGGCGAGCCGCCGCTCGGCCGTGTCGGAACGTTTCCTCTCCACGGCGTAGCGGATCGCCCGGCTCAGCAGTCGGGCGTCCAGTTCGTCCCGGAAGAGGTAGTCCTGGGCGCCGACACGCACCGCCTCCGCGCCGCGCTCGGCGTCGCCGGACGCGGTGAGCGCGAGGACGGCGTGCCGGGGCGCGAGCTCCAGTACGTGCTTGAGTACGGCGAGCTCGTCGTCGTCCTCGCTGCGGCCGGCGGCGGGCAGCGCGAGGTCCAGCAGGATGCAGTGGACGTCGTCGGTCAGCAGCCGCGCGGCCTCGGTGAGGTTGCGGGCGGTGCGGACGCGGAGCGGACGGCCGGCCGAGTCCTGCAGTTCGGGCACGACGGTGGCGCCGCCGGGATCGTCCTCGATCAGCAGCAGCGTGAGGTTTGTGGTGGTGGCGGCGTTGTTGTCGACCGTGGCTTCCTTGCGCGGGGTCTGGTCCTTGGAGGTGCCGCCTAGTTGCGCGGCCTGCGCCTGACCACTCTCCGCGGCCGGGATCGCTCGCTGCCGCGGTATGGGTACGGGCATCTTGTTGAGTTCCTTCCCTCCCCCCGAGGGCACGCGGAGCGAGAGATCTCGATCCACCGACCGGGACCATAGCGGGTGCCGGCGCCGTAAAGGAATGGCGTGAGACACGCCGCTTGGAGAGGCGCCACTGTCATATGCCGCGATCCGTACCGCAGTTGGACAGGAGGGGCGTGGGGCGGGAATGACGAACGTCACGTCCGCCGTGGGTTTACCGGGGTGTTGCACGTGCACTGGGTCACGTGACGGGGCTCACGCGTCCACCGTCGGCCACCCGTCCTCACGCGTCCGGCCGTACCACCCCGAGGATCGGCATCGACCCCGCGCCCGTGATCGTCACGGTCCGCCCGGGCCGCGGGGCGTGCACGATCGCGCCGTCGCCGATGTACATCCCGACATGGCTGGCGTCATCGAAGTAAATAATGAGATCGCCGGGCCGCATGTCCTTGATGTCGACGTGCTTGAGCTGCTTCCACTGCTCCTGCGAGGTACGCGGAATGGCATGCCCGGCATCCGCCCAGGCCTGCGAGGTCAGCCCCGAGCAGTCATACGTCTCAGGGCCCTCGGCGCCCCATTCGTACGGCTTTCCGATCTGGGCCGTGGCGAACTCGACAGCCCGCTTCCCCTGTTCGGACGCTTTTCCACTGATTTCATCCAGAATCCCGGAGTCGAGCCAGGCGGTCTGCGCCTTGAGAGCGGCCTCCTGCTCCAGCTTGGCAAGGCGCTCCTTCTCCGCCTTCTCCAGCCGGCCTTCGAGCTTCTCGGCGGCCGCGATCTCCTTCTTGATCTTCTTCCGCGCGGCGTCCTTCGCCTTGCGCCCCGCCTCCAGCTTCTTCCACTGGTCGGCGGCGTCCGCGGCGTACTGCTTCAAGTCGTCCTGGGTACGGGTCATTTCCGTGATCAGGTTCCTGGTCGCACGCTCGCCCTGCAGCGCCCGGCCGGCCCCGTCGAGGAATTCCTGCGGGTCGCGGCTGAGCAGCAGCTGGGCCTCGTCGGGCAGCCCGCCGGTGCGGTACTGGGCGGCGGCCGCGGCGCCCGCGCGCTGCTTCAACTCGTCCAGTTTCTGCTGCTCTTCGACGATCTTCTTCGCCAGGTCGACGATGGCGGCGGACTGCTGCTGGGCCTTTTCCTCGGCGGCGTTGTAGGAATCCGTGGCGACCGCCGCGTCGTGGTACAGCCTGTCCAGCTTCTCTCGGATCGCCTCAAGGTCCTTGCCGGCCGCGGGGGTCGTGGATGCGGAGGGGGATGTGCTCGGGGAGGGTGTCCGGCTGGAATTCGCGAACGCCGTGCCCGGCGCCGCCAGCACGGTGACCGCACAGACCACGGTCACGGCCGTCGCGATCAGGCCGCGCTTGCCCGTACCCATACCGCTCCCCAAACCTGATTTACCGTCAGTAACTTACGACGCCCGGGGGATCGTGCCACGCCGACGCGCAAAGCGACAGAGGCACACGCAAGTCGGATTCCCCCCTTCCCCCTCGCCCCACGCGGTCTCCCCGCCTTCTCCCCGCCTTTGTGACGAACGACCCACGGAGATCGTTCCCCGCAGGTCAGAGGCGTCCAGGGCTCAGCCGCGGGGCGCCAACGCCTCCCACTTCACCGTCACTTCACCCTGCCGCCACCGTCCGGCCCCGTCCGTCACCGGCCAGTCGGCCGTCAGATCCCGCACCGCACGGATCCAACGCTGACGGGCGCCGTACGAGGCGTAGGGCGCGGCGGCCGACCAGGCCCGGTCGAAGTCGCGCAGAAAGGCGTGCACCGGCTCGCCGGGAACATTGCGGTGGATGAGCGCCTTCGGCAGCCGCTCGGCAAGGTCCGACGGCCGCTCCAACGAGCCGAGCCGCGTCGCAAAAGTCACCGTCCGCGGCCCCTCCGGCCCCAGCGCGACCCACACATGCCGCCGTCCGATCTCGTCGCAGGTCCCCTCGACCAGCAGCCCGCCCCGGGAGGACTCCGTCACCGGGGCCAGCCGGGCACACAGCCGCCGCCACACCCCGGAGACCTCGCCCTCCTCGTACTGACGCAGGACATTGGCGGCCCGCACCAGCAGCGGCCGCTGGGGGATCGGGATCTCGAACCCGCCGTGCCGGAAGACGAGCCCGTCGCACTCGTACGGCTTCGCCGCCGTCACCCGGGCCGGTTCGATCTCGACGCCGACCACGCGCGCGCGTGGCGCTGCCGCGCGCAGCCGGGTCAGGAGCTCGACGGCCGTCCAGGGGGCGGCACCGTAGCCGAGGTCCACGGCGACAGGATCCACAGCGCGCCGCAGCTCGGCGCCGTGCACGGCCGCGATCCAGCGGTCCATGCGGCGCAGCCGGTTGGGATTGGTGGTCCCGCGTGTCACGGTTCCCACCGGGCGGGCCGTGGCGCGGGATGTCATGCGTACGAGGGTATGCGGCGCGCGTCCGCAGCTGTGCGCCGTAGAGGGTGCCGCGGAATGTCGTAGTGCGACTGCGGATCCGTCGTGGCTGGTCGCGCAGTTCCCCGCGCCCCTTGGGTGGCTGCAGTCGCCCACGGCGGAAACCCGAGCCCCTTGGGTGGCTGTAGTCGCCCACGGCGAGAAGGGGACGTGTCGGGGGGTGTCCGCCCGCAGCGGCGGGCGTCCGCCACCGATCGCGTCCCCACCAGGCAGCACCGCCCGACCGAGGACGGACACCCCCCGGCGCGGCCCCGACCCCCAACTCACCGCAGGCGCGACACGCACCCCCACCGAACCCGCGGATGCGCCGCAGGCATCTCCACCCCACGCCAACCCACCCACCCCCCGAACGGTTGAGCGAGAAACGGTAATGCCCAGGCAAAAATCACCGCCCCCGGAATGGGACCAGCCCCGCCGATGTTGCACCCCCTTGGAGGGCGCCCCACACCCTCCCTCAGGCATGCCCGCACAAGGAGGAACGCCACGTGAGCCAGTACGTCAGCAGGCTCGGGCGACGCTCCCAGGCGGCCCCCACGCGGCTCAGGCTCCACCGCCGCCCCCGCCGCGTCGCCATGCTCTCCGTGCACACCTCACCGCTCCACCAGCCCGGCACCGGCGACGCCGGCGGCATGAACGTCTACATCGTGGAGCTCGCACAGCGCCTCGCCGCGATCAACATCGAGGTCGAGATCTTCACGCGCGCCACCACGGCCGCCCTTCCCCCGACCGTCGAGCTGGCCCCGGGCGTCCTGGTCCGCCACGTGGACGCGGGCCCCTACGAGGGCCTGGCCAAGGAGGAGCTCCCGGCCCAGCTGTGCGCCTTCACCCACGGCGTGATGCAGGCCTGGGCGGGCCACCGCCCCGGCCACTACGACCTGGTCCACTCCCACTACTGGCTCTCCGGCCACGTCGGCTGGCTCGCGGCCCAGCGCTGGGGCGCCCCCCTGGTCCACGCCATGCACACCATGGCCAAGGTCAAGAACGCCAACCTGGCCGACGGCGACACCCCCGAGCCCGCCGCCCGAGTCATCGGCGAGACCCAGATCGTCGAAGCGGCAGACCGCCTCATCGCCAACACCTCCGAAGAGGCCGACGAACTCGTACGGCACTACAGCGCCGACCCCGGCAAGGTCGCCGTGGTCCACCCCGGCGTCAACCTCGACCGCTTCCGCCCCGCCGACGGCCGAGCAGCGGCCCGCGCCCGCCTGGACCTCCCGCAGGACGCCCTGATCCCGCTCTTCGCGGGCCGCATCCAGCCCCTGAAGGCCCCGGACATCCTCCTGCGCGCCGTCGCCGTCCTCCTCGACGACCGCCCCGAGCTGCGCTCCCGCATCGTCGTGCCGATCGTCGGCGGCCCCAGCGGCAGCGGCCTCGCCAAGCCCGAGGGTCTGCAGAAGCTGGCGGCCAGGCTGGGCATCGCGGACGTCGTCCGCTTCCGCCCGCCCGTCGGCCAGGACCAGCTCGCGGACTGGTTCCGGGCGGCCTCCGTCCTCGTCATGCCGTCCTACAGCGAGTCCTTCGGCCTGGTCGCCATCGAGGCGCAGGCGGCCGGCACACCGGTGCTCGCGGCCTCGGTCGGCGGACTGCCGGTGGCCGTGCGCGACGAACGGACCGGCTTCCTCGTACGAGGCCACAATCCCGCCGACTACGCGCGCGTACTGAGCGATTTCGCCGACGACCCGACGCTGGCGTCCCGCATGGGCGCAGCCGCCGCCCGGCATGCGCAGTCCTTCGGCTGGGACACCGCGGCCGCCGCGACGGCGGACGTCTACACGGCCGCGATGCAGTCGTACCGGCGTCGCGTACGCTCCCACCATGGCTGATGGAGACAAGGCGGCGCAGGTCATCGAGGATGCGCTGAACGACGCCGAGCTCGGCTGGGAGAGCCCCGCCCCCGGCAACTACGTCGTACAGCTCCCCGGCACCCGCAAGCTGAAGACGACGGTCTCCCTCCTCGTCGGCCGCCACTCCCTCTCCCTCAACGCCTTCGTCATCCGCCACCCCGACGAGAACGAGCCCGGCGTCCACCGCTGGCTCCTGGAGCGCAACCTCAAGCTGTACGGCGTGAGTTACGCCGTCGACCGCCTCGGCGACGTCTACGTCACCGGAAAGCTCCCCCTCTCCGCCGTCACCCCCGATGAGATCGACCGCCTCCTCGGCCAGGTCCTGGAAGCGGCGGACGGGGCTTTCAACACCCTCCTGGAACTCGGCTTCGCGTCCGCGATCCGCAAGGAGTACGAGTGGCGAGTGTCCCGCGGCGAGTCCACACGAAACCTGGAAGCGTTCACGCACCTGACTCAGCGCACTGCTGACTGACCCCTTCCCCCGCCCACCCGAGCCATGGCATGCTCACCGCCAACGCACATCTGAACGTCGTTCACATCCATGAAATGACATGGGAGGACGCACGGACATGGGTAATGCGCATCCCACCAGACGGGCCCTGCTCGGCGGCGCCACGGCCGTGGCGCTCGGCGCGGCGACCGGTACGGCACGAGCGGCCACCTCCGAAGTCCCGTCCCTCTGGCGGGAGTTCACCCGCACCCCCTTCACCCACCCGCAGATCCCGTACGTCGGCCGGGCCGGCTGCCTGCGCGGGGCGGCGCGCTTCCCCCGCCGCCCCGCCGTGGCCGACGTACGCGACCACGGCGCCGTTGGGGACGGCTCGACCGACTGCGCCCCCGCGATCAACCGTGCCGTCGCCGCCGCCGGAAGGGCCGGCGGCGGCACGGCCACCATCCCGCCGGGCACCTTCCGCATCGACGACGTGATCCGGATCGGATACGACAACGTCGTGCTGCGCGGCGCGGGCAGCGGCCGTACGACGCTCTACGCGACGAAGAACCTCACGGAGCTGATCGGCGTGTACGGCTCCCGGTACGGCGGCACGAAATCGGCCTGGTCCTGGGCGGGCGGACTGGTCTGGCTGGCGCCCACGGCCCGTTGGGACTCACTGGTCGCCGCCATCAAAGCGCAGGCGTGGCCCTTCGAGGGCTGGACCGGCAACAAGCGGGACGAGTGGGAGCCGTTGACGACGGTAGAGCCCGCGCGGCAAGGGGACTGGACAGTCAAGGTCGCCGACGCGTCCCACCTGCACCCCGGCCGCCTGGTCCTCCTCCGCATCGCCGACGACCCGGCTCACACGCTCCTCCAGCACATGTCGGGAGGCGGCCCGGGCCCGGCGGCGTACTACTGGCAGGACAAGACCAAGCTGCTCTCCTACGTCCCCTACGAATGGCCCGTCCGCATCGCACGAGTCCACGGCCGCACCGTCACACTCGAACGCCCCCTTCCGCTCGACCTGCGCCCGGAATGGAACCCCCAACTCACCACACACGTACGTGAGTTGACCGGTTCCGCTGTCGAGGGCCTCACCCTCCAGGCGATCCCGACACCGCAGTCCCCGCACCTCCTCGACAAGGGCTACAACGGCGTCGTACTCCAATGCGCCTACGACTGCTGGGTGGACGACGTCACCGTCCGAGACGTGGACAACGGCTTCGGCCTGGTGGCGGCCTCCTCCTGCACCCTGCGCCGCACCCGGGTCGGCGGCCGCGGCGAGCACCACCCCTACTTCTGCCGCGAGGGCTCGCACGACAACCTGATCGAGGACTTCACGATCGAACAGCGCACGGTCCCGGCCCCGGACGGGACACAGCTCCATGGCATCAACGTCGAGGGACTGTCCTCGCACAACGTCTGGTCGCGCGGCACCATGCAGATGGGCACGTTCGACTCCCACCGCGGCCTGCCCTTCGCGAACGTCCGCACCGACATCACCGTCGACAACAACGGCCGTCACGGCGGCGACGCAAACGCGGGCCCCCTCTACGGCGCCCGCTTCACCCACTGGAACGTCCGCGTGACGAACGGCAGGGCGGGCCTGGTGAAGATCGACGGGCTCGCGCCCTGGTCCGCGACGGTCGGAGTCAACGAGGTCACGGAGTTCGACCAGATCGACACCCCGGACTTCACCGGCGACCTGCACTCCCGGCTGGAGCTGTATCCCACGACGGACGCGATCCGGCCGCGGAACCTGTACGAGGCACAGCGCGGGCTGTGAGGGCGACTTGTCTCACCGCCGGCCAGCGTTTTTCAGCCCGTCCGGCGTTTGAGGACGAGGCCGTTCAGGCCGATCGGGGGTCCAGGGGGCGGAGCCCCCTGGCGGCGGGGGCGAGGAAACGCACCGTCACACCCCTTTCGCATACCGCCCCGGCGTCACCCCCACCAACTTCCGGAAATGCCGGGTCAGATGGGACTGATCGAAGAACCCGGTCGCGGACGCAACCTCCCCCGGCGACCGCCCGTCGAGAAGCAGCCGACGCGCCCGGTCGACCCGGCGGGAGTTCAGATACTGGTGCGGCGCGATGCCGTATGCGGTGCTGAACGCCCGTACAAGATGAGCGGGATGGGCATGCACGAGCCCCGCCGCCTCGTCGAGGGTGAGCCCGTCGACCACGCGCTCGTCGAGGAGTTCGCGCAGACGGCGGGCGAGGGCGGGATCGGGACGGGGGCCCTCCGGGACCAGGCGGGGCCGCAGATGGGCCCGCAGCCGCTCCCTGATGAACATCAGCCTGCTCTCGGCCTCCAACTCGTCCCCGCCCCGCGCGAGCGCGGTGTGCAACTGACCGACACGCAGCCGAAGCACGGGATCACGCAGGTCGGGCCGGTCGACGGCGGCCCCGATGAGACCGTCGGCCAGTTGCGTGCCGTCGAGATACAGGACCCGTTTGCGGAAGCCGTGCGCAGTGGCCGGGGACCCGTTGTGCGGGACGTGCGGCGGGAGGAGGGTGACCGTGTCGTGCGGGGTGCCGTGCTCGTGCCGGTCGAGGTCGTACCGTACGGCCCCGTCGTCCACGATGAGCAGCGTCCACGATTCATGCACATGCATCGGATAGGCGTACTCGGTGAAGTGCGCGTGGAAGACCTCGACCACGCCCGGCACGGCCGGGCGCCAGGCGGAGACTTCCTGGATCTCCTGGGCTTCCTGCCGGGCGGCCATGCAAAGAACGTACAAGACGGGACAGGGGACCGATCGGCAGTCTCGTCCCATGAGCAGCGAACCCATCCGTTTCGACACCAAGATCGCCGTCCTGCTGCGGGAGGACCTGGAACCGTGGCAGCGCCTGAACGTCACCGCGTTCCTGGTCAGCGGCCTCGGCTCGCAGGTCCCCGAGGTGATCGGGGAGCCGTACGAGGACGCGGACGGCGTCCCGTATCTCCCGATGTTCCGCCAGCCGGTCCTCGTCTTCGAGGGCACGAAGGAGACGCTGACCGCGGCCCACGCGCGCGTGCTGTCCCGGTCGCTCCCGCGCGCGGTGTTCACCTCCGACCTGTTCACGACGGGCAACGACCGCGACAACCGGGCGGCGGTACGGGCCGTCGGGACGGGGGAGCTGGACCTCGTGGGGCTGGCGCTGTACGGGCCGAAGAACGCGGTGGACAAGGTGCTGAAGGGGGCGCGGATGCACCCGTGACCGAATCTGCACAGTGAATGCGCAACCGTGACGCGAGTGGGTTCTGTTGGTACGGAGTTGTCCTGTTCGCGGCAGCCGGGGCAATACCTGTCGGCTTCCTGTGCAGCGGTTGCTGTAGAGAAGCTGGCCCCAATTCGTGTGCGTCTCCACACGGTTCGGTGGCAGACCGTTTCAACGGCCCTGCCGTGGGCGCCCACGCGCTGGATGCCGGGCACGCTCCGTGGTTTGATCCTGCGCACCGAGCCCCGCCTGCTGTCCCCGCGGGGCCGCTCCCTCTCTGGCACATCCATGCGAAGGGCAGTTTCACCATGAACTCCGCTCCCCAGGTTCAGACCTCCGAGATCTCCGACGCCGAGCTGGACGCCGTCTCCGGCGGCCTGAGCCCGCAGATCTCCCTCACCGCCGGCTCCACGACGCTCAGCAGCGCGGACGTCCTGGCCGAGCTCGACGCGCTCAAGGCGACGGCCCTGGGCAGCCTCGGCGGCACCCTCGGTGCCCTCCCGCACCAGGTCGGCGTGAACGCCAGCTTCTGATCGTCCGGTCGGCGACCTGACCGCCGGCACCGATCGACAGCCACGGCAACGAGCCCTCTACCGGCGGAGAACCGCAGGTGGGGGGCTCTGTCATGTCTTCCGCGACACCCACGCGGGTGGCGCCATGTGCGCCGCATTCGGGTGCTTGTGTGCACGTCGGTGCTTCTGGCACGGGGGCTTGGCGGCATACCTCCGGCAGCACACACCTACCGAAGGAGACGCTTATGCGTGCACCTGCCGTGCTGGCCGCCATCGCACTGGCCGGGACAGTCCTGTTCGGAGGCGCGGCCCAGGCCCTCGCCGACGGCCGCGACGACGACCTGCCGACCAACGACGTGGGCAACGTCGGGGGCGACCAAGACGGCGTTTTCGGTCCCGCCTCCCACTCCAACGCCGATTTCGACTCGGGAGCCACCGGCTTCCGCAAGCTCGGGGGGACTTTCGACTGGGCTTCCGGCCACTGACTGCCGGGCCACGCCTTCATTCCCCGACCTGCACCGTGACGCTCTCGGTGCGGGTCGGGAAACTTCCCGGGCACTGACCGGCGCGGTCGTCGCCCGTTGCGGATCTGGAGCGGGTGCCGGGCCGCAGCCCCCTCACCTCACCCCGCGCCGACTTCCGCCCCGGCGGCGGCTTCCCGCGGCGGAACCGCTGCCGCCGGCTCCGCCGTGGGAAGCCGCCGCATAAGAGCGCCGTACCCGACAGCTGCCAGCGTGCCGACGACCGCGCACAGCCCCCACAGCCACTCGGCCCCGAACCGGTCGATGACGACACCGGACATCAGCGGGGCGACGAGCGCGGCAAGGGACCAGGAGAGCGTGTACATGCCCTGGTAGCGGCCGCGGCCGTGCAGCGGCGAGAGCCGGACGGCCAGCCCGGTCTGCGTCGGCGCGTTGACGATCTCGGCGAGGGTCCACACGCACACGGTGAGCGCGAAGACGCCGACCGACCCGGCGAAGGCGGTGAGCCCGAAGCCGTACCCGGCCAGCAGGGACGAGACCACGAGCAGCCGCCGAGGATCCCGGCGCTCGATGACCCGCGTGACGGGGATCTGCAGCGCGACGATCAGGATGCCGTTGACGGCGATCGCCATGCCGTAGTCGGCGGGAGTGAACCCGGCCCGACCCATCGCGACCGGCAGCCCGACCGAGCCCTGCTGGAACACGAGGGCGACGAGGAAGGACAGCCCGACGACGCTCATGAAGCGCCGGTCGCGCAACACCGTCCCCAGCCCCACGGTGTCGTCCTGCGCGGCCTTGACCGCCCGCACCGGCCTGGACTCCGGCAGCTTCAGGAAGACCACGACCGCGCAGACGGCCGTCATCCCGGCCTCGATCAAGAACCCGGCGAGATAGCTGACTTCGGCGATGAAGCCGGCGGCCATGGAGGAGACGGCGAAGCCGAGGTTGATGGCCCAGTAGTTGAGGGAGAAGGCCCGCACCCGGTCCTCGGGCCGCACGATGTCGGCCATCATCGCCTGCACCGCGGGCCGGGAGGCGTTCGACGCCATGCCCACCAGGAACGCGACCGCGGCGATGGCGACGGGGTCGTGCACGAATCCGAGCAGGGCGACGGAGGCGGCCGTGGACGCCTGGGCGATGAGGAGCGTCGGCCGTCTGCCGAGCCGGTCGGTCATCACCCCCGCCCCCAGGGACGAGACGACCCCGCCGAGCCCGTGCAGGGACGCGACGAGACCGGCGTAGGAGGCGGAGTACCCGCGGTCGACCGTCAGGTACAAAGCCATGAAAGTCGCAACAAAAGCACCAAGTCGGTTGACGAGGGTGCTGGTCCACAGCCACCAGAACTCGCGGGGGAGTCCGGAGACGGTCTCCCGGGCGGCACGTCTCAGGCCGGCGACTGACATACGGATCCCCCACGGATGACACGGTTGTAAGCGGCTCAGGCAGCGAGCACAACTTACGCACGAGCCAACGCCCCCGGCCACTCAATTAACAGATGCCGTCAACTGTCCGCCTGCTGGGCGGCCACCCTGGGGCCCGAATGTGTGGATTACGCTCTCAGACATGGCCGACGCACCGTACAAGCTGATCCTCCTCCGCCACGGCGAGAGCGAGTGGAACGCGAAGAACCTGTTCACCGGCTGGGTGGACGTGAACCTGAACGAGAAGGGCGAGAAGGAGGCAGTCCGCGGCGGTGAGCTCCTGAAGGACGCCGACCTCCTCCCCGACGTGGTCCACACGTCCCTCCAGAAGCGCGCGATCCGCACGGCCCAGCTGGCGCTGGAGTCCGCGGACCGCCACTGGATTCCCGTACACCGTTCGTGGCGCCTCAACGAACGCCACTACGGCGCCCTCCAGGGCAAGGACAAGGCGCAGACCCTCGCGGAGTTCGGCGAGGAGCAGTTCATGCTGTGGCGCCGCTCGTACGACACGCCTCCGCCGCCGCTCGAGGACGGCACGGAGTTCTCGCAGTCGGACGATCCCCGCTACGCGACCATCCCCCCGGAGCTCCGCCCCCGCACGGAGTGCCTGAAGGACGTCGTGGTCCGCATGCTCCCGTACTGGTACGACGGCATCGTCCCCGACCTCCTGTCCGGCCGCACGGTCCTGGTCGCCGCCCACGGCAACAGCCTCCGCGCCCTGGTCAAGCACCTGGACGGCATCTCGGACGCGGACATCGCGGGCCTGAACATCCCGACCGGCATCCCGCTGTACTACGAGCTCGACGCCGACTTCAAGCCGGTCACCCCCGGCGGCAAGTACCTCGACCCGGAGGCGGCTGCGGCGGCGATCGAGGCGGTCAAGAACCAGGGCAAGAAGAAGTAAGCCGTAACGATCAAGCCCCCTGCCTGCGGATTCTCCGCCGGTAGGGGGCTGATTGCTGACGTCAGACCGACAGCGGCACCGGGTGCACCTCGTCGGCCTTGTGGCCCGACCGCTCGTGGATGCGCTGGACCGCCTCTGCCGACGGGGCCTCCGAGAGGCAGTAGACCGTGCCGGATTCGGGGTCCGCCCAGGCCTTCTCGAAGTGCACGCCCTCGTCCTTCTCTATGGCCAGGTCGGCCTGGTGGGCCTGCCGCAGCTGGTCGGCCGTGATGCCCTTCATCCCGTGGTGTACGTCCATGAACTGCGCCATGGCTCCGTACCTCCTTCCGACGCCGACTCCCTTGCTTCCCTTGTCTCCATGCTGCGCTCGTACGGACCCGCACGCATGACAAAGGGCCCCGGCACCTTCACCGGGACCCTTCACCGCTGTACGGACAGACCGGCGTCGTACGCCGTCAACCGCACTGACAGGGATTGCCCGACTGGCACCCGCAGCCGCAGCCCGAGCCGCAGCCGCACGCGCCGAAGAGCGGGAGGCTCTTGATCTCGGCGGGCTGGTCCGTCTCGCGCTCCTGCGTCGGGTCGGGCGTGGTGGGGGCTTCGGCCATGGGTCCTCCTGGAGGCCTAGAGGCTGGTGCCTTTGCCCATTGGATGCCCGCTCCGCTGGGCGCATCAACGGCGCACTGTGGCGCCCACACGCCCCAGTCTCAGGGTTTACGCCCCCTCGACACCCCTCGGCGTTACGCCCCGTCGCCCCCCGCCACCGCCTGGATCTCCGGCTGGATGTCGGCCTGCAGCTCGTCCGCGTGCTCACCCGTCACCAGGAACACCACGCGCTTGGCGACCGCCACCGCGTGGTCGGCGTACCGCTCGTAGTAGCGGCCGAGGAGGGTGACGTCCACCGCCGTCTCGATGCCGTGCTGCCAGCGGTCGTCCAGCAGGTGCTGGAAGAGGGTGCGGTGCAGCAGGTCCATCTCGTCGTCGTCCTGCTCCAGCTGGAGCGCCAGGTCGACGTCCTTCGTGATGATCACCTCGGCCGCCTTCGCCATCAGGCGCTGCGCGAGCTGGCCCATCTCGAGGATGGTCGCGTGCAGGTCGTGCGGGATCGCGCGCTCCGGGAAGCGGAGGCGGGCGAGCTTTGCGACGTGCTGGGCCAGGTCGCCCGAACGCTCCAGGTCGGCCGACATACGCAGCGAGGTGACGACGATACGGAGATCCGTGGCCACCGGCTGCTGGCGGGCCAGCAGGGCTATCGCCCGGGCCTCCAGGTCGTGCTGGAGGTCGTCGACCTTCTGGTCGCCCTCGATGATGCTTTCGGCCAGCTTCAGGTCGGAGTCGAGGATGGCGGTCGTGGCGCGCCCGATCGCCGACCCGACCAGCCTGGCCATCTCCACCAGACCGTCGCCGATCGAATCCAGTTCCTCGTGGTACGCGTCCCGCATCAGGGATCCCTCTCTTACGTGTTCTTCGGGGCTGCCGGGGGCAGGGGCCCGTGCGTCAGTCGTCCGAAATCCGTCGTCATCCGTCGGCCAAAAACCGGCGCTTCGCACCCCACGCTCCCACGATCCGGCCCGTACGCGTCGGTTTCCGTCACCACAAATGAACCATCACTAGCTCCTAGGTGAACTCTGGGCGACGAGTGTCCGAGGTCGCACCTCGACGGCTGTGGGGATGTCGTACCCCATGCCTAACCTGTTTGCATGGACGTGAACGCGGCGGTCGCCGCAGCGGCAGCGATCGCCGGGGTGCTCACCGGCGTGATCGCCATGCTGGCGTTCCGCTGGAGCGAGCGGGAGCAGAAGCGCCCGACCCGCACCTCCCTGCACACGGACCCGGTGCTTCCGCCGGGCGTGGACACCGTCCTCTCCGTGCTCCGCTCCTCGGCCGTCGTCCTCGACGAGGCCGACGCGGTCGTCAAGGCCAGCTCCGCGGCGTACGCCCTCGGGCTGGTCCGCGGCGGTCGGCTCTCGGTGGAGCCGATGCTGAAGATGGCCAGGGACACACGGCGGGACGGGGAGATACGCCAGGTGGAGCTGGATCTGCCGCGGCGGGGGACAGGGCGGGGCGGCGAAGCACTCGCCGTCTCCGCGCGCGTGGCCCCGCTCGGCTCCCGGCTGGTGCTCCTGCTGGTCGAGGACCTCACCGAGGCCCGCCGCATCGAAGCGGTACGCCGCGACTTCGTCGCGAACGTGAGCCATGAGCTGAAGACGCCCGTCGGCGCGCTCTCCCTCCTGTCGGAGGCCGTCATGGACGCCTCCGACGACCCGGAGGCGGTGGAGCGCTTCGCCGGCCGTATGCAGATCGAGGCCACCCGGCTCACCAGCCTGGTGCAGGAGCTCATCGACCTGTCCAGGGTCCAGAACGACGACCCCCTCGAGGACGCCGAACCCGTCCGCGTGGACGAGCTGGTCGCCGAGGCCATCGACCGCTGCCGCCACCAGGCCGGCACCAAGCAGATCACCATGGCCGCCGGCGGCACCGCCGACCTGCACGTCTGGGGTAACAGGGGTCAACTGGCCGCCGCCCTGGGCAACCTTGTCGAGAACGCCGTCAACTACTCGCCGGCCCGCACCCGCGTGGGCATAGCCGCCCGCCGGGTGACCGCGCCCGGCGGTGACCACATCGAGGTCGCCGTGACCGATCAGGGCATCGGCATCTCCGACAAGGACAAGGAGCGCATCTTCGAGCGCTTCTACCGCGTCGACCCCGCCCGCTCCCGTGCCACCGGCGGCACGGGCCTCGGGCTGGCGATCGTCAAGCACGTGGCCGCCTCGCACGGCGGGGAGGTCACGGTGTGGAGCTCCGAGGGTCAGGGCTCCACGTTCACCCTGAGGCTGCCGGAGGCGGGGGTTGCCCGCGACCGCGCGCACCAGCACCCCGACCCGGACGATCTCGACGACGAGGCCGGCCGAACCACCCCCCAGTCATCCCCGTACGAACCGCTTCCCGCCCCGGAGGTCCTTCCGTGACCCGTGTGCTCGTCGTCGAGGACGAGGAGTCCTTCTCCGACGCCCTGTCATACATGCTCCGCAAAGAGGGCTTCGAGGTCGCCGTCGCGACCACCGGGCCCGACGGACTCGACGAGTTCGAGCGCAACGGCGCCGACCTCGTCCTCCTCGACCTGATGCTGCCCGGCCTGCCGGGCACCGAAGTGTGCCGCCAGCTGCGCGGCCGCTCCAATGTCCCCGTCATCATGGTGACCGCCAAGGACAGCGAGATCGACAAGGTGGTCGGCCTGGAAATAGGAGCCGACGACTATGTCACCAAGCCGTTCTCCTCTCGCGAGCTGGTCGCCCGCATCCGGGCCGTCCTGCGCCGCCGCGGCGAGCCCGAGGAGGTCACCCCGGCCGCCCTGGAGGCCGGTCCGGTCCGCATGGACGTGGACCGCCATGTGGTCACGGTCTCCGGCTCCAAGGTCGACCTGCCCCTCAAGGAGTTCGACCTGCTCGAGATGCTGCTGCGCAACGCGGGCCGCGTCCTGACGCGCATGCAGCTCATCGACCGGGTCTGGGGCGCCGACTACGTGGGCGACACCAAGACCCTCGATGTCCACGTCAAGCGCCTCCGCGCCAAGATCGAGCCGGACCCGGGCGCGCCCCGGTATCTGGTGACGGTCCGCGGCCTCGGCTACAAGTTCGAGCCGTAGGCCATCCACCAGGCCTTACGGCGAAGGGCGGGACCTCCTGGAGAGGTCCCGCCCTTCTGTCGTACGACTGCCGCTGTACGACTGCTGCCGTACGGCGCTGCTCAGTGACCGGCGGAAGCCGTCGCGCTCGCGGAGGCCGCGTCGGTCGGGGTGGCCGAGCTGCTCGGGGTGTTCGAGGGGGAGGCCGAGCCGCCCGGGGTCGCCGATGTGCTGGCGCCCGGCTTGGGGGTCTTGGACGGTGCGGTGGTCGGGACCTCGCTCGGACCCCACTTGGTGAAGTAGCTCTCGGCGGGGACCACGAAGGCGCGCAGGCTCACCTGGCCGGTCTCGCTGAAGGTGAAGGTGACCTTCTGCGCGTTGCCGTCCTGGATGGCATCGCGGCCGCTGGCCAGGGAGGCCGAGGCGTTCCCCTTGCCGCCGATGATGAGGGAGCCGTGGGCCGGGACGGTCAGCGGTCCGTTGCCCTTGGCGGGCTTGAGCTCGGCGGTCTTGCCGGTGCCGGGCACGGTGATCGAGTCCAGCGTCTGGGCTGTGGCCCCGTTGTTGAAGAGGGTCGCGGCGATCACGGCGGGGCCCGTCGACTGCAGGTCGGGCTGGGTGATGATGGTGACGTTCTGGACCTTGAGGTATCCGGCCTTGGTCGCCGCGTTGTCCGGCTTGACCTCCAACGTCTGGGCGTCGCCGCCCGCGCCGCACGCGGCGAGCGAGGCGATCGAGAACGCGATGGCGGCGGCGGCGAGTGCGCCGCGTCGAAGGCTGCTGCTCACGGCGGCGGCAACTCCTTGACTCGAGCGTGGCGACTCATAAAGCCGCCCTAAGTGTCTGTCAGCGGCCTTAGGTTACCGAGCCGTTCCCGAGTCACCGCACCCGACCCTCCCTCCAGCCCCCGGCATCGCTCACCAGGGGGTAGCCCACATGCTCGTCCGCCATTCACATAAGTCCCTCCGGCATACCCCGTACGACGGTGCGCAAAATTTCCGTGAAGGAATGCGCGGCCGCCCCCGGAATTGATCACACCGCAGAACAAGCCGCAGAACAACAGGTCACGTAGTGGGGTGCCGATGATCAATTCCGGAATCGACGCGGAAGCGACTCCCGGCACCGAACGGAGTAGCGGAAGTCGCACACTTGGAACCAGACATATGGGGACGTTCGTCCACTTGGAGAGGCCTCCGGATGTGTGTAACGTGCGCGTTTCTCCTCCCCCGGAGAGCCGCTCCGACCTGCGAATACCTTCTTCCGCTCGGGCCGCGCAGCACGTTCCTGTTGCTGTTGTCAAGCCCCGAGATATGCCCTGACCTGCGAAAACGCCATTCAGAACCCGCGGTTTCCGTGTTACCCTGGATAGCCACGGAAGGGGTACCTGTCACATGACGTTCAAGGTTGGCGACACCGTGGTCTATCCCCATCACGGGGCCGCGCTGATCGAGGCCATCGAAACTCGCCAGATCAAAGGCGTGGACAAGACCTACTTGGTGCTGAAGGTCGCCCAGGGTGACCTGACGGTGCGTGTGCCAGCGGACAATGCGGAGTTCGTCGGCGTGCGTGATGTGGTCGGTCAGGACGGGCTGGACCGGGTCTTCGAGGTGCTGCGCGCGCCGTATGCCGAGGAGCCCACGAACTGGTCTCGTCGTTACAAGGCAAATCTGGAGAAGCTCGCCTCCGGCGATGTCATCAAGGTCGCGGAAGTCGTGCGTGACCTGTGGCGTCGTGAGCGTGAGCGCGGACTGTCCGCCGGTGAGAAGCGCATGCTCGCCAAGGCCCGCCAGATCCTGGTGAGCGAGCTCGCCCTCGCGGAGAACACGAACGAGGACAAGGCCGAGGCCCTGCTCGACGAGGTTCTCGCGTCCTGAAACCTGTCGCAGGCGCAAGCCCGCTTCAGCACTCAGTACATTGAAATGCCGCGGTGCCCGATGACGTATTTCCTGTCGCCGGGCGCTGCGGCATGTTCGTACCCAGGCGCCTTGCGTACGTCGTCCCTGTCGGGGAGGTTCCCCCGAGATACTTGGCGTGCCGGGCCCGGGCTGCTGGCTCGACCAGTGTCACGGAAGGGTCCGGTCAAGGCGTCGCGCCCGGCACTTCCCAGGCCATACCCACGCAAGGCCAGCACACAAACCTGACAGGAACCGATGTCTGACGATTCGCGCCCTTCGCCCGCGGGAACCCGAACGGCTGCCGTGATTCCGGCCGCCGGACGAGGCGTACGTCTCGGGCCGGGCGCCCCCAAGGCGCTCCGCGCGCTGGGCGGCACCCCCATGCTCATCCACGCGGTGCGCGCGATGGCCGCGTCCCGCGCGGTCTCCCTGGTCGTCGTCGTGGCGCCGCCCGACGGCGCACCCGAGGTCAAGTCGCTCCTCGACGCACACGCGCTACCCGAGCGGACCGACTTCCTCGTCGTCCCGGGCGGCGACTCGCGCCAGGAGTCCGTGAAGCTCGGCCTCGACGCCCTGCCGCCCGACTACGACATCGTGCTGGTGCACGACGCCGCGCGGCCGCTGGTGCCGGTGGACACGGTGGACGCGGTGATCGAGGCGGTGCGGGAGGGGTCCCCGGCCGTCGTACCCGCGCTGCCCCTCGCCGACACGGTGAAGGAGGTCGAGCCGGCGGGCGAGCCGGGCGAGCCGGAGCCGGTGGTGGCCACCCCGGAGCGGGCTCGCCTGCGTGCCGTACAGACCCCGCAGGGCTTCGACCGGGCCACGCTGATCCACGCCCACGAGACGGTGACCGACGATGTCACCGACGACGCGAGCATGATCGAACAGCTGGGCCTGCAGGTGGTGGTCGTACCCGGCCACGAGGAGGCCTTCAAGGTCACGCGCCCGCTGGACCTGGTCCTGGCGGAGGCGGTCCTGGCCCGCAGGAGGCTGAACGATGGCTTCTGAGGCCTTTCCCCCGCTGCCCCAGGTCGGCATCGGCACCGACATCCACGCCTTCGAGGAGGGCCGCGAGCTGTGGTGCGCGGGCCTGAAGTGGGAGGGCGAGGGCCCGGGGCTGGCCGGCCACTCCGACGCGGACGTCGTCGCGCACGCCGCGTGCAACGCACTGTTCTCGGCCGCCGGCCTCGGCGACCTGGGCCAACACTTCGGCACCGGCCGCCCCGAGTGGTCCGGCGCATCCGGCGTCACCCTCCTGACCGAGGCCGCCCGCATCGTCCGCGAGGCGGGCTTCCGGATCGGCAACATCGCCGTACAGGTCGTGGGCCCGCGCCCCAAGATCGGCAAGCGCCGCGACGAGGCACAGAAGCTGCTGTCCGAGGCGGCCGGCGCACCGGTGTCGGTGTCGGGCGCGACGACGGACGGCCTCGGGTTCCCGGGCCGCGACGAGGGCCTGATGGCGGTGGCGACGGCGCTGGTGGTGCGGGCCGTCCGAGGGTGAACGTCACGAAACCGTCCCCCTTGAGCGGAAGGGGCGCAAGGCATTGCCTTACGCCCACTACCCTGGAGTGGTGACTATTCGGCTGTACGACACCAGCGCCCGGCAGATCCGTGATTTCACCCCGCTCAAGCCGGGTTGTGTCTCGATCTACCTCTGTGGTGCCACCGTGCAGTCCGCACCGCACATCGGGCACATCCGCTCGGGCCTCAACTTCGACATCATGCGCCGCTGGTTCGAGTACCGCGGCTATGACGTGACGTTCATCAGGAACGTCACGGACATCGACGACAAGATCATCGCCAAGGCGGCCGAGCAGAACCGCCCGTGGTGGTCGATCGGCTACGAGAACGAGCGCGCCTTCAACGACGGCTACACCGCCCTCGGCTGCCTCCCGCCCGCCTACGAGCCGCGCGCCACCGGGCACGTGACCGAGATGGTCGAGATGATGCAGGGGCTCATCGAGCGCGGACACGCCTACGAGGCCGACGGCAACGTCTACTTCGACGTGCGCTCCTTCCCGGGCTATCTGCAGCTGTCGCGCCAGGAGCTCGACAACCTGCAGCAGCCCTCGGGGACCGGCGAGACCGGCAAGCGCGACCCGCGCGACTTCGCGATGTGGAAGTCCGCCAAGCCGGGCGAGCCGACCTGGGGGACCCCGTGGGGCCGCGGCCGTCCGGGCTGGCACCTGGAGTGCTCGGCCATGGCGCACAAATACCTGGGCACCGCCTTCGACATCCACGGCGGCGGCCTCGACCTGATCTTCCCGCACCACGAGAACGAGATCGCCCAGGCCAAGGCCTACGGCGACGACTTCGCCCAGTACTGGGTGCACAACGCCTGGGTGACCATGGCCGGCGACAAGATGTCGAAGTCCCTGGGCAACAGCGTGCTCGTGAGCGAGATGGTCAAGACGTGGCGTCCGATCGTGCTGCGCTACTACCTCGGCACCCCGCACTACCGCTCGATGATCGAGTACAGCGAGGAGTCGCTGCGCGAGGCCGAGTCGGCGTTCGCGCGCATCGAGGGCTTCGTGCAGCGGGTCGTGGAGAAGGCCGGCGTGGTCGAACCGTCCGCCGAGGTGCCGCCCGCCTTCGCCGAGGCCATGGACGACGATCTGGGCGTGCCCCAGGCCCTCGCCATCGTGCACACGACGGTCCGGCAGGGGAACTCCGCCCTCGCGGCCGACGACAAGGAAGCCGCCGTGGCCCGCCTCGCCGAGGTGCGCGCCATGCTCGGCGTCCTCGGGCTCGACCCGCTCGATGAGCACTGGGCCGGCGAGGCCGACCGCGGCGACGATCTGCACGGCGTCGTGGACAGCCTCGTACGCCTGGTCCTCGACCAGCGCGAGGCCGCCCGCGGACGCAAGGACTGGGCCACCGCGGACGCCATCCGCGACCAGCTCAACCAGTCGGGGCTGGCCATCGAGGACGGCCCGCAGGGTCCGCGCTGGAGCCTCGGCCCGCGCTGAGCCCAGCAGCTGATCAGAAGATCGATTGTGCCGCCCGGCCGTCCGGGCGGCACACTTCATAGACGTACGCACACACGCTTCACTTCAGCAGAGATTCTTCAGAGCCTCTTCAGAGAGCAGACGGGTAGGTCATGGCAGCCAACAACCGCCGCATGTCCGGCAAGAAGGGCGCGCAGGTCGGCAGTGGCGGCCAGCGGCGCAAGGGCCTGGAGGGCAAGGGTCCGACCCCGCCCGCCGAGATGCGCAAGGGGCACAAGAAGAACCGCATCGCGACCTCCAAGGCCAAGCAGGTGCAGCGCCGTCCCGTGCCGCGCGGCCGCGGCGGCAAGTCGTCGTCCGAACTGGTCGTGGGCCGCAACCCGGTGGTCGAGGCGCTCCGCGAGGGCGTGCCCGCCTCGACGCTCTACGTCCAGCAGTTCATCGACAACGACGAGCGCGTCCGCGAGGCCCTCCAGCTCGCCGCGGAGCGCGGCGGGATCAACCTCATGGAGGCCCCCCGCCCCGAGCTCGACCGCATGACCAACGGCCTCAACCACCAGGGCCTCGTCCTCCAGGTCCCGCCGTACGAGTACGCCCACCCCGAGGACCTGGCGAGCGCCGCCTACGACGACGGCGAGGACCCGCTGATCGTCGCCCTCGACGGCGTGACCGACCCGCGCAACCTCGGCGCCGTCGTCCGCTCCGTCTCCGCCTTCGGCGGCCACGGCGTCGTCGTGCCCGAGCGGCGCGCGGCCGGCATGACCGCCGGCGCCTGGAAGACGTCCGCCGGCACCGCCGCCCGTACGCCTGTCGCCCGCGCCACCAACCTGACGCGCGCCCTGGAGGCGTACAAGAAGCAGGGCATCGTGGTCGTCGGCCTCGCCGCCGACGGAGAGGCCGAGATCGGCGAACTGGCGGCCCTGGACGGCCCCGTCGTGATCGTGGTCGGCAGCGAGGGCAAGGGCCTGTCCCGACTCGTGGGCGAAACCTGCGACTTCAGGGTGCGGATTCCGATGCCGGGCGGTGCGGAGTCGCTGAACGCCGGTGTGGCAGCGGGGATCGTGCTGTACGAGGCGGCACGTCGGCGCGTCTGAACACGCGTCCGTATTCTCACTCGTACGGGTCAATCTGGGCGTCCCGGACAACGTTGACGCGATCCGGACACATCTGGCGGGTCAAAGCAGTGTCCTAAGCACACGTCACTCGGTTAGATGAGTGTGGACACCAGAACACCCCGCACGCCCCCGGGGGACGGCCCGTCGGGATTCGATGACGCTCCCGCGCTGAGCATGGTGAAAGTGCCGAGCGATCCGGCGCAGGTCATCGTCAATCATGCGAGTTTCCGCGTGCAGCTCGGCGCCTCGGCCCGCACCCGATCGCCGCGGATCGCACGGCACTTGACTGCCGCCCAGGACGCCGCCCGCCCGCCCGTCGTCGGTACCGCAGCGGGCAGAGCGGGCGCGGGCGCCCGGCGCCGGCCCGTCGTCTGGAGCGGCAGGTCCGCCCCCGACGACACCGGCGCGCACCGCCTGCTCCAGGCCGTACGGGGAGGCAGCGTCCGGCACGGCGAGGACTCGCCGGCCGACGCCGGAGCCACCCAGGTCATCCCCCGCGTCGGGGTCGGCGGCTACGACGAGGTCTACGACGAGCTGGAACAGACCGTCGAGACCCCGATCGTCGGCGCCCAGCGCACGTATCACGACGACATCGCCGGCACCCGTTTCCTCCCCGGCATGCGCACCGCCGGCAGCGCGTACGACGAAGAGCACGCCTACGAAGCCCAGGAGTTCGAGGACTTCGACGAGGACGACGAGTTCGACGAGACCGACGAATTCGACGAGACGGACGGCACGGACCGGTTCGCCAAGCGCCACGGCGTCGACCCGGCGCGGCACGCCTACTACCCCGGCCGCCGCATGAACCTCGGCGTCGTCCTCCTCCCCCTGCGCATCTTCCTCGGCTTCATCTCCGTCTACGCCGGGATGGGCAAGCTGTGCGACCCCGTCTACTTCGACGGCGGCAAGCGCGGCTCCATGGTCAAGTGGCTCAACACCCTGCACCCCTGGGAAGTCGCCGAGCCACTGCGGCAGTTCGCCCTGCAGCACCCCGTCGGCTCCGGCCTCGTCATCGCCTTCGCGCAGGTCGTCGTGGGCGTGCTCACGGTCCTGGGCTGCTGGCAGCGGGTCGCCGCCGTCTTCGGCGCACTGCTGTCGGCCGCGCTGATCGTCACCGTCAGCTGGAAGACCGTTCCCGCCTACGACGCCCCCGACATCATCTACCTCGCCGCCTGGTCCCCGCTGATCATCGCGGGCGCTCCCGTCTACTCCGTGGACGGCCGCCTCGCCGGCAGCGCCTGGCGGCGCCTGGGACCCTGCTCCGACATCTGGGACCTGCGCGCCTACGTCCTGCGCCGCGGCGCCCTCGTCACGGCCATCGCGACCGGCCTCACCCTGCTCGTCGGCTCGCTGCTCGGCGGTGCGGTCCGCGACGCCGACCGCGTGATCGTCCCCGGTCCCGGCGAGGCCCCGCGCAACGAACTGCCGGGTTCCCCGCTCCCGCAGGAGCCGCACAAGCGGCACAGCCAGTCCCCGTCGGCCTCGAACGCGCCCACCCAGGGCGCCACCGCCGGCTCCACACCGTCCGGCGCGGCGACCACACCGGGCGCCACCGCGACCGGCGGCGCGCCCAGCCAGACCCAGGGCACCGCCGGCCAGACCCCGCCCCAGCACTCCTCACCGTCCGGAGGCGCCCCCAGCACCAGCTCCGGCCCCACCTCCGGCGGCACCGGCGGGGACGGCGGCACAGGGTCCGGAGGCTCCTCCTCCGGCGAGCCCGGCCTGGTGGGCGGCCTACTGGGGTAGCCGAGCCGACGGGCGGCATCCTGGGCCCGCCCACCGGCTGAAACACCGGGTCCATACGAAGAGGTCCCGCACGAGAACCGTGCGGGACCTCTTCGCTTTTGGTTTTGAGGGGCGCGAGGAACTGCGCGATCAACCCCCACGGACCCGCAGCCAACAATCGACCGTATGGAGCGAGCTCTCACCGCCCCAGAGCGGCCAGCTCCTTCGCGGCTTCGGTCAGATCCTTCGCCGTGTCGATGGCGCGCCAGTACGCCCCCTGAGGGATCGTGAACCCGGCCAGCCGCCGCTCACGGGCCAGATGCGGAAACGTCGTACGCTCGTGGTCCCCGCGCTCGGGAAGCAGCCCGGCGAACTCGGGGGAGAAGACGTACACACCCGCGTTGATCTCGAACGTCGACGGCGGTGCCTCGATGAAGTCCGTGATGTGCCCGAAGCCGTCCGTCTTCACCGCGCCCCAGGGGATGCGCGGGCGGGCCAGGGCCAGTGTCGCGACCGCGTCGCGCTCCGTGTGGAAGTCCGCCATGTCGCGCAGCGAGAAGCGGGTCCAGATGTCGCCGTTGGTGGCGTACCAGGGCCGGTCCGGATGGGGGAGATGGGCGGCGGCGTACTTCAGTCCGCCGCCGCGGCCGAGGGGCTCCGTCTCCACGACCGTCGTCACCTTCACCGGCAGGTCGGCCGACTTCAGCCAGTCCTGCAGCACCTCGGCGAGATGGCCGCAGCTGACCACCACGTCCGTCACACCCTCCTCGGCCAGCCAGGCAAGCTGATGGCCGATGATCGGAGTCCCCGTACCGGGGATCTCGACCATCGGCTTGGGCCGGTCGTCGGTGTAGGGACGCAGCCGGGAGCCCTGGCCACCGGCCAGGACGACGGCTTGAACGGGGCGGGACGCGGCGGTCGGATGGGTCATGCCCGAACTGTACGGTGCGTCCCGCCCCCGTCCGGTGCCGGCAACCGTTCCTTAATGAGCCGTTACCCTCCTCCGAACTGTCCGTAGTGTCCGCGGCGGAGGAGGGACGGGTTCAGCTTCAGCTGAGCGCGCCCGCGACGCCCGAGGCGAAGGACGTGTCGCAGACCGGGCGGGCATAGGACTGGGCGCGCGTGGGGCCGTACATACGGACCGCGGCGCGGCCCAGGGAGCGGGCGATGGACACGCAGTGCTTGGCGAGCGACGGGCGCTCGTTCACGGCCTGCTGGAGGTGCATGAGCACCGTGCCCGGGTCCTCCTCCTGGAGCTGGCCCAGGAGCTTGTCGCGCAGCACGTCCTGCGGGGCGCGGTGGGCGGCCTTGGCGTCCGAGGCGATGTCGGACGCGTCCGAGGCGGTGAGGACCGAGTTCGAGGGGTTGCCCGTCCAGTTGACTCGGGTGACCGCGAGGGTCCCGGAAAGCACCAGGACGACGGGCAGGACGAGGGCGAGCGTGCGGCCGATCCGGCGGGCGGGGCCCCGGCCGCGTCGCGTCTGTTGGTTAGTGGAGTGCTTCACGCGAGTGAGAGTAGCGCCCGGTGATGATTTGGCGACATTTAGTAATCAATTCGGGGGATGGAACAAGGCCTCGGATCGGGTACGAGGTTGACGCACAGTGCTCGAAATGACCGGTGTGCCGGGGTAAATGTCGACAACAAGAAGGGCCCCGCAGGGGTCTGCGGGGCCCTTCTTCGTCAACCTGGGTGAATTACCCGGGATGGGTGTTTCGCGAGTTGCCGGTCGGCCGAGTGGCCTCAGTCGGTGAGGCGCTCGCCCGTGGAGGTCGAGAACACGTGGGTCTCGCCCGGCCGCGGCACCACGTGCAGCGTGGAGCCCTTCTCCGGGACCCGGCGGCCCTCGACACGGACGACCAGGTCCTTGGTCTCGCCGCCGACCTCGGCGGTGCCGTAGACGTAGCCGTCGGCGCCGAGCTCCTCGACGACGTTCACGGAGACGGCGAGGCCGGCCGGGGCGTCCTCGGTGTCCTTCGACAGGGAGCTCGCGGCGCCGCCGTTCTCCTCGACGATGTCGAAGTGCTCGGGACGGACGCCGACGGTGACCGTGCGGTCACCCTTGTCGGCCGCGGTCTTGAGGGCGTCGCGGTTGACCGGGACGACGCTGTTGCCGAACTTCACGCCGCCGTCGGTGATCGGCACCTCGACCAGGTTCATGGCGGGGGAGCCGATGAAGCCGGCGACGAACAGGTTCGCCGGGCGGTCGTACATGTTGCGCGGCGAGTCGACCTGCTGGAGCAGACCGTCCTTGAGTACGGCCACGCGGTCGCCCATCGTCATGGCCTCGACCTGGTCGTGGGTGACGTAGACGGTGGTGATGCCGAGACGGCGCTGCAGCGACGCGATCTGCGTACGGGTGGACACACGGAGCTTGGCGTCCAGGTTGGACAGCGGCTCGTCCATGAGGAACACCTGGGGCTCACGCACGATGGCGCGGCCCATGGCGACACGCTGACGCTGACCACCGGACAGGGCCTTGGGCTTGCGGTCCAGGTACTCGGACAGGTCGAGGATCTTCGCGGCCTCCTCGACCTTCTTGCGGATCTCCGCCTTGTTGACGCCGGCGATCTTGAGCGCGAAGCCCATGTTGTCGGCGACGGTCATGTGCGGGTACAGCGCGTAGTTCTGGAACACCATGGCGATGTCCCGGTCCTTGGGCGGCAGGTGGGTGACGTCGCGGTCACCGATGCGGATGGCGCCGGCGTTCACGTCCTCGAGCCCCGCGAGCATCCGGAGCGAGGTGGACTTGCCGCAGCCGGACGGACCGACAAGGACGAGGAACTCGCCGTCCCCGACTTCGATCTCCAGACCGTCGACGGCGGGCTTCTCGGTGCCCGGGTAGATCCGGGTCGCCTTGTCGAACGTAACAGTGGCCATGGTGATGGGCCCCCTTCTACCGGCAGGAACGTGCCGGACGATCCGTTGTAGGAAGGTGGTGGTGTAGTCCACGAGAGTGAACTGGCTCAGGACGCTACCTGGCGTTTGCCTGATCTGTCAGTACCCGGGGGGCTGTGAACTTCGCGGAAATTTTCGACAGAGGGCGGCTGGGACCTGGGTACACTGCACGGGCACGTACGCGACGCATACGTGCAGGCCTCCTTAGCTCAGCTGGTCAGAGCGCCGCTCTTGTAAAGCGAAGGTCGTCGGTTCGAATCCGACAGGGGGCTCGGTGAACAGGGGCAGCCCCAGGTGGGCTGCCCCTGTTCGTGCTCTTCACCCGGCAAGATCGTGCGGCGCCAGCTCACTGGCGCGCTGCTCGCCGGCCACGGTGAGGATGACGTCCCGCAGCCGCTCGACGTACAGCCGCATGTTCTTGTACGCGATGTCGGTGTCGGGGTAGCGGCAGGTGAACCACAGGCCCTCGTGGAGCCGGTTCAGCCAGATGCACACCTTGTCGCCGTACGACACCCTGACGAGGCCGTAGGCCGCCAGCTCGTCCCACCGCTCCGAACCGGGGATGCCCCGCGCGTCGACGAACGAGACGATCGAGTACGCGTCGGGCGAGGTCGGGCGGAAGTCCTCGCCGAGCAGGCGCAGTACGCGGGCCAGGGGCATGCGTGCCATCGCCCTGTTGGCCTGCAGCTCGGCGCGCACGGCTTTCAGGGCGCTGGGGAGGTCGGGTGCCTGGTCCATGGGGATCTCGATCGGCGCGCCGCCGACGTACCAGCCCACGGAGTTGGACCACTTGGACTTCACCCGGGTGTGGAACGGCACGACCGAGCGGTAGACGGGCTGTCCGCCGATCTCGTGGACGATCAGGCTGGTGGCGGCCAGGACACCGACGAGGCTGCCGCCGAAGGGCCGGCAGTACGACTCGAACGCCGCGGCGGCGTCCGAGTCGACGAGCAGTTCGCGCATCATCTTCTGCCTGGGCAGGCCGCAGTCGGGCTCAAGACCCAGCTCGACGGGGAAGTTGGGGAACTGCCCGTCGCCCCTCCGGATGAACTCCCGCCAGCGGCCGACGATCTCGTGGGTCACATCGATCCGGTCGGCGTCCGCGCGCTCGATCTCGCAGAAGTCGACGTAACTGCCGACCGGCGACTCCTCCACGGGGCGGCCCTCGACGGCCGCGGTGTAGAGCTCGTGGATCTCGGCGGGCATGCGCTGGATGGAGTAGGAGTCGACATTGCTGTGGTCGAAGGCGATGTACAGGCTGGTGCCCTCGTCCCTGATGACCGCCGCATAGAGGAAGTTGGGCCAGCGCAGCGCGCTCGCGACGGCGTCGAAGCGGTCCTGGAGGTGCTGGACGAGCCGGCCCGTGTCGGTGAAGTCGCCGATGTCCTCGCGATGCAGTGACACGTCGTCGGCGTCGAGTGTGAAGCGGCGCATCTCGTCGCCCTCCCAGCGGAAGCCGCTGCGCAGCGTCTCGTGCCGAAGCGTCCAGCCGCGCAGTGCGTCCTGCAGCGCGTCGAGGTCGACGCTGCCCGGGATGTCGAATGCCGTACCGATCCAGGTCGGTACGAACAGACCGTCCTCGTGCACCGTCCGGGCGGTCCTGATGTGCGACTCCTGGAGGTACGCCGGCGGTCGGGGGTCCTCCGGAAGGCCCGCCGCTACCGTGACGGTCGCCGGACTGAGCGCCCACTCGACGAGCCGTCCGGGCCGGACCTCGCAGCGCTGGATGTCGGTGATTCGCACGGGCGTCTCCGTTCGCAGTTGGAGCCCGAATCGGGCGGACCCGATCAAGGGAATGCCGCGACCGGGAAAGGAGATACCCGGAACATGATGTGTTCCCACTTTTGAGTGGATTGAGTGATCGGCGGATGTGAGCCAATCGGGCTGCCGGACCTCGGTATTTGCCGGTCCGGGCATTTCAACATACGAACAAGTCGCGCTCGGGAAAACGGAGTTCATTCGGGTCCGGCGAACGGACTTTGCGGAAGCCGGAGTTACCGCGAGTCGAGTGGACACGGGATATCAGGAAGTGTGGAATGCCTAGTTGTTACTGCTAGTGTTCGTTCAGTCACAGTAGGCAATCTGCCTCGACATCCAGGCAATGAAGGACCGAGGGTTTCATGCGCAAGCTTCAACAGGCCATGATCGCAGCAGCAGTGGCGGCCGGCAGTCTCTCCGCCATCGGTGCCGGCACCGGCACCGCCTACGCCGACGGTCACGGTCACGGGCACAGTCACGGGCACGGGAAGAGCCACAGTGCCAGCCCCCACGGGCACAGCCACACCGCCACACACCGCAGTGTGTCGACGACGGTCGAGCGCATTGCGCCGAAGGCGGCCGCGCCCCACCGCGCTGCCCACCAGGAGCACGGTCACGTCTACGGCACTGCGCCGAAGGCAACCGAGCACTACCGCCCCTACCAGGAGTGCAGCCCGCAGACGGTGGCTGACGGCGACCTCCCGATCGGCGTGCTCGGTCTCTCCGAGACCTTCGACACCACCTGTGGTCAGTTCAACAACGCCTTCACTGCGTAATCGTGCGCGACGCTTTCCGCGAGCCCCTCGGGGTCACCCCCCCGCAGGGGCCCGTTCACGTGTGGCCGCCCGGAGCGCGAGGCCGCTCCTGTGGCGCGCATGCGTTCGTGATGGCTCTGGAAGTTCCTTCAGCAGGTCAGCCCTTCACTTCGTAGGCGAAACGGGCCGGCTCGCGGCGCGCGGCGCCCGGGTGCCCCTCACAAAGGAAACGGATCACATGTTCAGTAGGAAGAAGATCGCGGCCGTCTCGGGGCTTCTGTGCAGTCTCGCCGTGACCTGTACCGGCATCACCCAGGCGTATGCCGCAGCAGGACCGGGCGGCTGCACCGTGGCCGCGTCCGGCGACGTCACCTGCATCCAGGGGTTCGCGGGCAAGACGGCCGACGGTGACGACTACATCGTCCGCCGGGCGAACACCTGCACGCCGCAGACGCCCATGGAGCTGCCCGTCATCCCCCTTCTGAACAGCGGGAGCACGAAGATCGGCCCCCAGGTGACCTGTTCCCCCAATGATCCGGGACCCCAGGACAACGACCACCCCTCGGAGCTGCCCGGCGGCCTGTTCGGCTGAGGCCCGCACGTTCCCAGCAGCGGATGGCCGGACCGGGGCGACCCGGACCGGCCATCCGCTTGTTTCTACGTCTGCGTCTCTACGCCGGCGTCTCTACGTCTGTCTTTCTGCGTCCGGCGGCAAATGGGTGACTGCCTCCCGCTGCCCGTGACTTGGGCCCGGGGAATCGTCGTTTTACGAGAGAGCGCCGAGTGCGCGACCGAACTGCATCACCAACTCCCTATAGCTCTCTCATATACCCCTCCAAGTCCGCGACCGCGCGGGCGGAAGGCTGCTTTGCCATAAGCCGACACGGTGCATGGAAGGACCCAAGATCCCAAATGGCTACGTTTCGTGTGTATATGCTCACATTAAGTAGTCAAGCCAGGGCTTCCCGCCCAGCTAGGAAAGGGTCTAATCATGCGCATGTTTCAGCGGGCCGCGGCCGTAATTGCGGCGGTCGCGGGGCTCTCCGCCCTCGGTGCCGGGGTCAGCAGTGCCCACGACGGCTGGGGCGACGGGGTCACCGCGGTGGCCTCCTCGCAGGCGAACGCCGTGGCCTACGGAGGCGGCGGGTGGGGTGGCCCGCAGTCGGCTCCGCAGGCGGCTCCGTACGGTGCCCCGCAGGCGTCTCCGTACGGTGCCCCGCAGGCGGCTCCGTACTTCGCGCCGATGAACGTCAACCTCGCGCCGGGGTACGGCCCGCAGGCCGCGCCCCAGGCTGCCCCGATGGCCGCACCTCAGCCCGCGCCCCAGTACATCCCGCAGTACGTCCCCCAGGCCGCGCCGCAGTACGCCGCACCGCAGTACGGGGGGCCCCAGTACGCCGCGCCGCAGTACGCCGCCCCCTACGGCTCCCGGTAAACAAGCCCCGCCCGCAACGGCAATTGCAGCCCGGTCGCGCAGTGAACCCATCAGGGTGCGCGTCCGGGCTGTACCGATTCCGTCGCCGGATGCAACTGAAGACACGTCGGGCGCCGGGTCCTGAACACCGATCCCAAAGGAACAGAGCACATGTTCAGTCGGCAGAAAATCGCAACCGTCTCGGGGATCATCGGAAGTATCGCCGTGATCTGCGTCGGAGCCGCGCACGCACAGGCGGATGAGAACCCGCGCGGCTGCAAGACCAACGCCGCAGGGGAAACCACCTGCGTGCACAAGAGCCAGACCGTCCACTCCGACAAGCGCGGCACGTATGTCTTCAAGCAGACGCAGAGCTGCTCGACGGAATCCCGGCCGCGCCTGGTGCTGCCTGAGGACGGCATGCTGAACAACGGGTCCACGAACGTCGGTCCGGTTGTGGACTGCTCCAACACGGCGCCGATGCCCAGAGGGTTCAAGCGGCCCCATATCAAGAAGCCGTACATTGCGCCGTTGCACGTCAAGAAGCCGCACATCAAGCCGATTCACATCGATTTCTGAGGTGCGATCGGCGAATGCCGGACCGGCATTGCTCCCGGTCCGGCATTTCGGCTTTCCGGCGATATGAAAACCGTGGTGCCCCGGCCGACCGGCCGGGGCACCAACGATGGTTCCGACTTACTTGCCGACGGTGTTGTTGCAGCCCATGTCCGAGCCCAGGTGGCTTTCCTGTGTGCCCGGGTTGCCCTCGCCGTTCAGCAGGTTGCCCGCAACGCCGTTGAGGATGCCGACCTGACCGAGGACGTCGACGTTGGCGTCGTGCGACCGGCAGGTCGTGCTCTGCATGATGTTGAAGCCGCCGCGATGGCCACCTTCGCCTGAGCCGAAGCCGCCCTGATCGGCCTGGGCGGCGCCGGCGCTCAGGAATCCGACGCTGCCGAGGGCGGCGACCAGCACGGCAGCCTTGCGAAGCTTGTGCATGACATCTCCGGTGGAGTGAAGTGGGTGCGATCTGTGACAGATCGACTTCGTGCAGTTACGGAGGCTAATAAGAAATACCCGTAAAACACTGTGCGGCGCGCCGAATTCGGGGGGAATCCACACTGCCTTGATCAATGTCGAGAAATAGCTCGGTATGACAAAAAGAGGATCCCGGCACCGAGTCTGGAGCTCGGTGCCGGGATCTGCTTCCCGCTCTCGGCCGGCTATGCGGCCGTCACTCGACTAGAAGGCGCTGTTGTTGCAGCCCATGCTCGAGCCGATGTGGGTGTCCTGGCCTCCGGCGTTGCCCTCGCCGTTGAGCGCGTTGCCCAGCAGGCCGTTCAGGATGCCGACCTGGCCGAGGACGTCGACATTCAGGTCGTGCGACTTGCAGTTGGAGCTCTGCAGGACGTTGAACTTGTCGCCGCCCTTGCCGCCCTTGCCGCCGTCGTCGTGGGCCTGTGCGGTGCCGGCACCGAGGAGTCCGACGGTGCTGAGGGCGGCGACCAGGACGGCAGCCTTACGAAGCTGGTGCATGTCATCTCCGGTGGAGTGAGTCGTTGCGATCTGTGGCAGATCGACTTCTTACAGTTACGGAGAATAATAGGAAATTTCCGACAATCACCTAGCGACGCGCCGTGTTGTGTGATCTTGTTGCCGCAGCTCCCCGAAGTCGTCCGG
Organism: Streptomyces coacervatus; assembly: GCF_029223485.1. Classification (GTDB taxonomy): domain Bacteria; phylum Actinomycetota; class Actinomycetes; order Streptomycetales; family Streptomycetaceae; genus Streptomyces; species Streptomyces coacervatus. The sequence goes on along the minus strand of NZ_JARHTP010000019.1, from coordinate 139,017 downwards.
CGGTCCTGTCCGGCAGTCCTAGTGGGCCTTGGCGAGGGCGTTCGCCTGGCTGTTGGCCTGGGTGCAGGCGACGCCCTTGGTCTCGGCGGCGGCGAGCACGGCGACCGGGAGGTTCGCGTTGAGCACGGACTGCGGGCTGCACTCCTGGGCCGGGCGGAAGAGGTTGAGCTGGTCCGCCGCTCCTCCTCCGGACTGCGTCGGGGCCGACGGCGAGGAGATGTGCGGGTTCAGCTGCGGGTTGAACTGCGGGTTGACCTGCGGGGCGACCTCGGCGGGCTGCTGCTGCGGGGCCGCCTGCCGCTGGTACGACGGCGAGCCGGAGGTGTGGGCGGTGGCCTGGGTGGCGGTGAAGGCGCCGGCCATGGCGGGGCCCGGAGGCGGCGCGCTATTGCCGTAGGCGACAGGAGCGTCGGCGACACTGGGACCGACGCCGATGGCGGACAGACCGCCGGCCGCTGCTACGACGAGCGCGACGTGCTGAAACTTGCGCATGGAAGTTCGGCCCTTCATTGACCTGTGCATGGAACGTACTGAAATGGCAGATGAGCCAGTGGAGTTGTGGCTTTTCCTGCTGCCCTGTGCGGCTGCGGTGGGTGATGGGTCATCGCTCTGTCCCCGTGGGGAACGAAGTAAATGCTGGGCCAGTCACGGGAGTCGGTGTGTATCACCCATTTGCCGGAGGGTGTGAATCGTCGGCCGGTGGGCTGGTAATCCGATCAATGCCAAATGGGTGACGGAATATTGGATCCCGTGACCGTACCGGAGGGAATGTCGTTGCCAGCTGGGAGAGGGCAGCGACCATGAACCGGTGAGAGGGGCAAGGGGATCTGCTGTCGGCTCCGGCGTGAAGTCCGCAAGACAGCCCAGGATTACCCCTGTTGGGTCGCGGTACGAACATCAGACTGAGCGCACACAACACAGCACTGAATACAACGGATTTCCCTGCACAGGTATTGAAGGGCCGAGGGTTCCATGCGAAAGATTCACAAGGCCGCGCTCGTCGTAGCGGCGGCCGGCGGTCTGTCCGCCATCGGCGCCGGCGTCAGCCATGCCGACCCGTACCCCGGGTACTACGGTGGCGGTCCAGCTGCTCCCTACTACCCCCCGGCGCCGGCTCCTCAGTACTACCCGGCGCCCCAGTACGCACCCCCAGCGCCCGTTCCCCAGTACATGCCGCCCCAGCCGCCGCCGCAGTACTACCAGGCACCTGCTCCTCAGTACTACCCGGCGCCCCAGCCGCAGCCGGTGCGTGCCGTCGCCGCGTCCACCGCGGACAGCACCGCGCAGTCCGGTGGTCCGCAGTCGTACTCCCAGCCGGCGCCGCAGTACGCACCCCCGGCGCCCGCTCCGGCCCCGCAGGCCGCCCCGCAGCCGAGCCAGGCCACTGCTCTCGCCGCGTCGCAGGGCAATGCGCAGGCCGGCTCGCCGTCGTACGCCCCGCAGTCCGCCCCTCAGCAGCAGCCGCTGGTCCAGCCGCAGGTCGCCCCGCAGTCGTCGCCGGAGGTCATGCCGAAGGTCGCCCCGCAGGTCGCCATGCCCCAGGTCTTCAACCCTGAGCCCGCGCCGCATGTCGCCCCGCAGGTGAACCCTCAGTTCAACCCTCAGGTGAACCCGCTCATCGACCCGCTGGTCTCGCCCGCCAGCGCCGCACCGCAGGTGCCCGGGCTCGGCCTCGGACAGGTCGCGGCGCCTCCCGTCGGGAACCTGGGACTGCCCCGACTCGGCTGATGGCCCTCCCGTAGTTGTCCATCGTCCCAACTCGATCCGCTGCAGATCACTTCCGCTCGATCAATGGAGAAGAAATGCGCAAGCTTCAGAAGGTCGCCATCGTGGGCGCCGCTGTCCTCGGCAGCATCGGCTCCTTCGGGGTCGGCCCGGCCTTCGCACACGAGCAGGGCCACGACATCGACGTCACGCAGGGCATCGAGTGTCGCTCGCACGACATGAACGTCGACGTCATCGGCAGCCTCGGCGCCCTCAACGGTCTGCTGGGCGGCGCGCTGAACGGCGAAGGTGACCCGGGTGCGCAGCCGGCCCACCTCGGTTCGGACATGGGCTGCAACGCCAAGGCCTTCTGAGCGGCCGCGCTACCCCTTCTCGCCCAGGTCAGGAGCAATCCGGCCTGGGCTTTCACATTTCCTGGTACATGGCACGGGCGGCCTCGGGGGGTGTCGGCTTCACGCCGTCAGCTGCTCTGTCCAGCCAGCTCTGTGAGTGGGCCGTCCGTCAGCCGGTACACCGTCCACTCGTCCTGCGGGCGGGCGCCGAGGGACTCGTAGAAGGCGATGGCAGGGGTGTTCCAGTTCAGGACGGACCATTCGAGGCGCTCGTAGCCGCGCTCCGTGCAGATGCGGGCCAGTTCGGTGAGGAGGGCTTTGCCGTGGCCGGCGCCTCGGGCGGCGGGGCGGACGTAGAGGTCCTCCAGGTGGATGCCGTGGACGCCGCGCCAGGTGGAGAAGTTCAGGAACCAGAGGGCGAAGCCGACCGGGGTGCCGGTGGTGTCGTCGGCGGCGATGTGGGCGTAGGCGGCGGGGTGGTCGCCGAAGAGGGCTTCCTGGAGTTGGGCCTCGGTGGCCTTCGCCTCGTTTGGGGCCTTCTCGTACGCGGCGAGTTCGCGGATCAGGGTGTGGATGAGGGGGATGTCGGCGGGGGTTGCGGTGCGGATCACTCCGTGAGGTTACGGTCGCGATGGGTCGTCTTTTGTCTGCGGCGCCGTTGTGGCTGGTCGCGCCCACGCGGCGGAGCCGCATATTGATGCAGCCCCGCGCCCCTAAAAGCGCGTCCCTGAAGCGGCGCTGCTCAGCGCAGGCGCCTGGCGATTTCCAGGTGGTCCGGTACCAGTGGGCGGTCGGCCTCGATCTGCCAAAGGGAGGTCTGGAGGACGCGGGCGAGGGTCCAGGCTCGGGCTTGTGCTCGGTCCAGGTCCAGTACGTCCGTCATTGCGTCGAAGCGCCAGGTGATCTCGGCGGGCTCGAAGCGATTGTCGAGGGCGGGGAACAGTTCGAAGCCGACGTCGCCGGCCAGTGGTTTGGGGTCGATCGCCAGCCAGGGGGCGCGGTCCGCGGCCAGGACGTTCTCGTAGTGCAGGTCCCAGTGCAGGAGGCGGTCGCCGGGGTCGTCCAGTACTTCTCGTACGGCGGCCGCGCAGTCCGTGATGAGGCGGCGGTCCTCGGGGTCCGGGATGCGCTCCAGTGTCCGGGGCGTCCGGTCCAGCATGGCCTGTGCGATCTCGTCGAGGCGGCGCAGGCCGGGCGGGGCGGGGGTGGCGGTGAGGTGGGCCAGCAGGCGGGCGATGACCAGCGCGGCCTCGCGGGAGTCGGGGAGGTGGCTGAGCATGCGGGCCGGGTCGAGGCGTTCCAGCAGCAGCGTGCCCGTTGCATCGTCGTGGTCCAGGAGCCGTACCGCCCCGTCGCCGTCCCAGGCGCGCAGGGCGATCGGCTCGCCCTTGGTCTCCTCGTCCGGCAACTGCAGCTTCAGTACGGCGGGGGTGCCGTCGGTCCGGACGACCGGCAGTACCAGGGCACACATGCCGTACATCGGCGGCCCGTCCAGCCGGAGCTCCCAGCGGTGCAGGAACTCCTCCGCCAGGTGGGGCAGGCCCGCGATGAAGGTCCGGCCCGCCGCGCCGTTGAACTTCTCCTGGGCCGCCGCCAGCTCGCTCGGGATGTCAATCACCCGGGCGACCATACTGGCGTGCGTGAATCGCTTCATGCGAATTGACCGGGGGCTCGGCGAGAGGGTGTGGGCGTACGTCCGCAGTGCTCCAGGCACGTACATCTGGCTGGCCATTCTGTTCGTCACCACCGTCGCTCTGCACCACATGTCGCCGGAGTTCGAGAAGGAGTTCATGCGGCAGCGGTCCACCAACATCCATGAGCTGTCGAACGACCCCGTGCGGGTGCTGGTGCAGAGTGCGATGTGGATCGACGGGGGCGACTGGTTTCCGTATGCCTTCCTCTACACCGCGTTCCAGTACACCGTCTTCCATGCGCAGGCCGAGCGGTGGCTGGGGACGGTGCGGTGGCTGATGGTGTGTGCGGCCGCGCATGTGCTGGCGACGCTGATCAGCGAGGGTGCGCTGCTGAAGGCGGTGCGGGACGGCGGGGTGTCGCACTCGGCCGTCTACTCCCTTGATTTCGGGGTGAGTTACGCGTTGGCGGGGGTGGTCGGGGTGCTGACGTACCGGATCGCGGCGCCCTGGCGTTACGGGTATCTGGCGGCCGTGTTCTTCGTGTACGGGGAAGCGATCGTGGGCTCGCCGACCTTCACCGACTTCGGGCACTTTCTGTCGGTGCTGATCGGGCTCGCGTGCTATCCGCTGGCCAGGGGGCGCGGAGAGGCGTGGGATCCGAGGGAGACAGTTTCCGCCCTGAGGGGTTAGCTTTCCGGCCATGAGCAGCTCGGTGAGCAGTGTCGTGAACGGCGGTATCTCCTTCTGGTACGCGGACGACGGTTTCCCGGCGGTGCGGGAGCCGCTCGGCGGGGACGCGTCCGCGGACGTAGTGATCGTCGGGGGCGGGTACACGGGGCTGTGGACCGCGTACTACCTGAAGCAGGCGGCGCCCTTCCTCCGTATCACCGTCCTGGAGCAGAAGTTCTGCGGGTACGGGGCCTCGGGGCGCAACGGCGGCTGGCTGTACAACGGGATCGCGGGGCGTGACCGGTACGCGAAGCTGCACGGGCACGAGGCCGCCGTCCGGCTGCAGCGGGCCATGAACGAGACCGTGGACGAGGTCGTCCGGGTCGCCGGGGAGGCGGGCATCGACGCCGACGTCCACAAGGGCGGGGTGCTGGAAGTCGCCACCACTCCTGCCCAGCTGGCGCGGCTCAAGGCCTTCCACGAGCTCGAGTTGTCGTACGGGGAGAAGGACCGTGAGCTGTACGGCGCCGGGGAGACCGCCGGGCGGATCCGGGTCGCGGATGCGGTCGGGTCGTCGTGGACTCCGCACGGGGCGCGGCTGCACCCGGTGAAGCTGGTGAAGGGGCTGGCGGCGGCCGTCGAGGCGCTGGGGGTGACGATTCATGAGCTGACGCCGGTGGCGGAGATCCGGCCGAAGCATGCGGTGACGCCGTACGGCACGGTCCGGGCGCCCTACGTCCTGCGCTGCACCGAGGGGTTCACCGCGAGTCTGAAGGGGCAGCGGCGCACCTGGCTGCCCATGAACTCCTCGATGATCGCGACCGAACCGCTCACCGACGAGCAGTGGGAGTCGGTCGGGTGGGACGGGCTGGAGGCGCTGGGCGACATGGCGCATGCGTACATGTACGCGCAGCGGACCGCCGACGGGCGGATCGCGCTCGGGGGGCGCGGGGTGCCGTATCGCTTCGGGTCGAGGACCGACAACGACGGGCGGACGCAGGCGGCGACGATCGAGGCGCTGCGGGAGATTCTCGTGCGGTTCTTCCCCTCGCTGGCGGCGGTGGGGATCGAGCATGCCTGGTCAGGGGTGCTCGGGGTGCCCCGGGACTGGTGCGCGACGGTGACCCTGGACCGGTCGACGGGGCTTGGTTGGGCGGGCGGTTATGTCGGGTCCGGGGTGGCCACGACGAATCTCGCGGCTCGGACGCTCAGGGATCTCGTGCAGCTCGACTCGGGACAGGGTGGGCAGACTGAGCTGACCGGTCTGCCGTGGGTCGGGCACAAGGTGCGCAAGTGGGAGCCGGAGCCGTTGCGTTGGCTGGGGGTGCAGGGAATGTATGCGACGTATCGGGCGGCGGATCGGCGGGAGCGGGTCACGTCCAGTGCGGAGTCGTCGAAGCTGGCGCAATTCGCCGACCGGGTGGCGGGGCGGCATTGAGGGGGGCGACAGCCGTCCGGCGGTAGTTGTCCACAGCCCCTGGAATCTCGTGAGTGCGGTGTCGGACCTGTGTGTCACTATCGCCTCAACGACCAATGATCCAGGGGGGATTCCATGTCCGACGACGACTCCTGTCCGCGTGCGAGACGGCGGCGGGCGGTTGCGTTCTTCGCGGCCGTTCCGCTGCTTGCCTCACTGCTGAGTCTGACCGGGGCCGGTTCCGCCGACGCCGCTGATGCCGAGTGTGCGCCGCTCGCCGTGGCTGCGTTCGGCGACCCGGGTGACGCCGTCGGCAGGGCGACCGTCGCGCCCGGTGTGAGTGCCTGCTACACCGTGACGGCCGGGGCACCGGGCCTGTACCTGGTGCCGCTGCAGGACAGCAGCAACGAGGCGTCCCGGCAGGTGCTGGCGGCCGACGGCAGCCAGGTGGACTGCAACGGGGACACGTATGCCACGAACGGCATGTGCACGCTGCCCTCCGCGGGCACGTACACGGTCAAGGTCGTCAACGACGGCTGGACGGACGCGCAGACCGCGGTCACCTTCGTCCCGCTCGGCGCCACGAAGGGCTGCGCGGACTCCGTCGGCACCAACTGGGACCAGCCGGACGACAGTCGTACGACCGTGGGCCCGGTGGAGGTCGACTGCCTGCCGTTCGAGGCGAAGCAGGGCGAGCGGATCCGGCTCACCTACGGGTCCAAGGTGTACGGCGACTCCCTCGCCTGGATCACCGACGGGACCGGCGCCCGCGTCTGCCCGCACTTCCCCGAGGACGGCGAGGACAGCTGCGTGCTGCCCGGGGACGGGCCGTTCCGGGTGATCTCCCGGGTCTCGTACACGGAGAAGGGCTTTCCCGCGGAGTACGGCGTGAAGGTGCGCCGGCTGAACGATCCGCAGGGCTGCACCGCCGCGCCCGCCCGGTCCTACGGGCCGCTGGAGCAGCAGGACCTGACCACGAACCCCTGCTTCACCTTCACCGTCGGCATGGCGGGTCCGTACACCGTGCACTACGTGAGTGAGGATCGGTCCGCCGGGGCGGTGCAGGTGTACGACGCGGACGGGCTGACCGTGTGCCGGTCGGGCACCGATCCCTGCCGGGTGACGAAGGCGGGTACGTATACGGCGGTTCTCGACGGCTCGTACCCGTTCCAGGACTCGCGCAAAGGGCTGGTCGTGTTCGACCGGGCCTCCGACGCGGGGTGTGTGTCCGTCGGAACCGGGCTGTACAAGGGCGAGTTGGGGGCGGTCGGGCAGTACGACTGCCTGACGCTCTCCGCGCCGCAGGGGGCCCGGATCGCCGCGCTCACGCCACTCGTCTCCTCCGGGGTGGACGCCGAGGTGGAGGTCCTCGACCGGGACGGCACGGCGCAGTGCGACGCCACATCGCTCTCGAACGGCGACTGCGCGCTCACGGGTACGGCTCCCTACCGGGCGCTGGTGCACACCGACGACAGCGGGGACGACGCGACCGGTGCCTACTCCGTCGCCTTCCACCGCACCGACGCCGCGAGCGACTGCCCGGTGCTGCCCGCGGGGAGTTTCTCCGCCGGCGGTGCCAAGGCCACGCTGACCACGGGCGACGGCGTCTTCTCGCACTGCCTGAGCATTCCGGCCGACGCGCACACCAGCGCGGAGGTCTTCCAGCTCACCGCCACCTCCGGCGGGGTTCCCGCGAAGTTCTCGGTGCTGGACTCCACCGGCAAGAAGGTCTGCGACCGCAGCTCGACCACCGACGGCTGGGCGGTGTGCGCGCTGACCCCGGGCAAGGCCCACACCGTGCTGGTCACGGGCCGGGACCAGGCCGCCACATACACGCTGGCCAGGCGTGACGTCACCGCGACCGCCGACTCGGCGGGCTGCACGAGGACCGCGGCGGTGAAGGTCGGCGGCCCGTCCGTCAAGGGTGCGTACGACGCCCCGGGCACCCTGAACTGCCACCAGGTCACCACCGACGCGGCCACCGACGTCGTGCACCTCGATGTGCGGGACGCGTTGGGCAACGCCAACATGGCGGTCCTGGGTGGTGACGGCAAGGTCGAGTGCTCCTTCCGCAACCGCTCCTGCGCGGCCACCGGTTCCACCACCCACCAGGTGCTGGTGCAGACGCCGGCCACGCTGAAGGCGGCACCCGAGTACCACCTGGACGCCCTGCGCATCGCGACCGCCGACGGTCCCGCGCCGGAGTGCACCAGGGTGCCGTCGGTGGCGTACGGGTACGGGACGGTCACCGGCACGCTCGACGAGTCGCACACGGCGGTGTGCGCCGTGCTGCCCACTGCCGGGTTCGACCGCTTCGACGCCGCGATCACCGACACGAACGGCGCCGCCGACACCGCTGTGCCTGCCCTCTACAACAGTGCCTGGAACAACGGCTGCACGCTGTACATACCGACCGGCTACCAGTGCGCGGCGGGCGGCTCGTCCACCGCGGCGGCGCCGAGCGTGTTCCTGCTCGGGCTGCCCGAGAAGGCGTCCAGTACGTCCTACAGCGCCAAGCTGAGCTGTACGGCCCCGCTGTGCGGCACGGACAAGGTGAGCGTCACCGCGGTCAGCCCCGACACCGGGGTGAGCGGCGGCAAGGTGCGGCTGACGGTGACCGGTACCGCGCTCGGCCCGGACGACACCGTGCGGCTGAGCCTGGGTAGCAGGACCCTGACCGCCACGACGGACTCCGTCTCCGCCGACAACAGGACGCTGACGGCGACCCTCGACCTGACGGGCGCGGCGGTCGGCACCTGGAACGTCAGCCTGATCGCGCACGGCGTCCAGTACCAGCGCGGCACCTTCACCGTGACCGAGCCGCAGCTGGCGAACACGGCGGTCCCCAAGGTGACGGGTACGGCCAAGGTGGGCGCCAAGGTAACGGCGGCGCCCGGGAGTTGGTCCACCGCCCCGTCCTCGTACAGCTACCAGTGGAAGGCCGACGGGACGGCGATCAGCGGGGCCACGGCGTCGGCGTACACCATTGCGGCCGCGCAGCTCGGCAAGAAGCTCACCGTGACGGTCACCGCGGTCAAGGGCGGCTGGCAGAGCGGGACGGCGACCTCGGCGGCGGTGACCGTCGCCAAGGGGGACGCGCCCAAGGCGACCAGGGCGCCCGTGATCAGCGGGACGGCGAAGGTCGGCAGGACGCTCAAGTCGACTGCTGGGACCTGGAGTCCGGCGGCGACCTCGTACTCGTACCAGTGGTACGCGAACGGCAGGGCGATCAGCGGGGCGACCAAGTCCTCGCTGGTGCTCAAGTCGGCGCAGAAGGGCAAGAAGATCACCGTGAAGGTGGTTGCGCACCGGACCGGGTACAAGGACGGATCGGCGGTGAGTGCGGCTACCAAGGCCGTTGCCGGCTGAGCAGCGAGAGGCGCCGACTGCCGGTTGGGTGGCCGGAATTTGACCCTCTTATTGCCGTCTCCGGGACCTCTCGTCACGGCCTTCCCGTCAAAGCTGTTGGCCAGCTCGTGTCATGTACGCCACTGCTCCCAGGGGAGGGCATTTTCATGGCAGCCAACGGCTGGCGAAGAAGACGGATCTGGGTGGTCCTTTCCACCACCGCCGCGCTGGGCCTGACGGTGACGCAGGCTCAGGCACAGCCACAGGCCCATCTGCACAAGCAGCAGATGGGCCTGTCGGCTTTCACGGCGGCGACGGCGGGGGACGACGATGACGGGGGAGAGGCACAGGAGGAGGCCGAGCAGGCCGACCAGTACGCCGAGGCGCGCACCTCGCCGGGGATCGTGGCGCCGGGGGCGTACGGGGCGGCGTACGACGCACTGGCGGATCTGCCGCACACCAAGGGGAGTTGGCGCGATCTGACGCGGCTGCCCTACGACTCCGACGATCCGCGGTACCGGGACATCAACTCCAACTCCAGTGGCGGGTCGGGCAAGGTGACCGGCCGGGTGACCGGGCTCGCGGCCGACCGGCACGGGTATGTGTACGCCGGTTCGGCCAACGGCGGTGTCTTCCGGTCGCGTACCGGTGGCGGTCACTGGACGAACATCTCCGACGGGCTGCCCGCGCTGTCGACGGGTGATCTGCAGCTCGACGGCAAGGGGCGGCTCTGGTACGCCACGGGCGAGGCCAACACCAGTGCCACCTCCTTCCTCGGCACCGGTGTCTATGTGCTGGACGACCCGCGCGACGGCAGTTTCAGCCGGCGTGACCGGGTCGGCGGGGACGAGCTCGAATCGACGTCGATCAACGCGCTGCGGTTCGCCGGGGACAAGGTGTGGGCGGCGACCACGCGGGGTGTGTGGAGCCACAGCAGCAGGACCCTGAAGGGCGCCTGGAAGCTGGAGTTCGCGCCCAACCCGGACTATCTGCCGGGGGGTTCGAAGGCGAGCGACGCGTCGGCCGCGTACAAGAACATCGCGAACGACATCGCCATCGACCCGAAGGACCCCGGCAAGGTCGTCCTCGCCGTCGGCTGGCGGGGCGGGGACACGTACAACGGCTTCTATGCGAAGTCCGGGGGCAGTTGGCAGCGGGTGACCGGGCTCGGTGATCTGCCGAGCAATGCCGAGGACGTCGGCAACGTGACCTTCGCGCGCAGTGCGGACGGGTCCCGGTACTACGCCATCGACCAGTCGCCGGAGCAGACCGCGGAGAATCCGGACAGCGGCCTTGAGGGCATCTTCGTGTCGAAGTCCGGTTCGCCGACCGGCCCTTGGGTGAAGATCGCCGACTACAAGCAGTTGCGGGACTCGGGCTCGGCGCTCACCGGCGCCGGATACCAGCCGGGCATCCAGTCCTGGTACGACCAGTTCCTCACCGTCGACCCGAAGAACCCGGACCATGTGTACGCCGGTCTGGAGGAGGTCTTCGAGACCAAGGACGGCGGCAAGTCCTGGTCCGTGCCCGGGCCCTACTGGAACTTCGGCTTCCCGTGCTGGTCCATCGACCCGACGAAGCAGTCCGGCGACTGCCCGGCGACCACGCATGCCGACCAGCACTCGGTGGCGGTGGGCAGTGACCGGGGAGCGCCGTATGTGATCGTCGGCGACGACGGCGGTGTCTTCAGGCGGCCGTTGAACGGCAGCGCGAACGCCGACGGGCATGCCACCGACTGGACGTCCCTGAACGACGGCACGATGGATGCCCTGCAGTACTACTCGGTCGGCGTGGGCGTCGATCCTGCCGGGCGGGGTGTCGCCATCACCGGCGGCCTGCAGGACAACGGGCAGTCGGAGCTGCGGCCCGGCGACCACGTGATGGGCTCCAACTTCGGCGGCGACGGCGGCGACACGATCACCGACCCGGCGAACGGGTGCAACATCGCCCAGGAGTATGTGTACCTGGCCGTTTCGGTCACCAACAACTGCGCGGTGAATGACGGCAGTTGGGTCACCGATCCGTCGAAGGCGACGTCGTACTCGGTCGCCCCGCCCGACAGCGCGACCGGCGAGGCGCGCTTCATCGCCCCGCTGAACGCCGACATCAAGGACCCGAAGGTCTGGGTCGCGGGCGGCCGGCATGTGTGGATCAACAACAAGGGGTACGCGATCCGCAGCGGGAGCGAGTGGGTCGGCGCGTACGACCTGGGTGCGGGGCATACGGCGACCGCGGTGGCCTCGTCCGGCGGCAAGGTGTACGCCGCCTGGTGCGGGCCCTGCAACAACCAGGGCTTCACGCGCGGCATCGCGGTCGGCAACGCCGACGGCACGGGCTGGCACCAGCTGACGCTGCCGGTGGACGGGACGGTGCCCAACCGCTACCTCTCGGGCCTCGCGATCGACCCGGCGAACTCCGATCACGTTCTGCTCGCCGTCAACGGCTTCTCGCGTAAGTGGACGGAGGGACCGGGCGCCGGTGTCGGGCACTTGTTCGAGACCCGGAACGGTGGCGTCACCTGGACGGACATCTCCGGGAACCTGCCCGACGTACCGGCAAACTCGGTGGCCCTGCTGAAGGGCGGGACGATCGCGCTGGGCACGGATCTTGGGGTGCTGGTGCGGATGCCTGGCTCGGCGAGCTGGAAGGTGGCTGGGGGCAATCTGCCGACCACGGCAGTGCTGCAGGTGCGGACGGGTCCGGATGGACGGCTGTATGCGGCGACGCATGGGCGGGGGATCTGGGTGATTGACGTACGGCGTCTGCGTTAGCGCTCCGCGGGGTGCGCTGGTTTTCTTCTGCGGCGCCGTTGGGGCTGGTCGCGCCCACGCGGCGGAGCCGCATATTGATGCAGCCCCGCGCCCCTGAAGGGGCGCCCCTTCAGGGGCGCCCCTCCCGAGGCCTTAAGCCTGCTTGAGGTCAAGGGGGGCGAAGGCTCGTCGGCCGAGGGCCAGCGACACCGCGGCGAGGGCGCTGTTGAAGGAGACCTCCGAGAGGACGCCGGGGGCCGCGACCTGGTCGCCGGCGAGGTACACGCCGTTGCCGCGGTCGATGGCCGGGCGGTCGCGCCAGCTGGTGCCGGGCAGGTCCACGGCGCCGGTACGGCCGTTCGCGACGGCCTCGCGCCGCCAGGTGACGCGCCCGCGCCAGCCCTCGAAGGCCAGGTCGAGGAGGACCTCGGCACGGGCGATGCCGTCGGCCTTCGTCTCGTGCGGGGCGATGGGGATCTGGCCCTGGACGAGCTGCTCGCCGGCCGGCGCGAGTGAGCGGTCCTGCGCGGTGAACCGTTCCAGCCAGCCGGGGGAGTCGAGGTCGCACACGGCGAAGGCGTCTCCGCGCCGGGTCCGCACGGCGAGATCGATGAGAGTCGTACGGCCGCTCGTCCAGGTCAGGGAGTCGTCGCGCAGGAGTCGGCGGGCGGCGTCGAGGGAGGTGGCGACGATGACGGGGCCGCCGGTCGCCGGAAGGGCGTCGAGGGTGTCGACGCGGGACAGGGTCTCCATCCGGACGCCCAGATTCCAGGCCCGGGCGGCCATCCGGTCGATGACGTTCGCCCAGCCGCCGCGCGGGTAGTGCGCCTCGGGCGGGAGTTTGGTGGCACGGCGCAGCCGCTCCTGCACGAACGCGGCGGAGAGGGTGCCGGGGTCGTGGTGGAAGAGGGCGACGGCGGAGTAGTGGGCGGCGGCCCGGGCGGCCTCCTCGCCCGCGACACCGGTGGCCCAGGTCATGAAGTCGACGTCGATGGGCGCCTGTTGGAGTCCGGGGCGCAGCAGCTTGAGCATCGCGAAGGGCGGGGTGCGGCGGAGCACGCCGTGGTGGCGGACGCGCAGGCGGGCCGCTTCCAGGGGCGGGATCGGGGCGAGCGGGCCGATCAGATTCCGCTGCTTGAGCCAGGTCCAGTGCGGGCCGCCGTTGTAGAGGGCGTGCGGTCCGTCGTTCGTCCGGTACGGGCCCTCCGCGGTCCGCGCTCGCCCGCCGAGGGTGTGGTGGGCTTCGAACACGGTCACCTTCGCGCCGGCCTCGGCGGCGGTGACGGCCGCGGTCAGTCCGGCGAATCCGCCGCCGATGACGGTGATGCGGTGCATGGGTCGGGTCTCCCTTGGTTCCTTGGCCGGGCCTGGGGCCTTGGGTGGGCCTGGGTCCTGGGCCGGGGTCGCCTTTCTGTGAGTACGACTGATTTCGGCGCCCGAATGTGACATGGGAGCGCGTTTTGGCTGGTCAGGCTGATTGTCAGTGGCGGGAGGCACCATGGGGGCATGGCGAGGAGAGAGGCGGGCGGGATGGGCGGTTCCGGTGGTACGGCGGTGAAGGGGGCGCGGCGGCCGGAGGTGCGGCTGCCTCCGCTGGAGCAGTTCGCGGGCGGGGAGTTGGAGCCGGACGGGGACTACGACGGGCTGGAGTTCCGGGAGGCGGACTTCGCCGGGCAGGACGGCGGGGGCGCCCGTTTCATGGACTGCGCGCTGACGGGGTGCGCGCTGGACGAGACGCGGCTGCAGCATGCCCGGGTGCTCGACTCGGTCCTGACGGGGCTGCGCGGGGTCGGCACGGACCTGGCCGAAGCCACCCTGCGCGACGTCGAGGTGGTCGACGCCCGCCTCGGCGGGGCGCAGCTGCACGGCGCGGTCCTGGAAAGAGTGGTCGTCCGCGGCGGCAAGATCGACTACCTGAACCTGCGCGCGGCAAGACTCAAGGACGTCGTCTTCGAGAGCTGTGTGCTGGTGGAGCCGGACTTCGGGGGCGCCCGGCTGGAGCGCGTGGAGTTCGTGGACTGCGTCCTGAAGGAGGCGGATCTCACTGCGGCGGTCCTGAAGGACGTGGACCTGAGAGCGGCGGCCGAGCTGGGAATCGCGCGCGGGGTGGACCGGCTGGCGGGTGCGGTGATCAGTCCGGCGCAACTGGTGGATCTGGCACCGGTGTTGGCTGCGGAGATGGGGATTCGGGTGGAGGGGTGAGGGGTTTTTCGGTGCCGGCCGGGGCTTGGTCTTTCAGCCCGTCCGGCGTTTGAGGACGAGGCCGTTCAGGCCGACAGCGGGGGTCTGAGGGCGGCAGCCCCCAGCAGACGGCCACCGGGACTCACGGAACCCTGGGAAACCGCGCCTGCAACGTCCAGATCGCCGGGTTCTCGCCCAGAGACTCATGCAGGTCGACCAGGTCGGCAATCAGGTCGTGCAGAAAGTCCCGCGCCTCGCGCCGCAGTTCACTGTGGGAGAAGGTGAGCGGCGGCTCCTTGGCGGGCATCCAGTCGGCCTCCACATCCACCCACCCGAAGCGGCGCTCGAAGAGCATGCGGTCGGTCGACTCGGTGAAGTCGAGCTCGGCGTGCTGGGGGCGGGAGGCGCGGGAGCCCGCGGGGTCGCGGTCGATGTGCTCCACGATGTCGCACAGCGCCCAGGCGAAGTCGAGCACCGGCACCCATCCCCAGGCTGTGGACAGCTCCCGGTCCGCCTTGGTGTCGGCGAGATAGACGTCCCCGCAGAACAGGTCGTGCCGCAGGGCGTGGACGTCCGCGCGGCGGTAGTCCGTCTGCGGCGGGTCCGGGAAACGGTTGGAGAGGGCATAGCCGATGTCGAGCACGTACGAGATGGTGTCACGCCGCCATAGGATCACCGGCGTGCCCAGACCCGTACCCACTGTCCCCACAGTCCTCCGCGCCCTCGCGGTTCCCCTCGCACTCGCCCTGAGCGCGTGCAGCGGCGGTGTCCACGGCACACCGGGCGGCCCGGGCCTGCGCGACCCGTACTTCCCCAAGGCGGGCAACGGCGGATACGACGTCAGCCACTACGACCTGAACCTCGCCTACGACCCCGCCGGCGGACACCGCCTCACCGGCACCGCGACCATCACCGCCCGCGCCACCCAGGACCTCTCCGCCTTCGACCTCGACCTCAAGGGGCTGGACGTCCACGAGGTCACCGTCGAGGGCAGACGCGCCCGCTTCAACCGCACCGGGCAGGAGCTCACCGTCCGCCCGCACGACGACCTCGCCGCCGACGAGACCTTCCGCGTCACCGTCCGCTACTCCGGCACCCCCGTGACCATCACCGACCCCGACGGCTCCGAGGAGGGCTGGCTGCGCACCGCCGACGGCGCGCTCGGGCTCGGCGAACCCACCGGCTCCATGGCGTGGTTCCCCGGCAACAACCACCCCTCGGACAAGGCGTCGTACGACATGACCGTCACCGTTCCCAAGGGCCTGCAGGCCGTGTCCAACGGGGAGTTGACGGGCGAGTCGAGCAGCGGGGGCCGTACGACCTTCACCT
The DNA here is from genome assembly GCF_029223485.1 of Streptomyces coacervatus. Lineage (GTDB taxonomy): Bacteria > Actinomycetota > Actinomycetes > Streptomycetales > Streptomycetaceae > Streptomyces > Streptomyces coacervatus. Next base: position 123,632 of record NZ_JARHTP010000019.1, on the reverse strand, counting down.
GGCACACCGACCGGCCGATGGCGAGCTACCTCGCCACGGTCGCCGTCGGCCACTACGACATCAGCCGGTACACGATCGGCAGCAAGCACCTGCCCGTGTACGTCGCCGTGGACCCGACCCAGGCGAAGGCGAGCCGGAAGGTGCTCGCGAAGATCCCCGAGATCATCGAGTGGGAGGAGATCAACTTCGGGCCGTACCCCTTCTCCTCCACCGGAGCGATCGTCGACCGCCCGGACGACGCCGGGTACGCCCTGGAGACCCAGAACCGGCCGGTCTTCCCCGGCGCCCCCGACACCGGGACTCTCGTCCACGAACTCGCCCACCAGTGGTACGGCGACTCCGTCACGCCGAAGACCTGGCGGGACATGTGGCTCAACGAGGGCTTCGCGACGTACGCGGAGTGGCTGTGGGCCGAGGATCACGGCGGCGACACCTGCCAGCAGACCTTCGAATCCCGCTACAAGAACGGCGACAACGGCATCTGGGCCTACCCGCCGGCGAAGCCGAGCAGTGCGGCGCACATCTCCGACAGTCCCGTCTACGAACGCGGCGCGATGGTCCTGCACAAGATCCGGCAGAAGGTCGGCGACGACACCTTCTACGACATCATCCAGGGCTGGGCCGCCGCCCACCGCTACGGGAACGCCGACACCGACGACTTCACGGCGTACGTCGAGAAGAAGGCACCGGACGAGGACTTCGACGAGATCTGGAAGGACTGGCTGTACGGGGAGGGGAAGCCGGACCACCCGTGAGGAGGCCGAGGAGGCCGTGAGGGTGGTCCGGCGGTTCAAGTCCCCGTGTGCGGACGTCAGTTGACGTTGACGGCCTTCCAGGCGGCCGCCACCGCGTTGTACTCCGTGCCGCCCGCGCCGTACAGGTCGCTCGCCGCCTGGAGGGTGGCGGTGCGGGCGCCCGCGTAGTTGGTCGAGGACGTGAAGTACGTGGTCAGGGCCTTGTACCAGATCTGGTCGGCCTTGGCGCGGCCGATGCCGGTGACCGTCGAGCCGTCGTATGTCGGGGAGTTGTAGGAGACCCCGTTGATGGTCTTCGCGCCGCTGCCCTCGCTCAGCAGGTAGAAGAAGTGGTTCGCGACGCCCGAGGAGTTGTGCACGTCGAGGCGGCCGACGTTGCGCGACCAGTAGTCGGCCGAGCTGCCGTCCTTGCTGGGCTTGTCCATGTAGCGCAGCGGGGTGCCGTTGCCGTTGATGTCGATCTTCTCGCCGATGAGGTAGTCACCGGGGTCGGAGGAGTTGCCCGCGAAGAACTCCACCGAGGTGCCGAAGATGTCGGAGGTGGCCTCGTTGAGGCCGCCCGACTCGCGGGTGTACCTGAGCCCGGCCGTGGCCGCGGTCAGGCCGTGGCTCATCTCGTGGCCGGCCACGTCGAGCGAGGTCAGCGGCTTGACGTTGTTCTGTCCGTCGCCGTACGTCATGCAGAAGCAGCTGTCGTCCCAGAACGCGTTGACGTATGCGTTGCCGTAGTGGACCCGGGAGTAGGCGGCCCTGCCGTCGCCCGCGATGCCGTTGCGGTTGAAGGCGGACTTGTAGAAGTCCCAGGTGACGGCCGCGCCGTAGGCGGCGTCGACGCCGGCGGTCTGGCGGTTGGCCGGGGTGCCGTCGCCCCAGGTGTCGTCGGCGTCGTGGAAGAGGGTGCCGGTGCCGGACGTACCGCCGTTCAGGTCGTACGTCTTGTGGCCGCCGCGGCCGCCGTCGATGAGGTCGTAGCCGCCGGAGGCGGAGGCCGTGGTGCCCAGGGTCACGGTGCCGCTGTACTCGCTGGTGCCCGTGCCGGTGTCGACGGCCTGGTAGGAGTAGATCTTCTTGCCGGTCGTGGCGTCGGTGATGACGTGCAGCTCGCTCGGGGTGCCGTCGTGCTGCAGGCCCTTGACGACGGACTCGTAGGCGAGGACCGGCTTGGCGCCGGCGGCCCAGACGACCTTGCGGGCGGTGGCCGTCGAGGAGCGGCTGCCCGCGAGAGCCGTCTTCTTCGCGCTGGCGGCGGAGACGGCGGCGTCCGTGGAGGCCACGGATATTCGAGCCTTGGTCGCCCTGCTGACGCCCTTGAGGGTGCCGCTCTTCGTCACATGGGTGACCAGGTCGCCGCCGAGGACGGGCAGGCCGGCGTAGGTGCGCTGGTAGCGGGTGTGGACGGTGCCGTTCGCGTCCTTGACGACGTCCTGGACGACGAGCTTCTCCTGGGCGCCGAGCCCGAGTTCCCGGGCCGTCGAACCGGCGGCCTCCTGGGCCGACTTGATGGCGGCCGCGCGGGCCGAGGTGCTGAGGGGGAGGGCGGTGGCACCGCTTGCGTGGGTGGGGGCCGCGGTGGCGGCGCCGTTCTGCAGGGCGAGCACGACCATTGCCGCCGAGCCGATCAGGGCGGCGGCACGGAACTGCTGTCTCACTCGGTCTCCTTCGGGCCGGCCTCACGGTGGAGGCACAGACGTGACGTAGACGTGGCACAGGTGGGGCACAGAGTTGCGGCGAGCGAGGAGAGGGTGACACCCGGAACGGCCCGTTTGACAGGCCGCCGTCAAGACTTTACGTGTTTGTATCCGAAAGCCGTTGCTTTGGATCCGCTATGCGGACGGATGGGGCCGGGTCAACTCCACGTCTACTAAGCGGAGTTGGGGCCTGAAACGTCACTGCGTGTGTTCGGGTTTCGTGTGGAGGAGTTCGCGGGCCTGGTCCGCGGCGCGGGTGATGCTCTCGGAGACGAAGTCGAGGAAGCGGGCGATGTTTTCGAGGCGGGTGGCGGCCGGGGTGCCGGATCCGAGGACGCCGACGCCTTCCCGTGCGGTCTCGGCGACCTGGGCGGTGCCGCGGGCGCTGGCCATCATCGACTGGTACATGATGTCGTCGTCGACGACGTAGCGCTCGCGGCGGCGTTCGTCGCGTTCCCGGCGGACCATGCCCTGTTCTTCGAGGAACGTGATCGCTTTCGAGACGGACGCCGGGCTGACCTGGAGGCGCCGGACGAGTTCGGACGCGGTGAGGCTGCCCGCGTCGCTGATGACGATGGCGGCCATCACCCGGGCCATCATCTTGGGCGTGCCCGACTGTATGAAGACGGTGGTGAGCGTCTCCTCGTACTGGCGCACGGCCTCGGCGTCGCGCCCATAGGCCTGCGGGGACGCCTTCGGATCCCGGACTGCGGCCTGACTGTGACGGCGGGCGCGGTGTTCGGTGGCGCGGTGGGCCAGGTCGGCGCGGTAGGCGGTGGGGCCGCCGTTGCGCATCACCTCGCGTGTGATCGTCGAGGTCGGGCGGTCGAGGCGTCTGGCGATCTCGGCGTAGGCGAGTCCGTCGCCCAGTCCCAGCGCGATCTGCTGGCGCTCCTGCTGGGTGAGTCGGCCTCCCGGCATCGCGGTCTCCTTTGTGGTTCGTGGTGTGCCCCAGCATAGCGTTCGCCTTCAATCCATTGCAACGAAGACGGTGAGGGGTGTTGCATTACTCTCCAGACCATTGCAACAATTTATCGGCCTTCACCTGCGCTTATGAATATTCTACGCAACGAACGTGTTGCCGGATCTGTGAATGCAACGTAGCTTTTCCAACGTCAGAAACGACGAACCAAGGAGAGCACGATGCAGAAGTTCGACACCCCCGCCCCGGTCTCGGCCGTCCTCGACATCCCCGGCGGGCGCATCCAGTTCATCGCCGCCGACCGCGCCGACACCACGGTCGAGGTCCTGCCCACAAACGTCTCCAAGAGCCGCGACGTGAAGGCGGCGGAGCGGATCGAGGTCGCCTACAGCGACGGCGTTCTGCGGATCGAGGACCGGGAGGCGGGCAACCGGCTCCTCGGCCCCACCGGATCCGTCGACGTGACCGTCCAGCTGCCCGCCGGCTCCCGCGTCGAGGCGAAGGCGGACGCCGCCGAGTTCCGCGGCGTCGGACGGCTCGGCGACGTCGCCTTCGCCGGCGGCTACCGCTCGGTCAAGCTCGACGAGGCCGCAAGCGCCCGCCTCACCGCCCACGACGGTGATGTCTCGGTCGGCCGCCTGGGCGGACCCGCGGAGATCAGCACCCAGCGGGGCGACATCCAGATCACCGAGATCACCGAGGCCGCGCGCGGCACGGTCGTGCTGAGCACCCAGAAGGGCGACATCTCGGTCGGCGCCGCCCCCGGGGTCTCCGCCTCTCTGGACGCCGGCACCTCCTACGGCCGGATCCAGAACGCGCTCAGGAACACCGAAGGCGCGACGGCCGGCCTGAGCATCCAGGCGACCACCTCCTACGGCGACATCACCGCCGGAAGCCTGTAAATCCGCAGCCAGTAATCCGCAGTCAGCAGAAGCAGTCAGCAGAAGCAGTCAGCAGCAGAAACAGGGGGTACCTCTCATGGCCGACCTGGCCATCGCGGCGAACGGGCTGCGCAAGTCCTACGGCGACAAGACCGTCCTCGACGGCGTCGACATCGCCGTACCGGAAGGCACGATCTTCTCTCTGCTCGGCCCGAACGGCGCCGGCAAGACCACCGCCGTCAAGATCCTCTCCACCCTCATCTCCCCCGACCCCGCAAGCGGTCGGATCAGCGTCGGCGGCCACGACCTCGCCACCGCCCCGCAGGCGGCACGCGCCGCGATCGGTGTCACCGGGCAGTTCTCCGCCGTCGACGGCCTGATCACCGGCGAGGAGAACATGCTCCTCATGGCGGACCTGCACCACCTGTCCAGGGCCGAGGGGCGGCGGGTCGCTGCCGAACTGCTGGAGCGATTCGATCTGGTGGAGGCCGCGAAGAAGCCCGCCTCCACCTACTCCGGCGGCATGAAGCGCCGTCTCGACATCGCCATGACCCTGGTCGGCAGCCCGCGGATCATCTTCCTCGACGAGCCGACCACCGGACTCGACCCGCGCGCACGCCACAACATGTGGGGCATCATCCGCGAGCTCGTCACGGGCGGCGTCACCGTCTTCCTCACTACCCAGTACCTGGAGGAGGCCGACGAGCTCGCCGACCACATCGCCGTCCTCAACGACGGCAGGATCGTCGCCGAGGGCACCGCCGACGAGCTCAAGCGGATCGTCCCCGGCGGACACATCCGGCTCCGCTTCACCGACCCGGCCGCGTACCAGAGCGCCGCCGCCGCCCTGCGCGAGGCCGCCCGCGACGACGAAGCCCTCGCGCTGCAGCTCCCCAGCGACGGCAGCCAGCGCGAGCTGCGCTCCATCCTCGACTGGCTCGACGCGGCCGGTGTCGAGGCCGACGAGCTGACGGTGCACACCCCCGACCTCGACGACGTCTTCTTCGCCCTGACCGGCGACACCGACCAGCCCAACGAGCCCAAGGAGGCCGTCCGATGAGCTCTTTCGCCCTCGCCGTGCGCGACTCGTCCACGATGCTGCGCCGCAACCTCCTGCACGCCCGCCGCTACCCCTCCCTCACCCTGAACCTGCTGCTCACCCCGGTCATGCTGCTGTTGCTGTTCGTCTACATCTTCGGCGGCGCCATGAGCGCAGGCGCGGGCCGTGACGCGTACATCGCCTACCTTGTGCCCGGCATCCTGCTCATGACCATCGGCTCCACCACGATCGGCACCGCCGTGTCGGTGGCCACCGACATGAGCGAGGGCATCATCGCCCGCTTCCGCACCATGGCGATCCACCGAGGCTCCATCCTCATCGGACACGTCATCGGCAGCGTCCTGCAGTCGGTGCTGAGCGTGGTCCTCGTCGGCGTCGTCGCTGTGGCGATCGGCTTCCGCTCCACCGATGCCACCGCCCTGGAGTGGCTCGCCGCGTTCGGTCTGCTCGTGCTCTTCGCCACGGCGCTCACCTGGATCGCCGTCGGCATGGGCCTGGTCAGCCCGAACGCCGAGGCCGCCAGCAACAACGCCATGCCGCTGATCCTGCTGCCGCTCATCTCCAGCGCCTTCGTCCCGCTGCACTCCATGCCCGGCTGGTTCCAGCCGATCGCCGAGTACCAGCCCTTCACCCCCGCCATCGAAACCCTGCGCGGCCTGCTGCTCGGCACCGGCATCGGCCACAACGGCTGGCTCGCCGTCGCCTGGTGCGTCGGCCTCGCGGTCCTCGGCTACTTCTGGTCGGCCTCGAAGTTCGACAGCGACCCGAAGTAACCGCCATGACGACGCGGGCCACCTCCCGCAACCCGTCCCACCCGAGGGCGGCGTACACCGACACCACGTCGGATGTACGCCGCCCCGTTCGTGTGCAGGATGTGGAAGGGGTTCAGGGCTGCGTCCTGCTGCGCCTGCGCCGTGCGACGGCGAATCCTCCGACCGCCAGGACGGCGACGCCGCCGCCGACGGCCGCCACGGTGGTGGTGCTCTGCGCGGACGATCCGGACGCCTGATCGCAGTACGAGCCGCCGCCGGCGACGGTGATGGTCGTATGCGTCTGCTTCGCGGTGAGCCCGGATCCTTCGTGGTGTCCGGCGATGTCGACGGGATAGCTGCCCGGCTCGATGCCGCAGCGGATCGCCCCATTGCCCTGGCCGTAGCTGTTCTTCTGCAGGGTCACCTCGACCGGGTGCGCGAACGCCGGGGAGGTCACGGTGAAGCTGCCGTTCTCGGCGGCCAGGGACGTCAGATCGACTCCCGAGGTGACCTCGACGGGCACGCCCGGCTGCAGTGGCCCGTCGGGGGAGCTGTCGCCGTCCGTGGAGGCGATGTTGACGGCGAGGCCCGGATCCTCGGCCGCGTGGACGCCGGGTGCGGCTGCGAGACCGAGGGCGACCGCGGTGAAGACGATGCCGGCTGCGCGCTGGTACATCGGTGGTACCTCGCCTTCCTGGACGGTGATCAACTGGCAGCTGGCGGGACGAGCATGTGTTCGCTGCCGAGGGTGGTCGTGGTGTCGGTGTACAGGGTGGTCTCGCCGTCGGACCAGCGCACGAGCAGGTCGTCGGGGTCCCCTGGTGTGTACGCGCCGGCGGTCATGACGGTGGCGTGGGTCCACAACTTGTTAGAGGACTTCAGCTTGATCTCCGTTCCCACGCCTGCGGCGGAGGAATCGCGGTAGAGGGTCAGTTCGCCGTCGGACCAGCGCACGATGACGTCCCAGTTGGCGCCCCCGGTGAAGTTTCCGGCGGCGAGGATGGTCGCGTTGCGCCAGGTGTCGTTGGGGGGCTGCAGCTTGTGTTCGTGGAGGAATCCGCGGCCGTCGACATCGGTGTAGAGGGTGGTTTCGCCGTCGACCCAGCGGACCATGAGGTCGTCGGTCCACTGGTTGTCGCTGTAGCGTCCGGCGGTGATCTGGATGGCGTCCTTCCAGGTGCTGCTGGGCTTGGCCATCTGGGTCTCCTTGGCGAAGCCGCCGCTGCCGTTCCCGGTGTAGAGGGTGACCTCGCCGTCCGACCAGACCACCATGAGGTCGGAGGCGTCGTTGCCGTTGAAGTCTCCGCCGGCGATGGTCTTGGCGTGGGTCCAGGTCGAGGACTTCGCGATCCGGTGTTCGCCGGAGAAGCCGCCGTTGCCGTCTCCGGTGTAGAGGGTGACTTCGCCGTCCGACCAGATCACGATCAAGTCGGTCTTGCCGTCGCCGCTGTAGTCACCGGAGGCGGTCTTCATGGCGTGCTGCCACAGGCCTCCGCCGGTCGGGTACATGCTGTAGCCGCGCGGGTACTGCTGCGGGGTGGTGTTCTTCGCCGCGGCATCGTAGATCTCGAAGGCCCGCTGGTCGTAGGTGGCGGCGAACGATATTCGGTCGCTGTTGTTCTCCAGGCCGCCGCCGTAGTAGCCGCCGAGGTTGCCGATGACGGTTCCGGCGCCGGTCGTCCTGTTCAGGCCGGTGATCCAGGGGCTTCCGGAGGTGCCTCCGTAGAACCCGCCGCAGTCCATGCGCATCTGGTGGTAGCCGGGCAGCTGACGGGTGGTGACGTCGGCGCAGATGAAGGGCTGGTTCTTCGGATTGTGGCTGCCGGGGTAGCCGATGACGGTGACGTTCTGCTTGTACTGGCCGTTCACCTGGCCGAGCTTGAGCCCCGCACCGACCGCCTTCTGCACGCTCTGCCCTTGCTTGTTGGCGGCGACCCGGGCGAAGGCGTAGTCGAAGTCGGAGTAGGCATCGCGGGTGGGGTGGCCTTCGGCCTGGTACCAGCGTGCGTCACGGACCCACCGCTGCACCGCGAACCGGCCGTAGGGGGCGGGGTTCGTCGCGGCGCCGTTGTAGCGGGGCACGAACATGCCCTTGGAGCCGCCGGAGCAGTGCGCGGCGGTCAGGACGACGTTGCCCTGCGGGCTGTCGACGACGCTCGCGGAGCAGAAGCGTGCCGTCAGCTTGTCGGTGGCCGGGTCCGTCACGTAGTGGAAGAACGTGCCGACCGTGGGGACCCCTGCGAAGTAACTGCCGTTCTTCGCCGCGGCCACCCCCTTGGCGCTGGACCCGGGCTTCCAGCCGGCCGGGGCCTCGCCGCGGGGGCTGTCCGGGGTGGCATCGGCCATCCGCTCGGGGGTCCAGAACTTCTCGGCCGCCGCACTCGTCCATGCTCCCGCCGTGCCCGTACCGTACGTCGTCGCGGAGGGGGCGGCGGAGGCGGGAGACACCGTCGCGAGGACGAGCGCGGAGGCCGCTATCCCGGCACAGGTTCTCAACGTGTCACGCAGGGTGGGTAGTTGCACGGTTTCCTCATCTGTGGGCACGCGTGTGGTGTGGGGGCAAGTGGAAAGCGCCAGTCGGTGTGCGGCTGGCGCTCTTACGCGGACCGGTCGGCGCGGAGGTGCTGCACCTTGGTGACCTTGGCGCCGAAGGACTTTACCGTCGGCACGGCGACGACGTTCATGTGGGTAGATTTCCCGGGAGGCACACCACATTCGGGGACGGAACCAGATGACCACCCAGCCACCGCCGTACGGCAACCAGCCCGCGTACGGCCACCAGCCACCGCCCCCTCCGCCCACCGCCCCGCCGGGCTTCGGTCCACCGCCGCCCCAGTACGCCTACGCTCCGACGCCACCCCAACCAGCCGCCGCCGGGCCGGAGTTCATGGCGGTCGACCGCCGGAACTCGATCGTGGTCGACGCCGAGGGCGTGGCCTTCGAGCTCAACGGCGTGTCGGCCGACTTCCCTTGGCAGGAGATCCGCAGCGTCCACTACAAGGCGAGCCCGTCCGGCAAGGACCTGATGATGGCGGTGGTCCACCTGGACGGCAGGTTCTACGAGTGCGTGGTGGAGGCGAAGCCGAGGACCCAGCTGGGGCAGTGGTTCGCCCAATTGGCCGCTGTGCTGGGCTATTACCGGCCGATGGGCTGACAGCGCGGCAGCTTGAACACGCCGGAGCCCCCGGCCGCGGCGAACCGCAGCCAGGGGCTCCCGCTGAGCGCAGGGCGGGTCAGACGTTCACGCCGAAGTCCTGCGCGATGCCCACCAGGCCGGAGGCGTAGCCCTGGCCGACCGCGCGGAACTTCCACTCCGCGCCGTTGCGGTAGAGCTCGCCGAAGACCATGGCCGTCTCCGTGGCCGCGTCCTCCGACAGGTCGTAGCGGGCGATCTCCGCGCCGCCCGCCTGGTTGAGGATGCGGATGTAGGCGTTGCGGACCTGGCCGAAGTTCTGCGAGCGGTTCTCCGCGTCGTAGATGGAGACCGGGAAGACGATCTTGTCGATGTCGGCCGGGAGACCCGCCAGGTTGACGTTGATCGCCTCGTCGTCGCCCTCGCCCTCGCCGGTGCGGTTGTCACCGGTGTGGACGATGGTGTTGTCCGGGGTCTGCTTGTTATTGAAGAAGACGAAGTGGGCGTCCGAGAAGACCTTGCCCTGAGTGTTGACCGCGATGGCGGAGGCGTCGAGGTCGAAGTCCGTGCCAGTGGTGGTGCGGACGTCCCAGCCGAGGCCCACGGTGACGGCGGTCAGGCCCGGAGCCTCCTTGGTGAGCGAGACGTTGCCACCCTTGGACAGGCTTACAGCCATGGTTTGGGAGTCCCTTCCCTCGTTGCGTACGGGCTTCGTACTGGGGACGAAGCTACCGGTACCTCTATGAACGCCAAGAGGGGTACACGAGGTTCCCGCTCCCTTTACTTTCTTTACCGAACTTCGAGTGAACGATATTCGCGTGACGTGTGCCGGTCAGTCGCGCGACCATGGAGGGCATGTCCGGTCCCTACATCGTCCGCGGCTCCGTCTCGCTCCCCGAGGCCGAGCTCAACTGGCGTTTCTCGCGGTCGTCGGGGCCCGGCGGACAGCATGTCAACACCAGTGACTCCCAGGTGGAGCTGCGCTTCGACCTGGCGAAGACCGAGGCGCTGCCCGAGGTGTGGAAGGCGCGGGCGCTGGAGCGGCTGGCCGGCCGGCTCGTCGACGGCGTGATCGTCGTGCGCGCCTCCGAGCACCGGTCCCAGTGGCGCAACCGCGAGACCGCCGCGGTGCGCCTCGCGGCGCTGCTCGCCGAGGCCACCGCGCCGCCGCCCAAGCCGCGCCGGGCGACCCGTATTCCGCGCGGGATCAATGAGCGGCGGTTGCGGGAGAAGAAGCAGCGCTCCGATACGAAGCGGGGGCGGTCCGGGCGGGACTGGTCGTAAGACCGCGAGACCCGGGACCGTATTCGTAGAACGTCCTTTGTCACATCGCCCGCGTCCGGTCCGTCAAGTAAAAGACCTGACGGACCGGAGTGCGGGAGCTGTGGCAATGAACAAGAGCGAATTTCCCTTGGACGGCGAATTCCTTGCCCGGCGATTCGAATCGCATCGGCCTCATCTGCGCGCCGTCGCCTACCGAATGCTCGGTTCGAGCTCCGAGGCCGATGATGCGGTGCAAGAGGCGTGGTTCCGGCTGAGTCGTACCGACGCCCGGCGGGTGGACAACCTGGGTGGCTGGCTGACGACCGTCGTCGGCCGGGTCTGTCTGGACATGCTGCGCTCCCGCAAATCGCGCGCGGAGGAACCGTTGGAGAGCGGCACGGCCACCGCGCGCGTGGCGGACGTCTTCGCCGCCGACCCCGAGCAGGACGCACTGCTCGCCGACTCCGTGGGCGTCGCGCTGCTCGTCGTACTGGAGACGCTGACGCCCGCCGAGCGGCTGGCGTTCGTGCTGCACGACCTGTTCGCGGTGCCGTACGAGGAGGTCGCGGACATCGTGGGGCGCAGCCCGGACGCGGCACGGCAGCTGGCCAGCCGGGCGCGACGCCGGGTGCAGGGCGCCGAGGCGCACGATGCCGATCTGGTGCGGCAGCGGGAGGTTGTCGATGCCTTTCTCGCCGCCGCGCGCGGGGGTGACTTCGACGCCCTGGTCGAGTTGCTGGACCCGGATGTCGTCGCCCGTACCGACGTCGGCGTGACCACGGGGGCGGCGGCGGTCGCCAAGGGCGCGTCGAGCTTCCGGCACTTCGCGGCCGTGTCGCGGCCCGCGCTGGTCGATGGTGCCACGGGGCTCGCGGTGTTCATCGACGGGCGGCTGGACCGGACGCTGGCCTTCACGTTCGTGGGGACCCGGATTGCCGTGATCGACATCGTGCTGGATCCTGCGCGGGTGGCCCGGCAGGACATCAGCCTGGTCGACTGACGAGCTGTCGATCAGGCGAGGTCCAGTACCCCGACCGTCTGGCCGCCGCTCGTCTCCCCGGTCGTACGGAAGCCGAGGCCCAGGTAGAAGCCCTCCGGGCCGTCGGGGCCGGGGTGCCAGGTGACGTACAGCTCCTTGCCGCCCCGGCGGCGGATCTCGGCGGCCACGGACTCGAGCGCGAACCGGCCGTATCCGCGCCCCTGCTCCTCCGCCGCGATGTTCAGACGCCACAGGCCGGAGCGGAAGTCGGTGCCGTCCTGGTTCCAGTCGATGTCGAGGAACGCCATCAGGAAGCCGACGGGCCGCCCCTCGTCGACGATCAGGCGCGGCCACGCGACGCCCTCGGGACGTACGTACGCCTCGGCCAGGGAGTGCGCGACCGGCTCGACCGCGTGTTCCTGGTCGGGGCGGATACGGATGCCGAGGGCGGCTTCGAGATTGCGCGAGGTGATCACTTCGAGGCGGGGCCCGGCGGTCGTCGTCATGTGCGCACCCTAGGAGGCACGTACGCGCGCGTGCACGAGAATTACCTGCTCACCCCGGCTACGGGGATCAGCCCAACTGCCGGTACCGGCCCCGGAAGTAGGTCAGCGGGCCCCCGTCCGCACTGGGCACCCCCGCCGTCAGCACCCGTCCGATCACCAGGGTGTGGTCCCCGGCCACCACCCGCTGCTCCGTGCGGCACTCCAGGGTCGCCAGGGCGCCGCCCACCAAGGGAGCCCCGGTCGCCTCTCCGCGTACGTACGGGATGTCCTCGAACAACAGCCGGTCGCTGATGCGGCCCTTCATGGCGAAGCGCCCGGCGATGTGCCGCTGGCTCTCGGAGAGGACCGAGACCGCCCACAGGGGCTGCTCGTCGAGCAGGTCGTCCATGCGGGAGCCCTCGCGCAGGCTGACCAGGACCAGGGGCGGGTCGAGGGAGACGGACATGAAGGCCGTCGCCGTCATGCCGACGTCCTCGCCGCCCGGCGCCGACGGGTCGTCGGGGTCCAGTGGCGGCTCCTGTGCGGTCACCAGGACCACGCCCGCGGCCAGTCGGGTCATGGCGGCGCGGAACTCGTCGTTGCTCACCCCCTCAGCATGCCCGGAGGCGCGCGGAGCAGTGATCGGGAATGCGGCAGGGGGAGTGTTCAGCACGCCCGAAACGCTAATGTCCGCCCTGCGCCGGCCGCATCGGACTCCGGTCCGAGACCGGGCCTAGGACCACCGACTGAGTCCGCCGACGTAGCCTTGTGCGGCATCTCCACATACCCGCAAGATGCCACAAAGTTTGTGTTCAGCGAACGCACAGGGAAACCGCAGAAACACCACTCAATTGTTCATCTTTCGCTGTGACTTGACTCACAAGGGGCACTAATTGTTGACCCTGTGTACCGAGTGGGCAGCGCGCTGTGATTCAGTGGCTGGGAAGCTGCCAATGACGATACGCCGATGAGAACCCTTGATTCGCTGCGAGGTCTCGGGGGGAGGGCGAGCATGGAGACCGAGTCGGAGCCGTACGTCCGTCTTGCGACTCTGCGGCAACTGCACCAGGTCATGGCTGACATGAACACGGCTCGAAGCCTGGCGGACACGCTGCAGACCGTCGCCGACGGCGTGGTCAACGGCCTCGGGTACGAGCTGGCGTGCGTCAACCTCGTCCGCCCCGACGGCGACCTCGTGGTCGCCGCCTTCGCGGGCAACCCGGCGGCCGAGGCGCTGATCACGGGCCGGGTCGGCTCCCGGGAGTCCTGGGAGCGCCGTCTGAGCATGGGCGAGCACTGGGGCGACCTGGTGTTCATACCGCACACCGAGGGCTGGATCCTCGACGACGACGACGTCCCGCAGTGGTACACCGATGGCCCCGCGCCCCGCTTCGAGGACGAGTGGCACCCCTCCGACCGGCTCTTCGCCCCCATGTACACGCCCGGCGGTCCGAACGGCACCTGCGGTGAGCTGATCGGCGTCCTGTCCGTGGACCGGCCGCGCAACGGCCGGCGGCCGGGCGCCTGGGGTCGCGAGGCGCTCCAGATGTATGCATTCCAGGCCGCCATCGCGATCAGCAACGCGCGTCTACGTGCGAATATGCAGCGGGCACTGGTCAGACTCGAAAGGGAGCAGCAGGCCCTCAGGGCGAGCGAGGAAAGCTTCAGGCAGGCCTTCGAGTACGCCCCGTCCGGCATGGCCATCGCCGAGATGGGCGGCGACCAGCACGGCCGGATACTCAGGACCAACGACGCCCTCTGCCGCCTGCTCGGCCGCCCCGCCTCCGCGATGCGCCGCTACGCCTTCTCCGACCTCGTCCACCCGGAGGACATCGGCACGCTGCTTCGCACGTCCGCCGAGGGCGGGCGGGCGGAACTCCGCCTCGGCCGCCGCGACGGCACGTACGTCTGGGTCTCCCTCCGTAACTCCGTCGTGGCGGACGCCGCCGACGGCCCCCGCTTCCTGCTCACCCACGTCGAGGAGATCGAGGAGCGCAAGCGCCGCGAGCTGCAGCTCGCCCACCGCGCCTCCCACGACTCGCTCACCGGCCTGCCGAACTCCGCCGAGCTGCGCTCCCGCCTCTCCTCCCGCATCTGCCAGCGCCCCAACCACCCCGGCGCCCTCGAATCCCTGGACGCGGCCTACGGCCATCCCGTCTACGACGCGGGCGGTCACGGCTTCGACTTCCGGCCGGGCGGCGACATCGAGGTGTACGACGGCTTCGACCACCATGTGCACACCGCCGCCCCCGAGAGCGAGCACGACGACGGCGCCAAGGGACTCGCGGTCCTCTTCTGCGACCTCGACGGCTTCAAGTCGATCAACGACCGGTTCGGGCACAACGCGGGTGACGCGGTTCTCATCGAGGTCGCCCGGCGGCTGTCGCGGGCCGTGCGCGACGGCGACACGGTCGCGCGGCTCGGCGGCGACGAGTTCGTGATCCTCGCCGACGGGCTCGGCCGGGCCGACGCGGCGGACCTCGCCGTACGCCTGCGCAACGAGATCATTCAGCCGATCCGGGCCGAGGGGCGGGCCGTCCGGGTGGGCGCCAGCTTCGGTATCGGGTGGGCGCACTGCGGCATGACTGCGGACGAAGTGTTGAAGTCTGCCGACGAACGGATGTACGTAGAGAAACGATCTCGTCCCAAACAGCACAGACGCGCGGGTTGATCTCCAGGTCAGTGGCCTGGTCCGCGAGCCGATGCGATCCGAGTCACCCGTTTGGGGCAGCAGGAGCGGGTAGGCTCGCCATTCTGACCCCACGTATCGCGTTCGACCCGCACCGCTGAGGAGTACCACGGAGATGACGTCCGGCAACAACGGCGCCAGCACGCCAGAGGACGACGACCCGTTCGGCTACCTCTACGCCGATGGGCAGGCCAACGGAGCGCAGCCACCGTCCGGTGGCGGCGGCTACGGCTACCCGGGCTCCGTCAACAGAGTGCGCGCGGTCGGCCAGCGACAGTACGGCCAGCCGCCGGCCCAGGCCCAGCAGACGGCCGCCTACGGCCAGGTCCCGCAGCAGCAGGGTGCGTACGGCCAGCCGAACGCCGCCTACCAGGCACCGGAGACGTTCCCGGGCGGCGCTCCGACCACCCAGCAGCCGATGCCCACCGGTGGCGGCCGGGGCCGCGGCCCCAACACCAAGGGCCTGCTGATCGGCGCCGTCGCGGTGGTCGCCGCGGTCGTGATCGGCATCGGCGTGGCGATGATGAACGGCAACTCGGACAACAAGGCGAGCGGCGGTTCCTCCAGCACGCCGTCCACTTCGCAGAGCTCTAAGCCGAGTCAGTCGGCGAGTAGCAGTGCGTCGGCCGAACTGCCGAAGTCCGACGCGAAGGACCTTCAGCCGGGCGGCGGCGCCACAACGGCGTCGGACGTCAAGGGGGCCAAGGCCGCCGGCGGTGTCTACGTATCGGGTTTCAATCAGGTTGGCGCGACAGTCACGTGGACCGTCAACGGCATCGCCAAAGCCGGCAGCTACAGGCTCTACGTGCGCTACGGCATCCCAGGGGTGGATGCCAACGCGACGCTGGTGGTCAATGGCAAGTCCAACACGCAGCCGCTGGGCATGAAGAATTTCGGCAAGCTGCCGGAAGGCCAGTGGGACAACGACTGGCAGAGCACCTGGGCCAACGTCAACCTGGTCAAGGGCACCAATACGATCGTGATCGCTTGCAACGCTGGCAATCAGTGCAACGCTAACCTCGACCAGGTGTGGCTCCAGAACGGCTGAAAAGCCGATGGGCGTTTACGCCGCGGACGCGTCCCCCGTCACCGCCACCCGCCCCACCAGCTCCTCGTACGCCGCGCGGTCGAACTCTCCCGCCACCGGCGCCAACACCGTCGCCGCCGACAACGCCACCGCCCGTGCCAGGCGTTCCGGCCACGGGAGTTGTTCTTCCCACCCCGACAGCAGGCCCGCCACCGCCGAGTCGCCCGCGCCCGTCGGGTTGCCGTGGATGCGGGCCGGTGGGGTGGCTCGCCAGCGGCCCTCGGGGGTGACCGCCAGGAGGCCTTCCGTGCCCAACGAGGCGACGACCGAGCGGGCGCCCCGGCGGCGGGCGTCCTGGGCGCCGCGCAGGGGCTCGTGGGAGCCGGTCAGTTCGGCCAGTTCCTCGGCGTTCGGCTTGACGAGGTCCGGGCGCGCGGCGACGCCGCGGCGCAGGGGTTCGCCGCTGGTGTCGAGGAGTACGGGGACCTCGGCGGCCTTCGCCAGCCGTATCAGGCCGGCGTACGCGCCCACCGGCACACCCGGCGGCAGGCTTCCGCACAGGGCCACCGCGGACGCCTGGGTGAGCAGGTCCTCGTAGGCCTCCTGGAAGGCGGACCACTCGGCGGGCGTGATGGTGGGGCCCGGTTCGTTGAGTTGTGTGGTGTCGCCGGTCTGCTCGTCCACGACGGCGATCGTGCGGCGGGTCGGAGCGGCGACCGGGACCAGGGCGTCCACCACCCCTGGTATGGCTGTGAGTTGACTCTGTACGACCGCTCCGGTCGCGCCGCCAGTGAAGCCGGTGACCGTCACCTCGTGGCCGAGGGTTGCGAGTACGCGGGCTACGTTCACGCCCTTGCCGCCCGGGCGTTCGGTGACCTCGGTGATCCGGTGCGAGGCGTGCGGCTTGAGCGCCGGTATGCGGTACGTGAGGTCGAGAGCGGTGTTCAGTGTGACCGTGAGGATCACCTGGGCCGACCTCCCCCGAAGACGAGTGCTGTACGCGCGCCGAAACGGACGGCGGTCCTCCCAGTCTCGCAGGACAACCGCCGCCCTCAACAGCCGGACACATCACCCCAGTTGGGGATCGACCACCCATTCACCGCGTCGCATCACGCCCTTGAGGGCGAATTGATGGTCAAGAAGCACCAGGTCGGCGTACTTTCCGGGCTCCAGGGAGCCGACCCTGTCGTACATGCCGAGCAGCTTGGCGGGATTGGCCGAGATTGCGGCCACGACGTCCTCCACCGGTAGCCGGTCCACCGTCACCGCCCGCTGGAACGCCCGGTCCAGCGTGAGCGTCGATCCCGCGATGGAGCCGCCCTCCACCAGACGGGCCACGCCCTCGCTGACCTCCACCTCCAGCGGGCCGAGCATGTACCTGCCGTCGCCGAAACCGGCCGCGTCCATCGCGTCCGTGATGAGGGCGACCCGGTCCGCGCGGGCGTGATGGAACGCCAGCTGGAGCGAGGCGGGGTGCAGATGGGTGCCGTCGTTGATGAGCTCGACCGTGATCCGCTCGTCCTCCAGGAGGGCGGCGATCGGACCGGGGGTGCGGTGGCCCAGGGCCGGCATCGCGTTGAAGAGGTGCGTTGCGACCGTGGCGCCCGCGTCGATCGCCTCCACCGTCTGCTCGTACGTCGCGTCGGTGTGGCCGATCGCCGCGATGACGCCTTGCTCGGCGAGCAGACGTACGGAGTCGAGGCCGCCGGGGAGTTCGGTGGCGAGGGTGACCATCTTCGCCCTGCCGCGCGCCGCGTCGATCAGCTTGCGGACCTCCGCCGGGTCCGGGTCGCGCAGGAGTTCCTCGGAGTGGGCTCCCTTGCGGCACGGCGAGATGAACGGGCCCTCGAAGTGGATGCCGGCGATGTCGCCCTGCTCGGCGAGTTCGGACAGCAGGCCTGCCCGTTGGGCCAGGAAGTCCATGTCACCGGTGACCGTGGAGGCGACGAGGGTGGTCGTGCCGTGCAGGCGGTGGGTGTGGATGCCCTTGAGCACGTCCTCGACCGTGCCCGAGGTGAAGGAGGCTCCGCCGCCACCGTGGTTGTGGATGTCTACGAACCCCGGTACCAGCCAGTGCCCGCTGAGGTCGACTACCCGGGCGTTCTCGGGCGCCGCCCCGGCGATCCGCGTGCCGTCGACGATGACGCGGCCGTCGGTCACCGTGCCGGTGGGCAGTACTACTCGTGCGCCGGTCAGCACCTGCGGGAGCGTCGTGGTTGATCGCGCAGTTCCCCGCGCCCCTGGGGGGGTTGCCATCAGGGCGTTACCTCCGTGCTGTCAGTAGTGGCTAGGAGATCCCAGGCCAGTAGCCCGGCACCGAGGCATCCGGCTGTGTCCCCCAGGGCCGCGGGGACGATCTGCGGCAGTTTCTGGAAGGTGACCCGCTTGCGGACGGCCTCCCTCAGCGGTGTGAACAAGGTTTCCCCCGCCTCTGCCAGGCCGCCGCCGATGATCACGATGCGGGGGTCCAGCAGGGTGAGGGCGGTGACCAGACCGTCGGCCAGGGCGTCCACTGCCTCCTGCCAGACCCGGACGGCGTTCGGGTCGCCGGACGTGACCGCCTTCGCGCAGTCGGCGGCATCCGCGTCCGGGTCTCCGCAGGCCGCCGCCCATGCCTCGCTCACCGCCGCCGCGGAGGCGTATCGCTCCAGGCAGCCGGCCTGCCCGCACGGACAGGGGGCGCCCCCCGGTCGTACGACGATGTGGCCGATCTCGCCCGCGAAGCCGTGCGCGCCCGCCTCCACCCGGCCCGCGATGCCGATCGCGCCCGCGATGCCGGTGCCGAGGGGGATGAAGAGGAAGCGGTCGGTGCCCTGTCCGGCGCCGATCCGGCCCTCCGCGAGGCCGCCCGTGCGGACGTCGTGGCCGAGGGCGACCGGGATGCCCAGTCGTTCGGCGAGCAGGTCGCGCAGGGGGACGTCGCGCCAGCCGAGGTTGGCCGCGTAGGAGGCGATGCCCTGGTCGGCGTCGACGATGCCGGGGACGGCGACGCCGGCGGCGGACGCGGGCTCGTCGAGGTGCTCGGCGCCGTAGGCGCTGAGTTCGGCGGCGAAGCCGAGGATGCCCTCGACGACCGCGTCCGGCCCGCGCTCGCGGCCGGTCGCCCGGCGGGCCTGGTGCAGCAGCTCGCCGTCGGGGCCGATGAGGGCGGCCTTCATCCCGGTGCCGCCCACGTCCAGGGCGATGACATGTCTCACGGGGGACAGTGTGACCCCAGGACCCGCAAGAGGTCTAGTCCACTTACGTGGTGTAGACCTATCGTGTCCACATATTGAACGGCGAGACAGCAGGGTTGGGGTCACAAGCAGTGCAGCGGGGTAGGACAGGAACGATCGCGGCGGTGTCCGCACTGGGCATGACGGCGGTCCTCGGCGGCTGCGGCCTGACCGGCGGCTCGGGGGACGTCACGCTGAAGCTCATCGCCGCGGACTACGGAGACTCGGCCGCCAACAGCTCCCAGAAGTACTGGGACCAGCTGGTCAAGGAGTACGAGAGCAAGCACTCCGGCGTGAAGATCGACGTCACCGTCTACTCCTGGAGCGACGTCGACCGCAAGGTCAAGGAGCTCGTCGACGCCGGCAAGGCGCCCGACATGGCGCAGATCGGCGCCTACTCCGACTACGCGGCCAAGGGCCTGCTCTACTCCGCCGACGACATGCTCTCCATCAGCACCCAGGCCGACTTCGGCTCGCAGCTGGCCACCGCGGGGCAGGTGAAGGGCGTGCAGTACGGGCTGCCGTTCGCGGCCTCCACTCGGCTGCTCTTCTACAACAAGACCCTCTTCAAGGACGCCGGCCTCACCCCGCCGAAGACCTGGAACGAGCTCGCCGCCGACGCCAAGGCGCTCAAGGCGCGCGGCGTGAAGTTCCCGTACGCGCTGCCGCTCGGCCCGGAGGAGGCGCAGGCCGAGACGATGCAGTGGCTGCTGAGCGGCGACGGCGGTTACACCGACGCCGTCGGCACGTACGGCATCGACTCCGCGCAGAACGTCGACACCTTCACCTGGCTCAAGAACGACCTGGTCGGCAAGGGTCTCACCGGTCCCGTCGCGCCCGGCAGCCTCAACCGTGCCGCGGCCTTCGAGGCCTTCGCGGGCGGCGATGTCGGCATGCTCAACGGGCACCCCTCGCTGATGAAGATCGCCGCGAAGAAGGGCGTGAAGTACGGCATGGTGCCGATGCCCGGCGTGAACGGCCCGAGCAAGAACGCCATGGGCGTCGCCGACTGGATGACGGCCTTCAAGAAGAACGGCCACGCCGAGCAGGTCGGCAAGTTCCTCGACTTCGTCTACGACGAGAAGAACGTGCTCGCCTTCTCCCGCGAGTACGACCTGCTGCCGGTCACCACCTCCGCCTCCGAGGTCATGAGCTCGGACAAGCAGGACGCCGCCCTCAAGCCGTTCCTGGCGCAGCTCCCGCTGTCCGAGCTCTACCCCGTCGACAAGACCTCCTGGGCGGCGGTCGCCGCGGCCGTCAAGAAGCGCATAGGCAGCGCCGTGGCCCCCGGCGGCAGCCCCGCGGCCACCCTCTCGCAGCTGGAGTCGACGGCCTCCATGGCGGAGAGCGCGCAGTAGCCGGGACATAGCCGCTGTCAGTGGCGGGGGCTACGGTGCGGTCATGAACCCGGAGCAACTCGGCGACCGCGAGCAGGCCGTCCTCGCCCTCGAACGCCGGGGCTTTCCGGGCCCCGGCGCCAAGGAGCGGGCCATACGCGAGGAGCTGGGCCTGGCCCCCGTCCGCTACTACCAGCTGCTCAACGCCCTGCTGGACGACGAGCGGGCACTCGCCCATGACCCCGTGACGGTGAACAGGCTGCGCAGGGTGCGGGAGACACGGCGGACGGAACGCTGACGGCCGTGCGCTCCCCTGAGCCATGGGTGCGCCCCGCCCCGCGCGGTTATGGTCACCGTATGGGCACCCATACGGACACGGACTCGACGCACTCCATGGACCCCCTGCCGACGCCCGCCACACAGGCAGGCCGTGACGGACTCGCCGCGATCCTCGCGAACCCCGCGAAATCGGTGATCGGTCTCGACTTCGACGGCACCCTCGCCCCGATCGTCCCGGACCCCGAGCAGGCCCGCGCCCACCCGGACGCGGTCCCCGCGCTCGCCTCCCTCGCCCCGAAGGTCGCCTCCGTCGCGGTGGTCACCGGCCGCCCGGCGGGTGTCGCCGTGCGGCACGGCGGCTTCGCGGGCGTCCCCGGCCTAGAGCACCTCGTCGTCCTGGGGCACTACGGCGCCGAGCGCTGGGACGCGGTCAGCGGCAACGTCAGCGCACCCGCCCCGCACCCCGGCGTCGCCGCAGTCCGTGCCGAACTGCCCGGTTTTCTCGACCGGTTCGGCGCCTGGCAGGGCACCTGGATCGAGGAGAAGGGCCGCGCCGTAGCGGTCCACACCCGCAGGGCGGCCGACCCCCAGGCCGCGTTCGAGGCCTTGCGCGAGCCCCTCGCCGACCTCGCCACCCGGCACGACCTGATCGTCGAGCCGGGCCGCATGGTCCTGGAACTGCGCCCGCCGGGCATGGACAAGGGCGTGGCCCTGCTGGAGTACGTCCGCGAGATCGGCGCATCGGCGGTCCTCTACGCCGGCGACGACCTCGGCGACCTGCCCGCCTTCGCCGCAGTCGACAAACTCCGCTCCGACGGCATCCCCGGCCTGCTGGTGTGCAGCGGCAGCGACGAGGTGACGGAACTGCGGGAACGGGCGGACGTGGTGGTGGACGGCCCGGAGGGGGTTGTGCGGCTGCTGCGGGGCCTGGCGGGGCACTTCAGCCCGTCCGGCGTTTGAGGCCGCCGGTCACGGAAATCCAGCCCGTCCGGCGTTTGAGGACGAGGCCCCTCAAGGGCCGACAGCGGGGGCCTGGGGGCGGCAGCCCCCAGACCTCAGCTTCGCAAAGCCTCCAGCTGATCCAGGAACCACTGCGCAGGCGGCAACGCCGTAGCCGCGGCAGCCAGCCGTTTCGTCCGCTCGGCCCGCTCCTCCACCGGCATGGTCAGAGCTTCGTGCAGCGCCCCCGCCGTGCCGACCACGTCGTACGGGTTCACGGTGATCGCGTCCTTGCCCAGCTCCTGGTACGCCCCCGCCTCCCGTGACAGCACCAGCACGCACCCGTGGTCGGAGACCACCGGCACCTCCTTCGCGACGAGGTTCATGCCGTCCCGGATGGGGTTGACGAGGGCCACGTCGGCGAGCCGGTATGCGGCCAGGGAGCGCGCGAAGTCGTCCTTGACATGCAGCACCACCGGGGTCCAACCCGGCGTCCCGTACTGGGAGTTGATCTCCTCCGCCAGCCGCTGCACCTCGGCCGTGTACTCCCGGTAGACGGCCAGGTCCTGGCGGGAGGGGTAGGCGAAGGCGACGTGCACGACGCGCTCGCGCCACTCGGGGTGGTCGTCGAGGAGCTGCCGGTACGCCAGCAGCCCGCGCACGATGTTCTTCGACAGCTCGGTCCGGTCGACCCTGACGACGGTCTTCCGCCCCTCGCCGATCTCCTCGCGCAGTGCCGCCATGCGCTCCTCGACATCGGCCTGGTGCGAACGGGCCTGCAGGAACTCGGCGTCGGCGCCGAGGCCGTGGACGCCGATGAACGTCTTGCGGGTGATCCGCCGGCCGTCGTGCAGGTGCTCGATCGCCCTGGGGGCACCCGACGGCCACGTCGACTCCCAGCGGTCGGGGTCGAGCCCCTGCACACAGTTCTGGAACGCCGTGGCCCACCGCCAGGTCAGGAACGCCACCCGGTCCGCCCCGAGCATGCCCTCCATCAGCCGCGCCTGGATGTCGTCCGGCAGTATCCGGAAGTAGTCGGGCGGCGCCCACGGCGTGTGCGAGAAGTGCCCGATCCTCAGGTCCGGCCGCAGCTCCCGCAACATCCCCGGCACCAGACACAGGTGGTAGTCCTGCACGAGGACCGCGGCCCCCTCGGCCGCCTCATGGGCCAGCGCCTCGGCGAACGCGCGGTTGTAGGTCTCGTACGACGCCCACTGGCGCCGGAACTCCGCGTCGAAGACCGGCTCCAGCGGTGTCTGGTACAGCATGTGGTGGACGAACCAGAGCACGGAGTTGGCGATGCCGTTGTACGCGTCGGCGTGCACGTCGGCCGGGATGTCCAGCATCCGCACGCCGTCCTCGCCGACCCCGCGCCGTACCGCCTCGCGGTCGCCGTCGGACAGCGCAGAGCACACCCACAGGGCGTCCGCCTCGGGCCCGATCGCGGAGAGGCCGGAGACCAGCCCGCCGCCGCCGCGCCTGGCGGCCAGCGAGCCGTCCTCCTGCACCTCGTACGAGACCGGGCCGCGGTTGGACGCGACCAGCACCCGGTGGCCGACGTGCTGACCAGCGTGATGACCTGCGCCGTGCGTGGAAGCCATAAGCCTCAACCTAGCCCGGCCCGGAAACGCTCAAACGTTTGGTTGCTCTTGGCGGGTAGACCGTATACGGCGCGTAACGCGCACCCGTCAGGCAACCTTCCGGGAGGCGTATTCCGCGATCTCCACCATCGGCGGCCGCTCCTCCGTGTCCACGGAGTAGGTGCGCGGCTCGAAGCCGTCCTCGCCCCGTTCGAACTGGGTGAGCGAGGGGCGGATCAGATGCCCGCGGGCCAGCCTCAGCTGTGCCGTGCGGTAGATCGCGGCGGACATCCGGCCCAGCGCCTGCCCGTCCTGGTGCCGGTGCTTGCGCACCCCGACGTCCACCTGGGCGAGCGCGTCGAGGCCCACCAGATGCAGGGCGTCGACCAGCATGCCCAGCTCCACGCCGTACCCGACGGGGAACGGCAGCTGCTCCAGCAGCGAGCGCCGGGCCGCGTACTCGCCGCCGAGCGGCTGCACGAAGCCGGCCAGCTGCGGCCAGTGCATGTTCAGCAGCGGGCGCGCCATCAGCTCGGTGACCCGGCCGCCCTGACCTGCGGCGCCGCCCAGCGGACGGTCGTACATGCCCTTGACCAGGTCGATCCCGGGGTCGGTGAGCAGCGGGCCGACGATCCCGGACACGAAGTCCGAGGAGAACTCCTTGAGGTCGGCGTCGATGAAGCAGACGATGTCCCCGCTGGTGACGAGGAGCGAGCGCCACAGCACCTCGCCCTTGCCGGGGACGGTCGGGATGCGCGGCAGGATGTCGTCACGGTGGACGACCCTGGCCCCGGCCGCCGCGGCGACCTCGGACGTGCGGTCGGTGGACCCGGAGTCGACGACGACGATCTCGTCGACGAGCGGGACCTGCTGCATGAGGTCATGACGGATGATCGCGACAATGTCGCCGACCGTCTCCTCCTCGTTGAGCGCGGGCAGCACGACGCTGACCGACTGTCCGGTGCGGTGCTTGGCGGCCAGGATCTTGTGCAGCGGGCGATCGGTCAAAGACCAGGAGCGGGTGCTCAGCCAGCGCTCGACTTCTTCCAGCACGTAGGCGGCTCCTCACTGTTGTCTCGCGGTTCGGACGACTCTCTCAACTGTCCTGGCCTTCGGTTACAGTCTTGAACAACGACGATGACCATCGCATGTCCGAGCTGCATGTCCGAGGTCGTCGGAGGGACAACCGAATACCGCTCATCCAGAGGGGCAGAGGGATACGGCCCGATGAAGCCCCGGCAACCCTCCAGTCGGTTCTCGTAGATCGATGTTGATCATTTCGCGAGGCTCCCGGCTAGGGAAGGTGCCAAATCCGTCTCACGGCGAGATGCGTCGTGAGGAAGATGAGGAGAAAGGGCCTCGCCTCACATGGCTGCGCAGACTGTTGCAAGCACCACGAACTCCGTGGACTCCACGAACTCCGTGAACACCGTCGATCTGGGTCCTGCCGCGGCTCTTTCCTGCCGCGAGTGCGGTCACCGGGTACCCCTTGGTCCGGTCTTCGCCTGCGAGGAGTGTTTCGGCCCGCTGGAGATCGCGTACGACTTCTCGGCCTACGACACCGAGGAGCTCCGCAAGCAGATCGAGGCGGGTCCCGCGAACATCTGGCGTTATGCGCCCCTGCTGCCGGTCCCGGCGGACGTGGCGGACAAGCCGAACATCAACCCCGGCTGGACCAAGCTGGTCAAGGCCGACAACCTGGCGCGCGAGCTCGGCGTCGACGCCGGCAAGCTGTTCGTCAAGGACGACTCGGGCAACCCGACGCACTCCTTCAAGGACCGCGTCGTCGCCCAGGCCATCGAGGCCGCCCGCGCGTTCAACTTCACCACTCTCTCCTGCTCGTCCACCGGCAACCTGGCCGGTGCGGTGGGTGCCGCGGCCGCCCGCGCCGGCTTCCGTTCCTGCGTGTTCATCCCGCACGACCTGGAGCAGGGCAAGGTCGTCATGGCCGCGGTCTACGGCGGCGAGCTCGTCGGCATCGACGGCAACTACGACGACGTGAACCGCTTCTGCTCCGAGCTGATCGGCGACCCGGCCGGCGAGGGCTGGGGCTTCGTCAACGTCAACCTGCGGCCGTACTACGCGGAGGGCTCCAAGACCCTGGCGTACGAGATCTGCGAGCAGCTGGGCTGGCAGCTCCCCGACCAGCTCGTGGTCCCGATCGCCTCCGGCTCGCAGCTCACGAAGATCGACAAGGGTCTGCAGGAGCTGATCAAGCTCGGGCTCGTCGAGGACAAGCCGTACAAGATCTTCGGTGCGCAGGCCGAGGGCTGCAGCCCTGTTTCCGTCGCGTACAAGGCGGGGCACGACGTCGTGCGGCCGCAGAAGCCGAACACGATCGCCAAGTCGCTCGCCATCGGTAACCCGGCGGATGGTCCTTACGTCCTCGACATTGCGCGTCGCACCGGGGGTGCGGTGGAGGACGTCAATGACGAGCAGGTCGTCGATGCGATTCGGCTGCTCGCCCGGACTGAGGGGATCTTCGCCGAGACGGCGGGCGGGGTGACCGTTGGTGTGACGAAGAAGCTGATCGAGAACGGTCTGCTGGACCCGAGCCTGACGACCGTCGTCCTGAACACGGGTGATGGTCTCAAGACGCTGGATGCGGTAGCGGACACGGGTCTTACGGCGACGATCCGTCCCAGCCTTGAGTCGTTCCGTGAGGCCGGACTCGGCTAGTCGTTTTTGTCTGCGGGGCGGTGGGGGCTGGTCGCGCAGTTCCCCGCGCCCCTTAAAAGCCACACCTGACCGGAGGTTTCATCGTGAGCGTCAACGTTCGTATCCCTACCATCCTGCGCACCTACACCGGCGGGCAGGCCGAGGTCGTCGCCGAAGGTGCGACCCTCGCCGAAGTCATCGCCGACCTGGAGAAGAACCACAACGGGATCGCTGCCCGGGTTCTCGACGACCAGGGCAAGCTGCGTCGGTTCGTCAATGTGTACGTGAACGACGACGACGTGCGGTTCGAGCAGGGGCTGGAGACGGCGACTCCGGACGGTGCGGGTGTCTCGATCATCCCGGCCGTTGCCGGAGGCTGACCGGAACAGGTCGGACGCCCCGATTATTACCGACGGTAACGCCGATTACCAAGAGTTCACCGAATTGCCCCCTCCGTGAGAGAAGCGGAGGGGGCAATTCTGCATGGTTGAGCACGGTACAGTTGGGGAACCTGCTCGACTCCGCTTGCCGCATGCATATGAGTTCTTGCTTCTCGGGCAGCGAGAAGTAGCCAAAGTGTGCAGGTTTTTTGCGTCTTATGCTCCTTTTATGGGGCCCGACTTGCCCTGAATTCGGGCGAATTCTTAGTAAATTCCCGACCGGTCGTGCCCGGAATTCTCGTCCGATTGACCTGTTGCAGACGGCAGTTGGACAGATACATTCAGCCGCGGTCGACGCGTTCCGGCGCACGCCCCCAACCGTGGGGGGTGAGGTCTGACCCGGATCCGCGAAGTGTGGATCTGTGCAAGGGCCAGTAATAGGGGAGTTAGGCATGGCTCAGGGCACCGTCAAGTGGTTCAACGCGGAGAAGGGGTACGGCTTCATCGCGGTCGACGGTGGTGCGGATGTTTTCGTCCACTACAGTGCGATTCAGATGGACGGCTACCGCACCCTGGAAGAGGGTCAGCGGGTCGATTTCGAGATCTCGCAGGGCCAGAAGGGGCCGCAGGCGGACATGGTCCGACTGGCGACCAGCTGAAGCACGCGCCGGGTCAACTGCAGCGACGTTCTTCTGTTCTTGATCGAAGGGCCCGTACCTCCTGGGTACGGGCCCTTCGGCATGTCCGGGGCGGGGTCAGGGGGGCGGGCCCAGCCCCCGAGAGGCGCTTGCACTCGAAGGGGGCGAGTGCTAATCATTGGCGTTAGCACTCTGAAGGTGAGAGTGACAACGAAGGACCGGGTCGGTGAGGCCCGCAGGCCGGGTGGGGAAGGAACCTGCAAGGCATGCGAGCCGTCCGTCGCGGGCGCGGGCGCGGTCCGAAGGAATCACCCCCAGTCCTGGAGGGACCACTTCACATGGCCAAGATCATCGCGTTCGACGAGGAGGCGCGGCGCGGCCTCGAGCGCGGCATGAACCAGCTCGCGGACGCCGTGAAGGTGACGCTCGGCCCCAAGGGCCGCAACGTCGTCCTCGAGAAGAAGTGGGGCGCCCCCACGATCACCAACGATGGTGTCTCCATCGCCAAGGAGATCGAGCTCGAGGACCCGTTCGAGAAGATCGGCGCCGAGCTGGTCAAGGAAGTCGCCAAGAAGACGGACGACGTCGCCGGTGACGGTACGACCACCGCGACCGTTCTCGCCCAGGCCCTCGTCAAGGAAGGCCTGCGCAACGTAGCCGCCGGCGCCAACCCGATGGCCCTCAAGCGCGGTATCGAGAAGGCCGTCGAGGCCGTCTCCGGTGCCCTGCTCGAGCAGGCGAAGGATGTCGAGACCAAGGAGCAGATCGCTTCCACGGCCTCCATCTCCGCCGCCGACACCCAGATCGGCGAGCTCATCGCCGAGGCCATGGACAAGGTCGGCAAGGAAGGCGTCATCACCGTCGAGGAGTCCCAGACCTTCGGTCTGGAGCTGGAGCTCACCGAGGGTATGCGCTTCGACAAGGGCTACATCTCGGCGTACTTCGCCACCGACATGGAGCGGATGGAGGCGTCGCTCGACGACCCGTACATCCTGATCGCCAACTCCAAGATCGGCTCCGTCAAGGACCTGCTCCCGCTCCTGGAGAAGGTCATGCAGTCGGGCAAGCCGCTGCTGATCATCGCCGAGGACGTCGAGGGCGAGGCCCTGTCGACCCTGGTCGTCAACAAGATCCGCGGCACCTTCAAGTCCGTCGCCGTCAAGGCCCCGGGCTTCGGCGACCGCCGCAAGGCGATGCTGAACGACATCGCCATCCTCACCGGTGGCGAGGTCATCTCCGAGGAGGTCGGTCTCAAGCTGGAGAACACCTCCCTGGACCTCCTGGGCAAGGCCCGCAAGGTCGTCATCACCAAGGACGAGACCACCATCGTCGACGGTGCCGGCTCCTCCGAGCAGGTGCAGGGCCGGGTCAACCAGATCCGCGCCGAGATCGAGAACAGCGACTCGGACTACGACCGCGAGAAGCTGCAGGAGCGCCTGGCGAAGCTCGCCGGCGGTGTCGCGGTCATCAAGGCCGGTGCCGCCACCGAGGTGGAGCTCAAGGAGCGCAAGCACCGCATCGAGGACGCCGTCCGCAACGCGAAGGCCGCCGTCGAGGAGGGCATCGTCGCCGGTGGTGGCGTCGCGCTCATCCAGGCGTCCAGCGTCTTCGAGAAGCTGGACCTCGAAGGTGACGAGGCGACCGGCGCCAACGCCGTGCGCATCGCCCTTGAGGCCCCGCTGAAGCAGATCGCCGTCAACGCCGGCCTCGAAGGTGGCGTCGTGGTGGAGAAGGTCCGCAACCTCACCCCGGGTCACGGCCTCAACGCCGCGACCGGCGAGTACGTCGACCTGGTCAAGGAAGGCATCATCGACCCGGCGAAGGTCACGCGCTCTGCCCTGCAGAACGCCGCCTCCATCGCCGCGCTCTTCCTCACCACCGAGGCCGTCATCGCCGACAAGCCGGAGAAGGCCGCCGCGCCTGCCGGTGGCGGTATGCCGGGCGGTGACATGGACTTCTGATCGACCGGTTCCGGTTGATCGACGTCTTTGCCGAGGGCGGCACTCCCTGTTCCGACAGGGGGTGCCGCCCTCGGGCGTGTTCGGGCGTGTCCTGGGTCACGTAAGCAGTTCGTGCGGGCCGGAATGTGGGGCAGCACATAGGCGGTTGCTTAAGGCAGTGCAACAATGCGCGTGCACATACCAGTCGGTTAACACTGCCCCTTTACGAGGAGTCCCTCACGTGACCGTCACCACGCCCGCCTCCCGCGCGGCCCAGATCCTGTCCCGCCCGATCGCGCTCGGCGGCCTCACCGTCCCGAACCGGATCGTGATGGCGCCGATGACCCGCATGTTCTCCCCGGGCGGCGTCCCCGGTGAGGACGTGCGCTCCTACTACGCGCGCCGTGCCGCCGCCGGTGTCGGGCTGATCGTCACCGAGGGGACGTACGTCGGTCACGACTCGGCCGGCAACAGCGACCGCGTACCGCGCTTCCACGGTGAGGAGCAGCTCGCGGGCTGGGCCAAGGTCGCCGAGGACGTGCACGCGGCCGGCGGCACGATCGTCCCGCAGCTGTGGCACATCGGCATGGTGCGTGAGCAGGGGCAGGCGCCGTACGCCGACGCCCCCGCCGTCGGCCCCTCCGGCCTGGTGAACGCGGGCGTCGAGCCGACGGGCAAGGCCATGACCCAGCAGGACGTGGACGACGTCGTGGGCGCGTTCGCCGAGGCCGCTGCCGCCGCCGAGCGCATCGGCTTCGACGGTGTGGAGCTGCACGGCGCCCACGGCTACCTCCTCGACCAGTTCTTCTGGGCGGGCACGAACCGTCGTACGGACGCATACGGCGGTGACGCCGTCGCCCGCGCCACGTTCGCGGCGGAGATCGTCGCGGCGGTCCGTGCGGCGGTGTCCCCCGACTTCCCGATCATCTTCCGTTACTCGCAGTGGAAGCAGCAGGACTACAAGGCGCGGCTCGCCGAGACCCCCGAGGAGCTGGAGGCGATCCTCACGCCGCTGGCCGCCGCGGGCGTCGACGCGTTCCATGCGTCCACGCGGCGGTACTGGCTGCCCGAGTTCGACGGCTCCGACCTCAACCTCGCCGGCTGGACGAAGAAGATCACCGGCAAGCCGGTCATCACCGTCGGCTCGGTGGGCCTCGACGGTGACTTCCTCAAGGGATTCCAGGGTGAAGGGGCGCCGGTCAAGGGCATCGACAACCTGCTCGACCGGCTGGAGGCCGAGGAGTTCGACATGGTCGCGGTCGGGCGGGCGCTGCTGCAGGATCCTGAGTGGGCGGCGAAGGTTCTCTCCGACCGGCTCTCGGAGCTGGCGCCCTACGATGCGGCGGCGCTTCAGTCCCTGAGCTGACCGTTTGTTTGAGCGGTGCGGGTCGGTGGGGGTGCGCGGCCCTGGGAGCTTCGCCCCCAGAGCCCCCATCGGCCCAAGGGTCTCGTCCTCAAACGCCGGACGGGCTGAGAATGGTGGGCATGACGAACGGTTCCGCCCGCACCGCCACCGCTGCCGACATCGACGCCATCGTCTCCACCTTCACCAGCGCCTTTTTCCACGACCCGGTGTGGGGGCCCGCCTTCCCGGACTCGCAGCGGCGGGCCGCGCAGGCTGCCGTCATGTGGCGGGTCTACGTCACCTCCGCCCTGCGATATCCCTGGTCGCTCGTGACGCCCGACGCCGAGGCCGCCGCGATCTGGATTCCGCCGGAGGGCGTCGAGCTGATGCCGGAGGAAGCGGACGGGCTGGAGGGGCAGTTGGCGCGGGTCTCCAGCGCTGACACGGCTCGGGCGATCATGGCGGTTGGAGATCGGTTCGAGGCGGCCCACCCCGCCGAGCCCTTCTTCTACCTCACCATCCTCGGCACGCACGCCGACCACCGCGGCAAGGGGCTGGGCATGGGGCTGCTGGCCGAGAGTCTCGCCCGTATCGATGAGGTTGGTGCTCCGGCCTATCTGGAGTCGACCAACCCCGCCAACCTCAAGCGGTACGAGAGTGTGGGCTTCGGCGTCCGCGACGAGATCGTCCTCCCCACGGGCCAGGTGGTGACGACGATGTGGCGGGCGGCTAGCGTTTCGTGACATGCGGATCCTGCATCTGTCAGACACCCACATAGAGCGCACCGACGCCCCCAACAAGCACGGCGTCAACGCGACCGACTCGCTCCGGCTGATGCTCGACGAACTGCGCCACCAGCGGGGCGTGGACGCGATCGTCGTCACCGGGGACCTCGCCGACGACGGGGCGGTGGAGGCGTACACCACCGTGCGAGGGCTGATCGGCGAGTTCGCGGGACGGATGGGCGCGCCCGTCTTCTACACCACCGGCAACCACGACGAGCGTGAGGCCTTCGCCAAGGTGCTCGGCAGCGGGCATCTCGCCGTCGACGGCAGCGACCTTGCGCACACCGCCGGCGCCGAGCGCTGTGCGGTGAGCGCGGTCGGCGGGTGGAGGTTCGTGACGCTGGACTCGCTGGTGCCGGGGGAGGTGTACGGGCATCTGGGGACCGTCCAACTGGATTGGCTGCGTGGTGTGTTGAGCGTCCCGGCGGAGCTGGGAACCGTTCTCGCCTTCCACCACCCACCCATCGCCCTGGACATCTCGGCGACCCAGCCGGTCTTCGGGCTGCGCAATCCGGGCGAGCTGGCGGAGGCGGTCCGGGGGAGTGATGTGCGGGTCGTCCTCACCGGGCACTATCACCTCCAGCTCTTCGGGCTGCTGGAGTCGGTGCCGGTGTGGGTCACGCCGGGCATCGTCAACCGCATCGACCTGACCACCGCCCCCGGGACCGAGCGCGCGGTGCGCGGGGCGTCCGCCTCGCTTGTGGAGCTGGGTGACGGGTCCACAGGCTCGACCGGGCCGATGTTCCATACCTTCCATGCCCGCGATCCGCGCGCCCACGAGACGGTGTACGAGCTCGACGAGGAGCGGACGCGGGACCTGATCGAGAGGCTGGGCTGAGGATGACGACAACCGAGGTTCGGGATTCGGCAGCCGAGGGGCTTGTCGTGCGCACCGCCGCCGGTGCGGTGCGCGGGCGGCGGGAGGACGGACTGACGGTCTTCCGCGGTATCCCGTTCGCCGAACCGCCCGTCGGGGAGGCCCGGTTCGGGGCGCCGCGTCCCGTGCGCGCCTGGGAGGGGACCCGGGAGGCGTACGCCTTCGGGCCGCCGCCCCCGCAGGAGTCCGGCATCCAGGGCCGTAAGGTCGTACTGGACGCCCCCGAGGGCGACGACTGGCTGACCGTCAACGTCTGGACGCCGGAGGCGGATCCGGCCGCTCGTCGGCCGGTGATGGTGTGGATCTACGGCGGGGCCTACAAGCTCGGTCACTCCGGCAGCCCCGGCTACGACGCCCAACACATCGCCCGCGACGGGGACTTGGTCGTCGTGACGCTCAACTATCGGGTGGGGATCGAGGGGTTCGCGCTCATCGAGGGTGCACCTGCCAATCGAGGGCTGCTCGATCAGGTGGCCGCGCTGGAGTGGGTGCGGGACAACATCGCGGCATTCGGGGGTGATCCCGGGCAGGTGACCGTGTTCGGTGAGTCCGCCGGTGCCGGGTCGGTGGCGGCGTTGCTGGCCATGCCGAGTGCGCGCGGGTTGTTCGGGAGGGCGATCGCGCAGAGCGTGCCGGGGACCTACTTCTCCGACGAGTTGGCTCGCGACATCGCGTCCGCCATCGCGGGGGAGGCGGGGCTGCGGCCGACGGTCGCTGATCTCGCCACCGTCGATCCTCGTCAACTGACCTCGGCCGGCGAGGCGTTGAGCGCCAACATGCGCTCGTACGCGGACCGGTGGGGGCAGGTGGCTCCGACGGCCACGCCCTTCTCGCCGGTGGTCGACGGGGAGGTGTTGCCGTGCACTCCCTGGGAGGCGCTGGCGGCGGGTGCGGGCACGGACGTGGAGCTGCTCGTCGGTCACAACAGGGATGAGTTCCGGCTGTTCCTCGTCCTCGGCGGGCTGCTGGGCAAGATAGGGGAGGAGCAGGCGGCCTGGGCGTTGCGGACGTTCGCGCCGGGGCCGGACGGGGAGCGGTCGTATCGGCAGGCCTTCCCGGACGCGACGCCGGGCGAGCTGTTCGAACGCGTCCAGACGGACTGGCTGTTCAACATGCCTTCGCTGCACCTGGCCGAGGCGCAGATTGCGGGTGGTGGGCGCGCTCACGTCTACGAGCTGACCTGGCCGGCTCCGGGGGCCGGTGGTGTCCTCGGTGCATGCCACGGGCTGGACATTCCGTTGGTGTTCGGCACGTTCGAGGCGGATCTCGGGAACCTGCTGTTCGCGGAGAGCGGGGTGCCGCCGGAGGCGGAGGAGCTGTCGGCCCGCTTCCGGGCGTCGTGGACCGCGTTCGCGCGGACGGGGGAGCCGGGCTGGCCGGCGTACGGGGATGCTCAGCGCCTCGTCCAGGTGCTGGATGTGAAGCCGGAGGTCAGGCGGTATCCGGAGGAGGCGTCGCGGCGGCTGTGGGAGGGGTACGAGTTCGGTGAGCTGCCATTGCTGAAGTAGCGGGCTACAGATTGCCGAGCGGCTCGATGTCGACCTTCACCGGGGTGCCCCAGACGCGCAGCACCTCATAGTCGGTGAACTCGTGCACCAGGCGGTACGCCATGGCCGGACGAGGGCCGCGGCGCTGCGCGGCGAGGTACAGCTCGGCCTCGCGCCGGTCCCGGCGCGGGGTGCCGCACAGCTGCCACGCCTGGCCGTTCCACGCTTCAGGGAGCCAGCGCTGCTGGGGCTGCGGGCGGTCGGCGCTGACGCCGTAGCGGGAGGGGGCGGTCTCGGTGGGGTGCGAGGGCACGGGGCCGCCGTTGTACTCGGCGCGGCGGGCCGCACGGCGCCTGGTCTCGCAGAGCAGGCAGAGGTCCTGGGCGTTCTCGTCGACCGGGCCGTTCGGGTGCTCGGGGCAGCGGGTGGTGGGCACGGCGCCCGTGACGCTCTCGGCCAAGAGGTCCAGGGCGCGACGGAGGTCGGCCTTGACCTCGTGGAGCTTGGCGTCCGGGGTGTCGGGCGTGAGCACTTCGCCGTGCTCGCCGAGGAGGCGGAGGGCGCGGCCGAGGGCGGTTAGCTGGGCGTGGTTCATGGGTGTCAGTCTGCGTAGTCCTTGAGCTTTTCGGTATTCAGGGTGATGTTCACGGGGGAGGGGATGTCGATGACGGCTCCCCAGGGGTAGGACGGGGTCTGCTGGTAGCGGCCGTCCTTCGGCTCGCTGTAGACGGCGATCGTGTTGTTGTCGCGGTCGATGAGGAGGTAGACGGGGATGTCGGCTTCGGCGTAGCCGACGGGCTTGTCGATGCGGTCGCGCTGGTTGGTGTCGCGGTCGTGGGAGGTGATCTCAAGAGCCATGAGAATGCCGTCGGTGTCGGACCACTCGCCGTGTCCCACAAAGTGGTCCACGAACACGAGCGCTGCGTCGGTACGGGCACGTCCCTTGCGGTAGGCCTCGGCCTTGACACCGGACTCGGGTGTGAGATCGAGGTCGGGGCGCTGAAGAAGGAACTGGCGCAGCAGCCACATGTAGATCGAGCGGTGGTTGCCGTCCGGCATTGCCTTGACCTCTAGTTTTCCGTTGATGTACTCAAGCCGGACAGTCTCCGGTGCCCGGCGCTCCAGTTCCTCGAAGTCCTCGACGCTGAGGGGGTCCTTCGTACGGATCCGGCCGTCGACGAATTCGAGCCGTACGTGCGCCGGGGCCACGGCGACCAGGTCCTCGAAGTCCTCGATGGGCATCTGCGGGCGTTCGGCGGTGCTGGGGGTCATGGAATCGCCTCCTCTCCTCCATCGTGCCCCGGAGTGGTGACGTCGGACCGTCGGAGCTGTCATGCGGGTGTCCCTTCGTGTCGTCGTTGATCCATTGCGGCACGGATTGCTGCCGCGCGGGTGTGGACTGCGGAGGCCGGAAGAGGCGTGTGGTGGCCACTGGGGGCGCGTTCGCCTCGGCATGCGCCGCAGATGCCGCCCGGCAGGGCCTCCGGGCGTCCCGGGGCGCCGCACTTCGCGCACTCCAGGACGCGGAGGGGCGGGCGGTATGGCTCTCGTACGGGTTCGGGCGGGAGTTTGCCGGTCAGGCGGGTGCGGACGAGGGCGGCCGGGTGGTGGACCGGGGTGGGCAGGCCGCTGGTCAGGGCGTGGAGTACGGCCGCGTCGGTGGCCCCTCGGGCGAACCACTCCGTCACCAGAGGGGCGAGCGCCGCGCAGTCGGCCTGGGAGAGCGTCAGGACGGGGGCCGTACGGCCGAGGGCGGCGAGGAGGATGTGGGCGCGGGAGCGGGTGGGGGGGGGGCGGGCCGGTTGCGGGGGTTCCTTCGGTACGTCGCCTCGGGTGAAGGTCGCCCACCAGTTGTCGTCGCGTGCGGTGCGGGTGAACCACGTTCGGGTGATCCAGCGCTGGCTGCCCGAGTCGGCGAGATGTTCGCGGCCTCGGCGTAAGTGCCCTGCGCGTTGCAGGTTGTTGAGGGCGGTGCGGAGCGCGCACTGTCCGTACGGCAGCGTCTTGGCCAGCGTCTTTACGGAGATGTCGGCGCCGTCGGGGAGGCGGTCGATGTACGCGGCGATGGAGGCTTCGCGGGGTGAGAGGTGGGCGAAGTCGTGGGCGGTGCGGGGGAGTTGGTCGGGCGCGGAGCGCTTGCCGTAGCCGGGATTGGCCAGGGGGTGGGGGAGCGCGTGCGCGGGCAGGGAGGCAGCACTAAGCTTGGCTTCAGCCATGGGATCGGGCCTAACGATCTCGTTGGTCAAGCCCCCGCAGGTGTTGCGAGCACCGAGCGGGGGCTGTTCGTTATGCGGGCACGCTAGACGATCGTCACTGTGCGTTGCAAGCCGAACGCGTCAAGTCAACTCGCCGGGAGGGAGGGTGGGTTGAGGCCCTCCACCCATTCCACAGAAAAAGGGCTCGGAGCTGGGGGCTTGAGCTTCGGGGGGGGCTGCTGAGTCAGCCGTGCTTGAGGTTTTCGACGAACGCGGACCAGGCCTCCGTCCGGAACACGAGCTTCGGGCCGTGGGGGGATTTGGAGTCGCGGACGGGGACGAGGGCGGGGTGGTCATCGGCTATTTCGAGGCAGTTGCCGCCGCCACCACCGCTGTAGCTCGACTTGCGCCATACGGCCGTGCTCAGGTCGTAGTCAGGGATGTTCCTCATGGCCGTAATCCTGCGCCAACGCCTCGATCAGGGCCAGGGACTTCTCCCGTGAGAGCGCGGAAGCCACGAGGAGATCAAACGTGAACCTCAGTTGGGAGACCGTGGCCGGGTCGTCCTCCAGCCGTCCGATGCGCACCCCCTCGAAGTAGACCAGTGGAGGGGCGTCCTCGAATTCCATCAGCTTCAAGGCACCCTCCATTGCCGTATGCGCTCCCGCGCTGAACGGCAGTACTTGCACGATGATCCGGCTCCGGCGGGCCAGACCGGCGATGTGGCGCAGGGCCTCGGCCATTACGGCTCGGCCACCGGTCTCCCGGCGCAACGCTGCTTCGTCAAGTACTGCCCACAACACCGGCCTTGTTGGATGGTCGAGCAGCCGGATCCGCTCCATCCGGCCTTCTACCCACTCGTCGATGGTCTCCTCCGGGGCCGTCGGGTCGTACCCGCGGTTCACGGCTCGTGCGTAAGCGGGTGTCTGCAGCAGCCCAGGGATTAGAAGCGGCGCGTACTCCCTGATGGCCGTCGCTTGAGCCTCGGCCTCCGCCACCTCCGCGAAGTGCTCCGGATACCTGGACTTGGCCGCCGCCCCGCAGTTCCGCAGGAAAAAGCCCCCGGTCTCCAGGACTTCGTCCAGCAATCGCGCGTAGCCCGGCTGCATCCGCCGAGTCCCCGCCTCCAACTGCCCGATGAACGACCCGCTTACGAACAGCCGCAGGCTCAGCTCGTCCTGGCTCAACCCGGCCTTCTCGCGCGCGTGCCGCAACTCTGCACCCAGCAGCGCCCGGGGCGATGACGACGGGTCGAGGTCCTTCGGTCCCGGCATGGGCAGCCAACTCCCTGTCTGACAGAGGAGATTGTTGGAACGTTTCGTATGGCCAGGTTAGGGGCGTTGCGGCCACGCTGTGTTGCGAACAGCAAACTCAGCGTGGAGGTATGAGCGACGTGCGGTCGACCGAAGAAATCGTGGAAACCCTGCGGGAGGCATTGACCGGTGTCGGTGTCGCCCTGCCGTCCCTCCGCGTCGATCCCGTGACCGGCGCGAGCGACGAGCCGTTCGCTCTGGTCGACCTCGGCCGCTGCAATGTGCGTACCGCCGAGAAGCTGGCGTCCGTGCTGCGGGGGGAGCGGCCGGCGGTCGGTGCATACGCAACCGATGTGCGGGACGGGCGGATCGGCGAGGTCATGGGGCATGTGGGCGGGCGGGTGCAATTGCGGCCGGTGGGTGGCGGGCGGGAGTGGGAGTGTCCGCCGGAGTCGGTGGGGGCCGCGCCGCCGGAGGAGGTGCTGCGGGCCCGGGTGCGGGGCCGGAACCGGGAGGCGCGGCTCTCGTGAGAGCGTCAGGTGACGGTGAACCAGGCGACGAGCAGGCCGGCCGCCAGGCACACGGAGCCCACGATGCAGAAGACGACAACCAGCACGCCGCCGTCGTGGCCGTCGATGAGCATCCGCTTCGGGTTGTCCGGGTCGTAGAAGACGGTCACCGCTGCGCCCGGGCGGAGGTCGCCGACCGTGTTCCTGGCGACCGAGGATTCGGCCTCCACCGTCCGGCCGTCAGCGGTCACCCACTGGACCACCGGCCGGTACATCGTGCGGTTCGAGTCGAAGTCGCGGTGGGTTTTCAGCCCGACGACCGTCGCGCGGGTCTGCGCCCCCTCCTGCCGCAGCCTGCGTGACCGGCGCCCGACCAGGACGCCGACCGTCATGAACACCGTCCCGAGCAGCAGCGGAACACCCGCGCCGATCAACCCGCCCATGAACCCTGTATCTCCTCGCCACCCGGGACCCGTCGCCGCACGCTACTTCATGACCGAGTTGCCGTACTCCATGCATCTGCCGGTCAGCGGGCCGCCGCCGCCAGTGCCGCACGCAGATGCCCGTCGGAGTCCTCCAGCAGGCGGGCCGCCGTCGCGCCGTCGACGTCGGCCAGGATGGTGAGGATCGCGTTCTTCACCTCGCCGTCGGTGGCCGCGAGGGCGCGCTCGACCTCGTCGTCCGACGCTCCCGTGGCGAGGGCGACGATACGGCGGGAACGGGCCCGTAGCTTCTCGTTGGAGGCGCGTACGTCGACCATCAGGTTCCCGTACGTCTTGCCCAGGCGGATCATCGTGATCGTCGAGAGCATGTTGAGGACCAGCTTCTGGGCCGTGCCCGACTTGAGGCGGGTGGAGCCGGTGAGCAGCTCCGGGCCCACGACGATTTCGATGCCGTGCTCGGCTGCCGCGGCGAGCGCGCTGTCGGCGTTGCAGGCGAGGCCGATGGTCAACGCGCCCAGGCTGCGGGCGTGTTGTACGGCGGCGATCGCGTACGGGGTGCGTCCGGAGGCGGAGACCCCGACCACCGTGTCGGCGGCGAGGAGGCGCAGGGCGTCGAGGTCGCGGCGGGCGAGCTCCGCGGAGTCCTCCGCGCCCTCGACCGAGGTGACCATGGCGTCGGGGCCGCCCGCGATCAGGCCCACCACCTGCTCGGGGTCGGTGTTGAAGGTCGGTGGGCATTCGGAGGCGTCCAGTACGCCGAGCCGTCCGGCGGTGCCCGCACCGGCGTAGATCAGCCGCCCGCCGCGAGCCATGCGTTCCGCCACGGCGTCGATGGCGGCCGCGATGGCGGGGAGGCGCTCGGCAACGGCTGCCGGGACGGTCGCGTCCTCGCCGTTCATGAGCCGGGCGATGTCGAGGGTGGGCAGCCGGTCGATGTCGGCAAGCTCGGGCCGGAAGGCCTCGGTGGTCAGCGATTCCAACTCGGCGCGGAGATCACGGGGGCTGGAGGTGGAAGTCATGGGGGGCGGCTCTTTCGACGTACGGTTCCGGTAGATGCTTTTTGCCTTTAAGGGGCGCGGGGAACTGCGCGACCAGCCACGACGGCCCCGCACATACCCACAAACGGTCGAAGCTGTCGAAGCTACGGTCTACCGCCGGTGCCGATGCGCCAGCGCCTCGTACGAAGCGGCCAACGCAGGCGCCGCGGTCTCGTACGTCCGCTGCGCAACCCCCACGAACAGGCAGTCCACAACCAGGAGTTGGCTGGTCCGGGACGACATCGCCGCCGGACGCAGCTCGCTCTCCCGCGCGGTGGATGTCGTCAGGATGTGGTCGGCGTACTGGGTGACGGCCCCGTCGGGCCGGCCGGTGATCGCCACGGTCGTCGCGCCGTGCTCGAAGGCGACCCGCAACGGCTCGATGACGTCCCCCGTCGACCCCGAGTGGGTGATCGCGACAGCGACATCACCCGCGCGCATCTGCACCGCGTTCGTGACGGCGAGGTGCGGATCGCTGTGCGCGTGGGCTATCAGCCCGATGCGCAGCAGCTTCTGCGCCAGGTCCTGGGCGACGAGACCGGACGCCCCGACCCCGTACACGTCTATACGCCGCGCGCCCGCCGCCGCGGCGACCGCCGCCCCCAGCTGCACCGTGTCCAGCCCTGCCGCCGTATCGGCCAGCGTCTGCTGCTCGTCGTAGGCAAGTTTTGCGACGACGTCGGCGATCGGGTCGTCGACCGCGATGTCGGTGGTGATGGCGGGTGCCCGTCCGGACTGCTGTTGTGCCGCGAGCCCGGCGAGGGCGAGGCGCAGGTCCCGGTACCCGGGGTAGCCGAGCAGCCGAGCCGTCCGTACGACCGTCGCCTCGCTGGTGCCGGTGAGTTCGGCGAGACCGGTGACCGTGAGGGCCGAGCAGCCGGCCGGGTCGCTCGCGACGGCCTCGGCGACGCGCTGCATGGAGCGGGTCATGGAGGGTGCGAGGGTGCGCACCTTCGCCGCGAGGGCGGCGGGGGCGGGAGGCGCACTCGCCTGGCCTGCGGAGCCGGAGCCGGAGCCGGAGAAAATTTCCTTCACGTTCTGGGTCACCTATGAAAGATATTTTCGCCTCGGTGTCTCGGTCAAGAGTGCGCACAATGGGTGGCATGGATCCCTCGGACACCCCCATCAGCCCTTTGGAGCAGGCGTTGCACGCCGCACGCGCCCTCGTGCTCGCCGATCTGGCCGCGGGCGAGGTTGCGGAGGCGGACATGGTGTCCATGGTCGAGGAGTCCGTCGTACAGCGGCGGTGGTGGGTGGAGCAGTGGCCGGAGGGTGTCGAGTACGTCGCCGGGCTGGTCGCTCAGGACGTCCAGGACGCCCTGCTGGAGACCTACGGCCGCTGGCCGCTGTGCCCGGTGTGCGGCGCGGGCGACCCGCACGCCCTGGAGGTCGAGCCGGAGCTCGGCCCCGATCCGCACTGGGTGTGCCACAAGGCGGGCGTGAAGGTCGCGGCGGTGGGGACGCTGGGGTCGGCGACGGGCGGGGCGTCGCCGGGCGGGGCGCCGTCCTCGTGACCGTGTACATCGACCCGCCGAACTGGCCCGGACACGGGCGCATGTGGTCGCATCTGATCTCCGACGTCTCCTACGACGAACTGCGCCTGTTCGCCGACGAGTTGGGCGTGCCACGGCGGGCCTTCGAGCGCGACCACTACGACATTCCGTCGCACCGTTACGAGGATGCGGTGCGGGCGGGGGCGGTGCGGGTCAGCAGCCGTGAGGTGGTGCGGTTGCTGGTGGAGTCGGGGTTGCGGAGGCCGAAGGGGCGCCCGGCCGCAGACACGGTTTAGGCGCGGCGGACGTAGAGCTCCAGCGTGGGCTCCATGTCGTGTTCGTCATGTGCCGTCTGTTCCTCCGCCAGGCTGGCGCGGGTGAAGCCGGCCCTTGCCACCACGGCCTGGGACGGCAGGTTCTGCTGGTCGATCGCGGCGAACAGCAGCTTTACCTCGTCCCGCGCCAGCGCCCATTCCGACAGTGCGCGCAGCGCCTCGGTCGCGTAGCCGTTGCCGCGGGCCGCTTCGGTGAGGTCGTAGCCGATCTCCACCCGGCCCTCGTCGTCGGGGACCCCGTGGAAGCCCATGCCGCCGACCGCCCGGCCGTCCTCGCGGCGTACGAGGGCGAACACGCCGAACTCCGGGCGGTGCACGCCTCCTTCGTACGCCTTCAGCAGGAAGCCCGAGGCCTCCCGGGTGCCCTCGTACGGGCCGCCGTCGATCCACTCGAAGCCGCCGTCGCCGCCCGTCACCAGGTCGCGTGCGGCGGCGGGGGTGATGCCCTGCAGGGTGAGGCGGTCGGTCGGGATGACGAGGTTGTTGTTCCAGCGCCACTCGGTGAGGCGGGCCCGGCCGGGGAGTTCGCCGCGGCCGGTGGCCCACAGGAATGTGCGCCAGTGGTCGGGGCCCGGCTGGACGTGCGGAAAGATCTGTGTGAGGACGAACTCCGGGAGCGCGGACGGGGGTTCGTACGGCAGGCCCAGGCCCTCGGCTATGTCGTGCGTGTGGGCGAGGATCTCGGCGACGCCCATCGCGGCGAAGCCCTCGCGGTTCGCGCTGCGGAACGGATACGGGTGGAAGGCACGGACCTCGCGCGGGGTGGTGCGGACGGCCGCGGCGAGCAGGGCGCCGGTCGCCCGGATCACATCCAGCAGGCCTGTGTTGTCGGTGCCCTCGTCGAGGGCGGGCTCGAAGGGGATGTAGGCGTCCTGGGCGCGTCCGGCCAGGTTGGCCGCGTACGCGAGGAGATCGTCCGCGATGTGGAGCGCCGTCCGGTGGCAGTTCCACTCCAGCCCGGCCGCCTGCACCTCCGTCCAGTCCCGGTCCACCGCCGGCCGCAGGGCCGCCACGCAGCCCGCCACGGCCTCGTCCACCTGGTCCCCGCCCAATGCATGCATGGGCCGCAGACTATGTGGCCGGGTCCGCCGGAAGCGACAGCATTTCCAGTTCGGAGCCGATGTTGTACCGAGCCGTCGCCTCCCACTTCTCCTGCCCGTACGGCGTCCTGAACAGCCTTGGCAGAGCGAGGAGTTGGCGCAGGATGCCCGCCCTGCCCGCGCGGAAGGCGTCGCTCGGGACGAAGTGGTACTCCTCGCGGACGGCCGCGGTGTAGGCGGCGTACGCGGACGGGGGCGAGGCCAGGATCGCGAGGTCGGCGTCGCACAGGACCTGGCCGTCGCGGTCGTCGTCGGCGGGGTCGTGGGTGACGGTGAGGCGGACGAGGCGGGCGACCTCGGCGGTCTTCGCGTCGGGGACGCCCGCTTCCGGGAGGGCGCGCTCGGCGAGGCGGGCCGAACGCTCCTCGTTCTCCGAACGGTCGGGGAAGTAGACCGCATCGTGGAACCAGGCCGCGAGGCGTACGACCTCGGGATCGTCCGCGTACCTCTCCAGTACGTCGATGTGGTCGAGGACCGCGGTGAGGTGCGCGAGCGTGTGGTAGCGGCGCTGCGGTTCCTGCCAGCGGGCGAGGAGGTTGTCGGCGTACGGGGCCGGGTCGGGGCCGGCGGCGGGGGACCGGGCTCCTTCCAGGGCACGGGTCCAGCGGGTGCGCAGGGCGTCGAGCGGCGGTGCGTGATCGGCCATGTGCGTATTCTCCCGCCGATCACAGGGTGGCCCCTAGCGTGGAGCCCATGACTACTGCCGAGGTACGCGACCCCGAACTGCCCGGACGGCTCCTCACCGCCGAGCGCGACGCCCTGATCCCGGTCCTTCGCGCCCGCCCGGACGCGGACTACGCGCTGCCGACCACCGCATGTCCGGGGTGGACGGTGCGGGATGTTCTCGCGCACTGTTCGTCCGCGCTGCTACGGGTGGTGGAGAGCCGTTTCGAGGAGGGAGTCTTCTCGCCCGCCGCCAACGACCGCGACATCGCCGAGCGGGCGGAGTGGACCAACCAGCAGGTCGTGGACGAGCTGGAACGCGGGATGACCGAGGCGGGCCCGGTGATCGCCAAAGCGGGCGGGGTGCTGGACCGGATCGCGCTCGGGGAATGGGTGCACGCGGGCGACGTACGCGATGTCTGGGGTGAGCCGGGCGCGTATGCGGGGGCGGGGTTGGCGGACGCCCTCGCCCTCCTCGCCCGGATCACCCGCGAGCGGGGCCGTCTGCCGTTGCACGCCGACCTCGACGACGTGGACGAGCCGGTGCTGCTGGGGGAGGCGAGCGGGGGGCGGAACCCCGCGCGCTTCATCGGTGACGCGGCCACGCTCGTACGGCTCTACGCGGGCCGTGCGGTGCCGGAGGGCACCTCGTACGAGCTGGTGGGCACGGAGGCGGCGAAGCTGAACATGTTCGGATGACGGCCTGAACATCCCTTGCGGCCCGGGGGCGATCTCGCGGCCGTCCACCCCGCCGTCGTACCCTGAGATTGGACTAGACCTGTAGCCGCTCCAGGGGAACACCGACGGAAGGGGTCCTATGAGCACGCGTGCAGTCCTGGAGGTGATCGCCCTCGGTGTCGAGGACGCGGTCGCCGCCCAGGCCGGAGGCGCGGACCGCCTAGAGCTGGTCACCGACATGGCGGCCGACGGGCTGACCCCGCCGGTCGCCACGGTCGAGGCCATCCGTGCCGCCGTCGACATCGACCTGCGCGTGATGCTGCGACTGGCGGACGGGTTCGCCGCCGGGGAGGTGGAGCGGCTGGTGCGGATTGCCCGGGACATGCGGGCGGCCGGGGCCGAGGAGTTCGTGCTCGGGTTTCTCGACGCGGACGGGGGCGTCGATCTCGGCGCCGTGGAGCGGCTCGCGGCGGAACTGGACGGCTGCCGCTGGACCTTCCACCGCGCGATCGACCACGCCGCCGACCGGGATGCGCTGCGCAAGCAGCTGGACGGGCTGCCCGGGCACGACGCCTACCTCACAGCCGGTTCGGCCGCGGGTGTCGACGAGGGGCTCCCCACGCTGCTCGCCGAGGCGGCGCGGTGCGGGGAGCCCGGGTACGAACCGCAGATCATGGTCGGCGGAGGGCTGCGGCTGGAGCATGTGCCGAAGCTCAAGGCCGCCGGGATCGACGCGTTTCACATCGGCGGGGCTGCGCGGCCGGGGGGCTGGGAGGCGCCGGTCTCGGCGGCGGCCGTGGGGCAGTGGCGGGCGGTGCTGGACGGCGAGTGAGGCCGAGCGGAGCGAGCCCCTCGGGCCGCCGGCTGCTGCCCCGCTGAACTCCCCGCCCGATCAGGCCAGCTGCGGCGGCAGCGGCGCCGCATGCGTCACGATCAGCCCGGACACCGCTCGGGTCAGTGCCACGTACAGGCGGCGCAGGCCGGTCCGTTCGTCCGGCTCGCCGTCCACCACCGCCTGCGGCTCGTCCAGTACGACGTAGTCGTACTCCAGCCCCTTCGCGAGGGAGGCCGGGACCAGGGTGAGGCGGGTCTCGGCCGTCGTCTCCTCGCCGGGTGCGAGGTACGAGATCCCGGCCGCAGTCAGCCACTCCGCCAGCTCCGGGATACGGGCGTCCGCCGCGATCAGGCCCGTCGAGCCCTCGTTGCGGAGCAACTCCTCGCAGGCGGTGACCACTTGACTGGTGTCGCTGATCTCGCGCAGGGCGAAGAAGCCGGGGTTCTCGCGGACCGACGCAACCGGGGTGAGGCCGGGGGCGATGTGCGGGAGCAGCCGGGAGGCGTACGTGATGACGTCCGTCGGGACGCGGAAACCGGCGGTCAGCTCCTCGATGACGCCGTCCGTCTTGCCGAGGTGGGACAGGGCCTCGTCCCAACTCCGCGTCGCCCAGGGCGTGGTGCCCTGCGCCAGGTCGCCGAGGACGGTCGCGCTGCCGGTGGTGCAGCGGCGGCCGACCGCGCGGTACTGCATGGGGGAGAGGTCCTGCGCCTCGTCCAGGACGACATGGCCGAGGGAGTGCGTACGCTCGACGAGGTCCGAAGCCTCGTCGATCAACACGGCATCCGCGCCCGACCACTTGGCGGCTTTGACGCTGCGCACCGGCTTCGCCCACAGGATCGTCTTCTGCTCGTCCTCGTCGAGGACGCCTTCCGCATGTACGGCGAGGAAGTCCGC
Source organism: Streptomyces coacervatus (assembly GCF_029223485.1). Classification (GTDB taxonomy): domain Bacteria; phylum Actinomycetota; class Actinomycetes; order Streptomycetales; family Streptomycetaceae; genus Streptomyces; species Streptomyces coacervatus. Next base: position 79,100 of record NZ_JARHTP010000019.1, on the reverse strand, counting down.
GTCCGTCAGCAGCCGCAGGACGAGCTTCGCCGGGTCGACCGGCGGCCAGACCGCCTTCACGGCCGCCTTCACCGCGGCGTTGCGGGCCACCGCGTCCTGAACCCGGTCGTCCGGTGCCTCGCCCGAGCGCTCCATCTGCACCAGTACGGCGTGCGCGATGCGCTGCGGGAGGGCCTCGCGGGCGGCGCCGTAGCGGATGCCGCGGTCGAGCAACTCGCGGACGATGTCCTCCAGTTCGTACGCCGGTACCCGCCACCGCCGCGACCCGCGCACGACCACGATCGGCTCGGTCGGCATGGTGACGTGCGAGTGGACGGCCTTCCTGAGGACCTCCGCCATCCGCGCGTCGCCCTTGATGATCGCGGCGGCCGCGTCGTCCGTGCCGCGCACCTCGATGTTCCGGGCGACGAGGTCGTCGACGGTGGCCTGCTGGACCGTCAACTCGCCGAGCGCGGGCAGGACTTGCTCGATGTAGTGCAGGAAGGACTTGTTGGGCCCGATGACGAGTGTGCCGGTCCGGGCGAGCCGCTCGCGATGGGCGTAGAGGAGATAAGCGACCCGGTGCAGACCGACCGCCGTCTTCCCGGTCCCCGGTCCCCCCTGCACACACACGGTCCCGCCCAGCCCACTCCGTACGATCTCGTCCTGCTCGGGCTGGATGGTGGCGACGATGTCCCGCATCGGGCCGACGCGCGGGCGCTCGATCTCCTGCTGGAGCAGCTTGCTGGTGCGGGCCGCCTCGGCGGGGTCGGAGAGGTGCTCGTCCTCGTACGCCGTGATGTTGCCGCGGGTGTACCCGAAGCGGCGGCGCAGCCCGATGTCCAGCGGGTCCTTCTTGGACGCGCGGTAGAACGGCTGCGAGACCGGCGCCCGCCAGTCGATGACCATCGGGTCGCCGTCGTGGTCGTGCACGTGCCGGCGCCCGATGTAGAACTGCTCGCCTTCAGCGCCCTCGGCCTGGTCGGCGCCGGGGGAGTGCAGATAGTCGAGGCGGCCGAAGAAGAGCGGAGTGTCGCTGAGGTCGGCCAGCGCCTTGATGCGCTCGTCGATCTGGCGGGCCAGGACCTCGGCGTTGACCCAGTTCGCAGTGACGTCTCGGATGTCGAGCGACTCGACGTCCTCGCGCATGGCGCGCAGGGCGGCACGGGATTCGGCGAGGTGCGAACGCTCACGGGAAAGCGGGTCGAGCGGGTCGAGCGGGTCGAGTGGGTCGAGCGGGTCGTCGGCGGGCGTGGACAAGGGGGTGCCTCCGAAGGTGCTGCGGGCTGAGGTGCGGCGATGTGCCGACCGGTTTCCGTCCGGTCGGCGGCGCTCCGGCGAGGGAGGCGGGCAAGAGCGGAGATTTTAGGCGAGCGGGGGAGGCGGAGGCCAACGGTTTTTCTCCCCCTGGAGGTCCCCTAGGGGATGTCCCTGTCGTACCTGGGAGGGAGGGCCGCGCCCTCAGTCGTACGCGGCGACAACGCAGGTTCGGCCCGCAGGCCGATGCTCTCCTTATGCCTGGCGATCCACCATGGATACATGAGCGCAGCAACCATCACCCCAGCCCCCGGCCGGCCGGGCCCGCCTGGCGCCACCCCTGTCCTCGGCAGTCACCGCCACCGCCTCGGCGACGCCCTGCGCGCCGTGAAGGTGTTCGCGGGCGCCGCCTTCGACGTCGTCATACTCGGCGAGTACGGCGAGGAAGCGGGCGTACGCCGAAAGTGACGTGCCGCAGGCCGTCCGCTCAGCCGTCCGCTCAGCCCTCCGCGAGCATCTCGTCCGCGTCCACGATCCGGTACGCATATCCCTGCTCCGCCAGGAACCGCTGGCGATGCGCGGCGAAGTCCTGGTCGATCGTGTCCCGTGCCACCACCGAATAGAAGTGGGCCTGATGCCCGTCGGCCTTGGGCCGCAGCACCCGCCCCAGCCGCTGGGCCTCCTCCTGCCGTGAGCCGAAGGTGCCCGACACCTGGACGGCGACCGTCGCCTCCGGCAGGTCGATGGAGAAGTTCGCGACCTTGGACACGACCAGCACGCTGATCTCGCCCTCCCGGAAGGCGTCGAAGAGCTTCTCGCGCTGGGCGTTGGAGGTCTCGCCCTTGATGACGGGCGCGTTCAAGTGCTCGCCCAGCTCGTCGAGTTGGTCGATGTACTGCCCGATGACGAGGATCTGCTGCCCGGCGAACCGCCGCACGATCGCCTCGGTCACCTTCCGCTTGGTCTCCGTCGTTGCGCAGTAGCGGTATTTCTCCTCCTGCTCTGCGGTGGCGTAGGCGAGCCGCTCGGAGTCGGTGAGGTTGACCCGGACCTCCACGCAGTCGGCGGGCGCGATGTACCCCTGCGCCTCGATCTCCTTCCACGGCGCGTCGAACCGCTTGGGCCCGATGAGCGAGAAGACGTCGGACTCCCGCCCGTCCTCCCGCACCAGGGTCGCGGTCAGCCCCAGCCGCCGCCGGGCCTGCAGATCCGCGGTGAACTTGAAGACCGGCGCGGGCAGCAGATGCACCTCGTCGTAGACGATGAGCCCCCAGTCCCGCGAGTCGAAGAGCTCAAGGTGGGGATAGATCCCCTTCCGCCTGGTCGTCAGCACCTGGTACGTGGCGATGGTGACGGGCCGGATCTCCTTCCGCGTCCCGCTGTACTCACCGATCTCGTCCTCGGTGAGGCTCGTGCGCTTCACCAGCTCGTGCTTCCACTGCCGCGCCGAGACGGTGTTCGTGACGAGGATCAGGGTCGTCGACTTCGCCTGCGCCATGGACCCCGCGCCGACGAGCGTCTTCCCGGCCCCGCAGGGCAGGACCACGACCCCGCTCCCGCCGTGCCAGAAGTTCTCCACGGCCTGCTTCTGATACGGCCGCAGGGCCCAGCCGTCCTCGTTCAGCTCGATCGGGTGCGCCTCGCCGTCGACGTACCCCGCAAGGTCCTCGGCGGGCCAGCCGAGCTTCAGCAGCGTCTGCTTGATCTGCCCGCGCTCGGACGGATGCACCGCGACGGTGTCCGGGTCGATCCGCGCCCCGACCAGCGGCGCGACCCGCTTCGACCGCAGGATCTCCTCCAGCACCGGCCGGTCGGTGGTGGTGAGGATCAGCCCGTGCGTGGGGTGCTTGCTGAGGGTCAGCCGCCCGTACCGGTCCATGGTGTCGGCGACATCGACGAGCAGCGCATGCGGCACGGGGTACCGGCTGTACTTCACCAGCGCGTCCACGACCTGCTCGGCGTCGTGCCCGGCGGCCCGCGCGTTCCACAGCCCCAGCGGCGTCACCCGGTACGTGTGAATGTGCTCGGGCGCCCGCTCCAGCTCCGCGAAGGCCGCGATGGCGCGACGGCACTCGTCGGCCTGCTCGTGGTCGACTTCGAGGAGCAGGGTCTTGTCGGACTGGACGATGAGTGGACCATTCACGCGCGGCACCCTTTCCGTAGGCCGGACGGCTCGGCCAAACGTCCAGTGTGCCGTATACACGGACGATCACGGCCGGTCGTGAATCAGTCGTGACCGGTCCTGATCAATCTTCCGCGAGTTCCGCCACCCCTGTGACCCGATGCAGTGGATACGTCCGCACCTCGTCGGCCGTATGGTCGTACGCCGTCACGAAGCCGCCCTCGACGCGGATCGGGGCGATGACGCGCTGGCTGGCGGCGCCCTCGGCGTTGACGTAGCCGATCCAGAGGGCCTCGCCGGTGAGGACGGCGGCCTGCATGGTGGCGAGGGTCTCGGCGGAGTTGGTGCGGGGGAGGGCGCCGCTCGGGGAGGCCGACGGGGGCTGTTTGCGCGGGGTCGTGGAGGCCAGGTCGCCCGCCCGGATCGCGCGGATGGCGGCCGCCAGGAGCGTGCTGTCCGGGGTCGGCGGGCCGTCCGGGACCGGCGCGGGGGCGGTGCGCGGCGGGGTGCGGTGGGCGTCGGTGCGGGTGATCAGGACGTCGCCCTCCGCCGACTCGGCGGCCGGTGCGAAGCCCATCGCGCGCAGGCCGTCGAGGAGGGTCGCCGGGTCGGCCTGGGTGGCGAGGACGGTCGGGGCGAGGCGGCGCAGGCGCAGGGCCGCGGCACGCTTGTCGGCCATGATCTCGTTCAGCAGCGCGTCGTCGTCGCAGCGGACATAGGACGAGGCCGCGCCCACGCGGAGGTGGCCGTGTTTGCGGGCCACGTCGTCGATCAGATACGCCAGCGGCTGCGGGACGGGCGTGCGGGAGTGGGCCGTCAGGAAGGCGTGCAGGTCGGAGGCGGTGCGGCCGGCGTCCAGGGCGCGTCGTACCGAACCCGGTGTGAAGCGGTACACCGTCGCCCCGCCCTTCGACTCCACGTCCGCCAGCACGTCCAGCGTGTCGGCCAGCGGGCGCTTCAACGGGCCGGGGGCGACCGCCGTCAGGTCCGCCTGGAGCAGGACGTGGTCCAGGGGTTCGGGGAGGAGCGGGGTGAGGAGCCGGGCGGCCGCGGCGGTGGCGGTTGCCTGTTCGGTGGGGGAGAGGGGGTCCAGGGTCACGGGAGTGTGGTGGACCGGGAGCTTGTCACCGGGGCCCTGCTGAGTGGGCTCGGCGTCCTTCGGCGCAGGTGCGGGGGCGGGCGGGGGCGTGCCCAGCAGGGCCCTGCCGTGCGCCGACAGCGCGCCCCGCCCCGTCACGCCCAGCATCTCCGCCTCCGTCAGCGCCCAGGTGGCGAGCCGTCCGCGCAGGTCCTCGTGGGGCTGGGGGCCGCGCAGGGGCCGCTCCCAGCGCAGCCGGGCCAGCACGGACTCGGCGGACGGCGACGCCCCCTGCCCCAGCCCGGCCAGCAGCGTCAGCACCCGGTGCCGTACCTCCGGCGCGGCGCTGCGGTCGAGCCCCGGGCCGAGCGCCGACAACGTACGGTCCTTCGCGTCCCGTCCCCCGACGACGCCCGCAGTCCGCGTCGCCGTCAGCCACGTCTGGGCCAGCTGCGCCCAGCGCTCGGCGGCCGGCAGCTCCAGCCACTCGTCGTAGGCCGGGGTCGCCGCATACCGCTCGTCGGCCTCCCCGTCGGACGCCAGCAGCCCGGCCGCATACGCGAGCTCGACCCAGAAGGCGGCAATGGGTTCGGACACGTCGAGCGCGACGGCAGTGCGCTTGAGGTCGCGGACGCTGAGACCGCCCGCCCGCAGCACCGTGGGCCCGCCCTCGTCCCAGTCCTTCAGCAGCTCCTCCACCGTCGACAGCGCGGTGTACGCCTGCCCGGCCGCCGTCGCGTCCACAACCTGTGGACGGTGCGTGGCCGTCGCCTCCAGGGCGGGCGGCAGCGGCTCGGTGGCGCGATGCGCACGCCCGCCGCGCAGGTGCAGGGCCACTTCACGGGGCAGTACGACCGTCCCGGGCGCCGTCGGCAGCAGCAGCCCCCGGTCCAGGAGCCAGCGCAGGCGCGCGGCCGGATCGGCGGTGACCTGGCCGTACGGAGGCCCCCAGACGAGGCGGTCCAGCACCTCCAGCGACTCGGGGGACGCCTCGGCCAGCAGCGCCGTCATACGTGCGCGGTCGCTGAACAGGGCGGTGAGCGAGGCCACGGCGGAGACGGAGTCGTGCGTCGAGGGCAGCCCGACCGTGGTGACGATCTCCTGGATCCGGCCCGGCGAGATACCCGCCGTCACCTCCTGTGCCGTCGGCCCGAGCCCCGTCGGCGACGGGTGCTGCGGCGACGGCGCGAGCAGCTCACGGGCCGTCCGCACCAGACGCAGCCGGTCGTCGCCGCCCCACACCAGGGCCTGCTCACGCAGCGTTCCCAGGGCCCGGGGGAGCGTCGCGGCGACCGCCGGGTCCCCCGCGTCCCCGCGCATCAGCCCGAGCAGTTCGTCGTACGACGCCGGGTCCGCCGCCACGGCCAGCGCTTCCGCGGTCTGCAGCGCGAAACGGTCCAGCCGCTCCAGGGCGCGGACGACCGAGGCGCGGGTGCCGGCGCGGGTGGCGAGCTGGGTGAGGTCCGTGGGGACGGGGGTGATGAGGTCGGGGCGGGCGCGCAGCAGCTCCGCCAGGGAAGCGTCGTCCCTGAGCCGGAGTGCCTCTGCGAGAGAACGCGGGGCCGGGGTGCTCATCTGACTCACGGTAGCGGGTGGGCTCGCGTCCCTGGGGGCTCCGCCCCCAGACCCCCGTCGGCCCGAAGGGCCTCGTCCTCAAACGCCGGACGGGCTGAGTTTGGCTAACGGAGCGTTTCTCAGCTGACCTCTGGATGAACTTCGTCCGGAGGTATGCGACAACCCTGGCCGCACTCGGCACGCACTCGTCACCCTTGGCTCCCTGTCAACTACGCCGTTCAACAAGGCCGTTCAACAAGGAAATTGAACAACGGGGGGAGCCGGTGGTGGGGATCTTCGGCGTGGAGTTCGACTTCAACAACATCGTCGCGATGGTCAGCGTCGCGATCCCGGTGCTGGCGTTCGTGTGGGAGTTCGTCGTCATACGGCGCAAGCGGCTCGGCTACCGCCTCCAGATGGACACGCTCGCCACCGACACCGCGCACGCCCCGAGCGCCGACGTCCTGGCCCGTATGCACGACGACGGCAGGCCGCTGACGGAGCCGTCGTTCGTCCTGGTGCGGATCGAGAACGCCGGCTGGCGGGAGATCGTCGCCGGGGACTATCTGACCCCGCCCGACGACCGGACCGGCATCCGGGTCCTGTTCCGGGACCGCAGGGTCGTCGGCATGGCGGTGACCGAACTCAGCCAGCCCGCACTGCGCCACTTCTTCGTCAGCACCCGCCAGGGCGTCACCCAGGAGACCGACGGCTTCGGCATCGACGAGCAGGACGGATCCGGCCTCATCAGGCTGCCCAAGGTGACGCTGAACCCCGGCGCCCACTACAAGGTTCTGGCCGTCCTGGAGCGCCGGTCCGGGAGTCCGGGCGCCGCCTTCCCCGATCCGGAGTTCCAGGCCGAGGTGACCGGCGGCAACAGCCGCTCCTTCGCCTGGCTCCGCTGGCTCGCCCGGCTCAAGCTGGCCCACACCGAGAGCCACACCTTCGCCTCCAGACCGGCGAAGGTCGGCCTGGTCCTGCTGGCGACGGCCGTCCTCCTCCAGTCGGGCCTGACCCTGTTCTGGCCCACCAGACCCGCCCCGCTGGACTGCGTCGGCGGCACCCTGCACGTGGAGGGCTCCACGGCCTTCGCGCCCGCGGTGCAGGCGGCCGCCAAGGAGTACGCGAAGCTCTGCGAGGCCAAGGGCGCGAAGATCGCCGCCGACGACGGCGCGTTCCAGGGCAGCGGGGAAGGCATCGCCGCGCTGGAGCGGACCGGCGCGGCCGCCGGTCTCAAGGGCACCGAGGGTCTCGCCGACCGCATCGCCTTCACCGACGGACCGGCGGACGAAGGCCACCCCGAGATCCTGCCCCGGCCCGTCTCCTACGCCCTGTTCACCCTCGTCGTGAACAAGGACGCGAAGGTCCGCAACCTCTCCCTCGCGCAGATCCGCGCCATCTACACCAAGAAGATCACCAACTGGTCGGAGGTGGGCGGTGCGAACATCCCCGTCCACCTCGTCGACCGCCACCGTGACTCCGGCACCCGTAACGCGCTCGAAAAGCGCGTCCTCAAGGGCAGGTCGGTCCCGGAGGCGGACGTCAACGACTGCGCCCAACTCGCCCACGACAAGCCGGGCGTCTGCGAGGTCGACAGCACCGACACCCTGCTGGACCGGACCGCCACGCTGCCCGGCGCCCTCGGCTACAGCGAGGCGAGCAGCGTGACCTCCGCCGACCTCGTCAAGCTCCGTATCGACGACATGCCGCCCACCCTCGACGGCGTCGAGAACGGCACCTACCCGTACTGGCAGACCGAGTACGCCTACACCTACGGGGAACCGCCGGCCGACTCCATCGCCGCGGCCTTCCTGCGCTACCTCACCGACCAGGGCGGCAAGGACATCCTGCGCGAGTACGGCAACCGCCCCTGCTCGGAGACCGCATACCCGCTGGTGTGCAGGCCGACCTGACCCGCGGCCTGCGCTACCGTCGTCACCACGGGAATCCGAGGGAATCCGAGGGAAACTGGGGAGTCCGGGGAATCCAACACACCCGCCCCAAAGGGGACTTCGTGGGTATCGAGAGCGACAAGGTCGTCTACGAGTATCTGAGCCGCGTCGGCGACGTGGCGCAGCAGCGGCAGCTGCCGTCGGCCGCACGCATGCGCCTGGTGTCGGAGTTGCGCAACGAGATCGACCGGCGCCGGGCGAAGACGACCGTCGACAGCCCCGCCGCGGTCCGCCGCATCCTCTCCCGGCTCGGCACCCCCGACGAGGTCGTCGCGGCCGCCGGAGGTGCCCCCTCCGGGGGAGGCACCGCCGCCGCACCGCAGTCGCCGCCCGCCCATGTGCCCGTACAGCGGGACGACGAGCCGGAGGACGGCAAGCGGCTGCCGAAGAGCCTGCGCCGGGTGGTACCACGCCCCCGCCCCGCCCAGCCCGAGAAGCCCGCCCCCTCCGACATCCCCTCCCCACCCCACATGGCCAGTGCCGAGGAACTCGGCAACAGCGCGACCCAGCCCGACTGGTGGCGGGTCGACAGCACCCCCTTCGGCGAGAGTGTCCCGGGATTCACCGGCGGCGTGGAGATCCCGGACCTGCTCAGGCCGCCCCGCCCGAAGGAACCGGAGAAGGAGCCTCCACCCGCCACCGAGCAGGCCGTGGAGGCCGAGGAGGAGGCGGTCCCCGCGGCCGTCCCCGCCGCCCGTCGCCGCCGCCTCTCCGTCCCCACCGGCAGCTGGAGCAACCCGCTCCTCCTGATCGCCGCCGGCCTGCTCGTCGTCGGCGCGATCCTCGGGAACTGGTTCGCCCTGCTTCTCGGCTGGCTCATCGCCTACGCCTCCCGCCGCCTCACCCAGACCGAGTCGAAGTGGGCGGTCCTGGGCATGCCGGGCCTCGCGATCACAGGCGGCCTCGTCTGGCTCTGGGGCAGAAACGACGGCCGCTGGGGCACCCCCATACCCCAGGGCCACATGAGCGACGCGATCGCCCAGACCTGGCCATGGGTGGTACGGGCCGCGGCGCTGGCTTCGGCACTCTTCATCACTTGGCGCTCACAGAAGCGCCCCTAAAGGGGCGCGGGGAACGGCGCGACAAGCCCCCACAAACCCGCAGCCGCCACACAACACTTTGGACCGAGCCACTGGGCACAATGGCCCATATGGCCTACACAACCGCGCCCACCGTCGGCTTCGACCTAGACATGACCCTCATCGACTCCCGCCCCGGCATCCACGCCTGCTACCTGGCACTCGCCGAGCGCACGGGCACGTACATCGACGCCGACCTCGCGATCACCCGGCTGGGGCCACCCCTCACCGACGAGCTGATCAACTGGTTCCCGCAGGAGCAACTGGCGGAGATGGCCGATCTGTACCGGTCGATGTACCCGACGATCGCCATCGCCGCGACGCCCGCGATGCCCGGCGCCCGTGAGGCCATCGACGCCGTGCAGGCGGCCGGCGGACGCGCGATCGTCGTGACCGCCAAGTACGAACCGAACGCCAAGCTGCACCTGGAACACCTCGGCATCCACCCCGACGAGGTCGTCGGCGACCTGTGGGCCGAGCAGAAGGCGGAGGCGTTGCGCGAGCACGGGGCCGGGATCTACGTCGGCGACCACACCGGCGACGTACGCGGTGCGCGCAAGGCCGACGCACTGTCGGTCGCCGTGGCGACGGGCCCGTGCAGCGCCGAAGAGCTGAGCACGGCCGGCGCGGACGTAGTGCTCGGAGACCTCACCGAGTTCCCAGGGTGGCTTGCGGACTACCGCCCGGCGCGGGCCTGACGGCGGCCCGCCGCAATCGACTGCAGCACTCCGGCTCCCGCGATGAGGAAGCCGACCCCCATGAGCATGCACAGTCCGAACATGTACGTCGGAAATGGCTTCGCGTGGAGGAACAGCGGAGCCACTGTGACGAGTGTGGCCAGGGCACCGAGGAAGAACACGATGGCACCGGCACGGATCAGTCGGTCACCGGGCCCGGCGGAATTCGTTTGGGTTTTGTCACGCACCGGACCAGGGTAGTTCCCTGCGCGAAGGAACAACCCGGCGACGTCTTGTCACCGGCCTGAAGACCATTAGCCTTGGTACCGGCGGGTCCCGACGACCCGCCCAAGTGCTATCAAGAGCCGTTTCCGAAGCAGTTTTCCGACGAGTACGAGGACGAGGACAGACGTGCCTACCGGCAAGGTCAAGTGGTTCAACAGCGAGAAGGGCTTCGGCTTTCTCTCCCGTGACGACGGCGGCGACGTCTTCGTCCATTCCTCGGTCCTCCCCGCCGGAGTCGAGAGCCTCAAGCCGGGACAGCGAGTGGAGTTCGGCGTGGTCGCAGGCCAGCGCGGCGACCAGGCCCTTTCGGTCACCGTCCTGGACCCGACCCCCTCGGTCGCGGCCGCCACCCGCAAGAAGCCGGACGAACTGGCCTCCATCGTCCAGGACCTGACGACCCTCCTGGAGAACATCACGCCGATGCTGGAGAAGGGCCGCTACCCCGACAAGGCCTCCGGCAAGAAGATCGCGGGCCTGCTGCGCGCGGTCGCCGACCAGCTGGACGTGTAACCCCGTACCACCCCGACCAACCTCCGTAACTTCTACGGGAATTCGAGCACATCCGGGCCGAGGGGCGGCACCAGCCCCTCGGCCGCCGCACGAGTGAGCAGCCCCCGCACCGCCGCATAGCCGTCCACCCCGAGGTCGTGGGTGAACTCGTTGACGTACAGGCCGATGTGCTGGTCCGCGACGGACGGGTCCATCTCCTGGGCGTGCTCCATGACGTACGGGCGGGAGACCTCGGGCTCGTCCCAGGCGGCGCGTACGGAGGTGCGGATGGATTCGGCCAGGCCCGTCAGGGCCTCGGCGCCCAGCGACCGCTTGGCGATGATCGCGCCCAGCGGGATGGGCAGGCCCGTCGTGTCCTCCCAGTGCTCGCCCATGTCCGCGAGCTTGTGCAGCCCGTAGTTCTGGTACGTGAAGCGGGCCTCGTGGATGACGAGCCCCGCGTCGACCTTCCCGTCCCGCACGGCAGGCATGATCTCGTGGAACGGCATCACGACGATCTCGCCTACGCCACCCGGGATGGTGTCCGCCGCCCACAGCCGGAACAGCAGATACGCCGTCGACTTCTCGCTCGGCACCGCGACCCTACGGCCCGTGAGGTCGACCCCGGCCTCCCGGGTCAGCACCAGCGGCCCGCAGCCGCGCCCCAGCGCACCCCCGCACGGCAGCAGCGCGTACTCGTCGAGGACGTACGGCAGCACGGCGTACGACACCTTCAGCACGTCGAACTCGCCGCGCTCGGCCATGCCGTTGGTGATGTCGATGTCCGCGAAGGTCACGTCGAGCGCCGGCGCACCGGGGACGCGGCCGTGGGCGAGGGCGTCGAAGACGAAGGTGTCGTTCGGGCAGGGGGAGTACGCGATCTGCAGAGGCTGCACGGGCTGTACGAGGTCACTGGTCATACGGGTTCCAACTCTCCAGGACGGGCGCAAGCTTCCCGAAGGCCTCGGTCAGGGCCGTGAGGGCGTCGCCGATGCGCCAGGCGGCGCGGTCGCGCGGGCCGACCGGGTTGGAGACCGCGCGTATCTCCAGCACGGGGACGCGATGGGCGGCCGCCGCCTCGGCCACCCCGAAGCCCTCCATGGCCTCGGCGAGGGCGCGGGGATGACGGGCGCGCAGGGCGGCGGCGCGCTCGGCGGTGCCGGTCACGGTGGAGACGGTCAGTACGGCTCCGGTGCGGGCCCCGGTCGCGGCCGCGAGGTCTCGTACGAGTGCTTCCGGCGGACGGTGGGTGACGGCCCCGAAGCCGAGCTCGGTGACCGGAACGAACCCCTCGGCCGTCTCGGCGCCCAGATCGGCCGCGGTGATCTCGTCGGCGACGACGAGAGAGCCGACGGGTGCCTCGGGCTGGAAGCCGCCGGCGATCCCGGCGGAGACGACGAGATGGTAGGGGGTGCCGCCGAGAGCGGCGGTGGTGAGGGCGGTCGCGGTGGAGGCGGCGGCGAGGGCCGGGCCCACACCGGCGGCGATCACGACGTGGCCGTCACCCGTGAACGCCCGGGCCACCGCGTCCCGTTCGGCGGGAACCGCGGTGGCCACGAGGACACGTACGGAAGGCACGGCAGACGGCGTCGGTGACGGGGTCAGTCGTTCTTCTTGAGCTTGAAGGACCACAGGCCGGTGACCGTGGTGCCGCTCTTCTTGCCGTCGCCCGCCTTGATGGTGACCAGGGTGGAGTTGCCCTGGGCGCCGTACTGGGCGTTGAAGAAGACGCTGCCCGGGACGGTGCGGTACGTCTTGTCGCTGTCCTCGGTCAGGGGCTGACCGTTCATCAGGATCGTCCACCGCTTGTCGGCGATCTTGGGGTCGACACCGAAGCGGACGGTCTCGTCGGGGTCGACGCTGATGGACTTGATGTCCTTGTCCTTCAGGCACTTCGCCAGGTCCGCGGTCTGCAGGGACTTGCCCTCACCGCCGCAGGTGGCCTCCGAGCTGACGGAGGCGCGGCCGACCGTGATCGTGGACAGCGGCGTCGGCTTGTCGCATGCCGACAGGACGAGCAGTCCGGCGGAAACGGCGCCGGCAGCGGCGACGGCGCGGCGGCGTCGCACAGCGGATTGCATGGAGGTCATGGGCGAAGGCTATAGGGCGCGTCCGACGCTCTCTTTACGTGGGGTGCGGCGTGCCCGTGTGTTACGCCACGCGAGGCTTCGGCGCGCCCCCGTGCCGTGCCGAGCCGAGCAGGCCGCGGACGGTGGTGACCCAGCCCAGGGCGATGACCGCGGCGGCCAGGGACAGTCCCGCCGCACCGTTGAGCGGCATCACGATGCCGATCGCGCCGCCCAGCACCCAGGCCATCTGCAGCATGGTCTCGGAGCGCGCGAACGCGGACGGGCGTACCGTCTCGGGCACGTCCCGCTGGATCAGTGCGTCCAGGGCCAGCTTGGCCAGCGCCTGCGAGAACCCGGCGAACGCGGCCAGGCACGCCACGAGAAACGCGCCGAAGAACATCGCCGCCGTGATCGCCGCGCCGAGCACGATCGGCAGCACCGCCACGATGATGAGCTCCGGAGACCGCTGCCGCAGCCACGCCCCGACCGCTGTACCGAGCGCGTTGCCCACGCCCGCCGAGACGGCCACTATCCCCAGCGACACGGCCGCGCTGGAGCCGGTCAGCGGATGCTCGCGCAGCAGGAAGGCGAGGAAGAAGGTCAGGAACCCGGACAGCCAGCGCAGGGCGGCGTTGGCGCCGAGCGCGTGGGTGACCGCGATACCGACCGTCCTGAGGCCGGGCCGCTTGACCGGCTTGAGGTGCGGCCCGTGCAGATGCTCGGCGTCCGCCGCCAGCAGCGCCGTGTCCTCGCCCTTGGCCGAGTCGACCTTCGGCGGCAGGGTGAAGGACAGGAACATGCCCCAGAGGTAGATCACGAACGCGCCGTAGAGCGGCCAGCGCGGCCCGATCGCATGCAGCCCGGCCCCGACGGGCGCCGCGACACCGGTGGCGAGGAGCCCGCCGAGCGTGACCCGAGAGTTGGCCTTCACCAGGGAGAACTTGGGCGGCAGCAGCCGGGGCACCACGGCACTTCTGACCACGCCGTACGCCTTCGACGCGACCAGCACGCCCAGCGCGGCCGGATACAGCTGGAGGCTGCCGGTGGTGACGGCGCCGGCGATGATCAGCGCGAGCAGCGCCCGGGCGAGCATCGAGCCCGCCATCGCGGCACGGCGGCCGTGCGGGAGCCGGTCCAGGAGCGGCCCGATGACCGGCGCGAGGACGGTGAAGGGCGCCATGGTGATCGCGAGATAGAGCGCGACGCGCCCCCGCGCCTCGTCCGTCGGCACCGAGAAGAAGACGGTCGAGGCGAGAGCGACGGTGATCATGACATCACCGGCGCCGTTGACCGCGTGCAGTTCGATCAGCTTGCCGAGGCCGGACTCGCCGGCGCCGTGCGCATGCGTGGCCTTGCGGATCCCGCGGGCGGTTCCGGTCACCGGGAAGTGCAGCGCACGGCCGACCGCACGGACGGACCCGCCGAACCGGCCCGAACCGCCAACACGACTGCTGCCCTTGATCCTGCCCTTGATCCCACCGGCCCCGGTGGCTCCCGGGGGCGTCCTTGCGGCTGCCACTCCGTCATAGTGCCCCGAGAAACCTGTGTGTAGTGGGGTTACCGCGCGTATGGGCGCGTAGTCCCATGTATTTCCCGTGGAATTCCCAGGCGCTTGCCAGGTCGGCAGGGGGAAACCTCCCGTCGGTGTAGGCCGAGCGGTCGCGAGAAGGTAGCGTGCGTAGCGCGTCGTGGCGAACGTTCTCGGCCGCGCGCCTCTCGGACATCCCGCAGAATGGATGTATGAGGTGCGCCCGAGTGCGATCGGGCGCGGACGTCGACGCGGTCCCCAGGTCCGCTCCGTCCGCACCCACCGCCTTCAGGCCGGCGCACCCGAGTGACGGCGTAGGAGAGAAGCGATACCTGTGAGCGCAGCGACCACGCGAAGCCGCACCCCCGACCGTCTGTGCGCCGAGGCCGTCGACCTCGCCCGCGCCGCAGCCGAGGAGGCTGCCGCGCCAGGGGTGGTCGGCGAGCACGTGGGGCTGGAGTCCGAGGGCGACCGTGTTGTCACGCACTTCTTCGAGTGCAAGGAGCTCGGTTACCGGGGCTGGCGCTGGGCCGTGACGGTCGCCCGCGCCTCCCGCGCCAAGTTCGTCACGCTGGACGAGGTCGTCCTCCTCCCCGGCTCGGACGCGCTGCTCGCCCCGGAGTGGGTGCCGTGGAGCGAGCGTCTGCGCCCCGGCGACATGGGCCCGGGCGACCTGTTGCCGACCGACGCCGAGGACCTCCGCCTGGAGCCCGGCTACTCCGGCGAGGACGAGCCGTCAGCGGACTCGCCCGTCTCCGAGGAGATGGCGGAGCTGGTGGAGGCGGAGGACGCGGAGGTCACCGCGGGCGCTCCCGCGAACCTCCCCGTCGCCCCGACCCGCGGCTCGATCGCGTCCGTCGCCGAGGAACTCGGCATGCGCCGGGCCCGCGTCCTGTCCCGCTACGGCCTGCATGTCGCCGCGGACCGCTGGGAGGAGTCGTACGGCTCCAAGACCCCGATGGCCCAGGCGGCCCCCGCATCATGCGTGAGCTGCGGCTTCCTCCAGCCGATCGGCGGCTCCCTGGGCCAGGCCTTCGGCGTCTGCGCCAACGAGTTCTCTCCGGCCGACGGCCGTGTCGTCTCCCTTTCCTACGGCTGCGGAGGCCACTCCGAGGCAGCAGTCATGCCCGCGCCGCCGCAGCCGCCCCCGCCGGTGATCGACGAGACCCGGGTGGACCCGTTCCCGCTGCGGCCGGCGGCGGATTCGGGGTCGGTGTCGGTTGTCTCCGACGGGGATGCGGCGGAGTTGGGGCACTCGTAAGTCTGCGGGTGCGTGGGGGTACGCGTCCCTGGGGGCTCCGCCCCCAGACCCCCGTCGGCCCTTAAGGGGCCTTGTCCTCAAACGCCGGACGGGCTGGGATGGCAAACCCAGCCCCTCCGGCGTTTGAGGAGCGGGGGTCCGGGGGCGGAGCCCCCGGGGACGGGACGGGTAGGGGCGGCGGGGGCGAAGAACATCTCGCGGTACCTTCGACCTCACGCCGATGAGGGCCGACGAGGAGAGCCAACGTGAGCAAGTTCGTGCGCCCTGCACCCGAGGGCGCGGACCCCTTCGGGACCGCCCGCCTGCGGCGAGGCGTACTCGACGCCTGGGCCACCAGCCCCGCCCGTTTCCGCGAGGACGCCAACGCCGAGGAGGACCTGGTCCTCGGCGGCTACCGCGACCGCCTCGTCGTCGAGCTCGCCCAGAACGCCGCCGACGCGGCAGCCCGCGCAGGCGTCCCCGGCCGCCTCCGCCTCACCCTCCGCGACGGCGTCCTGGCCGCCGCCAACACCGGCGCCCCCCTCGACGCGGCCGGCGTCGAGTCCCTCGCCACCCTCCGCGCCTCCGCCAAGCGGGACACCCACGAAGGCGCCGTCGGACGCTTCGGCGTCGGTTTCGCCGCAGTCATCGCCGTCACCGACGAGCCGGCGGTCGTCGGCCGCCACGGCGGCGTCCGCTGGTCCCTCGCCGAGTCCCGCGAGCTGGCCGCGGACACGGCACGGCACAGCCCCGGCCTCGGGGACGAAATCCGGCGGCGCGACGGGCATGTCCCGCTCCTCCGCCTCCCCTTCGCCGCCGAGGGCACGGCCCCCGACCCCTACGACACGGTCGTCATCCTCCCGCTCCGCGACCCGGCCGCCACCGACCTCGCCGAGCGCCTGCTGCACGCCGTGGACGACGCCCTCCTCCTCGCCCTCCCCGGCCTGGAGGAAGTGGTCGTGGAGACGGACGACACCGTCCGCACCCTCCGCCGCACCACCGACGGCCCCTTCACCGTCGTAGAGGACTCCGAACACGGCATCACCCGCTGGCGCACCGCCTCCGCCCACGGCCCCCTCACCCCCGACCTCCTCGCCGACCGCCCGGTGGAGGAACGTCTGCGCCCCCACTGGTCCGTCACCTGGGCCGTCCCGGCCGACACCGACGGCACCCCCGCCCACCCCCGCAGCGCCCCCGTCGTCCACGCCCCCACCCCCAGCGACGAGCCCCTCGGCGTCCCCGCCCTCCTCATCGCCTCCTTCCCCCTGGACACCACCCGCCGCCACGCGGCCCCGGGCCCGCTGACCGACTACCTGGTCCAGCGCGCGGCCGACGCCTACACCGAACTCCTCGCCGACTGGCGCCCGGTGGGCGAAGGCATCATCGGCCTCGTCCCGGGCCCGCTGGGCAAGGGCGAGCTGGACGGCGCCCTGCGCGCCGCCATCCTGGAGCGCCTGCCCCGGACCGCTTTCCTCCCCCCGGCCCTGGAACCCTCCGGCGACACGGACCTGCCCGAATCCCTGCGCCCCCGGGACGCGGAGGTCGTGGAGGGCGCGGGCACCGACACCGTGCGGGTCCTCGCGGAGGTGCTGCCCACCCTCCTCCCCGCCGGTCTCGAACGCCGCGTGGAACTACGGACGTTGGGCGTCGCCCGCGTACCGCTCACCGACGCGATCGACCGCCTGGCCGGGCTGGAGAAGGACCCCGACTGGTGGCGGCGCCTCTACGACAGCCTCGCGGGCGTCGACCCCGACCGCCTCTCCGGCCTCCCCGTCCCCCTCGCCGACGGCCGTACGACGATCGGCCCCCGACAGGTACTCCTGCCCACCCCCGACGACGCCCGCATCGACCCGGAGGTACTCGCCCGCCTGGGCCTGAAGGTCGCCCACCCGGACGCGGCCCACCCCCTCCTGGAGAAGCTCGGCGCGCTGCCCGCGACCCCGCGCGCGGTCCTCACGACCCCCCAGGTCCGCGCCGCCGTGGCGGCCTCCCTCGACGATGAGGGCGGGCTGGACTGGGAGCAGAACGCCCCCGACGCGGAGGAGCTGGCCGACACGGTCCTCGCCCTCGTACGGGACGCGGCGCTGGAACCGGGCGACGAACCGTGGCTCGGCGCCCTCGCCCTCCCCGACGAGGACGGCGAACCGGCCCCCGCCGGTGAACTCGTCTTCCCCGGCAGCCCCTTCCACCAGGTCATCAGGGAGGACGAACTCGCCACCGTGGACGCCGAGTTGGCCGAGCGATGGGGCGAACAGCCGCTCGCCGCCTGCGGAGTCCTCGCCAACTTCGCGCTGGTACGGGCGACGGATGTGGTGTTGGACCCCGACGAACTGGAGCCCCGCGAGGGCGACTTCGCCGAGCCCGACGACGCGGGCCTACTCGACGCCGTGGACGTCTGGAGCGAGGACGTCCTCGACCGCTTCCCGGACACCCCCGTACCCCCGGTCGCCACGGAACTGATCGCCGTACGCGACCTGGACCTGGTGGACGACGACAAGTGGCCGCAAGCCCTCGCCCTCCTCGCCCAGCCGCCCCTACGCGATGCGCTGACGCAGCCCGTCCGGATTTTGCTGCCGGACGGCACCCACGAGGTCGTACGCCCGTACACGGCCTGGTGGCTGCGCGGCCACCCGGTCCTCGACGGCCGCCGCCCCGCGGGCCTCCTGGCGTCCGGCGGCGACCCCCTCCTCCGAGGCCTCTACGACGAGGCCGACGCCACCGGCTTCGACGACGAGCAGGTCCTGCGGGCACTGGGCGTACGCACGTCGGTGCCGGCACTGCTCGACGAGCCCGGCGGCGCGGCCGAACTGCTGGACCGCCTCGCAGACCCGGACCGCGAAGTCACGGGCGCCCAACTGCACGCCCTCTACGGCGCGTTGGCCGACCTGGACCCCGACCAGGTGACCCTCCCGGACGAACTCCGTGCCGTCGTGGACGGCCGTGTCGAGGTCGTGGACGCAGCGGAAGCGGTGGTCGTCGACTCCCCGGACCTGCTCCCCTTCACCGAGGGCGTCCCCCTGCTCCCGGTACGCCCGGCACGGGCCGCCGAACTGGCGGAACTGTTCCAGGTCCGGCGCCTCAGCGAGTCGGTGACGGGCGAGGTGGACTCGGAGGGCACCGAGCACGACGTACCGGACTCGGTACGGATCCTCCTCGGGCCGCGGACCCCGTCGACGTACATCGAACACGAGGAACTCTTCGTCGACGGCACGGAACTGGACTGGCGCCTGCCCGGCGACGGCGTACTCCACGCAGCCACCCTGGAGGGCGTCGCCGCGGGCCTCGCCTGGGCGGCGGGCCAGTGGCCACGACGCTTCGAGGTGGCGGCGCTGCTGGAGGATCCTTCGCGGACGGAGGAACTGGCGCGGGACCGCTGGTTCGACTGAACACGAAACGGCCGTTTCACCGGAGGAGAATCCGGTGAAACGGCCGGCTCTCTCGTCCGGCCGGTTCCGGCTAGTCGGCCTCCCGCTCGGTCAGAAACTCGATCAGCAGGGCAAACAGGTGGTCGACCGCTGGCTGTTGCTGATTCTCCGTCAGCGATTTCCAGTGGTGGATGCCGGTTCCGGGGAAGGCGTCCTCGAGGACGAGCAGCATCCACATGAAGCTGCTCTCCTCACCCTTGCGGGCGAGAAGCCACTCGCGGAACCCGTCCAGCAACCTCCCTGACGTACCCAGGTCGATCCCCAGGACGAGCATGGCCGTCGGGTAGTACGTGCCGTCCAGGCCGTACATCCCCGGCCTGTCGCGGATGTTCTCGATGAGGCCCTTGTCGTTCACGCGTCTCCTGCCTGCGTCGTTGCAGGACCGATCAGCCCGCTTCCACCTCAAGGAAGTACTCGAATTGGTCCAAGTCGAGGGCCATGCCGGTCAGATGACGGAAGCCGTCCACGTGCTCCCGCTGCAGCGGATACACATCGATGAGCCGAGCCGCGGGAAGCGCCAGCAGCGCTGCGAAGGCGTCGGCCCCCACGGACGAGACGTCGGTGACCGATTCAGGTGTGTCCTCGTCCTTGGCGTAGCGGGCGACGAGGAGTCTCATGGCGTCACCTTTCGGGAAGCGGCTGCATGGGCGATGTCCATGATCTCAAATCCGTGCTTCGCAAGAACTTCGTAATACCCGAATAAAAATCCGCTTCAGTTGTACAACCTTGCACAACCGCCACGGATCTGATCACGTGAGCCAACAGGCTCCCCGATCACTTTCTCCAGTTGGGGAACACATGCGCATACGTGCCACCGTGGCCGCCGTCTCCGGCGCCCTGGCCATCTCCGCCTTCGCCGTGCCGGCCTCGCAGGCCGCCGACTCCGCCACGTCGTACAAGGCGGAGGCCGCGAAGATCTTTGCCGCGCAGTCCGGCAAGACCGCGTTCAGCAGCACCACCGCCGCGACCGACCTCGGCGTCACCTTCTCCAACCTCAAGATCGCCAAGGCGGTCAAGGTCGGTACCACGAACCACGTCTCCACCACGGTCACCTACACGCTGACCCACGGAGCGAACTACGACATCAACTCCAGCGACTTCGACAGCGGTCCAGTCATCTACAAGGGCAGCTCGGTCGCCGGCGCCGAGAACCTGCTCGGCGGTGAGTTGCCCGCCACCTGCACGGCCACCTCGGACACCACCGCCACCTGCAAGGGAAACATCGACATCTTCCCGATCAACGAGGGCGGCACCGCCGGCGACCTGCTCAACTCGGACGCGGGCAAGTGGTCGGCCGGCGCGATCGCCCTGCAGTACAGCACCGGGGACTACTCCTTGCAGGGCGACCTCGGCACCACCCTCGTCCAGCGCAACTCCAAGCTGACCGTCAACGCCACGCCGGAGCCCGTGAAGAAGGGCAAGACCATCACGGTCGTCGGCAAGCTCTCCCGTGCCAACTGGGAGGACAACAAGTACCACGGCTACACCAACCAGCCGGTCAAGCTGCAGTTCCGCAAGAAGGGCTCCAGCACCTACACCACGCTGAAGACCATCAAGACGAACTCCACGGGTGACCTGAAGACGACGACCACGGCCACCGTCGACGGTTACTACCGCTACAGCTTCGCGGGCACGACCACCACCCCGGCCGTCAGCGCCACCGGCGACTTCGTCGACGTGCAGTAAGCACCCGCACCCGCACCCGCTAGGCGGGAAAGCGGCGGTCGACCACCCTCCACAGCACCTCCAGGGCGACCGCCGCCACCGCCGCGATACCCACCGCCACCCACGGCATCGTCACGCCGACCAGCTTCAGTGCGAAGAAGTGCTGCAGCCATGGCACGGTCAGTACGAAGAGGAACGCCACGCCCATCGAGGCGACCAGGGCGATCCGCCACCAGGTGTACGGGCGGGCGATGATCGCCAGCACCCACATCGAGATCAGGAACAGCGTCAGTGTCGCGGCGCTCGTCTCGGCGTCCAACTGGCCGGGACCTGTGTAGTAGTGACGGGCGATCAGGTAGGTCACGAAGGTCGCGACACCGGCCACCACCCCGCCCGGGATCGAGTACCGCATCACCCGCCGTACGAAGTGCGGCCTCGCCCGTTCCTTGTTGGGTGCCAGGGCGAGGAAGAAGGCCGGGATGCCGATCGTCAGGGTCGAGAGCAGGGTCAAGTGCCTTGGCAGGAACGGGTATTCGACCTGCCAGCAGACCACCAGGATCGCCAGGAGGACGGAGTACACCGTCTTCACCAGGAACAGCGTCGCGACCCGTGTGATGTTGCCGATCACCCGCCGGCCCTCCGCCACCACCGACGGCAGCGTCGCGAAGCTGTTGTTCAGCAGCACGATCTGGGCGACCGCCCGGGTGGCCTCGGACCCCGACCCCATCGAAACACCGATGTCCGCGTCCTTCAGGGCCAGTACGTCGTTCACGCCGTCGCCGGTCATCGCGACCGTGTGCCCGCGGGACTGCAGCGCGCCGACCATGTCCCGCTTCTGCTGCGGGGTGACCCGCCCGAACACCGTGCCCTTGTCGAGGGAATTCGCCATCTCCTCCTGCTCCGGGGGGAGATGGCGTGCGTCCACGGTCGTGCCGGTCAGCCCCAGCTTCGCGGCCACCGCGCCCACCGACACCGCGTTGTCGCCGGAGATGACCTTGGCGCGGACGTCCTGGTCGGCGAAGTAGCGCAGGGTGTCGGCCGCGTCGGGGCGCAGCCGCTGTTCGAGTACGACGAGGGCGGCGGGCCTGGCCCCCTTCGCGGGCTCGGGATCGTCGAGGTCGCGGCCGGCCCGGGCGAGCAGCAGCACCCGTAGGCCCTGCTCGTTGAGCCGTTCCGTCTCCGCGAGGGCCGGGTCGCCCGGGGCCAGCAGGACGTCCGGCGCGCCCAGCAGCCACGTACCGGACTCGCCGTTGCCCTCGCTGAGCGTGGCGCCGCTGTACTTGCGGGCGGAGGAAAAGGGCAGGGACTCGGTGCAGCGCCAGTCCTCGACGTCCGGGTAGGCGTCGATGATCGCCTGGAGGGAGGCGTTCGGGCGCGGATCGGATTCGCCGAGGGCGCCGAGGACCTTGCGTACGTACGACTCGTCGGCGCCCTGCAGCGGCCTGAGCTCGGTGACGTCCATGCCGCCCTCGGTGAGGGTGCCGGTCTTGTCGAGGCAGACGGTGTCGATGCGGGCGAGGCCCTCGATGGCGGGGAGTTCCTGGACCAGGCACTGTTTTCGGCCAAGGCGGATGACGCCTATGGCGAAGGCGACCGACGTCAGCAGCACCAGCCCCTCCGGGACCATCGGCACGATCCCGCCGACGGTCCGCGCGACCGAGTCCTTGAAGCCGTGCTCCTTGACGACGAGTTGGCTGATGACCAGGCCGATCGCGGTCGGGATCATCATCCATGTCACGTACTTGAGGATCGTGGAGATGCCGGTGCGGAGTTCGGAGTGGACGAGGGTGAAGCGGGAGGCCTCCTCGGCGAGCTGGGCGGCGTACGCCTCGCGGCCGACCTTGGTCGCCTTGAAGGCGCCGCCGCCGGCGACCACGAAGCTGCCCGACATGACCTGATCGCCCGGCTTCTTGACCACCGGGTCGGCCTCACCGGTGAGCAGAGACTCGTCGATCTCCAGCCCGTCGGCCTCGATGCACACCCCGTCGACGACGGCCTTGTCCCCGGGCCCGATCTCGATCAGGTCGTCCAGCACGATCTCCGAGGTGCTGATCGCGGCGGTCACCCCGCCCCGCCGCACCGTGGGCCGCGCCTCCCCGATCACCGCCAGTGAGTCCAGGGTCTTCTTCGCGCGCCACTCCTGGATGATGCCGATGCCGGTGTTGGCGATGATCACGTATCCGAACAGGCTGTCCTGGAACGGCGCGACGAACAGCATGATCAGCCAGAGCACACCGATGATCGCGTTGAACCGGGTGAAGACGTTCGCCCGGACGATCTCGCCCATCGACCGGCTGCTGCGCACCGGAACGTCGTTGACCTGTCCCCGCGCGACCCGCTCGGCGACCTCGGCCGCGGTCAGCCCGCGCGCCGTCGCCGGGATGGGTACCGGGTGCACAGGGTCGAGCTCCGCGCCCGCGTCGATGTGCGTCATGCATTCGACGGTACGTGTGGATTTACGGCTTCACCCGCCGAGTGCCCGGAAGATCCGACCTGGGGAGGAGCGAACTCGTGCGCTGGTTGTACGGCCTATTCGGTCACCGAGGCCTACTCCTCACGGAGGCCTACTCGGTCACCGGCTGTTCGGTCGACCCCGACTCCGGTGCCGCCGCCCGCTTGATCGCCGCGTCCCGCTTCCTGACGAACCAGACGCCGTACAGCCCGAGCACGCCTCCGGCCAGGCAGGTCCACAGCCACCACAGGTGCCCGTGGTCGTCGAACCAGCCGTAGAAGGGGAGCTGCACCAGGAAGAGGACGAACCAGAGGATCGTGCCGCCGGTGATGGTGGCGACCACGGGGCCCTCAAGGGGCTCCGGCGCCTCGTGCTTGGGGGTCCACTTCGCCATGAGGGACAGCTTACGAGGCGATCACATCTACGCGCGGAGATAGCGCCCAAGGATTCATATGTTCATACTGAAACAGTTTCCGTGTGTCCACTTCTGCTCGTAGGAACCTCTGAATGCCCACCTCGGCCCCCACCAAGGTCCCCGCCCCCGACCAGTCGGGGGCCCAGCCGGCATCCGGCGCGCTGGACCGCTACTTCAAGATCTCCGAGCGCGGCAGCACGCTCCCGCGCGAGATCCGCGGCGGTTTCGCCACCTTCTTCGCGATGGCCTACATCATCGTGCTGAACCCGATCATCCTGGGCAGCGCGAAGGACATGTACGGGCACCACCTGGACAACGGCCAGCTGGTCACCGCGACCGCCGTGACGGCCGCCTTCACCACCCTCCTCATGGGCGTCGTCGGCAATGTGCCGATCGCGCTCGCCGCGGGCCTCGGTGTGAACTCGGTCGTCGCGCTCCAGCTCGCCCCCCGGATGTCCTGGCCGGACGCCATGGGCATGGTGGTCCTGGCCGGCTTCGTCGTGATGCTGCTGGTCGCCACCGGACTGCGCGAGCGCGTCATGAACGCCGTGCCCTACAGCCTGCGCAAGGCGATCTCCATCGGCATCGGCCTGTTCATCATGCTGATCGGGCTCGTCGACTCCGGCTTCGTCTCCCGCATCCCGGACGCCGCCCAGACCACGGTCCCGCTCCAGCTCGGCGGCAACGGCCACCTCAACGGCTGGCCGGTCCTGGTCTTCATCCTGGGCACGCTGCTGACCCTGGCCCTCATCGTCCGCAAAGTCTCGGGCGCGATCCTGATCTCGATCGTGACGATGACCGTCCTCGCGGTGATCATCAATGCGGTGGCGAAGATCCCGTCCTGGGGTCTTACGACGCCCAAGTGGCCCGGCAACCCGGTCGCCACCCCGGACTTCGGCCTGATCGGAAAGGTCAGCCTGTTCGGCGGCTTCTCCCATGTCGGTGTGCTGACCGGCATCCTCTTCGTCTTCACGGTCCTGCTGTCGTGCTTCTTCGACGCGATGGGCACGATCATGGGCGTCAGCGACGAGGCCAAGCTGACCGACGCCCAGGGCCAGATGCCCGGCATCAACAAGGTCCTTTTCGTCGACGGCATCGCGGTCGCCGCGGGCGGCGCCAGCTCCTCCTCGGCCACCACCTGCTTCGTGGAGTCCACGGCCGGCGTCGGCGAGGGGGCCCGTACGGGCTTCGCGAACGTCATCACCGGCGGACTGTTCGCCCTCGCCCTGTTCCTGACCCCCGTCGCCACGATGGTCCCGTCCCAGGCGGCCACCCCGGCCCTGCTCGCGGTGGGCTTCCTGATCCTGGCCGGCTCGGTCAAGGAGATCGACTGGGCCGACTACACCATCGCAATGCCCGCCTTCGTGACGATGGTGATGATGCCGTTCACCTACTCGATCACCAACGGCATCGGCATGGGCTTCATCACCTTCGTGGTACTGCGCCTGGCTGCCGGCCGGGGCCGGGAGATCCCGGTAGCGATGTACGTCGTGGCGGCGGTGTTCGGCTTCTACTACCTGATGCCGGCGCTGGGCCTCACGTGACGCCGTAGAACCTCTCCGTCTCCTCCACGGCGGACTGGAAGCGCTCGTCGAAGTCATCGCGAATGAGCGTCCGGACGACATAGTCCTGGACGCTCATTCCTCTTTTGGCGGCGTGGTGCCGGAGCCGTTCGAGCAGCTCTCCGTCTATCCGCAGGCTGAGCACACTGGTCCCCATGGGTACGAGGGTCGCTGCACCCTTCGGCGCGGTGTGTCACGTTCCGCGTCTCGATCACCCATATGAGTGATGTTCCGATTCAGTGGCCCGGGTCACGGGAATCGCGGCGCATTCCAGCTTGTTTAGCGAGAGTAATGAGTTATCCTAAAGACATGTCGGACCTCAGCCATGGCGACGACGCTGCCGCCGTGAACTCCCTGCGATCAGCTGTCATGCGGCTGTCCCGTCGGCTCAAGCACCAGCGCGTCGACGAGTCGCTCAGCCCCACCGAGATGTCGGTGCTGGGCACCCTCTCCCTCTGCGGGAAGGCCACCCCGGGCGAACTCGCCCGCAAGGAGCATGTGCAGCCGCCGTCGATGACCCGCATCGTCGCGCTGCTGGAGGCCAAGGGGCTGGTCCGGCTGGAGCCGCACCCCGAGGACCGGCGCCAGAAGGTCGTCACCAAGACCGAGCAGGCCGAGGCCATGCTCGAGGAGAGCCGCGCCAAACGGAACGCGTTCCTGGCCAACCTGGTCGACGGCCTCGACGAGGACGAGTGGGCCAAACTGCGCGCCGCCGCCCCCGTGCTGGAGAAGCTCGCACACCTGTAAGCCACAACGAGGAGGCGAACCCTTTTGAGTTCGGGACCCGGAGCAGACTCCGCCCCCGCACCGATACCTACTACCCCTGCTCCTCCCCCTCCTTCTCCCCTTCCTTCTCCGTCTCCCTCTTCGTCTCCTTCTCCCGCTGTTTCCCGCAAGTCCTCGATGTTCAGCTCGCTGAAGGTCCGGAACTACCGCCTGTTCTTCGGCGGCCAGGTCGTCTCGAACATCGGCACCTGGATGCAGCGCATCGCCCAGGACTGGCTGGTCCTCAGCCTCACCGGCTCCGCCACGGCCGTCGGCGTCACGACGGCACTGCAGTTCCTGCCGATGCTGCTCTTCGGCCTCTACGGCGGCGTCCTCGTCGACCGTCTGCCCAAGCGCCGCACGCTGCTCGTCACGCAGACCTCGATGGCCGTCACCGGCATCGCGCTCGCCGCGCTCACCCTCTCCGGCCATGTCCAGATCTGGCATGTCTACCTCGCCGCCTTCGCGATGGGTCTCGCCACGGTCGTCGACAACCCGGCCCGCCAGTCCTTCGTCTCCGAGATGGTCGGCCCGGAGCAGCTGCAGAACGCGGTCAGCCTCAATTCCGCCAACTTCCAGTCCGCCCGCCTGGTCGGCCCCGCCGTCGCGGGCCTGATGATCACCGGCGTGGGCACCGGCTGGGCGTTCCTCTTCAACGGGCTGTCCTTCGTCGCCCCGGTCGCCGGTCTGCTGCTGAT
The DNA here is from genome assembly GCF_029223485.1 of Streptomyces coacervatus. Lineage (GTDB taxonomy): Bacteria > Actinomycetota > Actinomycetes > Streptomycetales > Streptomycetaceae > Streptomyces > Streptomyces coacervatus. The sequence continues at coordinate 52,809 of NZ_JARHTP010000019.1, read as the reverse complement.
GCGGCCGCGTGACCTGCACGTCGTAGAGCGGGCGCCGCGCGGCAAGGGCCAGCTGAGGGAGGGCCTGCACTATGTCGCCGGGCGCCCCGACCTGATCTGGACGATCGTTCTCATCGGGTTCATCGGGACCTTCGGCTTCAACTTCCCGGTCTACCTCTCCGCCTTCGCGAACGACGTCTTCCACGCGGGCGCCGGCTCCTACAGCCTCTTCAACACGCTGATGGCGGTCGGTTCGCTGTCGGGTGCCCTGCTCGCCGCCCGGCGCGGCACGGCCCGGATGCGCATCCTGATCGCGGCGGCGGTGGCCTTCGGCGCGATGGAGATCGTCGCCGCGACCGCCCCCTCGCTCTGGCTGTTCGCCCTGCTGATGGCCCCCATCGGCATGTTCGGCATGACGGTCAACGTCACCGCCAACACCAGCATCCAGATGGCCACCGACCCGGCCATGCGCGGCCGGGTCATGGCCCTCTACATGATGGTCTTCCTCGGCGGATCCCCGGTCGGCGCACCCATCGCCGGCTGGATCACGGACACGTACGGCGTCCGGGCGGGCCTCGCCGTCGGCGGCGCGATCGCCACGGCGGCCGCCGTCACCATCGGCGTGGTCCTGGCCCGCGTGGGCAACCTGCGTCTGTCGGTCGGCTGGAACCGCGGCCATCCGCAGGTGCGGTTCGTGCCGCGGGAGGCCCAGCAGCAGCTGGCGACTGCGGTCTGATCTCCCGGCCCGGGGGCGTGGCTACACCCTCCGGGCCAGGAGCTGCCCCGGCCACTCGCCCACGGTGAAGGCCTCGACCCTGGCGAAGCCGTTGTCCTCGTAGTAGCGGACGAGCCTGCCGTCGTCGCCCGCGTAGCAGTCCACCCGCAGGAGCGAGACGCCCGCGCGCCGGGTCTCCTCGGCGGCGTGCGCGAGCAGGGCGCTGCCCAGGCCGTGGCCCTTGAAGCGGCGGTCGGAGGCGAGCCAGTGGATGTAGCGCTCCGGCTCGTCGACCGGCGGGATGTAGGAGCCGGGTGCGTCGGTGAGGGTCAGGGACGCGGCCGGTACCCCGTCCGCCTCGGCGATGAACGCGCTGCCGCCGTCCATGTACCCGGCGAGCGACTCGGCCACCTTCGGGTTCTCCGACAGCGGCTTCGTCCCCCACTGCCCGGTCCGCCCCTGCGCGACCAGCCACTCCACACCGCTGTCGAGCATGCCCAGGATCACGGGTATGTCGTCGGGTCCGCCTTCTCTGATGGTGATCTCCATGCGTCCATGGTGGCAGGGTGGGCGGTATGAGACTCTTCGCCGCGGTGCTGCCCCCCGAGGGGGTCGTCCATGAACTCGCCGCCGAGGTGGCCGAGTTGAAGAAGCTGCCGGGTTCGCTTCGCTGGACCGGGCGGCCGGGCTGGCACTTCACACTTGCCTTCTACGGCGAGGTGGACGACGGCGTCGTAGCCGATCTGTCGGCTCGGCTGGAGCGGGCGGCGCGGCGATCCGAGCCCTTTGCGCTGGCCTTGCGGGGTGGTGGGCAGTTCGGGCACGGGCGGGCCTTGTGGGTGGGCGCGGAGGGGGATCTGGAGGCGCTGAGGCGGTTGGCGGAACGTGCCGAGGCGGCGGCGCGGAAGGCGGGCGTGGCGATGGACGAGCACCGGCGGTACAAGGCCCACCTGACCGTGGCCCGCAGTCGGGACGCGGCGGACGTACGGCCGTATGTCGCGGCTCTCGGGGAGTTCACGAGCCGTACCTGGACGGTGGCGGAGCTGGTGCTGGTGCGGAGCAATCTGCCGCGGTCCGGGGTGCCGGGGGAGCAGCCGCGGTATGAGGCGGTCGCCCGTTGGCCGCTCGGGGGCGCCGGTTAGGCTCGGGTACGTGGACCCGAAGACCCGGAACCGGATCATGGCCGGTGTGCTTGTTCTTTTGTTCGTCGTGGTGGGGCTGGCGGCTGCCCTCGGTAAGTAGCGCTCGGCAAGGTAGCGGCGGGAAACTGCGCGTTCGTTGCCGGGTGCGGGTTGTTCGTGGCTTGTCGCGCAGTTCCCCGCGCCCCTAAAAGAAGGGCGCTTCCGTCGGCGGCGCTACCAGGCGAAGGCCTCCGGCGACGGGCCCGGGCCCGGGAAGATCTCGTCCAGGCCTGACAGCAGCTCCTCGCTCAGCTCCAGCTCGACAGCCCTGATCGCGGACTCCAGCTGCTCCGCAGTGCGCGGGCCGACGATCGGGCCGGTCACGCCCGGGCGGGTGAGGAGCCAGGCCAGGGCGGCCTCGCCCGGCTCGACGCCGTGCTTGTCGAGCAGGTCCTCGTACGCCTGGATCTGGGCGCGGATGGTGGTGTTGGCGAGGGAGTCGGCGGCCCGGCCGCTCGCCCGGCGCCCGCCCTCGACCTCCTTCTTGATGACGCCGCCGAGCAGTCCGCCGTGGAGGGGCGACCAGGGGATGACCCCGAGGCCGTACTCCTCCGCGGCCGGAATGACCTCCATCTCGGCGCGCCGCTCGGCGAGGTTGTAGAGGCACTGCTCGCTGACGAGGCCGATGGTCCCGCCGCGGCGGGCAGCGATCTCATTGGCCTGGGCGATCTTGTAGCCGGGGAAGTTGGAGGACCCGACGTAGAGGATCTTCCCCTGCTGCACCAGGACGTCGATCGCCTGCCAGATCTCCTCGAAGGGAGTGCGGCGGTCGACGTGGTGGAACTGGTAGACGTCGATATGGTCGGTCTGCAGCCGCTTCAGGCTGGCGTCGACCGCGCGCCGGATGTTCAGCGCGGAGAGCTTGTCGTGGTTCGGCCAGGCGTCGCCGTCGGCGGCCATGTTGCCGTAGACCTTGGTGGCGAGGACGACCTTGTCGCGGTGGGCCGCGCTCTTGGCGAACCAGTTCCCGATGATCTGTTCCGTACGGCCTTTGTTCTCGCCCCAGCCGTACACGTTGGCGGTGTCGAAGAAGTTGATGCCGGCGTCCAGCGCCGCGTCCATGATCGCGTGGCTGTCGGCCTCGTCCGTCTGCGGTCCGAAGTTCATCGTGCCGAGGACCAGTCGGCTGACCTTGAGTCCGGTGCGTCCGAGCTGCGTGTACTTCATGACCACCTAGCCAACGGCGTGGAGTGCGCTCTAAGCAAGGGAGCTCGGCGGGTCGTGGGGGTCTTGGAGATCTTGACGCTAACTGCTGGTTAGTGCTTTCCTGTGGGAAGCGTGAGCTTGAACTTTCAATATCCATTTCTGGAGAGCCACATGCCCCCCACCACGCCTGCCCGCAGGACCCTTGTCGCCTTCCTCGCCTCAGCCGCACTGCTGGGCGCCGCCGCCGTGCCTGCCGTAGCGTCCGTGCCGGCCTCTTCTGATTCTGGTGCGCACACCGGTTTCGGCTACGACGACTGCGCCCGCCTCGGCTATCAGAAGGCCGTCGCCGTCCGTGTCCTCAAGGGCGTCTTCGAGCAGGGCGACACCGAGGTCGTGGACCGCTTCGTACGGCCGGACTACATCCAGCACAACCCGCTCGCACCGGACGGGGCGGAGACGTTGAAGAACCTGGGCAAGTCCGTCCACCAGCAGTTCCCGGACTTCTCGTACGACATCAAGCGGGTCATCTCCGAGGGTGACCTCGTGCTGGTGCACTCCAACGTCGTCGCGACGCCGGGGACGCGGGGCTCCGCGGTCTTCGACATCTTCCGCTTCCAGGGCGGGAAGATCGCCGAGCACTGGGACACCGGGCAGAGCGTGCCGGAGAAGTCGGCCAACGGCAACGACATGTTCTCGACGGTGAGCCTGCCGCGGACCGAGCAGCCGGGGCCGGGCTTTCTCACCGCGTACAACAAGAAGCTGGTGACGGCCGCCTTCGACCAACTGCTGGTGAAGAAGGACCTGTCGGCGATCGACCGGTACTGGGGTGCCGAATACCACCAGCACAACCCGAACATCGCGGACGGTGTGGACGGCGTGAAGTCGGGGCTGGGCGCGTACTTCAAGCAGTTCCCGCAGCTGACGGTCACGCCGAAGCGGGTGATCGCCGAGGGGGACCTGGTGGCGGTCCACAGCCACTACGTGAACGCGCCGGGGGAGCGCGGGCAGGCGATCGTGGACCTGTTCCGGGTGCGGGGCGGAAAGATCGTCGAGCACTGGGACGTGATCCAGGACGTGCCGGCCACCTCGGCGAACGGCAACGGGATGTTCTAGGCGGCCAGTTGATCGCCCGGTCGGGCGCCGTGTTTCCGGCACCCGACCAGGCCCTGACTCGGCTACAGATACGGGCGGGTGATCAGCTCGATCGCATGACCGGCGGGGTCCTTGAAGTAGACGCCTCGACCGCCGTGCCCGTTGTTGATCTCGCCCGGGCGGCGCATCTGCGGATCGGCCCAGTGCTCGATGCCGCGGTCGCACAGCCGCCGGTACGCGCGGTCGAACAGCTCGTCGTCGAGCAGGAACGCGTAGTGCTGCATCTGGATCTCCACCGGCGGCTCGGCGAACTGCAGCAGTACGCCGTCGGTGAGCTGGATGTTGGTGAACGGGCCCCAGGACGGTGCCTCCGGGAGTTCCAGCAACTCCCGGAAGAACCGCGCCGATTCGTTGCGGTCCTTGGAGGCGATGATGGTGTGGTTGAACGTGGCTGTCATTCGGCTGACCTCATTGGTGTTCGACGCGGGAAACGGACTCGCGGTGCGCGAGTGCGGGGAGGTCCGCGTGCGGAACTGAGGGGGTGCGTTCGTTGCACCCGCCGTGCGATCAGTCGGCCACCGGGTGGCCAATCCGTGTGTGGCGCAATGCCGGTCCGGTGTTCACGTCGGAGGACTCTACAGGGACACCAGGAAATTCGGTCAGGCGTGCAGCGTGACGAACACGGCCCGGGCGCGGGTGTCGGCCGTTGCCTGCCAGGCGCCGGTGACGTGGCCGAGTACGCCCTCCGCGGGCAGCGCTGCCGGGCGCAGGATGCGGTGCACGCGGAGCAACTTGCCGTCGGCGGTGTGGAGTTCGGTGCTCTCGGTGGTGTCGGTGGCCGTGGTGAGCGGGCCCTTGACGGTGGGGGAGCCGCCGCCGTAATCGCGGGTCACCTCATGGTCGGGGGTGTCCGTGATGCTCTGGGCCATGGCCTGGACCCGGCCCTCGATCAGAGCCAGGAGCTCGGCGCGGAGCACCGGGTCCTGGCAGCCGTCGTAGGCCCAGCGCTTGCCCAGTACGCCGTGCTCCATGGTGCCGACGAGGGCGTCTTCCGCACCGTTGAGCGGGGCGCCGCGGTAGGTCAGCGGCACCAGGTAGGCGGCCGGGGCAGGGCCCGACGCGTCGGTGGCGACCATGAACTCGATGCCGACCTCGCCCTCCGGGTCGTCCAGCCGGAAGCCGCCGGCCTTGGTCAACTCCGGTGCGGCCGGGCCGCCTTGGTACCAGGCGCGGGTGGGCAGCCAGGTGGTGAGCAGTTCCACCTTGGTCGGCTTGAGGGTGGTGCGGTGGATGATCGCCATACGACCGGATTCTGTCAGTCGCGGGGGAAGTCGTCGGTCTTGAGGGTGAGGCCGAGGTGGGTGGTGGTCATGTCGACGTCGGCCCCGAAGGTGACGGACAATTCGGTGAGGTACTCGCCGTCGTTGGGCTGAGTGTAGAGGTGGCACTTGGCCTGGTAGGGGTCGGCGATGAGATAGACGGGGACCTCGGCGACGGCGTAGGCGGTCTTCTTGGGGCCGTAGTCGTTGGCGGCCGTGTCCTTGGAGATGACCTCGGCCGCGAACTCGATGTCCTGATAGCGCCAACGCCCCTTGTCGTCCTTCACCGAACGCTCGGCCACCGCCGCTACGTCACACGCGAAGCCGTTCAGACGGCCGGGGAAGTCGATCCTCACGTCTGACGCCAGCCGCGTGCGGGGGTACTTGGCGCGCAGCTGCTCCAGGATGTCGAAGATGATCTGGAAGTGGGTGTGCCGCTGCGGTGACATGAAGATGTTTCCCCCGACGATCTCGACCTTCGTTCCCTCGGGGATGGGCATCTTCTCGAGCCACTCGAACATGACGTCCAGGGTGAGCTCGCCGCTCGCTTCGGCCATCTCGATCCTGTCTTCAAGGACGGTCATCGTGGCGCTCCTCCCCGGCTGCCTTCGCACAAGTGCAGCCGCGCAGTACAACGATACGCACGGTGGCGGGGGCACGGGGCGGATCAGCGCCCAGGGTGACCGCCCGCCGGGAATAAATGATCTTTCCTGTGGGAGAAGAATTCAAAAGACAAACTGCTCGATTCTTTACCTATTGAGGACAGTGTGGTCGGCTCGGATTACAAACGTTTTCGCCGATGTTTTCGTCAAATTGGCCTCACTCGTTTGCCGCGCATCCGGAGGAGGGGACGCGGCGTTAGCGGAATATGGCGAAAGCAAGGCTCCTTAACCCGTACCGTTCCGGAGCGACAGCGGAGGATCCGTCCAACGCCCGTGCTGTGACAGTGGGGCGCTACACCTTCACGCCCGCCGCGGCGTACTCGGCGGCCGAGGCCTGCGGCACCTTGCACGGAGACGGCGCACGGATCGAACTGCAGGTCACCGGGGCTCTGTTCACCGAGTTCCTGACGGTCCTGGACACGGCACAGGAGGAACTCGGGCGACGGTGGAACGACCAGGGGCGCGCCGGCTGCCACGCAGCCACATGACGGGGGCGGACCTCGCATGAACGACGAATATCTGGATCTTTCCTTCACGCCGCATGAACGGTATCCCGGTGACCGGTATCCGAGTGATCGGTATCCCGGTGACTACAACACCGGGCTGGCCACCGGCCGCCACCGGGGCCCCTCCGATGACATGTACTCCGCGGGGCCCCTGGTGGAGGGCTGGGACCCGGTCGAGGAGCTCACCTCCCTCTTGCAGAATGCCGTGACGGCCGAGCAGACGGGCACTGTGTCGCCGCCCGGTCGCGAGCCGCGGTCGCCCGACCTCGACTTCACGGGCGAGTCGATGGACAACCTGGCAAAGATCACAGCCGAGTTGCCGCCCATCCGGCGCCGTACCGTCCGGCATCGGAAAGTGCGCTTCCGGTTCCGTCTGCGCTTCACGTGGTTGCAGACGGTCAGCTTTCTGATCGCCGCGCTCGCTGCCGTGATCGTGTCGATGGTGAGCGTCTTCGGCGGCATGGTGGCCTATGCACCGCTGCGGCACGTCGCGTCGGCCACGCAGGGCGGCATGCTGACCTGGTGGCCTCTTCTGGTCTACGGCCCCTGGATGGTGGCCTCGCTGTCCATCCTGCGCAGCGCCCTTCACCAACGCCGGGCACTGCACTCCTGGTTCGTCGTGCTGCTGTTCTCCTTCCTTGCAATGTCGCTGTGCGTGGCCGAGGCCGACAGGAGCTTCACCGGTGTCGCCGCAGCCGCTCTGCCGACACTCGCGTCGCTGGCGTGCTTCCAGCAGCTGGTCCGCCAGATCACTCTGACCCGGCCACCGCGGAAGACCATCTCCCGCCACCGGCACCGCAACACGCCCACAACTGCGAAGTCCCCTGCAACTGCCACCAGGAGCAGTTCGGCCGCTTCCAGAAGCGGTTCGGCGACTCCCAGGAGCGGTTCAGCCACTTCGAAGCCGCGTACGGCCTGAACGGCCGCCTTCAAGCCGTCTTCAAGCCTGCTGCTTCCCGTCGGCCTGCCGCGCCGCACGCTCCAGTCGGCTCCGACACCCGCAACGTCCTCCTCACCCTCGCCCGCATCTGGACCACCCTCGCCACCGGCCGTATCCGCTCCAAGGACGCGGCGGCCGAGTGGGCCCTGCGGCGGCTGCCCGCCGGGCACCGCCCCGTGCTCGCACGCGCGCGTGCCGTCTATCTGGGGGAGGAACAGGAGGGCTGGAGCGACCTGACACGCGCCGTGCGGCCCTGTGCCGCATTCCTTGTCGCGGGCATCGAGGCGGAGGCGGCTCAGGCCTCGTAGGGCTCGCCGACGTCCCACGCCTGGTGCATCGCGTCCGCGAAAGCAGCCGCGATCTTGTGCTCGCCGCTCGCGTTCGGGTGCGTGCCGTCGTAGGTGTCGAGGTGGATGTCGTACGACGGCGGGGGCGAGGCCAGCAGGAGCGGAGAGCGCGGCTCGTCCAGGTCGGCCACCGTCTTCGCCAGGAGTTCGTTGAAGCGGGTCACCTGCGCGGCGAAAGGGGCGTCCGAGGTGGCGCGGACATTCGGGATCACCGGCAGGACGACCAGCCGGATGTGGGGGTTCGCCGACCTCGCCTCCGCAACGAAAGCCCCTACGTTCTCCGCCGTCTGCTCCGCGTTCGTGTAGAAGCCCAGGTCGATCAAGCCGAGGGAGACGAGAAGGACGTCCGCGCGGCAGGAGCGCACCGCCTCCCCGATCAGCGGAGCCATGTGCAGCCAGCCCTCGCCCCAGCCGGCCAGATGGGCGCGCGGGAAGCCGGGGTCGGCGTACTCGTACGACACCGGCGCGTCCGTCGCCTTGTCGTACAGCGTCTCGCGCGGGCCGACGAGGGCGAACGGGCTGCCGTACGTCTCGCGCAGGTGCTCCCACATCCGGTAACGCCACGTGTGCTCGCCCGCGCTTCCGATCGTCATGGAGTCGCCGACCGGCATGAACCTAAGCATCCGCTCATGATGGACGATCGACGGTCACTCGTGGGGAGGGTGGGGTGTGAGGCCTGCCACGCGCCCCACCCGGCCGTGCGTCCGTCCATGCGGTGGGGCCGGGATGGCAGGCTTGGGCGCATGCGCCGACCGTTCGCTCTCCTCGCCGGGGTCCTTCTCGTGGGCGCCTTCGCCGTGCCCGCCTCCGCCGCCGACGGCGACGGCAAGGGGGACCAGGGGTTCACCATCAAGGACTCCCGCATCGCCGAGTCCAGCGGCCTCGCCGCCTCCCGTCTGCACCCCGGCGTCTACTGGACCCACAACGACAGCGGCGACGGGCCGTACATCTACGCCGTCGACAGCAGCACGGGGAAGACCGTCGCCCGGGTCACGCTGAGCGGAATCGGTTCGCCCCGCGATGTCGAGGCCATCTCCATCGGGCCCGACAACCAGATCTACGTCGGCGACATCGGCGACAACCTCGGCGGCAAGTGGCCGTACGTCTGGATCTATCGGCTGCCCGAGCCGAAGAAGCTCGTCGACCAGACGGTCCGGGCCACGCAGTACGTGGTGAAGTACTCGGACGGGGCGCGGAACGCCGAGTCGCTGGTCGTCGATCCGAAGACCGGGCGGGCGTACATCATCGACAAGAACGAGGACGGCGGGCACCTCTACGAGGGCCCGGCCGAGCTCTCCACCTCCGGGACCAACATCTTCAGGCCCGTCGCAGCCGTGGACCTCTGGGCCACCGACGCCGCCCTCTCCCCGGACCGCAAACAGCTCGCCGTGCGCGGCTACTTCGGCGGGATCTACTACGACTGGAACGGCGGCAAGATCAAACGCAAGGGGCGGCTGAACGTGCCGCTGCAGGGGCAGGGCGAGTCCATCACCTACTCCGTCGACGGAACCAGGCTCATGTACGGCAGCGAGGGCGCCGACAGCTCCGTGCAGCCGGAGGACGTACCGGGTGGGGGCGGTGCCTCCAAGTCGCCGTCCGGGGGCGGGAGTTCGAGCGCCTCGGGCAGCACCGGCGGTGGCTTGGACGGCAACCTCAAGGTCGGTGCACTCGCCGTCGCCGTCGCGGCGGCGGTCCTCTTCGGCATCCGGCGGCTGCTGCGCCGGTGACGTCGTGACGCAGTGACGCAGTGACGCCGCAACGCTTGACGTGTTCATGTGGTGTGGCTTCCATGGAAGGTGCCGGGTTGTGGGAGCGCTCCCACTGGTTCCGGGCCCGCGCCTCCCGAGAGGAAGCAGCGACATGTTCCGCAGTCTGCGAAGAGCGCGGTGTGCTGTTGCCGCGGCGCTTCTGATGCCTCTGACGCCGTTGGGGCTCAGTGCTGGGTCGGCACACGCGGCGGATGCCGCCGGTGCCGGGTACTGGCACACCAGCGGCCGGCAGATCCTGGACGCGGCCGGGCATCCGGTCCGGATCGCCGGGATCAACTGGTTCGGCTTCGAGACCGGCAACCATGTCGTCCATGGGCTGTGGTCCCGCGACTACAAGTCCATGATCGACCAGATGAAGTCGCTGGGGTACAACACCATCCGGCTGCCCTACAGCGACGACATCTTCAAACCGTCGACCGTCCCAGACAGCATCGACTTCAGCACCGGCAAGAACGCCGATCTGCAGGGGCTCAACTCCCTTCAGGTCATGGACAAGCTGGTGGCCTATGCCGGTCAGGACGGGCTCAAGGTCATCCTCGACCGGCATCGGCCGGACGCGGGCGGGCAGTCGGCGCTCTGGTACACGTCGGCGGTTCCCGAGTCGACGTGGATTGCCGATCTGAAGGCTCTCGCGGCCCGTTACAGGGGCCAGGACACCGTCGTAGGCATCGATCTGCACAACGAGCCGCACGATCCGGCGTGTTGGGGGTGCGGGGACGCGGCCACCGACTGGCGGCTGGCGGCTCAGCGGGCGGGGAACGCGGTGCTGTCCGTCAATCCCGATCTGCTGATCTTCGTCGAGGGTGTGCAGACATACGGCGGTGTGTCCGGCTGGTGGGGCGGGAACCTGATGGGGGTCGGGCAGTATCCGGTGCAGCTGGATGTGGCCGACCGGGTGGTGTACTCGGCCCATGACTACGCCACCAGCGTGGCGCAGCAGCCCTGGTTCAGTGACCCGTCCTTCCCGGACAACATGCCGGGGGTCTGGGACAGGTACTGGGGTTACCTCTTCAAGCAGAACATCGCGCCGGTGTGGGTGGGGGAGTTCGGTACGACGCTGGCGTCCGCGACCGATCAGAAGTGGCTGGCTGCGCTGGTGAGTTATCTGAGGCCGACGTCGACGTACGGGGCGGATTCCTTCCAGTGGACGTTCTGGTCGTGGAATCCCAACTCCGGTGACACGGGCGGGATTCTGAAGGACGACTGGGTGACCGTGGACACGGTGAAGGACGGGTATCTGGCGAGCGTCAAGGCGCCGCTCTTCCCGAGTACGGGTGGGGGAAGTGGCGGCGGAGGCGGTGGCGGTGGCGGGAGCGCGGCTGCCTGCTCGGCCGCGTACACCGTGAGCAGCGACTGGGGGAGCGGCTTCAACGCTGACGTAAAAGTCACCAACTCCGGTACTACGGCGATCAGTTCGTGGAAGGTGACCTGGACGTCGAGCGGGTCGCAGCAGGTGACAAACATGTGGAACGCGTCGTACACCCAGAGCGGAGCCACCGTGACGGCCGTGAACGCCTCGCACAACGGGAGTGTGCCGGTGGGGGGTTCGGTGAGTTTCGGGTTCGGGGGTGCGCCGGGTGGGGGTGCGGTGCCGATTGTGAGCTGTACGGCGACGTGACAGCTGCACCTCTTCGCCCTGAAAGTGGCAATTCTCCGACCCTCGGCGCAGCGGCCATCTACTGTGACGGCAGACCCGTGCTGCCCCTCGCGGCCGCCTGAGGAGGAATCCTGTGTCATCGCCCTACGGCCCCGAGCACGCTCCCGTCGGCGAGGTGGGTGCGGCGCTCATGATGATCGACTCCCGGCTCAAGGCCGTCCACGACGGCAGGACCGCGATCGATCCCGAACAGCAGGCGCTGATCGACCAGTTCACCGCGTCGCTGGGCCCCGAGGGAATCGATGACGTGCTGGACGGCACCTGCACCCTCATCTACATGTTCATGACGTGGCTGCGGAAGGCCCACGAGGACCACGACAAGGACGTCATCGAGTACGTGGTGCCCAGCCTTGTGGCCTCGATGCGCATGATGCCCAAGAGCGTCCGCCCCGAGGCCATCCCCACCATGGCCGGCCTGGTCATCGCCGCGGGCACCGGCCTGAGTCCCAACCTGTGGCGCAAACAGTACGGAGACTGGACCGCGGCGGAGATGAATCCCCTGGAGACCTGTGCCTTCCTCCTCGCGGAGCACATCAACCGCATCACCGACGACCCCGACTTCGCCACCCGCCTGATCAGCGAGGCGCTGTCCCGTACGGAAGAAGTCTGACGTGCTTCCGGCACGCGTGACATACGGCGAAGGGCGCCCCGCGGATCTCCCGCAGGGCGCCCTTCGCCGTCGTAGAAGAAGCGGCTACAGCTTCTCGATCACGTAGTCGATGCACTTCGTCAGCGCCTCGACGTCCGCCGGGTCGATCGCCGGGAACATCGCGACGCGGAGCTGGTTGCGGCCGAGCTTGCGGTACGGCTCGGTGTCGACGATGCCGTTGGCGCGCAGGACCTTGGCGACGGCCGCCGCGTCGATCTCGTCGGCGAAGTCGATCGTGCCGATGACCTGGGAGCGCTTGGCCGGGTCGGAGACGAACGGGGTGGCGTACTTGCTCTCCTCCGCCCAGGTGTAGAGGCGGGTCGAGGAGTCCTTCGTGCGGGCCGTGGAGAAGGCCAGGCCGCCCTGCCCGTTGAGCCACTCCAGCTGCTCGTTCAGCAGGAAGAGGGTGGCCAGGGCCGGGGTGTTGTACGTCTGGTTCTTGCGGGAGTTGTCGATCGCCGTGGGGAGGCTGAAGAACTCCGGGACGTGGCGGCCGGACGCGTGGATGCGCTCGGCGCGCTCGATCGCGGCCGGGGAGAAGACGCCGATCCACAGGCCGCCGTCGGAGGCGAAGGACTTCTGCGGGGCGAAGTAGTAGACGTCCGTCTCGGCGATGTCGACCGGGAGGCCGCCGGCGCCGGACGTGGCGTCGACCAGGACCAGGGACCCGGAGTCCGCGCCCTCGACGCGCTTGATCGGCATCGCGACGCCGGTGGAGGTCTCGTTGTGCGTGAAGGCGTAGACGTCGACGCCCGCCTCGGCCTGCGGCTGCGGGTGAGTGCCGGGGTCGCTTGCGATGACGGTGGGCTCGGCCAGCCAGGGGGCCAGCTTGGCGGCCTTCGCGAACTTCGAGCTGAACTCGCCGAAGTTGAGGTGCTGCGACTTGTTCTCGATCAGGCCGTGGGTTGCGATGTCCCAGAAGGCCGTGGAGCCGCCGTTGCCGAGGATGACCTCGTAGCCGTCGGGGAGCTGGAACAGCTCGGAGATGCCCTCGCGGACCTTGCCGACCAGGTTCTTCACGGGAGCCTGGCGGTGGGAGGTGCCGAGGAGGGAGGTTCCGGTGGCGGCCAGCGCGTCCAGCGCTTCCGTCCGCACCTTGGAGGGGCCCGCGCCGAAACGTCCGTCGGCGGGCTTGATGTCAGCGGGAATCTGGATCTCAGCCACGGGGTGAGGTTATCCGGTGCGGAAACCTGGGCGAAACGTCGTCCGTCGGGTGAGACGGCGTTTTGGGTGACCGTCCCTGGGGGCTCCGCCCCCAGACCCCCGTTCGGCCCGAAAGGCCTCGTCCTCAAACGCCGGACGGGCTGACATTGCCTGACCGGCGGCTGGAGGGTGCCGGCCGGTGGCTGGTTTGCTGGACTCATGTCGGATCTCGAGGCACGTTTGCGCGAGGTCGTCCGGGGCGATGTGCGGTTTGACGTCGCCGCACGGGCGCTGGTCACCATGGATGCGTCCAACTATCGGCGTGTCCCGCTGGGGGTGGTCGCTCCCAGGGACGGCGACGACGTGGCGGCGGTCCTTGGGGTGTGCCGGGAGTACGGTGTGCCCGTCGTCGCCCGGGGTGGGGGTACGTCCATCGCCGGGCAGGCCACCGGTACCGGCGTCGTGCTGGACTTCACGCGGTACATGAACCGGCTGGTTTCGCTCGATGCGGAGGCGCGTACCGCCGTCGTGCAGCCGGGGCTCGTCCTCGACCGGCTGCAGGAGGCCGCCGCCCCGCACGGCCTCCGGTTCGGTCCCGATCCCTCCACGCACAGCCGGTGCACGCTCGGCGGGATGATCGGGAACAACTCGTGCGGCTCGCACTCGGTGGCGTGGGGGACGACCGCGGACAGTGTGCGGGAGCTGGGCGTGATCACCGCGCGCGGGGAGCGGCTGCGGCTCGGGCAGGGGTGGGCCGGGGCGCCGGAGGGGCTGCGGGCGCTGGTGGAGGGGGAGTTGGCGCGGCTGCGGACCGGGTTTCCGGAGCTGCCGCGTCGTATCTCCGGGTATGCGGTGGACGCGCTGCTGCCCGAGAAGGGCGCGGATGTCGCCCGTTCCTTCTGCGGGAGCGAGGGCACACTCGGGGTGCTCACGGAAGCCGTCGTACGGCTTGTCGAGGCGCCACGCGCGCGTGCGCTGGCCGTGCTGGCGTACGCCGCCGAGAGCGCTGCCGCCGAGGCCGCGGCCGGGCTGCTGCCGTACGGACCGCTCACGGTGGAGGGGATGGCGGCCGATCTGGTGCCGTCCACGGCCGGGCTGCCCAGGGGCGGCGCCTGGCTGTTCGTGGAGACCGGTGGGGAGACGGAGGCGGAGGCACGCGCGCGTGCGGAGGCGGTCGTGCGGGCCGCCGATGTCGTGGACTCGCTCGTCGTCACCGATCCGGGCGGGCAGCAGGCGCTGTGGCGGATCAGGGAGGACGCCAGTGGTACGGCGACGCGGATGCCCGACGGGAGCGAGGCGTGGCCCGGGTGGGAGGACTGCGCGGTGCCGCCCGAGCGACTCGGCGCGTATCTGCGGGATTTCAGACAGCTGCTGACCTCCCACGGGCTGCGCGGCACTCCGTACGGGCACTTCGGGGACGGCTGCATCCACGTCCGGATCGACTTCGACCTGCTGAGCGAGGCGGGGGTCGGTCGTTTCCGGCGGTTCTCGGAGGAGCTCGCGGACGTCGTCGTCGCGCACGGCGGGTCGCTGTCCGGGGAGCACGGGGACGGGCAGGCGCGGGCCGAACTGCTGCCGAAGATGTACGGCGCGGAGATGGTGGCCCTCTTCGAGCGCGTGAAGGGCGTCTGGGACCCGGACGACCTCCTCAACCCCGGCATGCTGGTCCGCCCGGCCCCGCTCGACGCGAACCTCCGCTTCTCGGTGCTGCCGCGGGAGCCGGTCGATGTGGCCTTCGGGTATCCGGCGGACGGCGGCGACTTCTCGGCGGCGGTGCGGCGCTGCGTGGGGGTCGCGAAGTGCCGTACGACATCCGTGTCCGGCACGGCTGTCATGTGCCCCTCCTTCCGGGCCACCGGCGAGGAGGAGCACTCCACGCGCGGGCGTGCCCGGCTGCTGCACGAGATGCTCGCGGGTGAGCTGGTGACCGACGGCTGGCGGTCGGTGGAGGTGCGGGACGCGCTCGACCTGTGCCTGTCCTGCAAGGGGTGCCGCTCCGACTGCCCGGTCGAGGTCGACATGGCCACGTACAAGGCGGAGTTCCTGTACCACCACTACGAGGGGCGGCGCCGCCCGGCCGCGCACTACAGCATGGGGTGGCTGCCGGTGTGGCTGCGCTGGGTGTCCCGTACGCGTACGGCATGGCTGGTCAACCTCCTCGCCTCCGTACGGCCGCTCGCGGCGTTCGCCAAGCGGCTCGGTGGGATCGCGCCCGAGCGGGGGATTCCGCGGCTGGCGACCGTGACGTTCACCCGGTGGTACGGGCGTCGGGCCAGGGCGCAGGAGCGGCGGAAGATCCGGGAGACGGGGCTGGAGTACGAGGAGGAATCCGGCAGGCCCGTCCTGCTGTGGCCCGACACCTTCACGGAGTACCTCTCGCCGGACGTGGGCAAGGCGGCCGTGCGGGTCCTGGAGGCGGCCGGACTGTCGCCGGTGCCGATCCCGAAGCTGAGCCGAGGCCGGGTCTGCTGCGGGCTGACGTACCTCTCGACGGGCCAACTCGACCGCGCCCGTGCGGTGTTGCGCGACACCCTGGACCGGTTCGGCGTACTGCTCGCCCCCGGAGCGGGGGAGGGCACCCTGCCCTTCATCGTCCTGGAACCCAGCTGCGCCGCCGCCCTCCGCACGGATCTGCCGGAGCTGCTGCACGACGATCCGCGCGCGGCACGTCTGGCGGCCTCGGTGCTGACGTTCGCGGAGGCCCTGGAGAAGTACGCCCCGGACTGGGTCCCCCCGTCCCTGAACCGCCCGGTCACCGGCCAGACCCACTGCCACCAGCATGCGGTCCTCGGCGACGGCGCGGACCGCCGGCTGCGCGAAGCGGCCGGGCTTGCAGGGGAGTTGGCGGGCGGCTGTTGTGGTCTGGCGGGCAACTTCGGTTTCGAGACGGGGCACTACGAGGTGTCGGCGCGGTGTGCGGAGGACCAGTTGCTGCCGGCGGTGCGGGAGGCGCCGGAAGGTGCGGTCGTCCTGGCGGACGGGTTCTCGTGCCGGACACAGCTGGAGCAGCTGGGCGGGGTGCAGGGGCGGCATCTGGCGGAGGTGCTGGCGGAGGGGCTCGACGAGGGGCCGCACGAGGGCTGAACCGTTCGCGGGCGGGAGGCGACTTCATAGATTGGCAGGTCCGGCCGATTCATTGGTTGACCAGCCAACTCGAACGGAATCGAACGAAGGAGTCCATCGCATGCCCCTGCACCTCCGTCCCATCAGCCGCGCCGAGCACCTCGCCTTCGTGGCGGCCCGCCCCTCAGCCAGCCATATGCAGGTCCCCTCCTGGGGCGATGTGAAGCCGGACTGGCGGGCGGAGAGCCTGGGGTGGTTCGGAGGCGACGACCGGATGGTGGGGGCGGGGCTCGTGCTGTACCGGCCCGTGCCGAAGCTGAAGAAGTACCTCGCGTATCTGCCCGAGGGCCCGCTCATCGACTGGTATGACGCCGACCTCAGCGAGCGCTGGCTCGACCCGATGCTCGCGTATCTCAAACAGCAGGGCGCCTTCTCCGTGAAGATGGGCCCGCCCGTCGTCGTACGGCGATGGAGCGCCGAGGCGGTGAAGGCAGCGATCGCCGATCCGGACGCCCGCCGACTGCGCGACGCGGAGGCGACCTCGTACGAACCGCGGGCCTTCGACGTCGCCGACCGGCTGCGCCGGGCCGGCTGGCAGCAGACCGAACCCGGCGGCGAGGACGGCTTCGCCGCCGGGCAGCCCCGGTATGTGTTCCAGGTCCCGTTCGCCGGGCGGAGCCTGGACGACATCCATCGCGGCCTCAACCAGCAGTGGCGGCGCAACATCAAGAAGGCCGAGAAGGCCGGCGTCGAGGTCGTCCGCGGCGGCCACGACGACCTGCCCGCCTTCTACGAGCTGTACGCCGAGACCGCCGAGCGCGACCGCTTCCTCCCGCGCCCCCTCTCCTACTTCCAGCGCATGTGGACCGCCCTCACCACCGAGGACCCCGACCGCATGCGCCTCTACCTCGCCCGGCACGACGGAGACGTCCTCGCCGCGGCCACCATGCTCGTCGTCGGCGAGCACGCCTGGTACTCCTACGGCGCCTCCACCGCCCATAAGCGCGAAGTGCAGCCCAACAACGCCATGCAGTGGCGGATGATGAGCGACGCCCATCAACTCGGCGCCGCCGTATACGACTTCAGGGGCATCACCGACACCCTGGAGGAGTCGAACCACCTGCTGGGGCTGCTCCGCTTCAAGGCGGGGGCCGGCGGGGAGGCCGTCGAGTACCTCGGGGAGTGGGACTTCCCGCTCAACCGGCTGCTGCAGCGGGCCTTGAACCTCTACATGGCCCGTCGCTGAGCTACCTGGCCTGTCGCTGAGCTACCTGGCCTGTTGCTGAGCTCCGCCTTCAAAGCCTTTTCCCAGGATTCATAAGCCTGCTCTCAGGTTCATAAGAAGACTCTCAGGTTCGAGGGCCTTGCTCAGGAAGCTCCAAGGTTTTCACAGGGCCTGTTTGCCGTTACCTCGCCGACTTTGCCGTTCCTTGAGTTGTGGGGCGTGTAAGTTCATCGGTGTCGGGCGGCGGGGAGATCCCGGATGACGATCCGGAAGAAATTCCCGTCCATAATACCCGGCCGTATTCGTTGAGAATTCTCGCACCACCAGCACTGCACACTCTCAAGGAGTCGCAATGAGCCTCAAGAAGCTCGCGCCGCTGCCCCCGAAGCCCAAGAACAAGCAGCTGCCTCCGCCGCCCCCGCCGAAGCCGAAGAAGAAGCACCCCAAGCCGCCGGTGCCCAAGCCGATCCCCGGCGACGACAACTGAGTGAGCTTTGAGAGGACCGACGGCATGCCGTCGGTCCTCGTTTTCGTGGAATTCAAGCGCTGCGGAGGGAATGTGAAATGGATATGGAAGAGGATGAGGAACTCGAATACGAGGACACCCCCACCATTCCCGCCCGCACCGCTTTCCGTCGTTTCTGGCCGCTGACCAAGGGGCTCAGGAAATGGCTGCTCGCCGTCTGGGTGTGCACGGTGCTCGCCGCGCTCGCCGAGACCGAGGCCATCCTGGTTTTCAGCGACCTCACCGACAACGCCCTGCAGAAGGGGTCGCTGGCCGCGTTCTGGGCCCCGGCCGCGAAGTGGCTGGGCGTGGCCGTCGTCGGCGCGGTCGTCGCCTACGCCGGGAACTCACTGGCCGCCTGGGCCACCGAGCGCTTCGTGATGAGACTGCGCGAGCATGTCTTCGACCACGTACAGCAGTTGCCCCCGCACTTCTTCCAACGCCACCGCCAGGGCGACCTGTTGTCCCGCCTGACGAGTGACGTCGACGCCATCGAGACGATGGTCGTGTCCGGGCTGGTCGGCGCCGCTTCGGCAGCCTTCTCCGCGCTCTTCTACGCGGTCGCCGCCTTCTGGCTGCGCTGGGACCTGGCCGCCGCCACCTTTGTCCTGGCCCCGCTGTTCTGGCTGGCGGCCCGCCGCTTCTCGGGCTCCATCAAGGACGTGTCGCGGGCGGGCCGGGTCGCCGACGGCGCGATCACCTCCGTGGTCGAAGAGTCCCTCGGCAACATCGTGCTGACGCAGGCGTACGACCGCCGGGACGCGGAACGCCGCCGGCTGAACGAGGAGGCGAGCGCCTGGTTCCGAGCCTCCGTGCGCTCCACCCGCCTCAACGAGGCCTATGAGCAGCTCGTGCAGGTCATCGAGACGGTCTGTGTCCTCGCCGTGATCGGCATCGGCGCCTGGGAGATCTCCACCGGCCGGATGACCCTCGGCCAGCTCCTCGCCTTCGCCGCCTTCCTCGGCTACCTCTACCCGCCGGTGCGCGGCCTGGCCCAGCTCGGCCTCACCGTCACGGCCGCCACGGCGGGCGCGGAACGGCTGATCGAGATCCTGGACGTCAAGCCGTCGGTCGCCGACCCGCGCCGGGGCACGGAGACCGGCCGCCCGGACGGCGCGGTCGAGGTCCGCGACGTCGCCTTCAGCTACCCGGGCGCCGACACGGTCGCGCTACAGGGCCTGTCCTTCGCCGTCAGCCCCGGCGAGCTGGTGATCATCACCGGCCCGAGCGGCGCAGGCAAGTCCACGGTCTCCAAGCTGCTGCTGCGCTTCTACGACCCGGACGCCGGGGACCTCCTGCTCGACGGCGTCCCGCTGCGGGACTTCCCGCTGGCCCGCCTGCGCGAGTACGTCACGCTGCTCCCGCAGGAGACCCTCGTCCTGCACGACACCGTCCGCGCGAACATCGCCTGCGGCCGCCCCGGCGCGAGCGAACAGGCGATCGAGGACGCGGCGAAGGCTGCCGACGCCCACGACTTCATAGTCAGATTGCCCGAGGGCTACGACACCAGGGTCGACCCCAACTCGGCCCGGCTGTCCGGCGGTCAGCTCCAGCGCCTCGCCATCGCCCGCGCGATTCTGCGCGACGCCCCGGTGCTGGTGCTGGACGAACCGACGACGGGGCTCGACGCCATGGCCGCCCGCAGGGTCGTCAAACCCTTGCGCCGCTTGATGACCGGCCGTACGACCATCATGATCACCCACGACCTCAACCTCGCCCCCGACGCCGACCGCATCCTCGTCGTCGACCGCGGCCGCATCGTGGAGACCGGCCGCCACGAGGAACTGCTGGCGCGGGGCGGCGCGTACGCCCGGCTGCACCGCTCACAGAACAACGCCGTGATGGACACGGGGGAACTGCGGATGCCGCTGTTCACGGAGCAGGCGGCGGCCCCGGTTCAGCCCGTGTATGCGTACGCGTACACGGAGGAGGGATACGGGACCTGGCAGGCACCGGCACCAGCACCGGCTTACGAGTCGTACGGCTACTACGAACCGGTCGTCACCACACTTCCCGACGGCCGGCCGCTCTTCCGTGACGAGGAGCCCTGGCCCGGGATCTGAGTCCATCCAGGTCCATCTGAGTCCATCATTCGGGACAGCTGCATAACGGGTTTACGCGCCTGACCGAGTCCATTACCCTGGACTCGGCAGTGCATCATGATGAACGTATCCCGAGCCGAGCACCTGGACCGCCCGTGACCACGCCCAGCACCACCACGCCCACCTCACCCTCAGCGGTGCAGGCCGCCGCCGCCCCGCACCGCCGGGGTTCCCTCGGCCCGGTCGGCCTGGTGCTGGCCGGTGGTGTCTCGGTGCAGTTCGGTGCGGCGCTCGCGGTGAACCTGATGCCGCGCGCGGGCGCGCTGGGCGTCGTGACGCTCCGCCTCCTCGCGGCGGCCGTGGTCCTCTTGCTGATCTGCCGCCCCCGCCTGCGCGGCCACTCCCGCACCGACTGGGGAACGGTGCTCGCCTTCGGTGTCACCCTGGGCGCGATGAACGGCCTCTTCTACCAGGCGGTCGCCCGTATCCCGCTGGGTGCGGCGGTCACCCTGGAGGTCCTCGGCCCGCTGGCCCTGTCCGTTCTCGCCTCCCGCCGGGCGGTCAATGCCGTGTGGGCCGGGCTGGCCCTTGCCGGTGTCTTCCTCCTCGGCGGCGGTGGCTTCGGCGACCTCGACCTCGTCGGAGTGGCCTTCGCGCTGGCGGCGGGTGCCATGTGGGCGGCGTACATCGTGTTCAGTGCGCGTACGGGGCGACGGTTCCCGCAGGCGGACGGGCTGGCGCTGGCCATGGCGGTGGGCGCGCTGCTCATGCTCCCGCTGGGGATCGCCGAGTCGGGCGCGAAGCTGCTGGACCCGGTGACCATCGCGCTGGGTTCGGCGGTGGCGATCATGTCGTCGGTGCTGCCGTACACCCTGGAACTGCTGGCTCTGCGCCGCCTCCCCGCCTCCACCTTCGCGATCATGATGAGCCTGGAACCGGCGATGGCGGCCACGGCCGGCTTCCTGATCCTCGGCCAGTCCCTGTCCCTGATCCAGGCCGCGGCGATCGCCCTGGTCATCGGGGCGAGCGTGGGGGCGGTGCGGACGCAGGTGGGGCGGGGGAAGGCCGCGCTGCCGGAGGCGGCCACTCCCTGACGTCGCCGACCGATGTCGTCAGCGGCGTGCTCCGGCAACCGTCGCGAGGAACGCGGTGAAGGCCTCTCCGCCCACTATGAGTGCGCCGGCGGAGGGGTTCTTGGAGTCGCGGACGGCTATGTGGGGGGTGAGGTCGGCGACCTCTACGCATTCGCCGCCGCTGCTACCGCTGTACGAGGACTTACGCCAGGCGGCGGTGCCGAGAGGGGCGCACTCCACGCATTCGCCGCCCGTTCCTCCGCTGTACGACGACTTACGCCACCGCGCTTCTGCCAGGTGTCGGCTGTTCTCCATAGCGTTCCTCCCGTACGCGGGCGATCAGCGCCGCCGAGTCCTCGACTGAGAGGGCTGCGGCCTGGAGATGATCGTAACGATGCGAACAGTCCCTGACGACATCCGGGTTGGCAGTCATGTACCCCTTGTCGTAGTTCTCGGAGTAGGTGATGTCGGGGTCGTCCTCGGAGCGCAGGATGGTGAACGAGCCTGCCGTTGCCGGGTGTTGACCCAATCCGAGTGGCAACACCTGCACCCGTAGCTCCCGCCGCTCCTGGAGCTTCAGGAGGTGTGTGAGCTGCTCCCGCATGACCTTCCGGCCCCCGAACGGCCTGTGCAGCACCACTTCGTCCAGGATCACCCATACCAGGGGCGGCTTCTCCTGCGTGAGGATGCGCTGCCTCTCCAAGCGTGCCGCCACCTGTTCGTCGAGTTTGTCCACCCAGCCCGCTTCCAGTACGGCCCGCGCGTACTCCGGAGTCTGGAGCAGGCCGTACACCACCTGGGACTGGAATGTGGAGATGGACGTCGCTTTCGCCTCCATCTCCGCGAACGGCTGAAACCAGCTCGGCAACTGGCTCCGCAGAACCAGCCCCACCAAGCGCGAGAACATCCCGTCCGTCCCCAGCGCCGCATCCACCCGCTCGGAGAACTCCCGCTGCGGGATCTTGTTCGTCGTCTCGATCTGGCAGATCAACGACCCCGTGCAGAAGACGACCGAACCGAGCGCGTCCTGGGTGAGCCCCGCCGCCTCCCGTGCCCGGCGCAGCTCATAGCCGTAGTAGTCGAGCGGCGACGCACTCGGATCAAGTTCGCGGATAGGCATGCCAACCACCTCCAATCACCGAGAGTAGCCACACGACCGCACACGGATCCCGGAGTTGTGGAAAACGAATTAATGCAAGCACGCTTGCTTGTTTCTGAACCCCCTGCCATGCTCGCCCCATGGCTGACCCCACGCCCGTCATCGAAGACCTGCGTGCCGAGAGCGAGGAACTCGACCTGCTCGTGGCCGAGTTGAGCCCGGAGGGCTGGGCGCTTGCGACCCCGGCGCCCGGCTGGACCGTCGCCCACCAGATCGCGCACCTGGCCTGGACCGACCACTCCTCGCTGCTGGCGGTGACCGACCAGGACACCTTCTCGCGGGAGGTGGAGAAGGCGTTGGCCGAGCCCGGCGACTTCGTCGACAACGGTGCCGAGGAGGGCGCCCGCAAGCCGCCCGCGCAGCTGCTCGCGGACTGGCGGACCGGCCGTCACGCGCTGGAGGAAGCCCTCCGCACTGCACCCCCCGGCGCCCGCTTCCCCTGGTACGGCCCGCCCATGTCCACCGCCTCCATGGCCACCGCCCGCCTCATGGAGACCTGGGCCCATGGCCTGGACGTGGCAGACGCGCTGGGTGTGACCCGCACCCCCACCGACCGGCTCAGTCACATCGCCCGCCTCGGCGTCCGCACCCGCGACTTCGCCTTCGGCGTGCACGGACTGACCCCGCCGTTCGAGGAGTTCCGCGTCGAACTCGCCGCTCCCTCCGGGGAGTTGTGGGTGTACGGCCCCGAGGACGCCACCGACCGCGTTACCGGCCCCGCCCTCGACTTCTGCCTCCTCGTCACCCAGCGCGCCCATCGCAACGACCTCGCCCTGCGTGCGGAAGGCGGAGACGCCGATCGCTGGCTGGGCATCGCCCAGGCCTTCGCGGGCCCGTCCGGCGCCGGGCGCCCGCCGAAGGAGGACACCCCGTGACCCTTCGCATCGGCAATGCCTCCGGCTTCTACGGCGACCGTTTCGACGCCATGCGCGAGATGCTCACCGACGGCGAGCTGGACGTCCTGACCGGCGACTACCTCGCCGAGTTCACGATGCTCATCCTGGGGCGCGATCGGCTGAAGGACCCCGCCGCCGGATACGCCCGCACCTTCCTGCGCCAGCTGGAGGAGTGCCTCGGGCTCGCCCACGCGCGCGGGGTCCGCATCGTCACCAACGCCGGTGGGCTGAATCCCGCCGGACTCGCCGACGCCGTACGGAAGTTGGCCGACCGTCTGGGGATCCCCGTCCGGGTGGCCCACGTCGAGGGCGACGACCTCACCGCCGCCCACCCGGGGAGCCTCGCCGCCCATGCCTATCTCGGCGGCTTCGGCATCGCGGCCTGTCTGCGGGAGGGCGCGGACGTCGTCGTCACCGGGCGTGTGACCGACGCGGCGCTGGTCACCGGGCCCGCCGTCGCGCACTTCGGGTGGGGGCCGGGGGAGTACGACCGGCTCGCGGGAGCCGTCGTCGCCGGGCATGTGCTGGAGTGCGGCACGCAGGCCACCGGCGGCAACTACGCGTTCTTCAACGAGCGCGCGGGTGACCTCCGGAGCCCCGGCTTCCCCCTCGCCGAACTCCACGACGACGGCAGCTGCATCATCACCAAACACCCCGGCACCGGCGGTTTCGTCGACGTCGGCACGGTCACCGCGCAGCTGCTCTACGAGACCGGCGGCGCCCGGTACGCCGGCCCCGACGTCACCGCCCGCCTCGACACCGTGCGGCTCACCCAGGACGGCCCCGACCGCGTCCGAATCGAGGGCGTCCGGGGCGAGGCCCCGCCCCCGACCTTGAAGGTCGGCCTCAACCGCCTCGGCGGCTTCCGTAACGAGGTCGTCTTCGTCCTCACCGGCCTCGACATCGAGGCCAAGGCGGCCCTCGTGCAGAAGCAGTTGACGGAGGCACTCGGCAAGGTCGCCGAGGCCCGCTGGGAGCTGGTCCGTACTGACCGCCCCGACGCCGACACGGAGGAGACGGCGAGCGCCCTGCTCCGGCTGGTCGTACGGGACCCCCGACAGGAAGCCGTGGGACGGGTGCTCAGCGGCACGGCGATCGAACTCGCCCTCGCGAGCTACCCGGGCTTCCACGTCCTCGCCCCGCCCGGCAAGGGTTCCCCGTACGGCGTCTTCGAGGCGTCCTTCGTCCCCCGCGGCGAGGTCGAGCACACCGCCGTACTCCACGACGGACGCCGGATCCCCGTGGCCTCGGCCGCCGACACCCTCGTACTCGACGCCGTACCGGAAGCACCCCTGCCCGAGCCCTTGCCGCCGGGGGCCGTCCGTCGCGCGCCCCTCGGGCTCGTCGCCGGAGCCCGCAGCGGGGACAAGGGCGGGGACGCCAACGTCGGCGTGTGGGTGCGCACGGACGAGGCGTGGCGCTGGCTCGCACACACGCTGACCATCGACCGCTTCCGCGAACTCCTGCCGGAAACACGTGACTTGACGGTCACCCGGCACGTCCTGCCGAACCTCCGCGCCCTCAACTTCGTGGTCGACGGCATCCTCGGCGAGGGCGTCGCCGCCCAGCACCGCTTCGACCCGCAGGCCAAGGCCCTCGGCGAATGGCTGCGCTCCCGCCACCTGGACATCCCGGAGGTCCTGCTGTGACCGTCATCAACTCCGGCCTGGACACGGCGGGTTCGGACTACCGGGCGGGCCGCGAGGCCATGCTCGACAAGCTGGACCAGTTGACCGCCGAGCACGCCAAGGCCCTCGCGGGCGGCGGCGAGAAATACGTCGCCCGGCACCGGGGGCGCGGCAAGCTGCTCGCCCGCGAGCGCATCGAGCTGCTCCTCGACCCGGACACACCCTTCCTGGAACTGTCGCCGCTCGCCGCGTGGGGCAGCGACTACACCGTCGGCGCCTCGCTCGTCACCGGCATCGGGGTGGTGGAGGGCGTCGAGTGCCTGATCACGGCCAACGACCCGACCGTGCGCGGCGGTGCCAGCAACCCCTGGTCGCTGAAGAAGGCCCTGCGCGCCAACGACATCGCCCTCGCCAATCGCCTCCCCTGCATCAGCCTGGTGGAGTCCGGCGGGGCGGATCTGCCGTCCCAGAAGGAGATCTTCATCCCCGGAGGCGCGATCTTCCGGGACCTCACACGACTGTCGGCGGCCGGAATCCCCACCATTGCGGTCGTCTTCGGCAACTCGACGGCCGGCGGCGCGTACATCCCCGGCATGTCCGACCACGTGATCATGGTCAAGGAGCGCGCGAAGGTCTTCCTCGGCGGTCCGCCCCTGGTCAAGATGGCCACCGGCGAGGAGAGCGACGACGAGTCGCTGGGCGGTGCCGAGATGCACGCGCGCGTGTCGGGTCTCGCCGACTACTTCGCCGTGGACGAACCGGACGCGCTGCGACAGGCCCGGCGGGTCGTGGCCCGTCTCAACCACCGCAAGGCGTACGAGGATCCGGGACCCGCCGCACCTCCCGAGTACGACGAGGAGGAGCTGCTCGGCATCGTCCCGGCGGACCTCAAAACCCCCTTCGATCCGCGCGAGGTGATCGCCCGCATCGTCGACGCCTCCGACTTCGACGAGTTCAAGCCGCTGTACGGGACGAGCCTGACGACCGGCTGGGCCACGCTCCACGGCTATCCGGTCGGCATCCTTGCGAACGCCCAAGGGGTGCTGTTCAGCGAGGAGTCCCAAAAAGCCGCCCAGTTCATCCAGCTGGCCAACCAGCGCGACATCCCGCTCCTCTTCCTCCACAACACCACCGGCTACATGGTCGGCAAGGAGTACGAGCAGGGCGGCATCATCAAGCACGGCGCGATGATGATCAATGCGGTGTCCAACTCGAAGGTGCCGCATCTGTCGGTGCTGATGGGCGCCTCGTACGGGGCCGGTCACTACGGCATGTGCGGGCGGGCGTACGACCCCCGCTTCCTCTTCGCCTGGCCCAGCGCCAAGTCGGCCGTCATGGGCCCCCAGCAGCTCGCCGGCGTCCTCTCCATCGTCGCCCGGCAGTCGGCGGCCGCGAAGGGACAGCCGTACGACGAGGACGCGGACGCCGCCCTGCGCGCCATGGTGGAGCAGCAGATCGAGTCCGAGTCGCTGCCGATGTTCCTGTCCGGGCGGCTCTACGACGACGGCGTCATCGACCCGCGCGACACCCGCACCGTCCTCGGCCTGTGCCTGTCGGCCGTCCACACGGCGCCGTACGAGGGCGCACGCGGTGGCTTCGGCGTCTTCCGGATGTGAGGGATCCAGTGATTGCTTCTGTTCTCGTGGCCAACCGGGGCGAGATCGCCTGCCGGATCTTCCGCACCTGCCGTGAGTGGGGAATCCGGACGGTCGCCGTGCACTCCGACGCCGACGAGAACGCGCTCCACGCGCGCGTGGCCGACACGGCGGTACGGCTGCCGGGCGCGGCGCCCGCGGAGACGTATCTGCGCGGCGACCTGATCGTGAAGGCGGCCATCGCCTCCGGCGCGGACGCCGTGCACCCCGGCTACGGCTTCCTCTCCGAGAACGCCGACTTCGCACGCGCCGTCATCGACGCCGGACTGGTGTGGATCGGCCCGTCCCCGGAGGCGATCGAGACGATGGCGTCCAAGACGCGCGCCAAGGAGCTGATGGGGATCGCGTCCCTGGACCGGGACCGGATCACCGAGGCCGACCTGCCGGTCCTGGTGAAGGCGGCCGCGGGCGGCGGCGGACGCGGGATGCGCATCGTGCGCCGCCTGGAGGATCTCGCTTCCGCCCTGGAGGGCGCACGGGCCGAGGCCGCGAGCGCCTTCGGGGACGGCGAGGTCTTCGTGGAGCCCTACCTGGAGCACGGCCGCCATGTCGAGGTGCAGATCCTCGCCGACAGCCACGGCACGATCTGGCCGCTCGGCACCCGAGACTGCTCCCTCCAGCGGCGCCACCAGAAGGTCATCGAGGAGGCACCGGCACCCGGCCTCTCGCAGAGCCTCACCGAGGACCTGTACGCGCTCGCCGTACAGGCCGTGTGCGCCGTCGCCTACGAGGGCGCCGGCACCGTCGAGTTCCTGGTCGCCGACGGCCGGGCGCACTTCCTCGAAATGAACACCCGCCTCCAGGTCGAACACCCCGTCACGGAGGCGGTGTTCGGCATCGACCTGGTGGCCCTGCAGATCAGGGTCGCCGAGGGCCAGGCACTGGAGAACGACCCTCCACGCGCGCGTGGCCACGCGATCGAGGCCCGCCTCTACGCCGAGGACCCGGCGAACGACTGGACCCCGCAGACCGGCACCCTGCACCGCCTGGCCGTCCCCGAAGGCATCCGCCTGGACACGGGTTACGGCGACGGAGACGACATCGGCGTCCACTACGACCCGATGCTCGCCAAGGCCGTCGCCCACGCCCCCACGCGCGCGGAAGCGCTCCGCAAACTGGCCGGCGCCCTGGAGCACGCCACGATCCACGGCCCGACGACCAACCGCGACCTCCTCCTCCGCTCCCTGCGCCACGAGGAGTTCACGACGGCCCGCATGGACACCGGCTTCTACGACCGCCACCTGCCCGAACTGACCCGCTTTGGGACGGGTGACCCCCACGCCCCCCTGGCCGCGGCTCTCGCAGACGCAGCCCGTGCCCGCGCCCACTCCCGCTTCGGCGGCTGGCGCAACCTCCCCTCGCAACCGCAGATGAGGCGGTACGAGGTGGCGGGCGAGGAGCACGAGGTCCACTACCGGCACACGCGCGCGGGCCTGGAGGCGGACGGCGTGCGCGTAGTACACGCCGACGCCGAACTCGTCGTACTCGAAGTGGACGGAGTACAGCGGAAGTTCGAGGTGACGAGGTACGGAGACGAGGTGTACGTCAACGCGACAACCCTGAAGGCGCTGCCGCGTTTCCCCGACCCCGCCGCCCAGCACGCCCCGGGCTCCCTGCTGGCCCCCATGCCCGGCACGGTCGTAAAGATCGCCGACGGCCTGACAGTAGGAGCCGCAGTACGGGCCGGAGAACCCCTCCTCTGGCTGGAGGCAATGAAGATGCAGCACAAGATCACAGCCCCCGTCACAGGCACGCTGAGCGCCCTCCATGTCGTACCTGGCCAACAGGTGACGGTCGGCTCATTGCTCGCGGTAGTGCAAGAGACGTAGGGGCGCGGGGAACTGCGCGACCAGCCACGACGAAGGAGTCACATGTCCACGATCGAAACCGAGGAACAAAAAGCCCTCCGCTCAGCTGTCGCCGCCCTCGGCAAACGCCACGGCCGTAACTACGACAGAGAAACTCTCTGGGCAGAGGCAGCCAAGCTCGGCTACCTAGGCGTCAACCTGCCGGAGGCATACGGCGGCGGAGGCGGCGGCATCTCCGAACTCTCCATAGTCCTCGAAGAGCTCGGCGCCGCCGGCTGCCCCCTCCTCATGATGGTCGTCTCCCCGGCCATCTGCGGCACAGTGATCGCCCGCTTCGGCACGGACGCCCAGAAGCAGGAATGGCTCCCCGCCCTGGCGGACGGCACCCGCACCATGGCCTTCGGCATCACCGAACCCGACGCCGGCTCCAACAGCCACCGCATCACCACCACGGCCCGCCGCGATCCGGACACCGGCGACTGGCTCCTGACCGGCCGCAAGGTCTTCATCTCAGGCGTCGACATCGCGGACGCGACCCTCATAGTCGGCCGTACGGAAGACGCCCGCACAGGCACCCTCAAGCCCTGCCTGTTCATCGTCCCGCGGGACGCCCCCGGCTTCACCCGCCGCCAGATCGACATGGAACTCCAGGCCGCGGAGAAGCAGTTCGAGCTGACCCTGGACGACGTACGCCTCCCGGCAGACGCACTCGTGGGCGACGAGGACGCCGGCCTCCTCCAGCTCTTCGCCGGCCTCAACCCCGAACGCATCATGACGGCCGCCTTCGCGATCGGCATGGGCCGCTACGCCCTCGCGCAAGCGATCACGTACGCCCGCGACCGCACCGTCTGGAAAACCCCCATCGGCGCCCACCAGGCCATCGCACACCCCCTCGCCCAGGCGCACATCGACCTCGAACTCGCCCGCCTGATGATGCAGAAGGCGGCGTACCTGTACGACGCCGGGGACGACATCGGCGCAGGTGAGGCGGCCAACATGGCGAAGTACGCGGCGGGCGAGGCCTGTGTTCGGGCCGTCGACCAGGCCGTGCACACCCTCGGCGGAAACGGCCTCACCCGCGAATTCGGGCTCGCCTCGTTGATAACAGCCGCGCGCGTGGCTCGTATTGCTCCAGTGAGCCGGGAGATGATTCTCAACTACGTCTCCCACCAGACCCTGGGCCTGCCCAAGTCGTACTAGGCCGTAAGCCCGACAAGGCCGTCGTGGCCGCCTTGGAGGAACCGTGTTCCGCAGCGAGTACGCAGACGTCCCGCCCCTCGAACTCCCCATCCACGAAGCGGTGCTGGGCCGGGCCGCCGAGTACGGTGACGCGCCCGCCCTGATCGACGGAACCGACGGCACCACCCTCACCTACGAACAGCTGGACCGCTTCCACCGGCGCATCGCGGCCGCGCTCGCCGAGGCGGGCGTACGCAAGGGGGACGTGCTCGCCCTGCACAGCCCGAACACCGTCGCCTTCCCCACCGCCTTCTACGCGGCCACGCGCGCGGGTGCCTCCGTCACCACCGTGCACCCGCTGGCCACCGCCGAGGAGTTCGCCAAGCAGCTGACGGACTCGGCGGCCCGCTGGATCGTCACCGTGTCACCGCTGCTGGAGACGGCCCGCAGGGCAGCCGAACTCGCGGGCGGCGTCGAGGAGATCTTCGTCTGCGACAGCGCGCCGGGACATCGTTCGCTGATCGACATGCTGGCCTCCGCCGCCCCCGAGCCGCAGGTCGACATCGACCCCGTGGAGGACGTCGCCGCACTGCCGTACTCCTCGGGCACCACCGGCATCCCCAAGGGCGTCATGCTCACGCACCGCCAGATCGCCACCAACCTCGCCCAGCTCGAACCCGTCATACCGGCCCGCCCCGGCGACCGCATCCTCGCCGTCCTCCCCTTCTTCCACATCTACGGCCTCACCGCCCTGATGAACGCGCCCCTGAGGCAGGGCGCCACGGTCGTCGTCCTGCCCCGCTTCGAACTCGACACCTTCCTCGCGGCCATCCAGAACCACCGCATCACCGGCCTGTACGTCGCCCCGCCCATCGTCCTGGCCCTCGCCAAGCACCCCCTGGTCGCCCATTACGACCTGTCGTCTCTGCAATACATCGTCAGCGCCGCCGCCCCCCTGGACGCCAAACTGGCCGCAGCCTGCTCCCAGCGGCTCGGCCTGCCGACCGTCGGCCAGGCCTACGGCATGACGGAACTGTCGCCCGGCACCCACGTCGTACCGCTCGCCGCCCTGCACGACGCCCCGCCCGGCACCGTCGGCAAACTCATCGCCGGCACCGAGATGCGCATCGTCTCCCTGGACGACGCCGACAAGGACCTCGGCACCGGAGAGTCCGGCGAGATCCTCATCCGCGGCCCCCAGATCATGAAGGGCTACCTGGGCCACCCCGACGCCACCGCCGCGATGATCGACCCGGACGGCTGGCTGCACACCGGGGACGTGGGCCATGCCGACGCCGACGGCTGGCTGTTCGTCGTCGACCGCGTCAAGGAACTCATCAAATACAAGGGCTTCCAGGTGGCACCCGCCGAACTCGAAGCCCTCCTCCTCACCCACCCGGCCATCGCCGACGCAGCCGTCATCGGCGTCTACAACGACGACAACAACGAAATCCCGCACGCATACGTCGTCCGCCAGCCCACCGCCACCGACCTCTCCGAAGGAGAGGTCATGATGTACGTCGCCGAACGCGTCGCCCCGTACAAACGCGTCCGCCAGGTCACCTTCATCGACGGCATCCCGCGGGCCGCCTCCGGGAAGATCCTGCGCCGTGAACTCAGGAGGCTCTCGTGACGCTGATCGGACGCACACGCGCGCGTGGCATCGAAACACTCAGCCTCGACTCACCGGCCAACCGCAACGCGCTCTCGGCGGCCCTGGTCGGCGAGCTGGCCGACGCACTCACGGACTGCGCCAAGGACACCGACGTCCGCGCGATCGTCCTCACCCACACCGGCAACACCTTCTGCGCGGGCGCCGACCTGCGCGACCCCCCGCACCCGGACGGACTGGTCCAGCTCCTCCGGCAGATCGTCGAGCTGCGCAAACCCGTCGTCGCCCGAGTCACCGGCCATGTACGCGCGGGCGGGCTCGGCCTGCTGGCCGCGTGCGACATCGCGGCGGGGTCGACGGAGTCCACCTTCGCGTTCACCGAGGTACGGATCGGCGTGGCCCCCGCCGTCATCTCCCTGCCCCTCCTCCCGCGCACGGACCCCCGTGCCCTCGCCCGCTACTACCTCACCGGCGAGCGCATCGACGCCGCGGAGGCCACCCGCATCGGCCTGCTCACGGCGGCCGGGGAGGACGTGGACGCCGTACTGGAACCGGTCCTCGACGGACTGCGCCGAGCCGCCCCCCAGGGTCTGGCCGAGACGAAACACCTGCTCACAGCTAAGGTGCTCGAAACATTCGACCGGGACGCGGCCGACCTCACCGCCCTCTCGGCCCGGCTGTTCTCCTCCCCGCAGGCCCGCGAGGGAATGACGGCCTTCCTAGAACGACGGGATCCCACATGGGTGCTGTGACCGCAGACGACAGCGTCGAACGAGTCGACCGCGCCGACCGCGTACCCAAGCAGGACCGCAGCCGCGCCACCCGGCAGCGGCTCCTGGAGGCCGCCGTGGCCTGCCTCGCCGAACACGGCTGGGCGGGCTCCACGGTCTCCGTCGTCGCCGAACGCGCCGGAGTCTCCCGCGGCGCCGCCCAGCACCACTTCCCGACCCGCGAGGACCTCTTCACAGCAGCAGTGGAATACGTCGCCGAGGAGCGGTCGACGGCCATCCGCGCTCTCTTCCCGCAGGGCTCCGCAGGCGACCGGCGGGCGGTCGTGTCGGCCCTCGTCGACCTCTACACCGGCCCCCTCTTCCGCGCCGCCCTCCACCTCTGGGTCGCCGCCTCCAACGAAGACCAGCTCCGCCCCCGCGTAACCGAACTGGAAGCCCGCGTCGGCCGCGAAACCCACCGCATAGCAGTGGACCTCCTCGCCGCGGACGAATCCCGCCCCGGCGTACGCGAAACCGTCCAGGGCCTCCTCGACATGTCCCGCGGCCTCGGCCTCGCCAACCTGCTCACGGACGACGGGGGGCGGCGGGAGGGGGTTGTGGCGCAGTGGGCGGAGATCCTGGACCAGGTGCTCAAGGACTGAGCCGGGCCCTCAGGCGCTGACCCTCAGGGACTGAGCCGCTCCACCCGCCATCCCCCGTCCGCCTCCGCCACGTACCGCAAGCGGTCGTGCAGCCGGTTCTCCCGCCCCTGCCAGAACTCCACCTGCTGCGGCGCCACCCGGAAGCCGCCCCAGTTCGGGGGGACCGGGACCTGCTCGCCCTCGGGATAGCGAGCCGCCAGCTCGGCGTATGAGGCGTCCAGGTCGGCGCGGGTGGCGATCACGCTCGACTGGGCGCTGGCCCAGGCGCCGAGCTGGGAGCCGTGCGGGCGGGTGCGGAAGTAGGCGGCGGTCTCGTCGCGGCCGGTGCGGCGGGCGATGCCGGTGACGATGACCTGGCGGGCCATCGGGTGCCAGGGGAAGAGAAGCGAGAGATACGGGTTCTCGGCGAGGTCGCGGGCCTTGCGGGAGTCGTAATTGGTGTAGAAGACGAAGCCCTGCTCGTCGAAGTGCTTCAGCAGTACGGTGCGTGAGCTGGGGTGGCCCTCGGCGTTCGCGGTGGAGACGACCATGGCGTTCGGCTCGAAGAGGTGGGCCTCCGTCGCGGCCTGTTGGAACCAGCGCGCGAACTGCGCCACCGGAGTGGCGGCCAGATCGGACTCGGCGAGGCCCTCGGCCCGGTACTGCTTGCGCATCGAGGCGGGATCGAGGGGGGCTGCGTCTCGGTCGGTCACCCGGTCATCCTGCCGTATGTGCAGGTGCCGTTCGGCATGGTGTCCGTCATGATTTCGGCATGAGGTCACTCGTCACGGATGAGTGGACGTGGCACTGAGTGCCGTTGAGCCTCCCCAAAAGTGGCACTCGGGGATATCGTGCTAGTCCGTTCTGGTTGAGCCGCCAGCCGCACGGGGCATCACCAGGGTGGCCACCCAGGACCACGAGTCGCACGAACCGACCGGGGATCCAGCGGCCGAGCCGCCACTTCTGCCGTACACATCATGAGGAGCCGCCTGATGTCCGACTTCGTACCCGGACTCGAGGGAGTCATCGCGTTCGAGACGGAGATCGCCGAACCGGACAAGGAGGGCGGCGCCCTCCGGTACCGGGGCGTCGACATCGAGGACCTGGTCGGTCACGTCTCCTTCGGGAACGTCTGGGGGCTGCTCGTCGACGGCGCCTTCAACCCTGGTCTGCCGCCCGCCGAGCCGTTCCCGATCCCCGTGCACTCCGGCGACATCCGGGTGGACGTCCAGTCTGCGCTGGCCATGCTGGCGCCCGTGTGGGGTCTCAAACCGCTGCTGGACATCGATGCCGAGCAGGCGCGCGCGGACCTGGCCCGAGCAGCCGTCATGGCGCTCTCCTACGTCGCCCAGTCCGCCCGTGGTCAGGGGCGGCCCATGGTTCCGCAGCGCGAGATCGACAAGGCCCACTCGATCACCGAGCGCTTCATGCGCCGCTGGCGGGGCGAGCCCGACCCCAAGCATGTCGCGGCCGTCGACGCCTACTGGACCTCGGCCGCCGAGCACGGCATGAACGCGTCCACCTTCACCGCCCGCGTCATCGCCTCCACCGGTGCGGATGTCGCTGCCGCTCTGTCCGGCGCCGTAGGAGCCATGTCCGGGCCGCTGCACGGCGGCGCGCCCTCCCGGGTGCTGGGCATGATCGAGGAGATCGAGCGGACCGGGGACGCGGAGGCGTACGTCAAGCAGGCCCTCGACAAGGGGGAGCGGCTGATGGGCTTCGGCCACCGGGTGTACCGCGCCGAGGATCCACGCGCGCGCGTGCTGCGGCGTACCGCCCGTGAGCTGGGGGCTCCGCGGTTCGAGGTGGCCGAGGCGCTGGAGAAGGCGGCGCTGGCGGAGCTGCATGCGCGGCGGCCGGACCGGGTGCTGGCGACGAATGTCGAGTTCTGGGCGGCGATCGTGCTCGACTTCGCCGAGGTGCCGGCCCATATGTTCACGTCGATGTTCACCTGTGCCCGTACGGCGGGGTGGTCGGCGCACATTCTGGAGCAGAAGCGGACGGGGCGGCTTGTGCGGCCGTCTGCGCGGTATGTCGGGCCTGGGGCCCGGTCGCCGCGGGAGATCGAGGGGTACGGGGATATCGCCCACTGAGGGGGGTGGCTTAGGAGTGCGGGCGACTGCGGGTTGGTTGTGGCTGGTCGCGCAGTTCCCCGCGCCCCTGGAAAAAACGGGCCCTTCGGGCCCGGTTTTTTCATGCCACCGCGAGCAGATCCGCATGGTGTCGTTCCGCCACCAGCGGGTGGGCCCGCAGTTTGCCCTTCAGCTCGTTGTAGCCGTATTCGGCGAAGAGGGGGTTGGTCGGGTCTTCGGTGATGCCCGGAGCCCTTGTCGCGTGCGGGAAGGGCAGGGGTTCCACCCTCGCGTCCAGGCGCGGGTTGTAGAAGAAGGGCACCGAGAAGCGCTCGGTGGCCCCGGGTGGGCTCACCACGCGGTGATTGGTGGCGATGAGGTAGCCGTTGGTCGCCACTTCCAGCAGCTCGCCGAGGTTGACGACGAACGCGCCCTCCAGGGGCGGGACGTCATGGAACAGTCCGTCCTCCCGCTGGACCTGCAGCCCGCCGACCTGGTCCTGCAGCAGGAGCGTCAGGAAGCCGTAGTCCTTGTGTGCGCCCACGCCCTGATCGGCACCGTCGCCGGCGCTCCCGGGATATCGCACGAGCTTGAGATGCGGATGGGCGTGGTCGCCGAAGACCGGGTCGTAGAAGTCGGCGGGTGCGCCGATGGCGGTGAGCAGCTCGTGCAGCAGCCGGTGTGCGACCGTGCTGAGCCGGTCGATCCAGGTGAGTGCGGCGGTGCGTAGCTCGGGGAGGGCGGTGGGCCACTGGTTGGGGCCCTGCAGCCACCAGTAGGCGGGCTCGTCGGGGCCGGGTGTGCGGGCGGGCCGTTCGGCGCCGATGTCGAGTTGGTCGCGCCAGTCACGGGCGCCCGCGGTGCGTTCGTCGCCGGTGCGGGTGTAGCCGCGGAAGTGGGGTGAGTTGACGTTGTCCAGGGCGAGCCGGTCGGCCTCGGGGAGCCGGAAGAAGGCGTGCATGGCCCGTACGAGCGCCTCGGTCTCGGCCGGGGTCACTCCGTGTCCGACGAGCTGGAAGAAGCCCACGTCGTGGGCGGCGCTGTGCAGTTGGGCGTGGAGCAGCGCACGGGCCTGAGGTCCGCGGTGGGCGGCCGAGAGGTCGATGATCGGGAGCTGCTGGTACGACGGGGTCGTCGCGGTGTGCGTCATGGGGTGCGTCCGCAGGGTGTACGGGGCACGGGCGGCCGCCGAGGGTGGGGCGGGGGCCCAGATGCCAGAACGGAGAAAGAAAAGCAAGCAAGCAGAAAGGGGCTGGGTCAGGCGGAGCGCCGACAGCCCGTGCTCGTGACGCGGACGTAGTCCACATGGCGGCGTCGAACGAGCAGAAGCATGCGTTCAGAGTACTGCTTGCCGAAGGATCCGTACGTGGCACTCCTCGCCGCCGCAGATCTTCCCGTGTCCCGGGAATGCAGACGACCCGCGAACTCTGGTTCCTCCGCCTCGGCGGAGGAGCCGGCCGGACGTACCGGCGAGCTCGCGGGTCGGGTGACTGCTTGGGATTGGGCCGGCTGCACGCTTCGCTCACGTGCTGGTCCGGCACCGCACTCGGTGTGGTGGCGAGCCGCTAGCCCGCAGTCACCTCACGCGTCCGGTATTCATACATCTGCCGAACCACCTCCCTTCTCGTGTAGCCCACACCCTAAGAACCGGTCCGCGCACGATCAACCGCTTTTTCGGCAGAGGCCGGTGATCTAGCGTTCCGTGCATGACAAATCGGCGCGCAATTCTCAGTGGTTCGACCTTCGAAGAGCAGATCGGATACGCCCGAGCCGTGGTCGACGGCGACTGGGTGCACGTCTCCGGGACCACCGGCTTCGACTACGCCACCATGACGATTTCCGACGACGTGGTCGAGCAGGCCGAGCAGTGTCTGCGGAACATCGGGGCGGCGCTCGCGGAGGCGGGGTGCGGGTTCTCCGATGTCGTACGGGTGCGGTATCTGCTGCCCGAGCGGGACGACTTCGAGCCGTGCTGGCCCGTGCTGCGGCGGGCGTTCGGGGAGGTGCGGCCGGCGGCGACGATGATGGTGGTCGGGCTTGCGGATCCGCGGATGAGGATCGAGATCGAGGTGTATGCGCGGCGGACCGGACTGCGGATCGAAGCCGTCGACTCGGAGGCCATGCTGGAGGAGTGGCGGTTCGTCCACAATGCGATCGTGCCGCCCGCCGCGATGTCTCTCGACGGGGCGCGGGAGCGGCTCGGGCGGTACCGGCTGGAGAACGCGTACCTCGGGGACGTCCTGGTCGGGTGCTCCACCGTGCGGCCGCCGGAGGGCGAGCAGGGCGTGGCGACGGTGATCGCGCGGGTGCTGCCCGAGTACCGGGGCCGGGGGTTCGGGGCGGCGTTGTACGAGAAGGGGCTGGCGCACGCGCGCGTGCTGGGCGCCGAAGCCGTCGAGACCTGTGTGCTGGCGGCCAATGAAGACGGGCTGCGATTCGCCGAGAAACGTGGATTCGTCGAGGTCGAGCGGTATGTGCTGGATGGCGAGACGGATCTGTGGATTGATCTTCGGCTGGCCGTGGGCGGATCATAGGTAGTGGCAGGGCGTACAACGATTCGTTCAATCTTGGGGAACTCGGTGTGTGCTGCATCACGTTCCAGTTAGATGATTGCGAGTGAGCGAACCGACGCGCCGTACGTGCGGACGCAGCTTGGCAGGGGGTCCAGGTGAGTGCTTCCCGGCGTAGTGGGACCACCGACGAGCT
This sequence comes from Streptomyces coacervatus, assembly GCF_029223485.1. GTDB lineage: Bacteria > Actinomycetota > Actinomycetes > Streptomycetales > Streptomycetaceae > Streptomyces > Streptomyces coacervatus. The sequence goes on along the minus strand of NZ_JARHTP010000019.1, from coordinate 15,730 downwards.
GGGGCCGGACGAGCCCGAGCGGGCCGGCCCGGTGGGTCCTGACGGCTCCGATCTGCTGGCCGCGCTGCTCGACGGGATGGATGCGGCGCTGTGTGCCTTCGATGCGGGCGGGGTCGTAACCCATTGGAATCGTGAGGCCGAGCGGATTCTCGGGTGGACCGCTGCCGAGGCGGTGGGGCGGCACGGGTTCGCCGGGTGGGCCGTGCGCAGTGCGGATGCCGAGGAGGTCGAGGGGCGGCTGATGTCCGCCATGGAGGCTCCCGGGCGGCAGGTGCACGAGTTCGCGTTGCTGACCAAGGACGGTGGGCGGGTGCTGGTGCGGACGCAGTCCGCGGCCGTGCGCGGGCCCGACGGGAAGCCTGCCGGTGTGTACTGCGCCTTCAGTGAGGTGCATGCGCAGATCGATCTGGAGCGGTCGATCGCGCTGAGTGAGGCGTTGTTCGAGGATGCGAGCTGGGGTGTGGTGCTGGTCGATGCCGATCTGCGGCCCGCCGTGGTGAATGCTCATGCGGCGCGTGCGCTCGGGATCGGGCGTACGTCGGCGTTGGGGCGGCCGCTGGGGGAGTTGCTCGCCCAGGGTGTGGAGGAGCTGGAGAGCGCGCTCACTCATGTGCTGGCGGAGGGTGCGCCGCCGGCGCCGGCGGAGATCTGGGTGAGTGTGCGTACGCCGGAGGGCGATCAGCGGCGGTGCTGGCGCTGCGGTTTCGTACGGCTGGCGTCGCCGCTTGCGGAGGAGCCGGTGCCGTTGGGGGTGGCCTGGCTCTTCCAGGATGTGACCGAGGGCAAGCAGGGCGAGCAGGAGGCGGCGCTGCTGCGGTTCCGGACGAATCAGCTGCACCGGGCGGCGCGGGCGGCCGCGGAGTGCGAGGACCCGGGCGAGGCGGCGACGGTGCATCTCGATTTCGCGCTCGCCGGGTTCGCCGACCATGCGCTGATCGACCGGGTGTCGGGCGGTGCGGTGGCCGACGGGTCGGCGGAGGGGCCCGTACGGCTGGTGCGGGTGGCCGCGACGCCGTCCGGGGCGCCGGGGCCGAGTGTGCTGACCGGGCAGGCGGGGTTGCCGGTGCGGTATGCGCAGGGGCATCCGGCGTTGCAGTGCGTGGAGCGGACGGGGTCGGTGCGGGCGAGCGTGGGTGCGGTGCCGGCCGAGCAGGCGCGGGAGTGGGCGCTGGCCCGGCAGTGGCCGGGGGATGCGGTGCATGCGTTGTGCGCGGTGCTGCGCAGTCGGGGGCGGACGTTGGGGGTCGTGACGTTCTTGCGGGGGAGTGGGCGGAGTCAGTTCGAGCGGGTGGATTCGGTGTACGCCGAGGATGTCGCCGTGCGGATTGCTGCGGCCTTGGATCTGGCGGGGGTTGCGGGGCGGGAGTAGGCGCCACCGGCGCTTTTCAGCGCTGGTAGAAGATCCGGTCCCCGTACTCCTCCATCACTCGGCGGTTCCACTCGTGGCCGCCGTCGACGTTTCCCGATCGCAGCAGTGGCGGCTCGATGCCGCGTTCGGCGAGTGCGCCCGCTGCCGTGGCCATGACGGCCTGCAGGATCGCGCTGGTGACGACGGTCGAGGCCGGGGCGAAGGGGGCCGGGACGGTGTCGACGGTGAGGGTCGCGTCGCCGATGGCGATCTTGGAGTCGAGGACGATGTCGCAGTGGTCGCGCAGGTAGGTGCCGGAGGTGTGCCGGGACCGGGTCTCGGTGGCGTAGGCGACCGAGGTCACGCCGATGACCTTCACGCCGAGCGTGCGGGCCTTCATGGCCATCTCGACGGGGAGGGCGTTGCGGCCGGAGAGGGAGATGATCACCAGGGCGTCCCCGGAGCGGAGCGGCGAGCAGTCCAGGACGGCGCTTGCGAGGCCGTCCACGCGCTCCAGGGCGGAGCCCAGCGTGGCCGGCATCACGTCGACGCCGACGACGCCCGGTACGGCGAGCAGGTTCATCAGGGCGAGGCCGCCCGCGCGGTAGACGACGTCCTGTGCGGCGAGGGAGGAGTGGCCGGCGCCGAAGGCGAAGAGGCGCCCGCCGTCCGCGACGGTGTCGGCGAGCAGGGTGCCGGCCGCCGTGATGGACTGTGTCTCCTCGTCCCGGACCCGTTGCAGGAGTTCGATCGCGGCGTCGAAGAACTGGTCGGCCAGTTTGCCGTCGCTCATGCGGGTCCTTCCGGGACGGTGGGGGGTGTCCGGGGCGCGGATGTGTCGCGGATCACCGTGCGGTCTGGACCAGTGCTGTGTCAATACGGGGTGAGTGCCTCCGCGTAACCCCGTGGTTTCAACGGCGCGGCACGGTTGTCAGTGGTATGCGTCAGAATTGAATCCAGGGCCAGCGCACGCGCCGGGAAGCTGTCGTGCTTCCGGCAGATCTCATCAAGGGGCACGTATGTCCGGACTGATCGACACCACGGAGATGTATCTCCGCACCATCCTCGAGCTGGAGGAGGAAGGTGTGGTCCCCATGCGCGCCCGGATCGCCGAGCGGCTGGACCAGAGCGGGCCGACCGTGAGTCAGACGGTGGCGCGGATGGAGCGGGACGGCCTGGTGTCCGTCGCGACGGACCGCCACCTGGAGCTCACGGACGAGGGCCGTCGGCTGGCCACGCGCGTGATGCGCAAGCACCGGCTCGCCGAGTGTCTGCTGGTCGACGTGATCGGCCTGGAGTGGGAGCAGGTGCATGCGGAGGCGTGCCGCTGGGAGCACGTGATGAGCGAGGCGGTGGAGCGGCGCGTGCTGGAGCTGCTGCGGCACCCGACCGAGTCGCCGTACGGCAACCCGATCCCGGGTCTGGAGGAGCTGGGCGAGAAGGACGGCGCGGACCCGTTCCTGGACGAGGGCATGGTGTCGCTGGCGGACCTTGACCCGGGGGTGGAGGGCAAGACGGTCGTGGTGCGCCGTATCGGTGAGCCGATCCAGACGGATGCGCAGCTGATGTACACGCTGCGGCGGGCGGGCGTGCAGCCCGGTTCGGTGGTGAGTGTGACGGAGTCGGCGGGCGGTGTGCTGGTGGGCAGCGGCGGTGAGGCGGCCGAGCTGGAGGCGGATGTCGCCTCGCATGTGTTCGTCGCCAAGCGCTGAGCGTTGACGGATCATCGGCGGATGATCGGCGGCGTACTGCTCCTCGTCTCGTCCCTGGCCTCGTAAGTGTCGTCAACTTCCGGTGTTCCAGGGGAATTTGAGGCACCCTGCGGGCTTGTCGTCGATCTCTTCGGCGCCGTGATTCGGTGCGTCGAAATCGCAGCGCTCGGACGATTCGCGTGCGAGGCTGTCGCGTGAGGCATATGACCGGAGGGGGCGGGAGGATGTGCCGCAGACGTGTGGAGGGCCCCGGCGCCGTGTGGCGCCGGGGCCTGTCCTCCCCTGTGCTGACCCGGAGCCCCGAGCTCTCAGGGTCATCCCCTTCGGACCGTTTTCCCCGAGCGGTCCGCCTCCCGCTGAAGATCTCCCCTCGGCGGCGGCGATCATTCCTCGGTCGAGGTCACTCGTACGAGGGGTGTTGCCCGCAGACACAGTATTTTCGAATACCCATTCGATAGTCTTCGGGTGACGGGTCACGCGGAATGTGCGCTTCAGGAGTGAGTGCACAAGAACTGAGCGCACGAGAACTGGGCGCACAGCAACAGGCAGCTGCACGGCACGGCAGGACACGGTTCACAGGACCGGCCGGCTCGAGCGGGAGCGAGCGGTCCGAGCGGAGCTAGGGGGGTGCCAGGACCATGGCGCGACGCATCGACGTGACCGGGGCGGGCGGCGTACGCCTCGCGGCCTGGGAGTTCGGCGACCCTCCCAAGACCGACCCGGCGAAAAGTGTGACGGAACCCGTGATTCCGGCACAGTTCTCCGGCGAGCAGGCCGGGCAAGTTCCGAGCGAGGACATCCCCGGTGTGCTGTTACTGCACGGTCTGATGGGCCGCGCCTCGCACTGGGCGTCCACCGCCCGCTGGCTCTCCGGGCGGCACCGCGCCGTCGCGCTCGACCAGCGCGGCCACGGCCAGAGCGACAAGCCACCGGAGGCCTCCTTCACACGTGAGGCCTACGTCGAGGACGCCGAGGCCGCCATCGAGCATCTCGGCCTCGCCCCGGCCGTCCTCATCGGCCACGCCATGGGCGCGCTGACCGCCTGGCAGCTCGCCGCCAAGCGCCCCGATCTGGTCCGCGGGGTGGTCATCTGCGACATGCGGGCCTCCGCGCTCGGCGCCGCCTCGCAGCGCGAATGGGCCGACTGGTTCAAGTCCTGGCCCGTGCCCTTCGCCACGCTCGCCGACGTACGCAAGTGGTTCGGCGAGGACGACCCCTGGGTGGAGCGGCCCAACCCGTCCCGCGGGGAGTTCTACGCCGAGGTGATGCACGAGTCGCCCGACGGCTGGCGCCCCGTCTTCGACTACGAGCAGATGCTCCGCTCCCGTGAGACCTGGGTGTACGACGCGCACTGGGAGGAGCTCGCCCAGGTGCAGTGCCCGGCGCTCGTCGTGCGCGGGCTCGACGGGGAACTCGGCCGGGCCGAGGCGCAGGAGATGGTCCGCGTGCTGCCCCGCGGGGAGTACGCGGAGGTGGCCGACGCCGGTCACCTCGTCCACTACGACCAGCCGGAGGCGTGGCGCGCGGCGATCGAACCCTTCCTCGACGCGGCGCTCACCCCCTAGGCAGGCCCGCCCCTCCAAGTGGATCCACCCCTGGACCCGGCTACCCCTTGCTGACCGCCGTCAGGATCTCCGGGAGGCGGGCCGCCGTCCGCGGGGCTGCCAGGCGTAGGCCTGACCAGGTGATCGTGGCGCCGTATGCCGCGCCCACCGGCAGCAGCAGCCAGCCCCACTGGTCGCCGTCCTTGGCCACGTTCACCCAGATCGTGGCCACGATGACGGGTGCGGAGAGCAGGGCCGCCGAGACCATGCCGCCGAAGATGGAGATCCAGGCGAGGCCGGTCTGCCCGGGGACCACGTTCTTGTAGCCCTCCTGCGGGATGGAGTACGGGAACCGTGCGGACGTCCATGCGCCGGTCGCCAGCATCGCGCCGAGCAGCGCCAAGGACAGGCCGAGCACCTCGGGCAGCCGGGGCCAGTCGCCGAGCATCGCGGTGGTCACGACGGTCACGAGGGTGGCGTACGGCAGGGTGATCACCAGCAGGGCGAGGGCCCGCCCGCGCAGCTCGACGTAGGCGTCCTGTGCGGAGGAAATAGTCGTGGCGACCATCCAGAACGCGGATGTGTCCTGCCCGAACTGGTTGTACATCTGGATGCCGAGCATCCCCGCGGCGAAGCACGCGAAGTAGATCGAGCCGGTGCCCTGCAGGGCATTGAACACGGGCACGATCAGGCCGATGGCCAGCGAAGTGACCCAGGCCGCCTTGGTCTTGGGGTCGCGCCAGATGTAGCGCAGGCTGCGTTCCATGACCGTGCCGGTGCGGCCCGCGGGCAGCAGGCGGGCGAGGCCGCCGGCGGTCCGTTCGCGGGCGGCGGGTTCGGCGGCCTGCAGGGTGGAGCCGTCGGGCGAGGTCATCAGCCGGGTCAGATGGCGTGACCACACGGCGAGCAGCAGCACCAACGCACCCACGCTCAGGGCCAGTTGGAGGACGGCGACACCGTACGACCCGTCGCTCACCGAGTCCACCGCGCCGACCGCCGACGCGGGCGGCACCCACTTCAGCACGTCGGCCACCGGGTCGAGTTGCGAGAGCCCGGACGAACCCAGGTGCTGCGCCCCGAAGTTGACCAGCTGCGCCCCGATCGCGATGACCAGCCCGCTCAGCACCGCGAGGTCACGGCCCTTGCGGCTGGTCAGCAGCCGGATGTTGGCGGCGGCGACGGCCCGCGCCAGGGCCACGCACACCAGCAGCCCGAGGACGACGGCGACGACACCGACGGCGTACGCCGCCCCGCCGTGCGCGACCGCGATCACCGAACCGGCCAGCAGAAGCAGCGTGAACAGCGGCCCGATGCCCACCAGCGAGGCCGCAAGCAGCGCCCGCACCAGCGGCCGGGGCCGCAGCGGCAGCATCACAAGGCGGGTCGGGTCGAGTGTCTCGTCGCCGCCCGGGAAGAACAGCGGCATCACCGCCCAGCCCAGCGCCAGTACGGCCACCAGCAGCACGGTCACGGGCAGGGCGTGCGTGTTCCCGTGCAGCGCGATCAGCCCGAGCAGCTGCAGCGCCCCGAAGAGCACCACGACGACGGCCGAGGCGACGTAGGCGGCCCGCCGCCCGCCGGACTGCCTGAGCCCGTTGCGCAGCAGGGACAGCTTCAGCCGTACGACGAGGGGAGTGACGTTGACGTCCGTCATCGCGCCCCGCCGCCCAGCCAGTCCAGGTTCGACGCCGTGTCGCGACCGCCCGCACCGACGAGTTCGAGGAACGCCTGCTGCAGCGAAGCCGACTCCCCGCGGACCTCGGCGAGCGTGCCGTGCGCCCGGATGCGGCCGGCGGCCATCACGGCCACCCAGTCGCACAGGGACTCGACGAGCTCCATGACATGGGAGGAGAAGACGACGGTCGCGCCGGAGGCCGTGTAGCGCTCCAGGACCCCTCGGATGGTCTGGGCGGACACCGGGTCGACGCCCTCGAACGGCTCGTCGAGGAAGAGCACTTCGGGATTGTGGAGGAGCGCCGCCGCGAGCCCGATCTTCTTGCGCATGCCGGTCGAGTAGTCGACGACGAGCTTGTGCTGGGCGCCGGCCAGGTCGAGCACATCGAGAAGCTGAGTGGCCCGCTTGTCGACCTCGGCCCCCGGCAGCCCGCGCAACCGCCCGCTGTACGCGAGCAGTTCCCGCCCGGACAACCGCTCGAACAGCCGCAACCCCTCCGGCAGCACCCCGATCCGCGCCTTCACCGCCACCGGATCCCGCCACACGTCATGCCCGACGACCTCGACACTCCCCTGATCGGGCCGCAGCAACCCGGTCACCATGGAGAGAGTCGTGGTCTTCCCCGCCCCGTTCGGCCCGACGAGCCCGATGAACTTCCCTGCGGGCAGTTCCAGATCGATCCCGGCAACGGCAACTTGCTGCCCGAATCGTTTCCACAGTCCTTGTACGCGTACGGCGGCTGAGGTCATGGATCAACCCTACGGCGGGGCACCACCCTCAAGGGGCGCGGGGAACTGCGCGAGCAACCACGAACAACCCGCACCCGCCGAACTACCGATCCCGCCCACACGCATAGGCGAGCGGCGAAATCAATTCCTCCGCATCCGGCAGCCACCGGTTGGCAGGCGTAGGCCGGCAGGCCCACTGCACGGCCCCCCGAGAGCCGTACCGCGTGGGAGGCCCGGCCACATACGACCCCTCGCCCAGCGCAACGAGATTGAGAGACGAGGGCGACCAGCCCAACTTCCGCACCAGCTCCGGCACCTTCACCGCCGCACCCGGCAACACAAAGAAGTGCATCCGACGATCCGGCGTCAACGTCACAGGACCGAGCGTCAACTCCATGCGCTCCATGCGCGCCAGCGCGAGGAACCCCGCGGTCTCGGCGACCTCGATCGCGTCGAACGTCCGCCCCGTCGGCAGCAGAATCGACGCCGTCGGCTGCTTCTGCCACATCCGGCGGGCAACGGTCGCGCTGCCCGTCGCCAGCGTCGCCCAGTCCTCGCGCGCCGCATGCGCGCCGGGTGCGGCGCATGCGGGGTCGCCGCAGGAGCAGTGCTGCACTCCGTCGACGGCTTCCAGCCAGGTGCCGGGGAAGACGTCCCAGTGGCGCTCCTCGGCGTAGCGTACGGCGGTCTCCTGCAGCGATTCCCCACGCTGCTTCGGAATCTGAGCGGCTTCGGGGCCGGCGATCGTCTCTTCCACGGTGAACTCAACTCCCGCATACACCTGGAGTTACGGGGGTAGCGCGCGCGGGGGAGGAGCATTGATTCCGTATCTGGGGCGCATGGATGCACGTGTGGGGGCGCGCGGGAGGAACCTCGGCCTGGGCTGGGTAGCCACGTGTGGGGTCGGCATCAGCCTTTACCCCGGCAATCCGCGCAAGCCTCGCATTTAAGTGATCTCGGCGGGGCATTGATCTTCACGGCCGGATGTTTTCGCTTTCAGGGCTTGGTCCCAGGGGGTAGCCATGGCCGCAAGGCCTCTCGTCGCGCGACAGCCGAACGAACGGTTGCAGGCGCTCATCCAGGAGGCGGGGTGCTCGAACGCCGGGCTCGCCCGCCGGGTCAACATGTGCGGCGCCGAGCACGGCCTCGACCTGCGCTACGACAAGACGTCCGTGGCCCGTTGGCTGCGCGGGCAGCAGCCGCGGGGCCGGGCGCCCGCGATCATCGCGGAGGCGCTGGGCCGCAAACTCGGCCGCACGGTGACGATCGACGAGATCGGCATGGCCAACGGCAAAAACCTTGCTTCAGGAGTCGGGCTCCAGTTCTCGCCGACCGTACTGGGAGCCATCGAGCAGGTCTGTGAGCTGTGGCGCAGTGATGTGGGGCGCCGGGACTTCCTGTCCGGTTCGTCCGTCGCCGCGTCAGCGCTCGTCGAGCCGAGCCGTGACTGGCTGATCTCCTCGCCCGACTCGCAGGTCTCGCGCTCGGCGGGACCGCGGGTGGGACAGTCCGACGTGGCGGCCGTGCGCGCGATGACGCAGGCGCTGGTGGATCTGGATCATCAGTACGGCAGCGGGCATGTGCGCCCGGTCGTCGTGCACTACCTCAACAGCGTCGTCTCGGGGCTGCTCGCGGGGTCGTACCGGGAGGCGGTCGGCCGCGATCTGTTCGCCGCGGTGGCCCGACTCACCGAGCTCGCGGGCTACATGGCCGTCGACACCGGTCAACCGGGCCTCGCCCAGCGGTACTACATCCAGGCCCTGCGGCTCGCACAGGCCGCCGGAGACCGCGGATACGGCGGGTACGTTCTCGCCGCCTCCATGAGCCACCTCGCCGCGCAGCTCGGAAACCCGCGTGAGATCGCGCAGTTGGCACGGGCGGCGCAGGAGGGGGCGCGTGGGCGTGTGACACCGCGCGCGGAGGCGATGTTCTACGCGGCCGAGGCGCGCGGGCACGCGTTGATGGGCGATGCGCGGGCGGCCCAGACGGCGTCCGGGCGGGCGGTCACGGCGCTGGAGTCCGCCGACTCCTCCTCCGGGGACGACCCGGCGTGGATCGCGCACTTCGACGAGGCGTATCTGGCCGACGAGTTGGCGCACTGCCACCGGGACCTCGGGCAGGCCGAGGCGGCGGCGCGGCGCGCGCAGGAGGCCCTGGCCGGGCTGCCCGAGACCAAGGCGCGCAGGCGGGCCATCGGGTACGTCCTGCTGGCCACCGCGCTGGTCCAGCAGCGCGAGGTCGAGCAGGCCTGCCACACGGGACTGAAGGCCGTGGAGCTCCTGGAGTCCCTCCGCTCCAACCGGGGCGCCGAGTACCTGGAGGACTTCCAGCAGCGGCTGGAGCCGTACCAGGACGAGCCGGTGGTGCGGGAGTTCGGGGCGCGGCTGGAGCTGCAGGCGGCTGCGTGAACCCGCGGGAAACGGCCGGTTGCCGTTCGGGAGCGGGCGGAGAGGGTGACAGATACAGCGGTCTGTAGAGCGGTTTTGTTACTGCTGTCACAGGGAAGGGGGTTGCGCCCTGAGCTGCGTGGCACCCGGCTCGGGGGACCCGGTAGCGTGAGCCGACGATTCCGAAGGTCCCCCATTCGTAGGAGTCCCGGTGACGCAGAGTGGACAGGGCGAGGAGCCCTCGCCGCGCGAAGCGCGCGAAGGCATCGTGCTGCCCTCCGACGGCGGCGAGCCCCTGCTGCCGGGCATGCTGGGCGCACAGGGGCCGACCGGCCCGCAGGCCGGTCCCTATGCCGGACCGCAGTCCGGTCACTACGGCGGACCGCAGCCCGGTAACTCCGCCGGGCCGCAGGCCGGGCCGTACAACGGGCAGCAGGCGGGCTCGTACGGCGGTCACCAGACCGGCCCGTACGGCGCCCCGCAGACCCCGGCCGCGGCCCCGCCCGGCGGCCAGGCCTGGGGCACGCCCTGGGGCCCCGACCAGCAGCAGAGCCCGGCCCCGCCGCCGGGCGAGGGCTGGCCGACACCGCCGGCCCAGGCGTGGGGAGCTCCCGACCAGCAGCAGTCGCCGCCCCCTGACCAGTGGGGTGCGCCCGCGTCCGGTGCGTTGCCCACGGAGGGCGCCCCGGCTCCGTCGTACGGCGGGCAGCCCGCGATATCGCAGCCACCGGCGAGCCCGCCCCTGCCGCCCGCCGACCCGTACGGCGCTTCCGCGCCGGGTGCGGCCCTGCCGCCCGCCGGGCACGGGGGGCCTGCCGCTCCGCTGCCGCCCGCCGACTCGTACGGCGCTGGTGCCCCCGGCGCGCCGCTGCCGCCCGCCCACCCCGGTGCCTACGGACCTCCCGCCATCTCAGGCGGCTTCGCTGGCTCCGCCCTTCCGCCCGCTGCGGACGACGGGGCCACCCAGTACATACCGCCCGTCGCTGCCGTATCCGATATGGAAGGGGCGACGCAGTACATTCCGCCGGTCGCGCCGGGGGCGCTGCCGCCCGAGGTGGGCGGGGGCGGATCGGTCTCCGAGGGGACGCAGTTCCTGGGGCATGCGCCGCACGCGGTGGGGCCCGACTCCGAGGCCACGCAGTACATACCGCCGGTGACCGGGCAGGCGCCGTACGGCATGCCGCAGGGCGGGGACCGGCAGCCGCCCGCCGAGTTCGACAACCTGTTCCGCAGCGCGCCGGGCGGCGAGAGCCCGGCGCAGGCCACCCAGCAGCTGCCGCGCTTCCAGCAGCCGCCCCAGCAGGCCGCCTACGCCCCCCACCAGCCCGCGTACGCCCCGCCGGGCGACGACGGAGGCAGTGGCCGCGGCGGCCGGAGCGGGGCGCGGGTGCCGCTCATCGCCGCCATCGGCATCGGCATCGTCGTGCTCGGCGTGGGCGCCGGAGCGATGCTCAGCGGTGGCGGCGGCGACGGCAAGGACAAGAACCAGACCGTGTCCGCCACGGCCCCGGCGACCGACGGATCCGCCTCGTCCGCCGTCGATGCGGCCAAGCAGCAGGCCGTCGCCCTGGACAAGCTGCTGGCCGACAGCGGCAGCAGCCGGGCCTCGGTGATCCAGGCGGTGGCGAGTGTGAAGGGGTGCAACAACCTCGGCCAGGCCGCCTCCGACCTGCGCGGCGCGGCCAAGCAGCGCACCGAGCTGGTCACCCGGCTGTCCGGCCTGTCCGTCGACAAGCTCCCGAACCACGCCGCGCTGACCACCGCCCTCACCAAGGCATGGCAGGCGTCCGCGGCGGCCGACAACCACTACGCGGCCTGGGCCGACCAGGTCGGCGGCAAGAAGGGCTGCAGGAAGAGCCAGGCCCGCGCCACCGGCCAGACCCGGGCCGGCAACGCGGCGAGCGGCACCGCCAGCCAGCAGAAGGTCAAGGCGGCCCAGCTGTGGAACGCCATCGCGAAGACATACGGCCTGAACCAGCGCCAGCCGGTCCAGCTGTGAGCGCCCGCTGAGGGAGCGGACGTGAGCGTCAGTTCACGTCCGCGCTCTCCAGCGTCTTCGTCGCGTCCACGAACCCCTTCTTCGCCGCCACGAGCTGCCCCTGGCGCACGATCTGAAGCGTCACGTCGGCGTTGACCAGGCGGGAGAAACCGATGGCGGCCAGCGGGCTCTCGGAGGCCCACTGCAGCGTGGGCGTGAGTCCGCCCGTGGTGACCTTCAGCCCGTCGTCGAGGGCCTTGCGCACGGTGTCGGAGGTCACGTCACCGCTGCCCAGCGACGCGACGACGGCCTTGAACACGGTGTACGCGATCCAGGTCGTCTGCACCCCGGTGTCCGCGGCGTCGATGCGGTTGTCGCCGAAGGCCTGCTCCTGGATCACCTTCTTCATGGCGTCCCAGCGCGGGTCGCTCGACGCCGGGTACCAGCCGGTGACGTACGACCCCTCGTACGGGCCCGAGGGCCCGCCGGACTCGTTGATCACCGTCTGGTCGACGCTGTCGAGGGTGGCGGCGGTCTTCACCGCGGGGTAGTCCTGGCGGTCGCGCCGGAAGGAGTCCATGAAGGTGTCGGTGCGGTCCCCGAGCGCGGGAACCACGCACCCCTTCTTCGCCAGGTTGCCGGTCGTGGCCTTCAGCGCTCGCTGCGAGGGCCCCGAGTACTCGGTGGTGTCGTCCGCCGCCCGCTGGTCGATCGCGTCGGCGTGCCCGCCGGCCTTCAGACCGGAGTCGAGCAGGGCGGGCAGCTCGTCACCCGCGATGCTGTCGGGCCGTACGAGCGCGACGGGGCCGCAGCTGTCGGCGAGTTCCTTGCCGAGGCCGGCCAGCAGGGCGGGCTGGCCGCCGTTGACGGGGTAGGACATGGGGCTGGTGAACTCGGTGGTGGTGACGCCGTAGCCGCCTATGTAGGGGATGCCGGAGCCCTCCAGCTCGGGGAGGTAGGTGTCGGCGTACTGGCTGTAGGAGCCGACGACCGCGACGACGTTCTCCTTGACGGCGGTCCGGGCGCACTTCGCGGCGGCCACGCTGTCGTTGTGCTCGTTGCAGGTCAGGACGTTCAGCTTGCGGCCGTTGATGCCGCCGTGGGCGTTGATCCAGCGGGCGTAGGCCTGCGCGAAGGCGGGCATGCCGGGCTTGTTGGTCGCCTTGGTGTCCGAAGGGGCCCAGGTCATGACGGTGATCGGGTCATCCCCGGAGCCCCCCGTGGCACCGGGGATGACCCCGCATCCGGCGGCGAGCGACGCACACACGGCCAGCGCCCCCGCCGACAGGGCGGTGGCTCGGAGCGGCCGGGTGCGGGTGGGGAGGAAGGTGCTGCGATTGCGTCGCCTGCCGGTCATGGACACACACGTTTCCGCCACACCGCCAACCCGAGGGTGACCTTCGGTTATGGACCGGTGACGTAAAGGTGAATTACGGGGGTCGGTCAGACGCTCGAGCGGGAGAACGTACGATCGATGACCGTGCAAGGTTCGGAGAACTCTTCCCGTCGCGGCCGTCGCTCCTCCACCATGGGCGGCATGCCACTGAACGACATGCCGTGGTGGCGCTGGCGCAGCAATGTGCGCTCCGCGCTGCACATGCTCTCCGATCCGGCGTTCCAGCAGAACGTCTGGCTGGCCGGCGTCGACGGATACGGGGACGTGACCGACGCCGTGTACCGGCTGGTCGAGGACACCTGGCTGGACAACTGGTCCGCCGAGAAATACGTCGGCACGATCTTCCGGGACTCCCAGGAGGCGGCCCTCGTCGACACCGCCGTGCTCCGGGTGCTGCGGATCATGCACCAGGTCGGGCCCGACGCCGCGGTCTCCGCGTACGTCGAGAACCAGGCCTGGCCGGAGGCGGTCCGGGCGGCCCGGGACGCGCATGTGCGGATGGCCATGGCCGACGGGGAGGACCCGGACGTGCCGCCGCGCACGCTCGAAGTGCTGCGGATCATGACGAGGTCCGCGTAGCGGACTCCGGCCCGGGCGGGGGCTCACTTATGGGACCCTGTCCTGCATGAACGAGCAGTCCACCCGAGTCGCAGCGCCCGCCGACCAGTACGTCCTCACGATCTCCTGCCCCGACAAGCCGGGCATCGTGCACGCCGTGTCGAGCTACCTCTTCATGACCGGCTGCAACATCGAGGACAGTCAGCAGTTCGGCGACCACGACACGGGTCTGTTCTTCATGCGTGTCCACTTCTCGGCGGAGGCGCCGGTGACGGTGGACAAACTGCGGGCGAGCTTCGCCGCGATCGGTGACTCCTTCCGCATGGACTGGCAGATCAACCGGGCCGACGAGAAGATGCGGATCGTCCTGCTGGTCAGCAAGTTCGGCCACTGCCTGAACGATCTGCTGTTCCGGGCGCGTATCGGTGCGCTGCCGGTGGAGATCGCGGCTGTGGTGTCCAACCACACGGATTTCGCCGAGCTGGTGGGCTCGTACGACATCCCCTTCCACCACATTCCGGTGACGAAGGACACGAAGGCCGACGCTGAGGCGCGGCTGCTGGAGATCGTTCGGGAGAACGATGTCGAGCTGGTGGTGCTGGCTCGGTACATGCAGGTGCTGTCCGACGATCTGTGCAAGCAGTTGAACGGGCGGATCATCAATATCCACCACTCATTCCTGCCGAGCTTCAAGGGTGCGAAGCCGTATCACCAGGCGCATGCGCGGGGTGTGAAGCTGATCGGGGCGACTGCGCACTACGTGACCGCCGACCTGGATGAGGGGCCGATCATCGAGCAGGAAGTTGAGCGCGTGGGGCATGACGTGACGCCGGATCAGTTGGTTGCGGTCGGGCGGGACGTGGAGTGCCAGGCGCTGGCGCGGGCCGTGAAGTGGCATGCCGAGCGGCGGATTTTGCTGAATGGGCGGCGGACGGTCGTGTTCGCCTAGTAGCTCGGGGGGTTCGGTTGCCGGGCGGGTGCGGGTGCGTCGTGGTTGCTCGCGCAGTTCCCCGCGCCCCTAACAGCCGTGCAGTGGCCCCACGGTTTTCAGGGGCGCGGGGAACTGCGCGACCAGCCCCCACCCACCCGCACTCGCCGACGAATCCGCAACCCACTCCTACATCCGGCTCAAGCTCGCCGCCGCGAACAGCACATCCCTGATCGCCTCGCGGTCACCGCCCTGCCCTGCTGCCGCCTCCGCAGGAGACACGTGCCCCGCCGCCAGCCGGCAGAACTCCACGCCGTCCAGGGCCACATGCGCCACCTCATGCTCGGCAGAGCCTCGCGCCGCCGGGGAGTCCAGCGGGATCAGCCACTCGCCGCCGCCCAGGCCCTCGATCTCCAGGCGGAGGCTGCGGCCCGGCTCGCCCGCCGGGACGAGGTGGCGGTGGTGGGGAGGTGCCGCCAGGCCGGCCTGGCGGCGGGCCGCGAGTGCCGTCGGCAGGACGCGTGCCGCCAGGTCAATCATGCCGTGCAGATGGCGCGGGGACGGCGGCCCGTACGGGTAGTCGACCGCCTCGGCGATGTCCTCCGCATGCACCCAGCACTCGAAGGCCCGGTCCAGCATCGCGTCCTGCAGCGGCAGCTCGAAGTCGCCGTAGGAGACGGCCAGCCGGGCGGGGCCCGAGTCGCTGGTGAAGGCCACGGTGCGGACCAGGTCATGGGTCTGCTCGCGCCAGGGGGCCCGGACGGCACGGGTGGGCGGGAAGTGCGAGGTGCGCCAGTACGCCTCGGTGCGGGCCCGGGGTGTGGGGCTCGCGGCTGCGACGTCACCGAGCGGGTCGTCCAGGCCGAGGGCGACCGCGACCAGCCCGTCGACCGTCAGCAGGTGGGCGATGACCCCGGCGACCGTCGTACGACGGGTCATCGGGCCCTCGCCCTCGAACCAGCGCAGCCGCACGGGCGCATGCCACTCGGCGTCCCCGATGTCCTGCAGCAGGGCGTCCAGCCGGGCGGTCTCGGCGTCGTACGGAGCCGCCCACTCGGGCACCGGGATGCGTGGCGGGCGCCGGTCGAGGCAGCCGTCCAGGACGCGGGTGCGCAGGGCCGGGTCCAGGTCGAGGCTCTCCGGCTGGTGCAGCAGGCCGACCGCCTCGCGCAGCCGCAGCGCCTCGTCGGCGCAGGTGCCGCAGTCGCCCAGGTGGACCTCGACGGCCGCCGTCTCCTCCGGCGAGCAGGCGGCCAGGGCCCATGCGCCGAGGAGCGACTTCAGGACGCGGTGCTCCAGGACCAGCGGGGCGGGCTGCGGCGCCAGGCCTCCCAGGACTCCCAAGCCTCCTAGGTGTATTGCCCTGAGAGGTTAGGAACGCGGCTGGCGGGTGGCTGGCCCTTCAGCGCGGTGTGTCCGCGGTGGTGATTGTAGGTGTGCAGCCAGCCGGCGAATGCTGCGTGCCGTTCAGCCTGC
>NZ_JARHTP010000018.1 GCF_029223485.1 Streptomyces coacervatus | reverse complement strand
CACTCGCAGGCTGAACGGCACGCAGCATTCGCCGGCTGGCTGCACACCTACAATCACCACCGCGGACACACCGCGCTGAAGGGCCAGCCACCCGCCAGCCGCGTTCCTAACCTCTCAGGGCAATACACCTAGCGCTCGGTGCCCCGAGTAATAATCCGGACATGGCTGCACCGCCCTCCCCCTCTGACCTGCGTCGCGCGAAGACCACTCTGGCCGTGGCGTGAATCCGACCGAACTGCAGCGTCGCCTGCTGACCGACGTACTTGCCGTCGGCGCTCCCTACCCGCTCGCACTCACGGGCGATTACGGCGTGCAGGCGCACGGCCTGGTCGACCGCCCCGGCCAGGACCTCGACGTCGCCACCGAGAATCCCGAGGGCATGGAGCAGATCGCTGCCGCCGTGCGGGCGGGGCTGGCGGAACGAGGCTGGCAGGTAAGGGCGTTGGAGACGGATCCTCTCTGCGCACAGCTGATCGTCACCGACCCGGACAGTGGCGACGACTACGAGGTCGACGTGCTCAAGGAAGTCCTGTGGCGGCCGCCCGTGCAGACCGAGTACGGCCTGACCCTCTCTCTCGAGGACGTCGTCGGCACCGGAGTCCGGGCCTTGGTCGACCGCGGCCTCGCCCGCGACCTCATCGACGTCCGAGCCGCCGCGAATCGCTGGACCCACCCCGAACTCGAAGAACTCGGCCGCCGCCACGCCCTCGACACCTTCGATCTCGCCGACCTTCAGGCACGTCTGGTCGGCGCGGAGTGGATCGACGACACCGAGTTCGCCGCCTACGGGCTCGACGCGGACGCGATCACCGAACTCCGCCAGTGGGCACAAGTATGGGCCGACGACATCGCGGAACGGCTGGTGGAAGGGGAGCCGCCGGAGGACGAGTGAGCCACCGGCGTCACTCGGCTACTCCTCAACTAGGCCACTTTGACTGGCAGTTCGGCCAGTCCGCGTAGCAGTGCGCTGGTCCGCCAGGGCAAGAGCGCCGGATCGGTGGCGAAGGTCATGCCTGCCACACCTCGGCCACCGACTCCGCCGACGCCGTGGCCTGGGCGTATCCGGCGCGGGCCGCGGCGGGGACGCGGGCGTTCGCCGTCATGTCGCGCCCCATCGCCCGGCGCGCGGTGCGGTCCGGGCACAGGAGGGATACGGCGGCCCCGTCGTCGGCGAGTTCGGCGGCTTGCCGTGGTGCGCTCGGGTGCGGTCCGACCGCGTTCGGGATCGGGACGACGGCCAGCACCCGGCCGTATCCGCGGGCCAGTTGGAGGTTGGCCGTGGAGCGGGTGCCGCCGTCGATCCAGTGGCGGCCGACCAGTGCGACGGGCGGCCAGACCAGCGGGACGGCGCAGCTGGCCGCCACCGCGTCGACGAGACCCACCTTCGCGTCCGCGTCGAAGGCCGCCACCTCCCCGGTCACCGCGTCGACCGCGGCGATCCGCAATGGCCGTGCGGGCCAGTCCGTCGCCCCCCGCAGCAACTCCCTTACGGCGGCGGACATTTCAGCCGCGGGCGGTGTGCGGGCGGCGAGGGCGGCCCGGCCCAGGCGCCGTATCGAGCGCTCGGGGTCCCGGGAACCCATGGCGGCCCAGAGGAAGCGGAGGGTCTGGGCGGCAGTGACGTCGAGGTCGATGCGGTCGTCGCCGGCCAGCAGGCGCTCGTACAGCTCGCGCGGGGGTTGACCGCAGGCCAGCCGGGAGCCGTAGATCGCGCCGGCCGAGGTGCCGATCACCACGTCGGCCCGGTCGAGGTCGATGCCCGCGTCGGTGAGGCCGGCGAGAACTCCCGTCATCCACGCGCCGCCGACGGGGCCTCCGCCGCCGAGTACCAGTGCGGTGCCGCTTGCGCTCACAACGTCCCCCTCAGGAAGTGCGGAGCGGTCCCGCTCTCCCCCGCGAAGCGGGACCGCTGCTTGAAATGGGGAGTGCTCCCCATTTCGCCGTCCGACGATAGCATGAGTACCGGGGAGCACTCCCCACTTCTTCCCGGAGGGCGATGACGATGACCGTCGGCGCAGGCGATGCAGCCGCCCCGCAGCGGCGTGACGCGCGGCGGAACCGGAAACTCCTGGTGGAGGCGGCCCACGAGGTGTTCACCGAGCAGGGGCTGCACGCGCCGCTGGACGTGATCGCCCGCCGGGCGGCCGTCGGCAACGCGACGCTCTACCGGCACTTCCCCACGCGCGCCGCCCTCATCGACGCCGTCTTCCGCGACCAGCTCGGTGCGACGGTCGCCGCGGGTGAGCTGGCCCGGACCGCCCCCGACGCCTGGACCGGCCTCGACGCCTATCTCCAGGCCGTCTTCCGTACCCTGGCGGCCGACCGCGGCACCAACGACCTCATGACGACCCATGTCCAGGGCATCGAGGCGCTGGACGATGTGCACGCACACAACCGGGATACGCTGGAACTGCTGCTGGCGCGCGGGCGCAAGGAGGGCACGATCCGTGCGGACGTCACCACGGAGGACGTCCTGTTCGCGCTGGCCGCCCTCGGCCGCGCCGTCCCGGCCCTGACCGCCGCGACCGCCGCGACCACACCGGAGACACCGGACACCTGGCGCCGCCCCCTCGCCCTGCTCCTCGACGGCCTGCGCCCGGCACCGGCGTCCCTTCCGGACCCCGCCCTCACGGCCGCCCAGCTCGCCGACGTGCTACGGGAACTGGGCCCGCACCGTGCGCCCGCGCGGGCCGTGAAAGATGAGTGAAGGGCCGATGGCCGATGGCCGCTGCCGCGCATGTCGGAGTGGCGGGCGTCGCCCGTCGTCGGCGAGGATGCCCCGGTGAACGACCACATAGAGCCCCCCACAGCCTTCTCGGCTTCCCCCGCCCCCGCCCTGCGCCCGGTCCGTGCCGCAAGCCTCGTCGCCATGGTCACCCTCGCCCTTGCCGGTGCCGGATGGGTGGCGCGGGCCGTCTGGCACATCCGGCTTGCGATGGCCGGGGAGCCCGCCTCCGGGCCGCCGGATCAGGGCGGGGGGAACCACCGGACGCTGACCTCGCTGGAGGACTCGTACCACCTCGTCGGCACAGCGTCGGGCTTTGCCGCGCTGGTCTGCGGGATCGCGTTCGTGGTGTGGCTGGGCCGCGTCCGGGACAACGGGGGCGATCTGGCCGGGACCAGGCCGCGCTACTCCGCCCTGTGGGTGTACTTCGGCTGGATCGTGCCCATCATCAACCTGTGGTTCCCCCGCGGGATCGTCGCGGACGCCTACCGGTCCAGCGCTCCCGGCGAACGGCTGCCCCGCTCCCTGAACGTGTGGTGGGGCCTGTGGCTGATCGGCGCGTTCGGTGGAGTCGGCATCACGGGCGGCGACTCCGCCGACAAGGTCATCGCCCGCGCCTACACGCATGTGTGGCAGCTCCTGGCGTTCGACGCGGCGGTCGTCGGCGCGGCCGTGGCCGGCATCTTCGTCGTCCGCGCCGTCACCGCCGTACAGCAGCGCCACCTGGACGGGGATGCGCTGCAGTACGGCGGGTCACCGGTTTCGTGAACTCGCCTGAAGGAGAGGCGAGTTGACCCAAGAGGTCTAAGAGATCTAAGAGGTCAGCTCACGCACAGCAGGTTGAGCACGCAGAGCCCCGACGGGGACGTCGACGCCGTGCCGGAGCCCGACTGGGACGTGTCCGAAGAACCGGACCCGGACGTGTTCGAGGACGAGCCGGACGACGTGCTCGACGATCCCGATCCCGATCCCGATCCGGAGCTCGTGCTCGTGCCGGAAGTGGATGTCGAGGACGAGGGCTGAGTCGTCTTCGACACGGTGTCGGTGGCCGTCGAGGTGGTGTCCTCGACGGCCCCGGTCGCCTGCTGTACCGCCGTCGCCGACGTCGAGCTCGGCTTGGGGGCCGTGTACTGCTGGGTCTTCGCCGAGTCGGTGTGGGGCGCGGTGGCAGTGGTGGAGCGCTGCGCGCTGCCGCCCGTGGACGCCTCGTCGGCACGCGGCTTGCGGTGCTTGCCCGTGCCCGGGGCGGTCGACGGGAGATCCGCCGACGTGTCCACCGACTTCTCCCCGGAACCCATGCTCGACAGGTCCGTGGCCGCCGACGCCTGGTTGCCGTGGCCCGAGCCGCGGTCCATCGAGGCGACGGTCAGTCCGCCGCCGACGAGGGCGACGGCGGTCGCGACCACGGCCTTGCGCTGGTTCTTCTTCCAGCGGGCCCGCTGCCGGCGCCGGGCCGCCCGGCCCGGCCCCTGCGAGGCGGAAACGGACGCGGAAACGGACGCCGTTGCCGGCCTCTCGGCGCCACCCTCGGCCGCCTGGAAGTCGTCGAGGCCGCCGAGGCCGTCGAAGTCGTCGTACGCATCGGCGTCGGGTATCCCGGCCGATATCCCCGCAGATGCCGCGGCCGGCTCCGGCCAGGACGCCATGGCGGCCGGGGCCGCGGTGGTGCGGCCGTGTGCGGTCACCGGTGCGATGTCCGGGGCGTAGGCACCGCAACCGGGGCACACCAGGGCGCCGTTGAGGTGCCGGCGGCACGAGGAGCAGTAGTCCATCGCCTGTCTTCCTGACGGTTCGCACGGGAGATCCGAACGGGAGATCCGAACGGGCGCCAACGGTAACGGTGGATTCGCAAGACTGTGTGAGGTCTGTGTGCACCTCCTGCGCGGATTCTCTTCACGCCTCGCACCCGGCGGTCGAACTCGCAGGTCAGCGGCGGAACTTCCAGGTGATGTGGGAGTCCGTGGCCCTGATCACAGTCACCGGGATGTCGACGGTGGTGCCGTCGTTCTTGCGGCCGGTACAGGTGATGGTGGTGTGGGCGACCGCCTTCAGACCGCTCGGGCAGGACACATGGACCTTCACACCGACCCAGGGGAGCGGGTGGTACAGGCTCTCGGTGCGCCCGGCGACGATGTTCGACGCGAGTGCCCGGTGGCCGTCCACCGTGACGGTGTCGTACTGGTTCAGCTCGGTCGTCGACTCGGTGCGGGAGATCAGCCGTGTGCCGAGACCGCCGACGAGAAGCACGGCGGCCGCGCCGCCCACGACACCGACGAGGAACTTGCTGTCCGGCATGACGGGAAAGTACCAGTCGTAGTTACCGCCTCCGCCTCGACCGTTCGGCCGATCCCGTGGCAGGCCGGGCCGCATACCGTGATCCGTATGCTGCAGCTTCCGGACCGGGCCGCCTGGCTACGGGGCTTCGCCCGAGGCGCCTCCGTCGGCGCCCTGCTCGCGCTCTCGGCGTGGGACCTGCTGATCGCGGGCGACGCGGGCTACCCCGCCTGGCGTCCGGCCGCCGTCCTGGCAGTCGGCCTGACCGCCGTACTGTGGCCGGCCACGTGCCGCCCCCCATGGCTCACCCCGCAACTGCGCACCGCCGCACCCGCGCTGCTCTCCCTCCTCTACACAGCGGCTTCCTTCATACGGCACCGGATCGTGCCCTTCGGCCCCGGCGAGATCGCCGTACTGCTGTGTCTGCTGTTCATCGCCGTACGGCACTGCACTCCGCGCTGGGCCGTGATCAGCGGCGTACTGGCCGCGGGGGCCGTGCTGCTCATGCCGGTCCGCTACTACCGGACGCTGTGGTCGGGCGACGAGGCGCCGGTGTACGTCCTGGTCGGGCTGGTCCTGGTGGGCCTGGTCGGCGGCCTCGCGGCCTACTTGCGCTCCGTCGACTACCGCCGCACGGTCGCCGTCGCCGACACCCGCCGCGAGGAGCGGCTGGCGATCGCCGCGGACCTGCACGACTTCGTCGCCCACCATGTCACCGGCATCCTCGTACAGACCCAGATGACCCGCATGATGGCGGCCGCCCCGCCTGAGCAGCGGGGCGACGGCCTCGATCCGGTCCTCGCGGGCATCGAACGCGCCGCCACCGAGGCACTGGCGTCCATGCGCCGCACGGTCGGCGTCCTGCGCGACACCACGGAGCAGGCGGACCGGCGCCCGGTGGGCGACCTCGCCTCCATTGCCGAACTGACGGACGGTTTTGCGAGCCCCGGCGGGCGCGTCACCCTGCATCGCGACCCCGACGCCTCCGACGACCTCCCGCACGAGGTGCAGGCGGCCGCCTTCCGAGTCGTCCAGGAGTCCCTGACGAACGTCCGCCGCCACGCCGCCGACGCCACCGAGATCACCGTCGCTCTGGGATACGACGGCGCCGCGCTGTCGGTGACGGTGACGGACGACGGCCGCGGCGGCGCCCAGCTCCCCGCCGCGGCGCACGGCGGGGGCTTCGGCCTGGTGGGCCTGAGGGAACGCGTCACCGCGCTGGGCGGCGAACTGCGGACGGGGCCGAGGACGACGGGCCCCGGCTGGGAGGTGCGGGCACTGCTGCCGACGCCCGACGGAAAGGACCAGAAGAACGGACGGAGAGAGTGAGTTCGCAGCTGTCAGCGGTGCGTGAACCGCTCGAAGGCGTGGCTGAAGAACCAGGTGTCCTGGGCGATCCCGGAGCAGGAGTTGGCACCGGCGGTGCCCACACAGCCGCCGTTGTCGCGCTGGAGCGCCCAGAAGGAAAGGGTGTCGATGCCCTTGCCCTCGGCCCACTTCTCGACCTTCGCGGCGTCGTCGGTGGTGAAGGTCTCCTGGGGCCCGAAGTCGTCGATGCCGGGCATCTCGGTGACACCGACCGTGTGCCAGAGCTGCGCACGGCTCTTGTGCGGGTGCAGGGCGGCGAGTTGACCGACGAGCCCGGCGGCGGCCGTCTGGGTGTCGGCGGCCATGTCGTGGGTGGCGCCGTCCCAGTAGTCGAAGGTCATGATGTTGACGACGTCCACGCGCGCGTGGTTGTCGACGGCGTTCTGCAGTAGCGCCACGCCGTTCGGCGCGAGACCGGTGGCGGTCGTGGGCAGCGTGTACGAGAACTGCACCCGCCGCCCGGTGCGTTCGGCCCATCGCTGCACCTCGGCGATGGCCTTGTTGCGGCGGTCGATCCCGGCGGTGTTGTTGATGGAGTCGGCCTCGACGTCGAGATCGATCCGCTCGACCCCGTACGTGGTCACCAGGCTCTCGTAGACCTTGGCGATGGCGTCGACGCTGGTGCAGCTGTCGGCGAGTTCGGTACCGGTGGTGTCGGCGCCGTAGCCGCCGAAGGAGGGGATGACATTGCCGCCGCGGGCCTGGATGGCCGCGATGTCCTTGCCGAAGGAGGACGAGGCGGACCTGGAGATGGGCTGGCTGGTGTCGCCGTTCCAGTACGCGGTGCACGAACCGGCCGCGTCCGTCTGCAGAAAGGCCATGGTCAGGTACTTGTTGCCGGAGGCGGCGGCGAGTGCGGCCGGGCTCTCCCCGGTCCACGCCTCGAAGTACGGGGCGGCGACATGGGCGGGCATGGGCGCCGCGGGCCGCGAGGCCGCAGCATCCGCTCCGAAGGCCCCACCTCCCCCGAGCGCGACCAGCCCGGCCGACAGCCCGGTCACGGTGATGCAGGACAGCAACGCACGAAGAGAACGAGGTCGTCTCATTGACGCTCCCATGAGGCCGGAAGGGAAAGGGGGAACGGGGGGTGGGGGCGAACAGCGACCATCTTTGGACTAGACCAATTGTCTGTCAAGGTTCTTTACAGTTATCTGACCCTTCGTACGGAGGAGGCGTGCGCCGTCCGGTTGACCTCGCTGCGCGGCAACGGCCCGTCCCTCAGGGGCGTAGGCACGATGGGCGCATGGCCAACGGGGATGGAACAGGGGATGTAACAAACGGCGACGGAACGCCCGAAGGCTCGTCCTCAAGCCGCATCGTCCTGTTGACGCTCGCCTCGGGGCAGTTCCTGATGGCGCTGGACAGCTCCGTCATGAACGTGTCGATCGCGACCGTGGCCGAGGACGTCGGCACCACGGTGACCGGGATCCAGGGCGCGATCACCGCATACACGCTGGTCATGGCGATGTTCATGATCCCCGGCGGCAAGGTCGGCGCGCTCATCGGCCGCAAACGTGCCTTCGTGATCGGCTCCGTCATCTACGGCTGCGGTTCCCTGACCACCGCCCTCGCCCCGAACCTGACGGTGCTTCTGCTCGGCTGGTCGTTCCTCGAAGGGGTCGGCGCCGCACTCATCCTCCCCGCGATCGTGGCGCTGGTCGCGGGCAACTTCCCCCCGGAACGCCGGCCCGCCGCCTACGGTCTGGTCGCGGCAGCCGGGGCCGTGGCGATCGCGCTCGGGCCGCTCATCGGCGGCATCGCGACGACGTACTTCTCCTGGCGCTGGGTGTTCGTCGGCGAGGTCGCGATCGTCCTGGCCATCCTGCTCCTCGCCCGCCGTATCGCCGACGCACCGACCGAGGCCCGTCAGCGCCTCGACCTCATCGGCGCCGTACTCTCCGCCCTCGGGCTCGGGATCTTCGTCTACGGCGTCCTGCGCTCCGACGAATGGGGCTGGTTCAAGCCGAAGCCCGACGCCCCGGCCTGGCTCGGCGTCTCGCTCACCGTGTGGCTGATGCTGGCAGGGCTGCTGCTCGTCTGGCTCTTCCTGCGCTGGGAGGCGTACCAGGTCCGGCAACGGCGCGACCCTCTGATCGACCCGGACATGCTGCACAACCGGCAGCTCACCGGCGGCCTGACGATGTTCTTCTTCCAGTACCTCGTGCAGATGGGCGTGTTCTTCCTCGTACCGCTCTACCTCTCGGTCGCCCTGGGCCTGTCCGCCCTGTCGACCGGCGCGCACATCCTGCCGCTCTCGCTGACCCTGCTGGCAGCCGCCATCCTGATCCCGCGCTTCCTGCCCGACGTCTCGCCGCGGCTGGTGGTACGGCTCGGCGTCCTCGCGCTGTTCGCCGGGGCGGTCGTCCTGATGGCCGCGCTCGACGCGGACGCGGGCGGCGAGATCGTCACCATCCCCCTTCTGCTCATCGGCCTCGGCATGGGCGCGCTGGCCTCGCAGCTCGGGTCGGTCACCGTGTCCGCGGTGCCGGACGAGCAGAGCGCAGAGGTCGGCGGCGTCCAGAACGCCGTCACCAACCTCGGCGCGTCGATCGGCACCGCCCTCGCCGGTTCGATCCTCATCGCCGCCCTGACGACCTCGTTCCTGACGTCCGTCGAACAGAATCCGGCGATCCCGGCAGAGGTCAAGAACCAGGCGACCACCGAACTCCAGAGCGGCGTGCCCTTCCTGTCCGACGCACAGCTCAAGGACGCTCTCGACCAGGCGGGCACCAGCCCGGAAGTGACCCAGGCCGCCCTCGACGCAAACGCCGAAGCCCGCCTCGACGGCCTGCGCGCAGCCCTCGCCGTCCTCGCCGCGACCGCCCTCGTCGCCCTGTTCTTCGCCCAGCGCATTCCGACGACCCAGCCCGGGTCGAAGAGGACCCAGCCGCGGCCGTGAACGGCGACAGACGGTGCGTGGACGGCCGTACAACCTTCCGTCCCGTCAGGCCGTCCAACTCGCGCCCGGTACTGATCACTGCACCGGGGTCTCATCTGTCCCATCTGTCTCATCTGGGGGATGTCATGAGTTCTGTCCCGGTCGGGCGTGTGCTGCGCAGAGGGGCGTGTGCCGGAGCCGTGGGAGCGCTGGTGGTCGCCGGTCTCGGGAGCGGGGTCGCCGTCGCCGACGACGAGGCACAGAGCGATCAGTTGTGGATCCAGGCACCGTACGAGCAGACGGTCACCGTCGCTCCGGACGGAGGCGCGGCGCAGTACCGGTCGCTGTCTCTCGGCCTGTACCACGACAACGACAACTTCACCGTGACGGCAGGGCGGTTGACGGTCGACGTCTCGGGCCTCGCCGGGGTCGCGGACGTCTCCTGGCCGGCCAACTGCACGCCGAACGACGCCGGTACGGTCGCGGTGTGCGACACGGGCAACGTTCCGACCCGCTACAGCGCGCAGGTGCAGCTGAAGGTGCGGGCCGCGGCCGGCGCGGCCGTGGGAGCGCAGGGTGCGATCGAGTACTCCGCCACGGCCACCGGCGGACCTGACGGCACGCTCACCGCCCCGCAGGGCTCCGCGGAAACCTCCGTGACGGTCGGCTCCGGCCCGGACCTCGGCATCACAACCCCACAGGACGTCACCGACGTAGCACTCGGCACGAACCTCACCGTGCCGTTCTCCGTCACCAACACCGGCAACGAGACCGCGCACGGTTTCAGCGTGCAGATGTGGGCGACATACGGCCTCGACGTCGTCACGCGCTACCCGCAGTGCACATACACCGAGCCGGACCCCAACGGCGACTACACGCCGATGACGCACGTGACCTGCTCCTTCGACACCGAGGTAGCCCCCGGCGCCACCGTGGAGTTGCCGGAACCGCTACACCTCGCCGTCACGGACCACGCGCTCTACGAACGCTTCGACTACGAGGTCGAACCCACCGGCGACACCACCGACCTCGACACCTCCGACAACGCCCGCTCCTGGCACATCACCGCCGCCAACACCGCCGACTTCGCCGTGCACGGCACCGAGGTGAGCGGCGCGGCCGGCGACACCGTCACCGCCGGCTTCCGCTTCGTCAACCGCGGCCCGGCCTGGGTCGGCAACGTCAGCTCCGGCGACCCCGTCGCCACGATCGACTACTACCTCCCGGAGGGCACGACGGCCACCTCCGTCCCCGACACCTGCCGCAGCGCCTGGACCTCCGGCGACGACCCGGCCATCGGCCACTACGCCTGCACCCTCCCGCTGTGGGCCAAGCCGAACCTGAAGGTCGCCTTCCCGTTCCAGCTGCACATCGACCGGGTGGTCCCGGACGCGACGGGTCAGGTCGTCGTGCACCCGCACTCGGACGCGTCCTCCAACTTCGACCCGAACACGAAGAACAACACGGCGCAGGTGGTCGTGAACCCGTCGGACTGACGGCTGTGGGGGGAGGGGGCGGGCCTGCGGCTCGTCCCTTTTCCGTCTTCCGTAGCGTCGGCGACCGCTCAGACTCCAGGGTGCTGGTACGGCTGCTGCGACTGCCCGTACGCCTGACCGCCGCCGGGAGCGCCCGCGGCCTGCGCCTGCAACTGCTCGGCCTGCTCCGCGGTCACCTTCTGCTCGGTCCCGCAGAAGGTGCACTGCGTCGCGTACTTCGTCGAGATGGGAAACAGCGGCACAAAGAACAACGTGAACTTCGTGACGCGCTTCCTGAGGGTGTGCGCGGCGGGGTTGCCGCAGCCTCCGCACACGAGGGTGAGTATCGCGAGCTGGTACAGGTATCCCTTGGTGCCAAAGAAGACGATCACGGGGTGGGCCCTTCTCGGGTTATTGCCTGCCGGTGGGTGGGAGAGGCTGACGGAGATCTTCCCTCAGATTGTCCCAACAGGCGGCAAACCGCCGAACCCGGCCTGTTTCGCCACCGGGCCCCAGCATCAGGCGATCAACGCGCCATCTCCTCAAGAGTCCAGCTCAGCGTCATTGCTGACTTGCTCGTAGTGGAGGCGGTGAACATGGTGCCGCCGGCATCGGTCTGCAACTCGTAAGAGCCGCCGCACTGTACGTCTGTCGCCTGCCCCTTGGAGGGCTGAACACGGACCGGCCCCTCACCCCGGCACGTCAAAACGAGCTTCCCTGCCACTCCCGGCGTGCTGTCGGCACCGAACTGGACGGGGGTCCCAGCGACAAGGCGCAACCCTGTCCCGGAGGCGGTGACAGGCAGAGCCGATGCCGTATGAGCCGGGCTGGCCGTCCTGGAAGGGTGAGCACCAGTGGTAACTCGGTCCGCCGGGTGACCACTGCATCCCGCCAAAGCCGCAGCGGCAGCCAGAGCCGCCCACGCGGCGGGCGCACGCTTCATGAACTGGTCTCCCAGTACTTGATACGGATGGAGAGGGAAGGCGCGGTCAGGGTACCCGAACCAATGGTTTTGACATTGCAAGGGGCGACGATCTCGGTCTTCTTCCAGGGTATTTTGTATCCGTCCGATCCCGGCTTGGCGTTCCCGATCTTGTGCGGGCTGACCGCGAAGGTTCCGGTCAAGGTCGTCGAAGCCGTGATAGAGCCGTGGAGCGTGACGGACAGACTTGCCTCGGCTTTGGCGATCAGCCCGTTGATCTCGCTTTTCGCTGTACCGGTCACGGACGCGCCGACGGTGGCGCCTGCTTGGAATGCGACGCTCATCGAGCCGCCCTTGGGGCCGTACGGGCCGGAGCGGAAGACAGGGACAGGTGCGCCGATGAAGTAGCCCTGCTTGGCCCCGAAGCTGGTGGAGACCTCGCCCACTTCGGGGCAGCTCTGCGGGCTGGCAGTCGACGCATCAGCTGCTTCGGCGGCGGGAGCGGTAACCAGACTTGCTGATGCGATTGTCGCGAGCGCGGCTATTGAGGCCCGGAGCATGAATCCCCCTGGTCATGCGTTTTGCATGGTGATCTTGGTCGACCGGGAATGTAACGCGCTCATAGGTAATCGATCAACGGTTTTGATGCGAACTTGAGGTGCCTCATTTTTGACGTTCTATCAGAAGGATATTTGAGAACCCCTCAGATTGCTGCCCTTCGGGAGAGGAATGCCGAGGCGTGACGCCGCATTCTTGGTCACCGGCGTCAAGCTGACCTCTACCTACAACGCCTTCAGGTACCCCTGGGTGAATAGGGCGAATTGGATGCACTGATGAACATTTCCGGCTTCGGCACAGCGGCTCAAGGGGCCGTCGACGCTGCGGCAGCGCTGGATCAGTTCAGGTCTGCTTCCGGCCGGGGGCGGGCTCGGAGTGCGGGGGCCGCCGCAGGGCTTCCTGGTCGAAGCTGGGAGTTGTGACGGCTCCGGTCTACACCAGCGACCTTCGCACCGCGGCAACCAGCGAAGCCGCACGCACATCGCCGGCCCCTCCGATGATGTTGTTCATCACGTAACCGAAGGCAATGCCGTGCTCCACGTCGGCAAAGCCGAGTGAGCCCCCTCGCCCCGTGTGGCCGATAGCGCTCGGGCTGGTCATGGGGTTGGCTTCTGTGGGCAGCATGTATCCGGAGCTGAACCGGCTCGGGATCAGCATCACCTGGTCCTTGCCGCTGGCCTGTTCCTTGGTCGCCGCTTGCAGGGTTGTTGCGGTGAGCAGGCGTATGCCGTCCACCTTGCCGATGAGCGCGGCGTACATGCGCGCCAGTCCGTGTGCGGTGCTGATGCCGTTGGAGGCCGGGAGTTCCGCTGCCTGCACCTCGGGCGAGTCGAAGTCGATCTCGGGAGGGTCGGTAACGGCGTACGCCCTGTTGCTCAATGAGTTCGGGTCGCGCCAGGCGGCGACCAGTTCGCGGAATTCCTCGGGAATCGACTCGGCGGGCACGGTGGTGAGGTCGACGTCCGGCCGCTGGTACACCATGCGGCTGACACGTTGCCGTTGAGCCGTCGGCAGTCCGATGAAGAAGTCCAGCCCGAGGGGGGCGGCGATCTCGTGGGCGAAGAAGCGGCCCGGCATCCGGCCAGACACTCGGCGGATCACCTCGCCGACGAGCCAGCCCCAGGTGCGACCGTGATAGCCGTGTGCGGTGCCCGGCGTCCACTGGGGACGCTGAGCGGCCAGTGCGGCCGCCATCGGGTGCCAGGCCAACGCCTCGTTCAGCGGGACCGGTTGGTCCAGCGCGATCAACCCGGCCTGGTGGGACAGGAGCCAACGCACCGGGATGTCCGCCTTGCCGTTCGCGGCGAACTCCGGCCAGTACTTCGCCACCGGCGCGTCCAGGTCCAACATGCCGCGCTGGACGAGCATGTGCGCTGCGGTCGCGGTCGCTCCCTTGGTGGCCGAGTAGACCAGTTGCAGCGTGTCCCGTGTCCACGGACGACCGGTTTCCGGATCGGCGACGCCACCCCACAGGTCCACCACCGGCCGGCCGTCCCGGTACACGCATACCGCCGCGCCGATGTCCCCGTGCTGGGAGAAGTTCGCCTCGAACGCGTCACGCACCGGTTCGAATCCAGCCTCGACCTCGCCGTCGATCGTCGTCATGCCTTCCATCCTGGCATTTGGATCAACTACTCCGGCGGGGCGGGCGGGCTGGCGCTCGAAGCGCGAGACGGCGACTGTCAGGCCGCGATGGGAAGCGCCTGAAGACGCTCGCGGAACTCGCGGACGGCGGGGACGAATTTGTGCGGTTCGAGCCGAGCGTAGAACTCTTTGAGGCGGTCCAGCGCTAGTACGAACTGACACCGCTCTCCAAGAGCCCTGCGCCGTAGTGCGCGGCGTCCAGCGCCCCCTCCAGGTCGCCGCCGGTGAGCCGCGCCTCTGCAAGCGGCTGGACTGTACGGCCTTGTTCCGAGGAGCCGTGCTCTCCACGGAGGACTCCAGGGAACTCGTCGCGCGCTCCACCTGCCCGGAACGCAACAGGACCTTGCCTTCGGTCGACTTCAGCTGCGCCTCGCCGAACCAGTTGAGCCAGTCCGGGTTCTCCTCCGCCCGTCATACGAGGGGACAGGGCAGGGTGGGCTTCGAGTGGTTCGGGGAACAGGTCACCACGGCCAAGTGCAGGTACGAGGGGCGTTCGAGGTAGAGGCCGTACGACACATCGGCGCCCGTATCGAGCCGTTCAGCGGCTGACTCGACAAGCATGTCGAGTCGAGCGGCGTTCCGGTCGTGTGTGCAGGCGAGCCGGTGTGCGTGCTCGGCGAGTTGTTCCCTGATCCAGGCCGCCGCGTCCTTGGCCTCGTCCCATGTGCTGCGAACCAACGAGCGCGGCTTGATCAGCCAGTACGCGGTTTCCAGTGGCGGCAGATCGACGATCGGGAATTCCGCCGCCACTTCCCGGTAGCGCTGGATCAGTTCCGGCCTGCTTCCGGCCGGGGGTGGGTCGGGATGTGGGGGCCGTCGTAGGGCCTCCTGATCGAAGCGTTCTTTCGCCCCGGTCCACAGATAGCCGTGATGGTGCACCAGTCGTTCCCGTTCGGGGTGTTGGGAGAAGGGCGGCCAGTCGGCCCCGCCCGTTGGCGAAGGAGGGGCGGGTCCGACTGGCGGGGTGGCGTCAGACGGACGCGCCGAAGCGCGCCGGGTCGATCCCGGCCGCGTCCAGCTCCGCCGTGGTGAACCGGAGCGGCTGTGCGTCCGGCCGCTTGCTGTCACCGAGGGCCCAGGCGTCCTCACCGATCCGGGCGAGGGTCACGCACCCCTCGGTGCAGGGGCCGCCGCATGCCTTCAAGAGGGAGGCCCCGTTGATGTCGAGCGCGTACAGGTCGGTTCCGTTCTGCATTGCTGCGCCTTCCTGTTCAACTGGTCGCGGTCATGACCGACCGCCGCCGCCCATCGCGGGCGGGAGTTCATCGAAGTGACGACACGCTTCAGCGGCGTTTGCCGGGCTCGGTGCAGTGCCGGCACCGGCACGGCGGCCACTGACTTGTCATCAAAGGCGGGAGATCATCCGTGGCGAACACGGTCCGCTCGGAATCCCAGGTCTGCCCGGAATCCCGCGACACCCGAAGCGTCATCAAGGGCCGGTCGGCAAAGAGCTGCGTGTGGGTCTCCCCGCTCACGATTTGTGTGCCTCTGCCTGGTGCTGACGCAGCTCCACATTCGCGTCTGATGCCGCGCTGTAGTTGCCTCTCGATCGGGCATTTTCCCGACTAACGCAAATACCAAGACATGCGCTGCACCCTGGCACTGCTTTCGGTTCCGCGGGCAGTTCCGTCAGTGCGTATCCCTGGGGCTTCTGCGTACTCGCCATTAATCCTCCCCGGCTCATTACCTATCCATGATCGGACATGCGCGGGGAGACGCCTAGCATTATTGGCGTTGTCGGGTAAAGATCACGAACGGAATTGGTCCGCCCATTCGGACAGGCGTTCCCTGCCTTCGCCTCCGAACAAGGCATAGCTTTCATGTACGGCGAACTCGTCCAGATAAGCCGACACGTCCCGATGGTCTCGAAAAACCATCGCCCCGGTCTGTGTCTCTACCGTTGCTATGCGTGTGTCATAGATCGTGAAGGTGTTCAGTGGGGCGGAGGGCATGTGACCTTCAAGGGGTATGATGCCCAGTCGGACATTGGGAAGCAGGCTGATCGACACCAGCCGATCAACTTGCATGGCCATCGCCGACGCAGGGAGAAACGGCCACCTGACAGCCTGTTCCGTCAGGATGAACGTGAATCGCTTCGAGGTTTCGTAGAGGACGGACTGCCGTTCCAGTTTCCGTGCAATCGCCTTGCTATGGTCGCCTGGGATGTGTGCGAGGCTGGCCCGAACGTACTCCGGAGTGGCGAGCAGCCCCGTCACCATGGACAGCAGAAAGTACCGGAATTCCGTAGAAGATCGCTCGAAGCCGGCCAGCTCATTCTGCTTCTTCTCCAGGCCCGTGCGGCGCTGTGACCAGACGTCCTGCCATTCCGTGTTCGCGGTACGCGCAAGGACCGCTACATGCGCTACAAGATCAGGGGGAGCATCCAAAGCTCTCAGAATCAATTCAACATCAACAAGAGTCGGCGTCAGCTTTGCGCCTTCAATGTTGCTGATCTTTGTTTGGGACATATTGCAGCGCTGAGCGAGCCGGGTCTGCGTGAACCCGGCCCGCTTGCGGAGCGTCTTGAGTGTTTCGGCTAGGTCCGCTCTGGACTGGCCCAGCTCCTCCGGCTCAAAGGTCAAGGCCCTTCACGTACTCCTCAAAGGGCACCGACTCGGCGAGCGCAATGCGCTGGGACTCGATGAACGGTGTGACGTCGCCCTCGTACACTTCCCGGCCGATCTGAGTGCCGTCCGCCTCGTAGTGCATCAGGACGACTTCTTTCTTGTCGAACATCCAGAAATCCTGAGTGCCCATCAGGGGGTTTTCCCTGCCAGTCACGTCCATGATTCTGATGTCTTCGCCGGCCAATGCGTGCGGCCGGTAATACATGAACTCATACTGGAGGTAGGTGGAGAGAGGGCGAGTGACGATGTGAACGCGACCCTTGCTCTTTCCTTCACGGCGCACCCTCTTCAGGTCCTCGGTGTACGCGTTTGAGTGGGTGTGAGGGTCGATACGCTCACCTGCCAGGTAGGCCCGGATCTCTACCTCTTCCTGGGGGACGTTGTAGACGGGCAGCGTCTCAAGTCGCCAGGCTTCGCTTTGGAAGTCCCGGAACTTCGCCTGCCAAGCCTCACCATCCAAGAACACGAACGGCCTCCCTGAGAACCGATTCCGGGATCTCGACGAGGGCCTCACCCTGCGGCGGCTCGAAGGCGTCGGACACGTCACCCTGGACGACGATGGAGCCGCTTGCGGTGCGATAGACGTTGGGGCAGTCGTTCTGATTGCACTCCCCGTTCCCGTTACCGGTGAGCCGGGTCAGTTCCTCACGCGCCATGCCGAAACCCCCTCTTGTCCGCCCCGGTTGGGGCTCTGGGACACGACGCTACGGGGGTTGCTCATGGCCGTCGATGCGGCGACGCCAATATTCGCGTTGTCGGGTAAGGATCTTGGTCGCGCTTGCGGGCGTACTTGCGAGGACTTGCCTGCGGGATTGCTCGGCCTAGTGCTCAGTGCCTCGCGTCCGCCGCGTGCGAGAGGAAGTCCGCCCAGGCTGTGGGTTCGAGGGTTAGGTGAGGACCGCTGATGTTCTTGGAGTCTCGGATGTGGACGGCGGTGGGGGTCGTGGCTATCTCGACACAGGCGGAACCTTGTTCGCTGTAGGTCGACTTCTGCCAGGTCGGTTCGGTCATGGTTCGCCTCTCAGGTGTCTTGGGTGATGCGGTGGATGAGGTCGCGTGAGGGGGCGGGCGTCAGAGCGACGGCCTCCATGCGGTCGAGGACGAGTCGGTACATCTCCAATCGTCCTGCCGCGTCGACGAGTTCGCTGCCGTGTGCGGTGTCCACCTCGACGGTGTCCAGGGTGGGCACCGGGCCATGGAAGTAGTCGATGGCATGGCCGGTCGTGGGGAACGAGGTGCCGTCGAAGGGGATCACGCGGAGGCTGACGGCGGGGTGCTCGCTGGCCTCGGTGAGGTGGCACAGTTGGGCCCTGGCCACTTCGCGACCACCGAACTGCATGCGCAGGGCAGCCTCGTGGACGATCGCCGTGTACGGCGGTGGCTGCTCGCGGTGAAGGATGGCCTGACGCTTGATGCGGTGGGAGATGCGGTACTCGATCTCGTGTGGACGCAGGGTCGGAACCGCTTCGCGGAACAACGCGCGGGCATGTTCCGGTGTTTGGAGCAGGCCGGGGATGTTGATGACCTGGGTTACGCGCAGCGCCGTCGCGTTGTGTTCCATCTCGGCCAGGTCGAGGAGGCGGGGTGGCAGGGTGTCGCGGTACTCCTCCCACCAGCCACGCGTACGGTCCGCAGCCATGGCGGCCAGGGCATCGACCAGGCGCTGGTCCGTGCAGCCGTAGATCTGGGCGAGCGTGTGCACGCGATCCGCGCTGATGCCGAAGCGGTTCGCCTCGATGTTGCTCATCTGCGCCTGCGTCGTACCCAAGGACCTGGCGGCCTCGGCGGCGGTCATGCCGGCGCGTTCCCGTAGCCGGCGCAGTTCCACTCCGATGCGGAGTCGGCGGGCCGTGGGGTTGGGCCTCGGTGCCATGCCCTCACTCCGTTTCGTATACCTGGCGTAGTGGTCACCCACACGAAGGGGATTACTGAAGGTTTTGCAGAACTCAGCAAAACCTTCAGTAATCGAGTCTACGGTGAAACCCAAGCCGCTCAACCCCCGGCCGACAAGCCGGAAGCGCACCGCGCGCCGCTCTCCCCGCGCGGCACTGCCACCGCCCGACCGGGACACCGAGCGAGCCAAATCCCTCCACCGTAGGAGCCGTTCATGGTCACCGTATCCCCGTGCGACACCTGGGCGTACGCCCTCCGCCTGCCCCACGACCCCCGCGCGGCACGCGTCGCACGCATGACCGTACGGTCCGTGCTGGACAGCCATGGCAGGCCCGAAGTCCTCGACGCCGTCGAGCTGTTGATCTCCGAGATGGTGACGAACGCCTATCGTCACACCAAGGGCCCCGCGTCCCTCCGCCTGACCGCGCTCGCCGACGGGCGCCTGCGCGTCGGGGTATGGGACAGCCACCCCCGCATTCCCGCACCCTTCGGACAACCGCCCCACGACCATGTCCCACTCGCCCCGCTTGATGCCGACGGGGGGCGCGGCCTGCAACTCGTACAGGAATACGCCGACTGCTGGGGCGGCGTGTCCCTCGGCAACGGCCCATTCGACCGTCACGCCGGGAAGCTGTTGTGGTTCGAGGTGGGTGGCTGAGCGCCCCCTGGATCCAGGGCTCAGTCCTCGAACCCTTCGCCGTCGCAATTAGGAAGCTAGGAACGTACATGCCTCGGCGAGGAGGACAGGGTGTCGTAGCCGGACCCCCTTGCCTCGGTTGCAGAGCGGGTAGAGAACCTCGAACTCGTGCTCTCAGCTTGGGAAGCTGAGGCATTTTGGGCGCAGTTGGGGCGTTGACCTGGGCGAACTGTGGAGCTGCCACCTTCTGTGGCTGGGCCGCTTTCCCCGTGATTCCTCGCTGTTCCTCGCCCTATCTGGTGCGCCTGTGGTGCACGGGCGTTGTCAGCGGCTGCCCGTACGCTGCGAAGCGTTGGGTCGATCTGCTGTCTCGATAGGGAGAGCGCGCGACCAACGGGGGTGGCTCAGAAGAGATCCCCGAGCCCCGTCGGTACGGGAGCTCGTGAAGCTTCGACACCCCCCTCCCAAAAGCTGCCCAGGTCCCGGACCGCGCGTGGATCACTTCTTGCGACGCCTGCTCGCACGCTTCTTCAGTTCGGCCTGACCACGCTTCGTCCAGTCACCCTGATGGAGGTAGCAACGTGACGTGCCCTTCAGCGTCTTGTTCTGACAGCGACCTCCGGCTGCCGTCGGCCAACCGCACTTCCCCTGCTTCCACTCACCCACGGTGTGTCCCCCTCCCGTTGGTTCGCTTACCGTCTGGGCATCCAGCGTGTGTCACGTAGCCGACGGGGAGCAGGGCGCACAGTCAGCGGAGTTAGGCGATGCGGGCGCACGCGGGTCAGTACGTCGGGAGCGCCCTTCTGAGTGCATGCTTTCCAACTGTGTTGGTGGGGTGTGTGCGGGGGCGTTCACCTGGGTTCATGGGCGGCCGACCGCCCAAGTCGTGGCTGCCGTGGAACGCGACTGAACGCCCTTGAACGCAGACGAATCAGACGGATACTGAGACGGCCCGTCCTGGGGTGGCGGGTCACGTCGGCGAGTTGCTCACCACGTCCGCCACTTGTCGGTGAGCTCGTACCGGCCGAGTCCGTGTCGGGCGGTCATCGCTACCACGTCGAAGCCGCGTTCGGTGAGTGCCTCGTCGATGTAGGCGCACAACTCTTCGCGCTCGCCGGTTTCGAAGGCGCATCCGTTGCGGGCGTCGTTCACGGCGTTCAGGGCAAGGACGACGCGTTCCACCACGGCAAAGATCTGGGCGTCGTCGGCCTTGGTCAGCGCGAGCAACTCGGCCTCGAAGGTGTCAAGGACGGTATCGGTGGCCACCAGCAGCTCATCGGGAAAGAGCGCGGCCATGCATACACAGCCGGGTTCCAGAGTGCCGGCGGCAAGCTTTTCGGCTTCCTCGGCAACGCCTCTGCGCCAACTTGTTGTAGGTCTCTCATCCATGGAGCGGACCGTACAGCGCAGGTCTGACAGCGGGCTGTACTCCCTGCCGTGGTGCGTGTGGGATCGGTACCAGACGCACGCTTTCCAACTGTGGTGGTGGGGTGTTGGGGCGTGTGCAGGGGCGTTCACCTGCGTTCATGGGCAGTCGGCGTGTACATCGTGCCCGGCGGGTGGTCTCCCTTGAACGGCCGTGAACCGGGCCGAATGAGACGGAAACTGAGACGGAGCCTGCACCACAGGTCATGCCCCTTGGACCACATCCCGGGCTACCTGAGTGAAGTTCCGGAGGCGGCCGTGGACGATCTGCAACGTTTCATCGAACCCGACTTCCAATTCTGCGAGTCGCTCACCGTCTGCGTCGTCAGCGAGACCTTGACGCCACTGCATGGCAACGACCATGCACGTGTTGACCGATCTGTAAAGCTCGTCAGCAGCGACCTCGGCCGATGCCGGCCCATCGATCTGGACGGAGGCGAGCCTGCGACGAGCGGAGACCACATGGGTAACCACCTCTTCGCCCAGCCAGCTGTAGAGAGAGGAGACGTCCGGCGTTGGGGCACTCAAGCCTCGGCCTGCCGACTCCAGTCCATCCACGGCCCCTTGAATGGCATCAAGGAAGTCGGCGTAAGTGGCACGCTGCTTCTCGCGCAACCACTTGTCGCGCTCGGCTTGAACGTAAGCACTCTGTTGCCATCGCAGGGACCACCAGGTCAAGACGCCCGCGCAGCCAGTGGCAACGGCCCCCACCAGAGCCCCAAGCATGGCCGCCCACCCTGGATCCATAGCTCAGATGCTTCCCCCCTTCGAGGGCCCGGACACAGAGGCGACATCAGCTTGGGAAGCTCGTGTTCCCGGTGGGAGGCTGCTTGGCTGAACTGCAGCCGAGCGGGCGCGGGGCCCGACTGGCCGGCGGCCCGGTCCCCGCCATTCCCCGTGGTTCCCCGCACGTTCTGGCACGTTTCTGGCACGGGCGCGGCCGTCCGATATCTGCGTCTGCCGTGAGCCACGGACTACTCGTAGGTGGTCGCAGCTCATAGAGCTCGTGCGAAGAAGCTCCAGTGACCGCTGGCGGGCAGATGGCGGGCGGTGTTGTTGTACCCGCCGTCCGCGTCGTCCAGGTGGTACGGGTTGATCGAGGAAGGCAAACGGCGCACCCCCCAGGTGATCGACAACGACCCCCTGCTGTCGTTCATGCTGCGTCTGTGCGATCAATCGGAGCCGCGAGGTCCTACGGTGTTGACGGCGCGCATTCCTAGCCTCGTCAGCGAAGCCAACGCGCAAGGTTCGGACGCATGTTGGGTTCTGACGTGTGTCCGATGGCAGTGGGCTTGCGGCAAGATTGCACAGCACTGGCAAGGTCGAAGTCGGGTTGCCCGCGACCTTCCAGGGAAGGATTTCGAGTGCATCTCAGTGAGTCGGAGGGGGCTGCTCATGAGCGGTACATCATCGCGTCACGACAGGACAGAGCCGGGGCCACTGCCCGAGCGCGGCTCCCATCGTTTCAGCGACGATCCCCCTGATCCCCTCGCCTCGCTGCTGGCCAAGGTCAACGATGGGGAACACATCTCGACTCCTGGAGACAACGCGGGTGGCGAAGACCGCGACCCCCATGACGAGGAATGGCGGGAACATGATCGCCACGGCCCCTATGCGCAGGGGCGTCGCCGGAGGAACTAACGCACAGGGCCAAGTCCCCGTCTGCGGCGGCGCAGTCGGGGACTTGGCGTGAGCGGGGCGGCTTGCTATTCGCCGGGCGGACGGCGCGCGCCGGGCGACAGCTCGCCCCTGTCCAGGAACGGAAGCCGACCAAGATCTTCTACCGGATTTCTCCCAAGCGATCTTCAGGAACCACTCAGGGGCCCGACCCACGATGGTGGATCAGGCCCCTGAAGTGGTGTTTCACTGTCGGGGTGGCGGGATTGAACCCACGACCTCTTTGTCCCGAAGCAACTGGGGCTGGGGTGCTGCCTCGGGTTGCAATCCTCTTCACCTGCGCTGATGGTCCGTAGACGTTCGCGCTTGTCCGCCGTTGTTCGTGGGCGTTGTCACGCAGTTACTAACCGACGGTCGGGCTTCGTCGATGGCCACGAGACAACCTGCCAGCACCGGCCGCGCACTACCTGTCATACCTTCTGTCACACCTTCTTGACGACGACGGTGTCCGGGAGGAGCTTCTCCAGGTCGTCCACGTCCGAGGTGAAGACGGTCACCTGCCCCTTCTGCCGGCGTGCGATGACGGCGAGCACGGCATCGATGGCGTACTTGTGGCCGTGCAGTTTGGCGTCGGCCAGGAGGCGGCGGGCCTGGCGGGCCTCGTCCTTTCCGATGTCGGTGACCTTGAGTCGGGAGAGGACCCAGTCCCAGCGCTGCTCGGTGGTTCTGGCGTCGTATGCCTCGACCAGGGTCATGGGAGACGTCACCACCTCGGCCTCACCCCTGGCCGCGAGGTCGAGCCAGGCGATCATCCTGCGGTCGCCGCGCACGGCTAGGGACAAGGCCTCGCAGTCGAGTACGAAGACGCGCAGTGGCCTTCGGTTGTGCTCGCCGGCGCGCTTCTTCACGCGGCCTCTCCGGGGTTGTGTCCTCCGGTGGTGCGGCGGTGCTCGTGCTCGGCGTCGAGATCTTCCAGTTCCGCGAGTGCGGACGCGCGCTCGTCCTCGGTGACCGGGCCGTGTTCCTCCTGCAGCCAGTCGACCAGCTCCAGCAGCCGGTCTCGGTCGCGCTTGAAGCGCAGTGCTTCGGCCACATATGCCGAAAGGCCCCGTTCGGCCGCCTCGGCGCGGATCTCGTCCAGGAGGTCCTCGGGGATCGTCACTGTCACTTTCTTCGTCGCCATACAAGAGACCATACTCCTGGTGTCAAAGCCCCTACTGCCAAAGTCCCTATCAAAGGGTTGGAAGGGTCGCGCTGGCCGGATCGCCACCCTCATGAGGAGATTCCGTATGAAGTTGAAAGGATGACAACCGGATGTCTTGACGTCGTCTCCACGAGCCCGTTGGCTTCTCCTTCATCCGGTGGCCCGCTCCTCCATTGCCCGGAAGGCACCTGCAAGTGATCGTTCACACCCCCCGCAGAACCGGCGCGCGTCGTTTCGCCGTCGTCCCCGTTCTCGCCTGCGCCTCGGTGCTCCTCCTCTCCTCGTGCGGTGTCATCGACAGCGTCAGCGGGAGCAGTAGTTCCGCGAGTCCGAAGAAGGGCGACGACATGACGGTGGGGCTGCTGCTGCCCGACAAGGACACCGCGCGGTTCGAGAAGTTCGACTACCCCATATTCAAGGCGCAGGTCGCCTCCCTCACCCACGGCAAGGGCAAGGTCCGCTACGCCAACGCCGGGGCGAGCGTGGCCAAGCAGAGCACGCAGTTCGCGGAGATGATCGACGCCAAGGTCGACGTCATTCTGGTGGACGCTGTGGACTCCAAGGCCATCGCGCCGGATGTGAAGAAGGCCAAGGACGCGGGGATACCCGTCATCGCGTACGACCGGCTCGCCCAGGGGCCGATCGACGCGTACGTCTCGCACGACAACGAGCTCGTGGGCGAGGTGCAGGGCCGTGCCATCACCGACGGGCTGGGCGACAAGGCCACCACCAGCAAGATCGTCATGATGAACGGCGATCCCGGCGACCCGAACACCGCCCGCTTCAAGGAGGGCGCGCTCAGCGAGCTCAAGGGCCGGGTCGTCATCGCCAAGTCGTACGACACCAACAAGTGGCTGCCCTCGGCCGCCAAGGCGAACATGAAGAAGGCGATTCAGTCTGTCGGGCTGAGCAACATATCCGCCGTCTACTCGGCCAACGACGGCATGGCGGGTGCCATCATCGACGCCCTGAAGGCTGCGGGCGTCACCAAGATGCCGCTGGTCACCGGCCAGGACGCCAACCTGGACGCGGTGCAGCGGATCGTCGCCGGCGAGCAGACGATGACCGTGTACAAGTCGTTCCTGCTGGAGGCGACCAACGCCGCGGAGATGGCGGTGGACAAGGTGAAGGGCAAGAGCCTTGAGTTCGACGCGCTGACTCAGGACTCCGTCGACAGCCCGACGCAGAAGGCGATCCCGGCGATGCTCGTCCCGGTGGTCGCCCTCACCAGGGGCAACATCAAGTCCACCGTGATCAAGGACGGCGTCTACACCGTCAAGGACATCTGCACCGCCAAGTACGCGGCGGACTGTGCGGCGATCGGGCTGAAGTAGCCCTCATCCCCCCATCGCCCCTATTCATCCGGTCTCAGTGGCCGTTCCCCTTGGCACCCTTCGCAGGGGAGCGGCGGCGGCCCTGCTGGGCGGGGCGGCCGCGCCGGGAGCGTGGGGCGGACCCCGTACGGGCCGGACGGCCACCGGCTGCCGGGCGGTTCTCGGTGGCCGGCGGGGTCAGGACGACGGGCACGCCCGACGGGGTCTGGGCGCCGGTGATACGGCTCAGTTCGGCCTCGCCCGAGCGGACTCGGGTGGTCCGCGGGGTGATGCCGGCGTCGGCCATAAGGCGGGACACCTCGCGGCGCTGGTGGGGCAGGACCAGGGTGACGACGGTGCCGGACTCCCCGGCGCGGGCCGTACGGCCGCCCCGGTGCAGGTAGTCCTTGTGGTCGCCCGGCGGGTCGACGTTGACCACGAGGTCCAGGTTGTCGACGTGGATGCCGCGGGCCGCCACGTTCGTGGCCACCAGCACGCTGACGTGGCCGTCCTTGAACTGGGCCAGGGTCCGGGTGCGCTGGTTCTGCGACTTGCCGCCGTGCAGGGCCGCCGCGCGCACTCCGACGGCCAGCAGCTTCTTGGCCAGCCGGTCCGCCGCGTGCTTGGTGTCCAGGAACATGATCACCCGTCCGTCGCGGGCGGCGATCTCGGTCGTGGTGGCGTGCTTGTCCTCGTCCTCCACGTGCAGCACGTGGTGGTCCATCGTGGTGACGGCGCCCGCGGACGGGTCCACGGAGTGGACGACGGGGTCGTGCAGATAGGTGCGGACGAGCCGGTCCACGTTGCGGTCCAACGTCGCCGAGAACAGCAGCCGTTGACCGTCGGGGCGCACCTGGTCGAGCAGGGCGGTCACCTGCGGCATGAAGCCCATGTCGGCCATCTGGTCGGCCTCGTCCAGGACCGTGATCGAGACCTGGTCCAGGCGGCAGTCGCCCCGGTCTATGAGGTCCTTGAGGCGGCCGGGTGTCGCCACGACCACCTCGGCGCCCCCTCGCAGGGCGCTCGCCTGGCGGCCGATCGACAGCCCGCCGACCACGGTGGCGAGCCGCAGCCGCAGCGCGCGGGCGTACGGCGTGAGCGCATCGGTGACCTGCTGGGCCAGTTCCCTGGTGGGGACGAGGACGAGGGCGAGCGGCTGCCGGGGCTCGGCCCGCTGCCCCTCGGTACGGGCCAGCAGGGCGAGGCCGAAGGCCAGCGTCTTGCCCGAGCCGGTGCGCCCGCGGCCCAGGACGTCCCGGCCGGCCAGGGAGTTCGGCAGCGTCGCGCCCTGGATCGGGAACGGTGCGGTCACGCCCTCCGCGCCGAGCGTGGCCAGCAGGCGCGCGGGCATGCCGAGCTCGGCGAACGCCTCGACGGGCGGCAGCGCGGGGGTGACGGTGACCGG
This sequence comes from Streptomyces coacervatus, assembly GCF_029223485.1. Lineage (GTDB taxonomy): Bacteria > Actinomycetota > Actinomycetes > Streptomycetales > Streptomycetaceae > Streptomyces > Streptomyces coacervatus. Next base: position 236,098 of record NZ_JARHTP010000018.1, on the reverse strand, counting down.
CAGTGCGAACTCGCCGCCGGACGCGGCGGGGCGGCCCCGGCCGCCCGTACGGGAACGGGGGGATCTCTTGGGCGTGTTGCTCGTACGCGTGTTCGTACGCGCGTTCGTGCGGGGCGTGCGGTTCATGCGGAACCCTCCTCGATGCGGCACGTATCGAGGAATGCCTCCCACCGGACGGGCCGTATGAGGATTCGCAAGAAGGAGCCGAAGAAACTGAAGGAACGGAAGAAGAAAGGGAAGGGGGGAATCAGGTGGAATGCGGGAAAACGCAACGAGCCGGGGCCCGCACCCAAAGAGTGCGGGCCCCAGCCACGTGGTGCGAACGCGTCGGCGTCAGCTTCAGGCGGGAACGATGTTCTCGGCCTGCGGGCCCTTCTGGCCCTGCGTGACGTCGAAGGTCACCTTCTGGCCCTCCTGAAGCTCACGGAAGCCGGACGTGGCGATGTTCGAGTAGTGGGCGAACACGTCGGCGCCGCCACCATCCTGCTCGATGAAGCCGAAGCCCTTTTCCGAGTTGAACCACTTCACGGTGCCGGATGCCATACCTGATCTCCCTCAACAAAAAAGAGTGCTCGTCGACGGAAGGCCGAAGAGCACTCAAAAGCCTCTGGTACCAAAACTGCCATTTGGCACCGTAGCACAGGTGGTGGTGCGGCGCCGGTGTATAACCGGCCCATGATCTATCACGTCGTGCCGAGCGCCGAGTGGAACGCAAGTCCCGACCGGCCGTACGCCCCCGCCTCCCTCGCCGAGGACGGCTTCGTCCACTGCTCCCCCGACGAGGCGACCACGCTCAAGATCGTCAATGCGTTCTACGGCAGCGCCACCCGGCCGCTGTTCGTGCTGGTGCTCGACGAGGCGCGGCTGACCGCGGAGTGCGTATGGGAGGCGGCGGATCCCGCGCCGCCGCCGGGAGTCTCCGACGACGTCCTGTTCCCGCATGTGTTCGGGCCCCTCGACCGGGAGGCCGTGGAGCGCGTCCTCGTGGTCCGGTGGGACGAGGACGGTCGGGCGACGGGGCTGGCGGACCTACCACCTGCCGTGCGCCCCTGAACAGCGCATCTGCCGTCCTGTTCAGGTTGCGTTCAGGCCCGGACGGGGCTCGGGCAACTCAACCCCCAGGGGCGCCAAAACTCTGGCAAAGGGGCCTGTGGCGACGGCCGTCCACCGTGTCATCGTGCCTGCCATGACGACAGATCACCTCACCCCCAACCGGCCCACGGAGCCCGCACAGTCCGCGCAGCACGCGCGCCGTGTGCGGCACGCGGCGAGCAAGGTGCCGGAGGTGACCGTCTACTTCTGGATCATCAAGGTGCTGACCACCGGCATGGGCGAGACGGCCTCCGACTGGCTGGCCCATCTGCTCGGCCCGATCCCCGCGGTCGGGATCGGCGGCGTCGGCTTCGTGGCCGCCCTGGCGGTGCAGTTCGCCGTGCGCCGGTACGTCGCCTGGATCTACTGGACGGCGATCGTGGTGGTGAGCGTGTTCGGCACGATGGCCGCCGACGTGCTGCATGTCGGCCTCGGCGTGCCGTACCTGATCTCGACCCCGTTCTTCATGGTCGCGCTCGCCGCCGTCTTCTTCCTCTGGTACCGCAGCGAGGGCACGCTCTCCATCCACAGCATCCACACCCGCCGCCGCGAGGCCTTCTACTGGGCGGCCGTCCTCGCCACCTTCGCCCTCGGCACCGCGGCCGGCGACCTCACCGCCACGATCGGCCTCGGCTACCTCGGTTCGGCCGTCGTGTACGCCGCCGCCATCGCCGTCCCGGCCGTCGCGCACCGCTGGGGCAGCCTGAACGCGGTCGCCGCCTTCTGGTCGGCGTACGTCATCACCCGCCCGCTCGGCGCCTCCGTCGCCGACTGGATGGCCATGAGCCACCAGCGGGGCGGCCTGAACCTGGGTCTGGGTCCGGTCACGCTGTCCTGGACGGTGGCCATCCTCGGTTTCGTCGGCTATCTGGCGGTCTCGCGTGCGGACGTGGACGTCCGCAGCGACGGCTGACGGCCACGCCCCGAGCCGCTCTGCCGACGACCGGTCAGGCCGCCGCATGGCGGGCAAGCCCCCGTACCGCCAGCGCCGCGCACACCGTCGCCAGCGGCAGCTCCGCGCCGAGCGCCATCGCCACCGCGGAGATCCGGTCCCCGCTCGTGGCCGCCGTCATCGTGTCGAACCAGGCGTCGACCAGCAGCAGCGTCGCGGTGGCGGAGGCCGTGAGCGCGTGCAGGCGGTGGCCTCGGGCGGCCAGCAGGCCGGTGGCGATCAGGCCCAGCGCCTCCAGGGTGTCCAGGCCGACCCAGGCGGTGTTCCAGTGCGCGGCCTCGGCGGTACCGGGCAGGCCGTTCGCCAGCACGACCAGCCAGGGCAGCAGGGCCAGGCCGCAGCCTACGAGGACGTGTTCCGTGTGGTACCGGCGGCGGAGCCGTCGTACGGCTGCGCGGGGAGTGGCCCGCTGCACCTCACGGACGGACTGTTCCTGACGGACGATCAGCATGCTCATCGGTTCGCACTCCTCGCGTTTCCGGCTCTCCTCCACGGCCTCAAGCCTTCGCGAAACGGCGGTCACAGTCAGTAACGCAGCTGTCCGTTCCGGGGGTGGTACTAGTTGCACCCCCAGCCGGGCATTCGCACCATGGACCGCCCCTGACCTGGGCACGTAGCGTTTGAGCAATGCACACCGCCACCCGCCTGCGGGCCCTGGTCCTGCGGCAGTTCCGAGGAAGCGGACGACAGGTCGCCTTCCTCGCCACGGGCCTGCTGATCCAGTTCGGCGTCCTGCTCGTCATCGCCCTGCCGTGGATCTTCTTCGTCCCGGAATCGGCGGGGGCCGTCCTGATCGCGCTGGTCGTGCCGCTCACCGCCGTCGTGCTCGCCGGGCCGCTGCTGACCGAGGCGCAGCACGCCCGCTTCCGCACCCGGCTGGGCGTGGACATCCCATCGCCCTATGAGGGACGGCCGCCCCGGTTGCGCGCGTGGTTGCGGTCCCCGGTCGGGCGGCGGCAGCTCCTGTACCACCTCCTGGACGGGCCGCTCGTGTCCCTTGCGGCGATCTTGGTGCTGCTGACCTGGGCCGCCGCGGCCGCCGCCGCACTCGCCTACGTGTGGATCTGGCTCGTATCGCTGGACTACCGCGCCGATCACCCCGAGTACTCGACCTGGGCGGCGTACCTCACGGCTGCCGGAATCGCCCTGCTCTACCTGGCGGCGTGGCTGTCCGGCGCCCTCACCCGGCTGGACACCCGTATCGCGGCCGTCCTGCTCGGACCAAGCCGTGCCGAGCAGTTGGAGCGCCGGGTCGAGGTGCTGACCGAGAGCCGGGCCGGACTCGTGGACGTCGTGGACGCCGAACGGCGGCGCATCGAGCGGGACTTGCACGACGGCGCCCAGCAGCGACTGGTCTCCCTGGCCGTCAATCTGGGGATCGCCAAGGCCACGCTCGGCGACCTGCCCGAGGACGCCCGCCGAGTGATCGACGAGGCGCACCGGGAGGCGAAGGAGGCGATCGAGGAACTGAGCAGTCTCGTACGGGGGTTGCATCCGGCCGTCCTGGAGGACCGCGGCCTCGACGCCGCACTCTCCGGCCTCGCCGCCCGGACGCCGATCCCGGTCCGGGTGTCGGTGCACCTGACGGGGCGGCTGTCGCCCACCGTCGAGTCCGTGGCCTACTTCGTCGTCTCCGAAGCGCTCACGAACGTGGTGAAGCACGCGGAGGCGTCCGAAGCCGAGGTCACGGTGGAGCGCGCCGGGACGATTCTGCTCGTCGTCATCCGGGACGACGGTGTGGGCGGTGCCCGGCCCGGCGCCGGCAGCGGCCTTTCGGGGCTGGCCAAGCGGGTCGCCTCGGTCGATGGCACGCTGTCGGTCGACAGCCCCGCCGGGGGGCCTACCGTCATCACCGTGGAGCTGCCGTGCGTGCCGTGATCGCCGAGGATTCCGTACTGCTGCGTATCGGCGTGGTCAGGGTCCTGGAGATGGCCGGGTTCGAGGTGGTCGCCGAAGTGGGCGACGCGGAGGCCCTGTTGACGGCAGTGGAGGAGCACCGGCCGGACATCGCGGTGGTGGACGTCCGTATGCCGCCCGGCTTCACGGACGAGGGCGTACGGGCCGCGCTGGTCGTCAAGAACCAGTGGCCGAAGACCGCCGTACTGCTCCTGTCCCAGTACGTGGAGGAGCGCTACGCGACCGACCTGCTGTCGGCCAACACCTCGGGCATCGGCTATCTGCTCAAGCAACGGGTCGCGGACGTCGAGGAGTTCGCGGCCACCCTGCGCCGGGTGGCCGAGGGCGGCACCGCCCTGGACCCCGAGGTCGTCTCCCAGCTTCTGGTACGCCGCCACAGCGACCCGCTGGACCGCCTCACCCCCCGGGAACGCGAGGTCCTGGAACTGATGGCGGGCGGCCGCTCCAACGCCGGCATAGCCGAGAAGCTCGTCGTCAGCGAGAGCGCGGTGGCCAAGCACATCAACAGCATCTTCGCCAAGCTCGACCTGCCGAAGGCGGACGCGGACCACCGCCGGGTCCTTGCGGTGCTGCACTTTCTCGGGGTGGCGTGAGCCCTTGCGGGGCGCATGTGGAGCTTGTGAGGAGGCCCCGGTGCGCGGGCGCCACCGTGGATAAGGTCGCGTACATGCCACGCGACTTATATGCAACAGTGGCCCAGGTACTGCCGGTCCTGCTGCTGGCGCTGGTCTTCGAATCCCGGCATCTGGAGCGGCTGCGCAGCCGGCCGCGCCGGTTACGCCGTGACGATCCGGCGAACGGCGTACGGTTCTGGACCAAGGGCCGGGTGCGCGTCTATCTGCTGTCCGTCGCGGTCGTCGTACTGGGCGACCTGGGGCTGTGCGTCCTGATGCTGGCCGGAGGCGTCCCCGACAGCCTGCCGCTGCGCGTGGTGGCGGTCGCCGGAGTGCTCCTGGTGCTGGTGACCCTGCTCTTCCGGATCACGGTCGACGTCCTGGACGCGACGCGCGACTGACCTCGACGCAGCAGGACGCCCCCGCGACCGGGCGGCAAGCCGCCTCCACCGACGCCCGCCCCGGGACGGATTGCGCCCCGGGGCGGCTGAGGTGCGCGGGATCAGCTGTGGCTGGTGGTCCCGTTCTCATAGGGGGAGCCGTCGTTGTCGCCCGTGTGGTAGTTGTGGGTCGCGGTCGCTGCGTAGGTCCACCCGTCAGCGGGGCTGGTGCTCCACGTGGTGTGGATGGTGACTCCCGCGGTCCAACGGCCGGCACCGTGGTAGTAGATGCCGTTGCCACCATTGATGGCGACCTCTGACGGACCGGTGGAACCCGAGATCGGGCTGTCGTACTCCTGCCCTGCGAAGCCGTCGAAGATGGCGACCTGGACCCAGGCACCAGTGGTGTGGTTGTGGGCATGGGTGCGGTAGTACGAGTCCCACACCCAGTGGGCCCGCACGTGGTAGCAGCCGTCGTACTCCTGGTACAGGTAACCCACCCTCTCACCATTGATGGTGATGTTGGTGTTGTTGGCGCCGACCTGGCGCCATGCGCAGTCAGCGGCATGCGCCGGGGTGGCGCCGGCACTGCCGGCGGCGCCTATGGTGGCGCCCCCGACGGCGGTGAGGGTGGCGGCCGTCATGGCGACGGCACGTCGGGCGTTTTTGAGCTTGAGCATGTGTGGCGGGTCTCCTCATGGCGGACATCCGCTCAACGGCGGACATCCGCGCAGGTAGGGGGGTGGCTTGCCGTGTGTGCGTTGCAGAACGTACTTCGCGGGCAGAAGGTAAGAAGGACCTCGATGCACTGTGAATCGGTCGTTCCGGTGCAGAAACGCACAGTGAATCTGTTGTGCACCTGCCAAGGTCTGGATAATCTCCCGGGGCGAACGGATTCCGGCTGTCTGTCAGGGGGAGAGGCGTGCACCGGGGGGATGCGCTTGCGGACACGGTGACGGCCGGCCGGATTCGACGGGCCGATGACGTGCTGAACATGCAGCGCGTCGCTCGCAGAGGCGGAGTCTCGCCGCTGCTCGGCTGGCTTGGCACCCGCGCCGAAGCCGACGTGCTTCTCGTGGACTCCTCGGGTGCCGTGACCTCGCCGCTGCGAACGCCTCTCGGCGATGCGGAAGGGGATCTCGTTCGGCGCGCGGTGCGAGAGCTCACCGACCGGGGGCTGAGGTCCGTGACCATCGACCAGGACGGCCTCAACTGCATCATCCTTCCCCTCGACGGCCCGCGGGGCGTCTGTATGCCGCTTCTCGCCGCCGTGTTCTCCAAGCCGACGACACCTGACGTGCCGCTCCTGCTCGCGGATGCCACCTCCGCCCTGAGCCTGAGCTGGATGACGGAGCACACCTGGCAGCAGCAGCGCCGATTACAGCTCGCCGACGCCCGAATCCGGGAAGCAGTACTGCACCTCCTGATGAACGGTCGGGCCACCGCCGCGCGCCAGATCGCGGGGGTACTGCACCCCGCGCTGCCCGCGATGGTCCGGGTGTACGTCATCGAAGGGCCGCCCGGCATACGGAACCAGGTGGCGGACGAGCTGACCGAGGAGGACGAGCGCGCATGGGTCGTTCCCTGTCCCGTCTACGCCGACCACATGTTCGTCCTCGTGCCCGCAGGCTCCGACGCGCCCTCTGGTCCTTCCGGCCCTTCCGGTCCTTCTGGTCCTGCGCCGAGTTGGACCAGGTCCCCTTCGCTGACAGCCAAGTGCTGGATCGGCGTGAGCGACGAGGTGCCGCTGCGCGACACCGCCACCGGCTACGCCCAGGCCTTCCACGCCCTCGCCGCCGCACGCCACCGCACAGAACGGCAGGCCTCGTTCGCCGGCAACCCCGACCTGGCACTCACCATCGGGCCGGACGCAGCCACCTGGGCCGAGGGCTTCCTCGCCCCGATCCACGCCCACCGCGCCAGACGGCATCATGACCCCGACGGCAAGGAATTACTGGCCACGGCGGCGTCATGGCTCAACTTCTCCTCGCGCGCGACCGCCCACCTGAGGATCCACCGCAACACACTGACCGCACGCCTCACCTGCATCCAGAGACTTCTGGACGTGGACCTGGACCGACTCGCCGATCAAGCGGCCCTGGCCCTCGCTCTCCGCGCGCTCGCGCCAGGACGGCCCGCCAGTCCACAACAGGACGCCGCACGGGCCCCTTCCCTGGACGAACTCCTCCGGCTACCGCATGTCGCCGCGTGGGCGGAAGGCCAGTTCCGGCCCCTGCACGCGCCCGGAATCCCGGCCTCCGTCCCCGACACACTCACCATCTGGCTGCGCCTCGACGCACGCATCGCCCCGACCGCGGCGGCACTGTCCCTCTCGGCCTCCGCCGTCCGCAAACGCCTGACCCGCAGCGAAGCACTGCTCCAACGTTCTGTGCTGCGGCCCCCGAGCGCCGTCCACGACCTGTGGTTCGCGCAACGGGTCCTGGACCTCATGGCGCGGAAACCGGCGCCGGCTCAGACCGGGCTCAGACCGCCGACGAGTTCGGCGCCACCCGCCTCGCCGTCTGTCGCCACCTCGGCATCGCCCCCAGTCGGTACAGGCCCCGCAGGGCAGGTGGTGGGTTGAGGCGGGACGCGCGCCACCGTCAGGTGGCCCGTACCCTCCGAGGTGTCCGGACGCTGATCCGCCCGCACACAGGGGAGTTGGCCGGCCTACAGCGAACCGCGCGCGGGTTCAGCTCGGATCTGACAGCCCTGGTGGACTGCGAAAAGGGCTCGTTCTTCGTGAAGGCGGTTCGCAACCGGCCCGGAGGCCGCCGTGGGGTTCATCGACCCGGCGCTGCTCGTCGTCCAGCTCCTGGCGGCGGGACACAGTCCCGAAGCCGCCGAGGCGTGGGCATCCCGGAGTACGGCATGGGTGATGGCGGCCCCGAAGGCCGTCGATGCCTTCGCCGCCGCCACGCTGCGTATGTACCGCGTGTTCGCCGACCGCAGGCCCGATGCGGTATGGCTCAAGGCCATGGTTGCGGCGGCCGGGTCATGGGTCGGTCATCGTGGCGTGACGGTCGAAGAGCCGCAGCAGCATCGCCGATCATGCCGCTGATGTGCAGGAACTCGGCGAGGCGCTCGGCCGGCCCTTGCGGACCGAGGTCAACCCACGCAGACGGCCCGGGTAAGCAACCCGGGCCGTCCGTGTGCTGGTGTCGGAGCCGTCAGCCGCGGTGGCTCGCCTTTGCGAGGGCCGGGACGAACTTCAGGGCGTCCACGGTGCCCACGCCGGTGGCGAGGTCATAGCCGTTGACCGCCTTGTAGCCGGTCACGCCCTGGTAGCTGTTGTCGGTGCCGTCGTTGACGTCGACGATGCCGTTGGTCGCCGCGTGGTGGGCGTAGAGGCCGTACAGGGCCTGCTGGATGTTGCCCACCCGGTGGCCGGCCGCCTGGTCGGCGAGCGCGACGATGCCCGAGAAGAGCGGGGTGGCCTCGCTGGTGCCGCCGCTGACGTCCCAGCCGACGGCGGTCGGGTCGTAGCTGGAGTACACCCAGGCGCCGCCGTTGACGGCCGCGGTCATCGAGATGTCCGGGGTGCCGCGACGGGTGCCGACCTTGCTCTTCACGCCGTCCTGGAAGGACGGGCGGGTGAAGACGTGGGACTGGCCGCCGCCACCGGAGCCGTAGTCGTTGTAGACGCTGTCCGGCTTGACGCGGTCGCCCTTGTCGTCCAGGTGCAGCTGGGTGCCGCCGATCGAGGTGACCAGCGGGTCCGAGGACGGCCAGGAGTTGACGCGCTTCTTGTAGTACGTCTTGCCGTCCAGCTTGAGGTCGGTCGCACCGCCGTCACCGGAGGCCGCCAGCACGGTCACATGCTTGCGGTTCGCGTCCTGGAAGGCGTACCGCAGCTTCTTGATGCTGGAGAAGTCGCCGCCGGCGAAACCGGGGAAGGTGTTCTCCGTGGCGCCGAAGCTCTGGCTGATGACATCGCCGACGCCCTGGTCGATCAGGTGCTTCTCGGCGTCCATCATCTCCGGCAGACCGGTGGTGCCCTCGGTCTCGGAGACCGCCGTCTCCACTACGACGATCTTGGCGGCGGGGGCGACCGCGTGCGCCATCTCGACGTCGAGGGTGGTCTCGCCGGCCCAGCCGGTCATGTCGGAGTTCTTCGGGTCGAAGGCGGGGACGTGCCCCCACTTGACGACCTTCACCTTGGTGCTGGGCAGACCGAACTGGTGGCTGTAGACGTCGAGGTCGTGCTGGACCGTCGGGGAGCCGTAGGAGTCGACGATGACGATCGTGCGCCCCTTGCCCGTAATGCCCTTCTTGTACAGCGGGTTGAGGTCGTACGCCTTGCGGTACTGCAGCGGGGTGTAGCAGTTGATGTGCCACTTGGCCTGGCACTGCTCGCTGGTCAGCGGGCTGCTCACACCGTGGACCAGGTTGTGCCCGGCGACGGCCGGTACCGCCAGGGTGTGCGGTACGGCGGCGGGCGCGGCGGTCGCCAGTGCGGTGACCGCGAGGGCGGCGACGGACGTGGCAGCCGCAACGCCCAGCCCGATACGGGCTATGTGCATGGATCCCCCTGGGTTCGGAGTCTCACGAAGTGGAGTCGCGAACTCGGTTCGCGAAGTGGTCTCGGTCTCACGAAGTGATCTCGAGGTGGTCTTCGCGCATCCCATCGGAGAGTCATGCACAGTTCAAGACCGTTGAAGGGACGATGTCGAACCCTTTACCTCCCGATTGAGGTCAGCTTTCCTCTTTGATCCACTCGCTGCCGCCCAGCGGGTAGACGTAGGACGGGCGGCCCACGTCGGAGGCGGTGCGGAACGGGGTGCCGGCGTTGTCGATGTGGACCGTGCCCCGGCGGCTGCCGCTGGACCAGTCCAGGGTGAGGTCCCAGCGGATGTCGTGGGCCTTGGTGTGGGCCACGACGTAGAAGACCTCCGGGTCGGACTCGCTCACCTTGTACGGGAAGTCGCGCTGGCCCCCCTTGACGGTGACCGCGGGACTGCTGCCGTTGTCGAGGTCGACGTCGAATGCCTTGGTCTCGACTCCGCCGCCGCAGCCGTCGCCCATTGCGTACTTGTTCCAGGCGGGTGGCGCGCTCGCGCTGAGGACGCGCACGTGCAACGCCTCCAGGACGACGGTCTCCGCGCCGGTGCCCTGGACGGTGAGGGCGACCTCCTGCTCCCCCGCGGACACCGCCCCGTAGGCGGCGGCCCAGCGCGGGGCGTCCGGCTCGCTCGCCGGCGGGCCGACCTGGTCGGGTCCGCTGTCGACGAGGAAGTGCTGGCTGCACGGCTGGTCGTAGACGTAGGGACGGGTGCCGACGGTGAGCGGGACGGCGGTGGAGGCGCCGCCGTCGGCCTGCCGGCCCCCGCCCTGCCTGCCGCCGCTCTGCGAAGGGGCCGGCGACTCGGTGGCGCCCCTGGAGGCCGATGCGGACGGCTTGTGTCCCGTCGCGCTCGGGGACGGGGAGAGGGACGGGTTCCCGGCGTCCGGTGTACCGGTGATGAGGGCGCTGTCACCGGCGGCCCGGTCGCCCCCCGTGTCGTGCCCGCCGCTGAACGGCATGCTGAGCGCGACGGCCCCCAGCACGGCGGCCACCGCGACGGCGGCGATCAGGACGGTACGGCGACGACGGGACGGCGACGCGGGCTCGCGCGGCACGTCGGTGACGACGGGCTCATCGGTTCCCTCGGGCTGTTCGGTGCCCTTGTCGTCTTCGTCATCGCCCGCGTCCGGTGCGGGCGATGACGGCAGCCCCGGATCCACCGCGACCTGTTCCGCCCGGCTCCCGCGTGCCGCGTCCGCCAGGATCCAGCGCCGGTGCAGCTCCACCAGCTCCTCCGGCGCCGCCCGGCAGACCCTTGCCAGGCGCTCCACCGGTGCGTACTCGACGGGCACCGCCGTGCCGTTGCAGTAGCGGTGCAGCGTCGACGTGCTCATGTGCAGTCGCTTGGCGAGCGTCCCGTAGCTCAGTCCGGAGCGGTCCTTGAGCTCCCGCAGCAGCTGCGCGAACGCCTCCGTCCCGTCGGCCCCTGTTGCCCCTGGCACCCGTTTCCCCATCCCCTCGTGTTCCAGTCCCGCGTTCCAGGACCACTTCGTTCCCCCTGGTCAGAACGCGTTTCGGTGTTCCAGCGTCCCCAACACCCCGCCGGGCGTGGCGGTTGGGACGGATCACCTCACAAGCTTCGGTCATCCAATCACCACCGCCACCCGAACATCGAAGGGGCACAGCAACATGTCCAACCTCCGCACTTCCCGCACCCGTCTCGCCGGCGCCGCCGCGACCGTCGTTCTCGCCGCGCTCTCCCTGACCGCGTGCAACAACGGCACGGGAGTGAAGAACGAGGGTGCCTCCGCGGCCACCACGCCGACCGCGAACTCCTCTTCGTCCGCCCCTTCGCCGTCCGCCTCTTCCACGTCCGCCTCTTCTACGTCCGCCGGGGGCTCGGGCTCATCCGTCTCGAAGGCCACTCCGGCCACGCACATCTCCGCGTCGAAGGCGCCCGGCGGGACCACTTCCTCCACCAAGCCGGTCACCTGCGAGGGTTCCAACACCAGGACGGTCGCGGCGCCGCTGACCCGCCCCGTGAACCACATGCTGCTCACGGTGACCAACACCGGTTCCAGGACCTGCTTCCTCTACGGCTACCCGGCCGTCCAGTTCGGCGAGGCCCAGTCCGTGCCTCCGGTCATCGAGGACTCGCAGCCGCAGGCAGTCGTCACGCTGGAGCCGGGCCAGTCCGGCTACGCCTCCGTGAACCTGTCCGCCACCGACGGCAGCGGCAAGAACGGCTACACCTCGAAGTCCCTGACCGTCTACTTCTACGGCCGCTCCATGAGCGGGAGCGTCGGCAAGGGTGCTCACCCGTCGCTGCCCGCGAAGGGCGTCTACGTCGACGACTCGCTCAAGGTCACGTACTGGCAGCAGTCGATGGACGACGCCGTCAACTGGTGACGCCCGCACAGCACTTCGCCCCGCCGGATCACCGACGGGGCGAAGTGCTGTGTGTGCCGTGCTGTCCGGCCTACTTGGTTCTACTTGGTGAAGGCCGCGACACCGTTCGGGGTACCCAGGCCCGTCGGGCCGTCGTAACCCTTGCCCGCCTTGCACAGGTAGTCGCTGCAGGACCCGTTGGCACCGTCGGTGACGTCGTTCAGCTTGTCCGCGTGGGCGTAGGGGTACGAGGCCGGAACGTCACCCGAGCCCGGGGTGCCCGCGAGGGCGTACACGCCGGCGATGAACGGCGCGGAGGCGCTGGTGCCGCCGTACACGTTCCACCCGCTCGCCTGGTAGGTGTCGTAGACGGCGAGACCGGTGGCCGGGTCGGCGACGGCCGCGACATCGGCGACGGCGCGCTTGGCGCAGCCGCTGTCCTTCTGCCAGGACGGCTTGGCGTCGTACGCCGAGCAGCCCGAGCCGGCTCCGTCGCCGCCCGCGGAAGTGCCCCAGACGGACTCGGAGTAGCCGCGGGTGCTGCTGTCCTTCTTGAGCGAGGTGCCGCCGACGGCGGTGACGTACTGCGAGGAGGCCGGGTACTCGACGCCGTAACCGCTGTCGCCGGAGCTGACGGTGATGGCGACGCCGGGGTGCTTGAAGTACTTGTCGTCCGAGGTCGTGTCGGCGGCTTCCTCGCCGCCGCCGTAGCTGTTGGAGACGTACTTGGCGCCCTGCTTGACGGCCTGGTTCACGGCCGCGCCGAGGTCGTCCATGTTGGCGGACTTGGCCTCGACGAGCAGGATCTTGCACTGCGGGCAGGCCGCGCTGACCATGTCGACGTCGAGGGAGATCTCCCCGGCCCAACCGGCGTCGGGCGCCGGGTAGTTGGTGCCGCCGTCCTGGTCGATCTTCTTGAAGCAGCCGTTGGCGGTGGAGCACTCCGGCAGGCCGTACTGGGACCGGTAGGCCGCCAGGTCCTTCTCGGCGTTCGGGTCGTCGTTGGCGTCGACGATGGCGACGGTGGCGTCCTTGCCGCTGTCCTTGGGCAGGTTGTACGCGGCCTGCAGGTCGGCCGGGCCGAACCCCTTGGGGGTGTCCTTGTGGCCGAGGGACTTCTGCGACTTGAGGTCGGTGCGGACCTCCGCCTGACACGCCATGTAGCCGGGCTTGCTCGGCTGCGAACAGAGCCGGTGCGTGTGCACCGTGGAGTCCGGGGAAGACGCGGTGGTGGTCGTCGTCGCGAAGGCCGAGGACTGCGCGGCGACGGCCAGGCCGCCGGTGATCAGAGCCGCTGCCGACAGCAGTGCCGGGGCACCGCGGCGTATCAGTTTCCTTCTGCGATGGGAACTCAATGAACTGCCCTCCGTGGGGGGATGGGTTGCTCCACGTCGGCGGCTGGAAGGCATGTCACGCGCAGTGATGTCACGTGCAGTGATGTCACGTGCATGACAAGCGGTTTCCATTGGGGGTGCCGGGTGAAGCGGGTTTTCGGGCATCCTGTTGGTGCTGCCACCCCGGTCAGTGGTGGCTGTAGACGAGGTTATTGACCGTTTGCCGAAGAGAACAGCGCGAGTTGGTAAAACCTTGCCGCCCAACTCCTCAGAGTCGACAGGTACCTTGTGCAGCCATGGAGCTTGAAACCGGAACCATCAACGACCTGATGTCACTGGGCCTGGCCCGGTATGAGGCACGGGTCTACCTGACGCTCGTCAGGCGTGGTTCCTACACGGCCGCCGAGGTGGCCCGCGAAGCGGACGTGCCGCGCCAACGCGTGTACGACGTACTGGACGCCCTGGTCCGGCGGCAGCTGGCCACCACCCACCCCGGGCGGGTGGCCACGTACTCCGCCGTCACACCCGAGTTGGCCCTGGCCCGGCTGATGGCGCTGCAACGCGAGTCCCTCGACCGGCTGGAGCAGGTCTCGCAGGGGCTGGCCGGTCTCCTGCAGCCGCTGTGGTCCCAGGGACGGGCGCACACCGATCCGCTGGACTACATCGAGATCCTGCGCGACCCGAAGGCGATCGCCGAGCGCTTCGCCGACATCCAGCGGCAGGCGCAGCACGAACTTCTCACCTTCTGCAAACCGCCGTTCGTCGCACCCGCCGAGAACACGGAGGGCCTGGCGGTGGTCGACCGGATCCGCGAGGCGGGCGGCACCGTCCGGGCGATCTACCTCGACGACGCCCTGGACGACCCCGAGACGGTCGAGCACGTACGGCGCTTCGCCGCCGCGGGCGAGGAGGCCCGTTTCGCCCCCGAACTGCCCCTGAAACTCGTCATCGCCGACGCCTCGCTCGTCCTGTGTGACATGCCCGACCCGGTGGCCGGCGCCGGCACCACCACCACGCTCTTCATCGAGCACCCGGCACTGGCGGGCTGTCTGCGGCTGGCCTTCCACACCGTGTGGAAGGACGCCGTGCCCGGGCCGTGATCGCCTGTCCGGACGGCTGCCACCTGCACAGTCATCGACATGTCAACGCGATGTGATCACCCGTTCCTAGCGTCTGGAGTGTTCGTTCCCGAGCACGTCCACGACCTCAGGGGGAGATCAGGCAATGTCGCAAACGAGCAGGATGGCACGGGTTGTTCGGGCCGCGGCCATGACGGCGGCGCTGACCGCCGGCACCGCCGTGGCGTTTCCCGCCGCCGCGCACGCCGCCGACGCGGAGCACTACTACATCGAGATCGGCGGTACCGGCGCCACGACGGACCAGGATGGCTGCCCCACCACCACAAGCTCCTACGACGACGCGAACAGGGCTCTGCCTCCCGGCTCCGCAATCAAGGTGTGCTACCCGGCCACCGCGGGCCCGATCATCGGCACCCACGGCCCGCTCATCGACGGCACGACGCCGCACCTCGACGCCCTCACGGCGCCGACGTACGACGCCAGTGTGCAGATCGGCTACGAGAAGGGACTGCAGGCGGCGCAGGACACCCACAACGCGCATCCGGACGCCACGATCACGATCACCGGCTACTCCCAGGGCGCACAGGCCGCGGACCGGGTGCTCCAGACGATCGCGAGCGGCAACTCCGGCATTCCGCGCGCCCAGGTCGACGGCATGCTCTACGCCGACCCGATGCAGCCCGACACCGGCCTCGGGGCGCATCTCCCCAACTGGCTGGGCATCCCCGGCGTGGCCACTGCTCCCGGCGTGGGCCCGGTGGAGTTCAACGGCATTCCGGTCACGCGGTACTGCATCACCGCCGACCCGATCTG
The DNA here is from genome assembly GCF_029223485.1 of Streptomyces coacervatus. Taxonomy (GTDB): domain Bacteria; phylum Actinomycetota; class Actinomycetes; order Streptomycetales; family Streptomycetaceae; genus Streptomyces; species Streptomyces coacervatus. Next base: position 221,025 of record NZ_JARHTP010000018.1, on the reverse strand, counting down.
CGACCTGAGGTCCCCGCTGAACCTGCCCCACTACTTCGACCTGCACCCGAAGTACCCGCAGTTCGTCATCCCCCAGACCCTCGCCGACCACGGCAAGGACGGGGTCCAGTGGAGGAACGCCGACGGGAGCCCCGTGTAGGGCTCCTGACGGAAGGGGGGACGGGGGACAGAGAACCGGGGGACGGGGGAGCGGCCCGGCCGACCACAATTCGGCCGGGCCGCATCCGTGCGACGGACTGACGGACTGTCCGAGGGGTTACCGGCCCCCACGCCGACGCCCGATGTCGTCCAACACCCGCGAGATCCTTGCCCGATTGGCGTCGGCATCCGGAAGCGCAGTGCCCCGCTCGAAGAAGTCCCGCGCTCCCGCCAGGTCCTCCGCCACTGCGCCGTGCCAGAGCAGCCGGTGGCGTATCGCGATCTCCGACGCCGTGCCGGTCTGCTCGTCCAGCATCGCGCGGGAGCGGCGGCGGAGTTCGGCGGCCGCCTGCGGATTGCCGAGGTCCGCCTCGGCCGTGGCCAGTCTGCCGAGGACGGCGGAGTACAGGGGGACGTCCCCGAGCCGTCCGGCCAGATCCTCGGCCTTCCCGAGCGTGCCGACGGCCTCGGCGGGCCGGCCGAGGTCGAGCTGGAGACCGCCGAGGCGGAGCAGCGTCTTGCCGTGGAGTCTGGGGCTGCCCGTCTTCTCGGCGACGGCGATGGCGTCCAGATAGCGGTCGTACGCCTTGTCGTACTCCCCGAGTTGGTGGTGGATGTCGCCGACGCGGGTCATGACCGATCCCGTGAGCCAGTCGTCGTCCGTCAACTCGCCCACCAGGCGGGCGACTTCGGCGAAGTGGGTCATGGACTCGGAGATCCGCCCCTCCAGGTTGGCGAACGTCCCGAGTCCGGCCGCGGCCATCGCCTGCTCACGCGCGTCACCGGCCCGGCGGCCGATGTCCAGCGCCTCGGTGAACCAGGCGCGGGCCTGCTCGTAGCGGCCCTGCAGCCCGTACATCATGCCCAGGCCGGTGCGGAGTGCGGAGACCATCCGCCGGTCGGCGGCCCGGCCGGCCAGGGGCAGCAGCATCTCCAGTGCGGTGCGGCACTCGTGGAACCTGCCCTGCCGGGTGAGGTAGTCGACCAGGCCCTCGGCGATCCAGCAGGCCTCGTCGAGGTGGTCCGTGGCCGCCGCCCGGGCGATGACATCGACCAGTTCGCCGCCCGCCGCGTCCAGCCAGACCGTGGCCTCCTCCCAGTCCGCGAAGGGCCCGGTGCCCCGGGGGCCGGTCGGCGAGGAGGTGCCCCAGTCGCTTGCGCAGCGGGCGGCGGCCGCATACAGCCGGAACACACCGCTGCGGCCCGCCGCGGCCTCGTCGGGCGAGGCGACGGCGACGCGTCGGGCGTAGGCCGCCACCAGATCGTGCAAGCGGTAGCGGTCGGCGGTCACCCGCTGCACCAGACTCGCGTCCGCCAGGCTCTCCAGGCGGCGCCCGGCCTCGGCGGGTGTCCCGTCGAGCAGGGCGGCCAGCGTCAGCCGGTCCAGCCGCACGGTGGGGGACAGGCCCAACGCGCGGAAGGCATGCTGCTCGGGGGCCGGAAGCTGGTCGTAGGAGATCCGGAACGCGGCTTCGACGCTGCGGTCCTCCACCGCGAGCTCGTCGAGCCGGCGCTCGCCGTCGGCCAGCCGTACCACCAGGTCCTCCACCGCCCAGAGCGGGCGGTCCTGTATCCGTGCCCCGACGATGCGCAGCGCCAGCGGCAACCGGTCGCAGAGTGCGGCCAGTTCGCGTACGGCGGCGCGCTCGCGGTCGGAGCCGTCGCCGCCGACGATGCGGGTCAGCAGTCCCGCCGCCTCGTCGATGCCGAGCGGGGAGAGGGAGATCCTGCGGTCCGCGTCCAGCCCGGTCAGGCGCCGGCGGCTGGTCACCAGCACCATGCTGCCGGAGCCGGCGGGCAGCAGCGGCCGTACCTGCTCGGCGCGGGCGGCGTCGTCGAGGACGAGGAGCAGCCGCAGGGAGGCGGTCGCGGCCCGCCATGACGCGGCCAGCTCGTCCAGGTCCTCGGAGTCCTGCCCCTCACCGGCACCCACCGCCCGCAGCAACCGGCGCAGCACGCGCTGCCGTCCCGCGGTCTCGCGGTCCTCGCGGTGCCCGTGCAGCTCCAGGAACAGACAGCCGTCGGGGTACCGCTCCCGCAGCGCCCGCGCCGCCCGCACCACCAGGGCGGTCTTGCCGACCCCGGCCATTCCGTCCACCGCCCGTACGGTGACCACCCGCGCGTCGGCGGTCGCGGCGAGCAGCCCGAGCTCCCGCTCCCGCCCCGTGAAGTTGCCGATCTCGACGGGCAGTTCATGACGCACCCGGCGCTCGGGGCGAGCCGCCCCCGCCCGCCGGGGCCCGCTCGGCTGCGCGTCGTCGCCCCGGAGAACCGCCTCGTGCACCCGCCGCAGTTCGGCGCCGGGCTCCACCCCTTGCTCGTCCACGAGACGGCGGCGGACCGTGGCGTAGACGTCGAGCGCGTCGGCCTGCCGGTTGCCGGCCTGCAGGGCACGCATGAGCAGGGCGGCCAGCGCCTCGTTGTAGGGGTGTGCAGTGGTCAGGGAGTACAGCTCGCCCACGGCCTCGCCGTGCCGCCCCAACCGCAGCTGGCAGTCCACCTTGCCCTGCACCAGCACGAGCCGCTGTTCCACCAGCCGCAACCGTTCCCCCTCCGCGAAGGGCCCGGGAACCCCGGCCAAGGGCTCCCCGCGAAACAGCTCCAGCGCCCTGGACCAGGCCTCCACCGCGGCGTCGAGGTCGCCGGACTCCCGCGCGGAGCGCCCTTCGGCAGCGATCTCCTCACAGCGCGCCACGTCCACGTCCACACCAGCACCGGCCGGGGCGAAACGATAGCCACCGGGAACGGTCTCGATGACGGCTGCATCCAGCCTCCGGCGTAACCGATGCACATACACCGGAATCACTCGGTCGCCCGTGCCGGGAGGCTCCGGGCCCCACACTCCGTCGAGCAGTTGCGGCCGGCTGACCGTCCTGCCCGGCCGTAACAACAAACAGGCCAGCAGGGCCTGTTCGCGAACCGGTCCGAGCTCCAGACCCGTATCGCCCCGCCAGGCCTGGAGCGGCCCGAGCAGAGCGAACCGAAGTTGCTGATTTGCATCCGGGGACAACGGGGACAACTCGCGCATGATCGACACGCCGGGAGCCTATAGCGCCTCCGCTCCCCTGCCCGGACCACCACAAGACCTGCGCCTACCGCGTACGGCGACACCACACCACCCGCCGCTCACCCCGGCCGGTGCACGGAGGTGTCCCCCTTCGTGGCGGCCGTCCAGACCCCCGCGGCCACGCTCTGCGTGAACTCGGTCGGCGACGGCTCGTTCGGCAGCTGCGCGGGGACCGTCGTGCCCTTCTTGCTGCCCGCCCGGTCGGCGAACAGCGCCACCGTCAGGGCGAGTCGGTCGTCGTACCCCGTGGTCCACACGGTCCGCCGAGTGATCCCGCCGCCCGCCCCTGTGGTGGCGAACACCTTCGCCTCCGCCTCCGCCTTCACCGCGCCTCCGGGGGCGACGGCGACGGGTGTCGGCCCGGCCCCCGACTGCGCGCCCGCCACCATCGCCGCCTTCTCGCCCAGCACCCGCCGCACCTCGGGACGCGCCCGGTAGACGGTGCGGCCCTTCTGCGTGATGCGGGCGACGGTGTACGGGGTGGCGTAGCTGCCGTTCGCCGCCACCGTCGCGTAGGCCGACGCGAGGTTCAGCGGGGTCGGCGCCGGCGCCTTCAGCAGTCCGCGCAGCGGCTCGCCCGCCGCCCTCCGCACCACGCCGAACGGCTCCAGGGCCGTGCCCGCCTCCACCGCCCCGCTCACCGCGTCGTTGAACGGCTGCCGCGCGTAGTCCGAGCCGCCGTACAGCACCCGCACCGCCCCGTCGCCGGGCACCGTCCCCACGACGGCGGTGTGCACCCGGATCCCCTTGTGCGCGGGTGGGTTCTGGACCAACTCCGTTGCCCTGTCCTGGAGTTCCAGGTCGAAGGTCGTCGTCACGCTGTAGCCGCCGCCCGCCAGCTGGTCCTCGGTGATGCCGAGCCGGTCGGCGGCTTCCTTCGCGGCGATGTCGATCAGATACTGCCGCTGCCCGTCGGTCTCGCCCGGCGGATAGAACCGGAACGCCGGGAAGCGCGCCGCGGCCCGCTGCTTCGCCGTGATGCTCCCGCTCGCCGCCATCGCGTCGAGCACCCACTCCCAGCGGTGCTCCAGCTTCGCGGTCACCTTCGGATCGGAGCCCGCCTTCTCGTAGTACGAGGGGATGTTGACGATCGCCGCGAGCGCCGCGCCCTGCGCGACCGTCAGGTTCTTCGCGTCCACGCCGAAGTAGTTGCGCGCGGCGGACTGGATGCCGGCGGCACCCCGCCCGAAGTACACCGTGTTCAGATAGCCCTCCAGGATCTCGTCCTTGGAGCGGGTGCGGTCCAGCTTGATCGCGACGAGCGCCTCGCGCGCCTTGCGGGACAGCGAGTGCTCCGGGCTCAGCAGCGCGTTCTTCACATACTGCTGGGTGATGGTGGAGCCGCCCTGCGACTCGCCGCCGGTCAGCGTCGCCCAGGTGGCCCGCGCGATGGCCTTCGGCGAGACCCCGCTGTCCGTACGGAAGGAGCGGTTCTCCGCGGCGATCACCGCGTCCTGGACATTCCGGGGCACCGCGGACAACGGCACGTCCTGCCGGTCGACCGGCCCGCGCCGGCCCAGATAGGCGCCGGACGAGTCGAGGAACACCGTGGACTGGGTGACGGTCTCGGGGTGCGGCTTCGGGATGGGCGTCAGCCGGTACGCCACCACGGCCGCCGTACACACCACGGCGACCAGCGCGAGGCAGACATAGAGCAGTCGGCGCAGGCGTCGGCCCCGGTTGCGCCGCAGCCGGATCCGCAGCGGTACGCGCTCGCGGTGCCGGGGCACCGACGGCGTCCCGTTCCCGTCCCCGCTCATATCCGCCCCCATGTGTCGGCCGAGCGAGCGGCGACCTTGCCCGAGGCGTCGTACACCGTGACGATCCGCTCGTCCCCGCCGGTGGACAGCAGCGTCTTCACGTCCTTCACGGGCAGCGGTGCGCTCGCGTACCAGATGCCCCAGCCCGGACTGCCCGCCAGGACGAGGACCTTGGCGGTGACCGTGCCGTCGCCGGTTCTCACCTCGACGCGGCCCGGATCGCCGCTCAGGCCACGGAAGAGCCCCGACAGGAAGAACCCGCCCTTGACGGTGTCCAACCGCAGGGACACCCCCGCCTTGCCGGGCGCGGGCTCGCTGTCCTCAAGTCCCTTGAGGCGGAGGGGCACCGACCAGTGCCCTCCGTCGGCTGTGAGCCACACCCGCACGTCCGGCCCGGCGGTCACCCGCTCACCCGGCGCCACGACCCGGACCGGGCTCGTCGCCGAACGGGACCCTGCCGGGGCTCCGGACGCCTCGTCCTGCACACCGCCACCCCCGAAGCGGTCGGCGGCAAGGAGACCGACGGGCGTGAGCAGCGCCGCACAGACGGCCGCCGCCACGGCGATACGGCGCCGCCGCGTGACCCGCCCCCGCGCCTGGACGTAGGCCAGCGGCACCTCGGACGGGACGAGGTCCTCGACGGCACGGGCGTACCCCTCGCGCAGCCGCCCCGGATCGGAGCCCGCCGCCTTCAGCCCGTGCCGGGCATGGGCCCGCACCGCCCCCACCGAACACCCCAGCAGCTGCGCGATCTCCGCGTCCGCCAGCCCCTCCCAGATCCGCAGCACGAGTACGGCCCGCCGCCGCGCGGCCCGCCGTCCGCGCAGCCGCCGCAGATGGCCCCGGACCAGACAGCGCCGTACGTGGAAGTCCACGTCGTTGCGCGGGACCTGCCGCCACCGGGCACACATCCGCACCAGCGTTCTCCGCGCCAACTCCGCCGCCGCACCGGGGTCTTCGGTGAGCAGCCGCGCGGTCGCCAGCAGCCCGGACCAGTGCGTCCGGGCGTACGCGGCGAAGTCGTGGCCTGCGGGGAGTGTGTCGTGGGTCGGTGGCACGTAGGGGGTCCTTCGGCTCGGGAACTCGGGCGGTCCTACGGGTAGGTTGAGCAGCCGGGGAGCCGACACCGTTGAGAAAAGGGGAGCCTGGGACTCCTGTGCGCCGTCTTCCCGTACGGGACCTGTACGCACGGCGGGGACGGTGGGGTTGCAGGGAAGGGCATGGAACAGGGCACGGATTCCGGTGGAGGCATGACCGAGGACGAGTTCGACGCGTTCTACGCGACCGCGTTCCCCCGGCTGACCGGACAGCTCTACGCCTTCACCGGGGACCACGGCGAGGCCCAGGACGTCGTACAGGAGGCGTTCGTACGGGCCTGGGACCGGCGGGAGAGGTTCCTGGCGGACAGCGCGCCCGAGGCGTGGATCCGCACGGTGGCCATGCGGCTGGCGGTGAGCCGCTGGCGACGCGCGAAACGGTGGCTGGAACTGGTGCGGCGCACCCCGCCGCCCGACTCCACTCCGGGACCCGGCCCCGAGCACACCGCACTCGTGGCCGCACTGCGCCAACTGCCCGAGGCCCAGCGCATGGCGATCGTCCTGCACCATCTGTGCGACCTGAGTGTGCAGCAGGTAGCCTCCGAGACCGGCGCGCCCGTGGGGACGGTCAAGGCGAGACTGACCCGCGGCCGGGCGGCGCTGGCGCTCCATCTCGCTGGGGACGAGCCCGATGCGCCGGTCCTCGGGAAGGAGAGCGGCCGTGTCCGATGAACTCTCCGCCGCCCTGCGCGAGTTGGCCGCCGCCGAGGCGAGGCCCCCGGTCGTCGGCGGCCCCGCCACCCGCGCCCGGGCGATACGCCGCAGGCGCCGCCGCCGTACCGCAGTGACCCTCGGCGCGGGCACCGCGGCCCTCGCGCTGCTGGGCGTCGCGCTGACCCTGCACCTCGACTCGGACCCGGACCACGGGGCCGCGCACCGCGCCCCGGCCATGACGCAACCCCGCTCCGCCCCGCCGTCGACGGCCGCCCCGGTGCCCGTCTCCGGCACCCTCGACCTGGCCGGACACACCCTGACCCTCGGCGGCCGGGTGCTGCCGGTCCTCACGGACTTCGACGTCCCGGCCGGCACCACCAGCCCGATGACGGCGGTCGCGAAGAACGTGCGGAGAAGCCTGACCGTAGACGTGCGCGCCAAAGGCCCCGTCACGGTGGACGTCCGGTATGCGGTCGAACTGCGCGACGACGAGGGACGTCCGCTCTACGTCGGCGCCTTCACCCCCGAGCTCAAGCTCCTCAGCCAGTACGACGTCAGCGGCCGCGTGATCGGCCTCGGCACCGAGGACGCCAAGTGGTTCTACGACCGGATCGGCCGCAGCGACGCCATCTCACTGACGACCGCCACAACACCGATCACCGCAACACCGACCGTCACGCCCTCGTCCGCCACGCCCTCGGCCGCCGAACGGCCCCGCTGAAGGCGGCGGACATTCTGCGCCCGCCGCAGGAGGATTTCCGCAGGGCCCACTAGAGTTCTGGTACGGGAACCAGCTCCCTGTTGCGGGCCGTGACGTTCGGCGGTCCGCGGGAAGGTACGCATGCCCTCGGAAGACCGGTCGCACGCTGCCGACCGGCTCGACGACGACCACCACCCGGCGTACACGATGGGCCGCGCCGCGGAGGTCATCGGTGCCACCCCCGGGTTCCTTCGGGCACTCGGCGAGGCGGGACTGATCACGCCGCTGCGGTCGGAGGGCGGCCACCGCCGCTACTCGCGCCACCAGCTGCGCCTGGCCGCGCGGGCCCGCGACATGGTCGACCAGGGCACTCCGATCGAGGCGGCCTGCCGGATCATCGGCCTGGAGGACCAGCTGGCGGACGCCCTGCGCGTCAACGAGGAACTGCGTCGCGACGAGTGAAAATCTGACGTCGCCGGAACAGAAATCCAACCGGTTCCGAAAAAGAATATCCCGGTATACAGCCTGTTTTCCCGGCCGTCTTCTCTCCTTTTCCTGGCATCCCTTGTCGTCGATTTCTCCCGTGCTAGGCTGGATCTCAGTTGCAGTTGTGGTTGCCATTCTTACCGGTTTTCCGGGGCAGGTGATCATCACAGCGATGAGGAGTCCGCGAGGTGCGGGTTCCAGCACTGCCTAATCAGGAGAAAACGCATGGCCACCGGCACTGTCAAATGGTTCAACGCGGAAAAGGGCTTCGGCTTCATCGAGCAGGAGGGTGGCGGCCCGGACGTGTTCGCCCACTACTCGAACATCGCCACCCAGGGCTTCCGTGAGCTGCAGGAAGGCCAGAAGGTGACCTTCGACGTCACGCAGGGCCAGAAGGGCCCGCAGGCGGAGAACATCGTCCCCGCCTGATCCGCATACGGCGAAACAGGGGCCCGCACTTCGAGTGCGGGCCCCTGTCCGTTTCTGTATCCGTTTTCGCGCCCTTCTCCGCCGCCCCGACCTTGGTGAGGCCCCATGCGCTGTGTGATCGCCCGTTACCCCTTCGACCTGTCCAAGGCCGAGGTGGAGAAGTCGATGCAGAACGTCCGGCCCGAGCCCGCGACAGGGGCCTGTGTCGTCATCGGGGACCGGACCTACCCCGTCAAGCAGGTGGGAGCGGTGATCACCGGCCAGGACCCCCGTGACTTCACCGCCGCGGAGATGGTCCGGGCGCTGGTCCGTCTCGGCTTCACCTGCCAGACCGCGCCGCCGCAGCCCGCGCCCGCCCCCGACCTGTCGTACGGCTCCGTCGACCGGTCGCTCGGCTGACACCCCGTACGCCGGTCGTACGTCGATCGTGCATCGATGTCAGCGGGTGCTGCCTCGGCGCAGGATCTTGTCGACGCCGACCGCGACGATGACGAGGGTCCCGGTCGCCACGTCCTGGTAGAGGCTGTCGATGCCCGCCTGGGTGAGGCCGGAGCGGAGCACGGTGACGATGAGCGTCCCGATGAGCGTTCCGGCGACGCTCCCCCGGCCGCCGAAGAGGCTGGTCCCGCCGATGACGACGGCGGTGATGCTCTCCAGATTCGCCGTCTGGTACGAGTTGGGGTCGGCGTTGGGAATGCGGCCGAGGGCCTGCCACGCGGCGATGCCGTAGAGCAGACCGGCGGTGACGTAGACCGACAGGACCGCGCGCCGCACGCTGATACCGGTCAGCCGGGCGGACTCGGGTGCGTTGCCGACGGCGTAGATGTGCCGGCCCCAGACGGTCCTGCCGAGCGCGTACCAGAAGAAGGCGTACAGCCCCACGAGCATGAGCGTCCCCCAGGTGATGAGCGCGCTGCCGAGATGGAAGCCGTTCCCCCACACGACCAGCAGGTCGTCGGTCACCGGATAGCTGCGGGACTCGGAGTAGAGCCTGCTCACGGCGTAGATGACGGTCAGTGCACCCAGGGTCACGATGAACGGTGGCAGGCCCAGCCGGGCCACCAGCAGACCGTTGACGAGCCCCAGACAGGTCGTCACCGCAAGACCGAGCAGCAGGGCCGCCGCGGCGCCGTTCCCCTCGTAGACGGGCTTGGCCATGACGAGCGTGCCGAGAACCGCGATGGCCCCGTTCGACAGGTCGATGCCCGCGGTGAGGATGATCAGGGTCTGGCCCAGCGCCAGGATGCCGATCACGATGGACTGCTGTAGCACCAGGGAGAGGTTCTCCGCCGTCAGGAACGTGTCCGTCGTGAGGGAGAAGACCAGTACGGCGAGGGCCAGGGCCGCCAGGGGGCCGACGGTCGGGGTGCGCAGGGCGTGCAGCAGACCGCTCCGCAGCCCGGTGCCCGGTTCGCCGTCGTCGGTGGGACCGGCGGTCACGGGAGATCTCATGATCCGTTACTGATCCCTTCGCCGCGTGGTGTCAGCAGGTCACCAGCAGTGCCTCAGTCCCCAGGCGCTGTTTTCGGACGCCAGTCCCCGGACCGGCTTGTCGGTGATGAGCGTCGTGCCGGTGTCCGTGAAGCCGGACGGTTTCTTCCCGTTCCTGACGAAGCCGGTGACCGCGGCCACCCCCTGGTCGGCCATCCTGACCGGGAACTGCATGACGGTGGCCGCGTACTTGCCGGCTCTGACGTCGCGCACGCCGTCGCATCCGCCGTCGATGGCGCCGATGGTCACCCGACGGCTGAGGCCGCGTTCGGCGAGGGCGGTGTAGGCGCCGTTGGCCACCGGTTCGTTGATGGCGTAGAGCGAGTTCACGTCGGTCGTGCGCTGCAGCAGGTTCTCCGTGGCGGTCTGTGCCCGGTTGCGGTCGCCGTTGGTGCCGGCCTGTCCACGGATCGCCGGTGAGTCGTTCTTGATCCCGAAGCCGCCGAGGAAGCCGTCGTGCCGGAACTGGCTGACCGTGGAGCCCTCCGTGCCGTCGAGCATGAACAGCTTGGGGGCCCGGTTGCCGAGGACGGCCCTGACATAGGCGCCCTGGAGGCGGCCGGCCTTGAAGTTGTCGGTCGCATACGTGGCGTCCGCCGCGTTCGCCGGGTCCGTCGCGGTGTCCAGCGCGACCACCAGGATGCCCTGCCGACGGGCCTCCGCGATGGCGCCCAGGATCCCCGTCGTGTTCGACGGCGTGATCAGGATTCCCTGCACATGGCGGGCGATGAGGCTCTCCACCGCGGCGACCTGGCCCTCGTTGTCGCCGTCGAACCTGCCGGACAGGGCGATGAGCCCGGCGTGGTTCTTCTTCGCCGCGGCTTCGGCGGCCTTGCGCATGGTCACGAAGAACGGATTGGTCTCCGTCTTGGTCACCAGGCCGATCGTGACCTTCCGCCTCCCGCTGGCACCCGAGGAGTCCTGGGTCCCGCCGCAGGCGGCGGCCCCGAGCACCAAGGTGCCCACCAGCGTGCCCACCAGGAGGAGCGTCGTCCCTTGTCGGGGTCGGACGGTGTGGTGGTGTGCCATGGGTGACACCCTCCTCCGTCTGTCTTGATCACAATTATCATGCCGGGTTCGTACGTCCTGCATTGCATACGTACTGATTGCGACGAAAGATGGTGCCGAGGACGATCGCGCGGAGAAGGTGAGGTTCGCTTGACCGGTCCGCCCCTGCTCGCGGTACGCGGAATCTCCAAGCGGTTCGGCGCCGTCCAGGCGCTCAAGGACGTGGACCTGGAGGTCCGCGCGGGTGAGGTCGTGGCTCTCGTGGGTGACAACGGAGCCGGCAAGTCCACCCTCATCAGGGTCATCGCCGGTGTCGACCCCGCAGACAAGGGCGTCATCGAGTGGGAGGGCCGGGCCGTCCAGATCAGGACCCCCCGGATCGCCCAGCGGCTGGGCATCGCGACCGTGTACCAGAACCTGGCGTTGTGCGACGACCTCGATGTCGCCGAGAACCTCTTCCTTGGCCGGGAGCGGCGGTGCCCCGGCCTCCGGGGCCGGCTGTTCCGGCTGATCGACTACGGCGGCATGCGCAGGGAGGCCCGCGGCCAGCTCGACGAAATGGGCATCCGGGTCCCCGACGTGCGTGCCCCGGTCGCCTCCCTCTCCGGAGGCCAGCGGCAGACCGTCGCGATCTGCCGCGCCCTCCTCGGCCGCCCGAAGGCCGTCCTCCTGGACGAGCCCACCGCCGCACTCGGCATCCGGCAGGCCGGCCACATCCTGGACGTCGTCGACGAGCTCCGCGAGCGGGGCATCGGAGTGATCCTCATCAGCCACAACCTGGGAGATGTCAAGGCCGTCGCGGACGAGGCGGCCGTGCTTCGGCTCGGCAGCAACAACGGTTTCTTCCATGTGCCGACGACCTCGCAGGAGCAGATCTTTTCTGCTGTTGTGGGGGCTACGGGGAGTCCCTGAGCTCGCTTGCCGGCTTCCCGGCCGTCCTCCCGGATGTTGTGGGCTCGGGGATGCGCCAGACGATGCGGACCTGCTCGTGCAGAGGGAGTGAGGGGGCGCCGATATAGATGCGGTGGATGAAATAGAGAATGGCGAGCTGGAAGGCCGCCGGTTCGATGTCGTCCGCCGTTGTCACCGTTGCCCGGCTCAGCCGGTTCACCTGACGGACGACGCGTGGGTCGGCTTCGAGGGGGCCGAGCTCCGCGATGATCTCCGGTTCGAGCTCGGCCTCCTCGCGCATGGCCAGGATCGAGCGCCGCAGCAGGTCGGGCTCGGCCTCGACCCGGTCGACGATACGGGCGATGACGTAGTCGTGGAGCACGTCCGCCGCGATGTTGGCGTGCTCCACCGGCTCCTCGCCGGTGCAGCTCGGACACCCCTCGCACTCGGCGGCTTCGACGAGGTCGTCCTCCGGTCCTTCGTCGGCCTCCTGAGTGGAAATGAAGCACGAGGCCACCCACATGATCTCGGACCGGCTCAGCTCCAGATCCTCGGCGGTCGACAGATCGGGGTCGCCCCATTGCCCCCCGGGACCGCTGCCACTTCCGTCCTCCGGCGGTGGAATCTCGGAGCGCATCAGGGACTCCAGACTGACGAGATACCGTTCCCAGCCGTGCGCGCTGAGCAGCAGCGTCGCCAGTGCGTCCCCCGGGCTCTTCCAGAAGATGAGGTCTTCGTCGTAGCCGTTGACGAAGTGCAGAACGTGGTCCGCCGGATCGAAATCGACTCCGGACATCTCGCCCAGGTGGGTCAGGACGGCCTGTCGGCCTCGGTAGCGGCCGACGTATCGGCGCGCCTGGGCGACGAAGGACGCCATGGTCCTTTCGTCCAGCACCGCGTTGGGGCTGACGCCGATGAAGCGCGGCGGATTCAGCGGACCGGACCGGCGTAGCTGTTGGGTGGCGTTCGCCCAGTGCAGTTGTCCGGTGTCAGGGTCGTACACCACGCAGTAGACGGGTATGTTCCCGTTCGCCCAGGTGTCGCCGTGCTGGTCGACACGGACCGCGTAGCCGTTGCCCCGGCGTCGGCTGTTGCCGCCCTTGACCTGGACCTTGATCGTGTCGCTCGTGACATGCCCGTCGTCGGTGAAGGTGACGTAGAAGTCCTCGCCGAAGTCGTTCTGCCCGGAGATCTCTTCAACGATGTGGTCGTGCTCTTCCAGCAGGGTGCGCAGCGCATTCAGGGCGGCTTGCCCCACGCGCCGCCCTTTCGAGATCTTCGGCATACCGTCCCCCCGGAGGTTCCTCGACGGCCCCGGCAGATCCGGGACGGTGCCGTCCTTCGTCACCCTGCCAGATGCCTCTGACACCCGGCCCCGGAGAACGGCGGGGCGAGGGCTCACTTGCCCCGCATCCGTGCGGCGTCACGGGTTCAGTACGACCTTCCCGGCGACCGTGCCCGACTCGGCCAGCCGTAGGGCGTCGGCCGCGCGGTCCAGGGGGAGCTGGGCCGCGATCCGCGGGGTCACGTCGCCGCGTTGGAGGGCGGTGAAGACCTGGGTGAGGTCGATGCGGAGCCGGGTCCGGAAGCGGGTCTTGGAGAGGGCGCGTCCGGCCCAGACGTTGAAGAAGTAGGCGCGGCGGCGGTTGGGCAGGGCGTTCCACAGCCACACCCGGGCGAGCAGCTTCAGGACCGGCCACTGCTTGGAGCCCTCGTCGTCCCGGGTGGACGCGCTGCCGTAGGAGACGAGGGTGCCGCCGGGTGCGAGCAGTCGCCAGGAGTCGACGATGCCCTTTCCGCCGACGTGGTCGAAGACGGCGTCCACGCCACCGGGGGCGAGCTCGCGGACCCGGGCGGCGACATCTCCGCCCCGGTAGTCGACGGGGACGACCCCCTGTTCCCGCAGGGCGTCGTGGTGGCGGGCGGATGCCGTGCCGATCACCTTCACGCCGGCGGCGCGGGCCAGCTGGACGAGGACCGTGCCGACACCGCCGTTCGCGCCGTGCACGAGGATCGTCCGGCCCGCGCGGATCCGCGCCTTGCGGTGCAGCATCTGCCAGGCGGTGATGCCGTTGACCACCAGGGTCTCCGCCTCCGCCGCGCCGACCCCGTCGGGCACCGCCACCACGTCCGCCGCGTCGACCAGCACATGGGTGGCCCAGCCGCCCGTCTTCACCAGCGCCGCCACCCGTACACCGGTCAGCCCCGGCTCGACCCCGGCACCGGTCGAGTGCACCCGGCCCACCAGGTCGTAGCCGGGCACGAACGGGAACGGCGGCTGGTCGTAGTACCGCCCCCGGCGCATCTGCTGCTCGGCGAACGACACCCCGGTGGCCTCCATCCGGATCACGACCTGACCGCGACCGGGCACGGGAATGGCCCCGTGCCGGATCTGCAGCCCCTCCGGCTCGACCTTGCCCGGCAGGACGATCTCGACGAGTTCTTGGGTGTCTTCGGTGTTCATGACTACCTCCGTGTCGGTGTGGTGGTGCGCTGGTTAGCGGCTTTCGTGTTCGTTAGAAGTTGTAACCGCTCCCGACTGTGACTGTCAATAGCGATGGTGATAACCTCTAACGGTGATGGAAGCAGAGGATGCGAAGACCCCCCGCGAGCGCTACCGCGCCCAGGTCCGTGCGGAGGTCAAGGAACATGCGTGGGAGCAGATCGCCACGGCGGGGGCGTCCGGGCTCTCCCTCAACGCGATCGCCAAGAAGATGGGTATGAGCGGGCCGGCGCTGTACCGCTACTTCGCCGGCCGCGACGAACTGATCACGGAGCTGATCAGGGACGCGTATCGAAGCGCCGCAGACGCCATGAGTGCTTCCGCGCAGCGGTCCGGGGGGCCCGACGTATCCGCCCTCGCGCACGCCCTGCGCGCCTGGGCCCTTGCCGACCCCCACCGCTACTTCCTCGTCTACGGCACCCCTGTTCCCGGCTACCACGCCCCCGACGACGTCACCGGGATTGCGTCCGAGATCATGGCGACCCTGCTGGACGCCTGCGCCGCGCTGCCCCGGTCCAGCGCCCCCGGGACCCCGTTCGACGAGCACCTTGCGTCCCATCGCGACTGGGCGGACGGCCACCCCGCCCCACCCGCCGCCCTGCACCGCGCCCTGGCCTTCTGGACCCGCCTGCACGGCCTGCTGTCACTCGAACTCGCGGGCCACTTCACCGGCATGGGCTTCGACCCGGCACTCCTCTTCGAAGCCGAACTGGACGATCTTCTGTCCCGCTGAACCCGTTCGCAAGAAAGGCCCGAGCCTCTGGCTCGGGCCTTTTTCGTCACCTGTTCAGGCTGTGACGCAACACCTTGGTACCCAGTGTGCAACCCGTGGGGAGAATGTTCGTCACCTGCTTGACTGGTTACTCCACCCGTGCCACAGTCAGTCATCGCACAGGCCGGTACACCTGACCGCACGGAGGATCCGCATGATCGACAGGCGTGGTTTCGGCAAGGCCCTCGGGATGGGCGCGGGCGCGGCCGCCGTATCGCTGACCGGGCTGCCGGGTGGGCAGACCGCGTACGCCGCCGGGAGCGCCTCCGCGACACCGGCCGTGCACACTGCATTTCCGCGCCTGAAGCAGATCAGGGCCGGCCTGCTGGACGTTGGCTACGCCGAGCTCGGCCCCGCCCGCGGTCCCGCGGTCATCTGCCTGCACGGCTGGCCGTACGACATCCACAGCTATGTCGACGTGGCCCCGCTGCTGGCCGAGGCGGGCTACCGGGTGATCGTCCCGTACCTGCGCGGCCACGGCACGACGCGCTTCCTCTCCGAGAGGACGTTCCGCAATGCCCAGCAGTCGGTCATCGCCCTCGACATCATCGCCCTGATGGACGCCCTGAAGATCGAGAAGGCGGTGCTGGCCGGCTTCGACTGGGGCTCACGCACCGCGGACATCATCGCCGCGCTCCGGCCCGAGCGCTGCAAGGCCCTGGTCTCGGTGAGCGGCTATCTCATCACCAACCGCAAGGCCAACCTCGACCCGATCGCACCGCAGGCCGAGCACACCTGGTGGTACCAGTACTACTTCGCCACCGAGCGGGGCCGGCTCGCCATGGAGAAGCCGGACCTGCGCCACGACCTGACCAGGTTCGTCTGGGACACCGTCTCCCCGACGTGGGACTTCGACGACGCCACGTTCGAGCGCACCGCGGCGGCCTTCGACAACCCCGACTACGCGGCGATCGTCATCCACAACTACCGCTGGCGGCTGAGCCTCGCCGACGGCGAGCGCCGCTACGACGGCATCGAGGAGCGGCTTGCCGCGCGGCCGTTCATCGCGGTGCCCACCATCACCCTCGACCCCGAGCGGGATCCCTTCACCGCGCCGGGCAACGGCACCTCGTACCGGGACAGGTTCACGGGCGAGTACGAGCACCGCACCCTCGCGGGGATCGGCCACAACGTGCCGCAGGAGGCACCCGCCGCCTTCGCCCAGGCCGTCATCGACGTGGACCGTTTCTGATCCCGGTCATCACTCCGGTCACCTTCTCGACCGGTGACCCTCTGCTCGTCTGTAGACCGAAAGGAATACGACCATGGAAGACCAGCACACCACTGAAGGTGCCGCGGCGGCCCGTCGGGCGCGGTTCGGCAAGTTGCCCGAGCGTATCCGCTACGAGGAAATGACCGAGGAAAAGGCGGTTGTTCCTCACGACCCTACGCGGTACGCCTACGACCCCGAACGATCGTGGACGTCCTTCTCCTGCCTCGCCGTCGACCTGGGCCTCTGACCGGAGGCCTCGGGGTGACACACCTTGCCCGGCGTGACAGTCACCTGCCAGGATGGTGATGTGAACCTCGACAGTGCCATCCATGTATTCGTCTGCGGAAACCCGGCGCTCGACTTCGCCGCCACGCTCCGAGCCCGCCGCACGGTCCGCTTCGAGATGTTCGCGAGGCCGGACAGGCTCAGCGCATGGTACGTGGAGTCCGGTGTCGTGGACGCGGTCTCGCCCGCTCAGGAAGCCGACGTCGAGCAGGCGAAGACCGTACGAGAAGCCATCTACCAGCTGGTCACCGCGCGTCGGCTCGGAGAGGACTACGACGGATCGGCGCTGACCGTCGTCAACAACGCCGCGCGCAGGCCGCCGGCGGTGCCGCAGCTCACTCCGGCGGGGCGATGGACACAGGCGACGCCGGAAGAAGCCCTCTCCATGGTGGCGCGCCATGCCGTCGAGCTGCTGAGCGGGCCGGACGTGCCCCTGCTCAAGGAGTGCGGCAACCCGGAGTGCACCCGCACCTACATCGACCGCTCGCGCGGTATGCGCCGGCAGTGGTGCGGGATGGAGTCCTGCGGCAACAAGATCAAGGCAGCCGCGTACCGGGCCCGCAGGAAGACCGCGCCCGCGGCGGCCCACTGACCGTTACCGCGCACTTGATCTCGACCCCAGGGTCTTGTGGACGGCATTGGCGAATTGATGTTCTGGTTTGATGCGCTGTGTGTCGATGCACGAACTGCGCATGACGGTGCTCGGCGGGGTCGGAGCCGCGTTCCGGGACCGCCCGCTGGAGCTGGGCGGGCGGCGGCAGCGGGCCGTTCTCGCCCTGCTGATCGTCGCCCGGGGCTCGGTGGTCACCCGGGACCGGCTGGTCGAAGGGGTCTGGGGCGGCAGGCCGCCGCTGCGTGCCGCCGCCTCGCTGCAGGCGCATGTCTCCCATCTGCGGCGCTGTCTGGAGCCGGAGCGGGAGGCCAGGGCGCGCGGGGGCGTCATCGTCAGCGAGCAGGCGGGGTACGCGCTGCGGCTGCCGGACGACGCGGTGGACGCCTGGCGGTTCGAGGAGGCGCTGCGGTCCGCCGCCGTGCACACCGACCAGGGCAGGCCGTCGGAGGCCGTGTCCGTCCTGGAGTCCGGGCTCGCGCTGTGGCGGGGCCCGGCCTACGCGGAGTACGCCGACGAGCCCTGGGCCCACCAGGAGTCGGCCCGCCTCGCCGAACTGCGCGAGCTGGCCCGCGAACGGCTGCTCGCCGCCCGCCTCGCCCGGGGCGAGGACGCCGTACTCGTGCCGGAACTCGAATCCCTGGTCGCCCAGGATCCTCTCCGCGAAGAACGCTGGCGGCTCTTCGCCCTCGCCCTCTACCGCGCGCACCGCCAGGCCGACGCCCTCGATGCGCTCCGCCGCGCGAGGCAGCTGCTGCCCGCCGGATCCGGAACCCCGGGGGCCGCCCTGCGCGACCTGGAGGCGGGGATCCTGGCCCAGTCGCCCGACCTCGACGCTCCTGCCCGCCGGGTGCCGGACACCGCCTCCGAGTCCGCCGTGCCCGTAGTCGGCCCGGCGGGACCGCTGCCATCCCCCGCCCCCCGGACCGACGTCCTCGTGGACCGCGCCCTCCAGATCGCCGAGCTGCACGACAGCCTGCGCTCGGCCCTGGACGGCAGACCCCATGTGGTGCTCATCGAGGGTCCGGCCGGCATCGGCAAGAGCCGTCTGCTCGGCGAGGTGTCCGGGGCGGCGGCCGGGCAAGGGGTGCTGACCCTGACCGCGCGGGGCAGTCAGCGGGAGAAGGACTACGGCTATGGGGCCGTACGCCAGTTGTTCGAGCGGGTGGTGGGTGACAGCGAGGAATCGCTGCTCGGCGGGGCCGCCGTCGCGGCGGGGGCCGTCTTCGGATCGGTGCGGGGGCCCCAGCCGCAGAGTTTCGCCGTACTGAACGGGCTGTACGAGCTGACGCGGAAGCTGGTGCGGGCGGCGGGACCGCTGGTGCTGGCCGTGGACGACCTGCAGTGGTGCGACAGCGGCTCGGTGCGGTTCCTGGCGTATCTGGCGGGCCGGCTGGAGGGGCTGCCGGTGCTCATCGCCGCCACGCTGCGGACGGGGGAGCCCCAGCAGGGCGAGGAGTTGCCCGGGACGTTGACGACGGACCCCTCGGTGGTGCGGATCAGGCCGACGCCGCTGACGGCGGCCGGGGTCGCCGGTCTCGTACGGCAGACGCTCGGCGAGGAGCCGGACGAAGAGTTCACCGCGGCCTGCCATCGCGCCACGGCCGGAAACCCGCTGCTGCTGCGGCAGTTGCTGCGAGCCCTGCACTCGCGCGGGACCCGGCCCGACGCCGCGCACAGCGGGGAGGTCGCGGAGACCGGGGCGCGGGCGGTGTCCGGGCTCGTGCTCGGCCGTATCGCGCGGCTGCCCGAGGGGGCGCGGGCCGCGGCGCAGGCCGTGGCCGTGCTGGGGGACGGGGCGGCGACGCTCGCCGAGGTGGCGGCGCTCATGGAGCGGCCCGAGGCGGAGGCGGCGCAGGCGATCGTGCCGCTCGTACAGGCCGAGATCCTGTGCGAGGGCCACCCGTACGCCTTTGTGCACCCCCTCGTCGGGGAGGCCATCTACCGCGAACTGCCGCCCGGGGAACGGCAGTTGCACCACGAGCGGGCGGCCGGTGCGCTGTCCGCCGCCGACGCGCCGCCCGAGCGGACGGCGGCCCAGCTGCTGCTCGCCCCGCACCGGGGCGATGCGGCAGTCGTGGACGTCCTCTGCGCGGCGGCGCGGGAGGCCGCGGGCCGGGGCGCCCCCGACGCCGCCGCCACGTACCTCACCCGCGCGCTCGACGAACCGCCCGCTGCCGAACTCCGCCCCGAGGTGCTGCTCGGACTCGGGCGCGCCGAGACGCTCGGCAACGGTCCGGCCGCCGTGGAGCATCTGCGCCAGGCGTACGACACCCTCGCCGACCCGGGCCGCAGGGCCGCGGCCGCACTGCTGCTCGCCCGGATCCTGGTCTTCGCCGGCGGCCACGGTCAGGCGACCGAGTTCGCCCGCCGGGCGGCGGCGGAACTGCCCGCCGAGCTGAGCGACGAACGGCAGGGGCTGCTGGCGCTGGAGCGCATCAGCGGGTTCATGCACGGCCTGGACCAGAAGCTGTGGCGCACGGTCGAGGACCCGGTCGTCGAGGGCGAAGGGCCCGGCGCCCGGATGCTCGCCGCCAACCTCTCCCGGGAGGCGGCGTCGGACGGCAGCGACCGGGACCGGGCGGTCGAGCTGGCCCGTTTCGCCGTCGCCGATGGTGTCCTCCAGGCGGCCGGGGAGGAGATGCTCTGGTACACCGCCGGCATCGTGCTGCATCTCGCCGACGAGGAGGTGGGCGAGCTCTGGGACGCCGCGGTGGCCCGCGCCGTGGAACGCGGTTCGCTCTTCTCCGTCCTCGCCACGCATCTGTGGCGCGGCTTCACCCAGTGGAACCACGGGGCTCTGGACGCGGCTCGGCGCTCGCTGGAGACGGCGGTCGGCCAGTCGGAGATCTGGGGCCTCGCACCGGGCGCCCCGCAGGGCCGCACCTTCCTGACCGCCGTCCTGCTGGACCTGGGCGACACCGCCGGAGCACGGGCCTGCCTGGAGCGGATGCGCGGCTGGATCCGGGGCGCGGAGGGGCAGCGACTTCTCGGCGAGAGCGAGGCCCGGGTGCTGAACGCGGAGGGGCGCTACGAGGAGGCACTCGCCGCCCTCGACGACGTACGGCACCTCCAGCCCGCCGTGGCCAACCCGGCGTGGTGGCCGTGGCCGCTGCTGCGGGTGCAGGCGCTCGCGGGCGCGGGGCGGCGGACCGAGGCGCTGACCCTGGCGGAGGAGCAGCTGAAGGTCGCCCGGGGCTGGGGAGCGCCCAGCACGCTGGGGCGGGTGCTGCGGATCGCCGGAGAGCTGCGCGGGCCCGAGGGCGAGCCCGAACTGCGCGAGGCCGTCGCCCTGTTGGCGCCCGGTCCGGCACGCCTGGAGTACGCCCGTGCGCTGTACGCGCTCGCCGGGCAAGCGCCTCAGGGGGAGGCCGCCGCCCTGCTGAGCCGGGGGCAGGCCATCGCGCGGGAGTGCGGGGCGGCGGGTCTCGTGGCCGCGATGGCCGCCATGGCCGCCATATCCGCCGTAGACGAGGAACGGGGCATGTGAAACCGGTGGTCAGGAGCAGGCGTAGGTGAAGCTGGTCGAGGCCGTCACCGGGTCCGGCGACAGCACTTCGAGGGTGGCGGTGGCCTTCATCGTGCCGTGGCCGTCGAAGCTCCAGCGCAGCACGACCTCGGAGCGCTCGACGTTCCTGCCGACCTTCTGGTGGAGGACTTCGGAGGCCGTGCCGTCGCTGCGCTTCCAGCGGTAGTCGACGGTGCCGGGATGGCCGTCGGTCTTCAGGACGCCGGTGACGAGGACCGTCTTCGCACAGCGGCCGACCTCGGGCGTGCTGACCGTGGCGTCCAGCACATGCAGGGGATCGGAGGCCGAGCAGGAGCGCAGGCCCACGATGACGGCCACGACGACTGCGACCACCACCAGCAGCGACGGCAGTTCGCGCCGCCACCTGGGCCGAGGGCGGCGGGTGGTCACCGCGGAGGACCCCTCCGGGGTGACCGTGCCCCGCCAGATCCCCGTCGCGCGGTCGTCGGCCGTGCCCGACCCACCCGGCACCCCGGGCCCGAAACGGGTCTCCGCCTCGGCCGCCTCCGAAGGCGGGAGGTGCAGGGTCGCGGCCGGATCCGCCGGTGGGAGGGTGGCGGCGAGATCGGGGTCGTCGGCGCGGGCCGCCGGATCGGTGCGGGCGAACCGCAGCCGGGGGTCCTCGGAAGGTGTGCTCATCGGGGCGGGTCGCAATCGACGGGTGCGGCGGTGGACTGGAAGGAGCCGTTGCCCGAGTCGGCGGCCGGGTCGGTGGTGACCTTGACGCCGAGGTAGTCGTAGCGCGTCGGGATGGCGAAGGAGTGCGTGTAGCGGTTCGAGATCTGCGTCTTCCCCTTGGGCAGCGCCACCGAGTCGGTTGCCACGACGGTCCCGACCGCGCCGGCCGAGTCGCTGACGAACCAGCTGAGGTAGAGCGTGCCGTCGGCCGCGCCGTCGGTCGTCACGCTGACGGAGGCCACGATCGTGCAGGCGGCCGACATCGGGCCGACCGCGTTGATCTGCACGGACTTCACGTCGAGGGTGGGCGCGGGTGGGGACGTGGTGCCGCCGCCCGTCGTCGTACCGCCGCCGCTCGTCGTGGCCGTACCGCCGCCGGAGGTGCTGCCACCGGTGGTTCCCGTGCCGCCGCCCGTGCTGCTCGAACCGCCGCCCGTCGTGGTCGTACCTCCCGCGCCGGACGATCCGCCGCCCGTGCCGCCCGCCCCGCCGGACGTGGACCCGCCGGATGTTCCGTCCGCGCCGGGCGAGGCGCTGTCGTTCCCGGACGCCGACGCGGAGGGCGACCCGGTTCCCGAGGGCGACGAGGAGACGTCCGAGGCCGAGGGGGTCCCGTCGGGGGAGTCGGCCGACCCGCTCGCACCTGTCCCGTCGGTGGATCCGTCCGCCGCCGGACCGGATCCGGCCGCGTTCGTCCTGCGGTGCCCGGCACCCGCGCCCGTGGCGACCGCCGTCACCGCGACCCCGCCCACCACCAGCACGACCCCCGCCGCCAGTCCGGCGAGGATCTTCCCCCTCCGGCCCGGGAGCCGCCGGGCGCCCTGTCCGAGGGTGGTCGTGGCCAGGGCCGTCGTACCCGAGGCCGTACCGTCCGCCAGCGGGAAGAAGAGGAGGAACAGGGCGGCGAGCGCGGCGAGTTCGCGTCGGCCGCGCTCCTCCCACTCCTCGCCGTACGCGGCCGTGGCGACGGCTTCGAGCTCCTCGACGAAGGCCGCCGCGTTCTCCGGGCGCTCCTCGGGCGTCTTGGCCAGGCCCCTGCGGATCAGCGGGCGCACCGGCTCGGGAGCCAGTCCGTCCGGGATCGGCGCCTCGATGTGCTGGATCGCCAGCTCGGCCAGCGTCTGGCCCGCGTAGGGCTTCATTCCGGTCAGGCACTCGAAGAAGGTCGCCGTCGCCGCGTACACATCGGTCGCCGGTCCGGCCTCGCCGCCGGTCCACTGCTCGGGCGCCATGTAGATCGGGGTGCCCGAGGCATTGGCGGCCGCCCCGCTCGGCACGGCGATGCCGAAGTCCACGAGCTTGGAGGAACCGTCGGCGGCGACCAGGACGTTGTCCGGCTTGTAGTCGCGGTGCACGACCCCCGCCGCATGGGCGGCCGCGAGGCCGAGCAGTGAGCCCTTGAGGACGACGAGCGCGGCCTCGGGGGTCGTGGCGCCGTGCTCAAGCAGCAGCTTGCGCAGCGGTACGCCGTCCACGAGCTCCATGACGATGGCCGCGCCGCGCGGGCTCTCCACGTACTCGTACAGCTCCACGACATGGGGAGAGCGGAGCTCGCCCAGCAGCCGGGCCTCGGCGCGGAAGACCTCGCGGAAGGCGGGGTCGTCACGGAGCTTCTCGGCCAGGTACTTGATCGCCACGTGGGTGCCGGTCGTGTCGTGCGTGGCCAGGACCACCCGGCCGCTCGCCCCGGAGCCCAGCTCCTTGATCTGCGTGTAGCCGGGGAGCGCCCACTGGTCCCCGTCGCGCATTGCTTCGTTCATGTGCTTCGCCCCCCGACCCGTCCCCCGGGCCGCCCCCGTTCGTTCTGCGTGGTGTGTCTGACGCGTGGTGCGCCTGATTCGGTTGCGGCTTGGATGATGCGCCACCGGTCTTGCGAACCGCTTGCAAGCCGATCGCAAGTCGGCCGCCGGATTCTCGTCCCGACGGGCCGTCGGACGCCGGTCACACTGGGGGGAATCGGCGTCCGGCGGCGTCGTGTGCGGTATCCCCGCAGGTCAAGGCGGCCAGGGATTGCTGGGCGCGGGCCTGCTCAAGGCGGGCCGGGCCGTCGGCCAGCAGGGCCAGCGCCTCCCGGAGTTCGGGGCCGCCGTCGGGCCCGCGTGCCTCGCCGAGCAGCCGCAGCACCCGGCCGACGGTGCCGGGCGCGCCCCATCTGCGAGCCATCAGCAGCTGTTCCCGTGCCAGCCGCTCGGCCCGCGCCCGCTCACCCAGCCCGGTCAGCGCCCGCACCCGCAGCAGTTCCCCGTCCCACCACACGGGGTTCACCACGGCAGGCTGCAGATGCCGTACGCCGTCGAGCACGGCCAGCGCCTGCGCGCACCGGCCCTCGGCGATCAGCACCCGCGCCTCGCTCTCCGCGCGCAGCCGCGCCCCCTCGGCGCCCCCGGACCGCGCCCTCAGCCGCTCCATCCGCTCCAGACAGGCACGCGCGCCGGCGATGTCCCCGAGGTCCAGCAGCACCCCCGTCAGGAACGCGCGGCACTGCGGTGCACCGGGCGTGACCCCCCACGCGCCGAACTGTTCCAGCGCGGTTTCGAGCGACCGACGGGCCTGCTGCAGCTCGCCGTGCCGCCACTGCGTGAACCCGTTCCAGAGGTGCGCCGAGAGCGTGCCGATCAGCGACCCCCGCTGCCCGGCGTACGTCAGCGTCTCGTCCCACAGCAGCCTGACGTCGTCGTCGGCCAGGTGCAGCACGAGGCCCGCCGTGCACCACGAGAGCACCTTTCCGCTGCGCAGCAGCACCCGGTCAGTGAGCGCGAACCGGGCCGAAGCGACGGCCGCTGCCCGGTCCAGCCCCCACACGGTGGCGTCCCGCGCCGCCTCGGCGGCGAGCATGCGGGCGCCGGGCCCGTCCCCGACGGGAGCCGGCGCCGGGACGTCCGGGCCGCTGGTGCCCACGGTGTACAGCCCGTGCGCGAAGGCGCCGAGCCGCGCCAGGGCCAGCAGCCCCTGCCGCTCGTCGGCCGAATCGGCCGTCGCGGCTTCCCCGGTGGGCAGCTCCGCCGCCGCCCGGGCCGCGAACTCGGCCGCCTCGCCGGGCCTGCCGGTGTAGATCAGCGTCTGCGCGAGCAGGCGTGCGGCGCCGGCTCCGAGGGGCGACGTCTCGTACGCCTCCCGCAGGTGACGGGCCGCGGCGGGCCCGTCGACGAGTGCTTCGGCCCGCCCGAGTTCGAGCAGCACCTCGGGCCGGACGTCCGGTGCGGGCGGTTCGAGCAGCGCGCGGGTGAGCAGGGTGGCGGCCGCGTCGTTCGCGCCGCGGGCGGTGGCGCGGGCCGCGGCGGTGCGCAGGACGCCGACCACCCAGGAGTCGCTCCGGTAGGGGACCAGGAGCAGATGCGCGGCGGTCCGCTCCTCGGCCGCACCGGCCCGGTCGAGGAGCCTCGCCGCCCTTTCGTGCAGGGCCGGACGCTCCCGCGGCGACACCGTCCGCAGCACGGCCTCGCCGGCCAGGGGATGGACGAAGGCCAAGGGGTACTGGTCACGGACCACCTCTGCCCGTACGAGGGCCGCCGTCGCCGTGGCCACGTCCTGCTCGGACAGTTCCGTGAAGGCGGCGACCGTCGGCAGCGAGGCCCCGCCCTCGCCGCTGCCGCCGTCGAGAACCGCGACCGCCCGTACGACGGCCGTGGCGGCGGACGGCAGCCGGTCCAGCACGCTGAGCACGAGGTCGGAGACGGCACGGACGCCCGATTCCGCAACGGCGCGCGGATCGGTCCCCGAGGTTTCCAGCGCCCCGAGTACGTGTGTCAGCAGGAGCGGCAGCCCGGCCGACACCCGGTGACAGGCACGGTCGACCTCCTCGTCCACCGTGGCGCCGAACAACCGGCGTACCACCTGGGCGACACCCGCCGCGCTCAACGGCGCGGGCCGGATGTGGACCACCGTCGGGTCCTGCACGATGTCGGCCAGCACCTGCTCGTTCTCGCGCCGGGCAGGGGGCTCCCCGGCGCGCAGTGCGGTGACGACGAGGACCGGCAGCGCCTGGACACGCGGCAGCAGATGGGCCAGGAAACGCAGGGACGCCGTGTCGCACGACTGGAGGTCGTCCACGAGGAGGAGCAGGGGCCGCCGCCGTGCGGGGTGGTCGTCGGTGACCAGGCGCTCGACGATCCGGTAGAGCCCGTGCAGGACGTCGAAGCCGTCGGGTCCGTCGGCGGCCGCCCCCTCGAACACCGGCACGGCGGCGGCCGACAGCGTGTCGTCCTCGTGCCCGGCGGCCACCGCGCCGAGCAACCGGCGTACGACGTCGTGGGGTTCGTACGGCCGGATGCCCGGGGCGGCTTCCGCCTCCGCAAGAGCATCGAGGGCCTCCGGACGACCGTCACCGACGTCCAGCACCCGTACGCCCCACTCCCTGCCCAGCCGCCCCGCCTCCGCCAGCAGTGCGCTCCGGCCGATCCCGGCGGGGCCCTGCACACACACCAGCCCGCCCCGGCCCGCGACCGCGTCCGACAGACAGTGCCGTAGCTCAGCCAACTCCTTTTCCCGCTCGACGAGTTGACCGAATACGGCGGCGGGTACGGACGCAGGCGCGGAAGTGGGCGGAGCGGCCGGCCGGGGTGCGGCGAGACGCGGTGCATGGGACAGGACCTCGGCCTCGATGCCGCGCAGGGCGGGGCCGGGGTCGATGCCCAGCCGGTCGGCGAGGGTGCGGCGGGCGCGGCGGAGTACGGAGAGGGCGTCGGCCTGGCCATGGGCGCGGTAGTGGGCCAGGGCCAGCAGGGACCAGCGCTCCTCGCGCAGGGGTTGTTCGGCGACGAGGGCCTCGGCCTCGGCGAGCAGCCCCTCGGTGTGCTGCCCGCACTCCAGGCGGGCGGCCAGCAGCTGTTCCCGTACCACCTCACGCAGTTCGCCCAGGCGCGCCGCCTCCGTCCGTGCCCACGGCTCGTCCGCGAACCCGGCGAAGGCCCGGCCTCGCCAGAGGGCGAGCGCCTCGGTGAGCAGGGCCACCCGCTCCGCCGGCGGTGGCGGCACGGCCTGCCCGCACTGCTTGAGCAGCGCCTCGAACCGCCGGGCGTCGACCTCGTCCGCGGCGAGACGGATCGCGTAACCGGCGCCTTCCCGCACGATGACACTGCTGCGGGCACCGGCCGTCCGGGCCGGTTCCAGGACCCGCCGCAGCCGCGAGACATACGCCTGCAGAGCACCGACCGCGCTCGGCGGCGGCTCCTCGCCCCACACGACGTCGATCAGCCGGTCGCCGGTGACCACGGCGCCCCGGGCCAGCACCAGCAGCGCGAACACCGCACGCGGCCGGGGCCCGCCGAGGCTCAGGGCCCGCCCGTCGTACGTCACGGCCAACTCACCGAGGACACCGACCCGGAGCCCGGCAGCCGGGCGGAGGCCCGGCCCCGGGGCGTCCCGTCTCGCCCCCTCCCCGTCGGCGTGCTCCATAGGTCACGTCCCCACTCACTGTCGGCCGTCCGACCGATTGGACCATGTCGGAGAGTCGGCGGACATGCCCTGTTCGCATCGGTTCGGCCGGGTGCACGCGGACTGTGCCGGCGCAGGGCCGTACCGCTCAGCGCTCCGAGCAGAGTCACAGCGGATGCCAGGCCGCCCGCTGCCCGTGCGACCGCACCCGGCCGAAGACCACGTCCGCGAAGTGGATGCCGAAGCCGAGGGTGTCCGGGCGCAGGAGTTCGGCGATCAGACAGCGGCGGTGGCGCTCCGACCGGGCGGGGTCGGCGTCGGCGTCGGCGATCGCGGACCACTCGGGGTGCCGTATCTGGAGGGGGGAGAGCAGGGCGTCGCCGAAGGCGAGCAGGCGGGTGCCGTGGGAGGCGATGACGAAGCCGGTGTGACCGGCGGTGTGGCCGGGCAGGGCCACGGCGTGGACGCCGGGGAAGACCTCGTCACCGGCGAGTACCAGCCGGGTGCGGGGTTCGAGGGCCGCCACCGCCGGGTCGCGGTCGTCCCATTCGGCCTTGGGGACGACAAAGGTGGCCCGGGTGAACAGGGGCGGGTCGACGCAGGCCCAGCCGATGTGGTCGGCGTGGAGGTGGGTGAAGGCCACCGTCTCGATGTCCTTGGGCGAGCGCCCCAGCAGGGCCAGATTGCCGGGCAGCGAGCCGCCGTGCACCGCGCCCCGGTCGGGGTGGGCGGGGTCCTCCGGTACCGCGCGCGGGCCGAACCCGGCGTCGATGAGCAGAGCCCGGGTGCCGTGCTCGACGAGCAGGCCGCCGGTGTTGGCGACGAGCCGGCGGGTGTCGTTGAGGTGGGCGCTGTAACTGCTCCAGTGGCGGTCGACGGCCGCGGGCAGACGGCCGGCCGGCTTCAGCAGCATCGCCCCGTCGGGCACATAGCTGACCTTCATCTCGCCCACGCGCACGGTACGTACGGCGGAAGGCCTGCGCAGTCGGCTGTCGTTCACGGATGGTCTCCTCGCAGGCGGCGAAGGCGCCCGGAGCGGCTCGGATACGGGGACGGCGCGGACGGTTGATGTGCCGTCGGTCGTCTGCGGCGCCGCCGTGGCTGGTCGCGCCCACGCGGCGGAGCCGCATATCAAGCACAGCCCCGCGCCCCTTAGGGCGCGGTACCGCACCGGAATTCGGCAAGGCCGCCTAGGCCGTGGTCCGCTTGCGCAGTACGGCGCCCACGAGCAGGGCACCGGCGAGGGCGACGACACCGGCCGTGACCATGCCCGCGTGCAGCCCGCCCAGGATGTCGGCGCGGGACGGGGTGGCGCCCGACGAGAGGGCGCCCGTGCGGGCCGCGGCGATCGCGCTCAGCCCCGAGACACCGATCGCGGCCACGTACTGCGGCAGCTGCGACAGACCGCCGACGACGCCCTGGTCCTCCTCGGTGACGCCCGTGGTCATCACGGTGATGAAGGAGACGACGCTGAAGACGTGGCCGAGTCCCATCACGGAGGAGGTGACGAGCAGCGCGGCCAGGTTCACGTCCTGCGGCAGGGCGAACATCGCGACCGTGCCGACGCCCTGGATGAGCAGACCCGCGGCCAGCACCTTCACCCCGCCGAACCGGCCGAGCAGCTTCGCGACGTACATGCCGCCGATGGTCGCGGCCGCGCCCTCGCCGAGGTAGCTCAGCCCTGCCTGAAGGGCGGTGAAGCCCAGCACGTCCTGCATGTACAGGCTCAGCAGCACCGTCGTACCGGCGCACATGCCGAAGGTGATGACACCGAACAGCCCCGACCACTTCACGGACGGCCGGTTCAGCACCGACAGCGGCACCAGCGGCTCCGGGTGGCTCCGCTCGACCAGCAGGAACGCGGCCAGCAGCACCAGACCGCCGACGATCGGGCCGAGCGCCGCGGGACGGGTCCAGCCCTGGTCACCGCCGGTGGAGATGCCGTAGACCAGGCCGAACAGGCCGAGCGTGGCCAGGATCGCGCCCGGGATGTCCATCCGGCGGGCGGCACCGGACTCGTGGATCGCCGGCAGGGCCAGCGCCCCGGCCAGCGCCAGCGCACCCATCACGCACAGCGCGACCATGGTCCAGCGCCAGCTGAAGCCGTTGGTGATGACACCGCCGCCGAGCGCGCCGAGCACAAAGCCCAGCGACATCACGGCGCCGTTCAGGCCCAGGGCGCGGGCGCGCTTGGGGCCCTCCTGGAAGTAGCCGGTCATCAGGGCGATGGCGGACGGGGCGATCATCGCGGCGGCGGTGCCCTGGCCGATGCGGGTGGCGATCAGCACGCCGGGGCTGTTCGCGAGGGCGGCGCCGAGCGAGAACAGGGTGAAGACGGCGACGCCGAGGGTGAACAGCCGCTTGCGGCCGATCAGGTCGGCGACCCGGGCGAACAGGGGCAGCAGGCTCGCCGACGGCAGCAGGCTGGCGGTGGCCACCCACTGCAGGGTGCCGGCCGAGGAGAAGCCGAGAGCGGTGCCGATGTCGGGCAGGGCGACGGTGACGATGGAGAAGTCCAGGCCGCACATGAAGGTGGCGCAGCACAGGGTGATCAGCACCAGCCACTCGCGTGTCCCGAAGACGGTGCTGTCGGCGACGGGCCCGGGTGGTGCGACGGCCTCGTGCGTGGGGTTGGTGGGCGGTGAGGATTCGGTGACGGCCATGAGCGGTCCTTCCTGATGATCTCGCTGGCATGTCCAGCTTCGAATCGGGGGACCTGCGCAACAAGGACGATCTGTGCAACGATCGATTCGCTGGGCTCATCGTTCGAGGTCGCGGAAGTGAGGGGCGCGGGAGAACCGGTGATGGAACGCCAGGAGATCGAGATTTTCCTGACCCTCGCGGAAGAACTGCACTTCGGGCGGACCGCCGAGCGCGTGGGTGTCTCGCAGAGCCGGGTCAGCCAGACCGTCGCCCGGCTGGAGCGCCGTATCGGTGCCAAGCTGTTCGACCGCACCAGCCGTCAGGTCACCCTCACACCCATCGGGGAACAGCTCGGGGGCGAGCTCGCGCCCGCGTGGCGGGGGGTCGAGGAGGCCGTCGCCAGGGCCATGGCGGCCGGGCGGGGCATCACCGGCTCGCTGCGGATCGGTTTCTCCGGCGCGTTCACGGGCCATCTGCTGCACAGCATCGCCGAGGTGTTCGGGCGTCGCCACCCGGGTGTGGACGTGCAGATACGGCAGGTGCAGATCTCGGACCCCTACGGTCCGCTGCGCGCGGGGGACATCGAGCTCCAGGTCACCGAACCACCGCTGGCCGAACCGGATCTGACGCTGGGTCCGGTGCTGGTGGCGCAGCCGAGGGTGCTGCTGATGTCGTCGGCGCACCCGTTCGCGCGGCGTGACTCGGTGAGCGTGGAGGACCTCGCGGAGGCGACGCTGCTGACGGTCGCCGGGAATGTGCCGACGCACTGGCTTGACCACCACTTCCCGCGGCAGACGCCGTCGGGGCGGCCCATCCCGCACGGGCAGGCCATGACGCACTGGGAGGACGCGCTCTCCCTGGTTCTCGCGGGCAAGGGCGTGACACCGGTGGCGGCCGCCGGCGCCCACTACTACAGCCGGCCCGGCCTGGTCTTCAAGCCGTTCACGGACGCCCCGGGCATCGACTACGCCTTCGTCTGGCCCACCGGCCACGAGACCGCCCGGCTACGGGCTTTCGTCCAGGCGGCCATGGAGCAGGTACGCGCGGTGGGCGGCCCTTCGCGGGCCGTGGAGAGCCTGTGGACGGACGAGGGCGCCCCTTAGCCGAGGGTGGTGGGGCGTCACTGCAGGGCCCCCGCGCCCGCGGCCGCGAGATAGCGCTGGTCGGGGTTGTCCTGGAGCATCACGTGGTGGAGCGTCGTGGTGGAGGGCGACGGGGGGATGCCGAGGTCGTCGGTCATACGGCGGTGCAGGGACTGGTAGACCTCCAGCGCCGTGGCCCGGCGGCCCGAGGCGTAGAGCGCCCGCATCAGCTGGGTGTGCAGGTTCTCGTGGTACGGGTGCTCGCCGACCAGAGCGATGGCCTCCCCGACCGCCTCCTGGAAGCGCCGGCACAGCAGCAGCGCGTCGATCCGCGCCTCGCATGCCGCGAGGTGCGCCTCGTTCAGCACCCGCGCCTGCACGGTGAGCAGACTGCCGTGCCGGACGTTCCCGAAGGGCGCCCCGCGCCACACGGCCAGCGCCTCGCCGAGCACCTCGGCGGCGGCGTGCGCCTCGCGCTTCTCCAGCAGGCCACGGGCGTCGAGGACCAGCCGCTCGAAGCGGGGACGGTCCCATTCGTCGGGCCGCAGGCACAGCACATAGCCGTTGCCGTCGGTGACCAGCCGGTGGTCGGCGATCTCACGGGCGCCGGCGCCGGTGCCGGCGGCCAGCGCCTTGCGTATCGCCCCGATGTACGTCTGCAGGGCGGTGGTGGCGGTGCGGGGCGGCTCGCCGTCCCACACCTCGCTCAGCAGCGCCGGCACGGACACACGGTGGTTGGCCTTCGCCATGAGCAGGGCGAGCACCTGCCGCTGCTTGGGCGCGCGGGGGGTGATGTCACGCCCCTGCTCGCGGATGTCGATCGGTCCAAGGACACGGAACTCCACAGCCCCTCCTCAAGGTTGGGTGTCACCGCCCGGGGAGCGGTGTACCGGTGTACGGGCGAACGGATCAGCGGGAGCCCTGCGTCGCTGCGGGGTTCCGGTGGTGCTGTGTGGGGGGAGGGGCTGTCGATCGGCGGTCGCCGACCGGCTTACGGCGGTCAGCCGTCGCCCGGGGACGGGACCAGGCACACCTCGTGCCCGAGCCGGCGGTGCGCCGAGGCGATGGAGACCAGCGTGGCGTGGCGGTGCCAGCCGGGATAGGACCGGCCCGCGAAGTCGTGCAGCCCCAGCTCGGCCTCCGCGACCCCGACCCGTGCGGCGGTTGCGGAGCCGATGACCGCGAGGGCCTGTTGCGAGAGTCCCGGCGTGCCGGGTGCGAGGCCTCGTCGACGGTCCGGACGTACTTGGGCTTGTGCCCGGTGCGGCGATGGGGGCGCGTGTCGAAGGTCGCGGGGCCGGCGGGACTTCCGCAACAGGTCCTACGGCCCGGGCGCGCCACGCCGGCAGCAGGTCGGTCAGCCAGATCCGGTCGGGCCGTGGGTGTGCGGCGGTCCAGACGCCGACCAGCAGGGCCGGCCGGTTCTGTGCCGGGAGCAGCACCCGTACGGTGCCGAGCCGGGGCTGCCCGGGGGCGAGGGGGGCGGTGGCGGCCGGCCGGGCGTGCCGCCGCAGCAGGTCGCCCGCCGGCTCCGGGGCCGCGTGGAGTGCCGCCGGGTCGGCCGGGTGGGGGGCGGCGGCCGGGGCGAGCGACAGGGGCAGGCTGTCGGGCACACCCACGATCCAGTCCAGGCCGCGGGCCCCGAGGCCCTCGATCACGGCCATGGCGTCGATGTGACCGTCGGTGTGGACGACCACCGGCGGCATCTCGGGTGTGATCCCCGACAGCTGGTCGGCGAGGGCGAGGCACAGATCGGCCGCGCTGGCATGCCCGGTCGGCTCGGGGATGCGGGCCTGGTGCCGCAGCGTGGCGTCCTCGGTCCAGCGCCGCGGCAGGTACAGCCGCCAGTCCACGGAGAGGTCGCCGAGCTCGCCGGAGAGGAATGCGCCCACCGCGAGCTGGCAGTTGACGGTACGTCCGAAGGCGGGCACGAAGCGCCGGTGGACGCCGGCGGACAGCTCGCCCCGCTTGGGGATGACCACGGGGCAGAGCGTCCAGGCATGCGCGGCGGTGTGCCCGGCGACCCAGCGGGCGAGTTCGGCGCGGACCGGGCGCCACCGCCAGGCGCTGTCGTTGACGAACTGCTGCAGCGACTGGGGCGCCGTCGGGGACGGCGTCACCGAAGCCGCTATGCGCCGCAGCGACTTCTTGCCCGGGGTGGCCAGCAGTCCCTTCAAGTAGACGCCGGCCCACCGCCGTTGGTCGGCCCGCGGCAGATGGGCGAAGAGCCGCTGGGCCGGCGGGACGTGCTCTGTGGCCGGATGCATGGACGGACTCCTCTCTCCCGGTCAGCCGCAAATATACAGAACATTCTCTATGTTTCCAGGTCGAGTGTCGGGACGGCGGTGACGGGGAGGGGGTGTGCGGCGATGCGCTCAGGGGTGCTGAGCTGCGGCGGGAGTGACGCGCCGGGCAGTGGACCGGGCGCGGAAAATTCCGTACTACGTGTGGAGCGTGGCGATCGAGCGATACGGCACGTGTGCGGAACTGCGCATTCAGTGAGGGGAGTTGGGGGCGAGAAGGGTGCCCAGCGCCTTCAGGGCTTCGGTCAGGGTCTCCTCGGGGCCGTCACCCGTGATCGTGCGCACCGCGTCCGGGGCGGTGGCGGCGGTTTCGACGCCGAGCAGGACGTGGGAGAGCAGGGAGGCGGCCGCCGGCGCGGTCAGTCCGCCGTCCAGGTGCTCCTCGCGCCAGGCCCGCTCCAGCGCCTCGCGCAGGCCGGGGGCCCAGGAGCCGTACCATCCGTGGTCGGCGGCGTGCCCCTCGCGGGTGAGCCGGGCGGCCGCGCGGATGCTCTGTGTGGTGCGCAGGGCGTCGGCCAGGGTCAGCACCCCGTCGAGCACGCCCTGCAGTCCCGGCGCGGGGGCGGCGATGAGCATCACCTCGCGGGTGGCGGTCGTGCCCGCTTCCTGGACGGCGTCCGCCAGGGCCGACTTGCTGGGGAAGTGGAAGGTCAGCGCGCCCATGGTGACGCCGGCCGATCTGACGATCCGGTGCAGGGAGGTGCCGTCGTAGCCGTGCTCGGCGAACTCGGCGGCCGCGGCCCTGACGATCCGCTGCCGGGTCTGCTCGGCCCTCTCCTGTCGCGGCATATGTGCTCGCACCTCCTCCCGCCCCCGTGTGCCGCGGCGGGCCCGCGACGGCACCACCATAGGTCAAGAAATTCCCAAGAGATCCGGAAAACGAGCAGCTCGGAACGTTCTTGGCAGGTTGGCCGGTAACGACTGCCCAATCCGGCTGACGGTCTGGCAGGTGCCTGTTTGACTGACCGTCATGATCGAACAAGCGTGCGTAATGAGCGACCGGGTAGTCATGATCACCGGAGCTTCGTCGGGCATCGGCGCGGCGGCGGCACGGCTCTTCGCCGAGCATGGCGCGGCCGTCGTGCTCACGGCCCGCCGTAAGGAGCAACTCGCCTCGGTGGCCGAGGAGATCGAGGCCAAGGGCGGCCGGGCGGCGTATGTCACCGGGGACATACGCCGTGGCGAGGACGTCGAACGGGTCGTGGCCACCGCGGTGGAGCGCTTCGGCCGCCTGGACGCTGCCTTCAACAATGCCGGCCACGCCACGCTCGGCGTCGATCTGCACGAGATGTCGGACGACGACTACGACACCGTCATGGACGTCAACGTCCGGGGCGTGTGGAACTGCATGCGCCACCAGATCCGCGCCATGCTCCCCACCGGCGGCGGCACGATCGTCAACACCGCGAGCGTGGCCGGCCTGATCGCCACCGGAGTGGGCGCGCCCTACGTGGCCGCGAAGCACGCGGTGATCGGCCTCACCAAGGCCGCGGCGGCCTCGTACGGGGACCGGGGTATCCGGGTCAACGCCCTGGCCGTGGGCAGCACGCTCACCGAGATGATGGAGTCGGTCGTCGAGCAGATGCCGGGCATGGAGCAGTCGTTCTTCGCGCGTGCCGTCCAGAAGAGGTTCGCCGCCCCGGTCGAGGTGGCGCAGGCGGCGCTGTGGCTGTGCAGCGGTGCCTCGTCCTTCGTGACGGGCGCGACCGTCCCGGTCGACGGCGGCACGCTGGCCGTCTGAGAGGTTCTACGACTGTCCGGGGGTGTCGTATGGCGGGGGCCGGGAGATGCCGTACGACGGCCCGGGCGCCCCACGGTCCGGGCGGCCCATGAGCCGTCCGCGACCCCGCTTCCCTCAGGGGGTCCGGACGGCCCACGGGCGAGAAGGGGCTAACCGGCCGTCGGGACCGGTTCGGCGGCGCGGGTCGGCCACAGCGTGCCGGCCGTCGCCTCCTCGTCGACCGTGCGCAGCAGCGCGTCGTCGATCTCGTCCAGCCCGTCCACCAGGTGGCGTGCCCCGGCCTGCCGCATCAGCTCGGCCTGGTGGCTGTGCTCGAACCGGCTGGGCCGGCCGATGAACGGTGCCCCGAGGGCCCTGGCCGCCTCGGCGACCCGGGCCACGTCGTCGATGAAGAGCACCTGGCCGTCTTCCAGCCCGAAGTGCGCGGTGATCTCCCGCAGTCCGGGGCGCACATCGTTGGTGCAGATGTAGTGGGGAGGGGTGAACAGCCCGGCGTACGCCCCGAGATGCTCGTCGAAGTGGGACTTGGCCAGGCCGCCGTAGCAGACCACGTCGAGCCCGGCGGCGCGCAGCCGTCGCAGCAGTGCCCC
Organism: Streptomyces coacervatus; assembly: GCF_029223485.1. Taxonomy (GTDB): domain Bacteria; phylum Actinomycetota; class Actinomycetes; order Streptomycetales; family Streptomycetaceae; genus Streptomyces; species Streptomyces coacervatus. The sequence goes on along the minus strand of NZ_JARHTP010000018.1, from coordinate 185,982 downwards.
GGCTCCCTCGGTGACCTCCACGGGGTGGTCGGCGAGGTAGGCGGCGCGCTCCTCGAAGTAGGCGGCCAGGGCCTCCTCGCCGGTCAGCGTCTGCGGCACCGCGGCCGCCATGGCGCGGCCGGCGTCGGCCTGCCGCTGCGAGAAGACGCTGCGCTCGACATCGGCCGAGTAGATGCCGCCGCGGCGGGTGACGAACCGGTGGATGAGCGGGCTGAAGGTGTCGCCCAGCAGGACGCCGTCGATGTTGACGGCCGCCAGTCTCAGCTTGTGGAGTCGGTCGGTCATGTTCGGGTTCCCTCCCCTTGATCGGGCGCGCTCACTGACGTCCACAGGGACAGAGCGCGCTCCTCGCTGTTCTCGATCCCGTCGAGAGCCGGGTCGGTGGCGATGCCGGGCAGCAGCAGGCGCCACATGTTCACCGTGCGGCGGGGCAGGTCGGCACGCCCGGAGACGACCTGCGCGTACTCCTGCATGCCGGTGCACGCGCCGACGACGAACTCGGCCAGCTCCCCGGTGCGAACGTGCTCCCGCAACTCCCCCTGGGCGCGCGCCGTTTCGAGGCAGTCCTCGAAGCTGCGGGCCCAGACCGTGTACGGCGTGGCGTCCTGCAGGCCGAAGGCGGCCTGCTCGCCGGTGAGCCGGACGCCGGCCCGCAGCAGCGGGTCGGCCTGGAGCGAGTGCGACCAGATGAGGGTGATGTCCACCAGGCGCTGCAGGCCGGTCGTGGGCACATGCGGCTCGATGGTGCTGCGCTGGGCGTTCATCACCTCCATCGCGAGGTTCTGCTTGTCCTTGAAGTGGAAGTACAGCGCCCCCGCCGTCACGCCCGCGCGCTGCAGGATCTTGTTGATCCCGGCGCCGGCGTAGCCGTACTCGTCGAAGACTTCCGCGGCCGCCTTCAGGAGCTGTTCTCGGGTGTGAATCGCGCGCTCCTGCTTGGGTGCGCGATTCGTGTTCGCTCGTGCCATGGCTGCATCCCGGTCTCGACAAGAAAAAGAACGTCCTCTATGTTACTGGCTGTGGCGCGCCTTCGCCACTGCGTGGGGGCGCGCATGTCGAAGCGGGAAAACAGGGGGATTCCACATGAACGAGTTGGCGATAGCTGCTGTTTCGAGACCGGCCCGGGTGGCGAAGGGCCTCGTCCACAAGCACGACGCCGGCCAGGTGCTGCTGTCGGGCCTGAAGCGTCTGGCGGAGGACGAGTTCCTGGTCGCGGCGGACTGGACGGACCCCGGCGGTCTCCTGGCCGGCGGTGACTGCCGCGAGGACAGCGCCGTACTGCTCACGGAAACGATTCGGCAGGCCTTTCCGCTGCTGTCGCACGCCGGTTACGACGTCCCGTTCGGCCACCGTCTGCTCTGGAGCGAGTACCGCTACGCGCTCAACCTGAGGACGCTGCGCGAGGAGGGCATCGGCGGCCGGCCCGATCTGTACATCCGCTGCTACGACGTGGTCCGCCGCCGCGGCCGGGTCTCGGCCCTGTCCCTGCACATCACCGTGCTGCGCGACGGCGAGCAACTGGCCACCGCCCACACCCGGTTCACCATCCAGCCGCCCGCCATCTACGAGCGGCTGCGCGGCTCCTGCGGCGACGCGCACCGCATGCTGGAGCTGGCCCGGAGCCGCCCGCTGCCGCCCCCGGTCTCCGGCGCCGGCGAGGAGCTGCGGGACGTGGTGCTCTCGCCCACCGACGCGAGGGACCGCTGGCAGCTGCGGATCGACACCCACCACCCGATGTACTTCGACCACCCCAGCGACCACACCCCGGGCATCCTCCTGCTGGAGGCGGCCAAGCAGGCCGTGCGCACCCTGCGGCACCCCCGGGTCGGTGTCGCCGAGGCGATGGAGACCGTCTTCCACCGCTACGTCGAACTGGACTCCCCCTGCTGGGTGGAGGCTCAGCTGCTGCCCGACGACCAACTCGGCCGTGCCCGTTTCCTGGTGACGATGCATCAGGAGGGCATGCTGTGCTTCACCGCGCTGGTGTCGGTCGCGCAGGAACCGACCGGCTGACCTCCACGACCCGGCCGACCCCCGGCAGTGTCCCTCCGCCCACCCGGGCGACATGGGCGCCGAGCACCATGTCGTCGCCGACGGCGACGGGATGGCCCACGGAGCGCAGGAGGTCGAGGTCGGAGGCGTGATCCGCGTAGGCGGCGGCGTGCGACGGGGACACCGCGCGCCGCCGCATCAGCGTGCGCGCCAGCCGGCCCTTCTCGACGCCGATGACGGGGTGTTCCACCAGACCCGTGCAGTACCCGCCGACGTACTCCGGCTCGCTGCACAGGATCTCGTCGGCGCCGAGCAGCTCCGCGACCGGCTCCAGACAGGGCCGGAACGAGCCCGACACCAGCACGGTCAGCGCGCCCTGCTCGCGGTGCCGGCGCAGCGCGGACACCACCGGCTGATGCAGCAGCGTGCCGGCGGCGAGCTCCGCGTCGAACCAGGCGCGGCCGTGCGCGAACAGCTCCTCGCGCGGGCGGTCCGCGTACAGGCGGTAGTACTCACGGTTGGTGACCAGCCGTGAGACACCCGCCGCCGACCTGCGCCGCAGTGTGCCCGCCGCCTCCTCGTAGGCGGACGGCGGCAGCCCGCGCTCGCGGTAGTGGAACTCCAGGAAGCGGAACATGCTCTTGACGGTGATCAGCGTCTCGTCGACGTCGAAGAAGGCGATCTCGACGGGGGCGTCAGGTGTGCCGGGGACAGCGGACATGGTGGTACGGCCTTCCGTGCGGTGGGAGGGGGAAGCCGGGCGGCGGCCCCACCTGGGGGGAGGGGGGAAGAGCCGCCGCCCGGCGGGATCAGACGGACGCGGGAACCGGCGCCGTGGCGCGGGCGGCCAGGTAGGTGCGGGTGCCCTTGCCGGGCGTCTTGCGGCCCAGGTGCCCCGCGGCCACCAGCTGCTCCAGCAGGGGGGCCGTCTCCGGTGCCCGGCAGCGCGGGTCGGCCTGGAGCCGGCGCTGCACCTCCAGCGCCACATCGGCGCCCACCGTGTCGAGCAGCCGTACGGGACCGAGCGGCTGGCCGCCCACGGCGCGCGCGGTCGCGTCCAGCGCCGCGGTCGTCGTCTCGTCCGCGTCCAGCAGTTCGAGAGCCTGGTTCAGATACGGGAAGAGCAGCGCGTTGACGATGAAACCGGCCCGGTCGCCGCACTGCACGGTCTGCTTGCCGAGCCGTTCGGCCACCGCGCGGGCACGGGCCAGAGAGTGCCTGCTGGTGCCCTTCGCCGGGACCAGCTCCACCAGGCGCATCACCGCAGCCGGGTTGAAGAAGTGCAGGCCCAGCACGTCCGCGGGACGGCCCGCGGGCTCGGTGCACGCGGCGACCGGCAGGCTGGAGGTGGATGTGGCCAGCAGGGTGTGCGGCGCGCAGACCGCGCCCAGCTCGGCGAAGAGCCGCCGCTTGACCTCCAGGTCCTCCACCACGGCCTCGACGACGATGTCCACCGTGCCCAGCATCGAGCGGTCCGCGGTCGCGGTGAAGCCGCCCTGCCCTCCTTCCTCGTCCGTGCGCCGCAGCGCGAACTCCACGCGTTCCGCGGCCTCTTGTGCCTTCTCCTCGGTCCGGGCCAGCAGTGTGGTGTCGAAGCCGCCGCGCACGAAGGACTCCGCGATGCCGGTGGCCATGGTCCCGGAGCCCACGACCACCACCCGGCGGCCGGGCGGGGCGGTCGGCTCCGCCGGGCGGCGCGGCCCCTCGCCCCGGTCGTGGCGGTGGAAGCCGTGGCCCGTCTTGCGGCCGAGCCCGCCCCGGGCGATCAGTTCGTCGAGGACCGGGGCCGGCGCCGGGTGCCCGTCGGCCGTCTCGGCGAGGCGGGAGAGCAGGTCGCGTGCCGTGTCCAGGCCGATCGCGTCCAGCACGGCCAACGGACCTTCCCGCCAGCCGCAGCCGAGCCGTACCGCTGTGTCGATGTCCTCGGCGGTGGCGTACCCGTCGTGGACCATCCACGCGGCCCGGTTCAGCAGGCCGAGCAGCAGGCCGGGGGCGAGCGAGCCCGGCCGGTCGACGACCTGGTGCGCCGTGATTCCGGCCGCCGTCAGTATCTGTTCCACCCGCTCGGCCGCGGCGTCCCCGGCGCCGGGAGCGCGGGCGACCTCCACGGAGTCCAGGTCGTCCGCGCGCAGGAAGCGCAGCGCGAACAGGTCCGGGCCCGCGGCCTCCTGGAGTTCGGCGAGGGGCGTGGTCAGCGCGGTGGTGAGCACCGGGGTGCCGGGCCTGACGCGCTGTCGCACCTTGGCCAGCACCAGCCGCTTCAGCGCCGCCGGTTCCGGTACCGCCTCGATGACCAGGTCGGCGGCGGTGACCCCGGCCGGGAAGCGGGTCACCGTGCGGGGGCGTTCGGACGGGGGCAGTTCCTGGGCGCGGACCAGGGCCGCCGGGTCGTCGTCGATGCCGACGACGGTGAGTCCCGCGCCGGCCAGTCGGCGCACCAGGGTCAGTCCGGTGCCGCCCAGACCGACGACGGCCACGGTGTACGGGGACGGCGCGGGGGCGCCGTCCGGCTGATCGGGCATGGTGTGCTCCTGTGGGTGGAGGGGCGTGCGGTCAGTAGCGGCTGCCGGTGGGGTCCGGGGCCGCGTCCAGTTCCTTCAAGTCCTCTGCGGTGAGCGGCAGTTCGGCCGCCGTCAGGTTGTCCGTCAGATAGCGGGGCTGCTTGGTGCCGGGGATCGGGACGACGTGGTCGCCCTGGGCGAGGGTCCAGGCGATGGCGACCTGGGCGGCGGTGGCGCCGTGCCGGGCGGCGACCTTCTCCACCGCATGCGTGATGCGCAGGTTGGCGATGAACGCCGTACCCGTGAAACGGGGGTTGGTGGCGCGGAAGTCGCCGGCCTCGAAGTCCTCGGGCCGGGTGTAGCGGCCGGTGAGGAAACCCCGGCCCAGCGGGGCGAACGGCACGAAGGCGGCGCCGTGTTCGGCGCACCAGCCGGAGATCCCGCTGTCGGGGTCGAGCGGTTCCCTTGTCCACAGGGACAGTTCGGACTGCACCGCCGCCACCGGATGCGCGCGGTGGGCGGTGTCGGCCTGCTCCCGGGTCACCTCCGACAGCCCGAGGTGGCGCACCTTGCCCGCGCGCACCAGCTCGGACAGTGCGCCCCAGGACTCCTCCAGCGGTACGGCGGGGTCGACGCGGTGCAGGTAGTACAGGTCGATGACGTCGACGCCGAGCCGCCTCAGGGAGGCGTCGGCCGAGCGCCGGATGTGCTCGGGGGAACCGTCGCGGCTCAGGGCGCGGGTGGCGAGGTCGTCCACGACGATGCCGGTCTTGGTCGCGACCACGGCGTCGCCGCGGCGGCCGGCGAGGGCGCGGCCGACGAGGGTTTCGTTGTGGCCCTCGCCGTAGGCATCGGCCGTGTCCAGCAGCACCGGCCCGGCGTCCAGCGCCTGCCGGATCACCGCGACCGAGACCGCGTCGTCGCGCTGGGACTCTGCATAGCCCCAGCTCATTCCCATGCATCCGAGGCCGACGGGGTGGACGTCGAGTCCGGTCGGGCCGAGGCTGCGCGTGCTCACGCGAAGTTCCTTCCTGTCAGGGGGGATCGGAGGGGCCGGGGTGCGGACACCCCGGCCCCGTCAGGCCGCGGCGGTGAGGACCAGGGCGGCGTTGTGCCCCCCGAACCCCAGGGAGGTGCTCGCGGCGACACTCAACCGCCGGTGCCGCGCCGAGCCGGTGACCACGTCGATGTCGACGTCGATCGCCGGGTCCAGCGACTCGACGTTGGCGGTGGGCGGCATGGCGCCGTGGTACAGCGCCAGTGCGGTGTACGCGGCCTCGACGGCACCCGCCGCGGCGAGGGTGTGGCCGGTGACGCCCTTGGTGGAGGTGATCGCCGCGCGGTCGCCGAGCACCGAGTGCAGGGCGCGGGCCTCCGTGAGGTCGTTCATCGGGGTGGAGGTGCCGTGCGCGTTGACGTGCTCCACTTCGTCGGGGAGCACTCCGGCGTCGTCCAGGGCGGCCCGCAGCGCCCGCGCCAGGCCCTCGCCCTGCGGGTGCGGGGCGGTGGCGTGGTGCGCGTCGGACGTGGCGCTGAAGCCGGCGATGTCCGCATAGCGCCGGGCGCCCCGGGCGGTGGCGTCCGCGCACCGTTCCAGCACGAGGATCGCCGCGCCCTCGCCGGCCACGAAGCCGTCCCGGTCCGCCGCGAACGGGCGGGACGCCGCGGCCGGTTGGTCGGTACGGCCGGACAGGGCGCCCATCCGGGACAGCCCGTTGAGCGTGCCGGGGCTGATCGCCGATTCGGTGCCGCCGGCCAGGACCACGTCGCACAGCCCCGACAGCAGCCATTCGCGGGCCGTGCCGATCGCGGACGCCCCCGACGCGCACGCGGTCGCCGTGACCAGGCTGGGGCCGTGGATACGCAGGTCCATCGCGACGTATCCGGCGACCATGTTGACCATGCTCATGGGGATCATCAGCGCCGACACGTCCTCGGGGGTGCCCTCCGAGTAGGTGCGCAGCTGCTTCTCCAGGGTGGCCGCGCCGCCCAGGGAGTTGCCGATGACCACGCCCACCCGGGTGCAGTCCCAGGACCCGGTGTCCAGGCCGGAGTCGGCGACCGCCTGCCGGGCGCCGACCACGGCGAGCTGGGTGAAGCGGTCCAGCTTCCAGGCGGTGCGCCGGCCCAGCTCGGCCGTCGGGTCGAAGCCGGGAACCCGGCAGGAGATGTCGACCTTCTCGCCCTTGAGTTCGGGGTCGGTGGCCCCGGCGGAGACACCGGACAGCACACGCCGCCAGTTCTCCTCCACCCCGATACCGGCCGGGGTGACCAGGCCCATGCCGGTGACCGCGACTCCGCGGCCCCGGGCCACGCCGCTCACGCCTGATCCGCCTTCGCACGGATCACCGCGACGGCCTCGTCCAGGGTGAAGGCGGACTTCAGCTCGCCCTCCTGCAGGACGATGTCCATCTCCTTGCGCAGGATCAGGCTCAGCTCCACGAGTATCAGCGAGTCGATCTCCAGCTCGTCGAAGGTGGCGCCGGAGAGCAGCTCCGCCTCGTCGAGGCCGAACTTCTCGCTGATCAGGGCGGAGACGCGGTGCTTGAGGGATTCCTGGGTCTGGATGACGGGAGTGCTCATGGTGGTTTCCTCTCGTTGTTCGTTCTCTGGGTTGTCGGTGTGGTCGGTGGGTTCCAGGGCCGGCCAGACCAGCGCGGCCGAGCCCCAGGTGAGGCCGCCGCCGAAGCCGGTGAGGAGCACGCGGTGGCCGGGCTGCAGATCGCCGTCGGCGGCGGCGTCGCGCAGTGCAAGGGGGATCGAGGCGGCGACGGTGTTGCCGACCCGGTCCAGGTTGGCCACGATCTGCTTCTCCTCCAGGCCGAGTTGCTCGCCGACGGCGTTGAGGATGCGGATGTTGGCCTGGTGCGCCACGACCTTGTCCACTTCGGCGGGGGTCCAGCCGATCCGTTCGAGGAGGGTCCCCGAGGAGCGGCTCATGTTCAGTACTGCCTGGGTGAACACGGGCCGGCCGTCCATGGTGAAGAAGTGGTCGCCGGCGCCCGGGGGTTCGGGCGTGGAGCGCTGTCGGGAGCCTCCGGCGCGCACGGTGATCAGGTCGCCGCCCGAGCCGTCGCTGCCCAGGTCGAAGCCGAGCAGCGCGCCCGGCTCGTCCGCCTCGCCCGCCCGCAGGACCACGGCTCCGGCTCCGTCGCCGAAGATGGCCCGGGTGGTGCGGTCGGCCGGGTCGAGGATGGTGGAGAAGGTGTCCGCGCCGATCACCAGGGCCCGTTCGGCGACCCCCGCGGTGATCATTGAGGACGCGGCGGCCAGCGCGTACACGAACCCGGTGCACACGGCGGCCACGTCGAAGGCGGGCACCGTCCCGAGCCCGAGCCGGTGGGCGACGTCCGGCGCGGTGGCCGGGCACGGCCGGTCCGGGGTGCTGGTGGCCAGCACCACCAGGTCCACGTCGCCGAGGCGGGCGGAGGCCAGCGCATCCCGTCCGGCCGCCACCGCGAGGTCGGAGGTGGCCTCGCCCGGGGCGACGACATGACGCCGGCCGATCCCGGTCCGGGTACGGATCCACCGGTCCGAGGTGTCCAACTGCTCCGCCAGCTCCTCATTGGACACGACCCTCTCCGGCAGCGCACCACCCAGACCGCACAGGACAGCGGCGCGGCTCATGACGCCAGCTCCTCGGCCTCGTCGGCCGTACGGGCCGAGGGCAGGGCCAGGGCCGTCACGGTGCCGCCCGCCCGGAAGCTGCTCCCCACCCTGCGCAGTGCCGTACGGACGGCCGCCGGCTCAGGGGCGACGATCGCCGCCACGTGCCCGTCGGGGCGCACCACGAGGGCCTTCGGGGTGGTGCCGAGCAGGGGGGTGAAGCCCGGCCAGGCGGAGATGTCCCGTACCGGTACACCGTCGGGGGCGGCCGTCGACACGGACTCGCGGGCGGCCAGCCAGCCGGCGTCCTGACGCTCGCCGGCCCAGAGCAGCAGCGTCAGCCGCGCCGGGTCGATCGAGGGCCAGCGCTCGGCGCCCGGCTGGGAGTCGTCGTGCGCGGCGAACACCGGCAGCCGGTCGCCGACGCGGATCCTGCGGGTCAGCCCCGGCAGCGTGTCGCGCAGGGACTCGGCCGGCCGGTAGCTGACGTCGTGCTGCGCCATCAGCGGGGCACCGAACCGCTGCAGCACCCCGGTCCGATGGGCCAGCCGTACGGTGGCGTCGCGCAGGGCGAGCTCGTGACGCCGCTTGAACAGCCCCCAGCTGGTCTGCTTGGCCGTGGTCAGCACGATGCGCTCCGCGGCCAGGTGGCGATCGCTGTCGTAGGTGTCGAGGATGCCCGGTTCGAAGGCGCCCCTGACCACGCCGGCCAGCTTCCAGGCGAGGTTGACCGCGTCCTGGATGCCGGTGTTCATGCCCTGCGCACCGGCCGCGCTGAACACATGGGCGGCGTCGCCCGCGAGGAAGACCCGGCCCGCGCGCATGGTCTCGGCCACCCGGCGCCGCGCCCGGAAGATGGTGGACCAGTCGAGCTCACCGACGATCCCGGCCCGCGGGGAACGCTCGTCGACGAACCGCTGGAACAGCTCCGGCGGCGGCCCCTGCTCCTCGCGCCAGTCCGGCACGCTGATGGCGAGCCGGTACATCCCGCCGCCGAAGGGGGCGATGCCCAGAGCGCCGGAGCGGGAGTAGCAGTACATCAGCGCGTGCTGGTCCAGGTCGCCGGCCACGGGACCGTCACCGATCGCGAACAGCACGTCGTTGCCGGTGCCGAGGAGCTCGATCCCGGCGAGGCGCCGCACGGCGCTGTGCGCCCCGTCCGCGCCGATCACATAGTCCGCCTCGATCTGCTCGGCGGTTCCGTCGGCCCGCTGTATCTCCGCGACCGGCCGGGGCCCCGAGGTGTCGAGCCCGGTGAGGGAGCCGAACTCGATCTCGCCGCCGTACGCGGCCAGCCGGGTGCGGATCACCTCCTCGGTGGTGTCCTGCGGGACGACCACGCCGAAGGGGTACGGGGTGTCGGCGAGTCGGCTCATCTCGATGGCGCCGAGGTGCCGCTTGTCCGAGTAGTACTGCACCGAGTCCAGTCGGTTGCCCAGCTCGATCAGCGGCTCGGAGGCGCCGATACGGCCGAGGAGTTCCAGGCTGCGCGGCCAGACGACGCTGGCCCGGGAGTGCTGGACGGGCCCGGCGGCCGAGTGGTCGATCAGCCGCACCGGAACACCCTGCGCGAGCAGTTCGGTGGCGAGTACGAGTCCCACGGGGCCCGCGCCCACGACGAGGACGGGACGCCGCTCACCGGGGCCCTCGCGCTGAGGGAACGTCATGACAGTGCCTTTCATCGAAATCGAAGCGGAGAGGGTGGGAAGTCCGGGGGTATTCAGGTCCGTTGCACTACGACCGCGCTCCACGTGAACCCGGCGCCCGCGCTCAGCACGGCGGCGTACTCGCCGCGTCCGAGGCGGTGCGGGCCGGTGTCCGCGGCCAGGGCGGCCAGGTTGGACAGCAGGTCGCCGGCGCCGAGGTGGCCGGTGTTCTCGCCCAGGTCGGCCAGGGGCGCGTCGGTGACCGCGCCGACGGCGGGGCCGTACACGTCCCGTGCGGTGGCCCGGCCGAGCCGCGGCAGCAGTACGGCGCTCAACTGCCGCCCGCCGCTGCCGATGCCCGCCTCGGTCAGCGCCTCGGCCAGGACGGCCGTGGTCTCCCGGCGCAGCCGGTCGAGGAAGCGCGGCCTGCCGTGCTCGGCGAGGAACGCCTTCTTGGTCCGGCGCACGTCCACGGCCGCACTACGGGTGTGCGGTGCCGGGTGGAAGGCTTCGGTGTCGCGGTGGGCGCTCTCCAGCTCAGGCGCCGCCCGGGTGTGCAGGGCGCGCAGTGCCAGCGCACCCTCGGGGCGGGGCCCGGCGCCGACGACGGCCGCGGTGGCACCGTCGCCGTACCAGACGCCGTAGTCACCGCCCCACCGGTCGAAACCCGGCGGTGCGAAACGGTCGGCTGTGGTCACCAGGACCGGGCCGTCACCGGGCCGCGCGGCGAGCTGGTGCACCGCCGTGCGCAGGGCCGCCGCCGCGCCGTTGCACATCTGCTGGACGCCGGTCGGGATCGCGTCCAGGGCGCCGGTCCGGGCGGCCACGTAGTGCGCGGGCGACCAGAAGTCGTGGCCCTGGTGGTACGTCCAGGCGTGCAGGACGGCGGAGAGGTCACCGGCCCGGACACCGGCCCGGGACAGGGCGTGCCGGGCGGCGCGCACCGCCATCTCGGGGGCGGACAGGTCGGGGGAGACGGGCAGTTGCCCGTAGCCCATCGCGTCGGCCTCGTCGGCGGTCACCCGGCCGGCGGCCAGCGCGTCCGCCGTCTTCTCGGTGGCGGCCGGCAGCCACTCGGCGGGCGCGAGCCATGCGTCGTCGGAGGTCATATGCACTCCTCGCCGTCGAGCAGCGGCACGCCCGTCGACGCCGTCGTGGTGTGCATCTGACCGGAGGCGATGATGTCGCCGTCCTGCTCGAAGTCGATGTGGAAGGTCCTGAGGTCCGGGAGCATCAGGCTGAGGTTGTCCTCGTGCGCGTACGGCTCGGTCTTGCGGATGTGCACCGTCGTGGGGGCGTCCAGCTCGGCGTAGCGGGTGAAGGAGAACTCGAAGCCGGCCACCGTGCTGCGGCTGACCGAGGCGCCCCACAGGTCGGACACGCCGAGCAGGCACAGCTGCCGGGCCGCCTCCATGAGCACCATGCCGGGCACATGGTCCTGCCCGTGGTCGAACATGCTGCGGTTCTCCAGCGGGACCCGTACGGTCGCGGTGGCGTTGTCGCTGCCCACGGTGGCGGAGCTGAGGACGACGTTCGCCGGGTCGCTGCGGCCGACCAGGTGCGGGTCGACGTACGCGGTCTGGCGGGGCAGGTCCTTGAACGGCACCAGCGGCCGGCCGCGGCCCTGCAGGCGGACCGTGTCGTAGACCTCGGCAGGGATGTAGCCGACGTCCATGCGCACAAAGCCGAGGCAGCGCTGGGCGAGCTTCATGTCGATGCCGAAGGACAGCCGGCGCACATCGCCGGGCGTGCCGCGGCGGTTGCTGGTGCGCACCGAGATCCGCAGCTCGCCGGGCTGCTCCTGCTGCGGGAGGGTGAGCAGCCCCGGCAGCTCCATCGACCAGTTCCGCAGCAGGAACTTGCTCTTGCGCGAGACCCCGGCGTACTCGTGGCCGCCGTAGGTCTCGGCCTGCCGGCAGCACTCCAGCAGCAGCATCGGGTCGGGGCAGCCGAGCCGCGAGGTGTGCCCGGTGTAGTAGGCGTGCAGCGGGGGGAGTTGGGCGGCGGCGAGATATTCCTCCTCGCCGGTCTGGCGGGCGTCGGTGAGAAACACCTCGGAAAGTGCCCAGCGGTGCAGCAGAGAACGGTCCACGGTGCGCATGAATTCGAGGTTCGCGGCACCCGGCAGGCAGGTCTTCTTTTCGGTGGAGGTCATGGGATCCAATTCCCTTTTCTCTCGCTTGATTTCATTGTCGGGGGAGGTGGCAAAGCGCTCACTAAAAGCGAACTCAAGGGGCTGTTCGCTGGACCACCCAGGCGAGCGGACTGCTGTAGCCGTTGCCGGCCCGGTCCCAGGTCGCACGCGGAACGGTGGGCGCGGGGGCGTCGTCAGCGGTGGCGGCGCGTGTCCGAAGTACGGTCAACACGGCCACCAGCGCGGCCAGTTCGTCCGGATCCGGGTTGCCGCGTACGACACGGAAGGCGGCGTTCACAGCGGTGTGATCCCGTGCTTGCGCTGTGGCAGCGCCCGGTGTTTGGTCCGCAGCATGGCCAGCGAGCGGGCCAGCACCGCGCGGGTCTCGCCCGGTTCGACGACGTCGTCGACCAGACCGCGTTCGGCCGCGTAGTACGGGTGCATCAGCTCGGCCTTGTACTCCTTGACCATCCGCTCGCGCATCGCCGCGGGGTCGTCGGCGTCGGCGATCTGCCGGCGGAAGACGACGTTGGCGGCACCCTCGGCGCCCATCACCGCCACCTCGTTGGTGGGCCAGGCGAAGGACAGGTCCGCGCCGACGGAGCGGGAGTCCATGACGATGTAGGCGCCGCCGTACGCCTTGCGCAGGATCAGCTGGATGCGGGGCACGGTGGCGTTGCAGTACGCGTACAGCAGCTTCGCGCCGTGCCGGATGATCCCGTTGTGCTCCTGGTCCACGCCGGGCAGGAAGCCGGGCACGTCCAGCATGGTGACCAGCGGGATGTTGAAGGCGTCGCACAGGGAGACGAACCGGGCGGCCTTCTCGCTGGCCTTGATGTCCAGCACTCCGGCGCTGGCGAGCGGCTGGTTGGCGACGATGCCCACCACGTGCCCGTCGATCCGGGCCAGCGCGCACACGACGTTGACCGCCCAGGTGGGGTGCGTCTCGAAGTACTCGCCGTGGTCGACGATCTCCTCGATGACCTCCCGCACGTCGTAGCCGCGCGAGGGGTCGGCCGGGACGAGGTCGGCGAGCCGGTCGGTGCGCCGGTCCGCCGGATCGTCGCCCGGCAGCACGGGCGGGGCCTGCCGGTTGTTGGACGGCAGATACGACAGCAGGTGGCGCACGTCCTCCAGGCAGGTCGCCTCGTCGTCGTACGCGAACGCGGCCACCCCGGACACCGACGCGTGCACGTCGGCGCCGCCCAGCTCGTCCATGCTCACCTGCTCGCCGGTGACCGCACGCACCACGTCCGGGCCGGTGATGAACATCTGGGACACGCCCCGGACCATGAAGGTGAAGTCGGTCAGCGCCGGCGAGTAGGCCGCGCCTCCCGCGCACGGGCCGAGGATCACGCTGATCTGCGGGATGACGCCCGAGGAACGCGCGTTGCGGCTGAAGATGCCGCCGTATCCGGCGAGTGCGGTCACTCCTTCCTGGATACGGGCGCCCGCGCCGTCGCAGAGGCTCACCAGCGGGGCGCCGGACGCCTCCGCGAGGTCCATCAGCTTGTGGATCTTCATCGCGTGGGACTCGCCGAGCGCGCCGCCGAAGATGCGGAAGTCATGCGCGTAGACGAAGACCTGGCGGCCGTCGACGGTGCCCCAGCCGGTGACGACGCCGTCGGTGTGCGGCCTCTTGTGCTCCAGGCCGAAGCCGGTCGCGCGGTGCCGGCGCAGCGGCTCCAGCTCGGTGAACGACCCCTCGTCCAGCAGGAGTTCGATGCGCTCGCGGGCGGTGAGCTTGCCGCGTGCGTGCTGTGCCTCGGTGGCCCGCTGTCCGGGACCCGCGTGCACCTCGGCGCGCAGCCGCCGCAGCTCCTCCACGCGCACATGCATGCTGTCGGGACGCTCGGGTTCCGACCCGGCAGGCGGCACCGGGCTGTGTGCCACGGGTTTTTCGACCACGGTGGTCATGCCTTGTCCTCCCATCCGGACGCCCTCTGGACCGAGGCCGCCCGGAAGAAGGGTTCGGGGCCCTGGACAATGCCTGACTCAAGCCGTGAAAAAGCCGCCGACTTCTGTTCCGGGCCTTGAGTGAAAGGCAGGCGGGGTGTGAGAGAAAAGCGGTCCGGAACTTGAGCGGCCCCCTCGGACGATGTTCCCGACCGTCGTCGGAATCTCGAAAGGGCAGATCATGGCCGCGCACGTTCAGGAGTCCACCGCCGAGCCGCGGTACGCCGTCCTTTTCCCCGGTCAGGGGGTGCAGCGCCCCGGTATGGGCGAGCCGTGGCGGGACACGCCGTCCTGGGAGTTGGTCGACTCCGTCTCCCGGGCCTCCGGCTTCGACGTCGCCGAGCTGCTGCTGACGGCGGACCAGGAGACCCTGTCCCGCACCGACCACGCCCAGATCTCGGTGTTCACCGCGTCCCTGCTGGCCTGGTCGGAGTTCCACCGGCACGAACCGTCCGCGCAGGTGGTGGCAGTCGCCGGGCACAGCCTCGGCGAGTACTCGGCGCTGGTGGCCGCCGGGGTGCTGTCGGTGACGGACGGCGCCTGGCTGGTGGGCGAGCGGGGCCGGGCCATGGCCGAGGCGGCCCGGCAGCGGCCCGGAGCGATGGCCGCCGTGATGGGCGGCGACCCGGAACAGGTCACGGCCCTGGTGGCGCAGGCCCGCCGGGACGGTGCCGAGCTGTGGCTCGCCAACCACAACAGCCCCCAGCAGACGGTGATCGCCGGCAGCCGCAGTGCCGTGGAGGCCACCGCCGCCCGTGCGGCCGGGGCCGGCCTGCGCTACAGCGTCCTGCCGGTCACCGCCGCCTGCCACAGCCCCTACATGGAGCCCGCCGGCACGGCCCTGCGCCGGGCCCTGGAACTGACGAGCTTCGCCACCGGGGCGGTCCCCGTGGTGGCCAACGTCGACGCCCGCCCCCACCGAGGCGGCGGCCACTGGCGTGACCTGTGCGCGCGTCAGCTGGTCAGCCCGGTCCGCTGGGCGGACACCCTGAACGTCCTCCACGAGGAGCTGGACTCCACCGCGTTCCTGGACATCGGCCCCGGCGCCACCCTCGCCGGCCTGGCCCGTCGCACCCTGCCGGAGGTCCCCTCCCAGCGCTTCAAGGCCCCGGTCCCGCACCCGGCCTGACCTGCCGTCGACGCCGAAGGAAGAGATCATGACAACGATCCAGGAGATACCGGTCCGTCGAGCGGTCGAGGGACGCGGTCTGGGCGCTCTGCTGGTGCGGGCGGCGGCGGAGTTCCCCGAGCACGGGGTGCGCTACCTCTCCTCGGAGCAACCCCTGGAGCACACCTATCCGCAGCTCCTGAACGAGTCGCTGCGCCTGCTGAACGCCCTGCACGAGAAGGGAGTTCGCCCGGGCCGCGCCGTGGCACTGCTGCTGGAGCGGCCCGAGGACTTCATCCCGGCCTTCTGGGCCTGTCTGCTCGGCGGCATCCCCGTCTGCCCGCTGGTCCCCGTCCGGACCGACCCGCAGCGCTGGGCAGCGCAGTTGAACCATGTCGACACGCTGCTCGACGGCCCGCTCGTGGTCACCGACAGCCGTACGCGCGAGGAACTCCCCGCGGTCCAGGGGCTGTCGGTCACCACGATCGAAGAGCTGGCCCTGACCGCGACCGACACGGCCGAGTCGACCCCCGCCTCTCCCGACGACACCGCTCTGCTGGTCCTCACCTCCGGCTCCACCGGCGCCGCCAAGGCGGTCCGGCTCACCCACGGAAACCTGCTGGCCTCCATGGCGGCGAAGGCCGAGACGCAGTCGCTCACCCCCGCGGACGTGACGCTCAACTGGATCTCCTACGACCATGTCGCCGCACTGCTGGAGGCACATCTGCTGCCCCTGTCCGTGGGCGCCGTGCAGCTGCACACATCACCGGAGTCGGTACTGGCCGACCCCACGCACTTCCTCAGGCTGATGGACGCCCACCGGGTGACGATGACGTTCACCCCCAACTTCCTGCTGGGGCTGATCAACAAGGCCCTCGATCAGCTGCCGCACCCCCTGCCGCTGGACCTGTCCTGCGTACGGCACATCGTCTCCGGTGGTGAGGCGAATCCGGTCGCCACGGGCGTCGGCTTCCTCGACCGGCTGGCCCCGTACGGACTGCACCGCGGGGCCCTGTGGCCCGCGTTCGGGATGACCGAGACCTGCGCCGGCAGCATCTACAACCGGGAGTTCCCCGACGCCGACCACGGCGCCGAGTTCGCCTCGGTCGGCCGACCGGTCCGCGGGCTGCGGATCAGGGTCGCGGCGGGGGACGGCGAGGTCGGCGAGGTGCAGCTCACGGGACCGATGATCACGGGCGGGTACTGGAACAACGAGGAGGCGACCGGGGCCGCGTTCACGGCGGACGGCTGGTTCCGCACCGGTGACCTCGGCCGGCTCGACGGGGAGCGGCTGACCCTCGTGGGGCGGAGCAAGGACAGCGTCATCGTCAACGGCGTCAACTACCACAGCCACGACATCGAGTCGGTGCTCGGCGACCTCGACGGCATCGAGAAGTCCTTCGTCGCCGCGTTCCCGACGCGCCCGCGGGGCGGCGACACCGAGCAGCTCGCGGTCGCGTTCGCCGTCACCCCCGACGTGGCCGGCGACGAGGCGGCGCTCCACCGTCTGATCGTCGCGGTCAGGAACAGTGTCGTACTGCACTGGGGTTTCCGTCCGGCGCTGCTGCTGCCGCTGCCCAAGGACGCCTTCCCGAAGACGAGCCTGGGCAAGATCCCGCGAGCGCTGATGCGGCGCCGGCTGGAGGCCGGTGACTACGCCGGGCATGTGGACTCCGTCCGGGAGCTGATCACCCGTCAACTCGGGGGCCATGTCGAGCCGTTCGGACCTACGGAGGAGACGCTCGCGGAGCTGTACGGCGAGCTCTTCGACGCCGAACCGTCCACGATCAGCGCCACCGCGAGCTTCTTCGACCTCGGCGGAACCTCGCTGGACATCCTGCGCCTCAAGAGCCTGGTCTCCCGGCGCTTCCCCGGCGCCGACCTGCCGGTCCTCGCGGTCCTCACCTCGCCCAGCGTCCGGGAGCTGGCCGCGCGGATCGAGGCGGGCCAAAGCGGGGAGAGCACTCCTTACGACCCGATCGTCCCGCTGCAGACCAGCGGGGACGGGACGCCCCTCTTCTGTGTCCACCCCGGGGTCGGCGAGGTGCTCGTCTTCGTCAACCTGGCCAAGTACTTCGTGCACGAGCGGCCCTTCTACGCCCTTCGGGCACGCGGGTTCAACCCGGGGGAGAAGCCCTTCGAGAGCTTCGCGGAGATGGTGCGCACCTACGCGGACGCGATCCGCGCCAAGCAGCCGCACGGCCCTTATGCGATCGCCGGGTACTCCTTCGGCGCGGCGGTGGCCTTCGAGGTGGCCAAGCTGCTGGAGGCGCAGGGCGAGCGGGTGGACTTCCTCGGCAGCTTCAATCTGCCGCCGCACATCAAGTACCGCATGGACGAGCTGGACTTCGTCGAGACCGCGGTCAACCTGGCGATGTTCCTCGACCTGATCTCCCAGCAGCAGGCGAAGACACTGCCGGCCGACTTGCGCCCGCTGAGCAGGCAGGAGCAGCTCGCCCGTCTGATCGCCCTCGCCGCCCCGGACCGGCTCACCGAACTCGACCTGGATCTGGACAGGTTCACCGCCTGGGCGGACCTCGCCGACGGCCTGACCGGCCTCGGCCGGACCTACCGGCCCTCCGGCACGGTCGCGCGGATGAGCGTCTTTTACGCCGTCCCGCTGCGCGGCAGCAAGCAGGACTGGCTCGACAACGAACTCAGCCGCTGGTCGGACTTCACCCGCGAGCCACCCCGGTACCTCGATGTGCCGGGCGAGCACTACACCCTCATGGGACCGAAGCATGTGGCCGCCTTCCAGTCGGTGCTGCGGGCCGAGCTCGACCGGGCGCTCGGAGAAGGCGGTGCACCCCAGTGCTAGCCGGGAAGAAGATCCTGATCACCGGGGCGACCGGCCTGGTGGCGCGCACCGCGGCCGAGACGCTCGCGGAGCACAACGAGGTGTGGTGCACGGGCCGCTTCTCGGACCCGGAGACGGAGCGGCGCCTGAAGGACCGGGGCATACGGACGTGGCGCTGGGACATGGCCGTGGACGAACTCGGCGGTCTGCCCGACGACTTCACGCACGTCCTGCACGCGGCGGTCGAGCGCGGCGGCAGCGACTTCGAGGAGGTCGTGGCGGTGAACTCCGTCGCCACCGGCCGCCTGATGACCCACTGCCGCCGCGCCGAGGCTTTCCTGTACGTCTCCACCAGCGCGGTCTACGCGCCCAAGGCACCGGACCACCGGTACACCGAGGGCGACCCGCTGGGCACCGTCTCGGCATGGCTGCCGACGTACCCGGTCGGCAAGCTGGCCACCGAGGGCGCCGTACGTGCGCTCGCCGTGACGCTCGGCCTGCCCACCACCATCGCCCGGCTCAACGTCGCCTACGGCCCCCATGGGCACGGCGGGCTCCCGGTGATCCTGCACCGGCAGATGCTCGCCGGGAACCCCATCGCCGTACCTCACGAAGAACAGCACTACTGCTCCCCGATCCACACCGACGACATCGCGCGCCACGTGCCCCGGCTGTGGGCCGCGGCCCGCACCCCCGCGACCGTCGTGAACTGGGGCGGGGACGAGGTCGTCGGCGTGCGCGACCTCATGACGTACATCTCCGAACTGACCGGCGTGCCGGTCGACTTCGTGCCGAGCGACGTCACCCGCGCCGTCGTCGCGTTCGACGACACCCGCCGCAGGAGCATCGCCGGCGCCTGCACGACGTCCTGGCGGGACGGGGTCCGGCAGGCCCTTCAGGCGCACTTTCCCGGCACCGTCGAAGCCCACCCCGACCGAGAGGCCTCCCACCGTGACCTGTGAAACGTCCACCGAACCGCAGGTGCTGGGGCTGTTGGAACGCTCGCTGAGCGCCGGCTGCGCGGCCTCGCTGCGTGCGGCCGTGAAGCTCGGCCTGGCCGACGTCCTCGGCGACACCCCGGCAAGGGCGGAGAGCCTCGCCGTGGCGGTCGACGCCGACCCCGACGCGCTCCGGCGACTGCTGCGCTCGCTCACCGGCCACGGGGTCTTCGCCGAGACCTCCGAGGGCCGGTTCGTCCACACGGAGCTCTCGCGACTGCTGCGCGAGGACTCCCCGGACCGGCTCGACCAGCTCGTGCTGTGGCTGACCGAACCGTGGACCTGGGAGCTGTGGGGCCGTCTCGACGAGTCGGTGCGCACCGGGAAGGACGTGTTCGCCGCCACGTACGGCGGGGAGTTCTTCGAGCACGTGCACACGGTCTGGCCTCAGTCGGCGGCGGTGTTCGACCGCGCGATGACCCAGGCCAGCAGGCAGTCCGCCGCGGCCGTCGCGAACGCCCTGCCGCTGTCCGGTGCGCGGACCGTCGCCGACATCGGCGGCGGACAGGGCTTCCTGCTGGCCGCGCTGCTGGAGCGCAACCCCGGCGTGCGGGGGATCCTGTTCGACCGGCCCGACGTGGTCGCGGGCGCCGACGCCCGGCTGCGCGACGGCGGTGAACTGGCCGACAGGGCAAGGCTGTTGGCCGGAGACTGCCGTGAGGCGATCCCGGCCGGCGTCGACGTGTACGTCTTCAAGAACATCCTGGGGATGAACGACGAGGACGCCGCCGTCGTGCTCGGCAATGTCGTACGGACGGCCCGCGCCGGAACCAGGGTGGTCATCGTCGAGAACCTCGTCGACGACGGCCCGGGGCAGCGGTTCAGCACCGCGATGGACCTGCGGATGCTGCTCACCGTCGGCGGCCGCAAGCACACCCGGCAGGGCCTGCTCGCGCTCGTGGAGCGGGCCGGCCTGGTCGTCCGGGACGTACGGCCGGTCAACTCCTACCAGCACCTGATCGAAGCGACGGCGCCATGACCCGTAACGCCGATGTCCTGGTGGTGGGCGCCGGGCCCACCGGTCTCCTCCTGGCCGGGGACCTGGCCGCGGCCGGGGTGCGGGTCACCCTGCTGGAGCGGCGGGAACGCGCCGCCGACCCCGGCATGACCCGTGCCTTCGCGGTGCACGCCCGCACCCTGGAGGTGCTGGACGCGCGCGGCCTCGCCGACGAACTGGTCGCCCGCGGCAGGACGGCACCCGTGGTGGGGCTGTTCGGCAGGATCGAACTGCGCCTGCACCGGCTGCGCACCCGCTTCCCGTTCGTGCTGATCACCCCGCAGTACCACGTCGAGGAACTGCTGGAACGGCGCGCGCTCGCCGCCGGAGCGCGGATCGTGCGGGGCGCCGAGGTAGTGGCGCTTCGGCAGCGGGCCGACGGCGTCGCCGTGGACACGGCGGCCAAGGGCACCTTCGGCGCCTCGTACGTCGTCGGATGCGACGGCGTACGCAGCGCCGTGCGGCGGCTGACCGGGATCGGCTTCCCCGGCCGCTCGGTGGTGCGTTCGGTGATGCTGGCCGACGTCCGGCTCAAGGCGGTGCCCGCAGACGCGGTGACCACCAACTCCAACAAGTACGGCTTCGCCTCTCTCGTCCCCTTCGGCGACGGCTGGTACCGGGCGATCGGCCGCATCGCGGGCGACGACCGCCCCGACGACGCACCCGCGACCCCGGAGGAACTCTCCGGCCTGCTGCGTCGCGTCCTCGGCACCGACTTCGGCATGCACGACCCGCGCTGGATCTCGCGCTTCCACAGCGACGAGCGGCAGGCCGTGCGCTACCGCGACGGCCGGGTGCTGCTGGCGGGCGACGCCGCGCATGTGCACTCGCCCGCCGGAGGCATGGGGATGAACACGGGGCTGCAGGACGCCGCCAACCTGGGCTGGAAGCTGGCCGCGGTCGCGCAGGGCCGGGCCGGAGAGCCGCTGCTCGACTCCTACGAGGGAGAGCGCCACCCCGTCGGAAAGCAGGCGCTGCGCGTCTCCGGGGCCATCACCCGAGGAGTGTTGAACACCCCCCGCAGCGGCCTGGTGCGACAACTCCGGGATGCCGCCCTGCCGTTGCTCTCCCTGGCGAACTCGCTCACTGGCGTGGGAGAGCGCCTGCTCTCCGGCATCGGCATCGCCTACCCGTCCCCGCCCGGCAGCCACCGCCTCACCGGCCGCCGGGCGCCCGACCTGCGGATCGCGGGCGGGCAGCGGCTGTACGAGGTGCTGCGCGACGGCCGTTTCGTTCTGATCACCGCAGGCCACCCGGTACCTGAGACGGACTGGCTGCGAGTGGTCGCCCCCGACGGCCCCCTGCGCACCACCCTCCTGATCCGCCCGGACGGCCATATCGCCTGGGCCGCCGACACCCCGCACCCCGAACAACTCCACACGGCGCTGGAACGCTGGACTCGAACTCGCGCAGGTTCGCGGATCCGCTCGTGATGTGATCGTCGCCACAGAGACGGCAAGTGCCGAGCGGACCGGGGCACTGCGGAGGACGCGGTGTCCCTGACCTTCCTGGAAGCCTGGCGGCTCCGGGAGAAGCTGAGACCCGAAGCCGCGGCCCCGGACGAAGACGCCGAGGTGCCCGACGGCGACGGGCTGCGCCCCTGGTTGTACGGCATCGCCACCAACGTGCTGCGCAACACGCGCCGTGCCGCCCGCCGGCATGAAGCTGAGCCCCGACCCGAACGTCACCACGTTCTGTGAGCTTCAGGCACTGCCCACCGACCCCGATGCGCTGCTGGCGAAGATCGGCGACCTGCCGACCCACTTCGGCGGCTGGGCCGACAAGATCGAGCAGGAGGCGACGCCCCCCGCAGCGGAGACGCCACGACGGACCCGCGCTCACCCTGCGATCCGCCGCCGTAGGCGAAGCAGCCCCGGTTGTTATTGAATGAGGTGTGCGGTCAGGAATCTCGGGGCCCTGTCGCCCGGGTTCTGGTACGGCCCCGGCGCTGTGCCGGGGTTGGCGAGCGAGCTGAGAGAGCCGCATGGACTCCACCCCCTCCCCCTCGTCAGGGTCGCCGTTCGACATGGTCAGCGGCGCTTTGGGGCGGTACATCCCACGCGGCGGTGCTGTCGGCCGACCCGTACCGGCCGATCCGGCACCCGGCCGTCAGGATCAGATCCTCGGCGCGGTCAACCTGGACCGGGATCTGAGAATCACCCGCAGCAATCTGGACGCGCCCGTCTTCGCGGGGGTGGAGGCCGTGACCGGGAGCCCTTTCGTCGATCTGCTGCCGCCCTGGGACGTACCGACGGTCACGCGGCGATTGCGGCAGGTACTGGAGACCGGTGAGCCGCATGTGGCCCGGGTCCAGCGCCTGCGACGCGGCGACGGGTCGGAGCTGGTGGTCTCGATGAGCGTGCTGGCCGCAGCGGCGCCTCAGGAGGGCCTGACCGTCTCGCTGATCGCCATGGCCAGAAGGCTGCACCTGTACGCCGCCGAGACCGCGATCGGCACCTCGCTGGACATCGGCGAGACCGCGCAGTCGCTGGCGGAGTCCCTGCTGGCCTGGGGAGACGTGACCGCCGTCGACCTCGACTTCGCCGTGTGGACGGGCGAGATGCTCACCGAGCAGCCGCAGGGGCGCATCCATCTGCGGCGGGCGGCCCTGGTGCCGGACCGGGCGTGGCCCGACGGCTATGTGACTCCGGGTGACGATCTTCCCGGCGATGCGAGTCGCCTGCTGGCACAGGCGATACGGCGTGACGATGCCGCGCAGGCCATCGTCATACCCGACCGGGCAGCGATCGAGCGGGTCCTCGGCAGTCCGCGGCTGGTGCGTGCCCTGGTGCCTGGTGACCAGGCGGCGGGCGTGGCGTGCATCCCGCTGGTCCTGGACGGCGCGCCGCCCGTCGTCCTCGGTGTGGCGGAGGTCTGGCGGCGGGCGGACCGCCCCTTCCACGACAGCGAGCTGTTCGACCTGCAGGAACTGGTGGCCAGAACCTCTCACCACGTCGACCTGGCCCGTCAGCACCAGCGCGAGCACACACAGGTCCTGGCGTTGCAGCGCCGCCTGCTGCCCCGGTCCGGCGGCGACACCATCGAGACCGCCAGCGTCTACCAGCCCGCCACCCCGGACAGCGCGGGCGTCGGCGGTGACTGGGTGAACAGCTTTCCGCTGCCGGACGGCCGTACCGCGCTGGTGGTCGGTGACGTCGTCGGGCACGGCCTGGGAGCCGCGGCGACCATGGGACAGCTGAGCATGGAGGCCCGCGCGCTGCTGTCCGCGGGGCTGGCGCCCGACGAGGTGCTGGAGCACCTGGACGAGACCGTGGCGCTGCTGGACGACGCGGAGTCCGGGCTGGCGGCCGGTTACAGCGCCCTCGGGTCGACCTGCTGCATCGCCGTCTACGACCCGGTCGGCCACCGCGTGACGCTGTCCAGCGCCGGCCACCTCCCCCCGGTCCTGGTGCCCCCGGACGGGCCCGCCGGTCCGATCGCCGTACGACCCCACCCCGGGCTCGGGGCCGAGTTCGCGCTGCGGGAGCCGTTCGAGGTGCACGCGTTCACCGCACCCCCGGGCTCGCTGCTCGCCCTCTACACCGACGGCCTGGTGGAGGATCGCGCCCTGTCGATCGACGAGGGCATCGACAGGCTGACGGATGCCGTGTCCACGGTGCACCCCTGGGACGCCCTGCCGCAGGCCGCGCGGCGCGTGGTCTCGGCGCTGGCCCCGGTGCGCCGGCGCGACGACGTGACCCTGCTGCTCGCGCGCATGATCGGCTACCGCAAGGGGGACACCGCGACCTGGCGGCTGCCCGCCCGCGGCGACGCGGCCGCCCGGGCCCGCACGCTGGTCTCCGCGCTGCTGAGGCAATGGCGTATCAGAGACCACACCCAGGACAGAGTGCTGCTGGTGGTCGACGAACTGGTCGCCAACGCGGTCCGCTTCGCCGAAGGACCCATCACGGTACGGCTGATCAGGACCGGTCACGGGCTGCTGTGCGAGGTGGGCGACACCGGCAACGGCAGGCCGCGGCTGGGCCGGGGCGGGCTCCTCGACGACGGCGGCCGTGGCCTGCACGTCGTGCATCGCCTCACCACCCGGTGGGGGGTGCGGTGGACGGACACCGGCAAGGTGGTCTGGGCGTCGGTCGAGAGGTGACGAGGACAGGCCCTAGAGCCACTCGCCTTCCAGGGCGGTGGCCGTGAGGCCCGGGGCCGCCGCGTACAGGACGGCACGACTGCCCGGTTCCTGCCCGGCGTCGTAGGCCCTGCGCATGATGTCGAACACGGCGGCGCCCCCTCGGTTGCCGCTGGTGTAGCTGTCCCGGCTGTACTCCAGCAGCCCCGACGGCCATCCGTCGGGCATCGTCTGCTCCATGTACTCCAGCACGCGCGTCCCGCCGGGGTGCGCGAGCAGGACGTCGGGGTGCCAGGAGTCGGGGTCGTCCTGGTAGCGCAGGCGCAGCCACTCCCACATCGCGGTGACCGTCTCCTGCACGGCGCGCGGCCCGCGCCGGTCCATCACGAAGTGGGTGCCGTCCTCCCGGGTCTCCAGGCGGTGCAGGTCCTGGGTGCCGGGCAGAGTGTGGTTCCAGGCGGCGTCCAGCCGCAGCACCGACTCGGGCCTGGGGCGGCCCGTGACCACGGCGGCGACGGCGGTGTCCGCGAACAACAGCCGGACGATCAAGGACTCCAGAGTGTCGTCCGCGGGCTGGTACGTCGTGCTCAGTGCCTCCGCGATCACGACCAGGACCACCCGGTCGGGGTCCGCGGCCACGAGATCCGCCGCCAGCGCCAGGGAGCGGGTCCCGGCGATGCAGGCCCACTGCGTGGCCGGCAGCAGCATCACGTCACCGCGGAGCGGGAGCTTGTTGGCCAGGGAGACGTCCAGGCCCGGCAGCGCGGGGGTCGTGGAGTGACTGGTGATCAAGCAGTCGACGTCCGCCGCGTCCAGCCCGGCGATCTGCAGTGCCCCGCGCGCGGCGCGCTCCCCGCAGGACTGCACGGCCGCCCAGGCCGGCGCGGTGCGCTCCTGTACGGTCTGCGGCGCGGGTATCGCCTCAAGGGCGGCGATCACGCGATCCACGTCCTGTGCGGTGAACCCGTCGCCGGCCAGCGCCTCCCGGGCCGGCCCGATGCCGGCAGCCGGCAGGCCGCTCCCGCTGCCGGGCGCGACGGCGGCCTCCAGCGGCAGCATCCAGCCGCGGGCTTCGATGCCCGTACTGGCCGCGATGCCGTCGATCCGCGGCGCCCACGCCGCGTCCGGGTGCCGACCGCGCACCTCTTCCACGATCTGGCTGGTCTGCACGGTGTGCTCACCGTGTATCACGGCAGGCGGGCACAGGTATGCGGCCATGATTGGCACCTTTCTGTGGGTTTCTGCTGGTTTCTACGGGCTTCTACCGGGAGAGAGGCAGAACGTCACGAACGCTGTGTCATGGGTCACTTCGGCACGGCGCATCCAAGTCGGCGGCAATGCGCTCCACTTCGGGCTCCTGTTTCCGCGTAGAGCATGGACGCCAAATGGACATTTGCGCTGTGATCTGGGCAACTTGGGCGGTTTTTGTAATGCAGGACACGGCGCTCACTGCCGCACGAGTGGGCCTGGTATGGTGCCCCGCCTGTCTGACGCGTCGTCAGATCCGGTGCATGCCTGACAACCGTCGCGGTGGGTCGGGCATGTGGTTGAACATGAGGTGTGCGATTCGATTCCGTACCCATGCCGGCGACCGTCGAGGCCAGACCTCGTGACAGCCGTGGCTATCCCGTACCCGCCATCACCCCGTGGGAGGGCGACGAGCCCCAGTTCGCGCTCACCGACTACGGGCGCAGCGCCGAGTGCGCGCGGCAGCGGCTGTGTTCCGTCTGCAACACCCTGATGCCGAAGGGTCCGGTGTGGCGGGTGGTCGGCGCCGCGGAGAGTTCCGCGATCCGTGCGGCGCTTGCCGCCGGGCGGCCGTACCGCAACATGGCGGCGACACTGGAGGCTCCGGGGCACCGCGCGTGCATGCTCTACGCCTCGATGGTCTGCCCGTATCTGGCTCGCCCCAACGCGCGGCGGGGGCTGACAGCCGAAAGCCCGGACGACATGACCGCGCATGTCGTCCGGGGCGCCGTTCGTGGGGAGCTGGGTGCCGTGGTGGGGTTCGGCGACTACGAGTTCGCCGTCACCTCGGCCCAGGTCCTGTTCCGCTTTCTCGATGTGGTCGAGTACCTGCCGCATGACACGGCCGACCAGCACCTGGAGGAGCTACGGGCCGAACTCGCCCGCTCGGCCGGCCGGTTGGGCGGCGGTCAGCCGCGGTAGGCCGGCAGGCCGGTGTGCTGGGTGACCTTGACCGGCCTGCCGAAGCCGTGGGCGGTCTTGGTCATGGTGTACGTCCCGGTGGGAGCGCGGAAGGCGATGGTCTTGCCGTCGGGCGACCAGGTGGGCTCGGTGTAGTCGGTGGTGGTGCCGGGGGTGATGTCCTTGACGACGTTGCTGCCGTTGCCGAACTCGTCCACGAAGAGATGGTCGTGCCCGTGGACGGAACGCACGAAGACGACCTCCTCCACATCGGGCGAGAGCGCGGGCTCGGAACCCTTGGTCAGCGCACCGCCCTGCTGACGCAGGTAGTCGTCACGGATGTAGACCTCGCCGGTGCGGGTGTTCTCGTAGACGGAGGTGCCGTACGTCCCGCCGACGTTGGGCCAGGCGTTGCCGGTCTGCGGGAGGTTGCCGCTGTCCGGCTCACCGTTCAGGCTGATCCGGGCCGGCTTGCCGTGGACGCTGGTGGCCTTGACGCCTTCCAGAACGGTGCTGCCGTGGATCTTGGCGGTGAAGATGAGGTTGTTCTTCGCCGGGATGCCGTTCGCCCTGTCGGCCGCGGTGACCTGCCAGGTGGGGTGGGACCAGGTCTGCCCGCCCGGGTTGGCGGCGACGGTCACCCGGTGACTGCCGTCGGGGTTGGAGACGTCCAGGTTGCCGTAGCCGTCGATGAAGGCGGCCTTGGTGCCGCCGGGGTTCCAGGCCAGGTCGCGGACGATGGTGCCGAAGTCGATCGACCTGCCGTTGACGACGACGTGCCGGGTGCCGTCGCTGATGGTGAGTCCCCTGGGCACGGTGAGCGTGTGGGCGGACGCGGCTGCGGCGACCATCGCGGCGCTGCCCTTGGCGTCGCCGCCGGAGGACGGCGCGGCCATCGCCGTGGCGGCCGCGCCGCACAGGGTGAGCAGTGCGGTGGCACCCGCGGTGACGACGGCTGCGGTGCTCCGACGGTTACGAGCGGACATCGAGGTTCCCCCAGGGATGTGAATGACGCTGCGACGAGAGTCTCGCGGGAGCCGCCCGCCGTCCCCGGGACCCGAACGGGTCCGCTCGGCCTGCTGCCCCTCGCGATGAGAGGAGTCTTCCCACGGGGCGTGACGGAGCTGTGCGCTCACCGTCACAGCTGTGCAATAGCGGGCCGGATGAGATGAGGGAATGTCAGGAACGGCCGTGACACACCGAACCGGCCTGCGTGGCACCTGTGTCGGGGCATCCCGCCCGATGGGCTCAAGCCCGTGGTCGTCAGCTCGCCGAGGCGCGCGATCAGTACCGTGCGGCGGCGCTTGCGGGGCAATATGGCAGGTGACCTGCGAGGTGCGCTGCACCGTTGCACAGTTCTCCGACGAAGCGCATACCTGGTGGTTTCCCGACCGCATCGGGGTGAGTCCCCTGTCCGCCGCGGCGGTGGGCGTAGGCTCGAAGGCACCGAGGGCTCCTCGTGTGCCGGCCCAGGCGCCTGTGCCGTTCTCGGCGAACGACGATGCCGAGCCGGACTTTGTCCGGTTCCGGAGCGAGGTTCGTCCCGTGACCGTGCACCTGCCGGGCAGCCCTGCGACCACCCGTCCCGGGTCACCCGGCCGACACCGGACCCTTCCCGAGGAGTCACGGCCGCAGCGGCGCCGGCAGGGGGCGTCGCCCAAGGAGGGTGAGTTCGTCCGGCCGCTGACCCGGCGCCAGGTCGACGACCGGATGTGGGAGCTCGGCGAGTTGTACGCGCACACCTCGTCGTGCGAGCCGGGCGAGCCGGGGATCTGGGACCCGTCGGACCAGGACCGGTGCGCCGCCTTCCGGCGACGGCTCGCGGACCATGTGCGGCGGCCGGGGTTCGAGCTGCTCGTGGCGGAGGCCGTCGGCCCCTCGGGCGCCACGGCCCTCACCGCCTGTGCCTACGGCTTCCCTGTGCGCGGCGCCGGGCCCTGGTGGCAGGACCTCGACGGGTATCTTCCGGAGAACCTGTTCCGCGTCGCCGCCCTCGGCAGGCTCTTCGTGATCGCCGACATCCTCGTCGAGCGCCGGGTGCGCACCCAGGATCAGAGCCGCGAGTGGAATCTCGCCCGGCGCCTGCAGAAGCGGCTGCTCGGCGACCACGCCGGCGCGCTCGGTGTCACCCTGGTCGAACGCGGTGACGTGGAGGCGTACCGGGCACTGCTGGCCTGGGGCTGGCGCTGCCTGCCCGCCGAGGCCCGCGGAACTTCGCGTTTCGCTTCCCGCCGGCTGCTGGTGCTCCGCTGAGGGAGGCGGACATTCTGCGCCCGCCGCGGCAGGATTTCGTGCCGTCGGCGGTCCGCGGGAAGGGTCACCTTCTGCGGCCATTTCCCGGGTGACGTACGGACATTCACGGAGGATGAGCTGCCCAGCAACCGCTACGCCGAGGTCGCGCCCCGGGTGCGGGAGATCTGCATCCGTCACCTCGCCGCCGTTGAAGTCGCGGCGGTCCTGCAGGGTGATGACCGCACCGACCTGCATCACGGGACAGCGGCGGCGGCCGATGGTCACGGAGTCACCTGTCACCAGCTCGGGTCTGACACCCGCCATCGAGGCCAGCACTCCGTCCCTGGTCAGTTCGAACGGGTATCGGGCGATGACACAGCGCATGATGCCTCACAGGGGGAAGCCACAAGGGGAAGTCACCGGGAGAAGGAGGAAGGGCCGGCGACCGGGCACCGTGCGCCGAGGACGTCCCGCAGGCGGACGCGGTCCGTGTAGGCGGAGCTGTCGCGGTGCACGACGAGTTCGTCCCGGGTGACCGAGCCGGTGCGCTCGTCGTCCCCGTCGCACAGGAGCAGGTGCTCCACCCCGGCGCCCGCCATGACGGACAGGGCCACCTCGACGGTCATGTCGTCACGGACCCGCAGCTCGGTCGTGTCCAGGTGGCCGGCCCTGGTGGCGAGGCCGGGTGCGGCCGGGCCTCGATGCGTCTGAACCGGTGTCACGGCTGCCTCCTGCGGTACGGGTGGACGTTTCTGGTTGCGATGGCTCCGGGACAGGCCGCCGGCGGACCGCCGACACCTCACGCGGCGTGGCGTTTTCCCGCGGACCGGCCCCGAGCGGTGCGTCCCCGGCGGCTCCGGGCCGAAGCCGACCCACCGGCCGTGGCTCGGCGGGACGGCTCCGCGGCCGGCGCGGTGATGACGACCGGGACACCGGACGGGGCCTTGGCGCCCGTGATGCGGCGCAGCGCGGCCTCGCCCGAACGCACCGGGGTGATCGTCGGGGTGATGCCGGCCGAGGCCATCAGCCGGGCCATGCCGCGGCGTTGGCGGGGGGTCACCAGGGTGACGACGCTGCCGGACGCGCCGGCGCGGGCCGTACGGCCGCCACGGTGCAGGTAGTCCTTGTGGTCGCCGGGCGGGTCCACGTTGACGACCAGATCGAGGTCGTCGACGTGGATGCCGCGCGCCGCGACGTTGGTCGCCACCAGCACCGTCACCTGCCCGTCCTTGAACTGCGCGAGGGTCCGGGTGCGCTGCGGCTGGGACCTGCCGCCGTGCAGGGCGGCGGCACGAACGCCGCTGGCGAGCAGGTGCTCGGTCAGCCGGTCCACTGCGTGCTTGGTGTCCAGGAACATGATCACCCGGTCGTCCCGCGCGGCTATTTCGGTGGTCGTGCGGTGCTTGTCCGCCTCCTGCACATGGAGGACGTGGTGCTCCATCGTGGTGACGGCACCCGCCGACGGGTCGACGGAGTGGACCACCGGGTCGGTCAGGTAGCGGCGGACCAGCCGGTCGACGTTGCGGTCCAGGGTGGCGGAGAAGAGCATCCGCTGGCCGCCGGGTCGCACATGGTCGAGCAGTGCGGTGACCTGGGGCATGAACCCCATGTCGGTCATCTGGTCCGCCTCGTCCAGGACGGTGACGGCGACGTCGCCCAGCCGGCAGTCGCCCCGGTCGATGAGGTCCTTGAGCCGCCCGGGTGTCGCGACGACGACCTCGGCCCCGGCCCGCAGCGCATGCGCCTGCCTGCCGATCGACATCCCGCCGACCACGGTGGACAGCCGCAGTCGCACCGCGCGGGCGTACGGGGTGAGCGCATCGGTGACCTGCTGGGCGAGCTCGCGGGTGGGTACCAGGACGAGGGCAAGTGGCTGCCGCGGTTCGGCGCGTCGGCCCGCCGTTCGGGCCAGCACCGGGAGGCCGAAGGCGAGGGTCTTGCCGGAACCCGTGCGGCCACGACCGAGTACGTCACGGCCGGCCAGGGAGTTCGGCAGGGTGGCCGCCTGGATCGGGAACGGAACGGTCACACCTTCGTGGCCGAGCGCGGCCAGGAGCGGCGCCGGCATGGCGAGATCGGCGAACGACCCGACGGCGGGCAGTGCCGGTTCGATCGTCCTCGGCTGCGCGAACTCGGCGCGGGTAGTGCGGGTAGTGCGTGAAATGTGTGCTCGGTTCATGCGGAATCTTCCTTGATGCGGGCGCGTATCAAGGAATTCCCGCAGCAGAACAAATGGCGCAGAGAATCGCGAGAGCGAGCCGAATACGGCAGGGGAAAATCACCCTGAAAATGCAGCGAGCTGGGGCCCGCACCCCAAGGTGCGGGCCCCAGCTGTGAAGTATGCGTCAGTGCCGGTGTCAGGCCGGAACGATGTTCTCGGCGGTCGGGCCCTTCTGGCCCTGAGCGATGTCGAACGACACCTTCTGACCTTCCTGCAGCTCACGGAAGCCCTGCGTGGCGATGTTCGAGTAGTGGGCGAAGACGTCGGCGCCGCCGCCGTCCTGCTCGATGAAGCCGAAGCCCTTTTCGGCGTTGAACCACTTCACAGTGCCGGTAGCCATGTCATTTCTCCTTCGGAAACGGTGCTCGGAGTCCGCCTTGTGCGGACTCCGTGTCGCCGTGATGATCAGCCCGTCGGAAAATGAACCTTTTGGCAACCACAACTGCAACCTGGTTCGACAGTAGCACGGCGTACTCGGCCATGTGTGGCGCATAATTCCGCTCCGTCGATGGGTGGGGGAATATTCCCCGTATCCCGGGCGAATTTCATTGTCGACCGCACTGCCGTGACCTGCCTGAACAGGCCCGTGGAGGGTTGCGAGACGAAGGACACACCGGCGTGCCGGTCGCCAGAAGCGCGCTCGCGGTGAGGTGGAGGGCGGGGTCGGCGGCGGCTGCCAGCAGCCGGGCGGCCGTGCCGGCGGGCTCCGCGGGCGGGACGACCAGGAGCACCCGGCGTCCCACGGTGTCGCAGTCCAGGGTGATGACGTGTGCCTCGCCTGCGGATCCGGCCGGCTCCACGGCGATCACTCGGCCGGGTGCCATGACCGTGTGCGGTGCGTCGGGCCATTGGGCGGCGTCCACAGTGACTCGTACGGTCGTGCCCCGTCCCGGCTCCAACAAGGCCACGAGCGAGGGCAGTTCCAGTTCCAGCGCGTCGCAGCGCGGCCACCAGGCTCCGTCCAGCGGGCCGTGGCCGACGCCCGGGGTGAGGGCCAGGCGGGGCAGGGGCATGCGGTACGTGTGCGCGTCGTCCCCGGACGCGCCCCCGGCCGGCGTTGTGCGGGGTTCCATCGTGCGGTCCCGTCCCGGGAGCCGAGGACGGCTGCCCGTTTCGTCACTCGCCGGGAACGGCACCACTGGTCGCGCTGCGCGAAAGCCCTCGGTACCTCCAGGCTACGCCTGGCCGAGGAGCGGCAGGCCGCGGAGCGACGCCCCAGGCCCGTCACAGGGCCAGGACCGCGCGCACTCTCTTGCCGCCCCCGCTGACCGGATCGATGTCGAAGCGCTGTGCCAGGCACCGCACCATGGCGAGGCCCCGCCCGCTCTCGCCCCAGGTCGTCAGCGCTCGCACGCGGGGCCGACCGGGGCTGTCGTCGTAGACCTCGACGGTCAACCGTGTGTCGGACACGTGCAGACGCAGGCGGCAGGTGCCGCCGTGCCGCGTGGCGTTGGTGACCAGCTCGGAGACGATGAGTGTCGCGTCGCCGATGTGCTCGGCGTCGAGCCCTGCCGTCCGGCGGCCGGGCCGGGCGAGGAACTGCGAGGTCAACTTCCGTGCCCTGCCGGCCGATTCGGCCTCGTCGGGCAGGAGGTACTCGACTCGTACGGAACGCCGATGGGTACGCCGATGCGCACGCATGGCGGATCACTTCCCCTCCTGGGCCACCGACCGCCGTGGCCGTGGCCGCTCGCCGGGCCGCGGCATGTCCTGCCCGGCCGGGCCTGCCCCCTCCAGATGCCCCGCGCGGGTGATCGTCAACCGGAAGCAGGTGAGCCACCCGTCGTCTCGTCGGGGTGGCTCGGCGCCGCAGCGTGGTGGTCACGTGTCTGCTGCCGGGGGGCTTCCTCCCGTGTCCTCCAGGAGCGCGCTCGCCGTGAGGTGGAGCGCGGGGTCGGCCGCGGCCGTCATCAGCCGCTCGGCCGTGGCCGTCCCGGTCCCGGGCGGGACGATCAGCAGGTCCCGGCGTCCGACGCCGTAGGAGAAGAGCCGGATCACGTGCGGGTCGAACCCGGACGTGTACCACGCGGCCCGCACCGTGTGCCCGTCGACGGGCAGGTCGCAGGGTGCCTGCGGCCAGGCGCTGCGGTGTGCGGCCATGCGCGTCACACGCCCCCACGACGTGTCGAACGCCTCGATGAGAGCGGGCAGCTCGGCCGGCAGGTCGTCGGAACGGGGCCACCAGGCGCCGTTCACGGGGCCGGGCGGGAAGGTCGGCGGACGCAGGGTGAGCCGGGCGGGGCGAAGTGAGGAGGGGTGCTTCCGGGAAGGGTGCTTCCGGTCGGGCGAGGCGCGTTGACCGGTGGGCGCGTTCATGTCGCGGTCCCTGTCTCCGGGCCGCCGGGCGACGGACCGGTGTCGTCGTGCGCCGAGAACGACGCCGACGGGGGCCGGCGTACGGGAAACTCCCGGTTCGCTCCACGCTACTCCGCCCCGGTGCGTCGACAGGCGGGCCGTCCGAGGGATTCTCAAAGGTCGTAACGGGTTCTCACCCGGGGTGATCCCGCCTAGGCTTGCGGTATTCCGCCGTGCGCAGGATGCCGTGCACGGGATTTCGTTCGGAACGCACACCGTTCGGCAGCCCGTCGGCTGCCTGTGCCCCCGATCCCCGGGCAAGGACCGATTCGCAGCCCTTGCAGAGCAGTCGGCTCTCGTTGCCCGCCCGGTCGGCTCCTGCGCTTGCTCTGTCCTGCTTCCCCTCGTCGCGAGACCGGCGGCGGTGATCTCCCGCTTGCCGTCGCACGGTTCGATGTGGGGCACATGGCTCCCGTACGCGCGCCGAGGCCGGGGGGAATCGGCCGCGCGGGGAGCCCCGGGCGGCCGCCGTCGAGGATCGGACGATCGGCGGCGGCCGTCGGAAGGCGTGTGCGCCGGACCTGTGGCCGCCTATGCGCGCAGCAGCCGCCCGGTGATCTCCCGGTACTCCCGCAGCGCCAACCGGAGTTCGGCGGACTGCGTCTCGGGGTCCTGGTCCTGCCAGCTTGCGCGCAGGAGGCGCCGCCGCTCCGTGAGGGCGTTCACCAGCGCGTCGGTGGCTTCGTCGAAGGCGCTCTCGGCCTCCTCCAGGGCCTGGCCCGGGGTGTCCGCGAAGGTGTTGACGGCATGTCCGAGGTGCCGGACGATCTTGTCCCGTTCGTCGGGCGAAAGCAGTGGTTCCGGGCCCGGGGCGCGGCGCCCGGCGAGGCCCGGGGGCTGGTCGGAGGGTTGCCGGGCGCGTGTCTGGTCGTACATCGTCGTGTGCACCGTTCCCGTTGCGATGGGGGTCGCCGCCCGAAGACGCCCTCGGCCTTCGCGACGGCCTGCTGCCGGGTTCCTCGAATCCGGGCGGTCCTGCCCTTCACGGCCTGCGTCCTGCCCCGCGCCGTGCTGCCAGTCAACGTCCGGCGACGTCGGGTGTCAACGCGGTGCCGACCTCGGCGCATCCTGTCCGAGGCTCCGTTCAGGGCCCCCGACGCTTCCGTCTGCGCGAGAGTACCTTGGGGAGCACGAGGGTGCGCCGTGCCCGCCCGACCGGTCGCCTCCAGCGCGCCACCCATCCATCAGGGGCAGCCAGTGACCCCGGCCGCACCTCGTCCCAGCGGCCTTCACCGAGGTCAAGGAGCCCCCGCCGTTCCATGTCATCCGGCCCCACCTCGCCGACCCCACCGGCTTTCGGTACGGCGTCGACCGCGGTCAGGTCGACCCGTCGCGCCTGACGTCAAACACTCACCCGTGCAAGGCAGTTGGCAGGAGCCATCATGACCACCGCACTGCAACCCCCGCTTCCCTCCCAGCCCACCCTGCGCCTCCGCCTGGCCCCCCGCGGGAACCTGCCCCGAGCCATCGACGGCGCATGGTGGCCGCGTTCGTACGACCTGCTCGCCGAACTTCCGCAACTGCTCGCCGGACTGCCGCGTGCATGGGGCCACATCGCCGGCGTCACGGTCAGCGGGGCGACATGGTCCGCGATGCCCGGCCGGATGCTCGTCTCCAACCAGGTCGTACGACTGCGCAGGACCCTGGTGGGATCCGCCCCGTACACCGTCGTCCTGCTCGCCCCCGGCCAGGGGCGCTGGGACCTGCTGGTCGTGCCGCCGGACACGACGGAGGAGGCCGCGGAACCGCTCATGATCACCGCCGCGGGCGGCCAGGTCTGATCCGCCTCGGCCTTGTCGTCTGGATCAGCGCCGGGTTCGCCAGGACAGGGAATCAGGCGGCTCCTCGGCGGCGCGCCGCGGCTTCGAAGTGGCTGTGTCAGTGCCTCCCCTTACGGTTTTGCCCATGACTCCTGAGCTGTGGAACCGGTTAAGTCCCTTCCGTGACAAGGCGATTGCGCAGGGCATACCGGCCGACGACGTAGAGCGATGGTTGGCCACCGCCCGCCCCTGCCTGACGCTGACACGGGGCGGGGACGGGCCGGTCGTGGGCCGGTTCGGTGGTCCGCTCCTGCTTCCGGCCGAAACCCCGGACCCCGCCCACCCCTTCGTCGCCTCCATCGACCTCGCGGCCCTGCCCGCCGACGCGACGGACCTGCCCCTGCCTCCCGACGGCAGGCTGCTGCTCTTCGCCTTCCCCGAGACCGCCGACGACGACGAGACCATGGGCAGCGTGGTGTACGTCCCCGTCGGCTCGGCCGTGGTCGAACGGGACAAGCACGCCTGGAACTCCTCCGACTGGGATGACTACGAGGCGATGTTCGCGGAGTTCCCGCAGGGTCCGCTGCGGGCGACGGCCACTGTGTCGCTGCCCCACCACAAGTCGGTCGTACAGCCCGGCATGCCGTGGGGCGGGCCGCATCCCGAGCATCCCCGCTGCGAGGAACTCGTCGCGGTCTGGGAGGGCACCCGTGCGGACATCGCCCCCGAGGGGCCGCTGCAGATCGGGGGCTACGCCGATGAGGAGGCCATCGACACCGACCCGGTCGACCATGCCGTGTACAGGGCCGTGAAAGCCGCGGAAGCGGGCCGGGGGGACGGACCGGTTTCGGGTGACGTCTCGGACTGGGTGCTCCTGGCCGACTGGGTGGCAGGCATGGACGTACAAGGCTGGGAGAGCGCCACCGTCCACTGGGTCATTCAGCGCGAGGACCTGGCCGCGCGACGCTTTGACCGCGCCTTCACCAGCGTCTTCTGGAACCCCTGACAGCCGTTCCCCCGCAGTCCCCGCATCCCATTCGCCCGTTCCAGGGCGACCGTGTTCTCCCTGGTCAGAGTGCATTTCGGCGTTCCAGCGTCCCCAACTCCCCGCCGGGCGTGGCGGTTGGGACGGATCACCTCGCAAGCTTCGGTCATCCGATCACCACCGCCACCCGAACACCGAAGGGGCACAGCAACATGTCCGATCTCCGTACCTCCCGCACCCGTCTCGCAGCCGCCGCCGTGACCGCCGTTCTCGCCGCGCTCTCCCTGACCGCCTGCAACGACGGAACGGGCTCCCACGACGAGGGCGCAGCGGCGACCACCTCCACGAGCTCCTCGTCCGGTGCGGCCTCCTCGGGCGCGGACTCCAACTCCACGGGTTCGACCGGCTCCACGGGTTCGACCGGCTCCTCCGGCGGCAAGTCCACCGGCGGGTCCACCACCGCCGGTTCGAAGCCCGCCGCCGGCGCCCCCGCGTCGAAGGCGCCCGGCTCGTCAGGCAAGCCGGTCACCTGTGAGGGGTCCAACACCAAGACGGTGGCGGCCCCGCTGAACCGCCCCGTGAACCACATGCTGCTCACGGTGACCAACACCGGCAGCAGGGCCTGCTTCCTCTACGGCTACCCGAGCGTCCAGTTCACCGACGCCCAGTCCGAGCCTCCGGTCATCGAGGACTCGCAGCCGCAGGCAGTCGTCACGCTCGAGCCGGGCCAGTCCGGATACGCGGCCGTCAGCCTGTCCGCCACCGACGGCAGCGGCAAGGACGGCCGCACCGCGAAGTCCCTGACCGTCTACTTCTACGGCCGTTCCATGAGCGGGAACGTCGGCAAGGGCGCTCACCCGTCGCTGCCTGCCAAGGGCGCCTACATCGACGACTCGCTCAAGGTCACCTACTGGCAGCAGTCGATGAGCGACGCCACCAACTGGTGACACCTGAGCGCCCGTTCGACGAACAGCACCTCACGGACCCGGAAGGCAGGCAACCCACCATGCACAGCAGCTCCCGCAGGATCTCCCGCTTCGTAACCGCCTACTTCGGCGCGGCCTTCCAGGTCATCGTCATGGGCAGCACGGGCCGTCTGGCGGAGGAGGCGGGGGTCCTCCGCCGCGGCCACGCGGTCTGAACTCCCCACGTACGGAGGTGAGTTGCGCACGCGTCACAGCGGGCCACACGCGGCACTGCGTGCTCTCCTCTGACAGCACCGGAGCGGACCACACCCCATGAACCATGAAGGAAGACAGGAGCAGCTTGTGGCAACGGACACACGCCGACGAAACGCCCTGATGGCCTGTGCGGCCCTGGTCGTCGGTGCCCTCACCCTCACGGCCTGTGGCGGCAGCGCCACAGCGGACGGCGCCGGCCGGCAGTCGAAGGCCCAACTGGCCCTGACCGCCTCGACCACGGCGGCCGGTCTCGACTACGTCGCGATGGGCAGCTCGTTCGCCGCGGGCCCGAGCATCCCGCCGCTGCAGTCGAGCAGCGGGGCGGCGGCGTGCGCGCGGTCGGGCACCAACTACGCGAGCATCGTGGCCCGCGACACCGGGGCGAATCTGACGGACGTCACCTGCAGCGGCGCCACGACGGCGAACATCCTCACCACCAACCAGGGTTCGCAGCCGCCGCAGATCAACGCCGTGAACAGCGGCACCGACCTGGTCACGATCACCATCGGCGGCAACGACGTCAACTACCTGGGCAGCATGGTCACGTACTCCTGCCAGAACAGCGGCGGCACGAACTGCGGCACCGTGGACCAGGCCGCGATCAACACCACCCTCGGCTCGGTGGGCCAGAAGATCGAGAACGTGGTGAACGCCGTCAAGGCCAGGGCCCCACAGGCACGCATCCTCCTGGTCAGCTACTCCACCCTCCTGCCCGACACCGGCGGCTGCACCGGCGTGCCGCTCACCGCCGACCAGCGGATATTCGAGCGCACCGTCGCCACCCGCCTCGCGCAGGCCTACATCGACACGGCGAACCGCACCGGGGCGACCCTGGTCCGCTTCGCCACCGCCAGCCACGGCCACGACGCCTGCGCGGCCGACCCGTGGGTGGAGAAGTACAAGCCGGCCTCGGGCCGGACCACCTACCACCCGAACGAGGCGGGCATGAAGGCCGCGGCCTCCTTGGTGAAGTCCGCACTGGGGTGAAGTCCGCGCCGGCTGCCGACACCCGCGCGGTGGCCTACGGCGCGGTCAGCACCATCACCGGGAGCCCGGCGACACGGGAACTCCTGGACCTGACCTGCCACCTGATCAC
The DNA here is from genome assembly GCF_029223485.1 of Streptomyces coacervatus. Classification (GTDB taxonomy): domain Bacteria; phylum Actinomycetota; class Actinomycetes; order Streptomycetales; family Streptomycetaceae; genus Streptomyces; species Streptomyces coacervatus. Next base: position 148,185 of record NZ_JARHTP010000018.1, on the reverse strand, counting down.
GGCCGGTCGTCACTTCGCCCGCTTCACCGGACACTTCGGCAGTCGTGCCGGTCTCCCTGCAGCGCTACGACGAAGGCCCCGACCGGCAAGTACTCAGGGCCCTTCATCTGCCCGGCCGACCGCGGAGCACACGAGACACGGACGTCGGCGGTGCCGGCCGGGCGGCTCACTCGGTGTCGGCGGGACGGTGGGCGTCGGCACCCGGGAAGAGGGCTGCGGCCACGTGCCTGGTGTCGGCGTATTCGATCACGGAGGCGATCTTGCCGTCGCGGATCGTATAGATGCCGATGCAGCGATTGTCGTAGGTGCCGCCGTACACGGTCGTGGCCTTGGAGGTCCATTCGGCCACCACGCGGTCGCTCTCGGCGATCGTGCTGACCAGTTCGATCTCCATGGTGCCGGGGACCAGGACCGGTCCCATGCTGCCGAGGAACTCGTTGATGATCTCGTCGCGGCCGTGCCACACCTTGGAGATGGGCAGGTCGCCCGGGTAGTGCCAGGTCGCGTCTTCGGAGAAGCTGTCGTGGATGACGTCGGCGTCGCCGTCGCGGACGGCCTCGACGTAGCGGATGACGACGGCCCTGGGGTCGCTGGTGGTCATGGGTGTGCTCCTTCGGTTCTTCTTGCGTCCGGTCGTCCGGGTGTGGATCAGGACAGGGTGAGGACGGCCTTGCCCCGGATGCGGCGGTCGCGCAGGTCGGTGAGGGTGGTCGCGGTGTCGGCCCAGTCCGTGACACGGCCGATCTCGGGGTGCAGGCGGCCTTCGGCGGTCAGCCGGACGAGCGCCGTCAGGTCGTCGTCGAGGCGGCTGTCCGCGTCGAGGTAGTGGAAATGGCGGACGACAGCCGATTCGGGTCCGGCGAAGAAGTCGAAGAAGTCGAGCGTCGCCGGTGTGCGGCTGGCCTGACCGAACCAGATCAGCGTGCCGCGCCTGGCGAGCCGCGCGAGCGCGAGGGAGAGGGTCTGTCCGCCGGTCGACTCCAGCACGATGTCGTAAGGGCCCTGGGCAGCGGTGACGTTCTGGACGATCTCGGTGGCGCCGAGTTCGGTGAGCCGGGCGCCGCGATCGACGTTCCTGGTCACAGCGGTGACCTGAGCCCCGGCGGCGGCCGCGAGTTCCGTGACGAAGTGGCCCACGCCTCCGGAGGCACCGGTCAGCAGGATCCGCCGTCCCAGCACCGGTCCGGCAGCGCGCAGCAGCCGCAGCGCGGTGAGCCCGGCCAGCGGCAGCGCCGCGCCCTGAAGCACGGAGACGTTGTCCGCCAGCTCGGCGAGCGCGTCGGTCGGCACAGCCACGTACTCCGCCCAGCCTCCTTCCATGGGGTGGCCGACGACCCGGGTGACCCCGGACGGTCCGCTGCCGTCGGCGGCCGACTGCACCACCAGCCCCGCGATGTCCTTGCCCGGGCGATCGCCGGAGGCGGGCTTCTCCAGCTTGAACGTCTCACCCCGGTTGACCGAGAACGCTTCGACCTTCACCAGAGCCTCGTTGGGGCGTGGTGTCGGCTCTGGGACATCGGCGAGCACGACCGGCTCGGCGGGATCTCCGGTCGGCATGAAGGCCTTCATCGTGGTCATCTCCTCGGTGGTCCGCGGTGGTGTCTTCTGGGACCATCCGACCGTGTGGAGGGGCGGCTCTGCCAACAACGAAGCTGCCTGGCCGACAACTTGGGGTTGTCGCATATGGTCAGCAGCATGGACCTCGACCTCGCGCTGGTCCGGGCTTTTGTCGCGACCGCCCGGACGCTGCACTTCGGGCGGGCCGCCGCCGAGCTGAACACCAGCCAGCAGGCGCTGTCCAAGCGCATCGCGCGGCTGGAGAAGCTGCTGGCGGTGCGGTTGTTCGAGCGCCAGGGCGGCACCCGGCTGAGCGAGGCGGGGGAGCGGTTCCTGCCGGCCGCGCGTGAGGCGCTGGTGGCGGGCGAGCGCGCGATCGCGGCGGTGACGGGCGCCGGTCCGGTCGTACGGATCGACACATGGGGGCATCTGTACGCGCCGATGCGCACTGTTGCCGACGCGGTTCAGGAACTCGGCCCGGTGCGGTGGGAGCCGAGCCCAGGACGTGACTGGTCGTCAGTCGCGGGGGCGTTGCTGCGCGGAGACACGGACCTGGGATTCGGCCGGGTGCACCCACTGCCCGACGGCCGGGACGCAGGACTCACTCAGCGGCTGGTGCGGCTGGAACCCGTCGATGCGGTGGTCAGCCCCTCTCACCCGCTGGCCGGCGCCCACGCACTGCGCCCGGCCGACCTGCGCGGCAGCGTGTTGTGGTGCCCGGCCGAACTGAGTCGGCTGGACTTCCTGGGCCGCTTCGCCGACGAATTCCGGATCACTCGGCGGCACGATGGCCCCAATCTGGGCCTGGACCACCTTGTGCAGCACCTCCGCACCGAACCCGACGGCTTCACCCTCTTCCCCGCCGACGCGCCGCTGCCGGACCACACGCGCCTGCGCTGCATACCGCTCGTCGAGCCGACACCGCTGTATGCGTGGTCGCTGGCCTGGCGCGAGTCCTCCCGCCATCCCTTGCTCGACACCTTGCTACGAGGCTTCACCGAGGCCGGCCGTAGCCGACGCTGGCTGGACTACACGCCGCAGCGTGACTGGCTCCCCGACATCGACCATCCGAAACTTACGGTTCGGCAGGCCCTCTGAGCCGTCGCGGTTTATGACCTGGGGGCGCATGGAGCGGGTGACGAGAATCGAACGAGAGGACCCGGTGACACCGCTGCTGACCGTGGTTGTCCGCACTGAAGGGCACGCTATGGGCACGCCGCCCGCCTCCAGAGACAGCAGCGAGCCCGTGCGCGCCGACAGAGGGGCACCAGGGCCGGGCGCGAGCATCGGTCGGCAGAAGCCATTGCCGAAGCACCCGCCCATGGTGCTGCTCGGCTGCCGTCAGGAGTCTGTTCACTTGTGGCAGAGACCCGCCGCCTCACGTCCGAGCACCCCGAAGAGCACCTTTTCGCGAGGAGGCATGCCGTGGCGCAGCGAGATCAGTCAGTGGGCCAGTCGGTTGACGGCACCGGCAGTGATGCCTTCCATGTAGCCGGGGTCGTCGCTGGGCTGGCCGGAGAGTTCGACGATGCCGAACCTGTGGCCACTACGGATCACCGCGATGCCGCCGGCGACCTTGCCGGCGCCGTTGAAGGCCGGGTACCAACTGCCGTTGCCGGCCTTGACGGTGAGCGCGTGTCCCTTGCCGTAGTACCAGTGACCTTGCGGCTCGTCCTGGCAGCTGCGCACCATCTTGTTGAGCTGCTTCTCGTACGAGGCCGCCGACGTGTCGGTGGAACCGTCCGCGACGGATTCGGTCAGCGAGGTGCGGTTGGTGTCGAAGGCCCAGGTCACGTCGGCATAGGCGGCGGCCTTCCCCTTGGTCAGTGCTCGCATCGTCTCCTCGCCGGAGCACGCCGAAAGAGCTTGCTTCCCGGTCAGGTTCACGGTCGCGCCGACCGGGGTCAGACCCTGCTGGAAGAAGTCGTCACTCTGCATCAGGGCGGCGGATCCGAGGCCGGGCGCGGCAGCAGCAGCGGCGGTGAGCGCGGTTGCCGACCGGCTCGCAGCGCTCGTGTCCGCGCCGGCGGCGGGAAGCGCGCCGATCCCGACCGCGAGCAGCGCGGCCCCGACGGCGGCGGCTGCTCCTGCGGTACGACGGCGAAGCGGGAACTTCCTGTCGGCTGCCTGGTTGTCGTTCATCTCATCCCCTGTCTGGTCGCGACGCGTTTGGCGTCGTCGCACACCTGGGAGATGCCGGAGGCGCGGGGAATGTTGGACGGCGGCCTGCCGAGTTTGATGTGATCCACATCACATCAGTCGGGAAGGTGGGAGTGGTCTCAGAGCCTTGTCACGGCCGCACGGACGATCCGCGTCATCGCGGCCGTGTCCAGGCAGGCATGCACCTCCAGGACCCCGTAGTGAGAGCCGTTGCGGAGTACGGCGATGCCTCCACAGGGCTCCTTGCCTCGTGGTGCGGTCCCTTTGGTGTTCTGGTCGCCGTCGTACACGCCCATCCAACTCGCGGTGATGTCCGCAGCGACGTCGATCGTGTGCGTCGGCCCGTAGATCCAGTGGGTGGCCGGTTCGCTCTGGCACGGCACTTCCTCCAACAGCAGCCGTTCGGCGAAGTTCTGGGCCAGTGCCCGGCTTCCGGCGTCGTCGGCGACTTCGCGTGCGACCTGATTTTCGCTGTTCGCCGCCGTGGTGGGGTCGTCGTTGCCTGTGTCCTTGCTCGTCGCCAACCCGCGGAAGTGCGCGCCGTACGATCCCAGGGTCTCGCCGAGGGTCTTCTCGCCGGTGCAGACCGCGTTGGCGTAGTTGCCGTCTCCGACGCGATCCCGCACGTAGATGGGTTTGGAGAGGCCGACCTTCCTGAACTCGGCCGCTGTCAACAAGTGCCGGTTCGTCATGGGGCCGCTCGCGGGTTTCGGCATGGGAGAGCTGTTACCCGACGAGGAGGCCGCGGCGCCTGGCGTTACCTTCGGGGTAGCCGGAGCAGAGGGCGGAGGCAGGACGAACCGGCCGGTCAGCAGACCGAGTCCGGCGGCTACCGCCAGGATGACGACGATCGTCCGACCCCGCACGGCAGCACCCCCCGGCCACCGGTCGAGCTGATGCCGTTCGGAAGCGGAGAGCCGGGGCGTCTCAGAAGCCACCGCCGAGACGGTCGCGCATGAAGCGGCGAGCCTGATGGATGCGGTCCTTGACCGTGCCCAGCGGAGCGTCGGTGATCTCGGCGACCTGAAGATAGGTCAGATCGCCGAGATCACGGAGCACGAAGGACTCCACCAGGGCCGGGTGCCGCTCCTCCAGTGCGGCGAGCGATTCCATCAGGTCCAGGCGGGTCCCCGCGATGACGCTCGTCGTCCGAGGGTCGATCCCGTCGGGAACGACCGCATGACTGTCCTCCGCGCGCCGGCGCATCGAGCGATACGTGGCCCTGGCGGCGTTCGACGAGATCACGGTCACCCAACCGAGGAACGAGCCTCGCCCGGTGTACTCGTGCAGATGTGTGCTGATGGACAACAGGGCATCCTGCGCGGCCTCTTCGGCGTCGGCGTGGTGCGGAAGAAACCTGGAGCAGCGGCGCATGACCGTGGGCCGAAGCCTGACGAGGAGGCGGTCCAGGGACGCCCGGTCACCGGCCTGGGCAGACGTCACGAGCTGCGTCAGCTCATCCTTTTCGAACACCCTGCTGTCCCCCGATATCGTCCGACCTGGACCCCACAGGGTCGCACAGTAGTTCCCAGCCCCATCCACCGTATCCGCCGTATCCGCCGCATCGCCTCAGGGAAAATGTTGCCGCATGCAGAAGCTAGGTCGTTATCTCCTTGAGGACAGGCTGGGAGCCGGTTCGTTCGCCACTGTCTGGAAGGCATACGACCCCGAGCTCGACACCGATGTCGCGGTCAAGGTGCTGGCCGACAACTGGGCTTCGAACGCCGATGTGCGACAACGCTTTCTGGCGGAGGCGAGGCTGCTCCGCAGGATCTCCAGCCCACGTGTCGTGCGTGTTCACGACGTCGGTGTCCAGGACGACCGACCGTACTTCGTCATGGACTACGTCCGGGGCGGCACTCTGGCCGAGAAGATAGGGCACTGTCGGCCTGCGGAGGCCCTCCAGTTGGCGGCCGAGGCCGGGTACGCCGTTCAGGTGCTCCATGAAGCAGGCGTCATCCACCGCGACATCAAGCCGTCGAACCTCCTCCTCCACGCCGACCGCACACCCATTGCCGTACTTGTCGCGGACCTCGGCAGCGCGAAGCAACTGGCTGACGCGTCGGGGCTGACCGTGACCACCGGCACTCCCGCGTACATGGCACCCGAACAGGCCTTCCAGACCGGCGGGTTCGACGGTCGAGCCGACGTGTACGCCCTCGGTGTCGTCGCGTTCGAGCTGTTGACCGGGCACAAGCCGTTCGGTACGGGCGGTCGCGCAGTCCTTGTGCCGCAGCGGACATCGACGTCATCGTTGCCGACGATTCCCAGAGAGCTCGGGGTTCCGGACGGCATCGCAACACTTCTTCGTGCAGCGCTGTCCGTAGAACCCGAGGAACGACCGCAAACCGCGCAGGCGTTCGCGGATGCACTGCTGTCACGGGGGGAAGACGACCGGGCGCCCAGACCTTCGGGGCCGACACGGCTTGTGGTCTGGCTTGCGGCGGTCGCCGTGTTCCTGATGACAACGGTGCTGACATGGTTGCTCCGCTGAACTCGGATCGTGGCCGGGCCCCACAAGGGTCCCCCCCCGTGACTCCGAGGCCCCGGCGGATCGGCAGAGCGCAGAGCCGATCCGCTGCGGCGCATCGCCGATGCCGATCCCGGTGACCGGGAGGCACGCGAGCGTACCCACCGCGTGCCCAATCTTTCGACTGCGTGGCGGCGACAAAGGCGCCGACGGAGCTGCAGTGAAGCAACAACCCCAGGCCACTGACCTGGGGTTTCAAATGGAGCGGGTGACGAGAGTCGAACTCGCGCTCTCAGCTTGGGAAGCGACGGTGCTTGGAAGGTCATGTGATCGTTGACCTGCACTTATGTGGCGTAGCGGCCGCCTCGCGAGAACTGGTTCGCGCCGCTGTTGACCGTGGTTGTCCGTTCTTACGGGCACGCTGTGGGCACGGCTCCGAAGCGCGGCGGGCCGAGCGCCTGAGTGAACGGGCTCCGCTCGCGGCTCGGCTGTCTCGCATGTCCGGCTCGGGGAGCGCTTCGCGAGTGGAGAGCCATCCGGCGAAGCGGCCTGCCTGCACCTGGCTCACTTGCCTGCTTCAGGGCCGTACCACTGGAGTGCCTGGCCGGTGACGGCGGCGATGCACTCGAAGTCCCGGTCGCGGTGCAGCAGAGTGAGCCCCTGCAACTCGGCCGTGGCGGCCACCACCAGATCGACGGCCCCGGCGCTGCGGTGCTGTCCGCGCTGGGTGAGAACCTCCTGGACCCGCCAGGCGCGGTCGTAGGCGCGGTCGTCGACCGGCACCCAGCCGAAGACCAGGCGCATGTCTTCGATGCCTTGTGCGCGGTCGGCAGGGGAACGCGCGCTGTAGAAGAACTCCAGCTCGGTGATGGGGCAGGTGGCGATGAGCCCGGCGGCTGCCGCCTGGTCCCATCCGTACTGCTCGGCGTCGCCGCGCAGCAGTCGGGCGAGCGCACTGGTGTCGATGAGGTATTGCGCGGCGTTCACCGGCGGTAGTTCCCCTTGTTCTCAAAGAGGTCGAGGTCGAAGGCGCCCTCTTCCGCCGACGCCCGCAGGCGGGTGAGCGCCAGGGCCCGCCGCCGGTTCTCCAGCACCTCGCGGAGCGCGGTGTTCACCGTCTCCTTCTTGGTGCTGGTACCGAGGGCCTTGGCCACCTCCGCGAGCAGTTGATCATCGAGGTCGATCACGGTTCGACTCATCGGCCATCTCCCTTGATATCATCGCAGCCATCTTTTATATCGTAGGCGATAGACGACGGGTTGGGCTACCGGAGCAGGGCGATCAGCCGGGCGCCGCGCGGGCGACCGGAGGCGGACGTGCCCGGACGGGTTCGGTGCCGGCGCCGGCAGGGCGGGGCGGCTCGGTCCACACCGACCCCACACGTGGTCGGCCATGCAAGTGGTCGGCGCACCCCGAAGCGAGGCGAGGTGGCTGCCTTCGCCCCTGTCCGCCATTACTTGGCTAGCCACATGATTGCTGTTACCTTGATTATGTGGCCAGCCACGCTTTTGGTGGCCGAAGCGAATGGAGTCATCATGAAAGCAATCGTTTTCGACCAGTTCGGCGGCCCGGACGTGCTGCACGAGGCGGACATCGAGGTCCCGCAGCCCGGCCCCGGCCAGGTCCGGGTCCGCGTGAAGGCCGCCGGGCTGAACGCGCTGGACGGCAAGATCCGCTCCGGGATGCTGGAGACCGTCCGCCCGACGACCCTCCCCGCCGTCCCCGGTGGCGAGCTCGCCGGCGTGGTGGACGCCCTGGGTGAGGGCGTGAGCGACGTCCACGTCGGCGATGAGGTGCTGGGCTGGTCGGACACCGGCTCGTACGCCCAGTACGCGCTGGCCACCACCGTGGCCCCCAAGCCCGCCGGCCTCGACTGGCAGCACGCGGTCGCGCTGCCGGTGGCCGGCGAGACGGCCGAGCGGGTCCTGAACTTGCTGGGGGTGGCCGCCGGGGAGACCGTGCTGATGCACGGCGCCTCCGGAGCGGTGGGCACCCTGGCGGTCCAGCTCGCCACGGCCCGCGGAGCGCGCGTGATTGCCACCGCGGGCCCCTCCAACCAGGACTACCTCACCTCGCTCGGCGCCACCGCGACCGTGTACGGCGAGCGCCTGGTCGAGCGGGTGCAGGCGCTGGCCCCCGACGGCGTTGACGCGGTGTTCGATCTGGCCGGGAAGGGCGCCCTGGAGGACTCCATCACCCTGCGGGGCGGCACCGAGCGCATCGTCACCATCGCCGACTTCGGTGCACGGCAGCTGGGCATCACCTTCTCCCAGGGGTCCCAGGAGCGCTCGACCGCCCGCCTGGCCGCCCTGGCCCAGGACGCCGCGGCGGGCAAGGTCGTCACCACCGTCACCGCCTACCCGCTCGGCCAGGCGGCCACGGCCCAGCAGGTCAGCGACGCCGGGCACGTGCGGGGCAAGCTCGTCCTGACCGTCGACTGAGCACACCCGCCCACCGCCTCCGCACGACCACCTGCTGCGTTTTCGGTGACCGGCCGGTCACAGCCCTACCGAAGGACCGCCTCATGCTGGATTCCCTGTGGACGCCGACCACCCTTGGCGGCATGTCTCTGCCGCACCGCCTGGTCATGGCCCCCATGACCCGTGACCGCTCCACACCTGAAGGCGTACCGACCGAGCTGAACGCCGAGTACTACGCCCAGCGGGCCTCGCACGCGCTCGTCATCACCGAGGGAACCCAGCCTTCCGCCGACGGCCAGGGCTACCTCCTGACCCCCGGCATCCACAACGACGAGCAGATCGCCGGCTGGCGCAAGGTCACCGACGCCGTGCATGCGGCCGACGGTCGGATCGTCATCCAGCTGATGCACACCGGACGCATCGCCCACCCCGACAACACCCCCCACGGGCGTCGGCCGGTCGCCCCCTCCGCGATCCGGCCGCAGGGCGTGATGTTCACCGCGTCCGGGCCCCAAGAGATGCCGACGCCTCGTGCTCTGTCCACACAGGAGGTCGCGGCGACCGTCGAGGACTTCCGCCGTGCCGCAGCGGCCGCCGTCGCGGCAGGCGCCGACGGCGTGGAGATCCACGGCGCCAACGGCTACCTGGTGCACCAGTTCCTGTCCGACAACACCAACCAGCGCACCGACGGCTACGGCGGCTCGATCGAGGACCGTATCCGCTTCGCCGTCGAGGTCGCCGCCGCGGTGGCCGACGAGATCGGCGCCGAGCGCACCGGCCTGCGTATCTCCCCCGGCAACCCCTACAACGACATCGCCGAGTCCGACACCGCCGAGCTGTATCCGGCGCTCCTGCGCGCCCTCGACCCGGTCGGCCTCGCCTACCTCCACGTGATGCACACCGGCGACGAGGAGCTGCTGGGCACCCTGCGCGCGCTGTGGCCGACCACGCTGATCCTCAACCGGGGCGGCACCGACCTGCCCGCCCGCGCCAAGGACATCGCGGGCGGCACGGCCGACCTGGTCTCCGTCGGCGCCCTCGCGCTCGCCAACCCCGACCTGGTCGAGCGGCTCCGCGCCGGCGCGCCGCTGAACACCCCCGACCCGCCGACCTTCTACGGCGGCGGAGCGGCCGGCTACACCGACTACCCCAACCACACCGTCTGAGGAACCGAACCATGCCCACCCCCGGACCCCGCATCCCCACGACGGCCGGCGCAGGACCGATGAGCTACGCGATCTTCCAACTCGCCCGCGCCCACCGCGCCCACGCCGCCACCCTGCTGCGCGAGATGGACCTGCATCCCGGACAGGAACTGCTGCTGATGCAGCTCCTGGACCGGGACGGTCAGTCCCAGTCCGAGCTGCTCGAAAGCGTCGGTGTGGACCACTCCACCATCTCCAAGGCGCTACGCCGCATGCAGGACGCCGGCCTGGTCGTTCGCGAGCCGGCCGCACACGACCGGCGCGTCATGGTGGTCCATCTCACCGACAAGGGCCGGGCGATGCGCGAGCCCATCGCGGCCCTGTGGCAGGCCCTGGAGGAGACCTCCGCCCGGAATCTGTCGGAGCAGCAGGCGGAGTCCTTCGTCCAGATCGCCCACGCCATCACCGAGGCAATCGGCAGCCGCGCGCTGCCGCAAGAAGAGTCCGCATGACTCCCGGTGTGCACCCCAAGCCCGCGTACGCCACACCACACCACACGTGAAAAGAGGCACGCGGACTGGAGTGCACACCGTCCCGCATGCGGCGCGACCACCTTCAGGTCGGCCATGTCACCCACCCCGTCGCGGCTGCCTTCGGACGCGGCACGTGGCGGCGAGGCGCACTGCGGATCCGCCCCATGGCCCGCCTCCATCAGCCCCCGGCACGCGGGCGCCCCGGACGCTACGTCGCCGACCCCCGTCGCCAGGAGCAGCTGTTCGGCCCCGTCCCCACGGCCCAGGAGGCCCTCGCCCCGTTCACCGACGAGCTGCGCACCGCACAGCACCGGTGACAGGCCCGCGTCCCCATCTCGCCGCCGGGCGCGATCGCCGTATGGCTCTGACGTGCACAGATACCTTGCGCTTGGGGTGGTCGCGCGGGTCGGATCGCACCGCTGTTGACCGTGGTTGTCCGCTCTTACGGGCATGCTGTGGGCAGGGCTTCGACGAACGGCGGCCAGACTTGTCACGGAGCGGCCGCCGCAGAGGGCCGGGCGGAGTGCCCGGTGAGGTTCTCCGCTCGCAGGATCGTGTCCAGTTGGTCGGTGCTGAGGAGGCCGGCCTCGGCGGCGAGGTCCTTGACGGGGCGGCCGGTGGCCAGGGCCTGGCGGGCGAGGGCGGTGGAGGCGGCGTAGCCGATGTGCGGGGTGAGTGCGGTGACCAGCCCGACGGAGCGGTGGACGCTGTCGTGGAGGTGTTCGCGGTTGGCGGTGATGCCGGGGACGCAGCGGGTGGCGAGGGTGTCGCAGGCGGCGCGGAGGTGGGCCAGGGAGCGCAACAGGCTGTAGGCGATGACGGGTTCGAAGGCGTTGAGCTGGAGCTGTCCGGCCTCGGCGGCCATGGTGACGGTCAGGTCGTTGCCGATGACCTCGAAGGCGACCTGGTTGACGACCTCGGGGATCACCGGGTTGACCTTGCCGGGCATGATCGACGAACCCGCCTGTACCGGCGGCAGGTTGATCTCGCCGAGCCCGGCGGTCGGGCCGGAGGAGGTCAGGCGCAGGTCGTTGCAGGTCTTGGAGAGCTTCACGGCGACTCGCTTGAGGACACCGGACAGTTGAACGAAGGCGCCGCAGTCCTGGGTGGCTTCGATGAAGTCGCCCGCGGGGCGGACGCCTTCGCCGCTGATGTCGGCGAGGTATGCGCAGGCGAGTTCGGCGTAGTCGGGGTGGCCGTTGATGCCGGTGCCGATCGCGGTGCCGCCGAGGTTGGACTCCAGCAGCAGGGCCGCGGCCTCGGTGAGACGCAGGCGGTCCTCCTCGATCATGACGGCGTACGTGCTGAACTCCTGGCCCAGCGTCATGGGTACGGCGTCCTGGAGCTGGGTGCGGCCCATCTTCAGTACGTCACTGAACTCGGCCGCCTTCTCCGTGAACGCCGTGGCCAGCGCCCCCAGGGAGTCACCCAGCCGGCGCAGTGAGGCGACCAGGGCCAGGCGTACGGCGGTGGGGTAGACGTCGTTGGTGCTCTGGCCGAGGTTGACGTGGTCCAGGGGGTGGATCACGTCGTAGTGGCCGCGGGGGTGGCCGAGGATCTCCAGGGCCCGGTTGGCGATGACCTCGTTGGCGTTCATGTTCGTGGAGGTACCGGCGCCGCCCTGGACGGGGTCGACGACGAACTCCTCGATGAGCCGCCCGGCGCGGATCTCCTCGCACGCGTCGATGATCGCCCCGGCGATGCCCGGGGGGAGCAGTCCGAGGTCGCGGTTGGCTCGCGTGGCCGCCTGCTTGACCGCCGCCAGCGCCGCGATCAGCTCGGGGAACTGGGCGATGGTCGACCCGGTGATCGTGAAGTTCTCCACGGCCCGCACGGTGTGCACGCCGTAGTAGGCGCCGACGGGGACCTCCTTGTCCCCGATCAGGTCGTGCTCGATGCGTGTGGCCTGCGCCATGTGCTGCTCCTCGTTCTTGCGGCACCTCTTGACAGGCCACCGCCTCCGGCCCCAGTGTTACCGGCCAACACGCAGAACGCAATATATTGCATATGGCAGGAGTCTCATGGACACCGCTCACCCCCGCCCCACCGGCACAAACGCCTCCCCAACCCTCTGGCGGCGATGTCTGCGGATGCCGATCGGCATCCAGTCGGTCATCGCCGTAGGTCTCGGCGCTCTCATCGGAACCTTCGCCCCGTCCGCGGGCGAGCAGATGAAGATCCTCGGCGACGTGTTCCTGAACCTGGTGCAGGTCGTCGTCCTGCCCCTGGTCTTCCCGCTCATCGTGCTGGGCATTGCCCGCATGGAGTCGGTCAAGAAGGTCGGCCGTATCGCCGGCAAGGCCATCCTCTACTTCGAGCTCGTCACCACCGTCATCCTGCTGATCGCGGTGGGCCTGGCCAAGCTCACGGGCATCGGCAAGGGCGCTCCCGTCCACGCGGCCGACGCCAAGGACCTGGCCGGCCTGAGTCAGGGCATCGACTTCCACGAGCTGGTCCTGCACGCCGTACCGAAGAACATCTTCGCCGCGTTCGGCGAGGGCAATCTGCTCGGCGCGATCGTCTTCGCCCTGCTCGTGGGCGTCGCGATGGCCGCGATCGGGGAGAAGTCCGAGCCCTTCGCCGCCGTCCTGGAGTCTGTCGCCGCGGTGATGTTCAAGGTCGTCGGCTACGTCATCCGGGTCGCGCCGCTGGGCGTGCTCGGCTTCATCTCCTACGACGTCGCGTACTACGGTTTCGGCAACCTGCGCAGCCTGCTCGGCTTCATCGCCGTGGTCTACGCGGGGCTGGCCATCGTCGTGGGCGTGCTGTTCCCGCTGATCGCCGCGATCTACCGGATCCGCTACGTCGAGCTGCTGAAGTCGATCGCGGGACTGGCCGGCATCGCCTTCGTCACCCGCAGCTCGGAGTCCGTACTGGCCCCGCTGATGGGCAGGTTGGAGGAGTTCGGCCTCAGCCGCTCCACGACCTCCTTCGTCGTCCCCCTCGGCTACTCCTTCAACACCGACGGCTCCGTCCTCTACCAGGCGGCTGCCCTGACCTTCCTGGCCAACGCCTACGGCGCCGACACCTCCCTGCCCGCCCTGCTCCTCATGGTCGGCGTGCTGGTGATCCTCTCCAAGGGCATGGCCGGCGTCGCCTCCGCGTCCATCGTCGTCCTCATCGCCGCCGGCAACTCCATCGGCCTGCCCGCCGAAGGCATCGCCCTGCTGCTCGGCGTCGACTTCATCGTCGACATGGCCCGCACCGGTGTGAACGTCGTCGGAAACTCCCTCGCGGCCGCGGTCGTCGACAGCTCCGAGAAGCGGCGCGAAGCCGAGCACGGCACCCCTGACACCCCGGCTGAGCCCGAGGCCACGTCCCTGGAGAAGGAACCCGCCCAGTGACCACCGGCACCCGCACGGACACCGGCGAGATCATCGGGATCCTCGGTGGCATGGGCCCGGCGGCCACCGCCGACTTCTACGCCAAGCTCGTCGCGACCACCCCCGGCAGCAGCGACCAGGACCACCTTCGTACGGTCATCTGGTCCGACCCCACCATCCCTGACCGCACCGAGGCCCTGCTGGGCAACGGCCCCGACCCCACCCCCTGGCTCCTCGACGGCAGCCGCGTCCTGCGCGAGGCGGGCGCCACCGTGATCGCCATCCCCTGCAACACCGCGCACGCTTTCGTGCCGCGCATCGCCGACCATGTGGGCCTGCCCATCGTCCACATGATCGGCGAGGTCGCCCGGCATCTCGCCACGCTGAGCCCCCGTATCCACACGGCGGGCCTGCTGGCCACGACCGGCACCGTCCGGGCCGGCCTCTACCAGGAGTGGCTGGACCGGTTCGGTATCCGCATGGTGCTCCCCGACGCCGCAGCCCAGGACGCCGAGGTCATGACCGCCATCCACGCGGTGAAGGCGGGCACCCGCAACGACGGGACGACCGCGCTCCTGACCCGCGCCGCACGGCGCCTGACCGGGCAGGGCGCGCAGGCGGTGATCGCCGGCTGCACCGAGATCCCCCTCGGCCTGCCCGCCGACGCCGTGGAGGTCCCCCTCGTCGACCCGGCGCTCGTCCTGGCCCAGGCGCTGGTCCGCCGGGCCAGGGCAAAGGGAAGAACCGAATAGGGCGACGGAGGAGCGATGTACTGTACGCAATATGTCACTTGACCGCCCTGTCTCTCGCCGTCTCCTCAGTGACGAGGTCTTCGAACGCCTCCGCGACTCCATCGTGCGCGGCGAACTCGTCCCCGGTGAGAAGGTCAAGGACGGCGAGCTCGCCGAGCGCCTCGGCCTCAGCCGTACCCCGGTGCGCGAGGCGCTCGCCCGGCTCGCCGACATCGGCCTGGTTGAAGCGAAACCCGGCGTTTACACCCGTATCACCACCCTCAACCGGCGCGACGTCGAAAAGACCCTCGCCGTCCTGCGCTCCCTGGACCAACTCGCCCTCGAGACGGCGGTCCCGGTCATGACCGAGCAGGACCTGCACCGCATGCGCGAGGCCAACCGGGACTTCGAACGGGCCGTCGCCGCCAACGACGTCACCGCCGCGCTCGCCGCCGACGACCGCTTCCACGCCGTGCCCATCGGGGCCGCGGACAACCCCGTGCTCAGCCGGATCGTCGACCAGCTCCACCCGCAGATCCACCGCATCCTCTACCGCAAGTTCTCCACCCTGCTCGGCGGCCGCAACACCATCGAGCACCACGACGAACTCATCACCGTCTGCGGCGGCGGCGACGCCCGCGCCGCCGCCGAACTCTCCGGCCACCACTGGTCCGAACTCGGCGGCCACATCAACGAGCTCTTCGACACCAACCAGTTCGCCGAAGCAGCGACTGGCTGAACGGCGCGCATCCCGCCAACCGATCCAGACGACAAAACCCCCGGGTCGTCGACCCGGGGGTTTCGCCTGGAGCGGGTGACGAGAATCGAACTCGCGCTCTCAGCTTGGGAAGCGACGGCGCTTGCGTGGTTTCTCCACGAACATGGCTCCGCGGATGTTGACGGTCGGGAGGCCGGACCGGTCCAGCACCTGCTCGGCGACTCAGTGGGCCCGTTGCTGCGGCGACCAGTTGGCGATGAGTCCGCCGAGCCACGCGCGCCGTTCTTCCTCCGGTGCGGTCATCTTGTCGAACGTCATGAACGACTGCTCGTACTCGGAGATGTCGACGAACACCTCGATGTCGCCCTGGGCCCGCGCCCCCGCGCCCATCAGGCTCACGGCGTCGGTGTAGTACGGCGACAGGCTCATGCTGAAGTAGATGCGCCGCACCCCCTTCAGCGCGGCGGTCACGTCGGCCATGGTGAGTAGGTCACCGACGAAGACCTCGGCGCCGGCCTGGCGGAGCGAGTGCGCACACCACCGATCTCGTCGGCGGCACCGGCGATCAGGATGGGATTGCGCTCTGGCATCGAGGTGTCGTCTGTCTGATGGAGGTGGGGCGGCTGTTCGGAGAGCCCATGCAGCGCCTGCGCGTCAGCCGGCCAGCTGGTTCATCTTGCGGATCTGCTTGTCGAAGACCCCGGCGGGAGCGAGACGGCGCAGTACGCGTGCGCGTCCGGCCAGGGGACCGGCGGTGTAGCGCGGCTTCGGCTTCGGGTCGGTCGCTGCCGCGACGATCGCCCTGGCGACGACAGCGGGAGCGTCGCCGTCCCTGACGGCCTCCGCCATGACACGGTCGACGGTCTGCCGCTGCTTCGCGTACGCGTGCAGGGGAGTGTCGGGCTTCGCGCTGTTGGCCTCGAATTCGGTCCTGGTGTAGGCGGGTTCGATGATGAGAGCCCGGACGCCGTGGTCACGGATCTCGTGGTCGAGGGACTCGGTGTAGCCCTCGATCGCGTGCTTGGAGGCGGCGTAGGCGGCCATGTAGGGCTGGGGCAGGAA
The DNA here is from genome assembly GCF_029223485.1 of Streptomyces coacervatus. GTDB lineage: Bacteria > Actinomycetota > Actinomycetes > Streptomycetales > Streptomycetaceae > Streptomyces > Streptomyces coacervatus. The sequence continues at coordinate 132,066 of NZ_JARHTP010000018.1, read as the reverse complement.
CCCGAGCACGGACGAGATGTTTATGATGCGCCCGCGTCGCTGAGCGCGCATGTGCGGCAGGACCTCGTTCACCATGCGCATGACCCCGAAGACGTTGGTGTCGAAGACGGACTGGGCCTGCTCGACGGAGGTCTCCTCCGCCGCACCCATTGAGCCGACGCCGGCGTTGTTGACCAGGACGTCGATCCGCCCGAACCGCTCGCTCACCTCCTGGACCGTGGCGGCGACCGAGGTGTCACTGGCGACGTCGAGTCCGAGGAACGTCACGCCGTCGAGCGGGGTGACGCGTGAGGTGTCACGGCTTGTGCCGACCACGTTGAATCCGGCTGCGACCAGGGCGAGCGCGGTTTCCTTCCCGATGCCGGATGACGCACCCGTCACGAGTGCCACCGGCTGATCTGTCGTCATCATGGACTCCCGCGCTCACTCGAAACCGATCGGTTTCCTCTACGGTAAACCGATCGGTTTCCGCGTGCAAGTTCAAGCAGGGAGAATGACGTCATGGGCAGGATCAGTGCGCTGGAGAGGCGTGAGAGCGTCATCCGCGCGGCGATCGCCGAGTTCGCGCGCACGGGCTACCGCGGCACCTCCACCGCGGCGATCGCCAAGCGCGTCGGCGTCACGCAGCCGTATCTCTTCCGGCTCTTCCCGGACAAGGAGGCGATCTTCGTCGCCGCTCTGGTGCGGAGCATGGAGGACACCCGCCTGGCTTTCGAGAGGGCGGCCGACGGGGTGGAGGGCGGCGAGCGGGCTCTTCAGGCCATGACGAACGCTTACGCGCAGCTGATCTCGACGCGCCCCGAAACGCTCCTGGTGCAGATGCAGGGATATGCCGCCGTGGCGGCCGCCGAGGCGCAGGGCGATGACCTGATTGGCGAGGTCGTCCGGGCCGGCTGGATGAGTATCTGGGAAGCCGTGCACCTGTCGCTGGGCGCCGATGCCGACGAGACCGCAAGCTTCTTCGCCTGCGGCATGCTCGGCAACACGCTTACGGCCATCGGGCTTCCCGCGAGCGCCGGGAGGTGAGGGGGTTTTCTGGACGGGCGACGCATCAGCGCACGCCTGCCGCGTCGAGCAAGGTGGTCACCGTGGGGGCGATGAGCCCGGTCAGGTTGTCGGCCTGAATTCCCGCGCGGGCGCTGGCTCCGTCGAAGACCAGGCTGAGCTGCCGGGCCAGCAGATCGGGATCGCCCGCCCCGCCCTGCTCGGCCTCGGTACGGAAGAAGGCGGTCAGATTCGCCTTGACCTGATGGGCGACCCGGCTCGCGGGGTGGCTCTGGTCCTTGAGTTCGACCTGCACGGCCAGGTACCGGCAGCCGCGGAACTCGGGGGCGCCGGCCTGTGATTCCACCTGTGCGAAGACGTGCAGGATCCGCTCGCGGGGGGAGCGGCCGTCGTCCGCCGCAGGCAGGAGAGTCGCCACGTATGCGGAGGCGCGCTCCTTGAGGCTTGCTGCCAGGAGTTCGTCCTTGCTCTCGAACAGCTGGTACATGGAGCGCTTCGACACCCCCGCCGCCTTGCACAGCGCCTCGACGCCGATGCTGACGCCGTCTCGGTAGGTGAGCGTGGCCGCCGCCTCCAGCAGCCGCTCCCTGGGGCTCAGTTTCACTTCGGTGGTCATATCGCGAGGTTAACCCGAAGCGGACGAAATAAAAACCGATCGGTTTCCAGGGGGTTCCGGAGGAGAGGCTCGGCGACGGCCCGGTCAGGTGATCGGCCGGATCGGCGTTCGCGCCGACCTAGAACACGGCGAACAGCAGCGCGAGTACGCCCGTGATGACGCCGTTCGCGATCCACAGAGGCTTGGCGCGCAGGGCGCGGAAGGGGGGAATGCCACTCATGATGTACGTGTCTCTCGGTCGGGGGACGCGGAACGTTTCGCCGGAGGATGCCAGCCACCGGTGACTTCCTTGACAGGCTTGTGGGGGAAGCGACGCCGGGCGTACTCCTGCGCATGGGAGCCCGGCAGGACGTACAGGGTTTCCTTCTTGTCCTGGAGCGGGCGCAGCACGGTGTCCATGAACGTCTTGCGGTCGTCCAGGTACGGGCCCAGGACGTCCTCGCCGGCGGGGCAGACGGCAAGGCAGTAGCCGGACTTGTAGCCGGGCGGCGAGCTGAGGCTCTGCCACATGGAGGCGCTCTCGGAATCAGTGACGCGGGAGCGGTAATCGGCGGCGTCCTCGCTGTCGGCCACCGTCTGCGCCCAGTCGGTGAACCCGCTCATGAACTCGCGGTAGTTGTGCGTGGTGCAGGCCAGCGCGTCGAAGGCGCCGTCCTTGGCGATGGCGCCGACCGGACAGGCGGCGACGCACAACTTGCAGTCGATGCAGGGGGTGTAGTCCAGCGCCTGCCCGTACTCGCTCACCTCCGCGTCCACCAGGACGGTCACGAGCAGGACGAAGCTGCCGAACTTCGGGTGGATGACGTTGCGGTGCAGGCCCATCACGCCGAGCCCGGCGGCCACCGCGACCGTCTTGTGCGCCACCACTCAGATCCGCTCGCTGGGGAAGCGGTCCATCTCCTGGGGGAAGCCGACGGACGGGTTGAGGGCGCGGTAGCCGGCGTCCTGGAGGGCCTGGGTGACGCTGCGGGCGGCGTGGTTGGCCTGTTCGTCGGTCTGGTGGAACTCCTGGTTGGCCACGCTGCGGGCGGGGGAGCGGCAGTTGTCGCGGTTCATCCGGACCGCCATCGCGATCAGGGTGCGGGTGCCGGGCAGCGCGGACTGCGCGTGCTCACGCTCGCCGGCCAGATCGGGGTGATCCAGGCTGACCGGGGCGGCGTCGTCCGCGCCGGCAGCGAGGCAGAGCTCGCGCAGCCATTCCGCGTCGATCACCGCCGACGGACGCGCGATGCCGCCGGACCTGCGCTGGGCGAGTACAGCCTGCACCGACGGGTGGGCCGCCAGCTTCGCCGGAAGCCTGGGATAAGCGGGTTGCCCCTCGGCGTCGCGCGCGGCAGTCATCCGTGCTCCTAGGGATGCGGGTCCAGGCTCGCCATCACGGCGAGAAACCGATCAGTTTCATCACCGTAAACCGATCGGTTTCTGCGCGCAAGCCCAAGTGGCGAGCCTCCGCTTCGGGCCGCCGATCAAGTTCCTTGCGGACGTTGGTGATCGATCGTCAGGTGATCAGGGCTCAGTCCCGCGAATTGGTCCCGGTCGCTGAATGTCTGTGAGGCCCGGGGAGTCTGTTGGGCTTGCGCCTGGAAACCGATCGGTTTACCTTGGTGGAAACCGATCGGTTTCTCATTCTGTGGAGGCAGTCATGACCGCACTCAAGGGCGCCGGCGTCTTCGTCACCGGCGGCAGCCGGGGTATTGGCAAGGCGCTGGTGGAGGAGCTGTACGCGCGCGGTGCCCGCAAGGTCTACGCCACGGCCCGCGACCCGCGCACGGTGACGCACCCTGATGCGGTACCGGTGGCGCTGGAGGTCACCGACCCGGCCTCCGTGGCGGCCGCCGCCGCGCAGGCGCAAGACGTGACCGTGCTGATCAACAACGCCGGTGCCTCGGTCGGCGCGTCATTCCTCGATTCCCCGGTCGACGACGTACGCCGGGAGTTCGAGACCAACTTCTACGGTCCGCTGCTTCTCACCCGCGCCTTCGTGCCCCTCATCGAGCGCAACGGCGGCGGCCACCTCCTCAACGTGCACTCCGTGCTCTCCTGGCTGGCTCTCGGCGGCTCCTACAGCGCATCCAAGGCCGCCCTGTGGTCGCAGACCAACTCCCTGCGCCTGGAGCTGCAGCCGCGCGGCATCGCGGTCACCGGACTTCACGTCGGCTACGTCGACACGGACCTGGCGGCGGACGTCGAGGCACCCAAGTCCGACCCGCGTGACGTCGCCGCACTCGCCCTCGACGGCGTCGAGACGGGCGCGTACGAGGTGCTCGCCGATGACATCTCGCGGCAGGTCAAGGCCGGCCTGGCCGGCGAACTGGCCGGCCTGTACGCCCAGCTGGCGAAGTAACCCCCTTTACACCCGAGGAGTCGGCGAGATGCCCAGCCACGAGTCACGTCCCACGATCCACATTCCGGGAACCACCAGCCACACCATCGCCCCGCGCGCGGGGCGCGACGGCCGCGCGGGAACCCTGCGTTACCTCAAGGCGGGCACCGGCGCCCCCCTGGTCCTGCTGCACACCGTGCGCACGCAGGCCGAGCACTTCCGCTCCCTCATCCCGCTGATCGCGGACCAGTACACCGTGTATGCCCTCGACCTGCCGGGGATGGGCTACTCCGAGATCGTGCCCGGGGCGTCGTACGACGAGCCGGCCATGCGCGCGGGCGTCGAGCGGCTCCTGACCGAACTCGACCTCCACGACGTGACGTTGGTCGGGGAGTCCATGGGGGCGGTGCTCGCCCTGACCGCCGCGGCCGACCTGCCCGAGCGGGTCCGGCGCGTCGTCGCGGTGAACGCGTACGACTTCCGCGGCGGTATCGCCCGGTCCAGTCTTCTCGCCCGTGTGGTGGTTGGCGGTGTCCTCACTCCGGGGGTGGGCACGGTGGTCGCCGGGGTGGAGCCCAAGCCCGTCGTCCGCAGGATCCTGCAGGGCGGGCTGGTCGACAAGACCGCGCTGCGGGAGGACTACCTCGACGAACTCCTCCAGGTGGGCGGCCGCCCCGGCTACCCGACCGTCGCCCGGGCCGTGTACCAGAGCCTGCCCAGCCTCATCGCCGCCCGCTCGCGCTACCCCGAGGCCAAGGCGCCCGTCCACCTCGTCTACGGCGAGAAGGACTGGTCCCGTCCTTCGGACCGGCAAGCCAACAAGGAGTTGCTGCCGGCCGCCGACTTCACGCAGGTCCCCAAGACCGGCCACTTCATCGCCCTGGAACGGCCCGACGTGCTGGCCGACCTGTTGAACGCGGTGGCCTGACCCCCGAGACCACTGACATAAGTCATCCCCGAATTGGACTAGACAACAAGTAACCCCCGGGTCGATGACCTGGGGGTTCGTATTGGAGCGGGTGACGAGAATCGAACTCGCGCTCTCAGCTTGGGAAGCGACGGCGCTTGGATGGTGGTACTGCTTCTGACCTGCAGTTATGTTGCCGCAAAGCGGCTTCGGAGGGCTGGCTTCGTGCCGCTGTTTACCGTTGTTGCCCGGTCTTATGGGCACGCTTTGGGCACGGACCCACAGGGGGACGGTGTGCACACTCCCGTGACAGCGTATGCGGTCCGAGGGCAGCGGTGGCCCAGTGGGCGGCCACGTTCGGCCGAGCAGAGCAGCCGGGTCAGTGCGGAGGCGTCGAAGATCCTCTGCGCTGCCCTCATCCAATGCCTCGACAGAGTTCGACACCCGCTTTGGGAGTGGGATCGAATCCTTGCCGAGTGCGCTCGTCGGTGCTATCTGATGTTGTTTTCCCTGGTCAGCAACATGCGGGCCGTGCACTCAATCCCGCGCATGACGCTCCGTCGCGGACGCAAATGTTCGTCTGGGGGTTCGGGACTGATCAGGAGTGCTCACCTGCTGGCGGCCACTCATCGAGTCTCACTCACGACCCGATAAGCCCCATGAGGCGGCTGGGAGGCGGCGGTGTGGCGGCGCGCGAGCAGGTCGCGGTGCCACCGCAGCACCGTGTCCGGACGCATCAGCAACCGCAGCCTGGGCGGCACGTCCTTCGGGAGCTGGCGCAGCGGCGCCGCCATGAATGCCCGATCACCCGGGTGGAACCGCACCCTCTTCTTGCCGAGTCGGCGGTCCAGGACGGTGATCTGATGGCGCAGGACGAGGATCTTGACGTCCTTGTCCCTGTCGCTCATCGCCAGCAGACGCAGCATGGCGGTGTCAGGATCACCGACATCTACGGGGAGCGGCTGACCGTCGACGGCACCGCCGTGCAGCCGGACGTCGCGCAGCCGACGGGCGTCCAGTTCGCCCGGCATTGACCAGCCCGCCGGACAGCCTTCACCGGTCCGCAACCGAGCACGACCGCCGTTCGAATCCCGGGCCGGGCACTGTTAGGCTGCGCCCCCCTGTTGTTAAACATGCAACTAACGTGCACATCATCGCCGGGAGAGGGCGACGGAGGGATGCTCCTCGACGACGCGTCCGCGGAGTTCCACGAATTCTTCGAACGCCACTATGCCGAACTCGCCCGTCTGGCACACCTCCTGACCGGCGAGACCGACGCGGCGGACGACCTCGCGGCGGATGCCCTGGTCGCCCTGTGGCAGCGCTGGGACCGGTTGCGGCAGGCCGACCACCCGCTCGCCTACGCCCGCGGTGTGGTGGCCAACCTGGCGCGCGGACGGATCCGCAGCGCGGTGCGCGAGCGACGCCGGATCACGCTGATCTGGTCCCGCAGCCCCGAGAAGGTGGAGGGGCCGGACACGGCGGCCGTACTGGACGTCCGCGCGGCGCTCGCCCGGCTGCCGTACCGCAAGCGCGCCTGCGTGGTGCTGCGGCACGCCTTCGACCTGTCGGAGAAGGACACGGCGGCAGCGCTGGGCATATCGGTCGGCACGGTGAAGAGCCAGACCTCGAAGGGAATGGCCGAGCTGGAAAGGATACTGGGCGCACGAGCGGCCGGGGACCTGGTGGCAGGGAGGAGGAACCGGTGAACGACGAGATCGCCCGTCAGCTGCGCGAGGCCGCCGAGGCGCACCGGCCCGACCGCGCGCGGATGCTGGCCCGGGTGCAACGCGGCATGGCCGGCCCCGCCGTCCGTCACCGCGCGCGGCCGTTCGCGAGGTCCGGGACCAGGGTCGCGCTCGCCGGGCTCGCCGCCACCGGCATGCTGGCGACCGGCGGCCTCGCCGTCGCCGCCATCGTCGCGCACTCGTCGCCGCCGGCCACCGTGACCACGCCTGCCACCCCGTCCCCGACCGTCAGCTCCCCGCACCCGACATCGGGCCGCCCCACCCCCGTCGCGCCGGCCCCGGCCACCACCCCGGGCAGCGCGCGCCCGACTCCGCCGGCCACCAGTCCCTCGCCGGCCGCCGGCGAGAGCCAGAACGGGCCGCTGTGGTCGGCCGGCTCGTTGGACCCGGGCAGCACCGTCTACTGGACGCAGAGCAACCTCGCCCTCAAGACGACCCGGCCCCTCACCTCGCTCACGGTCGAGATCCGGATCGCGCAGACCGGCGGGGTGAAGAACACCGGCACCTGGCAGACCCTGCCGAGCGATGACTTCACCATCACCACCCGGGAGGCCGACGGCATGCTGGTCTACCGCTGGGTCCTCAAGCCGGGCCTGACCGTGCCGGCCGCGAGCTATGAGTTTGCCGCCCAGTTCAACAACGGCACCGGCGTGCGCAGTGCCGCGGGCGACGGCTACCGCGTCGACGCGCAGGGTTCGGGCGGCTCCGCGTCGGTCCGGGGAGGGTTCGTCCCGACCCGGTGAACGCCGCTGTGCGGCAAGGGGACGAGTCCCCTTGCCGCACAGCTCGATGGGAGAACAAGTACCCGCACTGCTGGTACGGGGTCCAGTCGGCCGGGCCGACGTCGGTCCCGTCGGGGTAGGTGGCCTCCATGGTGGCCGGCGGGTCGCCGTGGAACTGGGTGCGGACGGTGACAGCGGCCGTGAAAACTCTTCCCCCCGATCGCGGCAACCTTTGTGTGCGTGGCGGCAACTGGCAGGTAACCGGGTCCGGATCAAGGCCCGCTGTGCCAGAAGGACATGCCGTTGTCAGATCAGAACCGCTCTCATCGCCGCCGTCCGGCTACCCGCCGCGTGCTCGCCGCCGCCGTGGTCCTCGCCGCCGCGGGTGCCGCCGTACCGCTGGTCGCGCTGGCCGCACGCACGCCGGAGGCCCGCACACCGACCCTGGCCGCCGCGGCGACCGGCAGCGGCCGCTACTTCGGCACGGCAGTGTCCTCGGGCAGGCTCGGCGACTCGACGTACTCCACCATTCTCGACCGGGAGTTCAACATGATCACCCCGGAGAACGAGATGAAGTGGGACACCGTCGAACCCTCCCGCGGGAACTTCAACTTCAGCCCGGCCGACGCGATCGTGGGCCACGCCGCCGCGCACGGCCAGCGCATGCGCGGCCACACCCTGGTCTGGCACTCCCAACTGCCCGGCTGGGTCAAGTCCATCACCGACGCCAACACCCTGCGCAGTGTGATGGACAACCACATCACCACCGAGATGACCCACTACAAGGGCAAGATCTACGCCTGGGACGTGGTCAACGAGGCGTTCGCCGACGGCGGCAGCGGTCAGCACCGCAGCTCGGTCTTCCAGGACGTGCTGGGCAACGGCTTCATCGAGGAAGCCTTCCGCACGGCCCGGAACGCCGACCCCTCCGCCAAGCTCTGCTACAACGACTACAACATCGAGAACTGGACCGACGCCAAGACGCAGGGCGTCTACGCGATGGTCAAGGACTTCAAGTCCCGCGGTGTGCCCATCGACTGCGTCGGCTTCCAGAGCCACTTCGGCGCCGGCGGCCCGCCGGCCGGCTTCCAGACCACGCTGTCCAAGTTCGCCGCGCTCGGCGTGGACGTACAGATCACCGAACTCGACATCGCCCAGGCGTCCGCCACCGCGTACGCCAACACCGTGCAGGACTGCCTCAACGTCGCTCGCTGCACCGGCATCACGGTGTGGGGCATCCGCGACAGCGACTCCTGGCGCACCGGTGAGAACCCGCTGCTGTTCGACAACAGTGGTAACAAGAAGCCCGCCTACGACGCGGTACTCACCACCCTGGGCGGCAGCAGCGGCGGGGGCACGGCGGGCGGCGGTACGACGGCCGGGGACATCACCTCCGGCACCGTCTACACGCTCTCCAACGCGGCCGCCGGACGCGTTCTCGACGAGCCCGCGGGATACAACGGCAACGGCACCCCGCTCCAGGTGTGGGACGCCAGCGGTGCCGCCAACCAGCAGTGGCGGGCCACCAAGAACGGCGACGGCTCCTTCACGCTGACCAACATCGCCGGCGGCCGGGTCCTGGACGAGCCGGGCAACCAGACCGGCAACGGTACGAACACGCAGGTCTGGGACTCCAACGGCGGCGCCAACCAGCACTGGAAGGCCGCCCGGAACAGCGACGGCTCCTACACCCTGACCAACGTCGCCAGCGGCCGAGCCCTGGAGACCCCCGGCGGCAAGACCGCCAACGGCACCCCCGTCCAGATCTGGGACTCCAACGGCGGCGGCGCCAACCAGCGCTGGAACTTCAGGACGTCGACGTCGGCCTCGACAACGCCCACGCGGACGGGCGCCACGTGTGCTCTTCCGTCGACGTACCGGTGGAGCTCGACCGATCCGCTGGCGCAGCCGGCGAACGGGTGGGACGCGGTGAAGGACTTCACCACCGTGACGTACAACGGCAAGCACCTGGTCTACGCGTCGAGCGTGTCGGGATCGTCGTACGGCTCGATGATGTTCAAGCCCTTCACGAACTGGGCGGACATGGTGTCGGCCGGCCAGACCGGCATGAGCCAGAAAGCGGTGGCGCCCACACTGTTCTACTTCGCGCCCAAGAACATCTGGGTGCTGGCGTCCCAGTGGGGCGCGTCGCCCTTCGTCTACCGCACGTCGAGCGACCCCACCAACCCGGGCGGCTGGTCCGCGCCGCAGCCGCTGTTCACCGGCAGCATCCCCCGCACCGAATCCGCCACCGGCCCGATCGACCAGACCCTGATCGCCGACGGCCAGAACATGTACCTGTTCTTCGCCGGCGACAACGGCAAGATCTACCGGGCGAGCATGCCGATCGGGAACTTCCCGGGCAACTTCGGCTCGTCGTACACGACGGTCATGAGCGATTCGACGAAGAACCTGTTCGAGGCGCCGCAGGTCTACAAGGTCCAGGGCCAGAACCAGTACCTCATGATCGTCGAGGCTCGGGGTGCGAACGAGCAGCGCTACTTCCGCTCGTTCACCGCCTCCAGCCTGAGTGGTTCCTGGACCCCGCAGGCCGCCGGCGAGAGCAACCCCTTCGCGGGCAAGGCCAACAGCGGTGCCACCTGGACCAACGACATCAGCCACGGTGACCTGGTCCGCGACAACCCCGACCAGACCATGACCATCGACCCCTGCCACCTGCAGTTCCTCTACCAGGGCAAGTCCCCCACCGCGACCGGCCCCTACGACCGACTGCCGTGGCGGCCGGGTGTCCTCACCCTGCAGCGCTGACCCGCCTGATCCACGGTGATGGCGATCGGGTGCGGTGCACCGGCGCGTAGACGAGCGGTCTACGGCGTGGGCACCTCCACCCGCTGACCGCTGCTCACCGCCTCGAGGAACCCCAGCCGTGCGCCGGCTGGGGTTCCCATCGTTTGGGGACCAGGCGGAGGCTCGGCGAGGCTTGTCGGGCTGATGGGTGGGCTCCTGGTCCTGCGTCAGCACGATCATCCCCTTCGCCAAGGCTGCCTCGATCGGCGCCCGCACCGACGGCGGCATGGCCGGCGCTGACCGGAGAAGGCCTCAGCCCGACGAAGATGACGAAATGCGCCCCCACCGAAGAGATGGGGGCGCATTCGTCAGCTTCGTCTACTTGAGTGCTGTACCGCCCGAGTTGTGGTACGCGATCGTCTTGTTGATCAGGTTTCCGCCGTCGGTCTCGACCGAGGTTTGTTCCTGCTGCCCTGGACCGAAGAACAGGCCGGCGACATGGGCGTTCGCCACCTGGTCCATGTGCCCGAAGAACCAGTCCACCTTGTCGTCCTTGTAATGGTTGAGCGTGTTGTTCTGCGCCATGTTGCCCACGGGGATCTGCCACAGGGCCACCGGCTTGCCCACGGACTCGGCCATCGTCTTGTAGAACTGCAGCGCGGCGGCGGCCTTCTGGTCGGTCCAGAAGTGGTCACTGCCGCCGTGGGCCGGCTGTGCGTACCAGCCTGCGTCGCGGTCCGACACATCGGTGGCCAGGAAGTCGGCGTTCTGCGCCCCGAGGTTCGCGTAGTCCTTGACGCATGCCTGTGTGTTGGTCTGCCAGTCGAAGCAGGAAAGGTGCAGCCCCACGGCGGTGTTCGGTGCGTACTTGTGCGTCATCGAGATCAGGCAGCGGGCGAGTCCGGCGGCGCTGTTCTCCTGCGATCCGCAATCCGTCGGATTTGCGCCCGAGACCTGCGCGGGAACCTGGTGCGGATTGCCGAGCGACCGGACGTAGCCCCAGAAGTCGGGCTCAAGGTCGATCGCGTCGTGCGACGTGCCGATCTTCTGGAGGAAGAACCGGTAGTCGTTCAGGTACCGGGTGAGCAGGTCAAGCCGGTTGATGGCCTTGACCTCGCCCGGACCGTCGCCCTCGCCTGCCGCATCCCCGAGGTCGCGCAACGAGTACCAGGTCCAGAGCATCTTCTGCGGACGCGCGCTGCCCTTGTACGTCGCCTCGGCCGCCACGCTGTCCCGCCAGGTCACGTAAGTGCCGGGCGCCGTGGTGCTGCCGTTCCAGCAGCCCCACCAACCCGACCAATCGTCGTGGCAGCGCGCTGCCGAGTAGTAGTCCGACGAGGGCGCGGGCTGGCTGTGCACATAGGCGTACCGCACGTCGAACGGCGCGGCGGCCGCCGAGGCGTCGGACATCGAGCCGCCGATGAGCACCGTGCTGCTGCCCATGAATCGTGTCGTCGAGCTGCCGCCACCGGCCACGGGAGACGGCGTGGACGACGGCGTCGACGACGGGTGCGAGCTGCTCGGAGCCGGACTGGTGGGAACGCTGCTGCTCGGCGCGGTGGGCGTACCGGAGCTGCCGACGCTCCCGGCCGGGACGAGTTGCCACTGCTGATCGGCGCCGCCCCGGTCGCGGTTCTGGACGACACCGCTCCCGTTGGCTTTGGCGGCGTTGTGGACATCGACGGCCATGCCACTGAAGCGATTGACCAAACGCACGTAGCCGTTCGGCGACTTGGCCAGTTTGAACTGCTGGTTGGTGCCGTTCAGGTCTTTCCACTGCACGATGGCGGAGCCGGCGGTCTTCGACCAGCCGAGGTCGTCCAGCACCTTGCCGGAGTTCCGGTTCTGCAGCCGGTAGTACCCGTCACCCGCGTCGATGAACCGCCACTGCTGGTTGGGGCCGCCATGACGGCTCCACTGCACCACCGCCGCGCCGTCGTTCTTGGCGGAGGCGCGGTCGTCCAGCACCTTGCCGCTGTTGCGGTTGACCAGCACGTACCACTTCTTCAGATCCAGGGTTTGCTGCGCCGAAGCCTGGCTGACCACGACAGCCGAGCCGGCCACGACCACCATGGCGAGACCCGCCCAGAGACCCCGACGCGCGAGCAACCGACGGCCACGATGCTTCGGGCGACCACCGCGGGCGTCGCCGTCGGCACGGTGGCCGCCGACGCGGGACGCCATCGATGACGTGGGTGGGCCGGGGACATGTCTGTGCTCTCGTTCCAGGGACATGCCTTTGCTCTCTTTCAGCCGTTGCATCTGACCGGACCACTTGGCCGGACGACACTGAGTGGTCACAGAGGCCGCAAAGGTTGCCGCGAAGATCCACAGATTTTTTTCGCCTTGACCGCTTCCCGTTCGCCGCGGAGCACGGCACGGCCAACGCCGGCGGCGGCGAACGCCTGATGGCTGGTCGGGGAGGGTGCGGGACGGCAGCGAGATCCCGACCCGGCAAGGCCGCTCCGAGCGCCTCGCCGACCTTGCGGCAGGGCATTCCCGTGTTGCCCTTCCACACCCCTGTGGATGACCCACTCCGGCAGGGGGCTCGCCGATCCAGCAGCCTGTGGGCCCTGAGCGAGATCGGGTCCGATGCGCTTGCGGACCACCTGGCCGCCCAACGAGAAGCCCACCATCCTGGGCCCCACCCGTGACCGCCGGCATCTCCGACACCCTCGCCCTGGGCATCCTGTGCGAGGGGTACGGCATGTACTGGAAACGCGACCGCTGATCACCCCACACAGCAAAAAAGCCCGGGTCTCTGACCTGGGCCTTAATCATGGAGCGGGTGACGAGAATCGAACTCGCGCTCTCAGCTTGGGAAGCGACGGCGCTTGGACAGCGACCTTGCTGTTGACCTGCGCTTATGTAGCTTGGTGGCGGCTTCGTGAGGCGAGGTTCGCACCGTTGTTGACCGCTGTTGTCCGCTCTTCAGGGCACGCTGTGGGCACGGCGCCGTGATGGATGAGCCGACTGGGTCAGCAGGCGCCTTTCGGGCTCGGCATGACTTGGCTCGCAGGCGGACTGAGCGGCCGCATCGCGACTGCATACGTCGACGCCGTGCCCCATGTACGTGGTCCGCTGCGCGTCGAGCCGTCACCCCGGGCTGCGGCAACAGCTCCCGGCGCTCGTTGACCTCGACACCCCCCGAGCTGCCGCGAAGCTCTGCCTGTAGGCGCCAACCGCAACGCGATCACCCGAATCAAGGCCGTGTTCGACCAGACCAGCCCGTTGATTAGGTGCGCGGATGGCTTTTCGGGATTGATTAGTCGGTGGCTTCGACTCCCTGATCAACCCCGCGTCCCGGAGTTTCGGTTGTGCCTGAACCCAACCGGACAGAAGGGAGCGGGGCCGTGTCCCGTTCACTCCGTAAGAGAATCGCCGGCGCCCTGGCCGTCGCCGCCTTGGTGGGTGGGTCGCTGACCCTGACCGCCACTGAGGCCGGTGCTGCCACCTTCCCTCCGCCTCGTCCCACCCCCCACGCCGCTTGCAACTCCCCCGTCTTTACCGCCTGTGTCGCGATCTCCAACCACAGCGTGGACGCGCACAGCTGGCGGATCAGTGTCACCGAGCCCAACGGCCACCGGTGGGATCGGTGCCTCACGGGCGCCGATCCCCACGAGACGAGCTACTACCCGAGCGTGTGGTTCTCCAACAGCGACCGGGTCTCCCTGACGGCCTTCCGCGGCGGGAGCTGCGAGGGATGGAGCAGGAACGACGACTGGTGGGGCGACTGGAGCTCGACCCCGGACCAGTACCACCTGATCGTCGTCAACAGGCACTGACCGCCGACCACCGCTCGCACCACCGGACCCCTCTCTCCCTGTTGACCCATCCCCCGCAAGGAGCCACTCAAGTGCGCCCCCACGCTCAAACGCCCCCCGAAGCAGAGCCCGCAGTGAACAACAAGAAGAAGAACCGTCGCCGCTGGCTGGCGCCGGTGCTGAGCCTGGGGCTTGCCCCGCTCCTCCTGCTGGCCTCGCCGGGCGCCGCCTCGGCGGACACCTGGTGCTGGAAGCCGGACGGCTACGACATCCGCAAGGGCGACACCACCTGGGCCAAGGCCCAGACCCAGGCCGCCAACACCTTCCAGGACTGGGTGTGGCGCGGCCCCACCTTCCGCTGCCCCGTGAACTCACCCGGCTGCTCCTACAACTGGGGCTACCAGAAGACGACGGGCTGGCAGTGGTCGGTCGGCGTCAGCGTCAGCAACCCGGTCCCGTACCTCAACCAGGTGCTCGCCAGCATCACTCCCTCCTACGGCCGCAACGGCTCCACCTCCACCACGTTCACCTTCTCCACGAACCTGAAGCCGGGGCAGTACGCCCAGCCCGTCCAGGTGGTGGAACGCCGCTGGACTAAGGGCACCTTCGTCGGCGCCTTCCGCACCGACCACTCCGGCTGCGAACACGGCTCGGAGCGGTACTGGTGGGACGGCAACTACGAGTGGGGCAGCTGGCAGGCCAACCTCAGGGTCAACGACTACGGCACCTACAACATCTGGAACTGACGCCGCTGTGACCGGCTGCGTCCCATGCCGGTCTGGCCCCCGTGGCCTTCGCCCGGTCACGGGGGCGGAGGACCGCCAGGTCCGTGACCGGCTCGCCGAACTGGGTCTGTCGGTCCAGGGGATCGACGGCGCCCTGCGTCGGGCCGAATCGGAGCGCAACTTCTGCACGCCGCTGGATCCTGTTTCACTGCCCGGCAACATCTTCTGGGGCCGGACGATTCGATTCCTGCGGGAGACGTACATCCCGGAGGGTTGGACCAGCGCCAGCCCCAGCAACGTTCCACTGCTCGTCGCGCCCTCCGGCGACTTCGCCATCGCGGCCTCCAGCGGCAGCTCGGAGACCGGATATGCAGCCCTCACGCCATCCACCCGCTACCCGAAGGGGAATGCGGTGATGAAGCGGGTGGAGGCCAATCGGCAGCTGCTGCTCTTCGGTGAGACCGAGGTGGAGCCCGAGCAGCAGGAAGCCGGTAACGGCATCCCGACATGGTTCCTGCTCTACCACCACTTGAAGACCGATCAGGGGACGCGGCTGCACGCCGAGCTTTCGTTTCCGAACGACCCGGGAAGCCGTGGCAAGATCAGCAGCTGGTACGAGCGGATCATCCTCCCCTGGATCGACTTCGAGGGCTTCACTCCGTTCGTCGACGATGCCGATGACCAGGGCGGCATCGACATCCCGATTGAGCGCCTGCCCTGACCGTCCCGCCCAGACCTCCCCACTTGGCTCCTCCCATGACCACCGCATCCCGGCTAGTCCTGGCGCGCAAGCGCCGAGGGCTGACCGTCACCCGACTCGCCCAAATGGCCGGCCTGACGCCACGCAGGCTGTCCGACTTCGAGAACGGACGGGCCACTCCAAGCCCTCCGTCGCTTGAGGCGATCGCGACAGTGCTGGAGTTCCCTCCTTCCTTCTTCAGCGCCGAGGAGGTCGCCGAGCTGACCGTCGACTCGGTCAGCTTCCGTGCCCTGAGCAAGATGACCGCCTCCCAACGGGACATCGCCCTCAGCTCCGGACGGTTGGCGCGCGCTCTGCAGGACTGGATGGGCGCGCACTTCCGCCTGCCTGCCCCCGACATCCCGTCTCTGACCTCGTTCAGCCGCCTGCGCTCCGACGAGGATCAGATCCCCCATCCCGGGGAGGCGGCCGGCACGGACGTCCCAGCGGAGGAAGCCGCCTCCCTGGTGCGCGCCCGCTGGGGGCTCGGGAACGCGCCGATCCCGAACGTGGTGCACTTGTTGGAGGCGCACGGCGTTCGCGTCTTCTCCCTCTCCAGGGACTGTCCTGAAGTCGACGCGTTTTCCTTCTGGGACCGGGGGATCCCGTTCGTCCTGCTGAGCACCGAGAAGACGGCGGAACGTGGGCGCTTCGACGCCGCTCACGAACTCGGACATCTCGTCCTGCACGGCGAGGAGCAGATGCCGCACGGCCCACAGGCCGAGGCGGAAGCGCACCGCTTCGCAGCCGCATTCCTCATGCCGCGGGCAGACGTCCTGGCCCACGCACCGCATGGCGCGAGCACGAGCTGGATCCTCCAGGCCAAACGCCGCTGGAAGGTCGCCGCCATGGCGCTTGCACACCGGCTGCACGAACTGGGCCTGACCACCGAATGGCAGTACCGAACCCACTGCGTGGAACTCGGCCGTCTCGGCTACCGCAAGTCGGAACCAGGGAGCGGCGTCGCCCGTGAGACCTCCCAGGTGCTGGGCAAGGTGTTCACTGCTCTGCGCAGTGAGGGGACGCGGCCTGCGGACGTGGCCCGCGAGCTTCATCTCCGGCCTGCCGACCTCAACGACCTGATCTTCGGGCTCGTTGTGACCGCGCAGGAGGGAGAGGGGCAACAGCGCGGCGGAGCGCACAACCGGCCGCAGCTGTCTGTGGTCCGCTGACATCGTCCGGCGATCGAGGACCGGATCCGGGGCCTGCTCACCGACCTCGGCGTGGGCCCAGTACGTGGCAGCTAGCTACGGCTGTGGGTCCCCCCGACGCGGCCTGGGAGCCAAGCGGTGCGCGGGGGAGCCGCTGGTGAAGGGCTACGCATACCTTCATTTGTGAACTGCCGCTTTGCGTAAGCGACTTCGCTATCCTGATGGGCAGCATTGGTGCAGGTCACACAAAATGCGTCTCGCCACTTGAGGCACACGGCGGCGGAGCGGCTCAAAGTGACACCTGGGCGGCCCTGAAATGGCCACTTGACCTCGACTTAGGGCACGCCGAGGGCACGCCACCCTCAAATTGGACAAGACAACAAAGAACCCCCGAGTCTCTGACCTGGGGGTTTCATTATGGAGCGGGTGACGAGAATCGAACTCGCGCTCTCAGCTTGGGAGGCGACGGCGCTTGGGGAGGCGGATAGCTTCTGACCTGGGCATATGTGCTCGGGTGTGACGCTCGGGAGTGCAGGATCGCACCGTTGTTGACCGTGGTTTACCGGTCTTATGGGCACGCCGTCGACTCGAAGGCATGGAAAGCCCCTCTTGGTGGCTGGCGAGCGGCCGCGCCCTCAAAGCGAGCGTTGGCCGGAAGAGCGCGTTGCAGGAGCACATGAAGGACGGCTCAGCGGGCGACCGAACAACTCGGGGCGGAGGTGCTTGGAGCGGCCCCGCCTGGGCCGGCAGGTGCTTGTTGATCCGTCAACATCTCCACATTTTCATCACCAGCGGTTACTTCCCCGGTGGGCCCGCTTCCGCGAATCTGGAATTACACAGAGTCAAGCGAATAATGCCAGCGCAATGATTGAGTCGCAGGGCTCATCCATTGTCCGCTTCCGCTTCCTCTCTGGACCCTGCCCCCCTGCTTTCATGGCGCTCTCGGGATCTGCCGTGCGTGGCACCGCTGAACCTGATCAAGGCTTGAGAGGAGCCGGCGCATGCCCCGCACATCGAAAC
Source organism: Streptomyces coacervatus (assembly GCF_029223485.1). Classification (GTDB taxonomy): domain Bacteria; phylum Actinomycetota; class Actinomycetes; order Streptomycetales; family Streptomycetaceae; genus Streptomyces; species Streptomyces coacervatus. Next base: position 114,598 of record NZ_JARHTP010000018.1, on the reverse strand, counting down.
CCGCCAGCCTCAACGCCAACCTTGAGAACTTCAGACAGCCGGGCTTCTTCTGCCCATTTGATCCTTCCCAGCACCCTCAAGTGCATGCGATTGAAAAGGCTTCGATCGAATGGATCGACGCTGTGGGGCTTGCCCCCTCCGCAAGACAGAGGCAAGAGCTCATCGATACAAAGGCTGCGCACTTCTGCTGCCACATCATCCCTCGCGGCCTGACCGACAGAATGCAGTGGTTCGCGAACTGGGTCTATTGGTTCTGGGCAGTTGATGCTCATTCGGACGAGGGGGAGGCGAGCCGAGAAACGGCGAAGTTCGCTTGCTTGGCATCCCACATCGCCCACGTACTGGGGCTCCCGGTAAGGGAGCCCCAGCAGGATCCGCTGCTGGAGGCGGTAAGTCAGGCGCTGTCGCATTCAGCAGCTACGGCACGCCCACGCAGATGCGGCGCTGGTGCGAAGAGCAGCGGAACTGGCTGTTCGGGGTGGTCCACCAGGTCGCGTCCTCCGAACAAAACCGCATGCCGGACGTCAACGAGTACCTTCTGCACAGGCTTCCCGGAAGTGCAGCTGCCGTAGCGATGGCGGCCGTGGAAATGGTCACCGGCCACTCGTTGCCTGCCGGACTCATCGACACACCACGCGTACGGGCCATCACCGAGATGACCGGGCTCGTCATCTCGATCGACAACGACCTGCTCTCCTATCCGCTTGAGCAGCGGGCCATGGGAAACGCCCAGAACATCATCAACGTACTCATGCACCATCGTGACCTGCCCCTGGACTCGGCAATCTCGGAAGCAACTGCACTACGGGACACCGTCATGCTGCGCTTTTTGGAACTGTCTGCCGCTGAGGAAGCCCAGGCAGGCCACGCCATGTCCCTGTACCTGGAATCACTGCGTGGATCAATCAGCGGCAACCTCACCTGGGCGCCGAAAGCACCGCGCTACGCGAAGAACTTTCCCGGCGGGTCGGTAACCATCCAGATCACCGAAGACACCGACGCTCTCCAACGGTCACTCCCGTATTCCACCACCGCATGGTGGTGGAAAATCTGAATCGGAAACCGGCTGCCACACCGCTGGCTCGCCCAACGGGCCTGGCACGCGCCGAGAAATCCCAGGCTGCCGTGGCCGCCGTCTTCGCCGAGACCATCCGCGTCCTCAGGCCCGGCGGCCGGGCTGTCTGATGATCGACGTGTCGGCTTCACCGGCGTATCGGCCGGATTCGATGACCCATCGGGCGTGGGCGGCGGCCAAGGTGCGGAGCGTGTTCGTGGTCTCGGTGAGGGCCCGCATGCCGGAAGCAGGCAGATGCCGGCTTTGCTCTCGCAGAGCGTGTTCGGACTCGAGGAGTTCCTGGACGCGGTGCGTGATCTGCTGCTCGACAACAGCTGCGGCTTTGTCGTGCTCGCAGTCGAGGGCGTGGGCCAGGACGATGACGTAGTTGTCGTGGTTGTCGATGGCCGCTTCTTTGGGGAGAGAGACGAGGTCGTTGCGCCAGGCGGTGATCTGATTGGAACAGTTGGTCAGGTGGCGCCAGGCGAGGGTGTGGGTGACGGGGGTGGGCACCTCATGTGGGTGGACGGTTTCGATCAGGTCCCACATGAACATGCCGTTGGACCATGGGCGCAGGTCCATGAAGGCGGCCAGGGAAGGTGTTCTGCGCTCGTTTCTCAATCCGGCTTCCCAGGCCAGGGCCTGGCCGTGGCGGGCCAGGTGCCGGACGAACCGCCTTTTCCAGGCGTGGGACATACGGCCTGACAACTGCTGCCACTGATCGTGGACGATCCGTGCGAGGGGGTCGTGCGGCTCTCTGTTGTGCCCGGTGAGCGCGGCCGTGATCTCCTGATAGAGGGCGTGGACGGCACCAGGGTCCGGGGGGCTTTGTTCGCTGCGGTCATCCAGGGCGAACAGGATGACCAGCCAGCGGGCGTAGGCGCTGACGCGGTCGGCGGGGGCGTCGGGAAACATCCGGGCCGCGAGGCGAGGGAAGCGCGGGTGATGGAACGCGGCCGCGTTGTGGGTTGTGAGGGCTTGTTCGGTAGCCCAGCGGTGGGTGTCGTTCTCGATCACGTCGCTGTGGGGGTGGATGACGTCGGGGGCAAGCTGGAGCTCGGCGAGCGGGCCGGAACACGAGGCGGGGAGGCGGGTGTGGGGCATTGGGCAAGCGCTTCCAGGAGGCACGGGAAGGAGCACAGAGAGGGATGTCGTCGGGGATGGCCGCTCACCGTGTCTTTGATTGAGCTGCTGGACGCACATACCCGGGCGGTCATGGGGTGTCGACCCAGACGCGGGTGAGCTGCGAGTGTGTGCGGGGGAGTCGCCGTAGCGGTTCGCGGGCGGCGTCCCGGTCCTGCCTGTCGGCGGACGTCGCCGTGATCACTACGCGGAAGCCCATGGTGGCGTGGGCGCGAACTCTGGAGGCAGAGCGCGTATGGGGGGCGCTCGAAGCACCCGTCAGCCGCGCCGACCCGCCTGCAAAACGCGAGGTGTCCGTGAGGAAAACGAGGCGTTCGTGCCGTCTGTCGATGTAGAGGCGCGGCAGGCTGGTCTCATGCCGACGGTGATTTTCTGTTCAGTACGTCGCTGGCTGGCCTGAGGTCGTCGGCGGCGTCCGGGCGTAGACACTGCACACTCACAGTTACTGACGAGGCGGCGCCGTGCTCCCACGGATCACAAGCTGCGTCGGTACGACGACGTCGTGTTCGGTCTCCTCGCCGCCCAGGATGCTCAGGAGCATCCGCCCGGCCAGTTCACCCTGTTCCCGCACCGGCTGCCGCACGGTCGTCAGATCGGTCAGCTCGGCCACGGGATGGTCGTCGATGCCGATGACGGACAGGTCGTCGGGGATGCGCAGGCCGGCTCGGCGCAGGGTGCGGATGGCGCCGAGGGCGACCTCGTCGGAGTGGGCGTAGACGGCGGTCGGCGGTTCGGGCTGGCTGAGGAGTTTGGCCATGGCGTCGGCGCCCTGGTCGCCGCCCCAGTCGACGGTGACGACGAGGCGTTCGTCGAGGGGGATGCCGGCGTCGCGCAGAGCGCCGTAGTACGCGTTCGAGCGGCCCGAGGGCTGCACCTCGTCCGGCTGGTCCGGGTCGACCGCAGCGATCATCGCGATCCGGCGGTGGCCGAGGAAGAGCAGGTGGTCCATGGCCTGGCGGCCCGCCGTCTCGTCGTCGATGGAGACGTTCGGATACGGCGCGTGCTGACCGCCCGCGGCGATGATCGTGACGCCCATCAGCTCAAGGCGCCGCTGCTCTTCCTCGCCTACCGGGAAGGCCAGGACGACGACCGCGTCGACCTTGCGGCGGGCGGGCAGGCGGTGGAAGAAGTCGTGGCGGTCCTCGATGCCGTCCACGTGGTAGAGCAGTACGTCCAGGTCGGCGGCGCGCAGCACCGACTCCAGCCCCTCCAGCAGCGCCGCGAAGAACCAGCGCGAGATGTGCGGTACGACCACCGCGACCCGGCCGGTGTCGCCGCCGGCCAGCCGGGACGCCTCGGGGGAGACGACGTAGGAGAGCTCCTCGGCGACCGCGAGCACCCGCCGCCGCGTGGCCTCGGCGACACCGCTCTCGTTGTTGAGCGCGCGGGAGGCGGTGGCCATCGAGACGCCGGCCGCTTGGGCCACGTCCGCCATGTTGATCTTCTGGGAGCTCTGCGCCATGCCGGAAGGCTAACCCACATTCGGAAACGCTTCCAAGATTCTCGGAAGGACTTCCAGGGTGGCGGCTCGGCCCGAGTGTCAGCCTGTACGGCCATCTGATCGTTTCGGCATGTCAAATGCGTGTTGCGTTTTCGTTACTTGACAGCCGCGGTCGGCCCCCTCAGTCTTTCGGCAACGGAAACGCTTCCGAAACGACCTTCACGCTCCTCTGCGGCCCGGTCCGGGAAGCACGCCGACCTCTGTCTGCCGACCATGAGTGGAGCGGCAGCCGCATGGATGCGAGGAGGCATCATGCCCAAGCAGCAGCACCCCACCTCCCCCGCCAGAACCGTCGGCCGTCGCCTGCGTGCCCCGCTGGCGGCCGTCGCCGCGGCCTCCGCACTGGCCACGCTCGCCGCGTGCAGCGGGCCCGGCTCGGACTCGGGCTCCGGCTCGGCGGCGGGCGCGACGCCGACGGCTGTGAACACGGCCGTTGCCGACACCCCCGCGACCCTGACCCTGTTCTCCGCGGCCGGTCTGGAGACCTACGAGCAGGGCCTGGCCGACGCCTTCACGGCCAAGTACCCGAAGATCAAGGTCAAGCTGCGGGTCGAGGCGGACAACAACTACAACACCGTGCTGCCGCGGCTGCTGGCCTCCGACTCCGCGCCCGACATCGCCGCGCCCTCCGACCTCCTCGGCGGTGTGAAGGACGGCCTGCTCACCAACCTCGACGCCTACGACAAGGCGTACGGCTGGAGCGGCAAGGTCCCTGCCTCCGCACTCGCCCCCGGCCGGGTGTCCGACGGCGTGATCGGCTCCGGCTCGCTCTACCAGGCGGGCGGCTCGGCCGGCCCCCTCGTCGGCGTCTTCTACAACAAGGAGCTGGCCTCCAAGGTCGGCATGAAGACCGTGCCGTCGAGCATCAGTGACCTCGAAGCGGTCATGGCCAAGGCGAAGAAGTCCGGGATCACCCCGATCGTCGCCTCCAACCAGGACGGCCTGATCGGCCACCTCTACAACCTGCTCCTCGGCGACTACATGGGCGCCCAGAAACTCAGCGACTTCGTGAACCACAAGCCGGGCGCCACCCTGGACACCCCGGCCGCCGTCCAGGCCACCCAGACCCTGCAGAAGTGGATCAAGGCGGGCTACTTCGCCTCCGACGTCAACGCCATCAACCAGGAGGCGTCGTACGGCCAGTTCACCGGCGGCAAGGGCCTGTTCTTCTTCCAGGGCAGCTGGATCACCCAGACCATCGACAAGACCTTCAAGGGCAAGTACGGCGTCTTCCCGATGCCGCCGGCCGAGAAGGGCGGCAAGTACGCGGGCATGACCAGCAACACGCTCGCCTACTCGATCGCCGCGCACTCCAAGAACAAGGACGCCGCCGCCCTGTTCCTGAACTTCCTCACCACGCCCGCCGCCGCGAAGGTCGCCGTCGCCAACGGCTACGCCGCGGTGACCTCGGACTCCGCCAAGACGCCGTCGCTGTCCGGCACCGCGTCCGAGCAGATCCAGACCGGATACGCCGCCATCGCCGCCGACAACGGCTTCGACAGCTGGATCCAGAACGCCGCCCCGGCCGTCGACACCAAGCTGCCCCAGCAGCTCCAGCTCCTGGTCTCCGGCAAGGTCGAGCCCGCCGTGATGGTCAAGACCCTCCAGACCGCCTACGCCGACGCCCTCAAGAGCAGCTGAGCCCCATGCCCTCCACCCCCCGACCGACGAGGAAGGGCGCCGCCGCCCGGGGCCGCAACCGGCTCCGGGCGAGGCGGTGGGCCGGCTGGCTCTTCGCCCTCCCCGCCCTCGCCTTCTACGGCGTCTTCAACTTCTACCCGGTGCTGCTGTCGATCCAGTACTCCTTCTACGACTGGGACGGCATCGGCGCCTCCACCTGGGTAGGCCTGAAGAACTACACGGCGGTCTTCACCGACTCGGAGCAGTTCTCCTCCCTGCTCCACGCCTTCTACCTGATCCTCTTCTTCACCGTCCTGCCGGTGACCCTCGCCCTGATCACCGCGTCCGTACTGCGCCGGATCGAGGGCCGCTTCACCGGCACCGTGGCCCGCACACTGCTGTTCCTGCCGCAGATCATCCCGGGTGCCGCCGCGGGTGTGGCCTGGACGTGGATGTACTCCGACAACGGCGTGGTCAACCAGACCCTGCGCGCCATCGGCCTCGGCTCCCTCGCCCGCGCCTGGCTCGCCGACTTCCACTGGGCCCTGACCGCCGTCGGCTTCATCGGCACCTGGCTGTCCACAGGGCTGTGCACGATGCTGCTCCTGGCCGGCATCGGAAAGATCGACAACAGCCTGTACGAGGCCGCCCGCATCGACGGGGCGGGCCCCATCCGCCAGTTCTTCGCCGTGACCCTGCCCGGCCTGCGTAATGAGATCGGCGTCTGCGTCACCATCACGATCATCGCCGCCCTCGCCAGCTTCGACGTCGTCTACCTTGCCACCCGGGGCGGCCCCGGCACCCAGACCATGGTCCCCGGCGTCGCCGTCTACAACCTGGCCTTCAGCGACAGCCGCCTCGGCGCGGCCTCCGCGCTCGCCGTCGTCCTCGCCCTGATCGTCATCGCGGTCGTCGTCCCGCTCCAACGCCTGTTCCGGGAGAAGTGACCATGCCCGCACAGACACTTCGCCGCCGCGCCCCCGGACTCGTACTGATCGCCGCCGCAGCGCTGTACTCGGTCGTCCCGCTGCTGAGCATGGTCAGCGCGGCCCTCGCCCCGCAGGGATCCTTCCCCTCCGGCCTGAGCTGGCCCACCGACCCGCACTGGCACAACTTCGTCGACGCCTGGAACATCGCCAACATCACGACGCTGCTGAAGTCCAGCACGCTGATCGTGCTCGGCGTCGTCCCGGTCGCGGTCCTGATCTCGACGATGGCCGCATACGCGATCACCATCCTGGAGATCCCCCTGGGCAAGGTCTTCTACACGATCCTCGTCCTGACCCTCACCCTCCCGTACGAGATCGTGATCGTCCCGCTCTACGAACAGACCAAAGCCATGGGCCTGTTGGGCAGCCAGTGGGCGCTGATCCTCCCCCTCGTCGGGATGAACATGCCGTTCGCGGTGTTCTGGATGCGGGCGCACTTCGTCGGCGTACCGAAGGAGCTGTCGGAAGCGGCGGGCATGGACGGCGCCGGCCCCTGGCGAGCCCTGTTCCACATCCACCTGCCGCTGGCCCGCCCCGCGATCGCGTCCCTGGCGCTGCTGATGTTCCTGTCCACCTGGAACCAGTTCCTGCTGGCGCTGGTGCTGATCGACGACCCCAACAAGCGCACGATGGCGGGCGCGTTGCAGGCGTTCACCACCAAATACAGCACCGACCAGGTCCTGTTGAACGCCGGTGCCCTGCTCATCATGGCCCCCACGATCCTCGTGTTCCTGGTCCTGCAACGCCACTTCGTCAAGGCGCTGCTCCAGGGCTCGGTCAAGGGCTGACCCCCACCCCCACCACCTTCAGAACAGTCAGGACCGAGCACCATGACCGACCAGACCCCCACCGCGCTGCCCGCTGACGCCGACTGGTGGCGCAGGGCCGCCATCTACCAGGTCTACATACGCAGCTTCGCCGACGGCGACGGCGACGGCACCGGCGACATCGCCGGCCTCCGCTCCCGCCTCCAGTACCTGGCCCACCTCGGCATCGACGCGATCTGGATCAACCCCTGGTACCCGTCCCCGCTGGCCGACGGCGGCTACGACGTCTCCGACTACCGCGACATCCACCCCGCCTACGGCACCCTCGACGAGGCCAAGCAGCTGATCACCGAGGCCCACGCCGTCGGCCTGCGCATCATCCTGGACATCGTCCCGAACCACACCTCCGACCAACACGCCTGGTTCCAGCAGGCGTTGGCGGCATCCCCCGGCTCCCCGGAACGGGACCGCTTCATCTTCCGCGACGGCAAGGGCGAGGACGGCTCCCAGCCCCCCAACGACTGGCACGCGGCCTTCGGCGGCCCCACCTGGACCCGCACCGAAGACGGCCAGTGGTACCTCCACCTCTTCGCCCCCGAACAGCCCGACCTGAACTGGGACAACCAGGAGGTGCGGGCGGAGTTCGAGTCGGTCCTGCGGTTCTGGTTCGACCTGGGCGTAGACGGCTTCCGTATCGACGTCGCCCACGGCATGGTCAAGGACCCGGCGCTGCCCGACCTCGGCCTGACCGAGTTCTCGGTCCTGACGGGGGAGGGCCAGCCGGACCACCCGCACTGGGACCGCGACGGCCTGCACGACATCTTCCGCAGCTGGCGGGCCATCGCCGACAGCTACCCCGACCCCCGCGTCTTCGTCGCCGAAGCCCACGTCCGCCCCCACCGCATGCCCGAGTACCTCCGCCCCGACCAGCTCCACACCGCCTTCAACTTCGACTTCCTCAAGTGCCCCCTGGACGCAGGCAAGCTGCGCGAGGTCATCGACCGCAGCATCACCAGCCTCGCTGCCGTCGGCGCCCCCGCCACCTGGGTCCTGTCCAACCACGACGAAACCCGCCACGTCACCCGCTACGGCCGCGCCGACACCGGCGTCCAGGCCCTGTTCCGGGACCGGCCGATCCCCACCGACCTAGCCCTGGGCACGCGCCGCGCCCGGGCGGCCGCCCTGCTGATGCTGTCCCTGCCGGGAGGCGCATACGTCTACCAGGGCGAAGAACTGGGCCTCTACGAGGTCGAGGACATCCCGGAGGAACTCCTCCAGGACCCCATCTGGGAACGCTCCGGCCACACCCTCCGAGGCCGCGACGGCTGCCGGGTCCCCCTCCCGTGGACCGGCGACACCCCGCCCTTCGGCTTCAGCACCTCCGTACTCGCCACCCCCTGGCTCCCCCAGCCCAAGGACTGGAAGTCCTACACCGCCGAAGCCAACCAGGCCGACCGCACCTCCATGCTCCAGCTCTACCGCTCCGCCCTCCGCCTGCGCCGCACCAACCCCAACCTGCGGGGGGAGGACTTCCGCTGGCTGGACAGCCCGGCGGACACACTCCTCTTCGAACGCGGCAACGGCGTCCTGTGCGCGGTCAACCTCTCCGCCGAGCCGATCCTGCTCCCTGCCGGCGCCGGCCCCCTCCTGGCCTCGGGCCCGCTGAGCGAGGACGGCGGCCTGCTGCCGCCGGACACCACGGTTCTGCTGCAGCGGAACTGACGCGCACTCAAGCGCCCCCGAAGCCACCAGGGCCTGTCCGGTGTTCCTCCCCGCCGACCGGACAGGCCCTGGTTCCATCTCTGCCAGGTCGTGACTGGTTGCCCCAACATGCTTTCCAAGTCTTCGTCTGGGGGTTCGGTGGGTGACGAGAATCGAACTCGCGCTCTCAGCTTGGGAAGCGATGGCGCTTGGGCAGGTGCATGGGCCTGACCTGCGTCTACGTGGTCCGGGGTGACATGCCGACAGTCCGGATCGCACCTTGGCCGACCGTGGCTCTCCGCTCTTACGGGCACGCCAAGGGCACGGCGATCGACAGACATGTCCGGGCCGCGGGGGAACGGTTCTCTGCTCGACCGCGGATGGCGCATGCCGGGAACCGGCCGTGTGTACCTTCGCTCGTGCGTATCCGGAGAATCGTCCGGGAGACGCCGCCGGCCGATGACGGACCTCCGCCCGCCCTCGGGCCCGGGCAGCCCGCCCCCTGTCACGACGTCGGCAGACGCAGGGCGAGGAGGGCCACGTCGTCGGTGCTGCCGGGCGGCATCCGGGCGAGCAGCTCGTCGCACAGCGTGTCCAGCGGTGCGTGGGCGAGCGCGAGGGCGTGGCGGCGCAGCCGGCCCAGGCCGGTGTCCAGGTCGCTGCCGGGGATCTCGATCAGGCCGTCGGTGTACAGGAGGAGGGTGGAGGCCGGCGGCAGGGGCAGCGTGGCGTTCGGCCTGCTCGCGCCGGTGGCCGGGGGAGCGCCGAGGACGAGTCCCTGTCCCGCTTCGAGGTACTGCGCCTGTCCGCCGGGGGCCAGGAGGAGAGGCGGCGGATGTCCGGCGCTGGTCCACCGCAGTGTCCATGGGCCGGTCTGCGGGTGGCCTTCGACCCGGGCGAGGACGAGGGTGGCCATCGGGACGGTGGTGATGGCGGGCATTGCGTCGTCGAGGCGGTCGACGACCGCGCCGGGCGGTTCGGTGCGGTCCCAGGCCAGGGACCGCAGGATGCCGTGCAGTTGGGCCATCCCGGCCGCGGCGGTCAGATCGTGGCCCACGACGTCCCCGATGACCAGCGCGAGCGCGCCGTCCTTCAGCTCGAACGCGTCGTACCAGTCGCCGCCGACCTGGGAGCCGACCGGAGCGGGCTGGTAGCGGGCGGCCAGCCGCAGGCGGCCCGGCTGGGGCAGCGGGGCGAGCAGGTTGCGCTGCATGGCCTCGGCGACGGCGCGCTGGCGGCCGTACCGGCGGGCGTTGTCGATGACCAGGCCGACCCGGCGGCCGATGTCGCTCACCACGTCCAGATCGGCGGTGTCGAAGGGGTGCGCCGGGTCGGTGCGCACCAGCGTCAGCGCGCCGGTGATCTGCCGTCTGGAAGCCAGCGGCACCGTGATGGCGGACGTCGCGTGCACCGTCCGCAGGAAGTCGCTGTGGAGGGCGGCCAGGGGAGAGTCGGACGGTGCTGCCGCCGTCCCCGCGTCGTGCGTCCCCGTGTCGTGCTGCTCGTGCCGCAGAACAGGGGAACCGCCGTTCAGCACCTGGACAAGAGGCGAGTGGTCTCCCTCCGCGGCCTCGGGAAGGTGCTCGCGCCCGCCCTCCAGTCCGGCGTCCCGGCCCGCGGGACCGGTCACCGTCACCCGGTGGACCCGACCGGAACCGGACCGGAGATCCACCGCCGCCCAGTCGGCGAGGCGCGGAACCAGCAGGCGGCCCAGCCGGGCGAGGGCCTCGTCGGTCTCCAGGGTCTGGCCCAGTACGTCGGTGATCTCCGCGACCAGCGTCAGCCGCTCGTTGAGGTCCTCCAGAGCACTCGTATAGGCCGCACGTTCACGACGCGCGCCGTGGTCGCCCGTGACGTCGGTGAAGAGCACGGCCATGCCCTTGAAGGAGCCGTCGGCCACCAGGGGAGAAGCGGACCAGGAGATCGTGACCAGGCGACCGTCACCGCGCAGATAGCTGTCGCCCTCCCCGCGCGCGGCGACCCTCTCGGCCAGCGCCTGGAGCAGCGGGCACAGCTCCCTCAGAAGCGTGCTGCCGTCCGCATCCCGGTGCAGCAGCTCGTGGGCGTCCTTCCCGCGCATGGCGCGGGCGGCCCGGCCCAGCAGCCGTTCGGCGGCCGGGTTGACGGCGAGGATCAGTCCGTCCGGATCCACCACCATCAGGGCTGTGCTCAGCTGCTCGACGACCTGCCGCCAGAAACCCGGCTCGGCCGCCGGCCACGACCGCCGCTCACCTCCCGCACCCTCCACCATGCCGCCCTCCAGTCATGGCGACCCTCAGCGGACAGGACGCCGTCCCGGGTGCCGGGACAGCCGCACCGCGAAGAAGGCCATGTCGGCGGCGAAGAGCACGACGGCCACCAGGACGAGCAGAAGGAAGAGCGCCATCACCCCGGATCACCTCCTCCGTGCCGCGTGCGTACGGTCAGCGGCGCGCGAGCTGACGTTCGCCCCCTGCCCCCTGTCGTAGGAGACCTTGACGTAGCGGGGGCCGAGGATCGCGTCGTCGAGGGGGACGAAGACCAGGCGGTGGCGGGTGGGCAGCCCGGTCCGGACGGTGGCCATGGCCGGTTCGTCGGTGGCCGTGTCCACATGGACCGCTTCGAGCATGCCGATCCTGCGCTCTTTCGGGTCGACCACGTCATGGTTGCGCCACTCGCGGATGTCGGCTGCACGGATCATGCCCTGCTCCCTGTCTGCGCGCTCCGCCGGTGGTACAACGGGGCCGACTGACCCACTTGTCATCGTATGGCTGAAACACGCTGCCGTCATTGGATGCTTCTACGGGCAGTACGGCGTCCGAGGGCGCAGCTGCGCACGGGTTCCTCCGCCGACCGAACGGTCCGTTGGGCCTGTCCGAGGAGTACGCTGAAACTACCGAGGATATTTCGCGCACCGGCTTCCATGCTTGTGACGTTTTCGGCGATCGAATATGCCGGGCCGGTTGCGACCGGCCCGGGGCAGGGTTCGCGTCATGACTGCGACCATTTCCCTTTCGCCGACAGCCGAAGCCGAAGACCGTTCCTCCTCGTCCTTCCTCCGCCTGTCCCTGGCTCCCGTCGGTCCCGCACCGGCTCTGCTGGACGGCGCCTGGTGGCCCCGCTCCCGCGATCTGGTGGCGGAACTCCCCTCTCTGACCGACGTGCTGGATCCCCTGTGGGGGCGGATCACCCGGGTCACGGTGAATCCCACCCACTGGCCGGTCGTCCCGCGCAAGGTGCCCGTCGCCGGGCATGTGGTGAAGGTGGGCTGGTTCCTGGCCGAGCAGGACCCGCATGAACTGCTGTTGCTCTCCTACCGCATGGGCCGCTGGAACCTCCTCGTGGTCCCGCCGCGGACGACTCCCGTCTCGGCCGCCTGGTTGATGTCCGCCGCGAGCGACCCACTGGGCACGTCGACCGCGAGCCGGCTGATGGAGGAGGCGGCGCGCCTGCGGACGGTGTCCGAGACCGACCGGGCCGTGGAGGCGGTCTGGGACTCCGAAGGAGGACATGCGGCCAGCGATCCGGCCGCACGTCCACGGATCCCGGCCGTGACCGCTGCGCTGCCGCATCAGCCGATGGGGAGGTGAGGGCCGTGGAGACGTTCGTGACGGTGCTCGTGATCCTCGCGATGATCGCTGTCGGGGCGTTCCTCATCCATCTGCTCGACGCACAGCACAGCGACCGCATCGCCGCCTTCCACTACGGCCGCTCCGGAACGCCCCTCGCGGGACCGGCCGCGTCGGCTCCGCGGAAGGCCCACGGCGGGGTGGGGACGAGCAGCGCCGGCCGCCGCCGCGACCATCGCGACGGCGGACGCGGGCGGCTCCGGCCCCGGCGCCGCACCCGTAACGGGGCCGGGTGAGCCCGTCTCCGGCAGGCACTCCCCGCCCGTCACCGAACGGGCCGAACCGAACCAACCGATGCGCACAGCCCGCCGCCCGGGACCCCGGCCGCAGCACCGCTCATGACAGGCCGGGGTCTTTCCGTGTCCTGTTCCCTCCGAGCCGACCAGGCTTCCACAGTGCCGTCCGGGCCCCGGACGGTACCCCTTCAGGACACGATGCCCGCCGGGGTGCGGACCTGCCGTCCGATCCCGAGGCGCATCCCCGGACGGCCGATCCACCACGACCCTCACCGACTCGGGCTGCCGGACCGGCCGTTCACTCCTCACCACGTACACCCCCGCATCGGCGGTACACCGCGAGGGCCGGACCCGGTCCTGCCGCGCGGCGGCACTCCCCGACGGGCACTCCGAACCGAGGACTCATGCCCCTGCCCCAACTGAACGTCCATCGGCGCGACCACACCACCCGCACCCTGATCACCCTCGCAGGAGAGATCGACCTGGCCACCGCCCCGCTCGTGCGCGCCGCCCTGGCTGCATGCGTGCGCGACGGCATCCGCATCGTCGACGTCGATCTCACGGCGGTCCTCTTCTGCGACGCCGGCGGACTCAACGCCTTCCTCGCGGCATACCGGGCGGCCACCGATGCCGGAACAGCCCTCCAACTGCACTGTCCGCCGCCGGTCATGGCCCGCATCATCGAGATCACCGGCTCCGGCTTCCTGCTCCACGACCTCCACGCCGTTCGAGCACCATCACGTCGTGTTCCCGCCGCTGCGGGCGGTGCGCCGTGACGGCCCCGCTCCGCCGCGAGCCGCCGCGGAGTGAGCGAAGCACACCGACTCCCGCCCACGCGGTACGTCTGCGCCGGCTGAACCGCTGGCAGGCCGAGACCCTGCGGGAGGACCTGGCCGATCTGTACGTGGAGTCCTCCCGCGCGCCGGCAGGCCAGGAGTACCGCGGCCGGGAAGCATTTCTGCGGCGGCTCACCGGCGACATCCGGCGGGCCGGATTCGCCCTGCTGATCGCGGAGGACACGGCTTTCGCCGGGTGTGCCTACGGATTTCCCCGTACCGCGCGAGGGGACCTGGTGGAGGGGGTTCGACGGGACCTTGCCACAGAGCGTCGAACAGCTCACCGTGTCCGGACACGTCTTCGCGATCACCGAGATCGTGGTGCATCCCCACACGGACGACCAGGACCTCGCCCGCCGACTCCAGCAACGCCTGCTCGCCGACCACCACGCCTCGCTCGGCGCGACCCTGGTCGACCAAGCCGACGCCCTGGCCTGCGACACCTTCCTGACGTGGGGATGGCAGGACATCGGAGCGATCCGTCGACCGTCGGATCCCACGGCCGTCCGGCGGTCGGCCCCTGTGCTGCTGCGGGCCCTGGTCCTTCCCCTCGGGCAGCGCAGTGCTGCCCACCCGGACGGCCTCGCCCACGAGAACCGCACCCAACGGCCCGACTGACAACCGACGAGCGGCCCGCCGCGCGCACAACTCATCGCCGACCAGCGTTGGTCGAGGATCACGTCGGCTCGCATGCGCCGATGTCTTCCTTTGCGACTATGCGTGCAGGCCGGGTGATTCGCACCGTCCGATTGCCGCGCCACCTTGGTGATCTTCCACAACACCCTGGACATCGCGGAGGCCGTCCGTCAGCTCCTGGCCGAGGGCCGGGGCATCGACCCGCTCGACCTGGCCCTGATCTCCCCGTACTTGACCGAGCACATCATGCGCTTCGGCGAGAACTCCACCTACGAGCTCGGCATCACCCCGGACGACTACGACGCCCAGCTCGACGTCTCTGTCCGGAACCGAACCTCAGCTCCTGCGGCAGGAGTTGCCAGGCTACGTCGTTGTGCAGGACGTACAGGATGCCCTGCAGACACAGCCGGTCCGCCACCGATACTGCAACGGTCTTTGGTGTGCCTGGTTGCCAGGCTCTTCGCCGGCCTGGGCATGGATGGGGATCTTGGTGATGTCAGGGCGTAACGGGGAGGCTAGCGAGGTGCCGCGAGTACGTCCCGCAGTACGTGCGCGAGCGTGACGCGGGCCAGCTCGTGTCTCAGGGTCTCCTCGATGCCCTCGTAGATGCCCTGCATCGCCGGCTGGATGCCGTGACCCACCACGCATCCCTGGTCCGGGGTGGTGCGGTGCATCGCGAACAGCGGGCCGGGTTCCACTGCCTCGTACACGTCGAGCAGGGTCATCGACTCCAGCTCGCGTGCCAGCGACCAGCCCGCGCCCATGCCCCGCCGGGACTCCACGAGCCCGGCCCTGCGCAGCTCGCCGAGCAGCCGCCTGATCACCACGGGGTTGGTGTTCGCGCTGGTCGCGATCTGCTCGGAGGTGGCGACCTCATGGCCCTGGCGCTGGTAGAGGCCGATCCAGGCCAGCGCGTGGGCGGCGATGGTCAGCCTGCTGTTGGCGCTCATGGACCCCTCCTCTCGGCCGCAACGTTTCATGTTACGACAGCACGGTCGTAACAGCTAAGGTTGCAACAGGCTGTCGTAACAATTAGCGTTGCGACTGCCGGGAAGGGTCGATCAACGAGGTGAGAAGAATGAGCAAGCCACTCACGGGCAAGGTCGCCCTGGTCACCGGGGGGTCGCGCGGACTGGGAGCCGCGACGGTACGACTGCTGGCCGAGCAGGGCGCCGACGTCGCCTTCACCTACGTCAGCTCCGAGAAGCAGGCGCAGGCCGTCGTCGACGAGGTGCACGGCAAGGGAGCCAAGGCCGTCGCCTTCCAGTCCGACCAGGCGGACACGAGCCGGGCACCGGCGCTGATCGACGACGTGGTCGCGCACTTCGGCGGCCTGGACATCCTCGTCAACAACGCGGCGATCTCGGTGGAGCAGGGCCGCACGGTGGACGACCCGGACGCCGACACCGCCGCACTGGACCGGATGCACGCCACCAACTACCTCGGCGTGATCGCCGTCATCCGGGCCGCCTCCCGAGTGCTGCGCGCGGGCGGCCGCATCATCACGGTGAGTTCCGGACTGGGCTCTCGGGTCGGCGCCCCGGGCCTTGCCGACTACTCGGCGACCAAGTCCGGGATCGAGAGGTACACCATGGGCGTCGCACGCGACCTCGGGCCCCGTGACATCACGGCCAACGTCGTGGAGGCCGGACTGATGGAGGGCGGCATGGAAGGGCCGGGCCCCGAGACCCTCAAGGCCCTGGTCAGCGCGCTGTCCCTGCAACGCGTGGGGCACCCCGACGAAATCGCCGCGGCGATCGCCTTTCTGGCGAGCCCCGCCGCGTCGTACGTCACGGGCGCGGTGCTGGACGCCCACGGCGGCTACAACGCCTGAACCGGAACCCCTGACGCGCGCCCCGGAGGACATCACGCCCTCAGGGCGAGCACCGCCGACGACCCGCGCGCGCGTGGACACGCCTCAAGAGGACCGGATCGTGACCGCGTTACGAGCTCTAAGGCACGCCCCACCAGTGCACATCCACAAGATCGTGTCACGAGCTCCAAGGCTTCCGCTTCTACGACCTACGCCAGCCACAGTCGGCCGTGCTGACTACCAGCACTCCGACGATGACCAATAGCAGGAAGTTGCTGCCGGGCTCTGCGCGACCATACGCAAGGCACGCCGGGAAGGTGTTGCCGTGCAAAAACGGAGAGCCCCGACCTGGACGCACAGAGGCCCGGGTCTCTGGCCTGGGCCTCGGTTGTGGAGCGGGTGACGAGAATCGAACTCGCGCTCTCAGCTTGGGAAGCGATGCCGCCTGCACGTCCACGTCGCCTTCGAATACCGGCCGTTGCAGGGGCACATGATGGGCACGCGCTGCACAGGATGATGAGGCGTAGTGGCAGCGGATCCGGTTAACCCCAGATGGGCCATGTTCTCCGGGGCAGCCCAGCCCATGGCACAGCATCCTGGGCTTCTCCCGTCTGAAAGAGGTCTCGGGATCAGTCGACGAGCGAGAGTCCTCCCCAGTTTTCCGCCAAGCATGGTTGTCAGTGCCCGCTTCTAGGGTGGCCCGCATGGCGACATTCAGATCCGGCTTCACACTCTGGCAACTGGTCAAGGCGGCGCGGGAGCTCAACGAGGACACGCGTGTACGGGAGCGCATCGATGCGGTGCTGCACATCATGGGTGGCCTCGGCGGGACGTACGGCAAGGGTAGACCCTTGGTAGACGCTTTAGAGGATGTAGCCCAAGAGGCCATTCTGTACGGGGACTTCGGGCTCGCCCAGCGCTTTCAGCGCTTCGCTGCCTACGCCCGAGGTGACCTGTTCCTCGACATCCTGGAGAACTACTACGACGAGGAGGCGCGGCAGCGCAGCGAGGAACATATGCGGAGGCTGGTCACCATGGGCGCCGACCGAGCCGTCGCCGCCTTGGATGCCCTGTGCCGAGGCCAGCCCGATGCGACTGCCACCGACGCCCGCGATCTCTTTCTCGGCATCGCGCAGTCCGTCGACTATCTGGGGCTTGGAACCGGCGAGGGCGGGATCCAGTTGTCCACCAGGGAAGTGAGACGTCTTCAAGTGCACGGGCACATGGAGATCGTTCTCCGCAACCTTCCCCGGCCGGCCACCCCCGAGGCCGCGCGGATGATGAGTGACGTCCTGGCGGACATTGACGCCGGACTGCTGGCCCAACTGCTCGAACTGAAGGCCAGACGAGCCGGCCTCGCGGCCCTGCGTGCCGCGGTGGAGGATCCAGACAGTTCCGAGAGCGCGCTCCATGCCTGTCTGAAGAACCAGGAATGGATCTTCGGAGGTGCCTACGTGGCCGAGCTGGCCCGTCGTCAGTACACCCCGGACACCATCCTCGACATCCCTCTGCTGCGCGGT
The DNA here is from genome assembly GCF_029223485.1 of Streptomyces coacervatus. Taxonomy (GTDB): domain Bacteria; phylum Actinomycetota; class Actinomycetes; order Streptomycetales; family Streptomycetaceae; genus Streptomyces; species Streptomyces coacervatus. The sequence continues at coordinate 97,174 of NZ_JARHTP010000018.1, read as the reverse complement.
GACGGCACCCTGCACGTGGTGGAACTCAAGCGCGCCAACATCAAGGACCTGGTCATCCGGCGCAGTGGCCACCTCATGCTGGGTGCCCTGGCACATCAAGCGGTCTCCCAGACGCAGAACTACCTGCGGGTCATGGACGAGGACCGCCATAGGATCCTCGCGGATCACGGCGTTGACACCCGCAGGGCCTCGGCGACAGTCGTGATCGGACACCCCCGGTACGTGAACGGGAAGGTCATGCCGCAGGAGATCGCGGAAACACTGCGGACCTACAACACACACGCAGCACGCATAGAAGTGATTACTTACGAGACTCTGCTGGAGTCGGCGGAGCGGATGCTGGCGCTCTCGTCGGCACAGCAGGGCCCAGACCCCTCTGATCCGAGGGAGGAGCCGGCCGTATGAATCAGGCCCCTTCGGAGATCGAATCCATCCTGGCCCGCCTTTGTGGTGGCGCGATCACAGCCGAGGACTACGTCGGCTATTTCCAGAACGAACACGGTGAGGAACTCGTCTTCGCCCAACGCCGGGGCGAGAAGACCGCCCGGCTCTGGCACAGCGACGCAGACTGGGAGAGGTTCAGCATCGGCGACCACTCGATAAGACTGGACGGCGAGTGGGACGGGATGATCACAGTGGAGGATCTGATCATCAATCGCCAGGAGGCGACTTGGCTGTCCTCCTGCCTGGCCGCGTCCCGCCACCTGCGCCCGGGGCGTGCCTGACGAGTCCTTTGCGAGCCAGATTGCAAGGGAAATGCCGGTCCAGGGGGAGGCGCCCAGGCCGACGGGCGGCGTAGCAGCGTCAAGAAGCTCCGGGCTCACAGGTACTTCCCGTGGGGCGAGGGAAAAGCAGCGCTATACGCCAATCTGGTACATGGACTACTCTTGGTACATGTCCATGAAGCGCACGAACGTCTACGCCGACCCCGAGGACCTGGCGATCATCAAGGAAGCCGCCAAGCGTCGAGGTATAAGCGAGGCCGAGATCATCCGTCAGGGCATCCACCTTGCAGCCATGGCGAACCGGGTCTGGGACGAGCCGCTGTTCTCGCGCACCTTCGAGGGGCCGGGGCGCACGCTGTCCAAGTCGGAGGTCCGCGACACGGTCGCCGAGGCCGTCCGGCGTGAGACCGGCTCGGGTGCCGGATCCGCCGCGTGATCATCGTCATCGCCGATACATCCGGCCTTCTGGCAGCCCTGGACTCGGCTCATCCGGAACACCGGGCGGCCAACGAGGCGATCATGGGAGCGGGCCTGCTCGTCATGTCCCCGCTTCTGCTGGCCGAACTGGATCACGTGGCCACGCGCGAGCTCGGCAGGGAAGCTGCCCTCAGCGCGGTCGACGACCTGCGGCGCTGGATGAACCGGGGTCGTGTCGTCATGCCGGAGATCACGGAGGATCACCTGGGTGCCGCGCAGTCTGTCCGTGTCCGCTACCGCGCGCTGGACCTCGACCTCGCCGACGCGGTGAACGTGGCGCTTGCCGCCGACTACGACACGGACGCGATTCTCACCCTCGACCGACGAGACTTCCGGGCCGTACGCCCGTTGGGCCGCTACAAGGCGTTCCGGGTACTCCCTGACGACCTCCCGCTCTGACGCACGACCCTCGGCGGTCAAGTGTCCACTCCGACACGTGGCTTGTGCAGCGTGCACGACGAAGCACGCACAGGACGGGCATCCGCCATCGCTCAGGAACAACGGGCTGACGGCTACTTCGGCTCAAGCGCTACGCCGCGAAGTGATGGGGGCGCACTCTCAAGGTGCGCGTGCCCTCTGGATGGCCACTCTCGGGGTGCGGGAGTACTCGTAAGCCGCAGCAACGGCTCCCCAATGGAACAAGCCCCAGGTCCATGACCTGGGGCTTCAAGAAGAGCGGGTGACGAGAATCGAACTCGCGCTCTCAGCTTGGGAAGCGACGGCGCTTGCGGAGCTGGATAGCTTCTGACCTGGGCATATGTGCTCTGGGGTTGCGCCCGAGGGGGCGGGATCGCACCTCTGTTGACCGTGGTTGCCGGTCTTAAGGGCACGCTATGGGCACGCCGGCGACTCAGAGGCGCTGGGAGGTCCTCCAGGCGGTTGAAGAGCAGGCGACTTCTGGAAGCGAGAGCCGGCCGGAAGGGCGCGATTGCAGGAGCACATGGAGTGCGGTTCAGCGGCGACCGAAGTATTCGGGGCGGAGGCGGGTCGGACGGGCTTGCGCAATGCGGGCCTGTTTCGGCGACACAACAGACCCGGTTTGCGCGCCGTGCCTACGGCCTGCTCTGTCGTTTCGACGGGCGGCGCCGGTACAGGCCGTGCAGGCTGAGGACGACCATCGCGCCCGCCGTCAGCGGCCACCACCACGAGCTCCCGTTCTGGGCCATCTGTATGCCCTTCCACAGGAGAGCGATCGAGAGCAGCAGACCGAGCAGTCCCATGGCGATGTCGAGCGGACCGCCATCCCTGAACGGATTCTGCATCTTCGTGTTCCTCTACTCTGTGGGCTCGCGCGATCACGGCGCCGGCGAGTGTAGTCACTAAGAGGGCGTCGAGGCCCCAAGGGACCTGCGAGTCGGCCGTGATCGCTGCCGGCTTCTCGGGCACGTCGGCGGCAAAGGAGGCCGCGAACCTCTCCCGGTCCAGGAACAGGAACCCGTCCTGGGGCGGCAGGATCGGCGGGACCGGAGCCCCGGGCGGCGGCTCGGCGATCAGGGAGCTGACCGGCTCGCCCTTGTCCGGCGCGAACGCGGCAATGTAGGCGAGGGCCGCGACGTCCGCGTGGCTGCCGGCCTCGGTGATGACGAGGATGTTCCGGGCATAGAGGCGGTGGTTCCCACGTTCTGGCCGCCGGCGGTGATCGTGGTGCCGCCGGCGGTCTGGACGACACCGAAGTCGATGACGCGGGCGCCGTCGGCCGCCAGGATCACGTTGGACGGCTTGAGGTCACGGTGGACGATCCCCGAGCGTCAGATGGCCTCGACCGTGCGTCCCAGGCCGGCCGGCAGGCGCCGGGCGGCCGTCGCGTCGATCGGCCCGTGTGCGTCAACGACTTCGACGAGCGTGGGCCCGGGGACTTACTCGGTGGCGACCCACACCAGATCATCGTCGCAGCCGCTGTCCAGCAGCCGAACCATGTGCGCCCCCTGGACGCGGTCCAGCGCACCGGCCTCGCGTTCGAAACGCTTCCGGAATTGAGGCAAGGTCCCGCCGAACCGGCTGGCGGCGCCGGCCCGGTAGGCGCTGGGTACGAAGGTGCCGAAGCTGAAGCGGACCTCGGTGGTCAGATCGCGCTGGTCTCGGCCTGTGCGCATTCGGCGGTCGCGGAGCTGTGCCCTGCCTGCCGGGGGGCGGGGGAGCTGGCTCGGGCGAGAAGGTGCAGGGCTGCCTGTGAGCCCGAACCGGCCTCGGCGGTCGCCACGACGACGCGCTGCCCCGGCTCCTGAGGGATTGTCAGGGTCTGCAGGTTGAGGTGCATCTGGCCGACGAGAGGGTGACGCATGCGATAGGCCGCGATCTCCCAGTTCCTGACCCGGTTTTCGGACCACAGAGCGGCGAATTCCGTGCTCTTCATGGCCAGTTCGCCGATCAGCGTGGCCAGCGCCGGATCGTCCGGATACTGACCGACGGCAAGTCGCAGCTTTCCCACCACCGTCCTGGCCTTCTTCCGCCAGTCCACGAACAGGTCCCGGGTGTGGGCGTCCAGGAAGACCATCCGCGCCATGTTCGGGCGCCGGTCCGGCTGATCGGGTATGCGCCGGTCCAGATGCCCGGCGAACAAGGAGTGTCCCGTACGGTTCCACGCCAGCACGTCGCTGCGGCGCCCCAGCACGATCGCGGGTGCGTCACCGAACGCTTCGAGCAACTGCATGGTCGTCTCACCCATGTGCTCGGGCGCCGGCCTGCGGCGCTTGCCGCTGCGACGCGTGGCGCGAGCCAGATCGTGCAGGTGAGTTCGCTCCACCTCGTCCAGACCGAGGGCCCGGGCAAGGGCGTCCAGCACCTCCGGTGAAGCGTTGAGCGACACCCCCTGCTCCAGCCGGGTGTAATAGGAAAGGCCGATCCCCGCCAACTGGGCCAGTTCATCCCGTCGCAGCCCCGGCACGCGCCGCCGTTCTCCGAAATCCGGCAGCCCCACGTCAGCCGGCAGCAACTGCGCCCGGCGCCTCTGCAGGAAGTCGCCCAGACCCGGTTTCTTGTTCATGCGGCCGAGTATGGACGCCCCGGCGCCCCGTAGCCTGCCCCTCCCATGGTTACCTTGCGTCGTAACCCCTTCTGCTGCTGCCCGGTCTCTCCAGTCGACCCGCTTCACTCTCGACCGTGAGGACCCCGTGATGACACGCTCGATCAGCCGCCGCCTGCTCCTGCCTGGTGCAACCGCCATGGCACTGCTGACCCTCGGCGTCTTCTCCGGCAGCGCCAGCGCGTCTGCCGCCCCCGCCGCCACCGCGCCGGTCTCCACCCTGGCCTCCGGCCCCCGGGCCGCCGCCGATCTCACCGCTCATTCGTACGCGTTCTACATGGACAACACCCTCACCGAGTACCTCGCGAGGGTCGAGGGCCTGAGCAGCAACCAGGTGACCCTGGTACGCGGGGCCGGCCGCACCCAGCCCCTCACCGACTGGATCAATCGCGGCGGACGCAAGAACTTCACCGTCGTTTTGCGTGACTGGAATGACAACCCGATCAACAGCTACAACTTCGCCTCCGCGCAGCCCATTCGCTACGACGGTGAAAGCATCACCTTCCAGTTCGAACGGCTCATCGTTTCGTAAGGTGGTGCGCCGCGGATCTCCGGCACCGCCGTCAGCCGCCGGGCCATTTCAAAGTCGAAGTGACCTTGAGAGAGCGGATGCGGTCGTAAACGGCTTGGTTACGAGATCTCCTGCGGCCTCAGCTTTCTGATCACGCGGGGGAGTATCCGCGTGCCGTCGCAGTGCAGCCTGCCCCTGACGGAGGCAGGCTGCCCGCGGGCCGCGGAGGCAGACTCGGATCCACGAACGGCAAGCACCACCCGCCCCCTCACTGAGGGGAGCCGGCCGTCTGACCGTTCAGTAGCCGTCGGCGCACGACACCACCGCTCAAGTCGCGAGCGTGACGCGTCAACAGCGCTTCACCATGGCCGTGTTGAGAGAGAAAGACACTGATACCGATGAGACCGAGGCTTTCCGCCGCCGCCGTGGTCCTTGCCGCGCTGGCGACAGCCGGCACGGCGCTGACCACCGCCGCCGCCCATGCCACGCCCGGCCGGCACATCAGTGCCGCTGCCTACAGCCGGCCGCACCAGGCGCAGGCCATTGACGCCCGGGGGCCGGGGGTCTTCCCCCACTCGGTGGACTACGACCCGCACTCGCGGAGGTTCGTGGTGGGTTCGCTGGCGCACAGCACCATCTCCACCGTCAGCACGGACGGTACGGTGCGTACCCTCGTCGACGACAAGCGACTGGTGTCCGTTCAGGGAGTCCGCGTCGACTCCAGGCGGAACCGGGTGCTGGCCACGAATGTGGACTACGGACTCGCCGACCGCTCGTCGCCCTCCACGAAACTGAGCGTCGCCGGCGTCGCGAGCTACGACGCGACCAGCGGGCGCCGGCAGTGGTACGCCGACCTCAACAAGGTCGCGGGCGACGGCAAGCAACACCTGCTGGCCGACGTGACGGTGGCTCCGGACGGAACGGCATACGCCGTCGACCAGCTGACCCCGACGGTGTTCCGGATCGACCGCCACGGACGGGCCTCCGTCCTGCTGAGCGACGATCTCCTGGCCGGCACGGTGGACATCCCGAACTTCCTGACCGGCGTGGGCGCCACCGCCGTGGCGTGGATGCCAGGGGACTTCCTGATCGTCGCCAAGGCCGACGGCAGCCTGGTGCGGGTGCCGACCCGCCACCCCGAACAGGCCGGTGCGGTACGACTTTCCACCCGGCTCTCCGCTCTCACCGCGGGCATCCGGGTCCTGCCGGACGGCTCGATCGCCGCGGTCAGCAGCGGCCTGCTCACCGGAGAGGCCGCCGTAGTGCAACGGGTGCGCCCCTGCGACCACTGGAAGGCTGCCACCGTGACCGTTACGGACAGCGTCGCCGACCCGGTCACCAGCGCCGTCACGGCCGGCCCCCGAGGCTCGACGTATGCCCTGAGCGGTGGGCTGGCCGCCCTGCTGATGGGCCGGCCCAACGACGGATTCACCCTGCGCCCCGTCGACGTCGGGTGATCTCTGCGGCGGCCCCCACTCCACCGTGCTGACTACTCGTCATTCCACTCGTCATTTCCGAACCCTTGCCTGCCCACGAACTGTGGCGCCTACAGATACGAAACGAAAAGGACACAGCATGTCTGCGCTCTACACCACTGAGGCCCTCTCGACCGGTGACGGCCGAAACGGGGAGGTCCGTTCCCTCGACGGCGTACTCGACGAGGTGCTCGCGGTCCCGAAGGAGATGGGCGGCCCCGGCGGCGACAAGACGAACCCCGAGCAGCTGTTCGCCGCCGGGTACGCCGCGTGCTTCCACAACGGACTTCGACTGATCGCGGGTCAGCAGAAGCTCAAGCTGGGCGAGTCGACGGTCCGGTCCGCGGTGAGCCTGCTCGCTCTGGACAACGGCGGATTCACCCTGGCCGTCACGCTGACGGCGTACCTGCCCGGCCTGGAGCAGTCCACCGCCGATCAGCTGGTGAAGACCACGCACGAGGTGTGCCCGTACTCCAACGCCACCCGGGGGAACATCGAAGTGACCCTCAAAGCCACGGTCTGAGGTTCTCCGGGCCGCCCAGGCCCGTTTCATGACGGAGGCTCCCGCTCGGTGAGAGAGCTCACCGGGCACCGGGAGCCGATCCGATGTCGACCGTTCGCGGCCAGGCGGGCGGCGAGTCCGGCACACAGTCGGGCTCGTCCTCGTCGCCGCTGCCGACGAGGCCACATGCTGCAGGCCACAGCCGCGCCCCTGCCTCCTCCAGGCCGTCCAGGTGGACACCAGGACGGCCGCAGTCCGTGAGCTGCCCGAGCGGGCTGCACGCGAAGATGGACGACACCGTGGCGTGCACCGCCGTCTTCAACGGCGAGAAGAAGACGATGCTGATCTCCGTGACCGCAGTGAACGGCGACCGAGTGAGCTTCGACTACGGCCTGGCGAAGTAGGGCGAGACCTTCAGAGCCCCGGCAGCCAGCGCAACGGGCCCGGCCTGTCCCAGTTCCTCCGCTTTCCCGTAACGGCGCGTCAACTCCCCTGTCACAGAGGCGTCTTGGCGCAATCCCTACGCAACGCATCGCCCGGCAACAGGCCTCCTATGAACCAACCGTGCCCGCTCAGCCGGAGCGAACGACCGATACAACACCACTTCCCAGGAGTACCGATGCGCGTCAAGAAGATGCCCGCCCTCGCCCTCATCCTCGCTGCTGCCGGCCTCTCGCTGACCGCGTGCGGCAGCAGCGACGGATCGAGCGCTTCCGCCAACACCGGCGCGTCCACCGCTGCGAGCAGCTCGACCGGCGGCACGGGCTCGACCTCAGGTTCCTCCTCGTCCGACTCCTCCACCGGCGGCACGGGCTCGACTTCGGCTTCGTCCTCGTCCGGCACCTCCACCGGCTCCAGCAAGGGCAGCGAGCTCGCTGCCCAATCCTCGACGTCGGGCTCCAGGTGCAAGACCGACCATCTCGCCCCCAGCGCCACCGCCACGGGGACCAAGAACGAGATAGTCGTCAACCTGAAGAACACCGGTTCCAGCGCATGCAGCATGCACGGCTTCCCGGGCGTCCAACTCGTAGGCCCCGATGGCCTGGGCGACACCGGGCCCGACGCCGCCCGCACCGACGTCTCCGCGTCCACCGTCACCATCGGGCCGGGCGAGGAGACACGCTTCCTGCTGCACTTCATCCCGGACACCAGCGGCTCCGGCAAGACCTACACCCGGCTCTCCGTCACCCCGCCCAACGAGAAGGTCTCGGAGATCGTGGATCTCAACGATCTGGCCTTCACCATCTCCGCCTCCAGCGGCAACGCTCCGGACGTCTACGTCGACCCCGTCGGCTACCACGTCGGCTCCGGCAAGTGAGCCCAGCAGCAACGCCCTCGTCGGGTTCGCCAGGGCTCAAAGCCGCGCAGTGCGCAACGACCACCGACAGTTGTCCTCCGAGACGAAGGTGATCACACCACTGCCCGGCAGGAAGAAGCGCCCGCCATCCTCGCCGGTCGCCTCCACGTAGTCCGCAAGCCGCGTGCCGATCCGCTCGGCCTCTCGGTCGGTGACCGCCTTGCACTCCCAGCAGAGGGAGTCGACGTAAAGCGGCCCGCCCAACTGGTGGTCACAGACGAACGACACCTCCCAGTTCTGGTGATCTTCCGCTCTCTCGACCTCTATCTCGAACAGTCCCGGCTCGGCGTCGAACCGATACAGGACGTCCGAACTCTCTCCCACATGCTCGCCGGTGAACACCGCCGCATCCCCCAGCGGCAGCACCCGCATCGCCCAGGAACACGGCTCGCCCTCATACGGCTCGACCTTCAGATGGGTGGTGTTCACCGGCAGCAGGAGTCGCGCATCGCAGTCATCAGTGGAGTACATGTGGGGCGGCGCATCCCGGGTCGCACCGGCTCCCCGCTCCTGCCCGGACAGCACGAACTCGCCCTCGCCCCGCTTCACCAGATGCAACAACGCCGGCCGCCCCGCCTCCGGCCGCTCCACGGCGATACGGGAGTTGCGGCTGTTGTCACCGACGTACGGGAACTCCTCCTCCGGAAACCCTGCCGCCACCGTCCCGGCCTCGGCACCCACCGGCCTCGCCTCCCCCTCGACGTTTGCGACGTGCTGCGCGAATCCCGCACGGACTCTACTGGCTGGTCAGCCTCAGACACCCGCGACCTTCTACGTGCTGGACAGCCATACGGAGGCGACGATTCCCGTCGTGATGAGTCTGATTCTCAGTCTGAGCCGGCCAGATGTAGGCAGAGGACGGCCTGGACGATGCGCGTGATGCGAGTGGTTGAACATGGGAGCTTGCGCAGGAGTTGCCAGGACTTGAGGACGGCGACGGCCTGCTCGACGAGGGTCCGGATCTTCGCATGTCCGGTTCGGGTACGGACCGGCTCTCAGCCCGCAGTTGCCTGCTCGACGAGTCCCGCCCCCGCGAACGCCTCCAGAGCGTGGTGGGCGATGCCGACCTCGCCGTCGACCGTGCCGCGCCCGAGGGCGTCGGTCGCCGTCGCCTGGCCGGTCAGGAGGCTGTACAGGGTGTCGAGGGACATGGTGACCACCACGTCTCCGTCCGGTGCCGGCGCGCGGCGAACGGTGGCCCTGCCGCCGTCGGACCCCAGATAGAAGACCTCGTCCTCGATCCGCAGCTCGCAGGTCTGCCCCTCGGCCAGCGCACTGGGTCGGCCTATGACGCTCTGCATGGCCCAACTGGGCTGCACTGCGTCGTCCGGGGCCGGTTCCGGTGCATAGGCCGGCCCCAGGCCAGCAGCTCCTTGAGCGCGGGCTGCAGCGCCCGGCCGGCGTCGGTCAACTCGTACACGGTCACATCGGTCGGTGCCGGGAGGGTTCGCCGGACGACGACGCCCGCGGCCTGAAGGTCCTTCAGGCGTGCGGCCAGGACGTTGCTGGGGATGCCCGGCAGGCCCGCCGCGAGGTCGCGGTGGCGGCGCGGCCCCAGCGACAGCTCCCGCACCAGCAGGAGGTTCCACCGTTCCCCGACAACATCCAGGGAGCGGACAAGGGGTCGCTGTGACCTTCAGCGATAGTTGGCCCGTAGCTACTACTCATCCGGCGTGCTGAGCCCGAGCATGCCCTCCAGGGCGACCTCCGGCACGCTGGTGTAGCGGGGAGTCTGCTGGTGATAGTCGAAGTTTGCTCGCACATACCGGGCGTAGTCCTCTGCCGTCCGCAAGGTATCGGCATACGTCTGGCCCTTGATCCCTGCAGTTTCCAGCTGGACGGGGAGCTGTTCCATCGCGGTGTGAAACCGTTGCAGGCACGCGGTGAGCATGTTGTTCACGGCGCCGACCGCCTGCTCACGCGTGAAGTCCTGGTTGTCTTGGAGGAGTAGCGCCGCGTTGTAGCGATAGCCCACGCGTTCGTCCGAGTCGAGCGAGCAGATGTCGTTGTACAGGCCCATGTGCTCCTCGGCGGCATCCCTCAGGTCCCGGAAGGCTGCCAACTGCCGCACGCTCTCGGGGAGATCGACATCCGACGCGATCTCACTGATGTCCATGAACATGTACAGGGCGACTCCGTCTCTGCGGTGTGCCCTGTAGGCGTCCATATCCGGCAGGTGCCCTGTCAGGTGTCCCACGGCCTCTCGGTAGTAGGTCCACAGCCACGCCCTCACCTCGGACCGGAACGCCTTCCTCCATCCTTCGGAACGCCCCAGGGACAATCGCCTCCACAGGTCCGCGAACGCGTCGACGAGGGGGCCGTTCCCCGCCGCCCGGAAGTGCGGATCGAACACCGTGTCCAGAGCGGTAACGGTTGCGATGCAGCGATCGGGGTCGGGGATCCGGATGTCGAACTCGTCGTCCACGATGAATGCCCAGGCCAGATACTGCGTCAGTAACGCCAGCACGTCCGGATCGGCCGTCGGACACCACTGTGCGTACATCAGTGCCGGGCGGGTTCGTTCAACACGCAGCCGGGCCGCCTCGGTCGGCAGGAGCCCGCAGGTCTCCAGCCAGGCCCACATGGCAGCCTCCGCCTGCGGGGCGTGGGGGTTGGAGCCTGCCGGCGGGAAGGGCATGAAGACGTTTGGTGGCGGGGGCGTGCTCATGGTGCCTCCTGGGCAGGGGCGACGAGGATGTCCAGGGGGATTCGATGGCGCGGACGCCTACGTCTACAGGTGGTTGCTGGTCTCTCGCACTCGGTAGGCTCGTGCACCGCCGTGCTCGGCGGGCCGCCTCTGCCGCATGCTGCTCGGGATTGTTCTGCCCGTGACGGCCGCCCAATACGCCCGCCGCTCGGCTGCCTTCCGTGTGTGCTACTAGCCCTGGCCGACTATCGCTAGTTGCAGCGGGATGGCCGACGGGAGAAGACGGAGCTGCTGGAGGTCATGCAGGTGATCCCGCTGATCCAGGCCGTCCTGCCGATCCGCGGCAGGAGCGGCCGGCTCCTGCGTCGGCCCCGCCGGGTCTACGCCGACCGTGGCTATGACCACGACGTCGACCGCGACAAGGTGCGCCGGCTCGAGATCACTCCGGTCATCGCCCGACGCGGCGCCGAACACTGCTCCGGCCTCGGAGTCCACCGCTGGGTCGCAGAGGGCGCCATCGCACCGCTGCACTGGTTCCGGCGCCTGCGCATCCGCTGGGAGATCCGCAACGGCATCCACCAAGCCTTCATCACCCTCGGCTGCGACCATCATGTGCCGACGGCGGCTGAAGACCTCAGTCAGTTCTTAGCGCTGGGCGTCGTTGTTGCTGCCGAGGTCGGGTATGTCGGCGGACAGCAGGTGTTCGGCGCCGCCTTCGAGGGCCTTGGCCGTCTCGGTGGAGCGGGGGAGCATGGTCTTCTCGTAGATGCGGATCGCGTCGGCGACGGTGGCGGCGTTCGCGAGAGCGAGGGCGATTTCGCCGGCGTCGAGCATGGCTAGGTTGACGCCGACGCCGAGCGGGGGCATGAGGTGGGCGGCATCTCCGAGCAGGGTCACCGTCGGGTTGTGTTCCCAGGTGTGCGGGACCGGGAGGGCGAAGATCGGGCGGTCGACGTAGGGGCCGTCGTTCTCGGTGATCATCCGGCGCATGCGGGGCGACCAGTGGGCGTACTCGCCCAGGAGCAGGGCGCGGATGCCGTCGGTGTCCTCGGTTGTCAGGCCGCTCGTGCCGATCCAGTCGACCGGGACTCGTTGGATGATGTAGACGCGGATGTGGTTTCCGCTGTTGCGCTGGGCGAACAGGCCGCGTTCACCGTCGGCTGCGTGGGCGTTGCCCTGGCCGACCAGCTCGGCGATGTCCGGGTGCCGGTTGTCGACGTCTGAGAACCATGCTTCCAGGAAGCTCACCCCGGTGTACTGGGGGACGGCGGGGGACACGGCCGGGCGTACCCGGGAGGAGGCCCCGTCGGCGCCGATGACCAGATCGGTCTGGATGGTCGTGCCGTCGGTGAAGTGCAACTGCCGCGGCCCGTCGTCGGGTCCACTGATCGTGTCGAGGGCGCGGCCCCAGTGCACGGTTCCCGGCTGCAGGGAGTCGAGCAGCAGGTCACGCAGCTGGCCACGGTCGATTTCCGGCTTGAAGAGTTCGTCGGCCGCCGGGACTTCATGGGACGTGATCGTGCCGCTCGGGTCCATCCGGCGCATTTCTTGCCCTTCGGGGCGGGCGAGCTTGAAGAACTCGTCGAGCAGACCGGCTTCGCGCAGGGCGATCTGGCCGTTGTCGGCGTGCAGGTCGAGGGTGCCGCCCTGGTTGCGCGCGTCGGGGCCCCGGTCGCGGTCGTAGACGGTGACCGCTATGCCGCGCTGCTGAAGGATGCGGGCGCAGGTCAGTCCACCGGGGCCGGCACCGATGATGCTGATGCGGGCCCGGGCGGGGTCTGGGGAGTTCATGGTTGTCCCTTTCAGTCGGCGAAGAGGGGCGAGCAGACGGGGCGTTGTCGACCTCGGCACCGGATGTGCCGCTCAGGTGCCCGCCACGCCTATAAAATCAGAGCGAGTAGAAAAGTGCAATGACTCTACTTAGTGACTGATTCGACTATCGGGTACGCTCCAGCCATGACCATGCCCTCTGCCAGCCGCCGCGACCGCAAGAAGGCGGCCACCCGGCAGGCGATCGCCGACGCCGCACTGCAACTCTTCCTGGAGCGCGGCTACGACCAGGTGAGCATCCGCGACATCGCCGACGCCGCCGACGTGTCGACCGCCACCGTGTTCAAGCACTTCAGCGGCAAGGAAGCGCTGGTATTCGACCAGGACGAAGACCGAGAGTCACAGTTGGTCGCCGCGGTGCGGCAGCGACCCTCCGACCAGAGCATCCTCGATGCCCTTCGACAGCACGTCCTGGACACCTGGCCGTCGATCGAGGCGCATCCTCAGGCGGCCGCGTTCACCAACCTGGTGAACTCCACGCCGGTACTGCGCGCCTACGCCGAACGCATGTGGACCCGCTACACCGACAGCCTCAGCGCAGCCATCGCCGACGAGTTCGGAGTGGACCACGACAACATCGCATGTGTGGCTCTTGCCCGATTCGTACTCGAGATCCCGGTGCTCGCTCGCGGCCGGCAGGACCGCCGGGCCGCCGTCGAGGCACTCTTCGACATCCTCACCCACGGCTGGGAGCCGCCAAGCAAGCCGCCCGCGCAGTAACGCCTGGGCCGTTTCCCGGACCCGTCCTCGACCAGCCTCGGCTTGCCCCACGACACGTCTCGGTCGCACTCAAACCCTGCCTGGCAACGAGAACTGACATCCCGTCAACCCTTAATCCCCGGCAGCATCCTCGCCGAGCTGGCCAGCGCCTTCGGGCTGGAAGAGGTGCGGGAGCGCCGGGTCACCGATGTGTCGTTTGACCGGCTGAGCCGCAACCTCGGCGTGCTCGCTGCGCTTGCCGGCGACGGCATGGGCTTGTTGCCCGTCGTGCCCGATGCGGTTACGGCGGAGGTCACGTCGCCGGAGCAGGCGGTTGAGAAGTCGCACCGACTTACCGCGGCAGTGGCCGACAAGGGGACCGGCAGTCTCTTCGACGAGGCGGCCGCCGCAGCTCTCGACCGTCGTCGGGAGCTGATCAGCAAGCAAGCCGACCGCCGCCCGCAGCAGGCGACCCCTGAAGGTGCGCACGGGTGGACGCACGGTGATGTCCAGTACCGGAATCTGCTGTGGGATGGCGAGGAGCTTGCCGCCGTCCTGGATTGGGACCGGGTCGGCGTGCGGCCGTATGCGGAAGAGGTCGCTCGGACGGCGCAGGTGCAGTTCGGGGTGGACGGGGTGTTCGACCTCGCCTGTGTCTCGGCGTTCGTCGGTGGGTACCGGTCCGTGATGCCGCTGGAAGACAGCGCGCTCGCGGATGGTGTTCGCAGGCTGTGGTGGAAGCGAATGTCGGACTTCTGGCAGCTGGAGTTCCACTACGACCGCGGCGACTTCTCCTGCGATGAGTTGTTCACCGCGGACGAGGTGTTGCTGCACTGGTGGACGGACCGGCTCGATCAGGTCGAGGACGCCTTCGCGGCGGGGTAGATCCCGAGGGTTTCGAGGTCGGGCAGACGCGGCCGGGCGAAGCGTGTCGCGTGCTGCCGAGCCTGCTCTGTCGGTTCGAACGTGGGTTCCTGGCGGCGTGGAGCCGGAGGCTGGCGGACTGGGTGCTGCGGGTGAAGGAGCGGTAGATGTTGCGGGCCAACTCCACGCAGACCGTGCGCGGACGATCACGCGCCCTCTGGCGGACGGCACTCATGGTGAGTGCCGGCCTGGGCGGCATCCGGGTGGGACGGATTCCATAGCCGGTCGGCCTCACCGCGGACGACATGATCCTCGTAGATCCGCACCTTGTGCCGCATCACGTCCAAGGTCTCTTGCAACTCCCGGATCTGCGCCTCCACGTGGATTTCGTGCCGGCGTAGCAACTCCAGCCGCTCATGTTCGTTGCCCGGGCCCTGGCGGACCAGCTCGATGTATTGCCGGATCATCACCAGTGACATGCCGGAAGAGCGCAGCTTGGTGCAGATCGCCAGCCACTCCAAATCTTCCTCGCGATAGATCCGACGGCCGTTGGGCAGGCGGCGCACGGGGTTGGCGAACAGGCCCTCCCGCTCGTAGAACCGCAGCGCGTGAACGCTCAGCCCACTGCGCTCCGCCACCTCACCGATGCTCAGGTCCATTTGCGACTCCCGTCACACAGATATTGATCTAGACCCGACTCTAGGTTCTAGCGTCGAGATGTTGGCCAATCGGGCGATCTGAATATGGGGGAAACATGAGCGTTTGGTTTGTCACCGGTGCATCGCGTGGGCTCGGCGCGGAGATCACCCGTGAGGCGCTGGACCGAGGGCACAGCGTGATCGCTACGGCGAGGGACGTGTCGGCGGTGCTCCAGGCGTACCCGGAAAAGCCGGACGGATTGCTGGCGGTGAACGCGGACGTGACCAAACCGGAGCAGTTGACGGCTGCGGTGAAGGCCGGCCTGGCGGAGTTCGGCCGGATCGACATCGTGGCCAACAACGCCGGTTACGGCCTCGTGGGCGCGATCGAGGAGACTTCCGACGAGGCTGCCCGGGATCTGTTCGACGTCAACGTGTTCGGCGTGCTCAACACATTGCGGGCGACCCTGCCGACGTTGCGTGCCCAGCGATCCGGACATGTCCTGAACATCGGGTCCGTGGCCGGCTTCGCCACTGTTCCGGCGGCGGGTTTGTACGGCGCGTCGAAATTCGCCCTCGAGGGCATCTCCGAGGCACTGCACGGCGAGCTGGCCCCGCTTGGCGTCCGCGTCACGATCATAGAGCCGGGCGGCTTTCGCACCGACTTCCTCAACAGCTCCAGCATCCAGGTCGAACCAGCCGCCATCGCCGACTACGTCGCCGGCGCGGGGCCGGTGCGCGAGGCACTGGCCAAGAACGACGGCCGCCAGCCAGGCGATCCGCTGAAGGGAGCCAAGGCCATCGTCGATGTCACCGAGGTCGCCGAGCCGCCGCTGCGCCTGCAGTTGGGCGCGGACGCGGTCGAGCGCGTCGAGGCGAAGCTGGATCTGGTACGGCGTGAACTCGACCAATGGCGCCACGTAGCACTCTCTACCGCCATCTGAGAAGCCATCCGCTTACGGGCTGTCGGTTCGAACGCGGGTTCCTGATCGGGCGATCGCACCGGGGCCGACGCATGAAGACGGGACCTCCTGGTGGTTCGGCGATGCGGGTCACCTGAGTACCGGGAGGTCCCGTCCCGCCGCGGGACCGGCGACCTCGCCACCGCGCTCTGCAACGGCTCCGCGACTACGGAAGGCGGCTCGGCCAGCACCTCGGCCACCGTCGCCCGGGCATCCACCAGCCGCTGAAGCGCGCATTCCGCATCACCGAGCGCGGCCTGCACCCGCTCGGCCTCCTCCCGCAACCGTGCGACCTCCTCCCGGACGCTCTTCTCCCGAGCCTCCAGCAAACCAAGCACCGACAGCGCCAGCCGCCTCCACGAGCGAGACACGCGGACCAACCACGCCCATCTCTCCCGCCGCCGACCGGAGTTCATGCCCACCCGGCGGACAAGCCCCCGCCGGGTCAGGTGCTCCAGCGCGCCGAGGATCTCGTCCACAGACAGAGAGTCGCCCGCCAAGTGAGGAAGACCTGGGAGTCAGTTAGGTGAAGTAGACGGGAGCGCTGGAGCATCCACCTGGACCGGAACGCGGATGGGATGCTTGCGGGCCGCGCGCTCGAATTCCTTCGCGATCTCTCGCTGCACGTTCTCGATGGCCCGCTTGTTGATCTCGAACCCGGCCATGCGCGACCTCCTGCAGGCACGCCACCCCTGAATTGGACTAGACAACAAACAAACCCCAGGTCGCTGACCTGGGGTTTCATTATGGAGCGGGTGACGAGAATCGAACTCGCGCTCTCAGCTTGGGAAGCTGATGTTCTACCATTAAACTACACCCGCGTAAGACGCCGGTTGGAGCCGGTGTCCGAATGCATCGTCACCTTACCTCATGCCTGGCCCCCGGCGCTGAAGCCGTGGGGCCCGGGTGCGTTTCGCGGGGGTGATGAGGCTGCGGGGGGCCGGAGTTGGGGCGTACGGTGGTGGGGTGGGTGAGGGTCCGGGGGAGGTCGGAGTGCCCCCTGGAGAGCCGTTCCGTTGATCCCGTAATGTGGCATTTGTCGTCAGGTGGACAGTAGCCGGACGTGGCTCTTGGGGAAGGGACTCTGGGACTTGATGGAGCAGGACTTGATGGAGCGCACCGTCGTCCGTTGTGTCGATGGGCATGTGTTCAGCACCGCTTCGTTCCCGATGCAGCAGGCCGAGCGGCTCGGCCCCGGCCGGCTCGTCCGGTGTCCGAGGTGTGCCCGGCTCCGCAGTGTGGTGCCGGTCGGTCTTGAGAAGAGTTAGCGGCGCATCAGGGTCGTAGTGGGCGCGTGGGTCGGCGCGATTGTGGTCGGTCCGCGCGCCTTGCGTATCCTCAGGGCGTGCTTCTCTCAGACAAGGACATCCGGGCCGAGATCGACGCCGGGCGGGTGGTGATCGATCCCTACGACGAATCCATGGTGCAGCCGTCGAGTGTCGACGTGCGGCTGGACCGGTATTTCCGGGTGTTCGAGAACCACCGGTACCCGCACATCGATCCCTCCGTCGAGCAGGTGGATCTCACCCGGCTCGTGGAGCCGGAGGGCGATGAGCCGTTCATCCTGCATCCCGGGGAGTTCGTCCTGGCCAGCACGTACGAGGCCATCACGCTCCCCGACGATCTCGCCTCGCGGCTCGAGGGCAAGAGTTCGCTCGGGCGGCTCGGGCTCGTCACCCACTCCACCGCCGGGTTCATCGACCCCGGCTTCTCCGGGCATGTGACGCTCGAGCTCTCCAATCTCGCCACCCTGCCCATCAAGCTGTGGCCCGGCATGAAGATCGGGCAGCTGTGCATGTTCCGGCTGAGCTCGCCGGCCGAGTTCCCGTACGGGAGCGAGCGGTACGGGTCCCGGTACCAGGGGCAGCGCGGACCCACCGCCTCCCGGTCCTACCTCAACTTCCACCGGACCCAGGTGTGAGCGGTGCGAGCGGTGTGCGGGAAAACCTGACGTACGAGGCGTTCGGGGGTGCTGTGCGCGAGCTTGCGCAGGTCATCGCCGACGACGGGTACGAGCCGGACGTCGTGCTCAGCATCGCGCGCGGGGGCGTGTTCGTCGCGGGTGGGCTTGCCTACGCCCTCGACTGCAAGAACATCCACCTGGTCAATGTGGAGTTTTATACCGGGGTGGGTCAGACGCTCGAAATGCCCGTGATGCTGTCTCCTGTCCCGAATGCGATTGATTTCACTGACAAGAAGGTGCTGATCGCGGATGACGTCGCCGACACCGGGAAGACGCTGAAGCTCGTGCACGACTTCTGCCTCGACCATGTGGCCGAGGTGCGTTCCGCGGTGATCTACGAGAAGTCGCAGTCCCTCGTGAAGTGCGAATACGTGTGGAAGCGCACCGATGAGTGGATCAACTTCCCGTGGTCCGTCGAGCCGCCCGTGGTCAAGCGGACCGGGCAGGTTCTCGACGCCTGAGTGCAGCACAAAGGGGCTCCCGGCACACTGCCGGGAGCCCCTTTGTGTTGTCCTCGGGTGTGCGGGCTAGAACGTGCCCAGTTTCACGATCGACAGCAGGGCGATCAGCTGGATCGCCGACGCGCCCAGGGCCTTCGGCCAGGGGAGGTCGTGGGAGCGGCTGACCATCATCGTCAGCAACGCCCCTGCCGCGACCCAGGTCGCCCAGCCCAGGGCCTGGACGAAGGTTGCGTTGCCGCCGAAGAACATGGCGAAGACCAGGCGGGGCGTGTCGGTCAGGGACATGATCAGCATGGAGAGGCCGACCGTGGGCTGCCAGGCGCCGTCGCCGCCGAGCTGGCGGGCCAGGGTGTGGGTGACCACGCCCAGGATGAAGGACGAGAGGACGAGGGCGACGGCCGTCGTCAGGACGATCGGGACCGCGTTCGCCAGGGTGGCGTTGATCGCGTCCGAGCGTGCGCCGTCGAAGCCGAAGACCGCGAGGAGGCCGTAGAGGAACGTCACGATGAGGGCCGGGCCCCACATCGTGTAGTCGCGCATCTGGAGGAAGGTCTGGGTGGGGGAGAAGATGATTCCCCTCAGCAGGTCCTTCCAGTGCAGGCGGGGGCCCACCGGGGCCGCCGCGGCCGAGCCCGCGCGGTAGGTGCCACCCTGGTTGTACGGGTCCTCGCCGACCGTGAACGCCTGGGTGTGGCCCGGGTTGTTGGCCGCGTACGGGTCCGGGTTGCCCTGCGGTGCATAGCCGCCGCCGTCGCCGAAGTACTCCGGCTCTCCGTACCCGCCGCCGCTGCCCTGCGGCCACTGGCCGCCGCCGTTGCCGTACTGCTGCTGCCCGGGGCCGGGCTGCGGCGCCGGGGGATAGCCGTGCGACGGGCGCTGCGGTGCCTGCTGTCCGTACGGGGGTTGTTGCGGTCGCGTTTGCGGAGCGCCGTTGTTCCGGGCGCCGCGTCCGATCCTGAATCCAGCCACGCCTTCGAACGTACCTGCTCCCGGAGAGTGACGTGTCCGGCCCGGCGGTTCGGGCCCGGCTTTGCTGCCGAGCTGTGACATCCCCTACGGGGCGCGTCCGGGCAGCCCCTAGGGAGAAGAAGGAGCCGGGCCCGAGGGTGAGGGCCCGGCTCCGGTACGGGGCCGGTCAGTCGGCGAAGTTGGCGCCGAAGGACGGCGTTCCCGTCGTCGAGACGCCCGAGGTGCTCGGCGCGACCGCGCGGGAGCCGGTCGTGGTGATCACGGTGCCGTCGGAGGGCAGATAGGTGACCGCGCCGTTGCCGTCGTTCTCGTACGAGCCCACGATCAGGTCGGCCTTGCCGTCGCCGGTGACGTCGTCGAGCTTGACGTCGGCGCCGAACATGTCGTCGTTCTCGTCGTTACCGGGCACTCCCGGGGTGCTCTGGGCGAAGCCCTGGGCGCCGGAGGTGGTGTCCAGGCCGCTGGAGGTGCCGTAGAGGACGGTGACCGCGCCGGTGTTGACGGCGCTGCCGATGTTCTCGCCGGCGACGCCGATCGCGAGGTCGAGGAAGCCGTCGCCGTTGATGTCGCCGAGGTCGAGTTCGTAGCCGAACCAGTCCTTGCTCTCGGCGGTGCCGGGGACGTTGCCGGTGTCCTGGGTGATGCCGGTGGAGGTGGTCGGGCCGCCGTCGGAGCCGTAGGTGACCCAGACCTTGCCGCCCTTGCCGGAGTCCGGGATGGCGGTGCCGTCGCTGGTGGTGGTGTCCCACTGGGCGCCGCTGACGATGTCGCCGTAGCCGTCGCCGTTGATGTCGCCGATCGCGGTGATGACGCCCGGCTTGAGGGCCTGGGCGGAGGCGAGGCTCAGGCCGCTCGCGGTGCCGGGGATGTAGTAGTTGCGGTTCCAGCCGTAGCTGGTCTCGGTCTCGAAGCCGTCGACGACCAGGTCGGTGCGCTTGTCGCCGTTGACGTCACCGGCGGTCAGGTTGAGCGGGCCGTTCGCGCCGTTGCCGCTCTGGATGGCGGGCTTGATCGTGTAGCGGCCGCCGGCCGTGCCGGAGGAGTTGAAGCCGCCCTTGAAGACGTAGATCGTGGCAGCGGAGCTGCCGACGGCCAGGTCGGCCTTGCCGTCGCCGTCGAAGTCGCCGGCGGCGAGGTTCTTGCCCCAGTAGTCGTGGCTGGACGGGGCCGGGTCGGCGATGCCGACGCCCTTGCCGGTGATGCCGGAGGCCGAGCCCCACAGGATCACGAGGCCGCCGCCGTCCACGTCGCTGCCGACGTCCTCGCCGGGCGAGCCGACGGCGAGGTCGTCGTAGCCGTCGCCGTTGAAGTCGGCGTACGCGGTCTCCGAGCCGAAGGCGTCGCCGGTCTCGGCGGTGCCGGGGTTGCCTGCGGTGTTCTGGCTGATGGTGGAGCGCTTGGCGGAGGAGACACCGGTGGCGGTGCCGTAGAGGACGACCAGCTGGCCGGCGTTCTTGTGGCCGCTGACGTAGGCGCCGGCGGCCGAGAAGGCCACGTCGCCGATCCCGTCGCCGTTGAAGTCGGCCTGCGGGACATGGGTGGAGTCCGCGGCCGTGGCGTTCACGGCCGAGAACGTGAGCAGACCGCCCGTCAGAGCGACGGCGGTGGCCGTCGCGAGGGCGAGTCGCAGAGGCTTGTGCATGCGGGTTTCTCCTGCGGCATGCGGGGATGCCTGGCGGGCATCCACAGTCGATGGGGTGCGCGTCCGCCCGTGTTTGCCGGGAGTTGTCCTCGGGTTCACGCGCGGTCGGCGATCAGGAGACCTGCGACGGTGCGTAAGGGTTGTACGTGAGTCCGGTAAATTCCTGAGGTTGTTGTGGCGTCAGTCGGCCAGGAACTCCGAGGTGGAGAAGGTGACCGCCGGCTCCTTCGCCAGCAGACCCTTCTTGGCACCCCGGTAGACGGCGACGGTGTCCTTCGTCTCGCCCCGGTACGTCCGTACCGCGAGGTCGGCCCGCCCGTCCCCGTCGAAGTCGCCGACCGCGAGGACCCTGGTCGTGCCCTGGGCCGGAGGCTCGACGGTCACCATGCCCGCCGTGGACAGGCCTGTTCCACGGCCCCGGAACACCTTCAGCCCCGAGCCGCTGGAGACGAGTTCGCCCAGGCCGTCGCCGTCGAAGTCGGCGGTGTCGAGCATGGAGCCGGGGGAGGCGAGGGTGGCTCGGGTGGGGGTCGGGAGGTCGTAGCGCAGAGACGTTCCGTCGAGGGTGCCGACCGCCGCGTCCAGGGCCTTGCCCCGGCCGAAGCGGCCGAGGGCGATGTCGATGCCCGCCGGGAGGGCGATCGTGGTGCGGGTCGGGCCGGCGGGGCCGCCGAGGACGATCGACGCCTTGCCGGCGCCCTCTGCCGTACGGACCACGAGGTCGTCGTACCCGTCGTGGTTCACGTCGGCGGCCGGGCCCGTGGGGAGCTCGCCGGTCGAGGGGATGGGAGCGGTGGCCGCGTGCGGGGTGCCTCTACGGCTGAACGGGCCGCGCAGATAGGTGAGTTGACCGGCGGACGCGTGCAGGACCAGGTCCTCGGCGCCGTCGCCGTCGTAGTCGCCGCACACCGGCTGGTCGGGCCAGTCGTTGCCGAAGCGGGATCGGGCCGGGACGGTGAGGTGGACGGCGGGCGTGAGGCCGGTGGGCGAGCCGAAGAGGAGCTGGAGGGGGACGGGGGGCTGCCCCTGGCCGTCGTAGGGCGGATCGGTGGAGACCACCAGGTCGGTGAAACCGTCCTGGTCCAGGTCGCAGGTCGCCTCCGCGTCGAAGACGGCGGGGAGTTGGCCCTTGGTGCGGGCCGCGTACCGGGCGGGGGCGAGCAACTGCCTTGCCCCCGGGGCGAGTCCGTGCGCGCCGCCGTAGACGATGCCGATGCCGGCGTCGTCGGCGTGGCTCTGCGCCTTGACCAGGTCGTCCAGGACGAGGTCGCGGTGGCCGTCGCCGTTGAAGTCGTCGGGGGTCCTGCCGCCCTTGCCGTGCGGGATGGGCAGCTTGGCCGGGGCGTCCGCGATCTGTACGGGGGTGTGCTTGGCGACGCCCGCGTCGGCGCCGGGGCCGCAGGCGGCGAGGAGAAGGGTGCAGCCGACGAGTGCCGCCGTACATGTCCCGCCTCTTCGCACGCGCACCGTCCACCTCGTCAGCACCGTCGACAACGCCTGGGCAATGATGCATGCGTTCGGGGCGGGGCGACAGTCGCCCGGAGCGGGGCGGGGTTCAAGATGGGGGCATGAGCGTAGTCAAGATCAATGTGCTGACCGTGCCTGCCGAGCAGCGGGAGGTCCTGGAGAAGCGGTTCGCCTCGCGGGCCCATGCCGTGGAGAACTCCGACGGGTTCGAGTGGTTCGAGCTGTTGCGGCCGGTCGAGGGGACGGACACCTACCTCGTGTACACGCGCTGGCGCGACGAGAAGTCGTTCCAGGCGTGGATGGAGGGGCCGATGAAGTCCGCCCACCAGGGCGGCGCCGAGGGCGCGGAGCGGCCCAAGCCGGCGGCCAGCGGGTCGACCCTGTGGTCCTTCGAGGTGGTGCAGCAGGCGGGGCCGAAGGGCGCGTAGGCGCTCCGCTGGAAGAACGGTGACAAACCCGCGGGCCGGTGGGGGCCGGTCGCGCAGTTCCCCGCGCCCCTTACAGGGCGCATTACCGTACCGAGGTTTGTCTGCCTACGAAGACGCCCCCACGTCCGCACGGGACATGGGGGCGTCGGCACAGCCGTAAGGCCTGCTACTTCACCGGCTCCGGCTCCGGTGCGGTCTCCGACTCCGGTTCGCCGGCCGGGTCGACCGGCGTCTTCACCGACTCCAGGAGGAGCTGGGCGACGTCCACCACCTGGATGGACTCCTTGGCCTTGCCCTCGTTCTTCTTGCCGTTGACCGAGTCGGTCAGCATCACCAGGCAGAAGGGGCAGGCCGTCGACACGATGTCGGGGTTGAGGGAGAGGGCCTCGTCGACGCGCTCGTTGTTGATGCGCTTGCCGATGCGCTCCTCCATCCACATGCGCGCGCCGCCGGCGCCGCAGCAGAAGCCGCGCTCCTTGTGGCGGTGCATCTCCTCGTTGCGCAGGCCCGGGACGTTCGCGATGATCTCGCGCGGGGGCGTGTAGATCTTGTTGTGGCGGCCCAGGTAGCAGGGGTCGTGGTAGGTGATGATGCCCTCGACCGGGGTGACCGGGACCAGCTTGCCCTCGTCGACCAGGTGCTGCAGCAGCTGGGTGTGGTGGATGACCTCGTAGTCGCCGCCGAGCTGCGGGTACTCGTTGCCGATGGTGTTGAGGCAGTGCGGGCAGGTGGCGACGATCTTCTTCGCCGACTTCGGCTTGGCGGACTCCGGGACGACCTTGCCGTCGTCGTCCAGCTCCTCGCCGAACGCCATGTTCAGGGCCATGACGTTCTCCATGCCGAGCTCCTGGAACAGGGGCTCGTTGCCGAGACGGCGGGCGGAGTCGCCGGTGCACTTCTCGTCGCCGCCCATGATCGCGAACTTCACGCCCGCGATGTGGAGGAGTTCCGCGAAGGCCTTCGTGGTCTTCTTCGCGCGGTCCTCCAGGGCTCCGGCGCAGCCGACCCAGTACAGGTACTCGACCTCGGTGAGGTCCTCGATGTCCTGGCCGACGACCGGGACCTCGAACTCGACCTCCTTGAGCCACTCCAGGCGCTGCTTCTTGGCCAGGCCCCAGGGGTTGCCCTTCTTCTCCAGGTTCTTGAGCATCGTGCCCGCCTCGGAGGGGAAGGCCGACTCGATCATCACCTGGTAGCGGCGCATGTCGACGATGTGGTCGATGTGCTCGATGTCCACCGGGCACTGCTCGACGCAGGCGCCGCAGGTGGTGCAGGACCACAGGACGTCCGGGTCGATGACGCCGTTGTCTTCAAGAGTGCCGATCAGCGGGCGCTCGGCCTCGGCGAGAGCCGCGGCGGGGACGTCGGCCAGCTGCTCCTCCGTCGCCTTCTCCTCGCCCTCCATGGACTTGCCGCCGCCGGCCAGCAGGTACGGGGCCTTGGCGTGGGCGTGGTCCCTCAGGGACATGATCAGGAGCTTGGGAGAGAGGGGCTTGCCCGTGTTCCAGGCGGGACACTGGGACTGGCAGCGGCCGCACTCGGTGCAGGTCGAGAAGTCCAGCAGGCCCTTCCAGGAGAACTGCTCGACCTGGGAGACGCCGAAGACGTCGTCGTCGCCCGGGTCGGTGAAGTCGATCGGCTTGCCGCCCGACGTCATCGGCTGCAGGGCGCCGAGCGCCGTCTCACCGGTCGCGTTGCGCTTGAACCAGATGTTCGGGAACGCGAGGAAGCGGTGCCAGGCGACGCCCATGTTGGTGTTCAGGCTGACCGTGATCATCCAGATCATGGTCGTGCCCAGCTTGATCATGGCGGCCAGGTAGACCAGGTTCTGCAGCGTGGCGACGCTCAGGCCCTTGAAGGCCAGGATCAGCGGGTACGAGGCGAAGTACGCCGCCTCGAAGTGGTCCACGTGGTGCAGCGCGCCCTCCAGGCCGCGCAGCACGTAGATCGCGAGGCCGATGGTGAGGATGACGTACTCGACGAAGTACGCCTGGCCCATCTTCGAGCCTGCGAAGCGGGACTTGCGGCCGGGCCGCGAGGGCAGGTTCAGCAGGCGGATGACCATCAGCGTGACGATGCCGAGCGTCGTCATCGCGGCGATGAACTCGATGTACAGCTCGTACGGCAGGAAGCCGCCGATGACCGGGAGCGTCCAGTCGGCCTGGAAGAGCTGCCCGTACGCCGTGATGATGGTCGGCGGCAGCGTCAGGAAGCCGATGGCGACGAACCAGTGGGCGAAGCCGACGATGCCCCAGCGGTTCATCCGCGTGTGGCCGAGGAATTCCCGTACCAGCGTCACGCTGCGCGAATAGGGGTTGTCGGTCCGGCTGGCGGCGGGCACGGGCTGGCCCAGCTTGAAGTACCGGACGAACTGACCGATGGCGCGTGCGAGCAGCGCAACGCCGACCACGGTCAGCACCAGCGACACGATGATCGCGGCGAGTTGCATTTGGGGGCTCCTCGGGCCTGCGAGGGAGATTACTAAGCGGTAACTTATGCAGTCCGTCTGAGACTACCCTCATCTTCCAACGCACTGTAGCCAGGCGTGCAGTGATCTGGATCGCTGAGGGTTGCCTTAAAGGTCGACAAAGACCTGGGGTGATCCGATCGTGTTATTCATGCCTAATGGGGAAATTTGCCCCTAATTTAGATCCGTGCTATACGGGATCGCCGCCGCCACCACAGCCCTCCTGCTCGCCGCCGTGCTCACCGCGCTGCTGCGGGTGCCCGCGCTGCGCCTCGGGATCGTCGAACGCAGACGGCAGCGGCAGCGGCCCGTGCCGCTGTTCGGGGGTTTGGCCGTGGTGCTCGCCACCTGTGCGGTGGCGGTGGCCATGGACCGGACCGGCGTCGCGCCGCTCGGGGCCGGGGTGGGGAGGCTGCTCGCCGCCGGGGGTGCCGTCGCGGCGCTCGGGCTCGTCGCGGATGTGCGGCGGGTCAAGACGCGGGTCCTCGTCGCCGGTACGGCCGCCGCGGCGGCCGGCGTGGTGCCGTACGACGAGACCGGGGTGCCGGTCGGGCTGCTCGCCGTCTGCTGGATCGTCTTCGTCGCCGTCGGGTTCAACGCGCTCGACCATGCGGACGCGCTCGCGGGGACCGTCGGCGTGCTCACCGCCTTCGGGGTCGGTGCCTGCGCGGCGGCCGAGGTGATGGACGGGCTCGCGGTGCTGCTGAGCGTGCTGGCCGCCGCGCTGACCGGGTTCCTCATGCACAACTGGCCGCCCGCGCGCGTGGGCCTCGGTGCGTGCGGGTCGATGTTCACCGGGTTCCTGCTGGCCGCGTCGGCCGTGTTCACCCGGGCCGGCTACGGGCTGGCGTCCAGTGCGGGAGTGCTGTTCTCGCTCACCGTGCTGGCGAGCGCCGACGTACTCCTGGTGGTCCTGTCGCGGCGGCTGGCCGGGCGGCCGTTGCTGCGGGGCGGGCCCGACCATGTGGCGCACCGGCTGCGGCGGTTGGGGCTCACCCCGCAGGGGGCGACCGTGCTGCCCGGCATCGGGGCCTTCGCGGGGGTGCTGGTCGGGGTGCTCATGCACATCGGATGGACCGACCGGTCCGCGGTGTTGTGGGTGGGAGGGGTGGCGCTCGTCGTCGTACTCATGCTCCTTCGGGTGCCTGTGTACGGACTTCGGCGGCCGGTGGCCACGCAATCGACGCAGGTCAGCGGCCAGTTGCGTGTAAGGAACGGATAAGAGTTGAGTCGGTGCGACTCAGGTCTGTTGACCCATCGGCGGGCGTCGTGCACACTTGAGTCCGTTCCACTCAAGTCAGCTGGAGGATTCACCATGGCACGTGCGGTCGGCATCGACCTGGGCACGACTAACTCCGTCGTCAGCGTTCTGGAGGGCGGCGAGCCCACCGTCATCACCAACGCCGAGGGTGCCAGGACCACGCCGTCCGTCGTCGCCTTCGCGAAGAACGGTGAGGTGCTCGTCGGCGAGGTCGCCAAGCGCCAGGCGGTTACGAACGTGGACCGGACCATCCGCTCCGTGAAGCGCCACATGGGCACGGACTGGAAGATCGAGCTCGACGGGAAGCCCTTCAACCCGCAGCAGATCTCCGCTTTCATCCTGCAGAAGCTGAAGCGGGACGCCGAGGCCTACCTGGGCGAGAAGGTGACCGACGCGGTCATCACCGTCCCGGCCTACTTCAACGACTCCGAGCGTCAGGCGACGAAGGAGGCCGGCGAGATCGCCGGTCTGAACGTCCTGCGCATCGTCAACGAGCCGACCGCGGCCGCGCTCGCGTACGGCCTCGACAAGGACGACCAGACGATCCTCGTCTTCGACCTCGGCGGCGGCACCTTCGACGTGTCCCTGCTGGAGATCGGTGACGGCGTCGTCGAGGTGAAGGCCACCAACGGCGACAACCACCTCGGTGGTGACGACTGGGACCAGCGCGTCGTCGACTACCTGGTCAAGCAGTTCGCGAGCGGTCACGGCGTGGACCTCGGCAAGGACAAGATGGCCCTGCAGCGTCTGCGTGAGGCTGCCGAGAAGGCCAAGATCGAGCTGTCCTCGTCCACCGAGACCTCGATCAACCTGCCCTACATCACCGCCTCCGCCGAGGGCCCGCTGCACCTGGACGAGAAGCTCACCCGGGCTCAGTTCCAGCAGCTGACGGCCGACCTGCTGGAGCGCTGCAAGACGCCGTTCCACAACGTCATCAAGGACGCCGGCATCTCCATCAACGAGATCGACCACGTCGTCCTCGTCGGTGGCTCCACCCGTATGCCCGCCGTAGCCGAGCTCGTCCGCGAGCTGACCGGCGGCAAGGACGCCAACAAGGGCGTCAACCCGGACGAGGTCGTCGCCATCGGCGCCGCCCTGCAGGCCGGTGTCCTCAAGGGTGAGGTCAAGGACGTCCTGCTCCTCGACGTGACCCCGCTGTCCCTCGGTATCGAGACCAAGGGCGGCATCATGACGAAGCTCATCGAGCGGAACACGACGATCCCGACCAAGCGGTCCGAGATCTTCACCACCGCCGAGGACAACCAGCCGTCCGTGCAGATCCAGGTCTACCAGGGCGAGCGCGAGATCGCGGCGTACAACAAGAAGCTCGGGATGTTCGAGCTGACCGGTCTGCCGCCGGCCCCGCGCGGTGTCCCGCAGATCGAGGTCGCCTTCGACATCGACGCCAACGGCATCATGCACGTGACCGCGAAGGACCTGGGCACGGGCAAGGAGCAGAAGATGACCGTCACCGGCGGCTCCTCGCTGCCGAAGGACGAGGTCGACCGGATGCGCCAGGAGGCCGAGAAGTACGCGGAGGAGGACCACGCCCGCCGCGAGGCCGCCGAGACCCGCAACCAGGGCGAGCAGCTCGTCTACCAGACGGAGAAGTTCCTCAAGGACAACGAGGACAAGGTCCCGGGCGAGATCAAGACCGAGGTCGAGGCGTCCGTCGAGGAGCTGAAGACCGCGCTCAAGGGCGAGGACACCGCCGAGATCCGCACCGCCACCGAGAAGGTCGCGGCCGTCTCGCAGAAGCTGGGCCAGGCCATGTACGCCGACGCCCAGGCCTCGCAAGCCGCCGCCGGCGGTGCGGGCGCCGAGGCTCCGAAGGCCGACGACGACGTCGTGGACGCCGAGATCGTGGACGACGAGCGCAAGGACGGTGCCGCGTGACGGAGGAGACTCCGGGCTTCGACGAGAAGCCCGACGTCCCCTCCGGCGCCACCCCCGAAGACGCCGAGCCGAAGGCCGCCTCCCCCTCCTCGGGGGAGGGGGCGGCCCCGGCCGGGGACGCAAGTGCACAGATCGCCGGTCTGACGGCCCAGCTGGACCAGGTGCGCAAGGCGCTCGAAGAGCGCACCACGGACCTCCAGCGGCTCCAGGCCGAGTTCCAGAACTACCGCCGCCGGGTCGAGCGGGACCGGATCACGGTCAAGGAGATCGCCATCGCGAACCTCCTGACCGAGCTTCTGCCCGTGATCGACGACATCGGCCGCGCGCGGGACCACGGCGAACTCGTCGGCGGATTCAAGTCCGTCGCGGAGTCGCTGGAGACCGTCGCGGCGAAGATGGGACTGCAGGCGTTCGGCAAGGAGGGCGAGCCCTTCGACCCGACGATCCACGAGGCCCTGATGCACTCGTACGCGCCCGACGTCACCGAGACGACGTGCGTGGCGATTCTGCAGCCCGGGTATCGCATCGGCGAGCGCACCATCCGCCCCGCGCGGGTGGCCGTCGCCGAACCGCAGCCCGGCGCGCAGACGGTCAAGGCCGAGGAGAGTGCCGAGGCCGGCGACGACAAGGACAACGGCCCTGAGGAGGGCTGAGGTCGTAAACACCGAGCGGAACACCGGAAAGGGGGCGCGTCGAGGATGAGCACCAAGGACTTCATCGAGAAGGACTACTACAAGGTCCTCGGCGTCCCCAAGGACGCCACCGAGGCCGAGATCAAGAAGGCGTACCGGAAGCTCGCCCGCGAGAACCACCCGGACGCCAACAAGGGCAACGCCAAGGCCGAGGAGCGCTTCAAGGAGATCTCCGAGGCGAACGACATACTCGGCGACCCCAAGAAGCGCAAGGAGTACGACGAGGCCCGCGCCCTCTTCGGCAACGGCGGCTTCCGCCCCGGGCCGGGCGCAGGCGGCGGCTCCTTCAACTTCGACCTGGGCGACCTCTTCGGAGGCGGCACCCAGGGCGGCGGCGGCGGGGGTTCCGGAGGCTTCGGCGGCGGAATCGGTGATGTCTTCGGGGGCCTGTTCAACCGGGGCAGCTCCGGCACCACGCGGGTGCAGCCCAGGCGCGGCCAGGACATCGACACCGAGGTCAGCCTCAGCTTCACCGAGGCGATCGAGGGGGCGACGGTCCCGCTGCGCATGTCCTCGCAGTCACCCTGCAAGGCCTGCTCGGGCACCGGCGACGCGAACGGCAACCCGCGGGTGTGCCCGACGTGCGTCGGCACCGGCCAGGTCGCGCGGGGTTCCGGCGGCGGTTTCTCCCTCACCGACCCCTGCCCGGACTGCAAGGGCCGCGGCCTGATCGCGGAGAACCCCTGCGAGGTCTGCAAGGGCTCGGGGCGTGCGAAGTCCTCCCGGACGATGCAGGTCCGTATCCCGGCCGGAGTCTCCGACAGCCAGCGCATCCGGCTGCGCGGCAAGGGCGCGCCGGGCGAGCGGGGCGGCCCCGCGGGCGACCTGTACGTGACCGTGCATGTCGACGCGCACCCGGTGTTCGGCCGCAAGGGCGACAACCTGACCGTCACCGTCCCGGTGACGTTCTCGGAGGCGGCCCTGGGCGGCGAGGTCAGGGTCCCCACCCTGGGCGGCCCTCCCGTCACCCTGAAGCTGCCCCCGGGCACGCCCAACGGCCGCACCATGCGCGCCCGCGGCAAGGGCGCGGTCCGCAAGGACGGCACCCGCGGCGACCTCCTGGTCACCGTCGAGGTGAGTGTCCCGACGGACCTGACGGGGAAGGCTCGTGACGCACTGGAGGCGTATCGCGAGGCGACCGCGGGCGAGGACCCGCGGGCGGAGCTGTTCCAGGCCGCGAAGGGAGCATGAGAGAGCCATGGATGGGACCGGCCGTCGACGCAACCCGTACGAACTGACCGAGGAAACCCCGGTCTACGTCATCTCGGTGGCGGCCCAGCTCTCCGGCCTGCACCCGCAGACCCTGCGGCAGTACGACCGCCTCGGCCTGGTCTCCCCGGACCGCACGGCCGGGCGGGGCCGCCGCTACTCGGCCCGTGACATCGAACTGCTGCGTACCGTGCAGGCGTTGTCTCAGGACGAGGGCATCAACCTGGCCGGCATCAAGCGGATCATCGAACTGGAGAACCAGGTCGCCGCGCTCCAGCAGCGCGTCGCGGAACTCCAGACGGCGGTCGAGGGTGCCGCGGCGGCGATGCAGCAGCGCGAGGCGGCGGTGCATGCGTCGTACCGCCGTGATCTGGTGCCGTACCAGGAGGTGCAGCAGACCAGCGCGCTGGTGGTGTGGCGGCCCAAGGGGCAGCGGTCCGACTGACCGTCGCGGACCGTCGCGTCAAGCCGTCGAAGGGGCCCGGAGGTTGAACCTCCGGGCCCTTTTCGTACGTCCTCGGCGGTCGTGGGTGTGGCCGGGTTTGTTCGGTCCTCCGGACGAGATGCGAACGGCTGACGGAAGCAGTCGTGATCATGAATCGCGTGGATTCGGGTTGCTTGTGCGGATCTTTGCCTTCCGATTGCCTGCGGTTGCATGGAGAGTCCGTAAAGGACCTTTGGAGGCGTTTCCTTCATGTCTTTACATGCTCAGCGGAGCGTGGCGTTGCGCACTCGTTAAGTAGTAGCGCTTGACGCTTGGGGGCCGCTCCGCGTTGGCTTTTCAGTCACCTGGGTCGCAAGCTGCGCCCGCGTCCGGAAGACACCAGAAGTGAGCTCCTCCATGCGTCCCACGCGTCGTACCGCCATAGCCGTGGCAGCGTCCACGATGACTCTGTCGCTCTCCTCCTGCGGCGTGCTGAACGTGTCGGGGGACGGCAGTTCGGCGAGCCCCACGAAGGGCAACGACGTCACGATCGGACTGCTGCTGCCGGAGACGGCCAACACCCGGTACGAGGACTTCGACTACCCCATCATCAAGAAGCAGGTCGCCTCGCTCACCAAGCAGCGCGGCAAGGTCGACTACCGCAACGCCGGCCAGAACGCGGACAAGCAGGCGAGCCAGATGCAGCAGATGATCGACGACAAGGTCGACATCATCCTGCTGGACGCCGTGGACTCGCATGCCATCGCCGGCGAGGTGAAGAAGGCGAAGGACGCCGGTATCCCGGTCATCGCCTACGACCGGCTGGCCGAGGGTCCGATCGACGCGTACATCTCCTTCGACAACGAACTCGTCGGCGAGGTCCAGGGCCGCACCCTGCTGGAGGCGCTGGGCAGCAACGTCAGCACCTCCGACAAGATCGTCATGATGAACGGCTCGCCCACCGACCCGAACGCCAAGCAGTTCAAGGCGGGCGCCCTGTCCGAGCTCAACGGCAAGGTGACGATCGCCAAGTCGTACGACACCAAGGACTGGGACCCGAAGAACGCCCAGGCCAACATGAAGGCGGCGATCGACGCCATCGGCAAGGGCAACATCGCCGGAATCTACTCCGCCAACGACGGCATGGCCGGCGGCATCGTCACGGCCTTGCAGAACGCCGGCGTCACCAAGCTGCCGCCGCTCACCGGCCAGGACGCGCAGCTGGAGGCCGTGCAGCGGATCGTCGCGGGCGAGCAGTACATGAGCGTGTACAAGTCGTACCCGCAGGAGGCCGCGGCGGCGGCGCAGATGGCGGTGGCCAAGGTGCAGGGCAAGGAGATCGAGTTCGACGCCCTCACCCAGGACAACGTCGACAGCCCCACCAACAAGGGCATCCCCGCGCAGCTCGTCACCGTGACGGCCCTGACGAAGAAGAACATCAAGTCGACGGTCGTCGCGGACGGCATCTACAAGATCTCGCAGATCTGCACGTCGAAGTTCTCGTCGGAGTGCTCGGCGATCGGCCTGAAATGAGCAGAGGGCCGGAGGACGCCTGCAAGCGCCCTCCGGCCCTCTGGCGGGTGTTCACGCCACCCGAGTGAACTCCACCGACACATCCGGCGGTCCGCCGGGCACGCCCCGGTAGATGCCCTTGTGCGGGGTGACGTCGTCGTAGTCGCGACCGCGCGCCACGACCACGTGGGATTCGTCGGCCCGGGTGCTGTTGGTGGGGTCGTAGCCGCACCAGTCACCCGCCCAGTACTCGATCCAGGCGTGGCTCTGCCCGGCGACCGGACGGTGGAGTTCGGCCTCGCGCTCGGGGTGGAGGTAGCCGGAGACGTAGCGGGCCGGCAGCCCCACGCCCCGCAGCAGGGCGACGGTGAGGTGGGTGATGTCCTGGCAGACCCCCGCGCCCTGCTCCCAGGCCTCCGCCGGGGAGGTGTTCACGCTGGTCGCGCCCGGGAGATACGACACCCGGTCGGAGACCAGCGCCGAGACCGCGACCGCCGTCTCGTGCGGGTCGAGGCCGGCCGCCGCCTTCCGAGCCTTCTTGACCAGCTTCGGCGGGACCGTCGTGCGGCCCGTCGGGTTCGCGAACTCCAACAGACGGGAGTTCGCGGTCCGTTCGGCCAGCTCGGCCCACGAGGGCGCCTTGGGGAGTGGTTCCGCCGGGGACGTCTCGACCAGGCTGGAGGCGATGATGGTGAGTTTGCCGTGCGGGTCCATCAGGTCGAAGCCGGTGACCTGGGTGCCCCAGTAGTCCCAGTACGACCAGGTGGGCGTCGTGGGGTTCACGGTGACTCGCGCGTCCAGGGTGGTCTGGCCCGGCAGCGTCAGCGGGGTCATGCGGACCTCGTTGTGCGAGGAGGCCGCGGGCTGGGCGTAGGAGACCCGGGTGGTGTGCTTGATGCGGAGGCGACGAGCCATGTCAGGCTCCTTCCTGGGCCCACTCGACGGGCCCCTGGTACGGGAAGAACCGCTCCGCCACCGCGTCCGCGGACGCCATGCAGGCCTGCTGCAGATCCCCCAGCAGGACCGGCAGTTGGTCTTCGAGCGAGTGGGTGTCCAGGTATTCGAGACGGGTGCGCAGCCGGCCGATCGGGCGGCGCGCCGGGTCCTGGCGGGGGCGGCCCAGCGCCGTAAGGCACTCCTCCGCCGTGGTGAGCGCATGCAGCGCCGAGCGCGGGAAGTCCCGGTCCAGGAGCAGGAATTCGGCCACTCGCGGGGTGTCGCCGAAACCGCCGTTCACACGTGCATACGCCTCGTCGGCGCCCGAGGCGCTCAGCAGCGTCGGCCAGTCGGGCGCGTGCACGGCGTCCAGCACGCGCACGGACAGCAGCCGTACGGTCATGTCCACCCGCTCCAGGCTGCGGCCCAGGACGACGAAACGCCAGCTGTCGTCCCGGCTCATGGTCGAGTCGGCGAGGCCGAAGAACAACGCGGCCCGGCGGCGCACCAGTTCCAGATAGGCGTACGGGCCCGTACGCCGGGCCGCCATCCGCTGGTCGGCCAGCGCGTGCCAGGTGGAGTTGAGGCACTCCCACATCTCGGAGGAGATGGCCTCACGGGCGCTGCGGGCATTCAGCCGCGCCGCCCCCAGCGCGCCCTCGATCGACCCCGTCGAACGGGCGTCGAAGGCCAGCTGGTCCAGGACCTGTTGCATGTCCACGCGTTCGCCGCCCGCGTCCATGCCGAGGATCGCGTACAGCGACCGGCAGGCGGCGTCCTCGTCGCGCCAGGGGTCCTCCAGCAGACGGTGCAGATACGCGTCGAGGATGCGGCCCGTGGCGTCGGCGCGCTCGACATAGCGGCCGGTCCAGGTCAGGGCCTCGGCTATCCGGGAGAGGATCACGTCGTTCACTGCTGCTGCGCCCCTTCCTGTACGACGGCACGGGTGCCGTCGGGTCCGAGCCGGCGCGGGGCGACGGAGGGGAGCGCGGCGGCGGGCTCGGGCGCCGGCTGCTCGGCCGGGCCCTCCGCGAGCACCCAGGTGTCCTTGGAGCCGCCGCCCTGGCTGGAGTTGACGATCAGGTTGCCCTCCTGGAGGGCCACTCGGGTCAGGCCGCCCGGGAGCACCCAGACATCGTTGCCGTCGTTCACGGCGAAGGGCCTGAGGTCGATGTGGCGGGGTGCCATGCGCTCGCCCGCGAGGGTGGGGGAGGTGGACAGGGCGACGGGCCGCTGGGCGATGAAGCCGCGCGGGTCGGCGGTGACGGCTTTGCGAGTGCGCTCGAGGGTGTCCTTGTCGGCCTTGGGACCGATCACGATTCCCTGCCCGCCCGCGCCGTCGACGGGCTTGATGACCAGCCGGTCGATCTGGTCGAGGACCGCCTCCAACTGCCCTGGCTCATCGGGCCGATAAGACTCGACGTTCGGCAGAATCGGTTCCTCGGAGAGGTAGTAACGGATCAGGTCCGGTACGTACGTGTAGAGCAGCTTGTCGTCCGCGATCCCGTTGCCCACGGCGTTCGCGAGTGTGACGTTGCCCGCCATGGCTGCGCCCATGATGCCGGGGCAGCCGATCACCGAGTCCGGGCGGAAGTGGAGCGGATCGAGGAAGTCGTCGTCGAGCCGCCGGTATACGACATGGACGGGCACCTCGCCGCGTGTGGTGCGCATCCAGACGCGGTTGTTGCGGCAGACCAGGTCGTGCCCCTCGACCAGCTGCACGCCCATCAGCCGGGCGAGCAGGGCGTGTTCGAAGTAGGCGGCGTTGCTGGGGCCCGGGGTGAGTACGACGACCCTCGGGTCCTGCGCACCGTCGGGGGCGGCGGCGCGCAGGGCGGAGAGCAGCTTCTGCGCGTATCCGTCGACGGGCACCACATGCTGTTCCGCGAACAGGGACGGGAAGATCCGGGTCATCGCGCGCCGGTTCTCGATGACGTACGACACCCCGCTGGGCACCCGCACATTGTCCTCGAGCACCCGGAAGTCCCCGGCCTCGTCGCGTACGAGGTCGATGCCGGCGACATGGATGCGGACGCCGCCGGGCGGCTCGACGCCCTGCGCCGCCCGGTGGAAGTGGCCGGAGTTGAGCAGCAGCCGCCAGGGCACGACACCGTCCTCGAAGGCGCGGCACTGCCCGTAGGCGTCGGCGAGATAGGCCTCCAGGGCCCTGACTCTCTGGCTCACCCCGCGTTGTATGAGATCCCATTCCAGGGCGTCGAGGATCCGGGGCACCAGATCCAGCGGCCAGGGCCGCTCCTCGCCCGCGAAGGCGTAGGTCACACCGCGGTCCGTGAAGGCCCGGGCCATCTGGTCGGCCCGGAACCGGAGTTCACTCGGCTCGATGGGCTGCAGGGCCGTCAGCACTGGCTCGTAGGCGGCCCTGACCTCGCCCGGCCGCTCAAACATTTCGTCCCACGCATCGGCCAATGCGTATGCGTCAAATATGTCCGCCATGAGGGGACGTTAGAGGCGGGGTGTAACGCGACGATCACTGACTCATTTCCGGCAGCTTGCATGCTGAGTGCTCCGCGGGGTGTGGCGGAATGGGTTGTCGGTCTTCTGCGGCGTCGTCGTGGTTGATCGCGCAGTTCCCCGCGCCCCTGACGGGGCGCAACCGGCGGTTGTCGTGGCGGCGTCAGGTTGTTGCAAGGCGGTTGGTGGAGGGCCGGAAATAGCCGGACGTATAGGTGGTTTCGGCCGCTCAGTTCGGGTCGAGCCGTGTTGCGGAGCTGGTCCGGGCCGCGCATAGTTGCGCTGCGGAAGACGCTGGAACCGGGGGTGGGATGGGCGATGACCGGGCACGGGACGGATGAGCATCCACACGGTGCCGACCGACTGTGCGACGCCGGGGATCGTGTGTACTCCCGGGCCGTACGGCGGGGCCGGGTGGCGCGCCGGGACGCCGAACCGGTGCCGTGCCTGCTGGAACTGGCCCTGCTGCACCCCGACCCCGACGACATGGCCTGGCTGGTCCCGACGTCCCCGCAGGAGGTCATGACCAGGCTGCTGCGCGGGGTCTACGACGAGGTCAGCGCGAGCCAGCGGCGGGTGGGCGCGGCGGTCGCCGCCGTCGAGCGGTACGCCGGTCTGGGGCCCGCGACGCAGGCGGGCTCCGGAGCCGCGGAGGGCACCGCGATCCGTGTCCTCGACGGGCTGTCCCGTATCCAGGCGGCCATGGACGCGGCGACCGAGGCGTGCACCACGGAGGTCCTCACCGTCCAGCCGGGTGGCATCCGCCCCGAGCACGAACTGACCGAGGGCCTGCACCGGGCACTCGCGCTGCGCGGCCGGGGAGTGCGCATGCGCGACCTGTACACGCACGTGGCCCGGCACGGCCAGGGCCTGCTCAACTACCTTGAACTGATGGGCGGTTCGGTCGAGGCCCGCACCCTGGACGAGGTGATCGACCGGCTGATCCTCTTCGACCGCACGGTGGCCTTCATCCCGGCGAACGCGGACCGCACCCTGGCGCTGGAGCTGCGCCACCCGGCCCTGGTCGAGTACCTGGTCACGGTCTTCGAACGCCTCTGGCGCCTCGCCATCCCGCTGACCGCGCCGCTGCCCGACACCGGCATCGAGGGCATCTCCCACCGTGAGCAGTCCATCGCGGCGCTCCTTGCGGAGGGCCACCAGGACGCGGTGATCGCGGAACGGCTCGGCATAAGCGTCCGCACCTGCCGCGCCCACATCGCCCGCCTCTCCGAGACCTTGGGCGCGGCCAGCCGCACCCAACTCGGCGTCCGCATAGCCCAGGTGGGCCTCGACGGCCCACGCCACCCGGCGGACATCGGCTCGTCGGTCACGCTTCCGGGCCAGCAATCCCCGACGCCCCGCTGAGGCATTTCAGCCCGTCCGGCGTTTGAGGACGAGGCCGTTCAGGTCGAAGCGGGGGTCTGGGGGCGGCAGCCCCCAGGGACGGCGCCCCCAACCGCCCAGCTGCAAACACCACCGCACCCCGCCGGAGGCGTCACTCACGGTCCAGGATGCCGGACTGGGCGATGAGATAGCCGAGCTGGGCCCGGCTGCCGCTGCCCAGGGCGGCCGCCAGCTTGGCTATGTGGGCCCGGCAGGTGCGGACGTTCATGCCGAGCCGGCGGGCGATCGCCTCGTCGACATGGCCCTCGATGAGCAGCTTCGCTATGGACCGCTGGACGCCGGTGATGCCCTCGGGGGTGGACTCGTAGGGAACCTCGTCCATCAGCGGGGTGGCCCGCTGCCAGAGCTGTTCGAAGACCTTGATCAGGTACTGCACGAGACCGGGGTGGCGCAGCTCCAGGGCGACCGTCCGGTCGTCCTGGGCGGGGATGAAGGCGACCGAGCTGTCGCAGATGATGAGCCGCTCGATGAGCTCCTCGAGCGTGCGGATCTCGACCTTGGCGCCCGCCATCTGGTCCATGTAGGCGTACGTGCTCTGACTGTGCCGGACGGTGTGCTGGTAGAGCGTCCGCATGGAGATGCCGCGCTCGATCAGCGGCTTGCTGCGCTTGAGCGCCTGGCTGAGGATGTGCTCCGGCCGGCTGCCTCCGGGCTGCACGGTCAGGACCTCGGTGCGCGCCTCCGCGATGGCCATGTCGAGCGCGGCATGGATACGGTCGATGCCCTCCAGCACGGTGATCGCGTGCGTGGTGGCGGGTTTCTGGGCACTGATGTCCAGGAACGGCTGGAAGGCGTCCGCGAGGTCCAGGGTGGTCCGCCGCCGGTCCTGTATCTCGCGCTCCAGGGGCTGAAGTTGCTGCGCGAGTACGACGGACGGAGGAACCGGGCGTAGCCAGCTCGGGTCGTCCGGATCGGGATGGAGCAGGGCGAATTCGAGCAGACAGGGCGCGTTCTCGACCTCGTTCCGGGAGATACGTCCGGAACTGAGAGCACTGGCGTAGAGACGTGAACCGTCGGCACACAGGTCTGTGATGCCATGAGGATGTGTCGGCTTTGTGCTCTTTGTTGGCAAATCTCCACCCCCCAGGGTCCTGAACGTGCAGGAACATGATGCATCTCTTCTGTGGCATTGACGTGCCTGAATGAGCCATCGTCTTGTTTCACGGGGGAGAGGAAGCCATCAAGTGAGGACGAAGCCGACCATGAAAAAGAGAATGCTTCGCTCGGTGCTTGCCACTGCCTTCGTAGTCGCGCTGGCCAGCGGTGCGGCTGGTCCTCTCGACGTCGGCTGGGGTGTGAGCCCGACCAAGACAGAGCACACTTCGGCCCAGGATGTCGGCTGGGCGGTCACCGCGGGCGGCTCCGGCGACGTCGGCTGGGTGGTCGTGGCCGGCGACAGCCCCGGTGACGTCGGCTGGGGAACCCCGGCGGGCGCGGACGCATGACCACTCCACCCGACGACCGCTCCTTCCGCCGCGAAATGGCCACGGCCTACCGCTCCGGCTGGCACTTCATCGATCTTGTCACCGCGATCCCCCACTCCGGTGACTCGTTGATGGTGACCGTGTTCGGTGAGCCGGTCGTGGTCACGCGCGATGAGGACGAGGACGTACGGGCGTACCGGTGTCTGCGGCGGCCTCGGGGGGCGCCGCAGCCCGTGCGATGTGCCGTCCGGTACGGAATGATCTTTGTGAATCTCGACCAACGAGACCACCGGCTGGTGGAACCGGAAACCCCCGATGTTCGGACCATCTCAGCCACCCCCCGCAGTGCCTGACGCGAATCCCCCGTCGTAACAGTTCGCTCAGGTACTTCCCCCCGCAGCGGCGTCACCGTGACCTGAACACGGTGACGCCGCTGCAGTTTTGCGCGACATTTCCGGGTATCGGCGTATTCGGCCGGTGCCGCGCAGTGGCTGAAAACAGCCGTCACGCGAGGCCCATCGCCCGCGTCAGCTCGATCTCGATCACCACGCGTGACGGGTTCGGCCCGGGCGTCCGCCGGTAGCGCTCGGCGTACCGCTGCTCCGCCTCCGCGACCCGCTCCGGCTCGGCCCGTACGAGGGCCCGGCCCTCCAGGGTCGCCCAGCGCCGCCCGTCCACCTGGCAGACCGCGACCCGGGCGCCCTCGGCGCCGGCGGCCAGCACGTTCAGCACCTTGGTGCTCGTCTTGTTCGCAATCACCCGAGCAAGCCCGGCGCCGGGATCGTATGTGACCCCGACGGGCACCACGTGCGGGCTGCCGTCCGGGCGCGGCGTCGTCAGCGTGCACAGGTGCCGTTCCCGCCAGAAGTCGAGGTACGCGGCGTCGGGGGCCTCTGGGTCCTGCGAATAGGTCGCCATGGCCCCGGAACTTAGCCCCCAAGTCCTCCCGGCTGCTGCCTTGAGTGGAATAGACTCAACTTTGTGTACGCTGAGCCAGTCAGCACTGTGGGACTTGGTCGACAGTTGACGCCAGGAGGAGAGAGGGAACGTGGACGCCGAGCTGACCAACCGGAGCCGGGACGCGATCAACGCAGCGAGCAATCGTGCGGTGACCGAGGGGCACCCCGACCTCACCCCCGCCCATCTGCTCCTGGCGCTGCTCCAGGGCCAGGACAACGAGAACATCGTCGACCTTCTCGCGGCCGTGGACGCCGACCAGGCCGCCGTGCGCGCGGGAGCCGAGAAGGTGCTCGCCGGTCTGCCCAGCGTGACCGGCTCCACCGTCGCGCCGCCGCAGCCCAATCGCGAACTGCTCGCCGTCATCGCCGACGCGCAGGAGCGCGCCCATGACCTCGGCGACGACTACCTCTCCACCGAGCACCTGCTCATCGGTATCGCCGCGAAGGGCGGCGCGGCCGGTGACGTACTGTCCGGGCAGGGGGCCGGTGCGAAGAAGCTGCAGGAGGCCTTCCAGCAGGCGAGGGGAGGACGCCGGGTGACCACACCCGACCCGGAGGGCCAGTACAAGGCCCTGGAGAAGTTCGGCACGGACTTCACGGCCGCGGCGCGCGAGGGCCGGCTCGACCCGGTCATCGGCCGGGACCAGGAGATCCGCCGCGTCGTCCAGGTGCTCTCGCGCCGTACCAAGAACAACCCGGTCCTCATCGGCGAGCCCGGCGTCGGCAAGACCGCCGTCGTCGAGGGGCTCGCCCAGCGGATCGTCAAGGGCGACGTACCGGAGTCGCTGAAGGACAAGCGGCTGGTCGCGCTGGATCTGGGGGCCATGGTCGCCGGGGCCAAGTACCGCGGCGAGTTCGAGGAGCGGCTCAAGACCGTCCTCGCCGAGATCAAGGACTCCGACGGCCGGATCATCACCTTCATCGACGAGCTGCACACCGTCGTGGGCGCGGGCGCCGGCGGCGACTCCGCCATGGACGCCGGCAACATGCTGAAGCCGATGCTGGCGCGCGGCGAGCTGCGCATGGTCGGCGCCACGACGCTCGACGAGTACCGCGAGCGGATCGAGAAGGACCCCGCCCTGGAGCGCCGCTTCCAGCAGGTGCTGGTGGCGGAGCCGACGGTCGAGGACACGATCGCGATCCTGCGCGGGCTCAAGGGCCGCTACGAGGCCCACCACAAGGTCCAGATCGCCGACAGCGCACTGGTCGCCTCCGCCACCCTCTCCGACCGCTACATCACCTCCCGCTTCCTCCCCGACAAGGCCATCGACCTCGTCGACGAGGCGGCCTCCCGCCTCCGCATGGAGATCGACTCGTCACCCGTCGAGATCGACGAACTCCAGCGCGTCGTGGACCGGCTGAAGATGGAGGAGCTGGCGCTGGAGAAGGAGACCGACCCGGCCTCCCGCGAGCGCCTGGAGCGGCTGCGCCGCGACCTCGCCGACAAGGAGGAGGAGCTGCGCGGCCTGACCGCCCGCTGGGAGAAGGAGAAGCAGTCCCTCAACCGCGTCGGCGAGCTGAAGGAGAAGCTCGACGAACTCCGCGGCACGGCCGAACGGGCCCAGCGCGACGGCGACTTCGACACCGCCTCCAAGCTCCTCTACGGCGAGATCCCCACCCTGGAAAGGGACTTGGAGGCCGCCTCCGAAGCCGAGGAGGAGGTCTCCAAGGACACCATGGTCAAGGACGAGGTCGGCTCCGACGACATCGCGGACGTCGTCGCCGCCTGGACCGGCATCCCGGCCGGCCGCCTGCTGGAGGGCGAGACGCAGAAACTCCTGCGCATGGAGGAGGAGTTGGGCCGTCGCCTGATCGGCCAGCAGGAGGCCGTACAGGCGGTGTCGGACGCCGTGCGCCGCACCCGCGCCGGTATCGCCGACCCGGACCGCCCGACCGGTTCCTTCCTCTTCCTGGGCCCGACGGGCGTAGGCAAGACCGAACTGGCGAAAGCCCTCGCCGACTTCCTCTTCGACGACGAGCGGGCGATGGTCCGCATCGACATGAGCGAGTACGGCGAGAAGCACAGCGTCGCCCGCCTGGTCGGCGCACCTCCCGGCTACGTCGGCTACGAGGAGGGCGGCCAGCTGACGGAGGCGGTGCGCAGGCGCCCGTACTCCGTGGTCCTGCTGGACGAGGTGGAGAAGGCCCACCCCGAGGTCTTCGACGTCCTCCTCCAGGTGCTGGACGACGGCCGCCTGACGGACGGTCAGGGCCGTACGGTCGACTTCCGCAACACGATCCTCGTGCTGACCTCCAACCTGGGCAGCCAGTTCCTGGTCGACCCGATGACCGGGGAGGAGGAGAAGAAGGAGCAGGTCTTGGAGGTGGTCCGGACGTCCTTCAAGCCGGAGTTCCTCAACCGCCTCGACGACCTCGTCGTCTTCTCCGCCCTGTCGAAGGACGAGCTGGGCCACATCGCCCGCCTCCAGATCGACCGCCTCGCGAAGCGCCTGGCCGAACGCCGGCTCACCCTGGAGATCACCGACGAGGCCCTGGCCTGGCTCGCCGACGAGGGCATGGACCCGGCCTACGGCGCCCGCCCCCTGCGCCGCCTCGTCCAGACCGCCATCGGCGACCGCCTGGCCAAGGAGATCCTCTCCGGGGAGGTGAAGGACGGCGACACGGTCCGGGTGGACGCCTTCGGCGACGGGCTGATCGTGGGACCGGCCACCGGTAAGACGCTCGGTAAGACCCTGTAGCGGAGGGTGCCGGGGTTGCCACCCCCCTCCCCGGATGAGGGAGGATGACGGCATCCGTACGAAGGGAAAATCACGGTGAGCATCGACCCGTCCTCGATTCCGAACTTCGGGGGCCAGCCCGAGCCGCAGCCCGGCGGACCGGCGGGCCCCGTCGTCCCGGATCAGGACCTCGTGAAGCAGCTCCTCGACCAGATGGAGCTCAAATACGTCGTCGACGACGAGGGTGACCTCGCGGCGCCGTGGGAGCAGTTCCGTACGTACTTCATGTTCCGCGGTGAAGGGGACCAGCAGGTCTTCTCGGTCCGGACGTTCTACGACCGGCCCCACCAGATCGACGAGAAGCCGCAGCTGCTGGAGTCGATCGACGACTGGAACCGGCGGACGCTGTGGCCCAAGGTCTACAGCCACACCCACGACGACGGCACCGTCCGCCTGATCGGCGAGGCGCAGATGCTGATCGGCACCGGCGTCGCCCTGGAGCACTTCGTGTCCTCCACGGTCAGCTGGGTGCGCGCCGCCATCGAGTTCGACAAGTGGCTCATCGAGCAGCTCGGCCTCGAGGAGGAGGTCAACGAGGCGGACGAGAAGCCCGGGGACGACGAGGAGTAGTCCTCCCGCTACAGGCGAACAGTCCTCCCGCTACAGGGGTGTGTGGGCGAGTACGACCAGATACGCCCCGTATGCGAACGAGAGCCCGGCCAGGGCCGCGACCACCACGGTCGCGTGCCACGGCCGGGCTCTCGCCGTGCGGACGAGGGCCTGGGCGATGGGCAGCAGGAGCGGGAAGGCGGGGAGCAGGAAGCGGGGCTTCGACTCGAAGTAGCCGGAGCCGCCGAGGGCGATCAGCAGCAGTACGCCGCTGTAGACGAGGAGCGGGAGCGGGGCCCGGTCGGCGAGCAGCAGGGCGTACAGCACGATCCCCGTCGCCACGATCACCATGGCCATCGGAAAGACGATCCGGCCCCCGTGCAGCAGCAGGTGGTGGATGAACTGAAGGGCCCCGTGCCCGAAGTCGAACCGCGACCCCCACCGCCGCTGCACCTCGAAGTAGCCGCCGAGGAGATTGCCCTGGCGGCGGCCGACCCAGAGGACGTACGCGGTCCAGCCGAGCGGAGCCAGGGCCGCGCCCGTCCACAGCCTGTGGGAAACCCTGCGGCCCTCCTTGAGACACCGCCACACCTCGTACGCCGCCGCCGCCAGCACCGCCGCGGCGACCGCGAAGCCGTTGGGCCGGGCCAGCCCCGCCAGCGCGGCCAGGGCACCCGCCCACAGCCAGCGCCCGGTGAGCACCGCGTACAGCGACCAGGCAGCGAGCGCGGTCAGCACGGGCTCGGTGTACGCCATGGACAGCACGACGGAGTGC
Organism: Streptomyces coacervatus; assembly: GCF_029223485.1. Taxonomy (GTDB): domain Bacteria; phylum Actinomycetota; class Actinomycetes; order Streptomycetales; family Streptomycetaceae; genus Streptomyces; species Streptomyces coacervatus. The sequence goes on along the minus strand of NZ_JARHTP010000018.1, from coordinate 53,817 downwards.
GGCAGCAGCGCCCAGAGCAGGACCAGCGCGAACCCGACGGCACGTCCGTGCAGCCGGGCGCCGAGCGCGTAGATCCCGCAGGCGGCGACGGCGGCCGCGGTCCAGGACACCACCAGCCCGGACGCACCTCCGCTCAGCGGGCTCACGGCGCGCACGGCTCGCACCAGCGCCGGGTAGAGCGGGAAGAACGCCACATCGCTGTAGGTGGCGCCGGACCGGGCGTGCTGGGTGCGGCTGTACCCGTGGGCGGCGATCCCCACGTACCACAGCGAGTCCCAGGACCGCCCGAGCAGCCCGAGCGGATTCCGCCCGGTGGTCGCCCGGGCGGCCAGGGCCAGCACGGCGACACCGAGCAGCCGGGCGGTGAGGAACAGGGCCACGGCGATGGCCATGGCCCTGGCCCTGGACGCATGGATCCGGCCCTCGGCGGCGGGCTCTGCGACGGCGGGACGAGCGAGGGTACTGGCATGGGTCACACAGGCACATTGCGGGCAAACCGGAATGTTCTGCGAGCTCAAGACGCCCGAGTGGGTGCGGATCGGCTGCCTCTGGCGTGCCTGCGTGACATGAGGGCAGGAAGCCCACTCAGCCCATTTTCAGCCCACTCAGCGCACTCAGCGCAGGGGGAAGCCGAATGCGTACCCCTGCGCCTTCAGCCGGGGCAGCAGGTCGGTGAGTGCGGCGACGGTCTGCGAACGGTCGCCGCCGCCGTCGTGGAAGAGAACCGTGGAGCCGTTGGGCAGCTCGCGCTCAACAGTGTTGATGATCGCCTGTACGCCGGGCAGCTTGTAGTCGTCGGTGTCGATGTTCCAGCCGAGCGGGCGCATCCCCAGCGACGCGGCGATCTGCCGGCTGTACGGGGTGAAGGCGCCGCCCGGCACGCGGTAGTACATCGGCTTCACACCGCCGGACGCCTGCTCGATCATCCGCTGCGCGTCGACGATCTCGGCGTGCTGGTAGGCCGTTGCCTTGTGATCCATCGCGGTGTCGTGGTGCACGCTGTGGTCGCACAGCCGGTGCCCCTCCGCGACGACCTGCCGCACCAGCTCTGGGTGCTGGGCCGCGCTCGTCCCGATCATGCAGAAGACCGCCTTGACCCCGTTGTCCCTGAGCACCTTCAGCACCCGCGGCGTCCACACGGGATCGGGGCCGTCGTCGATGGTGACGTTGAGGGCTCGCGCTCCCCTGTCCGAGGCGTGGGCCATGTCCATGTTGACCACGGGGGCGGGGAGTGCGGGGTCGGGGACGGAGGTCTGGCCGGGGACGGGTTGCTGGGGGGCGCTGGACGGGGAGGAGGGCGGCGCAGAGGTGGGCGACGAGGAGCTGGGTGACGTAGAGGAGGGCGACGAAGAGGAGGGCGGCGCAGACGTGGGCGAGCCGGTCGTCGTCCGCACCACCGGGCCGCCCGGCCTGTCGGCCGCCGTACCGCCCGCATCCGCACCCCACTGGGTCCCCAGCACCGAGGCCCCCACCACTGCGGCGGCGGCCGCCGTGATGGCGAACCACGCCCCGCCCCGTATCGCTCCGCGCCGCATGACTTCTCCCTGACCGTGACTCGTTCGGTTGCGTTGCACTTGCACACGGCAGGACGGGGAAAAAGGAGCGAAGGATCCGCCTGTTACGAATTCCGGATACTCGCGGATTTCCTCCGCTTCGCGTCCGGGACCTGACGAGGCACTACTCGCCGACGGCGCCGAAGCCGTCGGCGTCCCCGGGGGTGCTGTTTCCGATCTCGACGCCGGCTCCGGTGGCGGCGTCCTTCGGGGTGAGGGTGAAGGCGATCCGGTGGGTACGGGTCCGGGCGGCTCTCGCCTCGGTATCGGCGGTGACCAGCCATGCCTTGACGCCGCCCTTCGCCCCGGCTTCCCGGCGGAGCTCCACGGCGAATTCCATTTCGATCGGCCCCACTTCGAAACGCACGGACTCCGCGGCCCCGGCGGTGGCCGCCGCCATGAGCTGATCCCTGATCGCTCGCACGGCGGCGGCGAGTTCGATGTCCTGGAAATCCGGCATTGCGGTATCCCCTGAAGTTGGCTGAACGGATGACGTAGGACACGGTGCAGGCGGCGCTTCAGCGGCTGCTGAGGCGCCGCCACCACGGAGAGGGTGGAGGCGGCGCGTCGGCCGATAGGGGTTGCACCACCTGCCTGACCGAGCCCGGCGGCAGGTGCTCGTCTCCGGTGACCTTCAGCTCGCCGAAGGGCGGCGGGAACAAAACGACCGAGACGTCAGGGACCCCGGCCAGCGTGGAGAGGTCGACGGTTGCCGGTCTCCGGCCGGTGTGGTTGATCTCGAGGTACAGGCGAAGCGTCCGCAGAGAGGGGAACATCCGGCGTAGGACAGCTATGTCGTACGGGTCTACTGGCCTGAGGATGGTCATTTGCACGCTCGTGACGCTGGCCAGAGGTGGCACCCCGGCGAGGGCCGAAGTGGAGAGGTCCTCCAAGGTGAGGTCCACATGCTCCAGGGAGGGGAGTCGCCTGAGCGCGGCCAGCTCTTCGGCCGGCACCGGGCTATCGGCCAGGGCGAGCGAGGTGAGGTGCGGCCAACGCGCGAGTTCGTCAAGGTCATGGACCAGCAGATTGCCGTGAAACGCGATCTTCTGGATGCCCGCAGGGAAGGGGATGTCCCGCAGCGAGAGCCGTCGCACCGCCCCGGACCGGCCCCAGAGGAAGATTGCGCTGCGGAGTGTCTCCATGTTCTGTAGCGGCGACAGGTCGGGGCCACTGGGTGCGTTGCCGAGGGTGATGGTGTCCAGGCGCAGGCGGGTGAGCGCCCAGTAGTCCACAATGCCGCCGCAGTCGGACAGTTGCAGTCTGGACAGGTTCGGCAGGTCTGCCGCCAGGAACTCCAGGTCTGAGAGGGCGTCGTTGGATACCAGGGCGACGTTGTCCGGGCGGGCGTGCCGGAGCACGGTCGACAGGGCCTCAGCCGGGAAGTCGCCCACGCACCCGAGGATGGGGACCCTGTCGAGCAAGGGCAGCGCGGCGAGCTGCTCCGTGCTTCTCACGGTGAGGCTTACGCCGGTCAACTCTGTGTGGGCGAGGATTCCCTCCGCGTAGGCAAGGGCGTCGAAGCTGTCCCAGGCGTCGGCAAGCTCCTGCCGGACCCTCCGATCCGCATGCCCCCGGAACGTGGACAGCACCTGGAAGGCGTGCTCGCCGCCCAGCAGCCGGGCGGTACGTACTACTGCCCGGGCCTGCTCCGGAGCGAGCCCGTCGGGCGGCGGGAGCAGGCCCAGGACCACGGCCCCGGCCTGGGCCAGCAACTCGGCGTCCGCCAGGTCGCCCGGCGGAACCAGGACCGCCGCGCGCCGCTCGACCTCGGCACGGACCTCCGGGGCGAGGGCCGTCGCATGCTCCAGGCAGGCTGCGGTCAGCAGGTGCAGGCGCTCGCGTTGCGGGGAAGCGGCAGCGTCGCCCAGTTCGAGCAGCCGGCGCAGCAGCACCGCACGCTCGTCCGCGCGGGCATGGCCGACCGCCATCCGCACCACGTCCTCCCACTGGGGCTCGTGGGCGTGCGCGGCCACCAGGTTGAGGTCCTGTCCCTCCACGGCGGCCTTGGCCCCCAGATAGTCCTGGAAGGTGCGGTGGACGAACTCCACGGTGTCGGTCGAGGGCGCGCGCAGCACACCACTGCGTAACAGCAGCTGGTCGAGGACTTCGCCGGCCTGCTCGGGCGCGGCGACCTGGGGCATCGAGCGCAAAGCGTCCGCGACGACGCGCAGCGCATGGGCGTGGTCGGCCTCTGCGTGGCCATTGCGGATCATCCAGTAGGCGAGCTGCTGCAGCAGCCACAGCTGGGCGCTCTCGTTGATCTTCAGATGGGCGGCGACCTGCCGCTGTGCGTCCCGGCGGACGAGCAGCATGCTGAGCGCGGCGTCGTACAACTCCAGCCGGTTCTGCGGCAGATACGAGTTGCGGTCCCGGTTCAGCGCGCAGATCATCGCGCACATCAGCGGGTTGGTGGCGAGCCGGGACAGGTCTTCCTTGCGCGGGAGGATGTCCGCCAGTTCCCGCTCGTACTCCTTGAGTTGTTCACGTTCGGCGGCGCGCTGGATGGTTTCGGCGGCTGCCTGGTGCCAGCGATGCAGGAACGCTCCGACGTCCTGCCGGTTCATCGGCAGCAGGTTGAGCTCCGTGAACACTTCGGTGCTCAGCCAGCCGTCCGCCACGGCCGAGGGCCGGGTCGTGACCAGGAAGACACAGTCGCGGTAGACGGTGATCAGCTTCTTGAGCCAGTCGAAGGTCCGCTCTCGGTCGCTCTCCTGGACCTCGTCCACACCGTCGATGAGCAACAGCCCGCGCCCGGACTGCAGCACCTGGTCGGCCCATCCGTCGGGCTGTGCCGCGTGCAGGGGGTTGCCGACCGCCGCGAGGAAGTCCTCCGGGCCGGGCAGGGAGTCCCGCCGGGCGAGGGTGCGCAGCGGCAGGACGAAGGGAAGGCAGCCCTGGAGGTGTCCCAGCTCGGGCGGGAAATCCTGCCGAGCGGCGGTCACGGCGAGCCACTGCACCAGGGTCGTCTTGCCGGAACCGGCGTGGCCGCGCAACAGGATGCGGGTCTGACGGGCGAACGCCGCCTCGACGCGCTGCCGTTCACCGACGCCCGGTTCGCGCAGCGGCAGAGCCGACGGACCTCCCAGACCGTCCGGCCCGTGTTCGCGGCTCTGGTGCGGCGCCAGCTCCAGGCTCAGATACGCCGTGTCCAGCGGCCACTCGGCGTGTTCCCGGCGGCTGAAGTCCAGCCCGAAGATCTTCAGTTCGCTGTAGAACTCGGCCACGAAGGCGGCGTACCGGCGCTCGAAATCCGCGTGCGGATTGTGCTGGGGGCCGGAGAGCTCGTACCTGGTCGGCTGGTACCCGGTGTACTTCACCAGCGTCCGGACGAACTCCGGGTCGGCGAACAGCACACGGCTTCTGACGGCTTCGATGCGACCGTGCTGCCAGTCGAACGACTCCGCCACCACCACGCCGATGATCATTCCCTCGGCGAACAGCGCTGCTCCGGACATGCCCGCCCACGGGGACCCGCCGCCCGCCTGTGTGATCGGCGGGGTGTGCGGGGTGTCGAGTACGTATCGAGCCCGGACCATGCGCGAGCCGGGCTTGAACGTGCCGACGATCTGCTCCGTGTCGAGTCCGCCCTCGTCGTCGCGCTGCACCTGCGGGAAGCCGATGGCCTGGCAGGACTCCATGGGTTCGAGCCCCGAGGGCACGCCCCAGCTCACCGGCCCCAGCCGTTCGGCCTCCTCGGGAGGGAGCAGGTCCTGCTTCTTGGCGAGCAGGAGCGCGGCATCGCACTCGCGGTCGTGGCGCGCCCACACGACACGGCACTCGACCTCGCCGACACCGCCGAGCGCCGCCACCTTGACCCCGGCGCGGTTCTTCACCACGTGCCCGGCGGTGAGAACCAGACGGGGTGTCAGGAGATAGCCACTGCCTTGAGGGGCGCCGAGTACGGCGGCGATACGACTGCGTTCCGGAGCCACGGTCCGACCGTAGGGGATGCCGCCCGGCCTCGTCAGCAGGTTCATCAACCGGCAGAGCTGCTCACTGCGTACGCAGCTTCGCCAACCGCTCCGCCGCCGCCTCCAGCACATCCGTCCGCTTGCAGAACGCAAAACGCACGAACGGTGCCCCCGCCTCCCGGTGGTCGTAGAACACCGCGTTCGGGATGGCGACGACGCCGGCCCGTTCCGGCAGGGCGCGGCAGAAGGCGAAGCCGTCGGTCTCGCCGAGGGGGCGGATGTCGGTGGTGATGAAGTAGGTGCCGGCGGGCTTGAAGACCTCGAAGCCGGCGTCCGCCAGGCCCGCCGCCAGCAGGTCCCGCTTGGCGAGCATGTCCTCGCGGAAGGCGGTGAAGTACGTGTCGGGGAGGGACAGGGCCTCGGCGACGGCGTACTGGAACGGGCCCGACGACACATACGTCAGGAACTGCTTCGCCGAGCGGACCGCCGAGACCAGCGCGGGCTGTGCCGTCACCCAGCCCACCTTCCAGCCGGTGAAGGAGAAGGTCTTGCCCGCGGAGCCGATGGTGACCGTCCGCTCGCGCATGCCCGGGAAGGTGGCGAGGGGGAGGTGCTCGGCCTCGTCGAAGACCAGGTGCTCGTAGACCTCGTCCGTGACGACCAGCAGGTCGCGCTCCACCGCCAGCTCGGCGATCGCGGTGAGTTCCTCGCGGGTGAGGACCGTGCCGGTGGGGTTGTGGGGGGTGTTGATGAGGAGGAGGCGGGTGCGGTCCGTGACGGCCGCGCGCAGCTCGTCGAGGTCCAGGCGGAACGAACCCTCATGCGGGCGCAGGGTGACCGGCACGCGCGTGCCGCCCGCCATCGCGATGCAGGCCGCGTAGGAGTCGTAGTACGGCTCGAAGGCGATCACCTCGTCGCCGGGCTCCAGCAGCGCGAGGAGCGTGGCCGCGATGGCCTCCGTGGCGCCGGCGGTGACGAGGACTTCCGTGTCCGGGTCGTACGACAAGGCGTAGCGGCGTTCCTGGTGCGCGGCGATCGCGGTGCGCAGCTCGGGGATGCCGGGGCCCGGCGGGTACTGGTTGCCGCGCCCGTCGCGCAGCGCCCGTACGGCGGCCTCGCGGACCTCCTCGGGGCCGTCCGTGTCGGGGAAGCCCTGGCCCAGGTTGATCGAGCCGGTCTGCACGGCCAGGGCGGACATCTCGGCGAAGATCGTCGTCCCGAACTCGGCGAGGCGGCGGTTGAGGAGGGGGCGGGTGCTGGAGGTCATGCCGGTCATCCTGCGCCGAAGCTCTGGAGTTCCTCAACTCTGCTTTGGCCGGTGAGACGGCCGGGCATTCGCAGTTCACGCAAGAGTTCAAGGCTTCACGCAAGAGTTCAAGAGTTCGTGCAAGACGCGAGGCACCCACGGGGGGCTGCTTCGGGGGAAGAACGAAAGGACGGTGGCGTCATGGTCATCGGCTTCATCGTGGTGGCGGTCGTGATCGCGTTCGTGGCGATCGTCGTGAAGGCAGCGGGCAGGGGCGGGTCGAAGTCCTTCGGCGGGGGGAGCCACAGCGGCGACCGCAGTGGCGGGAGCAGCAGCTGGTGGGCCGGCGGGGGAGACGGCGGCTCGTCGGGCGGGCACCACTCCGGAGGGCACCACTCCTGCGGAGGCGGTCACTCCTCCTGCGGAGGCGGGTCGTCCTGCGGTGGTGGGTCGTCCTGCGGTGGTGGCGGTGGATGCGGTGGAGGCAGCTGACACGGGGCAGCCGAGCTCCACGAGGGGGAACCGCATATCCGCCTGTCACACCCGTCGAGCACCCGCCGGAGGCCATGCCCCCGGCGGGTGCTCGCGCGCTCCGGCGTACGCCCTGGCCGCCGTGGCGTACGCCGTGGTTGAACAGTTGAGCAGTGGAGCCCTCTGAGGGATGGAAACCCCACGAAGTTGGGTAAAAACGCTGTGACGGCGCCACTGTTCATGATTCCCTCTAAAACACCGATGCGGCCCCTCGGACGTCCTGCTGAGATCTTCCTGACCTCCCTGACCTCCTTGAACTACCTGACCTCAGGCCGGGCCGACCGGGCCGATCTCCCGGCGTCGCCCGGGTGTGCCGGTAGCCCCCACACCTTCCTCCTTCCGTCTTTCTTTGCGTGCCAGCGGAGAGCCGACCCATGCTCACGACCCTGAACACCTCATACACCGACACGCGCGCGGCCGACCTCGCCTGGGCCCTCGGGCGTGAGCCGCTTCCCGCCCTGGCCACGCTCGACCTCGAACTGGCCGGGGCCAAGCTGCAGTTGAGACTCCTCGGCGCATCCCACCAGGTGCTCCTGGAGGAGGGGCGGGGCAGTTGTTCGGAGACGGTGGCGTGCATGCCGGGCAGCAGCACACCGCTGCCGCTGGGCGTCGCCAAACGGATGGGCGACTGGGAGTACGAGTTCGCGGCCCGGGTGGAGGTCCTCTCACCGGGGTCGTTCGCGGGGCGCGCGCAGGAGTTGCTCGCGCTGGTCTCCGACCATCCCCACGGTCTGGCGGGCGTCTTCCCCGGCAGCCCGCACGCGTTCACCGCGCTGCTGGCCCAGCACCACGAGGGCCAGGTCCACTGGCGGACCTGGCATGCGTACCCGCAGGACGGGCAGTTGGTGGCCACGCGGACGCGGGTGGGAGCCCGGGTTCCGACGCCGCAGGTCAGTCCGCTGGGCGCCTGACCCGAACACGCGACCTCAAACACACGGCGACGAACTGACCGACAGTTCCACACGTGTGGGTGACGAAGCGTGAAGTTGCAGTGACGTAACGTCGCAGTCGTGATCGAACCGCACGCGCCGGCACCGCCCGGCTCCCCGCCCCCCTGGGCGGGCCCGGCGCGGCTGCCCGTGCAGCCCAGCACCGGACGGTTCCTCGTGCTCGCATGCGTCTTCGTCTGCGCGGCCTGCGGCCTTGTGTACGAGCTCGAACTCGTCGCCCTGGCCTCGTACTTGATCGGCGACTCGGTCACCCAGGCCTCGGTCGTCCTGTCGGTCATGGTGTTCGCCATGGGCATCGGCTCGCTCGCCGCGAAGCGCCTGCGCTGGCGGGCCGCGGCCGGCTTCGGCGCGATCGAGGCGACGCTCGCGCTCGTCGGCGGCTGCAGCGCGATGGCCCTGTACGCCGTGTTCGCGTGGACCGGTGACTGGGGCGGGCTGTGGGCGAGCGGCCCGCGCTGGCTGCTGGTCGCCTTCTCCCTCACCATCGGCCTGCTGATCGGCGCCGAAGTCCCCTTGCTGATGGAGCTGATCCAGCGCATCCGGCGGCAGGACGCGGGCGGCGCGGTGGCCGACCTGTTCGCCGCGGACTACGTCGGCGCACTCGTCGGCGGCCTCGCCTTCCCGTTCCTGCTGCTGCCCCTGCTGGGCCAGTTGACCGGTGCGCTGATGACCGGCGCGGTCAACGCGGTCGCGGGCGGCACCCTCGTCCTCGGCCTGTTCCGCCGCGACCTCACCCGCCGCGCGCGCTGGCTGCTGCTGATCGCCAACCTCGCCGTGCTCGGCGTGCTCGCCGTGGCGGCCTACCTGGTCGACGACTTCGAGCAGGCGGCCCGGCACGCGGTGTACGGCCACGACGTGCGCGTGGCGCTGCAGACGGGCACCCAGGAGGTGGTCCTCACCGGCGGCACCGACGGCCGCCCCCTGGACCTCTTCCTCGACGGCCGCCTCCGGGTCGGCGGCCGCGACGAACACCGCTACCACGAAGCCTTGGTCCACCCCGCGATGAACGGCCCGCACGCGCGCGTGCTGATCCTCGGCGGCGGTGACGGCCTGGCCGCCCGCGAAGTGCTGCGGCACGCGGGCGTGCGGCGCGTGGACGTCGTCGAACTCGACGCGGGAGTGGTCAGGTTGGCTCGCCGCGACCCGGGCCTGTCGAAGCTCAACGGCCATGCCTACGACGACCCACGCGTACGCGTGACGACGGCCGACGCCTTCCGCTGGCTGCGCACGGCGCCCACCTCGACGTACGACGTGGTGATCTCGGACCTCCCCGACCCGGGCATCACGGCCAGCACGAAGCTGTACTCCCAGGAGTTCTACGGCCTCGCCCGCCGCGTCCTGGCGCCCGGTGGCCGCCTGGTGGTGCACGCCGGACCGTTCGCCACCCGGCAGCGGGTGTTCTGGACGGTCGTCGCGACCCTGCGCGCCGCCGGTCTGCACACCGCCCCCTACCGGGTGGGCGGCCGGGACACCGGCTTCGTCGCGGGCCCCGACCGTACGGCCGACGCGTCCCGCGCACCGCGCGACTGGGGTTATGTCCTGGCCTGCGCGGACACCGGCCCCCGCCTCCGCCTGGACCCGCACGAGCCGCGCCTGCGCACCCTCACCCAGCGGGCCCTGACGGCGGACGGCAGGGCCGCGGCGGCCGTACGCATCACGGGCCTGCCGGCATCGACGCTGGTCCACCCCCGCTACTGAAGCGGACCGTACGGACGGCGGCCCGTCCCGTCCCCCGAGATCGGGACGAACCGCCGTACGCGCTCCCCCTCAGCACCGAGAATCTACGGGCGTCCCGCCCCGCCCCGAATCCCGCAGCGGATGGATCCGCGGCCCAACCCCTGCGGTAGCCGGCCGGTTCCTGCAACTTCCGTGGTACCGCCGGAGGTTGACGCCCCCGTCCGTGCACCGGCGTTACGCTGCGGCGATGCGGATCCATCCACTGGCCGCCGACGGGCTGATCGCCGTGGGGCTGACGACCGTGGCCATCCTGCTCGGCAGGGAGGCCGTAGCGCAGGGGTGGTCCGCACTCGATCCGCTCGCCTGGGTCCTCGTCCTCCTGGCCACCCTCCCGCTCGCCCTGCGCACCAAGGCCCCGGTGACCGTCTTCGCCTTCGTCCACGCGGTCGGCGTCCTCTACATCGGCCTCGGCTACTGGCCGGTGGTCGTCACCTTCGGACCCATGCTCGCCGTCTACACCGTGGCGTCGGTGCGCCCGGCCCGCACCACGGGGGTCTGCGCCGCAGTGATGGCCGCCGTCTGGGTCTACGCCGGGCTCGTGACCCACGGCAGCTCGATGGCGTCCGTGCTCGCCCAGGCGATCGCCTACCCGCTCGTGTTCTGGTGGTTCGGCCACATCGCCCGCAGAACCGCCGAGCTCAGCCGCAGGCTCCGCGCCGAACAGGCCGAACGGGCCCGCCGCGAGGTCGCCGAGGAACGCGTGCGCATCGCCCGCGAACTGCACGACGTCGTCGCCCACCACATGGCGGTCATCAACGTCCAGGCGGGCCTGGCCCGTTTCGTCTTCACCTCCGACGCCCCCACCGCACGCGAGGCGCTCGACACCATCGCGGGCGCCAGCGGCGAGGCCCTGGAGGAACTGCGGCGCATGCTGGGCCTGTTGAGGGCCGACGACGCCCTGGCCGCGGACGGCGCCCCCGCCCCCGGCCTCGGTCAACTGGCCGAAATGGTGGACCGCGTACGCGCCGGCGGCGTCCCCGTGGATCTCCGCGTCACCGGCGAACCGCGCCCCCTGCCCCCGGGCGTCCAGCTCTGCCTCTACCGCATAGTGCAGGAAGCTCTGACAAACGTCCTCAAACATGCCCCCGGCGCGAGCGCGACCGTAGAACTCGCCTACCGCGCGGGCGAGATGACGGTGTCCGTCACCGACGACGGGGAGGGGGTGGATCCGGACAGAAAGCGCGAGCGCGGCGGACATGGCTTGATCGGAATGCGGGAGCGGGCCAAGCTCTACGGCGGGACGATTGCCGTCGGCCCGCGCAGCGAGGGTGGATTCGGCGTGCATCTCACCCTGCCGACATCGGCACAGGCCGCACGCCGGGGAGACGCCGACGCGGATGACCGGCAGCCATGACGCCACCGCCGACCGCCTGATCAGAGTGCTCGTCGTGGACGACCAGTTCCTCGTGCGCAGCGGACTGGTCGCGCTGCTGCGCGCCGCCCCCGGCATGGAGGTCGTGGGCGAGGCCGCCGACGGCACCGAAGCGGTCGCCCTGGCCGCCAGGACCCGCCCCGACGTCGTCCTCATGGACATCCGCATGCCCGGCACCACGGGCATCGAGGCGACCCGCCGCATCCTCGCCGAGGCCACCGACCCGCCCCCGCGCATCCTCGTCCTGACCACCTTCGACCTCGACGAATACGTCTACGGCGCCCTCCGCGCCGGCGCCTCCGGCTTCCTTCTCAAGGACGCGGGACCGGAGCGCCTCCTCGCGGCGGTGACCGCCGTGCACGGCGGCGACTCCCTGTTCGCCCCGGTCGTCACCCGCCGCCTGGTGGAGGCGTTCACGCGGGCGGCCGACGGCCCGACGGACGGCTCCGGGCCACCGCCCGGCCTCGACGCGCTGACCAGCCGTGAGGTCGAGGTCCTCAAACTGGTCGCCCGCGGCCTGACCAACGCGGAGGCCGCCGACCGCCTGTTCATCAGCGAGGCCACGGTCAAGACCCACCTCAACCGCACGATGACCAAGCTGGGGCTGGCGAGCCGGGCGCAGGTGGTGGTGGTCGCCTACGAGACGGGGCTGGTGACGCCGGGGAGTACGGCGTAGTTGCGGCGACACCGACGAGGATGACACCGACGCGCGGTCACTTTCGGTCAACGGGGGTGCAGGACCCGGCCACCTGGGTAGGCTCGCGTGACATGGAGCATGAGGTGTTCGTTCCGGTTCCGGCCCAGCGGCTGAGGGAGGCCCTCGCCGACCCCGCGCAGGTTGCCCGTGCGGTTCCCGGGCTCCAGCAGGACGCGGGCGCCGAGCCCCTCACCGGACGGCTGAAAATGCGCGTCGGCAGCCACTCCGTCACCTACCGCGGCACCCTCCGCATCACCGGGCAGGACGACGGCTCGTACGCCGCCGAGGGCGACGCCACCGAGACCCGCGGCACCGGCTCGGCCAAGCTGGCGCTGGTGCTCCGCGTCGCGGAGGCGGACGGCGGCTGCACGCTGGCCTTCGAGGGCACGGCCTCCGCGGACGGCCGCCTCACGGAACTGCCGGCCGAGCAGGTCGCGTCGGCCGCGACCCGCCTGCTGAACCGTTTCGCGGAGAACCTGGCCGCGAGCGTGCAGGAGCAGCCGGGGCGGCCCGAGGTGTCCGGAAAGCATGAGGAACCCGAGGCGTCCGAAGAACCCGAGGAAACCGAGCCCCTCGTCACCCAGGAGTTCGAACCCAAGGCGACCAGCGACTTCGAAACGACCCCGGACGCCGACGACGCTCCCGCCCCCGCCCCCGAGCCCACGGAGCCCGCCTCGGTCTTCGACACGGAGGTCCCCCCGCCGTCCCTCGACCCGCTCGCCGAGGACATGGACGGGGGCACGGACGGGGGCACGGACGTGGGCGCACCTCCCGCCGAAGCCGCCCATGCCCGCCGCACGATGATCGGCCGCAGCGCGGAGGAGGTCGACCACGCCCCGCCCCGCGGCCGCTACGCCCCGGTCCCCGCCCCGCAGACGGTCTCCGCCGGCTCCCCGCTGCGCTGGGCGGCCCCGGCGGCGGCCCTTGTGCTCGCGTCGGCGATCGTGGTCGGCCGGGTGCTGCGCAAGCGCCACTGACGATCTGTGGGCGGGGGCCTTGATCGCCCCAGTAGGGTCGTCCCGTGAGTAACGAAGACATCACGCTGACCGCGGGCGACGCGGAGGTGACCGTGCAGCCGGGCAACGGCGGCCGGGTCGGAGGACTGCGCGTCGGCGGCATCGAACTGCTCCGCCAGGGCGAGCGGTTCGGCTGCTTCCCGATGGTCCCCTGGTGCGGGCGGATCCGCGACGGCCGCTTCCGGGACGGCACGACCGTCCACCAGATGCCGCTCAACTCCCCGCCGCACGCCATCCACGGCACCGTCCGCGACGGCGCCTGGCGCACCGCGCGCGTGAACGCCGACGAGGCCGTCCTCACGTACGACCTGGTCGAGCCCTGGCCCTACGCGGGCCGCGTCACGCAGCAGTTCGCCCTCACGCCGGACGCCCTGACCCTGACGATGGCCGTCGAGACGTACGACTCCTCCTTCCCGGCCCAGATCGGCTGGCACCCCTGGTTCAACCGCAACCTGGGAGGGGACGACGTCCGCCTGGACTTCACCCCCGCCTGGCAGGAGGAGCGCGGCGAGGACCACCTCCCGACCGGCAACCGCGTCGAGCCGAAGCCGGGGCCGTGGGACGACTGCTTCGGGATGCCGGGCGGCATCGACGTCACCCTCACCTGGCCGGGGCAACTGGAGCTGAAGGTCGCCAGCCGCGAGGAGTGGGCCGTCGTCTACGACGAGCAGGAGGCCGCCGTGTGTGTCGAGCCGCAGACCGGCCCGCCCGACGGCCTGAACACCCTGCCCCGCCTGGTCACCCCGCTGGAGCCGCTGGAAGCCACGACCGTCTGGACTTGGCACCGCCTTTAAGCTGGCAGGCATGACGACGACGGACGTACGCGGCGAGCTGCTGCAGCAGATCAAGGAAAAGGCCGTGGTGCACGGCAAGGTGACCCTCTCCTCGGGTCTGGAGGCCGACTACTACGTCGACCTGCGCCGCATCACCCTTGATGGCGAGGCCGCCCCGCTGGTCGGGCAGGTGCTCCTGGACCTGACCGCCGACCTCGACTTCGACGCGGTGGGCGGTCTGACCATGGGCGCCGACCCGGTCGCGGCGGCCATCCTGCACGCGGCCGCCGCCCGCGGGAAGCGCGTCGACGCCTTCGTCGTACGGAAGGCGGCGAAGGCGCACGGCCTGCAGCGCCGCGTCGAGGGTCCGGACATCGCGGGCCGCCGGGTGCTGGTCGTCGAGGACACCTCCACCACCGGCGGCTCCCCGCTGACCGCCGTCGAGGCGGTGCGCGAGGCGGGCGCCGAGGTCGTCGCCGTGGCCACGATCGTGGACCGTGCGACCGGTGCCGCCGAGAAGATCCAGGACGGCGCCGGAGTGCCGTACCTCTTCGCCTACTCCAAGGACGACCTGGGCCTCGACTGAGGGTGTCCACAAGCCGGACAGGGCGGGCAAAGCATCCGGCCACGTCTGGAAAGATGGGCCCGACGACGACGTCACCCCTCCAGGTCTAGGTCAGGGCCGTAGTACGCAGAACGCCAACCCGCACATACAAGGAGCGGTCAGATGCCCATCGCAACTCCCGAGGTCTACAACGAGATGCTGGACCGGGCGAAGGCAGGCAAGTTCGCCTACCCGGCGATCAACGTGACCTCGACCCAGACCCTGCACGCGGCCCTGCGCGGTTTCGCTGAGGCGGAGAGCGACGGCATCATCCAGATCTCGACGGGTGGCGCCGAGTTCCTGGGCGGTCAGTACAGCAAGGAGATGGTGACCGGCGCGGTCGCGCTGGCCGAGTTCGCGCACATCGTGGCCGAGAAGTACCCGGTCACGGTCGCCCTGCACACGGACCACTGCCCGAAGGACAAGCTCGACGGGTATGTACGTCCGCTGCTCGCGATCTCCGAGGAGCGCGTGAAGGCGGGCGGCAACCCGCTCTTCCAGTCGCACATGTGGGACGGCTCCGCGGAGACCCTCGCCGACAACCTGGCCATCGCCCAGGAGCTGCTGGAGCGGGCCCGCGCCGCGAAGATCATCCTTGAGGTCGAGATCACCCCGACCGGCGGCGAGGAGGACGGCGTCTCGCACGAGATCAACGACTCCCTGTACACGACGGTCGACGACGCGATCCGCACCGTCGAGGCCCTGGGCCTGGGCGAGAAGGGCCGCTACCTGCTGGCCGCGTCCTTCGGCAATGTGCACGGCGTCTACAAGCCGGGCAATGTCGTCCTCCGTCCCGAGCTGCTGAAGGAGCTCAACGAGGGCGTCGCCGCCAAGTACGGCAAGGCTTCCCCGTTCGACTTCGTCTTCCACGGCGGCTCCGGCTCCACCGAGCAGGAGATCGCCACCGCGCTGGACAACGGCGTCGTGAAGATGAACCTCGACACGGACACCCAGTACGCCTTCACCCGCCCGGTCGCGGACCACATGTTCCGCAACTACGACGGCGTCCTGAAGGTCGACGGCGAGGTCGGCTCCAAGAAGACCTACGACCCGCGCACCTGGGGCAAGCTGGCCGAGGCGTCCATGGCCAAGCGCGTGACCGAGGCCTGTGCCAACCTGCGCTCCTCGGGCACGAAGATCAAGTAACCCGCGATCTTTGGCGAGCCCGGTGCTACGGCACCGGGCTCGCTGTATACCTGGGGCATGCCCGACGTACGGATCGCCACCCCGCAGGGCAAGTGGATCCTGCTGACCACCGTGCTCGGCTCCAGCATGGCCATGCTGGACTCGACCGTCGTCAATGTCGCCCTGCCGCGCATCGGCCGCGATCTGGACGCGACGCTCGCCGCCCTCCAGTGGACGGTCAACGCGTACATGCTCACGCTGGCCGGACTGATCCTCCTCGGCGGTTCCCTCGGCGACCGCTACGGCCGCCGCAAGATCTTCGTGATCGGTGTCGTGTGGTTCGCGTCGGCCTCCCTGCTGTGCGGGCTGGCCCCCACCGCCGGTGTGCTCATCGCCGCCCGTGCCCTGCAGGGGGTCGGCGGCGCGCTCCTCACGCCCGGTTCCCTCGCCCTGATCCAGGCGTCCTTCCACCCGGACGACCGGGGCCGGGCCGTGGGCCTGTGGTCCGGCTTCGGCGGGATCGGCGCGGCCGTCGGCCCGTTCCTGGGCGGCTGGCTGGTCGACGGCCCCGGCTGGCGCTGGGTCTTCCTCCTCAACGTCCCGCTGGCCCTGCTGTGCGCCCCGATCGCCGTACGGCACGTCCCCGAGTCGATGGACGAGCGCACGCACGGCCGCTTCGACGTCCTCGGCGCGGCCCTCGGCGCCCTGGCCCTCGCCCTCATCACATACGCACTGATCGAGGCCCGCCAGGGCTCCCTGGTCGTCGTGGTCACGGCGGTCGCCGGTGTGGTGGCCGGCATCGCCTTCGTCTACGTCGAGAAGCGGCGCCCGGACCCGATGATGCCGCTGGACATTTTCGCGTCCCGCCAGTTCACGGCCGTCAACCTGGTCACTCTGTGTGTGTACGCGGCGCTGGGCGGCTTCTTCTTCCTCACCGCCGTCGAGCTCCAGGTCGCCGTCGGCTGGTCGCCGCTCGCCGCCGGTACGGCCCTGCTGCCGACGACCGCCCTGATGCTGCTGTTCTCGGCGCGCTCGGGCGCCCTCGCCGACCGTATCGGCCCGCGCATCCCGCTCACGGCGGGCCCACTGGTCTGCGCGGCCGGGATGCTGCTCATGCTGCGGGTCGGGCCGGGCGCCTCGTACGTCGCCGACGTGCTGCCCGCCGTGCTGGTCCTGGGCCTCGGCCTGGTCACTCTGGTGGCACCGCTGACGGCCACCGTCCTCGCCTCCGTGGACGTCGCACGGGCCGGCCTGGCCAGCGGCATCAACAACGCGGCGGCCCGCGCGGCGGGCCTGATCGCGGTGGCCGCACTGCCGCTGCTCGTCGGAATGGGCCCGGATGCCTACCGCTCCCCCACCGCCTTCGACGACGCCTTCCACCGGGCGATGCTGTGGTGCGCGGGCGCCCTGGTGGTCGGCTCGGGCATCGCGTTCGCGACCGTACGTCCGCTGCCGCCGGGGTGCCGCCGCCCGGAGTGCCGCAGGCACGGGTCGGTCGTGGCTCCGCCGCTGGAGGGGGAGCGGGCGCGAAAACGGATCGGATAACGCGAAAGGGATCGCATAGAGCCCCGGTCGGCACCACCAGCCCGTCCGGCGTTTGAGGACGAGGCCCCTTAAGGGCCGAAGCGGGGGTCTGGGGGCGGCAGCCCCCAGCAGCAGCGACACTGGTTCACATGTCGATTCACGAAAACCTCCTCGGGGGCCCGCCCCCGACCCACCTCCCCGACGACCCCGCCCCCCGCGAGGCCCTCGCAAACGGCACCGCACCCGCGGACGTCGCAGCCAAGTACCCGACGTCCTCGCTGGCCTGGGCCCAGCTGGCCGACGACGCGTTCGAGCGGGGCAGCGTCGTGGAGTCGTACGCCTACGCCCGCACCGGCTACCACCGCGGCCTCGACGCCCTGCGCCGCAGCGGCTGGAAGGGCCACGGCCCGGTGCCCTGGGAGCACGAGCCGAACCGCGGCTTCCTGCGCGCCCTGCACGCTCTCGCCCGCGCCGCCGGATCCATCGGCGAGCAGGAGGAGTACGAGCGCTGCACCCAGTTCCTCAAGGACTCCTCGGCCACGGCGGCCCAGAGGCTCGGCTAGCGCTGTCCGTCGTACGGGCCCGCCTGTGTGAGTGTGACCAGGCGGGCCTTGCGCTTCCGCGGGACCATCGAAGAGGATTTGCGGCGGGGACCGGGGCCCCCGTGTCGGTAACGGCAGGGGCGGACCGCTACCCGGAGCAACAACAGGAGACAGCGATGTCCCACCAGGCTCAGCCCCATGAGGCTTCGGAGCCCGAGACCCCGCATCTCGACTTCCAGGGCACGACGCCGTACGAGGACTACGTCAAGGCGGACGTGCTCACCCACCTCCAGCACACCCTCTCCGACGACCCCGGAGAGATGGTCTTCCTGGTCACGACCCAGGTGATGGAGCTGTGGTTCACGGTGATCGTCCACGAGTGGGAGACCGCGGCGCGCGCCCTGCGCTCCGACGACGTACCCACCGCGGTCGCCGCACTGAAGCGTTCCGTACGGGAGCTGGACGCGCTGAACGCCTCCTGGAGGCCGCTCGGCCAGCTCACCCCGGCCCAGTTCAACGCATACCGGAGCGCGCTCGGCGAGGGCTCCGGCTTCCAGTCGGCGATGTACCGCCGGATGGAGTTCCTGCTCGGTGAGAAGTCCGCGTCCATGCTGGTCCCGCACCGCGGCGCGCCCCGCGTCCACGCCGAACTGGAGAAGGCCCTTGCAGAGCCGAGCCTCTACGACGAGGTGCTGCGGCTGATGGCGCGGCGCGGCTGCGCCATCCCCGGGACCGTCCTGCGCCGCGACGTCTCGCGCCGCTACGAGCCCTCGGAGGCCGTCGAGGCCGCCTGGACCGCGATCTACGCGGGCGACGAGAACGCCGAACTCGCCCGCCTCGGCGAGGCGCTGACCGATGTCGCCGAGCTGGTGTGGCGATGGCGCAACGACCACCTGGTCGCCACCCGCAGGGCGATGGGAGCGAAGCCCGGCACGGGCGGCTCGGCGGGCGTCGCCTGGCTGGAGAAGCGCGCGCAGAAGAACGTGTTCCCGGAGCTGTGGACGGCGAGGTCCCATGTCTGAGCATGAGCATGTACAGGAACATGAGCATGTACAGGAACATGAGCGTGAACTGGCCGTGCGGGCAGGGGAGTTGGACGCCTCCGACGAACTGGCCGGAGTGCGCAAACAGTTCGTGCTCGACGAGGTGGTCTACCTGGACGGGAACTCGCTCGGCGCCCTGCCGGCGGCGGTCCCGGGGCGGGTGGACGACGTCGTACGCAGACAGTGGGGTTCGCTCCGTATCCGGTCCTGGGACGAGAGCGGCTGGTGGACGGCGCCCGAGCGGATCGGCGACCGGATCGCTCCGCTGGTCGGGGCGGCGGCCGGGCAGATCGTCGTCGGCGACTCGACAAGTGTCAATGTTTTCAAGGCACTTGTGGGCGCGGTGCGGATGGCGGGGGAGGGCCGGGACGAGATCCTCGTCGACGCCACGACCTTCCCCACCGACGGGTACATCGCCGAGTCGGCCGCCCGGATGACGGGGTGCGCACTGCGGCCGTTGGCTCCGGCGGAGGTGCCGGGCGCGCTGTCCGGCCGTACGGCTGCCGTATTGCTCAACCACGTCGACTACCGCACCGGCCGCCTGCACGACCTGCCGTCGCTGACGGCCGCCGTACACGCGGCGGGCGCGGTGGCCGTCTGGGACCTGTGCCACAGCGCGGGCGCGCTGCCGGTCGGGCTGGACGAGCACGGCGTCGATCTGGCGGTGGGCTGCACGTACAAGTACCTGAACGGCGGCCCGGGTTCACCGGCGTACCTCTATGTACGTCGCGATCTGCAGGACCGCTTCGACTCTCCGCTGCCCGGCTGGAACTCCCACGCGGAGCCCTTCGGGATGCGGTCCGAGTACGAACCGGCGTCCGGCGCCCTGCGCGGCCGGGTCGGCACGCCGGACATCCTCTCGATGCTCGCCCTGGAAGCGGCGCTGGAGGTCTGGGACGGCGTATCGATCGAGGCCGTACGGGCCAAGTCCCTTGCGCTGACGGACTTCTTCCTGGAGTGCGTGCGGGCGTACGCGCCTGCCGGGCGGGTGGAGTCGCTGACTCCGCCGGCGCACCAGGAGCGCGGCAGCCAGGTGGCGCTGCGCTGCGGCGATGCCGGGGACGTCATGAAGAGCCTGATCGGGCGGGGGGTGGTCGGGGACTTCCGGCACCCGGACGTCCTCCGGTTCGGATTCACGCCCTTGTACGTCGGATTCGGGGACGTGGAGCGGGCGGCCCGGGTGCTCGGGGAGACCCTCGCCGAGCACGCCGGATAGCCCCCGGAACTTGCGCCGTACCGGCCGGGCAGGCTGCGCGAAATCCGTGCAACTGCCCGGCTCTCGCACTACAGAACCGTTTCCCCCTCACCGAGCGTGACATCCCCGTGTCGGCGCACGTCACCTGCCTGATACCGTCCCCGCCAACGGCCGATTTCCACCGGGGCCGATTTCTTCCCTGGTCTCCGCCAAAATCGTTACGTCGCTGAGAGGTTGGAGCATGCCGGACGACGACGCCGCAGCAGCCCGGGCCGCCGCCGAAGAGGAGTCGGCGTTCTCGCACCCGGCGGTCGATCCCGACTCCACCGCCGCGTACGGTGACCACCCCGACCAGCTGATCGACTTCTACGCCCCGCGCCCCGAGCCGGCCCCCGGCGGTATCGCCCCGCTGGTCGTCGTCCTGCACGGGGGCGCGTGGCGGGCACCGTACGACCGCCTGCACATCTCGCCGTTCGCGGACTTCCTGGCCCGGCGGGGTTTCGCCGTGGCCAGTGTCGAGTACCGGCGGGGGAGCGCGATCCCGGCCCAGAGCGGCGGGGGCGGCCCGATCGCGGGGCGGTGGCCGGACACCTTCGACGACGTCGCGGCCGCGCTGGACGCACTGCCCGCGCTCGTACGCGAGGCCCTTCCGGGGGCCGACCCGCGCCGCATGGTGATCACCGGACACTCGGCCGGCGGCCACCTCGCCCTGTGGGTGGCGGCCCGCCATCTGCTGCCCGCCGACGCCCCCTGGCGCATCGACCGTCCCGCACCCCTGCGCGGTGTCGTCGCCCTGGCCCCGATCGCCGACTTCGAGGTCGCCGACAAACTGGACGTGTGCGGCGGCGCCGCGCGCCAACTGCTGGGCGCCGACGAGAAGTTCGCCGAGCGCCGTCCGTACGCCGACCCGTCCCTCCTGCTCCCCACCGGCATCGCGACCACCCTGGTCCAGGGCCGCACGGACGTCGTCGTCCCGCAGGCGGTCGCCGAGTCGTACGCCGACGCGGCGGCAAAGGCCGGCGAGGTCGTGGGCCTCACGCTCCTGGAGGACGTGGGCCACTTCCCCCTGATCGACCCGGCGGCGGACGCGTGCGCGGTGGTGGCGGAGGAGATCGCCCAGCTGGCGTGGTGAGCTGCTCCTGACCCGCCCCTGACCGGACCCCTTCATACCCGTAGTACCTGAGAGCTACGCGGCAGGACAGCTCCCTGGCGGGACGCGGACGACACGTCACCGTCCGTAACTTCCCTTTCAGACAAGCCCGATGGCCGGGCGGACTGAAGGGGAGACGACCATGGGGCTGGAGACGGGGGTACGGGCGGCTGCAGAGGACGGAGCCGACAGCAGCCGTAGTCGCTGCAGCTGCCGTAGCTCTGGGCAGCCGGGTCCGCGTAGCTGCGGGCAGTCGTGCCGCTGGGGCGGCTCCCGACCCAAAGAGAGCGGCACCCGGCCAGCGCCGGCAAGCGAAACCCCGCCACCCAAGCCCAAGCGCAGCCGCACCCGCAAATGGCGCCGAGCCGCCCTCGCAGCCCTCATCACCACCGCCGTAGTCCTCCCTCTCTCGGCAGCCACCCGACCGGAGATCCCCGCCCCGGCCCCCGCCTCTCTTGCCCCACCAACGGCGGCCACGCTGGACAAGGCCTACGCAGCCAACCGCGCCAACGCCGCCGCAGCGTCCCGCATGGCCGCATCCCACGGCGACAACAAACGCGCCGCAGCAGACCGCGCCATGGCCACCCCCTCCCGCCACTTCCTCTCCTTCGACGGCCGCGGCGCAGGCCAGGCGACGGAGGTCTTCGGCAACCTCGCCCACGCGGACCGCATCGCCGTCCTGGTCCCGGGCTCCGACACCTCCATAGACACCTACGACCGCTTCCGCGCCGGCGCCCTCGCCCTGCACGACCGCCTCACACAACAGGCCCCGCAGGGCACCCGAACCGCCGTAGTGGCCTGGCTCGGCTACAAGACCCCCGGCACGATCAGCACCACGGTCCTCACCACGGACCGCGCCGACCAGGCGGCCCCGCACCTGCGCGAGTTCATGGGCGAGCTGCGCCGCATAGCAGGCCAGAAGGCGAACATCTCCCTCCTCTGCCACTCCTACGGCACGGTCGTCTGCGCCCGCGCCGCCGCCGGCCTGGACGTACAGGACATCGCCTTCGTCGGCAGCCCCGGCACGAGCGCGGACTCGGCGGCGGCCCTGCACACACGGGCCCGCGTCTGGGCGGCCCGCGGCGATGACGACTGGATCCAGGAGGTCCCGCACACAAGGGCGGACCTGTTCGGCACGACGATCGGCTTCGGCACGGACCCCGTCTCCCCGGCCTTCGGCGCCCATGTCTTCGCGGCGGGCCCCGGCGGCCACAGCGACTACTTCAGGCCGGGCTCGGTGTCCCTGGCCAACCTCACCCGCATCGTCCTCGGCGACACAAAGGAGGTGACCCGTGCGTGAGTCGAGCGTGCGCCGCGCGTGGGACGGCACAGGGCAAGGCATAGGACACGGCATACGACACGGCATAGGACACGGCATACGACACGCCATAGGAAATGGCGCCGACCGGATCGACGCCGCCACCCCCGCCGACCGCGACCGCGCCGTGGACGCCCTTAGGGCCTTCGCGATCCTCGGTGTGGTCCTGGGCCACTGGCTGGTCACGGCCCTGGTGGCGGACGGCGGCACCCTGCACGCCGCCAGCCCCCTCCAGCACATGCCGTGGCTCGCCCCGATCTCCTGGGCCTTCCAGACCCTGGCCGTGTTCTTCCTGGTGGGCGGCCATGTGGCGACCCGCAGTTACACGGCGGCCCGGGCCAAGGGCACGCCGTACCGGCGGTGGCTGACCGCCCGTCTGTCGCGGCTGTTCAAACCGGTGGCCGCAGTACTGGTCCTCTGGACGATCGCCGCGACGGCCCTGTTCCTCTCGGGCGCCGACTTCGACACGATCCACACGCTGGTCAAACTGGCCCTCTCCCCGCTCTGGTTCCTGCTGGTCTTCGCGGCGCTGACCGCGGCGACCCCGCTCCTCACCCGGCTCAACCCCCTGTGGCCGCTGGCCGTCGTCCTCCATGTGGACCTGCTCCGTTTCGGCCTCGGCGCCCCGCAGAGCCTCGGCTGGGTGAACCTGGCGGCGGGCTGGCTGGTGCCGTACACCCTCGGCGCGGCCTGGACCCGCGGCGAGCTGGACCGGCCCCGCGCAGGCTGGGTCCTGTTCATCGGTGGTACGACGGCGACGGCCGCGCTGGTGGCCTGGGCGCACTACCCGGCGTCGATGGTCGGCGTCCCGGGCTCGGCGATCTCGAACCTCAACCCGCCGACCCTGGCCGCGGTCGCCTTCGGCCTGGCCCAGTGCGGCCTCGCCCTGCTGCTTCGCGACCGGTTGCGGCGTACGATGCGGCGCCCCCTGGCCTGGGCGGCGGTGGCCTTCGTGAACCTCTCCGCGATGACGATCTTCCTCTGGCACCAGACGGCGATGATGGCGACCACGGCCACCGGCCTCCTCGCGGGCCGCCTCCCCGGCCTGCACACCTCCCCCGACGGCCTCGGATGGGTGGCGTTCAGGCTGGCCTGGCTGCCCGTCTTCGCCCTTGCCCTCACCGTCTGCTGGGCCGCCTTTCGGGCCTACGAGCACGGCCGCCCCGCCGAGCGGCCCGGCGGCCGCCGGCGTTCACGGGTCATCCGCGCACACCGGCCGTCGTCCAGGCGGGCGGCAGCGCCGCAGAGGCGTCATGTCTAGGGTTGTGCGTGTGACCAAAACGGGGATGCAGCGCGCACTCGCGAGCCGTGCCGTACGCGGGCTGCGGGTGGTGCGCGACGACCTGTGCACCGTCGAGTCGCACCCGCTGCCCCCGTCCAGATGGCTGCGCAGGCTACCGCACGGTCTGCTGTGCCTGGCCGCGTTCGGCATCATGCTCGGCGGCATCGCCCAGCTCACCGACAACGGCCGGCTGGGCTTCTGGTTCGCCTCCCTCATCGGGATCTCCCAGGCCGGCGCGGTGGTCCTCGCCATGCGGCGGCCGATCCCGGCGTGGTGGCTGTCGACGGGGGCCACGGTCGTGGGGGCGGTCGTGGTGCACGGCAGCATGCCCGTGGCGGAGTCGCGGCAGTTCACCTGGCCCTGGACGGCGGCCGGGATCATCGCTCATCTGCTGGTACTGCTGCTGCTCGCCCTGCGCGTGCGGACCCGGGTGTCCGTGGAGGCGCTCGTGGTGACCGTGCTCGTCACCTGGGTCCTGCAGGGGGTGTGGAGCGCTCCGAGCTACCAGGAAACCGGGGTGGTCGCGATCGCCCTCTCCGCGGTCGTCGTGGTACTCGGCATCGCGCTGCGCGGCCGCCGCGAGGCGCGCGCGGAACTGGGCCGGCAGACCACGCTGACCGCCGAGGAGCGGGCGCGGCGCACCCTTCTGGAGGAGCGCAACCGCATCGCCCGCGAGCTGCACGACGTGGTCGCCCACCACATGTCCGTGATCTCCATCCAGGCCCAGGTCGCCCCGCACCTCGTCGAGAACCCGCCCGACGAGCTCAGGGAGAACCTCGAGGGCATCCGGAACAACGCGCTGGAGGCGTTGACCGAACTGCGCCGCGTGCTGGGCGTCCTGCGTTCCGAGGACCCCGGCTCGGACACTCCGGCCGCCGCCGGCAACGACCCGCACAGTCCGCAGCCCACCCTGGACCGGCTCGACGCGCTCGTCGAGAACACCAGGGCCGCCGGTCTGACCGTGACCACGCGGACCACGGGGGAGCGGCGCCCGCTGCCGTCCGGTGTGGAGCTGTCGGCGTACCGGATCGTGCAGGAGGCGCTGAGCAACGTGCTGCGCCACGCACCCGGCGCGAGCGCGAGTGTCGAAGTCGCCTACGTCCCCTTCGGAGTGCGCGTGGAAGTCGTCAACTCGCGTCCGCTGCACGCCGCTCCGGCGTCGCCCGGCGCGGGGCACGGCCAGCTCGGCATGCGGGAACGGGCCGCGATGCTCGGCGGCGACCTGTCCGTACACTCCCAGCCGGACGGCGGCTACCAGGTCTCCGCGTTCCTCCCGGTCGCCCCGCTAGCCGACGGCCCGGACCTGCCCGACGCCCCGGACCCCGCCATCGACCCGAAGGACGACACCGCATGACGAGCAGCACCGGCACCGGCCCCATCCGTGTACTGATCGCCGACGACCAGCAGATGGTCCGGCAGGGCTTCACCGTGCTGCTGAACACCAAGCCGGACATCGAGGTGATCGGCCAGGCGGTCGACGGCCTGGACGCCGTCGCCAAGGTCGCCGAACTCGCCCCGGACGTCGTCCTCATGGACATCCGCATGCCCGAGCTCGGCGGCATCGAGGCCACCCGCCGCATCACCGTCGAGACACCGCACATCAGGGTGCTGGTGCTCACCACCTTCGACCTCGACGAGTATGTGTACGAGGCGCTGCGCGCGGGAGCGTCCGGGTTCCTCCTCAAGGACGCGTCGGTGGACCAACTGGCCGAGGCGGTACGGGTGGTGGCGGCCGGTGACGCGCTGCTCGCGCCCGGCATCACCCGGCGGCTGATCGCCCAGTTCTCCCGCCTGGACGGCAAGCCCCGCGCCCCGCTGAAGGAACGCGTCGGCGACCTGACCGAGCGCGAGACGGAGGTCCTCGCACTGATCGCGCAGGGCCTGTCGAACGCGGAGATCGCCGAGCGGCTGGTCGTCGCCGAGCAGACCGTGAAGACCCATGTGGGCCGCATCCTGGTGAAGCTGGGGCTCAGGGACCGGACGCAGGCGGCGGTGTTCGCGTACGAGTGCGGGCTGGTGCGGCCGTCCGGATACTGACCGGCCGTCGTCTCCGGCCGCTGTCTCCGGGCACCTCATGGCCGTACCCGTAGTACCTGAGAGGGAGGCCGCAGGACCCTCCTCACTGGTGACGACCGCGACCCCCGCCACGGCCTACCTTTTTCAACGTGACCGAGATGCCCCAGCCGCAGCCGACGCCATCGGAGCCCACGAGGCAGATGGAGCCGCCGGACAGCGCGTACGAGCCGTACAAGCCGAACAGCCCGGAGTTCCGGGCGGCCGTGGACGCCCTGCGCGGAATGCGCCAGGACCTCTTCCACGACGCCTTCGCATACCGTCCGCTGCCGCGCCTGGGCGCCCACGCCCGGCTCGTCCGCCCCCTGCGCGGCCGCATGCGGGAGTGGGCGACCTGGGCTCCGCACGCGGTGATCACCGCGTTCGCCGTTCTGGCCATGCTCATCGCCGCGAACAGCGCCATGATCGGCGCCGGCGACAACTTCGTCCTCGGCCTGCTGGCACTGGTCCCGGTCCTGCTGACGATGGTCCGGCCGGTCGGCGCGTTCTGGGCGTCGATGGCCGCGACGCCGGTCGCCGCGGTGGTCGGCTCCAGCTGGGACAGCGAGTGGCCGTGGCTGCCCGGCGCCTTCGCCTGCCACCTGTTCGTGCTCACGATCGTGGCCATACGCACCCGGCCGCGCACGGCGGCGTGGATGTGGGCGCTCACCGCGGTCTACGGCGTGGTGGTCGCCACCTTCTTCGACTGGGGCCACTCCTTCGGCACGAACACCGCCCAGCTGCTGTCCTTCTCCGCCCTGATCCTTCTCGCGGTCTCCGTCTGGCACATACGCCGCGAGGCCCGCCAGGAGGTGTCCGCCCAGCAGACGGTGACCGCGCACGAGCGTTCCCGGCGCACGCTCCTGGAGGAGCGCACGACGATCGCCCGCGAGCTGCACGACGTGGTCGCGCACCATATGTCGGTCGTCGCCATCCAGGCGGAGGCCGCCCCCTACCGCGTGGAGAACCCGCCGGAGGAGCTGGAGAGGGCGTTCGCCACGATCCGGGAGAACGCGGTGGCGGCGCTCACGGAACTGCGCCGGGTGCTGGGCGTGGTCCGGGCCGAGGACTACGAGGCCCCGGACGCCCCGCAGCCCACCCTCGCCGAGCTGGACGGACTGCTCGCCAATGTGCGCAACGCGGGCCTGAGCGTCGACAAGACGACGACCGGAGCGATACGCGAACTCCCGCAGGGTGTGGAGCTGTCGGCGTACCGCATAGTGCAGGAGGCGCTCAGCAACACCTTGCGGCACGCACCGGGCGCCGGTGCCAAGGTGGAGGTCTCGTATGTCCTCGGCGGCCTGGGCCTGCGCATAGTGAACGACCCGCCGCCGAACCCGTCCCTGGTCAAACCCTCACCCGGCGCCGGCCACGGCATCACCGGCATGCGGGAGCGCGTCACCATGCTGAACGGCGAGATGACAGCGGCCCGGACGGACGAGGGAGGCTATGAGGTGACGGTGTTCCTGCCGGTCGCCGCCGCAAGCGAAGGAGAAGCATGACGATCCGCGTCCTGATCGCGGACGACCAGATGATGGTGCGCGAGGGCTTCTCGGTCCTGCTGAACGCGATGCCGGACATCGAGGTGGTCGGCGAGGCGGTCAACGGCCGGGAGGCGGTGGACCGCGTCCGCGAACTCTCCCCCGACGTGGTCCTGATGGACATCCGTATGCCGGAGCTGAACGGCATAGAGGCGACCCGCGAGATCGTGGCCGCCAACAGCACGGCAAAGGTCCTGGTCCTGACGACCTTCGACCTCGACGAGTACGTGTACCAGGCACTGCGCGCAGGAGCCTCCGGCTTCCTCCTGAAGGACGCCTCGGCCCGCCAACTGGCCGACGGCGTAAGGGTGGTGGCATCAGGCGAGGCACTCCTGGCCCCCTCCGTCACCAAGCGCCTGATCACAGAGTTCTCGAAACTCTCGGAAACCCCACGCCCGATGCACTCCGCGATGGCGGCCTACGGCGACCTGACCGACCGGGAGACGGAGGTCCTGGTCCTCATCGCCCAGGGCCTGTCGAACTCGGAGATAGCCGAGCGCCTGGTGGTCGCCGAGTCGACGATCAAGACCCACGTCAGCAGAATCCTGGTGAAACTGGGGCTCCGGGACCGGACGCAGGCGGCGGTGTTCGCGTATGAGGCGCGGTTGGTGACGCCGGGCTAGGCAGGGCCGCATTCGGCATCGCGGTGCAGCGGACTCATCCTCCACGGCTTCCCGAATTGCTCGACCTATCGTTTATCGATACTATCGATAAACGATAGGTCGAGGTCGGTGGGTTGTCTTGGAGGGGGAACCATGAGTGTGGGGTCGTTGCAGGTCGTTGCAGGTCGGGCGGGGCGGGCGTCTGCTGGAGACTGTCCTCGGTCTGGCGTTGGCGTTGGCGGGACTCTTCGGGGTATTGCTGCCGCTCCTCGGGGTGACCGGGCCCTTCGACTCCACTAGGGCGCGTGACGTGACGATCGAAGCCGTCACTCGGGTGCCTGCCGCCGTGTCGAGCGGACCCGTGACGCTGCATGGCACTCACCGGGCGGAGATCGCCCTGGCCCATCCCGATGTCCAGCAGCGGATACTGCTGGCTCTGCCCGACCTCTTCTACGGCGCGTTGCTGGTCCTGGTCCTCGTTCTCCTGCTGCGCATGGCCCGTACGCTGCGTCGCGACGACGTCTTCGTGCCGGAGAACGCCCGGCGGCTGCAGGTCATCGCGGCGGCGATCGTGGCCATGGGTGTACTCGGTCCGGCGGTGGACGCGGTCACCACTCACCTCCTGATCAGCGGCACGGCCGTCAGCCCCGCGGTGCCCTTTGCCTACACCGTCTCGTCCGCGCCCCTCCTGCTCGGCCTGCTCGTCGCCGCGCTGGCCGAGGTCTTCCGGCAGGGCACGCGGCTGCGCGAGGACACCGAAGGGCTCGTCTGATGCCGCCGGAGGAGGACCACCGCATCGAGGTCCACCTCGACCGACTGCTCGCGGAGCGCGGCATGACCCTGGCTGAACTCGCGGCGCGGGTCGGTGTGACGGTGGTCAACCTCTCCGTCCTGAAGAATGACCGCGCCAAGGCGATCCGCTTCTCCACGCTCGCTGCGATCTGCCGGGAACTGGGGTGCCAGCCCGGCGACCTGCTGAGCTACCGCGACTCTTAGTGGGCGTTGTGTGAGCTTTCACGCGGGTTCACCTTGCCGGTCGGGGCATGGTGAACAGGCCGGGTTCGGGTTCGGTGAGGATGCCGCGGCTCACCAGGCGTTTCAGCTTGGCGCGGGTGCCTTCGACGTTCTTCGGCAGCAGTTCGTGGCCGAGGGCTTCGCAGACGTCCTTGGCCCGTAGCGGCCCGGTCGTGTGGTTGAAGGCGGTGAGGATGCGGGGGTAGTCCGGGGGCTCGGGTCCGGCGAGGCGGCCGGGAGCTGTAGTGAGCAAGCGTGAGTTGACCAAGCGACAACGCCGCCGGAGGAACAGGTTCACAATCCCGCAAGCGTTCAACGCGTTCAACGCTCCGGACGATGTCGGCGGTTCCCTCTGCTGCCGTCAGCTGTCGTACTGGAGTGACTGCCTGACCAGAGGTAGACGGAGACTCGCATGCATTCGCCGATGGACGTTCCGCTTCCGTTTGTGTGCCATACGCACCCTCATGTGTCGCTGGTGGAGGACCGTAATCTGCAATGGGCCCAGCGGATGGGGCTCCTGCCCTCGCAGGAGGTCGCTGATCGGCTGAGCAGGTCGAGGCTGGGTGAGGGCGCCTGCTACGTATATTCCTTCGCCGCTTTGCCGGATCTGATCGTGTGTGCGGGGTGGATCACCTGGCTGCTGGTTGTCGACGACCAGAACGGCGAAGGACTCCATTCCGGCCCGGCTGAGTGGGCGGCGGCGCGGGCGCCGCTGGAGCGCATCGTGGACAGCAAAGGCACGATCGGCCCGGGAGATGCGGAGGTGCCGGCTCGGCGGGCGCTGGCCGATCTATGCCGTCGGACGTTCCCGTACATGTCGAATGCCTGGCATGCGCGTTTCGCCGCGTCGGTCAGGGATATGTTCGACGGCTATCACCAGGAGTCCATTCAGCGCCTAGCCGGCATCCCGGCCACACCTGAGGAGTATGTGGCGTTCCGCCGCCGGTCGGGATCAGTGCCGTACTGCATAGCAGTCAGCGAGTTCGCCGCTCGCAGCGAGGTCCCCGACCGCGTCTACCGCGCCCCGGAGTTCCAGGATCTGCTTCTGGCCGCCAATGACATCATCTGCTGGAGCAACGATGTCTTCTCCGCCGCCAAGGAACGCGCCCGCGGCGACGTCAGCAACTACCTCGCCGCTCTCGTCCACCATGACGGCCTTACTTGGGAGCAGGCCCACACCACCGTCATCGACCGCATCACCGGCCGCGCCAATGACTTCCTCGCCAAAGAGCGCGAGCTCGACCTGCTCCTCACCGACCTGGACATCCCACCCGAAGAGTGCGACGCCGTGTGGGCGAACACCGCGGGCATGCGCGACTGGATGTCCGGCGAGGTGGCTTGGATGAAGATCAGCGACCGGTACCGCACCTTCGAAGAAGTCTCCGAGACCAACCCACAACCCCCGTCCTACGTGCCGGACCTGCTGATCGCGGGCTCCTCGCAAGAGCGGTCGCATTGATGAAAACGCCGCGGTTCTTGCTCCCTGTAGGGGGACTGCCCGCTGGCAGCTCGAAGAACGCAAGCACTAGAAATCTCATCCCGAGAGCACCCGGTGCCTGGCCACTCGTCGGCCATCTGCCAGCGCTGCTAGGCGACCACCTTGCCTTCGTTGCCTCACTCCCGGCCTACGGCGACCATGTGGAGATCCGAGTAGGGCCAGCCCGAATGCTGGTGGTGTGCAGTCCGGAACTCACCCGCCAATACCTGCAGGAAGATGACGTGTTCGACAAAGGCGGACCGTTCTTCGAGCGAGCACGCGAGCTGATCGGAGACGGACTCGTCGTCTGCCCCCATCGGCTGCACCGACAGCAGCGACGAGTCCTCCAACCGGCGTTCCACCGAAACCGCATGCCGGGATACATGGCCGACACCGCCGAACGAGTCGCTCAAGGCACCGCCGGATGGCAGGACGGACACCCCGCCGACATAACGGACGACCTGCAGGCGATCAGCACCCGGATCCTGGTTTCCGCAATGTTCTCCAGCACCCTCCCACAACCCCTCTTCACCCAAATCGCCCAAGACGCCACCACCGTCATGTCGATGGTCGCCCAGCGCATGCTCATCCCCACCTCCTGGCGCTGGATACGCCCTCCCGGCGACCGTCGCTACCGGCAAGCGCACGCCCGACTCCAGGAAAGCCTCCAAAAGATCGTCACTGACGGCCGTACTACCGACACCGCCCAAGACGATCTCCTCACCATGCTCCTGAAAGCCCGCCAATCCCCAGCCGGAGGCCACCCCTCGGCCCGGAGCGAGGAAGGCATGTCCGACCAGGAGATCTTCAACCAACTGATGACCTTCCTGCTCGCCGGTAGCGAGACCACCGCCGGCACCATGGCCTGGGCCCTCTACGAACTCGCCCTCCAACCCGATCTTCAGCAGCAAGTCCACAATGAGATCGACACCGTCCTGGGCGGGCAACCCGTCACCCACCGGCACCTGGCCGACCTGAAACTCCTCGGCCGGGTCATCAGCGAAACCCTCCGCCTCCACGCCCCTGCATGGCTGATCACCCGCACCGCCACCACCGACACAACCCTCGGCCGCCACCGCATCCCCGCCGGGGCAACCGTCGCCTACAGCGCTTACACCCTCCACCACCGCGCCGACCTCTACCCCAACCCCGAGAGATTCGACCCCGACCGCTGGCTACCGTCACGCGGCACACCGCCATCCGGCGCCTACCTCCCCTTCGCCCAAAGCGCCAGAAAATGCATCGGCGACGTCTTCGCCACCACCGAAGCCACCCTCGTCCTCGCCGCCATTCTCACCCAATGGCAGTTCCACCCAGACCCGACCCAACCACGGCCACCCAAACCACCCATCGGCGCCATTAGCAAAGCACCTATCACCCTCCGCCCCACCCGACGCGGGAGCTGAGTGGGCGTTGTGTGAGTCGCCGGTGATGTTGTCCGGTTTGAGGGCTTGCGGTCTGCCGGCCTTGCGATCTGCTGGTAGGCATGGGCGGACGGCAGCCGTACCCGAGTGATCTGTCGGACGAGGCGTGGGAGCTGATCCGGCCGGTCATCACGTCCTGGAAGGGGCAGCACCGCTGCAGCCAGGCTTGCTGAACCGGGCCGTCTCCGTCTGAGCGACGGCGATCTCGTCCGAAGGAGGGCGCATGGCGCAAACCCTGCCCGAGAAATACCCGCCGGAGGGCAAGGCGCTGGGGCACGGCCCCGATTACGAGTCGGCGCCGAGGGTCACCTACTCCACCGAGACCCCTCAAGTACGCAAGCTGTGGTGGCGGATCCGCTCAGTGGTGAGGTGGCCGCAGAGGGCGCGCCGCCAGACACGGTGACGCGCGGACTACTCGGCGTCAGAACTCGTCGAAGGTGAGTGGGCGCGCACCAGAAGGGTGCCCAGGTTCCCCGGTTCCGGGGCCTTGAGGACGCGGGCGTCGATGTCGGTGAAGCCGTGCCGTTCGAGGATGCCCACCCACGTCTCGGGGGCGTACTGCCAGCGAAGCACGGTCAGTTCGCGCTCACGGCCTTCGAGCCACTTGCCCCGCATCTGTTGGGGGCCGTACGAACCAACGACTGGTTCGGCCTGAGAGAACGCGAAGACGCTGCCGGGAGCCAGCCTCTTGAGGACACATGGGAACAGGTCCTCGGGGTCCGTGAACCACACGGCCCCCCACACCGAATAGATCGCGTCGTACGGGGTGGTGGAGGCCGAGGTGAGGTAGGCGCAAGCCTCGTCATGGACGAAGGACAACCCGGGGGTGTCCTTCCACCATGCGCGGGCGCGCTCGACCTGGGTGGAGGAGAAGTCGACCCCGGTCACCTCAACACCATGGCGGGCCAGGTGAGCGGCCTCCTTGCCTTCCGCCGGCCCGAGCTCCAGAGCGCGAAGGGGGTGACCGAGGACTTCGGCGCCGGGACCGTGTCCGGGGTACTGCGTCCAGTCGAACCGGTGGGCCTGGGGCGGCGGTTGGGTGCCCTCACCGTTGTAGGGCTTGTACTTGTCCCAGTACTCGGCCGGTGTCATGGGGGCGTGGGGCATGAACTTCCTCGGGAGGGCGGAGTGGCCGGTGTCCATTGAGTCGACGCACCGACCTATCGCCGACGGTTCTCTATACGGGTCCGACGCGCAGCGATGACGGGGACGATGTCGTCGAGTTTCGCGAGCGTCAAGTCTCCGAGCGGTCCGCGGCCGGTCAACAGGATCTTGTGTTCATCGATGGCGGTCCACAGCTCCCATGTTTCGGGATCGCGGCGAAGAGTGGCGGGGGTGAGCCGATCGTCGATCCTGACTTGGATGTCCTGCGGGGGAGAGGCCTGTGTCAGCGGCAGGGCATCAGGGTGGAATTCCTGGCCAGGAAGATCGCGCCATGTGGTTATGCGCGTGTGCTCCTGGCCGGTGTCCCATGGGCCGTAGACGAGCATTGCGGACTGCCACGCCCCGTTCACCTCGTGGAACTCGCCGAGCGCGCAGGGTGTCTGCCAGGCAGAGCGCAGAGAGTAGATCACCAGACGGCCCTCGCGGAATGCCTGAATCGTTCTCTGATAGAGGCGCTCTTCCAGCTCGCGTGCACGATCACCAGATCCAGCGCGGTGCATGCCTGCAAGTCTGGCACGGAGTTCGCCGATAGTGCCTATGGGTGGGAGGTGGCTCATGCCGCGGTCAGTTCGCACCAGACGTACTTGCCGCGGTTGCCGTTTCTGGACTGCGGTTGCCAGCCCCATACGTCGGCGCAGGCGCGGACCAGGGCGAGGCCGCGGCCGGTTTCGGCATCGGTGAGGTGGTCAAACGCGCGTGGCGGGTCGGGCGGCTCGGGGTTCGCGTCCCATGCGCCGAGGCGGAGTACACCGGGGGAGTAGCGGACGCGGAGAGTGGCGGGGCCCTTCGTGTGCAGTACGGCGTTGGAGATCAGCTCCGCCGCGAGGAGCTCCGCAGTGTCGGCGAGGCTGATCAGGCCGTGCAGGGTCAGAATCAGCCGGAGGGTGCGGCGGCAGACAGTGACGGCGCGGGGGTCGTTGGGGATGGAGAGGGTGTACTCCCAGGAGGACGGTTCGGTTTCGGGCATGCGTAACTCCTGTGTGGGGTTGGGGAGTTGATGGAGGCTGCCGGTGGCAGTGCCGCGTCCGTCACGGCAGGACGGAGCGGTGCGCTTCCGGTGCCCCGGGTTTCGCAGCGTGTGCGTCGCGTCACCGACGGTAGAGGAGTAATTACTCCTCGCGCAACTGGTTGGCGTAGCCTGACGCCCGAACGAGGCATCAGTGAAGGGCTGTTGAGGAGGACGCATGGCGCCGAGGAGTCACGCCACTGCGCGGCAAGTGCGGCTGGGCATCGAGCTGCGTCGCCTGCGGGAGGCGGCCGGACTGAAGGCGCGTGAGGTGGCCGAGCTGCTGAATTCGACCTCGGCCCAGATAAGCCAGGTGGAGCTGGGCCTCTCCGGTGCCAGCGAGGAGCGGGTTCGGCGCCTCGCGGCTCACTACACCTGCACAGACGAGGCGTTGATCAACGCATTGGTGGCGATGGCTACCGACCGGACGCGTGGCTGGTGGGAGGAATACCGGGGAGTGCTGCCGCCGGTATTCCTGGATACCGCCGAGGCGGAGCACCACGCGATGTTCCTGCGCGAGGTTGTGATCACCCACGTACCTGGCCTGCTGCAGACGGCCGACTACGCCCGCGCGGTGTACACGTACATGATGCCGGGCCTGCCGGAGAGCGAGTTGAACCCCCGGGTGGAGCATCGGATGAGGCGACGTGGGGTTGTCGAGGGGGACACCCCCACCCCGTACGAGACGATCATCCACGAGTTCGCTCTACGTGTCCGAGTAGCGGACCGTCAGACATCGCTCGCCCAACTCCGGGCAATCCTGCACCAGATCGAGCAGGGGCACGTCACCGTACGCGTGATCCCCACCGATCAGGACGGCTTTGCTGGGGCTGAAGCGTCGATGATGTACATCAATGGGCCGGTCCCTCGACTGGACACTGCACTCCGGGACTCCCCCACCGGGACGGCCTTCATCGACGCAGAACCTCAGTTGAAGCAGCTTCGAACTCTTCTCCGTAAGGTGGAGATGGCGTCGCTCGACCCTGTGGCGTCGCGGGACTTCATTCACCGGTTGGCGAAGGAACTCTGATGAACTGGCGCAAGTCCTCCTACTCCGGCGGCGGCGACGGAAACACCTGCGTCGAGATCGCCCCCCTCCCCACCCGCATAGCCATCCGCGACTCCAAGTTCCCCACCCGCGCCACCCTCTCCTTCCCCACCCCCGCCTTCACCGCCCTCATCGACCACATCAAGGCACACAAGCCCGCACCATGAGCGTGCCCAGGGCTCCCCGGTTCCGGTGACGTGAGGTCTGCCGTTCTCGGCCGCTGCCGGTCATGCGTCGGGCATGTGACCAGCCCCCTGTCAGCGCTGCTCAGAGCGGGTACGCCGGTGACTCACGCCTACCGTTCTATGCGACTACGTGACTAGACGGCGGGCATCCTTGAGACGGGGGTAAGACGGTCCGTAGCGTGCTCACCACACAGACTGGAGGGGGCTCAGTGGACGAACTGCGGATCATCGCCGGCGGGCCGTGCAGGAGTGGCGACGACGACAAGTGCGGGAACGGGGACTGCCCCACCGTGTACACCACGCCGGAGCCCGGCATGCTCGCCGTCCAGGGCTACGACGTGGCACACCCGACGCCGGACGGTGAGTCGGTCGTACTACTGAGCTTGAACTCGGGTTGTCGTAGCTGCTGACAGGGCTTGATCCTCGCGGTACGCCGTCTCTTATGAGGTATGCGCAGGGCGGCGGTCTGTCGGACGAGCGCCGGCAGTTCCGTGAGGGGATCCGGTTGAGGGCGGCCGAGCGGTTCGCTGGGGGTGAGCCGAGTTCGGCGATCGCGAAGGAGTTACGGGTCAGCGTCCGGTCGGTGCAGCGGTGGCGGCGGACCTGGGACAAGGGCGGACCTCGGGCACTTCGGTCGGCGGGTTCGGCCTCGCCGCCGCGGCTGAGTGAGGCCCAGTTCGTGCAGCTGGAGGCGGAGTTGGCCAAGGGGCCGGTTGCACACGGCTGGCCTGATCAGCGGTGGACGCTGTCGAGGATCAAGACGGTGATCGGCCGTCGGTTCCACAAGAGCTACACCCTGCAAGGGGTGCGCAAGCTGCTGATCCGGCACGGCTTCTCCTGCCAGATCCCGGCAAGGAGAGCCGTCGAACGCGACGAGGAGGCGATCTGCGGCTGGGTGAAGGAGACCTGGCCGCAGGTGGAAGGACCGCGGCGGCGCTCGACGCCTGGATCGTCTTCGAAGACGAGTCCGGCTTCTCGATGACGCCGCCGACCGCCCGCACCTGGGCCAGACGCGGCCACACCCCAGTAATCCGGGTTCGCGGCCGTTCTCGCCGCCGGATCTCCATCGCTGCCCTGACCTGCTACAAGCCTGGTGAACGCTCCCGGCTGATCTATCGGCCGCGCCGTGACGACGGCCGACGCGAGGGGCGCAAGAGCTTCGCCTGGACCGACTACCGCGACTTGCTCATCACCGCGCATCAGCAGCTCGGCGGGCCGATCGTGCTCGTCTGGGACAACCTGAACGTCCATCTCGCCTACGGAATGCGGCAGTTCATCGCCCGGCAGGCCTGGCTGACCGTCTACCAGCTGCCCTCCTACGCACCCGACCTCAACCCGGTCGAGGGCATCTGGTCCCTGCTGCGGCGCGGCTGGCTGTCCAACACCGCCTTCACCACCCCCGAGCACCTCATCCAGACCATCCGCCACGGAATGAGGAAGATCCAGTACCGCCCTCGCCTCATCGACGGATGCCTCGCTGGCACCGGACTGTCACTCACCCCAACGACATCATGAGTTCAGGCTCAGTAATCCCTGAGGACATCCTGAAGGAGGCGGCCCGTGCCCGTGGATGGCTCTAGTCCTGTCCTGTTGGACGGCGACGAGTGGCAGGCGTACTTCCGTGACTTCAAGCGCTCAGCGTTTCGGCTGGAGGTCCACCAGATCTACACCATGCCTGCGGAGGCTGAGACGGTCCGGGACTTCCTGGCCGGTGCCTCGATGCCGGAGGACTTCAACGCGCCGTGGCACCAGACCATTCGTGACCATGCGGCGGCCGGTCGGACGATGACCCGAGCCAAGGTCGTGCGTCGGCCGCTGACGCCGTACAGCCGGTATCTCTTCGAGTGGTGCATCCCCGGAAATGTCGCGGCCGGGGAGGACTATCAAATAGTTGATTTGACGGATCGACCCAATCCTGGACTTCCGGAGCAGGATTTCTGGCTGTTCGACGAATCAACCGTGGTGCATCTCGACTACCGACCCGACGGAACGCAGATCCATCGGGAACTGATCCAAGAGCCGAAAATCGGCAAGTATCTCGCGTGGCGGGATCTCGCGCTAGAAAGTGCCCTACCGTTCAGTGTCTATCGAACCTGAGGCAAAAGCACGGGACCGGAAGGATTTGGCGGAGGCCCTTCGGGGTCTCCGTCTCGCTTCCGGTCTGAGCGGCGAACGCCTGGCGCTGCGCTGCAACATGAGCCAGACGAAGATCAGTCGTATTGAAACGGGCCGTGCTCTGCCGACGGTCATCGATGTTGAGCGCATCCTG
This sequence comes from Streptomyces coacervatus, assembly GCF_029223485.1. Lineage (GTDB taxonomy): Bacteria > Actinomycetota > Actinomycetes > Streptomycetales > Streptomycetaceae > Streptomyces > Streptomyces coacervatus. The sequence continues at coordinate 16,463 of NZ_JARHTP010000018.1, read as the reverse complement.
AAGGCCCTTGCCGTACCTGGCGAGGTAGCAGATGAGCTTCTTCGACTGGCACGCCGAGCCAATGTCGATTACGCATCTTGGCGCGCATATGCGCGCGTTGGCCTGTATCACAAGCAAGCCGAACTGAAAGCCCATGAGTCTTCGTCCCGGGTGATGCGGCACTTCCTGCCTGCCATCCCCACTGGTCTGTTGCATGTGCGTGAGTACGCCGTCGAGACCCTGTCCCCCACTGTGAGCAGCGACCCGGCCAGGGATGTTGCCCGGGCCGTACAAGCCCGAATGGACCGTCAGGCCGTCCTGGACGACTCGTCGCGCTCCTTCTGGTTCCTGATGACCGAGCAAGCCGTCAAGTGGCAACGGGCGAGCGTTGATGCCATGGCGGCCCAGTGCTCACACATGGCTGAGGTCAACAGGAAACCCAACGTCGAGATCGGGATAATCCCCCAGGGGGTGCAGGTTGCCGGCACCCCTATGAACATCTTCGTGGTCTATGACGACCGCCTTGTGACAGTCGAACTGTTCTCCGGTGAAGTCGTATTGCGTGACCCCCGGGACATAACGCAGCACCTTGGCTTGTTCGACCTCTTCTGGTCGCACGCGCTGACCGGAGACGACTCTTCTGCCTTCCTGGAACAGGCCGCTCACGGCTTTATGCGTCAACGCGAATAGGGCTCCACAGTGGTTCTTTGAGGGCTCATGATGGGTTCATGGAGAGTGAACGGAAAACTTCGGCATCTGGAATCCTTCTCCCCGAAGGAACTTGCCTCACCGAGTTGACTCGCGAGCCTTCAGCGTTTCCTGGTTGTCCTGATTGCCTGTCGCTGTCGGTAGCCCGTGAGAATGCCCGTTCCGGACATGACTTCAGCGCCGTCTCCGACAAAAATGTGGAGATGCGGCGTCACCACTCACTTGCGCACAGCTCATGAGCGGCAAGAAGGCAACTGGGACCTGGGGACCGTAGCGGGCCGTGTTCACGACGGACGATCTTTCGCCCCTGCCCACGACCGTTTGGCCGCCTTGCGAGTGCCGGCGCTGCACGGAACGAGGTAAGGGCTCCGAGAGTTGAGGGCTCCGCCTCCTCTCCCTGAACTCCCGCCTGACATGGGCGGCGGCGGTCAGTAATGGCCGTGACCAGTTGAGCAGGAAGGTGCAGTAATGCTGAACGGAAATGACCTGTACGCGCTCGACATCGACGGGGCCTCGTTCGTGAAAGCGTGCGGCGGCCCTTGCACCGAGGGGTGTGTGACCCTCGCCCGGATCGGTGAGGACGCCTGGGCCCTCGGTGACAGCAAGCGGCCGGAGGCACAGCCGCTCCGGTTCACCAGGGCGGAGCTGGACGCGGCCGGGATCGACCCGGCGCGGTTCGGCGCCTCTGTCTGACCGTCCCCCACCAGTCGGCCCTACCTCTCACCTCCTCCAATGGGTTGGGCCGTCTGGCCTGCGCAACTCCCAACATCCCGAACGGAAACGACTGGTGCACCATCACGGCTATCTGTGGATCGGGGCGAAAGAGCGCTTCGATCAGGAGGCCCTACGGCGGCCCCCTCATCCAGAGCCACCACCGGCCGGAAGCAGGCCGGAACTGATCCAGCGCTACCGGGAAGTTGCAGCGGAGTTCCCGACCGTCGATCTGCCGCCGCTGGAGACGGCGTACTGGCTCATCAAGCCGCGTTCACTGGTGCGCGGCACATGGGACGAGGCGAAGGAAGCGGCGGCCTGGCTCGGGGAGCAGCTGGCGGGGTACGTGTCCCGGTTCGCCTCGAAGGGAGACCGTGACACCACCCGTCTGGCCAGGCTCGTCGACTCGGCTGCTGATCAGTTGGAGTCCGGCACGGATGTGTCGCAGGGCTTCTACCTTGAACATTCCTCGTATCTACATCTGGCACTGGTGACGTGTTCCCCGAATCGCTCGAGGCCTGAACTTGCCTGCCCTGTCCGCTAGTTGAGGCAGCGGACCACGACAGCCCGGAGGTTGGCACGGCCGCAGCCCATCTGCGCCCGGTGACGGAGGCCAGCAGAACGAAGTCGACCACCTCAAGCGCGAACTCGACCGTTCTGGAACCTCGTTCTGAGCGGAGACAGATAGCTCGGCAGGACGCTCAGCGTCATGCCCGCCGCACCGATCCACAACGTCGCCGTCGCCCCGAAGGCCGAGCCCGACGCTCCGCCCAGCAGGCCGCCCAGCGGGATGCCGCCCCAGGAGACGAATCGTGCTGTCGCGTTCATCCGGCCCAGGAGGCGGTCGGGGGTGAGGGTCTGCTGGAGGCTCGACTGAGCCACCACGCGGACGACTCCCCCCAGGGAAAGGCACGAGAGTCCGAGCGCGGCCGCGTACAGGCTCCAACCCGGTCGTGCCAGCGGCATCAGGACCGTCAGCGGGCAGGTGACCAGTGACGCGAGCCAGATGACCGCGCCCTGTCCGACCCGCCGCGAGAGTGCGGTTGCGGTCAGGGCACCGAGCAATGCACCGCACCCCATTCCCGACAGAACGAGGCCGATCCCGGAGGAGTCCAGGTTCAGTTTCCGGGCCAGGAAGACCAGCAGCATGGTCTGGTACATGACCAGGGAGAGGTTGAATATCGCGTCTCCCAGGATGGTTGCGCGCAGGACGGGGTGTCCGAGGGCGAACCTCACTCCCTCCTTGATGTCCCGACCCAGCCGGGGCCGTTCACCTGGCTTCGGCCCCGACTCCGGCTTCCGCTCGCGGCTACGGATGCCGATCGCGAGTACGCCCGACATGGCCATCCCCGCCGAACTCACCAACAGCGTCGCGGGGGCTCCGGCCCAGCCGACCAACGGCCCCGCCATGGCCGGTCCGCTGATGCTGGTCACGGAGCGTATGGCCGCGAGTTTCGAGTTCCCCTCGACAAGGTGTCCTCGTCCCACCAAGTGCGGCAGGTAGCTGACGTACGCGATGTCGAAGAAGACGGTCAGAACCCCATGGACCAGGGCGACGGCGTAGAGCCACCAGATCGTCAGAAGGCCCGCCCACCACGCCACCGGTATCGTCCCGAGGACCAGCGCCCGCGCCAGATCAGTGCTGATCATCACCGACCGTTTGCGCATACGGTCCACCCACGCGCCCGCCGGCAGACCGACCAGGAGCGAGCCTGCCGTGGTCATCGCGGTCAGCAGTCCGACCTGGAACTCGTCGGCGTGCAACGCCAGGATGGCGACCAGGGGGAGTGAGAGGAAGATGATGCGGTCGCCCAGTTGCCCTAGGGCGGTGGCGGCGAAGAGGCGCCCGAAGTCCGGATCGCGCAGGAGTCCGAGCCGCGGTGACAGATGCATACGCGTCATTTACGGGCGGTCCACTCCGAACTCGTAGGCCACTTCCCGGCGTACGTCCGGAATGACGATGTCGGCGGTTTCCACCGGGCGGGCGGCGGTGTCGTAGATGGTCCGTTCGATCTGGAGCACCAGATCGCCGGCGCCGATCCCGAGCAGGTTCGCCTGTTCCTGACTGGCACGGGCCGGACGCGGCAGTTCGATTACGGATGCGACGTCCACACCGATGGAACGCATGCGCTCGACCACGCCCTTGCCAGCCAGCGGGCCCCTCTCCGGCAGGACGATCGGCGTTCCTCCCGTGATGGCCATCGGCTCCCAGGACGCGGAGAGCTGGACGGGCTGCCCGTCGGCGAGGAACTCGTAGTGCGTGGTGACACACAGGTCGCCGGGGCTGATGGCGAGCCGCTCGGCTATGTCCCCCGGCGCGGGGACGCGTACCTGGCTGTGTGAGTCCCACGCACCGGCCCTGCCTCGCTCCCGTGCGGCCGCGAGCGAGGGGGAGCCGTGCCGCGAGCGGACCATCCGCAGGCGTTCGCGCTGCACGCGCACGTAGGTGCCCGAACCCGTGCGCCCTTCGAGGAGACCGTTGCCGATCAAGAGGTCCACGGCCCTCTGGGTGACGTTGCGACCGACCCCGTACTCCTCGGCGAGCCGCGCCCGGGACGGCAGACGCTCACCGATCTCCCACTCTCCGGCGAGAATCCGTGTGCGCAGCGCCTCGGCCACGGCAAGGTAGGGCGCCTGTCGGGGCATGTGCGGCTCTCCGGTCGGTGGTCGGTGATCACGGGCGGAGTGGGAAAGCTAATGCACCCGGCGAAAGCTACTGCAGCAGAAACATGTCCCCCCTGGTCAGGACGGGGATCGACCGTCTAACGTCCGTGCATGGCAGCCTTCGATCCGTGGGACCCGGCGTTCCTCGCCGACCCCTACCCCGCCTATGCCGAGCTGCGTGCCAAGGGCCGCGTGCACTACTTCGAGGCCACGAACCAGTGGCTCGTCCCGCACCACGCCGACGTATCGGCGCTGCTGCGGGAGCGGCGCCTCGGGCGGACGTACCAGCACCGTTTCACGCATGAGGACTTCGGGCGGACGGCGCCGCCTGACGCGCACGAGCCGTTCCACACGCTCAATGACCACGGGATGCTGGATCTGGAGCCGCCGGACCACACCCGCATCCGGCGGCTGGTCTCGAAGGCGTTCACGCCGCGGACCGTCGAGCAGCTCAAGCCGTACGTGAGCAACCTCGCCGGGGAGCTTGTGGACCGGCTCGTCGAGAAGGGCGGCGGCGACCTGCTCACCGATGTCGCCGAACCCCTCCCCGTCGCCGTCATCGCCGAGATGCTGGGCATTCCCGAGGCCGATCGGGCCCCGCTCCGCCCCTGGTCGGCCGACATCTGCGGGATGTACGAGCTGAACCCGCCGGAGGACGTCGCGGCCAAGGCGGTCCGTGCGTCGGTCGAGTTCTCCGACTATCTGCGTGAGCTGATCGCCGAGCGCCGTAAAGAGCCGGGGGACGATCTCATCTCCGGGCTCATCGCCGCCCACGACGAGGGCGACCGGCTCACCGAGCAGGAGATGATCTCGACCTGTGTGCTGCTGCTGAACGCGGGGCACGAGGCCACGGTCAACGCCACCGTCAACGGTTGGTACGCCCTCTTCCGCAACCCGGAGCAGTTGGCCGCTCTGCGCGCCGATCACTCCCTGATCCCCGCCGCGATCGAAGAGCTCATGCGCTACGACACTCCGCTCCAGCTCTTCGAGCGGTGGGTGCTGGACGAGATTGAGATCGACGGTACGACGATTCCACGGGGCGCGGAGGTCGCCTTGCTCTTCGGGTCCGCCAACCACGATCCCGAGGTGTTCCGCGACCCCGAGCGCCTCGACCTCACCCGCAGGGAGAACCCGCACATCTCCTTCTCCGCCGGAATCCATTACTGCATCGGCGCACCGCTGGCCCGTATCGAGCTGGCCGCGTCCATGGCGGCGCTACTGGAGAAGGCCCCGGCCCTGAGCCTGGCCACGGAGCCGGAGCGGAAGCCGAACTTTGTGATCCGGGGGCTGGACGGGTTGAGCGTGGAGGTGGGCTGATCACCCGTTCGGATGATCACTGGACGATTGCGGGCGATGGACGCGAGCGACTCGTCACGCTGGTGCCTGCCTGCGAAGGGAGGCACCATGACGGTTATGGCAGAACGTGCGTCGTCTCAGTTGTCGGTGGACACATTCGAGCGGATCGCCGAATTCGCCGCTCGTGAGGACGAGACCGTCAGCTTCGAGTTCATCGGCGGACGGATCGGGGTCAAGAAGGCGACGAACGGCAGCCACGGCGAGATCGCCATGTGGTTGGTCTTCCAGTGCAAGGCGGCGCGGCCGGACCTCACGCTCTACACGGTGAACCAAGGGCTGAAGGTCGAGGCATACCGCAAGGGGCGTGCCCGGCCTGACGCCCTGCTCGCACCGGTGGGCTACTTCAATGGCCGGGGCGACTGGGCCGAGCCCGATGGCGTGCTGATGGCCGTCGAGATCACGTCGTACGACTCGGACACCCATAACCGTGACCGTGTGGAGAAACCCCGCGCGTACGCGGAAGCGGGCATCCCCGTGTATTTGCTGATCGACCGAGACAGCCTGTCGATCCTCGTGCACAGCGACCCGGACCCGGAGGACGGCTACCGGGACATCCATGTCGTCAGGCTCGGCGGAAAGGTCACCCTCCCCGACCCCGTCGGCATCGAACTCGACACCGAGGATCTCAAGCAGTACGTCGACTGATCGCTCCCCCTCAGCCCGTCACGTCCCGCCGTCGCAGACCCGCCAGGCCTACTGCCACCAGCGTCGCCGCCAGTCCGAGAAGGACCAGTACCGGGCCCCAATTCATCTCTCCGCCCGGCAACTTGGGCAGATGGCCGAAGGGGGACAGGTCCAGTACCGCCTGCGGTGCGTTCAGGGCCGGTCCGACCCAGCCGATCAGCAGGACCGCGCCCGCGACGCCCCACGCCGCCATTGCCGCCCGCGGCAGCACGCCGTACAGCAGTACCGCCAGCCCGCCGATCACCCACACCCCGGCCACCTGCACCAGGCATGCCCCGAGGATCGGCCCGATCTCCTTGCCGTAGCCGACGGCGAAGCCGAGGCCGGTCAGCAGCATGATGAGGACCGAGCCGCCGAAGGCGATCGTCAGGTGGCCTGCGGCCCAGCGCAGGCGGCCCACCGCGTTGGCCAGCAGCGGCTCCGCCCGGCCCGAGGTCTCCTCGCCGTTCAGCCGGAGCACGGACGACACGACATACAGCGCCGCGATCAGGCCCAGCATGCCGACCATCGACGCCAGGAAGGAGTCCGTCAAACCGCTGTGGCCTCCCATCCGTTCGAAGATCTGGCGGGCGTTCTTGTTGTCGCCGACCAGGTCGGCCACGCCGTCCGTCAGGCCGCCGTAGACGACGCCGACGAGGAAGTAGCCGAGCGACCAGCCCAGGACGCCGCCCCGTTGCAGCCGCCAGGCCAGTGCGCCCGCCGTGCGGAGGCGGCCGGTCGCCGGGCCGGGGCGCGTCGGCAGGAAGCTCATGCCCATGTCCCGGCGGCCTGCGAGGGCGTAGGCCACCGCGGCCTGGAGGGCCACCGCCGCCGTGAACAGCAGGAGCACCCACCAGCGTTCGCCGGCGTACGGGCGCAGGTTCTCCAGCCAGCCGAGGGGGGAGAGCCAGGTCAGGAGCGAGGAGCCGTTGGCGGTCGACGCGTCGCCGGCCGCGCGCAGGACGAACGCTGCGCCCAGGACGCCCGCCGTCAGGCCACGGGCCAGCCGCGCGCTCTCCGTCAGCTGCGCGACGATCGCCGCCATCGTCGCGAAGACCATGCCGACGGCGGCAAGACCGAGACCGAAGGCCAGGGCGCCCACGGCTCCCTGACCCGCAAGCCCGGCCGCAACCAGCAACGCCAGTACGGCATTTGCGACCCCCGCCGCCAGCAGGGCCGCCGTCAGCGAGGCGCGGCGGCCCACCATTCCGGACGCCACCAGCTCCTGGCGGCCGCTCTCCTCCTCGTCCCGGGTGTGCCGTACGACGGTCATCAGGCTCATCGCCGCGGCGAGCCCACCGGCGTACACGCCGACGCGCCAGGCCGTCAGTGCGCCGATCGACGTGTCGAAGACCGGGCCGATCAGCGCGCGGAACGAGGCGTTGGTCGCCACCTGGTGGATCAGATCGGTGCGCTCGGCCAGGGTGCCGTAGAGGTTCTTCAGCGTGTTCGGCATGGAGAGGACCATGAGCGCGTTCACACCGACCCAGACCGGGATCAGCACGCGGTCGCGGCGCAGGGCGAAGCGCAACAGGGTTGTCGTGCCTGCCAGTTGGCGGCTGGCTGGCCTCGGTGGCGCGAGCGTCGTCGTCATCGTCGGGTCGCCGCCTCGTCGTTCTGGTAGTGGCGGAGGAACAGCTCCTCCAACGTCGGCGGCGTCGACGTCAGCGACCGTACGCCCGACTCGCTCAACTGCCGCAGTACGGCGTCGAGTTTGTCCGTGTCGACCTGGAGCCGGACCCGCTTTCCCTGTACGTCGAGGTCGTGGACGCCGGGCAGGTGCGTCAACCCGTTGGGCGTGCCCGCCAGTTCGGCCGTCACGCTCGTCCGCGTCAGGTGGCGCAGGTCGGCGAGCGAGCCGGACTCGACCGTGCGGCCCTTGCGGATGATGCTCACGCGGTCGCAGAGTTCCTCGACCTCGCTGAGGATGTGGGACGAGAGCAGGATCGTCCTTCCCCTGTCCCGCTCCTCCTCCACGCAGCGCTGGAAGACCTCCTCCATCAGCGGGTCCAGGCCCGACGTCGGCTCGTCCAGGATCAGCAGGTCCACGTCCGAGGCGAAGGCGGCGACCAGGGCGACCTTCTGGCGGTTGCCCTTCGAGTACGTGCGGCCCTTCTTGGTGGGGTCCAGTTCGAAGCGCTCGATCAGGTCGGCCCGGCGGGCCGGGTCCAGGCCGCCGCCGCGCAGACGGCCGTAGAGGTCGATGACCTCACCGCCCGACAGGTTCCGCCACAGCGTCACGTCCCCGGGGACGTACGCGATCCGGCGGTGCACCTCCACCGCGTCCTGCCACGGGTCGCGGCCCAGCACCTGCGCGGCTCCTGAGTCGGCGCGCAGCAGGCCGAGCAGGACGCGGATGGTGGTGGACTTGCCGGCGCCGTTCGGGCCGAGGAAGCCGTGGACCTCGCCGGTCTCGACGTCCAGGTCGAGGCCGTCCAGGGCGTGGGTGCGGCCGAAGGATTTGTGGAGCCCGGCGACCGTGATTGCCTTCGTCATGCTTCTGAACGTACGCTTCTTTCAGAAATTTGTGAAGTTAAGGAAGCGTGTGAAGCCCGGCTAGGGTGGTGACCATGACGGATGCGGTGGGGCGTGACCCGGAGGCGGTCTCGAAGTTCGTGGAGAGTTTCGCGGCGCAGCTGGTCGAGGCCGGGATGCAGCGCATGCCCGCCCGGGTCTTCGCCGCCCTGCTCTCCTCCGACGAGGGTTCGATGACCTCCGCCGAGCTGGGCGAACAGCTGCAGATCAGTCCCGCGGCCGTCTCCGGCGCGGTGCGCTATCTGACCATGACGCACATGGTGTCGCGCGAGCGGGAGCCCGGCTCGCGCCGGGAGCGCTACCGGGTGCACGGCGATCAGTGGTACGAGGCCCTGACCAACCGCGAGGCCCTCATCAAGCGGTGGGAGGCGGCTCTGCGGGAAGGCGTGAGCAGTCTCGGCGTCGATACGCCCGCCGGGCGGCGCATGGCCGAGACGCTCGCCTTCTTCGAGTTCATCGAGGCCGAGGTCGCGACCATGATGGAGCGGTGGCGCGTGCACCGGGAGAAGACCTTCGGGGCGGGCTGACGCCGGCTCCCGGCGCGCTTGGGCCGTAGCCCGCCAGGTGGTCCTGGAGCCGGGCATGCCGGAACTGGTACACCGCCCCCGACCGGCGCAGTACGTCCCGCTCGCACGCGTCCTCCAGGAACGCGACCAGCCGCCAGGGCAGACGGCCGGTCAGCGGGAGCCAGATGCGGGCGAGGGCCACCCACTGGCCCCAGGCGGTGAGGCAGAGACCGTAGGCGAGGCCGGCGCAGAAGGCGCCCTCGATGCCGAAGACCAGCCCGAGCTGGAGGCTGCGCAGGGGTGGTTCGGTGAAGGTGGCACCCAGTCCCGCGACCAGGCCGACGACGAGTGCCCAGACGAGGAGATGGGAGACGACGTTCGCGCGGCTCTGCCGCAGCAGGTCGGCGCAGCTGACGGAGGTCTGCCAGGTGATGGGGGTCTCCAGCCAGGCGATGACCGCCATCGCCGCCCCCGCAGAGAGCCCGACGGTCAGCGGGAACTCGGCCGCGGACACGAGGTTGCCGCCCAGCCCGTCGTCCAGGGCGAGCGGCGGCAGCAGGAGCCTGTCGACGAGCACGATGGCGAGGGCGATGAAGAAGCCGAGCAGGGTCCCTCCCACCACCTTGTGGGAGAACGCCTTGTCCGGCTCCCGGTCCCGCCGGAAGAAGTGGACCCTCACGGGACGCGGCCTCAACAGGTCGCCCGTGCTGCTGTCGGCGCGGCGGTAGACGTAACCGAGCACCAGCCCGAACACGAGGCCGTGCAGCGTCCCCACGACCAGGCCGCGCCGGATCGCGAAGCCGAGTCCGTGTGATGTGCCGAGCAGGTCCACGGGAAGGTTGCCGACCGCGGTCGTCACCGCGAAGGAGAGCGCCGCCAGGAACGAGATCACGGCGGTGCGCGCCGGAAGACCGATCGACGTGCCGATCTCCCACCAGGCCAGGTCGCGCCTGCCGTCCAGATGGGCGGCGAGATACCCGAGCCAGCGCTGGGCCCGCTGCGACGTCCAGCCGCGGGGCGGTGCGTCCGGGTCGCCGGCGCGCCGGCGGTAGGCGGACGGGACGAAGCTGCTCAGCAGATGTTCTTCGACGGCTTTCCGGGAGCGGAACCGGAGCAGATCCCTGGGGCTGCGCGGCGGGCCGCCGTGCTCGCTCCCGTCCCCGTTCCCGTTCCCGTTCCGATTCTCGTCCCCCGTGCTCGCTCTCTCGCCGTAGACGTCACGGGCGAGGGAGATCATCAGCGGGGTGGTCAGTGCCTCGCGCAGGCTCTTGCCGGTCCGGGTGCTGGGCGCGTCGCGCAGCCTGGCCAGGACCTGGTCCCATTCGGGCTCGACGGCCGGGGCGCTGCCGAGGGTCAGGAACTTCTTCGCGTCGGCCGGGGTGAGAGCGGTCAGTTCGATCGCGGCGGCGCGTTTGAGGCCTCTGGTGGGGCCTCTGGTCGGGCCTCCGGTGTCGCCGATCGCGGCGGCATACGGTCCGGTACGGCTGGTGAGGACCAAGTGCCCCGGGAAGCGGGAGAGTTGGTCGAGGGCGTCGGCTTCCAGGCCGTCGGCCATCTCGTCGAATCCGTCCAGGACGGGCAGTACCAGTCCCTTCTCGATCAGGGCTTCGGCGACCGTCGTCCCCTCGCGGGTCATGGTGTCCATGCCCGGTGTGTCACGGCTCAGACGGTCGCGCAGCCACTCCGCCAGTGTCTCCGCCCGGGGGTCCCACGACCCCAGGCTGAAGATCTCCGGAACGGGGTCGCCGTGCGCACGCAGCTGCAGCAGATCCAGCACGAGTCGCAGGCCAAGGACGGTCTTCCCCGAGCCCGCCTCGCCCAGCACCACCAGACGGCCGGAGGGGACCCTCCCGTAGGTCGTGGCGATGTCTCCCGGGTGCTGCTCCAGGTCCACCGGCCCGGCCGTGTCGTCGTCCGGGGTGCCGTGGACGTTCGCCCAGTGGTCCATGAGCGTGTGCGCCACGGTCCAACGGACGGGCAGCAGGCCCGGATCCGGGTGCTCCACCCAGCGCCGCTTCTTCTCGACCTTCCAGCGGTTCCTTACGGCATCGGCGAACTTCTCGGTGGCGTCGGTGAGTTCGGTGGTCTCGGTGAGTTCGTCGTGCTGGTCGTCCTGGTCGTGCCGCGGTGCGGGTCCGCTCCCCGGCGGCTGCACCGCCTGGCTGCCGACCTTCACCCCCTCGAACTCTCCCCCCATGAACACGGGTCCGTAGAAGTTCCCGCCGCTGACCTCGCTGCGCACCCCGGGCTCGGGAGTGCCGTCGCCGGGTCCGGGCGGCTCGGCGTCCCTGCCGTCGGGGGCCACCTCATCCACCCCGGTTCTGCGGGCGCCGCCGGGTCCAGCCCCACCAGACCAGGCCGACCACGCCCGCGATCACGGCCAGGAGCGCGGTGAGCGTGAACAGCGGGACGGTGAAGTCCCAGCCGCTGCTCGCGGCAGCGGGGGGAGCCGGCACGGAGGGGGAGGGGGCAGCCTGTGCGGGTCCGCCCTCCGCCCGGGGGCCGGTCGTCGAGGACACGACGGTGAACCTCGCCAGCACACCGTCCTGCCCGGAGTTCAGGTCGCAGGGCCCGTTCATGCTGTTGATCGGCGTGGCAGTGGGGCTCCTGAAGTGCATGTCGATCCCGCCGACCACAATGCTTGCCGCTCCCGGCTCGCCGAAGACGAGCGGCGGCAGGACCCCGACCGCGTGGACGGTCAGCGGGCCGGAGTCGGGGACCCGCGTCCTGGCCACCGTGAGCGTCACGGTCTTCGTGATGTCGCCCCCCGGCGCCGCCACGACGGCGTGCACATCCGCCGTGCCCTCGACGGTCTCCGCGTGGATGAGCTTCAGCGAATCGGTGACCTTGTGGCCGACGGTCGCCGTGGCATCGACCTTCAACTGCGGGGAGACCTGTCCGACCCCGATGGCGGCCGGGGCGGGCCACACCACCGACGCGGTCATCGGCTGGCCGAGGATGAACGGGAAAGTGCAGGTGTAACGCAGAGACACCGGAGCCGGAGCCGCCGCAGCGGCCCCGGCTCCGAACAGCCCGGCACTTCCGAACAGAGCAACTGCCGTGACACACCCGGCAATGCGCCGCCGTAAGCAGGCGAAGGCTAAGTCAGCGACCATACTTCGCAGGTTACGAAGCCTGCCCCGCCGACACCAGAGGACCACCGGAGCCCTACACGGCTCCCCCGTATCTTCTACGGCACTTTTCCCAACGCCGGTTCGGTAGCGCCCTGAAGGGGCGCGGGGAACTGCGCGACCAGCCCCCACCGACCCGCAGATCAATCACTGCCTGGTGGAGCGCTCAGCGCTCCTTGGTCTCTTCCAACACTGTGCGCCCGAGCAGCGCGTACCGCTCCGGCGACCGCCGCTTGAGGTACTGCGCATACCCGACGCCCAGCGCGGCAACCAACCCCACCAGCCACGGCGTAGCCTTCAGCAGCAGCGACCCGGACTCCGAGCCGGCCGCGACGTTCATGTTGGACACCAGCAGCACCACCACCGCAAGCATCGCGATGCCGCCGACGAGCGGGGCGGTGAAGGTCCTGAACCAGTGCCGGCTCTCGGGGTGGTTCTTGCGGAAGTACACCAGCACCGCGAACGAGCACACCGCCTGCACGATCAGGATCGCCATCGTGCCGAGGATGGCGAGCAGGACGTAGAGGGCGTTGGCCGGGTCCTTGCTGGTGGCCCAGAACGCGACGATCAGTACGGCGCTCACCACCGTCTGCACCAGGCCCGCGATGTGCGGGGAGCCGTGCCGGGGGTGGGTGCGGCCGATGGTGTTCTTCAGGGAGGGGAGGACTCCCTCGCGGCCCAGCGCGTACATGTAGCGGGCGGCGCAGTTGTGGAAGGCCATGCCGCAGGCGAGCGAGCCGGTGATCATCAGCCACTGCATGAGGTCGACCGCCCAGTGGCCGACGTAGTGCTCGGTGGGGTTGAAGAAGAGGGCGAGCGGGTTCGCCGACGAGGCGACCTTGACGGCCTCGGTCTCGCCGTTGCCGATGATGGCCATCCAGGAGACGAAGACGTAGAAGACGCCGACGCCGAGGACCGAGATCATCGTCGCCTTGGGGATGATCTTCTTCGGGTCGCGGGACTCCTCGCCGTACATCGCCGTCGACTCGAAGCCGACCCACGACCAGAAGGCGAAGAAGAGACCGAGGCCCGCGGACGTGCCCTTGAAGGCGTTGATCGGGTTGACGGGGCCGAAGGTGAAGCCGTGCGGGCCGCCGCCGTGCAGGGCGACCGAGATCGCCATGGCCGCGAGGACGGTCACCTCGGTGCCGAGCAGGACCACGAGGAGCTTCTCGGCGACCGAGATGCCGAACCAGGTGCCCGTCGCGTTGACGGCGAGCATCAGCAGCGCGCAGGCCCACCACGGGACGTCAAGTCCCGTCTGGTCCTTGAGGGTTCCGGTGGCGAAGACCGAGAAGATGCCGATCAGCGCCGGCTCGAACACGGCGTACGCGAAGGTGGCGAGCAGTCCCGACGCCAGCCCCGCTGTGCGTCCGAGGCCGTAGGAGATGAAGCCGTAGAAGGCGCCCGTCGACGTGATGTGCTTCGCCATCGAGGTGAATCCGATGGAAAAGATTGCCAGGACGACCATTGCGACGAGATAGCTCGCGGGGGCGCCGATGCCGTTGCCGGACGACACCATGAAGGGCACGTTGCCCGTCATCGCGGTGATCGGGGCGGCGGTCGCGACGGCCATGAAGACCACGCCGAGCAGGCCGACCGCGTTGGGCTTGAGCCGGTGAACCGTGCCTTCGCCGTCTGTTTTCGTCGCCGGGGCGACGCCCTCATCCACTGCCATCGGGGTGGCCCCTCTCCTGGTGATCCGCTGTGGCGCAGTTGGTGCACTGGACCGGAACTCTGTAGCCCGAATGAGTCGGTCAAGGGTGTCGGCGCGTTAAATGTTTGTCAACCAGACCTTTAGAACTCCGACGCAATCTGATGCAATCTGTCGGCAACACGCGGCTCGTACGGTCGCCGCCATGAGCTCGTACTCCTCCACCCTCGGCGGCCACCGGTACCGCTTCGACTCCCTCGCGCGCCTGCTGGCCGCCGCGAGCCCGGAACGCTCCGGCGACCGGCTGGCGGGGCTGGCCGCCGCGAGCGCCCAGGAGCGGGTCGCGGCGCGCTGGGCCCTGACGGAGGTGCCTCTCGCGACCTTCCTGACCGAGCCGTTGATCCCGTACGAGACCGACGACGTGACCCGGCTGATCCTCGACACCCACGACGCGGGCGCCTTCGCGCCGGTCGCCGGGATGACGGTCGGGGAGCTCCGGGAGTGGCTGCTGGCGGCGGACACGGCGGCCCTGGCGGCGGTGGCGCCCGGGCTGACGCCGGAGATGGTCGCGGCGGTCTCGAAGCTGATGGGGAACGCGGACCTGGTGGCCGTCGCCCGCAAGGTGCAGGTGGTCACCGCCTTCCGCTCGACGATCGGCCTGCCGGGCCGGCTGGCCACGCGCCTGCAGCCCAACCACCCCACCGACGACCCGGCGGGAGTCGCGGCCGCGCTCCTGGACGGCCTGCTGCTCGGCTCCGGCGACGCGGTGATCGGCATCAACCCGGCGACGGACAGCCCGAAGGCGGTACGGGATCTGCTGGAGCTGCTGGACGGAGTGATCGACCGCTACTCCATCCCCACCCAGTCCTGCGTCCTGTGCCATGTCACGACGAGCGTCGACCTGATGGAGCGCGGCGCACCGGTGGACCTGGTCTTCCAGTCCATCGCGGGCACCCAGGCCGCGAACGCCTCCTTCGGGGTGACGCTGGGCCTGCTGGACGAGGCGTACGAGGCGGCACGCGGGCTCGACCGCGGCACCGTCGGCAGCAACGTCATGTACTTCGAGACCGGCCAGGGCAGCGCCCTCTCCGCGGACGCGCACCACGGCGTGGACCAGCAGACGGTGGAGGCACGGGCATACGCGGTCGCCCGCCGCTACGACCCGCTGCTCGTGAACACGGTGGTGGGCTTCATAGGCCCGGAGTACCTCTACGACGGCCGCCAGATCCTCCGCGCCGCCCTGGAGGACCACTTCTGCGGCAAGCTGCTCGGCCTCCCCATGGGCCTGGACATCTGCTACACGAACCACGCGGACGCCGATGACGACGACGTCGCGACCATGCTGACGATGCTCGGCGTCGCGGGCGCGTCCTTCGTGATCTGCACTCCGGGCGGCGACGACATCATGCTGAATTACCAATCGGCCTCGTACCACGACGCGTTGTACCTGCGCGAGGTGCTGGGGCTGCGCCCGGCGCCGGAGTTCGAGGCGTGGCTGGGGTCGATCGGGCTGCTGGACGAGAGCGGGTCGATCAAGGACGTATCGGGCGCGTCGGGGGCCCATCCCCTGACGGCGATCGGAAGGGAGCTGGCAGCATGACTGATCGTCAAGTAGCAGTAGTCACGGATGACTTGGCGCTGTGGGCCGCAATGCGCCGGCACACCCAGGCCCGTATCGGCCTCGGCCGCGCCGGCTCCGGGCTCCCCACCCGCCACCGCCTCGACCTCCAGACCGCGCACGCGGCCGCCCGGGACGCGGTGCACTCGCCGTTCGAGCCGGACGCGGTCGCGGCGGGGCTGGCGGGGATGCCCACGGTACGGGTCCGCAGCGCCGCCGGCGACCGGCTCACCTACCTCCAGCGCCCCGACCTGGGCCGCCGCCTGCACCCCACGGACCGCGCACACCTCCCCGCCGGGGACTGGGACGTCGTCTTCGTCGTCGCCGACGGGCTGTCCAGCCGGGCGGTGCACGAGCATGCGGCGGCGGTAGTGCGGGAGACGGCGGCCCGGCTGCCGTCCTGGTCGATCGCCCCGGTCGTCCTGGCCGAACAGGCCCGAGTGGCCCTCGGCGACGACATCGCCCACGCGATGGGGGCGACGATGGTCGTCGTCCTGGTCGGCGAACGCCCCGGCATGTCGGCGGCGGACTCCCTGGGCGCGTACCTGACGTACCGGCCGACCCCGGGGGTGACGACGGACGCCGACCGGAACTGCCTGAGCAACATCCGGCCGCCGCTGGGGCTGACGTACGAGGGGGCGGCGGGGAAGTTGGCGGGGTTGATGGGGAGGGGGCGGGAGTTGGGGGTCACGGGCGTGGCGCTGAAGGACGAGTCGGAGGCGCTGCCGAGGTAGCGGGCCTCAGCGAGGCACGGCCCGGTGCAGTTTCCCGGACCCTGGCCTGAGCGAGGCATGGCACGGTGCAGCTTCCCGGGCCCGTTCGCGCCCTGGGCCCGTTCGCGCCCTGGGCCCGTTCGCGCCCTGGGCCCGTTCGCGCCCTGGGCCCGTTCGCGCCCTGGGCCCGTTCGCGCCCTGGGCCCGTTCGCGCCCTGGGCCCGT
>NZ_JARHTP010000017.1 GCF_029223485.1 Streptomyces coacervatus | reverse complement strand
TGGGCCCGTTCGCGCCCTGGGCCCGTTCGCGCCCTGGGCCCGTTCGCGCCCTGGGCCCGTTCGCGCCCTGGGCCCGTTCGCGCCCTGGGCCCGTTCGCGCCCTGGGCCCGTTCGCGCCCTGGGCCCGTTCGCGCCCTGGGCCCGCTCACGCCCAGGACCCGTCCAGTCCCGCGCTGTCCCGCTCACGACGCCGGCACCGTCAACCCCCAAGCCCCCTCCCAAACCGTCCAGGTCCGCCTCCGCACCGGCCCCCACACCCCCGCATCCGCCCGGTACCGGAAATCCGCCCCGGACACGCTCACCGTCCGGCCCTGTGCCCGTACCGGCGAGGCCTCCGCGCCCACCGACAGGGGGCGTACCTCGATCTCCGCCAGGCCGCAGTCACCCGGCGTGACCGTCACCGCCTCCACCGGCTGGTCCAGGTCGAGCAGGGTCACCCCGTCGACCTCCACCCGCAGACGGGCCGGCCGGGGCGCCGGGACCGAGGTCTCGCGGGCCGGTACCAGGGTGCGTACGAGGGACTGGGCGGTGCGCAGCCAGGGGCGGCCCGCCTCCACCGCAGGCGCCTGCACGGCCACCGGCGGGATGCACAGCGCGCCCAGCACCACGCCGTCGCTCTCGTCCACCAGCAGATCCCGCCGCCGTACGACCCCGTCGAGGACCGCCCGCGCCGCGGCCACCGCCCCCGTGGGCACGCCCAGGGAACGCGCCACCGACAGCGCCCCGCCCACCGGCACCATCGACAGTGCACATCCGGCCAGCTCCCGCTGCCGGTGCAAAAGGGACACCGCGCGGACCAGGGCGCGGTCGTCCCCGATCACCACCGGGCGCCGCGAGCCCCGCCGGGCCAGTGCCCGGGCGAATTCCTCCGGGCCCTCCGGCAGGCACACCTTCGTGTGCGCACCCGCGCTGAGCACGTCTTTTGCGATGCGTACGGACTCTCCGTCGGTCCGCCGGGCGACCGGATCGATGACCACCAGCAGCTGATCGGAAGTCGCTGAAGTCGCCACCTCGGTCCTGCCTCGCTTCCTCGGGTAGCATCTTTGTGCAAGAGCCCCTTGCGCTATTGCGCCAGGGGCTTCGTCTATTCCGGGGCATCCGGTCCGACGGTTTGCGGCCAACGACGGTCGCGGTGCACGCGGCGGTGAACCTTACGCGTACGCCCCTGACCTTGGACATGCCCCGCCCGGAAGGGGTGTACGCGCGTGCCCGCACTTGTGCTGCTCGGTGCTCAGTGGGGTGACGAAGGCAAGGGAAAGGCGACGGACCTGCTAGGCGGCTCCGTCGACTATGTGGTGCGCTACCAGGGCGGCAACAACGCCGGCCACACGGTAGTCGTGGGCGATCAGAAGTACGCCCTTCACCTGCTCCCTTCCGGGATTCTCTCCCCCGGCTGCACGCCGGTCATCGGCAACGGTGTCGTCGTCGACCCGTCGGTCCTGTTCTCCGAGCTGAACGGGCTGAACGAGCGCGGCGTCGACACGTCCAAGCTCCTGATCAGCGGTAACGCTCACATCATCACGCCGTACAACGTGACGGTGGACAAGGTGACCGAGCGCTTCCTCGGGAAGCGGAAGATCGGGACCACCGGGCGCGGCATCGGCCCGACCTACGCGGACAAGATCAACCGCGTCGGTATCCGTGTACAGGATCTCTACGACGAGTCCATCCTCACCCAGAAGGTGGAGGCGGCCCTCGACGTCAAGAACCAGATCCTCACCAAGCTCTACAACCGCCGCGCCATCGCCATCGACCAGGTGGTCGAGGAGCTGCTGGGCTACGCCGACAGGCTTGCGCCCTACGTCGCCGACACGGTCCTCGTCCTCAACCAGGCGCTGGAGCAGGAGAAGGTGGTCCTGTTCGAGGGCGGGCAGGGCACTCTGCTCGACATCGACCACGGGACCTATCCCTTCGTCACGTCGTCCAACCCCACCGCCGGTGGTGCGTGCACGGGCGCGGGCGTGGGCCCCACGAAGATCAGCCGGGTCATCGGCATCCTCAAGGCCTACACGACCCGCGTCGGCTCCGGCCCCTTCCCGACCGAGCTCTTCGACGAGGACGGCGAGGCGCTGCGCCGTATCGGCGGCGAGCGCGGTGTGACCACCGGCCGTGACCGCCGCTGCGGCTGGTTCGACGCCGTCATCGCCCGCTACGCGACCCGCGTGAACGGCCTGACCGACTTCTTCCTCACCAAGCTGGACGTGCTGACCGGCTGGGAGGAGATCCCGGTCTGCGTGGCGTACGAGATCGACGGAAAGCGCGTCGAGGAACTCCCGTACTCGCAGTCGGACTTCCACCACGCGAAGCCGGTCTACGAGACTCTGCCGGGCTGGTCCGAGGACATCACCAAGGCGAAGTCCTTCTCCGACCTGCCGAAGAACGCGCAGAACTACGTCAAGGCGCTGGAGGAGATGTCGGGCGCGCCGATCTCCGCGATCGGTGTGGGCCCCGGCCGGGACGAGACGATCGAGATCAATTCGTTCCTGTAAATCCCTTATGTCTGCTAGCTGTTGGGCCGGTCATGGACTTCCTTGACCGGTCCATGGCTTGTTCCTGGTTCCGAATGTAACTAGTGGGGCGCAACTATCTACGCGGGTAGTCCCGCCGCGCCCTCCTCCAGTTCCTCTCCATGACCAGGAGCCCCGTATGCCCGTCAGTCCGCTGAACCGCCGGGAGTTCGTGAAGAAGTCGGCCGTCACCGGGGCGGCCGTCGCCGCGGCCGGGACCGTCGCGGCAGGCCCCGCACAGGCCGCCGACCGTACGCCCGAAAACGCCGCCAAGGCCCCCAAGACCTGGTCGTTCTCCATCCTGGGCACCACCGACCTGCACAGCCACGTCTTCGACTGGGACTACTACAAGGACGCCGCCTACAGCGACAAGGCCGGCAACTCCGTCGGTGTCGCCCGCGTCGCCACCCTCATCAAGCAGCAGCGCGAGGCGAAGGGCGAGGAGCACGTCCTGCTCGTCGACGCCGGCGACATCATCCAGGGCACCTCGCTCGCGTACTACTTCGCGCGCGTCGACCCGATCACCGGCAAGGACGGCAAGAAGGGGCCCAAGCACCCCATGGCCGTCGCCATGAACCACATGCGCTACGACGCCGCCGCCCTCGGCAACCACGAGTTCAACTACGGCATCGAGACGCTGCGCAAGTTCGAGAAGCAGTGTCACTTCCCGCTGCTCGGCGCCAACGCCCTCGACGCGAAGACCCTGCGGCCGGCGTTCCACCCGTACACCGTGAAGCGGATCTGCGTGCCGGGCGCCCCCGACATCAAGGTCGGCATACTCGGGCTCACCAACCCCGGTATCGCGCTGTGGGACAAGGACAACGTCAGCGGCAAGATGGTCTTCCCGGGCCTCGTCGAGCAGGCGAAGAAGTACGTGCCGCGGCTGCGCGCGCTGGGTTGTGATGTCGTCTTCCTGACGGACCACTCGGGCCTGGACGGCTCGACGTCGTGGGGCGACTCCCTGCCGTACGTCGAGAACGCCTCCAACCTCGTCGCCGAGCAGGTCCCCGGCATCGATGCGATCCTGGTCGGCCACACGCACAAGGAGGTGTCCTCGTACACCGTCAAGAACGAGGAGACCGGCGAGGAGGTGCTGCTCTCCGAGCCGTACTGCTGGGGCTACCGTCTCACCGTCTTCGACTTCGAGCTCGAACTGCACTGCGGGCAGTGGAAGGTGACGAAGAAGACGGCCCAGACCCTCGACCCGAAGGGCGTCGAGGAGGACCCGGAGATCACCAAGCTCCTCAAGGCCGACCATGACCTCGTGGTGAAGTACGTCAACACGGCCGTGGGCTCCTGCACCCAGGACCTCTCGGCGGCGGAGTCCTGCTGGAAGGACGTCCCGATCATGGACTTCATCCACGAGGTCCAGATGCAGTCGGTGAAGGCGGGCCTGTCGACGAGCGATGCCGCGCTGCCCCTGATCTCCGTCGCCGCGCCGTTCAGCCGCACCGCCGACATCCCCGCGGGCAGCGTCACGATCAAGGATGTCGCCGGCCTCTACATCTACGACAACACGCTCTACGGCAAGAAGCTCACGGGCGCCCAGCTCAAGGACTACCTGGAGTTCGCGGCGAAGTACTACCACCAGGTGCCGTCGGGCACGAAGGTCGACACCGCGACCCTGACCAACGCCAACAACTTCTGGGACTACATGTACGACACCGCCGCCGGCGTCTCGTACGACATCGACATCGCGCAGGCCGAGGGTTCGCGGATCAAGAACCTGACGTACAACGGCGCGGCGGTCGCCGACGACCAGGTCTTCGTCGTCGCGGTCAACAACTACCGGGCGAACGGCGGCTCCGGCTACCCGCACATCGCGACCGCCGACATCGCGTACAGCTCGACCAACGAGATCCGCCAGCTGATGATCGACTACGTGACGGCGAAGGGCACGCTGAACCCGGCGGACTTCGCCGTCGCCAACTGGAAGCTGACGCAGGACGGGACGGCGGTCTTCTAGACGGCGGTCTTTCAGGGCTCTTCCGGGGCTCTTCCAGGGCTGTCAGCCGCTGAAGGCTGCCACATGGGCGCCGGCCCACTCCGCGAACGTCCGCGGCCGGCGCCCCACCTTCTCCACGGTCGGGAGCACTTCTGCGCCCCGGTCGCTGCCCAGGGTGCGCTGCATGATCGCGTCGACGACTTCCGGGGGGAAGCCGTACCGCGCCATGCCCGTGCGCGCCGCGTCGCACGCGTGGATGCATCCGCTCTGCTACCGGGGGAGTACCGACTGGACACAGCAGGGCAGTGGCCGCATACCGGGCATACGGTGAAGTTGTGCACGTGCGTCGTCGACCAGAAGAAGGTGAGTGCGATGCGTGTACTGCTCAAGGTGAACATGGAGACGGAGAAGTCGAACGAGGCCATCCGCAACGGCACCCTGGGGAAGCTGATCCAGGAGTCGGTGGAGCAGATCAAGCCGGAAGCGGCCTACTTCACCGCCGACGAGGGCGACCGCACGGCCTTCCTGGTCTTCGACCTGAAGGACGTCTCGCAGATGCCGGTGATCAGCGAGCCGTTCTTCCTCAACCTCGACGCCAAGATCTCCTACACCCCGCTGATGAACCTGGAGGACGTCCAGAAGGGGCTCTCGCAGCTGCACTGACGGCTGCACTCAAAGCTGCGATGACAGCTGCACCGATCGCGTGCAGTCAGCCCGACCAGGCCCGTGCGACCTCGGCGAGCGCCGTGACCAGACGGGTCCGGGCCGCCGGGTCGGAGCGGAGGCGGTAGCTGTTCTCCACGTGCAGGAAGTCCACGCCCAGGTCGGCCGCCGCACCGGCCTGGACGTTGGTCCTGCCCTCCAGCCCGCCGCAGTCGCCGGAGTCGCTCGACCAGGCCCGGCAGACCTCGAAGCCCTGTGCCGCGATCCGGTCGGCCGCCGCGACGGCCGTCGGGGTGCGTCCGGCGGGGCCCGTCGAGAGCACCACGTCGTGGCCGGGGGAGCTGGCGTCGGCGAAGCCGTGCACCTGGAGGGCGGGGACGCGTCGGCCGACCAGGGCGTCGCACACCGCGTTGAAGACCGTACGGCTGCGATGGGCCATGTCGGCCGTACGGCCCGCGGCGGCGTCGCGGGGCGCACCGGCGAGGACGAGCACGCCACCGGGGACGCGGGCGAACAGGTCGGCGCCGATCAGTTCGGTGTGCAGGTCGGAGCGGGGGTGCGGGACCTGGACGCTCCAGCGGACCGGGGCGCTGAGGTCCACGTAGACCCGGCCCCAGCCGCGGCCCGTTCCCGTCATGTGCTCGGTCGGCTCGGCGATTTCGGCCACCTCGCGGCCGGAGCCAGCCAGTTGATGCCTCGTCAGGCGGTAGTCGATGTGTTGTAGCTGCTGCTGCTGCTGCGCGGCGACGGAGCGATTGCCCCGATCGCCCCGCAGTGTGGCTGCCACGGCGTCGGCGACGGCCGTGCGTTCGCTGCCGGTGGGGGTGCGGTAGCCGCCGTCGCGGGGGAAGTGATCGACGTACTCGCGGAGTTCCTCGGTGAGGTGGAGCTTCGGGGTGGTGGGGGGTTCCCGGGAGAGCAGGGCGTACGTCGTCGGTACGGCGGCCGCCGCGCCCACCACACCGAGGGCGATCAGAAGGGTGCGGCGGCGTGGCTGAAATTCGCTCTCGAATTGCATGATGCGCCGAGCGTAGACCCTGGTTGCCTCTGAATGGCGTGGGGTCGATCACAGCGTCAACCGAGCATTAATTTGCTGATGTTGATGAACCTGCTCGCCTCCTCCCTCGTCTTGCAGGTCGCTTGCCGAGCCTTTCGGTTCGGGAATTTCACCTGCCCTTCTGGTCCCCCACTCAGGAGTGATTTCATGCAGGCAGTCGGGCCTGCCCGTCGCCGACGCCTGCTGCGGCGAAGGCGTGTGGACATGCCGTTGCTCGGCGGTGTCCGGCCTCCCGTAGCGGTTCTTCTGACTTTGTTGGTAACCGTTTGCTGTCTTACTTCGTTCACGGTCGGGAACTCTGACGACCAGGCAGTTTCACGTGCGATCGTCGATTCACAGGGAGATATCGCGGTCGATTCCGCGCGCTCTCTGGGCGCTTCCCTGGAGCAGAGTTCGGCGGATCTGCACGACGCCGTCTCCCTGCTGGAGCGGGGTGGGCGCAAGTCCCCGGGCGCCGTGCTGGCCTCCCTCGCAACCGCTTACGGCAAGTGGCGCGGACTCGCGGTCGTGGACGCCGACTCGGGCCGGCTGCTCGCGTCCCGCGGGGAGCACATACCGCTGGACGGCCTCGACCCGGACGAGCCGGGCTCCCGCCTCGTCGGCGGCGCCTCGGGCGCACCCCGGCTGGTGTCCGCCGCCCGGCTGGAACGGGCCGACGGCACAAGGCAGTTGATCGTCGCGTCCGGGCCGCTGCGGCTGCCGGACCAGTACGGCGGCCGCAGCGCCTACGTCACCGACGCACAGGGCCGCACCGTCCTGGCGTCCGGACCGCACGCGGCCGACGCCGGTCTGCGCAAGGCCGTACAGGACGGCCGCGGCGACGTACGGCGCGCGGGCCATCGCTACTACGTCATCGGCCGCGGGGAGGTGCCGGCAGGCCCCCACGTACGGGACCTCGGCCTGACCGTCTCGACCGTGGTACCGGTGCCCGCCGGAACCGCCGTCGGCGACGACCGGCTGCGGGGCCTCGGCGCGGCGGGCGCACTCCTCGCCGTGGCGCTCCTCGTGACATGGCTGCTGGTGCGCTACGTCCAGCGCCCGCTGCTCACCCTCCATCAGGAGGCCCGGCGCGTGGCCCGCGGAGAACTGGCGCGTCCGGTGTCCGTGCGGGCGCGCGGAGAGGCGGCGCGGATAGCGGGGGCGCTGGAGTCGCTGAGGCGGCAACTGCGCGGTGAAACCGCCGAGTCGGTGCGCGCCCTGAAGGGGCGCGGGGAACTGCGCGACCAGCCACAGCGAAGCCGCAGACAAAAGACGGCATATCGCAGCACGCTACGGCTAGTTCTGGCGGGCTGCGCAACCCTAATAGCCACCTGGGCCGTAGCCCTGCCCCTGGCCGGCCACGGCCAAGGCGGCCAATACGTCCCCCCACAGGCCGCCCGCGACCAACGCGACCGCACACAGGCCGCCGCCGACCGAATCCGCCGCACCCTCGGCGAGACGGTGGCCGACCTGACCTCCATCGCCAAGCTCACCGCAGGTACCCGCGTCGGCGACGTCCTCGACGACGCACGGCCCCGGCACGGCGCCTGGCGCTCGCTCTACCTCGTGAACCGCGACGGCAGGATCCTGGCCCGGTCCGGCCACCATCCGCTCGACATCGACCGCAGGTCCGCGCTGGCCAAGGTGAAGCCGGGCGGGACCGCCGTGCTCCAGCTGAACCGCAGCGGCAGGGTGCCGGTGGCGGCGGCCGTCGTCCCCGTCGGCGACGGCACCCGCAAGCTGGTCGGCGAGCTCACGCCGGACGCCTTCAACGGCGTACTGACCCGCTCCGGGCTCGGCCGGTCCTGGCTGGTCGACCCGAGCGGCCGGATCATCGCCTCCAACCAGGGCTTCATAGCCTTCCGTTCACCACCGGCGCCCGGCGGCCGCACCCTCGCCGCCACCGCCCAGGTCAAGGGCGCGAAAGCCGTCGAGGGCCTGGGCTGGCGGGTCGTCACCCACAAGCCGCTGTCCTGGACCCGCCTGGCCGCGTACGAGACCGAGCGGCACGCCGAACTCGCCGCCCTGCTCGCCCTCGCGGCCGCCGGGCTCGGTCTCGGCTGGCTGGAGCTGACCGTGCTGCGCCCGCTGCGTGCCCTCGACCGCTCGGCGCAGGCCCTGGCGGGCGGCGACCGCACCGCGGTGATCTACCCGGTCCACCACGACGAGGTCGGCTCCGTCGCCCGCAGCCTCGAACTCATCCGGCAGCAACTGGCCGCGGCACCCGCACCCGAACCCCCGCTCCCACCCCCACCCGCAGATCGCGATGCACGCCCGGAAGCACACCGCGAAGCACGAGAAGCACACCGAGAAGCAGGGTCATGGTCTTCCTCTTCAGCGTTTTCTTCGTAGGCTGCCTCGGCCTGCTGGCCGCCGGAATCGTCGAGCAGCGCAGGCACTACGCGAACCTCGACGCGATACCCCAGCGGGTGCTGGTCAACGGCATCCGCGGCAAGTCCTCCATCACCCGCCTGTGCGCGGGCGCCCTGCGCGGCGGCGGCCTGACGACCGTCGCCAAGACCACCGGCACGGCCGCCCGCTTCATCCACCCCGACGCCACCGAGGAACCCGTCTTCCGCAAGTTCGGCATCGCCAACGTCGTCGAGCAGATCGGCATCGTGCGCCGCGCGGCCGTCTACGGGCCCGAGGCCCTGGTCATCGAGTGCATGGCCGTCATGCCCGCCCTCCAGGAGGTCAACCAGACCAAGCTGATCCGCTCCACGATCGGCGTGCTGTGCAACGTCCGCGAGGACCATCTCGCCGAGATGGGACCGACCCTGGACGACGTGGCCCGCTCGCTGTCCCGCTCGATGCCCGTCGGCGGCATCTGCGTCACCGCCGAACGCGACCGGCTGCACATCCTCCAGCAGGAGGCCGCCGCCCGTGACTGCGAACTGATCTACGCCGACCCGGACACCGTCACCGACGAGGAACTGCGCGGATTCTCCTGGTTCACCTTCAAGGAGAACGTCGCCATTGCGCTCACCGTCGCGGAACTCCTCGGCGTGGAGCGGAAGACGGCCCTGCAGGGCATGTACGACGCCCCGCCGGACCCGGGGGTGCTCTCCGTCGAGCGGTACCGCACCCCGGACGGCAGCGAGCTGCGCTTCGCCAATGTCTTCGCGGCCAACGACCCCGAGTCGACGCTGATGAACGTCAACCAGCTCCTCGACCTGGGCGCGATCGGCCGCCCGCTCAACGTCGTCATCAACTGCCGTCCCGACCGTGTCGAACGCAACGGCCAGATGGGTCAGATCATCCCCGATCTCGCCCCCGACACCGTCTTCCTGATCGGCCACCCCACCAAGAGCGCCCGCGACGGCATCCCCGCCGCCTGGGGCGGACGCGTCGTCGACCTCGGCGGCGACGACCGCGACCCCGACGCCCTCACCACCGACCTGCTCGCCGCCCTCGGCCCCGACTCCTCCTTGGTGGCCATCGGCAACATCCACGGCCAGGGCGAGCGCCTCCTGGAGCGGCTCGCGAAGCTCCCCCCGGCCGACGCCGTCACCCTCCCCGCCAACGAACACAACGGACACAACGGAGAAAACGCCCTGTGACCCCCGTCGACCTCAGCCCCGACATGGCCGCGATCGGCATCGCACTCGGCCTGTTCTTCTCGCTGATCTGCTACCTGACCACCAACCTCTCGCCCGGCGGCATGATCACCCCCGGCTGGCTGGCGCTGGCCCTGGTCGGGGACTGGCGGCTGTTCGTGATGGTGCTCGGCGTGAGCGTGGTGACGTACGGCTGCACCCGGCTGATGCAGCGCCTCGTGATCCTTTACGGCAAGCGGCTGTTCGCGGCCGTGGTGATGTGCGGTGTGCTGATCCAGGGGGCGCTGTATCTGGCCCTGCAGCATCAGTTCCCGTACCTCTTCAGCCACCAGACGCTCGGCTACATCGTGCCCGGCCTGATCGCCTACCAGCTGGTCCGCCAGCCGCCGCGCGCCACGCTGCTGGCGACGACGACGGTCACGGTCGGCGCGTACATCGTGCTGCTCACGGGCGCGCTGCTCGGCGCCCTGCCCAGCGTCTGACCGCTCAGGCTCCCCACGGGCCTCAGCTGAAGACGATCATCGACCCCTGCGCCAGACTCCGCGTCGCCGCCGCGTGCAGGCCGAGCCACACATGGCGCTCGCGGGCGAAGGGGCTGGGGTCGTACGGCGCGGGGACGGCGGGCTCCTCCAGCTCGGTGGGGGCGCGCGGCGGCTCGGGCGGCGTCGGCGGGTTGGCCGGATCTATGCCGATCGACGGGGCCACGTACTCCAGTTCGCGCAGCAGGGCCTGGGCGGACCCCAGCGGGCCGCCGCCGGCCAGGAGCTCGTCGTTGGACAGGGGCTGGGGGAAGTCGACCGGGACGTAGGCGCCCGCGTGGTCGTAGTGCCAGACCAGGTGCGACTGCTGGGCCGTCGTCTCGAACATCTCCAGCAACTGCTCGTAGTCGCCGCCCAGTTCGTCGACCGGCGTCACCGGCAGACCGCACACCTGCAGCAGATACACGCGGCGCAGGAAGTGCAGCGCGTCGTAGTCGAAGCCGGCCACCGGGGCGACCTCGCCGGACAGGCCCGGCATGTACTGGTACACCGGCACCGGCGGCAGTCCGGCGGCGGCGAGCACGTTGTTGTACTGCGCGAGTTCCTCGGCGAACGGATTGTCGGGGGTGTGGCACAACACGTCGACGAGCGGTACCAGCCACAGGTCACAGGCCAAAGAGGGCTCCTCACACGGCAAGTCGGTCAAGGCAGGGTAATCGGTATGGCGGCAGGTCAGCTCCCATCGTGCAAGTCCCATACCCACACCCCGGCCACCCACTTACCGGGTCGGCCCACCAGTTCGGTAACGGCCCTGCGGAGGGCCTCGTCGTGCAGCCCGGGGGCCACGACCAGGGCTCCCGCCTTCCAGTACGCGAAGTCGCGCTGCGCCTGCGCCTGCCAGTTCCTGCCGAGTTCCGGGACCACGCCGGTGTCGCGGACGTCACTCAGCATGTCGGAGGTGTAGCGGGGGGAGGCGCCGTAGATGCCGATGCGGTCGGCGCCGTAGGGGCCGTTGAAGTAGCCGCCGGGGAGCTTGAAGCCGAGGCCGGCCCGCTGCTGCCAGTGCAGCGCCTGGGCGTCGCCGGCGCCGGGCAGCGGCACCGTGACGAGCGACTCCCCCTTGCGGACGTACGGCCGCCACGCCCCGTCGGTGAAGAAGGCAGGCGTCGCGGGGCGTTCGACCGTTTTCAGCGGGGCCGGGACCAGCGGGAGCAGGGCCAGGCAGACGCCGAGCAGGCCGACGTACTGCGTGCCCAGGTTGCGGGTCGCCATCAGCCGGTCCAGCGCCAGCGCGAGCAGCATGCCGAGCGCCGGGGCGCAGATCATCGCGACCCGTCCCTCGATGACCGACTCGAACAGGGGGAGTTTGGCGAGGAGCGCCCAGGGGCCCGGGTAGACCTTGTCCGTCATCGGGATACGGAACCTCGGGCCGAGCGAGAGCAACGCCGCGCCGACCGCCGTGACCGCCAGCGCCTTGACCAGGGCGTGCTCCCACAGCCGTACGACGATCGCGAAGGCGAGGAGCACCAGCGGCCAGCCGTAGAAGGCGTTCTGCTCGGTGGGGTTGGGCGAGAGGGCGTTCGCGCGCTGGGCGTTGCCCGCGATCAGGGATCGCTCGGCGAAGGAGAGCAGCTCGAGTGGACTGTTGCCCGAATTATCCCCGTGCGGCATATGGCTGTAGCTCTGCGGACCGGAGAACTGCCAGGTCAGCGCATACGCAACGATCGGAAGACAGACCGCAGCCGCAACCGCCAGACCACGCAGCAACGGCCGCCAGGCCTGCCTGGCCACGTCCCGGCGTACGACGCCATAGGCGCCGGCGAACAGCACCAGCCCGATCGCCGTGAGCAGCAGGGGCTCTTCGCCGAGAAAAACTTGGTACGCGGCCATAACCCCGAGCACAACCCCGTCCTTCAGGGGCGCGGGGAACTGCGCGACAAGCCACGACGGCCCCGCAGACGACCGACGGCCGACATCGGCACTCCCTGCGGAGCACAACCGCACCGCACGGTCGATGATCAGCGGAATCATGAACAGCACCACAAAGTTCGGGTGCGCATTGGCATGACTGACCATGGGCGGCGCAAACGCCGCCAGCGAGGCTCCGACGAAGGCAGCGGCCCGCCGCCGTACGACCCGCTTCACGATCAGCCAGTACCAGGCGACCCCGGTCGCGGCGAGGCCCAGAGCCATGACGACGGCGAGGGAGACGGCCGGTCCCGCGAGCAGGGTGAGCGGGGCGAAGGGGACGGTGAGGCCGAGCATGACCGTGTTGGCCATGAGGTTCACGCCGTCGGGGAAGCCCTGCAGGTCGGAGAAGAGCGGGTTGCGGAGGTGGGCGAGGTTGTCGGCCGTGACCGCGAAGAACCACTCCCACTGGTTCTGGTCCTGGAGGGAGTCGGGCAGATAGCGGTGGTCCGGGTCGAACAGGCGGCCGGAGTACAGGGCCATCGCCATCAGCAGGAAGAGGGCGACGGCGAACAGGTCGGCGGGGCGCAGGGAGCGGGCCCGCAGCCGGGTCAGTTCGGCGAGGACCCGGACGTAGTCCAGATGCCGCAGCTTCGAGCCGGGCCGGTGGGACCAGCGGACCGGGACCTCGGCGACCTGCCAGTCGGCGCGGTGGAAGTGACGCAGCACCTCCACGTCGATTCCCCAGCCGTTGATCCGGGAGGCGGCGAAGGCCTCGCGGGCCTTGACGCCCTCGAAGAGCTTGAAACCGCACTGGGTGTCCCGGATGCCGGGCACCGTCGTACGGCGTATGAGTAAGTTCCCGGCGCGGCCCAGCAGTTCGCGCAGCGGGTGCTGGCGTTCCCCGATCGTCGCGCCGGGCACGGAACGGGAGCCGATCGCCGCCGCGTTCCCCTCGCCGATCGCCTTGTCGAGGTGTTCCAGCTCCTCGATCGGGGCCGCGAGATCGGCGTCCGTGACCAGCACGCGCCGTCCGCGGGAGGCGGCGACGCCCAGGCGCAGGGCGTTGCCCTTGCCGCGGTTGCGGGGGCTGGTGACGAGCTGGATGCGGGGGTCCCGGCGTCCCGTGACGACGTCACGGGTGGTGTCCGTCGACCCGTCGTCGGCGACGACGACCTCCCACTCGCCCCAGCGGCCCTCGTTCTCGCGCAGATAGCCGGTGACGGCGTCGAGGGTGGGCCCGAGCCGCTCCTCCTCGTCGAAGGCGGGGATGACCACGGAGAGGTCCACGGCCCAGGCCGGAGTGCCGCGGGTCGGAGTACCCCTGCCGGGGGTGTCCCTGCCCCGGGTGCCCCTGGCCGGAGTGTCCCCGGCCGGGGTGCTCATCCGTCCGCCAGCCGCTCTAGGAGGGCCAGCGCGTGCTCGTTGTACGCGGCGACGATCGCCCGCGCCGTCTTCGTGTCGCGCCGCGCCAGGGCGTCGACCAGATCGGTGTGGCCGGACCACAGGGCGCCGCGCAGATCGCTCAGCCGGCGCAGATGCTGCACCGCGCACACCCAGGACTGCACGCGCAGCCGGTGCAGGAAGTCGGTGAGGTACGGATTGCCGAAGAGGGCGCCGAGCTCGCGCCAGAAGCGCAGGTCGTAGCCGATCAGGATGGTGAGGTCACCGGCGGCCGCGGCCCGCTGCGCCTCCTCGCCGCGGCGGCGCACCCCGGCGAGCGCGGCGACGGCACGGGCCTGGTCGGAGCGCAGGAAGGTGTCGCGGCCGTTGTCGAGGGCATGGAACATGCCGTCGGTGACCAGGCTGCGGGCCTCGACGATGCCGCGGTAGTCGGCGACCGAGTACTCGTGGACATGGAAGCCGCGGTGCTGGTCGGCGTCGAGGAGCCCTTGGGCGGACAGGTCGACGAGCGCCTCGCGCACGGGCGTCGCGGAGACTCCGTACTGCTCGGCGATCTCCTTGACCGTGAACTCCTGACCCGGCTGGAGCCGCCCGCCCAGCACCTCGTCGCGAAGCGCATCGGCGATCTGCTGCCGCAGGGTGCTGCGCGTCACGGCGCCGTTGCCGCCGCTGCTGCCGGGCATGGGTCGGGCGTCTCCTTGTCGCGTTCGAGTGGCGTGCACGTACCTATCTACGAGCACGCCACCTTACGCGTTCGACCTTCCCGTGTTTACCCGCGTAGCTGTGGTCGTTCGGTGCGGTTTCTGAGCGACTGCAGGCGGCTACTCCGTGTACTCGTCCGCCACGGAGAGCGCCGCGTCCAGCGCCGCGATTCCCTCCTTCAGCTCGGCCTCGCTCACGTTGCACGGGGGCACGACATGGGTGCGGTTCATGTTGATGAAGGGCCAGATGCCGTGCTTCTTCGCGGCGCCGCCGAAGGCGACCATGGCCGCGTTGGCCTCGCCTGCCGCGTTGTAGGGCACCAGCGGCTCGCGGGTCTCCTTGTTCTTCACCAGGTCCAGCGCCCAGAACATGCCGACACCGCGCACCTCGCCGACGCTGGCGTGCCGCTCGGCGAGCTCGCGCAGCGCGGGCCCGACGACGCTCGCACCCAGGTGCCCGGCGTTCTCGACGACGCCCTCCTCCGCCATGACGTTGATCGTCGCGACGGCGGCGGCGCAGGCGAGCGGATGCCCGGAGTACGTGAGACCACCCGGGTACGGCCGCTTCCCGAAGGTCTCGGCGATCGCACCCGAGATGGCGACCCCGCCCAGCGGCACATACCCGCTGTTCACGCCCTTGGCGAAGGTGATCAGGTCGGGTACGACACCGAACAGATCGGCGGCGAACCACTCCCCGGTCCGCCCGAACCCGGCCATGACCTCGTCCAGGACGAAGACGATCCCGTACTTGTCGCAGATCTCACGCACACCGGCGAGGTATCCGGGCGGCGGCACCATGATCCCCGCGGTCCCCGGAATGGTCTCGAGGATGATCGCCGCGACGGTCCCCGGCCCCTCGAAGGCGATCGTCGTCTCCAGGTGCTCCAGCGCCCGCGCGCACTCCTGCTCCTCCGTCTCGGCGTAGAAGCGGGAGCGGTAGAGATACGGCGCCCAGAAGTGCACGACACCGGCGGCCGCACCGTCGGAGGCCCAACGGCGCGGATCCCCGGTGATGTTGATCGCCTGCTGAGTACCACCGTGGTACGAGCGGTACGCGGACAGCACCTTCGCCCGCCCGGTGTGCAGCCGCGCCATCCGCACGGCGTGCTCCACGGCGTCGGCCCCGCCATTGGTGAAGAAGATCTTGTCCAGATCACCGGGCGTCCGCTCGGCGATCAGCCGGGCCGCCTCCGAACGGGCTTCGATGGCGAAGGCGGGCGCGAAGGTGGACAGGGTTGCGGCCTGCTCCTGTATCGCGGCGACGACCTTCGGATGCTGGTAGCCGATGTTCGTGTAGACGAGCCCGCTGGTGAAGTCCAGATACCGCTTGCCGTCGTAGTCCCAGAAGTACGACCCCTCCGCACCGGCGACGGCGAGCGGGTCGATGAGCTCCTGCGCGGACCAGGAGTGAAACACATGAGCACGGTCCGCGGCCTTCACGGCGGCGCCGGCCTCGGGGTTTGGCTGAGGGGTCATGTCCGCGAGCGTAGAAGTCGGCACTGCGGGGGCGAAATCGGCGTCATGTCTGCGGTCCGGGGGTTTCCGCGACAGGTTGTCGGGCCGCAGGGCACGTACTGGAACGGCTGTCCAAGGTGCTGGACCAGCTGAAGGGTGCTGTTACGGAACCGTAGACACCGGTCCGCTCGCCTCCTCGTACGCCCGCATTATCGTTGGGATGTTGCACAGGGGCGTGGCGGGGGATTTCGGGGGAGGCCTGCGATGGAGAAGCTGGGGGCGGGGGATCCGCCGCGGATCGGGGCGTATCGGCTGCTGGCGCGGCTCGGCGCCGGCGGCATGGGATACGTGTATCTCGCCCGCTCGGACCGCGGCCGTACCGTCGCCGTCAAGCTGGTGCGGGAGGAGCTGGCCGCGCAGGAGGAGTTCCGGGCGCGGTTCCGGCAGGAGGTGCAGGCCGCGCGGCAGGTCGGCGGGCACTGGACGGCACCCGTCCTGGACGCCGACACCGAGGCCGCCGTGCCGTGGGTCGCCACCGGGTATGTCGCCGGGCCCAGCCTGCAGCAGGTCGTCGGGCGCGACCACGGGGCGTTGCCGGAGAGGTCGGTGCGCATCCTCGCGGCCGGGCTCGCGCACGCGCTGCAGGACATCCACGCCGCCGGGATCATCCACCGGGATCTGAAGCCGTCCAATGTGCTCGTCACCATCGACGGGCCGCGCGTCATCGACTTCGGGATCGCGCGGGCGCTGGAGACGGTCACGGACGGCGGCCTCACGCGGACCGGCGCACTCGTCGGGTCGCCCGGCTTCATGGCCCCCGAGCAGGTGCGCGGTGACCGCATCACGCCCGCGTGCGACGTCTTCTGCCTGGGCTCCGTGCTGGCGTACGCCGCCACCGGCCACCTCCCCTTCGGCAGCGCCAACAGCGGCGTGCACGCCCTGATGTTCCGCATCGCCCAGGAGGAACCCGACCTGGAGGACGTCCCCGAGGGCATCGCCGACCTCGTACGGGAGTGTCTGAAGAAGGACCCGGGCGCCCGGCCGACGCTGGACGAGGTGCTGGAGCGCACGGGCGCCGAGGACACGGTGCACGGCGGGCGCTCGCGGGACCCCTGGCTGCCGAGCGCGCTCGTGGCCCAACTCGGCCGCCACGCCGTGCAGTTGCTGGACACGGAGAACCCGGAGGAGGGCACCGGCGGCCTCTCGCTGCGGAAGGCGCCCCCCGAGGCCTCCCCCGAGCACGCCCCCGCCGCCGACGACTTGGCACCGGAGCCCGGCACACCCGCCGGCCCGCCCCCGCCCGGGCAGCCGGGCAGCGGCGCCCCGCTGAACCACCTCCCCACCATGGTCGCCGGACAGGGCACACCGACACCCCCGCCCGCCCACGGCTATCCGCAGCAGCACCCGCAACAGCAGCAGCCCGCCTACGGCTACCCGCCCCAGCAGCAGCCCGCCTACGGCTACCCCCAACAGCCCGGCGCCTACGGAGGCACCGGTTCCACCCCGCCCTACGGCCCGTCCTACACCGGCCCGGCCCCGCACGCCCCGCAGGAACCGCCCCGCAGGAGCGGCCGTTCCACGGCGGCGCTGATCGCCGTCGCCCTGATCGTCGCGCTCGGCGCCGGCGGCTCGGTCTACGCCCTCATGAACGGCGGCGACAAGGCCGACAACAAACCGAGCCCGGCCCCGAGCACCGGCGCCCCCTCGAAGCCCGAGCCGTCCACGACGTCCCCGACGACCGCGCAGCCCACCACCTCCGCACCCGCGAACGGCGCGATCCCCACCGGCTACCTGGGCACCTGGACGGCCACCATCACCAATGCCGACGGCGAGAACACCCGCGAACTCACCATCCAGCAGGGCAAGGTGGGCGACACGGTCCTCTCCCTCGTCGCCGACGGCCCCACGAGCAGCGGCACCTACCACTGCGTGTTCCAGGCCCGGCTGACCGCGCCACCGGGCAGCGAGGGCCCCCTGGAGATCGGCCCGTCCACCGTGCGGTCCGGCGATTCCGGCTACTGCAAGCCGGGCGACGCCACCGAGATCAGCCTGCTGCCGGACGGCAGCCTGCAGCGCGAGAACACCGGCAACGGGGAGAAGCTGAAGTACACCAGGCAGTGACGGTGATGTGCGCGGTGCGCGAGGGGCCGACGGGCCCCCTTGTGCCGTAGTGGCGTGTCCATGACGATGGCGACGATCAGAACGATCGGTGAAGCATCGGCATCGGCAGCCACGGGAGGACCCATGCGTCCCAGCCCCAGCAGGAGAACGGTCCTGACCGCGACGGCGGCGGGCGCGGCGGGCGCGGCGGCACTCGGAGCGGCGAGCCCGGCCGAAGCGGCCACGCCGGGCCATCGCCCGCCGGTCACCGCGCAGCCGCCCACTCGTGAACTCCGCGCCCTGCTACGGGAGTTGGACGCTTCCCGTATCGAAGCGACGATCCGCAAGCTCGTCTCCTTCGGCACCCGCCACACCCTCTCCACCCAGGACGACCCGAACCGCGGCATCGGCGCCGCCCGCGACTGGCTCCTCGCCGAGCTGCGCTCCTGCGCCGCCGCCTCCGGCGGCCGGATGACGGCCGAACTCCAGTCGTACGTCCAGGAACCCGCGTCCCGCATCCCCACCGCCACGAAGATCACCAACGTGCTCGCGACCCTGCGCGGTTCGGTGACGCCGGAGCGCGTGTACGTCGTCTCCGGGCACTACGACTCCCGGGTCACGGACGTCATGAACGCCACCGCCGACGCGCCGGGCGCCGACGACGACGCGTCCGGGGTGGCCGTCGTACTGGAGCTGGCGCGGGTGATGGCGAAACGGCGGCCGGCCTCGACGATCGTGTTCGCGGCGGTGGCGGGGGAGGAACAGGGGCTGTACGGATCGACGTATCTGGCCCAGCAGTTGAAGGCCGCGGGGACGGATGTGCAGGGGATGTTCACCAATGACATCGTCGGCAGCTCGACGGCGGACGACGGCACGACCGACCCGTACACCATCCGGCTGTTCGCGGAGGGCGTCCCCTCCTCGGAGACTCCGGAGCAGGCCGCAATCCGCAAGTCGGTCGGCGGCGAGAACGACTCCGTGACCCGCCAACTGGCCCGCTTCGTCAGGGATGTTGCCGACAACAATGCGACCGGCATGCG
Source organism: Streptomyces coacervatus (assembly GCF_029223485.1). Classification (GTDB taxonomy): domain Bacteria; phylum Actinomycetota; class Actinomycetes; order Streptomycetales; family Streptomycetaceae; genus Streptomyces; species Streptomyces coacervatus. The sequence continues at coordinate 249,527 of NZ_JARHTP010000017.1, read as the reverse complement.
CGTGCGCGTCATCTACCGCCGCGACCGCTACCTCCGCGGCGGCGACCATATCCCCTTCCTCGAACGCGGCTACCCGGCCGCCCGCTTCACCGAACCGGCCGAGGACTTCGCCCACCAGCACCAGGACGTACGCGTCGACGAGAGGGGCAAGCAGTACGGCGACCTGCCGGAGTTCTGCGACTTCGACTTCGTGGAGCGGGTGGCCAAGGTGAACGCCGCCGCCCTGTGGACCCTGGCGCAGGCGCCGGGAACGCCCAAGGGCGCGAAGACCGTCACCTCGGCCCTGACGAACTCCACGCAACTGGTGTGGACGCGGGGCACGGAACCCGACCTGGCGGGTTACGAGATCGTCTGGCGCGAGACAACCGCCCCGGAGTGGACGCACGTCATCCCGGCCGGCGACGTCACGACGTACGAGGTGGACCTGTCGAAGGACAACGTGTTCTTCGGCGTACGGGCCGTCAACCGGGCGGGGAACAGGAGCCCGGTGGCCTTCCCGGCCCCGCAGTCCTGACCGACGGCTCTCACCTGGGCTCGGGCGGCCGCTGACGGGGCATGTTCGGCCGCGAGTTCGCACCCGGATGCAGCGGGAAGCGCCCCTGTGCACTCCCCGTCTCCTGCCGCCCGGTCCCGGCCACCGCGGACTGGATGCCCATCGGCGCGGACCCCGTCCGGAACTCCACCATCCAGTCGGCCGTCTCGGCGCGCACCAGCTCGGTCACGTCCTCCGAGAAGCGCCGCAGCACCGACAGACACCGCTCGGCGGCCTCGCTCGCCGTGCCCTCCGCGGGACCCAGCACCTCCCGCACACTCTCCGAGGCCCAGTCGAACTGCAGCACCTGCAGCCGCCGCTGCACGGCCTGCGCGGTCGCCACATCCCTTATCCAGCCGGACGTCACACCGAAGAACCGGTCCACGGCCAGGCACGCCACCGCGAACAGCAGCGCCAGATACCCCCATGCGGCCAGCCCTGCGATCACTCCGGTCAGATCCAGCAGCGGCAGCGCGGCCCCGGCGACGGCCCCCACCGCGGCCCCCGAGCGCAGCGCCCGTGCGCCCCGCCGCTTCCACACCCGGTCCTCCAGATACCAGGCCGCCGTCTGAAGCGCCCCGCGCTCCACCCAGAGGTACAGCTCGTGCAGCCGCTCGGCCGGCTCGCCCCAGTCCCCGAGCGGGAACGACCGCCCGATCAGATCGCCCGGCCGCAGCCCGGCCGCACCCTCGCCCCAACCGTCCTGAGGCGGACCCTCGGGCTGCATCTCCGGCTGACCCACCCGGCACTCCCTACTGATCACGACGCCGATCATGAAACTGATCGCGACGCTGATCACGAGACTGATCACGACCGAACACGTTGCGTGACACCTGATCCAGACGTGCCCGAACCTTCCTACCGCCCAATGGGTGGCTGAGCCCCGTGATTCACCTCTAATCCGCCCGTAAGTGGGTCTTGATCAGGTATAGGACTCGGCAACACCTCACTCGAAAGAGTGCTGGGGCGATGGCTGCCTGGACCACGTAGGCTCGTGCCAGGCGGGAAAACCTCGCCCATACAGCCGTACGAAACCAGGAGCTGATCGTGATTCCCGGTGGTGGCCAGCCCAATATGCAGCAGCTGCTCCAGCAGGCCCAGAAGATGCAGCAGGACCTGCAGCGGGCGCAGGAGGAGCTGGCACGGACGGAGGTCGACGGACAGGCGGGCGGCGGCCTGGTGAAGGCCACCGTCACCGGCTCCGGCGAGCTGCGCGCGCTGAAGATCGACCCGAAGGCGGTGGACCCCGAGGACACCGAGACCTTGGCGGACCTGATCGTCGCGGCCGTCCAGGCGGCCAACGAGAACGCCCAGAACCTCCAGCAGCAGAAGCTGGGCCCGCTGGCCCAGGGCCTCGGCGGCGGCAGCGGTATCCCGGGCCTGCCTTTCTAAGAGAGGCATCCGCCAACTACCGTACGTACTTGTAAGGAACCCCCGGGAAGGACGGCAGTCCGTGTACGAAGGCGTGGTGCAGGACCTCATCGACGAACTGGGGCGGCTGCCCGGCGTCGGTCCGAAGAGCGCCCAGCGGATCGCCTTCCACATCCTGCAGGCGGAACCGACGGACGTACGGCGGCTCGCGCAGGCCCTGATGGAGGTCAAGGCGAAGGTCCGCTTCTGCGCGACCTGCGGCAATGTCGCGCAGGAAGAGCTGTGCAACATCTGCCGCGACCCGCGCCGCGACCCCTCCGTGATCTGTGTCGTGGAGGAGCCGAAGGACGTGGTCGCCGTCGAGCGCACCCGCGAGTTCCGCGGCAAGTACCACGTCCTCGGCGGGGCGATCAGCCCCATCGAGGGTGTGGGCCCCGACGACCTGCGTATACGAGAACTTCTCGCGCGGTTGGCCGACGGGACGGTCACGGAACTGATCCTGGCCACGGACCCGAACCTGGAGGGCGAGGCCACAGCGACGTACCTCGCCCGCATGATCAAGCCCATGGGCCTCAAGGTCACCCGCCTGGCCAGCGGCCTCCCGGTGGGCGGAGACCTGGAATACGCGGACGAGGTGACCCTCGGCCGCGCCTTCGAGGGGAGACGACTCCTAGATGTCTGACGCCACGCTGCATGCCACGACGCAGGACCCGGACGACTTCGCGGTCCAGATCGCGGACCAGGTGGAGAGCTTCCTGGTGGCTGTCACCGAGGTCGCGAAGGGCGACGAGCCGGACTCGGCCGTCCCCTTCCTCCTCCTGGAGGTCTCCCAGCTCCTCCTGGCCGGCGGCCGCCTCGGCGCGCACGAGGACATCGTCCCCGACGAGCGCTACGAGCCCGACACGGGCCCGGACGCCGACGTGGACGAACTCCGCGAGAACCTCGCCCGCCTCCTGGACCCGATCGACGTCTACTCCGAGGTCTTCGACCCCTACGAGCCGCGCAAGGCCCCCGTCCCGGCCCGTATCTCCGACGACCTGACCGACGTCATCACCGACCTCCGCCACGGCATGGCCCACTACCGCTCGGGCCGCACCACGGAGGCCCTGTGGTGGTGGCAGTTCTCCTACTTCTCCAACTGGGGCTCCACAGCCTCGGCAACCCTGCGCGCCCTGCAGTCGGTGGTGGCCCACGTCCGCCTGAACCAGCCCCTGGAGGAACTGGACGGCCTGGACACGGACCAGTCGCCGATGGGCGACGAGACCCTCGAATTCGAGGCGGGCAAGGTGATGCAGGAGGAGATCGGGGGGCCGCTGGGGATGCGGCCGGTCAAGCAGCAGTAGCGGCGGGTTTTCACGATGCGCATCGGATGAGCCGGTTCACTCGTTGAGCTGAACATATAAGGATTTCCTTTTGTTGCTCCACGTCGTACGCTCGGATCTGGAGCATGAATTGGGAGATCAACCTCCACCCCTCGGTGGAGTCGTGGCTGCTCAAGCTCGCAGAGGAGGATCCGATGTCTGCGGACCTCGTCGAGGCGGCGATCGACATGCTGGCGGAAGGCGGTCCTGCGCTGGGGCGCCCGCTTGTCGACCGCCTTACAGGTTGCCGTACGCACAACCTCAAAGAGCTGCGGCCGGGTAGTTCGCGAAGCACAGAGGTGCGGATTCTGTTCGTCTTCGACCCGAGGCGGGAGACGATCCTGCTGGTGGCCGGAGACAAGTCCGGCCGCTGGAGGGATTGGTACCTGGAATCGATCCCGCTTGCCGAAGCCCGCTACGACGAGTACCTGGCCGCCGCAGACGAGGCGGGAGAGGACGGGAAGACCCTATGAGCCAGTACAGCAGCTGGGCGGCGGTCAAGCGCCGGGTGCGGGAGAACCAGCTCGAAGTGTCCGACGCCGAGTGGGAATCCCGCAAGCAGGTGGCGCGCACCGCGACCGAGGCGTACGTCGTGGGGCAACACCTCCGGGAGATCCGCGAGGAGCAAGGACTGACACAGGCTCAGGTGGCCCAATCCGTCGGGATCTCGCAGGCCCGGGTCTCCCAGATTGAGCGCGGGGAGATCCATAACCTGGAGACCATGCGTACTTACGCGGAGGCGCTCGGGGCGAGGATCACTGTGACGATCGAGTACGGCGACAGGACTGCCGGCGCTGCCTGACCTTGCGCCATGGGGAGACCTCCCGGCATTGCCGAGGTCGGCTAGGAGCTGCGGACTTTTGCATCCTCCATGACCAGACCGGGGACCTCGGGCAGGGTGGCTCGGATGGCGTCGGTCACGCGCTGGAGGTCGACGCCCAGGCGTTCCAGCCGTTCCACGAGCTCGCTGGTCGGCATTCCGGTTACGCGGGAGATCGTGAGGAAGTCGGTGATCGGCTGGCGCAGCGCGAGGGGGAGACAGGCCGGCGCTCGATGCCCGTCATGGTGGGCGAGGCAGAGGCGGCGGTCGGCTTCGTCCAGCTGCTCCGGCTGAATGTCCGGCAGCTGGAAACCGTAGGCGGAAAGCCGCTCCATGACCTCACGAGGCTCCATGGAGAGCCTTGCCGCGACGGAGATCACGTGATGCATCGGTACCGGCCTGTCCCAGGCAAGCCACTCGCTCCGCTCCCTGTCCCCGTCGTCTGCGGGCAGCACGTTGTCGTAATCGCCCGACTGGATGCGGATGAGGTCGGCGTCGAACCTGTTGGCTTTGTCCGGTGCTGCTTCGAGAGGCGTGGTCAGACCGTATTGGGCGAGTCGGTCCACAACGGCTCGGGGTGAGATTCCGAGGCGGGTGGACACCAGTATCACGTGACGCACCGGTACCGGCCGACCCAATGAAAGCGGATACCTGTCCAGGCGTGAACGGTGGTGCAGGCTCAGGAGGATCTCGTCGTTCCGCTCGGCGAATGCGGGCAGTGATGCGGCTGCTGGCATCAGACCGTAGGCGCGGAGGCGGGAGGCCACTGCCTCGGGGGAGAGCCCCGTATTGATGGACGCCCGCGCCACATGAATCACGGGGACGGTGAATTCATCGGTGAGCCAGGGAAATTTCCCATCAGCCTTGGAGCTGAGGATCACCGTATCCGCGTCGTCCGGTCGCTCCGGCAGAGTGTCGGGAGCGGTGAAGCCCAGCTCCCGGATCCATTCGGCGATGTCGCGGAGGGGGACATCCTGGTGAGCGGCAGTGCGAGCGAGTACGCCCGGTGGCACGGTTTCTCCAGGCCGCAGGCTGCTCCAGTCGTCGGCCGCCCAGCCCCAGCCCGCGCCCTGCTGGAGCAGCACGTCGGTCGGCCAATCGTGCGGAGCGTCGGAGCCCAGATGGATTCCATAGGACTCGAGTTCCTCCACCACCTCTTGCACTGGCCGTTTGAACTCCGCAGCGGCATGAAGCACATGGCCGACCGGGACCGGTTCGGTTGGACTCAGCCCCCAGCGTGTGTCCAGATTGCGGCTGAGTAGGCGCAGGGTTCGCTCGTCAGGGATGTGCGCCGGCGATCCCAGATCCGGGACGGTGAAGCCGAACGCCTTCATCTGTTCGGCGGCCTCGCTCACGTTCATGCCCAGCTCGAAGTGGGCCTTGACGAGATGGGCCGGCGCCACCGGGGCGTCGGTGTCGAGCCAGAACTCGCCTTCCAGGCCGACACTGAGCAGGCACAGCGTCCGATCGTCCGGGGTGTCCGCCAAGGGACTCAGCTCCGGCACGGTGAAACCGAAACCCCGCAGGCGACGGGCCGCCTCGCTGACGCTGATGCTCAGCTCGAAGTGAGCGTTGACGAGGTGTGCTGGACGCACGAGTTGGCTCGTGCTGAGCCATACCTTCAGGTCACCGATCGCCGAACCGGGCGCCCCCCAGCCGTTGCTGAGAAGTATGAGGTTGACTGCGTCGACGACTGGGTCGTCCGTTGGCCGCGCAGGTGCGGCCATACCCAGTTCTTCCAATCGATGGAGAACCTCCCGATAGGAAAGTCCGCAGCGCTGGGCGATGTCGAAGGCATGGCCCGGCTCTGCCCGCTGCTCGAAACGACTGGAAAACCAGTGCCGCTGGCTCCACTTGCCGGTAGAGGTGCTGCGCAGAAGGGCGTCCGAGGGCAGAGCCGGAACGGTGCTGCTGGCCCTGGCCAATTCCGGAACGAGAGCGGTCAGCGCTGTCAGCTCGGCATTGGGCCGTCGGGCCAGCAGGCGCCACAGCAGCGTGGTGGCATCCGGATCACCGTAGACCCTGAAGGCCGAAGGCCCGTCCAAGGCGGCGTCGAGTTCCGAACGCTCGGAGTCGCCACGGTGCACGATGCCGACGTCCTGAGGAAAGAACCCCGCTGTGTTCAGTGAGCAGCGATGACCATTCAGGTCCAGCTCGCAGCCTGCCGCCCCCGCGGCCTTGGTCACGATGTCGGCAAGTCTTGGGCTCTGGCCGGCGACTTCGGTCAGCCACTGTGCCTTCAGCAGAGTGCTGTCGGGCTCGAACAGAGCCGGTAGGGCGTCTCTGACGAGCCGCTCGACCGTGACGCAGATGTCGTTGTCGAGGATCTCGGTTCGGTCTACGGAGAGCCGCTTGGGGCGGCTGTCCCCAGTGAGGTTCACGACGATGCCGCGCAGTCGGCGAGAGTCCTGCGGATCGGCCAGTATGCCCCGCCGTACACGGGCTTCCGTGAAGATGCCGTCGACCAGGATGCCCCCGCCCCGCTCGCACCACACCACCTGGCCGTCGGACCGGGCGGGACGGCACGGCGCGGACACCAACTGCCCATCGGCTGCGAAGCCGTGGGGCCGAAGACCTTGGCTCCTTCTCGGGAGCAGGACACCGGCCTCCCACCTGGCATTCTGTGTGCCGTGCACGGCCGTCGTCGCGAACTCGGCGATCCCCAGGAGCCGCCGGAGCTCCGTGACACAGGAAGGTGCGTTCTCATCGTCGCGCAGGTAGAGCCGGACGACGGTGCCGATGGTTCCCTGCTGACTGGTGGGACGGACCCGGAAGTAATGTCCGGGGCCGCTGATGAGGACGGTGAGTTCGCGTAACTTGCCCTCGAAACCGTCCATGTGACATGTAGTCACTCTTACTTCGTCGGCGAGCATGAAGTAGCTGAGTACGCCGATTCCGAACCGGCTGTTGGGATGGATGGTGATGCCCCGGCTTCGCCATTCCTGGCGTTCTTCCTGAAACCGGGGAAGGTCCGTGAAACGTACCCCGGCCCGGGAGAAGACTTCCGACAACGTGATCTCGTCCATGCCGACGCCGTTGTCCCGGCACTCCAGGTAGTGCCGACCCTCCTCCTCGTCGTAACCTTGCGTGAACTCGATCCGGCCGTCGTACGCGCTGAAGCTGTCGCGGGCCTGCGCTCGGGCCTGCCGGTAGCGGCATGCATCCAGAGCGTTCTGGTACAGCTCGCGAATGGCGAGTGAGCGGTCACGATAGAGGTTCTCGCCCATGAGTAGTTCCTGGACGCGCTCCTCGTCGAGCCGGAAGCGGATGATTCCACCGATCGGCACGGGACCGCCCTTGTCATCGACCTCGCGCACTTCGTCGGCCTGGGTGTGGACCGGCAGCGCACGGAGGACGGGGTCCACGCCGTGCCTTATGCCCCGCAGAAGCGACTCCAGATGGTGGCTGTGCTCGGTGAGGGCAGCCACGACAGCGGGGTGGCGGCAGTTGGCCTTGAGGCCGATTCCGTCCCGGCGCGGGTGCCAGGATGCGTTCTCCACGGTGGTGAGGAGCCGCGCCGGATCCAAGGGGTCCGGTATACCCACATGCCTGACGATCACCGAGGACAGACCGGTGATGTCGATCGCCATGCCATGAGCGACGGCGAACAGCGGCCCCACGAGCCGCTCGCGCACACCCTGGAAGTCCCGGCCGGCGAAGTCGAGTTGGAAAGCGTCCTCGCGCAGATACTCTGCGCGTGCTGTGTCGAACAGTTCCTGCGGCCTGGAGCGAACGCAGGACAGCAGCCGGGACAGCAGTTCCGGATCGAGCACGACTCCGAGACCCGTGCCGCCCGCGCCCACATCCGCCAGGAACGCTTCGAGCTGCCCGGGTTGCTGTTTCACCCACTGGTGAAACAGCCACCAGCCGATCTCCCTACGTCCGTTCCGGCGGTCCTTCAGATCGCCCAGCTCTGCCCGCCGGACCAGTCGCTCGTGCCCGTGCAGCAGCACCTCGTACATTCGCCGCTCCGGATCGGCGGAGGCCCGCAGCTCGAAGTCTGTGGGGTCGACATGCGACAACTCGGCAGCCGTACGCGACCGGTGAACCTGGTACAGGAAGGGAAGTAACGCGATCACGGCGGCCTCGCCGGGTGCGAGGACGTGGTCGGCATCGTGCTGGATCAGATGGATCAACTGATTGGTCCTGCGGGCGATTCGCCGCGCCAGGTTCCCGTCGTGCCAGGGGTCGTCGGCGAGGCTTGGGTGTATCTCGGCGTACAGCTCCGCGAGACGCTCGGCAACTTCCTCGGCTTGTTCCCTGAGCGGCTCGGCCCGGCCCTCGTCGTCCGGCTTGAGCAGCTTCCACGCCAAGGATCCCGCGACATCGGTCCGCCATCCCTGCTGGGCGTGGGAGGCGTCAGGGGAGCCTGGGGGAGGGACGACCGGCCCGGCTTCTCTATTTCGGCGGGCCTCCTTGGCTTGCTTCGCCATGCTGCGCCACTGCGCTTGGCTCGGGAGCCGTGGTGTCGCCGGGTGCTGTCTTGCCTGCGCGAGGCGATGGAGGGCGGGCACAAAGAGGTCCAGGTCGCTGCTCTGCCGTGGAATCGTCCGCCCGGAGATCCAGTCTGCGACCGTGCTGTCGGCCGGCGGCCGGTGCGTGCGTGGCAGGTTCCCCGCGATCTCCGCGCGCACGGCAGCCGGTTCGGGGTGTCCGGCCAATTCCATGAGCCTGGCCAGTGCCTTCCAGTACTCCACCGGTTCCGCCATGGCCCCTATACCCCTGCGCCCTCGCCCAGCATCCCCGAGTCGGCCGGGTCGGCCGACTCGTGAAGTCACACGCTACCGACCTGACCTGCGTGACAACCCAGCATCACGGAGATTCCGAGGCGCGATGCCCGCGCCAGACCCGGCAACCTCGCCGATGTCTGCGCCCGTGGTTCCGAAGGAGTCGTCATGGATCGGGTTCTCGTTGTTGGTGCTGCTGCTTGCGGCGTTTCCGCCTTGCTCATCGTTGCTTGCACGGCCGTGCTCGTTGTGCGGTCAGCGCTTCACGAGGCCGAGTCCCGGGACAGGGCGCGAATTCTGGGTGCGGTGGCTGAGGTGGTGCGGGCGCTGCGGGGGAGGCGTTGATCCTGTTCAGCCTGCGTCCGGGTGGAGGGTCGCAAGGAGTTGGGGATCCGACGAGTCGGCCCGTTTTCATCAAGCGGATGGTGGACGGCTGTGAGTGATCGGTGCGACGGTGAAGCATCCGGAGCCCGTGAATATCACCCTGGACACCGAGCCCCTCAAGGAGTTCACAGCCCCCACGCTCCCTTCCCCACCGCCGTGACCCCACCCCCCAGGGCCAGTGACAGCACCAGCAGACGGGCATGCCTCTCCGGTATGCGCCCGGCGAGACCCCGCCCTATCACCGCCCCCACCACCATCGCGCCGACGACCCACCCCCACCGGTCCCCGCCCAGCCTCGGCACCCCGTTCGCCGCCACCGAGAACGCGTTCACGATCACCCCGTAGAACTGCGCGTTCGGCACGAACTCCCGTACCGTCCAGCCCGCGTTGACCGCGTACAACGACACCGGCGGCCCGCCCACCCCCGCCGCCGAGTTCATGAACCCGCCCACCGCGCCCGCGGCCACCGCCCCCTTCGTGCCCCGCAGGGCAGGTACCCGCGCGCCCCGCATCACCAGCAGCACGGCGGCCGTCACCAGCCCGCCCATCGCCAACAGCAGGACGGGTTCCGGCAGTTGCTGCGTCAGCCATGCCCCTGCCGGCACCGTGCAGGCCGCCGCCGCGCACAGCGGCACCATCGCCGCCGGTCGCACCCGCCGCCAACCGCCCGCCAGGCCGACGATGCTGATCGCCCCCGCCGCGCAGTTGGCGAGCACGACGCCCTCGGCCGGCCCGAGCAGCAGCACCAGTGCGGGTACGGCGACCAGCGCGAAGCCCATGCCGGTCAGCCACTGCACCGAGGAGCCGAGCAGCACGATGCCCGCCAGTAGCAGGTCCGTTGTGATCAATTGGTCACTCCACGTGAGTTGGGTGCGTCTTGGATCTGTGCTGTACGACAGCTGCACGGGCCCTAACCGGTGAAACGCGAGTCTGGAGTCACTTCCCCAGCAGGGAGGCGAAAGACCCGGAACCGCACCGAAACTGGAGACAGCGATGACCCGTCGTTCCATGACCAAGCGCGCAGCCCTCGTCACCGCCACCGCCGTCGTCGCCCTCGGCACGATCGGTACCGTCGCTGCCACCGCCGGCCCGAAGCACGAGGTCAGGCCCACCAAGACGCAGATCGCCGGCCTGTTCGACAACTGGAACAAGGCGCTGCAGACCGGTGACTCGGAGAAGGTGGCGGACCTGTACGCGAAGGACGCGGTCCTGCTGCCCACCGTCTCCAACAAGGTCCGTACCGACCACGCCGAGATCGTCGACTACTTCGACAAGTTCCTGCAGAGCAAGCCGGTCGGCACGAAGATCAAGACGATAGTCAATGTCCTCGACAGCAACTCCGCGATCGACACCGGTGTCTACGAGTTCAGGCTCACCGACAAGGCCACCGGCAAGAAGAGCGTCGTCGAGGCCCGCTACACGTACACCTACGAGAAGATCGGCGGCAAGTGGCTGATCGTCAACCACCACTCCTCGGCGATGCCCGAGAAGTGACCCTCAGCCGCCGGTGCGCTGTGCGGCCGCCCGTAGGCGGATCTCCACGCACAGCCCGCCGCCGGGTGCGTCCCGCAGGGCCACGGTTCCGCCGTCGTCGGTCACCAGCTGCTTGACGACGGCGAGGCCGAGGCCGGAGCCGGAGCGCCCGGTCAGGCCCTGGCCGCGCCAGAAGCGGTCGAAGGCGCGGGATTTCTCCGCGTCGGACATGCCGGGGCCCTCGTCGAGGACGGAGAGGACCACTTCGTCGCCCTTCGGCTCGACCCGGACGGTGATCGTGCCTCCGTCCGGCGAGACCTCCAGGGCATTCGAGAGCACGTTGTCCAGCACCTGGTCCAGATGACCGGGGCCGGCCAGCACAGACGGCCGGCCGTCGGCACTCCCCCTGAGCGTGATGGTGACTCCACGCTCGTCGGCGGCCGGTCTCCACACCGACAGGCGTTCATCGACGATGTCCAGCAGGGCGAGCGGCTCCGCGGCCGTGACCTTCGCCTCCGCACGCGCCAGCACCAGCAGTCCGTTGACCAGGCGGCTCATCCGGACGACCTCCGCGGTCGCCTGCTCCACGTCCTCCCGTACGAACTCGTCGTCCACCCCGTCCGCGATGTTGTCCAGCGACAGACGCAACGCCGTGAGGGGCGTGCGGAGTTGGTGGGAGGCGTCCGCCACGAAGATGCGCTGGGACGCCACCAGCGTGTCGAGGCGTTCCGCGCCCTGGTTGAGGGTGCGCGCCAGCGTCTGGGTCTCCGGCGGGCCCGTCACCGGGGAGCGCGCGGTCAGGTCGCCGTCGCTGAACTTGCTCGCCATGCCGTTGAGTTCGCGCAGGGGGGCGGTGATGCGGCGGGCCGCCACCGCGCCGATCAGCGCCGCCACCGCGAGCACCGCCACCGCGAGGCCCGCGCGGAAGGCCCAGATCGTCCACAGCCTGTGGGTGAGGTGGGAGGTGGAGTACACGATCCTTACGGCGCCGACGACCTGCCCGCCGTCGTCCCTCGCCGGGACCGTGACCACCAGGTGCGGGCCCCAGATGAAGTCCGAGCCCCAGTCTGTGGTCGACCCGCCCTTCTCCAGGGCCTTCGTCAGGGCCGCATCCCCCTGGGGGCGGGGTACGTCCGCCGCGCACCGGTCGGTGGTCGTGACCTGGACATGGTCCTTGGTCTCGGCGGTGTACGCCCCGGCCATCGTCGTCAGCGCCCGGCACGCCGCCGCGTCACCGTTGGCCAGCAGCAGCGCCATGGTGGTCGCCTCGCGCTTGACGGACGCCTCGGTGTCGTCGCGCAGCTGCTTGGTGAGCGTGAAGGCGACGGGCACGGTGAACAGCAGGATGGCCACGGCGACCAGCAGGATGTAACTGCGGATGAGCTGGCGGTTCATGAGGCTGCGCCGTCTTGACCCTCGCTCACGACGAGCCGGAACCCGACCCCTCGCACCGCCTCGATGGTGATCGCGCCCGCGAGTTTGCGCCGGAGCGCCGCCACATGCACGTCCAGGGTCTTCGTCGGCCCGAACCAGTTCGCGTCCCAGACCGCCTCCATGATCTGCTCGCGCGACATCAGCGCGCCGGGCTCCTCGGTGAGGAAGGCCAGCAGGTCGTACTCCTTGGGGGCGAGGGACACCTCCTCGCCGTCCAGGTGGACGCGGGCCGCCTTGCGGTCGACGGTCAGCCGGTCGCCGTACCGGTCCGGGGTGTTCTCGGCGGCGGAGGACGTACGGGGCTGCACGCGCCGCATCACCGCTCGTATCCGCGCGATGACCTCCCGGACCCCGAACGGCTTGGACACATAGTCGTCCGCGCCGAGTTCCAGGCCCACCACCCGGTCCGTCTCGTCGCTGCGCGCGCTGATCACGATGATCGGCACGTCGCTGCGCCCGCGCAGCGCCTTGCACACGTCGAGACCGTCGGTGTCGGGCAGCCCGAGATCGAGGAGTACGACGTCGTAGGGGCCCTCGTGGCTCAGTGCCGCGCCGCCCGTGGTGACCCACTCGACCTCGAAGCCGTAGCGGGTCAGGCCGCGGCGAAGGGACTCGGCGACCGGCTCATCGTCTTCCACCAGAAGTACGCGCACAGGCGAACCCTAATGCTTGAAATTTAAAGACGAACGGCCGCCGAGCCGGGGGGTGCCGCTACCACATGGCCGGCAGCCGCTCCGGAATCCGCTTCATGAATCCCGTCCGCCAGACCAGCTGCTCGATCGGCACCGCGAGCCGTAGGCGCGGCATCCGCTCCAGCAGTGTCTCCAGGGCGATCTCGGCGTGCTTGCGGCCGAGCGCGGTGGCGGGGCAGTAGTGGCGTCCGCCGCCGAAGGAGAGGTGGGCCGTGCTGTTGGCCCGGGTCAGGTCGACGGTGTGCGGGTCGGGGAAGGCGGACGGGTCGAAGTTCGCGCCTTCGACCAGGACGAGGACCAGCTCGCCCGCCGCGACCTTCACATCCCCGAGGAGTACGTCCTCGGTGGCCAGCCTCGGCAGTCCGTCGCCGATGGAGAGGTTGATGCGCAGCAGTTCGTCGACGGCCGCGGGGATCTTCCCGGGATCCGCCACCAACTCCCTTTGCAGATCGGGGTGTTGGATCAGCGACACCAGTGCCATGGTCAGGAAGCCGGACGTCGAGATGACGCCCGCGCCGAACATCGTCACGCCGACCGTCGCGAGCATCTCGTCGGTCAGGTGGGCGTAGTCGGGGTCGGCGCGCAGGGCGGCAAGCTCGGCCATCAGGCCCGTGGTCGACGGGTCGTCCAGCCGCTCCGTCATGTACGCGATGTCACGGTCCCAGTTGAGCCGGGCGCCCGTGACCGGGCAGGCCGAGTTCATGAACGCTATGTCCAGGCTGCGCATCAGCCGGGGCGCGTCCGCCTGCGGGATGCCGAGGATGCGGCAGTGCATGCCGGACGAGTACGGGTCGGCGAAACCGGCCCGCAGGTCCACGGGCGCGCCCTCGCGGACCAGCCCGTCGACGAGCTCACCGGCGTAGGACCGAAGCCACTGAGCCAGCCCCGGGGCCTTCGGATTGAGCGCCTTGAGCACGGCCTTGCGCAGTCCGGCGCCCGTGATGTTCCCCATGTTGTTGACGACCTCGGGCGGGATCGTCAGCGCGTACTGGCGGGGGACCCCGGGGGCCGAGGTGTCCTTGAGGCTGAACCGCGGGTCTTCGAGGACCTGCTTGCAGAGGTCGTACGACGACACCAGCCAGGCCTCGTCGCCCGCGATGGTGCGCACCCGCCGTACGGGGGTCGTGGTGCGCAACTCCTCGACCTCGGACGGGAGTTGGTCGCCCCGCCAGGAGAACGGGAAGTCGATGAGCAGGTCAGCGGACATCGGTGTGGTCCCCCTCGGCCGGCGTGACGATGGCGTGGCCCTGGTTGCGGGAGGCGCGCAGGCCCGCGCCGGGCGAGTAGAGCAGCTCGGCCATCGGCAGGAGCTGGTGGTAGCAGTTGAGGGAGGAGGGGACGCCCAGGATCGCGGGGGTGTCGAGGAAGAGGGGTGCCTCCGCGGTGACGTACTCCATGCAGACGGCCCGTTGGCGCGCGGTCACCTCCTGCTCCTTGGCCGACAGGAAGGAGTCGACGAGTTTCTCGCAGGTCGTGCGGAACTCGTCGTCCGAGGAGAGGCGGGTGCGCAGGTCCTCGTGTATCTCCCGATACGCCGGGTTGTCGCGGAGTTCGGACATGGCGTGCGCTCTGAGGCGGGTGCCGGCGGGGTCGGCGGTCTCGACGGCGCCGAGGACCTTGGCCCTCACGCCGCGCAGGTTCTTCACCGCCTTGCGGCGCGCGTCGTCGGCCGTATAGCCGGACGCCTCGTACATCTCGGCCACGTGCAGATCGGTGTAGACGAAGTCCACGCGCTCGAAGAGGGCGAGGCCCCAGCGGGCCAGATCGTGGATGCGGGCGGCGGAGAAATAGCTGTTGCCGGGGGAGACGCCGATGACGGCGTGGTCCGCGGCGGTGCGGATGACCTCGCAGTGCGGGGTGAAGGGCCGGACCGTGAAGAGGTCGGCGGGAGTGACGTGCTGGAGCTCGGAAACGGTCGCAGTCGTCAAGGAAGGAGAATCCTTCGCGTCGCTAGTCCCGATGGAGCCTTGTGCTCCTGGTGTGGCGACGACGACGTGAAGTTATCGGGCGGCTACTCAGAGCGTCAACGGGTGACCTGGCCCACTTTGCGGAGTGTTCATGTGCGGGGTTGGGCAGGGGCCGTGCTGGAGCGCCGGGTCTCACCATGTGGTTTCAGCAAGGTCGATATCGGGCGCTCGGTAAAATGAGCCGACACACACGGGACGAGCGAGGAGCGCACGTGGGCCTTGTCGTGCAGAAGTACGGAGGCTCCTCCGTAGCCGATGCCGAGGGCATCAAGCGCGTCGCCAAGCGAATCGTGGAAGCGAAGAAGAACGGCCACCAGGTGGTCGTCGTCGTTTCCGCGATGGGCGACACGACGGACGAGCTGATCGATCTCGCCGAGCAGGTATCTCCGATGCCGGCCGGGCGTGAGTTCGACATGCTGCTGACCGCCGGAGAGCGGATCTCCATGGCGCTGCTGGCCATGGCGATCAAAAACCTGGGCCACGAGGCCCAGTCGTTCACCGGCAGCCAGGCAGGAGTCATCACCGACTCGGTCCACAACAAAGCGCGGATCATCGACGTCACCCCGGGCCGGATCCGTGACTCGGTGGACGAGGGCAACATCGCCATCGTCGCGGGCTTCCAGGGTGTAAGTCAGGACAAGAAGGACATCACCACGCTCGGCCGCGGCGGCAGCGACACGACCGCCGTCGCGCTGGCCGCCGCCCTCGATGCCGAGGTGTGCGAGATCTACACCGACGTCGACGGCGTGTTCACCGCCGACCCGCGTGTGGTGAAGAAGGCGAAGAAGATCGACTGGATCGCCTTCGAGGACATGCTGGAGCTCGCCGCCTCCGGCTCCAAGGTGCTGCTCCACCGCTGTGTGGAGTACGCCCGCCGCTACAACATCCCGATCCATGTGCGCTCGTCCTTCTCGGGGCTGCAGGGCACCTGGGTCAGCAACGAGCCACTCGTTCAAAAGGCACAGCAGCAAGGGGAAAAGGTGGAGCAGGCCATCATCTCGGGTGTCGCTCACGACACCTCCGAGGCCAAGGTCACGGTCGTCGGCGTCCCGGACAAGCCGGGCGAGGCCGCCTCGATCTTCCGCGCGATCGCCGACGCCGAGATCAACATCGACATGGTCGTGCAGAACGTGTCCGCCGCCTCCACCGGGCTGACGGACATCTCCTTCACGCTCCCCAAGACCGAGGGCCGCAAGGCCATCGACGCCCTGGAGCGGGCGAAGACGGCCATCGGGTTCGACTCGCTGCGCTACGACGACCAGATCGGCAAGATCTCGCTGGTCGGCGCGGGCATGAAGACCAACCCGGGCGTCACGGCCTCCTTCTTCGAGGCGCTGTCCGACGCCGGCGTGAACATCGAGCTGATCTCGACCTCCGAGATCCGTATCTCGGTCGTCACCCGCGCCGACGACGTGCCGGAGGCCGTGCGCGCCGTCCACACCGCGTTCGGCCTCGACTCCGACACCGCCGAGGCGGTCGTCTACGGAGGCACCGGCCGCTGATGGCCGGCACGGGACGGCCCACGCTCGCGGTCGTGGGAGCGACCGGAGCCGTCGGCACGGTCATGCTCCAGATCCTGTCCCAGCACGCGGACATCTGGGGCGAGATCCGTCTGATCGCCTCACCGCGCTCGGCCGGCCGCAAGCTGGCCGTGCGCGGCGAGGAGGTCGAGGTGAAGGCCCTGGCCGAGGAGGCCTTCGACGGGGTCGACGTCGCCATGTTCGACGTGCCCGACGAGGTGTCCGCGCACTGGGCGCCGATCGCCGCGGCCAAGGGCGCGGTGGTGGTGGACAACTCGGGCGCCTTCCGGATGGACCCGGAGGTGCCGCTGGTCGTCCCCGAGGTCAATCCGCACTGCGCCCGCCGCCGGCCTCGCGGGATCATCGCCAACCCCAACTGCACGACGCTCTCCATGATCGTGGCCCTGGGTGCGCTGCATGCCGAGTTCGGGCTGCGCGAGCTGGTGGTCTCCTCGTACCAGGCGGTGAGCGGAGCCGGGCGCGCCGGGGTGGAGACCCTGCGGCAGCAGTTGGCGCTGGTCGCCGGTACGCAACTGGGGACCAGCCCCGGTGATGTACGGCGGGCCGTCGGCGACAACACCGGGCCGTTCCCGGAGCCGGTCGCGCTGAACGTCGTACCGTGGGCCGGATCCCTGCGCGAGGACGGCTGGTCCTCGGAGGAGATGAAGGTGCGGGACGAGTCCCGCAAGATCCTCGGACTGCCCCGGCTGCCCGTCGCCGTCACCTGTGTACGGGTACCGGTGGTCACCACGCACTCCCTCACCGTCCACGCCCGTTTCCAGGGCGAGGTCACCGTCGACGGGGCCCGCGAGATCCTCGCCACCGCCCCCGGGGTCGTGCTCTTCGACGACCCGGCGGCCGGCGAGTTCCCCACGCCCGCCGATGTCGTGGGCACCGACCCGACCTGGGTGGGCCGGGTGCGGCGCGCGCTCGACGACCCGACGGCGCTCGAACTCTTCGTTTGCGGCGACAATCTGCGCAAGGGCGCGGCCCTGAACACCGCACAGATCGCGGAGCTGGTGGCGGCGGAATTCGCCTAGTCGTCGTGACGGCGCGTGACGATGGTCGCGCTCCCATGACCTGCCGTGTTGCGTGCAGCACATCCGGAAGTAAGGGTTTTCCGCCGGAAAAGCCCTGGCTGTGGCCGGTTTCGTTTATAGGATCTGCGGGTGACACGTGGCCCGGAGAAGGTCCGTACCACTTGCCCCGGGCCCCCTCGGCATCCGAAGATTTCCCTCCCCGCTCTCCGCAACCGCGCGAAGGGCGGGGAGCGTCTTTGCGAACGCCCTTCGGGGTGCGGGGATGCGCGGTGAGGCGTGGGGACGCCTCGGACATTCGGGATATAGGGGAAGAGCGGGTAGGCATGAGGGCGTTTGACGCACGGTCAGTTGCGCTGCCTGACACCGGACGGCCGGCTGCGGCACATGACGCAAAAGTGACGCCCGGCACGTACAACCCTGACGGGGCGGAGCGTGTCCAACTGGCGTGGCAGAGGTTCTCGACTTCCAAGCAGCGACCCGCGGTACGGCTCTACGGCCGCTCCGCCCGTCGCTCCGACCCCGCGTGCCCGGTGCGCCCGGCGGCATGCCGGTGATCGCGCCCATGCCCGCAGCGCGGCCTGCCCGCATACCGAGTCAGCGTGACGGCGCCGATCACGCCGAGGACGCTGCGGCGGCCGGCACCACCGTCGACCACCTCACCGAGACCTACCGCACGCACTACCGCTCACTGCTGGGTCTCGCCGCCCTTCTGCTCGACGACACCGCCTCCTGCGAGGACGTCGTCCAGGAGGCCTTCATCCGCGTGCACTCGGCACGCAAACGGGTCCGCGACCCGGAGAAGACGCTCGCCTATCTGCGTCAGACGGTCGTCAATCTTTCCCGCTCCGCCTTGCGCCGCCGCATCCTGGGCCTCAAGCTCCTGTCGAAGCCGATGCCCGACATGGCGAGCGCCGAGGAGGGGGCCTACGACCAGCTGGAGCGCGACTCCCTGATCAAGGCGATGAAGGGCCTGCAGCGCCGCCAGCGCGAGGTCCTGGTGCTGCGCTACTTCGCGGACATGACCGAGGCCCAGGTCGCCGAGACGCTCGGGATATCGCTGGGCTCGGTGAAGGCGTACGGCTCCCGCGGCATCGCGGCCCTCCGTCTCGCGATGGAGGCAACGGCATGAACAAGGACGCCGAGGGACGTGACTCCCATGGCCGCCATGAGCCCTTCGCATGGCATGAGCCGACGGCAGGGCACGAGCAAGAGCACAGGCAATCGCACGCTGGGAACGGAACTGTGAACCACGGCCCCGACGACCAGAGCCCCGACGGGCTCGACTCGGACGAGCTGGCTCTGCGCAGGATGCTGCACCAGGCGGTGCAGACGGTCGAACCGCGCGACGGCACGCTGGACCATCTGCGGCGGGCCGTGCCCGCGCGGCGCGCCCGCAAGCGGCAGGCCGTCGTCGGCATGGCGGCCGCCGCGCTCTTCCTCGGCACCGCCGTCCCGGCCCTGGTCCATGTCTCCAACTCCACCGGTTCCGACGTCAACCCGTCCGTCGCCGGCCAGGCCTCACAGGCCCAGGGCGGGGCGAGCCAGGGAAAAAACGCAGACGGCAGTGAGAGCACTGCCGGCGGCACCCCGGGCAAGACGCAGGGCAAGGGCAAGGGCGACTCGAAGGGCGACGGCAAGGGCACCGGTACGGGCACGGGCAGCAGCACCGGCACCGGCCCGTCGGCCACCAGCGCCGCCGGTGCCCCCGTGTGCACGGCCGCCCAGCTCGGCTCGCCCACCGAGTCCGTCGCCGCCCCCGACGCCGCGAACACGGTCTACGGCACCTTCCGCGTCGTCAACGTCTCCACCTCCGCCTGCACCCTCGGCGGCGCGGGCACCCTGAGCACGCTCGCGCAGGGCGCCGCAGACGCCACCAAGATCACTACTGCGCGGCATGTGTCCGGGGATGCGGCGGCCGGCCTGCCCGACCCGGCCACCGAGGTCGCCGCGCTGCAGCTGCAGCCGGGCGCGGCCTACGAGGTGAAGTTCGCCTGGGTTCCCTCGGAGACCTGCCCCACCACGGGCAGCAGCACCGGCGGCACCACCGACGGCGGTTCCACCCCCACCCCCACCCCGACTCCGACCGCCGACGCGGGCAGCACGTCCGGCACCGGCTCCACCGGCACGGACAGCGGCGTCACCACGCAGATGATGACGGCGGACGGCACGGCGGACGGCAGCGTGGTGGTGTCCCACACGACGGCGGCGGGGTCTCCGACGGTTTCGGCAACGGTGTCCAATGCGTGTGCGGGGACGGTCATTTACACCGGGGTGCTGGCCGCCGCTTCCTAGCCTGCGGGCAGTCGTGCCGCTGGGGCGGCACCCGTCCCAAAGAAAGGCGGCACCCCGCAAGCGCGGGCAAGTGACACCCCCCCCAAGCCGCAGCCCCGGTTCACCGAAAACCGAGGTCAGACGGCAACCCCCTCTTCCTCCGCCACCAACCCCATCTGCGCATCCCGCGCAAACTCCGCCTCGCGCCGCAGCAGCCGGAACCACATGAAGACCACGAACCCGGCGAAGACGAACCACTCGCCGGTGTAGCCGAGGTTCTGGAACGCCTTCAGGTCCAGCCCGGAGTCCGCGGGCGCGGTCGCCGGCACGGCCGTCATCCCGGCGTCGGCCTTGTCCAGCGTGACCCACGCGTCGTACACGTCGTACGGCACGAGGTTCACCAGCGATGCCGAGCTGATCGCCGCGGTCTGCCCGGACGGCAGGCCTCCCTGGGCGCTCACCCCGTTGTCCCCCGGCGTCTCGGACGCCTGCAGCGCACCGGTGACGGTGACTTCACCGGTGGGCGCGGCGGGCGCCCTGGCGGCGTCGGCGGAACCCGGCAGCCAGCCGCGCACCACGGGCAGCGCCTTGCCGCCGTCGGTGCGCAGCAGTGTGAGGACGTAGTAGCCGCGCTTGCCGTCGAGTTGGCGGTCCGGGACGAGCAGTTGCTTGCCGTACCGCCCGGTCGCGGTGGCCTGTCTGCCGGACGTCGCCTTGTCCACGGGCAGCAGCTCGCGCAGCGGACTGGCCGCCTCGTGCCGGTCCGTCGTGACCTGCTCGGTCGCGTCCCGGTGGGCCTGCACCCGGTCCTCGAACCGGCTCAGCTGCCACGACCCCATGAAGATGCAGAAGGGGATGGCGAGCAGCACGAAGACGTTGATCCCCCACCAGCGGGGCGTCAGCAGAAACCGGTACACGCCTTCCACGGTACGGGGCCGCCGCGCCGGGCTCGGCCGCGGGGTTCAGTACCGCTCGGTGAGATGGTCCCGGCCGGCCGGGGGCTCGTACGGCTCCGGCCAGAAGTCGGTGATGGTGGATATGCGGCCGTGCCCGTCCTCCGTGAAGAACGAGATCGCGTACATCTCGTCCAGCCCCACCGTGAAGTGCACCCAGCTGACCACCTGCCCCGGCTCGGCGACGATCCGCTCGATCCGCAGGTGCCAGTCACCTGGATACTCCCGGTTGAACTGCACATACCGCTCCCGCCCGCTGATCCGCTCCCGGGTCTGGGGGAGCGTGTACTCCACGTCCTCGGCGAGGGTGCCTGCGAACGTGTCCCAGTCCCGGGCCTCGGCGGATGCCCAGAACGTCTCGACTGTCTTGCGCAGATCGGTCATGTCGACGAGTCTGCACCCCGCCACTGACAATCAGTCCTTGGCCGCCCGCAGCGAGTACATCAGCGGAATGCGCGGCCGGTCCGCCGGAAGGCGGAAGTACCCGTCCCGCTGCTCGAAGACCTCGAACCGGCGGAACAGTGAGACGTCGTGCTCGTGCAGGAACTCGATGCGCAGCCCGGCCGCGGCGAGCGCGGAGACGACCTCGCCGAGCGGGTGCTGCCATTCCACGGTCCGGTTGTGGATGGTTTCGGTGCTCTGTGCCGCGTAGGTACCGGGGTAGTCGTAGATCTGCGCGCCAAGGTCGAAGTAGTCCCGCACGATCCGCGATCCGGTCTCGTCGTCGAGCACATCGGTCAGCGGATGGAACTCGGCGAGGTACAGGAACCCGCCCGGCGTCACCAGCGCGGCGGCCGTCTCGGCCCAGCGCCGGATGTCGGGCAGCCAGCACAGCGCGCCGGTGCCGGTGTAGACGATGTCGTACGAGGACTCGGACAGCGCAGCCACCGCGGACGCCGCGTCGTACACGTCGGACGCGACGAAGGCCGCCCGCTCGGGGCCGAAGCCCAGGTCGGAGGCGAGCGCGCGGGCGGCCTCGACGGCCGGTTCGGAGAAGTCGAGGCCGACGACACGGGCGGCGCCGTGCCGGGCCCAGGACAGGGTGTCGGTGCCGATGTGGCACTGCAGGTGCAGCAGCGACTTGCCCCTCACGTCGCCGACCTCGGCCAGCTCGAAGTGGCGCAGCGGATCCTTGCCGGCCCGGAAGCCGTCGAGGTCGTAGAAGTCGCCGGCGGTGTGCAGCGGCACCCGCTCGTTCCAGTTTGCGCGGTTGGTCTCGCGCCAGTCGGTGGGTGAGGGGGGAGGGGTGGGGGAGGGCATGGATCCGGCTTCCTGACCTGCTTGGACGTGTGTTCGGTAAATGCCCGGTAGAAGTTATCCACAGGCTGAGGACCCCGCCAGCGAATTGTCTGTGGGGGCAGGCACTATGGGGCCATGACTGAGAGCAACGGGTCCGGCGCGCCGGAGCGGAACGAGGACATGCCGGACTGGGAGAAGCGCTTTCGTGCGCCGCGGGTGTCGCTGCCCGACTGGGCGGAGGACGCACCGGACCGCGCCCTGTTCGTGTCGAACGCGACGGGGACGTACGAGCTGTACGCCTGGGACCGGTCGACGGGCGGGCAACGCCAGGTCACGGACCGGCCGAACGGCACGACGGACGGCGTGCTCACCCCCGACGGCGCTTGGATCTGGTGGTTCGACGACAAGGACGGCGACGAGTTCGGCGTCTGGCGCAGACAGCCCTTCGCCGGTGGCGAGGACGAGCTCGCCGCCCCGGGCCTGGAGGCCTCCTACCCGGCCGGACTGGCCCTCGCCCGGGACGGCCGCACGGCGATCGTCGGCCGCTCCACGGACGAGGACGGTACGACGATCCATCTCGCGCGCTCGGGCGAGGCACCCGTGGAGATCTACCGCCACCGCGAGTCGGCGGGCGTCGGCGACCTCTCCCACGACGGTTCGCTGATCGCGATCGAGCACACGGAGCACGGCGACGCGATGCACTCCGCGCTGCGCGTCCTGCGGCCCGACGGCACGGCGGTCGCCGACCTGGACGACACCAAGGGGGGCCAGGACGAACTGGGTCTGGAGGTCCTGGGCTTCGCACCCGTCGACGGCGACACCCGGCTGCTCATCGGCCACCAGCGCCGCGGCCGCTGGGAGCCCCTGGTGTGGGACGTGGCGACGGGCGAGGAGACCGACCTGGCCCTGGAGCTGCCCGGCGACGTGGGCGCCGAGTGGTACCCGGACGGCACCGGCCTGCTCATCGTGCACAGCTTCGAGGCCCGCAGCGAACTGTTCCGCTACGACCTCGCGAGCCGCGCCCTGGAGAAGGTCCCCACCCCGCCCGGAACGGTCTCCGGCGCGACGGCCCGCCCCGACGGCAGCGTGGAGTACCTCTGGTCCTCGGCCGCCGAGCCGTCGGCGGTCCGCTCGACCACGGGCGCGGTCGTCCTCGACCCGCCCGGCATGAAGTCCCCGGGCTCGGTGCCCGTGGAGGACGTATGGGTGGACGGCCCCGGCGGCCGCATCCACGCCCTGGTCCAGAAGCCGGCGGGCACCACCGGCCCCCTGCCGACGGTCTTCGACATCCACGGCGGCCCCACCTGGCACGACAGCGACGCGTTCGCGGCGGGCCCGGCGGCCTGGGTCGACCACGGGTACGCGGTGATCCGGGTGAACTACCGCGGCTCCACGGGCTACGGCCGCGCCTGGACCGACGCCCTCAAGCACCGCGTCGGCCTCATCGAACTGGAGGACATCGAGGCGGTCCGCGCCTGGGCGGTGAACTCGGGCCTGGCGGACCCCGACCGCCTCATCCTCACCGGCGGTTCCTGGGGCGGCTACCTCACCCTCCTCGGCGTCGGCACCCAGCCGGACGCCTGGACGCTGGGCATCGCGGCGGTCCCGGTCGCGGACTACGTCACGGCGTACCACGACGAGATGGAGGCCCTGAAGGCCATGGACCGCACCCTCCTCGGCGGCACCCCGGAGGAGGTCCCCGAACGCTTCGAGGCCTCGTCCCCCCTGACCTACGTCGACCAGGTCACCTCCCCGGTCTACATCTCGGCCGGCGTCAACGACCCCCGCTGCCCCATCCGCCAGATCGAGAACTACGTCAAACGCCTGGAGGCGAGGGGCGCGGCCCATGAGGTGTACCGCTATGACGCCGGGCACGGTTCGCTGGTGGTGGACGAGCGCATCAAGCAGGTGAGACTGGAACTGGACTTTGCGGAGCGGTACTTGGCCTGACGGTGGGTCCTCGGCGCCGGGCAGGTTTTTTCAGCCCGTCCGGCGATTGAGGACGAGGCCCGTTCAGGGCCGAAGCGGGGGTCTGGGGGCGGCAGCCCCCAGCAACGCCCGCTCCGGCGGACGCCGACCGAGCAGCTCCGCCAACCCCCGCCGCGTAGCCGCCAGCACCACCCGGTCCGACCCCCGCAGAACCCGCTCGTCCGGCAGATCCCACACCAGCCCCGACCCCGGCCGATCCTCGTACGCCTCCTCCGCGGCAGGTTCTTCCCGCCGCCCGCCCGAGACCCCCGTATCCAAAGCCAGCACCCGCCAAGCCCCCGCCCGAAACGCCTCCGCGACCGTCTTCCCCTCCAGCTGCGGATGCCCTGCCACATCCATCGCGGCGAACAGCAGCACCCGCCGCTCCACCGGAATCGCCCCCAGGATCTGCCGCCCCATCATCGCCCCGGCAAAAGCGGGCGCCGCCAGATGGGACACACTGCGGCTCCGGGTGGACGCACGCGGATGAGCAGCCCGCAGCGTCCGGTACACGGCGGTCGCGAAGTCGTCGTCGTACAGCCGCAGTACGACCCGTAGATCGGGCCGCACGGACCGCGCGTACAGCGCGGCCTCGAGATTCGTCGTGTCCGCGCTGGTCACCGCGAGCAGCGCATGCGCACGGTGGATCTTGGCGGCCTCGAGAACGCCTTCCTGGGTGACGTCCCCGAGCACCACAGGAACCCGCAGCCGCCGCGCCGTGGCAAGGCCCCGGGCCTCGGGGTCGGACTCGACGCACACCACGGGGATGTGCAGTTCCCGCAGCCGGGTCAGCACCCGCGTACCGATCTTGCCCAGCCCGAGGAGGACCACATGCCCGCCCAGCCCCCGCGGCGGCTTCCGCAGCGCGGACGTCGTCCGGAAGGTGCCCAGCGCTTCGAGCACCGCGGCCAGCAGCACCGGCAGCAGCAGCAACCCCGTGAGTCCGGAGAGGAGTTGGAGGATCTGCCGTCCGATGGACGCCCCGATGGCGGGGTTGTCGATGGCGAAGAGATCGAGCAGCGTCAGATAGAACGCGCTCAGCGGATGCATCCCCGTCACCAGCCACAAGGCCACCGCGAGCGCGACCACGCACCCGATCATGCCCGCCAGCGACCACCGCAGCCGCCGGGAGAACAGCGAGGAGAACGCCACGGACCCGCGGGCCGGGGGCAGTTGGGGCCCGGCGTACGACACCTGCTCCAGTACGACGGTCCCTCGGCCGGTCGCGGCCCGTACCGCCGCTGCGTCGGGCAGCAGCTCCGGCCCCTGTTCGCCGCCGGTCTCGGCACCCTCCGGGGACAGCAGAGCCAGCGTGGCCAGCCCCGGACGGGCCAACTGCCCGGCGAGCGGCGTCCGTTCCACCGCCCGCAGCAGCAGACCGTCGGTCTGTACGACCTTGCTGGTGCCGGCGACGGCCGTGGCGGCCAGCGCGGGCGCGGCCGTATCGGCGTCGGAGAGCACGGTCGTGGAGGTGTCGTTGCCGGAGGATCCGTCGGCGCCGGTCGCCAACGTCGCGGCCTGGTCGAGGAGTTCCTCGATGTGCTGGCCGAGCCGCCGGTTGTAGAGCCTGAGGACGAGCCGCAGCCGGGGGTTGAGCCGGCGGGCGGTGAGGGCGGCGCGGATGTTGGTCTCGTCGTCGTCGTACACGAGCGCCAGGGCGGCGGCCCGCTCCACGCCCGCCGCGCCGAGCGCCTCCTCGGTCGCCTCGGCGGCCTCCACGACCTGGGAGTTTGCGATGACGGGTTCGGTGGCGGCGCCGTTCGCCCGGTTGACGGCCGCGTTCACCATCCGGTCGAAGAGTGCCGCCGTGGTCGCCCGCGCGCGCCCGACCACCGGCGGTCGCACACCGCGGTCGGCGGGCGGCACGACGAGGGTGACCTGTTCGCCGTACACACCCCGCAGTTCGGCGGCCAGCCGATGCGCCAGTCCGTCGTCGCCGCACACCACCATGTGCGCCGACTGGTCACCGCTCGCCACACCTTGATTCGGAACGCTCCCCACGAGGGAGAAGACTGCCTCAATACGAGAGGTGGTTCCAGCAGCGACCGTGCGCAGTCACTGAACGGTCACTGAACGATCGGCCCTTCCCCGCCGTATGGATGGGGAGGGAAACCAGCGCCCTTACGCACCACCGGAGGTACCTCGCCCGTGGCCATCACCAAAGCAGCCCCCACCGGGGCGGACAGCCATGAGCCGGTGGACGGCCTTCCCGCCACGAGGCCACCCGACCCGAATTCGCCGGACCCGAATCCGTCCGACTCCAATCCGTCCGACTCGAATCCGTCGGACGCGAAACCGTCCGACTCGAAGTCGCCCCTCGTCCTGACCATGCTGCTGCTCCTGCTGGTGCTGCTGCAGGGCCCCATCCGCGGAGCGCTCTCCGCACCCGTCATGCAGAGCTGGATGACGGTGTTCGTGGCCGTCCTGGTGCAGGCGCTGCCCTTCCTCGTCCTCGGTGTCCTGCTCTCGGCGGCGATCGCCGTGTTCGTACCGGCGTCGTTCTTCGCCCGCGCGCTGCCGAAGCGGCCCGTGCTGGCGGTCCCGGTCGCCGGGATGGCGGGCGCGGTGCTGCCGGGCTGCGAGTGTGCGTCGGTGCCGGTGGCGGGCGCGCTGGTGCGCCGGGGCGTCACCCCGGCCGCAGCCCTCGCCTTCCTCCTCTCCGCCCCGGCGATCAACCCGATCGTGCTGACGGCGACCGCGGTCGCCTTCCCCCGCAACCCGGAGATGGTCCTCGCCCGTTTCGCCGCCAGCCTGCTCGTGGCGTGCGTGATGGGCTGGCTGTGGCAACGCCTGGGCCGCACCGACTGGCTGCGTCTGCCGGAGCGTCCGCACTACGACGGCCAGAGCAAGGGCGCCGCATTCTGGGGCTCGGTCCGCCACGACGTGATGCACGCGGGCGGTTTCCTGGTCATCGGTGCGATGGCCGCGGCGACGCTGAAGGCGGTGGCCCCGGCGAGCTGGCTGCGCACGGCGGCCGAAAACCCGGTCGTCGCGATCCTCGCGCTGGCGATCCTCGCCGTACTGCTGTCCATCTGCTCGGAGGCGGACGCGTTCGTGGCGGCGTCACTGACCCAGTTCTCGCTCACGGCCAAGCTGGCGTTCCTGGTCGTCGGCCCGATGATCGACCTCAAGCTCTTCGCGATGCAGGCGGGCACGTTCGGCCGCGGTTTCGCCCTGCGCTTCGCCCCCGCCACCTTCGCCCTCGCGATCGCGGGCGCGGTCCTGACCGGGGCGGTGCTCCTGTGAACCGGCAGGCACAGGCGGCGGTCCTGTTCCTCACGGGTGCGGCCCTGCTGCACGCGGGCTTCACCAACCTGTACCTGCGGTACGTCAAGGCAGGACTGCAGCCGCTGCTGCTGGCGTCGGGCGCGGTGCTGATCGCGGCGGCGCTGGCGACGGTCTGGTACGAGTGGCGGGGGAGCAAGGGGAAGCAGAGCGACGGACACGGTGACGGTCACGATCAGGACGACGGCCATGCTCACGATCACGGCGACGGCCATGTCCACCGCGAACCCCGTGTCTCCTGGCTCCTGGTCCTCCCCCTCCTCGCCCTCATCCTGGTCGCCCCGCCGGCCCTCGGCTCGTACAGCGCGATGCGCACCGGTACGGCGCTGCAACAGCCCTACGGCTACAACAAGCTGCCCGCCACCGGCCCGCTCGACCTCAATGTGGTCGACTACGCGACCCGCGCCGTGTACGACCACGGTCGTCACATCGAGGGCCGCCAGATCAAGATCACCGGTTTCGTCGCCCTGGACCGTACCGGCAGCCCGTACTTGGTCCGCATGGCCCTCAACTGCTGTGCCGCGGACGCCCAACCGGTGAAGATCGCCCTGACCGGCACGATCCCCCCGGTCCTGCAGCCGGACAAGTGGCTGGAGGTGACCGGGACTTACACCGCCAAGCAGACCAAGGATCCGGTCAACAACGGCCCGATACCGTACCTCCGGGTCATGGCGGCGACGCCGGTGCCGACACCGAAGGACCCGTACGACGAGTCCTGGAACAACTGACGGCGAGCCGCCTGCCCAGCCCGTATGCCTGCCCCTGTCCCTCCCCTGGATATCTGACGGACCGTCAGTTATCGTCCCCTGCTGTGCAGTTTCTGAACGGTGAGGGAAACGGGTGAATGAAGGGGTGAGCGCAGTGGAGACGACGACACGTCCCCCCAGTCCGCAGCCGACCGGGGCTCCCCGCTGGGTGGCGCTGTTCCACCGGCCCTCCTCGGCCTCCTGGCAGGTGTGTGCGGAGTCGCCGTACCGCGCTCCTGTGCAGTACGCGCTCGGCGAGATGGCCCACACCGTGCGGGCACGCGGCGGCGACTTCGCGGTCAGTCTGTGGGGTCCGAAGGACGGGGCGTGGCAGCGCTTCGACGTATCGACTGCGACCGCGAACGCCGCGAACACCACTGACGCCGCGAACGCTGTGAATGCCGCGACGCCGGAGCCGCCGTCCGCCGGCCCCGAGGAGCCGCGCACGCTGACGGAACGCATGAGCGGCCGCCGGCAGCAGGTGCTCATGGCCGGGCTCGGCAAGGCAGGGCTCCATGACCTTGCGCCGGACGACTACGCAGCCGTACAGGCCCTGGTCGAGCAACTCGACGAGACCACGGTGCGAAAGGTCGCCCAGTGGCTGACCGCGGCAGGCGGTCAGTAGCGCGGCAGGGCACCGGCAGGGCAGCGGCCGGGCATAAGAATGCCCGACCGCTGGCGACGGGGGATGCACCAGCGATCGGGCTGTGGCCAAGCCTAACAAGGCTGCAGGCCCGACGGGAGTCGACTGCTCCGCCGCGTCGTGGGGATGTGGCCGGGATCACTGGCTCGGCCCCGTTGACGAGGGCCGGCGTCAGCGCTGTCACCAGGGCGTCGACCAGTTCGGACTACTGGCCGCACGGAGGTTTGTACGAGAGTCGTGGCAGATATTCGTGCCACTTCTCGGGTGTCAGAACGCCCCGTGTGGTCGAGCAGATGTGCTGGATCGCGTGGTCGGAGTCGAGGTTCCACAGCCGTACGGTGTCCGCGCCGCTCGACACCCCGAGCATGTGGCTGCCCGGGCTGAACGACAGGAAGTTGCCGGTCTTGGCGTTGGGGCTCATCGACTGACCGATGGGGGCGGCCTCGGAGGGGTGGGACACATTCCAGAGGCGGACCGTGTTGTCGTTGCCGCCGCTCGCCAGGGTGTCGCCGTCCTCGCTGAGGGTGAGCGACACGACCGCTTCGGTGTGACCGATCAGGGGCTTGCCCTCCTCGGACGCGTCGAGGGGGTCGGTGACATTCCACAGCCGGACCGTGTCGTCGTCGCTGCCGCTGGCCAGCGTATGGCCGTCCGGACTGTAGACGAGGACGTTGACGGGTCCGCCGTGCCCTGTGAGCGGTGTGCCGAGGGAGGTGACACGGCGGGGGTCGGTGACGTTCCAGAACCGGATGGTGGCGTCCGCGCTGCCGCTGGCGAGGGTGTGGCTGTCCGGGCTGAAGACGAGGCTGTTGATGAAGCCCTTGTGGCCGGTGAGCGGAGCGCCGTACTTGACGGCGTGGGACGGGTCGGCGACGTTCCAGAGCTGGATGGTGCGGTCGTTGTAGGGGCTTGCGAGCATGCGTCCGTCCGGGCTGAAGGCCAGTGCGTCGGAGCCCGTGAAGCGGGTCCGCATGCTGAGCGGCGGGCCGTAGGGGACCGGCCGGGTCGGGTCGCTGACGTTCCACAGGTACAGCTTCTGGCGTCCGTTCATCACCGCGAGGGTGTGGCCGTCGGGGGAGAACGTCAGCGTGCGCCCGCCGCCGTCCGCGGGCATGAACGGTCTGCCGATCGCCACGGGCCGACCGGGAACCGTCACGTTCCACAGCCGGATCCGCCCGTCGCGCGCGGCCATGGCGAGCACCTTCCCGTCCGGGCGGAACGCCCCGCTCTCGCCGACCATGTCCGACATCGGCACCGACCACAGGCGCACCTTGCTGTCGCCGCTGCCCGTGGCGAGGGTGCGGCCGTCGGGGCTGAAGCCGACGGCGTACATCTCGCCGCTGCTGCCCGCGAGCGGCTCGCCGACCTGCGAGGGGAAGGCCGGATCGCTGACGTTCCACAGACTCGCCGTGCTGTCGGCGCTGCCGGCCGCGAGCATGTTGCCCTTGGGGCTGAAGGCCACCGACCACACGGGACCGGTGTGGCCGGCGAGCGGTGTGCCGAGCTGGGCGGCGTGGCGCGGGTCGGTGACGTCCCACAGCCGGATGGTGTCGTCCGCGCTGCCGCTGGCGAGGGTGTGCCCATCGGGGCTGAAGGCCACGGAGTGCACCGTGTCCGTGTGGCCCTTCAGCACCGTGTCGATCGGCTTCGGGTGCCGCGGATCGGTGGTGTCCCACAGCATGATCGTGTCGTCGTCGCCACCGGCCGCCAGCAGGTGCCCGTCGGGGCTGAAGGCCACCGAGCGGACGGCGGCGCTGTGGCCGGTCAGGGCACCGAGCGTCTTCGGCCGGGCCGGGTCGGTCAGGTCCCACAGCCGTACGGTGTGGTCCTCGCCGGCGGAGGCCAAGGTGTGGCCGTCCGGGCTGAAGGCGAGCAGGTAGACCGTGCCGGAATGGCCGGTCAGAGGCGTACCGAGCGGCTTGGGGTGCGCGGGATCCCGTACGTCCCACAGGCGGATGGTGCCGTCGTCCCCGGTGCTGGCCAGGGTGTGGCCGTCCGGGCTGAAGAGCGCGGTGCTCACCCAACTGGTGTGGCCGGTGAGCGGCTTGCCCAGTGGCTTCGGGTGCGAGCGGTCGCTGACGTCCCACAGCCGGACCGTGCGGTCGTAGCTGGCGGTGGCCAGGAGCTTCCCGTTCGGACTGAACGAGGTGAGGTAGACGGCGCCGGTGTGGCCGAGCAGCGGTGTGGCCAGCGGCGCGTTCACGATCGAGACCAGCCGGTTGTGGGCGCCCGCGTCGTCCGGCCGCAGGTCGTGCGCCACCAGGTCCAGCTGCGCGGAGAGCGAGGGGTCGGTGTACTGGACGCGGTCGGCCTCGGCGACCACCTGCTCGAACACCGCGTCGTTGCGCTGCTGCCAGGCGACGACCGCCGTGCCGGCGGCCAGGACCGCCAGGACGACCAGTGCGGACACCGCGCCGCGCCGCATCACCAGGGCGCGCTTGCGCAGCCGTACCGAAGCGGCCAGGAACTCCACCGCGCTGCGGGTCAGGAAGGTGTCGCCGGCGGACTTCGCCCAGCTGCGGGCCTGGGCCAGCCGTGAACCCCGGTACAGCAGCGAGGAGTCGCGGTCCGAGCCCTCCCAGGCCCGGCCGTCCTCCTCCAGCTGCTGGCGGAGCAGATGGTCGTTCCTGCCCTCGTCGATCCAGTCCCGCAGGCGCGGCCAGGCGGTCAGCAGCGCCTCATGGGTGATCTCCACGGTCTCCGCGTCGAGCGTCACCAGCCGGGCGCGGACCAGCGCCTCCAGTGACTCCTCCGTCTTGCCGGGATCCGTCGACTCCTGCGCCAGCTGCCGCCGGGTCCCCCGTCGGCGGGTGGCCTGGGTGTCCTCGCCGAGCCGGACCAGCCGAAGCAGCAGCAGCCGGGCGGCCGTACGCGCGGGCGGATCGAGGCTGGACCAGGCCCGCTCGGCGGTCGCGGCCACCGCGCCCTGGATCCCGCCCGCGGCCCGGTAGCCGGCCAGCGTCAGCCGCCCCGCCTTGCGCCGCTGCCAGGTGGCGAGCAGCGCATGGGACAGCAGCGGCAGCACCCCGGCGTCGTGCGCCCCGCGCGGCCCGTCGGTGCTCACCTCCCGGACGATCAGCTCCGCGAGGCCCGGTTCGAGCTCCAGCCCCACGGCCTTGGCCGGCCCGGTCACCGCCTCGCGCAGCTCCGCCGTGCTCAGCGGCCCCAGCACCATGTGCCGGTGCTGCAGCGCGTCGGCCAGTTCGGGATAGCGCAGGCACTGCTCGTAGAAGTCGGCGCGGATGCCGAGGACCACGAGCACCGCGGCCGCCTCGTCCGGTCCGGCGGGCGAGCACGCGGCGTGCAGGACCTGGACGAAGGCGCGTCTGCTCGCCTCGTCGGCGCAGAGGGTGAAGGCCTCCTCGAACTGGTCCACGATGACGACCGGCCGATCACCGGGATCACCGGGGGATGCCTCGCGCCCCGCCCACTCGGCGACGGCGCCCCGGACGGCGTGGGCGAACTCGGGAGTGCCGGGTTCTGTTGCCGGAGAGTCGTGAGAGTCGTGAGAGTCGTGAGAGTCGTGAGAGTCGTCGGGTGCTGCGGAGACGACGGGTACGAGCTCGGGGATCCGCCGGGTCAGCTCCCCGATGGGATCGGCGCCCGGCACGAGCTGCAGAACCGCCCTCGGCCGGCTGTTGTCGTCGCCGAGTGCGCCGTTCTGCACGGCGGTCACCAGACCGGCGTTCAGCAGGGAGGACTTCCCCGCGCCCGAGGCGCCGACGAGCATGACCAGTCCGCCCGTCTTCTCCGCCGCATGCAGCTGATCGACGAGGGCGTTCGTGCTGCGCTCCCGGCCGAAGAACCACCGGGCGTCCTGTTGCCGGTAGGAGGCCAGCCCCCGGTAGGGACACACACTGGGGACGTCCGGATCCTTGACCGGCGGACGCTCCTCCACTTCCGCGGCCGCCGCGGGACGGTCACCGGCCGGGTCGGCCAGGGCACGCTCCCACAGGCGCTGCCAGTGACCCATGTCGTACAGACCGGCGGAGACCGGCGCGGGCCGCGCACGCCGGGCCTGGGGTATCAGCACGTGCAGTACCGCGGCGAGGGCGGCGAACTGGGCCGGCACGTTCTTGGCCCGCCGCCAGTCGCTGATCCGCTGAGCGGAGACCCGTACGGGCCGCCCCCGCTCGTCCACCCGCTGCAGCTGTACGACCGCCTCGGCCACGCGCGCGAGGGGAGGGTTGCCGGCCTCCTTGTACAGCAGAGCGAGCCGTTCCGCGAAGGCAGTACGTGCCCCTGAGTCGGAACCCAAGGCCTCCACCCCTTACTTCCCCCCGCATATGAAGGTCCGGACGGGCATCCGGACCGGAAAACTCACTTTATACGGCTGACCTGCGGATTAAGCCTCCGGACCGGCACCGGAATCTCCTCACGGGAAGCCGCAGCTGGCAGGATCACGACGCAAGGGCGAACCCGTCACACACCGTCCGCGCAGGCCATCAGCTCAGCGCTTCGGGGAGACAGCCCACGACACCGAACCTTCTCGGCCAGCTTCCGCAGGAGCCAGGGGACGGCGGTGTCGGACACATCGCCCGAGCACGCGAGATCCGCGCCGTTCGGCGCCGGTCCCCACGAGGGGAGGGACCGGAGCCGAACGGCGCGGAGTGCTTTCTGGCCGTCTTGGCCGTCTTGGCCGTCCTGACCATCCTGGCCGTCCTGGCCGTCCTGGCCGTCTTGACCATCTCGATCGTCGCGGGCCACTTTTTGATCACTGTTGACCCTCCTTTGCTCCTGCTGTCACCGGCGTGACCTACGCTCCGCTCACTTCCCCAGTTCCACAGGGGCTCTTTTTCGTTCCGGGGGGTTCGAAACCACCGTGCGCACACGCACTCTTCCGGCCGCAACAGCACTCGCGGTCCTCTTCTGCTCGGCCGCGCTCGCGGTCACGTCGGCCGCGCCCGCGCTGGCCGACTCCAGCAGCCTCCTGCCGGTCACCTCGACCGGCGACGTCGTCGTGGACGGCGTCCACCAGCGGGTCTTCATCAGCGACCCGAAGAGCGGAAAGGTCGTCGCGACCGACTACAGCGGCACCGTCGTCGGCACGATCGCCTCGCTTCCCGGCGTCCGCGGCCTGGAGCTCTCCGCCGACTCCGGCACCCTGTACGCGGCCGTCGAGGACGCCGACGCGATCGTCGCCATCGACACGGCGACGGCCACCGAGGCCCACCGCTACCCGACCGGTGCCGGCACCCAGCCCGAATACCCGGCCCTCGCGGGCGGCAAGCTCTGGTTCGGCTACCGCGGATCCGGCACCGGAAACATCGGCTCGCTCGACCTGAGCGGCACCGACCCGGTCGTGGCGCTCGGCCAGGACACCCACAAGACCTGGAACGACGCCCCGATCCTGGCCTCCTCGCCGGGCGCCCCGGGCACCGTCGTCGCGGGCACCTCCGGGCAGAGCCCGAACGAACTCGCCGTGTTCGACGTGTCGTCGGGCTCGGCCACCCGCACCGCGTACGCCTGGGACCCGGGCAGCAGCAGCGACCTCAGCGACCTCGCCGTCACCCCCGACGGCAAGGACGTCGTCACGGCCAGCGGCTCGCCTTACAAGCAGCAGGTGTTCAAGCTCTCGGACCTCTCCGAGGACGGCAGCTACACCACCAACGCCTACCCGAACGCGGTCGACATCGCCCCGGACGGCGCGGTCGCCGCGGGCACCTTCTCCTGGT
Source organism: Streptomyces coacervatus (assembly GCF_029223485.1). Classification (GTDB taxonomy): domain Bacteria; phylum Actinomycetota; class Actinomycetes; order Streptomycetales; family Streptomycetaceae; genus Streptomyces; species Streptomyces coacervatus. The sequence continues at coordinate 215,426 of NZ_JARHTP010000017.1, read as the reverse complement.
ACGACCCCGACGTCCACATCTTCGAGCCGGGCGTCTCCACCCCTGTCCGCCAGTACGACTTCCCGAACACCGGCAACAGCAGCGGCGCCGACACCCTCGCGGCCTCGGGCCTGGCCTGGGCGCCGGACGCGAGCAAACTGTTCGCGGTGTCGTACAACGACTCGGACGTCTACTCGCTCCGCGTCCTCGACAACCCGACCAAGGCGGACACCGGCCTCACGGCGACGGCCCCGTCCACGGCGCCCCGCGCCAAGTCCCTGTCGGTCACGGGCAAGCTGACCTCGAACGCGGCCTTCCCGTCCGGCACGACGGTCTCCGTCCGCCGCACCGACGCCGAGTCCCCGTCCGGCAAACTGCTCGGCACGGCCACGGTCGGCGCCGACGGCTCGTACTCCTTCGCCGACACCCCGCCGGCCGGCGGCCAGGTCACATACACGGTCGGCTACACGGGCGACGAGTACCACGCGGCCGCCACCGCCACCACAACGGCGAACATCACTCGCACCGCGACGACGCTGACCCTCTCCGACAACGGCAAGGTCTACGCGTACAACACCGCGGTGAAGTTCACGGCGCACCTGGGAACGACGTACAAGAACCACACGGTCGAGATCTACGCCGACCCGTACGGCACCGACAAGCCCAACAAGCTGATCAAGTCCGGCACCGTCGACTCCTCCGGCAACCTCTCCACCACCGTCTACCTGACCCGAGACACCAAACTCACCGCCAAGTACACGGGCGACACCCGCTACGCACCCGTCACGGTCACGAGCACGGTGGGCGCAAGGGTCAAGGTCTCGACGGCACTCAGCGGCTACTACAAGACAGCGACGGCCTGGAACCAGACGTACCGCTACTTCCACAAGTCCAAGGACCCCGTCTTCGACACGACGATGACGCCGTACCCGGGCCGCAAGTACAAGGTGGAGGTCCAGGGCTACTACCAGGGCGCCTGGCGCAGCACGCACAGCGAGTACCTCGAACTCGGCGCGGGCGGCAAGGACACCCTCGAACTCACCGGCACCCCACCGACGGGCGTCCGCTTCCGCATCCGCTCGTCGTACATCGACACGCAGTCGGGCGACAACGTGAACTCGACGACGTACGGGACGTGGAAGTACCTCATCTTCACGAGCTGAGGACGGGGGCTGCCGGCTGGGGCGCGGGTCCGCTGTGGAGCAGGCCCGTGCTGCCGGCTGTCCGCCGCACGATGGCGTCGACCAGCGCGAACTGCTCCCGCTGGGTGCTCCGCGTCAGCGCCGTGCAGCGGTCGGCGTGTTCGGTGTCGGCGCACCACAGGCGCTGAGCCACGACGTACCGGCCGCCTTCGGGGACCAGCACCAGGTCGGGCCAGGGCGGCGGTGCTTCGACGGCGGCCCTCGCGATGGCCGCGTCCATGTCGCCGTCCCAGCCCCTGGGCACGCTGAACTCCGGGGTTGTGCCCAGCCGCGCGAACCAGGCGCGGGTGTCAGCCTCGGCCGCCGCGCGGAAGGCCGCCTCGTGCCGGCCGTCCCGCAGTTCGGTCAGGACTGCGTGGGCCAGGCGCGGATCGTCGAGGGCGGCCACCGGCATACGGTGACGGAGCGGGGTCGAGAAGCGGCGGGTGCCGGGGTCGTCGAGGAGTTCGGTGGTGCGGTCCTGCGCCGTGGTGAAGACGGCGCCCGCGTCGGCGAGGCGCAGCCACAGGTCCCAGTCCTCCAGGCCGTACCCGGCCCGCCAGCCACCGACGCGCTCGGCCAGCCCGGCCCGATGGGCGACGCGTGACGGCTCGAAGATCGGCCCGAGCAACTGGAGTTCGGGGTGCCAGCACAGTCCGAACGCGTCGGACGAGGCGGTCACCTCGCCGTGCCGGTTCCGGCGCCGGAAACCGGTGGCGACGAGTTCACCGCCCTCCCCGAAGAGGGAGAGCAGCACGTCGAGATGGTTTTCGAGCCATACGTCGTCGTGGTCGATGTAGGCGATGTACGCACCTCGGGCAAGGCCCAGTCCCTCGTTGCGGGGGCCGCTCGGGTGGCCGTGCCGCGCGGTGCGTACGAGGCGGACTCGCTCGTCCTCGCGGGCGGCGGCGCGTACCCAGTCCTCTGTGTCGTCGGTGCAGCCGTCCGACATGACCAGCAGTTCCCAGTCGGTGACCGTCTGAGTCCTGACCGATTCGAGGGTGCGCACGATGGCCTGGGAGCGGTTGTACGTCGGGCAGATCACCGACACCAGGGGTCGGGAGGTCCGTGCCATGTCAGTCCTCCGTGCCGGGACGGAGGAAGGGGAGCCCCACGGAGCCGTCCGCCGCGGCGCAGCCGGCGAGCAGGACGCCCGCGGCGCCGGTGGCCAGATCGGTGGAGAGCCGCAGCGCGTGGTCGCCGAAGAACGCGGGTCTCCCGTCGAGCAGGTGGGAGTGCCAGGCGAACGCGGCCGAGTGCCGCCGCAGCGCGGCGTCGGCCTCCGGGTCGCCGTCGCGCATGTGCGCGAGCGCGAGGACGAGACCTGCCCGGCCGTGGAAGAGGCCGGCGTGCTGGACGAAGCGCGGCTTCGTCACGTCGCGGATCGCGTCACGGGCCGCCGCGAGTTCGGGGTCGGGCCGGTGGACGAGGGCATCGTGCAAGACCATGCCCAGGCCCGCGCTGCCCGCGGCCAGCAGTGGTGAGCGCCAGGGTGCCTCGTCGCCGCAGGGCCGCGCCGGGTGGCCGATGTCGGCCATGTCCTGCCGCAACGCCTCCACGGCGTGGTGCAGCAGCTTGGCGTCGCCGGTCTCCTCGTACAGGCGCAGGAGGAACAGGGCGGCGCCCGTGTGGCCGTGCAGCAGGCCAGGTCGGGGGCGGCCGGACGGAGCGGGGCCGCGGGCCGCGTCGACGAGGCGGTCGGCGATGCCCGCGGCGGCGTCCAGCAGAGCCCGGTCACCGGTACGGGTGGCGAGGTGTGCCAGGGTCAGGCCGATGCCGGGCAGGCCGCGGTACAGAGTGGCATCGGCCGCGTCGAGCGCCGCGTCGTCCACGCGTCCGAGCAACTCGAGCGCCTCGTCCGTACGGTCGAGACGGTCCAGGGCGTATGCGACGCCGGCCAGCCCGTCGTAGAGGCCGGGGCGCGGCTCTGTCATGCGGCGGGCGGCGCGCAGCAGCCAGTCGGTGTGCCGGGCGGGGGCCGGTGTGCCCGCCTCGGCGAGCGCCCACAGCACGCCGGCCGCGCCGTACGCGAAGGTCAGGCCGCCGTCGGGAGTGCGGAACTGCTGGATGTCACCGGGGTAGAGGCGGTCCTCGCGGTCCGGGGTGGCGCAGGCCAGGATGCCGTCTGCGATGCTCCGGCCCATGCCCGGCAGCTCGTCCGGTCGAGTATCGGGCGCCCACGACCGTTCGGGAGGGCAGCCGCCGGGTACCTCCGCATCGGCACAGGGACCCAGGTCGGCCCGGACGCGGTCGGCGAAGTCGTCCGGCAGCGGGAAGTGCCCGCGGGCCACTTCGATGAACTGATCCACTTTCCGCGGTGACCAGGGAACCAACACGGTCAGGGGCACGAAGAGCGCCAGTCGCAGACAGCCCAGGGCGTAGCGGTCGACGGCGGTGCCGCGGTAGCCGGAGGGCGCGCGGAAACCTGGTGCGCCGATGGGCTGTCCGGCGTCGTCGGCGGTGTTGCTGCTCGCCTCGTAGTCGATGAAGGCGATGCCGCCGTTGTCGCGGACCAGCACATTGCTCGGGTGGAGGTCGCCGAAGACGATGCCGCGTTCGTGCATCTCCCGTATCCCGGCCTCGACTTCGTCCAGGATGTGCAGGGCCCACCGCGCGTAGGCGGCGTCGGCGGCGGGCAGGTCAGGGCCCGCGGCGAGCAACGGGTTGCGTTTCTCGATCTCCTGGGCGAGTGGGGTGCCCGGGACGAATTCGCGGGCCAGGAAGTAGTGCTCGTTGCCGATGCGGTAGTCGACGAGTCGGGGCGTGCGTGACAGGCCCGCGAGGCGCCTCAGCGCCCAGTGCTCCCGTTCCAGGCGGGCGACGGCGTCCGCGCCGGTGTCGTCCAGACCGGCCAGCGGGCGGGCCTCCTTGAGCAGGACGGTGTGTTCGTCACGGGTGTCGACCGCCTCGTACACACCGCCGCCGTTGGAGAAGTGCAGCGCCCTGGTGGCGCGGAAGGGGAAGTCGCGCAGCCTGCCCGCCTCGCGGGCGGCGAGGGAGTCTGTCAGGCAGTCGGGCAGCGGCGCCCAAGCGGGCGGGCGGAAGCCGGGGCCGCGGTGGTCCGGGACGAGATTGCCGTCGGGGTCGGTGACGCAGTGCACCAGGTGACCGGCTTCGTCGCGGACGGTCTGCTCCACGAAGGCGCCGTAGCGCACGTACAGCGGGCAGCCGGCACGCCAGCGCAGGTCGCTGAGGATGTAGGGGCCCGCACTGCCGTCGAGGAGTCCGCCGAGTTCATGCAGCAGCGTCGCCAGCTGCGCCTCGTCGACCGGGTAGACGGTGATGAACTTGCCGCTGGCGCTGCGATCGCCGTACTTGCTGTTGCGCCGGAACAGCACCTGTGTGTCGCGGATGTACTTGAACGTCACCCGGCGCGGCACACAGTGGTTCCAGACGGTCTCCAGCACGGCCTCGGCGTTCTGGAGGGTGGCGGAGACATGGATCTTCCAGCCCTGGCGCGGAAGTTCGACGGCCGGGGGGAGCACCGCGGTCCAGTCGGAGTCGGACCGGCGCCGCCAGCCTTCCGGCAGAGCGGCGAGGCTCCGGCCGAAGGCTGCGGCGGGAGAGCCCTCGTCCGCGGCGGGCCGGTCGTAGAACAGCCCGCCAGGCCGGCAATAGGGCAGGTAGTGAAGCATGGATGGGTTGTCCCTGATGGAGCGATGGCATGAGGCGTGCGGCTGTCGGCGGGAGTCGGTTGCCGAGCGAACGGCGGGTGGGTCCGGGCCCGGGTCACCCGCGGCGGGCGGGTCGGTGGCCGGTCACCAGCGCCAGGCGGGCGCGACGTACGTGGTGCAGAGCCAGTCCCACAGCGGCAAAGTCCCGGCGTTCACCTGGGCCGTGCCGATCCGGTCGGCGGGCGTGCCGGTCACCGTGAGCGGGTATCCGACGGCGGGCTGTGGCAGGCCGTCGGCCCGTACGGGCAGGAAGGCGGACAGCGGCGCGGTGGTGTTCCCGCCCCGGCCGTCGGTCACCACGGCCGAGCCCGTCCTGTCCCTGCCGGCCAGGCCGGAGCGGAACAGTTCCACGGTCGTGCCCTTGCCGATCACCGAGCGGTCGGCCGACGGCGGCAGGACCAGGCGGACCTCGCCCCGGGCGTCACGGACATAGCCGCCGGACACGCTGTACGGGAGCTTCACCCACATCAGCAGCCCGCCCACGGCGGCGACCGCCAGCGACGTGGCGAGGGACAGGCGCGCGGTATGGGCACCCGCCGCCCGCGCCTCGCCGAGGAGCCGGACGAAGCCCCGGCCGAGGCGGTACACGAAGTAGCCCAGCCCGCACAGCACCAGTGCGGCACCGATGCCGCCGAGGCGCTGCGCGGCGCCGGCCCACAGGCCCAGGGCGCCGGCGACGATGTAGCAGGGGAAGACCAGGCAGGCCAGGCCGTACGCCACCGACCAGCGCACATGAGGCAGTTCGCGGTGGTATCCGCTGCCGCCGAACAGGATCCGGGCGACGAAGCGGCGCGCGTCGGTCATGGCGCGGTCCCGCAGATGCGGCAGGTCGAGGTGGCTCATCAGCGCGATGTATCCGTCGAGCTTGATGAACGGCAGCAGGTTCAGCAGGCCGGTGGCGTAGGTGGACACGGTGAAGACCATGAGGCCGTCGCGCACCGTGGCAGCGTCCACGAACAGGGTCGCGATGCCACCCGTGCCGGCGATCACCAGCTGGGTGGCGATGCCCGCAAGGGCCACGTGGACGCGATGCGCCTTGTCCGACAGGCGCCAGCCGTCGGACACGTCGCAGAAGAACGCCGGTGAGAGGTAGAAGAGCATCACACCCATCCGGCTCGGTCGGCCCCCGTAGTAGGTGAGGACCGCGCCGTGGCCCATCTCGTGCACACAGGTGGTGACGAGCATCGCGCAGGCCACCGCCAGGTAGACGGCGATCGGCAGCGGCCGGCCGAGGGCGGTGCGCAACTCGTCGCCCTGGGCGGCCAGCGCGAGCAGGCCACCCAGGACGGCTGTCGCCGCCACCACGGCGGCGGCCCGGTGCGCCAGGGCGTTGATCAGCGGCGTCAGCCGCCGTAGCAGGCGCTCCGGCTTCAGAAGGGTGAACTGGACGGTCAGCGGAGGAGCGAAGCGGATCCAACTGGTCAAGTTCTTGCGCCTCTTGCTGCCTACGTCCGCGGTCCCGTCATCGAGCAGTTGGGAGTCCGCCAGTTTCCGCACCGCGACGTCCACGGCCTCGGGGGTCCACGGAGGCCCCAGCACCTCGGCCAGCCCCGTGCGGTCGCGGGTGCCGTCCACGGCGCGCGCGAGCCGTGCCAGGTCGGTCTGGACCCGGAAGTACCGGTGCCGGCCCCGCTGGATGACCCAGGGCGCGCCCTCCTTGTCCGGCGCGTGGACGGTCACGTCATCGGCGATGCGTGGCCGCGACGGCACAGCGGGAGCCGGCTCGCGGGTGGCGGTTCTGGCGGACATGGCCGGTCCCCTCAGGTGATGTCGCGGGCGAGGAACAGCTTGCGGGCGCCGAACCAGGCGGCGGCCAGCCAGCCGGCGATCACGACGACCGCGATCGGCTCCGGGAGCAGATCCGGCTTGGCGTCGCGGTACACCGAGCTCATCGCGATGGTCAGCAGGAACTTGGCGACGTCGGGAGCCAGTTGCTGCAGGGCCGGGTCGACCAGGAGCGTGAGGGCGAGCAGGGTCACCACGGCACCGACCTGGTGCCGGATGATCCAGCCGAGGAGGACACCCCAGGGGCCGGCGAACACGTTGCAGGCGAGGATGCCCGCGGCGATCAGCCAGGTCTCCCGGGTGATCTCCGGGCTGTGGCCGGAGGCGGCGAGCGCACCCCAGGTGGTCGCGAACGCCAGGGCGACCGCGAGGAGGCCCGACAGGGCTCCCATGGCCGTACCCACCAGTGCCTTGGCGGTGAACAGGCGGGCGCGGGAACCGCTGAGCAGGACCGAGCGGCCGATGGTGCCGGCGGTGTACTCGCGGGTGACGAAGACGGCGCCGAAGAGCGAGGCGAACAGCAGCGTCATCATCCAGGCACGCACCGAGTCGTCGGTGACGGTGGAGAGGTCCATGTGCTGTTCGGTGATCTTCTTGTCGATTCCGCTGGTGTAGCCCAGGGAGGCGAGCAGGCACATGAAGGCGCCGGAGGCCGCGATGATCAGCCAGGTGCGTCCGGTCCACGCCTTCATCCACTCGGCGGAAAGCAGGTCACGCACCGGTGTTCTCCCTCACGGTCGGAGAGCCGACCAGCTCAAAGAAACGATCCTCCAGGGCTCTTGTGCCGCCGGAGGTGAGTTCGTCCAGGGAGCCCGCGTACCGCAGGGTCCGCTGGACGACGACCACGTCGTCCACGGTCTGTTCGATCTCGGCCAGCAGATGGCTGGAGACCAGTACGGTGCGGCCCTCGCTTGCCAGCGAGCGCAGCGTCGTGCGCAGCCAGCGGATGCCGTCCGGATCGAGACCGTTGGCGGGCTCGTCGAGCACCAGCAGTTCGGGGTCCGGCAGCAGCGCGGTGGCCAGCGCCAGCCGCTGCTTCATGCCCGTCGAATAGCCCTTGACCCTGCGGTCGGCGCGGTCGTCCAGCCCGACCTGCCCCAGCACCTCGTCCGCGCGCGAGGATGGCAGCCCCAGGGCGCGGGCCCACACGCGCAGTTCGCGACGGGCCGTCGTACCCGGCAACGGGTTGATGCCGTCCATGCTGACGCCGACGCGATGGGCGGCCCGCGGGAGGTCCTGGTAGGGGTGGCCGAAGACGGTGGCCGTGCCCGCGGTGGCCCGGGTCAGGCCGAGCAGCATGCGCAGCGAGGTGGTCTTCCCGGCGCCGTTGCGGCCGAGCAGGCCGACGACGCGTCCGGAGCGCACTTCGAAGGAGACGTCCTCGACCGCCGTCATGGTGCCGAAGCGCTTGGTCAGGCCGCGAAGTCCGAGCACGCAGTCGCCGTTCATCGGCTCCCCACGTGCGAGTTCCGCGCGATACGGGCCACGCAGCCGATGATGCCCACGGCCATGGCGACCAGGAATATCCATCCGGAAACACCGTCGAAGAAGCCGCTCCCGAACACGAGCACCAGCACGAGCCCCATGGACACGAGGGAGAGTTTCACGTTCTGTTGCTGGAGGTCCTGCTTGTCGCTCATTTCGATTCCCTGCTTCTCGCGTTCGGTGTGTGGGGGGATTCCGCGGCGGCGACTGGGCATCACCGCCGCGGAAACCGAGCTCAGACGTTAGTCGGCCGGCTCAGGTGGCGATGGACGCCGCGGTGCTGTAGAGCACGAGAGAGGCGATGCTGATCTTCGAGCCCTCCTGGAAACCGGACCAGAAGCCCGGGGCCTCCATGGCCTCCAGCTCCTGAAGGCCGAGCTCCAGGTCCTGCTCGAACTTGCTCTCCTGCATGTCACAACTCCTTTTCATTGATGAAGGGGGCGCTCAGGTGGCGAGGGAAACCGCGCTGTAGCCGACGAGCGACACGACGCTCATCCCCGTCACGACACCACCGGCGGTGTCCCAGAAGCCCGGGGCCTCCATCGCCTCCAGCTCCTGAAGGCCGAGCTCCAGGCCGAGCGTGGTCGGCTGGTCCGTCGCCGTGGCGATGGTCTCGTTCTGCAAGGTTCTCTCCTTTCGATCCCTGTCGGATCTGTGGTTCATCCGCGCCCCGGCAGGGCGCGGAGGCTTCGTACGGCTGTCTTCGGCCGCCCTCGGCGGCATCGGGCGGACGGGCCCGTCACGCCGGGACGGCGTCCGCCAGCAGCCGGCGGACATCCATGGCCGTCAGCCCGCCGAGCATGGGCAGCCCGGCGCCCCAGGCGCGGACCGTCCGCTCCGCGACGTCGTCCAGGCGGGCGGCGTCGGCGGTGAGCCGGTGTTCGATGCGCCAGGCGGAGACCAGGGCCCGTACGCCCTCGGCCGGGTCGCCGGGCAAAGGTGTGGGACCCGCCGTCCTCAGCCGGGCCCAGATCCTCCGCAGCCGCTCGGCCGAGCCGAGGCGGCTCTCACCCTCCGCGATCGCCTGCCACAGGGGTGGCAGGAGAGCGGCGACGGCGGTCATCTTGCGTACCCCCAGCGACCAGGACAGCTCGTTGGCGATGAGCCAGCCCTTGACCGCGTACGGGTCGCGGCCGTGGTGCAACCACGCGCTGTGGCTCAGACCGCTGACCTTGGCGATCTCCAGCCGTAGCGCGCCGTCGGCGACAAGGCCGCGCGGGGCGGCCGGCCGGGCGTCGGCCAATGTGTGTCCGAGCGTCACCAGGCGGGCGGCGACCGTCTCCACCAGCGCGTCCTCGGTCGGTGCGGACGTGTGGTCGCCGATGTATGGGCTGACCACCCGGAACAGCGCCTCCAGCACGCCCTCGGCCAGCAGCTCGCCCGGCAGGGTGGCCGTCGCATCCGCGTCCAGCACCGCGATCTCGGGCTGCAGGGCCATGCCCAGCACCAGCTGCTTTCCGCCGGGGCGGGCGAGGCAGGCCACTCCGCTGACCTCCGAGCCGGTGCCCACCGTGGTGGGGACCGCCACCAGCGGCACCCGTCGACCGGTGAACTCCGGCAGGACGACCAGTCCGCAGCGCTGCGGCACGGTGAGACGGGCGCGGATTCCGCGGTCGTCACGGGCCGCGGTCGCCAGTTTCGCCTGGTCCAGCAACGAGCCGCCCCCGACGCCGATCACCAGCTCGCTGTCCGCGAGCCGGTCGGCCAGAGCCGGCACACTGTCGACGTCGCCGGCACCGGCCAGAGCGAGCACCTGGGTCTCCCGGCCCGGGGCCGAGACGAGATCGTGCAGCTTCGCGACGACGGCCGAGTCCAGGAGAGCCGCGTCCACGACCAGGGTGATCCTGCGCTCCCCGCGGCCGGCGATCCACCTCCCCAGCGGGGCGCAGCCGTGCAGTACGGACGTGGCTCCGCCCGTGCCGCCGCTCACCCCCGTGCTCCGGACCGCGCGTGTGCGGTGAGGCCGGTGACGACACACTCCACCAGCTCGGCCAGCTCCGCCTCCGTATAGGTCAGGGCCGGAAGGAGCTGCACGCCGTTCACCCCGGGATGCACGATCGCGCCCGCCCTCCGGATGGCGGCCACCAGATCCGGTACCTCGGCCTGACGAAGCGGGGCGCCGTCCGCCCCGAGGAACCGCAGCGACCGGAAGCAGCCGAGCCCGGTCGTCTCCGCCACCAGTGGGTGTCCGGCGACCAGTTCGGCCAGTACGGCGTCGAGACGTGCGGCCAGCCGGCTGCCCGACGCGACCGCGTCGAGCCGCCGCATCTCGGAGAGGGTGGCGAGAATCGACGCACAGGTGACGGGCGTGCCGGCCTGCGTCTCCCCATGGGTCAGGATCGCGCCGCCGGCGTCGAACGCGGCTGCCACCGACCGGGCGGCGACCACGACGGCCGCGGCGCAGGTGCCGTTGGTCAGCCCCTTGGACGCGATCAGCAGGTCGGGCTGCCCGGCCCACTCGCGCGAGGCGAAGAAGGAACCGGTACGGCCGAAGCCGGTCGCCACCTCGTCGGCGACGAGCAGGAAGCCGTGCTCCTCGCGCAGCCGCAGCAGCGCCTCGACGTACTCCCGCGTCAGCGGTACGGCGCCGCTGCCCAGCACGGGTTCGACGACGACGGCCGCCACCTGGGAACCCTGACGTCGCATCAACTCTGCTATGTCTTCGGGGTCGTTGGCAGTGACATGCCGGACCAGCCGCTGGTCCACCCCGTACAGCCGCTGGCCCAGATCCTCTCCCGTCAGCCCGAAGCTGCCGTAGGTCAGACCGTGGTAGCTGCCGCGCAGGCCGACGACGACCTTGCGCCGTTCCTCGCCACGCAGGGCGTGGTAGTGCCGGGCGACCTTCATGGCCAGGTCGTTGGCGGCACCGCCGGACGTCGAGAACAGCACGCGTCCGTAGTGCCGGGCGCCGCAGACGTCGAGCAGGGCGGCCGCGGCCCGGCGGGCGTAGACGTTCTCGTAGCGGAACACGCTCAAGTACGAGGCGTCCCGCAGCGCCCGGGCGGCCGCGTCGGCGATGGCCGCGTTGCCGTACCCGAGATGGGTGTTCCACAGGCCACTGGAGCCGTCCAGCAGCTCACGCCCGTCTGCGAAGCGGACCCGGACGCCCGTCGCCGAGACCGCGCACAGCGTGTCATCGCCGTGCTGTGCGGGAGCGAGGAGAGAGGGCCACAGGGCATGCGCGGCACCCTCGCCGTGCCCTTCGGAGGCTTGCGCCGTCGCACCGTTCGACAGGATCTCCGTCATGCGGTGACCTTCGCTTCCAGCAGCACACTCGGGTGCCGCGCACCCGCCATCGGCAACGGGTATCGAGCCCGTACGGCGAAGCCCGCCACCGCCAGCTCCGCCTGAAGCCGGTCGGCCGGCAGCACACCGATGGTGGTGGTGCACACGGGTACGGAGCCCTCGCCGGATTCGTCCACCGCATCCGGGAAGACCGTGACCGTGCGCGTGGTGTCGCCGGGCGCCCAGTACTCGTAGACGCGGTACGCGGCCGGGCCCGTGTGGACGACCAGCTCGGCCTCGTTCTCGTCGGACCGGGTCGCGTCCATCTCCACGGTGGACAGCAGGAACCGTCCCCCCTCCGCGAGATGATCACGAACACAGCGGTACAGGCCCGCTCGCCCCGCCTCGTCCAGCAGCGAAACGGTGGTCGTGCCCAGCACCACTGCGCCGAAGCGCCGCCCCAGTGAGAAGTCGCTCATGTCGCCCCGGACCACCGTGCAGCGCTCCCGCAGCGCCGCCGGCCCCGTCGCCAGGCGCGCCGTGAGCAGGTCCAGCATGCTCGGCGACAGCTCCAGCGCGGTCACCTCGCGGCCCAGCGCCAGGAACGGCAGGGTGAGCCGGCCGGAGCCCGCCGCCAGATCGAGGACCGGCCCGGGCAGGCGTCGGACGGCACCCAGCAGTTCGCGCACCTCGTGGTCGCTGTGCGTCGCGAGGTTGTGATAGACGGACGAGCCGTACGTGTCGTACAGGTCGTGCAGGACGGCGCGGCCGCCGAGCGCCGCGATCAGGGCGCCGGCGCGCCCGGGGACGGTGCGGGTGATAGTGGTCATGGCTTGCGTCACCGCCCGGCCGAGACGGGCGCGAGTACGGGAGCGCACAGAGCGACGCCGGTGTCGGCGAAGGCCCGCTCCACGTCCCGCAGCTCCTCGCGGTCGGCATACCCGTCCGCCGCGTCGACGGAGCCGCAGACCAGCAGCGTCTCGACGAGCGCTGCCGCCTCCCGGCGCAGCCTCAGCATCCGGCCGTCGGCCGGGACATGGACATAGGCCGCGTCATCGGTCCACAGCAGCAGCGGAACCTCGGCCCCGGTCGCGTCGGCGGGATGCGTGACCTCGGCCAGGTGCGCTGCGCACCGGCCGCCGAAGCCCGACACCGCCGCACCTGTCACGGCGCGGCCGCTCAGGTTCCGCAGGGCGTCGAGTGCCACCAGGTAGCGGCCCAGCCAGGGCCGCTGCGCGAGCGCCGCCGCCCGGACCGCCCCGGGGACAACGGCTCCGAGACTGACCGCGCAGGGCGCGCCGGCGTGGTCGTTGATCCGGTTCCACTCCGCCTCGACCGCCGCCAGGCCGTCGCCCGCCCGGCCCAGCGGGAGACCGCCGGGAGAGGTGGAGAGGGCGCCGTTCGCCGCGACGTACAGCCGCAGCGCGGGACCGGAGCCTTCGGCTGCCGCGCCGAGCGCCGGGAGGTCGGCGAGCTGGGTGACGTGGGAGGCGAGGAAGTCCGGGAACACCCCCTCCTGCCGGGCCCGGTCGGCGTCCGCGACGTACGCCTCCAGGTCCGCGGTGTCGGCGACGCGCACCAGAGTGGGGCCGATCACCGACATGTAGCCGCTGATGCCGTAGCTCTGCACCTGGAGGTAGAAGTCGGTACCGAGGGAGAACTCGGCACCCGACTCGGCGGCCGAGCCGCCGCAACCGACGACGCCGTCGCCGCTGCCCTCGGGGGCGAAGACCGTGGTGTCGGGCCCGACGATGTCCGAGGCGAGTACGGGGGCCAGGTGGTCGGCGCTCTCCACGACCACCGTGCGGCAGCCGATCTGCGCGCCCGTGCCGGTGTTCCCGTCCGGGGCGGCCGGCGGTCGGCTGTCCCGGCCTGTGGCCCAGACCATCAGGCGTTCTTTGATCTCGGACATCGGATCCCCCTTCGTGGTGGTGCGGTGCATCGCCTCCCGTGCTGCGCGGCGGAGGTTCGGGCTCACGGTCGCGCCGGGGCGATGTGCGGTGCTGCGCACCGGTGTTGCTGTTGTGTGGCGGTGAATGAAGCCGGTGGTTCAGGCGAGCAGGGCCAGCAGAGTCTTCAGTTCCTCCATGGCGGCCTGCGGGCCGTAGCTGTTGCAGACGCCGGTGACGTTCAGGACGATCTCGTCCACGCCTGCCGCCTCGTACGCCTGCAGCTGCTCGACCAGGCGGTCCGGCGCACCGGAGAGGAAGGCCCCGCCGGAGACCAGTGCCTCGGCGTCGGCCTTCTCGTCCGCCCCAAAGATGCCGGTCCCCGACCGGCGGAGCATGTCGACGTAGTGCGGGGCCTTCATATGTGCGGAGCTGCCGGCCAGAGCCAGTTCGGCGGCCGTACGGTCGGGGCGGGCCAGGGCCAGCGGCACCATGGCCGTCAGCCTGGGCCGCGCCCGGCCGGCCGCCTCGGCCCCCTCGTCCAAGGCCGGTACGACGGTGTCCCGCAGGTAGGAGGCCGGTGTCAGCCAGCTGATGGCCACCTCGGCCACCTCTCCGGCCAGCCGCGCCATGCCCGGCCGCAGCACTCCGAGCCCCACCTCCACCTTCGGTGCCGGAAACGGAGGCAGGGACACCTGGTCCGCGGTCACGTGCTCTCCCCGGACCTCGACCGCCGCGCCGTCCAGGAGCCCGCGTACGGCCGTGACGTACTCCCGGGCCAGGCTCAGAGGGCTTCGGTACGGCTTCCCCAGCAGGCTCTGCTGGAAGGTCCGCGCCCCCGGGCCGAAGCCGGCGACCACGGGGTGCCCGGTGGCCATGGCAAGCGAACGTGCCTGGAGGGCGGCTTCATAAGGATGCCGCAACGGCATGAGGGTGACGCCCAGCCCGACCGGTACCCGGAAACCGGCGCCGGCCGCGTAGGCGAAGCCCTGATGCGGTTCCACCATGAGCGCCTGCCCCTGCCACAGCCGCTCGGCATGGGTCCAGTGCACCAGTGCCGCGTACGGCAGGGTCTGCTCCGGCCGGCGAGGCAGAAAGGGCATCAGGACTGAATAGGCGGTCATCGGTGGAAATCCGTTCCAGGTGTGTCGATGGCCTCATCTTGAACGATGTATCGGACCGGCCACCACCCCCTGACCTGGGGGTTTGTTGCCTCCCTCGGTTGGGTGGGGCGCGAGCGGAGCCCGCGCATCCAGACAACAGAGGAAGAAGCGGAACGCCGGATTCCACCACTCACTCCCTATAGGTGTGAAAGATGCGACGGGCCGGCAGTCATGCGGAGAAGTGACGTGACAAGGATCGCGATCATCGGCGACGAGGTGCTGTTCCGGGCCTGTCTGCGGGCGGTCCTGGAAAAGGACCGGACGATGGAGGTCGTCGTGGAGGGGGGTGGCGACCAGCCTCTCGCACGCATCGCTGCGGCCCGTCCCGAGGTGGTGGTCCTGAGCGCGGGCCGCTCGGCGGAGACGGAGGCCGTCGCCCTGATCCCGCGCCTGCGGGACCTCACGCCCACGCCCCAGGTGCTGTTCCTGCCCTCGGCGCCCACCCCCGTCGGCCTCGGGGAACGCGTGCGCGTCGCGGGTGCGGCCGCGTGCCTGGGTGGGGAAGGCGGCCCACGGGAACTCCGCGCGGCCGTACGAGCGCTGACGCTCGACGGGCGAGCACCGGCTGCCGGCGTCTCGGCGTCCGGTCCGGGGCCGGAGGCGCCTCTGACGGCGGATTCCTCCCCGGTGGACGCCGGCCGAGAACAGCAGACTGTGCGGCTGGCCTCCCTCACTCCGCGGGAGCGGGAGGTTCTGGTCCTGCTCGCGGACGGCATGTCCAACAGGGAGATCGCCCGTCGCCTGGTGATCAGCGCGGAGACGGTGAAGGACCACGTTGGCGGCGTACTCACCAAGCTGGGCACGGACAACCGCGTGCGTGCGGCCGCGATCGCCTGGCAGGCAGGTCTCACATCGATGACCGCCGAGCAGGTGGTCTATGATTCGCAGGCTCCTTGACCAAGAGGCCATGCAATTCAACGCGGGATCTGCTATCTCCCGATCATTCAAAGGAACATTCGGGGTAGTGTGTGATGCAGGTAGCTGTCGTCAGCGATGACGCTCTGGTGCGTGCGGGGCTGCGGGAAATCCTTCGGCAAGAACCTGGCGTGGAGGTTCCCTTCACGAGCAACAGCCAGGGTGCGGTCGGGGCGGTGCAGTGCCGCAGGCCGGACGTCGTCCTTCTGGACCTGCAGCTGTCCACCGACGGTCAGGGCCTCCTCAAGGCCCTCCGCGCGCTCAACCGCCCGCCGGCCGTCGCCGCGCTGACCGCGACCGCGGACCGCCACGCGGTGAACGCCGCGTTCGCTGCGGGCGCCGCCGCCTGCCTGGTCAAGGACATCACCCCGTACGAACTCGTCCACGCGGTATGCCTGATCGGCTCGGGCGGCTTCATCCTCTCCAGCACTGCGGTGGCAGTCATGAAGGACGAACACCCCCGGCCAGTGGATCCGGCCCTTGCTGCCCGCCTCCTGGCGGCCTCTCACCTCACAGACCGCGAACGGGAGGTGCTCGCCCTCTTGGCGGCCGGGCTGTCGAACGCCGAGATCAGCAGCACGCTCACGCTCAGCACGAACACGGTCAAGGACCACATCAAGGCGACCTACGCCAAACTGGGCGTCCACAACCGCGTGCAGGCAGCCGTCATGGCCAGCATGGCGGGCCTCGCGGCAGCGGCGTAGGCGCCGGACGGCCGCTTCCCGCTTCACCAAGGATCCCGAGATCGCCTACATCAATACCTCGGTGACCCAATGGAAGCCATGAAACATGGGCAATTTGGAGATGTGTCCGCACCCTCCCATGCGGAGTAGAACTCCCCATTGGGCAACGCACTGTTGAGAAAGGAACCAATGACAGCTCCGCCGACCACTCAGTTTGGCCACTCAGCGGCAGTGCTACGTTGAATCGGTGGCCGAGCTGGAAGTGCTGAATGTGTCCGCGGGTTACCGGGGACGGCCGGTGCTCCGGGATGTCAATCTCGAATACGGTGCGGGAATTCACGTATTGCTCGGCCCGAACGGCGCCGGGAAGACAACGGCGTTCCGTGTGCTCGCCGGGATTCTCGCGCCCTTCGAGGGCACCGTCCTCGTGGACGGCACCGCCCCGCACACGCACACGGAGACCAAGTCCCTGATCGCCCTCGCCACCCACCGCTCGGCGCTCGCACCACGCCTGAGCGTCGTGGACAACCTGCGGTACTGGGCACGCGTCCTGGGTCTGCCGCCCAGGCCGTCGGAGGAGCGGATCGCGGAGGTCCTGGACCTGCTCGGTCTCACCGACCTTGCGGACCGCCGGATCGGCAGCCTCAGCCGCGGCCAGAACCAGCGAGCGGGCCTGGCGAAGGCGTTCCTGGGACGCCCGCCGATCCTTCTCCTGGATGAGCCGATGTCGGGACTGGACCCGACGACGACCAGTCAACTCACCGAATACCTACGGGGGTTGGCGAACGAGGGCCACACGGTGGTCGTCTCCACGCACGCCCTGGCCGACGCCAACCGCTTCGCCGACGACGTGACAGTGCTGCAGAAGGGACGCATCGTGGGCCGAGGCGAGCCGGCCGCCCTGCGCACCGCCCTGCTGGGCAGCGCCTACCGGCTGCGCGTCCGAGGCTCCGGAGACATGCCGGCGGTCCTCGACCGGCTGGGTCTGCGGTACGAGGAGCAGCAAGGTGCCGTGGTCGTGGAGGTGTCCGACGAGCGGGCGGCCGAGGCACTGGTCGCCGACCTGGTGAGGGAAGGCATCGGCGTACGAGAAGTAGTACCCGCCCGCAACCCGCTGGAGGACGTCTACCAGCAGCTGCAGACGGAAGTGCCGGCACCCGCGGACGGAAGGCGCATCCCGTGACGCGACGAGGCCTTCCCTTCGACGTGACCCGGGCCAGGATCCTGGCGTCCGCGCTGTTGTGGCGGATGAGACGGGAACGGCTGCGGAACTTCGCCACGGTGTTCCTGCCGTTCGTGCTGACGGTCGCCTCCGTGATCGTCCTGCCCCTCCTGTCCGACGACACGGACATGAACGGCGCGGCCGGCAGCGCCCGGCTCGGCGCGCAGTTCGGGGCGCACGGGGACACCGTCGCGGCCGGACTGCTGCTCATCCTGATGCCCGGCGTCATCGCCCTGCACGGAACGGTCGGCGCGGGGCTCGCAGTGCGCAACGTGGTCGGCGCGGAGGCCGGGGTCGGCGCCCTTGAAGCGATGCTCGGCGCCCCGTACAACCCGGCGAGCATCGCGGGTGGACTGCTCGGCTACGTACTCGTCGTCACGACGGCCCAGTGGGCGGTGATGAGCGCACTCGGCGCCCTCGCTCTCTCCCTGTCCAGCGCCCTGCACCACGACAGCCTCACACCGGACGCCGGCTATCTGACACTCGCCCTCCTGCTCCCGCTCCTGGCCACCTGGGCGGGCGCGGCGCTGGCCCTGCTGCTCAACCTGCTCCTCCCACGGCTGTCGCAGCCCGGCGCCGGCGCCCTGGCGGGCAACGGCGGCGGCCTGGTCAGCCTGGCCGCGATGCTGCCCGGCTTCGGCGCCCTCCTGGCGATGTCCATCGCCCTGGACCCGCTGGGCCCGACAAGGCTGCTTCTGTACGCGGGCGGGGTCACCGTACTGATCACGGCGGGCAGCCTGATCGGCATCGCGAGGGGCTTCCGCCCGGAGTCGGTGCTGTCGTCGTCGGCGTGAGAGAGGCCGACGCAAGGCATCAGCTGGACGCAACCAGCCAACTCGCCAACTCGCCAACCCGCCAAGAAATTAGGTGATGTTCATGATGACGGTGAAGGTCCTGGTCGACATCCGTCCCTCTTTGGTGGCGCTCCCTTTCCACCGCGCCTTCACACGGCCAGTGGTGGAGATCGACGGCGTCGAGTGGCCCGCGAGGTGGGGCACGACGGAGATCCCGGTCGAGGCGGGAGCTCACGAGATAGCCGTGTTCTTCCGCTACAAGGGCCAGCGCGCGGCCCGACTCGGCGTAGGCACCGAGGAGTTGACTGTGCATCACACCCCAGGCGCACAGTCGCGGGTGACGGCCCGCCTCGCTCCACGCAACGGCAGCAGCTTCAAGGTCGAGTCCGCCTGAGACGCCAGAGAGGTACACATGCCCCAGAAGTCGATGTGGGGAAGCACTGGGCGGCGGTCAGCAGGCCCGACCGCTCGACCCTCACCGAGGTTGGTGGAGGCGGATCGTGCTGCGCGCAGTGTGGAAGGGCAAGGTGATCGCGGAAGCGGACCGTACCGTGACCGTCGAGGGCAACCATTACTTCCCGCCCGACTCTCAGCGCCGCGAGTGCCCCCGGTCCACCCGGCAACGACAGACGCCGCCTCGCCTGCACCCACCTCCACCCGGGCCCGCTCCTCGCAAGGACCCGCGCCGCACAAACGCCCTGCGCAGCATCAAATGGCCGTACGCCGACATCGCCCCGATCGGCAAGCAGGCCGATGCCCGGCGCAAGAAGACCGACACGCTCGTCGCCCACGGGACCGCAGCACACGGCACCACCGGCGACGACAAGGCGTTCGCCGCACGGGCCGCGAGCAGGTCCCGCACCGCCTTCCGCGAAGGAGCGCATCACCGAACTCCACCAGGTTCAGCAACTCGCCAGTCGGCTTCCAATTGGCTTCCAAAACGGGGCCGCAAAGCAAATCAGACCCGGCGCTGATCCCTCAGCACTGGGCCTGACCTGGTGTTTCAACTGTCGGGGTGGCGGGATTTCCGGGAGCGGATCGGCTCCCAGACGGCTCCCAGAGGTGGCCCTCAACCCTCATCGGTGTTCACACGGCTACGTGCCGGCCGGATCCGGTTCCACTCGGTCTCGTCCTCGCCGGTCGGCGAACACGCGATCCCCCGCCGCCTACGGGCGATGCCGGGGTGCGGCACGGGTCATGCTGCCGTGCCGGATGCGTCGGCGGCCGGCCTGAGTGTCTTGTCCGTGCGGTCGGGGACGGACGGTGGCAGCTCCGCGGCGGGGGTGGCGGCCGCGGTTTCCCGGGCGAGGAAGGAGCCGAGTTCGCCGATGGTGCTCATCAGGGGGGCGGGGAAGACGACGGTGGTGTTCTTGTCGACGCCGATCTCCACCAGGCTCTGCAGATTGCGCAGTTGGAGGGCGAGGGGGTGGGCCATCATCGTGTCCGAGGCGTCGCCGAGCGCGGCGGCGGCCAGGGACTCGCCCTCCGCGTTGATGATCTTCGCTCGCTTCTCCCGCTCGGCCTCGGCCTGGCGGGCCATGGCGCGCTTCATGGTGTCGGGCAGCTGGATGTCCTTGAGCTCGACGAGCGTGACCTGCACGCCCCATTCGACGGTGGTGACGTCGAGGATCTCGCGGATGTCGAGGTTGATGCGGTCGGTCTCCGACAGGGTTTCGTCCAGGGTGTGCTGTCCGACGACCTTCCGCAGGGTGGTCTGGGCGATCTGGTTGATCGCCGCGTGGACGTTCTCGACGGCGACGACCGACTTCACCGCGTCGACCACGCGGAAGTAGGCGACCGCGGACACGTCGACGCTCACGTTGTCCCGCGTGATGATGCCCTGGGACTGGATGGGCATGGTGACGACCCGGAGCGACACCCGGTGCAGGACGTCGACGACCGGGATGATGAACCGCAGCCCCGCGTCACGGGTGCCGACGAGTCGCCCGAAGCGGAACAGGACTCCCTTCTCGTACTGCTTGACGACCTTCAGGGAGAGGGCGAGACCGAGGAGGGCCAGAAGGCCGATCACGACGACGAGAACGATCAGGGCTTGCATACGAGGCTCCTCGGGACGAGGGTCACGGGGTGCGGGGAGTTCCCGGCACCCGTTCGGTCCGGTGTGCGGATCGCCGGGGAATCCGGCCGCGGCGACCGTGCCACGGGCAGGACCAGCACCCGCAGCGCGACCGGTCCGGGCAGTCGCACCATCTCGCCGATCTCCAGCCACCCCCAGGACTGGAACGCGGTGCGGGCGGCCCGGTCGTACGGATGGACCAGAGTGACCCCGAGTGAGGTGTGGAGGTCGGTCAGCAGCCGTTCCTGCAGTCGGTCGGCGATGTCGCGGTTCTGCTCGTGCGGGTGGGCCACGACCTGAGTGAGGGCGAAGACCTGCCCGGCGGCGGTGAGCTGCCCGATGCTCCAGGGCAGTGCGCCGGCGAAGCCCCGCCACCAGGAGCCGTCGCGGCCGATCGGGAAGCCGAAGGCGCAGCCGGCCAGTGTCGTCGTCTCCGCGATCAGCAGGGCGAAGCCCGGGCGCCGGATGTCACCCGCCAGACGGCGGAGGAAACCTTCCCGGTCGCGGTACTCCTCACCGCCCGCCCGGACGCCGGACCTCACGTACAGGTCGGCAAGGTTTTCCCGCAGGCACTCGGCCTGCCCGCGGTTCAGCCGGCGCAGGCGGATCGCGTTCAGAGGGGCAGGGGCATCAACTCCCCTCCTCCGCACCGCTGTTCCGGCCCCGCTCATCAGAGGAGCACACGATCGGAGCCCGTGTCCGCGAGAAGCCGTGCGGTCTGCGGGGACGGGTGGTGCAGCCGCAGGGACGCCTGGGCCTCGGCGGCGTGCCGTGATGCGTCGAGGAAGACGCGCAGGCCGCTGCTGTCGCAGCAGCCGACGGTGGTCAGGTCGACGTCGATGGTGGTGATGCCGTCATACAGGCACCGCTCCAGGGCGGTCCGCACCTGGGGCGCGGTGATCGGGTCGATCTCACCGGCCAGGGTGACCAGCGCTCGCGTGCCCCGGTCGTGCCGGTAGATGTTCAGCTGCGGAAGAGTCATGACGCCTCGGTTCATGGGGCCCGGCCGCTCCTCGCACGGTCGATGGCTCGGTGACGGAAACCGGCCGGTCACCGGTGGTGAGTGGTACGGCTGCTGCGGCGCCGCGGCGGGAAACGGCCACGACCCCCGTCGCGGTGGTCCCGGCGTTCGCCGGCGGTCGGCGACTCGGACGGGTCCGGTCCCACCGGAGGCTGCGGCGTGCCGCGTCCGCGGCGGCCGGGCAGGGGGGAGCTGTACCGGTGCACGGCGATTCTGTCGGCGTGCTCGAGGTTCAGCCGGTGGATCACGTACGCCGCCGCTGCGATGAGGACGATGAGGGCGGCGGCCGTCAGGAAGGCGTTCATGGCGGCCGCCTCACATGCCGAAGATCGGGCGACTGGTCCGGCTGGTCTCACTGACCCGCGCGGGCGGACCGGTCTGTTGTGGGACGGCCGCGGACAACACGCCGGCGCCGCCCTCGTACTCCCATGCCTCGTCCGGGTCCAGCGGCTCGTCGGTCGCGGCGGCGCCGTGCCGGGCCTCGTCCGCGGCGATGAGCGCGCTCGCGGTCAGAGGTGGGCCGTCGTAGTCGGACGCGGCGGCCATCAGGCGGGCCGCCGACTCCGCCCCGGTCTCGGGCGGGATGATCAGCAGGTCCCAGCGGCCGGTGCCGTAGGAGAGCAGCAGCTTGTGGGGGTCGATCTCCGGGGTGAACCAGCCGACCTTGACGATGTGGCCGTTCACGGGAACCTTGCGGGGGATGACCGGCCAGTACTTCGGGTTGACGGCGATGCGGGTGATGCGGCCCCACAGGGGGTCCAACACGTCGGTCAGCGCGGGCAGT
Organism: Streptomyces coacervatus; assembly: GCF_029223485.1. GTDB lineage: Bacteria > Actinomycetota > Actinomycetes > Streptomycetales > Streptomycetaceae > Streptomyces > Streptomyces coacervatus. The sequence goes on along the minus strand of NZ_JARHTP010000017.1, from coordinate 193,549 downwards.
TCGCTCAGCAGATCCCGGGAGCGGGGCCACCAGGCACCGTCCAGGAGTCCGCGGGAGCTGCCGTCGGTCTTCAGGGCGAGACGCGCGGCCGGGGCTGCGACGGGCTCGGGGTGCGGCAGGGGTGGAAGCAAGGTCGCCGACATGATGCGGACCCGTCTCCGGGCCGCTTTCTGCAGCGGCCCGGGTTTCATCTCTCGCCGAGAACGACCCGGCGTGGAAGCCGGTGTGCGAAATGCTCTCGGTACTGTCAACACTACTCCGCGCTCCGCCCCGGCGCGGAGCAGTGGCCGCCTAGATGCGGAGCAGTCGCTGGGTGATCTCCCGGTACTGCCTCAGCGCGTGCCGGAATTCGTCGGACTGTGACTCGGGGTCCTGGTCCTGCCAGCCCGCGCGCAGGACCCGCCGCCGTTCCGCGAGGGCGTTCACGAGCTGGGCGGTGGCTTCGTCGTAGGCGCTCTCGGCCTCTTCCACCGCCTCGCGCGGGGTGTCGGCGAGGGTGTTGACGGCGTGTCCGAGGCGCCGGGCGATCTCGTCCCGCCCGTCCGACGAGAGCAGCGGCTCCGGGCCCGTGGCAGGGCGTTCGCCGGGGCCCGAGGGCCGGTCCGCGGACTGCCGGGCGCGTGTCCGGTCGTACATCATCGGGGGCCGCTTCCGTTCGGCCTGAAGGCGCCCCTGGCCTTCTCCACGGCCTGTTTCAGGCTTCCGGAGACACGGTCGTTCCTGCCCCGGCGCTGCAGTCGCCTGTTGCGGGTGACCCGGCCGAGCTCCTCCGTGATCCTGCCCTTCATCGTCTGCGCCTGGTTCCTGATGCTCCGTGAAACGGTCATGGCCGGCCTCGCTGTTGTCCGGTGGGCGGGTTCCCGCGGGGTCTGGGCGAGGCGGGTGGGCGGGATGCTCCGCCGTGTGTTCCTGCAGTGGCATGGCCCTGCGCCGCGCTGCCAGTCAACGTCCGGCGGCGGTCCGTGTCAACGCGCAGGCCATGCTGTCCGGTCCGCCCGTTTCAGAGCATGCGGGAGTACCGTGAAGCAAGCGAGGACCTTCCGTCTGCCGGCGTCCGAACCGGCCCTGTTCTCGCATCTCCCGTCACAGGGGCAGCCCCTGACCCCGGCCGCGCCACCCGCACCGAGGCCGAGGAGCCCCGAATGTCGCTCGATTCCACCACGTCCACGACGGCGATTGGGTCGGACACGATCCCGCTGCCCCCGGCCTACGACGGTACGTCTCCCTTCCCGCCGGACGGCCCGGCGCCCGCACGCGAGGGCGGGGAACGGCTCCATGTGGCCGTGACGGCGGTGATCGTCGTCCTGCCGTTCGTGGCGCTCGGCCTGGCCGGCTGGCTGCTGTGGGGCCGCCTCATCCACCCCGCCGACGTCCTGCTCGCGGCCGTCCTCTACACGGTCACCGGCCTCGGCGTCACGGTCGGCTTCCACCGCGGTCTCACCCACGGCGGCTACCGCGCGATCCGCCCCGTGCGCATCGCGCTCACCGTGGCCGGTTCGATGAGCTTCCAGGGCGACGTCATCGGCTGGGTCGCCACCCACCGCCGCCACCACGCCTTCACCGACCGCCCTGGCGACCCGCACTCCCCGTACCGCTATGGCACGCACCTGCGCGGCCAGTTGCGCGGGCTGCTGCACGCCCATGTCGGCTGGCTGTTCCGCAACGACCGAACCTCCGCCGAGCGTTACGCCCCCGACCTGCTCGCCGACCGCGACATCCGCGCGGTCTCCCGCGCCTTCCCCCTGCTTTGTCTCCTCACGCTCGCGCTGCCGTTCGGGCTGGGCTGGGCGATCGGCGGCACCTGGCTGTACGGCGTGACCGCCCTGCTGTGGGCCGGACTCGTCCGCATCGCGCTGCTCCACCACGTCACCTGGAGCGTCAACTCCCTCTGCCACATGATCGGTGAGCGCCCGTTCCGCACCCGGCGCCACGACCGGGCCACCAACCTGTGGCCGCTCGCCCTGCTCTCCTTCGGCGAGAGCTGGCACAACCTCCACCACGCCGACCCCACCAGCGCCCGGCACGGCGTCGACCGCGGCCAGCTCGACCCGTCGGCCGCCGTCATCCGCCTCCTCGAACGCCTCGGCTGGGTGCACGACGTGCACTGGCCGACGCCGGACCGGGTCGCGGCCCGCCGTGCCTGACGTCAACCACCCACTCGTGCAAGGCAGTTGGCAGGAGCCATCATGACCACCGCACTGCAACCCCCGCTCCCCTCCCACCCCGTGCTCCGCCTGCGCCTGGCACCCCACGCCCACGGGGCTCTGCCCCGGGCCATCGACGGCGCGTGGTGGCCGCGTTCGTACGATCTGCTCGTCGAACTCCCGCGGCTGCTGGCCGGGTTGCCGCGCGCGTGGGGTCACGTCACCAGCGTCACCGTCAACGGGGCGATGTGGTCCGCGGTGCCCGGCCGGATGCTCGTCTCCAACCAGGTCGTACGACTGCGCAGGAACCTGACCGCGTCCGCCCCGCACACCGTCGTCCTGCTCGCGCCCGGCCGGGGGCGCTGGGACCTGCTGGTCGTGCCCCCGGACACCGCCGAGCACACGGCCGAACCGCTCATGGCAGCCGCCGCGGGCGCTCACGTCTGATCGGGCCGTCATGCACTGCCCGGCGATTCACCGGCACTGACGGCCGGGGCACTGACGGGCGGGGCGGTGACGTCACCGTCACATCCCCGCCGCCGGTCGGCCGAGCCGTCCGGCGGCGGCTTCGTACGACGGGAAAGCGTCGGCCTGTTCTGCCGTCATGAGGTCGGACGCGGTCGACTGCGGGGCGGTACTCGCGCTCGCGGCAGCCGTCAGCCTGGCGGCCGAGGGGGCACTGGTCTCCGCGGGAACCACCAAGAGGTCCCAGCGGCCCGCCGTGCAGGAGAGCAGCAGGATCCTGTGCGGGTCCAACACGTCGGCCGGCACGGGGAGTTCGTGGCTCAGGTCACGCGCGCGGGGCCACCAGGCGCCGTCCAGCTCGACATGGCCCGAGGAAGGGTTCACGGGTTTGAGGGCGAGGCGGGCGGTCGGGACCCTGAAGGGCACGGCGCGCGGCGAGAGATGGTCGGTGGTCGCGGACATCGCCCGAACCCGTCCCCGGACCTCTGCGCCGCTCCAGGAGGTCGCCTCACTTCCGGCGGCCGGCCTCGCCCGAGGAGCGGCTGGCCTCCAGCCAGGATCTGGCCGGTTCCGCCGCGCGGGTGGTGTCCACGGTGAGCTGGAGGCGGGTGCCTCCCTCGGTGTCCGCGGGGTAGCTGCGCTGCTCGGTGGCGTCGAAGCAGCGACGGAGCACCTCCGCGACGCGGCGGGCGACCTCGGGGGAGGTGGCGACGATGCGTACGTCGGCGTGTCCTTCCGAGGGTGTTTCCGTGGGCTGCATGGCGACCTCGTTTTCCCCGCGGGCACGGATCCGCGCACCGGATCTTCGACTTTACTCCGGTGCGCCTCGCGGCTCACACGCGTGACCAGTGGTTTCCCCGGCCGCCTGAGTCGCGCAGTACCGTGAAAGGAGAAATCCACCCGTTCTCGGGGGCAGACAGGCAGGCGAGTGCGATGTCCGACTCCGGTACTCCGCGGGTGGCCAGGCTGCTGCCGGATGCCGTCCACCGGGCCGCGAAGCCCGGTACGGCCGTCGTACGGCTGGAGACGACGCACGACCGCCGGGGTGTACTCGACGGGGCGTGGTGGCCGCGCTCCCGCGACATCACCACCGAGCTTCCCGCCCTGATCGCCGCGCTCACCGAGTACCTCGGGCCCCTCACACGCGTCGGGCTGGACGCCGATGCCTGGGACGCGCTGCCGACCCGGCTGGTCGTCGACGGCCGTGTCGTCCGCCTCGACTCCTTCCCGGTCGGCGACGACACCGTCCTCGTCACCCGGGGCGAGACGGACCACTTCTCCCTCCTTGTGATCCCGCCGAACGCGACGCCCGAGGCGGCACGCGCCGCGATGGCCGAAGCGGTACGCGACGACAACATGGCGCAGGCCGCACAGATTCTCATCGCCACCGGCACCGGGACGTGAGAGCGGTCAGCCGCGGTCGTCCCCAGGACGGCTGTCAGTGCCGTTGCGTCCGGGTACTGCTGCCGGCTCAGCCACCGCTCGCCGTCGCACAGCAGGGTCAGTACGCCGGTCCGGATGGCTCCGATGCCCAGCGGGAAGCAGCACACACCGTGTACGCCCAGCTCGCGCGCGGCCGGCAGCAGTGCGGGCCACCGCTCGGGGCGGACCCCGTCCAGGTCCGGCTCGACGACGGGCGAGCCGACGCGGACCGCGTCCGGACCCGGGCCCTCGCCCAGCGTGAACTGGAGTTCCTCGGACCGCGCGCTCAACTCGGGATGGCACCAAAGCAGTTCGGCCGACCGCTCGGCACCGACCAGCACGGACAGCGCGACGCCCTCGGCGCCCAACGCCCGCGCACAAGCCTGCGCCGTGTCGTCGGCCTCGCCCCGGTGCAGCGACGGCAGGACCTCGGCCATGCCGTCGCTGATCACCGCTCTGCGCTGCCTGGCGGCCGGGGCACCTCCGGGTGGGACGCCGTCCGGCTTGCGGCGTCCACTACGTGGCCCCGCCCGACACCGCGCGGTCGGCGGGTATGCCGTTCCAGGCATCCTGGGCGCTCGCGTACCGCGGGAAACGCTCCTGCAGACCGCCGGCCCGGAACACGAGACCTGCGCCCGGCCGGTTGTGCACGACCCGCACCCATCCGAGCCGCTCACGACAGTCCTCCCACGCCGTGCACAGCGGGGCCAGGACGCTGCCGTCCATGAACGTGACACCGCGCAGGTCGACGATGAGGAACAGCCGCCTGCTGCCGTGCCGGGCGTCCTCCAGATCACGTACGAAGGCCGGCACGGTGGTCAGGTCCAACTCGCCGTCGGCCGTGACCACACGCAACTCGTCGAACAGGTCGGGATGCGAGCCCATGCGCCCCATCTCCTCCGTCGGTGGAGTGGCTTTCGCCTTGCGCAGGGCCTCTGTTGCGCGGAACGGGACTGCACGGAGAGGGCCGGGGTCACGGGCGGGCCGTATGACGAGCGTACTGCCGCGGAGGGATCGGCCCGCCCCTTCTCCAGGTATCCGCGAGAGTGGTCGAAGGTGTCGTCCACGGTCGGTTCCTGATGGGATCGAGGGCGTAGGCGCAGGAGATCGGCGCGGGCGGAGGCCGTTGCCCAAGGGAGCCGGGATTCCGAACGCAGCTCCCAAACGGCCCCACAACCACTCAGGGGCCCGACCCGCGATGCGGATCAGGCCCCTGACCTGGTACTTCACTGTCGGGGTGGCGGGATTTGAACCCACGACCTCTTCGTCCCGAATAATGTGCGGAAAGATCGCTGACCAGGATCGTTGATTATCTGGGCAGGTCAGAGCCTTGGTGTGCCTTGGTTGGCGTGGGTGCGGTGCAGAGTCATTTTCTTGATCCACTCCCCGTTCACTCCCCAGGGCGGGCCCCTAGCAATGGTTCGCCGCCGCACAGGATGACCGCCGCCGCTCTACTGCTGCGCCTCGGTGCGCTCGCGGATCGCGGCGGCGACGTCGAGCAGAGCGTAAGCGACAGCCGCCAAGCCCTCTCCGATGGCGTCGGTCTGGCTCTCCTCACCCGTGTGTTCGGAAGCCCGGTCGGCCCTGCTCTCCGCGTAGTCGCCCCACACGCTCTTGGTCGGCACGCTCACCCCTCCAATGCCGCCGGTCCGTCCGGCGGCCCTTGCACCCTCCCCGGCAGAAGATCCAGCGAACCGCCGAATCGGGGGTTGAGGAACATTGGAACGAAAACTGGCGCTAAGCCTCGATCGGCCCAGCCGTCGAGGAGGTCGTACTGTTCCCCGTGATTAGACCGTCGGCGTGGGCGCCGTTTATGGAAGCGGTGCAGGTAAAAAGGTGCATGGCAGCATAGGGGGTTGGTGATCGGCGCCGGGGGGCTGGGATGGGAAAGCGCAAGGGCAAGCGCCGGTGGCGGCCGTTGAGCGCACATGAACAAGAGATGCTGATGCGTCGCGAGCAGCAAGGGGCGGAGTGGCGTCGTAGCTACCTGGACCACGAGCGGCGTCTGCGACGGCAGCAGGTGAAGCGGGTTTTCATGTGGAAGCTCGTGGGAGTCGCCGTTGGGGGCGTGCTTGCTGGCGTCATGCACGCTCTCGGACGCATATGAGGCCCCACTGCGGCTAGGCGCGCGCTGGGGCCGGCCACCTGCAGGCGACCGGCCCCAGCGCTACGCGCCGCGGGTCAACGGTGACGCGTGACCGCCCAGACGGCCAGGCTCACACAGGCCGATCCGGAGCCGTAAGCGACCCCGAGCAGGAACCGAGTCCGAATGAGGCGGAACATGCGGCGTACCCGGGCGGCCAGGCGCTCCCGGCGGCTCCGCTTCCCGCCGTCGTGGACAGACGTGCAATCATTCATCGTGATTCCCCCAAGGAATCGATAGATGGAGCCTCACCCGCCTGGGTTGCACCCCAGGGCCATCGGGCGGGGATGAAATCGACTGAGGAGCCTCACTCGCCTGGTTGCACCCAGGACTATCGGGTGGGGCTCCTCACTCATGTGATGGCTCTGCCAGCCTAGCCCGCGTTGCGGGGCGTTCCGGGCCCCAGCTGGGCGCTCTGTAGCATGATCATTAAGGCTCTCCATCCTATGACTCGGGGGGAGTTGACACTTGTATTGATTCGGCAACCTCGCCATGGCGACTGGGAGGTGAGCGTCAACTCGTAATTGGAGCAACTGCAATCACGCCTGCCAGTGCGGCCATTTTCGGAGTGCTGGCTAGGCCCCTCCAGGCCGAATTCCTTTACTGTCTCTTTGCCTTCGGTGTCTGTCGCGTATCGCTAAGTCCCATTTTGGGATACCCCCGAGATCCACCGGTCGAGCGCCGCGGTGCTCAGCGGCGACAGCTCGAACCAGTCGCCGTCCGGCGGACCGCCGTGCTAGGGGCGCCGGTCGACGTACACCGCCCCGGGCCGGAGATGGGACAGACGCATCGCGACCAGCTCCCCGGACCGGGGCGCCGTGTCGAGGACGAGGGCGACCACCGCGGCGAGCCGGGTGTGGCCGGGTGACATGTAGCCGCCGAGGTCCTGGTCGAGTTGGCGGCACAGGGCCGCGAGGGTGCCGAAGGCCGTAGCGGGTTGAGGCGACACCCGGCCGCCGGCGCCGAGCCGGGGCGCAGGCAGCCCGTACGCCTCGCACAGCAGGTCGAGGCACTGGGCACGGGCTTCGTTGGTCGCGTCGGGGACGAGGGTCCCCAGCCGGCGCCGCCCGCCCCTCGATAAGGACGCGACCAGAGAGTCAGGTGGTGGACGGTCCCACGGCCGTACTGATGTCGGGCGGCAGCACTGTCTCCGCATTGATACGCGCCGACCTGACTTGTTCCGGTCTCAAGTTCCGGACACCGGTGAGGTTCGCCCCGCTCAGGTCGGTGTGGGTGAGGTTCGCATCGCGCAGGTTGGCGCCGGTGAGGTTCGCCCCGCCCAGGTAGGCTTCGGTGAGGTTCGCCCCGCCCAGGTTGGCGCCGGCAAGGACCGCTACGAGCAGATTGGCGCGGGTGAGGTTCGCATCGCGCAGGTTGGCGCGAGTGAGGTTCGCCCTGAACAGGGTGGCGTCGGTGAGGTCCGCCTCGGACATGTAGGCGCGAGTGAAGTCCACCCCGGGCCTGAAGTCGTCCCTGGCGCCGGTGAAGTCATCACCGTCCTGGGTGGGGATGAACATGTCCCCCCCCGGCCCAGGCGCGGGTGAGGTTCGCCTTGTGCAGGGAGGCGCCGGTGAAGTCCGCCCCGACCAGCTCGACGCGTGTGAGGTCTGCCCCGCCCAGATTGGCCTCGGTGAGGTCCGCCCCGACCAGGTAGGCGCCAACAAGGTGAAGGATTCTGAGGTCGAGCCTTTCGCGGTCGTCGACGTGCGTGCGCGATTCGGGACGCGTTAGAGCAGTCAAGGCAACCTGGACGTCTGCTTCCGGAGGTGTGAGTAGCGAGGTGTCCGTCGTGGTTTGCTCGCCGTCCGGGGCATTCCATGGGCCTGGGCGGGTCGGAGCGCGGTCCCGCACAAAGTGGCCCAGCACCTGGGCGGCGTGGGTGGCCTGCTCGGGGGCATCCTGGACGATCTGCTCTAGCGCCAGCACTCCGCCGATCCGCACATACCTGTGGTCGGACCCGAGGCGCTCCAGGGCTTTGGTGAACCGGTCGGTGACCTGCCCGCGCCGGGTCAGCCGGTAGTTGCGGATCGTGTACACCAGGGCCACTCCGGCGCCGACCGCGGCGGCACACGCCACGATGGCGGTGCGCAGGCCAGTGACCAGCGCGGCCGAACCGCCGGCTGCACCCATCCTGGCCGTGTCGATGTACGCCTTATCAAGCAGGTACGGCCCTCGCCACACCAACCAGGGCAGACCGACCACCAGGGCCAGGGCGCCGCCCAGGGCAAATGCCCAGGAACCAATCCCGCGCAGGCGCCGTATGCGGCGTGCCCGGGCACGCCGCTGATGGAGCGCAGTCGTCACACCCCCCTGCCTAAGGGAAGAGGCCGCGAGATTGTGGCGCCACTCCGGGCCGCGGGTGGCGTTACACCCCGGACGGAGGCGCCCAAAGTCGAACGCGCCGCACCTCCACCTGATCCGCAGCTCACGGTGCCGGTCTTCTTGGACGCCGCGCTTCGATGTGACCTCCACCGTTCACATCTTCGGAGTCCGGGGCTGTCATTCGGTCCTTCGCCCCGTGGTCCGGCTGGTGGGCCGCTCATGCCGCAGCCGGTACATGCGCTCACGGTGCCGGAGGAACTCCCGCAGCACGTCGCGCCGGTGCTCGGACTCCTGGGGCAGCACGGCGGGAACGCTGGCAATGCCCGTGCACAGCACGGAGCACAGGAACACCCACCAGGGGGCGCCGAGGTACGCCGAGACGCTGACGGCAGCCCCGCCGCCGAGCATCCCGATCGCCCGGACGGGGACACTTGCAGCGAGCCGCCGGATCCTCGACTGCCGGGGTGCCGGGGGTGCGGTGCGGTGGTTCGGGGCGGGTGACACGGGGTCTCCAAGGCTGGTCGGGGGCCCGCCGGTTGGCGGGCTGCAGCGACCTTCGAGGAGCACGGGGTTAGCCCCGCAACTCCGCCCGGCCCGGTTCGGCGTGATCCCCGTCACGTCGCATCCGGCCCGGCGGGCGGGCAGCCGCCCGGCGCATGAGCACGGTGGGGTTGTCCTGCCAGGGCACCAGGTCGTCGAGGTAGCGGGCCAGCGCCTTGGAGCCGGGCACGTACCGGCACTGAGCCTCGATCACATGCCGGGAGGAGGCCGCCGGACTCGACGACCCGGACGGATACGCCTGGCGCCGCCTGCACAACCGCTGGCACACCGTCCTGGACGGCGGGCTGCAGCCCGAGTCCATCGGCGACATCGTCACCCGCGCCGGCGCCCGCGCCGGGATCGAGATCCGCTTCACCGGGCACAGCCCCCGCCGCGGCCTCGCCACGTCCTCCCGCCTGAAGGGCCACGACCAGATCGTCATCGCCAAGCAGGGCGGCTGGGCCCCGCACTCCAAGGTCCTCGCCGGCTACCTCGAAGTCGTCGACCAGTGGGAGGACAACGCGTTGTTGGGGGTGCTGTAGAGCGACGGAGACGCAGTAAGAGTCGTTGACCGATCCGGCCCATGGAGCAGGTAGGCGGCCAGCAAGGGGGACAGAGCGGCGCCGGGACGCGCTGTAGCTGCTGCCGTCCATTGGCCGTGTAAGGTGCTTCGATCGTTTTCATGCAATTGGGAACGAAATTCTATGACCTGCCCCTTTGGGGGTTCGTAGGTGTCGTCCTTGCAGGACTGAGTATCTGGGTGGCCTACAAATTCGCAGTCAAGACGCGGCTGTTCTACGGCATGCCGCTCGCCGCGCCGCTACTCAACGCATCGCCTGACGTCCGCGGGCGCGTAGTGGTGACCTTCAACGACGCCGAACTCGAACAGGCGCATCACGTGGAAGTACACCTCGTGACAAGGGGTACTCGTGACGTCGCCTCCACAGACTTCGATCAGGGAAGGCCGCTGACACTGGACGTGGGGGCTCGCATCATTACCCTGCTCACGCCGCCACGTGTCACGCCAGCGAGTGCCGAGGTGCCGAACGTCAACTTTGACGGCACGACCCTGCTCATCGAAAAGTGCCTGATCAAGAGCCGTGAACGGATCGCGCTGTCGCTTCTAGTTGATGGAGAGTCCCCTCGCTTGACCTGCCCAACTTCCCATCTGATCAACGTCAGGATGAAGAAGTTCACGGGCACCGAGCCGCCAATCGGCCCGTGGCCAGGGCTTACGACAGGACTCGGCCTAGCCGCCCTCGGTCTGAACGTCGTGGGGATCGTAATGCATCAGGTCAAGCCCTCTCTTGATCAAGAAGATTGGTTCCATGACTTCAGGTTGTTCGCAGCCTGGCTGATCATTTTGTGGCTTACCTCAGCACTGACGCACTTTGTGCTGCGACTCATCGCTGGACGTCGACAGTAGGTCCGGCACCCCAGGCTTGTGGGGTACATCCGAGTCAGCACCGGTCGCCAACTCGACGGGTACGGACTCGATGTCCAGGAGAAGCACGTCCGCCGATGGTGCCGTGAAGCCGGCCACCGGCTCGGCCGCACCATCTACCGCGACGAAGGCCGCTCCGGAACCCTGGAGAGCGCCGAACGCCCTGGGCTCGCCGACGCACTGACCGAGATCGAGGACGGCACCGCAGACGGCATCATCGCCCCGAACCTCGACAGGTTTGCCCGCACCCTCGTAGTCCAGGAGGCCATCCTGGCTCAGATCTGGAAGCACGGCGGACGCGCCTTCACCGCAGACTCTGGGGAAGTCCACCCGGACGACCCGGACGACCCGATGCGCACCGCGATGCGCCAGATGATGGGCGTCTTTGGCCAGTTGGAGCGGTCGATGATCGCCGCCCGACTCCGCCACGGACGGCGCGAGAAGGCCGAACAGGGCGGATACGCCTACGGCGCCCCTCCCTACGGGTGGCGGGCCCACCAGAAGGAGCTGGCCCTGGAAGAAGCTGAGCAGGCCGGCCGCGCCCGCCAGCTCCGGGACGAGGACGAACTGTCTTTCCGCGAGATCGCCGCCGTGCTGGAGGCGGAGGGCATCCGGCCCAAGCGCGGGGAGCGCTGGCACCCGGAAACCGTCCGTCGGATGCTCGCAAACCCGACCGACAAGCCACCGACCTTGTACCCCAGACAGCGCAGCGTCTAGCTGGCGCACTCCGACTGCCCAAGATCCGAATCGTCATAGCAGGTGGCGCACTGGAGGCCAACCTCTACTTGACCCGTCTGACCTGCGGCTTCGGGCCGGATCAGGCTCAAAGGTGGTAAAGTTTTAAGAGTCGGCTGGGGATGGCTCCGGTCGACGCAGAGAGACCCGGCCCGGCGCCATCCGGGCCAGGCCCCTCCACGCAGTTCACGAGCCCGGTCGATCAACAGGCGGCCGGGCTCGCTGCATTCGGCAGCGGGACCACGGACCGATTCCGACCGGTCGTGGGGCGGACTCAGTGTGGTCACTGAGCGAACTGCACCGCCAGCGCGATGATTGCCACCAGCAGACTTGCCACAGCCAGGAAGACCTGCCACTTGTCTGGCTCGGGCCACTTCTCCCTGTCGGGCTTGTCCCACGGCGCGCTCATCAGCACCACCTCACTTTCCCCTCCGGCCCGGCACCGCGTTGTCCTGGTTCCGGAGGTCTGTGAACTGGGCGCCGAGGCAACCCAGTTCGGGAGGATCCCGTGAGGCAGGATCAGAATACCTTGCTTTCGAAGGGCAGGTGCGGCCTAGGCTGCATATGTTTTCATATCAGGCCCGTCACAATCGCAGAATCGAAGGTGTCGGTCTTGGTGGTGCTTTAGCAATCATAGGCAGCGCAGCTCGTCCACCTGCGAACATGCGGGGTGGAGGGCTTTTTGAGCGAGACGCCGAAACCCATCGCCACCGGGGGCTTGCCTCCGGAGGAGTGCCCCATGGGTGCAGGGTGGGCCGCGGTCATCACGCGAGCAGCCGCCGGCGGAGCAGCGCTGGCCGCATGGGCAACCGGTAGGACCAGGGTCCATAGGGCCCACCTGCAGACAGGCAAGGGTTACCGAGCCGATCAGCCGCTGACCTTGCAAGCGGGTCAAGTAGAGGTGGCTTCCTCCTCGTTGTCGCGGAGCACGACGTCCAGCACATCGGCAACCACGCGATGGGCTACTCCATCCACCGTCGCCATCAGCGATTCGAGAGAGCTGTCTGCGGGATCGTGGGCAGTAAGCGCCTCTTCTTCCCTCTGTCGGGCGTACTCACGAGCTTCACGAAGGCGGTCAATCACCTCGGATGCGCTGATTTGCTCCATATGTCACATCGTGGAGCGGCATTGACGAGGAACGCGGGAGACACACTCTTGTTGGCCACGGAAACGCCCCCCAGTCGGACGGGGCGGCGTCCTGGCCCCAGTGTCCAAGAACCGATCGGTTGTTGAACGCCGCGCCTGCGCGCGGCCGCCAACGCTCACATGTCCGGAGCCCAGGGCCGTCATTCGGTCCTTCGCCCCGTGGTCCGGCTGGTGGGCCGCTCGTGCCGCAGCCGGTACATGCGCTCACGGTGCCGGAGGACCTCCCGCAGCACGTCGCGCCGGTGCTCGGACTCCTGGGGCAGCACGGCGGGAAGGCTGGCAATGGCCGTGCACAGCACGGAGCACAGGAACACCCACCAGGGGGAGCCGAGGTACGCCGAGGCCCCGACAGCGCCGCCACCGAGCATCCCGATCGTCCGGACGGGGACACGTGCAGCGAGCCACCGGGTCCTCGACTGCCGGGACGCCGGGGGTGCGGTGCGGTGGTTGGCAGGTGACACGGGAGGCTCCAAGGCTGGTCGGGGGCCCGCCGGTTGGCGGGCTGCCGTGACCTTCGAGGAGCCGGGGGTTAGCCCCGCAACTCCGCCCGGCCCGGTCCGGCGTGATCCCCGTCACGTCGCCTGCGGCCCGGCGGGCGGGCGGCCGCCCGGCGCATGAGCACGGTGGGGTTGTCCTGCCAGGGCACCAGGTCGTCGAGGTAGCGGGCGAGCGCCTTGGAGCCGGGCACGTACCGGCACTGTGCCTCGATCACATGCCGGGGGGTGCCGATCCGCTGCAGGTGGCGGACGTGTCCGCGGCGCATGCTGTGCCCGCTGTAGCGGCGCAGCGAGCGCCGCAGCAGCCGCCGGGCACGGCGCCGCTCGGCGGCGAAGGCCTCCCGCTCCCCCTCCGCCAGGGCGGCGAGTTCGGCCGCTTCGGCGGCCGTCGACAGCAGCCGCCGCTCGTCGTCGTCCAGGGCGCGGGTCAGCCCGGCGGCCGCCGCGGTGTCGCGGACCAGGTTCCTGATCGTCCGGTCCCCGATGCCGCCCGCCCGCTCCGGATCCCGCGGCGGCCGGCCCGCCGTGGTGAGCCTGCCGTTCTTGACCCGCCGCAGCAGTGGGCCCCGCTCGACGCCGGCGGCCGCCAGCACCTCGCGCCAGGCCCGCCAGGCGGCCACCGGGCAGGTGTCGTCGTCCTGCGCGACGATCCGCACCACGTCCTTCAGCCGCCCGTGCGGGTTGGTCTTGGACCGGCGGACGGTGACCACCAGCGCGGGCAGCTGGAGCAGTTCGCCGGTGTGCTCGTCGGCGACCTCGGCCGTCTCCTCGACGACGTCCCGGATGTTGAGGGCGCCCGGCTCGCAGGAGCGTCCGGCCATGTACCAGTCGAGGGTGAGGGCGCAGGCGTCCCGCCGGCCGACGACGGTGGAGCGGTCGAGCGTGGCGAGCATCGCGGCCAGGTCCTCGCGGGTGCACTCGGTCGCCTGCAGCGCGTCCCCTGCGCCGTCCGGGTCGGCCGCCAGTTCCGCGGACCGGTGGTTGACGATCGCGGAGATGTAGGAGCGGTCCTCGGCATCCAGCGGGTGACCGCTGAGCGCGAGGCCGTGCGCGAGGGTGCCCGCGTAGGTCTCCAGGGTCTCCGGCTGGTGGCCCCGGTCGGCGAGGTGCGCGAGGTAGTCGGGCACGGTGCCCGGGTCGGTGGACACCCGCCCGTGCTCCCGGCACCAGGCGGTGAACAGCGCGGTGCGCGATTCGCGGCCACGCCGCGTGTTGAAGGGGGTGGCCAGCCGGACGCGGCGGGCCGCGGCCGCCGACAGGGTGCGGCCCGACGGGGTCGGCACCCGGCCGGGAACGGCCGGCACCGGCGGCCCGTCCGCGCCCGTCCCGGCGCCCGCGGGCACCTCGAACGCCGACGGCACGTCCTCATCCGCCCAGGTGGCGGCAGCGGGCGGCAGCGCGTCGAGCACGCGCGGCAGGTCCGCGCCCGCCTCCCAGGAGGGGTGTACCGCGGTCATGCCGTCCCCCGCCCGGTCAGTCGGCGCACCGGCCGCCGCAGGTCGGCCCACACCGCCCGCGCCTCGTGCCCGATGAGCATCGCCCACCTCTTTCCGTCTCAACAACTTCCGTGCGTGAACAGCAGGATGAAGATGAAGCCGACGCCGCACACGGCGGACACCAGCAGGGGGCCGAGCAGTTGTCTCCAGCCTTTGTGCTTCTTTACCGGCTCTACGACGTCCTGCAGGCATTCTTGCGGATACGCCGCATCGCCCAGGGCGGTGACCGAGTAGTCCTCCAACACCTCGACGGCATGCAGAAAGAGGCCGTCGGCCCGCCGTTTGATGATGCTCGCGGTGACGTGGTGGCGGTTCGCCATGTCCTGGTAGTCGATCAGGAGCCGTGCCTGCTTCCCGTTGCCGATGGGGGCGTTGGCGAACCGCAGCCATTTGATGTTCTCGGCCTCCAGCGCCCCGAGCGACCAGTCCGCCGGAAGGCGAGAACCCCTGTCTCCGTCCAGATCCAGCCGCGCGCGCACATGGAGGGCAGGCCCGCGGCCGCTGTTCCGGATCCGGACACGGAGGGTGTCGCCGGTGTACCGGATCCCGCGGGGGTACGTGATCCTTCCCCGACTTCTCTCTTCCCACTCGCCGACGGGCAGCAGCAGCGGGCGCCATTGGGCCCGCTGGTCGTCGGCGGTCTCCTGGGCGAGCTCGCGGGTGCGTGCGGCCAGGCGCCAGGTGAAGAACGCGAGGAGGCCAGTGGTGATGGCGACGGCTGCTTCCCAGCCGAATTCCCACGGATTGTGGGCCGCGGTCTCGATGAGCACGGTCACCGGCACTCGCCTCTCAGGCCGTCACGGAACGTGCCTGCACCTTACCTTACGTGTTTACCGACTCCAGGACAGTATTGGAAATCAGACCGCTTTACCCGACGCCCGAGCGGCGGGTGAGTCTCTGCTGCGCTCGTCGGCGCGCGGGAAACCCGGTACCTGGAGCAGGTCCACGCATTACGAGTTGTCCGATCTTGATCTGGGGGTGTCCATGGGCGCCCGTGAAGCAGGCTCCGTGCCTGGTGGTGCCCCGCCGAGTGGTGTAGCCATCCGGACCATGTGGCTCCGTTCAGCGCCATGGCGCACGCGCCGACCGGCCCGCCTCCCCGGTTCTCCACGCCGCTCACGGGCATCATCACCGCCATGCGGCGCCGAAACGACTGCACCGTCCCATTGAGCTGCGGAGCCGAGAACTCAGCATCCCTACACCACGTCGCGGGACGCGACCCCGTGCCTGGTCATGAGAGTTATCGGACGCCCATGGACGATGGCGGACTCCACTGGAACGAGCGGCAATCGAGACCACAACTGAGACCGTTGCAACCTCATCCAACTAAGCCTAGGAGCCATTTGGTCGAAGTTGGTTTGACGTGGTCGCAGCAGGACTTAGTTGGCCAGTCGGCAGCAGTGGGAGGCGGAGGCGCAATGCAGCTTCCACAATTGTGACGTCGCCACGGCCCGCAGGGCCTGAACGGCTACTCTCATACCATGCCCCCTCTGTCACATGGAGCGCGCTGGGCGCTCGCTCATCGCCTCATGGAGGAGCGTCGCCTCCGAGGCAGGGCTGAGGTGTTCAAGGGGCACCACAACACGAATTACGTATTGCGCGCCGGGCTGCTGTTGGCCCTCTTACTAGGTGTCAAGCCGTTCATACGGTTCAAGTACCGGGTGTCACAAGCCACGCTCGAGGTGGTCCCGCGCATCTGGCCGCGCGAGGCCGATGTGCTTGAGGTCGTCTGCCGATCCCTGCGTGAGGTTCCGCGCTGTTTCGCGGCATCGGGCGATCGTTCCCTACACGGTTACAGCAGAGGCAGACCCCTGAGCGAGCGAAATCCCGACGGCAGCATCGACAACATTCTGATGCGCGAATTTGCAGCGTTCTTCGTCCGGACCGCCATGGTGCCGGTGGAGGAGCTCCCGTCGCTGCCTGAGGACTGGCCTGTCGACGGCGACAGTAACGGATTTTTGCACTGGCTCATCGACTTCACCGAACAGTGCGTGCACCTGCGAAATCTGGACCGGTTCGGTTACCTGTTCGACGCAGTGGGCATTCCACGGGACGCGATGACGAGGTTCAAGGAAGACCACCGCAGCCTCACCTCACGCCCCTTCGTCCTCCTGCACACCGATGTCCACCGGGCCAACGTCATCGTCCGCCGAAAAAAGATCTCGGTGATCGACTGGGAACTGGCCCTATACGGCGATCCTCTGCACGAACTGGCGACGCACATAGTCCGGATGGGCTACGGCGAAGGGGAACGGCGGCAGATGATCACCCTCTGGGCTCAGGCCCTGGAGGAGGCCGGCCTCGGCATGCTCACTGCCGGCCTACACGAGGACCTCGCCATCTACCTGGCCTTCGAGTATGCGCAGTCGGCATTCACCGATGTCATGCGTGCTGCGCTCTCCCTCCCGGCCGATGCCGAGGAGCTGCACTTCCGGGTAGCCGGAAAGCGTGTGAACCGGGCTATGGAGCGGGCCCGTGAGCCCTTGAAGCTCGATGACGTACCGGTTCTGGAGAAACTCGTTCAGGCTCTGCGGGAGTGGCACAGCCTGTTCGGGCCTCCGACGCCGACGATCGCGCTTTAACCGTATGGCGGGACACTACGCTCCGGAACCAGCGGAAGACAGTCCGCTAGCGACGGTCACCGCAGCTGAGCCACGGCAGCATCCTGGCGCCATACCAAAATTACGAGTTGTCCGATCCTGGTCCGCGTGTGTCCGTGGACGTCCGCGAAACAGGCTCCGTCCCTGATCAAAGCTAGTTCACGGATCCAGCCGGACATCGGCGGACGATGGCAGATCTGGAAGCAACTGGGACCACGACTGAGACCGGCCGTCTCTAGGTAGCGGTGCTCTGAGCAACCGCCGCAACGAGCGTTAGAACTTCAGACAACAATAGAACTACAGCGACCCGATAGGAGATAGCCCTCCTCCGCAGCTCCCATGAATTTCGATTTTGAGCCTCCACCAATACGGCGACCAAACGAGCCTTCGCCCTCTCTGGAGGTGTGCGCCGCACCCAACTATCCATGATTTTTCGCGCCGACGGACCGTGATTCCATTGCCGCGTTGGAAGCATAACGAGAATGGCACACACCCCCAACATCAAGAGAATTCCAAGCAATGCCCAGGGGGCCCACCCGGGAAGTAGCTTTCCCTTAGCAGGGTCTGTATGAACCAACCCCAGTCCTGCAGAGAAGGAGGTGACAAGCGCCGCGACACTCAGAATTCCTGACGCCCGCGTCCTGATGCTCTCAAAAGCACTCGTCTGACTGGCGAGACGAGTCACAGCAGCGTCATAAGCCAGATCGATCAGAACATCGTTTTCAGCGTCGCCCGGTTTTCGCTCTATTGCCTCATGATACACAAGTGCCCTAAAAGCATAATTTTGAGAGGCGAAATCAGGCGCCCGATAAAGGCTGCGAAACCATCCCCCAACACCTAGATTATGACGATTGCCGGAACCGCCGTGACCCACGAGAATCGGGCTATCCAAATCAGGCGAATCGGCAGGCGGAATAGGAGGAATATTCTGCCAGTCCGGGTCGGTCATTCCTTACTCCTTGCACGCCGTCCTGCTAATGACTCTAGAATCCACCGCTCAAGGCAGCTACTTGGATTACTCCGCATCGGTACAGCGCCCTCGAAGGAGTCACGATGAAGAGGACGGCGTGCAGGCAGGCAGGGCTTAGTCCATCGACCGAGAGACCGCGGCTCGGGCTGGCGGGTTCACAATTACAGGCCTCCCGCCAACCCTCCCATCACGCATCAGGACGGGCAGCAACGTCCGCTGGCAGGAGTCGGCTGGTGAAGCCCTCGGCGGACAGTCGCTCGTAGGCGGCCACAACGGTGTCCGGCACGACCTGCTCGATGGCCAGACCCCACCCCGGGAAGACAAGCACTCGTTGCAGGGCGCCCACGATCATGTCGATCACCATTCGAGCGTCCCCGATGGAGTCTGCGTACTCCTCCAGACCCATCGGCGTGGACGCGCACACGACCCCTACGTCGGCCCAGAGCTTCCGCATCATGGCGTACGAGCGGCGCTCTTCGTACGGCTTGCTCACGAGCAGGACGGACGAGACCTTAACGTCGGCCTCTGCCAGCACCGCTTTCGAGAACTCGATGTTCTCGCCGGTGTTCGTGGCGCGCGGTTCCAGGAGTACGGCGGATTCGGGCACCCCTAGCTGCAACGCCCGCTCTCGGTAGTGGACAGCCTCACCGCGCGGCGTGCGCGCCCGGGTCGTGGGACTGGTGGCTCCCGTGAAGACGATGACCGGCGCCATGCCCCGGTGGTATAGCTCCGCGGTCACGTCAGCCACCCCGAGATCGTGACTGCCCAGACCGATGGCCACCGAACAGGGTCGTGGGTCGTGGTGCATGCGGTGGTAGTCCCACAGAAGCCGGGCATCCGCCCATGCCTGTGCCGAGATCATTCCTGCCCCTTTCTGTCGTGCGCTGAGTCCGGAACCTTGAAGTCGTACTCCCACGCGAAGCGGGAAGCCGAGTGGACGCCAACCGCGAACTCGACCACCGTGCCATCTGCCGTGTACGTCGTCCGGTGCAGCTCGACTACGGGCTCACCGAGGGGGAGCTGTAGAAGCTGCACCTCATCTGCCGTCGGGATGCGTGCGAACAGGGCCTCTCTCATGTGGTCGATCTCGTATCCGGCGTCGTAGAGGACCCGGTACCCGCCGCCGCGGCCGGCAGGGCCCGGGGTGGGGTCGACAATGCGCGTCCCCTCGACGTGCTCCGGCCTGTAGTAGCTGGTCAGGGTGTGAGTCGGCTGCGTCCCCTCCTTCACGAGGCGGGCGCGCGCGTATACCTCGGAGCCAGCTGGGACGCCGAGCCCCTCTGCCACAAGGCTGTCCGCCTGCACGCGGCTCACGGTCTGCGTCTGCTCGTTGCGCTTGTACGCGCGACCCGATGCGACGCGGTCAGCTATAAACGCGACTTCGTCGCCGTCGCGCCACTTCGCCTTGTCGTAACGGGCAATGCCGAGCCGCTTGAGCGGAGCGCGCAGACGCACCACGGTGCCGTGTCCGCGCGTCGACGTCACGAGGCCTTCAGCCTCCAAAGCCTTGTAGGCCTTGGAGACAGTCTCCTTTGCGCCTTCCCCTGCCTCGACTAGGTCTCTGATCTGGGGCAACTGGGCGCCCGGCGGATACGCGCCGCTCTTGATCTGCTCCGCGATCCTGTCCGCCAGGTCGCGCCACTTCGGTGCCACGCAGAACTCCTCTCGACGCGAACCAGTGAAGCACAGTCCTAGGACTGTTGACAGTCCTAGGACTGCGTGCCATCGTCTTCTCAGGCCGCTCGCAGTCCTAGGACAGCGGGCCGGACGGGGCCTTCTTTGGGCTGCCTTCAGGCCGTGCCGGTTCGGGATTGCTCGGCAGGAAGGCGGCTTCGGCCGCACGCCGCGAGCCCCGCGCTGGGTGTTCTTTGACATCGCGAATACGTGGGTTTCTGAGCCGTCTCCCCCGAAGTGACGGCCGCGCGGATGCAAGACCGCGCACCTGCGGGTCTTCAACCTTCTCCGCAGCTCAAGGGCTGCGGCCGGTTGCCTCCGCTGCTCGTCTCGTACGAGCAGCGCTGAGGGGAGCCGGAGACTCCGGCCCGGAAGGGCACGAGATGTTCCAGGCGGGCGACAAGGTGCTGATCGTTTCCTGTGCGGATGACCCGCGTGCCGCCGGCAAGACCGGCCGGATCGTCGACGAGGCCCCGCCGGGCCCGCTGACGGACGGCAAGTGGACCGTCAATGGCATCAGCCTGCTCATCGCCCCGGTGCTGTGCAGCACCGGGGAGCTACAGAAGCTCTGAACCACCCCTCGCGGTCGCACTCGCGGACCGCGCTGCCGCAGCACTGCGGCATCCCACCCACACGGCGCGCGCCCCCGGAGCAGCAACTCCGGGGGCGCTGTTCGGGCCGTCCCACCGACTAAGGAGTCACGACCCATGAAGATTGTCCCCCTCTACGACCCCCAGCATCAGCGCATCATCGACCGCAGGCAGATGGGACAGAACGGCGGTCCCTCGGCTGCCGAACTGGACGCCATCGAGCACGAGATGCCGCTCATCCTGGCGGAGGTCGAGGAGCTTGACGTACAGATCAGCCTGTTGGACCGGACGCCGACCGAGATGGACCAGCGGCGCTTGCGGCGAGCCCGCAACAAGGTGCTCGCCACCCGCCGGACCCTGACGAACCAGGCCGGCGCCGCCTCGCCGGGGGTGGCGTGATGGCGCGGGAGTTCACGGCGCAGATGTCCGTGCACAAGGGCCGGTGGCGCCTGTACGTGGTGCTGCTGAACACCACCGACCCGTGGCCCGAGTACGACTTCGGCCGTACCGCGCCGGTGCCGACGTTCACGGAACGCACGGAAGCGCTCAGCGCGCTGGGCTTCGAGCCGATCCCGGCGAGTGAATGGGACTGGATCGAGAGCAGCGACGACCCTGACGACCCCGCCTCACCGGTGAGCCTGATCGCCGCTGTGCAGGTGCGTTCACGGGCGGAGGGCGCGGCGTGAACGCTGTTCATATCCGTTCAGCAGAACGGGCGTTGTCGGTGGGCACGTGGCTGATCGTGTCCGGAGCGATGCTCTACTCCGTCCTCACGGTCACCCCGCTGATGGCCTCCCACACCGCCGACCGGTGGGACTGGACGGCGCCGATCCTGCCGCTGGTGGTGGATGCCGCGGTGGTCATCGTGGTCAAGCTCGATGACGTCCTGGCCCGGCTGGGCGGGCACGGCGGCAAGTGGCCGGTCGCGCTGCGGTGGATGACGGGGCTGATGACACTTGCCCTCAACACCGCCGACTCCGCGCTGAAGAACGACCTGGTGGGCATGGCTGTCCACGCGGTAGCGCCGCTGCTGCTGATCGTCACCGCGGAGACCGGACTCGCCTACCGGCGCGCCATCGCCACCGCCGTCAGCAAGCTGGAAACGGCACAGAAGGCCAACCGGGAGCAGGCCGAGCACAAGGCCCGCGAGCGGGCCGAGCAGGCCCGCCAACAGGCGCGGGAGGAGCGCGAGCACGCCGCCGCGTTGGCGCGTGAACAGCGCGAGCACGAAGCCCTGTTGGTCCGTGAACAGACCGAGCGGGAAGAGCGCCGGGCCCGGGAAGAGCGCGAGGCCCGGGAGCGGGTTGAGGCTGCCGCACGGGTCGAGCGTGAACGCCGTGAACACGAGCGTGAACAGCGTGAACACGACCGTGAACGCCTCGAACGGCAGGCCCGCGAGCGAGCCGAGAACGAGCGCCGCGCGGCTGCCGAGCGGGCCGAGCGTGAACAGCGTGAACGCCAGGAGCGCTTGACCCGTGAACGCGCCACGCTGCTTGAGCGCGGCCCGGCCGAGAGCAAGTTGCCGGAGGATGAGGCCCGCCGCATCGTGGCGGCCGCGTTCGATGCTGGGCTGTCGGTGCGGTCGGCTGCGGAGCTGTGCGGCTGGTCGGTGGGCTGGGTGTCCGCCCGCTACGCCGAACTCCGCGACCCCGGCACGGGCGGCGCTGAGCTGGCCATCGCGGGCAACTGATGGCCAGCATCCCCGTCTACCCGTGGCAACTGGCCCCGGAGGGTCTGGCCACACTCCGGCAGCTCCGGGCGCACGACCTGCGCCCCGGCGGACAGGACGTCGCCGCACAGGTCGAACGCCCGCGGCGGCGCCGCGGCCCGCTGGTCGCCTACCTGTACGAGATCGACAAGGCCAAGTCCGTCCGGCCGATGACGCCGGCGAAATGGGCGGCGCTGGCCAAGGCCAATGCCGCGCGGCGCAGGTGCCCCGAGTGCGGCCGGGATGCCGGATACGTCATCCCCACGTCGCTCGGCATGTGTGTGACCTGCGCCTTTCCCGAGGAACAGCGCGCTGCCTGAAGTCCCCCGATCCGGCAGGCCCGGCCAACCACCTTCCACAGCTTCGGCCGGGCCCTACTCCCCTGAAGGAGTGCTCACAGCATGACCGACACCACCACCGAACCGGTAGCCCACCCGGCTACCACCGCACCGCCGCCCGAACCTCCCTCCCCGCCCAGCGAGCAGGCCCAAGCCCCCACCGTTGGGCGGGAGTTGGCGCACACGCCGGGTGGTATCCCGGTGCTGCCGCTGACTCTGGCCGGCACCAACGGCGCCGTCGGCGCGGTCAGCACCGCCGCCCTGGTCGGCGGCGGGCCGGTCGCGCTCGCCGTGGCCGCGGGCGGCGCCGCCGTCGCAGGTGCCACGGCCGCCGTCCGCGCCCACCGCCGCAACCGCACCACCACCGCCAACGGCGGCCGGTCTACCAGCGCCAACCGGCAGGGCGGCACCAATCGCCGCAGCACCCGAACCCCCTCGTCCGGCTCCCGCGGGAGCTCCGGCCTGCTCTCCGGCGGGCGCGGACGCAGCACCAAGAACACCAAGGGCGCCAAGACCCGAACCGGGGCGGGGTCGTTGGGGCTGCGGTCCGGCGGCGGTAGCGCGGGGCGTTCCGGTGGGCGTCACGGCGCCCCTGGCACGTCACGCGCCGGCACGGGCGGTCGCGGTGCGGGCCGTCTCGGACAGGTCCGGGCCCTGCGCAGCAACAACCGGGCGCAGACGCCGACGCGCTCGTCGGCCCGGCAGCAGACCACCGCGGCCCGCCGCGCGGTCGCCGACGCCCGACGAGATGCCCGTGCCGCCACCCGCGCCAACAAGACGGCTGCCGGGTCGCGGGGGCTGCTGAAACGTGCGGGGAGTTGGGCGGCGGGCAAGGCCGCTGCAGGCTCCCGCGCGCTGGTCAACAAGGCCCGCGCCGCCCGCGACCGCGCCACCGGTGCACAGGTCACGGCGAAGCGCGAACGGGTGCGTAAGGCGCCCGCCCGCCGCAAGGCCCGCTTCGGCCTGCTCAAGTCGGCGGCCCGCTTCCAGGGACGGCGCCTGCTCGCCGCGCTCGCCGGCACCGCCGCCGGCGTGCTGGGATGCCTGACCACCCCGCTCGGCAAAAAGCTCGGCTGGTCCTGGCTAGTCCACCCCGGCCGGCGCCTCTACCAGCGCCTCCTGCTGTCCGCCCGCGAGAAGCGTGCCGCGCGCGACGAGCAGATCCGCGCCACCCGCACCGCCGAGGAGGCCGCCGCGGACGCGGCAGCCGCCGGCGACACAGACGTGATCGGGGACCGTGTCGAGCGTCCCGCCCACCTCATCCCCACCGCACCCGCAGCCTCGGAGGTCATCCACGTGTCCGGTTTCAAGTTCGAAGAGGCCGCCGCCGAGATGGAAAGCGCCGCCCGCCAGTACGAGCCCGACGGGAACATGGAAGTCCTCGCGATGATCGACAACCTGCCCACCGCCATGCAGTCGATCGCCAACACCTTCCGCATCCTGGCCGAACGCTCCGATGAGGAATTCGCCTTCGAGAAGGACGTCGCCGCCGCGTTCGACGACATCCACCGCACCCTCCTCAACGCCGTCGACGACGCCGACACCCTCGTCCCGCTCTTCCGCAACGTCCACGAACACGACATCGCCCGCCACGAGGACCCCCGCAACGGCACCGAGGCTGAGAAGGGCTGGAACGTCTGACCATGGCCACCACCACCGAGGTCACCATGACCAAGAACAACAGCAAGCCCAGTACCCAGCCCGAGGTTCAGGGTGGCCCGGTGTGGGACTGGGCGGCCGGTCACGGACCCGTGACCGGCGCCCTGTCCGCCACCACCGGCATGTTCGCCGTCGCCACCACCGGCGCCGCAACCGCCATGCCCCCGGGCTGGGCACTCGCCGTCGGCGCCGCCGGCGCCATCGGCCACACCGCCGCCGGCATCCGGCTCCGCAACGCGGGCCGCACCATCGCCGCCCGCGCCGCCTCCTGGCTGGTAGGGGCGGGCTGGACGACCTGGGCCATGACGCACGGACCGCTCACCTGGACCGCGCTCGGCTCCCTCGCCGCCATCGGCGTCGGCATGGGCACCGCCACCCGGTCGACAAACCTGTACGAGGAGGCCCGCGAAGAGGAGGCCATCGCCGCCGAACAGCGGGCGGTGGCCGCGGAGTTGTCTGCCGAACGGCGCACGATCGCCGCCGAATGGGTCGACCGCATCCAGCGTGTCTGCGGCATCACCGTGCGCGTGCTCGCGGTCGAGCAGTGGCCCACCGGCACCGGGTTCACCCTCGATGCGGAGCTGCCGGGTGGGACGACGTACGACCAGATCGCCGCGCGGGCCGCGGCCCTGTCGGCGGACGCGCATCTACCGCACGGCTGCACCGCCGTCGCCGGCCCGGGTGTCCACCAGGGCCGGACCCTGATCGACGTCTCCACCGTCAACGCCCTGGAGACCGAGACCCCCTACCCCACCGACTACGCGCCGTTGTCCCTGCTCACCGGGATCCCGTGGGGCTACCGCTCGAACGCGGAGCAGATCCTCACCTACCTGCGCGAGCAGTGCGCGCTGGTCGTCGGCCCCACCGGGTCGGGCAAGACGAACATGGTTCACGTCATCCTCGCCGGGTTCGCCCGCGCCACCGACGTGCTCACCTTCGTCATCGACCTCAACGCCGGCTCCGCCGGCCTGTCCTGGGTCCTGCCCGCCCTGCAGCACCAGCCCGCCCCCGGCGAGCGCCCCCTCAGGCCCGGTATCGACTGGCTCGCCGGCACCGTCGAGGAGGCGCACACGATGCTGGATGCGGTGCTGCGGATCGGGCACCAGCGCAAGATCTCGTATCAGGCGTTGATGGCGCGGGAGGACACCGACCTGTTGCCGATCGGCCCGTCGATCCCGCAGATCATGCTGGTCATCGACGAGGGCGCGGAGATCCTCACCAGCATGGACAAGGCCATGAAGAAGCTCGCCGCGAAGATCCTGGAAGTCATCCGGATGCTCCGCGCCATGGGCGTCCGCACCGTGCTGACCGCGCTGGGGTCGACCGGCAGCGTGCTGGGGAACCTGATGATCCGGCGGGAGGCGAAGGTTCGCGTCGCGCTCACCGGCGGCGAGAAGGAAGGCATGGACCTGAGCAAGCTGTTCCCCGGCACTCGCGGCCTGAAGGTCGACCAAGCCCCGTACAAGGGGGCGGGGTTCATGGGAACACCGGAATCCGCGGCCGCGCTGTTCAAGTGCTGGCGGATCCTTCCCAGCCAGATCCGCGAGATCGTCGCCGCCACCTCCGAGCGCCATCCGGTCCTGGATGCCGTGTCCGCCACGGCCGCCGGCGACGCGTACGCGCGCCGGTGGGATGCCGACCGCATCGCGTGGATGCACCAGCCCCAACCCGCCGCGCCCGTAAGCGAGTTGGACGAGGGTGGGGAGGGGCGGCGCGGGCTGAACCTGTCCGCGCTCCGTGACGAGCGCGAGGACGGGCCCGAGCCGGAGCAGGGTCCCGTATCCGAGGTCGACCGGCTGGCCGATGCGTTCATGCGCGAGATCGACGAACACTTCGGCACCGCGCCCGAACCCACCCGCCGCCCCGAGCGTGAACGGCCGGAGCGTCCGGGGCTGAACCTGTCCGCGCTCCGCGACAACGACGGCGACGACTCGCCGGCGCCGCAGGGCGGGGCGGGGCCTGAGTGGCTGGCGGACGCAATCGCCGCGATCGCCGATGCCGGCAGCGCGGGCATGAAGCCGTCCGCCGTCGCCGACCACGTCGGGCGCAGCCGGCAGGCGGTGCGCGAGGCGCTCAAGGCGGCGGCCGAGCGGGGCGAGCTGGTCTACCGGGACAACGGACCGCACTCGGTCTACGTCCACCCCGACCACGCCTGAACGCTCACACACGGCTACCGACTACTGGCTACCGGAAACTTGCCACTAGCCACTAGAACACCCCGCTACCGCCCACCAGTGGCCACCAGCAGGCCTTTTCGGCTTGCCACTAGCCACTAGCCGGTAGCCACTACAACCACACACCGTCACCATCAGGCGCCCGCCGGAATCCCTCCGCGCGGGCGCCCACACGTTCCTCAACCTGCCGGAAGGGAGCACCACATGGACCACCGCGAACCGCCCGGACACCTCGCCCCGCACATCCCCGCCGACCTCTACCGCCGCGCCGAAGCCACCGGGCAGCCGGTCGTCTTCGTCATCCAGGACAACACCGCCGCCGCCTTCCCGTGGCGGCGCCTCCTGCTCCCCTTCGCCATCGCCGGAGCCGCCGCCCTCGGCACCTGGGGAGTCGTCGCCGCCCTGTGCTGGCTCATGGACGTCGCCTCGCACACCGCAACCGTCATAGCCGGCGCTGCTGGGCCGGTCGGCGCCGGCGGCATCACGATCAAGCTCTTCTCAAAGAAGTAACTACGCCAAGGGCGGCCCCCCACTCTCGCCAAAGAAGCGGGGCCGCCCTTGTCCAACCAGTCACCCATCAAGGAACTGGAGACATCCAGCATGACCCATAACGCCCGCTCCGCGCTGCTCTCCGCGGCGCTGGAAGCTGCACAACGCGGCTGGCCCGTCATCCTGCTGCACCCCCGCGACAAGCGGCCCGTCGGCCACGCGGAGAAGTACTGCCCCCACAACGGACGCTGCATCGAGGGACACAAGACCCCCGAACAGCGCGCCACCACCGACGCCGCGCTCCTCACCGCTGCATGGGCCCAACGGCCCTACAACGTCGGCGTCGCCACCGGCCCCTCCGGGCTGCTGGTGGTCGACCTGGACACGCTCAAGCCTGAAGAGCTGAAGGGAGCGCCTGACGGCGCAACTTCCTTTGCGGCGCTCTGCGAGCGCGCCGAACAGACCGTGCCCGCCACTTACCGGGTGCGGACCGCGCGCGGTGGAGAGCACCTGTACTTCACCCAGCCCCCCGGCGCCCGACTGCACAACACCGCTGGACGCCTCGCCAAGAAGATCGACACCCGTGGATGGGGTGGGTACGTGGTCGCCGCGGGCAGCATCACCCCGGACGGCGTCTACGAGATCCTCGACGACCGGCCCCCGGCCGTGCTGCCCGAGTGGCTCCACGAGTTGCTCAAGCCTCGCCCGCGGCCCGCGCACGGCAGCACGGTAGCCGTGACGACGCGCGCGAGCGGGTACGCCGCGGCGGCGCTGCGGGGCGAGGTGGACAACGTGGCCACGGCCGCGGACGGCACCCGTAACGCCACCCTGCTGCGGGCCGCACGGGCTCTGGGTCGGCTGATCGTGTCCGGCGACCTCGACCAGTCGGAGGTTGAGGAGGCTCTTAGTAGGGCGGCATCGGGCAACGCGACACAGTCCCAGCGCTACTACGACGACGTCATCACGCGTGGTCTGGACTGGTCGATCGCCCACAACACCCCTGGTGGGAGGGCGGCATGACCAGCCCCCCGCCTACTAAGAGCCTCCCCGGCCACGGCGGAGCGGTGGCCGCTCCGCAGCTTGTGGACACGGCGGCCGTAGGCGGGCCGAAGGTCGCCGCCCGAAAGGGCGTCCCTTCTGCTCTTCGCCCTGACCAGTTCCGCAGCGACCAGGCCCGCCACAGCACCCTCGACCCAACGTCGGAGCAGCCCGGTATCCGCATCTACGCCCCACCGGTCTACCGGCACCACTACGACGGCGCTCGCTGGTCGACTCGCCCCGGCGACACTCCCAACGCCGCTTACGCCTGCTCCTGCGGGCACAGGGGCACCGCCACCGGAGCGCCGAAGGTGGCCGCTCTGGCAGCCGAGTACGCCGCCCACCAATCCGCCTGCACGGGAGCTCCCGCAGCACTGCCCGAAAGGAGGGCCGCCGCATGACCGACACCATCGACGGGGCCGCTCTGCTGGACGAGGTGGAAGCCTTCCACCGCCGCTTCAACGTCTTCCCCACCGAACACGCCTACACCGCCGTCGCCCTGTGGGACGCGCACGCGCACCTGATGGACGCCCTCGACGGCACCGCCCGCATCGCCTTCCTCAGCCCCGAACCAGGATCGGGGAAGTCCCGAGCCCTGGAGATCATCGAGACCCTCACGCCGCGCGCGGCGACCACCGTCAACGCCTCCGCCAACGCCCTGTTCCGGCTCGTCTCCGCAGACGAGGGCACCCCCACGCTCCTCTTCGACGAGATCGACACCGTGTTCGGGCCCAAGGCCGGCGGGAACGAGGAAGTCCGCGGGTTCCTCAACTCCGGCTACCGGCGCGGCGCCAAGTCACTGCGCTGCGTCGGGGAAGGATCGGACCAGAAGGCAGGGTTCTTCCCGTCGTTCTGCGCGGTCGCCATGGCCGGACTCGGCTCCCTGCCGACCACCATCCTGACCCGCTCGGTCATCATCCGCATGCGCAAGAAGGCACCCAACGAGAAGTGCGAGCCCTACCGCCGGCGCATCCACGAAAGGCAGGGACACGCCCTGCGGGACCGGCTCGCAGAATGGACGGCCACCCTGCACGACCAGGTCGCCGAAGCCTGGCCGGAGATGCCCGAAGGCGTCACCGACCGGCCGGCCGACGTATGGGAGCCCCTGCTCGCGGTCGCAGACGCGGCCGGCGGGCACTGGCCTGAACGGGCCCGCGCGGCTTGCCTGGCGCTCATCAAGGCCGCATCCGAGGGCGATCAGGCATCCCTCGGGGTCCGCCTGCTGACCGACCTGCGCGACAAGGTGTTCTGCGGAGTAGACCGGATGCCCACCGCGGCCATCCTGGAAGTCCTCCTCAACCTGGACGACGCCCCGTGGGCCGACATGAGCGAGGACGGACAAGGCATCAAGCCCCT
Source organism: Streptomyces coacervatus (assembly GCF_029223485.1). Taxonomy (GTDB): domain Bacteria; phylum Actinomycetota; class Actinomycetes; order Streptomycetales; family Streptomycetaceae; genus Streptomyces; species Streptomyces coacervatus. The sequence continues at coordinate 164,599 of NZ_JARHTP010000017.1, read as the reverse complement.
CACCGCACGCGCCCTGTCCAAGCTCCTCAGCCAGTACGTGCGCCCCGACAACAGCCCCATCAAGCCCCGCGGCATCCGGGTGGGCGCGGCGACCCCCAAGGGCTACTACGCGGAAGACCTCCAAGACGCCTGGAACCGCTACTGCCCCCCGGACCCCCAGAAGTCCGCAACATCCGCCACATCCGCAACATCGCAGGTCAGCGGGGATGAATCTGTGGCGGAAGACCCTTCCGCGAGCCGCCACATGTTCGCGGAAACCGACACACGCCCACTCCGCATCGCCGGCTGACGAGCCGCAACCCCCAGGTACCGCCGCGCGCCCTGTGTGGCGGCACCTATCCGCAACAGAAACGGCATCCGCCACAGATTCAGGCCGCTGACCAGCAATGTTGCGGTGTGGCGGATGTTGCGGATTCCCCAGAAGGCAGAGAGGAGTCACGAAGGTGCCGAAGGAGAGTGGACTTCCCCTGAGCTATTCGGCGGCGGAGGTAGCGGCGTCACTGGGGTGCTCGGAGTGGTGGGTGAAGGAGCAAGTTCGCCGACGGCGCATCCCTTTCCTGAGGAGCGGTGGCGGGTACCGCTTTACGAGCGATCACGTTCAAGAGATCTTCCACATTCTTGAAGAGCGGCCCAACCCGGCAAACGCCATCGAGAGCGAAGCCATACCCCGGCGCCGCACTACAGCGCAGCCGGTACGGCCGGTAGCGAGTCTCCGTGCGCGCCGTCCGCGTCGCGCACGGAATGCCGCCTGACAGAACAGCCGATCACGAGGGGTGGAGGCCTGCCATGGCCTCCACCCCTCGCTTTGTCGCGAGAGGTAACTATGGGCTACGGCGAGAAGCGCGCCGATTACTACCGAGGCCGGTACTGGATTGCACCAGGCGTGCTCCGCACCGTGGTGGACGCCAACGGAGCCACGATCCGATTTGCTACCAAGCGCGAGGCCGCGAAGGCAGCGAACGACGCGGAGGCCAAGGTCAGAGAGGTCGGCTATCGCGATCCGAACGCCGGTAAGGAAACCTTCGGCGAGTATGTGAACCGCTGGTACGCGGCACAGGAGTTGGCCGCATCCACCATGCAGAACTACAAGCGGCACATAGAGGAGCACCTCCTCCCCGCTTTCGAGGACAAGGCCATCGCCGACATCCAGCCCACTGACGTCGGCGCCTGGGAGAAGAAGGAGCGGAAGCCCTACGCCGCGTCCAGCGTGAAGACCTGGCACGGCACACTGCACCTCATCCTCGCCGACGCTGTGGATGAAGGACTTCGCGATTCCAACCCGGCAACCAAGCGGCGCGGTCGAGGAAAGCGTGCCGGACGCTCTCGGAACCGCGGCCCCGAGAAGGTGGTGACCGACGCTCTTGGGATCCTGCTGACAGCCGAGCGTAGTTCGCTGTTGTCTGGCCGTGACGACGAATTCGTAGCTGTGGTCCTGAAGGGCTACACCGGCATGCGATGGGGCGAAATCGTCGGCCTGGAGCGCAAGTTCGTCCGCCCCGCATCGGTGCGAGTGGAGTGGCAGCTTTACGAACTCGACTCGGGGGAGTTCGAGCGCTGCCCGCCCAAGGACGACTCCTACCGGACCATCGACACTCCGAAGTGGCTGTCTGGCCTGATCGCAAGTCATATCGCCCGGACCGAGTCGGCGCCCTGCCCGTGCCACGAGCACGCCTACGTGTTCCGTGGCCACGGTCCCGCCAACGGCGCTGCCCGGCACGTCGGCGCAAAGCTGGCCGACGTCGCCCGCCGCGCCGAGGTCTCTGCGGCAACGGTCTCGAACGTGTTGAACCGTCCGGACATGGTTGCGGAGCGAACGCGGATCAAGGTGGAGACAGCCATTGCGGAACTTGGCTACGTCCGTGCGGGCCAGACGGGCGAGACGGCCGCGCACTGGCGCCGTACCGGTTTCGCGACCTGGCTGTTCCATCCGGCCACGACGGGGTGGTACCCGAAGAAGGCCCCACAGGAGGCACGCCCTGTACCCGTGATGGCGCACCCCTGGCCAGGAGTGCCGGCGCGGGGCCGGAATGCCTCCGGTCGTGCCGACGCATGCTGGCTGCCGATCGCACGGGGTCTCACTCCGCACGGGCTCAGGCACTCCCATAAGACAGTCATGGAGGAGCTCGGGACCCCGCCCAAACTCATGGATGAACGGATGGGGCACGAGGACGGCTCGGTGCAAGCTCGCTATTCGCACATCACAGCGCGGATGAGGAACCGGCTCATGGACGAACTGACCGAGCAGTGGGAGGAGGCGTTGGCGGCACGGTCTGCCATGCACCCGCGGTCACCGGTGCACGCCCTCGATGCGCTGCTGAGAGCGAATCGGGAGTGACGTCGGGTAGTCGATTCCCTTGATCCACTCCCCAGGGACTCTGTGGAACGAGTTAGGGCCGGTTGCCCGTGAGGGGAAACCGGCCTTGACCTGGTGTTTCGGCTGTCAGGGCGGCGGGATTTGAACCCACGACCTTAGCCGACCTGGCCTTCCCTATTCTGCTGAGCTGCTGCCCTTCGCGCGTCAAGCAGCGCTTGGTCTACGACCCGAAGAGATGCCTGCGCTGTGAGTTCTGGGGAGTCGTCCCCGACAACCGTGACTGTGGCGTGGTACGTGTAGCGTCCGGCCTTGGAAGCAGTGACGGGGACCTGCGCTACGAGGGCGAGACGTCCGGGCAGCATCCCAGAGTTCTTGACTTCGTTTACAGGCGTCGCCTGCTCGACGAAGAAGACCACCTCCCCCGAATCGTTCTTCACCATGATGCGAACGTTCGCAGTTCGGCCAGCCTTGAGAGTCGCGCCTTCATCATCGTCATCGATGATCATGATGAGAGGCGCGTTGACCTGGCCAGGGAACTGCTCAACCGTGAACGCCTGAGGGCTGAACCCAATTAGAGCAAGCTGGCCGCGAGCATCGAACGTTGCTGCTTCGGCGAAGCCCATGAACGTGACTTGGAGACTCACAGCGCTGATACCACCAGTTCTTCGCTTGACTGGCCTGCTTCGCGTAGCTCTCCGTAGAGGTTCTGCAAGCCAGTGTGGATGTGAGGACGCAAGACGGAGGTGGGCGCGCGCAGCGTCGGCGACACAGGCAGGCAGCGAATCTTCGCGAGCATCTCCAATGTCTCGGTGGGTTCTCCAGCATTGGGACGCTCTTCGAGCTTGCTCCACTCGACAGACAGGAACACCAGCCGACGTGCCGGGTCGATCTCAGTGACCCGGCCAGGGCCAACTAGCCCACTCTCCGGCTCGAACACCTCAACCGGCATGTTCACCGCGATCGGACCTCGGACGTCCTCGAAGCCCGCACGCGTACCGTTGCCGCGAACGCGCACATTTGGGTCGATCTCGATCCGAGTAATCACCTGGGCCTCTTCTCGGGCTCGTCGTCGAATGCTTCGATGAACCTGTTCACGTCTTCGAGAGTAGGCTCTGCGGAGCCGAAGTCGACAGAGTAGTGTTCGGGCACTTCGTCGCCCCCATCCTTCCGGAACGCAAACTTCCGCTCCAGGAGCTTCTCTGCCTGGGTGCACTGCCAGTACGTCTTGTTGCTTTTCGGGTTCATGCCTTGAAGTTCGGACGCGGCCAGGAGTCTGGCCTTGAGTTCCTCCTGCGTCTCGTCGGGGCGCGGTGCGTCAGCGAACACCGACAGGCAGTAGTGGCCTGTGTCGCGATGGTCGATGGCGATGCGCTTGAGGCACCGCTCCGGGTCCATCGGCTTGAAGCGGAGGACCAGGGCGTCTGGTGGGACCTCCGCCTCTGAAGACATGTGCGCAGTGTATTGCTAACCATGCGCTTAGTTGCCGTTCGATCCAATCTTGGTCAGATGCGTTCAAGATCGGCAAATCTAGGAAGCCAGACGGTCGACCCTCCTTCTCTCGGGGGCGTCGCTGGTGGCTGAAACTCCGAGGACGGCTCGGTACAAGCCTGCTACTCGCACATCGCGGCGCGGATGAGGAACCGGCTCATGGACGAACTGACCGAGCAGTGGAAGGAGGCGTTGGCGGCACGGTCTGACATGCACCCGCGGTCACCGGTGCACGCCCTCGATGCGCTGCTGAGAGCGAATCGAGAGTGTGACGTTGGGGAGTGGATTTCCTTGATCCACTCCCCAATCACTCCCCAGGGACCCCGTGGAACGAGTCAGGGCCGGTTTCCCGTGAAGGGGAACCGGCCCTGACCTGGTGTTTCGGCTGTCGGGGTGGCGGGATTTGAACCCACGACCTCTTCGTCCCGAACGAAGCGCGCTGCCAAGCTGCGCTACACCCCGATGTCGTCGCATGTCCTGCTTGTCGCGGCGACGTCGTTTACTTTAGCCCACCGGTGGCTGTAGACGAAATCCGGTTTTCGCGCGGTGATGGGGGCGGTGGCGGACGGGGTTGGGGCGGGCGTGGTCGACGGCGATCATGACGACGGCGAGGGCGTAGAAGGCGAGGCCGAGGAGGAGGGCGTTGCCGAGGACGTTCTTGTAGCTGTGCAGGTCGGCGTCCAGGAACGGGTAGAGATAGCGGCCCGGCGTGCCGGGGAGGATCAGCTCGCCCCGGACGAGGGAGAACACCAGGTAGGCCAGGGGGTAGAGCAGCCACGTCGGCGCCTGGCGGAGGTGGAGGCGGCAGGGGGTCGTCAGGATCAGCCAGTCCAGCAGTGCGGCGACGGGGACAGCCGTATGGAGGAGCTGGTTGCTGATCCACTGCCAGCCTGTCGGGGGTGTTGTGCCGCCCGTCATGGAGAACGGGGTCGAGGCGCCCGCCAGGAGCAGGTGGTACACCAGCCCGGTGATCGTGATGTAGAGCAGCGTCGCGCCCGTCAGGGCGGAGGGGAGCGGGTGGCGGGCCGTCCAGGCGCGGCGGGCCCCGAGGGCGAAGACCAGGGCCAGCAGGATGCTGCTCTGGATGGTGAAGTAGCTCAGGACGCGGACCGGGCTGCCGAGCAGCAGGTCGATCGTCACGCCTGCCACTGCCGCCAGGGCGACCAGGAGGCGGTAGGCGGCGGTGAGGGGGCGGTGTATGGGAGCCAGTACCGCGGAGGCGGGGACGGGGGAGGGCAGCAGTCCGGGCATGCCCGGCACTGTGGGCACTGTGGGGACTGCGGGGAGGTCCGGGATGTCCCTGGGTATCGGGGCAGTCATACCCCCAAGCTAGGCAAAGGGGGTATATGGGGCGAGGTGAGTGAGGCGACCGGGTTACGTCCTGGGCACCAGCGTCAGCAGCGTCGCCTCCGGCGGGCACGCGAACCGTACCGGCGTGTAGCGGTTCGTTCCGCAACCGGCCGACACGTGGAGGTATGACGTGCGGCCTTCCGCCGTATGCCTCGACAGGCCCTTCACCCGCTCCGGGTCCAGGTCGCAGTTGGTGATCAGGGCGCCGTAGAAGGGGATGCAGAGCTGGCCGCCGTGGGTGTGGCCGGCCAGGATCAGGGGGTAGTCGTCCGCCGTGAAGGAGTCCAGCACTCGCAGGTACGGGGCGTGTACGACGCCCATCGAGAAGTCCGCGGTGACGGACGGGCCGCCGGACACCTGGGGGTAGCGGTCGCGCTTGATGTGCGGGTCGTCCAGGCCCGTCAGCTCCAGGGTGACGCCCTCGATCTTCAGGCTGCCGCGCGTGTTCGTCAGATTCAGCCAGCCCGCCGCGTCGAAACCGTCCCGCAGGTCCTCCCACGGGTTGTGGATCGCGCCCACCACCGGAGGGTTGCCGTTCAGGCCGTGGCGGCCCTGGGCCTTCTCCAGCAGGTAGCGGGCGGGGTTGCGGAGCCTCGGGCCGTAGTAGTCGTTCGAACCGAAGACGTACGCGCCCGGGAACTCCATCAGGGGGCCGAGGGCGTCCAGCACCTCCGGGACGCCCTCCGGGTCGGACAGGTTGTCGCCCGTGTTGATCACGAAGTCGGGACGCAGTCCGGCCAGCGAGCGCAGCCAGCGCTGCTTCTTGCGCTGCCCGCCGACCATGTGGATGTCGGAGACCTGGAGGACCCGCAGGGGACGCATTCCGGCAGGCAGGACGGGGACCGTCACCCGTCGCAGGCGGAAGGAGCGGACCTCGAAACCCGCCGCGTACACCACACCGGCGGCACCGGCCGCCGCGATCCCCAGAGGTACTCCGTATCGAGCGCGCATACGTCCATCGTGTCAGACCCGGAGGACCGCCCGGGCCGCCCCCCGGCCCCCACCGCCCTTGAAATGAACGGGCATCCGGCCTTCCACACCTGCGACAATCAAATCCATGACCACCACGCTCAAGTCGAAGCTGCAGGAAGACCTCAACACCGCGATCAAGGAGCGCAACGAGCTCCGCTCCTCGACGCTCCGGCTGACGCTCGCCGCGATCACCAAGGAGGAGGTCGCGGGCAAGGAGAAGCGCGAGCTCTCCGACGACGAGGTGCTGAAGGTGATCACCAAGGAGGCGAAGAAGCGCCGGGAGGCGGCCGATGCCTTCGCGCAGGGTGGTCGGGCCGAGAGCGCCGAGCGGGAGAAGGCGGAGGGCGAGGTGCTCGCCGAGTACCTGCCCAAGCAGCTCAGCGACGAGGAGCTGAGCGACATCGTCGCCCAGGCCGTCGAGGAGGCCAAGGCGGCCGGCGCCGAGGGGCCGCGTGCCATGGGCGCCGTCATGAAGATCGTGAACCCGAAGGTCGCGGGCCTGGCCGAGGGCGGCCGGGTCGCCGCAGCGGTGAAGAAGCTGCTCGCGGGCTGAGCGGCTCGGGGCGTACCGAAGGGAACGGCCCCTGATCTTCGTATGAAGATCAGGGGCCGTCGGCGTTCTCAGGTCACGGCGTCAGCCGCGCCGCCCCCCGTTCCCGTTCCCGTTGCTGGTGCCCTGGAACAGGTTGTCCGGGATGGAGAAGGTGGGCGTCGGGAAGGTGGTGCCGCCGTCCGTGGCGCCGCCCGTCAGGCCGCCGATGAGGCCGCCGTCGGTGGTGCCGCCGTTGTCTCCGTTGTTCCCGTCGTCGTTGCCCTTCCCCTTGCCCTTGTTGCCGTCGGGGATGTTGACGAGGTTGAACTCCTCCACCGGCTTGCCGTCCAGGGCGCCGGTCATCATGTCGCGCCAGATCGGGCCGGGGACCTTGCCGCCGTAGACCTTGTCGTTCCAGACGCCGCCGATGCTGATGTCCTTCATCTGGCGCTTGTGGGCCGGGTCGCCGACCCAGACCGCGCCCGCCATGTTCGGGGTGAAGCCGACGAACCAGGCGGCGTAGCGGTTGTCCGTGGTACCGGTCTTGCCGGCGCTCGGGCGGTCGGTGAGGCCCGCCTCCGTACCCGTACCGTCCTCGACCACGCCCTTCAGCAGGGTCGTCACGGTGTCGGCGGTCTTCTGCGACATCGCGCGCGTGCAGGTCGACTTCGGCACCGCGAGGGACTTCTTCTGGCTGCCGACGGTCTGGGTGATGGACTCGATGGCGACCGGCGTGCAGTACATGCCGCGCGAGGCGAAGGTGGCGTACGCGTTCGCCATGGTCAGCGGGGACATCTCCTGGGTACCGAGCGCGATGGAGGGCGCCTGCTGCATCTTGCCGCCGTCCGCGCGCTCCACGCCCATCTTCTTGGCCATCTCGGTGACCGGGCAGATGCCGATGTCGCTGATCAGCTGCACGTAGTAGGTGTTGACCGACTTCGCGGTCGCCTCCTTCATGCTGTACGGCCCGTGCTCCTCCACGTTCTCGTTGGTGAGTTTGGTGGGGTTGTACGGGTCGTCCTTCCACTGCTTGCCGTCACAGATGGAGACCGGGCTCGGGTACGCCATCTCGTACGGCGACGGGTACGTCTTGTTCGCCGGCGTGCCGCCCTCTATGGCGGCCGCGGCCACGATCGGCTTGAACGTCGAACCGGGCTGGTAGCCCGCGCCGCCGCCCATGGACTGGTTCACGGACAGGTCGATCTGCGTCTCGTGCTTGCCGAAGCCGTACGGACGGGACTGGCCCATGGCGAGGATCTTGCCGGTGCCGGGCTCGACGATGGTGGCGGCCGTGGCCACGTCGTCGGTCTTGTAGACGTGCTCCTTGATGGAGGCCTGGACCGACGACTGGGACTGCGGGTCGAGCGTCGTACGGATCGTCAGACCGCCCTGGTTCCACACCTTTGCCCGGGCTTCCTTGGTCTTGCCGAACATCGGGTCGGTGAGGAACACCTCGCGCACGTAGTCGCAGAAGAAGCCGGCGCCCTTGACCGCGGTGATGCAGCCGTTCTTCGGCTGGCTGGGGTTGAGGCCCAGCGGCGTCTTCTTGGCCTTGTCGGCCTCCGCCTGCGAGATGTCGCCCATGTCGGCCATGCGCTGCAGGACGACGTTACGGCGCTTGGTGGCCTCCGCCTCGTCGTTGACCGGGTCGTACCGGCTGGGCGACTGCACGATGCCCGCAAGGAGCGCCGACTCCTGGACGTTGAGGTCCTTGGCGTGCTTGGAGAAGTAGCGCTGGGCGGCGGCCTCGACGCCGTACGCCTGCTCGCCGAAGAAGGTGATGTTCAGGTAGTTCTCGAGGATCTTCTTCTTGCCGAGCTCCTCCTCCACCTGGATCGCGTACTTCAGCTCCTTTATCTTGCGGCCGAGGGTCTGCTGGGTGGCCTGGGCGACCTTCGTCGGGTCGTCGCCGGCCTCCTCCACGAAGACGTTCTTCACGTACTGCTGGGTGAGCGTGGAGGCGCCCTGGGCCACGCCGCTGCTCTGCACGTTCTTGTTCAGCGCGCGCAGGATGCCCTTGAGGTCGACCGCGCCGTGCTGGTAGTAGCGCGAGTCCTCGATCGCGACGATCGCCTTCTGCATATACGGCGAGATGTCCTTGAGGCCCACCACCGTGCGGTCGCGCGAGTAGACCGTGGCGATCTGGCCGCCCTCGGCGTCGAGGATCGTGGTGCGCTGGCTCAGGGGTGGTGTCTTGAGGGTGGCGGGGAGTTCGTCGAAACTCTCCACCGAGCCCTTGGCCGCAAGTCCCAGCGCGCCGACGGCAGGCAGCGCGATGCCGGCCAGGACGGCTCCCGCGAGCACACTGACACCGAGGAACTTGGCGGCCTGCTGCGTTGGGGACAGGCCACCGCCCGAGCGCTTCTTTGGCATGAGGGCAGCCTACGTTCTCATTCGCCGGACACGCGTATATGCCTTGGCCTAAGCTGCTCTCAACTGTCACAGCAGTAGGGCCACGTATCAATACGTCCGGCGACCCCGAATCGTTCCGGAGGTTCCCCAACTTTTTTGACGGGGGCGTGTCCGAATCCGCCTTGTGTGTCACCTGGCGCCCGTTGTGACTCAACTGAACTGTCCTGGTTTGCCGGGAAGATCACACATGTCACCAGCTCACTCCCCCGGGTGATCTGCCGCTTACGCATAGTCCGTTCGGGCCATTCAAGATTGGGCCCGAAGGGGGTGTTGCGCTGTGCCCACCTTCCGTAACGTCCTCAACTGGCGGCGGTGAATATGCCGCTGCCGCCGTGGGGGAGCCTCGATTCGGGAGAGGACGGCGCCGGTATGGGCTGGGTAACCGACTGGAGTGCGCAGGCCGCCTGCCGCACTACCGATCCGGATGAACTGTTCGTTCAGGGAGCAGCGCAGAACAGGGCCAAGGCGGTGTGCACCGGATGTCCGGTACGCACTGAATGCCTGGCTGATGCGCTCGACAACCGCGTCGAGTTCGGCGTGTGGGGAGGCATGACGGAGCGGGAGCGCCGCGCACTGCTGCGCAGGCGACCCACCGTCACCTCCTGGCGCCGGCTTCTTGAGACGGCTCGTCTGGAATACGAACGCGGCGTGGGGATCCTGCCGCTCGACGACGACGAGGTGTACGAGAACTACGCGGCGGTGAGCTGAGGGCACCCCTCGGCTCAGTCGACGACAGACGCTCAGTCGACGACGGACTCGGGCAGCTCCGGCCGGTTGGCCGCGAGCCGGTCCCCGATGTCCCGCAGCCCTACCAGGTCGTGCACATCGCCGGGCAGCGCGGCCACTTCGGCCACGGCCACCTCGGGGTGGAGCGCGGTGAAGCGGTCACGCGTGCGCTGCTCGCGGGAGAGCAGTTGCATACGTTCGGCGTGCAGCCGGAGCAGGCCTGCGGTGAGCCGCTCGACGCTCTGGGCGCCCTCGTCCTCCTGATCCGGACCGGGGGAGTCGGTCTCGGACGCGGGAGGCTCGGCGAACTCGGAAGCGGGGGATTCTGAACTGCCGTAAGTGTCGGGAGAGTTACGAACTCCAGCTTTCCCGCCGTCCTGATCCACAATGCGGGGTTCCACAAGATTTTCCGCGGCGGCGAGCGCACGCTCGGCCGACAGCCGGGCGGCGCCGCTGCCGTGGACCCGGTTGAGCACCAGCCCGGCGAGCGGCATGTCCTCGGCGGCCAGCCGCTCCACGAAGTACGCGGCCTCCCGCAGCGCGTCCCGCTCCGGGGCCGCCACCACGAGGAACGCCGTCCCGGGCGCCTGCAGCAGCCTGTAGGTCGCATCCGCGCGCGTGCGGAACCCGCCGAAGGTGGTGTCCATCGCGGCCACGAACGTCTGGACGTCCTTGAGGAGTTGACCGCCCAGCAGCTTGCCGAGGGTGCCGGTCATCATCGACATCCCGACGTTCAGGAACTTCATGCCCGCCCGGCCGCCGAGTTTGGCCGGGGCGGTGAGCAGCCGGATCAGCCGGCCGTCCAGGAACGAGCCGAGCCGCTTGGGCGCGTCCAGGAAGTCGAGCGCCGAGCGGGACGGCGGGGTGTCGACGACGATCAGGTCCCACTGGTCCCGCGCGCGCAGCTGCCCGAGCTTCTCCATCGCCATGTACTCCTGCGTGCCCGCGAAGCCCGCAGAGAGCGACTGGTAGAAGGGGTTGTTCAGGATCGCGGCGGCCCGCTCACCGTCCGCGTGCGCCTCGACGATCTCGTCGAAGGTGCGCTTCATGTCGAGCATCATGGCGTGCAGTTCGCCGTCGCCGTCCACGCCCTTCACCCGGCGCGGGGTGTTGTCGAGCGAGTCGATGCCCATGGACTGGGCGAGCCGGCGCGCCGGGTCGATGGTGAGGACGACCACCTTGCGCCCCCGCTCGGCGGCCCTGAGGCCGAGGGCGGCCGCGGTCGTGGTCTTGCCCACCCCGCCCGAGCCGCAGCACACCACGATCCGCGTCTTCGGGTCGTCGAGCAGCGGGTCGACGTCGAGCACGCGCACGGGGGAGAGGTGATGGCGGGCGGTGTCCTGGGTGTGGGCCGGCTCCGGACTCATGACATCCCCTGCTTCCGCTGCTGACGACTCGTGCTCCGCGTGCCCCCGCTCATGACAGGCCCTGCTGCCGCAGCTCGGTGGCCAGCTCGTACAGCCCCGCCAGGTCCATGCCCTCGGTGAGCAGGGGCAGTTCGTGCAGCGGCAGGGCCTGCTCGGCGAGGACCGCACGCTGTTCGTGCTCCAGCGAGTACCGCTCGGCGTATTCCTCGGCCTGCTGGAGCAGCGGGTCCACCAGCTTCTCCGCGTTCCCACCGCGGCGCGCCCCGCCGAGCCCCGCCGCCGACAGCGACCTGGCGACAGAGGAACGCGGCACACGGCGTACGAGTTCCAGATCCTCCGCGTCCAACACCTCGGGCCGCACCATGTTCACGATGATCCGCCCCACCGGCAGCTTGGCGGCGCGGAGTTCGGCGATCCCGTCCGCGGTCTCCTGGACGGGCATCTCCTCCAGCAGCGTCACCATGTGGACGGCCGTCTCCGGCGACTTCAGCACCCGCATCACGGCCTGCGCCTGATTGTGTATCGGGCCGATCTTGGCGAGGCCCGCCACCTCGTCGTTCACATTCAGAAAGCGGGTGATGCGGCCGGTGGGCGGTGCGTCCATGACGACGTAGTCGTATGCGAACCGCCCGGCCTTGTCCTTCCTGCGGACCGCCTCGCACGCCTTGCCGGTCAGGAGCACGTCCCTGAGGCCCGGCGCGATGGTGGTGGCGAAGTCGATCGCGCCGAGCTTCTTCAGGGCTCTGCCCGCGCCCCCCAGCTTGTAGAACATCTGGAGGTAGTCCAGAAGGGCCAGTTCGGGGTCGATGGCGAGGGCGTACACCTCCCCGCCCCCCGGAGCGACGGCGATCTTCCGCTCCTCATAGGGCAGCGCTTCCGTCTCGAAGAGCTGCGCGATGCCCTGGCGCCCCTCGACCTCGACGAGAAGCGTCCGCTTCCCCTCGGTCGCGAGGGCCAGCGCGAGGGCGGCGGCGACCGTCGTCTTTCCGGTCCCGCCCTTGCCGCTGACGACCTGGAGCCTGCTCACGCCTTCGAGCCTAACCAGTCTGTGTGCCAACCACGCGACAGCCTGTGGATAACGCGGGAACGGGCGGCGGGCGGGCAGCGGCTAAAGTCGGCCACATGACCAAGTGGGAATACGCAACCGTGCCGCTGCTCGTCCATGCCACGAAGCAGATTCTGGACACCTGGGGCGAGGACGGCTGGGAGCTCGTCCAGGTCGTGCCCGGGCCGAACAACCCCGAGCAGCTGGTGGCCTACCTGAAGCGGGAGAAGGCATGAGCGCCGTAGAGGCGAAGCTGGCCGAGCTGGGCCTGACCCTGCCCGAGGTCGTACCGCCGCTGGCCGCGTACCAGCCGGCCGTGCAGTCCGGTGTCTACGTCTACACGGCCGGCCAGCTCCCGATGGTGGAGGGCAAGCTGCCCGTCACCGGCAAGGTCGGCGCGGAGGTCACGGCGGAGGAGGCCAAGGAGCTGGCCCGCACCTGCGCCTTGAACGCCCTGGCCGCCGTGAAGTCCGTCGCCGGTGACCTGGACCGCATCGCGCGCGTGGTGAAGGTCGTGGGCTTTGTCGCTTCGGCCTCCGACTTCACCGGCCAGCCCGGTGTGGTGAACGGCGCCAGCGAACTGCTCGGTGCGGTCCTCGGCGACAAGGGTGTGCACGCGCGCAGTGCGGTCGGCGTGGCGGTACTGCCGCTGGACGCACCGGTCGAGGTCGAGATCCAGGTCGAGCTCGTTCCGTAGTCGGCGGTAGCCGGCGCTCTGACCTCGGCGACCTCTCGAACATTCGCGCACCACGGGATAGCCTCCGCCCATGGCGAATGGGCAGTGGTTCCCGCAGGACTGGCCGGAACGCATCCGCGGACTCGCGGACGGCACGCTCACTCCGGTCGTCCCCAAGCGCGCGGCCACCGTCATGCTCCTTAAGGACACCGACAGCGGCCCCGCCGTGCACATGCTGCGCAGACGCGCCTCCATGGCCTTCGCCGGAGGCGCGTACGCATATCCGGGCGGCGGCGTCGACCCCCGCGACGACGAGCACCACGTCCGCTGGGCGGGCCCCACGCGCGCGTGGTGGGCGCAGCGGCTCGGCGTCGACGAGCGGGCGGCCCAGGCGATCGTCTGCGCGGCCGTACGCGAGACGTACGAGGAGGCGGGCGTCCTGCTCGCCGGGCCGTCCCCCGACTCCGTGGTGGGCGATACCACGGGCGAGGACTGGGAGGCGGACCTTGCGGCCGTGGCCGCCCGGGAGTTCTCGTTCGCCGAGTTCCTGGACCGCCGTGGCCTGGTCCTGCGCTCGGACCTCCTCGGTGCCTGGACCCGCTGGATCACCCCGGAGTTCGAGTCCCGGCGCTACGACACCTGGTTCTTCGTGGCCGCCCTCCCGCACGGCCAGCGCACCCGCAACGCCTCCACCGAGGCCGACCGCACGGTGTGGATCCGCCCCGGGGACGCGGCGGCCTCGTACGACAAGGGCGAGCTGACGATGATGCCGCCCACCATTGCGACCCTGCGCCAGCTGGCCCGCTGCGCCACGGCCGCCGACGCGCTCGCCGCGGCCCCGGACCGCGACCTCACCCCCGTCCTCGCGCGGGCCCGGCTGAAGGACGGCGAGATCGTGCTGTCCTGGCCGGGCCACGACGAGTTCACGAAGCACATCCCGACCGACAGTCCGACCGACAGCCCGACTGACCGTCCGACCGACCTTCCGACCGGTGGAGCCTCCGCATGACGGACTCAGCAGCCCTTCGCGGCCACGCCGCGGTAGCGGCATATCGGCCGCTGCGGAGCGCTGCGCCGGCCTTTGACCGGCGGCTGGACGGACCGACGACGCCGAGGGAAGAGAACACCGCATGACCGACGCAGCAGCCCTTCCCGGCCAGCCGCGGGGCGGGGTTCTCACCGGCCCCGCCACCGCCCGGGCCGTCAACGTCCTGGCGCCCAACGCCTCGGCGATGACCCTCGACGGCACGAACACCTGGATCCTCGCCGAGCCCGACTCCGACCTGGCCGTCGTCGTCGATCCGGGCCCCCTCGACGAAGGCCATCTGCGCAGTGTCGTGGACACGGCCGAGAAGGCGGGCCGGCGGGTGGCGCTCACCCTCCTCACCCACGGCCACCCGGACCACGCGGAAGGCGCCGCACGCTTCGCCGAGCTGACCGGCACGAAGGTGCGGGCCCTGGACCCGGCGCTGCGGCTGGGCGACGAGGGGCTGGCCGCGGGTGACGTGGTCACCGTCGGCGGCCTGGAGCTGAGGGTCGTACCGACCCCGGGGCACACCTCGGACTCACTGTGCTTCCACATCCCGGCCGATCGGGCGGTCCTGACCGGCGACACGATCCTGGGCCGCGGCACGACGGTCGTGGCGCACCCCGACGGCCGCCTGGGCGACTATCTGGACTCGCTACGGCGGCTGCGGTCGCTGGCGGTCGACGACGGCGTCCACACGGTGCTGCCCGGCCACGGCCCCGTCCTGGAGGACGCCCAGGGAGCCGTCGAGTTCTACCTCGCCCACCGCGCCCACCGCCTCGCCCAGGTCGAGACGGCCGTCGAGGACGGCTACGGCACCCCGTCCGAGGTCGTCGCGCACGTGTACGCGGACGTGGACCGGTCCCTGTGGCCGGCGGCGGAACTGTCGGTGCGGGCGCAGCTGGACTACCTGGAGGAGCACGGGCTGATCTAGGGCAGGCCCTGAGCCCTCGGGGCTTTGACGCCGTGCACGCGCGCGTACTCGTCGGTGAGCCACGGCCCGAGGTCGTCGATGTATGAACTCAGCACCGCGGGATCGCCGTTCGGCTCGTACCCGAGGACGGCCGCGGCACGCATCTGCTCGGCGCGCTCCGGGTAGTACGCGCCGAAGGCCCCGGCCATCTCCTGCAGATCGCTGGTCCAGCCGTTCCAGCGGGGCATGACGAGCGTGAACCCGGTGCGGACGAGATGCCGGGACATGAACCGCACGAGCGGGCGCCGCGCTTCGTCGGTGCTCTCGGCGTCCACGATCCGCTGCCGCCAGCGGGGCAGCAGCAGGGCGAGATCCCCGTTGGTCTCGCGGGCGAGCAGGGAGTCGGGCCGATAGCGCGGCAGGTACTCGGCGAGATCCTCACCGAGCAACGGCGTGCACAGACAGGCGACGAACCACCCCAGGTCGTACGTCTCCAGCTCACTCAGCAGCCGCGCCCGGCTGTACAGCAGCGTCCCCACCCCGTCGATCTGCGCGAACTCCTTGTCGACGGTCTCACCGAGCGCCCGGGCGGCCTCCCGGTCCGCCTCGGACGGTTCCTGCCGGAGCGCGACCAGCAGATCCAGATCACTGCGCCCCACGCGCGCGTTGCCGCGCGGAACGGACCCGTAGAGGTACGCGCTGTCCAGCCGCGCCCCGAACACTTCGAGCAGCCGGTCGCGCGCGGCGGCCACGACAGGGCGGAAGGCGTGCGACACGCACGCGAGGGAGCCTTCGCGCTCGATGTAGCCCTGGGGGTCGAGGCCTCTGGAGGTCGCGTTTTCGGACATGGGGTCACTACACCAGCCCGTCCGGCGTTTGAGGACGAGGCCCTTCAGGCCGAAGCGGGGGTCTGGGGGCGGCAGCCCCCAGCACGACGTCAGCGCGAACGCTTCGCGAGCCTTTCGACGTCCAGAAGGATCACTGCCCGCGCCTCCAGGCGGAGCCACCCGCGCTGCGCGAAGTCGGCCAGCGCCTTGTTGACCGTCTCGCGCGAGGCGCCGACCAGCTGGGCCAGCTCCTCCTGCGTCAGGTCGTGCACGACGTGGATGCCCTCCTCGGACTGCACGCCGAAGCGGCGCGAGAGGTCCAGCAGGGCGCGGGCGACGCGACCGGGGACATCGGAGAAGACCAGGTCGGACATGGCGTCGTTGGTCTTGCGCAGCCGGCGGGCGACGGCGCGCAGCAGGGCGCCGGCCACCTCGGGGCGGGCGCTCAGCCAGGGCTGCAGGTCGCCGTGGCCGAGACCGAGGAGCTTGACCTCGGTCAGTGCGGTGGCCGTGGCGGTGCGCGGGCCCGGGTCGAAGAGCGACAGCTCGCCGATCAGCTCGCTGGGGCCGACGACGGCGAGCATGTTCTCGCGGCCGTCGGGGGAGGTTCGGTGGAGCTTCACCTTGCCCTCGGTGACGACATAGAGCCGGTCACCGGGGTCGCCCTCGTGGAAGAGCGAGTCACCGCGCGCGAGGGTCACCTCACTCATGGAGGCGCGGAGCTCCGCAGCTTGCTCGTCGTCGAGCGCCGCGAAGAGCGGGTTGCGCCGCAGAACGTCGTCCACGAGTTCTCTCCTTGTCGACCTGCTCAGGGGATCTTGCTCCCCCTTGGTACCAGGGGACCGTGTTCCCCATCTTGCCGGACGGTCCAAACAGTGTGATCTGTCACAAGGATGCCGCACACATGTCCCGAGGTAAGCGGCAGGGGTCCAATTGGGGGCCGATCTCCCGGGTCCGGGGCGGATGTCAGTGCCGGGCTTTAGGCTGGCCGGGTGTCCAAATCGCCGGTGAGAGCACAGGCCAAGGGGGCTGGGCGGGTGGTTGTACGTCGTGATTCCGCTGTGGGCGAACAGAACCCCGGTGGCGGAAAGAAACCGGCAAAAGCGACGAAAAGCGCTCCGGTGAAGAAGGCTGCCGCGAAGAAGGCCGCGGTGAAAAAGGTGGCCGCGAAAAAAGCCGCAACTGTGAAGAAAGCGGCCGTCACCCCCAAGGGGCAGTCTGCCGCGCTCAAGAAGGCGTCTGTCGCGGTCAAGGGCACGCCTCCCGCGAAGTCCGTCGCCAAGCCGCCGAAGGACGAGTCGCGCACCGCTCTGGTCCGCCGTGCCCGCCGTATCGACCGCGAGCTCGCCGAGGTGTATCCGTACGCCCACCCGGAGTTGGACTTCGAGAACTCCTTCCAACTCGTGGTCGCCACGGTCCTGTCGGCCCAGACCACCGACCTCAGGGTCAACCAGACGACGCCGGGGCTCTTCGCCAAGTACCCCACCCCGGAGGACCTGGCCGCCGCCAACCCCGAGGAGGTCGAGGAGATCCTCCGCCCGACCGGCTTCTTCCGGGCCAAGACCAAGTCCGTCATAGGGCTTTCGAAGGCGCTGGTGGAGCAGTTCGGCGGGGAGGTCCCCGGCCGCCTCGAAGACCTGGTCAAGTTGCCGGGCGTGGGACGCAAGACCGCCTTCGTCGTGCTCGGGAACGCCTTCGGGCGGCCCGGCATCACCGTGGACACGCACTTCCAGCGGCTGGTGCGGCGCTGGCAGTGGACGGACGAGACCGAGCCGGACAAGATCGAGGCCGCCGTCGGTGCGCTCTTCCCCAAGAGCGACTGGACGATGCTCTCGCACCACGTGATCTTCCACGGCCGCCGCATCTGCCACGCCCGCAAGCCCGCCTGCGGCGCCTGCCCCATCGCCCCGCTCTGCCCGGCGTACGGCGAGGGCGAGACGGACCCCGAGAAGGCGAAGAAGCTGCTCAAGTACGAGAAGGGCGGCTTCCCCGGCCAGCGCCTCAAGCCCCCGCAGTCGTACCTGGACGCGGGCGGCAAACCGGCGCCGCCGCTGGGGGCCGGATGACGGGCGACACGGCACGGGCCCCGGGCCGTACCGGGCGGGGGCAGGGCGGGCGCAGGAACGATCTCGGGCCTTCGAGGCGTTGGACCCGGCAGGACGGGGGTGGCGATGACGCGCGCGAGTAACGAGAGCAATATGCAGGGCGGGCCGGTGGTGCTCAGCAAGGAGGGGCTGCCCGAGTGGCTGGACCCGGTGGTGCACGCCGTGGAGACGGTGCAGCCGCTGCAGCTGAGCCGCTTCCTGCCGCCGGAGAACGGTGCGGGGCGGCAGTCCGCCGTACTGATCCTGTTCGGCGAGGGCGAGCGCGGTCCCGAGCTGCTGCTGATGGAGCGTGCGAGTTCGCTCAGATCGCATGCCGGGCAGCCGTCCTTCCCCGGCGGTGCCCTCGACCCCGAGGACGGCGACCCGAAGGCCGACGGGCTGCTCCGGGCCGCCCTGCGCGAGGCCGAGGAGGAGACCGGGCTCGACTCCTCCGGCGTGCAGCTCTTCGGCGTACTGCCCAAGCTGTACATCCCGGTCAGCGGCTTCGTGGTGACGTCAGTGATGGGCTGGTGGCGCGAGCCGAGCCCGGTCGGGGTCGTCGATCCGAACGAGACGGCACGCGTCTTCACCGTCCCCGTGGCGGATCTCACGAACCCTGACAACCGGGCCACCACCGTCCATCCCAGCGGCCACCGAGGTCCGGCATTTCTGGTCGAATCGGCCCTGGTCTGGGGCTTCACGGCCGGAATCATCGACCGTCTGCTCCACTACGCGGGCTGGGAGCGGCCCTGGGACCGCGCCAAGCAGGTCCCGCTCGACTGGCGGTCATGACAGGGTGTCTGCCGTGCTGTGTCTTCCCGGGGGACACTGTGATCGGTTGCCGCTGCGCGGCGGGCCGGCCCCCGGCCGACCTGAGGTGACCGCAGAGTGATGAGGCGAGGCTCGAACCGGTGAACGTGCTGGACATCCTGTTGCTGGTCGCCGCCGTGTGGTTTGCGATCGTGGGCTATCGCCAGGGGTTCGTCGTCGGCATCCTGTCGGTGATCGGCTTCCTGGGCGGCGGTCTGGTCGCCGTCTACACCCTGCCCGTCATCTGGGACGCGCTGACCGACAACGCCGAGGTGAGCACGACCGCCGCCGTCGTCGCGGTCGTGGTCGTCATCGTCTGCGCCTCCGTCGGCCAGGCCCTCACCACCCACCTCGGCAACAAGCTGCGCCGCTACATCACCTGGTCCCCGGCCCGCGCCCTGGACGCGACCGGCGGCGCCCTGGTCAACGTGGTGGCGATGCTCCTCGTGGCGTGGCTGATCGGCTCGGCCCTGGCCGGTACGACGCTGCCGACCCTCGGCAAGGAGGTTCGCGGCTCCAAGGTGCTCCTCGGTGTCGCCCGGGCCCTTCCCGACCAGGCCGACACCTGGTTCGCGGACTTCTCCTCGGTCCTCGCGCAGAACGGCTTCCCGCAGGTCTTCAGCCCGTTCTCGAACGAGCCGATCAACGATGTCCGTCCCCCCGACCCGGCCCTCGCGAACAGCCCCGTGGTCTCGCGCGCGAAGCGCTCCATCGTCAAGGTCATGGGTACCGCGCAGAGCTGCGGCAAGGTCCTGGAGGGCAGCGGCTTCGTCTTCGGCGACCGCCGCGTCATGACCAACGCGCACGTCGTCGGAGGCGTCGACGAGCCCACCGTCCAGATAGGCGGCGAGGGCAGGAAGTACGACGCGAAGGTCGTCCTCTACGACTGGCACCGCGACATCGCCGTACTCGACGTACCCGATCTCAAGGCGCCCGCCCTGAAGTTCACGACCACGGACGCCCGCAGCGGCGACAGCGCGATCATCGCCGGCTTCCCGGAGAACGGGTCGTACGACGTCCGAGCCGCACGCGTGCGTGGCCGCCTCCCGGCCAACGGCCCGGACATCTACCACCGCGGCACCGTCCGCCGGGACGTCTACTCGCTGTACACGACCGTCCGCCAGGGCAACTCCGGCGGCCCGCTGCTCACGCCCCAAGGCAATGTGTACGGCGTGGTGTTCGCGAAGTCCCTCGACGACGCCGACACGGGGTACGCGCTCACCGCGGACGAGATCCAGGAGGACATCGCCAAGGGGCGTACCGCGAACCAGCAGGTGGACAGCGACAGCTGCGCGCTGTGAGCCGTCGGGCCGTGGGAGGAGGCGCGTCAGCCTCGGGGATGGCGCAGGCGTACCGAGACCCAGCGGGCCCGGCGGCGCAGAATGCGCGGGATGCCCACCCTGAGGTCCGTGCCCGCCATCTGCGGTGCACCGCCTCGCTGGTGGGGGCTCAGGCCACTGGCCGAGCGGCGATTGCGTGCTGCGTCACTGTAGTCGTGCGTCCAGCCCATACCCCGACGTCTGCCCCTGCCCCAAGGTCGATAACCGCCCCCTGGGCCCCCAATTGGCCTATGCGCCGGGCAATTGGCTGTTCGTAGGACACACGTTCAGATCCGGATACCGGGCGCATCGGCTCGGTCACCGACCGGGCTCGGCACCTTCCAGCCAATTGCCCGGTTCTGCAGAGAAAACCACCGGATCCTCCCACGTCACCGGTCCGGCTCGGGATCCTTGAGCCAGTTGACGAGCTCGGCCGAGAAAGCCGCCGGATCCTCCTCGTGCGGGAAATGTCCCAATCCGTCGAACAGGCGCCAGCGGTACGGCGCTTCGACGTACTCGCCGGATCCGGCCGCGCTCCGCGTGCGCATCACCGGGTCGAGTGAGCCGTGGAGGTGGAGGGTCGGGACCCGGAGGGGGCGCTTCATCCGGCGGTTGAACTGGATGCCGTCCGGGCGGGCCATGGAGCGGACCATCCAGCGGTACGGCTCGATCGCGCAGTGCGCCGTCGACGGGATGCACATCGCGCGGCGGTACGTCTGCACCACCTCGTCGTCCGGCAGGTTCGGCCCGGACCACTCCCGGATCAGCTCGGCGACGAGCGCGCCGTCGTCCGCGGTCAGCTGCCGCTCGGGGAGCCAGGGGCGCTGGAAGCCCCAGATGTAGGAGCCCGCCCGCGTCTGCTTGACGTCCGAGAGCATCGCCGAGCGCCAGCGCCGGGGATGCGGCATCGAGGAGACCGCGAGCCGCCGTACGAGCTTCGGGCGCATCACGGCCGCCGTCCACGCCAGATAGCCACCCAGGTCGTGGCCGACCAGTGCGGCGTCCGGCTCGCCCAGGGAACGGATCACGCCGGTGATGTCGAGCGCCAGGTTCGCGGGGTCGTAGCCGCGCGGGGTGCGGTCGCTGCCGCCGACGCCGCGCAGGTCCATGGCGACGGCCCTGAAGCCCGCGTCGGCCAGCGCGGTCAGCTGGTGCCGCCAGGTCCACCAGAACTGCGGGAAGCCGTGCAGCAGCAGCACCAGCGGCCCGTCGCCGGCCTCGGCGATATGGAAGCGGGCGCCGTTGGCGGCCACATCCCGGTGGGTCACCTTTGTCCCGTCGGGCAGGGCGTCCGGTCGTACAACCGAGGTGGGTTGCGCCCAAGGTGATTGCCCCGCAGAGGGGGAGAAGCCCGTCATGAGGTCGAGCGTGCCACAGCCTCGATGGCCGCGGGGGCCCGGTCCTCCAGCGCCGGGGCTTCCGGCTGCTCCGGCCGCGGGTGCGGCTTGGCCTTCTGCAGGACGCCCGCCGTCTCCTTCATCGACGCCGCGACCTTCTGTGGGCCCTTGCCCTTCCTCGCCTTCTTCGCGAAGACCACGCCGATCAGCGCGAGGACGACGGCGACCAGCACATTCGCCGCGAAGGACAGCAGGAAGCAGATCGCGAGGTTCCAGTCGCTCCAGGTCCGGATGCCGTACGCCAGCGCGAAGTTGAGCATCGGCAGGGAGAACACCAGGACCAGGGCGGCCACCGTGAACGCGCCGCCGCTCGTCGCGCCGCGCTTGACGTCCTGCTTGAGCTGCGCCTTGGCCAGTGCGATCTCGTCATGCACCAGCGCCGACATCTCGGTCGTCGCGGAGGCGAACAGCTGGCCGATGCTGCGTTCGGCGCCGACCGGGCTGCCGTCGGGTGCGCTCATCGCGGTCTCCCTCTTCTTTACTGCAGTTGTACGGTCCTTTTGTACCGTCCCGTCAGATCATGCCGGACGGTCGTCGTCCTCGCCTGCCCCGCCCGGCACTTCGGCAAGCGCGCGTCGTTCGGCGGCCTTCAGTTCGGCGGTCCGGCGGTGCTCGGCGGCCTTGTTCTCGTAGATCGCGGCCATCCGCAGGTGGTACGCCGGGTCGTCCTGTTCGTAGATGTCCGGGATGCCGTCGAGATCCTCGTCGCGCTCCTCGTCCTCGCACAGCCTGCGGTACTTGGCGTTCCGTATCTTCAGCAGCACCGTCGCCAGCGTCGCCGCGATGAGGGAACCCAGCAGTACGGCGGCCTTGACCTCGTCCGTCAGTACGGCGTCCCCGTCGAAGGCGAGCTCACCGATCAGCAGCGACACGGTGAAGCCGATGCCGGCCAGCGTCGCCACCGCGAACACGTCCGCCCACGCGAGGTCGTCGCTGAGCGAGGCCCGGGTGAAACGGGCCGTCAGCCACGTACCGCCGAAGATCCCGAGCGCTTTTCCGGCGACGAGCCCGAGGACGACGCCCAGCGTCTCCGGCTTGGTGAACACGTCGCCCAGCGCGCCGCCCGAGATGGCGACACCGGCACTGAACAGGGCGAACAGGGGGACGGCCAGGCCCGCCGACAGGGGACGTACGAGATGCTCGATGTGCTCGCCGGGAGAGTGCTGCTCGCCCTCGCGGGGCGTGCAGCGCAGCATCAGGCCCATGGCGACGCCCGCGATGGTGGCGTGGACGCCGCTGTTGTACATCAGCGCCCAGATGACGAGCGCGAGCGGGACGTACACGTACCACCCGCGTACGCCCTTCCTCAGCAGCAGCCAGAAGACGGCGAGGCCCACGACGGCGCCGCCCAGCGCGGCGAAATTGAGGGTGTCCGTGAAGAAGACCGCGATGATCAGGATCGCGAAGAGGTCGTCGACCACGGCGAGGGTGAGCAGAAAGGCGCGCAGGGCGCTCGGCAGCGACGTACCGATGACGGCGAGCACGGCCAGCGCGAACGCGATGTCGGTCGCGGTGGGGACCGCCCAGCCCTGGAGCGAGCCGCCGCCGGTGATGTTGGTGAGGGTGTAGACGAGCGCCGGTACGGCCATGCCGCACAGGGCCGCGACGACCGGCAGCGCGGCCGCCTTGGGGTCCCGGAGATCACCGGCGACCAGCTCACGCTTGAGCTCGATGCCGGCGACGAAGAAGAAGACCGCGAGGAGCCCGTCGGCGGCCCAGTGCGCGACCGACAGGTGCAGGCCGAGGGCCTCGGGGCCGAAGTGGAAGTGGCTGACGCTCTCGTAGCTGTTGTGCAGTGCGGGGGTGTTCGCCCAGATCAGCGCCGTGATCGCGGCTATGAGCAGCAGCACACCGCCGACGGTCTCGGTGCGCAGCGCGTCCGCGACGAAGGTCCGCTCGGGCAGTGAGAGGCGTCCGAACAGCTTGCGGGCGGGGGCGGTGCGGGGCGCGGCCACGGGGGAGACCTCCGGTGGGTGGGCAGGGCAGGGCTACTCGCCGACCAGACTTCCCGGCACACCTTGAGGATCAGTTGTTTTGCTTAGTTTACCTAAAAGGGGCGCCCGGCGCGTTCTCGCGCCGGGCGCCCCTTCGGACGGAGGTACTTCGGGGCTCAGTCCTCGCTGGGAGCGGCAGGCAGCTTCTGCTGGATGAGGTCCATGACCGTCGAGTCCGTCAGCGTGGTCACGTCGCCGAGCTGGCGGTTCTCGGCGACATCCCGCAGCAGACGCCGCATGATCTTGCCGGAGCGGGTCTTCGGCAGCTCCGCGACCGGCAGGATCCGCTTCGGCTTGGCGATCGGGCCGAGGGTGGCGCCGACATGGTTGCGCAGGTCGTTGACCAGGCCCTCGTCCTCGGCGTTCGCCGTGCCGCGCAGGATCACGAAGGCGACGATCGCCTGACCCGTCGTCTCGTCCGTCGCACCGACGACGGCCGCCTCGGCGACCGAGGGGTGCGACACGAGCGCGGACTCGACCTCCGTGGTCGAGATGTTGTGCCCGGACACGAGCATCACGTCGTCGACCCGCCCGAGGAGCCAGATGTCGCCGTCGTCGTCCTTCTTCGCCCCGTCACCGGCGAAGTACTTGCCCTCGAAACGCGACCAGTAGGTGTCGAGGAACCGCTGGTCGTCGCCCCAGATGGTGCGCAGCATGGACGGCCACGGCTCGGTGAGGACCAGATAGCCGCCTCCGCCGTTCGGCACCTCGTTCGCCTCGTCGTCGACGACGGTCGCGGAGATACCGGGCAACGGCGTCTGCGCGGAACCGGGCTTGGTCTCGGTGACACCCGGCAGCGGCGAGATCATCATCGCGCCGGTCTCGGTCTGCCACCAGGTGTCGACGATCGGCTTCGAGTCGGCGCCGATGTGCTTGCGGTACCAGATCCAGGCCTCGGGGTTGATGGGCTCGCCCACCGAGCCGAGCACCCGCAGGCTGCTGAGGTCGAACTTCGCGGGGATGTCGTCGCCCCACTTCATGAACGTACGGATCGCGGTGGGCGCCGTGTACAGGATCGTCACCCCGTACTTCTGCACGATCTCCCACCAGCGGCCCTGGTGCGGGGTGTCCGGCGTGCCCTCGTACATGACCTGGGTCGCGCCGTTCGCCAGCGGCCCGTAGACGATGTACGAGTGCCCGGTGACCCAGCCGACGTCGGCCGTGCACCAGTACACGTCGGTCTCCGGCTTGAGGTCGAAGACCGCGTGGTGGGTGTACGCGGCCTGGGTGAGGTAACCGCCGGAGGTGTGCAGGATGCCCTTGGGCTTACCCGTCGTACCGGACGTGTACAGGATGAACAGCGGGTGCTCCGCCTCGAACGCCTCCGGCGTGTGCTCGGCGGACTGCCGCTCCACGATCTCGTGCCACCACACGTCGCGGCCCTCGGTCCAGGCGACCTCCTGGCCGGTACGGCGGACCACGAGCACGTGCTGCACCCGGTCCACGCGCGCGATGGCGTCGTCAACGGCCGGCTTGAGCGCGGACGGCTTGCCGCGCCGGTAGCCGCCGTCGGTGGTGATGACGACCTTGGCGTCGGCGTCCTCGATACGGGTCGCCAGCGCGTCCGCCGAGAAGCCGCCGAAGACCACCGAGTGCGCGGCGCCGATCCGCGCGCAGGCCAGCATGGCGACCGCCGTCTCCGGGATCATGGGCATGTAGACGGCGACCCGGTCGCCCGCCTGAACACCCAGTTCCAGCAGCGCGTTGGCGGCCCTGCTCACCTCGTCCTTGAGCTCGGCATAGGTGATCGTGCGGCTGTCGCCGGGCTCCCCCTCGAAGTGGATGGCGACCCGGTCGCCGTTCCCCGCCTCGACATGCCGGTCCACGCAGTTGTACGCGACGTTGAGCGCGCCGTCCTTGAACCACTTGGCGAACGGCGGGTTCGACCAGTCCAGCGTCTCGGTCGGCTCCTTGGCCCAGGTCAGCCGACGGGCCTGCTCGGCCCAGAAGCCGAGCCTGTCAGCCTTGGCCTGTTCGTACGCCTCGGCCGTGACGTTGGCGCCCGCGGCCAGGTCGGCCGGCGGCGCGAAGCGTCGCTCCTCCTTCAAGAGGTTGGCCAGGCTTTCGTTGCTCACGACATCTCCCTTTCCCAGGGTGTCCGTTGTGTCCCAGGCCACAGCTCATCAGACCCGGGGGGCCGATGACAAGGGTCGACCGAAAATTGGTTTAGACCTGTGGGCGGGTGCTCCGGCGCGCGGAGTCATCCGTACCCACGGACGCCGACAGGGCGGAGTTCAGCACCTGTAACGCCCCTCACATCCCAGTGCACCGGTGCCGCGCGGCACCGGTCACGTCTTTCGTGGCCCGGGCGTGTCGGGACGACCCGGTGCCGGACCCGCCACGGGTGCCCGACCCGCCCCGATCGGGCCGGGCACCCGTGGCAGACCACTGCCGGTCAGGCGGACAGGTCTGCCGCCTCCACGTGGTCGAACACCTCGTCCCCGTCCACCGCCCCCGTGAGCAGATACGCCTGTGCCTCGCCCACGTGGAAGTACATCCCGTGCAGCTCCAATGCGCCGTCCCGCAGGGCCCGGGACACCGACTCATGGGCGCGCAGGTGCTCCAACTGCTGGACCACGTTGGTCAGACAGAGCTGCTCGACCGCGTCGGCCGGTGCCCGGCCGGCCAGCCGGGCGTCCGGCCTGGTGTCGTCGGCCATGCGCTCCAGGCTCGGCAGCCCGTGCCGCAGCCACCGTCTCAGCGGCGTCCGGGCGCCGCCGGGCTCGGTGTCGAGCAGCGCCTGCATGGCCCCGCACCCGGAGTGCCCGCACACCGTGATGGACCGCACCTTCAGCACGTCCACCGCGTACTCGATCGCCGCCGCCACCGAGTCGTCGCCGCTCTCCTCGCCGGGCCGGTGGCACCTCCCGGCGTTGGCCGGGGGAGGAACGAGATTGCCCACGTTGCGCACCACGAACAGGTCCCCGGGACCACTGGAGGTGATCATCGAGGTGACCAGCCGCGAGTCGGCGCAGGTGAGGAAGAGCTGGGACGGCCGCTGTCCCTCCCGGGCCAGCCGGGCCAGCTCACCCCGCACGAGCGGTGCGGTGTTGCGCTGGAACGCGCTGATACCGCGCGCCAGTTGGTGCCCGCTCCGACCACCGGAGTCGCCGGAGCCGTCGGGGCGGCCCGGCGCTCCCGGTCCAGGCGGCCCGCCCAGCGCACCGGGCTGATCGGCGTCCGACGCGGGCTGCGGCGGCTCGCACTGGTGGTTGCGCCAGGGCGTCCAGGGACGGCAGCGGCAGCCGACGGAGGACTCGCCCTGCTCCTCGGCGAGCGGTGTGGGTTCGGCGATGGCTCGGGTACCGGTCCGGCGGCCGGTCAGCTCGGCGGAACCGCCCTGCGCGGTGTGCGTGTTCTGCCAGTCCTGCAGTGACTCGTACGCCGCGTGGTCCATGAACGACCCGTCCAACTCCACGACGGCGTGGGCGCCTTGGGGTACGAGATGCAGGGCCCGGCTGAGCCTCGGCACCGCGAGGAACGTCAACTGCCCTCGGACATGTACGTGATGGACTCCTTCCTTCTCTTCGTGCGTGATGCGGGTGTGGGCCAGGCGGTGCATGGCGACGGCGACGGCCACGGCGATCCCCAGGGTCACGCCCTCCAGGACGCCGAGGAACACCACGCCGAGTGTGGTGACGGCGTACACCAGCACTTCTCGGTGGCGGGTCACCGTGCGGATGTGGTGCAGGGACACCATCTGGATGCCGACGGCCATCACCAGGGCGGCGAGTGAGGCGAGCGGGATGAGCTCCAGGAGCGGGACCATCAGCAGCGCGGCGACCACTACGAGAACGCCGTGCAGCATCGTGGAGTTCCGGCTCACGGCTCCCGCGTTCACATTTGCCGAACTTCTCACGGCGACGCCTGCGACCGGCAGCCCGCCGAGTGTGCCGGAGACGATGTTGGCGGCGCCCTGCCCGAGCAGTTCACGGTTCAGATCGGCGCGTCCGACGCGGGCGGTCAAGCCGGGTCTAGCGGCCACCAGCTTGTCCACGGCGACCGCGCCGAGCAGCGACTGCACGCTGCACACAAGTGTGGTGGTGAGCACGGCCGCGGTCAGGCCGAGCGCCGGGCCCTCGGGAAGTCCCGCCAGGGCGTGGCTGCTCCAGGACGGCAGATCGACCCTGGGCAGGCTCAGCCCGGCGAGCGAGGCGGCCGAGGTGGCGCCGGCCACGGCGACCAGCGCGGCCGGGATCCTGCGCAGCAGGCGCCCCGCCCGGCCGGGGATCCGCGGCCAGAGCAGCAGCAGGGCCAGGGTGAGCACGCTGACGGTCACGGAGGCGGGGTGCAGATTCGCCAACTGGGCGGGCAGGGCACGGAGGTTGGCGAGGACGGAGCTCTGCGGGGTGCCGCCCAGGACGATGTGCAGCTGGGCGACGGCGATGGTGACGCCGATGCCGGCGAGCATGCCGTGCACGATGGCGGGGCTGACGGCGAGCGCGGTCCGCGCCACGCGCAGGCAGCCGAGGCCCAGTTGGACGAGGCCGGCGAGGACCGTGACGGCACAGGTCGTACGCCAGCCGTAGCGGTGGATGAGGTCGGCGGTGACGACGGTGAGTCCCGCGGCGGGGCCGCTGACCTGCAGCGGACAGCCGCCGATCCGGCCGGCGACGAGCCCGCCGACCCCGGCGGCGACCAGGCCGGCCTGGAGCGGGGCCCCGGTGGCGAGGGCGATGCCCAGGGACAGGGGAAGGGCGATCAGGAAGACCGCGACCGAGGCCGACAGGTCGGCGCCCTCGATGCGGAAGCGGCGGTGCGGGGCCGGCGGCGGACTGTGGGGCTGGTGGTCGCACTGGGGCCGACTCGGGTCGGTGGCGTGGGTGGGGGCACAGGCTGACATGTTTCCCGTCTCCTCCGGGCGGCGCGGTCGCGGATCAGGTCGTCCCCGTCGATGGGCGGGGGTCGGGTCGCGGCCGTGGATCACGGCGTGCAGCGGCGGGATGAATCAACGCTCGGTAAACGGATCGTAATTCAGAGTAAAGGCCAGGCATAGACTTTCCTGGCAAATGGGGTAATGGCTCACTCCAATGAGTGAAGCGGTCATTTCATCGGCTTGTCGTACTAATTCCTTCTCGGTCCCATGCGACCTTGGCGGCGTTGTCGAGAAGGAAGAAGGTGAGCGGAACATGACCGCCACCCAGAGGATCGCCGTGGGCGTCGTGATCGCCACGTCCTGTGCCGCGTGGGTCGCCGGCTGTGCGCTCGGCTCCAACGGTTCCAAGGCGGGTGCTCTCGGTCCGCAGAAGGCACAGAAGGCCCGTCCGGTCCAGGCGCCGGGGAGCGCGGTCCGCCTGATCGGCGACGGCTCCACCGCGTACACCGGAGCCCAGCCCCATCTGCCCAGACCCGAGCGTCTGCGGCCCGGTCAGAAGCCTCCGCAGTTCGTCGTCTTCTCCTGGGACGGCGCGGGCGAGGACAGCCAGAAGCTGTTCTCCCACTTCCGCAAGGTCTCCAAGGCCAACCACGCGACCATGACGTACTTCCTCAGCGGCGTGTACATGCTGCCGGAGGACAAACGCGACCTCTACAAGCCGCCGGAACACTCGCCGGGCAGCTCGGACATCGGCTTCAACGACGAGAAGGGCATCGCCGACACCGTCAAGCAGCTGCGTCTGGCGTGGTTGGAGGGCAACGAGATCGGCACCCACTTCAACGGCCACTTCTGCGGCCGGAACGGCGGGGTCGGTGAGTGGTCGGTCGCGCAGTGGATGAGCGAGATCGCGCAGGCCAAGAAGTTCGTGAAGAGCTGGAAGACCAACTCCGGCATGGACAAGTCGGCCCCGCTGCCCTTCGACTACGACAAGGAGCTCATCGGCGCGCGCACGCCCTGTCTGGAGGGTCAGAAGAACTTCGTGAAGGCCGCGAGCCGGCTGGGCTTCCGCTACGACACCAGCGGGGTCAACGACCAGGTCTGGCCGAAGAAGAGGGAAGGGCTGTGGGACCTGTCCATGCAACTCGTGCCCTTCCCCGGACACCCCTATGAGCAACTCACCATGGACTACAACTTCATGGTCAACCAGTCCGGTACGCAGACCCAAGGTGACCCCGACAAGTTCGACTACTGGGGCGACCAGATGCGCGACGGCCTGCTCAAGGGCTTCCGCCGCGCCTACGAAGGCAACCGTGCGCCCCTGATCATCGGCAACCATTTCGAGTCCTGGAACGGCGGCACCTATATGCGGGCCCTCGACGAGGTGATCGAGAAGGTCTGCAACAAGCCCGATGTGCGCTGCGTGTCCTTCCACCAGCTGGCCGACTGGCTGGACGCCCAGGACCCGGGGACCCTGCAGAAGCTGCGCACCCTGAAGGTCGGCGAGGCCCCCGAGGAGGGCTGGGCGTCCTTCCTGTCGGGCCACCCCGCCCCGGCCCCGAAGGGGGTACCGGGCGCACCGGCCGCCAAGCAGTAGCAGCAGCCGTCACGCAGAGGCGGCGACACCCTCACCGAGCACGAACCCGGGGTCGACCTGCGCCGCCAGGTCGGCCCCGGTGCGCGCGTCGCCCCACGAGGCCGCGTTCTTCAGGTGGAAGTGCACCATCTGGCGCGTGTAGCGCTCCCGGTCGCGCAGCTCGTACGTCGCGTCCGCGGCGACCTGAAGGGCGCGCAGGGCACGGAGGTTGGCGTCCTCCAGGAGCTCGAACCGGGGCGGGCGGCCCTTCTCCATGGCGCGCACCCAGTCCGAGTGCCCGACGGTCATCAACAGGTCGTCCCCGACCTCGGCGCGCAGGAAGTCGAGATCGTCGGCTCCCTGCACCTTGTTGCCGACGACCTTCAGTACGACGCCGAAGTCGCGGGCGTACTCCTTGTACTGGCGATAGACGGAGACCCCCTTCAGGGTCGGCTCGGCGACGAGGAACGTGATGTCGAAGCGGGTGAACATGCCGGAGGCGAAGGAGTCCGAGCCCGCCGTCATGTCCACCACGACGTACTCGCCCTGCCCGTCCACCAGGTGGTTCAGGCACAGCTCCACCGCTCCGGTCTTGGAGTGGTAGCAGGCGACCCCCAGGTCGGCGTCGGTGAAGGGGCCGGTGACCATCAAACGGACGGCGCCGCCGTCGAGTTCCACCGGCCGGGCGCAGGCGTCGTAGACCGGGTTGTCCTCGCACACCCGCAGCAGCCGCGAGCCCTCGCCGGGCGGGGTGGTCTTGATCATCGTCTCGGTGGAGGTGATGCGCGGATTGGAGCCGCGCAGGTAGTCCTTGATCAGCGGCAGCCGGTCGCCCATCGCCGGCAGTGCGGCGGCCTCCGCCTCATCGAGGCCGAGCGCGGCGCCCAGGTGCTGATTGATGTCCGCGTCCACCGCGACGACCGGCGCTCCGGTGGTCGCGAGATGGCGGATGAACAGGGAGGACAGGGTCGTCTTGCCGCTGCCGCCCTTCCCGACGAAAGCAATTTTCATGTTCACGAAGGGTAGTGCGGTGATAGCTGTATGTGGCAGACGGGCGTGAAGAAGACCACTCATTCGTGGGGCGCGCCCCGGGGTGGCTAGTGTCGTACTCATGAGTACGACAGGCGCGAACGCCGACCCGCTCGCGGCCCTGGGCTCGCTGCCCGGCGTGGCCGAGTCCGTGGAATCCGTGCGCAAGGCCGTGGACCGGGTCTACGGGCACCGGGTCATGCGGCGCCGCAGCAACGAGATCACCTCCGAGGCGGCGCTGCGCGGCGCCCGCGGTTCCGCGGCGCTGTCCGGCGCCGACTGGGCCCTCGAGGAGGTGCGCCGACGCACCGACTTCAGCGGTGACGGCGACGCGCGCGTGATGGGCGCGGCTCTGCGGCTGACCGCGGAGGCGGGGCAGCTGCTGTCCGTCTGGCGGCAGTCCCCCCTGAGGGTGCTGGCCCGGCTGCATCTGGTGGCCGCGGCGACCAGCGGGGACGAGGTCGGGCGGCCGCGGCTGGCGGGCGAGCCGGTCGACGAGCCGCTGGTCGAGCTGCCGCTGCCGGGCGCGGACGAGATGCACGGCCGGCTGGAGGGCCTGTCGGAGCTGATCATCACCGGCAGCTCCGCGCCTGCCCTGGTGACGGCCGCCGTCGTGCACGGCGAACTCCTGGCGCTGCGCCCCTTCGCGTCCCACAACGGCCTTGTCGCGCGCACGGCCGAGCGCATCGTCCTGGTGGGCAGCGGCCTCGACCCGAAGTCCGTCTGCCCGGCCGAGGCCGGCCATGCAGAGCTGGGGCGCGCGGCCTATCTGGCGGCGCTCGAGGGGTATGTCTCCGGCACGCCGGACGGCATGGCCGCCTGGATCGCCCACTGCGGCAGGGCGGTCGAGCTGGGCGTGCGCGAGTCGACGGCCGTGTGCGAGGCGCTGCAGCGCGGGGCGGCGTAGAAAACCCGGAGGGCTTTGGAAAAGGGTTGCGGCGGTACGAGGATTCGTACCGCCGCTGGCATGCTCACCCAGTTACCAAGCGTCCTCGATATGTTGCCCATCAGGTCGGGAACTCTGCCCGTCACCTGGTGTGGCTGGCCCGTAATCGACGGGTCGACGTCGCGTGGGTGCCCGGTGTTCATGCGTCGGTCCGTGGGGCCAAATGCGTTATTAAGGTGATCCTTTCGGATGTCCTTGGTCTCGCGGGCCGTTAACCCCTTTGTACTCCAGGTCCGAAGCAAGCGGAACCCCCGGCTGTACTTCTTTACTTTTAGTCTCAAATAGGGCTTAAACGGGCGCCAATATGTCGAACGAGATCTTGGCTTCGCTGAATCGGCAGGTCAGGCGACTGCCGTCCGGCGGCGGCTGGCGTACCAGACGAGGCCCGCGGTGGCCGCCGCGGCGCCTATGGCCGCGACCGCGACGAGGGCCGGACGGGGCGGTACGGAGAATGCCGGGATCCGCTGTTTGAGCCGTACCGGCCGGTGGAAATCGAGAATCGGCCACCCGCGCGCGAGTGCCTCGCGGCGCAGTGTGCGGTCCGGGTTCACGGCGTGCGGATGGCCGACTTCCTGCAGCATCGGCAGATCGGTCGCCGAGTCGCTGTAGGCGTAACAGCGTTCGAGGTCGTATCCCTCGGACTGGGCCAGTTCCTTGATCGCCTCGGCCTTCGTCGGGCCGTATGCGTAGTACTCCACCTCGCCGGTGAAGCAGCCGTCGTCGCCCACGACCATGCGGGTCGCCACGACCCGGTCGGCGCCGAGGAGTTCGCCGATCGGCTCGACCACCTCCGCGCCCGACGTCGACACGATGACGACGTCACGGCCGGCGGTGTGGTGCTCCTCGATGAGGGAGGCGGCCTCGTCGTAGATGATCGGGTCGATCAGGTCGTGCAGTGTCTCGGCGACGATCTCCTTGACCTGCTGGACGTTCCAGCCGCGGACGAGCCCGGACAGGTACTCGCGGGTCCGCTCCATCTGGTCGTGGTCCATGCCGCCGACGAGGAAGACGAACTGGGCATATGCGGTACGCAAGGCGGCCCTGCGGTTGATCAGCCCGCCTTGGTAGAAGGACTTGCCGAACGTGAGCGTGCTCGACTTCGCAATGACCGTCTTGTCCAGGTCAAAGAAGGCCGCTGTGCGGGGCGAGGAGTGGTTTTCCACGCCCCGAGCATAGGCGCAGCCCATTCGGCGTAAGGTGTGGCGCGTGGGTTTGCCTGGGAAGGCTCTCGGGTACACCATGGAAGTCACGGATCGTTCGCGACCGTGCTAACCCGGTCCGGCTCCTCCCCCCCCCGAGTCGGCCGTGGAGACGACCCCCACTCTCCCCCCCGGTGGGGGTCGTCGCATGTCCGGGCGGGTTTTTCCTCCTCTCCCTCTTTCTCGCGCGGCCGCAGGGCCGTCACTGGACGGCCGTGGCCGTCTCTTCCGCATGCCCATGATCCGTCACTGTGTGTAGCCGTCGGGCTGCTCTGTGGAAGTCGTGCACGGGTTGGTACAGGGGTCACCGGTATGGGTGACGGCGTTATTCACAACCGCCGACTTGTCCACAGTTATCGACCAAGATCCACACGATTTCCGGGATCGCTGCACCGTGATTCAAACGCGTCCCGCTCGCGCCGAGTTCAGAGCCGGTTCCGGTTTGTCGGGCGGGTTTGGCCGGTTCGTATCGGCCGTTCATATGGGGGCCGGTTGCCGGTTCTTCACACGTTTGGGAATCGCGGGGCCGCAGGGGCTGCGCGAGAGATGCAGCGAAGGGGGACGGAGACCGTGGCCGGAGCCGTCACACACGAACCGCCGCCCGCCGCCTCGGGGCGGCAGGCCGGACCACTGATCGTCACGGAGGACGTCGAACTCCTCGACGACCTGCTGCGCCTGTGCGCCGCGGCAGGAGCGACACCAGAGGTCCACCACTCGGTGCCGGAGCGCGCGGGCGGCTGGGAGGCCGCACCGCTCGTCCTGGTCGGCGACGACGCCGTGCGGCGGGTGCGCGGGGCCGCACGCAGACGAGGAGTGGTGCTGGTCGGCCGCGACCAGGACGACTCCGGGGTCTGGCGCCGGGCCGTCGAGATCGGCGCCGACCACGTCCTGATGCTCCCGGACGGCGAACAGTGGCTGGTCGACCGCATCGCCGATGTGGCCGAGGGCGTGGGCAGGCCCGCTCTCACGGTGGGCGTCATCGGGGGACGCGGCGGGGCCGGAGCGTCCACGCTCGCGTGCGCCCTCGCCGTCACCTCCGCGCGCGAGGGGCTGCGCACCCTGCTCGTGGACGCCGATCCACTGGGCGGCGGACTGGATGTACTGCTCGGCGGCGAGAGCGCCGAGGGACTGCGCTGGCCCGCCTTCGCCGCCTCCCGCGGGCGGGTCGGCGGCGGCGCCCTGGAGGAGTCGCTGCCGCAGCTCCACTCCCTGCGGGTGCTCAGCTGGGACCGCGGCGACCGCATCGCCGTCCCGGCCCAGGCCGTTCGGGCGGTACTCGCGGCGGCCAGGCGGCGGGGCGGCACCGTGGTCGTCGACCTGCCGCGCCGCATCGACGACGGAGTCGCCGAGGCCCTCGCCCAGCTCGATCTCGGCCTTCTGGTGGCCCCCGGCGAGCTGCGCGCCGTCGCTGCGGCCGGCCGGGTGGCGTCCGCCGTCGGCATGGTCCTGCGCGACCTGCGGGTCGCGGTACGAGGGCCGTATGCGCCCGGACTCGACGACCGCGAGGTGGCGCGGCTGCTCGGACTGCCCCTGGCCGGCGAGCTGCCCGTGGAGTCGGGGCTGTTGCGCCCGGGGGAGGGCAGGATGCCGCCCGCCGCCGACGGCCGCGGGCCCCTGGCGCGCTTCTGCAAGGAGTTCTGGGAGCGGGCGCTGACGGAGGCGGGGAGCGCATGAGTACGTATGCGGGAGGCGAAGGGCTGGGCGGCTCGGTGATCGCCTCGATGCGGGGGCCTTCCAGGGCGGGGTGGCGGTCCGGTGGCGGTCCGGCATCCTCGGCCGTTGCTCCCCAACTGCTCTCCGGGCTCCTGGACGGCGTACGGCAGTGGCTGGTCGAGAGCGGGGCCGAGCCGACACCCGCGCGCGTGGCGCAGGCCCTGCGGGAGCAGGGGCGGGTCCTGGGGGACGCCGAAGTCCTCGGTGCGGCCGAGCAGTTGCGGTCCGAACTGGTCGGCAGCGGGCCGCTGGAACCGCTGCTCGCCGATCCGTCGGTGACCGATGTGCTGGTGTCCGCTCCGGACCGGGTCTGGGTCGACCGGGGCGGCGGGCTGGAGCTGACGTCGGTCTCCTTCCCGGACGCGGCCGCCGTACGACGTCTCGCGCAGCGCCTGGCCGCGGTGGCCGGACGCCGGCTCGACGACGCGCGGCCGTGGGCCGACGCCCGGCTGCCCGACGGGACGCGGCTGCATGCGGTGCTGCCTCCGGTGGCCGTGGGGTGTACATGCCTGTCGCTGCGCGTCGTACGGCCTCGGGCCTTCACGCTCGACGAACTGGTCGCGGCGGGCACGGTGCCGCCGGGCGGGGACCGCGTGCTGCGGGCGCTGATCGAGGCGCGGCTGTCGTTCGTCGTCAGTGGCGGGACCGGCAGTGGCAAGAC
The DNA here is from genome assembly GCF_029223485.1 of Streptomyces coacervatus. Classification (GTDB taxonomy): domain Bacteria; phylum Actinomycetota; class Actinomycetes; order Streptomycetales; family Streptomycetaceae; genus Streptomyces; species Streptomyces coacervatus. Next base: position 129,409 of record NZ_JARHTP010000017.1, on the reverse strand, counting down.
GACGCTGCTGAGCGCGTTGCTGGGGCTGGTCGGGCGCGGTGAGCGGATTGTGCTGGCCGAGGACTCGGCGGAGCTGCGGCCGGACCATCCGCACGTAGTACGGCTGGAGACCAGACCCGCCAACCAGGAGGGCGCGGGACTCGTCACGCTCCAGGACCTGGTGCGGCAGGCGCTGCGGATGCGGCCGGACCGGCTGGTCGTGGGCGAGGTGCGCGGGCCCGAAGTGGTGCATCTGCTGGCCGCGTTGAACACCGGCCACGAAGGCGGCTGCGGCGTGTTGACCGAACTAACTTAGGTGTTTTCGCAGGTCAGTTGGGGTTTCTGCTAGCTTCCCGGCATGCCTGGTGAACAACGTCCCGGAAGGGACATGAAGAGCTTTGTGCTGCCCGAGACAGGCCAGTTACTCGAGACGGATGACCCCTGGGAGCCCGTACAGCTCCTTGATTCGTTCGGGAGGCCGGTCGAGCCGGCCGCGGTGTACTTCAAGGACCTGATGGCCGCGGACAGTTCGGTGCTGACGCCGCGGTCGTACGGGATGGATCTGCTCCGCTGGTGGCGCTTCCTGTGGGCCTTGGGGATCGAGTGGGACCGCGCGACACGTGAGGATGCCCGGGACTTCATGTTGTGGATGAAGCTTGGGGACAAGCCGGTACGCGTCCACTGGCGTCACCGCGACAAGGACCCCGCCGACATCCCCCGGCCTTCCCGAGTCGGCAGGCCCGCACCAGGGTCACCAAACCCAGTGACCGGAAAGCCCTCCATCGGCCGGAAGTACGCTCCGCGAACCCGGGCGCACTGCGAGACCGTGCTCCGGTCGTTCTACGACTTCCACCTGGACCGCAACAGCGGGTCGCTGCTGGTCAACCCCTTCCCTCTCGTCCGCAACCGGCGTTCGGCACGCGCCAATGCCCACCGCAATCCCGAGGACGACCACAAGAAGGAGCGCACTGGTCTCTACCGGCCCACGGTGCCGCAGGAGATCCCACGCCGTATCCCCGAGGAGAAGTACACCGAGGTCTTCGCGGGCCTCCGCTCGCACCGGGACCGCGCTCTGCTGGCCTTCTGGGTCGCTACGGGCGCCCGCGCCGAAGAACTCCTCACCGCCACACAGGGCGGCGCGATCGTTGGCCAGCAGACCATCGGCGTGACCCGCAAAGGCACGCGCGATTACCAAGAACTGCCCGCGACTCCCGATGCGTTCGTATGGCTTCGGCTCTACCAGGAAGAAGCCTGGAAGAAGGGAGTTCCGCGAGGCCGTCGGCATCCGCTGTGGTGGACGCTACGGCGTCCCTGGCGGCCGTTGGAGTACGACGCGGCCCGCATGATGTTCAACCGCGCGAACGACCTCCTGGGCGCCAACTGGACCCTTCACGATCTGCGGCACACCGCTTCGTTCATGATGCTCGACGACCCTGACATGCCGCCCGTCTATGTCCAGCACATCCTCGGCCACAAGCACTTGGCGACCTTGGATATCTACAACCGGCCTGGCAGGGATGACGTCATCGCGGCCGGGCTCGCCCACCACGCCCGGATGGAACAGCGGCGCAAGACCCAGCCGGTCCGTCGGGACCCCGAGTACAACCCCGCGTCGCTGAACGTCCTGTTCGGGGGCGGGTTCTGATGACGACTGACCTGCTGTTCTCCTCGCCGGTCGCCGCGGGCCCCACGAGTGCGAGACCGCTTCGCGGACGGGACGCCGCGAACGTCATCCGGTCCTTCCCGCCCCGGCCACGGATCACCGACTGGCCGGCCACCAGCGCCTCCCTCAGGGAGGTTATGGCGCGCATCGAGCATCCCCCGCTGAACGCTGCCCGGGAACTCACCCAGTACGCGCGCAGGACTGGCTGCCAGCACATGCTGGACTGGCTTGAGACCTTCCCGGGAGACACCTGGCAGGAGCGGTGGAACGCGAGCCCGGCCACCACCTATGCCGACTGGGCCTCGGCTCCCCAGGACTGGCTCAACGCCACCGGGCAAGTCAGCGCCAAGAAGACCAGCCTGGGTTACCTCGCCGCCGGAGTGCTCACACTGACCTGCGCAGACGTCATCCGGCCCAGCCCTCGCTGGCTCGCGGGCAACTCCTCTCGATACCTGCCGGCCGAGATCATCCGCACGCGTGACCCCGAAGGGTTCGAGGAGCTGAGGGCGTCCATGCCCGAGAGCGAGTGGACCTCGAACGTGGGCGATCGAGCCGTCCACACGCTGGCACGGATCATCGCCGCCTACGGCGGACGCCTCAAGGACATCACCGTCGGGGACTTGCTGTCCTTCTATCCCGTGACGGGACGTTCGGTCCACAGCGGCATCCGCCTGGCATACGTCTGGCTCAGGGACCGCGGCAACTTCCCCGCTCACGCTCCCGGGACCTTCCACCACTTGGGCGCCCGAACAGGGCAGGTCAGCCCGGAAGACCTCGTTGACCGATACGACCTGCAGTGCAAGCCGGTTCGCGACCTGATCGTCGACTACCTCAAGGAACGACAGCCGAGCCTCGACTACAACTCCCTGAAGAACATGTCGTCCGCTCTCGCGAGACTGTTCTGGGCGGACCTCGAACGGCACCACCCGGGCATCGACAGCCTCCGGCTGGCGCCCGAGGTCGCAGAGGGCTGGAAAGCCCGCATCGCGGTGAAGACCGTTCACCGGCGCCAGATCGACGGATCGCTCACGAAGGAGCTGGCACCCCGCACGAGCGCGGCGTCCACGAAGATGCTGGTGCGGGCGTTCTACCTGGACATCGCCGCCTGGGCGCTGGAGGAGCCGGAACGCTGGGGGCCGTGGGCGGCTCCCAACCCGATCAGCGAGGCCGACTGCACGGTCAAGAAGGTCGAGCGCGAGCAGAAGGCCAGGACCGACCAGCGCACGAGAGAGCGGCTGCCGGTTCTGCCGGCCCTGATCCGCGCGGCGAACCGGCGCCTGAAGGAGGCCAGGGTCCGCCTCGAAGCAGTCGAGAGTGCCCCGCTCGGTTCCCAAGTCACCGTCCTGGGCGAGACGTTCACGCTGCCCAAGACAACGACGCGAGTCGACGGCAAGCCGGGGAAGGTCTTCAACGCCGACGGCAAGGTGCGCAGCCTCCGCACCGAGGAGAAGCACGCGTTCTTCGCCTGGGCCACCATCGAGATCCTGAGGCACACCGGCATCCGCATCGAGGAACTCCTTGAGCTCGGGCACCACAGCATCATCAGCTACAAATTGCCCACGACAGGCGATGTCGTCCCGCTGCTGCAGATCGCCCCGTCCAAAACGGACCAGGAGCGACTCCTGCTGATCAACCCGGAACTGGCAGACGTCCTCAGCGCGGTGATCCAACGTGTCCGCGGAGCCGACGGCACGGTGCCGTCCGTTGGAACCTACGACTCCAACGAGCGGATCTGGAACCCTCCCATGCCGGTTCTCTACCAGTGGCAGGTGTCTGGCGAGAACCGGCACATCTCGATCAGCAGCATCCGGCGGGCGCTGAACGACACGCTCGCCGCGTCAGGCCTCGTCGACAGCAGCGGGCGGCCGCTGCAGTTCCAGCCCCACGACTTCCGCCGCATCTTCATCACCGACGCCATCATGAACGGCCTCCCGCCCCACATCGCGCAAGTCATTGCAGGTCACCGCAACATCAACACCACGATGGGTTACGCGGCTATCTATCCGGCGGAGGCAATCGAGGCGCATCGGGCGTTCATCGCCCGCCGCCGCACGCTCAGGCCCTCGGAAGAGTACCGGTCGGTGAGTCCCGAGGAATGGGAAGAGTTCCTCGGTCACTTCGAGCGTCGGAAGCTCGCCCTCGGGCAGTGTGGCCGCGCTTACGGGACAGATTGCGCCCACGAGCACGCATGCGTTCGATGCCCCGTCCTCATCGTCGGGTCGGAAGACCGCGGCCGGCTGGAAGAGATCCGGCAGAACCTCGAGGACAGAATCACTGAAGCGCAAACCGAGGGATGGCTCGGTGAGGTCGAAGGCCTCTCGGTCAGCCTCGCCGCCGCAGAGGAGAAGATCGCCCTGTTGGATGCCCGCCTGGCCCGACAGAACTCGTCGGTGTTCCTCGGGATTCCGACACTCAGCCAACTGACAGTCCGGACCGCCGAGGGCACATGACGAGGCCGCTTCGCGAAGGCTGAGAACCAGCGAGCGCGCCGACGGGGTGGCCCGCATCACTGCAGGCCACCTCGAGTCTTAGCCCCTGCAGAGCTCCCCGAACACCTGCCGCAACGTCTCTCGGATGGCTCCCTCGGCAGTTCCTCGCGCGACGGCCTTCTCACCAGGTCAAGTCGAGGTCGCATTAGTGACTGTGTAGAGACCTCTGATCATCGAGCTCAGCCGAAGGTGTTGGCCGCTTCGTTCAGCGCTGGATGACGCATACGCCCTTCTCTGCGCGGGTCGTGCACCTGGTGCGTGCCGACCTGCGCTTTCGGTCGTTTGTGAGGACCCCGGGCCCGCGTGCGCCAGGCGCAAATTCCGGTGCCGATCTCACATCACGCGCCGGCCCTACACCCCTGTGACAAACGGCTGGTGCGCGTCATGATGAGGCCCATGCGCGGGAGCGGTTGGCCTCATTGTGGCTGCCGTTTCCTGGACGTGTCCGGCGAGAAAAACAGCCGACTCCATGGCCCGCGCGAGAGGAAAGAACAATGAGCGTCGGACGCGTTGCCATCCCGTTCACCGGCAGGACCCATCCACAGGCGCGCAGCATCTGCGCCCAGACAAGGGTCTGGACAGAGGCGATGAGGATGATGTCGCCGCAGGTGGCCGAGAATTTCGACCAGCTCGCCTACCCGGACCTGGCGACGCTGTACTCCTTCGACGCCACACGCGAAGGCGCACAGATCATGGCGGACCTGTGCTCCTGGTATTTCATCTGGGACGACCAGGTCAACAAGTTCGCCGTGGAGGGACGGGAAGCCGAGTGGCAGCAGCAGGCTGCCCAGTTGCGCGCGTGTCTTCGCGATCCAGCCGGAGCGCTGGCCACGGCTCATCCCACCCCGCGTGCGTTCGCCGACCTTCTGGTGCGCACGCGCCGCCACTTCTCGGACGCCTGGTGGCAGCGCTACACACAGCACTGGACCGACGTGATCGACGTCAACGACCGGGAGTTCACCAACCGGAGAATCGGACACATCGAGACCATCGAGGACTTCCTCGACATGCGGCGCCGCTCGGTTGGCATGTTCGTGTGGGCGGACCTGATTGAGCTCGCCTCCCGGACCGAACTCCCGCAGCATCTCTACTGCTCTGCCCCGTACCAGGCGTGCATCATCGCTGTCGCCGACTACTGCGCGTGCTGCAACGACCTGCACTCCCTCGCCAAGGAGCGGGCCGTCAACGATCCCCACAACATCATCACGGTGATCAGCCGGGCGAGAGGGTGCAGCCAGGAGGATGCCGTCCATGCGGCCCTTCAGCGCATGACCGGTGCCGTTGAGGACTACCTCCAGGCCGAGCAAGCCCTAGCCTCCCGAGCCGTGGACGACTCCGGCCTGGATGAGCAGACACGTCATGGACTTCGGCGCTGCCTGCTGAGCATGCGCGACTGGATCGCCAACATGGATGGCTGGCACCGCAATTCCGCTCGCTATCACGTTGAACCTGCCTGAACTGCGAAGGTCCTTCGCCGCCTCCCGTCCACTGACCGGCATGACGACGATGACCAGTGCCCGGAGCGCCGCAGCCAGGCACGACGCAGGTCCGTGCTCGGGGGTTTCTTAAAGGCACTTAGTTCGGAGAAGGCACCGTGCACGCCAATGCCGCCGCCGGCGTACCGGCCCGGCTGGAGGCGCTCGGTACGGCGGCCGGGCTCGACCGGGCCGCGCTGCACAGCCAGTTGGCGGCGGCGCTCTCGGTGGTCCTGCATCTCGTGCGGGACCGGGCCGGGCGGCGGCGGATCGCCGAGGTGCACGTACTGGAGCGGGATCCGTCGGGGCTGGTGCGGACCGTGCCGGCGCTGCGATGGGGCGCGGAGGCGTTCGTGCACGAGCGGGGGTGGGAGCGGCTGCGGGGGCTGCTCGACAGCGAGTTCTTCGAAGGGGGACGTCATGGGTGAGACGGCGATGGGGGCGGCCGTGGTGTGCGCCGGTGCGGCGGCCCTGCTGATGGGCGGATGGCACTCCGGGGCGCGGCGTGCGCAGCTGTTGCTCGCGGGCGGCGGGGTGGTGGGCACCGGGCCGCCGTCCTGGCGGGAGGTCGCCGGGGGAGTGCGGCGGATCCGCGGGCGGCTGCGGCCCGAGTGGTGGGCGCTGGCCGCCGGGGCGGTGCTGGCGGTGCTGGGCGCGTCGGTGCTGCCGGTCGTCGCGGGGGCGGCCGGGATGCCCTTGCTGCGGCGGGTACGGCTGGCCGCAGAAGCCCGGCGAGCACGGGAGCGCCGCGGGGACGCGGTGATCGCCCTGTGCGGGGCGCTCGCCGGGGAGGTGCGGGCCGGACGGCAGCCGGGAGATGCGCTGCCGCGTGCCGCGCGGGACTCCGGCGGCCTCGGGGGCGCACAGGCGGCGGTGCTGGCGGCGGCGCGCTTCGGCGGCGATGTACCGGGCGCCCTTGCGATGGCGGCACGGCAGCCGGGCGCCGAGGGACTGCTGGGCCTCGCGGCGTGCTGGCGGGTGGCTGTGGACCAGGGCGCGGGCCTCGCCGCCGGACTCGACCGACTCGAAGGGGCATTGCGTGCCGAGCGGGACCAACGCGCCGATCTGCGCGCCCAGTTGGCCGGGGCGCGGTCCACGGCGGTGATGCTCGCGGGGCTGCCGGCTCTGGGGCTCGCCCTGGGTACCGCCCTCGGGGCCGACCCCCTGCATGTGCTGCTGCACACCGGAGCCGGGCTGGGCTGCCTGCTGGTCGGCGGTCTGCTGGAGGGCCTCGGGATGTGGTGGGCGATGCGGATCGTGCGGGGAGCGGAGGCGGCATGAGCACGGAAGTTGTCCACAGGCTGGGGGCGGCCGTGGGGATGCTGCTCGTCCTCGGCTGGCTGCTGCGCCGGCTGGCGGCCGTACGGCGTGAGCGGAGAGTGCGCAGGCGGTTGGCCGAGCTGGTGGCCGACGTCGAGGCGATGAAGGCCCGGCCGCGCTTCGAGGTACGGGATCTCGCGCGGCGGTGGCTGCCCGCGGTGGGGGTGGTGTGCGCCGCGTGGGTACTGGTCGGTGGCCTCGCCGGGGTGGCGGTGGGGCTGGCTGTCGCGGGCGGGCTGTGGCGGTGGCGTGGGCGGCAGGCGGCCGGACGCGGCGCGCAGGCCTACGACCCGGCTGAGGCGGCCCGTCAACTCCCGCTCTCGGCCGATCTGGTGGCCGCCTGCATCGCTGCCGGTGCCGGGCCCGTGGTCGCGGCACAGGCCGTGGGCGAGGCACTGGGCGGCCCCGTCGGGGACGCGCTGGCGCGAGGTGCGGCCGAGGTGCGGCTCGGCGGCGAACCGGCCGAGGCCTGGCGGCGGCTGGCCGCGCTGCCCGGTGCCGGAGCCCTGGCCCGGCTGCTGGAACGGGCCGGCGTGTCCGGACTCCCCGCCGCCACACCGGTCGCACGGCTCGCGGCGGACGTCCGCGCCGACTGGGCACGCACCGCGACGGCACGGGCCCGCCGGGCGGCCGTCATGGTCACCGCGCCGGTTGGGCTGTGTTTCCTGCCCGCGTTCATCACGGTCGGCGTACTGCCCGTGGTGATCGGGCTTGCGGGTGGGGTGCTGGGAGGGGGTGGTGGATGACGGCAGCGGGGCGGACGGCGCTCGGGCGCCGGCATCGAGCAGTGAAGTGAATCGAGCAGTGAATGGTCAACGGGACTGAACCTCACGGGGGTTGAGATGTACAAGGCGGTACGGGCGCGGCTGCGTGCCCTGGTGTGCAGGGCGCGTGCGGCGCGGCGGGACGCAGGGATGGTCACCTCGGAGTACGCGATGGGGATCGTGGCGGCGGTGGCGTTCGCAGTGGTCCTCTACAAGGTCGTGACGAGCGGTGAGGTCGGCGCGGAGCTGCAGGGCATCGTGAAGCGGGCGCTCGATGCGCAGATGTGAGAAGGGCGGCGACAGGGGATTTGTGACCGCGGAGTCGGCCATGGTGCTGCCCGTGCTGGTGATGTTCACGATGGCGCTGGTGTGGGGGCTGCTGGTCGTGGCCGCGCAGATCCAGTGCGTGGACGCGGCGCGGACCGGGGCGCGTGCGGCAGCCCGGCAGGATCCGGCCGACAAGGTCGTCCAGGTGGCCCGTGAGGCGGCCCCGCGCGGTGCGAAGGTCACGGTCGGCCGGGAAGGGGAGCAGGTCCGCGTGGTCGTGGTGGCCAGACCGCCGATGCTGCGCGGTCTGCCGTTCGACGTACGGGAGGAGGCCGTGGCCGCGGCGGAGGACACCGTGGGGGTGGGGCCGTGACCGGCGGCTTCCCGGGGCGCCGGTGGGCCGCCGCCCGGGGCGGGGACCGTGGTTCCGCCACCGTCTGGAGCGTCGGTGCGATCGCCGTGCTGTGCGTGGTGTTCGGTGTCGTGCTCGCCCTCGGGCAGGCCGTCGTGGTCCGGCACCGTGCGGCCGGCGGTGCGGACCTCGCTGCGCTCGCGGCGGCCGATCGCTGGGCGGACGGCACCGCGGTGGCCTGTGCCCGGGCCGACCGGGTGGCCCGGGCACAGGGCACGCGGCTGGTGCGGTGCGCGATCGTCGGCGAGATCTCGGATGTGACGGCGGCGTCGGGGCGGGGGCCGTTCGCGGCGGAGGTCAGGGCGCGGGCGGGGCCTGCGGGGCCGGTGCAGTCGGAGCCGCCGGCCCAGGCTGCGTCTCGGCCTTCCGCTCCGGCGTCCCCGCCACCGGCTCTTCCCCGGCCTTCCCCTCCGGCGCCCCCCGCAACAGCACCGTGAGCAACCGCACCGCCCCCCTCTTGTGCAGCGGATCGTTGCCGTTGCCGCACTTGGGGGACTGGATGCAGGACGGGCAGCCGGCCTCGCACTCGCAGGAGGCGATGGCCTGGCGGGTGGCGGTGAGCCAGGCACGGGCGGTGTGGAAGGCGCGCTCGGCGAAGCCCGCGCCGCCCGGGTGGCCGTCGTAGACGAAGACCGTCGGGAGGAGGGTGTCGGGGTGCAGCGGGACGGAGACCCCGCCGATGTCCCAGCGGTCGCAGGTCGCGAAGAGGGGCAGCATGCCGATCGACGCGTGCTCGGCGGCGTGCAGGGCGCCGCCGAGGATCTCCGGGTTGATCCGGGCCTCGTCCAACTGGTCCTCGGTGACCGTCCACCACACCGCGCGGGTGCGCAGCGTACGAGGAGGGAGGTCGAGTTTCGTCTCGCCGAGCACCTCACCGGTGATGAGCCGACGACGCAGGAAGGAGACCACTTGGTTGGTGACCTCGACAGAGCCGTAGCAGAGGCGGCCGTCGCCCCAGGGGATCTCGGTGTCCGTCTCCAGGACGGTGATGGACGTCGTGTCGCGGGCGACTGTCGAGTACGAGGGGTTCGCCTCCTCGACCAGGGCGACGGAGTCCTCCAGGTCGAAGGAGCGGACCAGGTACGTACGGCCCTGGTGGAGGTGGACCGCGCCCTCGTGGACGGTCGTGTGGGCGGCGCCCGCGTCGACCGTGCCGAGCAGGCGGCCCGTGCCGGACTCGACGATCTGGACCGGCCGGCCGCCCTCGCCGCGGATGTCGGTGAGGTCCGCGGCCCGTTCCCGGCGCGTCCAGTGCCAGGCCTTGGTGCGGCGGCGCAGCAGCTTCGCGGCCTCCAGCTGGGGCAGCAGGTCCTCGCAGGCGGGGCCGAAGAGCTCGAAGTCCTCGTCCGTGAGCGGCAGTTCCGCGGCGGCCGCGCACAGGTGCGGGGCCAGGACGTACGGGTTGTCGGGGTCGAGGACCGTGGACTCCACGGGCTGGTCGAACAGGGCCTCGGGGTGGTGGACGAGGAAGGTGTCCAGGGGGTCGTCGCGGGCGACCAGGATGGCCAGCGCCCCCTGCCCGGCCCGTCCGGCGCGGCCCGCCTGCTGCCACAGGGAAGCGCGCGTGCCCGGATAGCCGGCGATCACCACGGCGTCCAGTCCCGAGACGTCGATGCCGAGTTCGAGGGCGGTCGTGGCGGCGAGGCCGAGGAGTTCGCCGGAGTGCAGCGCCTGTTCGAGGGCGCGGCGCTCCTCGGGGAGGTAGCCGCCGCGATACGCCGCGACACGCCGGGCGAGGGAGCGGTCGATCTCGGCGAGACGCTCCTGGGCGATCACCGAGATCAGCTCGGCGCCACGCCGGGAGCGCACGAAGGCGACCGACCGGACGCCCTGCACCGTGAGGTCGGTCAGGAGGTCGGCCGTCTCGGCGGTGGCGGTACGGCGGACGGGAGCGCCCTTCTCGCCCTGCATCTCCGTGAGCGGGGGCTCCCAGAGGGCGAACACCAGTTCACCGCGCGGGGAGGCGTCGTCGGCCACCTCGACCACCGGGAGGCCGGTCAGACGGCGGGCGGCGACCGAGGGCTCGGCGGCGGTCGCGGAGGCCAGCAGGAAGACGGGCGAGGCGCCGTAGCGGGCGCACAGGCGCCGCAGACGGCGCAGCACCTGGGCGACGTGGGAGCCGAAGACGCCCCGGTAGGTGTGGCATTCGTCGATGACGACGTACTTCAGCGACTTCAGGAAGGAGGACCAGCGGGGGTGGGACGGGAGTATGCCGCGGTGCAGCATGTCCGGGTTGGTCAGGACGTAGTTGGCGTACTGGCGGACCCACTCGCGTTCCTCGAAGGGGGTGTCGCCGTCGTACACCGCTGGTCGTACGGCATTTCCCAGAGATTGTGAAAGTTCCTTCACAGAACGGCACTGGTCGGCCGCAAGAGCCTTCGTGGGGGCCAGGTAGAGGGCGGTGGCGCCGCGGCCGTTCGGGGCCTCGGAGCCGTCCAGGAGGGTCGAGAACACCGGGACGAGGTACGCCAGGGACTTGCCGGACGCCGTGCCCGTGGCGACGACCACCGAGTCGCCGTCCAGGGCGTGCTCGGCGGCCCTTGCCTGATGGGCCCAGGGGTGTTCGATGCCGGCTGCCTGCACGGCGGCGATGACTTCCGGGCGAATCCGGTCAGGCCAGACGGCATGGCGGCCCTCGCGCGGGGGCAAGTGCTCCGTATGAGTGATGCGCGAAGCCCGGCTCGGCCCGGAGGCGAGCCGGCCCAGGACCGTGGCCGGTGCGAGCCGGGACACGGGGTCCGTCGGGGATCGATCGGATCGGTGATTCTTGGCCATCGGCACCGAGTGTGTCACTGGCGTGACGGACAATGGGACCAAGGCGTCGTGCACGTCTGCCGTAAGTGATTGAATGCCATCGCGGCTGGCGAACCGTTCCGGGGGCTCTGCCGAGGTGTCCCGAGGGGCGACCGCTCGAGTAGCAAGGTGCTGGAGGATCCGTGGACCTGTCCCTGTCGACCCGTACCGTCGGCGATCGTACGGTCGTCGAGGTCGGTGGCGAAATCGACGTATATACCGCGCCCAAGCTGCGCGAGCAGCTGGTCGAGCTGGTGAACGACGGGAGTTTCCACCTCGTCGTAGACATGGAGGGCGTGGACTTCCTCGACTCCACCGGGCTCGGCGTGCTGGTCGGCGGCCTGAAGCGGGTACGAGCCCATGAGGGCTCGCTGCGCCTGGTCTGCAACCAGGAGCGCATTCTGAAGATCTTCCGCATCACCGGCCTCACCAAGGTGTTCCCGATCCACACCTCGGTCGAGGAAGCGGTGGCGGCCACCGACTGACCATCGCCCCACGGAGCGGGAATGGACCGCTCCCAAGGCGGAAGAAGTTCAATGAGGGGGTCCGGGCTTTCGGCAGCCCGGCCCCCCGACAGCACGCCCGAAGTTCCGAGGGGGATGCATGGCCACCGTTGAACTCCGCTTCAGCGCGCTGCCCGAGCACGTCAGGACCGCCCGACTGGTGGCGGCAGCGGTGGCGCGCAGGGCCGGAGTGGACGAGGCCGTCCTCGACGAGGTCAGGCTCGCCGTCGGCGAGGCCTGCAGCCGTGCCGTCGGACTGCATCAGAGCGCCGGGATCACGGCGCCCGTGAAGGTGCAGCTCGTCGAGGAGGAGAAACAGTTCTTCATCGAGGTCGGCGACGAGGCACCGCGTTCGACCCCCGGAGACCGGGCGCCGGGCTCGGCGGGCGAGGACGTGGAGACCGAGGAGGACGAGATGGGCCTCGCGGTCATCAGCGGCCTCGTCGACGACGTGGAGGTGACCGCCGGCGCGCACGGCGGCCTGATCCGCATGACCTGGCCGACCACACCGCCCACCGCGGTGCTCCCCTGACCCCACCCTCGTACGACGTCCAAGGGCCCTGCTGAGCAGGGCCCTTGGTGTTTTTCCGGCCGTTCCCGGGAATTCGTGAAGGAATTCACGATCAATCACCCGATAATTTGATCAAGCGTCAATGCAGGCGTCAATGCCTTTGAGGCGTTACCTCTTTCGGGTTCTGTGGCGTGACGTCGATCATTTGCTGAAGAGCATGTGAAGGCCAATTCCGTTTACCGCGGACTGTTTTGATCAGGTCGCGGTACCTACAATCCGTCCACATCTTGAGCTCAGCCCAAGCGTCAAGGAGGACGAATGGCGGGGCTTTCTACCCCTCATCAGTTTGACCACCCCACAACCCTCGCAGCCGCAGTACTGACGGACGACAACCGGATCATCGTGATGGTCATCGGGGTCGTCGCACTGGCCGCGCTCGTGGTCGCAGGCATCCTGGTCCGCCAGGTGCTCGCGGCGGGCGAGGGCACCGACAGCATGAAGGAGATCGCAGGAGCGGTCCAGGAAGGTGCGAACGCCTATCTGGCCCGGCAGCTGCGCACGCTCGGCGTATTCGCCGTGGTCGTGTTCTTCCTGCTCATGCTGCTGCCCGCGGACGACTGGGATCAGCGCGCCGGACGATCGATCTTCTTTCTGATCGGCGCGGGGTTCTCGGCAGCCACCGGTTATATCGGCATGTGGCTCGCCGTCCGCAGCAATGTCCGTGTCGCCGCGGCGGCCCGGGAAGCGACCCCGGCAGAAGGCGAGCCCGAAAAGGATCTCACCGCCGTCTCGCACAAAGCCATGAAGATCGCTTTCCGTACGGGCGGCGTCGTCGGCATGTTCACAGTGGGGCTCGGTCTGCTGGGCGCCTCCTGCGTGGTGCTGGTGTACGCGGCCGACGCGCCGAAAGTGCTCGAAGGCTTCGGCCTCGGGGCCGCCCTGATCGCGATGTTCATGCGTGTCGGCGGCGGAATCTTCACCAAGGCCGCCGACGTCGGCGCCGACCTGGTCGGCAAGGTCGAGCAGGGCATTCCGGAGGACGACCCGCGCAATGCCGCGACCATCGCCGACAACGTGGGCGACAACGTCGGCGACTGTGCGGGCATGGCGGCCGACCTCTTCGAGTCGTACGCCGTGACCCTGGTCGCCGCGCTGATCCTCGGCAAGGTGGCCTTCGGCGACTCCGGACTCGCCTTCCCGCTGATCGTGCCCGCGATCGGTGTCGTCACCGCCATGATCGGCATCTTCGCGGTCGCCCCGCGCCGGGCCGACCGCAGTGGCATGACCGCGATCAACCGGGGCTTCTTCATCTCCGCGGCGATCTCGCTCGTGCTGGTGGCGGCGGCCGTCTTCATCTATCTCCCGTCCAAGTACTCGGACCTCGACGGCGTCACTGATGCCGCCATCAAGGCCAAGGACGGCGACCCGCGGATCCTCGCGGTCGTCGCGGTGGCGATCGGCATCGTGCTGGCCGCTGTGATCCAGCAGCTGACCGGCTACTTCACCGAGACCAACCGCCGCCCTGTCATGGACATCGGCAAGACCTCGCTCACCGGCCCGGCCACCGTCGTTCTCGCCGGTATCTCGGTGGGTCTGGAATCGGCCGTCTACACCGCCCTGCTGATCGGCCTCGGCGTCTACGGGGCGTTCCTGCTCGGCGGTACGTCGATCATGCTCGCGCTGTTCGCGGTGGCGCTGGCCGGCACCGGCCTGCTCACCACGGTCGGCGTGATCGTCGCCATGGACACCTTCGGTCCGGTCTCCGACAACGCGCAGGGCATCGCCGAGATGTCCGGCGACGTCACAGGCGCGGGCGCTCAGGTGCTCACCAACCTGGACGCGGTCGGCAACACCACCAAGGCCATCACCAAGGGCATCGCCATCGCCACCGCCGTCCTGGCGGCGTCGGCGCTCTTCGGGTCGTACCGAGACGCGATCACGACCGGCGCGCAGGACGTCGGCGAGAAGCTCTCCGGAGCGGGCGCGCCGATGAGCCTGATGATGGACATCTCACAGCCCAACAACCTCGTCGGTCTCATCGCGGGCGCGGCGGTCGTCTTCCTCTTCTCGGGGCTGGCGATCAACGCGGTGTCGCGGTCGGCGGGTTCCGTGGTCTACGAGGTGCGGCGGCAGTTCCGCGAGCACCCCGGGATCATGGACTACACCGAGAAGCCCGAGTACGGGCGCGTCGTCGACATCTGCACCAAGGACGCGCTCAGGGAGCTCACCACGCCGGGTCTGCTGGCCGTGCTGGCGCCCATCTTCATCGGGTTCACGCTCGGGGTCGGCGCCCTCGGCGCGTTCCTCGCCGGTGCGATCGGCGCGGGCACGCTGATGGCGGTGTTCCTCGCCAACTCCGGTGGCGCATGGGACAACGCCAAGAAGCTCGTCGAGGACGGCCACCACGGCGGCAAGGGCAGCGAGGCCCATGCCGCCACGGTGATCGGCGACACGGTCGGCGACCCCTTCAAGGACACGGCGGGTCCCGCGATCAACCCGCTGCTGAAGGTGATGAACCTGGTGTCGCTGCTCATCGCGCCCGCGGTGATCAAGTTCAGCTACGGCGACGACAAGAACCTCGGGGTACGGATCGCGATCGCGGTCCTGGCCCTTCTCGTCATCGTCGGGGCGGTCTACGTCTCCAAGCGCCGCGGGATCGCCGTGGGCGACGAGGGAGGTGCCGAGCGGGTGGCCAAGTCGGCCGATCCTGCGGTGGTTTCGTAGGCGGCCCCACGAGGCCCGGCTCAAGGGGCGGGCGGGAGGCGCGTGTTGACGCGTCGCCCGCCCGTCTCGTGTGTCCACGCCCTCACCGTGAGCCTTCTCTCGCCTGGTGCGAATATGCACAAAAGGTGTCATAGTCGTCGCTCGGCATACGGCTGTGGTCCGCCCGGCGTGTATGTTCCGGGGCCGAGAGCCATGGAAGGGACCAATCCGGTGAACAAGAAGCTCGCGGCCGCACTGTCCGGCGGTGCGGTACTGGTACTGGCGCTGTCGGCATGCACCAGCGACAACAAGGGCAACGACAAGCTGGACGCCTGGGCCAAGCAGGTCTGCGACGCGGTGCAGCCGCAGGCCAAGAAGATCGAGGCCGCCAACGCCGCGATCCAGAAGGAGACCTCGGACAACAGCACGCCGGACCAGGTCCGCAAGACCGACGCACAGGCCTTCCAGGACATGTCCGACGCCTACAAGGCGATCGGTGACGCGGTCCAGAAGGCCGGGGCGCCCGATGTCGACAGCGGCGCGAAGAAGCAGACGGACGCCGTCAAGGAGCTCGACGGCATCGCCGCGTCGTACGCCTCCCTGAAGAAGCAGGTCGACGGGCTCAACGTCAAGGACCAGGCCAAGTTCGCCGACGGCCTCAAGGGCATCGCTACCTCGCTGGACAAGCTGAGCACGAGCGGCAACGACGCCCTGAAGAACCTCGAAGAGGGCGACGTGGGCAAGGCGATGGCCAAGCAGGCCAGCTGCAAGAGCGCCTCCGCGGCCCCTTCGGCGACGGCGAGCTGAGAACCGGGGCTGCAGCCGACCCCTCGTCCCCGCCACAATGGGGGCGTGAGTACCTCCGGTCTGCCTGCCCTGCCTGCTGCCCCTGCCTCCGGCCGTTCCGACGTCGCCGCCCGGCTGCGGGACGCCCTGCTCGGGGCGTCCTTCACCGCCGACGGGCTGCTCGAGCTGCTCGGCGCCCCGGCATACGCGGCGCTGGCGCGCAGCGAGACCGTGCCCGCGCTCCGGGCGACCCGTGGGGACACGCCGCTGGAGGTGCTCGTACGGCTGTTCCTGCTGCAGCAGCCCGTGCCGCACGCGCGCGTGGCGGGCGTTCTGCCTGTCGACGCGTGCCTGGAGAGCGGGTGGCTGGTGCGGGTCGGCGGAGACTCCAAGGACGACGTGGCGGCGACCGTGGATGTACGGCCGTACGGCGGGCCCGGCGGCGAGGACTGGTTCATCGTGTCCGACCTGGGGTGTGCGGTCGGCGGTGCCGGTGGCATCGGCAGCCGTGACGAGGGTGTCGTCCTGGGCGTCGGCGGTGCGTCCACGACGCTCGCCGGCATCACCGTCCGTACGCCCGTCTCCGCAGCCCTCGACCTCGGCACCGGCTCCGGAATCCAGGCGCTGCACGCCGCGCAGCACGCCACGCGCGTGACGGCGACCGACCTCAACCCGCGCGCGCTGCACATCACCGCGCTCACGCTGGCGCTGTCCGGCGCCCCGGCGGCCGATCTGCGCGAAGGCTCACTGTTCGAGCCGGTGCGCGACGACGAGAAGTACGACCTGATCGTGTCGAACCCGCCCTTCGTGATCTCGCCGGGCGCGCGGCTGACGTACCGCGACGGCGGGATGGGCGGGGACGATCTGTGCCGCACGCTCGTTCAGCAGGCGGGGGAGCGGCTGAACGAGGGCGGGTTCGCGCAGTTCCTCGCCAACTGGCAGCACGTGGAGGGGGAGGACTGGCAGGACAGGATCAGGTCGTGGGTGCCGCGCGGGTGCGACGCCTGGATCGTGCAGCGCGAGGTCCAGGACGTCACGCAGTACGCCGAACTGTGGCTCAGGGACGCCGGTGACCACCGCGAGGACCCGGCCGAGTACCAGGCGCGGTACGACGCGTGGCTGGACGAGTTCGAGGCGCGCAAGGTGAAGGCCGTCGGGTTCGGCTGGATCACCCTGCGCAGGACGGGAGCCGCCGTGCCCTCGGTCACCGCGGAGGAGTGGCCGCATCCGGTCGAACAGCCGCTGGGCGACGCGGTGCGGGCGCACTTCGACCGCCTCGACTATCTGCGGGCGCACGACGACGCGGCCCTGCTGGCAGGGCACTTCAAGCTCGCCGCCGAGGTGGTCCAGGAGCAGGTCGGGCTGCCCGGCGCCGAGGATCCGGAGCACGTCGTGCTGCGCCAGCACCGCGGGATGCGCCGGGCCACGAAGGTGGACACGGTCGGCGCGGGCTTCGCGGGCGTCTGCGACGGTTCGCTGAGCGCGGGCCGCATTCTGGACGCGATCGCCCAACTGGTCGGCGAGGACCCGGTGTTGCTGCGCGACCGCACGCCGGCGCAGATCAGGCTGCTGGTGGAGCAGGGGTTCCTGGAGCCTGCCTGAGGCCGGGGGCGGCGGACGGGCGCGCGGCATACCAGTGGCCGACCTGTCCCGGTCCGGACGCCTACGTCGTGCCGCCGACGAAGAAGGGGTCCACCGCGGCCGGCAGCGGTACGGCATATCTCGTACACAAGGGAGCCGGCAAGGGTTACCGGCAGTCGCCCACCGACGTGCACGGTGAGCCGGACCGGCAACAAGAAGTCGACCGGAAACATACCCAAGCCCGGTTCGGTCGAGCGCGTGCCATGAGTGAGGGCCGGGTGAGAGTCCGGGTGAGTCCACAGGTCCGTCGGCTCCGCGTTCACCCCGGGTTCGCCTGTGCGCCGCCCGCGCGTGTCAGTCTCCGTGGGCTGGGCACTCGTGAACGGGAGAAAAGGGGCACGCGGAGCCATGGAGAGCGGACCGGCGATCTTCGCGGGAATGGTGTTCGCCCTGTTCGGCGGGGCGCTGCTGATGTGGACCGTGGTCCGGGTGCGGCACGGTGAGCCGGTCGCCCACGGTGTGAACCCCGTCGCATCGGCGACCCTTGCCAGCCTTGCCTCGGTGATCATGCTGGTCCTCGGAACCTGGTGCTTCACCCGGGTCTGAAAGCCGCCCCGGAGCTGCGGCTCCGTTAATTGAGAGGTGATCCTCCGGACAGGCTCGAAAAGGCTGGTGGGCACTCCGGGCGGCAGGAATGGCGGTAGTCGGGTTACCGTTCGAGTGGCCGTTGCGGGCTTTTCCCGTTTGACACGGGGGCGGGATGTACCGTCACACTCCGCAGCGTCACCATGACCCGACCCCCGGGACGAAGAAACCCGGGGAGGCCCCAGCGTCGACCGGAGAGAAGAGCGAAGTTGTCCCCGACCAGCGAGACCGCACACGGCGGCCGCCGACTCGTCATCGTCGAGTCGCCTGCCAAGGCGAAGACGATCAAGGGCTACCTCGGCCCCGGCTACATCGTCGAGGCGAGCGTCGGGCACATCCGCGACCTTCCCAACGGCGCCGCGGAGGTGCCCGAGAAGTACACCGGCGAGGTCCGCCGCCTCGGTGTGGACGTCGAACACGACTTCCAGCCCATCTATGTGGTCAACGCTGACAAGCGGGCCCAGGTCAAGAAGCTCAAGGACCTGCTGCGCGACTCCGACGAGCTCTTCCTCGCCACCGATGAGGACCGCGAGGGCGAGGCCATCGCATGGCACCTCCTGGAGGTGCTGAAGCCCAAGGTCCCGGTCAAGCGCATGGTGTTCCACGAGATCACCAAGGACGCGATCCGCGAGGCCGTCGCCAACCCGCGCGACCTGAACCAGCGCATGGTCGACGCCCAGGAGACCCGCCGCATCCTCGACCGTCTCTACGGCTACGAGGTCTCGCCGGTCCTGTGGAAGAAGGTCATGCCGCGTCTGTCGGCCGGCCGTGTCCAGTCGGTCGCGACCCGACTCGTGGTGGAGCGGGAACGCGAGCGCATCGCGTTTCGTTCTGCTGAGTACTGGGACCTGACGGGCACCTTCGCGACCGGCCGCGCCGGGGATTCGTCGGACCCGTCGTCGCTGGTCGCCCGCCTGGGGACCGTCGACGGCAGGCGGGTCGCGCAGGGCCGCGACTTCGACTCCCTGGGACAACTCAAGAGCGCGAACACCCTCCACCTCGACGAGGCGAACGCCCGCGCCCTCGCCGCCGCCCTGGAGCAGACGCAGTTCTCGGTCCGCTCGGTCGAGTCCAAGCCGTACCGCCGCTCGCCGTACGCCCCGTTCCGTACGACGACGCTGCAGCAGGAGGCGAGCCGCAAGCTCGGCTTCGGCGCGAAGGCCACCATGCAGGTCGCGCAGAAGCTGTACGAGAACGGCTACATCACCTACATGCGTACGGACTCCACGACGCTCAGCGACACCGCCGTGGCCGCCGCCCGCGCCCAGGTGACGCAGCTGTACGGCGCCGACTACCTGCCGCCGCAGCCGCGGACGTACGCCGGCAAGGTCAAGAACGCGCAGGAGGCGCACGAGGCGATCCGGCCCTCGGGTGATCGTTTCCGCACGCCCGCCGAGACCGGCCTGACCGGCGACCAGTTCAAGCTGTACGAGCTGATCTGGAAGCGGACCGTCGCCTCCCAGATGAAGGACGCGACCGGCAACAGCGTCACGGTGAAGATCGGCGGCACGGCTGCCGACGGCCGGGACGTCGAATTCAGTGCCTCCGGCAAGACGATCACCTTCCACGGCTTCCTGAAGGCCTACGTCGAGGGCGCCGACGACCCGAACGCCGAGCTGGACGACCGCGAGCGCCGGCTGCCGCAGGTCGCCGAGGGCGACCGGCTCAGCGCCGAGGAGATCACGGTCGACGGGCATGCCACCAAGCCCCCGGCCCGCTACACCGAGGCCAGCCTGGTCAAGGAGCTCGAAGAGCGCGAGATCGGCCGCCCGTCGACGTACGCGTCGATCATCGGCACGATCCTCGACCGCGGATATGTCTTCAAGAAGGGCACGGCACTCGTGCCGTCCTTCCTGTCCTTCGCCGTGGTCAACCTCCTGGAGAAGCACTTCGGGCGGCTCGTCGACTACGACTTCACCGCCAAGATGGAGGACGACCTCGACCGCATCGCCCGCGGTGAGGCGCAGTCCGTGCCGTGGCTGAAGCGGTTCTACTTCGGCGAGGGCACCGACAACGGCAACGCGGCCGAGGCGGGCAACGGCGACGGGGACCACCTCGGTGGCCTCAAGGAGCTGGTGACCGACCTGGGTGCGATCGACGCGCGCGAGGTGTCGTCGTTCCCGGTGGGCAGCGGCATCGTGCTGCGGGTCGGGCGCTACGGCCCCTACATCGAGCGCGGCGAGAAGGACGCCGAGGGCCACCAGCGGGCGGACGTGCCCGAGGACCTCGCCCCGGACGAGCTGAGCGTGGAGCTCGCGGAGGAACTGCTCGCCAAGCCGAGCGGCGACTTCGAGCTCGGCGCCGACCCGGAGACGGGCCACCAGATCATCGCCCGGGACGGCCGCTACGGCCCGTATGTCACCGAGGTGCTCCCCGAGGGCACCCCGAAGACCGGCAAGAACGCCGTGAAGCCGCGTACGGCCTCGCTGTTCAAGTCGATGTCGCTGGACACGGTGACGCTTCAGGACGCGCTCAAGCTGATGTCGCTGCCGCGGGTCGTCGGCGCGGACGCCGAGGGCCAGGAGATCACCGCGCAGAACGGGCGCTACGGGCCCTACCTGAAGAAGGGCACGGACTCGCGCTCGCTGCAGACCGAGGACCAGCTCTTCACGATCACGCTCGAAGAGGCGCTGGCGATCTACGCCCAGCCCAAGCAGCGCGGTCGCGCGGCCGCCAAGCCGCCGCTGAAGGAGCTGGGCACCGACCCGGTCAGCGAGAAGCCGGTCGTGGTGAAGGACGGCCGCTTCGGGCCGTACGTCACCGACGGGGAGACCAACGCGACCCTGCGCTCCGGCGACAGCGTCGAGACGATCACCCCTGAGCGCGGCTTCGAACTGCTTGCCGAGAAGCGGGCGAAGGGGCCCGCCAAGAAGACGGCCAAGAAGGCGCCCGCGAAGAAGGCTCCGGCCAAGAAGGCGACGGCCGCCAAGAAGACGGCGGCGAAGAAGACGACGACGGCTGCGAAGAAGACCGCTGCCAAGAAGACCACCGCGGCCGCCGCGAAGAAGGCGACGGCTTCGAAGACGGCGTCGGACGACTGAGCGAAGACGTCTTTCCCCACGGAGACTTCGGAGATTTTCTTTCTCCGGAGACTTCGCAAAACGAACGCCCCGGTATCGCTTTGGTGTCGGGGCGTGCGCACGTCCGGACGCGCGCCCCGGGCTGTCAGTCGGTCCCGATAGGCTGAAAGCATGACGCGAGCCGAGCAGCCAACGGCCCACCAGCCGGACCCCGACGACGCCCTTGTTGCGGACTCCCGCGAGCGCGCCGTCCGCGCCCTGCTGCGCCGACCGCAGCTGAGGCGGCTGTGGAGCGCACAGCTCGTGGGCGGAGTCGGTGACACCCTCGCCCTCCTCGTGCTGGTGCTTCTCGCCCTGCAGGCGGCCATCGCCGAGGGCTCCTTCGGCGGGGGCTACCGCGGCGTGGCGTTCGCAGTGGCGACCGTTTTCGGGGTGCGCATCCTGGCAACGCTGCTCTTCGGGGCCGTCCTGCTCGGACCGCTCACTTCGCTCACTTCACATGAGGGCCCGCTCGACCGCCGCTGGACCATGGCCGGCGCCGACGGCGTCCGGGTCCTGGCGCTGATCGTCGCGCCCCTGTGGATCGACTGGACGCCCGACAACGCGCTGGCCGTTGTGCTGGTCACGGCCTTCGTCACCGGAGTCGCCGAGCGCTTCTGGACGGTGTGCCGGGAGAGCGCGGCCCCCGCCCTGCTGCCCGCCCCGCCGCTGGAGGGCGCGACGGTACGGCCGCTGCCGGACCACATGGACGCGCTGCGCCGTCTGTCGCTGCGTACGTCCTTCGTGGCCATCCCGCTCGCGGCCGCCGCGCTGGTCGCCGCGTCGCTGCTCAACAACCTGCTGGGCGCCGGGATCGACTGGTTCGACCAGCACCAGGCGGCCCTCGCCTCGTATGTGGCGGCAGGCCTGTTCGCCGCGTCCCTGTCCGTGGTGACCTTCCTGGAGCTGCCCGACACGCGCACCCCGCGCGCGCGGTCGCCGCTCGAGGGGCTGCGCCGCCCCAAGACCGGCACGGGCGTGGACAAGGGCCGCACGGGGGCCATCCCGCTGCTGGTGCTGGCTGCCGCCGCCGTCGCGGGTGCGATCTCCGCGGCCGTCGCCGTCTGCGTGCTGCACGCCAAGGACCTGGGCGGCGGCCCGGTGACGTACGGGCTGCTGGTGCTCGCGCTGACGGGCGGTGTCGTCGTCGGTATCCGTACGGCGCCTTCCGTGCTGCCGACCCTGTCGCGGCGCCGGCTGCTCGCGCTGGCGATCGCCTTCACCGGCGTTGCGCTGCTGGCCGCCGGGCTCGTCCCGGACGTCACCACCGTGCTGCTGATCGTCGCGCTGGCCGGCATCGGTGCGGGTGTGGCCGCCAACACCGGACACACCCTGCTCGACCAGGAGGCCGAGGACTTCCGCAGGGCGCGCACGACCGAGCACCTGCACGCGGTGGTACGCGTGTGTGTGGCGCTCGGCGCAGTGATCGCGCCCGTGGTCGCTGCGGGGATCGGGCCGCACCGGATGGAGAACGGCAAGTTCGTGTTCGCGCACGGCGGTGCCGCGTTCACGCTGATGCTGGTCGGCGCGCTGCTGCTGCCGGTGGCCGCGCTGGTCCTGGCCAAGGTCGACGACCGCTCCGGCGTGCCGCTGCGGCACGACCTGCGGGACGCACTGCTGGGCGGCGACGACCCGGTGCAGACGCCCACGGCCGCCGGTTTCTTCATCGCCCTGGAGGGCGGCGACGGGGCCGGCAAGTCCACGCAGGCCGAGGCGCTGGCCGAGTGGATCCGGGCCAAGGGCCACGAGGTCGTGCTGACCCGTGAGCCGGGAGCGACGCCGGTGGGCAAGCGGCTGCGGTCGATCCTGCTGGACGTGTCGAGCGCGGGACTC
This sequence comes from Streptomyces coacervatus, assembly GCF_029223485.1. GTDB lineage: Bacteria > Actinomycetota > Actinomycetes > Streptomycetales > Streptomycetaceae > Streptomyces > Streptomyces coacervatus. The sequence goes on along the minus strand of NZ_JARHTP010000017.1, from coordinate 106,626 downwards.
TCCCACCGCGCGGAGGCGCTGCTGTACGCGGCGGACCGCGCGGAACACGTGGACACCGTGGTCAGGCCCGCGCTGGAGCGGGGCGCGGTGGTCATCTCCGACCGCTACATCGACTCCTCGGTGGCCTACCAGGGGGCGGGCCGTGATCTGTCCCCGACCGAGATCGCCCGCATCAACCGCTGGGCGACGGACGGCCTCGTACCGCATCTGACCGTGCTCCTCGACGTCTCGCCGGACATCGCACGCGAGCGGTTCACGGAGGCGCCGGACCGGCTGGAGTCGGAGCCGGCCGAGTTCCACGCGCGCGTGCGGTCCGGTTTCCTCACGCTGGCCGCGGCCGACCCCGGGCGGTACCTCGTGGTGGACGCGGGCCAGGAGCCCGAGGCCGTCACCACCGTCGTACGGCACCGGCTCGACCAGATGCTGCCGCTGTCCGAGGCCGAGGTGAAGGCCCAGGAAGAGGCGCGGAAGAAGGCCGAGGAGGAGGCCCGCCGCAAGGCCGAGGAGGAGGCCGCGAGGAAGGCCGAGGAGGAGCGGCTGGAGCGCGAGCGCCAGGAACAGCTGGAGCGGCTGCGCGCCGAGGAGGAGGAGCGCAAGCGGCGCGAGCTGGAGGAGGCGCAGCGCCGCGAGGCCGAGCGGCAGGCGGAGGAGGCCCGGCAGCGCGCCGAGGAAGCACGCCGTCGCGCCGAGGAGGAGCAGGCACGGCTCCTCGCGGAGGAGAAGGCACGCGCCGAGGAGGAAGCCCGCCGCAAGGCCGACGAGGACCGGCGGCGCAAGCAGGCCGAGGAAGAGGCCCGGCTGCACGCCGAGGCCGAGGCGCGGCGCGTGGAGAAGCAGCGCAAGGCCGAGGAGGCGCTGCTGCGGGCCGAGGAGGCCAGGCGGCTCGCCGAACAGGCCACGGCCGCCGCGGAGGCGGGACCCAGGCGCCCGACGGCACCTGTGGCGCCGCCGGAGGCGTCCACCGTGCCTACGCCGGTGGTGACGCCGACGAACGTGTCGGCTTGGCCGGCGGAGGAGACCGCCGTGCTGCGGCCGGTGCGCGACGAGCGGCAGGGCGCCGGGAAGACCGGTGACCGTCCTGCCGGCGAGTCCGAGTCCGAGGTGACGGCGAAGCTGCCGCAGCCGCCGGCGCCCACGGGGGCGGCGGACGAGACCGCTGTGCTGCCGCCGGTCGTGCCGGGAGCGGCCGACGAGACGGCTGTGCTGCCGCCGGTGCGCTCAAGAGCCGAGGAAGAGACCGCTGTGCTGCCTCCTGTGCGGGACGAGGATCCTGCGCATCGGGTGCCGCCGGGGCTCTTCCGGGACGAGCACGCGGGCGGGCGACCGGACGGGGCCGAGGACCGTACCCGGGAGATGCCTCAGGTCGACGCCGGGGGCGAGCCGCGGCGGCGGGCGCGCTCGGACTGGGCCGAGGAGACACCGCTGGACGACCTGCCGACGCTGGCCGACGAACTGCTCGGACCGCGTGACGACGAGTACGACGACGGCGCGGGCCGCGGGCGGGGCGGACGGGGGCGTCAGGGCTGAGAGCCTGCCGGTTCGAGTTCGCTGCCGAGCAGTCGCTCGTCCGCCGTTGTCAGTGCCGCCCCGCACAATGGATCCCGCAACGTGAAACGTGACGAAAGGGCGGGGTGACCTGATGACCGTGTGGGACGACCTCGTCGGCCAGGAGAAGGTGGCCGAGCAGCTCGGCGCCGCAGCCCGGGATGCCGATGCACTGGTCACCGCGGCCGCCACCGGCACGCCGCCGCCCGAGGCGTCGAAGATGACGCACGCCTGGCTGTTCACGGGACCGCCGGGGGCGGGGCGGACGCAGGTGGCGCGGGCGTTCGCCGCGGCACTGCAGTGCATCAGCCCCGACCGCGCGCTCGGCGGGGTCCCGGGCTGCGGGTTCTGCGACGGATGCCACACCGCCCTCATCGGCACGCACGCGGACGTCACCACCGTCGCCGCCGTCGGCACACAGATCCTCGCCGACGACATGCGCGACACCGTCCGCAAGTCGTTCACCTCGCCGGCGAACGGCCGCTGGCAGGTCATCCTCGTCGAGGACGCCGAGCGGCTGAACGAGAAGTCGGCCAACGCCGTCCTCAAAGCGGTGGAGGAGCCCGCCCCGCGTACGGTCTGGCTGCTGTGCGCCCCCTCCATTGAGGACGTCCTGCCCACCGTCCGCTCCCGCTGCCGCCACCTCAACCTGCTGACGCCCTCGGTGGACGCCGTCGCGGACATGCTCGTACGGCGGGAAGGCATCGAACCGCCCGTGGCCGCCGCGGCGGCCCGCGCCACGCAGGGGCACGTCGACCGGGCCCGCCGCCTGGCCACCGACCCGGCCGCCCGCGAGCGCCGCGCCGCCGTCCTGAAGCTCCCGCTCCGCGTCGAGGACGTCGGCGGCTGCCTCAAGGCCGCCCAGGAACTCGTCGACGCGGCCGCCGAGGACGCCAAGCAGCTCGCCGAGGAGAAGGACGGCAAGGAGACCGAGGAGCTGAAGGCGGCGCTGGGTGCGTCCCAGGGCGGCCGGATGCCCCGCGGCACGGCGGGCGTGATGAAGGACCTGGAGGACAAGCAGAAGCGCCGCAGAACGCGTACGCAGCGCGACAGCCTCGACCTCGCCCTGACCGACCTCACCGGCTTCTACCGCGACGTCCTCGCCCTTCAGCTCGGCTCCCGCGTCGCCATCGCCAATGCGGACGCCGAGGACACCCTGGAGCGCCTCGCCCGCGGCAGCTCCCCCGAGTCCACCCTCCGCCGCATCGAGGCGATCGCCGCCTGCCGCGAGGCCCTCGACCGCAATGTCGCTCCGCTGCTGGCGGTGGAGGCGATGACGATGGCCCTCAGAGCGGGCTGACGGGCCGGTGATCAACGCGAGGTTGACGACGTAATTCATACGGGCCACGGTGTGCACGGAAAGCATCTGTACAGCTGCGCAGAGTTACGCTCGCCTGATGTACATCAGGCGCAGCTCCCGTCCCCGTCGTCCCAGAACCGCCGCCGCTCTCCTCGCCGCGGCCGCACTGCTCGTCTCCGCCTGCTCCTCCGGAGGCACCGCGAGCACCGGCGGCCGTGCGGCGGAGGCGGTGCTGGCCGCGCTGCCGCAGTCGACACCGTCCGCTCTCTCGCCGTACTACGGGCAGAAGCTGAGCTGGCGCACCTGCGGCGTCCCGGGCTTCGAGTGCGCCACGATGAAGGCACCGCTCGACTACGCCAGGCCGGACGCCGGGGACGTACGGCTCGCCGTCGCCCGCAAGAAGGCCACGGGCAAGGCCAAGCCACTCGGTTCGCTGCTGGTGAACCCGGGCGGGCCGGGGGGTTCGGCGATCGGATACCTGGAGCAGTACGCCGGTATCGGCTACCCGGCGAAGGTCCGCGCCCGCTACGACATGGTCGCGGTCGATCCGCGCGGTGTCGCCCGCAGTGAGCCCGTCGAATGCCTCGGCGGGCGGCAGATGGACACGTACACACAGACGGACACCACGCCCGACAACCGGAAGGAGAGGGACGAACTCGTCGATGCGTACAAGAAGTTCGCGGAGGGCTGCGGGAAACGCTCCGCGGAGTTGCTGCGGCACGTCTCCACCGTCGAGGCGGCCCGCGACATGGACATCCTGCGGGCGGCGCTTGGCGACTCGAAGCTCACGTATGTGGGGGCGTCGTACGGGACGTTCCTTGGGGCGACGTACGCCGGGCTCTTCCCGGACCGGGTGGGCCGGCTGGTGCTGGACGGCGCGATGGACCCCTCCCTGAGCAGCCGTCGGCTGAACCTGGACCAGACCGCGGGATTCGAGACGGCGTTCCAGTCCTTCGCGAAGGACTGCGTGCAGCAGCCGGACTGCCCGCTCGGCCGCAAGGGCACCACGCCCGCCCGGGTCGGCGACAACCTCAGCGCCTTCTTCAAGAAGCTGGACGCGCACCCCATCCCCACCGGCGACGCCGACGGCCGCAAGCTCGGCGAGGCCCTCGCCACCACCGGCGTGATCGCGGCGATGTACGACGAGGGCGCATGGGCACAACTGCGTGAGGCGCTGACCTCGGCGATGAAGGAGCACGACGGCGCGGGCCTGCTCGTCCTCTCCGACAGCTACTACGAGCGCGACGCGGGCGGCCGCTACTCGAACCTGATGTCCGCCAACGCCGCAGTGAACTGCCTCGACCTCCCGGGCGCCTTCGCCGGCCCCGAACAGGTGGAGAAGGCGCTGCCGTCCTTCGAAAAGGCATCCCCGGTCTTCGGCAAGGGCCTCGCCTGGGCCTCCCTGAACTGCGCATACTGGCCGGTGCAGCCCACGGGCGCACCGCACCGCATCAAGGCGAAGGGCGCGGCCCCGATCGTCGTGGTCGGCACCACCCGCGACCCGGCGACGCCGTACCGCTGGGCCCAGTCCCTGTCCCGCCAGCTCACTTCGGCCCGCCTCCTCACCTACGAGGGCGACGGCCACACCGCCTTCGGCCGCGGCAGCACCTGCATCGACTCCACGATCGACGCGTACCTGCTCCGCGGAACCCCTCCCACACAGGGAAAGCGCTGCTCATAGCCCTGCCGCCGGCCCCGGGGATCCGCCACCCGGGGCCGGTACGGAGCACCTCTCGAAACTGTGTAGACTTACCGACGTTGCTGATCGCACCATAGTGCGGACGGCGCGCCGCCTTAGCTCAGATGGCCAGAGCAACGCACTCGTAATGCGTAGGTCTCGGGTTCGAATCCCGAAGGCGGCTCCAGTGAAACCCCAGGTCAGGAAGCTGCCGACCTGGGGTTTTGGCTTTCGGTTTCAGCCGCCGTGGCAGCGGCCCGGCACCGAAAGGCTGAGGCCCCCGCGCTAGCGGCGAGCTGCGCCATGCTCACCCCGGCCCCCTCACCGACCGTCCGGTTCGTGCGCCGAGACAGGGATGGTCTCCTTGCGGAAGAAACTGGGACGGATCGTCTGGTACACCAGCATCAGGACGGCGCCGAGCAGTAGCGCGCCGATGCCGGTGACGAAGACGCCGCCGAGTTGCCAGTGCGGTGGGAACGGCAGTGTCCATGAGGTGCTGCCGTAGTCCGAGGCGGAGTACACGACGCAGGCGTTGAGGAAGAAGTAGAGGAGCAGGACGCCGCCGAGCCCGGGCATGATGCCCTTCGTCCACAGGTCGCGCGGGCTGCGGGTGAGGACCTTGCGGTAGTACCAGACGCAGGCGAACCCGGTGAGCCCGTAGTAGAAGGCGATCATCAGGCCGACCGAGCCGATCGAGTCGGCCAGGACGTTCTCGCTCACCCGGGTCAGCATGACGTAGAAGACGATGGAGGCCAGGCCCATACCCACGGTGGACCAGGTCGGGGTGAGGAAGCGCGGGTGGATGCGGGCGAAGCGGTCCGGGATGGCCTTGAAGGCGGCCATGGAGAGCGTGGTGCGTGCCGTCGGCAGGATGGTCGTCTGGGTGGAGGCGGCTGCGGAAGTGAGCACCATCAGGATCAGCAGTTTGGTGGCGGTCTCGCCCCAGCCCCCGGTGCCGAAGACCTCGGCGCCGAGACTGGAGAGGACGTCTCCGGAGTTGTCCGGGTTGGCGAGGCCGATGCCGTGCTCTCCGACTCCCGCGAAGGCCTGCGCGGATGTGGTGACGAGCACGTAGACGAGCAGCAGGATGACGGTGGAGATGACGGCGGCGCGGCCCGGGGTGCGATCGCGGTCGATGGTCTCCTCGTTGACCGATACGGCGGTGTCCCAGCCCCAGTAGATGAACACACCGGCGAGCACGCTCTTGGTGAGGTCGTCGAGGGAGTGGATCTGGGCGGGGTTGAACCACGACCACTGGAGCTCCGACGAGACGCTCGGCGCAGTTCCCCCGTACACCTTGACCAGCGCGGTGATCGCCAGCAGAAAGAGCACCACGATCTCGATGGTGAGCAGCACTTTCTGGAGGTTCGCCGAGATCTCGATGCCGAGATAGCAGATCAGCGTCATCACCGCGATCCACACCACGCCGACCACGGTGACCCAGAAGGTGTCCTCCGCCAGTCCGTGCGCGCCCACCAGCTGGAAGCCGTACGCCCCGGCGATCTGGGCCAGATTGGCCATCACGATGATGTCGGCCGCGACGATCCCCCATCCGCCGAGCCATCCGGTACGGGGACCGAACGCCCGGGAGGCCCAGGTGAAGGTGGTGCCGCAGTCGGGGTCCGCCTGGTTGAGCTCCTTGTAGCCGTAGGCGATCAGGAACATCGGGACGAAGGCGAGGATGACCACGGTCGGTGACTGGAAGCCCACGATCCCGACGATGACTCCGAGGGTCGCCGCGAGGCTGTAGGCAGGGGCGGTGGAGGCCAGGCCGATCACCGTGCTGGAGAAAAGTCCCAGCGCGCCGCCCTTGAGCCCCTTGTCCGTTGCTCCCGGGCCCGGCGAGGGGTGCACTGCGGGCTGCTCAGAAGGCAGGCTCATGGCGCCCTCCGGAAACGTATGGCGTACTCCGGTCGAAGACCCCGGAGCTGCTGTTCCCAGCATGAACCCGCTCACCGGCAACGAAAAGTCGGGGCCGGTGGGGAAGCGGGGCCCTGGAGGGCCTGCGCCGAACGTGCCCGGTCGGGAAGATACTGACCTGGGGTTCTGGGGTTCTGGGGTTCTGGGGTTCTGTGGTGAGTGGAGGCGGGACATGAGCGGATCCGCGGCTGTCGGTGGTGGCTACTCCGGCACGCCCCTCGCCAAGAAGATCGGCATCAAGCCGGGCCACCGCGTAGGGCTCCGGCACGCGCCGGAGGCCTTCGGCATCCCGGGGCTCCCCGACGACGTCGAGCTCACCCCCGACGGCCCCCGCGGTGCCGACGTCACCGTGGCTTTCTACCGTGCCCATTCCGACCTCGCGGCCGAGGCCTCCGGCCTGGTCGCCGGCCTCGACGATGACGCCATGCTGTGGATCGCCTGGCCGCGCAAGGCCGCCGGGCACGTCAGTGACATTGCCGAGAACGACCTGCGGGAGCTCTTCCTGCCGCTCGGCGTCGTCGACGTGAAGGTCGCCGCGCTGGGGGAGGACTGGTCGGGGCTGAAGTTCGTGAGGCGCAGGGAGAACCGCCGTACGAACCGACCCGCCTGACCCAGGACCATGACCCGCCACGCCTGACCCAAGAGTCGGCGTACTCAGGAAGTCCTCATTGTGAACGGTTAGCATCGCGGCCGGGATTGTCGGCGGCCGGGATGGGGTGAAGGGCATGCAGGACCTGGGAGCGCCGAGGATCGCCGTCGCCGTGGTGACCATGGGAAACCGGCCCGACGAGGTCGACGCCCTGCTGGAGTCCGTGGCCAAACAGGACCTCGCCCCGGCGCGGATCGTGGTCGTCGGGAACGGCTGTCCGCTGCCCGACTTCGCCGAGCGGCTGGCCCTGCCCGGAGAGGTCACCCTGCTCGAACTCGACGAGAACCTCGGCTGCCCCGGCGGACGGAACCAGGCGCTGGCCAGGCTGCGGGAGTTCGGGGACGTCGACATCGTCGTCGAACTGGACGACGACGGGCTGCTCGTCGACGTGGATGTGCTGCGGCGGGTCAGGGATCTGTTCGACGCCGATCCGCGGCTCGGCATCGTCGGCTTCCGGATCGCGGACGAGCACGGTGAGACGCAGCAGCGGCATGTGCCGCGGGTCGGAGCCTCCGACCCGATGCGGGGCGGTTACGTCACCGGGTTCCTCGGCGGCGGGCACGGGTTGCGGACCGCCATGCTCGACGAGATCGGGGACTGGCCCGCCGAGTTCTTCTTCGCCCACGAGGAGACCGATCTGGCCTGGCGGGCGGCCGATGCCGGCTGGCGGATCCTGTACGCGCCCGAACTGCTGCTCCGGCACCCGAAGACCTCGCCGGCCCGGCACGCCATCTACTACCGCGTGAACGCCCGGAACCGGGTGTGGCTCGTGCGCCGTCGCCTGCCGTTGCCGCTCATCCCCGTTCACCTGGGGATCTGGACACTGCTCACCCTCGTACGGACCCGCTCGCGGGCCGGGCTGCGCGCCTGGTTCGGCGGCTTCGTCGAGGGACTGCGGGAGCCGGCCGGCGAGCGGCAGCCGATGCGGTGGCGGACCGTGTGGCGGCTTTCGCGGCTGGGACGGCCGCCCGTCATCTGAGCCTCCGACGCAGAGGACCCGTGATCTGAGCCTCCGACGCAGAGGACCCGTGATCTGAGCCTCCGACGCAGAGAACCGATGATCCGAGCCTCCGACGCAGAAGACCTGACACTCCGCCGACAGATGGAGAAAGAAGGAGGGGACGAGGGTCCTGGTCGTTCACCTCCGCCGACCGGGACCCTCTGGCGTCCCCCGGATCCGGCCGCGGCGGCGTCACTCCCCCGAGTTGCGCGTCTTACGCGCGCACCCCCGGGGCCAGATCCGATGAAGTGATCACATCAGGTGGCGCCAACGGATCGCTAACATGTGGCCAACGGTTCTCCTTTCCGGCCTCGGTCGATTGGCGTGAAGCCGCCGGTCGGCATCGCCGGGCGGCCCTAGCCGTAGCGGATTCCGACGGAGACCGCCGTGAAGTGGGTGGCGGGAAACCGCTGTGATGAGGGCGGAAATCCGCCAAGGACGCAGGAAGGCAGTGGGCGGCGTGAGGCGGTGCGGGCTGCGGTTCGGACTGCTGGGGCCGCCGGTTCTCTACGACGTCCAGGGTGAGGTCGGTGAGAGCGCGGCTGCCCCTGCAGGCATCGGCGACACCGACGTCAAAGCCATCGGCAGCCCCAAGGTCCGCACCCTGCTCGCCGCCCTGCTCCTCGAAGCCGGCCGTGTCGTCTCCGTCGACTCGCTCAAGGACGCTCTGTGGGGCGGGGCACCGCCCGCGTCCGCGCAGGCCTCGCTGCACAACCACGTGGCCCGGCTGCGCCGGCTGCTCGACGACCCCGAGCGGCTGCGTGCGGTGCCGCCCGGTTATGTGCTGCGGGTCGAACAGGGCGAGCTGGACGTCCATGTCTTCGAGCGCCATCTCGCCACGGCGCGCGGTGCGTACGCCGCCCGTAACTGGGAGCGGGTCGTGCGCGAGTGCACGTCCGCGCTGGCGCTGTGGCGCGGCACCCCGCTCAGCGGGCTCCCCGCCGAGCTGGGCGGATACGCCTTCGTCCAGCGTCTGAAGGAGGCGCGGCTGCTGCTTCTGGAGTGGCGTTACGACGCCGAGCTGGCCGTCGGCGGCGCCCGACTGGACGGTCTCGTACCGGAGTTGGCGGCTCTGACCGCCGAACATCCGCTCCGGGAGGCGTACCACCGCCAGCTGATGCTCGCCCTGCACCGCACCGGCCGCCAGGCCGAGGCCCTGGCAGTCCACCGTGACCTGCGCACCCGTCTGGTCGAGGAACTGGGCGTGGAACCGGGCCAGTCGGTGCGGGAGGCACACACGGAGGTACTCCGCACCGCCCCAGCACCGGCTCCGGCCCACGGGCCCGCACTCGCCGAGGGCGAGGAACCCCCACAGGGGCCACCCGCACCCGACGACGAAAGCAGTACGGGTGGTGCGGGTGGCACCCCAAACCCGGCCGAAGGCCGGGTGCCCGCCCACACACCCGCACCGGCCCAACTTCCGCCACCCCCACCCCACTTCACCGGCCGCACCCCCGAACAAACGGACCTGCAGCAAACCCTGCTCAACCGGCGGAGCCACCCCGCCGTGCTCAGCGGCATGGCCGGCGTGGGCAAGAGCGCCCTCGCACTGCAGGTCGCCCACGACCTGCGGGAACGTTTCCCCGACGGTCAGCTGTACATCAACCTGCACGGCGCCACCCCCGGCATGACCCCGCTCACACCCGCCCAGGCCCTCACCGCCCTGCTCCGAGACCTCGGCACCGAGCCACGCCGTATCCCCGAACACCCGGACGCGGCCGCCGCGTTGCTGCGCTCCCTGCTCGCCCCGACCCGCACCCTCCTGCTCCTGGACGATGCCGCGAACGCCGCTCAGGTAAGGCCACTGCTGCCGGCCGGGGCCGGGTGCGCCGTGATCGTCACCAGCCGCTCGCCGTTGACCGCCCTCGACGGCGCCCGGCGCTTCCCGCTCACTCCCTTGGGCGCCGAAGAGAGCGCCGAGCTGCTGCGAGCGGTATCCGGCCGCGGTGCCCTCGACGCGTCGCACGCCCTCGTCGAACTCACCGGCCGTCTCCCGCTCGCCCTGCGCATCGTCGCCGCCCGCCTCGCCGCGCGCCAGGCGCTCACCCCGGACGTGCTCGCCGGCCAACTCGCCGCCACGGAAGGGCGGTTGCACCACCTGGAGTACGACGACCTGAGCGTCCGCCGCTCCCTGGCCGTCGCCCACGACGCGCTCGCCGCCTCGGAGCGCGAGGCGGACCGGGACGCCGCCCTCGTGCTGCGCGGCATCGGCGCCCTCGACCTGCCTGCGTACGGCGCACCCCTGCTCGCCCATCTGGTCGGCACCGATGCGCGCCGTGCCGAGGCCGCACTGGACCGGCTCGTCGACGTGGCCCTCCTGGAGGAGACGGCATACGGCCGCTACGCCCCCCACGACCTGGTCCGCGACTTCGCCCGCGAACTGGCCGGAGACGCCAGTGACATCGACGCCGCCCTGCCCTGGTACGCGGCCGTCGCCGAGCGCACCCTCACCGCGATCGTCGAACCGGGCCTCGACCAGGACGACCGCCGCCGCCCGACCGCGGCCCAGCCACCGGACCACGCGGCCCACGTCGCCGCCCTCCCCACCTTCGAATCCTCCGAACAGGCCTTCGCCTGGGGCGACACGGAGCTGCTGAACATCGTCACGCTGGTCGAGCGGTACGCCGACGACTCCGACCATGCCGCAGGAACCGATGGACAGGCCAAGGACCAGGCCAACGAACAGGCCAAGGACCAGGCCAAGGACCAGGCCCTCAGAGCCGCCCGCATCTCCACGCTGATCCGCCTCTTCTTCCCCTACGTGCTGCGCAGTGGCCGCGTCGCCGAGATGGAGGTGCTCGGCCGGGCCGCCCTGCGTATGGCGCGGCGGCTCGGTGACGAGGCCGCCGAGGCGTATGCGCTGGGCGACCTGGCCGGCCTGCACTTCCTGACCGGGCGGCAGAGCGAGGCCCTCACCCTCAACGACCGGGCGCTGACGATCTGGCGCCGGCTCGACCACGTCTCCTGGATGCGCCGCTGCCTCAACAACCGCGGCCTGCTGCTCGAAGGACTCGGCCGTTACGAGGAGTCCGGATGGGCCCTGCGCCAGAGCCTGGAGTACTCACGGCGGTTGGACGACCCGTACGGCGAGGCCGTGACCCGCAGCCACCTCGGCAACCTGTACGAGCACACCGACCCGCGGGCCGCGATCGAGCAGCACCGGCGCTCGCTCGCCATCGGCGACGAGATCGGCGCCGTGATCGTGCAGCACTCCGCGCACTGCAACATCGGCTACGCCCATCTGACGCTCGGCGAACCGGCCGCCGCCGTACCCCATTTCGAGGAGAGCCTGTGCATCCTCGGCGGTCACGGTGACTGGCACGGCGAGTCGCAGACCCGGCTCGGGCTGGTGCGCGCGCTGCGGCTGCTCGGTCGTACGGAACGGGCCGAGGACGAGTGCGCCGAACTGCTCCGCCGCGCGGACGCCCGCGCCGACCGCTTCACGGGCGGTCTCGCCCGCCACCAGCAGGGGCTTCTGCTGCGGGAGCGGGGCCGCGCCGAGGAGGCGTACGGACTATGGAGCGTGGCGCTCGACGCACTGGACGGGACGGACGAGAGCGCGGTGGTGGCCGAGCTGAGGGAGCTGCTCGGGCAGGCGGACATACGGTGATCCCCGCGCTCCCGCCCAACACCCGCCGCCCGCCGGTCACTTCGCGTCCGCATAGCACTCCACCACCGCCGTAGTGAACGGAAACCGCACCGGTGTCTCCCCGAATGTCAGCCGCCCTGCCAGCTCCGCCGCCTCCCTGATCGCCGTGACCACCGCTTCCGCCTCCTTCTCGGGGCAGTGCACGATCACCTCGTCGTGCTGGAAGAAGACCAGCTCGGCCGCCATGTCCGCGCAGGTCTGCCGCAGTGCGGCGAGCACCAGCAGGGTCCAGTCGGCGGCGCTGCCCTGGACGACGAAATTGCGGGCGAAGCGGCCGCGGGCGCGGGTGTTGGTGGAGGCGTAGCCGGGCACCCACTCGGTCCCGGCGGGGGCCTCGGCCGGGTCGTCCTGCGGGATGCCCGCCTCCTCCGCCGCGTCCTCGCCCGCTCCGGCCGCCGGCGGACAGGTCCGCCCCAGCCAGGTCCGTACGAGGCGCCCCTCCTCGCCCGCGCGTGCCGCGTCGTCGACGTATGCGACCGCCTTGGGGAAGCGGCGTCTGAGCGCGGCGAGGTTCTTGAGGCCGTCGCCGGAGGTCTGGCCGTACACGGCACCCAGCACGGCGAGCTTGGCCTGGGCGCGGTCGCCGGAGAAGGCCCGGTCGGAGACGGACTGGTAGAGGTCGGTCTCGCGGCCGGCCACCTCCATCAGCCCCGGGTCGCGGGAGATGGCCGCAAGCACGCGCGGCTCCATCTGGTCGGCGTCGGCGACGACGAGCCGCCAGCCGGGGTCGGCGACCACCGCGCGCCGGATGACCTTGGGAATCTGCAGGGCACCGCCGCCGTTGGTGACCCAGCGCCCGGTGACCGTCCCGTGTGCGAGGAACTCGGGCCTGAACCGCCCGTCCCGCACCCAGTCCTGCAGCCAGGACCAGCCGTGGGCGACCCAGATGCGGTACAGCTTCTTGTACTCGATCAGCGGCTTCACGGCCGGGTGGTCGACGGACTCGATCTCCCAGCGCCGGGTGGACTTGACCTTGATCCCGGCCTGGGCGAAGGCCTTGATGACGTCCGCGGGCAGATCGGGCCGTACCCGGCGCCCGAAGGCGGCCGACACCTCGTCCGCGAGTTCGGCCAGGCGCCGGGGCTCGCCACCGCCCGCGTACCGCTCGCCGAGCAGCTCGTGCAGCACCCGGCGGTGCACCTCGGCGCTCCAGGGCAGCCCGGCGCGGTTCATCTCGGCGGCCACCAGCATCCCCGCCGACTCGGCGGCGGTCAGCAGCCGCATCCGGTCGGGATGCGCGGTCGCGTCGTGCCGGCGCTGCTGCTCGGCGTACACCTCGACGAGGTCGGGCAGTGGCACATGGACGGTCTGCGGCTCGAAGAGCGGGGACTGGGCACCCGGCTCGGCCGAGCGCAGGGGCGGGTCGGGCGGCACGGGGCCGCCGCGGAGCCGGCCCAGGGCGGCAGCCGCCGAACGAGGTTGGCCGTACCGCCCCTCGTGGCCCAGCAGGAGGGTCTCGGCGTCCTCGATGTCGTAGCACCGCTCCACTCGCACCCCCGTGGCGAGCAGACGCGGATACACCTCGGCCGTGGACCGCCAGACCCACCGCGCGACCTCCGGCCGCCCCCGCACCGCGGTGGCGAGATCGGGCTCCCACCGCACCGCCCCGCCGAGCAGCCCGTCCGGACCGAGGGGGGCGATCTCCACGCCACCGTCCTCGGCCGGAGCGAGCGCCCAGCGGTCGGTCATGGTTGCGAGTGTGGCAGGCGGGTCTGACAACGGCCCCGCAGCCGCTTCAGCTCGGCTCGGGCGGGGCCTGCAAGTACTTCTCCAGCGCCTTGACGAGCTCGGCCTCCACCCGGTCCTTCTCGATGCCGAGGCCGGACAGCACTCCCGAGCCGTGCTCGAACTCCAGCAGGGCCAGCAGGATGTGCTCGGTGCCGACGTAGTTGTGGCCGAGGCGGAGGGCCTCGCGGAAGGTGAGCTCCAGGACCTTCTTGGCGTCGGAGGCGTACGGGACGAGCTCGGGGGCCTTCTCCGCGGCCGGCGGGAGCGCGGCGGTAGCGGCCTCGCGCACGGCGTCGAGCGAGACGCCCTGCAGCACGATGGCCTTGGCGGCCAGGCCCTCGGGCTCGGCGAGCAGACCGAGGACCAGGTGGGCGGGGACGACCTCGGTGTGGGGCGCGGCCTTGGCCTCGTTGTGCGCGGTCATCACCACGTTGCGCGCGCGCAGGGTGTAGCGGCCGAAGCCCTGGTTCGGGTCGAGCGCGGTCGATTCCTTGGGCACGAACCGCTTCTGCGCGGCCTGCCGGGTGACGCCCATGCTCTGGCCGATGTCCGTCCAGGACGCGCCGGAGCGCCGCGCCTGGTCCACGAAGTGGCCGATCAGGTGGTCGGCCACCTCACCGAGGTGATCGGCGGCGATCACCGCGTCCTGGAGCTGGTCGAGGGGTTCGGCGTGAACCTTCTTGATCGCCTCGATGAGGTCGTCGAGGCGTACGGATGACGTGGTCGGGTTCGTCGACATGTGTCAACCGTAGGTTGACACCCAGGTGTCGTCAACCCCGGGTTGACACTCGAAATGCGTCCACGCGTGCGTGCCTACTTCGGCGACGCCGCCAGCCGCACCGCCAGTCCCGTGAACACCGTCCCGCTGAAGATGTTCAGCCCGCGCGCCACCCGTCGGCTGCTGCGCAGCAGCGCGGAGAGCTTCCCGGAGAGCAGGCCGATCGACCCGTCCACTCCGAACCCCATGACCGTGATCGTCAGCCCGAACACCAGGAACTGCTCGCGCACATGCCCGAGCCCGGGATCCACGAACTGCGGCAGGAAGGCGACATTGAAGAGGATCACCTTGGGGTTGAGCAGATTGGTGACCACCCCTTGCCAGAAGGCACGCCGCCGCCCGGGCCCTGCCACCGCGCCCTCCCCGACCGGCACCGCACGGTCCCGGAAGGCCTTGACGGCGAGGTACAGCAGATAGGCCGCACCCGCCCAGCGCAGCACGTGATACAGCGTCGGCAGCGTCAGGAACAGCGCCGAAAGACCGAGCGCCGCGGCGACCGTGTGCACGAACATCGCGCAGGCCACGCCGAACGCGGCCAGCACTCCGGTCCTGGGCCCGCCCCGTCCGCCCATCGCCACGATGAACATCATGTCGGGGCCGGGAGTGATGCAGAGCGCGAAGGCGGCGACGAGGAACGCCGCATACGAAGACATGTCCACCATGCGGCCATGCTTTAACCGGCCCGGGACGGCCGCGACCGAATTTCGGTGCGTGAGACCAGTCCGCGAAAACGCCATGTGAAGCACATGGGGGCGGTGATTGACTCACCTGCCATGACCACGACCACTGCCACGACCACGGTGACGACGAACTCCTCCGCGGCCCCGGCCTCCGCCTCAACTCCCGCCCCCGTCACCGACGTTCCCGCGGTCGTCGACGAGACGGCCCGGCTCCTCACGGAGCACTACGTCTTCCCGGACGTCGCCGAGCAACTGGCCGCGCTCCTGCGCCGGCGCCTGGCGGAGGGGGCGTACGACGTGGAGAGCGCGGAGGAGCTCGGCGGCCTGGTCACCGCGGATCTGCAGTCGGTCAACGGCGATCTGCACCTGCGGCTCAAGTACCACCCCGAGCGGGTGCCGCAGGCCCAGGGCGAGGCCACGTTGGCCGCGATGCGCCGTGACTTCGACGCCTCCCTGGGCGGCGTGCCCCGGGTGCAGCTACTGGAGGGCGGCACCGCCCTGCTCGGACTGGCCCCCGCCCTCTTCCCGCTGTCCTGGGCGGCCGAGCCGCTCTCCGCCGCGCTCACCCTGGTCGCCCGCGCCGACGCGCTCGTCCTGGACCTGCGGGACAACGGCGGGGGAGACCCGGACACCGTCGCCTTCGTCTGCAGCTACCTCCTGGACGAGCGCACCCACCTCAACACCATGTACGCGCGCGTGGGCGACCGTTACGACCAGTCCTGGAGCCTGCCGCACGTCCCCGGCGCCCGCTTCGGCGGCACCAAGCCGGTCTACGTCCTCACCGGCCCCCGCACCTTCTCGGCCGCCGAGGAACTGGCCTACAACCTCCAGCAGCTGGGCCGGGCGACCATCGTGGGGGAGTCCACCCTCGGCGGCGCCCACCCGCGCGAGGGCTGGACGGTCCACCCGAACCTGGAGGCCACGATCCCCGTCGGCCGCTCGATCAACCCGGTCTCCGGCACCAACTGGGAGGGCACCGGCGTCCTCCCCGACGTCCCGTGCGCGGCCCCCGACGCCCTCGACCGGACACTTGCCCTGATCCGAGGCTGACCCGGTTGTCAGTGCCGCGTGGCACGATCGACGAGTGACCAGCACTACGTCCAGCACCGTCGAACGCGCCTTCCGGGCCGCCCTGTACGCCGAGACCGACACCGCCCTCGACACGGGCGCGTCCCTGCTGGCCGGGGACCCGGCGGCGGACGCCGAACTCGCCCGTCGCGGGCGCGAGTTCGTCTCGGCGGCCTGGCGGCGCGGGTGGCAGCCCGCCGATGTCGTCCGCATCGTGCGGCGCGAGCTGGACGACGTACACGTACGGCTGGCATCGGAGCTGATCCGCGCGCAGGCACCGGACGACCGGCCGCGGGGTCCCCGCTGGCGGGCGCAGCTGGACGAGCTCGCCGAGCAGGCCGCCGAGACCGCCGCCGCCCCACCCCGCACCGATCGCTTCACGCACGCGACCACGGTCCTGGAGCTGTACCGCCTGCTGCTGCGTCTGCCGGGCCTCGAACCCCTCGAAGAACACGAGCCCCCGGCCGGCCGGCAGCCCAGGCCCGAGTCCCGCATGCTCACCCGCATCCGTGCGCTGCTCGCCAAGGCGGAGGCGACCGGATTCCCGGAGGAGGCGGAGGCGCTCACGGCCAAGGCGCAGGAGCTGTCGGCCCGGCACAGCATCGACGAGGCGCTGCTCGCTGCCCGGGCGCCGTCCCCCGATGCGCCCGGCGCCTGCCGGATCGGCGTCGAAGCGCCGTACGAGCAGGCCAAGGCGGTATTGCTGGACGCGGTCGCCACCGCGAACCACTGCCGGGCCGTGTGGAACGAGCCGTTCGCCTTCTCCACGGTCGTCGGTTTCGAGGCCGACCTGGAGGCCGTCGAGCTCCTCTATACCTCGCTCCTCGTGCAGGCCACGACCGCGATGACGAAGGCGGAGACGGCCCAGCGAGCGGGCGGCCGCAGACGCACCAAGACCTTCCGGCAGTCCTTCCTCGCCGCCTACGCCCACCGCATAGGCACCCGCCTCGCGGCGGCTGCCGAGACGCAGGTGACGGACGATCTGCTCCCGGTGCTGGCCTCCCGCGAGGTCGCGGTCACGGCCCAAACGGACCGCATGTTCCCCGAGACGACCACGACCCGCCTGCGCGGAGTGAGCGACGAGGCGGGCTGGACGGAGGGCGCGCAGGCGGCGGACCGGGCACAGGTGGGGGCCCGGCCACGGTTGCCCTGAGGGCCGGAGGGCTTGAGGGCCTGAGGCCCCGGGACGTCAGTCGCCGGCCTGCTGGAAGGCGGTCACCGAGGCGTTCGGCTCGCCCGCGGCGCCCTTGAGGGCGACCTCGCCGTACGACCACGTGAAGCTGTGGTCGGCGGTGGAGCCGGGCAGGGTGAACTTGACCGTCTTCACCGGGAGGCTCTTCTTGCCGCCCGTCCCGCCCCGCACGTACGTGATCGTGAAGGAGGCGGTCGCGTCCTTGGCGAGGGTCAGCTTCTGGGTCTTCGCGGCCTTGTCGGCCGGGACGGTGCTGGAGACGTTGCCCGCGTAGAGGTCGACGCCCGGGAAGCCGTTCAGGGTGCACTTGGTGCCGCGGTTGGTGATCGTGACGGTGACGTTGCCGGAGTCCCCGGCGGACGGGGCGGCGCTCGCCGCGACCTGCACGCCGACGGTGTCGAGCGTGCAGGCGTCACCGGCCTTGTTCTTGTTCGTGGAGCTGCTGTCGCCGCCGTTGCCGCCGCAGGCGGTCAGGAGGAGGGCCGCGGCGAGAGCGGCGACGGTGATCGGGGTGGCGCGCATGTGGATCCTCTGGTGCTCTCGGTGCTCTGCGGCGTGACGCCGGTGATCATGGTGCTCTGCGTCGTGGACGCCGGTGATCGCGTGCATGGTTCATCCCGCACGATCCCATGAAGCGGTTGCCCGGCCCTGCCGGACTTGCGCCCGGCCCTGCCGCACTACTGCCCGAGGCTCGCCGTCGGCAGCCCCGACGGCAGGGTCCCGCCCTGCGACCTGGTGTACGTCTCCTTGCCGACGCTGCCCGACCAGGTGATCTCCAGCGAGCTCTTGGACACGGAGTCGACCATCCCCGTCGCCCGCTCCTTGCCGCCCTTCGTGCAGGTGAGGTGGATCATCTGCATACCGACCTCCTTGCCCGCGGTCCCGCTGCACACGGACCCGCCGGTCGAGAAGAGCCCGGCCTGCTTGCCGGTGATCACCAGGGCGACGGCCTTGCCGCCGGTCGTGGCGAGCCAGCTGCCCTGCAGGCTGCCGGACGCGCTCGTCGTCCCGCCGGTGCCGCCGCCCGTGTCCGCGGTGGAGGGCGCTGAGGCGGACGGGCTGGACGAGGACTCGTCCTTGGAACCGCCGCCGCTGCTGCACGCGGTCAGCACGAGCGCACCCGCCAGCCCCGCGGCGGCGGCCGCGATCCGCAGCTGCCGGCGCGACACCGTGCGGGCAGGACGCGTGAAGATCGCCGAAGTCACTGGTAGCTCCCAAGCTCTAGCAGGCGGTGGTCGGCCGCCCGGCCACGTGGCCGAAACGCCCGCAGCAAGCTACCAGCCGCGGCCGTCCGGTCCATGGGGAGCGCCTGTGAGACTTACCGGGAGGATTTGCGCACGCCGCCGCACGCCGCCGCACGCTGTCGCACGCCCCCGGCTCCTCGGCGATCACGACGGCACGTCCCCACTCACCACGAAACTCACCACGAAGACTTGCGCACCCCCGGCAAATACCCCGCATGCGCCTGCCCCCGCAACGAAACCCGCGACAGCCCGAACGCCCGGAAGTACCCCCGCGGCCGTCCGTCCACCTGGTCCCGGTTGCGTACCCGCGTCGCGCTGGCGTCGCGCGGCTGGCGCCGCAGCTCCCGCTGGGCGGCGAGCCGTTCGGCCTCCGTCGACGACGGGCGCCGGATGATCTCCTTCAGCTCGGCGCGCCGCTCGGCGTACCGGGCGACGGTCTCCTGCCGCTTCCCGTTCTTCGCGATCTTGCTCTTCTTCGCCATCAGACCCGCACCCCCCGCGCACGGATCCGCGCCACGGCCGCCTCGACGCCGATCGTGTCGACGGTCTTGATCCCCTTCGTGCTCAGCCGCAGCCGTACGTACCGGCCCTCGCTCGGCAGCCAGTAGCGCTTGCTCTGGATGTTGGGGTCGAAACGGCGGGACGTACGCCGGTGGGAGTGGGAGATGCGGTTGCCGAAGCCCGGCTGGGCGCCGGTCAGCATGCAGTGCGCGGACATGGGTGACGTACCTCTCCTGAAGCGATTCTCAAGCGATGTCGCTAATGGAATTCATTTTCAGTAACATAGCAGCATGGCTCGCAACGAACTCCGCCCGGTCATCAGACTCCGGTCCACCGCGGGGACCGGCTTCACCTATGTGACCCGCAAGAACCGCCGCAACGACCCCGACCGCATGACCCTGCGCAAGTACGACCCGGTCGCCGGTCGTCACGTCGACTTCCGAGAGGAGCGCTGAACCACCGCCATGCGCAATGGAATCCACCCGGCCTACGGTCCCGTCGTCTTCCGCGACCGAGCCGCGAACCACGCCTTCCTCACCCGCTCGACGATGAGCAGCGACAAGACGATCGAGTGGGAGGACGGCAGCACCTACCCCGTCGTGGACGTCGAGATCTCGAACGTCAGCCATCCCTTCTACACCGGCACCGCCCGCGTCCTGGACACCGCCGGCCGCGTGGAGCGCTTCGAGCGCCGCTTCGGGAAGCGGGACGGAGCGTGAACCTGTCGGTCGTGATCGTCGGCGGGCTGCACGCCGACGCCCGCAGGGCGACCGTCGCCCGCCTGCTGGCCGACGTCCCCGGCAGCGTCGTACTCCACCATGACCTCGGGTCGGCCGCGGCGGGCACGGTCGTACGGACGATCCGCGACGCGACCGGCATCGTGTCGGCCGGCGAGACGCCCCTGGTCAACGACTGCGCCTGCTGCGCGCTCCGGGAGGACCTCGTGCCCGAGCTGCGCCGGCTCGCGGACGCGGGCGGCACCCGCCTCGCCGTCGTCGAGCTGTGGGACTCCGTCGAGCCGAAAGCCATGGCCGAGGTGGTCGTGGCCGGCGGGCTCACCGTCACGGGCGTGATCACCGCCGTGGACCCGGCGCTCGTCCTGCCCTGCCTCGGCAACGGCGACGACCTCGCCGAGGGCGGCCTCGCCGCGGCGGCCACGGACCAGCGCACGGTCGCGGACACGTTCGCGCGCCAGCTGGAGTACGCCCCCGTCCTCGCCGTCACCGACTCCGAGGAGGCCGACGACGAGGACCGCGAACTGCTGGGGCAGCTGCATCCGACGGCCCGTCAGGTCGTCATCGGCCAGGGCGACCTGGCGGGTGCCGCCCTCGCGGGCTTCGACGTCGAAGCGGCGGCGGCCGCCCAGCACCCCGCCTGCGCCCTACTCCCCGCCGAGGCCGACGCGCACGGCGTCTCCACCCTCGTGTGGCACCGCGACCGCCCCTTCCACCCGGAGCGGCTGTATGCGGCGCTGGAGGACCTGACCTGCGCCGCAGCCCGCAGCCGGGGCCGGTTCTGGCTCGCCGACCGGCCGGACACCCTGCTGCACTGGGACGCGGCGGGCGGGGCGCTGTGCGTGGAGAGCGCGGGCCCGTGGCTGGCCGCGCTCCCCGACGCCGCCTGGGACATGGTCCCGCCCGTGCGCCGCGCCGCCGCCGCGCTGGACTGGCACGCGGAGCACGGCGACTGCTGCCAGCACCTCGTTTTCACCTCACCCGGCCTCGACCGCGACGGACTCGCGCACCTGCTGGAGTCCTGCCTGCTCACCGATGCCGAGTACGCCGCCGGGCGCGACGCCTGGAAGCGGCTGCCGCCCGCCTTCGACACCCTCCTGGAGGTCTGACCCGCATGGCCCGCAAGCCCGACCGCAACCCCGCCAAGTCCCGCCCCAACCCGCTGGACGCGGCCGGAGTGACGTACATCGACTACAAGGACACCGACCTCCTACGGAAGTTCATCTCCGACCGCGGCAAGATCCGCAGCCGCCGTGTCACCCGCGTCACGGCGCAGCAGCAGCGGCTGCTTGCCCGGGCGATCAAGAACGCCCGGGAGGTGGCTCTGCTTCCGTATGCGGGCCGCTGAGGCTTTGTGGCACCCGGCGCTGGTGGCGTCGTCCCCAGGGGGCTCCGCCCCCTGGACCCCCGGTCGGCCTGAACGGCCTCGTCCTCAAACGCCGGACGGGCTGAAAGACACGTACTGGACCGTCACCTGGAAGTTGGAACAAGAGAGCCGTCGTACACGTCTCTTCCTAGGGAATGTCGTGCTGGCTCCGGGGCATGCGCCGGGAACGGGCGCGGCGCCACGTACGTCACATCTGTAACCACAGAACCACCCGGCGTGCACGTGCATCTGCTCATGCATCCGCACGTGAACAGGGCTATGATCCGGACCAGTTGACCACTGCATCACTGGCCCCAAAGCCACTGCACCACCGGGAGCGACCTGTGGACCACGACGTGTACAACGGCATGGCAGCCACGGCGCTGAACGGGGTGGCCTGGCAGAAGAGCCTGCACAGCAACTCGCAGGGCTCCTGCGTGGAGTTCGCCCGGCTGCCCGGTGGGGATGTGGCCGTGCGCAACTCGCGCTTCCCCGACGGTCCGGCGCTCGTCTACACGCGCGCGGAGATCGAGGCGATGCTCCTGGGCATCAAGGACGGCGAGTTCGACCACCTGATCGCGGGCTGAGGCCTGGTCCGCCCCGGGGGCAACTCGGGGCAATCAGCGCTTTACGCGCAGTAACGCGCGTAGAACCCCGGCGTCAGAGAGCGCCGGGGTGCGCTATTCCGCGGGCAGCGGCTGGGGCGAGTGCGGCAGCCGGAACAGTGCCCAGACGACCTTGCCGCCGAGTGTGCCCGCCATCGGGTGCCAGCCCCAGCCGTCGGCGAAGGAGTCGACGAGGAACAGGCCGCGGCCCGACTCCGCCGAGAAGTCGTCCGCCTCGCGCGCGACCGGGCTGGCGTGGCTCGGGTCGCGCACCGCGCACACCAGGCGCTCCGTCCACCGCATCAGATGCAGCCGCACGGGCGGGCTCTGCTCCGCGGTGCACAGGGTGGCGGCCGGCAGGCCGTGCCGCAGCGAGTTGGTGACCAGCTCGGAGACCACCAGGCAGACATCGTCGAAGCGGTCGCCTATGTCCCACTGGTCCAGCGTTCTGCGGGTGAACAGCCTTGCCTCGCGCACCGCTTCGTAGCGGGCGGGCAGAGCGCAGGAGGCGGCGTTGGACACGGCCGCGGGATCCAGCGGCGGAAGGCCCTGCCTTAACGGCTCGAGCATGGTCGATCCATTCGTCCCCATGCGAGGCACTCCCGAGGAATTCGCGGTCGGTGCGTTGCGATGCTGCGGTTGCGCGAGACCATGGTCTTGGATGCGCGGTGCAGATGCAAGGTGCAGATGCACGTGCACGCGACCGAATTGGACCCTCCCGTACCGCTTGTTGGCCATTTTTTCCGCCATCTTCTCTCCCTCTGCTTGCCAACTCCTTCCC
This sequence comes from Streptomyces coacervatus, assembly GCF_029223485.1. Classification (GTDB taxonomy): domain Bacteria; phylum Actinomycetota; class Actinomycetes; order Streptomycetales; family Streptomycetaceae; genus Streptomyces; species Streptomyces coacervatus. Next base: position 84,208 of record NZ_JARHTP010000017.1, on the reverse strand, counting down.
CCTTCCTGTGCAGAATCTTTGGGTTCTTTGCTTCTCTGTAATCGGTCGAGTACTGCTCGGAGTGATTTAGTGGCAGACTTCGGCCCCTGAAGGCGTTGGGGAGGCTGGCGAACGTGAGCGTGGGAGAGCCCGGATCGGTGGTGCGGCGCATGCTGCTCGGCTCGCAACTCAGGCGACTGCGTGAGGCACGGGGCATCACGCGCGAGGCAGCGGGCTACTCGATCCGCGCCTCCGAGTCGAAGATCAGCCGGATGGAGTTGGGCCGGGTGAGCTTCAAGACGCGCGATGTGGAAGACCTGTTGACGCTGTACGGCATCACGGACGAGCAGGAGCGCACCTCGCTGCTCTCCCTCGCCCGGGAGGCCAACGTCGCGGGCTGGTGGCACAGTTACTCGGACGTCCTGCCGAGCTGGTTCCCCACCTATGTGGGCCTGGAGGGCGCGGCGCACCTGATCCGGGCCTACGAGGTGCAGTTCGTGCACGGCCTGCTGCAGACCGAGGCGTATGCACGTGCAGTCGTACGGCGCGGCATGAAGGGCGCGAGCAAGGCCGACATCGACAAGCGCGTGGCGCTGCGCCTGGAGCGGCAGAAGCACCTCGTCTCCGAGGGCGCACCCGACTTCCACGTCGTCCTGGACGAGGCCGCCCTGCGCCGCCCGTACGGCGACCGCGAGGTGATGCGGGGCCAGCTCCAGCATCTGATCGAGATCTCCGAACGCCCCAACGTACGGCTGCAGATCATGCCGTTCGGCTTCGGCGGCCACTCCGGCGAGAGCGGCGCGTTCACGATCCTCAGCTTCCCGGAGTCCGACCTCTCGGACGTCGTCTATCTGGAGCAGCTCACCAGCGCGCTCTATCTGGACAAGCACGAGGACGTCACGCAGTACGAGAAGGCGCTCAAGGAGCTCCAGCAGGACAGCCCCGGACCGGACGAAAGCCGCGATCTTCTACGAGGTCTCCTCCAGCTCTCCTAGGGTTCTCCCCATAAGTTCGCTCAGAGTCCCCAACTCACTTGAGACGCAAGTACGATGACGTGTGATCAGACCGTCACGTTGATCGTGTGTCTGCTAGTGATTTGGGGATCACATGTCGTCGTCCTACTTCACCGACCTGGCCAAGCAGTACATCGACGGTGAGTGGCGCCCGGGCACAGGTTCCTGGGACATCATCGACTTCAACCCGTACGACGGCGAGAAGCTGGCGTCGATCACCATAGCCACGGTCGACGAGGTCGACGAGGCGTACAAGGCGGCGGCCCGCGCCCAGAAGCAGTGGGCCGCGACCAATCCGTACGCGCGCCGGGCGGTCTTCGAGAAGGCCCTCGGACTGATCGAGGAGCGCGAGCAGGAGATCACCGAGGTGATCATCGCCGAGCTCGGCGGCACATATCTGAAGGCCGGTTTCGAACTCCACCTGGCCAAGGAGTTCCTGCGCGAGTCGATCCAGTGGGCGCTGCGCCCCGAGGGCAAGATCCTCCCCTCGCCGGTGGACGGCAAGGAGAACCGCCTCTACCGCGTGCCGGTCGGCGTCGTGGGTGTGATCAGCCCCTTCAACTTCCCCTTCCTCCTCTCCATCAAGTCGGTCGCCCCGGCCCTCGCGCTCGGCAACGCCGTGGTCCTCAAGCCGCACCAGAACACCCCGATCACCGGCGGCTCCCTGGTCGCGAAGATCTTCGAGGACGCGGGCCTGCCCGGCGGCCTCCTCAACGTCGTCATCACCGACATCGCGGAGATAGGCGACGCCTTCATCGAGCACCCGATCCCGAAGGTCATCTCCTTCACCGGCTCCGACAAGGTCGGCCGCCACGTCGCCACCGTCTGCGCCTCGCACTTCAAGCGCTCGGTCCTCGAACTCGGTGGCAACAGCGCGATCGTGGTCCTCGACGACGCCGACATCGACTACGCGGTCGACGCGGCGGTCTTCAGCCGCTACGTCCACCAGGGCCAGGTCTGCATGGCCGCCAACCGTGTCCTGGTCGACCGTACGATCGCCGACGAGTTCACGGAGAAGTTCGTCGCCAAGGTGAAGACGCTCAAGGTCGGTGACCCGAGCGACCCGCAGACGGTCATCGGCCCGGTGATCAACTCCTCGCAGGCGGAGGCGCTTTCGGGCGTGGTCGAGCAGGCGGTCGCCGAGGGTGCCACGGCCCTGGTGCGCGGCGCGACCACGGACAACCTGGTCGAGCCCTCCGTCCTCACCGGCGTCCCCGCCGACTCCGCCCTGCTCCAGCAGGAGGTCTTCGGCCCGGTCGCCTTCCTCATCCCCTTCGACGGCGAGGAGGAGGCCGTACGCCTGGTCAACGACACGCCGTACGGCCTGAGCGGCGCCGTCCACACCGGTGACGTCGAGCGGGGCGTCAACTTCGCCAAGCAGATCGACACCGGCATGTTCCACGTCAACGACGGCACGGTCCACGACGAGCCCCTCGTCCCCTTCGGCGGCGAGAAGAGCTCCGGCGTCGGCCGCCTGAACGGCGAGGGCACCGTCGAGTGCTTCACCACGCAGAAGTGGATCTCGGTGCAGTACGGGCGGAGCGGGTTCCCGTTCTAGTTCTCCTGATTCTCCGGTGACCACGGCGGGCCCTTTAGGACGAAAGCTGTCCTAAAGGGCCCGTAGCTTCGTCGGTGTCAAGAGGCCTTCCGAGGCCCCGATCCGACGAAAGGCGACGGTCATGGTCACGCACGTAGCGGCAGAGGCACAGGGCGACGAGCGCGGGGCGCTGCTTGCGTTCATCGAGGAGCAGCGCGGCGGGATCCGGCGGGCGCTGCTCGGGCTGACCGAGGAGCAGGCCGCGAGCAGGCCCAGTGCCAGCGAGCTCTCCCTCTCCGGTCTGCTCAAGCATGTCGCCGAGGTCGAGCAGGGCTGGATCGCCCGGGCCAAGCAGGAGCCCCCGGCGATCAAGAGGGACGAGACCAACTGGCACGAGACCTTCCAGCTCGTCGACGGCGAGAGTGTCGAGTCCCAACTCGCGTACTGGGAGAAGGTCGCCGCCGAGACCGAGGCCTACATCCGCTCGGTGCCGAGCCTCGACGACACCTTCCCGCTCCCGAACGACCCCTGGTTCCCGCCGGAGGGCCGCGTCTCGGTGCGCTGGCTGTGCCTGCACCTGATCCGCGAGACGGCCCGGCACGCGGGGCACGCCGACATCATCCGGGAGTCGCTGGACGGCGCCACCGCCTTCGAGCTGGTCGCCAAGGAGCAGGGCACGAGCTGGGGCTGACGTCAAGGGTCCTACGCTGGCCCCATGTCAGCGATCCGTCTCCTGGTGCTCGGCGCGGTCCGCCAGCACGGGCGGGCCCATGGCTACCAGGTGCGAGGCGACCTGGAGTACTGGGGCGCGCACGAGTGGTCCAACGCCAAGCCCGGCTCGATCTACCACGCGCTCAAGCAGATGGCGAAGCAAGGACTGCTGCACGCGCACGAGATCGCGCCGTCCACGGCCGGCGGGCCGCCGCGCACGGAGTACGAGACCACCGACCGGGGCACCGAGGAGTACTTCCGGCTGCTGCGCGAGGCGCTGACCTCGTACGACCAGAAGACGGATGTGAAGTCGGCCGCCATCGGCTTCATCGTCGACCTGCCGCGTGCGGAGGCGGTGGCGCTTCTGAAGGAGCGGATCCGGCGGATCGAGGAGTGGCGGGGGGCCGTCACCGAGAACTACGTCCCCGAGGACGGACCCGAACAGCTCGGCCACATCGGCGAGATCATGAACCTCTGGATCCACACGGCCGACGCCGAGGCCGAGTGGACCCAGGGGCTGATCGGGCGGATCGAGGGCGGGGCGTACACGTTCGCGGGGGAGGGCGAGCCGTTCGTCGGCGTCCTCGCCGAGGGTGCGGAGAACCCGTATGCGACGGGGGAGCGGCATCCGGAGGACGACCGCTGATCGGTTTGCCCCTCGGAATTCCCGCGTCAGTGGTGGAATCCGGTGGCCGCGCCCTTGTCCCTGGTTCCCGGGTGCGGTTGCCGGCGCAGCTCCGGCAGCAGGCGGCTGAGGTCCTCGATGAACAGGTCGGCGAGGTCGGACGAGAAGCCGTTGCGGCACACGACCCGCAGCACGGACAGGTCCTCACGGTTGGGCGGGAAGGTGTACGCGGGCAGCAGCCAGCCGTTCTCCCGCATCCGCCGGGACACGTCGAAGACGTCGTACGACGTCACGCCCGGCGCCGTCGTGAAGGCGAACACGGGCAGCTCGTCTCCCCGGGTGAGCAGCTGGAAGTCGTCGAGCGCCTCGACGCGCTCGGCGATGCTCCGGGCCACGTCCCGTGTCGTCTGCTGCACGGCCCGGTAGCCCTCCCGTCCCAGCCGCAGGAAGGTGTAGTACTGCGCGACCACCTGGGCGCCGGGGCGGGAGAAGTTGAGGGCGAAGGTCGGCATGTCGCCGCCCAAGTAGTTGACGCGGAAGACGAGTTCCTCGGGCAGCGCCTCCTTGTCGCGCCACAGCGCCCAGCCGACGCCCGGGTAGACCAGGCCGTACTTGTGCCCCGAGGTGTTGATGGACGCCACGCGCGGGAGGCGGAAGTCCCACACCAGGTCCTCGTCGAGGAAGGGCGCGACCATCGCGCCGGACGCCCCGTCGACATGCACCGGGATGTCCAGGCCGGTGCGCTCCTGGAGGTCGTCGAGCGCCCCGCACAGGTCGGCGATGGGCTCGTACGAGCCGTCGAAGGTGGAGCCGAGGATGCCGACGACCCCGATGGTGTTCTCGTCGCACAGCTCGGCGGCGGCCTGCGGGTCGAGGTGGAAACGGTCGCCCTCCATGGGGACCAGGCGGGCCTCCACCTCCCAGAAGTTGCAGAACTTCTCCCAGCAGACCTGGACGTTGACACCCATGATGAGGTTCGGGCGGGCCGTGGAGGAGGAGTTCCGCTTGCTCCAGCGACGCTTGAGGGCCATCCCGGCGAGCATGCACGCCTCGCTCGACCCGGTCGTCGAACAGCCCACGGCTTCCGACGGATCCGGCGCGTTCCACAGGTCGGCGAGCATCGCCACACAGCGCCGCTCCAGCTCGGCGGTGCGCGGGTACTCGTCCTTGTCGATCATGTTCTTGTCCCGGCACTCCGCCATCAGGATGCCGGCCTGCGGCTCCATCCAGGTGGTGACGAAAGTGGCGAGATTCAGCCGTGCGTTGCCGTCCAGCATCAGCTCGTCGTGCACCAGCTGATACGCCGTCATAGGCGGCAGGGGAGTGTCCGGGAGCCGGTGCTTGGGCGGCGCCTGGGTCATGCCGCCGAGCGGATTGGCCTCCCCGTAGAACGGGTTGACCGACAGCGGGCGTTCGTCGTGCTTCTCGGGACCTTTGTGGAGCGGCATGGTCGTCTCCTTGTGTCGTTGGAGGAACGGATGTCAGCGGATCTGAGTTCCGTCGTCGCGCAGCCGCATCTGGGGCCGGCCGGTCACCAGCAGCCAGGCGGGCAGTGAGGCGAGGCAGAGCAGCGCGATGATCGTCGGGGAGGCCACCAGCACGGCGGCCGTGAACAGGCTCAGCCAGCCATGCCGGGTGACGGCGAGAAGCATGCCCAGGACGCCCGCGGAGACACCGATCGCCGGATCGACACCGGACACGAGCGCGTGCGCGCACAGCCCGAACGCGCCGCCCACGAAGACCGCCGGGAAGATCCGCCCGCCCCGGAAGCCGCAGGATGCGGAGACCAGCAGCGCGGCGAGCTTCACCACCGCCATCTTCATGAACTCGCCCGCCGACCAGCCGTCGGGGTGCTTGGCCAGCTCCGCGATCTGGTCCAGCCCCTTGAAGAGCGTGAGACTCCCGCCCAGGGCTCCCAGCAGCCCCAGGACGAGCCCGCCTACCGGAAGCGCCACCATGGGGTGCCGCAGGCGTTTGAAGACACTGTGGACGTAGGGGAAGGCGTACACCGCGCACATGCCCAGAACGGCGGCCAGCGAGGCGACCACGAGCGCGGCCAGCAGATCGCCCCAGCCGGGATGCCCGCTGAGCGGCGGCAGACCCAGGTCGAGGGTCGGATGCGCCACCAGAGTGGCCGTCATGGCGCCCGCCCCGGCCGCCACCAGCGGCGCGAACACGTTGTCCCACAGCAGCCCGCGCACCTGCCGCCCCACCAGCGCCTCGGAGATCACCAGCGCCGCCGCCACGGGCGTCCCGAACAGCGCGCCGATCGTCGCCGCCTCCGCCAGCGCGATCCAGATGCCGTCCGGCATCCGGGGGATGAACCGCTTCCCCAGCCAGTAGACGAGTCCCACGTTCACCGCGATGATCGGGTTCTCCGGGCCCAGGCTCGGCCCGCCCGCCAGCATCAGCGCGGTCGCCAGCAGCAGCCCCGGGAGCACGACGGGCGGCATGGGGGACGCCTGGAGCCCGAGGGTGGCCGGATCGGGGCCCGCGTGCCCCGGCACCTTCCACACCACGAGCCCGACCGCCACCCCGGTCGCGGTGAGCATGACGAGCATCCACAGGACGGAGTACCGCCCGACCCCCAGCGCGTCCGGCAGGTTCTCCCACAGCACATGCTGAAGGGCCGTCGCTGCCTCACTCACCCCGAGGAACAGCAGGCTGGCCAGCACGCCCACGACCAGAGCGGGAAGGACCAGGGGAAGCAACATGCGCGCGGGTGCTGCAGGGGCGGCGGGCTGCTGCTGCGCGGTGTCGTGGGCCACTAGCTCACGATAAGCGGACAAAACGGACGGAACATCTGGAGTGCCTGCGCCGGGACACGGGCTTGCACCTCACGTGGCGTGAGGACTCACCGTGGAGTGCGTACCGAGAAGGGAGCGGACGAAGTGAGCCACTCGACAGGACAGGTCGGCTACTCGGTGGGACAGGTCGCGGGCTTCGCCGGCGTCACGGTGCGCACGCTGCACCACTACGACGACATCGGCCTGCTCGTCCCGAGCGAGCGCAGCCACGCGGGCCACCGGCGCTACAGCGACGCCGACCTCGACCGGCTGCAGCAGATCCTGTTCTACCGGGAGCTCGGCTTCCCGCTCGACGAGGTCGCCGCCCTGCTCGACGACCCGGCCGCGGACCCGCGCGCGCACCTGCGCCGCCAGCACGAGCTGCTGACCGCCCGGATCGAGAAGCTGCAGAAGATGGCGGCGGCCGTGGAGCACGCCATGGAGGCACGCAAGATGGGCATCAATCTCACCCCGGAGGAGCGCTTCGAGGTCTTCGGCGACAAGGACCCCGAGGAGTACGCCGAGGAGGCGGAACAGCGCTGGGGCGGCACGGAGGCATACGCCGAGTCGCAGCGCCGCGCCGCCACGTACACCAAGGAGGACTGGAAGCGCATCCAGGCCGAGGTCGGCGACTGGGGTGAGCGGTACGCGGCCCTGGTCGCGGCCGGTGCGCAGCCGTCCGGCGAGGCGGCCATGGACCTCGCCGAGGAACACCGGCAGCACATCAGCAGGTACTACTTCGAGGTGCCGTACGAGATGCACCGGTGCTTCGGCGCCATGTACGTCTCCGACGAGCGCTTCAAGGCGTTCTACGACGCCATGCGCCCGGGCCTCGCGGAACACCTCAGGGACGCGATCGAGGCGAACGCGTCCCGCCACACCTCGTAGCCCTCCTGGCCCGGGGGATCACTCCCGGGCCAGGACCACCGCGGTCCCGTACGCGCACACCTCCGTACCCACGTCCGCAGCCTCCGTCACGTCGAAGCGGAACATCAGCACCGCATTCGCCCCACGCGCGCGTGCCTGCTCGACGAGCCGCTCCATGGCCTGGTTCCGGGTCTGCACGAGCGTCTTGGTGAGCCCCTTCAGCTCCCCGCCGATCATCGACTTCAGCCCCGCGCCGATCTGGCTCCCCAGATGCCGGGAGCGCACCGTCAGCCCGAAGACCTCGCCGAGGACCTGCTGGACCCGGTGCCCGGGTACGTCGTTCGTCGTCACGACCAGCACGTCGGGCTGTGGACCCTGACCGCCGCCGTATTCATCGATGCCCATAACCTCACAGCTTTGTGCCAGTCGACGCACAGTGCATCCTGGAGACACCGGTGGAACCTGGGGCGGACACATTGCGTTGATAGCTTTGGGCGGCCCGCACAGGGACGCCGTACCTTCCTCCACCCCCTCAGGAGCCCGGAACCGTGACGACGCTTGCCCTCGGCCCGAGCTGGCTGGATCCGAACAATCTCCTCGACTCGTTCGGCATCTGGGGCCTGCTCCTCATCGTCTTCGCGGAATCGGGCCTGCTCATCGGCTTCTTCCTGCCGGGTGACTCGCTGCTGTTCACCTGCGGCCTGCTGATCACGACGAACCAGCTGAACTTCCCGCTGTGGGCCGCCATCGCCCTGATCTGCCTGGCCGCGATCCTGGGCGACCAGGCGGGCTACATGTTCGGCAAGAAGGTCGGCCCGTCGCTCTTCAACCGCCCCGACTCCCGCCTCTTCAAGCAGGAGAACGTGGTCAAGGCCCACGAGTTCTTCGAGAAGTACGGCCCGAAGTCCCTGGTCCTGGCCCGCTTCGTGCCCATCGTGCGTACGTTCACGCCGATCATCGCCGGCGTCAGCGGCATGAAGTACCGCTCGTTCCTGACCTTCAACGTCATCGGTGGCGTCATGTGGGGCGCCGGCGTCACCCTGCTCGGCTCCTGGCTGGGCAAGGTCGACTTCGTCCACAAGAACATCGAAGCGATCCTCATCCTGATCGTCCTCGTCTCGGTGATCCCGATCATCATCGAGTTCCTGCGCGCCCGCTCCAAGGCCAGGAAGACCCCCGAGCAGTCGGCCCACCACCAGGCCCAGCAGCCCCCGGTCATGGACGACGCGACGACCCAGCTGCGCCGCATCCCGCCGACGGACGACCAGGGCTACCACCACCAGCAGTACCAGCAGCAGCCGCAGCAGCAGCCGTACGACCCCAACCAGCAGCATTACGCCCAGCAGTACCCGCAGCAGACGTACCAGCAGGGCCAGTACGGCGACCAGCAGCAGTACCCGTACAACCAGAACCAGGGTTACTGAAACCGCCCCTCAAGGGGCGCGGGGAACTGCGCGACAAGCCACAAACAAGCTGCACTCGCCGTCAAACAGATCGCACCGAGCTGATAGGCGCTCAGAACCCCCGAGTCCGCTTCGCAGCCCTGCGCCCCGCCGCGGATGCACCCGGCACTCGAAGGAACAACCGCGAGATCTCCGACCCTAGGTTGACCCCGATGGCAATGGCCATGGCCAACGAAGCCGCCGTGGCCAAGGACACCAACCCCTTGTCGACCTCGTTCTGAGCGATCGACAACAACCCGAAATAGGTGGCCGACCCTGGCAACAGGGGCCCGATCGCCGCGGTTGTGTAGGGCAACGCCGAAGCGAACCGATACCGCGACAGCAACTGCCCGAACAGCCCGACCAGCCCCGCCGCCACAGCCGTGGAGGCAACCGGCGAGATCCCACCGGGATAGTGCAGCGCGCCGTACACCGACCACGCGACACCACCGTTCAACGTCACCCACAGCACGGTGGCCCGCTCCTGCTGCAGCAGCACGGCGAACGTCAGTGACAGAAGCATCGACGCCCCGATCTGCCACCCGGGCCGTTCGGCGATGGTCACGGCCGCGTCGGGGTTGAGCTTGGCGCCCAGATTCACCCCGAAATAGAGCACCACCAGCACGCCCACGACGATGCCCACGAACAGGTACATGACCTCCAGCAGCCGCGCCGACGCGGTGATGTAGAACCCGGTCAGCCCGTCCTGTACGCCCGCCACCAGTGCCCGCCCCGGCAGCAGCGCGAACAGCCCACCGGTGATGACCGCGGACGCCTTGACGTCGACGTGCGCCACGGTGAGTGCGATCCCGATGGCCGCGGGAGGCATCGCGGCGACCGTGAACTGGTAGAACTCCGGCAGCCCGCGCCCCGCGCACAGCCAGGCCAGCCGGTCGCCGAGCATCGCGCCCAGCATGGCCGCGATGAAGACGATCCAGTCACCGCCGACGAGCACCGAGGCCGCCCCGGCGAGCAGTCCGCTCGCCCCGGTCAGCACCCAGCCCGGGTACGGGTGCCGGTTGCGCCGGATCTCGGCGAGCCGCCGGTAGGCCTCCTCCAGGGAGATATGGGTCTCCGGGTCGCTGAGGTCGTCCACCAGCTGGAATACGGCCGCCAGCCGCGTGTAGTCGGTGGCCCGGCGGCGCACCGTACGCGACGCCGTCACCGGGTCGTCGACCAGGGACGGCTGATACGAGATCGACAGCAGGGTGAAGGTGACGTTCGGCTCGCAGCGGTCGAGGCCGTAGGACCGGCAGACCGCGAACATCGCGGCCTCCACGTCCTCCGCGCCCTCACCGCCCGCCAGCAGCAACTCGCCGATACGCAGGGTCAGGTCGAGCACGCGCGGGACGGCCGGACCGCCCTCCTCCGCCTTGGGCCCCGGCTCCGGAGCGGGCCGCTCGGCCACCGGCATCCGCAGCATCGTGCGCATCCGGTCCTGCCAGGGCACGTCCTTGGTGAGGCTGACCACCGGTATGCCGGTCGCCGGCGTGAAGGCGACGGGGGCCTGCTTGGCGCTGTAGGTGTCCGGCGTGCTGAACGCCGAACCTTCCGGCTCCGCGCTCGGCGTCTGCAGGACGCCCAGCCCGTCCGGGACGGCGAACTCGGACGTGGTCTCCGACTCGGCGACGCCTCTCGGGGCGGCGAACCCCGCCGGAATGGCGAACTCCGATGTGATCTCCGGATCGAACCCGCCCCTGGCCTCGTCCGACTGCGGCTTGTGGTCCTCCGCCTCCGTCACTTGAGTAACGCTCCCTGTACGACGCGTGCAGCTACGCCAGTATGCGCACAGATGTGCAAACGGGCCGCACGCGTACGCGTGCGGCCCGAGAACACTGCCGGGGCTCAGTGACCGCCGGACTCCTTGAAGCGCTTGTACGACCGCTCGATCTCGACCTCGGCGTCGACCCGGCCCACCCAGTTGGCGCCCTCGACGGACTTGCCGGGCTCCAGGTCCTTGTAGACCTCGAAGAAGTGCTGGATCTCCAGGCGGTCGAACTCGGAGACGTGGTGGATGTCACGCAGGTGCTCGACCCGCGGGTCCGTCGCCGGCACGCACAGCAGCTTGTCGTCGCCGCCGGCCTCGTCCGTCATCCGGAACATGCCGATCGCGCGGCACTTGATCAGGCAGCCCGGGAACGTCGGCTCGTCCAGGATGACCAGCGCGTCCAGCGGGTCGCCGTCCTCGCCGAGGGTGTTCTCGACGAATCCGTAGTCGGTCGGGTAGGCGGTCGAGGTGAAGAGTCGACGGTCCAGGCGGATCCGACCGGTCTCGTGGTCCACCTCGTACTTGTTCCGCGAACCCTTCGGGATCTCGATCGTGACGTCGAACTCCACCGGTGGCTCCTCCATGATCAGCACATAGTTCTGGTGGTTAAGTGTCCCTCACGCAGGTGTGTGATCGCGAAAGGGGCTGGTGGTCGTGCCAGAGCTGAGGCCTTGGCGGGCCGCGAAGCCGCAGGTGGTGCGGGCCGCGAACGCCGTCCGACCGCGTCTGGCACGGGCCGCCGGGACCGTACGCCCGCAGCTCGAACGGGCCGCGAACGCCGTGCGACCACGTCTCGAACGGGCCGCGACTGCTGCGAAACCGCAGCTCGCACGGGTGCGGCCCGCCCGGATCAGATGGCCGAAGACCGTCAGGACCTGGCAGTTCACCGCGGGCGCCGCCACCGCCGGTGTGGCGCTGGCCGTCACCGTGGCGACCGCCGCCGGCCCCTGGGACTCCACCGGTCAGCGTACGGCCGAGGTGGACCGTGCAGCCGCTCTGGACCATACGGGTGGCGCAGATCACGACCGTAATGGCGATACGTCCGATTCAGGCGGTACGACGGCCGGGGGGCCCCGCCCCGCCCCCAGCGCCGCATCCGTCCTGACCGGCCTGGGCGGCGCCACGAGCACCGTCAGGTCGGCCCCGACCGCAACGGCCCTCTCCGGCGTCCTGGACCCCCTGCTGAAGGACGCGGCGCTCGGCGCCCGCCACACCGCCGCGGTCGTCGACGTCGCCACCGGCAAGCGCCTCTACGGCACCGGCGCCGACGACGCGCTGACCCCCGCCTCCGTGACGAAGATCGCCACCGCGGTCGCCGCGCTGTCGACGCTGGGCGCCGACCACCGCCTGACCACCCGCACGGCCCTGGAACCCGACACCAAGGAACTCGTCCTGGTCGGCGGCGGCGACCCGACCCTGACCGCCCACGAAGAGGCGGACGGCTGGGCGAGCCTGAGGGACCTGGCCGACAGGACGGCGACCGCCCTCAAGAAGCGCGGCATCAAGGAGGTCACGCTCTCCTACGACACCACCCTGTACGCCGGACCCGAGCTCCACCCCATCGGCGTCAACGGCAACCTCGCGCCCGTGAGCGCCCTGATGGCCGACGAGGGCCGCACGGACGACTCGACGAGCGGGCCGGTCACGCGCGTGACGGACCCGGCGGCGGACGCGGCGCGCACGTTCGGGACGTTCCTGGCGGGCCAGGGCATCAAGACCACGTCCCCCGGCCCGTCCAAGGCGACGACCCGGGCCGAGAACCTCGCCGCCGTCTCCTCGCCCCCGCTCTCGTCCCTGGTCGAGCGCATGCTGACCAACAGCGACAACGACATCGCGGAGGCCCTGGCGCGGCAGACGGCCGCCGCGACGGGGCAGCGCGCGAGCTTCGACGGCGGCGCGTCCGCGATCGCCGGCGCACTGAAGAAGCTCGAACTCCCCCTCAAGGGCGCCCAGTTCCACGACGGCAGTGGCCTCGACCGGGACGACAGACTCACGGCCGACCTGCTTACCGCCCTGCTGGTGAAGGCCGGCGACCCCGCCCACCCCGAACTCCGCCCGGTCCTGACGGGCCTTCCGGTGGCCGGCTTCACCGGCACCCTGACCAGCCGTTACACGGGCGGCGCGGCAGGTGTCGTACGAGCGAAGACGGGCACTCTGACGGGCGTGAACACCCTGGCGGGAACGGTCGTCGACCAGGACGGCCGCCTGCTGGCGTTCGCCTTCCTGGCATCGGACACGACGAGCCCCCTGGAGGCCCAGTCCGCGCTGGACCGGACGGCCACGGCACTGGCGGCGTGCGGTTGCAGCTGACGCGGCCACCGGCCACGGCCGCCTCCGCCTGCCTCCCGCGGCCTGCCCCAAGTGGGAACGCTCACGTACCGTTGACGCATGACGAGCATCGGTGGTGCCGAGATGGTCGACTGGAATCTCGCGGTGGCGACCGCGACCCGGCTCGTGCGGCCGGGCCCCGACGTGAGCCGTGACGAGGCCCGGGCCGTCGTCGCGGAGCTGCGCCGGCATGCCAAGGCCTCGGAGGAACACGTCCGGGGCTTCACTCGTATGGGCAGGGAAGACACCCACGACACCCCGGTCCTCGTCGTCGACCGCCCCGGCTGGGTCCGGGCGAACGTCGCAGGCTTCCGGGAGATCCTCAAGCCGCTGCTCGACAAGATGCAGGAGCGGCGCGGCAACACCCCCGGCGGCGCGGTCCTCGGCGCCGTCGGCGGCAAGGTCACCGGCGTCGAGCTGGGCATGCTGCTGTCGTTCCTGGCCTCCCGGGTGCTGGGCCAGTACGAGACCTTCGCCCCCGCGACGCGCGAGCTCCCGGCCGGCGAGAACGGCGGCGGCCGGCTGCTCCTCGTCGCCCCGAACATCGTGCACGTGGAGCGCGAACTCGACGTACAGCCCCACGACTTCCGCCTCTGGGTCTGCCTGCACGAGGAGACGCATCGCACGCAGTTCAGCGCGGTGCCCTGGCTGCGCGACCACCTGGAGGGCGAAATCCAGTCTTTCTTGGGTGAGACCGAAGTCGACCCCATGACGGTCCTGGAGCGCATCCGGGAAGCCGCCCAGTCCCTTGCCGGCGGACGCCCCGAGGGCGAGGAGGACGACGGCGGACGATCCTTCGTGGAGATCGTGCAGACCCCGGCGCAGCGGGAGATCCTCGGGCGCCTCACCGCCGTGATGTCTCTCCTGGAGGGCCACGCCGACTTCGTGATGGACGGGGTGGGCCCGGCCGTCGTGCCGTCCGTCGCCGAGATCCGCGAGAAGTTCCAGCAGCGCCGGGCGAAGGGCGCCTCCCGACTGGACATGGCCCTGCGCAAGCTGCTCGGTCTGGATGCCAAACTCAGGCAGTACCGCGACGGCGAACGCTTCGTACGAGCCGTCGTCGACCAGGTCGGCATGGACGGCTTCAACCGTGTGTGGACGTCCCCCAACACCCTGCCGACGAAGGCGGAGATCTCCAAACCGGCGGACTGGGTTGCGCGGGTGCACCGCAAGAGTGAGACGTGAACCACATGGGAAGGTCGTGAAACGAATCCGGCCGACGGCAGGCGAACGCCCCTCCAATCACCCGTCCGAGGGACCGTGAGCCATGGGTAGGCGTGCGATGCTCGGGGAACGGCCCGGTTCTGTCACCATCTACACACTCTGAGTGACCGACCTCGGGCTCACCCCCCGAAAACTTCATGAAGGGAACCGGACATGGGTCCCCATCCTGCGGTCGCGGCGATACGCCTGGCGGTCCGCCACGTCCTCCACGACATCCTCAACGACCACCGCAGCACCGCCGAGTACGCCGGGCTCCCCGGGCAGGCCCCGCACGAGCGCCCCTCGTCGCCGCTCGTGCTCGTGGCGTGCTCCGGCGGCGCCGACTCCGTGGCCCTCGCCTCCGCCCTCGCCTTCGAGGCCCCCAAGCTCGGCATCCGGGCCGGTGGCGTCACCGTCGACCACGGACTGCAGCCCGGCTCCGACCTGCGCGCCGACGAAGTCGCCCTGCGCCTGCGCGAGATGGGCCTCGGCCCGGTCGACTCCGTCGCCGTGACCGTCGGCCGCGAGGGCGGGCCCGAAGCCGCCGCCCGCGACGCCAGGTATGCCGCACTCGACGCCGCAGCCGTCCGCCACGGCGCCACCGCGATCCTGCTCGGCCATACCCGCGACGACCAGGCCGAGACCGTCCTGCTCGGCCTCGCCCGCGGCTCGGGCATCCGCTCCCTGTCCGGAATGGCCGCGGTCTCGGGGGCCGACGGCCGTTACCGCCGCCCCTTCCTCCAGCTCGACCGGCAGACCGCCCGCAAGGCCTGCATGGTCCAGTCGCTCCCCGTCTGGGACGACCCCCACAACGCGGATCCCGCGTACACCCGCTCCCGGCTGCGCCACGAGGGCCTGCCCGCCCTGGAGAAGGCGCTCGGCAAGGGCGTCGTTGAGGCCCTCGCCCGCACCGCCCAGCTCTCCCGCGACGACGCCGACGCCCTCGACGCCTGGGCCGGCCAGGCCGAGTCCACCGTGCGCGACGCCACCGGCCTCCTGGAGTGCGCCAAGCTCTACGCCCTGCCGCCCGCCGTGCGCCGCCGCATCCTGCGCCGCGCGGCCATCGAGGCCGGGGCTCCCGCCGGTTCGCTGTTCGCCCGCCACATCGAGGAAGTCGACCGGCTGATCACCGGCTGGCGCGGCCAGGGAGCCATCAATCTCCCGGGCAAAGTGGTCGCCCAGCGCCAGGGTGGCAGACTGGTGATTCGGCAAGGCTGAAACCTTGCCCCCCTTTGGGGGGTGATGGCGGCCGGTGGGACGACCGAAAGTGATGCGGGTGGACGCGAAAGACATGGGCACCGACCTCAAAGAGGTGCTCATCACCAAGGAAGAGATCGACGCGAAGCTCGTGGAGCTGGCCGCGAAGATCGACGCGGAGTACGCGGGCAAGGACCTGCTCATCGTCGGCGTCCTCAAGGGCGCGGTGATGGTCATGGCCGACCTCGCCCGGGCGCTGTCCACCCCCGTCACCATGGACTGGATGGCCGTGTCGTCGTACGGCGCGGGCACCCAGTCCTCCGGCGTGGTGCGGATCCTCAAGGACCTCGACACCGACATCAAGGGCAAGCACGTCCTCATCGTCGAGGACATCATCGACTCCGGCCTGACCCTGTCCTGGCTGCTGTCCAACCTCGGCTCCCGCGAACCCGAGTCGCTGAAGGTGTGCACGCTGCTGCGCAAGCCGGACGCCGCCAAGGTCGCCATCGACGTGGAGTGGGTCGGCTTCGACATCCCGAACGAGTTCGTCGTCGGCTACGGCCTCGACTACGCCGAGAAGTACCGCAACCTCCCGTTCGTCGGTACGCTCGCGCCCCATGTCTACGGCGGCTGAACCGGGCCCTGGGCCAACGGAGCCGTCTTTGTAGGACGATCGGGAACCCCAGCGGGTTTCGCGCCGTTGGAGCATGCAGACGGGTTTGCCAGCCGTCCCGTGCGGCTTCGCGCGACAATGCTGGGGTACCGTCAGAAGAACTGTCTTATCAAACTCACTATGGCAGGAGGGACGGGGCGACACCGCTCCGTATGGATGGACGTGAAGCGATACTTCCGTGGGCCGGTCATGTGGATCGTGCTGGCCGTCCTTGCCGTGGTCGTGTTGATGCAGGTCGTCGGCTCGTCCGGCGGCTACAAGACGGTGGACACCGGCCAGGTCGTGGCAGCGATCAACGACAACAAGGTGGAGTCGGCCAAACTCACCACCGGTGACGAGCAGACCATCAAGGTCCAGCTCAAGAACGGCGAAAAGGTCGAGGGCAGCTCGAAGATCCAGGCGAGCTACATCGGCGACCAGGGCGTGGGCCTCGCCAACACGCTGCAGACCAAGTTCCAGGACAAGCAGATCCCGGACGGCTACACCGTTTCGCCGTCCAAGCAGAACCCCTTCCTGGGCATCCTGCTCTCCCTGCTCCCCTTCGTCCTGATCGTGGTCGTCTTCCTGTTCCTGATGAATCAGATGCAGGGCGGCGGCTCCCGGGTCATGAACTTCGGCAAGTCCAAGGCCAAGCTCATCACCAAGGACACCCCCAAGACGACGTTCTCGGACGTCGCGGGCTGTGACGAGGCGGTCGAGGAGCTCCACGAGATCAAGGAGTTCCTGCAGGAGCCGGCGAAGTTCCAGGCCGTCGGCGCCAAGATCCCCAAGGGCGTGCTGCTCTACGGCCGTCCCGGTACCGGCAAGACGCTGCTCGCGCGTGCCGTCGCCGGCGAGGCAGGGGTCCCCTTCTACTCGATCTCCGGTTCCGACTTCGTCGAGATGTTCGTCGGTGTCGGTGCCTCCCGGGTCCGTGACCTGTTCGAGCAGGCCAAGGCGAACGCCCCGGCGATCGTCTTCGTCGACGAGATCGACGCGGTCGGCCGCCACCGCGGCGCCGGCCTCGGCGGTGGTCACGACGAGCGCGAGCAGACGCTGAACCAGCTGCTCGTCGAGATGGACGGCTTCGACGTCAAGGGCGGTGTGATTCTCATCGCCGCCACGAACCGTCCCGACATCCTCGACCCGGCGCTGCTGCGCCCGGGCCGCTTCGACCGCCAGATCGCGGTCGACCCGCCGGACCTGCAGGGCCGTCTGGAGATCCTCAAGGTCCACCAGAAGGGCAAGCCGGTCGCGCCGGACGTCGACCTTGCGGCCGTCGCCCGCCGTACGCCGGGCTTCACCGGCGCGGACCTGAGCAACGTCCTCAACGAGGCCGCGCTGCTCACGGCCCGCAGCGACAAGAAGCTGATCGACAACTCCATGCTGGACGAGGCGATCGACCGCGTGGTGGCGGGCCCGCAGAAGCGGACCCGGATCATGTCGGACAAGGAGAAGAAGATCACCGCGTACCACGAGGGCGGCCACGCCCTGGTCGCAGCGGCTTCCCCCAACTCCGACCCGGTCCACAAGATCACGATCCTGTCGCGCGGACGGGCCCTCGGTTACACGATGGTCCTGCCGGACGAGGACAAGTACTCGACCACCCGCAACGAGATGCTCGACCAGCTCGCTTACATGCTGGGCGGCCGCGCGGCCGAGGAACTGGTCTTCCACGACCCGACGACCGGCGCTGCGAACGACATCGAGAAGGCCACCGCAACGGCCCGCGCGATGGTCACGCAGTACGGCATGACCGAGCGCCTGGGTGCCATCAAGTTCGGTGGCGACAACACCGAGCCGTTCCTGGGCCGGGAGATGTCACACCCGCGCGACTACTCGGAAGAGGTCGCCGCGCTTGTCGACGAAGAGGTCAAGAAGCTCATCGAGAACGCGCACAACGAGGCCTGGGAGATCCTGGTCGAGAACCGCGACGTCCTCGACCAGCTGGTGCTTCAGTTGCTGGAGAAGGAGACGCTGAACAAGGAGCAGATCGCCGAGATCTTCTCCCCCATTGTGAAGCGTCCCCCGCGGCCGGCCTGGACCGGCTCCTCCCGCCGCACACCGTCCACCCGTCCGCCGGTGCTCTCCCCGAAGGAGCTCGCACTGACGAACGGCGCCAACGGCGCGACCCCGGCGATCTCCACCGTCAAGTCGACGGCGGCGGAGTCCGCCCCGGCGATCGAGACGGCCCCGGAGGACCGCCCCGAGAGCTGAGGCTCCCCGCCCGGCGCCCTCACCAGGCCCGGAATGAACGCCGCGCCCCCCAGGTTTTAGCCTGGGGGGCGCGGCGTTTTCAGCCATGCCGCAGACGAGGCGCGTGGCCCGCACGCGTGACCCGCACAGGAACGAGGCCCCAGATGACCGACCCCGTGACGCTGGACGGCGAGGGCTCGATCGGCGAGTTCGACGAGAAGCGCGCCGAGAACGCCGTACGCGAACTGCTGATCGCGGTCGGCGAGGACCCTGACCGGGAGGGCCTGAAGGAGACGCCGGCGCGGGTGGCGCGGGCCTACCGGGAGATCTTCGCGGGGCTGTGGCAGAGGCCCGAGGACGTGCTGACGACGACGTTCGACCTGGGGCACGACGAGATGGTGCTCGTGAAGGACATCGAGGTACTGAGCTCCTGTGAGCATCATCTGGTGCCCTTTGTCGGCGTGGCCCATGTCGGTTACATCCCGTCCGTCGACGGCAAGATCACGGGCCTTTCGAAGCTGGCCCGGCTCGTGGACGTCTATGCACGCCGGCCTCAGGTGCAGGAACGACTCACCACGCAGATCGCCGACTCACTGATGAAGATCCTGGAGCCGCGCGGGGTCATCGTCGTCGTCGAGTGCGAGCACATGTGCATGTCGATGAGAGGCGTCCGCAAGCCCGGGGCGAAGACCATAACGTCGGCGGTGCGTGGCCAGCTGCGCGATCCTGCCACCCGCAACGAGGCGATGAGCCTGATCATGGCGCGCTGACGCCGGGCGGGCATGGCCTCAGGCGGCCGACGCCGCCCCGTTGTTGTGCTCGTCGTCGTCCTCCGGGAGCCGGCACACGCGCTCCAGGAAGATGGCCGCCAC
This sequence comes from Streptomyces coacervatus, assembly GCF_029223485.1. Taxonomy (GTDB): domain Bacteria; phylum Actinomycetota; class Actinomycetes; order Streptomycetales; family Streptomycetaceae; genus Streptomyces; species Streptomyces coacervatus. Next base: position 65,032 of record NZ_JARHTP010000017.1, on the reverse strand, counting down.
TATGACCGCGACGCCCGCGACCACCGAAAAGCCGGCGTAGATGGCCTGGTCGCGGCGGGCGGGGATGTCGAGCTGTTCCAGGAGAAAGACGCCCGTGCCGCCGTACATGCCGGCGACGAGGGCGGCGACCAGGGCGCTGGCCTGGCCGAAGACGACCGCGCGGGCCGCCATCAGGGGATCGACGCCCTTGGCCTCGGGGAGGCGCTCGCGCTGGGCCTTGAAACGGCCGCGCAGCGAGAGCGCCGTGGCCAGCAGCACCACCGCGATCAGGGCGAGGACGATGGGGGCGGCGAGGGGGACGCTGGGCAGGGTCCCGATCGAGTTCCAGAGGCGGGCGCCCGCCCAGGACAGGATTCCGGCCACGACGAAAACGCCGGCCAGCACCCTGATGCGCAGCTCTCTCACGGTGTCCCTTCAGCTCCCCCGGGTCCTGCGGACCGTCCCGCGGACAGTGGTCGTCTTGACCTTAACGACTACTCGGGCAGGTGGAGTTCCAGGTCCTTGCGCGGCGTCACGCCCTCTCGGGTGACGGCGTCGAGAAGATCGGCGACCGCGCCGCGGCCGGGCAGCTGAGCTTCCGGTTCCAGGTCGTGCCAGGGGGCGAGGACGAAGGCGCGCTCGTGGGCGCGGGGGTGGGGGAGGGTGAGGTGCGGGTCGTCGTCGATGACGTCGGCGTACGCGACGATGTCCACGTCGAGGGTGCGTGCGCCCCAGCGCTCGTCCCGTACCCGGTGGAAGGCCTCCTCGACCGCGTGGGCCCGCTCCAGCAGCGAGGACGGCGGCAGGGTGGTCTTCAGGACGACGACCGCGTTGAAGTACGACGGCTGGCTGCCGGGCTCGACGCCCCACGGCTCCGTCTCGTACACCGGCGACACCGCCTTGATCCGGACGCCCGGGGTGTCCTCCAGGGCGTCGATGGCCCCCTGGAGGGTCTCCAGGCGGTTGCCCAGGTTCGCGCCGAGGGAGATCACCGCCCGTTTCGGGTTGTGGAGCGTCGTGTCGGCGGCGTCCACCTGCGCCACGACGGAGGCGGGTACCGGCTGTACGGTCGGGTCGCTCGGACCCGCGGCGAAGGACGCGGTCATACTCGGCTCCGGGTGATGGTGACGGTCACGTCGTCGAAGGGGACCGTGATCGGGGCGTCTGGTTTGTGGACGCAGACCTCGACTTCCTGGACCCCGTCGTGCTTCAGACAGGCCTGGGCGATGCGCTCCGCGAGCGTCTCGATGAGGTTGACGGGCGCGCCCTCGACGACGGCCACGACCTCCTCCGCCACGATGCCGTAGTGCACGGTCTTCGCCAGGTCGTCGTCGGCGGCGGCCGGGCGGGTGTCCAGGCCGAGGACGAGGTCCACGACGAAGGTCTGGCCCTCCTCGCGCTCCTCGGGGAACACGCCGTGGTACCCGCGGGCCTTGAGGCCGCGCAGCGCGACACGATCCACGCGAATCACTCCTGCAATCGTCGGTAACGACCGGTCCGTACCGTGTGCGGGCGGCACACCGGCCTCGAACGAATCTACCTGCGGGCACTGACAGGACCGGGCCACGGGGACGTGGCCCATGCCGGGAACAGGAGGATTCATCGCATGTTTCCCCTGGGGAACCCGGCGGCTCACGGGTTGGAAGCCGCCCCTACCCACGGGTCCGTGATTCCAACCACTTCTTGGTCCCCAGGGGGCGCCTACCCACTCAGGAGGGTGTGTCCTCGTCCTCTTCCTCGTCGTTTTCGGCCATGACCGGGGAGGCGTGGTGGGACCAGAGTTTCCAGCCGGCGGGGGTGCGGCGGAACACGTTCGTGGCGACCACCAGCTGGCCCACGAGCGGGCCGAGCTCCTCGCTGCCCTTGGGGGCGGGGCCGCCGCTGAGGATGTTCTCGGTACAGGTCACCAGGGCGCTGTTGCCGGTGACGGAGACATGCACATCGGTGAGGAAGAACTGAATGTAGTCGGTATTGGCCATAATGAGGGCATATGACCTCAGGACCTCGCCGCGGCCGGTGAGCACGGGCCAGCCGGGGTGGACGCACGAGATCACGCCGGTATCGGCCGGGTCGTGGTACTCCTCGTCGACGCCCAGGTCGGACGGGGCGAGCCAGAGCGAGGACAGGTCTTCGAAGTCACCGCGCTCCATGGCCTCGTAGAAGGCGGTGTTGGCGGCTTCCACCTGCTCGACGTCGGTGTGGGGGGCGCTCACCGGGCTCCTTCGGCGGCGCGCGCACCTTCCACGGCGCGCGCGACCCGTACGGCGTCCGCCGTTGCGCGCACCTCGTGCACGCGCACCGCCCATGCGCCGGCGTGCGCCGCGAGTGCGGAGACGGCGGCCGTGGCGGCATCGCGCTCGCGCGCGGGCGGGGGCGCACCCTCCGGTCCGGCCAGTACGCGGCCGAGGAACCGCTTGCGGGAGGCGGCGACGAGCAGGGGGTGGCCGAGGCCGAGCAGACGGTCGAGGTGGGCGAGCAGGACCAAGTCGTGTTCGGCGTCCTTGGAGAAGCCGAGACCGGGGTCGACGACGATGCGGTCGGGGGCGACGCCGCCGGCCAGGACGGCCTCCACGCGTGCGTGCAGTTCGTCGACGACTTCGGTGACGACGTCGTCGTACGCGCCCTTGACGTTGCCGCCCTCCAGGAAGCCGCGCCAGTGCATGACGACGAAGGGGGCGCCGGTTGCTGCCACCACCTGGATCATCGCGGGGTCGGCGAGGCCGCCGCTGACGTCGTTGACGAGGGCGGCGCCGGCGGCGAGGGCCCGTTCGGCCACGGAGGCCCGCACGGTGTCGACGGAGACCGTGACGCCCTCGGAGGCGAGGCCGCGGACGACGGGGATGACGCGCTTGAGTTCCTCGGCCTCGTCGACGCGGGTGGCGCCGGGCCGGGTGGACTCGCCGCCGACGTCGACCAGGTCGGCGCCCTCGGCGACCAGGTCGAGGCCGTGTTTGACGGCGGCCGTCGTGTCGAAGAAGCGGCCGCCGTCGGAGAAGGAGTCGGGCGTGACGTTCACAACCCCCATGACCGCGCAGCGGTCCCACTCCGGAAGGCCCACGACGCGCCCGCGTCCGCTCTGCTTGCTCATACGTTCAGCGTAGGCCCCGGGCCCCGCCCGGAAACGCCGCGGCCCGGACGGGGCTTCCGTCCGGGCCTGTCCTGCACGGTGTCCGGTGTCCCGGTCAGGTACTCACGCCGCGCGTACGTCGCGCTCCGCGACGGCGTGGGTGCACGCGCGCGGGGCGGTCCTGCGGCGGCGCAGGAAGCGCGGCAGCGGGAGGGCGAGGTTGACGAAGCCCTCCGCCTGCATGGCGGCGAAGCCGATGCGCGGCAGGTCGGCCGATGCGCGGTAGACGACGAAGCGGGGTTCCCAGCGGGGCTGGAACTTCGCGTTGAACTTGTACAGGGACTCGATCTGGAACCAGCGGGAGAGGAAGACCAACAGGCCGCGCCAGGCGCGCAGCACCGGGCCCGCGCCGATCTTCTCGCCCCGCGCGAGCGCCGAGCGGAACATCGCGAAGTTGAGCGACACGCGCGTGATGCCGAGTTTCGGTGCCGCCTGGAGAGCGGCGACGATGAGGAGTTCGTTCATGCCGGGGTCGGCGCTGCGGTCGCGGCGCATCAGGTCCAGGGAGGCGCCGTCGGTGCCCCAGGGGACGAAGTGCAGGATCGCCTTCAGGTCGCCGTACTCTCCCGGCTGGTCGTCCGCCTTGTGGGCGGTGGCGATCAGGCAGTCGCCGTCGGCGGCGTCTCCGATGCGGCCCAGCGCCATGGAGAAGCCGCGCTCGGTGTCGGTGCCGCGCCAGTCCTCGGCGGCGTCGCGGATCCGCTCCAGTTCGGCCTCGCCGAGGTCACGTACACGTCGTACCCGGGTTTCGTAACCGGCGCGCTCGATGCGCTTGACCATCTGTCGCACGTTGCGCATCGCGCGGCCGGCGAGGGAGAAATCCGCTACGTCCACCACCGCCTCATCGCCCAGTTCGAGGGCGTCCAGGCCGGTCTCGCGGGTCCACACCTCGCCGCCCGTCTCCGAGCAGCCCATGACGGCCGGCGTCCAGGAGTGCGCCCTGGCCTCGTCCATGAAGCGCTCGATGGCGCCCGGCCAGGCCTCGACGTCGCCGATGGGGTCGCCACTGGCGAGCATCACGCCGGACACGACGCGATACGTCACCGCCGCCTTGCCGCTGGGCGAGAAGACCACGGCCTTGTCGCGGCGCAGGGCGAAGTGGCCGAGGGAGTCGCGGCGGCCGTGCTTCTCCAGCAGGGCGCGCAGCCGGGCCTCGTCCTCCTCCGTCAGGCGCGCGGCCGGGTGTTCGGGGCGGAAGGCGAGGTAGATCGTCGTGATCGCCGTCAGCAGGCCGAGGGCGCCCAGCGAGAAGCCGACGGTCCACGAGGTGTTGCCCTGGTAGTCGACCGGGCCCTCGAAGCCGAACAGGCCGTACAGCACATGCGTGATGCGATCGGCCAGGCTCGGGTCGCCGACCATGCGGTTCGGATGGACGCTGACGATGACCAGTCCGAGGACGAGGGATCCGGCGCCCATGAGGACGAAGTTGGCGAGCGCGCGCCACCTGCTGCGCGGATCGGGCAGCGCCCGGAACTGGTCGCGGTGTCGCAGCAGCGGTGCGAGCAGCGCCAGCGAGATGATCACTCCGATGAGGGAGTGGCGGTAGATGAACTGCGCCACCGCGCCCGCCGGCAGCAGTGCCACGGCGGCCCGCCAGGCCCGGCGTTTGCCGCGCCTCAGGCCGTGCGCGAGCAGCAGCAGCAGAATGCCGGCGCTGAGCGAGAGCGCGGCCGCGAACGGGCCGAACGAGCCCGGCAGCACCTCGGCGATGGTGTGCATACGGCTGTGCCTGAAGCGCGGGAACACGCCCGCGGCGATGTCCAGAACGCCCACAAGTGCGCAGGCTCTGGCGACGAGGACGGGGACCGCCTCGGGGCGCGGACCACGGAATACGCGTCGCGCGCTACGTGATCGGGAGGGAACCCCACCCGACATTTCCTCATCTGTCCTGACAGACATCGCATCCCGTAGTTCTGCGAGAGACCTTGGATCCGGGCCCGAACGGGGCATCCGGCGACATTGCGCCCTCTAGGACGGTGTCTCGGGGAGCAAGGTTCCAGCCTCTCCTCAAAGCCGGTCCAAAGGCCGAGGAAAGTCCCGGACAAGCCTTCGCGAAAGTGTGCAGGAGCCGGGTGGAAACCGCAGGCAGGAAGCAGGTCATGGGTCTTACGAGCAACAAAGTGCTGCTGCTGGCAGTGATGTTCGCCGTACTGCTGTTCGTGGGCACGGTGTGGCTGTGGCCACGCCTGGCGCGGCGCAACTGGCGGGCTGTCAGCGGACGTATCGGGCTGCTGCTCGGCACCCAGCTGGCCCTCTTCCTGTCGGTGGGCCTCGCCGCCAACCAGGCCTTCGGGTTCTACGCCAGCTGGGCCGACCTGTTCGGCCAGGAGACGGACCAGGGTGTCGTCATCAACCACACGGCGCTCGGCGGGACCGGCGGCCCGCTGCAGGTGATCGACACGGCACGCGTGCGTGGAGCAGGCGGTTCCCAGCCGCAGGTCGGCGGTGAGATCCAGAAGGTCGACATCGTCGGTCGTACGACGAACATCGCCACACCCGCGTACGTCTATCTGCCGCCCGAGTACTTCCAGCCGCAGTACCGCACGCGTACGTTCCCCGCGGCTGTCGTCCTCACCGGATATCCGGGCACCGCCCAGGCGCTCGTGGACAAGCTGCACTATCCGAGTACGGCCCAGGGCCTCGCGAAGAACGGCCGTATGCAGCCGATGATCCTGGTGATGCTGCGGCCGACGGTTGCGCCGCCGAGGGACACGGAATGCGTGGACATCCCCGGCGGCCCGAAGACGGAGACCTTCTTCGCGAAGGACCTGCCCGACGCCGTACTCGCGCACTACAGGGTGGGCAAAAAGCCGGGCAGCTGGGGCATCATCGGCGATTCCACGGGCGGCTACTGCGCACTGAAGCTCGCCATGCACCACCCCCGGTCGTACGCCGCAGCGGCGGGTCTGTCGCCGTACTACAAGGCGCCCATCGACCCCACCACGGGTGATCTCTTCCATGGCAACAAGGGGCTGCGCAATCGCGCCGATCTGTGGTGGTGCATCAAGCACCTGCCCGCGCCGGACACTTCGCTGCTCGTCACCAGCAGCAGGATCGGGGAATCCAACTACAAGGCGACACTGAAGTTCATAGAGGGCGTGCGGGCCACGAACCTGACCCGGATCTCGTCGATCATCCTTGACAGCGGCGGCCACAACTTCAACACCTGGCGGCGGGAGATTCCGGCGACGCTGCAGTGGATCAGCGGACGGCTGAGCGACCGGTGACCAGGGTTGCAAGAGGTGATGATCTTGCTGAATTCGGCAAAGGCCAATTCCTGATGTGCTGTGAACGTTTCGGTATGGCTGTGTTTTTGCGGGGCGGGGCGCCAACACTGGTCTACGCGCGGTAAGTTTCTGGCCATGCCACGTGGACGTCACCGCCATTCCCCGCCCTTGCACAGACTGCTGCCACCGTCGGCGATCGCAGGCGTCTCTTTCGTCTGCGCCTTCGGTCCATGGGTGTTCTCACAACAGTCCGTGCTCCGTGTCATAGCCGCGGCCGCCGCGGCCACGGCGATCGTCGGTGCGGCCGTCATGCGCCGCTGGGACACCCAGGCCGGCAAGCAGGTGGCCGACCTCACGCGCGCGCGTGCGAGCGACGAGTGGCGGCACGAGGAGCGGGTCGCCGAGCTGGAGACCGACCTCGAGGAGTCGCGCGAGCTGCGCACCAAGCTGGAGCAGCGGCTGCGGGCGAAGCGTGCCGAACTGGCGGGACTGCGCAACGAACACGCGGCACTGCTGCGGCGCTACGCCACCGCCGAGACCGAGCGTGCCAGTGCCCTGGAGGGCCGCCGCCTGCTCGAGATAGAGGCCGGGGCTCCGGCCCGTGCGCTGCCGCCCGTGCCGGTGGCCGAGGCGGAGGCTGCGGAGACGGAGCTCGCGGAGGAGACCGAGGCTGTGGCTGCCTCGGCGGACGTGGAGGACGCCGACGGGATGCCGGAGGGCCCCGCGGTCTTCTCGCCGGAGGGATCCCACCTTTTCCTCCGGGCGCAGGCGGCACTGAAACGGTTCGACGAGGACGGTGACGGTTCTCCGAAGGACGGCTCCGCGGCGGACGATTCTCGGGAAGGCGCTTCTGCGGAAGCGGAAGACGCGTCTGCGAAGGACGACTCGCAGAACGACGGCCCCTCGGACGACGACCTCCTGAAGGTCGACTCCCAGGAGGTCGACTCCCCGAAGGGCGATTCCTCGCCCGACGACGACGGTTCTCCGAAGGGCGACGGTCCCACCAAGGGCGACACCTCCCCGAAGCGTGAGCCGGTGAAGGCGAAGGCCGGGTCCGCCACGGCCGAGGCCGTCGCCACCACGGTCGAGACGGCCCCCGCCGCAACCGAGGCCGCCGCCGACGGTGGTGCGGAGACCGCGGCCCAGGAGGATGAGTCGCAGGGGCAGCCCGAGGCGGCCGACGGGCATGAGCGCGCGGTCGCCACCACTTTGGCCAGGTACGCCCCGTCCGACCGGCCCGTGCAGCAGCCCGCCGGGCACTTCGTCGCGCCGACCGCGGTGGCCGTCGTACCGGCCGCGCCCGTGCGGCGCCCGGCGGTCGAGGGCGGATTCGACTTCTTCGGTACGAAGACGGAGCAGGCGCAGGACGCCCTGGAGGCCGTGCAGAACGAGGACCTCGCCGATGTCGTCGGCCAGGAGGCGCTCGCCCTCCACAAGGCCGAGGCCGAGGCGGAGTTCAAGCCGGCCGACGAGAAGGCGCGCGGCGCCGGCCAGGTCATCGACCTGACGGCCCACGACGAGACCGAGCAGATCGACGTGCAGGGGCTGCGGAGCGCGGTCTCCTGAAGCTCGCCCCACGGCTGAGGCCCGCCCTACGGCGCCATCCAGCGGTCCGGGCGGGCGTCCCTGCGCCCCGTCCTTGACCTCTCGGCCTGCCCCCGCAGCAACTCGGCCGCCTCCTGGGCGTCCCTCAGCCGGGCCGTCACGGTCTTGTCGGCCCCCGTGTCCACATGCACGCCGGCGAGCCGCCACAGCCGCTCCCAGGGCCCCTGGGTCAGTCGTACGCTCTGCACCTTCGCGTGCGGCACGAGCGCAAGGCTCCGGCGCAGCAGCCCGTGCCGGGCGGCGAACACCGAGTCGGTGACGGCGAGCCCGTAGCCCCGCCACCACACCGGTATGCACCGTCCGGCCCGCCGAGGGGGTCGGGCCAGCGCCTCGGCCGGCGGCACGGTCACCCCGGGCAGCACGCGCGCGACGACCGCCTCGGCGACCGCCCGTGGAGCGACCGGCACCAGCACGGAGTTGGACGACCCGGCCACATCCAGCTCCACCCGCACCCAGCCGCGCCGCCGCCACAGCAGCGGCTCCACGATCCGCACGGTCTGCACCCGGCCGGGCGGCACCGTCTCGTGCGTACGGTCGAGCAGCCCGTGGTCGATGCGCAGTCCGTCCGGTGACTCGCCCACGGTCCAGTCGTACTCGCCGACGAACCGCCCCGCACTGCTCGCGCCCGCCGCGCCGAGCAGTGGCACACCGGTCGCGAGGACCGTCCACACGCTGTGGGTGGCCAGCCAGAGCACCGGTGGGACGACGAGCGCGGCGGCCAGTGAGCACCAGGTGGCGCCCGTCAGCACGACGGAGATCGCGAGGTCGCGCGGGGGCGTGCGCAACAGCTCGCGCACCGGCGCCTCGCCGACTTCGTGCGCGGTCTCGGGCGCGAACCCGGCGGCGCGCGCCAGCAGTTCCGCACGCAGCGCACGCGCCTCGCGCTCCCCGAGGAAGGAGAGTTCGTCCTTCTTGTCGGTGCCCACGACATCGAGTTTGAGCTTGGCGACGCCCGCCACGCGCGCGAGGAGCGGCTGGGTGATGTCGACGGCCTGGATGCGTTCGAGCCGGATGTGCGCGGTGCGCCGGAACAACAGACCGGTACGTATGCGCAGTTCGGTGTCGGTCACCGCGAAGTGAGTGAACCACCAGGTCAGGAAGCCGTACAGGGCGGCAGCGGGGACAAGGACGGCGAGCGCGACCAGCAGGGTCGTGGTCGTCAGCCTGGTCAGCTGCTGCTGCGCCTGGTCGGGGTCGTGCACGGCCCACCCGATGACCACGGCCACCGGCGCCCACGCCCGCCGCAGCGGCGTCACGGGGTGCAGCCGCCGTTCGGTGACAGGTTCCTTTGCGCGTACGGCGTCGTCGACGCCCGGCGTGGTCACAGGCCCGCCGATCGGGCCTCACCGAGCTCGGTGAGCCGGTCGCGCAGCCGTTCCGCCTCGGCCGGGTCGAGGCCCGGGATGGTCGCGTCGGTCGCGGCGGCCGCCGTGTGCAGCTGCACGCTGGCCAGCCCGAAGTGCCGCTCGACGGGCCCGGAGGTGACCTCGACCAGCTGCATCCGCCCGTACGGCACGACGGTCTCCTCGCGCCACAGCACGCCCCGGCTGATCAGCAGGTCGTCGGCGCGCTCGGCGTACCGCCAGGAGCGCCAGTTGCGGCCCAGCAGCACCCAGCCCCAGGCCGCGACCGCGAGCGGCAGCAGCGCGAGGGCGGCCCAGCCGGGCCCGGCCAGCAGCCCGAGCAGCAGAACCAGGGCGAGGGCCAGCAGCCCCAGCCACACCACCAGCAACAGCCGGCGCATCCGCAGCAGCCCGGGCGGCAGCCCGATCCACTCCGGCTCCGCCGACTCGTCCCCCGTCGTCCCCGTCGGTCCCGTGCTCTGCGGGCTCCCCGTCTCCATACGGCCAGCGTACGTAGGGGAGACTGGGTCCATGACTCCCACGACGGAGACCATGGTCGGTATCGGCGGCGCCGCGGAGAGCACCGACATGGTGCTCAACATCGGACCGCAGCACCCGTCCACGCACGGCGTACTGCGCCTGCGCCTGGTGCTGGACGGCGAGCGCATCATGCACGCGGAGCCGGTGATCGGGTACATGCACCGTGGCGCCGAGAAGCTCTTCGAGGCGCGCGACTACCGCCAGATCATCATGCTCGCCAACCGCCACGACTGGCTGTCGGCGTTCTCGAACGAGCTGGGCGTGGTCCTCGCCGTGGAGCGCATGCTCGGCATGGAGGTGCCCACGCGCGCGGTGTGGACGCGCACGCTGCTCGCGGAGCTCAACCGGGTGCTCAACCACCTGATGTTCCTGGGTTCGTACCCGCTGGAGCTCGGCGGCATCACGCCGGTCTTCTACGCCTTCCGGGAGCGCGAGGTCCTCCAGAACGTCATGGAGGAGGTCTCCGGCGGCCGTATGCACTACATGTTCAACCGCGTCGGCGGCCTGAAGGAGGACCTGCCAGCGGGCTGGACCTCACGCGCGCGTGCCGCGGTCGCCGCCGTGCGCTCGCGCATGGACCGCTTCGACGACCTGGTGCTCGGCAACGAGATCTTCCGGGGGCGCACGCGGGGCGTGGGGACGCTCGCGCCGGAGACCGTGCACGCGTACGGCGTGAGCGGGCCGATCGCGCGCGCTTCGGGCGTCGACTTCGACCTGCGCCGCGACGAGCCGTACCTCGGGTACGGCGAGCTGCAGGACACCCTGAAGGTCGTCACCCGGCAGGAGGGCGACTGCCTCGCCCGCTTCGAGGTGCTCCTGGAGCAGACCCATGTCGCCCTCGACCTCGCCGATGCCTGCCTCGACCGGCTCGCCGACCTGCCGCCCGGGCCGATCAACCAGCGGCTCCCCAAGGTCCTGAAGGCGCCCGAGGGCCACACCTACGCCTGGACCGAGAACCCGCTCGGCATCAACGGCTACTACCTCGTCAGCAAGGGCGAGAAGACCCCGTACCGGCTGAAGCTGCGCTCGGCCTCGTACAACAACATCCAGGCGCTGGTGGAGCTGCTGCCCGGGACGCTGGTCGCGGACATGGTGGCGATCCTGGGGTCGCTGTTCTTCGTGGTCGGGGACATCGACAAGTAGCGGACGGCGAGAAGGCACAAGAGGGGCGGGCGGTCAGCCGACGAGTGCGTCCGGAATTCCAACCGGCTGCAGCAGCCAGCCGAAGTCGCCGAGGCCGCCCGGTGCGGTGAGTTCGGCGGCTTCGCCGGCGCTCGCGAGGGCGCGTACGTAGGCGGCGGGCTGCGTGGACGCGAGTGCGAGCGGGGGGCGTGCACCTGCGATGCCGAGGGCGCGCAAGGCGTCGCGCTGCGACAGCAGGCGCGCGCCGGAGGGCGTCCGTGCTGTCCCGCGCGCCGCGCACGCATCCAGTGCGACGTGCGCCGTGATGTCGCACGACCCGTCCGGCACGGGCGCCGTCTCGCGCCCCGCGCGAAAGCCGGTGAGCGTCCCGAACGGGGGGCGCGCGTCGAGGGTGTGCGCATAGTCGACGGCGACCGCGAGCCCCCGGTCGAGCGAACCGAGCGCGGCCGCCCAGGCCTCGTCCCGGGGAAGCCCGATCTCGGCCCGCAGCCCCTCCTCGGCCGGCAGCGGCCACCACCGTGCGAGCCACTCCGCTTCCGCACCGCCGACCGGCTCCCCGAGCCGTTCGGCCCCGTCCTGCCGCACGAGCACCCGCCGCGGTACGCCCGCCGAGTCCACCTCGGCGATGTCCACCGGTACGTTGTCCAGCCACTCGTTGGCGAACAGCAGCCCGGTGACCTGCTGCGGCGGCTCTGGCAGCCACTCGATCCGGTCGTCGAGGCCCTCCGGGCGGTCGGCGATCTCGACGGCGTACGCACGCGTGCGTGCCGCCACCTCGGCGGGCAGCGCGGCCAGCACCCCGCCGACCAGCTCGCCCCTGCCCGCCGCCATATCGACGAAGGCCAGCGCGCCGGGCCGGTCCAGAGCCGCGTCGACCCGGCACAGCAGCCGCGCCACGGCCTCGGCGAACAGGGACGACGCGTGCACGGACGTACGGAAGTGTCCCGCCGGACCCTCGGGTCTGCGATAGAAGCCGCCGGGCCCGTACATGGCGGCCTGAGCCGCCGCCCGCCAGCCCTGCCACCGGCCCGATGTCTCTTCTGTCACCGGCACAGGCTAAGCGTGCAGGAGAACAGGGCCTCCACCTTGGGGAGTATGCGCGCCGGGCGCGGATCGATCCTCCGGTTGACCCCTGCACGCATCTCGCTTCCCTACGCTGGGTTACGTGCAGCGCCTCTATGACTTTCTCCGCAGGCACCCGACAGGGGTCGACACCTTCTGGGCCGTCTTCCTGTTCGGGATCTCGGTCGTGGGCGAGGGCACCGGCCAGGGGATCCGGGGCACCGACTCGCCCGCGGTGATCGTTCCGATCGTTCTTCTGCTCTGCCTGGTGATCGCGCTGCGCCGCCGTATGCCGGAGAAGATGCTGCTGCTGGCGATCGGGCTCGGCCTGGCGCAGGTGGTGCTGAACGTCGAGACGATCCCGGCGGACTTCGCGATGCTGGTGATCGTCTACACGGTGGCCGCGACGGGCGCCCGCTGGGCGTCCTGGCTCGCGCTGGGCGTGGGCCTGAGCGCGGCCCCGGTCGCGCAGGTGCGCTGGTGGTCGGAGAACGTGGGCGCACTGGGGAACGTCGCGAAAGCGATCTTCCTGACAGTTCCGTTCGCGCTCGCCTGGGTGCTCGGCGACTCCATCCGCACCCGCCGCGCCTACTTCGCGCAGCTGGAGGAGCGTGCCGCCCGGCTGGAGAAGGAGCGGGAGGCGCAGGCCAAGGTCGCGGTCGCGGCCGAACGCGCCCGGATCGCCCGTGAGTTGCACGACGTCGTCGCGCACAACGTGTCGGTGATGGTGGTGCAGGCCGACGGCGCCGCCTACGTCCTGGACGCCGCCCCCGACCAGGCCAAGAAGGCCCTGGAGACCATCTCCTCCACCGGCCGCCAGGCCCTCGCCGAGATGCGCCGCCTGCTCGGTGTGCTGCGCACCGGCGAGCACAAGGAGGTCGGCGAGTACGTCCCGCAGCCCGACGTCGACCAGATCGACGAGCTGATCGAGCAGTGCCGTACCTCCGGCCTGCCCGTCGACTTCAAGGTCGAGGGCACCCCGCGCCCGCTGCCCAGCGGCGTCGAGCTCACCGCGTACCGCATCGTGCAGGAGGCGCTGACGAACACGCGCAAGCACGGCGGGCCCAACGCGGGCGCCAGCGTGCGCCTGGTCTACTTCGACGACGGCCTCGGCCTGCTCGTCGAGGACGACGGCAAGGGCGCCCCGCACGAGCTGTACGAGGAGGGCGGCGCGGACGGCCAGGGCCACGGCCTGATCGGTATGCGCGAACGGATCGGTATGGTCGGCGGCACCCTGGACGCGGGCCCGCGCCCCGGCGGCGGGTTCCGGATCAGCGCGCTGCTTCCGCTGAAACCCGCACACTGACGCTTACGCACGCCCCTCGTTGACACCTGTAAAGAACGCTGTAACGACCGCCGAGAACGGAAGAGGCCCCGATGACGATCCGCGTGATGCTCGTCGACGACCAGGTGCTGCTGCGCACCGGGTTCCGGATGGTGCTCGCCGCCCAGCCGGACATGGATGTCGTCGCGGAGGCGGGGGACGGCGTCGAGGCCCTTCAGGTGCTGCGCTCGACCGCCGTCGACGTGGTGCTCATGGACGTCCGTATGCCGAAGCTCGACGGCGTGGAGACCACCCGCCGAATCTGCTCGGAGCCCGACCCGCCGAAGGTGCTGATCCTGACCACCTTCGACCTCGACGAGTACGCCTTCTCGGGGCTGAAGGCGGGCGCCTCCGGCTTCATGCTCAAGGACGTGCCGCCTGGCGAACTCCTCGCCGCCATCCGCGCCGTGCACAGCGGCGACGCGGTGGTGGCCCCGTCGACCACGCGCCGTCTGCTCGACCGGTTCGCGCCGATGCTGCCGAGCGTCGGGCAGGAGCCCCGGCACAAGGAGCTGGAGCGGCTCACCGAGCGCGAGCGCGAGGTCATGATCCTGGTTGCGCAGGGTCTGTCCAACGGCGAGATCGCGGCCCGGCTGGTGCTGTCCGAGGCGACCGTGAAGACCCATGTGGGCCGCATCCTGACCAAGCTGGGGCTGCGGGACCGGGTGCAGGTGGTGGTCCTGGCGTACGAGACCGGGCTGGTGCGCGCGGGCGGGCACGGCTGAGTCACCGGGGGCGTGACTCCCGCGTAACCGGTGACCACTAGGGTCTGCGCATGCTCCTGTGGATCAACGGCCCTTTCGGGGGCGGCAAGACACAGACCGCACACGAGATCCAGCGGCGGCTGCCGGGCAGCGTCATCTGCGACCCCGAGCACGCCGGCTTCGGTCTGCGCCGGATGCTCCCGCCCGAACTGCGCGGCAACTTCCAGGACTTGACGTCCTGGCGGCAGGGGGTGGTCGAGGTGCTCGACCTGGCCCTCACCAAGCGGGAAGGGGTCGTGCTCGCGCCCATGACGGTCACCGACCCGGTCTGCTTCGAGGAGACCGTCGGCCGGCTGCGCGAACTCGGCCATGACGTACGCCACTTCACCCTCCTTGCCCAGCGCGAGACAGTCCTGCGGCGGTTGCGGGAACGCGGCTTCGGACACCTCCTTCAGTACGTCGTCGGGAAGAACTCGGGTCTGGGCAGGGAGACCTGGGCCGTGCAGCAGCTCGACCACTGCCTGGAGCGGCTGCAGGAGCCGGAGTTCGCCGAGCATCTGTGGACGGACCACTCGACCGTGCCGAAGACGGCGGACCGCATCGCCGTGCTGGCCGGACTGAGGCTCCGGCCGAACAACGAGGGTGCGCTGCGGACGCGGATGCGGCAGATGCGGGTGGGGATCCGGCACATCCGGTTCGACTGAGCCGGGCGGCCGGGCGGGCCGCTGCTCAGCGCAGGATGCCCTCCAGGAAATCGCTGCCCAGCCGGGCCACGACCGCTATGTCCAGCTGGTGCTGGACGTACCGGCCGCGGCGGCGTGTGGTGATCAGGCCCGCCTTCTTCAGGACGCCGATGTGCCGGGATATCTCCGGGGCCGTCATACCGAGTGTCTGCGTCAGCTCGCTCGTGGTGTGGGCGCTGCGGGCCAGATAGCGGCAGATCCGCATCCGGACGGGGTGGGACAGGGCGGTCATCCGCAGGGCGAGCTGCTCGACGGAGGGCGGGGCCGCGAGCTCCGGGGCGCCGACCGGGTAGTGCACCACCGGCTGCCAGCCGGGCCGGTACAGGACGGCCAGGTGGGGCCAGCCGAGACTGGTCGGCACCAGGAGGAGGGGGCCGTCCCCCGTGGTCGTACGGCCCACGCTCAGCTTGTCGACGGTGATCTCGGCGGCTGCCTCGTCGACTGTGATCGCCGGGGAGGCGGCGGCCAGCGTCTCGGCCAGGCCCTTGCGGCGCAGAAGGTCGGTCTTGTGGCGGGCGTCCGCAGTGAGCTGGTGGCGCAGCCGTGACCAGGCCTCCGCGAAGAACGCGTCGTCGCAGTCCTTGAGGAACTGCCGCAGCCAGGCCCGGATTCTGGGCGGGTCGGTCAGCAGCAGCTCGGTGAACCGCTCCTGCCGCGGTCCCCGTGCGGCGGCCAGTTCCAGTGCGCGCCGGCGCAGCCCGGCGTCGACGAGCGGGCCGGGCCCGTCGCCGTAGGGCATCGCGCAGCTGAACTCCAGTGCCGCGTCGACGAACTGCTCGTCCGTCAGCTTGTCCAGCAGGTCGAGCTCCTCGGCGAGCGTGGCCCCGGGGAGGGCGGCGCCGCCCGGGATGCCCGCGTACGGCAGGAACAGGTCCGAGAACGTCGTCCGCCACAGGAAGTCGGCCTCGCACATCCGGTCGGCCAAGTGCGGGTCGAGCCGGGCGGTCACGCCCGTCACCCAGCCCTGCAGGCCGGGGTGGTGCCCCGGCTCGGACAGCGCGTGCAGCGCCATGCCGAGCTCGGCCAGGGGAGAGGGGACGACGGCGACCCTCTCCCGCCGCAGCCCCGCGATGTCGATGCGCACGCTCATGACCTCATGGTGCACTCCGCCACTGACAACGCCGACCTCGATTGACGGCGGTCGTCAATCGAAGCGACTTCACGGGCCGCAGCGGCGCAGCCTGGGAGCACCGGGGCAGCCGCGGAGCCTACGGATCCCTGATCACGTCGTATCCACATCCCGAGAAGGCGAACAGCCATGAGCATCACGCAGGAATACCTACTCGACCTCTACCGCGCCCAGAAGCTCGGCGAGCCCGGTCCGCCCGCGCCCGGTGCGGGCGACTGGCAGGTCGTGCGCGAGCTGCGCGACCACCGGCAGTTCCGCGCCCTCGTCGCCGGGCGTCCGGCCCACGGGCGAATACGGCAGGCCCTGGGCCGGTGGCTGCATCTGCGGCCGCGCCCTACTTGCTGACCGCCTCCGCCTCGCCGGCCCCTTCGGCGAGGCGGGACACGAAGTCTGCGACCGCCGCCTTCACATCGTCGGCCGTCCACTCCAGGCCCGCAGCCCGGACGTACACCTCGGTGACGGCCAGGCCCGGGCCCCTCGGACCCCAGGCGTCCCCGAACAGCAGGGTGCCCGTCTCCTCGGCCTGCCGGACGGCGGCCTCCGCGACGACGTCGGGGTCGTACGGCAGCCAGACCTGGAACTCGTTGGTGTGCGGCACCTCGGGGTGGACGCGCATCCAGGGCACCCCGGCCGCCGCGAACCCCTCGCGCAGCGCGGCGGCCACCACGCGCGCGTGCGCCACGTACTCGGGCAGCCGGGGCAGTTCCCGCTCCAGCCCGGCGAGCGCCGACAGCACCGTCGGGAACTGCTGGAAGATCTGGCCGCCGTACCGGTGCCGCCATGCCTTCGCCTCGTCGATCAGTGTCCTGGGGCCGGCGAGCGCGGCGCCGCCGAAGCCGTCCAGGGACTTGTAGAACGACACGTACACGCTGTCCGCCAGGCCCGCGATCTCGTCCAGGGGGCGGCCGAAGTGGACGGTGGACTCCCACAGGCGTGCGCCGTCGAAGTGCACCACGGCGTCCCGTTCGCGCGCGGCCTCCACGATCTCGGTGAGTTCCTCCCACGAGGGCAGCACGAAACCGGCGTCCCTGAGGGGCAGTTCGAGCATCAGCGCCCCGAAGGGCTCCTCGAAGCCGCGTACCTCGTCGGCGGTCGGCAGGCGGGGCTCGCTCGTCACCCGTACCGGGCGCAGGCCGCTGACCTGGCTGAACGCGTTCCGCTCGTGCATCTCCGGGTGGGCCAGTGCATGCAGGGCGACCGTCGGGTCGCCGGTGCGGCCCGCCCAGCAGCGCAGCGCCACCTGCTGGGCCATCGTGCCCGTGGGGAAGAACGCGGCGGCCTCCTTGCCGAGCAGCCCCGCGACCTTCTCCTCCAGGGCCTCGACGACGCCGTTGCCATAGATGTCCGACGGCTCGTCCAGGTCGTACAGGTCCTGTGCGCCGTCCAGCAGCGCCAGGCGCTCCCGGAGCGTGCCCAGGAAACCAGGGCGCGCGAGAACGCGCTCCGCGCTCCGGTACGCGCCGATGCGCCGCTTACGGCGCCGCTTGCGCCGTTCTTCGTCTGATATCTGGTCTTCGTCCGATGTCCGGTCGGACTGCCGCTCGACCTGCTGCGCCGCATCGCTCATGCTCCGGATCATGCCTGGCGCGGGTCCGCGCGAGCACCCGGATTTCCACAGGCTTTCCCGTACGCCGACGCCGTGGCGTAACCCACAGCCTGTGGACAACCGGACGCCCCTCGAACCGATCGCGTTAACATGACGAGAAATCGTCCGGTACCCGGAGCGGACTGGAACGGGAAGGCCGCCGTCGCGTGAGTACAAGCCAACAGCCAGACCCCAGGGACCGCCCCGCACGGCTCACCGTCGGCGTCGTCGGCGCCGGTCGTGTGGGCCCCGCGCTGGCCGCGTCCCTCCAGCTCGCCGGGCACCGTCCGGTGGCCGTCTCCGGAGTCTCCGACGCCTCCAGGAGGCGCGCCGCGCAGCTGCTCCCCGATGTGCCGCTGATGCCGCCGGCCGAGGTTCTGGAGCGCGTCGACCTGGTGCTGCTGACCGTCCCGGACGACACCCTGCCCGGCCTGGTGGAGGGGCTCGCTGAGACCGGGGCCGTACGGCCGGGGCAGCTGCTCGTGCACACCTCCGGGCGCTACGGCGCCAAGGTCCTGGATCCCGCCCTGCGCGCGGGCGCGCTGCCGCTGGCCCTGCACCCGGCGATGACCTTCACGGGCACGCCCGTGGACGTCCAGCGGCTCGCCGGGTGCTCCTTCGGGGTCACGGCGCCCGAGGAGCTGCGGCTGGCCGCCGAGGCCCTCGTCATCGAGATGGGCGGCGAACCGGAGTGGATCGCCGAGGAGATGCGCCCGCTGTACCACGCGGCGCTCGCCCTGGGCGCCAACCACCTGGTCACGCTGGTCGCCCAGTCCATGGAGCTGCTGCGCGAGGCCGGTGTCGCGGCCCCCGACCGGATGCTCGGCCCGCTGCTCGGCGCCGCCCTGGACAACGCCCTGCGCTCCGGCGACGCGGCCCTGACCGGCCCCGTCGCGCGCGGGGACGCCGGCACGGTCGCCGCGCACGTCGCGGAGCTGCGCAAGCACGCCCCGCAGACCGTCGCCGGCTATCTGGCGATGGCGCGGGCCACCGCCGACCGCGCGCTAGCCCACGGGCTGCTGAAGCCGGAACTCGCCGAGGACCTTCTCGGGGTACTCGCCACCGGGACCGACGGCGCCGAGGGAGACGCCCGATGACCACCGCCCTGCTGCGTACCGCCGGCGAACTGCACGCACGCACGCGTACGGGCCGCCGCGCCGTGGTGATGACCATGGGCGCCCTGCACGAGGGCCACGCCACGCTGATCCGCACCGCGCGCGAGATCGCCGGACCGGACGGCGAGGTCGTCGTCACCGTCTTCGTGAACCCCCTGCAGTTCGGTGCCGGCGAGGACCTCGACCGCTATCCGCGCACCCTGGACGCCGATGTCAAGATCGCCGAACGGTCCGGTGCGGACGCCGTGTTCGCCCCTGCCGTGGACGAGGTCTACCCGGGCGGCGAGCCCCAGGTCCGCATCACCGCGGGCCCCATGGGTGTGCGGCTGGAGGGTGCCTCGCGCCCCGGCCACTTCGACGGCATGCTCACCGTCGTCGCCAAACTGCTGCACCTCACCCGCCCCGACCTCGCCCTGTACGGCCAGAAGGACGCCCAGCAGCTCGCCCTGATCCGCCGCATGGTGCGGGACCTGAACTTCGGTGTCGAGATCGTCGGTGTGCCCACCGTGCGCGAGGAGGACGGCCTCGCGCTCTCCAGCCGCAACCGCTACCTCTCGCCCGAGCAGCGGCGCACGGCGCTCACCCTCTCCCGCGCGCTGTTCGCGGGCAGCGACCGGCACGCGGCCCAGGAGGCGCTGCGCGCTCGGGCCCGCGAAGTGCCCGCCACGCATGCGCGTGCCGAGGCGCTCAGCGCCATAGGGGAGTCCCGCGCGGCCGCCGACGCGCACGCCGTCGCCAAGGCGCTTCCCGGCGCCCCGACGGCCGTCCGCGCCGCCGCCCGGCTGATCCTCGACGACGCCGCGCGGCTGTCCCCGCCGCTCGAACTGGACTACCTGGCCCTCGTCGACCCGTCCGACTTCACCGAGATCGAGGACGACTTCACCGGCGAGGCCGTCCTGGCCGTCGCCGCCCGGGTCGGGACGACCCGGCTGATCGACAACATCCCACTCGTATTCGGAAACCTCGGAGCCGCCTCGTGACCAGCACAGGCATACGACTGCACGCGCCCGCCCCCGGGTGGTCCATCGCCGCGGACCTGGTGGTCGTCGGCTCCGGTGTCGCCGGCCTCACCGCGGCCCTGCGCTGCGAGGCAGCCGGCCTGAGGACGGTCGTCGTCACCAAGGCCCGCTTGGACGACGGCTCCACCCGCTGGGCGCAGGGCGGCATCGCCGCGGCCCTCGGCGAGGGCGACACCCCCGAGCAGCACCTGGACGACACCCTGGTGGCCGGCGCGGGCCTCTGCGACGAGCAGGCCGTACGGATCCTCGTCACCGAGGGCCCCGACGCCGTACGCCGCCTCATCGCGACCGGCGCCCACTTCGACGAGTCCTCCGAAGGGGGCCTGGAGCTCACCCGCGAGGGCGGCCACCACCGCCGCCGCATCGCGCACGCCGGGGGCGACGCGACCGGCGCGGAGATCTCCCGGGCGCTCGTCGAGGCGGCACGCGCGCGTGGTGTGCGCATGATCGAGAACGCGCTCGTGCTGGACCTGCTGACCGACCCCGACGGCCGTACGGCGGGCGTGACCCTGCACGTCATGGGCGAGGGCCAGCACGACGGCGTGGGCGCCGTGCACGCCCCCGCGGTCGTCCTCGCGACCGGCGGCATGGGCCAGGTGTTCTCGGCGACCACCAACCCGTCGGTGTCCACGGGCGACGGCGTGGCGCTCGCCCTGCGTGCGGGCGCGGAGGTCTCCGACCTGGAGTTCGTGCAGTTCCACCCGACCGTGCTGTTCCTGGGCGCCGACGCGGAGGGTCAGCAGCCCCTGGTCTCCGAGGCCGTACGGGGCGAGGGTGCGCACCTGGTCGACGCCGACGGCGTGCGCTTCATGCTGGGGCAGCACGAACTGGCCGAGCTGGCGCCCCGGGACATCGTCGCCAAGGGCATCATGCGCCGTATGCAGGAGCAGGACGCCGAGCACATGTTCCTTGACGCCCGGCACTTCGGCGCCGACATGTGGGAGCACCGCTTCCCGACGATCCTCGCCGCCTGCCGCGCCCACGGCATCGACCCGGTCACCGACCCCATCCCGATCGCCCCGGCGGCCCACTACGCCTCCGGAGGCGTCCGCACGGACTCCCAGGGCCGTACGACCGTCCCCGGCCTGTACGCGTGCGGCGAGGTCGCCTGCACCGGCGTGCACGGCGCCAACCGCCTCGCCTCCAACTCCCTCCTCGAAGGCCTCGTCTACGCCGAGCGCATCGCGGAGGACATCGCCGCCGCCCACGCGGAAAACAGCCTCCACGCGCGCGTGCCCGAACCGGTCGAGCACCCCGAGGTGCCCGCGCACCCCCTGCTCGCCCCCGAGGCCCGTTTCGCGATCCAGCGGATCATGACGGACGGCGCGGGCGTCCTGCGCTCCGCCGACTCCCTCGCCAAGGCCGCCGGACAGCTCCAGCAGCTGCACACCGAGGCCCGCGACGCCCTCGACGAGAACGGCAAGACGTCCGAGCCCGGCGTCGACACCTGGGAGTCCACCAACCTCCTGTGCGTGGCCCGCGTCCTGGTCGCCGCCGCCCTGCTGCGCGAGGAGACGCGCGGCTGCCACTGGCGCGAGGACCGCGCCGACCGCGACGACACCGCGTGGCGGCGCCACATCGTCGTACGGCTGAATCCCGACCGCACGCTGGCCGTGCACACCACGGACACCCCAGACTTCCCCCCGACCCGGCAGCAGCACCGTCCCCAGGAGCAGTGACAGAAGTGAGCACCCCCGACCTTCCCCTCGCCTCGTCCGGAGGCTGCGGCGACGGCTGTGCCTGCGGCGCGGACGCCGACGCGGAGTATCTGGAGTGCGGGCTCGACCCCGCGCTCGCGCAGCTCCTGGCCGACGCCGGACTCGACCCCGTGGAGGTCGAGGACATCGCCAATGTCGCCATCCAGGAGGACCTCGACCACGGTGTGGACGTGACCACCGTCGCGACCATCCCCGAGGAGGCCGTCGCCACCGCCGACTTCACCGCGCGCGAGGCGGGCGTCGTGGCGGGCCTCAGGGTCGCCGAGGCGGTGATCTCGGTGGTCTGCACGGACGAGTTCGAGGTCGAGCGGCACGTCGAGGACGGCGACCGGGTGGAGGCCGGGCAGAGGCTCCTGTCGGTCACCACGCGCACGCGTGACCTGCTCACCGCCGAACGCAGTGCGCTCAACCTGGTGTGCCGTCTGTCGGGCATCGCGACCGCCACGCGCGCGTGGGCGGACGTTCTGGACGGCACCAGGGCGAGGGTGCGCGACACGCGCAAGACGACGCCCGGGCTGCGCTCCCTGGAGAAGTACGCGGTCCGCTGCGGCGGTGGCGTCAACCACCGCATGTCGCTGTCGGACGCGGCGCTGGTCAAGGACAACCACGTCGTCGCCGCGGGCGGTGTCGCACCGGCCTTCAAGGCCGTACGGGAGGCCTTCCCGGACGTCCCGATCGAGGTCGAGGTCGACACCCTGCACCAGCTGCGCGAGGTCGTCGACGCCGGAGCCGACCTGATCCTCCTGGACAACTTCACGCCCGGCGAGTGCGAGGAGGCGGTGGCTCTGGTGCACGGCCGCGCAGCTCTGGAGGCGTCGGGCCGGCTCACCCTGGAGAACGCGAAGGCGTACGCCGACACCGGCGTCGACTACCTCGCCGTGGGAGCCCTGACCCACTCCTCGCCGATCCTCGACATCGGTCTCGACCTGCGAGCGGCGGAGTAGGTCCGGCCATGCTGCTGACGATCGACGTAGGGAACACGCACACCGTCCTGGGCCTCTTCGACGGGGACGACATCGTCGAGCACTGGCGCATCTCCACGGACGCCCGCCGCACGGCGGACGAGCTGGCGGTTCTGCTGCAGGGCCTGATGGGCATGCACCCGCTGCTCGGCGACGAGCTGGGCGACGGCATCGACGGGATCGCGATCTGCGCGACCGTGCCGTCCGTGCTGCACGAGCTGCGTGAGGTGACGCGCCGGTACTACGGCGACGTGCCCGCGGTGCTGGTGGAGCCGGGCGTCAAGACGGGCGTGCCGATCCTGACCGACAACCCCAAGGAGGTCGGCGCCGACCGCATCATCAACGCGGTGGCCGCCGTCGAGCTGTACGGCGGCCCGGCGATCGTCGTGGACTTCGGTACGGCCACGACGTTCGACGCGGTCTCCGCGCGCGGGGAGTACATCGGCGGCGTCATCGCGCCCGGCATCGAGATCTCCGTCGAGGCGCTCGGCGTCCGGGGCGCACAGCTGCGGAAGATCGAGGTGGCCCGGCCGCGCAGCGTGATCGGCAAGAACACGGTCGAGGCGATGCAGTCCGGGATCATCTACGGGTTCGCCGGGCAGGTCGACGGGGTCGTGAGCCGGATGGCACGGGAACTGGCCGAGGATCCGGACGACGTGACGGTGATCGCCACCGGCGGGCTGGCACCGATGGTGCTCGGGGAGTCGTCGGTGATCGACGAGCACGAGCCGTGGCTGACGCTGGTCGGGCTGCGGCTGGTGTACGAGCGGAACGTGTCGCGCATGTGAGGGTGGCCCCGCGGCGCAACCGGGTGGCTCGGTCGCGCCACACCCACCCCCTATGTCGAAATATGTCGAATTTGTCTGATTAGCGCGTATCGTCGCCGCATGCCCACGCCATACGGATCCCGCGGCGGCATGGCGTTCGGCGTGGAGGAGCTGCGTGTGCTCCGCCGCGCCCTCGCCCTCGCCCTTCAGTCAGGCCCCACCCCTGCCGGGGACGTCCAGGACTGTCTCCGGCTCGCCGAATCCCTCGACGAAGCCATGCGCGAGGGCGCCAGGCTGCGTGCCTTCCTGGTGGCCGACCTCGCGCGCTACCGCGCAGCCCTGCCCGGCACCACCGCCGACTACCTCGTGCTTCTCGAGGAGGCGCTGAGTGCCGGGTACCGCCCGGACCCCGACGACCTCGCCGCCCTGAGGGCCCTGCGCGGCAACCCGGCCGCCTCCGTCCTCCTGGGCCGCTGCCGGATGCTCGCGGAGCAGGACGTACGCGCCCGCCTCGCGCGCGATCCGGCCCGCGCGGCAGCCCCGACCGTCCCCGCCGCCCGCAGCCGCCTCACGGCCGTTCCGGGCGGCCTGAACGGCGCCGCGGCGGACCCCGCGCCGGACGCCGACCGGGACCCCGCCAGGAAACCCGAGAAGGAGCCCGCGGAGAAGCCGGCGGCACCCAAGCCGGCCCCGGCCCCGGCCGCCCCGAAACCGGCTCGCCCCATCCCGACCCCGGGCGAGGTCTTCCCCCGCCGCAAACCGACTCCGCCGTCCGGCTCCAACCCGCCCCGGCATCTCGCCGCGGGCTGATCCGGCCCGCACGGCCCGGAACCTCCCGGCCCCGCCCCGCCCGCCCCGCCACCCCGTGGCTACCCTGGACGCATGGACTACGTCTCCGCGCTCGTGCCCCCGGTCGTCATGGCCGTGTTCTTCATCGGCGTGATCAGGGTGATCGTGAAGACCCAGGGCGGGGCCAACAAGGCCAAGGAGGACGCGGCCGTCGACGCCGCCATCGCGCGCGCGGAGGGAGTCCGGCAGGGCTCCGCGAAGACGGACGGCTGAGCCCTCCTCGACGGCACACCGTCGGCGTACGACTCCTGCGCGTGCTCGCGCCGCCGAGTCGTACGCCCTTTTTGTTCGCGTTTGTTGGTGAAAGTGCCCGTCCGGCACGCCAATGGGGAGTTCTCCCACTATTGTGCTGAGGTGTGCCTCGCCCATTGGGAGAACTCGAAGACGCGGTCATGACGCGGGTGTGGAAGTGGAACCGCCCGGTGACCGTTCGAGAAGTCCTGGAAGACCTTCAGCAGGAACGGTCCATCGCATACACCACGGTGATGACCGTTTTGGACAATCTCCATCAGAAGGGCTGGGTGCGCCGGGAGGCGGAAGGCCGGGCCTATCGATATGAGGCGGTCTCCACCAGGGCCGCCTACGCGGCCGCTCTGATGAACGACGCCTGGTCGCAGAGCGACAACCCCGCGGCCGCTCTCGTCGCCTTCTTCGGGATGATGAGCGACGAACAGCGACAGGCCCTCAGCGACGCCGTACGCATCGTCCAAGGGCCGGAAACATCCGAAGCGGCCTCGGATACCGGCGGCGATACCGCCGGTGAGAACCCCGGGTCGGCACAGGGGGACGCCGGGCGATAGCGTCCGCTCATGTCAGCAGAGAGCCCCGAAGGTCCCGAAGGCCCCGAAGTCAGCGCTAAAGCCATCACTGTCCGGCGGGCCCGTACCAGCGATGTCCCGGCCGTACGCCGTCTCCTTGACACGTACGTCCGCGGCCGCATCCTGCTCGACAAAGCGACGGTCACGCTTTACGAGGACATCCAGGAGTTCTGGGTCGCGGAACGGGACGACAACGCCGAGGTCGTCGGCTGCGGTGCGCTGCATGTGATGTGGGAAGACCTCGCGGAAGTCCGCACTCTCGCCGTGAAGCCGGGCCTCAAGGGTGCCGGTGTCGGGCATCAAGTGCTGGAGAAGTTGCTGCACACCGCGCGCTGGCTGGGTGTTCGTCGCGTTTTCTGTCTGACCTTCGAAGTGGACTTCTTCGCCAAGCACGGCTTCGTCGAGATCGGCGAGACTCCCGTTGACACCGATGTCTACGCGGAGCTACTGCGTTCCTATGACGAAGGCGTAGCAGAGTTCCTAGGTCTCGAACGGGTGAAACCGAACACCTTGGGCAACAGTCGGATGCTTCTGCATCTGTGATCGCCGATCGCCGTGGCGTATTCCGCCACCGGTGCCCAGGTTCCCTATGTCCGAAACGCGTATGTTTCCGGACGGAGTGGGTGACTGGCCCGCACTCCTCCCCGCACTCGGTCTCGCCCTTGCTCTCGCACTCGGTCTCTCCGAAGGGTTTGTGTTTTTCCGGCAAAAGCGGTTTGCTTTCCGACGTACTGCAGTACTGCATATAACAGGGGACGGCGAAACGGCGGACGCCGCAGACCCCCGGCCCTCAAGTTATGGATGAAAGGAAATCCGGTGGCACAGAAGGTTCAGGTCCTTCTTGTCGATGACCTCGACGGCGGCGAGGCGGACGAGACCGTCACGTTCGCGTTGGACGGCAAGACTTACGAGATCGATCTCACGACCGCCAATGCGGACAAGCTCCGTGGCCTTCTCGAGCCTTACGTGAAGGGTGGTCGCCGTACCGGAGGCCGTGCTTCGGGCGGGCGCGGAAAGGCCCGTGCAGCTTCCGGTGGCAGCCAGGACACCGCGCAGATCCGCGCATGGGCGAAGGAGAACGGATACGAGGTCAACGACCGCGGCCGTGTTCCGGCGTCCATCCGCGAGGCCTACGAGAAGGCCAACGCCTGATCGCTGGTCTATGGCAGGGCCAAAGGCTGGGCGCATGCGCGCCGCAGCCGCAATCGGTGGCACTGCGTTGCCACCGTGTCCACAAGTCGTACGAGATCGGGGGCGCCCCCACCGCCCCTCACGGCCGACAACGTCGGCAGCGAGGCCTCGACCGCGCACCCCGGCTCGGGGGGCCGCAGCCATACGGCGGCCCCCTGCACGCCCGAGCGGCCCGCAGACGGCCGTAGACCGGCCGGCTCCGTCCCGGGCGGCAGCGGCGCGTCCATGACGCAGCCTGCGCCGAGCGCCCTCAGATCGGGCGTCAGCGCGCCCCACTCCAGCCAGTCCAGCAGCCCCGGCAGCTCCTCTGCGCTGCCCGCCGCCACCAGCAGCCGCATCCGGTCGCCCTGGACGGCCACCGGAGAGGCCGGCGAGAGATGGCGCAGGCCCGCCCGGCCCGCCTCGGCGGGGACGTCCAGGACGTCGAAGCGGTCGCCCACGCAGAGCCGTACCGGAGATCCGGGCCTTCCCGCGTGCGCGGGCACTGTCGCCCAGCCCAGTTCGTTCTCGTACCAACGGCCGACCTGATCGCTCGGATCGAGCGGCCGGCGGGGGAGCGGGACCGTAGGGAGGCTGCCAACCATGCCAAGGGCAACCGCGCAAAGGGCTTGCGAGTTACGCTGGGTGTTCTGTCGGATGCGCAGAGTGCCGGAAAAGGGGGCGTGCGGGGGTGCGGGGTGGCGCAAGGTTGTTCGCCCATAGCGGAGCGAACCGGTGCGCGCGGCATGGAGTGTCAGTCCCAGCGGGTAAGACATCCCTAGTGGGAGGGGGCGACACGCAGGCAATGTGGTCTCACGTTCGCCATCGGCGTACTGATGGTGAGGGTAACCACCTGGCCTGCGGGAACATCGTCTCGCACCATCGGGTTGGAGCAGATGTCGGCGTTCGGGGTCAGGAGGCCATCGACGGTGTCGGCAGTTGGAATGAGCGGTCCCCGCTTGCGGGACTAAGCTGCGGAAGGACAGGGAGGGGAAGTTCCCCCCACTGCCTGACCGCTCTGAGGAGCGATTAACGATGTTCGAGAGGTTCACCGACCGCGCGCGGCGGGTTGTCGTCCTGGCTCAGGAAGAAGCCCGGATGCTCAACCACAACTACATCGGCACCGAGCACATCCTCCTGGGCCTGATCCACGAGGGTGAGGGTGTCGCCGCCAAGGCCCTTGAGAGCCTCGGGATTTCGCTCGAGGCGGTCCGCCAGCAGGTGGAGGAGATCATCGGCCAGGGCCAGCAGGCCCCGTCCGGGCACATCCCCTTCACCCCCCGTGCCAAGAAGGTCCTGGAGCTGTCGCTCCGCGAGGCCCTTCAGCTGGGCCACAACTACATCGGCACGGAGCACATCCTGCTCGGCCTGATCCGTGAGGGCGAGGGCGTCGCCGCCCAGGTCCTGGTCAAGCTGGGTGCTGATCTCAACCGGGTGCGGCAGCAGGTCATCCAGCTGCTCTCCGGCTACCAGGGCAAGGAGACCGCCGGCGCCAGTGGCGGGCCTGCCGAGGGCACCCCCTCGACGTCCCTGGTCCTCGACCAGTTCGGCCGGAACCTCACCCAGGCCGCTCGTGAGTCCAAGCTCGACCCGGTCATCGGGCGCGAGAAGGAGATCGAGCGGGTCATGCAGGTGCTGTCCCGCCGTACCAAGAACAACCCGGTCCTGATCGGTGAGCCCGGCGTCGGCAAGACCGCCGTCGTCGAGGGCCTCGCTCAGGCCATCGTCAAGGGCGAGGTGCCCGAGACCCTCAAGGACAAGCACCTCTACACCCTGGACCTCGGCGCGCTGGTCGCCGGCTCCCGCTACCGCGGTGACTTCGAGGAGCGCCTGAAGAAGGTGCTCAAGGAGATCCGCACCCGCGGCGACATCATCCTGTTCATCGACGAGCTGCACACGCTGGTCGGTGCGGGTGCCGCCGAGGGTGCCATCGACGCCGCTTCGATCCTGAAGCCGATGCTGGCCCGCGGTGAGCTGCAGACCATCGGTGCCACCACGCTGGACGAGTACCGCAAGCACCTGGAGAAGGACGCGGCCCTCGAGCGCCGCTTCCAGCCCATCCAGGTCGCCGAGCCGTCCCTGCCGCACACGATCGAGATCCTCAAGGGTCTGCGCGACCGGTACGAGGCCCACCACCGTGTCTCCATCACGGACGAGGCCCTCGTCCAGGCCGCCACCCTGGCCGACCGGTACATCTCGGACCGCTTCCTGCCGGACAAGGCGATCGACCTGATCGACGAGGCCGGTTCTCGGATGCGCATCCGCCGGATGACCGCTCCGCCGGACCTGCGCGAGTTCGACGAGAAGATCGCCGGCGTCCGCCGCGACAAGGAGTCCGCGATCGACTCGCAGGACTTCGAGAAGGCCGCTTCCCTGCGTGACAAGGAGAAGCAGCTCCTGGCCGCCAAGGCCAAGCGGGAGAAGGAGTGGAAGGCCGGCGACATGGACGTCGTCGCCGAGGTCGACGGCGAGCTGATCGCCGAGGTCCTCGCGACCGCCACCGGCATCCCGGTCTTCAAGCTGACCGAGGAGGAGTCCTCGCGTCTGCTGCGCATGGAGGACGAGCTCCACAAGCGGGTCATCGGCCAGGTCGACGCCGTCAAGGCGCTGTCGAAGGCGATCCGTCGTACCCGCGCGGGCCTCAAGGACCCGAAGCGCCCCGGTGGTTCGTTCATCTTCGCCGGCCCGTCCGGTGTCGGTAAGACCGAACTCTCCAAGGCCCTCGCCGAGTTCCTCTTCGGTGACGAGGACGCGCTGATCTCCCTCGACATGTCGGAGTTCAGCGAGAAGCACACGGTGTCGCGTCTCTTCGGTTCGCCCCCCGGATACGTGGGCTACGAAGAGGGCGGCCAGCTGACCGAGAAGGTCCGCCGCAAGCCGTTCTCCGTCGTCCTGTTCGACGAGGTGGAGAAGGCCCACCCGGACATCTTCAACTCGCTGCTGCAGATCCTGGAGGACGGTCGTCTGACCGACTCCCAGGGCCGGGTCGTGGACTTCAAGAACACGGTCATCATCATGACGACCAACCTCGGCACCCGGGACATCTCCAAGGGCTTCAACCTGGGCTTCGCGGCCTCGGGTGACAAGAAGTCCAACTACGAGCGCATGAAGAACAAGGTGTCGGACGAGCTCAAGCAGCACTTCCGTCCCGAGTTCCTCAACCGCGTCGACGACGTGGTCGTCTTCCCGCAGCTGACGCAGGAGGACATCCTCAAGATCGTCGACCTGATGATCAGCAAGGTGGACGAGCGCCTCAAGGACCGGGACATGGGCATCGAGCTCTCCCAGTCCGCCAAGGAGCTGCTGTCCAAGAAGGGTTACGACCCGGTGCTGGGTGCGCGTCCGCTGCGCCGCACCATCCAGCGCGAGGTCGAGGACACGCTGTCGGAGAAGATCCTCTTCGGCGAGCTGCGTCCCGGTCACATCGTGGTCGTGGACACCGAGGGCGAGGGCGAGACCCAGACCTTCACCTTCCGCGGTGAGGAGAAGTCGGCACTGCCCGACGTCCCGCCGATCGAGCAGGCGGCCGGCGGTGCCGGGCCGAACCTGAGCAAGGAGGCGTAAGCCTCACGGCGACGCCAGAAGGGGCCGGTGCTTTCGAGCACCGGCCCCTTCGTCATGCCTGCGTACGGTTACGACAACTGCCCGTTGTAGTCCGGCAGTTTGAACGTCTGGTCGGCGTGGCCGCCTGACAGGTCGGTGGCGCTGTTGCCGATGTTCGCGATGATGTCGTAGCCCTTGTTCTCGATGTCGACGCGCTGGGCGGTCTTGTAGGCGGCGACGTCCTTGAACAGGTCGAACAGGCCGCGGACGTAGAGACCGGAGACGTCGTAGCCGTCGTGCTCCAGGTTCCACTCGGTGGGCGCGTAGATGATGCCCGGGCGGGCGGTGACGAAGAAGAGGGAGACGCCGTGCTCCTGGGCGTACTCGGCGACGTTCAGGACCGGCTTGTTGGCCGGCTGCGGGAAGCTGAAGCCGAAGTCCGTCTCCAGCGTGGTGTTGTCGATGTCGAAGACGATCGCCTGCTTCTTGCCCGGCTCGGCCGCGGCGATGCGCTGCTTCAGATACGGCAGGGCCTGGTCCATCACTGTCTGGCAGTCCTTCTGCCAGGTCGCGTAGTCGACTTTCCCGGTGCTCGTTGCCGCGTTCGCGGGGGCAGCCATGGCCACCAGGGCAGAGGCGGAAACTGCGGTCACCGCTGCGCGGCGCGCCCAGGGGCGTCGAGTTGTCATGGGTGGGGGGTCCTCTCACATCCGTATGCCGTTGTCTTGTGCATGTTCAGGGGCGAGGGTGGCGTGAGGGGAACCGTAGGGTTACCGGGTGGTAAGTGGCCAGAGATGTGCGTCACATGACGGTCGGTTCGGGGAGGGGATGGATCTTGCCGGCCGGTGACATGACGCACAGGAGATTCGGCCGGTACTAGGGCGGATAGTGGACGGCCCGGGACGCGCGAAAAGGGCGGACTTTCTGGAACCCCGGGAGTGATTCCGTCGTCGTGGGTTGATTCGTCCGTTATTGGTGGTGTGTCAATAGGCGGGAAGTTTTGGGGTGAAGTACTAGCTTACGTCGTACATCACGGGTTTTGGGCTTTGCGGGTCTCGGGGTTACCAAGGAATGGTCCATCCGGCGGCCGTCTGTGTGCCGGGTGGTTTTTCTTGCCCCCGTCTCCCCGAGGTTCCTATGTCTTCGCGTGTCACGTCCCGTTCTTCCCGTACGTCCCTGCTGCGCACCCGGGCGGCCGTCCTGGCCGTCGGCCTGGGCGCGTCGGTCGTGCTGGGTGCCGGGGTCGCGGCCGCCGTCGATGCCACCTCCGCCTCCGGCACGGCGAGCGCCGTCAAGGCGCAGGCCGCCGCGCAGGCCAAGGCCGCCGCGAACGCGAAGAAGGCCGCCCATACGGCCGCCGCGAAAAAGGCGGCCGCCAAGGCTGCCGCAGCCAAGAAGGCCGCCTCCTGGATGCATCCGGTGAAGACGTACAAGCTGTCCGCGAGCTTCAACCAGGCCGGCGGCATGTGGCAGTCCACGCACAGCGGGCAGGACTTCGCCGTGGCCAGCGGCACGAACGTCGTCGCGGCGCACGGCGGCACCGTCGTCAAGGCCGGCGGCAACGGCGCCGGTGACGGGCCCGCGTACGGCAACGCCGTCGTGATCAAGCACGGCAACGGGACGTACTCGCAGTACGCCCATCTGTCGCGGATCGACGTCAAGGTCGGTCAGGTCGTCGCCACCGGGCAGCACATAGCCCGGTCCGGGAACACCGGAAACTCCAGCGGCCCGCACCTGCACTTCGAGATCCGTACGACCGCGAACTACGGCTCGGCCGTCGACCCGGTCGCCTTCCTGCGCTCCAAGGGCGTGACCGTCTGAGGGGTGGTCGCGTCTGAGACGTGGTGACCCTCTAGGACGGGTGCGCGGCCCGGTGTGCCTGTGTCACCAGGTCGGTGGCGACCTCGAGGACGGCCTTGCGCTTGGCCTCGGGGTCGGCCTCGATGTCGTTGAGCGCGAACATCCCGGCATGCAGCGTGAACATCGCGCTGACGCAGCGGACCTGGTCGATCAGCTCGGAGTCCGGGTCGATGAGGATGTCGCGCATGCCCATCATGCGGTTGCGGAACGTCTCGCCGATGCGCAGATCCTTCACCGTCCCCTGGTTCTCCTGCATGAAGCGGAAGAGCGGGGCCGCGCCTGCCAGGGTGTCGCTGTAGCGGCGGATGATCTCGTGCTTCATCTCCAGTGACTGCGGCTGCTGCCTGCCCCAGTCGATCAGTTCCACGATCGGCTGTGAGAGGTCCTCGAAGATGCTGACGAGGATCTCTTCCTTCGTCTTGAAGTGGTAGTAGAGCGCGGCCTTGGTGACGTCGAGGCGCTCGGCGATCTCGCGCAATGACGTCTTCTCGTAGCCCTGCTCGGCGAAGAGTTCGAGCGCCACGTCCTGGATGCGCTGGCGGGTGTCTCCGCGGCGCTGCTGCTTGGTGCCGTCCATGGTGCCGCCCATCCTTGCACTCCCCAGAAAACTTACTTGACGCCCGGCTAGTTGCGGGTCTACCTTCCCAGTGTAGTCAACTAGCCGGGCGGCAAGTAAGTAGCTGGCCGGGGGGAATACCCAGGGGAGTGGGGACGATGGCGGACACGCAGACGGTCGAGACGAAGCCGGACAAACAGCCGAAGAGCGTACGGGTCGTGCTGCTCGCGCTCATGATCACCATGATGCTCGCGATGCTCGACAACATGATCGTGGGCACCGCGATGCCGACCATCGTGGGCGAGCTCGGCGGACTCGAGCATCTGTCCTGGGTGGTGACGGCGTACACGCTCGCTACCGCGGCCTCCACCCCGATCTGGGGCAAGCTCGGCGACATGTACGGGCGCAAGGGCGCCTTCATGACGTCGATCGTGATCTTCCTGATCGGCTCCGCGCTCAGCGGCATGGCGCAGAACATGGGCGAGCTGATCGGTTTCCGCGCGATCCAGGGTCTCGGCGCGGGCGGTCTGATGGTCGGCGTCATGGCGATCATCGGTGATCTGATACCGCCGCGGGAGCGCGGCAAGTACCAGGGCATGATGGCCGGCGTCATGGCGCTCGCGATGATCGGCGGCCCGCTGGTGGGCGGCACCATCACCGACAACTGGGGCTGGCGCTGGTCGTTCTACATCAACCTGCCGCTCGGCGTGGTGTCGCTCGGTCTGATCAGTGCCGTACTCCACCTGCCGAAGAAGCGTTCCCAGGCGGGCATCGACTACCTCGGCGTCGCGCTGCTGACCATCGGCATCACCTCGATCGTGCTGGTCACCACCTGGGGCGGCACGCAGTACGCCTGGACGTCCGCGCGGATCATGGAGCTCATCGGGATCGGCGTCGCCGCGCTCATCGGGTTCGTGTTCTGGCAGACGAAGGCCGCCGAGCCGATCGTGCCGCTGCACATCTTCCGCAGCCGCAACTTCACGCTGATGTCGGTCATCGGCTTCATCACGGGCTTCGTGATGTTCGGTGCGACGCTGTTCCTGCCGCTGTACCAGCAGTCGGTGCAGGGCGCGTCCGCCACCAACTCCGGGCTGCTGCTCCTGCCGATGCTCGGCGCGATGCTGGTCACCTCGATGGTGGCGGGGCGGGTGACCACGAACACCGGCAAGTACAAGGTGTTCCCGGTCGTCGGCAGTGTCCTGATGGTCGTCGGGCTGTATCTGCTGTCCACGATGGACACCGGGACCTCGCGGTTCATGTCCGGTGTGTTCATGGCCGTGGTGGGTCTCGGGATGGGCTGCCTGATGCAGATCACCATGCTGGTCGCGCAGAACAGTGTCGAGATGAAGGACATGGGTGTCGCATCCTCGTCGACCACCCTGTTCCGTACGCTCGGCTCCTCGTTCGGTGTCGCGATCATGGGTGCGCTGTTCAACAACCGGGTGCAGGACGTCATGTCCGAGCGGGCCGGGGCGCTTGGGTCGAAGATCACCGAGAAGTCGGCGCAGCTGGATGCGAAGAGCCTGGAGAAGCTGCCGGCGGTGGCTCGGGAGGCGTACCAGCATGCGGTGTCCTCGGGTACGCACTCGGCGTTCCTGCTGGGGTCTGTGGTGGCCGTGGGTGCGCTGGTAGCTGCGGTGTTCGTGAAGGAAGTGGCGCTGCGGGGTACCGGGGCGCCCAAGCCTGGGCAGGAAGAGGTGGCGCCGGCGCCGGTCGTCGAGGCCGTCTGATCCGATCCGGCTGTGAGCTGAAGGTCCCCCGGAAGGTGTCCGCCCCGGGGGGCCTTCGCTGTGTTTCGTCTGCGGGTGTGTGGCCTGGGGGCTGTGCCCCCAGGCCCCCTTCGGCCTGAAGGGCCTCGTCCTCAAACTCCCCCACTCTCGGCTTCGCTCGAGCGGGGGGACCCCCACGACGGGCTGGATGTCAGACCCCCGTGCCACCATCACCGTATGGACAAAATGCGGCAGTTGCGGCTGGCCAAGGACGCCATGGACCGTGACTGGGCCGATTCGGAGCTGGATCTGGGGGTGGTTGCCGGGCATGCCGGGTATTCGCGGTTTCACTTTCTGCGGGCCTTCAAGGAGGCCTACGGCGAGACGCCCGGGCAGTATCTGACGCACCGCCGGATCGAGCGGGCCGAGGAGATGCTCCGCAGTGCGGATCTCAGCGTCACCGAGATCTGCAATCTGGTCGGGTTCAGCAGCCTCGGCACCTTCTCGGCGCGGTTCAAGGCGCGGACCGGGCTGACGCCGAGTGAGTACCGGACCAAGCATGTCGGCCGGGGAGCCGCCCTCATACCGGGGTGTTACGCGATGCTGTGGGCCGGCGGCTTCCCCACCGCAACTTTGAAGAAGCGCCCCGGACCCCGCCCTGCCTACGGTGACGAACAGGACACAACACCGTGACCGAGGCGAGGAGAGCAGAGCCGTGATCTTGGGGCTGGGCATCACCACCGTATGGACGTTCGACCAGCAGCGCACCAAGGCCTTCTTCACCGAGAAGCTGGACTTCGAGGTGCGGGACGAGGTGTCGATGGGTGACATGAAGTGGGTCACCGTCGGTGCCAAGGAGCAGGCGGGGGTCGAGCTGGCGTTGATGAGCCTGGACGGTCCGGGCCTCGACCCGGAGTCCGCCGAGGCGCTGAAGAAGCTGGTCAGCAAGGGGGTGCTGGGCGCGGGGGCGTTCCGTACGGACGACTGCCGCGGGGACTACGAGACCTTCAGGGCGAGGGGAGTGGAGTTTCTGCAGTCGCCCCAGGAGCGGCCGTACGGCATCGAGGCGGTCTTCCGCGACGACAGCGGCAACTGGTACTCGCTGACCGAGCGCAGCGAGGAGCTGGACTTCTCCAAGGACTTCGGGTGACCGGCATGGGGGACGACACGATCGCCGACGCCGTCGCCGCCGACCACACTGCCATACGCGTGGCACTCTGGCGGGCCCTGCACCTCCGGGCCGATCCGCCGCCGCACGTCATCGAGGACGAGATCGGGCTGCGGCTCGCGGATCCGGGTGACGGGTGGCGCGACCGGCCCGACATGGACGTGCACGCCACGCGCCGCACCCGGGCGTCCATCGTGGCCCGGGCCCGGTTCGTCGAGGACCTGGTCGTGGAGCGGGTGGGGGAGGGGGTGGATCAGTACGTGGTTCTCGGTGCCGGGCTCGATACGTTCGCGCAGCGGCGGCCGGAGGCCGGTGCCCGGGGGCTGCGGGTGTTCGAGGTCGACCGGGCCGGGCCGCAGGCCTGGAAGCGGCGGCGTCTCGCCGATCTCGGCCTGGGCGTTCCCCCGTGGCTGCGGCTCGTGCCGGTCGACTTCGAGGGGGACTGGTGGGGGCAGCTGCTCGCGGCCGGGTTCGACACCGGCCGGCCTGCCGTGGTGGCGTCCGCGGGCGTCACGATGTATCTGACCACGGAGGCGGTCGAGGCGACCTTCCGGCTCGTCGCGGGGCTCGCCCCGGGATCGATGCTGGTCACGACCTTCCTGCGGCCTATCGAGGACGTCGAGCCGGAGGAGCGTCCGCAGCTCGAGGTCGCGATGAAGGGCGCCCGCGCGGCCGGGACCCCCTTCCTCAGCTTCTACCGGCCGCCGCAGATCCTCGCCCTGGCCAGCGCGGCCGGTTTCCGGGAGGTCCGGCACATCTCGGCGGCGGATCTCGAACAGCGGTACTTCGCGGGCCGGACGGACGGGCTGCGGCCGTCGCGGGGCGAGGAGCTGCTGATGGCCGTCGTATGAGAGCCGCGGATGTGTGAGAGCTAGGGCAGCATCGGATAGCTGCCCGTGTTCGTCGGCGCATGCTCCGGCAGCCACAGCACCGCCACCGCGCCCTCCGCCGGTACGTGATCCGGTGCCCCCGCCGGGCGTACGTTGCGGAAGGTCAGGCGGGCGCCCAGTACGCGGGCCTGACCGGCGGCGATCGTGAGGCCCAGGCCGTGGCCGTGGCCCGCGCGGTCGGCGCTGCCCGTGCGGAACCGGCTCGGGCCGTCGGCGAGGAGGTCGGAGGGGAAGCCGGGGCCGTGGTCGCGGACCCGGATGACCCGGCCCTCGACGGTGACCTGGATCGGCGGCTTGCCATGCCGGGCGGCGTTGGCGATCAGGTTGATGAGCACGCGCTCCAGGCGGCGCGGGTCGGTCGTGAGCATCGACTCGTGCACCACCCGCACCTCGACGGACGGGTCCTTCGCTGCCACCCGCCGGGTGACGAACTCGCCGAGCATGATGTCCTGCAGCTCGGCCCGCTCGGAGGCGCTGTCGAGGCGGGCCACCTCCAGTACGTCCTCGACCAGGGTGCGCATGGCCTTCGCGCGGTCCAGTACCAGCTCCGTCGGACGGCCCGGCGGGAGCAGTTCGGCGGCCGTCAGCAGGCCCGTCACCGGGGTGCGCAGCTCGTGCGCGATGTCCGCGGTGACCCGGCGCTCGGCCTCAAGCCGCTGCTGCAGCGTGTCCGCCATGGCGTCCACCGCACGCGCCAGATCGTCGGTCTCGTCCCGCACGACCCCGCCGATGGCGTCCCGCACCCGTACGTCCGACTCGCCCTTGGCGACCTGGTTCGCCGCGGCCGCCGCCTTGCGCAGCCGGCGCGAGAGCTGGCCGCCGATGAGCACCCCCAGCGCACTGCCGCCGAGGACCACCGCGATGGAGCCGATCACCAGGGCCTGGTCGAGGTCCTTGAGGATGTCCGTGCTGCGGTCGGTGAACCCGGTGTGCAGCGACAGCACATGCCCGTCCTTGACCGGTACGGCGGCCCAGATGTCCGGCACCCCGCCGTGGTCGATGACGTCGCTGGCCTTGCGGCCATCCAGGACCTTGTCGCGCAGCGCGTCCGGCAGGTCGGGGTCGTCGATCTTGATGTTGGGGAAGTTCGGCCGCCGGTTCAGGTCGTAGTTGCGCTGCGCGATCTCGATGCGCTCATTGGCCAGGTCGCGCGCGTTGTCGAGCATCGAGACCCGGGCCGCGTTGTGCACCACAAGGCTCAGAGTGATCGCCACCAGGCCGGCCACCAGCGCGATCGCCGCGCTGAGCTTCCATCTGAGCCCGGTGTGCAGGCCCGCGCGCTCCATGCGCCGGACCGGGGAGCGAAGGATCCGCCGCATGACCGCCCGCTCAGGCCTTCAGCTTGTAGCCGAAGCCGCGGACCGTCTCGATCCGGTCCTGGCCGATCTTCTGCCGCAGCCGCTGCACATGCACGTCGACGACCCGGGTGTCCCCGCCCCAGCCGTAGTCCCAGACACGCTCCAGCAGCTTGTCGCGGGAGAGCACGGTGCCCGGCGCGGAGGAGAACTCCAGCAGCAGGCGCATCTCGGTCGGGGTGAGCGCGACCGGCTGCCCGGCCCGGCGCACCTCCATGCCCTCGGTGTCGACCTCCAGGTCCCCGAAGGTGAGCACGGCACCGGTCAGCGGGTCCTCCGCGATCTCGGTCCGGTCGCTGCCGCCAGCGTGTCCGAAGCGGCGCAGTACGGCCCGGATCCGCGCGACCAGCACGGCCCCGTCGAACGGCTTGGTCACATAGTCGTCGGCGCCCGCCTCCAGGCCGAGGACGACGTCGATGGAGTCGGCGCGCGCCGACAGCATGATCACCGGAACGGTGGACTCGTCCCGGATCCGACGGCACAGGCTGACGCCGTCCAGACCGGGGACCATCACGTCCAGCAGGGCGATGTCGGGGCGGTCGGCCCGGAACGCCTCCAGACCCGACAGGCCGTCGGGCATGGCGGTGACCGCGAAGCCGTCCCGCTCCAGGGCGAGCTGGGTGGCCTCACGGATGACATCGTCGTCCTCGACGAACAGGACGTGGGTCTGCTCTGCCATCCCGTTGCTCTCTGTCCTCGTGGTGTGCGTGTGTGTGCGTGCGTGTGGGGGTCAGTGGTCCGGCGCGGGCGTGGGCGTGTCGTCGTCGCCGGAGTCGAGCTCGCTGTAGTCGGTTTCGTGGGTGCTGTGCTGGGCGAACCGGCCCGCTTTCCATCTGTACGTGGTCACGGTCTCTCGGGACGGGTTCGACACCGGGTCGTTCGTGTCGTACACCTGCTGGGCCACGGTCAGGTCGGTGCCGTCGATCTCGGCGTAGACCGGCGACTCCTCCGCCTTGAACACATTCTCGTACGTGCCCTTGACGTCCCGGTACACGTATACACCGACGCCCACCTCGTCACCGCAGCTCCAGACATTGACGAGGACGTCGTTGACCGATCCGCCGGTCAGATAGCCGTAGGTGGCCTTGACCGGGTAGCCGTCGCCGCTGCATGGCTGCAGCTCGCGTTTCACCGCCGGGGAGACCTTCGAGTCCTGCTTGATCAGCGAGACCGCGTCCACCCGCCGAAAGCCCCCGGACGGGCTGGGTGAGGGGGAGGCGACGGCACCCGCGATCGCCGATGCGTGTGCCGGGCCCTCGTCCCGGGCACCCGTGCCCCCCTTGCCGCACGCGGTGGTGAAAAGGGCGACGGCGGCGAACACGGCCCCCACCGTGATCACCGCCTGTGAACTGCCTAGGGCCCGTTCGGGCCCGGCCCCGGTCAGGCCGCGCAACGCTCCCGCTCCCCACGCTCCAGCGCGCGTGCGTCCAGATCGCGGCTCTCCAGCTCCTCACGGAGCCGGGCGAGCGCCCGGTGCAGCGTGCTCTTGACTGTTCCGGCCGACATGCCCAGGGCGGCGGCCGTCTCCTCCGTCGACATCTGCTCCCAGTGTCGCAGGACCACGACGCTGCGCTGCTTGGGAGCCAGCACCTTCATGATGTCCATCAGCAGGGCGCGGTCCGCGTGCTGCTCGGTGGAGTCGTCGACCGAGGCGTCCGGCAGCTGCTCGGTCGGGACCTCCTCCAGCTTCCGGGCCCGCCACCACTCGGTCCGCGTGTTGATCATCACGCGCCGCAGGTAGGCGTCCGCGAGCCGCTTGTCCGCGATGCCCTCCCAGCGGCCGTACGTCCGTACCAGCGCCGTCTGGAGCAGGTCCTGTGCGTCCACCGGGTCCGGGACCAGCCGGCGGGCGCTGCGCAGCAGCGCGTCCTGCCGCGTGCGGACATACTCCTCGAACTCGAGCACCTCGCCCTGCGCCATGTCGAACCGCCTCCCGATCCCCGTTCCCGGCCGGCTTGATCGCCGTCGGTCTGTTCCGTAACAGCCCGCTTCTGCCGGGCACGCAAATGAAGCTACGGAGGTGTTGTCACGGCGCTGTCCGAAGCAGCGCTCGGCTAGCAATCGGCTGTCCGTCGGTTGTGTAACGGACGTAGGAACGGGGTAAACAGGTGCACCGAATCGCATGGCTATGGGGCGATTTGGCAGGTCGGCGGGGTGTGATGCGGCGTGATGTTACGAGCGGTTACGTCAACGGCAGCCGATACAAACCACCGGACAGCGGCTCCACGAGACCGTCCGCGACGAGCCCGTCGAGCGCCCGCGCGCGCTGCACCGGCTCGTGCCACACCCGGTCGAGAGCGGCCTGCGGCACGGGCGCGTGGGCCTCGCGCAGCACGGCGAGCAGCTTTCCGCGCACCTGCCGGTCCGTGCCCGCGTACGTCTGCCCGCGCCGCGGCGGCCCGTTGTGCTCGGGCTTGCCCGCGAGCCGCCAGGCGCACTGCGCGGCGATGGGACAGCGGTGGCAGGTCTCGTTCTTGGCCGTGCAGACGAGCGCGCCGAGCTCCATGGAGGCGGCCGCCCACCGCGCGGCGGTCTGCTCGTCCTCGGGCAACAGGGTGCGGGCGAGCTTGCGTTCGGCGGCGGTCGTGGCGTTCGGCGGGTACTGGACGCCGCTGACGGCGCGCGCGAAGACCCGGCGGACGTTGGTGTCGAGCACGGCGTGCCGCTGCCCGTACGCGAAGGAGGCGACGGCCGCGGCCGTGTACTCGCCGATGCCGGGCAGCGCGAGGAGCTGGGCGTGGTCGGTGGGTACGTCCCCGCCGTGCCGTTCCGTTATGGCGACGGCGGCGCCGTGCAGCCTCAGGGCGCGGCGCGGGTAGCCGAGCCGGCCCCAGGCGCGGACCGCCTCGCCGGGCGCCTCCCGGGCCAGGTCGGCGGGGCGCGGCCAGCGGGCCAGCCACTGTTCGTAGACGGGCAGCACGCGGTTGACCGGCGTCTGCTGCAGCATGAACTCGCTGACCATCACACCCCAGGGGCCGGCTTCCGGGAGCCGCCACGGCAGGTCGCGGGCGTTCTCGTCGAACCAGTCGATGACGGAGGCATGGAGGGTTACGTGGCCCTCACCGGGAGGGGAACCAGCGAGCGCGTCGGCCGGGCCGTCGGCGGGGCTGCTGTGCGGGGGCTTCGTGGGAGCAGTCATGGCATTTCCGATCCTGCCATGGCCCCGGTCGGTTGGGCCGCCGTCCCGTGCGCGGTGCGTCGTGCGGACCGGGATGATGATCCGGAAAAGTTGACGAACCGGCGGCGGGTGGGGCCTGCTGAGGCGCCGATCTCTCGTACAGTTTGCGCCGTGGGATCTCTGCGCAATCCTGTCGGGCCGCTCCCCTCCACCATCTACTGGCGACGGAGGGCCGTACTCGTGTCTGTGGTCGCCCTGTTGGCGCTGCTGACCATGTGGATCGTCCTGTCGGGCGGTGGCGGCGCCAAGAAGGACGACGGGGCGAACGGCAACACTCCCGCGCCCACGATCACTGCGGGGCCGTCGAGTTCGGGTCCCGCGATCAGCCAAGCGCCGGGCGGTCGTGACGAGTCGGGCGGCGGGGGCTCCAGCGGGTCGGATTCCGGAGGCAGTTCGGGGTCAGGATCCGGCTCGGACTCCGGGACCGGGGGCTCCGAAGGGGCGGCCGGCGGCGGTACGGGCGGTGCCGGTTCCGGCATCGGGGTCGGCCGGGGCGACGCGATTCCGGCGAGTTCCTCGATCCCCAACTGCACGACGAGCTCCGTGAAATTGTCCGTGCGCAGCCTGCGCAACACGTACTCGCCCGGTCAGACGCCCACGCTGCTGCTGACCGCCGCGAACACCTCGGGCTTCGACTGCAAGATCGATCTCGGGCCGAAGAGCGCGGTGTTGACGATCACCCAGGCGGGCAGCCACAGCAACTACTGGTCCTCCGCGGACTGCCCCCAGGGCTCCGGGAACCTGGTGTTCCGGGTGCCCAACCGCAGCAGTATCACCTACTCCGTGAAGTGGGACCGGAAGCCGAGCGCTCCCGAGTGCGCGACGCCTGCGGCGGGGTCTGCCGGGGCCGGCACGTATCTGGTGGAGGCGGCGGCGCCCGGGTTCGGGAAGGTGCAGGTGTCTTTCGTGCTGTCGGCCGACTGAGCAGGGCCTCTGCGGGCTGTCCAGGACGGTCGGGAAAGGGGACACCCCCGGTCTCGACGAGGCCGGGGGTGTCTCTTCACTGTGGTGTGAACTGAGGTTCAGCTCCAGTGCTGGGCCGCGTTGGTGGAGGCGCCTCGCCTGTCGGTGTAGACCACTCCGGTGCCCCCCGTGTCGAGAACGAGCCCGGTGGCCTTGTCCTTAAGGACCCAGCCGGCGGACTCGTGGATCTCGTACCACTTCTGGTAGTCGCCACCGTTGCAGTCGAGAAGGTACACGTCACCGTCGCTGTTGCTGTCGAGGCACTTCCCGTTGCCGAACTTCATCAAGTAGGTGCCGTCGGACTGCCTGTACTCGGTCCAGTGTGTGGAGTAGCCACTGCCGGAAACCAGACGGACGCGGGAGTTGACGTACGCCAGGTTGTCGCCGGTCCAGTTGTTGTTCCAGGTGACCGGGT
This sequence comes from Streptomyces coacervatus, assembly GCF_029223485.1. Classification (GTDB taxonomy): domain Bacteria; phylum Actinomycetota; class Actinomycetes; order Streptomycetales; family Streptomycetaceae; genus Streptomyces; species Streptomyces coacervatus. The sequence continues at coordinate 23,466 of NZ_JARHTP010000017.1, read as the reverse complement.
TGCCGGCGGCGAATGCCGGCCCTGAGCCCGCAAGGGTCAACGCTGGGGCGAGAACCGCCGCCGCGGCGAACGTTCCTATGAGGCGCTTCTTCATGGAGTTCCCCCTCAGAGTTCGAATTGAGAATCGAACGAAATGGTCGGCGTCAAGCTACCCCGCATGATCACTCCACGCAACGGTATTTGGGTCAACCGGGGGGAAGTGCCCCGACGTTGGGGCATCGGGCCAGGAACTCAGACGTACCGCTCCAGAATGGAGGACTCGGCCAGCCGCGACAGACCTTCCCGAACGCTTCGGGCTCGGGCCTCGCCGACGCCGTCGACGGTCTGCAGGTCGTCGACGCTCGCCGCGAGCAGCTTCTGGAGGCCCCCGAAGTGCTCCACGAGACGGTCGATGATCGCGCCCGGGAGGCGCGGCACCTTGGCCAGCAGGCGGAAGCCGCGGGGCGAGACCGCCGAGTCGAGTGCCTCCGGAGAGCCCGTGTAGCCCAACGCCCTTGCCACCGTGGGCAGTTCGAGAAGCTCGGCGTGGGTGAGGGCGTCCAGCTCGTAGAGGGCCTCGTCGACCGTACGGGAGCGCTTGGCCGTGGGCTCGGGCACGTAGTCCCGGACCACCAGCTCGCGCTCGGGTTCCACGCCGGCGATCAACTCGTCGAGCTGGAGGGCGAGGAGACGCCCGTCGGTGCCCAGTTCGACCACGTATTCGGCGATTTCGGTGGCGATGCGGCGCACCATCTCCAGGCGCTGGGCCACCGCCGACACGTCCCGGACCGTCACCAGGTCCTCGATCTCCAGCGCCGACAGGGTGCCCGCGACTTCGTCCAGGCGCAGCTTGTAGCGCTCCAGGGTCGCGAGGGCCTGGTTGGCGCGGGACAGGATCGCCGCGGAGTCCTCCAGGACGCGGCGCTGACCGTCGACGTACAGGGCGATGAGGCGCATCGACTGGGAGACGGAGACGACCGGGAAGTTGACCTGCTTGGAGATCCGGTCCGCCGTGCGGTGCCGGGTGCCCGTCTCCTCGGTCGGGATCGTCGCGTCGGGCACGAACTGCACACCCGCCCGCAGGATCTTCGACAGGTCGGAGGAGAGCACGATGCCGCCGTCGAGCTTGCACAGCTCGCGCAGGCGCGTGGCCGTGAACTCGACGTCCAGTACGAAACCGCCGGTGGACATGGTTTCGACGGTCTTGTCGAAGCCGAGCACGATGAGACCGCCGGTGTTGCCGCGGAGTACCCGTTCAAGCCCGTCGCGCAGGCCCGTGCCGGGAGCCACGGCGCTCAGTGAGGCGCGCATCAGGCCATCGGCACCGGAGCTCCCACCGGACTTTCCGGGAGCTGCCGCCCGGTCGTTGGCTGCCACTGCACTCCTCCGGTCGCAGGTTCTGGGGCGCCCCCGTGTCGCACATTCTGATCGCACGGATGGGCGAGACCAGGGCAAAGTCTACCGGCGGTCCTCCTCGTCCCGCGGGGCCTCTCGGCGACGGGAGCGCGGAAGGACTCTCAGAGCGTCCCCTATGTCGGCGACTTCCAGGACCTTCATGCCGGAAGGGATCTTGCCGGGGTCGCCCGGAACGAGCGCATGGGTGAAGCCCAGGCGGTGTGCTTCGGCGAGCCGGCGCTGGACGCCCGTGACCCGTCTGACCTCGCCCGCGAGGCCGACTTCGCCGATCGCGACCAGGTTCTTGGGCAGCGGGGTGTCGCTCGCCGCCGATGCCAGCGCGAGGGCGACGGCGAGGTCGGCGGCGGGCTCGGAGAGCTTCACTCCGCCGACCGTCGCGGAGTAGATGTCGCGCTTGCCGAGTGCGCTGATCCGGCCGCGCTGCTCCAGGACGGCGAGCATCATCGAGACGCGGGAGGTCTCCAGGCCCGAGGTCGTACGGCGCGGGGAGGGGATCTGCGAGTCGACGGTGAGCGCCTGGACTTCGGCGACCAGGGGGCGGCGGCCCTCCAGGGTGACCGTCAGACAGGTGCCGGGGACCGGTTCGTCACGTCTGGTCAGGAAAAGTCCGCTCGGGTCGGCGAGGCCCGTGATGCCCTCGTCGTGCAGTTCGAAGCAGCCGACCTCGTCCGTCGTGCCGTAGCGGTTCTTGACGCCCCGGACGAGACGCAGGCGCGCGTGCCGGTCGCCCTCGAAGCTGAGGACGACGTCCACGAGGTGTTCGAGCAGGCGGGGGCCGGCGATGGCTCCGTCCTTGGTGACATGGCCCACAAGGAGAGTGGACATCCCGCGCTCCTTGGAGGCGCGGATGAGCGCGCCGGCCACCTCGCGCACCTGGGCCATGCCGCCTGGGGCGCCGTCGATCTCCGGGGAGGCCACGGTCTGCACGGAGTCCAGGATGAGGAGCGAGGGCTTCACCGCGTCCAAGTGGCCGAGCACGGCGGCCAGATCGGTCTCCGCGGCGAGGTACAGGTGGTCGTGGATGGCCTTGATGCGGTCGGCGCGCAGCCGCACCTGGCTGGCCGACTCCTCGCCCGTGATGTACAGCGTGCGGTGCTCGTCGCTCGCCGACTTCGCCGCCACGTCCAGCAGCAGCGTCGACTTGCCGACGCCGGGCTCGCCCGCCACCAGCACCACCGCGCCGGGCACGAGCCCGCCGCCGAGCACCCGGTCCAGCTCGGGCACGCCGGTGGTGCGCGCGGTGGCCTGGCGGCCGTCGACCTGGCCGATGGGCACCGCGGAGGTGGTGACGCGCCCCGGTGTCGTCGTACGGACCGCGGGCGCGCCGTACTCCTCGATCGTGCCCCACGCCTGGCACTCGGCGCAGCGGCCGAGCCACTTGACCGTCTGCCAGCCGCACTCCGTGCAGCGGTAGGACGGGCGGTCCTTGGTGGACTTGGTACGGGCAGCCATGTCGAGAACCGTAACCGAGCCCACTGACAACGCCCGACGCCGAGCTGATCCGCCGGACCGGCCCCAGGGGCGCGGAAGCTCGTGGAGAGCGCGTGGAGTTGCCGCAATGCGCCTACTCGCGATGGTCGATCTTCGTGGAATCGCGACTGCCGAACGCCATCACAGGACCCGTCGTGGAGGGGCCGCACCGCGGTGGCAGGAGGGTGGGCCGTTGTCGGAGGACGACCGGATCAGGTTGGCGCGAGAGCTGTACGGCGGTCTCGTCGACACCGGGCTGACCGGGTACGAGTCCGCCATCGACGTCGACCCGGACCGGGACCGGGCCCCCGGAGGTCACCCGTCGACTCGATGCGCTCTTCCTGGATCATCGCGGAGTACCGCGGCGTCCCGATCCGGGTGCAGGGGCTGCCGCAGGAGGGTCCCGGCATCGGAATCAGCAGCCACGCACGCGTGCAGGCGTCCTTAGGGGGCGCTGGGGGCGCATCCCCCGGTTACGGCGGCGCGGAGTGGGGCGCGGGAGACCGGGCCGGGCTGCGATGCACCCAGCACGTGGGCCGCCGCCGAAACCTACGCCGGCGCCGGGGGACGAAAAGAGCGCCGAACGAGCCCGCGACCGTGCCCAGCGCATTCACCGGCGCCCGACCCGCGACGGCCCCGCCTCCTCCTGACGGGGGCCACCGCGCCGTTCCGTTCCGCCTCCGTCCTCTGGGCCCTGCACGCGTCCAGGGGCTCCGGCTGGGAGTCCTTGGTCGGGGACGGCCCGGCGGTCGGAATCCCCGACCTGTCCGCCGCCCTGAAGCCGTCGTTCGACGAGCGGCTGCGCGCGGATGCGGTCCTGTGGACTGCCGGCCCGCATCCGCAGCAGTGCGGGCCCGAATGCCTGCGCCTGCGGGAGGAGGTCCAGGCCTTCCTCTCAGGCCTCGGCTCCCTCACCGAACTCCCGCATGAACTCTGGCAGTTGCGCGCCCGCGGCCGAGACCACCGCCTCTCCCTCCTCTACGACGACCCCGAGTCCCCCCTGCCCGCCGCACGTCGCCCGAGCACATGATCCGACACTCCGAGAACCGGCCACCGCAGTCGGTAACCAGCCACGGAACAGGCGGTTCCTGTACCCGATTGAGGGATCGTTTCACCCGTATGGATTAAAAGTGCTCAAGGGGGAAGAAGGGTTCATCACGAGCCGCCTACGGTCCACGGATGAGCAGCAGCCCGGAGACCTCGCCCCGCATCACCGGCGCAGACCAGGCGCGCCGGGAGGCACGTGACCGTGCCGCTGCGCGCACGCTGGCGCAGCGGCCGCCCGCGCGCTACGAGCCCTATCTGGACGGGCTGTTCACCTACTGCCTGTCCGTGCTGTGCGACCACGAAGCGGCGACCGCGGCCCTGGGCGAAGCACTCGCACTCGCCGAGAAGCGCCGCGGTCCGGAGGCGCCGGGCGACCGCCGGGCCTGGCTGTATGCGCTGGCCCGCTGGGCCTGTCTGCGCAAGCTGGCCGAGACCAAGCAGAAACGTCAGGGCACGCACGCGGCGGGCCGGAAGAGTGCCGACAGACAGAGCCCCTCCGACCGCACCGGCCCCACCAACCCTCCCGACACCGACGAGGCCCAGCAGCAGCGCCGCCGCGAACTCGCCCTGCTCGCCTGGCCGGAGGCCGCGGGCACCACCCCCGAGCAGCGTGAGGCGCTCGAACTCGCCGTGCGTCACCACCTCGCCGCCCATGAGGTCGCCGCGGTGCTGGGCCTGGACCTCGCCACCGCCCGCGAACTGCTGGCCTCCGCCGCCTGCGAGGTAGAGCGCACGCGCGCGGCCCTCGCCGTCGTCGAGACCGGCGGCTGCCCGAGCGTCGCCCGGCTCACCGGGGACAACCAGCTGGTGCTGAGCTCGGCCCTGCGCAAGGAGCTCGTCCGGCACGTCGACGACTGTCCGCGCTGCCGCCGCAGCGCCGAGCGCGCGATCCCCGGCCGCTGGCCCGGCGCGATGGTCACCCCCGCCGAGCTGCCGGTTTTGGAGGCTCCCCGCGCGGCCCTGCACATGGCGGCCGCCCATCAGCCACGCGCGCGTGGCGCCGCCGTTCCCCGGTTCGACCGGCGCGGCTTCCCGATGGACCCCAAGGACCGCGCCGCCCGCCGCGACCGCCTACGCGCGCGTGCCGTCACGACGACGGTCGTCGCCACCGTCGTGGCGGCCCCCATGCTCGCCCTGTGGGCCGCCCACCGGGGCGCACCCGAGGGCGCGGACGGGACCTCCGCCACCGCCGGCGAGGCACCCGGCCCGGTCAGCCTGGGCGCCGAGGCGTCGGGCGGCGGCTACGAGAACGCCGGCAACGCCAGCACCAGGCCCGGCGGCCCCTTCGGCAAGGGACACAACCCCGATATCTCCGTGGAGGTCATCAGCGTCACCGGCATCCGCGGAAAGGGCGCCGGTCACCTCGAAGTGTCGGCCGGCAACAGCGGCGACACCACGCTCGTCACCCTCACCGCCGCCGGACCCGCACCGGTGCGCTGGTCCGCGTCCACGGGAACCTCCTGGCTCTACCTGAGCCAGTCGTCGGGAACGCTCAGGCCCGGCGAATCGTTGACGATCAAGGTGTACGTCGACCATCTGCGCGAGCCGTCCGGCTCCTGGAGCGCACGGGTGGCGGTCTCACCGACGGGCGCCGTCGTCTCCATCGAGGGCTACGGCACCGCGCCCAGCCCGACCGCCCCCGGTCCGAGCAGCCCGGACACCCCGCCGCCCTCGTCCGCCCCGGAACCGACCCCGACCGCCTCGGACCCCACCCCGAGCACCCCGCCCTCGTCCCCGGCGCCCACACCCACCGACTCCGCCCCGTCCGACCCGAGGGGCTCGACACCGCCGCCCACGGACAGCGGAGACCCGAGCCCTACGGCGTCGTGAGCGCAGCCGCCGGCGAGCTCAGCGGCCTCGGCGAAGTCAGGTGCGGCACCGAGCCCCGCAGGGGGCGCGGGGCTGTATCGATATGCGGCTCCGCCGCGTGGGCGCGACCAGCCCCCACCGGTCCGCGGTTCGTCACCGCCCTTCCGGCGGAGCTCTTGCTCAGCCGACCGGGTCCGCCGGATGCGGGGCCAGCAGCGGCAGCTGCGAGGCCAGGCGCTGCTCGCACAGCTCGACGAGGCGGTCGTAGCCGGCCTTGCCCATCAGCTCGGTCAGCTCCGGCCGGTAGGACACATACACCGGGTCGCCCGCGCCGTGCGCCGAGGTCGCCGATGTGCACCACCAGTGCAGGTCGTGGCCGCCCGGGCCCCAGCCCCGGCGGTCGTACTCACCGATCGACACCTGCAGCACACGGGTGTCGTCGGGCCGGTCGATCCAGTCGTACGTCCGCCGCACCGGCAGCTGCCAGCACACGTCCGGCTTGGTCTCCAGCGGCTCGCGGCCCTCCTTCAGGGCCAGGATGTGCAGCGAGCAGCCCGCGCCGCCCGCGAACCCGGGCCGGTTCTGGAAGATGCACGAGCCCTTGTACGGGCGGGTCTGCCGGTCCCCGTCCTCGTCCTCCGAGACCCAGCCGTGCTCCCTGCCCTCGTCATGGTGCTGCCAGATCTCGGGCGTGAGCCTTGCCACATACCCGGCGACGCGCTTCTCGTCGTCCTCGTCGGAGAAGTGGGCGCCCAGCGTGCAGCACCCGTCGTCCGCGCGGCCCGCCTGGATGCCCTGGCAGCCGCTGCCGAAGATGCAGTTCCAGCGAGAGGTGAGCCATGTCAGATCGCAGCGGAAGACCTGTTCGTCGTCCGCCGGATCCGGGAACTCCACCCATGCGCGCGCGAAGTCGAGGCCCTTCTCGTCCGCTTCCCGGGCCTTCTTCGACAGCTTTGCCGACTGCTGCGGTGGCTTCGCCTGCGAAGAACCCTTGGCGGACTTGGCTGGTCCTGCCGACTTATCGGCCTTCGCCCTTTTCGTCTTTGGCACAGGACCAGCGTACGGCTCCCGCAGCGCCATCGAATACGGAGGACCGCCCAGCTGGCAGTAGCGTTCCGTACATGAGACTCGGTGTCCTCGACGTGGGATCGAACACGGTGCATCTGCTGGTGGTGGATGCGCACCCAGGCGCGCGCCCGTTGCCCGCGCACTCGCACAAGGCGGAGCTGCGCCTTGCCCAACTGCTCGACGAGAGCGGAGCGATCGACTCCGAAGGGGTCGACAAACTGATCGCCGTTGTCCACGAGTGCCTGCAGGCCGCCGAGGACAAGGGCGTCGAGGACGTGCTCCCCTTCGCGACCTCCGCCGTGCGCGAGGCCAGCAACGCCGATGACGTCCTCGCGCGCGTGCAGGCGGAGACCGGCGTCGAGCTGCAGGTCCTCACCGGCGCGGAGGAGGCCCGGCTCACCTTCCTCGCCGTCCGCCGCTGGTTCGGCTGGTCCGCCGGCAAGCTGCTCGTCCTCGACATCGGCGGCGGCTCCCTGGAGATCGCCTACGGCATCGACGAGGAGCCCGACGCCGCCGTCTCCCTCCCGCTCGGCGCCGGCCGGCTCACCGCCGGCTGGCTCCCCGGCGACCCGCCCGACCCGGAGTCGATAAGGGCCCTGCGCCGCCATGTACGCGCCCAGATCGCCCGCACGGTGGGCGAGTTCAGCCGCTTCGGCGCCCCTGACCACGTCGTGGCCACCTCGAAGACCTTCAAGCAGCTCGCTCGCATCGCGGGCGCGGCCCGCTCGACGGAGGGCCTCTACGTCCAGCGCGAACTCAAGCGCGAATCCCTGGAGGCCTGGGTCCCCCAGCTGGCAGGAATGTCCGCGGCCCAGCGAGCCGAACTCCCGGGCGTGAGCGAGGGCCGAGCCGGCCAGCTCCTCGCGGGCGCATTGGTGGCAGAGGGCGCGATGGACCTGTTCGGCGTGGAGAGCCTGGAGGTCTGCCCCTGGGCACTCAGGGAGGGCGTGATCCTACGTCGACTGGATCACATGGGTTCGGCATAGCGCCCCTATCAGGGGCGCGGGGAACTGCGCGACAAGCCACAATTCACCCGCACCCGCCCGTGGCGATTCCCACAACGGCGAATAGGCGCGCGGCCCAAGGCAACCGCACCCCGTAACCTGTCGGCATGGCGGAGCCAGTGTGCATCCCGGATGCGAAGGTCGCGCTGTCCACGGCCTCCGTGTACCCGGAGTCCACGGCGACGGCCTTCGAGATCGCCGCGCGCCTCGGGTACGACGGCGTCGAGGTCATGGTGTGGACCGACCCCGTCAGCCAGGACATCGAGGCACTGCGCAGACTCAGCGACTACCACCGCATCCCGATCCTGGCCGTGCACGCGCCCTGCCTGCTCATCACGCAACGGGTGTGGTCGACGGACCCCTGGGTCAAGCTCCAGCGCGCCCAGGCGGCGGCCGAGAAGCTGGGCGCGACCACGGTCGTCGTACACCCCCCGTTCCGCTGGCAGCGCCAGTACGCCCGGGACTTCGTCACCGGCATCTGGCGCATGGCGAACGAGACGGACGTGCGGTTCGCCGTCGAGAACATGTACCCCTGGCGCTACCGCGACCGCGAGATGCTGGCGTACGCCCCCGACTGGGATGTGACGAAGGAGGACTACCGTCACTTCACGATCGACCTCAGTCACAGCGCGACGGCCCGCTCCGACGCCATGCACATGGTCGACCGCATGGGAGACCGCCTCGGCCATGTCCACCTCGCCGACGGCAGGGGATCGGCGAAGGACGAGCACCTCGTCCCCGGCCGCGGCAGCCAGCCCTGCGCCGAGCTGCTGGAACGTCTCGCCCTGACCGGCTTCGACGGCCATGTCGTGATCGAGGTCAACACCCGCCGCGCCATGTCGGGCGCCGAACGCGAGGCCGACCTGGCGGAGGCGCTGGCCTTCACACGCCTCCATCTCGCCTCGGCGGTGAAGGTGCCCAGACCGTGACCGGAGCCGCCGACCCCACCGCCCGACGCCGTGGCCGCCGTACCCGCACGGAGTCCGCCGACACCCGCGACCGCATCCTGACCGTGGCCCGCGAGGAGTTCTCCGAGCGCGGGTACGAGAAGACGTCCGTACGGGGCATTGCGAAGGCGGCCGGCGTGGACTCGGCGCTGGTGCACCACTACTTCGGCACCAAGGAGCAGGTCTTCGCGTCGGCGATCGAGGTCGCCTTCGCGCCCGCCCTGAACGCGCCGGAGGCGGTCGCCGAGGGCCCGCTGGACGATGTCGGCGAGCGCCTCACCCGCTTCGTCTTCGGTGTCTGGGAGAACCCCACCACCCGTACGCCTCTGCTGGCGATCCTGCGCTCCGCCGTCAACAACGAGACCGCGGCCGCCGTCTTCCGCCGTCTGATCGCCTCCCAGTTGCTGCGCCGCATCGCCTCCCAGCTGGACGCGCCGGACGCGGAGCTGCGCGCCGAACTGGCGGCCGCGCAGCTGGTGGGCTGCGCGATGATGCGGTACGTGATCAAGCTGGAGCCGCTGGCGTCGGCGGACATGGAGCAGATCATCGCGCGGGTGGCGCCGGTGGTGCAGGGGCATCTGACCGGGCCCTGACCCCCGTGTCTCCGAGACGCGCATTCCGCGATCCGGACACCTTGTCCCGACCCCTGGATGACCGGCGTACGCTCGTCAACAGTCAGAAATCTCTTACGACCGTCTCTGAAGTCTCTGACGACCGTCTCTGAAGGAGCGAGCGACGATGCCCGAGCTGAGGTCCCGCACAGTCACCCACGGCCGCAACATGGCGGGCGCCCGCGCCCTTATGCGCGCCTCCGGTGTACCCGGCGCGGACATCGGCCGCAAGCCGATCATCGCGGTCGCCAACTCCTTCACGGAGTTCGTGCCGGGCCACACCCATCTGCAGCCGGTCGGCCGGATCGTCAGCGAGGCGATCGTGGAGGCGGGCGGCATCCCGCGCGAGTTCAACACGATCGCCGTGGACGACGGCATCGCGATGGGGCACGGAGGAATGCTGTACAGCCTCCCGTCCCGCGACCTGATCGCGGACTCGGTCGAGTACATGGTCGAGGCGCACTGCGCCGACGCCCTGATCTGTATCTCCAACTGCGACAAGATCACGCCGGGCATGCTGAACGCGGCCCTGCGCCTGAACATCCCGACGGTCTTCGTCTCCGGCGGCCCGATGGAGTCCGGTCGCGCCACGCTCGTCGACGGCACGGTCCGTACGCTCGACCTGGTCGACGCGATCTCCGACGCCGTGAACGACAAGATCTCGGACGAGGACATCCTCCGTATCGAGGAGAACGCCTGTCCGACCTGCGGCAGCTGCTCCGGCATGTTCACGGCCAACTCGATGAACTGCCTGACCGAGGCCATCGGCCTCTCCCTGCCCGGCAACGGCTCGGTGCTGGCCACCCACACGGCCCGCAAGCAGCTGTACGTCGACGCGGCCCGCACGGTCATGGACATCACCCGCCGCTACTACGAGCAGGACGACGAGACGGTTCTGCCGCGGAGCGTCGCCACCTTCTCGGCCTTCGAGAACGCGATGGCCCTGGACATCGCGATGGGCGGCTCGACCAACACGATCCTGCACCTGCTGGCGGCGGCCCAGGAGGCGGGCATCCCGTTCGGCCTGGAGGAGATCAACGAGGTCTCGCGCCGCGTGCCGTGCCTGGCGAAGGTCGCTCCGAACGTTGCGAAGACCCGCACGTACTACATGGAGGACGTGCACCGCGCCGGCGGCATCCCGGCTCTGCTCGGCGAGCTGCACCGCGCCGGCCTGCTGAACGAGAACGTCCACTCCGTCCACAGCCCGTCCCTGGCGGACTGGCTGAAGACCTGGGACGTGCGCGGCGGCTCGCCGTCCCCCCAGGCCGTGGAACTGTGGCACGCGGCCCCCGGCTGTGTCCGCTCCGCCGAGGCCTTCTCCCAGTCCGAGCGCTGGGAGGCGCTGGACGAGGACGCGGCGGACGGCTGCATCCGCTCCGCCGAGCACGCGTACTCCAAGGACGGCGGCCTCGCGGTCCTCAAGGGCAACCTCGCCGTCGACGGCTGCGTGGTGAAGACGGCCGGCGTGGATGAGTCGATCTGGACCTTCGAGGGCCCGGCGGTCGTCTGCGAGTCGCAGGAGGAGGCCGTCGAGAAGATCCTCAACAAGCAGGTGACCGACGGCGATGTCGTGGTCATCCGCTACGAGGGTCCCAAGGGCGGCCCGGGCATGCAGGAGATGCTCTACCCGACGTCCTTCCTCAAGGGCCGCGGCCTCGGCAAGACCTGCGCCCTGATCACCGACGGCCGCTTCTCGGGCGGCACCTCGGGCCTGTCGATCGGCCACGCGTCGCCGGAGGCGGCGTCCGGCGGCACGATCGCGCTCGTCGAGGACGGCGACCGCATCCGCATCGACATCCCGAACCGCACGATCGAGCTGCTGGTCGACGACGCCGAGCTCGCCCGTCGCGAGCAGGCCCTGGGCGGCGTCTACGCCCCGAAGAACCGGGAGCGGAAGGTGTCGGCGGCGCTGCGGGCCTACGCGGCGATGGCGACCAGCGCGGACAAGGGCGCGGTGCGGGACGTCTCGAAGCTGGGCTGAGGCTTTGGTGGTGGGGGCCGTCCCTTTCGGGGACGGCCCCTTTCGCTTGCCAGCTGCTACCAGGCCGCCGGGTTGCGGGAGTTCACGGCGAAGACGGTGCCGTCGGGGGCGGTGGCGTAGACGTGGCCGTCGGCGAGGACGGGGTCGGGGATGGTGGCCACCACCTCGCCCGTGTTGCTGCCCAGACGAGCCGGGGTCTGCCCGGCGAGTGTCCCCTTGCGGGCGTCCACGGCGAGCAGACGACCGTCGGCGGCGCTGACGTAGACATGACGGGCGTCGGCGACCGGCGCCGAACCCCGGCTCACCGAGGTCTCGATGTTCCACAGCTGCTTGCCCGTGCCCATGTCGACGGCCTCCAGGGAGCCGCCGGCGGCCAGCAGATAGACCACGTCCCCGCGCACGGTGGCATGGGCGCTCTGGCGGGGCACGGGCAGCGCCACCTTCCGTGCCGACCTGGACCGGGGGTCGTAGCGGACCACCGCCTGCGTATCGCCGTAGACCCTGTCGACGGCCGTGAAGAAGACGGAGCCGCCCGCGGTGCCGAAGGGCTGCAGAGCGCCCTTCAGCCGGGCGTCCCACCGCACATCGCCCGTGGTGGGATCCACGGCGGTGACGTGCGTGCTCGCCCCGTCGCCGGAGACGCTCGCCAGGTACGCCAGGGGATCACCGGCGAAGGAGAAGAAGGCCGACGCGCTGTGCCCCGTGTGCCCCGGCATCGGCCGGGACCACTTGGTGTCGCCGGAGGCGCTGTCCACGCCGGTGACCGTGCCGTCCGCACGGGTCAGCAGGAGCATGCCTCCGGCCTGCTGTGCGGAGTCGTACGCCGGAACGTTCCGCTTCCAATGTGCCTTGCCCGAGGCGGGGTCGAGCGCTTCCAGCCGCCGGCCGTGGTCGGCGAGGGGCTGCACGAGGCCGCCCGACAGGACCGGCGGAGCGCTCCAGCGGGTCTTGGCGGCGGAGTGCCGCCACAGCAGTCGGCCGTCGGAGGGGTCGAGGGCGAACACCGTGCCGGGCCGGGCGCAGAGCAGCTTCCCCGCTCCGTACGAACACCGGACCGGCCCTTCGCTTCCCGCGCTCCCGGACACGGGCTTCGCCGTCCATGCACGGAACCCCGCGGGGGACGTGGTGGGCGCTGTGTCCTTCGGCGAGGCCGGTCCCCCGCCGAGCAGTTGAACCGTGGCGAGCGACCCGCCCGCCACGAGCACGAGCGCCCCGGCCGCGAGCAGCACCTTCTTGCGCAGACGGCGCCCCTTGGACGGCCGCGGCGACTCCGGCTCCTCGACGCGGGGTTCCGCAGGCGGCGCGGTCTCGGCCGTCCTGCGCTGCGCCGGTATGAACGCCTGGGTGTCGTACGAGGCCGCGACCGACCGCAGCTCCCGCATCATCTCGTCCGGAGTGGGCCGGTCCTCGGGCTCCTTGGCGAGGCAGCGCAGCACCAGCGGCGCGAGGCCCTCCGGTACGCCGGTCAGGTCCGGCTCGTCGTGCACGACCTGGTAGGCGACCACGTACGGACTGTCGGAGTCGAAGGGGCCGCGCCCCGTCGCCGCGTGCACCAGGACGGACCCGAGCGCGAAGATGTCGGCGGCGGGCCCGACCTCGCGCGGCCGCCGGAACTGCTCGGGCGCCATGAAGGGCGGAGTACCGATCAACTTCCCGGTCTCGGTCCGCAGTTCGCTGTCCTTTGGCCGAGAAATGCCGAAGTCGATGACCTTCGGCCCGTCCTCGGCGAGCAGCACATTGCTCGGCTTCAGGTCCCGGTGCACCACCCCGACCCGATGGATGTCACGCAGCGCCTCGGCCAGTCCCGCCATCAGCCGGCGCAACTGGGCCGGAGGCATCGGCCCATTCCGCTTCACATGATCGGAGAGGGTGGGACCGGGAATGAACAGCGTGGCCATCCAGGGCCGTTCGGCCTCGGGATCAGCGTCGACGACGGACGCGGTGAAGGCACCGCTCACCCGCCGCGCGGCCGCCACCTCCTGCCGAAAACGCCCCCTGAACTCGGGATCCTTCGCGAACTCGGCATGGACGACCTTCACCGCGAGCTTCATCCCCGAGGTGCTCCGCGCGAGATGTACGACCCCCATACCGCCCGAGCCGAGACATGACTCCAGACGGTAGTGGCCGGCGTACTCGGGAAGTTCCGCTTCCGCGCCCGCTCCGGTGTTCTGCTGTGGCGCCATGGAACCACCCCCGTCCTGTTCGTCCGCGCGCGCGACGCACGGAGCCTAGTCGATGACTCGTGCGATACGGAGGCGGCTTGCTAGCGTTCGCGTGCCAGTTACGTACATGTGTTTCATGGCGTGTTTTAGGGGAATGAACGGGACCCCATGGCAGTCATGGGGCTCAACGGGGGAGGTTTTTCATGTCATTTGACCACGTCGAGGAGACCGAGAGCGGCGCGGGGGAGACCGTCACGGCGGCCGCCGCGGCGACGGCGGACCTGCGCTACTACTCGGTCGCACCGGGCGTCCGCCTCAATGTCCGCCGCGGCCCGGGCACGCAGTACGGCATCGTCCGTGTCCTGCCCGAAGGCGCGAAGGTCCCGATCTTCTGCCAGACGCCGGGTACTTCGGTGGCGGGTCCGTACGGCACGTCGAACATCTGGGACAACATCGACGACGGCCAGTTCGTCGCGGACGCCTACGTCCTCACCGGCAGCGACGGCTACGTGGCCTCGCGCTGCGGCTGAGAGCTTCTGAACGGGGGGAATTACGCGCCGGGCGGTCCAGCGCAGACGGGGGGTTTGTCCACCGGCTCTGGTCCCGCCCGGTCAGTCCCGGAGGGAGCCCGCACCCGCCCCGGAGCCATAATCGTCCCGTGAGCGACGAAACCGGCCCCCAGGACACCGCGGGCTCCCCAGGCCCCCGCCCGGAACCCCTCCGCTTCTTCGGCACCACCTGGGTGAACCACGACGACGGCTACACCCCCCGCCGCGTCGGAGTGGCCGCCGGCTCCCTCGCGACCGTTGTCGCCTCCTGCCTGGTGCTCCGCCTCGCCTACCAGGGCCTCCAACTCGCCGACAGCGGCGCCTTCGTGAGCATCCTCGTCGTCGCCATGTTCGCGATCTGCAGCGCCCTCGCCTTCCGCCATACCTGGGACAGCTTCAGCAAGCGCCCCGACCTCGACCGCCAGGCCTCCCTCCGCGGCCTCCTGGCCATCGGCTTCGTCGGCTCCCTCCTCGCCTACTTCTTCCGCTCCCTCACCGAGGCCCCCGGCGAGAAACTCCACCGCGAGGAGTACGAGGCGGCCCTCAAACAGCACGAGAGGCGCAGCACCCGTCGCACGGGCAACCCGTCGAAGAAGAGGCGCCGGAGCGCCTAAGCGCTCCGCTGGGTGCGGTGATGAGGCTGCGGCCGGTGGGGGCTGGTCGCGCCGTTCCCCGCGCCCCTTACGGGGCGCGGTACCGCACCGGAATTCGGCAAGGCCGCTGAGGCGCACTGAACGGAGAGTCCGGTGACGGGGCCGGCCGGGCCAACTACCGGCCCCGGCCCAATCACCGACCCCGGGCCCCGCCCGCTCTCCAAGCCGCCGCTCCCGGCTCTCCCCTCCCGCCGAGCCGCCGCCTCTCACCAAAAATCTGCTGCCCACTGCACCCAACCGCGCCACGATTGACCCCATGACGGCCTCCTCCCACTCCACCCGCGCCCACTCCTTCAACGCCGCCGCAGCCCAGTACGCCGCCAACCGCCCCTCCTACCCACCCGCCCTCTTCGACGCGATCGAAGACCTGGCCGGCGGCCACCCCCTCACCGGCGCCCGCGTCGCAGACATCGGCGCCGGCACCGGCATCGCGACCGCCCTCCTGCACGCCCGCGGCGCCGACGTGATCGCCGTCGAACCCGGCGAGGGCATGGCGGCGCAGTTCCGCCGCACCCTCCCCGACGTCCCGATCGTCCGGGGCAACGGCAATGCCCTCCCCCTGGCCACCGGCTCCGCCGACTTCCTCACCTACGCCCAGGCCTGGCACTGGACCGAGCCCGCCCGATCGGTCCCGGAGGCCCTGCGTGTGCTGCGGCCCGGCGGAGCGCTGGCCCTGTGGTGGAACACCACCGACCTCGACGTCCCGTGGCTCGCCGCCCAGGCCCGCCGCCTCGAACGCCACTTCGGCATCAGGCGCGAGGTCGACAGGACCGGCAACGGAACCGCCACCGCTCTCGCCGACCCCACCGGCCGCCTCGACTTCACCCGCCGTCAGGTCCGCTGGAGCCGCCCGGTCCCGGTCGACACACACCTCGCCAACATCGGCAGCCACTCGATGTTCCTCGTGCAGAGCGAGGAACACAGGGCGGCCGTCCTCGGCGAGGAGCGCGACCACCTGTTCGCGGCCTTCCCGGACGGAATCGTCGAGGAGACCTACGTCGTCGAACTGCTCGTGGCCACCAACTCATGACCCCGTGCGGCGGCCCACCCCTCCAGGGCCGCCGCACACGCGTGGTCCACATGCCGCAGCCCGCCCAAGTCCAGCCGCACCTCCCGGTCGTGCGGCAGCGCCTCCAACGCGTCCAGCAGCTTCGGCAGCCGCAGGAACGTCGCATGCCCCAGCACCCGTACGACGATCCCCGCCTCGCCCCGGTCCTCGGTCTCCACATGCACATGGCTGATGTCCCACGCCGTCTTCGCCACGGCCAGCGTCAGCCCCACCAACACCCCCTCCAACAGGTTCCCCACCACGATCGCCCCGGCCGTCACGGCCAGTACGACGACCTCCCCGCGATGCTCTCGCCACAGCCCCCGCACCTCCCGCACCGGCACGAGCCTGCACCCGGCGTGCACCAGCAGCGCAGCCAGCGCCGCCACCGGAATCATCCCGAGCACCCCGGGTACGACAGCCGCGAACAGCAGCAACCACACCCCGTGCAGCACCCGCGAGGCCTTGGTCCGCGCCCCCGCCTGCACGTTCGCCGCGCTCCGCACGATCACCGCGGTCATCGGCATCGCCCCGAGCACCCCGCACACCGCGTTCCCCGCGCCCTGCGCCATCAGCTCCCGGTCGTAGTCGGTCCGCGGCCCCCGGTGCAGCCGGTCCACTGCCGCCGCGCTGAACAACGACTCCGCCGACGCGATCAACGCGAACGCCACAACGGTCCCGATCACCCCCACTTCCGTAAGCCGACCGAAGTCCGCCGCCTCCGGCACCCGTACCGCATCGACGAGCCCCCGCACCTCGACCCGCCGCACATCCAGGCCGAACCCACCGGTCACCGCCGACACCACCGCCACCGCCACCAACGGCGCAGGCACCACCCGCGCCCCCCTGCGCCAACGCGGCCACAGCAGCAATACGGCAATAGTGGCACCCGCCACTGACAACGCCCCCGGATCCATCCGCCCGGGCAGCGACACCAGCCCGGCGATCTTCCCGAGCCCGCTCGCGGGCGCGGCCGCGTCGCCCAGCGCATACACCTGCCCGGCGACCAGGAGCAGCCCGATCCCGGCGAGCATCCCCTGCACCACGGCCGCCGACACGGCCCGGAACCACCGCCCGAGCCGCAGCGCCCCGAGCCCGAACTGCACGAGCCCGGCCCCGAGAACCAGCACGCCGAGCGCCCTGAGGCCGTACGTGTCGACAGCCTCGTACACGAGCACCGTCAGCCCCGCCGCCGGCCCGCTCACCTGCAGGCTGCTGCCGGGCAGCGCCCCGGCGACCAGCCCGCCGACGATCCCGGTGACCAGCCCCAGCTCGGCGGGGACTCCGGAGGCCATGGCCACGCCCACACACAGCGGCAGCGCGACGAGGAAGACGACTAGGGAAGCGAACAGATCGGACTTGCGTATGCGACAGCGCATGACAGCAGCACCTCCGTAGGTGAGCGGGAGATGCGTGGGCGCCGAGCCGGGGGAGGGCTCGGCGAAGTGAAATCCATTGTCGGGAACGGGAGTTGGTTCCGCATCCGGTTCGCGTTTCCGGCCGGTGAACGCGGAGGCAAGCAAAGCGGACCCTCCACCTCCGATCACGCCGCCACGCGCCTGCGCCGCCAGGTGCACCCCCTGACGGCATTGCTTGACGACACCGCCACCCAAGAGCATTATTCATCGCATGATGAATTACGAGAACGGCTCTTCCGGCCCACCCGCAGATCCCCCTGTTTCCCAGGCTCCCCCTGCTCCCCAGGCTCCCGCCGTCCGGGCCGACGGCCTCACCGTCATCCGCGGCCCACGCACGGTCCTGCGGGGCCTCGACTTCACCGTCCCGCGCGGCCAGATCACCGGCCTCCTCGGCCCCTCCGGCTGCGGCAAGTCGACCCTCATGCGGGCAATCGTCGGCACCCAGGCCAAGGTCGCCGGCACCCTGGAGATCCTGGGCAGCCCGGCCGGCCACCCCACCCTCCGCACCCGCATCGGCTACGTCACCCAGGCGCCCTCCGTCTACGACGACCTGACGGTCCGTCAGAACCTCGACTACTTCACGGCGATCCTCGCCCCGGGCCGCCCCGCCTCAGACCACCGCCACGAGATCGACCGAGTCCTCACCGATGTCGACCTCACCTCCCACGCCGACGCCCTCGCCGGCAACCTCTCCGGCGGCCAGCGCAGCCGAGTCTCCCTGGCGGTCGCCCTCCTGGGCGCCCCCGAACTCCTGGTTCTCGACGAACCGACGGTCGGCCTCGACCCGGTCCTCCGCCGAGACCTGTGGAACCTCTTCCACTCCATCGCCGCCACCCGCGGGGCCACCCTCCTCATCTCCTCCCACGTCATGGACGAGGCCGAGCGCTGCCACCGCCTCCTCCTGATGCGCGAGGGCGAGATCCTCGCCGACGACACCCCCGACGCCCTGCGCACCCACACCGGCTCCGAAACGGTCGAGGCGGCCTTCCTGCACCTGGTCGACGAGGCGGCCACCGCCGCCCGCGAGAAGGAGACCACCCGATGAACACGACGACGACAACGACCACGCCCGGTACGCCGAAGCCACCCGCCCCCACCGGCGCCCTGAACGCCTCCCGCACCACCGCCACCGCGGCCCGGGTCCTGCGCCAGCTCCGCCACGACCCGCGCACCATCGCGCTGATGCTCGTCATCCCCTGCGTGATGCTGTTCCTGCTGCGCTACGTCTTCGACGGCAGCCCGCGCACCTTCGACAACATCGGCGCATCACTCCTCGGCATCTTCCCCCTGATCACGATGTTCCTGGTGACATCCATCGCCACCCTGCGCGAACGCACCTCAGGCACCCTCGAACGCCTCCTGGCCATGCCCCTCGGCAAAGGCGACCTGATCGCGGGCTACGCCCTCGCCTTCGGCACCCTCGCGATCATCCAGTCCGCCCTGGCCACGGCCCTCGCGGTCTGGTTCCTGGGCCTGGACGTCACGGGCAGCCCCTGGCTCCTCCTCCTGGTGGCCCTCCTCGACGCCCTGCTCGGCACCGCCCTCGGCCTCTTCGTCTCGGCCTTCGCGGCCTCCGAATTCCAGGCGGTCCAGTTCATGCCGGCGGTGATCTTCCCTCAACTCCTCCTCTGCGGCCTCTTCACCCCCCGCTCCAACATGCACCCCGCCCTCGAAGCCATCTCCGACGTCCTCCCCATGTCCTACGCAGTCGACGGCATGAACGAGGTCCTCCACCACACCGACATGACAGCCAACTTCATCCGAGACACCCTGATCGTGGCAGGCTGCGCCCTCCTGGTCCTGGGCCTGGGCGCGGCAACACTGAGGCGCAGGACAACATGACCACGTCAACGCCACCCAGCCCGTCCGGCGTTTGAGGACGAGGCCCCTTAAGGGCCGATCGGGGGTCCAGGGGGCGGAGCCCCCTGGCGGGGCGGAAGGGGCGGAGCCCCTGGGTACGGGACGGGTAGGGGCGGCGGGGGCGAAAACCCCCGGCGGCAACCCCCCCCCCCCCAACCCCCCCCCCGCCCCCCCACCCCCCCCCCCCCCCACCCACCCCCGGTGCGACGATGTACCCCGGACGACGCACCCCCGGAGGGCACCCCAGCCATGACCCAGAGAGTCGCAGTCCTCGGCACCGGCAAGATCGGCGAAGCCCTGCTCAGCGGAATGATCCGCGCCGGCTGGGCCCCCGCCGACCTCCTGGTCACCGCCCGCCGCCCGGAGCGAGCCGAAGAACTCCGCACCCGCTACGGCGTCACCGTGGTCACCAACCCGGAAGCCGCCAAGAACGCCGACACCCTGATCCTCACGGTCAAGCCGCAGGACATGGGCACCCTCCTCGACGAACTCGCCCCCCACGTCCCCGCCGACCGCCTGGTCATCAGCGGAGCAGCCGGCATCACCACCGCCTCCATCGAGGACCGCCTCGCCGTCGGCACCCCGGTCGTGCGCGTCATGACGAACACCCCCGCCCTCGTCGACGAGGCCATGTCCGTCATCTCCGCCGGCACCCACGCCACCGCCGACCACCTCGCCCACGCCGAGGAGATCTTCGGCGCCGTCGGCAAGACGCTCCGCGTCCCCGAGTCCCAGCAGGACGCCTGCACCGCCCTCTCCGGCTCCGGCCCGGCGTACTTCTTCTACCTGGTCGAAGCCATGACGGACGCCGGCATCCTGCTCGGCCTGCCCCGCGACAAGGCCCACGACCTGATCGTCCAGTCCGCGATCGGCGCCGCGACAATGCTCCGTGACAGCGGCGAACACCCGGTCAAGCTCCGCGAGAACGTCACATCCCCCGCAGGCACCACCATCAACGCCATCCGCGAACTCGAGAACCACGGCGTACGAGCCGCCCTCATCGCCGCCCTCGAAGCCGCCCGCGACCGCAGCCGCGAACTGGCTTCCGGCAAGAAGGACTGACGCCCGACCGGCGCCCGCCGGGGGCGGTCACCCCGCCGCGCCCACCACCTCCTTGGTGGCCACCACACGCGCAAAACCGCCCCCGTGCAGCGACACCGCCGACGCCTGCGCAACCTCCTCCGCACTCCGCCGCCAGCCGAACGGCCCCTCCAGATCGAAGGTGTACGTCGCGTCGTACGCGACCACCACGTCGTACCCCAGGTTCCCGCCCATCCGGGCCGTCGTCTCCACGCACATATTGGTCTGGATCCCGGCCACCACGAACTGCGAGATCCCCTCCGCCTTCAGCCAGGCGTCCAGATCCGGCGTCCCGTAGAAGGCCGAGTTCACGGTCTTCGTGATCAGCAGCTCGGCCCCACCGCCCTGCTCCCCACGCCGCCGCTCCACGTACTCCTTGAACTCGTTCCCCTCGTACCCCGGCCGCAGCGGCGACCGGGGCTTCGGCGAGTCATGCCGTACGAAGACGACCGGCCGCCCCGTCGCCTGCCACACGTCGATGAGCGAGGCGATGTTGTCATCCGCCCCCGGGTTGTTCCGCGGCCCCCAGAAGTCGGCCTCGTCGAAGCCCTTCTGCACGTCCACAACCACCAGCGCTGCGTTCTCTGCGATCTCCATGCCCACGATCCTGCCGCCGGGAGCACGCCCACCCCAGAGGGTGAAAAGTCAGCGATCGATGGTTTACTGCCACGCATGGAGAACGCCGCAGAGGATGCCTACCGCGTCGCCCTCGTCGCCTTCCCCGGGATCCGCGCCTTCGACGTCTCCGTCATCACCGAGGTCTGGGGCACCGACCGCACAGACCGCGGCGCCCCCGCCTACGACCTGCGCAGAGTCGCCACCGACACCAGCACCCCCATCCCCATGTGTGGCGGCATGGCCCTCCAGCCGGACCGCACCCTCAGCTGGCTGCCCCGCGCCGACCTAATCGTGATCCCCGGCCTCGACGACCACCTCACACCCGCGCCCACCCCCGTCCTCGACGCCCTACGCCGCGCGCACACCCGCGGCACCACCATCGCCGCCCTCTGCGGCGGCGCCTTCACTCTCGCTCAGGCCGGCCTCCTCGACGGCCGCCGCGCCATCACCCACTGGAACCTCGTCAGCCTTCTCCGCGCACACCACCCACAAGTCACGGTCGTCCCCGACGCCCTCTTCATCGAGGACGACAACCTCTGGACCGCAGCCGGCACCGCGGCCGGCATCGATCTCTGCCTCCACCTCGTCCGCCAGGCCCACGGCGCCGAAGCGGCAGCCACCATCGCCCGCTCCATGGTCACCGCCCCCTTCCGCGCCGGAACCCAGGCACAGTTCATCGAGCACCCCACCCCCCGCGCCGACCGCGACGCCGACACCCTCGCCGCCGTACGCGAGCACGCCCTGCGCCACCTCCATGAACCGCTCACAGTCGCCGATCTGGCTGCCCACGCCGGCATGTCCCCACGCAGCTTCGCCCGCCACTTCACCGCGCAGACCGGCACACCCCCGCTCCGCTGGCTCCTCGACCAGCGCATGGCAGCGGCCCAGAAACTCCTCGAACGAACCGACCTGCCCATGCCCGAGGTCGCCCGCCGCGCCGGCTTCGGCAGCGAGGTCACGATGCGCCAGCACTTCGCATCGCGCCTCGCCACCAGCCCACGCGCCTACCGAGCAGCGTTCAGCACGACCCCGGTATCGACAGGAACCGCCGGCAGCAACCCGATCGCGCGATAGGCGGCATCCACGGTCGGCCGGGCCAACACCCGCGCCCTCTCCGCACCATCCCGCAGCACCCCCTCCACATAGCCAGGATCAGCGCACAGCGCCCTGTGCCTCTCCTGTACGGGCCTGAGGAGCTCGACCACGGCCTCTGCGGTGTCCTGCTTCAAGGACCCGTACGACTCATATGCACCGCTCAAGGCCTCCGGGTTCCCACCCGTGCAGGCCGCCAGGATCTCCAGCAGATTCGCAACGCCGGGCCGCTCCTCCCGGTCGTACACGATCTCCCGCCCACTGTCGGTCACGGCCCGCATGATCTTCTTCCGCACGACATCCGGCTCGTCGAGCAGATAGACGATCCCCGGCCCGGAGTCGTCCGACTTCCCCATCTTCGAAGTCGGCTCCTGCAAGTTCATGACCCGTGCCGCGACCGCCGGAAATGTGGCCCTCGGCACCACGAACGTATGCCCGTACCGCTGGTTGAACCGCACCGCGAGATCCCGCGTCAGCTCCACATGCTGCGCCTGGTCGTCCCCCACCGGCACCTCGTCCGCCCCGTACACCAGGATGTCCGCCGCCATCAGCACCGGATACGTCAGCAGGGACAGCCGCACGCTCCCACCCCGCTCACGCTCGCGCGCGGCCTTCTCCTTGTACTGGATCGTCCGCCGCATCTCGCCGTCGGTGGCCACGCACTCGAGGACGTACGACAGCCGCGCGTGCTCATCGACATGACTCTGTACGAACACGGTGCACAGCGCCGGATCCAGCCCCACCGCCAGCAACAACGTCGCCGCCTGGCGACTGAGCCGGCGCACCCGAGCCGGATCGTGGTCGACGGTCAGCGCATGCAGATCGACGATGCAGAACAGCGCATCCGCCCGGTGCTGGTCCACCGCGGCCCACTGCCGCATGGCTCCCAGGTAGTTGCCCAGCGTCAGGTGCCCGGTCGGCTTGACCCCGCTGAAAACCCGCGTCATCTCTTCTCCACCTCCTGGTCGAGGCCACCGTCCCGGCCGGCCGACCCTCAGGAGCCCTGGAGGGAGAAACGAGAACGGCCGCCGAGGCGGCGGCCGTTGAACACATACGTGAGTACGGCCGCCGTCAGGCGGCCCACCACTGCTGGGTGCACGTATGCGTAGTCATGTCCCTCAGCGTACGCCTCCCGGGTGTCGTCCGGAGGCAAGTTGACACACCTCCATCCGCTACGTAGTGTTCTCCGAGTTGTCCGACGTGAGCGCCGACTCCGGTCGGTCCCCGGACAGCCACTTCGCAAGTACCAACCACTACTCGACGGCCAGTCGATCTGTCTGGCGTCGCGTTATTGGCATGCGTATTTACGAAATGAGGAATCCACGTTCGAAAGAACGCGGACCCCGATTAGCTCGGGGGCCGGGAATCCGCTAAAGTCTCACTCGTCGGAACGGCCCAGCGGCCGCGAAGACAGCCCCCGCTGACTGGGAGTCAGGCCCGAAAGGATCTGATAAAGTCTGAACCGCCGGAAAGGGAAACGCGAGAGCGGGAACCTGGAAAGCACCGAGGAAATCGGATCGGAAAACGGTCTGATAGAGTCGGAAACGCAAGACCGAAGGGAAACTGCCCGGAGGAAAGCCCGAGAGGGTGAGTACAAAGGAAGCGTCCGTTCCTTGAGAACTCAACAGCGTGCCAAAAATCAACGCCAGATATGT
>NZ_JARHTP010000016.1 GCF_029223485.1 Streptomyces coacervatus | reverse complement strand
GCGCCGGCCTGAGCCTCTACCGAGTCGCCCGCGAACTGCAGTTACTCCTCGCGGTCTGGACCGGCGCCTGCCCCACCTGTCACCGCAACATGCCGGAACCGATATCAACCTGACCAAGCACTACTAGGGCCTGTCGTCAAATTCCCGCCTGCCGCGCGACGCCATGCACGCACTCTCGTCGCACCGGGCACAGACCCACGTACAACCAGTACGCGGGTCCGTGCCCGGCACGCCGATAGCACGCACCTGACGCCGCGCGGCCCGCCCTTCGGGCGGACGACGGGAATTTGACGACAGGCCCTAGGCCGCGCTCAGCCCGTCGCCAGCAGCAGCGTGCCCACCAGGGCGAGGCCCGCGCCCGCCGCCTGGATGCCGCGGAGGCGCTCGCTGAGGAAGCCGCGGGCGGCGAGTGCGGTCACCACCGGGTAGAGCGAGGCGAGGACGGCGGCGACGGTGATGGGGCCGTGCTGGGCGGCGACCGAGTAGGTGCCGTTCGCCGCGACGTCCGCGAGGCCGACGAAGGCGAGCGCCGGGAGGGACGTCCAGGGGAAGCCGCCGCTCGGGAGGGCCTCGCCGCCCCGTCTGCCGGAGGAGTAGAGCGCGATGCCGCCTGCTGCCACGTTCGTCAGGCGCTGTACGAAGAGCGCGAGGAAGAGGCCGGCGACGGTCGTCGACGCCTCCGCGATCAGGGCGAACACCGTGCCGAAACCGAGCGCCGCGACGAGTGTCAGCAGAACCGTCCGCCGCTGGACCGAGGCGCCCCCGAACTGTGGACCGCCCGCGAGCACCACACCCGTGACGGCGACCGCGATACCCGCGACCTGCAGCAGACCGGGACGCTCGCCGAGGAACAGGCCCACGCCGACCGGGACGGCCACTCCCAGCGTCGCCAGCGGGGAGACGACGCCCATCGGCCCCAGCGCCAGGGCCTTGTAGAAGGCGATCATCGCCACCGGTCCCACCAGACCCGCGGCGAAGGCGAACCACAGCCGGGGGCCGGCCTCGCTCCAGCTGCCCGTGGCCGTCACGATCACCCCGAGCACGGCCGCGGCGATGCCCTGCGAGACGACGACCACCGTGAGCGCCGGGGTGCGCCGGGTGAGCAGTCCGCCGCCGAAGTCGGCGAGGCCCCACAGCAGGCTGGAGGCCATGGCGAAGAATGCTGTCACGGCTCGCCTCGCAGTACAGTTCGGTGAACGATCGGGTGCACTCCACCGTAGTTCAGTGAAGTGAACCCTGTCATTCACAATATTGCCCTCGCAGTACATGAATATTGGACGGAAAGTGTCGGACCTCGACCTGCTGACCCAGTCCCTGGCCCGCAACGTCAAGCGCTGGCGCAACGAGCGGGGCTTCACCCTGGACGCGCTCGCCGCCCGCGCCGGGGTCAGCCGCGGCATGCTCATCCAGATCGAGCAGGCCCGCACCAACCCGAGCATCGGCACGGTCGTCAAGATCGGCGACGCCCTCGGCATCAGCATCACGACGCTGCTCGACTACGAGCAGGGGCCCAAGGTCCGTATCGTCCCCGCCGAGCAGGCCGTCCGGCTGTGGTCCACCGACGCGGGCAGCTACAACCGCCTCCTCGCGGGCACCGAGGCGCCCGGCCCACTGGAGATGTGGGACTGGCGGCTCATGCCCGGCGACCGCAGCCCGTCCGACCCGCACCCCACCGGCACGGTCGAGCTCGTGCACGTCACGACGGGGGAGCTGACCCTCACGGTCGACGGCGAGAAGTACCGCGTCCCGGCCGGTGCGAGCGTCTCCTTCGAGGCCAACACCCCGCACACCTACGGCAACGAGGGCGGCGAACCGATGGAAATGGTCATGGCGGTCTCCGTCCCACCGGTCCACTGAGGCGGCACAGGACGCCCTGTTAGCGTGCGGTCATGCGTGCACCCATTGGACACTTCGACAGCGCCACTCCCGCCCCGGACGCCCTCCACGAACTGACCGGCCCGGTCGCCGACGCCGTACGCCACTGGAGCGGCAGTGTCCCCGCCGACCGGATCGTCTACGTCGACACCGACCCGCAGTGGGCCGACACCGCCGTCTTCGTGGAGCACTACGGGAAGGAGCTGCTGGAGCAGTCGGCGAACTGTGTGGTGGTGGCCGGCAAGCGGGGTGGCGAGACGACGCTCGCCGCGTGCATCGTGCTCTCCACCACCCGGGTCGACGTCAACGGCGTCGTCCGCCGCCAACTCGGCGCCCGCAAGGCCTCGTTCGCACCCATGGACACCGCGACGCAGGAGACCGGCATGGAGTACGGCGGCATCACCCCGATCGGACTCCCGGACGGCTGGCCGGTGTTGGTGGACGCGGCCGTAGTCGACCTTCCGTACGTCCTGGTCGGCAGCGGGCGGCGACGCGGCAAGCTGCTGGTGCCGGGGAAGGCGTTCGCGGAGCTGCCGGGTGCGGTGGTGTTGGAGGGGCTCGGCGTCTGACCGCGCCGCGCCCCACGCAGGGGCCTGCCGACCTTCGTCTGCGGCGTCGTCGTGGCTGGTCGCGCAGTTCCCCGCGCCCCTTCCGGCGCTGCCCTTCGGTCGCCGATGAGTTTCGGTGTGCCGGACGGTCCAAGTCGGCACACCTGACAAAGGGAGAACCCGATGGGCAAGACGCGCTCGCATCCGATGACTCACATCGCCCGTCGCATGTTCGAGCTCCTGGAGCCGATCTGCGTGGTCACCTTCCTGGCCGACGAGTGCAACGAGGAACTGGCCGCACTCGGCCACCGCACCTACTGGGACGGCTACTTCGGCAGCCGCGCCGCACCACTGGGACGGGTGCCGGCCCAGGTCGTGCACGCAGCCTTCTACAACTTCGCCGACGGGGAAGCCGCACGGCACATCCCCAGCGCCTGGGAGACGATCCCGCCCGAGGCCTCCGTCGCCGCGCGGGAGCGGGGCAGCGCGGCCTCCCTACGGCGCATCCTCGGCGACGAGCTGGCCGGCTCCCCGGGCCTGGTGCGTGCCGCAGACCTGACCACCAAGGCCGCGACGAGCGCCCCCACCGAAGGCCGGGTGATGTACGCCGGCATGCGCACCCTTGAGGTACCCAGCGACCCCGTCGCCCGGCTGTGGCATTCCGCGACCATGCTGCGCGAGCACCGCGGCGACGGGCACATCGCAGCTCTCGTCGGCGCGCGCATCGGCGGCACGGAGGCCCACGTGCTCTCCGCTCTGGAACAGGGCATCCACCCCCCAGAGTCGTTCGGACGCATTCATCACCTGCCGAAAGAGCGCCTGGCCGCGGTCATGGACGGCATGCGCGAACGCGGACTCATCGACACCGACGGCCACTTCACCGACGCAGGCCGCGCGACCAAACAACGCATCGAAACCCTCACCGACGAACTCGCCACCCCGCCCTACGACGCCCTGTCCCCCGCCGAACTCGACGAACTGATCACCGAGCTCGAACCCATCACGGCGCCCCTGGTGGCCACAGGCTCGCAGTGACACGCAGCAGATGATCCAGACGAAACCGCCTAGTGCTTCGCGTGATGCGCCAAGGCCAGGTGGGGGTCCTCCTCGTCCGGGGCCGGTGCCGGGTCGGCGTGTACCAGGGCCGCCGTCAGTCTTGGTACGGCGTGCAGCAGTGCGTGTTCGGCCTCGACGGCTATCGCGTGTGCCGTGCGTACGGTCGCCTCGCCGTCCACCACCACCGCGACCTCGGCCCGCAGCCGGTGCCCGATCCAGCGCAGCCGCAGCTGACCGACCTCGCGCACGCCCGGCACCTCTCGAAGCGCCCGCTCGGCCCGGTCCACCAGCTCCGGGTCGACGGCGTCCATCACCCGCCGGAACACCTCGCGCGCCGCGTCCCGCAGCACCAGCGCGATAGCCGCGGTGATCGCCAACCCCACCAGCGGGTCGGCGAGTTGCCACCCCAGTGCGGAGCCGCCCGCTCCCAGCAGCACGGCCAGCGAGGTGAATCCGTCGGTACGCGCGTGCAGGCCGTCGGCGACCAGCGCGGCCGAGCCGATCTCCCGGCCCACCCGGATCCGGTGGCGGGCAACCCACTCGTTCCCGGCGAACCCGACCAGCGCGGCCGCCGCCACGGCCGGTAGGTGCGCGACCGGGCGCGGATCGAGCAGCCGATCCACCGCCGCCCAGGCCGCGAACGCGGCCGACGCGGCGATCGTCAGGACGATCGCGATCCCCGCAAGGTCCTCGGCCCGGCCGTAGCCGTAGGTGAAGCGGCGCGTGGCCGCCCGCCGGCCCAGCACAAAAGCGATGCCCAGCGGTACGGCGGTCAGCGCGTCCGCGGCGTTGTGCACCGTGTCGCCCAGCAGCGCCACCGAACCGGACATGACCACGACCACCGCCTGCGCCACGGCCGTTGCCCCGAGGACGGCCAGCGAGACCCAGAGTGCTCGCATTCCGCGGGCCGAGGACTCCAGCGCGGAGTCGAGCTTGTCGGCGGTCTCGTGGGAGTGGGGGGTGAGGAGGTGGCCGAGACGGTGCCGGAGGCCGGTGGGGTTGTGGCGATGCGGGTGCCCATGGTGGGGGTCGTGGTGCCCATGGTGGTCGTGGTGCCCGTGATGGTCGTGGTGCTCGTCGTGATGGTGGTGCCGGTCGCTCACTTGGGCCCCTTCCGGTGCGCGGTGGTGGACGCGGGACGCCCACGGGACCATTATGTGCGTATGAGCGCACGCATGCACCTATCAACTGCGCACGATGCGCACCCGCGCACCCCGGGCGAGGAACAGTTCGCACTCGCCGCGGAACTCCTCGCCCTGCTGGGCGACCGCACCCGCCTCGCGCTGCTGCATGCCCTGACCAGCGGCGAGGCCGATGTCACGACGCTTACGGAGGCGGGCGGGGCGGCCCGGCCCGCGGTCAGTCAGCACCTGGCGCGGCTGCGGCTGGCGGGCTTGGTGAACACGCGCAAGGAGGGCCGCAGGGTCATCTATTCACTGCGGGACGGGCATCTGCGACGGCTCGTGGACGAGGCGCTGAAGGTGGCGGACCATCGACTCAGCGATCGGCCGCTGCACGACTGAGGATCACGGTGTTTCCGGCTGCACCGTCGTGCTGTTGCCGAGGTACTGCTCCGCGAACGCCGCCGCGGCAGCGGGGGATTCGAAGAGGCGGCGCAGCCGGGCCAGCGTCGTGCCCGCGCGGTAGGCGTCGCCCGACGACGCGCCGTGGTACACGTCCGACAGCCACTGCGAGAACTCCTGGTAGTCCCACACGCGTCCGAGGCAGGCCGCCGAGTAGCCCTCGAGGCCGCGGGCGTCGCCCTTGGTGAGGTGCGCGACGAGCCCGTCGCCGAGCAGGAAGGCGTCGTGGAGGGCGAGGTTCATGCCCTTGGCCGCGATGGGCGCGGTGAGATGGGCCGCGTCCCCGGCCAGGAAGAGGCGGCCGAACACCATGGGTTCGACCACGTAGTTGTGCATGTCGAGGACGCGCTTCTCGATCAGCCGTCCCTCAGTGAGCGGCGGCCGGTCGGCGGCGCCGAGCCGCTCCTGCAGCTCGGCCCAGACGCGTTCGTGCGACCAGTTCTCCGGGTCGTCGCCGGGCGGGCACTCCAGGTAGTAGCGGGTGACCTCGGGGCTGCGGGGCATGTGCCCGGCGAAGCCGTTCGGATGGATGCCGAACGCCACGCAGTCGCTGGACGGCGGCGCCTCGGCAAGGAGCGCCAGCCAGCCGATGCCGTAGTCGTGCCGGGCGATCCGGGCCCGCTCCGGTGGCAGCACGGTCCGGGTCACCCCGCGCGCTCCGTCGCACCCGGCGACGAAGTCGCAGTGCACCCACTCGCGTTGACCGGTCTCGGGGTCGACGTACGACACCGACGGCCGGTCCGTGTCCAGGCCGTGCAGCCGGACGTCCCGCACGCCGAACCTGATCTCGCCGCCGCGTACGTCCGTGTACTCCCGCACGAGATCGGTGACGAGCAACGGCTGTGGATAGACGAAGTGGTGATGCCCCGTCAACTCGGTGTAGGAAAACCGGTGCCGCTGCCGGCCGACACGGAACTCGCACTGGGTGTGCAACTCGGCCCGCTCCAGCAAGTTGCCTGCCAGGCCCCGCTGTTCGAGCCCCCGGACGGCCCACTCCTCGATCACGCCGGCCCGGGGCCGATGCTCGATGAACTCGCGCGTCTCCACCTCCAGCACCAGGCAGTCGACCGACGCGGCCCGCAGGATGTTCCCGACGGTGAGACCGGCGGGCCCTGCGCCCACGATCACGACGGGAAAGTGCTGCGGGGAAGGGAAGTTGGGGTGGGGAGTCGGGGAAGTCACCCGAGCATTGTGACGGATGGTCACTTTGTCGTGTGAAGAGACGGCGGGGGGCCCCCCCCCCGGGGGCCCCACCGCCGTCTCGTGCATTCCAGGAGGAATTCGAGGGGGGTCAGTGCGTGGGCGTGTCCACGACCACGACCTCGTCGATGCTGCGCTGGATCGCCTCGGGGTGCAGGGCGACGGCCCGGGCCCAGTAGTAGATGCCCAGGGAGAACGCGGACACGATCAGGATGTCCCACCACAGCGGGATGTTGCCCTGGCCGCCGAAACCGCCCTGCCAGGAGATCACGCCCATGCCGACCAGGTAGACCGGCAGCCACTGGGCGGCCTTGAAGTCCAGCCGGGGAGCGTCCGGCAGGCCCTTGTTCCTGGCGTAGACGGCGTAACCGCCGAGCAGCGCGTAGCCGAGGATGATCGCCACGCCGAGCCGCCACAGGATGTCCCAAGTGGCCCAGTAGATGATGAGGTTGGCGACGACGAAGGCCAGCGGGGAGATCACCTTGCCGCCGGGGAGGCGGTAGGGGCGCTCGTGGCTCGGCAGCTTGTCGGCGAAGACGCCGTACGCCAGCGGTGCGCCCGCGTACATCAGGACGCTCGCCGAGGTGATGAAGCCGACCAGCTTCTGCCAGCTCGGGAAGGGCAGGAAGCAGATGATGCCGGTCACGAAGGACAGGATCAGACCGAACCACGGCACACCGCGGGCGTCGACCTTCTCGAACAGCTTCGGTGCGTAGCCGTTCTTGGAGAGGCCGAAGGAGACGCGGGAGGTGGCGGTCGTGTAGATCAGACCGGTGCCCGCGGGGGAGACCACGGCGTCGAGGTACAGCACGACGCTCAGCCAGCCCAGGCCCACCAGGGTGGTCAGGCCCGCCCAGGGGCCGTCGATGCCCGGGAAGTCGAGCTTGGCCCAGCCGTGCGCGAACGTGCTGTGCGGCAGCGCGGCGATGAACACGATCTGGAGCAGGACGTAGATGGTCGCTCCGATCGCGACCGAGCCCAGGGTCGCGCGCGGCAGGTCGCGCTTGGGGTTGCGGCTCTCGCCCGCCAGCTGGATCGCCTGTTCGAAGCCCAGCAGGGCGAAGATGATGCCGCTGGTGCTGATCGCGCTCAGCACGCCCTTCGCGCCGAACGGGGCGAAGCCCTCCGAAGTGAAGTTGCCCGGGTGGAAGTGGCCCACCGCAACGATGAAGATCGTGGCCAGCGGGACGGCGATCTTCCACCAGGTGGCCGCACTGTTGGTGTGTGCGAGGACCTTCACGCCGAGGAAGTTGACCGCGACGAAGACGGCCATCAGGACGACCGCGACGATCAGACCGCTGGTCGTCAGCGTGCCGTTGCCCTTGTGCAGATAGCCCTTTGCGAAGTCCCAGTGTCCGGCATAGCCGATCATGGCCTCGACCTCGATCGGGGCCACGGTGGCCGCCTGCAGCCAGGCGAACCAGCCGAACGACATACCGGCCAGGCCGCCGAAGGCGTAGTGCGGATAACGCGCCGTGCCGCCCGCCACCGGGAACATGCCGCCGAGCTCGGCATGCACGAGCGCGAGCAGGACGATCGCGACGGCGCCGATACCCCACGAGATGATCGCCGCCGGACCGGCCATCGTGACGGCGTTCTTGGCGCCGAACAGCCAGCCGGAGCCGATGATTGAACCCACGGACGCCCACATCAGACCGATCAGTCCGACGTCCCGCCGGAGGCCTGTTGAGCCTCCGGTGTCCTCCAGGGAGGCCTGTTCGACGCTCACCATATTTTCAGCGACCTCTCACCAAGTGAATACAACTTTTCAGTGCGTGCGACGTCGCAGAGTAGGAAACAGGGGCGGTTGAGCAGAAGACAGATGGTGAAGTTTTGACCAACACCCGGGCTGTTCCTGAACAGCCCTTCAGACGCTCTGCAGACAGCGGAAACCCGTGTGACCAGTGGAACTGTCCACCGTATTGGCGCTGCGCGCGGCCACGCGGTAGCGGTTGCAATACGAACGGTGACACATGTGGGAGCCGCCGCGGATGACCTTCGCGGTGCCGGAGGCCGGACCGGTCGGGTTGTGGAGCGGGCGCGCGGTGCCGGGGAAGGTGCCCCGCCAGATGTTGCAGCGGTACTCGCCGCCGGGGTCGAGCTCGTCGCCCCATGGAAAGCGCTTCTGCTCCAGACCGCCGCGCGCGGCGTACTCCCACTCCGCCTCGGTGGGCAGCCGCTTGCCGGCCCAGGCGGCGTAGGCCGCCGCGTCGTTCCAGGACACATGCACCACCGGGTGGTCGCCCCGGTCGTCGACCGTGCTGCCCGGGCCCTCCGGACGGTTCCACACGGCACCCGCGACGCCGCACCACCAGGGGGCGGCCTCGGGACGCGGGGCGCCGCGCCGCAGGCTGCCGGGCAGGAAGCCGGCGAAGACGTACGACCAGCCGAGCCGCTCGGCGTCGGTGACATGACCGGTGTCGGCGACGAAGGCGGCGAACTGCTTGTTGGTCACCGCGCAGGCGTCGATGCGGAACGGGTCGAGCCGGACGGTCCGAACCGGTCCCTCACCGTCGGCGGGGAACCCCTCGGAGTCCTCCGCACCCATCAGGAACTCGCCGCCGGACAGCAGGACCATCCCCTCGGGATCGGCAGAGCCGCTCCGGGCTGCGGGCGGTGGGACCCGCACGGGTTCGGCAGGACCGCCGCCCGGCGGCATGCAACAAGGGGCGGGCGAACCGGGCTCGTGCATCGGGTCTTCCTCGGGTGCGGACGACAGGGAGCCGAAGAGGGGGCGGCCTCATATGTACGGCACGTCCCTGTGGGCCTTCCGCGCCGGCCGAGCGGGGTGGGCGAGCGCTGCTCAGTCGAGGAGCGGTATCTCAATGGCCGGGCAGCGGTCCATCACCATGTCGACGCCCGCCGCGCGCGTACGCTCGTACGCCGCCTCGTCGATCACACCGAGCTGGAACCAGACCGCCTTGACGCCCTTGGCGACCGCCTCGTCGGAGATCGGGCCGGCGAGGTCGCTGTTGACGAAGACATCGACGACGTCCACGTCGAAGGGGATGTCGGCGAGGGAGGCGTATCCCTGCTCGCCGTGGACCGTCTCCGCCTTGGGGTGCACGGGCACGATGCGCTTGCCGTAGCGCTGCAGCACCTGGGCGACGCCGTATGCGGCACGCCCGCGGTTCGACGACAGGCCCACCACGGCCCAGGTGTCGCCGGACTCGGTGAGGATCTTGCGGACGGTTGCCTCGTCGCCGTACACCGCGGCCTCCCTGCGCCTCGTGAACCTGCTGTCCAGTCCGACAACGGCCGGGAGTCCGCGATGATTCCCCGCTTACTGCCGCACCTTGAGCGCCTGTTCGGCAGACCGTCGGCGCGGTACGGTCCGGGCAGTCCGCACGGCAGGGGGTGGCCCATGCCCGGCCACGACATGCTCGCCGCACGCCTGACCATCCACCTCGACGCAGCCGTGGTCTGGCACCACAGGCCCGCCTACGCCGAACTCGTCCACCGCGCGCACCGCGAGGGCCTCATCGGGGCGAGCGTCTTCCACGGGATCACCGGCTTCGGCGCCGGCGACCGCAAGCAGTCCCCCCTCGCACCGAAGGCGCCGTGCGCCGTGGTCATCGTCGACGAGGAGCCACGCCTGCGGGACTTCCTGCCGCACGTGGCGGACGTCCTGGGGGAGACGTCGGCGGTGGCGGTGCTCGACCGGGTGCGAATTCATACGCCGCGCGCGTGAGTGGGCTCGTGCGTGAGTGCGTGAGAGGTGCGAGGAATGCGCGGGACGGGACCGCCTCCGCACGCGCGCGTGCGTCGCATGTGTGCGAGGGCGGCGGCACGCGCGTGTGTACGTCCACGCATCGCCGTGCACCTGGTTGAATCCCGCCGCCTTGTCCGGAATTCGCGCCGGATGCCTGCGCGCGGCCGTCCGCCCGCCTACGCTCAGCCCGTGCTGCACATCACCGACGCCCGAACCGGCGAGTCCGTCGACGCCGCCCCGGTCCGCCGGGGGCTGACCCGGGTCGACGCCCATGTGCCGGAATTCCACACCGGAGCCCTGCGGGTGCTGCTGGTCGCCGACCTTCTTGTGCGTGCCCTGGAACTCGGCGGCACTCCGGTGTGGGGGGTGCTGACCGCTGAACGGGGGCAGGCGGAGCTGCGGGCCGGGGCGGCTGCGCTCGGCATCCGGCCCTTCGAGGACAGGCGGGACGTCGGACCCGGACTGGGCGAGGCACAGGTTCTGCACGTCGTGGAGGAGGGCGGAGCGACCCCCGACGGCGTCCGGGTCGCCGTCGCCCCCGTCGGCCCGGAGGCGCCCGGCATCGCGCAGGGCGCCGACCCGGCCGCACTGCGCCTGGCCCTCCTCTCCCGGCGCCGGAGCACACCCGTGCAGCTCGACGCGGCCGCGCTGAGCGAGGCCGGCGAAACCCTCGTACGCTGGCGGCGCGCGGTCGCCGCCTGGGCGCAGCAGCCGTCGCGGCCGATTCCCGACGAGGCGCGCGCACGCCTCCGTACCGCCTGGGAGGACGACTTGGACGTCCCCGCCGTGCTCGACGTGCTGGCCTGGGTGGAGTCCGGGTCCGAACTGCCGGAGGGCGCGCGCTTCGAGACGTACGCCTACGCGGACCGGCTGCTCGGCCTCGATCTCGCCCGCGACCTCGGAAGCCCGGCATGATCGCGCGCGCGGGAGCGGGCCCGCTGCGTCGCCTCGTGGTGCTGCGGCACGCCAAGTCGGCCTGGCCGGCGGGCGTCCCCGACCGCAAGCGTCCGCTTGCGCCGCGCGGCCGCCGGGACGCACCGGCCGCCGGCCGAGCCCTCGCCGAGGCCGACTGCCTGCCGGACCTCGCCCTGTGCTCCACCGCCGTACGAGCACGCCAGACCTGGGACCTGGCCTCGGCCCAGTGGGGGACACCGCCGCCGGTGCACCACGACCCGCGGCTGTATGCCGCCGAAGTGTCCGACCTGCTGACCGCCGTGCACGAGGTGTCCGCCGAGGTCGAGACACTGCTTCTGGTCGGACACAACCCCGGCCTCGAGGAACTCGTCCTGGAACTCGCCGGGGACAGCCTCGACGACAACCTCGACGAGGTGCGGGCGAAGTTCCCCACCGCGGCGATCGCAGTACTGGCCTGGCACGGAACCACCTGGGACGCGCTCGCCCCGGGCACGGCACTGCTGACGAGCATGATCGTGCCGCGGGGCAGGAAGGGCGACGGGAAGAAGTAGGACGTGCGCCGCATAGGCTGGCCGGATGCAGGACGAGTACCGCACCGTCGCCCGCCCGGGAGTGCACGAGACCGAGGTCAACCGCTCCCGCTTCCTGTGCGCCCTGGCGCCCGCGGCCACCGAGCAGGAGGCCCAGGACTTCATCGCCGGGGTGCGCAAGGAGCATGCGGACGCCACCCACAACTGCTGGGCCTACGTCATCGGCGCCGACGCCTCCGTCCAGAAGGCCAGCGACGACGGCGAACCGGGTGGCACCGCCGGCGTCCCCATGCTCCAGATGCTGCTGCGTCGCGACATGCGGTACGTCGTCGCCGTCGTCACCCGCTACTACGGCGGCGTCAAGCTCGGCGCGGGCGGGCTCATCAGGGCGTACGGCGGCGCGGTCGGCGAGGCCCTGGACACCCTCGGCACCCTCACCCGCCGCAGGTTCCGGCTGGCCACGGTGACCGTCGACCACCAGCGCGCCGGGAAGGTCCAGAACGACCTGCACTCGACCGGCCGCGAGGTGCGCGACGTGCGCTACGGGGAGGCGGTCACCATCGAGGTCGGCCTGCCGGACGCCGACGTGGACGCCTTCCGGGCCTGGCTCGCCGACGTGACCGCCGGGACGGCCGGGTTCGAACTGGGCGGGGAGGCCTACGGGGACGCGTGAGGTCCGGCACGAGCTGTCCTCGGCCGTCGTCGGACGAGTCGTGCCGGCCCGGCCGTTACGGCGTCCGCCACCGGAGCCACCGTCGTACTCGGCCCGCTCACAACAGCAGTCCCGGCGGGCCTACCGGCCCAAACGAACGTCGAGCGTCCGGCTCTCGATCAGCTCAAGGCCGAAGTCGGCCGCCAGACCCGCGGCCATCAGCGCCCGCGCGAACGCCCGATACGTGTCGGCCCCGAAGACCATCCGCGGCGCCTCGCCGTACAGGGCGAGACGGCGCTCGAGGAGCTCGGGGCCCTGCTTGCTGCCTTCCGGGCTGATCACCAGGAACGCCAGCATCCCGTCAACGTCGTCCCGATCACCGTCAGCATCCCGTCAGGAGGGGTCCGCGAGCCGCGGTGGGCGGGCTTA
The DNA here is from genome assembly GCF_029223485.1 of Streptomyces coacervatus. GTDB lineage: Bacteria > Actinomycetota > Actinomycetes > Streptomycetales > Streptomycetaceae > Streptomyces > Streptomyces coacervatus. The sequence continues at coordinate 266,224 of NZ_JARHTP010000016.1, read as the reverse complement.
GCGTCGTTGGTGCGCCCCGGTCCGCCTCCCCGCGTCCGGGCGCTTCGGCCCATCCCTTCAGCCACTTCGGATCCTCCGGAGGTATCCCATGGAACAACTCCAGTACGGCGAAGACCCCGAGCCCTCCGATCGGTTCCCGGCCGGACCCCTGTTCGTCCCGGTCCGGCCGGGTCCTTCACGGTGCGTGGCCCGGCTCTTCCGCACACCTCTCGGCGGCCGCACCGCCGTCGGCTTCACCTCGCTGCGGAGGCTGACCGCGACGTTCGGTCCCGGGCAGGCGTGGATCCGCCTCGCCGAGCCCGCGCTGCGCGCACTGACCGCCCCGCTCGGCGTCACCACCGTCACCATCGACCCCCAGTTCACCGCGCCGGCGCCCGTACCGGTCGCGTCCGCCGCCCCCGAGTTGGCCCCGACCGCCCCGGCCCTGCGGATCGGTTGAGAGGAGAGCAGGCGATGACCACCCTTCACGAACCCGCCGTCCCTTCCACCTCCGCCGAACTGTCGGTGTGGCCGGCCTCGACCGCCGAGCCCCGTCCGGGCGACCTGACCGTGGGCGGCGTGCCGCTCGCGGAGATCGCCGACCGCTTCGGCACCCCTGTCTATGTCCTCGACGAGAACGAGGTCCGCGACCGCTGCCGCACCTACCGGCACGCCTTCCCCGACGCCGAAGTCCTGTACGCGGCAAAGGCGTTCCTGTGCCGGGCCATGGTCCACTGGATGGCCGAGGAGGGCCTCGGCCTCGACGTCTGCTCCGCCGGCGAGCTGGAACTCGCGGTGACCACCGGCTTCCCGCCGGAGCGGATGGTCCTGCACGGCAACGCCAAGTCCCCGCAGGACCTGGAGACGGCCCTCCGGCTCGGCGTCGGCCGTATCGTCATCGACAGCCCTTCGGAGATCGCGCGGCTGGCTGCGGCGGTCGGCCCCGGCGGTCACCAGAAGGTGATGGTCCGTGTGGTGCCCGGGATCAGTGCGGGCGGCCACGAGAAGATCCGCACCGGCACGGACGATCAGAAGTTCGGCCTGTCGATCTCCGACGGTTACGCCCAGCACGCCATCGCCCGGATACTCGACCAGCCGCAACTCGAACTGACCGGCCTGCACTGTCACTTGGGGTCGCAGATCACGAGCGTCAAGCCGTACGTCGCCGCCGTACGCCGCACGGTCGGCCTCATGGCCAGGCTGCACGAACAGCACGGCCTGGTCCTGTCCGAACTCGACCTGGGCGGCGGTCACGGGATCGCCTACCGCCCCGGCGAGGAGGGCCTCGATCCGACCGCGCTGGCCCACCGGGTGCGTATCGAACTCGCTGAGGCGTGTGCCGCGGCCCAACTCCCGGTGCCGCACGTGATCATCGAACCGGGGCGTGCGATCGTCGGCCCGGCCGGTATCGCGCTCTACCACGTGCTGGCCGTGAAGCACACGGGCGAGAGGGTGTTCGTGGCGGTGGACGGCGGCATGAGCGACAACCCGCGGCCCGCGCTCTACGGCGTGCGGTACGCGCCACGACTCATCGGTCGGCACAGCATCGCCGACCCGGCCCGGGTGACTGTGGTGGGCCGGCACTGCGAGGCCGGAGACATCCTTGCCGCGGACGTCGAACTCCCCGGCGACGTACGCCCGGGAGACCTTCTCGGAGTGCCCGTGGCGGGCGCCTACCACCTGTCCATGGCGTCCGGCTACAACCTGGTCGGCCGCCCACCGGTGGCCGCCGTACGTGACGGCTGCGCCCGTCTCCTCGTACGCCGCGAGTCCCTGGACGACATCCGCACCCGCGACGTGGGCGTGTAACCCGCGCGGGCTTGTTGCTCAGGTTGCCCCGAGCGGCGCGAACTCCCGGGCGGGTCGGTCCTTCCTCACCCACGCCGACCGACCCGCCCGGGCCTGTATCCGGGAGTGGCCGATCGACTCACCCAGGACACTCGGCCCCGGCCGACACGCGGCGAGCGCCGATCCAGCGCTGCTCCGGATCCAGCGGCGCCGCGCCCCTCGCTCCTGCGGTCGGCGGCATAGTGGAAGCCGTGCCAGTCCTTCGCGATGCGATCGGAGCCCCTGTGGACGACGTGGAATTCTCCGAAGCCCTGGAGACGGTCCTGCGGGACCTCCGGGCGCAGTGCGTGGTGCGGCCGCGCATACGTGTGGACGACACGTACGGGATCATGCTCCATGCCCCGGACGGTTCGGGCCAGGGCCTGACCTCGCCGCTGGGCGGCACCGTCGCGGAGCGGCTGGCGAACCTCGCGGATCAGGTCCAGGAGTGGGCGGTGGAGGCGCTGTGGTCCGAGGGCGCACCGGCGGTGTGGCCGAACTGCCCGACCCACCCCGACACGCATCCGCTGACGCCGACGGTCGCGGCGGACACAGCGGTGTGGGTGTGCCCCAAGAGTGGAGCGACGATCGCTCGGATCGGGGAGTTGGAGAGCCGTTGAGGCAACTGCTCTTCTGTGGTTTGGGATTACGGGTGGCGTTACCTGCTCTGGCAGGCCCTGTAGAGGGTTGCGCCATCGATGTGATGCCTGCAGACCATCATGACGCCGAGCAGACGGCCGTCGGTGGTCACGGAGATGCCGGCGACGGCATCGACGGGAACCGTGCACCCTGAGGTTGCGGCCAGGCCCAGGCCCACCGCGACAGCGCCGACGAGGCGCCGGAACACCGGCCGTGAAGCGGTCGACCACATGGGACCCCCCTGCCTGCGGGCGCTCGTGGGCCCCTGTCCGGGGATGGTAGGCGGCGAGCGGCGGCGAGCCGCAGCGTCGCCGCACGCCCGTTGCGTGCTCGTTGTCGCCCTGTAGCCGCTTGGTTTGCGTCAGCCCAACACGGTCTCGATGCCCGGGACCTTCTGCCCAGAGAGGTCGACGTCGTCGCCGACCCGCGGCCCGACCTGCCATTGCAGTGGTGTTTCGGCGAGTGGCTACCTGGCGCCTACGGTCTCCAACAGGCGGTGGAGGTCGTGGGCGGCTTCGGCGGTGGCGAGGAGCGTGGCCGTGAGGACGGCCGTGGTGGCCGCGGCGAGGACGGGACGGCGGTCGAGGGGTGGGGCGAGAAGCGCGGCGACACGGCGGGGCACCGGGCCCGCGGAGGCGAGCGGGCCATGGCGGCCGAGGATGCCGAGGGCTGCCCCGGCCGCGCGGGTGAGGGCCGGCGCGCGGTGGGCGGCGAGGGCGGCCTTGCCGACGGTACGGGCGACGCGGCTGCGGTCGCCGGTGGCCCTGGCGGCGTTCTCGTCGGCCCAGCGTTCGATGGTGTAGGCGACGGCGGTCGCGAAGGGGCGCAGCAGGGGGTTGGCCGAGGCGCCGAGCTGGGCGAGGGCGACGAAGGCGTAGTGGTGGCCGGTCAGGTGGGCGCGCTCGTGGGCGAGCAGGATGCCGTGCTCGGTCTCGTCCAGGGTGTGCAGCATGCCGGTGGAGACGACGATGCGGCCGGGCAGGCCGGGCAGGCCGGGCAGTGCGTAGGCGTCCGGTGCCTCGTCGTCGACGATGACCGTGCCGTCGCGGGTGGGCATGCAGGCGGCATCCAGTGCCGCCGCCGCCAGGGTGCGGGCCCGACGCCAGAGCATGCGGGCCGCGGCGAGAACAGCGCCACCCACGAGCAGTCCCGCGATCAGGGCCACGGAGAGCTCGGCGGGGTCGTCGCGCTGTGCCGAGGTGGCCGACCAGTGGCCGAGGGCGGCGAGTTGCGGGATGCGGATCAGGCCGGTGGCGGCCAGCAGGCCCAGGGAGACGGTGCTCGCCGCGCCCAGGACGAGCGCAGAGCCGGTGAGCAGCCAGGTGGCCAGGCGGGGTTCACACCGCTCGGACAGCGGCCGGGCGGCGAGCGGGGCGATCAGGGAGAGCAGCAGCGGCAGATAGACGGCGATGCGCAAGGGTCCGTCGCCTCCTACCGGTCGGAGTCCTGCTCGGGGCCGAGCAGTTGGCGCAGCAGGTCGGCGTCCGTGTCGGACAGGCCGTCGGCGAAGCGGGCGAGGACGGCCTCGCGGTCGGGGCGCTCCTCCAGGACGGTTTTCATGCGGCGGGCGGCGAACCCGGCGTCGTCGGTGACGGGGGCGTAGGCGTAGGCCCGTCCGCGCGGGTTGCGGGTGAGCAGGCCCTTGGTGTGCATGCGGGTCAGGATCGTCACCACGCTGTTGTACGTCAGTCCGTCGCGGAGGCGTTCGGTCACCTCGCCCGGGGTCAGCGCGGTGCCGGCCTGCTGGAGCAGGGCGAGGAACTCGGCCTCGCGGGCGCCGTTCGCCCGTTTCGGACCCCGCCCGTGCGTATCGGCGTCCATGGGTTTGTCGTTCTCCCGCATCGCCCTCTATCTTCTACACCCGTGTAGGAGTTTTACTCCCGTGTAAAAGCTTCCGTGTCCCGAGTGTGCCACACAGATGGGTCCCCCATGAGCGCCATCAGCATCGGCCAGGCCGCCGTCCTCGGAGTCGTCGAGGGGGTGACCGAGTTCCTGCCCGTCTCCTCCACCGGACATCTGAAGATCACCGAGGGGCTGATGGACATCCCGGTCGACGACACCTCGGTGGTCGGCTTCACCGCAGTCATCCAGGTCGGCGCGATCGCCGCCGTACTCGTGTACTTCTTCAAGGACATCACGCGCATCGTCTCCGCCTGGGGCCGCGGCCTCCGCAATCGCGAGGAGCGCCACCACCACGACTACAAGTTCGCCTGGTGGGTCATCTACGCCACCATCCCGATCGTGGTCGTGGGGTTGGCCGCCAAGAAGCTCGTCGAGGGGCCGCTCGGCTCGCTGTGGGTGGTGGCCGGCTCGCTCATCGTCGGCTCCGGTGTGATGTGGGCGGCCGACCAGATGGGCCGGCACAAGCGGGGTGAGGACGACACCACCTTCAAGGACGCGATGCTGGTCGGCTGCTCACAGATTCTCGCCCTGCTCTTTCCCGGCTTCTCCCGCTCCGGCGCCACCATGTCCACGGCCCTGATCCTGGACCTGGACCGGGTGGCGGCGACCCGACTCTCCTTCTTCCTCGGCATTCCGGCCCTGACGGGCGCCGGCCTGTACGAACTGAAGGATGCCGTGGGCGCCGGGGTCGGTGCGGTGCCGCTGGCCGTCGGAACCGCCGTCTCGTTCGTGGTCGCGTACGCCTCCATCGCGTGGCTGCTGAAGTTCGTCGCCAAGCACTCCTTCAACGCTTTCGTGATCTACCGGATCGTCGTCGGGTTGGGGCTGCTCGGGCTCCTGGCCACCGGGGCGCTCAATGCCTGACCGGGTCTCTGGGGAAGGGGCGCCTCGCGCCGAGTCGGGACCGCGGACCGACGGCCGCCGCATTGGACTCACGGCTCCGTCCTGAAGGCGCCGACAATGACCAGGCTGTCAACATCGGGGGACGTATGACGGATGACGAACCGTCAAGGCCGGAGTCCAGTGCCGTGTTCGAGCGGGTGCTGGACGAGGCCATGGGCCGCGCCGAGATCGAGGAGGCGGTCGAGCGTTGCGGAAGCACCGTCAGCCGCGGGTGTCTGCGCGTGAGAGTGCTTCAGGCGCGTACGGCGATCTCGGCATCGGCGGACGCCGAGTACCGCGCCTACCTCGAAGCGGTGGCCATGGGCTCCAGTCCGTCTCCGGACGGCGAAGCATCGGCGGTTCGGAGCACCGGCAGGTGGTCGCTGCGCGCGCCGGCGGTGCTGTACCCGGGGCTGTTGGCCGTGCTGGGGCTCCTCTTCCTTGTGCCCGGTTGCGGGTTGCGTGTCTTCGGCGGGCGGCCCTACGTCGGCGACGGTCTGATCACCGCGGGACTGCTCCTCTGCGCGGTGGCCGTCGGTGCGGTGGTCGGTGACCTGATCTGGCTGTCGGTGATCGCGGCGCGTCGGCGTTCCGTCTGCGCCGGCGACGCCGAGTCGCACGTGACGAAGGCGCGGAGGGCCTGGGAACTGGCCTTGCTGGAACGGGGCATGGTTCCGTTCCTGCTCCGCTGCATCGAGGAGTCCTGTACCGGGGAATGAGGCGATCACGCCGCACATTAGTGCCATAGTCGACGTGATGACCTATGCCGGCTGCCGGTTGCACAACTCGTTGATAAACGGCGCGGGTCATGTAATGACGACTGGAAGTGGATCTCACGGGAAAACGCCTCGTGTTGCAAGGGTCCGGGATAATGTGGCGGCAATCTGCACCAGAGGGAGTTCTGTAGTGTCCACATTCGTTGTGTTCGACCTCGAATTCACGTCATGGCCGGGGGCACTCGAACAGGACTGGGGAGCACCGGGGCAGCTCCGTGAGATCGTGCAGATCGGGGCGCTGCGCCTGCGTGAGGACTGTTCCGTGGTCGAGGAGTACGAAGCGCTGGTCCGCCCTGTGGTCAACCCCCGCCTGTCCGCGTACTTCACCGAGCTCACCGGCATCGAGCAGGAGCGGGTGGACCGGGACGGGATTCCCGCGGCCGAGGCCCTGGGTGACTTCCTGGGTTTCTGCCGGGGCGAGGCGGTGCTCTCCTACGGCAACGACATGGTCGTTCTCGGCGAGAACGTCGGCTGGGCGCGAGCTCGCGGAGAAGAGGTCAAGAACGGGTTCCTGGCCGCGCATTTCCTGAATATCCGGCCCTGGCTGAACTCCCTCGCACCGGAAACCGCGTCCTCCAATGTGGGCCGTCTGTGGCAGGTTCTCGGACTCCCCAAACCGGCCGCCGGCAACGAGCATTCGGCGCTCTTCGACTGCTATTCCTTTGCCGCAGCCATCGAACACCTTCACAGCACCGGGACGGCCCTGCCCGAAGGGTGTCTGCGGCGTTCTTGATCGGCACTCCGGTACGGCAGTGTCAGTGCCAGGGCAGTGGAAGGCGCGGGCAACGGCCCGGCGACGTCTCCGTCAGCACGAACAGTCGGTACGCCACGGTCGGTAAAACCGGTCCCGTGTTGGTGCCGGCACCGGCCTGATCACCCCGCTCGGTTTCGCCGCACTCGCCGTCGTGCTCGGGATCGGACCGGCATGGGGCCACCTACATGGGAGTCTGCGCGGTGCGGTGTGCCTTGACGTCGAACAGCGCGAGAGCAGGTTCGGCGCCGACTTCACGGAAGAGCCGGGGCGCTGCCGGCCCCTCCGGGGCCGCGCGCATCGCGTCCAGTGCGGCGCGGTCCCGCCACAGCGTCTGAATGCGCCAGTGTCCGTCCTGTCCGCCCAGCAGCTCAGTACGCACCAGCCCATCGGGCAGGGTACCTGCGACAAGTTCACGGTAGGCGGCGACAAGGTCGGCCTCCCGTTCGGGTGCGACGGCTGCGCTGACCTCGGTCAATACCTGTCCGGTCATGACCCTCATCTCCTTCTCCCTTCACGCTACGCGGGTCTCAGCAGGCGATGTCGAGCGTGACGGTGGGCCCTGAAGGCGTGTTCTCGGCGTGCGCGGTGCCGTCGGAAGCCAGGGCCCTCGTCGATCACCGACAGATGCAGGCACCCGCCGGTGACCTGCGCGGGCAGGCCGATCGCTTCGGCGCCGTGCCGCAGGGCGTTGTCGCGCAGAGCGGCGCGGGCCGTGCGGTGGCCGACGTACGACGCGGCGATGAGGGTGAGGTCCGAGGCGAAGGCCAGTTGGGCGAGAAGCTCGCGCAATGCCTAGTCGCGGCGACCGCGCCTGACCGCCGCGACGACGATGCGCACCTGCCCGACGGCGGTGACCCGCGCCGCCTGGACGCGCAGCGTGTCCGACGTGATCGGCAGCGGGGCGCCGACATCATGCCGGACCGTGCGTCCGCCGCTGACAGCCGCCAACTCGTCGGGCGTGAGCAGCAGTTCGTGCCCCTGCTCGCGGAGCAAGGGTGCACCATCGCCCCCGATGTGCGGCTGCGGACCCCGAGCGAAGTCGTCGAACATCTTGGCGCGACCGGGAGGACCGGCATCTTCGACGGCACCGAGTTCCGGGTCCGGCGTCCGGCGCAACAAGCAGGCCTGCGGTGCAGCCCGACCCGGCCCGGAAGCTGCGCGGACCGTCGAGATCACCACACCATGCCCGGCATCGCCGGGCTGTACAACCTTGCCCTCACGGGACAACTCCCGCGCCGTACGGGATCAGCTTCAAGAAAGGCCCGAGGGAGGCGGCTCCCCACCTCGCCGTCTCGGAGGCTGCTCAGTCGAGACAGAACTCGTTGCCCTCGATGTCCTGCATCAGGATGCACGACTCGTTGTCGTCATCGGCAAGCAGCGTTCGCAGGTGTACCGCACCGAGCGCGACCAGTCGTGCGCATTCGGCCTCCAGTGTGGCAAGGCGCTCCTCACCCACGAGTCCCGTGCCGGCCCGCACGTCGAGATGCACCCGATTCTTGACGATCTTGCCTTCGGGAACGCGCTGGAAGAGCAGGCGGGGGCCCACACCTGAGGGATCACTGCAAGCGAAGTAGATGACCTGATCCTCAGGCGGCAGCGAACGGTGATAGTCCTCCCAAGTGGCAAACCCCTCCGGGACCGGAGGCACGACGTACCCCAACACCTCGCACCAGAAACCGGCGAGGCGCGCAGGTTCTGCGCAGTCGAAGGTGACCTGGAACTGCTTGATCGATGACATCGGCGCACCATAACAGGCGGTCTCTCGTGCTCATCTCCCGGTAGGGATCCGCATGTTGTCGGGAGGGCGGCCCCTGCTGAAGGCCTCTGGCGCGATGGGTGTCGGCCGGTGCACCCGAGCACCCGTTCGGGCCGCCGGCACGGTGCTGCTCGCGCCGGTCATTTCCGCTCCAGGGCGGCCAGCCGCAGCTCGAGCTGGTCAACCCGGTGTCGTAGCAGGGTGACTTGGGCCTCCAGGCTGACTTCCCGTTCCGCCCTGCGCTGAATGCGCGGGGATGCTGCGGCGCGCTCGATCACCGCGTCCAGCTGGACCAGGCGCTGCGGGCCGTTCGGGCCGTCCACCAGCCGGGACTGGATCTCGCCGTTGCGGTACCAGGACCGCAGGGCCGAGCGGGAAACGCCGGTCTCGGTTTCCGCCTTGGCCAGCGTGACCCAGGGTGTCTCGTCCAGCTGCTCGAAGAGCTCCAGCTCGTTCTGCCAGCGCGCGAGCCGGTCCTCCCAGTCCGACGGAGTCTCCATCACACCTTCCCTTCAGCACGGTGACCCTATCAATAACAGTGTATTGACACGGTTGAGACCATGGACCCATGCCATTTGAACGGTTCACGGTGGAAGCCCGCAAGGTGGTCGTCACGGCTCAGGAGGAGGCGAGGCTGCTCAAGCACAACCACATCGGCACGGAGCACATCCTGTTGGGGCTGCTCGATGCGCCGGACAGCACGGCGGCGAAAGTCCTGCACCAGCTCGGGTACGACAAGGAGGCGGCGCAGGCCGATATCGCCGCGGTGGCCAAGCCCGGCACGGCGGAGCCGAGGGGCCATATCCCGTTCGCGCCGAGCGCCAAGAAGACGCTGGACCTCGCTCTGCGCGAGGCGCAGCAGCTGCACCACACCTACATCGGTACGGAACACATCCTGCTCGCCCTGGTCGCCGGGGAAGGCGAGGGCGTCGGCGCGAAGGTGCTTGCCCGGCGGATCAATCCGATCAGCAGGATCCGTGCCGCGGTGCTGGCCTCATCGGAGGGAGCACAGGACGTCGCGGCGGCCCCTTGGCCGGCCGGCACACCCGCCACCCAGGACACTGTGGCCGCCGCCGGCGCGCTCGCCGGTGGCGCACCGGTCGGCAGCCATCACCTGCTGGAGGCGATGCTGCGGGCGGAGAACAGCATGGCGGCCAGGGCGCTGCGCGAACTCGGGGTCGATCCGGACGCGGTCGCCGCCAAGATCGACGAGCTGGATCCGGAGACGACCACGGACGCGAACCCGGACGAGGCCGCCGCCCGCAAGATGGAAATCCGGCTGGTCGACGATGAGGTGCACCTGATCCTGCGCGACCCGGCAACGGTCACGGTCGCCAAGAAGGTCACCGAGCTGTCCGGCGGCCCGGTCGAGGGCATCGGGCCGGTCGCCGGCATGTTCGTCCCTCTCTGGCGGTCGACCAACCAGCTGCTGCTGCAGATCCAGCGCACGCTGGAACCGGAAACCGAAGAAGAGGGCGGATCCGCCGCGAGCAACGTGGCCAAGGTCGTACGCACAGTGCTCGCGCCCCGGCTCCGCCGGCGACCCGGCTGATCAGCGGGCGGGAAACGGCCGGTGGGACAGGCGAGGACGGGGGCGTGGCGGGCGACGATGCCCGGCGTCGTTCTGGTCGGCGACCAGGGCGAGACGCCGGCCGCGTCTCTCCGGGCACTCACCGCCGGGGCGCCGACCCGGTGCTGGGTGCTCGGCAACGGACAATCCGCGTAGGCACAGCGGAACGGCGACGGTCGCGTACGCATCTCAGTACGGTGTGGGACGGTTCATGACGGGCCGATACGGGAGTAACCGACCGTGATGTCAGACCCGGCCGTTAGTCTCGGGGATCATGCGACTGCTGCACACTTCCGACTGGCATCTCGGCCGGGCGTTCCACCGGGTGAACATGCTCGGGGCCCAGGCCGAGTTCATCGGCCACCTTGTCACCACCGTGCGTGAGCGCGGCGTCGACGCGGTGGTCGTGTCGGGGGATGTGTACGACCGGGCGGTGCCGCCGCTGGCCGCGGTCGAGTTGTACGACGACGCCCTGCACCGTCTCGCCGACCTGGGTGTGCCCACGGTGATGATCTCCGGGAACCACGACTCGGCCCGTCGGCTCGGTGTCGGCGCCGGCCTCATCGGGCGGGCCGGCATCCACCTGCGGACCGAGCCGTCGGCGTGCGGAACGCCGGTGGTGCTGTCCGACGCACACGGTGATGTGGCGTTCTATGGGCTGCCGTATCTGGAACCGGCCCTGGTGAAGGACGAGTTCGGCGTGGAGAAGGCGGGGCACGAGGCGGTGCTCGCCGCCGCCATGGACCGTGTCCGCGCCGACCTCGCCACGCGCGCGCGGGGCACCCGTTCCGTCGTCCTCGCGCACGCCTTCGTCACCGGCGGCGAGGCCAGTGACAGCGAGCGGGACATCACCGTGGGCGGGGTCGCCGCCGTGCCCGCCGGGGTCTTCGACGGGGTCGACTACGTGGCGCTGGGGCACCTGCACGGCTGCCAGACGATCACCGAGCGCGTACGCTACTCCGGCTCCCCGCTGCCGTACTCCTTCTCGGAGGCCGACCAGCGCAAGACCATGTGGCTCGTCGACCTCGGCGCCGACGGCTCCGTCACCGCCGAGCGCGTCGACTGCCCGGTGCCGCGCGAGCTGGCCAGAATCCGGGGCACCCTGGAGGAACTGCTGGCCGAGCCCGGGCTGGCACGGCACGAGGAGGCGTGGGTCGAGGCCACCCTCACCGACCCGGTCCGCCCGGCCGACCCCATGGCTCGGCTCACCGAGCGCTTCCCGCACATCCTCAGCCTCGTTTTCGACCCCGAGCGGGCGCCGGACGACCCGGACGTGTCGTACGCCAGGCGGCTCGCGGGCCGCAGCGACCAGCAGATCGCCGAGGACTTCGTCGCCCATGTGCGCGGCGCCGGCCCCGACGGGCGCGAACAGGCCGTGCTGCGGGACGCGTTCGACGCGGTGCGCGCGGACGAGGCCGTGCGGGAGGTGGCCCGATGAGGCTGCACCGGCTGGACATCACGGCATTCGGGCCGTTCGGCGGATCCCAGACCGTCGACTTCGGCGAGCTGTCGGCAGCCGGGCTCTTCCTGCTGCACGGACCGACCGGAGCGGGCAAGACGTCCGTGCTCGACGCCGTGTGCTACGCGCTCTACGGCTCCGTCCCCGGCGCCCGCCAGAGCGGCCAGGGCCTGGCCCTGCGCAGCGACCATGCGGCGACCGGCACGCGCACGGGAGTGACCCTCGAACTGACCGTCGCCGGACGCCGGTTGGAGGTCACCCGGCAGCCGCCCTGGGAGCGCCCCAAGAAGCGCGGCTCGGGCACGACGCTGGAGAAGGCCCAGAGCTGGCTGCGCGAGTACGACGCGACGGCCGGCGCCTGGAAGGACCTCAGCCGCTCGCACCAGGAGATCGGCGAGGAGATCACACAGCTGCTCGGCATGAGCCGCGAGCAGTTCTGCCAGGTCGTGCTGCTTCCCCAGGGCGACTTCGCGCGTTTCCTGCGCGCCGACGCCGAGGCGCGCGGCAAGCTGCTGGGCCGCCTCTTCGACACCCATCGCTTCGCCGAGGTCGAGAAGCGCCTGGCCGAGCGCCGCCGCGCCGCCGAGGCGCAGGTCCGCGAGGGGGACACCGCGCTGCTGGCCGACGCGCACCGCATGCAGCAGGCCGCGGGCGGCGTCATGGAACTGCCGGAGCTGGCACCGGGTGAGCCCGGCCTGGCCGAGGCCGTCATCACCGCCGCAGCCGTCGCCCGCAGCACCGCCCGGGAGCAGCTGACGATCGCCCACTGCCGGCTCACGGCCGTGGAGTCGGCGCAGGCGGCCGCCGAGCGCACGCTGGGCGACGTACGCGAAGTGGCCCGGCTGCAGGGGCGGTTCGCAGAGGCCCGGGAGCGCGCCGCCCGGCTGGCGGAGGGCGCAGGCGCGTACCAGGAGGCGCAGGCCCGCATGGAGCGGGCCCGCAAGGCCGAGACGGTGGCGCCCGCACTGGAGCTGCGGGAAGCCGCCGATGCCGAGCACCGACGGGCGGCCGCCGCCGAGGTGCATGCGCGTGCCCTGCTGCCCGAGAACTTCGCCGACGCCGGTGCGGCCGGGCTCGCCGTCGCCGCGCGGCGGACGACCGAGGAGCTCGGCGGCCTGGAGTCGGCCCGTCGCGCCGAGCAGCGTCTTGCCGACCTCGTCGCGGAGCGCGTCGACCTCGACCGCCGGGAGCGCGCCGACGAGGAGATCCTGCAGGAGGCCGAGGCCTGGCTCGCGGACTGGGAGACGACCCGTACCGGAGTGCACGCCCGTATCGAATCCGCGCAGGAGGCCGCGACAAGGGCCGAGCAGCTCGGCGTGCAGCGCGGGCCCGCACAGCGCAGGCTCGGCGCGGCCCGCCAGCGCGACCAGTTCGCCCGCGACACCGATGAGGCCCACGCGCGCGTGCTCGCCGCCCGCGAACGTGCCACCGAGGCCCGCGCCCACTGGCTCGACCTCAAGGAACAGCGGCTGAACGGCATCGCGGCCGAGCTGGCAGCGAGCCTCACCGACGGCGAGCCGTGCGCCGTCTGCGGAGCCACCGAGCACCCCGCCCTCGCGCGCAAGGTCGCCGGGCATGTCGACCGCGAGGCGGAGGAGCGCGCCCTGGCCGCCTACCAGCGCGCAGACGAACAGCGCGCCGAGGGCGAGCGGCGCCTCGGCGTCGTACGAGAGGCACTCGCCGCCGCCACGGCCGAGGCGGGCGACACGCCCACGGCCCGACTCGCCGAAGAGGTCGAGGAGTTGGAGCTGCTGTACGCGCGGGCGCGCGCTGCCGCCTCCGAGCTGCACCCGGCGAGCGAGCAGCTGCGGCGGGCGGAGCAGGAGCACGAGCGGCGAATCGCGGTGCGGCAGGAGGCGGCGGTCAGAGCCGCCTCACGGGTGGGTCACCGCGAGCGCCTTGAGAGCGAACGGACCGGCCTGGAAGAGGAGTTGGCGCAGGCGCGTGGCACGGCGGACAGTGTGGCCGCGCGGGCCGCGCAGCTGGAGCGCAGGGTCGCGCTGCTCACCGAGGGCGCCGAAACCGCTCGTGCCGCCGAGGACACCGCCCAGCGGCTCAAGGACGCCGACGCCCGGCTCGCCGACGCCGCCTTCCGCGCGGGCTTCGACACCCCGCAGGCCGCGGCCGCCGCACTCCTCGACGACGTCGCCCACCGCGAGCTCCAACGCCGCCTGGACGCCTGGCAGTCCGAGGAGGCAGCCGTACGGGCCGTGCTGGCGGAGGCCGACACCGCGGCCGCCGCCCAGCAGCCGGCCGCCGACCTCGCCTCGGCGGAGCGGGCCGCCGCCGTCGCGGCCCAGCGGCTGCGCGACGCCGCCTCCGCACGCGACGCGGCCGCCCGCCGCTGCGGCGAACTCGACCGGCTCTCCGCCCGCTCCGCCGCGGGCGTACGACGGCTGGCCCCGCTGCGCGAGGAGTACGACCGGGTGGCCCGCCTGTCCGCCCTCGCCGCGGGCACCTCGGCGGACAACGAGCGGAAGATGCGCCTGGAGTCGTATGTGCTGGCCGCCCGCCTGGAGCAGGTGGCCGCCGCGGCGACCGTGCGGCTGCAGCGCATGTCGTCCGGTCGTTACACCCTCGTCCACTCCGACGACCGGACCGGACGCGGCCGCAGCGGGCTCGGGCTGCACGTCGTCGACGCGTGGACGGGACGTGAGCGGGACACGGCGACCCTGTCGGGCGGCGAGACGTTCTTCGCCTCGCTGGCCCTCGCCCTCGGCCTCGCGGACGTCGTCACCGACGAGGCCGGCGGGGTCCGCCTGGACACACTCTTCATCGACGAGGGCTTCGGCAGCCTCGACGACCAGACCCTCGACGAGGTCCTCGACGTGCTCGACTCCCTGCGTGAGCGCGACCGCAGCGTCGGCATCGTCAGCCATGTCGCCGATCTGAGACGCCGCATCCATGCGCAACTCGAGGTCGTGAAGGGAAGATCGGGGTCGTTCGTCCGGCAGCGAGGTCAGTGACCGAGGGGCCGCCGGGGCAGCGGGGAGGAGTAGACGACGCTCGTGGTCACCGAGCCGAGTGCGCCGATCTTGCCCGACACCTCTTCCAGATGGCGCATCGAGCGGGCGGTGACCTTGATGACGAAGCAGTCGTCGCCCGTCACATGGTGGGCCTCGAGGATCTCGGGCGTCACGGCGACCAGGTCGTGGAAGGGTTTGTAGTTGCCGTTCGGATACCGCAGCCGTACGAACGCGAGGATCGGCAGCCCCAGCCGCTCGGGGTCCACGACGGCGGCGTACCCCTGGATGACGCCCGCCTCCTCCAGGCGGCGCACCCGTTCGGTGACCGCGCTCGGCGACATGGAGACGGCACGTGCCAGCTCGGCGAAGCTGGCGCGGCCCTCGCGCTGGAGGACGTCGAGGATGCGCCAGTCGGTGGCGTCCGGGGAAAACACGGTCATGGGGGAGGAATAGCAGGGGAATCCCCGGCCGGGCAAGGTTCGGGCCGGGGAACGCCACTTCTGGGAGAGCGACGGCAACCGTAGATTTCTGGCCGTAGCGACAACGTCGGAGAAAGCAGGTCAGATCATGAGCAGCACCACGACCGCCGTCAACCCCGTCCTGCGCGTCGCTCCGGCCGCCCCGGCCGTGGCCGCCGCCTACTTCCGCGCGAGCCTGGTCTTCCACGCCGACGTCTCGGACGTCGCCGCCGCACTCGCGGCCGGCGGCGACCCCGGGTTCGTCGTCCTGGACTCCCGCTCCACCGAGTCCTGGGACCAGGGACACCTCCCCGGCGCCGTCCATCTGCCGACCGCACTCATCCCCGAGCAGGCCGGACAACTCCTCGACAAGTCCGTGCCGGTGGTCACCTACTGCTGGGGCCCCGGCTGCAACGGCGCGACCCGGGCCGCGCTCGCCCTCGCCGAACTCGGCTATCAGGTCAAGGAGATGCTCGGCGGCTTCGAGTACTGGGCACGCGAGGGCCTCGCATACGAGACCTGGAAGGGCCGCGAGCGTCGCCCCGCCGACCTGCTGACGGCGCCGGTGGCCACGGAGGACTGCGGCTGCTGAACCGTCGCCGACCGGCTCACTCCCGTAGGACCTCGGACAGGAGCCGCGGGGAGGAACGGGGGACGGCGGATTCGTGGATTCCTGTGCGTGTACCGTTCTGCGCCATGGTGCGATACGCGGAACCCGGTGCGCTGGAGTGGGTCGAGTCGGGCGGCGGACCGCTGATAGCGGTGCCGGAGACGGTGCTGCCGTTCTGGGCGGGTGCCGACGGTGAGGATGCCGCCTCCGACTACGACCGGGCCTGCGAGGTCGACGGGTTCGTGGGGCTGCTTCCGGTCGGCGACTCGGCCGCCCTGGTCCTGGGCGACGAACCCGCCTCCACCGCCTTCCTGCCGGAGCATGCCACCTTCGTACGGTGGTGGGCGGCGAACTCCGAGGACGAACTCCTGGCAGGCGTTCCCGCGGCCCTCGCCGCCGCGGACTGGGAGCACGAGGTGCGCTGGGAAGTGCCGGGCACGGTCGTGCTGTTCGACTCGGCCTGGCCCGGCAGCCAGACGGAGCGGACGGACTGCCTCCGGGTCGTGCTGGAACCGGGCAGGTACGCGGTGCGCGCGGCCAACGTCCAGCCGGGGCCGGAGACCTGGCTGGGCCTCGTACAACTGCGGCGCATCGAGCACGGATAGCCGAGCGCCGATGGTCGAGCGCCGAGAACGGACAGTCGAGCACGGATAATCGCGTGCGCCGGGTCGGAGCGTTGCCCATCATGGTCGTCCATGCCCCGGCTTCCGCACCCCGCCCCCGAAGACCTGCGCCGTGACCCGCTGCCCCTGCGCGGCCGCACCGCCCTGGTGACCGGGGCCAGCAGACGTGCCGGCATCGGACATGCCGTGGCCCGGCGGCTCGCCGCGTACGGAGCGAGCGTCTATGTGCACCACCACGTGCCGCACGACACCGCCATGCCCTGGGGCGCCGACCGCACCGAGGACGTGATCGCCTCCGTACGTGCGGCGCTCGGTGACCCGGCGGCCCGGATCGTCGGGGGACCCGGCGACCTCAGCGACCCGGCCGCGCCCGACCGACTGATCGCCACGGCCGGCTCGGCACTCGGCGGACGGCTCGACATCCTGGTCGCCAACCACGCCCTCAGCGGCAGCGACGGCACCCTCGACACCATCGACGCCGCAATGCTCGACGCGCACTGGGCGGTCGACACGCGTTCGGTGCTGCTGCTCGTCCAGGCCTACGCCCGGCACCGCGCCGCACTGCCCTCGCGCACCACCGGCGGACGCGTCGTGATGATGACCTCCGGCCAGGACATCGCCGGCGGTATGCCCGGCGAGATCGCCTACGCCCTCCAGAAGGGCGCACTCGCCTCGATCACACGCTCCCTGTCGACCACGCTCGCCCAGCAGGCGATCACGGTGAACACCGTCAACCCCGGTCCCGTGGACACGGATTACGCGACCGGGGAGACATACGAGGCGGTTGCCGCGCGATTCCCTTCCGGCCGCTGGGGCATGCCCGACGACCCGGCCCGCCTCATCGCATGGCTCGCCACGGACGAGGCGGACTGGATCACGGGCCAGGTGATCGACTCGGAAGGCGGCTTCCGCCACTGACGTGACGGATCGTCAGAGCTGGGCGAGCTCGTCCACCAGGTCGTCCAGGCCGAGCGAGCCCTGCGAGAGCGCCGCCATGTGCCAGGCCTTGAGGTCGAACGCGTCGCCGTGCCGCTCGCGCGCCTTCTCGCGGCCCTGCAGCCAGGCCCGCTCGCCGAGCTTGTAGCCGATCGCCTGCCCCGGGATGGTCAGATAGCGGGTCAGCTCGCTCTCCACGAAGTCCGCCGAGCGGCTGCTGTGCGCGCCGAAGAACTCCTGGGCCAGCTCGGGAGTCCAGTGCTCGCCGGGGTGGAAGGGGGAGTCCGCCGGGATCTCCAGCTCCAGGTGCATGCCGATGTCGACGATGACCCGGGCGGCCCGCATCATCTGCGCGTCGAGGTAGCCGAGCCGCTGCTCCGCGTCCTTGAGATAGCCGAGCTCGTCCATCAGCCGCTCCGCATACAGCGCCCAGCCCTCGGCGTTGGCGCTGACCCCGCCGATGGTGGCCTGGTAGCGGGAGAGGTTCTCGGCGACATGCGCCCACTGCGCGAGCTGGAGGTGATGGCCGGGTACGCCCTCGTGGTACCAGGTCGAGACGAGGTCGTAGACCGGGAAACGGGTCTGCCCCATCGTCGGCAGCCAGGTGCGGCCCGGGCGCGAGAAGTCCTCCGAAGGAGGCGTGTAGTACGGGGCTGCCGCGCCGCCGGGCGGGGCGATGCACGACTCCACCTGCCGCACCCGCTCGGCGAGTTCGAAGTGCGTGCCGTCCAGCTCGTCGATCGCCTGGTCCATCAGACCCTGCAGCCAGTCGCGGACCTCGTCGACGCCGTCGATGTGCTTGCCGTGCTCGTCGAGGTGGGCGAGCGCCACCCAGGGCGTCTCGGCGCCGGGCAGGATTTTCTCGGCCTCCTGCTTCATCTCGCCGAGCAGCCGGTGGAACTCGGACCAGCCGTATGCGTACGCCTCGTCCAGGTCGAGGTCCGTGCCGTTGAAGTAGCGCGCCCAGCGGGCGTAGCGCTCGCGGCCCGCCGTGTTCGAGGCGCCCTCGATCGCCGGCGCGTACACGTCGCGCATCCAGTCGCGCAGTTCCACCACGGCCGCGGTCGCCGCGCGGGCCGCCTCGTCCAGCTCCGCGCGCAGCGCCTCGGGGCCCGCCGAGGCGAAGTCCTCGAACCAGCCGCGGCCCTCGCCGTCCGTGTCCGACCACTCGGTGAGCTGTTCGACGAACGTGGCCGTCGGACGCGGAGCCGCGTACAGCTTGCGCTCCAGGCCGAGTTCGAGGGACTCGCGGTAACCGGCGAACGCGGCCGGTACGGCACGCAGCCGCTTGGCGATCGCCGCCCAGTCCTCCTCGGACTGGTTCGGCGTCACCGTGAACACCTCGCGCACCGAGTGCGCGGACGTGGCCATGTTGCCGACGCGGCGCAGGCCCTCCTCGGACTCGTGCACGGCCAGTTCGGCGGTCAGCCTCTCGCGCAGCAGCCGGCCGCAGCGGCGCTCGATGTCACTGTCCGCGCCGGGCTGCCGCTCGGCCTCGTCGAGCCGCGCCAGCGTCCGCCGCGCCAGCTCCGCGAGTGCCTCCTGGCCCGCGGGCGACAGGTCGGGCAGCCTGCTCGAACTCTCCTTCACACCGAGGTACGTTCCGGTCACCGGGTCGAGGGCGATGAGCTCGTCGACGTATGCGTCGGCGACTTCGCGGGGCAGCGGGTTCGTGGTCTGTGACATGCGGTCCATCCTCATACGAGTCGCCGCCGCGCGTCACCCGGATTGAGCCGAGGGCGTAGGCGCGGGCGCGGACCGGGCCCGGCCGGTCCGCGTCCCGTCACGCCGGACGGCCCGGCGCTCCCGCCGGGCCGTCCGCAGGTGCGCCGTGCCGGACAGCCCCTAGTCCCGTGCGATCCGCTCGCCGACCTGCTCCTCCGTCGCCTCGTACGGCAGCCGGGAGCCGGCCTGGCTCGTCTTCAGGCGGGCCGTGATGACCAGGGTGCCCTCCTCGATCTGGTAGTCGAGGGGGAGCCCCAGGCCGCGCATGGCCGCGACCATGCCGGTGTTGGACGCCTGCGTCACGGCGTACACGGACTCGCAGTCCGCCTCGGCCGCCAGCGCCACCAGCCGTTCCAGCAGTTCCGTGCCGATGCCGCGGCGCTGCCACTTGTCCTCGATCAGCAGCGCGACCTCCGTCTCGTCCCCGTCCCACAGCAGGTGGCCGAGGCCGACGATGCGCCCCGACGCGGTCTGCATCGCGAGGGTGCGGCCGAAGCGCGGGCTGAGCAGGTGGTTCAGATAACGGTCCGCGTCGCCGACGGGCCCGTGATAGCGCAGGGAGAGCGTCCGTGCCGAGCACCGCTCGTGCATCGCCTTCGCCGCCTCCAGGTCGCGTGCGTCGGCCCGGCGTACGGTGATCTCGTTGCCCTCGGGCAGCGTCAGCACGTCCTGGCTGTGCGGCACGCGCGGCCCGAGCCGGGCGTCCAGCTCCACCAGCGCCCGCGCCCGGGCGAACTCGGTCGGGGTGAACGGCAGATACGGCCGCTCCACGGTGATCACTCCGCCTTCCGGTGCCCGCAGCCGCATCACGGTGTCCTCGAGCGCTCCCTCGACGGGCAGACCCCCTGGACCCCGGCCGCCGCCGACCGGTGTGGCGGGCAGCTGACGGATGGTGCACCGGCCCAGCAACTGCCGCAGTGCGAGCGGCAGTTCGGCCGCATCCAGCGCGGTGCGGGCCGCCAGGCCCAGCACCCGGGTCGGCACGTCCACCAGATCGTGGGCGTCGGCCCGCTCGATCCAGGTGTCGCTGCCCCCGGCCTGCGAGACCGCCCGGGTGAGCTCGGCCGCCATGAGCCCAGCGGGAGCCCGCAGCAGGAACTCGTCCACCGTGCCCTCGGCCAGCGGATGCGTCTGCAGGCTCAGGATGTCGACCTGCCGCCCCGCCAGCGCCGTGCACAGCGCGGCCAGTGATCCCGGTTCGTCCTTCACCGTCGTCCGCATCCGCCACAGCGTGCTCTGACCGGGCACGGTCTCCGGCGTCGCCGACGACTCGTCGGACGGCCCGGCCTGCTGCTCCTGCGACAGCGACCGGGCGTCGGTATCGCCGGCCGGAGGTGCATGACCGTGGCGGCGTGTCCACCAGGTGTGGAACCCCGCCGTGGCGGCCAGGGTGACCGCCGAGATCACCAGCAGTGCGGGACCGTCGGGCCCGTGCCCGATCAGGTTGGCCACGCCGTCGGCCACGGCGACGGCCGTGAACAGGGCGGCGAGTTCGACGACGTCCCGCCGCCAGTGGTGCACGGGACGACCATGCTTCGTACGTGTCACATCAGACATTTCTCGACTCATGCAGCCACTGTGAAGGAGAGGTGTTGCGTGATCACGAACGCTCTGTGACTGATCGGTAAAGCGTGGTTATGCTCCTTTTGTAGATCTTTCAACTGATTGCGCTGCGGGGATCGGGAGACGGGCGACGCGCCTGGTCAGAGCCCTCGTGACGGGTCAGGCGGCCACGTCCAGGGCGAGCGCGCTGCGCAGCCGACGGGCCTGCGACACCAGCCGGGACGAGCCGCGGCGCTGTGCCGTCTGCGCCAGGTGCGGCAGCTCGCCCCGCGCCCCGGAACGCTCGGCGCACTCCGCCGCCACCGCCAGCAGATCGCCGAGCCCGCGCGCCGACGCCCCCGAGTCGTTGGTGGCGAGCTCGGCGAGCAGGACGGGCAGGGTGTGCCGCAGCATTCCCCAGATCGTGGCGTTCGCCCCCGTGGCCGCCGCCGTCCGCGCCGACTCCGCGAGCCGCAGCGGCTTCACCGCCCCGCGCCGCACCAACTGGCCGAGATCCGCGCCCAGTCGGGCCGCGTCGAGCTGTCCACGCGCGGCCAGCGTCAGCAGCGCGTCCACGGCGGCGAGCCGGTCCTCCGGATGCCGCGCACCGAGCCCGTACGCCAGACACAGGTGCACGGCCTCGCCCGCCGCGCCGCCGGACTCGGCCAGCTGGGGCAGGCAGCCGGCGGCTCCCCGGTCGTCGTCCACGGCCACGGACGACAGGTCCCGCAGCATCCGCAGGGCTACCAGCTCGCGTCTCTCGGGCAGCAGGGCCAGCCAGTGCTGTCGTATGTCGTCGCTCCAGTGGTAGCAGTGCCAGCGCTCCCGGTAGACGCTGACCGGTCGGCCCAGCGGGCGGAACTCCACCGGGAAGTCCTCCTGCAGTTCCGGGAGTTCACCGCACTCGAGCAGGATGCGCTCGCCCGCGGTCCGCCGACGGTCCGCCGGCAGGCCGGGCCCCTGATGGGTCAGCCACCGGGCGAGCCGGCTGCCCTCCCGGGTGCCGAGGGCCGCCGCGCGCCGGGCGGCCTGTGCGGCTGCCGCCCGGTCCTCGCGCCGCACCCGCAGCAGCGCCTGCGCGAAATCCGCCGCCGCAACACGCGCGCCCAGGCGCCGGTATTCGTCGAGGCGGTCCACCAGCTCGTCCGGCTCCAGCAGGCCCGTGCTCCACGTGGGGGTCGACAGCAAGAACGGCAGCGGATCGGTCTGCATCCGGTGTGCCACCTCCCACAGGCGGGCCTCGAAGGCGCGGGCGAGCGGGCTGTGCACGCACTCACGGGCCGTGGACCCGTGCTGGACGAACGCGTGCAGCGTCCCCAGGTGCACTCGTCCGCGCAGCGTGGCAAGGAGAAGGTCCAGGCCGTCGTCCGCGTCCGACACGGCGAAGTCGGTTCTGCCGAACCGGGTTTCGGTGCGGTACCCGTTCTCCGGCTCGTTCCACCAGCGGCGCGCGAGTACCGGCGCCAGGGCTTCCAGCAGGGCGTCCCGGTCCTGGTACGCGTGGCGCACCAGGCCGTCCAGTGCGCGCTCGAACCCGGCCACACCGGGCTCGGATTCCATGGCGGCCCCCACTTCCTCGGCGACCTCGGTCGCGGAGACCGGCGCGGGGGTGAGGCGCGCCGGCTGCGGTGCGGGCGGGAGTATCTCCTCGTATGTCACCGGGGGTTCCGTCCTGGGGACGTTGCCCAGGGTGTGCGCCGCGCGGGCCTGGAGTCCCGGGATCAACTCTTCGGCGGCCAGGGCCAGTTCGGCGGGCACCTCGGTGCCCTTGACCTTCTTGAGGTGCCGCTCCACCAGCTTGAGCGCCCGCTCCTGCACATCCGAGTCCTCGTGCCTGAAGGCCTGCGCGACGACGGGCAACAGCTCCTGCGCCGCGAACGCGTCCCGGGCCAGGACCTTTCCGAGCAGCACCAGCTGGGCGCGTACCAGCTTCTTCTCGGGACGGAAGAGCACCGCATCGGACATCTCCGCCAGCTTGCATGTCGTCAACTCGCCCTCCAGGGCGAGGGCACCGAGCACCGACTGGGCGTGCGAGGCCACCGAGGAGACGCCGTCGGAGGCGAGGGCCAGCCAGTCGGCGGTCCGCTCCCGCTGTTCGTCGGCCGTGAGGGACAGGTCCTTCAACAGATGCAGGAACGCCCGGTGATCGGCGGCGGAGCCGCCGCGCAGCAGGCGGGACACACAGGCGTCGACCATCGCCCCACGGTCCAGGGCGCCCTCGGCGGCGAGCTGCGTCAGCGCACCGAACCAACTGTTCGGGCCGTCACCGGCCAACCACCCCAACAGGCCGCCGATGTCGTCGGTCTCGAAGAGCGCGGCCACCAGCTGCGGCAGATACGGGTCCTGCCGGAGCCGGCCGAGCACCGTGTCCTCGCGCCGCCAGGTGGCGCCGATGTGGCCCAGCCAGCCCCGCACATACGCATCCGTCGTCGGCACCGGGCAGCCCGACAGCCGCACCAGCCCGGCCATCAGCTCGTACGGCACGCCGGAGCCGACCGGCCGTTGAGCGAGCCGCTGGGTCACGTCTGCGAGCCACTTCGGGTCGCGGTCGCCCAGGATGCGCAGCAGCAGGGCCGGCGACGTCCGCGACCAGCGCATGTCGGCGGCGGCGATCCAGGCCGCGACGGCCGCCGCGCCCGTCTGGCACGCGACCCCGGCCACATACAGCGGCGGATAGGCGCGCCGGGAGTCGGCATCCCAGGGAGCCGCTCGCAGCTCCTTTCGCAGCGCCTTCAACTCCGCGAACAGCGGCCGCCGTTCGGCATCCGTCAGCTCGTCGAGCAGGCCAACAACCTCGGCCGTCCGCCCCGCCCGTACCGCATCCATCAGCGAGCTCATCGCACACCCCCGTCGACTCGTGCCCTGTCCTGCTCCGCCGCGGCGCCGCCCCGACGCACCATCCGCACCGCCAGGGCGTGCTTGCACGGCCCGCGTCCGCCCCGGTACTTCGCCCACCACAGACAGCTGCAGCTGAGCGTCCCCGCCTCGTCCCGCACCCGGTGCACATGCCCGTCCTGTGCCGTCACCGTCCCGAGGGGGCCGTCCAGAGCGACCGCGCCCGCAGCCACCAGTGCCCGGGCCGAGCGCAGCCTGGGGTTGTGGCGCTCCACGCGCTCGGCGTCGTAGGGCAGTTCGCGGTGGAAGTAGGCGGCCTCCGCGGTGTCGTAGCCGACGCGCCCCGAGGTGCCCAGCCGCACCAGGGCCGCCCGGACCCGCTCGGCCGTAAGGCCGGAAGAGGCGGCGAGGTCCGCGATGTCGATGCGGGGCTCCCACGCGAGGAGCACCGAGATCAGCTCCGCGTCCTCGGCCGCCTCGTCGGTGGCGAGCGAGTCCAGGACGCCGCCCTCGCCGGAGAACCCGCGCGAGGCATCCGGCGACAGCGTGAGCGTGAGCCGCATCCCGGGCAGGACGGCCTCCCAGGCGCCGGCCGCGGAGGCGGCGCCGGTGGCGGCGGGACCGTAGACCCGCAGGGCCGTCGCGTGCCGCAGCACACGCTGGAGGGCGATCAGCCGCTCCGGGCCAGGCAGGCACACCGCGCCGGGAACCGGCCGTGTGGTGGGCCGCAGGGTGCGACCTGCGGGCACCACCCACCGCGGGTCCGCCGCGGAGCCCCGCCCCGTGCCGCGCGGCAGCGCGCGCAGGAACCGCACGGCCTCGGCCGCGGGCAGCTCGGCCCGCAGATCGAAGCCCGCCGCGATCACCTGGGCCTCCGCGAACCCCCGCAGCCACCGGTCGGGCAGCGGCACCTTCTTCTCCACGACCGGGCCGTCCAGCGTCGTCACCGCCAACTCCTCGGGCCCGACGCGCAGATGGAGCGGATCGTCCGAGCCGATGCGGGAGAGGGCCTCGCGCAAGGGGTTGTTGACGTCGACGTTGGTCGTGCCGTGCCCCACCTCGCCGCCGTCGAGGCCCGGCTCCAGGACGTCCAGACGGGCGTAGACCCCGCCGCAGCCCGAGAAGGACTCGAAGCGCAGCCGGTCGCCGTTGCCCGTCACCACCGGGTCCAGCGAGGCGCGCAGCTGCCGCTGGTAGTAGCGCGCGGCGGCCACGTCCGCCACCGCCAGCAGCCCGGCCGAGGCCACCTGAGGAGACGTCAGGAAGCCGGCGAAGAAGCGGGGATGGTCCTCGGCGCCGGAGGGCGTCGCGCCCCGCGAGGTCTCGAGTCCCAGGCGTTGTTCATCGGCCGAGGACTCCAGCACGGAGGGTCGGCGATAGGCCACGGCCTGCAAAGATCGCGTCATGGAAAAACCGTAGAGGCGACCACTGACAATCGGTTCTGACCTGCGAAGACGCCTTTGCGAAGGGCGAGTTCGGGGCTGCGGAGCGGTGCCGCGCACCGGGGGATGACGCCGGTGCGCGGCCCACCGGAAAGGGTACGGGAGTTACTGGCCGACCCGGCCCGGCTGGAGCACCTGCGTGAACAGCACGGTGCCGTCGTATTCGCGCAGCCGCACCGTCAGCTCGCCGCTGTCCCCGTCGATGTCGACCTCGCCGAAGAACTGGTAGCCCTGGGCCGGCGAGACGTTCGCGGTCGTCGGTGCCTTCACGAACACCCGGTCCGGGCCGAAGGTGCCGTCGAGTGCGTTGGCCGGGAAGGCGCCGGCGTTGAGCGGGCCGGAGACGAACTCCCAGAACGGCTCGAAGTCCTTGAACGCGGCCCGCGACGGGTCGTAGTGCTGCGCCGAGGTGTGGTGCACGTCGGCCGTCAGCCACACGGTGCCGGTGATCCGCCGGTGCTTGATGAACCGCAGCAGTTCGGCGATCTGCAGCTCGCGGCCCAGGGGCGCGCCCGGGTCGCCCTGGGCGACGGCCTCGAAGTTCGGCTTGCCCTCGACCGGGTCGGGCACGACCAGTCCGAGCGGCATGTCGTTGGCGATCACCTTCCACACGGCGCGGGACTTCGCGAGTTCCCGCTTGAGCCACTCCAGCTGCTCGCGGCCGAGGATGCCCACCGGGTCCGTGGTCTGGTTGTCCGGCGAGTTGGCGTTGCGGTAGGTGCGCATGTCGAGCACGAACACGTCCAGCAGCGGGCCGTGGCTGACCTTGCGGTAGATCCGGCCGTCCGGGCGCCCGCTGATGGTGGAGATCGGGAAGTACTCGGAGAAGGCCTGCCGGGAGCGCAGCGCCAGGTCGTCGAGCTTGGTGCCGGCCGGGTAGGGCGTGCCGGTGCCGATGACCTCGCCCGGGTACCAGTTGTTGCGGACCTCGTGGTCGTCCCACTGGATGATGTTGGGCACCTGGGCGTTGAACCGGCGCAGCGCCGCATCCAGCAGGTTGTAGCGGAAGTTGCCCCGGTAGTCGTTCAGGGTGGTCGCGACGTGCGACTTCTCCTCGGTGGTGACGTTCCGGTAGATGCTGCCGTCGGGCAGCGTGGCGGTGGCGGAGATCGGGCCGTCGGCGTAGATGTTGTCGCCGCTGCACAGGAAGAAGTCCGGGTCGACCTTGGCCATGGCGTCGAAGATGCGGTAGCCGCCGATCGACTCGTTGATGCCCCAGCCCTGTCCCGCCAGGTCGCCGGACCACACGAACTTCACGCCCTGGCGGCGCTTCACGGGCGCCGTGCGGAAGGTGCCGGTCACCGGCTCGCCGGTGCGGCGCGGGTCGTCCGGGTCTGCGAGCAGGACGCGGTAGTGGATCTGCTCGCCGGACGGCAGCCCGCGCAGCCGGGTCGTGCCGGTGAAGTCCGAGTCAGCGCCGAGCAGCGGGCCGTGCCATCTGTGCGGGTTGCGGAACGTTTCGGTCGCGGACGTCTCGACGATCATCCGGGCCGGACGGTCGGAGCGCACCCACACCAGCCCAGAGTTGCAGGTCACGTCTCCCGCCTGCACGCCCCAGCCCGCCTGGGGGCGCCCCGAGAGGGCGAACGCCGGTGCCGCGCCGAGGGCGGTGGGCAGGGTCAGAGCCGCCGACGCGGCGAGGGAGCCGCGCAGCACGCTGCGGCGGCCCGGGAACGGACGGTGTGACATGGATGCGCCTCCAGGGACGGGATCCGGCCAGTGTGCGATGCCACAACTACTGGTGCGCCGCAGCGCACACGGAAACCACAAGTGAACAACTGGCCGCAGGGACAAGGGAACCGGTGTGCGACGCGGGCGGTCCCGGAGGCGCCAGGGATGAGCCATCCGTCGCTTTCCGCGCCGGTCACCCCACGGTCATACGCCGGCTGCCTGCGCCATCAGCCGTACACCCGCACGGATCCGGGCGGGCGACAAGTGCGCGTACCCCAGGACCAGCCGAACGTCCCCGCCGCCCTCGTGCTCTGCACGCGCGTGCGTGTAGTCCGTCAGCGGGCGTACGGCGACACCGGCCGCGGCCACGCGCGCGAGGAAGCTCTGCTGGGGTCCGTAGCGGTGCGGGAGTGCGGCGATGACGTGCAGTCCCGCCGCGATCCCGGCGACCTCGGCGCCCGGGAAGTGCTCCCGCAGCGCGGCCACGAGCGCGTCGCGCCGTTCCCGGTACGCGCGCTGGCAGCGGCGCAGCTGGCGGTCGTAGTCGCCGTGCTCCACGAACCGGGCGAACAGCGCCTGGTCGAGCGTGGGATGGCCGAGGTCCATGGTGCGCTTGCGCTCGACGACCTCGTCGGCCAGCGCCTGAGGCACGAGCAGCCAGCCAAGCCGCAGGCCCGGAGCGAGCGACTTGCTGACCGAGCCCGTGTAGGCCACGTGTTCCGGGTCCAGCCCTTGCAGCGCGCCCACGGGGGCGCGGTCGTAGCGGAAGTCGCCGTCGTAGTCGTCCTCCAGGACGAGCCCGTCCACGGACCGCGCCCAGTCGAGCAGTTCGGTGCGGCGGCGCGCGGAGTACGCGATCCCGGTGGGGAACTGGTGGGAGGGCGTCGTCACGACGGCCCGCACGCCCGAGTCCCGCAGTGGTCCGACGACGATTCCCTCGCCGTCCAGGGGCAGGGGCACGGTGGTGACGCCCGCCGAGGCGTAGAGCGCGTCGTGCTGGGGGCTGCCGGGATCCTCGACACCCACGGTGCGCAACCCGCGCGCGTGGAGCGCGAATCCGAGCAGCGTCGACGCCTGCGCCACCCCGGAGACGACCACGATCCGCTCCGGGTCCGCGACCACACCCCGGCGGCGCGCCAGCAGCTCCGCCAGCGCGGTGCGCAGCTGCGGCAGCCCCCGCGGGTCGGGATAGCCGAGGTCCTGGTGGGGCAGTTCGGCCAGGACCGCGCGCTGCGCCGCGGCCCAGGCGGCGCGAGGGAACAGCGACAGATCCGGCGTGCCCGGCACGAAGTCGGCGCGCGCACCGGGGGAGCGCGGCGCGAGATCACGCGCGCGTGGGGGCGCGGCCCGCACGGCGCCTCCCACCCAGGTGCCCGCACCTCGCCCGCTGCGCAGATAGCCCTCCGCCGTCAACTGCTCGTACGCCTCGGTGATCAGCCCCCGCGACACCCCCAGGTCGGCGGCGAGATCCCGGCTCGACGGCAGCCGGGTGCCCGGCGCCAGCCTCCCTGTGCGCACCGCCTCACGCAGCGCCGCCTGCAGCGAACGTCCACGCGTGCGTGCCGGCGCGGAGGCGGCCGGCAGGAGCAGCTCCCAGGCGGGCGAGCCCGCGCGGCCCGGCTGCGCACTCCGGCGCGGATCAGCAGTCCCGTCCCGATTGGTCTCCGATGACGTCATGGAAATGGACCTTAAACCGGACCGCCGCGCTGCCTAGCGTCGCTGCCATGAACGCCACCACCACCCGCGGAGCCCTCCTCGCCGCACTCGCCTGTGTCCTGGTCGGCGGGTCCTTCACCGCGAACAGCGTCCTGGGCCACTACCCGTACGCGGGCGGCCAGTTCCTGCGCTACGGCCTCGCCTGTCTGCTGCTCATCCCACTCGCGGGCCCGGGAGCGACGGCGCGGCTGCGGCTGCTCGCGCCCCGCCAGTGGACCCGTCTCGCGCTGCTCGCCGCCGTCGGCATGGTCGGCTTCAACCTGGCGGTGATCGCGGCCGAGCGCTCCGCGGAACCGGCGGTGCCCGGAGTCTTCGTGGGATGCGCGCCCGTGGTGGTGGCCGTCGTCGTCCCCGTCCTGGAGGGCCGCCGGCCGCAACGCGCGGTCCTGTACGGGGCGTTGCTGGTCGCCTTCGGTGCTTTCACGGTGCAGGGGTGGGGGCGTACGGACGGCACGGGCATCGCCTTCTCGGCCTGCGCACTGGCCGGCGAGGTCGGTTTCGCCGTGCTCGCCGTGCCCGTTCTGCGCCCGCT
Organism: Streptomyces coacervatus; assembly: GCF_029223485.1. Lineage (GTDB taxonomy): Bacteria > Actinomycetota > Actinomycetes > Streptomycetales > Streptomycetaceae > Streptomyces > Streptomyces coacervatus. The sequence goes on along the minus strand of NZ_JARHTP010000016.1, from coordinate 237,624 downwards.
GGGGCCCCGGCTGCTGTCCGCCACGGTGTGCGGCATCGCGGCAGCCGAGTCCGCGGCCGCCGGGCTGCTCGTGGACGGCACGGCGTGGCTGCGGCGCCCCGACACCACCGAGAGCGCCGCACTGCTGTGGCAGGCGGCGGTCGTCACCGTCGTCGGCTTCGTGTGCTGGTACATGGGCATGCAGCGGATCGGCGCCGAGCGCGCCACGCTGTTCTCCGGCCTCATCCCGGTCGCCGCCGCCTGCACGGCCCCGCTCGTCCAAACGGGCTCGTACGGAGCCGCCCAGGCCGTCGGCAGCGCCCTGGTCGGCGCCGGAGTCGCCCTCGGCTCCGGCGCGTTGACCTTCAGGCGCGGTGCGTCAGCGGCTGCCGTCGAGGATGACGCGGGCGACCAGTGCCGGGTCGTCGTTCATCGGGCAGTGCCCGCAGCCGGGCAGCCGCACCAGCCGGGCCCGGGGGATGATGTGCTTGGCGCGCACCCCCTGTCGCCGTACGAGCAGCATGTCCCGGCTGCCCCAGCCCACGGTGACCGGGATGGCGGGGATGTCATCGGTGAACCGGACGGCGCTGCCGGCCCGGAGGGTCGCGTCGAACCCGGTCGCCTGCGCCAGGGCCAGCGTCTCGGCGACCACGGCCTCGGGTGAACGGCGGCCCGGGCGGGCGTAGATCGTGCTGGTCAGCATGGTGCGGCCGGCCGCCGACCGGGACAGCCGCTCCACCAGGGGCAGCGGCAGCCGCCGGGAGATGTGCCGCATGGCGAGCAGGACGCCGAAGGCGTAGCGCCGCTCGGCCTCGGACCAGAACCCGGCCGGGGACAGGGCGGTCACGGACCGCGCGAGCTGCTCGCGGCCGAGTTCCAGGGCGAGCAGACCGCCCAGCGAGTTGCCCGCCACATGCGGACGCTCCAGCTCCATCGCCTCGCAGAACGCGCCGAACACGGCCGTGGTCGTGGGCAGGTCGTAGGAGAGCCCGTCCGGCAGGGCCGGGGAGTCGCCGAAGCCGGGCAGATCCACGGCGATCACGTCGCGCTCGGTCGCGAGGATGTCCACCACCGGGTCCCAGGCCTGCCGGTGGTGACCGATGCCGTGCAGCAGGAGCAGCGGCTCGCCGCTGCCCACGCGCGCGTAGGAGACGGTCACGGGCTGCGGGCCGCGTGGAGAGGGGACCTTGAAGGAGACGGTGGCGGACATGGAGGTGCTCCTCGTCTGGGGCTCGCTGACGGACGCCATGTAGACAGCTTGTCAGCAATTGCTACCCGCGGGTAGCCCCTGTGGGTCGTCCACCTCGCGGCCGTACGGCATTCAATGGCCCCTGCGCACCTCCAGGTTGAACTCGGCGTGCCCGACATGCCGGAAGAGGTCGAGCCACAGCGGCAGCAGCATCTCCACGCTGCGTGCCGACCGGATGCCGCCCAGGTCGAGCACCCGGTGCGGCGGCCACCCGAACTCCCCGAGCAGCCCTCTGACCTGCTCCTTGGCGTCCGCATCCTCGCCGGACACGAAGACCTGGTGCTCGCCCGGCACCAGTGCGGGATCCACCATCACCTGGCAGTTGACGGTGTTGAGAGTCTTCACCACGCGCGCGTGCGGGAAGGCGCGCTGGATCTGCTCGCCCACGCTGTCCGACCCGACGGGGGACAGCCGCACCTCCCCGTCCTCGAACGCCATCGGGTTGGAGACGTCGATGACGACCTTCCCGTCGAGATTCGCCGCCCCGGCCGCCTCCAGCGCGGCGAGCGCCACCCGCCCGCCCACGGCGACCACCACCGCCTCGGCGGACGAGGCCGCCTCCGCGAACGTGCCGGCCCGCGCTCCCGCGCCGACGGTTCGCGCCCACTCCAGGGCGGCGGGATTGTCCTTCGTGCGCGAGCCCAGAGTCACCTCGTGGCCCAGCTCCGCCAGCCTGCCGCCGAGTGTGCGGCCGACGTCGCCCGTGCCCAGAACCGCGTACCGCATGGCCACCTCCCAAAGTCCGGCCGCCGACCACCGGCGGGCCCGCTGGTCATTCTGCTCCGGGACACGCGGATTTCTCCTAGACATGTCCGGAGGCGTCGCATGGGATGGGGCGGTGACCACCGACACCGAGACCGACGTCTTCGAAGAGCACCGCCCCGTCCTGCTGGGGGTCGCCTACCGCATGCTCGGGCGGGTGGCCGACGCGGAGGACGTGGTCCAGGAGGCCTGGCTGCGCTGGTCCGGCGCCGACCGCAGCGTGGTGCGCGAACCGCGTGGCTACCTGGTGCGCATCACCACCCGCCTCGCCATCGACCGGCTGCGCCAGGTCAAGGCTCGCAATGAGGCGTACGTCGGCCCGTGGCTGCCCGAGCCCTATGCGACCGACTTCGGGGACTCCGTCCCGGACACCGCCGAGCGGGCCGTGCTCGCCGACTCCGTCTCGCTGGCCGTCCTCGTCGTCCTGGAGTCGCTGTCGCCGCTGGAGCGGGCGGTGTTCGTGCTGCGGGAGGCGTTCGGCTACCCGTACGCGGACATCGCGGCCATGCTCGACCGCGGTGAGGCGGCGGTGCGTCAGCTCGCCGGGCGGGCCCGTAAGCATGTCGAGGAGCGGCGGCCGCGGTACGAGGTCGATCCCGGCCGGCGCCGTGAGCTGACCGAGCGGTTCCTCGCCGCCGCGGCGGAGGGCGATCTCGAAGGCCTCATGGCGCTGCTGGCGCCGGACGTGCGGCTGGTGGGCGACAGCGGCGGCAAGTCCAGGGCGCCGCTGCGGGTCCTGGAGAGTGCCGACAAGGTGGGCCGCTTCCTCGTCGGGGCCGCAAAGAAGGGCGTGCCGGAGCTGTCCTTCCGTTTCACGGAGCTCAACGGTGGCCTGGCGGTCGTGGTCCTGTCCGCAGGCAAGCCCGACAGTGTCTTCCAGGTGGACGTCTTCGAGGGACGCATCCAGTCGGTCTACATCATCCGCAACCCGGACAAGCTGCTCTCGCTGGCCTCCGCGTAGGCGGGAGGGGCGACCCCTTACGAACACCTTGTGAACCCTGGACGGCAAGCGCCCCTGTGTAGTGCCCATGGGATCCAGGATTGGTCTTGACCAAGGGTTTGGGCCGCCCTATGGTCGCAGATAAGTGCAACAACCTTTAATAAACAAGGGCGCTAAAACGCCGCCGGACCACGGCAATTGCGGAGGACAGGGTGGGGACCACGCAGCTGGAATCGGTGCCGGAACCGAAGTACTGGCATCTCAAGACCGTGCTCAGTGAGGCATTGGACTCCGAGTTCTCCGTGGGCGAGATCCTGCCCAACGAACGCGATCTCGCCGCGCGCTTCGGCGTCGCGCGCGCCACGCTCCGCCAGGCCCTGGAGCAGCTCGAACTGGAGGGCAGGCTGCAGCGCCGCCGCGGTGTCGGGACGACCGTCGCCCCGCCGCGCGTGGGCGTCGCAGTCGGCACCCAGCAGCACGCCTGGCCGGAGGCCACAGGGGACGTCTGGCAGGCCGTGGACTGCACGCTCGCGGCACCGCCCGCGGCCGTCGCCGCAGCACTGGAGACGCGCCCGGACGAGGCCGTGTACACGGTGCGCCGGTCCCGTGTCTCCCACGGCCAGCCCGTCGCCGCGGAGCTGCTCTACGTCCCGGAGTCGTCGGTGCCCGACCTCTCCGCCATAGACGCGCCGTCCGGACCGGCACGCGCGCGTGCGGTGCTGCGCGAGCTGGAGCGGCTGCAGCTGGAGGGGAGGGACAGCGCCGTGGAGCTCGGTTCCGCGCGCGCGGACGACGCCAAGGAACTGGACCGACTCCCGGGGGCGCCCGTCCTCGTCGTCACCACCCGCTTCCTGGCCGACGGCCGCACCGCGGCACTCTCCGTCGCCACGTACCGCGCCGACACCTGCCGCCTGACCTTCGGCGACTCGGGGGGAGTGGAGATCCACCAGGGGCCCGAGCGCCAGGCGTCCTGAGCCCTGACCTCGTCAGACGTGCCGTGCCCCGGAACTCCTCCGGGGCACAGCACGTTTTCGGGCAACAGCACGCCTCGCCGCCGCCTCAGCGCCGCGCCGTCACCGTGCCCTCCACCGCGAACAGCTGCTCCTCCACGTGGTCCAGGGCGAGCCGGAGCGCGCCCGTCGCGACCGCCGCCTCACCGAGGAGCGACAGGGCCACCTTCGGCGGCCGCAGACAGTAGCGTGCCAACTCGCGGCGCAGGGGCTCCAGCACGCCGTCCAGACCGGCCGCCCAGCCGCCGACGACAACGAGTTCCGGGTCGAGCGCCAGGACCAGGGCGGCCACGTCGTGGACGAGCCGCTGGATGAAGCGGTCGACGGCCGCGCGGGCCCGCTGGTCGCCCTCGCGGGCCTGCGCGAAGACCTTGGCCACGGCCTGTTCGTCGAGCGGGTGCAGCGGCTCGTCCGTGGTGGACAGCAGGGTCTCCGGGGTCACCTCGCGGCCCAGCAGATGCAGCGCGCCGATCTCGCCGGCCGCCCCGCCGTACCCCCGGTGCAGCTGCCCGCCGATCAGCGAACCGGCCCCCGGGCTCAGCCCGGCCAGCACGAACACGACGTCGTCGGACTCGGTGGCCGCGCCCTTCCAGTGCTCGGCGACGGCCGCGGCGTTGGCGTCGTTCTCGACCAGCACCGGGCACTTGAAGGACCGGCTCAGCCGTTCGCCGAGGCGCAGCCCCGTCCACTCGGGCAGCGCCGCGCACAGCCGCACGGTGCCGTCGGCCTCGACGATCCCGGGGGAGGCGACGCCCACGGCCCGCAGCGAGCCACGTGCGACCCCGGCGCGGCGCAGCAGTTCGGCCACCGCGGTGCGCAGCCGCTCCAGGCGCTCGTCGGCGGGAGCCGTCTCGTCGACGTCCTTGGCGACCGCGCCGAGCACCCGGCCGTCCAGGTCGGCCAGGAGCGCGGCGACCCGGTGGGAGCCGATGTCCAGGCCCAGCAGATGCCCGGCCTCGGCCCGGAACCGGAAACGCCGCGCGGGCCGCCCCTGGCGTCGCACCACGCTCTCGTCGGCCGCCTTCTCGACGACGTAGCCCGCCTCGATGAGCCCCTCGACGACGCCCTCGACGGTCGGCCGGGACAGCCCGGTCACCCGGGTGATCTCCGTCAGTGTCGCCGCGTCCGTGGCACGCAGCGCGTGCAGCACCACCGCGGAGTTGATCCTTCGCAGCAGCGAGGGATCCCCGCCGGTCAGCCGCCCCAACGTACCGTCCTCCCAGCTCGTGCGCGTGTTGGCCGGATCGTACCGGGTCGCTCCGCTGGGTTGTGCCGCTTGGCCGTGCCTGGCTGTGCCGTCTTTTGTCTGTCGCGCCGTCGTGGCTGGTGGCGCAGTTCCCCGCGCCTCTTTGGGGCGCGCTGCCACTCACCCCGGCGCCACGAAACCCGACTCGTACGCCGCGATCACCGCCTGGGTGCGATCCCGTGCACCCAGCTTCGCCAGTACGGCGCTGACGTGCGACTTCACCGTCTCCGTGCCTACGACGAGCCGGGCGGCGATCTCTGCGTTCGACAGGCCCCGGGCCATCAGCCGCAGTACCTCGGCCTCCCGTTCGGTCAACCGGGCCCGCTCCATCGCGGCCCGGGCGGCGCGGTTCCCGCCGTCCTTGCCGTACTGAGCGGCCAACTGCCGTACGGAGGCCGGAAACAGCAGTGACTCGCCCTCGGCGACCAGCCGCACCGCGTGCACGATCTCGGCGGGGCGGGCCCGCTTCAGCAGAAACCCGTCGGCTCCGGCGCGCAGCGCCTCGTACACGTACTCGTCGTTCTCGAACGTCGTCACCACGAGGATCTTCGGCGGCTCGGCGACCGTCCGCAGCACCGCGCGCGTGGCCTCGATGCCGTCCAGCAGCGGCATCCGTACGTCCATGGCGACCACGTCGGGCCGCAGCTGCCGCACCAGTGGGATCACCGCCGCCCCGTCGGCCGCCTCCCCGACGACCTCGATGTCGGGCTGTGCCTCCAGCAGGGCCCGCAGACCGGCGCGTACGAGGGGTTCGTCGTCGACGAGGAGAACGGTCACCGGCATCCGGCCAGCGTAGATCAACTCAACGGCAGCTCCACATGTACCTGCCAGTCACCCTCGTCCGGTCCGGTTCGCGCGCGGCCGCCCAGCAGGGCCGCGCGCTCGCGTATGCCGCGCAGACCGCTGCCCCGTCCGGGCCCCGGTATGTCGGCGGTCAGCGGATTGCGTATCTCCAGGGCGAGGGTGCCGTCCGCGACGTCGACACGCACGCGCACGGGGACGGACCCCGCGTGCCGCAGCACATTGGTCAGGGCCTCCTGGAGGATGCGATAGCCCTCGCGAGAGACCGGGCCGGGGACCGACTCCAGCGGACCCGATATGTCCATGTCGACCTTTGTTCCGGATGCGCGCGCGGACTCCAGGAGTCGGTCCGCCTCGGCCAGCGTCGGACGGCTGCTGACCGGCTGCTCCGCCTCGCGCAGCACACCGAGCACCCGCTCCAGGTCCTCCAGCGCAGCCCGCCCGGTGTCCTCGATGGCAGCAAGTGCCCGGTCCGTGAACTCCGGGTCGCCCGCGGCACGGGCGGCCCCCGCCTGCACGACCGCCACCGTGAGCGCATGGCCGATGGAGTCGTGCAGCTCGCGGGCGATGCGGTTACGCTCCAGGAGCTGATCCGTGCGCTCCTCCAAGGCCGCGAGGCGCTCGGCCGCGGACGGGCCGAGAAGCCGGCGGGCGACGGCGGTGATCAGCTCGCCCAGGCCGACCACGACCCCGTAGAGAGCGATGATCGGAAACGGCACCAACAGGGCGTACGCCCAGTGCGGTTGGGCCTCGCTCAGCAGCGGGATGCCGGCGTCCGGCGGATGTCCGAGCGCGATCCGGACCAGCTCGTAGACCAGGCCCGGCAGCCAGACGCAGCTCGCCGTCGCCACCGCGCCCAGCCCCATCCGCACCTCGAGCCACAGCACCGTGCGCAGCCGGTCCCGCCATGCGACCGACGGGTTCACGGAGATCCCGGAGTCCGGCTCGCCCGGTGTCAGCAGCAACCGCGCCTGCACGCCCTCGCCCATCCGCACGGCAGGGATGAGCCCGACCAGGACGAGAGCGGCCGCGGGCACCCAGGGCGTCGACATGTCGATGAACAGCCACACGCTGACGATGAGCATCGGCACCCACAGGTGCAGCAGGCGTGTGTACGTCGTCCCCCGGAGCAACGGGCGCAGAAAGCGGGCCATTTCGCCATCGTGCCAGCCGCCACTGACAACGGACCTCCCCCGCGTGGGGGAGGCGGTCTCCACCGGCGGGGGAGGAGATCACCGCGCCCCAGCGGCGACGCTGCTGCCATGACCAGTATCGACGTCCAGAGCCTCACCAAGGAGTACGGCAGCCGGAAGGCCGTGGACCACCTGACCTTCACCGTCCGACCCGGCCTTGTCACCGGCTTCCTCGGCCCCAACGGCGCCGGAAAGTCCACCACCATGCGGCTCGTCCTCGGCCTGGACCGGCCCACCTCCGGCTCCGCCACGGTCGGCGGCCGCCCCTACCCCGCGCTGCGCGAACCACTGCGCCACGTCGGCGCCCTGCTCGACGCGCAGGCCGCGCACGGCTCCCGTACCGGCCGGGACCACCTGTGCGTGCTGGCGGCGAGCAACCGCATCCCGCAGCGCCGGGTGGACGAGGTGCTGGCGGAGACCGGGCTCGCGTCGGTGGCGCGGCGCCGCGTGAAGACGTACTCCCTCGGCATGCGCCAGCGACTGGGCATCGCCGCCGCCCTGTTGGGCGAGCCCGAGGTGGTCATGCTCGACGAACCCTCCAACGGCCTCGACCCCGAAGGGATCATCTGGATCCGCGCACTCCTGCGCCGGCTCGCGGGCGAGGGCCGTACGGTCCTGGTCTCCAGCCACCTCATGAACGAGACCGCGTCCTTCGCCGACCACCTCGTGGTCCTGGGACGAGGACGTCTGCTGGCCGACACCCCGATGCGGGAGTTCATCGACGCGCGCGTGCAGCCGCGAGTGCGGATCCGCACGACGGACGCCACGGCGCTCAAGAGCGCGCTCGCCCGGCACGGTCACGACGTCGTCGAGCACGAGAACGGGCACTGGACCGTGGACCACGCACGCGTGGACGACATCGGACGCCTCGCCTCCGCCGCCGGCGTGCCCCTCCTCGAACTCGCCCAGGAGGAAGGCACGTTGGAGCAGGCCTATCTGGATCTCACCGGCACAGAAACCGAGTTCACCACACAGACCCAGGAGGCCTGACCATGGAATTCACACCCGCACTCCACTCGGAATGGCTCAAGATCCGTACGCTGCGGTCGCTCGTCGGAGGCCTCGCCGCCGTCCTGCTCGCCACCGCCATGTTCTCGGCGCTCGCCGGAGCCGACAGCGAAGGAGCGGACTTCGACCCGCTGTTCTCGGTGTTCTTCGGCGTCAGTTTCGGGCAGATCGCGGCTATCGCGTTCGGTACGACCGCCATGTCGTCCGAGTTCCGGGGCGGCGCCCTGCGCATCGCGCTGACGGCTGTGCCGCGGCGTGGGCGGTGGTTCGCGGCCAAGGCGGTGGCGATCGCCGTACCCGTGCTGGTGGTGGGGCTGGTGACGGGAGGTGTGAGCCTGGCCGTCGGCGAGGCCGTCCTGGGCGCGAAGGCGGACGGGCTGACCTGGGGCGAGGAACTGCGTGCAGTCGTCGGCTGCGGGGTCTATCTGACGCTGATGGCGCTGCTCGCGGCGGGACTGACGGCCGTGCTGCGCAGTGGCGTCGCCACGCTGAGCATGGTCATCCCGTTCCTGCTCATCGTGTCTTTCGTCATCGGAGACATGTCGGGCTCCGTGGCGGACGTCCTGCCGGACCGGGCGGGACAAGTGGTGTTCCACGAGACGTGGGACGGAGTGCTGGGGCCGTGGTCGGGGCTTGCGGTGACGGGGCTCTGGGCGGGGGCTGCGCTGCTTCTGGGGGCCTGGAGGGTGCGGCGGCGGGATGCCTGACGGCTGAAGGGGGTTGATGCGCCGCCAATTGTCAGTGGCGGCCGCAATACTGGATCACATGGACAGCGACAAGCACCTCGCCACGATCGATGCGCTGTGCACCGCGGATCTCTCCGCGGAGTACAGCGGGTCGGACCTGTTCCTGGCGGGACCCGGTTACCGCATCGTGCGGTTAGTGGACATGGACGACCTGCATGTGCTCAGAGAGTGGATCTCCCAGGTACTGAACGCCCGTTGGGGCGAGCAGCACGACCCATGGGGGATGCCCACGCTCCGCGTGCGCTCCGACCGCGGCGAGGACATACCGGAACCCTGGCTGGCGGCGAGCATCCACATGGAGCAGCTGAACCTGTGGCAGCCGCCCGGCACCGAACGCTGGATCGCCCTCGGCATCGCGGACCGGGACGAAACCGATGAGGCCCACCTGCTCGCCGTGGCCTCGGACATAGACCCCGTCTGACCTTCAGGAGTCCTCCGCCGCCCGCAACCGCCCGAACTCCTCCGCCATCGTCTCCAGCGTCCAGTGCGCATTCAGCCCGCTCGGATTCGGCAGCACCCACACCCGGGTCTGCCCGAACGTCCGCTCCTGCGGCCCCACTTGGGCCTTGAGGTCGTCGAACGCCGCCCGGTACGCGGTAACCCCCACCACCGCCAGCCAACGCGGCCGCAGCCGTGCCACCTTCAGCGCCAGCAGCCGCCCACCTTCGCGGTACTCCTCCGCAGTGAGTTCGTCGGCCCGCGCGGTCGCTCTGGCCACGACATTCGTGATGCCTAGCCCGTACGACAGCAACTCGGCCTGTTCCGAGGGCTGCATGAGCCTTGGCGTGAAGCCCGACCGGTGCAGCACCGGCCAGAAGCGGTTGCCGGGGCGGGCGAAGTGATGACCCGTAGCCGCCGTCATAAGGCCAGGATTAATGCCGCAAAAGAGAACAGATAGGCCGTCCGCGACCACGTCCGGGACGAGGCGGTCGCGGGCGGCCTCAAGTTCCGCCTGGGTGAAGCGGGTCAGAGGATCGCCCCCGGCGTGTAGCCCGCGGCCTCCGGGTGCTGCTTGACGATCTCCTCGATGCGGCCGACGACCGCGGTCACCTGGTCGGCGGCTGCGCCCGTGAAGGACAGCTTGTCGGCCATCAGCACGTCCAGCTGGGCGCGGTCGAGCGGGATGCGCTCGTCGGCGGCCAGCTTGTCGAGCAGTTCGTTGCGCTCGGCGCCCTGCTCGCGCATTGCGAGGGCGGAGGCGACGGCGTTCTCCTTGATGGCCTCGTGCGCGACCTCACGGCCGACGCCCGCGCGCACCGCGCCCATGAGCACCTTGGTGGTGGCGAGGAAGGGGAGGTAGCGGTCCAGTTCGCGGGCCACGACCGCCGGGAACGCGCCGAACTCGTCCAGCACCGTCAGGAACGTCTCCAGCAGACCGTCCAGCGCGAAGAACGCGTCCGGGAGGGCCACTCGGCGCACCACGGAGCAGGACACGTCGCCCTCGTTCCACTGGTCGCCCGCCAGCTCGCCCGTCATCGAGGCGTAGCCGCGCAGGATGACCATCAGGCCGTTGACGCGCTCGCAGGAGCGGGTGTTCATCTTGTGCGGCATTGCCGAGGAGCCGACCTGGCCCGGCTTGAAGCCCTCGGTCACCAGCTCGTGCCCGGCCATCAGCCGGATCGTCTTGGCCATCGACGAAGGGGCCGCCGCCAGCTGCACCAGCGCGGTGACGACCTCGTAGTCGAGGGAGCGCGGGTAGACCTGGCCGACGGAGGTGAAGGCCTGGGAGAAGCCGAGGTGCCGGGCGATCCGGTCTTCCAGGTCCGCCAGCTTGGCCGCGTCGCCGCCGAGCAGGTCGAGCATGTCCTGCGCCGTGCCGACCGGGCCCTTGATGCCGCGCAGCGGGTAGCGGGCGAGGAGCTCCTCCACCCGCCCGTACGCGACGAGCAGCTCGTCGGCGGCGGTCGCGAAGCGCTTGCCCAGCGTCGTGGCCTGCGCGGCCACGTTGTGGGAGCGGCCGGCCATGACCAGCTCGCCGTACTCGCCCGCCAGCTTGCCCAGGCGCGCCAGGACGGCCACCGTGCGGTCGCGCATCAGCTCCAGCGAGAGCCGGATCTGCAGCTGCTCCACGTTCTCGGTGAGGTCGCGGGAGGTCATGCCCTTGTGCACGTGCTCGTGCCCGGCGAGGTCGTTGAACTCCTCGATGCGCGCCTTCACGTCGTGCCGCGTGACCTTCTCGCGCTCGGCGATGGAGGCCAGGTCGACGGTGTCGAGGACACGCTCGTAGTCGGCGATCGCCGCGTCCGGCACCTCGATGCCGAGGTCCTTCTGGGCCCGCAGCACGGCGAGCCAGAGCTGACGCTCCAGCTTCACCTTCTGCTCGGGGGACCAGAGCGTGGCGAGCTCGGCGGAGGCGTAGCGTCCGGCGAGGACGTTCGGGATGCGGGGCTTGGCGGGAGCGGAAGTCACGTGTACGGATTGTACTGGCGATTCGTGCAGGCCAGCGCCGTGGGTGCGTTCGGTGGAACGTACGAGAGCTGCGTCACGGCGGGGGCCGGAAGGGTCTCGCCCCCGCCGCCCCTACCCGTCCCGTGCCTGGGGGCTGCCGCCCCCAGACCCCCGCTTCGGCCTGAACGGCCTCGTCCTCAAACGCCGGACGGGCTGAGATGGGCTGAGCCAAATCCAGCCCCTCCGGCGTTTGAGGAGCGGGGGTCCAGGAGGCAGAGCCCCCTGGGACGGGGCGGCACCCTTACGCCGCAGGCCCCTCGAACGGCAGCAGCTCAGGCCGCTTCGGCGGCAATCCGTCGCCGGACGACCGGCCCGTCAGGCGGCGGCCGATCCACGGCAGCAGGTGCTGCCGGGCGAAGCGGGCGTCCGCCACCCGCCGTGCGGCCCAGCCCGGCGGCGGTGTCAGCGCCGGCGGTGTTTGCCACTCGGTGTCCTCGGCGGCGTAGCCGAGTGTCTGCCAGACCGCCTCGGCGACCCTGCGGTGGCCCTCGGCCGTCAGGTGCAGCCGGTCCACGTCCCACAGGCGCGGGTCGGCGAGCGACGGGGCGCCGTAGAGGTCGACGACCGCCGCGCCGTGCTGCGCGGCGAGTTCGTCCACGACGGTGAACAGCTCCTCCATGCGTGGCCGGAAGCGTTCCAGAACCGGACCCTGGCGGCCCGGGCTGCGCATCAGCACCAGCTGCTTGCAGGCCGGGGCCAGCCGTTCCACGGCTTCGGTGAGCAGCTCTCGTACGCGCCCCATGTCGCACTTGGGACGCAGGGTGTCGTTCAAGCCGCCCACCAGCGTGATCACGTCGGGCCGCATGGCCGCCGCCACGTCGACCTGCTCGTCGACGATCTGCCCGATCAGCTTGCCGCGGACCGCGAGGTTGGCGTACCGGAACCCGGGATTGACCGCGGCCATCCGCCCGGCGAGGAGATCGGCCCAGCCCCGGTAGGAGCCGTCCGGCAGCAGGTCCGACATGCCCTCGGTGAAGGAGTCGCCGACCGCGACCAGGCTGGTGTGTATGGGGTTCTTCTGCATGGCGGAAGCGATGGTATCCCGGTTCCATACCCGTCGGTCGGTCGGCCCGGCTCTCCCGCCGGACGGCTCATGCCCGCTGTCCGAACAGCTCCTGCAGCACGTCCTCCATGGTCACCAGCCCGGCCAGCCGACCGTCGCCGCCGAGCGCGGCCGCCAGGTGGGTACGGCTGCCGCGCATCGCCGTGAGCACGTCGTCCAGCGGTGTGCCCTCCCGTACGCGCGCGATGGGTCGCATGTCCTGCACCCGGAACGGCACGTCCCTCCCAGGGGCGTCCAGGGCGTCCTTGACGTGCAGGTAGCCGACGATGCGACGGCCCTCGTCCACCACCGGGAAACGGGAGAAGCCCGACTGGGCCGACAGCCGCTCCAGCTCCTCCGGTGTGACGCCCACGCGCGCGTAGACGACGCCTTCCAGCGGGAGCACCACGTCGCGCACCGGACGGCGGCCCAGCTCCAGCGCGTCGTGCAGCCGCTCCAGCGCGCGGTCGTCGATCAGTCCCGCCTCGCCCGAGTCCCGCACGATCCGGGCCAGCTCGGCGTCCGAGAAGGTGGCCGCGACCTCGTCCTTGGTCTCCACCCGCAACAGCTTCAGGAGGGCGTTCGCGAAGGCGTTGATCGAGAAGATCACCGGACGCAGCGCCCGCGCCAAAGTGACCAGCGGCGGTCCGAGCAGCAGTGCGCTGCGCACCGGCTCCGCGAGTGCGATGTTCTTCGGCACCATCTCGCCGAGCAGCATGTGCAGATACGTGGCCAGGGTCAGCGCGATCACGAAGGACACCGCGTGTCCCGCGCCCTTCGGCACGCCCAGGGCGTGGAACACCGGCTCCAGCAGATGCGCGATGGCCGGTTCCGCGACCACACCCAGGACCAGCGTGCACAGGGTGATGCCGAGCTGCGCGGCCGCCATCAGCGCGGACACGTGCTCCAGACCCCACAGCACGCTCTTGGCCCGCCGGTCGCCGTCCGCCCCTCCCGCCCCTCTCTCTACGTGCTGCTCGATCTGCGAACGCCGTACGGAGATCAGCGCGAACTCGGCGCCGACGAAGAAGGCGTTGACGACGAGGGTCGCAAGGCCGATCAGGAGCTGTACGGCGGTCACTTGGTGCCCTCCATGTCCGTCGTGTCGTCCGCCTCGTCCTCGAAAGGCGCGTGCATCAGCACGCGTGCGGCCCTGCGGCCCGAGGCGTCCACCACGTCGAGCCGCCATCCGGCGACCTCGACACAGTCGCCCACGGCCGGGATGCGGCCCAGCTCCGACGCGACGAGGCCGGCCAGCGTCTCGTACGGGCCCTCGGGTGCCCTGAGTCCGACGCGTGCAAGCTGGTCCACACGCGCCGAGCCGTCGGCCGAGTACAGTGCGCGGCCCTGGTCGTCGCTGCCCGCCGGGGCCAGGTCAGGCGTCTCGTGCGGGTCGTGCTCGTCCCGCACCTCGCCGACGACCTCTTCCACGATGTCCTCCAGCGTGGCCACGCCCGCGGTGCCGCCGTACTCGTCGATGACCACTGCCATGGTGCGCTTGCCGGACAGCCGGTCGAGCAGCCGGTCGACGGTGAGGGTCTCCGGGACGAGGAGCGGTTCTCGCATCAGTTCCCAGACGCGGGTGTGGATGCGGCGCTCGGCAGGTATCGCCAGGACGTCCTTGATGTGCGCGGTGCCCACGACCGAGTCGAGGCTGCCGCGGTAGACCGGGAACCGGGACAGTCCGGTCGCCCGGGTCGCGTTCGCCACGTCCTCGCAGGTCGCCTGGACCTCCAGGGCGATGACCTGGACGCGGGGCGTCATCACGTTCTCCGCGGTCAGGTCGGCGAGGTTGAGGGTGCGTACGAACAGCTCCGCGGTGTCCGCCTCCAGGGCGCCCTCCTTGGCGGAGTGCCGGGCCAGCGCCGCCAGCTCCTTGGGGCCGCGCGCCGAGGCCAGCTCCTCGGTGGGCTCCAGGCCGAAGAGGCGCACCATGCGGTTCGCCGTGTTGTTGAGGTGGCTGATGAACGGGCGGAAGGCCGCACTGAACAGGCGCTGCGCGTTGCCCACCCGCTTGGCCACGGCCAGCGGCGAGGAGATCGCCCAGTTCTTGGGGACCAGCTCGCCGACGACCATCAGGAAGACGGTCGACAGGGCCGTACCGAGCACCAGGGCGAGCGAGCTCGCCGCGGAGGACGAGATGCCGAGTGCTTCGAGGGGGCCCGCGATCAGCTTGGCGATCGACGGCTCGGAGAGCATGCCGACGACCAGGTTGGTGACGGTGATGCCGAGCTGCGCGCCGGAGAGCTGGAACGTCAGGCTCCGTACGGCTTTGAGGGCGCCCGCCGCGCCCCGCTCGCCGCGCTCCACGGCCCGCTCGAGTTCGCCCCGGTCGACCGTGGTCAGCGAGAACTCGGCCGCGACGAAGGCGCCGCAGGCGAGCGACAGCAGGATCGCCACCAGCAGGAGGAGCACTTCGGTCATCGGGTCACCTCCGTCCCATCGTCGGACAGAGGCGGGAGGAACGCGCGATGTCGGGTACGGCGCGTACTACTGGGAGGCTCGCCCATGGGCGGACGCTCACACCTTTCATTGGAGGACCGGATCGGATCCGGATGCGGTCCTCCAATGGTAAAGGATCGGCAAAGATGGTCAGTGTGTGAGGTGCTTCACCCAGCGTCGCCAGTGGTCTTCGCGATGGTAGCCACTGGCGGCCCACGTGTGGTGGGCCTGTTCGTTGGCTTCCAGGACCATGGCGTCGACGCGTCGCCCGCCGAGGGCGGTGAATCGTTGTTCTGCGGCTTCCAGCAGGGCGGTGGCGATGCCTTGTCGACGGTGGTCGGGGTGTACGGCGAGCCGGTAGGCGGAGCATCGCCATCCGTCGAAGCCGGCTATGACGGTTCCGGTGAGGATGCCGTCGCGCTCGGCGAGGAGCAGGGCGTCGGGGTCTCTTGTGATGAGTCGGGTCACTCCGTCGTGGTCGTCGCTGATGCTCGTGCCTTCTGCGGCGTCGCGCCAGAACTGCAACACGGTATCGACGTCCGAGTGGCTGGCGCAGCGGATGTGGAGATCACTCATGGGGCGAGCCAAGCAGAGCGCTCGCCGGTCTGGCGAACGCGTTTTCCCTGCCCCGGAACCGAGCGGGGGACAAGCTTGCTCGGTCTGCCGCCGTAGCCGGACGCATTGCCCGTTCCAGGACGTCGGTGCCAAGCCGCAGCCGCCGCACGGCCCGACGCCCCCGGCAGCCCGGCGAGAGCCTCTCTACCGCACCTGGGCCGACATCCCTCCCCGCGCGTCCTTCTCCACTGCTCCGGAACAACACCTCGCCGGGGGCTGTGTGCTGAGCTCCTGGCGCACGTCCAGGCAGCCCAGCCGGACACCGGGCTGCCCGAATCCCGTGTCGTACGGTCTGATGTCGCGGCCGCCCACCGTCCGCGACGGATCTGACCGAACCCGGCGGCGCGGGCGAGGGCCGAAAGATCTGAACCAATACCGGGAATCAGGCCGCGACGAGCTCCTGCTCGCGGTCCGGCGTGTTGACCTCGGGCTTCTTGTTCGGCAGCGAGAGCCGGACGACCTTGTGCCACGCGGAGAACACCTGCTTGGGCAGCGGTCCGGTGACGTACTCCAGCTCGTACTTTTCGAACAGCGCGCGTACCTTCACCGCGACCTCGGCGTACCGGTTGCTCGGCAGGTCGGGGAAGAGGTGGTGCTCGATCTGGTGGGAGAGGTTGCCGGTCATGAAGTGCATGGCCTTGCTGCCGCTGATGTTCGCCGAGCCCATCATCTGGCGCAGGTACCACTGGCCGCGCGTCTCGCCCTTGATCGACCGGCGCTCGAAGACCTGCACGCCCTCGGGGAAGTGCCCGCACATGATCACCGAGTGGGACCAGATGTTGCGGACCAGGTTCGCGGTGAACGTGGCGGCGAGCGTGGGCAGGAACGACGGGCCCGACAGGAGCGGGTGGATCACGTAGTCCTTGAGTACCTGCTTGCGGATCTTGCGGCCCACGGCCTTGGCCCGCGCGCGGAACTCCGGGTTGTTGCGGCGGCGCTTGTGCAGGTTCTTGCCGAGCTCCAGGTCGTACGCTGCGATGCCGTACTCGAAGAAGCAGGCGTTGATGAAGTTCCACAGCGGCTGGCCGAGGTGGAACGGGTACCACTTCTGGTCCTCGTCGACGCGCATGATGCCGTAGCCGAGGTCGTTGTCCTTGCCGATCACGTTGGTGTAGGTGTGGTGCAGCTCGTTGTGCGAGTGCTTCCACTGGTCGGACGGCGAGACGTGATCCCACTCCCAGGTGGTGGAGTGGATCTTCGGGTCCCGCATCCAGTCCCACTGGCCGTGCAGGACGTTGTGGCCGATCTCCATGTTGTCCATGATCTTCGCCACGGACAGACCGGCGGTGCCGAGCAGCCACGCGGGCGGGAAGATCGAGAACAGCAGCACGCCCCTGCTGACCAGCTCGAGCTTGCGCTGCGCCGAGATGACCTTACGGATGTAGGCGGCGTCTTTCTCGCCGCGGCCGGCGATCACCTCGTCGCGGATCGCGTCCAGCTCGCGGCCGAGCTCCTCGATCTGCTCCGCGGTCAGGTGGGCGGTGGGGTCGATGGCGGTCAAGGTGCTCCTACCGTTCGATGTCGCAGGGGCCCGCCGCGGCGGACACGCAGGTCTGGATGAGGACGCCCGGCTCGGCCTCGGTGATCTCGCCGGTGCGCAGGTCGCGGACGGCGCCCGCCTTGAGCGGCGTGATGCAACCGAAGCAGATGCCCATGCGGCACCCGGAAGGCATGAGCACGCCGGCCTCCTCGCCGATGTCCAGCAACGGCGTGGCGCCGTCCGCGTCGACGGTCTTGCCGGTGGCGCTGAACGTGACCTCGCCGCCGTCGCCGGTGACGACGACGCTGGGGCGGAAGCGTTCGGTGTGCAGGCGCTCCTGTACGCCGTGCTCTCTCCAGTGCTCTTCGGCGGCGTCGAGCAGGCCCGCTGGCCCGCAGGCCCAGGTCTCGCGCTCGGCCCAGTCGGGCACGAGTTCGTCGAGACGGGCGATGTCGAGCATGCCGTCTGCGTCGGTGTGCACCTCGGTCAGCCGCAGCTTCTTGTCCGCGACCAGGTCGTGCAGTTCGTTGCGGAAGATCACGTCTTGCGGCTGTGGCGCGCTGTGGACCATGACGACGTCGTCGAACTCGGTGTCGCGCAGCATGCCCATCACGGGCGTGATGCCGCTGCCGGCCGTCAGGTAGAGCACCTTGGCGGGCCTGGCCCGCGGCAGCACGAAGTCACCGGTCGGCTGGTCGAGCTGGATCAGCGTGCCCGGTTTCGCCCTGCGGACCAGGTGGTTGCTGACCTTGCCGTCCGGGATCGCCTTCACGGTGATCGTGACCCGGCCGTCCTGGCGGTCTGTCGGCGAGGTGAGGGAGTAGGCACGCCACAGGCGCACCCCGTCGACGTCGACCCCGATCCGCACGTACTGACCGGCCGTGTGGCCGCGCCAGCCCCGTCCCGGCCTGATCACGATGGTCGCGGCGTCACCCGTCTCGGGGTGCACGGCCTCGATGCGCCCGCGCAGGTCGGCGCCCGCACGCAGCGGGCTGACCAGGTCGAGGTAGTCCGACGGCAGCAGCGGCGTCGTGACCATCTCCAGCAGTTTCCACGCCCTGCTGCGGAGGGCTGTACTCGTCATGACTTCAGCTTGCTGCGCCTCAGGGCGTAAAGTCCTGACCGTGGGACGTAAATCTGGTCGGCTGAATTGTTCGCAGGGAACAAAAACGTGAGCCATGCAATGCGGAGGGTCAGCGAACTGGCCCTGGATGAGACGACGGTCATCGCACTTCGGGCCGCGCTGAAGACCACCGCCGACGAGGTCGTCCAGGCGATCATCGACGAGGTCCCTTCCTACGCCAATGCCCTGTCGGGCCACATGGGCGCCACCATCCGCCGGGCCGTCCGCACCGCCCTGGGCCACTACCTGGACCTCGCGAGCGGGAACGCCACAGGCGGCGACGCCGGTGACGCAGCGTATGAGCTGGGGCGTGGCGAGGTGCGCGACGGCCGCTCGATGGACGCCCTGCTCAGCGCCTACCGCGTCGGCGCCCGCGTGGCCTGGCGATGCCTGGCGGCGGGTGCCGTACCCGCAGGTCTGCCGGCCGCCGAGGTCGCCAAGTTCGCCGAGCTGACCTTCGCCTACATCGACGAGCTCTCCGCCGCGAGTGCCGCGGGCCACGCCGACGAACTGGCCGCCCGGGGCAGGGACCACGAGCGCCACCTGGAACACCTGGCCCGCGACCTTCTCGCCGGCGCGAGCCCGGACGTGCTGCTGGCCTCTGCTCAACGGGCCGGGTGGCAGCCTCCGGTTTCGCTGACCGCGGTCCTGCTGCCCGCCGCCCAGGCCCGGCCTGCCTACCGCGCGCTCGATGCGAGCACCCTCGTCCTCGACGATCTGCCGGACGCCACCGGTGTGCTGCTCGTCCCCGATGCCGACCGATCACATCTCCTGCGGCAGCTGACCGACCGCACCGCCGTGGTCGGCCCGGCCCGGCCATGGGCTCGTGCGTCCGCCTCGTACGCACGAGCTGTACGCGCGCGCTCCCTGTCCTCTGATATCCGCGACACCGAGGACCACCTGCCCGAGCTGGTGCTGAGCGCCGACGTGGATGCGTTCGCAGACCTGCGTGCCCGAGCCCTCGCACCGTTGCGGACCTTGCCTGTCGCGACCGCACGGCGGCTGGAGGAGACGTTGCGGGCGTGGCTGCTGCACCAGGGCAGGCGGGACGAGGTGGCGGCGGCGTTGTTCGTCCATCCCCAGACGGTCCGGTACCGGATGTCGCAGCTGCGGGAGCTGTTTCCGGATCTCGCATCGCCACACCGGGTCCTTGAACTGACGCTGGCGGTCGGTCTTCGGGGCAACGCGTCCCGGATCTTGGGCGATCCTGTTGAGTAGACGTACGGCGTACAGTACGACGACGATCACGACGAGCGCCCACGCGGCCGTTACCGGGTTCCCACTGCGCCGGCCGTCGAAGCCCGCGATCACCGTGCCGGCGAGTTCACCGCCCTGCTCGGCCAGGATCAGTGCCTCGGGGTCGCGGAGGACCAGGCGCTCGGTCCCGAAGGCCGAATTCCAGCATCCGGATGGATGGTCGCAGGGACGGTCAGTGGCCGCCCAGCTCCGCGACGACCGGCGCGAACGCCTCCATGTAGGGCTCCAGGACCGTCACGTACGAGAAGCCGTACCGCTCGCGCTGGGCCAGCACCTGGGCGACGATCCGGTCGAGTGTTCCGATCAGGAGGACGGGCAGTGCCAGGGCCTGTTCCAGGGTCACTTCCGGCACTCTGTCGAGGAGGGGCTGGACGACGCCTGCGCGGTCCTCGGTGACGACGACCATCTGCAGGAGCAGGTTCAGCTCCGCGGGTTCCTCGCGGTTCGTGGCGAACTTCCGGTACCGGGCGACCCGTTCGTCGAGCTGTTCCGCGGTGACCGGGATGAGCCGGCCCGTTGTGCTCTGCGGGTCGGCGTAGGCGCCTCCGAACGCCGCGATGTCGGCGTGCTCGGCGGTCAGGCGCAGTACGCGGTCGCCGTTGCCTCCGATCAGCAGCGGCACTTGTGATGTGTGGGCCAACTCCTCGACCGTGCGCCGCAGATGGTCCACGCGCTCCCGTGGAGAGCCGAACGGCAGTCCGGCCGTCTCGTGCTCCGCCCCCACGTAGCCGGTGCCCAGCCCGAGTTCGAGGCGGCCGCCGGTCAGGGCGTCCGTCGTGGCCACCTCGCGGGCGAGCAGCGTGGGGTTCCAGAAGCCCGCGTTGAGCACGAACGTGCCCAGCCGGGGCCGTTCGGTGACCGCGGCCGCGGCGACCAGTGCCGGGAACGGTGCGACCATGCCGAGGTGGTCGGGGACTTGGATCACGTCGTAGCCGAGCTCCTCGGCCCGGCGGCACTTGGCGTGCCACTCCTCGGCGGGCGCGGGAGTCATCAGGTTGACGCCGAAACGGAACGGATGCGGCATGAACTCTCCTCAGCCGTAAGCGACTTGAGTCTCAGCCGCGATTCCATCACTCGTGCGCGATGGCCGCCAGCACATTCATGCGGGATGCACGCAACGCGGGCAGCAGCGCCGCCACGATGCCCACCACCGCGGAGCCGATCACCACCGCGACGATCGTGGTCCACGGGATCGCGAGCGCCTTCATGCCCTGCAGGGCCAGCACCTGCTGGGTGCACACACCCCACACCAGACCGAGCGCGAGCCCCAGCACCGCGCCGAACACCGCGATCACCACCGACTCCAGCCGGATCATCCGGCGCAGCTGCCGCCGGGCGAGTCCGATGGCCCGCAGCAGCCCGATCTCCCGGGTCCGCTCCACCACCGACAGGGCGAGGGTGTTGACGACGCCGAGCACCGCGATGATGATCGCCAGCCCCAGCAGTGCGTACACGAGGTAGAGCAGTACGGCGATCTGGTCGTGCACCAGTTTCTTGTAGTCGGCCTGGTCGCGGGCCTGGACCTGCGGGTACGGCTTGAGCGACTGCTCCAGGTTCTTGCGCAGCTGGTCGGCGCTCGTGCCGGAGGCCTTGTTGACGTACAGCGCGGAGTCCTGCCCGCCGGGCACGTACTTCTCGACCGTCGCGATCCCGAAGAACAGCCCGCCCTGCATGCCGAAGCCCTCGGCCTGGTCCTGGTCGGTGAGGGCGCCGACCTTGAGCTCGGTCTTCCGGCCGGCCGGGAACTCGACGGGGATGGTGCTGCCGATCCTGACGTCGTGCTTCTTCGCGAACTTGACGTCCATGGCGATGCTGCCGCCCGCCAGCGCCTTCGCCGTGTCCCCGGCCGCGTACGTCACGTGTGCGACGTCGTCGACCCCCCTGTCGTAGCCCGCGGCGGTCGTCTCGATGCGCTTGCCGTCCGGGAGGTGTACGGCCACCGGTGCGAACCGCTGTCGTACGACGACGCTGACGCCCTGCGTGCCGCGCACCGTGTCGGTGACCTGCTGGTTGAAGGGCACGAAGTTGGTGTTCTGGACGATGAAGTCGGCGCCCAGCGTCTTGTCGATCTGCTGGTCGAAGGACTTCGACATGGAGGCGCTGGCCACGGACATGCCGCCGACCAGGGCGAGCCCCACCATGAGGGCGGCCGCGGTGGCGCCCGTACGGCGCGGGTTGCGCAGGGCGTTGCGCTGGCTCATGCGGCCGATCGAGCCGAAGAGGGCGGGGAAGGCCCCACCGAGGACCCGGATGACGGGGCGGACCAGAAGCGGGCCCGCGATCACCGTTGCGATCAGGGTCAGGACGACGCCCAGCCCCAGCAGGGAGGCCGACGAGGCCGTCCTCGTCGCCGTGGCACAGCCCACCAGCGCGGCCGCGCCGAGCACTCCGACCACCGAGCCCACCATCGCCCGCATCCTGAGCGGCCGTCCCACACCGGCGATCTCGGCGTCCGCGAGCGCCGCCATCGGCGAGACGCCCGCCGCGCGCCGCGCCGGGAGATACGCCGCGACGAAGGTGACACCGATCCCGACGACGTATGCCGCCACCGGAGTTCCCCAGCCGACGACCATCTCCGTCGTCTTGAGGTTCATCCCGAACACGCTCATGAGTTTGATCAGCCCCACCGCGAGCCCGATGCCCGCCGCCAGGCCCAGCGTCGAGCCGACCAGGCCGAGCAGGACCGCCTCGGTGAGCACGGACCGCCGCACCTGGCGCCGGTCGGCGCCGAGGGCCCTCAGCAGGCCCAGCTCCCGGGTGCGCTGGGCGATCAGCATGGAGAACGTGTTGACGATCAGGAAGACACCGACCAGGACGGCGATTCCGGCGAAGCCGAGCATCACGTACTTGATGACGTCGAGGAATCCGCCGAGGTCCTGCGCGGCCGACTTGGCCTGTTCGTCGGCGGTCTTGATGTCGTAGGTACCGGTGCCGACCGCGGCGGAGACGCGCTGCTTGAGCACGGCGTCGCTCACGCCCTTCGCCGCGTCCACCGAGATGCTCGTCGCCTTGTCCGCCGAGCCGAGCAGCTGGGTCGCGGCGGTCTTCGGGTCGAGGAAGACCAGGGCCGCACCCGGGTTGGTGGTGGTGAAGGTGGCGATGCCGACGATCTCGACCTTGAAGGTGCCCGGCTGGGCGAGCACGGTCAGGGTGTCCCCGATCTTCACATGCTTCTTGTCGGCGGTGTCCGCGTCCAGCAGCGCCTGGCCGCCGCCCTGCGGGGCGTGGCCGGAGGTCAGCTTCACCGGGCTGCGGTGGGTGAGAAACCAGTCGGAGGCGATGGTGGGCGCGCCGGTGGTCGGCCCGACCGACTTGTTCCTGCTGTCGACGACCGTGATGTTCTGGACGCTCACGTCGGCGTGCGCCAGCGCGACGCCGTCGACCTTCGCCACCCGACCCGCGAGCGAGGCCGGCACGGTCTCGGCCTCGCCCGTCGGCACCTGCGACTTGAGGTCCTGCTTCGGCTCCACCGTCACATCGGCGGAGGTGGAGGCGAACAGCCGGTCGAAGGTGCGGGTGACCGTGTCGGAGAAGATCAGACTGCCCGCGACGAACGCCACGGACAGGATGATCGCCAGAGCGGAGAGCAGCAGCCGCCCCTTGTGGGCGAGGAAGCTGCGGAGCGTCGCCTTCAGCACGGGTTCAGTCCTTGTCGAGGGTTACGTCGCCGACGGGGCCGTCGTTCTCGAACTGGCTGCGGATCTCATCGAACCCGGGGGTCTGGGGGTTTCCCCCGGTAAAGAGGCGCATTCGTTCCAGCACGGCCTCCGCCGTCGGGTGCTCCATCTCGTCGACGATCCGTCCGTCCCCGAGGAAGAGCACCAGGTCGGAGTGGGCGGCGGCGCCTGGGTCGTGGGTGACCATGACGACGGTCTGGTCGAGGCTGTCGACGGCCTCGCGCAGGAAGGCGAGCACCTCGAGCCCGGCCCGCGAGTCGAGGTTGCCGGTCGGCTCGTCCGCGAAGATCAGCTCGGGCCTGGAGGCCAGCGCCCGTGCGCACGCCACGCGCTGCTGCTGGCCGCCGGACAGCTCGGCGGGCCGGTGCTTGAGCCGGTCCCGCAGCCCCAGTGTGTCGATGACCTGGTCCAGCCACTTCTCGTCGGGCTTCTTGCCCGCGATGTCCATGGGCAGGGTGATGTTCTCGGCCGCATTCAGCGTCGGGATGAGGTTGAACGACTGGAACATGAACCCGATCCGGTCCCGGCGCAGCCGGGTCAGCTCGCGGTCCTTCAGTCCGGTGATCTCGGTGTCCCCGAGCCACACCTGGCCGGCCGACACCGAATCGAGCCCCGCCAGACAGTGCATCAGCGTGGACTTCCCGGAGCCCGACGGCCCCATGACCGCGGTGAAGCGGCCGCGCGCGATGTCCACGTCCACGGAGTCCAGGGCGAGCACGGTCGTCTCGCCCGAGCCGTATGCCTTGGTCAGACCGCGGGCGCGGGCGGCTTGCTGCGCAGCAGGTGTGGACAACGCTGCCTCCTCGGTGGCCGGCCACTCGTGGGTGCAAAGCTAGTGTGACCGACCGCACAGCCGATATCCCCCGTGGGGCCGAGGTGGTCTCCACCGCAGGTCGTGCCCCTGATATCGGTGTAAGGGACACTCTCCACCCACTGGACGACCTCCGCCTCCTGGACTGCCTCTTGCCGTGCTAGCGCTCCGGCGCTAGCTTCGAAGTATGGCGAAGACCCAGCTGAACGTGAGAGTGGACGAGGGCACCGCCCGCGCAGCCCGCGAGCGTGCCCTGGCCCGGGGCATGAGCGTCAACCGCTACATCGAGGAACTCGTGAAACAGGACACCGGAGAGGTCGGCCAGACGTTCGTCGAGGCCGCCGCCGACTTCATGAAGCAGTACGAGTCCGTCTTCGCCGAGGAGTTCGGCGCCGACGGCGAGGGCCGTGAGGCCGGGCGAGGCGAAGGTCGCCACTGATCCCTTGAGCAACCTCAGCATCGACCTCGCCTGGCTCCTCATGCTCGCCGAACAGAAGACGCCAGGGGACCCCCAGGTCACCGACTGGGGCGCCCTCGTCGCGGCCGTCGCGCGCCACGAGGCCGAGATATTCGACGTCCCCGTCTACGACGACCCGCACGCACGCGCGGCGGCTCTCCTCCAACTCCTCATCCACGTCCCCGCGTTGGAGCGCTCGAACGCCCTCTTCGCCTCGGCCGTCGCATACGCCTACCTCGTCGCCAGCGGCCTCAGGGTCACCACCTCGCCGGTGCAGGTCCGCGATCTGGCCCGCCTGGTCAAGAGGGGCAACGCCACGGTGTACGACATCGCGGCGGAGCTGCGCAGCTGGACCATGTGATCAGGCGGCCGGTTCCTTGACCTCCGGCCGCCACGCCGTGCCCAGCACGCAGTACGAGGTGGGCAGCGTCGGCCCCTTCTGAGGCATCAGCATCCGCCGGTAGGGGCCGAGTTCGAAGCCGGCGTCGCGCAGCGCGGCGACCGGGTCGCGGGCCAGATGGCAGCCGCCGTTGAGCGGCGGCCACAGCGTGCGGTCCAGGGCGCGCTGGGTGAAGGTCATCGCGGGCCCGCCGCCCCGGCCGTGCTCGAAGAACCGCACGACGCCGCCGGGCCGCAGCACCCGCCGTACCTCCGCGAGCGCGCGCGGCACGTCCCGCACGCTGCACAGCACAAGGGAGATCACCACCGCGTCGAAGGCCTCGCTCTTGACGGGCAGCGCCTCCGCGGCACCCGGTGCGACGTCGACCGGCACCTCGCAGCGGCGGGCGGCGTCGAGGGCCAACTTCCGCAGTCGGCGCTCCGGTTCGATCGCCACGACCTCCGAGACGGTGCTCGGATAGTGCGCGAAGTTCAGTCCGTTGCCCGCGCCGATCTCGATCACCCGGCCGGACAGCCCGGACAGGAGCCGGTCGCGGACGGCGCCCATTCCCATCCGGGTCTCGGCGGCCACGCTGATCCGGGCGTAGTAGCGGGCGAACAGCGGATGGTGCACGGGATCCCGCGCCACCTTGGCGGCGCCGGGGGACCGTAGCGGCATGCGGACCTCCTCGACAGGACGGGCCTACCGCGATTGTCCCCCGTACGGGCCCCGCGCACCCTCCGGCGGCTCAGACCGGGCTCACGCGATGAAGTCCCGCACCTGCTCGTACACGCCGTGGTCGTTGTTCATGTCGGTATGCGAGATGCACCCGGCGTCGACGTTCGTCGCGCCGTCCAGGAGCGCCGAGCTGTTCGGGACGACCGCGGAGTCACAGTCCGACCAGTAGCTCGCGTACGACACGGCGCCCGGCGTCTCGTCGCCGGAGTTGAGGGCGGTGAGGTACGAACTGCCGATCTGCATCTCCTTGCAGGACGTGTACAGCCACGCGCACCACGAGGCGACGGAGGTGCCGTGGTTCACGCCGGCGACCGAGACGAAGTCGTCGACGTACGACGTTCCGCCGAGGTTCTTCAGGTAGTAACGGGAGCTGAGCACACCCATCGAGTGAGCGACGATGTCGACCTTGGACGCACCGGTCTTCGCCAGCACGTTCTTGATCTCGGTGGCCAGCTGCGAGGCCGTCGTGGCGTTCGACTGCGACCAGTCGTACGACCACGCGTACAGCTCGGAGGACGAGTAGCCGTCCGCCTCGAAGTCCGCGATCCAGTCGTTCCAGCTGCTCGAGTCACTGCTCAGGCCGTGCACGAAGACGACCGGGTTGTGGGTGGCCGCCTGAGCGGGGGCGGCGGAGAGGGAGAGGGACAGAAGGAGCGATGCGACCAGGGCCGAGAATGCCGTGGCGATACGACGCTTGTGGCGCTGCATGGTGCCTCCTGACACGGGTGGGGTCGCCAGGAGTGTCAACTCGGGTCTACGCGCGACGCATCGGCGAAATCGCCGGTCTTTACGGTTCAATTAACTCGCCAGTAACGTCAGTTGAGTGGTGACTCCGGTGAACCCCCCTCCTCTTGACCGCACTTCGCCACCGCGGCGCACGGTGTCCGAGCTTCCCGAGGGCGTCCGCGTACGGGTCCTGCATGCCGTCTACGGTGATCCGCGCGCCGCCGCCGAACTCGTACCGCTCCTGACCGACCGCCAGTCGGCCGGCCTCGACCCGCTCCCGACCCAGCCGTCCGAACTCGCCCCCGACCTGCTGCGTTCGCACCGTACGGAGATCAGGTCCCTCCCGGACGAAACCCGCCTGCTCCTCCTGCTCGCCGCCGCGGACCAGTACCCGGTCGCCACCCACGCCTTTCTGCGCGCCGTCGCGGCCGTCCGCCTGGACACCCGCCCGCTGGAGGCCGCCGAGGCGGCCGGGATCGCGCACGCGGGTGCGGGCGGCGTCGTCTTCCGGGACGCCTGGACGAGGATCGCCGCGTACGAAACCGGCTCCCCGGCGGACCGCCGCGACGTCCACCGGCTGCTGGCGCGCGTCCTGCACGGCGCCGGCGAAACGCCCCGCCGCTCCTGGCACCGCGGCGCGGGCGCACTGGGCCCGAGCGGCCGCCTGGCGGCGGAACTGCGCACCGCAGCGGAGCAGGCCCGCTCGGCGGGCCAACTCACCCTTTCCCGGGCCCTGTTGGAACGCGCCGCCACGCTCTGCCCCACCCCCTCCGAACAGTCCCGCCTCCGCGCCTGCGCCGCCCTGCACGCCTGGGAGTCGGGCGACGCCGACCGAGCCCGCCGACTGGCGGCCACCGCAACGCCCGACGACGCACTGACGGGCCTGTTCGCGCTGCGGGCGGGGAACGCGACGGAGGCATTCGATGCGCTGCTGACGGCGGCTGTTCAGGGGGGTGACGGGGAGGGCGGCCAGGGGAGAGGGAACGGTGAGGCGCCGGGCAGCCCGGGAGCAGCTCGCCGTCGCACAACGCACGCCGCCCCTGCCCGAGCCACCTCGGCCCCCGCCATATCTGCCACCTCCGCCCCCACCCTCCACCTCCTCGCCCGCGCCACCGAAGCCGCCGTCTACACCGGTGACCTGCGTCGTTGCCGGGAGGCCGCTGGGGTTGCCGGGCGGCTGGGGATCGGAGTGCCCGGCACGTTGGGTGGGCTTGTCGCTGCCTTTGAGGGGCGGTACGAAGATGCGCGGGGGCTGTTGGAGGCGGCGGCCGGGCGGTGCGGTCCGGGAGGGGACCCCACCCTCCTCGTGCACGCCGGTATCGCCGCGCTGATGCTGGGCGACCACACCCGCGCCGCCACCGCCACCGTCCGGGCGGCCGCCTCGGCACGGGCGCGGGGTGCGACCGCCACCGTGGCACAGGCGCTGGAGTTCCGTGCCTACGCCGACTTCTGGACCGGGCGCCCGCAGGCCGGCGCGGCCACCGCCACGGACGCCCTGCGGCAGGCGTATGCCACCGGGCAGGACAACGGCGCCTGCCATCTGCAGGCCGCCCTGGCCATGTTCGCGGCGGTCACCGGCGACCCGGACACCTGCCGCGAACGCGCCGCCACCGCACGGTCGTACGCCCTCGCCCGCGGACTCGGCCTGCCCGCCGCGCTTGCCCAGTGGGCGCTCGCCTTCCTCGATCTCGCGGACGGCCGCTACGCCGGCGCCGCGGCCCGGCTGCGTGCCCTCGCCGCCTTCGGCCCGGGCCACGGCCACCGCGCCATCCGCCACCTGGCCACCCCGCACTACGTCGAGGCCGCCGTCCGCACCGGAGACACCCGCGTCGCCCGGGCCGCACACGCCGACTACCACCGCTGGGCGAGTGCCGTGCGCAGCACCGACGACCTGGCCCTCAGCGCCCGCTGCCGCGCCCTGCTCGCGCCCGGCGCCGAGGCCGTCGACCACTACCGCACGGCACTCGACCTGCACGCGCAGGGCGACCGCGACTTCGAACGCGCCCGCACGGAGCTGCTGTTCGGCAGCGCGCTGCGCCGGCTGCGCCGCCGCACCGAGGCCCGCGACCGGCTGTACAGCGCCCTGGAGGCGTTCGAGTACTTCGGTGCCCCGCACTGCGCGACGCAGGCCCGTGCCGAACTCCGCGCGCTGGGCGCACCCGCCACCCCCGCACACGGCCGCGCCGACGACCCCACCACCCGTCTGACGGCCCAACAACTCCTGATCGCCCGCATGGCCGCGGACGGCGCCACCAACCGCGAGATCGCCGCCCGCCTCGCCCTCAGCCCCCGCACGATCGACCACCATCTGCGGGGCGTGTTCAGCCGGTTGGGCATCCGCTCACGCATCGATCTGGTGCGCCTGCTCGGCGACGGCGGCCCGGCTCGATGAACACCGCCAAGGCCTGTCCGGCGGACCAGGCCGGCTGCCGGGACCCCACCCCACGCGCAACTCATCCGAATGGCAGATAGGCCGCTAATCGTCATGTCTTCAATACAGGGCGGAGCGATCTTCGCGAAATACGCTGCTCTTCGCGAGCGTGTGGACACGCTGCGCCACGACGGTTCACTCGAGGAAGAACGAAGGGCGTCGAGATGACAGACCCAGGCCGCCCAGTACGGCGTCCATCCCGGCTCGTGCTGGGCTCGCTCGCCGCCGCGGCCGCGCTGCTGGCGGCCGGTCTGCCGCAGTCGGCGCCCGCGGCCGCGGCGGTGGGCGGCGCTGCCGCGGTCGTGGCCGCCCCCGCCGACGGCGGTGCTCCGGCCCAGGACGTCACCACGCTCTCCACGGGATGGCAGACGCCCTGGGAGATCAAGTTCCTGCCGGACGGACTCTCGGCGCTGGTGACCGAGCGGCTCACCTACCAGGTCTACCGCCTTGACCGAGACGGCAGGAAGACACTGGTCGGCGAGGTGCCCAACACGGTCCCCGAGCCCTATGACGACGGCCCCGGCGGCCTGTTGGGCGTCGCTCCGTCACCGACCTGGAACGGCACCACGGACCAGCAGGTGTTCTTCGTGCACACCACGAGGACCCGGACCCAGGTCGTCAGGATGGACTACGACGGCAGGTCTCTGACGAACTACAAGGTGGTGCTCTCCGGAATCAAGCGGGTCGGGAATCACAACGGCGGCCAGATCGCCTTCGGCCCCGACGGATACCTCTACGTCGCCACCGGTGACGCCTATGAGCCGAAGCTCGCGCAGGACAAGAAGTCGCTCAACGGAAAGATCCTCCGGATCACCAGGACCGGCGCCGCGGCCCCCGGCAACCCGTTCGGCACCCGCGTCTACAGCTACGGCCACCGCAACCCGGAGGGGCTGGCCTGGGATCGCAACGGCCGCCTGTGGGAGGCGGAGGTCGGCAATCAGACCTGGGACGAGCTCAACCTGATCAAACCGGGCGCCAATTATGGCTTCCCCGCCTGTGAGGGCGGCTGCGACGTCAAGGGCATGACCACCCCGAGGGTCGTCTTCCACCCCGAGTTCGGCGTGCCCGCCCAACTCGCCATCGTGGACAACGTCATCTACGTGACGTCGCTGCGCGGCATGCGGCTGTGGCGCATCCCGATCGACGGGGACAGCGAGTTCACCGGCACACCGGTCGATTTCTACCCCGGCCGGTTCGGCCGCCTGCGCGCCATCGCCAAGGTGCCCGGCGCGGACGAACTGTGGGTGGGTACGAGTGATCTGGGATACGGCAAGGACAAGATCCTCCGCGTGTCCCTCAAGTGACCCTCCCGTACACGCACAAATCCCCGCCCTGAGAGCCAGAGAGGACGTACCACCCATGAACGAAGCCACGGAACAGCTCAAGCCGGTCGAACCGACCGCCTCGCAGGAGACGGACCGGGTCACCTGGCAGCCGCCCGCCTACGAGGTCGTCGACACCGCGCTCGAGGTCACCGCCTACTCCCTCAGCTCCCGCTAGCCGACGCCATGCTGCTGCTGGTACTCGGCACCGCCGCCGGCGGCGGTATCCCCCAGTGGAACTGCGCGTGCCCCAGCTGCTCCGGGGCGCGCGCCCACCCGGGCCGACGCCGCCGTCACGCCTCGCTCGCCGTACGCACCGACGACGGCCGCTGGTACATCGTCAACGCGACACCCGACATCGGCGACCAGATCGAAGCACGGCCCGAACTCCACCCGGGGCCGGGGCCCCGGCAGACACCGGTCGCCGGACTGGTCCTCACCGACGCCGAACTCGACCACACCCTGGGCCTGGCACGGCTGCGCGAGGCCGACCGCCTCCAGGTGATCGCCACGGCCCCGGTCCGACAGGCGCTCCTCGACCGTCTGCACCTCGGCGAGGTACTGACGCCGTACACCTCCATCACCTGGCGGGAGCTGCCGCCGCGCGGCGCCGAACCGCTGGACCCCGGCGCCTCGGACCTGCAGATCAGCGGCATCCCGGTATCGGGCAAGCGCCCGCGGTACGCCGCCGACGCCCCGGACGACGACGCATGGGTCGTGGCGCTGCGCCTGTACGACCCGGCCTCCGGCGCGACCGCGCTCTACGCTCCCGCCCTGGCCGCCTGGCCGGACCGCTTCCAGCAGGCCGCCGCCGAGGCCGACTGCGTCATCGTGGACGGCACCTTCTGGGACGACGAGGAGCCCCGCCGCACCGGCATCTCCGAGCGCACCGCCACCGGCATGGGCCACCTGCCCATCGAGGGACCGGGAGGAACCGCCGAACGCCTCACCGGCCTCTCCGCCAGGTGCCTCTACACCCACCTCAACAACACCAACCCCCTCGTCGACCCGGCGGCGCCCCAGCACAAGCGGCTCGCACGGCTGGGCCTCGAGGTGGCGTACGACGGGATGGTGATCGACCTGTGAGCACGACAGCGACGAATAGGGCACTTGCCTCGCGCGCGGAGCCCTGGAGCCCCGCGGAGTTCGAGACACGACTGCGCGCGGCGGGGACGGAGCGCTACCACGACTCCCACCCCTTCAACCTCCGTATGCACAGCGGCGATCTGAGCCAGGACGAGCTGCGCCGCTGGATCCTCAACCGCTTCCACTACCAGCGCCATATCCCCGTCAAGGACGCCCTGATCACGGCCAAGCTGGACACCCCGGTGCTGCGCCGGATGTGGCTGCGCCGCATCCAGGACCACGACGGGCAGACGGACCGCGAGGGCGGCATCGAGCGGTGGCTGCGGCTCGGTGAGGCGGCCGGCCTGGACCGGGAGACGCTGCTCGGCGCCGACGGCGTGCTGCCGGGTGTGCGGCTGGCGGTCGACGGATACGTCAACTTCTGCAGGCTGCGTCCGCCGCTCGAAGCCGTCGCCGCTTCACTGACCGAACTGGCCGCCCCGGATCTGATGCGCACCCGCATCGAGGCCTTCCAACGCCACTACCGGTGGATCGAACCGCAGGGTCTCGCCTACTTCCGCACCCGGGTCTCCCAGGGCCGGCGTGACAGCCGGGAAGCTCTCGACCTGGTGCTCGGCTGGGCCCGCAGCCGGGACGAGCAGGAACGGGCCGTGGCCGCGCTGCGCTTCAAGTGCGATGTGCTGTGGTCGATGCTCGACGCCGTGGACCAGGCGGGCCGCCAGGAGCAGAGGTGAAGGCGGCGTCGGCGACCGACTGGCGGCCGGTGCCGGCGCCCGCCGTCGTCCTGCGGCACGACCAAGCCCGCGACACGGACCTGCTGCTCCTTCCCGAACGCGTCGTCGTCCTGAAAGGCGGGGCCGGAACGCTCGTCGGCCTGTGCGACGGCACCCGCAGCGTGTGCGACATCGTCGACGAGCTGGCCGAACGCTTCCCCGGAGCGCCTGTGGCCACCGACGTTCCGCCCTTCCTCGAACGTCTGCGCACGGAGGGCTGGCTGCGATGACCGTCACCGATCCGGCGACCCTCGCAGGTAGTACGCCGTCGCCCGCCCGCCCCTGGGCCCTGCTGGCCGAACTCACCCACGCCTGCCCGCTGCACTGCGGCTACTGCTCCAACCCGCTGGAGCTGACGCGGCGTTCGCGCGAGCTGACCACCGGGCAGTGGACGGACGTGATGCGTCAGGCGGGCGAGTTCGGAGTGGTCCACACCCATCTCTCCGGCGGCGAGCCGCTGCTGCGCCGGGACCTGGAGCAGATCGTCGCCGCGGCCGAGGCCGCCGGGATCTACACCCAGCTGGTCACCAGCGGCGTGGGCCTGGACCGGGAGCGGCTGTCCGCGCTCGCCGCCGCCGGGCTGCGCAGCGTCCAGCTCTCCGTCCAGCACGCCGACCCGCACGCCTCCGACCGCATCGCCGGACGCCGGTCCTTCGCCGAGAAGGAACGGGCCGCCGCGCTCGTCCGGGCCGCCGGTCTGCCCCTGGGCCTCAACGTCGTCCTGCACCGCGAGAACCTGGACGCCGTCGACGCCGTCGTCGAACTGGGCCTGTCCTGGGGCGTGGACCGCATCGAACTGGCCAACGCGCAGTTCTACGGCTGGGGCCTGCTCAACCGCGCCGCGCTGCTCGCCACGCGCGACCAGCTCGCCCGGGCCCGGGACGCCGTCGAGCGGTGGCGGGAGCGGCTCACGCCGGACGGCCCCGACCTGGTCTGGGTCGTCCCCGACTACTTCGACGGTATGGCCAAGCCGTGCATGGGCGGCTGGGGAGCGATCTCGCTCACCGTCACTCCGGACGGTACGGTCCTGCCCTGCCCGGCGGCGGCCTCGCTGCCGGATCTGGATCCGCCGAACATCCGCGACCATCCGCTCGCCTGGATCTGGGACCGCTCCCCGGCGTTCGGACGCTACCGGGGCACCGACTGGATGGCCGACCCCTGCCGCAGCTGTTCCCGCCGCGAAGAGGACTTCGGCGGCTGCCGCTGCCAGGCGTACGCCCTCACGGGCGACGCCGCCCGCACGGACCCCGCATGCCGGCTCTCCCCCGACCACGGGCTGATCCGGGCGCTGACCGACGATCACACGGACGGGACGGGAGCGATCCGACGGCGGGTGCCGGGCCGGCCCGAGCGGACGCTGTAGATTCATCGAGGGGATGTCGAGGGGATGTCGAGGGGATCAGGGGATCGAGGCCCGGCTCGGGGCCTTGCCCGTGCGAGAGGGGATGGTGGAGATCACCACGCAGGTCGGCGCCGCCGCGCAGCCCCGCGCACCCTTGAGCAGGCAGCGGGTTCTGACAACCGCCGTCACCCTGGCCGACGCAGGCGGAGCCGAAGCGCTCAGCATGCGCAGGATCGCGCAGGCGCTCGGTGTCGTGCCCATGGCGCTGTACAAGCACGTGGCCAACAAGAACGAGCTGCTGGACGGCATGATCGACGTCCTCGTCGGCGAAATCGATCCACCGGCCGACGACACCGACTGGAAGACCACCATTCGCCGCCGCGTGCTGTCGGCCCGCCGCATGCTGCTGCGCCACCCGTGGGCACCCGAGGTCATCGAGTCGCGGATGAAGGCGCGCACCACGCCGACCCCTGTGGTCCTGGAGTATCTGGACTCGATGATCGGGATCTTCCGGGCCGGGGGATTCTCCATCGAGCTGGTCCATCACGCGATGCACGTCATGGGCAGCCGTCTGCTGGGTTTCTCCCAGGAGCTGTTCGAGGACTCCTCCGACCGCGAGCCGGATGCGGACACCATTGCGCCCGAGGAGATGGCCGCGCGCTACCCCCACCTCACCGAACTCGCCATGGCGGTCGCTCACGACCAGGAGTCCGTCGTCGGCTCTGGCTGTGACGACCAGTCCGAGTTCGAGTTCGCACTGGACCTGACGCTGGACGGCCTCGAACGGCTCCGCGGCGCGATCTGAACCGCCCGACCCATCGGCGAGGGACCCCTGGCAGCTTCCGTGCCGCGGCACTCTTCACCCCTTGACGAGTGTACGGCGTACACCTACCGTGCCTTCAGGGGTGTACGCCGTACACCATCCGGGCGCGCTGATGGGGGAGGCACGGTGAAAGCGATCGTTCAGGAGCGGTTCGGCCCGCCGGACACGCTGCGACTTGCGGACGCCGACCGGCCGGAGGTCGGGGCGGACCAGGTACTGGTACGGGTGCACGCCGCCGCGCTCAACCCCTACGACTGGCACCTGCTGCGCGGCGACCCGTACGTGGCGCGGCTCATGGGAGGCGTAGGGCTGATGCGCCCGAAGTCCCGGGTGGCCGGGATCGACGCGGCCGGGCAGGTGGAGGCGGTCGGCTCCGCCGTGAGCGCGCTTCGGCCCGGCGACGAGGTACTGGGCTTCTGCCCGGGCTCCTTCGCCGAGTACGCGAGTACCACCGCGGACCTGCTGGTGCCCAAGCCCGCCGGGCTGACCTTCGAGGAGGCCGCGGCGGTGCCGATGGCGGCGGTGACCGCCCTGCGCGGCATCCGGACCGTGGGACGTGTGCAGGCCGGGCAGCGTGTGCTGGTCAACGGGGCCGCCGGTGGCGTGGGCACGTTCGCGGTACAGATCGCAGCGGCCCTGGACGCGGAGGTCACCGGGGTGTGCAGCGCCTGCAACGCCGACCTGGTGCGCTCGCTGGGCGCCACACACATCGTCGACTACGCCCGGGAGGATTTCACCGACGGGCGCATGCGTTACGACGTGATTCTCGACAACGTGGGCAACCGCCCGCTGAGCCGACTGCGCCGGGCGCTCACCCCCGCAGGGATCCTGGTGGCCAACGGTGGCGGCTCGCCCGGCCACTTCTTCGGCGCGGTGGGCTCGCTGCTGCAAGTGGCCGCGGTCAACGCGTTCGTCCGGCAGCGGCTGCGCGCGATCCTCCCGGCGGCCCCGGCCGGGCCGACCCATAAGGACCTGCTCGCCGTCACCGCGCTCATCGAGGCCGGCCGGCTC
This sequence comes from Streptomyces coacervatus, assembly GCF_029223485.1. GTDB lineage: Bacteria > Actinomycetota > Actinomycetes > Streptomycetales > Streptomycetaceae > Streptomyces > Streptomyces coacervatus. Next base: position 202,707 of record NZ_JARHTP010000016.1, on the reverse strand, counting down.
ACCCCGGTGGTCGACCGGGTCTACCCGCTGGCCGACACGGCCGAGGGCGTGCGCCACGTGGAACAGGGCCACGCCCGCGGAAAAGCCGTCGTCACTGTGATGTGAGCACGCGCGGCGGCAGCGGTGCGACGGACGGCTGAACCGGCCTGCCCTGTCGGGCAGTCGAAGATTCGAGACTTTCCCGTCATCTCGCTCCTATGATCGGCAGGCTGCGATTGAGAGATCAACCGACCTGAGAAAACAGGTCTGTTCAGGGGAGTTGCCGTGCGCCTTCGTCCGATCGTTCTCGTCCTGCCGACGCTGCTGTGCCTCGCGGCAGCCGTGTCGTGCAGCGACTCCGGCTCATCCGACGACGACTCCGGCCCCATAGGCGCAAGACAGTTGGACGGAACGAACCTGTGCACGCTCCTGTCCACGGACACCATGGCCAAGCTCCTGGGCGTGAAGAAGCTGGAGAGAGATCCGACGGCGGGCGCGAGCGACGACTGCGGGTGGACGGCGCCGGTCGACGGAGCCGCCGACGGCAAGCTCCAGATGAACAGCTTCTACGTGATGGAGGTCGGGCAGCAGACGACGATCGGTGGGCTTCGTGCCCGCCGCCTCATACAGTCCACGGGCTGCGAGATCTCCATCGACACGACAGGAGCGACCGATCCGGCCGGTGAGTCCGGGAAGGCCGACCCCGCCCTGCGGGTCTGGTTCCTGGGCCCGGCGGACAGTTTCGACGACGCGAAGAACTGCAAGGCGGCCAGCCGCCTCGCCGTGGCCGCGATGCGGGCGCTGCCCGAGGGGTGAGCCCTCACCGGGCGTTATGTTGACCTGCGGGGTGCGATGACGACCACGCTCACTGCTGAGGTGCGCCGCCGCTGAGTTCGGGGCCCCGGCAATCGCCCCAACTGCTGGAAGGGCGGCTGCCGATGACCCGTATCGGTCAGATCGCGGCTTGAGTGCCGCAGGCCTGGCCATGCCGCCCCAGCCCGTCGCGCAGCAGGTCGAACGCCCGCTCGGCCGCGCGGACGGCCTCCGGGTGGCGGTCGTCGGCGGACGTGCCGGCCGCCAGGCACTCATGGTTCATGACCGCCAGTTCCCGCTGCACCACGATCACCTGGGCGGCCACCAGACGCGCGTCGAGCGGATCGGCGCCCGCTTCCCGCAGCGCCTCGGCCAGCGCATCGGTTCCGCGCGCCGTGTACCGGCTCAGCCGCGCCGCCAGGCTCTCGGTGTCGAAGACCATGCGGAGGAATGCCATGACCTCGGGGTCGTCGCACAGTCCGGTGTTCGGATCGCGGTGCGCCAGGGCGTCGAGCAGGGCAGCCCGCAGCGCCTCCAGCGGCGGCTGTCCGGCCGGCCGGGCGCGCACGATCCGCGCCGCCTCGCTCTCGTGGTCGGCGAACCGGTGCAGCACCAGGTCTTCTTTTGTCGGGAAGTACGCGAAGAGGGTCCGCCGGGAGACCTCCGCCGCCTCCGCGACCTCGGTGATCGAGACCTGGTCGAAGCCCTTGTCGAGGAAGAGGCGGACCGCCGTCGCCGAGATCGTCTCCCGGGTGCGTTCCTTCTTGCGTTCCCGCAGGCCCATCCGCTCATTCATGCACTCAGTCTACCCTGGGTATACTGAGTGCAGAATTGCACTCAGTTTCTTCCCTTCAGGAGGTTGTCGTGGGGACCGAGGTCATCGTGGTGGGGGCAGGCCCGACCGGGCTGATGCTGGCGTACGAGCTGACGCTGGCCGGGATACCGGTCGTCGTCGTGGAGAAACAGCGCACCCGCGGCACCCAGTCCCGGGCGGGCGGATTCCAGCCGCGCACCGCCGAAGTGCTCGACCTGCGCGGGCTGCTGGAACCGCTGCTCGCACAGGAACCGTCCGAGAACACCACCGGCGGGCACTTCGCCGCCCTGCCCATCGAGCTGGACTGCCGGCCCTGGCGTACCCGGCACCCCCATCCGGTCAGGGTTCCGCAGGTCCGGCTGGAGACCCACCTCGAACGGCTCCTCGGCGAGCGGGGCGTGCCCGTGCATCGCGGCCGCGAAGTGACGGCGGTCGCGCAGGACGAGCGGGGGGTCACCGCCGAGTGGCACGCGGACGGCGCCGGCGGTGAGATCAGGGCCCGCTACCTCGTCGCGTGCGACGGCGGGCACAGCACGGTCCGCCGGCTGCTGCGCGTCTCCTTCCCCGGGCAGGCGCGCCGAATGTCCGCCGTCGCGGCGGACCTCACCCTCGCCTCCCGCTCCGAGGCGGTCCCCACGGAGCACGGGCACTTCAGCCAGTACCCCCGGTCGGCCGGCGGCTTCTTCACCGTCCTGCACCCCCTCGGGCCGGACCTGTACCGGCTGTTGTTCGGCAGGCTCTCCGGGGATGGCCCCGACGGCGAGGAGCCGGTGTCCGCCGAGGAGGTCCGCGAGGCGCTGCACGCCGCGTACGGCCAGGAGACGGAACTGGGCGAACTGCATGCCGCCTCCCGTTTCGGCGACGCCGTGCGCCAGGTCGAGCGCTACCGCGAGGGCCGGGTGTTCTTCGCCGGGGACGCGGCGCACATCCATATGCCGATCGGCGGCCAGGGCATCAACCTGGGGGTTCAGGACGCGGTCAACCTGGGCTGGAAGCTCGCCGGCACGATCCATGGCTGGGCGCCCGCCGGACTGCTCGACAGCTACCACGAGGAGCGGCACCCGGTCGCCGCACGCGTGCTGCGCCACACCCGCGCCCAACGCGTGATCATGAATCTCGGCGGGGACAACGAGATCGACGCGGTCCGCGAGCTCGTGATCGAGCTGCTGCGCCTGCCCGACACCAACCAGTACATCTCGGGCATGATGTCCGGTCTGGACCTCCAGTACCCCGGCGTCGGCCCCCGACTCATCGACGTGGACCTGACCACCGACGACGGTCCGACCCCGGCGAGCCGACTGATGCGCTCCGGCCGGGGCCTGCTGCTCTCCCTCGACGGCAGGCGACGGTCGGTCGGAGAGCGGTCCGACCGGGTCGAGCACGTCATGGCGAAGACCGACGAGGACCTCGACGGCGCCGGAGCCCTCCTGATCCGACCCGACGGCTACCTCGCCTGGACCGACACCGACGGCACCCCGCTCGACACGGCCTTCGCCCGCTGGTTCGGCTGAGGCCGTGCAGCACTCTCCTGGAGACCGGCGCGACAATCCGCGGGGTACGCAACCGGCATGGGCCCAGCTTGTGCGGCAGGTTTGGGCAACCTTGCCGGCCCGCCGAACGAGATGACCTCTACGGCGCCTCGTGCACCCGGAACGCCTCCGCGTCCCACGTCCCGTCCAGCCGCGGTGCCAGCCAACTCGGCGCCGTGGCACGGAAGTCGGCGGGAGCGAGCGATCCGGCGCCCATGGGCAGCGCGCCCAGCAGCGGGGTTCCGGCGACGTCCGGCAGGTCCGTGACGTTGCAACGCATCGCGAGATCGGGGGAGTCGGGCCAGCCGCCGATCACGATCCCCGCCAGGTCGAGCCGCCGGGAACGGAGTTCGCGTGCCGTCAGCTCCGTCGTGTTGAGCGTGCCCAGCCCCGCCGACGCAACCACCAGCACGGGCGCCTTCAGCAGCTCCGCCGCGTCCGCCAGCGTCCCGCCCGCCGGGTCGAACCGGACGAGCAGCCCGCCCGCTCCCTCCACCAGCACCAGGTCGTGTTCGGTTGCCAGCTTGGCGGCGGCCTCGGCGACGTCCTGCGGTCGCACCGGGGCCATCCCGGCCCGCCGGGCCGCCGTCCCCGGCGCCAACGGCTCGGGATAGCGGGCGAGTTCGGTCGCCGTCACGGCACCTGCGAGCCGGGCGACTTCGGCGGCGTCCCCCGGCTCGTCCGGCCGTACGCCCGTCTGCGCGGCCTTCAACACGGCCACCGACCGGCCGGCCGCGAGGGCGCAGGCGGCGACCGCGGCGGTCGTGACCGTCTTGCCGACCTCCGTGCCGGTGCCCGTGATCACCAGGATCGACATGCTGCTCATCCCTCCCGCGCCGCCGCGCACACCGCGCGCGCGATCCGTGCCACGTCGGCGTCCCCGGTGACGTAAGGCGGCATCGTGTAGATCAGGTCGCGGAACGGCCGCAGCCACACGCCCTCGCGCACCGCCGCGTCCGTCGCGGCCTTCATGTCCACGGCGTGGTCCAGCTGGACGACCCCGATGGCGCCCAGGACGCGTACGTCCTTCACACCCGGGATCTCAAGTGCCGGTGCAAGGCCGTCCCGCAGACCCGCCTCGATCCGCTTGACCTCGCCGAGCCAGTCCTGGCCGAGCAGCAGCTCGATCGAGGCGCAGGCGACAGACGCTGCAAGGGGGTTGCCCATGAAGGTCGGGCCGTGGGCGAGGACCGGGACCTCGCCCTGCGAGATGCCGTCGGCCACCCTCGACGTGCACAGCGTCGCCGCCATCGTCATATAGCCGCCGGTCAGGGCCTTGCCCACGCACATTACGTCCGGAGTCACGGCCGCGTGCTCCGCCGCGAACAGGGCGCCCGTACGCCCGAACCCGGTCGCGATCTCGTCGAACACCAGCAGCACGTCATGCGCGTCGCACGCCTCGCGCAGCACCCGTAGATAGGCGGGCGAGTGGAACCGCATCCCGCCCGCACCCTGCACCACCGGCTCGACGATCACCGCGGCCAGTTCGTCGGCGTGCCGCTCGATCGCCGAGCGCAGCTGCTCGGCGTACGACTCCTCGTACTCGGCCGGGGGCGCGTCCACGAACACCTGGCGCGGAAGTACCCCGCTCCACAGTTCGTGCATCCCGCCCTCGGGGTCGCACACCGACATGGGCTGCCAGGTGTCGCCGTGGTAGCCGCCGCGCCAGGTCAGAAGCCGCTGCTTGCCGCTCCGGCCGAGCGAACGCCAGTACTGCAGGCACATCTTGACCGCGACCTCGACCGACACCGAACCGGAGTCGGCGAGGAAGACATGCTCAAGGCCGTCGGGTGACATGTCGACAAGGAGCTTTGCGAGCCGGACGGCGGGCTCGTGGGTGAGCCCGCCGAACATCACATGGCTCATCCGGCCGAGCTGCTCGCGGGCGGCCTCGTTGAGCACCGGGTGGTTGTAGCCGTGGATGGCCGACCACCAGGACGACATGCCGTCGACCAGTTCGCCCGAGCCCTCAGCCAGCTGCAGCCGCACCCCGCTCGCCGACTCGACGACGAGCGGTTCGACGCGGCCGGGCATCGGGCCGTACGGATGCCACACATGCCGCCGGTCGAGCTCCAGCAGCTCGGAGACGGGCAGGTCAGGCATTGGGTGCGAGGTCCGTTCCGACCCCGCGGTGGCGCAGGGCGACCAGGTCGGTCCGGGGTTCGGCGGCAGGTGCCGGGGCCGCCGTACCGCAGACACTGCCGTTCTCGTGGGAGCCGCAGCCGGCGTCCTCGTGGGACCCGCAGCCGGCCCCGGCGTGCGCACCGCAGCCCCCGGCCGCCGAGGCCCGGTGCTCCGGCAGCGTCACCTCGCCGGCGCCCTCCACCTCGAATCCCGCGTCCGCGATCATCTCCAGGTCGGCCCGGCCGGCCTGCCCCTCGCTGGTGAGGTAGTCGCCGAGGAAGATCGAGTTGGCCAGGTTCAGGGCGAGGGGCTGCATCGTGCGCAGATGGACCTCGCGGCCGCCGGCGATGCGCACCTCGACGTCCGGGCACACGAACCGCACCATCGCGAGGATCCGCAGGCAGCGCTGCGGGGTGAGGTGCCACTCCTTGGCGAGCGGGGTGCCCTCCATCGGGATCAGGAAGTTCACCGGCACCGAGTCCGGGTCCAGCTCGCGCAGCGAGAAGACCACGTCCACCAGGTCCTCGTCGCTCTCGCCCATGCCGGCGATCAGACCGGAGCAGGCGGACAGACCGGCCGCGTGCGCCTTGTTCACCGTGTCCACCCGGTCGGCGTACGTGTGCGTGGTCGTGATGTCCCCGTACGTCGCCTCGGACGTGTTCAGGTTGTGGTTGTAGGCGTCCGCGCCGGCCTCGCGCAGCCGCTCCGCCTGGCCGTCGGAGAGCAGCCCGAGACAGGCGCACACCTCGACGCCCTCGTTCTGCTCCTTGATCGCCTTGATGGTGCCGGCGACCCGGTCCACGTCACGGTCGGTCGGCCCGCGCCCGGAAGCCACCAGGCACACCCGCTTGGCGCCACCGGCCAGACCGGCCGCCGCGGCCTGCGAGGCCTCGTCCGGCTTGATCCAGGTGTACTTCAGGATCTCGGCCTTGGAGCCGAGCCGCTGGGAGCAGTAGGAGCAGTCCTCGGGACACAGTCCGGACTTCAAGTTGACGAGGTAGTTGAGTTTCACCCGTCGGCCGAACCAGTGCCGGCGCACCTTTCCGGCCGCGGCCACCACATCGAGCACGTCGTCGTCGGAAGTGGCGAGGACGGCCAGAGCTTCTTCACGGGTCGGCAGCTCGCGCCGAAGCCCCTTGTCCACCAGCGTGTTCAGCAGGTCCATGAGAGCCGATCCTGTCCTACGGAAGCGCTCCCGGCCAAGGAGAGAATGAACAACAGGAGCACTTCGTCGTGTGTGTATTGCCACACCATGGGGTGCGGCCCGTCCGGCTAGTGTCTGTCCACTGCCTACAAAAGCCCCGGAGGAGCCATGGCGTTCGGCTGGATCGACGAACAGGCGGAGCAGCGCCGCCGCGCCGGACTGGTACGGACCCTGCGCCCGCGCCCGGCCGACTCCCCGCTCCTGGATCTCGCGAGCAACGACTACCTGGGCCTGGCCCACCATCCCGCCGTTGCCGAGGGCGCGGCGGTGGCCGCCCGGACCTGGGGCGGCGGCTCGACCGGTTCCCGGCTCGTCACCGGTACGACGGAACTCCACACCGAGCTGGAGCGCGAGCTGGCCGACTTCTGCGGCTTCGAGGCGGCACTCGTCTTCTCCTCCGGCTACGCGGCCAACCTCGCTGCGGTCACCGCGCTGGCCCCGCACGGCTCGCTGATCGTCTCCGACGCGGGCAACCACGCCTCGCTGATCGACGGCTGCCGGCTGGCCCGGGGCGGCACTCAGGTCGTGCCGCACTCCGACCCGGAGGCGGTGCGCAAGGCGCTCCAGACGCACGAGGGAACGGCGCTCGTCGTCTCCGACACGGTCTTCTCCGTCGACGGCGACGCCGCCCCGCTGGCCGAGTACGCCGCCGCCTGCCGGGAGCGCGGCGCGGGGCTGCTGGTCGACGACGCCCACGGCCTCGGCGTCCTCGGCGACGGCGGCCGCGGTGCCCCGTACGCGGCGGGCCTCGCGGGCGCCGCAGACGTGGTCGTGACGGCCACACTGTCCAAGTCGCTCGGCAGCCAGGGCGGCGCGGTGCTCGGCCCCGCCCGGGTCATCGACCACCTTGTCAACGCGGCCCGCACCTTCATCTTCGACACGGGGCTCGCCCCCGCCGCGGCAGGCGCGGCCCTGGCGGCACTACGACTGCTGCGCCGCGAGCCGGAGCGTGCGGCACGCGCGCGTGCGGTGGCCGCCGAGCTGCACGCACGCCTGACCGCCGCGGGTCACGAGGCGGTACGCCCGGACGCCGCAGTCGTCTCCGTGCGTGCGCCGTCCCCGGAGGGGGCCGTGCAATGGGCGGCCGACTGCCGTACGGCAGGCCTCGCCGTGGGCTGTTTCCGTCCTCCTTCCGTGCCCGACGGCATCTCCAGGCTCCGGCTGACCGCCCGCGCGGACCTCTCCGAGGCACAGATCGAACGCGCTGTACGGGTGATCGGCGAGACGCGACCATGAGTCGGCGTGACACGGCCGTGTGCCGCACGATGCGGAACTGATCAGGACTGATCAGGGCCGATCGGACTGATCAGGACTGGAACGCGGCCGTGAAGTCCGTCCAGCTCCCGGGGGAGAGGAGCAGGGCGGGCCCGGCCGGGTCCTTGGAATCGCGCACGGCGAGCAGCCCGGTCCACGGACCGGAGCGCGGCAGTGCTGTCTCGACGCAATTGTTCGCACCCGTGCTGTAGCTGCTGCGCAGCCACCGCACGCCATGCAGATCGGTACTTGAAGGTACGTTCCGAGGCAGTGCAGACATGGTGCCTCCTTACGCGCCGTCACTTATCCCGGCGATGTAATCCAACGAGTCCTCGGGCGAAAGGGCGTGGATCTGAAGGGTGTTGAAGGCCTCGGTATAGGCCCGGAGGTCTTCTTTCCGCTCGAGGTAGAGGCTACTCGTCAAGTGGTCGAGAACAACCACATCCAGATCAGAAGTGCTCGAAAATGAGAAGATTACGAAAGGCCCGGTGACGCCGACATGCGCCCCGGCAGCGAACGGCAGTACCTGAAGCCGCACTTGAGGCAGGCGCGCCGCCTCCAGCAGCCGGTCGAGCTGCTGCGCCATGATGCCGGGGCCGCCGATCTCCCGGCGCAGCACCGCCTCGTCCAGTACCGCGCTCAGCTCCAGCGGCGGATCCGAACGCAGCACGTCCTGCCTGGCCAGCCGCACCTCCACCAGGGCGTCCAGCCGCTCGTCGTCCAGCCCGCCGACTGCTGCCCGGGTCACCGCTCGTGCGTATGCGGGCGTCTGCAGAAGGCCGGGTACGACAGACGTCTCCAGCGTGCTCATCGCGCTCGCCTGGGACTCCAGACTGATGAAATCGCGGTAGGTCGGCGGCAGCACCCCGCGATAAGCGTGCCACCAGTGGTGCCGGCCGCCTCCCTCGTCGGAGCCCGCCAACACCAGCAGCAACTCCCGGAGTTGGGCGTCTGCCACGGCGTAGACGTCCAGGAGTAACCGCACATCGGCCGGTTTCACCCCGCTGGCGCCCGTTTCGATCCGGCTCACCTTCGACTGGTGCCAGCCCACGAGCCGGGCCGCCTCACCACTCGTGAGCCCCGCGCTCGTGCGCAACGCACGCAGTTCGGCGCCCAGTTTCCGACGGCGCACCGCGGGACCGTGTTGCATGCGCTTCTCCTTACTCCTTCCGGGCCACCCAAATACGGTCTCCCGTCGCAGAGTTCACCGTTTTGAGCGACAGATATATGCATATCTTGGTCGATCGCCACCCGTGACGGGCGCGGTAATGGCAGTCTGGCGACGGACCACCAGTCCGGGACCGTACTCGAACCATCCGCTCCGTGTCGGACTCCGGTCCCGTGGGAAAGGGACGACCGCGCCATGGCAGACCATTTGGAAGCATCCGTCACTCTGCCGAGCGAACCCGCCTCGGTCTCCACGGCCCGAGGCTTCGTCGTCACCACGCTGGCCGAGTGGGGGCTGCCGGCGGACACGGAAGCCTCCGAGACCGTCCGGCTCATCGTCTCCGAACTCGCCACCAACGCCGTACAGCACACGTTCGGCCAGTCACCCACCTTCACGGTGGACATCGAGCTCCAGCGTGACGAACAGCTCCGCATCGGCGTCACCGACAGTCACCCCCGCTTCCCGAAGCGGCTGCCCGCCGCCGTCCAGCAGGACAACGGCCGCGGCATGGTGATCATCCGCTGGCTGGCCGCAGAGTGCGGCGGCCGACTGCATGTCCGCCCCACCCGCGAGGGCGGCAAGACGGTCTCCATCGAACTCCCGTGGACCGTACCGGCCCAGCCCGTGACGGCAGGGGGGCAGCAGGAGCCGTAGCCCCTCGCCGTGCCGCGTCCGGCCGAACGTGCCGCGCAACAGGGCCCGGAAGGCCTCCGCGGCGGGTGCTGTCTAGGTGGGGCGATGCGCGACCGAGATCGTACGGCGCAGCTCGCCCCCTTCCAGCAGTCGCAGCCCCACCGGGGTGACCGCTGTACACGCCACCATCTCCGGCACCACGCCGACGCCCGGGCCCGCACTGACCAGAGCGCACACCACCGCGTACCCCGGAGTCGCGACCAGCACGGACGACGTCGCCTCCGCGCGGGCCGGCGCCGCGTCCACGCCCTGTCGGTAGGGGCGTCGGGGCGCCATGGCGGCCAGGGGCTGACCGGCGAGTTCCGCGAGAGGGAGCCGAGAGGTGCCGCCGGCCGGTACATGCCCCGGAGGGGTCACCAGGACCAACTCCTCGACCAGGACCGGCTCCGGGGCGACGGACGCCGGGAGCGGGACCGGGGGCGCCGGTTCGTAGGTGTGCGTCAGCGCCAGGTCGATCTCGCCGGCGGCCACCGCGGCGACCCCGGCCGGGGGGTCGTCGTCGGCAACGGTCAGCTCCACGTCGGGATGCGCCCGACGGAACGCGCTGAGCACCGGCAGCAGGTGGATGCCCGCGCTCTGGAAGGAGCCGAGCCGAAGCGTGCCGCCCGACAGACCGGTCAGCCGCGCGGGCTCGTGCCGCGCCCGCTCCAACTCGCCCAGCACTCGGCGCGCCCGCGCCAGCAGCAACTCGTCCACACCCGTCACCCGGGCCCCACGGTGGTGCCGCATCAGCAGCGCAGTGCCGATTGGGCCGCGATGTGCCGTCGATCGTCTGCAGCGCCATCGTGGCTGGTTGCGTAGTTCCCCGCGCCCCTTCGGGGCGGGCGCCGACTTCGCCGTCGTCGTACGCAACGCCCTCGTCTCCCGTCGGGCAGGCGTCGCCTGCGCGCCCGGCAACGCGGGCGGCCTGCTGCTGTACACGGCACTGGCGGTGGCCGGCGTGGCTGCGGTTCTCGCCGCCGTTCCCGCGCTGTTGCGCGCACTCCAGCTGCTGGTCGTACTCGAAGTACCGCTGACGCTCTGACGCTGCGTCAGGCCCCGCGGGGGCGACGGTCTGTCAGGACTCCTTCGCCCCCGCGGGAGAGTCAGCTGACCCGGCCGTACCAGACGCTCGAGGTCCAGATCTTCTGCAGCTTTACGACGTCCCCGGTCTTCGGGGCGTGCCAGATCTTCCCCTTCCCGGCGTAGATGCCCACGTGGTAGACGTTGGAGCCCGAGTGGAAGAACACAAGGTCTCCGGCCTTCCGGCTCTTCGCGGAGATGTGCTGGGTCTTGTTGTACTGCTGGGCCGCCGTACGGGGCAGCTTCTTGCCCGCCTTCTTGAACGAGTACAGCGTGAGCCCTGAGCAGTCGAACCGGCGCGGTCCCGTGGCGCCCCACTTGTAGGGGGAACCTTTTTTGGAAGCCGCGATTTCAAGTGCCTTCGTCGCCAAGGGGGCTGCCGAGGCATTGGTGGCAACACCCGGGACCACAATGGAGCCGCCCACTGCGGCAATGGTGAGAGCCGAGGCCGTACCGGCCCGGACCATCAGCGACGGGACACGATTGAGCGCAGTCATGCGCAACCCTTCGTCAGCCGCCTGTGAAGGATGACCTGTCGGATTCGGGCTGGCGAAGTTGCCCGGCCGCTGACGCGGCTTCACCCCAAGGGCTGCTCGGCCCGGTCATGGCGTGACCGTTCCGGCGACCCGTCTTGCTCGGGTCCTCCACTCCTGCCGATCCACTCCTGTCGACCGGTCATCCGGGCGGCGGCAGGACTCGGCGTCCACCCGGATCGCCCCGCCGCTGCGGCGGGGTCTTGTCGTCAGACAGGGATCTTCACGCATGCCGGTCCGAAAATCCCAATGGAACCGGGGGTTTGTGTCGTTACTCACCACTCACCCGTTCGGGTGGACACCTCTGTGTTCGAACGGGTGTTGAGGCCCCCGAGGAGCCTCGGACCAGCACCGGAGCACATCATTCCGCCCTCGGGGCAGGCGCATTGCGCAACCCTGACGGTCGCGAAAAAGGAGCCGCGCCTACGCCAAACGGGGGTACCCCATTTGGTCCGTTTGAGCTCTGGTCCGGACGCCTCGCCACCGGGGCGGGAGGCCCGGACCGATGGCGCCTGCGTCAACTGTCGGATTGCGGCGGCACGGTGACCCGGGCGGTGCGCCGCTCCCCGTCCAGCACCCGCAGGGCCCGCCCCAGCGTCGCGGCGTGCAGCTCGGTCTCGCCCCGCTGGTGCATCAGCGCCAGCGCGTCGCGCAGCTGGGCCGCCTTGCTCACCAGCGCCTGCGCGGCGCGCAGTCCGCGGTATGTGTCCCCGTGCTGCGCCGGATTGATGCGGCCGAGCAGGTCGACCACGTCGAGGTAACGGTCGATCAACTCGCCCTCGGCGCACGTGAGGGCGGGCAGCGGCGGAAGTTCGGGCGGGAGCACCGGCCGTTCACCGCCCGGTGGGCGGGGCGAGGGCGGCCTTGCGGCTGGGGACGATCCGGTCCACCAGCCCGTACTCCACGGCTTCTTGGGCGTCCAGGATCTTGTCCCGCTCGATGTCGGCGCTCACCTGCTCCGGGCTGCGGCCCGTGTGCCGGACGAGCATCTCCTCCAGCCGGGCCCGCATCCGGCCCAACTCCGCGGCCTGGATGGCCAGATCGCTGGTCTGCCCCTCGATCGGCTCGGTCAGCAGCGGCTGATGGATCACCACGCGCGCCCCCGGCAGCGCGAACCGCTTGCCCGGCGTGCCCGCCCCCAGCAGCACCGCGGCGGACGAGCCGGCCTGCCCCAGGCAGATCGTCTCCACGTCGCAGCCGACGAACTGCATCGTGTCGTAGATCGCCGACATGGCGGTGAACGAGCCGCCGGGGGAGTTGATGTAGAGCGAGATGTCCCGGTCCGGGTCCTGGTACTCGAGGTGCATGAACTGGGCCATCACATCGTTCGCCGAGGTGTCGTCGATCTGCGTCCCGAGAAAGACGATCCGCTCCTCCAGCAGCTTCGAGTACGGATCCATCGTCTTGGTGCCGGAGCTGGTGCGCTCGGTGAACTCGGGCAGGACGTAACGGGCGGACGGTCGGGTCATCGGTACCCCTCCTTCTGCGTCTGTAGAAAATGTACAGGACGTACATGACGTAATGTGGGGGCATGGCCTACGAGATTCCGGTGACGCAAGCCAGGGCTGAGCTCGCCGACCTGATCAACCGGGTGGTGTACGGCGGTGAGCGCGTCGTCGTGACGCGGCACGGAAAGCCCCTCGTCGCCCTGGTCTCCGCCGCTGACCTGGAACGACTGGAGGAGCTCCCGGAGCCGGCCGAGGAGCAGGTGATCACCTCGGTCTCCGCGGTCCGCGAGGTGGCGTCCGCTCCCCGCGAACAACAGCGCTTCGGCATCACCGCGCACCATCGGGGGACCGGAGCCTCCTGACCGCGGCCGGCCCGAGTGCCCGTCGGGCGGCGCGCTCGGTGGCCTTCGGCCACGCCGTATTACGCCGTATACGGTCCGGTCCTCCTGTGTCGTCCCGGGCGGCCGCCCGGCCGGCCGTGATCGGCGAACGGCCTCCTGAGACGCTGCGGGACGGTCTACGGGCGTTGACGAGCCTGCGCGACCCATATGCCGGGGTGTGATCCGGTCACAGGTCGGTTAACTTGCTTGAAACTCGGTCCAACTAGCCTTCCGGCCACGCCACCAGGGACTCTGCCCGGGGCTGAGGCAACCGGACCCCGCACGGTCCGGAGCGAGGACTGTGAGGTGGGACGTGCAACTGACCCCGCACGAGCAAGAGAGGCTGCTCATCCACGTGGCAGCCGACGTCGCCGAGAAGCGCCGCGCTCGCGGACTCAAGCTCAACCACCCCGAGGCGGTCGCCCTCATCACGTCGCACATCCTCGAAGGCGCCCGTGACGGCCGTACGGTCGCCGAGCTGATGTCCTCCGGGCGCAAGCTGCTCGCCCGCGACGACGTCATGGAGGGCATCCCCGAGATGATCCACGACGTCCAGGTCGAGGCGACCTTCCCCGACGGCACCAAGCTCGTCACCGTCCACGACCCGATCGTCTGAGGGGGCCTCGATGATTCCCGGCGAGATCCTGTTCGCGGACGAGCCCGTTGCCTACAACGAGGGCCGCGAGGTCACCCCGCTGACCGTCCTCAACGCCGCCGACCGGCCCGTCCAGGTCGGCTCCCACTACCACTTCGCCGAGGCCAACCCCGGTCTGGACTTCGACCGCGCCGCCGCACGCGGCAAGCGGCTGAACATCGCTGCCGGTACGGCGGTGCGCTTCGAGCCCGGGATCCCCGTCGACGTAGAACTCGTCCCGCTCGCCGGCGCCCGTGTGGTGCCCGGGCTGCGCGGGGAGACCGGAGGTGCCCTCGATGCCTGAGATCTCGCGTGCCGCGTACGCCGACCTGTTCGGCCCGACCACCGGTGACCGCATCCGGCTCGCCGACACCGACCTGATCGTGGAGATCGAGGAGGATCGTTCCGGCGGGCCTTCACTCGCCGGTGACGAGGCCGTGTTCGGCGGTGGCAAGGTCATCCGCGAGTCCATGGGGCAGTCGCGCGCTACGCGCGCAGACGGCACTCCGGACACCGTCATCACGGGTGCGGTGATCATCGATCACTGGGGGATCGTCAAGGCGGATGTCGGTATGCGCGACGGCCGGATCACCGGGATCGGCAAGGCGGGCAATCCGGACACGATGGACGGGGTTCATCCGGATCTGGTGATCGGCCCCGAGACCGAGATCATCGCGGGCAACGGGCGGATCCTGACCGCGGGCGCCGTAGACGCGCACGTCCACTTCATCTGTCCGCAGATCGCCGACGAAGCGCTGTCCGCCGGTATCACCACGCTGGTGGGGGGTGGCACCGGGCCGGCCGAGGGCTCCAAGGCGACCACGGTCACGCCCGGTCCGTGGCACCTCGCGCGGATGCTGGAGGCGATGGAGCAGTACCCGCTCAACATCGGCTTCCTCGGCAAGGGCAACACCGTCTCGCACGAGGCGATGCTGTCGCAGATCCGCGGCGGGGCGCTGGGGCTCAAGCTGCACGAGGACTGGGGAACGACGCCCGCCGTCATCGACGCCTCGCTGACCGTGGCGGATCAGACGGGTATCCAGGTCGCCATTCACACGGACACCTTGAACGAGGCCGGCTTCGTCGGTGACACGCTCGCCGCGATCGCCGGGCGCGGCATCCACGCGTACCACACCGAGGGCGCGGGCGGCGGACACGCGCCGGACATCATGACCGTGGTCTCCGAGTCGCATGTGCTGCCCAGCTCGACCAACCCGACGCGGCCGTACACCGTCAACACCGCCGAGGAACACCTCGACATGCTGATGGTGTGCCACCACCTCAACCCGGCGGTGCCGGAGGACCTGGCGTTCGCCGAGTCGCGGATCCGGCCGTCCACCATAGGGGCGGAGGACATTCTGCACGACCTCGGCGCCATCTCGATCATCTCCTCGGACTCCCAGGCCATGGGGCGCGTCGGCGAGGTCATCATGCGGACCTGGCAGACGGCACATGTGATGAAGCGGCGACGGGGTGCGCTGCCGGGGGACGGGCGCGCCGACAACCGGCGGGTGCGGCGGTACGTGGCCAAGTACACGATCAATCCGGCGCTCGCGCAGGGTCTTGCGCGCGAGATCGGGTCGGTGGAGACCGGCAAGCTCGCCGACCTGGTGCTGTGGGAGCCCGCGTTCTTCGGGGTCAAGCCCCATCTGGTCGTCAAGGGCGGGCAGATCGCCTACGCGCAGATGGGCGACGCCAACGCCTCGATTCCCACGCCGCAGCCGATCCTGCCGCGCCCGATGTACGGGGCGATCGGGCGGGCGCCCGCCTCCAACTCCTTCAACTTCGTGGCGCCTCTCGCCATCGAGGACGGGCTGCCGGAGCGGCTCTCGCTCGGGAAGCGGTTCGTCGCGATCGAGTCGACGCGTGGCGTCACCAAGGCCGATATGCGGGAGAACGACGCGCGGCCGCGGGTGCAGGTCGATCCCGACAGTTTCGCCGTGCACATCGACGGTGAGCTGGTCGAGGCGACGCCCGCCGCCGAACTGCCCATGGCCCAGCGGTACTTCCTCTTCTGATGTCCAGGGCTGCACTACTGGTTCTGGCCGACGGCCGCTTTCCCGCCGGAGGGCATGCGCACTCCGGCGGGGCCGAGGCGGCCGTGAAGGCCGGGCGGATCACCGGGGCGGCGAGTCTGGAGTCGTTCTGCCGGGGGCGGCTGCACACAGCGGGGCTGGTGGCGGCGTCGCTGGCCGCCTCCGCCGTACTCGGCGTGGATCCCATGGCGTTGGACGCGGCCGCGGATGCCCGTACGCCCTCGCCGGCCCTGCGGGTCGCCGGGCGGAAGCTGGGGCGGCAGTTGATGCGGGCCGCTCGGGCGACCTGGCCCTCCGGTGAACTCGACGCCCTGGCACGGGAGTTCCCCAAGGGGGCGCATCAGCCCGTCGTGTTGGGGCTTGCCGCTCGGGCGGCGGGGCTGGAGGCCGTGGATGCGGCCTACTGCGCGGCGTACGAGAGTGTCAGTGGGGCGGCGAGTGCGACGGTGCGGTTGCTGAGTCTTGATCCGTTCGATGCGACGGGGGTGCTGGCTCGGCTGGCGCCTGAGGTGGATCGCGTGGCGGATCGGGCGGTGGAAGCAGCTCGGGGGGTGTGCGACGACGGGGTCGACGCGCTGCCGGCGGCTTCCGCGCCTCTGCTGGAAATCGCCGCCGAATTGCATGCTGCTTGGCCTGTACGGCTGTTCGCGTCCTAGACCCGCGGCGGAGCCGCTGATGGATGCCGCGCCCCCGCCGCCCCTTCCCGTTCCCGACCCTGGGGGCTCCGCCCCCAGACCCCCGTTCGGCCCGAAGGGCCTCGTCCTCAAACGCCGGACGGGCTGAAATATTGGAGCCGTAGCCATGCATCTGGACCACACCCACGACGGCCCCGCCGCCGTCAGCGCCGACGCCCACCGGCCCGACGGCTCTCGCCGCGCCCTGCGCATCGGGCTCGGCGGTCCCGTCGGGTCGGGTAAGACCGCCACCGTGGCCGCGTTGTGCCGGGCGCTGCGTGACGAGCTCTCCCTGGCCGTCGTCACCAACGACATCTACACCCGCGAGGACGCCGAATTCCTGCTTCGGGAAGCCGTGCTGCCGCCCGAGCGGATCACTGCCGTGGAGACGGGGGCCTGTCCGCACACCGCGATCCGGGACGACATCTCCGCCAATCTGGAGGCGGTCGAGGATCTGGAGGACGAGGTCGGGCCGCTGGATCTGATCCTGGTCGAGTCCGGTGGGGACAATCTCACCGCGACCTTCTCCAAGGGGCTCGTCGACGCCCAGATCTTCGTCATCGACGTCGCGGGTGGTGACGACATTCCCCGGAAGGGTGGGCCCGGGGTGACCACGGCCGATCTGCTCGTCGTCAACAAGACCGACCTCGCGCCTTACGTCGGGTCCGACCTCGGGCGGATGGCGGCCGACGCCAAGGCGCAGCGGGCCGAACTGCCCGTCGTCTTCCAGTCGCTCAGGAGCGGGGGCGGGGTGCAGGACGTCGCCGGCTGGGTGCGGGCGCAGCTCGCCGCGTGGACGGCGTGACCGTGGGCGGGGTGCGGGCCACGGCTCGGATCGTCGCCCGGGACGACGGGAGAGGCGGTACGGCCCTGCCCGTGCTGGAGGGGGACGGGCCGCTCGCGCTGCGGCGGACGCGGGGGAGTGGTGCCGAGGCGCGGGTCATGCTCGTCGGGGCGATGAGCGGGCCGCTCGGCGGGGATGAGTTCGCCGTGGAGGCGGAGGTGGGGAGCGGGGCACGGCTGCGGGTCGGGTCGGCTGCCGCCACCATCGCGCTGCCCGGGCAGGCCAAGGGCGAGGCACGCTACGACGTGCGGCTCGATGTCGCCGACGGGGGTGAACTGGCTTGGCTGCCCGAGCAGTTGATCTCCGCCCACGGGAGTGATCTGTACGTCAGGACACGGGTCGAGCTCGGCGGTGCCGCCCGGCTGGTGCTGCGCGAGGAGCAGGTGCTCGGGCGGGTCGGGGAGCAACCTGGGCGGCTCACCAGTCGTCTTACGGTGTGTGTCGAGGGGCGGGTCCTCCTCGACCAGGAGCTGACCTGCGGGCCCGGAGCGCCGGGCGGGTGGGACGGTCCTGCTGTGCTGGGCGGGCATCGGGCCGTGGGTCAACTGGTCGTCGTACGGCCCGAGTTCGGGATGGAACCGGTGCCGGCCCGGGTGCTGGGGGAGGGGGCCGTTCTGGTGCCGCTCGCCGGGCCCGCCGTGCTCGTCAGCGCCGTGGCGGCCGATGCGCTGCGGCTTCGGCGCGTGCTGGACGAGGCGCTCGCCTCCGTCGGGTGAGTCTCCGCTGAGCGGGACAGCGTTCACCGTTTATCGGATTGGTAAAGAAGGTCAACGACCCCTGTTCTCGGCATGTACACAGCCGAAAGGATCCCCCTGACAATCGCAATGACGTTGGGGGAGGTCCCACTTGAGGGATATCAGACGAAATAAGCGGGCCGCCGCGCTCGGCTCGGCCGGAGTGCTCGCCGCGGCGACGCTCATAGCCGGCGCCGTCGCGGCGCCGAGTGCCAGCGCGACCGCACGGCACGGGCAGGACCGGGAGGCCCGCGGTGCCGCCATCGCGGCCGAGCGGGCCGCGAAGGCCGGGATCGACTGGCAGGACTGCCCGGCCGACTGGGGGTTTGAGAAGCCCATCCAGTGCGGGTACGTCAGCGTCCCGCTCGACTACGCCAAGCCGTACGGCAAGCAGATCAAGCTCGCCGTCGACCACATCGGCAACACGGGGACCAAGGAGGAGCGCCAGGGCGCCCTCGTCTACAACCCGGGCGGCCCCGGCGCCTCCGGTATGCGCTTCCCGCGCCGCGTCACGACCAAGAACGCGGTGTGGGCCAACGTGGCCAAGGCGTACGACTTCGTGGGCTTCGACCCGCGTGGTGTCGGCCACTCCGCGCCCATCTCCTGTATTGACCCGCAGGAGTTCGTGAAGGCGCCCAAGGCCGACCCGGTGCCCGACTCCGAGGCCGACAAGCTCGCCCAGCGCAAGCTGGCCCGCGAGTACGCGGACGGGTGCGCCGAGCGCTCCGGCAAGGCGATGCTCTCGCAGATGACCACGCCCAACACGGTGCGCGACCTGGACGTCATCCGTGCCGCGCTCGGCGAGAAGCAGCTCAACTACCTGGGCGTCTCCTACGGCACGTACATCGGCGCCGTCTACGGCACGATGTTCCCGGGCCACCTGCGCCGCATGATCGTGGACAGCGTCGTCAACCCGTCGCGGGAGAAGATCTGGTACCAGGCCAACCTGGACCAGGACGTCGCCTTCGAGGGCCGCTGGAAGGACTGGGAGGACTGGGTCGCCGCCAACGACGCCGCCTTCCACCTCGGCACCACGCGTGACGCGGTCCAGGCGAAGTGGCTCGAACTGCGCGCCACCGCCAAGAAGAGCCCCATCGGCGGGGTCGTCGGCCCGGCCGAGCTGATCTCCTTCTTCCAGAGCGCCCCGTACTACGACTCCTCGTGGGTGCCGGTCGCGACGGTCTTCGGCAAGTACTTCGCCGGCGACACCCAGGCGCTGGTCGCCGCGGCGGGCCCGGACCTGTCGAACACCGCGGGCAACATCTCCTCGGAGAACGGCAACGCCGTCTACACGGCCGTCGAGTGCACCGACGCCAAGTGGCCCACCAGCTGGAAGAAGTGGGACACCGACAACACCGAGCTCAACAAGAACTACCCGTTCATGACCTGGGCCAACGCCTGGATGAACCTGCCGTGCGCCACCTGGCCGGTCAAGCAGCAGAAGCCCGTGAACGTCAAGACGCACAAGGGTCTGCCGCAGGTCCTGATCGTGCAGTCCACGCGTGACGCCGCCACCCCGTACGACGGCGCCGTCGAACTGCACAACCGCTTCAAGGGCTCCCGCCTGATCACCGAGAAGGACGCGGGCTCGCACGGTGTGACCGGCCTGGTCAACCCGTGCATCAACCAGCGGGTGGACGACTACCTGCTCAGCGGCAAGCTGGACGCCGCGGACGTGACCTGCACCCCGCACGCCACGCCCAAGCCGTAACCAGCAGTCGTACGACGTGAGGGGCGGCCGGAACACTCCGGCCGCCCCTCACCACTGCTCAACTCGCCCTATCCCAGCGGCATTCGCGGGAAGCGGCGCCCCTTCTCCGCGGCTGCCGTCTCGGCCTGCGCCGCCTTCGCCACGGCCGCGTACTCGTCGACGTACTCCTGCTCGGACAGCGACAGGATCGCGTACATGATCTCGTCGGTCACGGCGCGCAGGATCGCCCTCTCGTCCTCCATGCCCGCGTAGCGGGAGAAGTCGAGGGGCTTGCCGAAGCGGATGACGACGGGGTGGATGTTCGGGATGACCTTGCCGGGCGGCTGCGCCTCGAAGGTGCCGATCATCGCGCAGGGGATGACGGGCACCTGGGCCTTCAGAGCCATCACCGCCACCCCGACCTTGCCCTTGTAGAGGCGGCCGTCGTGCGAGCGGGTGCCCTCCGGGTAGATGCCGAGCAGTTCCTGCTTGCGCAGCACGCCGAGGCCCTCGCGGATCGCGGCCTGCCCCGCCTCCTTGCCCTTGCGGTCGACCGGGATCTGCCCGGCGCTGCGGAAGAAGGCCGCGGTGAGGCGGCCCTTGATGCCCGGACCCGTGAAGTACTCCTTCTTCGCGAGGAAGGTGATACGGCGCTTGATGATCGCCGGCATCAGGAAGTGGTCCGAGAACGAGAGGTGGTTGCCGGCGACGATCGCCGGACCTTCGGCCGGTACGTGTTCGAGGCCTTCGATGCGAGGCCGGAAGACCAGTCTCAGCAGAGGTCCCAACAACACGTATTTGAGCACGTAGTAGAACAAAGGGTCGCTCCTCACTCCGGCGGATCGCCTGTGCCGCCGCGTTCCAGCAGGTCAACCGGCGTGTTGTGGGGCCGCCAGTCTATGTGCAGGGGCAGTTCGCCGGAACACGGCGGACGCCGCGTCGCGCGCGTGGGGACAACTGCCGCACCAGCCTCCAGTTACCGACCGGTAGACAGCAACCTGATGGCACATCATGGCGCGATCACGCTCAACTGCTGGCGGGCGCCCGGCCCTTGCGGCGTACCGCCCCGTCTGCTCGTTCACAGCCGCACGATGACCAGGGCGGTGTCGTCGGTGGCGCCCCCCGGCGGCAGCAGCTCCAGCAGGACCGCGTCCGCCAGCCGTTCGGGGTCCTCCTTGCGGTGACGGCCGAGGGAGTCGGCGAGGCGGGCCAGGCCGGTGTCGATGTCCTCGCGTCTGCGCTCGATCAGGCCGTCGGTGTAGAGGACGAGGGTGGCGCCCTCGGCGTACCGCGTACAGGCCTGGGGTCTGGGGATCGGGTCGGGGCGGGCGTCGAGTGGCGGGTCCGTGGCCTGGTCGAGGAACTCGATGCGGCCGTCGGCGTGCACGAGGACGGGCGGGAGGTGTCCGGCGCTGCTGTAGGTGATGGTGTGCTCGTCGAAGTCGATGAACGTCGTGACGGCGGTGGCGGATTCGGCGCCGTCGACCACGTTCGCATACCGGCCCAGGACGTTCAGTGCCTCGCCGGGGCCCTCGGCGACCCGGGAGGCGGCGCTCAGCGCGCTGCGCAGCTGGCCCATCACCCCGGCGGCCGCGAGGCCGTGACCGACCACGTCGCCCACCGCCACGCCGATGCGGTGGCCGCCCACCAGGTCGACCAGGTCGTACCAGTCCCCGCACACGTTGAGCGCGCCGACCGCGGGCCGGTAACGCACGGCGGCGTCGTAGTGGCCGACCTGGCGGCGGGCGGGCAGCATGGCCTCCTGCAGGGCGATGGCCACCTCGCGCTCGCGGGCGTGCGCCTGCCGCAGCCGCTCGTTGACCTCCTGCAGTTCGCGGGCGCGCGTGTACAGCTCGGCCTCCAGGACGCGGGCGCGGCTGCCGCTGGGGCCGCCGCGGGCCTTGATGAGTTCGGTGACCTCCTCGACCCGGTGCACCAGCAGTGCCACCTTGCCGTCGGGGCCGAACACCGGCGCGTTGACCGGGCTCCAGTAGCGCTCCTCCCACTCGCCGGGCTGTGCGGCGACCTCGACGTCGTAGCGTTGCAGAGCCATGGCGTCGCGTTCACCCGTGGTGATCACGCGCTGCAGCGAGGCCGCCAGATTGCGCATGCCCGACGCACCGGAGTCGTTGGGGTTGTCGGGGAAGACGTCGAAGAGATAGCGCCCGACGAGGTCCTGGCGCTTGCGGCCGGACATCGAGCAGAACTCCTCGTTGACGTCCGCGTACACCAGCTCGGGCGTCAGTACCGCCACCATGCCGGGCAGGGCCTGGAACACTGCGCCGTAGTCGATCGCCGTCTGTTTCATGGCTCCCGCCTCACCACCGGGATCACATCAGTTTTGCATGATTTTGCTTGATTTAAGTGGTTGTGTCAGGCGGGGGGCTCGGTCAGGGACTGCTCGGCCCAGATGACCTTCCCCTCGGGGACGAAGCGGGTGCCCCACTGCTGGGTGAACTGGGAGACCAGCAGCAGCCCGCGGCCCCCCTCGTCCGTGGTGCGCGGATGGCGCAGATGGGGTGCGGTGGCGCCGCCGTCGGAGACCTCGCAGATCAGGGCGCGTTCCCTGATCAGACGGAGCCGGATGGGGCCTTCGGCGTGCCGGATCGCGTTGGTGACCAGCTCGCTGACCACGAGTTCCGTGGTGAAGGCCAGCTCCTCCAGACCCCACTCGGCCAACTGCCGGGCGGCCTCCTTGCGGGCGTCGGCGACGACGGCCGGGTCGGCGGGCAGGTCCCAGTCGGCGACCTGGTCCGCGCCCAGGAGCCTGGTGTGGGCCATCAGCAGGGCCACGTCGTCGTCCGGGCGGTCCGGGACCAGCGCGTCGACCACGGCCCGGCAGCGCAGGTCGAGCGAGGGCGCGAGCCGCTCCAGGGCCCGGCGCAGCCGAGCGCGGTCCGCGTCGACGGCCCGGTCGTCGCCCTCGCGGGCCAGCAGCCCGTCGGTGTGCAGCGCGAGCGTGCTGCCCTCGGCGAGGGCCAGCTCCACCGCCTCGAAGGGCCGTCCGCCGGCGCCGAGCGGCGGCCCCTGCGGAAGGTCGACGAAACTGACGCTGCCGTCGGGCAGGACGACGGCGGGCGCGGGGTGGCCCGCGGCGGCCATCGTGCACTGCCCGTCCACGGGGTCGTAGACGACGTACACACAGCCGGCCCCCGCGACCTGGACGTCGGCACCCTCCGCACCGTCCGGTTCGCCTTCCTCCCCGCGGCCGGTCCGCGCGACCAGGTCGTCGAGGTGGGCGAGCACCTCCTCCGGCGGCAGGTCCAGCGCCGCGAGCGTGCGTACGGCGGTCCGCAGGCGCCCCATGGCCGCGGCGGCGTCGATGCCGTGGCCCGGCACCTCGCCCACGACGAGCGCGACGCGCGCGCCGGACAGCGGGATGAGGTCGTACCAGTCGCCGCCGAGGCCGGTCAGTTCGTCGGCCGGGCGGTAGTAGGCGGCCACGTCTACCGCGTTCTGCACGGGCAGCCGGTGCGGGAGCAGGCTGCGCTGCAGCACCAGCGCCGCATTGCGTTCGCGGGTGTAGCGGCGGGCGTTGTCGACGCACACCGCCGCCCGCGACACCAGGTCCTCGGCCAGGCTGAGGTCGTCCTCGTCGAACGGCTCCTGACGCCTGCGCCGGAAGAACGTGGTGACGCCCAGCGTGACGCCCCGCGCGCGGATCGGCACGATCATCACGCTGTGCAGTCCCAGCTCCAGGAAGGTGGTGGCCGTCCGGCCGCCCGCCACGTCCGCGGCCCACTCCCTGGCGAGCGGGTCGAGCTGCTCCTCGCGCCAGGACCGGCCCGTGGCCAGGCTCCGGACCGGTGGCGAGCCGGCGACATAGGCGGCCACTTCGCCGATCTCGACGACGGCCTCCGGGATGCCGGCGTTCACCGACTGCTGGCCGGCCCTGCGCAGCGGCACCCGGTCCGTGTCGGCCGGTGCCCCGGCCGCCGGCTCCGCGCCCCGCAGCACCGACTCCAGCAGGTCCACGCAGACGAAGTCGGCGAACCCCGGCACGGCCACGTCGGCCAGCTCCTGCGCGGTCGCCGCGATGTCCAGGGTGCGGCCGATGTGCTCGCCGGCCCGGTCGAGCAGGGCGAGGCGCTGCCGGGCACGGTGCCGCTCGGTGACGTCGACGACGGTGTAGTACACGCCCATCGGATGACCGTGCTCGTCGTCGAGCCGGGTGAACGACATCATGTGCGCCGTCTCCCGGTGCGGCGCCGACCGCACCTGGCCGACATGCTCGTACCCGACCACCGGTCGGCCGGTCTCCAGCACCCGCCGCATCTGGGTCTCGATGCTCTCGGAGTCGATGCCCGGCTGGATCTCCGCCAGCCGCCGCCCCAGCCGCTCCCGGGCGGACCCGCCGCCGAACTGCTCCAGGGCCGCGTTCGACCAGACGCACCGCAGATCGGCGTCCACGATCGCTATGCCGACGGGGGAGCCGGTCACCATCTGCTCCAGCACCGTACGGCTCATGTCCCAGCCGCGGGCCCCGGCCGCCATGTCGGAGAGCAGCACCAGCCAGCGTGCCGGGACGCCGGGTTCCACCGCCGGAGTGATCCGCACCATCAGCCGGACCGGCCGCCCGCCCTTGCGCCGTGCGGTCAGCAGCCCCGCCCAGCCGCCGTCCCGGCGGCAGCGCTCGACCAGCTCGGGCACCCGCGCAGCGTCCTCGGCGGCCAGCAGTCCGGACACCTTGGTGCCCACCACCTCGGCGGCCGTGTACGCCAGCAGCCGCTCGGCATCCCTGGTCCAGCTCCGCACCACGCCCTGCGCGTCGAGCAGCAGGGGCGCGGCATCGGCCACGTCGAAACGCTGCCGGGCAACGTCCTGCTCCTCTTCAGTGCCCACGGCCGACCTCTCTGTCGCTGAGAGTGGTCTACCACCTCTTGTCCCCATCTTCACCCTTCGGGCAACGTGCGGGGACGGAGAGAAAAGTGGGGGGCGGGGTTCGACCACCCCCCACTTCGGTCATGAACCCAGGACCTTCTCCAGCGCTGCGAGCGCCGACTCCAGCTCTTCCCCGGTGATCGTCAGCGGCGGCGCCAGCCGAATGGTCGAGCCGTGGGTGTCCTTGACCAGGACGCCCTCCCGCATCAGCTGTTGGCTGACCTCGCGGCCGGTGCCGATGGCCGGGTCGATGTCGACGCCCGCCCACAGTCCGCGGGCGCGGAAGCCGACGACGCCCTTGCCGACCAGCGAGGCCAGGCCGCCCCGCAGCACCACACCGAGCTCGGCGGCCCGGCGCTGGTACTCGCCCGTCTCCAGCAGCTCGACGACGGCCGTGCCGACCGCGGCTGCCAGCGGGTTGCCGCCGAACGTCGAGCCGTGCTCGCCCGGGCGCAGCACGCCGAGCACGTCCCGGCGGGCGACCACCGCGGAGACCGGGACGATGCCGCCGCCCAGCGCCTTGCCCAGCAGCAGGACGTCGGGGACGACCGACTCGTGCTCGACGGCGAGGGTACGGCCCGTGCGGCCGAGGCCCGACTGGATCTCGTCCGCGATGAACAGGCAGCCCTTACGGCGGGTCAGCTCGCGCACCCCGGCCAGATAGCCCTCGTCCGGGATGACGACGCCCGCCTCGCCCTGGATGGGCTCGATGAGCACGGCCGCCGTCGTCTCGTCGACGGCCGCCTCCAGCGCCGCCAGGTCGTTGTACGGCACGATCCGGAAGCCCGGCGTGAAGGGGCCGAAGCCCGCCCGTGCCGTCTCGTCGGTGGAGAAGCTGACGATCGTCGTCGTACGGCCGTGGAAGTTCTCCGCGGCGACCACGATCGTCGCCTGGTCGGCGGGGACGCCCTTGACCTCGTAGGCCCACTTGCGGGCGACCTTGATGCCGGACTCGACCGCCTCGGCGCCCGTGTTCATCGGCAGCACCATGTCCAGGCCGGTCAGCTCGGCCAGCCGCTCGGCGAATTCGGCGAGCTTGTCGTTGTGGAAGGCGCGGGAGGTGAGGGTGAGGCGGTCGAGCTGCCGGTGGGCCGCCTCGATCAGCGCGGGGTGGCGGTGGCCGAAGTTGAGGGCCGAGTAGCCGGCCAGCATGTCCAGGTAGCGGCGGCCCTCGACGTCCTGCACCCAGGTGCCCTCGGCGCGGGCGACGACCACGGGCAGCGGGTGGTAGTTGTGCGCCAGGACCGGTTCCTCGGCGCGGATCAGGTCGGCGGACGAACGCGTGGTCACGGGAGCGGTCATGAACGGATCTCCTGAGTGCAGCACTTGATGCCGCCGCCTGCCTTGCGGAACTCGGACAGGTCGACGGGGACGGGGACATAGCCGCGGTCGGCGAGGGCGGTGGCGAGGGCCTC
The DNA here is from genome assembly GCF_029223485.1 of Streptomyces coacervatus. Lineage (GTDB taxonomy): Bacteria > Actinomycetota > Actinomycetes > Streptomycetales > Streptomycetaceae > Streptomyces > Streptomyces coacervatus. Next base: position 176,798 of record NZ_JARHTP010000016.1, on the reverse strand, counting down.
GGCCTGGGGCGCGATGAACACATTCCGGCCGTCGGACACAGAATTCAGGCCGAAGGCCAGCGCGTCGTCCAGGGTGGCCAGTACGGCGTCCGGGTACAGCCGCGCAAGCACCTCCCGGCTGCCCGGCGAGAACGCCTCCGGGTAGTAGGAGACGTTGTCGTCGTCCAGGACGAACAGCGCCGTGTCCAGGTGATAGAAGCGCGGGTCCACCAGGGTCAGGCTGATCACCGGGTGGCCGAAGAACTCCTGCACCTCGCGGTGCGCCTCGCGGGTCGTACGGAATCCGGTGCCGGCCAGGACATAGCGTCCCGTCCAGACCAGGTCGCCCTCGCCCTCGCAGACGGACTCGGGGCGGTGGACGGCGAAGCCGGCCGCCTTGAACCACGTGTCGTAGTGCGTGGACTCCGGGCGCCGCTGGGGCGCGTGGAAGAGGGCGCCGAAGACACGGCCGTCCACGACGACCGCCGAGTTCGCGGCGAAGACCATGTCGGGGAGACCGGGGGCCGGCTCCAGGGTGTCGACGGTGTGACCGTGGGCCCGGTAGGCGCCGATCAGCGCCTGCCACTGCTCCTGGGCCAGGTCCACGTCGACGCGGGCATCGGGTTGCATCCAGGGGTTGATCGCGTACTGCACGGCGAAGTGTCTGGGTTCGCAGACGAGGAAGCGCCGCCGGCGCGGCACACGGGAATCGGACACAGAGGGGTTCCTCCGCTTTCCTGCGGTGTCGAGGGTGGGTTGACACCAAGGTAGGAAGTGACGGAGGCGCGCGACAAGGAACAAGAATTGCGTGTCCGCGCAGGAATGCTGCGTCTTCACCGGGATCTGCGCAGCCTTGCTGCGCGTTCGGATGTTTATTCGGGGGCCACTTGGGTGGCGCCCGCCTCCGGGCTCTCCGGGAGCAGATGGGACAGCACCATCACACTGATCGTCTTGCGGATGAAGGGTTCGATGCGGATCCGCTCCAGCACCTCCTCGAAGTGGTCCACATCCCGCGCCCGTACGTGCAGCAGCGCGTCCGCGCCGCCGGTCACCGTCATCGCCGCCGTGATCTCCGGATGGTTGCGGACCACCTCCGCGAGCCGCCGCGGCGGGGCCGCGCCCTCGCAGTACACCTCGACGTACGCCTCCGTGCGCCAGCCCAGCGCCGCCGGCTGCACCGTGGCCGTGAACCCGGTGATCACCCCCGTCTCGCGCAGCCGGTCCACGCGCCGCTTGACCGCCGTGGACGACAGCCCGACGGCCGCGCCGATCTCGGCGAAGCTCGTCCTGGCGTTCGCCATCAACGAGGTGATGATCTTCCGGTCGAGCTCGTCGAAGGGGGCCGGCCTGCTGTTCATGCGGGCACTGTATCCAGCAGGAACGTCGACACCCCGGCACATGTCCACACGTGCGGATTCCACCTACACTCCGGGTTCATGCTGCGCGCCCTCGCCGTCGACGACGAACGCCCCTCACTGGAGGAACTGCTCTATCTGCTGAACGCGGATCCCCGCATCGGCAGCGCGGAGGGCGCCGGCGACGCGACCGAGGCGCTGCGCCGCATCAACCGCGCGCTGCAGTCCGGTCCGGGCGGCCCCGAAGCGATCGACGTCGTCTTCCTCGACATCCACATGCCCGGCCTCGACGGCCTCGACCTGGCCCGACTGCTGACCGGGTTCGCCCAGCCGCCGCTGGTCGTGTTCGTCACCGCCCACGAGGACTTCGCGGTACAGGCCTTCGACCTCAAGGCCGTCGACTACGTGCTCAAGCCGGTCCGCAAGGAACGCCTGGCGGAGGCGGTCCGGCGGGCAGCCGAACTCACCGGCACCGCCCCGCGCATCCCCGTGCACGAACCCGACCCCGACCACCTGCCGGTCGAACTCGGCGGCGTGACCCGCTTCGTCGCCGTCGACGACATCACCCACGTCGAGGCCCAGGGCGACTACGCCCGCCTGCACACCGACAAGGGCAGCCACCTCGTGCGGATCCCGCTGTCCAACCTGGAGGAGCGCTGGCGCTCCCGCGGCTTCGTCCGCATCCACCGCCGCCACCTGGTCGCCCTGCGCCACGTCGGCGAACTGCGCCTGGACGCAGGCACGGTGAGCGTCCTGGTCGGCGCCGAGGAACTCCAGGTCAGCCGCCGCCACGCACGCGAACTGCGGGACCTGCTGATGAGGAGGCCATAGCCGTGCCGGGCCAGGACCCCGCCGAGCGCCGCGTCGTCGTCACCGGCCCGCCCCGCCGCACCCGCCGCACCCGGCGCGCCTCCGGCTACTACCGCCCGCGCACCGAGATCGACGAGCAGACCACCCTCGGCCACACCTACGTCCGCTCCCTCATGCGCACCCAACTCCGCGCCGCCCTCGCAGTGTTCGCGTTCCTCGGCCTGCTGATCGGCCCGCTGCCCCTGGTCTTCGCCGCCATGCCTGCCGCCCGCCACCTGGAATGGGTGATCCTCGGCTTCTGCCTGTACGCCCCGATGGTCCTGCTCGCCCTGTGGTACGTACGCCGCGCCGAGCGCAACGAACGGGACTTCGTACGGCTCGTGGAAGACCGATGAACTCCAGTTACGCAGTGCCGGCGGTCGCTCTGGTGGTCGTGGCGACCGTCCTGGTCGGCGCGTTCGGCCTGCGCATATCCCGCACCACCTCCGACTTCTACGTCGCCTCCCGCACCGTCGGCCCCCGCCTCAACGCGGCCGCCATCAGCGGTGAATACCTCTCCGCCGCCTCCTTCCTGGGCATCGCGGGCCTGGTCCTGGTGCAGGGCCCCGACATGCTCTGGTACCCCGTCGGCTACACCGCCGGCTATCTGGTCCTGCTCCTGTTCGTCGCCGCCCCGCTGCGCCGCTCCGGCGCCTACACACTGCCCGACTTCGCCGAGGCCCGGCTCGCCTCGCATGCGGTACGGCGGCTGGCGGGGGCCTTCGTGGTCGGCGTCGGCTGGCTGTATCTGCTGCCCCAACTCCAGGGCGCAGGGCTGACGTTGACGGTGCTGACCGGCGCGCCCAGCTCACTCGGCGGGCTGATCGTCGCCGTCGTCGTGGTCGCCACCGTCGCCGCCGGCGGGATGCGCAGCATCACCTTCGTGCAGGCCTTCCAGTACTGGCTCAAGCTGACCGCGCTGCTCGTCCCCGCCCTGTTCCTGGTCCTCGCCTGGCAGGGCGACGGCGCGCCCCGCCACGCCTTCGCGGAACCGGCGACCTTCCGCGAACAGCGCGTCGTACGCATCGACGACAGCCTCGACCTGAAACTGGACCGGCCGCTCACGGTCACCGTCACCGGCACGGTCGACGGCCGCACCCACGACGGCCGGCGGATCCGGCTCCCCACCGGCACCCACCACATCGAGCAGGGCGCCCGGCTGACCTTCGCCAAGGGCAGCACCGTCCCGGCCGCCGACCGAGGCACCAACGGCGGCATGTCGACCTCGCTGGCCGCGAGCCGCGAGGAACGCCCGCTGTACGCCACATACGGGCTGATCCTCGCCACCTTCCTCGGCACCATGGGGCTGCCGCACGTCGTCGTCCGCTTCTACACCAGCCCGCACGGTGTCGCCGCCCGCCGCACCACGGTGGCCGTGCTCGGCCTGATCGGCGCCTTCTACCTCCTGCCGCCCCTCTACGGCGCCCTCGGCAGGCTCTACACCCCCGAACTCACCCTCACCGGCAACGCGGACGCCGCCGTCCTGCTGCTGCCCGACCGCATGATCGGCGGCGTCGGCGGCGACCTGCTGGGCGCGCTGGTGGCGGGCGGCGCCTTCGCCGCGTTCCTGTCCACGGCCTCCGGGCTGACCATGGCCGTCGCCGGGGTGCTCACCCAGGACGTCCTCCCGACGCGCGGCGTAAGGCACTTCAGGCTCGGCACGGTGCTCTCCATGGCCGTACCGCTCGCCGCCAGCGTCATCGTCGGCGGGCTGCCGGTCGCCGACGCCGTCGGGCTGGCTTTCGCCGTGTCCGCCTCGTCCTTCTGCCCGCTGCTGGTCCTGGGCATCTGGTGGCGGCGGCTGACCCCGCCGGGTGCGGCCGCCGGGATGCTGATCGGCGGTGGTTCGGCGTTCGTGTCGGTGGCCGCGACGATGGCGGGCTTCCCGGGCACGGGCCCACTGCACGCTTTACTGGCCTGGCCGGCGCTCTGGTCGGTGCCGCTCGGTTTCCTCACCATGGTGCTGGTGTCGTTGGCCACCCCGGGGCGGGTGCCGGGCGGGACCGAGGCGATCTTGGCCAGATTCCATCTGCCGGAGGAACTGAGCACTCCGTTGCGGGCGCTGTGATGAACCTGCGGGCTTCTGGGGGCTGGTCGCGCCCACGCGGCGGAGCCGCATATCGATACAGCCCCGCGCCCCTTATGGGGCGCCATTGCACCGGAGTTCCGACACAGGCCCTACGGGCGGAGGTGAAGGCATGAGTGGATTTCTCGCCGGCCTGTGCGTGGCCGTACTCCCGCTGCTGGCCGCCGGGTTCTGGCTCGGGCGGCGTACGGCGCGCCCGGAGAGTCTCGGCGGCCTCGGTACGCCCGTCGAGCACGCCACCTTCCAGACGCTGCACACTGCCTCCCTCGCCGCGCCCCCGCTGCGGGCCGGGCTGACGGAGGAGACCGCCCGTAAGTCCGCCCGCAGGCTGCGCACCCTCCTCGGCACGGACGCACTGTGCCTGACGGACCAGAAAGAGGTGCTGGTCTGGGACGGCGTGGGCGGCCATCACCGCGGCGAGATCATGGAGCGCCTCGCCGGACCGCTGGAGACCGGCCGTGGCGAGGCCTTCCGCCTCAAGTGCCCCGACCCGGACTGCCAGGTGCGCTGGGCCGTCGTCGCCCCGCTCACCGTCGACGACCGCGTGCACGGCGCGCTGGTCGCCTGCGCGCCCCGCGAGTCCGCCGTCCTCGTCCGGGCCGCCGGGGAGGTCGCCCGCTGGGTGAGCGTCCAGTTGGAGCTGGCCGATCTCGACCAGTCCCGCACCCGCCTGATCGAGGCGGAGATCAAGGCCCTCAGGGCCCAGATCTCGCCGCACTTCATCTTCAACTCACTCGCGGTGATAGCGAGTTTCGTCCGCACCGACCCCGAACGCGCCCGCGAACTGCTCCTCGAATTCGCCGACTTCACCCGCTACTCGTTCCGCAGACACGGCGACTTCACCACCCTCGCCGACGAACTCCACGCCATCGACCACTACTTGGCGCTGGTGCGGGCACGGTTCGGCGACCGTCTGTCCGTCACCCTGCAGATCGCCCCCGAGGTGCTCCCGGTTGCTCTGCCCTTCCTGTGCCTGCAGCCGCTCGTCGAGAACGCGGTCAAGCACGGCCTGGAAGGGAAGACCGCACCAGCCGGCAAGAGCCACATCAGCATCACCGCACAGGACGCCGGCGCCGAGGCCCTGGTCGTCATCGAGGACGACGGCGCCGGAATGGACCCCGACCTGCTGCGCCGCATCCTCGCCGGCGAGGTCAGCCCCTCGGGCGGCATCGGGCTGTCCAACGTCGACGACCGGCTGCGCCAGGTCTACGGCGACGACTACGGGCTCGTCATCGAGACCGCCGTAGGAGCGGGCATGAAGATCACCGCCCGGTTGCCGAAGTACCAGCCTGGGGTGCACTCGGCCGGGCGGCTGACCGAGGAATGAGCGGCAGGAGCCGTCGATGTGTCACTTTCCCCGGAAGTGTCATGTGCTGCGTGAGGCGACCATCCCCAGGGTGAGCAGACCCAGCACGACCCAGCCGAACCACAGCCAGCCGTTGGAGCCGAGGGCCACCGTGTAGGCGGTCACCACGACGAGTCCGCCGACCGTGATCGCCCCCATTGCCTTGGTAGAACCGTCCGTGGAACCGGGCATCGCAACACCCTCCTCAGGATTCGTCCCCCTCCATGGTGCCCCCGTTCTGCTCCCGGACGGTGCAGACGACGAAATGCGTGCCCGACTTCCACGGGCCCGCGCTGGTCCAGGAACCGGCCGTGTACACCGACGGGTCGAAGCCGTAGTCCCGCGGCGGCACGTCCTTGGCACACGCCGAGTCCGACTGCGTACGGGCCTCGGTGAGCGTGATGTCCTTGCCCAGCCGGGTGAAACCGAGCACCTGCTCGTCGTGCGGGCCGCTGCAGGAGACCAGCCGGGCGTCCCGGTTGGAGCGGGTCTGAAGGCAGTCACGGCGCTGCATGTTCGCCGTGTCGGCGAAGTCCGAGCCGAGCTTGCGCTGCTCGCCGAGCGGCCCGTACACCGGCCCGTGCGCGCCCAGCACCAGACAGGCGGTGCGCCGTCCCGCGGCCTCGAACCCGGCCCCGGTCGGCACGACGGCGACGCTGCGGACATCCGCCAGCCCCTCCCGGATCTCCTGCGTCCGCTCCTCGCACCGCGCCGGCCCCAGCCTGCGCGCCTCATCCGCGGACGCGGCCGTCACGAACGCCATCACCTGCCCGTCGGGCGCCTTGTCCCGGCAGGTCGGATCCGGCGTCAGCCGGGGCACACCCTGGAAACGCGCCGAGCCCGACCAGTCGGCGAGCACACACTCCCCGTCCTTGAGCGGCTCGGCGAGTCCGACGGCCGACCCGTACGGCGACGCCGCCCCGTCCCCGCCGTTCTTCTGGTGCGCCACGGCGTACCAGACCCCGCCCAGGGCCAGCACCAGCCCGAGCGAGGCGGCGAGGACCGCCCGCAGGGCCCTCGGGAGCTCGCGGCGCCGGTGCGCGGGCCCGGACACCACGACCGGCCCGAAGCCGTCCGCCCCGGGCCCGGGACCGGGCGGAGGAGGAGCAGGCGCAGCTGCCACCCCGGCCCACGGCGGCTGCGAACCCAGGTCGGTCTGCGTGCGGGCGTACGCCTCGGCCTGCGGCGTGACGATCCGCGACAGCGCCGCCTCCGCCTCCGTGGCGGACAGCCGCTGCCCCGGATCCTTCACCAGCAGGGCCTGCAGTACGGGGCTCAACGCACCGGCGCGCACGGCCGGACGCGGCTCCTCCATGACCACCGCGGTGACCTCGGCGAGATGCGACTCGCGCTCGAAGGGACCGTGGCCCTCGACGCCGTGGTAGAGCGTGCAGCCCAGCGAGAACAGGTCGGCGGCCGGGGTCGGCGGCCCGCCCGTGGCGCGCTCCGGCGCCAGATACCCCGACGTCCCCACCAGCACGGACGCCAGCGTGTACCGGGTCTCACCGGCGTCCGGCTGCACGGAGATGCCGTAGTCGGTGAGCAGGATCCGGCCGTACGGCGCCCCGGTGCGGTCCGGCGCGAGCAGGATGTTCGCCGGCTTCACGTCCCGGTGCATCACGCCCCGCTCGTGCCCGGCAGTCAGCGCGTCCAGCACGGCGAGCCCGATACGGGCACACTCCGCGGGCGCGAGCGGGCCGCGCCGCTCGACCAGGTCGCGCAGGTCGGTGGCGCCCGCCACGTACTCCATGACGATCCAAGGCAGCCCCTCGTGCTCCAGCACGTCGTGCACCGTCACCACATGCGGATGGCCGCGCAGCCCCGCCGCGTGCCGGGCCTCCGCCCGGGCCCGCGCGACCCGTGCCTCCCGCTCCTCGTCCGCCGGGTCCGGGTCGCGGAACACGATCTCCTTGAGCGCGACCTCGCAGGCGAGTCTCTGGTCGTGGGCGAGCCAGACATGGCCCATGCCGCCGCTGCCGAGCCGGTTCAGCAGCAGATAACGGCCGGCGATGACCCGGCCCACTCCCGACGTCGGTGATCCTGGATGCATCCGGTGACTCCCGGGTTCTGCGGAGGCGCTATGTGATCGCGATCGAGGCGGGCCCCGAAGACGCGGGCTCACTCGTGGCGGGTGCGCTGCTCGCCGGCTCGCTCATGCCCGGAGCGCTCGTGGTCCCGGGCGGCGGTGCGCTCGTCGTGACCGAGGCGCTGGGCGGGGGTGCGCTGCTCGTCACCGGGGCGCTGACCGGGGGCGAGCTGATCGTCGTCGACGGCGAACCGGGCGGCGCACTAGACGGGGGCGACTTGGAGCTCGGCGGCGCGCTCGACGTCGGCGCGGAGGACGACGGCCCGGGCCCGCTGCTCGACGGGGAGGACGGGGAGACCGGCGACGACGTCGGCGATGACGATGACGACGACGGCGGTGCCGTGGACGGCCCGGAGGTCGAGGGCACCGGGGGAGTGCTGGCCCCCTCGGACGTCCCCCCGGCCACACTCAGCGTCACATACTCCCCGAACCCCAGCTCGCGCCCGGCCGGCGGGTCTGACGCCGTCACCCGCGCACCGTCCGGCGGCCTCGTCCGCCCGTCGTACCCGACCGCCAGCCCCTCGTCGGCCAGCAGTCGGCGCGCGTCCCTGAAACTCCTCCCGGCGAGCCGGGGCACCGCATGGTGCCTGCTCGCGTTGAAGGTCTTGTCGTGCGCGCCCGTCGTGCCGACCGGCCGGTCGATGCCCACGGCGGGATTGTCGACGTCGATCAGGGCGAGCCGCTGCATTTCCCGGGCTGCCGGCTGCACGGCCACCACCGAGGAACGCTGATATCCCGGCCACTTCTTGGTGCCGTCCTCGAACTTGACCGAAATCCGGTTCGTGTCACCCGTGAAGGGACGGAGCGGATTTCCGCACGAGCACTTCACAGCCGGAAGTCCCTGTTCGTCCACGAGAACGGCGATTCCCGCCTGAAGCAAGGAGTTGAAGGGAACAGCCTTTCCCTTCTTGTAGTCGTGATTCTGAACGAGAGTGTCGTGACGCAGGAGAACAGGAGTGAGCCGGTCCAGATATCCCGGAATCTCATCCGTCGTGATGTCCAGCGCAGTCGCCCACGCCTGCGCCTTCAGATGATTCCCGGGATCCGTGAGGAACGCCTTGAGCTGCTTGACATCGCAGATGGTCGGCTTCCGCGTGCCCCCGTACAACCCGGGCGTGTCCCCCTGCTGCAGACTGCCGCGTACCACTTGCGGCCTGACCGCGGCGTCATGGCCCAGCCCGCTGCCCTCGTCGAAGAAAGGCGCGAGAGACGGAACTCCCGCGGCCACCGCCTTCACGACCAGCAGCGGCGTGTTTCGATCACACCCGCTGAGCGCCAGTAAGAAAACGAGTAGGACGGCGACCTTTCGAATCGCCGATTTTCCGGCCCCTTGCATAAATGCACGAAGTGTCATCACCGCTCCCCCCGGCGGTTCCCCCAATGCACTTCATGCTACTGAAAGCTGCCGAATGGCGAAGCCTTCAACGCCCGCGTGCGTTCAATGAGGCCAAATAGGCGTTGTATGCCTCGAGTTCCTTGTCGCCGTCACGGTCGGCGGCCCGGTCCTTGCGCCTGGCCTGCCGCTGCTCGGAGCCGTACCACTGGAACAGCAGGGCGAGCAGGACCAGTACGGAGGGAATCTCGCTGAACGCCCACGCGATGCCGCCGGCCGCGGTCTGGTCGGAGAGCGCCTCGATACCGAGCGAGGCGGGCGGGTTCTTGAACGTCTCCACCATCGGCGTCGACGCCATCATCAGCGCGATACCGAAGAACGCATGGAACGGCATGCCCGCGAACAGTTCCAGCATCCGCATCAGATAACCCGGCCGCTGCGGCCCGGGATCCACCCCGATGATCGGCCAGAAGAAGACGACACCCACGGCGAGGAAGTGCACCATCATCGCGATGTGCCCCGCCTTGGAGCCCATCAGGAAGTCGAAGATCGGTGTGAAATACAGCGCGTACAGACTCGCGATGAACAGCGGAATGGTGAACGCCGGATGCGTGATGATCCGCATGTACCGGCTGTGCAGCAGCATCAGCAGCAGCTCACGCGGACCCTTGCGGCCCTTGCCGGCGGTCGGCAGCGCGCGCAGGGCCAGGGTGACCGGGGCGCCGAGCAGGATCAGGATCGGCGACAGCATGCTGATGATCATGTGCTGCACCATGTGCACGCTGAACATGACCATGCCGTAGTCGTTGAGCTTCGTGCACATCACGAGCCCGATGGTCAGCACACCGAGGACGAACGACACCGTCCGCGCCGCCGACCACTTGTCCCCGCGCCGCCGCAACCGCACCACGCCGTACGCATACAGCCCGAGCCCCACCACGCAGGCCACAAGAAAGAACGGTTCCGCAGACCACTGAAGACCCCGCCCCAGCGTGAACGGCGGCAGATCCATGGTCATGCCGTGCGCGCTGTGATCCATCCAACGGCTCCTGATTCGTGGGGGTTGTGCAAGTCTGTCCGCTCACAGACTAGAACTGCCCCCGGTCACGTCTACGACCGGGGGCAACTGCAACCCCCCAGGGGCGCGGGGAACTGCGCGACCAGCCACGAATCACCCGCAGCCTGCAACGCTCCTATCGCGCCACGGCGAAAATCAGAGCACGCACTCCGCCTCGTCGTACCGCTCGACGGGAACCGTCTTCAGCGTCTCCACGGCGGCGGCCAACGGCACCATCACGATGTCCGTACCACGCAGCGCGGTCATCTTGCCGAACTCACCCCGATGCACCGCCTCCACCGCATGCCACCCGAAGCGCGTGGCGAGCACGCGGTCGTACGCAGTCGGCGTACCACCCCGCTGGACGTGCCCGAGAATCACCGGCCGCGCTTCCTTCCCCAGCCGCTCCTCCAACTCGATGGAGAGCTGACGCGCGATCCCGGCGAACCGCTCGTGCCCGTAGATGTCCTTGCCGCCCTCGTCGAACTCCATCGACCCGGCCTTGGGCTTGGCCCCCTCCGCCGCGACGACGATCGCGAACCGCTTGCCGGCCTCGAACCGCTCGCCGACCCGCCTGGCCAACTCCTCGATGTCGAAGGGCCGTTCAGGTACGACGATGGCGTGGGCGCCGGCCGCCATGCCGGAGTGCAGCGCGATCCAGCCGGTGTGCCGGCCCATGACCTCGACGACGAGCACCCGCTGGTGCGACTCGGCGGTGGTCTTCAGCCGGTCCAGCGCCTCGGTCGCGACGCCGACGGCCGTGTCGAAGCCGAAGGTGACGTCCGTGACGGCGATGTCGTTGTCGATGGTCTTCGGGACGCCGACGATCGGCAGCCCGCTGTCGTACATCAGCCGGGCCGCCTTCAGCGTGCCCTCACCGCCGATGGGGATGATCGCGTCGAGGCCGAGCTCCTCGACATGGCCCTTGGCCCGCTGCACGCCGTCCCGCAGATGGGAGGGCTGGACGCGGGAGGAGCCGAGGATGGTGCCGCCGCGGGCCAGGATGCCGCCCACCGCGTCGAGGTCGAGCTTGAGGTAGTCGCACTCCAGGAGGCCCTTCCAGCCGTCCCGGAAGCCGATGACCTCGTCGCCGTGGTCGACGACGGCGCGGTGCACGACGGACCGGATGACGGCGTTCAGGCCGGGGCAGTCGCCGCCGGACGTGAGGACACCAATGCGCATAGCCCGAAAGAACCTTCTCAACGTGGGCCGGGACCGGACCACGTCGTCCGGCACGAACCCCGCCACCCTAGCGGCAGGAGGGGGCGGGGCCGAAGCATGCGTCCGCCTGCTGGACGACCCCGCTCACCTGTGCGGACAGCCCGTCAGACGGGCCGGTTAAGACGACCTTGAAGGCAGGTGTCAGGCAGGCTGCTGGGCTGCTGCGATGCGCTCGTTGCGCAGCGCCTCGTACCAGCGGTCGTCGGTCGGGGGCAGCGCGTTCACGTCAAGGGCGAGCTTCAGCAGCAGGTCGGCGATCAGCGGGTTCCGCGCCAGCACCGGCCCGTGCATGTACGTACCGAAGACCGTGTCGTTGTACGCGCCCTCCGTACCGTCGCCCGTGCCGTTGCCGTTGCCCAGCTTGACCTTGGCGAGGGGGCGGGCCGTCGGGCCCAGGTGCGTAACACCCTGGTGGTTCTCGAAGCCGGTCAGCGGGGGCAGACCGAGGCGCGGGTCGATGTCGGCGAGCACATCACCGACGCAGCGGTCGCCCTCGCCGCGCACGGACACCACGTCCAGCAGCCCGAGGCCGGGCTCGCGCTGGCCGAGGTCGTTGATGAACTCGTGGCCGAGGATCTGGTAGCCGGCGCAGACGGAGAAGACGATCGCGCCGTTCTCCACGGCCCGGTGCAGTCCGCCGTCGCGGCGCAGCCGCTCGGCCGCGAGCCGCTGCGGACGGTCCTCGCCACCGCCGATCAGGTAGATGTCGCCGGAGGTCGGGATCGCCTGGTCGCTGCGCACATCGAGACGCGCCACGTCGAGGCCGCGCTGCCGGGCCCGGCGCTCCACGACGAGGACGTTGCCCTGGTCGCCGTACGTGCTGAGCAGGTCGGGATAGATCCAGACGACCCGCAACTGGTTGTCGCTCACAAAAGTCCCCTGAGTTGTCAGTTGCCGACGCGGCGGCGCAGGTCCTGGAAGGCGGTGTAGTTGGCGATGACCTCGATCCGCCCCGGCGGGCACAGCTGCACCGCCTGGTCGAGGTCGTCGCAGACCTGGAAGTGCTGGTTCGCGACCTCCAGCCGCACCGCGAGGTCCAGCTTCCGGTCGCCGATCACACAGATCGGGTGGCCGGTCAGACGCGTGTAGTCGACGTCCCACAGCCAGGAGGTGTCGGTGCCGTCGGCGCCGCGCGCGTTCACGGAGAGGATCACCGGGGTGGGCGGAGGATCGATCAGGCTGAACGTTTCGAGCCAGCCCGCCGGGTTCTTGGCGAGCAGCAGCCGGAGGTCGCGCTGCTGGAACTGGACCACGTCGTAGCGGCCGGCGACGGCCTGCACCTGGTACATGCGTTCCAGGGCTACCTGCGGCGGCACACCGAAGACGGCGGCCACGGCGGCGGAGCTGGCGGCGTTCGCCTTGTTGGCGCGGCCGGGCAGCTGGAGGTGGATGGGCCAGGCGGAGCCGTGCGGGTCGAGCACATGGTCGCCGGAGAGCGCCCAGCTCGGCGTGGGCCGGCGGAAGCCGCACTCACCGCAGAACCAGTCGTCGCCCGGCCGCTGCATCACGCCACCGCAGGACGGGCAGGACCAGGCGTCGTCCTTCCACATCTGCCCGGCGGCGACCCAGATCACATTGGGGGAGGAGGAAGCGGCCCACACGACCAGCGGGTCGTCGGCGTTGGCGACGATGACGGCCTTCGACCCGGCGAGCCCCTCACGCCAGTTCTCGGCGAGCATGCGGGTCTCGGCGGCGCGGTCGAGCTGGTCGCGGGAGAGGTTCAGCAGGGCGATGCACTTAGGGTCGGTGTCGCGGGCGACCCCCGCGAGGTACTTCTCGTCGACCTCGATGACGCCGAACCGGGCGTCCGAGCTGCCTGCGAGGGCCGAGGTGATGCCGGCCGGCATGTTCGCGCCGAGCGCATTGGAGACGACCGGGCCCGCGGCGCGCAGCGCCTCGGCGATCAGCCGTGTGGTCGTGGTCTTGCCGTTGGTCGCCGAGACCAGGGTCACGTCCAGGTTCTGGGCGAGCCGCGCGAGGAGGTCGGGGTCGAGCTTGAGCGCCACCCGGCCACCGATCACCGAACCGCTCCCGCGCCCCGCGGCGCGCGATGCCGCCGCGACCGCCTTGCCCGCGGTCACGGCCAGCTTGGCCCGCGGCGTGAGCGGGTCCGAGTTGCCTGCCATGAGTTCTCGATCCTCCTTGCGTACGCGCCGCGCCTCTGCCTGACGGCAACGTGGTGTGGACCTCAGCCTATCGAGATCCATTCACAGTCCCGAACCGCCGTACCCTGGCGGCCATGCGAAACAGCTCCATTCCGGGCGCCCGAGGGCGCGTCCGGCCTCTCACCCTGCTCGGGAACCCGGTACTGCACGCCCCGTGCAAGGAGGTCACCGACTTCGGCCCCGGACTCGCAGCTCTCGTGGAGAACTTGTTCGCGACGATGTACGCGGCGCAAGGGGTCGGCCTGGCAGCGAACCAGATCGGTGAAGCCTTGCGCGTGTTCGTGTACGACTGCCCCGACGACGAGGATGTTCGTCACATGGGGCACGTGGTGAACCCACGGCTCGTCGAGACGGACGGGGTGGTCGTACGGGGCCCGGAGGGCTGCCTGTCCCTCCCCGGCTTGGAGGCGGGGACGGAGCGCTACGACCATGCGGTGGTCGAGGGGTTCACGGCGACCGGGGAGCCGATCACCGTCCACGGAACGGGTTTCTTCGCGCGGTGTTTGCAGCACGAGTGCGACCACCTTGAGGGCAGGGTGTACGCGGACCACTTGACGGGCTGGCGCCACCGTCGGCTCATGCGCCAGGTGACGCGAGCGTCCTGGCGCCGGTGACTGCAGGCTTTTAGGGGCGCGGGGAACTGCGCGATCAACCCCCACCGACCCGCAGACGGACTGCAACCGTCAGAACCCGGGACCGCCCATCTTGTCCCCCGCTGCCGCGAGCCGACCCCACAAAAGATCGGCCAGGCTGCGGACCAACTCCGCCCGAGAACAAGGGCGTTCGCCAAGCCACCAGTCCCCGGCGGCATGCATCATGCCGACTATCCCGTGCCCCCACACCCGAGCCAGCTGCTGACCTCCCGGACCGAGGTCCAGCCGGTCCTCGATGACCTGCGCCAGCTCCTCGCCCATCCGCCGAAGCAGCGGAATCGAATGCTTGCCGACGTCGAAGCCCAGCTCTCCGGCCGGGCTGCCCTCCGCCGGATGCATGAGGAAGCGGTACACCTGCGGGCGTGCCTCGATCGCCGCAAGGTAGGTGTCGAGGGTGGCCTCGACCCGTTCCCGCCGGTCCGCAGGCGCGTCGAGCGCGGCCCGCAGCGAATTCAGCAGAGCATCGGTGTGCCGCTTGGCCAGCGCGGCGTAGAGTCCGCTCTTGTCGCCGAAGTGCCGGTACAGGATCGGCTTGGTGATGCCGGCCTCCGCGGCGATGGCGTTCATCGAGGCCTGCGGTCCGTCGCGCAGCACCACTCTGTCGGCGGCCTCCAGCAGCTCGCGCCGACGTCGGTCGGCGGACCGCTGCTGCTCGGTCCGCTGTGTGGTGTCCATGAGCTCTCCCCACCCGTGCTTATTCGGTGACGCCTGCGCAAACTAACACTCAACATGCCCTCTGCATCGAACGGGCTGCCGACCCGTCATCAGGAGTTGACTTTTCCTACCCACGGGTAACACACTGGAGTTACCGCTAGTAACATGCAAGTGCGCCGCCGCTGGAGGAGTCATGGCCGAGTTCACCATGGAGCTCAACGACGAACAGAAGGAGGTCCGGGACTGGCTGCACGGCTTCGCCGCCGACGTCATCCGGCCCGCGGCCGCCGAATGGGACGAGCGTGAGGAGACTCCCTGGCCGGTCATCCAGGAGGCCGCGAAGGTAGGCATCTACTCCCTCGACTTCTACGCCCAGCAGTACTTCGACCCCACCGGTCTCGGCATCCCGATGGCCATGGAGGAGCTGTTCTGGGGCGACGCGGGCATCGCCCTGTCGATCGTAGGCACTGGCCTTGCCGCCGTGGGCGTTCTCGCCAATGGAACCGAGGAACAGATCGGCACCTGGATCCCGCAGATGTACGGCGACGCGAACGATGTCAAGGTCGCCGCCTTCTGCTCCTCCGAGCCCGACGCCGGTTCCGACGTGGCCTCCATGCGTACGCGTGCTGTGTACGACGAGGCCAAGGACGAGTGGGTGCTCAACGGCACGAAGACCTGGGCGACCAACGGCGGCATCGCCAACGTCCATGTCGTCGTCGCGGTCGTCGACTCGGAGCTCGGTTCCAAGGGCCACGCGTCCTTCATCGTGCCGCCGAACACGCCGGGCCTCTCCCAGGGCCAGAAGTTCAAGAAGCACGGCATCCGCGCCTCGCACACCGCCGAGGTCGTCCTGGAGAACGCCCGCGTCCCCGGCTCCTGCCTCCTCGGCGGCAAGGAGAAGCTCGACGAGCGCCTCGCCCGTGCGCGGGAGCGGGCCAAGGCCGGCAACGGCGAGCGCGTGAAGAACGCGGCGATGGCCACGTTCGAGGCTTCGCGTCCGGCGGTCGGTGCGATGGCGGTCGGTACCGCCCGGGCCGCGTACGAGGTGGCTCTCGACTACGCGATGACGCGGGAGCAGTTCGGGCGGCCGATCATCGACAACCAGGGGGTTGCCTTCCAGCTCGCGGACATGCGTACGTCGATCGATGCTGCTCGTCTGCTCGTGTGGCGGGCCTCGTGGATGGCTGTCAACGGCAAGCAGTTCACCGCCGCTGAGGGGTCCATGTCGAAGCTGTTCGCGAGCGAGACGGCTAAGAAGGTCACCGCGCAGGCGGTGCAGATTCTTGGTGGGAATGGCTATACCCGGGAGTACCCGGTGGAGCGGATGCATCGGGATGCGGCGATTTACACGATCTTTGAGGGTACGAGCGAGATTCAGCGGCTGGTGATTGCTCGGACGTTGTCGGGGATGTCCATTCGGTAGTTCGCGGGCTGCGGGTGTGTGGGGGCTGGTCGCGCAGTTCCCCGCGCCCCTAAAGGCCCGTCACCGGTGTTTTAGAGGTGTGAGCTGCTCGATGTCATACCTCGCCCGCAGTTCCTCGATCGCCGTATGGTCCGGCGGGCCCCCGCCGCCCAGGATCTCCAGCAGCTCCTCGAAGTAGCGCTCGTGGTCCGGGGGCGGGGACGCCTGGAAGAACATCTTCGCCGGGGTGTCCGTCGGGTTGGCGAAGGCGTGCGGGCAGCCCGGTGGTACGACGATGACCGTGCCGGGGGTTGCGCGGACCACTCGGGTGCCCGAACTCGACTGCCAGCGCTGCCAGTTGTCCGGAGTCCGTAGCCGGGGCTCGAAGGCGAGGACATCCAGTTCGCCTTCGAGCACGTAGAACAACTCCTCGCTGCGCGTGTGCACATGGGCGCCGACGTCGAAGCCGGGTGGTACCTCCACCTCGAAGGTGGACGCCGTGCGCGAGTGTGTGCCGGTCACCTTGAACGTCACGCGCTGGGCCGGGGTTTCGACGACCCGGCCGTGGCCCGGCGGTACCAGCAGACCCTCCGTCGCCGTCACCGGCTGCTCACCATGTGACCGGCAGGGCTTCGGGACCGCGGATCAACGCCCCCTTCTTGAAGGGCACTTGGCCGGGCGGTACGGCGAGCTTCAGGCCCGGTACCCGGTCCAGCAGCGCGTCGACGAGCAGCTGCGACTCCAGCCGGGCCAGCATGCCGCCCGGGCAGTAGTGCGGGCCGAAGCCGAACGACACATGGGGGTTCGGGGCGCGGGTGAAGTCGATCGTCTCCGGGTCGGGGAAGACGTCCGGGTCGCGGTTGGCGGCCAGGTAGGAGACGTAGACGGGGTCGCCCGCGCGGATCCGTACGCCCCTGATCTCCACGTCCTCCATCGCGATGCGGGACAGACCGACCGCGTTGCGGTGCGGGATGTAGCGCAGCAGTTCGTCGATGGCCTGGAGGCGGATCTCCGGCTCGGCGCGCAGCCGTTCGGCCAGGTCCGGGCGGGTCAGCAGGAGGTAGAACATCTGGCCGCTGTTGTTGGTGACGGCCTCGCCGCCGATCTGGAGGAGCACGGCGAGGCCGACGGCCTCCTCCAGGGTGATCTCGTCGCGGCCGACGGCGGCACCCAGCAGGGACGTCACGTCCTCGCCCGAGCTGCCCTCCCGCAGGCCGATGAGGTCGGCGAAGTAGGCGCCCATCTCGTTCTTGGCCTTCTCGCTGACCTTGGCGCCGTGCGAGGAGGACAGGATCAGCTGGGTCCAGGTGTGCATGCCGTGCCGGTCGGCGGCCGGGACGCCCATCAGCTCGCAGATCACCGCGATGGGGAAGGGACTGAGGACGGTCGCGGTGAGGTCCGCCGGCGGGCCGTCCTGCAACAGCTCGTCGATCAGTTCGTCCAGCAGGCGCCGGGATCGCGCGCGCACCCGCTCCACGCCCCTCGCGGTGAACGCGGCGGCCACCGAGCGGCGCAGCCGGGTGTGGTCCGGCGGGTCGAGGAAGCCGACCGCGCCCCGCTGCGGAATGAAGTGCGGAGCGAGCCGGGTGACCGGCTGGTCCATGACCGCCTCGCGGCTGAAGCGGGGGTCGTTGGTCACCATGCGTACGTCGTCGTAGCGCGTGACCAGCCAGGCCCAGCCCTCGCCGTTGGGCAGCTGGATGCGGGAGACGGGGCCCTCGTGCATCAGCTCGGTCAGTACCGGGTCGAAGTCGACGCCGGTCAGGTCGAGGGCCGGCCAGTGCCGGATCGGGGGGAGGGTCTCGGTGAGGATTTCTTCAGTCATGCCGTACTCATGCCGTCCCTTCGTGCGGGCTGTGCCAGTGGCCCAGGGCCATCTCCGCGGTGATGCCGGGGCCGAACCCGGCCAGCAGCCCGCGCGCCCGGTGCTGGGCACCGCCCTCGTCGAACATCCGGCGCAGCGCGTCGAGGACGACGGCGCTGGCGATGTTGCCGTACTCGGTGAGCGTGGCCCGGCTGAACCGGAATGCGTGCGGGTCGACCTGCAGGAACTTGCTGAGGTCGTCGAGAATGCGCGGGCCGCCGGCGTGGATGATGTAGAAGTCCAGGTCGGAGGCGTCCCAGCCGTGCTGTCCTGCCAGGTCCTGCAGCGCCGGGGCCAGCGGTTCCATGGTGCCGGGCACCCGCTTGTCCAGCAGGAAGTGGAAGCCGGTGGCCCGGACGTCGTACATGATCCACTCCTCGGTCTTGGGGATCAGATACGAGCCGTTGCGCACCAGCTCGATGCCCTCGCCGCCCCGGCCGCGTACCACCGCGGCGGCGATCCCGTCGCCGAACAGGCCGTTGGAGAGCAGGGACCCCACGCCCAGGTCGGTGGGCTGGTAGCACAGTGAGCAGAACTCGCAGGCCACGATCAGCACATTGGCGTCGGGGTAGGCGGAGCAGAAGTCGTGCGCCCGGTTGATCGCGGCTCCGCCCGCCGCACAACCGAGCTGGGCTATGGGTATCTGGCGGGTGGTGCTGTCGAAGCCCATTTCGTTGATCAGCCAGGCCGTGAGCGAGGGCATCATGAAGCCCGTGCACGACACGTAGATGATCACGTCGATGTCCTTGGTGAGGAGCTCGGCGTCGTCGAGCGCCCGCTGTATGACGGCGGGGACCCGGGCCTTCGCCTCGGTCTGGTAGACCTTGTTGCGCTCCTCGAAACCGGGGTGCTTCAGCGTCTCTTCGATGGGCTGCACGATGTGCCGGGTGAGTACGCCGGTGTTCTCGATCAGTCGGAGGGCCAGCGGCAGTTGCGGATGGTCGGCGTGGCGGGAGCGTGCCAGCTCCAGCGTCTCCTCCATCGTGATCACGTGCTCTGGGACGGACACCGAGGGTCTGCACAAAGTGGCCATGAACCGTCCTGCTTTCGCCGTCCGGAAGGCTTTCGGCCCCCGGGTCAGAAAGGGTTCACCTCTGGGGGTGGTTCCCCCACGATCACCCGACAAGGCGACGATCTCGCGCCGGACTACTCCGTATTGGGGACCCCGTGCCAAGGTCGAAGCAGGAGCCCCACATCCGAACCCATGGAGGACGCGATGGCGCGTACGGCCACGGAACTGCTGGAGACGACCACTGCGAAGCTCGCCCCGGACCCGCAGGCCAACCCCCTCGTCCCCCTCATCGCCCGGGGCGAGGCCTCCCGCGACACACTCGCCACGCTGGCGCTGGAACAGCGCTGGGTGATCCCGGCGGACCGTCGCGCGTTCCTCCATCTGGCGCAACGTGCGACGGAGGAACCGGAGGCCGCGGCCTTCTTCGAGATGCTCGCCGACGGCGAGGCGCTCGCGGGCCAACACCTGGAGCCGTTCGCGGCGGCGTGCGGCATCGACGAGGCCCGCACCCGCGCATACGAACCTCTACCGGGCTGCCAGGCCTACCCGTCCTACGTCGCCTGGCTCGCCCTCAACGCCTCCCCGACCGACACAGTCCTGGCCATCACCGCCAACTTCTCGGCGTGGGGCGGCTATTGCGCAACCATCGCCCAGTCCCTGCGCATCAATTACGGCTTCAGGGACGACGCCTGCGCATTCTTCGACTTCTTCGCCCAGCCGGCCCCCGAACTGGACGAGAGGGCAACAGCAGCGATCCAGGCGGGCTTGGACACAGGCTTCCTCAACGAGGAACGAGCCAACGGCTACGGCCGCTTGCTCCAAAGCTACGAGTCACTCTTCTGGCTGACGTTGCTGCAGCTCCCCTAAGGGGCGCGGGGAACTGCGCGACCAGCCACATGCAACCCGCACCCGGCACCAGACAAGCACCCCTACGGCGCACTCCCGCTGCTATGAGCAATACACGCCACATCAATCCGATCGGCAAGCTTGGCCAGCTCAATGGTCAACGCTGCCACCGTGTCCTCGTCGAGCCCATCCTCCCCGGCCTCGACAAGGTGCAGCCACCGTCCACCCACGGTCCGCAACAACTTGCTCACATCGGCGGCAGCCACTTGCAAGGTCCCGCGGTCATCGACGATCAGAGGCAGAGTCACTTCGCGGTTCACAACCGGGATGTTAGCCGCGCAGCACTCACGCACCGTGCCAAACCGTGGTGATGTTGCAGAACTCCCGGATTCCGTGCCCGGACAGCTCACGCCCGTACCCGGACCGTTTGACCCCGCCGAACGGGAACGCCGGGTGGGAGGCGGTCATCCCGTTGACGTACACGGCGCCCGCCTCCAGGTCCCGTACAAAGCGGTCCACCTCCGCCCCGTCCCGCGTCCACACATTGGAACTCAGGCCGAACGGCGAGTCGTTGGCGATGAGTACGGCCTCGTCGAGACCGGACGCGCGATACAGCGTGGCGACGGGCCCGAAGGCCTCCTCGCGGTGGATCCGCATCTCCCGGGTGATCCCGGCGAGCACGGTCGGCGGGTAGTACCAGCCGGGCAGTTCGGGCCGGCGCAGCCGATGGCCGCCGCACAGCACCGCCGCCCCGCTCCGCTCCGCGTCGTCGACCAGTTCCTCCAGGTCGTCCCGCCCCTGCTCGCTCGCCAGCGGCCCGACGTCCGTGTCCTCCTCCATGGGGTCGCCGACCTTCAGTGCCTTCATGCCCGCCACGAAGCGTTCGGCGAATGCGTCGTAGACGTCCGTGTGCACGATGAACCGCTTGGCGGCGATGCACGACTGTCCGTTGTTCTGCACGCGCGCGGTGATCGCGATCTGTGCGGCCCGGTCGAGGTCGGCGGACGGCATGACGACGTACGGGTCGCTGCCGCCCAGCTCCAGCACCGTCTTCTTGACCATGTCCCCGGCCGTGGACGCGACCGCCCGCCCGGCGGGCTCGCTGCCGGTGAGGGTGGCCGCCTTGACACGTTCGTCGCGCAGGATGTCGTCGACCGCGCCGGAGCCGATCAGCAGGGTCTGGAAGCAGCCCTCCGGGTAGCCCGCCTGGTGGAACAGGTCCTCCAGGAAGAGGGCGGTCTGCGGGACGTTCGAGGCATGTTTCAGCAGGCCCACATTGCCCGCCATCAGCGCGGGCGCCGCGAACCGGACGACCTGCCACAGCGGGAAGTTCCACGGCATCACCGCGAGCACGGGACCGAGGGGCCGGTAGCGGACCAGCACGCGGGAGGCGCCCGAGTCCTTCACGTCGAACTCCGCGGGCTCCTCGTCGCCAAGGAGTTCCTCGGCGTGGTCGGCGTACCAGCGCATCGCCTTGGCGCACTTGGCGGCCTCGGCACGCGCCTGCTTGATCGGCTTGCCCATCTCGGTGGTCATGACGCGGCCGATGTCCTGCTGGAGCTCGTCGAGGAGACTGGCGGCCTTGTTCATGAGGCGGGCGCGTTCGGCGAAGGGGATCGTCCGGTACGTACGGAACGTCGCCTCCGCGAGCTGGAGCCGGCGCTCGAGCTCCTCCTCGCCCATGGCCTCGTACGTCTTGAGCGTCTCGCCGGTCGCCGGGTTCACCGTCGCGATGGGCATGGCTGACCTCCTGGGGGCGGGCTTGATTCGACCTTCCCGCGCACCGCCGGTGACCGCAACGCGTAGGCGGCTGTGCGGTTACTCCGATTCCCCGGATTCCCCGGATTCCTTCGAGTGCTCCGCCAGCCGGTCGAGAAACGCGGCCTGCGCCTTGACGATCACGTCCCGGGCGCGGTCGAGCCCGAACCACTCCACCCGGTCCAGCTCGGGGAACTCCTGCAGCTGCCCGGACCTCGGCGGCCACTCCATCCGGAATGTGCCGGGGTCGATCGACGCCGGGTCGAGATCGGCCTCGATCGCCCAGGCCGTGACGGTCTTGCCGCCCGACTGCCGGACCTCGCCCAGCGGCACGGCCTCGCCGTCGGGCGGCTCCAGCCCCAGCTCCTCCCGGAACTCGCGGCGGGCCGCGTCCCAGGCCGGCTCCTCCTCGGGCTCGTACTCGCCCTTCGGGAGGGTCCACGCACCGGCGTCGCGCCTGGCGAAGAACGGCCCGCCCATATGGCCCAGCAATACCTCCAGGCCGTCGTCGGTGTGCCGGAACAACAGCAGACCGGCGCTGCGCCTGCCGCTCATGGCTTGACCTCCGGGTGCGCGGCGAGCAGCGTCTCGACCGTGTCGGCGTCCTCCGGGCGCTTGTCCTCGCGGTAGCGGACCACGCGGGCGAAGCGGAGGGTGACGCCGGCCGGGTAGCGGGTGGACTTCTGCAGGCCGTCGTAGGCGATCTCGACGACGAGTTCGGGGCGTACGGTCACCACGTAACCGTTGGTGTCCGTGGCCAGCTCTTGCAAGCGTTCGGTCTGCCAGGTGAGCATCGCGTCGGTCATGCCCTTGAAGGTCTTGCCCAGCATGGCGAAGGTGCCGTCGGCGTTGCGGGCTCCGAGGTGGAGGTTGGAGAGCTTGCCGGTACGGCGGCCGTGGCCCCACTCGGCGGCCAGCACCACCAGATCGAGCGTGTGCACGGGCTTGACCTTCAGCCAGGACGCGCCGCGCCGGCCCGCGCTGTAGGCGGCGTCGAGGGCCTTCACGACGACGCCCTCGTGGCCGCGTTCGAGGGTCTTCCTGAGGAAGTCCTCGGCCTCGCGTACGTCCGCCGGTCCGGACACCAGGGCACGCCGTACCCGCATCGGCTCGGGGACCAGCCGGGCCAGTTCCGCGTGCCGCTCGGCGAAGGGCAGGTCGAGCAGATCGCGGTCGTCGACGGACAGCGCGTCGAAGAAGACGGGGGACACGGGGACCGTCTCGGCAACTGTCGCCACATCCACGCGCGAGCCGACGCGGCCTGCCGTCTCCTGGAAGGACCGTGGTCGCCCGTCCTCGCCGAAGGAGATCACCTCGCCGTCCAGGATGAACCGCCGGACCTTCAACTCCAGGGCGGCCGCGGTGAGTTCGGGCAGCCGGTCGGTGATGTCGTCGAGGGTGCGGGTGTAGATCCGTACGCTGTCGCCGTCCCGGTGGATCTGGACGCGGATGCCGTCCAGCTTCTCCTCGACCGCGCACGCGCCGAGCTTGTCGACCGCCTCGGCGACGGAGGAGGCGCTGTGCGCCAGCATCGGCAGGACCGGGCGGCCGACGGTGAGCCGGAAGCGCTCCAGGGCCGCCGGGCCGTCGGCGAGCAGGGCCTGCGCCACGGTCTGGAGGGAGCCCGCGAGCATCACGGCCCGCCGTACGTCGGCCGGGGGCGCCTCGGTGGCCTGCGCCAGACCCTCCACCGCCACCGCGTCCAGGGCGCCCTGCCGCACCTCGCCGGTGATCAGGCCGAACAGGAACCGCTGCTCGTCCTCCGTCGCCGCACCCATCAACTCCCCGACCAGCCGGGCCCGTTCGGCCTGCGAGCCGGCGCCCGCCACCTTGCCCAGATCGGTCAGCAGGGCGTCCACCTCGCGCACGGTCAGGGCCGGCTCCGCGGCCGGGGCGACGGCGCGGCTCAGCACCTTCCAGCCGATGCCGAGCCGCCCCTGCGGCAGCCGTCCCGCCAGATACGGGATCACGATCGGCACGTCGTCCGCCTCGGCGTCCCGGAACAGCTCGGCGAGCAGAGCGATCTTCCGGGACCGCGCCGAGGTGGCGGCGACCTCCTGGGACACTTGGGCCAGCCGGGCAAGCAGCATGCAGCCATGGTGCGGGGCGCTCCGCTGGGTTTGCACGCCGACGATTGGGTTGTTTTTCGTCTGCGGGTGGTTTGTGGCTGGTCGCGCAGTTCCCCGCGCCCCTTTAGGAGGGTGCGTCTAGGTCGGCTATCAGCAACTCGGCGTTGATCGTGGCGGCCGCGCGGTAGCCGCCGGCTGCCGCGTTCACGACCTGCTCGGCGAAGCCCATCGCGTTGCCGACCGCCCAGACGCCCGGCACGGAGGTGAGCCCGGTCGGGTCGACCACCGGGTACGCGCCGAAGGGGGACTCCTGGAGTTCGGCTCCCAACCGCTCCAGCAGACCGGTCTGCGGGACCGCCCGGGGCGCGGTGAAGACGACCTCGCGGGCGTGCGTCGTGCCGTCCACGAGGCGTACGCCCGTGAGCCGGTCCTCCTCCACCACCAGCTCCGCGACCTCGCCCGGCACCACCTTCACCCCGGCCGCCGCGAGCCTGCGCAGATCCTCGTCCGACAGCTCCTCCTCGGCAACGGTGTGCAGGAAGAGCGTCACGTCCTTCGACCACTGGGACACCATCAGTGCCTGGTGCACGCTCATCGGCGTCGTGGCCAGCACGCCGAAGGCCTGGTCGCGGACCTCCCAGCCGTGACAGTACGGGCAGTGCACCACGTCCCGGCCGAAGCGCTCGGCGACGCCGGGGACCTTGGGCAGTTCGTCCTTGAGGCCGGTGGCGATGACCAGACGCCGGGCCTCGACGGTACGGCCGCTTTCCAGGACCACCGTGAAGTCCTCACCGCGCGTGACGTCCACCGCGCGGTCCTGGACCAGCTCCACGCCGTACCGCGCGATCTCCTCCCGGCCGATCTCCAGGAACTCTGCCGGAGACATGCCGTCCCGGGACAGATAGCCCTGCATATGGGCGGCGGGCGCGTTACGCGGCTCGCCCCCGTCGAGGACGAGGGTGCGGCGCCGGGAACGGCCGAGCACCAGTGCGGCGGAGAGCCCTGCCGCGCCGCCTCCGACGACGATCACTTCGTACTTCTCGGTCTCGGTCATGGTGACCACCTCCACCGAGAACGTCGCTCGGATAGGCTGGATTGACAAACTTGTTTGCCGAAACCGCAAGGTGGGTCATGAGCGACGACGACACGGACGAGGTCCTCGCGGAGGTGGGCCCCCGGCTGCGGCGCGTTCGCAAGGAGCGGGGTGCGACCCTTGCAGGGCTGTCGGCGGCGACCGGCATCTCCGTCAGCACGCTGTCCCGGCTGGAGTCCGGACTGCGCAGGCCCAGCCTGGAGCTGCTGCTGCCGATCGCGCGGGCGCACCAGGTGCCGTTGGACGAACTGGTCGGCGCCCCGCCGGTGGGCGATCCGCGGGTGCGGGGCAAGCCCCTCGTGCGACACGGCCGCACCTTCTGGCCGCTCACCCGGCAGCCCGGCGGCCTCCAGGCCTTCAAGGTGCTCGTACCGCAGGGCACGGAGGAGCCCGAACCGCGCACCCATGAGGGCTACGAGTGGATGTATGTGCTGTCCGGGCGGCTGAGGGTCGTGCTGGGCGAGCACGACGTCGTCCTCGCGGCGGGGGAGGCGGCCGAGTTCGACACCCGGGTGCCGCACTGGTTCGGGTCGACGGGGGAGGGGCCGGTGGAGTTCCTGAGCCTGTTCGGGCCGCAGGGGGAGCGGATGCATGTGCGGGCGCGGCCGAAGGGGTCGTGACGGGTGGGATCGGCCCATGTGGCTGCTGTGACGGGTGTTGCACACTGAGCCCATGACACGCATGAGGAAGATCGCCGCCGCGCTCTTAGCCGCATCGGCCGCGCTGCTCGCGACACCCCCCACCGCCTCCGCCACCCCCACTCAGCACACGGCCACTCGGCACAGGGTGCTCTTCAAGGAGAACTTCGACCGCCTGCCTCTCGGGCCGGTCACCGCAGGTCGCGGGTGGAGCGCCGACACGTCCAACGGTTCGCTGACCGTCGAGCCCGGCGCCACCGGCCACGGACGCGAACTGCGGCTGCACACGGAAGGCAACGGTCGGGCCTTCCTCGCGCTGTCCGACCTCGCACCCGCCGGCAACAGCTTCTGGGCCCGGCTGCGGCTGCGCGTGGACCGCTTCCCCACGGCTCCCGACTGGGCCCACTGGACCATCGCCGAAGCCTCCGGTTCCGATGTCCCCACGCTGGTACGGCCGTTGGGCGGCCAGTACGTGCCCACCTCGCAGGGCAACTTCTGGGGCGTGGGCTCCGATCTGGGCCCGACCGGGGACTGGACCGCCTGGAAGACCTCGGCGCCCGCCACGGCCGGGACCTGGAGTTGCGTTGAATTCCACCTCGATGCGACCGACAACCGCGTCACCGTCTACCTGGACGGCGCGGAGCAGCCCGAGTTGACGGTCTCGACAAAGCAACACGGCGGCGCCGCGGATGACTTCGCCTTCCCGCACTTCGACAAGGTCAAGCTGGGCTGGCAGTTGTACCAGGCGGATCCCACACCCTCGTCGTACGACATGCACATGGACGACGTCGTGCTGAGCGGTGAGCGAGTCGGCGGGTGCGGCCTCTGACGGGTCACTCGGAGTCTGGTCTTCCGGGTGCCGTCGGGGTCGTCGGCCAGGGCGCGGGCGGCGAGCTGCTCCAGGGCCACCCGGACCGCGGCCACGTCGGTGATGAACATCGGTGGCGGTCCGGGCCATCAGGTCGGCGCCGACCCCCGCGGTGAGCACCGCCGTCGTTCTGCTCGTCGATCGGTTCGGAGATGACGATGCCGTCCACGCCCTGATCGAGGAGCGAGTCCATGGCGCCCGCGATGCCCGCCGGGTCGCCTTCCATCGTGTTGACCACGCGGAGTGCGTAACCGGTGTCCCGGACCATCCGCTCGACACCCATGAGCAGCGAGGCGGGGCCGTAGAGAGCCGTGCCCAGCGTCACCACGCCGATCGAGCGGGTCCGCTCGGAGGCCAGTGCTCGGGCGGCGTTGTTGCGCCGGTAGCCGAGCTGTTCGGCGGCGTCGAGCACCTGCCGGCGTACGTCGGCGGAGACGTACGGCTCGTCGTTGAAGACCCTGGAGACCGCTCAATGATGCCATTGGCGGCTCGGCTGACTGCGCTGTCATGTCTGCGTAGTCATGTCTGCGAAGTCATAGGGGTGGCGTCAAGAGTTCGGCGCGACGGGATTCGGCGCTACGGGATTCGGCACTGCCGGACCCGGCGCTACAGGATGCCGATGTTGGTGAGCGGGATGTTCCAGTCGTTGCTCTCGACGTCTGCCCGGCCGTCGTGAGCCGCGGCCGGTACCGCGAACAGGATCAGCCCGGCGACGGCAACGGCCAGGACGGCGGCGACACGACGCTTCACGGTTCCTCCTCCACGACGACTGTGCCGCCCACCCTGCGCCGTGCCGGTCTCTCCGCCCGTCCCGACGCGCCGCTCGGCCTGTGTATTCAGCCGCTCGGTGGCGGGGAGGGCCGGCAGCTCAGCACGGGCGGGGATCCACCTGGATCTTGGGGCCGGGCCCGGCGTGCGGCGGGCGATCACCGGCCAGCACGGGGCCGGCCTCGTCGAGGCTCACCGTGGCGGCGACGAGCGGCCGCGGGTCGACCGATCCGGCGGCGTAGGCGCGGATGGCGGCGTCGAGGCCGGGGGAGGCGGACAGGATGCCCACCGCGGTCACGTCCTTGAGGGCGAGCGTGCGGGTGTCGATCCTGCTGGGCTCGCCGGCCAGCCCGATGTACACGACGCGGCCGGCCGGCTCGACCAACTCCAGGGCCCTGTCCGGCAGATGGGCGGCGTTCGAGGTGTCGACGACCGCGTCGAACGGCAGATCCGGCAGGGAGTCCTCCGCCCAGACATGCTCGAAGCCCAGTTCGCGGGCGAAGGCCAGGGAGCTGTCGGTGTTGCCCATCAGGTGGACTTCCGCACCGTCCGCACGGAGGAACATGGCGGCCAGCAGCCCGATGGTCCCCGGCCCCAGCACCAGGACGCGGTCCCCGGGGCTCGGTGCGGCGGCCTGTGCGGCGCGCAGGGCGTTGCCGCCCGGCTCCACCAGCGCGCCGAGCACGGCGTCGACGGAGTCGGGCAGGGCGTGCAACGAGGAGGCGGGGACGGCGAGTTGCTCGGCCAGAGCGCCGGGCCGGTTCCCGCGTACTCCCACCTCCTGCCGCTTCTCGCACACATGCTGGTGGCCGCGCAGACAGCGGCGGCAGCTGCCGCAGCCGAGCATGGTGTCGCCCATGACGCGCCGTCCGAGCCAGCCGGGGGCGACGCCGTCACCGACCGCCGCCACGCGCCCCGCCCACTCATGGCCGAGCCGCATCGGGTAGGCGGAGTGCCCGTGGTGGAGATAGGCCATCGCGCCGGTGAAGAACTCCACATCGGTGCCGCACACCCCGACCCGCTCGACGTCGACGACGACTTCGCCGGGCCCGGCCACCGGCGCGGCGACCTCCTGCACGGCGTACTCGCCAGGGCTCAACAGCACGAAAGCGCGCATGAGACGCCTGCTCACCGGGGTCCGAGCACGTGCCGGCGCTGTGCGCCCGGCTGCTGGACGCCTGGGCCTGTCCGGCGGATCGGCTCGGCTTCGCGGGAAGGCCTTTCGGCGCCGGCGGCGCCAATGCGCAAGAGGTGCACGAGGTCGCTCTCCAGGGTCGGCTCGGCGGGCTGGCGGTGGTAGGGGCGGCGGGACTTCAGCGGTGGGGCTCGCCGAGGGGACCGAGCAGCGCACGGATCTCCTCGGCCGTATCGACCAGGGTGCCGAGCGGTGTCCGGTACGTGAGCGCACTGACGCTGACGGCTCCGGACGGCGTCGTCGGGGAGGTCGCGTACAGGGGCAGGGCGAGGCAGTTGACGCCCGGCTCGTTCTCCTGGTCGTCGAGGGAGTAGCCCCGCTCACGAATGGTCCCCAGGTCGCGGTGGAGGGCGTCAGCGGTGCACAGGGTCTGCGGAGTGCGGCGCTCCAGGGGAGAGCCGCCGATCCACGCCTCGACCTCCGCCAAGGTCTCCAGACGGTGGGCGAGCAGCAGCTTTCCGACGCCGGTGGCGTGTGCGGGGTTGCGGCCGCCCACCGTCGAGGTGAGCCGGACGGCACCGCTGGGCGGGTCGACCTTGGCGCGGTAGACGACCTCACGGCCGTCGAGGACCGCATAGTGCGCGGTCTCCCCGAAGCGGTGCGCCAGCGCCTCCAGCACCGGGCGGACGCGGACGTGATCGGGCCGGGCCTCGTGGTGGGCGAAGGCCATGCGCAGGAACTCGTCCCCGAGTGCGTAGTGGCCGCGGGCGTCCTGGCCGGCGAGACCCGCCCGGCGCAGGGCGCCCAGCGCCCGGTGCACGGTCGGCTTGGGACTGCCGATCACCCGGGTCAGCTCCTCCAGACCCACGCCCTCGGGATACCGGGCAAGCTCCTTGAGCACGGCGAGCACCCGGTCCGCGCCCACAAGTCGGCGGCCGTCGAAGCCGGTTGAGCCGTCCGTACCGGGGACTGTCGGTCCCCCGTACGTCTGCGTACGCTTCATGATGTTCCGGACTCTAGAGCGCTGTACCGACTATTGGAAGACGATGGGAAGGGGCTCAAGGGTGACGCTCCGCAGTGCACAGTGGTACGAGGGCCAGGACCGCAACGCCTATATCCACCGGGCCTGGATGCGAAGAGGCGCTCCGGACGACGCCTTCACGGGCCGTCCGCAGATCGCAGTCGCCAACACCGCATCCGATCTGACCCCCTGCAATGCCCATCTGAACGAGGTGGCAGCCGCCGTCCGAAACGGCGTGTACGAGGCCGGCGGGATCCCGCTGGACCTGCCCGTGGTGTCGCTGGGCGAGACCCAGATGCGGCCGACCGCCATGCTCTGGCGCAATATGGCCGCGATGGCCACGGAGGAGATGCTCCGGGCGAATCCCGTCGACGGCGTCGTCCTGCTGGGCGGCTGCGACAAGACGATCCCGTCGCTGCTGATGGCCGCCGCCTCGGTGGACCTGCCCGCGGTCGTCGTGCCCGGCGGCCCGATGCTCACCGGAACCTTCCGCGGCAGGCCGCTGGGCTGCGGCACCGATGTGTGGCGGCTGTCCGAGGAGGTCCGCGGCGGCACCCTCTCCCAGGAGGAGTTCACCCGCTCCGAGTCGTCGATGATCCGCAGCCGCGGTCACTGCAACACGATGGGCACCGCGTCGACCATGGCACTGGTGGCCGAGGCCCTGGGCACGGTCGTGCCGGGAACGGCCGGAACTCCCGCCCCCGACAGCCGACTTCTGGAGGCCGCGCACCGCACCGGCCGGCTGGCGGTGGACATGGTGGGCGCCGACCGGCGGCCGGGTTCCTTCCTCACCGAGGGTTCCTTCCGCAACGCGATCGTGGCGCTGGCCGCCATCGGAGGCTCCACCAACGCGGTCGTCCATCTGCTGGCCATCGCGGGCCGCCTCGGCATCGGCCTGTCCCTCGACGATTTCGACCGCATCGGCTCCCGGGTACCGGTCCTCGTCGACCTCCAGCCGGCCGGCCGCTTCCTCATGGAGGACTTCCACCGCGCCGGAGGCCTGCTCGCTGTCCTGCGCGAGGTACGCGACCTGCTCGACCCCGACGTGCTGACCGTCACCGGCAGCCCCCTGGCCGACTTCCTCGACGACGCCCCGATCTGGGACGGCGACGTCATCCGCACCCGCGCCGAACCGCTCGTCGCCGAGGGCGGCATCGCGGTCCTGCGCGGCAATCTCGCCCCCGACGGCGCGCTCATCAAACCGGCGGCCGCCTCCCCGCACCTGCTCAGGCACCGTGGCCGGGCGGTGGTCTTCGACTCGATCGAGGACTTCCACGCCCGCATCGACGACCCGGACCTCGACGTCGACGCCGACTCCGTCCTCGTCCTGCGCGGTTGCGGCCCCAAGGGCTACCCCGGCATGCCCGAGGTGTCGAACATGCCGCTCCCGAAGAAGCTCCTCGAACAGGGCGTGCGCGACATGGTCCGCGTCTGCGACGGCCGGATGAGCGGCACCGCGTACGGCACCGTCGTCCTGCACGTGGCCCCGGAGGCAGCGGCAGGCGGCCCCCTCGCGCTGGTGCGCACCGGTGACGTCGTTTCCCTCGACGTCGAAGCCCGCCGCATCGATGTCGACGTACCCGCCGCCGAACTCGCCCGCCGCACCCCGAACAAGGCCACCCTCACCGGCTTCGCCAACCCCCGCCGCGGCTGGGAACGCCTCTACGTCGACCACGTCCTGCAAGCCGACACGGGCGCAGACCTGGACTTCCTCGTCGGCTCCAGCGGTTCGGAGGTGGGCCGGGAGTCGCACTGAGCCATGCGTGCCCCGGATCGGCCACGGAGAACTGGCTGCGCGCCCGCCCCCTGATCTCCCAGGCCATGGTGCTGGGATACGCGTGATGCAGGGTCTGCGGCACGGCCCGGCGCGTGCTCAGGGGCGCGGTGGCGCAGGCTGGGCCGGTGCGTCCTCCGGCTCGGCCGGCACCTGGCGCGCGACCTCCGCCATGCGCCGCGGGCACTCGGCGTGGCGCAGCCACTGCGCGGCCGGAGTGACCCGCGCCGTACCGGTTCCGCGCAACAGCTGGACCAGTTCCTGGAACTCGGTCTCCGGTAGGATCCGGAGCCCGATCGCCAGCCGCAGCGCGAGCACGGTGCGCCCGGGCCCGCGCATCGCCGCGAACGTCGGATCGTTGGGCGCATCCCGCCTTACGGTGGCGCCATGAGCGATCACTCGGAAGCGTCTGTCGCGCCCGTCGAGGCCTATGAACCTCCCTACTACGTGGCTGTCTTCACTACGGTGCGAACCCAGGACCAGAGCGGCTACAGCGAGACCAACGCACGCATGGAAGACCTGGTGAAGGACGTCCCTGGGTTCCTGGGGATGGACCACGCGCAGACTCCTGGCGGGCTGGGTATCACCGTCGGGTACTTCCGCGACGCCGATGCTCTCACGGAGTGGCGGTGCAACGCCGAGCACCGCGCGGCGCAAAAGCGTGGGCAAGCCGAGTGGTACCAGAGCTACACGCTGCATGTGGCGAAAGTGGAGCGGAGCCACGGGTTCAGGCGCGCGTAGGTCCTGCGGAGCCCGACAGTGATGTTGCGTTGCCTGGCCGGCCGGTCCTCGATGCGGCGAGGAGGTGCAGCCCCCAGCTCATCCGCATGACGGGGAAGGGGCCCGGTTGCCTGGACCCGGGGCGGGCTACGCCCGCGACACACCCGCCGCCATGGAAATCGGGCGGTGCGTGGCGAGCGCCCGGTCGAGGTCCGCCATCAGGTCCTCGGCGTCCTCGAGCCCGATGGACAGCCTGACCAGGCTGGCGGCGGGTCGAGCCTCCGGGGCCACGGGCCGGTGCGTCAGTGCCGCCGGGTGCTGGATCAGCGAGTCGACGCCGCCCAGGGACACCGCATGGGTGAACAGGCTGACCGACGAGGTGACGTGCACGGCCTGTTCGTAGCCGCCGCGGAGATCGATGGAGATCATCGCTCCGGTGCCCTTCAGCTGCCGGCCGAGCAGCCCCTGCGGGTCCCCCTCGATGCCGGGGTAGTGGACACGGGCCACGCCCGGGTGGGTCCCCAGCCATGCCGCGATGCGCCGGGCGTTCGCCTGCTGGGCACGTATCCGGACCGGGAGTGTGGCGAGTCCCCGGTGCAGGAGGTAGGCGCCCAGCGGGTGCAGCAGGCCGCCGGTGACCGCGCGGACCCGGCGCAGCGCGGCCGCCTGCTCCTGGCCGCAGGCGATGACACCGGCGATGACGTCGCCGTGCCCGCCCAGGTACTTGGTCGCGCTGTGCAGGACCATCGCGGCACCGAGGTCGATCGGATTCTGCAGGACCGGCGTTGCGAACGTGTTGTCGACAAGAACCGGAATGCCCTGGGCGGCCTCGACGACGGCACGGATGTCGACCAGTTCGAGGGTCGGATTGGCGGGCGTCTCCAAAACGATCATCGCCGTGTCGGGGCGGAGGGTCGCGGCGACGTCCGGCGCCGAGCAGTAGCTCACCTCGGCCCCGAGGAGGCCCGAGGCCAGCAGATGATCGGTGCCGCCGTAGAGGGGACGGACGGCCAGCACATGGCGGCGGCCGGTCTCCTTCATGGTCGCCAGGACCGCCGCGGTCATCGCCGCCATGCCCGAGGAGAACGCCACGGCGGCCTCGGCGTGCTCCATCTTCGCCAGCGCCGACTCGAACCGCGCCACGGTCGGGTTCCAGAGGCGTGCGTAGACGGCCCCGCCCTCGGCGTTCGGCACCCCGCCGCTCGCCATCGCCTCGTAGGACAGCCCGCCTGCCTCGATGTCCGGCAGCGGGTTGGTCGACGACAGGTCGATGGGCAGCGCGTGGACGCCGAGCTCTGTCAGATCCTCGCGGCCGGCGTGGACGGCAAGGGAGTCGAGGTGCAGATACGACGAAGTCATGCACGAGAGGGTGAGCCGATCCACAACATCCTGCAAGAGTGGTTGTGGAAGCCATGGCCGGTCGCCAATATTGGTGCGGATTCAGCAAGAGGAGGGCTCATGGCGGGGCAGCAGCTGAAGAAAACACAACCCGCCGCGGCGGCTCTCGACGGCACCGATCTGGCCATCCTTGTCGCACTCGTGGAGGACGGCCGGATGACCAACGCCGCGCTCGCGGCCCGGGTGGGCGTCGCCGAGTCGACCTGCGCGTACCGGGTGCGCGCACTGCGGGAGTCCGGTGTCATCACGAGCATCAACGCCCGGC
Organism: Streptomyces coacervatus; assembly: GCF_029223485.1. Classification (GTDB taxonomy): domain Bacteria; phylum Actinomycetota; class Actinomycetes; order Streptomycetales; family Streptomycetaceae; genus Streptomyces; species Streptomyces coacervatus. Next base: position 143,384 of record NZ_JARHTP010000016.1, on the reverse strand, counting down.
TCGACCTCGGCGCACTCGGCCATCCCATTCACGCCATCATCAAGGTCCGCCTGGGCAGCCACAGCCGCGAACACGTCCGCAACCTCTACGACCGGCTGGTCAATGTGCCGGGAGCCCTGACGGTGCTGCACGTCGGCGGCGACGACGACTTTCTTCTGCATGTCGCCGTGGCCAGCCCGGAAGAACTCCGGGACCTCATCCTGGAGCACGTGACCGTCCACCCGATGGTGCGGCAGACCGAGACCCAGCTGGTGTTCGAGGTCCGCGACGGCCGCGGCGTACTGCCCGGGTGAACCCGCGCGTCGGCGCACTTCCGCGGGAAGTGTTTCCTCATAGGCAAGCGACCGCTTAGTATGCGAGGGACCCCGGTCAGACGGAGCAGTCCCTGGAGGCACCGCATGCAGGCATGGCAAGTGCACGAGAACGGCGAGCCGAGCGAGGTGATGCGGCTCGAGGAGGCGGAGCGGCCCACGCCCGGCGACGGCCAGGTGCTGCTGAAGGTGCGTGCCGCGAACATCAACTTCCCGGATGTGCTGATGTGCCGGGGCCACTACCAGGTGCGCCCGCCGCTGCCGTTCACGCCGGGCGTGGAGATCTGCGGCGAGACCGAGGACGGGCGGCGGGTCATCGCCAACCCGGCCCTGCCCCACGGCGGCTTCGCCGAGTACGCCGTCGCGGACGCCGCGACCCTGCTGCCCGCGCCGGACTCGCTGGACGACGCCGAGACCGCCGCCCTGCACATCGGCTACCAGACCGGCTGGTTCGGTCTGCACCGTCGCGCTCACCTGGAAGCAGGCGAGACGCTGCTCGTCCACGCTGCCGCAGGAGGGGTCGGCAGCGCGGCCGTGCAGCTCGGCAAGGCGGCCGGGGCGAGGGTCATCGGGGTCGTCGGCGGCGCAGAGAAGGTGGCCGCGGCAAGGGAGTCCGGCTGCGACGTCGTCATCGACCGCAAGAGCGAGGACGTCATCTCCGCCGTCAAGGAGGCCACGGGCGGCCGGGGCGCCGACGTCGTCTACGACCCCGTCGGCGGCGATGCCTACACCCAGTCCACCAAGGTCGTGGCCTTCGAGGGACGGATCGTGGTCGTCGGCTTCGCGAGCGGGGTCATCCCCAGCCCGGGCCTCAACCACGCCCTGGTGAAGAACTACTCGATCCTCGGCCTGCACTGGGGCCTGTACGGCACCAAGAACCCGAAGCTGATCGCGCACTGCCATGAGCAGCTCACCGAGCTGGCCGCCCGGGGCGCCATCAAGCCGCTGGTCAGCGAGCGGGTACCGCTGGCCGGGGCCGCGGCCGCCGTGCAGCGTGTCGCCGACGGCGTGACCACCGGCCGGGTGGCCGTCCTGCCGTCCCTGGAGAACGGAGCCGTCGCATGACCGACGCAGCCGAACTGCGAAGCCGCACACAGGAGTTGCTGGCCGCGCATCCGCCCGCGACCACCGACCGCCTGGACTTCCTCAAGGCCCGCTTCGACGCGGGTCTGGCCTGGGTGCACTACCCGCAGGGCCTCGGCGGCCTCGGTGCCGCCCGCTCCCTCCAGTCCGTCGTGGACGCCGAGCTGGAGGCGGCCGGCGCCCCCGACAACGACGCGCGCCGCAACGGCATCGGCCTCGGCATGGCCGCCCCGACGATCCTCAAGTACGGCACCGAGGAGCAGAAGCAGCGCTATCTGCGGCCCCTGTGGATCGGCGAGGAGGTCTGGTGCCAGCTGTTCAGCGAGCCCGGCGCCGGCTCCGACCTCGCCGCGCTCGGCACCCGGGCCGTCCGCGAAGGCGACGAGTGGGTGGTCAACGGGCAGAAGGTCTGGACGTCCGGCGCGCACAACGCCCGCTGGGCCATCCTCATCGCCCGCACCGACCCGGACGTGCCCAAGCACGCCGGCATCACCTACTTCCTCTGCGACATGACCGACCCAGGCGTAGAGGTCCGTCCGCTGCGCCAGATCACCGGTGAGGCCGAGTTCAACGAGGTGTTCCTCACCGATGTCCGCATCCCCGACTCCCGCCGCCTCGGCGAGATCGGCGACGGCTGGCGCGTCGCGCAGACCACGCTGAACAACGAACGCGTCGCCATCGGCGGCATGCGGCTGCCCCGCGAGGGCGGCATGATCGCCCCGGTCGCCAAGACCTGGCGCGAACGCCCCGAACTGCGCACCCACGACCTGCACCAACGGCTGCTCAAGCTGTGGGTCGACGCCGAGGTGTCGCGCCTGACCGCCGAGCGCCTGCGCCAACAGCTCGTGGCCGGCCAGCCCGGCCCCGAGGGCGCCGGCATGAAGCTCGCCTTCGCCCGCCTCAACCAGGAGATCAGCGGCCTGGAGGTGGAACTCCTCGGCGAGGAGGGCCTGTTGTACGAGGACTGGACCATGCGCCGCCCCGAACTGGTGGACTTCGTCGGCCGGGACGCCGGCTACCGCTACCTGCGCGCCAAGGGCAACAGCATCGAGGGCGGGACCAGCGAGGTCCTGCTGAACATCGTCGCCGAACGCGTCCTGGGCCTCCCGTCCGAGCCGCGCACCGACAAGGACGTCGCCTGGAAGGACCTCGCCCGATGACCGACCTGCTGTACTCGGAGGAGGAAGAGGCACTGCGGTCCGCCGTACGGGACCTCCTCGCCGACCACTGCGACGCACCCGGCGTCATCGCCCGCACCGAGTCCGATGCCCCGCACGACCTCGCCGCCTGGAAGGCCCTCACCGACGGCATGGGCCTGGCGGGCCTGCTGGTGCCCGAGGCGCAGGGAGGCCAGGGTGCCACTCATCGCGAAGTCGCCGTAGTGCTGGAGGAGTTGGGGCGAGCGGTTGCTCCCGTCCCTTATCTCACCAGTGCCGTCGTCGCCACCGAGGCCCTGCTGGAGTGCGGTGACGAGGAGCTGCTCGGGCGGCTGGCCTCCGGGCGGGCCATCGGCGCCCTCGCGGTCGCGCTGCACCGCGCCCCCGGCACCGCCTTTCCCGCCGTACGACTGGAGAACGGCGCCCTGCACGGGGAGTTGACCGGCATCGCGGACGCGGCGGCCGCGGATGTGCTGCTGGTGCCGGCCGAGGACGGCGGGCTGTACGCGGTGGACGCGGCCGACGCCGTCGTCACCCCGCAGGTGTCCCTCGACCTCACCCGGCCCCTCGCGACCGTCACCCTCGACGGGGCGGGCGCCCGTCGGATCGGTGACGCCGCACCCGCCGTACGGCGGGCCCTGCGGGCCGGCGCCGGGCTGCTCGCCTCCGAGCAACTCGGGCTCGCCGACTGGGCGTTGACGGAGACCGTGCGCTATCTGAAGGAACGCAAGCAGTTCAACCGGCCCGTCGGCGGCTTCCAGGCGCTCAAGCACCGTCTCGCCCAGCTGTGGCTGGAGGTCGTCAACCTGCGGGCCGCCGCCCGCAACGCGGCCGACGCGCTCGCCACGGGTGAGGACGCCGGGATCGCGGTCGCCGTGGCGCAGGCCTATGCGGCGCCGGTTGCCGTGCACGCCGCCGAGGAGGCGCTCCAGCTGCACGCCGGCATCGGCATGACCTGGGAGCACCCGATCCACCTGTACCTCAAGCGGGCCAAGGCCGACTCGATCGCCTACGGCACGGCCGGCGCCCACCGGTCCGCAGTGGCCGAACTCGTCGACCTGCAGGCCCCCTGACGGTCACCCGGTGAAGCCCGCCCCACCTGGGGCGGGCTTCTTCATGTGCCTGCGCCGAAGTAATGAACAGGCGGCGGCAGTCCGGCCAACTCCTGGCATGTGCAGGTCCATTGAGCGCCTTTCCGCCCGATACTCCCTGTGGTTCCGACCCGCCCCACAGGGAGGCAGAACATGGCCCTCATCACCCGCCGCAGAGCCCTCACCGCGTTCGGCGCCACGCTCGCGGCAGTGCTCGCCCAGCCCGCCGGCAGCGCCTTCGCCGAGGAACGGACGCGCTGCCCCCGCCCGTTGTGGAACGCCCACGCCCACAACGACTACGAGCATCCGCGCCCTCTCTTCGATGCCCTCGACCACCGCTTCGGCAGCGTCGAGGCCGACATTTTCCTTGTCGGCGACCAGCTCCTCATCGGCCACACGGTGGACGACCTGGACCCGACCCGCACCCTGGAGTCCCTCTACCTCGACCCGCTGTCCGCCCTGGTCAAGGCCAACCACGGCAGTGTGTACCGGGGTTACCGCAGGCCGCTCCAGCTGCTCATCGACATCAAGACCGAGGGCTCGTCGACGTACCTCGAACTCGACCGCCATCTCCAGCGCTACCCGCACCTGTTCACGACGTACGCCCACGGCCGCGTGCACCCCGGAGCGGTCACCAACGTCATCTCCGGCGACCGCGCCGCCCGTACGCCCATGGAGGCCCAGACCGTACGGCGGGCCTTCTACGACGGCCGGCTCACCGACCTGGGCAGCCCGGCGCCCGCCTCCTTCATCCCGCTGATCAGCGACAACTGGCAGCTCAACTTCACCTGGCTCGGCGAGGGCGCCTTCCCGGACGTCGAGCGGCAGAAGCTGCACGGCATCCTCGACCAGGCTCACGCCCGCGGGCAGAAAGTGCGCTTCTGGAACACACCCGACCTGGCGGGCCCCGCCCGGGACGCGCTGTGGACCGAACTGCTCGCCGTCGGCGTCGACTACTTCAACACCGACGACCTCGCCGGCCTCGAGGCGTTCCTGGACGCCCACCGGGCGGCGTAGAACCACACGTTCGGAGTACAGGTCAGCCGCCCGGACGAACCCTCCGCTACGCCACACTTACGGCCGAACGCCGCAAACCGGAAGTGGCGGCGCAGCGGAGGAGGTTGACAATGGCGATTTCCATCTCAGTGGTGGTGCTGCTGCTGATCCTGGCGGTGATCTTCACCCGCAACGGCGGACTGAAGATCTCCCACGCCCTGGTGTGCGCGCTGCTCGGCTTCTACCTGGCCGGCACGAGCATCGCGCCCACCATTCACAGCGGCGTCACGGCGACGGCGGGCATCGTCAGCGGTCTCAGGCCGTAAGAGCCTGTGGATCACGACGCCGTTTCATCACGTGGAGAACACCCCGATGCCGTTCGGCACCCGTCGTTCCGCGTCGCCGGACGGGTGGTTGCGTACGGTGACGGTGGCCGCCCCGGGCACGCGGGCGACCAGGGTCGTCGATCCGCCGCCGTCCAGACTGAAGGCGTCGACCGAGCCCAACGACCGCATGGTGGTGGCCACTTCGGAGATGGTCAGACCCTTGCGGTACGCGGGCGCACCGTCCAGCGCGAAGAGCAGCAGCCGCTTTCCGCCGTTCGCGATGCCGACGGCCGTGCGCACTGCCGCGGCCGTGTCGTCGAGGCCCGAGAGTGGCCGGCCGCCCTTCAGGACGGGGTAGCCGCCGAGCGCGAAGCTGTACGCCTTCCGGGAGGTGGCGGAGACCAGCCGGTGCGTCACCGTCACCGGCTCGCCCTTGAAGAACTTCCGCAGCCGCTGCGCGCCCGCCTCCCGGCCGACGAGCACTGTGGTCCCCGCGGCGATGGCACCCTTGCCCGGTGTGTCGGACGTGGCGACGACCCGGCCCTTGCGGACCGTCACCTCGTAGGTGTCCGTGCTGCAGTCGGCCGCCCGGTCGGTGTCCGTGCCGCAGGTGGCGCGGACCCGGGAGACGCTGCCCCAGTCGGAGGTGAAGGCGCCGACCGAACCCTCCGGCAGCGCGTACTGGTTGAGCCCGCCCAGCGGCAGCCGTCCCGCCGGAGTGCGGACCGACCCGGCCAGGGCGAGGCTGTCCAGCCGGGCCCTGCGGTCGACGCCCACGCCGAGCACGTCCCGGGTGGTGGTGCCCGGGGGCAGCTCCGGCCCGAAGCGCTGTCCGTCCGGCACCGACGACTTCAGAACGTGCCCGTTCACGATCGCCGGTCCGTCGGTGGAGCCCGTCACCTCGACGCCCGGGTGCTGCGCCTCGGAGATGTTGAAGAAGTCGCCGTTGATGCCGGCGACGGCGCCCTGTGCGTCGGCCATCCTGGAGACGGCGGCCCGTGCGGCCACGGCCCCCGGATAGAGCAGGCCGAGGCGTACGTGCGTGTTGCGCAGATCGACGGTGAGCAGATGGGCGTGGGTCACGCCCTTGGCTCCCTGGACGTCGAACTGTGCGTAGGTGACTCCCGGCGCGAGCGTGGTGCTGCCCGGCACGGTGCCGCCCGGCAGGCCGCTGGCCGGTGCCGCCCCCACCAGGGCTGCACCGGCCAGCGCGCCGAATGCCGTGAGAAACGCCAGTGCCGATCTGACCGACGTCCGAATGGTTCTGTCGGATCTGCCTGCTGCGAAACGCTTCTGACGATGCGTCACAGTTCCCCCTGAGGGATCGTCAAATGTCTCAGGTCTCAGGGGAAGTGCACCAGATCGCGGTGGCCAGCGGGATGGCTATGGGCCGACTACGCGAGAACGGGTGAGAAAACGCACCCCCTCGGGTGCCTCCAGCGAGAAACCGCTGCCGCGGCCTGCTACGACGTCCACGATCAGCCGGGTGTGGCTCCAGGCCTCGTACTGGCTGCGCGACATCCAGAACGTCACCGGCTCCGCCACCCCCTCGACCTGCAGCTCCGCGAGCAGCACATCCGAGCCTCCGGTGCGGAACTCGCCCTCCGGGTAGCACATGGGCGCGCTGCCGTCGCAGCAGCCGCCGGACTGATGGAACATCAGCGGGCCGTGCGTGGCGCGCAGACGGCGCAACAGGTCGGCGGCCGCGGGGGTGAGTTCGACGCGCGGGGTCTCCTCGGACATGGGGTCAGGGCAGCACGGGCAAGGTTGCGAGAGGGTTGCATCCCTGGCGGTCGGCTCAGCCCGCCGGACAGGCCCGCGCCGCACTTGGCGCCGCGTAGCAGCGGAGGGTCACGACCTGGTCCGGCGACCAGCGCTGTTCGACGACGTCCAGCAGCTCCCAGCCCAGCCGCTCGTACAGGGCGGTCGCCGCCGTGTCGGAGGCGGCGACGACGTCGAGCACGGGGTGCAGGCCGCGGCCGTGCGCCTCCGCGACGGCCCGGGCCATCAGCGCGGCACCGAGGCCGTGTCCGCGTGCCTCCGGGGAGACGAACAGCCGGCTCACCACAGCGGCGGCTTCGGCGCCGACCCCCGCGCGTGCGCCCCACAGCCCGGGCGCCACGTCGCCCCTGCCGCCGCGGGACAGTCCGACGTGGCCGACCACACGACCGTCGAGCTTGGCCACCCAGGCCGCCAGCAGCGAGCGCGGGGTCAGCCAATCCGTCGGCTTCTCGGGCCAGTTGACCGGGTAGCCACTGTGCTCGTGCACCACGGCAAGCACCTGGACGCAGGCGTCGAGATCGCGGCCGGTGCGCCGCCGGACACACGGGCCGGGTTCGTCGGGCATGGACTCATGGTCGCTCACGCGGGCTGGGGCGTCAGGCGTTTGTGGCCCTTGCGGTCGTAGTACCGCGTCATGGCGAAACCGAAGAGCAGGGCCAGGGACGCGCCGATCGCGATCATGATCCAGGAGCGGGTCAGGCCGGCGTCCCCGCGGGCCTCGAAGTAGAGGATGGCGCGGACACCGTCGCTGAGCTGGCGCATGGGCTCGAAGTGGGACAGAAAGCGGTAGAAGCCGGGCACGGCCTGGAGCGGCACGGTGGCGCCCGAGGACGGCAGGCCCAGGACGATGAACACGAACATGGACACCAGCTGGCCGACCCCGCCGAAGGCCGCGTTGATGGCCTGCACGCCCAGGCCGACGGCAAGGGCGGCGCAGTAGGAGTAGATCCACAGCAGCGGGATGTGGGTGGCGTCCATGCCCAGGATGGTGATGGTGGCGAGCATGATCAGGGAGACGCTGACGACCGTGATGCCCGCGGTCATGACCATGTTCAGCAGCAGCGTCTGGGTGCGGCTGATCGGCACGGTGGGGCGGCGGGTGTGCAAGGGGCCGATCTCGGTGTCGGCGTAGCCGAGGGAGGTGTCGACGGCATTGCTGATGACATTGCCGCCCATGAAGCCGGCCAGCACGAGCAGCAGCGTGTAGTAGAAGGCGCTCAGCCCGAGGCCGCTGTGGCTGCCGATCGGGTGGCCGACCTGGGTGACGACATTCACCGGGTCGGCGAGCAGCAGCTTGGTGGTCGAGTTCGCCTGCGTGCCCGCGGCAGCGGTGAGTTGTTTGCCGATCGTCTGGGAGGCCTGCTGGGCCGCCGTAGTGGTGATCTTGCTGGCGAGGGAGGAACCGAGGCTGCCCTTGCCGGGGTTGGTGAGCACTGTCATCGTCGGCCGTGTGGTGGCGTCGGCCGTGGTGAGCGCGGTGATGGACGCGGTGAAGTCGGCGGGGATGACCAGGGCGCCGTAGACCTTGCCGGAGTCGAGCTCGTCCTTTGCCTCGGCGAGGCTGAGGGTGCGCCATTCGGCCTTGTCGTTGGAGGTGTCGGAGGTGATGGCCGCGGCGATCTGCGTGCCCGCGTTCTGCTTCTGCCCGGCCGGCGGCTTGCCGGTGTCGCCGTTGACCAGTGCGATGGGCAGATGGTGCAGGGCACCTTGCGGGTTGACGATGCCACCCATGTAGAGCAGGGCCAGCAGCAGGGCGAGCAGTCCGGTCAGGACGGTGGGCATGAGCCACAGCTTGGGGCGGCCCAGCAGTGTGACGGCACGGGCCTGGGGGCTGGCGTCGGCCATGGTTCTCCGTAGGTTGTGGGGACGGGACGTCTACCGCACGCTCCTCGACAGCACCCAGAGCCTACGGACGAGCGGGGGCCCAGGAGAGCAGGCCGCGCGCGACAGGCCGGAACTGGACGGCGGTGCGACGCCTCTCAGGCAACCCACAGTCCGACCGGCCCCTCATACCTGTTGACGTATCAGAGGTATCAGTCGGAGCAACCCGCGAGGAGTGTCTCTTGGACGGCATCGAGTCCTCCGCCGCCGGCACCGGCCCGGCCCCGGACGCAGGAGCCCCACGGCACGCGGTGTCCCGGCGCAGGTTCATGGTGTACTCCCTGGCCGCGTCGACGCTCACCATCGCGGCCCCGCTCGCCTGCGACACCTCGCCGGCCCAGGGCACCGAGCCCGCCCGCGGACCGTCCGACGCGCTGGTGACCGGCGCCGACGACGAGATGCTCGTCCTGGAGGTCACCCGGGCCAACAGGATCGTCGTACGGCTGCCTCGGGTCGAGGTCGGGCAGGGCATCACCACCGCCGTCGCCATGATGATCGCCGAGGAGCTGGACGCCCGGCTCGCCGACGTCGACATCCCCCTTGCCGACGCCCGGACCAAGGGCAACCAGTACACCGGCGGTTCGAACTCGGTCGTCTCCCTGTACGGCCCGGCCTGCCAACTGGCCGCCACCGCCCGCGCCAGACTGGTCACCGCCGCCGCCAGGCGCTGGCACCTGCCCGCCTGGAGCCTGCGCACCGGGAACACCATGGTGATCGCCCCGGACGGCCGCACCGCCACCTTCGGATCCCTCAGCGCGAGCGCCGCCAAGATCCGCCGTACGGCCGTATCCGCCAAGCCCAAACCGGCGTCCGAACACAAGGTGATCGGGCGGCCCGCGACCCGTATCGACGCCCGGGACATCGTCACCGGCAAGGCGAAGTACACCGGGGATCTGTCCGTGGCCGGGGCCAAGCCGACCGTGGTGGCCCGGCCGCCGACGCTCGGCGGGAAGATCGTCTCGGTCGACGAGCGGGCGGCCCGCGCGCTGCCCGGTGTGCACGCCGTGGTCCGGGTGCCGGGCGGGGTCGCCGTGGTGGCCGAGACCTTCCACCATGCCTTCAACGCCCGCGACGCCCTGAAGATCAAGTGGGCGGCAGGTCCGTCGGCCTCGCTGTCCGACGCGCAGATCCGCTCCCGGCTGAAGGCCGCGGTCCCGCACCTGGGCTCCCCGCCGCGTGGATCGACGCAGGTGGAGGGCGAGTTCGAGTTCGCCTTCGTCAGCCACGCCCCGATGGAGGTGCTCACCGCGATCGCGGACGTACGCGCCCACAGGGCCGAGATCTGGTTCTCCTCCCAGACACCGACGGACGCCCGGGACAGCATCGCCTCGGCGACCGGTCTGCCGGCCTCCGAGGTCACGGTCCATGTGCTGCGCGGCGGCGGCTCGTTCGGGCGGCGGCTGAACTTCGACGCCGCGATCGAGGCCGCCCTGATCTCGAAGGCGGCGAAGCGGCCGGTCAAGCTGATGTGGAGCCGCAATGACGACACCCGGCACGGCAGGATGCGTCCCGCCGGCCACCACCGGATCCGCGCCAGCCATGCGGACGGAAGGGTGGTCGCCTTCGCGCACGCGACGGCCTCGGTCAGCGAGTCGTACGGCAAGAAAGGCACCGCGAACCAGGCCTCCTTCGTACGACCGGTGTCCGCCCCGCACCCCAGCGACTCCGGGCTCTACAACTTCGGCCGCCTGTCCGGCGATTCGGGCCAGGTCGAGCTTGCGATGCCGCTGGGCGCCTGGCGGTCGGTGGACTCCGGGACGACCCGGACCGCCCAGGAGATCATGGTCGACGAGGTGGCGCGCAGCCTGGGCAAGGACCCGGTCGCCTTCCGCCGTACGACGCTGCGGAGCAAGGCCGTCAAGGCCGTACTCGACAAGGTCGCCGAGGCCGGGAACTGGGGCCGGGCGATGCCCGACGGGCACGGGCAGGGTGTCGCCGTGCACGAGGAGTACGGATCCTGCGTGGCCTGTCTGGCCGAGATCGACGCCAGCGACCCGAAGAACCCCCGGGTCACCAAGGTGGTGATGGCGGCCGACGTCGGCACCGCCGTGAACCCGCGCGGACTTGAAGCGCAGCTCATGGGCACCTCGATCGACGGGATCTCCACCGTCCTGAGCGCCGGACTGCACATCGACCGGGGGGCTGTGCGCGAGGGCAGCTTCGGCGACTTCCACTGGGCCCGCCAGCGCAACGCCCCGCTGCACTTCGAGGCGCACATCATGCCGTCCAAGGGGGAGCCCGGCGGCGCCGGCGAACTCGGCGTTCCGGCCGCCTCCGGAGCCGTCGCCAACGCCTACGCCCGGGCGACCGGCACCAAGCCGCGCCGCTTCCCGCTGAACTTCTGAGCCTGAACACCCGAGAAGGTACCGATGCCCTCCTATTCCTTCGTCCTCAACGGCAAGCCGGTCACCGTCGAGGCCCCGGCCGACATGCCGCTGCTGTGGGTGCTGCGCGATCTGCTGCATGTCACCGGCCCCAAGTACGGCTGCGGCGTCGGCGTCTGCCGTGCCTGTACGAGCCATCTCGACGGCGCGGAGATCCAGCCCTGCGTGGTCAAGGTCAAGGACTGCGCGGGCCGCAAGGTCACCACCATCGAGGGCCTGGCCGACGGCGACACCCTGCACCCCGTGCAGCAGGCCTGGATCGACTGCGACGTCTCGCAGTGCGGCTTCTGCCAGCCCGGGCAGATCATGGCCGCCGCGGCCCTGCTGAAGAAGACGTCCGAACCGACCGACGCCGACATCGACGCCATCGAGAACGTCTGCCGCTGCGGTACGTACTCCCGCATCCGCGAAGCCATAAAGAAGGCCGCGAGGCCATAAAGAAGGACGTCAGGGCATGGAGAGGGCCGCCGACCGCACTCCGTGACCCGACACGCGCAAAGAGTGGCCGGACTCACATGGCCAGAAAGGCAGGTCACCGACACCATGGGGGACGTCCACCGGCAGGCTGAAGGGAGCGGCGATGTTCCGCAAGGTACTGGTCGCCAACCGTGGTGAGATCGCGATCAGGGCATTTCGCGCCGGCTATGAGCTGGGCGCGAGGACCGTTGCCGTCTTCCCGCACGAGGACCGAAATTCGCTGCACCGGCTCAAGGCCGACGAAGCCTACGAGATCGGCCAGCCGGGGCACCCGGTGCGGGCCTATCTCTCCGTCGAGGAGATCGTGCGTGCGGCGCGGCAGGCGGGCGCCGACGCGGTCTACCCCGGCTACGGGTTCCTGTCCGAGAACCCCGAACTGGCGAAGGCCTGCGAGGAAGCGGGCATCACCTTCGTCGGCCCGAGCGCGCACACCCTCGAACTGACCGGCAACAAGGCGCGGGCCGTGGCCGCCGCCCGCGCGGCCGGCGTCCCGGTGCTCGGCTCCTCCGCACCCTCCACCGACATCGACGAACTCGTCCGCGCGGCCGACGAGATCGGCTTCCCGGTGTTCGTGAAGGCCGTCGCGGGCGGCGGCGGGCGCGGTATGCGCCGCGTCGAGGACCCGGCCGCGCTGCGCGAGTCCATCGAGGCGGCGTCCCGCGAGGCGGCCTCCGCGTTCGGCGACTCCACCGTCTTCCTGGAGAAGGCCGTCGTCGACCCCCGCCATATCGAGGTGCAGATCCTCGCCGACGGCGAGGGCAACGTCATCCACCTCTACGAGCGTGACTGTTCCGTTCAGCGCCGCCACCAGAAGGTCGTCGAGCTCGCCCCCGCACCCAATCTCGACCCGGCGCTGCGCGACCGGATCTGCGCGGACGCGGTGCGCTTCGCCCGCGAGATCGGCTACCGCAACGCGGGCACCGTCGAGTTCCTGCTGGACCGCGAGGGCAACCACGTCTTCATCGAGATGAACCCGCGCATCCAGGTCGAGCACACGGTCACCGAGGAGGTCACCGACGTCGACCTCGTCCAGTCCCAGCTGCGCATCGCCGCCGGCGAGACCCTCGCCGACCTCGGGCTGTCCCAGGAGACGGTGAAGCTGCACGGCGCGGCACTCCAGTGCCGTATCACCACCGAGGACCCGGCCAACGGCTTCCGCCCGGACACCGGCCGGATCAGCGCCTACCGCTCGCCCGGCGGCTCGGGCATCCGCCTCGACGGCGGAACCACCCATGCCGGTACGGAGATCAGCGCCCACTTCGACTCGATGCTGGTCAAACTCACCTGCCGGGGACGGGACTTCAAGACCGCGATCGGCCGGGCCCGGCGCGCCGTGGCCGAGTTCCGCATCCGCGGCGTGGCCACCAACATCCCGTTCCTGCAGGCGGTGCTGGACGACCCGGACTTCCAGGCCGGGCGGGTGACGACGTCGTTCATCGAGCAGCGCCCGCACCTGCTGACCTCGCGGTCCTCCGCGGACCGGGGCACCAAGCTGCTGACCTATCTCGCCGACGTCACCGTCAACAAGCCGAACGGCGAGCGCCCTCACCTGATCGAGTCGACCACCAAGCTGCCCTCGCTGCCCGCCGGCGAGCCGCCCGCGGGCTCCCGGCAGAAGCTCGTCGAGCTCGGCCCGGAGGGCTTCGCCCGCGCGCTGCGCGAGTCGCCGACCATCGGCGTCACCGACACCACCTTCCGCGACGCCCACCAGTCGCTGCTGGCCACCCGGGTCCGCACCAAGGACCTCCTCGCGGTGGCGCCGGTCGTGGCACGGACTCTGCCCGAGCTGCTGTCCCTGGAGTGCTGGGGCGGCGCCACCTACGACGTCGCCCTGCGCTTCCTCGCCGAGGACCCCTGGGAGCGGCTGGCCGCCCTGCGCGAGGCCGTCCCCAACATCTGCCTCCAGATGCTGCTGCGCGGCCGCAACACCGTGGGCTACACCCCGTACCCGACCGAGGTGACCGACGCCTTCGTCCAGGAGGCCGCGGCCACCGGCATCGACATCTTCCGCATCTTCGACGCCCTCAACGACGTCGGCCAGATGCGGCCCGCCATCGACGCGGTACGTGAGACGGGCACGGCGATCGCCGAGGTCGCGCTCTGCTACACCTCGGACCTGTCCGACCCGAACGAGCGCCTGTACACGCTGGATTACTACCTGCGGCTCGCCGAGCAGATCGTCGAGGCGGGCGCCCACGTGCTGGCCGTCAAGGACATGGCGGGCCTGCTGCGCGCCCCGGCCGCCGCCAAGCTCGTATCGGCGCTGCGGCGGGAATTCGACCTGCCGGTGCACCTGCACACCCACGACACCGCCGGCGGCCAGCTCGGCACCTACCTCGCGGCGATCCAGGCGGGCGCGGACGCGGTGGACGGAGCGGTCGCCTCGATGGCCGGTACGACCTCACAGCCGTCCCTCTCGGCGATCGTCGCCGCGACCGACCACTCCGACCGCCCGACCGGCCTCGACCTCCAGGCGGTCGGCGACCTGGAGCCGTACTGGGAGAGCGTCCGCCGGGTCTACGCCCCCTTCGAGGCGGGCCTCGCCTCCCCGACCGGGCGCGTCTACCACCACGAGATCCCCGGCGGCCAGCTGTCCAACCTGCGCACCCAGGCGGTCGCGCTCGGCCTCGGCGACCGCTTCGAGGAGATCGAGGACCTGTACGCCGCCGCCGACCGGATGCTGGGCCGCCTGGTCAAGGTCACCCCGTCCTCCAAGGTGGTCGGCGACCTCGCCCTGCACCTGGTGGGCGCCGGGGTGCCGCCGGAGGACTTCGAGGCGACGCCGAACAGGTTCGACATCCCCGACTCGGTGATCGGCTTCCTGCGCGGTGAGCTCGGCACGCCGCCCGGCGGCTGGCCCGAGCCCTTCCGCAGCAAGGCACTTGAGGGCCGCGCCGAGGCCAAGCCGGTGCAGGAGCTGACGCCGGAGGACCGCGAGGGCCTCGCCAAGGAGCCCCGCGCCACCCTCAACCGTCTACTCTTCCCCGGCCCGACCCGCGACTACGACACCCACCGCCTGGCCTACGGCGACACCAGCGTCCTGGACAGCAAGGACTTCTTCTACGGGCTGCGCCCGGGCAAGGAGTACACCGTCGACCTCGAACCCGGCGTCCGGCTCCTCATCGAGCTGGAGGCCGTCGGCGAGGCCGACGAGCGCGGCATGCGCACGGTGATGTCCACCCTGAACGGCCAGCTCCGGCCGATCCAGGTGCGTGACAAGGCGGCCGCCTCCGATGTCCCGGCGACCGAGAAGGCCGACCGCACCAACCCGGGTCACGTCGCCGCCCCGTTCGCCGGCGTGGTCACCCTCGCGGTCGCCGAGGGCGACGAGGTGGACGCCGGGGCGACGGTGGCCACCATCGAGGCGATGAAGATGGAGGCCGCGATCACCGCCCCGAAGGCGGGCACCGTCGGCCGGCTGGCCATCAACAAGATCCAGCAGGTGGAGGGCGGTGACCTGCTCGTCGAGATCGGATGAGCAGACGTCCGACCCGCATACGGTGGGCCCGGTACGGCAGTTGCCGTGCCGGGCCCGCCGTGTTTCTCACCGGGTGCCGGGCTGGACGAGCTTGAAGAAGAGCCGGGCGCCGGCCCGCCTGGCGGACTGACGCAGGCGGACGGTGGGGGACTGGGGCGGAGCCGGTACGGGGGCGCCGCCCAGACGGGGGAAGAGGGCTTCGGCATTGGTGCGGTTGACGGCCGCGAGCGTGTCGGCGTCCACGCCGGTGTCCAGGCCGGTGGCGAAGTACTGGCCGGCGGCTGTCGGCGCGAACGGCCAGTCGCTGCCGAAGAGGACGTGCCCGGGGCGCGCGAAGGCGAGCAGCGTCGGCAGGGCGGCCGGGCTGGAGGACAGCGCGGTGTCGAAGTAGAAGCCGCGGAGGTCGTCCAGTACGTCCCGCGGGCTGCGCCCGGTGTCGCTCGCGATCGCGACGGCCATCCGGTGCGAGGCGTACGGCACGAAGCCGCCCGCGTGGCTGAGGACGAACCGGATGTTCGGGTAGCGCCGGACGATGCCGTTCCGGACCAGGAGGTAGGCGGCCCGGGTGGTGTCCAGCAGGAAGTCGGCGGCGAACGGCGGGATGTTCTCGACGGCGGGTGCCGGGAGTTCGGCCGGGTGGACGAAGACGACGGCCCCGCGCTCGTCGAGGACCTGCCACAACTGGTCCTGCCCGCCCGCACCGAGATAGGTGCCCCGGTTGTTGGCGAGCAGGGTGACGCCATCCGCGCCCAACTCGTCCAGGGCCCGCCGGGCCTCGGCCGCCGAGGCGGAGACGTCCGGCAGGGGCAGGGTGGCGAAGTACCCGAAGCGGCCGGGGTGTTCGGCAGCGAGCGAGGCGGAGAAGGCGTTCAGCTGCCGGGCCAGATCGGCGGCTTCTCCCGGGTCGGTGAGGAAGCCGGTGCCGGGCGTCGAGACGGACACGATCGCCGTGGCGGTGCCCAGGAGATCCATCACCTCCAGCGCGGCCCCCGCGCTCCAGTCGGGCAGCTCACGACCCCCGGCCTCGGCGATGCCCGCCTTGGCGAGAGCGTCGCGATAGAGCGGCGGGACGACGTGATGGTGGACGTCGACCCGGCGGGGTGCGCTGGTCATGAGGCGGCTCCTGTATGTGTCCGGTGCTTGACCCTCTCCCGCGCCCACCTTACCGTAGCGACCATTCCAATTGGAGTGAGCGTTACAGGTACGACAGTGAGGTGGCCCGATGAGCGGGATCAGCGCTCGGGACAGAGCTGAGAACAGAGGCGAGGGCAGGGTCGAGGACAGCGCCTACGACGTGGCGGTGATCGGCTACGGGCCCACGGGTGTCACGGCGGCGAACCTGCTGGGGGCGATGGGCCTCAGGGTCGTCGTGCTGGAACGCGACGCGGAGGTGTACTCCCGGGCCCGGGCGATCTCCACCGACGAGGAGGTCGTACGGATCTGGCAGCGCATCGGCCTGGCCGAGCGGCTCAAGCAGGACATGCTCGCCGAGCGTCCGCTCGACTTCGTCGACGCAGGCGGCCGGCCCTTCCTCAGCGCCCGCCCCGCCCCGCGCGGCCACGGTCATCCGCCGCAGATGTTCCTCTATCAACCGGCCCTGGAGCAGGTCCTGCGCGACGGCGTCGACCGCTACCCGAACGTGGAGGTGTGGCTGCGGCACGAATGCCTGCGGCTGCGGCAGGACCCCCAGGGCGTCGAGCTGACGGTGGCCGGGACGGCCGACGACTCCGTACGGAGACTGCGCGCCTCCTACGTCATCGCGGCCGACGGCGGCTCCAGCCTCACCCGCGCCCAGCTCAACGTCGGCTACGAGGGCCGCACGTACGAGGACCGCTGGGTGGTCATCGACACCAAGATGCTCAGCCCGTGGCCGGACCACGACCGGCTGCGCTTCCGCTGCGACCCGGCCCGCCCGGCCGTGGACTGCCCGACCCCGCTGGGCCATCACCGCTGGGAGTTCCCGATCCTGCCGGGCGATGACGAGAAGTACCTGACCACCCACGAGGCGATCCGCTCGTTGGTGGCCCGGTACGGGATCGGCCGGGACCAGATCGAGATCCTCCGGGCCACCGTCTACAGCCACCACGTCCGCTTCGCCGCCCGCTTCCGCGTGGGCAGGGTCTTCCTGGCCGGCGACGCCGCGCACGCCATGCCGCCGTGGATCGGCCAGGGCATGGCCGCCGGTGTGCGGGACGCGGCCAACCTGTGCTGGAAGCTCGACGGGGTGCTGCGCGGCGAGCTGCCCGAGTCGGTGCTCGACAGTTACGAGGCCGAGCGGAAACCGCACGTCAAGGAGGTCACCAGGCGGGCCGTGTTCGTCGGCCGGATCATCACCGAACGACGGCCGGCCGTCACCCGGGTCCGCAATGCCGCCCTGCGCGCCCTGAACCGCGTGCCGGGCTGCAGCAACTGGCTGCAGGACTCGAACTGGATCCCCGTCGCCCACTACGCCGAGGGCCTGCAGGCCCGCCCGCGCACCAAGGCCGGCGGGCACCAGATCCCCCAGCCCTGGGTGACGGGACCCGACGGCGTACGGGTGCGCCTGGACGACGTACTCGAAAGCCGCTGGCTGCTCCTGCGCACCGAGTCGTCGGCACCCCAGCCCTCCTGGGACTGCCCGGCCGTCCCCGCGCTCACCGTCACGCCCGCCGGATCCTGCCCCGCGGAAGGCACCCTCGTCGACAGCGACGGCGTACTGCTGCCCTGGATGACCCGGCACCGTGCGGCCACCCTCGCCCTGCGCCCCGACGCCTACGTCTACGCCGCCGCACCAGCAGGCGCCCAACTTCCGCCGCCCCCGGACGGATTCACCCCTGTACCTCGTACGACCGCCGCCATCACCCCGTGAGGACCACCATGACCACCCAGACCGAACTCCCGGACCTGCAGGAACGCCTCCTCGACGTGGCCGGCAGGAAGGTCTTCGTCGCGGAGACCGGCGACGGTCCGGCCGTCCTGCTGCTGCACGGCGGCGGTCCGGGCGCCTCCGGTGTCTCCAACTACGGCCGAAACATTGCCGAGTTGGCCAAGGAGTACCGGGTCGTCGTGCCCGACCTGCCCGGCTACGGGCGCTCCAGCAAGGGAGTCGACGGCGCCGACCCCTTCGGTCATCTCGCCGAGGGCATCCGTGGGCTGATGGACCGACTCGGGCTGGACAAAGCCCACTTGGTCGGCAATTCCTACGGCGGCGCCTGCGCCCTCCGGCTCGCCCTGGACACCCCCGACCGCGTCGACCGCATGGTCCTGATGGGGCCGGGCGGCATCGGCACCACCCGCGCCCTGCCCACACCCGGCCTGACCAGCCTGCTCAACTACTACTCCGGAGACGGCCCTTCGCGGCTCAAACTGGAGAAGTTCATCCGCAACCACCTCGTCTTCAACGCCGCCGAAGTGCCCGACTCCGTCATGGACGAGCGCTACCGGGCCAGCATCGACCCCGAGGTCGTCGCCGCCCCGCCGCTGCGCCGCCCGTCCGGCCCGAACGCACTGCGCACCCTGTGGAAAATGGACTTCACCCGCGACGGACGCCTGGCCCGGCTGCCCGTGCCGACCCTGGTGCTGTGGGGTGCAGCGGACAAGGTCAACCGCCCGTCGGGCGGACGCATGCTGGCCGAACGCATGCCCAACTGCGACCTGTACCTGGTCGCCAACACCGGTCACTGGGTGCAGTGGGAGCGCGCAGAGCTGTTCAACCGGCTGTGCGCCGACTTCCTGGCAGGCCGGCGATGAACACCACCCCATCGGTCTTCGGTGCCGTCCACCTCGGCTACATCGTCATCGAGACCAACCACCTCACCGACTGGCGCCGCTTCGGCACCGACGCCATCGGCATGCACCACGACCCGATCTCGCGCGACCTGATGCGCTTCCGCCTCGACGAGCAGGAGTGCCGGTTCCTGGTCCAGCGCGGTCCGGCGGAGGACGTCGTGGCCATCGGCTGGCACGTCGACGACCACCGCAGCTTCGAGCAGATCGAGGCCCGCATACGAGCCCACGGCGTCCCCTGCGTCGAAGGCGGTACGGAGGAAGCGGCCCTGCGGGGCGTCGAACGCCTCCTGCGCTTCCCTGGCCCCAAGGGCATCACCCAGGAGATCTACACCGCCCCGGTGCAGTCGTCCGAGCCGCTGCACATGCTGGCCTCGGGCTTCGTCACCGGCGACTCCGGCATGGGTCATGTCGCGATCACGTCCACCAGGCCGGCTCAGCTGCGCGGCTACTTCCACACCGTCTTCGACGCCCGCCTCACCGACTGCATCGACGAGACCATCAGCGGCGTCAAGCTCAAGATCCGCTTCCTGCGGGTCAACGAACGCCACCACTCCATCGCGGTCGCCGCCGTCCGCGGCCTGCCGATCGACCCGGTCCGCACCCGCGTCCAGCACCTCAACATCCAGACGGCCACCCTCGACGACGTCGCCCAGAGCTACCAGCGGGTCCACGAACTCGGCTTCGAGATGGCCCTGTCCGTCGGCCGGCACACCAACGACAAGGAGCTGTCCTACTACGCCCGCACCCCCTCGGGCTTCGAGTGGGAGGTCGGCTGGAACCCCGTCGTCGTCGACGAGAGCACCTGGGAGCCCAGCACCCACCAGGGCATCAGCATCTGGGGGCACCTGCCCGTCGGCCGGACGATCATCGACAAACTCGACCAGTTCCGCCTGGGTGCCCGCTCCCTCGCGCGGTCCGAGGCCACGGTCCCGGCCCTCAGTCTCCGAGAGCCTTGACCCGGGGTCGGCGCTCCACGATGCTGTGTTGCGGCACATGAGATGTGTGCCGTATAGAGCAACTGTCGAGGAGTGGCCATGTCGCACCAGGTCCGTGGAGTCGTCGCGCGGGGCAAGGGCGCCCCCGTCAGCCTGGAGACGATCATCGTGCCCGACCCCGGCCCGGGGGAGGCGCTGGTGAAGATCGAGGCCTGCGGGGTCTGTCACACCGATCTGCACTACCGCGAGGGCGGCATCAACGACGACTTCCCCTTCCTGCTCGGTCACGAGGCCGCGGGCGTGGTGGAGTCGGTGGGGGAGGGCGTCACCGATGTCGCCCCCGGTGACTTCGTGATCCTCAACTGGCGCGCCGTGTGCGGGCAGTGCCGGGCCTGTCTGCGCGGCCGGCCCTGGTACTGCTTCAACACCCACAACGCCAAGCAGAAGATGACCTTGCTCGACGGCACCGAGCTGTCCCCGGCGCTGGGTATCGGCGCGTTCGCGGAGAAGACGCTGGTCGCGGCGGGGCAGTGCACCAAGGTCGACCGGTCCGCGTCGGCGGCCGCCGCCGGCCTCCTGGGCTGTGGTGTGATGGCGGGCATCGGGGCCGCGATCAACACCGGCAACGTCGGCCGCGGCGACAGCGTGGCGGTCATCGGCTGCGGCGGTGTCGGCGACGCCGCGATCATGGGGTCGAACCTGGCGGGTGCCGCGAAGATCATCGCGGTGGACCTGGACGACCGGAAGCTGGAGACCGCCCGCAAGCTGGGCGCGACCCACACTGTCAACTCCAAGGAGACCGACCCCGTCGAGGCGATCCGTGAGCTGACCGGCGGCCACGGCGCCGACGTCGTCATCGAGGCGGTCGGCCGCCCGGAGACGTACCAGCAGGCCTTCTATGCCCGCGACCTCGCCGGCACGGTCGTCCTCGTCGGTGTACCGACCCCGGAGATGAAGCTCGAACTCCCCCTCCTGGACGTGTTCGGCCGGGGCGGGTCGCTCAAGTCCTCCTGGTACGGCGACTGCCTGCCCTCCCGCGATTTCCCGATGCTGATCGACCTCTATCTGCAGGGCCGCCTGAACCTGGACGCCTTCGTCACCGAGACCATCGCCCTGGACGATGTCGAGAAGGCCTTCGAGCGGATGCACGGCGGCGACGTGCTGCGCTCGGTGGTGGTGCTGTGATGACCGTGCGCATCGAACATCTCGTCACCTCGGGCACGTTCTCGCTGGACGGCGGCACCTGGGACGTCGACAACAACGTGTGGATCATCGGCGACGACCACGAGGTGATCGTCATCGACGCGGCCCATGACGCCGACGCCATCGCCGAGGCCGTCGGCGACCGTCGCCTCACGGCCATCGTGTGCACCCACGCCCACAACGACCACATCGACGCCGCGCCCGCACTCGCGGCGCGCACCGGCGGCCCGGTCCTCCTCCATCCCGACGACCTGCCGCTGTGGAAGCAGACCCACCCGGAGCGGGCGCCCGACGCCGAACTGGCCGACGGACAGGTCCTCACGGTGGCGGGCATCGAACTGACCGTGCTGCACACCCCCGGACACGCCCCCGGAGCCGTCTGCCTGTACGCGCCGGCGCTCTCCGCCCTCTTCAGCGGTGACACGCTCTTCGCGGGCGGACCAGGGGCCACGGGAAGGTCGTACAGCCACTTCCCGACCATCATCGAGTCCATCCGGGAGCGGCTGTTGAGTCTGCCCGAGGGGACCGTCGTGCACACCGGCCACGGGGACACGACCACCATCGGCGCGGAGGCCCCGCATCTGCAGGACTGGATCGACCGCGGTCACTGACCTTCTGACCTGCTCGAAGGCACTGATTCCGGTGTCGACCCCTGCCCTGAGGGTGTTGCCTATCGTGCGCCAAGTTGCATGAAAGGCAACATCTGGCAGGGGTCAAAGGGGCCCCTGAACTCCTTGACAAGGGTTCGGGGCGACCTCAGACTGATGTTGCGCTTACCGCAATCCGTTTCGTTATACGCACCGAGGTGTCATGATGATTCCCGTGTGCCGTCTCGCGGATCTCCCGCGAGGTGAGGCCTTCCGGCTCGACATCGATCCGCCGGTCTCGGTGTTCCATACCGACGACGGCGAGGTCTTCGCCATCGACGACACATGCACCCACCAGGACGCCTCGCTCGCCGACGGCTGGCTGGAGGGCTGCGAGGTGGAATGCCCGCTGCACGCTTCGAAGTTCGACCTGCGCACCGGCGCCGTCGACGCCCCGCCGGCCAAGCTGCCGGTGCGGACGCACGAGGTCGTCGTCGAGGACGGCATGATCCACGTCCAGGTGTCCACCGACGCCCCCAACCTGCCGCCCTGCATCGCCTCCCGGCTCGCCGGAGGTCCCGCGTGAGGACGGTCGCCGTGGTCGGCGCCTCGCTGGCCGGCCTGTCGGCGGCGCGCTCACTGCGCAAGCAGGGCTACGACGGACGGCTCGTCGTCATCGGCGACGAGGCCCACCGCCCGTACGACAGGCCCCCGTTGTCCAAGGAGTTCCTGGCCGGCACGATCGGCGAAGCGGATCTCGTGCTGGAGACGGACGACGAGGACCTGGGCGCCGAGTGGCTGCTCGGCGCCCGCGCCACCGGACTCGACCGGACCGAGCGCGCCGTCCGGCTCGCCGACGGCAGTCAGGTCCGCGCCGACGGCATCGTCATCGCGACCGGCGCCGCCGCCCGCACCCTGCCGGGCGCCGAGGGCCTGGCAGGGGTGCACACCCTGCGCACCCTGGACGACGCCCGCGCCCTGCGGGACGAACTGGCCCGCGGCGGACGGCTGGTGGTGATCGGCGGCGGCTTCATCGGCGCCGAGGTCGCCTCCACCGCCTACGCCCTCGGGCTCGACGTGACGGTCATCGAGGCGGCCCCGACGCCACTCGCCGGACCGCTCGGCGAGACCATGGGCACCATCGTCTCCGCGCTCCACGCCGACCACGGCGTACGGCTGCTGTGCGGCGTGGGCGTCAAGGGACTCAGCGGCGAGCGGAAGGTCGACGCCGTCCTGCTGGAGGACGGCCGCAGCATCCCCGCCGACATCGTCGTCGTCGGTGTGGGTGCACGCCCGTGCGTCGAGTGGCTGGAAGGCTCCGGCATCGCGCTCGACAACGGCGTGAAGTGCGGTGCGGACGGCCGCACCAGCCTGGCCGGCGTGGTCGCGGTCGGCGACTGCGCCAACTGGTACGACCCCCGCGCGGGCGCCCATCGCCGCGTCGAGCACTGGACCGGTGCACGGGAGCGGCCCGATGCCGCCATCGCCACACTGCTGGCGGGCGGCGCGGTGGAGCCGGGGGTGCCCCGGCCGCCGTACTTCTGGTCGGACCAGTACGGCGTGAAGATCCAGTTCGCCGGTCATGCGGCCGGCGCCGACAGTGTGACGGTCGAGGAGGGCGCCGCGGACGACCGCAACGTCCTGGCCGTCTACCGGCGGGCCGGCCTGCCGGTCGCCGTGCTCGGGATGAACCAGCCGCGGCTGTTCACCCGCTGGCGCAAGCAGCTGAGCGCTTCGCTGTGACGCACACAAGCACCGTCCCGCGCCCCTGTGGGGCGCTTCTACCACGACGTTCCCGAGGAGTGCACCGTGACCTCGACCAGCCTGCCGGACAGCCTGATCGCCACCCTCCCCGGCTCCTCCTACACGGATCCGGCGATCTTCGCCCAGGAGCAGGAGCGCATATTCGAGACGATGTGGTTCTGCGTCGCGCGCTCCTCCGAGCTGGCCAAGCCCGGCGCCTTCCGCACCGTCGACGTGGGTCGCGAGAGCATCCTCGTCACCCGCTCACGTGACAACTCGATCCGTGCGTACTTCAACGTGTGCCGGCACCGTGGAGCCAAGCTCTGCACCGAGGAGTCCGGCGAGGTCAAGCGGGCCTTCCAGTGCCCGTACCACGCCTGGACCTACGACCTGAACGGCAAGCTGGTCGCGGCGCCCAACCTCACCAAGATGCCCGACGTCGGCCGCACCGAGTACGGCCTGGTGAGCGTGGCCGTGCGGGAATGGCTCGGCTATGTCTGGGTGTGCCTGGCGGAGAACCCGCCCTCCTTCGAGGAGGACGTCATCGGCGAGGTCGTCGCCCGCCTCGGCGACGTGGAGTCGATCGAGCACTACGACATCGACAACCTCTCCGTCGGCAAGCGGATCGTCTACGACGTCAAGGCGAACTGGAAGCTCATCATCGAGAACTTCATGGAGTGCTACCACTGCGCCACCATCCACCCCGAACTCACCGAGGTGCTCCCCGAGTTCGCCGACGGCTACGCCGCCCAGTACTACGTCGGGCACGGCGCGGAGTTCGGCGAGGAGGTGCAGGGCTTCACCGTCGACGGCTCCGAGGGTCTCGACCGCATCCCCGGCGTCGCCGACGACCAGGACCGCCGCTACTACGCGATCACGGTCAGGCCGCAGGTCTTCATCAACCTTGTCCCCGATCACGTGATCTTCCACCGGATGTACCCGGTGGCCGTCGACCGCACGATCGTCGAGTGCGACTGGCTCTACCTCCCGCACGTCGTCGAGAGCGGCAAGGACGTCAGCCGGTCCGTGGAGCTCTTCGACCGGGTCAACCGCCAGGACTTCGACGCGTGCGAGCGCACACAGCCCGGAATGAGCTCCCGGATGTACGCCAAGGGCGGGGTGCTGGTGCCCAGCGAGCACCACATCGGTGCCTTCCACGACTGGGTGAACGAGCGCCTGGGCACCCCCAAGGGGTGACTCAGCCCAGGTAGCCCATCCGGTGGCTGATCTCCTCGGCGCCCTTGATCAGCACCGGGGCGAGCTCGCGCATCCGCTCCTGGGTGAACCGGTAGGAGGGGCCGGAGGCCGTGACCGCCGCGATGACTTCGCCGTCCCTGTCGAGGACCGGCGCGGCCATGGCGTGCAGACCGATCTCCAGCTCCTCCCTGGTCCAGGCGTAGCCGGCCTCCCGCGCCTCGGCGAGGTTCTTCTCCAGCTTCGCCTTCGAGGTGATGGTGTGCGGCGTGACCTTCTTCAGGCCCGCCTCGGCCAGCAGCGTGGCGCGCTCCTTGGCGGGCAGGTAAGCCAGCAGGACCTTGCCGCTGGACGTCGCGTGCAGCGGGGTCAGCTGGCCGACCCAGTTGTGCGCGGTGACCGCTCCGGGGCCGCGCACCTGGTAGAGGTTGATCGCGTAGTGCTCCTGGAGCACTGCGATGTTGACCGTCTCGCCGATCTCCTCGGCGAGCCGCTCGCAGACCGGCCGGCCCTGCTGCGTGATGTCGATGCGTCCCGTGACCGCGCCGGCCAGGCGCACGATGCCGAAGCCGAGCCGGTACTTGCCGCGCTCGCCCGCCTGCTCCACCAGACCGCGCGACTCCAGGGCGCCGAGCAGGCGGAAGGCGGTGGACTTGTGAACATCGATCTCGGCGGCGACTTCACTGACGCCCGCCTCGCCGCGCTGGGCCAGGATCTCCAGGACGCTGATGGCTCGG
The DNA here is from genome assembly GCF_029223485.1 of Streptomyces coacervatus. Lineage (GTDB taxonomy): Bacteria > Actinomycetota > Actinomycetes > Streptomycetales > Streptomycetaceae > Streptomyces > Streptomyces coacervatus. The sequence continues at coordinate 118,251 of NZ_JARHTP010000016.1, read as the reverse complement.
TCGACCGACTGCACTCCGCCGGCCTGCGAATTTGACGTTTCGGTGTCTTGGCTGTGGTTGCTCACAGCGAAACTATACGCGTAGTACGGTACAAACTCTTTACCCGCGCGACTCTGACCAGGTCTTTTCTCCTGGTAAGGGGCGGTTGGTCGGGGGGCGATTCACGCGCCTGTGGGGGCGTGCGACGGCCTCAGTACGCGTGGTGGACCTGCCAGAAGGCCCAGGCGTCGCAGGGGCTGCCGTAGGCGCTGTTCATGTAGTTGAGGCCCCACTTGATCTGGGTGGCCGGGTTCGTCTGCCAGTCGGAGCCGACGGTCGAGTACTTGGAGGCGGGAAGGGCCTGGACGAGGCCGTAGGCGCCGGAGGAGGGGTTCATGGCGTGCATGTCCCAGCCCGACTCGCGGGTGACGATGTTGCTGAAGCACTGGAACTGGCCGCTCGGCACGATCTGTGCCGCCAGCGCCTTGATCTGGGCGGTGGAGTAGGTGGTCAGCACGGGCGTGACCGGAGTGTCGTGGGAGGCGGCCTTCTTGGCCTCCGTGGCCTTCTTCGCGGCCTCCTGCTTGGCGACCGCGGTCCTGGCGGCGGCCTTGCGGGCGGCCTCCTCGGCGTCCTTCTTGGCGCTCGCGTCCGCCTGGACGGCCTGGGCGTCGGCCTGCTGCGTCAGGGAAGCGGTCTGCACCTGGGCCTGCTGCCCGGCGGGTATGTCCGCGAGGAGCGTTGCGTCGGCCGTCGTGGCCTCGGCGTCGTTCGGCTGCGCGGTGCTGCCCGAGGCGACGCCGACGACGCTTCCGACTGCGGTGACCGCCGTGGCCGAGGCCACCGCGAACCCTCGCACCGTGATCGGGTTCACTCGTCTTCCTTCCGGTTCGTCCGTGCCGCCTTGCTGTGACGGCTGCGGGCAACTCGCGAGGCGCGTCAGGCAGTTGGAACACTCTGTCGCGCCGGGGCGGGACGGCGCAATGGTGAAGGAGGTGTGGATGCTCACACCTGTTGCCGCCCGTGCACGGTGAGGTCGCCGAGATCGCTGTGTCCACGCGCCGCTGCCACCTGGGCGGTGAATGACACCCTTGCAAGTAACGACACCGAAATCATGCCCTTGTAAGTTGCGTGGCTCGCAACCTAGTGCGTATAGCGCTACTGGTACTAGCATGCGTCGCGTATCTACGGCGCGAGCGAGACGAGGCACCATGGCTCCCCTGCAATATGACTTCGTCATCGTCGGCGGCGGTTCGGCCGGCAGTGCACTGGCGAACAGACTCTCCGCCGACCCGGCCAACAAGGTCCTGGTCCTGGAGGCAGGCCGGTCCGACTACCCGTGGGACGTCTTCATCCAGATGCCCGCGGCCCTGACGTACCCGATCGGCAGCCGCTTCTACGACTGGAAGTACGAGTCCGAGCCCGAGCCCCACATGGGAGGCCGGCGCATCTACCACGCGCGCGGCAAGGTGCTCGGCGGCTCCAGCAGCATCAACGGCATGATCTTCCAGCGCGGCAACCCCATGGACTACGAGCGCTGGGCGGCCGACCCCGGCATGGAGACCTGGGACTACGCACACTGTCTTCCTTACTTCCGGCGGATGGAGAACTGTCTGGCCGCCGACCCGGACGACGAGTTCCGCGGCCACGACGGCCCCCTCGTCCTGGAGCGCGGCCCGGCCACCAACCCGCTCTTCGGCGCCTTCCTCAAGGCCACCGAGGAGGCGGGCTACGCCCCCACGGACGACGTCAACGGCTACCGCCAGGAGGGCTTCGCCAAGTTCGACCGCAACGTCCACCGCGGACGCCGGCTGTCGGCCTCGAAGGCGTACCTCAAGCCCGTCCGCAAGCGCCCCAACCTGACCGTCAAGACCCGCGCCCTGGTCACCCGCGTCCTCTTCGAGGGCAAGAAGGCCGTCGGCGTCGAGTACCAGCGCGGCAAGGGCGCCCCGAAGCAGGTCCGCGCCAAGGAAGTCATCCTGTGCGGCGGCGCGATCAACTCCCCGCAGCTGCTGCAGCTGTCCGGCATCGGCAACGCGGAGGAGCTGCGCGCCCTCGGCATCGACGTCGTGCACGACCTGCCGGGCGTCGGCGAGAACATGCAGGACCACCTGGAGGTGTACATCCAGTACGCCTGCAAGCAGCCCGTCTCCATGCAGCCGTACCTGGCGAAGTGGCGGGCCCCCTTCATCGGCCTGCAGTGGCTGTTCCGGAAGGGCCCGGCCGCCACGAACCACTTCGAGGCCGGCGGCTTCGCCCGCAGCAACGAGGACGTGGACTACCCCAACCTGATGTTCCACTTCCTGCCCATCGCGGTCCGCTACGACGGCTCCGTGCCCGCGGGCGGCCACGGCTACCAGGTCCACGTGGGCCCCATGTACTCCGACGCCATCGGCTCAGTGAAGATCAAGAGCAAGGACCCGCGCGAGCACCCGGCCCTGCGCTTCAACTACCTCTCCACCGAGCAGGACCGCCGCGAGTGGGTCGAGGCGATCCGGGTGGCCCGCAAGCTCCTCAACCAGCCCGCGCTCGCCCCTTACAACAACGGCGAGGTCTCGCCCGGCCCGTCCGTCGAGACCGACGAGGAGATCCTCGACTGGGTCGCCAAGGACGGCGAGACCGCCCTGCACCCGTCCTGCACCTGCAAGATGGGCCCCTCCACCGACGAGACGGCCGTCGTCGACCCCACCAGCATGCGGGTCCACGGCGTGGAGGGCCTGCGGGTCGTGGACGCCTCGGTGATGCCGTACGTCACCAACGGCAACATCTACGCCCCGGTGATGATGGTCGCCGAGAAGGCCGCCGACCTGATCCTCGGCAAGGAGCCCCTCGCCCCGTCGAAGGCCGCGTACTACCGCCTTCGCGACGCCGAGACGCAGGCCGGGTAGACCTTGGGCGCCACGGGGCTACGGGCGCTGCTGGAGAGCGTCCGCTACGAGGTGCTGCCCGCGAAGGCGACCGAGGACAAGGTCCTCGCCCATGTCCCGCGCGACGTCGTGGTCACGGTCACGGCGTCGCCGGTCAAGGGGCTGGAACCGACCCTCGATCTCGCCGGGCGGCTCGCGGGGCACGGCTACCGCGTCGTGCCGCACGTGCCGGCGCGGCTGCTGCGGGACGACGCGCACCTGAAGGAGGTCGTCGACCGGCTCGGTGAATGCGGCGTCGACGACGTCTTCGTGCCGGCGGGCGACGCGGACCCGCCGGCCGGGGCCTACGGCGGGGCCCTGCCGGTGCTGCGTCGGCTCAGCGAGCTGGGCGGGCCCTTCGCACGCGTGGGCATCACCGGCTATCCCGAGAGCCATCCGCTGATCCACGACGACCTCACCATCCAGGCGATGTGGGACAAGCGCGCGCACGCCACGTACATCGTGAGCAACCTGTGCTTCGATCCGCGCGTGCTGGGGGAGTGGATCGCCCGGATACGACGGCGGGACGTCACCCTGCCCGTGTACGTGGGCGTCGCCGGGCCGGTGCAGCGGACGAAGCTGCTGGCCATGGCGACAAAGATCGGGGTGGGGGAGTCGACGCGGTTCCTGACGAAGCATGCGTCGTGGTTTCTGCGGTTCGCAGCGCCCGGGGGCTACTCGCCCGAGAGGCTCCTGACCCGCGCCGAGGAGGCTCTTACGGCGCCTTCGGCGGGGGTGGCGGGGCTGCACCTGTTCACGTTCAACCAGATCGCCGAGACCGAAGTGTGGCGCCGGGCGGTGCTGGAGCGGCTGGGCGGCTGAGGGGGGTGCAGCGGGCGTTGCTGGGGGCTGCCGCCCCCAGACCCCCGCTTCGGCCCTTAAGGGGCCTCGTCCTCAAACGCCGGACGGGCTGGTGGTGCCGGCCGGCGCCCGTATGCACCGCATGCCTCCGTATACATAGGGCGCCGTGCCGTACCGCTCAGCGGAAGACCACCGTGCGGCTGCCGTCCACCATCACCCGGCTCTCGCTGTGCCACTTCACGGCGTGTGCCAGTACCTGTGCCTCCACGTCCCGGCCGACCGTGACCAGCTCCCCGGGGTCGAGCGAGTGGTCCACCCGGACCACGTCCTGCTCGATGATCTGCCCCTCGTCCAGGTCCGAGGTCACATAGTGCGCCGTCGCGCCGACGAGCTTCACTCCGCGGTCGTAGGCCTGGACGTATGGGCGCGCGCCCTTGAAGCTGGGGAGGAAGGAGTGGTGGATGTTGATCGCACGGCCCTCCAGCTGCTTGCACAGGTCGTCGGAGAGGACCTGCATGTAGCGGGCCAGCACCACGAGGTCGACGTCCAGCTCGCTCACCAGCTCCAGCAGCCGTGCCTCGGCCTCCGGCTTGGTCTCCTTGGTGACCGGGACGTGGTGGAAGGGGATGCCGTAGGTCTCCGCCAGGCCCTCGAAGTCGCGGTGGTTGGAGACGATCGCCGGGATCTCGATGTTGAGGGCGCCGGTGCGGCGACGGAAGAGCAGGTCGTTCAGGCAGTGGCCGAACTTGGAGACCATGATCAGCGTGCGGGTCGGCGTCGAGGCGTCCCACAGCTTCCAGGAGATGCGGTAGGCCTCGGCCACGGGACCGAACCGGTAACGCAGAGTTTCCAGATCCGCGTTTGGATCGGAAACATCGAAGTGGACCCTCATGAAGAAACGGCCCTGGAGTCGATCATCGAACTGCTGGCTCTCCAGGATGTTGCCGGAGTTCCTGACGAGGAAGCCGCTCACGGCGTGGACCAGTCCCGCGCTGTCGGGACACGAGAGGGTGAGGACGTACTCACGGCCAGGTTGCGGGCGAGGGGACATATGCGGCCTCCGTCGGTGCGTATTGCACAACTCAGTGAGCGATGCGCAACATGGTCAGGGCCGACAGGCCCCTCGGTCAAGAGAACGGGGACCATTGGGCCCCTTGCGAAATCGTCATGCACCAACCCCTTGACGTATGTCTGGTCATTCGTCAGGGTGTTCCACCACAAGCAATTGAATGCACGATGCGCAACGAATTTCGGTTGAAAGGCTTGGCGCGTGGCAGATCTGTATGTGGACGGAGAGTGGCGTGAGCCGGTGGCCGGCGGGCGCCGCGAGATCCGCTGTCCCGCTGACGGCACGCTTTCGGCGACCGTACCGGAAGGGACGCGTCCGGACACGGAGGCGGCGATCGCCGCGGCCCGCCGAGCCTTCGACGAGGGGCCCTGGCCCCGCACTCCCGAGCGTGAGCGCGGCGCGCTGCTGCTGCGCACCGCCGACATCCTTGAGCGCGACGCCAAGGAATTCGCCCGCGCCGAGTCGCTGGACACCGGCAAGCGGCTGGTGGAGAGCGAGTACGACATCGCCGACGTCGTCTCCTGCTTCCGCTTCTACGGCGGGATCGGCGGCACCGACGCCGGACGGGTGATCGACACCGGGCGGGATGACGCCGTCAGTCGTGTCGTCTACGAGCCGGTTGGCGTGTGCGGGCTGATCACGCCCTGGAACTACCCTCTGCTGCAGGCCAGTTGGAAGGTCGCCCCGGCGCTGCTCGCCGGCAACACGATCGTCCTGAAGCCCAGCGAGCTCACCCCCTCCACCTCCATCCTGCTGATGAAGGCACTGGAGGAGGCCGGGCTGCCGGCCGGCGCCGCCAATCTCGTCCTGGGCACCGGGCCCGAGGTGGGCGCACCGCTCTCCGAGAGCCCCGACGTGGACATGGTGTCCTTCACTGGGGGGCTGGAGACCGGCAAGCGGATCATGGCCACCGCCGCCGCCACCGTGAAGAAGGTGGCGCTGGAGCTCGGCGGCAAGAACCCCAATGTCGTCTTCGCCGACGCCGACTTCGAGACGGCCGTGGACATGGCTCTCACGGCCGTCTTCCTGCACTCGGGGCAGGTCTGCTCGGCCGGCGCCCGGCTGATCGTCGAGGACTCGCTGCACGACCGCTTCGTCGACGAGGTGGTGCGGCGTGCGCGGCAGATCCGGCTGGGCGGGCCCTTCGACGCCGATGCCGAGACCGGCGCGCTGATCTCCGCCCAGCACCTGGCGAAGGTCGAGGCGTACGTCGCCGCGGGCATCGCGGAAGGCGCAGTACTGCGCTGCGGCGGCGAGCGGCCGGACGACCCGGCCCTCGCGAACGGCTTCTACTACCCGCCGACCGTCCTCGACGAGTGCCGGCAGGACATGAATGTGGTGCACGAGGAGTCCTTCGGACCCGTGCTCACGATCGAGCGCTTCACCGACGAGGACGATGCCGTACGCATCGCCAACGACACCGAGTACGGACTCGCCGGCGCCGTCTGGACGCAGGACGCCGGGAAGGCCCAGCGGGTCGCCCGGCGGCTGCGCCACGGCACGGTGTGGATCAACGACTACCACCCCTATGTGCCGCAAGCGGAATGGGGTGGCTTCGGGCACTCGGGCGTCGGCCGGGAGCTGGGACCGACCGGCCTGGACGAGTACCGCGAGCCCAAGCACATCTGGCAGAACATCCAACCCCGGCCGCAGCGCTGGTTCCGCGGCTGAACGCCGAAATGAGGTCGAACGTGACCCCCACACAGACCGAGGTGCCGCAGCGGCGCGGCACCCCTCAGGACTCGGACGGCACGCCCGTCATATCTGTGCGCAATCTGTGGAAGGTGTTCGGGCCGAAGGCCGACCGGGTGCCGGAATCGGAGGAGCTGTGCGGGCTCAGTCGCCGCGAGCTCATGGACCGCACCGGATGTACCGCCGCCGTGCGCGACGTCAACTTCGAGGTCGCGCCGGGCGAGGTCTTCGTCGTCATGGGCCTGTCCGGCTCCGGCAAGTCCACCCTGGTGCGATGTCTGACCCGGCTGATCGAACCCACCTCGGGTGAGGTCGTCTTCGAGGGCCAGGACATCCGCCAGGCCGACGACAAGCGGCTGCGTGACCTGCGCCGCCGCAAGTTCTCCATGGTCTTCCAGCACTTCGGGCTGCTGCCCCACCGCAGGGTGGTGGACAACGTGGCCTTCGGCCTGGAGATCCGCGGCATGAGCAAGGCCGAGCGCACCAAGCGGGCCCTGGAGGTCGTCGAGCTGGTCGGCCTGGCCGGCTACGAGAACTCCTACCCCGACCAGCTCTCCGGCGGTATGCAGCAACGCGTGGGCCTGGCAAGGGCGTTGGCCGGCGACCCGGACGTGCTCTTCTTCGACGAGCCGTTCTCCGCGCTCGACCCGCTGATCCGCCGCGACATGCAGAACGAGGTCATCCGCCTCCACCACGAGGTCGGCAAGACCATGGTCTTCATCACCCACGACCTCTCGGAAGCCCTCAAGCTGGGCGACCGCATCCTGATCATGCGCGACGGCAAGATGGTCCAGTGCGGCACCGGCGACGAACTCGTGGGCGCCCCCGCCGACGACTACGTACGCGAGTTCGTCAAGGACGTGCCGCGCGGCGACGTCCTCACGCTGAAGTGGATCATGCGGGCTCCGGAGGACGGCGACGACCTGGACGGCCCGGAACTGGGCCCCGACGTCGTCGTGAAGGAGGCCACCCGGGTCGTCCTGGCCGCCGACAAGCCCGTCAAGGTCGTCGAGAACGGCAAGCTGCTCGGCATCGTCGGCGACGAGGAGATCCTCGCGGTGGTCGCCGGGCAGGAAGGCGGCGCGTGATGACCGTCGCCGTGGAGAAACCCGAGAAAACCGAGGCCGCGGAACCGGCAACCGCGCCCGCCAAGGGCGCGCGCAAGGTCAGCCGGCCCATGGTGATCGGCGCGATCCTCGTCGTCTGGCTGGTGCTGTTCGCCCTTCTGCGCGGCAAGCAGACCCTGTCCCTGGCAGTGGCCGATCTGACCGATCTGCACCGGTGGATCAACGACTTCAACGACTCCATCGGCGCCAACCGCAACTCCAACCCGCTCTTCCTGTACTTCTTCAACGAGATCCGGCTGGTCATCGACAACCTGGTGACCTTTGTCCAGCACCTGATCTCCCAGCCGTCCGGGGCCCGCCCGGTCCCCGAGATCGGCTGGCTCGGCGTCGTCGGGCTCGCCGGGTTCGTCTCCTGGGCCGTGGGCAACTGGAAGGTCGCCCTGCTGGCCGTGGCCGGCTTCACCTTCTTCGGGCTGCAGGGCCTGTGGCAGGAGAGCATGGACACCCTGGCGCTCATCCTGTGCGCGGTGTTCGTGGCCCTGCTGTTCGCGATCCCGCTCGGGGTGGCTGCCGGTCTTTCGGACCGGTTCAACCGGCTCATGACGCCCTTCCTGGACTTCATGCAGACGATGCCGACCTTCGTCTACCTGGCACCGTTGACCCTGTTCTTCCTCATCGGCGGCGCGTCCGCGACCATCGCCACCGTGATCTACGCGGCCCCGCCGACGATCCGCATCACGGCGCACGCCATCCGTAACGTGTCGAAGACGACCGTCGAGGCCGCCGACTCCCTCGGTGCCACGCGGCGCCAGTCGCTGCTGAAGGTCCTGCTGCCGATGTCCAAGCGGACCGTGGTGATGGGCGTCAACCAGACCATCATGGCCGCCCTGGCCATGGTGACCATCGCGGCCCTGATCAACGCACCGGGCCTCGGCGTGAACGTCCTGCAGGCACTGCAGTCGCTCGACGTCGGCACGGCCTTCAACGCGGGCCTTGCCATCGTGATCATGGCGATCGTGCTGGACCGGGTCACGACCGCGGCCAGCGCGCGCGAGGAGCACGCACGCAACTCCAGGAACCGCTTCGAGAAGTGGCGCAGGCCCCTGCTCGGTGCCGGCGCCGTGGTCACCGCGGTCCTGATCTACCTCTCGCACACCTACCTGTGGGCCGCCGACTTCCCCGGTGACGGCACCGTCGGAACCCGCATCGCGAGCGCGACGGACACCGCGGCCAACTGGGTGCAGGACAACCTGTCCGGCCTGACGAACGCCTTCCGCGACGCCATCACCAACGGCCTGCTCAACCCGTTCCAGACACTGCTCACCGACTCCCCGTGGTGGCTCGTCGGCGCGGTGCTGGTCGCACTGGCAGTGGTGCTCGGCGGCTGGAAGGCCGGGATCACCACGGCCGCGTGCGTGGGCCTGCTGGTCGCCACCGGTGTGTGGTCGGACGCCATGACGACAATGGCCTCGACGCTCGTCGCGACGGTGCTCGTGATGATCCTCGGCATCGTCTTCGGGGTGTGGATGGGCCGCAGCATGATGGCCGACCGCATGATCCGGCCCACTCTGGACGCGGCCCAGGTCATGCCGCCGTTCGTCTACCTCGTACCGTTCCTCGCGCTGTTCGGCGCCACCCGCTTCACGGCCATCGTCGCGGCGATCGTCTACGGGGCGCCGGTCGCCATGAAGATCATCGCGGACGGGATCCGCGCGGTGCCGGAGACCACCGTGGAAGCGGCCACCTCCGCCGGGTGCAACACCTGGCAGATCATCACCAAGGTCCAACTGCCGATGTCACGCAGTGCCCTGACGCTCGCGACCAACCAGGGCCTGATCTACGTGCTGTCGATGGTTGTTGTGGGCGGCCTGGTAGGAGCGGGCGCCCTCGGCTACGACGTAGTGGCCGGATTCTCGCAGAACGAGCTGTACGGCAAGGGGCTGGCGGCGGGACTCGCCATCGTACTGCTCGGAGTCATGTTCGACCGGATCACTCAGGCAGCGGCGCGACGCGCGAGCGCATAAGGAGCAGGACACCATGGCAAGACACTGGCAAGCCGGCGCGGCCGGCCTGGCCGTCCTCGGCCTCACCCTCACTGCCTGCGGCGGGGCGAAGGTCGGCGACAGCTCCTCCGCGGGCTCGGGCAGCTCGGGCAAGTGCGGCACCTTCAACCTGGCCGTCAACCCGTGGGTGGGCTACGAGGCCGACGCGGCGGTCGTCGCATACGTCGCGCAGCACAACCTCGGCTGTACGGTCACCAAGAAGAACCTGAAGGAACAGATCGCCTGGCAGGGCTTCGGCACCGGCGAGGTCGACGCGGTCCTGGAGAACTGGGGCCACGCCGACCTGGTGAAGAAGTACATCGACGGCCAGAAGACCGCCGTCGACGCCGGCCAGACCGGCAACAAGGGCCTCATCGGCTGGTACGTGCCGCCGTGGCTGGCCAAGGCGCACCCCGACATCCTCCAGTGGAAGAACCTCAACAAGTACGCGTCGCAGTTCAAGACCTCCGAGTCGAGCGGCAAGGGCCAGCTCCTGGACGGCGACCCGTCGTACGTCACCAACGACGCGGCGCTGGTGAAGAACCTGAAGCTGAACTTCAAGGTGGTGTACGCGGGCAGCGAGGCGGCCCTCATCACGGCCTTCCGCGACGCCGAGAAGAACAAGAAGTGGGTGATCGGCTACTTCTACGAGCCGCAGTGGTTCCTGTCCGAGGTCCCGCTGAAGAAGGTCTCCCTGCCCGCGTACAAGACGGGCTGTGACACCGACGCGGCGAAGGTCGCCTGCGACTACCCGATCTACAACCTCAACAAGATCGTCAGCGCGAAGTTCGCCAAGTCCGGCAGCCCCGCCTACGACCTGGTGAAGAACTTCAACTGGACGAACGACGACCAGAACGAGGTCGCCAAGTACATCGCTCAGGACAAGTTGTCCGACGATGCGGCGGCCAAGAAGTGGGTCGAGGCCAACAAGGACAAGGTCGACGCCTGGATCAAGTAGGCCGAGTCCACAGGCCGGTCGGACATGCCCGGCGGGCGGTGCGTGCAGGTACGCGCCGCCCGCCGGGCATTGCCGTGTTCAGGGCGGGTGTTCCGGCCTGTTTTCGGACGTCACGGACCCCTTGACACCCCCTCCCCGCGACAGGCACATTGAGTTGCGCAACCTGAATCACGTTGCGCAGAAAGCAACTGGACGGTTTTGATTTCCGGAGGTGCGGCGATGGCGGGACCCCGAGTGGTGATCATCGGAGCGGGCGTCGTGGGAGCGGCCCTCGCCGACGAGATCTCCGCGCGAGGCTGGACCGGTGTGACCGTGGTCGACCAGGGCCCGCTGCCCGCCACGGGAGGTTCCACCTCACACGCGCCGGGCCTGGTCTTTCAGACCAACTCCTCCAAGACCATGACCGAGCTGGCCCGCTACACCGTCGAGAAGTTCTGTTCGCTCGACGTCGACGGCAAGCCCTGCTTCCTGCAGGTCGGCGGCCTCGAAGTGGCCACCACCCCCGAGCGCCTCGCGGAACTGCACCGACGGCACGGCTGGATCACCGCCTGGGGCATCGAGTCCCGGCTGCTGAGCGCCGACGAATGCGTCGAGCAGCACCCGCTGGTCAACCGGGACAAGGTCCTCGGCGGCCTCCTCGTCCCGACGGACGGCCTCGCGAAGGCGGTCCTCGCCGTCGAGGCGCAGATCCGCCGGGCGACCGAACGCGGCGTGACGTTCCTCGCCCGCCACGAGGTCCTGGACGTCCAGCAGGCCGACGGCCGCGTCACCGGCGTCCTCACCGACCAGGGCGAGATCCCCGCCGACATCGTCGTGTGCTGCGCCGGCATCTGGGGCCCGAAGATCGCCCGCATGGCCGGCATGAACCTCCCGCTGACCCCGCTCGCCCACCAACTCGCCTGGACCGGCCCGATCCCCGCGCTCGCCGGCCAGACCGAGGAGGCGGTCCGCCCGATCCTGCGCCACCAGGACGCCGACCTCTACTACCGCGACCGCTTCGACGGCATCGGTATCGGCTACTACGGCCACCGTCCGATGCCGATCACCGCGGACGAGATCCTCTCCTTCGACGAGGCCGAGACCATGCCCTCGGTCCTGAAGTTCACGGAGGAGGACTTCGAGCCGGCCTGGACGGAGACCCAGTCCCTCCTCCCCTCCACCAAGGAGGCGAAGGTCGAGGAGGGCATCAACGGCCTGTTCTCCTTCACCACCGACAACTACCCGCTGCTCGGCGAGTCCCAGGACGTCAAGGGCTTCTGGGTCGCCGAGGCCGTGTGGGTCACCCACTCCGCGGGCGTGGGCCGGGCCATGGCCGAATGGCTGGTCGACGGCTACTGCTCCTCCTTCGACCTGCACGAGTGCGACGTCAACCGCTTCGAGCCGCACCAGCTGTCCCCGGAGTACGTCCTGGCCCGCGACTGCCAGAACTTCGTCGAGGTCTACGACATCCTCCACCCCCTCCAGCCGTCCGGGAAGCCGCGCCCGATCCGCACCAGCCCCTTCCACGCCCGCCAGCAGGAGCATGGCGCCTTCTTCCTGGAGGCGAACGGCTGGGAGCGCCCGCAGTGGTACGAGGCCAACGCGTCCCTGGTCGAAGGCCGGTCCATCCCCACCCCCAACGACTGGGCGGCGCAGTACTGGTCGCCCATCGTCGGCGCCGAGGCGCAGGCCACCCGCGAGACCGTCGCGATGTACGACATGACGGCCCTCAAGCGCCTGGAGGTGACCGGCCCCGGTGCCGCCGACTTCCTGGAGGGCCTGACCACCAGCAAGGTGGCCAAGTCGGTCGGCTCGGTCACGTACACCCTCCTCCTCGACCACGACGGCGGCATCCGCAGCGACGTCACCGTCGCCCGCCTGGCCCGCGACCTCTTCCAGGTCGGGGCCAACGGCAATCTGGACCTGGACTGGTTCACCCGCCACCTCCCCGCCGACGGCACCGTCCAGGTCCGCGACATCACCCCCGGCACCTGCTGCATCGGCCTGTGGGGCCCGCTGGCCCGCAAGGTTCTGCAGCCCCTCACGGACGAGGACTTCTCGAACGACGGCCTGAAGTACTTCCGCGCCAAGCGCGCCTACATCGGCTCGGTACCCGTCACCGCCATGCGCCTGTCGTACGTCGGTGAACTCGGCTGGGAGCTGTACACCACCGCCGACCAGGGCCAGAAGCTGTGGGACACCCTGTGGGAGGCGGCCAGGCCGCTGGGCGGCGTCATCGCCGGCCGCGGCGCCTTCAACAGCCTCCGCCTGGAGAAGGGGTACCGCTCCTTCGGCACGGACATGACGTACGAGCACGACCCCTATGAGGCCGGTGTGGGCTTCGCCGTGAAGCTGGACAAGGGGGAGTTCATCGGCAAGGCGGCGCTTGAGCTCCGCAAGGAGAACGTGCGGCGCAGGTTGACCTGCCTCACCATCGATGACCCGCAGTCGGTCGTCCTGGGCAAGGAGCCGGTGTTCGACGGTGAGCGTGCGGTCGGGTACGTCACTAGTGCGGCGTACGGCTACACGATCGGCAAGGGCATCGCATACGCGTGGCTGCCGGTCGAGCTCGCTACCCCAGGCACTGCCCTGCACATCGGGTACTTCGATCAGCGCATCGAGGCCGTTGTCGCAGAGGAGCCCCTGTTCGATCCCACGATGTCCCGTCTTCGTGGCTGAGCTGGATCGATCGGCTGCAGGTGCGTTGTGGCTGGTCGCGCAGTTCCCCGCGCCCCTGAGGAAGCTGCAGTTGACCTATGGGAAGGAGTGCCGTCTGTGACCGCACAGGTGCTTGACGGTAAGGCGACCGCCGGCGACATTCGTCGTGAACTCGCCGAGCGTGTCGCCAAGTTGACCGCGAACGGTGGACGGCCCCCGGGCCTCGGTACCGTGCTCGTCGGTGACGACCCCGGCAGTCACGCCTACGTCGGCGGCAAGCACCGGGACTGTGCGCAGGTCGGTATCGCCTCCATCCGTCGTGACCTGCCCGCCGACGCCTCGCAGAGCCAGGTCGAGGACGTCATCGACGAGCTCAACGCCGACCCGGCCTGCACCGGCTACATCGTCCAGCTCCCGCTGCCGAAGCACCTGGACGCCAACGCCGTACTTGCCCGCATGGACCCGGCCAAGGACGCCGACGGCCTGCACCCGGTCAACCTCGGCCGGCTCGTCCTGGGCACCGAGGCGCCACTGCCCTGCACCCCGCGCGGCATCGTCGAACTGCTCCGCCGCTACGACGTGCCCCTCGCGGGCGCGCGGGTCTGCGTGATCGGACGCGGGATCACGGTGGGACGGCCCATCGGCCTCCTCCTCACCCGCCGCTCCGAGAACGCCACCGTCACCCTCTGCCACACCGGCACCAAGGGCCTGTCCTGGCATGTACGCGAGGCGGACATCGTCATTGCGGCGGCCGGCTCGCCCGGACTGATCACCAAGGACATGCTGCGCCCCGGCGCGGCCGTCCTGGACGTCGGTATCACCCGCACCGAGAACGGGCTCGTCGGCGACATCCACCCGGAGGCCGCCGAGGTCGCCGGCTGGCTCGCGCCGATGCCCGGGGGTGTGGGCCCCATGACCCGGGCGATGTTGCTGGCCAACGTCGTCGAGGCCGCCGAGAGGAACGCGAACGCCGTATGAACGCGCTGAACACCCCCCTGGCGGAACTGGACCCCGAAGTCCACGCCGCACTCGCCGCCGAACTGCACCGCCAGCAGTCCACCCTCGAAATGATCGCCTCCGAGAACTTCGCGCCCACCGCCGTGATGGAGGCCCAGGGCTCGGTCGCGACCAACAAGTACGCCGAGGGCTACCCCGGACGCCGCTACTACGGCGGCTGCGAACACGTCGACGTCACTGAGCGGTTGGCGATCGAGCGCATCAAGTCCCTCTTCGGGGCCGGGTTCGCCAACGTCCAGCCGCACTCGGGCGCCCAGGCCAACACGGCTGTCTTCTTCGCGCTGCTCCAGCCCGGCGACACGATCCTCGGCCTGGACCTCGCGCACGGCGGCCACCTCACCCACGGCATGCGCATCAACTACAGCGGCAAGATGCTGAATGTGGTGCCCTACCACGTCGCCGAGGCGGACAACCTCGTCGACATGGACGAGGTCGAGCGCCTCGCCAAGGAACACCGCCCCAAGATGATCATCGCGGGCTGGTCGGCGTACCCCAGGCAGCTGGACTTCGCGGCCTTCCGCCGGATCGCCGACGAGGTGGGCGCCCTGCTGATGGTCGACATGGCGCACTTCGCGGGACTGGTGGCGGCGGGGCTCCATCCGAACCCCGTCCCGCACGCCCACGTCACCACCACGACCACGCACAAGACACTCGGCGGTCCGCGCGGCGGTGTCATCCTCACCAACGAGGCCGACCTCGCCAAGAAGATCAACTCGGCGGTGTTCCCCGGGATGCAGGGCGGCCCGCTGGAGCACGTCATCGCCGCGAAGGCCGTCTCCTTCAAGGTCGCCGCGTCCCCGGAGTTCGCCGAGCGGCAGGCTCGTACGCTGGCGGGCGCCCGCATCCTGGCCGAGCGCCTCACGCAGCCGGATGCGGAGGCCGTCGGCGTGAAGGTCCTGACCGGCGGCACGGACGTCCACCTGGTCCTCGTGGACCTGCGGGAGTCGGAGTTGGACGGCCGTCAGGCGGAGGACCTCCTCCACGAGATCGGCATCACGGTCAACCGCAATGCCGTCCCCTTCGACCCGCGCCCGCCCATGGTGACGTCCGGCCTGCGCATCGGCACCCCGGCCCTGGCCACCCGAGGCTTCACCGAGGAGGACTTCGCCGAGGTCGCCGACGTGATCGCGCTGGCCCTCCAGCCGGAGCCCGACATCGCCGCCCTGCGGGCCCGCACCGAGGCGCTGGCGGCCAAGCACCCGCTCTACCCGCACCTCTCCGGTGCCTCAGGAGACGCCCGATGAGCCCCACCACCCCCGGCGCCGACCTCCCCGACCACCCGGAGTTCCTCTGGCGCACGCCGGAGCCGAAGCGCTCGTACGACGTGGTCATCGTCGGCGGCGGCGGACACGGCCTGGCCACCGCCCACTACCTGGCGAAGAACCACGGCATCACCAATGTCGCCGTACTGGAGAAGGGCTGGCTCGCGGGCGGCAACATGGCCCGCAACACCACGATCATCCGCTCCAACTACCTGTGGGACGAGAGCGCCGGCATCTACGAGCACGCCCTCAAGCTCTGGGAAGGGCTGGAGGAGGAGCTCGACTACCCGATCCTCTTCTCGCAACGCGGTGTGCTGAATCTCGCCCACAGCCTCCAGGACGTCCGCGACAGCGTCCGCCGGGTCGAGGCGAACCGCCTCAACGGCGTCGACGCCGAGTGGCTCGACGCCGAGCAGGTCAAAGAGGTCTGCCCGATCGTCAATATCTCCCCGGACGTCCGCTACCCGGTCCTCGGCGGCACCTACCAGCCCCGCGCCGGCATCGCCAAGCACGACTACGTGGCCTGGGGCTACGCCCGCTCCGCGGACGAGGCCGGCATCGACATCATCCAGAACTGCGAGGTCACGGGCCTGGACGTGGTCGGCGGCCGGGTGGTCGGAGTCCAGACGACTCTCGGCCCGATCGCCGCGGGCAAGGTGGCCCTGTGCTCGGCCGGCCACACGTCCGTCCTCGCGGCCATGGCGGGCATCGAACTCCCCGTCCAGAGCCACCCGTTGCAGGCGCTGGTGTCGGAACTCCTGGAGCCGGTGCACCCCACCGTCGTCATGTCCAACGCGGTCCATGTGTACGTCAGCCAGGCGCACAAGGGCGAGCTGGTGATGGGAGCGGGCATCGACTCGTACAACTCCTACACCCAGCGCGGCGCCTTCCACATCATCGAGGACCAGATGGCGGCGGCCCTGGAACTCTTCCCGGTCTTCGCCCGCGCCCACGTCCTGCGCACCTGGGGCGGCATCGTCGACGTCAGCCCCGACGCCTCACCGATCGTCGGCCTCAGCCCCGTCGACAACCTCTACCTCAACTGCGGCTGGGGAACGGGCGGCTTCAAGGCCACCCCGGGCGTCGGCTGGGTCTACGCCCACACCATCGCCCACGACACCCCGCATGCCCTCAACGCCCCCTTCTCGCTCGACCGTTTCACCACCGGCGCGCTCGTCGACGAGCACGGCGCGGCCGCGGTGGCCCACTAGGGAGCCCAACGATGCTGCTCATCCCCTGCCCGTGGTGCGGGCCCCGCGACGAGGCCGAGTTCCACTACGGCGGCCAGGCCCATGTCGCCTACCCGGCGGACCCGTCGGCCCTGACCGACGAGGAGTGGGCCAAGTACCTCTTCTTCCGCGCCAACCCCAAGGGCCCCTTCGCGGAACGCTGGAGCCACTCGGCGGGCTGCCGACGCTGGTTCAACGCGGTACGGGACACGTCGACGAACGAGGTGTTGGCGGTTTATCGGGCGGGGGAGGAGCGTCCGGCAACCTTTGAGCCGAGGCCGGTCCTCCCAGCCCGTCCGGCGTTTGAGGACGAGGCCCCTTCAGGGCCGATCGGGGGCCCGGGGGCAGAGCCCCCGGACCGCACCCGCGCCCGCCCCCTCCGCTTCACTTTCGACGGCACCGAATACCAGGGCGTGGAAGGCGACACCCTCGCCTCCGCCCTCCTGGCCAACGGCGTCATCGCGGCAGCGACCAGCATCAAGCTCGGCCGCCCCCGAGGCATCTTCTCCGCCGGCGTGGAAGAACCCAACGCCGTCATCCAGATAGAAGAACCCTTCCCCGAGCCGATGCTCCCCGCCCCCGCCATCGAGCTCTACGACGGCCTGGTCGCCACCAGCCTCCCCGGCCAGGGCCGCCTGGCCACCACCCCCGACCCGGCCCGCTACGACGCCGTACACGACCACTGCGACCTCCTGATCGTCGGCGCCGGCCCCGCAGGCCTCGCAGCCGCAGCGGCGGCAGCAGACAGCGGCGCCCGAGTGATCCTCGCCGACGACCAGCCCACCCTCGGCGGCAGCCTCCTCGGCACCGGCGAACTCGCCGACTGGGCAGCCGAGTTGAACACCCGGCTCGACGCCGCCCCCGACGTCCGCATCCTGCGCCGCACCACCGTCTTCGGCTACTACGACGACAACCACCTCCTCGCAGTCGAGCGCCGCACCAACCACCTCGGCGCCAAGGCCCCGCAGAACGTCTCCCGGGAACGCGTCCACCGCATCCGCGCCCGCCGAGTCGTCCTCGCCACCGGCGCCCACGAGCGCTCGCTCGCCTTCGCGGACAACGACCGCCCCGGCGTGATGCTGGCCGCCTCGGCCCGCACCTACCTCCACCGCCACGGCGTCCTGCCCGGCCGCCACGCGGTCGTCTTCACCACCAACGACAGCGCGTACGCGGCGGCGTTGGACCTGGCAGCGTCCGGGGTGGCGATCTCGGCGATCGTCGACACCCGCCCCGAACCCGGCGCCTGGGCGGACCGCGCCCGCGCCGCCGGCATCGAGGTGCTCCCCGGCCACGCCGTCACCGGCACGGACGGCGAGGCCCGCCTGACGGCGGTGACCGTCGCCCCGTACGGAGAGACCACGGGACAGCGGGAGTTCGCCGCCGATCTGCTCCTGGTCTCCGGCGGCTGGAACCCCGTAGCGCACCTGTTCAGCCAGTCGGGCGGCAAGCTCCGCTACGACGAGGCGCTCGGCACCTTCGTCCCCGACGCCGGCCGCCAGGCTGTCGAGGTGGCCGGCAGCGCGAGCGGCGTGTTCGACCTGGCCGGCTGCCTCGCGCAGGGCGCGGCGGCCGGAGCCCGCGCGATCGAGGCCGAGGGCTACACCCCCGAGGCGCCCCGCCTCCCGCAGGTGCCCGAGCAGCCCCAACTCACCCCGCCCATGCAGGTGTTCACCGTCCCTGGCCGCGAGGGCGCCCCCCGCTTCGTCGACCTCCAGCGCGACGTCACCGTCGACGACCTGTCCCGCGCCACCGGCGCCGGCCTGCGCTCGGTCGAGCACACCAAGCGCTACACCACGGCCGGCACGGCCAACGACCAGGGCAAGACGGCCGGCGTCCTGGCCAGCGGCGTGGTCGCCGAACTCCTCGGCGTGGACATCTCCGCACTCGGCACCACCACCTTCCGCCCGCCCTACACCCCGGTCTCCTTCGCCGCCCTCGCCGGCCGCGACCGCGGCACGCTCAGCGACCCGGTCCGCACAACTGCCGTCCACGAGTGGCACATCGAGCACGGCGCCCTCTTCGAGAACGTCGGCCAGTGGAAGCGCCCCTGGTACTACCCCCAGGACGGCGAGGACATGGAGACGGCCGTGCTGCGCGAATGCGCCGCCGCCCGCGACAGCGTCGGCTTCATGGACGCGTCCACCCTGGGCAAGATCGACGTACAGGGCCCGGACGCCGGTGTCTTCCTCGATCTGCTCTACACCAACATGATGAGCACCCTGAAGGTCGGCATGATCCGCTACGGCGTGATGTGCCGCCCGGACGGCATGGTCTTCGACGACGGCACGGTCATCCGCCTGGCCCCGGACCGCTTCCTGGTCACCACGACCACCGGCAACGCGGCGACCGTACTGGACTGGATGGAGGAGTGGCTCCAGACCGAGTGGCCGGAGCTGAAGGTCCACTGCACCTCGGTCACCGAGCAGTGGGCGACCGTCGCCCTGGTCGGGCCGCGCTCTCGCGAGGTCCTCGGCTCGCTGGCGCCCCAACTCGCCGTATCCAACGACGACTTCCCGTTCATGGCCTGGCGCGAGACGACCGTCGCCGGCATCGAGGCGCGCGTCTGCCGCATCAGCTTCTCCGGCGAACTCGCCTACGAGATCAACGTGTCACCGTGGGAGGCGCTCGCCCTGTGGGAGGCGCTGCACGAGGCCGGCGCCCCGTACGGCATCACCCCGTACGGCACCGAGACCATGCACGTCCTGCGCGCCGAGAAGGGCTACCCGATCATCGGCCAGGACACCGACGGCACGGTCACCCCGCAAGACCTCGGCATGAGCTGGGCGGTGTCCAAGAAGAAGCCCGACTTCATCGGCAAGCGCTCCTACGCCCGTGCCGACGCCGTCCGCCCCGACCGCAAGCACCTGGTCGGCCTGCTCCCCGAGGACCCCGGCACCTTCCTCCCCGAGGGCACCCAGCTGGTCGCGGACAGCGTGCTTCCCGCCCCGCCCGTACCGATGCTCGGCCACGTCACCTCCAGCTACCGCAGCGCCGCGCTCGGCCGGACCTTCGCACTGGCCCTGGTCAAGGGCGGCCGGGAACGCATCGGCGAGCGGTTGTACGCCCCCGTGGGCGGCCGTCTGGTCCCGGTGACCGTCGCAAGCCCCGTCCTCTACGACCCTGAGGGAGCCCGCCGCGATGGCTGACACCGCACTCACCGCCCCGCCCCGCAGCCCCCTGTCGCGGTACGCCGATCGCCTGGCCGCCACGACGCGCACCTCCCGGGGCGCGGTCCGGCTGGCCGAGCTCCCCTTCCTGGCCCAGCTGAACGTCCGCCTCGACGCCAAGGGAGGAGCGGCCGACGCGGTCGGGCTCGCGCTGGGCCTGCAGCTGCCGCTCGAACCCAACACGGCCATCCGCGCGGGGGAGTTGACCGCGCTGTGGCTCGGCCCGGACGAATGGCTCGTCGTCGGCCCGCCGGGCAGCGAGCGGGACCTGGAGACCCGGATCCGGGCGGCCGTCGGAGAGGAACCCGTCTCCGTCACCGACGTCTCCGCCCAGCGCACCACACTCCTCGTCTCCGGCGCCCGCGCCCTGGACCTGCTGGCCCACGGTTGCCCGCTGGACCTGCACCCGCGCGCCTTCGGCGCCGGACGCTGCGCCCAGACGACGCTTGCCCGCACACAGGTCGTCCTGGTCGCCCGGGACGAACCCGGCGCCGGATTCTGGGTGCTGGTCCGCTCGTCCTTCGCGAGCTACCTGACGGACTGGCTGTTGGACGCGGCGACCGAATACATCTGAATGCACGGCCCTGGCCGCGGACGGTGCGGGGGCAACGCCCCCGCACCGCAAGTGCCGTACTACGGCTGCTACATCCGCTGCCACAGGGCCGGAGTGTCCGCCGGCGACCATGCTCCCTGCGCCTGGTGGGTCTGCAGGCACTGGTAGCGCACACCCGCGTGGATCACCGTGGCGCCGACCTCGTAGACGTGGCCGACGGACCATGCCGTCGCCGTCGCGGTGCCCTGCGGGGCGGGCGGGCCGGTCTGGACGGAGGCGGTCTTCAGGGCGAGGCCGAAGGTGCTGAGGATCGGGTTGACCGGCTGGTAGAAGGTGGTCCCGCCGGCCGTGCAGTCGCCCGAGCCGCCGGAGGTGACGCCCTGGGCCTGGGCGCCGGAGACGAACGGGCCGCCGGAGTCGCCGGGTTCGCTGCACACCGTGGTCCGGGTCAGGCCGTTCACGGTGCCCTGGGCGTAGTCGACCGACGCGTTGTACTGCTGGACGGTGCCGCAGTGCCAACCGCTGGTGGAGCCGGAGCGGCAGACCGACGCCCCGACGAGCGCCTGCACCGAACCGGCGACCTGTGACGTCCTGCCGCCCTCCCCCTTGACGCCCGCCGTTGCGGTCCAGCCGTCGTTGACGGCCACCCAGGACATGTCCCTGCCGGGGAACGTGGACGCCTGGAACGTGCCCTGGTCGGCCTTGTTGTAGCCGGTGGTCCTGTCACCGGGCTTGCCGCAGTGGCCCGCGCTGACGAAGCCCTGCTGCCGGCTCTTGGTGATGGAGAAGCCGATGGAGCAGCGGGCGGAGTTGTTGATGTAGTAGGCGTCACCGCCGACGAGGTTCCCCATCAGCCGGGGCCGGTTCGCGGACAACCGCACGGTCACGCCCAGGTCCTCGACGCCCGCGGCATCGATGAAGGCGGCGGCCGCGGACTGCGTCGTCGCCTCGACGACGACCCGGTTGCCCGGCACGTCGACGTACCAGACCGGTGCGTTGCCCGTCTTCACGCGTGCGGCGGCGGCGTCCAGCTTCGCCTTGATGCCCTCCAGGGCGCTGAGCGGCGTCCGGACGACCACGGCCTTGGCGCCCTGCGCCCGGATCGCGGCCACGTCCTCCTGACGGGTGGTCGCGACGGTGAGCTCGGCGGAGGTCTTCCCGCTCACCCAGGCTCCGGCGAAGTGCTTGCCGAGGGAGTTGCGCAGGCGGCCGGCCCGGGTGCCCGCCTCTTCCTCGTTGACCAGCCGGGTGGCCGCCTGCGCCCGCGTCAGCCGCAGGTCGCGCTCCATCGCGCGCAGCACCTGCGGCGACGGTCTGTCGGCGCCGAGCGACCTGGGCGCCGAGGGCAGGGGCCCCGGCGCGGGCGGCGGGGCGGCCGCGGCGGCCGTGGGGATCCCGGTGAGTACGAGGGTGCCGAGTGTGGCCAGGGCGGCGCGGCGCCTGCCCGCTGCATGTCTGCCGACCATGCGGTGAACCTCCTGCTGAGTACGGGGGAGACTGTGGCGAATTCGTAGGCGGCCTTGCCGCAAAGGCCCGCAACGATGTCAAAGGCGAAGGTCTTTCGCGCTTTGGGGGACGCCTGGGGGTGCCATGTGCAGTACGGCGGGCATGCAGGAGCACCGGTCGGCGACCGGGGAGAACACGACCGGCTCAGGAGCGCTTTGTGGAGGCCGGGCCCGACGGCTACAGGCTGACGACGACCAGCGCGGTGTCGTCGGTGTTGCCCGTGGACGGAAGAAGATCGGCCAGGAGGGCGTCGGCCAGGGCCTCGGGAGCGGTCTGCCGGTGGCGGGCCAGACAGTCGGCGAGGCGGCCCAGGCTGGTGTCGATGTCCTCGGTACGGCGCTCGATCAGACCGTCGGTGTACAGCACCAGGGTGTCGCCCTCGGTGAAGGGGGCGCGGGCCTGGGGGCGGGTGACATGGTCGGGGCGCGCGTCGATCGGCGGGTCCGTGGCCTGGTCCAGGAAGGACACGGTGCCGTCGGAGTGGAGCACGGCGGGCGGCGGGTGGCCGGCACAGCTGTAGGTGATGGTGTGCTCGTGCCAGTCGACGAAGGTCGTCGCCACCGTGGCGGCCTCGGCCCCGTCGACGGAGCCGGCGTACATGTCGAGGGCCTCCAGGGCCTGCGCCGGGCCGTCGGCGAGACGGGTGGCCGCGCTCAGGGCGCTGTGCAGTTGCCCCATGGCGCAGGCGGCCGCCAGACCGTGGCCGACGACATCGCCGACGGCGACCGCCATACGGTCGCCGGGCAGATCCACCAGGTCGTACCAGTCGCCGCACACGTTCAGGCCACCGATGGCGGGCTGGTAGCGCAGGGCCGCCTGATGAGGTCCGCGATGCCTGGGGGTGGGCATCATCGCCGCCTGCAGGGCCAGGGCGACCTCACGCTCGTGGGCGTGCGCCTTGCGCAGGCGCTCGTTGACCCCCTGCAGCTCCCGGGCGCGGGTGTAGAGCTCGGCCTCCAGCACGGCCGACCGGTCGCTGTCGGTCCGGGTGCCGAGGTCGCGCAGGAGCTCGGTGACCTCCTCCACCCGGTGCACGACCAGTGACACCTTCCCGTCCGGGCCGAGGACGGGGGCGTTGACCGGGCTCCAGAAGTGCACCTGCCACTGGCCGGGCCGCAGGGAGTCCTCGATGTCGTAGCGGAGCACCGCCATGGTGTCCCGCTCGCCGGTGGCCACCACGCGCAGCATCGACTCACGGGTCTCCCGCATGCCGGCCGCGGCCGGATCGTTCGGGTTCTCGGGAAAGACGTCGAAGATGTACCGGCCCAGCAGCTGGTCACGAGGGCGCCCGGCCAGCTGCTCGAAGTCGTCGTTGACGTCGACGTAGACCAGCTCGGGGGTGAGCAGTGCCACCATGCCGGGCAGGGCCTGGAAGACCGCCGCGTAGTCGATCGGTTGCGGTTCCCTCATGTGCTGCCCGCCTTGGCGCCATCTGTCAATGTGTTCCCACGATAGAAGCGAATACGGCGGGCGGCCTGGGCTTGCGCTCACCCGGGCCACGGCGGGCTGGGTTCGGCTGCCGGTCAGCCGCGCGGCTGTGTGGCTGTCCGCGCCGTCATGCGGGTCGCCGCGTCGTAGACCAGCCGCGCGTGCAGTTCGAACATCGCCACCAGGTCGACGGCGGCACCGTTGATCTCCCGGTGCACGAACAGGCCGTCGGCGCCGGCGACGGCGTAGGTGGTCAGGGTCTGTACGTCGTCCTCGGCCAGGTCCGGGAACAGGGTCCTGACCATGTCGGCCGTCCTCTGGTGGGCGATGGCGCGGACCTGGAGGAACACCGTCCTGCCCCGGGGCTCCGTGGGCCGGCGCTCCAGGGCGAGCATCAGGCCCAGACGCAGGAAGTCGGGGACGTCGACGAGCGCCTTCGCGACGTTCGCCGCCATCGCCGTGACCCGCTCCAGCGGCGTACCGGCCTGTTCGCCCGGCAGCGCGACGGCCGCCAGCCAGCTCTCGAAGCTGCGCTCGATGACGGCGGCGATCAGGTCGTCCTTGTCCTTGAAGTGCCAGTAGATCGAGCTGGCCGGCAGTCCGCACTTGGCACTGACCGCCGCGATCGACGTGCCCTCGTAGCCGCGCTCGCCCGCGATCTCCACGGTGGCGTCGAGAATGCGGCGGCGGGACTCCACACCGTTGGCGCGTTGCTTGCGTTCGGTGGTCCCCCTGGTCATGTGCGCCTCTCCGGTCCGTGCAGGGCTCTGTGCCGTCGTTGAACGGCCTCTTTCTGCTGAGCCCACTCTATTGGAGCAGCCGCTACAGCAGCACGGAGCCTCGCGCTGCGGACCCTTGCCCGGCGCGTCAAGGAACTGATCGTCAGCGGAAGACCTCGCGGGCGATGCCTCGTATCAGCGGCCCAGGGCCGAGCAGCACCATCCCGTTTCCTCACGGCGCCGGGTAGAACTGGCGGGCCCAGTGGCGGAACAGGCCGATGGCCTCGTCGCTCGCGGCGAGGCGGGGCCGCGGCTCGAAGCGTTTGGTGTTCCAGATCCTCAGGTCCTGATGGACCTTGCTGACCGCGGTGCGCAGCATCGCGTGGGCGAAGGCCCGGTGCAGGCCACGTCGTGGGAGCGACGGTTTCGCGGCGTCCTCATCGCGGATGTCTGCACAGGCCGTCGCGACCAGCATGTGGGTGCGCCGGGGCCCGGTCGGTGTGTGCATCGCCCACAGGTGGCTGACGAGTCCGAGCGAGGGCAGCGGGAGATCGACGCGGAGATATCCCAGCCCGGCCATGAGGAACGTATGGTCGGCCTGGATCTTCTGTTTGAGGGCGGGAGGCCGGTCCGGCCCAAGACGCAGCCGCATGCGCAGGAGGGGGCCTTGGGCCGTCGGCGGGTCGAGTTCCTGCACGGCAACGTGGTGCAGGACCGGGAGATGCCGGTAGTCGAGGGTGTTCTCGATGATCTCCTGGGCGTAGGTGTGCACTTCCGTGCTCCAGGCGGCTGTCGGAACGACTCCGGCCCGGGCGGTCCCGGGGACTTCCCAGGCGGGTGGAGCGCCCTTCGGTTCGTGCCAGGCGAAGAGGAAGCCGTTGCGCTCGTTGATGGTGTGGTGCTGCAGGCGGGCGCGCGGGGGCGGGCCGTCGGGGGTGCCGACACAGGTGCCGTCGGGGGCGAAGGCGAAGCGATGGAAGGGGCACAGCAGGTTCTGGCCCTCCACGGTGCCGCCCGCTCCCAGGTGAGCGCCCAGGTGTGGGCAGTGGGGACGCACTGCGTGGGGCCGGCCGTCGCGGGTGCGGTAAAGGACGATGTCCTCGTCCATGAAGCGGCGGGTCAGGACCTTGCCGGGGGCCAGTTCTCGTGAACGCGCCAGGCAGAACCAGCCACTGGGGTAAGGCAGATGCCGCATCATGGGCGGCAGCCAAACACAGGAGAACGCACTGCACTCGGCCCTCGCAGCAAGATCACTCCTATGAGGCATCCACCGGTCATATCGCCACAGACGATCGTGGCTGACACTACGCTCGGTCGCTCTGAGTAAGTGGTCGGGGGCGGTTCGGCATCAGCGCCGGGGCGCTCACCGGGCAGACAGGGGGCGGGCGCCGGTGGCCGACGACAGCATCGACAACCATCGTCATGAAGCGGACGTCGTGGTGATCGGGGCCGGCCTCTCCGGCGTGGCCGCCGTGATCGCCCTGCGCCGGGCCGGTTTCGACGACGTCGTCTTGTTGGAGAAGTCCGGTCGCCTCGGCGGGACTTGGCGCGACAACACATATCCCGGATGCGGCTGCGACGTACCGGCGATGCTGTACGAATACTCCTTCGCACCCCACCCGTGGAGGCGGGGCTTCGCCGACCGGTCCGAGATTCTCGACTACCTCGACACCACCGCGGTGACGCACGGCGCGGACAAGGCGATCCGCTACGACACCGAAGTGCTGAGCATCCGCTGGCAGCCGCAAGCGCACCGCTGGAACCTGCAGACCACGTCGGGCGCGTACACCGCCCGCGCCGTGATCGTCGCCACCGGCCCCTGGCACCGGCCCCGCCGGCCCGACATCCCCGGCCTCGACACCTTCCCGGGCATCGCCTTCCACTCCGCCCGCTGGAACCACGAAGTCGACCTGACCGGACGGCGCGTGGCAGTGGTGGGCACCGGAGCGTCCACCGTCCAGTTCCTGCCCGAGATCCAGCCGAAGGCGGCTCATATCGACGTCTTCCAGAGCACACCGCAGTGGGTACTTCCGAAACCCGACTACCCCCTCCCCCCGGGGCTCCACCGCTTCTTCCAGCACCACCCGGCAGCACGCCGCGCACTACGCGGCCTGCACCACCGAACCCAGGAAGCCATCGGCGTACCCCTGCGCCACCCCCACCTGCTGCGGCCTTTGGAGGCCCTTGCCCGCCTCCATCTGCGTACCTCGGTAAGGGACCGCGCTCTGCGCCGGGCCCTCACTCCTGACTACCGCTTCGGCGGCCGCCGCCTTATCACCTCCGGCACCTACTACGCCGCCCTCACCCGGCCCAACGTGCGGCTGCATCCCACCCGCGTGACCGCCGTGGAGGGCTCCGACGTCATCGGCGCCGACGGCACCCGCACCCGCGCCGACATCGTCGTCCTCGCGACCGGGTACCACATCGGCGACATCCCGCTCGCCCCCCATCTGCACGGCACCGACGGCACACTGGCCCAGGCCTGGGCCCACGACCGCCGTGCCTACCTCGGCACCAGCGTCAGCGGATACCCCAACCTCTTCCTGCTCATCGGCCCGAATCTGCTCACCGGCACGACAGCCGTCCCCACAGTCCTCGAAGCCCAACTCCGCTACATCACCGCCGCCCTCAACCACCTGCGCGCCAGCGGGGCGACCACGCTGGATGTCAGGCCCGAGGCCGAAGCAGCCCACCAGCAGTCCCTGCACGCGGCGCTGCGCACCACCGTGTACAACACTGCCGGCGGCACCGGCTACTACTTCGGCCTCCCCGGAATCAACACCTTCTGCTGGCCCTGGTCGACCGCCAGGCTCGTCAAGCGCCTCAACGCCTTCGACCCGGACCTCTACACCTGGTCGCTGCCACTGCCGGCCCAGGCCGACACCGAGCGTGCCGCCGGAGGTGCTGATCAGGGGCTGTGGCAACCAGTGCAGCGCGATGGTGGATGCGGCTGACGTGATCTGGACGCGGGCGCGCGGGCCGGCGTCGGCATGAAAGGCGAGCCGGTTGCTGCGCCACTGTTGAGCAGGACGGTGCGGCCACCAGCTCTACGGGACGTCCTTGACGAACACGATCCCGTCGGTTCCGGCCAGGTGGGCCGGGTCGAGCGGGGCGTAGCCGTAGAACGGGGACACGCGGAGGGCGGGCCGTGTGTCGCCGAGGGTGGTGGCCAGCAGGGACGTGTCGACGACGCAGCGGTCCTCCGGGAGCGCGTAGAGGAGCCCTTCGACGGTGTCCGGGGGCGGGGTGTCCACTCCTTGGTGGCGGATGGTGCCGAGGGCCGTGGCCAAGAAGGCGTACCCCTCGCCGAGGTGGGTGCTGACGATTGCGCCGGCGCTCCACCACTCCAGTGGCAGCCCGCCCATCCGCATCGTGCTCTTGTCCCGCTGGAGATGCCCGTTGTGGGCGTGGACCAGTGCCGGGCCCTGTTCGGCGAGGGCGAGGAGGTTGGCGGCCATCATCGAATCCCGCAGGGCCACCAGCCGGGTCAGGCGGCTCGGTGAGGGGTCGGCCATCCAGTGGTGGTAGCGCAGCAGGCTGGTTGCGGTGCGCCCGTACAGGCGCGCCCGATGCCAGTCCTCCCGCGAGGTCGCCGTGATCAGGTGCGGCGTCTGCGCGTCGAGCAGCGCCACCAGATCGTCGGCGAGCAGCCGCAGCCGACCGGCCCCGGCCGACTGCCCCACGGACTGGGCCGGGTCCGTCATCGCGGCCGGATCGGTCCACCGGTCGTCGGTGCCGAGCAGGCGGTCCAGTGTTTCCGCGGTGCAGGGGAGCAGGTCCGCGGCCACCCGGGCCGCGAGACAGCCGTGCAGGGCGGTGAGGGCCTCGCGGGGGCTCGCGGCGCCGGTGATCTCCAGCGGGCCGTCGAAACCGGCGAAGCGGAGCCGCTCGGACGCGGGCCGGCCGTCGGAGTCGGCGCGGACGTTGTAGGCGCGCATCCAGCGCACGAGTTCGCGGTTGGCCGCGGAGGAGCCCCAACCGTGGCTGAATCCGTGCTGCATGACCTCGTCGAGGGTGCCCGTGCCAGAGGTGACGTGGGCGTCCACGACCAGGCCCATCAGGCAGTCGCTCTCGATCGCGATCGTCCGGTAGCCCTCCTGCTCGACGAGCTGCCGGAAGAGCTCGTTGCGCAGGTCGAGCAGGGTGTCCTCGCCATGGGTGGGCTCGCCCAGAGCGAGCAGCCGCGGCCGGGCCGGCAGCAGCCCCATGACGGCGGCCGCCTCGACGGCATGCGTGGTCTCCTTGATGTCAGTAGCCATTGAAACTTTTTGGCGATATCGGCAGGACAATGCGGCGAAACCTTCAAGACGCCGATCGGCTCAGGCCCGTTGATCTCGCGCGCGGGCACGGTCTGTCCACGCAGGCGATCAGGAATTACGAGGAGGCCGGCATCCTTCCGGCCGCCGTCCGCACGCCCCACGGCTACCGCACTTACACCTCGCTGCACGCGGGAGCCCTGCGCGCGTTTCTCGCCCTGGTGCCCGGCCATGGACACCGCACAGCGACGTCGATCATGCGAGCGGTGAACCAGGGCGCGGTCGACGAGGCGTTCCGCCTCATCGACGAGAGCCACGCCCAGCTCCTCGACGACCGCCGGACCCTCCAGGCCGTGGAGAGCGCCCTGAGCGACCTGGATCCCACCCCGCCGTCCGAGCCCGGCCATACGTTCATCGGGCCGCTGGCACAAAAGCTCGGGCTGCGGCCCGCGACGCTGCGCAAGTGGGAGCGTGCCGGGCTGGTACGCCCGCGCCGCGACCCGCTGACCGGGTACCGGGTCTACGACGAGTCCGATGTGCGGGACGCCCGGCTGGCTCACCAGCTCAGACGGGGCGGCTATCTGCTGGAGCAGATCGCCCCGCTGATCGCCCAGGTACGGGCGGCCGGCGGGCTGGAGCCACTGGAAGCCGCACTGGGCGACTGGCACAGCCGGCTGTCCGCCCGGGGGCGGGCGATGCTGACCGGCGCCGCCGAGCTGGAGGCGTACCTCCGCAAGCGCGGATGAGGCCATGATCTGACCCGGCAGTGGATTTGAGCAGAAGTCGCCGCCATGGTGGTGCCATGTGCTGGAGTGCGACGGCTGATCTCGTCGCGGGTGCCGGGATCGCCTGCATCGGTGTGGCCTGCGTGGCGCGGGTGCACCGGACCGGTGATCTCCCGCTTGCCGCGCTGCCCTTGCTGCTCGGCGTGCATCAGCTGGTCGAGGCCCAGGTCTGGAACGCCGGGGGCGGCACCGGACCGGCCACCGTCGCCTGGGCCGTGATCGCCCTTCCCCTGCTCGCGGTGTGGGTGCCGGTGGCCGTGGTGTGCGCCGTGCCACGGCATGCCCGGGCCCGGCTGACGATTCCCGTGCTGTGCGGAGTGGCGACCGCGGCCGCGCTGGCGTACGCCATTGCCACCCGTCCCGTGCGAGCCGAGATCCGCGGGCACACCGTCGGCTATGTCATCGGGCTGCCGTATGCGGGCGTACTCATCACGGGCTATCTGCCGGCCACGGTCGGCGCGTTGCTGCTGTCCGGCGACCGCAGGCTGCGGGCGTTCGGCCTCCTCGCCGGGGTGGGCGCGCTGGTGTGCTGGGTGTTGTGGCGGCTGGAGTTCGTGTCGACCTGGTGTGCGTTCGCGGCGGTGTGCTCGGTGGTGGTGTTCGGGTGGGTGGCGGGGCGGCGGCCGAGGTCGCACGGCACCGTCCGGCCCACGCACGACAGGGTGTGAACTCGCCCTTCCGGCAACCGAACCGAGCAACTGACCTCGATGGGTCGGCCCGCCGCAGCCAGCCGCCCGACGAGCAGGTGTCATGACTCGGTGTCAGGCTGGGTCCGTACGAAAATCCGCGAAAGGGGAGCTCCGTGATCACTACTGACTTCGCTCCCGGTTCTCCTTGCTGGCTCGACCTCGGCGCTCCCGACGTCCGTGCCGCCGCAGCCTTCTACGGCGCCGTGCTCGGCTGGGACTACGAGTCCATGGGCGAGGGCGGGGAGACGGAAGGCGGGATGTTCCGGAAGGACGGCAAGATCGTCGCCGGGCTCGGCAGGCTCACCGAGGAGGGCGCCCGCCCGGCCTGGATGATCTACTACAGCGTCACCGACGCGGACGCCACGACCCAGGTCGTGCAGCGGCTGGGCGGCACGGTGCGGGTGGCGCCCATGGATCTCGACGACTGGGGCCGGATGGCGCAGTACAGCGACCCGCTGGGTGGCCAGTTCGCCGTCTGGCAGCCGGGGAAGAACAAGGGCGCCGAGCTGGTGGACGAGCCGGGCTCGCTGTCCTGGACCGAGCTGTACACGAGCGACGCCGCGGCCGCGAAGGAGTTCTACGGCGGTGTCCTCGGCTGGCAGTTCGGGGACATGGAGCTGCCGGGCGGCGGGGGCACATACATCCTCATCACTCCGGCCGGGCTGCCCGCGGAGCGCATGCAGGGCGGCCTCATGGAGGTTCCCGGGGAAGCCCTCTCCCTGGCGAACGGGCGGCCGTACTGGCACCCGGTGTTCGCCGTCGCCGACTGCGACGCGGCGGTCGCCAAGGTCACCGAGAGCGGCGGCAGTGTGCAGATGGGGCCGCAGGACGCGGAAGGCGTCGGGCGGCTGGCCGTCTGCCTCGACCCGTCCAGGGCGGACTTCGTCCTGCTCACCCCGGCCGAGGGCTGAGCCTCCCGGCGTCAGTGCCAGCCGAAACGGCGGTCCACCAGCGCCGCGAACTCCTCCAGGGTCAGTACGGCGTCCCCGTTCTGGTCGGCGGCGTCGAACAGGGCGGAGGAGGAGTCGGCGTCCCCCAGGGCCCAGAACGGCAGATCGCCCGACGCGGCCAGGGTCGGGCCCTTCGTCCGCATGGCGATGATCACCTCTTCGCGGGTCAGCGTCCCGCTGTGGTCGAGGTCGAGCGCCTCGAACAGCTTCCGCGCCTTGTCGCTCATCTTGTCGCCCCCGTTCCTTTCATGAACTCATGAATGAGAACGCCTCTCCCGCCACCCGGGTTCCCTGCCGCGCCCGTCTAGACGGCCCGGGCGATGAGCAGGGCGACGTCGTCGTGGTCGTCGGGGTGGCGCAGGCCGTACAGCAGGAGGTCACAGGTTTCCTCCAGGGGGCGGTGGGGTTCGTCGAGGAAGCCGAGGAGGGCGTCCAGGCGGTCGTCGATGGGGTGGTGCCGGGTCTCGACGAGGCCGTCGGTGTAGAGGACCAGCAGGTCACCGGGGTCGAGCCGGGCCGTGGTCGTCTCGAAGGAGATGCCGCCGACGCCGAGCGGGGCGCCGGAAGGCAGGTCGAGCAACTCGGCGGGGTGCTCCGGGCCGACCAGTGCAGGCGGCATGTGTCCGGCGTTGGCGATGTGGCACAGCCTCGTGCGCGGGTCGTACACCGCGTAGAGGCAGGTGACGATGTAGTGCTCCAGATCGCAGGTGATCTTGTCGAGGTGCTGGAGCACGGCCTCGGGGGCGAGGTCGAGGTCCGCGTAGGCGCAGGTGGCGGTGCGCAGCCGGCCCATGGTGGCGGCGGCGTCGATGCCGTTGCCCATGACGTCGCCGACGACCAGGGCGGTCCTGTCGTCGCTCAGCGGGATGACGTCGTACCAGTCGCCGCCGACCTCGCTGGTGGCCTGGGCGGGCTGGTAGCGGGAGGCGAGTTCGAGGCCCGCGTGCCGGGGCGGGTGGTCGGGCAGCAGACTGCGCTGCAGGGTCAGGGCGGTGTTGCGCACGCTCTGGAACCAGCGGGCGTTGTCGATGGCCACGGCCGCGCGCCCGGCGAGTTCGCTCGCGAGGACGACATCGTCCTCGTCGAAGGGGAGCGGGTTGGTGGTGCGCTTGAGGTCCAGGGCGCCGAGCACCTCGCCGTGGGAGATCAGCGGCACGGCCAGGTACGAGTGGACGCCGGCGCGGGCCAGCAGCGAGCCGGCCTCGGCGTCCCGGGCGATGCGCGGCAGATCGCGGTCGCCGACGTGCCGCACCAGGACCGGCCGGCCGGTGTGCACGCACAGTGTGACCAGGCGGTCCCCGTCGTAGGCCGCGAGGCCGCCGGGCGGGTCGGCGGCGCGCAGCGCCACGGTCGGTTGGGCCGCCTTGAGTGCGAGGGCGCGGAAGAGCTCCGGCCCGTCGTCCGGTCTGCGTGAGCGGCGGCAGGCGAGGGCGGAGTCGAGGACGTCCACGGCGACCACGTCGGCGAGCTGCGGTACGGCGATCTCGGCCAGTTCACGGGCGGTCTGCTCCACCTCCAGCGTGGTGCCCACCCGCACCGAGGCGTCGGCGATGAGGGCGAGGCGGCGCCGGGCCCGGTCGGCCTCGGCGGCCGCGCGGTGCCGTTCGGTGACGTCGACGACCGAGGCGGCCGCGCCCAGGACCCGCCCGCCCGGGTCCTCCAGCCGGTAGAAGGACAGCGACCAGGCGTGTTCGTGCTCGGGGTCGGCCGGCGGGCGGCCCACGTGGTACTGGTCGAGCAGCGGGGTGCCGGTGGTCAGCACCTGACGCAGCGCGCCCTCGATGCTGTCGATGTCGGGCAGCGGCAGCGTCTCCCGCAGGCCACGGCCCACGTGATCCTCGGCGGGGATGCCGTCGATGCGCTCCAGCGCCGGGTTGACCAGCAGGTAGTGCAGGTCGGGGTCCAGGAGGGCCAGGCCGATGGGGGACTGTTCGATCAGCCGCTCGCACAGCGCCAGATCGGTCTCGACGCGCTGGAGCAGGTTGTGGTCGGCCACGATGCCCAGGGCGTACACGTCCCCAAGATCGTCCTGGAGCCGCATGTTGCGGAACTCCATCACCCGGGTGCTGCCGTCCTTGTGCCGGATCGGGAAGGCCCCCGCCCAGCTGCGGCCGGTCTCCAGCACCTCCGTGAACAGCCTGACCACCGCCTTCAGATGCTCGGGCTGGATGAACAGCCGGGCCGCGTACTTGCCGAGAGCCTCCTGCGCGCTGTACCCGAACAGCTCCTCGGCCTGCGGGGTCCAGAACACGATGCGTCCATCGGCGTCGATGACCATCGCGGACACGCTCAGGACATCCAGCAGACCGGTCGGCGGGGGCGGCTCGAAGCCGTCCGAATCACTGTCGGGCTGGAAGGATTCGGCTGTCATCCCGCAACCACCTCCACCGTTCGGCGGGGTCCGGGGACCCCGGCCGGGGCCGCCGCCGGCCGGGTTCCGACCAGCCGCACTTCCATGCTCCCTCCGGTCCGCGGAGGGCGGTAGCGCTGCGGGCCCCGGCGGGGGTGTCCGCCAGGGCCGTGCAGATCGGGCGGACAAGCAGGAACATGGTCGTGTAAAGGACGGCACCCGGATGGCATCCATGGATCCTGCGCGAAAAGCATCCGACGGGCCGACGCCCTCAGAAGTGCGCGATCTCCTCGACGCGTCCACCGACGCGGCGGCGGTCGTGTCCGCGGCGGGCGTCGTGCTCGGCTGGACCCGGGGCGCCGAAGAGCTGCTCGGCCACCCCGCTTCCGAGGTGGTCGGCGGCTCCGCCGCACGCCTGGTGGCGATGCCCGCGGACCCGTCCCGGGTGGCCGCTGTGGCGCAGCGGTGCCGCGCCGGCATGGGATGGAGCGGTCTCATCGCCGTACGGCACCGCGAGGGCCGCGCCCTCGACGTGGACCTGCGGGTCTCCGCGTCCTTCCACATCGGCGAGGACGAGTGCTTTCTGCTGTCGGCGCGGGAGCGGCGGCAGCAGTGGACGGTCCGCCAGTCCGTGCTCGACGGGTTCCTGACCCGCTCCCCGGTCGGCATGGCGGTGATGGACCGGGAGCTGCGCTACGTATGGATCAACGACACCCTGGAACGGTTCGGCGGTGTGCCCCGCGAACAGCGGCTGGGGCGCCGGCTGAGCGAGCTGCTGCCCGGGCTGCAGGCGGCCGCCATCGAGGGACTGATGCGCAAGGTCCTGGAGACCGGGCTCCCGGTCACCGACTACGAGTACCTGGGCTGGAGCTGGGCCGATCCGCACCGCCAGCACGCCTACTCCACGTCCTTCTTCCCTCTGGTGGACGCCGACGACTCCGTCACCGGGGTCTGCTACATGGTCCAGGACGTCACCGAGCGGTGGACCGCCCGCCGGCTGCTGACGCTGGTCAACGAGGCCGGGACCAGCGTCGGCACCACACTGGATGTGATGCGGACGGCGCAGGAGCTCGCCGACTTCGTCGTGCCCCGCTTCGCGGACTTCGTCGTCGTGGACCTGCTGGAGCCCGTCCTCAGCACCGAAGGGCACGGCGCGTGGCTGACGGACGCCGGGCCCGCCTCCGTCGGGCCGGTGATGCGCCGCGCCGGAATGAGCTCGGTGCGCGA
Source organism: Streptomyces coacervatus (assembly GCF_029223485.1). Taxonomy (GTDB): domain Bacteria; phylum Actinomycetota; class Actinomycetes; order Streptomycetales; family Streptomycetaceae; genus Streptomyces; species Streptomyces coacervatus. The sequence continues at coordinate 83,962 of NZ_JARHTP010000016.1, read as the reverse complement.
GGGCTGCCCGGAGGCCGTGGCCCGGGTCGGGGACCGGGCGGGCTTCCTGCCTCCGTCGCACGATGTGAGCCTGCTCGTCGACGGCGAGCCGGTCCTCCTGCCCGTGCTCGATCCGTCCGACGAACGCTGGATCAGCGAACAGCCCGAACGGGCGGCAAAGATAAGGGAGTTCGGGCTGCACTCCTTCATCGCCGTGCCGATGCGGGCCCGGAACACCGTCCTGGGTATCGCCACGTTCATGCGGTCGCTCAATCCCGTTCAGTTCCAGCCCGACGACGTCCTGCTGGCCCGGGAGCTGGTGGCGCGGGCCGCGCTGTGCGTCGACAACGCGCGCCGCTACACCCGGGAACACACCGCGGCCGTCACCCTGCAGCGCAGTCTGCTGCCGCAGGCCCTGACGGGCGGAACCGCGCTGGATGTGGCCTCGGCCTATCTGCCGGCGGACCCGACGGACGGTGTGGGCGGCGACTGGTTCGACGTGATCCCGCTGTCCGGGGCCCGCGTGGGTCTCGTCGTCGGCGACGTGGTGGGGCACGGCCTCACCGCCGCGGCGACCATGGGACGGCTGCGCACCGCGGTGCAGACCCTCGCCGACATGGAGATGCCCCCCGACGAACTGCTCGCCCACCTCGACGACCTCGTGCTGCGGCTGAGCGCCGAGCGGGCCGACGACGAGGCGGCCCACCGCAACACCACCGCCTTCCTGGGGGCGACCTGCCTGTACGCCGTCTACGACCCGGTCACCCGGCGGTGCACCATGGCCCGCGCCGGACACCCGCCCCCCGTCGTCGTCGCACCCGACGGGCAGGTGTCCTTCCCGGAGCCCCCGGCCGGGCCGCCGCTCGGGCTGGGCGGGATGGCGTTCGAGGCCACCGAGATCGAGCTCCCGGAGAACAGCCTGATCGGTCTCTACACCGACGGCCTCATCGAGGGCGCCGACGGCGATATCGAGCTGGGCATGTCCCGGCTCGGCGAGCTGCTGGCCCGCTCCGACTCCGACCTCGACGTCTTGTGCTCGTCCGCGGTACGGCAACTCGTGCCCGTGCCGCAGCCCGACGACATCGCCCTTCTCCTGGCGCGCACACACGCCCTGGGCGCCGACCATGTCGTCTCGTGGCAGGTGCCGGTGGACCCGGCTGCCGTGGCCGACATCCGCGCCCGCGCCACCCGCCAGGTGGCCGCCTGGGGCCTTGCGGACCTGGCCATGACGACGGAGCTCGTCGTGAGCGAGCTGGTCACCAACGCGATCCGCTACGCCGAGCCGCCCATCCGGCTACGACTGATCCGTGACGCCCGCCTGACCTGCGAGGTCTCCGATGCCAGCAGCACGGCCCCCCGGCTGCGGCATGCCCGGAGCACGGACGAGGGCGGCCGCGGCCTCTTCCTGGTGGCGCAGCTGACCGATCGCTGGGGCGCCCGGTACACACCCGACGGAAAGATCATCTGGGCCGAGCAGGAGATTCCATGACGCGGTGCGGCGGGATCTGCTGCCACCGGGCGACTCCTTGACAAGGGGTGGGGGCGACCCGAGACTAGCTTCGTTGCGCTTTGCGCATACAGTTTCGTAATGCGCATCGAGGTCGCCGTGAAGCTTCCCGCGTGCCGTCTCGCCGATCTGCCGCAGGGTGAGGCGTTCCGGCTGGAGTCCGACCCGCCCGTCGCCGTCTTCCGCACTGAGGACGGCGAGCTCTACGCGATCGACGGCACCTGCACCCACCAGGACGCCTCGCTCGCCGACGGCTGGCTGGAGGGCTGCGAGGTCGAGTGCCCGCTGCACGCTTCGAAGTTCGACCTGCGCACGGGCAGCGTGGACGCCCCGCCGGCCCGGCTGCCCGTCCGCACCCACCGGGTCCTCGTCGAGGACGGCACGATCTACGTCGAGCTGTCCGAGGCCCCGCCGAACCTCCCGCCGACCTGCGCCGCCGCCCGCCTCGGCGGGGCCGCGCCCACCGGAGGAGCCACCCTGTGACCGCCACGGTCCGGGCGACCGCCCCGCCGCGCCCGGGAACGCCGGAACTCCATCCGCACGGGCTGCCGCGGCCCGGCCGGACACTGGTCATGGGCGTCGTGAACGTCACCCCGGACTCCTTCTCCGACGGCGGGTTGTCGTACGCGCCGGAAGCGGCCGTTGCGCACGGACTCGCGCTGCTCGCGGACGGCGCGGACATCGTCGACGTGGGCGGGGAGTCGACCCGTCCCGGCGCGGCCCGCCCGCTGGTCGGGGAGGAGCTGCGGCGCGTCCTGCCCGTCGTCCGGGAACTCGCCGCAGCGGGCGCGATCGTCAGCGTCGACACCATGCGCGCCGAGGTCGCCGCCCGCGCCCTCGACGCGGGCGCACGGCTGATCAATGACGTCTCGGGCGGCCTGGCCGACCCCGCGATGCTGCCGACGATGGCCCGGGCCGGGGCGCCGTACGTGCTGATGCACTGGCGCGGCCACGCCGCCGGAATGCAGGCGAACGCCGTCTACGGCGACGTCGTCACCGATGTGGTCGACGAACTGCGCCTGAGGGCCGAGGCCGCACTGCAGGCGGGCATCCGGCCCGGCTGCCTGATCGTCGACCCCGGGCTGGGCTTCGCCAAGGAGGCGGAGCACAACTGGGAGCTGCTGGGCCGCCTCGGGGAAGTCCGCGCGCTGGGACATCCCGTCCTCGTGGGCGCCTCACGCAAGTCGTTCCTGGGGCGCCTGCTGGCGGATCCGGCGACCGGACAGCCCCGCCCGGCGCGCTTGCGCGACGCCGCGACCACCGCCGTGTCCGTGCTCGCCGCCACGCAGGGCGTCTGGTGCCTGCGGGTACACGACGTGGCGTCGACGCTCGACGCGGTACGGGTGACGGCGCGCTGGGGTGCCGAGGCGCCCGCCTAGGCTTTTTTGGGGCGCGGGGCTGTATCGATATGCGGCTCCGCCGCGGGGCGCGACCAGCCACGACGGCGCCGCAGACGACCGACGGCACTTCGCGGCTCACCCGCGGAGCGCACCTCAGCCCAGGTAGCCCATCCGATGGCTGATTTCCTCCGCACCCTTCAGCAGCACCGGCGCCAGCTCGTGCATGCGCTCCTCGGTGAAGCGGTATGCGGGGCCGGAGGCGCTGAGGGCGGCGATGACCTCGCCGTCGCGGGAGCGGATCGGGGCCGCCATGGCGTGCAGTCCGATCTCGAGTTCCTCCAGCGTCACCGCGTATCCGCGCTCGCGGGCCGCGGTGAGGTCCCTCGCCAGCTGCGTCCTGGCCGTCAGGGTGTGGGGGGTGAGCTTCTTCAGCCCGGACGCCGCGAGGACGTCCGCGCGCTCCTCCGGCGACAGGTGGGCCAGCAGGATCTTGCCGCTGGACGTGGCGTGCACCGGGGTGAGCTGCCCGACCCAGTTGTGTGTGCCGACCGCGCCCGGGCCGCGCACCTGGTAGAGGTTGACCGCGTAATGCTCCTGCAGGACCGCGATGTTGACGGTCTCGCCGATCTCCTCGCTGAGCCGCTCGCACACCGGCCGACCCTGCTGGGTGATGTCGAGACGGCCGGTGACCGCGCCGGCCAGGCGCACGATCCCGAAGCCGAGCCGGTACTTGCCCCGCTCGGCCGTCTGCTCCACCAGACCGCGTGCCTCCAGAGCGCCGAGCAGGCGGAACGCGGTCGACTTGTGGACGTCGATCTCGGCGGCGACCTCGCTGACGCCCGCCTCGCCGCGCTGGGCGAGGATCTCCAGGACGCTGACGGCACGGTCGACGGACTGCACCCCGTTCACCGAGGGAGCTGCTGTCTCGCCGTCAGCCGTATAGTTGCTCATGGCGCAACTATACGCATTTCGTGTCGGGCGTCAGCGGAAGACGACGGTGCAGTGGCCGTTGACCAGGACACGGCTCTCGCTGTGCCACTGCACGGCGCGGGCGAGCACCTGCGCCTCGACGTCGCGGCCCATGGTGACCAGGTCGTCCGGGTCGCGCGAGTGGTCCACGCGGACCACGTCCTGCTCGATGATCGGGCCTTCGTCGAGATCGGAGGTGACGTAGTGCGCCGTGGCCCCGACGAGCTTGACGCCGCGCCGGTGCGCCTGGACGTAGGGCTGCTTCACGACGGTGAGCGGCGCTCCCCCGCATGAGCCGGCGAAGTAGGAGCCGGACCAGAAGTGTCCGCCCTGCAGATACCGGCGGACGTGCGTGTCGTACTCCTTGCGCAGCAGCCGGGCGGAGACGCCCTTGAGGCTGTTGACCAGTTTGGGGAGCTGGACCTTCGGTGGGTGGTGCACCAGCAGGTGTACATGATCGTGCTCGCCGTTGAACTGCTTCAGCTCGGCTTCGAAGTCCTCGCACACCTCCCGCATGATCTCTTCGCACCTGGTCAGCATGTCGCTGCCTGCCATCGGGTGTCCAAAGGCTGTCGAAATTGTGCGAAGTTCGCGGTGGGCGACCCCTTGACAGCGGTCGCCCGCGCGGAAGACAGTTTCAGCGTTGCTTATAGTGAAGCTTGATGCGTAATACGCAACAAGCGGCTCGGTCTCGGAGCCGCCGAGCACATCTCGCTCCGCGGGAGCGATCGACCAGCCCCGCCATATGAGTCCCGCCATCCAGAACACCCGGCCGAAGGCTGCATTCGGCCCTCCCCCCTCATCGAGGAGATCGACAGTGACACACGAGGTACGCGCCGTCGTCGCCCTGGAAAGGGGCGCCCCGGTCTCCGTGGAGACCGTCCTGGTGCCGGACCCCGGGCCGGGTGAGGCGCTGGTGCAGGTGCAGGCCTGCGGTGTCTGCCACACCGACCTGCACTACCGGGAGGGCGGGATCAGCGACGAGTTCCCGTTCCTGCTCGGCCACGAGGCCGCGGGCGTGGTCGAGGCGGTCGGCGAGGGTGTCACCGACGTCGCGCCCGGTGACTTCGTCGTCCTCAACTGGCGTGCGGTGTGCGGCACTTGCCGGGCCTGCCGCAAGGGCGAGCCGTGGTACTGCTTCGCCACCCACAACGCCACCCAGCCGATGACGCTGGTCGACGGCACCCCGCTCTCCGCGGCCCTGGGCATCGGCGCCTTCGCCGAGAGGACCCTGGTCGCCGCCGGCCAGTGCACCAAGGTGGACCCGACCGCCCCGGCCACCGCGGCGGGCCTGCTCGGCTGCGGCGTGATGGCGGGCTTCGGCGCCGCGGTCAACACCGGCGGCGTGGGCCGCGGGGACTCGATCGCGGTGATCGGCTGCGGCGGCGTCGGCATGGCCGCCGTCGCGGGCGCCAAGGTGGCCGGTGCGAGCCGGATCATCGCCGTGGACGTCGACGAGCGGAAGCTGAAGTGGGCCGAGCAGTTCGGCGCCACCGACACCGTCGACTCCTCCAGGACCGACGCCGTCGAGGCGATCCGCTCCCTCACCGGCGGCTTCGGCGCCGACATCGTCGTGGACGCGGTGGGTCGCCCCGAGACCTTCAAACAGGCCTTCTACGCCCGCGACCTGGCCGGCATCGCCGTCTTGGTGGGCGTCCCCACCCCGGGGCTCACGCTCAACCTGCCCCTGCTCGACGTCTTCGGTCGCGGCGGGGCCCTCAAGTCCTCCTGGTACGGCGACTGTCTGCCTTCCCGGGACTTCCCCGCCCTGATCGACCTCTACCTCCAGGGCCGCTTCGACCTCGGCGGGTTCGTCAGCGAGGTGATCGCCCTCGACGAGGTCGAGGAGGCGTTCGCCAAGATGCACCAAGGCGAGGTCCTGCGCTCGGTGGTGGCCCTGTGACCGCACCATCCGCAGGTGACGGTGGCCTGCGGAATCTCCGGCCACGGGTTCAAGTTCGTGCCCGTGATCGGCGAGATCCTCGCCGATCTGGCCACCGAAGGCTCCACCGGGCACCCCATCGCCCTGTTCGACCCTCGCCGTGTGCGCGTCTGACATTTTCCGAACGCGTCCGACATTTCGCGTCCGACATTTTCCGAAGGTGACCTGATGACCATGATGGACCTGCCTCCCAGCCTGATCTCCACGCTGCCCGGGGAGTACTACACCGACCCCGAGGTCTTCGCCCTGGAACAGGAGCGCGTCTTCGAGGCCATGTGGTTCTGCGTGGCCCGCGCCCCCGAGCTGGCCAAGCCGGGCCAGTTCCGCACCGTCCAGGTGGGCCGCGAGAGCGTGCTGGTCTCCCGCTCCCGGGACGGCTCGGTCAAGGCGTTCCTGAACATCTGCCGGCACCGCGGCGCGAAACTGTGCACGGAGGAGTCCGGCGAGGTCAAGCGGGCCTTCCAGTGCCCGTACCACGCCTGGACGTACGGCCTGGACGGCAAGCTGGTGGCCGCGCCGAACCTGACGTCGATGCCGGACATCGACCGGACCGCCTACGGCCTGGTCGACGTCCATGTCCGGGAGTGGCTCGGCTATGTGTGGGTGTGCCTGGCCGAGAACCCTCCGTCCTTCGAGGAGGACGTGCTGGGCGCGGTCGTCGAGCGGCTCGGCGACGTCGAGTCCATCGAGCGCTATGGCATCGAGAACCTCCAGGTGGGCCGTCGTATCACCTACGACGTGCAGGCCAACTGGAAGCTCATCATCGAGAACTTCATGGAGTGCTACCACTGCGCGACCATCCACCCCGAACTCACCGAGGTACTCCCGGAGTTCGCGGACGGATATGCGGCGCAGTACTACGTAGGCCACGGCGCGGAGTTCGGCGAGGAGGTGCAGGGCTTCACCGTCGACGGCTCCGAGGGACTGGACCGCATCCCGGGTGTCGCGGAGGACCAGGACCGCCGCTACTACGCGATCACGGTCAGGCCGCAGGTGTTCATCAACCTCGTCCCCGACCATGTGATCTTCCACCGGATGTACCCGATGTCGGCCGACCGCACGGTCGTCGAGTGCGACTGGCTGTATCTCCCGCACGTGGTGGAGAGCGGCAAGGACGTGGACCGTTCGGTCGAGCTGTTCCACCGCGTCAACCAGCAGGACTTCGACGCGTGCGAGCGCACCCAGCCGGCGATGAGTTCGCGGGCGTACGCCAAGGGCGGTGTGCTGGTGCCCAGCGAGCACCACATCGGCGAGTTCCACAGCTGGCTGCAGAGCAGGCTCGACGGACGGCCCGCCGGCTGACCCCGCCCCGATACTGCCCGTCCACCTGCCGTTCGGCGGCCCCCTCCGGCAGGTGGACGGGCCATCGCAGCATGACCGGGGGCGCCGCAGCCGCAGCGACCAATACTTGGGGTATGGCCAAGTCCAGATCTCGGCGGTCCCCGGCCCGGTTGCCCTCCGTGCTGAATGTGCACAGCGTCGCCGGCCAGGTCTTCGTCCTGCAGGTGGCCGTCGTCCTGCTGCTGGTCGTGGCCGCGCTGGTGGCGCTGGTGCTGCAGGCCCGCAGCGCCAGCGTGCAGGAGGCCAATGAGCGTTCGCTCGTCGGCGCCGAGACCTTCGCGCACGCCCCGGGCACGCTGGCCGCCATGAAGTCCGCCGACCCCAGCGCGCTGTTGCAGCCGCGGGCGGAGGAGGCCCGCAAGGGATCCGGCGTCGCCTACGTCATCGCGTTCAGTCCGGCCGGCTTTCGCTGGACCCACCCCGACCCGAACCTGATCGGCAAGCACGTCGTCGGCTCCTATTCCGACGCGCTCGCCGGCAGGGTGCACCAGGCCACGTACGACACACCCGGGATCGGCCGCGCCGTGGACTCGATGGTTCCCGTCTTCGACACCGACGGGAAGGTCGTCGGGCTGGTGTCCGTCGGGGTCACCGTCAAGGCCATCAACCACCGGGTGGTGGAACAGCTGCCGCTGCTGTTCGGTTCCGCCGCCGTCGGGCTGGCACTGGTCACGGGCGGATCGGCGCTGGTGAGCCGGCGGCTGCGGCGCCAGACGCACGGGCTGGAACCGGCCGAGATGACCCGGATGTACGAGCACCACGACGCGGTCCTGCATTCGGTGCGGGAAGGTGTGCTCGTCGTCAGCGACGAGGGGCGGCTGCTGCTCGCCAACGACGAGGCGAGCCGGCTCCTCGACCTGCCCCAGGACGCCGTGGGCCGGCCGGTCACCGACCTCGGCCTCGCCCCGCGTACCGCCACCCTGCTGACCTCGGGCCGGACGGCCTCCGACGTGGTGCTCCTGGCGGGGGAGCGGCTGCTGGCGGTCAACGTACGGCCGACCGCCCCGCACGGAGGCCCGGCCGAAAGCGTGGCCACCCTGCGGGACACCACCGAGCTGCGCGCACTGGCGGGCCGGGCGCAGGTGGCGCGGGCCCGGCTGCAGCTGCTCTACGACGCCGGGGTGCGGATCGGCACCACGCTCGACGTGGTGCGCACCGCCGAGGAACTGGCCGAGATCGCGGTTCCGCGGTTCGCCGACTTCGTCACGGTCGAGCTGCTGGACGCGGTCCGGCGGGGCGATGAGCCGGACGGCGCGGGCCCCGCGATGCACCGCGTCGCCGTGCGCGGCGTGCGGGACGACCATCCGCTGTACCCGGCGGACGAGGTGATCACCTTCCTGCCGACGACGCCGCAGGCGCAGGGCCTGCACAGCGGCCACGGCGTACTGGAGCCCGATCTGGGTGCCGCGCCGGGCTGGCAGGCGCAGGATCCCGAGCGGACCCGGCGCGTTCTGGACTTCGGCATCCACACCTTGATCACCGTGCCGCTGCAGGCGCGAGGCATGGTGCTGGGGCTGGTCGACTTCTGGCGCTCCGACCAGGATGCCTTCACGGAGGAGGACCTGGCCTTCGCCGAGGAACTGGCCGCCCGCGCGGCCGTCGCGGTCGACAACGCCCGCCGCTTCACCCGCGAGCACACCATGGCGGTCACCCTGCAGCGCAGCCTGCTGCCTCGCGCGCTGCCCGAGCAGTCGGCCCTGGAGGTGGCCCACCGCTATCTGCCCGCCCAGGCCGGAGTGGGCGGGGACTGGTTCGATGTCATCCCGCTGCCCGGTGCCCGCGTCGCCCTGGTCGTCGGTGACGTCGTCGGGCACGGCCTGCACGCCGCCGCGACCATGGGCCGGCTGCGCACCGTGGTCCACAACTTCTGCGCCCTCGACCTGGCCGCCGACGAACTCCTGGGCCATCTCGACGAGTTGGTCGCCCACATCGACGAGACCGAGACCGCCGGGGGAGAGAGCGAAGGCATCACCGGTGCCACCTGCCTGTTCGCGATCTACGACCCGGTCTCCGGCCGGTGCAGCATCGCCCGGGCCGGCCATCCCGGCCCCGCCCTCGTCCACCCCGACGGCGGCGTCACCTTCCCCGAGGTCCCCGTCTCACCACCGCTCGGCCTGGGCTCCGGCCTGCCGGTCGAGACGGCCGAACTGCACCTGCCCGAGGGCTCCCGGCTCGCCCTGTACACCGATGGGCTCATCGAAGCGCGCGACCGCGACATCGACACCGGACTCGGCCTCCTGCGCGCCGCCCTGGCGTACCCCGGCCAGACCCCGGAAGAGGCCTGCCAAGCAGTGCTCGATGCCCTGCTGCCCGACCGCCCCGGCGACGACATCGCCCTCCTGGTGGCGCAGACCCGGCTGCTGGACCCGGACCGGGTCGCCTACTGGGACGTGCCCGCCGATCCCGCCGCCCTCGGCCCCATCCGCGCCGCCTGCGCCCGCCGGCTGGAGACCTGGGGCCTGGACGAGATCGCCTTCAACACCGAGCTCATCCTCAGCGAACTGGTAACCAACGCCATCCGCTACGGCAGCGATCCCATCCGGCTCCGGCTGCTGTACGACCGGGACAGCCTGATCTGCGAGGTCGCCGACGGCAGCAGCACCTCCCCGCACCTGCGCCGCGCGGCCACCACCGACGAGGGCGGCCGGGGTCTGTTTCTCGTCGCCCACTACGCCCGGCGCTGGGGCACCCGGTACACCTCTCGCGGCAAGGTCATCTGGAGCGAACAGTCCCTGGACGCCGCACCGGCCGAGCTCGACGGGGCCCTGGCCGACATGCTGCTCGACCAGTGGGACGAGCCGATGCTGTGACCGCACCCGAGCACCCCTGAAGGTTGCACATCGCGCAACCTTGTGCGCTATTACGCACTGATGCCGTACGTCTCTTGACAAGCCCCCGACCTCGCCCCAAGCATGTTGCGTATAGCGAGTTTAGTTGTGCAATTTGAGACACCCGGTCGGGCACCCGCAACCCGGAGGTTCCCCATGAGCATCACAGTCGTCGGCGCGTCGCTGGCAGGCCTGAGCACGGTCCGCGCGCTGCGCGCCGAGGGCTACGACGGCGAGATCGTCGTCGTGGGGGAGGAGCGCCACACCCCCTACGACCGCCCGCCGCTCTCCAAGGACTTCCTCAAGGGGGACATCGACGCCGACGCGCTCGCCCTCGGCGACGCCGACGAGTACGAGGCCCTGCAGGTCACCTGGCTGCTCGGCGAGCGCGCGGTACGGCTCGACCCCGCGGACCGGGCCGTCACCCTGGCCGGCGGCCGGCGGTTGCGCAGCGACGGAGTCGTGGTCGCGACCGGCGCAAGCCCCCGGCTGCTCCCCGGCATGAACGGACTGGCCGGTGTCCACACCCTGCGCACCCTCGACGACGCCGAGGCCCTGCGCGCCGAGCTGCTGGACGGACTGCCCCGGGTCGTCGTCATCGGAGCCGGCTTCATCGGCGCCGAAGTGGCCTCCACCGCCCACCGGCTCGGCCTCCATGTCACCGTCGTAGAAGCGCTCGACGTCCCCCTGGAACGCCAACTGGGCCGCGAAATGGGCCTCGTGGTCTCCTCCCTCCACACCGACCACGGGGTGCGCCTGCTGTGCGGAACCGGCGTGGCGGGCCTCGTCGGCGAGGGCCGGGTCACCGGAGTGCGGCTGGCGGACGGGCGCCTGCTGCCCGCCGACATCGTCGTGGTCGGGGTGGGCGTGCGGCCCGCCACCGACTGGCTCGCCGGCTCCGGCGTACAGGTCGACGACGGGGTGGTGTGCGACGCCGGCTGCGCGAGCAGCGTCCCGGGTGTGGTCGCCGTCGGCGACGTCGCCCGCTGCCCCAACCCGTTCACCGGACGGCACGCCCGGATCGAGCACTGGAGCAACGCCACCGAGCAGGCGAAGACCGCCGCCCGCACCCTGCTCAACGGCGAGTCGGCCGCCCCCGCCCGGGCCGCCGCGCCGTACTTCTGGTCCGACCAGTACCAGGTGCGCATCCAGCTCGCCGGACACGTCGCCCCCGGCGACCGTCCCGAACTCATCGAGGGCAGCCTCGACAGCCGCTCCTTCATCTCCGTCTACCTGCGCGAGGGCACCCCCGTTGCGGTGCTCTCCCTGAACCAGCCGAAGCTGTTCAACCGGCTCCGCCGCACCCTGACTCCCGCCACCGTTGCCGCCGTCTCATGAGACGGACGCCTCAACTCTCCCTGAGATCCCTGCAGTTGGCCGACAGACACCCGCTGTACCTCGGTCTGTAACCGACAACCCTCCCGCAGGGGCGTGCCCGTGACCCGCGTCGGCGCGCCTCGCCAATCCCACGGAGTATGGAGTGGCAATCAGCGTCTTCGACCTGTTCTCCATCGGCATCGGCCCGTCCAGTTCGCACACCGTCGGTCCGATGCGCGCCGCCGCGATGTTCGCCGCCCGGCTGAAGCAGGACGGCCTGCTCGCCCAGACCACCGCGGTACGGGCGGAGCTGTTCGGCTCCCTCGGCGCCACCGGCCACGGCCACGGCACCCCCAAGGCGGTGCTGCTCGGCCTGGAGGGCAACGAGCCGCACAGGGTCGACGTCGCCCGGGCCGACCTGGACGTCGAGCGGATCCGCACCACCGGGCGCATCCGCCTCCTCGGCGCCCAGATCGGCCCGGCCCACGAGATCGGCTTCGACGTCTCGACCCAGCTGATCCTGCACCGTCGGCGCTCACTGCCGTACCACGCCAACGGCATGATCCTCTTCGCGTACGACGCCGACGGTGTGCCGCTGCTGGAGAAGACGTACTACTCGGTGGGCGGCGGCTTCGTGGTCGACGAGGACGCCGTCGGCGCGGACCGCATCAAGCTGGACGACACGGTGGTCGCCCACCCGTTCCGCACGGGCGACGAACTGCTGCGACTGGCCCGGGAGACCGGCCTGTCGATCTCCGCGCTGATGCTGGAGAACGAGAAGGCCTGGCGCACGGAAGAGGAGATCCGGGCCGGACTGCTGGAGATCTGGCGGGTCATGGAGGGCTGCGTGTCGCGCGGTCTGGCCGTCGAGGGCATCCTCCCGGGCGGCCTGAAGGTCCGCCGCCGGGCCGCCGCCGCTGCCCGCCAACTGCGCAGCGAGGGCGACCCGTTGAGCCGTGCGATGGAGTGGGTCACGCTCTACGCGATGGCCGTCAACGAGGAGAACGCCGCGGGCGGCCGAGTCGTCACCGCCCCGACGAACGGCGCCGCGGGCATCATCCCGGCAGTCGTCCACTACTACCTCAACTTCGTGCCGGGCGCCGACGAGGACGGCATCGTCCGCTTCCTGCTGGCCGCGGGCGCCATCGGCATGCTCTTCAAGGAGAACGCCTCCATCTCCGGCGCCGAGGTCGGCTGCCAGGGCGAGGTCGGCTCGGCCTGCTCGATGGCCGCCGGCGGCCTCGCCGAGGTGCTGGGCGGCAGCCCCGAACAGGTGGAGAACGCCGCCGAGATCGGCATGGAACACAACCTGGGCCTCACCTGCGACCCGGTCGGCGGCCTCGTCCAGATCCCCTGCATCGAACGCAACGGCATGGCCGCGGTCAAGGCCGTGACCGCCGCCCGGATGGCGCTGCGCGGCGACGGCCGCCATCACGTCTCCCTCGACAAGGTCATCAAGACCATGAAGGAGACCGGCGCCGACATGAAGGTCAAGTACAAGGAGACCGCCCGCGGCGGACTCGCGGTCAACGTCATCGAGTGCTGAAGAGGCGAGAAGCGGCGAGAAGAGGCAAGGTCATGGGACGGGTCACCGAACGACGGCGTGTGCTGCGCATCCGGGACGGAGCGACGAGCACCCGCCCCGACACGCTGGTGGCGGAGGAACCGCTGGAGATCCGCCTCAACGGCAAGCCGCTGGCGATCACCATGCGCACGCCCGGTGACGACTTCGCGCTGGCCGCGGGGTTCCTGGTGAGCGAGGGCGTCGTGGGCCGGGCCGAGGAGGTGGCGAACATCGTCTACTGCGCGGGCGCCACCGCCGACGGCTCGAACACGTACAACATCGTCGACGTGCACCTCGCCCCCGGCGTGCCCGTACCCGACATCACACTCGAACGGAACGTCTACACCACCTCGTCCTGCGGACTGTGCGGCAAGGCGAGCCTGGACGCCGTACGGACCACCGCGCGATGGCCGATCGCCGACACGCCCCCGGTCCGCGTCACCCCCGCACTGCTGTCCGCCCTGCCCGACCAACTCCGTTCCGCCCAGCGGGTGTTCGACCGGACCGGGGGCCTGCACGCCGCCGCGCTGTTCTCGCCCGACGGTGAACTGCTGGACCTGCGCGAGGACGTCGGCCGGCACAACGCCGTCGACAAGCTGGTCGGCCGTGCGCTCCAAGCCGGTCGACTTCCGCTGTCCCAAGCCATTTTGCTGGTGTCCGGGCGGGCCTCCTTCGAGCTGGCGCAGAAGGCGGTCATGGCAGGCATCCCGCTGCTGGCGGCGGTCTCGGCACCGTCCTCCCTCGCGGTGGACCTGGCGGCGGAGACCGGGCTCACGCTCGTGGGCTTCCTGCGCGGCGCCTCCATGAACGTGTACGCGGGCGAGCAGCGCCTCGACCTGAGAGCCGAGGCCGTGGCGTGACCCGGCGCGCACTCCTGCACGGCGGCACCCTCCTCGTCCCGCCCCCGCAGCTCAGGCTCCCGCGGCGCCCCCGCCGCGTCGCCATGCTCAGCGTGCACACCTCACCACTCCACCAGCCCGGCACCGGCGACGCGGGCGGCATGAACGTCTACATCGTGGAGCTCGCCAGGCGCCTCGCCGCCATCGGCATCGAGGTGGAGATCTTCACCCGGGCCACCTCCGCGGCGCTCCCGCCCAGCGTCGAACTCGCGCCCGGCGTCCTGGTGCGGCACGTGGCCGCCGGACCGTACGAGGGTATGGCGAAGGAGGATCTGCCCGCGCAGCTGTGCGCCTTCACGCACGGTGTGACACAGGCCTGGGCCGGCCGTCACCCCGGCCACTACGACCTGGTCCACTCCCACTACTGGCTCTCCGGCCAGGTCGGCCGGCTCACCGCCGAGCGCTGGGGCGTCCCGCTCGTGCACGCCATGCACACCATGGCCAAGGTCAAGAACGCCTCCCTCGCCGAGGGCGACACGCCCGAACCCGCACACCGCGTGCTCGGCGAGACTCAAGTCGCCCGCGCCGCCGACCGGTTGATAGCGAACACGGAGAAGGAGGCGCAGGAGCTGCTGCGCCACTACGACGCCGACACCGACCGGGTGTCGGTCGTCCACCCCGGCGTCAACCTGGAGCGCTTCCGGCCCGACGCGTCGGGAATCGAGGCCGGCCGGGCCGCGGCCCGCACCCGCCTCGGACTGCCGCAGCACGCCCTCATACCGCTGTTCGCGGGCCGCATCCAGCCGCTGAAGGCGCCGGACGTCCTGCTGCGCGCGGTGGCCCGGCTGCTGGAGGAGCGGCCGCAGCTGCGGGAGCGGATCGTGGTGCCGGTCGTGGGCGGGCCGAGCGGCACCGGCCTGGCCAGGCCGGAAGGTCTGCAGAAACTGGCGGCCTGCCTCGGCATATCCGATGTCGTACTGTTCCGGCCGCCGGTCGGCCAGGACCGGCTCGCCGACTGGTACCGGGCGGCATCCGTCCTGGTCATGCCGTCCCACAGCGAGTCCTTCGGCCTGGTCGCCGTCGAGGCACAGGCCTGCGGCACCCCGGTGATCGCCGCCGAGGTCGGCGGTCTGCCGGTGGCGGTGCAGGACGGGGTGAGCGGCGTGCTCGTACCGGGGCACGACCCGGTCGACTACGCGCGGGCACTGCTCCGCTTCGCCGACGATCCGACGCTCTCGGCCCGCATGGGCGAGGCCGCAGCCCGCCACGCCCGCTCCTTCGGCTGGGACACGGCCGCGGCGGCGACGGCGGACGTGTACACGGCGGCCATGCGCGAGAGCCGGCAGGCCTGCTGAGGGATGTCCGCCGACGGCACCCTCAGGTCGCCTCAGGTCGCCTCAGATCGTCTTCGCCGTGCCGGCGAGGTTCGCCATCACCTCGTTGGTTGACGACAGCGAGGACCGCCCGTCACCGATGTCGGCGACGAGCGGTCCTCGGGACTGCCCGGCGGGTTACTTGCCGAAATACGCGTCGTAGATCGAGATCGTCGACGTGTTGTTCTTCTTGTCGACGACCTTGGCGCGCAGGGAGACGGACTTGCCCTTCGCCGGGTTCTTCACAGTGATCCTGCCGTGTGTGACGGTGACCTTCTTCCAGGTCCTGCCGTGGTCGTACGACACCCACACCGCAAGGGACTTGAGGTTGCTGCCCTTGGCCGCGCCCTGGACGGTGACCGGGTAGGTGACCGTCCTGCCGGCCGCGACCGTGCTGTCCAGGCCCGTCTGCGCGTTGAAGCGGACCGTGGACACCGGCAGGTCGACCGGCAGGTTCGGCTTCTTCGAGTGGAAGGTCCAGGTCGCGTCGACCCGGCTGGAGACGGTCGACAGCGCGGCGCTGCGCCTGACCGAGGTGGTCAGCCGGTAGGCGCCGTCCGAGGCCGGGACCTTGAACGGCTTGTCGTTGCCGATCGGGGTCTGGAGGGAGCCGATCTTCTTGCCGTTGCGGTACAGCGTCGTCGTCGCCGAGGTGAAGTCCGAGTCACCCGTGTGCCCCGCGCCGTCGGAGAACAGGGGGAGCGCGCCGGCGATCTCGTTGCCGTCGCGGGTGATTCCGGTGTCGGAGGACCGGACGGGCCCGAACACCGCCGTGTTGAACCGCTGCTGGTAGGTCCGGCCCGCCTTGAACTTCAGGTAGTCGGCGGCGCTGGAGGTCGCCTCGACGACCGGGTTGCCATCCGAGTCCGTCTTGCCCGAGTACTGGTAGAAGTCGGGCCGCCACTCGGCGCCTTCCACGGCGGACAGGTGGTAGGTGCGGGTGCTGGGCAGCTTCTGCGGAACCGAGTCGGCGTAGGGGGACCAGTACCCGATTCCGTCGGGCTGAGCGCCGGTGATCGCGACGGCACCGGTCTTGCCGGGGACCGAGGAACCCATGCCGACCTTCAGCGTGGCGAAATCGCTCGCCTTGTAGTGGCGGACGTAGTCGGCCTTGAGCTTCGTCACCGAGGCGGCGGCCGCGATGTCGTACTCGGACTTGCCGCCCGAGGTCCACTGCCCGGCCCACCGCTGGGACAGGTAGTCGACCGCCGGGCCGACGTGGGCGACGCGGATGTCGGCGAAGGAGTCCACGAATACGCCGTTGCCGTCCGCCCCCTTCTGGCCCCGGTAGTACCGGTACCCCAGCCATGCGTTCTTCGGCTTGGCCGCCGGGTCCGGGACCGTGATGTCGGGCGACTTGGCCTTGTTCAGGTCGAGCGTGACCGTCATGTTCCTGGTGACGTTCAGCTCGGGCTGGATCAGCCAGTCGAGGCCGCCCTGGTACGTCACGAGGTCCTTCGCGCTCGCCGACTCGAAGATGTACTTGCCCCTGGGCACCCGGACGACGCTGGTGTTGTCGGTCGACTCGGACGACAGCCAGGAAGCCGGTCCCAGGCCGTCGATGGACATCATGGAGGCGATGTGCTTCGGGTTCTGCCCGGCGCGGTTGATGTACTTCAACGTCACGTTGTAGTGCTCGGTCTCCCGTACGACGCCCACCGCCGTGCTGACGGTCTGCCCGCCGCCCGTGGCCGAAACGCGCGCCGAGTAGCCGCCGTTGAGGTCGCCGCCCAGCTTGGCGTTCACGGTGACGTTCACCGATGCCTTGCCACCCGCCGGGACGGTGACTTTGTCCGCGCCGAGAGCGAAGAAGCCCGCCGGGGCCGCCTTGCCCTTGGGGTCGAAGCCCTTGGCGGCGAGGGTCAGAGTGACGTCCTCCGTACCCGAGTTGCGGTACGTCAGCTGCTTGGTGACCGGGGTGTCGTCGGTGTGCGGCCACTGCTGGACGGGGAAGTCCAGCGTGGTCGGCTCGGCGACCACACTCTGCGCGATGGCCTTGTCGACCTGGATACGGCCGGCACCGCCCTCGAAGGTCGTGTAGTCACCGCCCTTGCTGGAGCCGACGAGCGTCGCCTTCAACTGGGCGTACGTCCAGTCGGGGTGCTCCTGCTTGAGGATCGCGGCGGCACCTGCGACATGCGGGGTCGCCATCGACGTACCCGAAATGGTCAGATAGCCGGGCGGGTTCTCGCCGACCTCCTTGGCGATGACACTGTCCTTGGCCGCCGCGGCGGTGATGTTCACGCCGGGCGCGGTGACGTCCGGCTTGAGGGTGCCGTCGACGGTCGGGCCGCGGCTGGAGAAGTAGGCGAGCTTGTCGTTGCCGTCGACGGCGCCGACGGTGAGCGCGTCGGCCGCGCTGCCCGGGGAGTCGATGGTTTCGGCGCCTCCCTCGCCCTCGTTGCCGGCGGCGATGGCGAAGAGGATGCCCTTCTGCTCGGAGAGCTCGTTCACCTCGGCTTCCAGAGGGTCGATGCCCTCGGTGTCGCCGCCGCCCAGGCTGAGGTTGACGATGTTCGCGCCCTGCTGGGCCGCCCACTCCATGCCCGCGAGGATGCCGGAGTCGTCGCCCCCGCCCTCGTCGTCGAGGACCTTGGCGTTGAGGAGACTCGCGCCGGGCGCGACCCCCTTGTACTTGCCGCCGGACTTGGCGCCGGTGCCCGCGATGATGGACGCGACGTGCGTGCCGTGACCGAAGTGGTCGATGGTGTCCTTGGCCGTGGTGAAGTTCTTGGACTCGGCCACCTGGGACTTGAGGTCCGGGTGGGTCGTGTCGATGCCGGTGTCCAGCACGGCGACCTTCACGCCCTTGCCCGTGTAGCCCTTCGCCCAGGCCGTCGGAGCGCCGATCTGCGGCACCGACTCGTCGAGGCTCGCCCTGCGGACGCCGTCGAGCCAGACGTGCGCGATGCCGGAGGCGAGGGTGTTGCCGTCGGTGACGGCCTTCCACAGCCCGGGCGCGTTCTGACGGGACGCCAGAACGGCGTCGGCGTTCAGGGACTTGAAGGCCGCACCGAGCGTCCCGGTGTCCCGCACGCCCGCCTTCGCGGCGCGCGCGGCGCCGCTGTAGCCGACGATGACCTTCACGCCGTTCTTCTGGTTCTTGCGGTTGGCTGCCTTGTTGAGCTCGGTGATGTCGAACAGCCGACGGTCGAGCCTGCCGCTCGCGATCATCCGGGTCGCGTCCATCGGGATGACGAGGGTGTGCTTGCCGACGGTGCGGACCTGTACGGGGATGTGCTCGCGCCCCTTGGCCCGTTCCACGCCGACGACCCGGCCCTTGGCATCCACGGCGACGCGGTCACCGGTGATGAGAGTGATCTGGTGGATGCGGCCGCTTGCCCTCGCGGTGCTCTCGGCGAATTTCGCGGGAGTCGACGCGGGCGTCGCCTGTGCCAGGTCGGCCAGCTCCGCGGCCAGCGCCAGGGCGGCCACCGTCGCGGCCGCGGCCGCGCAAGCTCGTTTCGCGCGTGCTCTTTTGACGTGTTTACGCAAGGGTTCCCCTGGTGTCTGAGTTCCGTGGCTCCCAGGCTGGCCAGCGCCGAGTTGATGCACAGCCCCCTCCTGTCAACGGAATCAACCGGAACCTCCCGTGCCGGATCGGCATCTGGCGGGGTGAGCCGTCCGTACCGCCGTCGGCTCGCGATCCGCAGTGCAGGAGGTGGCCCATGGGCCGTCCCGAAAGACCTCTGGACCCGGGCGCCGGACCCGTCGAGCGCCTCGCGCATCAACTGCGTGAGCTGCGCCGGGCCGCCGGCAACCCGTCGTACCGGGCCATGGCCGCGGCCACCGGTGTCTCCGCGACGACGCTGTCCCGGGCGGCCGGCGGCGAGCGGCTGCCCTCGCTGGATGCGGTCCGGGGCTATGTGCGCGCCTGCGGCGGCGACCCGGGGGAGTGGGAGCCGCGCTGGAAGGAGGTCGAGGCGGCCACCGCCGAGGCCGTTCGGGAGGAGGCGGAGGGCGCGCGCCCGCCCTACCGCGGCCTGGCCCGCTTCGAGCCCGGCGACCGGCCTCTGTTCTTCGGCCGCGAGCGGATGGCTCAGCGGCTGGAGCGGCTGGTGTGCGACCACCGGCTCGCCGTGCTGTTCGGCGCGTCCGGCAGCGGGAAGTCCTCGCTGCTGCGGGCGGGGCTGATCCCCGGGCTCCAGGAGCGGGCCGCGGGCCGGGGGAGCCCGACGGTGCTGCGGATCCTCACCCCGGGCGCCCGCCCGGCCGCCACCTACGGCCACCTCCTGACCCCCGAGGCGGACGAGCCGGAGTGCTGGGTGGTGGTCGACCAGTTCGAGGAGGTCTTCACCCTCTGCCGGGACCAGACCGAACGGGCCCGCTTCATCGACCTGTTGCTGGCGTCCAGGGCCCCGGGCAGCCGGCTGCGCGTCCTGCTCTCCGTACACGCGGACTTCTACGCCCGCTGCCTGGAGCACCGGGGCCTGGCGGACGCGCTGTCCGGCGCCGCGCTGGCGCTCGGTCCCATGACCGCCGACGAACTGCGCGAGGCGGTGGTCAGGCCGGCCGCGGCCGCCGGGCTCCTGGTCGAACGGGAGCTGACCGCGCGGCTCGTCGACGAGGTCCTGGACGAGCCCGGCGGACTGCCGATGCTCTCCCACGCCCTGCAGGAGACCTGGCGCAGGCGCAAGAGCCGCATGCTCACCCTGGCCGCGTACCAGGCGGCCGGCGGGGTGCGCGGGGCGATCGCCGCGACCGCGGAGGAGGTGTACGGGCAGCTGGACCCCGAGGCGCAGGCCGTCGCCCGACGGCTGCTGCTGCGGATGGTCGAACCGGGCAACGGCACCCCCGACACCCGGCGCCCGCTGACCCGCGCCGAACTCGCCGAGTGGGCCGACCCGGCCGTGCCGGGCGTGGTCGAACAGTTGGCGCGCGCCCGCCTGCTCACCACCGACGAGGACGGCGCCCAGCTCGCCCACGAAGCCCTGCTCACCTGCTGGCCACGGCTGGCCGGCTGGCTGGAGGAGGACCGGGAGCGGCTGCGCCACCACCGGCGGCTGGCCGAGGCGGCCCGCGCCTGGCTGGAGCACGACCGCGACCCCGGCACCCTCTACCGCGGCACCCGGCTCGACCTCGCCCGGGAGCAGTTCACGGATCCCGAACTCACCGCCCCCGAGCGGGAGTTCCTCGCGGCAGCCCTGCACGCGCGCGAGGCGGAACGCCGAACGGCCGCACAGGCCGCCCGCCGTACCCGGCTGCTGCTGGCGACACTGTCCGCCGTCCTCGCCGTCGCGCTCACGGCCGGACTGGTGGCGTGGACCCAGCACCAGACGAACGAACAGCAGCGCACCGACGCCGCCGCCCGCCGCCTCGCCGTCGTCGCCGACTCACTCCGTACGACCGACCCGCGCGCGGCGATGCTCCTGGGCGCCGCCGCCTGGCGGACCTCCCCGCTGCCCGAGTCCCGCCGTGCCCTGCTGGGCGGCCTCGCCCAGCCCGAAATGGACGCCTTCACCGACCCCGAGCCGGGCAACATGACCAACGACTTCCTCGCCGACTCGGGCCGCACTCTGCTGAGCATCGACGGCCGGACCTGGCGCACCTGGGACGTGACCACGCATCGCCGCACCGCCACGGGAACACTGCCGGACGGCGCACAGGTGTTCGCCGCCGGCCCCGACGCCCGCATCCTCGCGCTCAGCACGGGCGACGGGCTGCGGCTGTGGGACACGGCGCGGGGCCGCTGGACCGGAGACCCCCGCCCCCTGCCCCGGAAGACCACCTCGATCGCCTTCGGCGGCAGCGGCCGCAGCTACCTGGTGAGCGACCCGACCCGCGAGCGGGTCCAACTGCGCTCCGTCCCCGGCGGGCGGCTGCTGTCCGAGACGCGGGCGCCCGATGAGACCCGCGTCGCCCCGAGCTCCGACGACCGCCTGCTGGCCGTCTGTCCGGCCGGGAGGGCGCCGCAGGTGTCGGACGTCCGTGGCCACCGCACACTTCCCGGCGCCTGGCAGCAGGCCGACGGCCTGTGCACCGGCTCGGTGCAACTGGTGTTCGGGCCGGGCCGCCGATTCGCCGCTGCCGACGCGACCGGCGTGCATGTCTGGGACACCGGCACGGGACGCCAGGTGGCCGCGCTCCAGGACCCGGAGGTGACGTCCGCCGCATTCAGCCCGGACGGGGCGTTCCTGGCGACCGCCGACGGCACGGAGATCAAGGTGTGGCGGCTCGCGGCCCCCGACACCCCCGTCTTCCGCCACTCCCTCGACGAACAGCAGGTCTACGGCACCCTGGCCTGGGACCCCGGCCACCCCGCCCTCCGCTACCTGGAAGGCCGCACGGTCCACTCCTTCGACACGACGACCGCCACCACGGCGGAGTGGCGCGCCCGGGCCGCCGACGCCACCCTGCTCGCCCCGGACGGCCGCACGGCGGCCACCGCCGAACGGATCGGCGCCCGCTACCGCTTCGTGCTCCGCGACACCGGCGGCGACGGGCACGGCACACGGACACTGCCGTCCGTGCCGCTGTCGGCCTCATCCGACTCCGACGCCCAACGGCAGACCGCACCCCTGATGGCGTTCAGCCCCGACGGCAAGACCTTCGCGTACGGCCTCACGGCCCCCGACCACGACCCCGCCGCCCAGCGGATCACGGTCTGGGACCTGACCCGCGCCCGCGTCCTGACCACGCTGGACCTGGCGGCGGCACACCCCTCGGAAAGCGTGCAGTCCCTGGCCCTCGGCCCCGCCGGCCGCACCCTGTACGCGGCCCGTCCGACCGGCGACGGCAGCCTGCTGGACGAGGTGTGGGACGTCACCGGCCACCGCCGGTCGGGCACGGTGGCGGGCCTGGCGAGCACCCTCCTCACGGTCCGCCCCGACGGCAGACTCCTCGCCGGCGAGGACCGTGCCGTCCGCCTCCCCTCCGGGCGGCCCAAGGCCCTGGGGCTGCTGCGGGACGGCACCAAGGCTCTCGCCTTCACCGCCGACGGCTCCCAGCTGGCCGCGGGCGACCGCACCGGCCGCGTCGTTCTCTGGGACGGCGACCTGCACCGCCGCGCGGGCACCCTGCCCGACGTCTTCCCGGACTCCTCGCCCGACAGCCCGGAGACGATCAGCGCCCTCGCGCTCAGTGCCGACGGCCGCACCCTCGCGGCGGCCTCGGACGCCGGAACGCTCCAGCTGTGGGACACCCGAACCCTTCAGCCGATCGGCGGCCCTTTGCAGACCCCCGGCGAGGCGATCGACTCCCTGGCCTTCGCCGCCGACAGCCGCACGCTGTTCGCGAGCGGCGCCCACGTACCGCTGCAGCGGTACACCGTCGACCCGGCTCAGGCGGTCCGACGCGTGTGCACCCGCGCGGGAGGCGACCTGACGGGGGAGCAGTGGCGGACGTACGTACCGGACACGGCGTATCGAAAGGTATGCGGCTAGGGCAGGTCCCGGACCGCCCGCGGGTGCGGACCCGTATGACGCGATCGACACGGACTGGGCGCCTGTTCTGCGGATATGTCGGTTAGTGTGCATGGCTAAGTGACGCAAAGGGGGCAGAGCAGGCGGAGGGCGAAGCTGTGTCGGACGAAGGGCGGCTCGTCGGCGGGCGCTACCGGCTTCTCGAGCGCATCGGCCGCGGCGGTATGGGCACGGTGTGGCGGGCCGAGGACGAGGAACTCGCCCGCCAGGTCGCCCTCAAGCGGCTCCACACCCAGCCGCACCTGGCCGACGCGGAGGTCACCACGCTGTACGAGCGGGTCCGCCGCGAGGCGCGCAGTGCCGCCCGGGTGGTGCACCCCAATGTGGTCGTCGTCCATGACGTCGTCGACGACGACGGGCAGCCGTGCATCGTCATGGAGTACGTCCCCGCCGGCACCCTCGCCGACGTCCTCGACGGCGGCCGGACACTGCCGCCCGAGGAGGCGGCACGCATCGGCCTCGGGGTGATCTCCGCGGTACGGGCCGCGCACGCGGCAGGCGTCCTGCACCGTGACATCAAGCCCGGCAACGTCCTGCTCGGCCCCGGCGGCCGGGTCGTCCTGACCGACTTCGGTATCGCGCAGACCGCCGGGACCTCGACACTCACCCAGACCGGGGAGATGATCGGCTCCATCGACTTCATGGCCCCCGAGCGGATCCGCGGCCACAAGCCCGGCCCGGCCTCGGACCTGTGGTCGCTGGGCGCGACCCTGTACCAGGCGGTGGAGGGGCGTCCGCCGTACCGCCGCGACACCGCCATGGAGACCGCGTACGCCATCGCCGTCGACCCACTGGAGCCGATGCTGAAGGCCGGTTCGCTGGAACCGCTCATCGACGCCCTGCTGTCGAAGGACCCCGAGGACCGGCCCACGGCGGAGCAGACGGAACGGGCGCTGCGGGCCACCTGGTCCACCGGCCCGCCGACGGTGCAGACCTCCGCCGTCGCCGCCCCGGTGCCGGCCGGCCCGCAGCACGACGACCCGACCACGCACCACACTTCCGCGACCCGGCCGACCCCACCGGCGCCGACGGGCAGAAGCGCACGCCGCCGCCGTCGCGGCCGCAGGCGCCGTGTCCTCTTGCCGGTCCTCGCCGTCCTGGCCGCAGCCGCCACCGCCGCCACGCTCTACGTGTCCTCGCACCGAGGCGGCCACGACGGAGCCGACAGCCCCACGTCGACCCCGACCGTCACGCCCTCGCCCGTCCCCGACGGCTACCACGAGGTCCGAGCCGAACAGCTCGGAGTCTCCTTCCCTGTGCCCGACGGCTGGGAGCAGAAGAAATCGAGCGACGACGAGGTCACCTACACCGACTCGACCGGCCTGGCCGGCATCACCATCGGCATGGTCGACCCGGCAGGGTCGAACCCCGTCGGGCACTTCAAGGACATCGAGGCGAACACCAAGGCCAACTACTCCGTCTACCGCAGACTGCGCATGCAGGAGACCACCTTCAGAGGGCAGCCGGCGGCGGTGTGGGAGTTCACCTTCCAGGGCCGGGCCCGAGTCTTCCGCGCCATCGACCTCGGCTACGGCACCGCGGGCGGCCGGGAGTACGACATCTACCTCTCGGCCCCGGAGACCAAGTGGAGCACCTACCGCCCGGTCTTCGACAACGTCAGGGACGGGTTCACCGAACAGCAGCGGTGAGCCGCGGGCCGGGTCGTCCGGTCAGCCGTCCGTGCGGACGAAGACGGGCTTGAGGTGCTTCTCGGGCAGGGCGTCGGGGAGTTGTTCCCAGTCCAGGACGTGGGAGACGACCCGTGCGGGGTCGACGGTGCCGGAGGCGGCGAGTGCGAGGGCGTCGGGGATGTGGCCCCGGACGTTGTCGCGGGCGATGCGCAGCGTGACGCCGGTGAGATACATGTCCAGCAGCGGCAGCTCACCGGGCCGGAAGTGGTTGCCGGCGGACTCGCAAATGCCCTCCGGGGCAAGGCACTTGACGGTCTGGGCGAGCTGGTCGACGCGGCCGGTGGCCTCCACCGCGATGTCGAAGCCGTGCCGGACGGGCTCCAGCGCCTCGGCGGTACGGGCGCCGAAACTCTCGGCGAGCTTGCGGTGCTCGGGGTCGGGGTCCACGTACAGCACGTCGGAGGCGCCGAGCGCGCGGGCGATGTCGCACACGTACAGCCCGATGCTGCCGCGGGCAACCACCAGGACCCGGGCGCCGGGCCTCGCCTTGAGGTGGGGAGCGACCAGCCGCCAGGACAGGGACCAGTTGTCGCTCGCCGAGGCCATGGCGACCGGGTCGAGACCGGCAGGCAGCGGTACGAGCATGGCGGCCGCGTACGGCACCCGGACCAGGTCGGAGAAGAGACCGCCCCAACTGCCGCCGATCGGCGCGCCGTACATGGCCATGTGCGGTACGGCCGTGCAGTGCGCGGTCAGCCCGGCGCGGCAGTGGTCGCAGCTGCCGCAGTTGATCGACCAGGGGACGACCACCAGGTCACCGGACGCCACAGTGGTCACCGCGTCGCCGGTCTCCACGACCCGGGCCACGCACTCGTGGCCGAGCGGGAACGGCGGGTCGATGAAGCCGTGACCCGCCAGGATCGCCGAGTCGACGTCGCAGGAGGTCGCAGCCACCGGCGCGACGATCGCCTCCCCATCGGACTGGACCTTGGGGTCGGGTGCCTCGCGCCACTCCACCGAGTGCCGGGCGACGTAGGTCAGTTCACGCATCGGCCTGCTCGCCCTTCTGCTCCTTCTGCCCCTTCGCCAGGGCGACCAGGTCGGCGTAGCGGACGACCGATCCGCCCGCGCCCCAGGTGCCGTCGGCCTGCTCGTGCACCAGCACCCACACCCGCAGGGCGTCGTCCTGGCTCAGCCCGGCCGCCGCGAGCACGGTCCCGGTGGCGTCCTCGACGAGACCGGCCTTGCGCCGCTCGGACACCGCACCCTGCGGAACCGTCACGTCCACGAGGAAGCGGGGCGCATCGTCCTCGGCGGTGGTCTGCGCCCCCTCGGGCAGCTCGACCAGATAGCTCCACGCCTGGGCGCGGAAGAACGCGGTGTCGGGTGCTCCCTCCCAGCGCAGTAGTACGGCGGCCAGGTCGCGCTGGACGGTCTTGCGGCCCTCCTCGGTCAGCGAACCGGACGGGACGGTGAGCCGGATCATCGGCATGACGAGGTCCTCTCTCGTGGTCTGCCAGGTGCTGCCATGCCCGCAAGGTCTATGACAGTCGTTATAAGTGAAGGTCACGCTAGACTATGACGGGCGTTATAGCCAGTGGGGTTCGAAGAGGGAGCACGGTCTTGGCCAAATCCAGCGCACCGTCGCGCGAGCGCATCGTGGCCGGAGCGGCCGACCTGATCAGCAGGCGCGGCCTGAACGCCACCAGCATCCGCGAGCTGGCCAAACACGCCAAGGCGCCGCTCGGCTCGACGTATCACTACTTCCCCGACGGCAAGGGGCAGCTGGCGACCGAAGCGGTGCAGTACGCCGGCGGAGCGGTCGCCCGCATCCTGCGCAAGGAACTCGACGCGGGCCCGGTCGCCGGCCTGCGCGCCTTCCTGGCCCTGTGGCGCGGCATCGTCGTCGAGAGCGACTTCCGGGCCGGCTGCCCCGTGCTGGCCGTCTCTGTCGAGGAGCCGCCGGCCGACGAGATCCCCGCGGCCCTCGCTGCCGCGGCCGAGGCGTTCGAGGACTGGGAAGGGCTGCTCGCCGAGGCGCTGCGCAGGCACGGCGCCGACAGTGAGCAGGCCCCAGGGCTTGCGGCGCTGATCGTGGCGTCCGTCGAGGGCGCCATCGCCATGTGCCGCGCGAAGCGCAGCATGCGGCCGCTGGACCAGGTGGCGCAGCAACTGGAGGCGCTGATCGTCGGCGCGCTCGACGGTCCGGCCTGACGGGGAGGCCTGTCGGGCTCAGGCGCCCATCGCCGTGCGGATCGCCTTGGCCTGCTCCTCGCTGAACACGCCGCTCTCCAGCAGAGAGAGAATGGAGAGGACCCCGCCGCCGGAACCCCAGCTGCCCTCGTCGATGACCTCGGCCCTGACCTCCCGGCGCCAGTCCCCGTCCATGACCGCCACGTCGATCACCATCACGTCGAGCCCCTGAGCGGCGTCCGCCAGCAGGCGGCCGCCGATGGTCGTCATGTCCGGCGCGCGCTCCACGAAGTGCACCTGGAATCCCACCCTGGCGGCCGGCGCGAACCGGCCGACCGGAGTCACCGACCTCCGCCTCGAAAAATACCCCTGGGGGTACCCGTGCTACTGTCGATTACATACCCCGGGGGGTAATTCTCCAACGGAAGGGAGCGCCTCGTGTTCTTCGTCGACACGATCGAAGTGGCCGGCCTCGGCAACCGGAGCTATCTGGCGGGCGGCGGGCTGACGGCCGTAGCGGTGGATCCGCCGCGCGACATCGACAGGGTGATCGCGGCGGCGGCGCGGCGGGGGGTGCGGATATCGCACGTCGTCGAGACCCACGTGCACAACGACTACGTCAGCGGTGGCCTGGAGCTGGCCCGCGTCACGGGCGCCGCCTATCTCGTACCCGCCGGCGCCGGGGTCGCCTTCGAGCGGGTGCCGGTGCACGACGGGGACCGTACGGAGGTGGACGCCGCCGACGGGCTGGCTCTGCGCGCGCTGGCGACGCCCGGCCACACTCCGCACCACACCTCCTACGTACTGGAGGAGGACGGCACGGCGGTCGCGGTGTTCACCGGCGGCTCGCTGCTCATCGGCACGGTCGGACGGCCCGACCTGGTCGAACCGCGGCTGACCGAACGCCTCGCCCGCGCCCAGCACGCCTCTGCACACCGCCTCGCGGCCGAACTGCCGGACGGGACGCCGGTTCTGCCCACCCACGGGTTCGGCAGCTTCTGCTCCGCGGCCCGGACGGAGGGCGGGGATACCACCATCGGCAAGGAGAAGGCGTACAACGAGGCGCTCACCCGGGATGTGGACACCTTCGTCGCCGACCTGCTGGCCGGCCTGGACGACATCCCCGCCTACTACGTCCACATGGGCCCCGCCAACGCCGCGGGACCCGCGCCCCTCGACCTCACCCCGCCCGCCCTCGCCGACGCCGACGAGATCGCCGCCCGGCTCGCGGCGGGGGAGTGGGTGGTGGACCTGCGCAACCGTGTGGCCTTCGCCGAAGGGCATGTCGCCGGCTCCTTCAACTTCGAGGCGGAGGGGCAGCTCGCCACCTACCTGGCCTGGCTGATCCCCTGGGGCAGGCCGCTGACCCTGCTTGCCGAGTCGGACGGTCAACTCCTTGCCGCCCAGCGCGAGTTGGCCCGGGTGGGCATCGACCGCCCGGCCGCCGCGGCCACAGGTGATCCCTCGGACTGGGTGCGGGCCGGCGAGGCCCCGGTCTCCTTCCCGCGCGCCACGTTCGCCGACCTGGCGGGCCGCCTGCACGACGGGAACGGGCACATGGTCGTGCTCGACGTCCGGCGGGAGACCGAACGCGCGGGCGGCTTCGTGGCGGGGGCGGTCCACATACCCGTCCATGCGCTGAACCGGCGGCTTGGCGAGGTCCCCGACGGCCAGGTGTGGGTGCACTGCGCCGGCGGTATGCGTGCCGCCATCGCGGCCTCCCTGCTGCACGCCGCCGGCCGGGACGTCGTCGCCGTCGACGACACCTTCGACGCCGCGGAGAAGGCCGGACTGACCGTCCGGACCGCCTGAGCGGGGGTCTGCAGTGAGCAACCGAGGTCAAGCAATCAGTCGAGTCACCAGGTCAGTGGGAGGGAGCGGACCGTGCCGTTGAACCTGTTCAGGCGCGGACCCGGCAGGGTCGATGCACGGCGGGCCGCGGAGTGCACCGGGCATGTGGACGGTGTCCCGGCGGAGCGGGATGCCGTACTGCTGGACGTCCGTGAGTCGTACGAGTGGCAGGCGGGGCACGCCCCCGGCGCAGTCCACGTCCCCCTGTCCGCGCTGGCGGCGGGCGCACCAGTGCCCGAGCGGGCGGCGGGCCGGCCCCTGGTGGTCATCTGCCGCTCGGGGAACCGTTCCCGGCAGGCGGCCGAACTCCTGGCCGCGCGGGGCGCCGACGCGGTCGACGTGATCGGCGGGATGCGCGACTGGGCCCGGCTGGGGCTGCCCGTCGTGGACCGGCACGGCGAGAGCGGAACGGTGGCGTGAGCGTTCTCGTACTCGCCCTGGTCTCCGGTTCCGTCATAGGTCTGGCGCTCGGCGCGCTCGGGGGAGGCGGCAGCGTCCTGGCCGTCCCCGCTCTGATCTACCTGCTCGGTTTCACCCCGGTCGCGGCGACCACGGCCAGTCTGGTCATCGTGGCCGTCACCACGGCCACCGCGCTGCCCGCGCACGCCCGGGAGGGTCACGTCCGCTGGCGCACCGGACTGCTGTTCGCGGCCGCGGGCACAGGACCGGCCATGCTCGGCGCGCTGGTGGCGGCACGGCTGCCGGCAGCGGCGCTCACCGCGGCCTTCGCCCTGGTGGCGCTGGTGGCCGCGGTGCGGATGCTGCGCCCGCGGGTCGGATCGGGCGATGCCGTACGAGCGGTACGGCCCGGCCGGGCGGCCGCGGCGGGGGCCGGGCTCGGGGCGGTCACCGGAGTCCTCGGTGTGGGCGGCGGATTTCTCGCCGTACCGGCCCTGGTGAGCGTCCTCGGGCTGCGCATGCGGGCGGCGGTGGGGACGAGCCTGCTGGTCATCACCATCAACTCGGTCGCCGCCCTGGCCCTGCGCGCGGGCACGGCCGACGGACTGGACTGGGCCGTCATCGGACCGTTCGCCGGGGCCGCGATCCTCGGCGCCTGGGACGGCAAACGCCTCGCGACAAAGGTGTCCGGGCAGGCGCTTCAGCGGATCTTCGCCCTGGTGCTGCTGGGCGTGGCGGGCTTCATGCTGATCGGCTCGGCCGTGTGACGGCCACCGGCGTGGGACCTCTCACGCCAGGAAACCGACGACGGACCGACCCCTCACGCCAGCGAGAGGAACAGCTTCTCCAGACGGGCGCGCATCTGCTCGACGTCCTCGCCGTTCTTCCGGCCGGACTCGACATCGGTCAGGCACTGCTGCAGACCGGTGGCGATGATGGCGAAACCCGCCCGGTCCAGGGCCCGGGAAGCCGCGGCGAGCTGGGTGATGACGTCCTCGCAGTCGCGCCCCTCCTCGATCATCCGGATCACACCGGCGATCTGGCCCTGAGCGCGACGCAGCCGGTTCAGCACTGACTTCAGTTCCGCACCCGCGAGCTCCATGTCCACAACGACTCCTCCATAAACGTATACCCCTAGGGGTACTGTACGTCCCGGCTCGGGACGGCGTCGAACCCCAACGGACTCAGAGCGAATCACCAACGATCACAACGATCAGTAGGGATCACAACTGCCGTGACTGCTTCCCCCGTTCCCTCCGCCCTCGTCACCGACCAGGTCCGCGACCGGCTCCACCACCTGACGGTCATCGACGTGCGCACCCCCGGCGAATACGCCTCCGGCCACCTGCCCGGCGCCCTCAACATCCCCCTCGACCAGATCCGCCGCGCCCTGCCCGACATCCGGCAGGCCACCGAACGCGGCGACGTCCTGGTCGTATGTGCCTCCGGGGCCCGCTCGGAGAACGCCTGCAAGCTCCTTGCCGAGCAGGGCATCCCGGCCGCGACGCTCACCGGCGGCACCGACGCCTGGGCCGCCGCAGGACACGACCTGCACCGGCCGGCGGCCCCCCGGGCGCGGGCCGCCTGGGGCATGGAGCGCCAGGTGCGTTTCACCGCGGGCACGCTGGTGCTCCTGGGGCTGGCGCTCGGCCTCCTCGTGCACCCGGCGTTCCAGCTCGTCTCCGCAGCGATAGCGGGCGGCCTGGTCTTCTCCGCGCTCACCGGCACCTGCGGCATGGCGGCCCTGCTCGGCAGACTCCCGCACAACCGGCCGCGCCCGGCCGACCTCGACGCCGCGCTTGAGGAACTGCGCGGCAGCTGACCCGGGAGATTCCGCTAGCCTGACAGCGGAGGTGGTCAAGTGACGGAAAATTCACGGGAGTTGAAGGAGAAGCCGGAATCCACGACCGTCGTCGTGATCGGCGCGGGCCCGGCCGGGCTGACCGTCGCCAACCTGCTGCGGCGCAGCGACATCGACTGCGTCGTCCTGGAACGCCGCAGCCGCGAGTACGTCGCGCAGCGCCAGCGGGCCGGCATCGTCGAAACCCGCGCCGTCCGGATGTTCGACTCCTGGGGGCTGGCCGACCGTGTCCTGGGCGGGATCCCGTACGACGGCATCCTGGAGCTCCGGGTGGACGGCGAGAGCCACCTGGTGTCCGACAACGACGGCTCCGAAGGCCCCCGGGCCCGCCTGTGCCCCCAGCAGGTACTGGTCCAGAAGCTCACCACCGCATACCTCGCCGACGGCGGCGACCTGCGCTTCGAGGCCGCCGACGTCTCCTTGCACGACCTGACCGGCGACCGCCCGACCGTCCGCTACCGCACCGCCGACGGCACCGTCCGCACCATCACCTGCGCCTTCGTCGCGGGCTGCGACGGTGACCACGGCATCAGCCGCAGCGCCGTCCCCGACGGCGCCCTCACCGCGTACGCCCTGGACCACGGCATCGGCTGGCTCACCGTCCTCGCCGACGCCCCGCCCCCGGCCCACCCGCTCCTCGCCGTCAGCCCGCACGGCTTCGCCGCCCACTTTCCCCGCGGCCCGCACACCAGCCGCTACTACCTCCAGTGCCCGCCCGACGACCACCCCGACGCCTGGCCCGACACCCGCATCTGGGACGCCCTGCACACCCGGCTCGCCGACCCCGCCCTCCCCGCCGGGCCGATCACCGACCGCGAGACCTTCCGGCTCCGCAGCCTCGTCCACGACCCGATGCAGTACGGCCGCCTCTATCTCGTCGGCGACGCCGCCCACATCGTCTCGCCGATGGGCGGCAAGGGCATGAACCTCGCCCTCTACGACGCCGATCTCCTCGCCCGGGCCGTCCGGGACTCCGTCCACGACCACGACGACACCGCCCTGCGCAGCTACTCGCAGCGCTGCCTGCGCCGCGTCTGGAACGACCAGGAGTTCTCCCACTGGCTGACCCGCACGCTCCACGACGCCGGCGACGACACCGACTCCGGCCCCTTCCATCGCAGCCTGGCCCGCGCCCGCCTCGACCGACTGCTCACCTCACCCACCGCGGCCCACGCCTTCGCGGAACTCATGACGGGACTGGACCTGGCCGAGTGAACGCGACCGTCCTGCAAGGGAGTTGACCCCGCCGCCGTAGCACCGAAACCCGATGGAGCGGCCCCGTAGGGTGGCACACATGAGCATCGACGAAGTTGCGCTGCGTCCGGTGGCCGAGGACGACCTGTCTGTCATGGAACGGTTCCTCACCGACCCGGAGACCGCCGCGCCCTTCCAGTGGTTCGGCTGGTGGGACACCGGACGCTGGCGGCGCCAGTGGGCGCAGGACGGCCTGCTCGGCGACGAGGGAGGGCATCTGATGGTGGTGCGCGGCACGGAGCGGCTGGGCTTCGTCGCCTGGCGGCTGGTCAGGCCCACCCGGACCACCACCTACTGGAACATGGGCATCAACCTGCTGCCGGAGGCCCGCGGACGGGGCGCCGGGACTGAGGCACAACGTCAGTTGGTGCGCTACCTCTTCGCGAACACAACGGCCGTACGCATCGAGGCGGACACCGAAGCGCAGAACATCCCCGAACAACGCGCCCTGGAAAAGGTCGGGTTCACCCGCGAGGGCGTCCTGCGCAGCATCGCCTTCCGCGACGGCCAGTGGCGCGACGGCGTGCGCTACAGCATCCTGCGCGGCGAACCGGCCTGAAGCTCCTCGGTCTGCCGCGATCTGCCTACAGCGGCTGTGGCACTCCCTGTTCAAGGTACCGCGAGGGTTTACGGCCAATTGCCATCACTGTTTGACGCGGACCTCGGTTCGCGCGCCATAGCGTTGCGCGCGACCAAGAAGGCCGCCACAGGGCAATGCACAGCACCTGAAGCGGCCCGGCAGACAAACGGGAGGGACCAATATGAGGATCGCTCGGGGGCTGGCAGCCACCGCCGCGACAGGGGCCTTGGCACTCGGCCTGGCCGGTACCGCGTCGGCGACAGCCCAAGCCGCGCCGGCCGCGGCAGCAGCCAGCTGCTCCACATCGAAGATCAGCAGCTATACGGCGCAAGGGTGGTGCGGCAGCGGCACGACCTGGCGTCTCGGCATCAGGTGCAGCACTGGCGCCTACCAGTGGACGGCCTGGTACAACTACTCGACCACCGTCCGACTGACCTGCGCCGGTGGCAAGCTCACGCACTACTGGATCGACCAGAAGTAGCGAGCGGCTGAATGCCGACAGCGCGCGTCCACTTCGCTCAGCGTGGACGCGCGCAGTGCGTCCCAGGAAAAATAAAGGCAAGGAGTTCGCCACTCCTTGCCACTTTCAACATATAGCGCACTGGGGGGCTTGCGGCAAGGCCCCGGTCGTACCGCAGAATCGCAGGCCGAAGCCCGAAGCTGCGGAAACAGGAGATTCACGAAGTGCATTTGCCGTTGTCGGTTCATGGGTCGTGCCCAAAGACCAGCGCGTTCGACCTTCCCGACCGCCTCGCCCCCAAGGCCGACCCCACGCTGATCGCCGCCGACGACCAGCACTTCGCGGCCATCGCCGAGAGCCTCGAGCAGACCATCGCCGAACTGTCCGACCGCCTCGACGCCGAGCTCAAGGCACCCGGCGGCATGGGCCGGCAGGCGATGGACCGGGACATCGAGGTCCACCGGCTCACCGGCCGCCTGCGCACCCTGCGCCGCTTCGGCCTGGACCTGTGCCTCGGGCACATCGTCGGCGCGGACGACCCCGAGCCCCTGTACATCGGACGACTCGGCCTCACCGACAGCACGGGCCGTCGGCTGCTGCTCGACTGGCGCTCTCCCGCGGCCGAGCCGTTCTTCGCGGCGACCCACGCCAACCCGATGGGCCTGGCCAGCCGCCGCAGGTACCGCTGGACCCGCGGCCGGATCAGCGACTACTGGGACGAGGTGTTCACCGCCGACGGGCTCGAAGGGCACGCCGCGCTCGACGATCAGTCCGCCTTCATCGCCAGCCTGGGCAGCAACCGGTCGGCCCGGATGCGCGACGTGCTCGCCACCATCCAGGCCGACCAGGACGCCATCATCCGGGCGGGATCCCGCGGCGCCCTCGTCGTCGACGGCGGTCCCGGCACCGGGAAGACCGTCGTCGCCCTGCACCGTTCCGCCCACCTGCTCTACTCCGACCCCCGCCTCGGTCACCGTCGGGGCGGCGTACTGTTCGTCGGCCCGCACCAGCCCTACCTGGCCTACGTCGCCGACGTCCTCCCCAGCCTCGGAGAGGAGGGCGTGCAGACCTGCACCGTGCGGGACCTCGTCGCCGAGGGAGCCGCAGCGGCGATCGAGACCGACCCGGACGTGGCCCTCCTGAAGTCGTCCGCGGACATGGTGAAGGCGATCGAGAAGGCCGTCAGGTTCTACGAGGAGCCGCCCACCGAAGGGATGACGGTCACGATCGACTCCTCCGACCTCTGGCTGAGCGCGGAGGACTGGGCCGAGGCGTTCGAAGCGGCAGAGCCAGGCACGCCGCACAACGAAGCGCGCGACCAGATCTGGGAGAAGCTGCTGGCGATCCTGATGGACAAGCACAACGGCGATGTCCCGCCCGACCTGTTCCGCAGGGCCCTGCGGCAGGACAAGGAACTGAACGACACCCTCAGCCGGGCGTGGCCGCTGCTCGAAGCGGCCGACCTCGTCGGCGACCTCTGGTCGGTGCCCGCCTACCTGCGGATGTGCGCTCCCTGGCTCAGCCGCGACGAGGTGCGCAGCCTGCAGCGCGCGGACGCCCAGGCCTGGACGGTGTCCGATCTGCCGCTCCTGGACGCGGCACGGCAGCGGCTCGGCGACCCGGAGGCATCGCGACGAAAGCGCAGGCACGAGGCGTCTGTCGCCGCCCAGCGCGCCCGCATGGCAGACGTCATCGGCAATGTGCTCGCGGCCGATGACGACGGTGAGGGCGCGGTGACGATGCTGCGGGGACAGGACCTGCAGGACAGCCTGATCGACGAGAGCGCACTGCCCACCGCCGAACCGGACGTGCTCGCCGGCCCGTTCGCGCACATCGTCGTGGACGAGGCCCAGGAACTGACCGACGCGGAGTGGCAGATGCTGCTGCTGCGCTGCCCGTCCCGGAGCTTCACCATCGTCGGGGACCGCGCCCAGGCCAGGCACGGGTTCACGGAGTCGTGGCAGGAACGGCTCGAACGGATCGGACTCGACAGGGTCAGGGTGACCTCCCTGAGCATCAACTACCGCACGCCGGAAGAGGTCATGACGGAAGCCGAGCCGGTCATCCGTGCCGCACTCCCGGACGCCAACGTGCCGACTTCCATCCGCAGCAGCGGCATCCCCGTCGTCCACGGATCCACTGCGGACCTCGACTCGATCCTCGACACCTGGCTCGCGGCACACGCCGAGGGGATCGCCTGCGTCATCGGCGACCCTGCGTTCCGGGCGACATCCCGTGTCCGCTCGCTGACCCCGGAGCTGTCGAAGGGGCTGGAGTTCGACCTGGTCGTCCTCATCGCCCCGGAGACCTTCGGCACGGGCATCGAAGGAGCGGTCGACCGCTATGTCGCGATGACCCGGGCGACCCAGCAACTTGTCATCCTCCGTGGGCGCGTGAGGTGAGGCAGAAGGCGAAGCCGGGCCGCGAGGGCGGGTAGCAGTGGGTGGCGTATTCGATGACGCGGCCGATGCGGTCGACGATCGTGCGCCGCAGGGTCAGCAACGCGCTTTCCTCGGCGACACCGAGCAGTTCGCTCTCCCTCGCGGTGGCGGCGTGCGCCCCGATCGACTGCTGGGCGCTGTGCACGTCGAGCCCGGCCGCCTGCAGCATCTCGTACAGGCCCAGGGTTTCCAACCACTCCGTGTCCGGCTTCAGGAGGCCGACAGGTACGTACGAGCACCATTACGCGACGCGCACACCGTCCGCGTGCCGCACCCGATGGCCTTGGTCGATGGCGCGCTTCAACTGCCGGGAGAGCTGCTGATGGAGCGGTTCCCGGCTCGAACGGTCCGGGACGAATCCGACAGGCGCCGAGCCAGGGGAGCGGGCATCCGGCATCGCACCGTCCTGACCGTCGTACATGGAGCGGGGTGTGTGACGGAGAGGGCGCTCCCACGGTTCGTGCGGGTGCGCCCTCTTCCTGTTGCCCGCTGTCAGGCGTCGGCTTCCGCCTGCAGCTGCATCTGGGCCAGTTCTGCTTCGAGATGGGCCATGGCCTCGCCGCCGGCCATGAGGTCGGTGATCTCCTCGCGGGTGCGTTCGCCCTTGCGGAAGTCGTCGGCCTTCTGGCCGCGGATCAGTACGGCGAAGTGGTCGCCGACCATCATGGCGTGGCGGACGTTGTGGGTGACGAGGATGACGGCTACGCCCTTGGCGCGGGCCTGCATGATGATGCGCAGGACATGGGCGGCTTCTTTGACGCCGAGGGCGGCGGTGGGCTCGTCGAGGATGAGGACGTTGGCGCCGAAGTAGACGGCGCGGGCGATGGCGAGGGCCTGGCGTTCGCCGCCGGAGAGGCTGCCGACGAGGCGGTTGCCGTCGGTGACGCGGGTGATGCCGAGGGACTGCATCTCGCGTACGGCGATCTCGCCGGCCAGTTTCTTGTCGAAGAGCTTGAACGGGCCGTAGCCCTTGGTGGGTTCGGCGCCGACGAAGAAGCAGCGGCCGACGCCCATCAGCGGGAAGGTGCCGCCGAACTGGTGCACGGTGGCGATGCCCCGGTCGCTGGCGTCACGCGGACTGTCGAACATGACCGGCTTCCCGCTGACCTCGATCGTGCCGGTGGTCGGCTTGTGGAACCCGGAGAGGATCTTGATGAGGGTGGATTTGCCGGCGCCGTTGTCTCCGAGCAGGCACAGCACCTTGCCGGCCTCCACCTCCAGGGAGATGTCCTGCAGGGCGTGGGTGCCGAGGAAGGACTTGCTGACGTCGGTCAGGCGCAGCAGGGGTGGGGTGGTCATGGGCGGGCCTTCTTCGTGGTGCGGGGTGTGTAGGACAGGGCGAGGCGACGGAAGGTGTTGTTCATCAGGACGGCGGTGAGGATCAGGATGCCGAGGATGAGGCTGGCCCAGTCGGAGTTCCAACCTGTGTAGTAGATGCCCTGGTTGACGATGGCGAACGTCAACGTGCCGAGCACGATGCCGAAGACGGAGCCGTAGCCGCCGGTCAGGAGCACGCCGCCGATGACGACGGCGATGATGGAGTTGAAGACGAAGGACTGGCCGTTGGCGACCTGGGCGCCGTTGTAGAGGATGGTCTGGATCACGCCGACCAGGGCGGCGCCGAAGCCGCTGGCCATATAGAGGGCGATCTTCACGCGGTTGACGGGGATGCCGGTGGCGCGGGCGCTCTCCTTGTCGCCGCCGATGGCGAAGATCCAGTTGCCGTACTTCATCATCTGCAGCAGCACGGTGACGACGGTGGCGAGGCCGAGCCACCAGAAGATCGCCACCTCGAACTGGCCGGCGATCAGCTTCCCGAACAGGGCCTTGGACAGCGGGTCGGGGGTGATGGCGACGCTGGTGGTGCCGGTGGTCACGCGGGACAGGCCCAGGGTGAGACCGGCCATGCCGGACAGGGTGGCCAGCGTGACCACCAGGGACGGGACGTTGGTGCGGGTGACGATGACCCCGTTGAGCAGGCCGGTGAACAGGCCGAGGCCGAGGGCGAGCACGATTCCGACGATCATGGGGGCGCCCCAGTGCCCGGAGACGATGGCCAGGGTCATCGAGCTGCCGGCGAGCACCGAGCCGACGGACACGTCGAGTTCGCCGGCGATCATCAGCAGGCCGACGGGGATGGCGATGATGCCGAGTTCGGCGGCGATGTTGAGCCAGCTCGCGGCGCCCGCGGGGGCGAGGAACTTGGCGCCGCCGAAGATCCCGAAGAAGACGAAGACGCTGAGGGTTCCGATGAGTGCGCCTGCCTCGGGGCGATGCCGCAGTTGCCCGAGCGGGCTCTCGGACTGCTTCGGTGGGGCGACGGCCGTGTCGTTCTCGGCCGTCGTGTCGGGAAGAGAGGTTGTCATCGGAGTGGTGTCACCTTCGTGATTCCGGATGTGGTGCGAGGGGAGCTCAGGGAGGGGTGCCGGGCCCAGGGGCGGGCCCGGCACCGGTGGATGGGTCAGCGGACGCCGGCCTTGGTGCCCGCGATCGCCGCGGCGACGTTGTCGGCGGTGACCAGGAGCGGGCCGGTCAGCAGCGGGTTCTGCGGCGGGAGGACGCCGTAGGACAGGAGCTGGTTGGCGATCGACACGGCGTAGAAGCCCTGCAGGTACGGCTGTTGGTCGATGGCGAAGAGCTGCTTGCCGGCCTTGACGCGGTCGAGCTGGCTCTGTGAGAGGTCGAAGGTGCCGAGCTTGACCTTGTCACCGGCCTTGGCCTGGTCGATTGCGGCGGCGGCGCTGTCCGCGTCCTGGACGCCGATGGTGACCACGGCGTCGACGCTGCCGTCCTTCAGCAGCGCGGCCTTGATCGCCTGTGTGACGGCGGACGGGTTGCCGAAGTTCGAGGAGGGCAGGGGGAGTTGCTTGGACGTGCCCCCCTTGCTCTTGGCGCCGTCCTTGATGCCCTTGCAGCGGGCTTCCGAATTGGCCGCACCGGGCACGGTGTTGACGCACAGGATGTTCTTGGCGCCCTCCTCGGCGAACTTGGCGCCGCCGGCCTTGCCCGCCTCGTAGTCGTCCGAGCCTATGTACTTGATGGCGCCGGTACGCTTGGCCGCTTCGACACCGCCCGAGTTGTAGACGAACACCTTGACGCCCTTGGCGATGGCCTGCTTGATCGCGGCGTCCTGGTTCTCGGGAACCCAGTCCGGCACCACGATGGCGGACGGGTTCTGCGCCAGCGCGGTGAGTGTCAGCTTGGCGGCGTCCGGGCCGAGGTTGTCGTAGTTCTGCGGGCCCAGGAAGGTGACCTTGCCGCCGCCCGCCGTGACCAGCTTGGCGGCGTCCTCGCCGCCACGCTTGATCGCGGACCAGAACGGGTCGTCGGCCTTGCCCCCGATGACGTAGATGGAGTTCTTGCCGCTGCTCTTCGTGCCGGACGTCGATCCGCCCCCGGCCGGTGCCGTCGACTGGCCCCCGTCGCCGCCGGAGCCCTTGCCGCTGGCGCACCCGGTCAGCGCGGCGGCTGCCATGGCGAGCAGAGTCACTGCGGTCAGGCCTCTTGTGGAGAGACGGCGACCGGACGGCCGCCGGGTCTGCATGCGTTCCATGTGCTGGGTTGCTCCTTCATGTGAAGCCGGGCGAGGGCTTGAGCGGGGCCGGGAGAGCCTTGGGTACGGGTACGGGTGTGAGGGCATGGGGGTGCCAGGGAGGGTGCGCCGAAGGGGCGCGTGAACGGGGATGCGCGGTGGCAGAGCCGTCCCGCTGCCGACTTTCTCGTAGGTCGTCGTTTGTGACGCTCCGACGGTTTGCCGCACGGGAGTTTCCCGCTGCGATTCCGTCGGGGAACCAGGCGATCTTGTGTTCTTTAAAGCGCTTTAAGCGGTGCGCAGAGCATGCTTCTGTTTCGGGGGCGTGTCAAGACTTTGTGCCCGATGCGCACCTTGTCTTGTTAGGTGCCTGATACACGCGTTAGGTGCCTGATACGCGCGAAGGCGTCCGCGTGGTCCCTCGCACGATCAGACGGGGCGGGAGGACGATCTCGCGGGGTGCGGTGCGGCCGCCGTCGAGGCGCTCGACGGCGGCCGTCACGGCATGACGGGCCTGCTCCTCGGCGTTCTGGCTGACGGTGGTCAGGTCGAAGCAGTCCAGCCGGGACAGGGCATTGTCGTCGTAGCCGGCGACGGAGACGGTGCCGGGGACGGCGATCCCGGCCCGGCCGAACGCGGCGAGGACACCGATGGCCGACTGGTCGTTGTATGCGACCACTGCCGTGGGCGGCGGGCCGCTGTCGAGGAGATGCTGTGCGGCCCTTTCGCCGGCCTCCTCGGTGATGTCGCCGGGGAGCACCCGGATGTGCTCGTCGAGCCCGTGGCGGCGCATGGCGGTGCGATAGCCGTGGCGCCGATCGGTCGCGATGACACCCCTGCCGCCGTCCACATACGCGATCTCGCGGTGCCCCAACTCCACCAGGTGGTCGACGACTTGGCCGATGCCGTCCTCGTCGGCGGTGCGTACGACGTCCAGGGCGGCGTCGGCGATACGGCGGCCGACGGCGACGACGGGCGTCTTGCGGTCCAGTGCGGCCAGGGCGTCGGCAGGGGCCACGGGGCCGAGGAGGATCAGGGCCTCGCTGCGGAAGGCGAGCAGCGTCCCGATGGCGGTGTGCTCGTCACGGGTACGGGTCTGGGTGGACAGGACCAGGTCGTAGCCGACCTCCTCGGCGGCCGTGTGCAGATGCTCGACCAGTTCGGCGTGGAACGGGCTGTGGATGTTGACCATGACGCCGAGCAGCCGGCTGCGTCGGCTGGCCAGCAGACTGGCGGTGCGGTCGGGGCGATAGCCCAGCTCCGCGACAGCCTTCAGTACGCGCTGCCGGGTCCGTTCGCTGGGGCCCGGGGCGTTGCGCAGGACCAGCGACACGGAGGCCGTGGACATACCCACACGGGTGGCGACGTCCTCCAGGCGGGGGCGCGGGACCGCGCCATTGCCGCCCGTGGGGGCGGCGGATTTCGGCACGTCCACTTTCCCTCCCCTCCGGATTCTGGTCGCATTCTTGGCATGCGTCTGTGGTGGCGGTGATGGTACCCACCGGTTAAAACGCTTTAAACGGCGCGCCGTCGATCTCGGAACGAAGCCCTGACGCGACGTCGCCGCGAGACGTTCCGGACCGGTAAGGGGAGTGCTGCGGGGTGTGCCGGTGTCCGTGGGCTGTTGGCCTGCGTGCGGGAGTGGATGGCGATCAAGCGGTGGCGAAGCCGGGTCGGGGTCCCCCAGAGCGTCCGCCATGCGCTGTCACACGAACTCATCCCCAGACCGCAGCCGGTGGCGCTGTTCCGGCCAGCCAGCCAAGGGTTCCAATGCATACTGCTGAGCGTGTGGTTCAGGACGGAATCCTGGACTTGGCACCCGCATTGGTCGGTCTCGGGTGCATCAGGTGAGGAAGTTGCCGAACCCACGCGGGCTGCAGGAGGGGATTAGGCGTCAACCTCGCCAGCCCAGCCGAACCTCAGCAACTCCTCGGGCAGGTAGTGGGACTCGACGTCGTTAGGAAAGTCGGCATCGCGCGACATCGAAGCGAGGGCGAGCGGGGCCAGGGCCACCAGTCCGTCGACGCTCTGAGCGCGTTCCTCGTCTGCCGTCCAGAACTCCTTGTGCCGGGTGACGGCATTGGCGAGAGCGGCGTTGAAACGCTCGACCTCTTGGCGCTGATAGAGGTGAAAGAGTTCCAATGGCGGATACAGGATCTTGAGCAGCACGTCGCTGCCCGTGTTGTGAGGCACGGCTGGATCGGTCCCATTGACTGCAGACACAACCTTGTCCCACATGACTTCAGGCTGCCCGTGCCAGAAACTCTGGAAAGCCTCCACCCAGTCGTACAGAAACTCGTCGAAGACCGCGCCCGACTGACGAAGGAATGACACAGGAGCGCTCGCCAACTGTTCAAGACGCCCG
The DNA here is from genome assembly GCF_029223485.1 of Streptomyces coacervatus. Classification (GTDB taxonomy): domain Bacteria; phylum Actinomycetota; class Actinomycetes; order Streptomycetales; family Streptomycetaceae; genus Streptomyces; species Streptomyces coacervatus. Next base: position 42,975 of record NZ_JARHTP010000016.1, on the reverse strand, counting down.
TTCTCGCGGCAGACGGTTGCCAGGTACCACGACGTCAGCCATGCGTCGACGTGCAGGTAGGGCTGAGGCCCGGTGACCGGGAGATCCTTGCTCTTGCCGTCGACTCCGATCCGGCACAAGGCAGGCCCGTTGGACGCTGTACTGGCAGCGAACAACGCCGAGCCGACCTGCATGGCCGTAACCTACGCCTCCCAGGTCTCGAACCCGGCTGCAGCGGGATCGGTCGCGCACAAGGCCTTGGTCACGGGCAGGGTGGCGTCGAGGGCACGAGAGAGACGTTTCGTCGCAGTTCCTGGTAGACGGCATCATTGCGCCGCGGTTGCAGGAGTGCATGGATAAGAGAGCATGACGTCCTGGAGAAGCCCTGAGCGACGTAGCTCGTGCCCCCGATTACAGCCCTTGGTGCTGTTCCGACCAGCTCGCCAACGGTCCAAGCGCATCGAGCAGTTGTCGTCCCGCAACAGTGATGCGGTACGTCGTGTGGTATGGAAAACGCTCCTCTCGGTCGCGCAGGACCAGGGCCTCGTCCCGCAGCTTGTTCAGCGTCCGGTTCAGGACCGAGTCCTGGATGTAGCGCTGCTCCGACGGATGTTGAGGATCCGGTGTTCGGTCCCGGACGGCCTGGAGCAGTGCGCCGTACTGGATCGGGCCTGCCGCAAGCACTTCCAGGATGTCCGTGACCCACTCTCGACGCAGGATCCGCAACGCATATCTGCATTGGTGGGAGATGAAACGGTCTTGGGAATGGTCGTGTCGGTGCTGTTCGTCGTGGCGGTGCCGGCCGTGAGTCCTTCGGTGCAGCAGACCAGGCCAGCGCGCGAGTCGGGCGCGTCGTTGGGCATCGCTCTCCGCCGGATCTCGCACAGCAAGCTCCTTGTCCGAGCGGTCAGTTGGCAGGATCGGTTACGCCGCGGCCGTATCGAGGAAGCGCCGCAAGGACTCAGGGTCGGTATGGCGGTTCGCGTACTGCGGTCTGACCAGCCAGTACGCCCCCGGAGGGGCGGTGCGGCAGAGATTGGGGACGACGACATAGCAATTGCGTCCCAGGCCACGGGAGCCTGGCGCGGCCCAGTCAGCCGCCGTGCCGGGCGGAATGAGGAAGTAGAGGCTCGGGATCCTCATGTCGGGGTCGGCGATGACGGGGCCGAGCCGGTCGGGGCTCAGTGCGCGGAAGTAGTGGACGACCGGGATGCCGAGACCTGCCTCCACGCGTACGGCGTCCCACCACTCGCCGGCAGCGACCGCCGACGCTCCCTCCACGGGCACCCAGGCCGAGTAATGGATGGACTGCAATTGATCATGGGTCTTCATGGCGCCTCCAAAGGTGCTGTGCAGCGATTGAGGAGGGTGGAGAGGACTGTGTAGACGTGCTCCACCCCGAGAGGGGAAAGCGCGAGCTCCTGTTCCGTGGTGCGCGGGAGGCAGTGATGGGGCGCGAGCATCAGGCGTACGCCGACGCCGCGTGGGTCGAGGGGCTGTTTGCCGGTGTCGTCGGGGAGGGGGCTCGCGCAGGGGAGCGCGACGCGGACCTGGTCGCCGCCGCTTCTCTTGGCCTGACGTAGAGCGGCGTCGCAGTCGAGGAGCAGATCGGCCAGTGCCCCGGGTGGGAGGTCGGCGGCCACGGCTATACCGATGGAGACGGTCTGACCCGTCAGCCTGACCGTGACGCCTCGCTGTGTGCGTACGTCGACGGTGAGGCCGCGGACCCGGTCGCGCATTCTCCGGGCGATGACGAGTGCGCGGTTGAGGTCGAGGTCGGGGAGCAGCATCAGGAACTCATCGCCGGCGCAGCCTCCGTAGCGGCCCACGAGGCCGGCGTCACCGCTTCCGCTGCGGAGCACGTCGGCGATGGCACGGAGCACCGTGTCGCCCGCGGGGTGGCCGTAGGTGTCGTTGATCGTCTTGAACCGGTCGACGTCAGCGAGGATCAACGCGAGCGAACGGCGTTCGCGTCGGGCGTCGGCGAGTGTGCAGGCCGCCCAACGGTCCCAGGCATGTCGGTACAGAGTGCCGGTGACGGCGTCGACGAAGGACTCTCCGCAGGTGGTGCAGTGGGCGGCCCGGCCTTGCGCCGTTGTCTCGGTCGCGAAGTCGGTGGATTCGTCGAACGGTGAATCAAAGGGCGGACTGCCCATCGTACGAGAACGGTGGATCGAGGTCGTCTGTGGAGCCATGGTCATCGTCCCCTCGCGGTGTGGCACGCGGTTGCGCTGCAGCGCCGTTGGGCCGGCTCCGCGGGTTGGGGAGCTGGAGTGAGGTGCCGTTTCCCCGGGGCGTCTGAGCGGCCGTTCGTACCTCAGCGGTTCAAGACTGAACAACTCTGGGGTGATCTGTAGATTCTGTGGCTCAACTACTGGTTGAATCTGACGGTGAGTGAGTCTAGGGTGGAACCGTTCAGTCCTGTCAACCGACGCTCGGGTAAAGGGAAATGAAAGGGCGTCAGGTGAGCTTCATGTTCAAGGGGATGTGCTTGTGCCTGGTGCTGAGGGACGGTCAACACTGGCTGAGCGGCTGGAGCGCCTCTTCGACGAGATCCGTCCGGAGGGGCCCAAGGGGCGGCGGTACACCAATGACGAAGTCGCCTCGGCGCTCAAGGAGATCGAGCCGGATCTCAGGGTGAGCGGGGCGTACCTGTCCGCCCTGCGCAATGGCACGAAGCGCAACCCGTCCATGGATCTGATGGCGGTGCTGGCGCAGTTCTTCCGGGTCTCGGTGTCGTACTTCCTGGAGCCCGTGTCGGACACACAGACCGACGCGGCGGTCGCCCTGGCGAGAGTCGGCCACAATCCCGAGGTCAGAAACCTCGCCCTCAGGGCCCTGGAACTAAGCCCTGAAGGTCTGGCCATCGTGACGCAGATCGTTGAGCATGTCCTTACCCAGAATCAGACCCGGAACTCCACGGACCCGGACGCCTGACGCGAGCGATACCCGCAATCCGGCACGGAACCCCCATTACCTGCTGCGAACGGGAGGGACCCGAGACCGATGAGTGAGCGTGACTTACGCAGACGCTGTCGGCGATTACTCAACGATCTGGAGATCCGGCCACCCCTGGACGTAGAGGAACTGTGTCGGCGATTCGCCCAACAGCAGGGCAAGCCAATCCGGTTGGTGCCCTACGACATACCTCTTCCCGGGCCCTTCGGTCTCTGGATCGGCACTGATGACGCCGACTTCATCGTCTACCAGCGGCAGACCAGCCGAGCTCATCAACGGCACATCATCCTCCACGAGTTCGGCCACAAATTTGCTCAGCATGAGAGCTGTGCTCCTCCCGGCCTGTTGCGGTTTCTCGGGCGGGGCATCGAAGCGGCGGCGCAGCAAGGCGAGTTTCCGTTCTTGCAGGAGAGCACCATTCGATGGGCCATGGGACGTTCGGTCTATGACGACGCGCAGGAGCGCGAAGCCGAGACCGTGGCCACGATCATTCTCGAGTGGGCGTCCGTACTCGACCACGTCGTCCCCAAGAACCCGGACGACGGTGCGGCCGAGCGAATGGGTATGGCGCTCAGCGACCGGCTGGGGTGGCTGTGAACGATCTCCTTGCGATCTACGGAATCACCGCATGCGTCGTCCTGGCCTGGACGGTCGTCCGCTTGATACGAGCCCCGAAGGACCGAGCTCTGTGGTCGTTGTGCGGACTCATCACCGGCTGGACCGTGTCCTTCCCCTTCGGTCGAGCCGCCGACCGCCAAGTCGGTCTTCTTGGTACCACAGCGATGGAATCGCGCCTGATCGAGCACTCACTTGTGGTGATCGGCGTGCACGGTCTGGTCTGCTTCTATCTCTATTCGGCGCTGAATGGTCGTCAGGCCAGGAAAAGGGCTTGGCAGTACGGTATCCCGCTCGCCGTGACGCTTGCGGTGCTGATGACAGCAGCGCTGCTCACGCCAGAGGGCGTGGGAACCCGCGATCACCGGGTCTCGAGCGTTGCGGTCTTCTTCGTGGCTGCGGACGCGTACTGCGTCTTCGGCTTCAGCAGGGCCTGGGTATGGAACCGGCGATATGCGCGCGGCGCCGGGCCTCGGCTGAGACGCGGACTCCGTCTGGCAGCTGCCGGCATGGTTGCGATCGTGGCGGCCAGCGTCCTCTTCGTGGTGGCCGTCGTCCTGCACTGGGCAGGCGGTGGCGCCGCGCCGAAGTCCCTGCACACGCATGGCGCCGCAGCCACCGCGCTCGGGTGGTTCGCAGCGGTGTTCTTTCTGTTGCCGGGCGTCGTCATCTTCCTGGTCGGCGTCGCGTACCCGGCCGCGGCTATGCACGGCATCGCACTGAGCCTGTGGTGGCGCCACCTGCGGCAGTACCGGCGGCTGGGGCCCCTGTGGGCCGCTCTGCACGAGCACTTCCCGGAGAACGCTCTGTCGAGGGTCCCGGTGAGGCCTTGGCGAGACGCGTTGAACCCGCGGGCGGTACACCGCCGTTACTACCGCCGAGCCATCGAATGCCGTGATGGTCTCGTGCGTATCAGCCCGTACGTCATCGCATCCGATGGCACCGGCATCCGCTCTCCCCAGGAACTCTCGGACGGGCTGCGACGGGCGCTGCGAGCCCGCGCTGCCGGACTGCCTGCCGCCGCGAATGCCGTACCCATCGCTGTACCCGAGGACGCCTCCCTGGAGGCCGACGTCCGCGAGCTCGTGGCCCTGTCGGATGCACTCCGCACGGAACGCCCGAACGGAGAAAAATGATGCATGCATTGATCATCGGCGGAGGCGTCGCTGGTCCCGCGACCGCGATTGCGCTGCAAAAGGCCGGCATAACCTCAGTGGTGTACGAGGCGTATCCCTCGGGCGCCGACGAGCGCGGAGCCTTCTTGTCGCTCTTCGCAAACGGCATCGACGCACTGAAAGCGATCGACGCCCACGAGCCCGTACTCGAGCGGTCCTTCTCCGGCAGCCGCATTGAGTTCACCACCAGCGCCGGAAAACAATTGGCAACCGCTCGCCTCGACCGCGACGTGCACGGCGACTTGCCTGGGCCGCGCATCCTGAAACGCGCTGACCTCTGCGAGGCATTACAGGGCGAAGCAGTGCGTCGTGGCATCCGTGTCGAACGAGGCAAGCGTCTGGCGTTCGCCAGGCGTACGCCCGCGGGGCGTATCGTGGCGACGTTCGAGGACGGCACCATGGACGTCGGCGATTTCCTCGTGGGAGCCGACGGCATCCACTCGGTCGTTCGACGGTCCATCGATGCCGATGCTCCCGCTCCTCGGTACACGGGCGAAGATGTCGTCTGCGGGTACGCAAGGAAAGCGCCGGTGCTGGCTCCGCCGGAGACGTTCCGCATGATCTACGGGAAGCGGGCCTTCTTCGCCTTCCTGACCACACCCGGGGGAGACACCTGGTGGTTCACCAACATCTCCGGCATGGACGGTTCGGCCACTGCTCTTTCCAGGGATTGGAAACGGCTCGCCCTGGAACGGGTGCGCGCCGACGTGGACCCGGCCACCGATCTCATTGAAGCGACTGGCGACGACGTCATAGGCATCCGCGTATACGAGATGGCATCGACACCCATTTGGCATGCGGGTTCCATGATTGTCGTCGGCGATGCGGCTCACCCTGCATCGCCCAATGCCGGACACGGAGCGGCGATGGCCCTGGAGGACAGCGTGCTGCTGGCCATGTGCCTTCGTGACCTGCCGGACATCCCAAAGGCATTCGGGAGGTACGAACAGCTTCGCCGCGAACGCGTCGAACGCCTCGTCGCCACGAGCGCCCAGATGAGGAAGCGCGCAATCCCGGCCCCCCTCCAACGCGTCTTGCGGGACTTCATGTTGCCGAGGCTGTTGAAGAACGGCCCGCGCAACGCGGCTCCTTGGCTCACCCGTCATCACATCGACTGGCACGAGAAGCTCGCCGCACAGTAAAGAGTCGGCAACGAGAGCGGACCGACTCGAAAGTCGGTACGTCCACGCACCTTGAAGTAGGTCCGTCGGCCCGGAGTAGGGATGGATATGCCCACGCATGGCGTGCGGTGGGCAGCAGCGTCCGTCCTCTTCGGGAGGTGCCACCGTGCCTGGTTTGGGGAGAGCGAGGTGCCGGGCCGTGTACGCCGGTGTCGGCGCGGGACTGACCCTGGTCGTCGCCGGTTGCACGGACTCGGGCCACGGCACGCCGGGCGCCGGAAGTGCCGTCGACCGACGCGATTCAGGCGTGACGAGTCCGAGCACGTCGCACACGTGGTCGCGCGCCGAAGCCGCCCAAGAGCAGGCGACGCAGGCGTACCGGGGCATGTGGCAGGACATGGCCACGGAGGCAGAAACCTCGAACTGGCAGTCGCCGCTGCTCGCCCGGCACGCCACGGGCGAGGCCCTCGGAGCGATCACTCGCGGCATGTACGCCGACCATCTCAACGGCCTCATCACCAAGGGGGAGCCGAAGAACTCACCGTCGGTCACCCAGATTTCCCCGTCCGCTGACCCCGCTGTGGTGTTGATCTCCGACTGCGGCGACTCCACCCACTGGCTGAAGTACCGCAAGAGGACAGGCCAGTTGGCGGACGACGCCCCAGGAGGACGGCAACAGATCACCGCGGAGGTCAAGAAGCAGGACGACGGGACGTGGAAGGTCGCCCGCTTCGCCGTCGAGGGGGTCGGGTCGTGTTGAGGTGTGCATCCGTTGTGTCATGCGTGGCCGCGGTGCTCCTGGTCGCGGGCACCGCCCCGGCGCTCGCGGACGGGGGCTGGGGATCCGTCGACTGCTCGCAGAATCCGTACGCGGGCTGTGAACTCGGCGCCGGCAAAGGGGGCGGCGGAAGCGACGTGCCCCGGCGTGCGAAGCCTCGGGTGCCTTCGCCGCGTGGTGGCGGCAGCGAAAACGGTGGGAGCGGCGGGAGTTCGGCGCGCGATCCGAATCTTGCGATGTGTGCCTACGAACGCAGCGACTACGAGCCTCCGCCGGTGGTGGCCACGGCCGCCTATCACGGGCCGGCGGACAGGCAGAGGGCCCGGGCGGTGAGGGCGGTGTTCGTCAGCCGGCTCGGGCCTTCTGCGGACAGCCGGGCCGGCAATCCGAAGCCGGGCGAGAAGGGCGCCTGGTACGTGTACAAGTGCACCGAGGGCGGAGCACGGGACGCGTTCTACCGGCCACCTGTATGGATTCCCGACGGCGCTCAGATTGGTGGAGGGGCTCACGCGGCGCCCACGCCCGCGGACCTCGCGCAGCAAGCGCGGAAGCAACTCCGCCTTCCATCACTGGCGATAGAAATGAGCCCGCGCGGGGAGCAGTTGGTGAATCTGCCGACGTGGTTTTGGCTGGACCGCGGGGACTGGCGTGATGTCTCTGCGACGGCCTCGGTGCCCGGGGTTGCCGTCACTGCCGTGGCGCGGCCCACGCAGGCGGTCTGGCGACCGGGTGACGGCGGCACAGTCACCTGCGGAGGGCCGGGAACGCCGTATGACTCCGTAGATGCCGTACACGCGAGTAGTCCTTCTCCGGACTGCGGCCATACGTATCGCACCTCGTCCGCGGGACATCCGGGTGAGGCATACGCATTCTCGGTGACCGTGCACTGGGCGGTCACTTGGACCGGTGCTGGGCAGTCCGGAGTGTTCCCGGATCTCACTACGACGTCGAATGTGCATGTGCGCGTCGCCGAGAGCCATGCGCTGAACACCGGGAGGCGGTACGGAGGGGAGGTCGAAGGGTGAGAACGCAAGTACGCGCGAAGGAGCACGGCAAGCCCCCGTCCGCGCGGGCAGCTCTTCGCGACTCCGGGCACCGTACAGATCGCGCCCCGAGCCGGCTGTCGGTCGTCGCACGACGGCGGCAGTTGCCGTACCTGGTGATCGGTGCCCTCCTGGTCCTCGGGTGTGTAACGGGAGCGGTGCTGCTGACCGATCGGCTGGGGGAGCGCGAGAACGTGCTCGCGCTCGCTCGGCCTGTGGCTGTCGGCCAGAAGCTGAGCGGCGCCGACCTGCGAGAAGTGAGGGTGGCGCGCGACAGCGGTCTCGACGTCCTGTCGGCTGGATCTCGAACGGCAGTGGAAGGGCGCTCTTTGGCCTACAGCCTGCCCGCCGGAGCGTTGCTGACCGAGAGCGTGTTGGGGCGTACGAGAGTCCCGCCCGCTGGTCAGGCTGTGGCGGCCGTAGGCCTCAAGGCCGGTCAGCTACCCGCGGGAATCGGACCGGGCAGCCACGTCTCGGCGGTGGCCGTCCCCGGGAACGGCGAAGCCACCAATGCCCCGCCTGTGAGCGCCGGCAACAGGTCGTGGTCGGCCGTGGTCGACGACGTACGACCTGTCCGGGACGAGCAGCTGACGGTGGTGACCCTCCTGCTCGCCGAAGACGACGCCGAGCAGCTCGCCGCAGCAGCCGACGGCACGATCCGCATCGTCGTCGTGCACGGAGGTGGTGGGCCGTGACGCTGATCGCGATTGGCAGTCTGAAGGGATCGCCCGGGGCGACGACGCTTGCATTGGGGCTCGCGAGCCGATGGCCGACCGGATATCGACCCGTTGTCGTGGAGTGCGATCCGGCAGGTGGCGACCTGGTGGCCCGCTTTCGCTTGGCCCTCGAGCCAGGCTTGGTGAGCCTGGCAGCTGCGGCACGACGCACCGAGTCGTCCGACCTGCTGTGGCAGCACACGCAACAGCTGCCCGGAGAGCTGCGCGTCGTGGCCGGACCTCCCGGAGCCGACCAGGCACACGCCGCCCTGACGCAACTCATGGGTGCGAGCGTCGAGCAGTCGGCGCTCGGGCGTGCGGCCGCACCCGCCGGAGCTGTGATCGTCGCGGATTGCGGACGGATCGATCCGCACTCGCCCGTCTTGCCGCTCGTCCGAGGCGCCGATGACCTGCTCCTGCTCATGCGCGCCCGAGACGATGCCCTCGCGCACGCCGCGAGCAAGGTCGACGTGCTTTCCCAGTGGTCGCGGCGGCCCTCCTTCGTGCTTGTGGGCGACGGCTATCGGTCACAAGAGGTGTCCCGGGAACTGGGATTCGACGTGTTGGCGCATCTTCCGGAGGACCCCAGAGGTGCGGCGGTGCTGCGCGGTGTCGGCCGCCGGCGTTCGGCTCTCGTGCGGTCGGAGCTCGGCAAAGCACTGGCCGTCCTCGCGGTACGACTCGTCGACAAGGCGGCCGCGGAGCCCAGGAGTGAGGCCGCGGCTTCGGAAGCAGGAGTGGCGTGATGACGGCGGAAGAGGTGCGTGAGTCCAAGATCTACGGTTCTCCGAGGCACAACGGACTGCCGCACTCGCTGCCGGGCTCGGGCGTACACGATCCGTCCGACGTGCCGGGCATGCGGTCAGACGAGAACAGCGCCGCGGAACGGCTCCGAGAGCGACTTCGCCTCCAGGTGTCCGAAGGGCTTGCCGAGCGCATCCGTGCGAAGGAAGGCGCGGGTAAGACCCATTGGACCGCCACCGCCCGCAGGGCAGCAGCGGACGAGATCCTCGCCGATGCAGCCGAGGAGTACGCCCGGGAACAGATGACCAGGGGTGGGCGGGTCGTGCCGCCTGATGTCGAGCAGCGTGTGATCGCGACCGTGCTCGACGAACTCTTCGGCCTGGCCGGCCTCGAACCGCTGCTCCATAACCCCGACATCGAGAACATCAACATCAACGGCGATCGAGTCTTCGTACGCCACTCCGACGGCCGCCGAGGAGAGCAGCCGTCCCCTGTGGGCTCCGATGCCGAACTGGTCCAGCTCATCCGGGAACTGGCAGCGCGCTCCGGCGTGGAGGAGCGGCGTTTCGACCGAGGAAGCCCCGGAGTGAGCTTCCAACTCCCAGGCGGTGAGCGAGTGTTCGCTGTCATGGCGGTGACGCCTCGTCCGTCGGTGTCGATCCGGCGCCATCGATACAAGGCGGTTTCCCTTGCTGAGCTGCGTAGGAACGGGACCCTCGACCGTCGACTGGAAGCATTCCTGGCAGCGATTGTCCGGGCCAGGAAGAACGTGCTGATCACCGGCGGAACATCGATCGGCAAAACCACGCTTCTGCGTGCGCTCGCGGCAGAGATCCCACCATGGGAGCGCCTCGTCACCATCGAGGACGTCTTCGAACTCGGCTTGGATGCCGACTCCGAAGCTCATCCCGATGTCGTCGCGATGCAGGCCCGTGAAGCGAATATCGAGGGCGAAGGAGCCATCAGCCAGGCCGAGTTGGTGCGCTGGGCCCTGCGCATGGCGCCGGACCGGGTCATCGTCGGTGAGGTACGCGGGCCCGAAGTCATCCCCATGTGCAACGCGATGAGCCAAGGCAACGACGGGTCCATGGCTACTTTGCACGCCTCGAGCAGCCGGGGCGCGTTCACTCGGCTTGCCGCGTACGCGGTGCAGGGGGCCGAACAGTTGCCTCTGGAGGCCACCAACCTTCTGGTCGCCTCCGCGCTGGACTTCGTCGTGCACTTGGACCGTCCGCTCGGGGAGGCCGGTCTGCGTGTGGTCTCCTCCATACGGGAGGTTGTCGACGCCGACGGCCCACAAATCGTCTCCAACGAGGTGTTCAGACCGGGACCTGACCGACGAGCAATACCCGGTGTACCCCTGCGGTCCGAGACGCTGGACGAGCTGGAGACGGCCGGGCTCGACCCCGATCGATTGGAGCCAGAGCCAGAGCCAGGGGAGTGGGGGCGGCTGCCGTGAGCGCCGACGCGGTCTCGGCCGCCGCCCTGCTCGGGTTCGGCTTCGGCCTGGGGCTGCTTCTCGTCGTACGAGGATGGCGTCGCTCTGGTGAACCCGCACCGGTTGTGGCCGTCCGACGGCGCCTGTTGTCCCGGGAACAGCGGGCCCGCCTCGGCCGTCGGCTCGCTGTGTCCTTTGCCGCGGGTCTGGCGTGCGGGGCTCTTACGGGCTGGGTGGCGGGAGGCCTGCTGGCTGCCATGGCTGTCTGGAGCCTGCCGGCGTTGTTCGGCTTGGCCACGGTCGACCAGCGGCGACTCGCGCGGATCGAAGGCATGGCGGCCTGGAGCGAGATGCTGCGCGACACCCTCGCTGCGGCTGCGGGTCTGGAGCAGTCGATCGTCGCCACGGCCAGTGCTGCGCCTGAGTCGATCCGGCCCCAGATCCTGGAGCTTTCAGTGCGTCTGGAGCGTGGCGAAGGCCTCGCCACTGCGGCACGACTCCTTGCCGATGAACTGGCAGAGCCGACGGCCGACCTCGTCCTGGCCGCGCTCGTGCTGTCTTCACAGCACCCGGCCCGGCGGTTGTCCTCTCTGTTGGGCGAACTCGCGGCAACGGCGCGTGCCCAGGTGGCCATCGACCAGCGCGTGGACGCGGCCAGAGCCCGTACGCGGACGACCGTGCGCGTCGTCGTCATCACGTCCTTGTCCTTCGCGCTGGGGCTCGTACTGCTCAACCGGCCCTTCTTGGATCCGTACGACACCTTTGCCGGACAGTTGGTCCTGGCGTCCATCGGCGGGCTGTTCGGCTGCGGGTTCCTGTGGCTTCGACACCTGGCCCGATCCGATGACCCGGATCGCTTCTTGGGCCGACTCGAAGGTCCAGCCGGTGCCCCTGACAGGGCTCGATCGGCGAGCCGGGAGGTCAGACGATGAAGCTGACCATGCTTCTGGGAGCGGGAGTCGGCCTGGGACTCTGGGCGCTGATCGTGTGGCTCGTCCCACCGAGACCGCGCCTGGCCCACCTGGTCGCACGGCTGCGCTCCCACGCGAAACCCGCGATCCGGCCGATGGCCCAACAGGAAGGCTGGGCCGCCCGGTTGGGGACGCCCTTCATCGGGCCGCTGCGATCTCTCGGGCTGCCCCGCCGAGGCATCGCGGCGGATCTGGCCCTCACCGAACAGTCGGCCGACTCCCATCTCGCAGAGAAGGCAAGCCTCGGCCTGATAGGCCTCCTCCTCCCCACGACTGTCCAAACCATGGTCGCACTCGACGGCAACGCGCAGCCGTGGGCCGTACCCGCAGGCGCTGCCCTGGCCTTCGCGACCGCTGGATTCCTGCTCCCCGATATGACCGTACGGGCCAGGGCACGACGTCGACGCGCAGCATTCCGCCACGCTCTCGGCTCGTACCTCAACCTCATTCACATCCTTCTGGCCGGCGGCGCAGGACTCGAATCCGCGCTGCACGACGCCGTCGACATCGGGCAGGGATGGGCTTTCGAGCAACTCCGTCGGACCCTCAACACGGCCCGGATCACGCGCAGTTCGCCCTGGAGAGCGTTGGGTGGACTCGGCACGAGGCTGGGGATCGAGGAGTTGACCGAACTCGCCGCCGCCCTCTCCCTCGCCGGCTCCGAGGGATCCAAGATCCGCGCATCGCTGTCGGCCAAGGCAGCCGCCATGCGTCATCGGGACGGCGCCGAAGCCGAAGGCCGCGCCAACGCGGCGACCGAACGCATGGCGTTGCCCTGCATGCTCATGGCCTTCGGCTTCGTCATTTTCGTCTTCTATCCGGCCTTCACACAGATCACGGCGTCGCTATGACCCCGCCACGGCGCAGAGAGGAGTTCGGTCATGTGTCTGTTCACCACGCGAGGGAGTTTGATCGCTCGCATCGTCGGGGTTCTCCGTCGAGCTGTTCTTCGAGGGATGTCGTACGACGACGGTTCCGTCACACCGGAAATGGTGATCTGGACGGCCTTCGGTGCGGCACTGGCACTCGCGGTCACATCGCTCTGGGGTCCGCAGATCCTGGCGGCAGCCCGGGAAACCCTGTTCAAGTAGAGCGGCGTCGCGGCGACGGGAGCGCCACGGTGGAGATGGTGATCGGCATGCCGCTCATGTTCCTCCTCGTCCTCCTGCTCGCCCAGACCGCCCTGTACTTCCACGCGGCCCACATAGCGCAGGCGGCGGCCTCGCACGCACTGGCGGTCACCCGGGTGGAGAACGGCAGCGCAGCGGCGGGGGAGGACGAGGCCCATTACGTCCTCGACCAGATAGGGCGCGGGCCTCTTCACCACACGCAGGTTGCGGTGCGCCGAGGAGAGGACCGGGCCGAGGTCCGTGTGTTGGGCGAGGTAACGAGTGTCGTTCCGTTCGTTCGTATCTCAGTGAGTGCACGGGCGGCCGGCCCAGTCGAGGCGTTCGAAGGTAGGGGAGGGCAGCCATGACAAGGGCTGCTCCTGTGCGGAAGCGGCGCACGAGAGGACGCGGCAGTCAGCACAGTCGGACGGACAGTGGACTGGCGACAGTGGAGCTTGTGATGGTCGTTGCTGTGCCTCTGCTCATGCTGGCCTTCATGGTTCTCTGCGGACGTGTGACGGAGTCCCGCCTGCGCGTCGCCGATGCTGCACATCAAGCCGCCCGAGCGGCGAGTACGGCTCCCTCCGTCGGCGTCGCGAAGAACCGGGCCCGCGCTACCGCCGCTGCCGCGCTGGGGGATGCGGGCGTTGTTTGTCGGTCACTGGACGTCGAGGTTGAGGGCGGCCTGCAGCCGGGGGACACCGTCACCGCCGTGGTCACGTGTCTCGTCGATCTCAGCGATTTGGCCCTGCTGCAGGTGCCGGGCACTGCGATCATCCGTGTCTCCATGGCCTCTCCGGTCGATGTGTACCGAGGTAGTGCTCTTGGGTTCGCAAATTCTCAAGTGCCATGGGGGCCGAACCGAAGTGTGGGTGCTGAGCCGTGAGTGCGCGGGAATGCTTTCGTTCATATTCCGTGCGTGGAGCGTGCTCGAGCTCTTGCTTGGCAGGCTGCTCGTGCTGTGAGCCAGACGGTCTCAAACTCTCCGGCTGCGAGGGTTTGCGGCTCGTGTGCGTCCCACTCGTGGACGGCAATCTCCGCGGTGAAGCCGAACGTTGCTTCGTAGTCTCGAAGGGTTCCGGCTTGCTGGGCGGCTTCCCATTCGGCCAACGACGCTGCGGCGATGGGCTTCTCGAGCGGTCCAGCGAGTTCGACCTGGCGAGTGACCCAGCCGTCTGCGTCGACCTCAAAGTAGAACCAGGTGTCTTCCTCGGCCCAGTAGGCGCGGAACCAGCGCGTCATGGCGTCATTGTCCGTGAGGGCGTCCCGGTCGCCTCTTCACAGATCTTGCGTCCAGACCCCGACAGGGTGTTCGTCGGGGTGCAGCGACAGCTGGGGTTGGCGGCTGAACAGATTTTCTCCGCCGGGCTCCCAGGGGAAGGCTCCGTCGCGGTTGGGCCAGACGACCTGGAGGAACGGGAACGGCGGCTTGCGGTAGTAGCCGATCGCGGTGCCGAAGAACGCCTTGTACCAGCGGTAGTCGACGGGTTTGAGGACGACCGGGACGCTGGCGACGTCGTGCCGCTCCTGGTCGGCCTCCAGAGGTTGTCCTTCGACGGCGCGCTGACCGAGGTCGTTGAGGACTGTGTGCATCAGGTGGATGTCCAGGCCGAACATCGCAAGCTCGGGTATCCGGTGGCAGTGCCACAGGCCGATGGTGTAGGCCCAGCCTGGTCCGTGGTCATCGGTGGGGATCATCACGACTTGCCAGCCGTGCTGATGGATGGCGTCGACGGTCGACTGAGTGCGTGGGTCCAGTTCGTTGGTGTCCTGGCAGGCGACGCAGTGGCAGGCAGTGTGACCGGTGGGCATAGCCGTGAGGTTACGGGAGCGGGTGGACTTCAAGCTCGGGGGGAGGTTGCTCGATCAGGTCGACGGGGCGGCGTCGGTGAAGCCGGGGTGGCCGACGACGTCGGCGTAGCGGAGCCTGGCGCTTATGGAAAGGCCGAACATGTTGAGCAGACGCTTGGCGTCTCCGGTGCTGGCCATCGCTTCGGCGCGGATGCCGACGTTGCGGGATTCCAGGGTCCTGCCCGGGTTGATGAGCAGGTGCGGCTCGGCGATGTTGGGCCTGGTGGCGGTGCGGTAGTCCAGATAGGCGGCGATCCGTTCGCGAACCGGATCGGCCAGGGGGATCTTGCGGTCGTCGATGTGGAGCCAGCCGGCGCTGACGTCAACGAGTCGAAGGTTGCGTACTTGGCTGGTGCACAAGCTGTCTCCCGCGTCCGCGGTGGCAAGAGCCAGTGCGTATTGGTCAAGCGTCATGACCGCTCCAGTTCACCAGGAGTGCCGGTGCTTCATGGATTTCGGAAGATCCGCATGATTCATGGAGATGCTTCAGAACCTGAACCTACGGCCTTTCCGACAGCCGACTCTCGGGCGACGATCCAGGAAGGCGGGACTCCGTGACTGGCTTCGCACGCCGTGGGCCGTACGACGACAAGGGCCAGATTGCGGTCTTCGGCGTAGTCATCACTGCGGCGACCGTGATGTTCGCGGGCCTGGTCCTCGACGGCGGCCTCGCGCTGGCGGCCAAGAGCCGTGCTCTCGGCGAGGCTCAGGAGGCGGCTCGAGCAGGTGCCCAGGCCATCGACATTGCCGCGTATCGCCGTGACGGGACGTGGGCGTTGGCCCCCAACGAGGCACGGAAGCGTGCGCGCACCTACCTGTCGTCCACAGGTGATGAGGGCAGCGTCGCCGCGACGACCACGACCGTGAATGTGACCGTCACGGCCCGCCAATCCACCGAGTTCCTCCGGTTCTTCGGCGTTGATGAGCTCACCGTCACTGCCGTCGGCAGCGCCCGCCCAGTACGCGGAGTCGCGGTCCGGGCACCGTAAACATGGGGCTGAGATGGGGGCACAGACTTTGCGACGCGGGGGCGCCTTGGCGCGCGGCATCCTGGCGGTCGGCGTTCTTGCACTTCTCGTCGTAGGGATCCCGTGGGGATTGGCTCGGTATGTCGGTTGGCCTTTGCCGCGCCGTCTGCCGCGGATCGGGGAAGTGGTTTCGTTCCTGGCTTCGCCGTTGAGCACCGGCATGCTGCTCGATGCGCTCGAGTGTGCCCTGTGGGTGCTCTGGGCTGCCTTTGCCGCCGCCGTTCTCAACGTGCTCGGCGAGGCCGCATGCCTGTTGCCTCGCTTGCGCACTCGCGTGTCCAGGACAGGGCCGTTGAGGGTATTGGCCGCGGCGCTCGTCAGTGGCGTCGTGCTGGCGCTCACACCCACGCGTGACCTTCACTGGGCACTGGCGGTCCAGAAGCACCCTTTGGCCGACAGTGGATCGCCCAACTCCCCTTGGGAGGCAGGGATATCGGGCAGAAGCCTACGTGGACCAGACGGCGTAGCGAACGACACGAACACGACCGTCGTGGTACGGACACCCCGCAACGGTATCCACGACAGCCTCTGGCGCATCGCCGAGCGTCGGCTGGGTGACGGTTCGCTCTGGCCGCAGATCTTCGAGCTGAACCGCAACCGGACACAGCCCGACGGCGGGGCACTCACACACCCGAACCTCATCCAGCCGGGTTGGATACTGCGCCTGCCCGTGCCGTCCGCCCCGACCCCGGACGACGACCACGCTGGTCAAAAGCCGGGCGGCTCGCCCAACGCTGGGTCGCCATTGCCATCGTCGGGTTCGCCAACACCGACCGAGCACTCAGCCTCGAGTTCTGCCACCAACTCCGATAAGCGGGGCAATGGATCGGCTCCGGGAGTCAGTTTGCCGGACGGCGCATTGGTAGGGCTTGGCTTGGCCACGGCGATCGTGGTGGCCCTCGTGGTCGTACGACGACGCCGGAGGATGCGCTACCGACCGGGGAGCGGCAGACGCGACGACGTCCACTTCGCGCCCGTGATCCGAGCTCTGCGGCAGGCTCAGGAGAAGGCGCCGGATGAACGTGAAACGCCAAGCGGCGCCCCTGTGTTGTCCGAGTTCGGGAAGCCCACGCACGTCGTCGGAGCCAAGGAGGGGCGTGCACTCGCTTGGGACCTGGCGCGGACTCGAGGGCTGGGGCTGGTCGGACCGGGCGCCCTGGACGCCGCACGTGCTCTGCTGGTCCAACTGCTGGGCGAACAACGGCTTCCAGGCCAGGGTGAGGTCGAACTCGTAGTCCCGGCACCCGATGTATCGCGCCTTCTGGGCAGAGAAGCGAGCACGCTGAGGCCGATGGGCCGACTTCGTGTTGTCGCCGACCAAGATGAGGCGCTGAACGTGATGGAGGGCGAGTTGCTCTCCCGTGCGCGCGCAAGGCACGGACAAGAGGGGGTCAGTGACACCGGCTGGACCGAACTCGTGCTCGTCGCTACGGCGCAGGCCATGGATGAACGTCGCCTGCAAGCCGTACTCGACAACGGCTCCACGCTCGGCATGGCGGGCATTTTGATCGGACAGTGGCCGTCGGGGACTACGCTGCGCATTCGAGAGGACGGTAGCGTCGCGGTTGCTGTGCCTGCCGATTCAGAAGGTGCCTTCGCTGGGGCCCGGCTGTTCAGGCTGTCAACCGAGGACGCGGGTGCGTTGGTTGAGCTACTGATCGAAGCGGAAGCAGCGACTTCGGAGGCACAGGTCCCGGAGCCTATCCATCGTCACCCGACTCCCGAGCATCCACCCGACGAAGAAGCCGTTCCGCGCTCAACGGCCCAGAGCCACGAGCCTGTAGTCCAGGTCAGTGTCCTTGGCGCTGTTTGCCTGAGATATGTCCCGCCTGACTCTCCCGTGGCTGTGGGAATCACCAACGCGTTTGCTCACAAGCAGCGTGAACTGATGGCATTTCTGTCTCTGCGCCAAGAGGGAGCACGCCGGGAAACGGTCGCTGCCACGTTGTGGCCCCAAGCCCCTCACAGCCGCCCGTACAACAGCCTGCACGCGACACTGAGCCAGGTGCGCCGAGCCCTCCGTACGGTGACGCATGGCGGCCTCACGGATGTGACCGTGCAGAGCGACAGCCGCTACGCCCTGGACAAGGACCATGTGGTCGTGGATCTGTGGGAGTTCAGGGCCGCTCTTGCGCTATCCCGCCAGCTCGTGGACGACGAGGAGAGGGCGAGCGCGGCACTGCATCAAGCAGTCGACCTCTATACGGGAGACTTCGCCGAAGATGTCTCCGCCGAGTGGGCGGAAACGCCTCGAGAGGCATTGAGGCGGGACTTCTTGGACGCTGTCTCGGCCGTGGTGCGCCATGTAAGTCGGACCGATCCACGTCAGGCACTGCATCTCTTGGAGCGTGCGCGAGAGCGGGACACCTATAACGAGGCGATCTATCGAGATATCGCACGCCTACAGGCGCAGTTGGGGCTTTTGGATGCTGTCCGCCGGACCCTCGAGCTGCTCAAAAGGAGTCTTGCAGAGATAGAGGAGGAACCTAGCCCAAGCACCATCGGGCTGTGTGAGGCGCTGCTGCGTGGACATGGGGGTGTCAGCTTACGAGGCGACCAGGCCTGATGGGTTGGCCGGAGCTGGCGCTGCGCGATACAGCGAGGCCCTTGACGTGGGGCCGTGACCACCGGACTCATAATCCGTTGGCCGTGGGTTCGAGTCCCACCGACTCAAGGAACGTGCCCTGGTCTGCGGTGACCTTCCTCTTGACGTGTCGATGGACCCAGTAGCCTGGCGTGGGTTGGGGCTGGGATGCTCGTGGTGGTCGCGGGCGTGATCGGTAGCAGGTGATCGTCTGCCGCGGGGCCTCTTCACCGGAATCGGGGTCCTGGGTTCGAGTGCCTCGTAGGCTCCGCGAAGATCCGGGCGGGAAGGGGCTGCTGGTGGTGGATGTACTGGTCTGGGTGATGGAGCGGAGGGTCGTGCTGGCCGACCGCGCCGAGCGGTTGCGTAAGGAGCTCGTAGAGATCGATGCCGAGGTGGCCCGGCTGGATGCCGCCGAGGTGGTGATCGGTCGGTTCATCGAGGCCGAGCGGAGGGGCAGGTCGATGACCCCGCCATGGCCGAGGAGTTGGAACGGATCGCGGCCACTCCGGGGGCTGGCGGGATGCTTCTGGTCCCGCACCGCTAGCCAAGCATGGACGAGAGCGTGCTGCCCGCCGGCTACCAGGCAATCAGGAAGATCGTGGCCGCAGCCTCGGAGCCTGTCCGGGCCAAGGACGTCAGTATCCAGCTCGGCAAGGGTACTGGGCCCGGGCAGGTCGAGCCGGTCCGTGACAGGCTCAAGCGCCTGGCGGACCGGGGCTGGCTGCACCGCACTCCCGCCGGCCGCTCCGCTCACGCTGCGCCGACGCGTGCCCACGAGGCTAGCCGGGTCATGGGTCGATCACCGTGGAGAGCGGCCACGGTCAGAGCAGCCTCCGGCGGGGGCGCTCGGGCTCCGAGATGGCGGGGGCGCCGGCGAGGGGTGGCGTGCGCGGGATGGGAGCTGGGGAAGGTGGTGGGTTGAGGTGACCTGCGATGTCGCGAGGAGTTCTGTCGACAGGAGGTCCGCAACGCGATCGAGGCCCGTGCCGACTAGTCGCCGGGGGCGGTGACGCATGGATGGTGCACGCATCCGCCCGGCGGCAGGGCATGGATCACCCAGTGGATCCCGAACGCCACGGCCGCCGCGGCCGCCAGGAAGACCAAGGCATGGGCCGCTCTGGCCCACCAGGCGTCCCACAATCTGACAGTCACCGCCAGGAACCCGACGACCAGCACCGAGAGCATCACGGCGGCTATGACGAGACCTGCTATGAACAGCTGATACATGAGATGACGATGCCCACTCTCGTGCCCATCCTCGGTTGCGTCCAAGGAAGTCGTGTACGGATTGGACCGGTTCATCACCGGCCGACGGGCGCCCCGCGGCCATCCGCTCACTGCCGCCCAGAAGGAAGCGAACCAGCTGGACAGCCGCGAGCGAGCGGCGAACGAGCACGGCTTCGCCGACCTGAAGAACTAATCCCTTTTCAAGGGCAACCCGAGGGAGCCCCGTCGTTCCTTGGGTGTTCGAGTCGGGTGCTGGACGTATGCCTTCTGAAGAACGGGCCTTGATGCCTCTCGCCAGACCGGTGACATCCAGCACCCGCGAGCGTCAACACCCAACACCTCGGCCGCTCGTTGGTGTTGGTGGTGTGAGCCCACTCCGCGGTGACTTCTTGATACGCCCGGGCCGTTCGAGCTCCTGCGCAGACCGAGGCCCGTGGGGTGCGCTGGTGCCACGAACGGCTCGTGAGGTGGCGGCACATCCGCAGTGGCGGTTGATGCCTGGGATTAGTGCGACGCGTGGCCCGCATGCGCTCGTGACCAGCGTAAACATCAGCACATCGGGAAGGAACTGCCTTGATCTACTGCGGAATCGACTGGGCCGAACGCACCCACGACGTCGCCCTGGTCGACGACGCCGGCACGTTAGTTGCCAAGCGGCACATAACCGACGACGCCGTCGGCTACAAGCTGCTGCTCGAGCTGCTCGCCGAGCACGGCGACACCGAGGAGAACCCGATCCCGGTGGCCATCGAGACCTCCCGCGGCCTGCTCGTCGCCGTGCTGCGGACCGGGAAGCGGAAGGTGTACGCGATCAATCCGCTGGCCGCCGCCCGCTACCGCGACAGGCACAGCGTCTCGCGCAAGAAGTCCGACCCCGGCGATGCCCTCGTCCTGGCGAACATCCTGCGCACCGACATGCACGCACACCGGCCGCTGCCCGACGACTCCGACCTCGGCCGGGCGATCGCCGTCCTCGCCCGTGCCCAGCAGGACGCCCTGTGGAACCGGCAGCAGCTCGCCAACCAACTACGCTCCCTGCTCCGGGAGTACTATCCGGCCGCCCTGGACGCCTTCGCTACCTGGACCAACGGCCTGTGCCGCCCCGAGGCACGCGAACTCCTCAAGACCGCCCCGACCCCGACGCGGGCGGCACGACTGACCCGCAGCCAGCTCCAGGCGGCCCTCAAGCGCGCCGGCCGCCAGCGTGGTCTTGCAGCCGAGGCCGACCGGCTCCGCGACGTCTTCCACGCTGAGTGGGCCCACCAGCCCCCGCTCATCGAGGACGCCCTCGGCAAGCAGATGCTCGCCCTCCTGATGCAGCTCGACGCCGCCTGCGCTGCCGCCGATCAACTCGCCCAGGCGGTGGAAGAAGCGTTCCCTCAGCACCCGGACGCCGACATCCTGACGAGCTTTCCCGGGCTCGGCATCCAGCTCGCCGCCCGGATCCTCGCCGAGATCGGGGACGACCGCACCCGCTTCGCCGACGCCCGGGGGCTGAAGGCATACGCAGGCTCCTCGCCCATCACCCGGGCCTCTGGCAAGAAGACGAGCATCACCCGCCGCTGGGTGAAGAACGACCGGCTCAACCACGCCGGCTACCTATGGGCCTTCGCCGCTCCGAACGGATCACCCGGGGCCAAAGCCCACTACCGTCGACGCCGCGACGAACACGGCGACTGGAACGCCGCCGCCCGGCGGAACCTGTTCAATCGAATGCTCGGACAGCTCTATCACTGTCTTCAGAAGCACGAGTTGTTCGACGAACGCACCGCTTTCCCCACCGCTGCTTGACACGTTGGCAACGTGAGGTGTCTGGCGATTGCTCACCAAAGTGCGCATGAACGCGCGGCACGCGACCACGCCGCTGCGGCTCTCCTCGTACTGACGAACGCCGAGGCCCACCGCCGCCAGACGATCACCCGCTACCGATCACGCCCACGACCAGTACAAGCATCCCAGCCTCGACCCACGCCAGCCCCGTGACCTACAACTTCAAGATGACGCAGGCTCACTGGAACCACGCCTCGATGCAGACGTGACAACGGATCAGGCGATGTACCGGCTGATAGCCACGGTTGAGGCTGCCTGCACCGATCCACGCGGAGATGGAAACCCTTGCTCAATGCCACGCGGGCCGATCGTTCGGCGGTCGGACGGAGGGGCTTGTGCCTGCTCTACGCGTGCATCGCGGTGGTGAAGTACCACAGCAGGAAGGCGGCCATGGCGAGCGTGATCGGCACGCCGACGAGGAGGCGGATCAGCAGGATCAGGGTCCTGACCCACGGTTGTCCCGGTCCCATGGCGAAGTCGGGTCTGGCTGGGTCGTAGGAGATCGCTATGTTGTCGGGAGCCGAGCGCGCGCCGCTGCGACGGACTTCGTGAGTCGTGCCGGCGGTGTCGGTGAACTCGTACACCACGATCCCGGGGGTGTTGTCGTCATCCCCGGGCATGTAGTCCGCGTATGTGGCGATGGTTGTCACGCCGTACCGGTGCAGCAGCCACCAGGTCACCGTGGCGCGCCACGTGCTGCGGGCTACTGCGCAGCCGAACACAACTCCCGCGAAGGTGGCGGCCCACAACTTGGCGAGGTGCCCGTCTCCCGCCCGCGCGGGGAGCAGCAGGCCGAGGGCGAAGAGAAAGGTGAGCGCGGAGCAGGCCCACCATTCGTCCGTGGACAGGAATGGTCTGCGGGGTGTTCTGGGCGTGGGGGGGCGTTCCTACGCCTTCACCAGGGCCGCGCCGTCGATGCGTCTTTCGGCCTCGTCCCGTTGCGGGAGGGCGGCGTTGACGGCGTTGGCGAAGGCTTCCACCTCTTTGATGCTGCGGGAGCTGATCGCGCAGACCGTTGCCGCACGGGCTCCGGCGGCCGCCGAGTTCAGCCGGATCTCGGCAGTTGGGCGCTTGTTCCTGGCGACATGGACGGCCTCGATCGCGTGGAGGGGAATGACCAGCCGGATGCCTGCCCAGTCCAACGCGACGGCCTTGCGTTTCAGGTGGGCTGTTCCGCCTCTGCCGCGCAACATCGTTCCGGCTGCGGGCTCCGCGTCTCTGACAGTCATCACTTGGTCCCCACAATGGTCGACTGGCGTGGTCTACAAGGGAGTCGTGGTCACCGGTTCGGCCACAGCCGCACCGTGCCGTCGAGGCTGCCCGAGGCCACGGTCCTGCCGTCCGGGCTGAACGCCACTGATGTCACCTTGTCGGTCTGGCCGGTGAGGGTGTCGACGGGGACGACGTCGAGCGAGCTCGTGTCCCACAACCGCACGGTCCTGTCGTCGCTGCCGGTTGCCAGGGTGTCCCCGTCCGGGCTGAACGCCACCGCGGTCACCGGGCCGGTGTGGCCGGTGAGTGTGGCGACTGCGGTGTCCGTCTCGGGCGTCTCCCACACGCGTACGGTGCCGTCGGCGCCGCCCGTGGCCAGCAGGTCGCCGACCGGACTGAACGCGAGGGGCTTGAAGCCGTGCCCATGCGGAAGTTCGAGGGTGGCGTCGCCGAGGGGGTCGAGCAGGTCCCACAGCCGTACCGGGCTGTCGCTCCGGTCGTCGCCGCCCGTGGCCAGGATGTATCCGTTCGCGCTGAACGCCACTGCGTTGACCACGGTCATGCCCTCGGGCGTCAGGGTGTCGGTGACGGTGCCGGTGGCCAGGTCCCACAGCCGGGCCACGCCGTCGCGGCCGCCGGTGGCCATGGTCTTGCCGTTCGGGGCGAACGCCAGGTCCAGGGTGGGAATGGGCAGCGCGACGCCGGTGGGTTTCGCCACGTTCCACAGGGACACTTGAAGGGTGCCGGCCACGGCCAGCGTCCTGCCGTCCGGGCTGAAGGCCAGCTTTGTGACGTCCTCGACCTGGTGGGGCCAGGGGGTGGTCGCGGCGCCCTTGGCGAGGTTCCACGACCGCAGCGTGCTGTTGATACCCCGGACTCCGGACAGGCCGGCGACGAGTGTCTTGCCGTCCGGGCTGAACGCCACGCTGCGGGCGTGGCCGTCGGGGACGGTGAACACGATCTTGCGGGGTTCGTCGTCGCCCGCTCTCGACTCGATCTCCGCGAACGTGACGGTGACGGCGGTCAGACCGAGCGCGGCGAGCAGCAGCGTGCGGCGCCGCACCTTGGCGCGGGGCCCCGTCGGCGGCCGGCCGGGTTGCGGTGGTGTCCCGCCGACAGACGTGGCGGGCGTGTCGGTCTTGGCGGGTTCGGTGGAATCCATCGGCGTACACCCGGTTCCTGAGTAGGGGAGCGGTGCTAACGGGGCTGGTGCACAAGGGCGGTCGCGGCGTCCGCGCAGCCCCAGGCGAGGGTGACTCCGGCGCCCCCATGGCCGTAGTTGTGCACGAGCCGGCGTATCCGGCCGGGCGGGCGCGGGTCGGCCTCCAGGCGAACTCCGCTGTCGCGAAAGGGACGTAGGCCCACCTGGTGGCCCAGGACCGGGGCGCCCGCCAGTTCCGGCAGCAGTTCGGTGCAGCGGCGCAGGATCGCGGCGGCGGTGGCGGGGGACGGCGTGGTGTCCCACTCGCCGATCTCGAAGGTGCCGCCGAGGACGACGTCCGTGCTGCGGGGGTGGACGTATGTGTAGCCGTCGGCGTTGTCCTCGTCGCGCACGGATGTGGACAGCCCGGGGTTAGCGACGAGGACCAACTGTCCTCGTGCCGGCCGTATTTCGGTGTCGCCGCAGAGAGCGCGGGTCGCCAGGCCGGATGCGTTCACCACCACGGGAGCCCATGTGCATGCCTGCTCCAGGGCGTCGATACGGCGATGGATCAGCGTGCCGCCCGCCGCGGCGAGGCTCTGCTGGAGCCAGGGCAGGTAGTGGGACATCTCCACGGTCGGAACGGTGAACGCCCAGGCGCCGGTGAACGGGGCCCCTACCTCGTCCCCGCGCAGGGTGCGGAGGTCGGGAAGGGCGGAGGCCCACCAGGGGATGTCGTGGATCGGGCCGCGCAGCAGCATTCGGGTGGGGCGCATGACCACGCCGGGCACCCCGTCCGCCGCCTGGCGGGCGAACTCGTCGTGGGTGTGGGTGGCCCACTCCAGCACGCGCGGTTCGAACCGGGTGTGGGTCGGGTACCATACCGCCGCGGCGACGGAGGACGTCGTCTCGGCGGGCGGTTCGGCCGTGACCACGGCGACGCGGGAACCGGCCTGCTGCAGGCGCAGTGCGGTGGTGAGCCCGATGACCCCGGCGCCGACGACGACCGCGTCGAACCTGTCGCCCATGTCTCCCCCTCGATCGCCGAACCGTGTGTTGCCACTGTCGGCGGGGAGCTGACGGCCTGTCCAAGACCAGTCACGTTCAATGCAATAAGCCGCGCTTATAGTTGGCGGATGGACTTGCGGCGGCTGCGGTACTTCCTCGTGCTGGCCGAGGAGTTGAACTTCACGCGGGCCGCGCACCGACTGCACATCGCCCAGCCCGCCCTGAGCCAGCAGATCAAGGCACTGGAACGGGACATCGGCGCTCCACTGCTCGAACGGGGCAGCCGCGGCTGCCGGTTGACCGTCGTCGGCGGGGTCGTAGCCCACGAATCCAGCGGACTGCTGGCCCACGCGGCCGCGGCGAAGGAACGTATCCAGGCAGCCGTCGGCGGACGGCAGGGGCAGCTCCGCCTAGCCCTGACCCGCTCCGCCCGCGGCGGCCCCGTCGACGCACTCCTCGCCGCGTTCCGCACCCTCCATCCGGACGTGGAACTCGTCGTACGGACGGGGTGGACCGCGCACAACATCACCGAGCTGCTGGCCGGAAGACTGGACGCCGCCTTCGTACGGCCACCGCTGGACAGCGAGGGCCTGGAGTGTCGGCACATCGCCCGCGAGGAACTCCTCGTGGCCGTCCCCGCCGATCATCCCCTCGCCCGCGAACGCAGGATCACCCGCGGACGCATCGCCGCCGAACCCGTGATCCTCTGGCCGCGCGAGAACGCCCCCGGAATGCACGACCTGATCACCCGGCAGCTGTGGCCCGACAGCGGGCCGCGCATCGTGCGGGAAGAACCCGACGACGAGCAACTCCTCCTCAGCGTCGCCGCGGGCACCGGCATCGCCCCGGTGCCCGAGGGGCGTGCCCGTGCGCTGCGCATACCAGGGGTGCGGCTCAAGCGCGTGGCCGCGCCCATGCCCACCGTGGACCTCGCCCTGGCCCACCAGTCGGCAAGCGCCGCGCCGGCACTGCGAAGGCTCCTCAGCCTCGTCGACACCCTGCCCCCGCCGTCAGCCGACTGACGCCGGCTACAGTCCGATCGGCAGGTTCATGACCCCGCGTGGACAAACGTCTCTCCCGGGAGCGACCCTGCGAACAACCGAACTTGCTCGACGGGATCCACAGGAACCGCCCCGTGACAGACGATCACCTGCCAGCGATCTGTGCTGCGACCAGCACGAAAATCCCACCCACCACTCACACCAGCCCCATGACCAGCGTGTTCAGGTTGGAATTGGCCGTGTGCCACGAACAAGAGGAGGGGCTCAATGTAGGAGAGCCGCTGCGATTGATGCTGTGCAAGAGATGAAGGATTTGGCCCTTCGGAGCCGCCCTGCGGGGGGAGGCTTCAAACCGCCACATGCTGCGGGAGCGGCGACGCGACTGTGGTGAGCGATGTGGAAAAGGCACTCTTTGAAGTGTCAGGTAGGGATCAGGAAGACGAGCGCGAGCGAATCACTGACGACGTGTCGTTATCCAACTCAAGTGGCATCAAAACCGGGGCGATGGCTTTTGCTTCGGGATGAGTCTGGCGGGTTCCCGTTTATTGGCCAGGCGGTGTCCGGCATGGAGGTGACGTGAGTCTGATCTAATGCTCTTGTACGGAACGTGGGAAGTCATGCCCCGACACTGCATCCCGGTGGGGGCGCGAGA
This sequence comes from Streptomyces coacervatus, assembly GCF_029223485.1. GTDB lineage: Bacteria > Actinomycetota > Actinomycetes > Streptomycetales > Streptomycetaceae > Streptomyces > Streptomyces coacervatus. The sequence goes on along the minus strand of NZ_JARHTP010000016.1, from coordinate 16,791 downwards.
GGGAGCACTCCAAGCGGCGAACACCGTGAGGAGCTGAGTACCGGCGCGGGGCATGTCGGCGGACCGGCCCGTAGTAGTGCTGAAGCCCCTGTAATGGGGGTGGAGCGAAGGGGCCGGGTCACTCGTGACTGTGGGAGTTTGACCAACCGGACGCTCTCCGGGAGGAGTCGATGAACCAGTTGAAGTCACCGGAGAAGTCGTTTGAGATCTCGAAGTGGGAAGTCTGGGAGGGGTTCCAGGAGGTAAAGAGGAATCAGGGAGCGCCAGGGGTAGACGGGCAGTCCATCGCTGACTTCGAATCAGATCTGCGGGGCAACCTGTACAAGATCTGGAATCGGATGTCATCGGGGACGTACTTTCCCCCTCCGGTGCGAGCGGTGGAGATCCCGAAGCAGCATGGTGGCGGCACAAGAATGCTCGGCATTCCCACTGTCGCCGACCGCGTTGCGCAAACGGTGGTGGCCAGGCATCTCGGAGTTCGGGTGGAGCCTGCGTTCCACGAGGATTCCTATGGCTACCGGCCAAGACGGTCGGCTCTGGATGCGGTGGAGCGCTGCCGGACACGGTGTTGGAGGAAGGACTGGGTGATCGATCTCGACATTCAGAAGTTCTTCGACAGCGTCCGGTGGGACCTCATCGTCAAGGCCGTGGAGGCTCACACCGATGCCGTCTGGGTGATTTTATATGTTAAGCGGTGGCTCCAGGCGCCGCTTCAACTGCCCGACGGTTCCTTGCAGAAGCGGGACCGGGGGACCCCGCAGGGCTCCGCGGTCTCGCCCGTGCTGGCGAACCTGTTCATGCACTACGCGTTCGACCTGTGGCTGGCCCGCAACTTCCGGGATGTCCAGTTCGAACGGTATGCCGATGACGCGGTCGTGCACTGCGTCAGCGAGCGCCAGGCTCAACAGGTCCTGACAGCGCTCAGGAACAGGATGGAAGAGGTCGGGCTGCGGTTGCACCCCGACAAGACCAAGATCGTGTACTGCAAGGACGGGAATCGGCGCGGCGCTTACGAGCACACGTCGTTCACGTTCCTCGGGTTCACGTTCCAAGCCCGCAGAGCGCGGAACAGGAAGGGGAAGAACTTCACCAACTTCCTGCCCGCGATCAGCAAGGAGGCCCTGAAGAAGATCAGCGGGGAGGTCCGCTCCTGGCGGCTTCACCTGCGGATCGGCCTCACCTTCGCCGAACTGGCCCGCAGGATCAACCCGATCGTGCGCGGCTGGATGCAGTACTACGGAGCGTTCTACCGCTCCGAACTGCTGCCCCTCCTGCGGCGTATCAGCGCCTACCTGATGCGCTGGATCCGCAAGAAGTACAAGCGATTTCGGTCGTTCAAGGCAGCCCACAGGTGCTGGCAGCGCATCACCAGCCGGCATCCCAGGCTCTTCGCCCACTGGGCATGGACGCCGTGTTTCTGGTGATCAGAGTGACAAGAGCGGAGTGACGGGAGACTGTCACGCTCCGTTCTGTGGGAGCCCGGGGGTGAGACTCCCTCGGGCCACCCGACCATTGAGGTGCGGATCGTAGAACCTCGCGACCTCGCGACAGTCACTTCGATTGCCGGTCATCGCCACGCACGAGTTTTACGAGCACTTCGGTATCGCGCAGATCGGACAGCACCGCCTCTGCACCCTCGGCCTGAAGCGTTGATTCATTGCTGCGGCCCGACGCCACCGCGATCACCCGCACTCCGTTGGCGTGCGCGCCTTCCACGTCGGCTGGGGTGTCACCGATCAGGACCGAGTCCGCGGCAGTTGCGCCGGCGCGCTGGAGGGACAACCGGACGAGTTCGGCGCGCGTGTCGTCGTCCTCTCCGTACGCGCCGAGTTCCCAGCGGATGTGCCGGTCGAGGTCGAATACCCGCAGCTTGAGCTCGGCAACGGCCTTGATGTTTCCGGACACGACGGTCTGTTGGAAACCGGCGGCGTCGAGCGCGTGCAGGGCCGCTGCGGCGCCCGGGAGCGCAAGACCCCGTACTTGGAGATCTTCCGCGCGCTTCACGTGTTCGTCGGCCAGTGCCTCGGCGAAGCGCTCGAAGTCCGTCCGGTTCGTCGACAGTCCGTGCAGCTTCGCCGTTTCGCGGAAGATGACGGGCTCCGTGATGCCGTCGATCTTCGCCTGCTCACGCATCGCCCGTCCCGTGGTGCGTTCGAACGCCGAGGCCGACAGCTCGCGGCCGACACCGCGGGTATCGATCAAGGTGTGGTCGATGTCCCAGAGAACCAGCCATGCCATGGAGAGCCTCAACTTCCCGTCCGCTGCTGGTAACAAGATGTCACGTCGGGGTGCACGGATCATGCTCGAGCGCGCCTTTCCCGTTCTACGCTGACTCCAGGAGCCGTGATTGCGGAAGGGGGCCCAGGAGTGGACCCGGCGACACTGCCGGTTGGTGCGCGAGTGAAGTACTACCGGCGCAAGAACGGCAACCGTTCCCAGGCGGCCGTGGCCGGCCTGTGCGGCATCACAGAGCGCTACCTTCAGCAGATCGAAGCCGGTACGAAGGTTCCGTCCGCCCGTGTTCTGTCCCGCCTTGCCGCAGAGCTCGGAGTCCCCGTCGCCGCGCTGCTCGCCGACGAGCCTGTCGTGTGTCCCACGGCACCACTCACCGCCGCGCCGGCGGTGGCTCGCGCGCTCATGGGATGCGGGCCGCCACGCAACGATGAGCCTCCGGACGCCGCGGAATTGCGGGAGCGCGTGGGAGAGGCCTGGGGGATATGGCAGTCCTCACGGACTCGGTTCACCGAGGCCGCAGAGATTCTGCCCGATCTGATCACCGAGGTGGAGCTGGCCGTACGGGCCCACCGGACGGGAAATGACGCTGCGGCACGGCGCGAAGTCCTGCGGGTGGCAGCGGACTTGTACGGTCTGTTGCGCTCGTACTGCCGCCGCGCGGGACGGCTGGACCTGTCGCTGATGGTCGCCGATCGGGCGATCCGTGCAGCAGAGAGTGCCGATGACCCGGTGCGTATTGCTGCCGCGCAATGGAATCTTGGCCATGTCCTGTTGTCCCACGACGAGCCAGGAGCAGTCGACGAGGCCAAGGACGTTGCCCTTTCGGCGGTCGCACAACTGAGGCAGGCACCGGTCACTATCGCGAGCAAGGCAGTTGAGGGTGCTCTCGAACTTGTCGCGGTCGTATCCGATGCGCGCCGACATCGCTGGTGGGAAGCGCGGCAGCGGCTTGAGCAGCACGCCGCCCCGCTTGCCCGTCAGGTCGGCGAGGGCAATGTCCAATGGACGGTTTTCGGGCCGACCAACGTCGAGATGCACGCAATGAGTATCGAGATGCTGGCCGGAGAAGCCGTCGAAGGACTCCGCGTGGCTGATCAGATCGACACCAGCCGACTACCCAGCCGGGAGCGGCAGTTCACGTTCGGACTGGAGCTGGCTCGGTGCCATGACCTGCGCCGCGAAGATGCCGCGGTGCTCGTGCACCTCCTCGACCTCGAAGAGATTGCGCCCGAAGACCTTGTACGCAGCGCGCTCGCACGCAGCATGATCCTTGACCTGCAGAAGCGAGTCCGCCCCACATTCCGTCGTCAGGTCACGGATCTCACCCAACGACTCCAACTCGTCTGACACGAACCCGTGGTTCGCCCGAACTCTCAGTTCGGGGCGCGCCGTTGCTCTTCTTCTACCTTCACCGCACAGCGCGATGAAGGACGGAACAAATGATCAGCAACGCGGAAGACATCACGTGGGCGACCGGCATGCGGTTGACGCCGGCGGGAATCGACTGGGATGCCGTTCGGGTCGGCCGCTATCTCGGCGTACAGGCCATCGAACGGATCGCTCAGCCCGGAGCCGTTGCTGTCGATCCTGCATGCGCCGAGCCGGTCCTCTACTTCCTTCTACCGCCCGGCAGCACGGAAGGTTGGGACGTCCCGCACACTCGCCGGCTCGGCACACACGCTTACGTCGTACTGCCACCCGCTGGTAAGGATTCACCTCCGGGTCCGTACTGGCTCGTCCCTCCCAAACGTGGCATCACCCGGGCGGCGACGCTGCGAAGAGCGCTGGAGGAGATCCTGCACGTCGCCGCGAGCCCAGCGGGGATGCTCACGGTCGCTCGGCACCTGATCGCCGATGATGCCGAACTCCCAGAGCGACAAGCGATGTTGAGCCTGATGCTTGACTTGCGCGGCTACCTGACAGCGCTGATCCCGGAGATCGAGGACCGATCCAACCGACCGGGTGTCCAGGTCACCGTGAGCGCCCCCGCCACCGCTGGCGTGGAAGAAGCGCGGCGACGTCTTGGACTCGCTGTGGGCTCCACATTCACGAGTGAGACCAGGTACGCACAAGGTCTCGCCCGGTCTGTCGAGGCCCTCCTCGTACACAAGGCGAGGCTCGACGAGCTGTAGGCGGCTGCGCCTCAGCGAGACAGGGGCACATCCGATTCCATCGCCTTCTCCAGGGCCGAGCCTTCGCCGCAAGGCTGGCCGGAGAGGGACACAAACTCCCGCCCCGGTCAGCCCAGGGCTCCCCGGCCGGGGCGGGGCCAGTTCATCATTTCTCACACCAGGAGGGTTCCGCCGTGAGCACTGTCGTAGGCGCGTCTGCGCGCATTCCTTCCCCTGCCGATGGGATCCTTTCCGTCGAGTGCGAGCTGACCGCCCGCTGCCAGCAGCGGTGCCGGCATTGCTGCACCGATTCCGGTCCGAAGGCGGGCCCCGGCACCATGACCCATGACGGCTGGGTGAAGGTCGTACACTCCGTCGCTGAACTCGGCATTCCCGGCATCCAGTTCATTGGCGGTGAGCCGACGCTCTACCCGCGTCAGATCGAACTGATCGACTGCGCCCGCTCGCGGGGACTGGCCGTCGAGGTGTACTCCAACCTCGTGCACATCCGTCCCATCCTGTGGGAGACCCTGGCCCAGGATGGCGTACGTCTGGCCACGAGCTACTACAGCGATACTGCGACCGAGCACGACCAGATCACGGGCACCCGGGGGACCCACGCCCGTATCCGCGCCAACATCGCCGAAGCGCTGGAGCGCGGGATCCCACTGCGGGTCGGAATCGTACGAGTCCTTCACGGACAGCGGGTCGAGCAGGCTGAGGCTGAACTGCGAGCGCTCGGCGTGACTCGGATCCAAGTGGACGGGGAGAGGAAGGTGGGTCGGGCTGCCGAGCGCGCCTCCGTGATCCCGGGCGTCGACCAGTTGTGCGGGCACTGCTTCCACCATCGCGTTGCCGTCTCCCCGGACGGCGAGGTGTACGGCTGCATCCTCAGCCGTTTCCTGCCCACCGGGAACGTCAAGGAGCAGCCGCTGAAGGAAGTCCTCTCCGGGGCCCGCTGGGCTGAAGCCCGCCGTGCAGTCCCGGTCGCCTTTGGCGGGGGTTGTACACCGGACGACTCCGGCGACTGCGATCCGGCGAACACTCCGGCCTGTGACCCGGCGTACGGTTTCTGGGCATGAACTGGCAGCCGCATGCCGCCGCACTCGCGACGCGCGTGACCCACCACACGTCCCGCTGGCGTGGCCCCGTTGCCTCGGTGCCGCGCCACCAGTTCGTCCCCAACTGGTGGCAGCGCACCCCGGCTGGCTGGGCACTTCAGCGCGGAGCGGACGACACGCGTACCTGGCTGGCAGTCGGTTACCGGGACATCTCACTGATCACGCGGGTCGGCCCCTTGCATGCCGACCACGCGAAGCCGGACGACCAACCGCAGGGCATGCCCACGTCGTCGGCCACGCTGCCGAGCCTGCTCGTGCGGATGTTCCAGCACGCGCGCCTCGACGACTGTGACGAACTGCTGGATGTCGGCACCGGGTCTGGGTATGGCACCGCCCTGGTCGCTCAGCGTCTCGGCAACCATCGTGTCACCAGCGTCGACGTGGATCCCTACCTCGTCGACGCCGCCCGACGGCGCTTGGAGCGTCTTCAATTGCGTCCCCACGTCGTGCTCGCAGACGCCACCGACGAACTGCCCGGAGGCTACGACCGCATCGTCGCCACTGTCGGCGTCCGACCCATCCCCGCCAGTTGGTTGGCTGCGCTCAAGCCGAGCGGGCGGCTTGTGACCACGATCGGTGGCACCTCGTTGATCGTGACGGCGGACAAACGCGGTGACGGCAGCGCCGTCGGTCGAGTCGAGTGGGATCGGGCCGGCTTCATGCGGACTCGAGAGGGTGAGGACTTCCTACCGCGGTCCGATGCCCTGGTCGACATGGCGCGCACGGCGGAAGGAGAGGAGATCCACACCGGCCCCTATCCCGTCATCGACACAGAACAGGCCTGGGATCTGGCTTCCATGCTCGAAATCACCGTGCCGGGAATCCTCCACGGCTATGAGGAGATGGGGGAGCGGCATACGACGTGGCTGGCGCATGAGGACGGGTCCTGGGCAAGGGCGACGGCTCTGGGTAGTGAGCGGCCGACCGTGCACCAGAGCGGCCCCCGGCGACTGTGGGACACGCTCGACGAGATCCGCGCTTACTGGCTTCAGCACGGCGAACTCCCTCTGCGCGGTGCCAATGTCCTCATCACGCCCGACGGACAGACCCGTTTGTCCCGGGGCAAATGGTCCGCGGTGCTGTGAACTTGGGGGTACCGTCCACCCTTCCTACAGGTCTGCCAATGCCTCCCCCTGCTTGAGCGGTAGCCCCCTGAGCGTGTCTTCTTGCAGGTCAGCGGTGCCAGAGGGGCTTCCTGCGCATCCTGCAACTTTGTCTGAGACAGGTCTTCTGTCAGCAGGTGGCCGCGAGGGGGAGGGGAACAAAGCCGGCGTGTTCTGGAAAATGAATATGAAACTGGTTGAGTTATCCGGGATTCCTGGCAAGTCTTCTACGGTGTGAATGATTTGTTATTTTCGAACTCTTATCTAGATTGGTCGACTTTGTTGGGTGTTTTGAGTCGCAACACTCAATCCTGGACAGTTCAATTGCCGGTGCCCAATTCTCAAGAATCTTGCTTTCGCCTCTTGAATTGCTCTCGAATTGCGGGAAAATGGAATTGGTAAGGCGCAGCGCATCGGGCGCGCGCCGGGAGCGATCGGAGACGATCCTCGTGAACCAATCCCTTTCGAGGGAAACCTCGAAATCTGGTCGAGGTGCGGACGTTACGGCAGATGACATGAAGCGCGTGACGCCGGAGGACTTCAGGGATCTGCAAAAGGCGGCGCGTGGATATTGTCGTGCCGTCGACTCCACTCGGTCGCGTAAGCGGATGGATGGCAGCAGCACAGCTGCGCGGAATGGGAGCGCGCTGTACGGCACAGACGATGTGAGCGACGATGTCGCGCAGGACGCCGTCTTGATGTTTGCGAAGCGGCTTCGCGAGATCATAGTGAACTGCGAGGTTGCAGCGGTGTGGGTGGCAACGCGCGAACCGTCTGCTTGGCAGTACGTGCGGCGCGACGGAGAGACGATCGTCGTGACCCGTAAGGCGATCCAGTACTGGGCGGTAAGGGATGCGGCTGCTAGGAACGGGTACCGGCTGGACGCATACGCGAGGGGGGTCGACGCTGCGCCCGGAGTGCAGCTGATCCGTGGCGTTGCGCGCGCCGACAAACTCTCCACTCTTGCGTCCGCTCCCTATCTGTCGGGCCTCGGCGAAATCATCTTTCGCACTGCTTGGGGTGACGGCAGCGGGTATCCCGCATTGCGCAGTGTTCTCGCCATCGCCGAAAAGGCGACCGACTTAGGGCGCGCTGGCATTATGGGCAGGGCCGCCCAAGAGCTGTACGGAGGGCCTCTCAACTCCTCTTCGAAGGTGCAGCGGGCCAAAGACGTCGCGCTGAAGGAATGGCGCGCGCTTACGGCGTCGCTCGACGCCGTGCGAGAAGACCTTGTGTACCGCGGCGCCGGAGTAGGGGAAATCGACTAGCCGCTCCTTGCTCTGGCGGCCGGGTTCCGGATCTCAGGATTCGGAACCCGGCGTCGGTTCTGCCGTGAGAAAGTCCCGTCCTGATCGGTAATCGAGGCCTTTTGGCTGGCGTATTTATGTGAGCGTCAGTCGATCGGAGGGAATCATGGAGAATGCGAGCGCCATTGAACTCATCCATCGCGTGATCTACAAGCCGGGCTGGTCGTTCGAAGCCCGCGATCACGTAAACCGGTTCGAGGGAACCATTGCCGTTCGGGTGAGCTATCCGGCACGCAACAGCAACCGGGATCAGGCCCGAAGCGGGTACCCGGACGAGATCAGCGCGTATGCGGAATTCCCGATCGTGGTGAAAGAATCGACGGACGAAGACCTGTACGCGGATTTGCTGCGAGTGATCTCGACCATTGAGGAACATGAAAGTCGAGAGTTCCTGCGTGTCGCGCCCACGGATTGGGCCCCGTTCCACCCGCATCGGGTCGACGGCATGCGTCGGTGGGCCGTTCGCAAGGGGAATTCGGATCTGCTTGCCGATCTTCAATTCGGTTTGGCGTGAAGTTCGGTCGCGACCTATGGTGCGTCCCGCATCCCCTCCGGCCCTCGTGAGGGAATGCGGGACTCGGGGCTGGATTCTGTTCAGAGATCGGTAATTGGGTACTTTCCCGCGCCGTATTTGAGTGAGGGCGAGAGAGGAGGACCCATTGGTCTCTGGACGTGCTTCGCAGGAGACGCGAGAGCGATATGTGCGCAACATCATCGGCGTCTGGCATGCAGCAACACCCGCTCAGGAGGAGCGGGGGCGAACCTGGTACAGGGCCGCTCACCAACTGGCCGCGCTCATCGCCAACGGTGACGTACGTTCCGGCGCTGGCGTACTCGCCGCGCTCTCGGCGAACAAGTCATGGGCGCAGAACTGCCAGTTGGCCCAGCGGGCAATGGCGACAGGGATTCCGTCCGGGCATGTCGGCGATGCCTTGAATAAAGCCTCGAAGATCATCGCAGGGGCGGATCCCCTGGAAGTGCTCCCGATAGAGCGCAAGACAGGGATGTTCTTCCGGTGTATCGCGGATCCCGAAGACCCGGATGCGGTGGTCATCGATCGGCACGCCCACGACATCGCCGTGGGCGAAACCTACGGCAACCGTGGCCGGGGTCTGTCCAACTCCCGGCGGTATTCGCTGCTTGCGGACTGCTACCGCGAGGCGGCGCGACGCCTCGGTGAACTGCCGAGCACCGTGCAGGCGGTCACCTGGGTCGTCCACAAGCACGCGGGCCCGGTAACCGCCACCCCATGAACGGCGTCCGGAGGAGCAGTTCCCCCTCCTCCGGACGCCTCAAGGACGCACCGCTCTGAACCGGATGTGGTCGAACTGCTCGGTTGCGTAGCTCAGTTGGTAGAGCGCGGATCTTATAAGTCCTGGGTCGCGGGTTCGAGTCCCGCCGCAACCACCGGACCCGGCGGCAGCTTTGCTGCATTCCCTGCCGTCGGCCATCCCCCCGCCGGGGTGGGGAGGGCCCTCTTCCGATTCGCTCCCGGAAGGGGCCCTCCGTCCTCCGTGACGCACCCCAAGAAGGATCACCATGATGTTGGAAGACACGTACCTCCGCGCCATCAAGGCGATCATCGCCAACTATGGCCATGCCGTGCAGTACGTGGGAGGCGACCCGGAAACCGGTGCTCGCCCCTTCGCTTACACGATCGGCCTGCACCGAAGCGGTGGCCGTGACTATGAACTCGCCGTTTCCGGGCTGGGCCCGGCGGCCTCGGCCGGTGTGCTGGACTTGCTCGCTGAAGCACTGAGCGAGAACGACACACCGCCGTCCGCCGGACTCCAGGTCCGCAACCTCCTTGAGCTTGGGCTCGACCTGCGATTGCGATTGGTGAGTCATCCGGAAGAGTTGGGCGTCATCCGCCTTGTCTACGGAGCGGCCCCAACGGTCTGGCAGGCCCTGTGGCCCGATCTGGCGAACCGATTCCCGGGCGACCCGGCGTATGACCTGGCGGACGAGCTCCAAGAGCTGCTGTGAGCACCGTTGGCTGAGGCGGAGGCACCGAACGGTCTCTGAGCCGCTTCGCTGCCCTGCGTCAAGCCGTCTGTCGGGCTAACCTCCTGCTCGAGTACTCGACGAGCCAGGAGGAAGCGCCTGTGGAGATCGACCTGAGTAAGGCCCGGGCGACCGTTAGGGAGCTTTCCGCTGCGCTGGAAGCACTCGACGGGACTGCCGTGGATGAGACGCCGACGCGCGCGGGCCGGGCACAACGCACCGAGGTGAGCCGCACGCTCCAGCGTCTGGCCCACCTCGGCGATCGTGCGTCGGTCGAAATCATGGACGCGTACTACGTCTTCAAGGAACGTGACGAGCCGGGAGGTAAGGATCTCGGGTGAACCCCGAGACCGAGGCCCTCCTGCGTGATGTCGTGACCCGCTTGGAGCGAGGGATCGAGGACCGGCAGTGTCCGGCCATTGTCTCGCTCGAGGGGGAGCGATCGCTGGTGCTGTCCGACTACGACTATCTCCGCGATGACGCCACGGCCGTTGCGTTCGAGGAACGGGCCGCCCAGCGAGCACAGGAGATCCACGCCGTCCGGTGGGCATTGGCCGTGCCACAGGTGTTGGCGCTGATTGAGGGCGGCATAGCAGCGCGCGCGGTTTCGAATCTGCCCCTGAGAGAAGGGGAAAGAGAAGCGATCACCTGGATGACCTGTGATGCGCAGGATGGAGTGGACTACGGCTTCAAGGCGTACACCCGACGCCCAAGCGGGGATCCCGTGTTCGGTGACCTGGAGGTGTTCACCGTCGCAGTGCAGCCGAGTGAAAGGATGCCCGGACGACACCTGCTTCAGATCTTCGGGCAGCACGGCGACCTGGGCCTTTAGCAATCACGTGGCAGGTCGCGTAGCACCTGCATAGTCGTCGCCGGGGTAGCGGTACGGCTCGATGCGGATCTTCGTACCCGGGGCGGGTGCGTCGATCACCTGTCCTTCGCCGATGTAGAGGCCGACGTGGTGGATTCCGTTGGACGAGTGGCCGTAGAAGACCAGGTCGCCTGGTGAGAGGGCGGATGGTCCGGCCACCCGCGGTCCTGCGTCGAATTGCTGTTGCGCGGTGCGCGGCAGGACGATGTGAGCGCTCGCGTAAGCCTCCTTGGTAAGGCCGGAGCAGTCGAATCCGGCGTCTCCGGCGGTGGGACCGTTGCCGCCCCAGACGTATGGCAGGCCGAGTTGGCCCGTGGCGTAGTTGACGGCCTGGAGCGCTGCAGCGCTCGACGTGCTTGGGCTGCTTCGACGGTACGACTGAGCCACGGCGAGAACTTTTGCCACGTACCAGTTCGCGTGGTTGTAGGCGAAGATCGCGTGCTGGAGGTCGTGCTTGTTGCGTGCGCCGGCGTCGCAGAGCAGGGCGACGGCCGCGTAGATCGAGTCCCGCGGGTCGTAGGGGGACGGCATGTGAGATGCGAAGCGCGGCAGTGGGTGCTTCGCGATGACCTGGGCGAAGGTGGAGCCGAGGAACTGCATCGGGCCGCGCGCCCCGGCGTAGTTGGTCCCGTTGTGGACGCCGGGGAGCGTGGAGCGGCCGTGGTCGGTCTCCACCTTGCCGATCGCGGCGGGCACGGACCAGTCCAGCCCCGGGCAGGTCGTTGCCGCCTGCCGGTAGAGCAGCAGGTAGTCCGCCGGGATGTCGGCAGCGGCATAAGCGCTCGGACCAGCGCCCTGTCCGCCGAGGGTTGAGAGCATGCCGCCCGCTCCGGCGGCCGTGACCACGATGGCAAGGAGCAGCGCCCCCATAGCGAGCAGGGCGTGTTTGAGCATCGAGTCACCACCACCCGCGATCGCTCCCGGCCTTCGGGCACTGCGGGATGGGCGGCGGCAGGAGCGAGGCGGTCCCGCTCCTGCCCGCGGGTTCGTCCGGGGTGGCCGGAAGAGGTGGCAGCTGTGGCCAGGCCGAGCTCAGGTCGGACAGCCGGAGACGGTTCGCGGAGCAGGCGGTCAAGGGCAGCCAGCGGGCGCTCAACGCGTCGCCATCTGCGATGAGTTCACCATTGGTGACGGCTACGGGGACAGCCGCCGGATCGGGCAGAGCTGCGAGGGCCTGGTCGAGTGCGTGGCGGACGGCGGTCTCCCGACGCAGTGTCGGGGTCCATACGAGGACCGGCGTGATGATGCCGGTGTTCTCGGCGAGCTTCGCGTACCGGGGCAGCTTGTCGCCCACTCGCTTGGCTGGGCGCTCGGTTCCGCGGTCGTACTCCAGGAACCACTCGAATTCCCCGTCGGGCGCCTGCCAGCGGCCGTAACCGTCGGGACATACGACGTCGCCGAAGTGGCGTCGGCAGCGCGCTTCGGACCACCACGCTGCCAGATGCCCATGCGTGTCCGCTTGGCGGGACAGGGCGACCAGGTCGGTGAAGAAGCCGTTGGCGCCTACCGCGTGGGCCAGCATGAGCGAGTAGGCGATGCCCATCGCGCGCTCGTGGCGGTAGCCGAGGGAGCGAACCTCCAGGCACTCCTCATGGGCGAGCACGGTGGCGCCGGCTACGTCGAGGACGTAGTGCATGGGGGCCGAGCCGTAGGAGACGAACGGCTTGAAGCGGTCGATGACCCGCCACACGTACAGCTGGTGGAGCCGATGGTTGGCGGCCCGCACGGAGGGCCAGGCGAGATCCGTGATCTGGCCCGAGGTGAAGACCCGGTGCTCGTACAGCATCCGGATCAACCAGCGATCACGCGAGGTCAGACGCGGGGCGAGGCGTGCGAGGTAGTCGCTGGTAGCGGCGGCTCGGTGGCTGACCCGTTTGGGGCGATGGGTGCGATGCGTGTGCGGCGGAACGGCGTTGGAGATCAAGGGAGTTCACCTCCTGGTGAAGGCCGTGCACGGCGTGGATCGGATGATTGGGCCTCCGTCTGCCGCTCGGCTGCGCGCGTGACGGTGGGGCGGGCGTTGCGGCGTGCGGCGGCGCGGATGTGTCGGGCCCGGCCTGGTATCGGTGGGGGGAGCGGCATGGTGACCGCGGTGAAGGCGGGTGCTTCGGTGCCGTTCAGGACGGGGCGTACGGCCACGTGGAACGCGTCGAGGTTCGAGAGATCGTGAGCCGTGAGGCGGGGCTCGGTGTGCTGGGCGAGGACGCGGGCGTCTTCTGGCGAGGAATTGAAGAAGATCTTGGTGCGGGCGTTGGCGCTGATGCCTTCCTCGAGCTCTTTGGGGAGCTGGCGGAGGTATTGGTGGGCGAGGACCATCGAGAGGCGGTAGCCGCGGGCCTCGGCGAGCATGTCCTCCAGCGGGTAGGGGAGGTTGAGGAAGTGGTGCGCCTCGTCGATGTAGAGGGAGGCGTCGCGGCGTTGGGCTTGGGGGAGGCGGGCGCGGCGAGTTGCTGACAGCCAGGTGCGGGCGACGACGACCGAGCCGATGAGGTGGGCCGTCTCCGGTCCGAGGGCGCCACGAGTGATGCGTACGAGGCAGACGCCGCCGTCGTCGAGCAGGTGGTCCATGTCGATGGTCGAGGGACCTCCGGAGAGGGCCTCGCGGACGAAGGGGCGTAGCAGGAAGCCGCGGAGTTTGTTCATCAATGGTGCGGTGACGTGGGCGCGAGCCGCAGTGGAGAGGTCGTCGTACCAGGACCAGAAGCCGCGCAGGATTTCGTCGTCGATCTGGGCCGTGGCACGGTGGCGGAAAACCTCGTTGGACAGGAGTTTCGGCAGGTCGGTGAGGAGCGGCGTGCCGGGCAGGGCTCGGAGGGTGAGGAGGCCGGCGCGCAGGATGTCGTCGGTTCGTGGGCCCCAGGATGCGGCGTAGACGCGGGAGAAGATCGAGACCAGGTTGTCCACGGTCCGTGCGGTGTTGTCGCCGTCGAGCGGGTTGAGGATCGGCGGGTGGGAACGGCTGTCCGCGTCGAGGAGGACGACCTTGTCGCCGAGGTGTTCCGGCAGGCGGGTGAGGACGTCCACCACGAGATCGCCCTTGGGGTCGATGACGACCTGGCCGCGTCCCGCATCGGCGTCGGCAAGGATCATGTGTGCGAGGAGGTGGGACTTGCCCGAGCCGGTGGCGCCGAGGAGATGGATGTGGTGGCGTGCGTCGGCGGTTTGCAGGGCGACTGATTGATGGCCTGCGGTGTCGGACAGCCCAATCGGCTTGGTTGATGGTCCGGGCGATGCGATGCCGGGCGGTGGAGAAACTGCCCGGGCGCCGGCGCGTTGCAGACCGGGAACGGCCGCGTCCCACGGCAGGTGTGCGAGCGCCGACAGCTCCGCCACGGACCACAAGTCGCCCTGGCCGAGGCGGCGTTCGGAAAGCGAGCGCAGCAGCCGGCGCGGTCGCTTGCGGCGGAAGTAATTGTGGTCGGTGTAGATGGAGTAGACGCCGGCGACGGCGTGGGCGTGGCCGCGAAGCCGGGCGCGGATGTCGGTGCGGTTCTCCTGGCTGTGGAGGTCTGTGACCGCGTAGCGGATGCGGCCTTCGTACGCGCCGCCGCGCTGCTTGGTAACGATCGCCCGGTCCTGGACGGAGGTTTCTAGGGATGATTGGTGCTGGCCAGGTAGTGGCGCTCGGAGGTCGCTTGAACGCGTGCTGGGTGTGAAGAGGTCCAACAGGCGGCTCGCCGGGGTTGCTGAACCTTGGGCGTGCACCTGGCGCGCGGATCGGCGTGCCTTCCTGCGCCTTCGGCCGGTGGTCGGTCGGGCGAGGACCTGTACGACGACCTGTTCGCACCGGTCGAGGCCGAATGGTGCCCCGAGCAGGGCCCGCAGGGGGTCGGTGGCGAAGTCGGTGCGAATCGGCAGGCCCTCATTGCGGGCCAGACGGAGCTCGCCGGTGGCGGACTCGAGCGGGGAAGCGGTACGGACCGGCGGCGTTGCCGGTGCTGTGCGCGTTCGGGCACCGGGCCATGCCGCTTCGACGGCGCGCTCAATCATCCCCTGCGGGATGCCGCCGGGCACCCAGAGTTGGATCCTCGCCGTGTCACGGCTCAGGACGTACTCCCAAGCCAGATGCGGTTGCCCGAGCAGGAACCTACGCCAGGCCGGACGGAGCAGGCCGATGAGGTGTGACCACAGGGCGAGAGCGCCGGCGGGATCGGCGACCGGCGGCGGAAGGATCTGTACGACATGGGCGTTGGAGGCCATCGATCGTCTACAACGCAGACTCCACCACCATCGGGCGGCGAGCAGCGTGCTCAGGAAGAGGGTCAACGCTGGGATGGCTATAGGGCTCCAGGAAACTAGGTGATGCGCCCCCCACTGCACAGTCGCGATCACGAAACCTTGAGGATCACGGAGAAACCGCACCAGGAACGGTTGGTCCGTGCGGATCGCCGACGTCGCGGAGCCGAGGGAAGAAACCATGGGAAGACCCCTTTGCCGTGCACGGTTGGAGGGCAGTGACCACGTGCTTTGACCGCATCGGTCCGCTGGGTTGGGGCTCACCGTGTTCGCCCCGGGAGCGATCCGCGCCTCTGGGCGTCGGCGCCACCCAGAAGACAAAGAAATTGCCTCGGGGATAGAGGTCACGTTGGCTGAGCAGGATGGCTGAACTGCGAACCGATCGCCTTGTCCTGCGCCGATGGCGTGACTCCGACCTTGACCCGTGGGCGGCTATGAATGCCGACCCTGTGGTTCGCGAGCACTCGGGGGACCTGCTTACCCGCGAACAGAGCGATGCGTCCGTGGCGCGCTTCCAGGCCGAGTTCGACCAGCGAGGCTACGGGTGGTGGGCGGTTGAGGTGCAGGCCACGGGCGAGTTCATTGGCTTCGCAGGCCTGGACGACGTGGACGACGACATGCCGTTCACCGGAGTGGAGATCGGCTGGCGGCTCGCCCACTCGGCCTGGGGCCAGGGCTACTCCACCGAGGCTGCGCTGACAGTCCTGGCCCACGGCTTCGACACTCTTGGGCTTCCCGAGATCCTCGCTGTCACGACAGCCGCCAACTTCCGTTCCCAGGCGGTGATGCGCCGGATCGGCATGACCCGGGACCCGGCCGACGACCCCACCGCGCCCGAAGGGCCACTGCGGCCGAACGTGCTCTACCGCATCGCCCCAGCGAGGGTGTAGTTCCGCTGGTGGGGGTGGGGTAGGGGCGCTCGTGTTTGCGGTGGTGTGAGGGAACCGCCAGTACGTGACGAGGCCGCAGTTGGAGATGTGGGCGCTCAAGACGCAAGATGGATTGCGCCCCGTGAAGGCGCCGGCGGGCGCGGGAGTCGTCCTGTGATCGGGGCCTTGCCTGTGACTGCTCCGGACCCTGCTGAGGGCTGGCCTCTTGCTGATCAACCAGGCGTTCGCTTGAACTGCGGCGTGAGCGACGAAATACCAAGGCGCCCCGGCTGGACCAAGGACAAAGCTGGGGCGGCCTTTGCCGCCTGGGCGGTCTTCTTCCTGGCCAACCCGGCGGCGCTGGAGTGGACCAGCCGGGCTTTTCCCGACTGGGCTCACCGTCTTGCCACCATCATCAGCATCGCCCTCGCGGTACCCGCCTACTGGATGGGGCTGCGCTTCATGAAGCGACTGCCCTGAGGCGACGCTCGCCCAGTACCTTCCCGCACCGTCACTCGATCGCGGTTCTGGGCCTGGTCGAACCAGCCGCGGACCATGTCTGATGGGGACATTTACACGTCTCCACCCCCTGCTCGGGGCGGCCTCGGAATTACTCGGCTTGGATCCCCAGGCGGACCCACGCTGACCTGTGGTCGGGTGCCAAGAGGGAGGGGCCGCCCATTAGTGGCTGTTGTCGTTCCGATCTTGAGGGCCGGCTCTCGAACGGGAGTCTCGATCGGGTGATCGCTGCTGGCCGCGGGCATGAAGGGCCTCTTGGTAGCTCGGGGTTGCGAAGCCAACCGAGATCCAGGAGGCCCTAATTCCTTGTGAACAGCTCCAGTAGCGGGGACCACACTCGCGCCGGACTGTTCGAGCGCGGGGCTACGACGCCTTTCTGGACCCGGGCCGTTGAAGCCTCCACTGAGAGCGGTGT
>NZ_JARHTP010000015.1 GCF_029223485.1 Streptomyces coacervatus | reverse complement strand
GGACATGCAGAGCGTCGCGGTCCGGGTCCGCGTAGACGGCCACGCTCGCGATCCCGGCATCCCGGCAGGCCCGGGCCACGCGGACAGCGATTTCGCCACGGTTGGCGATGAGCACCTTGCGCACGATTGAGGCTCCCTCCTTGAAACAAGCCGAGTTTAGGGACTGGCTACACGGCACTACGACCCGTCCCCAGTGGTGAGCTTGCCCACACGGAGCGTGATGCCGGGCTCGCTCGATCCGCGAAATCCCTTGTCGCACCTCGGTACGCAGGACTCCTCTCGGAAACCCTAGCTCGCCCGTGTGGTCAAGGTCTCTGTAAGAGCGTGCTGCGGGCCACTCGGTTTCTTTGTGGAGTCCCTA
The DNA here is from genome assembly GCF_029223485.1 of Streptomyces coacervatus. Lineage (GTDB taxonomy): Bacteria > Actinomycetota > Actinomycetes > Streptomycetales > Streptomycetaceae > Streptomyces > Streptomyces coacervatus. The sequence goes on along the minus strand of NZ_JARHTP010000015.1, from coordinate 278,541 downwards.
CGAATGGCCCAACGAATCTTTGCCGTCGGCAGAACCCTTGTCCCGGGGTTTACCCGTTAGTAGCGTTCGCGATGTCTCGTACGTACTTGAGGTAACAACAGCCTTGCCCGGCCCGCTCGGGCGGCAGTCGAAAGTGGGTGGGACCGGTGGTACGCAGACCGGTGGCATGGGTTGTGGCGGTCGTGCTCTTCGTCGAGGCGTTCGGCATCGCGGCGCTGAACTGGTTCCTGGGGATCGTCGTCGACCGGCAGGACATGTCCCTGGCCGGCCTCGACCCCGACATGATGTCGGTGTCCTCGAAGATCGGCGGAGTCGTCTTCGGCCTCTACTTCGCCCTGTGCGGCCTGGTCGCGCTCCTCGTGGCGATCCGCAACCGCCCGGCGGCCGGCTTCGGGCGCATCCTGCTGATCAGCGCGGCCGTGGTGCACGGGCTGCTGGGGGCGTTCGTGTGGGGGCTGGTGGGCTGGACCGCGTTCCTGTTCATGGTGGTCGTCCTCGCACTCATCGTGCTGCTCCTGATGACGTACGACAGCCCGGCCGAACCCACCGACCATGGGGGCAAGGGCGGGGGAGACTCCCCTGTCACTTCTCCGCCGGCGCCCACAACTCCGTGATGCCGACGCCCAGCTGGGCGAGCAGCCGGCGGACGAGGGGCAGGCTGATGCCGATCACATTGCCGTGGTCGCCGTCGATGCCGTCGATGAACGGCGCGCTGCGGCCGTCGAGCGTGAACGCCCCCGCGACATGGAGGGGTTCGCCCGAGGCGACATAGGCGGCGATCTCCTCGTCGGAGGGTTCGCCGAAGCGGACGACGGTGGAGGCGGTACCGGACGCGTACCGCTTGCTCGCCGTGTCCCAGACGCAGTGCCCCGTCTGCAGAACGCCCGCCCGGCCGCGCATCGACTTCCAGCGGGCCGTCGCCTCCTCGGCGTCCGCGGGCTTGCCCAGGGCCTCGCCGTCCAGCTCCAGCACGGAGTCGCAGCCGATCACCAGAGCGCCGTGCGCCTCCGGCCTGGCGGCGACGACGGAGGCCTTGGCCTCTGCGAGGGCGAGGGCGAGTTCGGCCGGGGTGGGGGCGGTCACGGCGTCCTCGTCGACGCCGCTCACGATGACCTCGGGGTCCAGTCCGGCCTGGCGCAGGAGGTTCAGTCGGGCGGGGGACTTGGAGGCGAGGATGAGGCGGCGGGGCGCGTCTGTCATGCGGTCAGCGTAGCCGCGCCGCGGGGGAGCGGCAGTTACCTCAGCCCGATCACGATCATGATGAGGATCATGGCCAGTGCCATGAGAACGCCCAGGCGTCGCAACATGTCCTGCATGTCGCGGAGTTCCTTGGGGGGCTCGTTCTCAGGGTCGGACCAGAGCATGCCACTAGCGTGGGGCTGGGCGTTGGGGCGGCGCCTGAGTATGCGTACTCAAGTTATTGGCCCGCAGCCGGTTCGTTGTCGGCTGCGGGCCGGTGGGGGCTTGTCGCGCCCACGCGGCGGAGCCGCAAATCGATACAGCCCCGCGCCCCTAAATGCCCATGGCTTAGCCCGGCCAGTAAGTGCGGGTCCATGCCGTCGGGCCCGGCTGGGGCAGGCGGTGGGACGCGATCCTTGCCGGGTCCGACCAGGAGTCCTTGTCCCGTGTCGCGCCGGGCGGGATGGAGGATTCCGCCGCGGCGCGGGCTCTGACCACCGCCAGGGCGGCGGCCAGTTCCTCCGGGGTGGGGTTGCCCCGTACGACCTTGATCGTCACAACGACTCCTAGAGGGGGATGTTGCCGTGCTTCTTCGGGGGGAGGGACTCGCGCTTGGTGCGTAGCTGGCGCAGGCCGCGTACGACGTGGCGGCGCGTTTCGGACGGCATGATCACGGAGTCGATGTAGCCGCGCTCGGCCGCGATGTAGGGGCTGAGGAGGGCGTCCTCGTACTCCTGGATCAGGCGGGCGCGGGTGGCTTCCACGTCGCCGTTCGCCTCGGCCTCGGCGATGGTGCGGCGGTGCAGGATGTTGACCGCGCCCTGGGCGCCCATGACGGCGATCTGGGCGGTCGGCCAGGCGAGGTTGAGGTCCGCGCCGAGGTGCTTGGAGCCCATGACGTCGTAGGCGCCGCCGAAGGCCTTGCGGGTGATGACGGTGATGAGGGGGACCGTCGCCTCCGCGTAGGCGTAGATGAGCTTGGCGCCGCGGCGGATGATGCCGGTGTGCTCCTGGTCGACGCCGGGGAGGAAGCCCGGCACGTCGACGAAGGTGATGACCGGGATGTTGAAGGCGTCGCAGGTGCGCACGAAGCGCGCGGCCTTCTCGCTCGCGTCGATGTCGAGGCAGCCCGCGAACTGCATCGGCTGGTTGGCGACGATGCCGACCGGGTGGCCCTCCACCCGCCCGAACCCGGTGAGGATGTTCGGGGCGAAGAGCGCCTGCGTCTCGAAGAACTCGGCGTCGTCCAGGACGTGTTCGATCACCGTGTGCATGTCGTACGGCTGGTTCGCGCTGTCCGGCACGATCGTGTCCAGCTCAAGGTCCTCGTCCGTGACGGCGAGGTCCGCCTCCTCCGGGAAGACCGGCGCCTCGGAGAGGTTGTTGGACGGCAGGTACGACAGCAGCTGCTTGACGTACTCGATGGCGTCCTTCTCGTCCCCGGCCATGTGATGGGCCACGCCGGACGTGGAGTTGTGGGTGCGGGCGCCGCCCAGCTCCTCGAAGCCGACGTCCTCGCCGGTGACCGTCTTGATGACGTCCGGGCCGGTGATGAACATGTGCGAGGTCTGGTCGACCATCACCGTGAAGTCGGTGATCGCGGGGGAGTAGACGGCGCCGCCCGCGCACGGGCCCACGACCAGGCTGATCTGCGGGATCACACCGCTCGCGTGGGTGTTGCGGCGGAAGATCTCGCCGTACGCGCCGAGGGAGGCGACGCCCTCCTGGATGCGGGCGCCGCCGGAGTCGTTGATGCCGATGACCGGGCAGCCGGTCTTCAGCGCGAAGTCCATCACCTTGACGATCTTCTGGCCGTAGACCTCGCCGAGGGCGCCGCCGAAGACGGTGAAGTCCTGGGAGAAGACCGCGACCGGGCGGCCGTCGACCGTGCCGTAGCCGGTCACGACGCCGTCGCCGTAGGGGCGGTTGGCCTCCAGGCCGAAGTTCGTCGACCGGTGCCGGGCGAACTCGTCCAGCTCGACGAAGGAGCCCTCGTCCAGGAGGAGTTCGATGCGCTCACGGGCCGTCAACTTGCCCTTGGCGTGCTGCTTTTCGACGGCACGTGCGGAGCCGGCGTGCGTCGCCTCGTCAATACGACGCTGGAGATCCGCGAGCTTGCCCGCGGTGGTGTGAATGTCGGTCGCTTCCGGCTCGGACATCGGGATCGCGGCTCCCTGCCTGCTCAAAAGGGGGGACGGTTACTCATCCGTAGAGTAGTGGCGGCGCTACGAATCAGCAGTGCGGCGTTTCACACACCTAGGGTGGCTTGCATGACGCCGCGAGATGCATCAGACGACAGCCGTTGGTCCGACCTGGACCGGCCTCCGCTCAATGCCACCGCGCTGCGGCGCGGGCTGGTGCGGGAGGGCGGGCTGTGGCGCGAGGTGGAGGTGGTGCAGAGCACCGGCTCCACCAACTCCGACCTGGTCGCCCTGGCGGGCGCGGGCAAGGCGGGCGAGGGTGCGGTCCTGGTCGCGGAGGAGCAGACCGCCGGGCGGGGCCGGCTGGACCGCCAGTGGACGGCACCGGCCCGCTCGGGCCTCTTCTTCTCCGTGCTGCTGAAGCCGGGCGGGGTGCCGGTCGCCCGCTGGGGCTGGCTGCCGCTGCTCACCGGGGTCGCCGTGGCGACCGGGCTGTCCCGCTCGGCGGGCGTGGACACGGCACTCAAGTGGCCCAACGACCTGCTCGTGTCCATCGGCGGCGAGGAGCGCAAGGCCGGCGGGATCCTCGCCGAACGGGCTGGGGACGACGCAGTGGTCGTCGGGGTCGGCATCAACGTCACGCTGCGTGAGAACGAGCTGCCGGTTCCCCAGGCGGGCTCGCTGGCCCTCGCCGGGGCGGTGAGCACGGACCGCGATCCCCTGCTCAGGGCGATGCTGCGGTCCCTGGAGGAGTGGTACGGGCGCTGGCGGGACGCGGGCGGCGATCCGGCGGCCAGCGGTCTGCAGGAGACGTACGCGGCGGGTTGCGCGACTCTGGGGAGGACCGTGCGGGCCGAGCTGCCGGGTGACCGGTCGCTGGTCGGCGAGGCGGTGGCTGTCGACGGCGACGGGAGGCTGGTGATCGCCACCGAGGACGGGGTGCAGGAGCCGGTGGGCGCGGGAGACATCGTTCACTTGCGGCCGGCGTGAGTGATTCCAGCCCGTCCGGCGTTTGAGGACGAGGCCTTTCGGGCCGAAGCGGGGGTCTGGGGGCCGCAGGCCCCCAGCGACGCCCGCACCGGTGCCGGGTGCCTTCACCCACGTCGGGAGTGAGGTAGGGCACACCTGCCGTACAGTTGAGGCCGGTCGATACCTGACCGTGGCAGATCGGAAGGGCAGCAGGCGTGACCGTCGACGACACGGGCTCCGGCACGGGCGCGGACGGCCGGGTGGACCCCCACGCCGCCGATCCCGTCGAGGACCCCCTCGCCCTGCGCCTGGAGCACCTGATCCTCGGCGCCGAGCGGCGCTACACCCCCTTCCAGGCGGCCCGCAGCGCGGGCGTCTCCGTGGAGCTGGCCACCCGCTTCTGGCGGGCGATGGGCTTCGCCGACATCGGCCAGGCCAAGGCGCTCACCGAGGCCGACGTACTGGCGCTGCGCCGCCTCTCCGGCCTCGTCGAGGCGGGCCTGCTGAGCGAGGCGATGGCCGTGCAGGTCGCCCGCTCCACCGGCCAGACCACGGCACGCCTCGCCGAGTGGCAGATCGACTCCTTCCTGGAAGGCCTGACCGAGCCCCCGGAACCGGGCATGACCCGCACCGAGGTGACGTACCCGATCGTCGAACTGCTCCTGCCCGAACTGGAGGAGTTCCTCGTCTACGTCTGGCGGCGCCAGCTCGCCGCCTCGGCCGGCCGGGTCATCCAGGCCGCCGACGACGAGGAAATGGTCGACCGGCGCCTGGCCGTCGGCTTCGCCGACCTGGTCGGCTTCACCCGCCTCACCCGCCGTATGGAGGAGGAGGAACTCGGCGAACTCGTCGAGGCCTTCGAGACGACCTGCGCCGATCTGGTCGCCGCGCACGGCGGACGGCTCATCAAGACCCTCGGCGACGAGGTGCTGTACGCGGCGGACGACTGCGGGGTCGCCGCCGAGATCGCGCTGCGGCTCATCGAGACGATGGCGAACGACGAGACGATGCCCGAACTGCGCGTCGGCATCGCCTTCGGCACGGTGACCACCCGGATGGGCGACGTCTTCGGTACGACGGTGAACCTCGCCTCCCGGCTGACGTCCATAGCCCCGCGCGACGCCGTCCTCGTCGACGCCGACTTCGCTCAGGAACTCATCCGCACCGCCGAGGCGCCGGCCTCCGAGGCGGACGCGGCCGAGGCCGCCGCGGCCGCGGAGAAGGAGGGCGAGGAGCCTCCGGCGTACCGTTTCGCGCTCCAGCCGATGTGGCAGCGGCCGGTGCGGGGGCTTGGCGTGGTCGAGCCGTGGCTGCTTACGCGGCGGGGCTGAGCGCCCCGCCCGGGATCTGCCGGTTGCGGCTCCGCCGCGGGGCGGTGATGGGTCGTCTTTCGGCTGCGGCGCCGTCGTGGCTGGTCGCGCAGTTCCCCGCGCCCCTTTAGGGCGCGGCCAGCGGGTTTGTGCACAGGCCGATGACTGGCACGCACAGACCGGGGTCGTGCGTATCGCTCCGCCGCGGGGTGGGCGGGGGCGTGGTCCGGCCCGGTGTCGGAGTCGGCTGTGGGGCGGGGGCCGTCGTCGCGGGCGGCTGTGAACTGGTCGTGGGGGACGGGGAGTTCGGCGTGACCGGGATGGTCGTGGTGCCGGGAGCGGCCGCAGGGTCCGGGGGTGTGGTCGGGGTCTGCAGGGCTACGAGATGCGCCGTCGGCGTCGCACTCGCTCCGCCCATCACCGAGGTCGCCGACGGACTCACCCGCGGTACGGCATCGACGGCGGCGACAGCATGGCCCGGCCGGTCGCTGCCGGGATCCTGGCGGGGATCGGCCTCCGCGGTCCCGGCCGCGCCGACCCCCGATTCGGGTGTCATCCGTACGAGGCTCAGCACACCGGCGGCCAGCGCCAGCCCGCCGGCGGCGAACAGCAGCTTGCGGGGGCGGGGCCTGCGATGCCGGCCGCGCCTCACCGATGTCTCCGCCGTCACGATCATCACGACTCTCCCCCTTGCAGGCGCGCCCCCTGTGCGCCGTGGCGGAGGCACGGTATGCGCTCCTGTGGGCGGTGCAAGGGGAGTTGGGCGGGATGTCACCCGAACGGGGACAACGGGACGAAACCCTGCGATGATCGGGCCGAAGGTTGTTAACCCGCGTTAACCGGAGGGTGTCATGGGCGAGGAGCGGTACGGCGAGTTCGTGGCGGTGCGGCGGCACGGCGACGGGGGAGCCGGGGACGTCGGGCATGTCGCGGAGCTCGTCCTCGACCGGCCCAAGGCCATGAACGCCGTCTCGACCGGGATGGCGCAGTCGATCGCCGGGGCGTGCGCGGCGCTCGGCGCGGACCGTGACGTACGGGTGGTCGTGGTGACGTCCACGCATGAGCGGGCGTTCTGTGTCGGGGCGGACCTGAAGGAGCGCAACTCCTTCACCGACGCCGATCTGGTCCGGCAGCGGCCGGTCTCGCGGGGCGCCTACACCGGGGTGCTGGAGCTGCCGGTGCCGACGATCGCCGCGGTGCACGGGTTCGCCCTGGGCGGGGGCTTCGAGCTGGCGCTGTCCTGCGACCTGATCGTGGCCGACCGTACGGCCGTGGTGGGGCTGCCGGAGGTGTCCGTCGGGGTCATTCCGGGCGGTGGCGGTACGCAGCTGCTGCCGCGGCGCGTGGGGGTGGCGCGGGCAGCCGAGCTGATCTTCACCGCCAGGCGTCTGGAGGCCGCGGAGGCACGGGAGTTGGGGCTCGTGGACGAACTGGTGGAGGAGGGGCAGGACCGGGCGGAGGCACTGTCGCTGGCCGCACGCATCGCTGCGAACTCACCGGTCGGCCTGCGGGCCGCCAAGCGGGCGCTGCGGCTCGGCCAGGGGCTGGATCTGCGGGCCGGACTGGAGGTCGAGGATGCGGCATGGCGGTCGGTGGCGTTCTCGGGGGACCGGGCGGAGGGGGTGGCGGCGTTCAATGAGAAGCGGAAGCCGCAGTGGCCGGGGGAGTAACACCTTTTAGCTGCCGGTCACGGCATGTCAGCCCGTCCGGCGTTTGAGGACGAGGCCCCTTAAGGGCCGACACGGGGGTCTGGGGGCGGAGCCCCCAGGGCCGGTCACCCCACCGCCGTATCAATAGAACAAACCGCAAGAAACCTCCCTAACCTGGAGTAATGGGTGAGGACAAGCGGCTCGCAGCCGTCGTCGCGCTGGCGCAGGGCATGGCCGCAGCCCACGGCTCGCGCGAGGCGTGGCGTGCGGCGGCGGCCGGGGCGTGCCGGGCACTCGGCGGGAGCTTCGCCGCGTTGTCGGTGTGGGAGCGGGAGCTCGGCCGGCTGCGGGTCCTTGCGAATGTGGGGGAGCGGGCCGAGGGGGAGGAGGAGTTCCCGGAGGACGAGTCGTACCCCGTGCACCAGTTCCCCGAGATCACCGAGTTCCTGCACGAGCGGTGGGCCGGCGGCGGCGAGCCCGACGCATGGGTCGAGACGGCGCAGGGGCCCGCCGCGGGCGGCCGCCCCGGCTATGTCCACCAGCGCGTCGCCGCCCTCCGCCGCCGCGGCCGCGGCTGCTGCGTCGTCGCCCCGATCGTGCTGCACGGGCGCGCGTGGGGGGAGCTCTATGTCGCCCGCCCCGCCGGTGCCCCCGTCTTCGGCCGGGCCGACGCCGACTTCGCCACCGTTCTGGCGGCCGTCGTCGCCGCCGGGCTCGCCCAGGCCGAGCGGCTGGAGGAGGCGAGACGGCTCGCCTACACCGACGCCCTCACCGGCCTCGCCAACCGCCGCGCCGTCGACGTCAAGCTGGACGAGGCCGTCGAGCGGCACCGCGCGGACGGCACGGTCGTCAGCCTCGTCGTCTGCGATCTGAACGGCCTCAAGCGCGTCAACGACACCCAGGGACATGCCGTCGGCGACCGCCTCCTCGAACGCTTCGGCTCCGTCCTCTCGCTGTGCGGCGCGATGCTGCCGGGGGCGCTGGCCGCGCGGCTCGGCGGGGATGAGTTCTGTCTGCTTGCTGTTGGTCCGTCCGCCGACGAGGCCGTCAAGGCTGCGGATGAACTGTGCCGCCGGGCCGCCGAGTTGGAACTCGGGGACGGCGTCGCGTGCGGGGTGGCTTCCACCGAGGATGCGATTGGTCCGGTGCGGTCGGCTCGCCGTCTGTTCCGGCTCGCCGATGCGGCGCAGTACCGGGCGAAGGCGCTCCGTGCGGAGAAGCCCGTGGTCGCGGGGCGTGAGGGCCCCGACGACCCCGTCATGCGGCTGGCCGACACGCCTTCGCCGCAGGGGCCGTCCGAGCGGCGGCGGTTCCGGGGGCGGCCAGGCTGACGTACTGGGGGCTGCCGCCCCCAGGCCCCCGCTTCGGCCTTAAGGGGCCTCGTCCTCAAACGCCGGACGGGCTGGCAATGTGTAAGGGGCGTACCTCTGCCCCGGTAGTGACATCTTCGTCTTCACTGCGTACGCTCCTGAATATGGATATGCACACTGTGGTGGTGGGGACGTCCGGGGTGACCGCGTCCGACGTTCTCGCCGTGGCGCGCGACGGCGCCCGGGTCGAGCTTTCCGCGGAGGCGGTGGCGGCCCTCGCCGCCGCCCGCGAGATCGTGGACGCGCTGGCGGCCAAGCCCGAGCCCGTCTACGGCGTCAGCACCGGCTTCGGCGCCCTGGCGACCCGGCACATCAGCCAGGAGCTGCGCGCCCAGCTGCAGCGCAACATCGTCCGCTCGCACGCCGCGGGGCTCGGTCCGCGGGTGGAGCGGGAGGTCGTACGGGCCCTGATGTTCCTGCGGCTCAAGACCGTCTGCTCGGGGCACACGGGGGTGCGGCCGGAGGTCGCGCAGACCATGGCCGACGTTCTCAACGCAGGGATCACGCCCGTCGTCCACGAGTACGGCTCCCTCGGCTGCTCCGGCGACCTCGCGCCCCTCTCCCACTGCGCCCTCACGCTCATGGGCGAGGGGGAGGCGGAAGGGCCGGACGGGACGGTGCGCCCCGCCGGTGAACTGCTCGCCGAGCACGGGATCGCCCCCGTCGAGCTGCGCGAGAAGGAAGGCCTCGCCCTCCTCAACGGCACCGACGGCATGCTCGGCATGCTGGTCATGGCCCTCGCCGACCTGGACTCCCTCTACAAGTCCGCCGACATCACGGCCGCCCTGTCGATGGAAGCGCTCCTCGGGACGGACAAGGTCCTCGCCCCCGAGCTGCACGCCATCCGCCCGCATCCGGGGCAGGGGGCGTCCGCCGCCAACATGCTTGCCGTGCTCAAGGGTTCGGAGCTCACCGGGCACCACCAGGACGACGCCCCGCGTGTCCAGGACGCCTACTCGGTGCGCTGTGCCCCGCAGGTCGCCGGTGCCGGACGGGACACCATGGCGCATGCCCGGCTCGTCGCCGAGCGGGAGTTGGCCTCGGCCGTCGACAATCCTGTGGTGCTGCCCGACGGGCGCGTCGAGTCCAACGGCAACTTCCATGGCGCCCCGGTGGCGTACGTGCTCGACTTCCTCGCCATCGCCGCCGCGGACCTCGCGTCCATCGCCGAGCGCCGCACCGACCGGCTGCTGGACAAGAACCGCAGCCACGGCCTGCCGCCGTTCCTGGCCGACGACGCCGGTGTGGACTCCGGGCTGATGATCGCCCAGTACACGCAGGCCGCACTGGTGAGTGAGATGAAGCGGCTGGCGGTACCCGCGTCCGCCGACTCGATCCCCTCCTCCGCCATGCAGGAGGACCACGTCTCCATGGGCTGGTCCGCCGCCCGCAAGCTGCGCACCGCCGTCGACAACCTCACGCGTGTGGTCGCCATCGAGCTGTACGCCGCCACGCGTGCGATCGAGCTGCGCGAGGGTCTGGCCCCGGCGCCCGCCTCGCAGGCGGCCATTACGGCCGTACGGGCGGCGGGAGTCGAGGGGCCCGGTCCGGACCGGTTCCTCGCGCCCGACCTCGCCGCCGCGGACGCGTTCGTGCGCGACGGGCGTCTGGTCGCCGCGGTGGAGCGTGTGACGGGACCGCTCGCCTGACCGCTCTTGTACGTACGAGGGCCGCCGTCGTCTCCCCCCGGCGGCGGCCCTCATCCGACGTCGGCGGACGAACGTCGAGCGAACTCAGAAACCGAGGCGTTCCCGGCGCACCGAATACGTCACGAACCCGGCGCCGATCCCGAGGAACAGGGTGCCGCCGATGACGTACGGAGTCGTGTCGAGGCTTCCCGTGTCGGCGAGTTGGGTCTCGGTGCCGGAGGCGTCCGTGGTCTCCGACGCGGCCCGCGCCTGCGTGGTGACCTGCGAGGCCGGGGTCGCCGAGGCAGCTGTTCTCGCCGGCTCGTCCCCGGTCGCCTTGGCGGAGGGAACAAACCACAGGGCGCACAGGACGGTGCCTGCGGCGGTGGCGGTCAGCAACGGACGGCGAGCGGATGACACGGAATATCGATCCCCTTGTGGCGCTGGCGAATTGGCCGTGTGGAGCGATGTTAGTGAAAGTCGCGGGTCACAGGAAAGTCACGGGAGCCCTGGGCCTTACGCTCCGGGCATGAACACTGAAGAGACATCACGTTTTGTCCGCCTTCGGGTGGAACTCGTCCTCGAAATCGAGGACGCCGGCGCAGTGACGAAGGCGGCGCTCCAGCGCCTCGCCGGAGAAACCGACATGCCGGCCGACGAGCGGGTGCATGCCGAGGACGCTGTGACGGAAGACACGGCGGAGGCCCTCGCGTATCTCGTCGACCCGTTCGACCTGGTGAGGGAGGTGCCGGGGGTCGACCTCGCGCAGGCCTCCTGGTCGAGCGAGCCGATCGACTACGACCCCGATTCGCCGGAATGGGACATGGACGAGGATGATGTCGACGAAGACGACGAAGACGAGGGGGCCGACGGCGTCTCCTGAGCGGCTTGGGGAATTCGTGACCCCGGGCGGCAACTGCCGTCCGGGGTCTTGTCGTCTCAAGTCGCGCACTGACCGATATCTGCATCACCCGCCCCGGCAGAAGTGGCGTGCCCCACACATGCGGCATATGTGGAACGGGACGAACCGGTCGTAGCGTTGAAGTTCGTTAACGGGGACTCTCGGGCGGTTTTGGGGATACGGCAACGATGGAGAAGCGTGTGATGACGAACAGTAAGCGGCGCAAGGGCCTGGCGGCCGCGTCCGCACTGCTCGGCGGGGTTCTGGTGCTCTCGGCATGCTCCGGCGGCAGCGACAGCAAGGCCTCCGGCGGGAACAACGACACCTCGCAGGCCAAGGCCGACGAGGCGGCGGCCAAGAAGGCGTCCGAGGCCGACATCAAGATCACGCCCAAGGACGGCTCGGACAACGCCTCCATCAACAACTCCGCGGCCGTCACCGTCAGCAAGGGCACGCTCACGGGTGTGACCATGACGACGGAGAGCGGTACCGCCGTGGCCGGCACGCTCTCCGCCGACAAGACCAGCTGGAAGCCGAACGCCCAGCTGGAGCGCTCGACCACCTACAAGGTCGCCGCGCAGGCCAAGGACTCCGACGGCCGTGTCGCGCACGAGAACGCCTCCTTCACGACGGTCGCCCCGGCCCACAGCTTCATAGGCAGCTTCACGCCGGAGGACGGTTCCACCGTCGGCGTGGGCATGCCGGTGTCGATCAACTTCGACAAGGCGATCACCAACAAGGCCGCGGTCCAGAAGGGCATCACGGTCTCCTCCAGCAGCGGCCAGGAGGTCGTCGGACACTGGTTCGGCGCCAACCGCCTCGACTTCCGCCCCCAGGACTACTGGAAGGAGAACTCCACCGTCACGCTGAAGCTCGCGCTCGACGGCGTCGAGGGCGCCTCCGGTGTCACCGGCGTGCAGCAGAAGACGGTCACCTTCCACATCGGCCGCAACCAGGTCTCGTACGTCGACGCGAAGACCAAGCAGATGAAGGTCACGCAGGACGGCAAGACGGTCAAGACCATCCCGATCTCGTCCGGTTCGCCGGAGCACAAGACGTACAACGGCGTCATGGTGATGTCCGAGAAGTACAAGCAGACGCGGATGAACGGCACGACCGTGGGCTTCACGGACAACGACGGCAAGGCCGAGTACGACATCAAGGACGTGCCGCACGCCATCCGGCTCACCAACTCCGGCACCTTCCTGCACGGCAACTACTGGGGTGCGAAGTCCATCTTCGGCTCGGTGAACACCAGCCACGGCTGTGTGGGCCTGTCGGACACCAAGGGCGCCAACGACACCGGCACGCCGGCCTACTGGATGTACACCCACTCGATCGTCGGCGACGTCGTGGTCATCTCCAACACCGGCGACAAGACGGTCCAGCCGGACAACGGCCTCAACGGCTGGAACCTCAGCTGGGCGGACTGGAAGGCCGGTTCGGCCGTCTGACCCGTTCGTAGGTTCATTCGTAGGTTCACAGCTTTCCGATGCCGCCCCCAGGGGCGGCATCGGTGTTTCCGGGGTCCTTCAGGGGCTCTTCTGGGGCCTTTCCGGGCGCGTGCACAGCCTTCTCATGCATCTCTTATGTCGGCCTTATCCAGTCATCACGCGGCGTCCCTAGCTTGCGGCGCATGTTCTTCACCTACCTGAGGCGCGAACTGCGCCGCCGCAGAAAGGCGGCCCTCGTCGTCGCCTCCGGTCTTGCGCTGGGCATCGCGCTCGTCATCGTGGTCAGCTCCGTGTCCTCGGGCATGGGCAAGGCGCAGGACAAGGTCCTCCAGTCGCTGTACGGGCTGGGCACGGACATGACGGTCACCAAGGCGGCGACGCCGACCGCAAGCAACTCCCAGCGTCCCCGCTTCCAGTTCGACGCGCGGAACAACGGCGACGACTCGACGCAGAGCAGCGACCGGGTCATGGTGCAGGGCTTCACGACCCTGGCCTCCTCGACCGTCACCAAGGTCGGGGACCAGAAGGGCGTCTCGTCCGCGGTGGGCGGGCTGAGCCTCAACGTCGTGAAGGTCAACGGCCAGTTCACCCGCGGGCAGTTCCAGCAGAACCAGAACTCCGGCGGCGGCAACGAGCAGGGCGGTCGGGGCGCGGGCGGCGGCACCGGGCAGCCGCAGGGCGAAGTGCAGGGCGGCGGCGCCAACTTCGACATCAACCAGTACACGGTGTACGGCACCGACGTCACCAAGACCGCACTCGGCCCGCTGACCTCGTCGAAGATCACCAGCGGTCGTACCTTCAAGACGACCGAGACGGACGCCAAGGTCGTCGTGGCCGACTCCGCGTACGCCAAGGAGAAGAAGTACAAGGTCGGTTCGACCGTCACCGTCAAGAGCGTCAAGTACAAGGTGATCGGCATCGCGACCGCGGACAGCGGTGACGCGGCGGCCAACCTGTACATCCCGCTGAAGCAGGCGCAGACGCTGGCCGGCGAGAAGAACAAGGTGACCACGGTCTACGTCAAGGCGACCGACTCCCAGCAGATCGACTCCGTCAAGTCGACCATCCAGAAGAACGTTTCCGGTACGACGGTCACGACGTCGACCGACCTCGCGAAGACGGTGTCCGGCTCGCTGTCCACGGCGTCCTCTCTGGCGACCAATGTCGGCAAGTGGCTGTCCATCGCGGTGCTGGTGGCTGCCTTCCTGGTCGCCGGTCTGCTGACGTCCTCGGCCGTGTCCCGCCGGGTGCGGGAGTTCGGGACGCTCAAGGCGCTGGGGTGGAAGTCGGGGCGGGTGACCCGGCAGGTCGTGGGCGAGGCCATGGTGAACGGTCTGCTGGGCGGGGCGCTGGGGATCGGGCTCGGTCTGGCGGGGGCGTATGTCGTGACGTCGGTCAGCCCCACGCTGCAGGCGCAGTTGGGCGGGGGTGGCGGGGGCAATGCGGGTGGTCCCGGTGGCGGCGGCTTCGGCGGCCCCGGCCGGCAGGCGGCGAAGACGCTTGAGGTTGCGCTGACTGCGCCGGTGAGTGTGACGACCATTGCGCTGGCGGTGGCCCTTGCCGTGGCCGGCGGCTTGATCGCGGGTGCCTTCGGCGGCTGGCGGGCGTCGCGGCTCCGTCCGGCGGATGCGCTGAGGCGCGTCGAGTAGCTGACGCCGGCTGAGGAGGGGGCGCTCACCGGCGCTTGCCGGGTGCCGCTCTCTCTGGGTCGGGAGCCGCCCCAGCGGCACGACTGCCCGCAGCTACGGCGGCTACGGCAGCTGAACGGCTTTTAAGGGGCGCGGGGAACTGCGCGACCAGCCCCCACTCACCCGCAGACGAACACGACGCGCACCACCCCAAAACCCTTCCCTCCCCGGAGACCGAAATGTACGAACTCAGAAACGTCACCAAGCGCTACACCCGAGGCAAAGACACCGTGGACGCCCTCGACGGAGTCGAGATCTCCATCGCCGACGGCGACCGCCTCGTCATCCAAGGCCCCACCGGCGGCGGCAAGTCCACCCTCCTCCAGATGCTCGGCGGGCTGGACCGCCCCACATCAGGTGAAGTCGTCCTGGACGGCACCGACTTGGCCAAGCTCTCCGAGGCCAAGCTCACAAAGGTCCGCAGCGAGAACATCGGCTTCGTCTTCCAGTCCTTCAACCTCATCCCGACCCTCACCGCCCAGGAGAACGTCGAGACCGCCCTCGTACCCCTAGGGGTGAAGGCGAAAGACCGCCGGGCGCGGGCCGCCGAGGCGCTGACGTCCGTCGGCCTCGGCGAACGCCTCGGCCACCTCCCCGGCGAGATGTCCGGAGGACAACAGCAGCGAGTCGCGATAGCCAGAGCACTCGTCAAGCAGCCCAAGGTGCTGCTCGCCGACGAACCCACCGGAAATCTCGACGAGTCGATGCGTGACGAGATCATGGAGGTGCTGGAGCGCATGTGGAAGGAGCTCGGGCTGACGTTCATCATGGTCACCCACGACTCCGCGATCGCGAAGAAGGCCCCGCGACTGGCGACGATCCGCAAGGGGAGGATCACGGTCAAGGAGAACGCGGGCGCGTAACAGTCGAGAAGGCCGTCTCTTACCTCCTTCTCATCTATTGAGGTGTCTGATCACCCCCCGGCATACTGCGTGTTCCGGGGGGTGCACGCGTATATGTGTGCGGACTGCCCCCCGGCCGGGTGACAGGGGAAATCTCCCGGCACTTCATCTCCAGGGGGAGACTTGCGCAGACAAGTGAAAAGAGCATGCGCGGCAACCGTTGCCACGGCGGCCGCCGTGGCCCTGGCGGCGGGCATGACCAGCCCGGCGTCCGCGAAGCCGGAGCAGTCGACGGCGACTGCTCCGCAGACTCAGCTCACGTCCAAGCACCGCATCACCCTGATCACCGGCGACCGTGTGGTCGTCGACTCCAAGGGCCGTGTCGTCGGCCTGGAGCGGGCGAAGGGGCGCGAGCACATACCCGTTCAGTTCCGCACGGCCGACGGGCACAAGCTCGTAGTGCCGGCGGACGCGGCCCGGCTGGTCGCCACCGGCAAGCTCGACCAACGGCTGTTCGACATCACCGAGTTGAACAAGTCCGCGACCCGTAGGTCCCAGGCGAAGGGCCTGAAGGTCATCGTCGGCTACCAGGGCTCGGCAACGGCCACCAAGGCCGACGTACGGGATGCTGGCACTCTCCGACGGTCCCTCAAGTCCCTCAACGCAGACGCCGTTCAGACCCCGCAGAAGGAAACGCCCGCGCTGTGGGACGCCGTCACCAGCGGCGGCAAGGCCGCATCCGGCATCGCGCACGTCTGGCTCGACAGCACCCGCAGGGCCAGCCTCGACAAGTCCGTCCCGCAGATCGGCGCCCCGAAGGCTTGGGCCGCCGGCTATGACGGCAAGGGCGTCAAGATCGCCGTACTCGATACGGGCGTCGACGCGACCCACCCGGACCTGAAGACCCAGGTCATCGAGTCCAAGAACTTCTCCACGGCCGCCGACGCCACCGACCACTTCGGCCACGGCACACATGTCGCGTCCATCGCGGCGGGCACCGGCGCCAAGTCGCACGGCAAGTACAAGGGCGTTGCGCCCGGCGCCAAGATCCTCAACGGCAAGGTCCTGGACGACACCGGCTCCGGTGACGACTCCGGCATCCTCGCCGGCATGGAGTGGGCGGCCGAGCAGGGCGCCGACGTCGTCAACCTGAGCCTCGGCGCCCAGGACGCGCCCGGCATCGACCCGCTCGAGGCCGAGGTCAACAAGCTCTCCGAGGAGAAGGGCGTCCTGTTCGCGATCGCCGCGGGCAACTCCGGCCCGGAGTCGATCGGTTCGCCCGGCAGCGCCGAGGACGCGATCACCGTCGGCGCGGTCGACAAGCAGGACAAGCTGGCCGACTTCTCCTCGACCGGCCCGACCGCCGACGGCACGATCAAGCCGGACGTCACCGCCCCCGGCGTGGACATCACGGCCGCCGCGGCCAAGGGCAGCCTCATCGACCAGGAGGTCGGCGAGAACCCGCCCGGCTATCTGACCCTCTCGGGTACGTCGATGGCGACGCCGCATGTCGCGGGCGCCGCGGCGATCCTGAAGCAGGAGCACCCGGACTGGAAGTTCGCTGAGCTCAAGGGCGCGCTGACCGGTTCCGCGAAGGGCGGCAAGTACTCGGCGTTCCAGCAGGGTGCGGGCCGTATCGCCGTCGACCGGGCCATCAAGCAGACGGTGATCGCCGACCCGGTGTCGGTGAGCTTCGGAGTGCAGCAGTGGCCGCACACCGACGACAAGCCGGTCACCAAGCAGGTCACATACCGCAACCTCGGTACGAAGGACGTCACGCTCAACCTGTCCGCCGCCGGCACGGACCCCAAGGGCCACGCGGCTCCGGCGGGCTTCTTCAAGCTCGGCGCGACGAAGGTGACCGTCCCGGCGGGCGGCAAGGCCGCCGTGAACCTGACGGTCAACACCAAGCTGGGCGGCACGCTCGACGGCGCGTACTCCGCGTATGTGACCGCGACGGGCGGCGGCCAGACCGTCCGCACGGCCGCGGGCGTACAGCGCGAGATCCAGTCGTACAGCGTCACGTTCAAGCACATCGGGCGGGACGGAAAGCCGACCGGCGGCTACAACGACATCCTGCTCGGCTACTCGGGCCTGGCCAACGGCCGCGCCTCCCAGGTGACCGTCTCGGACTCCGGTACGACGACGATGCGCCTGCCCAAGGGCAACTACCTGCTGGACTCCTGGATCGCCAAGGACTTCGTGAAGTTCGAGGGCGGCCTCGACTGGCTGGTCCAGCCGAAGCTGAGCGTCACCAAGAACACCACGGTGACGATCGACGCCCGTAGGACCAAGGCGGCCGACATCACGGTGCCGGACGCGTCGGCCAAGCCGTCGTCCGCGTCGATCGACTACCTCTTCGAGCCTGTGGGGCTGCCCCTCGGCTTCAGCACGGACTCCTTCGAGAACATCCGCATCGCAGCGCTCGGTCCCGATGTCCCCAGCGGCCTGAGCCAGACCTGGTACGGGCAGTGGACCAAGGGCTCGGACGCAGAGTACGACGTGGCCACCACCGCCAAGGTCAAGCACGTCGTCGGCGACAAGGTCCGCCACTTCAAGGCGGGCGAGCTCGCCACGGTGAAGAACAACCTCGGTTCCGGAGCCCCCGGAAAGACCGGCGCGCTCCTGCCCGTGGGGCTGTTCCCCGAGGACGTCGTCTTCGGGGGCGGCGTGGAACAGAAGCTGCCGGGCACCCGCACCCTGTACCTGTCGACGTCCGACAAGATCCAGTGGTCCTGGGACTTCGCGCAGTACAAGGGCCATGACGCCGACGGCCTCCCGATCCCGGAGGCGTCGTACACGCTCGGCGACCCGCAGACCTTCAAGGCGGGCCAGAAATACACGAAGACCTTCAACACGGCGGTCTTCGGCCCGCACCTGAACACGTACTTCGGGCTCTTCCGCGACGGCAACAGCATCTACGGCTCCCTTCCGCTGTTCACCGACGGGGCAGGGCACGCCGGGCTCTCGGACTTCACCGCGGTCACCACGACCCTCTACCGCAACGGCACCAAGGTCGGCTCCAACGACGACCCGCTGTTCGGCGAAAAGGAATTCAAGGTCCCGTCCGCCGAGGCCGACTACAAGCTGACGACGTCCGTGAAGCGGAGCGTCAAGGTCGCGGAGGCCTCCACCCGCATCGACGCGAGCTGGACCTTCCGCTCGAAGAAACCGTCCGACATGGCCACGCTGCCCGCGTCCACGGTCCGCTTCCACGCGACCACGGACCTGGACAACAAGGTGGAGGCCGGCAAGACGGTCACCATCCCGGTCACCGTCGAGGGCGCCGCCAAGGGCAGCAACCTCAAGTCACTGTGGGTGTACGTGTCCTACGACTACGGCCAGACCTGGACGAGGGTCGACGTCGTCGGCGGCAAGATCAAGGTGAAGAACCCGGAGAAGGGGCAGGCCATCTCCTTCCACGCCAAGATCACCGACAAGAAGAACAACAAGTCGACGATCTCGATCTACAACGCGTACTACGCGAAGTGAGCCGCAGGTTCGCTGAGCGCTGAGTGAACCGCCCGCCGGAACTGCAGCTTCCGGCGGGCGGTTCGTGTTTCCGTGGGCCCATGACCACACAGACCGTCGAGTACATCCGCTACCGCATCCCGGAAGACCGCTCGGCGGAGTTCCTCGCCGCCTACACCCGTGCCGCCGCCCCGCTCGCCGCGGCTCCGCAGTGCGTCGACTACGAACTCGCCCGCTGCGAGGAGTCCGCCGACAACTTCGCGCACTACGTCCTGCGCATCACGTGGACCTCGACCGAGGATCATGTCGAGGGCTTCCGCAAGTCGGAGCTGTTCGCCGACTTCCTCGCGGAGATCCGGCCGTACGTCGAGAACATCGAGGAGATGCGGCACTACAAGCCGACGACGGTACGGGGCACGGGGGCGTCCGTGCCGACCCTGTACGAATGGGCCGGCGGGGCCGAGGCCTTCTCGCGGCTGACGTCCGCCTTCTACGACAGGGTGCTCAAGGACGACCTCCTCGCCCCGCTCTTCGCCGACCTGGCCCCCGAACACGCCGAGCACGTGGCGCTGTGGCTCGGCGAGGTCTTCGGCGGCCCGCACACCTACTCCCTCACCCAGGGCGGCCACGGCCACATGGTCGCCAAACACTTCGGCAAGCGCATCACCGAGCCCCAGCGCCGCCGCTGGGTGAACCTGATCCAGGACGCGGCGGACGAGGCGGGGCTGCCGGGCGACGCCGAGTTCCGCTCGGCGTTCCTCGCGTATGTGGAGTGGGGGACGAGACTGGCGGTGTACTTCTCCGGCCCGAACGCGAAGCCGCCGGCGGAGCAGCCGGTGCCGAAGTGGAACTGGGGGGCGATGCCGCCGTACCGGGGGTGACCACTCAGCCCGTCCGGCGTTTGAGGACGACGCCGTTCAGGCCGAAGCGGGGGTCTGGGGGCTGCAAGCCCCCAGGGACGGTCGCACCACCACCGGTGCCGCTCAAGCCGACGGTGCCGAATGCCCCGCCCGCGTAGCGTCCGCGCCCCAGCTCGCCAGCAACCGCAACGCCTCCGCCGAAGCAGACCCCGGCTCCGCGTGGTACACGATCAGGCCCTGGTCGTTGCCGTCGGGCAGGGGGAACGACTCGAAGTTCAGGGTCAGATCGCCGACCAGCGGGTGGCGCAGGTGTTTGACGCCGTGGCCCTTCTCCTTGACGTCGTGCGTGGCCCACAGCCGTCTGAACTCCGCGCTCTTGACGGAGAGTTCACCGACCAGGGCGGACAGCCGCGGATCGTCCGGATAGCAGCCCGCCTGCATGCGCAGCAGGGCGACGATGTCGGACGCCTTCTCCTCCCATGCCACGAACAGGTCGCGGTAGGCCGGGTTGAGGAACACCAGCCGGGCCCAGTTCCGCTCCTGCGGCGCCAGCTCCCCCCAGTCACCGAAGACGGCCGCGGCCATCGGGTTCCAGGCGAGGATGTCCGAGTAGCGGCCCCCGACATACGCCGGCACCGAGTCCAGCGTGTCCAGCAGCTGCAGCAGCGACCCCCGCACCTGCTGCGTCCGCGCCGCCGGCTTCTTCTTGTGCTGCTTCGGCTTCGCGAGGTGTGTCAGGTGCGCATGCTCGGCATCGGTCAGTCGCAGCGCCCGCGCGATGGAGTCCAGCACCTCCGCCGACACATTCCGCCCGTTGCCCTGCTCCAGCCGCGTGTAGTACGCCACCGAGACACCCGCGAGCTGCGCCAGTTCCTCGCGCCGCAGCCCGGGCACCCGCCGGTGCCGGCCGAAGTCCGGCAGTCCCACGTCCTCCGGCTTCAGCCGGGCACGCCGGGTGCGCAGAAACTCGCTGAGCTCGGCACGCCGGTCCAGAGCGCCACCGGCGCCTTGTACGGCATCGGGCTGTTCGTCCATACGTCCAGTATTCACGGTCGTACGCACACCATCCTGACCCCGCCAGTGGTAGGCACAGCGGACGTATGCAGGGGTGGGGCCTGGGTGAAGTCCGTACGGTCCGGCATGCTGAACAACGTGCCCGGTCAGACGGAAGTCAGAAGGCAGCCGGGCGCGTAAACCACTGCTAGGAGACCCTCGGCATGACCACTGTCGCCGCGTACGCCGCCCCCGCCGCGAAGGCTCCGCTGGAGCGCACCACCATTGAGCGCCGCGAGGTCCGTGAGTTCGACGTCCTGATCGACATCAAGTTCGCCGGTATCTGCCACTCCGACATCCACCAGGCACAGGAGGGCTGGGGCGAGGCGATCTTCCCCATGGTCCCGGGCCACGAGATCGCGGGCATCGTCGAGGCCGTAGGCTCCGGCGTCACCAGGTTCAAGGTCGGCGACCGCGTCGGCGTCGGCTGCCTGGTCGACTCCTGCCGCGAGTGCGAGAACTGCAAGGCCGGCCAGGAGCAGCACTGCACCGGCGGGAACGTCGGCACGTACAACTCCGTCGGCAAGGACGGCGAGCCCACCTACGGCGGCTACTCGCAGAAGGTCGTCGTCGACGAGAACTTCACCGTCCGCATCCCCGACGGCCTCTCCCTCGACGTGGCCGCTCCGCTGCTCTGCGCGGGCATCACCACGTACTCCCCGCTCAAGCACTGGGGCGCCGGCCCCGGCAAGAAGGTCGCCGTGATCGGCCTGGGCGGCCTCGGCCACATGGGCGTCAAGATCGCGCACGCGCTCGGCGCCGAGGTCACCGTCCTCTCCCAGTCCCTGCGCAAGAA
The DNA here is from genome assembly GCF_029223485.1 of Streptomyces coacervatus. Taxonomy (GTDB): domain Bacteria; phylum Actinomycetota; class Actinomycetes; order Streptomycetales; family Streptomycetaceae; genus Streptomyces; species Streptomyces coacervatus. The sequence goes on along the minus strand of NZ_JARHTP010000015.1, from coordinate 257,230 downwards.
GGACGACGGCCTGAAGCTGGGCGCCGACCACTACTACGCGACCAGCGACGAGAAGACCTTCCAGGAACTGGCGGGCACCTTCGACGTCATCCTCTCCACGGTCTCGGCACCGCTGAACTTCGGCGCGTACCTGAGCCTGCTGAAGACGGGCGGCGCGCTGGTGAACGTGGGCGCCCCCGAGGAGCCCATCGCCCTCAACCTCTTCTCCCTCATCGGCGGCAACAAGACCCTGGCCGGTTCGATGATCGGCGGTATCGCCGAGACCCAGGAGATGCTCGACTTCTGCGCCGAGCACAGCCTGGGCGCCGAGATCGAGCTGATCGAGGCGAGCCAGATCAACGAGGCGTACCAGCGTGTCGTGGACTCGGACGTCCGCTACCGCTTCGTGATCGACACGGCCACGATCTGAGCCACACGATCTGAGCCACACGATCTGAGTCACACCGCATGACCGAGGGCCCCGGAGCCGCACTGCTCCGGGGCCCTCAGCGTGTCCCCGTACGCCGCCCCAGCAGCCACAGCAGGTACGGCCCGCCGACGAGCGAGGTCAGCGCGCCGACCGGGATCTCCAGTGGCGGCAGCAGGGTGCGGGCGACGAGATCGGCGGCGACAAGGACGACCGCCCCGGTCAACGCGGCGTTCACGAGCGGCAGTTGGGGCGTACGGGTGAGCCGCCGGGCCAGCTGGGGCGCGGTGAGCGCCACGAACCCGATCGGTCCCGCCGCCCCCGTCGCCGTCGCGGCGAGCACCACACCGAGCACGGTGAGACCGAGCCGCACCCGGTCCACCCGTACCCCGAGGGCGGCCGCGGTGTCGGGATCGAGCCCGAGCGGCCTGAGCATCCGCCCGGCCCACACCAGCCCGGGCAACGACACCAGCAGTACGACACCCAGGGGCCCCGCCTGCTCCCAGCCCCGCCCGTTCAGACTCCCGGTCAGCCACAGCTTGACCTGCTCGGCGGCCTCCAACTCGCTGTCGGTCAGATACAGCTGTACGACGGCGGACAGCGCGACCCCGATCCCGACACCGGTGAGCACGAACCGGCCCGGCTGCATACCGCGCTGCCAGGCCAGCACATAGACGAGCGCGGCGGCAGCGAGTCCGCCCGCGACGGAGACGACGGGCAGTGAGCCGGGGGCCGTGACGGCACCAGTGGCGAGCGCAAGCACGGTCGCGGCGGCGGCCCCATGCCCGACCCCGATGACATCGGGACTGGCGAGCGGATTCCGCGTGACGCTCTGCACCAAGGCCCCGGCGACTCCGAGCGCGGCTCCCACAAGCGCCCCGAGCACAATCCGCGGCACACGCAACTCCGTGACGACGAGCTCATGGGGCCCGGATCCGGTGCGGAGGGTCCGCCAGACCTCGGCGGGCGGGATGTAGGTCTGGCCGAGGGAGGCGGAGCCGAACATGACGGCGGCGAGGAACACCAGGAGGACGGCCGCCACGAGGGCGGAACGGCGGGGGAGGAGGAGGGAGACCCGGGGGTGGGGCCGGAGGACGGCGAAGCCGCTCGCCAGCGTAGCTGCGGGCCGCCGCGCCGCTTCAGCTGCCGCCGTGGCTGCGGGCGGTCGTGCCGCCTCAGCCGCCCCCGTAGCTGCGGGCAGTCGTGCCGCTGGGGCGGCTCCCGACCCAAAGAGAGCGGCACCCCGCAAGCGCCGGGTTGCGCGACCGCCCTCCGCCCAGCCCCGACGCCGCGCACTGCTCACGAAACCGCGCCTTTCCGCCGTACAAGAAAGACCAGCACAGGCACACCCACCAGCGCAGTCATCACCCCCGCCGGCACCTCCGCAGGAGCCCGCACCACTCGCCCGGCGACATCCGCAGCGAGCAGCAATGCCGCCCCCAGCAAGGCCGACAACGGCAGCACCCCTCGATACCCGCCCCCCACCACCCGCCGAGCCAGATGCGGCACCGCAAGCCCCACAAACGCGATCGGCCCGGCGGCAGCCACCGCCGCAGCGGTCATCAGCGTCGCCCCCAGCGCAGCCACCCCCCGCACCACCTGCACCCGATGCCCCAGCCCCCGAGCCGTCTCGTCCCCGAGCGCCAACGCGTCCAACCCCCGCGCACACCCCAGCACCAGCACCGCCCCGACCACCAGAAACGGCAGCATCCGTACGACCGTCCCCGCATCCCGCCCGCTCAACGCACCGACCTGCCAGAACCGGAACTGGTCCAGCGTCGCCGAACTCGACGTCAGCACAACGGTCGTCCCACCGGCGGTCATCGCGGACAGAGCAGTACCGGCAAGCGCCAGCTTCACCGGGGAGGCCCCACCCCGCCCCCGCGCAGCGATCGCGTACACCAGGCATGCGGCGACGACGGCGCCGGCGAAGGCGTACCAGACGTAGCCGCCGAAGCCGTTCGCGAGCCCGAGGGCGATGGCCAGCACGACCCCCGCCGCGGCCCCCTGGCTCAGCCCGAGGATCCCCGGGTCGGCGAGCGGGTTGCGGGTGACCGCCTGCAGTGCGGCGCCCGCGACGCCCAGCGCGGCTCCCGCCGTCAGCCCGACCTCGGTCCGCGGCAGCCGCAGCGACCGTACGACCAAGGCGTCCGCCGAACTCCCGCCGTGCAGCAGGGCGTCGAGCACGGCGGACGGCGGCACCGGACGGGTGCCTACGGCGAGGCTGAGCAGGGCCGCGAGGGCCGGCGCGAGGACGGCAGCGGGCCACGCGAGACGTCGGCCCACAAGCGTCACCGACCTCACTTGCCGAGGTGCTCGGCGAGCTGTCGTACGACCAGACGCGCGGCCGTGGGACCGGCGTTGAGGTACCAGGGATCGTCGTCGACCTTGACGGCATGCCCGGCGGTGACGGCCTTCATCGACTTCCACAGCGGCCCGGCGACGATGCTCGCCGCGTCGGTCTTGTTCACATCCCCCTGCACCGAGTAGAAGATCCAGTCACCGTCGGCGGTGTCGATGCTCTCCGCGCCGACGTCCTCCGAAATGGCCTTGAACTGCTGCGACTTGGGCCGCTTCAGCCCCATGTCGACGGCGATGGACCCGGTGAAGGACGAGACGCCGAACATTCGGGTGCGGTCGGGCGTGAAGCGCACCATGGAGACGGCAGGGTCCCCCTCGACCGCCTTCCCCTTCTCCGCAGCCCCGGCAACGATGTCATCCAGCAGCTTCTGCGCCGCCTGCCCCTTGCCGACGGCCTCGCCGACCAGCAGCAGGTCCCGCTTCCAGTTGATGCCGTTGCCGGCGGTGATCACGGTGGGCGCGATCTTCGACAGTTTGGGGTAGAGGTCGCCGAGCGAGTCGTTGGCCAGGATCAGGTCGGGCTTGGCGGCAGCCAGGGTCTCCAGGTTGGGCGCCTGTCGTGTGCCCGCGTCGGTCAGGCCGGCCAGCTTCGACTTGTATGCGGGGAAGGCGTCCGCGAGATAGCCGGGGACGAGACCGGCGTTGTCGGCGCGGGTGGTGGCCGTCGGCACGATCCCGAGGGAGAGCAGGTCGTCGAGCTGCCCGGTGCTGAGCACGGCGATCTTCCTGGGCGCGGCCTTGACGGTCGTCTTCCCCTCGAAGTGCGTCACCGTCCGCGGGAACGCCCCGTCCTTGTCCGTGTCCGCACCCATGCCGTCGGCGAGCACGCTCGGTGCGGCGGAGGGCCCCGCGGTGGCGCCGATGACCTGGTTGCGCGCGCCGTCCCCCTTCTTGGCGTTCTTGGTGCCGTCCGCACCGCTGCCCGATGACGAGCACCCGGCCAGCAGCCCTCCGACAACGCCCGCGGCCAGAACGGCCTTCACACCCACCACTGCACGCACGACTGCTCCGATCCATTTGCTAAGGCAAGCCTTACCTTAGCTTCTCTTCGGAGTATGTTGGGAATGAGGAGGCCCACACGATGAACGTGCAGCTGAACCACACCATCGTCGCCGCGCACGACAAGAAGGCATCGGCCCAGTTCCTCGCCGACATCCTGGGACTGGAGGCAAGCCCGCCGTGGGGCCCCTTCGTCCCCGTCGACATCCCGAACGGCGTGACCCTCGACTACATGGAGACGTCCGGCGACATCACACCGCAGCACTACGCGTTCCTGGTCTCCGAGGACGACTTCGACACGATCTTCGCCCGCATCCAGGACGCAGGACTGCCCTACTGGGCGGACCCGTACCACCACCGCAGCGGCGAGATCAACCACAACGACGGCGGCCGGGGCGCGTACTTCGACGACCCCAGCGGCCACAACCTGGAGATCCTCACCAGGCCGTACGGCAGCGGGAGTTGACCGGCCGGACCGACGTCTTCGTCTTCGCCTAGGCCTTCGCCTGCCGAGTTCTTTCCGACCGCCTGTCACACTGCTCCGCCGCGCCGCGTCATACCCGCGAAGGCACAAGACGGCAGGCGCCACGGACCCCCGACTTCGGGCGCCATGAGCTTTGGAGCAGTGCATCATGACGTCACCCATCCTGGTCACCGGCGGCACGGGCACCCTGGGCGGCCATGTGGTCCCCCTCCTGCAGGCAGCCGGCCGCGAGGTGCGCGTGCTGAGCCGGAGCGCTCGTTCTGCCGCGGACGGCATCGAGTACGTCACCGGCGACCTTCTGAAGGGCGAGGGCATCCGGGCCGCCGTCTCCGGCACGGACACGGTGCTGCACCTCGCGGGCGGCCAGAAGGGCGACGACGAGGCGACCCGCACTCTGGTACGGGCGGCGCAGGCATCCGGCGTCCGGCACCTGATCTACATCTCCGTCATCGGGGCGGACCGCGTCCCGCTGGCCTGGATGCGCACCAAGCTGGACTCGGAGCGCGCCGTCGCCGACTCGGGCATCCCATGGACGACGCTGCGCGCGGCCCAGTTCCACGACCTGGCGCTGACGATGGTGGAGAAGATGACCAGGCTCCCCGTCCTCCCGGCCCCCGGCGGCCTCCGTCTCCAGCCGGTCGACTCCCGCGAAGTCGCCGCCAGACTGGCCGAGTTGACCCTGGGCGACCCCGCGGGCCTGATCCCGGACCTCGCGGGCCCCAGGCTCTACGACATCCCCGCCCTGGCCCTCCCGTACCTCGAACTCCGCGGCAGGCGCCCGCGTCCGAAGCTGCGGGTCCGTATCCCGGGGAAGGCGGGGCGGGCGTACCGGGCGGGGGAGAACCTCACGCCGGCGGGCGCGGAGGTCGGGAAGCGGACGTGGGAGGAGTTCCTGGCGGAGCGACTGCGCTGACGGCTCCCTTCCGTCAGGCGCGCAGCCCCGTGAGGCCGTCGTAGGCGGACATGACGAGGTCCAGACCCCGGGTGTCGTCCGCCGGTTCGCGCATCTGGTTCGTCACGTACGCCACCACCATCCGCGCCTCGGGTTCGATCATCACCAGCGAGCCGCCCCAGCCGCCCCACCCGTAGGTGCTGCCGAACAGCCCGTAGCCCAGGCCCCAGCGCACCGACATGCCCAGCACCCGGTCCTCGCCGCTGAACTGCTCCTCCCAGGCGCGGTCACACCCCGCCTGCGACAGCAGCCGCACTCCGCGCACCGTCCCTCCGCAAGCCATCGCCGACTGCACCAGGGCGACCGACCGGGCGTTGCCGAATCCGCTCGCCGCGGGGATCTGGGCACGGCGCCAGGCGACGCTGTTGCCGTCCCGGACCCGCATGGCAGTCCCGGCGGAGGGCGTCGAACCGTTGCCGGGCGCACTCGCCGTGTACTCCTGGTCCCGTCCCGGCGGCGGAACCGTGAGCGCCACACGCCGGTCGTGCTCGGCGGCCAGCCCGATGTGGAAGTCCGCGCCCAGCGGCCCGGCGATTTCGTCGGCGAAGAACTCACCCACGCTCCGCCCGCTGATCCGCCACACGACCTCGCCGACGAGGAACCCCTGGGTGAGCGAGTGGTACCCGGCCGCACTGCCCGGCTCCCACTCGGGAGCCTGCGCGACGAGCCGCGCCGTGGCGGCCGGCCAGTCGTAGATCTCCTCGACCGGCCCGTCCCAGTGGGGCAGACCCGCGGTGTGCGAGAGCAGATGCCGCACCAGCACGCCCCCCTTGCCCGCCACGGCGAACTCCGGCCAGTACCGGGCCACGGGCGCATCGAGGTCGAGCTCGCCCCGGTCGGCCAGGACGAGCGCGCACAGCGCCGTCATGGTCTTGGTGACGGAGAAGACGTTGACGATCGTGTCCCGCTCCCACGGCACGGTGCGCTGGGCGTCGGCGAACCCGCCCCACACGTCCACCACCGGTTCGCCGTCCACAAAGACGGCAACCGAGCCGCCCGTGTCCCCGGCGTCCAGCAACTCCGCCAGCGCATTGGGCACCGCGGTGAACAGACCGTCGTACGAGCCCTGAATGTCAGCCATGTGAGGCATTAGCCCGCATCGGCACGCGACGCGGCAACCGAATTTGCGGCGGTCGGCTGTTGCTCGCCGAGCGGGCGCAGGTGGGCGAGCAACTCGTCCGCCGCAGGGTACGGCCGCTCCTGCGGGAGCAGCCGAGCCGCGGAGTCGAGGTCACCGCTGCCCGCGTACGCGTGTATCTCTCGGGCCAGCGGGGTCACATCACTGATGGCGACCGTCCACTCGTCCGCGTAACGTCGTACGGCCTCACCGGAGAGGCCGAGTTGCAGCGACCGGTACGGCAGGGGCTGCAGCCGCAGATCCCGCTCGGGATCCCACTGCACCCGGGCCGGTGCCCTCTTCAACTCACGCTGCCAGGCCGCCTGGTCGGCGTGCACCGCGCGGACATAACTCGACAGACACGCATGACGCAGCGCCCACTCGAAGCCGTCCCGGCTGATCTCGACAGCCAGCACGGTCTCCTGGCCCGCCTTCGTGCCCCAGCCGCAGCGGTACATCATCCACAGGAACGACGGCTTGATCCATGTCATCCGGTCCCGCTTCCACGCGGCGGGGAAGCGCCCCTCACGGACGGCGGGCAGGCCGATTTCCGGCGGGTACGCCTGGTAGACGGTGATCGTTGACTCTGCGTAGACCGCACGGACCTCGCGCTGCGGATCTTCCATGGCATACAGCGTGGGGCCGGCCGCCCCGGGCGGCCACCGAATTTCGACCGCCCTTCGCGAGAGGGGCGCGGGGCAGGTCGGACTGGCATGGAATCGCTTGGCGCCCTCGCGCGTTGAGGGCTGTGGGTGTGGGATGCCGGTGGTGTGCGAGCCGAGCCGCCCGAGTGACCGAGCCGACAGACGTTGGAGGGGCCGTAATGGCTGTACAGACGCAGAGGGCCGTGCTGGCCGGTGGATGCTTCTGGGGGATGGAGGAGCTGATCCGCCGGCTCCCGGGCGTGACGGCGACCCGGGTCGGATACACGGGGGGTGACGTGCCGAACGCGACGTACCGTAACCATGGCACGCACGCGGAGGCCATTGAGATCCTTTTCGACCCCTCGAAGACCGACTTCCGCGCGCTCCTGGAGTTCTTCTTCCAGATCCACGACCCGAGCACCAAGAACCGCCAGGGCAACGACATCGGCCTCAGCTACCGCTCGGCGATCTACTACGTGGACGACGAGCAGAAGCGCATCGCCGAGGACACGATCGCGGATGTGGATGCCTCCGGGCTGTGGCCCGGCAAGGTCGTCACCGAGGTGGAGCCGGTCGGTCCCTTCTGGGAGGCCGAGCCCGAGCACCAGGACTACCTGCAGCGTTACCCGAACGGCTACACCTGCCACTTCCCGCGCCCGGGATGGCGGCTGCCCGCCCGCACGGAGGGCTGACTGCCAGGCGGCCCTGCCCGCTCAGTGCGGCAGCGTCGCCGGGCTGCCGCCGTTCGCCTCGTAGCCCGCCACCGCCAGCGCCCGGTAGACCGCGAACTCCGCCGCCGGGTCGGCGGACAGGGTCCAGGGGAGGGCGCCGACATGGCCGTCGATGTGTATCAGTTGGTTCATGGCCTCCGCCCAGCGTTCCGCGCGTACCAGGAAGAAGACCAGCAGGTGGCGCACATGCGCCAGCATCGGGTCGTCGGCGCGGGCCGAGTGGACCGCGTGCAGCGCTCCGTGGATCGCCTTCGTGACGACCTCGCTCTGGTAGAAGCTGCTGACCAGGTTCACCTCGGGGAGATGCTCGAAGACCGCGAACAGGGGCATGGCGGCGAGCAGGGAACCCTGGGGTGCGCGCGCGGCCGCCGCCTCCGCGAAGGAGTTCGCCAGCTCGCGCGAACCGTGCCACTTCTCGCACCAGTAGTGCAGCGCGGCCAGATGCGCGCCCATATGGGCCGGGGCACGGTCGAGGATCTTCAGCCAGAGCTGCTCGAACTCCGGCTGGGAGTACGCCAGTCCGCGGGCCACCGACAGCTCGATGATGTACGGGACCTGGTCACCGGGGGCCAGCAGCGCCGCGTCGCCGCACGCCGACCTCGCCTCCTCCATGATGATCCGGAACTCGTCCGTGCCCGGCGTCGACGTCCGCCACGCCTGCTGGACCAGGAACTCCGCGTGCACCGCCGCACCGCCCGCGTCCTTGGGCTGCTCGGCCCGCCACACCCGCAGCCACTGCCCGCCCGGCATCTCGCTGACCCCGCCGGGCCGCTGCTGCAGCTCCAGCGAGGCGGCGCCCGCGAAGGCCTGCACACGCTGCCAGCGCAGCTCGCCCTCCGCTTCCGTGCCGGCCAGCAGCTGCGCGGCCGCGTGGTGGTCCTGGGTGCGCTGCACCAGGTCCAGGACGTCCAGCAGGTCCTGGTCGGGGCCGGGCATGCGGACGTCCAGCTCCTCCTCGCGCACGAATCCGTAGTTCGCGGGGTCGGCGGCGTCCGGGTGACCGGCCGGGACCTGCTCGATCATGCCCCGCCTGCGCCGCATCACCGGGAGCAGCACGAAGCCCAGCATGACGACCGCGATCAGGACCCAGAGAATCTCCATGCCACAAGCGTTCCAGACGCCGCTGACAATTGGCGAACCCGGTCGGCGCACCTGTGGAAAACTCCGCGAGCCCGACGCGGGGACCGAGGGAAAACCCGGCAGTACGGCCTTCCTCGTCCCGCCGTCCGGCGCCCGCTCCGCCAGCGCACTACGCTCGGTCCACATGAGCGACAGCCACATCAGTCAGCACTTCGAGACCCTCGCGATCCACGCGGGCAACACCGCCGACCCCCTCACCGGCGCGGTCGTCCCGCCGATCTACCAGACCTCGACCTACAAGCAGGACGGCGTCGGCGGGCTGCGCGGCGGCTACGAGTACAGCCGTAGCGCCAACCCCACCAGGACCGCCCTGGAAGAGAACCTCGCGGCACTTGAGGGCGGCCGCCGCGGTCTTGCGTTCGCGTCCGGACTGGCGGCCGAGGACTGCCTGTTGCGTACGCTGCTCAGCCCCGGTGACCACGTGGTCATCCCCAATGACGCGTACGGCGGCACGTTCCGTCTGTTCGCGAAGGTCGTCGCCCGGTGGGGGGTGGAGTGGTCGGTCGCCGACACCAGCGATCCGTCGGCCGTACGGGCCGCCATCACCCCCAAGACCAAGGCCGTGTGGGTGGAGACCCCCTCCAACCCGCTGCTCGGCATCACCGACATCGCCGCGGTCGCCCAGATCGCCAGGGACGCGGGCGCAAAGCTCGTCGTCGACAACACCTTCGCCACGCCGTACCTGCAGCAGCCGCTGGCGCTCGGCGCGGACGTCGTCGTGCACTCCCTGACCAAGTACATGGGCGGCCACTCCGACGTCGTCGGCGGTGCGCTGATCGCCGCCGACCCCGAGCTGGGCGACGAGCTGGCCTACCACCAGAACGCGATGGGCGCGGTCGCCGGGCCCTTCGACTCCTGGCTGGTGCTGCGCGGCGCCAAGACGCTGTCGGTGCGCATGGACCGGCACAGCGAGAACGCCACCAAGGTCGCCGACATGCTCACCCGGCACGCACGCGTGACGCGCGTTCTGTACCCGGGCCTGCCCGAGCACCCCGGTCACGAGGTCGCCGCCAAGCAGATGCGGGCCTTCGGCGGCATGGTCTCCTTCCAGGTCGAGGGCGGCGAGGAGGCGGCCGTCGAGGTCTGCAACCGCACCAAGGTGTTCACGCTCGGCGAGTCCCTGGGCGGCGTCGAGTCGCTGGTCGAGCACCCCGGGCGCATGACGCACGCGTCCGTGGTCGGCTCGGCCCTCGAAGTGCCCGGCGATCTCGTACGCCTCTCCGTGGGCATCGAGAACGTCGAGGACCTCCTGGAGGACCTGCAGCAGGCACTCGGCTGAGCGCTCCGCGGGCTGTGTCGATGTGCAGCTCCGCTACGGGGCCGCGATGGTCCGGCGTTCGTCAGCGGCGCCATCGTGGCTGGTCGCGCGGTCGCCTGGCCGACCGCCCGGTCACCAGCCCGTGTACGGGGGAGTCGTCTGCGAGGGCGGCTCCACCCACGGGCGGGCCATCAGCGCCCACACGAGGAACGCCACAGTTGCCGCGCACAGCAGCAGCCACATCAGGCGGCGGGCCAGCGTCCTGCGGCGCAGCATGCGGGTACCGCGGCGCACGACCTCCCCGTACAGCTCCGGCGGCACCGGCGGCGGCACCCGCTCCATGATCCGCCGTACGGCGGCCTCGCGCTCCGCCCGGTTCATCTGCGCCCCCCTCCGCCTGCGCGCCTCATGACGGCGCCACCTTCGGGCCCGCGACCGTCCGTGCAGGCTCCCGCGGCGGATGCAGCAGCGTCGCCGTGGCCCGGTCGCAGATCGTGCCGACGCGTTCCGCCGGCAGGCCGAGCAGCGCCGCCGTCTGCTCCTCGGCGACCCCCTCGTACAGCCTGAGGACCAGGATCAGACGCTCCTGCGGTGCCAGCCGGGCCAGCGGACTGCCGGGATGCGGGCGGGCCCGGCCGAAACCGCCGTACTGGTGCCAGGCCGCACGTGCGAAGCGGGTGGCCAGGTACTGGCGGGTGCGGTCGTACGGGTCCTCGCCGCGCAGCCGGTCCCAGCACGCGTACGTGTGCGCCAGGGCCAGCGTCAGCAGGCGCCGCGCGCGCGGATTGTCGTCCGGCGCCTCCGCCGTGAGCAGCGTGGCGGCATGCAGCAGCCGCCCTGCCGCGCCCGCGACGAACGCCTCGAACTCCCGGGCCCGGCGGGCACCTTGGGACGCCTGCCGTTGTCGCACCGCGCCTCCCGCCCTGACGCGACCCTGACGAAGCGGGACCCGGCCGCGTACGGGATGCGGAACCGCGTACGACGGGACCCGGTCTCATCTGAGGCCAGGGGTGGCCTTTCGGTCAAGAGCTGGGTCAAGAGCTCGGTCAGGAGCTGGGTGGCACGCGCGCGTAAGAGCCGGCAGACACTCGCGCGGACGGCGTCTACGACGCCGAAGACGCCTCCGGCTCCGGCAGCCCCTGAGCCGCCATCCGCGAGGAGAGCGCGGTATTGAAGCGCGTGAGGAGCGTGCAGAACGCCTCGCGCTCCTCCGGCGCCCAGTCGTGTGTCAGCTCGGCCATCAACTGACGCCTCGACGAGCGCACTTCCTCCAGCCGTGACAGCCCGCGCGGGGACAGCTGAAGCACCACGGCACGCCCGTCCTCGGGGTGCGAGGTGCGCTTGACGAGCCCGGTGTCCACGAGCGGAGCCACCTGCCGGGTGACCGTCGAGGAGTCGATGCCCATGCTCGCCGCGAGCGCCTTGACGCCCATCGGGCCTTCCTTGTCGAGGCGGTTGAGCAGCAGGTATGCGGCGCGGTCCATGGAGTTGCGCACCTGCCCGACCCCGCCGAGCCGGGTCTGTTCGGCACGGCGGGCGAAGACCGCCACCTCGTGCTGCAGAGTGTCGAGGAGACCGGTGTCACCGACGGTCGTCATGTCCATCGACATTTCAGGTGTTGTGGGCATGGCCGGAGGCTCACTTCATGAAGGGGGGCTGTCTGGATTGGGGGACAGAGTACGCGGCCGGGGGGCAAGCCGTACCGGGGCTGCGCAAACCAGTCTCGGAGGTTGGTCACAGCGGCCGTGTGCGGCTGTGAACTGCGATGCTTGAGTCATGAGCTACAGCACGGCTGACTCCTTGCGGCCCGTGACCCTCGACGACGTTCGGGGCGCCCAGAAGATGCTCTCGGGCGTGGCGCGGGTGACGGCGATGGAGGGCAGCAGGCACCTGACCCAGCTGGTGGGCGCACCGGTGCACTTCAAGTGCGAGAACCTCCAGCGGACGGGTTCGTTCAAGCTGCGCGGCGCGTACGTCCGTATCGCCGGACTGCTGCCCGAGGAGCGGGCCGCCGGGGTCGTCGCGGCGAGCGCCGGCAACCACGCGCAGGGCGTCGCCCTGGCGTCCTCCCTGCTCGGCGTGCGCGCGACGGTGTTCATGCCGCAGGGCGCCCCGCTGCCGAAGATCAGCGCCACCCGCGAGTACGGCGCCGAGGTGCGCCTGCACGGACAGGTGGTCGACGAGACGCTGGCCGCGGCTCAGGCGTACGCGGCCGAGACCGGCGCGGTGTTCATCCACCCCTTCGACCACCCCGACATCATCGCGGGCCAGGGCACGGTAGGGCTGGAGATCCTGGAGCAGTGCCCGGAGGTGGGCACGATCGTCGTCGGCATCGGCGGCGGCGGTCTCGCGGCCGGTATCGCGATCGCGGTGAAGACGCTGCGGCCGGACGTGCGGATCGTGGGCGTGCAGGCGGAGGGCGCGGCGGCGTATCCGCCCTCGATCGCGGCCGGACGCCCGGTGTCGATCGAGAACCCGGCGACCATGGCCGACGGCATCAAGGTCGGGCGCCCCGGCGACGTGCCGTTCGGCATCATCCGCGAGCTGATGGACGAGGTCCGCACGGTCTCCGAGGACGCACTGTCCACCGCGCTGCTGCTGTGCCTGGAGCGGGCCAAGCTGGTCGTCGAACCGGCCGGCGCGAGCCCGGTGGCGGCACTGCTGAGCGAGCCGGGAGCCTTCGAGGGCCCGGTCGTGGCGGTGCTGTCCGGCGGCAACGTCGACCCCCTGCTGATGCAGCGCGTCCTGCGGCACGGCATGGCCGCGCAGGGCCGCTACCTGGCCGTACGGCTGCGCCTGACGGACCGGCCGGGGGCCCTCGCCACACTTCTCGGGGTGTTGTCAGTGGTGGACGCTAACGTCCTCGATGTGAGCCACGTACGGACCGATCCACGGCTCGGGCTCACGGAGGCGGAGGTCGAGCTGCACCTGGAGACAAAGGGGCCGGAGCACTGCGTCGAGGTCGGCCGGGCTCTGCGCGAGGCGGGCTACACGGTCATCGACTGAGCCGCCGGGCGACCCGGACTCGGCAAGAACACCCAGCTCAGGGGCTCTTTGTCACTCCATCGGGTAAATGCGTTGAGAGACGCGATACATCGCGTTACGGTGTGTGAGGTGGCCGCCTGCCGCGTCACCCACCAGGCGGAGCAAGAAGCGCAAACCAAGGCTTTCCGAATATCCCCGACGACGTGGAGACTCACATGCCAGGCGCCATCTATGCCGAAGGCCTGGTGAAGACCTTCGGTGACGTAAGGGCTCTGGACGGCGTCGACCTCGATGTCCCCGAGGGCACCGTGCTGGGCCTGCTCGGGCCGAACGGCGCGGGCAAGACGACGGCGGTCCGCTGCCTCACCACTCTGCTGCGCCCCGACAGCGGCAGGGCGGTCGTGGCCGGCCTCGACGTCCTCAAGCAGCCCAACGAGGTGCGGCGCTCCATCGGCCTCTCCGGCCAGTTCGCCGCGGTCGACGAATACCTGACCGGCCGCGAGAACCTCCAGATGGTCGGCCAGCTCTACCAGATGAAGGCCAGGGCCGCGAAGGCCAGGGCCGTGGAGCTGCTGGACCAGTTCGACCTGGCCGACGCCGCCGACCGTCCCGCGAAGACCTACTCCGGAGGCATGCGCCGCCGGCTCGACCTCGCGGCGGCCCTGGTCGTCTCGCCGCCCGTGATGTTCATGGACGAGCCGACGACCGGTCTCGACCCCCGCAACCGCCAGCTGCTGTGGGAGGTCATCAAACAGCTCGTCTCCGGTGGCACGACCCTGCTGCTGACCACCCAGTACCTGGAAGAGGCCGACCACCTCGCGCACGACATCGTGGTCGTCGACCACGGCCATGTCATCGCCCGCGGCACCTCCGACCAGCTCAAGGCCCGCACCGGCGGCGAGCGCGTCGAGGTCGTGGTGCACGAGCGCGAGCACATGACGACCGCTGGCGAGGTCCTCACCGGCTTCGGCAAGGGCGAACTCACCGTCGAGGAGCACACCCGCAAGCTCACCGTGCCGGTCACCGGCGGCGCGAAGCTGCTGGCCGAGGTCATCCGGGAGCTGGACGTCCGGGGCATCGAGATAGACGACATCGGCCTGCGCCGCCCCACTCTCGACGACGTCTTCCTGTCCCTGACGGGACACGTGGCGGAGGTCAAGGACGAGGAGAACGGCGCGACGACGGACGCGCCGGCCAAGGACCGCAGGCAGAAGAAGGAGGCCACCAAGTGAGCGCCGTCACCGACGCCGTACGGGTCGCACCGCCCGCGAACCCGGTCAGCCAGTCGATCCGCGACTCGCTGGTCGTCGCCAAACGCAACCTGATCCGCATGTCCCGGATCCCCGAGATGGTCATCTTCGGCCTCATCCAGCCGATCATGTTCGTGGTGCTGTTCAGCTATGTGTTCGGCGGTTCCATGAACATCGGCGGCACCACGGACCCTGTGGTCTACCGCAATTTCCTGATGGCCGGGATCTTCGCCCAGACGGTCACCTTCGCCACCGCGGGTGCGGGTGCGGGTATCGCCGACGACATGCACAAGGGCCTCATCGACCGTTTCCGCTCGCTGCCCATGGCGCGCGGCGCGGTGCTGACCGGGCGAACGCTGGCCGACCTGGTGCAGACGGCACTCACGCTGTTCGTGCTGGCCCTGGTGGCCCTGCTGGTCGGATGGCGTACCCACACCAACATCGGTGAGGTGCTCGGCGCCTTCGGTCTGCTGCTTCTGACCGGATACGCGTTCACCTGGATCGGTGCCGTCATCGGCCTGACCGTCCGCACTCCCGAGGCGGCCACCTCCGGCGGTCTGATCTGGCTGTTCCCGGTCACGTTCATCTCGAACGCGTTCGTGGACTCCAGCCGCATGACTCCCTGGCTGCGCCACATAGCCGAGTGGAACCCGTTCAGTGCGACGGTCCAGGCCTGCCGCAAGCTCTTCGGCAACCCCGGCGTCTCGCCCTCGGACGCCTGGCCCATGGCGCACCCCGTGTGGGCCTCCCTGATCTACTCGTTCCTGATCATCCTCATATTCCGGACCCTGGCGGTCCGGAAGTACCGTTCCGCGACGGCATGACTACGACGCCCCCGGCGTCACCAGGACGCCGGGGGCTCGCCAAGCAGGGCGCGCTTGGGGTCAGCCGGTGTAGGGCTCGGCCTTGAGGATCGTCACCGAGGCCTTCTTGCCGTTCGGCAGCTCGTACTCCGCGTCCTCGCCGACCTTGTGGCCGATCACGCCGGAACCCAGCGGGGACTGCGGCGAGTACGTCTCGATGTCGGAGCTCGCGTACTCGCGCGAGGCGAGCAGGAAGGTCATGGTGTCGTCCTCGTCGCCGTCGAAGGCGATCGTCACGACCATGCCGGGCGCCACGGCGCCGTCCGCCGACGCCGGGGCTTCGCCGACCTTGGCGTTCTCCAGGAGCTGGGTCAGCTGGCGCACACGGAGCTCCTGCTTGCCCTGCTCTTCCTTGGCCGCGTGGTACCCGCCGTTCTCACGCAGGTCGCCCTCCTCGCGCGCGGCGGCGATCTTGGCGGCGATCTCCGTACGCGCAGGACCAGACAGGTACTCCAGCTCGGCCCTGAGCTGGTTGTACGCCTCCTGGGTCAGCCAGGTGACGTTCTCGCTGGTCTGGGTCACAGGTGCTCCTCGTAGGTACTGGGAATACAAAGCATCGCCCTACCCAGAAGAATGTTCCTTCACGGATGGGCGAAACCACGAGCCTAACAATTCAGCGGCTGAAGGGGGAGGACATAAGCCATCAGAATTACGTCAACGCAGGTCACAGCCTCTGTATTCCGGCTGAGACGGCCGAGACAGCCGAGGCGGTCGTCACGGCCGAGGCCGGTCGGCGTCAGTCGGCGTGGCAGCCGAGCAGCTCTGCCGTGGTGCCCGCCGACGTCGTACGGAGCGTGACGACCTTGTCGATGCGCGTGGCGTGTCCGCCGAAGCGGAAGTCGGCCCGGCCCACCTCGGACCCGTCCTTCGCCTGGGAGCGGATGGTGCAGTAGCCGGTGGCGTCGGCGTCCTTGCGGACCTCCAGATGCACCTGCACCGAGTCCTTCTGCGCATCGAAGGTGATCACCTCGGCGCTGATCTTGTTCTGGCCGACGTAGTGGTAGGCGAAGTAGCCGACCAGGGCCAGCAGCGCGGCCGCGAGGACGGCCCCGGTGATCTTGAGCTTGCGGTCGGCGCGCTCGTCCGAGGAGCGGCCGTAGCGGCCCTCGGGCAGCCGCGTGCTCGCCGTACTCATGATCGTCCTCTCGGAAACCGGACCCCGGAATTTTTCGCCCCCCGATTCGGTCACTATAGAAGCCTCCCGCCCGCCGCCCGACCGCCACCCCTCAACGACGTCCCTGCGGGACGACCCCTTTAGATTGCGCCGGTTCACACCGGGCGCCGACTTACCGAGGATTGAGTCTTGACTGACCAGCTGCGACTGATGGCCGTGCACGCCCACCCCGACGACGAGTCGAGCAAGGGCGCGGCCACCATGGCGAAGTACGTGTCCGAGGGGGTGGACGTGCTGGTCGTGACCTGCACGGGCGGGGAGCGCGGCTCCATCCTCAATCCCAAGCTGCAGGGCGACAAGTACATCGAGGAGCACATCCACGAGGTACGCAAGAAGGAGATGGACGAGGCTCGCGAGATCCTCGGGGTGGGGCAGGAGTGGCTCGGCTTCGTCGACTCCGGTCTGCCTGAGGGCGACCCGCTGCCCCCGCTGCCCGAGGGCTGCTTCGCGCTGGAGGACGTCGACAAGGCGGCCGGCGAGCTGGTGAAGCAGATCCGCTCCTTCCGTCCCCAGGTGATCACCACCTACGACGAGAATGGCGGCTACCCGCACCCCGACCACATCATGACCCACAAGATCTCGATGGTGGCGTTCGAGGGCGCGGCGGACACCGAGAAGTACCCGGAGTCCGAGTTCGGGCCGATCTACCAGCCGCTGAAGCTCTACTACAACCAGGGCTTCAACCGCCCCCGCACCGAGGCGCTGCACAACGCGCTGCTGGACCGCGGCCTGGAGTCGCCGTACGGGGAGTGGCTGGAGCGCTGGAAGGAGTTCGAGCGCACGGAGCGCACGCTGACCACGCACATCCCGTGCGCCGAGTTCTTCGAGATCCGCGACAAGGCGCTGATCGCCCACGCCACGCAGATCGACCCCGACGGGGGCTGGTTCAAGGTCCCGATGGAGATCCAGAAGGAGGTCTGGCCGACGGAGGAGTACGAGCTCGCGAAGTCGCTCGTCGATACCTCCCTCCCCGAGGACGACCTCTTTGCGGGCGTCCGCGACAATGCCTGACATGAGCGCAAGCGTGAGCCTGGCAATGACGCATCTCGTCCCCCTCGCCAAGGAGGTGGACGAGAACAAGGTCACCCCCGGCGTCCTCGGCTTCATCGTCTTCGCGGCGATGGCCCTGGCGGTGTGGGCACTGATGAAGTCCATGAGCAAGCACATGGGCAAGGTGGACTTCAAGGAGCCGGCGGACGCGGACGCCGATTCCGCGGAGTCCTCCGCCGACTCCGAGGCACGCCAGAGCTGACGGCGCCGTGGGAGCGGGGGTGGCCGGCGGTCAGTGCGTGGCCGGTACCGCCACCCCCATCACCTCCCGTGCATGCCGGCTCGGCACCATCCCGAGCCGCCAGGCCTGCCAGCCGTCCTCCAGGCTCACGCCCCGCTCCAGCAGCAGCTGGTACGCCTCCACGTAGTCGTCGAGCTTCCGGTCCCGCAGTGGGTGGCCGGCGCGGGAGAGCTGGGCCAGTTCCTCCTGGGCAACCGCCGTGCCGATCTCCAGGCCGCCGGGGGCCGCGTAGGGGAGCAGGGTGCAGCGCAGGAACCGGGCCCAGTCCTCGCCGCGGTGGTCGCCGTACGACGTGAACAGGCCCACCGCCTCGTCGCACAGGGCCAGAGCCTGCTGGGTACGGGCATTGCCCGCGTCGACCACCGCCAGTTCCAGGCAGGTCCATGCCTCGCCGTGCGCGACGCCGACGCGGTGGAAGTCGGCTCGGGCGTCGACCAGGAGCTGGCGGGCGAAACCGGAGTTGCGCAGCGAGCCCGTCTGGGCCGCGCGCTGGTCGCGGGTCACGCGGGCCGAGTGATGCCTGGCGCACGCCAGGCCGTAGACGTCCCGCATCCGCGAGAACATCGTGCGGGAACGTTCCAGCTCGCGGACCGCGTGGTCGAGGTTGCCCGTCTCCTCCAGGGCCTGGCCCAGGTAGTAGGCCGTCCAGGCCTCGCCGCGCGCGTCCTCGTTGTCGCGGTGCCTGGACGCCGCCCGGCGCAGGCCGTCCACCGCCTGGGACGGGTCCCCGGCGACGAGTCGGGCGCGGGCCAGCTGGGTGAGGGCCCAGGCCTCGCCGCGGGCGTCGCGGGTGCGGCCGTACCGGTCGAGGGCCGCGTTCAGCTCGGACTCCGCGCGCGGGACGTCGCCCATGCGCAGGGACAGCTGGCCGAGCTGGAAGTGGGCCCAGGCCTCGCCGTGCACGGACTCGCCCGCGTGGTGCAGGACCAGGGACTCGGTGAGCAGGCGCAGGGCCTCCGGGACATGGCCGCGGTCGCGTTCCACCGCCGCCAGGGCGTGCATCGTCCAGCCGCGGTCCGTGGCCAGCTCGGGGGGTGCCTGGAGGTCCAGCGCCTCGCGGAGCTTGGCCGCGGCCTCCGTGAGGTTGCCCTGGTGGTGCAGGGTGATGCCGAGCGAGCACAGGGCTCGGGCCGCGCCCGCGTCGTGGTGCGCCTCCAGGTACAGGTCGACCACCGAGGTCAGCGTCGTACGCGCCTTGTCCAGCTCGCCGAGCTGACGGGCCGCGATGCCCGTGCGCCACTGCACCGAGCGGACCAGCAGGCCCTGGTCGACGGCCTGCGCCAGTTCGCTGATCTCGCCCAGGCGATAGAGGTCGCCGCGCAGCAGGCAGTAGTCGCACAGCGCGCCCAGCAGGTTCAGCAGCGCCGCCTGGTTCACGCCCTCCGCGTGCCGCAGGGTGGACGTGATGAAGCTCGACTCGTCATCCAGCCAGCGCAGCGCCTCGTCCAGGGAGGTGAAGCCGTGCGGGCTGAAGCGGTCCGAGCGGGTGGACATGTTGCCGTCGACCAGGCGCAGCACCGAGTCGGCCAGGTCGGCGTAGTTCACGATCAGGCGTTCCTGCGCGGCCGTGCGCTCGGTGGCCTCCTCCTCGTCGAGGAGACGGGCGTGGGCGAAGGCCCGCACCAGGTCGTGGAGGCGGTAGCGGCTGCCGCGCACATGGTCGATCAGGCCGGCCCGGGAGAGCGCGACCAGGTGGCGGGTCGCCTCCGACTCGTCCGTCGCCAGCAGCGAGGCGGCCGCGGCACCGCCGAGGGAGGCACGGCCGGCCAGGGCCAGTCGGCGCAGCAGCCGGCGGGCCGCCTCCGACTGGTCGGTGTAGCGCAGCCACAGCACGCGCTCGATCGGCTCGACGGGGCCGTATGCCGCGAGATCCGTGGCCAGTTGACGCGGTGAGCGCGGGCCCAGCGACGAGCCCGCGATGCTCAGCGCCAGCGGCAGCCCGCCGCACAATTCCCTGATCCGCTCGGCCGAATCGGCGTCGTACGGCCCGGAGCTGTCCTGGGCCGCCGCGGCCAGCAGCTCTTCCGCGCCCGCCGGGTCCAGCGCCTCGACCGGCAGTTCGTGCACATGGGCCTGGAGGTCGGAGGGCAGTTCGAGGGGCTCGCGGGCGGTGACCAGGACCAGGCTGTCGGAGCGCTCGGGGACGAGCGTACGGATCTGTTCGGGGTCCGAGGCGTCCTCGAGGACGATCGTGACCGGCAGGCCCGTCAGATGCTGGTGGTACAGCTCGCTCAGCCGCTTGACCTGCTGGTCGGGGGAGGAACGCTCACGGAACAGCAGCTGCTCGCGCGGCGCGCCCAGCCGGTTCAGCAGGTGCAGCAGGGCGTCCCGGGTGGACAGCGGCGGCTCCTCCGGACTGCCGCCGCGCAGGTCGACGACGCAGGCGCCGCGGAAGTAGTCCTTCAGGTCGTGTGTGGCGCGTACGGCGAGGGTCGTACGGCCGCTGCCGGGCGTGCCGTGCAGCACCACCACCGTCGGGCGGGTCTCCGTGCTCGCGCGGGCCGCCTGCACCCACTGCCGGATCCGCGCCATCTCCTGCCGCCGTCCCGCGAACGCGCCCGCGGGCTCCGGGAGTTGGCCGAACGACTGGGTCAGTACGTTGCGCCCGCGGGCCGCCGCGCTCTTGTCCGTGCCGCGCAGCTGCGGCCCCGTCTTCTTCGGGCCGGTGGAGGCGGCGAGGACGCGCTGTTGGTCGAGGAAGGGGCGGATGCCGCGCACCTCCAGCGCCGTCAGCCACTGCAGGCGCAGCTGTTCCGGCCCGCCGGGCTGGCTCGCGGCGCCGGCGCGATGGTGCGCGGCGGGCAGATGGGAGCCGGCCACCTTGATCACGGTCGCCGCGGCGCCGACGACACCGACGGTCACACCCACCCCCACGGCCGTGCCGGTGTCCGTGCCGAAGGCCAGGTCGGCCACCGCCGCCGCGACCGCGGCAACGGCCGCCACCAGCAGGGGAGTTCCGGATCCCTCCTGCGCGTACCGCTGCCCGAAGGTCAGCCGGCCGGCCCCCGCCTCGTCCAGCGCGCGCGTATAGGCCTCGTACTCCTCGGCGGCCGTCTGGGCCATCGCGTCCAGCGCGCCGCGCGAGCGCGACAGCAGTACCGTTCCGTCGGTGCGTCCGCCGGAGCGGCGCACCTCTTCCTCCACGGCCCGGGCCAACAGCCGTTCGGCGTCCGCCCGATGGCTGTCCCGCATGTCACGTCCCCCTCCGGCGGCAACTCCTTTGCCTACGAGTGTCCTTCGGGGAAGCCGTCAGCGCGAGAGGGCAGCGATCATCGACGTACCGCGGCGTGCATCGGCGTGCCCCGGTGAGCCGAGCCTGTTCCGGGCCCGGGCACCGGAAAACCCCGACGTCACCGTCCCGCGACAGGCCTGACGCCCGCTGCCCGGGGTCCTGCGGCAGGATGGACACATGCCGAACCGACTGGCTCACGAGACGTCCCCCTACCTGCTCCAGCATGCGGACAACCCCGTCGACTGGTGGCCGTGGTCGGCCGAGGCCTTCGAGGAGGCCCGGAAGGCGAACAAACCCGTCCTGCTGAGCGTCGGGTACAGCAGCTGCCACTGGTGCCATGTCATGGCGCACGAGTCCTTCGAGGACCAGGCCACCGCCGACTACCTCAACGAGCACTTCGTCAGCGTCAAGGTCGACCGCGAGGAGCGCCCCGACGTAGACGCCGTCTACATGGAAGCCGTCCAGGCCGCCACCGGCCAGGGCGGCTGGCCCATGACCGTGTTCCTCACCCCGGACGCCGAGCCCTTCTACTTCGGCACCTACTTCCCGCCCGCCCCCCGCCACGGCAGCCCCTCCTTCCGCCAGGTCCTGGAGGGCGTCCGCGCCGCCTGGGCCGACCGGCGGGACGAGGTCGCCGAGGTCGCCGGGAAGATCGTCAAGGACCTGTCCGGGCGGGAGATCTCCTACGGGGACGCTCACACGCCGGGTGAGGAGGAGCTCGCGCAGGCGCTGCTCGGCCTGACCCGCGAGTACGACCCACAGCGCGGCGGATTCGGCGGTGCGCCCAAGTTCCCGCCGTCCATGGTGATCGAGTTCCTGCTGCGGCACCATGCCCGCACCGGGTCCGAGGGTGCCCTGCAGATGGCCGTGGACACCTGCGAGCGCATGGCCCGCGGCGGCATCTACGACCAGCTCGGCGGCGGCTTCGCCCGTTACTCCGTCGACCGTGAGTGGGTCGTCCCGCACTTCGAGAAGATGCTCTACGACAACGCCCTGCTGTGCCGTGTGTATGCGCACCTGTGGCGTTCCACAGGCTCCGAGCTCGCCCGCCGCGTCGCGCTGGAGACCGCCGACTTCATGGTCCGCGAACTCCGCACGAACGAAGGCGGGTTCGCCTCCGCTCTCGACGCCGACAGCGACGACGGGACGGGCAAGCACGTCGAGGGCGCGTACTACGTGTGGACGCCCCAGCAGCTGACCGACGTCCTCGGCGAGGAGGACGCCCGGCTCGCCGGCCACTGCTTCGGCGTCACCGAAGAGGGCACCTTCGAGCACGGCCAGTCCGTACTCCAACTCCCGCAGCAGGACGTCCTGTTCGACGCCGACAAGATCGCCTCCATCCGTGAGCGGCTGCTCCGCAAGCGGGACGAACGCCCCGCTCCCGGCCGTGACGACAAGATCGTCGCCGCCTGGAACGGCCTCGCGATCGCCGCGCTCGCCGAGACCGGCGCCTACTTCGACCGCCCCGACCTGGTCGAGGCCGCGGTCGGTGCCGCCGATCTCCTCGTACGGCTGCATCTGGACGAGCAGGCCCGTCTCGCCCGTACCAGCAAGGACGGCCAGGTCGGCGCCCACACGGGGGTGTTGGAGGACTACGCCGATGTCGCCGAGGGGTTCCTCGCGCTCGCGTCCGTCACCGGGG
Organism: Streptomyces coacervatus; assembly: GCF_029223485.1. Classification (GTDB taxonomy): domain Bacteria; phylum Actinomycetota; class Actinomycetes; order Streptomycetales; family Streptomycetaceae; genus Streptomyces; species Streptomyces coacervatus. The sequence continues at coordinate 234,701 of NZ_JARHTP010000015.1, read as the reverse complement.
AGGGCGTCTGGTTGGAGTTCGCCGGGTTCCTGCTCGACCATGTCCTGGTCCGCTTCGTCGACGCGGAGACCGGGAGCCTCTACGACACCGCCGCCGACGCCGAGAAGCTGATCCGCCGGCCGCAGGACCCCACCGACAACGCCACGCCGTCCGGCTGGACCGCCGCCGCGGGCGCCCTGCTGAGCTATGCGGCGCAGACGGGTGCAGAGCCCCATCGCACGGCCGCCGAAAGGGCGTTGGGGGTGGTCAAGGCGCTCGGTCCGCGCGTGCCCCGCTTCATCGGGTGGGGGCTCGCGGTCGCCGAGGCGCTGCTCGACGGGCCGCGGGAGGTCGCGATCGTCGGCCCGGCGCTCGACGACCCCGCCACAAAAACCCTGCACCGTACGGCACTTCTGGGCAGCGCCCCGGGCGCGGTCGTCGCGGTGGGCGCTGCGGAGAGTGACGAGTTCCCGCTGCTCGCCGATCGCCCTCTCGTCGGCGGAGAACCGACCGCGTACGTCTGCCGTAACTTCACCTGTGACGCGCCGACCACCGATCCGGAACGGTTGCGCACCGCGTTGAGCAGTTGAAACGGCCGGAAAACGACAAGAGTTCACGCAATTGCAGTGCGAATTGTTCACTCTGGGGCAGCGTTGTGATGAAACGCGCTCTTCATTGAATCGGCCTGATTACTTCATAGATTCCCCCTAACCTCTGCACAGTGACGCGACAAAAGTGACTCACTGTCGCGGCAGGGGGCATTGGGGATCTGGGGGGATCTGTTGCTGACGTCTGTCTTCATCGCTGCCGTCTCGCTGGCCTTGTTCTGGATGGCGGCCTTCACCTTGTGGTGGCAGATGCACGCGTGGCGTACGCCCGAAGTGCTCGCCTCCACCCGGTTCAGCAGACCGGACGGTGACGAGCACGTCTCGTTCTCGCTGCTGCTTCCGGCGCGGCACGAGCAGGCCGTGCTGGACCACACCATCCAGCGGCTGCTGGAGTCCACACACACCGACTTCGAGATCATCGTGATCGTGGGGCACGACGACCCCGAGACCACGGCGGTGGCCGAGGCGGCCGCCGAACGCGATGCGCGCGTCCGGGTCGTCGTGGACACCCATGAGAAGAAGAACAAGCCGAAGGCCATGAACACGGCGCTGCCGCACTGCCGCGGCGATGTCGTGGGAGTCTTCGACGCCGAGGACCAGGTCCACCCCGAGCTCCTCGCGCACGTCGACCACGCCTTCCGGACGACCCGCGCGGACGTCGTGCAGGGCGGCGTCCAGCTCATCAACTTCCACTCCAGCTGGTACTCCCTGCGCAACTGCCTGGAGTACTTCTTCTGGTTCCGGTCGCGATTGCATCTGCACGCGCAGAAGGGGTTCATCCCGCTCGGCGGCAACACCGTCTTCGTACGTACGGACGTGCTGCGGGAAGCCGACGGCTGGGACCCCGACTGCCTTGCCGAGGACTGCGACCTGGGCGTGCGGCTGTCGTCCGTCGGCAAGAAGGTCGTCGTCGCCTACGACTCCGACATGGTGACCCGGGAGGAGACCCCCGGCTCGCTGATGTCGCTGCTCAAGCAGCGCACCCGCTGGAACCAGGGCTTCCTGCAGGTCTACCGGAAGAAGGACTGGAAGCAACTCCCGGGCTTCGGGCAGCGGTTGCTCGCCCGGTACACGCTGATGACGCCGTTCCTGCAGGCCTTCTCAGGGGTCGTCATTCCGCTCAACGCGGCGGTCGCGCTCTTCCTCGACGTACCGGTCGGGATCGCCTTCCTCACCTTCCTGCCGCTGGTCACTGCCGCGGTCACCTTCGTCTTCGAGGTGGTCGGACTGCACGACTTCGGCAAGCAGTACGGCCTCCGAGTCCGCCTCGTCCACTACCTCAAGCTCGTCGTGGGCGGCCCCTTCTACCAGGTCCTCCTTGCCGGGGCCGCGATCCGCGCCGTCTGGCGTGAGCAACGCGGCCGCAACGACTGGGAGCTGACCAGCCACGTCGGCGCACATCTGAACGACTCAGCGGTAATCCGAGAGGACGTCCCTGCGTGACCTCCACCCTTCCCGCGGTGACCACTCCCAAGGTCCCCGCGCAGCGGCAGCCTGCGTCCACAGTGCGTTCGATGGGCCGAACAACCCCGCCGAAGCGCCTTCGTTCCTCCCGTCCCGACCTCCTCCTGTGCGGCGCGCTCCTGGTGGCGATCCTCGTCGTACAGGGCTGGAACATCGCCGACTACCCGACGCTCAGCGACGACGAGGGCACCTATCTCGCCCAGGCCTGGGCGGTCCAGCAGGGCAGGGGACTGGCCCACTACACGTACTGGTACGACCATCCGCCCCTCGGCTGGATCCAGATAGCCGTGCTGACCTGGATCCCGTCCTGGCTCAGCCCCGGCTCGATGACCGTCGCCGACATGCGTGTCGCGATGCTGCTCGTCTCCGCGGTCAGCGCGGTCCTCGTCTACGTCCTCGCGCGCCGACTGTCGCTGCCCCGCTGGGCCGCCGGGTTCGCCATGGCGCTGTTCGGGCTCTCGCCCCTCTCGGTCGTCCTCCAGCGGGAGATCTTCCTCGACAACATCGCGGTGATGTGGACGCTCCTCGCCTTCACCCTCGCCGCCTCCCCGAGCCGTCACCTCTGGCACCACTTCGGCGCGGGACTCGCGGCCGCCACGGCCGTACTGACCAAGGAGACGATGCTCGTCGTCCTGCCCGCGGTGTTCGTCACCATGTGGCGGCACAGCCACCGGGACACCCGGAAGTTCGCGGTGACCGGCGCCGTCACCGCCTGCACGCTGATCGGCTTCAGCTATCCGCTCTTCGCCCTGCTGAAGGGCGAGCTGCTGCCCGGCGGCGGACACGTCTCGCTCTGGGACGGCATCAAGTACCAGATGACCAGGCCGGGTTCGGGCTTCGTCCTCGACCAGTCCTCCGGCTCGCACGGCGTCCTGCACTCGTGGCTCTACTACGACCGCGTCCTGCCGCTCGGCGGCCTCGCCGGTGCGCTGCTGCTGGTGGCCACCTGGCGCTGGTCGGTCACCGCCCGCGCGCTGGCCGGACCGGCCCTCACGGTCGCGATCCTCACCGCGCTCGCCCTGCGGCCCAACGGCTATCTGCCCGCGATGTACGTCATCCAGGCGCTGCCCTTCCTGGCCCTGGTCCTCGCCGGGGGCACCGCATCCGTCGCCCATGCCGTACTGCGCAGATGGCGGCGTCCCGATGAGCAGAAGTGGAAGACCGGCGGGCGGTATGCGCTCGCCGCCGTCCTCTCCCTCGCCGCCGGGGCGTATGTCGTCCCGCGCTGGTACGACGGCGACCACACCGCCGTCACCGCCGACGCCAACGCCCCCTACCGTTCCGCCTCCAAGTGGCTCACCACCGAGGTTGCGGACCCGAAGGACACCCGCGTCCTCGTCGACGACGCGCTCTGGCTGGACCTGGTGCACCACGGGTACCGGCCCGGGCTCGGCGTCATCTGGTTCTACAAGGCCGACCTCGACCCGGCCGTCACCAAGACCATGCCGCACGGCTGGAAGGACATCGACTACGTCGTCGCCTCCCCGACGGTGCGGCGCGACGCGGTGGACCTGCCCAACGTCAAGGCGGCCATTGAGCACTCCAAGCCGGTCGCGACGTTCGGCAAAGGCCCCGACCGCATCGAGATCCGGCGCATCCAGACGGCCGGTACCGCTGATGGAGGCGTCCGATGACCCACGAGTACACCGCCCGCGGAGAACTCAACGACCCCGCCGTACGCGGCGCCGAAATCGCCGAACCGGGCGCCGTCACCATCGTCGTACCGACGTACAACGAGTCCGCGAACATCCGCCAACTCCTGCACCAGATCACCGAGTCGGTGCCGTCCCGCCTGCCCTGCGAGGTCGTCTTCGTCGACGACTCCACGGACGACACCCCCGAGGTGATCCACGAGGCGGCCAAGGACTGCCCCTTCCCGGTCACCGTCCTGCACCGCGAGGAGCCGGTCGGCGGGCTCGGCGGTGCGGTCGTCGAGGGCATGAAGGCGGCAGGGTCGGACTGGATCGTCGTGATGGACGGCGACTGCCAGCATCCGCCGTCCCTGGTACCGGAGTTGGTGGCCACGGGCGAGCGCGCGAACGCCGGGCTGGTCGTCGCCTCCCGGTACATCAAGGGCGGCAGCCGCGCCGGGCTGGCCGGCAGCTACCGGGTGGCCGTGTCCCGGGGCGCGACCTGGCTGACCAAGTCGCTCTTCCCGCGCAAGCTGCGCGGCATCAGCGACCCGATGAGCGGCTTCTTCGCGATCCGGCGCGCCGACATCACCGCCGAGACGCTCAAGCCCCTCGGCTACAAGATCCTCCTCGAACTGGCCGTCCGCAGCCGCCCCCGCCAGGTCACCGAGGTGCCCTTCGTCTTCCAGGACCGGTTCGCGGGGGAGTCCAAGTCGTCGGCGCAGGAGGGCTTCCGCTTCCTGCGCCATCTAGTCGGACTGCGCACCGCCTCGCCCATCGCCCGCATGGTGGCCTTCGGCCTGATCGGCGCCAGCGGCTTCCTGCCGAACCTGGTCGGCCTGTGGGCCCTGATGGCCGTGGGCATGCACTACGTCCCCGCCGAGATCCTCGCCAACCAGTTCGGCGTCGCCTGGAACTTTGTCCTCATCGAGCATCTGCTGTTCCGCGATCGCCGCGCCCACCGGCGCTGGTGGGACCGCGTCGGCCGGGTCGCGCTGCTCGCCAACGCCGACCTGGTGCTGCGCATCCCGCTGATCGCGCTGTTCGTGAACCGGTTCGGGATGGGGGCCGTGTCCGCCACCGCGCTCGCGCTGGTGACGACGTTCGTCCTGCGCTTCGTCGGGACCGAAGCGCTGGTCTATCTGCCGCGCAGGGGGCGCGGGAGGAGCACCGCAGCAAGGAGAGCCAGTGAAGAGACACCCTAGGAGAACGGCACTGGTCGGGGTGGGGGCCCTGACCGCCGGTCTGCTGCTCACCACACCCCAGCCCGCCGAGGCCGCCAACCTCGTCAAGAACGCGGGCTTCGAGACGGACGGTACGGACGGGATGCCGTACTGCTGGGAGAAGTCCGGCTGGGGCGACAACGACTTCACCTTCGAGACGACGACCGACGCCCACTCCGGCGCCAAGGCGATGAAGGTGTCGCTCAGCCGCCGCGTCGACGGCGACCGCAAGGCGCTGATCACCGAGTCGACGGACTGCGCGCCCGTGGTGACCACGGGCAAGCAGTACGACCTGTCGCTCTGGTACAAGACGACCACGCCGGACGCGAACATCACCCTGTTCCGGCACGACACCACCGCCGGCTGGCAGTACTGGACCGACCTCAAGACCCTTGAGATGCAGTCCAGTTGGACCCAGGCGACCGTCCGCACACCCGAGATCCCGGTCGGCACCGACCGCATCACCTGGGGTGTCTCCGTCTACGGCACCGGCTCGGCGACCACCGACGACTACACGATGGACCAGGTCCCGGACGTCACCCCGCCCGCCACCTGCACCGGCACCGCGGACGAGTGCGCCAACGGCCGCTGGGACGTGCTGCCCACGCAGAACCCGGTGCGCTCCATGCACTCCGTCGTCCTCAACAACGGCAAGGTGCTGCTGATCGCCGGCTCCGGCAACAGCGAGGAGAACTTCGACGCGGGCACGTTCACCAGCGCCGTCTACAACCCGGCCGACGGGACGTACAAGGTCATCCCGACCCCGAAGGACATGTTCTGCTCCGGCCACATCCAGCTGCAGGACGGCCGGGTACTGGTGCTGAGCGGCAACAAGGCGTTCCCGGCGGCGGACGGTTCGCACGGCTACGAGGGCTACAAGGACTCGTACATCTTCGACCCGACGACCGAGACGTACAGCAAGACCAACGACCTCAACGACGGCCACTGGTACCCCTCGGCGACCGAGCTCGGCAACGGCGACGTCGTCTCCTTCGGCGGTCTGCGCGAGGACTCGACCGGTTCGGTGACCGCCGAGTACTGGTCGGACGCCCAGCAGAAGTGGCTGGCGCTGTGGCAGGTCAACCAGACCTGGTCGTACTGGGGTCTGTACCCGTCGATGATCCTGATGCAGGACGGCCGCCTCTTCTACTCGGGCAGCCATGTCTTCGGCAACAACATCCCGGGGACCGGCTCGGCGATCTACGACTACAACGCCAACACGATCACGCAGATCCCCGGCCTGCAGAACAAGGACCAGCGCGACCAGTCCGCGAGCGTGCTGCTGCCCCCGGCGCAGGACCAGAGGGTCCTCACCCTCGGTGGCGGCAACATCGACTCCAACCCGGAGGGCAACCGCCTGACGGACGTCATCGACCTCAAACAGGCCAACCCGTCGTACGTCGCCGGGCCCCCGATCCCGCAGGGCACGGTGGACCTCGGCAACGGCCCGGTGGCCGAGACCGGCAACCAGGGCAAGATGTACGTCTCCGCGGTCCTGCTGCCCGACGGCAAGGTCCTGGAGACCGGCGGCGGCCTGCACAACCGGGCCAACCCGGTCCACGAGGCCTCGCTCTACGACCCGGATTCCAACACCTTCGACCCGGTGGCCGCCGACCCCGAGGCCCGCGGCTACCACTCCTCCGCGTTCCTGCTGCCCGACGGCCGTGTGATGGCCACCGGTGACAACCCGGGCAACGGCACCTGGAACCACAACGTGTCGATCTACACCCCGCCCTACCTCCTCAAGGGCGAGCGTCCGACGATCACTTCGATGATCAACACGGAGTGGCACTACGGCGACACCCAGCGGATCACGGTCGATCACCCCATCGTCAAGGCCGAGTTGATCCGCCCGGCCGCCGTCACACACTCCTCGGACCCGAACCAGCGGTTCGTGGACCTGCCGCTGTCCGTCGACGGCAACAACGTCGACCTGAACGTGACGAGCAACCCCAACGTGGCCCCGCCCGGCTGGTACATGCTCTTCGCGGTCGACGCCAACGGCGTGCCCTCGGTGGCCAAGTGGGTGCACCTCCAGAGCCCACAGGCCCTGAGCGCCACCACCGCCGACGCCCACGTCCACTCCTTCGCCGACTCCCTCTCGGGCACGGTCGTGGGGCCGGGCAAGAAGCGCACCTCGGTGAAGGTCCCCGTCACCATCTCCGGCTGCGACCGGCACTACGGCTCGATCAACGTCTGCGTGCCGACCGTGTTCCCGAAGGGCGTGAAGAAGACGACGGCCGCGCGCTGCAGCTGGCTGAAAACGAATCACTACGGCCGCTTGAAGGTCAACGGCAAGGACGACCCGCTGGGCCTCGACCCCAACAGGGATGGGACCGCCTGCGGCAAGAAGGATCTAACGATGCGCTGAGCGCCCCGATAGGGGCGCGGGGAACTGCGCGACCAGCCACGACGGACCCGCAGTTCCCCACGGCCTGACCTTCAACCGCGCTCCCAGCGGAGCGCAAGCGCACGCTCCACGATGGCCACCAGCTGCTCGTGGTGCGCGCCCTTCCAGTACGCGCGCCCGCAGTCCCGGCACTGCGCGAAGACGTCGTACGACCGGTGTGTGCCGCCGTGCAGCTGGTCGGCCACCTCCTCCTTGGTGGCCTCCTTCAGCAGCCCGTTGCAGGCGGTGCACCGCGTCCAGGGCCTCAGCTCGGGCCGGAACCGGTCGAGGACGTCCCGGAGCTGGTCCTCGGGCCGGGTGCTGTAGACATACGCCCCGGCCCACAGTTCGCGGCGGCGCAGCAGCCCCCGGTCCCGGCTGAGCATGACCCGCTGCTCGGCGGCGGAGAGCGCGGCGAGGGCCGGGTCGCCGAGGTCCGTCGACTCGTACGCCGTGTCCACGCCGAGCAGCCGCAGCCGGCGGGCGAGGGTGCCGAGGTGGACGTCGAGGAGGAAGCGCAGGGGTGCGCCGGGGACCTGCTGGGGGCGGTCGACGGTCCGGACCTCCACACGATCGCCCGCGAACGGGATGTACGACGTGGGCACCTCGCGGCCGTCGACCCACAGGGTCCCGACCTCGGTGAGCGGGACGCCGGCCGACTCGACGACGTGGCCGAGCGTGGACATGCCGTTGGTGACGAGCGTCCGGCGGAGCTCACGCTGGACGAACGGGGCGAGCTCGGGCGCGAACTCGACGTGGATCTCGGGACCGTTCACCCGGTCAGGATGGCACGGGAGGGGCCGTGGGGCTCAGGGCTTTTCGGTGGGGAGGCCGTGTTCCAGGACGTCCAGGGCGCGGTTCATGAGTGCCCCGAGGTCGCCCCCGAAGTCGTTCTCCGCCCAGTACATGTTGACCTCCATGAGGCCGCCGATGAGGGACATCGCATAGACGCGGACCTCAAGGCTCTCCGGGTCCAGGCCGAAGCGCTCGGCGATGGCCCCCCGCATCAGGCGCCCGGTCTCCGACATGCTCTCGTACATCCGGGAACGGACGGCGGGGACCTGGACCCCGAGATGCGCCCGCAGCCGGATCACCTCGGGGCTCTCCTGCACCATGAAGTCCAGCGCCTTCTGCATGATGTGCCGCACCGACTCGATCCATGACTCATCGGCGGGCCGTGCGCGCAACTCCTCCAGCATCAGGGGGTCGTACTCGTCCGTGAGGACGATGTCCTCCTTGGTCGGGAAGTACCGGAAGACGGTCGACGGCGAGACCTCGGCCCGCTCGGCGATCTGCTCGATCGTCGTGGCGTCGTAGCCCTGCTCCTTGATCAGTGCGTATGTCGCCGTGCGGATCGCCTCCCGGGTCTTGATCTTCTTCCGCTCGCGGAGGCCGAGCTGGGGGCGGTCGGCGGGGGAGAGGGGGGAACGTGCGGCCGTCATGCTCGTCATTGTCGGGCATCGGCCTGCTCGGCGGCCATGTCCGGGGTCTCGGGCGGCGCTACGGCGGCCGGCGCGGTCTGCATGCCCGGCAGGAACGCCGCCGCCAGCAGCGCCGACACGAGCGCCGCGATCCCGCACACCAGCAGCACCAGGCCCATGCCGTGGACGTACGCGCTGTCGGCGGAGGCGGCGAGATCGGCGGAATGGGCCTTCGCGGCGACGAGGTGCGCCGCGACCACCGAGTCCCCGGCGGTGTCGGCCGCCTTGGCAGGCAGCCCGGTGACGTCGAGCCGGTCGCGGAAGGTGCCCGCGAGCAGGCTGCCGAGCAGGGCGATGCCGATCGCGCCGCCGACCTGGCGCAGCGTCATGAGCAGTCCGGAGCCGCTGCCGGCGCGGTCGCGGGGCAGGGCGCCCAGGGCGTTGCCCATCGCCGGCATGAGCGAGAAGCCGAAGCCGAGACCGGTGATCGAGAGCCACAGCGCGGTGTAGCCGTAGCCCGAGTCGACCGTCGTACGGCTGCCGAGGAATGCGGCGAAGGCCAGGACCACCAGGCCCGCGCTCACCGTGGCGCGTCCGCCGAAGCGGGCGGCGGCCTGCGGGGCCGTCCGGGAGGCGACCAGGATGCCGCCCATCATCGGCAGCAGCCGTACGCCGGTGCCGAAGGCGTCGTTGCCGAGGACGGCCTGGAGGTAGGGCGGCAGCACGAACAGCAGGCCGGACAGGACGAACATCACCAGGGTCGCGGCGATGGTGTTGAAGAGGAAGCCGCGGTGGGCGAGGAGGGTCATGTCGAGCATGGGGCGCTCGATGCGGCGTTCGCGCAGGACCAGTGCGGTGATGAGGACGACGGCTGCCGCGAACATGGCCAGGACCAGCGGGTCGCCCCAGCCGCGGGTGGGCGCCTCGATGATCGCGTAGACGAGGGCGCCGAGGCCGGTCGCGGTGAGCGCGGTGGAGACGGCGTCGACCTTGGGGGAGGCGGGGTCGCGGGTCTCGGGGAGCAGGAAGACACAGGCGGCGATGCCTATCGCGGCCATCGGGACGTTGACGAGGAAGACCGAGCCCCACCAGAAGTGGTTCAGCAGCCAGCCGCCGATGATCGGGCCGAGCGGCAGACCGAGCGCGGAGGCGGCGGAGACGATGGCGGTGGCCTTGGGCTGCTCGTCGCGGGTGAACAGCGTGGGCAGCACGGAGAGCGCGAGCGGGGTGACCAGCGCCGCGCCGACGCCCATCAGGGCACGGGCGGCGATGACCCAGTTCACGTCCCCGGCCAGCGCGCCCGCCAGCGAACCGGCGAGGAAGACCGCGAGCCCCACGATCAGCATCAGCCGCCGTCCGAAGCGGTCGCCGAGCAGTCCGGCGGGGAGCATCAGCGCCGCGAAGACGACGACGTAGGCGTCCGCCATCCACTGCTGCTGGCCGGTGGTGGCGCCGAGATCGCCGGCCATGGTCGGCAGCGCCACATTGAGGATCGTCGTGTCGAAGCCGAGGGTCAGCATGCTCGCGACGAGGGCGCCGAGAGCCCACCAGCGGCGAGGGTCCGGAGCTGCAGCTTCTGAAGTGGAAGTGTCCATGAAATGAGAGTAGCTCTCAAAATCTAGTTGCTGTCAATAGGTATCGACTTTCGGGCGGTTGGAGGCATGAAAAAAGGGCCACGGAAGTCCGTGGCCCTTCAGAGTCGGTGGTGCTAGGCGTGCTGGTACGCCACCAGCGAGATCCCCACGTAGTGGACGACGAACGCCGCGAGCGTGAGGGAGTGGAAGACCTCGTGGAAGCCGAACCAGCGCGGTGACGGGTTCGGCCGCTTGATGCCGTAGATCACGCCGCCTGCGCTGTAGAGGAGACCGCCCACGATCACCAGGACCAGCACCGCGATACCGCCCGCGCGCATGAAGTCCGGCAGGAAGAAGACGGCCGCCCAGCCCATCGCGATGTAGCAGGGGGTGTAGAGCCAGCGCGGGGCGCCGACCCAGAAGACGCGGAAGACGATGCCCGCCGCCGCGGCACCCCAGATGCCCCACAGCAGCCACTGCCCCTTCGCGCCCGGCAGCAGCAGCATTGTCAGCGGCGTGTACGTGCCCGCGATGATCAGGAAGATGTTGGCGTGATCGAGTCTGCGCAGGACGCCGTCCATGCGCGGGCTCCAGTTGCCCCGGTGGTACAGCGCGCTCACGCCGAACAGCAGGCAGGCGGTCAGGGCGAAGATCCCGCAGGCGATGCGTCCTCTGGTCGAGTCCGCGAGGGCGGTGAGTACCAGGCCCGAGACCAGCGCGGCCGGGAACATGCCGAGGTGCAGCCAGCCGCGCAGCTTCGGCTTGATCGGCTCGGCGAGCTGCTGGGCGTGCTGCTTGATCTGGTGCGGCAGGGAGGGCGCGTCGGAACCGCGGCCGGCGGCCGGCGTGTCCATTGGCGCGTCGGGGACGGGCGCAGTCATGCCCGGCATCGTACCTACGGAACCGTAAGTTGCGGATGAGGGCGGGCCGAGAACCGGTCAAGAGTGGCCATCATCTCACGGGAGTTGATGCTCTGGCCGTCAGGCAAAAGAACCTTCAGATGAACTCAACGTGCACGCAAAAACACGCTTGGAAACACTCTGCCGCGTGACGATCCCCACTCCGCTCACCTGTGAGGCCCTCTGGACATATGGGCGCGCTCGTCGGATGATCAAATGAGTGCGGTCGGCACCGGATGAGCGCTGAAGATCCAGCCACGGAAGCATCCGGGTCGCAGCCCCCACGGGGCCTCCAAAACAAAAATCCCTCATTTAGGAGCAATCGTGGCGCGCGACATCGCGGCTCCCCCCGTCATCCCCACCAAGCATCAGGAACTGGTCTCGTGGGTGAACGAGATCGCAGCACTGACCCAGCCGGACAACGTGGTCTGGTGTGACGGATCCGAGGCCGAGTACGAGCGCCTGTGCGAGGAGCTCGTGGAGAAGGGCACCTTCCGGAAACTCGACCCGATCAAGCGCCCCAACTCCTACTACGCCGCTTCCGACCCGACCGATGTCGCGCGGGTCGAGGACCGGACGTTCATCTGCTCCGAGAAGGAGGAGGACGCCGGCCCGACCAACCACTGGAAGGCCCCCGCCGAGATGCGGGAGATCTTCCAGGGCGAGAAGGGCGTCTTCCGCGGCTCGATGAAGGGCCGGACGATGTACGTCGTCCCGTTCTGCATGGGCCCCCTCGGCTCGGACCTCTCCGCGATCGGCGTCGAGATCACCGACTCCGCCTATGTCGCGGTCTCCATGCGCACGATGACGCGCATGGGGCAGCCGGTCCTGGACGAACTCGGCTCCGACGGCTTCTTCGTGAAGGCCGTCCACACGCTGGGCGCCCCGCTGGCGGAGGGCGAGGCCGACGTCCCCTGGCCCTGCAACTCCACCAAGTACATCTCGCACTTCCCCGAGTCGCGCGAGATCTGGTCCTACGGCTCCGGCTACGGCGGCAACGCCCTGCTCGGCAAGAAGTGCTACGCCCTGCGCATCGCGTCGGTGATGGCACGCGACGAGGGCTGGCTCGCGGAGCACATGCTGATCCTGAAGCTCACCCCGCCGACCGGTGAGTCCAAGTACGTCGCCGCAGCCTTCCCGAGCGCCTGCGGCAAGACCAACCTCGCCATGCTGGAGCCCACGGTCTCCGGCTGGACGGTCGAGACGATCGGCGACGACATCGCCTGGATGCGCTTCGGCGAGGACGGCCGTCTGTACGCGATCAACCCGGAGGCCGGCTTCTTCGGCGTCGCGCCCGGCACCGGTGAGCACACCAACGCCAACGCGATGAAGACGCTGTGGGGCAACTCGGTCTTCACGAACGTGGCGCTCACCGACGACAACGACATCTGGTGGGAGGGCATGACGGAGGAGACTCCGGCCCACCTGACGGACTGGAAGGGCAACGACTGGACGCCGGCGTCCGACACCCCGGCCGCCCACCCCAACGCGCGCTTCACCACCCCCGCCGCGCAGTGCCCGATCATCGCGCCGGAGTGGGAGGACCCGAGGGGTGTGCCGATCTCGGCGATCCTCTTCGGCGGCCGCCGCGCCACCGCGGTCCCGCTGGTGACGGAGTCCTTCGACTGGAACCACGGCGTCTTCCTCGGTGCCAACGTGGCGTCGGAGAAGACCGCCGCAGCCGAGGGCAAGGTCGGCGAACTGCGCCGCGACCCCTTCGCGATGCTCCCCTTCTGCGGCTACAACATGGGCGACTACATGGGCCACTGGGTCGACGTCGCCAAGGACAAGGACCAGTCGAAGCTCCCGAAGATCTACTACGTCAACTGGTTCCGCAAGAACGACCAGGGCAAGTTCGTCTGGCCCGGCTTCGGCGAGAACAGCCGCGTCCTGAAGTGGATCGTCGACCGCCTCGACGGCAGGGCGGAGGGCGTCGAGACCCCGATCGGCATCCTGCCGACCAGGGCGGCCCTGGACACCAAGGGCCTCGAACTCTCCGACTCCGACCTGGACTTCCTCCTCACGGTCGACAAGGAGGTCTGGCGTGAGGAGGCCGCCTTGGTCCCCGAGCACCTGAACACCTTCGGCGAGCACACCCCGAAGGAACTGTGGGACGAGTACCGCGCGCTGGTGCAGCGCCTGGGCTGACGTCCCTCAAGACCGGCGAGGCCGCGTACAACGGCGTGCGTGGCTGTGGGCCTGTTTCGGGGGTCCGCCGTTGCGGGTTTGTGCGGTGTGCCGGGTGCGGGTTCGTTGTGGCTTGTCGCGCAGTTCCCCGCGCCCCTTAAGGCGTTGCTGTGAGCGGTCGTGCACTGCAGCCCCCCCAAGGGGCGCGGGGAACTGCGCGAACGGCCACGACGAACCCGCAGCCGCAAAACCAGAGGAACCCCCACGGCGATCAGGCACCGCCGCCCAAGCCAACGCAGTGCTGTGGCACCCGGTCCGCGCGTCGCTGCGGGTGCACGCGGACCGGGGCCGTCAAGGGAGCCCGAGGGCTCAGCGGGACGCGAGCTCGCGCGGCTCCAGCGCCGCCGCGTGCACATCCATCTGCTCGGCGGCAAGAATCGCGGCCGCCGTGTCCGCCCGCGACGCCGCCACGACCAGCGCACGCCCCGCGAGGGCATGGGCCCGCTGGTGCAGGGCCACGGGGTCGTCGTCGGACGCCGCCGCGGACATGCGGACCGGCGTCACACCGCCCCGCAACCGCGCCACCTGCACGGTGAGCCGCTCGGCCGCGGTGTCCAGGTCCTCGGAAGGGGCGGCGGCGCGCAACTCGTCCGTGACGGCGAGCAGTGCCCCGAGATGCCCCGCGAGCTGGATGTCCAGCTCCTCCTCACGGGACCGGTGGGGGAAGTCGGAGGTCGTGCCGGCCATCGTGCTGTGGACCGACTTGGTGCGGATCGGTTCGTACATGGATGGCCTCCTGTGCTGTCAGGAAACCATCCTAGCTTAGATTTCGTCTAAAGTTGGCTGTAGCCGTCGAGGAAGTTCCCGATCCGGGTGACCGCATCCCGTAGATCCCCGACCGACGGCAGGGTCACGACCCGGAAGTGGTCGGGCTCGGACCAGTTGAACCCGGTCCCCTGCACGACCATGATCTTCTCGCGGCGCAGCAGGTCCAGAACCATCCGCCGGTCGTCCTTGATCTTGAACACCTTGGGGTCGAGGCGCGGGAAGAGATACAGCGCACCCTTCGGCTTCACGCAGCTCACGCCCGGGATCTGGGTGAGCAGCTCGTACGCGACGTCCCGCTGCTCCTTCAGTCGCCCGCCCGGCAGCACCAGATCGTTGATCGTCTGCCGCCCGCTCAGCGCGGCGACCACGCCGTGCTGTCCCGGCATGTTCGCGCACAGGCGCATGTTGGCCAGGATCGTCAGGCCCTCGATGTACGAGTCCGCATGTGCGCGCGGCCCGGAGATCGACATCCAGCCGACCCGGTAGCCGGCGACGCGGTACGCCTTCGACATGCCGTTGAAGGTGAGGGTCAGCAGGTCGGGGGCGATGGCGGCGGTCGCCGTGTGCGTGGCGCCGTCGTAGAGGATCTTGTCGTAGATCTCGTCGGAGCAGACGAGCAGATTGTGGCGGCGGGCGATGTCCGTCAAGCCCTTGATCATCGCCTCGTCGTACACGGCCCCCGTCGGGTTGTTGGGGTTGATGATGACGATCGCCTTGGTGCGGTCGGTGACCTTGCGCTCGACGTCCGCGAGGTCGGGCATCCAGTCGGACTGCTCGTCGCAGCGGTAGTGCACGGCCGTCCCGCCGGAGAGCGAGACGGCGGCGGTCCACAGGGGGTAGTCGGGCGACGGTACGAGGACCTCGTCGCCGTCGTCGAGCAGGCCCTGCATGGCCATCACGATCAGCTCGGAGACGCCGTTGCCGACGAAGACGTGTTCGACGTCCGTCTCGATGCCGAGGGTCTGGTTGTGCATCACGACCGCCCGGCGTGCGGCCAGCAGGCCCTTTGCGTCGCCGTAGCCGTGCGCCGTCGACACGTTGCGGAGGATGTCCTCCAGGATCTCGGGCGGGCACTCGAAGCCGAACGCCGCCGGGTTCCCCGTGTTCAGCTTGAGGATGCGGTGCCCGGCCGCCTCGAGCCGCATCGCCTCCTCGAGCACCGGGCCCCGGATCTCGTAACAGACGTTGGCGAGCTTGGTCGACTGGATCACCTGCATGTCTGGGAGCTTACGGCCCGGTAACGCCCCGCGGGCCGTGTTATCCGCCACGTGAGACGGATGGTTTGGGCTGTTATCGCCGGTAGCTGTCCCAGGAGTCCCGCCCGTCTCTACAATGCGCGGCCATGTCCAGGCCATCTGAGTACGAGAACGGGACGAACGGTGCCGCCCAGGGTCCGCCGAACGTGTACCACCCGAGGCCGGAGTCGGCCCCCTCGTATGAGGAGTACGCCGATCCGGCCGTCGCACATGGCTGGCTGAACGCGTATGACGAGACGCGTGAGATGCCTCCGGTGGTGGACGGGCCTTCCCGGCGGAAGCACAGGCGCTCCGCGGGGAGGGGGGCTGTTGGCCGTCGGTCGTCTGGCGGTCCGTCGCGGCTTGTCGCGCAGTTCCCCGCGCCCCTTAAGGGGGCTGCCGTCGTCGGTGGTGTGGTGGTCGCCCTGATTGCCGGGTTCTCTTTCGCTGGGTCTTCCTCCCACCCTGCGGGCGGGGCGCAAGGCAAGGAAGACAGCACGGCCCCGGCGGCCGCCGATACCGCCGGGTCGACGGCTGCGGAGTCCTCCGGTGGGGCGGTCGCCGTTCCCTCTTCCGGAGGTGGGGCGGATTCCTCGGGTACTGCTTCCCCGAGTCCGAGTCCGAGTGCGTCCATCAGTCGCACGCCTTCCGGGGGCGCGACCCGGGAGCCCTCGACCGGGGCCTCCGCACCCGCTCCGAGCAGGAGCGTCTCGGGGCCGGGCAACTCCGGCAGCAAACCCGGACATGGCCAGGGCGGTACGAAGGGTCCCAAGTAGCCCCAGGGCTCGATAAGTTGGTCCCGTCGAGCAGGGGTATGTGCACCCAAACGCGCCAACTGCGGTCCTGAAGCAACTCCTTGCCCAACCGCCCCTCTCCCCCCACAATGCACATGTCAAATCTATGGGCGGCCGGAAAATCTCCGGTCGCCCAAGTCGCAAGAGGGGACCCCCACATGAAGAAGCCTCTCCTCGCCGTGCTCTCAGCCCTGGTGATATCCGGGGCGGGCATGGCACCCGCGGTCGCAGCGCCCGTGCTCGCGGACGGCGCGGCCGGCAAGACGGTGACGAAGACGGCCACGCCCAAGGTCAAGGCCGTCAACTTCGCCGGCACCGTGGCGCTCAGCAACTGCTCCGGCTCCGTCATCCGCTTCCCGAACTCCGCGGACACCGACCCGGCGCTCGTCATGACCAACGGCCACTGCCTGGAGACCGGGTTCCCGGAGCCGGGCGAGGTCATCGTCGACCAGGCCTCCAGCCGTTCGTTCAGCCTGCTCAACTCCTCCGCCACCAAGGTCGGGACGCTGCGCGCGAGCAAGGTCGCGTACTCGACGATGACGGACACGGACGTCACGATCTACCAGCTCACCACCACCTACGCGAAGATCAAGAGCTCGTACGGCATCAGCCCGCTGACGGTTCAGGACACGCACCCCACCGCCGGCACCGCGATCACGGTCGTCTCCGGCTACTGGAAGAAGACGTACGCCTGCAATGTCGACGGCTTCGTCTACCGCCTCAAGGAGGGCGACTGGACCTGGAAGGACTCGCTCCGGTACACCTCCGCCTGCCAGACCATCGGCGGCACCTCGGGCTCGCCCGTCGTCGACAACGCCACCGGCAAGGTCGTCGCCGTCAACAACACCGGCAACGAGGACGGTGAGCGGTGCACCGAGAACAACCCGTGTGAGGTCGACGAGAGCGGCAACGTGACCGTCCGCCAGGGCATCAACTACGCCGAGGAGACGTACCAGATCCCGGCGTGCTTCGGCACGGGCAACAAGCTGAACCTGAGCGCCAGCGGTTGCACGCTGCCCAAGCCGTAGGTCATCGCCCCACGGCGTTCCGTCGCACGGGACTGCGACGGACCGCCCGGCCCGCCAGTACGTCCGTCCGTCGGCCGTCCTCGATGACGAAACGGCCGTCGACGAGGACATACGGAATACCCGTCGAGAGCGTGCGCGGATGTTCGTATGTCGCCCCTGCCGCCACTGTCGCCGGGTCGAACAGGACCAGGTCCGCCCGGTAGCCCTCGCGGACCAGGCCCCGGTCCGGCAGGCGTAGTCGCGCCGCCGGGCGCGAGGTCAGGTGGGCCACGCACTCCTCCAGTGACAGTACGTCCAACTCCCTTACGTATCGGCCGAGATACTGCGGGAACGTGCCGTAGGCGCGTGGGTGCGGCTTGGTGCCCTGGAGGATGCCGTCCGAGCCGCCGGTGTGGACCGGGTGGCGCATGATCGTCTGTACGTTCTCCTCGTGGCCGACGTGCTGCAGGATCGTCGAGCCCAGGCTGTCGGCGAGGAGCAGATGGCGGGCGGTGGTCCACGGGGTCTCGCCGCGTGCCTCCGCCGACTGCTGGATCGTACGGCCGACGAAATCGCCCAGGCCCGGGTCCGCGACACCCGAGATCTCGATCGTGTCCCACTCGATGGGCACCCCGTGGCAGCCGTCCGCGCCCACGACCTCCATGTGGTGGCGGATGCGTTCGGCGGTGTCGTCGTGCGCCAGGCGCTTCAGGATCGCTTCCGGTCCGCCCTCGCTCGCCCAACTGGGCAGCATGGCCACGAGAGTTGTGGAGCCGGGGGTGTAGGGGTACGTGTCCAGGCTGATGTCGGCCCCGGAGGCGAGGGCCTCGTCCAGCAACCGCAGCAGCTCGGGCCCGCGGCCCTTGTTCACGCCGAAGTTCATGGTGGCGTGTGCCAGGTGGAGCGAGCAGCCCGCCTCCCGGGTCAGGGCCACCATCTCCGCGTACGCCTCCAGGGCCCCGGCGCCGTACGAGCGGTGGTGCGGGCAGTAGTAGCCGCCGTACGACGCCACCACCCGGCACAGCTCGGTCAGTTCGGCGTCCTTGGCGTACATGCCCGGCGTGTACGTCAGCCCGGACGACATGCCGACCGCGCCCTGCTCCATGCCCTCCGCGACCAACTGCCGCATCCGGTCCAGCTCTTCGGAGGTCGCCTCGCGGTCCTCCCAGCCGACGGCGAGCATACGGACCGTCCCCTGGGGGATGAGATAGGCCGCGTTCACCGCGATGCCCTGATCCAGCCGGTCCAGGTACTCGCCCACCGAACGCCAGTCGAAGTCGATGTCGTCGCCGTGGCCGTTCCAGCCGGTGATCGCGCGGCGCACCTCGGCGAGGGTGCGGTCGTCGACGGGGGCGTACGACAGTCCGTCCTGGCCCAGGACTTCGAGGGTGACCCCCTGGGCGGCCTTGGCGCTGTGGTCCGGGTCGCGGAGCAGGGCCAGGTCGCTGTGGGCGTGCATGTCGATGAAACCGGGGGAGAGGGCCAGTCCCTCCGCGTCCAACTCCCTCCGGGCCTTGGGGCGTTGGCAGCCCGCGGCGGCCGCCTCCTTGACGATCGAGACGATCCTGCCGCCGTCGATCACCACGTCCGCGCGGTACGACGGCTCACCGCTGCCGTCCACGACATCCGCGTCCCGGATGACGAGTTCTTCCACGGCCGTACCTCCTGTCGTTCTGTCGTCTCCAGAACGTCGTTTCTAGAAGAACGTGCGGATGTAGTCGACGACCGTGCCGTCCGCTTCGACCAGCGGGATCAGCTGCCACTTGTCGAACGACGTGCACGGGTGGGACAGGCCCATGCCCAGCCAGTCCCCGACCTCCAGGTCCGCCTCGGCGGTCGTACGCAGCCATGCGTGCTGGTCGGACAGGGCGGTCACCGAGATGCCGGTGGCCGGGCGCTCGGTGCCGTCCCGGTGGACGACCTGGGCGAAGGGGAGGTCGAGGTCGTACGCCGCGTCCCGCTTGCCGGCGTTGACGAAGGCCTGCTCGGGAGAGGGGCGGGAGACGACCTGGGCCCAGAGCCGGAAGGCGGGCTCCAGGGCGCCCTCCTCCGGGACGCGGTTGAAGGGGGTGATCTTGCGGTAGTGGCCGTCGTCGTGGGAGACGTAGGCGCCGGAGCGCAGCAACTTCAGTACGGGGGCAGAGAGTTCGGGGAGCTCGGCGAACACGTCGGCCACCGCGTCGAACCAGGCGCTGCCGCCCGCGCTCACGACGATCTCGTCCAGTCCCGCGAACCGCCCCGCCTTGTCGAAGTCCGCGGCCAGCGCCACCAGCCGCCGCAGCCATGCGTGCACCCGCTCGGGGTCGGCCTGCGGGACCTCGCCCTCGTAGCCCGCGACACCGACGAGCCGCAGGGTGGACGTGGCTGCCACCGCGTCCGCCACCGCCGCGCACTCCGCCTCCGTACGGACCCCTGTGCGGGCGCCCTCGCCGGCGGCGAGCTCGACGACCACGTCCAGCGGCCGCGAGGCCCCCTGCAGCGCCGCGTCCATCAGCTGCACCCCGCGCACGGAGTCGACGTAGCAGACGAGGCGGAAGCCGGGGTCGGCGTCGAGCTCGGCCGAGATCCACTGCAGGGCGGCCGGGTCGACGACCTCGTTGGCGAGGAAGACCCGCTGGATCCCGAACGCCCGCGCCACCCGCACCTGGTGGGGCACCGCAAGGGTGATGCCCCAGGCGCCGCGCTCGATCTGCTGCTCGAACAGCTGGGGCGCCATGGTGGTCTTGCCGTGCGGGGCGAAGGCGAGGCCGTGGCGGGTCGCATACGTCTCCATGAGCGCGAGGTTGTGCTCCAGACGCTCGGCCGACAGGGCGAGGACGGGGGTGGCGAAGCCGCCGGTGAAGAGGTTGCGGCGCTGGGCTGCCAGCTCGCCGACGGTCAGGCCGTCGGCGTCCGGCGGGAGGCCCTTGAAGCGGTGGTCGACGCGTTCCCCGGCGAGTCGGGCGAGGGCTTCCGTGCCCATGAGGCCTCCCTGATCAGGTGCGTTGCACTAGCTGCAACCGTCGTTGCGTGTATCGCTTACCGCTGTCTAACATCTCGGCCAATGCCGGGTCAACGACACCGCTGCGCTCGCCCGCCACCGCACCGAGGAGTTACGACGATCGTGACCGCGACCGGACCTTGCAATGCCCTCGACGGCGCCGCTGCCGTCGAGGTCGTCGATGTCGTCACGCTCGGCGAGTCCATGGTCACGTTCCTGCCCTCCCGCCCCGGCCGCCTCGCCGACGTCCCCTCCTTCGACCGCGCCATCGGCGGCGCGGAGTCCAACGTGGCCTGCACGCTGGCCGCCGCCGGGCACTCCGTGCGCTGGGTGAGCAGGGTCGGCGCCGACGGGTTCGGCGACCACCTGGTCGAGGCGATCGGGGCGTACGGCGTCGACGTCACCGCCGTACGACGGGACCCGGCGCGCCCGACCGGCATCTACTTCCGTACGGCGGGGGACCGGGCGACGGACGCCCACGAGGTGGCGTACTACCGGGCCGGGTCCGCGGCCTCCGCGATGTCCGTCGGCAACACGGACCTGGACGCGGTGCGCGCGGGGCGGGTGCTGCATCTCTCGGGGATCACGGCGGCGCTGTCGGGGGAGTGCCTGGGCTTGCTGCGTGCACTGACGGTGCCAGTGTCTGGGAGGCCGCTGGTGTCGTTCGACGTGAACTATCGGGCGGGGCTGTGGGCGGACGCCGACGGGGCGGGGGTGCTGCTGGAGCTGGCGCGCAGGGCTGATGTCGTGTTCGTGGGGGAGGACGAGGCGGAGGAGGCGTGGGGGGTCGCGGGGGGACCGGAGGCGGTACGGGCTGCGCTGCCGGAACCCGGTGTGTTGGTGGTGAAGCAAGGAGCAGCAGGGGCGACGGCATTCGTCTCAGCCGCACGTAGCTGCGGGCAGTCGTGCCGCTGGGGCGGCTCCCGACCCAAGGAGAGCGGCACCCGGCAAGCGCCGGCGAGCGACACCCACCCCCGCCCAGCCCCCACGCCGAGCACCTTCGTCCCCGCCCTCACCGTCGACGTCGTAGCAACCATCGGCGCCGGCGACGCCTTCGCGGCCGGGTTCCTCTCCGCCACCCTGCGCGGCCTGCCGGTCCGCGACCGCCTGCGTCACGGCCACCTCACTGCGGCAGCCGCCCTCACCGCCCCCGGCGACCTCGCCGTACCTCCCGCGCGCCACCACGCCGACCGCCTGGCCGCCCTCGACGACCAGGCGTGGGGGAGACTTCGACTCGGCCCCGGCTGGACGCAAGCCGACCAGGCCCCGGAGGAGGTACGCACCCCATGAGCCAGACCGTCGACCGCGCACTCAGCATCCTGCCGCTGCTCGCCGAGGGCCCCGCCGACCTCGGCCAGGTCGCCGACCGCCTGGGCGTGCACAAGTCCACGGCCCTCCGTCTGCTGCGGACGCTGCACGAGCACGGCCTGGTCTACCGCCAGTCCGACCAGCGCTACCGCCTCGGCGCCCGCCTGATCGCGCTCGCCCAGGAGGCCATGGAGAACCTCGACATCCGCGAGATCGCCCACCCCCACCTCGTACGACTCAACGAGCAGTGCGGGCACACCGTCCATCTCGCGGTGTACGAGGAGTCCGAGGTCCTCTACATCGACAAGGTGGAGAGCCGGTACCCGGTCCGGATGTACTCACGGATCGGCAAGCCGGTGGCGATCACCGTCGCCGCCGTCGCGAAACTGCTCCTCGCCGACCTCTCCGAAGCCGAGCGCCGCGCCCTCGCCGACAAGCTCGAATACCCCATGTACACCTCCCGATCCACCCCCAACGCCCCTGCTTTCCTACGGGAGTTGGAGAAGGTGCGCGAACAGGGCTGGGCCACCGACCTCGGCGGGCACGAGGAGTCCATCAACTGCGTCGCCGCGCCGATCCGCGGCGGGGACGGCCGCGTGGTCGCCGCGATGTCGGTCTCCGCGCCGAACGTCGTCGTCACCGCCGAGGAACTCCTCACCCTGCTCCCGCTGGTGCGCCGCACGGCCGACGCGATCAGCGGGGAGTACTCCGGAAGAACGCCAGTGAAGGACGGCCTGTGACCGAGAAGATCGCACTCACCCCCAAGACCCACACCACCCCGCCCGCGAAGTTCTCCCACGGCGTCAGGAAGGGCAACATCCTTCAGGTCGCGGGCCAGGTCGGCTTCCTGCCCGCCGAGGAGGGCAAGCCCCCCACGCCCGCCGGCCCGACCCTGCGCGAACAGACCCTCCAGACCCTCGCCAACGTCAAGGCGATCCTGGCGGAGGGCGGTGCGAGCTGGGACGACGTGATGATGATCCGCGTCTATCTCACGGACGTCGACCACTTCGCCGAGATGAACGGCATCTACAACACCTATTTCGAGGAACAGGGCCTCACCCAGCCGCCCGCCGCGCGCACGACGGTCTACGTCGGTCTGCCCGCGGGGCTCCTCATCGAGATCGACGCGCTGGCCGTACTCGGCTGACGCTCCCTCAACTCCCGCACGTCGTACACGGCATGGCACCTCCCGGGGTGCCATGCCGCGATCCCCCCTGCCCGGCTGTGCCTTCTGGGGGAGACCCCCAGACCCCCTTCCCATGCACTTACGTAGAGGACCCCCAAATGTCCCAAACGCTCGCTGCAACCGCACCCGCCCCGGAGACCCCACCCCACACCGGAGGCCTGCTCCTCCTGATCGACGGAACGGCCGGTCTTCTCACGGTCGCCGCCATCGGCATAGCCCTCCTCCTCTTCCTGATCATCAAGGTCCGGCTCCAGCCGTTCGTCGCCCTGCTCGCCGTCTCCATAGCCGTCGGCCTGCTGGCGGGCCTGTCCGTCACCGAGCTCTTCGGCACCGTCCAGCGCTCGGACGCCGTCTCGACCATCGAGACCGGCATGGGCGGCATCCTCGGCCATGTCGCGATCATCATCGGTCTGGGCACGATGCTCGGCGCGATCCTCGAAGTCAGCGGCGGCGCAGAGGTGTTGGCGTCCCGCCTGCTGAATCTGTTCGGCGAGAAGCGAGCGCCGCTGGCCATGGGCCTGACCGGCCTGATCTTCGGCATCCCGGTCTTCTTCGACGTGGGCATCTTCGTCCTCGCGCCCATCGTCTACGCCGCCGCCAAGCGCTCGGGCAAGTCGATCCTGCTCTACTGCCTGCCGTTGCTGGCGGGCCTGTCGATGACCCATGCGTTCCTGCCCCCGCACCCGGGCCCGGTGGCCGCGGCCGGCCTGCTCCACGTGGACCTCGGCTGGGTCATCCTGATGGGCATCGTCTGCGGCATCCCGGCGGTACTGGCCGCCTGGGCGTACTCCGCGTGGATCGGCCGCCGCATCTTCGTCGCCGTACCGCAGGACATGGTGGAGGCGGCGGCCGAGGCGAAGCTCGCAGTGATCAACGAGCAGCGGGAGCAGGGGGTCGAGCCGCGCGAGCACCCGGTACCGCTCGGGACGGTGCTGGCCATCATCGGCACCCCGCTGATCCTGATCCTCGCGGCGACCTTCTCCTCCATCGCCCTGGACCCCTCCACCGGCCGCTCGGTGATCGAGTTCTTCGGCCACCCCTTCGTGGCCCTGACGATCGCGCTGCTCCTGGCGTACTACCTGCTGGGCATCCGCCGCGGCTGGTCCCGCAAGTCCCTGGAGACGGTGTCGACCGCCTCGTTGAAGCCGGTCGGCAACATCCTGCTGGTGGTCGGCGCGGGCGGTGTCTTCGGTGCCATCCTGAAGGCGAGCGGCGTCGCCCAGGCCCTCTCGGACACCTTCCACGATGTGGGTCTCCCGGTGCTCGTCCTCGCCTATCTGATCTCGGTCGTGCTCCGGGTCGCCCAGGGCTCGGCGACGGTGGCGATCGTCACGACGGCAGGCATCGTGGCCCCCCTCCTCACCGAGACCCACCACTCCCAGGCCTTCGTGGCCCTGGTCATCATGGCCATCTCGGCGGGTTCCATCTTCGCCTCGCACGTCAACGACGGCGGCTTCTGGATGGTCGCGAAGTACTTCGGCATCAGTGAACGCGACACCCTCAGGACATGGACCGTGCTGGAGACGGTGCTGTCGGTGGCGGGTTTTGCGGTGGCCGCTGTGCTGAGCGTGTTCGTGTAGGCGCCGTGGCGCGGAACCTGGCCCGGTAGTCGCTCGGGGTCGTACCGAGGCGGCGGCGGAAGGCCCTGATGAGGGTGTCGACGGTGCCGAACCCGCATACGGAGGCGACCCGTTCCAGCGTGTCGTCGGACGTCTCCAGCAGGTTGCGGGCTGTCTCCACCCGGGCCGACTCCACGTAGGCGTGCGGCGTCGTGCCGAGTTCGGTCTTGAAGATCCGGGTGAGCTGCCGGTCACTGACATGCGCGTACGCGGCCAGGTCCGGGACGGTGAGGCGCCGGCCGAGGTTGTTCAGGATGTGATGCCGGAGGTCCTCGATGCGCCGCGTCGAGGACACCGTTTCCAACGGCACGCTGAACTGGGACTGCCCACCGGGCCGCTTCAGATACATCACGAGTTCGCGCGCGACGCGCAGAGCCACCGGCTCGCCGAAGTCCTCCGCGACCAGAGCGAGGGACAGATCCAGACAGGCACTGATCCCCGCGCCGGTCCACACCTCGCCCTCCTCGCTCTCCTCGCGGATGAAGATCGGATCCGGGTCGACCCGCACCGCAGGATGGTCGGCGGCGAGCCGCTGCGCCGTCGACCAGTGCGTCGTGGCGCGCTTGCCGTCGAGGAGTCCCGCGGCGGCGAGGAGGTGCGCACCGACGCACACCGAGGCCACCCGCCGGGTGCGGGCGGCCAGCGCCTTCACCCAGGCCACCGTGGAGGGCTCGGTGACGGGGTGGACGCGGCCCTCGCCGTCCACCTCGACGGAGCCGGGCACCAGCAGTGTGTCGATGGCCCGTGCGCCCAGTTCATGGAAGGTCGTGTCGGGCAGGATCCGCACACCGGCCGCGGTCGTCACCGGCGCCGGAGTCTCGGCGGCCAGCACGACCTCGTAGCCGACCCCCTCCGCGGTTTCGTGCGGGACGAGGGAGAACACCTCCGGCGGGCCGGTGACGTCGAGCAGGTCGACGCCCTCGAACAGCACGATCACGATCAACCGGTTCACGGTCCCCACCCGGCAACCCCCTGATCCGCTCACAGACATGGGTGTCGGTTTCTGCAGGCAGCACGTCATTGCCGACACCCCGGGCCGGGCATAGCGTCGCATACGTGTTCAACGGACCGTTGAGCAACGTACGCAACGCAAGCCCCCGGAACCTTGGAGAAGACCTGTGGCAAGCAAGACGCTGCGCGATCTCGGCGGTGCCGACCACGTCCCCGCGGCCCTCGCGTCCTCGACGCTCGTCCTCGTCGACTACCAGAACACCTACACCCGCGGTGTGATGGAACTCGACGGCTGGAAGCCCGCCCTGGAAGCGGCGTCGGACCTGCTGTCCCGCGCCCGCGAGGCCGGAGCCGCGGTCATCCACGTCCAGCACGACGACGGCGAGGGCTCGCCCTACGACATCCGCACGGAGATCGGTGAGATCCACCCCGGTGTGGCGCCGGTCGAGGGCGAGCCCGTGGTCGTGAAGCAGGCCCCGGACGCCTTCCACGGGACCGACCTCGGCAGGCTCGTGGACGAGGCCGGGAACGAGACCGTGATCGTCGCCGGGTTCATGACCCACATGTGCGTTGCGTACACGACGGCGTCCGCCGCCCTGCGCGGCAACAAGCCCACCGTCCCGGCGGACGCATGCGCCACCCGGTCGATCGTGGACGTGTCCGCCGACGAACTGCACCGCAGCGCGCTGGCCGCCATCGCCGACGCGTACGGCGTCGTCGTTCCCTCCCACACCGCGCTGACGTAGCATCCGGCCGACTGTGGCCGCTGTGGCGGGTGTGTTCGTTGTAGGCGTCTGATAACGAAGTTGGGCCCGGCTGTGTCCGGCACAGGATCTTCGACCATACTGCCCGCTGTGGAGCAGCGCATAGGATCGAGCAGCCAGCCCCTGAAGGGCGAGCCCGTGACCGGTGCCGGATTCGACCCGGCCTTCATCCCCGGGCTCACCGCACCCGTCTCCGAGGAGCCGGAGGAGGTCGAGGCGGAGGACGCCGAGTCCGCCGAGCCCGAGGACGAGCTCAAGGACGAGGAAGTCGAGTCCGCCGCGGCGGAGACCGAGGCCGAGGCGCAGAAGCCGGCCGCGGAGGCCGAGGCCTCCACGGTCGACGACGAGGCGCCCGCGGAGGACGAGGACGAGGCCCCCGAAGGCCCCGTCTTCGAGGCCTCCGACCGCCGCGCGAAGATCGTCGCCGACCACAAGGGCGTCCGCCTCACCCTGGACGACCAGGGGTGCGAGTTCCGCTGGGACGAGATCGGAGCCGTGGAGACCGAATCGCCCCGCTTCGGCAAGCGTTTCACCATCACGGTCCACACCCCCGACCGCCGCTGGTACCCGATCGAGATCGAGGCGACGGCCAGGGCGCGCTTCAGCGAGTGGGAAGAGCAGCTGGACGCCGTCCTCGACGCCTACTTCGAGGACGGCGACGAAGCCGCCGAGGACGAGGACGCCGAGTAGCCGCCGGCACTCCGACTAGCTGCAGTACTGGGCCTCTTTGCCGATGGAGCGGTACATACAGTCGGCGTTCTCCAGCAACTGCAGCACCGCATCCCGGTTCCGGGAGGTCTCCCGCTCGATCACCTCGTCGGGCGGGTAGAAACCGCCCCCGGAACTGGATGTCGGATACATCTCGAAGGTGTAGTCGAAGATCTTCTGCGTACCCCAGAGATAGTCGTCGATCGACCCGTCCGTGATGTACAGGTCGCTGGACTGCTCGGCGGTGTACCCGTTGCTCGCCGCCATCTTCTGCCCAACGGCCTTGAAGGCGGCGGCGTCGTCCGCCGTCATCCCGGTCGCCGTGTCCGAGTACGTGTACCCGAACGGCCACAGCACCAGCTCGCTGTACGTGTGGAAGTCGATCCCGGCGGTGATCTGCTGCTTGCCGCCGACCACACGGGAGCGCACGAAGTCGGCGACCACCTTCACCTCGGGTGCGGACTCGGCCGAGGCACCCCGGTAGGTCTCGGACGACGTGGACCCCGAAGAGCCGCCGCAGCAGCCCCACTTGTAGTTCCAGTTCCGGTTCAGGTCCGTGCCGACGTACGACGAACCGGAGTTGGGCTGCCGGTTCTTCCGCCACGACCGGTAGGAACCCGTGGCGATGTCGTACTCGCCGCCGTCGGGGTTGAGGTCCGGCACGATCCAGATCTCCCGGTTGTTCACCATGTTGGTGATGCGGGAGTCGCTGCCGTACCCGGCGCCCAGCTCCCGCAGCAGATACAGCGCCATCTCCACGGTCAGATGCTCACGCGCGTGCTGGTGGAAGGTGAGGAGCACCTCCGGCTCGTTCTCGTCGGTCGCCACGTTGTCGCTGACCTTGATGGCGACGATGTCCCGGCCCTGGTACGACTTGCCGATCACCCGCTTGCTCATGATGTTCGGGTAGGCCGCGAGCCGCTGGTCGATCTCCGCGTTCATCTCTGCGTAGTTGTGGTACTTCGAGTCGGCCGAGGGGAAGTCGTAGGGCCGTACGCCGTCCGAGCCCGAGGAGCGGTCCGGTGCCGAGCCCAACAGTGAGACGTCGTAGCCCTGTTGGCGCAGTTTGCTGATCTGCGCGGCCCGTCCGGAGACGACCACCGTCTCCTCGTCGGCCTCGTCCACGCTCACCCCGGCCGCCGCGATGGCGGTGCGGGTGACCGGGGTGTTGTTGTCGACGTGGATCTCGTACTGGTGGATGTCGTCGGCCGAAGGCGCCGCCGTGCGGGCGCTGTCGGCGGTGGCGTTCGTGGTCGTCGCCGAGACGGGTGCGGCGAGGGCGAGCGTGAGGAGGGTGGCGAACGCGGCGGTGCGTCTGCCGCCGCGGGCGCCCGAGCCTCGTATCCGAAGTCGCATGAAGTCTCCTGGCGGGAGCTGGGGGGTGGGGTTCAGTGCGACGTACGTGTGCGGGTGCGGTGCCGCCATCGTCAGGGAATGGCATGGACAGGTCAAGAGAGCGAAAACCGGCCGCGCAGTGTAGTTGCCTCGGTCATCGGGGGCCCGCCCTCCGGCAAAGTGCACCCGCGGGTGTGACCCGTGCGTGCATATATGCCGAATGCGGGAGGAGAGTGAGGTTCCGTTGTCAGGGGAGGCTGATCATGGGCGGATCAGCGCCGCGACGGGACCGTCACCTGCCGGTCGAGACCACCAGTTTCGTCGACCGGCGCGGCGAACAGACCGAAGGCCGCGAACTGCTCGCCAGGGCGCGCCTGGTCACGCTGACCGGACCGGGCGGCGTCGGCAAGACGCGTCTGGCCGCACGGGTCGCGGCACGCGTCGAGCGCGCCTTCCCGGACGGTGTGCGTTTCGTGCACCTGGCCGGCCTGCACGACCCGGCGCTCGTCCCCCTCGCCGCCGCCGACGCCCTCGGCCTGCACGACCACTCCGCGCAGCCGCCGCTGGACGCCCTGGTCGACCAGGTACGGGACCGGCGCCTCCTGCTCGTCCTCGACAACTGCGAACACCTGCTGCAGGCCTGCGCCGACCTCGCCGCCGCCCTGCTCCGCGGCACCACCGGCGTCCGCGTCCTCGCCACCAGCCGGCACCGCCTGGGCCTCACCGAGGAACACCTCATGGAGGTACGGCCGTTACCCGTCCCCGACCCGGACGGCGATCTCACCGCGGCCGACGGCTACCCGGCCCTCGCCCTCTTCGCCGACCGCGCCGCCGCCGTGGTCCCGGGCTTCAGGCTCACCCCCGGCAACCGCGCCGCCGTGGCCCGTCTCTGCCGCCGTCTGGACGGACTCCCCCTTGCCATCGAGCTGGCCGCCGTACGCATGCGGGTCCTCGGCGTCGAACAGCTCCTGGAGCGGCTCGACGACCGCTACCGCCTCCTCACCGCCGGCAGCAGCGCGGCCCTGCCCCGCCACCAGACGCTGCGCGCCGCCGTCGACTGGAGCCATGAACTCTGCACGCAGCAGGAGCAGTTGGTGTGGGCGCGGGCCTCCGTCCTGGCCGGCAGCTTCGACCTGGAGACGGCGGAGGCGGTGTGTGCGGACGGCGAGCGAAGCGAGATGGGGGTCCCCCCGGCCGCCGGCTGGGGGAGGGTGCAGCCCTACGAGGTGTTGGAAGCCGTCGCCGGGCTCGTCGACAAGTCCGTGCTGGGGAGGGAGACAGGACCGGACGGGGTGCGCTACCGGCTGCTCGACACCCTGCGGCACTACGGCCTCGACCGGCTGCGCCAGTCGGACGGCGAGGAGGCCGCGGCCCGACGCCGCCAGCGCGACTGGATGCAGGAGCGGGCCGCCGACTGCGAGCGCGCCTGGTTCGGGCCGGGGCAGCGCGCGATCGTCGCCCGGCTCCGCGCCGACCAGGACAATCTCCGTGCCGCCCTCGACTTCGGCCTCACCGCCCCCGGCCAACGCCGCACCGCCCTGCGCCTCGCGGGCACCCTGTGGTTCTACTGGCACGCCTGCGGCGCACCCCGCGAGGGCCGCTACTGGCTGGAGCGGGCCCTCGACGCCAACCCCGAACCGAGCGCCGAGCGGGCCCGCGGCCTGTGGGTGGCCGGCCTCCTCGCGGGCGCCACCCAGGACATGACCGGAGGGCTGCGCCGCGCACGGGACGCCCATGCGCTGGCCGAGCACCTCGGCGACAAGGCCGAGGCCGCCCACGCCGAATACGTCATCGGCGTCATCCGCCTCTTCAGCAACGAACTGCCCGCCGCCCTGGCGCACTTCGAGACCACCGTCGCCCGCGGCCCCGTCCCCGGCCAGCACCTCAGCCTGCACGGCCTCGACCAGGTCGAACTCGCCTGCGCCCTGGGCTTCCTGGGCCAGGCCGACCGCGCCGTCGAGGTCTGCGAGCGGGCCCGACGGCTCTGCGAGGAGCACGGCGAGGAATGGGTGCGGTCGTATGTGCTGCGGATGCTGGCCCTCGCGCACACCGTGAAGGAGGACTGGCAGGAGGCCGGACGGCACGCCCGCGAGGCCCTGCGCCTCAAACTCGCCGTCCACGACGTCACCGGCATCGCCCTCACCCTCGACCTGCTGGCCCACATCGCGACCCGGGCGGGCGCCCACGAACACGCGGCCGCCCTGCTCGGCGGCGCCGACCGCACCTGGGCCGACATCGACCGGGAGCGCTGGGGCTCGACGGACCTGGACTCCATCCGCCGCGACGGCGGGGAGCGGGCACTGGACGCCCTGGGACAGGCCGCCTTCGAGCGGGCGTACGAGAAAGGAGGCGCCCTCGGACTCGCGGAGATCGTCGCCTACGCGACGCAGGACGAAGAGCCCGCACACCCCACCCCCGCAGGGAGGACGGACGGCCGCTGCAGATCCCGCCCGCCGCAGGGCGGCACGCTCACCCGCCGCGAGAGCGAGGTCGCCGAACTCGTTGCCCAGGGCCTCGCCAACCAGCAGATCGCCGACCGTCTCGTCATCGCCCGCCGTACCGCCGAAGGCCATGTGGAACGCATCCTCAGCAAACTCGGCTTCAGCAACCGCAGCCAGATCGCCGCCTGGGTGACGGCCCAGCGCTGAGCCCCGTCCAGGCTCCCCTCCCAGATTCCACAGACCCCACCGAGAGGAGAACCATGACCAGCACACCACACGACGTCCCCACCCCCACCCCGTTCGACCACCGCATGGCCGTGTACGGCACGGACGACGCGTTCGTGGCCGCCGCCCTGCCATTCCTCGCCGAAGCGCTCGGCGCCCCCGGCGAACCCCCGCCCGTGGCCATCGCCGCCCCCGACAAGCTGGACCTCCTGCACGACGCCCTCGGCGCCGACGCGAAGGACGTCGTCCTCGTCCCGCACACCGAGTGGTACACGGGCTCGGCCGCCAACGCCGTCGCCCAGGGCGCCGGTTACCTCGCCGCGCACGCCGGCCCCGGCGGCCGAATCCACCTCCTCATGGAGCCCGTCTGGAACGGCCGCGCAGGACGCTCCGCCCGCGAGACCACCGAGTGGATCCGCTACGAGGCCCTCGCCAACCTCCTCTTCGCGCCGCTGGCGGCAACGGCGCTGTGCGCCTACGACACCCGCACCGCCGGCACGGCCATCATCGAGGCGGCCCGCCGAGCCCACCCCGACACCGCCGTCTACGAGGACCCGGTCCGCCTCACGGCCGAACTGGACGCAGCACCCCTGCCGCTGCCCCCCGCCGACGCGGAACTGCACACGCACCTGTCGGCGGATACCGTACGCAGGGGAGCGGTTGCCCGTGGACTCGAGCCCGCGGACGCGGAGCTGTTCACCGAGGCGGTCACCGCGACGGCCGCGGCCCTCGGCCCGGTCAGCGGCGCCCTGCTGTGGGGCGAGGCACCCGCCTGCGTCTGCGAACTGCGCACGTCACGCCGGGTCGACGACCCACTGGCGGGCTTCGTCCCGCCGCCCACCCCCGAACTGGAACCGGGCCAGGGACTGTGGTTCACCCGCCAGGTGTGCACCTACGTCGACATCCGCGACGACGGGTCGGGAGCGACCGTAAGGTTGCAGTACGGGTAACCGCTTGCGGTGACGCAGGTATGGAAACAGGTAGTCCTCCCCGTGTGCGCAGGCGCCGGGGAGGGCAGTCTGGAACCATGCTGGATCTCTCCGGGACCCCCCACCCGGACTCCGACCCTCAGTTCGCCGAGTACCCTCAACCACCCCTGCGGGCAGGCCACTTGAGCGTCGACTACGACCCCCGCCCGACCGCCGTCCGCGAGGCCCGGGCGGAGGTCCGCAGACAGCTGGAGATATGGGGGCTGACGGACCGGGCCGACCTGGTGGACGCCGCCGAACTCCTGGTCAGTGAGCTGGCCACCAACGCCCTGCTGCACTCGGCGAGCCGCTTCCGCCTCACCCTCTCCGCCGCACACGGCGTCCTGCGCTGCGAGGTCCACGACGCCGGCCGCCGCACACCGCAGGTGCTGGAGGCGGGCGCCTCGGAGAGCGGCCGGGGGATGTTCCTGGTGAACGCGCTCGCCAGACGCTGGGGATGCCACCAGGACGGGCAGGGGAAGACGGTGTGGTTCGAGCTGGGCACGTGCGGGTCGGAGGGCTGTGGCCGAGGAGACCCGTTCTGAGGTCCTGCAGCGGCTACTGCCACCACTTCGGGCTGAGGGCGATCGCGCGGAGCTCCTCGATGCTCAGCGCCGGGGTCCTGCGGGTCGCGTCGTCGTGCGGAGCGCCGGAGTTGAGCTCACTGATCACCACCCGCCGCCCGTCGGACCGCAGCGTGTCCACGGTCCACATGACGGCACCGGCGCCGCCCTTCTCGCTCGGCTCCTGATGCACGGCGACCTTCGTCCCGTCGGGCAGGGTCTTGGCGCCGGAGCCGAAGAGGTCGCCCGCGACGTCCGACATGTCGCCCTGGACGTTGACCTGGACAAGGCTCTTGCCCATGCCGTCGTCGACGACGAGGTAGCCGAAGCCGCTGTCGTCACCGCTGTCCTCGGACACCGTGAACTTCCGCTTCGGCAGCAGGGACCTGAGCATCGGGGCGATCGGTACGGCGACCGCCGTGTCGGACCCGGTCGGCTGCGCCGTCGGTTCGGCGGTGTCCTCGGGCATCGAGTCGATGGCGTCACGCCAGGCGGAGGCGGCGGCGAGCTTCCTCAACCGGTCAGCGGACAGGGGAGGTTCGGCCCTGGTGACCGGCGAATCCTTCTCGGCGGCGGCGTTCCACTCGCTCACGCTGACGTGCTGCCCCGTCGGTGTGACGAGTTCGGCGCTCCACCACTTGGTGTCCACACGGCGGTCCGGATACTCGTACCCCTGCAGGACCATGACCACGGAGGCGTCCGGCAACCGGGTCGTGCTGCAGGCGTCGTAGTGGGCGAACGCCTTGCCCGGGCACTCGGTCGCCTGCCGCGCCTCGTCGCTCCCCGGCTCGACCCGCGCGAGGCTGACGCCGACGGCCGCGGCGCCCTTGCCGTCGTCGTAGACGAGATGCACATACGGCGCCGGCGGCTCGTCCGTGCCGCGTGCCTCCGCCTTGCTGAACTTGCCGTGGGGGAGCAGTTTTTCGAGCGTACGGATCAAATCGTCGCCGGAGACGGGGGCGGGGGCGGGCGTGGAGGTGGCACTGGGCGTGCTGGATCCCACCTCGGCCCCGTCCTGATGTGCGGATCCGCCCCCAGGCAGGAGCAGCGCGCCGCCCAGGCCGACGAGCGCGAGGGAGGCGGCCCCGCCGACCACGGCGGCCCGGCGCCGAAGCAGACGCCGTCGTCCCTTGAGGGCGCCGGCGGTGACGAGCGCGGCCCGGTCGGTCTCGAAGACGCCGCCGGCCTGGCGCAGCCCGGCGGACAGCTGTTCCTCGAAAGGGTCGAGGGGAACAAAGGGATCGCTGTGCTGATCCACGGGCATGACGAACCACCGTTTCGCAAAAGGACGACGGAGATGACGGAGATCGTGGGGATGGCGGAGATGGCGGAAAAGGGTGCTCAGGAGCGGGCGTAATCGCTCAGGTCCTCCCCGAGCAGTTCCCTGAGCCGCCCGAGGACACGGACGCACCGTGTGCGCACGGCGGCCGAACTGGCGTTCATGGCCCGGGCGGTCTCCTCGATGGAACGGTCCTCCCAGTACCGCAGGACGACCACGGCCCGGTCCTTCGCGGGCAGCCGGCCGAGTGCCTCCAGCAGGGTCAGTCGCAACGGCATGTCCTGGCCGGCGCGTTCGTCGGGCAGATCGGGCAGTACGTCGGTGGCGCGCTCGGTACTGCTCCGCTTCCGCTGATGGGCGAGAAACGTCCGCGCGAGCACGGTCTGCGCATACCCCGCGGGATTGCCGACCCGCGACACACGCCCCCAGCTGACGTACAGGCGCCCGAGGGTCTCCTGCACCAGGTCCTCGGCGAGATGGGTGTCACCGGCGGTCAGCAGACAGGCGGACCGATAGAGATGCCCGGCGCGCGCGGCGGCGAACTCCGCGTACTCGTCGGCGCGCCTCTGTCTCATGTGTGCCCCCTGTCCACGGTGCCGCGACCGGCACCGTCCCCACTGCTGCCGCTCGCTGGTCTCACTTCATTGATGCGGTGGGACCGGGGAAATGTTTCATGCGCGGTGGCCAGAACTGTCGGCCCGCTTGGTCCAGACATATGCTTGAGTCATATCCGGAGAACGGATCCCGTCTGATTACCGACGAGTAGTGAAGCGGAGCGGACGATGGGATGGAGTCTGGAAGGCCGGTATTTCGAAGCATGTCCATGTGACGTGGTGTGTCCGTGCACCGTCTCGGCCTTGGCGATGCCGGCGGACACCGAGCGGTGTCAGGTGACGCTGGTGTTCCACGTCGACCGGGGGGATGTCGAGGGTGTGGACGTCGGCGGGCTCACCGTCGCGTTGCTGGCGGACGCGCCGGGGCAGATGTCCCTGGGCGGCTGGCGGGTGGGACTGTTCCTCGACGAGGCGGCCTCGGCCGAGCAGGCCGAGAAATTGCAGGGAGTGTTCAGCGGGACGAAGGGCGGGCCCCCGGAGATCCTCACTCCTCTGGTGGGTGAGATCGCCGGGGTGGAAACCGCTCCGATCACCTTCGAGTCCAAGGACCGGACCCACCGCGTCACCATCGGGGATTCGGTCGACATCGAGGTCGAGGACTTCTTCCTGGAAGGCGCGAGTGAAGGCGCGACCCTGCATGGCATCACCATCACACCCAACCCGGTCGTGACGATCGCGAAGTCCACTGTCGCCCGCATCCGGGCGTTCGGCCTGGACCTCGACCTGGCGGGTCACAACGCGCACTCCGCGCCGTTCGCCTGGTCCGTCTGACCAGGCGAACGTCACGTTCACCCGCTGCTACGGCAGCCCGTGCACATGCGCCCCCACCGAGCTCGACCACGAACTCCCCGCAGCCGCATCCCAGTTGGTGGACCAGGTCATCGCACCCCGCAGGTCGGGATACGTCTTCGACGGTTTGAAGGAGCCGCAGTTCGTGCCGGCCGTCAGGCAGTCCAGGGCGTTGTTCACGACCGTCGGGGAGACATAGCCGCTGCCCGCCGCGCTCGTCGAAGCCGGCAGCCCCAGCCCCACCTGGGACGGCGACAGGCCGCCCTCCAGCTGGATGCAGGCCAGGGCGGTGAGGAAGTCCACCGAACCCTGCGAGTACACCTTGCCGTCGCAGCCCAGCATCGAACCGCTGTTGTAGTACTGCATGTTGACGACCGTGAGGATGTCCTTGATGTTCAGGGCCGTCTGGAAGTAGGTGTTCGACGTCGACTGCATGTCGATCGTCTGCGGGGCCATCGTGATGATCAGGGACGAGCCCGCCTTTGCCGACAGCGAGCGCAGCGCCTGTGACATGTACGTCGCGTTGAGGCCGTTCTCCAGGTCGATGTCGACGCCGTCGAAGCCGTACGTCTGCATCAGCGAATACACCGAGTTCGCGAAGTTCGCCGCCGAGGTCGAGTCGCTCACCGACACCGTGCCGTTCTGGCCGCCGACCGAGACGATGACCTTCTTGCCCGCCGCCTGCTTCGCCTTGATGTCCGCCTTGAACTGGTCGACCGTGTAGCCGCCCAGGCCCGCCGAGTCCAGGTTGAAGGTCACGGCGCCCGGCGTGGTCGTGGCGTCCGCGAAGGCCACCGCGATGATGTCGTACTGGGACGATACGTCGGAGATCTTCTGGACCGTGGCGCCGTTGTTGAAGTTCTGCCAGTAGCCGGTGACTGCGTGCTTGGGCAGAGCGGTCCCTCCGTTGCTGCCGCCGGAGGTCGTCGTCCCCGTCACCGAACCCGACTTGGCCGACTCGCCCGCCGAGTTCGTCGCCGTGACCTGGAAGGAGTACGAGGTGGCGGCCGCGAGGCCGGTCACCGTCGCCGACGTCCCCGTCACCGCCGTGATCTTCGTGCCGTCCCGGTAGACGTTGTAGCCGGTCGCGCCCGACACCGCGTTCCACGCCAACGACACCGACGAGGACGTCGTACCGGAGACCGACAGACCGCTGGGCGTGCCCGGAACCGTCGGTGCCGGGTCGCCGCCTCCGCCGCTGTCCGGGCCGTACACGGACACGTCGTCGGCGTAGTACGCGGCCTGGCCGTACCAGCCGTGTGTGTAGACCGTCACCGAGGTCGTGGACGAGCCCGTCGTGAAGCTCGTCGTCAGCTGTTTCCACGAGGACGAGTCCGGGGTCCAGGTCGACACGTCCGTGGTGCCCGTGCCGGTCACGCCCAGGAAGGCGTAGCCGCCCTGCACCCAGGAGCTCAGCGAGTACGTCGAGTTCGGCTTGACCGCCACCGTCTGGCTGCACTGGGCGTCGTCCTGCCCGGCCGGGGTGGCCTTGAGCGCGGCCGCGCCGCCGTGCACGGGGGAGGAGACCGTCGTGCCGCTGCTCGCGGAACAGGTCCAGTTGCTCAGGCCGGATTCGAAGCCGGCGTTCTTGGCGTTGTTGACGTCCGCTGCGGATGCCTGGCCCGTGCCCGCGAAGGTGAGGGCGAGGGCGGCGGTGACGGCTCCTGACCAGAGCCGTGCCGTCGATCGGCTGCGTGGTGCCGATCGTCTGGGGGGTACCGATCGTCTCTGTGGGGACATGACAATAAGTTGGTCCAGACCAATTGCTCTGTCAAGAGGTCCAGACCAAATGGTCCGCGGGTTCGGTTCGAGGTTGGCAAGATGCTCGAACCTGCCCCGTTTTGACGCAACTTGTGAAACGTCAGTTGCCCATCAGCTACACAAACGCTGTTCTCCGGTCACAGGGGCGTGGATACAGTGCTGAGGTAGTCACGGAGTGAAGTCACCGGGGAGCTGCGCGTGTCAACTGCCATCGCCGTGACCAGTGCCGACATGGCACTGCCACCGCAGGACGAGCGGACCTTGCCTGCCGTCGTCCTGCAGGGCCTCGACAAGGAGCCGCTGGAGCATGCGCTGGCGGCCGTGCAGAGTCTGATCGATCAGCACGGGCATCTGATCGTCGTCTGCTCGGGGGCTGTCTCCCCGGAGGTGGCGCGCCGGCTGCACACGATCCGCTCCCTCCTGGAAAGTGACCGTATAGCCCTGTTCCGGCCCGGTCTGCCCCCGCTCGGACTGGCCGTCCTGGCCCGCCAGTTGAGGCAGCTGGCCTCCTGCGACCTCAGCCCCGGCGTCCTCGCCTCCGCCGGCCGCCTGCTCACCCACTACATCCACGCCGGAGCGCTGCTCGGTTCGGTCACCCGCCTCGACCGCGTCCCCGTCGGTCTCAAGCAGCACGCCAAGTCCTGGGTGCCGGGCCATCACTTCGCCGTACTCGCCCATCCCGAGCCGCAGTTGGTGAGGATCGCCCCCGAGGCCGCCCTCCCGGGGCCGGAGTTCGGCACCTCGATGCTGGTCGCGAAGGGGCAGCTGCAGTCGGACTGGGTCACCGCGACCCTGGTCCCGCAGTGGAACGCCCAGGGGCTCAGGGAGGCGGTGCTGCCGGCCGAGTCCGCGGCCTGGTGGGGGACGGGCAAACTGATCGAGTTCGCCGCCTTCCTGCCCGACCTGTCCGTCCTGTACCAGCTGGTCACGTCGGTACGGCAGGGCTCCTGCCACTGGTGCGGCATCGACGTCATCGGTGACCGCTGTGTCTTCTGCTCCGCCGGCCCACCGCCCATCCTGGAGAACCAGCTCCCCGCGGGGAGAGGCTCCTGAGGCGGCGACCGGCCCCTCGCGGGTACCGCTTGCACGATCCCATCCGCTCGACCGATATCCCCCAATGAGGTTGTACGGTTCATGAACTCCCGTCAGCGCCGTGGCGTGCTACTCCTGCTTCTGTCGGTCCTGTGCGCCCTCGGTGCGTTCGCCGGCGTCCTGTCCGTCATCAGCGACGTGAAGTCCCAGGTCGGGCCCAAAGTCACGGCGTACGAGATCAAGAGCGACATCAAGCCGTACACCAGCCTCAGTGCGGCCCAGTTCGAGAAGACCGAGATGCCGAAGCGCTGGCTGTCGGCGAACGCGGTCACCGATCTCGCCGGCATCCGCGGGAAGGTCGCCGTCACGACCCTGAAGAAGGGCTCCCTGCTGCAGAGCGACATGATCGCCGATCAGCCCGCTCTGCAGCCCGGGCAGCAGGAGGTCGCCATCATGATCGATGCGGCGACCGGAGTCGCCGGCAAGATAACGCCGGACTCCAAGGTCAACGTCTACGCCACCTTCGAGGGTCAGAAGACGGGTGATCCCGATCTGTCCAAGATCATCGTCACGAATGCCAGGGTCCTCGACGTCGGCGACCTCACCTCGCTCCAGCCCGACGCCACCGACCGCACCGGTCAGGCCACCAAGGCCGTCCCCATCACCTTCGCGCTCTCCGCGCTCGACGCCCAGCGCCTGACCTACGCCGAGTCCTTCGCCAAGCGGGTCCGGCTCGCACTCGTCGCGCCGAGCGAGACCGGCACCATCCCCGAGCAGGACCGCACGTACGAACTCACGAAGGACAAGTGAGAGGCCCGCATGCCCACGAGGATCCTCCCGGCAGTCGGTGACCTGGACGCGGTCCGGTCCATCACGACACTGCTCAGCCAGCTCCCGGACGCCGAGCCGGTGACTCCCGTCGTCGACTCGACCCAGCTCGTCGACACCCTCGCGCGGCTCGCCGCCGAGTCCGTCGACGAGCTGCCCGAGGTCGTGGTGGTGCACGAACGGATCGGCCCGGTCCCAGCGTTGGAGCTCATTCGCGAGGTCGCGCTGCGCTTCCCGGCGGTGGGGGTCATCCTCGTCACCTCGGACGCGAGCCCCGGCCTCTTCCAGGCGGCGATGGACTACGGCGCGCGGGGGGTGGTCGCTCTGCCGTTGAGCTACGAGGAGCTGGCCAGCCGCGTCCAGGCCGTCGCGCAGTGGTCGGTGGGCGTACGGCGCCATCTGGGCGCCGGGGGCGATGTGTTCACCGGCGTCGGCGGGACCGTCGTCACGGTGAGCGGGTCGAAGGGCGGCGTCGGGGCGACCCTCACCGCCATCCAACTGGCGCTGGCGGCGCAGGCGTCGGGGCGAAGCGTGGCGCTCGTCGACATGGATCTGCAGGCGGGGGACGTGGCGTCGTATCTGGACGTCCAGTTCCGCCGGTCGGTGGTGGACCTGGCGGCGATCACGGACATCTCGCCGCGGGTGCTCGCGGACGCGGTCTTCCGGCACGACACCGGCCTCGCGCTGCTGCTCGCGCCGGGGGAGGGCGAGCGCGGCGAGGAGGTGACGGACCGGGCCGCCCGGCAGATCGTCAGCGCCCTGCGGTCCCGTTACGAGGTCGTCGTCATCGACTGCGGCGCCCAGCTGGGCGGGGCGGGCGCGGCCGCGGTCGAGATGGCCGACCGGGCGCTGCTGATCACCACGCCGGACGTGGTCGCGGTGCGCGGCGCCAAGCGGACGGTGCGGATGTGGGACCGGCTGCAGATCCGCAAGGCGGAGGAGACGACGGTGGTCGTCAACCGGCATACGCGCGGCACCGAGATCCAGCCGCCGCTGATCCAGAAGATCACGGGTACGGCGGTCGCGGGGACGGCGATCCCGGCGAACTTCAAGGAGCTGCAGGGAGCCGTGGATGCGGGGCGGATCCATGAGCTGGACAGCAGGAGCACGGTGAAGCAGGCGCTTTGGGGGCTGGCGGGGGAGCTGGGGCTGGTGAAGGCGGTCGAGGGGGCGCAGCGGGGTGGCGGGCGGCTGCGGGGGGATCGCGGAGCGGTGAGTTTCCGGCGGCGTAGGGACTGAGACGGATGGGGATACGGGCGTTGCAGTCGGTGCCGTCGTTGCCATCGTTGCCGTCGGGGGAGCGTGACCGGGGCCAGGTCACCATCGAGTTCCTGGGCATGCTGCCGACGATCATCATCACGCTGGTGGTGCTGTGGCAGCTGGTGCTGGTGGGGTACACGTGGACGCTTGCGGGGAATGCTGCGGACGAGGCGGTGCGGGCGGGGACGGCGGCCGCGGGCGATCGCCAGGCCAAGTGCGACCAGGCGGGACGCAAGGACCTGTCGGACGCATGGAAGGGCGGCGCCGATGTGCAGTGCAGTACCGGGGGCGGCTATGTCACCGCCGACGTCTCGCTCGACGTACCGCTTCTCTTCCCGGGCACGTTCAGCTTCCCGTTCAAGGTGAAGGGCCACGCCGGCGCGGTCGAGGAGGCGACGCACTGAGATGTCGTATCGACTGCGGGATCGACTGCCGTATCGGCGCACACGCCGTGACCAGGGTCAAGTCGCCCTCGAATACCTGGGGTTCCTGCCCGTCCTGATCATCGTCGGGATGGCGGTCGTACAGCTGGGCCTGATCGCCTACACCGCCCAGCAGGCGGGTACGGCGGCCCGGGCCGGGGCGCGTGCCGCCTCGCTGGAACCGGGGACCGCCCAGCAGGGCTGCACGAACGCGGTCAGCGACTGGCTGTCGGTCACCTGCGCCGAGGCGCCGGGCGGCGACGCGGTCACCGTCACCGCCACCGTCCGGATCCCGTCGATCGTCCCCGGCTGGAACTTCGACCCCGCACAGAAGACCGCGACCATGCCACTCGACTCGACCGCGACCACTGGCTGACGCAGGAACAAGGAGCACCGACGATGAGCCTGCGCGCACGCATCAACTCCCCCGAAGAGAACGGCCACCGGGGGGAGGACGGCCACCTGGTCGCCTCGTACCGCGCCAAGCTCCTGGAGGAGATCGACCTCGCGGAGATGAGCGCGCTGGCCGCGGCCGAGCGCCGCGCCCGCCTGGAACGGGTCCTCGGGCACATCATCAGCCGCGAGGGCCCGGTGCTGTCGACGGTCGAGCGCTCGCAGCTGATCCGCAGGGTGGTGGACGAGGCGCTGGGCCTCGGCATCCTGGAGCCGCTCCTCGAAGACGCGTCGATCACGGAAATCATGGTGAACGGCCCTGACGCGATCTTCGTCGAGCGCGGCGGCAGGGTGGAGCAGTTGCCTCTCCGCTTCCCCTCTCACGACCAGCTGATGCAGACGATCGAGCGGATCGTCTCGACGGTCAACAGGCGGGTGGACGAGTCGAATCCGATGGTCGACGCGCGTCTGCCGTCCGGCGAGCGAGTGAACGTGATCATCCCGCCTCTTTCGTTGACGGGCGCCACCCTCACCATCCGCCGTTTCCCGCGCTCCTTCACGCTCCAGGAGATGATCGGCTTCGGCTCGCTGGACGAGCCCATCCTGTATCTGCTGGCGGGGCTGGTGCAGGCGAAGTCGAACGTGATCGTGTCGGGCGCGACGGGCACGGGCAAGACGACGCTGCTGAATGCGTTGTCGGGCCTGATCCCCGAGAGCGAGCGCATCATCACCATCGAGGACTCGGCGGAACTCCAGCTGCAGCAGGGGCATGTGATCCGGCTGGAGTCCCGCCCCCCGAACGTCGAGGGCAAGGGGCAGGTCACCATCCGCGACCTGGTTCGCAACTCCCTCCGTATGCGCCCCGACCGCATCGTGGTCGGTGAGGTCCGAGGCGGTGAGTCCCTCGACATGCTCCAGGCGATGTCGACGGGCCACGACGGCTCCCTCGCCACCGTCCACGCGAACAGCGCGGAGGACGCGCTGATGCGGCTGAAGACCCTGGCATCGATGTCCGAGGTGGAAGTCCCCTTCGAGGCGCTGCACGACCAGATCAACAGCGCCATCGACGTGATCATCCAGCTCACCCGCTTCGCCGACGGCGTCCGCCGTATCACCGAGATCGCGATCCTCGACAGCCACGGCAGCGAGCCGTACCGCCTGGCGACGGTGGCCCGTTTCAACGCCCGGCCGATGGCCGCCGACGGCCGTATCTACGGCGCCTTCGAGTACTTCCCGCTGCCACGCCGCACCGCGGACCGCCTCTACATGGCGAACCAGCCCGTCCCGCAGGCGTTCGGCGTCGCCCAGTCCGCAGACCAGCTCGCCACCCGAGAAGCCAGGTAGACCGAGATGCCAGGCAGGCAGGAACCCGTCCCCATGGAACCCAGGTAGGAACCGCCCGATGGATCTGCAAACCCTAGTCACGCTCACCACCGGCATCACCCTGCTGACCTGCGTCCTGGCAGTCATCGGCCTGCACTCCTACGCCCTGGGCAAGGCTCAGCGGCAGGCACTCGTCGACCGCCTCACGGCCACCGGCCAGATACCGGTGAGCGGTCGCCGACGGCGCTTCCGCAACCTGGACCGGCGCCTTCGCCGTACGAATCTCGGCAAGAAGCTGGAACTGCGGCTGGCGGCGACGGGTCTGGACATCACGCCGGGCGAGTTCTTCGTCTACATGCTCGCCACGGTGGCGGGCCTGTGGCTGATCGGCCAGGCGTCCCTGGCGCCCTTCTTCGGCCCGCTGGCCGGACTGCTGGGCATCTGGGTGGCGCTGCAGTTCCTGAACTGGCAGCGGCAGAAGCGGATCGAGAAGTTCATCAACCAACTGCCCGAGATGGCACGGATCCTGGCCAACGCCACGCAGGCGGGGCTGGCACTGCGGACGGCCATCGGGATGGCGGCGGAGGAGCTGGAGGCACCGGCCGGGGAGGAACTCGCCAAGGTGGCCAACCAGTTGGCGATGGGCGCCTCGATGGACGACGCCCTGGGCGAGATGGCGGAGCGGCTGCCCTCCCGCGAACTGGTCGTTCTCGTGACGACTCTGGTGCTGTCGAACCGGGCGGGCGGCCAGGTCGTCAGCGCCCTGCGGAACCTGACGGAGACGCTGGAGGAGCGCAAGGAGACACGGCGCGAGGTCCGCACCCAGCTCTCCCAGGTGAACATGACGTCGTACGCCGTGCCGGTGCTGGGCGTGGGTTCGCTGTTCCTGATGAACAGCATCAAGGACGGGGCGTTGGACCGTATGACGGGCTCCTCGATCGGCCAGGGCGCGGTGATCATCGCCTTCGCGCTCTACGCGATCGGCTTCATCCTCATCCGCCGTCTGTCCCGTATCGACGTCTGAGACGTCTGAGAAGCCCGAGAAACTTGGAGG
This sequence comes from Streptomyces coacervatus, assembly GCF_029223485.1. GTDB lineage: Bacteria > Actinomycetota > Actinomycetes > Streptomycetales > Streptomycetaceae > Streptomyces > Streptomyces coacervatus. The sequence continues at coordinate 191,719 of NZ_JARHTP010000015.1, read as the reverse complement.
GAGGACGGGACCATGGGACTTCTGCTGGCACTGGTGATGGGCCTGAGCGTCTGGGGCATCTTCGCCGGCATCCGTATGTACCGCGCGGACGCCCGGCTGCCCGGCGACCTGGCGCTGGCCCTGGAGGTCGGTTCCACCCGCACCGGTGCGGTCGACTCGCTCATCGACCGCCTCGGCATGCGGTACGCGCCCGCGGTTCTGCGCCTGATGGGCCCGAAGCTGGTCGCCAGGTACCGCCGCAAGATCGACCTCGCGGGCAATCCCGGCGGTCTGACCATCGACCGCTATGCGGCCCGGCGTGCGGTCTACGGCTTCCTGGGCGGAGTCGGCTTCCTGGTGTTCCTGCTGAGGGGTCAGTTCTTCGTCGCCGTGATCCTGCTCGCCTTCGGCGCGTTCTGGACGGAGGTCGGCATCTGGTCGGCGATCCGTATCCGCAAGGACGTCATCGAGCGCACGCTGCCGGACTTCCTCGATGTGCTCGCGGTCGTGGTGAGCGCGGGCCTCGGCTTCCGCCAGGCGCTGGACCGGGTGGCCTCCAAGTACGAGGGCCCCTGGGCGGACGAACTCCGCATCACCCTCCGCCAGATGGACCTCGGCATGAGCCGCCGCCAGGCCTTCGCCGAGCTGCGCCGCAGGAACGACTCCGAACAGGTCGCGATGTTCGTGACGGCGCTGCAGCAGGGCGAGGAACTGGGCGCCCCGATCGTCGACACGCTCGTATCCCTGGCAAAGGACATGCGCCGCACAGACGCGCAGAACGCCCGCCGCAAGGCGGCCCGCGCGGTCCCCAAGGCCACCATGATGATCACCACCTTCATGGTCCCGGCCACCATGATCCTCCTCGGCGCCGGCCTGCTCCTCGGCTCCGGCACCGACTTCGGCTCGCTCACGGGCAAGTAGGGACGGGGGGAGGGATGAAGGCCATGGCGACGACAGGGGAACGCACCGGGCGGGGGCGGCTACGGCGACGCCCGAAGCCCCCGGAGATCACGACTCCACCGGCGCTGCCGACACAGCCGCACACCCGAGGACCAGCAGTCGCCGATGGCGCTCGACCCCCACAGGGGCCACCCGCACTCGACGACGAAAGTAGTACGGGCGGTGCGGGTGGGAACCCAAACCCGGCCGAAGGCCGGGTGCCCACCCACACACCCGCACCGGAACCCGCACCCGGCGAAGCCATCCCCACCATCCCCCTCCAGATCAACGCCCTACAAGCAATGTGCCGCCAGGTCTTCGGCTTCCGCCTGGCCATGATCGCCCTGGCCGCCCCCGCCGCCCTCCTCAACGCCGCCCCGGGCCTGGCCACCCGCCTCGTAGGCGCAGCGGTCGTAGTCACCTTCATGGGCTCCTACGTCCTCTTCAGAGACTGGGAGCGCTTCGGCCCCCTCCTCCTGCGCCACCCCACCCTCCTGGCGCTGGACACCCTCTTCGGCTCCCTGCTCCTCATCTCCGCGGGCCCGGACACCACACTCGCCTACGTCAGCGTCTGCACCCCTCTCCTGGCCGGCATCGTCTACGGCTGGCGAGGCGCCGCGGTCTTCGCATCCCTCCAGGCCCTGATCCTCTTCTTCGTGCACGCGGCGTCGAAGCACCTGCACGCCGCCGGCCCGGCGGAGACGCTGCTCCTCCCCGGCCTCTGCGTGATCGCGGGCGCGGTCGGCTCGGCCCTGCGCAACCTCATGTTCCGCTTCGGCGCCGCAACCCAGGCCCTGACCACGATGCAGGCCCGCTTGGCGGTCACGGAGGCGGTCAGCGCCGAACGAGCCCGCCTGGCAAGGGAGATGCACGACTCCGTGGCCAAGACCCTGCACGGTGTGGCCCTGGCCGCAGACGGCCTGGCGGGCTCCGCAGGCGCCGCTCACGTGGACGCGGAGCTGGTCAAGCAACAGGCCGAACTGGTCGCCCGCTCGGCCCGCCGGGCCGACGCCGAATCCCGCGAACTCCTGGCCGACCTGCGCCGCGAATCCGACCCGGACCACGTCACCGACGTACCGGCCGAACTGGCCGCCCGAACCCGGGACTTCAGCACCCGCACCGGCGTCCCGGCCACCTACCGCCCCACAGGCGAGCACGCCGTCCCGCCCGTCCCACCGGCCGTAGCCCGGCAGCTCCTCACCATCGCTTCGGAGGCGATGGAGAACGCCCACCGCCACGCGGCCCCGACCCGTGTGGACGTAAGCGCAGGCGTCGACAGCGGCCTCCTTCGTATCAGCGTCTACGACGACGGCCGCGGCCTGCCCTCCGGTACCACCCTCGAACAACTCCGCAGAGCAGGCCACTTCGGCTTGGTCGGAATGGTCGAACGAGCGGCATCGGTAGGCGCCCGCATCAGCATCGGCCGCGGCGCCCACGCCAGGGGCACGGAGGTCTGCCTGGAACTCCCGCTGGCGGCCGTGACGACATGAACATCCCCCACGACACGAGCGTCTCCCGCGACATGAACATCCCCCACGACACGAGAGGAGGCCGCCCGATGCCGGACCCCACGACTCCCCACCCCGGTCCCCACGGTCCCCAGCAGGCGCCACCGCAGAACCCGTTCGAGGCCCTCCCCTCACCCGCCCCGCTCAAGGTCGTCGTGGCGGACGACAACCCCGTGGTCCGCGCAGGACTGACGGCCCTCCTGTCCGGCCGCCCGGACATAGCGGTCGTGGCGGAAGCCGCAGACGGCCGCCAGGCCTACGAAGCCGCCCTCCAACACCACCCCGACGTAGTCCTCCTGGACGTCCGCATGCCCGGCGTGGACGGCATCTCGGCGCTCCCGTACCTGGTGCAGATCGCCTCGGTGATGATGCTGACGTACAGCCGAGAGTCGGAGATCGTGCAGGAGGCCCTGCGCCGAGGCGCCTGCGGCTACCTGGTCCATGGCGAGTTCACGGCGGACCAACTGATCACAGCGGTACGGGACATCAAGGAGGGCAGGGCCCACTTCACCCCAACCGCGGCAGGGGCTCTGGATGCGACTGCATACGACAGGTCGGCATCGGCGTCACAATATGTACACCCCGAAGTCCCCACTCCACCAGGGAAGTTCACTTATTCACCCCCTCCCTCCTCCACTATTTCTTCAGAAAACCTTTCGCAAGTGCAACCGGATGTGGGACAGTCTTCGTCTGGATGGATGAGTGGCCGTCCGGCCGCTCCCGACAGGTCGAGGTTCCAACTCAGCACGAGGGAGGCGGAGATCATGGACCTCATAGCGTCCGGCATGAACAACCAGCAAATCGCCGCCACCTGCTTCATCAGCGAGAAGACGGTCAAGAACCACATCAACCGCATCTTCGCGAAACTCCACAGCACCAGCCGCTCGGAGGCAGCCGCCAAATGGCTCGGCACAGCCCCCGGTCCGGGCCGAGGGGTGGGGTGAACTGAGGTGGCGGCAGGGGGGATCGGGCAGTCCCGAGGCCGTGGTCGGGTCTCGTTTTGGGCCCTTGAATGGGCCCTGGGACCCTTCAGCGGGACGGGTGTTCCGCCGTACGGTTCTCGTGCCGAGAGCGGCACGGAGACCCGACCCGGAGGGGAACACCATGAGCAACTGGATCAACACCACCGTCGCGTACCTGCAGTCCCGCGCCGCCCGCAACGACAAGGGCCAGACGGCGGTGGAGTATCTGGGGATCATCGCGGTGGTCGTGGCGATCGTGTTGGCCATCACGGGTACGAGCATCGGGCAGACGATCTTCGATGCCATCACGGCCAAGATTGCCGAAGTCACCGGCGGTTGATGCGGCCACGCAAGTACGACGACGCAGGGCAGGCCTTCCCCATCTACATCACGGTGGTGGCGGGCCTGCTCTTTCTCGCGTTCGCGTATCTTGCGGTCGGCCAGGCCGCGGCGACCCGGAACAGCGCCCAGACGGCAGCCGACGCGGCGGCTCTGGCGGCGGCGCAGGACACCCGGGACAAGCTCGCAGGGCAGTGGAAGGACGTCTTGCTCGATCCCAAGAAATGGCTGGACATCCTCAACGGCCGTGCGGCCGTACTCGACGGTTGCCCCCGTGCATACGAACTCGCGGCGCAGAACGACGCGCACGTCGTCGGCCAATGCGCAGGGCAGCTGTGGGACCTGAGCTACACGGTCGAGGTGGAGACGAACAAGACCGTCGGAGACTCGATCGTCCCTGGTACGGAGAGCAAGCACGCCACGGCGTCCGCCAAAGCCGTGATCGAACCGCTCTGTTCGTTCGACCCTCTTGGTGAGGATGCCGGGAGCGACGTCCTGCCGAAGCTCACCTGCAAGGACAACCGGATTTGGGAACCGGACCCGGCCGACCCGACCGGTCTGCCGGAACCCAAGGACCTCTTCGACGTCCATCTGGCCGACCTCTAAGCGAACGACGAGTGGAGAAGGAAGCAGAGGCATGAGCATTCGGTTCACAACGAAGGCCCGCAGGGGGATGGTCGCGTTGACCGTTGCGGCAGGTCTGGCCGTCGGTGTGGCCGGCTGCGGTGGTAGCGGGGACGGCGGCAAGCAGCCGGAGACGTCGGCGTCCGCCTCCAAGAACGGTGGGTCCAAGCCGAATGCTCAGGAGGGGCAATCGGAGGCGCCCTTGGCCGAGTTGAAGGGCTCGGACGGGCTGCTTCTGCAGATCACCTCCGCCCAGCGCGATTCGGGTGGCTTCGTCACCGTGAACGGCAACTTGAAGAACGACGGTGCCCAGAGCGTCGTGATTCCGTCCGCGTTGAGCGGCAATGAAACCGAGATCACCAGGAACGGCAGATCCCTCGGCGGCGCCACACTCATCGACTCGAAGGGCAAGAAGCGGTACTACGTGCTGCGCGACACGGAGGGCCGCCCGCTGACAACGACGGGTTTCTCGACGATCAAGGCCGGTGAGAGCCTGGCCGTGTTCATGCAGTTCCCCTCCCCGCCGACGAGCGCCTCGGAAGTGACCTTCCAACTGCCGACGTTCTCCAGCGGCACGATCTCGATCTCTGGCTGAGGCGCACGATGACCGACACCTCACCGCGAACACGGGCGCCCCGCCTCGCCCTGACCCTCACCGCCGCCTCACTCATGGTCGCCACAAACGTCTTCGGCGCCGTGACGGCCCAAGCGGACGACAGCCCGAGCGTCCCGCCCGGTACCGAAGCCACCGCCTCGGCCCCGGTCAAAGTGGACCCGAACGACCCCGACCTCAAGCTCCCCGAGGGCGCGACCCTCGCCTCGCCCAAAGTCCTGGACATCAAGTCCGTCGTAGAGGACCAGGGCGGCGAGGAACGCCGCGAGGACACCAATTCGAACGTCACGTTCGCCTTGCAGGCCGAGGTCCTGTTCAGCAAGGACAGCGCAAAGCTGAGCGGCGAGGCGAAGTCCCGTATTGCCGCGATCGCGGACGAGATCAAGAAGCAGAACGCGACAAAGGTCCGCGTCTTCGGCTTCACCGACAACCTCGGCTCCTCCGCCCACGGCGACGTCCTGTCCAGGCAGCGCGCCAACGCCGTACAGGACGTCCTGGACCAGGAACTCCACGACCCGAACATCACGTTCGAGGTACGCGGCTACGGCGAGCAGTACCCGATCGCCGACAACTCCACGGAGGCGGGCCGCAGGAAGAACAGGCGAGTCGAGGTCACGTTCCCGCGAGGGGAGGGCTGACCCGGCTCGTACGACACACGGGAACAAACGCCGGGGCCCGTCCCACGGCGTCAGGGGTGTGGGACGGGCCCCGGTCGTCGTACGCGGGCTGTCAGCCGTCGGCCTCGTTGGCTTCGGCGGGCTGGTCTTCCGTCTTGCGCTCGATGACGAAGGACCCCTTGCCGACGACCGTTCGCACGTAGCCCATCTCGGCCAGCAGAACCAGCGTCTTGCGGGCAGTCCCTTGGGCGAGCCCGAACTCCTGCATCAGCCGGTCGACGTCGGGCACTGCGCGGCCCAGCGGGTACACGCCGCTTTCGATAGCAAGTGATCAGCCTCGTCCGCCTCTTGGGCGTGCGGTCAACGAGGCGGAGCTCACCCGCGAGTACGAGGTGGACCTCTATCCCGTTCGGGCGGTACTGCTCGCTGAACACCGTCCGGCCGCCGTGGCCCGCAGGACACCGGAGGCCCATGTGTCACTCCTCCGGGTAATGGGGCCGAGGTGAGTTTCGAAGTAGTTTCAAAGTCATGCCCACCGAGAACGCCGCCGTGAATTTCTCCGAGCTGGTGAACAAGAACAAGCAGACGCTCGCTCGTCTCAAGGAGTCGCCGCGGCTGCTGCTGCACCGCAGGGACGGGGAGGACCTCGTCCTCACCACCGCGGCCAGGGCCGAGCAGGACCAGACCGTCGTGTCGGCCGCCACCCGAATGCTGGTGGCCATGGCGCGCCGGGATCCCGGCAGTATGGAGCTGCTCCTGGACATCCTGCCGGACGCCTTCCCCTGGGTCCGCTTCCTGCCCGAGGCCGACGTTCATGCCTTCGCCGTCGAACTCGTCGACACCATGAGAGCCGCCGACTCAGTCGGCAACAGCGCCTCCGTGGCCCAACTGCTCATCGCCTGGCAGCACACAGCAGAAGTCCATTCCGACCCGGAACTCCTCGCGGCGCTGACCGGGGACCACAGTGAGGGCTACGGTCAGGCGCCCGATCCCAGGGCATTGGCGTGAGTGCGGGTCGCGGTGACCGCGCCGCGCCACCAGCGGCGCACGGCCATTGGGAAGTCCGCTTCGCCGATGCGGCCTCGGCCAAGGGGTGGGAGAGCCTTTGCCGGCAGGCACGGGAGAACACATACCGCGCTTGGCTGATCATGCGCCAAGACCCCGGGCCGGCCACCGAAACACCTCGCCACCACCGTCTCAAGGGCAGCCTGGCAGAGTGACGCCGACTGCAGCCCGTACTGCCTGAAGTTCCTGGGCGCGGCGCTGGTCCGCCGCCTTCCCGCACTACGGCTCGCCATCCCCTCCGAGGAGATCCCGTTCCGAAGGTTCGCCACCGTGTACGGCCTGGTGTCCCTGCCGGCCGAATGGTGAGGCGAGGAGTCATCCGGCCGGTACGGCTTCCCAAGAGCCGTTGTTCAGGCGGTAGACGGTGACCGTCTGGGTCAGTTCGTCGCCGTAGTCGTCGAAGGCGACCCTGCCTGTTGCACCTTTGAAGTTCACGTACGGCATCGCCGCGAGGAGGTCCTTGCGGGCTGTCGAAGGCAGTTCGTGGGCGGAGTTCAGACGGACGCCCAGCTTGAAAGCACGGATCAGCGCCCAGGTGGCGTCGTAGGCATAACCGCCGTACACGCCGTACGGCATCTTATAACCCGCCTTCTTGTAGTCGCTGATGAACGACTTGCCCGAGGCGAGCGATTCGAGCGGGACGCCCGGCGTTGTCGAGATGTCGCCCTCGGCGCCCTCACCCGCCAACTTCGCGTACTCGGTGTCGAAGATGCCGTCGCCGCCCGCCAGGCGGATACCGGGATTGGCGCCGTGCAACTGCTTGCTGAGCGCGGCAGCCTCCTCATACTCACCCCCGTAGTAGACGACATCCGCGCCCGACTGCTGGGCCTTCCCGACCATGGCACCGAAATCCTTGTCGCCGATGTTCACATGGCTCGTGCCCACGACTTTCCCGCCCTCTGCACGGAACGAGTTTGTGAACATCTGGGCCAGTGCGGAACCGTAGATCTGCTTGTCATCGACGACGAAAGCCTTGCGGCGCTTGTCGCTCCCATACAGGTATCGGGCTGCGGCCGGCGCCTGCACCATGTCATTGGACGCGATACGGAAGTAGGTGTCGAAAGGTCTGGATTTTGCGCCGTCCGACCAGCGGGTGCCCAAGGTGAGATCCGGATTGGTATTCGACGGTGACACCTCGGTCAGGCGGGCGTCATGGAAAACCTGTTGCATGTCTTGGGCCACGCCCGAATTGAGCGGTCCCACCACTCCCACGACGCTCCGGTCGGCGACGAGCGTGGCTGCGTTCTGCTGTCCTGTGGAAGGTTCGGCCTTGTCGTCCAAGGACTCGATTTGAAAAGTGACGCCGTCGACATAGCCTTCGTCGTTGGCCTTCTTGACGGCCAAGCCCGCTGAGTTCTTGATGCCTTGCCCGAGTTCGCCGAATTCGCCGCTCAGGGGTGCGCTCACACCGATCTTGACTCGGATCTTAGGGCCCTGATCGCCCGAGGAGCCACCGAGAGTGAGGTTCAGTATCACCGGGAGAGACCCCAGCGCCGCGACCAACAGGGCCGACACAGCCGTGATGGTCCTGCGGCGCCGGCGGCCTTTCGACAGCGGAGGGTCGGCCGTGGGCGGGGTGACCACCACCGGCGGCCGGTAGCGGTTGCGAGCCACGGCGATCGATCCGGCCGTGTCGCCGTTGCGCTGCTGAGGCGTCGGACGACTCTTGGCCACCAGGGAGTCGTGCAGGTGCTCGTACAACGTCTGCATCGTCAGCAGCGGCGGAGCGTCCGGTATCCCGTCCTCCAAGGCCTGGATCAACTCACCGGTGAACGCCGTGTACGTCTCTCCGGGCGGTGCCAGCGCGGTCCGGGTCTCCGAGGTCGCGGTCAGGACGAAAGTGCCTTTGATGTTCGCCTTCGGGCCGAGGCTCGTGGCCGACATGGCTCCCCGCAGTGCCAGGCCGCTCCAGCAGCAGTCGAGGATCACCACCTTGCGGCGGGCCCGGCTGTGTCGGCTCAGCAGCAGCTCGCGGATGTCCTGGTAGCGAAGCGCGCTGTACAGGCGCCCCGGGTTGGTGCGGGGCAGGGCCAGATAGAGCTCGTTCGACACGTCGTGCACAAATCCGTGTCCCGCGTAGTAGACGAGGAGCGTGTCCTCCGCCTCCTCGGCAAGGCGGGCGACCTGCTCCAGCGTCTCGTCCCGACCGGGTTGCGAGAGCACGCGCGCGTGATCGGCCGCCAGACCCCACACGCTCGGGTCGCGCAGCAGCTCGGCCAGGCGTGCCAGGTTGCGTGCGACTGCGGGCAGCGATTCGAGGTCCCGGTGGGCGAATTCGTGGGCACCGATCAACAGGGCTCTGCTTCGGGCCGGATTCGAGAGTTCGGTCATGTCGAGAGTTCGGTCACGTCGGAGGTTCGGTCATGCCTGGGACTGGTCGAGCTCCGCCCGTTCGGGCGTGTCCACGTGAGGCTCCGGACCCTGTCCGATCAGCCGATCCACCAGCCGCTCGATCTGCCGCAGGTCGGCCCCCTCGACCGTCACGGTGACGCCCTCGTGCTCCACCTGGACGCTGGGGGCGTTCGCACGTGACTGGCGCCAGTTGGCGACCGCCAGAATCAGTCCGCCCAGCCCCACCGAATTGCTGAGTACGACATCGATCAGCTCCAGCCCGCCACCCATTGCCCCGGGTTGTTCATGACGGCCTCGCAGGTCGAAAGTGGCGTCTGCCGTGTCCGGGTCCCGCAACAGCCAGCGCTGCAGTGAACGAAGCTGTTCTCCGTCGCCGTCGGGTACTTCGATACCGAGCCGCATGCTTCCCCCTTGCACGCCTGAACTTCGGTGGCTCCGGCATCATAGCGATGGCATCGGCAAGCCGTACTGGTTGTGAATGAAGAGTGCGGGGACGATCCGTTATCGCTTTTCCATTCGACAGGATGCGTGACGGGAGTTGTCCGTGAAAGTGAAGCGACGGATGAATCGGCGAAGGAGATCATGGTCGGAGCCCATGGTCGACGAGTCCCCGGGCAGCTCTTGTCCGGGCGGATGTTCGCGGAGTTCGTCGATTCGTTGATTTCTCACTGCGAGGGCTCCAATAATTCGGACCTCAAGTACGCGCACGAGAACGGCGACTTCTGGGCCGCTCTGAAGTCCAAGAAGGCCGAGTGACAGGAGTGGCAGTGCCCCCTTCAAGCCCGCCCCCGTCGAGCCCGGTTCCCTGGAGCACGATCGAGGAAGTCCTGCGGCAGCAATACGTCACGGACGTCCTGGTCCCGGGCCGGATCGACCGGGACGAGACGATTCCGCGGTTCGCCGCGCAGCCGCTCGTCGTCTTCGTTCTGCTGGACGAGGGAGCCTTACGGCTGGAGTCGGTCGGCGGGTACGGCCAGTTGGAGGTGCGGGTCGTGGACTCGGTCACCCTGAACGGCGTCGAGCTCTTCGCGGACATCGAGGAGGAAGGGGACGAACTCGCCTTCGCCTCCCAGGGCGAACAGCTCTTCGGCGACAGCTGGGACCGCCTTCGCTGCACCACCATCCGCCCCTTCACGGACGCTGGGTCGAAACCCGACGAGGGCGTCCTCAAGTGCCTTGCCCTTGAACTCGAGTCCCGCTACTGGCTGTTCTTCGACCCGACCTGGCCCTTCGGCATCAGAATCGGAAACGCCGAGGACATGCGCCGCTGGGAACGGGAGTACGGCGACCGGCCGTAGCCGCTCAGGCGTCCGCCGCCACCTCTACCCGTACCCCGGCCCTGAGCCCCCACCTCTCCATCGCCCCGGCTTCCGACTCCAGCACATGCCGCGAACGGAGCCGGGGCAGCCCCAGCCGCCAGGGCTTCATGGTGTGCACGCCGATGACTTTGAGGTCGCGGTCGAGGTAGGCGACGTCGATGGGCATGCGCATCCGGAACGTGTGCACGCTGTTGGCGGGGGAGAGCAGCATCGCCCCGTCGACCGAGCCCCGCCCCAGCAACCCTTTGGTACGGGCGCGGTAGGAGGCGGCGATCTCCAGCGGAACGGCGACAGCGCCCGCCCCGCCCCCGCTGCGCACGATCAGCTTCCCCGGTCCGTCCAGCCATCGTCGCCCCATGCCGAGGCCACCTCCCACTGCCGCCGCCGACTCGTGCCCGAACCGAATGTATCTGCACGCTCAACGAACGATCCCCGCGTACGGTGAACGGCGTCGACCGCTGACGGGCGGACCAGGGCGGACCAGGGCGAGGAAGCCGATGACGAAGCCGATGGCGAAGATCGTGTTGATGATGGGCGTCTCCCTCGACGGCTATATCGAGGGTCCCGACCACGACATCTCCTGGCACTGCGTCGACGACGAACTGCACCAGCACATGAACGACGTCATCGGACGGTTCGGCGCTCTGCTCCACGGGCGCCGTGTGTACGAGCTCATGGCCGCCTACTGGCCCACCGCGGACGCGGATCCGCAGGCCTCCGCCATCACCAGGCAGTTCGCCGGGATCTGGCGGGACATCCCGAAGGTCGTGTACTCGCGGACGCTGCAGAGCGCCGAGTGGAACTCCACCGTCGTGCGGGACGTCGTCCCCGAGGAGGTCAGGGCGCTCAAGGAGAAGACGGTCGGCGGGGATCTCGGGCTCGGCGGGGCCGGGATCGCCGCGGAGTTCCTGCGGCTCGGGCTCGTCGACGAGTACCGGGTGTATGTGCATCCCGCCCTGGTCGGGCGCGGTACGAGGCTCTTTCCGGAGGCCGACATCGCCGCGTCCCTCCGGCTGGTCGAGAGCCATGTCTTCGGCAACGGCGTCGTGCTCCTGCGGTACGAGCAGGGCGAGCGGGGCGAGCAGGGCGACGGCTCCGCCAGGCCGTAAAGGTGTTGTCCGGTTCGTTCCTGCCCGGGTAGGAAGAGGTCATGACTGGACTCGGTGCTGTGTTCCGACCTCAACTGCCCCCCGAGCGCCTCAGGGACGTCGCCCGCCTCGCGGACCAGAACGGCCTGGAGGAACTCTGGCTCTGGGAGGACTGCTTCCGGGAGGGCGGGATCTCCACCGCCGCTGCCGCCCTCGCCTGGACCGAGCGACTGCGGGTGGGCGTCGGGCTGCTGCCCGTGCCGCTGCGCAACGTCGCCATCACCGCCATGGAGGCTGCCGCGCTGCACCGGATGTTCCCGGGGCGCGCCGTCGTCGCCGTCGGGCACGGTGTGCAGGACTGGATGGGGCAGGTGGGGGCGCGCGTCGAGTCGCCCGTCACGTTGCTCCGTGAGCACCTTGTCGCGCTGCGGGCTCTGCTGGGCGGTGAGCGGGTGACGACCGAGGGGCGGTACGTCCGGCTCGACGACGTCGCGCTCGACTGGCCGCCCGCCGGGCTCGTGCCCGTTCTCGCCGGCGCCACCGGGCCGCGTTCGCTGCGGCTGGCCGGGGAGGCGGCCGACGGCACCATCCTCACCGCGTCGACGACCGCCGACGGCGTACGGCAGGCACGTCAACTCATCGACCAGGGGCGGGAGTCGGCCGGGCGGACCGATCCGCATCACGTGGTCGTGTACCTGCTCACAGCCACCGGTCCCGACGCCGCCGCCCGCCTCCGCTCCGAACTCCTCGACGAGGGGCTCGAATCCGTCCCCGACCTGGGGGTCGCCGGAGACGCCGGCGCCGTCGCCAAGGCCGTACAGCGGCTCGCGGACGCAGGCGCCGACAGGGTGATCCTCCAGCCGACGGGGGACGAACCCGACCCCGAGGGATTCGTACGCTTCGCGGCGGAAGAGGTCAGGCCCCTGGTCCCGTGACCGACCCGAACGAACTGCTGCCCGCCCGCGGGCGCCTCCCGTTCGAGCAGGTGGTGAACGCCGTCGGCGACGGCTGGGCCCGCCGGGAAGGGCCGGTCGACGGAACGCAAAGCAGCGGGGGGCGAAGTCCGCTGCGGGTCGGCAGCGCCCTGAAGGGGCGCGGGGAACTGCGCGACCAGCCACGATGGTGCCGCAGACGATCGACGCCACATCGACGCACATCCCGGGGGCGCGTAGCCCATTTCGGCGCCCTGCTCAGGCAGCTGTGGGCCGTACGGCACAACCCCGCCGCGTCCGACCCCGCCGCCACCCGCACGGCCCGCCGCTGCCTCGCCGCCACCGACGGCCTCCCCGACGCCCCGACCGCCCAGGCGGCGTACGACCTGCTCCGCCCCCACTTCTGACACTTTTGACGCCGCCGAAAACCAGGAGCGCCAACCGGCACCGCCCTGCCACGATCACCCCATGCCCCATCACCCCATGCCCCATGAAGACCCCCGCACCTTCGAGGACCTTCTCGCCGAAGGCGCCGCCGTCCCCACCGAGGGCTGGGACTTCTCGTGGTTCGAGGGCCGGGCCACGGAGGAGCGTCCCTCATGGGGGTACGCCGTCTCCCTGGCCGCCCGCCTCGCCGGGGCCACCGCCGCGCTGGACATCCAGACCGGGGGAGGCGAGGCCCTGGACTTCGCCCTCGGCCGGGCCGCCAAGGCGCCGGTGCTCACCGCCGCGACCGAGGGCTGGCCGCCGAACGCCGCCAAGGCCACCGCCCTGCTCCGCCCCCGCGGCACCGTGGTAGTCGCCGCGCCCGAGGACGCGCCGCTGCCCTTCGCGGACGGCGCCTTCGACCTCGTCAGCAGCCGGCACCCGGTGTCCCCGAACTGGACGGAGATCGCCCGCGTCCTGGAACCCGGCGGCACCTACTTCGCCCAACACGTCGGCTACCGCAGCGTCTTCGAGCTCGTCGAGTTCTTCCTGGGCCCCCTCCCGGCCGAGCAGAGCGCCCCCCGCCACCCCGACCACGAACGCGCCGACGCCGAAGCCGCCGGCCTGGAGATCGTCGACCTGCGCGCCGAGCGGCTCCGCATCGAGTTCCACGACATCGCGGCCGTCGTCCACTTCCTCCGCAAGGTGATCTGGATGGTCCCCGACTTCACGGTCGAGGCGTACGAGGACCAACTCCGCTCCCTGCACCAACAGATCGAGTCCGACGGCCCCTTCGTCGCCCACAGCGCCCGCCACCTCTTCGACATCCGCAAGCCGCACGACTGACCGAGCGACGCCTGCAACCCCCTGAGGGGCGCGGGGCGCGACATCATGCGGCTCCGCCGCGTGGGCGCGACCAGCCCCGATGGCGCCGCAGACAAGCGACGGCATATCGCGGCACCACCAGCGGAGCGCTCATGCATGCGGCCCCGACGCAACCTCCCCCACCACCAACTCCGCCTCCGCCTCCAGCACTTCCCCCACCCGCCCGACCTGCTCGCCCAACTCCCGTTCCTGCCGCGCCGTCAGCCTCCCGAGCGGCTCCACCGTGACGGTCGTACGGCGTCCACGGCGTCGCTGGTGCCACACCCCCGCCACCACACCGTCAACCAGCAACACCGGAAAGTTCCCGGCCTGCCCACCCGCCAGCGCACGCCGGTACGCGGCCCCCGGGAACAGCAGCTCCCGAGGCTGCGCAGCAATCCCGTACGCGTCGAAGTACGGCAGCAGACGTACCCCGCGCACCCGCCCCTCCGGGAACTCCGTGTCACCCGCCACGACCCAGCACCCCGGCGCCCCCTCGAAGACGACCTCCTCGATCTCCCCCGCCCCGGCGAGCGTCCCGAAGAGTTCGACGGCCCAACCCCCGGGTGCAGCCAGCCACTTGGCGAAGTTCTGCGGCGTCGCCGGCCCGTATGCGCGCAGATAACGGCGTACGAGCTCGCGCACCGCCTCCTCCGGCGGCAGCGGAGCGAAGTGCGGCGGGCGTGTGTACGTCACCTTGCGGCCGCGGTTCGGGCCGAAGCACAGGGCGCCGGACTGGCCGGCCCGGTGCAGCACCTGCCGCCACCGCGGCCACAGGTCCTGGAACGCGGGCATCACCAGGTCGCCCGCCCAGGAACCGGTGCGGGCGACGACCTGCTCACCCAGCTCGTCGACGGTCAGGCACACGCCCTCAAGAGCGTCCCCGATCGCCGCCACGATCTGCCGTGCCTGCTCCTCGGTGACCCGTGCGCCCGGTGCGAACGGGCTTGCGCCGGACGGTACGGCGGGCAACGCGGAGCACCATAGGGGAAGTTCGCGCGCGGACAGCAGATGTACGGTCCCGCGCGGGCCGTGCGTCTTCACGAGCGCCCGCTCGTCCCACAGCGCGGCGCGCACATCGGCCCGGGTCACCCCGGCCGCCCGCACCCCCACCGACACCTCGGCCGCGGACAGCACCTGCGCATGCGCGGCGAGCATCGCGTCGACGACATCGGCGACCGCCGTGCCCGGCTCGGCAGGGGTGGCCAGGAACTGCCGTTCCAGTCGGCGCGCGCTCGCCTCGTTCCAGCTGATCCTCAGGGTCATGAGGCGACCGTAGGACGGAACAAGGACCGTTTCTGTCCTAGATCAGCTCTAGATCAGCCCTGGATCAGTCCCGGACCCCGGTTTCCACATCGTTATCCCCGCGAGTCGATTCCAGCCCCATACGTCACGTAGGTTCAGACCAAGGTAATTCGCGTGAGCAAAGCTGCGCGGGCGGCACCGCGCAGTGGAGGGGGCTGCGCGGTGCCGTATTCACGCCATTCGCGTCAAATCGGCGTTCGTGGGCCGGGTCACCCGGCTGGGGGATGCGCGGGCGACTCGCCGAGCGGGACCCAAGGCGCGGCAAACCCTCCGGATCACTCCGCTTCCCGCCCGTTTCCCCTGGGAATCAGCTGTGATTCGGCCATGAGCCCGCCATGAAAAGGCTGTCCCGTGGCCATCGGCGCGTCGCCGTTCGAATTCGGAGAGTAGTTGTGGCACGCCGATGCACCCAGCATCACTTACGAAGGGTTATGGTGGAAACCCCCCCTCGGGCCGGTCCGTCTCCCCCCCACGGACCGGCCCGTTTTTTGTGTCCGCCAACCACCCCTTGGGGGAGCCGTGGTGCCACGGGGGTAGGCTTCGCGTCCGGGGACCGCCATATGGACAGGGATCGCCCTCCCCACTCCTGGGCCGCGCCTGTCCGATCCTCACGGAGGGGCTGACAATCACGTGAACCTGCGCGACAAGCTGCGCGGCCTGCTGGTCAGGCTCTACGCACGCCGGGTGGAAGGCCACCTGGACCACGCTCAGGTGCCCAAGCACATCGGCGTCATCATGGACGGCAACCGGCGCTGGGCGAAGGCCGCGGGCTCCACCACCATGCACGGCCATCGGGCCGGCGCCGAGAAGATCGAGGAGTTCCTCGGCTGGTGCAGTGAGACGGACGTCGAGGTCGTCACCCTCTGGCTGCTGTCGACGGACAACTTCGACCGGCCCCAGGACGAGCTCGGCCCGCTCCTCGGGATCATCGAGGACGTCGTGAAGACCCTCGCCGCCGACGGCCGCTGGCGCGTGCACCACGTCGGCACCCCCGACCTGCTCCCGCCGCAGATGCAGACCACCCTGAAGGAGGCCGAGGAGGCCACGGCCGGTATCGACGGGATACTGGTCAACGTCGCCATCGGGTACGGCGGCCGCCAGGAGATCGCCGACGCGGTGCGCTCGATGCTCCTCGACGCCCAGGACAAGGGCACCTCGATGGAGGACCTGGCCGAGGCCGTCGACGTCGACATGATCGGCCGCCACCTCTACACCGGCGCCCAGCCCGACCCCGACCTCGTGATCCGTACCAGCGGTGAGCAGCGGTTGTCCGGATTCATGCTCTGGCAGACCGCGCACTCCGAGTACTACTTCTGTGAGGTCTTCTGGCCGGCCTTCCGCAAGGTCGACTTCCTGCGCGCCCTGCGTGACTACGCGGCGCGCCACCGCCGTTACGGCGGCTGACGCCGCACGGGGCATCCCACTTGGTGCGGAAGTAACAAGGAGTTCACCAGGGCGCCGTCATATGCGTCGGCATGGCACCGCATGTTCGAGGGCATAAGCCAGTCAGGTCGATGCCCGAACCACGGGTGTCGGATCTCAGCGGGCGGCACGGGGCCGTCCGCCCGGGAGGCCCTTTGCACCAGCCCGACCGTGCGGTTCCAGCGCGGAAGAACAGGCGGAGGGCCGGTTTTCGGCCCGTGCAATGCGGCCGTCGACCGGTCCAGCTCCACTCCGTCGCTCCCCGACCTCATCCGAGGGGGTACGTCCTTCCGTGGTGACCAGCACAAAGCGTCGTATGCCAGACCGGCGCACCTATGTTCTCGACACCAGCGTCCTGCTGGCCGACCCGAACGCCCTGAGCCGCTTCGACGAGCACGAGGTAGTGCTCCCCATCGTCGTGGTCACGGAGCTGGAGGCCAAGCGGCACCATCCCGAGCTCGGCTACTTCGCGCGGCAGGCCCTGCGTCTGCTGGACGAGTTCCGGGTGCGGCACGGCCGCCTCGATGCCCCCATCCCGATCGGGGAACTCGGCGGCACCGTACGTGTCGAGCTCAATCACTCGGACCCCAGCGTGCTGCCGACCGGCTACCGCCTGGGGGACAACGACTCCCGCATCCTCGCGGTCGCCCGCAATCTGCAGGCCGAGGGGTTCGACGTCACCGTCGTGTCGAAGGACCTGCCGCTCAGGATCAAGGCCTCGTCCGTCGGTCTCCTCGCCGAGGAGTACCGCGCGGAACTCGCCATCACGGACTCCTCCGGCTGGACCGGAATGTCCGAACTGACCCTGCCCGGCGAGCAGGTGGACGTCCTCTTCGAGGCAGGGCATGTGTATGTGCCCGAAGCGTCCGACCTTCCCGTGCACACCGGCCTGACCATCCAGTCGGAGCGCGGCAAGGCGCTCGGCCGGGTCACCGCCGAGGGGAACATCCGCCTCGTGCGCGGCGACCGGGAGGCCTTCGGCATCAAGGGGAGGAGCGCGGAGCAGCGCATTGCGCTCGATCTGCTCCTCGACCCGGACGTCGGGATCGTGTCCATGGGTGGCCGGGCCGGCACCGGCAAGTCGGCGCTCGCGCTGTGCGCGGGTCTGGAAGCCGTACTGGAGCGGCGTCAGCACCAGAAGGTGATGGTCTTCCGGCCGCTGTACGCGGTCGGCGGGCAGGAGCTCGGCTATCTGCCGGGCTCCGAGGCCGAGAAGATGAGCCCCTGGGCACAGGCGGTCTTCGACACGCTGTCCGCGGTCACCAGCCGCGAGGTCATCGAAGAGGTCACCGCGCGCGGGATGCTCGAAGTCCTTCCGCTCACCCATATCCGCGGACGCTCGCTGCACGACGCGTTCGTCATCGTGGACGAGGCGCAGTCGCTGGAACGGAATGTACTGCTGACCGTTCTGTCCCGAATCGGCGCCAATTCGCGGGTGGTTCTCACCCATGACGTGGCCCAGAGGGACAATCTGCGCGTCGGTCGCTACGACGGTGTCGTCGCCGTCGTAGAGAAGCTGAAGGGGCATCCGCTCTTCGCGCACGTGACACTGACCAGGTCCGAGAGGTCCCAGATCGCGGCGCTTGTGACCGAAATGCTGGAAGACGGCCAGATCTGAGGTGCCTGAGGTGAATCGGCCAAGTCTGAGGTAATACAGGCGAGTTGGCGCCGTTCCGCAAAGGCTGTGAGCCTAGCGGGGCGGCGCCTTCGCGTGTTGCGGTTTGCCAAAATCCCCTGGGTCAAACGGGATGTGAGCTTTCACACGCAACTCAGAATTGCCACCCGGCGTCCGGGTGCGGCAGAGTCTCACTCCTGTCAGGCCCCGCATACGACACATCTGTACCCCCAGCGGTACGGCACCACAGAAGCATCACAGCTAACTCCACAGCGTCGTCGTATGCCGCCCGAGCACCACGCGGCGCTCCCCTCGCGGGAGTTGCCCACCGGGTCCGTGCCTCCCGTGACCCCGTAGTTGGGAGGCCAGAGCCAGGGGCAAGATTGCGTCCGCCAGGGTCACCGAAGCGGGCGATGCTGGAAGGAAACCGTGTGAGCCGGATTTCGGTCCGGGGATTCGCAGTGGTCTCGGCCACCGCGGTCACCGCCGTCGGAAGCGTCGTCGGAGTTGCCTCGGGCAGCGTCGCGCAGAACAACGACGCCGAGGCGACGGCAAGCGACGCGACGCTCCTGGCGGACATACCCACGGGCCAGCAGGCCCAGGTCCAGACCGCCTCTTTGACGCAGCAGGCCGACGCCCAGGCGATCCAGGCTGACGCGAGCGCCAAGAAGGACGCCGAGGAAGCGGCCCGCAAGGCTGCCGCCGACACCGCCATCGCCAAGAAGGAAGCGGCCCAGAAGGCGGCCCAGGAGGCCAAGGACCGCGCCGCGGCCAAGGAGAAGGCCAGCCGCAGCGCCGGCGACTTCCCGGTCCAGAGCTCGTACTCCACCGCCGAGATCCAGGCGATGGCCCGGCAGATGGTGCCGGGCGGACAGTTCCAGTGCTTCAGCTACATCGTGGACCACGAGTCCAGCTGGAACTACCACGCGGTCAACGCCTCCTCCGGCGCCTACGGTCTCTTCCAGGCCCTGCCCGCCTCGAAGTACTCCTCGGCCGGCTCCGACTGGCAGACCAACCCGGCCACGCAGATCAAGTGGGGCCTGAACTACATGAACAACCGCTACGGCAGCCCGTGCGAGGCGCAGGCGTTCTGGGCCGCCAACCACTGGTACTGAGCCGTCGGTCCCGCGGGTCCCGCGCGCCGCTCTCAACCTTCGACAGCCCCTCCCCGTCCTAAGGGGAGGGGCTGTCGCCCTGTACGGTCGGACCCGAACAACTCCAGGGGGGAGTGGTGGCTGGCGCCCGGGGACGCGGGGGAAGAGGACGGATCATGTCGCGAGTGCCAGGGTGGCTCGGCCGTATCGGCGCCGGACTGACCGAGGTGAGTGAGCGGTTGGACGAGCGCCGCGCCGAGGTGGAGCGGGAGACCACCGGGGACGACCCGTCGCCTCCGGCGCCCGAGGCCGCCCCGACCCCACCTCCCTCGGACCGGACGCCCGAGGCGCCGCCCCCGCCCGCCGACCGCCCCGACCCCGCACAGGCCGTGCCGTGGAGCGTGCGCGTCGCGGCCGAGGCCGGCTGGCGGCTGCTGGTGCTCGCGGGCACGCTCTGGGTGCTGATGCGCGTCATCAGCGCCGTACAACTCGTCGTCTTCGCCTTCGTCGTCGCCCTGCTCATCACCGCGCTGCTGCAGCCGACGGTGGCCCGGCTGAAGCGCCACGGAGTGCCGCGCGGCCCGGCCACCGCCCTCACCGCGATCCTCGGCTTCGTCGTCCTGGGGCTGATCGGCTGGTTTGTGACCTGGCAGGTCATGGAGAACATCGACAACCTCTCCAACCAGATCCAGAACGGCATCGACGACCTGCGCAACTGGCTCCTGAAGAGCCCCTTCCACGTCACCGACAAGCAGATCAACCAGATCGCCAAGAACCTGCGGGAGGCGGTCGGCGCCAACACCGACCAGATCACCTCCGCCGGGCTGGAGGGCGTCCAGGTCGTCGTCGAGGCCCTGACCGGCATCCTCCTGACCTTCTTCTCGACCCTCTTCCTCCTCTACGACGGCCGGCGCATCTGGGAGTGGACGCTGAAGCTGGTCCCCGCGGCGGCCCGCCCGGCCGTCGCGGGCGCGGGCCCGCGCGCCTGGCGCACCCTGACCGCCTACGTCCGCGGCACGGTCCTGGTGGCCCTCATCGACGCCACCTTCATCGGCATCGGCATCTACTTCCTCAACGTCCCGATGGCCGTCCCGCTGGCCGTCTTCATCTTCCTGTTCTCCTTCATCCCGCTGGTCGGCGCGGTGGCGTCCGGCGCGCTGGCGGTGGTCGTCGCGCTGGTCACCCAGGGCGTGTTCACGGCGGTGATGACACTCGTCGTGGTCCTCGCCGTCCAGCAGATCGAGGGCCACATCCTGCAGCCGTTCATCCTCGGCCGCGCGGTGCGCGTCCACCCGCTCGCGGTGGTCCTGTCGGTCGCGGCCGGCGGCATGGTGGCCGGGATCGGCGGCGCGGTGGTCGCCGTACCGCTGGTGGCGGTGACGAACACGGTCGTCGGCTATCTGCGTGCGTACGCTCAACCAGCCCGTCCGGCGTTTGAGGACGAGGCCGTTCAGGCCGACGGGGGGTCTGGGGGCAAAGCCCCCCGCGACGTCACCGAAAGCGCCGGCGCATAACACCCACCGCTCGATCAAATGCGCACCGAACAAAGCGATTTGAAAGAGTTCGAGGCTCAACTTCCGTCACCTGGGGACAGGTCGGAAATCTGCGGACGGAATATGCGTTCGGACTGATACACCTTCCGCGTGATGTCGGGCTACGACCTGTTGGCGCGAGCCCTCGCCGCCTGCTGGCGCGAGAGGTGGACCGGTGTCCTGCGTGTGTCCGGGTCGCCCGGCGGCATCCTGCATCTGCAGGACGGGCTCGTCGTCGCCGCCGAGTCACCCGGGGCGCCGGGCCCCGAGACGCTGCTGCTGCGGTCCGGGCGGGTGGACGGCGAGCAGTGGGCCGCGCTGGTGCGGGAGGCCGGGGGTGCGCGCTGGCCGGCCGCCGGGCTGATCGCCCACGGGTACGCCGGCGCCGCCCAGCTCCGGGTGGTGTGCCTGCTGGCGCTGGAGGACGCGGTGTTCGCGATCGTCGCGGGCCGCGTCGACGGCTGCGAGCGCGCCGGCGCCGGCGCCGGACCGACCGCCCCGGTGGCCGTGGGCGAGCCGCCCGCCCGGCTCCTTCAGGACGCGGCCCGCAAGCTCGCCGCCCTGGCCGCCCTGCCCCGCCCCGTCCACCCCGACCGCGAACGGCCCGTCCCCGCCCCGCAGCACGACGGCCCGCTCACCCCGCTGCAGCGCGCGCTGCTCGACCATGCCGACGGCCGCCGTACCGCACGCGACCTCGCCTTCCGTGCGGGGCGGGGCGTCTACACCGTCACCGTCGAGGTCGCGCGCATGCTCGGCGAAGGGCTCCTGGAGTGCCCCGCCGCGCCCGCGCCGATCCCGGTCCACGCACCCCCCGAAGGCATCCGCCACCGCACCCCGCCGCCGCCCGCACCACCCCCGCCGCAGCCGCCGGCACCCGTCGACCTGCCCCGTCGCAGACCGAGCGGCTTCTTCCGCCTGCGGAACGGAACCCCGAAATGAGCCGGCTGAACAGATACGACATACGAAGCGACATGCGACGCGACATACGAAGCGAAATGCCAAGAGAAATAAGGGAGTTGGTCATATGGATCACGAAGCTCTGGAGCTTGAGATGCGCGGCCTGCGGGAGCAGGTGACCGGAATCACCGACACCGCGGTCGCGGCCGCCGACGGGCTGCTGATCGCGGCCGACACCGCCGACACGATCGACCCGGAAGGCCTCGCCGCGCTCGCCGCGGCCGGCCTCGGTCTGGCCCGCCGCACCGCTCAGGCGACCGCCCGCGGCACCCTGCGCCAGACAGTGACGTACGGGAGCCACGGCTGTGCCGCCTTCTACGCCGTCGGCGACACCGCCCTGATGGTCGTGCTGGGCGACGAGGGCATGGACGTGGACGGCCTGCACCGGGCGACCGGGCCTGCGCTGGACCGCATCGGCTCGATCCTCATGCACAAGAACAAGACAGCAGAAGGAGTCTGAAGGGATGGCGACGAAGCGTATGACCCCAGGTTTCTCCGACCAGGTGATGGGCCTGGTCAAGTCCCTCCGCACCGACGCCCCCGACTGCGTCGCCTCGGGCGTGGTCGACATGTCCACCGGCATGCTGCTGTCGTACGAGACCGTCGACAACCACCCGCCGGAGGTCCTGGACCTGCTGGCGGGCGCGACCCTCGACCTGTTCCAGGGACGCACCGTCGCGATGATCGAGGACGTCTTCAAGGAGCGCCGCGGGATCCAGAGCGAGAACCACTTCTTCCAGGAGATCCTGGTCAACAGCGAGAACCTCACGCACCTGTTCGTGCGCATGAATGAGCAGCAGGACGTCGTCGCCGTCGTCGTCTGCCGCAAGTCGGTCAATGTGGGCATGCTGTTCGCGCAGGTGCGGCGGGTGGTGCGCGAGTACAGCCTGTGAAACGGCCCGTTCCGGCTACTCCGTGCGCAGGCCGTCCGGGCGCATCAGCCGCAGCAGCGGGGGCAGGCTGAGCAGGGTCACCGCGAGGACGACCCCCGCGCCGATCGCCGTCATCGACAGCACACTCGCCCAGTCCACGCTGATCGTGGAATCGACCATCTCCAGCAGCACCGCGCCCAGCGTCAGCCCGACCACCGACGCCAGCAGCAGGCCCAGTGCGATCGGGATCGCCGTCTGCCACAGCACCGACAGGCTCAGCGTGCGGCGCCGGGTGCCGAAGGCGACCAGCGAGGACAGCAGCTTCTTGCGCTCGCGCAACTGCTCCAGCTGGGAGACCAGCAGGCTCGCGCCGATCAGCAGGAGGACGCAGGTGGCGCCGACGAACAGGCCGTTGCGGATGGCGCGGAACTGCAGGTCCACCTTGCCGGACGTCAGCATGTACACGTCCGCCAGCGGATCCAGTCGCGCGGCGGTGTTGCGCGCGTACTCGCGGGCGTCCGGCACCGAGGGATCCAGCGCGACGAACACCTGCTGGTTCAGGCCGGCCACCGTCGCCTCGGGCAGCGCGCCCGAGGCGAACAGCAGGCCGCCGCGCTCATAGCCGGTCGGGTCCTCGCGCTGGGCGGCCGTCTTGATCCCGGCGGGCAACTTCCAGGACGTGGTGCGGACATCGGTCCCGCCGTCGAACCACAGGGTGGTGCCCGGCTTGGCGAGCTTCTTGGTGTCGTCGTCGTACCCGGTGCCCAGGATCTGGAAGACGTCGCCCTTGTGGCAGGACGGCAGCTGTGCCACCTCGCGCAGTTCCGCGCAGCTGCCGACGCCCACCTCGGTCGAGTTCGCCGGATCCTTCGCCTTGTTCCCGGCCGAACCGGTGGCCAGGGCCAGCGCGCTGCGCACACCCTTCGTGTCGGCGAGCTGCCCGCGGACGTCGGCAGGCCGGACACTGCCCTCCACGTTGATCTGGAGCTGGGCCCGGCGCAGGTTGTTGTCGGTCGCCTTGACGTAGTCGTGCTCGACGCCCGCGAACAGCATCTGCAGGGCGATCGCCCCGGCCACCGCGACCGCGATGCCGTTGACCATGCGGGCCGCCGAGCCACTGCTCAACTGCAGCCTGCGGACGGCCAGTTGCCAGGAGACCGAGCCGGAGTTGAGCCGGGCCACCGTGGCCTCGACGATCCACGGCAGCAGCGCGGTGACGCCGATCAGCAGCAGCACGGTGCCGCTGATCACCATCCCCTCGTTGAAGTTCCCGTTGGTCCTGCCCTGCCCGATCATCGGGTACAGCAGCGCGAGACCGCCCAGCGGCAGCAGCAGCCGCCACCACAGCCGGCGGCGCGGCGGCTTCGCCGTACGGACCACGCCGAGCGGTTCGATGACGACCCCGCGCAGCGCGAACAGCGTCACCAGGACGGCCGCGGCCGGTACCGCGACGGCGATCAGCGCGACGAGCGCGGGTGACGGGTTGAGGTCGCTCGGGAACACACTGATGTCCCGTACCACCAGCACACCTGCCAACTGCCGCCCGGCCAGGAAGAAGACGCTGCCGAGGACAAGCCCGAGCAGCGCCCCCGCGAGGGCCTCGCCGCCCGCGATCCGGCGCGCCATCCGCCCGTCCGCCCCGACCAGCCTGAGGGCCGCGAGCCGGCGGTCGCGCCGCTCGCCGCCGAAGCGCACGGCGGCCGCGATGAACACGCCGACGGGCAGCAGCAGCACCACGAAGATGATCATGATGAGCAGGATCAGGATCGGGTCGAGCTGGTCCTGCTGATGCTGCGGGGAGGGCCCGAAGTAGTTGATCCGCTCGGCGGAGCCGGCGGCCAGATGGTCCTCCAGCCCGGTCGCCCCCGCGTAGTAGGCGAGTTCGGCGGGCCCGATCACCCCGGAGTGCCCGATCGTCCCGACGACGCGATAGGGCAGGCGCTCGCGCAGCAGCTTGCCGGAGTCGGACTTCAGCAGGTCCTGCAGTGCGGGCGAGACGACCATCTCGCCCTTGCCCGGGAACTTCCCGACCCCCGGCGGCAACGGCGCCTTCACGCCCTCGGGCTCCAGCAGCCGCCCTCGCACGTCCGTACTGCGGAAGGTCGTGTCGGCCCGGCCGATGATCAGGGTGTCGTCCTTCTTCGGCAGCACCTTCCCGCTGTACGTGAAGTCGTCCCGGGCGGTGCTGCGCTTGTCCCGCGCGGACAGGGCGCTGGGTACCGCCGTGGTCAGCAGCAGCAAGGCCACCCCGAGCCCGACCCCCACGGCCGTCAGCACGGCCCGGGTCCATCCCTCACGCCCGCCGGCGAAGGCGAAGCGCACCCCCATGGCCAGATCCCCGGCCCACCCCCGCAGTCTCATACGACGCGCTCCATGTCCCGGGACTTGCCGTCCCGTACGACGATCTCGCGGTCGGAGTAGGCGGCGACCCGCGCCTCGTGCGTGACCAGCACGACGGCGGCGTTGGTGGACCGGGCCGCGTCCGTCAGCAGCTCCATCACGCGCTCGCCGTTGAGCGAGTCGAGCGCGCCGGTGGGCTCGTCGGCGAACAGCACGCGGGGGTTGGTGACCAGTGCCCGGGCGACGGCGACGCGCTGCCCCTGCCCGCCCGACACCTCACCGGGCCGCTTCTTCCTGAGGTCGTCGACCTCCAGCCGCTCCATCCACGTCAGCGCGGCCCGTTCGGCCTCCTTGCGGGAGGTGCCGTTCAGCCGGAGCGGCAGCGCGACGTTCTCGACGCAGGTCAGCTCCGGCACCAACTGCCCGAACTGGAACACGAACCCGAACTCGGAGCGGCGCAGCCGGCTCCGCTCGGCGTCGCTCATGGTCGCCATCTCACTGCCGTTGTACGTGATCGAGCCGGAGTCGGGCGTCACGATCCCGGCGAGACAGTGCAGCAGCGTCGACTTGCCGGACCCGGAGGGGCCCATCACGGCGACGACCTCGCCCGGGTGGATGGAGAACTCGGCACCGTCGAGCGCGACGGTCGGCCCGTACGCCTTGCGCAGCTCGTCGGCGACGAGCAGAGAACCTGCGGGAGTCACTTGGCCACCGCCTCAGCGAGCTTGTCGAGGCGCGCGGCGGTGAGCTCCAGCCAGCGCAGGTCGGCCTCGAGATGGAACAGGGCGTGGTCGCAGATGAGCTGGTCGGCCAGGTCCCCCTTCCGCTTCCGGTCGGTCAGGATCCGCATCATGCGCAGGTGCTCGGAGCGCTGCGTGTCGAGGATGTCGGCCGCGTCGCGGTGGGTGAGCAGTGCCAGGACGACCTTGGTGTACAGCGTGGACTGCAGATACGGCTCGGGCGTCTCCGGCGTCGCGAGCCACCGCTCCACGTCGGTGATCCCGGCGTCGGTGATCGCATACCGCTTGCGCTCGGGGCCACCGCCGGCCTCTATGCCGTCGACCTCGACCAGCCCGTTCTTCAGCAGACGGGACATCGTCGAGTAGACCTGGCCGTAGTGCAGCGGCCGGTCGTGACCGAACTTTTCGTCGAAGGCCCGCTTGAGGTCGTAGCCGTGGCGGGGCCCGGACTCCAGGAGTCCTAGAAGGGTGTGACCGATGGACATGACGAGGACTCTACACGGGGTGTATACGCCTTGTGTATACGCGGAGTGTGTAGATCATGGGTAGGGGTGAGAGTGCGCACGTGGGGGCCGATTGTCACGGTTCTGCTACTGAGCCGCGGTCGGCTGTATTCAGCCCGTCCGGCGTTTGAGGACGAGGCCCTTCAGGCCGACGGGGGTCTGGGGGCGGAGCCCCCAGGGGGGCGCCCACGACGGGGAAGCGGCCCGGCCTCCCCAGGCAACCGACCGGCCTCCGCGAGGGCCCGCCGCAACAGAAACTCGATCTGCGCGTTGGCGGAACGCAGTTCGTCCCCCGCCCACCGGGCAAGCGCCTCATACACGGACGGGTCCAGCCGCAGCAGCACCTGCTTACGCTGCTGCGGCCGACGCTGAGGGTCCGAACCCCCGGAGGGAACCGTCACTGGTAGAGGGTCCCGGTGTTCAGCACGGGCTGCGGCGCCCGGTCCCCGCACAGCACCACCATCAGGTTCGACACCATCGCCGCCTTCCGCTCCTCGTCCAGCTCCACGATGTCCTGCTCGGTGATCCGGGCGAGCGCCGCCTCGACCATCCCCACCGCTCCGTCCACGATCTGCCGCCGGGCCGCGACGACCGCCCCGGCCTGCTGCCGCTGAAGCATCGCCGAGGCGATCTCGGGAGCGTACGCGAGATGCGTGAAGCGCGACTCGATGATCTGCACACCGGCCGCCTCCACACGCGCGTGCAGCTCGGCGGCGAGCTTCTCGGTGATTTCCTCGGCGTTGCCGCGCAGCGAGAGCCCGCCCTCGTCGTGGGCGTCGTAGGGGTACTCGATGGCGATGTGCCGCACGGCCGCCTCGGTCTGTGTGGCGACGAACTCGAGGTAGTTGTCGACCTCGAAGGTGGCCTGCGCGGTGTCCTGGACCTTCCACACCACGACCGAGGCGAGCTCGATCGGGTTGCCGTAGGCGTCGTTGACCTTGAGGACCGCGGTCTCGTGGTTGCGTACGCGCGTCGAGATCTTCGTGCGCGAGGTGAGCGGGTTCACCCAGCGCAGCCCGTCCTGCCGGATCGTCCCCCGGTAGCGCCCGAAGAGCTGGACGACCCGCGCCTCGCCCGGCGCCACGGTGTTGAGCCCGCACATGGCGATGAAGGCGGCGAGCGCGATCACGATGCCGCCTGCTATGAGTGCGGCCTTGGCGCCGGTCGCGGACACCGTGGCCCCGGTGGCGATCATCCCGGCGCCGAGCGCCAGGCCGACCAGCCCGAGCAGCAGCGCAAGCGCACCGCCGATGCTGTGTGCGGCGAACTCCCGCACACGCGGCGCGGGCATCTCCGGTACGTCGGCTTCAGGTGTGGAGTCGTGCATGGACATGGGTGGTCCCCCGTAGTCGTAGTGCGCTTCATTCGTGGTGCCTTCTGGTGGTCAAGCGAAAGCACCTGTCTAGCTAAGTGATATCACTTTACCCCCGCAGAGCAACCCTGAACCCCTCCCGGCCGTCGGTTCCGTTGGAGCGGGTGCTCATTGTCACGTCCGCAAAAGACCGGATCCGCGGACCTTTGCCATATCTGCCGGTGTTAGCTTTCTGAGCTGACCTGTGCGGCGAACCTGTGTGACACACGAGCACACATGAACGAAGCGGAGCGGAACGGACCCATGGGACGGGCGGAAGACAGACGAGCGCGACAGCGCGGTGGCCGCCGCGCGGCGCCCCCCACACGCTCGTCCGGGATGGAGTCGTCCGGGACCGAGCCCACCGTCATAGGCGGCCGGGCCGAGGCCCGGCGGGCGGCTCAGGGCAAGGGCAGAGGGAAGAGCAAGGCGGGCAAGGGCGGCAAGGACGGCCGGAGCTTCATACGCCGGCTGTTCACCTGGAAGAAGATCGTCGGGACCTTCTTCGTGCTGTGCCTGCTCGGCATGGGCGCCTTCGTCGCGCTGTACATGATGATCAGCGTCCCCGAAGTCGGCAACGGCGACGCGACGCTGCAGAGCAATGTCTACAAGTACAGCGACGGCAAGCTGCTGACCCGGGACGGCCACCTCAACCGCGAGATCGTCGACCTGGCGAAGGTCCCCAAGCCCGTCCAGCACACCTTCGTCGCCGCCGAGAACAAGACCTTCTACAAGGACAACGGCGTCGACCTCAGGGGCACCGCCCGAGGCATCCTCAACACGCTCTCCGGCAAGGGCGCCCAGGGCGGTTCGACGATCACCCAGCAGTACGTCAAGAACTACTACCTGACGCAGAACCAGACCGTCACGCGCAAGCTGAAGGAACTGGTCATCTCGCTGAAGCTGGACCGCACGAAGACCAAGGACTACATCCTCGCCGGCTACATCAACACCAGCTACTACGGTCGCGGCGCGTACGGCATCCAGGCTGCCGCGCAGGCCTACTACCGCGTCGACGCCGAGAAGCTGACGGTCCAGCAGGGCGCCTATCTCGCCGCACTCCTCCAGGCGCCGAACCAGTACGACTGGGCGATCGCCTCCGACACCGGCAAGAAGATGGTGCAGGCCCGCTGGAACTACGTCCTCGACAACATGGTCGAGGAGAACTGGCTGGACAAGACCAAGCGCGAGGGCCTGAAGTTCCCGATCCCGAAGCCGCCTAAGGCGGCGCCCGGCATGGGCGGCCAGACCGGCTACCTGGTGGACGCTGCCAACAACCAGCTGGCCAGGCGGCTGGTGACGCAGGGCACCGCTGACAACTACAACGACGCCATGACGATGGTGAAGGCCGGCGGCTGGACCATCACGCTCAACATCGACAAGAAGAAGCAGGTGGCGCTGGAGAAGGCCGCCCAGTCGCAGCTGAACAGCAAGCTCGACGAGAAGAAGCGCTCGGTCGACGCGGACGTCCAGGCGGGCGCCGTGTCCGTGAACCCGAAGACCGGCGCGGTCGTCGCGATGTACGGCGGCAAGGACTACTACAAGCACTACCGCAACAACGCGACCCGCACGGACTACCAGCCCGCCTCGACCTTCAAGCCGGTCATCCTCGCCGCCGCCCTGGACGAGGCCGCCCAGACGCAGAGCGGCAAGGCCATCGGCGCGAACACGATCTACGACGGCACGAGCAAGCGCCAGGTCGTGGACAGCAACGGCAACAAGGTCGGCTTCGCCCCCGAGAACGAGGACGACCACAGCTACGGCCCCATCACCGTCCAGACGGCGATGAACCAGTCCGTGAACTCCGTCTTCGCGCAGATGGGCGTCGACGTCGGCATGCGCAAGGTGCTCAAGGTCGCGAGCCAGCTCGGCATGGACACGGCCGGCCTCGATCCGGTGTCCGCGCAGACCCTCGGCACCATGGGCGCGAGCCCGCTGCAGATGGCCGGGGTCTACGCGACCCTCGACAACCACGGAAAGCAGGTCACCCCGACCATCCTCAAGTCCGTGGAGAACAGCCGGCATTCGGTGACCCTGCCGAACCCGATCGGCGACCAGGTCATCAGCCCCGAGGCCGCCGACACGGTCACCTCGGTGCTGACCGGCGTGGTCGACGACGGTACGGCCAAGACGTCGGTCGAGGCCAACCCCAACCGCGACGGCCGCAAGGTCGCCGGCAAGACCGGTACGTCCGATGAGAACCGCTCGGCCTGGTTCACCGGCTACACGCCGGACCTGGTCACCTCGGTGGGCCTGTTCGGCGAGAGCCACAAGAACTTCGCACAGGTCTCGATGTACCACGCGGGCGGACTGCCCCGCGTCAACGGTGGCACGTTCCCGGCGCAGATCTGGGCGGCGTACACCTTCGGCGTCGCCAAGACGGACCTGAAGTTCGAGCTGAACACCACGCAGGGTGCGGCGGTCCAGCCGACCTGGACACCGTCGCCCACGCTGTCGCCGAGCCGGACGCCCAGCCAGTCGCCTACGACCCAGAAGCCGACCAAGTCGCCGACGCAGACCCCCACGCAGACGCCGACCCAGACGCCCACGCAGCCGCCGACGCAAACACCCACGCAGCCGCCGACAACGACCCCGACGACCCCGACGGACCCGCTCAACCCGAACGGTCAGTAGCAGCAACAGCGAAGGGCGCCCGGCGGGTGCCGGGCGCCCCTCGCGTTCTCGGCGGTGCTGTCGACCCGCCGTGTGGCGGGCTGGTGGCCTGTCCTGGCCGGACGCCTTCCTGTGCCCTGTGCAAACAGCGACGGCTCGATGCGTTCCGATGGATCTTGCGCGTCATATGGACCAAGCGTGGTCTGATTCAAGAGCAGCAATGGCGACGGCGGCGACTGCGTGGAGGTCGCCGACGGCGTGCCCGGCATTGTCCAAGTCCGCGACAGCAAGAACCAGGACGGGCCTGCGCTCGTCCTGGCAGCCGGTGCGTGAGCGCCGTTCGTCGGGGTGCTCAAGGCGGGGCGCCTGCAGAGCTGGCAACAGGGGCTGCAGCGGAGTGCTGCTATGTCTTTCGCCAAGACGCCTCTGCCGGGTGTCGGGCGGACGAGGCGAAGCCGGACATGGGCTTGGTCCTGCCGCGAGCTCGGCGGTTTCTCGGCCGGGCTCTCGCCCACAGATCCGCGTCAGCATGAGCGCGGCGCTCCCGGTCGACAGCTACCTGCCTTTCGCGTGCTCGGCGCCCGATTGTCGGGCGCCTGCCCCGAGCAGGTGTGCCTTCCCGCGGCAGGAGTCGCGGGAAGGCACACGGGTGACGGCAGAGCAGGCGTCAGGAGACGCCGGCCGAGCAGTAGTTCAGCAGCTTCGAGCCCTCGAATCGGGCGACCTCGATGTCGAGGTCCCAGATCCCGCTGACCCCGCCCGCGGTGGCGGATGTGTCGAACTCCTTGGAGGTGCCGTATCCGTCGTAGTCCGAGTGCCAGGGGTAGTACCCCTTGGAGCCGTCGGCGTAGTACGCCACCACACGGATGCTCACATGGTGGCGGTCCTCGAGCCAGTCATAGACCTTGAGCGTGATGGACGGCACCGTCCTCTGGCCGACGCCGCGGTGCCACCCGCTGGTGGCTATGGAACCGCTGGCACCCTCGGTCTGGCACGTCCCGGAGTACCTGTAGTCCGCAGCGTGCGCGGGGGCCACCCCGAGCCCCAGAGTGAGAGCCAGGCCGGCCACGAGTGTGCCGCACTTTTCTTTGATAGCCATGCAATTACCTCCAGAAATATGTAGATCATTTACTGCAGCGGGACCGGAGGAGATGTCAACGGATATTTATCTCCGGTGTCGTCGCTGTACTTGAAGAGGTTGGCCTGCAGTTTGGCGTCGTTGTGCCCTTGGGTACGTCGATAACCATGAGCGGCACCACGACGCCCCACGGCCGCGTTGCGCGCCTGTACGCCTATCTCGCTTCCGTTCGGCCCGGATTTAGCGCGGAACATGGAATGAGGGAACACCGATCGCGCGCTGAGGCTTTTCCATTCCCTCAACTGAGAATTTCCTGCTCATGCTCGCGCTTCCGCCAGATCTGGCGGGGCTTCTCGAGTATGCCCGTTGCTTCTGCGATCGCCCGGACAGCGGAGGTGTACACCGCTGCTTCAAAGAAGTCGCTCACCATGAACCGGTTTGTGTACCGGAATCCCAGTCCGAAGAAGACCGCCACGGCGCAGCAGTAGAGGGCTGCCCAAAAGCCACGCCGCCGGTTGAGCGGGTAGACCAGCAGCGGAATCACCGGCCATGCGTAGGCTGCGCACAGGAACGCGATGGACACGGCGATGATGAAGAATTTCATTTGTAGCCCCTGATCTCTACCAGGCGCCAGATTCATACATGCCGGCGATGGTGAGGACGCCTGCGGGAAAGAAGATGAGAGCCGTCGCGAACAGCCATCCCATTTTCCAGGACGTCTTGTCGGCGATTTTCACACACAGAAGCACAACCAGTGTCACATAGAGGAACAGTGGGATGAATACGAAACTGAGGCCTGATCCCATGCTGTCTCTCCCTTGCTGTGATCCCGGGGCCGAACCGAAGCAGGAACGGCCCCGGGAATTGGATCACCCGTTGTCAGGGTGTCAGGTTGTCAGTGAAATTCGTGCCCGAGTCGTCGCAGTGAACGACACTTGTTGGGCGGTTTCCAGGGCCGTCTCCGTAGAAGGGAACTGGCGGCTGGACGTTCCAGGGGTTACCGCCGCTTCCACGGTCTGAGGCGTCGCAGGTACCGTAGGCGTTTCCCTTTTCGAGCGGAACGGGGACGTTCGAGAAGTCCCTCCAGTCCCCTCCCCTGATTCTGCTGCTCGAGGGGCGTCCCAGGTTATCGGTCATCTTGTCGTCGATGTACAGGTACAGATCGGGCATGTAGCTCTGGTAGACGATGCCATTTGAGGGCGTGGCGTCTCGGTCGTCCTGCTTGTGGGTCGGCTTGACGCTGCCGTCGGCGCAGAACGCGGCCGCGACGTCCTGCCAGATGGGCGGAGCGTTGCCGATCAGTGATCCCCACATGTTCTTGTTCCAGTCGCCGGAGTTCTTGAAGAACATCGAGTAGATGTCTCCGGCGAACTGACGCACGCCGTAGTTGGTGTCCGGGCTGGCGTTGATCTTGTCGACCCATGCCTTGACGTTGTCGTTGACGTACTTGTGGCCGATCATGGCCCGGTAACCGTGTACGCCGCCGCCGATCGCCCGGAAGTCCACGCACGTGTGGTCCGCGTTCAGGCGTGCACCCCGGAAGTGCGGGAAGTAGGCCTGCCCCGGTGTGTCACCGTCTGTGTAGGGGCGGGACGTCATGACGTTGCCGTATTCGAGCGCGTCCTGGGTGGTGTAGTCGATGTTCGGCTTCGGGATGCCGTAGTCGGCTTCTATGCCCTTCATGATGCTGGTCAAGAAGGTGGGGAGGTGGGCGTTGCCGACCCGAACCCGGTAGTTCGAGCCCTCACTGCCCGGAATGATCTTCCCGTTGCCATCGGTGACGAAGGTCACGACGACATCGCTCTTGATCTTGTAGCTGTTGTTCCCCTGGTACGCCTGGCTCGCGGGCAGCGACGGATCGGGCCGATTATTGGCCATGCCCATCCACCACGGGATCGACATCGTTGGTGCCGAGCCGTCGGCATTCGGTGTGTAACCGCCGGCCTTGATGTCGTCGGCCCAGATCTTGGCGGCGTCCCAGGTCTTCTGGCCGGTGCAGTCCTCGGACACCCCGCCCGTGCACCGAGGCCAGGAAATGAGGCCTTGCGTGCGCACCGATGGGTCGTCGTTGTCCCACAGGTGGCCTTCGTCGGCGCGGCCCAGCGCCCACTCGTACAGCGACTTCATCGAGCGCAGGGGAGTGTCGACCTCGGTGGACACCGGGAAGTTCTGGTTGAGCTCCTGGTTCGGGTCGAAGATCGCGGCCGCGGTCAGGGTGCGCCGGACGAACGTGCCCTTGACGGGCTGGAAGGCCATGGCGCCGAAGGCGATGTCGTCGTCGCCGGTGCCGTCGGGGGTGAAGTTCGACAGGGCCACGCTCGGGGTGGAGGTGAACTTGTAGGCGCCCAGGGACACCCACTTGCCGTTGTTGCCGTTCTGGTCGACGTAGCGGTCGTAGGGACCACCGGACGCGCCGTTGATGACATAGTGCGCCCGCTTGGTCTGGGCGCCGGTGTCCGGGATGTAGGCCCAGACCTGGGCCAGGTCCATATTCTCGCCGAGCGTCCACTTGGCGTCGATGTTCATCAGGCCGTCGGGGCCGCCGAGATGGTCCTCGTCGCGGGTGTGGGTGTACCAGTAGTGACCGCCGTAGCCGCCGCCGATCTGGTGCAGGTCGGCTCTCGCCTCGTAGTGGGTCCCCAGCGTGTCCGGGTTGAACGTGAACTGGAAGGTGCCGGACGAGGTGGCCTGGCCGCAGTCGCTCCATGTCTCGGTGGTGTTCGGGACGGTGGCGATGACATGAGAGCCGGTCGCTTCACCGGAGCAGACGGCCGCACCGTTCTTGAGGCGGTAACCACGCCCCGGCTCCGAGATCTCCGTCTCGTACTTGATCAGCTCGTGCCCGCACTCAGTGGCGCAGTTCTTCTTCCATGCCGCATTGGGCTTGTTGAACCAGAACTGCTTGTAACAGTTCTCCGTGCCGCAGTTCGGCGGCTTGGTCGGGTCGCAGTTGTTGGCGCTGTTGCAGAAAGTGACCAGCGGCGGCGAGACCTGGCTGCGCGCGGCCGTGGTGTTCCACCAGGCCGGCCGGAAGCCCGCCGAGGAGAATCCGGGGTCGCCCTTCCAGTCCTGGCGGCCGTTGGTGCCGTAGGAGTAGCCGGTGTCGATGGACCATGCGGCCCAGCCCATCACCTTCTCCTCGTACGGCCAGTCCTGCGGATGCGCCGCGTCGTGGTTGGCCTCGGTGCCGTCCACGTCCGTGTCCATGAACGGGTGGTTCCAGCTGTTCTTGTAGATGGGGTTGGCCGGGTTGTTGTACCAGCCGAGCCCCCAGTGCCCGTCGTTCTTCGAGGCGTCGGAGGGCGGGTTGAAGCCGAGGTTGTAGTTCCAGACCGCGGTGAACCAGTTCTCGACGTAGGCGGGGTCGTCGTTGTTGA
Source organism: Streptomyces coacervatus (assembly GCF_029223485.1). Classification (GTDB taxonomy): domain Bacteria; phylum Actinomycetota; class Actinomycetes; order Streptomycetales; family Streptomycetaceae; genus Streptomyces; species Streptomyces coacervatus. Next base: position 157,293 of record NZ_JARHTP010000015.1, on the reverse strand, counting down.
CGGTGATTGTCTGGCCGGCCTTGTGGACCTCGTTCCACTTGTCGGCGAGGATCTTCAAGGAGGCGGCGATGTTCGTCGCGTAGTCGACGGCGACGGCCATCTGCACAGCCGGCTTCAGGCTGGTCTCATGCGGCTTCTCGTGACCGGCCAGGCGCATCCCGTCGGTGACCTGTCCGACGCCGTACCCGCAGTCGGACTTGTCCCAGTTGATGCTCCAGTACGACTCGGGGTTCCCCGGGTCGATCTTGTGCCCGTAGTAGCCGTCGACCGCCGCCAGCGGACTGCCCATCTGGCCGGGAATGGCACCGGATTCGGCCTGCCACAGGTTGGACTCCTGGGCCATGATGCCGAGCATCACGTTGGCCGGGATCCGCGCGTCCTTCGGGCCGGTCAGAGTGGGCGCGGGGAACAGGCCTTGCGGGTCGATATTGCTCATGCCGGTCTGGTTGCGGTACCCGCCCTGCCGGATGGAGCCGGCGTGCAGTTTGCCGCGTACGGCCATGTCGACGGCCCACTCGACCTGGTTGGGGGTCGGCTGGAGGGCCTGCGCCTTGACGTCGTTGCGGGAGATGGCGCACCAGCGGTCGGGGTCGGTGGGGTCGTGCGACACGTTCGCACCCCCGATCCGCCTCAGCCGCGTGTGGTTGCCCGCGGCCGCGCGGGGTGAGCCGCCGGAGGTGAGAGCGGGCGACAAGCCGTCGTCGCCGGCGGAGTTCGCGACGGCGGCGACCTTCTGGCTGATCTTCACGCCGGTGGTGGTGGCGGTGGAGGTGACCGTCACCGGCGTGTCCGCCGCAAGGGCACCTGGCGCCTGTGCCGGAGTGTCCTGCGCGGCGGGTTCGGTCTTGCTGAAACCCTTGCCGGCGTTGTTGACCCGCTCGATTCCCGCCCGGACACCGGGAGTGAGGACGGGGCCGACGGCCAGGCGCCCCTGACTGGAGATGTCCGTGTCGGCGGGGGCGTTGACGCGGGTGATCCCGCTGCCCGCGGTGTGGGAGACGCCGGCGGGATGGCCCGTGAGGAACACCTGCTCGGACCCGCCGCGCTTCAGGTCGAGGTCGCCGAGCCTGCCGCTGGCGATCGTGGCGGCCGAGTCGCCGCTTCCGCCCCACACCCTGGCACGTGCCTTCGTGGCGCCGTCGCGTTGGACGAAGGCGACCTTTCCGCCCTTGACCGGGTGGAGGTCGAAGGCCACCCCGCTCGTGGTGAGCAGATTGCTGACCTTGCCGGAGCGGTCGAGGTGGATCAGCCGGCGGCCCAGGGCGGCGACCACGCCATCCTTGACCGGGACGGCGCTGGTGATCTCGCCCTTCGCCGCGGCTTTGATGACGGTCTTGCCGGCGGTGTTCACCGTCACGACCGGGTCATGGTCCTGGCCGCGTCGTTCATGTCCCGGAACGCGGTGAACGCCGCGGTGTGCGTGTCCGGGTCGCACGACGGGTCGAAGTACGCCAGCGATGCGGTGAACGACAGCTTCGTCACCTGGCCGGTGCTGAGGTTCACGACAGCCGCGAAGGCGCCGCCCTGCATCAGGTCCGGCTTGTTCGTGAACGTGCGCGGCGCGTACACGGCAGCGACATGGTCATGATCCATGACGCACTGGTTACCGATCCAGGTATCCGCGGGCATGCCCGGCTCCGAGAGGACAGCCGCGGTCTTCCACTGGTACGCCTTCGTACTGTCGGCCACCAGGATGTGCAAGCCGTCGCTGTCGGCCGCTGCCGTGACGGCACGGTCTCCGGAGGTCCGCCATCCCTTGCCGAGGGTGTGGTCGGGATTGCTGACACCTCCGCGTCGTGCCGACTCGCCCGTGCTTGTACTGGAGTTCGACTTGGGGGTGGCGGTGGCGGGCACGGCTTGCAGCAGCCCGCCGGTGAGGGCGGCCGAAGTCACTGTAACGGCCACGGAAATGAATGTTCGTCTTCTACGTCTCAAGAGAGGCTGTCCCCGTTTCTCGTTGAGTAGGTTCCCCCGCCTGCACGACCAAGCGCGCGTGGGCCTGTCCGCCCCCGGGGAAGTGGCCAGGGGGGCGGACAGGGCATCTTTGGGAGGGTCAGTGAGGGAGGGCGCCCAGGGCCGACGAACTACCGATTCTTCTGAGACGCAACTCGATCCCCCACGTGCTAATGCATACAGATGGGGGCGACACGGAGTGCACTGTGCGGGAGTCCCCCTGGATGTTCACGCGCTCAGGAGGTCGGAGTGGTCGAGTCCGGGTCGCTGATCGCGGGGTCACCTTACACGAGGCATGGACACGCCAGGGAAGGGCGCCCAGTTCCACGGGGCGCCCTTCCCTCGTTCTCGCGGCTCAGTTCTGGGCAGCGTTCCTGCCGAGCTCGAACCAGACCACCTTCCCGGTACTCAGCCGCGTCGCCCCCCACCGCCGGGCCAGCTTGTTCACCAGATACAGCCCGCGACCACCCTCATCCGTCGCCCGCGCCTGCCGCAGCCGAGGCAACTGGGGTACGTCGTCCCCGACTTCGCACCGCAGCACGTCGGTGCGCAGCAACCGCAAGGTCACCGGCCGGGACGCGTACCGCACCGCATTGGTCACGACCTCGCTGACCAGCAGCTCCACGGAGTCGCTGAGGTCCTCCATGCCCCAGCGGGACAGCGCGCGCCGGGCCAGTCGGCGGGCGCGGCCGGGGGCCGCGTCCTCGGGCTCAAGGAACCAGTACGCCACGTCGCTCGGCGCGATGCCGTCGAAGCGGGCGGCGAGCAGTGCGATGTCGTCGTCCCGGTCGCCCGGGCCGAGCATGTCCAGCACCTCGTCGCACAGCGCCTCGAGCGGCGGCGGATGATCCGGTCCCGTCAGCTGCGCGGTCGCGGCGAGCTTCTCGCGCAGCTGCTCTATGCCGGTCCACACGTCCCGCAGCCGGGACTCGACCAGACCGTCGGTGTACAGGAGCAGGGTCGCTCCGGCCGGTGCGTCCAGTTCCACGGCCTCGAAGTCGACGCCGCCGACGCCGATCGGGGCGCCCGGCGGTACCCGCAGCACCTCGGCGCGGCCGCCCAGATGCAGCAGGACCGGCGGCGGATGCCCCGCGTTGGCGATGGTGATGCGGTGCGATACCGGGTCGTAGACGGCGTACAGGCAGGTCGCCATGCGGTCGGTGCCGAGGCGCTGGGCCTGCTCGTCGAGATGGTGCAGGACCTCCTGCGGGGGCAGGTCGAGGCCGGCCAGGGTCTGGGCCGTGGTCCGCAGCTGGCCCATGATGGCCGCGGACGTCATGGAGTGGCCCATGACGTCGCCGACCACGAGGGCGACCCGGCTGCCGGGCAGCGGGATGGCGTCGTACCAGTCGCCGCCCACCCGTGCGGTCTCGGCGGCGGGCAGGTAACGGGACGCCAGGCGTACGCCCGTGGGGCGCGGGAGCGTCTCCGGCAGCATGGTGCGCTGCAGTTCGTCGGCGATGTACGCCTCGCGGCCGTACAGCACCGCCTTGTCGATGCCGAGGGCGCTGTGCGTGGCCAGCTGAGCGGCGACCAGGAGGTCGTCGGCCTCGAAGGCCATGCGCTCCGGGCGGCGCAGGAAGAGCGCGGCGCCGATCACGCGGCGGCGGCCGCGCAGCGGGGCGAGGATCGCGCGTTGTCCGCCGGGTACGACGAACTCGCCGCCCTCGCCGAGGAGTTCGGGCAGGGCGGCGCGGGCGGCGGGCGCGTCCGTGAAGACCGGGCGCACCCCGCGCAGCACCTCGGCGAGCGCGCTGCCCGGCCGTACCTCGCACAGTTCGGCGCCGAGCGTGTCGAGCTCCGAGAGCTCGGCCGGCTCCGGCTGCAGGGCGGGCGAGAAGCCGCCCTCGGTGTCCCGCTCCGCCGGGATCCGGTCGGTGCGCCTCAGGCGCAGCAGCAGCGGGCCGGTGGGCCGCTCGTCGCCGACGGGCAGCGGATCGCGCAGATAGACCAGGATCGCGTCGGAGAAGGTCGGCACGGTCGCCCGGCACAGCCCCATGACGATCTCGTCGAGGTCGATGCCGCGGGCGATCCGCCGCGTCGCGGCGCCGACGAAGCGCAGCCGGTCGCCGTCCCGCCGCATGGGCGTGGGCTGCCCGGGCGGCGTCACTCCCTGTCCGGTGCGGCGCTCCTGGCCGCCGGTCCCCTGCGGCCGGTCCTGCTCGCCGCCCGGCTGGTCCGGGATGGACTCGGGCACCGGACGCGGGCGGTGCGTGCCCGGTTCCACGGCTTCTGCGGCGGCGGGCTGGGAGTGCTCGGGGCCGGTGATGTCGGAGGGTGGCGAGGCCGGCTCCTTTCCCTTGCCGCACGGCGTGGCCGTACCCGACGTCGACGGTGTCTCCCCGGTGCGTCCCTGCGCGGGTAAGGCGGCCGCGGGGGGTGCCTGTGCCGGGGTGTGCAGGAGCGCCCCGCGGGGGTCCGCGGGGTCGGCGCCCGGCTGCGGGCGCTCGAAGGACATGGGGTGCTCCGTCACGCGTGTCGAATCCGTCCGTCCGGGGCTGCGCATCGCGAGCGCAGTTGGTCCCGCAGGAATCCCGATACCCGGAATACGTGTCCCCGGAACGGAATTCCCGCGTGGTCAGAGGCTGTTGTTGTGCCACCGGCGAACCGTTCATGATTCGTTCCGATGTTGCCCACGTACCCCTTGCTCACGTCCTGCCGCCCCTCGGTGACGATCGGTCAAGCCCAGCGCATGCTCCCGCAGTTGCGCCTGCCCACCCTTGCGGAGGACGATCCTACGGTTGTGCACCGGGGGCGCATCAAGAGTCTCACGTGGACACGCGCGCGGGCGTACGGTCCCAGTCCTCCGGAAGTGACGGTACAACCCAGGACGGATCCGGGCGCCAGTGCTGCCAGCCGTCGCTGAACGGAGGGCCCCAGGCCCGGATCACCTCCACCGCGGACCGCCCCGCCTTCCGTACCTGTTCGGCGGCCGACGAGTCCATCAGCCCGTCCAGCTGGGCCTGCGCGAACTCGTCCTCGTCACGCCAGTGCCAACTGCGGTCCGGGTGCACGGAGATGTCGAGGAAGTGGTCCTCGGAGTCGACCCCGCCGTCCCAACGCACCAGCGGCGACTCAAGATTCACGTACCAGTTCTTGAACTGCCAGCCCGGTTCCCAGAACAGCCACACCGACCAGGGCTCACCGGGGCGGGCCAGCTTCAGGACGCCCGTGCCGAACCAGTGGTCGAGCTGGACGGTACGGGGCTTGGTGTAACGGGATTCGAGGGGTTCGACATGCACGGGGGTGCCGTCGGCGAGGACGGGCTTCACGCACTCGGTGCCGGGCGCCAGCCAGACGGCGAGCAGCTCGTCGTCGTCCCGGACGACGGTGACGGGGCGCGCGATGTGGAAGCGCGCGCCGGCGTTCTCCCGATAGCGCCACAGGATCTCTGTCCCGGGGGCCCAGCACCCCGTCCGCGCCGCCGGAACCCGGTCCGCTTCCGCTCTCACCGCTCCACCCTCTGCCATGCACAGATATTAGGTGCCCAGGGCATACGACGCTGCGGCGCGCGTCACGGTTCGCGGCGGCGCGACGAAAGGTTACGGATGCGTCATACGCAGGACATCCAGCGCCTCGTCGAGCTGCTCCACCGTGAGGTCGCCGCGCTCCACATACCCGCCGTCCAGGACGACTTGGCGGATGGTCCTGCGCTCGGCGAGGGCCTTCTTGGCGACCTTGGCGGCCTCCTCGTACCCGATGTACTTGTTGAGCGGGGTGACCACGGAGGGCGACGACTCGGCGTACTCGCGGGCCCGCTCCCGGTGCGCGGTGATCCCGTCCACGGTCCGGTCGGCGAGCAGTCGCGAGACATTGGCGAGCAGCCGGACCGACTCCAGTACGTTCCTGGCGATGACCGGCAGCATCACATTGAGCTCGAAGTTGCCGGCGGCCCCGGCGGTGGCGACGGTGGCGTCGTTGCCCACGACCTGGGCGGCGACCATGAGCACGGCTTCCGGGATGACCGGGTTGACCTTGCCGGGCATGATCGACGAACCGGGCTGGAGGTCGGGGAGGCTGATCTCGGCGAGTCCGGTCCGGGGGCCCGACGCCATCCACCGCAGATCGTTGGCGATCTTGGTCAGCCCGACGGCGATGGTCCTGAGCTGCCCGCTCGTCTCGACGATCCCGTCCCGGGCGCCCTGCGCCTCGAAGTGGTTGCGGGCCTCGGTGAGCGGCAGCCCCGTGACGCGGGCGACCTCCTCGATGACGGCGGCGGAGAAGCCCGGCGGGGTGTTGATGCCGGTGCCGACCGCCGTCCCGCCGAGGGGCAGCTCGGCGAGGCGGGGCAGGGCCGCGTACAGCCGCTCGACGCCGTACCGGATCTGGGCCGCGTAGCCGCCGAACTCCTGCCCCAGGGTCACCGGCGTGGCGTCCATCAGATGCGTCCGCCCGGACTTCACGACGTCCGCGAACTCCTCGGACTTGCGGGTGAGAGCGTCGGCGAGGTGCTCCAGGGCGGGGATCAGGTCGCGGGTGACGGCGGCGGTGGCGGCGATGTGGATGGAGGAGGGGAAGACGTCGTTGGACGACTGGGAGGCGTTCACATGGTCATTGGGGTGTACGTCCCTGCCCAGCCGCTCGGTGGCGAGGGTGGCGATGACCTCGTTGGTGTTCATGTTCGACGAGGTGCCGGAACCGGTCTGGAAGACATCGATCGGGAAGTGCTCGTCCCAGTCCCCCCGGGCGACCTCCTGGGCCGCCTCCTGGATCGCCTCGGCGACGTCCTTGTCGAGCACGCCGAGCCGCGCGTTCACCTTCGCCGCGGCGCCCTTGATCCGGGCCAGGGCCTCGATGTGGGCGCGCTCGATGCGCTGGCCGGAGATCGGGAAGTTCTCGACGGCACGCTGCGTCTGGGCCCGCCACTTGGCGTCGGCGGGGACGCGGACCTCGCCCATGGAGTCGTGCTCGATGCGGTATTCGCTCATGCCCGTATAGCGATCGGGGAGGTGGGGATGTTCCGGACTTTGGGCCGGCCGGGGGTTGTTGTCCAGGCCGGTGGACGCCGGTGCCGTCGTCAGCGGCCCGGAACGCCGAACCGGCCGGTGCACGCGGGCTTTCCGGCGACCTCGGCGCACGCCTGAGCCCCGCGCGGGTCCGACGCGGCCAGCATCGGGCTGGTGTATCCGTCCTCCTTGTCGCCCTGGTACTCCGCGGACAGCTCGTCCTGGCCCGCCCTGATCGAGATCTCCCGCGCGCCGCCCGTCCGGGTGCGCAGCTGGGACCAGACCGTGCCGCAGGACGGCGAGAACCGCAGCAGCACCACCTCGGCGGCCCTGACGACCCTGCTCTCCGTGCGGGCGTCCCGGTCGCAGGTCTCCGAGGTGGGGAGTTCGCCCTGGCAGTCGCTGCCGTGGCAGGAGGCTGCCGCCCTCGGCGCCGGGGCGTGGTCGGGGTCCAGTACGTCCGCGGCGGCCGCGGTGACCGCCACTGTGGCGGCCATGGTGGCGAGGGCGACGACGGCGCGGCTCGGCCGGCGGATGCGGCGGCGTCGTACGACGACGGGCGGCGCGGGCGGGACCGGCTGCCGTTTCGCGGTGGCCGCCTCGTCGGCCTGTGCCCGGGAGGCGGCGTCCCACAGGGCGAGCAGCGGGCCGGGTTCGGCGTCCGCGAGCCGGCCGAGCGCCACCACCGCCGCCCGGGGCGGGAACTGGTCGCCGTTCAGATAGCGGTGCCAGGTCGACTTGCTGAACGGGGTGACGGTGGCCAGTGCGGCCAGGCTCAGCCCCGTCCGTTGCTTGAGGGCCCGCAGCCGCTCCGTCAGGAGCCGCCCTTCGTCCTGCGACGCGTCGGGCAGCGGCTGCCTCTTGACCGTCACGTGGCTCTCCATCTCGCTCCCTCGCCATGCCGGGGTGACCGCCTTGATGTGTTCCCGGCGGCGGCGCCCGGTCATCCCACGATCACCGGAATATGAAGGGGAGTTGACCGAGTTGACCTGCGATTACGCCACTCGGGGGTGTGATCGGCCGATTTACCGGCCGGTGCCTCCCGGCGGGCTCTCATGGCCCGCCTGGAGGCACCGGAGATCATCGGTGGTGCGGTCGAGGGGCCGTCAGCACCAGCGGACGGTGCTGAGGTTGCGCACGTAGCGGGCGGAGACGTAGCCCTTGTGGTGGGCGAGCTTGTACCAGCGGTGGTTGCCCCGGACGCCGGAACCCCGCACCTTGCAGGTGAGGGCCACACTGCCGCCGACGGGCCGCGCGCCGATGACGCGGTAGCCGGTGCCCGGTCCGGACCGGACGTTCAGCGGCAGATGGCGGGTGGTGACGTAGCCCCAGGTGTGGGTCGCGACGATGTGCCGGATGCCGTGGTTGTGCCGGTTGTGCCGGATGTGGCGGATCTGGCGGTGGTGGCGGGCGGCGTGGGCCTTCACGTGGTGGCGACCGTGGTGGCAGTTCGGCGCCTTGGGGGCCTTCGGCGTCTTCGGCCTGATGGGCAGCGTGGACGGGGTGGCCACCGGCTGCCACCCCGTCACGACGGAGATCTGCGGGGGAGTGGAGTTCAAGGCGTGGGCCTGCGCGGCCGGCCCGGCGGAGGCGACGGCCGCCACCGGGAAGACGGCGACGACCGCGAACGCGGCCACCAGGCCACTGCGCAGTGTGCGTCGAATCATGGGTTGTCCCTCCGAGATGACCTGCGGATCACGGGCTGTGATCCAGTCAGCACGGAGCGTTTCCGGCGAAGTTCGCAAAGATGCCGTCCCGCTCGTTCCTGGGACGAACTGGGACGGCATCCAGGCATTCACCCGTCCCGGGACGGCATCCTTCAGCCCGTCCGGCGTTTGAGGACGAGGCCGTTCAGGCCGACCGGGGGTCCAGGGGGCAGAGCCCCCTGGCGGGGCCGAGCCGCTACGCGAGCCCAGGCCCCCGCACCGGAATCGACGTGAACGTCGGCGCCGGCGCCGGATCCTGGAAGAAGTCGTTGCCCTTGTCGTCCACCACGATGAACGCCGGGAAGTCCTCGACCTCGATCTTCCAGACGGCCTCCATGCCGAGCTCCTCGTACTCGACGACCTCGACCTTCTTGATGCAGTCCTGGGCGAGGCGGGCGGCCGGCCCGCCGATCGAGCCGAGGTAGAAGCCGCCGTGCGCGTCACACGCATCGGTGACCTGCTTGCTGCGGTTGCCCTTGGCGAGCATGACCTTGGAGCCGCCGGCGGCCTGGAACTGCTCGACGTAGGAGTCCATGCGCCCGGCCGTCGTAGGACCGAAGGAACCGGACGCGTACCCCTCGGGGGTCTTGGCCGGTCCCGCGTAGTACACGGGGTGGTCCTTCAGGTATTGCGGCATCTCCTCGCCCGCGTCCAGCCGCTCCTTGATCTTGGCGTGCGCGATGTCGCGGGCGACGACCAGCGGGCCGGTGAGCGAAAGCCGTGTCTTCACCGGGTACTTGGTGAGCTCGGCGAGGATGTCGTCCATCGGCTGGTTGAGGTCGATCCGGACGACGTCGGACGACTCGTCGAGATGCTCGTCGGTGGTCTCCGGCAGGAAGCGCGCCGGGTCGGTCTCCAACTGCTCCAGGAAGACGCCCTCGGGCGTGATCTTCGCCAGCGCCTGCCGGTCGGCGGAGCAGGAGACCGCGATGGCGACCGGGCAGGACGCACCGTGCCGCGGAAGCCGGACGACCCGCACGTCGTGGCAGAAGTACTTGCCGCCGAACTGTGCACCGATCCCGATCTTCTGCGTCAGCTCGAAGACCTTCTGCTCCAGGTCCTTGTCGCGGAAGCCATGACCGAGCTCGGAGCCCTCGGCGGGGATCTCGTCCAGGTAGTGCGCGGAGGCGTACTTGGCGGTCTTCAGCGCGTACTCGGCCGACGTGCCGCCGACGACGATCGCCAGGTGGTACGGAGGGCAGGCGGCCGTACCCAGCGAACGGATCTTCTCCTCCAGGAACTTCATCATGGAGGACTCGTTCAGGACGGCCTTCGTCTCCTGGTACAGGAAGGACTTGTTGGCGGAGCCGCCGCCCTTCGCCATGAACAGGAACTTGTACGCGCCGCCGTCGGTGGCGTAGAGCTCGATCTGCGCAGGCAGGTTGGAGCCGGTGTTCTTCTCGTCCCACATGGTGAGCGGGGCCATCTGCGAGTACCGCAGGTTGAGGTTCAGATAGGCGTCGTAGATGCCGCGGCTGAGAGCCGCCTCGTCGCCGCCCTCGGTGAGGACGTTCTGTCCGCGCTTGCCCATGACGATCGCCGTGCCGGTGTCCTGGCACATGGGGAGCACGCCCGCGGCCGCGATGTTGGCGTTCTTCAGCAGGTCGAGGGCCACGAACTTGTCGTTGCCGGACGCCTCGGGGTCGTCGATGATGCGGCGCAGCTGGGCGAGGTGGGCGGGCCGCAGATAGTGCTGGATGTCATGGATGGCCTCGGCCGCCAGCTTGCGCAGCGCCTCCGGCTCCACCTTGAGGAACGTCCGCCCGTCGGCCTCGAAGGTGGCCACACCCTCGGAGGTCACCAGCCGGTACGGGGTGGTGTCCTCTCCCATGGGGAGCAGATCGGTGTACGCGAACTCAGGCATCTCAGCCCATTCCTCACTCGACGGACGACGGCCCGCCGACACTGGCGAGCGCTCACCAGCGTAGAACCTGCCTCTGACAGCAGGCTTGTGAGGTTGTCCTCAGTCGGCCCGGCGGTCATTGCCGGTTTGGGGTAGTCGCGATCTATCGCGTTTCGCTACGCTGTTGTCGTGGACCTTCAGAAGAGTGCCCAACACCCGGACGCGGCAGCACGCCAGGACACGACAGCGCGGGCTTCCGAACTGCGCGCCTCGGACGCCGACCGTGACCGCATCGCCGACATCCTGCGCGACGCCCTCGCCGAGGGGCGCCTGACCGCCGACGAGCACGCCGAGCGCGTCGAGGGCGTGCTCGCCGCCAAGACGGTCGGTGAGCTGGAGGTCTTCATACGGGACCTGCCCGCCGCCCACCGGCACGGCGCGGCCCCCGCCTTCGCCGCGGCCCCGAACCGCCCCACGGCGGGCGCGATCCCGGCCTACCCGGACGACAACGTGGTGGCGGTCTTCAGCAGCGCCGTCCGCAAGGGCCGCTGGCGCGCGGGCCGCCGTATCCATGCGTACGCGATCTTCGGCAGCGTGGAGATAGACCTCAGCGAGGCGCTCTTCGAGTACCAGCAGGTCGCGATCAAGACGCTCTCGGTCTTCGGCAGCGTCGAGGTCCGCGTCCCGGAGAACGTGTCGCTGCGCGGCACCGGCGGCGGTGTGCTCGGCAGCTTCGAGGTGGACACCCTCGACTCGACCGATCCGGACGCCCCGGTCGTCTACATCGACGGCTGGGCCGTGATGGGCAGCGTCGAGGCGCGACCGAAGCGGGGCAAACTCGTCGCGGACATTCTCGATCGGGTTCAGAGCAAGGTCGACAAGAGTTTGCGCAAACACCTGGATCGTTGACGGTTGCGAATCCGGCCGCGCGGGAAGGGAATTGGTCCACCCGCGGTCGGGGTCGGCAGACGCTCAGGACCACCCGAAAACCAGCGGTTCGGAACTCAGTGCATAGGCGCGCGTACAGCGGGTAGGCCTTGCTGCATCGTCGCTCGCTCGCGAAGCCGTCGTCAGGAGTAGACCGTGCTGCAACCGCCGCATTCGTCCCTGCAGGTAGCTGCCGTTCCGGCCCAGCGGGTGCCAGTGCGGGACAGGGACCAAGACGCTCCATGGCACACCGAGGCGGTGTGCCGGCGCGACGAGGCCGGCCTGTTCTTCGCACCCTCCAAGGAACCCACCGCCGCCCGGCTCTCCCGCGAGGAGGCGGCCAAGCGCGTCTGCGCCCGCTGCCCCGTCATGGTCGAGTGCCGCGAGCACGCACTCCTGCAACCAGAGCCCTACGGCGTCTGGGGTGGCCTCACCGCCGCGGAACGCCGAGTGGTGCTGGCCCGACGCCGCCGCCGCGAGATGGAACTCAAGAAGACGGCACGCACACAGGGCCGCATAGCAGCAGCGGGCTGACCGCCCCTCACATACGCCGATGGGGCGCCCCCACCGCACCGGGGGCGCCCCATCGATATCACTGCTGCCGGCGCTTCTGGAGCGCGCGGGAACTGCACCCCCCTAGGGGCGCGGGGAACTGCGCGAGCAACCACGAATTAGCCGCAGCCGCCGACGATTCGCAGTCCCCCCTGCTCAGGCGCTACTTGGCGCGATCAAAGTCAATCGCGCTATAGGCCCGCAGCTTGCTGAGCCGATGCTCCGAGTCGATCCGCCGCACCGTCCCCGACTTCGATCGCATCACGATCGAGTCGGTGGTCGCATTCTCCGACCGATACCGCACACCCCGCAGCAGCTCACCGTCGGTGATCCCGGTGGCGACGAAGAAGACGTTCTCGCCCGACACCAGGTCGTCGGTCGTCAGCACCCGATCCAGATCGTGCCCGGCGTCGATCGCCCGCGCCCGCTCCTCGTCGTCCTTCGGCCACAGCTTGCCCTGAATCGTGCCGCCCAGACACTTCACGGCGCACGCGGAGATGATCCCCTCCGGCGTACCGCCGACACCGAGCAGCATGTCGACCCCGGTGCCCTCCCGCAGCGCGTAGATCGACCCGGCGACGTCACCGTCGGAGATCAGCTTGATGCGCGCGCCGGCCTCCCGGACCTCCTTGATGATGCCCTCGTGCCGAGGCCGGTCGAGGATCACCACGGTCACGTCCTCCGGGGTGGACCGCTTGGCCTTGGCGACGCGACGGATGTTCACTGCCACAGGCGCGTCGATGTCGACGAAATCCGCCGCCTCGGGCCCCGTGACCAGCTTGTCCATGTAGAAGACGGCGGACGGGTCGAACATCGACCCGCGGTCGGCGGCCGCCAGCACGGCAATGGCGTTCGGCATGCCCTTGGCCGTCAGGGTGGTCCCGTCGATCGGATCGACGGCGATGTCGCACTCGGGCCCGGTCCCGTCACCGACGCGCTCCCCGTTGAAGAGCATCGGGGCCTCGTCCTTCTCGCCCTCGCCGATGACGACCACGCCGTTCATCGACACGGTGGAGACGAGGGTCCGCATGGCGCGCACCGCGGCACCGTCGGCGCCGTTCTTGTCGCCCCGCCCGACCCAGCGGCCCGCGGCCATCGCGGCTGCTTCGGTCACCCGGACGAGCTCCAGGGCGAGGTTGCGGTCGGGGGCTTCACTGGGGACTTCGAGTTCGGACGGCAAGTGATGATGCTCGGTCATCGAGGCGCACCTTTCTGATACGACGACGGCCGGATGAGGGTTCGACCATCGACTCTATCGTCAGTCCGACAAAATGAGCAGGGGACCCCACGGATGAGCGAGCCGGGCACCTGCGACGATAGAGGGCGTGGCAGGTTCGAACGGCAAGCAGAAGACGGTCCGGGACATGATTCTCTCCCTGGGCCTCATCGGGATCGCGGCGGCACTCATCTACGTCTTCATCCCGCACGACGACTCGCCTCCGGACATCCCGCGGGTCGACTACCGCGTCGAACTGCTCACCGCGCGCCGCGCCGCGGCCTACCCGGTGGCCGCCCCCGAGGGCCTGTCCAAGGACTGGAAGGCGACCTCGGTCCGCTTCCGGGGCGACGAGTTCGACGCCTGGCACCTGGGTTTCCACACCCCCGACGGCCAGTACGTGCAGATCGAGCAGTCGACTCAGAAGCCGTCGGCGTTCATCGACGAGGCCAGCCAGGGGGCGAAGGCGACGAAGGCCACCGAGGAGATCGACGGCCGCACCTGGACGCGCTACACCGGCGGCCGCTACGACGCCCTCGTGCTCCCCGGCAAGAGCTCCACGACCGTGATCGCGGGCACGGGCTCGTTCCAGCAGCTGACGGAGATGGCGCAGGCGCTGAAACTGGCGTAGCCGCCGCGTACGTATGACGAAGGCCCCCGGGCGCTGCTGCCGGGGGCCTTCGTCATACGTGTGGCTCAATACGTGTGGCTCAGACGGTGGTGACGACCTCGTCGTACTCCAGGCGCGGGGAGCGCGGGAACCAGGCGTCCTCGCCCGGCTTGCCGATGTTGACGACCATCAGCGGGGTGTGGTCGTCGTCCAGGAACTCCTTCTGGACGCCCGCGAAGTCGAGACCGGTCATCGGGCCGGCGGCGAGGCCGGCGGCACGGACGCCGACGATGAAGTACGCGGCCTGCAGGGCGGCGTTCAGCGCGGCGGCACCCTCGCGGGCCGGGCGCTCGGAGAAGAAGACGTCCTTGGCGGCCGGGAAGTGCGGGAAGAGGGCCGGCAGCTCCTCGTGGAACTCGTTGTCCGCGGAGAGGATCGCGACCAGTGGGGCGGTGGCCGTCTTCGGCTGGTTGCCCTCGGCCATGTGCTTGACCAGGCGCTCACGGGCCTCGGCGGAACGGACCAGGGTGATGCGCAGCGGCGACTGGTTGAAGGCGGTCGGGCCGTACTTGACCAGGTCGTAGATGGCCTGCACCTGCTCGTCGGTCACCGGCTCGTCGGTGAAGGTGTTCGCGGTGCGGGCCTCGCGGAAGAGCAGGTCCTGGGCGGCGGGGTCGAGAACGAGAGACATGCGTGGACTTCCTCGGGTGGAGCCTGGGTCCGGATTACCGGACCGCGGTCCGGATCGGCTGACGAGACCGACCGTACGCGAATGAAGTTCAAGCTTCAACAAAAAGCCGGGTGTGGTGATCCGCTTCACAGTGAAGCGTCCCGGCGGTTAGTCGTCGCCGTCCGATTCGGCCTCTTCTTCCTCGGCGAGAGCCGCGTCCAGCCGCGCCCGCGCCCCGTCCAGCCACCGCCGGCACACCTTGGCCAGCTCCTCGCCCCGCTCCCAGAGCGCGAGGGACTCCTCCAGCGTCGTGCCGCCCGCCTCCAGCCGTCGTACGACCTCGATCAGCTCGTCCCGGGCCTGCTCGTACCCGGGCGTCTCTTCCGCCACCTTGCTGGTCATTCGCCCACCCTATGCATCTGCTCGGCATCCACCCGTACGGAGAACTCACCCTCGGACACCCGCGCCCGCAGCGCCTCGTCCGCCGTGACCTCGGCCGGGTCGCGGACGACGTGACCGTCGGCCTTCTGCAGCACGGCGTACCCGCGCTTCAGGGTGGCGGCGGGGGAGAGGGCCACCACGCGCGCGTGCGTGTGCGTCAGCTCGGAGTCGGCGCGGTCGAGGAGGTGGCCGAGCGTGCGCCGCGAACGGTCGACCAGCGAGGCGACATGATCGGCCCGCTCGTCGATCATCCGGTGCGGATCCTCCATCGAGGGCCGGGCCAGCGCATGGGCGAGCCCGCGCTCCTCCCGCTCGACGAGGGCCTCGACGCACCGCCGCGCACGATTGCGCAACTGCTGCACGCGCTCGTACTCCTCCCCGACATCCGGTACGACCTTCTTGGCGGCGTCGGTGGGGGTGGAGGCGCGCAGGTCCGCGACGTAGTCGAGGAGCGGAGTGTCCGGTTCGTGCCCGATGGCGGACACGACGGGCGTACGGCAGGAGGCGACGGCGCGTACCAGCTGCTCGTCGGAGAAAGGAAGCAGATCCTCGACGCTGCCGCCCCCGCGCGCGACGATGATGACGTCCACGTCGCCCGCCTCGTCGAGCTCCTTCACGGCCTGCACGACCTGCGGGACCGCGTGTACGCCCTGTACGGCGACGTTGCGCACCTCGAAGCGGACGGCGGGCCAGCGGTGCCGGGCGTTCTCCAGGACGTCCCGCTCGGCGGCGGAGGCGCGTCCGCAGACGAGCCCGATGAGCTGCGGAAGGAAGGGCAGGGCCTTCTTCCGCTCGGGCGCGAACAGCCCCTCGGCGGCGAGGGACTTCTTCAACTGCTCCAGCCGCGCGAGGAGTTCACCGACCCCCACGGGCCTTATCTCGGCGGCCCGCAGGGACAGCTGCCCCCGCGGCGCGTACCACTCCGGCTTCGCGTATACGACGACCCGCGCACCCTCGCTCACCACATCGGCCACGGCGTCGAAGACCTGCCGGTAGCAGGTGACGCCGACCGAGATGTCGTGCGACGGATCCCGCAAGGTCAGAAACACGACGCCGGCGCCGGGCCGCCGCGAGAGCTGAGTGATCTGCCCCTCGACCCAGACGGCCCCCAGCCGGTCGATCCACCCCCCGATGAGCCGCGAGACCTCACCGACGGGCAGCGGAGCTTCTGCGGACGTGTTGAGAGCCATGCCGCGAGAGTAACGGCCGTGACTGACAACGCAGGCCAGCTCCACCCAGCCCGTCCGGCGTTTGAGGACGAGGCCGTTCAGGCCGAAAGCGGGGGTCTGGGGGCGCAGCCCCCAGGGACGGGACGGGTAGGGGCGGCGGGGGCGAAAAGGGCGCGATCATCGCCCCACCGAACGCGGCCTTACGATGGATCGCATGACTGCTTCGCCTGGCCGCCGTGTCCTGCTCGCCGCCCCCCGTGGCTACTGCGCGGGTGTGGACCGCGCCGTGATCGCCGTCGAGAAAGCCCTGGAGCAGTACGGGGCTCCGATCTATGTCCGCCACGAGATCGTCCACAACAAGTACGTCGTGCAGACCCTGGAGAAGAAGGGCGCCATCTTCGTCGAGCGGACGGAGGAGGTCCCCGAGGGGAGCATCGTCATGTTCTCCGCGCACGGCGTGGCCCCGGTCGTCCACGAGGAGGCCGAGCGCGGCAGGCTCGCCACCATCGACGCCACGTGCCCGCTGGTCACCAAGGTCCACAAGGAAGCCGTCCGCTTCGCCAATGAGGACTACGACATCCTCCTGATCGGGCACGAGGGCCACGAGGAGGTCATCGGCACCTCCGGTGAGGCCCCCGACCACATCCAGCTCGTCGACGGACCGGGGGACGTGGCCAAGGTCGAGGTCCGCGACCCGTCCAAGGTCGTCTGGCTGTCCCAGACCACCCTCTCGGTGGACGAGACCATGGAGACCGTCGACGCCCTGCAGGAGAAGTTCCCGCAGCTGATCTCGCCGCCGAGCGACGACATCTGCTACGCCACGCAGAACCGCCAGCTCGCGGTGAAGCAGATGGGCGCCGAGGCCGAGCTGGTGATTGTCGTCGGCTCCCGCAACTCCTCCAACTCCAAGCGGCTGGTGGAGGTCGCCAAGCTGGCCGGCTCCCGCGAGGCCTACCTGGTGGACTTCGCCAGTGAGATCGACGAGGCCTGGCTGGAGGGCGTGAGCACGGTCGGAGTCACCTCCGGCGCCTCCGTTCCCGAGGTCCTGGTCGAGCAGGTCCTGGAGTGGCTCTCGCAGCGCGGCTTCGAGGACGTCGAGATCGTCAAGGCGGCCGAGGAGTCCATCACGTTCTCGCTGCCCAAGGAGCTCCGCCGCGATCTGCGCGAGGAGGCCGCGGCGCTGATCGCGGAGCGAACGGACACCTCGCCGGAGTGACTGTCAGTCGTCCGTCGTAACGTAGAGCCATGCAGATCTTCGGTGTGGACATCGGCGGATCCGGGATCAAGGGCGCCCCGGTGGACCTGGACAAGGGCGACCTGGCGGAGGAGCGCTGCAAAGTGCTCACTCCGCACCCGGCGACGCCGGACGGCGTGGCCGACGGCGTGAAGCAGGTCGTCGAGCACTTCGGCTGGACCGGCCCGGTCGGCCTCACCTTCCCCGGCGTGGTCACCGGCGGATCCACCATCCGTACGGCGGCCAATGTCGACAAGAGCTGGATCGACACGGACGCGCGCGCGTTGTTCAGCGACCGCCTGGGCGGCCTGCCGGTGACGGTGGTCAACGACGCGGACGCGGCGGGCGTCGCCGAGATGCACTTCGGCGCGGGCCGCGACCGCCCGGGCACGGTCATCCTGCTCACCTTCGGCACCGGCATCGGCAGCGCCCTGTTCGTCGACGGCGCCCTGGTGCCCAACACCGAGCTGGGCCACCTGGAGCTACACGGCCACGACGCGGAGAAGCGCGCCTCCAGCAAGGCCAAGGAGGACGGCGAGCTGACGTGGGAGCACTGGGCCCGCCGCGTCACGAAGTACCTCGCCCACGTCGAGATGCTCTTCTCGCCCGACCTGTTCATCATCGGCGGCGGCGTCAGCCGTAAGTCCGAGAAGTTCCTGCACTTCATCGAGGGCATCAAGGCGGAGATCGTCCCGGCGCAGCTGCAGAACAACGCGGGGATCGTGGGGGCGGCGATGCATGCCGCGGAGCATTAAAGCCTGAGCCTGAGCCGGGACCTGGGCCCTGGCACTCGGTCTGGACCCGGGTCCGGACCTGGGTCTGGACCCGGGTCTGGGCTAGTACATGGGCGGACGGCGGCGGTCCGTGCGGTGGTGCATCAGGACGGCCTTCCGTGCGATCACGATCACGCCCGCGACAAGGGTCCCCCCGTAGAGCCACCCGGCCTGCGTGGCCAGCGCCGTCACCAGTCCCATCAGCCGGCCGAGCAGCCCGCCGCTGCTGTCGGCCACGGGAAGCAGGCCCGCCGCGAAGGCGATCGGTACGACGACGGGTGCGGTCGCCAGATCGCCCTTGCGCACCCAGACCGCGGTCAGCAGGCACACCGGCAGGAACAGCACGCCGTACAGGGTCAGCGACGCCCCGAACAGCAGCTGGTCGAGAAAACCGAGCGCGAACATCAGCGCCCCGCAGAACAGACCGCCGCCCAGCCCGGTCAGCCGCGGGTTGGGCAGCCGCCGTACGGTCTCGATCAGCGGCGGACCCGGTTGGCGCCCGGCCGCCGGCTGGGCGGCCGGGCGGCGCTGTGCGGCAGGTCGCGCAGCACCGCCCGCGCCCCCGCCGCTTCCGCCGTGCTTCGCCTGCGGGGGCAGCGGGGGCGTGCCGCGTCGTGTTCCGTTGTGCGGGCGTCCCGTCCCGTGTTGCTCCACCGGACCAACTTAGGTCGGTTTATGTGTGCAATCGCCCCTCAGACACGCCGATGGGCGGAGCTTGGCCAAGCGTTCGACGGGGCGCCGGGGCGGCGACCGGTACGCCGTAGACTGGTGGATCGGCCCGCCCGTGCACCGAAGAAGGACCGGGCCCCAGCCCCAGTCCTCTGATGTCTCTCACGTACGGGAAGTCGCAACGTGTCGCTCACGATCGGAATCGTCGGTCTGCCGAATGTCGGCAAGTCGACCCTGTTCAACGCCCTGACCAAGAACGACGTGCTCGCGGCCAACTACCCGTTCGCCACGATCGAGCCCAACGTGGGCGTGGTCGGCGTCCCCGACGCCCGTCTGACGAAACTGGCCGAAATCTTCGGCTCGCAGCGCATCCTTCCGGCCACCGTCGACTTCGTCGACATCGCGGGCATCGTGAAGGGCGCGTCCGAGGGCGAGGGCCTGGGCAACAAGTTCCTCGCGAACATCCGTGAGTCCGATGCCATCTGCCAGGTCATCCGCGCCTTCAAGGACGAGAACGTCGTGCACGTCGACGGCAAGGTCTCGCCGAAGGACGACATCGAGACGATCAACACCGAGCTGATCCTCGCCGACCTCCAGACCATCGAGAAGGTCCTCCCGCGCCTCCAGAAGGAGTCGCGCATCAAGAAGGACGTGGCGCCGAAGGTGGCGGCGGTCGAGGCGGCGAAGGAGATCCTGGACAAGGGCGACACCCTCTTCTCCGCGGGCATCGTCCAGGGCTCCGGCAACGAGGAACTCCTCCACGACCTGCACCTGCTGACCACGAAGCCCTTCCTCTACGTCTTCAACGTCGACGAGGACGAGCTGCTCGACGAGGACTTCAAGGCCGAACAGCGCGCCCTGGTCGCCCCCGCCGAGGCGATCTTCCTCAACGCCAAGCTCGAGGCGGACCTCGCGGAGCTCGACGAGGAGGACGCCATGGAGCTCCTGGAGTCCGTCGGCGCCGAGGAGCCCGGCCTCACCACCCTGGCGCGCGTGGGCTTCAACACCCTCGGCCTGCAGACCTACCTCACGGCCGGCCCCAAGGAATCCCGCGCCTGGACCATCAAGCAGGGCGCCACCGCCCCCGAGGCCGCCGGTGTCATCCACACCGACTTCCAGAAGGGCTTCATCAAGGCGGAGGTCATCTCCTTCGCCGACCTGGTGGAGACGGGCTCGGTGGCGGAGGCCCGCGCGAAGGGCAAGGCGCGGATGGAGGGCAAGGAGTATGTGATGCAGGACGGGGACGTGGTGGAGTTCCGCTTCAACGTCTAAGCCCCCGCAGTCCGGCCCCGCTCCCTCACCCGTCGGCAAGCCTCCGCATACCCCCGCACCAACGGTCTGCGGTCCCCCTTCCGCCAGGCCAGGACATACCGGCTGGGTGTCACCCCGCGCACCGGTCGTGTCACCACGCCGCCCAGGGTGATCAGGGGGACGTTGCCGGCGGCCACCAGGCATACGCCGAGGCCCGCGACCAGGGCCTCGTACGTCTCCTCCGTGCTGGCGATCTCCGCGCCGATGCGGGGGAGGCGGCCCTCGCGTTCTTCGAGCGCCAGCCAGTAGTCCCTCAGCGGTCCTGCGGTCTTCGGCAGGGCGAGGAAGGGTTCCTCGGCGAGGTCGGTGAAGTCGATTTCCGTGCGGGGTGCGAGGGGGTGGGTGTCGGGGAGAGCGACCAGGCGGGGTTCCTCGGCGACGAGTGTCCAGGCGTAGCGGTCCTGGTCGGGCAGGGGCAGCCAGACGAAGGCCATGTCCGTGTCGCCGTCCGCCAGGCCCGCGGTGGGGTCGTCCCAGCTCACCTGGCGCAGGCGGACCGCGGCCCCGGGGTGTGCGGCGGTGAAGCGGGAGCGGATCGCGGGCAGCAGGCCGCCGCGGCCGGGGCTGGTGCTCATGCCCACCACCAGCGTGCTGCGCTGCTCGGCCCGTGCCTCCTCCACCGCCAACGCACCCTCGGCCCACGCGTCCAGCACCCGTCGGGCATGCGGCAGCAGCGCCGCGCCCGCCGCGGTGAGCGCCACGCCGTGCCGGTCGCGCCGCAGCAGCTCCGCCCCCAACTGCCGCTCCAGCGCCCGGATCTGTTTGCTCAGCGCGGGCTGCGAGACGTACAACCGCTCGGCCGCGCGCGTGAAGTGCAACTCCTCGGCGACCGTGACGAAGTAGCGCAGGTCCCGCACATGGACGTCCGCCGTCATAGCCATCGGTAATCACCGTAGGTCTTGGACGGGCAACTCGCCACAGGAGCAGCCTGGTTCACGAGTTGCCGAGAGAGGGTGAGTTGTCGTGAACAAGGTGTGGTTGATCACCGGTGCCAGCAGCGGACTCGGGCGGGCCGTCGCCGAGGCGGCCGTCGCCGACGGAGATGTCGTGGTGGGCGCCGCACGGCGGCCCGAGGGGCTGGACGACCTCGTGGCCGCCCACCCCGACCAGGTCGAGGCGCTGCGGCTCGATGTCGCGGACACGACGGCCGCCGAACCTGCCGTACGGGACGTGGTGGCGCGGCACGGCCGGATCGATGTCCTGGTCAACAACGCCGGCCGCGGCCATGTCGGCGCCTTCGAGGAGACCACCGACGACGAGCTGCGTGCCCTGTTCGACGTGCATGTCTTCGGCCCCGCTGCCCTCGTGCGCGCCGTACTGCCGTACATGCGCTCCCGGCGCACCGGCGCGATCGTGCAGATGAGCAGCATGGGCGGGCAGACGTCCTACCCCGGCTTCTCGGCGTACAGCGGAACGAAGTTCGCCCTGGAGGGCATGTCCGAGGCGCTCGCGGGCGAGGTCGCGGAGTACGGCATCAAGGTGCTCGTCGTCGAACCGGGCGCCTTCCGTACGTCGCTGTACGACGGGACGCAGGCCAGCGTCGACGGCGGGGCGTACGCCACCGTGGGCGGTACCCGCGCGATGGTCGACGCCGGTTTCGACGACCGGGCCGGCGACCCGGCCAAGGCGGCGGCTCTCATCCTGGCCGCGCTGGAGTCGGGGCAGAGCCCGCTGCGCCTGCCGCTCGGCGACGACGGCGTGAGTGCGGTCCTCGACCACCTGGACCAGGTGCGCGACGACGTCCTCGCCTGGGAGAAGCGCACCCGCCGCACGGGCTTCCGCGACTGAGCCGCCGCACTGGCCGACGGTCAGATCCCGTCCACCCACGCCACGGTGAACGGCTCCTCGGGCACCCCCTGCCCCATCGGCCCGCCCTTGTCGAACTGCGAGCGGACGACCAGCAGCCGGCCGTGGGTGCGGGCGATGGTCGTCGGGATCTGCAGCGCGGTGTCGGTGAATCGCTGCTGCAGGCGGGCCGACGTACCGTCCGCGGAGAGCCGCCAGCGGCTGAGGGTGTTGGTGGCGTTGTGCGCGGCCCACAGGGTGCCGTGGGCCAGCTCCAGGCCGTCGCCGTTCTTCAAGTCACCGCCGTTCAGGGTGACTCGGCTTGCGGATCCGGTGACCGTGCCCACCCGGTACAGACCGCCGCCGGTCATGCCGACGGCGAGCAGGTACCGCCCCCACGGGTCGACGACGATGCCGTTGAGGAAGAGCCCGTCGGGCGGGGCCACGGCGCTCAGGTCGTAGGCGGCGTCGAGCGTCGCGCTGCCGCCGCGGGCGCGGTCCAGGTCGGCCGGGGTGACGCGGTAGACCACCGGGCGGGTGCTGTCGGTGAGGTAGGCCGTGCCGTCCGGCCCGAGCGCCAGGTCGTTGACGAAGGAGGGGGCGCTGCCGGGCACGGTGAAGCGGGCGAACAGGGCGCGGGTGCGCAGGTCATAGACGTCCACCCCGGCGGTGGAGTCGATGACCCACAGGCGCCCGCCCCGGTCCACCTTCAGACCGTTGGCGGTGGTACGGCCGTCGGTGCCGGACGGCAGGAAGACCTCGGCCGCACTGCTGCCGCGCGCCGCCCGGTACACCGCGCCGGTCGTGTACGAGCCGACGTACGCGTCGCCGCTGTACGGGTCCAGGGCGATGCCTTCGGGGTAGGGGCGGCCGCCGGGGAGCGTGAAGGCGGTGCTGATGCGGACCGCGGTGGTCGCCCGGGCGGTGGTCGCCGGAAGGGCCGTGGCGAGGGCCAGGCCGACGCTGCTGGTGAGGAAGGTACGGCGGTGGATCGAACGGGACACGCTGGTGCCTCTCGATTCGGCTTCGGCTTCACATTCCATGACGTAGGCGAATCTATGTTAGAGCTCTAATCATCGTCAATACATTAATGATGGTGTGGGTTCGTATCGACGATCGCCCCGATATCATGCGCTGATGACGTCCATGCCCGCCTCCGAGCGCCTCGGCTCGCACCTCAAGCTGGCCGAGCAGGCCCTCATGGCGACCAAGGCCGCGGTCCTCAAACCGGCGGGCGTGACCGTCGCGCAGTACTCCGCGCTGCTCCACCTCTCCGAGAACCCCGGCATCTCGGCCGCGGCCCTGGCCCGCCTCTGCGGGGTCACACCGCCGACGATGAACACGATCCTGAACAACCTCCAGGACCGCGCCCTGATCGCGCGCACCCCCCACGAGTGGCACAAGAACGTCCTGGAGACCCGCCTCACCGACGAGGGCCGCGCGGTGATGGCCGACGCGGACGCCCGCGCCGTACGCGTGGAGCGGGCCCTGGCGGCCGAGTTCACGGACGAGGAACGCGCGGCGCTGGTGGGGCTGTTGGGGCGGTGCGTGGAACTGCTGGAGACGGAGCGCGGGCGGGCCTAGGAGCCGCCCATTCCGCCTACGCTCACCTCACGCTTACCATGCGCCCAGTCGTACGCCAGTTCTGTGCGTCAGCCCCCTGAACCAGGAGCACGGTATCCGTGTCCATACCTCCGCCCCCTGGGCCCCACCAGCCCCAGGAATCCCAGGAGCCCCAAGGGCCGTATCCGCAGGGCCAGTACCCGTACCCGCAGCCCTACGCCGCTCCCGGGCCGTACCCGTACCAGCCCTGGGGGCAGGGCTACAGCCCGTACAACAGCCCCGCGCCCGTCAACGGGGTCGCCATCGCCTCCCTGGTCCTCGGCATCCTCTGCTTCGTCCCGGCCATCGGGCTCGTCCTGGGGCTGGTCGCGCTGGCGCAGATCCGGAGGAAGGGCGAGCGGGGCAGGGGCATGGCCGTCGCCGGCGCGGTCCTCTCCTCCCTCGGGCTCGCGCTGTGGGTGGCGGGGATCGCCGGCGGCGCGGCGTCCGACGTCTGGGGCGGCTTCAAGGATGCCGGGCGCGACAACGGCAGCGCCTACTCCCTCGCCAAGGGCGAGTGCTTCGACGCCCCGAGCGGATCCCTTCAGGGCGTGGCCTACGACGTCGACAGGGTGCCCTGCGCCGGCCGGCACGACGGCGAGGTCTTCGCGGCCTTCAAGATGACGGGCGGCGCCGGCTACCCCGGGGACGGCAAGGTCACGGACACCGCCGACGCCAGGTGCTACGCGCTGCGCTACGACTACGCCATGGACGCCTGGGCCGTACCCGACGACGTCGACGTGTACTACCTGACGCCGACCCCGCAGAGCTGGAAGCAGGGCGACCGCGAGGTCACCTGCCTGTTCGGCAACACCGACGAGAAGGCCGGACTGAAGGGTTCGCTGCGCAACGACGGGCGGACCCTGGACGCCGAGCAGATCGCCTACCTCAAGGCCGTCAACGTCGAGAACGCCGCCCTGGACAGACAGCCCCTGGACAGCCCCGACGACGATCTGCAGGCCAGCCGCGCCTGGGCCGGACAGATGTCGGCCGCGCTCACCGAGGAGGCCGGGATGCTGCGCGCCCACCCGTGGCCGGCCGGGGCGAGGACGCCGGTCGCGAAGGTCGCCAAGGAGGTCGGGGCGAGGCAGGAGGAGTGGGCGCGCGCCGCGAAGGCCGACGACGTGAACAGCTTCTACGAGCACTACGACCGCATCATGGCGCTCTCGGCTCCCGGCGGCGCTGTCACCGCCCGCAAGGCTCTGGGCCTGGCCACGACCCCGCCCTCGTCCGAGGACGACAGCAGTGGCGGGGGCGGCGGCACAGGCGGCTCCGGGTTCGAGGTGTGACGGCGGCTATAGCGGGGAGAAAGTGCCTGCGTAAAGCCCTCCGCGGGCACATGTCATCACATCGAGTGATTCTCTGGCCTTTGCTTGCACCGTAGAACCCACGGTTGCCAGGCTGTTGCTGTCTGTACAACCTGATGGGAGCGGCCAGTGACTTTCGGTGAGCAGCCGGCGTACCTGCGCGTCGCGGGTGATCTCCGCAAGAAGATCGTCAACGGCTCGCTGCCACCGCACACCCGCCTCCCCTCCCAGGCCAGGATCCGTGAGGAGTACGGCGTCTCGGACACCGTCGCCCTGGAGGCGCGCAAGGTGCTGATGGCGGAAGGCCTGGTGGAGGGCCGCTCCGGGTCGGGGACGTATGTCCGCGAGCGCCCGGTGCCCCGCAGCGTCGCCCGCTCCGGGTTCCGTCCGGCCGGCGGGGCCACGCCCTTCCGTCAGGAGCAGGCCGACGGCGAGGGGCGCGGCACCTGGGAGTCGAGCAGCGCCCAGGCCGAGGCGAGCAGCTCCGTCGCCGAGCGGCTCGCCATCAAGCCCGGCGACCGTGTGATGTGTACGAGATACGTCTTCCGGGAGGCAGGCGAGGCGATGATGCTCTCCACCTCCTGGGAGCCCCTCGCGGTCACCGGCCGCACCCCCGTGATGCTCCCCGAGGAGGGCCCGCTCGGCGGCATGGGCGTCGTCGAGCGCATGGCGGCGATCGACGTGATCGTGGACAACGTCACGGAGGAGGTCGGCGCCCGCCCCGGCCTCGCCGAGGAGCTTCTCGCCCTCGGCGGCGTCCCCGGTCATGTCGTCCTGGTCATCCAGCGCACCTTCTTCGCGTCGGGCCGCCCCGTGGAGACGGCCGACGTCGTCATCCCCGCCGACCGCTACCGCGTCGCGTACCACCTCCCAGTGAAGTAGCGCACACCTTTACGGCAGTTGACCCCTGTGCCCCCTCGCCGTGACCCCCTCCGGGCAGCCTCGGAGCCTGCTCGTCCGCCGGTGGAATCTGGCCGTTCTCGCAGGTCGTCCCACGCGTGCCCAGCATGCCGCTGACCGGATGCGTCGACCTCTGTGCACGGCGCATCCGAGTCCGTGCGCCCCCCTCGCTCTGGCCGGTTGCGTACCTCTTTGTGAAAAGCCGTGTTCGCTGCGTAAAGGTTAGGCGTAGGCTCGGGCATATGCGGATTGCGGTTTCCTTATGGGGCGGGGCCAGGCACCAACCGCGGGCGGAGAGCGGTGAGGTCGGAGCGGGAAGGAGCGGTGGGGCGCGATGAACGACGGTACGATCACGCTTCCCTGGCTCGTCATACGGCAGGACGACAACGGCAATCGCTACCGCGTGGGCCGGTATGCGACCCGGGCCGAGGCCCAGAAGATCGCGGACAGCCTCGATGACCGCGGACACAAGCAGCTGTACTGGGTCGAGCGCATCGGTCAGAACGGGCAGAACGGAACGGCCACGGCCAACTGATCCCGGAGTCCCGTAGGCTCCCGCGCATGACGGAACGGATCGTGGTGGTGGGCGCCGCCCTCTTCGACGGCGACCGCCTCCTCGCCGCGCGCCGCAGCGCACCCCCCGAACTCGCCGGCCGCTGGGAACTGCCCGGCGGCAAGGTGGAGCCCGGCGAGACCCCCGACGCGGCCCTCGTACGCGAACTGCACGAGGAACTCGGCGTGGCCGCCGAGGCCGTAGAGCATGTACCGGGCGAGTGGCCTCTGAAGCCGCCGTATGTCCTCCAGGTGTGGACTGCCCGGCTCCTCCCGGGCTCCGCGGATCCCAAGCCCCTCGAAGACCACGACGAACTGCGCTGGCTCGCTCCGGATGAGCTGTGGGACGTCGACTGGCTCGATCAGGACATCCCAGCCGTGCGCGAGGTAGCCGAGGTTAGGGGCGCGGGGCTGTGACATCAGCGGCTCCGCCGCGGGGCGCGACCAGCCACAACAAACCCGCAGTCGCACAACAAGCGCACCCCCCGAGCTCATAGGCGCACAACGGCCCAAGCGCCGTAGGCATACGCCGTTCGTGCCACAGTGCGCCACCGCAGACGGTACTGCGTGCCGAATATCGGGTATGTGCCCATTAACCCCACGAAACCGGACATGGGTGTGCTTCTGGCCTGGGAAGTGATCGGCGTGATCGACACCGAAGGCGACTGCGCCGAGTGGAGCTTTCCCGCGGAGCCGGGCGCCGTCCGAGGTGCCCGCGCCGCCGTCCGCGGCCAACTGCGCACCTGGCAGCTCGATGCCCTCGGTGATCTCACGGCCCTGCTGGTCAGCGAGTTGGTGACCAACTCCCTGCGGCACGCCACCGGACCCATCGGCGTACGCCTTGTGCGGCCCGCCGGTCTTGAGGACGTACTGCTGGTGGAGGTCTCCGACCCGCTCCCGGATCCGCCGCGCGAGCGCGTCGCCCACCCCGAGGACGAGAGCGGCCGTGGACTGCAGTTGGTCGCCCACTCCTCGCGCCGCTGGGGCACCCGGCCCGGCGAGGCGGGCAAGACGGTGTGGTTCGAGCTCGCCGTTCCGGGCTGAGCCGGCTCCGGATCCGCTCCCGATCCGCTCCAGGATCCGGTCCTTCGGACGCTGTACGGGGGCTGCTGCCCTGTCGACCGACTGGTTCAGGCCAGTGGCAGTGTTCGGCAGGCGTGATTCGACGAGGTGTTGGCTGGTTAGAAGACTGGAAGTGTTGTCGCAGCCGGGACCGAAAACCGTCGGGACCGTGCTGTGATCGTGAACACCGTGTTGTGGGGCGCCGTAGTGCTGGATACTGCGGGCAGCCGCCCCCGGTGACCGGTGCCGGACGCGGTGAGCTGGAGGGGACGGTTCGCGTGAGCGAGATACCAGCGAAGGCCACGGAGTCCGAGGACCCGTCGGACGGCGCGAGGGCGGAGGCTGCGGGTGATGCCGCGGCCGACGTGACGAGCGGGACGGCGGGCGGGACGGGCCTGTCCTCCTTCGACGGAACGCCTCACGGCGACGCCATGTGGCAGAGCAGTCCGCCCGGCTCCATCTACGACTACATCAAGGTCGCGTCCTTCTCCATCGGCCCCGACGGGCTGGTCGACCAGTGGAGTCTGCGCGCCGAGCAGCTCTTCGGGATCCCCGCCGAGCGCGCGGTCGGCATGGACCCCATCGAGGCGTTCATCGACCCCGACCTGCGGGAGCAGGGTCAGCGCAAGATGGCCGAGATCCTGGACGGGCGGGAGTGGACCGGAGTGGTCCCGTTCCGTAAGCCCGGGGCGGCCGAGGGGGAACCCGGGCGGGAGGCGCTCGCCGAGGTCTATGTGATGCCGACGCGGACGGAGGACGGCGAGAAGGCCGCCGTCTGCATCGTGGTCGACGTACGCACCCTGCGCAGCATCGAGACCGACCTGGCCGCCTCGCAGTCGATTTTCGGTCAATCTCCTTTCGGCTTCCTGCTGATCGACACCGATCTACGGGTCCGCCGCGCCAACCAGCAGTTTGCGAGCACCTTCGGCGGCACGCCCGACGACCATCGCGGCCGCGGTGTCCACGACTATCTGCAGCGGCCCGAGGCCGAGCGGGTCGCGGCCACGCTGCGCCGGGTCCTGGAGACCGGCGACTCGATCACGGACATGCACGTCACGGGCTTCGTACCCGGTTCGGAGGGTCGTCGCCACTGGTCCATCAACCTCTACCGGGTGCACAGCGGCTCCGGCCGCCCCATCGGCATCGCATGGCTCGGAACCGACATCACCTCCCGTCGCGCCGCGGCCCGCGAGGCCGCCGCCGCGCGGCGCAATCTCGCCCTTCTCAACGAGGCCGGCGCCCGCATCGGCAACTCCCTGGACCTGGAGACCACGGCCCGCGAACTCCTCGACGTCGTCGTCCCCGGCTTCTGCGACCTCGCGACGGTCGACCTCTACCAGGGCCTGCTGGCCGGCGACGAGACCCCGCCGGGCCTCGCCGACGGCAGCGCGCAGCTGCGCCGGGTCGCCTTCGCCAGCGCGGTCTCCGACGCGCCGTTCGTCGGGGGCGGCACGCCCGTCGCCGTGGGCGCCGTCCACCACTACCCCTTCAACTCACCTTGTGCGGACGCTCTGCGCACCGCCCGGACGCAGTTCGTGCCCGCCGAGGAGGGCGGCCTCGTCCAGTCCACGCTGGCCGTGCCGATGGTCGCCCACGACACCGTCGTAGGACTGGCGCAGTTCGCCCGCACCAAGGGCAGTGAGCCGTTCGGGGACCGGGACCGGGACCTCGCGGTGGAGCTGGCGGCGCGGGCGGCGGTCTGTATCGACAACGCGCGCCTCTACCGGCGTGAACACGAGCGGGCGTTGATACTGCAGCGGTCCCTGCTCCCGCCGGGCGACCCGGTGGCCTCCGGCCTGGACATCGCCTGCCGCTATCTGCCGGGCAACTCCTCCGCCGACCGCCCCAGCGAGGTCGGCGGCGACTGGTTCGACGTCATCGAACTGCCGGGCCACCGTACGGCGTTGGTGGTCGGTGACGTCATGGGCCGCGGACTGCGCGCGGCCGTGGCCATGGGCGAACTCCGTTCGGCCGTAAGAACACTTGCCCTTCTCGACCTCGAACCGGCGGAAGTGCTCAGCGCGTTGGACGAGATCGCACGGGGCCTCGGCGCACCGGGCGGCGTCCAGCAGGCCACCCGCGCGGCCCGCCGCCCCCGCGAGGCGGACCTCTCCGAGGTGTACCTCGCGACCTGCGTGTACGCCGTCTACGACTCCGTCACCCGCCGCTGCACCTTCGCCAACGCGGGCCATCTGCCGCCCGTCCTGGTCGAGCCCGGCGAGGACGCGCTGATGCTCGACGTGCCGCCGGGCATGCCGCTCGGCGTCGGCGGGGAGCCCTTCGAGGAGGTCGAGGTCGAACTCCCCGAAGGTGCGCTGCTGGCGCTCTACACGGATGGACTGGTCGAATCCCGCGACCATCCGCTGGACGAGGGCCTCCAGGCCTTCGTGGGAGCGCTGACGGATCCGACGCGGCCCCTGGAGGACGTCTGCGACCACGTCCTCAACACCCTCGACACCCATCACGGCGAGGACGACATCGCCCTGCTGATGGCCCGCGTCCAGGGTCTGCCCGCCGACTCGGTCGGCGACTGGACGCTGCCGCGGGAGCCGCGCAGCGTGGGCCGGGCCCGCGAGTACGCCCGCGGGCAGCTGCTGTCCTGGGACCTCGAACCCCTCGTCGACACAACGGAGTTGCTGGTCAGCGAGCTGGTCACCAATGCTCTGCGGTACGGCGAGGGTGAGATACGGCTGCGGCTGCTGCTCGACCGGACGCTGGTGTGTGAGGTGTGGGACTCCGGGCTTGTGCAGCCTCGGCGGCGGCGGGCGCGTGACACGGATGAAGGTGGCCGGGGGCTTCAGCTCGTCGGCCTCCTCAGCGCCGCCTGGGGATCGCGTCGTACGCCTCGTGGCAAGACGGTGTGGTTCGAACTGCCGTTGCCTGATGGGGAGACGGGGTTGGCGGATCCGGCGGAGGCGTTGTTGAGTCTGTTTTGACGGGGGTGCGCCTATTGGGGAGGGGGTGCGGTTGTCGGGCGAGTGCGGGTGCGTTGTGGTTGCTCGCGCAGTTCCCCGCGCCCCTAGAGGGCGCTGGCGCGCCCTCTTCGGGGCCGCGTGTGCGGGCCGCCGTAGCTTGCGGGTGACCCGGCTACCAGGACTCCGCCCAGGACTGCCCCTGCGGCTCCGGTCTCGTGCTCTGCCGGGCCGTCGATCGGGTTGCCGTGTATGCGTACGTCCTGCTCGGCCAGTTCGCGGGTGTGGCGGGCCAGGGTGTCGGCTGCGGGCAGGTCCGGTGGACCGTCTGTGAGCAGCCGCTCCGCCTTCGCCAGTCGGGTGCGCGCCGTGCTTCCGACTGCTCCCCGGTGTGTTGTGACGAAGGCGTCGGTGTCGGTCACGGCATTTCGGGCGACCAGCAGCGCAGCGACCGAGAGCACCCCGGCCCGCCCCGCACCCAACGGCGCCAGCCCCTGCACGATCCGCCGGAGGGCGTCGAGCGGGTCGTACGGTCCGGCGGTCAGTTCTTCCCGTACGGCGGCCAGGACCAGGTCGGCGTGTGCGGCGCGGGCGTGCAGCTCGCCGGCGGGGACGGCTCCCGTATCGGTACGGGCCGCGAGCTCCGCCTCCGCCCCGGTGAGCGCGGCCGGTACCAACCCGGCGGCGGAGGTCAGATCGGCGGCGAGCCGCTCGATGCCGGTGACGAACACCTCGGCCTGGGCTATCGCCCCCTCGGCGGCCCGCAGATGGCGTGCCGCGCCCTCGCCCTCCCCGAGGTCGGCCGACTGGCGGGCCTGGTTGAGCCGGGTCGTGGCGAACAGCAGACGGTCCTTGGCCTGTTCGACATGGCCCGTGACGGCGCCGATCGCGGCGGAGCCGTACCGCTCGCCGAGGCCGGCCGGTGTCGCCTGTGCGGCTCCGGTACGCGCGGCCAGCGCGCGGAACCGGTCCTCCGCGACCTCCAGCGCCGCCGCCAGACCGTCCGCC
The DNA here is from genome assembly GCF_029223485.1 of Streptomyces coacervatus. Taxonomy (GTDB): domain Bacteria; phylum Actinomycetota; class Actinomycetes; order Streptomycetales; family Streptomycetaceae; genus Streptomyces; species Streptomyces coacervatus. The sequence goes on along the minus strand of NZ_JARHTP010000015.1, from coordinate 126,145 downwards.
GTCTCCAGCGCCCGCAGACGGTCGAACCCCGCGGCCTCCGCGTCCAGCCGCCGCCCCGCCTCCTGACACCGCCCGACCATCCCGGCGAGCGCGTGCCGCCGGGAGGTCTCGTCGTCCGGGACACCGTCGTCGTACTGCTGCCGCATGCGAAAGGCGGCCGACAGCTCGGACTCGGCGTCCCGCACGGCCTGTGCGAACGGTGCCACGGCTTCGGCGCCGAGCCCCGCCTCTGCGAAGCCGAGCTCCTCCCTGCTGGTGCGTACGCAGTCGTCGGCCTCGACCAGCAACGCCCTTACCCGCTCGTCGAGTTCCGAAAGCGGCGGTTCGGCGGGCCCGGCGGGGGTCGCGGTGCCGCCGGGCGTCGTGCGCGTCCGGGCCCGTCGCGTGCGCCGCACATACCCGTACCCGGCGAGCACGACCGCCGCGCCCACCGCTACGAGCGGCAGCACCAGGTCGGCGGCCGACGTCCCGTCCTGCTCCGGCGCGGCGCTGCTCGCGACGGCCTGGTGCGCACGGGTGACGGGAACCGGCGCGTCGCTGTTGATCGTCATCCACGGCAACATCAGCCACACCACCGCGGCCAGCCCGCCCACCACGGTGTGCAGCACCCGCACACATATGTGAGAGGTGGCGCGCCGCGGCCGGCCCCGGATCAAGGATGACGTCACATTTCGGAGCGTATGAGCAGGAATGCGGCCGCGCGACCGGGGTGCGTCAGAGGTGGGGGTGGGGTGACGCAGGGGGACCGATGGCCAAGGTGGACGATGCACGAGGGGGAGCGGGGATGGACCGGACGGAGCGTGTGCACGTGGAGAGGCCCGACGCGGAAGGGCCGGTCGCCGCTACCGACGAATCCCCAGCCGCTGCTCCCCATGAACCCGCACCCGCCGACGCTCAGGAACCCCCACAGGGGCCACCCGCACCCGAGGACGAAAGTTGCACGGGTGGTGCGGGTGGGAACGAAAAGGCCGATGGCGAAGCCGAGGCCGCAAGCCACCCCTGGCGCCGCAGGATCAAACGCACCGTCCTGGCCCTGATCCTCGCCCTGCTCCTCCCCACCCTCGCCGCCGAGACCGCGCTTCGCGTGAACTACACCGGCGACCCCGCAGCCGGCACGTACACCAGGAACAAGGACGCCATCTGGCTGGGCCACGCCTGGATCGACGGCCGCAAAACGGACGCCGACGTCACCGCCCTCGCCGACCGCTTCCAGGGCACCGGCATCCGTGACGTCTACGTCCACGCAGGCCCGCTCGAACACAACGGCACCCTCCCCAAGTCGGCCTACCCCAAGGCGAGTTGGCTCATCACCACCCTGCACCGCCGAGCGCCGCGGCTCCGCGTGCAGGCCTGGCTCGGCGACGTCCTCGCGACCGAGAGCCCGACCGGGATGCGCCTGGAACGCCCCGCGACCCGGGCCGCCGTCGTCGCCTCCACCCGCCGGATCCTGGCCACCGGCTTCGACGGGGTCCACTTCGACCTGGAGCCCCTCCACTCCGGCGACCGCAACTACCTCGCCCTCCTCGACTCCCTCCACTCCGTCACCCGCGCGCACCACGCCCTGCTGTCCGTCGCCGCCCACCAGATCGACCCGCTCCCCGGGTTCCACTCCTTCTGGGGCACGGTCGCCGGACACCCGAAGTGGTGGTCGCAGAGGTTCTTCGGGCAGGTAGCGCGCCGGGTCGACCAGATCGCCGTGATGTCGTACGACACCATGCAGCCGCTGCAGAGCCTGTACGGCGGCTATGTGGCCCAGCAGACGTCACTCGCCCTGGAGGCCACCCCGAAGTCGACGGACCTGCTGATGGGCCTGCCCTTCTACCACGAGAACCGGTTCGGCCACTGGAACCATGCCGAAACCGTCCCCGCCGCCGTCCGCGGCGCCCGCCTCGGCCTGTCCCGCACGGACGCCAGCCGCGCGAACTTCGGCGTCGCCCTCTACGTCGACTTCGCGGCCACGGAGGCGGACTGGCGGGCGTACCGGGAGGGCTGGGTGGGATGACTTCCCCCGCAGCCACTCCGGTGCGACGATGATCGGCATGCACATATACCTGGTGGTGGCCGCATGGCTGGCCGTGGCGCTGCTCGCCGCGTGCGGCATCGCGGCCGTCGTGGCGGACTGGGTGCCGCGGCCTGCCCGCCGCCGGGTGGTGCGGCCCCGGCTGTGGGGCTACGGGTCACTGGTGAGCACACTCGGGCTGGGCCTGTGGATGTTTCTGGGACCGCTCATGGACGCGGGGCTGAGCCCCCTTCCCGTCATCGGGTGGTGCCTGTTCATGGGCGGGATGATCATCCAGCTCCTTGCCCAGCGCCCCGGCCGGGGCGCTACGAAGACCGCCTCCTGATCTTCGACCCCAGCCACACCAACGGGTCGTACTTGCGGTCGACCGCCCGTTCCTTCAAGGGAATCAGCGCATTGTCCGTGATCTTGATGCCCTCGGGGCACACCTCCGTGCAGCACTTGGTGATGTTGCAGTAGCCGAGGCCGTGTTCGTCCTGGGCGGTCTTCTTGCGGTCGAGTCCGCCCTCGGCGGCCGCGTCCAGCGGGTGCATGTCCAGTTCCGCGACCCGCATCAGGAAGCGCGGCCCCGCGAACGCCGGCTTGTTCTCCTCGTGGTCGCGCACCACATGGCAGGTGTCCTGGCACAGGAAGCACTCGATGCACTTGCGGAACTCCTGCGAGCGGTCCACGTCCTCCTGCATCATCCGGTACTCGCCGGCAGCCACACCCTCCGGCGGCACGAACGCGGGGACCTCGCGCGCCTTCTGGTAGTTGAAGCCGACGTCCGTGACGAGATCCCGTACGACCGGGAAGGCACGCAGGGGTGTGACGGTGATCGTCTCCTCCCGGGTGAAGACGGACATGCGGGTCATGCACATCAGGCGCGGGCGGCCGTTGATCTCGGCGGAGCACGAACCGCACTTGCCCGCCTTGCAGTTCCAGCGGACCGCCAGATCAGGGGCCTGGGTGGCCTGGAGGCGGTGGATGATGTCCAGCACCACCTCGCCGTCGTTGACTTCGACCTTGAAGTCCTCAAGGTCTCCGCCCTTGAGATCGCCCCGCCACACCTTGAAGCGGGCCTCGTAGCTGCTCACTCGTAGAGCTCCTCTTCGGCGAGGTATTTGACCAGCTCTTCCTTCTCGAAGAGAGCGAGCAGGTCGGGGCGGATGGGCTCGGTGGTCTCACGGGTGAGGTCGATCTGGCCGCGGACGGGGTCCGTGGCCGCCAACCCGCCCGTGGGGTCGGTCAGTTGGCACAGCAGGTTGATGTTGCGCCACTTGCGGTCCATCGTCGGATGGTCCTCGCGGGTGTGGCCGCCGCGGGACTCCGAGCGCTCCAGGGCCGCCCGGGCCACGCACTCGCTGACCAGCAGCATGTTCCGCAGGTCCAGCGCGAGATGCCAGCCCGGGTTGAACTGGCGGTGGCCCTCCACTCCGGCCCGACGCGCTCGTACCCGAAGATCCGCCAGCTTCTCCAGCGCCTGCTCCATCTCGCCCTCGCGGCGGATGATGCCGACGAGGTCGTTCATGGTCTGCTGGAGTTCCTGGTGGAGGGTGTACGGGTTCTCCGGCGGGCGGCCGTCGTCCGCGCCGGGGGCGGGGCCCTCGGCGGAGAAGGGGCGCAGGGCCTCCGCGGCCGCCGTGTCGACCTGGACGTCGTCGACGGCGGGGCGCCCGAAGGCCAGGGCCGCCGCGTACTCGGCCGCGTGCCAGCCCGCCCGGCGCCCGAACACCAGCAGGTCGGAGAGGGAGTTCCCGCCGAGGCGGTTGGAGCCGTGCATGCCGCCCGCGACCTCGCCGGCCGCGAACAGGCCGGGCACCCCGCGTGCCGCCGCCGTGTCCGACTCGACCGCGATACCGCCCATCACGTAGTGACAGGTCGGCCCGACCTCCATCGCCTCCGCCGTGATGTCGACGTCCGCCAGCTCCTTGAACTGGTGGTACATGGACGGCAGCCGCCGCCGGATGACCTCGGCAGGCATACGCGTCGAGACGTCGAGGAACACACCGCCGTGCGGGGAGCCGCGGCCCGCCTTGACCTCGGAGTTGATCGCGCGGGCGACCTCGTCGCGGGGGAGCAGCTCGGGGGGACGCCGGTTGTTGTCCGGGTCCTCGTACCAGCGGTCGCCCTCCTCCTCCGACTCCGCGTACTTCTCCTTGAAGACGTCGGGGATGTAGTCGAACATGAAGCGTTTTCCCTCGGAGTTGCGCAGCACTCCGCCGTCGCCGCGCACCGACTCGGTGACGAGGATGCCCTTCACCGACGGCGGCCAGACCATGCCCGTCGGATGGAACTGCACGAACTCCATGTTCAGCAGCGGCGCCCCGGCCAGCAGCGCGAGCGCGTGGCCGTCGCCCGTGTACTCCCACGAGTTCGACGTCACCTTGAAGGACTTGCCGATACCGCCCGTCGCGATGACGACGGAAGGGGCCTCCAGCACGAAGAAACGGCCGGTCTCGCGCTCGTAGGCGAAGACACCGGAGACTTGGCTTCCGTCCTTCAGGACCCGGGTGACCGTGCACTCCTGGAAGACCTTCAGCCGGGACTCGTAGTCGCCGGTCTCGCGGTGGTCCTCCTGCTGGAGCGAGACGATCTTCTGCTGGAGGGTGCGGATCAGCTCCAGGCCCGTACGGTCGCCGACGTGCGCAAGGCGCGGGTACTCGTGGCCGCCGAAGTTGCGCTGGGAGATCTTCCCTTCCTTCGTACGGTCGAAGAGGGCACCCCAGGTCTCCAGCTCCCACACCCGGTCCGGGGCCTCCTGCGCATGCAGCTCGGCCATCCGCCACTGGTTGAGGAACTTGCCGCCGCGCATCGTGTCGCGGAAGTGGACCTGCCAGTTGTCGTGCTCGTTGACATTGGCCATCGCCGCCGCGATGCCGCCCTCGGCCATCACCGTGTGCGCCTTGCCGAACAGCGACTTGCAGATCACGGCCGTACGGGCACCCCGCTCGCGCGCCTCGATGGCCGCACGCAGCCCGGCGCCGCCGGCGCCGACCACGACCACGTCCCACTCCTGGCGGTCGACCACGGACATCAGAAGGCACCCCTCATCAGAAGAATCGCGGATCGTCGAAGGCGCCCGAGGCCACCAGATAGACGTAGAAGTCGGCGAGCGCCACGCTCACCAACGACGCCCAGGCGAGCAGCATGTGACGGGCATTCAGCTTCCCGACGAACTGCCAGGCCTTGTAGCGCACGGGATGCTTGGAGAAGTGTTTGAGCTTGCCGCCGACGATGTGCCGGCAGGAGTGGCAGGAGACCGTGTACATCCAGATCAGCGTGATGTTGACCAGGAACACGACGGTGCCGAGGCCCATATGGCCCCAGTTCTCGTGGGTGTCGCGGAAGGACAGCACGGTGTCGTACGTCAGCACGCCCGCGACCAGGATCGCCGCGTAGAAGAAGTACCGGTGGATGTTCTGCAGGATCAGCGGGAAGCGGGTCTCACCGGTGTACTTCTTGTGCGGCTCGGCCACCGCACAGGCCGGGGGCGATGCCCAGAAGCCCCGGTAGTAGGCCTTGCGGTAGTAGTAGCAGGTCAGGCGGAAGCCGAGCGGGAAGATCAGGATGATGATGGCGGGGGAGATGCCCCACCAGCTCCCGAAGAGGTCGGCGTTCGGGCCGGACGGCATGGTCTTGCAGTTCTCCGCCAGACACGGCGAGTAGAACGGGGAGACATACGGCGCCGAGTAGTAGTCCGCGTTCGCGAAGGCCCGCCAGGTCGAGTACACGATGAAGGCCAGCAGTCCGGCCGCGGTGGCGGCCGGGGCCAGCCACCAACGGTCGGTGCGCAGATGCGGGGCGTCGATCGCGGCGCGCGTACCGGTCCGTACGCCGCCGCTGTTCAGATGTGGTTCCGTACCAGTGGCCAACTTGAAGACTCCGGTCGGTGTCTAGGGGCGCTCAGTGGCCGGGGCCGTGGTGGGCGCCGAGCCCTTCGTCGTCCGTGTCGATCCACAGCGAGCGGTCGTAGGGCGTGTCGGGGATGGTGACGAGTTCGGGTTTGCGGGGCGTGCCCGGACTCGACGCCGCCGCACTCAGGAGCGCGACGCTCTCCCGCAGGTGGTCGGCGTCGGCGCGGACGCGGCGCATGTCCAGCCCGCCACTGCCCAGCTGCTTCTCCAGGCGGCCCACGGACCGGAACAGGTCGTCTAGGCAGCGCTGGACTGACGTCAGGTCGTCTTGCACGGACATGACGTGACCTCACTTCCATGGGCCGTCAGGCCCCCGGTGGCAACGTTCATGCGCCTGCGAGTGTTGCGCGTCACACCTGCCGGTGGGAAGGGATGTGCAGCGATTGGCGGATTGCATGCCTCCAGTGCACGCCTGCAAGCGCTCTGTGTGCGCCGGGGGCGCACATTGCGCCGCACGGGTGGGGTTGCCCGCCGCTGCCGCCGTGTCGCCCCCGGTGGGCGAACCCTTTCCTCTTCAGTGGGGCCGTAGATCTGATCAGCTCAAAAATACCGCCAAATGTGAGCAAACCCCCACCCGTGTCACCGGCTGGAGCAGCCTCGGAGGTAGCAGAGATGTCCCACGACGGGAGATTGAGGACCAGGCCCGGCGCGGTCGCGCGTTCCGTCGCCTTCCTCGCCGCGGGTGCCCTCGTGGTGCCCGTGCTCACTGGCTGCTCCTCCGAGGACGAGGCGGGCAAGCCGGTCGCCGCGCAGGACATCGTGCCCGCCGCCCGTGATCTGGTGGCCGACGGCGGAACCCTGCACTGGGCCGTGGACGACGTACCGGAGACCCTGAACACGTTCCAGTCGGACGCCGACGCGACCACGAACCGCATCGCGCAGGCCGTCCTGCCGTCCATGTACCGACTGGACGCGACCGGGCGGCCGCAGCGCAACTCCGACTACCTGGAGTCCGCCAAGGTCGTCCAGACCGAGCCCAAGCAGGTCGTGCTCTACAAGCTGAACCAGCAGGCCGTCTGGAGCGACGGCCGTGAGATCGGCGCCGCCGACTTCGCCGCCCAGTGGCGCGCCCTGTCCGGCAAGGACAACGCGTACTGGACGGCCCGCAACGCCGGCTACGACCGCATCGAGAAGATCGAGCGCGGGGCCAACGACCTGGAGGTCAAGGTCACCTTCGCGCGGCCGTACGCCGACTGGCAGTCGCTGTTCTCGCCGCTGTACCCCAAGGACGTCATGGGGACGCCGGACTCCTTCAACGACGGGGCGCGCAGGGCGCTCAAGGTCACCGCCGGGCCCTTCGCCCTGAGCGCGGTCGACCACAAGAACGCCCAGGTCACCCTCGTCCGCAACCCGCGCTGGTGGGGTCAGCCCGCCAAGCTCGCCGAGATCGACCTGCAGGCCGTACCGCTCGACAAGCGGGCCGCCGCACTGGCCGACGGGAAGCTCGACCTGGCCGAGATCGACCCGTCAGCCGCCCAGCGCATCGACCTGGCCGGCCGGGCGGGGGGCACGGGCACGCCGCTGCAGGGCCCGGGCGCCGCGCGCCCCGCCGCGAAGGCCCTGCCCCGTGACGCCGGGGCCCTGGGCGGTTTCGAGGTCCGCAGGTCGCTGGAGCCGGTCTACACCCAGCTCGCCCTCAACGGCTCCGAGGGTCCCCTCGCGGACGAGCGCGTGCGCAGGGCAGTGGCCCGCGCCCTCGACCGCAAGGCGCTGGCCGAGGCCGTCCTCAAGCCGCTCGGGCTGCCCGCCGTGCCCGTCGGCAGCCATCTGGCACTGTCCGGGCAGGCCGCCTACGCCGACAACAGCGGATCGCTCGGCGGCCAGGACACCGCGGAGGCGCAGGCGCTGCTCACGGACGCCGGGTGGGTGCGCGGCGGTCCGGTCAAGGAGCAGAAGAAGGAGCAGAAGGAGAAGGGCGAGAAGGCCGCCGGGTCCGAGGGCCGCGGCGCCGACGAGTCCGAGGGCGGGGACGACGGGACGTACATCGTCGGCGAGGACAACAGCGGCGGCGACAGCAAGAGCGGACACCACAAGGACCCCAAGGACCACACGAAGAAGCAGGACAAGGTCACGGACGGCAAGCAGTACGCCGGAGCGCGGCCGCAGCAGGGCGGCGCGCCCGGCGCCTATGCCCCCAAGGGCACCGCGGCCCCGGCCGGCGCCGCGTCCGGGATGCTGGCCAAGAACGGCAAGCCGCTCACCCTCCGCTTCGTGCTCCCGTCGGGACCCGGCTCGGAAGCCCTGCGCACCGTGGCCGACGGGATCAGCCGCATGCTGCAGCGGGTCGGCATCAGCACCCGGATCACGAAGGTCTCCGACGAGAGCTACTTCAAGGACCACATCGCGTCCGGACAGTTCGACCTCGCCCTGTACTCCTGGCCCGCCACCGCCTTCCCCGCCACCGACGCCCGGCCCATCTACGCCAAGCCGGTTCCTGCCGCCGACGGCTCCCTCGACGTCGAGCAGAACTACACCCGCGTCGGTACCGACCAGGTCGACCATCTCTTCGACCAGGCCGCGGCCACCCTGGACGGTGACGAGAATCTCTCCCTGATCCGCAAGGCCGACTCCCGTATCTGGGCGGCGGCCGGCTCCATCCCGCTGTACCAGCGTCCCCAGCTCATGGCCGCGAGGAAGAACCTGGTGAACGCCGGGTCCTTCGGCTTCCAGACCCCGCTCTACCAGGACATGGGCTTCCTGAAGAAAGGTGCGAAGCCCTCCGCGAGCCCGTCCGGAGACTGAGCCGAGCCCGTCCGGCAACTGGGCCACGTGGCCCTGAGGAGGCCGTCTCCCTCAGGGCCACGTAACATGGGGTGAGGCCGTGGCATGTCAAGCCCGGCAGGGTCCGCGTAACACAGACGTACGCGCAGGCCTTCCTCACTCTCCGGGAGTACGCCGCAATATGGCCACGCGCCACGACATCCGCAACGTCGCCATCGTCGCCCACGTCGACCACGGGAAGACGACCCTCGTCGACGCCATGCTGAAGCAGGCCGGTGCCTTCGCCGCGCACGCCGCCGAATCGCTCGACGACCGCATGATGGACTCGAACGACCTGGAGCGTGAGAAGGGCATCACGATCCTGGCCAAGAACACGGCCGTGAAGTACCACCCGAAGGATGGCGGCGACGTCATCACCATCAACATCATCGACACCCCCGGCCACGCCGACTTCGGCGGCGAGGTCGAGCGTGGTCTGTCGATGGTGGACGCGGTGGTCCTGCTCGTCGACGCGTCCGAGGGCCCGCTGCCCCAGACCCGCTTCGTGCTGCGCAAGGCGCTGCAGGCCCGGCTGCCCGTCATCCTGTGCATCAACAAGACGGACCGCCCCGACTCGCGCATCGACGAGGTCGTCAACGAGGCCTACGACCTCTTCCTCGACCTCGACGCCGACGAGGACCAGATCGAGTTCCCCATCGTCTACGCGTGTGCGCGTGACGGTGTCGCCTCGCTGACCAAGCCGGAGGACGGCACCGTCCCGTCCGACAGCACCAACCTGGAGCCGTTCTTCTCCACGATCCTGTCGCACGTCCCGGCCCCGGAGTACGACGAGACGGCCCCGCTCCAGGCGCACGTCACCAACCTGGACGCCGACAACTTCCTCGGCCGTATCGCGCTGCTCCGCGTCGAGCAGGGCGAGCTGCGCAAGGGCCAGACCGTCACCTGGATCAAGCGTGACGGCACGATGTCCAACGTGCGCATCACCGAGCTGCTGATGACCGAGGCGCTCACCCGCAAGCCCGCCGAGGTGGCCGGCCCGGGCGACATCTGTGCCGTCGCCGGTATCTCGGACATCATGATCGGCGAGACCCTCGCCGACCCCGAGAACCCGATCCCGCTGCCGCTGATCACGGTCGACGAGCCGGCGATCTCGATGACCATCGGTACCAACACCTCGCCGCTGGTCGGCCGTGGCGGTACCGGCAAGGGCGCCGACAACAAGGCCGCGGTCAAGGACCGCAAGGTCACCGCCCGCCAGGTCAAGGACCGTCTCGACCGCGAGCTGATCGGTAACGTCTCCCTCCGTGTGCTCGACACCGAGCGTCCGGACGCCTGGGAGGTCCAGGGCCGTGGTGAGCTGGCGCTCGCCATCCTGGTCGAGCAGATGCGCCGCGAGGGCTTCGAGCTGACCATCGGCAAGCCGCAGGTCGTCACGAAGCAGGTCGACGGCAAGACGTACGAGCCGGTCGAGCGCATGACGATCGACGTGCCCGAGGAGCACATGGGCGCGGTCACCCAGCTCATGGGCGTCCGCAAGGGCCGGATGGACAACATGTCCAACCATGGCTCGGGCTGGGTCCGCATGGAGTTCGTGGTGCCGTCCCGCGGTCTCATCGGCTTCCGTACCGAGTTCCTGACGCAGACGCGCGGCACGGGTATCGGGCACTCCATCCACGAGGGCCACGAGCCCTGGTTCGGCGCCCTGCAGACCCGTAACAACGGCTCGCTGGTCGCCGACCGCTCCGGTGCCGTCACCGCCTTCGCGATGACGAACCTCCAGGAGCGCGGCGTGCTCTTCACCGACCCCGGCACCGAGGTGTACGAGGGCATGATCGTCGGCGAGAACTCGCGCTCCGACGACATGGACGTGAACATCACCAAGGAGAAGAAGCTCACGAACATGCGGTCCTCCTCGGCCGACACGTTCGAGGCGATCGTCCCGCCGCGCAAGCTCTCGCTGGAGCAGTCGCTGGAGTTCTGCCGCGACGACGAGTGCGTGGAGGTCACCCCGGAGGCGGTTCGCATCCGCAAGGTGAACCTGGACGCCCGCGAGCGCGCCCGCGCCGCGAGCCGCGCCAAGCACGGCTGACAACAGGCCACTTGAAGCCCGGTTGCCCCCATCCTGGGGGCAACCGGGCTTTTTGCAGCCCGTTTTCAGCCGCCGTATGTCCGAAATGCGGATCCGTGCGCCCGATACCCATGTAACACGTCCGTTTCGCGGCCTTCTCCTCCCGAACACTTTGTCCGAGTCTGGGAAGATGTAGGCGCCAGCTGTGACTGAATTGAGATTTAAAGACGGTGGTCGGGCCTCTGGCTCATGGCAGATAGTTAGCCGCGTAGCGCTCGGGTCAATGGGTCATCGCGCCGTGGGGACGGCGCCGACTCACGAGCACCAGGGGATGTTTGACCCTCCGTCAGGGGTGTCGGAGGGTGCTCGTGCATCCCCTCCTGTCGGTGAACGCGTGGAGTCACGTGGAGTCATGAGGAGGAATCCCATGCACGGTGTCACGAATGCAAAGTGGTTCGGCTCGTCGCTGCCAGCAGTGTGATCAGGTCCTGCAACTACGCGCGTTCCACTGGGAGTTCGCGCGTTCTCGCAGTACCCGGGAACCCCTCACACCCACACCTGTGAAATGGGCACACTGTGACAAGTCCTATCGACGTCGAGGGCGGCGGTACGTCGGTCGCGGTCGACGACGCACCACAGTCTCAGGCGACATCCGAGGCCAAGGCTCTGGAGGGCCGCTCTCCCGGCCAGTTGATGTGGATCCGCTTCAAGCGCGACCGCACCGGCGTGATCTCGGCCTTTGTCGTGGCCTTCTTCTTCCTGATCGCGCTGGCCGCCCCGCTGATCGCGAAGCTGTACGGCAAGAACCCGTACACCGTGTACGCGGACGTGCGACCGGAACTCTTCGACAGCGCGGGCGTGCCGATCAAGCCCAACGGCGGTATCAGCAGCGAGTTCTGGTTCGGCCTCGAACCGGGCAACGGCTACGACGTGTTCACCAAGCTGCTCTACGGCATCCGCACCTCGCTGATGATCTCCGTGGCGGTCACGATCGCGGCAGTCCTCACCGGCATCCTGCTCGGCGTGTCGGCCGGCTATCTCGGCGGCAGGGCCGACTACTTCATCAGCCGGGTCATCGACTTCCTCCTCGCCTTCCCGGCCCAGCTGTTCTTCATCGCCAGCATGCCGGTCGTGGTCTCGCTCTTCGTCAGCCCGCGCGACGAGACACCGGTCTACGTCCGGGTGGTCGCCCTCATCCTGGTGCAGTGGTTCCTCGGCTGGATGAGCCTGGGACGGGTGCTGCGCGGCACCACACTTGCCCTGCGGGAACGGGAGTTCATCGAGGCGGCCCGGGTCAGCGGGGCCCCGCCCTGGCGGATCATCCGCAGGGAGATCCTGCCGAACGTGGTCACGCCGATCCTCGTGCAGGGCACCTATCTGCTGCCCAACTTCGTGACCGCCGAGGCCGGTCTGTCCTTCCTCGGTGTGGGCATCGTCGAACCGACGCCGGACTGGGGGCAGATGTTCTCCAAGGCGTCCACCGAACTCGTGATGCAGAACGACATCACCTACATGTTCTTCCCCGGCATCTCGATGATCATCTTCATCGTGGCCTTCAACCTGCTCGGGGACTCGGTCAGGGACGCCTTCGACCCCAAGACGGCGCGCTGACCGACAAGTTGGGGGCGTCCTCGCCCGGATGGCACATGGCAAGCACATGGCACTTCCTTCGCACTGGTGACACACAGATGGGTGGAAACTGAGTGATGAGCAAGGGCGGACGCCACGCATACGCCGCAGCCTCGGTGCTCGCGGCCGGGGCACTCGTGCTGACCGGTTGCAGCAAGGGCGGCAGCGACACGGGCGACAACAAGAAGCAGGACAAGGAGAACGCCCAGCGGCAGCAGGCGTCCATCAAGTTCGGCGACGCCGCCGACTCCCAGGGGCCGGCGCCCGCGGTACCGGGCGCCAAGAGCGGCGGCACCGTCAGCGTGCCGGCCCGCGACAGCATCGCCCACCTGGACCCGGGCCAGATCTATGTCTCCAACGAGAGCCAGATCGCGCAGCTCTACCACAGAGGACTCACCGGCTTCAAAGCCACCAGCAACGACGGCACCAAGCACGAGGTCGTCGGTGACCTCGCCACCGATGCCGGCACCACCACGGACGGCGGCAAGACCTGGAAGTACACGCTCAAGGACGGCATCAAGTTCGAGGACGGTACGCCGATCACGTCCAAGGACGTCCGCCAGACCTTCGAGCGGCTCTTCGCGTCCTTCATTAACACCGGCCCGACGTACATCCAGCAGTGGATGGCCAACACCCCGGGCGCCGACTACCGCAAGCTGCTGCCGGACGGCCCGTACAAGGGCAAGCACCTGCCGAACACCGTCCTGGAGACGCCCGACGCGAAGACCATTGTCTTCCACTTCAAGACGGCGCACGCCGATCTGCCGTACGCCCTGGGCATGGTGGGCTACTCGGTCGTCTCCCAGAAGGGCGACACCAAGGAGAAGTACGACAAGAAGCCGGTGACGACCGGTCCGTACAAGATCGAGTCCTTCAAGTCCGGCAAGTCGATGGTGCTCGTCAAGAACCCCAACTGGGACCCGAAGACGGACCCGCTGCGGCATCAGTACGTCGACCAGTTCAACGTCACGTTCAACCAGCAGTACGAGGACTCCACCAAGGCGCTCCTCGCGGACAGCGGCAGCGACCAGACCGCCGTCAGCTTCCAGAACTCGGTCGACGCGGGCAACCTGTCCAAGGTGCTCAGCGACCCGAAGATGAAGTCCCGTACGGTCAAGGGCTATCAGCCGTTCGTCGGCCAGATGAACATCAACCTGAGCCACCCGGCGATGAAGGACAAGAAGGTCCGCGAGGCCATCGCCTACGCGCTGCCCGTCTCGCCGTTCCAGCGCGCCTACGGCGGCGCCGACGCGATGGAGATCCCGGGCGGCATCATCAGCCCGACCGTCAGCGGCTACGACCCGAGCTTCGACCCGTGGGGCAAGAAGGAGAAGCCCGCCGGTGACGCGGCCAAGGCCAAGAAGCTGCTCCAGGAGGCCGGCAAGGTCGGTATGAAGCTGACCTTCGGCTACATCAACTCGCAGGAGGGCCAGGCCTATTCGACCGCCATGGCGGCGGGCCTGAAGCAGGCCGGCTTCGACGTCCAGCGCCAGGAGATCCCGGCCGAGTCGTACTACGACCAGGTCAGCAAGATCAAGAACAACTACGACATCTTCAACACCAACTGGGGCGCCGACTGGCCGTCCGCCTCGACCGTGATCCCGCCGACGTTCGACGGCCGAGTGATCGCCGACGGTGCGTCCAACTACTCGCAGATCAACGACCCGAAGGTCAACAGCGAGATCGACCGCATCAACCAGATCACCGACCCGGTCAAGGCCGCGGCCGAGTGGGAGAAGCTCGACAAGTACATCGTGAAGGACGTCATCAACATCGTCCCGACCGGCTACTTCAAGCAGGTCCAGATCGCCGGTTCCAAGATCGGCGGCCTCGCCTACGACGACGTCATCGCCGGCATCGACCCGCGTCGTCTGTACGTCAAGTAACCCCCGCCCGACCGGTGTCCGGCGCCTCCCTCCGCTTCGCCGCGGGGCGCGCCGGGCACCGCCCGGTCCGCTGACGCCTGAGAGCTGCCACTGCCATGCTGCGCTTCCTCGTCCGCCGGTCGCTCGGCGCCCTCGTCATCCTCTTCCTGCTGAGTGTCGTCACGTTCCTGCTGTTCTTCGGGATGCCTCGGGACCCGGCGCTGCTGATGTGCGGCAAGCAGTGCACGCCGGCCAACCTCGCCAACATCCACCATGTGCTCGGCCTCGACAAGTCGGTCCCCGAGCAGTACGGGATCTTCCTGCACAACCTGCTCTTCGGCAGCAGCCAGTTCACCCAAGGCCCGTGCCCCGCGCCCTGCTTCGGGTACTCGTACCACACCAACGAGCAGGTCTGGGGCACCCTGATGGACCGGCTGCCCACCACCCTCTCGCTCACCCTCGGCGGGGCGGTCTGCTTCCTGATCCTCGGCCTCGGCACCGGTCTGATCGCCGCCTGGAAGCGCGGCACGCTGATCGACAAGACGTTCACGGCCGGGGCGATGGTGATCAGCTCGATGCAGATCTACTTCCTGGGCCCACTGGCCCTGGCAGTCCTCGTGTACCAGAGCCACCTCTTCGACAAGCCGGCGTACAACGACTTCACGGCCGGTCCGGTCAGTTGGTTCACCGGCCTGATCATCCCCTGGGTGGTCCTGTCCACGATCTTCGCTTCGCAGTACACCCGTATGGCGCGCTCGTCGATGATCGAGCAGCTCCAGGAGGAGCACGTGCGCACCGCCCGTGCGAAGGGCATGTCCCGCCGGTACGTCTTCTTCCGCTACGCCTGGCGCGGTTCGCTGATCCCCATCGTCACCATCTTCGGCATCGACCTGGGCTCGCTGCTGGGCGGCGCCATCATCACCGAGTACACCTTCGGTCTGCCTGGCCTGGGCCGCCTCGCCGTGGAGTCGGTCTTCTTCAGCGACCTGCCGCTGCTGCTGGGCGTGATGCTGTTCTCCGCCACCATGATCCTGCTCTGCAACATCGTCGTCGACGCCGCGTACGCCTATATCGACCCGCGCGTGCGGCTGGCCTAGGCCGGGTATGAGGAGTAAGCCGTGACCACTGTGACCAAGGCAGCCGGGGATCCCGTACCGGCGGACGCGGGCGCCTTCCTCTCGGTGCGGGACCTGCATGTCAGCTTCAGGACCGAGGACGGCGTGGTGAGGGCCGTCGACGGGCTCTCCTTCGACCTGGAGCGCGGCAGGACGCTGGGCATCGTGGGCGAGTCGGGCTCCGGCAAGTCCGTCACCAACCTGACGATCCTCGGCCTGCACAATCCGCAGTTCACCACCGTAGAGGGCGAAATCCTCCTGGAAGGCCAGGAGTTGACGACCGCCCGGGAGTCGGAGCTGGAGAAGCTGCGCGGCAACAAGGCCGCCATGATCTTCCAGGACCCGCTGACGGCCCTGTCCCCGTACTACACGGTGGGCCGGCAGATCGCCGAGCCGTTCATGAAGCACACCGGGGCCTCGAAGAAGGCGGCCTGGGCGCGTGCGGTGGAGATGCTCGGAAAGGTCGGCATCCCCAACCCCAGGGAACGGGCGAAGGACTACCCCCACCAGTTCTCCGGCGGTATGCGCCAGCGCGCGATGATCGCGATGGCGCTGATCTGCGACCCGGATCTACTGATCGCCGACGAACCGACGACGGCACTGGACGTGACCGTCCAGGCTCAGATCCTCGACCTGCTGAAGTCGCTGCAGCAGGAGTTCGGCTCGGCGATCATCTTCATCACGCACGACCTGGGCGTGATCGCGGACATGGCCGACGACATCATGGTGATGTACGCGGGCGGTGCGGTGGAGCGGGGCACGACGAGGGAGGTCCTGCGGTCCCCTCAACACCCGTACACCTGGGGTTTGTTGAATTCCATGCCGCGCCTGGACTCGGACCTGTCGGCTCCGCTCGCCCCGATCCCCGGAACCCCGCCGTCTCTGTTGAACCCCCCGTCCGGTTGCCGCTTCCACCCCCGCTGCACGTTCCAGGACCGGGTGGGCGGCACTCGCTGCATCACCGAACGCCCGCTTCTCGCCCCCGACCGAGCCTCCGCGTGCCACCTCACGGCGGAGCAGAAACACACCATCTTTGTCGAAGAGATCAAGCCCCGGCTGGGCTAGGCCCGGGCTAGGAGGAGACGTCATGACAGAGGACCTCGTCCTCCCCGCCCCCCGGGACGCGGACGCCGGCCCGGCCGGGGAGACACTGCTGGAAGTCTCCGGCCTGACCAAGCACTTCCCGGTCAAGGGCGGCTTCCCGATCCGGCGCACGGTCGGTGCGGTGCAGGCGGTCGACGGCATCGACCTGACGGTGCATGTCGGCGAGAGCTTCGGCCTGGTGGGGGAGTCGGGCTGCGGCAAGTCGACCACGGGCCGCCTGATCACAAAGCTGCTGGAGCCGACGGCGGGCAGGATCTCGTACCGGGGCAAGGACATCACACACGCTTCACGCAAGCAGCTGGCGCCGATCCGCTCCGAGATCCAGATGATCTTCCAGGACCCGTACTCGTCGCTGAATCCGCGCCAGACGGTCGGCAAGATCATCTCGGGCCCGATGGAGATCAACGGGATCGAGCCGGAGGGGGGACGGGAGGGGCGCGTCCGTGAGCTGTTGGAGATCGTGGGCCTTAACCCTGAGCACTTCAACCGGTTCCCGCACGAGTTCTCGGGTGGTCAGCGTCAACGTATTGGCGTGGCACGGGCGTTGGCGCTGGAGCCGAAGCTGATCGTGGCGGACGAGCCGGTGTCGGCGTTGGATGTGTCGATTCAGGCGCAGGTCGTGAACCTCCTTCAGGAGGTGCAGAAGGAACTGGGCATCGCGTTCCTGTTCATCGCTCATGACCTGGCCGTCGTACGCCACTTTTCGCATCGTGTGGCGGTCATGTACCTCGGCAAGATCATCGAGGTCGGGGACCGGGCGTCGATCTATGCCCGTCCGCGGCATCCGTATACCCATGCGCTGTTGTCCGCTGTGCCTGAGGTGAGTCTCGACGAGGAGCAGGAGTCGGGTGGGCGCGAGCGTATTCGGCTGGCCGGGGATGTTCCGTCGCCCATTTCCCCGCCGTCCGGCTGCCGTTTTCGCACGCGGTGCTGGAAGGCGCAGGACAAGTGCGCGGCGGAGGAGCCGCCGTTGGTCCAGATCTCCGGCAACCATGAGGGCCACCTGACTGCCTGCCACTTCCCGGAGGAGCCGACGATCGGGGCTCGGGAGGAGGACATTGTGCTGGATCCGGCGTTGGTGGCGCTGGAGGAGGATGCGGCTGAGGGGTGAGTCAGGGGGTGGCTGTGGGGGGTGTGTGCTTCAGGGCTTCGATGAAGGGGGTGAAGGCTGCGGTGGGGAAGGC
This sequence comes from Streptomyces coacervatus, assembly GCF_029223485.1. Taxonomy (GTDB): domain Bacteria; phylum Actinomycetota; class Actinomycetes; order Streptomycetales; family Streptomycetaceae; genus Streptomyces; species Streptomyces coacervatus. The sequence goes on along the minus strand of NZ_JARHTP010000015.1, from coordinate 108,543 downwards.
CAGGGTTGCTCCGGCCGGGGTCTTGGAGTCGCGTATTGCCACTCGGGTGCGGTTGTTTGCTATTTCAACGCAGGAGTTACCGTCACCCGGGCCCGAGTAGGACGACTTCCGCCAGTTGTCGGGGGTGCCCATGGGGTGCCTCACAGCTCTTTCGTCAGCCGGTGGATGAGGTCGCGCGACCGTTCGGGTTCGAGTGATACGTCCTCTACCTTACGGAAGAGCGTTCGAAAGGCATCCAGTTCGGCTTCAGAGTCGATGAAGGCGGTGCTGTGTGGCGCATCTTGTACGACGGTGTCCAGCTTGGGTACGGCGCCACCCGCGTACACCATGGCGCTCGCGGCACCGGCGAAGCCCTCCAGGGCGAAGGGGATGACCTGCAGGGTGATGTGATCCGCTTCGGAGAGTTCGATGAGGCGCGAGAGCTGGGCTCGTGAGGCGGCGCGGTCGGTGACGTTGATGCGCAGGGCCGCCTCGTGGATGACTGCTTCGTACGGGGTGGTTTCGAGGAAGACCTTGCGCTGCATCCGGTGGCGGACGCGCAACTCCAGTTCCTCCTGCGGGAGTTCGGGCACCCGGTAGGAGAAGACCGCGCAGGCGTACTCCTCCGTCTGGAGCGGGCCGGGGATGAACAGGAACTGCACCTCGCGTAGGAACGTGGCGTGGTGCTCCAGTTCGGCGAGGTCGAGGAAAGGCGTGGGTAGCAGACCTCGGTACTCCTCCCACCAGCCGCGCGTCCGGTCCGTGGCCATGGCGACCAGGGCGTCGATGAACTCCGTGTCCGCGCAGGCGTAGTGGGAAGCGAGTCGGCGAAGCCGCTTCTCGCTCACCCCCGCGAGTGCCGACTCGATATGTGTGATCTGGGCGGGACTCACTTCCAGCAGAGCTGCTGCCTGGCGGGCGTTCAGGCCCGCGGCCTCTCGCAGTCTGCGCAGCTCAACCGCCAGGCGCGTCTGACGTGCTGTTGGCTCGCGCCTCAGGGCCATGGCTACTCCTTGCTCCCAACGCGCCTGTGAGCGCGACTCGTTCGAGGGGCAGATTACGCGACCGGCTTGCAAGACATGTAGATATAGACCTACCGTCGGTGATGCGACGCTCACGCAGCGGAAGCGCACCGCTCCGTCCTGCCATGACGGCTGCGGCAATGCCACCGCAGGTGAAATCCCCTCCCTCTGAACGGAGTTGACGCATGCCCGAAACCTGGGACTACACCCTCTACATCCCGAACGACCTCAGAGCCGTCACCGTCTGCCGTCGCACCGTGCGTCTGATTCTGACCATGCACGGTCTGATCGCCTTCGCGGACACTGCGGAGCTGTTGGCGGCGGAGCTGGCCTCCAACGCCGTACGCCACACCAAGGGGTCCGCGGCCCTCCGGGTCCGCCGATTCCCGGAGGGTGCCGTGTGGATCGGGGCGTGGGACGGCGACCCCGAACCGCCGGACCCGCCACGGCGGTTGGAGGAGGTCGAGGACCTGGAGGAGGGGCGGGGGCTCGGGCTGGTCATGGCCTGCGCGGACAACTGGGGCTGGCAGCCGGCGACGCGGTTCGGCGACCGGGGCAAGTTCGTCTGGTGTGACCTGGCCGTCTCGTAGCTTGATCATGCCGGAAAGATCGGAAAGGAAGTAGAGCCGATGGTCAGCTCGCTGCACGAGGCGATGCACCGGATCTTCCAGAAGGACCCCGCGCTGCTGACGCGGGCCCTGCAGCAGGTGCTGGGCGTCGCCTTTCCCGAGCCGCGGGAATTCGCCGGGATGAACATCGACCTCACCGAGATCGAACCGGTCGAGCGGCGCGTGGACACGCTGTTACGCGCGGAGACCGACGAGGGCGACTACCTTCTGGCGCGCAGTTCGTCGACTCATGCCTGGCCGACCCTCAGGTGAAGCAGATGTGGAGGGACCTGATGACGGCGATGCAGTACTTCTGGCGGCATCCTCTGGCGGAGCAGGTGCGTGAGGAGGGGCGAGAGCAAGGTCAAGAGCAAGGCCGTATCCAGGGCCGCGTCGAGATGATTCTGCGCATCCTGGAATGGCGCAGCATCCCCGTACCCGACGCCGTCCGCGAGCGGGTGGAAGCCTGCACGGACCTGGACCAGCTGGAGGTCTGGGCGCAGCGGGCAGTGCACGCTACGGAGGCGGCTGAGCTGTTCGTCGGGGAGTGTGGAGGGACCTGATGGCCCCCATCCAGTACTTCTGGCGGCACCCGCTGGCCGAGCAGGTACGTGAAGAAGGCCGGGAACAGGGCCGCGTCCAGGCGGGTGCCGAGATGGTCGTGCGCATCCTGGAATGGCGAGGCATCCACCCGGTACCGGACTCCGTACTGGCCTGCACGGATCAGGACCAGCAAACGGCCTGGGCCAAACACGCAGTGCACGCCACGGACGCGGCTGAGCTGTTCGTGGAGGAGTGATCCAGGACCGCTCTCCGGATGTGAAGAAGGCCCGCGCCTCGGAAGGCGTGGGCCTTCATTAGGATCGGCGATCAAGTAGCCGGACGGAGGCGGGAGTTGCTGCACCACGTCGAGTTGTGGGTGCCCGATCTCGCCCGCGCGGCAGCGTCGTGGGGCTGGCTGTTGGAGCGCCTCGGGTACACGCCGTACCAGAGCTGGGCGGACGGACGCAGCTGGCGGCACGGGGCCACGTACATCGTCCTGGAGCAGTCCCCGGCGCTGCGGGGCGGTGAGCCGCACGATCGGATGCGGCCGGGCCTGAACCATCTGGCGTTCCATGTGCCGGGCGGGCGTGGCGAGTTGGACGCTTTCGTTGTCGCGGCCCCGGACCACGGGTGGAAGCTGCTGTTCCCGGACCGACACCCCTTCGCGGGTGGGCCGGAGCACTGTGCCGCGTATCTGGAGGATGCGGACGGGTTCGAGGTGGAGCTGGTGGTCGGGGCCGCCTGAGCAACCGGTGGGCCTTAGGGTGCCCGACCGTGACGATTTCTTCCCACGAGGACCAGGACGACGCGCCGCTGTGGCGCAACCGGCAGTTTGTGCTGCTCCTGAGCGCACGGGTCATTTCCGTACTGGGCAATGGTTTTGCGCGTGTGGCGCTGGCGTTCGCGGTGCTGGCTCTGCCGGGGGCGAGCGGGGGCCGGCTCTCGCTGGTGCTGGCCTGCCAGGCGTTGCCGCAGCTCGTGTTCATCCTGATCGGCGGTGTCATCGCGGACCGGATGTCACGGTCGACGCTGATGGCCCTGGCCGATGCGCTGGGAGCCGGGGCATACGGGGGTCTGGCCGCCATGGTGCTGACCGGTCACGCCCCCCTGCCGGCCATGTGTCTGCTGGCGGTGCTGGCCGGGACGGCGACAGCCCTGTTCGCTCCCGCGATGGAGGGCCTGATCCCCTCGATCGTGCCGGCGAAACGCCTGCAACGGGCCAACGGCCTGCTGCGGGTGGGCATCAACAGCTCTCTGCTCCTCGGCCTGGCTCTGTCCGGGGTGACCGTGGCCGCGGTCGGCGCCGGCTGGGCGCTCGCCCTCAACGCTGCGTCCTTCGTCGTCAGCGCGGCGCTGACGGCCCGGCTGCGCGTGCCGGCCCTGCCACGCCGGAAGTCGTCGGGGTGGGCCGATCTGCGGGAGGGCTGGCGGGAGTTCGCCTCCCGGCAGTGGCTGTGGGCTGTGGTCGCCCAGTACACGGTCGTCATCGCCGCGCTCAATGCCAACGTCGGCGTACTGGGCCCGCTGGCGGCCCAGGAGCACCTCGGTGGGCCGCGCGCATGGTCGGTCATCGTGGCCGCGCAGTCGCTGGGCACGGTCGCCGGCGCGGGGATCGCCGCCCGGGTGCGGGTGAACCGCCCCATTCTGGTGGCCGTGTTGTGCACGTTCCCGGCCGCCGTGCCGATCGCCCTGCTCAGCGCCCGGGCCCCGGTGTGGCTGATCGCCGCTGCCATGTTCGGCGCCGGCATCGCCAGCGACATCTTCGGTGTCCTGTGGGTCACCACCATCCAGCGCCAGATCCCCGAAGAGGCCCTGTCCCGCGTCAGTTCCTACGACTATTTCGGCTCCCTGGCCTTCGCCCCGCTCGGCCTGCTCATCGCCGGACCCGTCGCAGCGGCCGTCGGCACCGGTACCGCCCTGGCCGGCTGCGCGGCTCTGATCGTCGTAGCAACTGCGGCTGCCTTGTGCGTGCCGCAGGTGCGCTCCCTCGGCAGCGTCGAGGAGGCACCGTCCGGCGGGGTGCCGCCTGCGGCGAAGGCTTCGGTCCACCGGAAGTAGGGGCGCGGAGGTGTGGGAGCGGGGGTGAGGCGGACGTTGAGCCGTGCATGGGGCGGGGTACATGGAGTTGGATTGTTCCGGACGGGTTGTGGGAGATCGCGAAGCCGCTGATCCCGCCGTCAAAAGTGCGGCCGCAGGGCGGCGGAACGCAGGACACACCTGATGAGACGCTGTTCGCGGCCATCATTTACGTCCTGGTCAGCGGCTGCGCCTGGCGCCAACTGCCGCCCTGCTTCGGGATATCGAAGTCGACCGCCCACCGCCGGTTCCTAATCTGGTCGAGAGCCGGTGTCTGGGGTCGCCTGCATGAAGCAGTGCTGCACCGGCTCGACACCGCCGGCCTCATCGACAACATCCGCATCGTCCTCGACACCGCTCATGTCAGGGCTAAAAAAGGGGGCGAACACACAGGTCCGAGCCCCGTGGACCGGGGCAAGCCGGGTTCCAAGATGCACGTCCTGTCGGACGCGAACGGACTGCCCCTCCTCGTCGGCATCTCGGCCGGCAACACCCACGACAGCGAAGGGCTGACGCCCATGGTCGAGGGTCACCAAACGAGACACGACCCCTATCGGGGCCGGTACTTCAAGCCCCAGCGCCTTCACGCCGACAAGGCGTACGACCGGGTCGATCTGCGGAAATGGCTGCGCGGCAAGCGGATCGGAGTGCGCATCGCCCGCAAGGCAAACGAATCCAGCGCTTAGGGCGCCGAAGGTGGGTGATCGAGCGCACGATGTCATGGCTGTCTGGTTATCGCAGACTCAGCCCCAGCTATGAGCACCATGCCCGCAACTACCTGGCCTTTCTCGGACTCGCCGCCGCCCTGTGCTGCTACAAGCGACTCGTCCGCCTCACCACGTAGGACGCGGTCTTAGGCTCCTCCGCCCCTGTTATAGTGCTCGCGACCATCTGACTTACTGATCAGTAGCTAAGTTGCCTTTCCGGCACGGGGAATTAAAGCCGGTGCGCCGAACGATATTCGCGCGCGCCGGTCAAGGAATGCATGTACAACAATTTCAGATCAAAGATCGCGGCGTTCTTCGTCGCCCTGGCCGTCGTCTTCACGGGCTGCATGGGTTCCGCGGCCAGTGCCCAGGCCGCGGAGCAAGGGCGAGTGGAACGGCTCGCGGAGATCGTCCGCAAGGTGGCCCAGTACGCGAACTGCGACCATCTGCCGCTGCTTGAACGGCCAGCGTGTCTGAAGCAGTTCGCGGGCAAGGCCATCGCGCTGGGCGTCGGTGTCGGGGTGTTCCTCTACACCGCGCAGGACGCCATGAAGGACCATGGAGCGAGCTTCAAGGACCTCGACAAGAACATCAAGGGCATCGAGGCCCTCAAGCCGCTGGATCTCGTGGATCCCAGCAAGTCGCCGGACCCCGCGGAGCAGCTGAAGCTTCTGGAAAAGGCCGTCCAGACCTTCAAGAGCGCCCGGCCGCACCTGGACAAACTCGGGGAGAACCTGGCCAAGGCGGACTCCCTGCTCGGGGACCAGAACGACTCCCTGCTCGCCCTCACCTTCCTGACGGTCGCGCTGGGTGAGTACTTCCCCGAGCAGAAGAAATACCCGGAGGCGAAGCCGGTCTTCGACTTCGAGAAGGAGCTGAACGAGCTCAACGAGACGCTGGACCAGATCAACGCGGGTCTCGCCAAGATGAACCGCGGCCTGGACACGATGAACTCGGGCGTCCGCGATGTCAACAAGGGCCTGGCCGAGGCCAATAAGGGCATCGACAAGGCCAACAAGGGCATGAAGGAGCTCAACGAGGGAATCGGCCAGGCCAACAAGGGAGTCGACGAGGCGAACAAGCACGTACCCGGCATCAAGAAGGGCGCGGAGAAACTCCGCGACATGTCGGGGCTCGACTTCGACTTCTCCGGCCTCGGGGACACCTGGGCCTCCGGAAAGTCCCTCCTGGACGACGCCGAGCAGCAGCGAAGGATGTCACTGCTGCTGGACCTGCTGCCCGGGGTCGGCGACGGCAAGGGCGTCGTCGAGGCGCTCGTCGGCAAGGACCTGGCCACCGGCCAGAAGCTGACCACCGAAGAACGCTTGCTCGGCGGCGTGTCCGTGCTGAGGTGGCTGCGGACCGGCGACCGGCTGCTCACGGCGGACGAGATACGCAAGGCCCGCAAGGGTGAACAGGTCGTCACCTGCAACAGCTTCCCCGACGGCACCAGGGTGCTGATGGCGGACGGCTCCCAGGTGCCCATCGAACAGGTCCGGGAAGGGGATCGCGTCCTGGCCGCCGATCCCGACACCGGCCGCCGGCAGCCCGAGCCGGTCACGGATCTGATCACCGGTCAGGGCGAGAAGAACCTCGTCGACGTCACCGTGCAGACCGACCAAGGGCCCGCCACGGTCACGGCCACGGACGAGCACCCGTTCTGGGTGGACGACCTCGGAGCCTGGGCGACCGCGGACCAGCTGCGACCGGGAGCCTGGCTCCGGACCGGCGCGGGTACCCGGGTGCAGGTCGGCGCGGTGAGGGCCTGGACCGCTTCCGACCAGAAGGTCCGCAACCTCTCCGTTGATGATCTGCACACCTTCTACGTCATGGCCGGCAGCACACCGCTGCTGGTTCACAACACCAACGGCTGCGGCAAGTGGAAGGCGGAGTTCGACGCTCTCCCCAACGGCAAGCAGAGCCATGTGAAGGAGATCTCGACCGCCGCGGAGCTCCGCAAGACCTTCGAGCGGTGGACCAAGGACGCCAAGCGGCTGCCCGCCCGCGGACCGAAGATCCCGGATGTGTACCAGCTCCCCGACGGCACGATCATCCAGTGGCGTGCATCATCGGCCTCGGGTGGCGAGACCATCGATGTCTTCCCCGTCACAGGCAAGGGAAAGAAGGTGCACCTGCCGTCATGAGCATGGAGTTCATCATCGGCGAGCTGCTGGAGGAAGGGCTGGACGACTGGGTGCCCATCGACCGCCTGATCGGGCTCGCACAGGAGACGGCCGAACAGTCCGGCCGCGATTTCCGGGTCGTGGCCGTGGAAGTACTCACCGAGTTGCTGAGCGGTGGGCTGATGGCCGTGGGAGACCTAGGCCGCAGCGGTTTCGAGGCGTGGAGCGGGAGCCCCGAGGCTCTGGTGCGGCGGGTCGTCGCCATGCTCGACGGATTCGACTGGCGACCCCAGGGCGGTGCCTGCTGGCTCGCCGACACCAGACACGGCACCAGCGAGGAGCCCCGCCAGCGCGTGTCACCTTGACGGGCTGGTCAGTTGATCGCATGTGCCTGTCCGATCAGTGATCACTCACGCCATGCGGAGCAGGATCAAGCCGCTGATGCCGGCCGATCCGGTTCGCGTGCGCGTGCTCGTGAACCCGTGAGATCGCCGAGGGCTCGTGCCTGGGGGAGGCGCGGGCCCTCGTAGTGGAGTAGTCACCGGCGTTGCGGGTGGTGAGTGGTACGACCCGATGAGGCCGACGTCGAACACGGGCTCAGATGCATTCGGATTCTGCGTAACATCCCACCCGCCCCGAGCGTGTCCAAGACAGAAACACGCAGGCAGCACGGGGACGTGCTCGACAGACGGGGGACGGGGATGCCGGCGCAGCCGGAGGAATTCGATGCGTTCTACTCCGCCACCGCCAGACGCATGGTTGCCGTGGTCTATGCGATGACCGGTGACCTGGGGGAGGCGGAGGACGCGGTGCAGGAGGCATACGTACGCGCCTGGCAGCGCTGGGCGAAGCTCACGCGTGAGGGGGATCCGCTGCCGTGGGTGCGCACGGTGGCGATGCGGCTGGCGATCAGTACCTGGCGGCGGACCAAGGGGCGGCTGCGCGCGCACTTCCGGCACGGCCCGCAGACGCATGTGCCCGAACTCTCCGGCGACCGTGTGGCGTTGGTGGCCGCACTGCGCGAACTGACCCCCGAGCAGCGGCAGGCGGTCGTCCTGCACCATCTCCTGGACCTGCCGGTGGAGCAGGTCGCACGGGAGACCGGCGCCTCCAACGGTGCCGTACGCACCCGGCTCAGCCGGGCCCGCAAGATCCTCGGCGAGCGGCTCGCCGAGAGTGATTCCACTTTCGTCGCCGAGGGGGTGGCCAGTCATGGCTGAGGTCGAGGAACTGCTGGACGAGGTCACGGTGCACATGCCCTCCGCGGCTCAGCTGCGCGCTCGGGGCGACCGGCGGCTCGCCCGTCGGCGGTCCGGTGCGGTGGCCGCGGCCGTTGTCGCGGTGGCGGGGGCGGTGACCTTGGCCGTCCTGCCGGGAAACGGTACGCACGAGACCCGTCCGGCGAAGGGGCCGACCGCCTCGCAGTCGGCCCCCTCACAGTCGACCGCGGTGGGAAACACGCCGTACAAGAAGCACGGGGTAGTGGACCTGAAGGCACCCAACGCGCTGCCGTTGTACGGGCAGTGGAACTGGCGGGGCGGCGACAAGGAGATCGATGGCCTGACCCTCGGGTGGGTGGGAGGGTGCTCGGCGGTGGACCAAGTTCTGCTGCGGTCGAGCGGCCCATGGACCTACGACACGTTCTTTGAGGGAGACCGGGGGGCCAAGGCAAGTCACCGCTACACCGAATACGACGGCCAGAGTGACCTCACCACCGCCCTCTCCCAGCTGCGCGAGGCGCTCTCCGGCTGTGGCCTGACGTCGCAGGGTGCGGCCACGGGCTCTCAGGGCCGGACCGTCGAGACGTACACGGGGACCGTCGAGCACCGCGTGGCGCGGATCGTCGTCGAGTACGGCACCCGATGGCTCTCGGTGGTGCAGGAATCCGGCGGGACGCCGCGGAGCTGACCTGGCATGACTCGGCCCGGTTCGAGCCGTCAGCGAACGATCCGCCCCCGCAGCACGATCCGGCGCGGATGCCGCAGTACCCCGGGTTCGAGCCGTGGATCGGCGTCGTACACGGTGACGTCGGCGAGCCCGCCCTCCGTCAGGCCCGGCAGCCCCAGGAAGTCCCGTGCCGCCCAACTCGCCGCTCCCACCGCGACGTCGGCAGGCAGGCCGGCGGCGATCAGGTGCTCGACCTCGGTGGCGACGTTGCCGAAGGGGGCGGAGTCCGTGCCCGCCAGGACGGAGATTCCGGCGTCGTGGGCCTCGCGTACGCGCCGGATCATGATGCGGTGCCCTTCGTGCCACAGCCGCCCGCGCGGATTGTCCTTGATGTGGGGCGCGCTGCGGGCGAAGGCGGTCAGGGTGGGCACGTAGGCCGTCCCGTGCGCGGCCATGAGGTCCACGCACTGCTCCGGCATGCCCATGCCGTGCTCGATCGAGTCGACCCCGGCCCGGGCCGCGTTCAGCACCCCCTGCGCCGACTGGCAGTGCGCGGCGACCCGGCCGCCGGCCGCGTGCACGGCGTCGGTGACGGCGCGCAGGAGGTCGTACGGCACCGGCTCGGCCTCGAAGTCCCAGTCGCCCATGAGCTTGCACCAGCCGTCGTGGGCCTTCGCTTCGGCGACCGCCAGGGCCACGAGGTCGTCGGTGACGGTGTGGAAGGGGGCGCTCCGCGACAGTCCCGCCCAGGCCAGCCAGCGCCCGGCCGTGATCAAGCGGGGTGCGTCCGGAGCCTCGCGCAGTGCGGCGGGCACCTCACCTAGGAGCCCCGGGAAGCGCAGCGCCGTGATCCCCGCGTCCCGGTGGGCGGCGACCTGCTCGGCGAACGCCTCGGCGGAGAAGCTCGGTTCGTCCGGCGAAGGGGACCCCGGGTGCGTGTGCACGTCGACGAGCCCCGGGAGTAGGAAGCCGCCGTCGGCCACGGTGTCGGCGGGGCGGGAGGGGCGGTCGAAGGTGATCCGGTCGCCGAGGACCCACAGGTCGCGTACGGCCCTCTCGGGGAGGACGGTGCCGCGCAGGTGAAGAGCCATGGGGTGAGTCTTTCCGGCGGCTCCGGTCAACAACAAGGCCTCTGCTAATCGTTCGACGGCCGAGCGTCGCTGCGGCGTGATCGCCCGCGATGACGAGAACAGACACCCCTTCCGCGTGGGACGAGCGCACCCAGCTCGTCACCTTCCTCGACTACGCCCGCGACACCGCCCGCGCCAAGTGCGACGGCGTGTCCGAGGAGGGCGCCCGCACGGCACCGTTGCCCGGCTCGCCCTTGATGACGTTGTCCGGGCTGATCAACCACCTCCGGTGGGTCGAGTACTACTGGTTCCAGGTCGTGTTCCTCGGCGAGGAGGACGAGGGCCCGTGGACGGACGAGGACCCCGACCGGGAGATGCGCATCGCGGTCGACATCGCGCTCGCGGACCTGCTCTTGGAGTACGAGCAACAGAGCGCCCCTTACCGGGAGTTGGTCGCCGCCCACGACCTGGACGCGAGGGCGAAGCGCCCGGTCGGCGACCTCGACCACCGCGACCTGCGCTGGATCCTTCTCCATCTCATCGAGGAGACGGCCCGCCACAACGGGCATCTGGACATCCTGCGCGAACTGATCGACGGGACGACGGGCGTGTAGCCGTCGTGTAGCCGTTCGAAACGCTGCCCGGCAGACGCCCGGAAAGAAGAAGGCCCGCGCCTGGGTGGGCACGGGCCTTCGTCCCCTGGATCGGACGTTCATGGGCTCGGGTCAATGGGCCGGCGAAGGTCCGTCCTGAAAGGGGGCGGCTGACGAATTGGGGTGTGTCAGGCCGCCGCCTCGGGGTCCTTGGAGAGACGCGGAGCCGCAACCGTGTCCGCCGTCTCCGGGTAGTGGCAGGCCGTCAGGTGGCCGGGCTTGTTGCCCTCGACCTGGACCAGCGGCGGGGCCTCGCTCGCGCACTTGTCCGTCGCCTTCCAGCAGCGGGTGCGGAAGCGGCAGCCGGAGGGCGGGTTGATCGGGGACGGTACGTCGCCCTTGAGCCGGATGCGCTCGCGGGCCGGGGCGTCGTCGTCCACCGTCGCCTCGGGGACGGCGGACAGCAAGGCCCGCGTGTACGGGTGGCGCGGGTTGTCGTACAGATCGTCGCGGTCCGCGATCTCGACGATCTTGCCGAGGTACATGACGGCGACGCGGTGCGAGAAGTGGCGTACGACGGCCAGGTCGTGGGCGATGAAGAGGAAGGCGATGCCCAGCTCCTGCTGGACCTTCTGGAGCAGGTTCACCACCTGCGCCTGGATGGAGACGTCCAGGGCCGACACCGGCTCGTCGGCCACGATCAGCTTCGGTTCCAGGGCCAGGGCGCGGGCGACACCGATGCGCTGGCGCTGGCCGCCGGAGAACTCGTGCGGGAAGCGGTTGAAGTGCTCGGGGTTCAGGCCGACGATCTCCAGGAGCTCGCGGACACGCGCCTCGCGGCCGCCGGCCGGGTTGATGTCGTTGATCTCCATCGGGCCCGAGATGATCTTGCCGACCGTCTGGCGCGGGTTCAGCGACGCATACGGGTCCTGGAAGATCATCTGGATCTCGGAGCGGATCGGCGCCAGCTGCCTGCGGCCCGCGTGGGTGATGTCCTGGCCGCGGTAGGAGATCTTTCCGCCCGTCGGCTCCAGCAGGCGCGTGACCAGCCGGCCGGTCGTCGACTTGCCGCAGCCGGACTCGCCGACCAGGCCCAGGCTCTCGCCCTCGGCGACCTGGAAGTCCAGGCCGTCCACGGCCTGCACGGCGCCGATCGTGCGGCTGATCGGGAAACCGCCCCTGATCGGGAAGTGCTTGGTCAGCCCGGAGACGTCCAGGAGGGGGGTGGTGTTGCTCATGGTCGTGAAATCCCGTCTCTTGTCCGTCAGTTGTGCCGCGACACGGCGAGGTCGGCGAAGAACTCCTCGCGCTGCTCCATCGTCAGGTGGCAGGCCGAGCCCCGGCCGTCCACCACGTCGAGCACCGGCTGCTCGGTGGAGCACAGGCCGCCCGAGACCTTCTCGGCGAAGGTGCAGCGCGGGTGGAAGCGGCAGCCGGAGGGCGGGTTGAGCAGCGAGGGGGGCGAGCCCGGGATCGGGGACAGCGGCACGTCGACGGGCCCGTCCAGGCTTGGCATCGAGCTCAGCAGGCCCAGGGTGTACGGGTGCTGCGGCGTGCGCAGCACCTCCTGCTTGGTGCCGCGCTCCACGCACCGGCCGCCGTACATCACCAGCACGTCGTCGGCGATGTCGGCGATGACCCCGAGGTCGTGCGTGATGAAGATGATCGCGGTGCCGAACTCCTGCTGGAGGTCCTTGAGCAGGTCCATGATCTGGGCCTGGACCGTCACGTCGAGGGCCGTGGTCGGCTCGTCGGCGACGAGCAGCTCCGGGTCGCAGACCAGCGCCATGGCGATCATCGCGCGCTGCCGCATACCGCCGGAGAACTGGTGCGGGTAGTCGTCCACGCGGATGTCCGGCTGCGGAATCCCGACCCGCTTCAGCATCTCGATGGCACGCGCCCGCGCCTCCTTCTTGGAGGCGCCGGTGTGCTTGCGGTACGTCTCGCCGATCTGTGCGCCGATGGTGTGGTAAGGCGACAGGGAGGCCAGCGCGTCCTGGAAGATCATGGACATCTTGTTGCCGCGCAGCTGCTCGAGTTCCTTCTCCGAGGCCGTCAGCAGCTCCTTGCCGTCGAGCAGGATCTCGCCGTCGATCGCGGTGCGGGCGCGGTCGTGCAGGCCCAGGATCGTCAGGTTGGTGACGGACTTGCCGGAACCCGACTCGCCCACGATGCCGAGCGTCTTGCCCTTGGCCAGGTCGAAGGAGAGCCCGTCGACGGCCTTGACGATGCCGTCCTCGGTGGAGAAGTGGACCTTCAAGTCCTTGACGGAGAGGAAGGGCTGCTGATCGGTGCTCGTCACGGGGACGCTCCTGAGGGGGGTGATGCGGGGGTCGGGGTCAGGGGGCGGAGGTCAGGCGAGCCGGATCCGCGGGTCGATGAGGGCGTAGACGGCGTCGACGATGATGTTGAAGATCACGATCGCACCGGCCGACAGCACGGTGACCCCCAGCAGCATGGGCAGGTCGCTCTTGTTCACGGACTGCACCGCGAGCCGGCCGACGCCCTGGAGGCTGAAGACGGACTCGGTGATGATCGCGCCTCCGATGAGGGTGGCGAGGTCGATACCGAAGATGGTGACGATCGGGCCCATCGCCCCGCGCCAGGCGAACCGGAAGAAGACGTTGCGTCGGGACAGACCCTTGGCCCGGGCCGTGCGGACGTAGTCCTCGCTGAGCGTCTCGACCAGCTGGGAGCGCGTCATACGGGTGTAGTTGGCGGTCCAGATCAGGGACAGCACCAGCCACGGCAGCAGCAGACCGGAGGCCCAGGCGACCGGGTCGTCGGTGAGCGGCGTGTAGGACGGGTTGTCGAGGATGCCGAGCTTGGCGACGAGGAAGTACATCGCGACGTAGCCGACGAAGTAGATCTGCAGCGAAGAGGCGACCAGCGAGGCGGAACTGGCCACCTTGTCCTGCCACTTGCCCTGCTTGACCGCGGCCAGCATGCCCGCACCGATGCCGAAGGTGAGGAAGACGACGGACGAGCCGAAGGCGAGGGAGAGCGTCAGCGGCAGGCGGTCCAGGATCGTGCCGAGGACCGGCTCGCGGTTGGCGAAGGAGTAGCCGAGACACGGGGCGTTGCAGTGCCCGAAGCCGGAGTATTCGCGCCCGACGAAGAGGCCCTTGAGCCAGTCCCAGTACTGGACCGGGATCGGGTGGTCGATGCCCAGGTTGCGCCGGATCTGCGCGAGCATGTCGGGGGTGCAGTTCTTGCCGCAGGACATCGTGGCGGGGTCACGCGGAACGGCGTAGAAGAGCCAGAAGGTGACAGCGCTGATGATCAACAGGATGACCAGCGCGCCGAGGACTCGGCGGACAAGGAAGCGGAACATGAGGGCGTGACTTTCCGGACGGGGCGCCGTCGCCGGGGAGTTGAGAGGGGGGTGGGCCGCGGGAGGGGGGCGGCCGTCGAAACGGCCGCCCCCGACTCGCTTACTTCATCGCGTAGAGCTTGCAGAGCGCGACGCAGGTGTTGCCGGCGTCGTACACCACGTTGCCGACCTTGGATCCGTACATCCAGTTGCGGATGGAGTGGTAGTCCGGGACGACCGGAGCGAGCTCCATGATCTGCTTGTCGATGGCACCCCAGGCCTTGTTGGCCTTGGCGTTGTCCGCGATCGTGGAGGCCGTGTCGATCGCCTTGTTCACGCTCGGGTCGTTCAGCTGGGCGTAGTTGCTGCGGCCGTCGCCGATGTTCTTGCCGCTCCAGCAGGGGTAGAAGACCGAGTAGCCGTTCGGCCAGTCCGGGCTCCAGCCGGCCGCGAACAGGTCGTACTCGTTGTCGATCTTGCCGATCTGGGTGTAGAAGGTCGACTTGTCGACCTGCTTGTTGACGACCGTGAAGCCGGCGGCCTCCAGGGCGCTCTTGATCGCAACGGCCTGCTTCACCGCGTTGTCCGACTGCTGGTAGGCGATGACCAGCTTCTGGCCGACCTTGCCGGCCTCCTTCAGCAGCGCCTTGGCCTTGACCGGGTCGCCGCCGGGCTTCGTGCCCGTGCCGTAGAGGTCGAACTTCTCGTAGCCGGGGGTCACCGGGGAGAGGATCGTGGTGGCCAGCTCGCTGGTGGCCGCGCCGCCGCGGATGGTCTGCAGCTGCTGGTGCGGCCAGGCGTAGTTGATGGCCTGGCGGACCTTGAGGTCCTTGATCCGGGTCATGTTGATCGGCCAGTAGTACGTGACCGTGTCGACCTGGGTGAGGACGCGCTTCTTCAGCGTGGCGTTGGTGAGAACCTGGGCGACGCGCTCAGGGGCGACCTCGTTGAAGATCGACATCGTGTACTGGTCGTTGCCCTTGTCCGCGATGTAGCGGTCCGTGGAGGCGACCGGCTCGAAGCCGAACTGGAAGATGAACTTGTCCGGGTAGGCGTTGCGGATCGCGTCCGTCTTCGGGTCCCAGTGCTCGTTGCGCACGAGCGTCAGCGACTTGCCGACCTGGCGGCTGTCGATCTTGTACGGGCCGAGGGCGTACGGGCGCTTGTCGTACTGCTCCTTGGTGTCCTTCTTCTTCGACACCAGGCCGTATCCGGGCATGCCGAGCGTGTAGTTGAAGTCCGCGCGCGCCTCGGTGAGACGGAAGGTGATGGTCTTGCCCTCGATCTCGACGGAGGCGAGGCTCTTGCCGTCGTAGGGGCCCTTGTACTTGTCGCCGCCGACCAGCCACTGCTGGACGTAGCGCGGACCCTCGGTGACGAAGGTGGCGAAGAGGCGCTCGAAGGTGTGGCGGACGTCGTCCATGGAGAGGTCGGTGCCGTCCTCCCACTTGATGCCGTCCTTGATCGTGAACGACCAGGTCTTGCCGCCGTCCTTCATGGTGCCGGCGTCGGTGGCGACGTCGCCGACCAGCGTGCAGCCGCCCTTCTCGTCGATCTTGTAGCCGGTGAGGCCGCGGTGGATCGTCCGGGTCAGGGCGCCCTCGGTCGAGACGTAGATCTGGGCCGGGTCGAGGTGGTCCATGTCGAACTGGTCGAGCGAGTAGATCGTCCCGCCCTTGACCGCGCCCTTGACCTCCGGCGCCGGGCCGGTCGAGTCGGCCTTGGTGCCGACCGGGATGTTCATGGTCTTGGAGCCGGTGACCGAGGGCACCTTGTCGTTCGAGGAACTGCTGCTGCCGCTGCTGCAGGCGCTCAGCACGGTGGTGCCGGCCGCGGCCACACCGGTGGCGATCAGGAAGTTTCTACGAGAAAAGGACATGCTGAGCCTGCCTCATGGATTGAGTCGGAACGGACGGGACCAGCCGGACGTCGTCGAACCGGGCCGGGATGGGACTGGGGTTATCGCTTGGACTTCGGGTCGAGCGCGTCGCGCACCGAGTCGCCGAGCAGATTGAAGGCGAGGACGAAGATCACCATCGACAGGCCCGGGAAGAGCATGAAGGTGAAGTCCTCGGTGTAGAACTGGGCGCCTCGGCCGATCATGACGCCCCAGTCGGGGGTCGGGTCCGTGATGCCGACGCCGAGGAAGGCGAGGCCGGCCTCCGCGGTCACATAGGTCGGGAGCATCAGCGTGGACTGGATGATGATCGGGGTCCACAGGTTGGGCAGCAGCTCCTTGAACACGATGCGCATCGGGGAGGCGCCCGTGACCTTTGCGGCCTCGACGAACTCCCGCTCGCGCAGGCCGAGTACCTGGCCGCGCAGCAGTCGGGCGATGGATGCCCAGCCGAAGGCGGACAGCACGATGATCAAGGAGGCCGCGATCAGCCCGGTCGGGATGTTGTCGTCGGCGGCGATGAAGAGGCCGTAGACGACCGGCATGAACGCGATGAAGAACAGCGTCGAGGGGAACGACAGCACGATGTCGATGACCCGGCCGACGAAGTAGTCGGTCTTGCCGCCCAGATAGCCCGCCGTCACGCCGATGACGACGCCGAGGACCGTGGTGAGCAGGGTCGCGGCGGCAGCGATGCCCAGCGAGGTGCGGATGCCGTAGAGGAGGAACGTGAAGACGTCCCGGCCGAGTTGGGGCTCGATGCCGAACCAGTACTCCGAGCTCATACCGCCGTTGGGTCCCGCGGGGTACGAGAAGGCGTTGAGCAGCTCCGGGTGCTGGGTGGTGTAGCTGGTGTACGGGTTCTTCCCGTACAGCTTGGCTATCAGCGGCGCACCGATCGCGATCACGAAGAAGAAGATCACGATGTAGCCGGATATAACGCCCGTACGGTCACGCTTGAACCGAGTCCAGGCCAGACGCCCGGGGGAGCGGCTCTCGTTGCCCTTGGGGGTGGAGGGCGAAGGCGACTTTTCGACGCTCGCGTCGGTCACCTCAAGCGGGGCAGCCGCCGATGGAGTTGGGGGGGTCATGATGCTCCTGGCCCAGGGAGGGTCTGATGACTCCGCAGGGCACTCCCCTACGGGCTACGCCGGACTTTTTCAACGCAATTCATTCAAGGTCAATAAATTCTCGGCCTACTTGGGCTTCTATTTACTTTCTTTGCCTTCCCTTGACCGTGCTGTAGCTACGCGTGTAGCGGGTTGTAATCGATCCGTGTCCGAACTCGGACCAACTGCGCGAAACGGTCAATGAGTTCGATATGCGGACGGCCCAGTATCGAAATCCGTACATCTTGGCGTAACAATCCAACGGTTCGGCATCGGATGGTGAAGATCCATTGCGTTCCGGGTGGAAGGTCAATGGCCGAGAATGATCGTCCCGATGTTGTCGCGAGCTCGTCAAGAGGCTGCCGGGCGGCCATCCGGATGGTGTGCCCCATCGGGTATCCCCCAATGGGCTCGGCGCGCATGCGGCATGCGCCTTTTGCGCCGATATTGACCGGTAATGGAGCCGGTAACGGGCCGGCGGTCATGAGGAGGCACCCCATGCGCGGAGCCACGCACGCCAAATGGGCCGCATGCGCCGCGGCCGTCGCACTCGCCGCGACGGCCTGCGGGGGCGGCGGCAGCAGCAGCGGCGGCAGTGACAGCAGCGCGGTGCTCAGCTCCTCCTGGGGGGACCCGCAGAACCCGCTGGAGCCGGCAAACACCAATGAGGTGCAGGGCGGCAAGGTCCTCGACATGATCTTCCGGGGGCTGAAGAGGTACGACCCCAAGACGGGCGCGGCGACGGACATGCTCGCCGAGAAGATCGACACCACGGACTCGCAGAACTTCACGATCACCGTCAAGAGCGGCTGGAAGTTCAGCAACGGCGAGGCGGTCACCGCCAAGTCCTTCGTGGACGCCTGGAACTACGGGGCCTCCCTCAAGAACAACCAGAAGAACGCGTACTTCTTCGGGTACATCGAGGGCTACGACAAGGTCCACCCGGACACCGGCGCACAGACCGCCGACACGCTCTCCGGCCTCAAGGTCACCGGCAATCTGACCTTCACCGTCAAGCTCACCCAGAAGTTCTCGACCTTCCCGGACACCCTCGGCTACTCGGCCTACGACCCGCTGCCCTCGGCCTTCTTCTCCGACCACGCCGCGTGGATCAAGAAGCCGGTCGGCAACGGGCCGTACACGGTGGAGTCGTACACCAAGGGCTCGAAGATGTCCCTGCGGAAGTGGGACGCCTACCCCGGCTCGGACAAGGCGCAGAACGGCGGTGTCGACCTCAAGGTCTACACCGACAACAACACCGCCTACACCGACCTGATGGCCGGCAACCTCGACCTGGTCGACGACGTCCCGGCCGCCCAGCTCAAGAACGTCAAGAGCGACCTCGGCGGCCGGTATCTGAATACGCCCGCCGGCATCATCCAGACGATCGCCTTCCCCTACTACGACGCCGACTGGAACAAGAGCGGCTCGGAGAAGGTCCGCCAGGGCCTGTCCATGGCGATCAACCGCAAGCAGATCACCGACACGATCTTCCAGAAGACCCGCACCCCGGCCACCGACTGGACCTCCCCGGTCCTGGGCACGAAGGGCGGCTTCCAGGACGGGCTGTGCGGGAGCGGCTGCGACTACAACCCGACCGAGGCCAAGAAGCTGGTCCAGGAGGGCGGCGGGCTTCCCAACGGTCAGGTCAAGATCTCGTACAACGCGGACACGGGCTCGCACAAGGAGTGGGTCGACGCCGTCTGCAACTCCATCAACAACGCGCTCGGCAACGACAAGGCCTGCGTCGGCAACCCGGTCGGCACCTTCGCGGACTTCCGCAACCAGATCACGCAGAAGAAGATGTCGGGTCCGTTCCGGGCGGGCTGGCAGATGGACTACCCGCTGATCCAGAACTTCCTGCAGCCGCTCTACTACACCAACGCCTCCTCCAACGACGGTCACTGGTCCAACAAGGACTTCGACAATTTCGTCGACCAGGCCAACCAGGAGACCGACACCACCAAGGCGATCTCGCTCTTCCAGAGCGCCGAGAAGGTCGTCCGCGACAACATGGCGGCCATCCCGCTCTGGTACCAGAACGGCAGCGCCGGCTGGTCGGACCGGCTCTCGAACGTCGCGCTCAATCCGTTCAGCGTGCCCGTCTACAACGAGATCAAGGTCGGCTGAGCGCCCGTGGGACGGTATGTGGTCCGGCGTCTGCTCCAGATGATCCCGGTGTTCATCGGGGCCACGCTGCTGATCTTCCTGATGGTGAACGTGATGGGCGACCCCATCGCAGGCCTGTGCGGCGAGCGGCAGTGCGACCCGGCCACGGCCGCCCAGCTGAAGAAGGAGTTCGGGCTGGATAAGCCCGTATGGCAGCAGTACCTGATCTATATGGGGAACGTCTTCACCGGCGACTTCGGCACCGCCTTCAACGGCCAGAAGGTCACCGAGCTGATGTCGACGGCGTTCCCGGTCACCATCCGGCTCACCATCGTCGCGATCCTCTTCGAGATCGTCATCGGGATCACGCTGGGGGTCGTGACGGGGCTGCGGCGCGGACGGCCGGTCGACACGTCGGTGCTGCTCCTCACCCTTGTCGTCATCTCCGTCCCCGTCTTCGTGACCGGCCTGCTGCTCCAGCTGCTCCTCGGCGTCGAGTGGGGCTGGATCAAACCGTCGGTCTCCACCGAGGCCACCTTCGGCGAGCTCATCGTGCCGGGCCTGGTCCTCGCGTCCGTCTCCCTCGCCTACGTCACCCGGCTGACCCGCACCTCCATCGCGGAGAACCGCCGCTCCGACTACGTCCGCACGGCCATCGCCAAGGGGCTGCCGTGGCACCGGGTGGTCGTCCGGCACCTGCTGCGCAACTCACTGATCCCCGTGGTCACCTTCATCGGCACGGACATCGGCGCGCTGATGGGCGGCGCGATCGTCACCGAGCGGATCTTCAACATCCACGGCGTGGGCTTCCAGCTCTACCAGGGCATCCTGCGCCAGAACACCCAGACCGTCGTCGGCTTCGTGACCGTACTCGTCCTGGTCTTCCTGGTGGCCAATCTGCTCGTCGACCTCCTGTACGCCGTACTCGACCCGAGGATCCGCTATGCCTGAGCAGCACGAGTCCGAGGGCGTCGTCTCCTCCGCGGGCATGGGCGGCGCGATGGACCTGGCGGTGTCGGAGGCGGAGACCCTGGAGCGGACACCCGGGGGACCGGAAGGCACGGGTCCGGCCGGGAAGCCCAGAAGCCTCTGGTCCGACGCCTGGCGCGACCTGCGCCGCAACCCCGTCTTCATCATCTCGGGGCTGGTGATCCTCTTCCTGGTCGTCATCTCCCTCTGGCCGTCCCTGATCGCCTCGGGAAATCCGCTGAAGTGCGACCTCGCCAAGGCCCAGGAGGGCTCACAGCCCGGCCACCCCTTCGGCTACGACGGCCAGGGCTGCGACGTCTACACGCGCACCGTGTACGGGACCCGTATCTCCATCAGCGTCGGCGTGCTGGCCACGGCCGGCATCGCGCTCCTCGGCTCGGTCCTGGGCGGGCTCGCCGGGTACTTCAGCGGGGGCTACGACTCGCTGATGTCCCGGATCACCGACATCTTCTTCGCGATCCCGGTCGTGCTCGGCGGTCTCGTCCTGCTCTCCGTGGTGACCAGCAACACGATCTGGCCGGTCATCGGGTTCATGGTGCTGCTCGGCTGGACGCAGGTCTACCGCATCGCCCGCGGCGCGGTCATCATCGCCAAGCAGAACGACTACGTCCAGGCCGCCCGCGCCCTGGGTGCTTCCGACTCCCGCATCCTGCTGCGCCACATCGCCCCCAACGCGGTCGCACCGGTGATCGTCGTGGCGACCATCGCGCTCGGCACGTACATCGCGCTGGAGGCGACCCTGTCGTACCTCGGCGTGGGCCTGAAGCCGCCCACGGTCAGCTGGGGCATCGACATCTCGGCGGCTTCCCCCTACATCCGCAACGCCCCTCACATGCTGCTGTGGCCGGCCGGAGCGCTGGCGGTCACCGTGCTGGCCTTCATCATGCTCGGCGACGCGGTGCGCGACGCCCTCGATCCGAAGTTGAGGTGAGCCGCCGTCATGCTGCTCGAAGTGCGGGATCTGCAGGTGGAGTTCCGGACCCGGGACGGGGTCGCCAAGGCCGTCAACGGGGTCAGCTACGGCGTGGACGCGGGGGAGACCCTCGCCGTGCTCGGTGAGTCCGGGTCGGGGAAGTCCGTCACCGCGCAGGCGGTCATGGGCATCCTCGACATTCCGCCCGGGAGGATCACGGGCGGCGAGATCCTCTTCCAGGGGCGGGACCTGCTGAAGCTCAAGGAGGACGAGCGGCGCAAGGTCCGCGGCGCCGAGATGGCGATGATCTTCCAGGACGCGCTGTCCTCCCTCAACCCCGTGCTCTCCGTGGGCGACCAGCTCGGCGAGATGTTCGTCGTGCACCGGGGGATGTCGAAGAAGGACGCGCGCGCGAAGGCCGTCGATCTGATGGAGCGGGTACGGATCCCGGCCGCCAGGGAGCGGGTCAAGGACTACCCGCACCAGTTCTCCGGCGGTATGCGCCAGCGCATCATGATCGCGATGGCCCTGGCGCTGGAGCCGGCCCTGATCATCGCCGACGAACCGACGACGGCGTTGGACGTCACCGTCCAGGCCCAAGTGATGGACCTGCTCGCCGAGTTGCAGCGCGAGTACAACATGGGGCTCATCCTGATCACCCACGACCTGGGTGTGGTCGCCGACGTCGCCGACAAGATCGCCGTGATGTACGCGGGCCGGATCGTCGAGTCGGCCCCCGTGCACGACATCTACAAGGTGCCGGCGCACCCGTACACCAAGGGCCTGCTGGAGTCGATCCCGCGGCTCGACCAGAAGGGCCAGGAGCTCTACGCCATCAAGGGCCTGCCGCCCAACCTCATGAACATCCCGCCGGGCTGCGCCTTCAACCCCCGCTGCCCGCTCGCGCAGGACGTGTGCCGGACCGACGAGCCGCCCCTGCACGAGGTGGACGAGAACCGGCGCAGCGCCTGCCACTTCTGGAGGGAGTGCATGAATGGCTGAGGCGATTCTGCAGGTCAGCGGGCTCGTCAAGCACTACCCGCTGACCCAGGGCATTCTCTTCAAGAAGCAGGTCGGCGCGGTGAAGGCCGTCGACGGCGTGGACTTCGAACTCGCCCGCGGCGAAACCCTCGGCATCGTCGGCGAGTCCGGCTGCGGCAAGTCGACGGTCGCCAAGATGCTGGTCAACCTGGAGAAGCCGACGGCGGGGGAGATCCGCTACAAGGGCGACGACATCGGCAAGCTCTCGGGCAAGGCCCTGCGATCCGTACGGCGCAACATCCAGATGGTCTTCCAGGACCCGTACACCTCCCTCAACCCGCGGATGACCGTGGGTGACATCATCGGGGAGCCGTACGAGATCCACCCCGAGGTGGCCCCCAAGGGCGACCGGCGCCAGAAGGTCCAGGAGCTGCTGGACGTGGTCGGGCTCAACCCCGAGTACATCAACCGCTATCCGCACCAGTTCTCCGGCGGCCAGCGCCAACGCATCGGCATCGCACGGGGGTTGGCGCTGCGCCCCGAGATCATCGTCGCCGACGAGCCCGTCTCCGCGCTGGACGTGTCCGTCCAGGCCCAGGTCATCAACCTGATGGACCGGCTGCAGAGCGAGTTCGAGCTGTCGTACATCTTCATCGCGCACGACCTGTCGATCGTCCGGCACATCTCGGACCGGGTCGGGGTGATGTACCTCGGGCGGATCGTGGAGACCGGCAAGGACGCCGAGATCTACGACCATGCGACGCATCCCTACACACAGGCGCTGCTGTCCGCGGTGCCCGTGCCCGACCCGGAGGCGCGGGAGCGCCGGGAGCGGATCATCCTCGCGGGTGATGTGCCGTCACCGACGAACATTCCCTCGGGGTGCCGCTTCCGTACGCGGTGCTGGAAGGCGCAGGAGCGGTGCGCGCTGGAGGTGCCGTTGTTGGCGGTGCCGGCCGAGTTCCGGGACGTGAGCGGTCCGGCCGCCCATGACTCGGCCTGTCACTTCGCGGAAGAGACGGTCGTCGTGCCGGCGGAGGAGACGGACGCGGACGGGAACGGGAACGGCAACGGACCGGGGTGACATGGCGCACCCCGGTCCGTTTACGGCACCCGCACGGCCGTACGCTGTTCAGCCTCGCGCGTCCGTATATCGGTATGGCTTCCTCGAAGTTGCCTGCGTGTAAACGCGGTTCATGCGGGTTTGCGCGGTTATGAGAGCGAACGCTGGAGGAAGTCCAGCTGGAGCCGGAGCAGGTTCTCGGCGACCGACTCCTGCGGGGTCATGTGGGTGACGCCGGACAGCGGGAGCACCTCGTGCGGGCGGCCGGCGGCCAGCAGGGCCGAGGACAGCCGCAGGGAGTGGGCGACCACCACATTGTCGTCGGCGAAACCATGGATGATCATCATCGGGCGGTGCGGCTCGGCCGGGTCGACGAGGCCCGCGTCGTCGATGAGCGAGTTGCGGCGGTAGACCTCCGGCTGCTTGTCGGGGTGGCCGAGGTAGCGCTCCTGGTAGTGGGTGTCGTACAGGCGCAGATCGGTGACCGGGGCGCCCACCACGGCCGCGTGGAAGACGTCGGGGCGGCGCAGCACCGCCAGTGCCGCCAAGTAGCCGCCGAAGGACCAGCCGCGGATGCCGACCCGGGTCAGGTCCAGGGGGAAGCGGTCGGCGAGCGCCTGGAGCGCGTCCACCTGGTCCTCGACGGTGACCGCCGCGAGCTCGTCGCGGACCGCCTTCTCCCAGGCCGGGGAGCGGCCCGGGGTGCCGCGGCCGTCGGCCACCACGACCGCGAACCCCTGGTCGGCGAACCACTGCGAGGTCAGATGCGGATTGTGCGCGGCGACCACCCGCTGGCCGTGCGGACCGCCGTAGGGATCCATGAGGACGGGGAGCGGGGTCTCGCCGTCATGATCGCGGGGAAGCAGCACGGCGCACGGGATGCGCCGTGCGCCCCCCTCGGTGAGCGTTACCCGCGGGGTCATACCGGGATCTTCCGCATACGAGGCGATGGTCGCCGTCCTCCCCCAGCCTCCGGCCGGGGGGACCCCCATCTCCCTACGGTCGCCGTCGCGAAGTACCTGTACGCGGGCGCCCGGCCGGTCCAGCGCGGCGGACACCAGCACGGTCACGCCCCCGGCGCGCACCGCCGAGTGCACGCCGGGCTCCTGCGAGACACGCTCCAGGCCCAGCTCGTTGACACGGTAGACGTGCACCTCGCCGGTCTCGGGGGCCTCGGCCTCCTCGCCGGCCGACGCGGCGAGCAGGACGTCGTCGGCCGTGACGTCCAGCACCGCGCGGACGTGCAACTGCGGCCCCGTCAGCGGGCGTTCACCGACCGCGAGGACCCGCGCACCGCCCTCGTCGACGATGCGCACCAGCTGCCCGGAGGGGCTCCAGCAGGGCACTCCGGGAAAAAGATCAAGCCAAACTCGATCTTCGTCCGCGTGCACCAGGCGGGTCGCGCCCGTCTCCGGGGACACGGCCAGGAACAACTGACTGCGCTGGTCGCGCGCTTGTACGAGCAGTAGCGGTGCACCCGCCTCTGACCAGTGCACATGCGCCAGATATGGGTAGCGTGCCCGGTCCCAGGCAACCTCCGTGCGCACCCCGTCCAGACCGATCACGAACAGCCGTACATCCGCGTTGTCGGTGCCCGCCGCCGGGTAGGCGACGTGCTGTGGGTCACGTTGCGGCTGGGCCGGGTCGGAGATCCACCAGCGCCTTACCGGCGTGTCGTCCACGCGCGCGACCAGCAGCCGGTCCGAGTCCGGCGACCACCAGAAGCCGCGCGAGCGGCCCATCTCCTCGGCCGCGATGAACTCGGCCAGCCCATAGGTGACGTTCGCCGACTCCGGCTCCGCAAGGGCCCGTTCGTCCTTGCCCTCGGCGCCCACCACCCGCAGCGCACCCTGCGCGACGTATGCGACATGGCGGCCGTCGGGGGAGGGGCGCGGGTCGATCACCGGCCCGGGGACCGGGAGTTCACGTGCCGTACCGGCCCGCAGCTCGGCTGCGAAAAGCCGCCCTGACAAGGCGAAAGACGCCAACTCCACTGCTGCGTCGGTGGCGTAGCCGACGATGCCGGCGCCGCCCTCGCGGCTGCGTTCCCGGCGCGCCCGCTCCTCCGGCGGGAGCTCCTCCGAGGCGCCGCCGAGCAGGGCGCGCGGGTCGGCCGCCACGCGCTCCCCGCCGTCCCGTACATCGAGGACCCACAGGGAACTCGCCCTGTCCGTACCGGAGGTGGAGCGCAGGAACGCGACACGGGCACCGTCGGGCGCCACGGTGAAAGCGCGCGGCGCGCCCAGCGTGAACCGCTGGGTGCGGGCGTGCCTGCGGGGGAAGGAGTCGGACGTCGTCGTCATGCCCTGACCATATTGGCCATGCGCCCCCTTGTGCGGCCGTGCGCCGACCGATGCGCGCGGTCGGATAGTTATGATCACTAGCGCATAGTGGGTATGAACCTGCTGGTTGTTGTGTGGATTTGTCTGGCCCCTAAGTCCGACCCCCGCGCTCTTGGGACCTTTGGAGGTGAGCCGCCGTGGCACTCTCGATTTCGGCGGTGGTGCTGCTGGCGATCGTCGTCTTCCTGCTCGTCAGGAAGTCAGGGCTGAAGGGCGGGCATGCCCTCGTCTGCATTCTCCTGGGGTTCTATCTCGCCTCCTCGACGGTCGCGCCCACGATCAACGATCTGACGACGAACATCGCGAGCATGATCGGCAGCATCAAGTTCTGACGCCCGGGCTGCACCGCGCTGTCAGTGCCGCCTCGTAGGGTGGGCTCCATGACGGAACAGCCCGCCCGGCGTCTGCTGCTGGTGCATGCGCACCCGGACGACGAGTCGATCAACAACGGCGCGACCATGGCCGCGTATGCGGCCGGGGGTGCCCGCGTGACCCTGGTCACCTGCACCCTCGGCGAGCTCGGCGAGGTCATTCCGCCGGAGCTCCAGCACCTCACCGGCGCCGCCCTGGGCGAGTACCGGCTCGGCGAGCTCACCGCCGCCATGCGCGAACTCGGCGTGGAGGACTTCCGTCAGCTCGGCGGCCCGGGCCGCTACACGGACTCCGGGATGATGGGCCTGGCCGACAACGACGATCCGGCCTGCTTCTGGCAGGCGGACGTCGACGAGGCGGCCCGGCACCTCGTCGAGGTCATCCTCGAAGTACGCCCCCAGGTCCTCGTCACCTACGACGACAACGGCGGATACGGCCACCCCGACCACATCCAGGCCCACCGCGTCGCCATGCGCGCCGCCGAACTGGCCGCCGGGGCGGGGTGGCAGATCCCCAAGATCTACTGGAACCGGGTGCCCCGCTCCGTAGCCGAGGGCGCCTTCGCCCGGCTTGCGGAGGATCTGCCCGGTCTGCCCTTCTTCAAGGCTGCTGTCATCGACGACGTACCGGGTGTCGTGCCCGACGAGCGGATCACCACCGAGATCGACGGCACCGCACACGCCGCCGCCAAGGCCGCCGCGATGCGGGCGCACGCCACGCAGATCGAGGTCGCGGAACCGTACTTCGCGCTCTCCAACGAGCAGGCACAGCCCCTCTTCACCACCGAGTACTACGAATTGGTGCGCGGGGAAGGCGGAGAGCCGAGAGAGGCCGATCTCTTCGCCGGGCTCGACATCGAGGAGGCGTCATGACGGAGCGCGGTTCCATGCTCGCCCAGCCGCTGGAGCGGCCCTCCGCCGGGCGGACGCTCCTGTACCTGGGTCTCTTCGTGCTCGGCGCGGTCGTCGGGGCGGCCGGTGCGCTGGTGCAGGCCGGCTGGTTCCCGGGCGGTCTGCTGCTCGCGCTCGCCGGCGAGGCCGGGCTCTGTCTGGGCGGCGGGCGGGCCACCGACACCCGGGGCGGGGCGATCGCGCCCGCCGCCGGATGGATGATCTCCGTCATTCTGCTCACCGCCAGCAGACCCGAAGGGGACTTCCTCTTCGGCGCAGGAGGCGGCTCCTATCTCTTCCTCCTCGGAGGGATGGCCGTGGCTGTGATGTGCGCCACCCTTGGACAGGGGCGGCAACCAGGTGGCCGTGACGTCCGACTTGGCAAGTGACGTACCACTTCGCCATTAACCACTGGTGCGAGTCCCGTGTGGGTTTCCCCGGCGGTCATGGGATACGCGCCAGAAGTGGCCAGTATGGTGGTGCGCGCCGCCGAGCCGCCCGTGAGGTTGTGTCGGGCGGCGGAGCCAACCGGGAGAACCTGCCTTGAGTCGTGAAACTGACACTCCGTCCTCCGGGCCCAACGGGCGCGGCGGAGCCGCTTACCCGTCGGGCACGCCGCCGTACGGGACCCCCACGGCTTCCGACGCCGGTACGGATGCGGGCCGTTCGGCCGCGCAGCCGGAGGACCGCAAGACCGAGACCACGCTGACGACCCGGATCCGGATCAACATCCCCGGGTCGCGGCCCATTCCGCCGGTCGTCGTGCGTACGCCCGTCGCGGACGCCGACAGCTCCGACGACACCGGGGAGACCCAGGCGCCGGCGCCGGGGGCGACCCAGGCCATGAGCACGGTCGAGCCTCCGGCCGAGCCCGCTCAGCCCGCCGAGGAGAAGACGAGCGGGTGGTTCGCGCCCCGCAAGTCCGCTCCTGCCAAGGGCGGTCAGGGCGGCAGCCCGACCAACGGGGCCGGTCTGCCGGGTGGTTCGGGCGCGGGCGCGCCCGCCCCGGGCGGTGGGCCCTTCGGCCCGGGTGCCCCTTCCGGCGGCACCCGTCCGGGCGCCGGCCGCCCCGGCGGTGTGGTCGGCTCCATGAGCGTGCCGGGCGGCTCCCGGCCCGGCGGTGCGGGCGGCGGCATCTCCCGTCCCGGCGGGACGAACGGCGCAGGCCTCCCCGGAGCGACCGGCGGGCCCGTGGCCCCCGGGCACGGCGGCGGCACCGGTTCCTTCGACGTCACCGAGGCGCTGGCCGCGGGACCGCTCGGGGGCGGCGCGCGCCCCGGCAGTGGCGGCGGCGAACCGCGCCGTGACGAGCTCCCGTACTTCTCGGACGGCGAGCGCAGCACCCAGAACGGACAGAACGGGCAGAACAATCAAGGCGGTTACGGCGGCGCGAGCGGCTTCAGCGGGCCGAACGGCCGCGGCGGCCAGGGCCCCGCGGGCCCGACCGTCGGACCGGTCACCGGTGAAGGCTCCCTGACCTCGCCCTTCGGCGGCGGACCTGCGGGACCTTCCGGACCTGCGGGACCTGTCGGCTCCGGCGGACCTGCCGGCCTCGGCGGACCCGCAGGCATCGGCGGGCCTGGTGGCCCCGCGGGCCCCGGAACCATCGGCGGCCCGCTCGGTGCGGGCCTCGGTCCCGGTGGCGGCCTCAGCGACGACACCGCGATCCTCACCCCGCAGAAGCCGGCCCCCGAGCCGGGCCAGCAGGGCTTCCCGGCGCCGGACAACGTCTCCGGACACACCGTCACCAGCGGCATCCCGGTCGTGCCGCCCGGCGCGAACTCCCCGTTCGGGCCCGGCGCCCACACCGACGGCCCGCTGCCGCACACGCCCCCGAAGCTGCCCGAGCCGACCTCCCAGAACAAGTCGGCCGCCTCCGCGCCCAAGAAACAGAAGAAGGGGCGCAACAAGCTGGTGCTGCTCGGCACCGGCGTGGTCGTCGTCGGCGGTCTGGCGTACGGCGCCGGGCTGCTGATGAACCACTCCGACGTGCCCAAGGGCACCACCGTGCTCGGCGTCGACATCGGCGGCGGCACCCGCGACGAGGCGGTCAAGAAGCTCGATGCGGCCTTCGGCGCCCGCGTGAACAAGCCGCTGAAGCTGTCGGTCGGCGGCTCCACCGTCTCGCTCAAGCCGGACCAGTCGGGCCTCCAGTTCGACGAGCAGTCCACGGTCGCCGCGGCAGCGGAGGCCGACTACAACCCGATCTCCGTCATCGGCTCCCTCTTCGGCAACCACCGCGTCGTCGACCCGGTCATGCCGGTCGACGAGGAGAAGCTGAGCGCGGCGCTGCAGACCGCGGCCGGCGGCTCCGGCTCGATGACCGAGGGCGCGATCGAGTTCAAGTCCGGCAAGGCCGTCGCCGTCTACGGCAAGGCGGGCAAGGGCATCGACGCCGCCAAGTCGGCCCAGGCGGTCGAGGAGGCGTACCGCAACCAGGTGGAGACCAACTCCACCGACCCGGTCGCGGTCGTGACCACGACCCAGCAGCCGAGTGTCACGAACGCCGAGGTCGACCGGGAGATGAAGGCCTTCGCCGAGCCGGCCATGTCCGGGCTCGTCACGGTCAAGACGGACTCGGGCGGTTCCCCGGTGGCCTTCAGCCCGCAGAACTCCCTGTGGAAGTTCCTGAAGGTCAAGGCCGTGAACGGCAAGCTGGTCGACAGCCCCGACCTGACCGCGCTCAAGAAGCTCTACGGCGGCGCCTTCGACGGCGTCCAGATCACCCGCGGTACCGGCAAGAAGACCGCCGTCACGCCGCAGGACGTCTACGTCGCCCTGCGCCAGGCCCTGCTGAGCAAGACCAACCGGGTCGGCGTCATCCAGACGAACCCGAGCTAGCCCGGCACGACCGAGAGAGGGCACCCGGCGCGACGCCGGGTGCCCTCTCGTCGTATGTCACCGACCGCTGTCACGGCCTGCGCATGACATCTGTCATCCGCCACTCGGGACCGCCGACACTGCCCCGACCTGAGGGCTCCCCGCCACCATGGTGGACATGACGACGACAGCGACAGCGACCGCCACCACCCCGGTGGTCGGCTTCGACCAGGTGAGCAAGACCTACGGGACCGTACGCGCGGTCGACGGGCTGAGCCTCGCGCTGCACCCGGGGGAGACCGTGGCCCTGCTGGGGCCCAACGGGGCCGGCAAGTCCACCACCCTCGACCTGCTGCTCGGCCTCAAGCACGCCGACAGCGGTACGGTCCGCGTCTTCGGCACCAGCCCCCGCGACGCGATCGTCGCCGGGCGGGTGGGCGCCATGCTGCAGAGCGGCGGACTGATGGACGAGGTCACGGTCGCCGAGCTGGTGAAGCTCGCCTGCGACCTGCACCCGAAGCCGTACAAGGCGAAGGACGTGCTGGCCCGCGCCGGCATCTCCCAGATCGCCGACCGCAAGGTCAACAAGCTCTCCGGCGGCCAGGCCCAGCGCGTCCGCTTCGCCCTCGCCACGGCCGGCGACAGCGACCTGATCGTCCTCGACGAGCCCACCACCGGCATGGACGTCTCCGCCCGCCAGGCCTTCTGGGCCACCATGCGCGAGCAGGCCGACCAGGGCCGTACGGTCCTCTTCGCCACGCACTACCTGGAGGAGGCCGACGCGATCGCCGACCGCGTGCTCGTCCTGCACCGCGGCCGCCTCCTCGCGGACGGCACGGCGGCCGAGATCAAGGCGAAGGCGGGCGCGCGCCGCGTCTCCTTCGACCTGGAGGGCGAGATCGACGAGACCCCGATCCGCGCGCTCCCGTTCCTGACCTCTGTCGACATCTCGGGCCAGACCATCCGCATCCAGTCCACCGACGCCGACGCGACCGTCCACGCCCTCTACGGCCTCGGCGTCTACCCCCGCAACCTCGAAGTCGCCGGCCTCGGTCTGGAGCAGGCCTTCGTCGCCATCACCGCCGCCGAGGAGGCCAAGCAGTCATGAACAGTCTCATCAAGCTGGAACTCGCCCGCGCCCTGCGCAACCGCAAGTTCCTGTTCTTCTCGGTGATCTACCCGTCGGTGATCTTCCTGCTCGTCTCCAACCAGACGGGCAATGTCGACGGCAGCGGCCTGAGCGTCGCGAAGTACGTCATGGTCTCCATGGCCTCCTTCGGCGCCCTGACCGCCGTCCTGATGGGCAACAGCGAGCGCATCGCCAAGGAGCGGGAGGGCGGCTGGGTACGGCAGCTGCGGCTGACCACGCTGCCCGGTCGCGGCTACGTCCTCGCCAAGACCGCCAGCGCGGCCGTGGTGAGCCTGCCGTCCATCGTGGTCGTGTTCCTGGTCGCCGCCGCCGTGAAGGACGTACGCCTGGACGCCTGGCAGTGGGTCGCCCTCACCGGCGCGATCTGGGCCGGCAGCCTGGTCTTCGCCGCGCTCGGCGTCGCCATCGGCTACCTCGCCTCCGGAGACGCGGTCCGCCCGATCACAATGATCGTCTACTTCGGTCTGTCGATCCTCGGCGGCCTGTGGATGCCGTCCTCCACCTTCCCGACCTGGCTGCAGGACATCGCCAAGTGGCTGCCCACGCACGCGTACGCTGCACTCGGACGGGCCATCGAACAGAGCCAGGCCCCCCATGCCCAGGACATCGCCATCCTCGTCGTCTTCTTCCTGCTCTTCGCGGGCGGCGCGGCCTGGCTGTACCGGAAGGACACGCTGAAGGCGTGAGCACGATGACGGACGACGGGCTGCCCGGGGACCTCCGGGCCGAGAACGCGATCCGGGTCGGGCAGGAGCCCCGCAACCGGGCCGAGGCGATGCGCAAGATCGTCTGGATCCTGCCCTGGCTGATCTTCCTCGGATCGCCGGTGCAGGACCTGACCTCCGGCCACCACTCGACGGCCGCGACCGCGGCCGGCTGGGTGGCCCTGATCTCCTTCACCGGCGTCTATCTGACTCTGGTCTTCCGGAACATGGGCCGGTCGTTCGGCGGCCGGTTCGTCGGCGCCCTCGTCCTCCTGCTCGGCACGCTCGCCGTCGTCCTGAGCCTCACCCTCGGCAAGCCGTGGCTCGGCCTCTTCGTGTACGTCTCCGTCACCTGCGGTGCCACGCTGCCGCAGCGGATCGCGTACGGGGCGGTCGGGGCGAACACCCTCGCGATGGTCCTGGTCGGCCTGCACGTCGGGTTGGACGACTGGAGCCTGGTCCTGGTGGTGCTGCTCCTGGGCTTCGCGATGATGGGCGTGAAGCAACTGGTGCGGACGACGGTGGAGTTGCGCAAGGCCCGCGCGACGGTGGCTCAACTGGCCGCCAACGAGGAGCGGTTGCGCCTGGCC
The DNA here is from genome assembly GCF_029223485.1 of Streptomyces coacervatus. Classification (GTDB taxonomy): domain Bacteria; phylum Actinomycetota; class Actinomycetes; order Streptomycetales; family Streptomycetaceae; genus Streptomyces; species Streptomyces coacervatus. The sequence goes on along the minus strand of NZ_JARHTP010000015.1, from coordinate 76,692 downwards.
AGGGATCTGCACGACCTGCTGGGGCATTCCTTGTCATTGATCACGCTGAAGAGCGAACTGGCGGGCCGTATGCTCCCCGACCACCCCGACAAGGCGGCCCAGCAGGTCGCCGACATCGAACAGGTCAGCCGCCAGGCCCTGGTGGACGTCCGCGAGGCCGTCACCGGCTATCGCCGCCCGCGCCTGTCCGCGGAACTCGCGGGCACACAGGTCGCTCTGACGGCAGCGAGCGTCACGGCAGACGTCCCCGCCGAACCGGACCTCACCGGCGTCCCCGAGGAGAGCGAGTCCGCCCTGGCCTGGGCGCTGCGCGAGGCGGTCACCAACGTCGTACGGCACAGCGGCGCCACGCGCTGCACGGTGGAGGTGCTGCACCGCCAGACCCTGGACGGCCCGGTCCTGGAACTCTCCGTCGAGGACAACGGCTCCGGCGGCTCCGGCAAGGGCCCCGGCAACGGTCTGACGGGCCTGACGGAACGCCTGGAGAAGGCCGGCGGCACCCTGGAGGCCGGCCGCGTCAAGCAGGGCTTCCGCCTGGTCGCCCGCGTCCCTGTCGACACACCGCCGCCCGTAGGATCCGGTGCATGAGTCCTACGATCAAGGTGCTGCTCGCCGAGGACCAGTCGATGGTCCGCGAGGCGCTGGCCGCGCTCCTCGGCCTGGAGGACGACATCGAGGTCGTCGCCCAAGTGGCCCGCGGCGACGAGGTGTTGGCCGCGGCACGCGAGCACGCCGTGGACGTGGCCCTCCTCGACATCGAGATGCCGGGCTGCACCGGCATCGAGGCGGCGGCCCAGGTCCACAAGACCCTCCCCGGCGTGAAGCTGGTCGTCCTCACCACCTTCGGCCGCCCCGGCTACCTCCGCAGCGCGATGGAAGCAGGCGCCGACGCCTTCCTGGTCAAGGACGCCCCGGCGGCCCAACTGGCAGCGGCGGTACGGAAGGTACTGGCGGGGGAGCGGGTCATCGACCCGACGCTGGCGGCAGCAGCCCTGGCAGAGGGCGCCAACCCCCTGACGGACCGAGAGCGAGAGGTCCTGCGGGCGGCGGCGGACGGCTCGACGAATGCGGAACTGGCAAAGGCCTTGCATTTGTCCCAGGGCACCGTCCGCAACTATCTCTCCATGGCAATCCAGAAACTGGCTGTACGAAACAGGGCCGAAGCCGTCCGGATAGCACGAGAAAAAGGCTGGCTGTAACCCCCCAAGGGGCGCGGGGAACTGCGCGACAAGCCACGACGAACCAGCACTCGCGCAATTACAGACTCCCCCATGGCGATTAGGCGAACTCAGTTGAGCAGTGCACGAGCCGCTCGGGCCTGCCCCCGCACGCGCTGCGCAGCCGCTTCATCCACCGCCGCCAAAACCCCGGCATACGCCTCCAACTCCACCGCCCCATCGACGAAGTCCCCCCGCTGCACAAGCAATTGCGCCCGCTCATACCGCAACCGCGCCGGATGCGAAGGCAACAACAACGACAGGTCCACCGCCCACAGCGACACATCCGACCGCTCCGGCCGCGCCGCAGCCCACGCCCGGATGTTGTTGAGAATCCGCAGAACCACATCCAACGGATCCGTCGGCGTCAACATCGCCTGATCCAATGGAGCCCCGGTCGCCCCGGCCACCAACAGTTCCGCGTCGCCGGCACCCAGCACACGCCCCCCGTCGAACGGATCCACCAGCACCTGCTGCTCCTGAGGCCCGAACCCCACCACGAAGTGCCCCGGCAGAGCGACCCCGTACACCGGCGCCCCCGCCCGCCGCGCGACCTCCATCCACACCACCGACAACAGGATCGGCAGCCCGCGCCGCCGCCGCAGCACCTCGTGCAGCAGCGACGACTCCAGGCGCTGATAGTCGGCGGGGGAGCCGCGGAAGCCGTCCTGCGCCCCGAGGAGGTGGTGCAGCGCCGTTGCCCAGGCCATCGGACCGCCGGGCCGGAACGGCACCCGCCCCGCCAGCCGGTCCAGCTCCATCTGCGCGGCGTCCAGGCCCGCCTCGTCCAGCGCCCCGTCCGCCTCCGCGCCGACCAGCAGGCACAGCGTGGACAGATCGGGCCGCTCGGACCGCGCCTCCTCGGCGAACCGCCGCCGCAGCTCGGCGGACCTCTCGGGCGGTGGGGGGTATGGGGGACGCATAGCAGGCTCGTGCCCTCTCCCGGCGATCGGTACTACTGGCCGCTGCCGGGAGCCGCCGGTTCCCGGTAGTGGTGGTACGCATGGTGCGCGGCGAAGCCCATCCCGGCGTACAGCGCCCGCGCCCCGGCGTTGTCCTCCTCGACCTGGAGCCAGGCGGCCGAGGCGCCCTCCTCCAGGGCCTGCCGGGCCAGCGCGGCCATGACCGTGGTGGCCAGCCCCAGCCGCCGCAGCGCCGGATCTACCTCGACCGCGGCGAAGGAGGCCCAGCGCCCGTCCACGACACACCGCCCGATCGCCGCGGGCGCCGCACCCTCCGACGATCCGGGAACCGTCGCGAACCACACCGACGGCCCGCTCCCCAGTACCTTCAGCGCCACCTCGCTCACCCCCTTGCGCTGGTACCGCGCAAGCCATGCCTCGTCGGCCTCCCGGGACAGCACGACACCGGCTCCCTCGGTCCGGTCTGCGACCGGCGCCAGCGCCCCGACCCACAGCTCGGCGGTCACCTCACGCACCCACCCGCGCCGCTCCAGCTCCGCGCACAGCAGCTCCTGCGTGCCCTCGGCGCCGGTCGCGGTCTGGATGTACGCGGGCAGCCCACGGTCGCCGTACCACCGTCGTACGACGCTCAGCGCCTCGTCGAGGGGCACGCCCGGGTCGCCGAGCGGCAGCACCGAATTGGCGCGCCGGGTGAACCCGCCCGCGGCCCGCAGCTCCCACTCGCCGAGCCGCTCGCTCTCCATCGGCCGCCACGCGCGCGTGGCGACGTGCGCGAGCTCCTCGTAGGAGGCGGCGGGGCCCCTGCGCCGGGCCGGGGCCGAGGGCACGACCTTCCCCGCGACCAGCGAGGATTCCGGAATCCGGACGCTCTCGCCGCCCTTGCGTGTGATCAGCAGCACACCGTTGTCCCATGATGTGAGAACACCCACCGTGTCGGTGAACTTCTCTTCCGGGACCGCAGGTTCGATCAAGCGTCGTACCGAGACCCGTTTCCCCACGTCAGCAGCGGTGATACGAACCTCGAGACGTCCGCCGGCCGAGATTTCCACAGGTCAGTTCACCCCTCCTGTTCGGATCAAGCCCAAGAACGGAGATACTAGGGGCGGGCATCGACGAGCCGCGCTCCCGCGCGCCAGGCGGCGGAGCCTACGGAGGCCCGCCAGCGCCCTATCGAGGAGGAACGACAGCGTGACCTACGTCATCGCGCAGCCTTGTGTCGACGTCAAGGACAAGGCGTGCATCGAGGAGTGCCCGGTCGACTGCATCTACGAGGGCCAGCGGTCCTTGTACATCCACCCGGACGAATGCGTCGACTGTGGTGCCTGTGAGCCGGTATGCCCGGTCGAGGCGATCTTCTACGAGGACGACACTCCGGAGGAGTGGAAGGACTACTACAAGGCGAACGTCGAGTTCTTCGACGAGCTCGGCTCCCCCGGCGGCGCCAGCAAGCTGGGCCTCATCGAGCGGGACCACCCCGTCATCGCCGCTCTGCCGCCGCAGGCCGAGTAGTCACCCAAGCGGCCCGCACACCGTGCCGCCTCGGTCCCGTACGGCCGGATCGCCCTGGTGATCGCCGTACGGGGCCGAGGCGTTTGCCGTACCAGGGCCTTTATGCCCTCTGCCGTACCAGAAAGTGAGCCAGATCCCGTGTCCGCAGTCTCCGACCGCCTGCCCACCTTCCCCTGGGACAAGCTGGAGCCGTACAAGAAGACGGCCGCCTCGCACCCGGACGGCATCGTCGACCTCTCCGTCGGCACCCCGGTCGACCCGGTCCCCGAGCTGATCCAGAAGGCGCTGATCGACGCGGCGGACTCCCCGGGCTACCCGACGGTCTGGGGCACGCCGGCCCTGCGCGACGCGATCACCGGCTGGGTCGAGCGCCGGCTCGGCGCCCGCGAGGTCACCCACCGGCACGTCCTGCCGATCGTCGGCTCCAAGGAACTCGTCGCCTGGCTCCCCACCCAGCTGGGCCTCGGCCCCGGCGACAAGGTCGCGTACCCGCGCCTCGCATACCCGACGTACGAGGTCGGCGCCCGCCTGGCGCGCGCGGAGTACGAGGTCTACGACGATCCGACGGACCTCGACCCCGCGAATCTGAAGCTCCTCTGGCTCAACTCGCCGTCGAACCCCACAGGCAAGGTGCTGAGCAAGGACGAGCTGACCCGGATCGTCGCCTGGGCGCGCGAGCACGACGTCCTGCTCTTCTCCGACGAGTGCTACCTGGAGCTGGGCTGGGAGGCGGAGCCGATCTCGGTCCTGCACCCCGACGTGAACGGCGGCTCGTACGAGGGCATCGTGTCCGTCCATTCCCTCTCCAAGCGTTCCAACCTGGCGGGCTACCGTGCGGCCTTCCTGGCCGGCGACCCCGCCGTACTCGGTCCGCTGCTGGAGATCCGCAAGCACGGCGGCATGATGACCTCGGCGCCCACGCAGGCGGCCGTGGTGGCGGCTCTGGGCGACGACGCCCATGTCCGTGAGCAGCGGGAGCGGTACGCGGCCCGGCGTACGGCCCTGCGCGAGGCGCTCCTCGGCCACGGCTTCCGCATCGAGCACAGCGAGGCCAGCCTCTATCTGTGGGCGACGCGGGACGAGTCCTGCTGGGACACCGTGGCCCATCTGGCCGAGCTCGGCATCCTGGTCGCGCCGGGCGACTTCTACGGCACGGCCGGCGAGACGTTCGTACGGGTGGCGCTGACGGCGACGGACGAGCGGGTGCGGGCGGCCGTGGAGCGTCTGTAGCCGTCCGTGGACGTGACGAGGGGGCCCGGGACAGTGTCCCGGGCCCCCTCGTCGTGCAGGTCGCTCAGCCGGTGATCGGGAGGCCCTTCACCGGCAGCTGGCCGGGGGCCGTCAGGCCGCCCTTGGTCAGGCCGCCGGTCGGCAGGGTGCCGCCGTCCTTGGTCGCCGTCTGCGTGGTGACGCCGACGATCTCCCCGACGGAGCCCGCCGCGGCACCCGCGGTCCGCTGCGCCGCAGGCGCCGCCGTCTTCGCAACGCTGCCACCGGTCTTGCCCGCGTTCGGCACGGCCTTCTTGACCGCGTTGCCGCCGGTCTCGCCGGCGAGCCCGGTGACGTTCTGCGCCGCACCGTCGACGGTGTTGCCGACGCTCGCCCCGTCCACGGCGGTCAGGCCGCCGACGTTCGGGGCGGCGGGCAGTTCGGGGGCCGCGCTCGCGGAGCCGGCCGCACCGACCCCGGCAGCCGCTCCCGCTGCGACGAGCAGCGCGGCACGGGCGATCCGACGGGTCAGGGGGAGGGACATGATGCTCCTTCGATGGATGTTGATCGTCCGGGCTCGGACGCAGTAACTACCGCTCGAAGCCTCTGAAGGTTGCGGCGTCCCAAAGCAAAGAGTTGGCAATGCGTCGCATTATCGGCTGCGGATAAAAACGGGCAAAAAGCGCCCCGCCGGAAAGCGTGCCGAATCCTTACACCCCTTTGTTCACAAGGGCTTTGACGGATACAGGGGTGACGGTGCGAAAACCTGCCCACACCGTGGACCGCGCATGCCGGGCATAACCCGCGCGAGTGAAGGCCCGCACTACTGCGCAGTGACGATTCGGACCGCGCCCGCAGCCTTTTCCGCCCCGCCGGAACCTGCCGCGGCGGCCGGGTGCCACGGGCTGTCGGCGTTTCCGGCGGTCCATTCCCGTCCGCCGTAGGAGACGCGTTCGATGTGCAGCGCGGAGGAGTTGGCCACGGCCCAGTGGGCGAGCTGCCAGCCGCGCTGCCGGACGCTGCGGCCCTTGGCGGGGCTCTTGTCGGCGACGACGGGGACCGTGACGGTGCGGGCGGTGGTGGTCCGGGTGCTCGGGGCCGCCGAGGACGCCGGTGTCGACCTGGCGCTCACTTCCGCGCCGGCCGGCTGCAGTGCGTCACGCCCGAAGTCCCGTACGAGAGCGGCCCGTACGGCGTCCGGCCCCGCCGCCTCGGTGGTGGCCGGGAGACCGGCGCAGGTCAGCGTGGCCGCCGCGTTCCCGGTGAGGGCGGCGGAGAGCAGGGCGGCGTCCGGCTCGTGCTTGGCGTACGCCTCGGGATAGCCGCTGCGCTGCACGCGCTGCGCGGCCTCGGTGAGAGGGAGCTTCGCGTAGTCCTGCACCTTGGCCAGGTGCTGGTAGAACACGCCCGCCGCGTACGTCGGGTCCAGGATCTGCTTCTTGGTGCCCCAGCCCTGCGAGGGCCGCTGCTGGAACAGGCCGAGCGAATCCCGGTCGCCGTGCTCGATGTTGTGCAGCCCCGACTCCTGCAGCGCGGTCGCGAGCGCGATGGTCACCGCCCGCTCGGGCATGCCGCGCCCGGTGCCCACCACGGCGATCGTCGCCGCGTTCACCGCCTGCTCGGGCGTGAACTCGTACGCCGCCCCGTCGCTCCCGCCCGAGACCACCTTGCAGCCCGACGCGCCTCTGCCCCCGGTGACGTACTGCACCGTGAGATAGCCCGCGAGGGCGAGCAGGACCACGAAGGCCGCCCCGATGCGGAAGAGGCGGCCACGGCGTTTGAGGGTGGGTGACGGCTCTGGCACGTCGTACAAGGTAGCGGAGGGCACTGTGGCCCACGAGCCGGATGTGCACAGTGGGCCCAGGCGCCGGCGGGTTAGGGTCGACGGCATGGCCGACACCCCGCTTGACCTCACCCTGGACGCTGCCGAGCTCACCGCGCAGCTCGTCGACTTCCCGTCCGAGAGCGGCACCGAGAAGCCCCTCGCCGACGCGATCGAGACCGCCCTGCGCGCCCTGCCGCAGCTGACCGTCGAGCGGTACGGCAACAACGTCGTCGCGCGGACGGACCTGGGCCGTGCGGAGCGGGTGATCCTGGCCGGTCACATCGACACGGTGCCGATCGCCGGCAACGTCCCGTCCCGGCTGGACGAGGACGGCGTCCTGTGGGGCTGCGGCACCTGCGACATGAAGTCGGGCGTGGCGGTGCAGCTGCGCATCGCGGCCACGGTCCCGGCCCCCAACCGCGACCTGACCTTCGTCTTCTACGACAACGAAGAGGTGGCGGCGGACCTCAACGGCCTGAGGCACGTCGCCGAGGCGCACCCCGAATGGCTGCAGGGCGACTTCGCGGTGCTCCTGGAGCCCTCGGACGGCGAGGTCGAGGGCGGCTGCCAGGGCACCCTCAGGGTCCTGCTGAAGACGAAGGGCGAGCGGGCCCACTCGGCGCGCAGCTGGATGGGCTCCAACGCGATCCACGCGGCCGCGCCGATCCTGGCCCGCCTGGCGTCGTACGAACCGCGCTACCCGGTGATCGACGGCCTGGAGTACCGGGAGGGCCTCAACGCGGTGGGCATCTCGGGCGGTGTGGCAGGCAATGTCATCCCCGACGAGTGCGTCGTGACCGTCAACTTCCGCTATGCCCCCGACCGCACGGAGGACGAGGCGATCGCCCACGTCCGGGAGGTCTTCGCGGACTGCGGGGTGCAGGAGTTCGTGGTGGACGACCACAGCGGCGCAGCACTGCCCGGCCTCTCGCACCCGGCCGCGGCGGCCTTCATCGAGGCGGTCGGCGGCACCCCGCAGCCGAAGTACGGCTGGACCGACGTGTCGCGCTTCTCCTCCCTCGGCATCCCCGCGGTCAACTACGGCCCGGGGAACCCGCACTTGGCACACAAGCGGGACGAACGGGTCGAAACGGCCAAGATCCTGGCGGGCGAGGAACGCCTGCGCAACTGGCTGACACGCTGAGGTCCCTCGTCCGTAACCCGCGTAGATCTACGCTGAGGTGGAAACACCCCGCAAGCGGAGGGAGCGCACATGGCTACCGGGAACCCCGAGGGCAAGAAAGTGCCACCGGAGGAGCAGCGCCTGGGACCGGTCCTCCGGAGGCGGAGCCAGGTGACGGCGAGCACGACCGACCAGCGTCTGCTGGACGCGGGCGGCCCGTCGGACTGGGTCCACACGGACCCCTGGCGGGTGCTGCGCATCCAGTCGGAGTTCATCGAGGGCTTCGGCACCCTCGCCGAACTCCCGCCCGCGATCAGCGTGTTCGGCTCGGCGCGCACCAAGGTGGACTCGCCGGAGTACGAGGCGGGGGTACGGCTCGGCCGCGGCCTGGTGGAGGCGGGCTGGGCAGTGATCACGGGCGGCGGCCCCGGCGCCATGGAGGCCGCCAACAAGGGCGCCTGCGAGGCGAAGGGCATCTCGGTCGGCCTCGGCATCGAGCTGCCCTTCGAACAGGGTCTGAACCCCTACGTCGACATCGGCCTGAACTTCCGCTACTTCTTCGTCCGCAAGATGATGTTCGTGAAGTACGCGCAAGGGTTCGTGGTCCTGCCCGGCGGCCTGGGCACCCTGGACGAACTCTTCGAGGCGCTCACCCTGGTGCAGACCCAGAAGGTGACCCGCTTCCCGATCGTGCTGTTCGGCAGCGAGTACTGGGGCGGCCTGGTCGACTGGCTCAGGAACACACTGATCGCCCAGGGCAAGGCCTCGGAGAAGGACCTGCTCCTGTTCCACGTCACGGACGATGTGGACGAGGCGGTGGCCCTGGTCTCGAAGGAAGCGGCCCGCTGACCATTCTCAGCCCGTCCGGCGTTTGAGGACGAGGCCGTTCAGGCCGATCGGGGGTCCAGGGGGCGGAGCCCCCTGGGGACGGGACGGGTAGGGGCGGCGGGGGCGAGAAAAGCCCTACGCCAGCCCCCGCCGAGCCACCGCCGGAGGCCGATGCCCGGCGATCGACGCCACCATGTCCAGCACCTGCCGAGTCTCGGCGACTTCGTGCACCCGATACACCTGCGCCCCCAGCCACGCCGACACGGCGGTGGTGGCGAGCGTCCCCACCACCCGCTCCTTCAGCGGCTTGTCCAGCGTCTCGCCCACGAAGTCCTTGTTGGACAGGGACACGAGAACGGGCCACCCCGTCTCGACCATCTCCCCGAGTCGCCGCGTCGCCTCCAGGCTGTGCCGGGTGTTCTTCCCGAAGTCGTGCCCGGGGTCGATCAGCACGGACTCCCGGGGCACCCCCAGCGCCACCGCCCGCTCGGCCAGCCCCAGCGTCACCCGCAGAATGTCGGCCACGACATCGTCGTACGCCACCCGATGCGGACGGGTCCTCGGCTCCGCGCCCCCCGCGTGCGTGCACACCAGCCCGACCCGGTACCGCGCCGCGACCTCCGCCAGCCCCGGGTCGACGCCGCCCCACGCGTCGTTCAGCAGATCCGCCCCGGCCTCGCACACGGCCTCGCCGACCTCGGCCCGCCAGGTGTCCACACTGATCACGACGTCCGGGAAGCGCCGCCGCACCTCCGCGACGAACCCCACCGTCCGCCGCGCCTCCTCCTCGGCCGACACCTCTTCCCCCGGCCCTGCCTTCACCCCGCCGATGTCGATGATGGCAGCACCCTCGGACACCGCCTGCTCCACGCGCGCGAGGGCGGGCTCGTCACGGAAGGTCGCCCCCTGGTCGTAGAAGGAGTCAGGGGTCCGGTTCACGATCGCCATGATCACCGGCTCGTGCGCCTCGAATGCGCGCCTGCCCAGCCTGAGCATCCGCTGTGACCTCTCGTAGTACGACCTGGGTAAGACCGGTTCCTCGGCCGCCCGCGACCCTAACTGTCAGACTCGCATGGCACGATCGGTCCCAGACACATTCGGCTTCATCTTCAGCTTCATCCAGCTTCCGTACATCGAGCGTGGGGACCACAGCGATGGTTATGTTCTTGTTCCTGGTCGTCGCTCTCGCCGTCGTGGTCGCCGCGGTGACACTGGCCGTGGTGGGCGGTGGAGAGGGCGAGGGCCCGTTGCCCGAGGCGGCCCCCGAGCGGCTGCAGGACCCGCTGCCGCTGGACCGGCCCGTCGGCCGCGCCGACGTCGACAGCCTCCGCTTCCCGCTCGCCGCCCGCGGCTACCGCATGTCGGACGTCGACGACGCCCTCAACCGCCTCGGCGCCGAACTCGCCGAGCGCGACGCCCGTATCGCCGACCTGGAGTCCGCACTGGCGGGCGCCCAGGCCGCCGCACACCACGTCACCATGGACAAGCCGATGCACGGCCGGGAGGACCAGCAGTGAGCGACGGCACCGCCCTGGCCGGCCCGGACGGCGCCCTGCGCTGCCCCTGGGCCCTGTCCACCGAGGACTACGTGGCGTACCACGACGAGGAGTGGGGCCGCCCGGTCCACGGCGACGACGCCCTCTACGAGCGCCTCAGCCTCGAGGCCTTCCAGTCCGGCCTGTCCTGGATCACGATCCTGCGCCGCCGCCCCGGCTTCCGCGAGGCCTTCGCCGACTTCAAGATCGAGAAGGTCGCCGCCTTCACGGAGGCGGACCGGGACCGCCTCCTGGCCGACGCGGGCATCATCCGAAATCGAGCCAAGATCGACGCGACGCTGGCCAACGCACGGGTGCTCGCGGAGTGGGCGCCGGGAGAGCTGGACGAGTTCATCTGGTCCTACGCCCCGACCCCGGGCCCGGCCCCGAAGACTCTCGGGGACGTCCCGGCGGTCACCCCGGAGTCGACGGCCCTGTCGAAGGCCCTGAAGAAGAGGGGCCTGCGCTTCGTGGGGCCGACGACGGCGTACGCGTTGATGCAGGCGTGTGGTCTGGTGGACGACCACTTGGAAACATGCGTGGCGAGACGCGCCCTATAGGGGCGCGGGGAACTGCGCGATCAACCACGACGAACCCGCAGCCCCCGACGGTGAATAGTGCCCCCGGACCTACCGGCCCAAGTACTTCGGCTTCTCCTTGTTCACAAACGCCTGCACCGCAATCACATGGTCCTCGGACGACCCCGCCCGAGTCTGCAGCTCATCCTCCTTGTCCAAGGTCTCGGACAAGGTGTGCGAGAACCCGAAGGCCACCGCCTCCTTGATCGCCGCATACGCCACCGTCGGCCCCTCGGCCAGCGCCCGAGCCACCTTCTCCGCCTCGGCCCGCAGCTCACCGACCGGCACAAGACGGTTCGCGATACCCATCTCGTACGCCTCCTGCGCCTTGACGCTCCGCGGGAAGAGCAGCAGGTCGGCGGCCCGCCCGGGCCCGACGACCCGCGGCAGGGTCCATGACATGCCGGAGTCGGCGGTCAGCGCGACCCCGGCGAAAGACGTGTTGAAGGCAGCCGTGTCCGCCACGATGCGGTAGTCCGCAGCGAGCGCGAGCCCGAAGCCGGCCCCGGCGGCAACCCCGTTCACGCCGGCCACCACAGGCTTCGGCATCCCGGCAAGGGCGCGCACGATCGGGTTGTAGTGCTCCTTCACCGTGCTCATGGTCTGCCCGGACCCCGTCTCCCGGTCCTGCACCAGCAGCCCGATGTGCTCCTTGAGGTCCTGCCCCACACAGAACGCCCGCTCCCCGGCGGCGGTCAGCAGCACCGCCCGTACGGCATCGTCCTCGGCCGCGGAGCGAACCGCCTCCCGCAGGGCGACCTTCGTCGCGATGTTCAGCGCGTTCATCGCCTCGGGGCGGTTCAGCGTGATCGTCGCGAGTCCGTCGCTCACCTCGTAGAGCACGGTGTCGGCCATGTTGTGTCCCCTCCGCTGTCGCGGTTCAGGCGTACCGGCCGGTACGCCCCTGTCCGTAGGACAGCATGGCGGAGAGAGACCGGAGTGGACGTGTGACCTGCGTCAAAGAATTCTGGACGGTTTCCGGTCGGCGGAAGTCCGTGCGGCCGCGCAGTATCGCAGTCACATCGCCGAATTGAGTGGTTTTGCTCGCGCGCGTTGCCCAAGCGATGCCGACTGATGTTGGTCATCGGGTCCTGAGATGCGGGATAATGGCCTGGAAGCAATGTGTTCGATGCCGGTGTCGCGTGTCCCACGCTGGACAGGCGTGCCCTCCCAGGGCCGTCGGCTTTGACGATGAGCTGGTTTCAGGAAGGGGAACGAGCATGGCGGCCATGAAGCCGCGGACGGGCGATGGCCCGCTCGAGGTGACCAAGGAGGGGCGGGGCATCGTCATGCGCGTTCCGCTCGAAGGCGGCGGTCGGCTCGTCGTCGAGCTGACCCCTGACGAGGCCGACGCGCTCGGCGACGCCCTCAAGAAGGTCGTCGGCTGACGCGGAAGCGACCATACCCTTTCAGCTGCCCCGGCACCCAAGTGGTGCCGGGGTTGCTGTTTACCGGTCGTTTCCCGCTCGTTCCCGGCCCTTCCCCGCTCGATCTCGGACCGGCCCCTTCTCGGACCCTTACCGCTTGACCGCGCACAGCAGCCCGTCGCCCACCGGCAGCAGTGACGGCACCAGCTCCTGGCTCTCGCGCACCGCGCGCAGCAGCTCCCGCAGACGCAGGACCTCCGTGGGCTGCGGGCCCGAGTCCACCGTGCGGCCGTTGGCGAAGACGCCCTCGAAGACGACGAGGCCGCCGGGGCGCAGCAGGCGCAACGATTCAGCGAGATAGTCGAGAAATTCCAGGCGGTCGCCGTCGCAGAAGACCAGGTCGTAGCCGGCGTCCGCGAGGCGGGGCAGGACGTCCAGGGCGCGGCCCGGGATGAAGCGGGCGCGGTTGCTGGCGAAACCGGAGGCGCGGAAGGCCTGGCGGGCGAACTGCTGGTGCTCGGGCTCGGGGTCCACCGTGGTCAGCACCCCGTCCGGGCGCATGCCGTGCAGCAGATGGATGCCGGAGACGCCGGTGCCGGTGCCGATCTCCGCCACCGCCTTCGCGGCCACCGAAGCCGCCAGCAACCGCAGCGCGGAGCCCGTGCCGGGCGACACCGAGCGCAGGCCCGCCTCACGGGCCCGGTCACGGGCCCAGCGCAGCACTTCGTCCTCGGCGACGTAGGCGTCGGCGAACGCCCAGCTCGTCTGCCGGTTGCCGGTAATGACCCTCTCCTGTCCCCGTGGTTGCCTGGGCGTGACTGTATCCGTTGGGGCCGGGAACCCGCAGATGGGACCGGGCGTTTAGAGGGGTAGGAGACGGCACGGGGGGACACAGTTGGATCACGATGAGGGGCGGCGGCCCGAGCAACTGCAGACGCAGGGGTCCGAGCGGTATCAGCCCAGATCAAATTCTCGTAAAACCGCTTATCCGGAGCTAACGGGCGAGGTGGCTATGGTAGGGGCTCCACTGGACACCACCAGAGCCGACAGGGGAGGTGCGGCTGCGCCTGTGGATCGGGGAGGAGTGCTGCGGCGCTTTCTCGGTTCGGCAGGCAGGCCGAAATCCGTGAACGACACCGCTGCTGACTCCAGCCACGCCGCTGACCACGCCCAGACCGCGACTTTCTCCACCGACGCGGACGGGCAGGCGTGGACTCCGCCCACCTGGGAGGAGATCGTCAGCACACACAGTGGCCGCGTCTACCGGCTGGCTTACCGTCTGACGGGCAACCAGCACGACGCCGAGGACCTCACCCAGGAGGTCTTCGTCCGCGTCTTCCGGTCCCTGTCGACCTATACGCCGGGCACTTTCGAGGGCTGGCTGCACCGGATCACCACCAACCTCTTCCTGGACATGGTCCGCCGCAAGCAGCGCATCCGCTTCGACGCGCTGGGCGAGGACGCGGCCGAGCGGCTGCCCAGCCGTGAGCCGTCGCCCCAGCAGGTCTTCAACGATGCGCACTTCGACGCGGACGTACAGCAGGCGCTCGACACCCTCGCGCCCGAGTTCCGCGCCGCGGTCGTCCTGTGCGACATCGAAGGACTGTCGTACGAGGAGATCGCCGCGACCCTGGGCGTCAAGCTCGGTACGGTCCGCTCCCGGATCCACCGCGGCCGCTCGCAGCTGCGCAAGGCCCTCGCGCACCGCTCGCCGGAGGCCCGGGCCTCCGAGCGCCGTTCCTTCGTGCCTCGTGTGCCCGCACTGGGGGGAGGGGGCGCGACCGCGTGAGTGCAACACGACCCAGCCCCGCCGAGAGGCGTCTGGCCGAGCAGCACCTGGGAGACCGACTCTCCGCCCTGGTGGACGGAGAGCTCGGTCATGAGTCGCGCGACCGAGTCCTCGCCCACCTGGCCACCTGTGCCAAGTGCAAGGCGGAGGCCGATGCGCAGCGACAGTTGAAGAACGTGTTCGCCGAGGCGGCCCCGCCGCCTCCCTCCGAGAGCTTCCTGGCACGTCTCCAGGGGCTTCCGGGGGGAGATGATCCGGACGGCGGTGGCTCGCCGTTCGGCGGGGGAGGACTTGCCGGCGGACTTCCCGGCGGAGCCTCCGGAAGACCGGGCGTCACCGGGGTCTTCGGCCTGAGGCGGGGCGAGCGCTTCGAGTTCGGCTACGTCCCCTCCGCGCCGCCGCACGCCCCGATGCTCCCGCCGTCCGCGGACCGTGGCTTCCGGATACACGACGTCAGCCGGCACGAGTCCGAGCGGTCGGCCTCGCGCGGGATGCGGTTCGCGTTCGTCGCCGCCGGTGCGGTGTCGCTCGCCGCGGTCGCGCTCGGCGGCGTCACGACGGGTACCCCGGCCGACACCACGGACGCACGCGGCGGCTCGGGTGCGGGCAGCAATGTGACGCCGATGCGTACGCAGGGGACGGGCGCCGCCACGGCCCCCGAGACCCAGCGGCGCCGCGGCGCCGGTCCACTGCTTGCGCAGGGCGGGCAGTCGTTCGGCAATGCCCCGGTGGCCCCGACCGAGGTGTCCGCACCGCTGCTGCCGGGTGTACCGAGCCCGGCAGTCGTGGCGCAGACGATGCACACGCTGACCACCCCCGTGATGGCTGGCGCCGCTGTGATGTCCCCGCTGATACGTCCGCTCACCACGACCCCGCCGCTCACCCTGACCTCCTGGTCCACGACCCCTGAGGTCTCGTCCCCTGGCCTTCTGGCCGCACCCGTCCCCGACTCGACCTCCGCTCCTTCCTCTCCCCACACCTCCCCCTGACCGGCCCCTGCGCGACGGCCCGTGAACCTGGTTGAATCCGGGGTGGACCGCGCCCACGGCAGGCAGCCGCGCGCGGAGTCGACAACTGAGGCCACCGCCGACGAGCCGAGCCGCGCCGCGTCGTGGCCAGCTGTGGGGAGAGCATGAACGAGGGGAAGCCCACGAAGCCCAAGTGGTGGAGCCGACCACGCCCGCAGAGTTCTGTGGGGGAGACGGCGGGGGCGGTGAGCGAGCCCGTTGCTTCGGACGCGGCGGTGGGGCTGTCGGAGGCTGCGGGTTCGGCGGACGGTTCGTCGGCTCCTGTGGAAGCGGTGGTGGCGGGTTCGCCGGGGCCTGCGGACGGGGCACCGGAATCGACGACGCCGGGTTGGCCGGAAGGTTTCGTCAGCAAGCGTGCGGCTCTCCCCGAGGGCGACTTCGAGTTGGAGCGGCCGGACGGTGCCGGGAGTGAGGGCGAGGCTGCTTCGGTGGGGGAGGTCGCGCCGGGGCGTCCCGCTGAGGTCGGCGGTGGCGGAGGCGCTCTCTCCGACGGTGACTTCGAGTTGAGGGCTCCGCGGGACGTGGCCGGTTCGGAGGCCGGCGGCGGCTCGGCCGTCGGCTCGCGGGGCGACGCCGAGGGAGCGGGCTCGGACGACCCGCGTACCGGGGGTGACTACGAGTTGCACCGGCCCGCTGAGGCCCCCTTCGCGCCCATGGACTCGGCTGCGGTTCCCGCCCCTCCCGCACCCGCCGCCGAGCGTCCCAGACCCCTGCACGATCCCGACCCCTACAGCACCCCGCCGTACGGCGAGCCCGGCCCTTGGGCCCCCGCTCCGCCAGTGCAGCACCCGGCAGCCACACCCGCCCAGGGCACGGCGATACCGATGCCGACCCCACCACACGCCGCGCCGACCCCCGTACCGCCGCAGGCCCACGGCACGCCCGTCGCCGGTGCACATGCCCCCATGGCGGCCCTTGCGTCCCACGGAGCGCCCGCCCCGACGCAGCCTCCCGGTATCCCGGCCCAGCTGGCGCCCCCGGCACTTGGCACCCCTGCGCCGGTCGCCGGTGCACCCGACCCTATGGCGGTCCCCGCGTCCCACGGAGCGCCCGCCCCGACGCAGCCCGCCGGTATCCCGGCCCAGCTGCCGCCCCCGGCGCCTGCCACCCCCGCGCCGGTCCCCACGCCCCACGGAGCGCCCGCCCCGACACAACCCCTCGGCATACCGGCGCCTGCCGCCCCCGCACCCTCGGCCACCCCTTGGCAGAACTACGACCCCTGGGCACCCGCCCCCCTCCAGCAGACCGGGGCCGGTGTCGAGAGCAAGGACCAGCGGCGGCGGGTGAAGAGGGGGCTTGTCGGGGGAGCTGTGGTGCTTGCTCTTGTGGCCGGTGGGGTCGGCGGGGTCATCGGGGCCTATCTCGAGCGCAACGGGGGCCTGGGGGCCGTAGAGCTGCCTCAGGCCGGGAAGGAGCCTGTGGGGCGGGCTCCGGACAGTGTGGCCGGGATTGCCGCCCGGGCCCTGCCCAGCGTGGTGACCCTGCATGTCACGGGTGCCGAGGAGTCGGGCACCGGGACCGGGTTCGTTCTCGACGACCGGGGTCACATCCTCACCAACAACCACGTCGTCGAACCCGCCGCCGGTTCGTCGGGCGAGATATCCGTGACCTTCAACAGCGGGGACACGGCCAAGGCCACCGTCGTGGGCAGGGACAGCGGGTACGACCTCGCCGTCGTCAAGGTCAGCAATGTCCGCGGGCTCAAGCCCATGGCGCTCGGCAATTCCGACAACGTCCGGGTCGGCGACCCCGTCGTCGCCATCGGCGCCCCCTTCGACCTGGCGGGCACCGTCACCTCCGGCATCATCAGCGCCAAGGAACGGCCCATCACGGCCGGCGGCGACAGCTCCGACGGGAGTGACGTGTCGTATGTGGATGCCCTGCAGACCGACGCGCCCATCAATCCCGGTAACTCCGGCGGGCCCCTCCTGGACTCCGAGGCCCGCGTCATCGGCATCAACTCCGCCATCCGGTCGGCCGACAGCGGCAGCGGCACCGACGAGAGCGGGCAGGCCGGTTCCATCGGGCTCGGCTTCGCCATCCCCGTCAACCAGGCCAAGCGCGTGGCCGAGGAGCTCATCAACACCGGCAAGGCGACCCACCCCGTCATCGGCGTCACCCTCGACATGGACTACACCGGCGACGGCGCCCGGGTCGGAACAAAGGCGAGCGGCGGCGGCCCCGCCGTCACCGCGGGCGGCCCCGGCGAAAAGGCCGGCATCAAGGCGGGCGACATCATCACCGAGGTGGACGGCCAGCGCGTGCACTCCGGCGAGGAGCTGATCGTCAAGACCCGCGCCCACCGCCCCGGCGACCGCCTGGAGCTGACCGTACGGCGCGACGGCAAGGAGAAGAAGATCGCACTGGTGCTCGGTTCCGCCGACGGCGACTGATTGACACAAACCTCACAGGTGCACCCCCCAACCCCTGCCCCACAAGGCAAACAACCCCCAAAACCGCGCATGAAGACGCACTCGGAGCCCCCGGGACAGTACCGGTCGTACGGGATCGCCGGGTACCGTGGATCCGGCCCGGACCACGGAAGACCCGAACAGACCATCGAGGGCCGAGGGCCGAGGACATCGCAAGGAGCTTCAGGTGTTCAATGACGTAGGGCCGCTCGAGCTGGTGACGCTCGTTGTCCTTGCCGTGCTCGTCTTCGGTCCGGACAAGCTCCCGAAGTTCATCCAGGACGTCACACGGACGATCCGTAAGATCCGTGAGTTCTCGGAGAGCGCCAAGCAGGACATCCGGTCGGAACTCGGCCCGGAGTTCAAGGACTTCGAGTTCGAGGACCTCAACCCCAAGACGTTCATCCGCAAGCACATGGACAGCGACGAACTGGGGCTCAAGGAGATCCGCAACGGCTTCGACCTGAAGAAGGAGATGGCCGAGGTCACGGACGCGGTCCACGGCACCGACGCGCCGTCGTCCGCATCGTCCGAAGCGTCCTCGTCGTCTCCCTCGACGTCGTCCGGCTCCACCGGTGGCCGTATCGACATGACGAAGAAGCCCGAGGAAGACGACCGCCCGCCCTTCGACGCGGACGCCACCTGAGAGCCCTGAGAACAAAGGCTCTGCGCCGTACGCCCCGGCTGATCCTCTGCGCGGTACGTGACGCGTTTCATACTCCACGCCCCCTCGGCACGGCCTGAACCCGCCCTCGGTGAGACCCACGCGCCGGGCGGTTTCCGGTGCGTCCTGAGTGGGGTGGCTATGCTGCCGAGTTGTTGTGCGGACCGTACTTCGAGGAGTAACGCCGCCCGAAGGGGGGCGGGCCGCTCCGGTCCGACGAGAGCGAGGAGGCGTCCGGGCACATGGAGACGACGAGTCAGGCAGTCGCGCAGGCGCCGGCCGCGGAGGGCGCAGAACAGCTCCCCTCCGCCCGGCGCACGGTCGACGGCTACCTGCTGGCGCCCTTCCCGTGGTACGGCCTCGACGAGGCCTTCACGGGGCCGCGCTGGCTGATGCAGGTCGGGACGGCGGCCGACGGAGCTGTCGAACACGGTTCGATCGGGCACGGCGACGAGCCCTCCGTGAAGAACGAGTACGCGGTCGGAGCGTCCGGCGAGCCCAAGGAGAAGTTCGCGGTCGTGGTCACGGTCGCGGCGAACCCCGTACGGCGCAGCGCGGACGGCACGGGTCTTCTGGAGGCCACCTCGGTGTCCTCGGCGGCCTGGCTCGCCGGTGTGGGGCTGCTGTCCTTCACCTGGCCGGGGCAGATGGACCACTCGCTGCGTGACGACTGGCTGGAGCAGCAGACCGAGACGGCCTGGGCCCTCGCGGACGATCTGGCCGGTGCGGACTGGTCGACGCTGTCCCTGCCGGTGGACGGCGTCCCTACGCCGTTCCACTACCGCGAGTCCGAGTTCGGCTGGGTCCTCGCTGGTTCGACGCAGCAAGGGGTGCACGTGGGGGCATACGGGAGAGGCATGAGCGCCTACGGCCTGGGCTTCGCCATGGTCAAGGACATCGGCACGTACGCCTAGCAACGCTCACGACAGTGGGGGCGCCCGTCACACATGGACGGCGCCCCCACAGTCGTACGTACGAACGCTGGAGCCTCTGGAAGCCTCTAGAACTTGTTCTTCGGCGTGATCCCCAGCGACAGCCCCGAAAGGCCGCGCTGGCGGCCGCCCAGCTTCCCCGCGATGCCCCGCAGGGCCGCGCCCGCCGGGGAGTCGGGGTCGGTCAGGACCACCGGCTTGCCCTCGTCGCCGCCCTCGCGGAGGCGGACGTCGATCGGAATGGCGCCGAGGACGGGGACCGTCGCACCCGTCGTACGGGTCAGGCCGTCCGCGACCGACTGGCCGCCGCCCGTGCCGAAGACGTCGACCATCTCGCCGCAGTGCGGACAGGGCAGGCCGGACATGTTCTCGACGACGCCGACGATCTTCTGGTGGGTCTGGACGGCGATGGAACCCGCGCGCTCGGCGACCTCGGCCGCCGCCTGCTGCGGGGTCGTGACGACCAGGATCTCCGCGTTCGGGACCAGCTGGGCGACCGAGATGGCGATGTCGCCGGTGCCGGGCGGGAGGTCGAGCAGCAGGACGTCCAGGTCGCCCCAGTACACGTCCGCCAGGAACTGCTGCAGCGCGCGGTGCAGCATCGGGCCGCGCCAGACCACCGGGGCGTTGCCCGGCGTGAACATGCCGATGGAGATGACCTTCACGCCATTGGCCGAAGGCGGCATGATCATGTTCTCGACCTGGGTGGGACGGCCGTCCGCGCCGAGCATGCGCGGCACCGAGTGGCCGTAGATGTCGGCGTCGACGACACCCACCTTGAGGCCGTCGGCGGCCATCGCCGCCGCCAGGTTCACCGTCACCGAGGACTTGCCGACGCCGCCCTTGCCGGACGCGACCGCATACACACGGGTGAGCGAGCCCGGCTTGGCGAAGGGGACCTCGCGCTCGGCCGTGCCGCCGCGCAGCGCGGCTGCCAGCTCCTTGCGCTGCTCGTCGCTCATGACGTCCAGCGTGACGTCGACGCGGGTGACGCCGTCGACCCGGGAGACCGCCTCGGTCACACGCTGCGTGATCGTCTCGCGCATCGGGCAGCCGGAGACCGTCAGGTACACGGTGACCGCGACCGCCCCGTCCGCGCCGATCTCCACCGACTTCACCATCCCGAGTTCGGTGATGGGCCGGTTGATCTCGGGGTCGTTCACCGTCGCCAGTGCCTCGCGCACCGCGTCTTCGCTAGCCATAAGGACGATGGTACGGCGCTGCACGCGTACCCCGGAAAGCCCGTCAGTGGTCGTCTACGTCACGTCCGCGCGGCCGATCTGCCCGGAATACGACGTGCTTGTGGTGGCCGTTCTGCCGCTCCTCCAGCTCCTTGACCAGGTCCTGCACCTCGGAGCGGATCCAGTCCCGGGTCGCCACCTCGCCGAGGCCGATGCGCAGGGCGGCGATCTCGCGGGTCAGGTACTCGGTGTCGGCGATGGAGCGCTCGTTCTGCTTGCGGTCCTGTTCCAGGTTGACCCGGTCGCGGTCGTCCTGCCGGTTCTGCGCGAGCAGGATCAGCGGGGCGGCGTAGGAGGCCTGGAGCGAGAGCATCAGGGTCAGGAAGATGAACGGGTAGTTGTCGAAGCGCAGGTCGTGCGGCGCGAAGATGTTCCACAGCACCCACGCGATGATGACGACCGTCATCCAGACGATGAACCGTCCGGTGCCCAGGAAGCGTGCGATGCGCTCCGAGAGCCGTCCGAAGGCCTCCGGGTCCCACTCGGGCAGCAGCCGGCGGCGCGGCGGCCGCGGCTGGTCCAGCCGGGGACGGGTGCGCGTGGTCGCCGTCGCACCGGCCGGGGTGCGCTCACGGGCGGTCTCGCGCTCAGGAGCCATGGGCGGCCGCCCCCTCGTCGTCCTCCGCCAGGTGGAACTCGGTCTCCCGCCAGTCCTCGGGCAGCATGTGGTCCAGTACGTCGTCCACGGTCACCGCGCCCAGCAGCGATCCGGCCTCGTCGACCACGGGCCCGGCGACCATGTCGTACGCCGCGAAGAAACCGGCGACCACGGGCAGCCCGGCGTCCGGGGCGAGGGCCTGCAGGTCGTCGTCGAGGACAGCGCTGACCAGCGTGTACGGCGGCTCGCGCAGCAGGCGCTGGAAGTGGACCGTACCCAGGTACTTGCCGGTCGGGGTCTCGTCGGGCGGGCGGCAGACGTAGACCTGGGCGGCCAGGGCGGGCGACAGGTCGGGGTTGCGCACGCGCGCGAGGGCGTCTGCCACGGTGGCGTCGGGGCGGAGCACGATCGGCTCGGTGGTCATGAGCCCGCCGGCGGTTTTCTCCTCGTACGCCATGAGCCGGCGCACGTCGGCGGCCTCGTCCGGCTCCATCAGGGCCAGCAGACGCTCCTTGTCGTCCTCCGGGAGCTCGGCGAGCAGGTCGGCGGCATCGTCCGGGTCCATGGCCTCCAGGACGTCTGCGGCGCGCTCCTCCTTCAGCTTGCCGAGGATCTCGATCTGGTCGTCCTCGGGAAGCTCTTCGAGCACGTCGGCGAGACGGTCGTCGTCGAGGGCGGCGGCGACCTCGGCGCGGCGCTTGGGGGAGAGGTGGTGCAGGACGTTCGCCAGGTCGGCGGGGCGCAGCTGCTCGAAGGTGGCGAGGAGGCTCTCGGCGCCCTGCCCGTGCTCCTCCAGGGAGAAGCCGGTGACGGCGGACCACTCCACGGTCAGCGTCTCGCCCTTGGCCCGCCGGAAGGCGCCGCCCTTCCTGCCTTTGCGGACGAAGACCCGGCTGATCTCCCAGTCTCGGCGGGCCGGCAGCTGCTGCACCGACGCGTCGAGGACGGTGACCTCCTCGCCGGTCTCGACGAGCGTGACGCGCCGGTCGAGGAGCTCGCCGAAGACCAGGCGCTCGGTGGGGCGTTGCTCGAAGCGGCGGACGTTGAGCACACCGGTGGTGATGACCTGGCCGGACTCGATGCCGGTCACCCGGGTCATGGGCAGGAAGATACGGCGCCGGCTGGGCAGTTCGACGACCAGGCCGAGCACCCGCGGGGGCCGCCGCCCCACGCGCAGCATGACGACCAGATCGCGCACCCGGCCCACCTGGTCGCCGTTCGGGTCGAAGGCGGCGACACCGGCGAGGTGCGAGACGAAGATCCGGGGGGCGCCCGCTGCCATGGCTGCGCCTCCTTCAGCGTGTCTTTTCCGAATTGCCCGCTCGGATGGGCTTCAGGCTAGCCCGTACCGATCGGATCCGCCCTGGTAGGAGGTCCGGACGGACTGGCTCCGCTCGGCCCCGACGGCACCCGTTACGCTGCCCCACGTCCCTCGACTGAAAGGCAGCCCCGCCTGTGACTGCGATTCCCCTGGGCCGAACCCGTCGGACCTCGCTGGTGAGTGCGGTGTGCGCTCTGGTGGTGACGGGGACGGGGCTGCTCGCGGGATGCAGCGAGGACCCCGACGCGGGCACGAACGGGGTCGGCAAGCTGCCGGCCGACAAGATCCAGTCGAAGAGCAGGGCGGCCGCAGAATCAGCGGAAGCGGTGCGCCTCGCCGGAACCGTGGTCACCAATGGGCGCACGTACAAGCTCGACATGCGCCTGAAGTCCGGCGGCGGCAGCGGGTCGGTCACCTCCAAGGGGGTGGCCTTCGGGCTGCTGCGGATCGGTGAGCAGCTCTATCTGAAGGCCGATGCGGAGTTCTGGAACCACGCGGACAGTGGCAAGGACGCGTCGACCTCGGGCGCGCTCGACGGCAAGTATGTGAAGGTGCCGCAGGGCGACCCCTCGTACAAGAAGTTCAGCGGGTTCACGGACAAGGACGTCCTCCTCGACGGCCTGTTGACCCTGCACGGCGCGCTCGCGACGGACGGCCACCACGAGCAGGACGGCACCCGCACCATCCGCATCACCGGCGACGAGGGCTCCGGCGGCACACTGGACGTCTCCCTGGAGGGCACGCCATACCCCCTCCGCCTGGAACGCGCGGGCGGCGCCGGCACCCTGACCTTCTCCTCCTGGGGCAAGGACTTCACGCTCACCGAGCCGAAGAAGACGGAGACAGTGGACTACGGCAAGAAGCTCCCGACGTCATGACCCGATAAGCAGGGTGCGCGATCTCCGCGACGGTTCGGCAGCGCCCTGAAGGGGCGCGGGGAACTGCGCGACCAGCCACGATGATGCCGCAGACGAAGAACGGCGGACTGCTCAGCGGCGCCTGCGCTTCTTCAAAAGCAGCCGCGGCAACCCCGCAGGGATCGGCTGCCGAGTCGTCGCCGGCGACGGCAGAGGCGCCTCCGCCAGGCTCCCGTCGGGCAGAGCCGCCGGCGCCCCCGCCGGCTCCAGGCGCAGCACCCGGCACTCGCGGGCCCAACGGCCCGGCATGGCCTCGCCGTCGGGAGCGTTGAGCCGCTTGCCCTTGAGCTCGGCGACCGTCGCCTCCCACTCCTCGGAACCCGGCGTCAGCTCCACGACCTTCGCCGGCCAGGACACCAGCCGGCCGCCCTTGTCCTTGCTGCGGACCGTCACCTCGGCGCCGCCCCCATCGGCCAGCCCCGGCAGCGGCTGCTCGCCCGGCCCGTCGCCGACGACACACGCGGCACCCTCGTGCCACACATGCCACAGCGCACGGGCCGCGGCACCCGGACCCCTGACCCAGATGAGACCGGACTTCTTGGTGGCCTCCTCGACGAGGGCCTGGTCGAGCAGCTCGCTTGTCATGGGCCCAGCCTAGCGAGGCGCTCCTACAGCCAGCCGTTCCGCTTCAGGGTGCGGTGGATGCCCAGGCAGATGACTCCCGTGATCATCATGATCACGGGGTAGCCGTACTTCCAGTGCAGCTCCGGCATGTACTTGAAGTTCATGCCGTACACCCCGCACACCATCGTCGGTACGGCGATGATCGCCGCCCAGGCGGTGATCTTCCGCATGTCCTCGTTCTGTGCGACGGACGCCTGGGCGAGGTTGGCCTGGAGGATCGAGTTGAGCAGCTCGTCGAAGCCGATGACCTGCTCCTGGACGCGGGCGAGGTGGTCGGCGACATCCCGGAAGTACTTCTGGATGTCGGGGTCGATCAGCCGCATCGGCCGCTCGCTCAGCAGCTGCATGGGGCGCAGCAGCGGGGCCACGGCCCGCTTGAACTCCAGTACCTCGCGCTTGAGCTGGTAGATCCGCGCCGAGTCCACACCGCGCGAGACACCGCCCCGGCGCCCGGGCGAGAACACCTCGGTCTCGACCTCGTCGATGTCGTCCTGGACGGCGTCGGCGACCGCGACATAGCCGTCGACGACATGGTCGGCGATCGCGTGCAGCACGGCCGAGGGGCCCTTGGCGAGCAGCTCGGGGTCGTCCTGGAGCCGGTGCCGCAGCGCGCGCAGCGAGCCCTGGCCGCCGTGCCGGACGGTGATGAAGAAGTCCCGTCCGGTGAAGCACATGACCTCGCCGGTCTCCACGACCTCGCTGGTGGCGGTGAGTTCGTCGTGCTCGACGTAGTGGATGGTCTTGAAGACGGTGAAGAGGGAGTCGTCGTACCGCTCCAGCTTGGGCCGCTGGTGGGCCTGGACCGCGTCCTCGACGGCCAGCGGGTGCAGCCCGAACTCCCGGGCGATACCGGCGAATTCGGACTCGGTCGGCTCGTGCATCCCGATCCACACGAAGCCCCCGTCGCGCCGCACCTTGCGCATCGCCTCGTGCGGGGTGAGCGGCTTGCCGGTGTCGACCCGGGCCCCGTCGCGGTAGACGGCGCAGTCGACGACGGCGGACGGCGTCGAGGGGTCGCGGGTCGTGTCGTACACGCCGGTGTCCTTGCGCAGGGAGATGCGGGACGGCCGGACCGCGGCGCGCAGGTCACGGATCATCGACATGGCTGGCTCCTTCGTGACAGGCAGCGAAAGGGCGCCGACGACGGATGGAACTGCCCGGAATGGGGACGTCCTGACTTCGGGTGTTTGGCACGTCCACAAAGCGGGGAGCACCGCACCATCGCGGTGGCGGGCTTCGCTGCTGATTCAGATCAGACAGATCAGGCAGAACGAAACGAAGTGCTCTTCCGCATGAAGACGTGAGCGTGAAAGGCGGCGGTCAGCCAGAGCCGGATCAGCTGTATCAGCGGCGGGAAGAGCGAGTGGTACTGCACGGGTGACTTCGATCCATGACAGCCCCACCTCCTCCGGCCGGTCCCTCGTAAGGGACGGTTCATTCCCGTAAGGGAGTCTCAACGGCGTCGGGACTCGATCGCGACTCCCCCAGTGCCTTAAAGGCCTGGGAGGTACCCCCATCTGCGTGCTGCCCCAACGACCGGGCCAGATTACCAGCCGCCCAAAGTGTCAAGGCGCTGCTTTGCCCGGTACTGACGAGTTCTATGCTCACCGCATGGTTGATGTTCTCCCTCTGGTCGAGGCCCGGTTGCGCACCGCGCTGGGCGAGCCGGACGCGCGCGCGGCGGTCACGTTCCTGGGCACGGACCGCATCGAGGTGCTGCGTTTCCAGGACGACTCCAGGGAAGGCGACATCGTCCGCTACGCCACGCTCGGCATGTCCGCGCAGCCGATGAGTGACCCCACCGCGGTGCTCGCCGACCCGGTCAAGGGCCCCCGTGCCGAGCTGGTCCTCTCGGTACGCGGCGGCCTCGCCGACACGGACAAGGTCCTCCGCCCGCTCGCCGTACTCGCTGCGTCCCCGCAGGTCGAGGGCGTGATCGTGGCCCCCGGTGCTTCGCTCGACGTGGGTGAACCCCTGTGGTCCGGCGCCCCGTTCAGCTCGGTCCTGGTCGCCGAGCCGGGCGGCCTGGTCGAGGACCTCGAACTCGACGAGCCGCTCGACCCGGTCCGCTTCCTGCCCCTGCTCCCCATGACCCCGAACGAGGCCGCCTGGAAGCGCGTGCACGGCGCCCAGGCCCTCCAGGAGCGCTGGCTGACGAACGGGACGGACCTGAGGGATCCGTCCCGCAAGTCCGTCCCGCTGGACTGAACGGCGAGTGAGCAAGCTCACCGACCGGTGCCCGGAATCGGGCAGTTGGCAAAGTCGGTGACACCGCCCTCGGCCGGGTTCCTGCTTCATCACGCTGTGCCGGGAGTCTTCGTCGAGGGGAACCGGCGGTCGACTCGACAGAAGGCGACTCGCTGCCCGGCGCGGAAACCGGGGTGCGGAGACCCGTGGGTCCTCGTGGATTGCGTGCGCCGGTCGGGTGATCGTCCTTGACGTGGCGGGGCAGGGGTAGGACCGTGGAGCCCTATGAGGGGCGAACCCAGTTGCCCGAAGTGTGGTGGCCGGGTCAGGGCTCCCGGACTCTTCGCCGATTCGTGGCAGTGCGATGTGCACGGCACCGTGCATCCGGTGCAGCCTGTGATCCCGCCCAGCGTCGAGGCCCTCAGCGTTGTGGTGCATCGCACGCAGGTACCGGTGTGGATGCCGTGGCCCCTGCCGGTCGGCTGGCTGTTCACGGGTGTTGCCTGTGCGGGTGACGACCGCCATGGCGGCCGGGCCACCGCGGTGGCCTGCTCGGGGCCGGGGCCGCTCGGTGGCATAGGAGAACTGATCCTGGTCGCCGAGGAGCTCGGTGTCGGGCTCGGTGCACGGTATGCGGGCGTCGACGGTCCGGATCCGGGGCCGTACATGAACGTCGAGAAGCCACCCCAGGCCAAGGTGCTGGCCGGTGGCCGGCCCACTCCGCTCTGGCATGTCGCCGGCGGCCCTGACGACCGGGCGGTCTTCGCGGGCGAGGCGCGCGGGTTGTGGCTGTGGGCGGTGGTGTGGCCCGAGCAGTCCGGGTTGTTGATGTACGACGAGCTGGTGCTGACGGATTTGCGGGACGCCGGGGCCGAGGTGGATCTGGTGCCCTGCGGGGCGTTGTCGCCGCGCTTGCTTGAGCCGTAGTGCCTACCGGGGTGGGGGGTCTCTTCGGGGGCGGCTGCGGGTTGTCGTTGGCTGGTCGCGCCCGCGCGGCGGAGCCGCATATTGATACAGCCCCGCGCCCCTTGAGGGAGGGTGCCGGTAGGGGGTGCTCGGTATGTGCGGGTGTGACAGGGGAGCGTGAAAATCCGGTTATCCTTGAGCGTCCGCTTCTGTTCCGTTACCGCCTGGAGTCCGCGTAGTGCGTATCGATCTGCACGCCCACTCCACTGCTTCCGACGGTACGGACACCCCGGCCGATCTGGTGCGTAACGCTGCCGCGGCGGGGCTGGACGTCGTGGCGCTGACCGATCACGACACCACCCGTGGGTATGCCGAGGCGATTGCCGCGGTGCCGGAGGGGCTCACGCTCGTCACCGGGGCCGAGCTGTCCTGTCGTATCGACGGGGTCTCCATGCACATGCTCGCCTATCTCTTCGATCCCGAGGAGCCGGCGCTGCTCGCCGAGCGCGAGCTGGTGCGGGACGACCGGGTGCCGCGGGCCAAGGGCATGGTCGCCAAGCTGAACGGGCTGGGTGTGCCGGTCACCTGGGAGCAGGTCGAGCGGATCGCCGGTGGCGGTTCCGTCGGGCGGCCGCATGTCGCGACCGCGCTCGTCGAGCTCGGCGTCGTACCGACCGTGAGCGATGCGTTCACCGACGACTGGCTGGCCGACGGGGGGCGGGCCTTCGTCGAGAAGCACGAGACGGACCCCTTCGAGGCGATCCGGCTGGTCAAGGCCGCGGGCGGGGTCACCGTATTCGCGCACCCGGGCGCCAGCAAGCGCGGCCGTACGGTCCCGGAGTCCGGCATCGCCGAGCTGGCCGCCGCCGGGCTCGACGGCATCGAGGTCGACCATATGGACCACGACGAGGAGACCCGGGCGCGGCTGCGGGGGCTGGCCAAGGAGCTGGGCCTGCTGACCACCGGGTCCAGCGACTATCACGGCAGCCGCAAGACGTGCGTCCTCGGCGAGTACGTCACGGATCCTGAGGTGTACGGGGAGATCACGCGGCGGGCGACCGGGGCGTTCCCGGTGCCGGGGACCGGCGGAGCCTGAGGGTCCCCTCCGTCCCCTCCGTTCCTCACCTCCCGTCCGCTTCCTTTTCCTGCAAGGCGTGTAGCTCACCCATGTTCGACGTCGCCGTCTTCGGCTCTCTGTTCCTGACCCTTTTTGTCATCATGGATCCCCCTGGGATCACCCCGATCTTCCTCGCCCTCACCGCCGGACGTCCCGGCAAGGTGCAGAAGCGGATGGCCTTCCAGGCGGTCTGCGTCGCCGGTGGCGTCATCACCGTCTTCGGGCTGCTCGGGCACCAGATCCTCAACTATCTGCATGTCTCCGTGCCCGCGCTGATGATCGCGGGCGGACTGCTGCTCCTGCTCATCGCCCTCGACCTGCTGACCGGCAAGACCGACGAGCCGAAGCAGACCAAGGACGTCAATGTGGCGCTCGTACCGCTGGGCATGCCGCTGCTGGCCGGCCCCGGTGCCATCGTGTCCGTCATCCTCGCCGTGCAGAAGGCCGACAGTGTCGCCATGCAGGTGTCGGTGTGGACGGCGATCCTCGCCATCCATGTCGTGCTGTGGGTGGTGATGCGGTACTCGCTGCTGATCATCCGGGTCATCAAGGACGGGGGCGTGGTCCTCGTGACGCGGCTCGCGGGCATGATGCTCTCCGCGATCGCCGTGCAGCAGATCATCAACGGTGTCACGCAGGTGATCAAGGGCGCCTGAGGCCGCGCAAGCGCAGAGCCCCCGTACGGCGTCGATGCCGTACGGGGGCTCTGAAGCTGCTGCGGTGATCCGCGTCTGTGCTGATCCGCGTCTGTTACGCGGCCGACTCCTCGGCCGGCCGGATCCAGAGCCGCTGTCCGATGGCGGCGGCCTGCTGGACGATCCGGTTGACGGAGGCGGCGTCCACGACCTTGCTGTCCACGGTCGTGCCGTTGACCTCGTCGAGTCGCATGATTTCGAAGCGCACGGCCTCTCCCTTCGTCTCGCTGTGTTCGTAGTAGTCAACGGGCCGCGTGTTACAAACATTCCCTTCGCTAAGGAAATTTTTCGAACAGCTAATTACCGGCCGGTAGGAGGTCATGGGGAGACCGACCGGGACCGGTTGTGTTCGCAGCGTGACCGCCGGGACAATGGAGGCGATGAACGACGACCTGGCGGCCCTCAGCGCCCGCATCGACCGCACGAACGAGCTGCTCCAGCGCATGCTCGCCGAGGTGGCGAAGACACCCTCGACCCATGCGATCTTCGTCGACGCCGGGTACCTGTACGCGGCCGCGGGGCGGCTGGTGGCGGGCACGGAGGACCGCCGCGCCTTCGACCTGGACGCCGAGGGGCTGATCGAGGCACTCATCGACCGGGCCCGCACGATCTTCGCGGACAGCAGGCTGCTCCGCGTCTACTGGTACGACGGCGCGCGGCGCCGCATCCACACCGCCGAGCAGCAGTCGATCGCCGAACTCCCGGACGTGAAGGTCCGGTTGGGCAACCTGAACGCCAACAACCAGCAGAAGGGCGTCGACTCCCTGATCAGGTCGGACCTGGAGTCACTGGCCAGACACCGGGCGATCAGCGATGCGGCGCTGCTGGGCGGCGACGAGGACCTGGTGTCGGCGGTCGAGGCGGCGCAGGGGTACGGGGCGCGCGTCCACCTGTGGGGCATCGAGGCCCCCGAGGGACGCAACCAGGCGGAGCCCCTGCTCTGGGAGGTCGACAGCCAGCGCACCCTCGACCTCGACTTCTTCAAGCCGTACGTCTCCCGGCGCACCGCGGCCGCCTACGAGGCCACCGCCGCCCGGCCCACCCGCGAGGACGTCCGCTTCGTCGGCGCGCAGATCGCGGCGAAGTGGCTGGCGGCGCGGGGCCGCGACTCCCTGGCGGAACTGCTGCCCGGCCACCCCTACCTGCCCGGCTCGGTCGACCAGGACCTGCTGGTGGAGGCGGAGGGCCTGCTGCAGTACTCCCTGCGCGGCCAGGCGGACCTGCGGCGCGCGCTGCGGGACGGGTTCTGGGAGCACCTGCAGGCGCAGTACTAGCCGGCTGTTCTTGCGGCTACCGGCTCTGGTTGCTGCGGTCCCAGAAGTCGGCGAAGGCCCGGGCCGTATCGAGGGGCCTGTCGGTGTTGGGGGAGTGTTCGGCGCCCTGGACGACGGTGCGATGCGCGCGCAGGCGCAGCGCCATGTCGTCGAGCAGGGTCACCGGCCAGGTGTCGTCGCGGGAACCCGACAGGACATGGAACGGCAGTGGTACGGCGGCCAGCTCGGCCACGCGGTCCGGTTCCACGCACAACTGGCGGCCCGTGGCGATGAGTTGGGCCGGCTTGTTGCCCAGCCAGCGGCGGCGCAGGTCGTCCTGGTCGTCGAGGCCGCCGTCCAGCTCCCCGGACTCCCCGGTCTCGGTCTCCTCCGGCGCCTCCATGGCCTGGATCGCCTCCCACACCTCGGCCATGCTCATCACGGCGAGCGCGTCCCTCAGCAGCTTGACGCGCTGCTGCTGGGAGCCGGAGATCTGGGCGGGGCCGGAGGCCATGAGGGTGAAGGACAGGAAGGGGGCGTGGTCCAGCAGGACCGCGGCGCGCGCGATCTGCCCGCCGAGGGAGTGGCCCACCAGGTGCACGGGGGTGCCGAGGGCGGCGGCCTGGGCGAGCACGTCCTGCGCCAACTCGGCCTGGGCGTAGGCCGATTCGTCGTCCTCGGGTCCATCGGACTCGAACTGCCCCCGTCCGTCCACCGCGACGGTCCGGTAGCCGCGTGCCGCGAGCGGCTGGTGCAGCGGGTTGTAGTCCTCCTTGCTGCCGGTGAACCCGGGTAGCAGCAGCGCGGTTCCCTTGGGGGCGACGCCGTCCGGCACGGGCGCATCGACGACGGCGAACTCTCCGCGCCCGGTGCGCAGCGAGTACGCGCGGGCGCCGGGGGGCGGGGTGAAGGTCGGGGGCCTGCTCATGAGGTGAGGTTATCGGGCCGGGGTGTCGGGGAGGCGGACGGGCTGGGGCATCCGGGGTGGCAGGGGAGGGCTGTGCGGGTTTCTGGCAGCCGCGGAGGAAGGCCGCGGGCACGCGTGCAGGTGTGGGAATCCGGGTTGGGGTATCCGGGGTGAGCGGGGAGGGGCGTGCGGGTTTCTGGCAGCTGCGGAGGAAGCCCGACGGGCACGCATGTAGGTGTGGGAACCCGGGCTGGGGCATCCGGGGTGGCCGGGGAGGGCTCTGTGGGTTTCTGGCAGCCGCGGAGGAAGGCCGCCGGGCACGCATGTAGGTGTGGAAACGCCGACGGCCCGGCCGAGGTGAGTCGGGCCGGGCCGTCGGTGAGTGAGCGGTCAGCTCTCCGCGGGCTCCGCGGCGGCCGTGGCCTTCCGCGTGCGACGCGTCCTGGGCTTCGCCTCGGCCGTGTCGGCAGTGGCCTCGGCGGATGCCGCGGCCTTGCGGGTGCGGGGCTTGGCCACGGGCTCCTCGGCGGCCTGCGCCGGGATCTCGGCCACAGCGGCGGCCTTGCGGGTACGGCGCGGCTTGGCCTCCGCGGCCTCGACCGTGTCGACCGCGGCGGTCGCTGCCTTCCCTGCACGGGTGCGGGGCTTCGCCTCCTCGGTGGTCTCCACGGCGGCCGCCGTCTTGCGCGTGCGGCGCGGCTTGGCCTCCGTACCCTCCGCCGTGTCGACAGCGGCCTCGGCTGCAGCCGCCACCTTGCGCGTACGGCGCGGGTTCGCCACCTCCGGCGCCGAGGCGGCGTCGGCGGACTCGGCGACCTTGCGGGTACGCCGACGGGGCGCGGCCTCGGCGGCTTCGGCCGTGTCGACCGCCGCCTCCGCGGCGGCGGCCGCCTTGCGGGTCCGGGTGCGCGGCTTGGCCTCGGTGGCCTCGGCGGTGTCGACCGCGGCGGTCGCTGCCTTCCGCGCACGGGTGCGGGGCTTGGCCTCGGGCTCCTCGGCGGCCTGCGCCGGGATCTCGGCCACGGCAGCGGCCTTGCGGGTACGGCGAGGCTTCGCCTCGGCCGCCTCGGCGGTGGAGTCTGCGGCAGCCGCGGTCTTGCGGGTCCGCGTGCGCGGCTTGGCCTCCGCGGCCTCGGCCGTGTCGACCGCGGTTTCCGCGGCGGCGGCCGCCTTGCGGGTGCGGCGCGGCTTGGCTTCCGTGCTCTCGGCGGTGTCGACCGCGGCCTCGGCCGCAGCGGTCGCCTTGCGGGTCCGGGTGCGCGGCTTGGCTTCCGTGGCCTCGGCCGTGTCGACTGCAGCCTCCGCGGGGGCGGCCGTCTTGCGGGTCCGGCGGGGCTTGGCTTCGGTGGCCTCGACCGTGTCGACCGTGGCCACCGCCGCGGCCGCTGCCTTGCGGGTGCGCCGGCGCGGTGCGGTCTCCGTCGGCTCCGGGGCCGACTCGGCGGTGTCGACGGCGGTTTCTGCCGCGGCCGCAGCCTTGCGGGTCCGGGTGCGCGGCTTGGCCTCCGTGGCCTCGGCCGTGTCGACCGTGGCCTC
Source organism: Streptomyces coacervatus (assembly GCF_029223485.1). Classification (GTDB taxonomy): domain Bacteria; phylum Actinomycetota; class Actinomycetes; order Streptomycetales; family Streptomycetaceae; genus Streptomyces; species Streptomyces coacervatus. The sequence continues at coordinate 44,452 of NZ_JARHTP010000015.1, read as the reverse complement.
CGCGGCGGCCGTCGCCTTGCGGGTACGGCGGCGCGGCGTGGTGGCGGGAGCCTCGGGCTCCGTGGCCTCCACCGTCGCCGGAGCCTCGGCGGCAAGCGACTCCGCAGCCGTCGTGACCTCCGCGGACCTGCGGTTGCGGCGACGGCGCGGCTGCGACGGAGCCTCGGGGGCGTCCAGGGCGGGGCCCTCCGCCGTGGTGACGGCGACTTCCGCGGCCTCGGGTGCCGTGGCGGCGGCCGTCACCGGCTCCGACGCCGAACCGCCACGGGTGCGGCGACGGCGACGCGGAGTGCGGGGGCCGGACGTCTCCTCGGGGGAGGAGGTCTCCGACACGACCTCGGGCGTGGCCGTTCCGTCCAGCGGCGTGCCGTTGCGCGTGCGGCGGCGACGACGCGGCGTACGGGCCGGGCGCTCGCGGTCGGCGGAGCGGGACTCGTCCCGGCCGCCACGGCCACCCCGGTCACCGCGACCGCGGCCACCGCGGCCGCCGGTCTCGCCCAGGTCCTCCAGCTCCTCCGCGTCGAGGCCCGCACGCGTGCGCTCGGCACGCGGCAGGACACCCTTGGTGCCCGCGGGGATGTTCAGCTCCTCGAAGAGGTGCGGGGAGGTGGAGTACGTCTCCGGCGGATCGTTGAAGGAAAGCTCCAGCGCCTTGTTGATCAGCTGCCAGCGCGGGATGTCGTCCCAGTCGACGAGGGTGATCGCGATGCCCTTGGCGCCCGCGCGGCCGGTGCGGCCGATGCGGTGCAGGTACGTCTTCTCCTCTTCCGGCGACTGGTAGTTGATGACGTGCGTCACGCCCTCGACGTCGATGCCGCGGGCGGCGACGTCGGTGCAGACGAGGACGTCCACCTTGCCGTTGCGGAAGGCGCGCAGCGCCTGCTCGCGGGCGCCCTGGCCGAGGTCGCCGTGGACCGCGCCGGCCGCGAAACCGCGCTGCTTGAGCTGGTCGGCGAGGTCGGCCGCGGTGCGCTTCGTGCGGCAGAAGACCATGGCCAGTCCCCGGCCGTCGGCCTGCAGTATGCGCGCGACCATCTCGGGCTTGTCCATGTTGTGCGCGCGGTACACGTGCTGCGAGGTGTTCGCGACCGTCGCGCCCTGGTCGTCCGGCGCGGTGGCGCGGATGTGCGTGGGCTGCGACATGTAGCGGCGGGCGAGACCGATGACGGCGCCCGGCATGGTCGCCGAGAACAGCATGGTCTGACGGCGGGCCGGCAGCAGGTTGATGATCTTCTCGACATCGGGCAGGAAGCCCAGGTCGAGCATCTCGTCGGCCTCGTCGAGGACAAGGGCCTTGACGTGCTTGAGGTTGAGCTTCTTCTGGCCCGCGAGGTCGAGGAGCCGGCCCGGGGTGCCGACGACCACGTCGACGCCCTGCTTGAGGGCCTCGACCTGGGGCTCGTAGGCCCGGCCGCCGTAGATGGCGAGGACGCGCACGTTGCGCACCTTGCCCGCGGTCAGCAGGTCGTTGGTGACCTGCGTGCACAGCTCGCGCGTGGGGACGACGACGAGCGCCTGCGGGGTGTCGGTGAGGTCCTCGGGCTTCGCGCGGCCCGCCTCCACGTCCGCGGGGACGGTGACGCGCTCGAGGAGCGGAAGGCCGAAGCCCAGCGTCTTGCCGGTGCCGGTCTTGGCCTGGCCGATGACGTCCGTGCCGGAGAGGGCGACGGGGAGGGTCATCTCCTGGATGGGGAAGGGGGTGATGATGCCGACGGCCTCGAGGGCCTCGGCGGTCTCGGGAAGGATGCCGAGATCTCTGAACGTGGTAGTCAGGGTGCTGCCTCTTCTGTGTGCGCGGTGCGAGGCGAGCGCGGGGGTCTTTGACGGACCGTGCCGGGGGACGTCGGCTGCCTTACGGGCTTGCCGTAACGCACGGGACCACTGCCGACGCTCTAGCGCTCGTACCGCTGAGGGGGTCCCTCCGGGCGCCATACGCAATGTGCCGTATGGAAATGGAGGGCTGTCGGGTCGGAGCCGATCGGGCCACCGACCGGGCATCCTCATACGTGCGGCCCGTCGATTAGTCGGCAGGCGCATTAGCACCATACCCCGGAATCACGCACACGCGATGGCCGATTTGGTCACGTAGCCGTCATCACACTGATTGACCAGGGACTTCCACGGCTCGGCGAGCGGACTATTGTGCGCTTCATGACGACGCCTGACAACACCTCTGACGCACCCGCCGAGCACACCGGAGTGGCCGCCCAGGACTGGGACCAGGCCTCCGCAGACCCCCAGTACCGGGCCGCGGTCGTCGACCTCCTCGGTGCCCTCGCGTACGGCGAACTCGCGGCGTTCGAGCGGCTCGCGGAGGACGCCAAGCTGGCGCCGACGCTCGCGGACAAGGCGGAGCTGGCGAAGATGGCGTCGGCGGAGTTCCACCACTTCGAGCGGCTGCGCGACCGGCTCACGGAGATCGGCGAGGAGCCCACGCGCGCGATGGAGCCGTTCGTCGCCGCGCTGGACGGCTTCCACAAGCAGACGGCGCCCTCGGACTGGCTGGAGGGGCTCGTCAAGGCCTACGTCGGCGACTCCATCGCCAGTGACTTCTACCGCGAGGTCGCCGCGCGGCTCGACACGGACTCGCGTGAGCTGGTGCTGGCCGTTCTGGACGACACCGGGCACGCCGGTTTCGCCGTGGAGAAGGTGCGCGCCGCGATCGACGCCGATCCGCGGGTCGGCGGCCGTCTCGCGCTGTGGGCCCGGCGTCTCATGGGCGAGGCCCTGTCGCAGTCCCAGCGGGTGGTCGCGGACCGGGACGCGCTGTCGACGATGCTGGTCGGCGGTGTAGCGGACGGCTTCGACCTCGCCGAGGTCGGCCGGATGTTCTCCCGGATCACCGAGGCCCACACCAAGCGGATGGCCGCCCTGGGGCTTGCCGCCTAGCTCTCGCCTCCCTGGTCGTCCCGGTCGGGGCTACGCCGGCGCTGATCGCCGGCGGAGTCTCCCGGCCGGGCGCACCAGCAGCGACAGCGAGGCCGCGGAGACGATCGCCGCGCCGATCAGGATGAACACGATGTTGCCGGGGTCCAGCGCGCTGTGCGTCACAAAGGCGCCGAAGAGGGCTCCGGCGACACCGGTCGCGAGCACCAGGGAACGGGTGGGCAGACGGTTGGACAGGCGGCGGATCGCCGCCCATGCCAGCAAGAGACCGAGGAGTGCGGAGCCGAGCGCTTCGAACAACATCATGAGGTCCCTCCCACACGGCCACACTGCCCATCACGGTCGTAGCCCGTCATACCCGTGACCTGCGGAATACAATCCTCCCCTGTGCGTGACTTGTGCTCCAGATGTGGAGAAAAAAAATCTTGGGGTGAAACGTGAGGGGCCCGGCGACCGATGGTCGCCGGGCCCCTCACGTGATGTGTGCCTACAGCGCTCCGAAGCCCACCTTGCGCGGGGCCGGCTCGCCGAGCTCGACATAGGCGAGGCGCTCTGCCGGGACGAGGACCTTGCGGCCGTGCTCGTCCACGAGGGAAAGCAGCTGCGACTTGCCCGCCAGGGCGTCGGCCACGATCCGCTCGACCTCCTCGGCACTCTGACCGCTCTCCAGAACGATCTCGCGGGGCGCGTGCTGCACGCCGATCTTGACCTCCACGGCTATGTCCCTCCGACGGTCAGTGATGTGCGCGACCTATACGCGCCGTACCCAGCACACATTAGCCCGGTGAGGGGACGTACACGCTCCGCGCCTGCACGCCAGGAGCGAACAGCCGACGGGAACAAACGACCTGCACGCACGCGTGCGCGTCAGTGGTGCTGGTCGGTGCCGTGCAGCGGGAAGCCCGCGATACCGCGCCAGGCGAGCGAGGTCAGCAACTGCACCGCCTGGTCGCGCGGCACACTGCGGTCGCTGTGCAGCCAGGAGCGGGCCACCACCTGGGCGAGGCCGCCGAGACCGGACGCCAGCAGCATCGACTCCGCGCGCGAGAGGCCGGTGTCCTCGGCGATGACCTCGCAGATCGCCTCCGCGCACTCGGTCGTGACCTTGTCGACACGCTCACGCACCGCGGGCTCGTTCGTCAGGTCGGACTCGAAGACCAGACGGAAGGCGCCGCCGTCGTCCTCGACGTACGCGAAATAGGCGTCCATCGTCGCCCGCACGCGCTGCTTGTTGTCGGTTGTCGACGCGAGCGCTCCGCGTACCGCCCCGATCAGCGACTCGCAGTGCTGGTCCAGCAGCGCGAGGTAGAGGTCGAGCTTGCCCGGGAAGTGCTGGTAGAGCACCGGCTTGCTGACCCCGGCGCGCTCGGCGATGTCGTCCATCGCGGCCGCGTGGTACCCCTGCGCCACAAAGACTTCCTGCGCGGCGCCCAGCAACTGGTTCCGTCGGGCACGGCGCGGCAGGCGGGTGCCCCGCGGGCGCGCCGCCTCTGTCTGCTCGATGGCTGTCACGCCGCCTCCCAATATCGTCCACATGCGGTGTGCGCCGCGCCGCCATCGTACTTTTCGGTAACCCCGGTGTGCGCGGTGCGAGCGCAGAATTTCACGGACCGGACGGCGGCGAAAGCCGTTCAGAGGGTTTCAAAACGGTTTGAAGCGGGCAGCAGGTCGCCTCGTTCCAGCTCAGCCGCACCCTCCGGCGCCCCCGCATCCGCCGTCAGCGGTAGTCGTCCTCGTCGATGGAGACGACGCGGTGCTGTTCGACGAGGTCGGCCTCGTTCGCGCGGGCCGGGTCCACGTCCTCAAGAGGGTCGTCGCGGTCCGGTACGGGGTGCGCGTACTGTTCCGCGGCATCGTTCTCCGGGGCCTCGACGTCGACCTCCTGGGCTTCCCGGGTGTCCTCGTTCTCGAACGTCTCCGGATCGGTGGGGTCTACGGCCATGGTTGGGCTCCCTTCCTACGAATGTCCCTGGAAGAAGCAGGGGCCACAGCGGGTGCCCTCTGTACGAGCCTAGGAGACACCCGATCCGGACGCTATGCGGTGTGCATGCAATCTGTGACGGCGAACACATGAGCCACTGCGTGATCGTCTCGTAACATTGGCGCATGTCTTCGACCGAGCTGCCCTCCGTGCCGGCGACCAATGCGCTCCCGAAGGTGGCGCCCGTCAGGATCGCGGACGGTGAGCGGCTCAGGTCGGTCGGGCTGCCGGGGATCACACTGGCGGTGCGGTCGAGACCACCCGCCCGTGAGGGACTGCCGCCCGCGCTGTACGTCCATGGGCTCGGCGGTTCCTCGCAGAACTGGTCTGCGCTGATGCAGCAGCTGGAGGGCTTCGTCGACGGTGAGGCCGTCGATCTGCCGGGCTTCGGCGACTCGCCGCCGCCGGACGACGGCGACTACTCGGTGACCGGGCACGCGCGCGCGGTCATTCGTTTTCTCGACTCGGCCGGACGCGGGCCTGTGCACCTCTTCGGCAACTCGCTCGGCGGCTCCGTCGCCACGCGCGTCGCGGCGCTGCGGCCCGACCTCGTACGGACGCTCACGCTGGTGTCACCGGCGCTGCCGGAGATCCGCGTCCAGCGGACCGCGGTCCCCACGGCGCTGCTGGCGCTGCCCGGGGTCGCCGGACTCTTCACCCGGTTCACCAAGGAGTGGTCTGCGGAGGAGCGGGTCCGCGGGGTCATGGCGCTCTGCTACGGCGACCCCGGGCGGGTCACACCGGAAGGTTTCCGCAATGCGGTCGAGGAGATGGAGCGGCGCCTCCAACTGCCGTACTTCTGGGACGCGTTGACGCGCTCCGCACGCGGCGTGGTGAACGCCTACACCTTGGGCGGTCAGCACGGCCTGTGGCGCCAGGCCGAGCGCGTCCTCGCCCCGACCCTGCTCGTCTACGGCGGCCGCGACCAGCTCGTCGGCTTCCGCATGGCCCAGCGGGCGGCCCGCGCCTTCCGCGACTCCCGCCTGATCACCCTGCCGGAGGCGGGGCACGTGGCGATGATGGAGTACCCGGAGACGGTGGCCCGGGCCTTCGGCGAACTCCTCGGGGAGAAGGGCGAGTTGGCCGACGGTTTCCCTGCCGCGGAGCCGGCCCTCGAAGGCGCGGCTTCCCCTGACGGAGGTGGCACGGCCGTCGACGACGGCGAGGCCGCCACCGAGAGCGCGGGGAGCTGAGAGCCGACGTGGGACGCCACAGCCGCCGCGGGGGCGCTGCCGCCGCGAAGGGTGACGCCGGGGACGTAGGTGCGGAGCGGGGAGCGAGGGGAGCGGGGGGACCTGCAGGAGCTGGGAGCGCCGGGGGCACTGCGGGCGCTGCGGGAGCCGGGGGCGGTCGCGGATCCGGGAGTGCCGGGGGTGTCCGCGGCGCCGGGCCGGCGCAGAGCGGTTGGCCGGGTGCGGGGCCGGGCGGCGCGGGTGGCCGCCGGGTGCCTGGGCCGTCGGCCGGGCAGCAGGGGGCTCCGGTGTACGGGGCGCCGAGGACGGCGGACGGTACGCCCGCGCGCGGGGTGCCGCGATTCCCTGACGGCACGCCTGCTCATGGGGTGCCGCGGCTGCCTGATGGGACGCCGGCGCGTGGTGTGCCGCGTTTTGCTGACGGCACTCCTGCTCATGGGGTGCCGCGGTTTGCGGACGGTACGCCTGCGCACGGTGTTCCCCGTCTCGCCGACGGCACCCCCGCATGCGGCACCCCCCAGGTCCGCAGTGGTCACCCCGAGCAGCACGAAGCCGGGGGCGGATGGGGTGAGTTGAGGGCACCGGGTGGTGCAGGGCCCGGGGTTGCCATTCCGCGGCAGCGGCAGGCGCCCTCCGGAGCGCCGCGGCAGGACTACCTCGACGCCTTCGGCGAGGACGACGACGTCTTCGCGCCCCGTACCGGCGTCCCCGCGCACGCCTCGGAGCCGTATGCCTCGGTCACCGACTGGGATCCCCGCACCGGTGTCGGCGTCCCCTCCGAGACCGACGACGACGCGCCGCCGACCGGTGTGCCCGCGCAGGTCAGGGGCAGCAAGGGGCGGACGTTCACCGGTATCGCGGCTGCCGCCGTCACCACGGTGCTGGCCGTCATCGTCGCCGGCCAGGTCGCGAACGGGCGCGACGACGCCGACGTGGGGACGCAGTCGGCCACCGACCAGGCGCGGGACGCCCGGGACTCGGGGCCGTCGCCGTCCTCGTCGCCGAGCGTGGCGACACTGACGTATGCGCAGGCGATGGGGGAGAAGTACCCGCTCAGCGCCACGCTCAAGGGGTCGGGGAAGTTCGACGCGGTCTCCGGGTTCGACAAGGCGCCGGGCACGGGACGGAAGTACACCTACCGCGTGGACGTGGAGCAGGGACTCGGGCTCGACGGTGAACTCTTCGCCCAGGCCGTGCAGAAGACGCTCAACGACGACCGGAGCTGGGCCCACAGCGGCGCCCGCACCTTCGAGCGCATCTACACCGGCAGGCCCGACTTCGTGATCACGCTCGCCAGCCCCGGCACCACGGCGAAATGGTGCGCCAAGTCCGGTCTCGACACCACCGAGGACAACGTCTCCTGCGACTCGGCCTCCACCGAGCGCGTGATGATCAACGCGTACAGGTGGGCGCAGGGGTCGAAGACATACGGTGATCAAATTCACGCCTACCGGCAGATGCTGATCAACCACGAGGTCGGCCACCGGCTCGGCTACAGCCATGTCACCTGCAGCAAGAACGGCCAGCTCGCGCCGGTCATGCAGCAGCAGACCAAGTTCCTCGACCACGACGGGATCCACTGTCTGCCCAACCCCTGGCCATATCCCGGGAGTTGACAGGCGCCACAGGCGTCACATTGACATGCCCAGAAAGTTCATACATATTTCTGGGCATGTCGACCCCCCACGCCATCGCATGCGCCGCCATAGAGCTGGCGCTCATCGGCGTGACGCCGCTCTGCGTGGCCGACATCCACTGTCGCTGACTGCTCGCCCTCAGGCGTTCGCGTCGCGATCTTCTTCCCTTCCGTGACTCGGTCACGGTTTTCGACGACCTGACGCCCGGGCAGAGGTCTGTTCACTTTCGTCTCACTCCTCGTCCATCTGTCTCAGTATTCGAGAGGTCGTCATTCCGATGCGTCAACCGTCCGTCAGAGCGCGCCGCGTGGCCGCTGCATCCGTAGGCCTGGTACTGGCGGCGGGCGCCGCCGCCTGCGGGCCGAAGGACAACGATGCCAAGGGCTCCGGTGGCGACTCCACGCCGCACAAGGGCGGCACCCTGACGGTGCTGAACGCCGGCCCTACGGAGAACTTCGACCCGGCCCGCCTGTACACCTCCGGCGGCGGCAACGTCCCGTCCCTGGTCTTCCGTACACTCACCACCCGCAACCGCGAGAACGGCGCGGCCGGCGCCAAGGTCGTCCCCGACCTCGCCACCGACACCGGGCGCCCCAACAAGGACGCGACCGTGTGGACGTACACCCTGAAGAAGGGCCTCAAGTACGAGGACGGCACGGCGATCACGTCCGCCGACATCAAGTACGGCATCGAGCGCTCCTTTGCACCCGAACTGTCCGGCGGCGCCCCCTACTTGAGGGACTGGCTGGTCGGCGCGGCCGACTACCAGGGGCCGTACAAGGACAAGAAGGGCCTGTCGGCGATCGAGACGCCGGACGCCCGGATCATCGTCTTCCATCTGAACAAGCCCGAGGGCGAGTTCCCGTACCTGGCCACGCAGACGCAGTTCACGCCCGTCCCGAAGGGCAAGGACACGGGTACGAGGTACGCGGAGCACCCGGTCTCGTCCGGCCCGTACAAGGTCGTGAAGAACGAGAACAACGGCGAGCACATCGTCCTCGAGCGCAACACGTACTGGTCGACCGCGACCGACGCCGAGCGCAAGGCCTATCCGGACAAGGTCGACGTGAAGTCGGGCCTGGACTCGTCCGTGATCAACCAGCGGCTGTCCGCGTCTCAGGGTGCGGACGCGACCTCCGTCACGGTGGACACCAACCTCGGTCCGGCCGAGCTCGCCAAGGTGACGGGCGACAAGGAACTTGCCTCTCGCGTCGGTACCGGCCACTTCGGCTACACGAACTACATAGCGTTCAACCCGACCGTCAAGCCGTTCAACAACGTCAAGGTGCGCCAGGCGATCTCGTACGCCATCGACCGGTCGTCCGTGATCAATGCCGCGGGCGGATCCGCGCTCGCCGAGGCCGCCACCACCTACCTGCCGAACCAGAAGTCCTTCGGCTACACGCCGTACGACCTGTTCCCGGCGGGCAGGACGGGCAACGCGGCGAAGGCCAAGGAGCTGCTGAAGGAGGCCGGTTACCCGAACGGGCTCACCGTCACGCTGACCCATTCCAACGCCAAGAACTTCGAAACCAGCCCGGAGATCGCGACCGCCGTCCAGGACGCGCTCAAGAAGGCCGGCATCACGGTCAAGCTGCAGGGTCTGGAGGACAACGACTACTCCGACACCGTCCACAGCGTGAAGACCGAGCCTGGCTTCTTCCTCGCCCACTGGGGTGCCGACTGGCCCTCCGGCGGTCCCTTCCTCGCCCCGATCTTCGACGGCCGCCAGATCGTCAAGGACGGCGCGAACTTCAACACGGGCCTGCTCAATGACAAGTCGGTCAATGCCGAGATTGACGCGATCAACAAGTTGACCGATCTTGACGCTGCCGCCAAGAGGTGGGGTGCACTGGACAAGAAGATCGGTGAGCAGGCGCTGACCGTGCCGCTGTTCCACCCCGTCTACAAGCGACTGGTCGGCAAGGACATCAGGAACGTCGTGATCAGCGACTGGACCGGTGTGCTGGACATCTCGCAGGTCGCGGTCAAGTAGCGCCGTGAGTGAGGCACTTGTCACCGCCGAGGCCGCCGGGGCGGGCGTGGAGCCTGTCCCCGGGGCCTCGGGGGCTCGTCAGTTCTGGCGGCGGCTGCGTACGCAGCGCGCCGCCCTCGTCGCGGCGGCCGTCGTCGCGCTGCTGGTCCTGGTCGCGCTCGCCGCGCCGCTGCTCACCGCCATCGAGGGCCAGGACCCGACCACCTACCATCCGTCGCTCGTCGACTCCGCGCGCGGGGGTGTGCCGATCGGGTCGTTCGGGGGGATCAGCGGGGATCACTGGCTGGGCGTGGAGCCGCAGACGGGGCGGGATCTGTTTGCGCGGCTCGTGTACGGCGCGAGGGTCTCGCTGGGGGTCGCACTGGGGGCGACCGCGGTGCAGGTCCTTCTCGGCGTCGTCGTGGGCGTCACGGCCGCGCTCGGCAACCGATGGGTTGATCAACTGTTGAGCCGGGCCGCCGACATCATCGTCGCCATGCCGCTGATGATCATGGCGTTGGCGTTGCTGGCCATCGTGCCCGGCAGCTTCCCGAGGCCGGTACTGGTCGCGCTCATCATCGGCTTCGTCGCCTGGGGCACCATCGCCAAGATCACGCGCGCCCAGACGCTCACCCTCAAGGAACTCGACTACGTCGCCGCCGCCCGGCTCAGCGGCTGGAACACCTGGCGGATCGCCCGCCGGGAGCTGCTGCCCGGCCTGGCCGCACCCGTCATCACCTATGCCGCGCTCATGGTGCCGGCGAACATCGCCATCGAGGCGGCCCTGTCCTTCCTCGGCGTCGGCGTAAAGCCGCCCACCCCGTCCTGGGGACAGATGCTCACCTCGGCCAACGTCTGGTACCAGGCGGCCCCGCAGTACCTGCTGCTGCCCGCGGGCGCCCTGTTCGTGACCGTTCTCGCGCTCACCGTCCTCGGCGACGGCGTCCGCACCGCCCTCGACCCGCGCGCGGCCTCCCGCCTGCGCGTCGGCACCGGTCGCAAGAGGGAGTCGCAGACATGAGCGGTTTCGCCGGATTCACTCTGCGCCGAGCCGTGGGCGCGGTCGTCACCCTGCTCGCGATCTCGGTGATCGTCTACGTGGTCTTCTATGCCACCCCGGGTAACGTCGCCCAGATCACCTGTGGTCCGCGCTGCTCACCGGAACAGGTCCACCAGGTCGCCCAGCAGCTCAGGCTCGACGACCCGCTGTATCTGCGTTACTGGCACTTCCTGCAGGGCATCCTCGTCGGCCAGGACTACTCGACCGGCACGTCCGTCGAGCACTGCTCGGCACCCTGCCTCGGGCTGTCGTACCAGAGTGACCAGCAGGTCATGCAGGTCATCCTGACCAAGCTCCCGGTCAGTCTGTCGCTGGTGTTCGGCGCGATGGTGCTGTGGCTCCTGCTGGGCGTCGGCACCGGTGTGCTCTCCGCCTGGCGGCGCGGCCGGTTCACCGAGCGGGCGCTGACCGGTGTGACCCTTGCGGGCGTCGCCACGCCCTCGTTCGTCATCGGTCTCGTGCTGATGATCGTGGTCTGCGGGCAGTTGGAGCTGCTTCCCTTCCCGGAGTACGTCTCCTTCTCCGACGACCCCGAGCAGTGGATGTGGAACCTGCTGCTGCCCTGGCTCACCCTCGCCCTCAGTGAGGCGGCCTACTTTGCCCGGATGACCCGGGCGTCGATGCTGGAGACCCTCGCCGAGGACCATATCCGTACGTTCCGGGCCTATGGCGTCGGCGAGCGGTCGATCGTCGGCCGCCACGCCCTGCGCGGCGCCCTCGCGCCGATCATCGCGCTGAACGCCAACGACTTCGGCGCGATGGTGGGCGGAGCCGTCCTCACCGAGACTCTCTTCGGCCTCCCCGGCATCGGCCAGGAACTCGTCCATGCCGTCAATGTGGTCGACCTTCCGGTCGTCGTCGGCATGGTCCTGGTGATCGGCTTCTTCGTGGTCCTCGCCAACGCCGTCGCGGACGTGCTGTACGCGGTGGCCGACCGACGGGTGGTACTGACGTGAGTCTCGTCCAAGTCACGGATCTGACCGTCGAGTTCGGCGACCTGCGGGCCGTCGACGGCCTCTCCTTCCGCCTGGAGCAGGGCGCCGCCCTGGCCCTGGTCGGCGAGTCCGGCTCCGGCAAGTCCACGGTGGCCTCGGCCCTGCTGGGGCTGCACCGTGGCACGGGCGCACGGGTCGGCGGCGCGATCGAGGTCGCCGGCACCGACGTACAGGAGGCGTCCGACGACGAACTGCGGCGGCTGCGCGGCGCAAAGGCCGCGATGGTCTTCCAGGACCCGCTGTCGTCCCTCGACCCGTACTACGCGATCGGCGACCAGATCGCCGAGGTGTACCGCGTGCACACGCGCGTGACACGACGGGCGGCACGCGCGCGTGCCGTGGAGGTACTGGACCGGGTTGGAATTCCGGACGCACAGCGCCGGTCCCGTTCCCGTCCGCACGAGTTCAGCGGCGGCATGCGCCAGCGCGCGCTCATCGCCATGGCGCTGGCCTGCGAGCCCGAGCTGCTGATCGCCGACGAGCCGACGACCGCGCTCGACGTGACCGTCCAGGCCCAGATCCTCGACCTGCTGCACACGCTGCGCGAGGAGACCGGCATGGGGCTGCTGCTCGTCACGCACGACGTGGGCGTCGCCGCCGAAAGCGTCGACGAGGTGCTGGTCATGCGGCACGGGCGCGTGGTCGAACACGGGCCGGTGGCGGACGTACTGGAGACACCGACGGAGGCGTACACGCGAGAGCTGCTGGCGGCGGTCCCACCGGTGGACGCGCGGCGGACGACACCCGGGGGCCTCTCGGAAGCCGTGGCGAGGGACGGCGGGGCTGTCCTGCCGGGGGCTTCGGCGGAGGACGTCGAGGCTGTCTCGGCGGAGGGTGGCCAGGCTGTCTCGTCGGTGGACGGCGAGGTTGTCGCGTCGGGTGCTGTGTCCGGGGACGGCGGGGTGGTCTCGGCGGGCGCTTCTGCGGAGGGCGGCAAGGCTGTCGTATCGGGGCGCGGCGAGGCTGTCGCGCCGGGTGCCGCGCCGGGAGACAGCGGGACTGTCTCGGCGGGCCCTGATGCGCTGGCCGCCCAGGTCGGCTTCTCGGACGCTTCGGCGGAGGGCGGGGGGGCTGCCTCTCCGGCGGCCGTGACGGAGACCGCCCGGAGGGTCTCCTCGGGCGCTTCCGTGGACGTAGTCCTGGAGGCGACCGGGCTGCGGCGTGAATTCGGGCGCGGCAAGCGGGCGTTCGCCGCCGTGGACGACGTGTCGCTGACCTTGAACCGCGGCGAGACCCTCGGCATCGTCGGTGAGAGCGGCAGCGGCAAGACGACGCTCGGGCGGATGCTGGTCGGGCTGCTTGAGCCGACGGCCGGCGAGGTCCGTTACGAGGGGCACGCGCGCGTGGGCGTGAATCCGGCCGTACAAATGGTCTTCCAGGACCCCGTCTCCTCCCTCAACCCCCGCCGCAGCGTGGGCGAGTCGATCGCCGACCCGCTACGCGCGCGTGGCGAGCGCGACGAGAAACGCATCAGGGGGCGAGTGACGGAACTGCTGGAGCGTGTGGGGCTCGACGGAGCGCACTACGACCGCTACCCGCACGAGTTCAGCGGCGGCCAGCGCCAGCGTGTCGGCATCGCGCGGGCGCTCGCGGCCGACCCGCGCGTCATCGTCTGCGACGAACCCGTCTCCGCACTGGACGTGACCACCCAGGCCCAGGTGGTCGCCCTGCTCGGCGAGTTGCAGCGCGAACTCGGGCTGGCGCTCGTCTTCGTCGCCCACGACCTCGCCGTCGTGCGCCAGGTCAGCGACCGGGTCGCGGTGATGCGGAGCGGCCGGATCGTCGAGTCCGGCCCTGCCGACGAGGTGTACGACAACCCCCAGGACCCGTACACCAGGCAGCTGCTCGCCGCCGTACCGGCACTCGACCCCCAGGTCGCGGCCCGGCGCAGGGCCGCTCGACGGGAGCTGGCCGCGGCCTGACGTAACGTAACTGCTTGATCTCTTAGCGCGATCGAACGCGATCCGCACGGGAAAGTTACGACCGTTCACCCCTTTTGGTGGCGCGATGGACAACCGTCCGTCGCGCCACCGCCTTGTCCGCATACGTTCTTCCCGCTGCGAGCCGCCGGGTCAACGGCGGCTCCCCAAACGGGAGATCGGGGGTGCGCTCGTGCGCATCGGACTGCTTACGGAGGGTGGCTATCCGTATGTGAGCGGTGATGCCAGGCTCTGGTGCGACCGGCTCGTGCGCGGGCTCGGGCAGCACGAGTTCGACGTCTACGCGCTCAGCCGCAGCGAGCGCCAGGAGAGCGAGGGCTGGGTCGCGCTGCCGCCGCAGGTGTGCCGGGTGCGCACGGCTCCGCTGTGGACGGCCGAGGATGACGGGGCAGTGCTGGGGCGGCGGGCGCGCCGACGGTTCGCCGAGTGCTACGGGGAGTTGGCGGCCGAGCTGTGTGCCGGGACCGCCGGGGATCCTTCCGGCGCTTCCGGGGAGACCTCGGCCGCCGAGGCGGACCGTTTCGGCAGCGCGCTGTACGGACTCGCCGAACTCGCCCGCGACGAGCGCGGGCTGGTGGGAGCGCTCCGCTCCGAGGCCGCCGTACGCGCCCTGGAGCGCGCCTGTCGTGCGCCGGGCGCCCTGGGGGCGGCACGTGAGGCGCGCGTACCGGATCTGCTCGCGGTCGCCGCACACCTGGAACGCGCCCTGCGCCCCCTGTCGCTCGACTGGTACGAGGACGACGGACTCGGCTCGGTCGACCTGTGCCACGCGACGTCCAGCGGCCCCGCGGCCCTGCCCGGACTGCTCGCCCGCCACTTCCACGGCGTACCCCTGCTGGTGACCGAGTACGGCGTGCGGCTGCGCACGCACTACTTGGCTGCCACGGACGCTCCGCCCGCCGTACGGTCCCTGCTCGCCGCGTTCCACGGCAGGCTCGCCGCCGAGATCTACGACCGGGCCGCGATCGTCACGCCGGGCAACGCGCACGCCCGCCGCTGGCAGGAACGCTGCGGCGCCGACCGCGCGAAGCTCCGCACGGTCTACCCGGGCATGGACGCCTCCCGCTTCGCCGAGGTGGGGGAGTCCCCGGAGTGCGCGGACCCCGACACGCTGGTCTGGGTCGGCCGCGTCGAACCCGCCAAGGACCTGGTGTCGCTGCTGCATGCCTTCGCGGAGATCCGCAAGGAGGAGCCGAAGACCCTCCTGCGGATCGTCGGTGCCCCGGCCGGTCCCGATGGCGAGGCCTATCTCGGCCACTGCCGGGCGCTGGCGGCGCAGCTCTTCCCCGACGAGGCGGCAGGGCTGCACGCCGTCGGCGACAACCCCGTCTCCTTCGAGGAGATCGCCGGACCGGAGCTCCCGAGCCTCGCCGACGCATACGCCGCCGGAGCCGTGACCGTGCTGTCCAGCGTCGTCGAGGGCTTCCCGATCAGCCTGGTCGAGGCCATGTTCTGCGGCCGCGCGACGGTCTCGACGGATGTCGGCGCGGTCGTGGAGGTCATCGGGGGCACGGGGCTCGTCGTACCGCCGCGCAACCCGCGGGCGCTCGCCGAGGCGTGCCTGGCGCTGCTGCGGGACCCCGAGCGCCGCGAGCGCCTGGGCGCCGCCGCACGCGCGCGTGCGCTCGAACTGTTCACCGTCGAGCAGAACACCACGGCATTTCACGGCATTTACCTGGAGATCGTCTCGCACACCCCGGTGCGCCGGGTCGTCCTCGACGACGCCGGGGAGCCCCTGCCGTTCGCCGTCCCCGCGGAGGCCCATGTCCCCGGCCGCTGGACCGACCCGGGCGCGCGCGTGGCGGCCCGCGGCGGGCCCGGCTGGGCGGTGGGCGCGGCGGCACGCGCAACGCCGCCGCTGTGGGCCACGACCCCGATTCCGGCCACGGAGGGGGCGCGATGAGCGACTTGGGGGCACTGGACCGCCCCGGCACACCGGACAGCCCCGGGGCCTGGGACGAACCGTCCCGGGGGTGGCTCGCAGGGCAGACCTCCGGCTCGGACGGCGTTGGAGCCGAGGCGGCACCCGGTACGCGGGGCGGTGATGAAGCCCGGGCACGTACGCGTGTTGACGGTGAGGGTCCGGTACGCACGCGTGTTGACGGTGAGGCTCCGGCACGTACGCGTGCAGGCGCCGGGGCCGTGGCGCACACGCGTGCCGAGACCGAAGCCTCGGCCGCTCGCCGGCAACCCGCTGCTCCGGCAGGCATGCATGCAGACGTCGAGGCCCCGCCGCACACGCGTGCAGACGCCGACGCTCCGGCACACACGCGTGCCGAGACCGAACCCCCGGCAGCGCGTCGGCAACCCGCCGCCCCCCGTCGCACCGCCGCCGACCCCGTGAAGACGCTGATGCACCGTCACCGCGAGCTGTGCGAGCGGGCGGTGGACCCCTTGGAGATCGCGGCGGGCCTGGAGGCCCACGGCGTCACCGACCGGACCGCCGCACGCTTCCGCCACCGGGACGTCTTCTCGCTCGCGGAGGAGATGTACGCGCGCGTACCCCGCGGCGACGGCGCCCCTGGCCACCCCGCAGCCCCCGACGCCCCCCGGGCCCGCGCCGACTGGGCCCTGCTCACCCTCCTGCCCGGAGCACTGTGCGCCGCGACGGTGGCCGCCCTGCATCTCACGCACGCACCCGCCCGCCCGATCGCGGCCGCCGTCGGCGTCCTCGCCGTCGCCCTCGCCCTGCGGGCGGCGCTCGCCCGCGGCCCCCTCGGCCCAAAGAACCGAACGCCCACGGGGCCCGCCCCGCACGCGTCCGGGAGCCGCGCATGGACGTGCTGGCTCGTCGCCTACGCCCTCCTCGGCGACGGCCTCCTGCGCGCGGCCCTCGCCGGAGGCCCCGACGGCCCGCCCACCGGCGCCGCCGACAGCCCCTGGCCCCTCGCCACGGCCCCCGTCCTGGCCCTCACGCTGGCCTGCGCCCCCGCAGCCTGGAGCGCCCACCTCTTCGCCGTACGCGCCCACCGCAGGCTGACCGCCAGCCGCGGCCTGGAGGAGTACGCAGCCTCCGTACGACCGCTGCTGATCGGCACGTTCGCCCTGTTCCTGGGCGCGCTGACGGCCCTGCTCACGCTGTGCGGCGCGGTCCTGGGCGAGCCCGCGGCCTACGCCCAGACCGTCACCCTGGGCGCCCTACTGCTCCTAGCCCGCCTCCTTTCGACGCACGGTTTCACCCACGCCCCCGCGTTGGTCCTCACCGCCACGGCCACGGCCGAAGTCACCGCCACGGCCACGGTCTTCGCGGGCCGGCTGCCCGGGTGCGGCTTCCTCGCCACCCCCGTGGAGACCATGGTTGACGCCTGGGGCCCCGGCAGCGTCCCTGCCCTCGCCTGCGGGGCTGCCGCGCTGACCCTGCTGATCCACGCGACCCGCACCCTCACCCGGGCCTCGGCCCACGCACCCGGGGACCGGCCGTGCTGACGCGGCAGCCGGACCCGGAGCACCTCCACGAGTCGTGTGCACGCCGGCTCACGTCGGCCCCCGTCCCGCCTGAGCCGCCCGGCCCCGCGGCCCGAGGCAACCGCACCACCCCCTCCGAAGGAGAGCCCCAGATGATCACCTCCCGACCCGACGCCTCGGCCCCGGGAGCCGCCCGATGAGAGTCCTGCTGATCGGAGCCAACGGCTACCTCGGCCGCTTCGTCGCCGACCGCCTGCTCGCCGACCCGGCCGTCCAGCTCACCGCCCTCGGCCGCGGCGACGACGCCGACGTCCGCTTCGACCTCGCGTCCGGCAGCCCCGGTGCCCTCACCCGCTTCCTCGACGCGGTCCACCCCGGCGTCGTCGTCAACTGCGCGGGCGCCACCCGGGGCGGCGCCCGCGATCTCACCCGCCACAACACCGTCGCCGTCGCCACCGTCTGCGAGGCCCTGCGCCGCAGCGGCTGCGGCGCCCGCCTGGTGCAGATCGGCTGCGGCGCCGAGTACGGCCCGAGCCAGCCGGGTTCGTCGACGGCGGAGGACGCCGTCCCGCGCCCCGGCGGCCCGTACGGCGTCAGCAAGCTCGCCGCCACCGAACTGGTCCTGGGCTCGGGCCTGGACGCGGTCGTCCTCCGGGTCTTCTCACCGGCCGGCCCCGGCACGCCCGCCGGCTCGCCGCTCGGCCGGCTCGCCGAGGCCATGCGCCGCGCCATGCAGTCCGGCGACGGCGAGCTCAAACTCGGCGGCCTCGGCGTCCAACGCGACTTCATCGACGTACGCGACGTGGCCCGTGCCGTGCACGCCGCCTCGCTCTCCGCCGCGCAGGGCGTCATCAACATCGGCTCGGGCCGCGCCGTGCGGCTGCGCGACGCCGCCGCCGTGCTCGCGCGCGTGGCCGGATACGGCGGCGCCCTCCATGAACTCGACGGCCCGCCCGGCCCGCTGCGGGCGACCATCGGCCACCCGCGTGGCGAATCGGACCACGCGGCCCCGGTCGCGTACCCGTACCCCGACGGCTGCGGCAGCTGGCAGCAGGCCGACGTGCGCACCGCACGCGACCGGCTGGGCTGGCGGCCCCGCATCAACCTCGAAGAGTCCCTCGCCGACATCTGGATGGAGGCGGCATGCCGTATCTGACCAGTACGAAAGCGGGCATCGCGAGTACCGACGTCCGCACCGGCTTCGGCATCCCCGGCTTTGCACACCCCCTCGTCGCCCCCACCGAGTGGGGCGAACTCACCCGCCCCGGAATCCCCTTGCACTGGGTCGTCCTCAATGTGGCCGACGGGCCCGGCTCCCGCCCCGACCCGCACTGCCTGGACGCGGCCGGCCGCCTGCGCAACGCAGGCGTACGGGTCCTCGGGCACCTCGACTCGGCATACGGGGCCCGCACCTTCGGCGAAGTGATCTCCGATGCGCACCGCTACATCGACTGGTACCAGGTCGACGGCTTCCTGCTGGACCGCTGCCCGGCCGAACGCGTCTCGCTCCCCGAGGTCCGCCGCACCGTCACCACGCTCCGTGGGATCCGTGACGATGCCCACATCGTCCTCGGCCATGGCACCCACCCGCACCCCGGCTACGCCGAGAGCGCCGACCAGCTGGTCACTTTCTCCGGCTCCTGGAGCGACTACCGCTGGTCGCAGGTGGCCGAGTGGACGGCGGACCACCCGCCCGAGCTCTTCTGCCACTTCGTCCACGGGGTGCCCCGCCCGCACCTGGAGGAGGCACTGCGCATCGCCCGCTGGCAGGGCGCCTCGACCATCTACTTCACCGACCACACAGACCGGGGTGGCCGTAGCGACCCCTGGGAGACCATGCCCGGCTACTGGGACGAAATCGTCTCGCGGATCGGAACGGGTGTCTCGGAATGAAGAAGGCCATGGCAGTGTTACGGGGAGAACAACTGTAGTGATTGACCGACCAACGGAGTCCCCGTGTCGCTGCCACCCCTGGTCGAGCCAGCCTCTGAGCTCACCGTAGACGAGGTCCGCAGGTACTCCCGCCACCTGATCATCCCCGACGTCGGGATGGACGGGCAGAAGCGGCTGAAGAACGCCAAGGTGCTCTGTGTGGGCGCCGGCGGCCTGGGCTCGCCGGCGCTGATGTACCTGGCCGCCGCGGGCGTCGGCACGCTCGGCATCGTGGAGTTCGACGAGGTCGACGAGTCGAACCTGCAGCGCCAGATCATCCACAGCCAGGCCGACATCGGCCGCTCCAAGGCCGAGTCCGCGCGCGACTCCGTCCTCGGCATCAACCCGTACGTGAACGTGATCCTTCACGAGGAGCGGCTCGAGGCCGACAACGTGATGGACATCTTCAGCCAGTACGACCTGATCGTCGACGGCACGGACAACTTCGCGACCCGCTACCTGGTCAACGACGCCTGCGTGCTGCTCAACAAGCCGTACGTCTGGGGCTCGATCTACCGCTTCGACGGCCAGGCCTCCGTCTTCTGGTCCGAGCATGGCCCCTGCTACCGCTGCCTGTACCCGGAGCCCCCGCCGCCGGGCATGGTCCCCTCCTGCGCCGAGGGCGGCGTCCTGGGTGTGCTGTGCGCGTCCATCGGCTCCATCCAGGTCACGGAGGCCATCAAGGTCCTCACCGGCACCGGTGAGCCCCTCGTCGGCCGCCTGATGATCTACGACGCCCTGGAGATGCAGTACCGCCAGGTCAAGGTCCGCAAGGACCCGAACTGCGCGGTCTGCGGCCCGAACCCGACCGTCACCGAGCTCATCGACTACGAGGCCTTCTGCGGCGTCGTCTCCGAGGAGGCCCAGGAGGCGGCCGCCGGCTCGACGATCACTCCCAAGCAGCTCAAGGAGTGGATCGACGACGGCGAGAACATCGAGATCATCGACGTCCGCGAGATCAACGAGTACGAGATCGTCTCGATCCCCGGCGCCAAGCTGATCCCGAAGAACGAGTTCCTCATGGGCGCCGCCCTGGAGGGCCTCCCGCAGGACAAGAAGATCGTCCTGCACTGCAAGACGGGTGTCCGCAGTGCGGAAGTCCTCGCGGTCCTGAAGTCCGCGGGCTTCTCCGACGCCGTGCACGTCGGCGGCGGTGTCATCGGCTGGGTCAACCAGATCGAGCCGCACAAGCCGGTCTACTGATCACCGGTCCCGCTGACCAGCGAGGCTGAGGAAGCCCACGGCTCTGACCAGTTCAGATGCCGTGGGCTTCTGTCGTTGTTGGTCGGCGTCGGGTGCCCTCGTACGGCCCAGGGACGGCCCCGGACCAGGGGCTCTGGAAACCGTTGCTGCACCGAAGGCGACCTATCTCAGTGACCGCTCACCTCCCTCAGACGGCTGGTCAGTGGTGTTCAAGCCACCAAGCCGCCCCCGAGATCAGGGTGCTGCCAAGTCCGGCGGCTATCCCTCGAAGGAGGCTGTGAGTAACAGTGCGCTTCATCGCACGCAGGCGACGACGCTGGGCTGTCGATATCGGCTGACCACAAGAGATCCGCAGCCTTCGCTTCCAGCGACGAACTGTTGTCGACGGCTTCTGGGACTGACCCGTAGCCTTGTAGGTGTTACTAATGGCTCCTCCTGGCGGTCGAGCGATTGGTTTCGTCATCTGGCGGCTCCCTGCGGCAACAGGGGGCCGCCGCTTTTGTGCGGCGGCCAGCGCCGTCCGTCCTCATCGAGATTGGTGGGACTCAGCCGCTTGCATGCTTCCGGGTCAGGAACTCAATGCCCGCAAGCAGCGGCTCGTCTTGGCTTGGGGTCTGGATCACGGTCTCGCCTCCCGAGGAGGACGAATCAACCACGTCAACCGCGGAGTCACCCGTCACGGCGCGTTCACTAATGTTCAGGTCGTAGGGGGACTGGAAGGCGTACCTTGTCGCCGTCGCCGTCGCCGTCGCCGTCGCCGTCGCCGTCGCCGTCGCCGTGAGAGTGGGCAGTGAAGTGTCGATGTAAAGTCCGTAGCCGACCTCCCTGAGGACTGTTGCCTTGACCAGCTCTTCGCGACCTCTACGGATCGTCTTCGTGGACAGTCCGTACCACTCTGCGAACGCCTCAGGGATGTAGAACTCGGGGGCACGCAGACTCATACATATGAGCAGCATCGCCTTGCCCGGTAGCGTCAGCCTCTTGTGCAGTTCATCGGCCCAATACTGAAACGGAAGCCGGAAGTAGACGTCTGCCAACGGACCGTCAGCAACGCCGACTGGAGGTCGGTAGGAGTCTCCGAGACCGTCCTCCATGAGCTTCGTGATCTTGGTGAACTTGCCGTTCTGGGACCTCGTGATCAGGCTGACGTCTTCAAGCTGATGCCGGAGGCGCGAGACCATGACGCTGGACGAGGCACCTGGGACGTGGTGGTCCAGGCAACGAGCCCATAGCTCGGATCGCTCTGTCACGTCGTAAGGGGCGGCCGTAGTGACCGCCGCTACGAGCAAGTAGAGATCTAGCGCCCTCTCGCGGCGGCCACGTACTAGTGAGGTAAGGGGGCTCCCATTCTTGACCGTTTCACCGTCCGCACCGGTGACGCGCTGCACAAAGGAACGGCGGATAGGCACCGTACCCCTGCGCCTCTTAGAGGAGCTAAGGAGTGCAGCGATGCTGCGCTCCTGCGAGAGGCCGCCGATCGGTACAGGATCGTCGGCTGGCGGAAAGATGACCCGTGGCATGGATCCAAGGATGCACCTCGAACGACGCTTCGGACGGGCCGTCAGACCGCCCTGGCCGGCGGCTGTTTGCCCCTCCGAGCCGACTTCAGATATCCATGAAAACTAATAACGACCAATTAAAGGTAGCCGGGATCATCTCTTCGTCCGTTTTCGCAGCTCAGGGTGACCATGGAGGGAAATGATCTTTATCGTCTGAGTCGTCAAGCTTTGCCGGTCAACTTCACGTCCATTGCCTTTCTCTCCGAAGACCTTTGCTCTCGGATCCCGACCCTTCCATGAAGCGTCTGACGTCGTCTGGACACGTGCTCGTCCCGGGGCCGCGCGAGGCCCTCGCCCTCTTTGCTGCACCTCGGTTCGCGCCCGGCGAGGCCAGCCGCCCTCGTTGTCCGGCGCCCCCGTGACCTCCGGCACTACCTGGCGCCCCACCACTCGGACTCAGCGCTGTAGCAAAGCGCTTTGAAGGGCCCTGGGCGCTCTTGACGCCCTATGTCGCTGACCTGGGCACATCCAGGAGCGGAGCTGGCTACTCTGCCCCCTGGTCCTCGTGGTGGCAGTGAGGGGAACATATGGGCAACGTCCTGATGGCCGTCTTCATTATCGGCATCTTCGCGCTGGGCTGGTGCATCTTCACCGGCCGGATTCCCAGTCGTGCGAGCTCCCATCCGAACTTCGACAAAGCCCTGCCCAGGCTGGTCGGCGGCATCTTCATGCTCTGCACGGCCTTCATGATGGCGGCCCTTCTGCGCAGCCTGCTGTGATCCCCCGGCGGGGCGCTGACAGGCGGCCGGAAAGCACTACGGCCCAGGAGACGGAAACTAACCGCCGGCCTGGGCCGTATGCATGTGGAGCGGGCGACGGGAATCGAACCCGCGTAGCTGGTTTGGAAGATCGGGTACATCGATGATCGCTGAGCTGGGCCGTTGGTGGTCTGAGGTTATGTGAAGCTTGGCCTGCAAGTCCCCGCTGTTCCCCATTGGTGCTCGCTGGCTCGGGCACGTGGGGGACACGCCCATGGTGAGCCGTGTCTGGTGATTGTCGTGGTCGTTGGAGCGGGCATGCGAAAGATCATCATGGCCGCCACGCTGGCCGTGGCTGCTGTCGCCATGGCAGTTCCTGCTCATGCGGACGACAAGTCGACCCCCCACTGGACCTTCGCGCCGGGATCCGTCTGCGGGCTGGAAGGGGCAGAGGTGTCGGCGCTGCCGATTCTGACTGACTTCGTTCCCATCCACTCCAACAACTGCCCGAACGGCAACGTGCTCGATTACCCGACGATCTAGGTCGAACGGTCCCCTCAACCCACCACTCACCCCAGCTTCCATCCCGTCCGCCGTCGACCCACACACCGTGGAGCGGGCGTGGTTCATGGCGTCCAGGTGGAGCGCGCCACTGTACGAACGACCTGGACGCCATGGGCCGCGTCTGCTCGGCTCTGCCTGGATCAATGGTGGGCGGGATGGGAGCTCCCCACGCACACCACTACGGACCCGCGGCCGGGAACGGTGCCCCTCCATCCCGGTGTCGGCCGATCCCCCGTCGGAGGCATTGCCTTGACGGTGGCTGCTCCATGAGGTGATCGACTCATGGCCGCTTTCCGCTGCCCGGGCGGCAACTCCCGCTGCCCGGCCTACGAGGCGCAGATCTTTCCGTCCTTCGGCACCGTCCCGTTCAGCAGATACGCGTTCACCGTCGAGTCGACGCAGTCGCTCCCGTTCCCGTACGCACCGTGTCCCTCGCCCTTCCAGGTGAGCTCCACACCGACGCCCTTGCCCAGCTCGTCGGCCATCTTCCGGGCGCCCTCGTAGGGCGTCGCCGGGTCGCCGGTGTTGCCGACCACGAGGATCGGGCGCGCGCCGGGTGCGCTGGCCGGCGGGGTGTCCCACTGGCCCGCCACCGGCCAGTCGTGGCACCAACCGGCGGTGTCCCAGCCCATGAAGTCGCCGAACACGGGCGAGATCTTCTCGAACTGCGCCAGCCGCTTCTTCGTTTCGGCGGGTGTCGGGCGCAGCTTGGTGTCCAAGCACGATATGACCCGTTGCGAGTGGGTCGTCGTCTCGTAGTGCCCGGAGGCGTCGCGGCCGTTGTAGCCGTCGGCGAGCGACAGCAGTTCCGAACCGTCACCGTTCTCGGCGGTGTTCAGCGCGCTGGTGAGACTGGGCCAGCTCTGCCTGGAGTAGAGGGGGTATGTCAGTCCGGTCAGGGCGAGGGTCTGGGTGAGCCTGCGGCCGCTCGAGGTCGGCAGCGGCCGGGCGTCGATCCGCTTCAGCAGGGCCGCGATCCTCCGGGATCCCTGTTCCGGGTCCTGTCCCGTCGACTTCAGGTAGTCGTCCAGCGCCCGCTGGAAGCCCCTGGCCTGGTTCTCGGCGTGACCCACCATGTCGGCGCTGGGGTCGACCACGGCGTCCAGGACGAGCCGCGCCACTTTCTTCGGGAACAAGTGGGCGTAGACGCCGCCGAGTTCGGTGCCGTACGAGATGCCGAAGTAGTGCATCTTCGGGTCGCCCAGCACCTGGCGCATCAGGTCCATGTCGCGGGCGGTGTCGGTCGTCGACGCGTGCGACATCAGCTTTCCGGCGGCCTTCTCGCAGCCCTTGCCGAAGTCGGCCGCGTCCTGGAGGTATACCTTCTCCTCGGCCGGGGTGTCCGGTGTGGTGTCCACCGACTCCGCGGCCTGGATCTCCTTGTCGCTGCGGCAGCGGATGCCCCCGCTCGATCCGACGCCGCGCGGGTCCCAGCTCACCAGGTCGTACTGCTCACGGAGCTTGGCGAAGGTGGGGCCGAAGGACGGCAGGTAGGAGACCCCCGAGGCGCCGGGGCCGCCGAAGTTGAACAGCAGCGAGCCGATGCGGGTGCCCCCGCGGGCCTTGGCGCGGATCAGCGCGAGGCCCATCGTCTCGCCCTCCGGCTTCGACCAGTCCAGCGGCACCTTGAGCGTCGAGCACTGCCAGTCGTTGCCCGGTGCGGGGGAGTCGGCGGTGGCCTTGCAGCGGCCCCAGGCAAGCTTCTGCGCGGTCAGTGAGGAGGGCAGCGCGGCTGTAGTGCCCGAGGAGCCGGACGACGGCGAGGCAGCCGCACTCGTCCTCCCACCCCCCTTGCCGTCGTCGGACGACGAACCGCTGCTGCAACCGCCCACCAGGAGCGCTGCGGCGGCTCCCAGAGCCGTCCACCGTACGAATCGCGCCATGTGCGTCCCCCCTCACGGGCCGTCCGCATCGAGCAGCGGACGGCTGTCAGGCCATCGTAGGCGGATCAAGCCAGACCTGCCGGAGCCTGTGGATAACCTTCTGACCTGCTACTTTCCCTTGAATCGGATCCAGGCTTCAGGAACACACGGTTCCGGCCGCCGGGACCTTCCCGTCCAGCAGATAGCCGTTCACCGCGGCCTGCACGCACTTGTTCTTGCTGTCGTACGCGCCGTGCCCCTGCCCCTTGTACGTCAGCTCGATGCCGACGCCCTTGCCCAGCGCGTCCACCATCTTCTTCGCGCCCTCGTACGGCGTTGCCGGGTCGCCCGTGTTGCCCACGACAAGGATCGGCGCGGCCCCTGGCGCGCTCACGTCGGGATGGTCGGCGGCACCCGCCACGGCCCAGTCGGTGCAGCTGACCAGGCCCCACGCCAGGAAGTCGCCGAACAGGGGCGAGGCGGACCGGAACTCGGGCAGTTTCTGCTGCACATAGCCGGCGCTGTAGCGGGGCTTGTCGTCGGCGCAGTTGATGGCGATGTTGGCGGCGGTGATGTTGCTGTATTCGCCGTTCTCGCTGCGCCCGTTCAGGGAGTCGGACAGTGCCATGAGGACCTTGCCGTCGCCGCTGTACGCCTGCTCCAGGCCCTCGGTTAGGTACTGCCAGTAGTCCTTCGAATACAGGGCCTGCGCAATGCCGTTGGTCGCGGCGGTCTGGGTCAGCCGGCGGGGGAAGATGCCGGAGATCGGCTTTGCGTCGAGGTCCTTCAACAGCTTGGCGATACGGTCCTTCACGTCCTGAGCGGTGTCGCCGATGGGGCACGGCGTGGTCTTCGACGTGCAGTCCGCGGCGAAGTTGTCGAGCGCGAGCTGGAAGCCCTCGGCCTGTCCGAGCGAGCTCTGTTCGGCGTTCTGCGTCGGGTCGACGACCGCGTCGAGGACGGCGCGGCCCACTTTCTTCGGGAACAAGTGGGCGTAGACGCCGCCGAGTTCGGTGCCGTACGAGATGCCGAAGTAGTACAACTTGTCGTCGCCGAGGACTTGCCTCATGAGATCCATGTCACGGGCCGCGTCGGTGGTGCGGACACGCGGCAGCACCTTCTTGGAGTTCTTCTCGCAGGCCGTGTTGAACGCCTTGGTGTTGTCCACGAACTCGGTGCGCTCACCGGCATCGTCGGGGGTCGCGTCCTGCT
This sequence comes from Streptomyces coacervatus, assembly GCF_029223485.1. GTDB lineage: Bacteria > Actinomycetota > Actinomycetes > Streptomycetales > Streptomycetaceae > Streptomyces > Streptomyces coacervatus. The sequence goes on along the minus strand of NZ_JARHTP010000015.1, from coordinate 18,350 downwards.
GGAAGTACGCATCGAGCTGCTGGTCGCTCTCGCACTTCACGGGGGCGCTGCGGCCGACTCCGCGCGGGTCGAAGCTGACCAGGTCGTAGCGGGTGCGCAGTTTCGCGTAGTCCTGGCCGAAGGCGGGCAGTGTGGTGACGCCCGAGCCGCCGGGCCCGCCGAAGTTGAAGACGAGGGAGCCGATGCGCCTGCTGTTGTCTCCGCTCGCCCTCGCACGGATCAGCGCGATGCCGATCGTGTCGCCCTTGGGCTCGGCCCAGTCGAGGGGCGCCTTCAAGGTGGCGCACTGCCAGTGGCCGCCGTTCGGCAGAGGCGACGGGGCGGTACCGCCGCCTTCGGCTGCGGACGGGGCCGGGCAGTCCTTCCAGTCCAGCTTCTGGGCCGGCAGATCCTCGCCCTTGGAGTCCTTTGAGCTGTCGCTGCAGCCCGCCGACAGTGAGGACAGCAGCACGGCGGTGGCGGTCAGGGCAGCTGCCCGCAGGCGGGAAGGGATCATGCTCCCATCCTGCGGTCACGCGCGCGGGGGCGCTCGGGGCACGAGCCCGTAAGAGGTACGCCGGCTCCGGTCCTCGTGCTACAGCGCACCCTTGCGCGACAGTTGGTTGAAGGCCAGCCAGCCCGGCAGCACCGGCAGCCACAGCGTCAGCAGCCGGTACAGCAGCACGGCCGGGGCCGCGACCTCCTTGGGCAGGCCCACGGCGATCAGACCGACCGTCAGGGTCGCCTCCACCGCGCCCACGCCACCCGGGGTCGGGGCCGCCGACCCGAGCGCGTTGCCGGCGAGGAACACGACGGCCACGCTGGCGAGGCTGAGCGAGGTCCCGTCCTGGCCGAAGGCGCGGATCGAGGCGTCCAGGCACATCACGAAGCAGGCGGTCAGCAGCAGCATGCCGCCGATGCCGGTGACGAGCTTCTGCGGCCGCTGCAGCACATCCAGCATGCGCGGTACGACACCGGCGAAAAGCGACCGCACGCGCGTGACGACGAATTTCCGCAGGAACGGCACCGAGGTGACCACGAGGACGAGCACGGCCACCGACAGCAGACCCGCGATGACCGTCCGGGACGGCGACAGGGACGGCGTCTTCTCGGTGCCGGTCAGATAGCCGAACGACAGCAGCATCAGGATGTGGCAGCCGAGCCCGAACAGCTGCGAGGCGCCGACGCTCGCCACCGCGAGCCCTGGACGCACCCCGGCACGTTGCAGGAAGCGCGTGTTGAGGGCGACACCGCCCACCGCGGCCGGGGCGACGATCTTGACGAACGACCCGGCGACCTGAGCCCCCACGGCCCGCAGGAACGGCACCCGCTCGGGTACGAACCCCAGCAGCGCCATCGCCGCCGCGAAGTAGCTGCCCGCCGAGAACACCACGGCTGCCATGACCCAGCCCCACTGCGCGTTCGCGACCAGGGGACCGAACTCGATGTGGGTGAGCTGCGTCAGCAGGAAGTACGCACCGATGGCGCCGGCGATGAAACTGATCAGGGTGCGCGGCCGCACCCGCTCCAGGCGGGCCGGCTCGACCGGAGCCTGCGGTCTGATCAACAGCACCTGGTGACGGATCTGCGTGAGCAGATCCTCCTCGCGTGCCTCTTCCAGGGCCTCGTCGATGGCCCGTTTCTCGGCCCTCAGCTCCGCCCGCACGGCCTTCTTGTCGGGCTTTTCGCGTACGGGTCCGGTGTCGTCCGAGGCCTCCTCCAGGCGGGCCTGCTTGGCCTGCCGGGTCGCCTCCAGGACCGCCTCGCGCTCGCGCTGGGCCCGCTCGCGGGCGAGCTTGCGCAGGGTCGCTCGGGAGGTGCGGCTGAGCGCGATGGGCTGCAGCATCGGCAGGCAGTCGGCCACGTCGTCGGGGCCGAGGACGCCCACAGCCGACGCCACCGCGCGTTCGGCGCCCACCCGCAGACCGAGCGTCACCAGGAGCTGCGAGATGTCCATGCGCAGCAGCAGATCACCGGCCGCGATCTCACCCACGCGCAGATCGGTCAGGATCACCGTGCCGGAACGATCCACCAGAATCGCGTCGCCGACCAGCCTGCGGTGCGCGATGCGCCGGGACTGCAGAGCGCGTACCTGGTGCCAGGTGTCGTGCAGCAGCTCGTCGGTGATCTCGTCGTCCGCGAGGGCGTCGAGGGTGCGCCCGCCCATGTGCTCGTAGACGAGCATCACGGCGTCGGGTCCGAGCTCCGAGGTCGCGATCAGCTTGGGTGCGTTGGCGCCGGCCGCGATGGCCGCGTAGGCGAGCAGCGCCTCCTGCTCCAGTGCCTGGCGCAGCGACTGGAGGCTGCTGCGCGTGGCGAAGCCGCGCAGCGTCAGGTTGCGCCACGCGCGGTAGAAGAAGCCCTGCGCCTGCTGTTCCCGGTCGACGACCGTCACGTCCAGCGGCGGGCCGTCCTCCAGCGTGACGAAGTACCTCCGGCCGCGGTCGCCGGTCTCCGGTGTCTCCGGCACCTCCTCGCGCGAGGCGGTCACGGGGCGGAAGCCGACGTGCCTGAGGCCTGCCATCAGCGTCCGTCCCGTGGGACGGACGTTGGGCGAGCCGACCGCGTACAGCGTCCCGTAGGCCACGGTCCAGCCGATCAGCACCGTCAGGATGATCGAGAACGGTGTCGTGTAGCCGGTGACGAGCATCGAGAACGCGTCGAGGAGCAGCACGATCCACAGCACCGCGCGCCAGCGCGGCCGCCGCGACATGCCGACGGCCGTCATGTACGCGATGACCGGCGCGAGATAGCCGTGCACCGGGTCGGTCAGGGCATGGATGTCGCCGGGGGAGGGCTGGGTGAGCGCCTCCTGGATGGAGTCGGGGGCGGCCTTGGCCACCCACAGATCTGTGGCGAGAGTCACCCCGTGCGCGAGGACCGCCGCGAGCACGCCGTCCGCGATGCGCAGCCCGTCGCGCTTGATCAGCCGCTCGATCGCGAAGGCGACCGGCACCAGGAGGATCGCGATGCTGGAGGCCAGCCCCGCGATCTTGATGAGCAGATCGGGTGCCTGTCCGGTGCCCTTGTTGATGTCCTGTTCGAGCCCCGAGGTGGTGCCGTGGGCGAACGCCGCGATCGCGAGCAGTACGACGACGGCGAGCACGCCCACCAGGAGGCGCATCAGATCGGACGGACGGTGCACGCGCGCGGGGAGCAGCGGTTCGTCGCCCTCTACCTGGTCGATGTGCGCCTCGTCCAGGAAGTCGTCCTCGCCCCGGTCGACGTCCTTCGGAGCGGTGTCCTTGCCGTCGGCGCCAGGGGCGGAGCCGGTGTCGGGGCGCGACGACGCGTCAGAGGTGCTCTCCGCGTCCTCTGGGTGCGCACCCTGCTGCTTCATGGTCTCTTCTTGATCTCGTATCACCAGTCACCGCCCGCACGATGGTGGCATGCTCCACCGACACGCGGGGGCATCAGGGTGCAGGAGCGGGGGCGCACAGTCTGCCGGAAGCGCCGCCCGGGGGCGAGGGATACGCACAGTCGCGACCGCGTCACACTGTCGGTGGCGTGCGGCAGGATGGGCCGGATGAGCGAGGAGAGCCTTCCGCGGGACGCCCGCCCGGAGCACGCGGACGCGCTGCCCGAATACGCAGAGCGCGTCCTCGATGTCGCCGAACTGATCCCGCCCGGGCGTGTCATGACGTACGGGGACGTGGCCGAGTGGCTGGAGGAGGGCGGCCCCCGTCAGGTCGGCCGGGTGATGGCCCTCTACGGGGGAGCCGTTCCGTGGTGGCGCGTCGTGCGCGCGGACGGCGTCCTGCTCCCGGGACACGAACTGCGCGCTCTCGATCACTACCGCGCCGAGGGCACCCCCCTCAAGCAGGCGAGCAGGGCCGCCGAGGGCCACCTGCCGCGCCTCGACATGAGGCGGGCCAGGTGGGACGGCGGCGAACGTGCGGAGGGTCACACCTGAAAGCTTCCGCCATACGACGGGCCGGTGTGTGACCCGTGATCCGTACGGGGGAAACGGGGCACGTTTGTGGCATGCCGTACGTTCGTGGGGCAAGGGACGTGCGGGTCGTGAGTGCCGCGAGGGAAGAAGAGGAAGCCCTGCTTCCGCAACCTCCGTCGGCGTAGCGTCGCCTGCACGCGTCCCCCTCACCTCCCGACCACCGCCCTGCACGCGCGGTGGTCCGACGACCAGTACAACCACCAGGACCGGCGAACCACGTGAGCTCCTCTTCCTCCACCAGGCGCCTGTCGCACCCCCAGGTGCGACAGGGGAGTCGTGGCGCCTACCGACTGGTGCGTACCCCGCCGGCCCGACAGGATCCCCCTCATCTGGACGCGCCACAGCGCTCCGTGGTTGACCACAAGGGCGGCCCGCTGCTCGTCCTCGCAGGTCCGGGTACCGGTAAGACCACCACGCTCGTCGAGTCCGTGGCGGCGAGGATCGCCCGTGGCGGGGACCCCGAGCGCATCCTGGTGCTGACGTTCAGCCGCAAGGCGGCCGTCGAACTGCGCGACCGCATGGCACTGCGCATAGGGGCGCCGCGCGCGCCCCAGGCGACCACCTTCCACTCGTTCTGCTACGCCCTGGTCCGCGCCCACCAGGACAACGACCTGTTCGTGGAGCCGCTGCGCCTGCTGTCGGGCCCCGAGCAGGACGTGACCGTCCGTGAACTGCTCGCGGGCCAGCTCGACCTGGAGCGGCTCGGTCTCGCGCACGTGCGCTGGCCCGACGAACTGCGCGCCTGTCTGACCACCCGGGGCTTCGCCGACGAGGTCCGTGCGGTGCTCGCCCGCAGCCGCGAACTGGGCCTGGGGCCCGGCGCCCTGGACGCCTTCGCCCGCCGTATCGGCCGCCCCGACTGGCGCGCGGCGGCCACCTTCCTCGCCGAATACCTCGACGTGCTCGACCTGCAGGGCGTGCTCGACTACGCGGAGCTGGTCCACCGAGCGGTCCTCCTGGCCTCCCGCCCCGAGGCCGCCGAGCGGCTCGCCGCGCGCTACGACGCCGTCTTCGTGGACGAATACCAGGACACGGACGCTGCCCAGGTACGGCTGCTGCACGCCCTCGCCGGCGGAGGCCGCACCCTTGTCGCCTTCGGCGACCCGGACCAGTCGATCTACGCGTTCCGCGGTGCGGACGTGGGCGGCATCCTCGAGTTCCCGGGCGCCTTCCCGCGCGCGGACGGCCGCCCGGCGCCCGTAGAGGTCCTGCGCACCTCGCGCCGCTCCGGTGCCGCCCTGCTCACCGCGACCCGGCTGCTCACCCAGCGCATGCCGCTCACCCGGCTTCCGGCGCAGAAGGTACGCGCGCATCGCGAACTCGCGCCGGTGCGGGACGGCGGCCGCGTCGAGGTGTACACGTACCCGACGCCCGGTACGGAGCTGGACAACATCGCCGACATCCTGCGCCGCGCACACCTGGAGGACGGCGTCCCCTGGCGTGAGATGGCCGTACTCGTGCGCGCCGGATCCCGCACGATTCCGACGGTGCGCCGTGCGCTCACCGCGGCGGGCGTGCCCCTGGACATCGACGGCGACGACCTGCCGCTGCGGCACGAACCGGCTGTGGCGCCGCTGCTGACGGCACTGCGGGCGGTGGCCGCGGCGGAGGCGGCGCGCACCGACGTGCCGGACGGGGAGGGCGCCGAGCCCGCCCCTGGACAGCCCGAGGCGGCCACGTCCTGGCTCGACACCGAAACCGCCCTGACCCTGCTGGCCTCCCCCCTCGCCGGCATGGACGCCGCCGACCTGCGCCGCCTCGGGCGTGCTCTGCGCGACGAGGAGCGGGCCGCGGGCGACCCCCTGCCACCGCCCTCGGACGAGCTCCTTGCGCGGGCGCTGGCCGAGCCGGAGCGCCTGGTCGCGCACGATCCGGCGTACGCGCGTGGCGCCCAGCGCCTCGGCGCACTGCTGCGCAGGGCCAGGGAGCGCCTCGCGGGCGGCGGTACGGCCGAGGAGGCGCTGTGGGACCTGTGGGACGGCACGCCGTGGCCCGCGCGCCTGCAGCGGTCCGCCCGGCGCGGTGGTGCGGCCGGCCGCAACGCCGACCGTGACCTGGACGCCGTGTGCGCCCTGTTCGCGACCGCAGCGCGCGCGGAGGAGCGCACCGGCGGCCGGGGCGCCCTCAACTTCCTGGAGGAGATCGAGGCCGAGGACATCGCCGCCGACACGCTCACCCGGCGTGCCGTACGCCCCGACGCCGTACGCCTGATGACCGCGCATCGCTCCAAGGGCCTGGAGTGGAGCCTGGTCGTCGTCGCGGGCGTGCAGGAGGGCCTGTGGCCGGACCTGCGCCGCCGCGGCTCCCTCCTGGAGGCCGACCGCATCGGCCGCGACGGACTCGCCGAACCGCTCACCCCGGGCGCCCTGCTCGCGGAGGAGCGGCGCTTGTTCTACGTGGCCGCCACGCGCGCGCGTGAACGCCTCGTCATCACCGCCGTGAAGGCACCCGCGGACGACGGCGACCAGCCCTCCCGTTTCCTCACCGAACTCGGCGTCGACCCCAGGGACGTCACCGGCCGCCCCCGCCGCCCGCTGTCCGTCGCGGCCCTCGTCGCCGAACTGCGCGCCACGACGGTCGACCCGCGCGTCTCCGACACCCTCAGGGAGGCCGCCGCCCACCGCCTGGCGCGGCTCGCCGCGCTCGCCGACGAGGACGGACGCCCGCTCGTCCCGTCCGCCCACCCCTACCGCTGGTGGGGCATGTTCGAGCCGACCGAGAGCAAGGTGCCGCTGCGCAACCGCGACCAGCCCGTCGTGCTCTCCGGCAGCGCCCTCGATCAGCTCGCCAACACCTGCGCCCTGCAGTGGTTCCTGGGCCGCGAGGTGAAGGCCGACGCCCCCGCGACGGCCGCCCAGGGCTTCGGCAACGTCGTGCACGTCCTCGCCGACGAGGTCGCCTCCGGACACACGCCTGCCGACCTCGCCGTCCTCATGGAGCGCCTCGACTCCGTGTGGAACGCACTCGCCTTCGACGCGCCCTGGAAGTCGGCGCAGGAGAAGGAGAACGCGCGCGTGGCGCTCGAACGCTTCCTGAAGTGGCACGTCATGGATCGCACCGGCCGTACACCGGTGGCCAGCGAGCACGACTTCGACGTCACCCTCGAAGCGGGCGACTACGAGGTCCGCATCCGCGGCTCCATGGACCGCGTCGAGGCCGACGGCGAGGGCCGCGCCTACGTCGTCGACTTCAAGACCGGCAAACAGGCGCCGACCGCCCGCGAAGTCGAACGCCACCCGCAGCTCGCCGTCTACCAGCTCGCCGTCCGCGAAGGCGCCGTGGACGAAGCCTTCGACGGCGTGCGTCCCGAGCCCGGCGGCGCCGAACTGGTCCAGCTGCGCCAGGGTGCCGCCCAGCGGGACGGCGGCGAGACCCTCCCCAAGGTGCAGGCCCAGGAACCACTGGAGGGGGAGTGGGCCGGCCGGCTGCTGGCCAACGCCGCCGGAAAGGTCCTCGACGAACGGTTCACGCCGAGCGCCGGCCAGCACTGCACGCACTGCGCCTTCCAGGCGTCCTGCAGCGCGCGGCCCGAAGGGCGGCACGTGGTCGAGTGACCCGGGTGATCTTCCGGGTTCCCTGTGATCGACCGCACCACACATGCTGACCTGCGCTTCTTCCAGCCCCGGGGCCGATTGGGCCTCCACTGTCAGTGGCCGCCGCTAGCCTCTCTGACGTGCCACCCCGTATCACCGATCCCGATCAGCTCAAGGAGCTCCTCGGGATTCCGTTCACCCCGGAGCAGACGGCCTGCATCATCGCGCCGCCGGCCCCGCAGGTGATCGTGGCCGGAGCCGGGTCGGGCAAGACGACGGTGATGGCGGCACGCGTGGTGTGGCTGGTCGGCACCGGCCAGGTCGCCCCCGAACAGGTCCTGGGCCTCACGTTCACCAACAAAGCCGCCGGTGAACTCGCGGAACGCGTCCGCAAGGCGCTCATCAAGGCGGGCGTCACCGACCCCGACGTCATCGACCCGGACAACCCGCCGGGCGAGCCGGTGATCTCGACGTACCACGCCTTCGCGGGCCGCCTCCTGACCGACCACGGCCTGCGCATCGGCCTCGAACCCACCGCCCGCCTGCTCGCCGACGCCACCCGCTACCAGCTCGCCGCGCGCGTGCTGCGCGAGGCACCCGGCCCCTACCGGGCACTCACCCGCTCCTTCGCGGACCTGGTCAGCGACCTGCTCGCCCTCGACGCCGAGCTCGCCGAGCACCTCGTACGGCCCGAGGATCTGCGCGCCTACGACGCCGGGCTGCTGCGCACCCTGGAAAACGCCAAACTCACCAACGCCGACCTGCGCAAGGTCCCCGAGGCGGCCGCCGCGCGCCGTGAACTGGCCGATCTGGTGGTGCGCTACCGGGCCGCCAAGCGCGAGCGCGACCTGCTCGACTTCGGCGACCAGATCGCCCTCTCCGCCCAGCTCGCCGGCATCCCCGAAGTGGGCCGCATCCTGCGCGACGAGTTCCGCGTGGTCCTCCTCGACGAGTACCAGGACACCTCGGTGGCCCAACGCATCCTCCTGGCAGGCCTGTTCGGCGACGGCACCGGCCACCCGGTCACCGCCGTCGGCGACCCCTGCCAGGCCATCTACGGCTGGCGCGGCGCCTCCGTCGCCAACCTGGACGACTTCCCGGAGCACTTCGCACACCCCGACGGCCGCCCCGCCACCCGCCAGGCGCTCAGCGAGAACCGCCGCAGCGGCGGCCGCCTCCTCGACCTCGCCAACGGTCTCGCGGAGCCCCTGCGCGCCATGCACGCGGGCGTGGAAGCCCTCCGCCCGGCCCCCGGCGCCGAACGCGACGGCACGGTGCGCTGCGCGCTGCTGCCCACCCACGCCGAGGAGATCGACTGGATCGCCGACTCCGTCGCCCACCTCGTGAACACCGGCAAGGCACCCGGTGAGATCGCCGTCCTGTGCCGTACGGCGACCGACTTCGCCGAGATCCAGGGCGCACTCGTCGCCCGGGACGTCCCCGTCGAGGTGGTCGGCCTGTCCGGACTGCTGCACCTCCCCGAGATCGCCGACCTGGTCGCCGTCTGCGAGGTCCTCCAGGACCCCGGCGCCAACGCCTCCCTGGTCCGCCTGCTGACCGGCCCGCGCTGGCGCATCGGACCCCGCGACCTCGCCCTCCTGGGACGCCGCGCCCGGCTCCTCGTCGCCCACGCGCGCGTGGACGGCGACGACGACCGGGACCGTCGGCTCGCCGAAGCCGTCGAGGGAGTCGACCCCTCCGAGGTGACCTCGCTCGCCGACGCCCTCGACACCTTCCTGGAGATGCCGCTCGAAGCCGAGCGGGAGGACGACGGGCTGCCCTTCTCCCCGGACGCGCGCGTGCGCTTCGCGCGCCTGGCCGCCGAACTGCGCGACCTGCGCCGCTCGCTCGCCGACCCCCTCATGGACGTCCTGCACCGCGTCCTCGCCGTCACCGGCCTGGAGGTGGAACTGTCGGCATCCCCGCACGCCCTGGCCGCCCGCCGCCGCGAGACCCTCTCCAACTTCCTCGACATCGCCGCCTCGTTCGCCGCCGGCGACGGCGAGGCCACACTGCTCGCCTTCCTGGCCTTCCTGCGCACCGCCGCCCAGTACGAGAAGGGCCTCGACAACGCCCTCCCCGGCGGCGAGAACACCGTGAAGGTCCTCACCGCCCACAAGTCCAAAGGCCTGGAGTGGGACGTCGTGGCCGTCCCCGGCCTGGTCACCGGCACCTTCCCCAGCACCCAGGGCCGAGAGAAGTGGACCGCCCAGGGCAAGGTGCTGCCGCACGAACTGCGCGGCGACGCCGACACCCTGCCCGACCTGGACACATGGGACTCCCGAAGCCTGAAAGCCTTCCAGGAGGCCATGAAGGAACACCAGCACACCGAGGAACTCCGCCTCGGCTACGTCACCTTCACCCGCCCCCGCTCCCTCCTCCTTGGCTCCGGCCACTGGTGGGGCCGCACCCAGAAGAAGCCCCGCGGACCCTCCGGCTTCCTGCAGGACCTGTACGACCACTGCGCGGCCGGCCACGGCGAGATCGAGGCGTGGGCGGACGAGCCCGCCGAAGGCGAGGAGAACCCGGCCCTGCACACCGCGACCGCCGACCAGGTCTGGCCCCTGCCGTTGGACGAGGCATCCCTGGCCCGGCGCAGGACGGCCGCCGAAACGGTCCTGGCCCACCTGGAGAACCTCGCCTCCCACGACGACGGCCACCCCGCGGCCACACACGACCCGGACAGCCACGACGACCCGGACTGGCCACCGCCACCGGATGACGAAGAAGTGCCCTACGACGAAGAAATGCCCTACGACGAGCAGGACCCCTTCGCAGAAGGGGCCCCTTTCACGAACGAAGACCCCGGCGACTGGCACGCCTGGTCCACGCACCGCCCCACCGTCCCGCACCAGGCGACGGCCCCGGAAAGCACCGAGCACACAAGCACACCCGACGGCGCACGCGCGCACCCGGAGCACAACGCGCACGCCTCCACGCCCCCGCACTCCCGCACCACCCCCGCGCACTCCCGCCTCACCCCGGAGGAAGCCCGCACCCTCGCCTCCTGGGACCGAGACCTCGACGCCCTCACCGGTGAACTCCTGCGCGCGCGGGAGGCCGTCACGGACGTCCCCCTCCCCGCATCGCTCACCGCTTCCCAGGTGCTGCGCCTGGCCGCCGACCCGGACGGTTTCGCGCAGGAACTCGCACGCCCCATGCCGCGCGCCCCGCAACCCGCCGCCCGCCGGGGCACCCGCTTCCACGCCTGGATCGAGGCCCGCTTCGAAGAGCTGACCCTTCCGATGCTGGAGCCGGAGGAACTGCCCGGCAGCGAGACCGACATCGCCGACGAACACGACCTGGAAGCCCTCAAGGAAGCCTTCGAACGCACCACGTACGCCCACCGCACACCCCACCGAGTCGAGGCGCCCTTCCAGCTCGCCATCGCCGGCCGCGTCGTCCGGGGCCGCATCGACGCCGTCTACAAGGAGGACGACGGCGACGGGCCGACGTACGAGATCGTCGACTGGAAGACCAGCCGCACCCGCACCGCCGACCCGCTCCAGCTCGCCCTGTACCGGCTCGCCTGGGCCGAGCAGCAGGGCATCCCCCTGGAGTCCGTCAACGCCGCATTCCTGTATGTACGCACCGGCGAGGTGGTACGACCGCAGGACTGGCCCGACCGGTCCGCACTGGAGCGGCTGCTGCTGGAGGAGCCGGCCGCGCAAGCAAACTGTGAGGAACCGCCCAACGAGGATGTCAGTGCGGGCCGATAGGCTCGTGACCATGAGCCAGACCCCGGACAGCGCCGTCCGTTCGTACATCGAGCAGCACCGTGCCGCCTTCCTCGACGACCTCGCGGAGTGGCTGCGCATCCCGTCCGTGTCGGCCCAGCCCGACCACGCGCCCGACGTACGCCGCAGCGCCGACTGGCTCGCCGCCAAACTCAAGGACACCGGCTTCACGACCACGGAGGTCTGGGAGACGCCGGGCGCCCCCGCCGTCTTCGCCGAGTGGCCGGCCACCGACCCCGCAGCGCCCACGGTCCTGGTCTACGGCCATCACGACGTGCAGCCCGCCGCCCGCGAGGACGGCTGGGACAGCGAGCCCTTCGAACCCGTCGTCCGCGAAAACCGTCTCCACGCGCGCGGAGCGGCCGACGACAAGGGCCAGGTGTTCTTTCACACACTCGGCGTCCGCGCCCACCTCGCCGCCACCGGCCGCACCGCCCCCGCAGTCCATCTGAAGCTGCTGATCGAGGGCGAGGAGGAGTCCGGCTCGCCGCACTTCCGGGCCCTCGTCGAGGAGCACACGGACCGGCTCGCCGCCGACGCCGTGATCGTCTCCGACACCGGCATGTGGTCCGAGGACACCCCCACGGTGTGCACCGGCATGCGCGGCCTCGCCGAGTGCGAGATCCACTTCTCCGGCCCCGACCAGGACATCCACTCAGGCTCCTTCGGCGGCGCCGTACCCAACCCGGCCACCGCCGCCGCCCGCCTGGTCGCCGCCCTGCACGACGAGCACGCGCGCGTCGCAATCCCCGGCTTCTACGACGGCATCGTCGAACTCACCGACCGCGAGCGCGAACTCTTCGCCGAGCTGCCCTTCGACGAGCAGCAGTGGCTGCGCACCGCCAAGTCGTACGCCCTCCACGGCGAAGCCGGGCACACCACCCTGGAGCGCATCTGGGCCCGCCCCACCGCCGAGGTGAACGGCATCGGCGGCGGCTACCAGGGCCCCGGCAGCAAGACGATCATCCCGTCCTCGGCCATGGTGAAACTCTCCTTCCGCCTCGTCGCGGGCCAGGACCCCGACCACATCGAGAAGGCCGTCCGCGCCTGGGCCGCCCAGCAGGTACCCGCAGGCATCCGGTACGAGATCACGTTCGCCGCGGCCACCCGCCCCTGCCTGACACCCCTGGACCATCCCGCCCTGCAGTCCGTCGCCCGCGCGATGGGCCGCGCCTTCGACAAACCCGTCCGCTTCACACGCGAGGGCGGCTCCGGACCCGCCGCAGACCTCCAGGAAGTCCTCGGCGCACCCGTGCTCTTCCTGGGCATCTCCGTCCCGTCCGACGGCTGGCACGCCCCGAACGAGAAGGTCGAACTCGAGCTGCTCCTCAAGGGCGTCGAGGCCAGCGCATACCTGTGGGGCGACCTCGCCGAGACCTGGCGCCATGCCCCCTGAGCGCCCCGCGCCATCCGTAGCGGCATCGCGCGCGGGGCAGACTGAAAAGGCCGCCCCGCACCGCCCAGCCCCACCGGACCCGGTCGCCTCCCACCGTCCGTCCCGCCTAACCGCCCGCCGAAACAATCCGTTCCACAGGGGGAGTTGGAAGCACCCGTGACCACCTGGACCGACCACACCGCCGACCGCCCCATCTCGCTCACTGCCCCCAGCGGCATCGACCGCGCCGCCCACCACCGGCTCGACGAGGCCTGGCTCGCGGCAGCATGGAGCCACCCCACGACCCGCTGCTTCGTGGTCTCCGGCGGCCAGGTCCTCATCGACGAGACGGCCGACGGCCGCACCGAACTCGTCATGACCCCCTCCTTCGAAGCCCCCCTGACCGAGGCACACCGCTACTTCCTGGGCACCGACGAGGACGGCGTCAGCTACTTCGCCCTCCAGAAGGACGCGCTGCCCGGCCGCATCGACCAGTCCGCGCGCCCGGCCGGCCTGCGCGAGGCCGGCCTCCTCCTCTCGCCCCGTGACACGGGCCTGATGGTGCACGCGGTCGGCCTGGAGAACTGGCAGCGCACCCACCGCTTCTGCTCCCGCTGCGGCGAGCGCACGGTCATCGCCGCGGCCGGCCACATCCGCCGCTGCTCCGCCTGCGGCGCCGAGCACTACCCGCGCACCGACCCCGCCGTGATCATGGCCGTCACCGACGAGAAGGACCGCATCCTGCTCGGCCGCCAGGTGCACTGGCCCGAGGGCCGCTTCTCCACGCTCGCCGGCTTCGTCGAGCCCGGCGAGTCCATCGAACAGTCGGTGCGCCGCGAGGTCTTCGAGGAGGCAGGCGTCACCGTCGGCGCCGTCGAATACGTCGCCAGCCAGCCCTGGCCCTTCCCGTCCAGCCTCATGCTCGGCTTCATGGCCCGCGCGACCTCGACCGAGATCAACGTCGACGGCGACGAGATCCACGAAGCCCGCTGGTTCTCCCGGGACGACCTGGGCGCCGCCTTCGAGTCCGGCGAGGTACTGCCTCCGTACGGCATCTCGATCGCGGCCCGCCTGATCGAGATGTGGTACGGCAAGCCGCTCCCGACGAGGAGCTTCATCTGAGGCGACAGCGCCGGATGACCGACCCGTACCGGAACCACAACGTCCACCACCACCCCGTGGTGCTCGCAGCCATGCCGGACAGGTGCGAGGCGGCCCTGGACATCGGATGCGGGGACAGGCTGCTCGCGCGCAAGCTCGCGGCGAAGGCCGCCCGGCTGATGAGGAGCCCGGCTGGGATGCCGGTCCGCTGCCGACTGCTGCGGCGCTCCACGATGGTGTGGGACACAGCACAGGAAGGCGGCCCCTGAGAGCACCTCAGGGACCGCCCTCCGCACCGAAACAACAGAGCGGCTAAGCGCCGATCTTCTGCTTCACCTGCGCCAGCGACGGGTTCGTCAGCGTCGAACCGTCCGGGAAAAGCACCGTCGGCACCGTCTGGTTTCCGCCATTCGCCTTCTCCACGAACGCCGCGGAATCCGGGTCCTGCTCGATGTTGATCTCGTTGTACGTGATGCCCTCGCGGTCCATCTGGCTCTTCAGCCGACGGCAGTAGCCACACCACGTGGTGCTGTACATCGTCACAGTGCCCGGCATGTCTCTCGCGCTCCTCAGCTGCTCGGGGATGCTTGGTCGCAGAGAGGGAACGTACTTGACAGGGCCACCATTCCCACCCGCGGTACCGCACCGGACGTGACGCCTGCCGCATTAGTACGACTGCAGGCACCTGCCTGTGGACAACCGCCGCACCCGTCTCCACCGACCTGGCAGCATGGCCATGTGACAGCAGCAACGCACTCCACGCTCTTCCCGCAGGCCCCCGACTCGGCCGACGCGGTGCTCGAAGGGCTCGACCCCGAGCAGCGCGAGGTGGCCACCGCCCTGCGCGGACCGGTGTGCGTCCTGGCGGGCGCCGGCACGGGCAAGACCCGGGCCATCACCCACCGCATCGCCTACGGGGTGCGCGCCGGAATCCTCCAGCCCTCCAGCGTGCTCGCCGTCACCTTCACCAACCGCGCCGCCGGCGAGATGCGCGGCCGGCTCCGCCAGCTCGGCGCGACCGGTGTCCAGGCCCGCACCTTCCACTCGGCCGCCCTCCGCCAGCTGCAGTACTTCTGGCCGAAAGCAGTCGGTGGCTCCATGCCCCGGCTCGTCGACCGCAAGATCCAGCTCGTCGCCGACGCGGCCGCCGCCTGCCGCATCCGCCTCGACCGCGGCGAACTGCGGGACGTCACCGCCGAGATCGAGTGGTCCAAGGTCACCCAGACCGTCCCCGCCGACTACGCCCCCGCCGCCGCCAAAGCCGGCCGTGACGCCCCCCGCGACCCGGCCGAGATCGCCCAGCTCTACTCCGTCTACGAAGACCTCAAACGGGACCGCTCCGTCATCGACTTCGAGGACGTCCTGCTGCTGACCGTCGCCATCCTCCAGGACCGGCACGACATCGCCGAACAGATCCGCTCCCAGTACCAGCACTTCGTGGTCGACGAATACCAGGACGTCAGCCCCCTCCAGCAGCGCCTCCTCGAACTGTGGCTCGGCGAACGGGACAACCTGTGCGTCGTGGGCGACGCCAGCCAGACGATCTACTCGTTCACCGGAGCAACCCCGGACCACCTTCTCGACTTCCGCACCCGCCACCCCGGAGCCACCGTCGTCAAACTGGTCCGCGACTACCGCTCCACCCCCCAGGTCGTCCATCTCGCCAACGGCCTCCTCGCCCAGGCCCGAGGCCGCGCCGCCGACCACCGACTGGAACTGATCTCCCAGCGCGAGGCGGGCCCCGAGCCCGGCTACACCGAATACACCGACGAGCCCGCCGAAGCCGAGGGCGCCGCCCGCCGCATCAGCGAACTCATGGACGCGGGCGTCCCGGCCAGCGAGATCGCCATCCTGTTCCGGACGAACTCCCAGTCCGAGACCTACGAGCAGGCCCTCGCCGACGCCGGAGTCCCCTACCAGCTGCGCGGCGCCGAGCGGTTCTTCGACCGCCCGGAGGTACGCAAGGCGGGCGTCGCCCTGCGCGGCGCAGCCCGCTTCGGCGGCAACGACTCTCTTCTCGACGACGCCGTGGACCTGCCCTCCCAGGTGCGTGCCGTGCTGTCGGGGGAGGGCTGGACCCCACAGCCCCCGGCCGGCTCCGGTGCGGTCCGAGAGCGCTGGGAGTCCCTCGCCGCCCTGGTGAACCTCGCGCACGACTTCGCCGCCGCCAAACCCGGCGCCACCCTCGCCGACCTCGTCGCGGAACTCGACGAGCGGGCAGGCGCCCAGCACGCCCCGACCGTCCAGGGCGTCACCCTGGCCTCCCTGCACTCGGCCAAGGGCCTGGAATGGGACGTCGTCTTCCTGGTCGGCGTCGCCGAAGGCATGATGCCGATCACCTACGCAAAGACCGACGAACAGATCGAGGAGGAGCGCCGCCTCCTCTATGTCGGTGTCACCCGGGCCCGGGAGCGCCTCCACGTCTCCTGGTCACTGTCCCGCTCACCCGGCGGCCGCCCGAACCGCCGCCCCAGCCGCTTCCTGGACGGGCTCCGCCCTGGCTCCACCGCCACCGTCGGCCGTACCGCGGCAAGTGGCGCAGGGGGAGTCGAGCGCGGCTTCACAAGCAGACCGGACGCCGTACCCCGGCGCACACAACGCACCCCCGCCCGCTGCCGGGTGTGCGGGCGCACGCTCACCGACGCCGGCGAGATGAAACTGATGCGCTGCGAGGACTGCCCCTCCGACATGGACGAGGGCCTCTACGAGCGGCTGCGCGAATGGCGCGCCGACCAGGCGCAGCGCAGCGGACAACCCGCCTTCTGCGTCTTCACCGACAAGACACTGATGGCCATCGCCGAGGCCGCCCCCGACGAGGAGGGCGAACTGGCCCGGATCCCCGGGGTCGGCGTGCGCAAGCTCAACCGCTACGGGGCCGATGTCCTGGCCCTCTGCGCAGGTCGCGAGCCTGAAAAAGAGGACGAAGGGGACTGATTCAAACTCGTCGAAAAAATAGTTTGCGCATGCCCCAGCAATCCCCATAGGTTCTTAGCCACGGGGACGGAGGCCTTCTCGGAGGCCCCGATTCCGTGTTCTACTTGCATATCCGTCGGACTGGCTCACCCCAGTCCCCGAAGCGCCGAGAGGAGGCGAGTCCAGTGATCAGCATCAACAGCAGCTCCATCAGCACCGTCAAAATGACCGATCGCTCGGTCGTCGCCTCCCTGTGCATGCTCGGCGCCTCGAACCCGGGCACCGGTCTGTCCGGCATTCCTGCCGGTCGGCTGGCGTCCTCCCCCGTTTCTCTCACGGGTCTTCCCATCCGTGAGCGCAATGAGCGACCGACCAAGGCACTGGAAGCAGTAGTGGCACAGGCGCAGGCCTATGCCTTTACGGCGGCCGGTGCCGGAAGCCGGAAGCAGACGACGCAGCACCACCAGATGTGGGCCTTCCGTGGGCCAGAACCCTGGAGTGATCCAGCCTGATCGCCGATCAGGCCGGCGCCTTCAGGGCCGCGGAACCCCATCCGGGATCCGCGGCCCTTCTGTTTTCCCCGAACGGGGACGACGGACCGAAGGGGCCTCGGGACAAGAGCTGAACCCGGTACCAGCCGCCACCCGGTCCAACAGGACCGGAACGACCAGACGAGGAAGACCAACCGTGCAACTCGAAGCGCACGCCCCGTCCGTACCGCCTTCCGAAACGATCCCCCCGCCCGGCCTCACGGAGGACTCCACCTTGATCCCGCTCACTGCGCTCACCGCGCTCGACGACGCCATCGAGAACCTCGGCGTACCCGTCCCCTGCCGTTCCTACGACCCGGAGGTCTTCTTCGCCGAGTCGCCGGCCGACGTCGAGTACGCCAAGTCCCTCTGCCGCACCTGCCCGCTGATCGAGGCCTGCCTCGCCGGCGCCAAGGAGCGGCGTGAGCCCTGGGGCGTCTGGGGTGGCGAGCTGTTCGTCCAGGGTGTCGTCGTCGCCCGGAAGCGGCCGCGTGGCCGCCCGCGCAAGAACCCGGTCACAGCATGAACATCACCGGAACGATCGACCGCCCTCTCACGAACGACCCCAAGAAGCAGGCCCCGATGAAGCCGTCCACCACCGAGCCCGCCGGCTCCGCGATCGAAGATTTCACCACCACAGGCGCGACAGGCTCGCGTCAGAACAGGACCCGAGAGATGCAACTCATCCAAGAAGCCCTGGCTCGTGCGCATATGCACGACCGGCTGCATGAGGCCGAGCGGGAACGCCGGGCCGTGCGCCTGGCGACCGCCCGCCGGATGCAGCGCCGGGCCGAGCGCGCCTCGCTGCGCGCCCGCCGCGCGCTCGCCATGGCGGTCATGCAGTAACCGATCACACCTGAAGCTCTGGCCTCCCGACCCCGGGAGGCAGTAGCTCACCGCGGGGGCCGGTCCGTCCGAACGGACCGGCCCCCGCGGTGCGTTGTGCCCGCCGATCCGCCGACCGCGGCGTTATCGTCACCGGGTGACGAGTCTTCCCGGAGGCAGTGACGACGCAGGCTCCCCCACGGAGCCACAGCCCCTGGTGTGCGCCCGCTGTGGCACCCGGGCCGAGGGCCCGCAGCCCACCTGGACCTGCTCCGTGGAAAACGGCGTCCGGCAGTATTTCTGCGACACCTGCTCCCGGGAGAACCTCAGGGCGATCGAGGGGCGGCTGGACTCGGCCTGGTGGTGAGGCCACTCCTCTGGGGTCTCCCCCCCCCGCCCCCTCCC
>NZ_JARHTP010000014.1 GCF_029223485.1 Streptomyces coacervatus | reverse complement strand
CGCCCCCCCCCCCCCCCCCCGCTCCAGGTTCATGCGTACGAGGGGACGTACGCCGGTCAGACCTCCACCACGACCGGGAGGATCATTGGCCTGCGCCGATAGGTGTCGGAGACCCACTTGCCGAGGGTTCGGCGGATGAGTTGCTGCAGTTGGTGCGGCTCCACCACTCCGTCCTGAGCCGAGCGCTCGAGTACCTCGGTGATCTTCGGGATCACATCGCCGAAGGCCGAGTCCTCGATGCCTGAGCCACGGGCCTGGATGTGCGGGCCGCCCGTGATCTTGCCGGTGGAGGAGTCCACGACGACGAAGACCGAGATGATGCCCTCGTCGCCAAGGATCTTGCGGTCCTTCAGCGCCGGCTCGCCGACGTCGCCGACCGAGAGCCCGTCGACGTAGACGTAACCCGCCTGGACCTTGCCCGAGATCTTTGCCTTGCCCTCGACGAGGTCGACGACCACGCCGTCCTCGGCGATGACGATGCGGTCGTGCGGGACGCCGGTCATGGCGCCCAGTTCGGCGTTGGCCCGTAGGTGGCGCCATTCGCCGTGGACCGGCATCAGGTTCTTCGGGCGGCAGATGTTGTAGAAGTACAGGAGCTCGCCCGCGGACGCGTGACCCGAGACGTGGACCTTCGCATTGCCCTTGTGGACCACGTTCGCGCCCCAGCGGGTCAGGCCGTTGATCACGCGGTAGACCGCGTTCTCGTTGCCGGGGATCAGCGACGACGCCAGGATCACCGTGTCGCCGTCGACGATGCGGATCTGATGGTCGCGGTTGGCCATGCGGGACAGGGCCGCCATGGGTTCGCCCTGAGAGCCTGTGCAGACCAGGACGACCTCGCTGTCGGGGAGGTCGTCCAGTGTCTTCACGTCGACGACCAGGCCCGGCGGGACCTTCAGGTAGCCCAGGTCCCGTGCGATGCCCATGTTGCGGACCATCGAACGGCCGACGAAGGCGACCCGGCGGCCGTACTCATGAGCCGCGTCCAGGATCTGCTGGATGCGGTGGACGTGGCTCGCGAAGCTCGCCACGATGATCCGCTTGCGGGCGCTCGCGAAGACCTGGCGCAGGACGTTGGAGATGTCGCGCTCGGGCGGGACGAAGCCGGGCACCTCCGCGTTCGTCGAATCGGCGAGGAGGAGGTCGATGCCCTCTTCGCTCAGTCGTGCGAACGCGTGGAGGTCCGTCAGGCGACCGTCCAGCGGGAGCTGGTCCATCTTGAAGTCGCCGGTGTGGACCGCCATGCCGGCCGGTGTGCGGATGGCCACCGCGAGGGCATCCGGGATGGAGTGGTTGACCGCGACGAACTCGCAGTCGAAGGGGCCGACACGTTCGCGGTTCCCCTCCGCCACCTCAAGGGTGTACGGGCGGATGCGGTGCTCCTGGAGCTTCGCCTCGATGAGGGCGAGGGTCAGCTTGGAGCCGATCAGCGGGATGTCCGGCTTCTCGCGCAGGAGGTAGGGGACGCCGCCGATGTGGTCCTCGTGGCCGTGCGTGAGCACGATGCCCTCGATGTCGTCGAGGCGGTCCCGTACGGACGAGAAGTCCGGCAGGATCAGGTCGATTCCGGGCTGCTCCTCCTCGGGGAAGAGCACGCCGCAGTCGACGATGAGAAGACGGCCGCCGTACTCGAAGACCGTCATGTTTCGGCCGATCTCGCCGAGACCGCCGAGCGGGGTGACCCGTAGGCCGCCTTCGGGAAGCGGCGGGGGCGGGCCGAGTTCAGGATGCGGATGACTCAAAAGACTCTCCTCACCACACGCGCCACGTACCGGTGGGCACGTGGCGCGCGTGACGTTCGTGCATGAGCAGTTGTCGTTGTGGGGTGCGGGCACCGGTGGCCCGCCTATTCAGTTGTGAAGCCTGTGGTGCCAAGTCTGGTGTCAGAGCTGTACCCCGCCTGCAGCAAGATCGATCTTGAGCTGAGCGATCTCTTCGGGCGTGCACTCCACCATGGGTGCGCGCAGGGGTCCCGCGGGCAGGCCCTGGAGGGCGAGGGCGGCCTTCGTCGTCATGACGCCCTGGGTACGGAACATGCCCGTGTAGACCGGGAGCAACTTCTGGTGGATCTCGGTGGCCTTCTGTACGTCGCCGGAGACGAACGCCTCGACGAGGGCGCGCAGGTCCGGAGTGACCACATGGCCGACGACCGACACGAAGCCGACCGCGCCCACGGAGAGCAGCGGCAGGTTCAGCATGTCGTCGCCGGAGTACCAGGCGAGCCCGGAGCGGGCGATGGCCCAGCTCGCGCGGCCGAGGTCGCCCTTGGCGTCCTTGTTGGCAACGATTCGCGGGTGCTCGGCGAGCCGGACCAGCGTCTCGGTGTTGATGGGGACGCCGCTGCGCCCCGGGATGTCGTAGAGCATGACCGGCAGCTCGGCGGCGTCGGCGACCGCCGTGAAGTGCCGGTACAGGCCCTCCTGCGGGGGCTTGTTGTAGTACGGCGTGACGATCAGGAGGCCGTGTGCGCCCACCTTCTCGGCGGCCTGGGCCAGCTCGATGCTGTGGTGGGTGTCGTTCGTGCCGACGCCGGCCACGACGTGGGCACGGTCGCCGACCGCCTCCAGTACGGCTCGTACGAGATCCGATTTCTCCGCGTCGCTGGTGGTGGGGGACTCGCCGGTGGTGCCGTTGATGATCAGGCCGTCGTTGCCTGCGTCCACCAGATGGGTGGCAAGCCGCTGCGCGCCGTCGAGGTCGAGTGCGCCGTCCGCCGTGAAGGGCGTGACCATGGCGGTGAGGACCCGCCCGAAGGGGGTCTGCGGAGTGGAGGTCGGAGCCATGGGTAACACGCTACTCGCTGCTCAATGCGTGGTCTGCCCTTGGGGTGCGGGATAAGTCCGGACAAATGCGGAGCCCGGTACTGCCTGCTCGGGGGTTCAAGCAGTACCGGGTCCGTTTGATCAGGCTAGATGAACTTCTCCAAATGCCGCAATACGGACACTTCGCGAGGCTGCCCCGTACATCTGTGCCCGGTTGGGGAACGAGGGTGCGCTACGGCGCCACCCGGCCGTTCGCGTTGAAGGCGGCGTAGGTGAGCGGCATGAGCTTGGCCCACTCGGTCTCCATCTTCTCGCCGACCATCTCGATCTCCCGCTGCGGGAAGGACGGGACCTTCGCCAGCTCGTGCTGGGTGCGCAGGCCGAGGAAGTGCATCAGTGAGCGGGCGTTGCAGGTGGCGTACATCGAGGAGAACAGGCCGACCGGGAGGACCGCGCGGGCGACCTCGCGGGCGACGCCGGCGGCGAGCATCTCCTGGTAGGACTCGTACGCCTCGCGGTAGGAGTCCTCCATGACGCGGCCGACCAGCTCCTGCTGGGCCTGGGTGCCCTCCACGAACACGTACTTGCCGGGGCGGCCCTCCTGGACGAGCTTGCGGGACTCGTCGGGGACGTAGAAGACCGGGTGGAGCTCGCGGTACCGGCCCGATTCCTCGTTGTACGACCAGCCGACGCGGTGCCGCATGAACTCGCGGAAGACGAAGATCGGGGCGCTGATGAAGAAGGTCATCGAGTTGTGCTCGAAGGGGCTGCCGTGCCGGTCCCGCATCAGGTAGTTGATCAGGCCCTTGGAACGCTCCGGGTCCTTGCCCATCTCGTCCAGGGACTGCTCGCCGATGGTCGAGACGCGGGCGGCGAACAGCACGTCGGCGTCGGACGCGGTGTGCTTGACCAGTTCGACGGTGACGTCACCGCGGAAGCTGGGTTTGAGGTCGTCGGCGGGGGTGTCGGTCACGGCTCGGAGGGTCCTTCCATCACTTCTCTCGGGCGGCGCCCACTCTACGGCCCGGCACTGACAACGGGGCGTTCGGTGCCGGGACGCGACATACGTCGGCGAATTTCTGTGAATTCGGTGAAACCGGGCACCTTTGGGGGCACTCGACCGTCTGTGTTGGTGACAGTGATTCGTTCGATCCCCGAGGGGAGACGCACCACCCATGTTCCGTCGGCGCGAGCCCGTTCCGTTCGCCTTTGTCGCCGAAGCCGACAGGTTCCGCAGCAATGTCGCACCCCCGCCCCGTGACCGGGCGTCCGCCGGTCAGATAGCCGGGCGCTGGCTGCTCGGACTCACCATCGTCGCCGGGCTGGTGGGTTCCCTGGTCCTCGGGATGCCCGCACTGTCCTCGGGCACCGATACGCCGGCTCAGCAGTCACAGGCCTCCCAGGGGCACTGACTCCATCCGGACCCCCACGGGTGGTGAGCAGGCACATAGGCAGATAGCCTCACCGGGCACAGCCCATGCATGGATTGAGTGAGGACCAGCCGTGCCCCTGCCCTTCCTGACGGCCGACCGTGCCCATGAGACGGCGGACGATGCCGCGCTGCCGTTCGACGACCGCGACCGCTGGCGGCGGCCCTACCGTCCCGGGCCGTGGCGCGTGGGTGTGGCGGCGCTCTGGCTGCTGCTCGCCTCGTTCGTGCTGTTCGCTGCGGTCATCATCGCGTTCACCGCTACGGCTTCCGAAGCCGGCGTGGTGTTCGGTATCGCGCTGGCGGTCATAGCGGGTTCCCTCAGGCTGCTGCGCATGGGCGCCTGGGTGAGTGCGCGCGGGCTGCGTCAGGTGGGCTTCTTCGGGACGCGTACGACGCCGTGGGAGCGGGTCGCCGCCCTGCGGACGGTGCAGCAGCCGGTGCGCTGGCTCGGGCTGCCGCGCACGGTGCAGGGGCAGGCGCTGATCCTCGTACGCAGTGACCGTCCTGCGCAGGACGCGCCGGTGCTGCTGACCACGCACAACGCGGACTTCCTGGCGCGGGCCGGATCGTTCGACCGGGCGGCGGACACGATCGAGGCGTGGGCGGCGGAGAACAGGCGCGGCTGACCCGGCGCTCATACGAATACGAAGGGGCCGGTCCGCAGCGAGTGCGGGCCGGCCCCTTCGGCGTACGGCCGAAGTGTGGTCGCGGGCCTCAGGCCTCGACCGTTCTGCCTTCGTGCAGGGCGATGGCGCGTTGCATGGCCTTGCGGGCGCGTGGGGTGTCGCGGGCGTCGTGGTAGGCGACGGCGAGGCGGAACCAGCTGCGCCAGTCTTCGGGGGCCGCCTCGGTCTCGGCCTTGCGCTTGGCGAAGACCTCGTCGGCCGAGTCGCGGTCGATACGGCCGCCGGGCGTGCGCTTCAACTCGTCGACGGGCAGGCCGCCCTCGGCGTCGAGTTCGGCGGCGAGGGCGTTGGCCTTGCGGACGAACTGGGTGTTCTTCCACAGGAACCACAGGCCGATCACCGGCAGGATCAACACCGCCGCCCCGAAGGTGACGGTGAGGACCGTGCCGGACTGGATGAGCATGACGCCGCGGCTGCCGACCAGGACGAAGTAGAAGACCAGGACGGCGGCCGTTATGGCGTAGGAGAGCTTGGCTCGCATGGCGGGTGTCAGCCCAGGTCCAGGAAGTGTTCCAGGCCGAACGTCAGGCCCGGTGTCGTCACCACGCGGCGGGCGCCGAGCAGGATGCCCGGCATGAAGCTGCTGTGGTGGAGCGAGTCGTGCCGGACCGTCAGCGTCTCGCCCTCGCCGCCGAGCAGCACCTCCTGGTGGGCGAGGAGGCCGCGCAGGCGGACGGCGTGGACGGGGATCCCGTCGACGTTCGCGCCGCGGGCGCCGTCCAGCGCCGTCTCCGTGGCGTCCGGCGCCTGGGCCGTGCCTGCCGCACGCCGCGCCTCGGCGATGAGCTGGGCCGTGCGCGTGGCGGTGCCGGAGGGGGCGTCGACCTTCTTCGGGTGGTGCAGCTCGATGACCTCGACGGACTCGAAGTAGGGCGCGGCGATCTGCGCGAACTTCATGGTGAGGACGGCGCCGATGGAGAAGTTGGGGGCGATGAGGACGCCCGTCTCCGGGGACTCGGCGAGCCAGCCCCTGAGCTGCGTGAGGCGCTCGTCGGTCCAGCCCGTCGTGCCGACGACCGCGTGGATGCCGTGGCGCAGGCAGTACTCGAGGTTCTCCATCACCGAAGCGGGGGTGGTCAGTTCGACCGCGACCTGGGCGCCGGTCTCGGCGAGCGTCTCCAGCTTGTCGCCGCGGCCGAGGGCGGCCACCAGCTCCATGTCCTCGGCCGCCTCGACGGCCCGTACCGCCTCCGAACCGATACGGCCCTTCGCACCGAGGACCGCCACGCGCAGCTTGCTCATCTTCTTGCTTCCTTAAGGGGAGGACTTGCCCGAAGGGGCGGACCTACGCGACCGCTTCGTTCAGCCGCGACGCCTGCTTGTCCTTGAGCGGGCCGATGACCGACAGCGAGGGCCGCTGTCCCAGGATCTCGCGGGCGATCGAGCGGACGTCGTCCGGGGTGACCGAGGCTATCCGGGCCAGCATGTCGTCGACGGACATCTGCTCGCCCCAGCACAGCTCGCTCTTGCCGATACGGTTCATCAGCGCGCCCGTGTCCTCCAGGCCCAGGACCGTGGAGCCCCTCAGCTGGCCGATGGCGCGGCCGATCTCGTCGTCGGACAGGCCGTGCTCGGCGACGTGGTCGAGTTCGTCGCGGCAGATCTTGAGCACGTCGTGGACCTGCGAGGGCCTGCAGCCCGCGTACACGCCGAACAGGCCGCAGTCGGCGAAGCCCGAGGTGTACGAGTACACGCTGTACGCCAGGCCGCGCTTCTCGCGGACCTCCTGGAACAGGCGCGACGACATCCCGCCGCCGAGGGCCGTGTTCAGCACGCCGAGCGCCCAGCGGCGGTCGTCGGTGCGGGCGAGGCCCGGCATGCCGAGGACGACGTGGGCCTGTTCGGTCTTGCGGCCGAGCAGTTCGACGCGGCCCGCGGTGCGGATCGTACGGCTGCCGTCGCGCGGGGCGATGGGGGCCGCCTCGGCGTTCTTGAAGGCGCCCGCCTTCTCGAAGGCTGCGCGGACCTGTCGTACGACCTTGTTGTGGTCGATGTTGCCGGCGGCCGCGACGACCAGGTGGGTCGGGTCGTAGTGCTTCTTGTAGAAGCGGCGGATGCGGTCCGCGGTGAGGGCGTTGACCGTGTCGACCGTGCCGAGGACGGGGCGGCCGAGGGGGTTGTCGCCGAACATCGTGTGCGCGAACAGGTCGTGCACGCAGTCGCCCGGGTCGTCCTCGGTCATCGCGATCTCTTCGAGGATCGCGCCGCGCTCGACGTTGACGTCGTCTTCCAGGATCAGCGAGCCCGTGAGCATGTCGCAGACGACGTCGATGGCCAGCGGCAGGTCGGTGTCGAGCACGCGCGCGTAGTAGCACGTGTACTCCTTCGCCGTGAACGCGTTCATCTCGCCACCGACCGCGTCGAGGGCGGAGGAGATGTCCAGCGCACTACGACGGGTCGTGCCCTTGAAGAGGAGGTGCTCCAGGTAGTGCGTGGCGCCGTTCAGGGCCGGCGTCTCGTCGCGGGAGCCGACGTGGGCCCAGATGCCGAAGGTCGCGGAGCGGACCGAGGGCAGGGTCTCGGTGACGATGCGCAGGCCGCCCGGGAGGGTGGTCTTGCGGACCGTGCCGATGCCGCTTACGCCCTTGATGAGGGTTTGGGTACGGGCGACGGCCCGCGCCTCCGAGGAGGTGCGGGCCGTCGCCTTGAAGCCACGGGGCGTCACTTGTCGCCGTCGTCCTTCTTCTCGTCGCTTTCTTCGCCCTCGATGACCGGGATCAGGGAGAGCTTGCCGCGGGAGTCGATCTCGGCGATCTCGACCTGGACCTTCTGGCCCACGCCGACGACGTCCTCGACGTTCTCCACGCGCTTGCCGCCCGCGAGCTTGCGGATCTGCGAGATGTGCAGCAGACCGTCCTTGCCCGGGAGCAGCGACACGAACGCACCGAAGGTCGTCGTCTTCACGACGGTGCCCAGGTAGCGCTCGCCGACCTCCGGCATGGTCGGGTTGGCGATGCCGTTGATCGTGGCGCGGGCGGCCTCGGCGGCCGGGCCGTCGGCGGCACCGATGTAGATGGTGCCGTCGTCCTCGATCGTGATCTCGGCGCCGGTGTCCTCCTGGATCTGGTTGATCATCTTGCCCTTGGGGCCGATGACCTCACCGATCTTGTCCACGGGGATCTTGACCGTGATGATCCGCGGGGCGTTCGGGGACATCTCGTCCGGCGTGTCGATCGCTTCCATCATCACGTCGAGGATGTGGAGGCGGGCGTCACGGGCCTGCTTCAGGGCCGCGGCCAGGACGGAGGCCGGGATGCCGTCCAGCTTGGTGTCGAGCTGGAGGGCGGTCACGAACTCCTTCGTACCGGCGACCTTGAAGTCCATGTCGCCGAAGGCGTCCTCCGCACCGAGGATGTCGGTGAGGGTGACGTAGTGCGTCTCGCCGTCGATCTCCTGGGAGATCAGACCCATGGCGATACCGGCGACGGGGGCCTTCAGCGGCACACCGGCGTTCAGCAGCGACATGGTGGAGGCGCAGACCGAGCCCATGGACGTCGAGCCGTTCGAGCTCAGCGCCTCGGAGACCTGGCGGATCGCGTAGGGGAACTCCTCGCGCGTCGGCAGGACCGGGACCAGGGCGCGCTCGGCGAGGGCGCCGTGGCCGATCTCGCGGCGCTTCGGGGAGCCGACGCGGCCGGTCTCGCCGGTGGAGTACGGCGGGAAGTTGTAGTTGTGCATGTAGCGCTTGCGGGTCACCGGGGAGAGGGTGTCCAGCTGCTGCTCCATGCGGAGCATGTTGAGGGTGGTGACGCCCAGGATCTGGGTCTCGCCACGCTCGAACACCGCGGAACCGTGCACCCGCGGGATGGCCTCGACCTCGGCGGCGAGCGTACGGATGTCCGTGACGCCACGGCCGTCGATGCGCTTCTTCTCCTTGATCACGCGCTCGCGGACGAGCTGCTTGGTCAGGGAGCGGTACGCGGCGGAGATCTCCTTCTCGCGGCCCTCGAACTCCGGCAGGAGCTTCTCGGCGGCGAGCGCCTTGACGCGGTCCAGCTCGGACTCGCGCTCCTGCTTGCCCGCGATGGTCAGCGCGGAGGCGAGCTCCGGGCGGACGGCGGCGGAGAGCGCCTCCAGGACGTCGTCCTGGTAGTCGAGGAAGATCGGGAACTCGCCGGTCGGCTTGGCGGCCTTCGACGCGAGGTCGGCCTGGGCCTTGCAGAGCACCTTGATGAAGGGCTTCGCGGCTTCCAGACCGGCGGCGACGACCTCCTCGGTCGGCGCCTCGACGCCGCCCTTGACCAGCTGGATGGTCTTCTCGGTGGCCTCGGCCTCGACCATCATGATCGCGACGTCGCCGTCCTCCAGGGTGCGGCCCGCGACGACCATGTCGAAGACGGCGTCCTCGAGCTCGGAGTGCGTCGGGAAGGCCACCCACTGGCCGTTGATCAGCGCGACGCGGACGCCGCCGATCGGGCCGGA
The DNA here is from genome assembly GCF_029223485.1 of Streptomyces coacervatus. Lineage (GTDB taxonomy): Bacteria > Actinomycetota > Actinomycetes > Streptomycetales > Streptomycetaceae > Streptomyces > Streptomyces coacervatus. The sequence continues at coordinate 280,514 of NZ_JARHTP010000014.1, read as the reverse complement.
GAAGGGCAGACCGGCCAGCTGCGTGGACGCGGACGCGGCGTTGATCGCCACGACGTCGTACAGGTGGTCGGGGTTGAGCGCCATGATCGTGGCGACGACCTGGATCTCGTTGCGCAGGCCCTTCTTGAAGGACGGGCGCAGCGGGCGGTCGATCAGGCGACAGGTGAGGATCGCGTCCTCGGAGGGACGGCCCTCACGGCGGAAGAAGCTGCCGGGGATCTTACCGGCGGCGTACATCCGCTCCTCGACGTCCACCGTCAGGGGGAAGAAGTCGAGCTGGTCCTTGGGGTTCTTGGATGCGGTGGTGGCCGACAGCACCATGGTGTCGTCGTCCAGGTACGCAACGGCGGAGCCGGCGGCCTGCTTGGCCAGGCGGCCCGTCTCGAAGCGGATGGTGCGGGTGCCGAAGGAGCCGTTGTCGATAACGGCCTCGGCGTAGTGGGTCTCGTTCTCCACTAGCGTTTTCTCCTCGTCTTCGTCCCTCCTGCCCGTGTGGCAGGGGGACGGTTGCGGAGAAGCGCTCCGTGCGGTGCTGGCCGGTCTTCGATCGAAGCACCCGGGGCTCGCTTCCCCCCGGGGGCCACTACCGAGGACCGGCGGCGGCGAGGTAGCGCTTCTCCTCGTTCGTCTTGTGATGTCGACCTACCCCTCCGGGTACGGTCCATCACTCTGTGGTGTCGTACGTATTGCGTTGTGCTACCACACTACAAAGGGGCAGTGACACTCCGCACGTTTCCGTACGTACGGCAAAGGGAGCGGCCCCCGCACTCTCGGGAACCGCTCCCTTCACGGCGTCTTACTTGGCGCCCGCCGCACCACGGCGGATGCCCAGGCGGTCGACCAGCGTACGGAAGCGCTGGATGTCCTTCTTGGCGAGGTACTGCAGCAGGCGACGGCGCTGACCGACCAGGATCAGCAGACCACGGCGGGAGTGGTGGTCGTGCTTGTGGGTCTTGAGGTGCTCGGTCAGGTCCGAGATCCGGCGCGAAAGCATGGCGACCTGGACCTCGGGGGAGCCGGTGTCGCCCTCCTTCTGACCGAACTCGGTGATGATCTGCTTCTTCGTTGCGGCGTCGAGCGACACTCGTACTCCTCGTAGTCTTCAAAGATGCCACCGAGTGCCCCCGGTCTTTGTCTCGGGGGAGCTTCCGTTACTCGGAAGGCGGGGATCCGCTGGGCGCGGCCTCCAGGGCCGGCAGGTGAACCTGCGCGGGCTCCGGGGGTGCGTACACAAACGGCCGTCACACAGGGTACCAGCCAGTGGGGCGGCTGCTTCACGGCATTACTTCACGGCCGCCGACGGCCGCGCCCATGGCCTGGCAGGAGCCGGCCTTCCGGTGCAGGGGGCACGCAGACGCCCCACGCCCTGCGTGCAGGGGTGGGGCGTTCGTGGTTTCGGCGGGTCGGGCTCAGTTCCCGATGCCGCCGCGGACCTTGCCGTAGACGTCGAGAACTGCCAGGCAGACCGGGACCAGGGACAGCAGCACCAGCGAGTCCGCGAGGTCGAGCATGCGGCCCCAGAACGGGGAGAGCCCCTTCTGCGGCACGATCAGGGCGATCGCGATCAGCAGCAGCACACCGGCCGCGACCGAGGCGCCGAGCCACAGGGTCCGTACGTTGACCGGGCCGTGGTTGTTCTGGAGCAGCTGGATGATGATGTCGGCCGGCGGCGAGATCGCAAGGCCGAGGACCAGCAGGCCGAGCGTGATGACACCGGCCACGAACAGGCAGGTGACCTGGGCGGTGTAGCGGAACAGGCGGGCCCGCAGCATCGCGGCGAGGCCGGTGCACAGGGCCAGCAGCTGGGCCCAGCCGCTGTCGCTGAAGCCGAGCACCGCGCCGCCCGCGCCGACGATGACGGCGGCGCAGCCGCCGACCAGGCCGAGCAGCAGTTCATGGCCGCGGCTGGTCTGGGCGACGATGCGCTGGACATCGACGGCGTCGAGGTCGCCCTCGCGGCCCTCGCGACGGGCCCTGGCCAGGTCCTCGGGGTTGCGGAAGCCGATCGGCAGCTTGGCGAACCGGGACGACCAGCCGGGCAGGAAGCCCACGACCGCCAGGGCGACGACCGAGGTGCCGGCGGCGATCTGACGCGGTGCCGCGTCGGTGAGCACACCGCAGAACACGGCGAGCGTGCCGATCCCGGAGGCCAGCGCGGCGGCCACGAACGGGGCGTCTCCCTGCGGCAGCAGCATGATCAGTACGACGGAGAGCAGCAGTACGGCGACGCAGCCGACGAGGAACTGGAGCCTTCCGGGGCCGTCGTGCGCGCCCTGTGCGATGACGCCGGAGCCCGCGATGAGCGCGTGCGGCAGCGCCGAGATGCCGAGCGCGACGGCGGAGCCCCGGTCGTCGTACACCCGGGCCCGTACGCCGGCGAGTGCCGTCAGGCCGAGTGCAGTCACGCCCGCGAGGATGCCCTGGAGGCCGTGCATGTCGTGCCGGATCGGGTCCGCGAACCAGAAGACGAAGCCGAGCATGACGAGCAGCAGCGAACCGGCGACGAGACCGGCCACCCGCATCAGGTTGTCGTTCCAGCTGCGGGTGTCCTGCTTGACCGCGGCGGCGATGGCGTCCACGACGTCGTCGTGGACGGCCGGCGGCAGGGAGTCGGCGAAGGTCCGCAGCAGCAGCACCTCACCGTCCCTGACACGGTGCTCCAGCAACGAACGGCTCGCGTCGAGCACCTGACCCTCGCGGGTCACCAGGTGATAACCGGCGAGACTGGTGTCCGACTGGACCAGGCCCGAGAGCCTGATGATCTCAGGAAAGAGGTCCTGGATCGGCAGGTCCTCCGGCAGCGCGACATCGACGCGGCTGTCCGGCGCTGCGATGGTGATTCGGCAGAAACCTGTCGAAGTCCCCGTGCTCACCTGGTGTTCCCCCTGCTAGACAAGGCTGCTTCATGCAGTTCGTACAACGCGAAGCGCCACCCTATCCCCAGCAGTGCGGGGGGTTGGGCCTGCCTCCCTCATTTCTCCTCGTACCCCCTCGGCATCTCCATGCTCCTGGCTCTCCGGCGGTCCTGGGGCATCAGTAGGATCGTCGCCTACGCGAAAGACGCCTACGCGAACGGGAACACGTCGCGGTACACGGGGGCGTCGATGCCAGGACGTTTCAATCACGAAGGATGAGTGCATCGGTGAGCGTCGTCATCATCAAACGGCCACCGCGGATAGTGCCCCCGGTGGTGCCGGACGGCGAGGTCAGACTGGAGACGCCCCCCGAGATCCCTCGTGAGGGCGACGAGAGCATGCTGATGAACCTGCTGCCCATGATGGGCATGCTGGGTTCGGTCGGCTTCTTCTTCATGCCCAACCTGCCCCCTTATATGAGGGTGGTCGGCGGGTTGATGCTCGCCTCGACCCTGGCCATGGCCATCGCGCAGTTCGCCAAGTCCCGGCAGGGCGGCGGCGCGGGGATGGCGCAGGACCGGCGTGACTACTTCCGCTACCTCGAGCAGGTCCGCAAGGACGTGCACAAGACCGCTGAACTGCAGCGGCAGAGCCAGCTCTTCCAGCACCCCGACCCGGAGCAGCTGTGGGCGGTGGCGGCCGACGGCAAGCGGCTGTGGGAGCGGCGCCCGACCGACGCGGACTTCGCCTCCGTGCGGATCGGCCGCGGCATCCAGCAGCTGAACACACCGCTCGTCGCCCCGGACACGGCCCCCAAGGAGGAGCTGGAGCCGCTGACCGCGGCGGCCATGAAGGCCTTCCTCGACGCACACGGCAGTCTGTCCGACCTGCCCGTGTCCATCTCGCTGCGCGCCTTCTACCACGTGACGATCTGCGGAGACAGGGACACGGTCTACGGCAACGCCCGTGCCACCATTTCCCAGTTGGCGACGCTGCACTCGCCGGAAGACCTGACGGTCGCCGTGGTGGCACACCCGTCCGCGACGGCGGACTGGGACTGGATCAAGTGGCTGCCGCACAGCCAGCACTCGAAGGCGAAGGACGGAGCGGGCTCGTCCCGGCTCCTCTTCGACGACCTCGGAGAGCTGGAGGAGGCGCTGGCGAGCCAGCTGGACGACCGGCCCCGCTGGAACCGGGATGCGAACCCCGTGTACGACCAGCCGCATCTGATCGTGGTCCTCGACGGCGGCACCGTGCCGCCGGACTCCGAACTCGCCAGTTCCGAGGGGCTCCAGGGCGTCACTTTCCTGGAGATCGCCCCGGGCGAGCTGGAGGAGGACCTGCGCGCCGGTCTGACGGCGTATGTGAAGCCGGACCGGATGCAGCTGTTCGTCGGCCACGAGTCGGCGTACACCGGCAAGGCCGATGTGCTGAACCCGGAGCAGGCCGAGTCCCTGGCCCGGCAGCTGGCGCCCTTCCGGGTCGGCACCGCGGAGGAGGGCGAACCCCTTCTGTCCAACCTGGACTTCACCGACCTGATGGGCATCGGCGACGCGGGCACCGTCGAGGTCTCCCGCACCTGGCGGCCGCGCACGCTGCACGAGCGGCTGCGGGTGCCGATCGGTGTCGGCGAGAACGGCGAGCCGGTCATGCTGGACCTCAAGGAGGCCTCGCAGGAGGGCATGGGCCCGCACGGCCTGTGCGTCGGCGCGACCGGCTCCGGAAAGTCCGAGGTGCTGCGTACGCTGGTGCTCGGTCTCGCGGTCACGCACTCCTCGGAGACGCTGAACTTCATCCTCGCGGACTTCAAGGGCGGTGCGACCTTCGCGGGCATGGCGGACATGCCGCACACCGCGGCCGTGATCACCAACCTCGCGGACGACCTCACCCTCGTCGACCGCATGCGCGACTCGATCATGGGTGAGACGCAGCGCCGCCAGGAGCTGCTGCGCTCGGCCGGCAACTACGCCAACCTGCACGACTACGAGAAGGCCCGGGCCGCCGGCGCCGCCCTCGAACCGATGGCGTCGCTGGTGATCGTGCTCGACGAGTTCTCCGAACTCCTCACCGCCAAGCCCGACTTCATCGACATGTTCATCCAGATCGGCCGTATCGGCCGTTCGCTGGGCGTCCACCTGCTCCTGGCCTCGCAGCGCCTGGAGGAGGGCAAGCTGCGCGGCCTGGACACCTACCTCTCGTACCGGATCGGTCTGCGGACCTTCTCCGCCGCCGAGTCGCGTACGGCGATCGGTGTCCCGGACGCCTACCACCTGCCGTCGATCCCCGGTTCCGGTTATCTGCGCTACGACACCGACACCATGGTCCGCTTCAAGGCGGCCTATGTGTCGGGCCCGTACCACGGCGAAGGCCCCTCCCGGGTGCACCGCTCGACGCAGCTGCGGCCCGCGCTGTTCACGGCGGAGCACGTGGCGCTGCCCCCGCAGCCGGTGATCGAGGAGCCGGAGCCCGACAACCGGGTGGACGACGCGCTCGCCGACACCGTCCTGGACGTCCTCGTCGGCCGGATGATCAACCAGGGACCGCCCGCCCACCAGGTGTGGCTGCCCCCGCTGGAGGAGGCGCCCTCGCTGGAGCAGCTCCTCCCCCAGCTCGCCGTCTCCCCGGAGCGCGGCCTGACCGCGCCCGACTACACGGCGCTCGGCCGGCTCAATGTGCCGGTCGGCCTGGTGGACAAGCCGTTCGAGCAGCGCCGTGACGTGCTGTACCGGGACTTCTCCGGCGGTGCGGGCCACGGTCTGTTCGTCGGCGGTCCGCAGTCCGGCAAGTCGACGCTGCTGCGTTCGCTCATCTCCTCGTTCGCCCTCACCCACACTCCGTCCGAAGTGCAGTTCTACTGCCTGGACTTCGGCGGTGGCGGTCTGATCGCGATGGAGGAGCTCGCGCACGTCGGCGGGGTCGCCAACCGTCTCGACGCCGAGAAGGTGCGCCGTACGGTCAGTGAGGTCGAGGGGATCCTCAACGCGCGCGAGGAGTACTTCCGCGCGAACAACGTCGACTCGATCCAGACCTACCGGCAGCGCCGGGCCGCGGGCCATCTGCCCGATCAGGTCTGGGGTGACGTCTTCCTCGTCATCGACGGCTGGGCCACCTTCAAGACGGACTACGAACTGCTCGAGTCCACCGTCACGGAGATCGCGACGCGCGGCCTCGGCTTTGGTGTGCACGTGGTCCTGACCGCGAGCCGCTACACCGAAGTGCGGCCCGCGCTCAAGGACATGCTGCAGAACCGCATCGAGCTGCGCCTCGGTGACCCGACGGAGTCGGAGATCGACCGCAAGGTCGCGCAGAACGTCCCGGCGTCCGTGCCGGGCCGTGGTCTGACCCAGGACAAGCTGCACTTCATGACCGCGCTGCCCCGGGTCGACGGCTCCTCGGGGACGGAGGACCTCTCCGAGGCGACGTCGATCCTCATCCGCGGCATCAACGACAACTGGCAGGGCAACCACGCTCCGGCCGTACGGCTGCTGCCCACGCTGCTGCCGTCGGACCGGCTGCCCAAGGGGTTCGAGCACCCGGAGCGCGGTGTCGCCATCGGCATCGACGAGTCCTCGCTCGCACCGGTCTTCGTCGACTTCGAGACGGACCCGCTCTTCATCATGTTCGGTGAGAGCGAGTCCGGTAAGTCCGCGATGCTGAGGCTGCTCGTCAAGCAGATCACCGAGCGCTACACACCGGACCAGGCGAAGATCGTCATGGGCGACTACCGGCGCGCGCACCTGGAGGGTGTGCCCGACTCGCACCTGTCGCGGTACTGCGCGTCGGCGCCCGCCCTGACGGAGACGCTGGAGGGCCTGGCCGGTTCGATGCACCGGCGTATGCCGGGCCCGGACGTCACGCCCGAGCAGCTGCGCAACCGCAGCTGGTACAACAGCCCGGACGCGTTTGTGATCGTCGACGACTACGACCTGGTGGCGACCGGCGTGAACCCGCTGGCCCCGCTCCTGGAGTATCTGCCCTTCGCCCGTGACGTCGGTCTGCGCATCATCATCGCGCGCTCCTCGGGCGGTGCGAGCCGGTCGCTGTACGAGCCCGTGATGCAGCGGATGCGTGAGCTCGGCGCCCAGGGCCTGGTGCTCTCCGGCGACCGGTCGGAGGGTGCGCTGCTCGGCAACATCACGGCGTCTCAACTGCCGCCCGGGCGTGGGTACTTCCACACGCGGCGACGCGGTGGGCAGCTGATTCAGACGGGGTGGCTGCCGGCTCGGTTCTGAGGGTCGGCCGGCTGCGCCGGACAGGGGGCGGTACCCGCGTGGGTGCCGCCCTTCTGTGTTGTCAGTGGCCACCGCTATGGTGGCGTTGCAGGAGAAAAGACCAGCCACGGGGGGTAGTTGTGCCGTCGGACCACATGGACTCCGATCCAAAAGTCCTCAAGACCGAGGGCTTCAACATGTACTCGGTCGGCCAGGACTTCTCGAAGGCCGTGACCGCACTGCAGAACGGACTGACCGCGCTCGAACAGGGCGACACCCCGCCGTGGGGCGACGACGACATAGCCGAGAAGTTCGGTGTCGCCTACGAGGGTCTGCGCGACGGCATGTACCAGTCGATGGGCAGCCTGGCGGAGCGGCTGGCGGGCATGGGTGTCGCCTTCACCAAGATGGGCGTGGCGCACGAGCAGAACGAGGCCGCGCAGCTCGACATCTGGCAGAAGACCACCGCCGAGTTCGACGGTCAGGTGAAGCTGCCGCCCGGGGTATCACAGACCATGGTCGCCAAGACGCAAAACACCTGATCCGCGGCGGGTGCGCGGTGCCCGCAAGTAGGGTGAGACGCGTACTTCGTTCATATGTCAGGAAGAGGCCCCGCACCATGGCGGAGACTGCAGAGCAGATCAAGGCGCGCAAGGAACGGGAGCGGGACGAGCTGTACGCCCTCGACATCTCCGGCGTCGAGTGGCACAGCGCACCCGGCACCGAGGAGCACGAGGAGCGGGTCGAGATCGCGTACCTGCCCGAGGGCGCCGTCGCCATGAGGTCGTCCCTGGACCCCGACACGGTGCTGCGGTACACGGAGGCGGAGTGGCGGGCGTTTGTGCTGGGGGCGCGGGACGGGGAGTTTGATTTGGAGCCGGCGCCTCATAACGGGGGCGTTGGCTCGGGCGACTAGGCAGTACGGCCCCGCGCCCCTGAAGGGGCGCGGTCCAGCCCGGCGCCACAAGACGGTGCGGCGATCAGTACAGCGAGAATCCGCCGCTGTGGCGGCCCTGGTTCTTCTTGCCGGAATCGGACGACTGGCCCTCGGCCTCCGGCCTCCTCCGCCCGGAAGGGTCGGCGGGCTGGTTCTGGCCGGTCAGCGGCTCGCCGTGCCTGACCTGGTCGCGTTCCTCCTCGGAGAGCGACTCCCACTGGCCGCGCAGCGACGCCATGCCGCCGCCCAGGGCGCGGGCCACGGCGGGGTCGTCCATGGCGTCCCGCAGGGGCAGTCGGCCGGAGAGCAGCTTCTTCGCCGCGTCCTGGAGGTCCTTGCCGACGCCGTCGTTCTCGGACAGCTTGCGCAGGGCGGAGTTCAGCGAACGTATCTGCTCCGGTTCGAGCGCCTCGTCCAGCACGCCTCGCTCGGGCGATGTGCCGGACGGGGTCGCTGAGTTCTCGGGTCGGCTGGTCATGTCGTTCCGCTTCTCTCGCCGGCGTCGTCTCGGACATCCTCTGATGCCCTCGGACATCCTCTGACACCCTCGGGCACTCGAAGTATCTCCCGTCACGCGCGGATGGCATGCCCGCGGCCACCTCCGCTGACGGCGAGTCCATGGGAGCGGGCATGGTTGGGAGTCGGCTGACCTCGGCGTATAGCCTGCGCAGGTCAACTTCTTGTCAACTACGGGGTCCTTCAGGCATGTCGACGCCTCCGCCGCAGTATCAGAACCAACCGCCGTACGGGCAGCCGCAGCAGCCGTATGGTCAGCCCCAGCAGCCGTTCGGATACCCGCAACAGCCGCAGGCTCCGTACGGATATCCGCAGCAGCCGCACCAACCGCAGCCTCAGCCGCCGCGCGGCCCTCAGCGCCCGCGGCCGGGAGGCCCGTTGCGGGTCGTGAAGTCCGCTGCCGTCGTGATCGTGGTCTTCGGCGCGCTGGCCTGGTACGTCTGGGACTACAACACCAGCCCGACCGGCGGGAAGGCGAAGGCGGAGGCCTCTGCGTCCGCGCAGGCGTCGGAGGACGCGACGCACGACCCGAACATCGGCGACTGCGTCAAGGTCAAGGATCCCCAGGGCGATCCGCTGCCGACGATCGTCGACTGCAACTCCCCCCAGGCCGAGTACAAGACGGCCGACAAGCTGCTCGGCGACGACTCGCACTGCGACTCGAAGTACGCCTACGGGATCCAGGTCCACCAGAGCCATCAGCTCGACTACACGCTCTGCTTCACCAAGGTGTGACCATCAGGTCCTCTGCAGGTCCTGACGGTCGGGACCTGCAGAGGACCTGCAACGGATTTGTGACAGCAACCCTCTGAAGTTGCCCACGAGTGATTCCGTAAGCTTTGCGAACGGCTGTACTCCTGTGTGACTTCCCTTTACCGATGAGGGAGTTGTACGGCCGTGTCGTCTGACGGGGGTGCTTTCTGCTGTGTCCATGATGCTGCCGAACGAGCTCGAATGGGTTCTCGAGATGCTCGGCTACAACTGGCCGACGGCAGACGAGGACAAGCTGAAGGAGTGCGCCACCCTCTGGCGGAAGTTCGGCGACGATGTCACCGGGCTGCACACCAAGGCGACCACCAGCGCCCGCCAGGTGGTGGCCCACAACGCCGGTGAGTCGATCGACGCGTTCACCAAGGTGTACGCCAAGTTCGACGGCGGGGGCGGCGACGGCTACCTCGCCAACGCCGCCCAGGCCGCGTACATCATCGCGACCGTGCTGGAGGCGTGCGCCTACCTCGTCGAGTTCGCGAAATGGGCGGTCATCGCCCAACTCATCGCCCTCGCAATCGAGATCGCCGCGGCCCAGGCTGCAGCGCCGTTCACCTTCGGCCTGTCCGAGGTCGGTGCGCTGGGCGCAACGCAGGCCGCCCGGCTGATCGTGCGCCGGCTCCTCAAGGAGCTCAAGGACGCCTTGATCGACGCGATCGTCGAGGCGATGAAGGAACCCGCGATCTCGATGATCGAGGCGATCATCACCGACCTGATCCGTCAGACGGTGAACGTCGGCTTCGGCGCCCAGGAGGGCTACGACCTCGCCACAACCGTCAAGCAGGGCGCCAACGCCGGCTGGGACGCCATCAAGCAGACCCCGCAGACTCTTGCCGAAGGCGTGCGGGACGGTCTGGGCGAGAAGGCGGGGCATCGGGCCCACCATGCGATCGACAGCCGGATCGACGGGCATGGGTCGTCGGGGAGTGACGGCGGGCATGGTGACGGGGACGGGGACGAGGGTTCCAACTCGTCCGACGGTCCTGACAGTTCCGACGCCTCCCACGCTTCCGACGGCGATGGGGATTCGGACTCGTCTTCCGGCTCCGACTCCTCTTCGTCCGCCTCTGATTCCGGTTCGGGTTCGGGTTCCGACTCCAACTCGCATTCCAGTGGCTCGGACTCGTCGGGGGCGGACTCGTCGACGTCGACTCGTTCGACCGGCGATGTGGGCTCGAACATAGGTGGCGGGATATCCGCCGACACCGGCGGCAACACCATCGGTGGGCCGGATGTGGGTGCCGGGCCGGGCTCCGACTCGGGATCGGACTCCGGATCCGGGCCCGGGCCGGGCTCCGACTCGGGTTCCGGGTCCGACTCCGGGACCGCAGGGCCCGCGCTCTCCCACTCGGGCCCGACCCTGTCCGACTTCGACGACCCGTCGCCCAGTGGGGCGTCGTCCGGTGACTCGGGCGCCGGAGGTTCAACCGACGGACCGAGTTCCTCCGGCCCGTCCCACTCCGGGGGCGGCTCCTCCGTGTCCGGCCTGTCGTCGCCGTCGGTGCACGCCGTGTCGGCCTCCGCGTCGTCCGGGGGTACGTCGGCGTCGACGGGCGGGCACGGCTCGATCGGCACGTCGATCGACAGCTTGGCCGCCGGCTCGCCCACGCACACCAACGCGGCGCCCACTCCTACGCCTTCGGCGAGCGATCCGTCGTCGGTGGGTGCCGGTGGCGGCCGTGCGGATGGTGGGTCGGGGGGCATACCGACGTCGCCTGTGGCGCCTTCTGTGGGGGGCGGTGTGGGTGGTTCGCATCAGGGCGGGGGTACGTCGTCGTCCGGCAGCGGAAGCGGGTCCGGGTCGAGCCCGAGCAGTCCCACGCCCAACTCCGGTGCGGCAAGGAGCAGTTCAGCCGGCACTGCTGGTACGGCCTCGCCCACGGGGTCGGGTCCTGCATCCACACCGAGTCCCACGCCGTCGACGGCGCCTCGGAGCGCTCCGGCGTCCACGCCTGCGCCTACGCCCACGGCTTCGGCGGACGGTCGGGCGGCCGGTACGGCGGGTGTCGGACTCTCGGGCGCGGGGAACGGGCGCCCGTCCGGTACGGCGAGTGTCGGAGTCTCGGGTGCCGGGGACGGGCGTGTGTCCGGTACGGCGAGTGTCGGCGACGGTCGCACGTCCGGTACCGCGGACGGCCGTACTCCTGGCACGCCGGACGGGCGGATACCGGGCCAGCGCACGCCCGGGAGTACGACGCCGGGCGACGGTACGAGGCCGGGCGACGGTACGAGGCCGGGCGACGGTACGAGGCCGGGCGACGGCACCACGTCCCGCAACAACCCCGCTGACGGTACGGCGCCCCGCGAGACGCCCGGTACGAGGCCGGGGGACGGCACCACGCCTCGTAGCAACACCCCGGGCGACGGCACGACTCCGCGCAACACGACGCCCGGCGACCGCACCCCGCCCCGCAGCACCACGGACCCGACCGGCAGCGCTCGTACCCACATCCCGGGTCAGAACCCGAGCACGGGCACCTCGAATCAGAACTCGTCACCGTCGTCGTCACCCAGGACGCCGTCGACGTCCTCCAGCACCTCCACGACGACGCCCTCCACCTCGACGAGCACAGGTTCCGGATCCAGTGCCAACTCCAACTCCGGATCCGGCACCGGCACCGGCTCCGACCGCACCTCGACGTCGGACAACGGCACCTCGAACCCCTCGGCGTCGAGCAGCCGTTCCCCCAACTCCTCGACCGCGAACCAGCCAGGTCCCGCCGCGCAGGGCACACCCGGCAGCACCGGTACGACGCCTCCCGGCAGGCCACCGCAGGAGCCCTCGGGCAGCACGGCCAACACCCCCAACGGTCCGCAGCAGCCGGCCTCGCAGTCCAACGCGCCGACGCAGAACACCCCGCCCGGCAACTCGCAGCAACAACAGCACCAGCAGGTGACGCCGGTCCCGGTCCACACGGTCATCCGCACTCCGGGTGCCTCGGCGTCGCCGTCGCACGCGGCGGGCTCTGCCTCTCCGCATGCTCCGGGCTCGCCGCAGGCCACCCCCGGCAACTCCAACCAACCGCACCACCCGCAGCAGGACAGCCTCCAGGACATCCGTTCCGACCTGGACCACTACCCGGGCGGCCTGACCGACCCGGACGCCGCCGACCAGCAGGCACTGGACGACGCCGTCCCGCGGAACGAGGACGGCACCCCGCAGCGTCACCCCGACCCGTTCGAAGGCAACTGGTCCCAGCTCCAGAACGACGGCGGCGTCAACGTCCCGGGCCGAAGCAACAACTGCGCCGACTGCTCCCGTTCGTTCCTGGAGACCTGGTACGGCAACCCGCAGGTCTCGGCGCCGCGCACCCTCGACACCGATGCGAACGGCAAGCCCGACCTCTGGTCCCCCGAGGACAACGCCAACGACAACCAGATCCGCTGGACGGGCGCCGCCCACACGTACGCCGGGCCCGGCGGCGACCCCAACACGGCCAACAACATCGCCGACACCCTCCAGCAGGCCGGCCCCGGCTCGGCGGCCATCGTCCAGGTCGACTGGCCCGGCGGAGGCGGCCACGCCTTCAACGTCGTCAACCACAACGGCAACATCGTCTGGGTCGACACCCAGAGCGGGCAGGTCAGCAGCCAGCCCCTGCACATCGACCAGGCGGCGCACGTCTGGCACATCCCGCTGGACGCCGACCGGAACCCGATCGACACCAGCCAGCCGCATGCCGAGGGATCGGAGAGCAAGAACGGCGAGTCGGACAGCCAGAACGGCGGGGAGTCCCAGTCGGAGAACTCCGAGAGCAACGGGCAACCCGAGGGCAGCCAGAATCCGCAGAACGACCTTTCGGGCGACACTCCGAAGCAGGGCGACGGCAGCGACACGGCGGTCAATCCCCCGAACCCGACGGACTCGTCGCCCACCCCGACGAGCGACGAACACCGGGACGAGAACGTCCGGCCCCAGAGCGAGAGCAGCTCTCCGTCCGAGCCGGACAGCACACCTGATCCGCATCAACGGCCGCAGCAGTCGGCCGAGCATCCCTCGGAGCAGCACCGCCCGGCCGGAGAAACGCAGCGCACCCCGGACAAGCAGTCACGCCCGGACGAGGCAACGCACCCCGACGAGCAGGCCCGCACCCCCGACAAGGAGTCCGAGCAGCCGACCGCGAGGACGGAGACCCCCGCCGGGCCCGAATCTCCAGGTGCGAGCAAGGACAACACGGAGGACCACGCCGACAGCCCCTACTCCGATCCTCACGACCGAGGTGACAGTGACACCTCGGACGAGAGCCACCGTGTCACTGAGGACGGCCCGGACAGCGACACGTCGCGCACGCATGCGGACCCTGAAATCAAGAACTCCAGGGAATACGGCATCGAGCCCGACGCACTGCAGAACGAGCTGCGTCAGCACCGAAACGTCCACAGGGTCGAGTTGGACCGGGTACACGACAGCCTCAGCCGGTGGGCGGATTCGGGCGAACTCACGAACGTACTGCGGGCGACCTCCGGAGACAGCCCGCATCCCAACCCCGACGGCCCACGAAGCTTCACCAGGGCTCAGCTCAGCCAGCAACTGGACGGGTTCGATCGGCTTTCGCGGGGAGAGCAGCAGGCGGCCGTGGCTTCACTTGCCCGGCTCAGCCTCGCCTTCCACCAGCAGCACAGCGTGGGCGCCAACCCGGAGCGGATAAACCACCCCTACCGAGGCGAGAACGAGGGCGATCCGGCACCGAAAACTCCGGACCGGGGCGCCAAGATTTCCAAGGAGTCACTCGGCGTACGACTACACCGAATGGCAATGAACCAGCTCTTCAAGAAGGCCGCCTTCAAGAAGCTTCCGTCCGATGAGGCAGCAAAAGTCAGACGGAACGGGCCGGACTTCAGCGGCAAGAACTTCGCTGTGCTGGAAGTGCAGGGGCCGCCCCCGGACCATGAAGTCACCTATGTCGTGGACTCGTCCGTTCCCGCCAACCAGAAACTGCCGGGCGTTCAACCACGCCATTCGGAGAAGCATCTGCTGCAGTGGCTCCAGCGGATGGACCCCGAGGCCACGAAGTACACGCCATTGGGGCTGTACACCGAACGTGAGCCCTGTGGACAGGGCGAGGGTCACATGAAGTGCTCCAAAGTCCTCTTGGACGACCGCTTCCATGGCGTTCCCATCCATTACAGCACCACCTACCGAGACGACCCCGTGGGCGTCGCCATCCGCCAGAAGATGCTCGACGAGAGGGAGGAAACGCTGGAGAAACTGGCAGACATGCCGGACGACAAGATCAAGGAGCACATGACAGAGCAGTGGAGCGAGCGCTACAAGGACGATGATGAACGCCTCGCGAAGGCACTGAAGAGACTCGAAGGAACCTCCGGCAAGAAACTCGTCGATGAAATAACCAAAGAGCTGAATGCCCAGCGCAAAGAGACCAGAACCCTTGAGGAGAAAGCCATTACCGCTGAGTTTGATCGACACATCGATGCGCTCAAGGAAACCTGGGAGACAATCCTGCCCGCCCTGAAGAAGTGACTGGACCAGAACTAGGCTGTGCCCATGCCAGAAACCATTGACGCCCTCGTTCAGGACCTCTCGGCCAGGGACCGCGCCGTCGGCAACGCGGCGAGGGACGCCCTGATCGCACTGGGGCCCGAGGGCATCGACCAGCTCCTGCCGTACACCGTCGACCGACGGCCGAGGAGCCCCAAGCGTTACGTCCAGCCCATCATCGAGCGCCTGGGCGACCAGGCGCTCCCGCGCCTCCGGGAGATCCGGCGTGCGGGCCCCGGTCGGCTGCGCAACAGTGCCCTTGAGATCCTGGTCAACCTGGGTGGCGCGGACGCGCTCGACGAAGTCGACCGGCGTGCCGTGGAACGCCTCGTGCGCATCAAGATTCTGAACGAACTCCGGGTGGACACTCCCTCGGAGGCCGGTCGTTGGCTGGCCTTCCCCGACGACCGGCTGGAGGACGCCGTAGCCGCTCTCGGTCTGCACGACGTCCGGCCGGCCACCAGCATCATGGGTGTAGAGGCTGCCACCCGGGCGACCGACTCCCTGGACTTCCAGGACGCCCACGGCAAGACGCAGAGGGCCTACCGGGTCTTCATCACCCCGGGGATCGAGAACTGGCGGGCAGACGGGCCGATCAAGAACTGGCGCATGCTGTGGGGCAATTCGTTCCTCGACGAGCTGGACGGCTTCCGGTTGGCCAAGGAACTCAGCGAGGCATGCGGCGAGGCTCACTTCTACGTGCTCGACCCCTACAACTCCTCCGACAGCTGGTACGTCGCCCGTGACGGTCACACGGTGCGCAGTTTCGGTACGTACGCCTACCCGCAGTTCGAAGGGGACCCACTGCCCTTCGAGGTCTCGTACATGGAGGACCCCATCGACGAGGAAGAGGCCGAGACGTATGCCGAAGGTGTTCCCAGCGCCGACACGGCCGCCGACAACCTCTCGGTGCATACCGGCCCCCATCGCGCGAAATACATCCACGGCCACGGCTGGCTCGCCACCACCCACCCCGACGTACCCAACACCCGCTTCAAGGGCGCTCTCCCCATCTGAAGCCCGGAGCAGGACGGAAATCCATGACCGAGTCGACCGACGGCCACACCCCGCACCCGCACATAGGCGGCCGCACCAACGCCCTGCGCGCGCTGGCCGCCTGGCGCGCGGCAGGCCCGGGGGCGCCCCGTGTGCTGGCCGTGACGGGTGATTCCGGCAGTGGCCGCTCACGGCTGCTCACCGGGTTCCTGATGCTCTGCGATCCTCAGGCGCGGGGGCGGCTCGATCTCGGTCGGCTGGACCCGTCGACCGTTCCGCCCGCACTGCCCGCGCCGGCCGCGGCGAACGCACGCGGACTGACCGCACAGCAGTTCCTGTGGGCCCTCGCTGATCACTACGAGCTGGCGACGGACCTCAGTGAGGACGTATACGCGCAGCTGGCGGACGTCGGCGAACCCGTGTCACTCGTGGTTCTGGACACGGACCAGGCGGGCCCGGTCCGGCACACGGACGAACCCTCCGTGCTGGTACGCGAGGTGCTCAAGCCGCTCGCCGCCCTCGACGAAGTCCGTCTCGTGGCCGAGCTGCCGCGGCATCTCGTCGCCGAACTGGCCGAGGGTCTGCCGGCGGGCGCGGTGCAGATCATCGACCTCGACGCGCCGGAGTGGGCTGATCCGGAAGGGCTCGTACGGCACGCGGAGGCGGCGCTGAGTCCTCGGTTCGCCGGCGTGGAGCAGGCGTTCACCGACGACCCGGCCGCCCGGCGCGCCCTGGCCACGGCCATCGGGCGCCGGGCCGGCACCAGCCCGCTGGTCGTGCAGCTCGCCGTCCAGAGCGTGCTCGCCGCTCCCGATGGCTTCGACCCGGCCGACGAGAGCCAGTTGCCGGCCTCCGTCGGCGAGGCACTCGACCTGCACGCCCGGCGGCTCGGTACCGACCCGCTGACCCTGCGGCTGATACTGGCCCCGCTCGCCCTGGCCGAGGCCGACGGCCTGCCGGTCCAGCTGTGGCCGCGGCTGGCGAGCGCGGTCGCCGGGCAGGACATGAGCCAGGTCATCGCGGACGGTGTGCCGCTGGCCGGGCCGTTCGTCCGGCCCGTGGAGGAGAAGACCGGCGGAGACGGCGCCGAGGGCGGCAGGCGCACGCTGCTCCGGCTGATGCATCCCGCCCTCGGCGACGAGATCCGAGCCGGCCTGCCGAACGTCCGCGCCGCCCAGACCCGGATCGCGATGGCGCTGCTGGAGGCCGTGCCGGACCAGGACTGGAGCAGGGCCGATCCCTACGTCCGCGACCACATCGCCGGTCACACCCTGGAAGCGGGGCTGCTCCCGCAACTCCTCACCGACCCGGGGCTGTTCGTCCACGCCGACCCGGTGACGCTGCGAGCGGCCGTCGAAGTCGTCCCGGTGGAGGAGCTGGGGGCTCCGGCCCGTACCTATCTACGTGCCGCGCCCCTGCTGACCCGCAACGAGCTCTCCGAGCTGTGGCGTGCCGCGCTGCTGGAGACGGCGTTCGTCGAGGACGGGCTGCCCGAGTACGCCGACGCCCTGCACCGGCTCGGCCTCGAACTGCCCTGGCAGACCCTGTGGAGCCTGCCCGTCGCCGGCGTCAGTGATGTGACGGTCGGCAGCCTGCCCCGGGCCGAGGGGCCGGCGACCCGCGTGGCGGCGCTCGTCGTACCACCGGCCACTCCCGGCGCGCGCCCGATGGACACGGAAGGCGAGGGGAGCGGGTCCGCGGTGCTCGTGCGCGGCCTCGTACCGCCGGACGACCCCGGCGACACGGACCTCGGGCAGATCCTGCGACCGTCTCAGGAGGAGCGTGCCGCGTCCCCGCTGGGGCTGAGCCGTGGCGCGGACTACCTTCGCGTGTGGGACCGGGCGAGCGAGGAGGTCGTGGCCGCGCTGGTCTCCGACGTCCCGTTCACCTCCGCCGACATGTCCCCCGACGGCATCCTTGTCGTCGCTACCGAGCGCGGGGCGAAGGCTCTGCGCATCCGCCCGGTGACCCCGGCGATAACCTCGTAACCGCATGCCAGACGTCTTTCCCACGCCCTCATGCCTTCCTCATCAGCTCGGCATCAGCTCGACCGACCACCTCGAAGGAGCCTCCCAGTGACCAGCCAGGAGCAGGCGCTCGCCGTCGCTGACCGTTGGCTCAACCCTGAAGGGTCGGCACGGCCGCAGCGCGAGGTGCGGATGCAGGAGTTCGACCTGGGCTGGGTGGTGTGGGCCGCGTCCGCGGAAGCCGAGCGCGACCCGGTGACCGGGGAGCGCCGGCCGGCCGCCGGGACGGGCGACGGGTGCGGGGTCGTGGACCGCCGTACCGGCGAGCTGACGCTCTGGCCGTCGGTGCCGGTCGACGAGGTCGTACAGCTGTACCGGCAGAAGCACGGTGGCGCGGTACAGGGTGGGCACGCGTCCGAGGGTGCCCCTCCGGTCACCGGCCCCGGCAACACCGCGGTCTTCACCTACGTCGACCCGGCGAGCGGCGAGGAGACCACCCTCTTCCGCAACTCCGGTCCGGGCCTGCCTCCGGCCGAGCACCAGGCGTGGGCCGAGCTGCGGCGGATGAACGTGCCCGTGGACAATGTCGTCGCCATCCACACCGATCTGCGGGCCGCCCTGCTCCCCGGGGGTTACACCGCCGAACTTCTCAATTCCTTCCCGAACGCCGAGGTCTCCTGCTCACAGGCCTACGGAGCCCGCCCCGAGGAGCGCGCGGAGGGTGTCGCGGCGCTGATCGGACAGGTCGAGATGTTGCACCGGATGGCGGGTCAGGAGCTGCCGCCCCGCCCGCACCGTGTCCCGGCGCCTGCTCAGGTGACGCCCGCGGAGCCGATGAGGGACGTGGCCCTCGGCCGCCACCTCGTGGAGGCCTTCGGCGAGAACGGCGTACGCCGCTACGACGCCGACGACATCGCGGACAGCCCGCTGCCCGAGACCACCAAGTCGACGCTCACCTGGGCGGGGCTCCCCGCCGACCTTCCCCTCTTCTTCACCGCGGACCGGCCCGACGGCCCTCCGCGCGGCGGTCTGTTCACCGACGTCGCCACGAATCTGCGCGAGCGCCGCAGCCCGGCCGGCGAGGAGCAGATCGGCGCCCTGACGCATCTGTCCCGGATCGGCTTCGACGGGGTCTCGGTCATCGCGGTGCAGTGTCTGCCCGGTACGACGGAACCGGACGGCCTCGGCGCCCTCTGGGCCGTGGACCCAGTCACCGCCGAGTGCCGCTACGTCAACGTCTCGACCGCGGCCTTCGCCCGCTCGCTGGCGCTGCTCGCGACGGTACGGCAGCGGATGCAGGGGCTGGATCCGGTTGCCTCCGGCGCGGCAGTGGCTGCACTGCAGGAGCAGTTGGTGGCGATCGACGCGTCCACGCTGGCCAACGCCGAGACCTGGTGGTCGCTGATCGTCGAGCAGATGTGGCACGGGTTGTTCTGAGCGGCGCTCTGCACATCCCCCTCGACGGCAACCGACAGCAACCGACAGCAACCGACAGAGATGAGGACAGGACCCCGTGACCTCGGCCACCCCACCCCCGCCGACCACCCCCGAGCAAGCCCTCGACATCGTCCGCGACCGTTACGCAGAGCCCAAGCTGCCGGACGGCACCCCCGCCGAACTGCGCGTCGAGGAGTTCGACATCGGGTACCTGGTCTACGCGGTGTTTCCACCGGTCACGGACGCGGCCGGGCGACCCCAGCCCGCTCCGCCCGGCGGCAGCAAGATCGTGGTCTCCAAGGAGACCGGCGAGACGGTCACCGTCCCCAACTACCCGACCGAGGCGGCCATCGCGCTGTACCGCAGGCAGCGTCAGTAATCGCTGGCTCCACGCAGGCATCACCGAACTGTGCGTGGACGGCTTCTGGCCGTATTGCCCCTCGACGTCCTTCACGTGGCCCGCTCCAGCTCCGCCGTACCCCTCCTGATCTCACTGATAATTTGCTGCTCTTGCCAGTTACCTCCATTGACTCCACGGGGAATCATGAGCCAGCCGCCGTTCCAGCCGCCACCGCAGCCTGCGCAGCCACCACAACCACCGCAGAACCCCGCGAACCCATACGCGCAGCCCGCACCGCCGCCCCAGCAGCCACCGGGGTTCGGGCCGCCGTCCGCGCCTCAGCAGCCCCCGATGCAGGCCGGGCCCGTACCCGTTCCCGGCCAGCCCCCGATGATGTACGGCGGACCGCAGCCCGTGCCGGGGCAGCCGCCGATGCAGCCGGCGTACCCGATGCAGCCCGCACCGCCGTTCCAGGCACCCCCCTTCGGGCAGCAACCGAACCCGACCGGTAATCCGGTCGGCGCGGTCTTCCTCGGGTTCCTCGTCTCCTTCGTCGTCGCACTGCTCTACACAGGCGTCATCGCGGCCACGTACAAGGACCAGACGTACACCACTGACAACGTCCTCTACTTCGCCCACGCGGTCCTCAACGGAGCGGTCGTCGGCGCGCTGGTCGGCAAGGTCGGGCGCGACAGCAACGGTGGCCGGATCGGCGGGGCCGTCGTCGCCGCGCTCGGCGCCTTCTTCGGCTACGCCAACGCCCTCCCGGTCATCATCGTCAAGGAACAGTCGTTCATGTCCCTGAAGACCCTGCTGGAGGCCGAGCCCTTTTTCCCCGCCAAGGCCTGGTGGAACGACGAAGCCCACGGCGGAGTCGACTGGCTCAACCTCCTCGGCCTCGTCGTCGCCGCGGCCGCCGCATGGGGCATCGCCTACCTCATCGGCAAGAATCGCCGCCAGGTCTGACTCGTCACCAGGTGCCGGTCCCGGTCGGCAGCCCGGGCGCCGGCCTGTGTTCCCCATGCCTCGACGGAACGCACACAGCGCAGAGTTGTCGCCGAGACTCGCCAACGCCACGGCGGCACAGGTGCCCCAAAACGCCCAGCGGGTACGACCACTGCGGGCGAGCACGGCACCCAAACTGCTGATGGCCACCCGTCGCCGTAGTGGCAAGCACTTGGCACTCGCCTTTGTGTGTTCTCTGGGGAGCATTGCGGTGCTGGCAGCACTCCGTAGCGTGGCGTGAACTGTGCCCGTGCCCACCGCCGGAATGACGGTCAGGCGCTGACCGCCTTGCGGCAACGTACAAGACGGAGTCACGCCGTCTTGTTCGGGGTGGCACCCACCGGAGCCCAGACGGCACCGCGCGGGCATCCCTCAGCGCCGAGCCGACCGCCCGCCGCCCCCGCCGGAACCGTGCACCGGTGCGTCCCGCTCCGCACGCTCGCGGTCCAGGTCCGCCTGCTGCCGCGCGTCCCACTCCCCGAACTGCCCCTTGGACTGCTGGCGTTCCGCGTACGTCTGGTCCTCGGCCGCCCGGCGCATCTCGTGGAGCCGCTGGTAGACGGCCTCGGTGTAACGCGGGTCCTGGAAGGCGTCCTTGACGTCGACGTCCCCGCTCAGCACCGAACGCGCCATGTCACGCAGCGCCGGGTCGAGCGAGGTCGCACCCGCGATGGTGCGCAGGGAGCGGCGCAGCCGCAGGGCCTGTTCGGGGTCCTGGGCGATCCCCATGAGTTCCTCGTCCTGGATCTCCCGGTCCGCGGTCATGGGTGCGGTACGTCCTTCCTGTTACAGCGGTTACGGCGGTTACGGCTTGTTGGAAGTGGAGGTCGACGAAAAGCGGCGGAGGTGAGGTGGGCTGGGGGTTACCCGAATTCGTTACGAGCCCAGTCCTGCGCGTTCCCGCCGCCGTGCGAGGAACCGGAGCGCGAGGCGGAGGCGGCGGCTGCCGGCCTGTTGGAGTGGGACGCCTGCGTGGTGGTGCTGTTCGAGGAACCGGCGGCGGAGTCGGAGGTGTTGGACTCGGCCGCCCCGTCGGACGACTCCCCGGTGCTGCCACCGTGTCCGGACAGCGCGTCGACACCGTGCTGTACGCGATCCCCGACCGCCCCGGTGACCTTCTCCGTCGCCTGGTCCACGGCGTTGTCCACGTGCCCCTGCACGTCCGCGTAGCCGGCGAGGGTCGATCCCTCGCCGCCCTTGACCTCGTTCTTGAGGCCGTCCAGGTAGTCGCTGCCCGCCTTCTTGGCGACGTCCGTCGTCTCTGAGAGGTCGATGCCGGACCGCTCGTCGAAGTGGGCCTCGATGCTCTGCTGGGCGATGTTCTGCGCCATTCCGACGGCGGCTTCCTTGGCCTTCTCCTTGGCCGCGTCCACCACCTTCTCCTGGACGAACTGCTTCGCCTCTTCCTTGATCTTGTCCTTGGCGAACTGCTTGACCTTCTCCTTGGTGATCTTCTCGAGCTGCTCCTTGGCGATCTTCTTGAGGGCGTCCATGGTGGCGTGCTCCATGGCCTTGGTGATCGCCTGCATGACCTCCGTCTTGAGCTTGTTGAGCAGCTCCCGGACGATCACCCGCGTGGCCTGGGTCGCGCCCAGCGCACCGACCTCGGAGAGTCCGAAGGTGAAGGGGGCAGACGCCTGCGCCGCGATGATCTCCACGGCCAGGGCGATGAGTTGGGCGATCACGGACAGCTTCGCCGTGAGGACCGCGATCGCGGCCGCGTCGAAGGCGAAGGCGATCACTTCGCACGCGGTCTTCGCATCCGGGATGTAGCTGTCCTGGCCGTTCGCGCCTGTATAGGCGCCCCACTCCTTGCTGAACTTGTCGACGGCCGTACCGGCGTTGCTCGCGACGACGGTGCGCGCGAAGCCCTCGCCGTCCGTCTGGATCTTGTCGAGATCCTTGCCGAAGCTCCGCCAGGCCTCGGCGACCTGGTGCAGTGCGTCTTCGTCGGCCTCGGGCCAGGAGTAGCCGAGGAGGTCGAGCACCCAGACAAGTTCGCTGGGCAGTGTGAGCGCCATGCCAATAGCCCCGTTATCCCCGTTATGTGCTTGGAGTTCGTCATGCGCTTGGAGTTCGCCAAGCGCGGCGTTTCAGAGTTTGCCGACTTCGCTGATGATCCCGTTCAACTGGCCACTGTTCGACGCGTCCGAGTCATCGTAATTGCGGGCCATGTCCTCGAGGTTGTGACCGATCCGTGAGAGCCGTTCCGCAAGGCTGTCCATCGACGTGAAGATTCCGTCACGAATTGGCGTGTAGACCTGACCGAAGATCTCCCCGAAGTCCGCGTCCTCCCACGGCTCACCCAGCCCGTCGAGATCATCCTGAAGCTTCTTGGAGGCTTTCGAGAAATCACCCCCGAGCTCGGCGAAGTTCTCTCCTTGTTTCTTCAGTACCGACGTGTCGACGTCAAAGGTGCCGAACTCCACTGCTCCCCCGGACTCTTTGCTGCAGTTCATATTGGACGACAGGCCGATACCTTAGACTCCTCGCACACGGCTCCACCAGCCGGTTGGTCAAGAGATCGTCAAGTTTCCCAGGGGGGCGTCAACAGTGGTGTCAACACAGCCGAGTTACCGCAGTACAGGGGCCCTGTGGCTGGGAAGGCTCCTCGGCCTGGGACTGATCCTTCTGGCCGCCGTCGTCGCCGTGGTGACGGTTCCGGAGCTCCGTAGCGAACTCGCCGGCGAGGGCACGGACGGAACCCTCACTGTTTCTTCATGCGAAGCGCACACGAAGACTCGCTACGGCACGCACAGGCGAACAACCGAACTCAAGTTCAGCTGCACTGGTACCTGGACGGCACAGAGCGGTGGAGCCACGTACAAAGACGTGACGGTGGAAACGTCCTCACGTTTGGAGAACGGCGCGAAAATCGGTGTCGTACAAGCGGATGACACCTTCGAGCTCCCGGAAGACCGTGCCCCAGGAAAGGACATCGCGATTCTCGCGTTCTGCCTCTCCTTGCTGACATTCGGCATCTTCTGCCTCCTGACGGGCTTCGGCACCCGAAACGGCCCGGGCCTCGCGGCCTCCTGGCAGCGGCTGCCGGCCCAGAGGGTGGCGGGCCCCGCGCTGGGTGGCCTGTTCGTCATCGGCGCACTTACAGCACTCGTCTGCGCACTCGTCGTATGACGCCGTAAGCCGCACGCCGCACGCCGTAATTCCCCATCTGATGTCCGGCTTCTGATCCGAATCCGATGTCCGGCTTCTGAGTTCTGAGGAACCCTCAATGACCCAAGTACGCGGGAACGCCGCGCCGAACGCCGCCGCCCAGGGCGACCGAACGAACCTCGGCCGCCTCATCGGCGCCGGCCTGATCCTCGTGGGCGTCGTCCTCCTGGGCCTGGGCGCCTACCTCGGCCCCGTCCGCTACGCGACGTCCACGCCGGGCAAGCTCACCGTCGAGACCTGCACGGTCGACTACAAGTACCGCAGCTCGTCGAGCAGTTCGAGTTCGCGGAAGAAGACCAAGACCAGGTGGTGCTACGGCACCTTCACCTCCGACGACGGCAAGGTCAAGGACCTCAACGCCGAGCTCCGCAGCGATGCCTTGTACCAGCGCGGCCACCTCATCGAGGCCCGCAGGACCAGCGACATCTCCTACATGCAGGACCACGGCTGGGTCCACGCCATCGCCCTCGGCTGCGCATGGTGGTTCGGCGCCCTGATCGCCCTGGCCATCGGCATCTTCGCCGCCGTCACCGGCTTCCCGTACGGGCAGTCGGAGAGCCAAGGCCTGTTCCGCACCTGCTTGGTGACGGTCGCGGTGGGCGTGCTCGGCCTCGTGGTCAGCCTGCTGGTGGTGTTCTTCTCGTGACCTCCTGACGGAGGGCCCAGCGCGATGCCGGCTGTGTTCCTGGAGCGCCCCCATACGTCCGAACGTTCACAACCGAGTGGAAGTCCACCGCGCCCAACCCCGCGGACGACGGGGAGATGACGGCCCGGGGTGCGCGAACGCCGCGATTTTCGGGCGGCGGATCTCCATGCGGTGGTGGGCAGGGGTGCGGTTGTAGTACTCCAGGGCAGCGCTCCGATCGCCGGCGCGGCCTGCCCGGCCACCACGATCCGCAACCGTCGCGACGAGTGGATCAGGCTCGGTGTCTTCGCCGAACTCAGGCAGATCGTGCTGGAGTCCTACGACCGCATCGTTCGCCTCGTCCTGGAACAGATCGCCGTCCATTGGCTCCGTCACCAAAGCCCGCGGCGGCGGCGATGCCGCCGGGCGTTCACCGGTCGATCGCGGCAAGCAGGGCCCGAAACGCTCGGGTACGACGCCGAGGCGGAAGCCCGGTCCGTTCGGCCCGGACAGCGGCACGTGAGGCCACGTGCTCATGACACAAGATCAGGTATCATCCCTGGCCAGAAGGCCTGGACTGCCACGGGGGTGTTCAGCCGTTCAGACCAGGGGGGCGGGCAGCATGTCCGGTGCGGGCTCGGGCTCGGACGGCTACAGGATCGACGCGAGCGGCATGGACGGCGAGGCCGGAAAGCTCGACCGGGCAGGCACCGACGTCGGCGCCATACGCAAGGCTGTGGAAGACCACATGTGTTACACACCGGACGCTCTCGGCGGCTCGGACTCCGGCCCCGCGTACGACAACTTCGCCGCCGCCTGGCAGGCCGAGGCGAAGACGCTGGAAGCCGCGCTGCACGAACTCGCGGACAAGGTCGGCACCTCCCAGCGGAACTACGAGAGCGCCGACCACGACACCATCCTCGCCCTGCACTCCGCGGGCGCGGACGGCGGCCTGACGACCATGCCCGCACCTGCCGCTGCCTCTGCCCACTCGGGGACGACCACGGCCCTTACCCCGGGCGCGCGCCCCGCAGCCCTCGGCGAGCCGCCCATCGGCACCCAGCCCGCCCCGGGCGGGCCTCCGCCGAGCCTCGCCGACTTCGACTGACGGACCGGCGCACGCACGCCACGCAGATCGACACACCGGCGACCGCGCGCACCCGACCGAGGGTGTGCGCTTCCACCTGACACCTGAGCAAGAACAGCGGGGCTCTCACCACATGGCCGACGCAGGCGAATCCACGACCGACCGCAAGGAAAAGATCGACCGTTTCACGGGAGACCTCGCGTCGGCCGACAGCAAGAACGAGGTCCTGGAGGCCATCGGCAACCTCCTCGGTGTCTCCGCGCCGGTCGGTTCCCCGAGCACCCTGGACGCCATCGCCCAGCGCTACAAGAGCCAGGCCGACAATGCCGCGGACGTACAGGACCGGGTCGAGAAGGTAGCCGCGTCAGGGCTTCCGTCGGTGTGGGTGGGCAGCACCGGCGCCAAGGCGGCCGAGGTGGTGGCGGCGGCCGGCCGTTCCGCCGAGCAGATGGCCGAGGCGTTCCGTAAGGCGTCCAAGGCCCTCTACGACCTCTGTGACGCGCTCACCTCGGCCCAGTCCAAGGACGGCGACGGCCGCGAGCAGCTGCAGAAGGCCCGCACGATGCTCGGCGGCGACGACGGCTTCTTCGACGACATGGTCGAGACGGACGACGAGGAAGCCGACCGCAAGCGGGCCCAGGACATCGCGGGAACGGGAGCCAACCTGCTCTACGCCGCCGCGCAGGAGGCGGACGACGCGGCGCGGGCGGCGGCGCGGGAGCTGAACAAGTACGCGGCCGAGGCCCGTGCCGGGCACATGCACACCGACAACATCTCCGCCGCCGACCGCCTCGTCCTCGCCGACGTCGGCGTGTTCGGGGGCCCGCAGGAGCAGAACGAACTCCTGACCGCCGACGACCTCGAACGGTCCGGCCGTTTCATGGAGAAGATGAACGCGCAGGACGAGGCCCGCTTCGAGCGGATGCTCGCGGACGCCAAGACGCCGCAGGAGCGGGCGTATCTGGTCAAGGCGCTGGCTGCGGGCTATGACGTGGACGAGGTCGGCCAGTTCCGCGACAAGATCCACGGCAAGGACCCGTACTGGCTTCAGCAGCATCTCACCCCGATCGTCACGGCCGGCGACAGCAAGGTGGACGAGGGGCTCAATCCGGACGGGTCGAACCGCAACACCGACTACCAGTGGTTCGGCGACGAGAAGTGGTCCCAGGAGGGCAACACCTGTGTGCCGTCGAGCACCGTGACCGCTCGCGCCATGGTCGATCCCCTCTACGCCCTGGAGTTGACCGGCGGACCGTCCGGGCAGGAGAACGACCCCGACGCCTTCCGCCACCGTCTCCACGACGAACAGCTGCGCCTGCACGAGGAAGGCGACGGCGACTACCTGCACTGGTGGTCCGACGTTCCGGACGGAATGGACAGCGACGGGCAGAACGAGATCGCCAACGACGAGATCAGCCCGCACACCGGCAGCAAGTACGAGTACCAGCAGATTCGCGGTGCGGACGAGCGCCGTGACGTGCTGCCGGACATCGAGAAGTCCGTCGCCGAGGGCAAACCCGTCCCCTTCGAAGTGGAGGGGCACGACAAGGACGGCCGGGTCGGACACCAGATGATGGTGATCGGCCAGGAGGGCGACATGCTGCAGATCTACAACCCGTGGGGCCAGACGACCTGGGTCAGCGAGGACGACTTCGTCAACGGCCACATGGACAAGGCCTCCGACTCCCGCATGCCCGACGCGTACGCCGTCCACCTGCCCGCCGACCGATAACCGATAAGTGAGCGTCATGACCAGCGCCACCCTGCGCCGACTCGCCCTGCCCGCCTTGTCCGCCCTGCTGATGACCGTGCTCGCGGGCTGCGGCAGCAGCACCGGGCCGGACACCTACGAGCTGGGCGAGAAGGACATACAGGTGGATGAGGGGAAGGAGTTCACGCTCTCCGTTCCGGTCGACACCGCGATGGGGGAATGGTGGTACCTAACAGCGCCGAAGCCCGACCCTGACGTCGTCCGCAGGACGGACAAGCGGGAGGAGATCAAGGCCGACGACGACGCGGTCGGCAGCGGGAGCGGAACGGACTCCTTCGACTTCAAGGCCGTCGGTCCGGGCACGACGAAGATCCGGCTCATCCAGTGCCCGCGCGGTGCCTGCACCGGCGGCGGCGATGCCGGCGGTCCCGTCACCCCGTCCCCGGTCCCAAGCGGCAGCCCCACCCCCGCCAAGAAATACCGGGCCACCATCCACACCTACACCGTCACCGTGAGGAAGCCATGACCTCCGCGCCGCAGACCTCTCCCGTCGGCCGGACCGACGACGAATTGGCGCGATCGGACATCCCGGCGATGCTGCGTTACGGCCTCTCCTTCACCGGACCGCACCGCACCGCCCTCTACGGCGACGGCGCGGTCGGCGCCGCCGTCCTGCTGGACCGCCTCGGCATCCAGCCACGGGCGGTGGCCTTCCTCGCCAAGGTGGTCCGCAGCGGGGGCGTCCGGTACGCGGCCGAGCTGCGCGAGCCGGTGCCGGGCGATGAGGCGGCGTCCACGGTGCGCGCGTGGCTGGAGTCTGCGGCCACCGCCGCCGACGGGGTCGACGGCGACGAGGAGACCGCCCGCTGGCTGGAAGCCGTCGCGGAACTGCTCGGCCTGCGGCGCGTCTACCGCTCTCGGGTAGCCGGGGGCCGGGGAGTGAGCGGCGGGCCTCCGGATCACGGGAGCATCTGGGCGAGTTCGTCCAACGGGGTGGCCACGCGGTGTGCTTGCGCCGGGTTGCTGCGGGCGGAGGCGAGGGCATTGCCGATACGGCGACGGGCCCCAAGGCCGGCGGGCCTTCCACCGTTCTGTCCCTGACCGCTGAGTCGTACACAGGTACCGGAATTACTCCACTCGACCCCAGGTGAGCCGCAACCCCGACGTCGTCGATCGCCGCGGCTTCGCATCACCCGAGCCAGGGCTGGGGCGGCCAGGACAGAGAGAACCTTGACGGGTCGAATGAGACCTACGGTGCCGCGGTGCTTCGCTCCGTACGCCGATGCCGTGACTCATCGAGTCCCCGCACAGCAACTGGGCAGGGACTCGCCCCTCGCGATCCGCCGGGTCATGTCGCCGAGTCTGACCCGCACGTACCAGTCGCCGTCCTGCTGCACGGAGACCTTGCTCCCCGGCTTCACTTCTGCCCGGATGATCGCCAGGTCGTCGACGACCTTGCCGTCGTCGGACCGGAAGATCCCTTCGCACACCTGGGTGTCACTGGAGCCGCGTATGCCGTGATCGACCCAGCCGGTTCGACCGTGGGCTCCAAGCCCTCTCCGACTCCGGCCCTCAGCGGTAGCGGATGACGTGGAGAGAGCGCACCCCCGTATTGTCCGGTGCGGCAGGGGCGTCACGGGCGGCGTCGATCAGCATCAGGCCCTGGGGAGTGTGGGCAGCGACGACAAGCAAACCGACGGACTCGCGGCCCCGGCGGTCCGCGCGACGGATCCAGACCACCGCGCGAGCTCCCTCGGGGGAGGTGGCGAGTTCGGCCAGGACGGTTGCCCATTCCGTGTGGTCCGTCACGGAGACCACGGGCCCCAGTCGGCCCATCGTCTGCGGCATCCACCTCACCGGCCCCGGCTTCGGAGGCAGTTCGAGGCCCTCGGCACCCGGCTCCGTACCACCGTCCCAGCGCGCGAGCCAGCCCCATGGATCGGTGTTGGGCAGCCCGAACGGCTCGCCCTCGTCCTTGGGTACGACCAGGGCGGCGTCCAGCATGGCGTCGGCTGGACGTCCGCCGGCGAGGAACGCCTTGCTGTTGCAGGCGAACAGCCAGCCGCGCGCGAGTTCGTCAGCGGGCAATGGCTCAACCAGGGCGACCTCGCCCCTGTATGCATCCAGAAGCCATTCCTCCGCCTTCCCAATCGCCGACGCGAGGTCAGGGGCCTGACGGTGCCAGGCAGGCGCCCCCGGCCCGGCTTCATTGCCGCCCGCACCCGCGAAGCGGGCCACGGTCAGTTGACGGATCCCGTTGGGCTCCAGACGCGCCAGCCGACCCGCCTGCGGATCGAGAAGGACCACCTGGCCACCCTTGTTGTGTGCGTAGACCAGGTGTCCTGTCGCCTCGACACCGTAGGCTTCACGGCGGATCCAGACCGCGCCGCGGGTACCGGGACCCGGCTCCTGCACCGCGGCGATCACCTCGTCCCAGCTCGCACAGGCCGACACCTCGGCGGCGGGGAAGTGCCAGTGGATCATGCGGTCCCACCAGCCCGGTGCCTCATGGAACGGCAGCCACGGCAAGGGCGTGGCCCTGCCGCCGTTCAAGGCGGCGTTTGCGGCCAGCAGACAGCCACGTGCGTTGGTGCGAAGCGCCTGCGCGGCGGGGTCGCGCGGCCCGGGAACACGGTCGAAGGCCTCCAGATCCTCCCAGGGATCGTCGGTGGCAGGATGGAACGGCTGATTGCCAGACTTGGGGACCGCGAGCAGCGAGGTCAGCATGCGCGTGACCGGGTAGCCGGGCACCGGTCGCGCACGGCAACCGAAGACCCATGCCTGGGGCC
The DNA here is from genome assembly GCF_029223485.1 of Streptomyces coacervatus. Lineage (GTDB taxonomy): Bacteria > Actinomycetota > Actinomycetes > Streptomycetales > Streptomycetaceae > Streptomyces > Streptomyces coacervatus. The sequence goes on along the minus strand of NZ_JARHTP010000014.1, from coordinate 250,596 downwards.
TCTCGGCGACCGGGCCGGGGGCGGACAGTTCCACCATTCCGCTGTAGGTCCGCCGCAACCAGTCCTCGGCCTGCGATGTCGGATCGTTCATGGGCTCAGAAAGGCTTCCTGGGCCGCTGCCCCGTGGCCAGCCACGTCTTCGACTGCTCAGTCGTGTAAGCGGAAGGAGGGAACCCCACGAACGACCCGTCCTTGAAGACTACGACCATCCGCGTCATCGGCGCCTGGGTCATATCCCCGGTGTCGAGGTGCTCCTGACTGTCGAACCGCACGGCCCACGCCATATCGTGCTCGACCGAGAGTTCCGGTTGCATCACGATGGTCGGCGGACCGTCTCCATAAATTTCCCGCAGGTGGACACGGGCCACCTCGACGGCTTCGTCTCTCGACATTCTCAGGACCCGATCGCTCTCCTTCGGTGACGTTTTTCTCAAGGTTGCCGAGCTTCCCGGTCTGCCCGTCCAGTAAAACGACTCCATTGCGGTCGTTAATCACGTTGAAGACGTGCGCGGTCCCGTCCGGTCTGGATATGTAGGCGACGCCGCTGGAGCCGCCCCCCTCTGTCCGCCGTCCTCGACGATGGAATCGTGGCTTGTGCTGTTCTGCCATTCCGCATCCGGGTTCCCGAGCTTCTCCTCGCTCGGCCAAGCCGGCTTGTGCAGCGGTTCAAAGGCGCGCCGTTTCTGCTGGCGCGTCAGGTCAGGGCCGCGGAGGTGGGACGATCCCCTGACTCAGCGCCTCCAGAGCCCGGGCATCCTTCTCGTACAGCTCAAGCGCAGCCAGGGAGCCGTCGGCGAAGTGCAGGTCCACGCGGTTCGAGAGCCAATTGTGCCGGATGGCGACGCTCCGGAGCTGTCCTGGCAGGAGCTCGCCCAGACACCGGGCCTCCCTCCTGCTCACCTTCTCGCCGGGCGGGACCTTACCGAACAGGGGAACCTTCTTGTTCCTGATGGAGACCGTGCACATCAGAAGGATCCTGCGGTCGGTGAAGACCATCAGCACTTCGTCGTTGTCGTAGCCGCTGCGCGAGGGGTCGGGTCCGGTGCGCACAGCGATCACGAACTGGCCGGCCACGCTCTGCCATCCGCCCTTGAGACCGGCCCCGCGCACGATGCGGCGGATCCTGCGGATGATGCCGAAGTCGAACATGTCGAAGGCGTCCGCGACCGAGGCGACAGCTTCGGTGGCGCCATCCACCGCGCCCAGCACGCCCGTCGACTGGCCGGTCCGCAACTTGCGGGGCAGGGAGGGGCGGATCACATCGCTCAGCGTCACCTTTACGATCCCGAGCAGTCGCTCGTGCGGCTGCAGCCATGGCGAGATCAATGGCACATGGGAGCCGCCGCGGAACAAGTCCGGTTCGAAGATGGGCTGTGTCGGGCCGTACTGGCCGGCGGTCATCCGAAGTCCTCCTCGATCTGTGTCTTCGGCACGCGGTACGGGGTCTCGTTCTTGCGTCCGTCGAGCTGACCGGCCACGGCATCGATGGCGGGGTCTTGGCTCAGCCCGTCCGTGACCGGGCTCATCGGACCGTCGGCGCCGATCACCGCTCCGACGCCGCCTGCGATGATGCCCTTCTCGGCGCCGATTACGGCCTTGACGCCCCTGGTGGCGGCGAACTCCCCGAGGTTCTCCATCGACGGGGATCTGAGCAGGTTCCCGCCTCTCTCCAGCCTGTTGCCGAGGCCGCCGATCTTCCTCACGGCCTTGGCCGCCTTCCGGGCTTCCTTGAGGCCTTTCTTGAGCTCGCTGTAGGACTTGCCGGCCTTCTTGAGCTCGCGGACCTTCTCCATCAGCTTGTCCAGCTTCTCCGCCAGGTCGGCGGAGACCTTTCCCACCCGTTCGATGAACGTGGTGATCTCGGCATCCGCCACGAGAGCGTCGGCAACGGTCGCAAGGCCGACCGTCAGGATGTCGACCACGACCATCGCGGCGAGCGAGACGAGCAGCGCTTCGATCGCCTCCCGGATGATCTCGATGATCATGTTCTCGGCGAGCTGGCAGGCCGCAGCCGCCTGACTGATGATCTGCGCGATCTCGTCCATGTCCTTGGCGGTGCCGTCGATCGCCTCGACCACCTGGCCCATGTGCCTGCCGAACGCGTTCGACGCGACGCCTTCCCACTGCCCGGCGAGTGTGCCGCCGCCCTCACGCAGAGCGGTGCTGACCGCCCGCATCGCCTTCGCCTGGGTCTGCCACTCGTGGGCGGCCGCAGTGAGTCCGGAGAGGTTGCCGGTGACCTCCTCCAGCATGCCCATCAGCCCACTGGAGTCGAGCGCCCACTTGACGGCGCTGTCCAAACCTGCGTCCAAGCCGTCCGCAACAGGATTCGAGATCTCCGGCAGTGGGATCAACGGCTCGTCGACGAAGTCCCGCGTCCACTTGTACGCGTCGCCGACCTGTTGCAAAGTGCCGCCGCTCACTGTCCGCCTCCGAACGAAGCGTCGATGTGATGGTCCTGGCTCTCGTAGTTCGTCGCCGAGTTCTGAAGACCCTCACCGGTACCGCGCAGAAGCTCGAGCAGGTCGGCGAAATTGTGCTGCTCGGCCTCCACATGCTCGTGGTACGCCTCGTAAAGGTTGTGCGCGTTCGGCAGCTTGCCGAAGTCGTCCGACGAGAGCGGCACCGCCGCCAGCTTCGGCCAGATCCGCTCGATCTGCTCCATCTGGCCCTGGATGACCTTGTCGTACGACTTCAGCGCGTCCGGATGGACCCGAAATCCCTGATCCCCCACAGCTTCTCCTTGATCGCGGAACCGGCACATCATCGCACTGGCGATCGCTGAAGCGTCCGTCGGCATCGGGACCCTGGCCGTGTGCCAATTCACAGAAGGAGGCGAACAAGCTGCTCACCGCCGCGCGGGCGGCCGTCAAACACGCCTTCGTGCACCTGCAAGTATTGGCGGATCTTTACCAAGCTCCGCCTGTCGGCCGATTACGCAACCACGATCCGTCGAGCCCTGCTCGTTGTGGAACTCAGCAGTTCCGGCCGGGAAGAAGAACGCGCCCTGGGCCGGGGCCTTCGAGTCGCGTACAAGTCGTTGATCACAGCTTGCTCCGTGCTGTTGTAAAGCTCGGCTCCACCAATCTCAGGACACTCCAGGGGACTTCACGGAATTCGGGGCAGCTCAATGCGCGTTGAGCCGCCCTGCAGGGACACTGCGCGTGATTGTGGAGGTACTGAGGAGAACTGCGTCAACAAAGGTCAAGGGTTCTCCGGAGGCCGGGAGCTGGGAGTGCCGGAGGCAGCGGGACCGTACGATGACCGCCGTATTCGTACGAGTTGGCGTTCGTCGGTTCCAGCAACAGCAGTTCATACGGGAGGAATTGTCCATGGCGGACATCGACATCGAAGCCGCGCGGGTACGGGCCGCGGCCAATGACACCGAGTCCCTGTCTCACCAGGTGATGAAGCGCCTGAGCCACTCCCTCGACACCAGCGACGACGTGTACGTCTCCCACTACGGCAACGGTTGGGAGAGCCCGGTCCAGCTCAAGGTCTGCGCCCTCAAGTGGGAGGAACACATGGTCTCCCTCGCCAAGAGGATGGGCGAGCTCAGCCAGAAGCTCCGGGACTCCGCCGACGGCTACGACCGCACGGACGCCGAGGCCGAGTCACGGCTGCGTACCAGCCTGAACGACCTGGGAAGGGCCTGAACATGGTCTCGTACGAAGGGATCAACAACGCCCACCCCAGTACGTGGGCGACCGCCGCCGACGATTGGCACGCCCTCGCCAAGTACGCCCTGGACGCAGCGAAAGACCTGCGCGAGTACGGTGCCAAGCCACTCAAGGACAACTGGACGGACGAGGTCGGCACCACGGCGGCTGCGGAGTTCGAACTGCTCGCCAACCAACTGGAGGCGGCATACGACATCCTCCTCGCCGTCAACATGGTCGCCGACGGCATGACGACAACCATCCAGACCGCACACAGCACCATGCACGCGGCGGTGGACCTCGCAAGCCGCTACGGCCTGGAGATCGGCGTCGACGGGACGATCACCGGTCCGCCCCCACGCAACCGCACGGAGGCCGAGGAGATGGGGCCTTACCGTGCTGAGGTACAGGACCTCATCGACCAGGCCGTGGAACAGGTCACCACCGCCGACAAGCTGGCCGCGGCCGAGTTCGCCAAGCTTGCCGACCAGACAGGCGTCACCGACCCAGCCAAGGCACTCAACGACCTTCAGACACACGCCTCTCACGTCCAGATGCAGATGCTCGCCGCCGACATCCCGGTGAACGAGGACCCGACCACGGTCCGCCAGTGGTGGAACGGCCTGACCGACCGGGAGCGCAAGGACATGATGCTGGCCGAGCCGGTCACCATCGCCAACCTCGACGGCATACCGGCCGACGTACGGCAGGACCTGCGCGGCAACGGCAAGTACGACCGCGTGAAGCTGGTCGAGTACGCCCTCGGCAACTGGGACAAGGACGACCCGACCGACTTCGGCAACAACTGCACCAACTTCGTCTCCAACGCCCTGCTGCACGCGGGAATGAAGGAGAAGACCAGCATCTGGGGCACCTCGGACGACGACTCCTGGATGATCGGAAACCGCACCGGAGTCGACGCGGTCGACAAGCGGCTCGCCTACTCCGACAACTGGGCCGCAGCCGAGAACAACCAGAACTTCATGCTCAAGCACGGCGGCACCGAGGTCCCGCGCTCGGACGTGAAGCCGGGCGACATCATCTACTACGAGCAGGCCGGCCCCAACGACTCCATCGAGAAGGGCAACACGCACCACGCGGCGATCGTCACCGCGGTGATGCCGGACGGCGAGATCAAGTACACCCAGCACAGCGACTCGTACCAGAACGTCAGCCTGGAAGGCCGGCTCCCCGCGACCGAACAGCACGAGGGCCGGCAGAACATACGGATCGTCCGCCCCAACCCGGACTGGTACTGATGAGCACTCATACGCACCCCACACCGCCCACGACCGCCCCCGCCCCCTCATGGCGCCGCTGGTCCCTGCTGGTGCCCGCCTTGGTGCTCACATCGGCGGCACTACTGGCGGCCCACGTCTCCTTCAACGGGGACACCTTCCAGAACTGCCGGTACCTGGGCCCGTCCACGCGGATGTACGTCACCGCCTGGGCCGCGCCTACATGCGCCCTGGCAGCTTCGCTGCTCCTACTGGCCCTGCGCCGCGGGGCACACCGGCGCGGGCAGCGGCCGGGCGCGTCATGGCAGGGGCGCACGGCTATGGTGGCCGCCTGTCTCATCCCCGTACTGTTGCTGGTGCAACTCGCAGCCCTGTATTGGGTATATGAACCGGACCCTTCCGGCGGGCAGGACTGCTCGGGGCTGGCGCTGATGCACAGTCGGGCTGCCGGACTTCGATAACACCGGGGTAGGACCCCAACACCGCGGGTTCGACTCGAAATCCTTGATGCTCCATGCCCATACTGCCCCGTTCGCGGACCAGACGCGTCATCGCACCCACGACGGATCCGGCCGAGAGCAGCCAGGGCCCGACGCGACTGCTCCGCGGCGGGTAGGTGATCCTGTATTTCAGAGGGCATTTGATTTAGGCAGATCGCCCCGTATGCCCTAGCGGGTGCCTCACCAGGCGGGCATGCTCTCGCGCGCTTTGTGGCAGGTGATTTCCGGCTTCAGACACCACACTCGACCGCCCGGGAGCCTCGCCGGTTCTCCCTGCACGCTCGTGCGACTCATCGAAGTCACCCGATCAGGCAGCCATTTGAAGAGCTCGGTCTTCTGAGTTCCTTAACACGTTCCTGGCTACGAGCCGGTCCGGCGCAAAGTCCAGCGGCAGAGCTCGTCGTCCGTGCCCGTGAGCCAAACGCCGTTTCCAAGCGGAATCGTGTCGGCATTCACCGGCAGGGGATATTCCAGCTCTGCGACAGGTCGCATGATGCGGGTGTCGATCAGGAAGTGGCGGAATTCCTCGGTCCACTCCTCCTCCGCGATCGCGGCGAGGAACAGGGAGTCGTCGACGAACACCGGGCGGCCGACGAACCGCAGTTCCTCGTTTTCACCAACGAGGTCTTCCAGCCGGACCTGGCCGGAGGTGGCAAGGTCCAGGTCGGGGCCGAGCCGGTGCAAGGTGATCCAGGCGCCGCCTCGCTCGGCAGTCAGTACCTGCCCCGCGGCCTCGTCCAGGTCCGTGATCGGCTCGTCCTTGGTGTCGAGGGAGACGATACGAAGCGCCGCGCCATCGAGGGCGATGGCGTACGAGAGGGCCTCGTCCTGACCTTGGCCCGCGGAGACCAGGAGGATGTCGGGACCGTTGAGGGGCTGACGGATCTCGTAGATGCCGGACTTCGCGGTGAGCGGCGCGGTGGCCACGACGGTGCCGTCGGCGGCGGCAAGCGTGACGAGCAGGTCGCTCTGGTACTCGCCGGGGGCCGCCGCCATGCCGGGAGCGATGGCGACGACGTGCCGACCGTCGGCGGTGAAGGCGCAGGCTCCGCGACCCGATCCGCCGTCGGCAGACCACGGATCATGCAGGTGGCTCCAGCGGATCGTGCCGTCCGTCTCGACGACGGCGAGCTCCGCGTCGCCGCAGACCGCCAGGGCGCGGGCGTCGGGCGCAGGACTGGCGTAGCCGCGCAAATCGCCGGTGGGGTCCGGGAAGAACACCGGCACCTCCGCCACCCCTGCTCGGCGCACGGCGACGTCCTCGCCCCTCCGGGTGACCAGCCAGGTGGCGCCCCGGCGGACTTGCCACGCGTCCGTCCAGCCGAGGGCCTCCTCGATGCCGGGGCACGGTTCCTGGCCGGTGAGCTGTACGGTGCACGAGTCGATCGCCATGGCTCCCCGCTGGTTGTGTCGGTGATCCGAACTGTAGGTTCCTCGCCAGGTGGGTGCGGCCCCGTCCGTTATGCGCTTGGTGAGGTTGTCGATCGACGCGACGTGGATCATGACCTTGGAGCTGGCGGCGAGGGTCTCGTAATCGTGGGCCAGGCGTTTGTGCAACATTTACAGAATTCACAGCCGTTTTGGACCAATAGGCTGCGATGAAGAGCGAAAGCTCCCGCTGAACGGAAGGCCAAACTGGCTTCCAGTCAACAGGAGCTTTCTGCAATTCACCGAGAGCTCAGCCTGGGAAGGACCCCTCAGGCTGCACCATGCCGACCGCTCCCGCCGAGATCTTGCGCCGACCGGACAGCGCAAGGAGTACACCGCCGAGCAGAAACGCCAGCCCCAGTCCGGCAGCAACCAGGCCCGTCATCCACAGACTCTGCTCCAGCGGCGCATCCTTGGTCTTCGGCGTGCCATCCGGAGTCCCCAGGTGCTCCTTGCCCTTGTAAGCCACCGCCCCTGCCATGTCCTTGGGAGGCGAGGCGGCGGCCTTCACCGCCGCGGCGGCGTTGATCGGGCCGTATCCGAGCACGGCGCTGCCACCGCCCGCGGGGCGATGGGTGGTGGCGATCAGGACGTCGTTCGCCTGCGCGGGGGTCAGTTTCGGGTTCTTCGCATGCATGAGCGCCACGACCCCGGCGGCGAGCGCACAGGCCGGCGAGGTGCCGTCGATGGTCGCGTAGCCGCCGGTGTTCTTGGCGCTCATGATGGCGACGCCGGGCGCGGCCACGTCGTTGTAGGTGTGCACGGTGGAGAAGTCGGCGCGGGTGCCGCCCCGTTGGGTGGCGGCGACTGCGATGACGCCCGCGTAACCGGCCGGGTAGGAGATGTCGTTGAGCTTGCCTCCGGAGTTGCCGGCCGAGGCGAGCAGCGTCACGCCGTGGCGCAGGGCGTAAGCAACGGCCTGGGTGTCCTCGTCACTGTAGTTGACGAACCCGTCGGCGCTGCCGAGCGACATGGAGATGATGTCGGCGCCGTGGTCGACGGCGTACCGGATGCCCTGCGCGACTGGGCTGGGCTTGCCGTTGAGTTCCTTTATCCGCTTCGCCGCGTCCTTCTCGTTGTCCTTGTCGGAAAGGACGCGCACGGCGAGGATCCTGGCCTTCGGGGCGACCTTGAGGACGTCGGAGGCCATGGCGGTGCCGTGGTAGCCCCAATCCGGGTCCCCTTCCTCCAGTCCGTCCTTGCGGTAGTCAGGCCCGCTGGTCACATGGCCCTTCAGGGCCGGATGATCAGCGACGACACCGCTGTCGAGCACCGCGACCGTCACGCCCGCGCCCTGGCTGAGCTCCTGCGCGGCGGGCAGCCCCAGCGCACTGCTCTCCCAACTGACCGGCGTGGCCGCCTGGGCAGGCGCGATGGCCAGCGTGCACAGCACTCCGGTGAGGGCGGCCGCGGCGCAGGTCGCGCGAATGGTCTTGAACTTCACCGCGGATCTCACCTTTCCAGGTACGTGAGGTGGGCTTTGAACGTCTCGCTGAGGGCCTTGGCCGCGTCCATCCAGGGCTGACGGTCGGAGTCATTGCCGCCGTAACTCCCGAAGTCGCCAGGTAGGTTGGAGGATGTACGGCCGTCGACGGCGCCGGTAGTGACGGCGACCGCGTAGGGGAGGTCCCCACCGAGGCCGGTGCCGCCCATGCCGTTGCGCCGGTTCGCCTGCCACTTCGCGGCGAGGGTGCTCTTGACGGTCAGCGGGACGACGGCGGCGTCGGGGACGTCCTCGGACTGCTGGTCGTCAAGAAACTCGCCCATGTCCTGCGCGCTGTTGCCGCTCTGGGGCAGCACGATGATCGCGACGGTGGCGACCATCTCCCCGGTGAGATCGACGTACGTGGCTCGTAGTACGGCCCTGCACCCCAGCTTCTTCGCGGTTGCCTTGGTCTCCCCGGACAGCCCCGCAGAGCACGAGGTGTCCTCGGAGACGCCCATCCGGTTCCACTCGGCAGCGTCCTTGTCGGACGCCTTGGCGTTGTAGTCAGACGGGTTGCCGATGGTCGCAGGGAAGAGCGACTCGGTGGTCTCGTTGCGCCACAAAACCGGACCGTAAACGCCGTTGGGTACCTGCAGCTGATGGTTGCTCCAGGCGTGCGCCGCCAGCGCCCCGCCGCCCAGCATGCCGAGCAGGCCGAACACGATCATTAGGCTCCCGAAGACCTTCCGGGCGGTGCGGCCTCCGCTGGAAGGCGCCGACGGGGGCATGGGCAACGGGGGTACGGGGCTAGCGGGCGGGTAGTAGGCACCGTACTGAGAGGGCCCCGGTTGGACCGGAACTGCGCCCGGAGCCACCCCTGGCGGTGCCGCAGGCACGGGCGGCACAGGGGCCTGCCCCTGCCAATGCGGGGGCTGTTGCGGGGGCGGGGGCGGTTGCGGCTGCCAACCACTCTGCGGGGGCGGCTGCCCGTACGGATTGCCGCTTCCCGGCGGCGGGGGGTAAGACATGGGTTCCCTCTCACAGGTCAAACTGCGAGGGAGCACGATGGGTGGTCCGGCCCTTTCGGGACAGAGCCCGCATCTCAACTGACCCGCACCCCAGGTTGCTGCGAGGCACAACTACAGCCACTCGCGCACCTTCCGGCGCCCCCGCGAATCTCACGACAGCTTATGGCCTTCGCAGACGCAAGGCCTACCCCGCCTGTGGAGCTCAGATAACGATCTGATTGAAGGCTTTGGCTGAGCGTGACCGATGTGACAATTCGACCTGATCGAGTCGCTGCTGGCGCACTGGCCCAGCAGGTACCGCCCACCAAGCCCCCGCCATCGATCGCGTGGGACTACCCGCGTTTGTCTGTCTTGAGGTTGCTGATGAACGCCGTGAAGGTTCCGGCTTGGGCAGACCGGGCTTCGTTCAACTCATCGACGCATCTCTCCAGATCTGTGAGGAACTGTTCGAGTTGCCCGATGTCCGTCTTGAAGTGGTCCCCCATGAGCCGGTTTCTCCCCGCTCGGCTCTGGATGCATTTCGCCCGGGGAAGTCAACTGATCACCCGGGCCTCCTTATGCGAACCAGATTTTTCTACTGCCCCTGGCGCGGGTGCTGTTGGGCATAGGGGTTGGGATTCTGCTGTGAATGTTCCGGGGGAGCGGGGTACCCGTACCCCTCGTCGGATGTCGCGGTGGGGTAGGGCTGTTGAGGGATTGGATACATCCCTTGCTGAGACGGGTAGCCCATGTTCTGTGGGTAAGTTCCGCTCGCGGGCCTTGCGTTACCCGAGTTGCGGCGGCTACGGGCAATGGCGAAGACGGTGACGGCGGCAATCAGGGCTCCGAGACCTGCAACGCCGATGAGAAGGACGATGGCGCCCATTGGGGAGGTTCCATTCTTGTTCTCGGGATGGTTCGCTGTGCCGTCGTTGTGCGTGCCGCGGAGGACCGCGATGGCCAGACATCCCCGCCGCCGCTGGACGGTGGGCTACTCCTACTGCCCTTGGTGCGGGGGTTGCTGGCTGTACGGGTTGGGGTGCTGCGGGTACTGACCCGGAGCAGTGGGGTGCCCCTGGTTGGGAGCTGAATTTGGGTAAGGCTGTTGGGCAGGCGGGTAGCCCGCGTACTGAGAGGAGGCGCCACCACCCGAGCCAGGGCCACCGTTACCACCCTTGCGGCGGCTTCGGATTACCACGAGGACGATTGCACCGATTACCACGATGGCTGCAATTCCTCCGGCAATGACGAGGATACTGCCGGAAGAGGCGTCCTTCTTTTTGGCCTGGGTCGAGGTGCCCGTTGCCTTAGATGATTCGGTTGAAGTAGAGGTGGAGGACTGAAGCTGACCGAGAGGATTCGTCTTGGGGCCTGCAGGGATGTCCATTGTGACCGCTTGGCGGGGGCGGATAATCCCGTAGCCATAATCCTCGTCAGGCGCCTTCAACCCATTGTGACCAAGGAACGATGCCGACTTGATTAGACGGTTGACTACTTGACCTGCTGTGAGGTTGGGATATTTCGCTCGAACCAGTGCAGCGGTGGCAGATACGAAGGCCGTGGCATCCGAGGTTCCGTTAGACAGGCTGTATTTCGGGGATTCGGTGGTATCCGCAGAGAGGACCTCGACACCAGGAGCCATCAAGGTGAGCCCCTTGCCGCTGTTAGAACCACTCCATCGATTTGCTTCTTTATCTACGGCGCCGACAGAAACAACGCCGGGAAGTGCCGCTGGCTCCTCAATAGCGACAGATCCAGTATTTCCCGCGGCTGCAACAACTACGACATCGTGCGCTTCTGCATATGCAATCGCGTCACGACCGACGGATGAAGTCTTACCGCCGTCGGCACCAAAAGACAGGTTCACGACTTTCGCGCCCTGGTCAACCGCATATCGAACAGCGGCACTCCACGCCTCATCCGGATTCTTGTCGTTCTTCTTTTGGTAGGTGCGAAGCGGCAAGATCTTCGCCTTTGGTGCAAGCCCAATCATGCCGGAGGAATTTCCCGCTCCATGGCCGTGCGCAGCGATAATGCTTGCCATGCCCGTGCCATGCCCGGCCAGATCATCTTGGGCATTCCCGCCGCCCGTAAAATCCTTCCCCTTAAGGACTTGACCAGTGAGATCAGGGTGGCTGCCATCTACGCCGGAATCGACTACTGCGACAGTCACCCCTTGCCCCTGAGTCACTGCCCAGGTGTCTTTCATCGCAAATACGTCCAGGACCCACTGTTGGTCCCTGACATAGTCAGCCGAGGCAGTCGGGGCTGAGGCGAGGAGCAAGGCGCCTGTCAACGCCACAACTCCTGTCGTGGACCAGACTTGCTTGAAACCCAATTCCTTGCTCCTCACTCACAGCTACGGCTGGGGGTGCCAGCCTATACATGGGCAGACGATGACTTTCCGTCCAGCCCCACTTGTACGCTTACTCGATGGTCCGCGGTACGTTCCGGTTGCGGTCCTCTTCCGAGATCCAGGTCTCTTCGTCCTCAACCAAGTAGTCGGGACGGTCGCCCTGGTTGTTCTCTTTCTTCCGGCGGTCCTTGCCGCCCGCCCCGCCAGCTGCGCCGGCCTGCGTTCCACCCCGGCTGCCGTGCAAGCCTGCACCGCCACCGGCACCCTTGCCGACTCCCTTGGCCGCACCGACCACACCGCCACGGGCTCTCGCGAGAGCTCCACGACCGCCAGCGCTGGCACCTCCTCGGCCAGCTGCGCCAAGGCCTCCGCCGCCCATACCGCCCATACCGGCTCGCCCTCCGGCAGTGCGGCCTGCCGCGCCGGCACCGGTCATGCCACCGCGACCACCCGCGAATCCGACACCGCCGCCTAGGCCAGACGTTCCGCCAGGAGCCACGATGCCGGAGCCCTGAGCTCCACTGGCGCCGAAGTTGCCGCTCCCGCCGCTAGGCACACCCGTGCCGACGCCGGGACCGGTCCCCGTCAAACCTGGGGAGATACTGTCCACGTTCGTCCCGGCCGTGGGGACATTCGTCTTCGCCGTGGGAAGCTGCGTGCCTCCCGTGATGCCCGGGTCACGGGGCACTGTGGGTGCGGGCTTGACGCTGGTTGTCGGACCGGCGCTCCACGGTTTACTACCTGACCCCGAGACGCTTGGTCGGGACGCACCAGCACCGCTCGGAGTTACAGGAGGCGGGTACTCCACGTTGCCAGTGGGCTCCTTGATGTGCCCTTTGTCATCTTGGTACGCACGGTTGTTTTGCAAGTTCCGTGTGACCCGCATGTATTGAGCACCCAGGTCCTCCATGACAGCCACGCCATTGAGCTGAGCCTCTCGGCTGGCGCCGATCTTTCCTTCATCTTTCTGCGCAATCTGGGCAGCGGTCATCTTGCCGTCATTGAGGTCCTTGGCTACCGTTTCACCGTTGTCCCAACTCCAGTCGCTAAGACCGTCACCGATCTTGTCCAGGGTGCTGGGTTCCTTGATGTCGTCCAGTTGCTGCTTGTACGTACGCAACTGTGTGCCGGCGTCAGCCATTTGAGAGCTGTTGAGATCCGCATGCCAAGCCGCATTCCGGATGCTCTGCGCGATCTTGCGTGCCTCTTTCTCGAAGGCCTGGGCGGCATCACCACTCCAGTGCTCCAAGACATTGTCGACCGCCTTGTCAAGCACGCCGGCGATCCCCCCGTCCTGGCCACCGGCGAGGATCTCGTTAACCTTTCCCCAATGACGACCCGTTTCCTCGATTGCGCCCGGATCGGTGCCCTCAAGCATCTGCTTGAGCTCTTTCAGCGAGTAGTCGATGAACTGAGTCTTGGTCTTGGGGCGCCCGGCAATGCACATTGGCTGCTCAAGGACTGGCTTTGGCTGCTCTTTGTCACCGGCCATTTTGAACTCCTCCTCGTAGGTGATTCTCGATCCGGACTACTAGTCCCACTTGCCGTTCGAGCCCCCGGAGTCACCACCCATTTGGTGCTTGTTCGCGTACTCCTGCTCGGTGTACTTGTCTTTCACCTTGGAGGTGCTCTTGCCGAACTTGTCGATCAGGTCGTGCAGTCCCTTGATCGCACCCTCAAGGTCACTCTTGGCATCCTTGTGAGCAGAGAAGAGCTCACCCGCCTCCAGGAACGTGCAGTTGCCCCCGAACGCCGCCATCGTGATCTCCGTGTTGTAGCGAGATGTCTGCCCCGCCTTGTCCATGTCGTCCAGCAACGTCCAGAGCTTCCGGATGACCTCATCCAGCGCGCTCAGATCAACCCGCATCCCGTTGCTCATACCCCGTTGTCCTCTCCCCTGTAACTCAAGTTGTCAGCACCAGTAGGTGCCCAAGTCATCGCCCGAGTCGGCCGACTTGGTCGGCAGCCCCAGCTACCCAACCCGCCCAACACGACCATCCCTCCGACTACGCCAATCCCGCACAGCCACCCCACTCCCCGCAACCACAAGAACCAACGCAAGCCCCGTCCCCAGCACATAAATGGCTGTCCGGCGCTCCCGTTCCGCCTCGCTCTCCCCCATGGTCACAGCCATGGGAACAACCCCGCCAGACCCGGCCTTCACCACCGGGTCCGGGGTCGGCGAGGTGCCCGGCGTCGAGTCGTCCGACAGCGCGGCCACCGGGTCGATCACGCCCCACCCGATGTAGCGGTTGGGGCCGCGGCTCGGGCGCTGAGCCGTCTCCTCGATGCGCGTGGCGATCTGGGACGCCTTCCAGCCGGGGTGCTTTTCCTTCAGCAGAGCCGCGACCCCCGCGACATACGGCGCCGCAAAGCTCGTCCCGTCGGCCGAGCACTGGCCGCCCTTCGGGACCGTCGAGACCATGTCGACGCCCGGTGCCGCGACGTCCACGAAGTCGCCCGCCTGTGAGAAGTAGGCGCGTTCGTCGTTGCGGTCGGAGGCGGCGACCGCCAGGACTCCCGGGTACGAAGCCGGGTACGTGTCCGCGGACTTGCCGTCGGCGCCGTCGTTGCCGGCGGCCGCCACGATCAGGGCGCCCTTTTGCACGGCTGCCGCCACAGCGCTCCTCAGCGGCCCGTTGTCTTCCTTACTGGCCGTGTCCGAGGAGATGTTGATGATCTTCGCGCCCTGGGAGACCGCGTAATTGATCGCCTGGGCCATGGTTCCCGTGTTGCCCTGCTTGTTCTCCCCGCCCGTGTAGCGAAGAGACAGGATCTTGGCGTCCGGCGCGATTCCCTCGAAGCCCGTGCCCTTCATCGGGCGAGCCGCGATGATGCCCGCCACCCGAGTGCCGTGCCCCTCGATGTCCTTGTTCGCGGCGCCGTCCACGAAGGACTTGCCGGCCCCGGCCATCGCACCGCTCAGCTGAGGGTTCGAACCGTCCACCCCCGTATCGATCACCGCAACCGTCACGCCCTTGCCCGTCGCCTGTCCCCACAGCTGGTCCAGGAGGACCCGCTGGAGTGACCACGGCGTCGACTTGATGACGTTGCCGTTGAAGACACATTCCGTGCTCGCGGCCAGGCCGAACTTCGCGCCGCCGGAGGCAGGGCCGTCGGAAGCGAATGCCGGCGGTGCCGACACCGCGCACAAGCCGGTCACCGCAAGCACGCCAAAAACCCGCTGCAGTGCGCGGGTTCCACTGTTGCGGTCGTTGCGGCTGCGCGAACGGGCTTTGTGGCCCTCCACGTTCAGGCCCCTCATGTCCAGGCCCCCAGGGCTTCCTCGACGTACCGGTGACGGACGTACCAATAAACGAATGTGAAGGTTTGCGGGATTTGCTGTGTACGACCCCGAAGCAGAGCTCGGCCCAGTCGACACCGTGGCGTCGGCTGGGCCGATTCTCTTCATCTCAGGTCCCTACGGTCCCTCAGGTCGCCGACCGGCTTAGCCCCAGGTCGAGGCGTTGCTCTTCTCCGTGGCCTGGTAGGACTCGGCCGCGCTCTGCAGCGCCGTCGAGATCTTCAGGAGGGTGTTGTGCAGGTCCTGGGCCGTCTTGTCCCACTCGGTCTGCTTGCGCTGGTAGCCCTCCTGCGCCTCGCCTTCCCAGGTGGAGGCGACGCGCTTGACCGCGGCCTCGAGGTCGTCGAGCTGCTGCTTGATGCGGCCGGCGGTCGTACGCACGTCCGTGGAGGCGTTGGTGATGGTTGCGTAATTGACGAGGATCGACATCGTCATTCCCTTTCAGGAAGAGTCGTTAGGAAGTCGTTCGGGATCGATCAGGATCAGTGGACTCGGTGGATCGGTCCGAGCCAGGGAATCGGCTCAGCCGAAGTCCGACATGATCTTGCTGATCTCGGAGTTCTGCTGCTCTTCCGACGCGGAGTAGTTGCTCCGCGTGGAGTCCACGGCTTCCTTGATGTCGTTGAGGATGTCGCTCATCTTCTTCGCGTCCTGGTTCCAGCGCTCCTGGAGCTGGTGGTAGGACGTGGCCGCCTGGCCCTTCCAGCCGCCGGCGATCTGCTCGATGACGCCGTTCAGACGGCGGATCTCGCCCTGCAGCTGGCCGTTGGCGGTGCTGATGTCACCGGAGAGCTTGGTGAGTTCGTCCTCTGTTACCCGGAACTGGCCGGCCATGTTGAACCTTCCCCCATGTCGTCGTTGATCCGGGAAACCTGCGTTGGTGCCCGGAGAAGCTTCGCACCGTTGAGCGCTGCAAACACTCTATCGTCAGCCTGTCGCACATCCACAGGCAAGACCAATCAGTTACACGGCTCACACACTTGAGCGATCATGTTGTGATCAACAGGTTGTGGGCGCTCAAGTTCGCCCGCCCGTGGGCCCGTTGGCGGGTCGTCGGTTGCCATCGGATCCACCATCGGATCCAACGGCCCACCCGCCGACCGGAGTTATCCGGTCACTGGCTCTGTTCCTGCGACGCGCTACCCGTGTCCAGCGTCGGGCCCTTGGGGATGAATGTCGCCCAAGTCTGCGGCACAAGCGCGATGTTGGTGATGTCTCCGTAGCCCAGCCGCGTGCGCGCCTTGTCCGTTTCGCTAGCACTCTGCGACGAGCCGTCCGACGAGGATGAAGCCGAGGTCGAACCGCTGCCGCTTCCCTTCGCCTGGCTGTCGTTGTTCGACGGCAGTGAGTACCGCAGGCCCGTGTCCGTCAGCAGGTACTGCGCACCGCCGCCGCCCGCCACGCCGGTGAGCTCCTTGAAGAGGAGGCCCGAGCCGGACGAGACATAGGCGCTCACCGAGTCGGAGACGACCTTCTTGGGGTACGTCGTTCCGGCCCAGGCGGCCAGCTGCGGCTTCTTGTCCGCGCCGAAGGTGCCGTTGTAGACGCTGCAGGAAGTTGTACGGGGCTGGCCGGTCGCCGTGGTCGCGGGGTTGGCCTGCCGCGGAACCTGCTCGGGCCACCCCTTGTCGGCGTAGAAGCTGTCCGCCGCGCCGTGGTTGGCTGCGATGACGACCTGGCGGTCGACCTTGACGGCCCCGTTCCCGCCGGTCGCGGAGGGCGACGCCTCCAGCAGGGCGGCGACGAAGGGCGAGACGGCGGCGACCTTGTCCTTGAGGACGACGTAGTACGCCCACCCCTGCGCGTCCTCCGCCTTGAGCACCTGGCCCACAGTGCTCGCCTGGGTGGGGAGCCCCTGGACGGACGTCGGCTGGTTGGCGTTCGGGACCGACGGGAACGTGATTCCCCCGCCGAAGTTCAGGGTCTTCAGCCACTCCGTGCTCACCAGCTGGGGCTCTGCCCTGTTGCTGCTGCCGATGACGGCGGAGCGCAGGCTTTCCATGCCGGTGCTGTCGAGGCCAGTCTGGCCGCCCAGCAGGAACGCGGTGCCCTTGCCGTCGACCAGGTATTCCCGCTGGGTCTTGCTGTCCTTGACGTACAGGGCCTCGCCGGAGCCGACCTTGCCGGGATTGTCCAGCGTCTTGGCGTCGTCTGCGTCCAGGACGAACACCGCGCGGTCGATGGAACTGTCCGATCCCCCCGCGCCCGGCCGCTCGCACACCGCCCAAGTCTTCGGCTTCTCCGCGTCGCTCGCGGAAGGCAGCCGGTCGGGGGCGTACGGGATACCGATCGTCGCGCCGTGCGGGATGCTGCTCTTATCGATCTCGCTGCCGGGGACCTCGAGGACGCTGCCCTTGCCCTTGTCGAGGAGGAGCTTGGCGGAGGCGTAGTTGAGGACGGGGTGCAGCGTCGCGACCTTCTTGCCGGTCGACGTCTTGTCGTCGATGACGACGTAGCGCGTCGTGGAGTCGCTGTCGACGATGATGTACTCGCCGGCCTTGTCCCAGCCCGCCGGTGCCGTCGGCTTGATCACGCCGTAGGCGATGAAGCCGATCACCAGGACGACGCCGAGCGCCAGGCTGGGCGTCACCGTGCGCATGGGACGCGGTGCGCCTTCCTCCGAGCCGCCCGGCGACGGTGCCAGGAACGCCGCGACGGTGCGCTTGCGAGCGAAGTTGTAGGCGGCGAGCTCGTCCTGACGCTTGGCCATGGTCCCCGTTTCTCCCGTTTGTACTGCTCGTTCGTACTGCTCGATCTCGATCGTGCGGTGACGCCCGATCGTGCCCGGCAGGCCACAATCCCACTGCGCCCGAATAATCCGAAGTCGCCCGAATCGCCCGTGCTCGAAAGGCACTTCAAGGGCACTTCAAAGGCACTCCAGTCGCGCAGGCCCCTACTATGCCCTGCGCCGCGCGGCGACGGTTCACCAGGTGGGCGGCCGACCCTGCATCTTCACAGAGCTTCAACACTGCGCCCCACCATGGGGGGTCGGTCCGTGACAGGCTGGCCACCTGGGGTTTCGGTGTCCCGTGTGTCGCCTCGTGTTCCGCAGCGGGTACCGTGAGCCGCCCACATGGATGTTGTGGGCCCAGTGAGCGGCCCAGTCAGTGGCTGAGTGAGCGGCCACATATTTCGCGAAAGGGATGTCCCGGGGGATGACCAGCGCTACGAGCACTCGGCGCGGACGCCGCGCACCGCAGCAAGAGGGTGGTCCGGGCCGCAGACGTACGTCAGCCGCTCCGGCCGCACCCGCCCCCGTCGCCGCGTCGCCGCGCACGCTGCCCCGCCCCGGCGGGCTGGGTCCGGTGCGGCTGCAGCAGCTCATCCTGGTGGAGCTCGCGGCGGCGGTCATGCTCGCCGCCTGGGCCGCCGATGTGAAGTGGCTGCTGGTTCCGGCCGGCGTGGTGGCGGCGCTGCTGCTGCTCCTGGCGGTCCTGCGGCGGGCCCGGCGCCCGCTGCCCGAGTGGTACGAGACGACGCGCGCCCTGCGCCAGCGCCGCCGCGACGCCAAGCTGCCCGTTCCGCCCGAGACGGACGCGATGCTGGCGCCGGTCGTGGAGTGCGACCCGGCCCTCAGGACGTATGGCTTCGTCTCCCGTGACAACCGGCAGATCGGCATGATCGGCGACGGGACCTTTCTGACCGCCGTCCTCTTCGTGCAGCCGGCCGACGAGCCGCTGCGCCCCGCCGCCGCCCATCGGCAGCTGCCGCTGAGGCTGGTCCAGGACGCCCTGGAGGTCGACGGGATCCGGCTCGCCTCCGCGCAGGTCGTGCAGCACACCCAGCCGGCGCCCGCGCCGCATCTGCCCCAGCAGTCGCTCGCCGCGCGGTCGTACGGCCCGCTGCAGGCGGCGGTCGGCTCGCCCGCGCTGCGGCTCACCTGGGTCGCCCTCAAGCTCGACCCGGAGCTGTGCCCGGAGGCCGTACAGGCACGCGGGGACGGTGTTCCCGGGGCGCAGAAGGCGTTGCTGCGGGTGGCGGACCAGCTGTCGAGCCGACTGGCCGGCGCCGGTTTCAAGGCGACCATCCTGGACGAGAACGAGCTGGTGCAGGCGCTCGCGACGTCCAGCTGTCTGAACCCGCGGGCCAACGCGCAGCGCGCTCAGGAAGGCCGGGCGCCCCAGCGTCGTACGGTCGAGGCAGTGAAGACCTGGCGGGTCGACGACCGGTGGCACACGACGTACTGGGTGTCCCGTTGGCCGCAGTTGGGGCAGGGCGGTGTGGCGCTGCCCGAGCTGGTCACACGGCTCACCTCGCTGCCGGTGCTCGCCACGACCTTCAGCATGACCTTGAGCAAGGCCGGCAACCGAGGTGTCTCGCTCACCGGGCACATCCGTGTCACCGCCCGCGGTGACAGCGAACTCGGCCAGGTGGGACGGGAGTTGGAGCGGGCCGCGAGTACCGCGAAGGCAGGTCTGGTCCGCCTCGACCGGGAACAGGTCCCCGGAGCCCTCGCCACTCTGCCGCTCGGAGGTACCTACTGATGTCCTACCCCGCTCAGACCATGCCCCCGGGACAGCAGGGCGGCACCCCCGGTCGTACGACGCCGGCCCACGTGGCCTCCCCCACCGACACCGGCATGATCCCGATCATCCGGCAGCCGGAGACACCGCAGCAGCAACGGCGCATCGCCAGCCCGGGGTTCGGGCTGCGCGGACCGCGCCGCAACCGGCATGTCGTCACCGCAGACGAGCTCGCGGCGATCAGCATGCCGATCGGTGACGACGGCGTACTCATCGGCACCGACCCGGACTCGCAACCCGCCGTGCTGGGCCTGTCCCGGCCGACAGCGTTCGACGTCGTCCTCGTGGGTGGTCTGTGGCTCGCCCAGGTGCTGGCGCTGCGCGCCGCCGCGACGGGCGCGCGCGTGGGCGTCGAGACCGGCCGTCCGCAGGTCTGGCAGCAGCTGGCCCAGGCGGCGGGCGGCGGCCAGCAGTGCGTGACGGTCTATCCGGTGGGGCGGGTGCCCGCGCAGGGGCCGTCCGTGTCGAGTCCGGTGGTGCTGATCCGGGACTGTGGCGTCCGCCCACCGCGCGGGCGGGTGACCTCGGTGGCGTGGCAGGCCGTCGTGACGGTACTGCCGTACGTCAGCGAGCACGCGCCGCGTTGGCTGGCTCAGGCCCAGCTGGTCGGGATCCAGCGCATCTCGCCGCACGAGACCGAGGTCGTACGCGACACCCTCGGCGTCCCGAACGAGCATCTGCAGCACCTGCCGACGCTGCACGACGGTGCCGCCCTGTGGTGCACCCGCAAGCACCACAAGTTCGTCATGACCGACCCCACGGATGCGGAGACGGGCCTGCTCGGCGTGGCCCGACGGATGGACTGACGCGTCGTCGTCATCGGGGGAAGGGTGCGAACGGTGCGAACCGGCCGCACCCGCGTGGCTGTTGAGTTCCCGCCCATGGGGGCTTTTCCGTCCCGCCATGCGAGTGATTAGGCTTCTGGTGGTGCGGTGACGATCGCAGCCGCGTGGGACTCGCCACTCGGTCCGCACGGCCGCGACGACGACCAGCTCAGCAGCAGTGGCTGACCAGGAGGCAAGCAGTGAACAGGGATCGGTCCGAGTACAACGGCGGGAGCCCTTCCTCGGACGGGGACGATCACGAGGTGGATCTCACCGGCGAGTTCGAAATCGTCTACGAGCCCCCCGCCTGGTACGCCCAAAGCACGCAGGGTGGCTCCCCGTCCGGCGGCCAGCAGAACGCGCCGGCTTCGCCACCACCGCCCAGCGGGCCGCCCATCGGAGCGCCCACGGGGCCGCCAGGCGTCACACCGCAGCGTCCCGCACCGCCCGCCCCCGCACCGGCACAACCGCCCGCCCAGGCCGCACCGCAGCAGCCCGCACAGCCCTCGCAGCCCGCTCCGGCCGCTCCCGTTCAGGACACGGGTGGCTACGGATTCCCGCCGCAGCAGGGCACGCAGGGCACCGCCCCCGCGGCGCAGCCCGGCGGGTACGGCTACCCCCAGCAGGCGGGAGCCGGTGCGCCGCCCCAGTCGAGCCAGGACACCTCGGGCGGTTTCGGTGCGCCCCAGCACCAGACCCCCGCCCCGCCGCCGCCCGCCGCGCCCCAGCAGCCCGCGCCCGCCCAGCCGTCGGCCGCCGCGCCCGGCTTCCCCGTGCTGCGCCCGGTCGACGAGGACGCCCAGGGCGGCCCGTCCCAGTCCGCCACCCCCGCGGCGGGCGTCCCGGCTGCGGCTGCCCCCGAACAGCCCGCCCCCGAACAGCCCGCCCCCGTACCGCCGGCGCCCGAGCAGCCGGAGGTCGAGCTCAACCATGCCGCCGCCGACGCCGAGGCGGCACTGCTCTTCGGCGGTGGCGACGACGACGTGGAGCCGGAGGCAACACACGACGACGAGCCGGAGGCGGGTGACTCCGCCGGGTCCGTGGCCGGTGCCGAGGGGGACTCCCCCGCGCAGGCCGACACCGAGGCCGCGCCGGCGCCTGCGGAAGCAGAGCCGGAAGCACCGGCAGCGCCCGCCGCTCCCGTACCCCCGCCCGTCGCTCAGGCACAGCCGCCGCAGGCGCAGCCCACCGGGCAGACCCCCGCACCGCCCCAGGGCGCCCCGGGACTTCCCCCGCTGCCGCAGGGCTTCGCGCCCGCACACCCCGGCCAGGGGATGCCTCCGCATGCCGGGCAGCCGGACCCGCAGGCGGCAGCCGCATACGGCTACCCCCAGACCCCGGGCCAGCCCCCCGCCCAGCCGCAGCCCGGATACCCGGCCCACCAGACCCCGCCCCAGGGCACGTTCGGCCCGGCCCAGCCGCAGCCCGGATACCCGGCGCAGGGCGGCCAGCCCGCACCGGCCGACCCGCGCCAGGCGGCGCAGCCCCAGCCGCAGCCCGGTCAGCCGCAGCCGCAGGCCGCCGGATACGGCTACCCGCCCCAGGCGCCCCAGACCGCCCAGCCCCCGCAGCAGCCCGCACCGCAGCAGCCCCACCCCGGTCAGCCGCAGCCCGCCGGATACGGCTACCCGCCGCAGCCCGAGCAGGCCGGTTACGGCTACCCGCCCCAGCAGCCGGGCTACGGCTACCCCCAGCCCGGCCAGCCGCAGCAGCCGCAGCCAGCACCGCAGCAGCAGCCTCCGGCCGCCCAGCCCCCACAGCAGGCACCGCAGCAGCCGCAGCCGCAGGCGCCCCAGCAGCCCGCCGCGTACGGCAACCAGGGCTGGACCGCCCCGCCCGGCCCCCAGGCCGGACCCGGTGCTCCCCAGCAGCAGCAAGCCGCGCCGGGAACTCCGCTCGGCTACAACGCCGCCGTGGAGCTCTCCTCCGACCGGCTGCTGCGCAACCAGCCCAAGGCCCGCAAGAACAACCAGGGCCCCTCCCGCTTCAAGCTCGGCGCCAAGAAGGAGCAGGCGGAGCGGGACCGGAAGCTGGGGCTGATCCGCACTCCGGTGATGTCCTGCTATCGGATCGCGGTGATCAGCCTCAAGGGCGGCGTCGGCAAGACCACGACGACCATGTCGCTCGGTGCCACGCTCGCCACCGAGCGCCAGGACAAGATCCTCGCGATCGACGCCAACCCGGACGCCGGCACGCTCGGCCGACGGGTGCGGCGCGAGACCGGCGCCACCATCCGTGACCTGGTCCAGGCGATCCCGTCGCTGAACAGCTACATGGACATCCGCCGCTTCACCTCGCAGGCGCCCTCGGGCCTCGAGATCATCGCCAACGACGTGGACCCGGCGGTCTCCACCACCTTCAACGACCAGGACTACCGCAGCGCGCTGGACGTGCTCGGCCGGCAGTACCCGATCATCCTCACCGACTCGGGTACCGGTCTGCTCTACAGCGCGATGCGCGGAGTCCTCGACCTCGCCGACCAGTTGATCATCATTTCCACCCCGTCGGTGGACGGTGCGAGCAGCGCCTCGACCACCCTCGACTGGCTGTCCGCGAACGGCTTCGCCGATCTCGTCCAGCGGTCGGTCACCGTGATCTCCGGTGTCCGCGAGACGGGCAAGATGATCAAGGTGGAGGACATCGTCGCGCACTTCGAGACCCGCTGCCGCGCCGTCGTCGTGATCCCCTTCGACGAACACCTCGCGGCGGGCGCCGAGGTGGACCTGGAGATGATGCGTCCCAAGACCCGCGAGGCCTACTTCGATCTCGCGGCCATCATCGCCGAGGACATGTCCCGTACGCAGCAGGGCTTCGGCAACCCGAACATGCAGTACCAGCAGCAGCCCCAGCAGGGGTACGCGCCTCCGCAGCAGCAGCAACAGCCGCAGCAGCCCTACGGCCAGCCCGGCGGCGCCCCCCAGCCGGGGCAGGGCTGGCAGCAGCCCCCGCAGCAGCCGGCACCGGGCCAGGGGTGGCAGCAGCAGCCGCCCCAGGACCCGCAGCAGGGCCAGCCGCCGCAGCCGGGCGCCATGCCGCCCGGCTGGACGCAGCAGTAGCTAGGACGGCAACAACGAAGGGCGGCCGGTGCTCCGAGGCACCGGCCGCCCTTCGGCGTCGTAGGAACGACTTGGGATCGGCTCAGGAACGACCGCAGGAACGGCTATTCGGCGGCCGCCACCAGCTCGCGGCACCGCTTCACGTCCTCGGCCATCTGCTCCAGCAGAGCCTCCAGGGAGTCGAACTTGGCCTGGCCGCGGACGTAGGCCAGGAAGTCGACGGCCACGTGCAGGCCGTACAGGTCGAGGCCCACGCGGTCGATGGCGTACGCCTCCACCGTGCGCTCCGTGCCGTCGAACTGCGGGTTCGTGCCGACGGAGATCGCGGCCGGCATCGCCTCGCCCTCGACCTGCAGCCAGCCGGCGTACACGCCGTCGGCCGGGATCGCGGTGTGCGGCAGGGTCTCGACGTTTGC
Organism: Streptomyces coacervatus; assembly: GCF_029223485.1. Classification (GTDB taxonomy): domain Bacteria; phylum Actinomycetota; class Actinomycetes; order Streptomycetales; family Streptomycetaceae; genus Streptomyces; species Streptomyces coacervatus. The sequence goes on along the minus strand of NZ_JARHTP010000014.1, from coordinate 226,859 downwards.
GGTCGGGAAGCCCAGCTCACGGCCGCGCTGAGCGCCTCGTACGACGATGCCCTCCACGCGGTGCGGACGGCCGAGGATCTCCGCGGCGCCCTCGACGTCGCCCTCGGCGACCAGGCGCCGGGTGAGGGTGGAGGAGAACGGCTCGCCGCCGCCCGCCTCGCCGGTCACATACAGGTCGACGACCTCGACCTCGAAGTCGTAGACCTTGCCCTGCTCGACGAGGAACTCGACGTTCCCCGCGGCCTTGTGGCCGAAGCGGAAGTTCGGGCCCTCGACGACCGCCTTGGCGTGCAGCCTGTCGGCCAGGACCTTGACGACGAAGTCCGCCGCGGACAGCCTCGAGAACTCCTTGGTGAAGGACAGGATCAGGACCGCGTCCACGCCCAGGTCCGCCATGAGTTCGGCGCGGCGGTGGTGCGGGGCCAGCAGCGGCGGGTGGCTGCCGGGGCGGACGACCTCGCTGGGGTGCGGGTCGAAGGTGACGACCACGGAGGGCACGCCCAGCTCACGGGCGCGGTCCACGGCATGCCGGATGATCAGCTGGTGCCCGCGGTGGACCCCGTCGTAGGAACCGATGGTGACGACGCTGCGCCCCCAGTCCTCGGGGATGTCCTCCAAGCCACGCCAGCGCTGCACTGTGACCGCTCCTCGAACCCGTGTCCGTGTCTACCGACCTCTTACGCAGGTCTAAGGGTGCCATGCCGGGCGCGGTCGGCCCGCATCGGCATGGGGGCTGTGACCCGACGCTAAGCGCTCCGCGGGAATTGCCACGATATGACGGAGACCGACTGCGGCGTCGTCGTGGCTGGTCGCGCAGTTCCCCGCGCCCCTTTAGGGGCGCGGCCGAGCCTCAGCGGACTTCGCCCGGCCTGCTTGGGGCGCTGCTCAGGCGGGCACGTGGACGCCTGCCAGGTTCTCGATCATCCGGCGGGTGCTCGGGCCCACCACCGCGGCCCAGGTCTGCGGGGCCTCGGTCAGCCAGCCCGCCATACGCGCGGCGAAGCCGGGGACCTGCCTGGCCAGGTCGACCAGGGTGCGGTCGAAACGGGCCGCTCCGTCCGGGGTGCGGACGAGGAGCAGGCCGGTGCGGTGCACGAGTTCGCGTACGTCGTCGCCGCCGCACAGGGCCGTGGCGTGCAGTAGGGCGTCCAGGACGGCTGGGGAGTGTTCGTGGCCCAGCAGGAAGTCGAGGAGTTCGCGGCGCAGGAGGCGGGAGGCGGGGATGCCGGGAGTGGCGAGTACGGCGGCGAGCGCGGCCCGCACCTCCTCCGAGCCGCCGTCGAGGAGACCGGTGACCAGCGGGAAGAGCACGGCCCGGGCCTCCGGTCCCTGGTCGAGCCGCCGGTCGACGTACGCGGCCATGTCGGCGACGGTCTCCGGGCACCGCTCCACCGCCTCCCGTACGAGCACGGCGACCCTGCGCGCCAGCGGGGGCGTGGTGACGTCGGCGAGCGTGCGCAGGGCCTGCCCGGGGTCCGGCCTGCGCAGCCGCTCGCGGAAGGCGTCGAGGACCGGTTCCGGGTGCGTGGTCAGAGCGGCGACCAGTGCGCTCGGCGGGAAGTGCGGGTCACCGGCCGCGAACTGCCGCAGCGCCTGCGGGAGATGGCGGGCACGCGTGCGTGGATCGCGTACGAGGAGGGCGAGCGCGCCGCCGTGCAGGGTGCAGTCGTCGGGACGGGCGAGCAGGGCCAGGGCCGCGTAGCGCAGCAGTTCACGGTCGGCCGCCGTGCGGACGTGCGGGGCGGCGCGCAGGCCGTACGCCATCGCCGCCACCCGCCGCCCGGGCCGCTCGTCGTGCGCCCACCGGTCGACGGCCCGGCAGACCGTCGACGGTTCGTCCTCCGCCAGCACGGCGAGCAATTCGTCCGCCCTGGGGTGCGCACTCTCGACGAGCACCTCGGTCAGGTCGTCCAGGGCGAGGTGCCGGTGGGTGTGCAGCAGCGCCTGCGCGGCCTTGGCGACGGTTGCGTGCGGGGTTGCGGGGAGCGGGCGGTCGTCGTCGAACCAGCGGGTGAGGAGCGGTTGTACGGCGGTGGGGTCGGCGGCGAGGAGACGGGAGACGGCGTCCAGGAAACGAGGGCCGGTGTCCTGCGGCGGGCCGTCGGCGCGGAGCAGGTGACGGAGCAGGTCGAGGCGTTCGGACTGCGGGATCGGCAGGGCGGTCCAGAAGTCGGGGCCGAAGCCATCCGCCGGGGCAGCGGGGGCCGGACGGGGATCGCCGTCCGTCTCCCGCGGGCTCGGGCGGTCGTCCCGGCGTGCCGCCACGAGCCGGTCGGCGAGCCGCCGCAGGACGGCCAGGTACGGCGTGGCGTCCGGTACCCGCACCAGGGTTTCGACGAGGAGACGGGCGGGCCACCAGGAGTCCGGGTCCGCGTCCAGAACGTTTGCCAACTCCTCAAGGCGGACGGCGAGTTGGGCGGTTCCGTACTGTCGGGCGAGAAGCAGCAGGGCCTCTACGACGGGGCCGATGCGGTGGTGCGGCACGGGAAGGGAGGGGGCGTCGTCCGGGGCCTGGCGGTGGTGGACCAGGGCGCGCAGGGCCTCGTCCAGGTCGAGGTGCATGCCCTGGAGCCAGTCGGCGAGTTCCTCGTGGGCGAAGCGGTAGCCGCTGCCGGCGGGGACGAGCAGGCCCTCGGTGAGGACGGCGGACGCCCAGCCGGTACCGCCGCCCAGCTTCGCCGGGGCCGGCCCCCAGGGGAACACCGCCTCGAACGTCTTCCGGTCCAGCTCGCCCTGTCCGGGGCCGAGGCTGCGGCGGGCGGCCTCGTGGACCTGGCCGGAGACCTTCGCGGCGAGACGGCGTACCGCGGCGCCGCGCAAGCCGTTCTCGGCGGCCAGCCGGACGGCGATGCGCAGGCACATCAGGTCGAGGTGGGCCGAGAGGACCTCGTTGCGGTCCACGCGTGCGTGGGGGGCGTCCTGGAGGGCCGCGCGGACCTCTGAGAGGAGGCGGAGGGTGAGGGGATGGCGGGCGTCGGGATCTTCCAAGGTGCCCTCGGGGATGCGGTATCGCGCGCGGGCCTTGCGGGCCTCGTCCTCCGTCAAGTCGCCGAGGCGCACGCAGGGAATGTCGCCCCCGCCGCCCCTACCCATTCCCGTCCCCTGGGGGCTGCCGCCCCCAGACCCCCGCTTCGGCCCTGAAGGGGCCTCGTCCTCAAACGCCGGACGGGCTGAAGACCCGAACTCCGGACGGGCTGAAAAGACCTCCCAGTACTCCGGCCTGCACGCCACCACCAGCCGCGCTCCCGTCTCCCGCAGCCACTCGTCCGTCCCCTCGGCCCACTCCCGCAGGCGGTCGGCCAGGACGGGCGGCATCTCCTCGGGGCCGTCCAGGAGGAGGAGCAGGGGGCGGTCTGCCGCGCGGGCGACGTGGGCCAAGCGGTTCGGGCCGGTGTCGCCGAGGTCGGCCGCGCAGGTGGATTGTGCCGCCGCGACGATCCGTGCCGCCCGGGTCACTGCCCGGCGGGCCGCGTCCGCGACCGATGTGTCGTCGTCCCTCAGGTCGGCGCCGCGCAGCCACAGGGTGGGGGCCGGTTCGGCGCCGCGGTTGCGGCGGGCGGCGAGGGACGCGAGTTCCGTCGTACGGCCGCTGCCCGGTGCCCCGACGAGGCCGAGGACGGCGGCCGGGCCGCGCACGAATTCGGCGAACTCCCTTGCCGTGGCGGCCCGTTCGACCGGCTCGACCGAGTCGACGCCCGTCCGGCCCACGTAGCCCTCCAGCGTCCCCGGCGGGCCGTCCTGCGCCACCGATGTGGCCGTCAGCTCCAGTACGCCGGCCAGGTTGAGGTCGGCTCCGTATCCGGGCACCGTCGCCGCGTTGCGGGCCAGCAGGTCGGCGAGCGGGCCGCTCCGCGGGTCGGGTGAAGTCCGCTGCGGTTCGGCAGCGCCCTGAAGGGGCGCGGGACCGTATCGACATGCGGCTCCGCCGCGGGGCGCGACCGGCCACGACGGCGCCGCGGACGATCGACTGCCCATCGCGGCACTCCCAGCGGAGCGCCCCGGTGCGGGCCGGAGCGGGACGGCGAAGCCGACGTCGCGGTGGCCGCACTGGAGCGCGGCTCCGAGAACGGCGACTACGGCGCCGGTTTCGGCGTCCAGCACCGGTCCCCCGGCCGCCCCGCCGCCCAGCCGCAGCGCGTCCCGGCCGGCCGTGCCGATCGCCAACTCCAGTGCTTCGTCGAGGAGATGGAAACGGTCCGTCGCCGCGTACGTCACGGAGGTCGCGCCGAGCACCCGCGCCTCGCGCCAGCAGCCGGCGGCGATCTGCACGTACGTGCCCGTCCCGACCCTGTCCCGCACTGTGACGGGCAGCGGGTCCACGCCGAGGCCCTCGGTGCGGACGAGGGCCAGGTCCAGGTCGGGCAGCGGGGTCACGGCGTCCGCGGTCACGAGGCAGGTGCGGTCGCCGGCGGCGTGCAGGACGAGCCTGGGCAGACCGTCGACGGCCTCGTGGCTGGTGATGACGGTGCCGTGGTGGTCGGCCACGAAGCCGGTGCCGCGGGGGCGGCCGGCCAGGTCGTGGATGCGGACCAGGGCGTCGTCACGGGCGGTTGCGTCTGCGGCACCGGTACGCCCGGTCCGTGCATCCTCCGCCGGCCGGTGTGCGCCCCCGGTCCGCGGGCCCCGTCCCGCCATGTTCGAGCCTCCCCGCCGTACAACTGTGCCCTTGGTTCGACGTTAGGCGCGCGGTGATCAGCGGGACAGATCGCTTGGCGAACGCGCCCCCTTCCGCTCCCTCGGTTCACTCCGAGCGCCTGCCCGGACGGGTGAACAGGCGGGGGTCGGTGGATACACCCTAGGGGTGGGGGAACCGAGGGGGGACCGTGGAGCGGCGGCACAACCCCGTGATCGCCGCTCCACGGGCAAAGTACTCTGCGGTCCGGCAGCGCCCCTAAAGGGGCGCGGGGCTGTATCGATTGGCGGCTCCGCCGCGCGGGCGCGACCAGCCACAACGGCGCCGCAGCCAACAAACGACCTATCGCGGCACAACCAGCGGAGCGCCTAGCCGAAAACAGCCAGGCTCTTCGCCTTGCCCTTCTGTTCCTCGACAAGCGCGAGGAAGTGCCCCTCGGGGTCGAAGACGGCCACCGGGCCGCCGCCCGCGTACACCTCGGGCATCTCCAGCCGTACGCCATTGATGAGCAGCCGGGCCCGCTTGGCGTCCACGTCCCAGCGCGGGAACGCGGCCGTGGCCGCTTCGGCGATCGGCATCACGGTGAGTTCCTGCTGCAGCTGGTCCAGCGTCTTCGCGGTGTCCAGCTTGTACGGGCCCACGCGCGTGCGGCGCAGGGCGGTGAGGTGACCGCCCACGCCCAGGTCGGCGCCCAGGTCGCGGGCCAGGGCCCGGATGTAGGTGCCGGAGGAGCAGACGACGGAAACCACCAGGTCCAGCACCGGGGTGCCGTCCTCGGCGACCGCGTCCCGTACGTCGTACACCGCGAAGGACGAGACGGTGACGGGCCGGGCGGGGATCTCGAAGTCCTCGCCGTCCCGTGCCCGCTTGTACGAGCGCACCCCGTCGATCTTGATGGCGCTGACCTTGGAAGGCACCTGCATGATGTCGCCGGTGAGCTTGGCGATCCCGGCGTCGACGGCCTCACGGGTGACCTTCGAGGCGTCGACCGACCCCGTGATCTCGCCCTCTGCGTCGTCGGTCAGGGTCGTCTGCCCGAGGCGGATCGTCCCCAGGTACTCCTTCTCGGTCAGCGCAAGGTGACCGAGAAGCTTGGTGGCCTTCTCGACGCCGAGGACGAGCACGCCCGTCGCCATGGGGTCGAGGGTGCCGGCGTGCCCGACACGGCGGGTGCGGGCGATGCCGCGCATCTTGGCGACCACGTCGTGCGAAGTGAAGCCCGACGGCTTGTCGACGATGACAAGCCCGTCGGGCGTCCGGTTCTTCTGGGTCATTCGGCGGTGTCGTCCTCGTCTTCACCCGGCTTCTTGTACGGGTCGGCATCGCCGGCGTAGGTGGCGCCGGCCGAGACCTCGCGCACCTTCTCGTCGGACTGCCGCGCCTTGTCGAGAAGGTCCTCGATGGTCTTGGCGGTGTCCGGCAGAGCGTCCGCCACGAAGGTGAGCGTCGGCGTGAACTTCACGCCCGCCGCCGCGCCGACCGCGGAACGGAGCACGCCCTTGGCGCTCTCCAGGCCGGCGGCCGCGGCCGCCCGCTCCTCGTCGTCCCCGTACACCGTGTAGAAGACGGTCGCCTCCCTCAGGTCCCCGGTGACCCGGGTGTCCGTGATGGTGACGTGCGAGCCGAGCCGCGGGTCCTTGATCCCGCGCTGCAGCTTCTGGGCCACCACCTCTCGGATGAGGTCCGCCAGCCTCTTGGCGCGCGCGTTGTCGGCCACTGGTCCGTCTCCTTAAGTCTTTCTTGTTGCTTCAGTCTTCGTCGCTGTGGAGCCTGCGTCGAACCGAGAGCAGTTCCACCTCGGGCCGCCCGGCGACCAGCCGCTCGCAGCGGTCCAGTACGTCGGTGAGGTGTCCCGTGTCCCCGGAGACCATCGCGAGCCCGATCTCGGCCCTGCGATGGAGGTTCTGGTTGCCCGTCTCCGCCACGCTCACCGCGTACTTGCGCTGGAGCTCGGCCACGATCGGACGGACGAGAGAGCGTTTCTCCTTCAGCGAGTGGACGTCGCCGAGGAGCAGGTCGAAGGACAGAGTCCCCACATACATGTGTGTATCCGGATGTCCCGCCGGTTCGGGGTACGGGCGCCACGCTTCGACGCCGATACGGGAACCGTACACGCAACGGCCGGGGCCGATCGACGGAATTCCCTTGAGGGAACTGCCCCGCCGATCGGCCCCGATCGCGTGCTGGGATCAGACGCGCGGCTTCTCGCGCATCTCGTACGTCGCGATGACGTCGTCGACCTTGATGTCGTTGAAGTTGCCGAGGTTGATACCGCCCTCGAACCCTTCGCGGATCTCGGTGACGTCGTCCTTGAAGCGACGCAGACCCTCGATGTTGAGGTTCTCCGCGACCACCTTGCCGTCGCGGATGAGGCGCGCCTTGGTGTTGCGCTTGACCTCGCCGGAGCGGATGAGAACACCCGCGATGTTGCCCAGCTTGGACGACTTGAAGACCTCGCGGATCTCCGCCGTACCGAGCTCGACCTCTTCGTACTCCGGCTTGAGCATGCCCTTGAGGGCCGCCTCGATCTCCTCGATCGCCTGGTAGATGACCGAGTAGTAGCGGACGTCCACGCCCTCGCGCTCGGCCATCTGCGCCGCGCGGCCTGCCGCACGGACGTTGAAGCCGATCACGATGGCGTCCGAGCCCATCGCCAGGTCGATGTCCGACTCCGTGACCGCACCGACGCCGCGGTGCAGGACGCGGATGTCGACCTCTTCGCCGACGTCCAGCTGGAGCAGGGAGGACTCGAGGGCCTCGACGGAACCAGAAGCGTCACCCTTGATGATGAGGTTGAGCTGCTGGACCTCGCCGGCCTTGAGCACCTTGTCCAGGTCCTCGAGCGACACACGGCGCGTGCGCTTGGCGAACGCGGCGTTGCGCTCACGGGCGGCACGCTTCTCGGCGATCTGACGGGCCGTACGGTCCTCGTCGACCACCAGGAAGTTGTCGCCCGCACCCGGGACGTTGGTCAGGCCCAGGACCTGGACCGGCGTCGACGGGCCGGCCTCGGCGACGTTGTTGCCGTTGTCGTCGAGCATGGCGCGCACACGGCCGTAGGCGTCGCCCACGACCATCGTGTCGCCGACCCGCAGCGTGCCTCGCTGGACGAGGACCGTCGACACGGCACCGCGGCCGCGGTCGAGACGGGACTCGATCGAGATGCCCTGCGCGTCCTGGTTCGGGTTGGCCCGCAGGTCGAGCGAGGCGTCCGCGGTGAGGACCACGGCCTCCAGCAGGGAGTCGATGTGCAGACCCTGCTTGGCGGAGATGTCGACGAACATGGTGTCGCCGCCGTACTCCTCGGCCACCAGCCCGTACTCGGTGAGCTGACCGCGCACCTTGGTCGGGTCGGCGCCCTCGACGTCGATCTTGTTGACCGCGACGACGATCGGGACGTCGGCCGCCTTGGCGTGGTTGAGCGCCTCGACCGTCTGCGGCATGACGCCGTCGTTGGCCGCGACGACCAGGATCGCGATGTCGGTCGACTTCGCACCACGGGCACGCATGGCGGTGAACGCCTCGTGACCCGGGGTGTCGATGAAGGTGATCTTGCGCTCTTCTTCGTTGACCTCGGTCGCGACCTGGTAGGCACCGATGTGCTGGGTGATGCCGCCGGCCTCGCCCGCGATGACGTTCGTCTTGCGGATGGCGTCGAGCAGTCGGGTCTTTCCGTGGTCGACGTGACCCATGACGGTGACGACCGGCGGACGGACCACGAGGTCCTCCTCGCCGCCCTCGTCCTCGCCGAACTCGATGTCGAAGGACTCGAGCAGCTCGCGGTCCTCCTCCTCGGGGCTGACGATCTGAACCGTGTAGTTCATCTCGCCCGCGAGGAGCTGCAGCGTCTCGTCGGAGACGGACTGCGTGGCCGTGACCATCTCGCCGAGGTTCATCATGACCGCGACGAGCGACGCCGGGTTGGCGTTGATCTTCTCCGCGAAGTCGGTGAGGGAGGCACCGCGCGACAGGCGAATGGACTCGCCGTTGCCGCGAGGCAGCATCACGCCGCCGACCGACGGGGCCTGCATGGCCTCGTACTCCTGGCGCCTCTGCCGCTTCGACTTGCGACCGCGACGCGCGGGACCGCCGGGACGACCGAAGGCGCCCTGCGTGCCACCACGGCCACCGGGACCGCCGGGACGGCCACCGAAGCCGGGACGACCGCCGCCACCGGCACCGGGACCACCCGGACGACCGGCGAAGCCGCCACCGCCGCCACCGCCACCGGGACCGCCGGGACGACCGGCGAAGCCGCCGCCGCCACCGCCGCCACCGGGACGACCGGCGAAGCCGCCGCCGCCCGGACGACCGCCGCCACCGCCACCGGGACGACCGCCGCCGCCGGGACCGCGGCCGCCGGGGCCACCGCCGCCGGGACGCGGGCCGGCAGCAGGACGCTGCGGCATCATGCCGGGGTTCGGACGCGGGCCACCGGGACCGCCGCCGCCGGGACGGGGACCGCCCTGCGGACGGGGCATGCCGCCCGGGGTCGGACGCGCGCCACCCGGAGCCTGCGGACGGGGACCGCCCGCCGCACCCTGGGGACGGGGACCGCCCTGGCCCTGCGGACGCGGAGCGCCGCCGGGACGCTCACCGGGGCCACCCGGGCCGCCGGGACGCGGGGCACCGCCCGGACGGGGCGCCTGCGGGCGCGCCATGCCGGTGGAGCCGCCGGAGGTGAAGGGGTTGTTGCCCGGACGGGGACCGGCCGGACGGGCACCGGGACGCGGAGCGCCGCCGCCCTGACGGGGACCGCCGGGACGGTCGCCTCGGTCGCCGCGGTCACCACGGCCCTGGCCGCCCTGACCGGGGCCGCCCGGACGGGCGCCCGGACGCGGAGCCTGGCCGGCCGGACGCGGAGCGCCCGGACGCGGGCCGGAGCCGCCGGAGGAGGCAGCCGGAGCGGCGGGAGCCGCCGGAGGTGCCGTGAACTCGGGCGTGGTCGGAGCCGGGGACGCCGGGGCGGGCCGCGGCGCGGGCTTCGGGCCCGGGGTGGGACGGGGGCCGGGAGCGGCCGGCGCGGCGGGAGCCACGGGCTGCTCGGCGGCGGCCGGCTTGGGAGCCGGCGGGCGCGGGGCTGCCGGGCGGGCGGCCTGCGCGGGAGAGGGGGCTGCCGGACGTGCCGGGGCAGCCTTGCGGGCGGGGGCGGGCTTGCCGCCGCCGCTGCCCTGCTGGAGGGCGTCCGTCAGCTTACGGACTACGGGCGCTTCGATGGTCGAAGACGCCGAACGGACGAATTCACCGAGTTCTTGGAGCTTGGCCATGACGACCTTGCTCTCAACCCCGAACTCCTTGGCGAGTTCGTATACCCGGACCTTAGCCACTTCGCTCCTTTTAGGTCCGGGTTGCGTCCGGACCGTCGCTACTTCATGGGCGTACTCATCGCGTGCTCATCGAGTGCTCATCGCAATCTCGACCTACTTCCAACTCGCGGGGTACCAGGGCCGCACGGAGGTTCCGTACGACACGTCTTACGGTGTTGCCTGCTCGACATAGAGGCGCAACGCCTTTGTGTCGAGCGCTCCCGGGGCGCGCAGCGCCCGCGTGAACGCCCGGCGGCGTACCGCCAGGTCGAGACAGACCAGGGCGGGGTGCACATAAGCACCCCGGCCGGGCAGCGTACCGCGATGATCGGGGACACATTCACCCTCGATCGCCACGATGCGCAGCAGGTCCTTCTTGGCCGCTCGCTGCCTGCACCCCACACAGGTGCGCTCAGGGCATGCGCGGGCGCGCGTCCGGCCAGACACCCTTAAGTCTACCTCCCCGTGGCGACCTCACCCCTTTGGGGCAAGAATCGAACAGTTCCGCGCATACAACTGTCGTGATCTGAGCGATGCGCGGCTTGGATCTATTCCCCGCGCTGGTCTCCGCGCTGGTCTCCGCGCTGGTCCTCGGTCTGCTCGGTGTCCGGGCGGATGTCGATCCGCCATCCGGTCAGCCGGGCCGCGAGGCGGGCGTTCTGCCCCTCCTTGCCGATCGCCAGCGACAGCTGGTAGTCCGGCACCGTCACGCGCGCGGAGCGGGCGGCCAGGTCCACGACGTCCACCTTGGAGACCCGCGCCGGCGAGAGCGCGTTCGCCACCATCTCGGCCGGGTCGTCCGACCAGTCGACGATGTCGATCTTCTCACCGTTCAGCTCGCCCATCACATTGCGCACCCGCCCGCCCATGGGGCCGATGCAGGCACCCTTGGCGTTCAGGCCCGACCGGGTGGACCGTACGGCGATCTTCGTACGGTGACCCGCCTCGCGGGCGATGGCCGCGATCTCCACCGAACCGTCGGCGATCTCCGGCACCTCCAGGGCGAAGAGCTTCTTCACCAGGTTCGGGTGCGTGCGCGAAAGCGTCACGGACGGGCCGCGGACGCCCTTCGCCACTCGTACGACGTAGGACCGGATCCGCATGCCGTGCGGGTACGTCTCGCCCGGCACCTGCTCCTGCACCGGCAGGATGGCTTCGAGCTTGCCGATGTCCACGAGCACGTTCTTCGGGTCGCGGCCCTGCTGGACCACTCCGGTGACGATGTCTCCCTCGCGGCCGGCGTACTCGCCGAGCGTCGCGTCGTCCTCGGCGTCGCGCAGCCGCTGCAGGATGACCTGCTTGGCGGTGGTGGCGGCGATACGGCCGAAGTCGGACGGGGTGTCGTCGAACTCGCGGGGCTCCTGGCCCTCTTCGAGGTCCTCGGGGTCCTCCTTCGCCCACACGACCACGTGCCCGGTCTCCCGGTCGAGCTTCACGCGCGCGTGGCGGTGGCTTCCCTCGGTGCGGTGGTAGGCGATGAGGAGGGCCGACTCGATCGCCTCGACCAGCAGGTCGAAGGAGATCTCCTTCTCCCGTACCAAGCCCCGCAGGGCACTCATGTCGATGTCCACGGCTACGCCTCCTCTTCCTTCTCGTTGTTGTCCTTGCGGCTGAACTCGACCTGCACGCGCGCCCTGTCGACGTCCCCGAGGGCGAGTCTGCGGGCGGTCGGCCTGCGGCCCTTGACTCCGGGCACTTCGAGGTCGAGGCCTTCGTCGTCGACCTTCAGGATCCTGGCGACCAGCTCGTCACCGTCGGTCAGCTGGAACTTCACCAGCCGGCCGGTGGCACGCACGTAGTGCCGGTGCTCCTTGAGGAGGCGCTCCGCGCCCGGGGTCCCGACCTCGAGGGTGTACTCGCCCTCGCCCATCGCGTCCGTCTCGTCGAGCTTCGCCGAGAGCGCGCGGCTCACATCGGCGATCTGGTCCAGATCGGCACCGGTGTCGGAGTCGACGACCACGCGCAGCACCCGCTTGCGTCCGACGGAGTCCACTGCGATCTCTTCGAGATCCAGGCCCTGGGAGCCGACGAGCGGTTCCAGAAGCTCTCGCAGCCTCTCGCTCTGGGTGGTGCTCATCCGGGTGACTCCTCGGCCGCGTGTGCTGTTGTGGGATGGGTCGCGTGTCTGGTCAAAGGGTATCCGGTCGCAGGGTGTGTTGCGTCCTGCCTCCGGCGGTGGGGCCGGACGCCGTCGAGCTCGGGGGCTGTGGTGAGTAGGCGGGTGCGGGTTGTGTGGGGCCGGTCGCGCAGTTCCCCGCGCCCCTATAGGGGGCTGTCGAGCCGGTGGCGCAAGTCCAGGGGAAGCGCAGGTACCGTGATCACGGCGGGCCGCCCTCCCGCCCATGCGTTCGTACGAACCCCGAGGACGTCAGTCGTGTCGTACCCCCCGCCCTCGCGCAACCCCTCCGGGCCGCGCAGAAGATCCCTGCTCGCCACGGCCGCCGGCGCCGCCCTGTTGGTGGGGTGCTCCTCCGGGTCCGGGGAGTCCGAGGAGAGCACCAGTGGCAGTCCGTCGGTCGCCGAGAAGGCACGCGCGCGTGCGGCCCGGGACAGTGTGGGGTTGCTCGGGCGGTACGACGCCGTGATCGCCGCGCATCCCGCTGTGGCGGAGCAGCTGCGGCCGCTGCGGGCGGAGGTCGTGCGGCACGCGGAGGCGTTCGGGGGGACGGCCGGGAAGGCTTCCCCGACGACGCCGGAGACAGCGCCGGAGACGGCGTCGTCCCCGTCCGCCGCTGCGCCGGTCGACGACAAGGACGCCCTCGCCGACCTCGCCGCCGCCGAGCGGGCTCTCGCCGACCGGCGCAGCACGGCCCTCCTCGACGTGCCGGGCGAGCTGGCGCGGCTGCTGGCCTCGGTGGCAGCGGCCGGGGCGGCGCATGCGTATCTGCTGACGGAGGCGGCCAAGTGAGCAGAGAGAAGGAGCTGAAGGCCCTGCAGGCGGCGCTGGCCGCCGAGCATGCGGCGGTGTACGGCTACGGGGTCGTCGGTGGGCGGATCCGCCCGGGACGGCGTACGGAGGCCAGGTCGGCGTACGACGCGCACCGGGCCCGCCGTGACGCGCTCACGCGTGAGGTACGGGACCTGGGCGGCACGCCGGTGGCCGCCGCGGCGGCGTACGCGCTGCCGTTCCCGGTGCCGGACTCGGCCGCGGCCGTGCGGCTCGCCGCCGAGCTGGAGGACCGGGTGGCCGGGGTGTACTCCGACCTGGTGCGGGCGACCGAGGGCGAGCGGCGGCGTGCGGCCGCCGGGGCGCTGCGGGAGGCGGCGGTGCGGGCGGTGCGCTGGAGCGGCGAGAGCGTAGCCTTCCCTGGGCTCGCCGAGCGGGCGGCCGCCGCCTCGGCCTCGCCGGCACCCACGGCGTAACGCGTACTGGAAGGGAACGACTCGCGCATGGCTTTCGCACCGCCGCAGCGTCTGGTCAGGGCGCTCGGTGAGACGGCACCCGACGGCGACGACTGGCTGGAGAAGCTGCCCGAGGCGGCCCAACAGGCCGTCGCACTGCGCGAGTTGACGGTGGAGAGGGTGCAGGTGCCCGGCGGGCGCAGCAGCCTTGTCGTACTGGTGCGGCGGCCCGACGGGAGCCCCGCCGTGCTGAAGCTGGCACCGCCGAGGGCTCGTCCCGAGAGCGAGCGGAATGCCCTCGCGCACTGGGGCGGAACCGGTGCCGTACAGCTGCTGGACGAGCCCACGGTCGAGGGTGTGCTGCTGTTGGAGCGGCTGCACCCGGATGTCTCCGTGCGGTCGTTGCCCGAGGCTAAGGCGCTGCTGGAGGCGGCGGGGACGTTGCGGCGGCTGTGGGTGGAGCCGCCGGGTGACCATCCCTTCGAGACCGTCGCCGAGCGGACGGGGCGGCAGGCCGAGGCGATGAGGGGCGCGTCCGCGGACGCGGCGGTGCTGGTGAGCGGGGCTCTCGAAGCGCGTGCGGAATTGTTGGTTGCGCCACCGGAACAGCGGTTGCTGCACGGGACGTTTCGGCAGAGCAAGGTGCTGGCGGGTGAGCGGGCTCCTTGGCTGGCCGTGGGGCCGGATCCCGTGGTCGGGGAGTGTGCGTTCGATCTCGCGCGGCTGGTGCGGGACCGGGTGGAGGATCTGATCGCCTCGCCGTCGGGTGCGGCGACGGCTCGGCGGCGGGTGAAGCGGCTCGCCGAGTCGCTGGATGTGGACCCGGAGCGGTTGCGGGGGTGGGCGTTGTTCCGGGCGGTGGAGTCGGGTGTGCGGGCACTGCGCGTGGGGCGGGCCAAGGATGCGGAGTTGTTGTTGGAGTTTGCCGGGTGGCTTTGAGGGGCTTGCGGTTCGTTGCGGGGTGCGGGTTCGTTGTGGCTGGTCGCGCAGTTCCCCGCGCCCCTTGAGGGCGTCTCACTTCCCCATCGCTACTTGCACCCCTTCCTTCCATACCTCCGTGATGTTGTCGGGCAGCGCCGTCAGGTCGTACGCGTCGCCTTCGACCAGCACCAAATCGGCGCGGCGGCCCGGCTCCAGGACGCCCAGGTCGTCGTAGCCGAGGAGGCGGGCCGAGGACGACGTGGCCGCTGCGAGGACCTGGCCGGAACTCATGCCGCACGCCTCCATCAGTGGAAGCTCGTCCAAGTTGCTGCCGTGCGGGCCGATGCCGCTGTCCGTGCCCATGGCTATGGGGACGCCCGCCGCTGCCGCCCGGCGTACCGAATCGGCGTGGGTCTCGGCGACCTCCCTCGCCTTCCGGACCATGGCCTCGGGGATCTGGATGCCGGATTCGGCCGCGCGGATCACCGCCACCGGGGCGATCAGGGTGGGGACCAGCCAGGTGCCGCGCTGGAGCATCAGGTCGATTGCCTCGTCGTCGAGGTGGATGCCGTGTTCGATGGAGCGGACTCCGGCTCGGACCGCGTTCTTGATGCCCCCTGCGCCCTGGGCGTGGGCCATGACGTAGCGGCCCTGGGCGGTGGCCTCGGCGACCAGGACGTCCAGTTCGGGTGGGGTGAACTGGCTGTGTCTGGGGTCGTCGCGCGGGGAGAGGACGCCGCCCGTCGTGCAGACCTTCAACACCTCCGCCCCTGCCCTCAGCAGTGTGCGGGCCGTGCGGCGCAGCTCGTCCGGGCCGTCCGCGATCGCCGGTGGGCGGCCCGGGTGCGGGACCGCGAGGCCGGCGCAGTTGCCCGAGGGCATCCAGTTGTCGCCGTGGCCGCCGGTCTGGCTGATCAGGCCGATGGAGATCTGGACGCGGGGGCCGGGGACCAGACCGTCCTCGACCGCCTGTTTGACGCCCAGGTCGGCGCCCGCCGCGTCGCGGACCGTGGTGATGCCGGCTTCGAGGGTGCGGCGCAGATTCACCGCCGCTTCGAAGAACTGGTACGAGAAGGGCTTCTGCAACGCCCCCAGCAGGCCTATGCCGTTGAGTGTGAGGTGGACGTGGCAGTCGAACAGGCCCGGCAGGAGGGTGCGGCCCGTGCAGTCGACGTGGGTGTCGCCGTCCAGGCCCGGCCCCACGTCGACTATGCGGCCGTCGGCCACGACCACGTCGGCGGGGGCCGGATCGGCGCCGGTGCCGTCGAAGACGAGGCCGCCCGTGAAGACCGTACGGAGTCCTTGCTCGCTCATGCGGTCACTGCCACGGACTCGTCGCTCTCCGGTTCGGGAGAGGGCTTGCGGGTCACGCGCTCCGCGGCTGCCGCGAGGGCGAGCACGACGATGTTCGCGCCCAGACCCACCAGGCCGACGTTGACGTTCCCGGTCAGGCCCTTCTGCCAGAACGTCAGCCAGATGACGACCAGTTCCCCGACGAAGAGTCCCGCCAGGACGGGGACCTTGCCCACCGGGCGACGGGCCAGGAAGCCCAGGGCGATGGCGGGGGCGAGCTGGACCGTGCCGCTGTAGGTGAGCAGGAGGAGGTTGGCCAGCAGGTCCGGGCGGTAGATGGCGAGGAGCAGGGAGAGGCCGCAGGCGGCCACCACTGTGCCGTGGTTGATCCAGAGCTGCTTCCGCTCGTCCCGCACCCGTGCGATGTTGCGGGCCACCAGGGACGAGATGCCGATCAGGATGCCTGCCGCCGGCACCATGGCCGTCGCGATGGCCGCGACCACGACCAGGCCAGTCGCCCACGTCGGCAGCACCTGCTTGCTGAGCGTCAGCAGGATGCCGTTGGCCGGGGTGCCCGGCTTGAGCACGAGGACGGCGGCGAAGCCGACGACGATGGGCATCAGGAGGCAGAGTTCGTACAGCGGCATCCAGGTGTAGTTGCGGCGCAGCACCTTGGGGTCGCGGGCGGACATCACGGCCGGCCAGGCGTGCGGCAGGCACATCAGGCCGACGCCGATCATGCTGACCAGCATGCTGGTGGTGAACCAGACCCGGTCGGCGGGGCCGGAGTGGATGGTCAGCATCTCGGGGTGCAGTCTGTCGATGCGGTGGAACATCGCCGTCACTCCGCCGGTGAAGTGGGCGGGGATCGCGATGAGGAGCACGGCGAGGACGACCAGCATCACGACGTCCTTGAAGTACGACGTCATCGCCACGCCGTGCAGGCCCGCCCAGAGCACGAAGGCCACGACCAGGGCAGAGCCGATGATCATGCTGAGTGTGCCGGACGCCGAGTCGCCGGTGACCAGCTGCACGATCAACCCCAGGCCGGTGATCTGGAGTTGGAGGTACGGCAGCACGAAGACGACGCCGAGGACGGCCGCCACCGTGCCGAGCAGCCTGCTGTCGTAGCGGTCCTCCAGGTAGTCGCCCTGGGTGAGATAGCCGCGCTCCTTGCCGAGCGACCACAGCCGCTTGGCGAGGAAGAACAGCACCATGTAGCCGATGGGGACGTACGGGAGGGCGTAGAGGGCCGCCACTCCGCCACTGAAGGCCAGGCCTGCCATGCCGAGAAAGGTGAAGGTGGTGAACACCTCGCCGGCCTGCAGGAACCACATGCTGACCGCGCCGAAGTTCCTTCCTCCCACGGCCCATTCGGAGAGGTCGGCGGCGGGCTTGCGGCGGCCGACGAAACCGAGGACGCCGATCAGCGCGATACCGGTGAAGGTCATGACCAGGATCGTCGTCACTTGTCGGTCTCCTCACGGTTCATGAGGCGCTCCGTGAGGAGCAGCGCGGGTGTGCACATCACGCACCACACCGCGCCCCACACGAGCATCCGGGGCAGGCCGAACCACAGCCCGTCGGTGTTGACGAACGGCAGGAACGGCATGAGGACCAGCCCCAGGGCGGGTACGGCGGGGATCAGGTGGTAGGGGCGCACGGAACCTCCTTGGCGAGACGGTCGAGACTGTCGAGGCGGCGGACGGCGAGTTCGGCGAGCAGGGCGGCCGCGTCGGACAGCACTCCGTCGTCGAAGGCGGCGAGCGGGGAGTGGTTGCTGGGCGCGGTCTCCGGGTCACCGGTGGCGTCGGCGCCGAGGAAGACGAAGGCGCCCGGCACCCGGTCCAGGACCCGGGAGAAGTCCTCCGAGCCGGTGATCGGGTCGGCGAGCGGCTCGAAGCGCTCCTCCCCAAAGGCCTCGCGGACGGTGGAGGCGAGGAAGTCGTGCTCGGCGGTGTCGTTGACGGTGACCGGGTATTCGGGCACGAAGTCGACCTCGGCGGTGAGGCCGTGGGCGGTGGCGATGTCCTGGCAGAGGCGTACGGCGACCTCGGCGGCGCGTTCCGCGGCGGTGGCGGAGAAGGTGCGCACCGTCGCCTCGAAGGAGGCGTCGTCGGGGATGACGTTGCGCCGGGTGCCGGCATGGAAGACGCCGACGGTGACCACGACCGGGTCGAAGACGTCGAAGCGGCGGGTGACCATCGTCTGCAGCGCGGTGACCATCTCGCAGGCCGCCTGGATCGGGTCGAGGGCGGCGTGCGGGCGCGAGCCGTGGCCGCCGGCGCCGACCACGCGGACGTGCAGGCCCGCGGAGGCCGCCATCAGCGGGCCGGGGCGGGAGGCGAAGACGCCGGTCGGGTACGACGACGAGCTGACGTGCAGTCCGTAGGCGGCGTCGACCGGGCGGCCCGCCGCCTGCAGCACACCCTCCTCGACCATGTGCCCGGCGCCGTCCCAGCCCTCCTCCCCGGGCTGGAACATGAACACCACGTCCCCGGCGAGGCTTTCGCGCCGGTCGGCGAGCAGCCGGGCGGCGCCGACCAGACCTGCGGTGTGCAGGTCGTGGCCGCAGGCGTGCATGGCGCCGTCGATGCGGGAGGTGAACTCCGCACCGGTGCGCTCGGTGACGGGCAGGGCGTCCATGTCACCGCGCAGCAGCACGACGGGGCCGGGCCGGGCCTCGGGGGCGCCGCCGCGCAGAACGGCGGTGACCGAGGACAGCGAGCTGCCGGTGCTGATCTCCAGCGGCAGTCCGTCCAGTGCGGCCAGCACCTTCTCCTGCGTGCGCGGCAGCTGCAGTCCGATCTCCGGTTCCCGGTGCAACGCCCGGCGCAGGACGGCCAGTTCACCCTGGAGTTCACGCGCATCGTCTCGCAGACTCATCCCTCTCCCCTCACCCGTGTCACCCGTGCACCACTTGTCGCGTGTATTGCCCACGTGGTCGGCAATGATGAGAGGGCAGCGCGGCGTCGCGCGGGAATTGGCGGAATACGCCGTTCAGGGGCCCCGAATCCGAAGGATCCGCCATGCTGTCCGAAACCGACCTCGCTCTGGTCAACGCCCTCCAGATCAGCCCCCGCGCCCCCTGGTCGCTGATCGGGCGGGCGTTGGGCGTCGGCCCGGTGACGGTCGCCCGGCACTGGGAGCGGCTGGTCGAGCGGCGCGAGGCCTGGCTGACCGCCTATCCGGGCCACACGGTCGGGGGGCAGCTGGTCTTCGCCTTCGTCCAGGTCGACTGTGCGCCCGGCGCGGCCGTACGGGTGGCGCGGCAGGTGGCTGCCGACCCGCATGTGGTGGCCGTCGACCATGTCGCCGGGCCCTGCGATCTGATGGTGCACCTGGTGGCGGCCGACCTGAGGGCGGTGTCGCGGTATGTCGTGGACCGGCTGTCGGGGCTGCCGGGGGTCGTGGCGACTCGGCCCCTGGTGGCGCCCCACCTGTACACCGAGGGCAGCCGCTGGCAGCTGCGGGCGATCTCGAGCAGTCAGCGCGGCACACTCGCCGCGGCCGCGCCCCCGTCCCCGGCCGGGCCGCCCCGCTTCGGCGAGCTGGACCGGGCCCTGCTGCTCGCCCTCGGGGAGAACCCGCGGGCCGCGCACGCCGAACTGGCCGAGCGGCTCGGCGTCGGCGCCAGCACGGTTCGCCGTCATCTGAACGGGGCCCTGGCGGGCGGGGTGATCCGGCTGCGCTGCGAGGTTGCGCGGTCGCTGTCCCCGGCGCCGGTGACCATGCTGCTATGGCTGCGGGTGCCGCCGGATCAACTGGAGCGGTCGGCACGGGCGTTGGGGAGGTTGCCCGAAGTGCGGATGTGCGCCGCTGTGAGCGGCACTGCCAATCTCTTGGTTGGTGTGTGGCTGCGGTCTCCTGCCGATGCGGTGGGGCTGGAGAGCGAGATGGTGGGGAAGTTGTCGCGGCTGGAGATTGTGGATCGGGCGGTTACTTTGCGGGCGGTGAAGCTTGGGGGGTGCCTGCTGGATGAGCGGGGCCGTATTGCTGGGCGGGTGCCGATGGATTTCTGGGCGGATGTTTAGGGCGGTTCAGCTCGGGCGTGTGCGTTGTTTTCGGACTGCGGGTGTGTGGGGGTTGATCGCGCAGTTCCCCGCGCCCCTTCAGGGCGCTCCACGCACCGTCAGTTTCACAGCTAGGGCCGGGCAGTCTGATGCTGCTCTGCGGGCTCGCTTCACTGTTCTCGCGGGGACGGGTGTTCCGTCGACCTGGGGGTAGCCCCACTCGTCCAGGGTGATGTGTTCGGGTAGGAGTTCCGCGCACAGGCCGTGGCCCTGGCAGGACGTCCAGTCGATGTCGATTCGCTGGTCCATGTCAGGCCTCCTGAGGTACGGGCAGCAAGGGCGTGCGGTCGGTAGCCGTGCACAACCCCCTTGCGTGGGCGTCGAGTTCGGACGCGAAGGTGGTCAGCGCGCTGCGTACCAGGCGGACCGTGCCGTCGGGGTGGTGGCAGGCGCCGCGGCCCTCGACGAGGCCGGACCAGCGGGCGACGTCGGTGCGGGTGGTGCCCTGGGGGCCAGGAGTGGCCAGGGTCCGGAAGGCCGTGGCGATGCGCGGGAGGCCGTTGAGGCAGGGGCCGCACTGGCCTGCCGACTGGAGGGCCAGGTAGCGCAGGACGCGGGCGGTTTCGGCGAGGCCGCAGCGGTCGGTGGGGAGGGCGGCGAGGGCCGACTCCAGGTAGGACGCGCCCTCCTCGACCGCAAGGTACGCCTGCGCCGCACCGACCGCCCTGGCCGCCACCTGGATTCCGTCCAGGACGAGGTGCGGCGACAGCGCCAGCAGCGTCTTGTCCTTGCGGCTGGCGGGCTCACCCTCCGCGCCGTTGGCGACGACGACGGGAGTACGGCCGGTGCGGCGACCGGACTCGGCGACCGCGGCGAGCTTGCGGTGCACGGGGAACGCCGCTCCCCCGCGGCCGGTGAGGCCGGCTGCGGCGACGGTTCTCAGGAGGGCGGCCGGGTCGCCGTACGACAGTGGCCCGTAGCGCTGCTCGTGCGTCGTGAGGTCGGCCGGGGTGCCGCCGGGGGCGAGCAGCCGCGGGGGCATGTACAGGTCGGGCAAGGTGGCGGTCATGAGCGGGCTCCTTCGGCCGTGCGGAGAAGGGCGGCGGGGGTGCGGCGGGCGGTGCGGGCGGAGTGCGCCACGCGGAGGCCTCCGGCGGTGAGGACCGTGCCCACGCAGGCGATGGTCAGCCAGGTCATCCAGTCGGTGCCGGTGTCCGTGCCGATGCCTATGCCGTGGATCAGGGCGACCGGCCAGGAGGCGTAGGCCAGCCAGTGGACGGCGCGCCAGGTGCGGTGGCCCATCCGGGCGCGGAGCAGGCTGGTGATCAGTACCGCCAGCATCAGGTCGACGGCGACTGTGCCGAGGCCGAGCCAGAGGGGCTGGTAGTCCGATGCGAAGGGGATCAGGACATCTACGACGGTGATGTCGACGTAGCTGTCGATCACCGCGAGTGCGATGTGCAGGGCCAGGAAGGCGGTGGCGGAGAGGGAGAGGGTGCGGTGGAGGCTGATCGTGCCGAAGCGAGGGAGGCCGGGGATCCTGCCGCGGAGCTTCACCGCGATGCCTAGCAGGACCACGACCGTGAAGAGGACGAGGCAGACGGCTCCCGTGGCGCGGTTGGCGTACCAGAGGGTTTCGCTCGTCATGCGGCTGTCCCCCGGTGGGGGCTGGTCGCGCCCCGCGGCGGAGCCGCTGATCGACGCAGCCCCGCGCCCCTTGGGGTGGTTGGCCAGCCCGGGGTTGTGATGACCAGGCCCTGCTGGCTCACCAGACGTGCCGGCAGCCCTCGCCTTGTCAGCCAGCGTTCCGCGCCCGCGCCCTTCACCAGGGCTGCCGTCGTCGCAGCGTTGGCTTCCCCGCAGGTGGCCGCAGCGACCGAGACCGTGCGCCAGGAGGAACGGACCGGCAGGCCCGTGCCCGGGTCGACGATGTGGTGGAGGTCTTGACCCCCGCGGCGCCAGTTGCGGGCTGCCGTACCCGATGTGGCCAGGCCGCCGCTGTGCAGGCCGACCGTGGCGTACGGGCCCTGCGCGGGTGTTTCCTCCACCGGGCCGGTGATGTCCTGGATGCGGATCTGCCAGCCGTCCGCCGGGGGCTCGCCCGCGACGGCGG
Source organism: Streptomyces coacervatus (assembly GCF_029223485.1). Lineage (GTDB taxonomy): Bacteria > Actinomycetota > Actinomycetes > Streptomycetales > Streptomycetaceae > Streptomyces > Streptomyces coacervatus. The sequence goes on along the minus strand of NZ_JARHTP010000014.1, from coordinate 205,238 downwards.
TGTCGCCGCCCAGGCTCACCAGGACTCCGCAGCCTGCCGTCTCGGCGAGCATCGCGGCGGCCTTGTCGGCGGCCCAGGCCTTGGCCGTGGCGCCCAGGTCGAGGCGGACGCCGGCCGGGACGGCGACCGTGCCGGTCGCGCGGTCGAGCTGCACGGTGCGCCAGCCCGGGACCCGCTTCACGTTGAGCCGTACCGGGCGGTCGTCCTCCTGGACCAGCGTGAAGTCGCGGTCGTAGCCGATGGCATCCATCGCCGAGCCGACCGTGGGGTCCACGGCTCCGTCGGTCGTCCCGGCTGCGTGCAGGGCGACCGCGAGGGCCTCCGCGAGCAGCGGGCTGACCCGGACGGGACGGCCCGCCGACTCGTCGAGGGCGGCCAGTTCCGAGTCGTCGCGGAAGCGGCTGCAGGCGGCGTCGACCTCGGCGAGGTGCCGGGCGAGGAGCAGGCTGCAGGAGTCGAGCAGCGCCCGGTCGGTGACGACCAGCCGGACGCCGGTGCCGAGGGCACGCCAGTCGGTGGCGGCCGAGGTGCGGGGCTCCAGCTGCGTGCCCATCACGACGCCCCCGAGGTGGAGTCGACGGAGCCGCCGGAGGAGGAGGTGAGGCCGCTGGAGGAGGACTTGGAGCCGCTGCTCGACGAGGACGAGTCACTGGAGGAGGACGAGCTGCTCGACGAGTTGTCCGTCGAGCTGCTGCTCGCGGTTGAGCTCTTGCCCTTGCTTGCCGAGGTGTCGGCGTCCGCCTGCATGGTGCCGGTGAGAGCGAAGACTCCCGCGGTGGCCGCGAGCGTGATCGCTGCCGCGACAGCCGCGGTGCGCCGGGCGCCTGTGCGGACGAGCGCCGCGGCACCTCGTTCTCTGGTTGTCATGACCGTTCCCCTCCCATAGTGACGCTCTGTCACGCACTACGGTCGGGGAACGGCCTGAGAGAAGTCTGTGAGATCCCTTTAGGGGCTCAGAGACCTTTCTGAGAAGTCGCTTTATGCGGTGAGGCGGGCGATCGCCTCGTCCACCGTCAGCTCCTCGCGCTCACCGCTCCTGCGGTCCTTCAGCTCCAGGACACCCTCGGCGGCGCGACGGCCCGCGACCAGGATCTTCGGTACGCCGATCAGCTCGGAGTCGGTGAACTTCACGCCCGGGGAGACCCCGGCGCGGTCGTCGACCAGGACGCGCAGACCGGCCGCCCGCAGCTTCTCGGAGACCTCGAGCGCCAGCTCGATCTGCAGGGCCTTGCCCGCGGCGACGACGTGTACGTCGGCGGGGGCGACCTCGGCCGGCCAGCACAGGCCCTGCTCGTCGGCGGTCTGCTCGGCGAGGGCGGCGACCGCGCGGGAGACGCCGATGCCGTAGGAGCCCATGGTGACCCGGACCGGCTTGCCGTTCTGGCCGAGGACGTCGAGCTTCAGCGCATCCGCGTACTTGCGGCCGAGCTGGAAGATGTGGCCGATCTCGATGGCGCGGTCCAGCTTGAGGCCGGTGCCGCAGTTCGGGCAGGGGTCGCCGTCCTGGACGACCACGACGTCGACGTACTCCGCGACCTCGAAGTCACGGCCGGCGAGGACGTTCCTGGCGTGGATGCCGGCCTTGTTGGCGCCGGTGATCCAGGCGGTGCCGGGGGCCACGCGCGGGTCGGCGATGTACTTGACCTTCTCGCCCAGGCCCTGCGGGCCGACGTAGCCGCGGACCAGGTCCGGGCGCCCGGCGAAGTCCGCCTCGGTGACCATCTCGACGATCCCGGGTGCGAAGTGCGCCTCGACCTTGCCCATGTCGACCTCGCGGTCGCCGGGGACACCGACGGCGACGATCTCGCCGTCGACCTTCACGAGGAGGTTCTTCAGGGTGGCGGAGGCGGGGACCTCCAGGAAGGCGGCGAGGGTCTCGATGGTGGGGGTGTCCGGGGTCGGGATCTCCTCCAGCGCGGCCACGCCCTCGGCGTCCACCGCCTTCAGCTCGTATGTGATCGCCTCGGTGTTGGCCGCGAAGTCGCAGTTCGGGCAGTCCGCGAAGGTGTCCTCGCCTGCCTCGGCCGGGGCGAGGAACTCCTCCGACTTGGAGCCGCCCATCGCGCCCGCGGTCGCGGCGCAGATGCGGTAGTCGAGGCCGAGGCGCTCGAAGACGCGCTGGTAGGCCTGGCGGTGCAGGGCGTAGGACTGGGCGAGGCCCTCGTCCTCGGTGTCGAAGGAGTACGAGTCCTTCATCAGGAACTCGCGGCCGCGCAGGATGCCGGCCCGCGGGCGGGCCTCGTCGCGGTACTTGTGCTGGATCTGGTAGAGGATGACCGGCAGGTCCTTGTAGGAGGACGCCTGGTCCTTCACCAGCAGGGTGAAGATCTCCTCGTGGGTCGGGCCGAGGAGGTAGTCGCCGCCCTTGCGGTCCTTGAGGCGGAACAGCTCGGCGCCGTACTCGTCCCAGCGGCCGGTGGCGTCGTACGGCTCCCGCGGCAGCAGGGCGGGGAGCAGCACCTCCTGGGCGCCGATCGCGTCCATCTCCTCGCGGACGATGCGCTCGACGTTGGCGAGGACCTTCTTGCCGAGGGGCAGCCACGACCAGATGCCGGCCGCGGTGCGGCGGACGTAGCCGGCGCGGACGAGCAGCTTGTGGCTGAGGACCTCGGCGTCCGCCGGGTCGTCACGCAGCGTCTTCGCCATCAACTGGGACATGCGTTGGACCGGTGCGTTCGCCATGGTTCTCGTACTCCTGCTGCGTAAGGGTGATGGCAAGGAGGTTAGCCGGGGGGCCGGTGCCGGTGGAAATCCGTTACCGGCGCCGCAGGGGCAGTGGTGCGCCCATCACGGCGTACGGCTTCGGGGCGCTCGGGAAGAGGACCTGGCGGGCCAGGTCCTGGTAGCCGAGGGAGTGGTAGAGGCCGCGGGCCGGGCTGTCGGCGTCGATCGCCGAGAGGATCGTGCGGGGCTCGGTGGCGCCGTCGGTGATGGTGGTGATGAGGGAGCGGCCGATGCCGCTGTTCTGGTGGCGGGGGTGGACGTGCAGCTCGGTGATCACGAAGGAGTTGTCGAGCCAGCCGTCGTGGCCCTGGGCGCGGAGGTAGGGCTCGACGACGGTGGACCACCAGTGCGTGCGGTCGTTCGGCATGCCGTAGACGAAGCCGACCAGGCGGCCTTCGACGGTGGCGCCGAGCGCGCGGGCTCCCGGGTATGTCATGTGCCGCAGGACGATCTGCCGCCGTACGGCGACCTCGTCGGCGCCGAGTCCGAACGCCACGGCCTGCACTGCAAGGGCCTCGTCGACCCGGGCGGTCAGGTCGAGGGGGCCGATCACCACGTCTTCGGGATGGCGGTGTCCGTGACCGGGAAAGCGCAGCATGCCGGGGAGACTACAGGTCTCGTACGAGGCTCAGAACAGCACTGTGAAGTGCGGCCGGAAGTGCGACTAGAAGAGAACGCTCATGAACGCGCCGACCTCCTGGAACCCCACCCTCTGGTACGCCCTTCGCGCCGGGGTGTTGAAGTCGTTGACGTAGAGGCTGACTATCGGGGCCACGTCCGACAGTGCGTACCGCAGCACTGCCGCCATGCCGGGGGCGGCGATCCCCCTCCCCCGGTACTCGGGGGCCACCCATACCCCCTGGATCTGGCAGGCGTGGGGGGTGGCAGCACCGATCTCCGCCTTGAAGACGACCTTGCCGTGCTCGTCGAGGCGGGCGAACGAGCGGCCGGATCCGACCAGTTCGGCGACCCTGGCCTGGTACAGCAGCCCGCCGTCCCCGGCGAGGGGCGAGACGCCGACCTCCTCGGTGAACATCGCCACGCACGCCGGCATGATCGTCTCCATCTCGTCCTTGCGGATGCGGCGGACGTAGGGATCCGGGGCGATGCCGTCGGGCATACGGTCGGTGACCATGAGGGGCTGGTGGGCGCGGACCTCGCGGGCGGGGCCCCAGCTGGGTTCGAGCAGGCGCCAGAGCAGGGTGGTGGCTTCGACGGGGCCGACTATCGACGAACAGCGGCGACCGGCTCTGCGCGCGCGGTCGCCGAAGGCGCGCACGGCGCGCGGGGTGGCGCAGATCGGGACCAGGTTGGCGCCCGCGTAGCAGAGGGAGGTCAGCATGCCCTCCTCGTAGAAGCCCCACATCTCGCCGCCGAGCCGCCATGGGTCGAGGCCCGCGACCTGCACCCGCGACGTCACGAAGGCGTTCGCGACCGGCTCGCGGTCGAGGACGGCGAGCGCGGCGTCCAGGTCGCTCGGTTCGAGCACCCGTGAGGTGGTCTGCGTCAACACGTGCGGGCCCTCACCCTGAGGTTCTGCTGATCTCCGCACTGTACCTGCCGAATTTGTGCCGCGCCGCCCGATGGGACGGCGCGATGGGGCAGGGGCGTCAGCCGTGGCTCAGGGGGTGGCCGAAGCCGACCTGTATCTCGTCGATGCGCAGCTGTCGGTAGAAGGCCGGGACGGTGGCGGCGGACCAGGTGGTGGGAACGTCTAGGCGGATGTAGCGGGTGCGGAGGCCGGCGCCCGGGAGGTCCATGAACCGTGTCCCGCGGGCGCTTTCGAGCACGCCGGCCTTCACCTCACGCCATGTGGTGCCGTCGTCACTCACGGACAGGGTGTAGTCCTTGATCCGCGCCGAGTCCTCCTTCCTGCCGAAGGTCTCCCTGTTGTACGTGGGTGACCACTCGCGCTGGTTGATCGCGAGGTAGGCGGCCCTGCGGACGCGGCCCAGGTCGAGGGTGTAACTCGCGGGCAGGACACCGTTGTTGTCGGTGTACGTGGTGAAGTCGCCGTCGGTGAGGGCGGGTTCGCTCGCGTGGACGGTGCCGGTCGGGTAGACGCCTTCCCGCTTCGGTGCCGTACGCACCTTGAAGACGGTGTCGTACGGGTCCCAGTCGGCGATGCCCTTGATGGTGAGGGTGCCGTCGCGCTGGTCGAAGTGGAACTTCCTGCCGGTTCGCAGGTCGATGATCCACTCGACGCGGTAGCCGTTGTCGCGGATGCGGACCCGGTCGCCGGAGGACGGCTTCGTGGTGACGTGGACGTACTGCGTGGTGCGGTCGGTGCGGCTGACGGTGATGTAGCCGTACGAGCCGTCGTTCCAGGCGCCGGGCTGCATGCCGCCGTACAGGAAGCCGCCGCCGTCGACTCCGTGCAGGGACTGCCAGATGGGCGGGAGGTAGTCCTTCATCAGGTCGAGGAACTGCTCCTGCTGGGGCGGGAACCGGCCGTTCACCATGGCGGTGAAGTCCATGAGGGAGCGGATGGAGTTGCCGGCGTTTGCGATGTACCGGTCGACGTTGAGGGCGGTCGACACCGGGCGGTCCTGGCCGTCGTACCACCAGCTGCCCGTGTCGGGGACCTTGTAGCAGGACTCGGTGAGGCGGGGCAGGGGGGTCCAGATCGCCGACGGCTGGTCGTACGGCGGGGTCATGCCGACCTTCTGCTCGTGGGACACCATGTCCATGATCGGGGTGTCCTCGTTGTTGTTGCTCAGGGTCATGTCCGGACGCAGCTGCCGTATCTGCTCGTAGAGCTGGTGCTGTTCCCAGTACTCGTTGTCGTTGTCGATCCAGAAGCCCGCCAGCTTCGGGTAGTTCTTCATGACCTCGAAGAAGTTGTCGTAGCTGAACTCGCCGAAGCCGGGGCGGGTGGTGAGGTCGACGCCATGGCCCTTGTAGGCGGAGTAGGCGGCCGAGTCGAGGGTCTCGACGCCCTGCTCGTCGTGCCACTTGGGGTCGTCGGTCATATAAAGGATGACCTTGAGGCCCTTGGCGTCGGCCGCCTTGATCAGCTCGCCCAGGATGTCCCGCTTCGTGGCGCAGGAGCCGGGGATCTTCGACGGCCAGGGGCGGGCGTAGCCGAGGCGGGAGTGGAAGGTGGCGAGCACGATGTAGCTCGCGCGGATCTTGCGGGCTTCGTCGACCCAGTAGTCCGGGTTCCAGCCGCCGTCGGTGACGTCCTTCTCCCAGCTTGCGCAGTCGAGGTGCCTGGGGGCGGTGAACATGCCCCAGTGCAGGAACATCCCGGCGGTCGCGCCTCGGAGCATGGCCTGGCGGGGCGGGGGCTGTTCGGCGGCGCGGGCGTGGGCTGCGGGGGCGGTGGTGAGCAGCAGCGCGAGGAGGGCGGTCCAGAGGGCGAGGAGCCTGCGGCGTCTCATACGGTCACCTTGGTCATCCGACGTATGTGGTGGACGTACGTATCTCATGGGGCACGATGGCCCGTGCGGCCCACAAGGTCTCGCCATACATCGGAGCTGTCAAGGCAGTTGAAGGTAATGGGAAACAACACTTACGCCCCGCCACAAGAGATGTGACGGGGCGTAAGAAGAAGTTGGAGAAGGCGGGAGGTTCAGCCCGCGACCGACACCGACGGCTCCCCCGAGGGCGTGCCGTCCGCCTCCATCTGCTCGGCCAGCTTCATGGCCTCCTCGATGAGGGTCTCCACGATCTTGGACTCGGGGACCGTCTTGATGACCTCGCCCTTGACGAAGATCTGGCCCTTGCCGTTGCCGGAGGCGACACCGAGGTCGGCCTCGCGGGCCTCGCCCGGGCCGTTCACGACGCAGCCCATGACCGCGACGCGGAGGGGGACCTCCATGCCGGTCAGGCCCGCGGTGACCTCCTCGGCCAGCTTGTAGACGTCGACCTGGGCGCGGCCGCAGGACGGGCAGGAGACGATCTCCAGGCCGCGCTGCCTGAGGTTCAGGGACTCCAGGATCTGGTTGCCGACCTTGACCTCCTCGACCGGCGGAGCCGAGAGGGAGACGCGGATCGTGTCGCCGATGCCCTGGCTCAGCAGCGCCCCGAAGGCCACCGCCGACTTGATCGTGCCCTGGAAGGCGGGCCCGGCCTCCGTCACACCCAGGTGCAGCGGGTAGTCGCACTGGGCGGCGAGCTGCTTGTACGCCTCGATCATCACGACCGGGTCGTTGTGCTTGACCGAGATCTTGATGTCCCGGAAGTCGTGCTCCTCGAAGAGGGAGGCTTCCCACAGCGCGCTCTCGACGAGGGCCTCGGGGGTCGCCTTGCCGTACTTCTGGAGCAGACGCCGGTCGAGGGAGCCCGCGTTCACGCCGATGCGGATCGGGGTGCCGTGCTCCTTGGCGGCCCGCGCGATCTCCTTGACCTTGTCGTCGAACTGCTTGATGTTGCCGGGGTTCACCCGGACCGCGGCGCAGCCGGCCTCGATGGCCGCGAAGACGTACTTGGGCTGGAAGTGGATGTCGGCGATGACCGGGATCTGCGACTTCTTCGCGATGGTGGCGAGCGCGTCCGCGTCGTCCTGCGTGGGGCACGCCACCCGCACGATCTGGCAGCCGGAGGCGGTCAGCTCGGCGATCTGCTGGAGGGTGGCGCCGATGTCGGAGGTACGGGTCGTGGTCATCGACTGCACGGACACGGGTGCGTCGCCGCCGACCGCCACCGATCCGACCTGGATCTGCCTGCTCTGCCGACGCTCGGCAACCCTGGTCGGAACGGACGGCATGCCGAGAGAAATCGCAGTCATCTGCTGTGCAACCCCAAGTCGTGGATCAAGGTCCGGTCCCGGAACAACGGGCTCCAGGCTTCGAGATTACGGCACGTGCCCAGGCCCGGGCACATCCCGCCCGTAAACCCACCCAATGGAAGGCGGCCTGGCACAGAGCGTGCCAGGCCGCCACAAACTCCGCGTGACTAGGTGATTTTGACTGGGTTAACCACGTCCGCGATCAGCACGAGGAGGGTGAAGCAGACGAAGACGCCCGCCACCACGTACGCCACCGGCATGAGCTTCGCCACGTCGAACGGACCCGGGTCCGGCCGCCGCAGCACCCGCGCCAGGTTGCGGCGCAGGGACTCCCACAGGGCGCCCGCGATGTGCCCGCCGTCCAGCGGGAGCAGCGGGAGCATGTTGAAGAGGAACAGGGAGAGGTTGAAGCCGGCGATCAGCATCAGGGCCGTGGCCAGCTGCTGGGTGGCCGGGATGTCGAGGGTGAAGATCTCGCCGCCGACGCGGGCCGCGCCGACCACGCCCATCGGGGAATCGGCCTGGCGGGGGGCGCCGTCGAAGGCCGCGTCCCACAGGGCCGGGATCTTGCCGGGCAGGTCCGCGATGGAGCTGACGGCCTCGTCGAGGCGGTCGCCCATCCAGGACACGGACTCGCCGAAGTCCTGGCGGACGACACCGTTGGCCGCGCTGAAGCCGAGGAAGCCCGCGGTGACGTACTTGCCGGGGACGACGTGGCCGGTGGAGTCCTTCTTCGCAACCTGGTTGGTGGCGATCTTCGCGTGCAGGGTCAGCTCCTGGCCCTTGCGGTCGACGACGATCGCCACGTCCTTGCCGGGGGTGGCGCGGATGAGGTCGGAGAGCTTGTTCCAGTCGGCCGTCCGCACCCCGTTGAAGGACACGATCTTGTCGCCGGCCTTGAGGCCCGCCGCGGCGGCCGGGGAGTCGGCGTCGGACTTCTTGCACTTGTCGCGGTTCTCGCTCTGGGCGATGACGCACTGCGAGACAGAGCTGACGGTCGTGGTCTGCTGGGTGATGCCGAAGCCCATCAGGACCGTGAGGAACAGCGCCACGGCCAGGATCAGGTTCATGAAGGGGCCCGCGAACATCACGATGACCCGCTTCCAGGGGGCGCGGGTGTAGAAGAGGCGGGTCTCGTCGCCGGGGCGGAGCTCCTCGAAGGCTGCCGAGCGGGCGTCCTCGATCATGCCGCGCCAGGGGGAGGTGGAGCGGGCCTCCAGTCTGCCGTCGGGGCCGGGCGGGAACATGCCGATCATGCGGATGTAGCCGCCGAACGGGACGGCCTTGAAGCCGTACTCCGTCTCGCCCTTCTTCCGCGACCAGATGGTCGGGCCGAAGCCCACCATGTACTGCGGCACCCGGATGCCGAAGAGCTTGGCGGTGGACAGATGCCCCAGCTCGTGCCACGCGATCGAGACCAGCAGACCGACCACGAAGATCACTATGCCGAGGATCATCATCAGGGATGTCATGCACGCGCCTCCGCGGCAGAAGTCGTCTGCGCCGTCAGTTCCCGGGCCCGGGCCCGTGCCCAGGTCTCCGCTTCGAGGACGTCCGGCACGGTCAGGGAAGTTCCCGTGCGCGGGGTGCCGTGCTCCTCCACCACCCTGGTCACGGTCTCGATGATGGCGTTGAACGGCAGGGCGCCGCTGCGGAACGCCTCCACGCACTCCTCGTTGGCCGCATTGAACACCGCCGGGGCGGTGCCCGCGAGCTCACCCACGTGCCGGGCGAGGTTCACCGACGGGAACGCGTCGTTGTCGAGCGGGAAGAACTCCCACGTCGACGCCGTGCTCCAGTCGAAGGCCGGGGCCGCGTCGGGGACGCGCTCGGGCCAGCCCAGGCCGATGGCGATGGGCCCGCGCATGTCGGGGGGCGTCGCCTGGGCGATCGTCGATCCGTCCGTGAACTCAATCATCGAGTGGACATACGACTGGGGATGCACGACGACCTCAATGCGGTCGAAGGGAATGTCGTACAGCAAGTGTGCCTCGATGACCTCGAGGCCCTTGTTGACCAGGGTCGCGGAGTTGATCGTGATCACCGGGCCCATGGCCCAGGTGGGGTGGGCGAGGGCGTCCTGGACGGTGACGTTCGCCAGCTCGGCCCTGGTACGGCCGCGGAAGGGGCCGCCGGACGCGGTGACGACGAGTTTGCGTACGTCGGCCCGGGTGCCGGCCGCCAGCGCCTGGAACAGGGCCGCGTGCTCGGAGTCGACCGGAATGATCTGTCCGGGCTTGGCGAGCGCCTTGACCAGCGGGCCGCCGACGATGAGCGACTCCTTGTTGGCGAGCGCGAGGGTGCGGCCCGCCTCCAGGGCGGCGAGGGTCGGGGCGAGCCCGATGGAGCCGGTGATGCCGTTGAGCACGGTGTGGCAGTCGGAGGCGGCGAGCTCGGTGGCCGCCCCGGGCCCGGCGAGGATCTCCGGGAGCGGCTCCCCCGCGCCGTACTGCGCGGTGAGCGCCTCGCGCAGCGCCGGTACGGCGTCCTCGCGGGCGACCGCGACGGTGCGTACCCGCAGCCGGTGCGCCTGCTCGGCGAGGAGGGCGGTCCGGCCGCCGTTGGCGGAGAGCCCGGTGACCCGGAAGCGGTCGGGGTTGCGCAGCACGAGGTCGATGGCCTGGGTGCCGATCGACCCGGTGGAGCCGAGGACCACCACGTCCTTCGGGCCGCTGCCCGCCACGGGGTCGTAGACGAGATGCGGGTCGGCGAGGGCGCCCCCTCGTGGGGCTGGACTGTCGCTCATCCCTCCATTGTTGCCGAGGCCGGCCGCCGGGAGGACAGTGCGTCGCTCGGGCGGGTGGCTTGCCGCGCTCTGCGGGGGTTGAAGCGGGATCCCTCCGGGCGGGGCTGTCCGGCGGATCGGCTCGGCGTCGCGGGCCCTGGCACGCACAGCTGCGGCGTTGCCGTCGGTTGCCGACGCTCCGCGCCGCCCGCCGCGGCAGCGGCTGATCGACACGGCTCCTCCGCCATGCAGCTGCACGCACCAGCCCCCTAGGGGGCGGCCGAAAAGCGCCCTTGCCCACAGCCGACCTGATCCGCCGGACAGCCCCCGGCCAAACCGCCGTGAAGATCACGCACCGGGGGCCCTTCGGAAGGTGCCGGGAGGTCAGCTGATGGGGCGGTGCAGGTTGTCCTTCGCCGAGGGCCCGGGGTCCGCCGCGGCGATCCACGGTCCCTCGCCCGAGGGGTCGACGATGCCCTCCTCCAGCCACTCGTACGTGCCCGACATGATGCCCTTGACCAGCTTGCGGTCGAGGTCGTCGGTGTTGGTCCACAGGCGGTCGAAGAGCTCCTCGACGCGGATGCGGGACTGCCGGCAGAAGACGTCGGCCAGCTGGTAGGCCTCACGGCCGTGCTCGCCCTGGCTGCGCAGGAGTTCGGCCCGTACGCAGGCCGCGCTCATCGCGAAGAGCTCCGCGCCGATGTCGACGATCCGGCCGAGGAAGCCCTGCTTGGTCTCCATCTTCCCCTGCCAGCGGGACATGGCGTAGAAGGTGGAGCGGGCCAGCTTGCGGGCGTGCCGTTCGACGTAGCGCAGGTGCGGGGCGAGATCGACGCCGTGCTTGAACTCGCCGTAGGAGACCGGGAGTTGCCCCGGTCCCGCGACGAGCTTCGGGAGCCACTTGGCGTAGAAGACGCCCGCGTTCGCGCCCGCCTTCGCCTTCTCCTGCAGGGACTTCTCGGGGTCGATGAGGTCGCCGGCCACGGTGAGGTGGGCGTCGACCGCCTCGCGGGCGATGAGGAGGTGCATGATCTCCGTCGAGCCCTCGAAGATGCGGTTGATGCGCAGGTCGCGCAGGACCTGTTCGGCGGGTACGGCCCGTTCGCCGCGGGCGGCCAGGGAGGCCGCCGTCTCGAAGCCGCGGCCGCCGCGGATCTGGACGAGTTCGTCGGCGATGAGCCAGGCCATCTCCGAGGAGAAGAGCTTGGCCAGGGCGCCCTCGATGCGGATGTCGTTGCGGTTCTCGTCCGCCATCTGCGAGGACAGGTCCAGTACGGCCTCCAGGGCGAAGGTCGTCGCCGCGATGAAGGAGATCTTCGAGCCGACCGCCTCGTGATGGGCGATGGGCTTGCCCCACTGCTCACGGGCCGCCGACCACTCACGGGCGATCTTCAGACACCACTTGCCGGCCGCGACGCAGGACGCGGGGAGGGACAACCGGCCGGTGTTCAGCGTCGTGAGCGCGATCTTGAGGCCCGCGCCCTCCGGGCCGATACGGTTCGCCGCCGGGACCCGGACCTGGTGGAAGCGGGTGACGCCGTTCTCGATGCCGCGCAGGCCCATGAAGGCGTTGCGGTTCTCGACGGTGATCCCGGGCGAGTTGGTCTCGACGACGAAGGCGGTGATGCCGCCCTTGTGACCCTCGCTCTTGGGCACGCGGGCCATGACGACCAGCAGGTCCGCGACCACGCCGTTCGTGGTCCACAGCTTCACGCCGTCGAGGACGTAGTCGTCCCCGTCCGGTACGGCGGAGGTGGCGAGGCGAGCGGGGTCCGAGCCGACATCCGGCTCGGTCAGCAGGAACGCGCTGATGTCGGTGCGGGCGCACCTCGGCAGGAACTGCTCCTTCTGTTCCTGCGTGCCGAACAGCTTGAGCGGCTGCGGTACGCCGATCGACTGGTGCGCCGACAGCAGTACGCCGATCGCCGGGCAGGCCGAGCCCGCCAGCGCGAGCGCCTTGTTGTAGTACACCTGGGTGAGGCCGAGGCCGCCGTACTTGGTGTCGATCTTCATGCCGAGGGCGCCGATCTCCTTGAGGCCGTTGATGACCTCGTCGGGGATCTGGGCCTCGCGCTCGATCAGCGCCCCGTCCACCTTCGTCTCGCAGAAGTCGCGGAGCTTGGCGAGGAACTCCTCGCCGCGCTGCACGTCCTCGATGGAGGGGGTGGGGTGCGGGTGGATGAGGTCGAGGCGGAAACGGCCGAGGAACAGTTCCTTGGCGAAGCTGGGCTTGCGCCATTCCTGTTCCCGGGCCGCCTCCGCCACCTGGCGGGCCTCACGTTCGGAGACGGTTGGTTTGGTGGGGCTGGCGGACATGAGGCTCACCTCGCCGCGAATCGGGATCCTTGACCGTAACGGGATCTTGGACCGTAATTGGTTACCGACCGGTGCTACCCGATCGTATGTACCCGATCCCGGCCCACCTCACCACCCTTTGCGCAGTCGTTCAGCCGATGTCGACCGAGTACGACCTGGTGTCCAGACGGCCCGTGCCCTTGAAGACCTCGGTGCCGGACTCGATGCCGGAGACGTATTTGTCGTTGCCGAGGAGCTTGCGCCGTACGAGTGCCTGGGTGAAGGCGTCCAGGTCGAGGGTGGACCTGGTGGTGTTGGTGCGACGGACGAAGGAGTAGACGTTCCAGCCGATGTTGCCCTGGTAGAGGTCCCACATCGTGCCGCCGAGGCTGACGCTGCCGTACTTGGTGCCGAGGGGGCCCGCGCCGCCCTGCCGGTTGAGCCAGACCATGATCTCGTCGGTGGGCCGGTCCTGCCAGTCCGCGTTGTTCTTGGCGTGCAGCCACAGGTCGTACGAGACGTTGAGGGTCCCGGGGTTCGAGCTCAGCGAGAAGTCCCAGCTGGTCGTGACCTTCTTGCGGTCGCCGACGCGGATCGGCAGCCCGGTGGACGCCTTGTCGACCTTCCAGCCCCAGTGCCAGCCGAGGACCGTGCTCGCGTACGTCTTCACGTCGGAGTCGGTGCCCTTGCTGTTGTTGGCCCAGCTGTAGTTCGTGCCCCAGGAGATCGTCGAGCCGGACTGCGAGTTCCCCCAGACGCACTGGCTGCCGGTGGCCTTGTCCTGGTTCCAGAGGTTGTTGTTGACGTAGTACTTGCCGAGCGTGATCGTGTCGAAGGCCGTGCACTTCTTGTCCGTCTCGCCCGCCTGCGCGACGGTGACGCCGGCGGCGGCCGCGAGGGCGACCGCGGAGGCGACAAGGGTCTTCGCCTTCTTGGACAGACGCGGTCTGCGGTGTTGCATCGGGGGTCCTTCCGGGGGACGGTTCGGGTACGACCACTCAGTGGCCGCCGACGGCCGGGCAGGTTGCCGCGCTCCGTGAAGCAACACCAAAACAACACGCCGGAAAAGAAAGCTGTCGAAGCGCTTCGACAACCTATGGACACCCGCTCCTGCGAGAAGCTAGTGTCGAACCACCCCCACCCGCCCCTGTTCGCAATGCGCACTGTCGAAGCGCTTCACACCGCTTGGAGAGCTGGATGGTCACCCTCGCCGAGGTCGCCCAGCACGCCGGAGTCTCGGCGAGCACGGTGAGCTATGTCCTCAGCGGCAAGCGGTCCATCTCCACGACCACCCGGCAGCGGGTCGAGCAGTCCATCCGCGAGCTCGGCTACCACCCGAACGCGGGCGCGCGAGCCCTGGCCAGCAACAAGTCGAACATCATCGCGCTGATGATCCCGCTGCGCACCGACATGTACGTACCGGTGATGATGGAGATCGCCATCGCGGTCGCCACCACGGCCCGCACGCACGGTTACGACGTCCTGCTGCTGACCGGCGAGGAGGGCCCCGACGCGGTGCGCCGGGTCACCGGCAGCGGGCTCGCCGACGCGATGATCCTGATGGACGTCGAACTCGACGACGAGCGGCTGCCGTTGCTGCGGGGGACGGATCAACCGTCGGTCCTGATCGGGCTGCCGGCCGACACCACCGGACTCACCTGTGTCGACCTGGACTTCAGGGCGACGGGCGCGCTGTGCGTGGAGCACCTCGCGATGCTCGGTCACCGCGACATCGCTGTCATAGGAGAGGCGCCCGCCGTCTACGAGCGGCACACCGGTTTTGCCGAGCGCACGCTCGACGGACTCCGGTCCCGCGCCCAGGAGTTGGGCGTACGGCTGTTGCACCGGCCGTGCGAGGGCGGGTACGACGCGATGGCCGTCACGCTCGCCCGCATCCTCGACGAGCGCCCGGCGACCTCCGGGTTCGTCGTGCAGAACGAGTCGGCGGTGGAGCCGCTGCTCGCCCTGCTGCGCCAGCAGGGCCGTGCCGTGCCCGAGGACGTGTCCGTGGTCGCGGTCTGCCCCGAGCAGGTCGCCGTGCAGGCCTCGGTGCGGCTGACGTCGGTCGCCATCCCCGCACAGGAGATGGGCCGTCATGCCGTGGAGCATCTGGTCGCCAAGCTCGACGGCCACGGAACGGACGAAGTCGTGCTGATCGCACCGGAGTTGACGGTGCGGGCGAGCACGGGTCCGGCGCCCTCCGGTACTTCCTGACCCCGCTCTTCCGTGCCCTCCGGGCACCCTTATGTCCTTTCGGGAGCACCCTTCGTGAACCAGCCTGCCGAAAACCAGACCAGTCAAGGCACCGCCGGCCTCGCCCAGTCGTCCCCCACCGTCGGCACCTTCCGGGAGCGGGACGGCGCGCTGGAGTGGAGCGGCCGTCAGGAGACCCTCCGTATCGAGCCGTGGGGTCCGGACGCGGTCCGGGTGCGGGCCCGGCTCGGCGGCCCGATCCTTGAGGGCCTGCCGGGCGCTCTGCTCGACGCGGCGCCGGCCACCGAGAGCAGCATCAAGATCGGTGACGGGGAAGGGCTGTTGACCGTCGGCGGCCTCACCGTGGAGGTGAGCGCCGAGGGCCTGATCCGCTTCCTGCGCACGGACGACGGCAGCGAGGTGCTGGCCGAGGAACGCGCCCACTTCTGGTGGCCGGGATCCCGGTTGTACACGGCCGTCGGCAACGGCCACCACCGCCTGGAGCAGCGCTTCGCCGCCTACGACGACGAGAAACTGTACGGCCTCGGCCAGCACCAGCACGGCCGGCTCGACCAGAAGGGCCTGGTCCTCGACCTGGTCCAGCGCAATGCCGAGGTCGGCATCCCGGTGCTGTCGTCGAGCCGCGGCTACACATTGCTGTGGAACAACCCGGCGATCGGCCGTGTGGAGCTGGCGGGGAACGGGACCCGGTGGGTCGCCGACTCCGCCCGGCAGATCGACTACTGGATCACCGCGGGCACCCCGGCCGACGGCCAGCGCCGCTACAGCGCGGTGACGGGCCGTACGCCGATGCTGCCGGAGTGGGCGGCGGGCTTCTGGCAGTGCAAGCTGCGCTACCGCACACAGGACGAACTCCTTGCCGTGGCAAGGGAGTACAAGCGCCGGGACCTGCCCATCTCCGCCATCGTCTGCGACTTCTTCCACTGGACGCACCTGGGCGAGTGGAAGTTCGACCCCGCGGAGTGGCCGGACCCGGCGGCGATGGTCCGGGAACTGGACGAACTGGGCATCAAGCTGGTGGTCAGCGTCTGGCCGTCGGTGTCGCCGCTGAGCGAGAACCACCCGGTCATGGAACAGCGCGGCTACTTCATCGGCACGCAGTACGGGCCGATGGCGCACGCCGACTGGCCCGACAAGGAGGTCGCGTCGACGGTCCAGGTGGCCTTCTATGACGCGACGAACCCCGACGCGCGTGAGTTCGTATGGTCCAAGGTTCGTGACAACTACCTTGTCCCATACGGCATTTCGGCCTTCTGGCTGGACGCCTGCGAGCCGGAGCTGAAGCCCGGCTTCCAGGAGAACCTGCGGTACTGGACGGGCCCGGGGTTGGAGGTCGGCAACATCTACCCGGCCGAGAACTCCCGCACCTTCTACGAGGGTCTGCGCGCGGAGGGCGAGGAGGTCGTCACCCTCAACCGGTCGGCGTGGGCGGGGAGTCAGCGCTACGGCGCCGCGCTGTGGTCCGGCGACATCGGCACCGACTTCCCGACGCTGCGGCGGCAGATCGCGGCCGGGCTCAACACGGCGCTGTCCGGCATCCCCTGGTGGAACACGGACATCGGCGGCTTCCACGGCGGCGACCCGGACGACCCGGCGTACCGCGAGGTCATGGTCCGCTGGTTCCAGTTCGGTGCGTTGTCGCCGCTGATGCGGCTGCACGGGTTCCGTGACCCGGGGATGCCGCTGGGGCCGGAGATGACCGGCGGGCCCAACGAGGTGTGGTCGTACGGCGAGGAGGCCGGCGCGATCCTGGAGAAGTATCTGCGGCTGCGGGAGCGGCTGACGCCGTATGTGCTGTCGGTCATGCGGGAGGCGCATGAGGAGGGGTTGCCGGTGATGCGGCCGCTGTTCCTGGAGTTTCCTCAGGACCAGGCGGCCTGGTCGGTCGACGATGCTTATCTCTTCGGCGGGGATCTGCTGGTGGCGCCGGTGCTTACCGCTGGCGCGACGGCTCGGACGACGTATCTTCCGGCGGGGGCCACGTGGACCGACACGTGGACGGGAGAGACGTATGAGGGCGGTGCGGCTGTGACTGTCGATGCGCCGTTGGATCGGATTCCGCTGTTCTTGCGGAACGGGGCGCAGTTGCCTGTTGTTTCGTAGGAAGTGCCGCGATCGGTCGTCGATCGACCGCGGCGCCGTCGTGGCTGGTCGCGCCCACGCGGCGGAGCCGCATATCGATACAGCCCCGCGCCCCTAAAAGCTCAGCTGCGGCAGACGGAGACCAGGGAGCGGACCAAGGCTTTGGTGTGCAGTAGGTCCGGGTGTTTCTCGAAGTGGACCTCGATTACCGCCACTGTGAGCTCGGGGCGGCAGGTCAGGGCGCTGCGCTCCGGTGTCGTGTCGGCGACGGACTGGACCAGGGCCGTGTTGATGCGGTTGATGGTCTGGCGGACTACGTTCAGGTCCGGCTTTGTGGTGGGGGCCTGGTCGGGGTGGGCGGTCCAGCGGGCGTAGAGGCCGCGCTGGACGGCCTTGTTCGCCTCGATCTGGTCGCGGAAGATGCGGCGGATCTCGTCGGGGTCCGCGCCGATCTGCTTCGCCTGTGCGGCGACGGTGTCGAGGACCACCTGCTCGCGGGCGGGGTCGTCGATGGGGCTGTCGGTGCCCCACTTGGCCGCGGCCACCAGGTCGGCGGTGGCGAGGCGTTCGGCGGCGAGGGAGGCGACCGGCTGCAAGGGGGATACGGGAGCCACGGAGGCGGGTGCCGCTGCCGCGGTGCCCGGTATGGCGAGCAGGGCGGCAGCGGCCGTCAGCGCGCTGCGGAGGGGGGTGAGGATACGCATGGGGTCCATCAAACCCCACCCCGCCCGCATCAACGTCAACTGCTGCTGACGCTCTCGCTGTTGACCACGAAGTCCAGGCCGCCGGACGAGGACGTGATCTCGAAGCCGAACTGGAAGTCCCCGATGGTCACATTGCCGAACCAGCCCTTGGTGTCCTTGATCCACTTCAGGATCGGCAGGACGTTGACGGTGCCGGAGGACGAGTTCGAGGTGCGGACGAACGAGAACACGTCGTTGGAGCCGTTGTTGCCCTTGTAGACGGTCCAGGTGTGACCGCCGAGGGTGAGGGTGCCCTGCGAGGTGCCGAGCGGGCCGACGGCTCCGGTCTTGTTGACCCAGAGCATGATCTCGTACTTGTAGTTGCTGTCCCAGATGTCGTACGACGTGTTGTACGCGCCGGACGACGGGACGCTGACGTTGTAGCTGCTGGAGAGCGAACCGAGCGAGGTGATCGACTTGTTGATCACCTTCTTGGCGTTCGGGTAGGACTTGATCCCGCTGGTGTTGGGGTGGTTGGCGTTGACGCCCCAGTTGGTGCCGGAGTTGGCCCATATGCACTGGGCGCCGGCGCCGGAGCCCCAGATGTTGTTGTAGAGCGTGTAGCCGTTCAGGGTCGTGTTGCCGTACTGGGCGCAGGAGCTCCAGACGGCCGCGGAGGCGGGGGCGGACGCGAGGCCGACGGTGGCGCCGATGGCCATCGCCGGGGCCAGCACGGCCATGGTCACCTTGCGAAGAGTGCTCTTTGCCATGGGTGTCCCTTCCATGGGTGGGGGGGAGTTGCGGGGGTGGTTACCACGCCCCCAGGGCGAGGACGTGGTCTTCTCCGGCGACGAGATCGAGCGGTCGGGTGCCGGCGGAAGTCCTGAGTTCGACGCGGTGGCTACGGGTGGGGCGCAGCACCGCGGTCGTTTCCTGCGGATTCCAGGTGAGGTCGAGCTCCGCCCCGAACCGGGTGCGGATTCCGAGGAGTTGGCCTTTCGGGTACGCCATCGGGAGCGCGGGCAGCAGGACCAGGCGGTCCGGGGTCGACTGCACGAGCATCTCGATCAGCACGGCGGGGAGGGTGTGCGCGGCGTCGGCGTTGTAGACGTCGCGGTTCGGGTAGTGCGCGCTCATCAGGGAGGCGTGGAAGAAGTCGCCCTTGAGGACCTGGCCGAGTGCGTGCGCGACCCGTTCGCCGTCGCGCAGGCGCGCGGCGACGAGGGCGTGGTGGAGATGGCCGTGGGCGGAGTCGTTCTCGGCACCGCGCAGTTCGAGGGCACGGTGGGCGGCGGCCGCGAGGCCGGGGGTGTCGTACGGGTTGATCTCGTCGAGCGGCCAGACGCCGTAGAGGTGGCTGAGGTGGCGGTGGTCGTAGGTGTCGTCCAGGCCGGGCCAGGCCCATTCGGCGAGGGCGCCGTCGGCGTTGATGCGGTGGGGCGGCAGCCGGTCGGCGAGAGCGCGCCAGCGGTCCCCGTTCGGCCCCGGGTGGTAGTCGGCGGCGGTCAGCAGGGCGTGCCGGGCGGCCGAGAGGTCCATGGCCGCGTTGATCGCGCCCCAGCTGGCGTTGGCGGGGCGGTTCTCGGGCGAGTAGGAGGGGACGACGACGAGATTGCCGTCCTTGTCGGTCCGGGTGAGGAAGTCCTCGTAGAACAGGGCGACTTGGGCGAGTGCATGGGCGGTACGGGGATCCCTGGAGCCGTTGGTCTCGTCGTGGTCGACGAGGGGCTTGAGCAGCCAGTCGGCGCCCGCGGTCCACAGGTGCAGGGGGTACTCGCGGCTGAAGTGGTACGTCAGCCCGGACTCGCCGTCGCTGTGGGCCGGGGCGACGACGCCGCGGGCACCGAAGACCGCGCGGGCGTTCTCGGCCCAGTCGGGCAGCTGACGCTGGATCAGAGAGGCGTGGGCTGCCGTCACTTCGGGGAGGGCGGCGGCCGCTGCGGAGGCGGTCTGGAGGTTGAGGTTGGCGTCGTTGGTGAACGCCCCCGCCCATGCCGTGTTCCAGTCGCCGGTCCACAGGCCGACCAGACGGGGCGGGAACAGACCGCTCGCGGAGAGCAGGTGGTAGCGGCCGGCGGCGAAGAGGCGCTCCAGGAGGGCGGGACTGTCCGGGCGGGCGAGCAACTCCGAGCCGGGCAGGGCGCGTTCGGCGGGGTCGGCGTCCAGGTCGAGGGTGACGCGCTCGTAGGCGGTGCGGTGGATGGCCGTATGGCGGTCCAGGAGGGCGGTGTACGGGTCCTCGTCGGCCGACAGCAGTTCGCGCAGGGCGCGGGCGCGGGGCGTCGTGTCCAGCTCGCCCGTGTGCCGCAGCACTCGGGTCAGCAGCAGGACGGACTCCGCGCCGGTGACCTTCAGGCCGGGGGGCGTCAGCACCGTACGGCCGCCGGTGACCACGACGAGCGTGACCCCCGTGTACGCCGTGTCGCTGCCGGGGTAGCGGACGCGCAGGGTGAGCAGGGCGCCCTCGGGGGTGAGGACCGCGGCGTCGCCGACGGAAAGACCCTGGGGCACGCCCGGCAGGCGGTGGTCCAGGGCGATGTCGAGGTCGGGGTCGGGGGCCGTGACGTGCTGGACGATCACGTCGTCGGCGCGGGACACGAAGACGCGGCTGCTCCAGCCCTCGCACACCGCCTTCACCACGCCGGTGGCGAAGTCGACGGAGCGGCGGTAGCGGCGCGGCTCCTCGCCGGACGCCCTGCGCAGCCGTAGCTGAAAAGCGGGATGGAAGGGCTGCACCCACTGCAGGTCACGCCCGTCCGTGAAGCTCTCGGCGGCATGCAGCTCGCTGGCGAGCAACTGGTCCTGTAGCAAAGGCAGTTGGGCCGCGAGGCGGGGCGGACGGGCGGTCTCGCTGCCGTTGGGGCGGACGAGGGCGTGGTGCGAGACGACGACCTGTTCATCGTTCGGATCACCGAACGCAAGGGCGCCGTGGTGGCCGTTGCCGCTCAGGAAACCGTCCTCCCAGCGGGTGGCGGGGAGAGATTCCCAGGTTCCGTGGACGGGGTTCACGGGGTTC
This sequence comes from Streptomyces coacervatus, assembly GCF_029223485.1. Classification (GTDB taxonomy): domain Bacteria; phylum Actinomycetota; class Actinomycetes; order Streptomycetales; family Streptomycetaceae; genus Streptomyces; species Streptomyces coacervatus. The sequence goes on along the minus strand of NZ_JARHTP010000014.1, from coordinate 184,767 downwards.
ACGGGGTTCAGGGGGTTCACGGGGTTCACGGGGTGCATAGGGCTCATGGGCGCAACACCACCACGCCGTACCGGCCGAGGGTGACCTCGGCCCTGACCGTCGCTCCCGTCAGCAGGTCGCGGTGGGTGCCCGGCACCTGCACCGTCACCGACTCCCGCCCGTGGTTGAGCACGAAGAGCAGGTCGCCGCGGCGGACCGCCTCGAGCCGGTCGGGCAGGCCGTCGAGGACGGGACGGGCGCCGGCGTCGGCCGCGATCCCGGCGAGCAGGACACGCAGCGCATGCGGCTCGGGGAGCGTGGACACGTACCAGGCGCGGCCGTTACGGAGAACGGCGGGCAGCCCGTCGAGTTCGCCGCCCTTGTAGGCGACCTCGACCGAAGCATCCCCGGCCGCCTCGATCTCCTCCGACCACAGGGTCCCGCAGAAGCCGTCGGTCTCGGCGGTCTCCTCCGCGTCCAGCGGCCACCACTCGTGCAGCGTGCGGATGCCGAACAGTTCGCGCAGGCGCGGGTCCATGCCGCCGGGGCGCACCCGGTCGTCCTCGTCGGCGATGCCGGTCAGGAACCCGCAGACGAGGGTGCCGCCGGAGCGGACGTACACGAGGAGGTTGTCGATCGCGGCATCCGTGAGGGCGTACAGCTGAGGAACGACGACCAACTTGTAGGCGGTCAGGTCGTGTTCGGGGTGGGCGAAGTCGGTGGCGAGGTGGGCCTGCCAGAGGGCGCGGTGCCAGGTGGTCAGGACCTCGGCGTAGTCGACCTGGGTGGAGAGACGGCCCTCGTGGGAACCGGCCCACCAGGAGTGCCAGTCGTGCAGGATCGCGATGTCGTTGGATGTGTGACTGCCAGTCACTTCTCCACTGATTCCGGCGAGTTCGGCGCCGAGCTGCTTGACCTCCTGGTACGTACGCCCCTCCTCCCCCGCATGGCTGACCATCCCGGAGTGGAACTTCTCCGCGCCCTGCCTGGACTGGCGCCACTGGAAGTAGCAGACGGCGTCGGCGCCGCGGGCGACGGCCTGGAGGGACCAGAGGCGGTTGAGGCCGCGGGGCTTGGGGTGGTTGACCCCGCGCCAGTTGACGGGTCCCGCCGCCTGCTCCATGAGCATCCAGGGGCCGCGGGCCTGCGAGCGGGTCATGTCCTGTACGAGGGCGCCGTGCTGGGCGCCGAGGGGGTCGCGCGGATCGGGATACAGATCGACGGAGACGACGTCCTCCTCCTCCGCCCACCGCCAGGCGTCCTGGCCGACCCACAGCGGCATGAAGTTGGTCGTGACCGGAATGGGGGACGGGGTGTGACGGCGGACGATGTCGCGCTCGGCGACGTAGCACTCCAGGAGCATGTCGGAGGTGAAGCGTTTGAAGTCCAGGACCTGGGCGGGGTTCTTCAGGTAGTGGGCGTGGCGGGGCGGCAGGACCTCCTCCCAGTCGCCGTAGCCCTGGCTCCAGAAGGCGGTGCCCCAGGCGGAGTTGAGGGCGTCGAGGGTGCCGTACTTCGTCTGCAGCCAGCGGCGGAAGCGGGCGGCGGCCTCGTCGCCCCAGTCGTAGGTGCAGTACTCGTTGTTGATGTGCCACATGGTGAGGGCGGGGTGGCCGCCGTAGCGGGCGGCGAGGTCCTCGGTGATGGCGGCGGCGTAGCGGCGGTAGGCGGCGCTGGAGTGCGAGAAGTGCTGGCGACCGCCCCACCATTCGCTGCGGCCGTCCTCGTCGCGGGGCAGGGTCTCGGGGTGCAGCCGGCCGAGCCAGGGCGGGGGCGAGGAGGTGGGGGTGGCGAGGACGACACCGATGCTGTTTTCGTACATGAGGTCCATCAGCCGGTCGAGCCAGCCGAACTCCCGCTCCCCCGGCCGGGGTTCGAGCTTCGCCCAGGAGAAGACACCGAGGGTGACGGAGTTGACGCCGGCGTCGCGCATCAGCCGTACGTCCTCGTGCCAGGTCTCCTCGGGCCACTGCTCGGGGTTGTAGTCGCCGCCGAAGAGGATGCGGCCACGGGTGGCGTCGGCGAGGCCCGGCCGTTTGTCTGCGCTCATCGGACGGGCTCCCCGTACTGGATGCCGCGTCCGTTGGTGGCGAGGTAGACACGGCCGTGGATCCGGGGGTCACCGACGATGACCTCGCCGATGTACCCCCACTGGTGCTGGTCGTCGTTGATGCGCACCCAGGTCTTCGCACCGTCGTCGGAGCGGAGGACGGCGGTGCTGTTCTCCACCGCCCCGACCTGGTAGACCGCCGGACAGTCGGCGCCGTCGGCCGCCTTGCCGAAGCCCAGGGTGTACGAGGCCCGGCAACTGTCGACCTTCGAGAAGGCGGCCCCGCCGTCGGTGGACCGGTGGAGCCCGTTCCCCTTGGTGGACAGCCACAGGTCACCGGATCTGCCGGGCGCCGCGACCAGCTTGAACTGACTGTCACCGGAAGGCAGTCCGGTCGCACGGGCCGTGAACGACCGGCCACTGTCAGTGCTGGCAAGTAGCGTTCCTGTATCGGTGTCGTACGCGTAGAAGAGCGTCGGGTCGGCCGGGTCGGCGACCGGCGTGGCGCCCTTCGGGAAGGAGGAGATCTCGGCCCAGGTGGCGCCGTTGTCCGCCGAGCGGTGGGCTGCGTACTTCGTGCCGTCCCAGTGCACGAAGGACCACAGCAGCACGCTGCCGTCGGCGTTGGTGGCGATGGGCCCCGGTGCGTCGTGGGCGATGGAGGGCTGGGCCTTGAAGGGCGCCCAGGTCTGCCCGCCGTCGTTCGAGTATGCGCCGTTGCCGTGGTCGCCCCACCCGGTGCGCACGACGTACTCCGGCCTGGCCGTCGCCTGCGCGAGTCCCGTCGCCGACCCGAACACGGGGTTCGACGCCATGCCCCGCGAGGGCGAGGCGGTGAGCCGCTCGTGGTACATGACGCCGATGTCCCTGGACCCGCTCAGCAGGTGCGCCTCCCCGACCGGGGGTGACACCAGCTGGACCACGGACGTCTCTTCCAGTCCGCGGATCTGCGGGGCCCAGTGGGTGAGGTCCCGTGTGCCGTAGAGGGTGGCGCCGGTGCCGTGGACGACGTGCCGAGAGTCGTACGGATCGATGCCCACGGCCTGGATCCACCACCCGAACTTGGGCTTGTCGGCACCCCACTTGAGGAAAGGAGTCTCGGACACGTCGAAGACAGCAGCGTCCTTGAGGGACGTCCAGGTACGGCCGCCGTCGGTGGTCCGGTACAGGGTGTCGACGTCGGCCCAGCGGTTGTTGGTGGAGACGACGACGGTGCCGGGGCGACGGGCGTCGACGGCGACACCGCCGTAGCCGAAGGTGTCGGCGGAGCCGTCGCTCGTGGTCCCGCCGGGCTTCACCGGGGTGACCTCGGTCCACTTCCCGCTGCCGACGGCCAGCTTGTGCACACTGCCGTCGGACTGGCCGTTGGGCCCGGGCGCGTTGGCGTACGTCACGTACAGCTCGCGGGTGTGGCAGTCGTACGCGGCACGGATCGGGACCTTGGCGGAGGTGCCGGTGGTCTGCCCGGGGACGGCTTCCCATGAGCTTCCGTCGACGGTCCGGTAGAGGTTCGTCGCACTGGAGCTGCCGTCGCCGTCGCCCCAGCCGGCGTAGAGGCTCCGCCCGGCGGCGACGAGGAACGTAACTCCCTGCCCGGTCGCGCTCGGGCTGCCCGGGAAGGCACTGACGGCTGCCCAAGTGGCCCCGCGATCGGTCGACTTGAGCAGCCCGTCGTGCCGCGTCCCCAACCACAGGACGTCACTGTCCCGCGGATCGACGAGCAGTCGCTCCCCCATGCCCCGCCCGTCCTCATTGGCACCGAGCTTCACGGCGAGGTCGGTGCGGGCCCAGGTGGCACCACGGTCGTCGGACCGCAGGACGGCACCGTTGCCGGCCCAGGACTGGGCGTAGGTACCGAGGGCGAGGTAGACCCGGTCGGGGTGGGCGGGGTCGACGGCAACGGCCTCGACACCGAGGAGGTTCCAGTCGTCCCAGCCGAGGTGATCGATGAGCGGGGTCCAGCGGCCGACCCGGTCGTCCCAGCGATAGGCCCCGCCGATGTCCGTCCGCGCGTAGGCGAGCCCGCGCGCGGAGGGGTGGAACAACACACCGGTGACGAATCCGGTACCGCCGATCACGGCGTTGCGCCAACGGTAGTCGGGAACATCGGCCTCCGCGGCGTGCGCGCGCCCCTGCATGGCGGGGACGGCGGTAAGCGCAGCGGCAGCCGCGGTCCCGGCAAGAACGGCCCGGCGGCTCAGACGGGACGCGTACATGACACATACCTCGTTCTGCAAGAGGGGACTTCAATACGAGAGGGGAGCAGCAACGCTTTTAGGGGCGCGGGGAACTGTGCGACCAGCCACAACGAACCCGCAGTCGCCATACGACCGAACCAACCAGCCCAGTGGGCGAACCGGTCAGCCCTTGACCGCGCCAGTCAACATGCCCTTCTTGAAATGCCGCTGCACAAACGGCGACAACACAGCCACCGGCAACAACGCCACCACCATCACAGCCATCTGCACCGCCAGCCCCGACAACTGCCCAGTCCGGATAGCCTGTCCCAGCCCAACTGGGGCTTCCCGTTTCTGCACAAGCTGGATCATGACGTTCTGCAACGGCATCATGTCCTGGTCGTTCAAATAAAGGGACGCGTTGAACCACGCACTCCAATACCCCACGGCATAAAACAGCGTGATAACGGCCAGCACCGCACGCGACAACGGCATCACGATCTGCCACAGAATCCGGAAGTCCCCGGCCCCGTCGATCCGCGCCGCGTCGATGAGTTCCTGCGAGATCCCCATGAAGAAGCCGCGCAGGACAAGAATGTTGAACACGCTGATCGCACTCGGCAGGATCAACGCCAGATAGCTGTCCATCAGCCCAAGAGACTGCACGAGCAAATACGTCGGAATCAGACCAGCACTGAAGAACATCGTCGCCAGCAGGACCATCAGGATCCACCGGTGCCCCAGCGACCCGGTCCGGGACAGCCCGTACGCACACAGCACCGACACCGCCATCGAGAACAGTGTGCCGACCAGGGTGATGAGCACGCTGATGATCGTGGCCCGGGTGACCTGACCCCCGCTGAGCAGCTCCTTGTACGCGATGAAGGTGATGCCCTTGGGCACCATCACCAGGCCGCCCGCCTGGTCGATGGTCTTGCGGGAGGACAGGCTGGTGACCACGACGATCCACAGCGGGAAGAGGATCCCCAGACAGGCGAGGGTGAGGACGAGCCCCTTGCCGGCCACTCCGGCCCTGCTGGGCTCCTCCTCCCACACCGGCCGCGGCGGGGCGGCCCACCGGGACGGCTCCCGTACGGACGGCTTGTCGATGACGGCGGTCATTTCTTGTACACCCCCTGCTCGCCCATGAGATGGGCCACCTTGTTCGCGGCGAGGACCAGTCCGAGGCTGACAACGCCCTTGATGAGACCCGCGGCGGCCGCATAGCCGAAGTCCTGGTTGCGGACGCCGTTCCACCACACGAAGGTGTCGAGGACCTCCGCCGCTCCCGGTCCGACGGCATCGCGCTGCAGGAGGATCTGCTCGAAGCCGACCGTCAGCGCATCGCCCACGCGCAGCACCAGCAGCAGGGCGACCACCGGCCGCAGCGCCGGAAGCGTGACGTGCCACATCCGCCGCCAGCGCCCGGCACCGTCCATCGCGGCGGCCTCGTACAGGTCCGGGGGGACCGAGGCCAGCGCGGCGAGGAAGACGATGATCCCCCACCCGGCGTCCTTCCACACGCTCTGCGCGGTGACGAGGAGCTTGAAGGTCGACGGGTCGGTCATGATGTCCAGCCCGTCGAAGCCGTGTTGCCGCAGCAATTGCGACAACAAGCCTGCCCCGCCGAAGAGTTGCTGGAAGACGGCGATGACCAGCACCCACGAGAAGAAGTGCGGCAGATACAGAATCGCCTGGGAGAACGCCCGTACCCGGGGCCTGACCACGCTGTTGATGAGCAGCGCCAGCAGGATCGGGATCGGGAAGTACAGGACGAGCTGGAGAAAGAAGAGCACCAGTGTGTTCTGGACGGCGCTCCAGAAGGCCGAGTCCGCGAAGATCGCCTGGAAGTTCTCCAGACCCACCCACGGGCTGTGCAGCATCGAGACGATGCCGTTGTCGCTGACGTAGGGGTCGTAGTCCTGGAACGCGACGACGTTGCCGAGGATGGGCAGGTAGTTGAAGACCAGGATCAGCACGACGGCCGGCAGCGTCATCAGGAGCAGGACGCGGTCGCGTCTGAACCTGAGCCCGAGGCTCAGCCTGCCCGGATCCTTCTTCTTCCGGTTCCGGGAACCGGTGGCGCCGCCGGACGCCTCCGGGGTCTTCACCGGCGTACTGGCCTCGGCGCTGCTCCGAGGCACCGTGCTGTGGGACACGGCGGTTCTCCTTGCCTCAGTGCCGGGTCAGCTCGCCGCCGAGCCGTTCTCGTCGAGCAGCTTCTTGTACCAGTCGCGCAGCTTGTCGCCGCCCTTGCTCTTCCAGTCGGAGATCCACTGCTGCATGTCGCTGATCGACTTGTGGCCGCGGACGACGTCGTCCTCCATCTGCTCCATGTCGTTGGAGAGATTGGTGAAGCGGGAGGGCTCGGAGATCGTCAGGCCCCAGAAGGACGACTTCTTGGTGAAGGCGCCCATCCGCTGCTGCCACTCGACGCTGGCCTTGGTGATGTCCGGGAAGTCGGGGTGGGCGATGGTGGCGGCCGGGCTCGCGACCATGACGTAGGCGTTGACGACCTCGTTGTTGCCCTTGTCGTTCTTGACGGGCACGCCGTTCTTCATCGCGTAGTGGGTGCCCTCGACGCCGTAGTTGGTCAGCATCCACTCCTTGGTGCCGTATGGCGCCGCGGTGACATTGGCGACGGCCAGCACATCACGGATGACGGACTCGGAGGCCTTCTTGCTGACGAAGGCGAAGATGCCGGCCGGCTGCTCGGCCCACAGGGTCGGGTTGCCGCCGTCGTGGCCGAAGAGGTCCATGCCCCAGATCTTGAAGCTCGGGTTCTGGGTGGCCTGGGCGGCCTGCTGCCCGTACCAGTTGACGATGTTGTTGTTCCAGATCAGGAACTCGCCGGCGGCGAACTTGGGGCTGGGGTCGGTGGCCTGGCTCTTGCCCAACTTGAAGTCGGGGTGGACGTACCCGGCGGCGAACAGCTTGCGGGTCCACTCCAGCGCCTCAAGATATTCGGGGGTCTCGATGCGGTAGATCATCTTGCCGTCGACGAGGTTCCAGCCGAGCGGCTTCTCCGAGCCGGACATCACGCCGAAGATGTTGAACGCGGTCCATTTCATGTCACCGCAGGCCCAGCGCTTGGCCTTGGGGCTGGTGATCTCCTTGCAGAGCGCCGTGAACTCGTCGGCGGACTTGGGGATCGTGTAGCCCGCCTTGTCGAAGAGGTCCTTGCGGTAGAGCGGCACGATGCCCGTGACGTACGGGCCCGGCTGCGGCAGTCCGCGCAGCTGACCGCCGAAGATCGAGCGCTGCCAGGCGTCCGTCGGGATCGCCGCGAGGTTCGGGTACTCCTTGGCCTTGTCCCCGGACAGATACGGGCCGAGGTCGGCGAACTTGCCGGTGATGGCGCTGGGTATCTTGCCGCCCATGTTCCAGCTGGGGACGACCACCACGTCCGGGATGTCGCTGGAGGCGAGGACCGCGCCGAGCTTCTGGTCGTAGGTGTTGCCGTCCTGGTTCTGCCAGACGACGTCGACGCCGATGAGGCTGTTCATCGCCGTGTAGTAGGGGTTGTCGCCCTTCGGCGGCGAGCCCCAGAACGGCGACATGATGGTGACCTTGCCGCCCCTGCCGAGCTTCTTCGGGACGGAGGTCTTGAGGTCGGCGATCGCCAGCTCGCGGGTGAAGCCCATCGCCGAGCCGTTCTTGGCGGGGATGTCGGGCGTCACCACGTTGCTCGCGACGTACGCCGGCAGCAGCTTCTTCGCGTCCTTGCCGGAGGTGGTGCCTCCGCGGGAGCCGCTGTCCGAACCGCCGCAGGCGGCAAGCAGCGGCATCCCGCCCGCCACCGCTGCGGTGACGACCGCAGTGGAGGCGAGGAAGCTTCTCCGGCTGGGCCCGGAGGAGGCGGAAGCGGCGTTCGGCGTCATTGCGTCAACCCTTCATGGCGCACCAGGACACCCGGCGGTGGCCGTCGGCTGCGGTGTCTTGAGTGGAACTGGCTGAGCTGAAGCGATTCCTCCGACCCATGCATTCGACCTCTGGAGGTCGATCCCTAGTCGAAGCGCTTCGATGTTGCTGTGAGGTTAAGTGAACGCCTGGGGGTGCACAAGGGTCGATTCCAAGATTCCTCCGAGCTATCGCCAACGACCTTTTCTTATGCGCTGCTTGAAGTATCGGTGAGCGCCCCTTGACACCCGGAGGTTCGTCGAATGAGCATCGAAGCGCTTCGAAAGCGCTACGCCGCTCCATCGCAAGGGGATCCCCACGTGACCGCACAGACGCCGCCCACGCCGCCGTTCCGCGATCCGCAACTGCCGTTCGCGAAGCGCATCGACGACCTGCTCCAGCGGCTGACGCTCGACGAGAAGATCTCCTTCCTGCACCAGTTCGCGCCCGCGGTGGGGCGCCTCGGCATCGAGGCCTTCCGCACCGGCCAGGAGGCGCTGCACGGTGTCGCCTGGATGGGCCCGGCCACCGTCTTCCCGCAGGCCGTCGGACTCGGCGCCACCTGGAACACGGATCTCGTACGCCGCATCGGTGAGGCGGTGTCCAAGGAGGCCCGGGCGATGCACGCCCAGGACGACCGGGTCGGCCTCAACGTCTGGTCCCCCACGGTGAACCTGCTGCGCCACCCTCTGTGGGGCCGCAACGAGGAGGGCTACTCCGAGGACCCGAAGCTCACCTCGGCGATCGCCGTCGCGTACACCCGCGGCCTGCGCGGCGACCACCCCACGTACTGGCGCACGGCCCCGGTCCTCAAGCACTGGCTGGCCCACAACAACGAGACGGACAGGGCTACTTCGTCGTCCTCGGTCCGTCCGCGCGTGCTGCACGAGTACGATCTGCGCGCCTTCCGCGAGGCGGTCGAGGCGGGTGCGGTGGCGGGGGTGATGCCGGCGTACAACCTGGTCAACGGCCGCCCCAACCACGTCTCCCCGTATCTGCGCGAGCACCTGCGCACCTGGACCGACGAGGATCTGCTGGTCTGCTCGGACGCGGGCGCGCCCTCCAACCTGGTGGACTTGGAGCACTACTACGACACCCACGAGGAGGCGACGGCGGCCGCACTGATCGCGGGCGTCGACAGCTTCACCGATCACGGGACGGACGGTTCGCAGATCATCGCCCGGGTCAAGAAGGCCCACGCCGACGGGCTGTTGACCGAGGCCGACATCGACACGGCGGTCCGCCGCCAGCTCTCCGTCCGCTTCCGGCTCGGCGAGTTCGACCCGCTGTACGACCCGCACGCCGGCCTCAAGGACTTCGACACCCCGGCCCACCGCGCGCTCGCCCAGGAAGCGGCGGAGCAGGCGATCGTGCTCCTCAAGAACGACGGTCTGCTGCCGCTGGCCCCCGACACCCGTATCGCCGTCGTCGGCCTGCTCGCCGACGAGTGCAAACTCGACTGGTACAGCGGCACCCTCATCCACCGCTCCACTCCGCTGGAGGGCCTGTACGAGCGGTTCGGCGCCGAGCGCGTGGAGTTCGCGGAGGGCGTGGACCGGGTGCTCCTGAAGACGTCCGCCGGTACGTTCCTGCACGTCCCCGCGGCCGCCGATGCCGTCGACGAGGTGCGCGGCGCGGAGGGCGCCCTGGACCCGGCCCTGCTCGCGGGCCGCACGGACCTGCCCCCGCTCACCACCGACGCCACCGGCACCGAGTTCGCGCTGATCGACTGGGGCGAGGGCATCCTGACCCTGCGCGCCCCCGACGGCCGCTACCTCTCGGTGGCCGACGACGGCTATGTACGCGCCTCCGCGGACCAGCCGGGCGGCTGGGTCGTCCAGGAGACCTTCCGCCTGGAACCTCACGACAACGGTCACCTCCTCCGGCACGTCGGTACGGGCCGCCACGTCTCTGTCGCCGCCGACGGAGTAAAGGTTGCCGACGGAAATCCGGAACCGGAGGCGAAGCCGGATGTCTGGGAGCTCATCGTGACCGAACGCGGCGAGGACGCAGTGACACAGGTCACTGAGCGGGCGGATGTGGTGCTGGTGGTCGCGGGCAACGACCCGCACATCAACGGCCGCGAGACCGAGGACCGTACGACGCTCCGGCTGCCCGCACACCAGGAGCGCATCCTGCGCGCCGCCCGTGTCACCAACCCCAACACGGTGCTGGCACTGGTCTCCGCGTATCCGTACGCGGTCGCGACCGCCGCGCTCCCGGCGGTGCTGTGGACCGCGCACGGCGGCCAGGCCGCGGGCACCGCCCTGGCCCGGGTGCTGTCCGGCGACGTCTCCCCCGCGGGCCGCCTCCCGCAGACCTGGTACGAGGACGACGCCGACCTTCCCGACCTCTTCGACTACGACGTGATCGGTGGCCGCCAGACGTACCTGTACTTCGAGGGGACGCCGCTGTTCCCGTTCGGACACGGCCTGTCGTACGCGAGCTTCTCCTACGCCGACCTGTCGGTGCGGGTCGACGACGCGGCGGCGCACGTCTCCTTCACGGTCACCAACACCGGCGACATCACCGCCGACGAGGTCGCGCAGCTCTACACCCGTGCCGTGGAGCCGACGGTGACGCGCCCGCGCCGCGAGCTGCTCGCCCACCGCCGGATCACCCTCGCGCCCGGCGCGAAGGCGGACCTGTCCTTCGAAGTCCCCTTGACCGCCTTCGACTTCTGGGACGTGGCCCGCGGCGGATGGCGCCGCGAGCCGGGCCCGTACGACGTACTGGTGGGAGCCTCCAGCGAGGACATCCGCCTGCGCACGACCGTGACCCTGGACGGCGAGCCCGACGCCCCGCGCCCCGTGCTCCGACACGGCCTGAACGCGGTCGACTTCGACGAGCAGAGCGGCGTCGCGATCGTCGACCGTACGAAGGCGGCGGGCGACGCGGTGACACCGGCGACGGGCCGGAACGCCGAACTGATCTACCGGGACTGCGACTTCGGGGACGGCATCGCGGAGGTGACGGTCTCCGTGGCGGGCGACGGCGTGTTGGAACTGTCCCTGGACGGCGGCGCACTGCTCGCCGTACTGGCGCCGGACGAGACGACCGCCTCGGACGACCCGTACGCGTACACCACACTCGACGCCGACGTCGTCGCCGAGGGCGTGCACGACGTACACATCAGGCTGCGCGGCCCACTGCGGCTCGCGCACGTCGGCTTCTCCGGTTGAGGGTCCGGGCGAAGCCGATTTGAAGAAGAGGCCCGGCACCGGAAGGCATCGGTGCCGGGCCTCTTCGGCCAGCCTATATGAAAATGGTTCCCATTAGCTAGAGTGTGGCCCCGAGGAACGGGGCTAGAGCGCGAGGCCCGTGAGCACCAGCACCCGCTCGTACGTGTAGTCGTCCATCGCGAACTTCACGCCCTCGCGGCCGACCCCGGACTGCTTGGCGCCGCCGTACGGCATCTGGTCGGCGCGGTAGGACGGGACGTCGCCGATGACGACGCCGCCGACCTCAAGGGCACGGTGGGCGCGGAAGGCGACCTGCAGGTCATGCGTGAACACGCCCGCCTGGAGGCCGTACTTGGAGGAGTTGACGGCGGCGAAGGCCTCGGCCTCCCCGTCCACCTTCTGCACGGTGAGGACGGGCCCGAAGACCTCCTCGCAGGAGATCGTCGTGTCGGCCGGTACGTCGGTGAGGACAGTCGGCGCGTAGGAGGCGCCGTCGCGGTCACCGCCGGTGAGCAGGGTCGCCCCGGCCTCGACGGCCTCCTTCACCCACGACTCGACGCGCCGCGCGGCGTCCTCGCTGACCAGCGGCCCGACGTCGGTCTTGTCGTCACCCGGGTCACCGGTGACCTGGGCCTCGACGGCGGCGACGATACGCGGCAGCAGCCGGTCGTACACCGACGCGTCGGCGATGACCCGCTGCACGGAGATGCAGGACTGGCCGCCCTGATAGTTGGAGAAGGTGGCGATGCGGGTGGCGGCCCAGTCGAGGTCGGCGTCGGAGGCGAAGTCACCGAGGACGACGGCCGCGCCGTTGCCGCCCAGCTCAAGGGTGCAGTGCTTGCGCGGCACCGAGTCCATGATCGCGTAGCCGACCTTCTCGGAACCGGTGAAGGAGATGACCGGCAGACGCTCGTCCTGGACGAGGGCGGGCATCTTGTCGTTGGCGACCGGGAGGATGCTCCAGGAGCCCGCCGGGAGGTCGGTCTCGGCGAGCAGGTCACCGATGATCAGGCCGGAGAGCGGGGTGGCGGGCGCCGGCTTGAGGATGATCGGCGCGCCGGCGGCGATCGCCGGGGCGATCTTGTGGGCGCACAGGTTGAGCGGGAAGTTGAAGGGCGCGATCCCGAGGACGACGCCCTTCGGGAAGCGCCGGGTGAGGGCCAGTCGCCCCTGACCGCCGAGGTCGGTGTCGAGGCGCTGGGCCTCGCCGCCGTTGAACCGACGGGCCTCTTCGGCCGCGAACCGGAACACGGAGACGGCGCGCCCGACCTCGCCCCTGGCCCACTTGATCGGCTTGCCGTTCTCGGCGGAGATCAGCTGGGCGATCTCCTCGGTGCGCTCGACGAGCCTGCGGCTCACATGGTCGAGGGCGGCGGCGCGGACATGGGCGGGCGTGGCGGCGAAGTCCTCGCGGACGGCGTGGGCGGCGGCGACGGCCTCCTCGACCTGGGCGTCCGTCGGCACGCTCACCTTGCCGACGAGGCGGCCGTCCCACGGGGAGGTGACGTCGAAGCTGTCCTCGCCGGTGACCTGGCGGCCGGCGAGCCAGAAGGCGTGGGTGGAAGTCATGTGGGTCCCGGCCCTTCCGCGTTAGGGGTGTGTGCAGGGTGGTGGTTCGAGTCCACGGTAGGGCGGTGGAGGCGGGGGCGAAAACCCACGTTGTCTACTCGGCAGACGTCGCCTTCAACGCCAGCCACAACTCCATCCGCACATCCGGATCATCCAGCGACCGCCCCAGAATCTCCTCCACCCGCCGCATCCGATACCGCAACGTATGCCGATGAACCCCCAGATCCGCAGCCGCCGCATCCCACTGCCCATGCCGCGACAACCACGCCCGCAACGAGGCCACCAGATCCCCCCGCCCCGTGGCGTCATGCTCGTACAGCGGCCGCAGCAACCCGTCCGCGAACGCCTTCACCGCGTCGTCGGCCAACAAGGGCAGCACGGACCCGGCCGCCAGCTGCTCATGCCCCACGCACACCCGCCCCCGCCGCCGGGCCACCGACAACGCCTGCTCGGCCTGCTTGTACGCCGCCGCAGCCGCGATCGGCCCCACGGGCGCCGACAGCCCGACCACCAGCTCGTCCTCGTCACCGCCGGCAGCATCCCGCGCCGCCTCCGCACCGCCTCGCGCGGCTTCCACCGCAGCCGCGTACTCCCCGCAGGCGGCGACCGCCGCACCCCCGTCCGCGGCCAGCACGACCAGCCGCTCCCCCTCGGGTACGACGAGCACGGCTTCCCCGGCCCGCGCGGCCGCCGACTCCACGATCTCGGCGAGCCCGGCCAGCGGATCACCGCCCGCGTCGGCGGCGGCCCGTGCGGCGGACGCGGAGACCGACTCGGCGACGATCACCCGGAAGGGAGCGTCCAGCAGACCCCCGTACAGGTGGCCCGCGACGGCCCGCGCATGGTCCGGCTCCCCCGCGAGCAGCATCCGCAGCACCGCCGCACCGATGCGCTGTTCCGCCGCGTGCAGCGACCGGGACCGTTCCGTCGTCAGCGTCAGCAGCGCGATCGCCGAGTGGACCGCATACCGCTCCGCCGTGCCGAGCGCCGCCGCCGTCCCCACCGCCAGCGCCGCCCGCGGCCGCCGCCCCGTGCCCAGCGAGTGCAGTTCGACACGGTCCTCGTTGTCCGGGGGGCCGACCACCGCGGACGCCGGCGCCGGCCGCTCCCGCAGCCGCTCCACGTCCGCCGTCAGCCGCCCGGCCCGCCGCCCCGCCCACTCCGGTGCGGCCGCGACCACGGCGCCCGAGGCGTCGTAGAGCGCCGCCCACCCGTCGACCTGCGAGGCGAGTGCGGACAGCACCCCCTCGGGCCCGCCCGTCAGCGCCTGCTTGGTCAGTTCGCGCTGTGCGGCGAAACCCGCCGTCACCGCCCGGTACTGGTCGGCAGCGATCGCCGCGGACACAGCCTTGCTGATCGCGAGGAAGGGCGTGCGGCGCGGCACCTCCAGCAGCGGCAGGCCCTCGCTCTCCGCCGCGTCGACGAGCGCCTCGGGGATCTCCTCGTAATTGACCCCCACGGCGAACCCGAGCCCGACGACCCCCGCCCCCACCAGCCGCTTCACATACCGCCGCATCGCCTCCGGATCCTCCGCGTCCAGCTTCAGCGCGGTGATCAGCAACAGCTCCCCGCCCTCCATGTACGGCACGGGATCGGCGAGCTCGCTGACATGCGCCCAGCGGACCGGCACGTCGAGGCGGTCCTCGCCCGCGCGCACGGTGAGTTTGAGCGCGGAGTGGTGGACGAGCGAGGCGAGCGTCGGGGGCATGAGGCCTTCAGGTCAGGTCAGGTCAGGTCAGGTCTGCGGGGATCGGGCGAACCTTGTGGATCTTTTGGCCGCCTCGTATGAACGGCCTGTGGCGATTCTGCCTCACCGTACGGTCCCCGGGTGCCGTGAAGTCCAGACCTAACCCCTCAGATCCACCAGCAGCGGCGGCGCGTGCTCGCCCTTCACGGTCGTCAGCGACAGCACCGCGTGCCCGGGCGGCACCCCGTGCGCCAGCTCGGACGCCGACCAGCGCTCCCGCTCTACCTGGCGGACGGTCACGGCCCGTGCGGTGGGCGCCTTGCCGGTGATGACGCGCCGGAGCATATGGACGGCCTTGCCGGCCGGGGTCTCGGCGATGATCTGCCGGTCGGTGACGTCCCGCGCCTCGGTCCACTCCTTGCCCCAGACCTCGGCGAAGTCCTGCCCGTCCCACGGGGTGAGCCCGGACAGCGCCATACGGCATCCGGTGGAGCCGAGCAGCGGCCCGCGCAGTGGCCTCGGCACGTCGTCCAGCGTCCGCAGGGTCAGTACGACGCCTGCGTTCCCCGACCGCAGCCGCTGGACCCCGCGCACCGCCTCCGGGGTCACCACCCCCGTCGCGTCGTCCAGCACCAGACAGGCGAACAGCGACCGGTCCTCCCGCACCGCCACGCTCGCCGTGAACTGGGCGAGCACCAGCCGCGCCAGCATCCGCGAGGCGTCCGCGTGCCCGCGCTCGGGCAGGTCGATTCGGACCCGCACCGGGTGGTCGAGGGCCTTGAGGGAGAAGGGCTTCGACTGTCCGGACGTGTCGAAGAACCCGGCGAAGGCGGGCCGGTCCAGCAGCGCCACCCGATCCGCCAGCACGGCCGCAACATCGCCGGGCTGCCCCAACTGCCGCTCCCGGGCATCCAGTTCACGCAGCAGCGACTCCTGCCCGGAGCCCTGCAGCGCCGTGCGCAGCGCATCCAGCGGCCCGGGCGCCCCGTCGAGCAGCTGCCGCAGCTCCGGCACGGAGGGGAAGCGGCCGTGGACCGCCCGGAACGGGCCGAGCAGCTGGGCGAGCACAGTCGTGGACCGGCGGCCGTCACTGCCCGGGTGCGGATCGGCAAGGTCCCCGACCAACGCCTCGGCAAGCACGGCCGCGGCCTCGTCGGGGTCGCTCGTCCCGCCGTACAGGTCCAGGTCGTACACCGATTCCGGATTCCCGATCCGTACGACGACGTCGTACGCGTCGGCGGGGCCGAGCTCGGCGCCGGCCGCGCCGACCACGACGACCGCGGCGCGTCCGGCAAGGGCGTGCAGACACAGCGACTCGGCGAGCGGCCGCACCACGGTGCCGGTCTTGCCGGAGCCGGCCGGGCCGACGGCGAGCAGGGAGGTGCCGAGCAGTTCAGGGCCTAGACCGAGTCCGGCCCCGCGGTAGGCGTACGGGTTGCGGGGGTCGTCGGCCGTCGTCCCGAGCCGTACCTGCCCGGTCACCAGGTCGTGCCGGGCGAGCCGGGCCGGCAGGTCGCGCTCGCCCGAAGGGTGCAGACAGGCGGCGGCGCCGTCCTTGAGCACGGCGCCGGTGAACGCGGCGAGGGTGTGCCGGCCGGTGCGCACGCCCTGCCAGGCGCGGACGATCCGGGCGTGGTCCACGTCCCGCATCAGACCGGAGTGGGCCTCCGCGGCAAGCCGCTCGGCGGCGTCCACGGCGCCGGCTGCGCGGAGGGCGGGCCATTGTGCGGGGTCGTCCGTAGGGGTAGGCACCGATTCCTGGCGCTGTGGGCGCCGCAGGTGTGGGGCGATGAAGCGGCGCCACACCTCGCCCCAGCGACCGAGTTTGCCCACGACGACCATGATGATCAACGCGACGAGCACCTCGTAGCCGTAGTAGAGGAAGGTGGTGCCCGTCGGGCCGAGGTCGCTGTTGTCACCGCGCCAGGAGTCGGGGGTGATCAGAAAGAGCGGAACCCACCACCAGCCACCCAGATAGCCGTTCTGGAGCAGGGACCAGATCAGCCAGCCCACCAGAAACGCAATCACGGCCCCACTGATCAACTGCCGCCCCGGAATGTTCTCCGGCTCCTCCTCCGGCCGCGGCCGATGCCCGAACCGCCACACCCCGGGCGCCGCCTCCGGCCGCGGCGCCCGCAGCCACGTCAGGAACGCCGATCCGTCCGGCCGCGGCGGCATGCCGGGGGCTTCCGTGGGCCGCGGCGGCACCTGTGGCGGACGTGCCGGACGCGGCACAGGATTCGCATGCGTACCCCGTGCGTCCTGCGTCCCGTCGCTGTCCATCGCCCTCGTTCCCTGACCAGCCGTTCCGTCCACCGTCAGCGGTCAATCTAACGCCCCGGCACGGGGAGTTCACCGCTTACGCGGCCGGGCCCCGTGGCGGGCGCCATGTCCACGGCGGACAACCCGAACCCGCGACAGCGCCCACATGGAGCATGCCCACCCCCCGTCCCCGGTCCTAACCTGCGAGAAAAGAAGACAAGAGTCGCCGAAGCCCATCCGTAAAACCCCGTGAAACCCCAGGAGCCCCTCATGAGTGCACTTCCGCAGGAGCGCCGGATCGTCACCGCCATCCCCGGCCCCAAGTCGCAGGAACTGCAGGCCCGCCGTACCGCCGCGGTCGCGCAGGGCGTGGGCTCCGTGCTGCCCGTGTTCACCGCGCGCGCGGGCGGCGGGATCATCGAGGACGTCGACGGGAACCGGCTCATCGACTTCGGTTCCGGTATCGCGGTGACGTCCGTCGGCGCGTCCGCCGAGGCCGTCGTACGCCGGGCCTCCGCGCAGCTCGCCGACTTCACCCACACCTGTTTCATGGTCACCCCGTACGAGGGCTATGTGGAGGTCGCCGAGGCCCTCGCCGAGCTCACCCCGGGTGACCACGCCAAGAAGTCCGCGCTGTTCAACAGCGGCGCCGAGGCCGTCGAGAACGCCGTCAAGATCGCCCGTGCCTACACCAAGCGCCAGGCCGTCGTCGTCTTCGACCACGGCTACCACGGCCGCACCAACCTGACGATGGCCCTGACCTCGAAGAACATGCCGTACAAGCACGGCTTCGGGCCGTTCGCGCCCGAGGTGTACCGGGTACCGGTCGCGTACGGCTACCGCTGGCCGACCGGTCCGGAGAACGCCGGTCCCGAGGCCGCCGCGCAGGCCATCGACCAGATCACCAAGCAGGTCGGCCCGGACAACGTCGCCGCGATCATCATCGAGCCGGTGCTCGGCGAGGGCGGCTTCATCGAGCCGGCCAAGGGCTTCCTGCCCGCGGTCCGGAAGTTCGCCGCCGACAACGGGATCGTATTCGTCGCGGACGAGATCCAGTCCGGCTTCTGCCGCACCGGCCAGTGGTTCGCGTGCGAGGACGAGGGCATCGTCCCCGACCTGATCACCACCGCCAAGGGCATCGCGGGCGGCCTGCCGCTCGCCGCCGTCACCGGCCGCGCCGAGATCATGGACGCCGCACACGCGGGCGGCCTGGGCGGCACCTACGGCGGCAACCCCGTCGCCTGCGCCGGTGCGCTCGGCTCCATCGAGACGATGAAGGAGCTCGACCTCAACGCCAGGGCGAAGAACATCGAGGCGGTCATGAAGGCCCGCCTCACCGCAATGGCCGAGAAGTTCGACATCATCGGCGATGTCCGCGGCCGGGGCGCGATGATCGCCATCGAGCTGGTCAAGGACCGTACGACCAAGGAGCCGAACCCGGAGGCGACCGCCGCGCTCGCCAAGGCCTGCCACCAGGAGGGCCTGCTGGTCCTGACCTGTGGCACCTACGGCAACGTCCTGCGTTTCCTGCCCCCGCTGGTCATCGGCGAGGACCTCCTGAACGAGGGTCTCGACATCATCGAGCAGGCCTTCGCGCGGATCTGAGCCAAGCGGAATCCGCAGCTCACACACAGGATGCACGTCCCATGCGCACCACCCGCCCCAGCCCTGGCATCCACCGCGATTCCGGGGCCGGGGCGGCCGGCGTCAGGCCGTGTGAAGAACGTGTGCGAGGTGGATGGCGGGACGCGATTCCGCCTGTCTTCCGCCCACCCCCTGCCGTAGGTTCTACCCAGATGAGAGATACACCCCGCTCACAGGGGACTGTGGGCGATTTCAGGCCGTGGCCTCCCCAGCTACGACCTGGTCGTGCCCTCGCGCACACAACCGGAGCTTCCGGCTCCGGATCTCCTCACCGATCGGACAGTCGCCCGCCCCAAACCCCCCGGGGTGGGCGTCGATCCGATCTGATCGGCCGCCTCGGAACTACCCCCCCTGTTCCGGGGCGGCCGACCTCCTTTCTTCTCCTTCTCGGGCTTCCCGCCCTCCTCTTCGCGCTGATCACCTGGCAGGTCGTGTCCAACGGCCTGCTGCTGCGCGTTGACCGGCGGGTCAGCGGCGCTCTCGCGCACCCGGACCGGTTCTCCGAACTCCTCGCCGACCTGGGCAATGTCCAGGTCGCGGTGCCCTTGCTCGTCGTCGCCCTGGTCTACGTGGCCTGGCGGAGCCGTGCGGCGGGGGCGTACCGCTGGTGGCTGCCGCCCCTCGCGGCCGCCCTCCTGATGGCGCTGGTCCCGGCGCTGATCGTCCCCCTCAAAGAACTGATCGACCGGCCGGGCACCCCCGTCGTGCCCCCTGGCACCGGCTACTACCCGTCCGGCCACACCGCGACGGCCGCCGTCGCCTACGGCTCGGCAACCCTGCTCCTGCTCCCCTGGCTGCGCACCACGTACGCCCGCCGCGCGCTGCTCGTCGCCTGCGCCGTCGTCAACCTCGCGGTCGGGTTCGGGCTGGTGCGGCGCGGCTATCACTGGCCTCTGGACGTCGTGGCCAGCTGGTGTCTGTGCACGGTGCTGCTCGCGTCTCTTCGGCTTTTCCTGGTCCGCGTCGGCCTCAGGGGGGGCCGACGCGAATGCGGCAAGTCTGCGTGAACCGTCTGTCGTAGATCGTCCGTCCAGGCCGTCTGTGCCCTCTGCATAGACCTCTGCATAGACCTCTGACCATCAGACGCCCGTCATGTGTCCTCCTCGCGCGCCAGGCCCGCCGCCGCCTCGTGCATCGCCAGTTCGAGGAGCGCGGGATCCGTGAGGGTGCCCGAGCCGTCCGGGGGGACCAGCCAGCGGACGCCGCCGGTCGAGCGTCCCGGGTACGGCACCACGATCCAGGTGCCGGCTCCTGCCGTACGGATGCCGGTGCCGAGCCAGCGGGCCGCGGTGCCCGGCGGCACGAAGAAGCCCATGCGGGCGTCGCCGAAGTCGACCAGCACCGGGCCGGGCCGGTCGAGGAAACGGGTGAGGACGTCGAGCGTGGGATAGCCGAGTTCGCCAGGCAGGATGAGTACGTCCCAGGCCTTGCCTGCGGGCAGCAGCGCGATCCCCAGGGGATTGCGCTCCCACTCCCAGCGGCAGGCCTCGGGATCCGGAGCAACGGACGCCAGCCACTCGACCGCCGTGTTCGCCCCAGCCATGAGGAGACCTCCTGTCTCTCCTGGACGCTGGTCGCGTCACGGGAGAGAGGGAGGTCTCCGGCGGGCATTACGCGGGTTTCCACACCCAGTTGAAGTGAGCTGGATCACACTCAGGGATCACACTCAGGGATCACACTCGGGAATCGCACCCCGGACTCGTACTCAGCTGTCGAAGCCGAGGCCCAGCCGGTCCATCGTCCGCAGCCAGAGGTTGCGGCGGCCGCCATGCGAATCCGCGCGGGCCAGCGACCACTTGGTGAGCGCGATGCCGGTCCAGGCGAAGGGCTCGGGCGGGAACGGCAGGGGCTTCTTGCGGACCATCTCCAGCGACGTCCGCTCCGTGGTCTCCCCCGCCAGCAGGTCCAACATCACCTCGGCACCGAAGCGGGTGGCGCCCACGCCGAGGCCCGTGTAGCCCGCCGCGTAGGCGACATTGCCGTGGTGAGCGGTGCCGAAGAACGCCGAGAAGCGCGAGCAGGTGTCGATGGCGCCGCCCCACGCGTGCGTGAAGCGGACGCCCTCCAGCTGCGGGAAGCAGGTGAAGAAGTGCCCGGCGAGCTTGGCGTACGTCTCCGGCCGGTCGTCGTACTCGGCGCGCACCCGGCCGCCGTAGTGGTGGATCGCGTCGTAACCGCCCCACAGGATGCGGTTGTCGGCGGAGAGCCGGAAGTAGTGGAACTGGTTGGCGCTGTCCCCGAGTCCCTGGCGGTTCTTCCAGCCGATGGACGTCAGCTGCTCGTCGCTCAGCGGCTCGGTCATCAGCGCGTAGTCGTAGACGGGGACGGTGTACGCCCGTACCCGCTTGAGCAGGTTCGGGAAGATGTTGGTGCCGAGCGCGACCTTGCGGGCGCGGACTGAGCCGTAGGGGGTGCGTACGGCCATGCCGGCGCCGTACGGCTTGAGGGTGAGGGCCGGGGTGCGCTCGTGGATACGGACGCCGAGGGCGAGGCAGGCTCGCTTGAGGCCCCAGGCGAGCTTGGCGGGGTGGAGCATGGCGACGCCCTGGCGGTCCCACAGGCCCGCCTGGAATGTCGGTGAGTCGACTTGTTCCCGCACCGCTTCGGCGTCCAGGAACTCGATGCCGTCGGCGAGGCCCTCGCGCTCCATCTCCTCGTACCAGTCGCGCAGTTCCCGGGCCTGGTACGTCTCGGTCGCGACGTCGATCTCTCCGGTGCGCTCGAAGTCGCAGTCCAGGGAGTGGCGGGCGACCGCCTTCTCGATCTCGTCGAGGTTGCGGGCGCCCAGCTCCTGAAGCTTGTGGATCTCCTCCGGCCAGCGGGCCAGGCCGTTGGGCAGGCCGTGGGTGAGGGAGGCGGCGCAGAAGCCGCCGTTGCGGCCCGAGGCGGCCCAGCCCACCTCGCGGCCTTCCAGCAGAACGACATCCCGTCCCGGGTCGCGCTCCTTGGCGATCAGCGCGGTCCACAGTCCGCTGTAGCCGCCGCCGACCACCAGCAGATCGCAGGTCTCGGCGCCGGTGAGCGCGGGCTCGGGGTGGGGCTTGCCGGGGTCTTCCAGCCAGTACGGGACGGGCTGTGCGTCAGAAAGAGACTTTGTCCAGTTGTTGCCACGACTCATGGCGCTTGGGGCCATGATTTCAACTCCCTACAGGCGTTGTGCAGGTGTTTTGCGATTACGCCTTTTGCTTGTTGCGACGATTCCCGATGAGCATCGAGGAAAGGACCAACAGTACGGCGACGAGGAACATGGCCGTACCGATGACATTGATCTGAACGGGCGTTCCGCGCTGTGCCGAGCCCCAGACGAACATGGGGAAGGTGACGGTCGAGCCCGCGTTGAAATTGGTGATGATGAAATCGTCGAAGGAGAGCGCGAAGGACAGGAGCGCACCCGCGGCGATCCCGGGGGCCGCGATGGGCAGGGTGACGCGCAGGAAGGTCTGCGCCGGGCCGGCGTAGAGATCCTGGGCGGCCTGCTCCAGGCGCGGGTCCATCGACATCACGCGCGCCTTGACGGCGACGACGACGAAGCTGAGGCAGAACATGATGTGGGCGATCAGGATCGTCCAGAAGCCCAGCTGCGCACCCAGGTTGAGGAACAGGGTGAGCAGTGAGGCCGCCATGACGACCTCGGGCATCGCCATCGGCAGGAAGATCAGCGAGTTCACGGTGCCCCGCGCGCGGAACCGGTAGCGGACCAGTGCGAAGGCGATCATCGTGCCGAGAACCGTGGCGCCGATCGTCGCCCAGAAGGCGATCTGGAGGCTGATCGAGAGCGAGCCGCACATGTCGGCGACGCCGCACGGGTCCTTCCACGCGTCCGTGGAGAACTGCTGCCATTGGTAGTTGAAGCGCCCCTTCGGTTTGTTGAAGGAGAACACCGTGACGACGACGTTCGGCAGCAGCAGATATCCGAGTGTCAGCAGTCCCGCGATGACGACGAGATGGCGCTTGAGCCAGTTGAGGACGGACATTTAAACCAGATCCTCCGTCCCGGACTTGCGAATGTAGAAGGTGACCATGAAGAGGATCGCGGCCATGAGGATGAAGGAGAGGGCCGCGGCCGTCGGATAGTCCAGAATCCGCAGGAACTGGGTCTGGATGACGTTTCCGATCATGCGGGTGTCGGTCGAGCCGAGGAGTTCGGCGTTGACGTAGTCGCCGGCCGCCGGGATGAAGGTCAGCAGCGTGCCGGAGACGACGCCCGGCATCGACAGCGGGAAGGTCACCTTGCGGAAGGTGGTCCAGGGCTTGGCGTACAGATCACCGGCCGCCTCGTGCAGCCGTCCGTCGATGCGCTCCAGCGAGGTGTACAGCGGCAGGATCATGAACGGCAGGAAGTTGTACGTCAGTCCGCAGACCACCGCGAGCGGCGTGGCCAGCACGCGGTCGCCGGAGGTCCAGCCGAGCCAGTTGGTGACGTCCAGGACGTGCAGCGTGTTGAGGGTGCTCACCACCGGGCCGCTGTCGGCGAGGATCGTCTTCCAGGCGAGGGTGCGGATCAGGAAGCTGGTGAAGAACGGCGCGATCACCAGGACCATGATCAGGTTCCGCCAGCGGCCCGCGCGGAAGGCGATCAGATACGCCAGCGGGTAGCCCAGCACCAGACACAGGACGGTCGCGGCGGCCGCGTACAGGACCGAGCGCAGGAACTGCGGCCAGTACTCGGACAGCGCGTCCCAGTAGGTGGCGAAGTGCCAGGTGACCTTGTAGCCCTCCTCCAGGGAGCCCGTCTGCACGGACGTGGAGGCCTGGTAGATCATCGGCAGCGCGAAGAAGACGATCAGCCAGAGGATGCCGGGGAGCAGGAGCCAGTACGGCACCAGGCGGCCCCGTTTGCGCGGGGGCTTCTTCTCGGGGGCCGGCGCCAGGGGTGGCGCCTCGGTGACGGCGGCCATCAGGCGGCGTCCTCCTCGACCTCGGCGACGCCGGCGTCGATGTCCTGCGCGGCGTCCAGGCCGAAGGTGTGCGCCGGGTTCCAGTGCAGGACGACCTCGGCGCCGGGCACCAGCCGGGTGTCGCGGTCGATGTTCTGCGCGTAGACCTCGAACTCCGGGCAGACCGGGCTGTCGATGACGTACTGCGTGGAGACGCCGATGAAACTGGAGTCGGCGATCCGGCCGGTGATCCGGTTGCGGTTCTCGGCGATCTCGCCCGCGTCGTCGGCGTGGGTGAGGGAGATCTTCTCCGGGCGGACGCCGACCAGCACCTTGCCGCCGGTCGTCGTCGGCGCGGAACATCGCGCCTCGGGGAGGACCAGCTTGCCGCCGCCCGCCTTGAGGACGATGTCGTCGCCGTTCTTGGTGTCGACCTCGGCCTCGATCAGATTCGAGGTGCCGAGGAAGTTGGCGACGAAGGTGGTGTTCGGGTTCTCGTAGAGATCGGCGGGCGAGCCGAGCTGTTCGACGCGGCCCGCGTTCATCACGGCGACCGTGTCGGCCATGGTCATGGCCTCCTCCTGGTCGTGCGTGACATGGATGAAGGTGATGCCGACCTCGGTCTGGATGCGCTTGAGCTCCAGCTGCATCTGGCGGCGCAGCTTGAGGTCGAGGGCGCCGAGGGGCTCGTCGAGCAGAAGCACCTTGGGGTGGTTGATCAGCGCGCGGGCCACCGCGACACGCTGCTGCTGGCCGCCGGAGAGCTGGTGCGGCTTCTTACGGGCCTGCTCTCCCAGCTGGACGAGGTCGAGCATGTCCTCGACCTGCTTCTTCACCGACTTGATGCCGCGCCGGCGCAGACCGAAGGCGACGTTCTCGAAGATGTCGAGGTGCGGGAAGAGGGCGTAGGACTGGAAGACCGTGTTCACCGGACGCTTGTACGGCGGCAGGTGGGTGACCTCCTGGTCGCCGAGGTGGACGGTGCCGCCGGTGGGCTCCTCCAGGCCGGCGATCATGCGCAGGGTGGTGGTCTTGCCGCAGCCGGAGGCGCCGAGCAGGGCGAAGAAGGAGCCCTGCGGGACGGTCAGGTCGAGCGGGTGTACGGCGGTGAAGGCGCCGTAGGTCTTGCTGATCCCGGAGAGGCGGACGTCGCCGCTGTTGTCTGTGGTCGTCATCTTCGTCACGCCCCTGTGAGCTTCGCGAACTTCTGCTGGTAGGCCGTCTCTTCCTTCGAGCTGAGTGAGCGGAAGGCGCGGGACTTGGCCTGCATGGCCTGGTCGGGAAGGATCAGCGGGTTGTCCGCCGCCGACTTGTCGATCTTGGCAAGGTAGGGCTTCACTCCCGCGACCGGGCTCACGTAGTTGATGTACGCGGCGAGTTCGGCGGCCGGCTCCGGCTCGTAGTAGTAGTCGATGAGCCGTTCGGCGTTCGTCTTGTGGCGTGCCTTGTTGGGGATGAGCAGGTTGTCGGTGGACGTCATGTAGCCGCTGTCGGGGATGACATAGCCGACGTTCGGGTTGTCCGCCTGCAGCTGGACGACGTCGCCGCCCCAGGCGACACAGGCGGCGAAGTCGCCCTTGGTGAGGTCGGACGTGTAGTCGTTGCCCGTGAAGCGGCGGATCTGGCCCTTGTCGACGGCCTTCTGAAGGCGGGCGATCACCGCGTCGTAGTCGTCGTCGGTGAACTTCGCCGGGTCCTTGCCCATGTCGAGCATCGTCATGCCGACGCTGTCGCGCATTTCGGTCAGGAAGCCGACACGACCCTTGAGCTTGGGGTTGTCGAGCAGGTCGGAGACCGTCTTCACCTCGACGCCGTCGAGGGCCTTCTTGTTGTACGCGATGACGGTCGAGATGCCCTGCCACACGTATGAGTAGGCCCGGCCGGGGTCCCAGTCGGGGCTGCGGAACTGCTCCGAGAGGTTGGCGTAGGCGTGCGGCAGGTTGGAGGCGTCCAGTTTCTGGACGTAGCCGAGGCGGATCATGCGGGCGGCGAGCCAGTCGGTGAGCACGATGAGGTCGCGCCCGGTGTCCTGGCCCGCGGCGAGCTGCGGCTGGATCTTGCCGAAGAACTCGTCGTTGTCGTTGATGTCCTCGGTGTACTTGACCGTGATGCCGGTCCGCTTGCGGAAGGCGTCCAGCGTCGGGTGGTGCTTGCCGCTGTCGTCCACGTCCATGTACTCGGTCCAGTTGGAGAAGTTGATCTCCTTCTCCTTGGCTGAGTGGTCGTCGGCGGACACACCGCCCTGCGTCTTGCCGGCGGCGGGGATCCCGCAGCCGCTCAGCGCCCCGAGGCCGCCGAAGGCGAGCGCGCCGCCGGCGGAGGTGCGCAACAGGGACCGGCGGGTCGTTGCCGCTGCCCGGCCCTTCTGCAGGCTGCGCCGCATCGCGGCCGCCACGGCCGGTGTCGGGCGGTCGGGCTCGTACTGCTCCATGCGCGTGGTGCCCTTTCGGGAGTGACGGCCGCGGGTCGGACGGCCTCTTCTGCTAGCGGTCCCCGAAGATCGTGCGGTGCCAGTCCTTCCTGGCCACCGCCGTGTTGTCGAACATGACGTGCTTGATCTGCGTGTACTCCTCGAACGAGTACGCGGACATGTCCTTGCCGAAGCCGGACGCCTTGTAGCCGCCGTGTGGCATCTCGCTGATGATCGGGATGTGATCGTTGATCCACACGCAGCCCGCCTTGATCTCGCGGGTGGCGCGGTTGGCCCGGTAGACGTCGCGGCTCCAGGCGGAGGCGGCAAGGCCGTACGGGGTGTCGTTGGCGAGCGTGATTCCCTCGTCGTCGCTGTCGAACGGCAGGACCACCAGAACCGGGCCGAAGATCTCCGACTGGACGATCTCGCTGTCCTGCGCCGCGTCCGCGACGAGGGTGGGCCGGTAGTACGCGCCCTTGGAGAGTTCCCCTTCGGGTGCCTCGCCGCCGGTCACCACGCGCGCGTAGGAGCGTGCCCGGTCGACGAATCCGGCGACGCGGTCGCGCTGGGTGTGCGAGATCAGCGGGCCGAGGTCGGTGCCGGGGGCGAAGGGGTCGCCGAGCCGGACGCTCGCCATGAGGGCGGCCGTCTTCCGCACGAACTCCTCGTACAGCGGCCGCTGCACGTACGCGCGCGTGGCGGCCGTGCAGTCCTGGCCGGTGTTGATGAGGGCGCCCGCGACGGCGCCGTTGACGGCGGCGTCCAGGTCCGCGTCGTCGAAGACGACGAAGGGCGCCTTGCCGCCGAGTTCCAGGTGGAGGCGCTTGACGGTCGCGGTGGCGATCTCGGCGACGCGCTTGCCTACGGCCGTGGAGCCGGTGAAGGAGGTCATGGCCACGTCGGGATGGCCGACCAGGCGCTCGCCCGCCTCCTTGCCGGTGCCGGTGACGATGTTGATGACACCGTCCGGGATGCCCGCGTCGGTGGCGGCCTGCGCGAACAGCAGTGAGGTGAGCGGGGTCAGCTCGGCGGGCTTGAGCACGATCGTGTTGCCCGCGGCGATCGCCGGGAGGATCTTCCAGGCGGCCATCTGGAGCGGATAGTTCCAGGGCGCGATGGAGCCGACGACCCCGATGGGCTCACGCCGGACGTATGACGTGTGATCCCCGGAGTACTCACCGGCGGACTGCCCCTGCAGATGCCGGGCGGCGCCCGCGAAGAACGCCGTGTTGTCGATCGTGCCCGGCACGTCGAACTCGCGTGTCAGCTTCAGCGGCTTGCCGCACTGCAGGCTCTCCGCACGGGCGAAGTCCTCGGCGCGGTCGGCGAGCACGGCGGCGAAGCGGTGCAGCGCGTCGGAGCGTTCGCCTGGGGTGGTGGCGGCCCAGCCGGGGAAGGCCTCGCGGGCCGCGGCGACGGCCGCATCCACGTCGTCGGGGCCGGCCAGTTCGTACGTATAGACGTCCTCGCCGGTCGACGGATCGACGACCGCGTGGGTACGGCCCGACGTGCCCTTGGTCGGACGGCCCGCGATGAACTGCGCGCCGTCCGCGAAGCGCTCCTGCGCCGGGAAGCGGGCGGTCTCCGGTACGGCGATGACCGGCTTCTCCATGTCGCTCTCCTCCGCCGTCGCCCCGCTTCGTCCGGGGGCGGGTGGCGTAGCTCCAGCTCGATTTGAGTGCCGATCCTGACAGAGCAATGGGCGTCCTACAAGTGATTCCGTTGTTGCCTTTCGGTTACGCGACGGAATCTGTCGACCAGGTGTCGAGTCGGCATGGAAAAGGGGGGACGGAGTGTCAGTGGTGACTGCGACACTCGCATGCATGGAAAGGATCACGGGGCAGATCGACTCTCGGGAAGCGCTGGTCAAGGCGGTCCGCGAGGGCGCGAAGGTGAAGTACCTGCACTTCTGGGGGCACCGCGCGCGGGCGGACGGCAGAGTGGGGCCGAGCTGTCTGAGTCAGTGGTGGCCGTCGCCGTTCACCGTGGACGGGGTGACGTACGGGACGGCGGAGCACTGGATGATGGCCGGCAAGGCGCGGCTGTTCTCCGACCCGGAGGCCGAGCGCCGGATTCTCGCCGCCGGGCACCCCTCTCAGGCCAAGAAGGCGGGGCGGCTGGTGCGCGGCTTCGATGAGGAGACCTGGGAGCGCGAGCGCTTCGGGATCGTGCTGGAGGGCACCGTCCACAAGTTCGCCGAGCACGCGGATCTGCGGGAGTTCCTGCTGGGCACCGGTGACCGGGTTCTGGTCGAGGCGAGCCCCATGGACCGGGTGTGGGGCATCGGCCTTGCGGCGGACGACGAGGCGGCGGCTGATCCGGAGCGGTGGCGCGGGGAGAACTTGCTGGGGTTTGCGTTGATGGGGGCGCGGGGGCTGTTGGGTGGGGATGGTTGAAGCTGGGGGCGGTTGAGGCTGGGGGCGGTTGAGGCTGGGGGCGGTTGAGGCTGGGGGCGGTCAGGGGTTGGCGATCAGCAACGCGATCATTCCCAGCCCGAGCACCACGCCCACGGCGCCGCAGATGATCCCCGCGAGGGCCTGGCCCGAGTTCGTCGACTCGCCGCGGCGGGCCTTGCCACGGCTGACCGTGCCGAGGATCACGGCCAGTGCGCCCAGCACGATGGCGATCGGCCACAGGCAGAAGACGACGACCGCGATGATGCCGAGCACAAGGGCGGCGGTGCCCATGCCGTTGTTGGGCATGGGAGCCATGCCCGGCCAGCCGTAGTAGCCCGGGGCGCCCTGGGGCTGCGGGCCGTGGCCGCCATACCCGACCGGGGGCGGGTAGCCGTAGCCGTAAGGGACCTGGCCGGGGCCGTCGGGGGCGATGGGCGGCGGGGGGACCGGCTCGCCGTGGGCACGGGGGGTGAAGGGGTGAGCGGAGCCGTTCGCCTGTGCGGTGGGGCCGGGCGGGGCGAAGGGGTTCGCGGGGGCGCCCGTCGAAGCCGTCAGGCCAGGCGGGGCGAAGGGGTTGGTCGGGTCGCTCGCCGGGGCCGTCGGGCCGGGCGGGGTGAAGGGGTTCGCCGGGCCGCCCGTCGGAGCCGTCGGGCCGGGCGGGGCGAAGGGGTTCGCGGGGGCGCCCGTCGGAGCCGTCGGGCCGGGCGGGGCGAAGGGATTCCCCGGGCCGCCCGCCGGGGCCGCGGCGCCAGGCGGGGCGAAGGGATTCCCCGGGCCGCCCACCGGGGCCGCGGCGCCAGGCGGGGCGAACGGGTTCGCTGGGGCGCTCGCCGGTGGGGTGGAGCTCGGTGCGGCGAAGGGGTTGGCCCAGGGCTGGGCGGGGGGTGGGGCATCGCCGGTGCCGGGCGTGGACGTGACCGTCTGCTGGTCATGGACGGAAGGGCCGTCCGGGGCGCCGAGGGTGTTGCCGGGGCCCGGCCGGGCGGTGTCCGACGGTGGTGCCCATGGGTTCGGTTCCGGGGCCGGGTCGGCGGCGGGGCGGTCCGGCTTGGCCAGGGGGACCTTCGGGGCCGCTTCGCGCGAGGAGGCCGGCGAGGGCGCGGCCCACGGGTCACGGGCGGCGTCGGCGGCCGGCGGCTGCGCGTCGTCGGACATGCGCGGGATCCCCTCTTTCGAACGTTCCGTCATGCTACGGCCCGAGCCGGGCACCGCGGACCAGAGCCTGGAAGCTCGCCCCTGCCTGCGGAGGCACCCCCGTCACGTCGCCGTCGGTCGCCCGTAGCGTCCTCCGCCCTGTCGCCTGTCCCCGCACCCACCCCGCCCAGCCGCGAGCCACACCCCTCAGGCCTACGATGATCCGGACTCACCGATCAGCCGATCACCCGCGTCCCGCCCGGCCGAGCCGACCCGGGACGCCGCTTTGGGGAGGAACCCTTGACCGAGCACCTCGGCGCTTTCGCCGCCGCTCCGCGCGACCTGCACGCCTTCATCGCCGGACTGCCCAAGGCCGAACTGCATGTGCACCACGTCGGCTCCGCCTCCCCCCGGATCGTCGCGGAGCTCGCCGCCCGGCACCCCGACTCCAAGGTGCCGACCGACCCCGAGGCCCTGGCCGACTACTTCACCTTCACGGACTTCGCCCACTTCATCGACGTGTATCTGTCCGTCGTGGACCTCATCCGCACACCGGAGGACGTACGGCTGCTGACGTACGAGGTGGCCCGGGATCTGGCCCGGCAGCAGGTGCGCTACGCGGAGCTGACCATCACCCCCTGGTCCTCGACCCGCCGCAACATCGACGAGTACGCCTTCATGGACGCCGTCGAGGACGCGCGGAAGGCGGCCGAGGCCGAGTTCGGGACGGTGCTGCGCTGGTGCTTCGACATTCCCGGCGAGGCAGGGCTGGAGGCCGCCGAGGAGACGACCCGGCTCGCCACCGATGACCGGCTGCGGCCGGAGGGGCTGGTGTCGTTCGGGCTCGGCGGGCCCGAGATCGGCGTACCGCGGCCGCAGTTCAAGCCGTACTTCGACCGGGCGATCGCCGCCGGCCTGCACTCCGTGCCGCACGCCGGCGAGACCACCGGTCCGGAGACGGTGTGGGACGCGCTCACCCATCTGCGTGCCGAGCGCATCGGGCACGGCACCCACTCCTTCCAGGACCCGAAGCTCCTCGCGCACCTCGCCGAGCACCGGATCCCGCTGGAGGTCTGCCCGACCTCCAACATCGCCACGCGCGCGGTCCGCACCCTCGACGAGCACCCCATCAAGGAGTTCGCTCAGGCGGGGATCGTCATCACCGTCAACTCCGACGACCCGCCGATGTTCGGCACCGACCTCAACAACGAGTACGCCGTCGCCGCGCGTCTCCTCCACCTCGACGAGCAGGGACTGGCCGCCCTGGCCAAGAACGCCGTCGACGCCTCCTTCCTCGACGAACCCGGCAAGGCCCGGATCCGGAACGAGATCGACTCCTACACCTCGGCGTGGCTCGCCCCCTGACACCGGCCAGAATCACGCCCTCCACAATGGGGCCATGCAGAACGTGACCGCCGTGGCCCACCGCGGCGACCCCTACCGCGTCCGCGAGAACACGATCGACTCGCTGCGTTCCGCGCTCCGACAGGGCGCGGACGCCGTCGAGATCGACGTACGGCTGACCAAGGACGGCGTCCCCGTGCTGCTGCACGACGAGACGTTGAAACGGCTGTGGGAGCACCAGCGGCCGCTGCGCTCGCTGTCGGCGGACGAGGTGCGCGGGCTCACGGACGGCGGGGTGCCGACGCTCGCGGAGGCGCTGGCCGCCACCGACGGCACCCGGTTGATGCTCGACCTGCCGGGGACGCGGGACGTACGGACGGCGCGCCGCATCGTGGACACCGTGCGGGAGGCCGGGGCCGGCGACCGCGTCTACTACTGCGCCGACGCCACCGCGATGCTCGCCGTCCGCGCCGCCGACCCGTCCGCGGAGATCGCGCTGACCCGCACCAGCCTGGCGCCCCCGCGCCCCGCGCTGCTCGCCGCGGTGAAGCCGCGCTGGCTCAACTACCGCTTCTCCCTGGTGGACCGCGACCTGGCCGCCCGCGTCCACCACGACGGATACCTGCTGTCCGTCTGGACCCCGGACACCCGCCGTTCCATGCGCCGCCTCATCGCCCTGGGCGTCGACTCGATCACGACCAACCGCGTCGACGTCCTCTGCGCCCTCCGCAAGAGCGGCTGACCGCTCGCCCCCGAAACTCCGGTCGCGGACTCCGGCTCCCGGCAAGCACCTTGTGCCCGGCGCGGCACCACTGCGTGCCCGGCGCGTCCCGCATCAGCCGGAACCGCCGAGCGACGGTCACCGGCCGTGCGGAGTGCGCTCGGGCCGCCGTACCCGCGCTCACGGCTTCGCCGGTGCCGAGTCCCAGGGGCCCCGGGTCCAGCCGTCCAGGTCGTAGTCGTCCATGCACTCCTGTACGAATTCCTCGTACGCCGTGACGGCGCCGCGCGCGGTGGCCCACTTCAGGGCGTCGAGGCGGACCTGCTCGCCGTTGCCGGAGTAGTTGCGCTCGTACAGTTCGTGCCGTCCGCCGAACTCGCTGCCGATGGCGTCCCAGACGAGCTTGAACAGCTTGATCCGGTCGTGGGCCGAGGTGTCGGAGCCGCGGTAGAACCGATCGACGAGCGGCCGTAGTTCGGGGTGTTCCAGATCCCGGGCGGTCGAGGGGACGACCAGCGGGGAGCCGCCGAGGACGGTCTCGAACAGCTCGTGCACCCGGTCCCAGATCTGCGCGTTGTACATGCGCATCGCGGAGGCGTACTCCAGCCTGGGCAGCGCGATGCCGTCGGTGCCGGGTTCCGGGTCGGTGGCCATCGCGGTGGTCAGGGCCCACACCAGATGACGCATCGTCACCAGTTCGCCCACGGCGGCCTGGACGCCGCGGAAGGTGTCGGTGCCGTTGGAGCGGGTCGCCCGGGACAGCAGGCCGGCCATCAGCTCCAGCTTCACCGCCAGCCGGGTGCCGGACTGGAAGTTGTACAGGTTGGCGAAGCCGGAGCGGGCGTAGAAGCCGGTGGCCCGTTCGATGTCGCGGTGGACGAGCACGTCCTGCCAGGGGATGAACGCCCGGTCCAGGATGAGGACGGCGTCGTTCTCGTCGAAACGGCTGGACAGCGGCGCATCGAAGGGAAGCCCGGCGCGGGCCGCGTAGGGGGTGCGGCAGACGAGCTTGACGCCCGGGTTGTCCATCCGGGCGAAGAAGACGACCGCGAAGTCCTCACCGTGGCCGGGGGTCAGCGCGGCGGAGGCGACCGGGGCGACGAAACTCGCGTTGGTGATCGCCGAGCCGGTCGCGAGCATCTTGGCGCCGGAGACCACGATCCCGGCGTCGGTCTCCCGCTCGACGTGCACGAACACGTCGCGCATGTCGTGGACGGCCTGCTTGCGGTCGGTGGGCGGATTGATGATGACGTGGTTGAGGTAGAGGCCCTTGGCGGTGAACTCCCGGTACCAGGCGAGGGCGTTGGGCGCGAAGTCGCCGTAGTACCCGGCGTTCACGGCCAGCCCCGACATGAAGGCGGCCTTGTAGTCCGGTGTACGGCCGAGGAAGCCGTAGCCCATCCTGGACCAGGCCGCGATCGCCTCCCGGGCGGCCAGCAGATCGGCCGGGGAGCGGCTGGGCTTGAAGAACCGGTGCGTGAGCGTGCCGAACTCGTCCCGGGCGGTGAGCAGTTCGCGGGTGTCGTCGGCGTGCAGGGCGTCGTAGAGGCGGCTGACGGAGAGCGCGGAGTTGCGGAAGGCGGGGTGGCGGGTCACATCGGCGACACGTTCGCCGTCGACGTACACGGCGCGGCCGTCGCGCAGGCTCTCCAGGTACTCCTCGCCGGTCATCAGCTCCGCGGTCATCAGCTGCTCGGCGTCGCTCATCGGACCAGCGCCGGGTTGTCGAGGGCGGGCTCGCCGAGCACATGGACGCGCTGGAGGTGGCGCGGGGCGCGCGTGGTGAAGGCCTCGCGGCCGTGCAGCAGCGTGTAGTTGTCGGCCACGACGATGTCACCGGTCTGCCAGTCATGCGCGTACAAGTGGCGCGGGTCGTTCAGGGCAGCGGTCAACGTGGCGTGGAACTCGGCCAGTTGCTCTTCGGGGACGCCGGTGAACTCCAGGTCGGGGTGGTTGATGAACTCGGCGTCCGGCGCGACCGGTTCGTTGTAGCGGATCACCGGGAACCCGCGCTCCGGGTGGGTGGTGACGACCGGGGAGACGGCCTTGCTGTCGTAGAACTCCATCTTGCGCCGGTAGACCCCGGTGACCTGCTCCCACAGCTCGCGCTCGGCCTGCTCGGCGTCGCGCAGCACGGCGGGTGTGTGGGAGAAGGTGGTACGCCCGCCCTGCCCCTCGCCGGGGGCGCTGACGCAGTGGAAGATCTGGAACTCCGGTACCTGCGGGCGGTACATGCCGTCCCAGTGCAGCGGCACATGGGAGTGGTCGAAGATGTGGTCGTCGGGGTTCTCGTGCTCGACCAGCTCCAGGACCGCCCCGAACGGCCACATACTGATCGCGCCCCATCCCGCCGCGTACTCGGTCAGCGCGGCGGCGGTGGGGAACGCCCCGAATCCCCGCAGAAGGACGAGGTGGTGTTCGCGGGCGAGGGCACGCAGCGCGGCAACGGGGAGCTCATCGAGACGAGCATCAGGCTGATCGGCGTCAACGCGGACACCGAAGGGTTCTAGGACGGTGGTGTTCACGGGGGCTCCTTAGAGAAGGGGGGTGAGCAGCCTGCCTTTAGGGGCGCGGGGAACTGCGCGACCAGCCACATCCGGCCCGCAGACAGGTACGAACCACTCGGCCGTCAGGCCGCGACGACGCCCGGCAGGGCGAAGTAACCCGGACGGCCGTCCACATGAACCAGCCGCGCCCCCAGCGCCTCCGCCTCAGCCCGCTTGACCAGCACGAACCGCTCCCCGTGCGCGAGCGCGACCCCATGCCACGGCGTGAGCCAGTTGTCGGCGGTGTCGACGAGATGGATGCCGAGCTTCTCCGCCCCGCACGGCTGCGGATGGATCGACAGCCGTACGGCGTCCGGGAACCGTTCGGCGAGCAGATCGCCCCAGGCCTTGCTGCGCTGCAGGACGACGTACGCACGGGCCCGGGCGTCCCGCTGCAACGCGGCCCGGCTCCCCGTGTAGTCGGGGGTGTTGCCGTCCTCGAACAGGAAGCGGGTGACGGCCCGGTAGAGGGCGACCTCCTCGCCCGCGCGGATCCGTTTGCGCAGACGCTCCAGAGGCTCCGCGTACCGTTCGGTGAGAATCTCCCGCATCCCACGGTGATCCGTTCCGGCCAGTTCCGGGACGTCGTCGAGGTTGAACAGGCCCAGGCCGCGGTGCGGCAGCGCCTCGATCATCGAGTGGAGTTCGCGCTGATAGGCGGTGATGTGGGGGTCGGGGATGCCGACGGCGTCGCCGAAGACCCGCCCGTCGGAGCAGATGACGATCCGCGCGCCCGGTGCGTACACCTCGCGGACGCGTGCCGTCAGACCGTCCAGGAACTCCAGGGCGAGCCGTTCGGCGGTGTCCGGCAGCGTGCCCAACACCTTCGCGGAGTTGGGGGATTTGCCGGGGAAGGCGGGGAGCACGAAACGTATGGGCAGGCCGGCGGCGACGAACCGTTCGACCCGCGTGGCCTGTGTGTCCAGGCAGGTGGGGCAGGGCAGCAAGGGGCAGCCGTCGGGGCCCGTCGACCTGCGTTGGCCGGTCAGCACAAGTGCCGTGATCTCGCGAGCGGTACGTCTGTGGGGATGGTCAATCACGCGTTCTCCCGGACCAGTTGGGGGGACGTGGGGGGGGTGACGCTGAGGGAGAGCTGGGGGGAGCTTGAGGGGGACGTGGGGTGTCCGGAAGCAAACCCTCACAGACGCGTGAAACCTCAACCAGATCGCGAGGGTCCATAGCATGAAGCTATGGATCTGGAAGTCCGGCACCTGCGGGTCATCTGCGCGATAGGCGAGGCGGGCAGCATCACCAAGGCCGCGGCTCAGCTCGGCACGGCCCAGCCGACTCTCACGGCCCAACTGAGCCGGATCGAGAGGCTGTTGGGCGGACCGCTGTTCGTCCGCAGCCGGCAGGGCGCCGCGCCCACCACGCTGGGCGAGTTCGTGCTGGCCAAGGCGCGCTCGGTGATCGCCTCCTTCGACGCGATCCAGCGCGAGGCGGCCGCCCAGGTCGGCTTCATGGACGGCCGCAGACCCCTGCGCTACGCCGCCAACCCCGGCCCCCTGATGGTGGGTCTGCTGGACGGGTTGCAGGACGTCTTCCCCGGCACCGAGGTCACCCTGCGCACCGAGACCCATGTCAGCACCGCGCTCGATCTCGTCGCCAGCGGCCAGCAGGACCTGGGCGTCGTGGTGGAGTACGTCCGCGACGACGGGCCGCCGCTGCCGCCCGAGGTGGCCACGCTCACCGTCGCCACCGAGCCCGTCTTCGTGCTGCTGTCCGCCTCGCATCCGCTGGCGGACCGGCCCGAACTCGACATCGCGCAGCTGCGGGACGCGCGCTGGGCGCTACCGGTCAGTCAGGGCAGCGGCATGATGGAGGCATTCACCGAGCTCTGCGCCAAGAAGGGGTTCACCGCCACGGTCCGGCACGAGGCCGAGGGCTCCGCGGCCCGTGAACTCATCGCCGCCGGCCAGGCCGTCGGACTCGGCCAGGCCACCTTCCGCAGCACCGCGGGAGTGGTCCCGCTGCCGCTGACCGGCTCGCCGCTGCGCATCCGGCACGTCCTGCTCTGGCACCGCGGGAGCGCCCTGGCCCGACGTGTCCCGGCCGTGGCCGAACGGGCCGAGCGTGCCTACGCGGACGCGGTCGCGCGCAGCCCGCACTACCTGGCCTGGCTGGCCGGGCACGCCGCCCTCACCTGACGGGCCCCGGCAGCGGCCCGGCACAGGTGCAGGAGCCCTACACCCGGGACTCCTGGACGACCGTCGCCGGATCGGCTGGAGTCGCGCGCGTGACGTACTGCGGGACCGGGGTGTCGTCCTTGCCGGTGTCGCGGACCAGGCCGTAGCGGGTCGCACCCTGGTCGGGGCCGGTGGTGACGTCCTTCTCGACGGCGTCCCAGGTGGTCGGGAAGACGCTCAGGCCGTAGTCGGCGCCGCGTTCGTTCACGGTGAGGGTGACGCTGCCGTCGAGGTAGAAGTACTCGTTCTGCCACATCTGCTGGGTGCCGGACGGCAGGACGTCGAAGCCGGTCGCCGTGCTGCCCATGCCAGTGGCCGAGGTGTCGGTGCTGCTGACGCGGTCGTCCATGCGGCGGCCGCCGCCCGAGGCGACATGGAAGAGCTTGCCCTTGAGGCCGGTCCAGCTCGGCGGAACCAGGCTGCCGGACCGGTACCCGGGCGAGATCTGCCAGCGGACCAGGACATAGCCCTGTCCGGTGAGCGTCACTCTGTCGCCGCGGTGGTTCATGACGGCATGCGCGCCGCCGCTGCTGGTGACGCCGGACGCGGGCCGGTGCGGGAGGGCGGCGGGCGGAGTGTCCGGGGCGGGCGCCTTGTCGACGGCGTCGACGACCCTGCCGTAGAGCTCGGTCTTCTGCTTCGTCACCGAAGGAGACGGGGACGGGGACCGGGAGGGCGTGGGCGAGGCGGAGGGCGGCGGCGGGCGGTGGGTGCTCGACGCCGTGGGGGTGCTCGACGCACGCGGGGGCGGGGTGACCGGGGTCTGCGTGACGACGTAGGCGCCGCCCGCGACGATGGTCGCGCTGGCCGTCACGGCGACGGCGGGCTTGGTCAGGACGCCGAGCATCTTGGCGGACCAGCCGACGGAGCCGGCGGCCACGGCCGTCTTGCCGCCGAAGGCCAGGGAGAGGGTGAAGCCGACCGGGAGCGGTACGAGCGCGATGCCGACCAGGAGCCTTTCCGCCGGTACGACGGACTCGCGCGCGTCACCGCAGTAGGCGCAGCCCCTGATGTGCCGGGCCAGCCGCTTGCGCCAGACGGAATCTGGCCGCCCGTCCCAGCGGCCGGTCAGTTCCCGCAGTTCGGGGCAGGCCCCGTCCAGTGCGCGGACGATGCCGCGCGAGGTCTCCAGGCGCTCCTTCATCCGCTGGACGCGTACGGCGGCGTGCTGCCGGCTGATGCCGACCGCCGCGGCCAGTTCGCGCCGGGTCAGCTCGCCCGCGACCTCCAGCCACCACAGCGACAGCAGCTGCCGGTCCTCGTCGTCCAGCCAGCGCACCGCCTCCGCGACCTCGCGCCGCTGGCCCTCCAACTGCAGCCGCAGCACGGTGAGTTCGGCGAAGTCGGTGGCCTCCCGGGCGGCGCTCTCGTCGAGTTGCTGCGGGGACCTGCGGCGCGCCCGGTCCCGTATCTGCCGCATGGCGATCGCCATCAGCCAGGACCGGAAGCTGTCCGGGTCGCGGAGCGAGCCGAGGTTGTCGACGGCGCGCAGCATGGTCTCCTGGACGACGTCGTCGACGTCGGCGTGGCCGTTGAGGGCGCGGCCGACGACGTTGTAGACCAGCGGCAGCCAGCCCGCGACCAGTTCGTCCAGCGCCTGCCGGTCACCGGCCTGCGCGGCCGCGATGGTGGAGCGCCACTGCCGCCCGGCCCGCTCGGCCCGCTCGGCCCGCTCGGCCCGCTCGTCCACGATTCCCCTCTCCCAGGTCATACGCCGTCCGACCGCACCTTCTCAGCCGTACCTGGGGTGGTGGCTATGTCGGGGATCACAGTGGGCGCCGGGTGCGGGCGGGGCATGTGGGGGGCTCCCGGGTGTGCGGGGAATGGGGGATGCGAGAGGAGACGCGGTGGAGGCCGACGGGATAACACTTTTTCGGCGGCTCAAGTGGCGAGCGCCGGGGCGGGGTTCGGGGTGGTGGTGAGTGTCTCCAGTCGCTTGATCTTCTTCCGTACGACGTAGAGCGGAATCACCCCGAAGACCCCGAACGACATGTCGATCACCGACCACCAGAAGGGGATGCCGCGGATCGGCCCGCAGATCAGGGCAAGCGGGATGATTCCGGCACAGGCGATCATCGCGAACTCGACGACCCAGATGTTGCGTACGGGGTCGCGATAGGGGCCGTAGAAGGCGACGGCGATGACGAGGTGGGCGAAGGCGAGCCAGTCGGTGCCGTAGAGCAGGAAGGGGTATTCGGCGTCGGCGGTGTCGAGACCGCGCCGGACGCGCTCGATCCAGTCCATCAGGGCCGGGAGGTGGTCCGGCACGGACAGGGACCTCAGCAGGTCCTCGGTCCAGTGCAGTTCGTGGACCAGGGGGAAGGCCGTGGCGCCGCTGAGTGCCAGACAGACGACGAAGAAGACCAGCCAGGCGCGGATGCCCTTCAGCAGGGCGGCTCTGTCGCTCATGGCGGCAGCGTACGCCCCTGGTTGAACGTGTTCAAAACTGGATTCGTCTACTTCCTTGACGGGGTTGCACCTCCGGTGGGGGCCGCCGACTGGACGAGCGAGGGGACGGAGGTGACGGACGGTTCGGCGGTTCGGGTGCCCGGTGTGCGGGTGGGGGTCGTGGTGGGCCTGGCGCTGGGGCTGGGAGTGACGGGTGCGGGTGCGGTCGTCGACGGCGGCGTCGTCGTAGAGCGGCTGCTCGCGGGCGGCGGGGCGAGAGGGACCGTCGGGGAGGCGGGACGGCCGGCGGTGGTCAGGTGCAGGGGCAGCACTACGAGTGCGGCGACACCGCAGGTCAGGGCCGCTCCGGCCGCTGCGCGCAGCAGGCGGCGGCGGGACGCGCCGCGGCGGATCTCCTCGTAGCGGCCGGGGGGTGCGCCGAGGTACTCGGCGGGGGGCTGCAGGATGACGGTGAGCGGGTCGTCGGGGTCGAAGTCCGGGCCCTCGTCAGAGTGTGTGATCAAGGCTTCTCCTCAGGTGGGCGCGGAGCAGTTCGCGGGCCGTGTGGAGGTCGGCCTTGACGGTTCCTTCCTTGCGTCCGGTCAGCACGGACACCTCCCGGATCGGCATGTCGGCGTAGTAGTGCAGGAGTATCGGGACCCGCAGCCGTTCCGGGAGGGACTGTACGAGCAGCCGGACCGAGGGGTCGGCCTGTTCGGGATGCGGGGTCACCGCGGCCTCGGTGGTCGCCCGGCGCACAGCCCTGCGTTCGCGCTCCAGTTTGCGCCAGTGGTCCCGGACGAGGTTGGCCGCGGTGACGTAGAGGAAGCCGCGCGGCTCCGCGACGGACGTCCAGCGGGCCCAGAGCCGGGTGAACGCCTCCGAGGCGATCTCGTGGGCCGTCTCGTCGTCGTCGACCAGCCGGCGGCACCAGCCGGCGAGACGCGGATAGAGGGCGGCGAACAGCTCGGACGCGGCCTTCTCGCGGGACCGTTTCAACGTTCTCCAGGGTCGTGGGAGGCACTCGTGGAGGAAGAGCCCGGGCCGACGGCGTACGTTCCGCCGGCCCGGATTCCGAGTGGCCGGGTCAGGGGCTCGCGGAGGTCAGCGCCGCGAAGACGATCACGTTGTCGAGGTATCCGTCACCGGTCCGTCTGCCGCCGCAGGTGATGAGCCGCAGCTCCGGCCGGTTCACGTTCCCGTACACCTCGTCCGACGGGAAGTCGGCCTTGGCCACCGTCCGTACGTCGGTCACGGCGAACACCGCAGCCGTGCCGTTCTCCAGGCGCGTCACGATCTTCTCGCCCCGGTGCAGCTCCCCCAGTCGCCGGAAGACTCCGTCCCCGTAGGCGCCGACCGTGACATGGCCGAGGATCACCGACGGTCCGGTCCGACCCGGCGTCGGGGAGTGCTCGTACCAGCCCGCCCGGTCGTGCGCCGTGACCGGCGGCACCTGCACGCTGCCGTCCGCGGCCAGGCCCAGCTTCATGACCGGGGTGTCGACCCCGATGGCCGGTATCCGCAGCCTGACCGGGGTCGATCGCCCCACCGCGGACACCGACTTGGCGGATCTGCCAGGGGACGGTGCAGAGGACGACGGCGTGCTCGCCGGGCTCCCGGTCGTGGCGCCGGGGCCGCCGCAGGCGACGAGCAGGACGGCCAGCGCCGCGGTGGCGAGGGCACGCCCGGAGCGCGGGCTCATGCCCCGTTCGCCTGCCGGCGGCGCACGAGGAAGACGGCGCCGCCACCCAGGACGACGGCCGCGGCGGCACCCCCGCCGATCAGCGGACCCGCGTTAGAGGAGTCCGAAGTCGTCGGCGCCACACCCGTGTTGGGCGCACCGCTCGGCACGACGGAGACCTGGCCCGACGACGGCACCCGGGTCGGGGCCGCGCTCGGGACGGCACTCGGGGCGGTGGTGGAGGTGGGTTCGGCACTGGGGACGGAGCTGGGTGCCTGAGTGACGCTGGGGACGGGGCTCGGGGTCGCGCTCGCCCCGTCGGCGAATGCGGGCAGCGCGCCCGCCAGCACGGCGGTGCACGCAAGTGCCATGGCACTGAGGCCGGTTCGGCGCATGAGTCGCTCTCTTTCGTCTTCATCGGTCCGCACGGTGGTCGACCGGCGGGCTGTGTCACTGATCGGGCGGAGAGACGAGGCAGCGGCAGGGCAGGTTGTAAAGAGCCGGCAAAGTCGCACAGGACCGTAGGATTCGTCCCGTCGATCGGGGTGATTGGTGACAACCCTGTGCGCGGGTCTTGAAGATGGCTTGCGGCCGTTCCTGCCATGACGTAGTTACGTGAATCATGAACCTTTTCACCCGTGCTGCGTCCCTGCGCCGCCCGGCTCCCCCCACCGCTTCCCCCACCGCCACCGCCCCGCAACGCCCCCTCGGGCCACCGGCGTTCGCCCCCACGGCGGGCCGTCCGGATCCCGCTCTCGCGGCGCTGACCGGGGAATGGGTGATCGACCCGGCGCACAGCCGTATCGGTTTCTCCGTCCGTCATGCCCTGGTGACGACCGTGCGCGGCGCTTTCACCGAGTACCAGAGCCGGCTCTACTTCGACGGCCGCGATCCCTCTCGCTCACGCGCCGAGATCGTCCTGTCCACCGGGTCCGTCGACACCGGTGTGGAACAGCGCGACGCCCATCTGACCGGCCGTGACTTCCTGGACGCGGCGAACCATCCGCGGATGCGCTTCGTCAGTACGGCGGTGCAGCTCGCGGGCAGCGAGGTCTACCGCATGTCCGGCGACCTCACCATCAAGAACATCACCCGCCCGGTCGACCTGGAGCTCACCTACATCGGCCACGTCGTCGACGCGTTCGGGGACGAGCGGGTGGGCTTCGACGGCACGACCACCATCAACCGTTCCGAATGGGGCCTGACGTACAGCCAGAAGCTGGCGGAGGGCGGCGCCATGGTGAGCGAGAAGGTGCGCCTCCAGTTCGACATCGCCGCCATCCGTACGCTTCCCGCCTGACCCGAGGTGGTACCCCGGTACCACCCAGGTCCCCGAAGATTCCCCTCCGGTACCGGAGTCCGGGCCTTTTGCGCTCGTAGCTTCGACTTGCAGACACCGCGGTGCATCCGCGGCCGAGTCCGAGGCGCGAAAGGCCCACTCCCATGATCGAAGCGCGTGAGCTGACAAAGCGGTACGGCGACAAGACCGTCGTCGACAACCTGAGCTTCACGGTCAGGCCCGGTGAGGTGACCGGCTTCCTCGGCCCCAACGGCGCGGGCAAGTCCACGACCATGCGCATGATCGTCGGCCTGGACTCCCCCACCAAGGGCTCGGTCACCGTGGGCGGCCGCTCCTACGCCGGGCATGCCGCGCCCCTGCACGAGATCGGCACCCTGCTGGAGGCCAGGTCCGTCCACCCCGGGCGCAGCGCGTTCAACCATCTGATGGCGCTCGCGTACACCCACGGCATTCCGCGCAGCCGGGTGGACGAGGTGATCGAGCTGGCCGGGCTGACCAGCGTCGCCGGCAAGCGGGTGGGCGCCTTCTCGCTCGGCATGGGCCAGCGGCTGGGCATCGCCTCGGCGCTCCTCGGCGACCCGGCGATCGTCATGCTCGACGAACCGGTCAACGGCCTCGACCCCGAAGGCGTGCTCTGGGTGCGCAATCTGCTGCGCTCGCTGGCCGACGAGGGCCGGGCCGTGATGCTCTCCTCGCACCTGATGAGCGAGACCGCGCTGATCGCCGACCACCTGGTGATCATCGGTCGCGGCCGGCTGCTCGCGGACACCACGGTGGACGACTTCACCCGGGAGGCCGGCGGCGGGGGCGTGAAGGTCGCCACCGCCGAGACGGCGAAACTGCGCTCGCTGCTGGCCGGCCCCGATGTCACGATCAGCTCCTCCTCCGCCGAGGAACTGCTGGTCACCGGGCGCGACGCCCGGGAGATCGGGGCGATCGCCGCCCAGCACGGGGTGGTCCTGTACGAACTCACCCCGCAGTCCGTCTCGTTGGAGGCGGCGTTCATGGAACTCACCCGCGACGTCGTCGAGTACCAGAGTGCTCCGGCCGACGCCGCACGAGCCGACACCGGACAAGCCGACACCGAACGAGCCGGCACCGCAGGAAAGGCCGCCTGATGACCGTCACCAGCCTCGCCCCCGCACCCGCCTCCACCCCCGCCCGTACGACGAACTACAAGGTGACCGGCCCCCGGGTGCTGCGCTCGGAATGGGCCAAGTTCTGGTCGCTGCGCTCCAGTTGGATCACCCTGGGCGTCGCCGTGGTCCTGCTGGTCCTCTTCGGGGCGATCGCCTCCTACACGTACAGTCCCGACGCCGTCACGACCGGCGGGCCGCCCGGCCCGGGCGGCGGCGACAGCGACGCGGTCGGCCTGGCCCTGACCGGCGTGACCTTCGCATCGCTGGCCGTGGGTGTGCTCGGGGTGCTGCTGTCCGCGGGCGAGTACAGCACCGGCATGATCCGCTCCACCCTTGCCGCGGTCCCCCGCCGACTGCCCATCCTGTGGTCGAAGGCCGCCGTGCTCGGGCCCATCGCCCTGGTCCTCACCACGGCCGGCGCGCTGGCCGCGTTCCTGCTGGGCTCCCCGGGCCTGGACGGCGAGAAGATCGCGCTGTCCCTGGGCGACGACGGTGTGCTGCGCAGTCTGGCCGGCGCCGGCCTCTACCTCGGTCTGGTCGCCGTCTTCGGCGTGGCCCTGGGCGTGCTGCTGCGCTCCTCCGCGGGAGCCATCGCGACCCTGGTCGGCGTCCTGCTGATCCTCCCCGGACTGGCTTCACTGCTGCCCGACTCGCTCTACGACAACATCAACCCCTACTTCCCCAGCAACGCGGGCTCGGCCGTCTACGCCCTGCACCAGTCCTCCGACGCCCTCTCCCCGGGGGCGGGACTCGCGGTCTTCGCCGGCTGGGTGGCGCTGACCCTTGCCGCGGCGGCCTTCCGGCTCCGCAAGACCGACGTCTGACCTGGGCACG
Source organism: Streptomyces coacervatus (assembly GCF_029223485.1). Taxonomy (GTDB): domain Bacteria; phylum Actinomycetota; class Actinomycetes; order Streptomycetales; family Streptomycetaceae; genus Streptomyces; species Streptomyces coacervatus. Next base: position 141,358 of record NZ_JARHTP010000014.1, on the reverse strand, counting down.
AGGACAATGGTGGCCATGACTGCGCACCGTGCGGCAGCCGCCGCGGACCCGGCCCGGGGGACGGCGGCCGTGCCGCCCCCCGGGTTCGAGGCCGCCTGGGCGCACCCGCTGCTGGGCCGTGTGCTGCGCGACCAGAGCCGTCTGCAGCGGCTGGACCGGCGGCATCCGTGGCTGCTGGACAGCGCGCTGGTGCTGATGGTCGCCGCCCTCAGCCTGCCGGACCTGCTCGGCGGCGACGCCAACTCCCCCTTCCGGGACGCGGACGCCCGTGCCCAGTTGCCGTCCGCCGTCCTGGTCGCCGTCCTCGTCGCCCTCGTCGTTCCGCTGTGGTGGCGGCGCAGGGCCCCGGCCGTCGCGTACTTCGTGATCGCGTCGGTGTCCCTCGTGCAGTGGTCGCTGGGGATCTGGCTGCCGGCCGGTTTCGGCGCGCTCATCGCCCTGTACACCCTGGCCCGGAACGGTTCGCTGCGGGTGCTCGGCTGGGCTGCCGGGCTCACGGCGGTCGAACTGCTGCTGGCCGTCTTCGTCCTGGTGCCGATCGACCATCCGGTGATCGGCAGTTTCTTCCTGCTGGGCACGGCGACGGCGTCCGTCGCCGTCGGTCTGACGCTCCGTATCCGCCGGATGTATCTGGAGGCCCTGGAGGACCGCGCCAGACGCCTGGAGATCGAGCAGGACCAACGGGTCCGGCTCACCGCCGCCGCCGAACGCTCCCGGGTCGCCCGCGAGATGCACGACATCGTCGGCCACAACCTCTCCGTCATGGTCAGCCTCGCCGACGGCGCCGCGACCCTCGCCGCGACCCGGAACGAACGGTCCACCGAGGCCCTGCGCATCCTCGGCGACACCGGCCGCCAGGCCATGAGCGAACTCCGCCGGGTGCTGGGCGTCCTGCGCGAGGACCGGGGACACGAAGAAGAAGACGTACGGATGCTCAGCCCGCAGCCCGGCATCGCGGATCTGGACCCCCTGCTGACGCGGGTACGGGCGGCAGGACTGACGGTGACCTACCGGACGGCGGGCGACATCGACGCACTGGGCAGCGGCGTGCAGCTCACCGTGTACCGCATCGTCCAGGAGTCGCTGACCAACACGCTCAAGCACGCGGGGACCGGCGCGTCCGCCGAGGTCGCCATCGCCGTAGCGGCAGGAGAGGTACGGATCCGGGTAGCCGACACCGGTGTACCGCCGGGGGCACCCTCGCAACCGCGGCGGGAAACCCGGGGCGACTCCCCCGGCCACGGCCTCGTCGGCATCCGCCAGCGGGCCGCCATGTACGGCGGCACCGTCATCGCCGGACCGCGCGACACCGGCCACGGCTGGCTGGTGGACGTCGTACTCGACGTACCTTCGGGAGCACAGCTGTCATGACCACCGTCCTCATCGCCGACGACCAGCCCCTGCAGCGCATGGGCGTCCGCATGCTCATCGAGGGCACCCCGGGCCTGGACGCGGTCGGCGAGGCCGAGCACGGCGCCGAGGCCGTCCGCATGGCCGCCGAACTCCGCCCCGACGTCGTCCTCATGGACATCCGCATGCCCGGCATGGACGGCATCGAGGCCACCCGCCGCATCATCGCCACCGGCGGCCGCACCCGCGTCCTCATCGTGACCACCTTCGACCTCGACGAGTACGCCTACGACGGCCTGCGCGCCGGCGCCAGCGGCTTCCTGCTCAAGGATGCCCGCCCCGAGGAACTCGTCGCGGGCATCCGCGCGGTGGCGACCGGCGACGCCGTCGTGGCCCCCCGCCTGACCCGCCGTCTGCTGGACGCCTACGCCCACCAGGTCCTCGCCCCGGCCGGCACCCCCGCCCCGGAGGACCCCCGGCTGCGAACCCTCAGCGACCGCGAACGCGAGGTCCTGGTCGCCATCGGCCAGGGCTGGACCAACACGGAGATCGCCGAACGGCTCGTCCTCACCGAGTCCACGGTGAAGAAACACGTCGGCCGGGTCCTCGCCAAGCTCGGCGCCCGCGACCGCATCCAGGCCGTGATCATGGCGTACGACGCCGGGCTGGTCAGGGCCAAGTCGTAGCCAAGTCGCAGGGCCTGTCCGGCGGCCGCCGACGGGTCACAACCCCACGATCTTGTTCCACCTCTTCGCGAACTCCACCCGCTCCGTCGACGTGATGTCCCGGGCGATCGCGAGCCGCCGCCGCATCTCCGTGTCCGGGAAGATCAGCGGGTTCTCGGCGAGGGCCGCGGTGTCCTTGTCCTTGGCGGCGGCGAGGACGTCCTGGGCGGCGGGGACGGGGCAGACGTAGTTCACCCAGGCGGCGAGTTCGGCGGCGACCTCGGGCTCGTAGTAGTAGTCCACGAGCCGCTCGGCGTTCCTCTTGTGCACCGCCCGGTCCGGGATCATCAGGGAGTCGGCCCACAGCTCCGCGCCCTCCTCGGGGACGACGAAGCGGATGTGCGGGTTGTCGGCCTGGAGCTGGATGACATCGCCGGAGTACGCCTGGCAGGCCAGGACGTCGCCGCTGACCAGGTCCTTGGTGTAGTCGTTGCCGGTGAAGCGGCGGATCCGGCCGCCCGCGACGTACTTCTCGACCTGGTCGCAGACCTTGTGGAAGTCGGCCGCCGTCCACTTGGTGATGTCGACGCCATTGCCCTGCATCAGCAGCGCGAACGCCTCGTCCAGGCCGGACAGCAGGGTCACCCGCCCCTTGAGGTCGTTCGCCCAGAGATCCGAGACGTGGCGGATCTCCCGGCCCAGCCTGCGGCGGTCGTACGCGATTCCGGTGATGCCCGACTGCCACGGCACCGAGTATCTGCGGCCCGGGTCGAAGGCGGGCGAACGCAGCTGCGGATCAAGGTACTTGGCGACATTGGGCTGCTTCGCCCGGTCCATCTCCTGGACCCACCCCAGGCGCACGAACCGCGCGCACATCCAGTCGCTCATGACGATCAGATCGCGGCCGGTCCGCTGATGGTTCATCAGGGCGGGGCTGATCTTGCCGAAGAACTCGTCGTTGTCGTTGATCTCCTCGGTGTACTTGACGGAGATCCCCGTGCGCTTCTGGAAGGCGTCCAGCGTGGGCCGCTTCGTCGCGTCGTTGTCGTCGGTGTCGATGTACAGCGGCCAGTTCGCCCAGGTCAGCCGCTTGTCACTGGCGGACAGATCGGCGGCCGCCCGGTCACCGGGGTTCACATACGCGGCGGGCACCCCGCAGCCGGCCAGGCCGCCGACCATCGCGGCACCACCCAGCGCGCGCAGCAGGGACCGACGAGAGGGGGACGGTGTCTTCGGCGTGAGGGGCATTGACGCAGCATGCCGCCCCTGCCTGTGCGCCTGCAATCGACCAAGCGTCGAGTACCTCCGCGCAGGCCGGACACCTTGTCGATCGGGCGACCGGGCCCGGCGGGGAGCCGGGAACGGCGCGGCCCCGGACGGCAGTTGTTCCGTCCGGGGCCGCAACGTCCGTAGGGCCTACGCCTCCAGCGAGGTCATCACGTGCTTGATCCGCGTGTAGTCGTCGAACCCGTACGCGGACAGGTCCTTGCCGTACCCCGACTTCTTGAATCCGCCGTGCGGCATCTCCGCGACCAGCGGAATGTGCGTGTTGATCCACACACACCCGAAGTCCAGCTTCTTCGACATCCGCATCGCACGCCCGTGGTCCTTGGTCCACACGGACGAAGCCAGCGCGTACTCGACCCCGTTCGCCCACTCCACCGCCTGCTCCTCGTCGGAGAAGGACTGCACGGTGATGACCGGACCGAAGACCTCGTTCTGGATGATCTCGTCGTCCTGCTGCAGCCCGGACACCACGGTCGGCGCGTAGAAGTACCCCTTCTCACCGACCTGGTGACCGCCGGCCTCGACCTTGGCGTGGGCGGGCAGCCGCTCGATGAACCCGGACACCTGCTTCAGCTGGTTCGGGTTGTTGAGCGGCCCGTACAGCACGTCCTCGTCGTCCGGCTGCCCGGTCTTCGTCTCGGCGGCCGCCTTCGCCAGCGCCACCACGAACTCGTCGTGGATCGACGACTGCACCAGCACACGCGTGGCCGCCGTACAGTCCTGCCCGGCGTTGAAGAAGCCCGCGACCGAGATGTCCTCCACGGCCTTGGCGATGTCCGTGTCGGCGAAGACGACGACCGGCGCCTTGCCGCCCAGCTCCAGGTGGACCCGCTTGAGGTCCTTGGACGCGGACTCGGCGACCGACATGCCCGCCCGCACCGAACCGGTGATGGACGCCATCGCCGGAGTCGGGTGCTCGACCATCAGGCGGCCGGTGTCACGGTCACCGGTGATGACGTTGAAGACACCCTTGGGCAGGATCGAACCCATGATGTCGGCGATCAGGACGGTCGAAGCCGGAGTGGTGTCCGACGGCTTCAGGACCACCGTGTTGCCCGCCGCGATCGCCGGTGCGAACTTCCACACGGCCATCATCATCGGGTAGTTCCACGGCGCGACCTGCGCACAGACACCGACCGGCTCACGGCGGACGATGGACGTCATCCCGTCCATGTACTCACCGGCGGAGCGCCCCTCCAGCATCCGGGCCGCACCCGCGAAGAAGCGGATCTGGTCGACCATGGGCGGGATCTCCTCGGACCGCGTGAGCCCGATCGGCTTGCCCGTGTTCTCCACCTCGGCCGCGATGAGCTCCTCGGCCCGCTCCTCGAACGCGTCCGCGATCTTCAGCAGGGCTTTCTGCCGCTCGGCGGGGGTCGTGTCGCGCCAGGCGGGGAAGGCCGCGGCGGCGGCCGCCATTGCGGCGTCCACATCCGCCTGGCCCGACAGCGGCGCGGTCGCGTACGCCTCGCCCGTCGCGGGGTTGACCACCTCGGTGGTCCGTCCGTCTGCGGCGTCCCGGAACTCACCATCGATGTAGTTGCGGAGTGTGCGCAGCCCACGCAGCTCGGTGCTCACTGCCGGCCTCCTGTCAGGTCTGATCTTTCGGGTGTCCAACCACTGAGACACCCACCCTAATCCGCGCTCCCACGTTTTCAACACCCCCAGTCGCATCAAGACTGCGAAATCCGCAGGTCTCACTCACGTAAACAACGAATTTCATCGGTCCACCCTTGCGGAACTGTCGAGACGTCGTGCACAGTGAGGTCGTGGCCAGTCGAAGCGCAGAGCACAGGGACTCGTCCCGCGAGTCCAGGAACGGCACCCCCCATCTGGATGCCGTCTCCCTCGCCATCATCGAACAGCTCCAGGAGGACGGCCGCCGGCCGTACGCCGCCATCGGCAAGGCCGTGGGCCTGTCCGAGGCGGCCGTGCGCCAGCGCGTCCAGAAGCTGCTCGACCAGGGCGTGATGCAGATCGTCGCCGTCACGGACCCGCTCACCGTGGGCTTCCGCCGGCAGGCGATGGTCGGTGTCAACGTCGAGGGCGACGTGGAGAAGATCGCCGAAGCGCTGACTGACATGTCGGAAGTCGAGTACGTGGTGATGACCGCGGGCTCGTTCGACATCCTCGCCGAGATCGTCTGCGAGGACGACGACCACCTGCTGGACGTCATCAACAAACGCATCCGGGCGCTGCCCGGCGTGCGCTCCACCGAGAGCTTCGTTTATCTGAAGCTCAAGAAGCAGACCTACATGTGGGGAACCCGATAACCGTGAGCCAGAAGGACCTCAGCAAGACCGCGTACGACCACCTGTGGATGCACTTCACCCGCATGTCCTCGTACGAGCACTCCCCCGTCCCGACGATCGTGCGCGGCGAGGGCACCTACATCTACGACGACAAGGGCAAGCGCTACCTCGACGGTCTCGCGGGCCTGTTCGTGGTCCAGGCCGGTCACGGCCGCACCGAACTCGCCGAGACCGCCTTCAAGCAGGCGCAGGAGCTCGCGTTCTTCCCGGTGTGGTCCTACGCCCACCCGAAGGCCGTGGAGCTGGCCGAGCGCCTCGCCGACGAGGCCCCGGGCGACCTGAACAAGGTCTTCTTCACCACCGGCGGCGGCGAGGCGGTCGAGACCGCCTGGAAGCTCGCCAAGCAGTACTTCAAGCTGGTCGGCAAGCCCACCAAGTACAAGGTCATCTCCCGCGCGGTCGCCTACCACGGCACCCCGCAGGGCGCCCTGTCCATCACCGGCCTGCCGGCCCTCAAGGCCCCCTTCGAGCCGCTCGTCCCGGGCGCGCACAAGGTCCCGAACACCAACATCTACCGCGCCCCGATCCACGGCGACGACCCGGAGGCCTTCGGCCGCTGGGCCGCCGACCAGATCGAGCAGCAGATCCTCTTCGAGGGCCCGGACACGGTCGCCGCGGTCTTCCTGGAGCCGGTGCAGAACGCCGGCGGCTGCTTCCCGCCCCCGCCCGGCTACTTCCAGCGGGTGCGCGAGATCTGCGACCAGTACGACGTGCTGCTGGTCTCGGACGAGGTCATCTGCGCCTTCGGCCGCCTCGGCACGACGTTCGCCTGCGACAAGTTCGGCTACGTCCCGGACATGATCACCTGCGCCAAGGGCATGACCTCGGGCTACTCCCCGATCGGCGCCTGCATCGTCTCGGACCGCCTGGCCGAGCCCTTCTACAAGGGCGACAACACCTTCCTGCACGGCTACACCTTCGGCGGCCACCCGGTCTCCGCGGCGGTCGGCCTCGCAAACCTCGACCTGTTCGAGCGCGAGGGCCTCAACCAGCACGTGCTCGACAACGAGGGCGCGTTCCGCTCGACCCTGGAGAAGCTGCACGACCTCCCGATCGTGGGCGACGTCCGCGGCAACGGCTTCTTCTACGGCATCGAGCTTGTGAAGGACAAGCACACCAAGGAGTCCTTCAACGACGAGGAGACCGAGCGGGTCCTCTACGGCTTCCTCTCCAAGGCCCTCTACGACAACGGCCTGTACTGCCGTGCCGACGACCGCGGCGACCCGGTCGTCCAGCTCGCCCCGCCGCTGATCTCCAACCAGGAGACCTTCGACGAGATCGAGCAGATCCTGCGCGCGACGCTCACGGAGGCGTGGACCAAGCTCTAGCCTCCGGCGGTTCAGCCGTTTATACGGCCCGGGGTGCACCCGTACGAGTGAGAAGGGTGCACCCCGGGCCGCGTGCTGTCCGGGGTCGTGCTCCCGGCTCCTTAGCGTGCCTGGTAACCGATCGGCCCTGTCCTCGTTCCCCCGCACGGGGGATCGGCACGGGAACAACGGATCTGAACGAGGTGTACGCGGATGGTGGACCCGCCGGACAACGACGTGCTCTGGGCACGCTCACTGCACTTCCAGCACAGTGACGGCTCGCCCGCGCTCAGCGGCGTCTCGTTCGGTGTCCGGGAGGGCGAGATCCTCGCCGTCAGCGGACCTCGGGGCAGCGGCAAGACGACGCTGCTGCGCTGCCTGGCCGGTCTGGTGACGGGCCAGCGCGGCGAGGTCTGGTTCAACAGCGTGCCGGTCCACACCATGGCCCCGCACGCCCGGGAGCGCCTGCGCCGCGACCGTTTCGGCTGGATCGACCCGTCCCCCGTGCTCGTACCCGAGCTGAACGCCCTGGAGAACGCCGCCCTCCCGCTGATGCTCCGCGGCACCAGCCGCGAGCGCGCCAGAGCGGCCGCCCTGGAGTGGCTCGTGCGCCTCGACGTCGGCGACCGGTCCCGTCGGCGCCCGCACGAGATGAAGCAGGCCGAGCGGCAGCGCGTGACGATCGCCAGGGCCCTCGCCCAGGCCCCCACCGTCCTCTTCGCCGACGAGCCCACGGCTCCCCTGCACCGCGCCGACCGCGCCCATGTCCTGCGCACGCTCACCACGGCGGCCCGCTCGCACGGCATCACGGTCGTCGTGGCCACCCACGACGTGGAGACCGCGGCCATCGCCGACCGCACACTGTCGCTGCTGGACGGCCGATGCGTGAACACGGTGCATCTGCCCCCGGTCGCCGAGACGGAAGGCCGGGCCGCGTGCTCGCTCTCCGTCTGACCCGCGGCGCCCGCCCGGCCGTACAGCTGCGCCGCCTCCTGCTGGCGGTGGCCGCGGCCGGCACGGGCTTTCTCCTCCTGTCCACCCTCGGCTACGCGATGAGCCATGCGGAGAACCCCGGCGGCTCGGCCCTCCGCCTCGCCTGGTGCCTGACCCCGCTGGCCGCCACCGTCCACTTCGCGGTGGCGGTGGCCCGCACCGACCCGGCCACGAAACCCCGCACCGGCCTCTCGGCCGTCGGCCTGGGCCCGATCGGCCTGATGACGGTCTCGGCCATGGCCACGGCCCTGTCCTGCACGCTGGGCTCACTGCTGGCCCTCCTCCTCTTCCTCCACCTCCGCGGCGACTTCACGGGCATTCCCTTCGACGGCGCGGCCGCGGAATTCCTGGCCGCGAGGCAGCCGCTGCCCGTCCCGGCGGCCCTGACGCTGCTGGCGCTGGTCCCGGCGATCGCGTCGCTGACGGTGGCGCTGGTACTGCTCCCCCGGGACGCGAGGCCGGCCGCGGCACGGGCGGTACGGCAGGGATACGGCCGCTTCGGGGCGTACGGCCGGACGGTGGCCCGGGAGACCTTCGGGGCGTACGGCCGCTTCGGCGCACGCGGGCGCAGCGAACCTGCGGGCAGTCGTACCGCCGGCGCGGCTCCCGACCCGGAGCAGGACGGCACCCCGCCGGTGCAGGCCGGCGACTCCGCACTCGCGGCACCGGCCGGCGACGACTCGACCGACGCCCAGTCGAACACCGCCGCCGACCACGACCCGCACCACCCCCCGGCACCCGGCACCACCCCCGCCGGCCTCCCCTGGGGCATCGCTGTCCTCACCACCGGCCTGGCCGTGCAGACCTACGCCGGCCGCACCCCGGCGGCCACCGGCCTCGACCTCCCCGGCCGTCTCGCCATCGGCGCCCCCGCGGTCCTCGTCGGCTGGGCCCTCACCGTCCTCGGCCTGGCCGTCGCCGGGCCCGGCCTGGCCCATCTGTGCGGCCGCCTCCTGCAGACGGCCCGCCCGGGCGCCCTGCGCCTGCTCGCCGGCCGTGTCCTGATGGAGGAGGCCACCCGCATCGGCCGCCCCCTCGGCGTCGTCTGCGCGGTCGCCTCCGGCGCGTTCGCCATGACGGCGCTGTACGACACGAGCGCCCCCGCCTTCGGCCCGCTCACCACGCTCGGCACCCTCGTCGTGAGCGGCTGCACGGTCGCCACGCTGCTCACCGCGGCGGTGGAGGCCAAGCACGCCCGGGCCGACACCACGGCCGCCCTGCTGCGCCTCGGCGCCCCCGCGACGATGCTGCGCAGCGCCGCCGCCCTCCGGGCCGGTGCGCTGCTCGCCCTCTTCGGCCCGCTGACCCTGGTCGTGGCCGAGCTGGCGGCACTGCCACTGGCCCGCTGAGAACTCGTACCACCGGAATTCCCCGGAGCCGATGAGTTCCGCGCGGGCCCCCGGTCTACCCCTGCGAACGACACACACCCAAGGGGAGAGGCCTCGCATGTACCAGCAGATGATCTTCGTGAACCTGGCCACCAACGACGTCGACGCGTCGAAGAAGTTCTTCACCGAGCTCGGCTACTCCATCAACCCGCAGTTCAGCACCGACGACTGCGCCTGCGTCGTGATCAGCGACACCATCATCACGATGCTGCTCAGCAAGCAGCGCTACGCGGACTTCACGAAGAAGGAGATCGCGGACTCGACGAAGACCAGCGAGGTGCTGCTGTGTCTGAGCGCCGAGAGCCGCGAGAAGGTCGACGAACTGGTGAACAAGGCGGTCTCGGCAGGCGGCACCGCCAACTCCGACGTCCAGGACCACGGCTATATGTATGGCCGCTCCTTCGACGACCTCGACGGCCACAGCTGGGAGGTCGTGTGGATGGACCCGGCGGCGGTCCAGGGCTGACCAACGGCTTCGACGAACGGCGTGCCTAGCATGGGCCCGTGCAGACGAGCCCGGCCCATGCGGCCCACCACGACGACCGCGAGATCGAGACGCTCGAGGACTTCGACGCGACCGTCTCGGCCCGCGGCACCCTCGCCGGATACCGCGTACAGGGCGTCGATCTGACGGACCGTACAAGGGAGTTGCTCACCACCGACACGGCTCAGGCCGTCTTCCTCGGCTGTCCGATGCGGGAGGACGCGGCGGCGAAGGTCCGTGCCGACGGCGCTCTGGTCTTCCCCCCGGTCCCGCATCTGCCCTTCGAGCCGTACCGCGGGCACCTCTACACGCCCGACGAGCTGTTCGCCTCGCTGGAGAAGGGGTACGAGGAGACCCCGGACGCCCTCGCCTACGCCTGGTTCCAGCGCACCAAGGCCGACGGCGACATATTCGCCTCGATGCTGCGTGCCGTCCACGACGACTCCGTCTCCGACGCCCTGGACGAACTCCTGCGCGGCGCAGGGGTGGTGGGCGTCATGGGCGGTCACGCGATGGCCCGCGGGACCCGGGCGTACGCCGGTGCGGCGCGCCTCGGCCGCGAGCTGAGCCGCGCCGGGTTCACCGTGGCGACCGGCGGCGGTCCGGGCGCGATGGAGGCGGCGAACCTGGGCGCATACGCGGCGCCGTACGACGAGGCCATGCTGGACGAGGCGTGCCGACTCCTCGCGAAGTCACCGTCGTTCACCCCCTCGATCACCGAGTGGGCACGGGCCGCGTTCGAGGTGCGCACCCGCTGGCCGAAGGGCAACCACTCCCTCGGCATTCCCACCTGGTTCTACGGCCATGAGCCGCCGAACGCCTTCGCGTCGCACATCGCCAAGTACTTCGCCAACGCCACCCGTGAGGACGGCCTGCTGGCCCGCTCCAACGCGGGTGTGGTCTTCCTGCCGGGCGCGGCCGGGACCGTACAGGAGATCTTCGACAACGCGACGCCCAACTACTACCAGTCGCGCGGCGAGCCGACGCCCATGGTGCTGGTCGACCGCGCGCACTGGACGGAGCGGCTGCCGGCCTGGCCCCTCTTGCAGTCACTCGCCCGGGAACGCTCGATGGAGTCCCGTATAGCCCTCGTTGACCGGATCGAGCAGGCTCCGGAGGCGCTGAAACGTCTCGGCGGTTAATAAGAGTGCAAAGCCAACGGCCCAGGTATGCCTACGCATTGACACTCCTTATCGAACGCTTATAAACCTTTGAGTCTCATGGGGAGTGTGAGGCTTCACCTCCACCGTCGCTTCACGTCCCTCGTCAACCCCCCGCAGTTGCGCATCCCGTGAAGGGCAAACGTGTCCATAACTCGCCGTACCGCACGTCGTTCCGTGCAGATCCTTGGCGTCGCCGCCGCCTCCTCCGCGCTCGCGCTGAGCGCCGCGGGCAGTGCGCTCGCCTGCAACATCAGTGAGTTCTCCGCCGAAGCCAAGTGCGACGGCAGCAAGGGCGTCATCACCGTCACCGACAAGGACGCCTCCGGTACCCCGGCGACCATCACCGTGTTCCTCGAGAACAACGGCGCCGACGCCAAGCAGGTCGGCGAGCAGGACGTCACCGGTTCCCGCGAGGGTGTCGTCGTCACCTTCAACGAGGACTGGGCGGCGAACGCCGAGTACCGCATCCACGTCACGGCCGGGAAGGACAAGGACCACCCGATCGTCGACAAGGACATCGACGGCAACCTGAAGACCCCGTCCGAGGGCTGCGCGAAGGACTCGCCGAGCCCGTCCCCGTCGGAGTCCGCCTCGACCCCGGCCGAGGAGTCCCCGACCCCGACCCCGTCGGCTTCGGAGAGCAGCACCGCCCCGGCGGACACCTCCAGCAACGCCCCGTCCCCGGCGGCCGGTGACTCGAACCTCGCCGAGACCGGTGCGAACTCCAACACCGGCCTGATCGCCGGTGTCGCGGGCGCGCTGGTCGTCATCGGCGGCGGCGCCGTCTACTTCGGCATGCGCCGTCGCGGGGCGAACAGCGGCCGCTGACGCCTCCCGCAGAACACCGTTGTGGCCCGTCCCCGTATCCCCGGGGGACGGGCCACAGTCGTCAGGGACGCACCCCTCAGCCGAGCACGACGATCTCGGCCGCGTCGAACTCCACGCCGACCTCGTCCCCGAGTCGCGGAGCGTCCCGCAGCGCCACCGCCGCCTCGATCCGCGGCGCGTCCTCAGGCTGTACCTGTACGGCGACATGGGTGCCCTTGAACGTGCGTGCGGCCACCGTGCAGCGCAGGCCCTCGTCGGCGGGGACGAGCCGGACGCCGGCGGGCCGTACCAGCAGCGTGTGCGTCCCCTGCGGGGCGTCCTGGGGCACCGGCACCTTGCCCCAGGGGGTGTCCGCGGCCTCTCCGCTCACCATCCCCTCGACCACGTTGTCGAAGCCGAGGAAGCGGGCCACGAACTCGTCCGCCGGCCGCTGCCACACCTCCAGTGGCGTACCGGACTGGGCGATCCGCCCGTCCCGCATCACCACGACCCGGTCGGCGAGCGCAAAGGCCTCGCCCTGGTCGTGTGTCACAGCGAGGACCGTGGTGCCCAACTGCCCGAAGAGTTCCCGGAGTTCGACGACCAGCCGCTCCCGAAGCGAGCGGTCGAGCTGGCCCAGCGGCTCGTCCAGCATCAGCAGCCGCGGGCGGGGCGCGAGCGCACGGGCCAGCGCCACCCGCTGCTGCTCTCCACCGGAGAGCGAGGCGACGGCCCGGCGGGCGGCACCCGGCAGCCCCACGAGATCCAGCAACTGCCGTACGTGCTCGTCCTGTTGAGGGCGGGACGCCCCGTGCATCCGCAGCCCGAAGGCGACGTTCCGGCCGACGTCCCGCTGCGGGAACAGCTGATGGTCCTGGAACATCAGGCCCACCCCCCGCCTGTGCGCGGGCACCCCCGACTGATCCCGTCCGTCGAGCAACACCCGCCCGCCGTCCAGGGGTTGCAGCCCGGCCACCGCCCGCAGCAGTGTCGACTTGCCGCTGCCGCTGGGCCCGAGCACGCACACGATCTCGTGTTCGGCGACATCGAGGCCGACGGCGTCCAGCACGGCCCGCCCGCCGAACCGCACGGTCGCGTCCTCAAGGCTCAGCAGCATCTAGAACTCCCCGCTCCGGTCGGTGCGCAGCCGCTCAAGGACCAGCAGCGCCACCGCGCACACCACCATCAGAATCGTCGAAAGGGCCATCGCCTGCCCGTAGTTGAGCTCGCCGGGCCGGCCCAGCAGCCGAGCCACGGCGACCGGCAGCGTCGGGTTGTCGGGCCGCGCGATGAACACGGTCGCCCCGAACTCCCCGAGCGACACCGCGAACGCGAACCCGGCCGCGACCAGCAGCGCCCGCCGCACCATCGGCAGATCGACCTCCCGCCACACCCGCCACGGCGACGCCCCGAGCACGGCCGCCGCCTCCCTGAGGCGCGCGTCCACGGCCCGCAGCACGGGCAGCATGGTCCGTACGACGAAGGGGGCGCCCACCAGGGCCTGGGCGAGCGGCACCAGAATCCACGAACTCCGCAGATCCAGCGGCGGCTTGTCCAGCGCGATGAGGAACCCGAAGCCGACCGTCACCGCGGAGACGCCGAGCGGCAGCATCAGCAGCGCGTCGAAGCCGCGGACCAGCCGGCCCGCGTCCCGGCGGGCCAGGGCCGCGGCGGCGAGACCGCCGACGACCACGGCGATGGCGGTCGCGGCGAGGGCGTACTGGAGCGAATTGCCGATCGCCTCGATCGGCGGCACCAGGAAGGTCCCGCCGTCGTCGTGCGTCAGCGCTCGGTAGTAGCCGAAGTCGGAGGCGCCGAGGGACCGCTGCACCAGCACGGCCAGCGGCAGCACGAGCAGGACGGCGACGGTGCCGAGGACCCCGGCCAGCAGCGCCCATTGCCCGGCCCCGCGCGGCCGCCGCGCGGTCACGGACGCATCCACCAGCCGCAGCGCGCTCTCCCGCCGCCGTACGGTCCAGGCGTGCACGGCGAGGATCGCGCCCACCGCCACGAACTGGACGATGGTGAGCACGGCGGCCGTGGAGAGGTCGAAGATCTCGGACGTCTGCCGGTAGATCTCGACCTCAAGGGTGGAGAAGGTCGGACCGCCGAGGATCTGCACCACGCCGAAGGAGGTGAAGGTGAAGAGGAAGACCATCAGCGCGGCGGCGGCCACGGCGGGCGCGAGCGCGGGCAGCGTGACCTTGCGCCAGGCGCTCAGGGGCGAGGCCCCCAGCATCCGCGCCGCCTCTTCCTGACGCGGGTCGAGCTGCCCCCACAGCCCGCCGACGGTCCGTACGACGACGGCGTAGTTGAAGAAGACATGCGCCAGCAGGATGGCCCAGACGGTGGTGTCGAGCCGTACGCCCCACCACTCGTCGAGCAGTCCCCCACGCCCGACGAGCGCCAGGAAGGCCGTACCGACGACAACGGTCGGCAGCACGAACGGGACGGTGACGACGGCCCGCAGCACTTGCTTGCCGGGGAATTCGAAGCGCGCGAAGACATACGCGCCGGGGAGCGCGACCACCAGCGTGAGCATGGTGGACGCGAGCGCCTGCCAGGTGGTGAACCAGAGGACGTGTCGGATGTCGGACTGCGCGACGACATCCGCGATCCGCTCGAACTGCCAGGCCCCGTCGACCTTGAGCCCGCGCGCCACGATCGCGGCGACGGGCCAGGCGAAGAACACCGCGAAGAACGCGACGGGCCCGGCCATGAGCCCCAGCCGCGCCGCGTTCCCCTGCCTGCGGGCCTTGCGCCGGGCTACTTCAGTACGAGCGAGGTCCACGACTTGACCCACTGGTCACGGTCGGCGGCGATCTTCGTCGGCGCCATGGTCTCGGGGTCCTTGGCCGGCTGCCCGTACTTCGTGAACTCCTCGGGCACGCCCGCTCCCTTGATCACCGGGTAGACGAACATGTTCAGCGGCATGTCCTCCTGGAACTCCTTGGTGACCAGGAAGTCGAGGAAGGCCTTGCCGCCCTTGGTGTTCGCGGCGTTGCTGAGCAGTCCCGCGTACTCGATCTGCCTGAAGCAGGTGCCGTACGACGTCCCGGTCGGCGCGGTCTTCGGCTTCGGGTCGCCGTAGATGACCTCGGCGGGCGGCGAGGAGGCGTAGGAGACGACGAGCGGCCGGTCCGCCTTGGCCTTCTTGCCTCCTGCGGACCCGGAGAACTCCTGGTTGTAGGCCTGCTCCCAGCCATCGACGACCTTCACACCGTTCGCCTTGAGCTTCTTCCAGTAGCCCTGCCAGCTGTCGTCGCCGTACTTGGCGGCGGTGCCGAGCAGGAAGCCGAGGCCGGGCGAGGAGGTGGAGGCGTTCTCGGTGACGAGGAGGTTCTTGTACTCGGGCTTGATCAGATCGTCGAACGACTGGGGCGGGGTCAGCCTGTGCTTGCTGAAGTACGCCTTGTCGTAGTTGACGCAGATGTCGCCGGAGTCGATGGGCGTGACCCGGTGCTTGTCCTGGTCGACGAGGTACTGGGACTGGATCTGCCCCGCACCCTTCGCCTCGTAGGACTGGAAGAGACCGTTGTCGAGCGCCCGCGAGAGCAGGGTGTTGTCGACGCCGAAGAAGACGTCGCCCTGCGGATTGTCCTTGGTGAGGATGGCCTTGTTGACGGCCTGCCCGGCGTCGCCGCTCTTGAGGACCCTGACCTTGTATCCGGACTGCTTCTCGAAGTCGGCGAGGACGCTCTTCGAGACCGCCCACGAGTCGTGGCTGACGAGGGTGACGGTCTTGGAGTTCCCGGAGCCCTCGCTGCCGGACGACGACCCGCACGCGGAGAGCGTGATCAGGCCGAGGCCGACCGCGGCGGCCACGAACGTCTTGGTGTGCAACGTCTTGGTGTGCAACATCTTGGTGTGCACTGAATTCCTCCTGGCTGACCAGGAAGAGACGCGGCCCTGCCCGGGACCGCCGGAGCATTCCACCGGCTCCCGGGCAGGGCGCAACAGCTTGAGTGAAGACCGAACTTCCTACCCAGAATGACCTGGGCAAGGTTCAGAGGGTCTGCGGCCTGGTTGCCGCACTCTCAGCGCTGTGGCGCTCCCCTGTCGGAATATGAAGATGTGTACGTACGGGCTCAGGCTACCGCTCGGTGGCCGCAAGCTGACCGCAGGCCCCGTCGATCTCCTGCCCCCGGGTGTCCCGGACGGTGACCGGCACCCCGTGCGCCGCGATGGCCTCGACGAAGGCCTTCTCGTCCTCGGGCCGCGAGGCGGTCCACTTGGACCCGGGGGTGGGGTTCAGCGGGATGAGATTGACATGTACAGGCTTGCCGCGCAGCAGCCGCCCGAGCCGGTCACCGCGCCACGCCTGATCGTTGATGTCGCGAATGAGCGCGTACTCGATGCTCAGCCTTCGCCCGCTCTTCTCGACGTACTCGAACCCGGCGTCGAGGACCTCGCGCACCTTCCACCGCGTGTTGACGGGCACGAGGGTGTCGCGCAACTCGTCGTCCGGCGCATGCAGCGAGATGGCCAGCCGGCACTTGAAGCCCTCGTCGGCGAACCGGTGGATGGCGGGCACCAGCCCGACGGTCGACACGGTGATGCCGCGCTGGGAGAGCCCGAGCCCGTCCGGCGCGGGATCAGTCAGCGCACGGACGGCCCCGACGACCCGCTTGTAGTTGGCGAGCGGCTCACCCATCCCCATGAAGACGATGTTGGAGAGCCGCGCAGGGCCCCCGGGCACGTCCCCGTCCCGCAGCGCCCGCATCCCGTCGACAATCTGATGGACGATCTCGGCGGTCGACAGATTCCGGTCCAGCCCGGCCTGCCCGGTGGCACAGAAGGGACAGTTCATCCCGCACCCCGCCTGCGAGCTGATGCACATGGTCACCCGGTCCGGGTAGCGCATCAGCACGGACTCGACGAGCGTGCCGTCGAAGAGCCGCCACAAGGTCTTGCGCGTCGTCCCCTGGTCGGTCGACAGATGCCGTACGACCGTCATCAGCTCGGGAAGCAGCGCCTCCTGCAACCTGCCGCGCGAACCGGCGGGGATGTCGGTCCACTCCGCCGGGTCGTGCGCATACCGCGCGAAGTAGTGCTGCGAGAGCTGCTTGGCACGAAACGGCTTCTCACCGATCTCGGCGACCGCTTCCTTGCGCTCGGCGGGCGTGAGGTCGGCAAGGTGCCGCGGCGGCTTCTTGGCTCCGCGGGGGGCAACGAAAGTGAGTTCTCCGGGCTTAGGCATAGCCATACCAGTGTCGCAGATCCCGTGGTGTAGCCCGCTCCACCATGAATGCGGGTGGAGGTTCCCTCGTGACGGCATGCTCCGCGCCGGGATCGTGGACGGTGCACAGCGCCACCAGAGCCTTCCAGGAGGGGACCGTCCCATGGCCGCCAACCGTCGTCGCACCACCGCCATCGCCACTGCCGTGACAGCCGTCGTACTGACCGCAGGACTGGTCACCGGCTGCAACCCCGATGCCCTCGACAACTCGGACAACTCGAACAACTCGCTGGACTGCGCGCGGAACTACGACACGATCGTCGACAGTCTCAAGGCGATCCACGAGGCCGGGTCGGCCGCGGCGAGCGACCCCTCGCGGACCGGCGAGTCCATCGAGACGATCGAGAAGAACCTCGACAAGATCGGTGGGAAGAGCGGTGGGAAGACGGACGACAGCAAGGTCGACAAGGCCGTCGCCGACCTGAACCAAGCCGTCGCCGACTACAACAAGGCCGTCCTGAACGGCGAGAACCCGGACTCGCGCAGGATCGACAAGGCGGCCGACGAACTGAAGGACGTCTGTGCCTCGTGAGGTGCCCGGCTAGGCGGTGGTGTGCTCCAGCTTGTCCTTGAGCAGCTGCTCGTTGCGCGGCAGTTCCTTGCGGACCTGGGGGCGTACGACGAGGGGCAGCAGGACCCTGCCGATGCCGTGTCCCTCGAATTCGAGGTCCATCGTCACGTGGGTACGGCGGCCTTCGTCGATGGGCGCGACCTCGCCGTGGAAGCGGCCCCTGATCGGGCCGTCGACCCCTTGCACGGTCCAGGCCCGCTGCGGTTCGTACTCGGTGCACTCCATGGTCATCGGAATGTCGCGGCGGCCCACGTGCCGGGTGACCCGGACCCGGGATCCGAGTCCGAAGGGGCGGTCGTCGAGCTGTTCGGCGGCGACCGCACTCAGCTGCCACTCCGGCAGATGGGAAGGGTCGATCATGTACGCCCAGACATCCTCGGGACGGCGGTCCACGTCGAACTCTTCATGGATGGCGGACATGGCGCCTCCTCTTCGGGAGATCCCCTTTGAGGGCTTACACCGGAATCGTCCCACTCGGTCGACGGCGACGCCATCGACCGAGCGGGACTTCCACAGCCGCCTGCCGGAACCGTCAGCCGGACCCGACGAACACCACAAGCAGAAGCCACGCGACCGGCGCCGTCGGCAGCAACGAGTCCAGCCGGTCCATGATCCCGCCGTGACCGGGGAGCAGCGTGCCCATGTCCTTGATGCCCAGGTCCCGTTTGATCATCGACTCGCCGAGGTCGCCCAGTGTGGCGCTGCCCGCCACCGCGAGACCGAGGAGCAGGCCCTGCCACCAGGAGCCGTCGTCGATCAGGAACTGCATGCACAGCGCGCCCGCCACCATCGCGAACGTCACCGCACCGAGCAGCCCCTCCCGGGTCTTGCCGGGGCTGATGCGCGGGGCCAGCTTGTGCTTGCCGAAGCGCCAGCCGACGGCGTACGCGCCCGTGTCGCTGACCACGGTGAGGAGCAGGAAGGTCAGGACGCGCCAGGGGCCGTCGTCGGCCGTCAGCATCAGCGCCACGAACGTCGCCAGGAACGGGACGTAGAACGCCGCGAAGACGCCCGCCGTGACGTCCTTGAGGTAGCCCTCCGGAGGCTCCGTCATGCGCCATACGAGCACTGCCAGCGCCGTGAGTGCCATGGCGACCCATGCGCCCTCGGGGCCCCGGACATAACCGGCGACGACCATCGCGGCGCCGCCGAGTGCCAGCGGGACCAGGGGCGCCTTGATGCCCTTGCGCTCCTGGAGCCGGCTGGTCAGCTCCCACAGGCCCACCACGACCGCGACCGCGACCACGCCGACGAAGACGGCCTTGACGACGAACAACGACGCGATGATCACCACACCGAGCGCGACACCGACCCCTATGGCCGCGCCCAGGTCACGGCCCGCGCTCTTCTTCTGCGGGCGGGGCGCCGGCTGGGGGGCGTCGGGCATGGGCTCCGGATTCTGCTGCGCCGCTGGGTGGGGCGGCGACTGCGGCGGCTGGTCGCGGAACAAGGGGCCGCTCAGCCGAGCGGCCCCCCGGTCGTCATCCTGGTCACCGCCGTACGCGGGTACCTCGGGCACGATGGGCATGGGGCGAGTCTGCTGCGCCTTGGGCGCATCGTACGCGGGACCCGCCGGGGCAGCCCCCTGGACATGCCCCTGCGCGGACGGCCCCCAGTACCCGGTCCCCGACCCGGTGTGTGGCGGCGCTCCCCAGGAAGAGTCGTTCATCAGACCTCGAGCAGCTCCGCTTCCTTGTGCTTCAGGAGCTCGTCCACCTGGGCCACGTACTTGTGGGTGGAGTCGTCGAGCTCCTTCTCGGCGCGGCGGCCCTCGTCCTCGCCGACCTCGCCGTCCTTGATGAGCTTGTCGATGGCGTCCTTGGCCTTGCGGCGCACGGAGCGGATGGAGACCCGGGCGTCCTCGGCCTTGCCCTTGGCGACCTTGATGTAGTCGCGGCGGCGCTCCTCGGTGAGCTCCGGGAACACCACCCGGATGATGTTGCCGTCGTTGCTCGGGTTGACGCCCAGGTCGGAGTCGCGGATCGCCTGCTCGATGTTGCGCAGCGCCGTCTTGTCGAACGGGGTCACTACCGCCATGCGCGGCTCCGGCACGGAGAACGAAGCCAGCTGGTTGATCGGCGTCGGCGCACCGTAGTAGTCGGCCACGATCTTGTTGAACATCGCCGGGTGCGCCCGGCCGGTGCGGATTGCGGCGAAGTCCTCCTTGGCGACCACGACGGCCTTCTCCATCTTCTCCTCGGCCTCGAGGAGGGTCTCTTCGATCACCACTTGCTCCTGCGTGTCTTGAGTAGGCCCGGCTGCTGTTCCATATGCGTGGGGGCGGCGGCCGGCTGCGTCGCGTCTTCTTCCTGCACGGTTCCCGACCGGCAGGACATTGTCCATCCCCCGGTCAGGGTCATCAGCCCTGGCTGACTTGGTCACCCACAAGCGTGCCGATCTTCTCACCCTTGACGGCGCGCGCGATATTGCCCTCCGCCAGGAGCTCGAACACGAGGATCGGCAGCTTGTTGTCGCGGCACAGCGTGACGGCGGTGGCGTCGGCGACCTTGAGGTCACGCGTGATGACCTCGCCGTAGCCGAGGGAGTCGAACTTGACCGCGTCGGGGTTGGTCTTCGGGTCGGAGTCGTAGACCCCGTCCACGCCGTTCTTGCCCATCAGCAGCGCCTCGGCGTCGATCTCCAGGGCGCGCTGCGCGGCGGTGGTGTCCGTGGAGAAGTACGGCATGCCCATACCGGCGCCGAAGATGACCACGCGGCCCTTCTCCAGGTGCCGCACGGCGCGCAGCGGGATGTACGGCTCGGCGACCTGGCCCATGGTGATGGCGGTCTGCACCCTGCTGTCGATGCCCTCCTTCTCCAGGAAGTCCTGGAGGGCGAGGCAGTTCATGACCGTGCCGAGCATGCCCATGTAGTCCGAGCGGGCCCGGTCCATGCCGCGCTGCTGCAGCTCGGCACCACGGAAGAAGTTGCCGCCGCCGATGACCACCGCGACCTGGGCGCCGTCCCGGACGACGGCCGCGATCTCGCGGGCGATCTTGTGCACCACGTCGGGGTCCACACCCAGGCCCCCGCCACCGGAGAAGGCCTCACCGGACAGCTTCAGCAGAAACCGGCCGCGTACTTTGCCGTCGTCGCTCTTCTGGGGCTTGGTGGTCATGGAGATCCCGCCTCTTTCACGTGTTGCACATACGAAGAAGGCCATTGCCGCTGGGGTGGCTTTTCGCATCCCATGCTCGGCAATGGCCTCCTCGTCAGATCTGCTGTCCGTCTCGCACGCGTGCGACACGGCATACGCCCGGCACGCTGACGACTGCACTCGACCTTATCGGTCTCGCGCGCCGATCGCGGTACGGACTCAGATGCCGACCTTGATGCGCGTGAAGCGCTTCAGGGTGACACCGGCCTCGTCCAGGACCTTCTGGACGGACTTCTTGTTGTCGAGCGCGTACGGCTGACCGAGCAGCGTGGCGTCCTTGAAGAAGCCGTTGAGGCGACCCTCGACGATCTTCGGCAGGGCGGCCTCGGGCTTGCCCTCGGCGCGGGTGGTCTCCTCGGCGACACGGCGCTCGGACTCGACGACCTCGGCCGGCACGTCCTCCTTGGAGAGGTACTTCGGCGCGAAGGCGGCGATGTGCTGGGCGACGCCCTTGGCGATCTCGGCGTTGGGCTTGTCGAGCTCGACGAGGACACCGATCTGCGGGGGCAGGTCGGGCATCGTGCGGTGCATGTACGCGGTCACGAAGCCGTCGGCGTACTGGGCGAAGCGGTCCAGGACGATCTTCTCGCCGAGGTTGGCGTTGGCCTCGTCCACGAACGCC
Organism: Streptomyces coacervatus; assembly: GCF_029223485.1. Taxonomy (GTDB): domain Bacteria; phylum Actinomycetota; class Actinomycetes; order Streptomycetales; family Streptomycetaceae; genus Streptomyces; species Streptomyces coacervatus. Next base: position 120,013 of record NZ_JARHTP010000014.1, on the reverse strand, counting down.
TGGACGGTCTTGCCGGCCTCGATCTCGGAGGCGAGCAGCGCCTCGAGGTCGGCCGGGGAGGTCTTGGCGACGTGCTCGGCGATCGCGGTGGCGACGGCCTGGAACCTGTCACCCTTGGCGACGAAGTCCGTCTCGCACTTCAGCTCGACGAGGACGCCGGAGGAGTTGTCGTCGGCGATGATCGAGACCACGGCGCCGTTCTCGGCGGAGCGGCCCTCGCGCTTGGCGACGCCCTTCTGGCCCTTGATACGGAGCGCCTCGACGGCCTTCTCGACGTTGCCCTCGGCCTCGTCCAGCGCCTTCTTGCAGTCCATCATGCCGGCGCCGGTGAGCTCACGAAGCTTCTTGACGTCGGCGGCGGTGTAGTTCGCCATGAGTCTGTGAATCTTTCTCGAAGTCTGGAAGATCGAAGATCTACGGGGTCTACGGCCCCCATGTAGTCGGGGGCCGCTGACTCTCCGCCGACCTACGGGTGAACGGCGGGGGCGGACTGAATGTCGCCGCCCCCGCCGTCAACTCTGACGCTGACGGGTCAGGCCTGCTCGGCGTCCGCGGCCGGAGCCTCGGCGGCCGGAGCCTCAGCCGCGGGGGCCTCGGCAGCCGGAGCCTCGGCGGGGGCCTCAGCAGCGGCCTCGGCCGGCTTCTCGGCCTCGGCGGCGGGAGCCTCGTCGGCCTTCTTCTCGCCCTCGAGCAGGTCGCGCTCCCACTCGGCCAGCGGCTCGCCCGCGGCCTTCTCGCCCTTGTCGCCGGTGGCGACGCGGGAGCGGGAGATGAGACCCTCGGCGACCGCGTCCGCGATCACACGGGTGAGCAGGGTGACGGAGCGGATCGCGTCGTCGTTGCCCGGGATCTTGTAGTCGACCTCGTCGGGGTCGCAGTTGGTGTCGAGGATCGCGACGACCGGGATGTTGAGCTTCCGGGCCTCACCGACCGCGATGTGCTCCTTCTTGGTGTCCACGATCCAGACGGCGCTGGGCACCTTCTGCATCTCGCGGATACCACCGAGGGTCTTCTCCAGCTTGGCCTTCTCGCGCGAGAGCACGAGAAGCTCCTTCTTGGTCAGACCCGAAGCGGCGACGTCCTCGAAGTCGATCTGCTCAAGCTCCTTGAGGCGCTGCAGACGCTTGTAGACGGTGGAGAAGTTGGTGAGCATGCCGCCCAGCCAGCGCTGGTTGACGTAGGGCATGCCGACGCGGGTGGCCTGCTCGGCGATGGCCTCCTGCGCCTGCTTCTTCGTGCCGACGAACATGACCGTGCCGCCGTGGGCGACGGTCTCCTTGACGAACTCGTAGGCGCGGTCGATGTACGACAGCGACTGGAGCAGGTCGATGATGTAGATGCCGTTGCGCTCGGTGAAGATGAAGCGCTTCATCTTCGGGTTCCAGCGACGGGTCTGGTGACCGAAGTGGACGCCGCTCTCCAGCAGCTCCCGCATCGTGACGACGGCCATGGCCGTTCTCCTTGAGTTTCTCGGTTGTGCCGCGGGGGCCGGACGGCTCCCGCGCCTGACGCCCACATGCGCCGTGCCACAAAGGACCGAGGGGCGCTGACACCGGCTTTTGACCACCAGGTGTCGGGGCGTGCGAAGTCGACCCGGTGACCCGGATCGCCAGAAGAAGTGTACGGGACCCGCGAGGCACCGGGTGACGCCGCTGTCCACAACCGGGCAGTAGTCCACAGCTCCCGGCCATGATCGGCGGGGTTGCGGGACGGTTCTTGCATGCGAGCGAGGCGATACGTGCAGATGACGTGGGCGGTACTGCTGGGACTGACGTTGACCGTCCTGGCCCCTTGGGCGTGGGCGGACACCCCACCGCCACCACCGACACCGAGCCCACCGGTCCCGGCCGTCGGCCGCGCCTGGCCCGTGGGAACGCACCCCGATGTCCTACGAGGCTGGGAACCCCCGGCGACGGTCTACGGCCGCGGCCACCGGGGCGTGGACCTGGCGGCCCCGGCCGGAACACCGGTAAGAGCGGTGGCAGCCGGCCGCGTGTCCTTCGCGGGCCGGGTGGCGGGCCGGGGCGTGGTCTCCGTACAGCTGACGGACACGGACCTGCGAACGACGTACGAACCGGTGAAGGCGTCGGTGCAGAAGGGGGACGAGGTGGAGGCGGGCGAGGTGGTGGGGATGGTGGAACCGACGGACGGGCACTGCCCGGTCACGTGCGTGCACTGGGGCTTACTGAGGGGCAAGACCTACCTCGACCCACTGTCACTCCTACCACCGTGGCTACTGCACAGGGGCCCATCGAGGCTGCTGCCGGTACTGGGCGTACCACTGCCCTAGCCTGCGGGCAGTCGTGCCGCTGGGGCGGCTCCCGACCCAAAGTGAGCGGCACCCCGCAAGCGCGGCAAGCGAACCCACCTCCAGAGCAACCCAGACCGGCCTCAGCCGCGAACCCCCCGCAAAGCCATAGCCACGGCAGCCTCAGTAATCGCCGCCGGATCCTCAGCCGCCCCCAGCTCGATCCGCCGCACAGCCGCGTCGACAACCCCCTGCAACAACATCGCAGCCAACCGAGGCTCCGAATGCCCCATCTCCCCCAACGCCTCGACGATCATCGCGACAAGCCCCCCATGCGCAGCCCGGATCTTCTCCCGAGCCCCCGCATCCAACTCACTCGCTGAAATCGCCACAACAGCCCGATGCCGCCGATCCCCGACCAGCACCAGCTGCTGCCGCACATACGCCTCGACCTTGCCCTCGGCCGACCCCGCCCGCTGCATCGCCGCCGAGACCTCGGCAGCCCACACCGGGAAGTCGACCTCGCACAGCTCCTCGACGACGGCCGCCCTGGACCGGAAGTACTCGTACACGGACGACCGCGCCAGCCCCGTCCGCTCGGCGAGGGCCGGGAACGTCAGCGCCTCCGTCCCACCCTCGGACAGCAGTGACCGGGCCGCGTCCAGCAGGGCGGCTCGCTGCATCGACCGGTGTTCGGCCACGGAGGCCGCTCGAATCCTTGGCACGTCAACCACTTTACGGACGCACCACCCCCGACGGGAGTGAGTCGGGCCGCTCAGCGTCCGAAGCTCGCCAGCTTCGCCCGCAGCTGCAGCACCGACTTGGTGTGGATCTGACTCACCCGGCTCTCGGTCACACCGAGCACGTTCCCGATCTCGGCGAGCGTGAGCCCCTCGTAGTAGTACAGCGTGACCACGGTCTTCTCCCGCTCGGGCAGGGTGTTGATCGCCCGCGCCAGGAACCGTCTGAGCTCCCGGTCCTCGGCCACCTCCACGGGGTTGTCCGCGGCGGTGTCCTCCAGCGTGTCCATCAGACTGAGCCGGTCGCCGCCCTCACCCCCGACATGCAGCAGCTCCTCCAGCGCCACCACATTGGCCAGCGACAACTGGCTGAACACCGCATGGAGTTCATCCACGGGGATGCCCATCTCGGAGGCCACCTCCCCCTCCGACGGCGTCCGCCTCAGACGCGCCTCCAGGGTCGCGTACGCCCGCTCCACGTTCCGCGCCTTCTGCCGCACCGAGCGCGGAATCCAGTCCAGCGCCCTGAGCTCGTCGATCATCGCGCCCCGGATCCGCGTGATCGCGTACGTCTCGAACTTGATCTCCCGGTCGATGTCGAACTTCTCGATCGCGTCGATCAGCCCGAAGACCCCGGAGGAGACGAAGTCGGCCTGCTCCACGTTCGGCGGCAGACCGACGCTCACCCGGCCGGCCACGTATTTGACCAGCGGCGAGTAGTGCAGGATCAGCTGCTCCCGCAGCCGCTCGTCCCCCGTGTCCTTGTACGACCGCCACAGCTCGTCGAGCGTCGAGGGAGCGGGCGGCCGCACGCTGCCACCGTCACGGGCGGCTGGGGGGATCGCCGCCCGGTCGGACCCGGAGGTGTGCTGGGGCATTCGTCGCCTTGTGCCGTTCTGCCGTGAAGTGGGGGTGCCTGGGTGAGCTGTCGGTCTGATGTCGAGATGCCGGGCTGTGCCGGAATCCTCGTGAGCGTAGCGTGACTGGAGTGTCGCGGTGCGCGAAGGTCGGCGCGGATGGTGTGCGCAGATACGTTCCGCAGGGCGCCCCACGGGGTCACGGCGGTCGCTGTGCGTGACCTCCGGGGGAGGTCAACTGCGGGTATTTCCACAGGTGTCAGGCTTCCCCCGGACGGCCGAACACGCTCGGTCAGCATCGGCTCCGACCCCCGCGGACGGAGATCATCGCCTGGCGTGTCAACTTCCAGCCGTCGCCGTGTCGTTCGACGTAACCGAGTGATCGGAGTTCGTACAGTCTCGCGATCGCGTCGTCCTGCGTCGTCTGTGCACCCCGCGCGATCTCGCGGGGCGGCGCCGCCCCGCGGCCCGGCAGTGCGGCCAGGACACGCCGGGCGGCCGGCGCCAGCAGATCGCGGGGCAGCACGGGTCCGCGCCGGTCCGGAGCCAGCTCTCCCATGTCGCCGACCAGTTCGACGACTTCCGCCGCGTCGGTGACGAGCACGGCGTCGCCCCGCAGGAGTTCGTGCACTCCCGCGGAGAGGCCGCTGGTGGCGGGCCCGGGCACGCCCATCGTGTGGCGCCCCAGGCGCTGCGCCGCCCGTGCCGTGACCAGCGAGCCACTGCGGTGGGCGGCCTCGACGACCACGGTGCCCCTGGTCAGAGCGGCGATCACGCGGTTGCGGACGATGAATCTGCTCGGCGTCGGATGATCACCGGGCGGCAACTCCCCGATCACCAGTCCCTGTTCCGCGATCCTGTTGATCAACTCGGTGTGTCCGCGCGGGTAGGCCCGGTCGACCCCGCAGGCCAGCACCGCGACGGTGGCGCCGCCGGCGCCGAGCGCGCCTCTGTGTGCGGCTCCGTCGACCCCGTAGGCGCCGCCGGACACGACCACCCACCCGTGCTCGGCGAGCCCGGCGCCGAGTGTGGCCGCCATGTGCGCCCCGTACTCGGTGCATGCTCTTGCCCCGACGACGGCGACGGATCTGAGCGCCCACATCCGCAGACTGGGGTGTCCCCGGACCCACAGTCCCACTGGCCGCGCGTCCCCCAGATCGTCGAGCTGCCTGGCCCACTCTCCGTCCCCGGGCGCCACGAACCGCATCCCGGCCTCCTGTGCGACGGCAAGGTCCCGCTCCGGCTCGGCCTGGCCTGCCCGGTCCAGCAGCCCGGCCCACCGCTTGTCGGTGACGCCGACGAGCTGCGGCCCGCCGTCGCGCACCCGTCGCGCCACCTCCACCGCCCCGAGCTCCCGCAGCCACCGTCCGCCGACCTCGTCCCCCGGTTCGAGGACACGGCTGAGAAGGACACGGGCAAGCAGTTCGTCGCCCGGATCGTCACCGCCGCTCATGTCAGCGCCCCGATGGCCATGGGCACGCCGCGCGGCACGCCGGTACGCAGTTGCAGTGCCAGGGCGACGTCCGTCGCGTCGGGGCGGTCGTGGCCGACGAGGTCCGCGACGGTCCAGGCGACCCGTAGGACGCGGTCGAGTCCGCGGGCGGTCAGCACGCCCCGCTCCAGATTGCGTTCGGCCTCGTCCATCGCCCCGCTCGCGGCATGCCAGCGGCTGCGCAGCTCCCGCCCGGGGACTTCGCTGTTGGTCCGCCAGGGTGTGCCCACGAGCCGTGCCGCCGCCCGCTCCCTGGCCGCCCGTACCCGGTCGGCAACCGTGGCGGTGGACTCACCGCGGGCATCGCGCCGGGTCAGCTGGGCGCGGGTGACCCGGTCGACCTCGACGCGCAGATCGACCCGGTCGAGCAGCGGGCCCGACAGCCGCGCCTGGTAACGGCGGATCGCCGAGGGCGGGCACTCGCAGAAGTCGTCCATCTGCGAGAAACGGCCGCACGGGCAGGGGTTGGCTGCCAGCACCATCAGGAACTTCGCCGGGAAGCGCACGACACCCGCGCTGCGGGCGATCACGACGTGCCCGGACTCCAGGGGCTGCCGAAGCGCGTCGAGGGCGTGACTGCTGAACTCCGGGGTTTCGTCGAGATTTCCGACTGCCTTGCCGACCGGATGGCGTCTGACCTGGAACGATGCGTCACGTAGATGTTCGCGACGTGGTGCTCTCGATGCCGAGGGCGCTCTCGATCGTGTCCGCGTGGAAGCAGAGGGCTGCGCTGAACGCCTCGCTGGCTGGGTCAAGACCGAAGTGGGCTGCCAGGGCCTCCTCGACGGTCTCGTCGCACTCGTCGAGGAACTGTTCCAACTCTCGCAGCAGCCGTGCGAGCGAGGCGGCCTGGTCACGGTCAATGCGGATCGGGTTCGTCATGTCTGGTCCCGTTCAAGGAGTTGAGCTTCGAGGTCGGCGATGCGCTTGTCGGCGAACCGAAGGTTGGAGCGGGCGCCTTCGAGCCGTTCCTGCAGAGAGCGATGTTCTTGAGTGACCTGCTGAAGACGGCGCTTGAGGCTCGTGTTCTCGGTGACGAGTTGTTGGACGGACTCACCGGGGACCATCTGATCGAAGTCGCGGAGCCGCCCCATCAACTCACCGATCTGCTGCCGATCGGCGAAGATTTCCTTCTGTGCCCGGGTGAGTTCGGTCTCCGCATTGAGGGCGCGCTCGCGCCAGGACGCCTCGATCCGCTCGTGTTCCTCCTGCGCCTGCCGGTTATGTCGCGTGCGGCTGGCAGCTGTGGCGTTCTGGATGACGGACCGCGCCTCGGCGTTCTCGTAACAGAACGTGGCAGAGACCCCGGCTCGCTCGGCGATGGCTCGGACGGTGAGGCGTCCGCGTTCGCGGCGGAGTTGGCCGATCGCCGTCTCGACCTGGGTGAGCTTGTGCCGAGTCTGCTCGCGCCTGGCAGCGATGGCGGCCGCGGTGGATGTGGGGCCGGAGCTCATGCCGCCTCGCCGTCCTCGTCCTGGCGCGCGAGCTCACTGGCTCGGAAGGCAGTGCTCCAGACGCGTCCGAAGTAGTCCTGCGGGCGTCGCAGGTCGAGCGTGAGGGCCTCCTCGAGGAGACCGAGCGCGTCCAGGGCCTTCTCAAGACCAGCGATGGCGCGGGCGGTGGGTTCGAAGAGTTCGTGCATGTAGTCGGCAGTGGCGCTGTCGGGGGCCCCTTCGGCCACGGACCGCCATTGTTCGGCTTTCCTGCGCCAGTAGACGAGGTCGGCGCCGGAGAGGACGAACTTGTCGCAGTTGTGGCAGTCCAGGTTCCAGGGGCAGGCGTCGCCGTTCACCACGGGTTGGTAGGTGCAGAAGCCGCCCTCGGCGGGCGTGCTGCGGCGGTTGAGGTCGATGACGAGGGTCTCGGCCTGCGCGCGGGTCAGCGGCTCGCCGGCGGACAGCAGCATGCCCGGTTCCGGGGAGCCCGGTCCGCCGACCCAGACGATGGAGAGGGCGTCGTTGAGTCGGGGGTCGGTGTTGGCGATGTGGACGTAGTGCTCGGCCATCGCCTCGGAGACCTGGCCGAGGTACTTCTTGACGTGGGAGAGGTTCGCGCCGGCCTTCAGCAGGTTGGTGGCCAGGGTGTGGCGGGCCTGGTGGGGGACGCAATGAGCGATATCGAGTGTGTCCACCCACTCGCGGAAGCAGTTGCTGAACCAGCTGTGGCTGACGGCCTTGCGCATGTGGCGGTTGGCGGTGCGACGCGGGAAGAGAGCAATCTCGAGCCGTTCCAGTGCGGTGGGCGGCCGGCCATGAGCCTGGGTGAACCGGGCGACGGTCTTGGCCTGCCGCTGTTCGATCCGCAGATAGAGCCACTCCGGGATCCGGATGCCCTCGTCGAAGTTGCCGACCTTCGTCTGGTCGTGCCAGAACATCGGGATCTTCTTGAGGCGGCCGATGCACTCCAGACGGACGCCCGAGACCTCGCTGCCGCGGCGGCCGGTGAGGACCAGGGCCTCCCAGATATCCCGCAGCCCGCGGTCGTCTTCGTCGAGAGCTTCGAGGCCGCGCAGGTTCTCCTGGGCGGCGAGTGCGCGGGCGACGTCGTCGGGGAAGGGGTTGCGTCGTCCGGACGGGGAGCCGCCGTAGGGGACGACGGTGATGAAGCCGCGGTCGAGGCCGATGCTCTGGGTTGCGCCGGTGTCCATCCCGTCGCGCAGGATCCGGCGGATGCCGTTGAAGCTCGCGGAGACGGTGCCCTTGGTCACGACCGTGGGGCGGCTGTCGCGACTGCGTTTGTTGGAGTGAAGGCCCAGGGACAGAAGCCCGTGTTGGGCGCGGTGCCGTTGGTCGGCGATGAAATCGACCATGTGTGACTTCGTCAGCAGTGTCGGGTCGTGGCCGCCCTGTGGCGCCTCTGCCTCAAGGTAGGCGGACAGTTCCAGGCAGCCGCGACGATTGTGGTCGAAGCCTCCGCGGCTGCGAGGCGGGTCGTTGAGGAGCCGGTTGCCCATGTGATCCCAGAGCAGGTCCCGCAGCCACCGTTGAGAGACGCCTGTCAGGTCGAAGTGGCTGCCGCTTTCGGGAAACCGGACGCCGAAGTGATCGGTCTCGAGGAAGCCCGCGTCCTTGGTGTCCTCACGGGTGAAGTAGACGAGCCGGAGGTAGTCCAGCATCTTCTTGGCGATCATTCGCGGATGCTGTCTGCAGGCGTCGAGGTCGAGGTCGGCCAGCGAGTTCACGTCCTGCTCGCGGCAGTCGTCGGCCAAGTGCTGGATCCAGGAGAGAGGCCAGCGGCCGCCCTCGGCGTATTCGTGAGCGTGACGGAACATCGTCCACTGGATCTCGGCCTTCACCAGCGGACGCAGGCAGAGCAGGCTGACCTTCCCGTAGGCCCGGTTGGCCGGAGGCGTCGTGCGGCACCACTCGTCGAACCGGGCCTTGTCGCCGTAGGTCGCCGGGATCACCGTCGGCGTTGCCCCGGGCTTCCACCAACGCGAGAGCGGGAAGGCGGCTTGGGCCGCTCCTGGGCTCCCCTCGCGCCGGTAGCGGCTGAGGTGCCGGCGGCAGAGGCCCACCGGGTTGTCCGCGAGTTCGGGGCAGGGCCCGACGCGGCACTGCCCGAAGCAGGCGAACGGTGCCTCCTGGCCGAGCCAGGCATCGAAGTCGAAGCCCTCGGTGCCGAGACCCTTCTTCTGTCGGTAGCTGGTGACCTTCGACCACCGCTGTGCGTGGAGGAAGCACAGCCCGTTCGCGGCCCAGGCCGGGACTTCGGGGCAGATCAGGCAGGCTGGCGCCCGGAGCCAGGCCCGGGACTTCTGCGGCTCGGCGACGCGGAGGAAGTCGTTGATCGACTGCCCGGCGTCGCGCATCTGCCGCCACTGCCGCGTGTGGAACTGGCAGTGGTCGTAGCCCGGTTCCCGGGGACACCCACAGTCCTCTAGGCAGCACATCCACCCGTAAGTGGGGTGATCGGGCGGTGCGTCGATGACGTCGTCGCGAAGAAATGCCTCGAAGGTCGGCGCCGCCATCAACGCGGTGAGGAGTTCGAGGCGGTCGCCCGTTGTCCGTGTCGGTGCGGGGCCGGCCGGGACGAGCGGCAGCAGCTTAAGCGCGGTCACTCGTCCTCACCCCAGACGGTCTTCAGGGCCTGGGTGAACTCCGGGGAGTGCAGGTCAGGATGTCCGTAAACCTCGTCGACCATCTGGGCCGACGCCCAGTTCCCGGCAGCCTTGGCGACGAGCGGGTCGCCGTCGGAGGCGTCCATGACGTCGTTGGTGAACTGGTGCCGGAATGCTTTCGGGGTGATCCTGCCGGGCAGTTCCGCCCGGCGGCCTGCCCGTCGCAGCATGCCCCGGGCCGCGTCCGCGGTCCACGGTTCGCCGATGTGCGGCCCGGCCAGCTGGATCAGCAACATGCCGTGCCCCGTGGCGTACTTCGCGTACTCCGTCGTCATGTACTTGAAGTAGCTGCTGATCATCGCGGGGCTGACCCGGTAGATCTCCCCCTTGGTGACCACGCCGTCGACGGTCTCCCAGTCCGGTTTGATCTTCGCGGCGGCCCGGTTGGGGTTGCCCCACCGATGGCAGACGTGCAGGTGAGGGCTCTTGCAGTCGCCGCAGGGGGCGTTCTCCCGCAGGTGCAGGTCGGCCAGGTGCAGTCCGGTGAGCCCGCCGATCCGCAGGCTTGAGTCCGAGAGCCAGGTCACCACCATCTCGTCGCGAGCGGTGTTCACGACCTCGATCAGCTCCGGGCGGGCCTGATCCGGGAGCATCTTCGGATGCCGCCGTCGAGACCCTCCCCGGGGCGTCAGTGGATTGGCCGCCACCGACGTCATCGTGTGTCCCAGCAGAGCACGGTTCCGGTCCGCCCGGGTCGGCAGACGCCTCACGGAGAGTGCCGTCGCGAGCTCCGGGTTGATGCCCTTCTCGGCGCATTGGTGCAGGTAGAAGCCTTTGAGCACGGTCGCCGCGACCCGCAGAGCCGACGTGCCGTACGGCTTCTTCGGTGGCGTCCGCCAGGGCTGTCCCCAGGGCATCGGCACCTTCGCCCCGACGGCGCCCATGTACCGCTGCAGATCCAGCAGTTGCACGGTCTCGGTGGTCAGCCCTTCGCGGACCCGCCACCGCAGATGGTCAACGAGGCTGTACGCGAGCGTCCTCTGCGACCCACTGCCCTCGTACGGCCTCAGATAGCCGTCGGCCTCCTCCTCGACGGCCCCGTCCGGCCACACGATCGTGTACGACCACCCGCCGCCGACCCGCTTCATGGACTGGACCCGAAGGTCCCCCAAGACCATCCCTCTTCGCACCCGACCTCCCCGCCGCACGTCCACTACACGGCGTAGAGGCTTGCCATGATCGGTAAGTAAGAACGTGACCAGGCCAGAGACCGCTCCAACGAGTGATACGCACACACTCAGGGCGGTCGGAAAAGTCGAGAAAGAGAATCCCCCGATGGGACAGCGACACGGCCCCGGGCCGCGCAACGCCGGGACCACCGCCGACGAGCGCCTGCATCGTGGCCGAGTGGTGCGGGGCGCAGTAGGGGGCGACGTCGATCAGGGGCTTGCCCGGCGGCAGCAGGCCGGCAACCGAGTGCACCGCAGTGACCTCCAGCGACTCCTGCCTGCTGAGCCGGGGCAGGATGGCGGGCATCCGCTCCGCGAGCATCGTCTTCCCGGCGCCGGGCGGGCCCTCCAAAAACAGGTGATGGCCGCCCGCCGCAGCGACCTCCACCGCCGTCCGCGCCGAGATCTGGCCCACCACATCGGCGAGGTCATGGGCCGGGTCGTGCTGTGCTGCGCCCAGGCTGTGCATCCCGGTGGCCGCGCCCGTGCCGGGCACCCGTAGACCGGCAAGGAGCGGATCGGGCCGGCCCTCCTCCGCCGGTTCCTCGTCGGGCACGGGCTCGTCCGCCAGGACGGCGATCAGCTGGCGCAAGCTGCGCACGCCCAGGACGGACACGCCGGGCACCAGCGAGGCCTCGGCGGCCGCGCACTCGGGCACGACCACCTGCTCGTAGCCGGCGTCCGCCGCGGCCAGCACCGCCGGCAGGATGCCCCGGACGGGCCGGACCCGGCCGTCCAGGCCCAGTTCCCCGATCATCACGATGTCGGCGAGCACCCGAGGGTCGATCCGCTCACAGGCCCCGAGTACGGCGCAGGCGACGGCCAGATCGAAGCCGCTGCCCGCCTTCGGCACCGATGCCGGGCTCAGTCCCACCGTGAGCTTCTTCTGCGGCCACTCGGCGCCCGAGTTGACGACCGCAGCCCGTACCCGGTCCCGGCTCTCGCTCAGGCTCTTGTCCGGCAGTCCCACCAGCGTGAACGCCGCCACTCCCGGCTCCAGATCCGCCTGGACCTCGACGACCACACCCTCGACGCCGACCAGCGCCACCGAGCACGTACGCGCGAATCCCATCAGGCCACCCCCCGCGCGTGCTCGACCACGGGTGCGCCGCGCTCGGGGAGCAGGACGCCCACCAGGTCGATGCGGACGCCGCCCGGCGGGGCCCCTCCGTGTTCCTGCGCCCAGCGTTCCGCCAGATCGCGCAGGCGCTGAGCCTTCGTCGGCGTGACCGCGGCCATCGGGTGCTGGAAGGAGCCCGCCCTGCGGGTCTTCACCTCACAGATCACCAGGACGTCTCCGTCCCGGGCCACGATGTCGATCTCACCCGTCCTGCCGGAGCGCCAGTTGCGCTCCAGGACGGTCATACCGGCGTCCGCCAGCCGTCGCGCGGCCAGGTCCTCGCCGTATTGGCCCATCGCCCTGCGTTGTGCGTTGCGTGTACTCATGTCGGCACCACCTCCGGCGCCAACCGTCACGCATCGCGCCCAACCAAGTGGATCTTGGTGGACTACTCATCGGTTGTGGACAAACCTGTCACCCACACGAGCGACCAACTGCAACCGACCGCGACCATCAGCCGCCCGGCAGCTCCAGGTCGCTCTTGTTCAGCTCCTCGATGTTCACGTCCTTGAACGTGAGTACCCGCACCTGCTTCACGAACCGAGCCGGCCGGTACATGTCCCAGACCCAGGCGTCCGCCATCGAAACCTCGAAGAACACCTCGCCCTGGACCGAGTGCACCTGCATCTCGTAGTCGTTGGTCAGGTAGAAGCGCCGCTCGGTCTCGATCACGTATTTGAACAGACCGACGACATCGCGGTACTCCCGGTAGAGCTTCAGCTCCATCTCGGTCTCGTACTTTTCGAGGTCCTCGGCGCTCATGGCAGCTTCCCCTTCAGCCGTGCGATCCCACCATTGTGCGCCAGTCCCGTGAGCCCCTAGACGATTTCGGGGTCAAGGGTCACGGGCCCGGCCGGGGGACCTTCGTCGAGCAGCCTGCGCAGCAGCTCGGCGAGTCTGGTCGGATACACGGTCTCATGCGCCCGGGCAAGTTCCCGACACGTCCACCAGCGTGCTCCGGCGACACTGCGCCGCTCCAGTTCCGTGAGGCCCGTGGCCTCGGGTACCACCCTGGGCGTCTCCGTCGTCCTGGCCAGGTAGTACCACTCGTCCTGGTCCCAGCGGCGGCCCGCGAACGGGAAGGAGCACATCCGCCGCCACAGCACCGGGCCGAGTTCGACCCCGGTGATACCGGTCTCCTCGGCGAGTTCTCTGAGCGCGGCCTCTTCGCGACTCTCGTCGCCCTCCAGGCCGCCGCCGGGCGTGAACCACCAGTCGTCGGCCGGATCGTCCGGCTCATGGCCGTGCAGGAGAAGGATGCGGTCCTCGGGGTCGAGCAGGACCACCCGGGCCACCTTGCGCAGCCCGCCCCGGTACGAGTCCTCGTACGCGCCCGCCGGCTCAGCGGGCACCCGCGGGCTCCGTCCGCGCACGGGCGCGGCGCCCGCCGGTCAGCTTGGCGATCGGGCCGTAGGCACCGCCACCGAGGACCAGGACGGCTCCGGCCACGATCAGGGCGACGATGATGCGCAGCGGGCCCTGCTGGGAGAGCGCGCCGAGGGTCTCGAAGCCGGTGGGGCGCTCCAGCATGCCGTTCATGGGCCAGACGACGGCGTCCACGCGAGCCGCCACGGCGGAGCGTGCGACGGTGCCCTGGGCCGCGTCGGTGAGGTGGGCGGAGGAGTCAAGGGACCCCTCGCGCTCGTCGCCGAGCAGGAACAGGCGGCCCTTGGGGACCTTCACGGCCGGGATGTTCTTGTCCTCGACGACGCTGCCCTTGAGGTAGCCCTCGTCGATCTGCTTGCCGTTGACGGTCAGCTTGCCGTTGGTGCAGCAGGAGACCGTGTCGCCGCCGACCGCGACCACGCGCTTGACCACGGAAGCGTTGGTCACCCAGGACTTGTCGTTGAAGACGACGACATCGCCCCGGCGTACCTCACTGCCGTCGACGCGCTCTGCCAGCACCCGGTCGCCGGCGTTGATCGTCGGCGTCATCGAGGTGGTCGGCACGGTGTACGGACGGTAGACCACCGCTCCCCAGCCGAATCCGCCGAGGAACAGCACAATGCCCAGTGCGACGGCCAGTCCGGACAGTCGCTGTCCGGTCCGGCTGCCCACCGGGCTCGTGCTTGTGCCACCGCTGCGCGGGGCCGTACGCGTAGTGCTCTCGCCACCCATGGGTCCGCACCCTACCCGGCGGTACCTGACCCGGTCAGCCCCTCCGCCGCGACCAAGGTCACAAGCTCCACGAGGGTTTCACGAGGGCGGCCGGTATGCCGGGAGAGCCACGGTTCGAGGGGCGGGTTCAGCGGGTCTCGGCGACCGCGATCCGCCTACGACGCCACAGGGCCGCCGGCACCGCACCGGCCAGGGCGAGCGCGTTCGGGGCGGCCGAAAGCGCGGCCGACGCCGAGGACTGGTTGTTCAGGCCCGGCTGGTCGAAGGTGTCCGGGATCGGGAGGGTGTCCCAGCGGGTGATCGGCCAGGCGATGACGATGGCGCGTCCGACGACCTTGCTCACCGGAACCATGCCGTTGTGCTTGTCGCTCTGGTTGTAGCGCGAGTCGCGCGAGTTCTGGCGGTGGTCACCCATGACCCAGATGTAGCCCTTGGGGACCTTCACCGAGAACTGGCCGCCCTGGTCGTCGACGCTGCACGGCGTGTTGCCCGCGTACACGAACGACGCGTCGTTGAGCGCCTTGCCGTTGACCCTGAGCGGGCCCGAGCCCTTGCAGGAGACGGTGTCGCCGCCGACTCCGATGACGCGCTTGATGAGGTCCTTCTCCTCGGCGGACGGCATCAGGCCGATCCAGCTGAGGGCCTTCTGCAGCGCGTTCGGATTGGCCGTGGGCTCGCCCGCCAGCCAGTTGTCCGGGTCGTGGAAGACGACGACCTCGCCGCGCTCCGGCTTCGAGCCGAACCAAGGGGTGAGCTTGTCGACCAGGACCCGGTCGCCCTGCTGAAGGGTGTTCTGCATCGAGTCCGACGGGATCGAGAACGCCTGCACCAGGAACGTCTTGATCAGCAGCGCCAGCACGAGCGCGATACCGATCAGGATGGGCAGCTCCTTCCAGAAGGAACGCTGCTTCTTGGACTTGGGGGGTGTCCCGCCCGAGCCCTGTTCCTCGGTCCCGTTGCGCTCGCCGGCCACCGGCCCGTCATCGGTCGCCCCGGAGTCACTCCCGGAGGTCACGGCGCTGTCCGCGGCCGGGACGGCTGCGGAGACTCCTTGGACGGGCTGTCCGCGGTGCTCCTCGCCGTCGTGTCCGGACCGTGCGCCAACCGCCACATCCCCCACGCCAACTCCTTACTCTGTGCCGCTGCCTGAACCGGACGCGGTGCAGGCCCACCACTCCCATAACGAGCGGGAGTTCCGCAGGGCTCGGGAGCTGGATCGTTCCGTTGAAATAGTCAGGAGCAACCCTATGCGACAGCTGCGGGGACGCGGTCGTCCCCGACACGGAGTTGGAAACGGAGGAGAAAGTTTTAGGTTCTTTCAAGGAAGTCCAGTGGCCGAAGGGCCAGGCGATGACCATCGCCCGTCCCACCACGGAGTCCTCGGAGACCGTGCCGCCGTAGGCCGTGTTCTGGTGGGCGCGGGAGTCCGCGGAGTTGCCCCGGTGATCGCCCATCACCCACAACCGCCCCTTGGGGACGGTGATGTCGAACTCCTGTGTGGAGGGGGCGTTTCCGGGATACAGGTAGTCGCCCTCGGTCAGGGGAACACCGTTGACGGTCACCCGCCCTTGCGAGTCACAGCACTTGACATGGTCGCCGCCGACCCCGATGACCCGCTTGATGAGGTCCTTCTCGTTGTCGGACGGCAGCAGGCCGATGAAGGTGAGCCCTTCCTTGACCTGCTTGACGACGACGGGGTCGCTCTTCTTCGTAGTGGTCTGCTCGTCCGCGAGCCAGCCGCCCGGGTCCTTGAAGACGACGACGTCCCCGCGCTTGGGCTTCGAGCCGAACCAGGGGGTGAACTTGTCGACCAGGACACGGTCGCCGATCCGGATCGTCTGCTCCATGGAGCCGGACGGGATCACGAACGCCTGGACGAGGAACGTCTTCAGGACCAGGGCTATGAGGACCGCGACGCCGACGAGGAGGGGTATCTCCTTGACCGCGCCGCGCCTGCGCTTTCGTTTGACCTTGCGCTGCAGCTTGCGCCGCTCGGCGCGGGTGCGACCGCCGCCCCCGGCGACCGGGGCGCTTGCGCCACTGGTCCGGCGGGAGCCGGTGGGCAGCAGGTTCTCGTTGCCGAAGGTGCTGCCGGGGGTGGCTCCACGCGGTTTGCCGCGGTTACCCATGCGCACCGCCGGCGGACACACGCGCGTAGGCGCTCGGACGATCGATGCGGATCCAGTGACCGGCGGGCCAGACGATCCAGTCGGCGCGGCCGATGACGTCGGACACCGGGATCATGCCGCCCCCGGGCGAACCGAGGTGGTCGCGGGAGTCACTGGAGTCGCTGCGGTGGTCGCCGAGCACGAAGAGGGTGCCGTCGGGCACGACGGCGGTGAAGGACACCGTGGAGGGGCTGTCACCGGGGTACAGGAAAGTCGACTCGTCGACCGACCGGCCGTTCACCTGGATCCTCCCCTCCTTGTCACAGCAGACCACCCGGTCCCCACCCACTCCCACGACGCGCTTGATGTAGTCCGCGTTCCCGAAATACCCAGTTCCGTCGAACACCACAACATCGCCGCGGCGCGGCTCGGCACCGAAACGGTACGCCAACTTATTTACGAGAACCCGGTCCCCGATCCTCAATCCGTTTTCCATGGATCCGCTGGGAATCTGGAACGGTTGCACCACGAAACCGTTGAGGATCAGCAAAAACACCAGGCAGACCAGCACGATCAGGGAGAGCCGGCCGCCGGGCAGCCAGTCCGTGATCCGCGACACCAACGCGAAACGCGACCGTCCCTCCGCAGCCACTGGTTCAGGGCGGGAGGAGCGGTCGCGCTCCGTCGGCTGTGCTTCGGTGTCCATCGGGGCCAGATGTTATCCGGCCCGGATATGAACGCCTACGCGAGCTCAGCTGTCGCGCTTCTCCTTGATCTTCGCGGCCTTACCGCGCAGCTCGCGCAGGTAGTACAGCTTGGCGCGACGCACGTCACCGCGGGTGACGAGCTCGATCTTCTCGACGATCGGGGTGTGCACCGGGAAGGTGCGCTCGACGCCGACGGAGAAGGAGACCTTGCGGACCGTGAAGGTCTCGCGGACACCGGCGCCCTGGCGGCGGATCACAACGCCCTTGAACTGCTGCACACGGGAGCGGTTGCCCTCGATGACGCGGACGTGGACGTTGACGGTGTCACCCGGGCGGAAGGCCGGGACGTCGCTGCGCAGCGACGCGCTGTCGACGGAGTCGAGCAGGTGAGACATTTCGTCTGCTTTCTTCGCTGATGCCACAGGTCATCAACGGGAGCTAGGTGTTCCTGAAGGATGCTGTCCGTGCCGGGGCGGGCGTCGTTTCCCCCTGCGGCAGGGGCGCACGCCGGACGACGCACAACAGCGGTCTATTCTTCCACGCCCTCTGGCCTGCGCCAAAATCGGCCGTACGGCTCCCCCTCCGGATCCGGCGCCCAACCCAGGATGGAGAGCATCTCGCGGTCCTTCTTGTCGAAGGCCTTGGGGTCGCAGCGCTCGATGAGGTCGGGCCGATGGGCCGTCGTGCGCTTCAGTGCCTCGTCGCGGCGCCAGCGGGCGATCTTGCCGTGGTGGCCGCTGAGCAGCACGTCCGGGATGCCGCGTCCGCGCCACTCGGGGGGCTTGGTGTAGACGGGGCCTTCCAGGAGGTTGGCCATGGCGCCGGGTGCGAAGGAGTCGTCGCGGTGGGATTCCGCGTTGCCGAGGACTCCGGGCAGCAGCCGCGCCACGGCCTCCGTGACGACCAGGACGGCCGCCTCGCCGCCGGCCAGGACGTAGTCGCCGATGGACACCTCGTGGACGGGCATCCGGGTGGCGTACTCGTCGATCACCCGGCGGTCGATGCCCTCGTAGCGCGCGGGCGTGAAGATCAGCCACGGGCGCTCGGAGAGCTCGACGGCGAGCTCCTGGGTGAAGGGGCGGCCGCTGGGGGTGGGGACGATCAGCGCGGGCGCGTGCGAGCCGGTCTCGTAGCCGTCCGCGAGGGCGGAGTCCAGGGCGTCGCCCCAGGGGTCGGTCTTCATGACCATGCCGGGACCGCCGCCGTACGGCGTGTCGTCGACGGTGTTGTGGCGGTCGTACGTCCACGCGCGCAGGTCGTGCACGTGCACGTTCAGCTGTCCACGCGCGCGTGCCTTGCCGACCAGGGAGACGTTCAGGGGCTCCAGGTACTCGGGGAAGATCGTGACGACGTCGAGGCGCATTACGCCTCTCCCCCGGGCACGTCCCGCGAGGAGACGATTTCGGCCTGGTCGTCGATCAGCCCGGGCGGCGGGTCGATGACCGCCCGCTGCTCCTCCAGATCGATCTCCGTGACGATCTCCTCGACGAAGGGGATGAGGACCTCGCTGCCGTCGGGGCGCTCGACGATGAACAGGTCCTGCGAGGGCAGGTGCGAGATCTCGGTGATCCGGCCGACCTCCACGCCGTCCTTGGTGACCACGTCCAGGTCCATCAGCTGGTGGTCGTAGTACTCGTCCTCCTCCTCGGGGAGCACCTCCGGGTCCACCTCGGCGATCAGGAGGGTGTTGCGCAGCGCCTCGGCGGCGTTGCGGTCCTTCACGCCCTCGAAGCGCAGAAGGAGGCGGCCGCTGTGGACGCGGCCGGTCTCGATGGTGAGCGGGCCCGTGGAAGCGGGATCCGTCAGCAGTACGGCGCCGGGCCCGAGCCTCAGCTCCGGCTCGTCGGTGCGGACCTCGACCGTGACCTCGCCCTTGATGCCGTGAGCACGGCCGATGCGAGCGACTACCAGCTGCACTTCTCTAGATCTCCTGTCATACGACTACGGGCCGGGGACGGCCCAGTGGCCCTCCCCGGCCCGAGCCGGTGTTGCGTTTGGCGTCAGCGGACGTGGTCCACGTCGACGAGGTCGACGCGGACACCGCGGCCGCCGATGGCGCCCACGACGGTGCGCAGAGCGCGCGCGGTGCGGCCGTTGCGGCCGATCACCTTGCCGAGGTCGTCGGGGTGGACCCGGACCTCGAGAACGCGTCCGCGGCGCAGGTTGCGCGAGGCGACCTGCACATCGTCAGGGTTGTCGACGATGCCCTTCACGAGGTGCTCGAGAGCCTCCTCGAGCATGCTCAGGCCTCGGTCGACGCGGACTCAGCCGGAGCCTCGTCCTTCTTCTCAGCCTTCTTCTTCTGGGTGATCGCCTCACCCTTGCCCTCGTCGTCGCCACCGAGGGCGTCGAACACCGGGCGAGCGGCCTTCGGCGCGGCCACGAGCAGCGGAGCCGGGGCGGGCAGGCCCTTGAACTTCTGCCAGTCGCCGGTCAGCTTCAGGATGGCGAGGACGGGCTCGGTCGGCTGCGCGCCGACACTCAGCCAGTACTGCGCGCGGTCCGTGTCGACCTCGATGCGCGAGGGGTTCTGCACCGGGTGGTACAGACCGATCTCCTCGATCGCACGGCCGTCACGGCGGGTGCGGGAGTCGGCGACGACGATGCGGTAGTGAGGCGAACGGATCTTGCCCAGACGCTTCAGCTTGATCTTGACTGCCACGGGAGTGGATTCTCCTGGTTTTGACGTGGTTGGGCACGGCGAGATTGCCGCGTGGGGTTGCGGTACCCGAGTGCCCGATGGACGCGTCAGCCGGAGGCGAGAGGGTTCCTGTGCGGCTGTCGAGTACAGCTAGCCATTGTGCCACACCCGGCGGGTCGCTTCCGACCGGGTGTGGCAGGGCATGCCTGAGGGGCACCCGGCATTCCAGGTGCCCACAGACTGCGCACGCCCGCTACGGCTTCGGGGTGCGGCTGCCACGAGCAGCCGCATCCTCATGCCGCGCCGACGACCTCCGGGATCCGGAACGGCTTGCCGCACCCTCCGCAGACGATCGGCGCCTGCGCCAGTACCGACGGGACGACCCGTACGTTACGGCCGCAGTCGCACACCGCCTTCACTCGCACCCCGCCCCCGGACGAGCCGTGCCGGGCCGCCGGGCCCCGGAAGCTCTTCGGGGTGTCGGCGGAGGTGGCTGCCGTGTGGGCCTTCAGGGCGCGCTGCAGCCGCTCGATGGTCGGGCGGTAGCGGCGCTTTGCCTCGGGGTTGAGCGTGACCAGCGAGAAGCCGCTGCTGGGATGCGGTTCCTCGGGGTGGTCCAGGCCCAGCTCCTCGGCGATCGCAAGGAATCTGCGGTTGTGGTACCGGCCGGCGCGGGACGTGTCGCGCACACCGCGCGCGGCGGCGATGCCATGGACTGCCTCATGGAGCAGTCGCTCGAAGGAGAGCTCGTGACCGCACGCGGACGACGACTCTCCGATCAGGGACTCTGGCGCGGCAAGGTCCGGCAGCTCGGGGTGGTACCGCTGAATGTCGGCCCACGCCTCTGCCAGCTCTGCGGCGAGAACAGGTGGTGTCTGTGTCGTGCTCACGTAATGACAACGAGCGGGAGCTCGAATGTGTTCCTATTCCGGGTCATCCCAAATAATTTGCACGTACCCGTCAGTTGCCGCTGATGCGCCCTGACGAGGGCTTGTGCGCTGATCTGCGGAGAAACCTCACAGCTCGTACCAAGGTGGTACGTAGTCCGACCTACGACCGGGCACGTAGCCGATGTCCACGGCCCGGTGCGGCTGTGATCCGCAGATGCGCAAGGGGCGTTTCGGTCGCTCTCGCGGCGGAAGGGCCCTGTATCAGTAAGCGCGCGCGACGACCGCGACGTTACCGGGCGCGTCGTCGGCGTCGGGCACCGACCCGTCGGCAGCGACCAGACACCGTACGGTCACCGCGTGCTCGGCCAGTGCGGCCTCGCCTTCTTCGCCCAGGTCCGCCCAGGGGATGCGCGCCCAGCCGCCGTCGCGGGCCACCTCGACGGCTTCGCCGATCGTCGACACGTCCGACGTACGGGACTCGCGGCGCTCGCGGGACTGGGTGAGGAGGAGCGCCTGGTCCTCGTCGAGGATCGCGGGGAGGAGTCGTACGAGGGAGTCGATGGGCATCGGCTCCTTGCCGCCCGGGATGCGGCGGGCCAGCATCGCAGTGCCGTTCTCCAGGTCACGGGGCCCGACCTCGATGCGTACGGGCACGCCCTTCAGCTCCCAGTCGACGGCGCGGCGCCCGAAGGGGGTGTCGGTGCGGTCGTCTACGTGGACGCGGAGGCCCGCCGCCTTCAGCCGGTCGCCGAGCTCGCGGACCTTGGCCAAAACCGCCTCGTCGCCCTTGATCGCGAGGACGACGACCTGGATCTGCGCCAGCCGCGGCGGGACCCTGAGGCCGTTGTCATCTCCGTGAGTCATCACCAGGGCGCCGATCATGCGGGTGGTCGAGCCCCAGGAGGTCTGCCAGACGAGCTCCTGTCTGCCTTCCCGGGACAGGTACCGGGTGTTGAAGGCCTTGGCGAAGTTCTGGCCCAGCTCGTGGCTGGTGACCATCTGGAGGGCCTTGCCGTCGCCCATCATGCTTTCGAGCGTGAGGGTGTTGACGGCGCCGGCGAAGCGTTCCTTGACCGTCTTGCGGCCGGAGACGAAGTCCATGGCGAGGACGCTGGTCAGGAAGTCCCCGTAGACGTGCCGCTGGATGTGCGCGGCGAAGTCGCGCGCCTCCTCGTACGTGGCGTGCGCGGTGTGGCCCTCCTGCCACAGGAATTCGGTCGTACGGAGGAAGAGGCGGGGCCTGAGCTCCCAACGGACCACGTTCGCCCACTGGTTGATCAGCAGGGGCAGGTCGCGGTAGCTCTGCACCCACTTCGAGAAGTAGTCGTTGATGATCATCTCGGAGGTGGGGCGGACGACCGCGGGCTCCTCCAGCTCCTTGCCGCCGCCATGGGTGACCACGGCCAGTTCGGGCGCGAAGCCCTCGACGTGGTCGGCCTCCCGGGCGAAGTACGACTGCGGGATCAGCAGCGGGAAGTACGCGTTCTGCGTGCCCGTCTCCTTGATCCGGGCGTCCATCTCGGCCTGCATCCGCTCCCACAGCCCGTACCCGTACGGTCGGATCACCATGGTGCCGCGCACCGGGCCGTTGTCGGCCAGCTCGGCCTTGCTGATCAGATCCTGGTACCAGCGCGGGAAGTCGTCCGCGCGCGGGGTGAGAACGGGAGCCTTTGCCATTGCGCGATGGTAGGGGCTCACGTTGCCGGGATGTGAATTCTTTTTTGCCTGCACAGGCAACCCACAAGCCGGGCCCCACAACCCCTGGACGAGCGGTCGAGTGCGGAGTTATCTGGCATACGGGGGGAGTGCGAGCGCACGTCACGGGGGCCATGGAAACGGGTACAGCGGCAACTCTCGGCGGATTGGGGCGCTTTACATGACACCTACGCTCGTGCGGCAGCACCCGTCCCATGCGGGCGAGGTGCCCCGTGTGGACCTGTGTGCACGCGCGCGTGACTGGTCCGAGATCCAGGAGCGGATGCTGGTCCCGCTCTACGAGGCCGTCTACGAGCGACTGGAAGTGGGCCCCGGCACACGGTTGTTGGGCCTCGGCTGCGGCAGCGGGCTGGCCCTGCTGATGGCGGCCTCCAGAGGCGCGGCGGTCACCGGTGTCGACCACTCCCCCGAACGACTGGCTCTCGCGCGGGAGAGGCTGCTCCCGGACGCGTGGGGCACGCGCGCGCGTACGGACACCCGGATCGTCGACGGCTCACCGGAAGACATCACGGCCGCGGGCGACGCGGAGACGCCCGCGTTCACCCTGGTGACGGCTTTCGAGCCGATCGGGTGTCTCGCGGGCGACTCGGAGGGGCTCGGCGGGCTGTTGCGGGCAGCGACACCGCTCGTCGGGCACGGGGCGCCCGTGGTGCTCGCCGGCTGGGGTCCGCCGGAACGTTGCACCACGTCGTCCGTGCTGCGGGTGGCCACCAGGCTGGCGGATCCGCTGCGCAGCACGGGCAGTTGGCGCCCCGCCCTTCGCGACGATCTGGAGGAGGTCGCGCAGCGGGCGGGCCTGAAGCCCGACGGCTCCGGGCGGGTCGCCTGCCCCTTCGGGTACG
Organism: Streptomyces coacervatus; assembly: GCF_029223485.1. Taxonomy (GTDB): domain Bacteria; phylum Actinomycetota; class Actinomycetes; order Streptomycetales; family Streptomycetaceae; genus Streptomyces; species Streptomyces coacervatus. The sequence continues at coordinate 97,245 of NZ_JARHTP010000014.1, read as the reverse complement.
CCGACATGGACAGCGCGGTACGGGGGCTCCTGTCGACGGGCCTGTTCGACGCGGCGATCTCGGCGACCGACCAGGCGCAGGTGGACAAGGAGCTCGCGGAAGCGCTGCATCCGCATCTGCGCCGGGACGGGACGGTGTGGATGCCGAACGTGTTCCGGTACCTGATCGCCCGTACGCCTTAGGTGCCGTTACCTGATCGCCCGTACGCCTCAGGTGTCGTTCAGGCGCCGTCGACCTTCGCAAGCCGTGTGATCCCCGCGATCCGGTACGCGTCCGCCTCCTCCAGGGTCTCGCGCTCCAGCAACGCCTGGGCGAGGGCGTCCAGTTGGCCGCGGTGGTCGCGCAGCTTGCGGCACGCCTCCTCGTAGCACTCGTCGACGATCCGGCGCATCTCGTGCTCGATCACGTCCAGGGTCTGCGGTGCCGCCGAGAGGCCGTAGGCCTGCTGGGCGTCGCCGGGCAGCGCCGACAGGCGGCCGACCCGCTCGCTCATCCCCCAGCGGGCGACCATGCCGCGCGCGATGTTGGTGACCTGCTCCAGGTCGTTCTCCGCGCCGGTCGTGACGACCCCGTAGACGACCTGTTCGGCCGCCATGCCGCCGAGTGCGCCGATGATGCGGCCGCGCAGGTACTCCTCCGTGTACGCGTACTTGTCGGACTCCGGGGTCGAGAGCGTCACGCCGAGGGCCCGGCCGCGCGGGACGATGGTGATCTTGCGGACGGGGTCGGCGCCGGGCTGGAGCATGCCGAGCAGGGCGTGTCCGCTCTCGTGGTAGGCGGTGCGGCGGCGCTCCTCCTCGGGCATCACCAGGGGCCGTTCGGCGCCCAGTTGGACCTTCTCCAGAGCCTCGGAGAGGTCGGTCTGCGTCACCCGTTCCTGCTTGCGCTTGACGGCCAGCAGGGCGGCCTCGTTGGCGAGGTTGGCCAGTTCGGCGCCGGTCATGCCCGGGGTCGTACGGGCGACCTGGCCGAGGTCGACGTTCTCGGCGAGCGGGATCTCACGGGTGTGGATCTGCAGGATGGCCTCGCGTCCGCCGCGGTCCGGGGGCGAGACCATGACCACCCGGTCGAAGCGGCCGGGGCGGGTCAGGGCCGGGTCCAGGACGTCGGCGCGGTTGGTGGCCGCGATGACGATGACGCCCTCCGAGCCCGAGAAGCCGTCCATCTCGGTGAGGATCTGGTTCAGCGTCTGTTCGCGCTCGTCGTGGCCGCCCATCCCGGAACCGCCGCCGCGGGCCCTGCCGATGGTGTCGATCTCGTCGATGAAGATGATCGACGGCGCCACCTTGCGGGCCTCGGCGAACAGCTCACGCACGCGTGACGCGCCGACGCCCACGATCATCTCGATGAACTCGGAGGCGGAGGCCGAGAAGAACGGGACTCCGGCCTCCCCCGCGACCGCCCGCGCGAGCAGCGTCTTGCCGGTGCCCGGCGGGCCCGCCAGGAGCACGCCCCGCGGCATCTTGGCGCCCATCCTGCGGTAGGCGTCCGGGTTCTTCAGGAAGTCGACGACGTCGTTGAGCTCGCCCTCGACCTCGTCGATGCCCGCCACGTCCTCGAAGGTCGTGCGCCCCGCCCCCGGCTCCAGCTCGACCGGCTTGGGCGGCGTCTTGCGGCCGAGCATCCCGCCCGCGCCGCCCATCCCGGCGCTCATCCGGCGCGCAATGAAGACCCACACCGCGATCAGCAGCAGCATCGGGGCCAGCGAGATCAGCAGATTGGCCAGAAAACTGCGGTGCTGGACGACCGGCGCCGCCGTGACGGTGACGTTGTGCTTGGTCAGGTCTTCCCAGACCTTGTCGTCCGCGAACGTCGGCCGCTCGGTGTTGAACTTGGTGTACTTACCGCCGCCGTCCGGGTTGCTCTGCTCCTTCTTGAGCTGGCCCTGGATCGCATTGCCCTTGGCGTAGATCTTGCTGACGTTGCCCGCGCCGACCTGCTTGCTGAACTCCGTGTACGAGATCGTCGGCTCGTTGCCCTCGTTGAAGAACGACAGGACCAGATTCGCGATCAGGTACACGACCAGCGCGGTGAGGATCAGACTCCACCAGCCGCCACGCATCTTCCGCCCGCCCGGCGGCGGCTTCGGCGGCTCCTCGGGAGTGCCCTCGGTACGCCAGGGCTGGTCGGGCGACTTGCGCGGCGGGGCGGGGTTGGTCATATCGGGACGTTACGACAACACCCCACCCCCGGCACATGCAGAGGGGTGAACTCAGCCCATGAACTTCTTGAACTCGTCCGGGAGCTCGAAGTCCTGAGGCGGCTGCTGGCCCGGCACACCGAAGGCGTTGCCGCCCTGAGCGGCCGCCGCCCTGCGTGCGGCCTCCTCCTGCTCCTGCTGCTTGCGCTTCATCGGGTTGCCGGAGCGCTGCTTGCCCTTGGCCTGCTTCGGCTGCTTCTTCGTCCGGCCGGGGCCGCCACCCATGCCCGGCATCCCGGGCATCCCCGGCATACCGCCGCCCTGGGCCATGCGGGACATCATCTTGCGGGCCTCGAAGAACCGCTCGACGAGGTTCTTCACGGCGCTGACCTCGACGCCGGAACCCTTGGCGATACGGGCACGGCGGGAGCCGTTGATGATCGTCGCGTCCTGGCGCTCGGCCGGGGTCATCGACTTGATGATGGCGGCTGTGCGGTCGACGTCCCGCTCGTCCAGGTTGTTGATCTGGTCCTTGATCTGGCCCATGCCCGGGAGCATGCCGAGCAGCTTGCTGATGCTGCCCATCTTCCGGACCTGCTCCATCTGGGCCAGGAAGTCGTCCAGGGTGAAGTCCTGGCCCTTCTTGGACGCCAGCTTGGAGGCCATCTTCTCGGCCTCTTCCTGGCTGAACGTCTTCTCCGCCTGCTCGATCAGGGTGAGCAGGTCACCCATGTCGAGGATGCGGGAGGCCATCCGGTCAGGGTGGAAGGCGTCGAAGTCGTCGAGCTTCTCGCCGTTCGACGCGAACATGATCGGCTTGCCGGTGATCTGGCGGATCGACAGGGCCGCACCACCGCGGGCGTCACCGTCGAGCTTGGAGAGCACCACGCCGTCGAAGCCGACGCCGTCGCGGAAGGCCTCGGCCGTGTTGACGGCGTCCTGACCGATCATCGCGTCGACGACGAAGAGGATCTCGTCCGGGCTGACCGCGTCCCGGATGTCCGCGGCCTGCTGCATCATGTCCTGGTCGATGCCGAGGCGGCCCGCGGTGTCCACGATCACGATGTCGTGGACCTTGGCCTTCGCGAACTCGATGGAGTCCTTGGCGACCTTGACCGGGTCACCGACGCCGTTGCCCGGCTCGGGCGCGAAGACGGCCACGCCCGCGCGCTCGGCGACGACGCTCAGCTGGTTCACGGCGTTCGGGCGCTGAAGGTCGGCGGCGACCAGCAGCGGCGAGTGGCCCTGCTCCTTCAGCCAGTGGCCGAGCTTGCCCGCGAGGGTCGTCTTACCGGCACCCTGCAGACCCGCCAGCATGATCACGGTGGGCGGCTGCTTGGCGAAGCGCAGACGGCGGGTCTCGCCGCCGAGGATCGTGACGAGTTCCTCGTTGACGATCTTCAGTACCTGCTGGGCGGGGTTCAGCGCGCGAGAGACGTCGGCGCCGAGGGCACGCTCCTTGACGTTCTTGATGAACGTCCGCACGACCGGCAGCGCCACGTCCGCTTCGAGGAGCGCGATGCGGATCTCGCGCGCGGTGGCGTCGATGTCCGCCTCGGAGAGCCGTCCCTTGCCGCGCAGGTTCTTGAAAGTCGCTGAGAGGCGATCGGAGAGAGTATCGAACACGGCGGCGTCGGTCCTCGGGGTCGGTGGCAGTGTGAGCGTCTTCCAGGGTATCCGGCCGCGCAAGACAATCGTCCCCGCCCGCTGCATACAGCGAACGGGGACGGCACCCCGCGTCGGCGGGGACACCCTGGTCGGAGATCACCCGCGCAGTGTCTCTTCCAGCTTCCGCGCCACGGAGGAAGCCTCGTCGCCCGGCAGGGGCGCGCCCTCGGGCCCGGTCACGTAGAAGGCGTCCACGGCGTTCGCGCCCAGCGTCGACACATGCATGCTGCGCACCCGCACCTTCGCGTCGTCCAGCGCCCGCCCGATCCGGTGCAGCAGGCCGGGGGCATCCTGCGCCCGTACCTCGATCACGGTGGCCAGCCGGGACGCGGCCGACGCGACCGTCACCCGCGCCGCCGGCGCCACGACACCCCGCCGGCGCGGATAGGCGGCGTCCCGCTCGGCGAGACGTCCCGTGATGTCCAGGGAGCCGTCCAGCGCCCGTACGAGATCCGCGCGCAGCCGGGCCGCCTGCGGCAGTGAGCCGTACTCGGCGGCGACCCGCCAGTCCAGCAGCAGGACCGAGCCCTCGACGCCGTCCGGCAGGTCCAGGGCCCGCAGCTCGGCGGTGCGCACGGTCAGCCGGTGCATGGCCAGGACGCCGGCCACGGCGGGCAGCACGCCCGCCTGGTCCGGTACGGCGATGAGCAGCTCGACGCCGAGCGGCTCCGGGTCGCCGGACGGCTGGTCCTCCGTCGGCGGCTCGGTCTGCGCACGCAGGGACAGCACCGGGCTGCCCGTGGCGACCGCCTCGATGGCGAGCCGCTCCTGCTCGGCGGTGGGCGCGGCGGCCTCGGGCTCGTCGGACACGTCCCCGGCGAGGACGGCGGCGACCCGCTTCACCAGGTCGGCGACGAGGGAGCCACGCCAGGACGACCAGGCCGCCGGGCCGGTGGCCAGGGCGTCCGCCTCGGTCAGCGCGTGCAGCAGCTCCAGCGTGCCCTGCGAACCGACCGCCTCGGCGACCGAACGGACCGTGGCCGGGTCCTCCAGATCGCGGCGGGTGGCCGTCTCCACCAGCAGCAGATGGTGGCGTACGAGGGTGGAGAGCACGGCCACGTCGTCGCGGTCGAAGCCGATACGGGCGGCCACGTCCTTGGCGATGATCTCGCCGGCCACGGAGTGGTCGCCGGGCCAGCCCTTGCCGATGTCGTGCAGCAGCGCGGCGACCAGGAGGAGGTCGGGGCGGTGGACGCGGCGGGTGAACTCGGAGGCCCGTACGGCCGTCTCGATCAGGTGCCGGTCGACGGTCCAGATGTGCACGGCATTGCGCTGCGGGCGGCAGCGCACCCGCTCCCAGTCCGGAAGGAGCCGTGTGATCAGGCCCTCCGCCTCCAGCGCCTCCCAGACGTCGATGGTGGGGTGTCCCGAGCCGAGCAGGGTGACCAGCTGTTCGCGCGCCTCGGCGGGCCAGGGCGTGGGTAGGGGGCGTACGGTCGCCGCCAAGCGCCGTACGGCGTGCAGGGAGAGCGGGAGGCCGGCCTGTGCGGCGGCGGCCGCGGCGCGCAGCGGCAGTACGGGGTCGCGCTCCGGGCGCGCGGCGCGGGCGAGCACCACCTCGCCGTCCTGCTCGACCACGCCCTCGGCCAGCGGAGAACGATCGACGACCGGCTTTCCGCCCCCGAGCATGGCGCGCAGCCGCGGCCGCACGGCCCGCGACCTGAGCACCCGCCCGACCTCGCGCCAGGTGACGTCACTGGCGTACGCGATGACCCGCGCCGCCTCGTACACCTGCCGCAGCAGCGTGTCGGCGTCCAGCAGGCCGAGCTCGGCCGCGACCTGGTCCTGCTCCTGCAGCGCGAGCCGGTCGGTCGCACGCCCCGTCGTCAGGTGCAGTGCGTCGCGTACGTCGAGCAGCCGGCGCCGGGCGTCGTCGAGGCCCTCGCGTGGGGCGTCGGCCAGCCAGGAGGCGGCGACTGCGCGCAGGGCGGTGGCGTCCCGCAGTCCGCCGCGCGCTTCCTTCAGGTCCGGCTCCAGCAGGTACTGCAGCTCACCCTGGCGTTCGGCGCGCTCGGCGCACAGTTCCTGGAGTTCGGGGAGACGTTTCGGCGCCTGGTTGCGCCAGTCGGCGAGGACGGCCGTCCGCAGACCGGCCGTCAGGCCCAGGTCGCCGGCGATGTGGCGGGCGTCCAGGAGACCGAGTTGGACTTTCAGATCCTCCCCGGCCGTCTTGCGGGCCTCGGCGGGGGTGCGGACCGAGTGGTCGAGGGAGAGGCCGAGGTCCCAGACGGGGTACCAGATGCGGTCGGCCAGGGCGGCGACCGCCTTGGCGTCGCTGCCGTCGTGGAGGAGGAGCAGGTCGAGGTCGCTACGTGGGGAGAGCTCACCGCGGCCGTAGCCGCCGACGGCGATCAGGGAGGCCCCGCGCAGTCCTTCGGCGCCGGCGGCGAAGAGGCCCGTGAGCCAGTCGTCCGTCAGCTCGGACAGGGCGGTACGGCGCGGCGGCCCGGACTGCGCCCCCTCGGTGAGGAGGCGCAGCCGGGCCGCCGCGTAGCCGCTGGGTCCCGAGTCATCTGCTTCCTTGCGCACATCCGTACTCGACACCCAGCGACTCCTGTCCTTCTTTTTCTGTTAGAGCGCGTCCGGGCCGCGCTCGCCGGTCCGGACCCGTACGGCCGTCTCGACCGGGATGGACCAGACCTTGCCGTCACCGATCTTGCCGGTTCGGGCCGCCTTGACGATGACGTCGATCAGCTGCTCGGCGTCGTCGTCCTCGGCCAGCACCTCGATACGGATCTTGGGGACCAGGTCGACGGTGTACTCGGCACCGCGGTAGACCTCCGTGTGGCCCCTCTGACGACCGTAACCGCTCGCCTCGGTGACCGTCAGGCCGTGGACTCCGAAGGCCTGGAGGGCTTCCTTTATCTCGTCGAGCCGGTGGGGCTTCACGACGGCGGTGATGAGCTTCATGCGTCCACCTTCTTCGTCTCCGTCGCGGCGAGGGCCGTGGCGGCACCTCCGATGTGGCCGCCACCCGTGCCGCTGAAGTCGTATGCGGTCTCGGCGTGCTCGGCCTGGTCGATACCGGAGACCTCTTCGTCCTCAGTGACCCGCATACCGATGGTCTTGTCGAGGAGGAAGGCGAGCACCGCAGAGGCGACCAGGGAGTAGCCGAGTACCGCGCCGACACCGGCGAACTGCTTCCACAGCTGGGTGAAGGAGTGGTCGCCGTAGAAGACGCCGGTCGCGGTCGACTGGCCCTTGCCGGTGGCGAAGAAGCCGATGAGCAGGGAGCCGATGATGCCGCCGACCATGTGGACGCCGACGACGTCGAGGGAGTCGTCGTAGCCGAACTTGTACTTGAGGCCCACGGCCGCGGCGCAGGCGACACCGGCGATGGCGCCGACGGCGATCGCACCGAGCGGGGAGACCGCACCACCGGACGGGGTGATCGCGACCAGACCGGCGACCGCGCCGGAGGCGGCGCCCAGCGTGGTGAACGCGCCGTGGCGGATCTTCTCGTAGGCGAGCCAGGCCAGCATGGCGGCGGCGGTGGCGACCTGCGTGTTGACGAACATCAGCGCGCCGACGCCGTCGTCGTTGCCGAGCCACGAGCCGGCGTTGAATCCGAACCAGCCGAACCACAGCAGACCGGCACCGAGCATCACCAGCGGGAGGCTGTGCGGGCGCATCGGGTCCTTCTTGAAGCCGACGCGCTTACCGATGACCAGGATCACGCCGAGGGCGCCGGCACCGGCGTTGATGTGCACCGCGGTACCACCGGCGAAGTCGATCACACCGAGCTTGTAGGCCCAGCCGTCCGCACCCCACACCCAGTGCGCGACCGGGACGTACACGACCGTGAGCCACAGGGCGACGAAGAGCGACCAGGCGGAGAACTTGACGCGGTCCGCGAGGGCGCCGCTTATCAGGGCCGGGGTGATGATGGCGAACATCATCTGGAAGACCATGAAGACGAAGATCGGGATGGTGTAGCCGTCCCAGAGCTCCGTCAGCCCGATGTTGCTGAGGCCGAACCAGTCGGAGTTCCAGCCGATGAGGCCGTTGTGCGTACCGAACGCGAGGGAGAAGCCGTAGAGCACCCAGAGAATGGTGACGATGCCGATGCTGATGAAGCTCATCATCAGCATGTTGAGAGTGCTCTTGACGCGGACCATGCCTCCGTAGAAGAAGGCGAGGCCCGGGGTCATGATCAGCACCAGGGCGGAACAGATGAGCATGAAGCCTGTGTTCGCGGCAGACAGCTTGGGTGCCTCCGCGGCAAGCGTGATGGCTGGTGCCATCGGCGTCTCCTCGTCATTGGTACGGCCCCGTGCGGGCGAAGCCAGAAGCGGTCATGAGGGGTGGGCCGGTTATGCGCCATGAGATTGGCGCAGCGCGGTTTCGTTGGAAGCCCCTCGTTGTTTCGCAGGCGTGACGAAGGCGCCCTGTGTGTTACGCGTCGATGAACTGCCGGATGCCGTCCACATCGATCGTTATCGTGGCGCAACCTTCCCTGAGGGAAAGGATCCGGCCGCGGGCGGCCCTCCGATGACCTGGCACGGGGGAGCCGAGTCGGGCAGTTCGGGAGGGCCGGCCGCGGCCGGGGCCAAGGGTTCAGACCGCCTCGGCGGTCTCCGGGAGCTCCACGGCGAGCTTCTCGGTGAGGTCCACGACCTCGGCGAGATCTCCGAAGTCGCGTACGGCCGTGTCGACCGTCTTTCGAATACGAGTGTTCACGCGCTCGGAGCGGACCTTCTTGGCGATGCGCATGGCCTGCTCGGCCAGCACCGTGCTCCGCTCGGGCTCACGCTGCAGCAGGTGCACCGTGGCCAGGCCGATCAGGTTCAGTGCATACGAGCGCTGGTGCTCGCTGTCCTGCGCGAACAGGTCGACGGCCTGCTGCATCACGGGCTCGGCCAGGGACGCGTACGTGGGGCTGCGGCCCGCCACATAGGCGAGGTCGCGGTAGGAGTGGGAGTTCTCGCCGTGCAGCTCGGCCTCGGAGAAGAAGCGGATCCAGTCGGGGTCCGGGTCGTCCCACTCGTCCACGTCGGCGAAGGTGTCCTCGGCCATCCGGACCGCCCGCTTGCACTTGCCGGGCTGCCCCATGTTGGCGTAGGCGCGGGCCTCCATCGCATACAGCATCGACTGGGTGCGGGGGCTCGCGCAGTCCCGGCCGCCGTACTGCGCGAGATGGATCAGTTCCAGTGCGTCCTCGGGCCGGCCGAGGTGGATCATCTGACGGCTCATGCTGGAGAGGATGTACGAGCCGAGCGGCTTGTCGCCCGCCTCCTTGGCGGCGTGCAGGGCGAGGACGAAGTACTTCTGGGCGGTCGGCTGGAGCCCGACGTCGTACGACATCCAGCCCGCCAGCTCGGCCAGCTCGCCGGCGACCTTGAAGAGCTTCCTGGTGGTGGCCTCGGGCTGGGGCTCCTGGAGGAGGTCCGTCACCTCGTGCAGCTGGCCGACGACCGCCTTGCGGCGCAGACCGCCGCCGCACTGGGCGTCCCACTGCCGGAACATCACCGTCGTGGACTCCAGGAGGTCCAGCTCGGGCTTGGATAGCCGGCCGGCACGGCGGGACGCGGCCGGCGGCTCGGGCTCGAACTGCGGGGCCTGCGGCGAGGGCACCAGCCAGCGCTGCATGGGCTCGATGAGGGACGGGCCCGCGGACAGGGCCAGCGAGGTCCCGAGGAAGCCGCGCCGCGCCAGCATCAGGTCGCTGCGCGAGAACTCGCTGAGCAGGGCCACCGTCTGCGGGCCCGTCCAGGGCAGGTCGACGCCGGACACGGACGGTGACTGGCGGGTGGCGCGCAGGCCGAGGTCCTCGACGGAGACCACGCAGCCGAAGCGCTCGGAGAACAGCTCGGACAGGATCCTGGGGATCGGCTCGCGGGGGTTCTCGCCGTCCAGCCAGCGGCGCACCCGGGAGGTGTCCGTGGAGATGTGATTGGCCCCCAACTGGCGTGCCCTGCGGTTGACTTGGCGGGCGAGTTCGCCCTTCGACCAGCCGCTGCGCACGAACCAGGAGGTGAGCAGCTCGTTGGGGCGCTTCTCCATGCTGGTCGCGGTCGTCCCGCTTCCGCCGTTGCCGCTCACTGGAACGCCCCCATCCCTGAGACCACTTGTCGCTGAGTGCGCCAAGCCCTATCAGAATGCCGGTAAATACGGCCGCCCGTCCGCCGGTTGTCACCCTTCGAACGGGATGCCGAGTTGCCTCCGGCATACCCACGAGTGCATGTGCCCCCAGGACCCGTGCACTCAAAGTAATCCTACGATCACGCGCCCAGCCATGGCGATCCCGGAAACGCCACCATTCGCCACCCCTTCGAATGAACTCGCGGTGGCCTCTACGCGATTCACTTGACATAGACCGACCGGGAGTAGGCGGAGCGAAGCATTCAGAGGCGTGCACCGCCGAGTTCACCACCCGGGGCACTTCGGAGCGCCGCCTGGACCGCGCGGAGCCGGTGAGCCCGGAACACAGAGGGTCACGTTCCGCATCCGCGTCGTAACCACCGATGCGTCGGACACGTTGGAGGGGGCATGGGCTTCACGATCGGCGGCATCCGGGAGATCCGCTCCGGCGCGCGTCGGCGCGGCCGCTCCTCGGAGTGCACCGCCGTCGCCGAGTTCACGGGGCTCTGGGGCTGGGACGCGGTCCCGGGAGCCCGGGCCGCGGCGGGCGACTGTTCCTGCGGCCGGGCGGACTGCAGCGCACCGGGGGCGCATCCCCTGGAGTTCGCGCCTCAGGTCCAGGCCGGTGCCACGCTCGACGAAGTGACCAAGGCGTGGGGCGAGTTCCCCGGAGCGTCGGTCATGCTCGCGGTGGGCAGGGCGTTCGACGTCATCGAGGTGGCCGAGCCCGCCGGCCGCCGCGCTCTGGTCCGCCTGGAGCGCATGGGTCTCCCCGTCGGCCCGGTCACCGCGACCCCTGAGGGCCGCGCCCAGTTCTTCGTCGCCCCCGGCGCCGCCGCCGAGCTCCCGGAGCTCCTGTACCGCATGGGCTGGGACGACCCGGCCGCCCTGGACCTGCGCGGCCTCGGCCCCGGTACGTACATCACGGCCCCGCCGTCCGACCGGGGCGGCCTGGGGCCGGTGCGGTGGCTGCGGCCGCCCGCGCTGGACTCGGCGACGAAGCCGCCGGCGGCGCGGTTGCTGCTGGGGACGCTGGCTTATGTGGCGCATCGGTCGCGCGCATAGTCGTACACAGCGAAGCGCCCGTCCCCAACTGCACCTTGGGGGCGGGCGCTTCTTCGTGGGTAGATTTACCCGGCCGTACATTTGCCCAGTTTCTAGTCACCGATAAGGGCGTCAACGAACGCCTCCGGCTCGAACGGCGCCAGGTCGTCGGCGCCCTCGCCGAGACCCACCAGCTTGACCGGTACGCCCAGCTCGCGCTGGACCGCGACCACGATGCCGCCCTTCGCCGTACCGTCCAGCTTGGTCAGGACGATGCCGGTGATGTCGACGACCTCGGCGAAGACGCGGGCCTGCACCAGGCCGTTCTGCCCGGTCGTGGCGTCGAGGACGAGCAGGATCTCGTCCAGCGGGGCGTGCTTCTCGACGACGCGCTTGACCTTGCCGAGCTCGTCCATGAGCCCGGTCTTGGTGTGCAGGCGCCCGGCGGTGTCGATGAGGACGACGTCGGAGCCCAGTTCCTTGCCCTCCTTCACCGCGTCGAAGGCGACGGAGGCGGGGTCGCCGCCCTCCGGCCCGCGCACGGTGTGGGCGCCGACCCGCTCGCCCCAGGTCTGCAGCTGGTCGGCGGCGGCGGCCCGGAAGGTGTCTGCGGCACCGAGGACGACGCTGCGGCCGTCGGCGACCAGGACGCGGGCGAGCTTGCCGGTGGTGGTGGTCTTGCCGGTGCCGTTGACGCCGACGACCATCACGATGCCGGGCTTGCTGGTCTCGGGCTCGGTCCTGACCGTGCGGTCGAAGTCGGTGCCGACCAGCTTGAGGAGCTCCTCGCGCAGCAGGCCGCGCAGCTCGTCGGGGGTGCGGGTGCCGAGGACCTTCACGCGCTCGCGCAGGCCCTCGACCAGTTCCTGGGTGGGGGCCACACCGACGTCGGCGGTGAGCAGCGTGTCCTCGATCTCCTCCCAGGTGTCCTCGTCGAGGTGCTCGCGCGACAGGAGCGTGAGCAGCCCCTTGCCGAGCGCGTTCTGGGAGCGGGAGAGACGGGCACGGAGGCGGACAAGGCGTCCGGCCGTCGGCTCGGGAACCTCGATCTCGGGGATTTCGAGGGCGGGCGGCTCCTCGACGGCGACCGGCGCCGAGCCGTCCGGAAGATCCACCTCCTCTATCGTCCGGCGCGGTTCGTCGCGGGGTGTCTCGGCCTCGTCGCCGACATGCGGCTCGGCCGGAGGGGCGGTGATGTCGGGCGCTGCGGGGGGCGGCGGGGGCAGCGACTTCTTGCGCCGGCTGCCGACGACGAGCCCGCCGAGCGCACCGAGCACGACCACGGCGATGACTACAGCAAGGATGACGGTTTCCATAACCCGTCCAGTATCAGTCATGGAGTCCTGCGACACCCCTCTGGATGTCTGACACTCCGTCAGCTAACGTCCCCCTCCACACCCGCCCGGTGCCCGGTGAAGGGGGACCCCCATGCCCGTCACGGTCGTACGTTTCAACCTCGTCGAACCCGGTGCCACCCCCGCCTCGCTCGGCGCCCGCTACCGGGCCGCCCTGGAGATGGCCGCGTACGCCGACGACCACGGGATCACCACCGTCCAGACGGAGGAGCACCACGGCGTCGAGAACAACTGGCTGCCGTCGCCGTTCGCCTTCGCGGGCGCGGTGTTCGGGGCGACCCGGCGGATCGCGGTCACGGTCTCGGCGGTCATCGGCCCGCTGCACGATCCGCTGCGGCTGGCCGAGGACATCGCCGTACTGGATCTGCTGAGCGGCGGCCGGCTGGTGACCGTCGCCGGGATCGGGTACCGGCCCGAGGAGTACGCCCAGTTCGACGTGGACTGGAAGCGGCGCGGCCGGCTCCAGGACGAGCTGCTGGAGACGGTGCTCAAGGCGTGGACCGGGGAGGAGTTCGAGTACCGGGGCCGTACGGTACGGGTCACCCCGCGCCCCTTCACCGACCCGCACCCCCTGCTCCTGGTCGGCGGCTCCTCCAAGGCCGCCGCCCGCCGCGCGGCCCGCCTCGGTCTCCCCTTCTTCCCCAGCGCGCATCTGCCGGAGCTGGAGGCGTATTACAAGGAGCGGCTCGTGGAGTACGGCACCGAGGGCTGGACCATGATGCCGACCGCCGAGACCCCGCTGCTGCACCTCTCCGAGGACCCGGACCGGGCGTGGGCCGAGCACGGCGAGCACTTCCTGCACGAGGCGCGGACGTACGCCTCCTGGCAGTCCGGCGACATCAAGTCGGCGGTGAGGTCGGCGGCCACGACCGTGGGCGAGCTGCGTGCCGAGGGTGTGTACCGGATTCTCACGCCGGACGAGTGCGTGGCGCAGGGGCTCGACAACCTCGTACTGCATCCGCTGGCCGGCGGGATGCCGGTGGAGGAGGGGTGGCGGAGTCTGCGGTTGTTCGCGGAGCGGGTGATTCCGGCGCTGGGGGACTGAGCCGGGACGGTATCCGGTATCTGGTGGGACATGACACCGCCGTCCCCGCCCGGGCAGTGACCGGGCGGGGACGGCGGACGGTACGAGGAGAGGGGCAGCGGGGACTTGGCCCTTCTCCCCGAGTCTGCGGGGCTGCTCAGCCCATCTCCTCCAGCGCCTTGCCCTTCGTCTCCTTCACGAACTTCAGGACGAACGGGATGGAGAGCGCCGCGAAGACCGTGTAGATCACGTAGGTCGCGGAGAGGTTCCAGTCGGCCAGCGACGGGAAGCTCGCGGTGATGGCCCAGTTGGCGATCCACTGCGCGGAGGCGGCCACGCCCAGGGCGGCGGCGCGGATCTTGTTCGGGAACATCTCGCCGAGCATGACCCAGACGACCACACCCCAGGACAGGGCGAAGAAGAGCACGAAGATGTGCGCGGCGATCAGGGCGGTCCAGCCCTGCGCGGCCGGCAGCTTGCCGTCGACCAGGTCGTACGAGAAGGCCCAGGCCTCCAGCGCCAGACCGACGACCATGCCGATCGAGCCGATCAGAGCCAGCGGCTTACGGCCGACGCGGTCCACGAAGATCATCGCGATCACGGTGCCGACGATGTTGATGATCGACGTGGTGAAGGAGTAGAAGAACGAGTCCGTCGGGTCGACGCCGACCGACTGCCACAGCGTCGAGGAGTAGTAGAACGCCACGTTGATGCCGACGAACTGCTGGAAGACCGAGAGGCCGATGCCGATCCAGACGATCGGCTTGAAGAAGAGGCCGCCGCCGAGCAGGTCCTTGAAGGTGGACCTGTGCTCGCTCTTCATGGCGTGCTCGATCTCGGTGACGCGGGCGTCCAGATCGTTGTGGTCGCCCTCGACCTCGGCGAGGATCTCGCGGGCGCGCTCACGCTTGCCGACGGAGATCAGGAAGCGGGGCGACTCGGGGATGGCGAAGGAGAGCAGGCCGTAGAGGACGGCCGGGATCACCATGACGCCGAGCATGACCTGCCAGGCTTCGAGGCCCATCAGCTTGCCGCGCTGGTCGCCGCCCGCGGCGTTGAGCAGACCCCAGTTGACCAGCTGTGAGATCGCGATGCCGATGACGATCGCGGCCTGCTGGAAGGAACCGAGACGGCCGCGGTACGCCGGCGGGGCGACCTCGGCGATGTAGGCGGGGCCGATGACGGAGGCCATGCCGATGGCGAAGCCGCCGACGACGCGCCAGAGGGCGAAGTCCCACAGCGCGAAGGGCAACGCCGAACCGACGGCACTGATCGTGAACAGCACGGCGGCGATCTGCATGACCCGGATACGGCCGATGCGGTCGGCTATCCGTCCGGCGTAGGCGGCGCCGATGGCGCAGCCGATCAGGGCGATGGCGATGACCTGGGCCAGGGCTGCGGAGCCGATGTCGTAGCGACCCCGGATGGCTTCGACGGCGCCGTTGATCACGGAACTGTCGTAGCCGAACAGGAAGCCGCCCATCGCAGCCGCCGCCGCGATGAAGGTGACGCGCCCGAGATGCTCGGGACGAGCCGCTCTGGCTCCTGACTTCTGCGCCTGCGCTGTGCTGGTCACGTTCAACTCCTCGGGCCACCGGCAACGCTGCCGGGTGGGGGACCCTTCCCGGTAGGTGATACCTGAAGGTAAAAACAACGTTGCCGAGACTATGCCTTCAAGTTTCGAAGTCAAGAGGGTGTGGCTGTGACTTTTTAGTGCAGCTGTGACGGGAATGTGTTCAACTCTTGAAGAGAAGGCGCCCTGTGCAGCGTCAACGCAGCCGCTGGCTGATGACCTTCGAGACACCGTCGCCCTGCATGGAGACGCCGTACAGCGCGTCGGCGACCTCCATGGTCCGCTTCTGGTGCGTGATCACGATCAGCTGCGAAGCTTCCTGCAGCTCCTGCATGATCCGGATCAGCCGCTGCAGGTTGGTGTCGTCGAGAGCGGCCTCGACCTCGTCCATGACATAGAACGGGCTCGGCCGGGCCTTGAAGATCGACACCAGCAACGCTACGGCGGTGAGTGAGCGCTCGCCACCCGAGAGCAACGACAGCCGCTTGACCTTCTTGCCCGGCGGACGGGCCTCGACATCGACACCCGTGGTGAGCATGTTGTCGGGGTCGGTCAGAATCAGCCGCCCCTCGCCGCCCGGGAACAGCCGGCTGAAGACGCCCTCGAACTCCCGGGCAGTGTCCCGGTAGGCCTCGGTGAAGACCTGCTCGACGCGCTCGTCGACCTCCTTGACGACCTGGAGCAGATCGGCGCGGGTCTTCTTCAGGTCTTCGAGCTGCTCGCTGAGGAACTTGTGGCGTTCCTCCAGTGCGGCGAACTCCTCCAGGGCGAGCGGATTGACCTTGCCGAGCTGCTGGTACGCCCGCTCGGCCGCCTTGAGCCGCCTCTCCTGCTCGGCACGGTGGAAGGTCCTGGGCTGGTTACGGGGGTGCTCCGGGTCCTCGGGGAGTTCCTCGCCCTCCGCGGGAGGCGAGGGCGGTACGAGCTGGTGCGGGCCGTACTCGGACACGAGCCCGGCCGGCTCCACGCCCAGCTCCTCCAGCGCCTTGGTCTCCAGCTGCTCGATCCGCATGCGTTTCTCGGCGCCGAGCACCTCGCCGCGGTGGACGGAGTCGGTCAGCTTGTCGAGCTCGCTCTTGAGGTCGCGCCCTTCGCCCCGGGCAGCGGTCAGCTCCTGCTCGCGCCGGGCCTTGGCGGCGTCGGCCGCGGTGCGTTCCTCGCCGGCCCGTGCGAGGGAGACCTCGACGTGCGCGAGCAGCTGCCGGGCACCGGAGGCGACGGCTTCCGCCACGGCCGCCTCGTGCCTCAGCCGCGCCCGCCGCTGCTCGGCACGCGCGCGTGCCTCGCGTTCCCCGCGGGCGGCCCGGTCCAGCGAATCGGCCCGCCCTGCCAGGCCCTTGACCCGCTCCTCGTGCGTACGGACCTGGAGGCGGGCCTCCATCTCGGTCTGGCGGGCGTTGGCACCGTCGGCGGCGAGACGGTCCCGTACCGACGTGTCGGGCTCCTCCTCGACCGGCATCTCCTCGGCCACGGCGAGGCGTTCGGCGAGGACCTCGACCTCTTCGAGGGCCCTGTCCAGCGCTTCCTGCGCCCGCGCGGCGGCGGCGACGGAACGCTCCGCTTCGCCCGCCGCGCCCCGTGCCTGCCCGGCGAGCCGTCCGAGCTGCTGGGCGACGGCCGACTTCTCCCGGTCGGCGGCGCGGCGCCGCTCCCCCAACTCCTCTACGAGCGCGGCACATTCCTTGCGCCGCCCGGTGGCCGTGTGCTGTGCCTCGGTCAACTCCTCGCACCGCACGGCCAGTTCTTCCAGCTCGGTGGCTGCCTCGTCCACGGAGGCCTGCACCTCCAGCAGGCTGGGCGCGCCCGCGGAGCCGCCGTGTGCGAAGTGGGCGCCGAGGAGGTCGCCTTCTGCGGTTACTGCGGTGAGGTCCGGTCGGCTGTAGACGACGTCCTCGGCGTCTTCGAGGGTGCCGACGACCACGATGCCGTGCAGGAGGCGGCGGACGGCCGGCATGAGGTCGCCGGGACCACGGACGAGGTCGGCGGCGGGAAGTGCCGCATGAGGTCGTTGGCCGTCTGCGGGCTCGTCGTGGCTGGTCGCGCAGTTCCCCGCGCCCCTTAGGGCGGTTGCCGTGCCGCTTTCTTCCAGCGCACCCGCCAACAGCAGAGACGCGCGGCCTCCGTCCTGCTTGCGCAGCAGGCGGATCGCGTCGGCCGCGGCCGACGGTGACGTGACGGCGATCGCATCCGCCGCCGCGCCGAAAGCCGCCGCCAGGGCGACCTCGTAGCCCTGCGTCACCGTCAGCAGCTCGGCCGCCGGGCCCAGGAGCCCGGAGAGACGATCCTTCGCCCCGAGCAGCGCGCCCGTTCCGTCCTTGCGGCGCAGCCCCAGCGCCAGCGCCTCGTGCCGGGCCTGCGTCGCGGCTCGCTTGCGTTCCGCCGCGGTGGCCGCCTCGCGGGCGGCCGTCAACGCGGTCTCCGCCTCCGCCAGTTGCCGTTTCGCCGCGTCGTACTGCTCGCCGAGTTCCGCGTCGCCGGCGTCGAGGCCGTCGACCTCGGCCTTGAGGGCCTCGTACTCCTCCTGGGCGGATACGGCGCGCTCCTGGGCCTCGTCACGGGCGGCGGCCAGGCGGTCGATCTCGGCCTGGGCGGAGGCGGCGCGCGAACGGGCCGCGTTGACCTGGCCGTTCAGCCGGGCGAGGCCCTCGCGGCGGTCGGCGATGGCGCGGGCGACGTCCTTCAGGCGCCGTTCTTCCTGGGTGAGTTCGCGCTCCAGCTCGGCGCGGTGCGCGACCGTGTCCTCCAGGGCCCGCTCGGCCGCCTCCAGAGCCGCCTCGAGCTCGGCCTCCTGCTCCCGGACGCGGGCGGCCTCGCGCTCCATGTCCTCGGGGTCGCGACCGCGCCGCTCCTCGGGCGGCGCCGACGTCGCGCTCTTCACCCGCGCGTCGGCCAGCGAGATCGTGCCGCGCACCCGCTCGGCCAGCTGCGAGAGCTCGTACCAGGTCTGCTGGGCGCGCTGCAGCCGCGGAGCGAGCTGCCGGACCTCGTCCTCCAGGAGCGCCTCGCGCTGCAGGGCCTTCTTCAGCTCCTGCTCGGCGTTCTCCTTGCGTTCCTTGAGCGCCGCCTCGTCCGCGACCTCGGTCTTCAGCGCCTCCCGCAGTCGTACGAGATCGTCGGCGAGGAGGCGGAGGCGGGCGTCGCGCAGGTCGGCCTGGATGACGGCGGCCCGGCGGGCGACGGCGGCCTGGCGGCCGAGGGGCTTGAGCTGGCGGCGCAGTTCGTCCGTCAGGTCCTGCACGCGCGCGAGGTTGGCCTGCATCGCGTCGAGCTTGCGGAGCGCCTTCTCCTTGCGCTTGCGGTGCTTGAGGACGCCGGCCGCCTCCTCGATGAAGGCGCGGCGGCCCATCGGGTCGGCGTGCAGCACGGAGTCGAGCTGGCCCTGGCCGACGATGACGTGCATCTCGCGGCCGATGCCGGAGTCGGACAGGAGCTCCTGGATGTCGAGCAGACGGCAGGTGTCGCCGTTGATCTGGTACTCGCTGCCGCCGTTGCGGAACATGATCCGCGTGATGGTGACCTCGGCGTACTCGATGGGCAGTGCGCCGTCGGAGTTGTCGATGGTCAGCGAAACCTCGGCACGGCCGAGTGGCGGACGGCCGGTGGTGCCGGCGAAGATGACGTCCTCCATCTTGCCGCCGCGCAGCGACTTGGCACCCTGCTCGCCCATCACCCAGCTCAGGGCGTCCACGACATTGGACTTGCCCGAGCCGTTCGGCCCCACGACACACGTGATGCCCGGCTCGAACCGGAGCGTGGTCGCCGAGGCGAACGATTTGAACCCGCGGAGGGTCAGGGCCTTGAGGTGCACGCCGCTGGACTCTACCTTCCGCCGGTATCCCACACGATGAAGCCTCGCAACCCCACGGTTTCGCCGGTGAACGTGCAGGGCACACCAAACGTTAAAGAGGGTGAAAGGATGCGCGGGGGAAAGAAAGAAGGGACGCCGAAGCGTCCCTTGCAAACTCTGAATCTCTGACAACTAAGCGGTTGATACGGGCGGCCCAACCACTGCTGTCGTGGTGCGATGCAGTGATCAGGTGAGCGCAGGCTCCGCCTGGTGTGCGTCGATGCTCATGCTCTCCATGATCCTGTCGTGAGAAGCGGCAGCCGCGAGCGCGTCGTTCTCCGCCTGGATCCGTACGAGCTCGGATTCCAGGTCCTGGACGCGCTGCTGGAGCCGTCGCATCTCGGCGAGGAGTCGAGGGTCGGAGCCGCCGACGTAACCGAGAAGCGCCTTTGCCATGATGGATGGTCCTCCACACTGAGTGACCGACCGAAGCGGTGTGGGTCGTGAGGGAATCGCACCCGCGGTGCTTGACACTCTTGAGTTCATGCTGCCGTTCATCCATGCCAAACAGCTAAGGTGCGCGGGGTGCTTTCAGCGTCTCACCAAAAAGTTTGACGGTCAACACGATCACGCCCTGTATTGGCGGGCAACCCGGGGGCGCGCGGCCTGAAAGCGGCGGCGCTGCAACTCCTGCGGGGCCCTCAGGGCGTGGCGATCATTCTTGAGTGCGGAGCCTGCCACGACAAGCGGTTCTTGGCAACCACCAGGCAATTTCTGCTCCGGGCACCTGTCAGTGGCAAGTCCGTCCGCTTCCGCCTGGGCCTCTTTACAGAAATGGCTCAGCGGATGGCGAAGCCGTCGTACCCCCCGCGAGGTGTGTCCCAGATCTCGGTGACACCGTCGACGCGGCCGGGCGTGTCGTCGCCCTGGAGCCAGCCGAGGAGTCCCTCGCACCGCTCCCGCGAGCCCTCGGCGACCACCTGGACCCGTCCGTCGCCCAAATTGAGAGCAAAACCACTCAGGCCGCCGAGCTCCAGGGCCTTGGCCCGCGTGAACCAGCGAAAACCCACACCTTGGACGCGTCCCCGCACCCAGGCAACCAGTCGCACATCCTCGCTCATGGGTGCAACCTAACGGGCCAATGTCTCTCGGGACACTTCCCCCTCTGGCGCCATGCGGTACCGTCCCCACCCAATGAATCTCATATGAAACTCACTCGATCTAGTGAGTTGGGTCACCCGAAAGATCATATGGGACAGGTTGATCGCAAGGACGAGGAAGGCCAGGACATGGGACGCCACCGACGCTCCGCCGCCGGCCGCGCCGCCACGGGCCGCGCCACGGGGGTCACAGGTAGGGACGGCTCGTACGCGAGCAGCTACGACCCCCAGCAGTACTCGTACAGCTACGACCCGCCGGAGGCCGGCGCGGGCGACGAGCAGCCCACCATGGGCACCGCCCCGTATCTGCACTCCACGGAGTACACCGATGCCTCCGCGAGGAGTGCCGCGTACCTGTTCGCGACCGAGGACGACTACACGACGGTGTTCCCGGAGCACGGGTCGGGGCCCGACAAGGGCGCCCGGCGCGGGGGCGCGCGCCGCCGGAAGAAGGCCGTCACGCCGGTGCGCACCGGTCTGCTCGGTGTCTCCGCCGCCGTCGCCATCGGCACGGTCGCGGTCGCCACGGGCGCGATGCCCGGCCTCGACAACTACAAGCTCGGCGGCAGCTCCGACAAGGTGCAGGCCGCGAGCACGCCGACCAACTCGGCGACCGAGCAGGGCGGCACCTCCGGCAGCGCCGACGGCCGCGACCAGGGCTCCTCGACGAGCCGCGGCGCCGACCGCTCGGCCTCGCCCTCGCCGAGCCCGTCGACCTCCTCGGCCGCGCCGACCGAGGCGCCGCCGAAGAAGCCGAAGGCGACGCCCACCAAGAAGCCGAAGACGACGCCTCCGAAGCAGGAGACCAAGCCGCCGAAGGAGACCACCGCCCCGGTGACGGTCTCCGCGCAGGCCGCCGCCGAGGCGGAGGTGCTCAAGCTGGTCAACGAGGAGCGGGCCAAGGTCGGCTGCAGCGCGGTGTCCGCCAACAGCACCCTGTCGGAGCTGGCCGAGAACTTCAGCAACGCCATGGCCGCCGACGGCTTCTTCGACCACACCGACCCGAGCGGCGCCTCGCCGTGGGACCGGGCGGCGAAGCTCGGCATATCCAACCTCGGCGGCGAGAACATAGCCCGGGGCCAGGCCGACGCTGCCGCGGTGATGGAGGCCTGGATGAACAGCCCCGGCCACCGGGCCAACATCCTGAACTGCGACTTCAAGACGCTGGGGGTCGGTGTGCACTTCGGGTCCGGCGGGCCGTGGTGGACGCAGGACTTCGGGTACTAGCCCGACTTCGGCGACTTCGATCACCAGCGGACACTAACTCTCGGTTAGTGCAACCTTTTGGTTAGCGCTGCACTCAAGTACGCTTGAGGGATGGACACCACGCAGGAGCTCACGGAGGCGGACGACCTCCCGTACAACGTGTTCGCCAAGGCCTGTCCCTCGCGCGGCACGCTGGAGCACATCACGGGACGCTGGGGCGGCCTGACGCTCTGCGCCCTGTTCGAGGGCTCCCTGCGCTTCAACGAACTGCGCCGACGCGTCGACGGCGTGAGCGAGAAAATGCTGTCCCAGACCCTGCACGCGCTGGAGCGCGACGGCCTGGTGGACCGCGAGGCCCAGCCGACGAACCCGCCCCGCGTGGACTACGAACTCACCCCGCTGGGCCGCGCGGTCGCGGAGCAGCTGCTGGGCCTCGTGCATCTGCTGGAGGGCCGCATGGACGACGTCCTCGCGGCCCGCGAGCGTTACGACACCGCGCGCGGCGGCCTCTGACACTTCGGGCAGAAGTAGCTGGACCGGTTCATCCAGGGGCGCCGGCGCATCGGCGTGGCACATCTCTTGCAGGGCAGCCCCTCACGGCCGTACGCATCGAGCGACCGGTCGAAGTAGCCCGACTCCCCGTTGACGTTGACGTACAGGCTGTCGAAGCTGGTGCCGCCCACGGCGAGCGCCTGGTTCATCACATCCCTTACGTGGCCGAGGAGTTCGGCGGTGCGCGGGCGGGTGAAGTTCGCGGTGGGGCGTTCGTAGTGGATGCGGGTGCGCCAAAGGGCCTCGTCCGCATAGATGTTGCCGACGCCGCTGATCAACGACTGGTCGAGCAGGGCCCGTTTGATGGTCGTGCGCTTGCGGCGCAGCGCCTGGTGGAAGGCCTCGTCGTCGAAGAGCGGGTCGAGGGGGTCGCGCGCGATGTGTGCGATGACGTCGGGCAGGCCGTCGGGGGTGTTGTCGTGCAACGACAGGCCGCCGAAGGTGCGTTGGTCGACGAAGCGGAGTTCCGTGTTGAGGTCGTCGGCGAAGCGGACGCGGATGCGCAGGTGCTTCTCGTCGGGGGCCTCGTTCGGCTGGACCAGCAGCTGGCCGCTCATACCGAGATGCGCGAGGACCGACTGGTGGGTGTCCTCCAGGGGCAGCCACAGGTACTTGCCGCGGCGGCTGGGAATGCCGATGCGGTGGCCCTTGAGGCGGTGCGCGAAGTCGTCGGGGCCGGCGATATGGCGGCGTACGGCGCGCGGGTGCAGCACCTCGGCGTCGGCGACGACGCGGTGGGCGACCCATCGCTCCAGGCCGCGCCGGACGACCTCGACCTCGGGCAACTCGGGCATCGGGACCCCCGTAACGGACCGGTATGAGCCGAGCGCCCGCCCCGGGGAGGGACGGGCGCTCGGGTGCGCTGTTCGTCAGAGACTCTCAGAGACTTTCGTCAGGCAGAGACGGATGACGGGCCTTCGCCCTCCTCGGCGGCCTTCTCGGCCGCCGCCTTGGCGCGCTCGTCCGCCGCGGCCCGGATGGACCGCCACGCGGATTCCGCGGCCTGCTGCTCCGCCTCCTTCTTGCTGCGGCCGGTGCCGGTGCCGTACGAGACGCCTCCGACGCGGGCGGCAGCAGTGAAGGTCTTCTCGTGGTCGGGGCCGGTCTCCGTGACCAGATACTCGGGCACGCCGAGGCTCTCGGTCGCGGTGAGCTCCTGGAGGCTGGTCTTCCAGTCCAGGCCGGCTCCGAGGTTGGAGGACTTCTCGATCAGCGGGTCGAAGAGCCGGTGGACGAGCTCGCCCGCCGCTTCCAGACCCTGGTCGAGATAGACAGCGCCGATCACCGCTTCAAGGGTGTCGGCGAGGATGGACGCCTTGTCCCGGCCGCCCGTGCCCTCTTCGCCCCGGCCGAGCCGGATGAAGGAGCCCAGGTCGAGCCCGCGGCCCACCTCCGCCAGCGCACGCGAGTTGACCACCGCGGCCCGCAACTTGGCCAGTTGGCCTTCGGGCAGGTCGGGGTGGGTGGTGTACAGCGTGTCCGTGACCACGAGGCCGAGCACGGAGTCCCCGAGGAACTCCAGCCGCTCGTTGGTCGGCAGACCGCCGTTCTCGTACGCGTACGAACGGTGGGTCAGCGCTCGCACCAGAAGGGCGGACTCGAGCTTGTACCCGAGCCGCCCTTCCAGAAGCGTGTGGGACGAGGCTGTGTTGTCCGCCTTCTTCTTGGCGGACGGGTCCGCCTGGGCGTCATCCGCCTTCTTGGCAGTGGACACGGTGCCTCTCACCAGCCGCTCAGACCTCGAGGACCTGGCGCTTGTTGTAGGTGCCGCAAGACGGGCACGCAATGTGCTGCTGCTTGGGCTCGTGGCAGCGCTCGCACGCAACCAGGGTGGGGACCGCAGCCTTCCACTGCGACCGGCGGTGGCGCGTGTTGCTGCGCGACATCTTCCGCTTCGGAACAGCCACGGCTACTTCTCCTGCTTCTCGTCGACGCCCGCTTCCGCTTCGGCGCCGCTCATCTCGTCCTTCTCGCCGTCTCCGAGTGAACCGGCGAGTCCCTGCAGTGCCGCCCAACGGATGTCGACGGCGTCGTGGTGGTGGTCCGGGTCGTCCGTGAGCCGGGCTCCGCACTCGGAGCACAGGCCCAGACAGTCGTCCTGGCACACCGGCTGCATCGGCAGTGCGAGCACCACCGCATCGCGCAGCACGGGCTCGAGGTCGAACAGGCCGTCCTCGATGAAGAGCCTGTCCTCGTCTTCCTCGGCGTCGTCGGCCGGCTCCGCCTTGGGGCGGCCCCGGTCGTCGGCGTCAGGGTACGAGAACATCTCCTGGAAGTCCGCTTCGAGCTCCAGCTCAAGCGGCTCCAGACACCTTACGCACTCCCCCTCGGCCTGTGCACGGGCGGTGCCTGTGACAAGCACCCCTTCCATGACCGACTCGAGCCGGAGTTCGAGCTCCACCGGGGCGCCTTCCGGCACTCCGATGACTCCCGCGATCCCGAGATCCTTGGGAGCGTCGATCTCGCGGGTCAGGCGCTGCAGCGCACCAGGCCGCCGCCCCAGCTCGTGTGTGTCGAACACGAGAGGCTTGCGGTGGTCGAGGCGGGCGTTCAGAGCCATTCCTGCTTTCGATCTTCTAGCTCAGAGGGATGCAGCCCGATTACAAGAATGTCACCTGTCTCTTGCATCTAGGCAGCGCTGATCGCGGACGTGCACGCGACCGAAGAGCCAGGATACTGGACCTTTCGCTCACGGCCCAATCCGGTGGCTCTTTACTGGCCTCGCCCCTGTTCGTACGCCCTCAGCTGCTCGGCGCTGATCATGCCGGTGTCGAACAGGCTGGTCTCGTCGAGGGCGTACCCCTGCTGGGCGTGCTGGCCCTGGTGCCCCTGCTGCGGCTGCTGGGGCTGATTGGGGTCGTACGCCGCCTGCTGGGCGTCGTAGCCCTGGTAGGCGTAGGGATCGGCCTGCTGGTAGCCGTACGCGTCCTGCTGGCCGTACGTCTGCTGCTGGTAGCCGCCCGCGTACGGGTCGGTCTGCTGCTGGTAGCCGTACGCCGGCTGCGGTTGGCCGTAGTCCTGCTGCTGGGCGGGCTGCTCGGCCGGGGGCTTCTGCTCCGCGACGGCGGCGAGGTCGGCCAGGTAGTCGGCGTCGCTGGAGTGCTGCAGGGACATGGCGTCGTCGGCGAGGGCGCCGAGGTCGTCGGTGGCGATCCGGCCGTGCAGCTTCTGGCGGCCCTTGCCGACGGCCTCCAGGGTCTTGGTGAGGACCGCCTCGAAGGCACCCAGCTTGGTGTCCACGTAGGAGTCGGCGTCCTTGCGCAGGGTCTCGGGGTCGTGGCTGCGCTCGGGGGCGTCCTCGTCCTCGTAGCCCTGCTCGTCCAGGCCGGGGCCGGTGCCGAGGAGCTTTTCGCGGCCGCGGCCGACGGAGCCGATGGTCTTGGTGAGGACGACCTCGAAGTTGGCGAGCTTGGAGTCGACGTAGTCGTCGGCCTCCGCGCGGATCTCCTCGGCCTCCTGGCGGGCCTCGGAGAGGATGCGCTCGGCCTCGGCCTGGGAGCGGCGGGCGACCTCGGTGTCGGAGATCAGGGAGCCGCGCTCGGCGTGCGCCTGCCCGATGATGCGGTCGGCCTCCTGACGGGCCTGCTCGACCATCTGCTCGCGGTCGCCGATCAGCTCCTGGGCCTGCGCGAGGGAGCCGGGCAGCGCCGCGCGCACCTCTTCGAGCATCGAGAGCAGTTCGGCGCGGTTGACCACGCACGAGGCCGACATGGGCATCGACCGGGCGCCGGAGACTGCGGCGACGATCTCGTCGAGCTTGTTCTGCACGTCCACCGTGTGCTCGCCACTCTCTACCGATGTGTTGGAGACGGACGGGACGACTGTAGCCCCATCGGCATCAGTGGCCCATCAGTCCTTGCGCAGGCGCTTGTTGAGGGCCTCCAGGACCAGCGGCGGCACCAGGTGGGAAACGTCTCCGCCCCAGGTCGCGACCTCCTTGACCAGCGAGGAGGAGAGGAAGCTGTAGGTGGGGTTGGTCGGCACGAACAGGGTCTCGACACCCGACAGGCCGTTGTTCATCTGGGCCATCTGCAGTTCGTAGTCGAAGTCGCTGACCGCCCGAAGGCCCTTGACGATGGCCGGGATGTCGCGTTCCTTGCAGTAGTCGACGAGGAGACCGTGGAACGCCTCGACGATCACGTTGCCGTAGTCGGCGGTGACCTGACGGATCAGGTCGATCCGCTCGTCGATCTCGAACAGGCCCTTCTTGGACTTGTTGATCATGACCGCGACATAGACCTCGTCGTACAGACGAGAGGCGCGGGAAATGATGTCGAGGTGTCCGTTGGTGATCGGGTCGAACGACCCGGGACAGACGGCGCGGCGCACTTGAGATCCCTCGCTCTCCGGTCCGGTCATCGTGCGTCTTCGCACGTAGAGGCGGCGCGACCGTACCAAAACGTTCCCTCGCCGTAGCGACGGGCCCGGAGCGCTTCGAAGCCGTCCGGCCACCTGAATTCGCCGCCTCTGGTGCTGCGCTCCACGGTGACGAGCACCTGCGGCGCGAGCCAGCCTCCCGAGCGGAGTGTGAGGAGAATCTCCCGAAGATCGTGATCTGAGACAACGTACGGCGGGTCGAGGAAGACGATGTCGTACGGGTCTGCCGGCGCCGGCGTCTGGATGATCTGTTCGGCTTTGCCCGCCCTCACCTCGGCGCCGGGGAGACCGAGGGATTTCACGTTCTCGCGGATGACGCGGGCCGCTCGGGCGTCGGCCTCGACGAGGAGGGTGTGGCTCGCGCCGCGGGAGAGTGCCTCCAGGCCCACGGCTCCTGAGCCTGCGTAGAGGTCGAGGACGCGTTCGCCTTCCAGGGGGCCGCCGAGGAGGGACTGCCAGGTGGAGAAGAGGCCTTCGCGTGCGCGGTCGGAGGTGGGGCGGGTGCCGGTGCCTGGCGGCACGGCCAGGCGGCGTCCACCGGCTGCGCCGGCGATCACGCGGGTCATCTTTGGTCCTTGTTTGTGGGCGGCTTCAGGTATCAGTGTGGCTGGTCGCGCAGTTCCCCGCGCCCCTAAGAGACAGGGCGGCTCCCCCTAGCCCTTTTCCAGGTACTGCTCTCTTTCCTCGTCCAAGAGGGCGTCCAGGGCCGTCCGTAGGCCGGAAAGTCCTGTCAGCTCCGGGTCCGCCTCGACCACCGTCGTCGCCTCCTCCCTCGCCTCCGCGATGACCTCCTCGTCCTCGATGACCGCGAGGACCCGGAGGCTGGAGCGGGCGCCCGACTGGGCCTGGCCCAGGACGTCGCCCTCGCGCCGTTGTTCCAGGTCGATCCGGGAGAGTTCGAAGCCGTCGAGGGTGGCGGCGACCGCGGCCAGGCGCTGGCGGGCCGCGCTCGCCTCCGGCATCTCGGTGACCAGGAGGCAGAGGCCGGGGGCCGAGCCTCGGCCGACGCGGCCGCGCAGCTGGTGGAGCTGGGAGACGCCGAAGCGGTCGGCGTCCATGATCACCATGGCGGTGGCGTTCGGGACGTTGACGCCGACCTCGATGACCGTGGTGGCCACCAGGACGTCCGCGTCGCCGGCCGCGAAGCGGCGCATGACCGCGTCCTTGTCGTCGGGGTGCATGCGGCCGTGCAGGACCTCGACGCGGAGGCCTTGCAGGGGGCCTTTGGCCAGTTGGTCGGCCACCTCCAGGACCGCGAGCGGGGGGCGCTTCTCCGCCTCGTCCTCGGGGGACTTCTTCTTGCCGGACTTCTTGGGGTCGGCTGGTTCGTCGATGTCGTCGCCGATGCGGGGGCAGACGACGTACGCCTGGTGGCCGTTGCCGACCTCCTCGCGGACCCGCTCCCAGGCGCGGGCCAGGAAGTGGGGTTTGTCGGCGGCCGGGACGACATGGCTGGCGATGGGTGAGCGGCCGGCCGGGAGCTGGTCGAGGACCGAGGTCTCCAGGTCGCCGAAGACCGTCATGGCGACCGTGCGCGGGATGGGCGTGGCCGTCATGACGAGGAGGTGCGGGGGCTGCTTGCCCTTGCCGCGCAGGGCGTCCCGCTGTTCGACGCCGAAGCGGTGCTGTTCGTCGACGACGACGAGGCCCAGGTCGTGGAACTGGACCTTGTCCTCGATCAGCGCGTGTGTGCCGATCACGATTCCGGCCTCACCGGTGACCAGGTCGAGCAGGGCCTGACGGCGGGCGGCAGCGCCCATGGAACCGGTCAGCAGCACCACCTTCGTGGAGTGCTCGGCCCCGCCCAGCATTCCGCCCTCGGCCAGCTCGCCCATCATCTCGACGACGGAGCGGTGGTGCTGCTGGGCGAGGACCTCGGTGGGGGCGAGCATGGCGGCCTGGCCGCCGGCGTCGACGGTGGCGAGCATGGCGCGGAGGGCCACCATGGTTTTGCCCGATCCGACCTCGCCCTGCAGCAGCCGGTGCATCGGATGCTCCGTCGCCAGGTCGTCGAAGATCTCCTTCGAGACCTTCTGCTGGCCCTCGGTGAGCGTGAAGGGGAGGCGGTCGTCGAAGGCGGTGAGGAGGCCGTCGGGCTTGGGTTTGCGGGCGACCGCCGGGAGTTGGGCGTCGGCGTGGCGGCGGCGGGCGAGGGCCACCTGGAGGACGAAGGCCTCGTCCCACTTGAGGCGGGCGCGCGCGTCGGCGATGTCGGCCTTGGTGTGCGGGCGGTGGATCTTGAGGAGGGCCTCGGGGAGGGGCACCAGGCCCCGGCCCTCGCGGAGGGTGGGCGGGAGGGGGTCCACGGCGTCCTGGGCGCTGGGCAGAACCGTCTGGAGGGCCTTGCCGATCTTCCAGGACTCCAGTTTGGCGGTGGCCGGGTAGATGGGAATGAGGGCGCCGGCCCACGTCTCCACCGTTTCGTCGCTGTCGCCCCGGAGCAACTCGTAGGCCGGATGCGCCAGTTGGAGGCGGCGGTTGAAGACGGAGACCTTGCCCGCGAACATCGCGCGTGTGCCCGGCAGGAGTTCCTTGTGGGGCTTGTGAACGCCGTGGCCGAAGAAGACCAACTGGAGGCGTCCGCTGCCGTCGGTGATGGTGACTTCGAGGCGCTGGCCCTTGCCGCGCGGAGCCTTGGCCGAGGCGAAGGTGTGCAGGCGGGCGTCGGCGACCATCGCGACCACCGTGACGTGCTCCTCCAGGGGGAGGTCGGCGAGGTGGGTGAGCTGGCCGCGCTCCTCGTATCTGCGCGGGTAGTGGTGGAGGAGGTCGCCGACGGTGTGCAGGCCGAGGTTCTCGGCCATCACCTTCGCGGTGGGTGGTCCGAGCACCTTCTTCAGTGGTTCTTCCAGTGCAGGCACGAGATCCATTGCACACCACACCACTGACAATCCCGTATACGTCTCGGGAAACCCCTGGTCAGGCGGGCTGTTCCGGCTCTAGGATGGCGCGCTCCGGCCATCCCCGCGGTCACCGCCCCACCAGGGACCGCCCGACCCCGCGCCGCCCGCAAGTCCCCCCACCGGCGCTGCGACGATGGACTCCCAGACCTCACAGTCATCCCAGACACCTCATACGTTCCAGGTCGACCTGCGTGGCCTGGTGGATCTCCTCTCGCACCACCTCTACTCCAGTCCCAAGGTCTACCTGCGCGAACTGCTGCAGAACGCCGTGGACGCCATCACCGCCCGGCGCGCCGAGCAGCCGGACGCCCCCGCCCGGGTGCGGCTCTACACGCAGGGTGGCTCGTTGCGTGTCGAGGACACCGGGATCGGGCTGACCGAGACGGACGTGCACAATCTGCTGGCCACCATCGGGCGCAGTTCCAAGCGGACCGACGGGATCGCCGACGGGATTCAGGAGGTCCGCTCCGACTTCCTCGGGCAGTTCGGCATCGGCCTGTTGGCCTGCTTCGTGGTCGCCGAGCGGATCCGGGTGGTCAGCCGCAGCGCCCGTACGCCGGACGCGGCGCCCGTGGAGTGGACGGCGAGCGACGACGGTTCGTACACCGTGCGGACGCTGCCGCACGAGGCGCGGCCCGAACCGGGCACCACCGTGCATCTGGTGGCGCGGGCGGGGGCCGGCGAGTGGCTCGCGCCCGAGCGGGTCCTGGCGCTGGCGCGGGACTTCGGGTCGCTGCTGCCCTACGACGTCCGGGTCGGCGACGAGGCGATCACCGACCTCCCGGCGCCCTGGGACCGGTCGTACCCCTCCCCCGCCACCCGGAGGGTGGCCCTGGCGCGGCACTGTCACGAGTTGTTCGGCTTCACCCCGCTCGACTCGATCGAGCTGGACGTGCCGCTGGCCGGGATCCGCGGGGTGGCGTATGTGCTGCCGTCGGCGGTCAGCCCGGCCCAGCGGGCGACGCACCGCGTGCACCTCAAGGGCATGCTGCTGACCGAGCGGGCCGAACAGCTGCTGCCCGACTGGGCGTTCTTCGTGCGGTGCGTGCTGGACACGGACAGTCTGCGGCCGACGGCCTCGCGCGAGTCGCTGTACGAGGACGAGACGCTGGCCGCCGTACGGGAGGCGCTGGGCGAACGGATCCGGTCCTGGCTGACCGGGCTTGCGGCCGGCGATCCGGAGCGGCTGGCGGCCTTCCTGTCGGTGCACCACCTGGGCGTGAAGTCCCTGGCGCGGCACGACAGGGAGATGCTGCGGACGATGCTGCCGTGGCTGCCGTTCGAGACCACCGACGGCCAGCTGTCGCTGGAGGAGTTCGCCCGTCGGCACCCGGTGGTGCACTTCACGCGGACCGTGGAGGAGTACCGGCAGGTCGCGCCCATCGCGGCCGCGCAGGGCGTAGGGGTGATCAACGGCGGTTACACGTACGACAGCGAGCTGGTCGAGGCGTTGCCGTCGGTACGGCCCGGGACGGTGGTGGCCGAGCTGGACGCGGACACCGTGACGGCGCATCTGGATGCGGTGGATCCGGCGGAAGAGCTGGCGTTGTCGGGGTTCCTGGCGGCGGCTCGGGCCAGGCTCGACCCACTGCAATGTGACATTGCACTGCGCGCCTTCCACCCCGTCTCGGTCCCCGCCCTCCACCTCGACGACCGGGCCGGCCGCCACGAGCAGGCCCGCGCCGCGGCCGAGGAGCAGGCAGACGATCTGTGGGCGGGGATTCTGGGTTCACTGCGGGGCAGCGCCCCACGCGCGCGTCTGGTGCTCAACCACCTCAACCCGCTGGTGCGCAGGATCAGTTCGCTGGGTGACGCGGAACTGATCGGCACCGCCACGGAGTCTCTGTACGGGCAGGCGCTGCTGATGGCCCAGCGGCCGCTCAGGCCGGCGGACACGGCGCTGCTGAACCGGGCCTTCATCGGGCTGCTGGAGTGGGCCACGAACGGCGAGGAGGGTCGCTGATGGGCGGGATCACGGACTTCGACTCCCTGCGCCGGGCCATGGCGGAGAACGGCGAGCGTCCGGAGGGTCCCGCACGCAACGCGCGCGCGGAGCAACTGCTCGTCGAGGCCGAGAAGCTGGGCATCCCGCTCGCCGTGATCGAGGCGCTCGGACACCAGCTGAAGGTCTACAACTACAGCTCCGAGAAGGACAAGATGTTCGTCCCCTTCGCGCGCCTGCTGCGCATGTGGGACGAGCGGCCCGAGGACTTCGACGAGCACGAGGTGCACTCGCTGCACTGGGTCTTCAAGTGGATGTCGTCCGGCATGCTCGACCAGCCGCACGTCCCGCTCGCCTCGATCGAGAAGTGGCTCGGCGAGATGGAGCACCGCTACCGGCTCGCCGGGCACTCCGAACGGGCCGTGCGCAGCGCCGAGTTCAGTGTGGCCACGCACATCGGGGACATCGCGCGCGCGGAGCGGGCGTACATCGCGTGGCTGGCCGCCGACCGGGACAGCATGGCCGACTGCCACGCGTGCGAGCTGCACGGGCAGGGCTGGTGGCAGGCGGAGCGGGGCCGGGACGTCGAGGCGCTTCAGGTGTGGGCGCCGGTCCTGGAGGGCCGGTTCACCTGCGCCCACGAGCCGCACAGCGTGCTCGCGTCGTCCCTGACACCGTTGCTGCGGCTGGGCCGCACGGACGAGGCACGCGCGTACCATCTGCGGGGCTTCCGGCTGGTGCGGGGCATGGAGAGCATGCGGGGCGCGTACGCGGACCATGTGGAGTTCTGCGCGCTGACCGGCAACGAGGCGCGCGGCCTGGAGCTGCTCGCGGAACGGCCGGCGTACTTCACGGACACCGGGCATCCGCGCAGCCGGCTGGATTTCCTGAGTGTGGTGACGCTGCTCATGGAGCGCCTGGGCGAGGCGGGCCTTGCCGACCGGCAGGTTCCCGGACCGCCCGGCCGGACCTGGACGGCGCGCGAACTCGCCGCACACGCGCGTGCGGAGGCCCTCGCCCTGGCCGCGCGTTTCGACGAGCGCAACGGCAACGCGTACGTCAGTGAGCGGGTACGCGCGCGTATGGCGCAGCGCCCGCTGGTCGAGCGGCTGCCGCTCGGGGTGCGGGCGACGCGCCCGGTCTCCGCGCCTGCGGTGGCGGCGCCGGTCGCCGTGACCGCGGACGCGCCGGACCTGCCCGCCCTGCTGGCCGAGGCACGCCGGCTGTCGGACACCCTGCAGCCGAACGCCATGGACGCCTGGGCAGCCGTCGCGCGCGCCGCCGAGGGCGTCGAGCTGGCCGCCCGCGACCGCGCGGAGATCGTCGACCACGAGGCGATGGACCGGGGCCCCGAGGGCGCCGCACTCTTCGAGCGGGCCGCCGAGCTGTACGCGGAGGCCGGCGACCCCGGGGAGGCGCTGGCGGCACGCACGCGTGCGGCGTACGTACGCGCGCTGTCGGGCCGGGTGGCCGAGGCAATCACGGCGGTCGAGGAGCCGTACGACCAGGTCCTTGCGCTCTACGCGGACGACGCGACGGGGGTACGGCAGACCGCGTCGGTGCTGATGGGGCGGGCTCGGGTCCTGATGCGGCGGGTGCTGGAGGCGGGCGAGCCGGCTGCGGAAAGGGTTCTCGCCGACGCCGAGAGCGCCGTACGCGAACTGCTTGCGCTCGTCGGTGGGTACACCGGGGACGATGTGCGGATCGCTTCGCGGGAGGCCGAGGCGCAGGCCATGCTCGCGGAACTGGCGGTGCGCGGCGGGGACCTGGAGGCGGCCGTGGAGCTGTTCGGGCGGGCCACGGCCGGGTTCGTCGGGGCCGGGCTGCCGTGGTTCGCGGTGGAGTACGAGGCACGGCTGGCCGGGCTGGCGCATCACCTGGGGGACATCTCGGGGGCGGAGCACGCGCTGCGGGCGGCCCTGGAGCACGGCGGTGCGCAGCTGGAGGCGGTCGGGCGGGCCCAGCTGCACCTTCAGCTCGCCGAGGTGCTGGGCGGCCGGGGGCTGTCCGTGGAGGCCGCCGAGCACGCCCTGGAGGCGGCGCACTGGGCCGACGAGGCGGGCGAGGGCCCGACGCTCGGTGCCTGGGCGCGGCACCAGCTGGGCGGGTTCCTGCTGCGCCAGGGGCGGTGGGCGGAGGCCGCGGAGGTGCTGGAGTCGGCGTTGCCCGATCTGACCGCCGAGACGCACGGCGACGGCGCGGTCGTCCAGACGCAGTGGTGGCTCGGCGACTGTCTGAGCGAGCTCGGCGAGCACCGCGAGGCGGCCGAACGGTGGCTGCAGGCCGCCGAGATCGCCCGGCACTGGCCCGAGCAGCACGACCACGCGACACTCGCCCACCTCGCTGCCGAGTCGCTCGGGGCCGCGGGGCTGCCCGCCGAGGCGGACCGGGCGTACGCGCGCGCGGGCGAGCTGTGGCGCTCGCTCGGCAACGTCCACGGCCTCGTACGCTCCCTGCGCGCCCGCGCGTGGCTCGCGCTGCGCGCGGAGGACGGAGCGGGCGCGGCACGGGAGTTGATGGCGGGCGCGGTCCAGGAGTGCGAGGCGGCGCTGGGCACTGTCGGGGCCGACGAGGAGGCGCGGCAGCGGCTCGTCGCCGAACTCGGGCACACCCACCGCCAGTTCGGCGACCTGCTCGCCCGTTCCGCCGCGGAGGACGCCGACGACGACTCGATCCGGGCCGCGCTCGAAGACGCCCTGACCCAGGTCACCGAGGCGATCACGGTGTTCGCCTCCCTGGGCGACGACGCCCTGGACAGCCGCACCGGCGCCGAACTCGCCGCAGGCTGGCTGGAATCCGACCTCGGCCGCCCCACCCACGCGGCGACACGCGCGCGTGCAGTCCTCGCGGCATACGACGGTGCGGGCGACGAGGACGAGACGGCACAGGGCCGCCGGGCGGAGGCGGAACAGATGATGCAGGTGGTGGAGGAACAGGAGGCCGGCTGAGGCCAGGCGGCGGGGACTCGCCGAGGCCGGGGGCGGGGGCCCGCGGAGGCCGGGGCGGGAGCTCGCCGAGGCCGGGGGCAGGGACTCGCCGAGGCCGGGGGCAGGGACTCGCCGAGGCCGGGGGCAGGGACTCGCCGAGGCCGGGGGCGGGGGCTCCGGGGCTGGCCAAGGCCATGGCCACCGGAGCCCACCGAGACCAAGGGCTCCGGGACCGGCCAAAGCCAGGAGCTCCAGGGCCCGCCAACGCCAGGAACACCGAGACCGGCCGAGGCAGGGAACTCGAGGGCCAGCCAACGCCAGGTACACCGGGCCCCACCGAGACCAAGCGCTCCGGGACCGGCCAAGACCAGGAGCTCCAGGACCCGCCGAGGCCGGGAACTCCAGAACCCGCCACCGCCAGGAACACCGGAGCCCACCAACACCAGGAACCCCAGGGCCCGCCAACGCCAGAGCCCGTGGCCCCCCTCGCCCCGGCGCCCCGCGATCGCACGCACCGGACGTCGCAGCGCTCACCCTTCGGGGGACGGCGTTTCGCAGGCTCTCAGCAGCGGGAGGCCGGTACCCCTGCTACTCGACGCCGATCAGCAGTAGTGCGCCCTGTCGGCCGCCCCGGTACACCACCGTGTCGACGGCGAGGTACGACTCACGCACGCGTGCCTCCAGTCGGTCGGCGACCGACTCCGGGGCCTCGTCGCCGAGGACGAGGGTGACCAGCTCGCCGCCGGCCTGGAGCATGCGGTCGAGGACGGTCTCGGCGGTGGCGGTGACGTCGGAGCCGATCACGGCCACGTCGCCGTCGATGAGGCCGAGGACGTCGCCGGCCTGACAGATGCCGGCCATGGTCCAGGACTGGCGCTCGGCGACGGCGACCTCGGCGTAGCGGGTGGCGCCGGCCGCCGAGGTCATCGACACGACGTCCTCGTCGAAGCGGCGCTCGGGCTCGTGCACGGCGAGCGCGGCGATCCCCTGGACCGCGGACCGGGTCGGGATCAGTGCCACCCGGATGCCGTCGGCGCGTGCCTGCTCGGCCGCCGCGGCCGCGGTGTGGCGCAGGTCGGCGTCGTTGGGCAGCAGCACGACCTCGCGCGCGTGGGCCCGCCGTACGGCGTCGACGAGTTCACCGCTCGCGGGCGGCTCTCCGGGACGCGCAAGCACCGTGGTCGCACCGGCCTCGGTGTACAGCCCGGCCAGTCCCTCGCCGGGCACGACGGCCACCACGGCCCGCTGGACGCGCTCCCGGGGCGGCCGCCGGCCGCCGGTGGTGTGCACATCTCCGAGACCGAAGTGGGTGATCCGGATCCGGTACGGCCGCCCGGCCTCGACGCCCGCCTCCACGGCAGCGCCCGCGTCGTCCACGTGCACATGGACGTTCCACAGCCCGTCGCCGCCGACCACGACCAGTGAGTCCCCGAGGGCGTCGAGGCGTGCCCGCAGCCGGTCCACGGCCGTGTCCTCGGCCTCCAGCAGATAGATCACCTCGAAGGCGGGGCCGCCCTCCTCCGGAGGGGGTACGCAGTCCTCGACAGCAAGGGCGGCGCTCCGGGCAGTGGCCGTCTCGACATCGACCTGCACACGCGCGTGCCCTCCGGAAACCGCAACAGCCGCCGGAGCCTCCCCCGTGAACGTCTCCACCAGTGCCGCGAGCACCGCCACCAGCCCCCGCCCGCCGGCGTCGACCACCCCGGCCCGCCCCAGCACGGCCAGCTGCCCCGGGGTCGCGGCCAGCGCGGCGCGCGCTCCCTCGTAGGCCGCCCGTGCCACCGCCCCGCAGTCGCCCTCGGCTCCGGTGGCCGCGTCGGCGGCGGCGGAGGCGACCGACAGGACCGTGCCCTCCACGGGGTGCGCGACGGCCCGGCGGGCGGAGTCGGCCGCATGCCGCAGCGCGAGCCGGAGGCCGGAGCCGTCGGTGTGAGGCGTCTCACCGTCGGCGGCCAGCACCTGCGCCATGCCGCGCAGCAGCTGGGCGAGGATCGTCCCGGAGTTCCCCTGGGCGCCTATCAGCGCCCCGTGCGCCATCGCGCGCGTGGCGTCGGCCAGCGAAGGCTTCCCGGACACGTCGCCGCCCACCTCGTGAGCCGCGAACACGGCCTCCACCGCCCCGACGGCGGACTCCACGGTCAGATACAGGTTGGTGCCCGTGTCCCCGTCGGCCACGGGATACACGTTGATCGCGTCGATCTCCTCGCGCGCGCGCCCCAGCGCCTCCAGCGCGAGGCCGCACCAGGTGCGCACCGCGAGAGCATCGAAGAATGTCTGCGGCACCTGCGCCACCTGCGCCTCCTTAGAGCCTGGACTGGACGCAGCGTAGACCCCGGGGCCGGTGTCCGCCGGAAGAGGGCCGGAGCGGAGCCCTGATCAGCCATGGTAGTTTCGTTGAACTGGCGCAGTCGTTGTATGCTGCTCCGGTTGCCCGATGCAGATCGGGCTCTCCCCCTGGCACCGCCACTCAGATCTCTGATCCTACGATCTCGATCCCGGCATGCCGGGATCTCATCCGTAAGTGCATCTGAAGTCTTTGGAGTGACCCGTGGCTGCCAACTGCGACGTCTGCGGCAAGGGGCCGGGCTTCGGCAACAACATCTCGCACTCGCACCGCCGTACGTCCCGTCGCTGGAACCCGAACATCCAGCGCGTCCGTACCGTGGTCGGCGGGACGCCGAAGCGCGTGAACGCTTGCACCTCGTGCATCAAGGCCGGCAAGGTCTCGCGCTGACGCACAGCTAAGCGCGCGGCCACTGCTGGTTCGCTGCAAAAAGCCGGTCCACCTCGGTGGACCGGCTTTTTGCTGTGCTCAACAGGCACAAAAGGCTGTGCCCGGCCACCGGGTGTGCTGCCAGAATCTTGCGAATGCGCTTCGGCATCCTGGGCCCCCTGGACATACGCACCGACGACGGCACTCCGTTGGACCCCGGCGGACCCCGCCCCCGCGCACTGCTCACCCTGCTGCTCCTCGACGCCGACCGCGCGGTCTCCACGCAGCGCCTCACCGACGGCCTGTACGGGGCGGAGCCGCCCGCCGGGGCCGCGGGCGCCCTCCAGTCGCAGGTCTCCCGTCTGCGCAGGCGTCTGGCCCCGCACACGGACATCGAGGCGGGGCCCGGCGGCTATCGCGTCGTCGCTCCGCCCGACTCGGTCGACGCGCACCGTTTCGAGCGTCTGTCCCGGGAGGGGCGGGCCGCTCTCACCGCCGGTGACCACGCGCGCGCGGCGCCCCTGCTCCGGGAGGCGCTCGCCCTGTGGCGCGGCCCGGCGTTGCCCGACGTGCCGGACGCGCACGCCGAGGCCGCCCGGCTCGACGAGCTCAGGCTGGCCGCCGTACAGGACCGGATCGAGGCAGATCTGGCGCTCGGCGGCGGCCCCGAACTCGTACCGGAGCTGCGGACGCTGCTGTCCGCGCACCCGCTGAGCGAGCGGCTGTACGGGCAGCTGATGCGGGCACTGCACGCGGGCGGGCGGCCCGCCGAGGCCCTGACGGTGTACGAGGACGCCCGGCGCACGCTCGCGGACGAGCTGGGCACCGATCCGTCGCCCGAACTGTCCGCGCTGCACCTGGAGCTGCTCCAGGGCGGCGGACCCGAGCGGCACCGCCTCCCGGTCCAGCTGACCCGCTTTGTCGGCCGCGAGAGCGAACTCACCCGGATCGCGGGCCTCTTGGCCGACGCCCGCCTGGTCACGCTCACGGGCCCGGGCGGCGCGGGCAAGACACGGCTGGCGATCGAGGCGGCGGACCGGCAGTCGGATGTCTGTTTCGTCGAGCTGGCCCCGGTGACCGACGGCAAGCAGATCCCGTACGCCGTCCTCACAGCGCTCGGCGTGCGGGAAGGTTTCCGTACGGCCGCGACCGACAGCACGGACCGGCTGCTGGCCGCCCTGGAGGACCGCAAACTGCTCCTCGTGCTCGACAACTGCGAGCACCTGGTCGAGGAGGCCGCCCGGATCGCCGCGCTGTTGCTCGGCTCGTGTCCCGGCGTGAGGGTCCTGGCCACGAGCCGTGAGTCCCTGGGGATCACCGGCGAGGTGCTGGTCCCCGTGCCGCCACTGCCACAGGAACCTGCGGTGCGGCTCTTCGTCGACCGGGCCCGGGCCGTGCGCCCCGGGTTCGAGGCCCACGCGCGCGTGCCCGGCATCTGCGCCGCCCTCGACGGGCTCCCCCTCGCCATCGAACTGGCGGCGGCCCGGCTGCGCACCCTGACCCCGGACGAGCTCGCCGACCGCCTGGACGACCGCTTCCGTCTCCTCTCCCGCGGCGACCGCTCCAAGGCGCCCCGGCACCGCACGCTGCGCGCCGTCGTGGAGTGGAGCTGGGACCTGCTGGACGAGGAGGAGCGGGAGCTGGCGCGGCGGCTGACGGTGTTCTCCGGGGGCGCGACGCTGGAGGCCGTGGAGGCGGTGTGCGGGCTGTCGTACCCGGAGGACGTGCTGGCCTCGCTGGTCGAGAAGTCGTTCCTGGAGGTGTCCGAGGGGCGCTACCGGATGCTGGAGACGATCCGGGCGTTCGCCGCCGAGGACGCCGAGGACGCAAGAGACGCGGAGGACCGCGGGGACGCCCACGCCGGCTACTTCCTGCGGCTGGCCGAGGAGGCCGATCCACACCTGCGCGGCGGCGGGCAGCTGCCCTGGCTGGCCCGGCTGGCCGCCGAGCACGTCAACCTGGACGCGGCGCTGAGTCACCTCGTGCGCCGCGACACCGACAGCGCCCTGCGCCTCATGGGACCCCTCTCCTGGTTCTGGCGGCTGCGCGGAGTGCACGGCGAACGGGTGGCGACGGCACGGGAGTTGCTGGCCGCCGTCGGAGACGCACCGCGGCCCGGGCTGGAGGAGGAGTACGTACTGTGCGCGATCAACGCGCTCTCCGGCGCCGGCGGCGAACCCGAGCTCATCGCGCGCGTGGACGCCGTCCTGCACGCGTACCAGGGGCCGCTCAGGCTGCCGTACGTCCTGGTGCTGTGGGCGGTCGCGGCCGGTCCACGGCCCGCCGACGAGGCGCATGCCCTCACCCTGGCCGGTGACTCCCCCTGGGCGCGCGCCCTGCTCGACGTGGGCCTCGGCTTCCGGACGCAGTACGCGGGCCGGCCCCTGGAGGCGGAGGAGTGCTTCGACCGGGCGCTTGCGGGATTCCGGGCCACCGGTGACCGCTGGGGCATGGCCAACTGCCTCGACCCGCTCGGCATGCTCGCCCACACGCGCGGTGAGTCCGAACGCGCCCTGGAGCTGCTCGACGAGGGACTGGCGCACGTGCGGGAACTGGCCGCACCGGAGGAGACCGCCGATCTGCTGCGCACCCGCGCCACCGTGCTGCTGCACCGGGGCGACACGGCGGCCGCCGTGGCCCACTTCGAACAGGCGCTGACGCTGGCGCGTGGCGCCGGGCTCCCCGACAAGGTGGCGGCCGCCCGGCGCGGCCTCGGCGACGCGGCCCGGCTGTCCGGGGACACGGCACACGCGCGCGTGCACTACGAGAACGCCCTCCAGGATTGTGCCGCCAACTGGTTCAGCGTCGGCGAGACCGTCCGGAGCCTCATCGGGCTCGGCCGCACGGCCGCCGCCGAGGGGCACACCGAGGAGGCCCGCGACTGGTTCCGGCAGGCCGCCGAGCTGGCCGTGGAGGGATGGGGCGATCTGGAACTCGCCGACGCGGCGGAGGCGTTGGCCTCCACCGCCGACTCCGCCGAGCGGGCCACGGTGCTGCTGGGCGCGGCGGCGGGCCTGCGGGGCGGCCGCGTCGAGGGCGACCCGGACGTCGTACGCATCGAGGCGGACGTACGGGCGAAACTGTCACCCGAGGCCTATGACCAGGCCTTCGAGCAGGGCCTACGGCTGCGGTCAGCGGCGGTCAGCGAACGGTAGGAGGACGGTCAGCGCCCCCGCCGAAGCTCATCCCATGACAAAGAACACGACGAAGAACACGACGAAGAACCTGGCTCACCTCAGCGTCCTGATCTCCGGCGCCAGCGTCGCCGGACCCGCCCTCGCGCTCAACCTCTCGCGGCTCGGCGCCCGCGTCACCGTCGTCGAGAAGGCGGCCGAACTGCGCGGCGGCGGCTTCGCGGTCGACTTCCGCGGCCATGTCCACCGTACGGTCCTCACCTCCATGGGCATCTGGGACGAGATCCACGCCCGTCAGACCCACATGGGCCGCCAGACCGTCGTCGACGCCGACGGCAGCCCGCGCGTGGACCTGCCGGCCGAGCTGATGAGCGGCGACGTGGAGATCTTCCGCGGCGACCTCGCGCAGATCATGTACGAACGCACCAAGGACGACGTCGAGTACGTCTTCGGAGACTCCATCGCCTCCCTCACCGAGGACGCCGACGGCGTCGACGTCACCTTCGACAAAAGCGCTCCCCGCCGCTTCGACCTGGTCGTCGGCGCCGACGGGCTGCACTCGAACACCCGTCGGCTCGTCTTCGGCGACGAGTCCCGCTACCTGCGCTTCTTCGACCACTACGTGGCCGGCTTCGATGTCCCCAACCACCTGGGCCTGGACCGTACCGGCCGCGTCTACAGCGAGCCCGGCCGCGCGTTCGTCATCGGCAACTACGACGGCGATCCGGACCGCGCGGGCGCGGTGCTGGTCTTCCGGTCCGAGGAGCTGTCGTACGACCGCAGGGACGACTCGGCGGTGAAGGAGATCCTCCGGGAACGTTTCGCCGGGATGGGCTGGGAGGCGCCGTCCGTCCTCAAGGCCCTCGAAGAGGCCGACGACCTGTACTTCGACGCGATCGCCCAGATCCATGTCGACCGCCTCACCAAGGGGCGGGTGGTGCTGCTCGGGGACGCCGGCTACGGGGCGACCATGGGCGGGATGGGGACCGGCGTGGCGATCGTCGGTGCGTACGTCCTCGCCGGTGAACTCGCCCTCGCGGGCGGCGACTTCCGCACTGCCTTCGCCGAGTACGAGACGCGGATCAGCGACTTCGCCAAGGGCTGCCAGAAGATCTCCGGGAACGCGGGCCCGTTCTTCGCCCCGGCGACCGAGCGGCGGATCCGCAGCCGGGACCGTATGTACCGGGTCCTCAGCTCCCGCCCCCTGGCCCGCTTCTTCAAGCGGCTGACCGAGAAGGCGGCCACGAACATCACGCTGAGGGAGTACCCGGCCCTGCTTGAGGCCTGAGGGCCCAGGCATGGTCCACGGGTCCGATCCCGCCGCCGAGCGCGAACCCGGCCGCGATCGCCCCGGTGACGTACTCCTTGGCCGCCGCCACCGCCTCCGGCACGGACTGCCCCTTCGCGAGCTGCGACGCGATCGCCGACGCGAGGGTGCAGCCCGTGCCGTGCGTGTGCCGGTTGTCGTGCCGCCGGGCGCGCAGCCAGTGCTCCTCGGTGCCGTCGGTGAGCAAGTCGACCGCGTCGCCCGGGAGATGACCGCCCTTGATCAGCACCCATTCCGGCCCGTACGACAGCACGGCCGCGGCGGCCTCGCGCAGATCCGACTCCGACTCGACCCGCACACCCGTGAGTTGGGCCACCTCGTCGAGGTTCGGGGTCGCCAGGGTCGCCGCCGGCAGCAGTTTCGTCCGTACGGAGTCCAGGGCGGAGGCCGCCAGCAGCGAGTCCCCGTGCTTCGAGATGCCGACCGGGTCGACGACCGCGGGAGCATCCGTCCCGGCGATCAACTCGGCGACGGCCTCGACGAGTTCCACCGAGGCCAGCATCCCGGTCTTGACCGCCT
The DNA here is from genome assembly GCF_029223485.1 of Streptomyces coacervatus. Lineage (GTDB taxonomy): Bacteria > Actinomycetota > Actinomycetes > Streptomycetales > Streptomycetaceae > Streptomyces > Streptomyces coacervatus. The sequence continues at coordinate 55,813 of NZ_JARHTP010000014.1, read as the reverse complement.
GTACGCCGATGTCGTCGACGACGCTCCGGTACTGGGCCCGCACCGCCTCCACCGGAAGCTCCCAAGCGCCCTGCACACCGAGCGAGTTCTGGGCGGTGACGGCCGTGACGACACTCATGCCGTGCACCCCGAGCGCAAGCATCGTCTTCAAGTCGGCCTGGATTCCGGCCCCTCCGCCGGAGTCGGAGCCCGCCACCGTCAGCACCCTGGGCGGGGCACTCATGACTCGATGTCCCCGAAGTGGTCCCAGCCGCCCGAGCTGGTCCACGGCGCCCCGTCCACCGTCACCTGCGGCAGCGCCGAGGGGTTGAGCACCTCGCCGATCACCTTCCAACGGGCCGGCAGCTTCACGTCCGGCGGAAAGGTCGCCACGATCGCGTGGTCCTCTCCCCCGGTCAGCACCCACTGCATGGGGTCGACACCGACGGCCTGCCCGATGTCGTTCATCTGGGACGGGATGTCGATCGCGCCGGAACGGATGTCGATACGGACCTTGCTGGCCTCGGCGATATGCCCGAGGTCGGCGATGAGTCCGTCGCTGACGTCGCACATCGCGGTCGCGCCGAGTCCCGCGGCGGCCGGGCCCGCGTGATACGGCGGCTCGGGGCGCCGGTGCGCCTCCACGAACGCGCGCGGCGAGCGGAAGCCCCGGGAGAGCACCGCGTAACCGGCGGCGGACCAGCCCAGCCAGCCGGTCACCGCGACCAGGTCGCCGGGCTGGGCGCCGCCCCGGGTGATCGGCTCCTGATTGCGCAGATCGCCGAGCGCGGTGATCGACACCATGATCGTGTCGCCTCGTACGACATCGCCGCCGACCACGGACGCACCCGCGACCTGGCACTCGTCACGGATGCCGTCCATCAGCTCGCTCGGCCAGGTCACCGGGAGTTCGGCGGGCACGACCAGGCCGAGCAGCAGTGCGGTCGGTACGGCACCCATGGCAGCGATGTCCGCGAGGTTCTGCGCAGCTGCCTTACGGCCTACGTCGTAGGCGGTGGACCAGTCGCGGCGGAAGTGCCGTCCCTCAAGGAGGATGTCGGTGCTGGCCACGACCCGTCGGTCGGGCGCGGCCACCACCGCGGCGTCGTCGCCGGGGCCGACCCGGACCGCCGGGGTGGTGGTGAGACGGGAGGTGAGCTCCCTGATGAGCCCGAACTCCCCGAGCTCACCAACAGTGCCCTTCATTGCCCTTGCTCCCCTTCTGTCCCTTGCCGTGCCCGGTCGCGCGTCTTCAGTGTCCTCGATACGGTCAGGGTGACCGTCAACCTCTGTCGTGCCTGCACCCCGGCGCGCAAGCCCCGGCCTCCGCAGGTCTCCCCGCGGCGAGCGGCGACGCGATACCGTGGCGTTCCTTTTCCCCACATGATCCTCGTGGCCGCCCTGGAGGTTCCGTGGTACAGGCGTACATCCTGATCCAGACGGAGGTCGGCAAAGCGTCGACCGTCGCCGAGACGATCAGCAAGATTCCTGGAGTCATCCAGGCCGAGGACGTGACAGGACCTTATGACGTGATCGTGCGGGCCCAGGCCGACACCGTGGACGACCTCGGCCGCATGGTGGTCGCGAAGGTCCAGCAAGTGGACGGCATCACCCGCACCCTGACCTGCCCGGTCGTCCATCTGTAGCCCCCGTCTACCCTTGGCCGGTGAACTTCTTCCGTCGCCGGCGCCCTGTCCTTGCCGGGCCGCCCGTGCTCGCCCTGCTGATCACCGTCGCGGGCTGCTCATCAGCAGACGACGCCGCCCGGGCTGCGGTTCCCGGTCCGGGCACGAAGGTCACCGAGCTGTGCCGGAAACTGGACAAGGCACTGCCGTCCAAGGTCGACGGTCAGGATCGCCGGGATCCCACGCCCGCGTCCGCGCTGACCGCGGGCTGGGGGAACCCGGCGATCATACTGCGCTGCGGTGTTCCGCGGCCCGCGGAGATGAGTGATCCGGAGGCCGACGGGGTCGGGGTGAACGGTGTGGGGTGGCTGTTGCAGAAGCAGAAGGACGGGTCCTTCCGCTTCACCTCTACGTTGCGGAAGGGGTATGTCGAGGTGACGATCCCTGCGAAGCGGACCGGGGATGGCATGGCGCCGTTGGTTGATCTGGCGCCTGCCATCAAGAAGGCGGTTCCGGTGGGTATTGCCGACTAGTCGCCGTGGGCGGATGGGTTGTGCGTCGGCTGCGGGCCTGTGGGGGCTGATCGCGCAGTTCCCCACGCCCCTTCTAGGCCTAGCGCAGTCCCGTTGGCCTGCGAAGCGCTGCCTGGATGAGCTTGTCCACCAAATCCGGGTAGGTGATGCCGCTCGCCTGCCACATCTGTGGGTACATCGAGATCGGGGTCATGCCGGGCATGGTGTTGATCTCGTTGATGACGAACTCGCCTTCCACGGTGAGGAAGAAGTCCGCGCGGACCAGGCCCTCGCAGGACGCGGCCTCGAAGGCGTCCACCGCGAGGCGCTGGACCTCGGCGGTCTCCTCGGGGGTCAGCGGGGCCGGGACGATTCCCGGGGTCGAGTCGATGTACTTGGCCTCGAAGTCGTAGTACGCGTGCGTGTCCGGCGGCGGGATCTCCGAGGGCACGCTCGCCCGCGGGCCGTCCTCGAACTCCAGCACCCCGCACTCGATCTCGCGGCCGCGCAGCGCCGCCTCCACGAGGATCTTCGGGTCGTGCCGCTGGGCCTCGGCGATCGCGTCGCCGAGCCCGGCGATGTCGTCGACCTTGGTGATGCCGATCGACGAACCCGCGCGCGCGGGCTTCACGAAGAGCGGCCAGCCGTGCTCGCCGGCGAAGTCGACGATCTTCTTGCGGGCGGCGGGCTCATCCTGCTCCCACTCCCGCGGCCGGATCACCACGTACGGGCCGACCTTGAGCCCGAAGGAGGTGAACACCCGCTTCATGTACTCCTTGTCCTGGCCGACGGCCGAGGCGAGCACACCCGAACCGACGTACGGGACGCCGGAGAGCTCCAGGAGGCCCTGCAGGGTGCCGTCTTCGCCGTACGGGCCGTGCAGGACGGGGAAGACGACGTCGACCTCGCCGAGCGCCTTGGGCACTGATCCCGGCTCGCTGACGACGACTTCGCGGTTGCCGGGGTCGAGGGGGAGCACCACACCGCCCTCGCCCGACTCGGCCACGTCCTCGACCTCGGGCGTACGGCGGTCGGTGATCGCCATGCGTTCGGGCTCGTCGACGGTGAGGGCCCAGCGGCCTTCCCGCGTGATGCCGATCGGCAGGACGTCGTACTTGGTCCGGTCGATGGCTCGCAGGACGGCGCCGGCGGTGACCACGGAGATCCCGTGTTCGGAGCTGCGCCCGCCGAACACGACGGCCACGCGCGGCTTGCGAGGCGGCTGCTCAGGGCTCTGGGGGAGGTTCTCGGTGCTCATATCGCGTTGAGAGTACCCGGTGGTAGTGCCCTGACACAGCGTGCGCCCCTGCGGCGAACGAGCCAAAAAACGATGTCGTCGCTCAGCGTCGTTCCGGCTTCGCGCTGCGCGACATCAGCTCCTTCACCGCGACCACGGGGGACTTGCCCTCGTGCACGATGGCGACGACCGTCTCCGTGATCGGCATGTCGACGCCGTGCCTGCGCGCCAGATCCAGCACGGACTCACAGGACTTGACACCCTCGGCGGTCTGCTTGGTGACCGCGATGGTCTCCTGCAGGGTCATGCCCTTGCCGAGGTTGGTGCCGAAGGTGTGGTTGCGGGAGAGGGGCGATGAGCAGGTCGCCACCAGGTCGCCGAGGCCCGCGAGTCCGGAGAAGGTCAGCGGGTCGGCGCCCAGCGCCATGCCGAGCCGGGTGGTCTCGGCGAGGCCGCGCGTGATGAGCGAGCCCTTGGCGTTGTCGCCGAGCCCCATGCCGTCCGCGATGCCGACGGCGAGGCCGATCACGTTCTTGACGGCACCGCCCAGCTCGCAGCCGACCACGTCCGTGTTCGTATACGGCCGGAAGTACGGCGTGTGGCAGGCGGCCTGGAGCCGCTGGGCGACCGCCTCGTCGGTGCAGGCGACCACGGCGGCGGCCGGCATCCGGGCGGCGATCTCACGCGCGAGGTTGGGCCCGGTGACGACGGCGATCCGGTCGGCACCCACCTTGGCGACGTCCTCGATCACCTCGCTCATCCGCATGGCGGAGCCGAGTTCGACGCCCTTCATCAGCGATACGAGGATCGTGTCGGGCGCGAGCAGCGGAACCCATTCGGCGAGGTTGGCGCGCAGGGTCTGGGAAGGCACCGACAGTACGGTGAAGTCGGCGCCGGCGGCGGCCTCGGCGGGGTCGGTGGTGGCCCGCAGGTTCGCCGGGAGTTCGACGCCGGGGAGGTAGTCGGGGTTCGTACGGCCGGAGTTGATGGCCTCGGCGACCTCCGCGCGCCGTGCCCACAGGGTGACGTCGCACCCCGCGTCCGCCAGCACCATCCCGAACGCCGTACCCCACGAACCGGCGCTGAACACCGCCGCCTTGACGGGCTTGCTCACGTGCCCTGCTCCTCTTCCTGCTCGGCCTTCTCCTGAACCTGCCGCTGCTCATGGGTCCTGCGGCGCTGCTCGATCCGCTCGCGGCGCGGGTCGTACGGCGTCGCGGGCGCCTTCTCGCCGCGGATCTCCTCCAGCTGGCGGGTGATGGCGGCCATGATGACCTCGGTCGCCTCCTTCAGGAGGTCCGGGGTCAGCTCCTTGTCGTAGAAGCGCGAGAGATCGACGGGCGGGCCCGCGAGCACGTGGTGGGTCTTGCGCGGGCGGAGGTTGGGCTTCTTGGCGTACGGCGGCAGCAGTTCGTTGGCGCCCCACTGAGCGACGGGAATCACCGGGCACTTGGTGGTCAGGGCGACGCGCGCGGCGCCGGTCTTGGCGGTCATGGGCCACTGTCCGGGATCCCGGGTGATGGTGCCCTCGGGATAGAACGCAACGCACTCGCCGCGCTCCACGGCTTCGATCGCGGCCCGGAATGCGCTGAGCGCGTCCGTGGTCTCGCGGTAGACCGGGATCTGTCCGGTGCCGCGCATCGCGGCGCCGACGAATCCCTTCTTGAAAAGGCCGCTCTTCGCCAGGAATCGCGGAACCCGTCCGGTGTTGTACTGATAGTGCGCATACGCGAAGGGGTCCGCATGGGAATTGTGGTTCACCGCGGTGATAAATCCGCCGTCGGCCGGAATGTGCTCCATTCCGCGCCAGTCCCGCTTGATCAGAACCACCAGTGGCGGTTTGCAGAGGACCGCTGCGAAGCGGTACCAGAAGCCGATTCTGCGGCGGGGCACGCGGACACCTTCCTCTTGGGCCTTGGGGGGCCGCACAAGTGTCGCCCCAGGCCGCCGGTCTGTCGAGAACACGGTACGCCCCGACGACGCAACCGCCAGATGGCCCAGGTGACGGCTGAGTGACAATGGCCGCGACAAGAGAGGGACGGAACACCGGTGCAGTGGACCTTGGTCATACCCCTGAAACCCCTGTCGCGGGCCAAGAGCAGGCTCTCGGACACCGCGGCCGACGAGCTGCGCCCGGGCCTCGCCCTGGCCTTCGCCCAGGACACCGTGGCGGCGGCGCTGGCCTGCCCGGCGGTCAGGGATGTGGCGGTCGTCACGGACGACGCCCTGGCCGGCCGCGAGCTGGCCGCACTGGGCGCCCGTATCGTCCCCGACGAGCCGCAGGGCGGCCTCAACGCGGCCCTCGCGCACGGCGCGGCCGCCGTACGCACCGCACGCCCCGAAAGTCCCGTAGCGGCCCTGAACGCCGACCTTCCGGCGCTACGCCCCCTGGAATTGCTCCGGGTCCTGGACGCGGCCGCGAAATTCCCCCGCGCTTTCCTCGCCGACGCAGCCGCAATCGGCACAACCCTGCTGGCCGCAACACCACACTACGAATTGCACCCGTCATTCGGCACCGATTCCCGCGCCCGCCACCGCGCATCCGGAGCCGTGGAACTCCCCCTCACGGCCGTGGATTCCGTACGCCAGGACGTGGACACGGGCGCAGACCTGCGCGCGGCACTGGCGCTAGGGGTGGGCCCGCATACGGCGGCCGCATCAGCGGGACTACTGACCCCAGGGTCCTGAGGCGCCCCATAAGGGGCGCGGGGAACTGCGCGACCAGCCACAACGGGCCCGCAGCCGGCGAACGACCCACAGCCCAATGACGAGTCCCCGAAAGCACTACCCTGACCGCCATGCAAGCCACCGCATACACCTACGACGCAGACACAAGAACCGGCAGCGTGCTGCTGGACGACGGCACCCCGGTGCCTTTCGACGCCCCGGCGTTCGACGCAGGCGGCCTGCGACTGCTGCGCCCCGGCCAACGGGTCCGCATCGAGACGGAGGGCACCGAGGACAGCCTCCGGATCACCCTCGTAACACTCCAGACCCTCTGACCCCCCTGAAGAAAACATGCCGCGGGCCGGACTCCGACACGGAGTCCGGCCCGGCGCGTGAGTGCCCCTGTGCCCTTACCTCTTACCTCTTGCGGGCCGTGGCCTTCTTGGCGGTGGTGGTGCGAGCCGTCGACTTCTTGGCCGGGGCCTTCTTGGCGGTCGCCTTCTTCGCCGGGGCCTTCTTGGCAGTCGCCTTCTTGGCGGTGGTCTTCTTCGCCGCGGTCTTCTTCGCGGCGGCCGCCGTGGTCTTCTTGGCGGTCGTCTTCTTCGCCGTGGTCTTCTTGGCCGCGGCCGTCCGCTTCGTCGGTGCCGCCTTCTTCGCCGTGACCTTCTTCGCGGCCGCCTTGGTGGTCTTCTTCGCCGCGGCCTTCTTGACCGTCGCGGCAGCGCCGCCGGTCAGGCTGCCCTTGGGCGCCTTCTTGACCGCGACCTCGCCGCCACGCGGGAGCTTCTTCGAGCCGCTCACCAGGTCCTTGAAGCCCTGGCCCGCGCGGAAGCGCGGCACGGAGGTCTTCTTGACCCGAACCCGCTCGCCCGTCTGCGGGTTGCGGGCGTAGCGGGCCGGACGGTCGACCTTCTCGAACGAGCCGAAGCCGGTGACCGAGACCCGGTCCCCGGCGACGGTCGCGCGGACGATGGCGTCCAGGACCGCGTCGACAGCCTCGGCGGCCTGCTGGCGGCCGCCCAGCTTGTCGGCAATCGCTTCTACGAGCTGCGCCTTGTTCACGTCTTCCCCTTCGGAGACATTGCCAGAACGAATGTGTTCAAGCTTTTTCGCACGTTAGGCAGATATATACCGCAAATCAAACACGAAACGGGCTAATCACCCGTGCGCCGCAACGAACTCGGCTGTCTCGAACGCGTTCAGCGGTCCTCTTCGGGGAATCGACCCTCGTCGAGGTCCACGGTGAACGCCTCCAGACGCCTTGCCGCGTCGGCGAGATCGTGCTTGGCCGCGGCCGTAATGACCAGCAGCTTCCGGGTCAGCGCCATCCGTACGCCCTCCGGGACTTGCAGTGCGCGCACTCTTGCGTGCGCTTCCTTCAGTTGGTCCGCGACTGCCGCATAGAGCTCGAGTTGGCCGTCGTGTTCCATGCACAGATTGTGCCATCTGGGGCGAGTTGTCGCCTGCGGGGGTCGCAACTGATGCCTCAAACGGCCTTCCGGGCTCCGGCGGAAGTCACGCCTACAAGGCTCGGCTACCCCCTCAACAACCGTCGTAACGTGGGAAGTTGGGAGGAAGAGCGAGAGCGCCCAAGGCCGTTCGGGTCCAGACACAGCTGTACCCCCGATCGGGCTGATCGGGGGTACGGCGGGGGTGTTTTGGTGGCCGAAACCAGTCGCGTTCCGGCTCGCCTTCTGCGACCTGGGTCAGACCTTGAGCGTCCGCGGCTTGTACGACGGGCGCTTGGCCTCGTACGCGGAGATGTCGGCCTCGTTCTGGAGGGTGATGGAGATGTCGTCCAGCCCGTTCAGCAGCCGCCAGCGGGAGTTCTCGTCCAGCTCGAAGGAGGCGGTGATGCCCTCGGCGCGCACCTCGCGGGCCTGAAGGTCGACGGTGATCTCGGCCTGCGGGTCCTGCTCGGTCAGTTCCTGCAGCGCGTCCACGATCTTCTGCTCCAGAACGACCGTGAGCAGGCCGTTCTTCAGCGAGTTGCCGCGGAAGATATCGGCGAAGCGGGACGAGATCACGGTTTTGAAGCCGTAGTTCTGCAGCGCCCACACCGCGTGCTCACGGGAGGAGCCGGTGCCGAAGTCGGGGCCGGCGACCAGGACCGTGGCGCCCTGCCGCTCGGGCCGGTTGAGGATGAAGTTCTCGTCCTTGCGCCAGGCCTCGAACAGCCCGTCCTCAAAACCGTCCCGCGTGACCTTCTTGAGCCAGTGAGCAGGGATGATCTGGTCGGTGTCGACGTTGGAGCGGCGCAGCGGGACGGCCCGGCCGGTGTGCGTGGTGAATGCTTCCATGACTCTCAGACTCCAGCGGGCGTACGGGTCTCGGCGTCGGACAGGTCGGCCGGGGAGGCCAGGTGGCCCAGGACCGCCGTCGCGGCGGCGACCTGCGGCGACACCAGGTGCGTACGACCGCCCTTGCCCTGCCGGCCCTCGAAGTTGCGGTTGGAGGTGGACGCGGAGCGCTCACCCGGGGCCAGCTGGTCCGGGTTCATGCCCAGACACATCGAGCAGCCCGCGTGCCGCCATTCGGCGCCGGCCTCCTTGAAGACGACGTCCAGGCCCTCGGAGACGGCCTGCAGACCCACCCGCGCGGAGCCGGGGACGACCAGCATCCGTACGCCGTCGGCGACTTTGCGGCCCTCGACGATGGCGGCGGCGGCCCGCAGGTCCTCGATGCGGCCGTTGGTGCACGAGCCTACGAAGACGGTGTCCACCTTGATGGAGCGCAGCGACTGCCCGGCCTCCAACCCCATGTATTCCAGGGCCTTTTCGGCGGCGAGGCGCTCCGAAGCGTCTTCGTACGAAGCAGGGTCGGGGACGTCCGCCGAAAGCGGCGCGCCCTGGCCGGGGTTGGTGCCCCAGGTGACGAACGGCGACAGCGACGCGGCGTCGATGACGACCTCGGCGTCGAACTCGGCGTCCTCGTCCGACTTCAGCGTCTTCCAGTACGCGACGGCGGCGTCCCAGTCCTCGCCCTCGGGCGCGTGGGCGCGGCCCTTGATGTACTCGAAGGTGGTCTCGTCGGGGGCGATCATGCCCGCGCGGGCACCGGCCTCGATCGACATGTTGCAGATGGTCATCCGGGCCTCCATCGAGAGCTTCTCGATGGCGGAGCCGCGGTACTCCAGGATGTAGCCCTGGCCGCCGCCCGTACCGATCTTGGCGATGATCGCCAGGATCAGGTCCTTGGCCGTGACGCCCTCGGGCAGTTCGCCGTCGACCGTGATCGCCATGGTCTTGGGGCGGGCCAGCGGCAGCGTCTGGGTGGCCAGCACGTGCTCGACCTGCGAGGTGCCGATGCCGAACGCCAGCGCGCCGAAGGCGCCGTGCGTGGAGGTGTGGGAGTCACCGCAGACGACCGTCGTACCGGGCTGGGTCAGGCCCAGCTGCGGGCCGACGACGTGGACGACACCCTGCTCGACGTCACCGAGCGAGTGCAGGCGCACACCGAACTCGGCGGCGTTCTTCCGCAGCGTCTCCAGCTGGACCCGGGAGACGGGGTCCGCGATGGGCTTGTCGATGTCGAGCGTCGGGGTGTTGTGGTCCTCGGTCGCGATGGTGAGGTCGAGACGGCGCACCGGGCGACCGCTCTTGCGCAGGCCGTCGAAGGCCTGCGGGCTGGTCACCTCGTGCAGGAGGTGGAGATCGATGAAGAGGAGGTCGGGCTCGCCCTCGGCGCGCCGGACGACATGGTCGTCCCAGACCTTCTCCGCGAGTGTCCTACCCATCGCTTTCCCTCCGGCCGGCAAAGGTGCGCCGGCCCAACTAGAGATCTTGAGGAAGCAGCGCCCGCGCCCCTGTACCCGGGCACCCGCCGCCAGGCCCGTTGGTCTTCGGGCCGCTGTGCCTACAAGGGTTGCGCGTCTCACGAAAAAAGGAACTTGCGTTTCACAGAGTGAGACGTGAGTATCGTTTCATGGACAACAGTAGCGGCGTCGGCGTTCTGGACAAGGCAGCCCTTGTCCTGAGCGCCCTGGAGTCCGGTCCGGCCACCCTCGCGGGTCTGGTCGCGGCGACCGGGCTGGCACGACCCACGGCCCACCGACTGGCCGTGGCTCTGGAACACCACCGAATGGTGGCACGAGACATGCAGGGCCGTTTCATTCTCGGCCCCCGCCTTGCCGAGTTGGCAGCGGCCGCCGGCGAGGACCGCCTGCTCGCGACCGCCGGCCCGGTGCTCACGCATCTGCGGGACATCACGGGCGAGAGCGCCCAGCTCTACCGCCGCCAGGGCGACATGCGCATCTGCGTCGCCGCGGCGGAGCGCCTGTCCGGCCTGCGGGACACGGTCCCGGTCGGCTCGACGCTCACCATGAAGGCGGGCTCCTCGGCGCAGATCCTGATGGCCTGGGAGGAGCCCGAGCGGCTGCACCGGGGCCTGCAGGGCGCCCGCTTCACGGCCACCGCGCTCTCGGGCGTACGGCGCCGCGGCTGGGCCCAGTCCATCGGCGAGCGGGAGCCGGGCGTCGCGTCCGTCTCCGCGCCCGTACGCGGCCCGTCCAACCGCGTGGTGGCCGCCGTGTCCGTCTCCGGCCCCATCGAGCGCCTGACGCGCCACCCGGGCCGTATGCACGCCCAGGCGGTCATCGACGCCGCCGCCCGCCTCTCCGAGGCACTGCGCCGCACGGGCTGACCTCAGGGAAGCCTCCGGGACAGCACCGGGGAGGGCCCGCCTCAACGCCGCGGCAGGCCCTCCCCGGTCCCCCGAACCCCCCTGGTCACCCGGCCTTCTCGGCCGTCTTCCGCTCGGCGCCGGCCGCCGACCGGTACGCGAACCGGTCCTTGGCGTACCGCCCCCGCCGCTCCAGCGGCACCTGCCCGTGCGCGTCGGCCAGCCCGAACGCGGGCATGTCGAAGTAGATCGACTCGTACGACCCCTCGGGCACCACATACGCCTCGTGCCACAGCCCGACATGCCCGCGCACCTTGCCCGCCCGCTCCTTGCGGTTGAGGATCCCCCACGCCTTGTGGTGGAACATCTCCGGCGAGTGCGCGTAGGCGTACAGCTGCTCCTTCGACTCCCAGTACTGGACGACGTAGTACGTCCGCGGTGAGGCCGTCAGCAGCACATGCCCCAGCAGCCCCCGGTCACGGTCCCGCGCAAGCTCCCCAAGCATGCGGAACATCGACAGCATGACCGGCAGCCACTGGTGCACCGCCCAGAAGTGGTTGACCCGCATCCCGATGAGCAGGACCACCACATCCCCCTCGGCATTCGCGGTCGTACGACCCGACACCGGCTTCGCGAACACGGCAGCCCCCTGCTCCCTCATCGGATAGCGGCACTATCCTTCTGCTTGGTGCTTGGATAGTGGCACTTCCCAAGAAGGGGCGCAAGAGATGCGGCTGGCCGAGCTCAGCGAGCGCAGTGGGGTGTCCACCGCGACGATCAAGTACTACCTGCGCGAAGGCCTGTTGCCGCCGGGCCGCCAGATCAACGCGACGACGGCCGAGTACGACGAGGAGCATCTGCGCCGGCTGAAGCTGGTCCGCGCGATGATCCAGGTCGGCCGGGTGCCGGTGGCGACGGTCAGGGAGGTGCTGGGGCATGTCGACGACGACTCCCTGCCCCGTGCGATCCGTCTCGGCGCCGCGATGTGGGCATTGCCGCAGGTGCCGGAGCCGGACACGGACGACGAATACATCCAGGCCGCACACCAGGAGGTCGCCGCGCTCCTCGACCGGCTCGGCTGGGAGAACGCCAAGCGGCTCGCGACCATCTCCCCCTCGTACCGCTCGCTGGTGGTGTCCGTGGCCGCGTTCCGCCGGCTCGGCTACACCTGGGGAGCCGAACTGCTCGCGCCGTACGCCGAGTTGGCGTACCGGACAGCCGTCCTCGACCTGGACAACATGGAGGCACACCTCTCGGAGGAGGAGCGGATCGAGTTCGCGATCCTGGGGGCGATCATCAACGAGCCGATCCTGCAGACACTGCACCGGCTGGCCCAGGAGGAGGAGACGACTCGGCGGTACGGCTTCGGGTAGCACACGCCGGGTACGACGAAGGCCCTCCGCCGAAGCGAAGGGCCTTCCTGAGGTACCCCCGACCGGATTCGAACCGGCGCTACCGCCTTGAGAGGGCGGCGTGCTAGGCCGCTACACAACGGGGGCGAGGATCTAACGTTTCCGCAGATCCGAGCTGGTCTACCTGGACTCGAACCAAGACTAACTGAACCAGAATCAGTCGTGCTGCCAATTACACCATAGACCAATGTGGTTTAGACCAGTTTGTACCCCCGACCGGATTCGAACCGGCGCTACCGCCTTGAGAGGGCGGCGTGCTAGGCCGCTACACAACGGGGGCCCTAGCGATCCCGAGTTGATCGAGATCCGTACCCCCGACCGGATTCGAACCGGCGCTACTGCCTTGAGAGGGCAGCGTGCTAGGCCGCTACACAACGGGGGCGGATGCAGATGAGCTCTGCGAGCTGGCCTACCTGGACTCGAACCAAGACTAACTGAACCAGAATCAGTCGTGCTGCCAATTACACCATAGGCCACTGGAACACAAGCCCCTGCGGGGATTTTGTTCTAGTTTGCTCCTCCGGTTCCCGGCCTTTCGGCCCGCTCCCCGGCGGCGCAGGAAGAACATTACCTGAAGGTGGACGGGGCTCCAAAACGGGTATCCGCGCCAAGGATCGCGGGGAGTTCGGCCAGGGAGGCGATCCGGCGAGGGCCCGTGGGTGCGGCACCGCTGGTGTGCGCGCCGTCGCGGTCGATCCACACCGACAGCAGTCCGGCGTCGGCGGCGCCTCGCCCGTCGATCTCCGGGTGGTCGCCGACGTACGCGACCTGGTGCGGGGCGAGTTCCAGGGCCTCGCAGGCGGCCAGGAAGGCGCCCGCCTCGGGCTTGGAGACGCCGAGCTCGGCGGCGCACAGGATGATCTCGAAGCGGTGGTGGACGCCGAGCGTGCGCAGCTTGCGGTCCTGGACGGTGAGGCTGGAGTTGGACAGCACCGCGTGTCGGTGGCTGGCAGCGAGGGCGTCCAGGGCCGGCAGGACGTCCGGGAAGAGGGCCCAGGCGGCCTCGTAGTGCCTCATGTACCGCTGGAACCAGGCGTCGGCCTCGGCGTCGGTCAGCCGCTCGTCCAGGAACACCCGTATGCGTTCGCGGCGCTGGTCCTCGAAGGACAACTCCCCCGCCGAGAACCTCGCCCACTGTTGCTCGGTGATCGCCCGCCAGTGCGCGAGGGCCTGCTCGACGGTGGTGTACCCGTCGAGCAGGCCCTCGGCGGCGAGATGGCCGCGCATGCCCACGCGGTCCGCGGTCGTGTAGTCGAAGAGGGTGTCGTCGACGTCCCAGACGACGGCTCTGATCGCCATGCCCCGACGGTACCTCCCGATCGGCTGGGGGTTCGGGGGTTAGCCCCCGATGGACACTGCGCGGGAGCCCGTGATGCGTCTCTCAGTTGACGGTGGTCGTGCCGGTCAGGGTCAGGTACGGGCCCTGGGGCCGTCGCGGGGCCCCGCGGTGAGGGTCCAGGTGTAGTTGCCGTTGACCCGGGTGCCGTCCTGTCGGTAGCCGTCCCAGGAGGCGCGGACGGCGGCGGCCGTGGAGGTGCCGGTGAGGGTGCGGACGACCGTGCCGGTGCCGGTGGCCAGGGTCAGGGTCCAGGTCGACGGCTTGCTGAGCTGCCAGACCGGCTTCCAGGGGTTGGAGGTGACCGGGCCGCTCGGCACAGGGTCGGTCTGCGCCTCCGTCTGGGCCAGGGGCGAGGTCGGGACATCGGCGGTCACGAGCGCCACCTTGCCCTTGTCCGTGAGGTGGCGGGCGCGATCATGGTCGTCGTGGTGCTGGAGATCTTCGACGAGAGCGCCTACCTGATCGACGAGAACGACGCCGTCTGAACGAACACCGAAGGGGCGGCACCCGGTTGTCCGGGTGCCGCCCCTCACGCGTGCCTCGGTGTTACGCCGCCAGCTTCGCCAGTGCCGCGTCGATGCGGGCCAGCGTCTTCTCCTTGCCCAGGACCTCAAGGGACTCGAAGAGCGGCAGGCCGACCGTACGGCCGGTGACGGCCACGCGGACCGGGGCCTGGGCCTTGCCGAGCTTGAGGCCATGGGCCTCGCCGGCGGCCAGGACGGCCTCCTTGAGGGACTCGGCGGAGGTCCAGTCGGCCGACTCCAGCTTTTCGCGGGCCGTACGCAGCAGGGCGTCCGAGCCCTCCTTCATCGCCTTCGTCCAGCTCGCCTCGTCGAAGACCGGCTCGGACAGGAAGAGGAAGTCGACGTTGTCCGTGATCTCCGACAGGACCTTCAGACGGGTCTGGGCGTGCGCGGCGATCGCGTTCCACTTCGACTCGTCGAAGTCCTCCGGCGCCCAGGGGGCGAACGGGGCCTGCAGCCACGGCGCGCAGCGCTCCGTGAAGTCCTTCACGTCCAGCAGACGGATGTGATCGGCGTTGATCGCCTCGCACTTCTTGAGGTCGAAGCGGGCCGGGTTGGGCTGGACGTCCGCGATGTCGAAGGCCGCGATCATCTCGTCGATCGAGAAGATGTCCTGGTCCGCGGAGAGCGACCAGCCCAGCAGGGACAGGTAGTTGAGCAGGCCCTCGGGGAGGAAGCCGCGCTCGCGGTAGAGGTTGAGCGACGACTGCGGGTCGCGCTTCGACAGCTTCTTGTTGCCCTCGCCCATGACGTACGGCAGATGGCCGAACTGCGGGATCTGCTTGGCGATGCCGAGCTCGATCAGCGCCTTGTAGAGGGCGACCTGGCGCGGGGTGGAGGAGAGCAGGTCCTCGCCGCGCAGGATGTGGGTGATCTCCATCAGGGCGTCGTCGACGGGGTTCACGAGCGTGTACAGGGGCGCCCCGTTGGCTCGTACGATCCCGTAGTCCGGCACGTTCTCCGGCGTGAAGGTCAGCTCTCCGCGGACCAGGTCCGTGAAGGTGATCGTCTCGTCGGGCATGCGGAAGCGGACGATCGGGGTACGGCCCTGGGCCTTGTACTCCTCGACCTGCGCGTCCGTGAGGTCGCGGCAGTGGCCGTCGTAGCCGGAGGGCTTGCCGGCGGCGCGGGCGGCCTCGCGGCGGGTGTCCAGCTCCTCCTGGGAGCAGTAGCAGTGGTACGCGTGGCCGGCGTCGAGGAGCTTGGCGGCGACGTCCTTGTAGAGGTCCATGCGCTGCGACTGGCGGTAGGGCGCGTGCGGGCCGCCGACCTCGGGGCCCTCGTCCCAGTCGAAGCCCAGCCAGCGCATCGCGTCGAGCAGCTGGTTGTAGGACTCCTCGGAGTCGCGGGCAGCGTCGGTGTCCTCGATGCGGAAGACCAGGGTGCCCTGGTGGTGCCGAGCGAACGCCCAGTTGAACAGGGCGGTGCGGACCAGGCCCACATGGGGGTTACCGGTGGGCGACGGACAGAAACGGACGCGAACTGGGGAGCCGGGTGCGCTAGCCACGCTTGACAACCTTGTTGGTGAGAGTGCCGATGCCTTCGATGGTGACGGCGACCTCGTCGCCGACGGTGAGCGGCCCGACGCCTGCCGGGGTGCCCGTGAGGATCACGTCGCCGGGGAGCAGCGTCATGGCCTCGGAGATGTTGACGATCAGGTCCTCGATGGAGTGGATCATCTGGCTCGTCCGGCCGAGCTGGCGCTGCCCGCCGTTGACGGTGAGCTGGATGGTGAGATCCGACGCCGTCTTGAGGTCGAGGTCCGTCTCCACCCAGGGGCCGAGCGGGCAGGAGGTGTCGAAGCCCTTGGCCCGCGCCCACTGCTTCTCGCGCTTCTGCACGTCACGGGCGGTGATGTCGTTCGCGCAGGTGTAGCCGAGGATCACGTCCGCCACTCGCTCGCGCGGGACCTCGCGGCACATACGGCCGATGACGACGGCCAGTTCGGCCTCGTGGTGCAGATCCTCGGAGAAGGACGGGTACTGGATCTCGTCGCCGGGGCCGATCACCGAGGTGGACGGCTTGAAGAAGGCGAACGGGGCGTCGGGCACCTCGTTGCCGAGTTCGCGCGCGTGCTCGGCGTAGTTGCGGCCGAAGGCCACGACCTTGTTGGGGAGCACCGGGGGCAGCAGCCGCACCTTGCTCAGCGGGACCTTCGTACCGGAGAGCTCGAAGTCCGCGAACGGGATGCCCTTGATGATGTCGAGGACGAGCTCGTCCGGCTTGTCGCCCTCGACCGCGCCGAAGGCGACGTTCCCGTCGATGGAGAACCTGGCGATGCGCACGGGATCCTGCGCCCCTCACTTGAGCCGACTGGAGTCTGACGCTCCAGGCTAACGCGGCAACGGGGCTGCGCTTCTCGCATTTGGGGCGTGCGCGGCCGTACTGAGTGATCTACGACCGGTGTGCGTACTACTACGCGACGGAGGCCGTGGCGGGGACCTCCACCAGGATGGTGCGGCGCGGGTTGGCCGTCTGGGCCGGGAGGTCGACGGAGTGCTCCGGCTGCTGCGGCGTCTGCAGTGCGTCGGCGTCCTCGAGGTGCGCCAGCGTCGTGCGCCGCGGGTTGGCTATGTTGCGGAACATCATCGTCGTCTTCACTGTTGTACGTGACCTTGTCGTCTATGGGCGCCCGGCCGGGCGCGAGGGCCCCTTACGCGGGCACGGTTGTCAAAGTGTTACGTCTTGTAAAGCGTCAGGCTAAACATGCAATTCCCTTCCCAAGACGTGAAGACCTCATGATCAGCGTGTGAGTTTGCTCACGGCCCCGCAGGCAAAACGGTCAATTCAGGCCTGCAACTCACCCCCACGAAACGGACATTGTCCACCTGAAGCCATCATTCCGCTCCTGATCATGGCGACTGGGACACCCTTGACAGTCGGGCGACTCGCTCGCATAAGTCCGTTATGGACGAGATCACTTTCTACGTCCGGTAACCCCGCACTCACGTGCAGTCACGTGCGTCACGGCATAGTGCTCGGCCCTTGTTGGAGATCCTGCACTGTGCTGGAATTCCACGGACCGCCGCAGGATCGAGCCGGCGCACAGGGGGCGCGACAAGCGCCGCGTGGCGGCGAGAAGGGGGAGCCAGCGCCGGTCACTCACGACCACAGGGGGCGCATTCAGGGCGCCGCCTAAAACGCCGACACCGTGCCTTTCCGTTCACGCGGAGGGGCGCCTGGTCCAGAGGTTGCGACGCTAGTGCAGGGACGTTTCAAGAGGGATGGCAGTGCTTCGGCGGAGCCGGAGCCGCACGGCGGGACTGGCCCCAATGTCGGCAGTTCCTCGCCCCAGCACGCCCAGAACCCGGGCCCGGCACCGTCCGGCGACGGCGGAGGGCGCCCCGGCGCCTCGGCGCCCCCCGGGTCACCGAGCCCCGCTGCCCCGGCGGTCACGCCGCCCAAGGGCCCGAGCGGTCCGGGATCCCGCGTGGCGCTGCGCAACTGGCGCATCTCCACGCGCCTGGTGTCGCTGCTCGCGCTTCCCGTGGTGGCGGCCACCTCGCTGGGCGCGCTGCGCATCAGCGACAACATGAACGACATCCAGCAGCTCGACAACATGAAGCTGCTGACGGACATGACCAAGCAGGCCACCGAGCTGGCCGCCGCGCTCCAGGAGGAGCGCGACCAGTCCGCCGGTCCGCTGGCGCACGGCTCGAAGGCGAGCGACTACACGGTCAAGGGCTACCGGGACAAGACGGACCGGGCCAAGACCAACTTCATCGACGCCGCCGAGCAGATCGACACCTCCAACAAGGACGGCTCGCTCCAGGGCGTCCGCGAGAGCCTCGTCGGCGTGGTCGGCGACCTCGAACAGCTGTCGAAGATCCGCACCGGCGCCTACGAGACCAAGGACAACTCGACCCAGACCGTCGAGGCCTACCACCGTCTCGTCACGCACCTGCTGGACCTCTCCCAGGACATGGCCGAGGCCACCAGCAACCCCGAGATGATCCAGCGCACCCGCGCCCTGTCGTCCTTCTCCTCCGCCAAGGAGTACGCGTCGATGCAGCGCGCCGTTCTGGCGGCGGCGCTCCCCGCGAACAACTCCACCATCGGCACCCTGTCGGAGAACGACCGGCTGTACGCACAGTCGGCGCTGGAGAGCCAGAAGTCCCAGCTGCGCAGCTTCCGGAGCATCTACGGCACCGACAAGGCCACCTCTCTCCTCAAGCCCATCGAGGAGAACAACGCGACGATCACGGCCAGCGACAAGTACGCCAGCCGTGCCCTCGCCTCCCAGAACGCCCTGGACGACCTGCCGAAGCGCTCGTACCAGGACTGGGTGGACGACAGCTCGACCAAGATCGGGCAGATGAAGAAGATCGAGCACACGCTGCTCGAGGACATGGAGCAGAAGGCCCGCGAGCTGCGCTCCGCCTCCGAGCGCGAGGCGATCATCTCCGGTGCGCTGATCCTGCTCGTGCTCGGCGTCTCCCTGGTCGGCGCCTTCGTCATCGCCCGCTCCATGATCCGCTCGCTGCGCCGTCTGCAGGAGACCGCCAACAAGGTCGCCCAGGACCGGCTGCCCGAGCTGGTCAAGCAGCTGTCGGAGTCGGACCCGCAGGACGTCGACACCTCCGTCGAGTCGGTCGGTGTGCACTCCAAGGACGAGATCGGCCAGGTGGCCGCGGCCTTCGACGACGTGCACCGCGAGGCGGTCCGCCTCGCCGCCGAGCAGGCCCTGCTGCGGGGCAACGTCAACGCGATGTTCACCAACCTCTCGCGCCGCTCCCAGGGTCTTATCCAGCGCCAGCTGTCGCTGATCTCCGAGCTGGAGTCCCGCGAGGCCGACCCGGACCAGCTGTCCTCGCTGTTCAAGCTCGACCACCTCGCGACGCGTATGCGCCGTAACGGTGAGAACCTCCTGGTTCTCGCGGGTGAAGAGCCCGGCCGCCGCTGGACCCGCCCGGTCCCGCTGGTCGACGTGCTGCGCGCCGCCGCGTCCGAGGTGGAGCAGTACGAGCGCATCGAACTGGCCGCCGTGCCGACCACCGAAGTGGCCGGCCGCGTGGTCAACGACCTCGTGCACCTGCTCGCCGAGCTG
Organism: Streptomyces coacervatus; assembly: GCF_029223485.1. Taxonomy (GTDB): domain Bacteria; phylum Actinomycetota; class Actinomycetes; order Streptomycetales; family Streptomycetaceae; genus Streptomyces; species Streptomyces coacervatus. Next base: position 36,851 of record NZ_JARHTP010000014.1, on the reverse strand, counting down.
CTGGAGAACGCCACCTCGTTCTCCTCGCCGCAGACCAAGGTCAAGGTCACCGGTCACGCGCTGCCCGACGGCCGCGTGCTGATCGAGATCCACGACACCGGTATCGGCCTCTCCCCCGAGGACCTCGCGGCGATCAACGAGCGGCTCGCCTCGCCGCCCACCGTGGACGTCTCGGTCTCCCGCCGCATGGGTCTGTTCGTGGTCGGTCGTCTGTCGCAGCGCCACGGCATCCGTATCCAGCTGCGCCCGTCCGACTCCGGTGGTACGACCGCGCTGGTCATGCTGCCCGTCGATGTCGCCCAGGGCGGCAAGAAGCCGCAGGGCAAGCCCGGTCAGGGCGCCGGTGCCTCCGGCGGTCCGGCCGCCGCGCAGGCCGCCGCAGGTGTGGCCGCGGCACGGCGCCAGGCCGGTGCGGGTGCGCCGGGTGGCGGTGCTCTCGGTGCCGGTGCGTCCGCCGGTGGTGGTCTGCTCGGTGCCGGTCAGGGGCCGCGGGCCGCACTGCCGGGCGCGGGCGCCGGCCGTCCGGGTGCGCCCGGCGGAGCGCGTGGACCGCAGTCTCCGGCCGCACCGCCGCAGGGCCGTCCGGCACCCGCGGGTGCGGGCGCCGGGTTCGGTCAGGCGCCGGGTGCGCCGCAGGGTCTGCAGGCCGCGGGCACGGGCCAGGACAGCTTCGGCGGCGCTCGTGGCGCCGTACCGCAGCAGTCCCCGTCCGCGGGCGCTCCCGAGCAGGAGAGCCGCGGCCGCCGTGGCCGTCAGCCTCAGCTGCCGGGCCGTGGCGGTCCGCGCGCCGAGCTGCCGGGCGGCAACCCCCAGTCCCGGCCGAGCTGGAGCGACGAGAACGCGCAGCCGCCGGTGCCGCGTGCCTCGCTCGACACCCCGCGCGGCCACGACGAGACCTCTCGGATGCCGCGCATCGACGCTACGTCCGAGATGCCGGCGGTCCCGCGGTCCGACGACCGGCACGGCCCCGGTTCCACCTCCGACTTCCCGCGCCCCGACTTCGGTGCCCCGGCGCCGGGCCAGTTCGCCCGTCCCGGTGCGGACTCGCCGCAGAACACCGGTCAGTTCGCCGGCCAGGACTTCGGCGCGCAGCAGCCGAGCACGAACGGTTCGCAGAACACGGGCCAGTTCGTCCGCTCGGACGTCTTCGGCGCTCCGGCCGGGCAGAACGGGCACAACGGGTCGAACAACCCGAACAACCCCGCCAACACGGGCCAGTTCGCGAGCCCGCAGGCGTACGACCCCAGCTCCACGGGCCAGTTCGCCGTGCCGGGCTACGACAACGGCTCCACCGGGCAGTTCGAGCGTCCGCAGCCGGGCAACGACTTCGGTGCTCCGCGGCCGCCGGCCCCGCAGCGTCCGCAGCAGCGGCCGACCCGCCAGGAGCCCGAGGCGCTGCCGCCGGCGTCCGGCCCGGGTGACGGTCGTACACCGCTGTACGACACGCTGGAGACCAACTGGTTCCACGGCAGCCAGCAGGGCGGTCAGCAGAGCAACGGCTCCGCTCCGGCCCCGCAGCAGCCGCAGGCTCCGGCCGCCCCTGCCGCTCCCGCGGCTCCACAGCGTCCCGTCACCTCCAGCTGGCGCACTTCGCCGAACGACGACCTCGTCCGGCAGGCAGAGCGCGTCCGGCAGCCGGCGGCGGGCGGCGTCACCACCTCCGGCCTGCCGCGCCGGGTGCCCCGGGCTAACCTCGTCCCGGGCACGGCTCAGCAGCAACAGCACCAAGCCGGTCCGGCAGTCTCGCGTGCGCCTGACGACGTACGCGGCCGTCTGACCAATCTCCGTCGGGGCATCGCGCAAGGTCGACAGGCCGGTACCGGCCAGACCGGCAGCTTCCCGAGCCCCACTCACCAGCAGGAGCGTTAGTTGAGCCAGATGAGCCAGGCGGCACAGAACCTCAACTGGTTGATCACCAACTTCGTGGACAACACCCCAGGTGTGTCCCACACCGTCGTCGTGTCTGCCGACGGTCTCCTTCTGGCGATGTCGGAAGGCTTCCCGCGGGACCGCGCAGACCAGCTGGCGGCCGTCGCGTCCGGGCTCACCTCGCTGACGGCCGGGGCCTCCCGGATCTTCGAGGGCGGCAACGTGGCGCAGACGGTCGTCGAGATGGAGCGGGGTTTCCTCTTCCTGATGTCCGTCTCGGACGGCTCGTCCCTGGCCGTGCTCGCGCACCCGGAGTGCGACATCGGCCTGGTGGGCTACGAGATGGCGCTGCTCGTCGACCGGGCAGGTGCGGTCCTCACACCGGACCTGCGCGCCGAACTACAGGGCAGTCTGCTCCACTGACCCGCCCGCGATCCACCCCCGTCACCACATCACCGTCCGGCCGCCACAATCCCCCCACGGCCACTAAGACGGCCAGCCCGACCGACTTGCTGTCCCGCCCGGAGGATTCATGACCCCGCCCACCGCCTCTCATGATCCGTACGCGGAGCCGTACGAGGATGAGGGCGACCAGCCGCTGGTACGTCCGTACGCGATGACCGGTGGCCGGACGCGGCCGCGCTATCAGCTCGCCATCGAGGCGCTGATCAGCACCACGGCCGACCCGGCAGCACTCATGGGGCTGCTCCCGGAGCACCAGCGCATCTGCCACCTGTGCCGTGAGGTGAAGTCGGTCGCGGAGGTGTCGGCGCTCCTGTCCATGCCGCTGGGCGTGGCCCGGATCCTTGTCGCGGACCTGGCCGAGGCCGGGCTCGTCGCCATCCACCAGCCTGGTGGCGACGAGACGACCGGTGCGCCGGACGTGACCCTGCTCGAAAGGGTGCTCAGTGGACTTCGCAAGCTCTGACGGAGGCCGGGCGACCACCTCCGCCAAGATCGTGGTGGCGGGCGGCTTCGGTGTCGGCAAGACGACCTTCGTGGGCGCCGTCTCCGAGATCAACCCGCTGCGCACCGAGGCCGTGATGACGTCCGCGAGCGCGGGCATCGACGACCTCACCCACACCGGGGACAAGACCACCACCACGGTGGCCATGGACTTCGGCCGTATCACCCTGGACCAGGACCTGATCCTGTACCTCTTCGGTACGCCGGGCCAGGACCGCTTCTGGTTCATGTGGGACGACCTGGTGCGCGGCGCCATCGGCGCGGTGGTGCTCGTGGACACCCGGCGCCTGGCCGACTGCTTCCCGGCCGTCGACTACTTCGAGAACAGCGGCCTGCCGTTCGTCGTCGCGCTGAACGGCTTCGACGGGCACCAGCCGTATGCTCCCGAGGAGGTGCGCGAGGCGCTGCAGATCGGGCCGGACACCCCGATCATCACTACAGACGCCCGGCACCGTTCGGACGCGAAGAGCGCGCTGATCACGCTGGTCGAGCACGCTCTCATGGCACGGCTGAGGTAACACCCAAATCAGCCATGCCATACGGCAGTTGTCGTAGACGCATCGGAGCCGGCTGTGGCCTTTGACACGGTCGGCCCCGGTGTTCATAACGTTTCGGCAGAGGAATCGGGTGACGCGGCCACGCGTCGTTGCCAATCGGTCTCACTGCGCTCACATCAGCCCCGTCTTTTGACGGGGCTCGCTCTTTATGACCGATTTATCTAGGGCTTACATCACACGGAATCCTTGCTTTCCACTGTTTGGAAGAGCGCAGGTCGTCGTGCTCAAATGCGTGAACTGCCCAATAGTCAAAGACGTACTCAGCAGTACTGCGTACTCAAGGGCGTACTGGGCTCTGAGACACTGCGGCACAACGTTGGTGCCCGCCGCCGAGAGGTTGTTGGTCGAGTGAGGCGAAGCAAGAACGGTCCCGAGCCGTCGGCCCGGGGCAACTTCACCCCGCCGCCGCGCGGAGCGGCGCCCGCCCCTGTGCCCGGTTCGGAACCGACGGCCGCACCCGCTCCGAGCGGCGGCCGTTTCTCCCCCCGCAACTGGCGGGTGCCGACCAGGCTGAACGCGATCCTGCTCATACCCGTGATGGTCGGCCTCGTCATGGGCGGCTTCCAGGTGAAGAGCTCGATCGACACCTGGCAGGAGGCGCAGGACGCGGAGAACACCGCACGTCTGGTGCGGGCCTCCCTGACCTATGCCAACGCGGTGAACAACGAACGCGACATCACCGCGGCACCGCTGCTCAAGGGCAAGAGCGCGACCGCCAAGGACAAAGCGACGATCGCCGCGGCCCGCAAGGCCACGGACGTCGCAGCCGACGCCTTCGACCAGGCGGCGCAGAGCATGCCGCAGAAGGCCGGCCTGCTGCGCCGCCTCAAGCTTTTCCGCCAGGCCGAGCCGCAGCTGGCCACCCTGCGCGCGATCGCGTACTCCTCGAAGGTCCACGGTGTGGAGACCGAAGAGGGTTACGTCGCCGTCGCGCACCCCCTGATGGAGTTCGCCAACGAACTCGGCCTCGGCACCGGCAACATCACCAGCTACGGCCGGACCGTCTACGCGATCGCGCTGACCCAGGCGTCCCTGTCGCTGGAGCGGTCGATCGGCATGCATCTGCTGGTCAGCCCCGGTCCCAAGAAGGACGACCTCGCCAAGCAGCGCGTCGCTCTCTCCTCCTACGCCTACCTCGAAGGCATCGCCATCGAGGAGTACAAGGCCGGCGGCACCGAGGCGGACGCGCAGAAGCTCATCGACCTCGAGGCGAAGGCCAAGACGCAGGGCGCGGCGCTGGCCAAGGAGGCCGCCGCGAAGGCAGCGGCAGCCAACCAGACCTATGTGCCGCCGCCGTCCGGCGACACGGCCATGGTCACGGCCCTCTCGGCGCTGCAGAGCACCGACACCAGCGCCCGCGCCGCGCTCGCCACTCAGGGCATCACCGCCGAGAACTGGTGGGCGGTCACCACCCTCCGGGCCGATGTCTACCGGCAGATCCAGTCGGACATGGCCGACAAGGCCGTGAACGAGGCCTCGGACATCGCCGACAACGCCAAGCGCGACGCCCTCATCACGGGTGCCGCAGTCGTCGTCGCCCTGCTCCTGGCGTTCATCCTGGCCGGTGCCGTGGCCCGCCAGATGTCCCGCTCGATGCGCCAGCTGCGCAACGCCGCCTTCGGTATCGCCGAGCAGCGCCTGCCGATGCTGGTCGACCAGCTCTCGCGCACCGACCCCGGCCGCGTGGACACCCGCGTCCAGCCCATCCCGATCAACACCCGGGACGAGATCGGCGAGGTCGCCCGCGCCTTCGACCAGGTCCACCGCGAGGCCGTGCGACTCGCCGCCGAGCAGGCCCTGCTCCGTGGCAACATCAACGCGATCTTCACCAACCTGTCGCGCCGCAACCAGTCGCTGATCGAGGGCCAGCTGACCCTGATCACCGACCTGGAGAACAACGAGGCCGACCCGGACCAGCTGGAGAACCTCTTCCGCCTGGACCACCTCGCGACCCGTATGCGCCGCAACGGCGAGAACCTCCTGGTCCTCGCCGGCGAGGAGCCCGGCCGCCGCTGGGACCAGCCGGTCCCGCTGGTCGACGTGCTGCGCGCCGCCTCCTCCGAGGTGGAGCAGTACGAGCGCATCGAGCTGTCCGGCGTCCCGGAGGCCGAGATCCACGGCCGCGCGGTCACCGACCTCGTGCACCTGCTCGCTGAGCTGCTGGAGAACGCGACGACGTTCTCCTCCCCGCAGACCAAGGTCCGCGTCACCGCGACCCGGCTGCCCGACGGCCGCATCATGATCGAGATCCACGACAAGGGCATCGGCCTGACCGCCGAGGACTTCGCGGACATCAACCACAAGCTGGCCAACCCGCCGACCGTGGACGCCGCGATCTCCCAGCGCATGGGCCTGTTCGTGGTCGGCCGGCTGTCCGACCGGCACGGCATCCGGGTCCAGCTGCGCCCCTCCGGCGAGCAGGCCGGCACGACCTCGCTGGTCATGCTGCCGGACGCGATCACCCACGGCGGTGGCGGCGAGCAGCAGCCGCGCGACGAGTTCACGGTCTCGCAGATCATCCCGGAGCAGAACTACCAGGGTGAGGACTTCAACAACGGCCTGCCGATGCGCACGGCCGCGGAGCTCGGCTTCGACGACACCCGCTACGCCGACGTCCCCGACGACATACGCGAGCTGGACCCCGTCGGCCGCTCGCTGATGCGCGAAGAGCGCCGTGCGGCCCTGGAGGCCCAGTCGGGCGGCGACCAGCCGTCCCAGGAGTCGCCCGAGACCCCGTACGCCGACGCGTTCGACCAGCCGTCCTACGACAACGGCCTCGGCGGCTTCCCCGAGCAGCAGCCCGGCGGCTACGACCCGCGCCCCGCGTACGACGAGCCGCAGCAGACTCCGTACGAGGAGCCGCAGCGCCCCGCGTATGACGAGCCGGCTCCGCGCCCGTCGTACGACGAGCCGTACTACGCGCCGAACGGCGGGCTGCCGCAGAACGACACGTTCTCACCGAACGGCGGCTACCCCGAGCCCGCGTATGCGGAGCCGGTCCGCGAGGAGCCCCCCGCCGTCCGCGCCTCCGCGCCGGAGTCCTTCCCGGCCTTCCAGGAGCGGCGCCAGCAGGACGACTGGCCGCAGCAGGACGGCTACCAGAGCGGTTACTCGCCCGAGTACGCTCCGGAAACGGAATCTGCGCAGGCCGCTGACGTGAGCGAGCGCGACCGCGTAGGCTTCGACCGTCCGGGACCGGCCTCTTCCGCGGCCCATGCGCTGACCGACGCCGGACTGCCCCGCCGCGGATCCTTCGGGAGCGCTGCGAGCGGTTCGAACGGCACTCGGCACGCGAGCCAGGAAGCGCCCGCTCCCGCACCGCAGAGCAACGGCAACGGAAGCGGCCCCGGCGGCGACTGGCGTTCGGCGAACGACGAGCGCTGGCAGCAGGCCTCGGCGCTGAAGAAGCCCAAGGCAGGCGGGGTCACCTCCTCCGGTCTGCCGCGGCGGGTGCCCAAGGCCAACCTGGTCGAGGGAGCCGCCGAGACCACCCCCCAGGGCGGCCCATCGGTCTCCCGCGCCCCGGAGGATGTCCGGGGCAGGCTGAGCAACCTGCGTCGGGGCGTCCAGCGCGGACGCAACGCAGGCAGTGAAACGAACGGTCAGGGCTTCGGCTCTGACAGCACCTACAACCAGGAGCGTTAGTGTGAGCCCGATGAGCCAGGCGGCACAGAACCTGAACTGGTTGATCACCAACTTCGTGGACAACACCCCGGGGGTGTCCCACACGGTGGTGGTCTCCGCCGACGGACTCCTTCTGGCGATGTCCGAAGGGTTTCCGCGCGACCGCGCCGACCAGCTTGCGGCCGTCGCCTCCGGTCTGACGTCCCTGACGGCGGGCGCCTCCCGGATCTTCGAGGGCGGCGCCGTGAACCAGACGGTTGTGGAGATGGAGCGGGGATTCCTGTTCATCATGTCCGTATCCGACGGTTCCTCGCTCGCGGTTCTCGCGCACCCCGAGGCGGACATCGGTCTCATTGGGTACGAGATGGCCCTTCTGGTGGACCGTGCCGGTTCGGTCCTGACGCCGGATCTTCGTGCGGAGCTCCAAGGCAGCCTGCTCAACTGACAGACAGACGGTGCGTTTTGGCGTCCCGGGGCCGTAAGGTTTCGGGACGCGGCTCCACAGGCATGGGTGCCCGGCACGGTCGGAGGAGGAGAAGAGAGTGGCAACACCCCCAGGCGGTTCGAATTCGGGCAACTGGTCGTACGGCCCTGCCCAGGGCCAGGGCGGCGGTTCCCAGAACCCGAACCGTTACAACTTCCCCTCCACCCCGAGCCAGCGGCGTCAGCAGCCGTACGCACCCCAGGGCCCCCAGGGTCCCGGACCGTCGCCGTACGACCAGCCGCCGGCCCCGCGCATCCAGCCCGTGCAGCCGCAGCGACGCGCGCCCGAGCCGGCGCCCGCAGGGTCGTCGAACAACCCCCTGGTGCGTCCGTACGCCATGACCGGCGGCCGGACCCGCCCGCGCTACCAGCTCGCCATCGAGGCGCTGGTGCACACCACTGCGCAGCCGCACCAGATGCAGGGCCAGCTGCCCGAGCATCAGCGGATCTGCAACCTCTGCCGCGAGATCAAGTCGGTGGCGGAAATCTCCGCCCTACTGACGATCCCTCTCGGCGTGGCCAGGATCCTCGTCGCCGACTTGGCGGAGGCGGGACTGGTCGCGATTCATCAGCCCGGCGGCGACGAGAACGCCGGCGGCCAGCCAGACGTGACACTGCTCGAAAGGGTGCTCAGTGGACTTCGCAAGCTCTAGCGGCGGTCCTTCCCGCTCCACCACCTCGGCGAAGATCGTGGTGGCGGGTGGCTTCGGCGTGGGCAAGACCACGTTCGTCGGGGCCGTCTCGGAGATCAACCCGCTGCGTACCGAGGCCGTCATGACGTCTGCTTCGGCAGGCATCGACGACCTCACCCACACCGGGGACAAGACCACCACCACGGTGGCCATGGACTTCGGCCGTATCACCCTGGACCAGGACCTGATCCTGTACCTGTTCGGCACCCCCGGTCAGGACCGCTTCTGGTTCATGTGGGACGACCTGGTGCGCGGTGCAATTGGCGCGATCGTGCTCGTGGACACCCGGCGTCTTGCCGACTGCTTCCCGGCGGTCGACTACTTCGAGAACTCCGGTCTGCCCTTTGTGATCGCGCTCAACGGGTTCGACGGGAATCAGCCGTACAACCCGGACGAGGTCCGTGAAGCCCTGCAGATCGGGCCGGATACGCCGATCATCACGACTGATGCCCGGCATCGGGCGGATGCGAAGTCGGCTCTTATTACGCTCGTGGAGCATGCGTTGATGGCTCGCCTGCGGTAGGTAATTCTTTGCGGCTATTGGGCTGCCCCTTACGGTCGTCGGCCGTCTGCGGGCAGTCCGTGGCTGATCGCGCAGTTCCCCGCGCCCCTAAAACAACAAAGCCTGAGGGCCCCTCTCTTACGAGAGGGGCCCTCAGGCTTTGTTACCGCGGTCAGTGCCAGCTGTGCGGGGCTCGGAAGCCGCCCTCGCGCTCCAGGCGGCGCCAGCCGGCCTTGGGGCGGCCGGGGTGGGGCTGGGTGTCCGACGGGGCGGCCGCTGCGCGGGCCAGGAGGACGGCCGTGATGGCGGCGACTTCCTCGGGCTCGGCGTGGCCCTTCTCGACACGAATGTCAGGGGAGTTCATAGGTCTCAGTCTCCGTGAGAGAGGTTTCCGCGAGGGTGGCGCGGAGGGTCCGCTGGGTTACTGCGGGGGGTTGCCGTGCTTACGGGACGGCAGGTCGGCGTGCTTGGTCTGCAGCATCGCCAGGGAGCGGATGAGGACCTCGCGGGTCTCGGTCGGGTCGATGACGTCGTCGACCAGGCCGCGCTCGGCCGCGTAGTAGGGGTGCATCAGCTCGGACTTGTACTCCTTGACCATGCGGGCCCGCATGGCCTCGGGGTCCTCGGCCTCAGCGATCTGTCGCCGGAAGATGACGTTGGCGGCCCCTTCGGCGCCCATCACGGCGATCTCGTTCGTCGGCCAGGCGTAGGTGAGGTCGGCACCGATGGACTGGCTGTCCATGACGATGTAGGCGCCTCCGTACGCCTTGCGCAGGATCAGCGAAATCCTCGGCACGGTCGCGTTGCAGTAGGCGTAGAGCAGCTTCGCGCCGTGGCGGATGATTCCGCCGTGCTCCTGGTCGACACCGGGGAGGAAGCCCGGGACGTCCAGGAAGGTGACGATCGGAATGTTAAAAGCGTCACACATTTGGACGAAACGCGCAGCTTTTTCACTCGCCTCGATGTCCAGGACGCCCGCGAGGGTCTGCGGCTGGTTCGCCACGATGCCGACCACCTGGCCGTCCAGGCGGCCCAGCGCGCAGATGATGTTGCGGGCCCAGCGCTCGTGGACCTCCAGGTAGTCGCCGTCGTCGACGATCTCCTCGATCACCTTGGCCATGTCGTACGGCCGGTTGCCGTCCGCCGGGACCAGGTCCAGCAGCACCTCGCTGCGGCGGTCCGCCGCATCCTCGGACTCCACCCGCGGCGGGTTCTCCCGGTTGTTCTGCGGGAGCATCGACAGGAGGTAGCGGACCTCGGCGATGCAGGTCTCTTCGTCGTCGTAGGCGAAGTGGCAGACGCCGCTGGTCTCCGCGTGGACGTCGGCGCCGCCCAGGCCGTTCTGCGTGATCTCCTCGCCCGTCACCGCCTTGACCACGTCCGGGCCGGTGATGAACATCTGGGACGTTTCCCGGACCATGAAGACGAAGTCCGTCAGGGCGGGGCTGTAGGCCGCGCCGCCGGCGCACGGGCCCAGCATCACGCTGATCTGCGGGATGACCCCGGACGCCTTGGTGTTGCGCTGGAAGATGCCGCCGTAGCCGGCCAGCGCCGAGACGCCCTCCTGGATGCGGGCACCCGCGCCGTCGTTGAGCGACACCAGCGGGGCCCCGGCCGCGATGGCCATGTCCATGATCTTGTGGATCTTGGTGGCGTGGGCCTCGCCCAGCGCGCCGCCGAAGATGCGGAAGTCATGGGCGTAGACGAAGACCGTGCGGCCCTCCACCTTGCCCCAGCCGGTGATCACACCGTCCGTGTACGGCTTCTTGGCCTCCAGGCCGAAGCCGACCGCGCGGTGCCGCCGCAGCTGCTCGACCTCCTGGAAGGAACCCGGGTCGAGGAGCAGCTCGATGCGCTCCCGGCCGGTCAGCTTGCCCTTGGCGTGCTGCGCCTCGGTCGCCTTCTCGCTCGGGCCGGCCAGCGCCTGCGCACGGATCTCGTGCAGCTCGGCCACGCGCCCGCGCGCGTCCGTCGGCTCACCCGTCGACTCACCCGGCGCCTCATCCAAAACGGTCATGTAGTGACCTTACGAAGCCCACCCAAGAAAGCGAGCCGTCGACTCCGTACAGTCTCCGGCCCGTTTTCCTGGTACCCCTGAACAGAACCTCGACGGCATGCAGGCTTTCCGACTGCTCAGGGGGCATCCGGCTTGTAGGGGTCGCACAAACCCGTCAGCTGAGAGCCAGCTCACATCGATGAGTCGCACATGACACGCCTGGGGTAATCCGGAGGGTCGTACGGCGGCCGGTGCGGAGGACTTCGACGGTGTCGTCGGCCCGCACGACCCCGCGTACCGGATGGTCCCAGGTGATCTCGAACGGCTCGCCCGTTCGGGGTGGCTCGCTCACGCAGAGGGTAGCGGTGCGGCTGTGGAGGCGTACGAGGACGCTCGCGGCCGCGGAGGCGGTCAGCGGGCCCGCCGTGCCGGGCCCCCAGAAGTTGGCGGCCGTCAGGCCGAGGGAGGGGACCCGGACGGCCTGGCAGGTGCTGTCGTTGGCCAGGAGCGCCAGCCAGTGGCGGTCCGCAGCACGGGACGCGACGGCCCGGCGCGAGGCGCCCGGCAGGACGACGTAGACGTATGTGGCGGCCGTCGGGTCCGTGCCGTGGTCGAGCCAGAGGGTCTGCCAGCGGCGGGTCGCCTGCTGGGTCGTACTGGTGGTGTTGATGTCTGACCAGGCGCCGGTGCGGTCCTCGCGGAGGGTGTGCAGGGCGACGGCGGGGACGACCCAGCCGCCGTGGCCCTCCAGGTGGGCCCAGCCCCTCCCCCGTACGAACTCCTGAGTCCCGCCCTCGCCCAGGTTGCGGTTGTCGACGACGGTCTCGACCGGGACGCCGTCGGTGCAGGTGATGCCCGCGCCGAGACAGATCACCGCGTCCGCGACGCAGAACCACGACTTGCGGGCCTGGAGTGTCGAGCCGAGGCCCTTCAGGTGCTGGCCGACGGCCGCGTACTCGCCGTCCGTGGTGCCGCCGACCCAGCGCACGTCCGGCTTGGGCGCGCCCCACTCGCCGCCCGCCTTGTCGGCCAGGGGGAGGGTGGAGACGGTGGTGCCCGGGAGGCGGTACCAGTCGACGGTCGGCCAGAACCAGTCCGTGTACTGGTCGGACCGGCCACTGCGCCCCGCGGGCCACCAGTAGAGCATTCCGGCGCCCGTGTGCCAGCCGCGCGGGTTCTCGCCGTTGCCGCACTCGTAGTACGTGATGCGGTCGCTGCACATGGCGATGCTCGCGGTGAAGCCGGAGCCGCGGTGCACCGCGCGGTCCATGGCCGCGAAGAGGCGGTGGCCGACGGGTTCCGGGGCGGCCGCGACCGGCGAGTCCGCGATCGTGTGCAGCCGGGCCAGGTCGGCCACGCCGAGCTGGGGTGCCGTCAGGACCGGTGTCACCGTGTCCCGTTCGATCCAGCCCTTGACGGCCGCGTACCAGCGCTCGCGCTCCGCCCGGCTCGCCGCGCCGGCCAGCAGGGCGACGGCCGCGATGATCCCCTGTCCGTGGAAGTGGTCGCTGCGCATGACGTGGTGGTCGTCGCTCTTGAGGTAACCCCGGCTGATGGCACGGCCGTTGACGGCGTCCATCACCAACCCGTCGTGGATCAGCGGCGCGTAGGCGTGCTCGACGCTGTCGAGGACGAGCTGCCGGTTCGGGTCGGTCACCTCCCACGCGGATCCGGCGAGGAGCGTGAAGAGGCGGCCGAGGCCGTCGAGCATCACCTGTCCGTACGTCCCCGAATACGCGACCCAGGTGTGCTGGAGGAACGAGCCGTCCGCATACAGCCCGTCCCCCTTCGTGACGTACGGGAAGACCGGGGAGAGCGCGTCGCGGGCCAGGGCGAGCTTGGTGTCCGTGCGGCCCAGGATGCCGCGCAGGGCCACCGAGCGGCAGAGGTCGACGCGGTTGGCGCCGGTGGAGGTGCCGGAGTAGTCGGTGAGCATCGTGTCGGGGATGAAGTGGTCCACGGCTGCGCAGGCCGCTTCCCGCCGGGCGTCGGTGAGGTCGTCGTACAGGGCGGCCGTGATGTCCATCAGCAGGCGGGGGCTGCCGATCTGCCATTCCCACCAGTTGCCGTAGCGGGTGGTGGAGGGGTTGTAGATCGTGGCGGAGAGGTGGTCGAGGCCGCGCAGGACGGCCGCGAGGAGGGCCGGGTCGCCGGTCGAGCCGGTGCCCTGCTGGACGTAGGCCTGGGTCATGGTCCACAGGCGGCCGTAGCTCTGGGTGATGCCGGAGGGCGGGTCGTAGGGGAAGCCGGGCCAGAGGGAGGTGGGGGTGGGAGCCATGGTGGTCCGGGCCGCGCGGGCGAGCTCACCGGTCTGGGCGAGGCGGGAGGCGTACGGCTCCGCGGTGGGGTCGTAGCCGGTGCCGAGGGCGAGGTCCAGCCAGCGGCGGCGGAGGGTGTCGTAGGGGTCGGCGGTACCGGCACGGGCCCCGGGGGCGGCCGTGGCCAGGAGTGCCGCCGCCAGTAAGACGGCTCTGCGGGTGGGTCTCATGAGGGCTCTGCTCTGCCTGTCCATGCCATGGGCATCTACCACCTCAGCGTAACCACGCCAACACTTTGCGGATGATGTTGAAACTTGTACGGAATAGGTCTACGGTCGTTCGCGTTGGCTAGTTCAACGTTCAACATTCACTCGAAGGAGCACATCATGGCGAACACCGAGCTGACCGCCCTCACCGGTGACTACGCGATCGACACGGCCCACTCCACGATCGGTTTCACCGTCCGCCACGCCATGGTCACCAACGTCAAGGGCAAGTTCCTCGACTTCTCCGGCTCGCTGCACCTGGACGGCGGCGACCCGTCCGCGTCGACGGCCTCCATCGACGTCAAGATGGACAGCATCGACACGGGGTCGGCCGACCGCGACGGTCACCTGAAGAGCGCGGACTTCTTCAAGATCGAGGAGTTCCCGACGATGACCTTCCGCTCGACCTCGGCCGAGGCGCTGGGCGACGAGGACTACCGCATCACCGGCGACCTGACGATCCTCGGCACCACCAAGCCGCTCACCATCGACCTGGAGTTCAACGGCGCCGCGAAGGACCCCTTCGGCAACGAGCGCGTCGGCTTCGAGGGCAAGGCGGAGATCCTGCGCTCCGAGTGGGGTCTGACCTGGAACGCGGCGCTGGAGACGGGCGGTGTGCTGGTCTCCGACAAGATCAAGCTGAACTTCGACATCTCGGCGATCAAGAACGCCTGATCCCCCGCGGCCCGCCCTTCACACACTTCACAGCACCTGCACCCGGAGAGCGCCCGCGCCCCTGTATCAGGAGGGCGGGCGCTCGGTCATGCTCGTGGAACGTCAGATCCAGGGGGACACATGACCACTAAGTCAGGACCGCAGCACTACCCGGGGGCAGACCGCACCCACTGGTACCAGAAGCGCTTCCCCGGCGACGCCATGGAGGTCAACGTCGTCGTTCTGCACACCACCGAGGGCCCCACGCTGCCCGACTACATGGGCGGCCTCATCGCGCCGAATCTGACGGCGGTGCCGGACCTCACCGCCCAGAAGCTCGACTGGTTCCAGCACTTCGACATCGACGTCTCCTCGCGCGCCCTGGTGAACCTTCCCGGCGGTGTCGAGACGAACACCCTGAACGTCTGCCAGGTCGAACTGGTCGGCACCTGCGACCCTGCCACCCACAAGAAGTGGACGGACGGCGGCAAGGCGCACATCTACTGGCCCCAGGCCCCGGAGTGGGCGCAGCGCGAGCTCGCCCGGTTCCTGGCCTGGATGCACGCGGAGCACGACGTGCCGCTGCGCGGGCCGGAGCTGTGGCCGCCGTATCCGGAGTCGTACGGGAGCAAGGCGGGGCAGCGGATGAGTGGTCATGCGTGGAACGCGTTCAAGGGGGTGTGCGGGCACACGCATGTGCCCGAGAATCTGCACGGCGATCCTGGGGCGATCGACTTTACGGGGCTTATGCAGTTCGCGAAGGCGGCGCGGGACGCCTGAGCGGCGCGGCTGGCTCCGCGGGATGTGCCGTCTTTTGGGTGCGGCGGCGTCGTGGCTGGTCGCGCAGTTCCCCGCGCCCCTTAAGGGGCGCTGCTGAGCGGCGGTCACGCGTCCCGCAGCCTGAGCAGCACTCCCCCGGCCGCCAACAGCCCCGCCGCGTAGGCCGCCAGTACCCCGAGACCCGGCCAGGGGGCGATCGGCAGGCGGTCCAGGTTGCGGGTCGCCTGGATGGAGAGGGCGGCCGGCATGGGGGTCCAGCGCTGGAGGCGGTGCTGCCAGGTGGGTGAGTGGATCAGGTGCGCCATCAGGGGGGTGAGGTAGAGGAGGCCGAGGCCCAGGGTGATGCCTCCTGCCGTGTCTCTGAGGAGCGTGGCGAGGGCCAGGCCCAGGACGGCGACCAGGGCCAGGATCAGGACCGAGCCCGTCGTCGCCCGGAGGGTAGGGCCCCGCACCGGGAGGATCAGCTTCGCCGTCCAGAGGGCGGCGGTGATCGCCACCGCCCCCGTCGCCGCCGTGAGCAGTGCGAGTGCCGTCGCCTTCGCCGCCAGTAGGCGGCAGCGCAGAGGCATCGCCGCGAGCGTCGTGCGGATCGTGCCCGTGCCGTACTCCGAGCCCATCGACAGCACGCCGAGGACCAGGCAGGTCGACTGGCTCAGCCAGACGCCGGTGAGGCTCAGCTTGACCGTGTCCTCGTGGCAGGCCTCGGGGGTTCGGCAGACCTGGGCGGTGAGGGAGGCGGCCGCCGCCGCGCCCACGGCCACCGTGAGGACGACCGTCGCGGCCAGGAGCCACCAAGTGCTGGGCAGGGTACGGAGTTTGGTCCATTCCGCGTGCAGCCACCTCATGCGTCCCTCCGGCGCAGGCTCCAGGCCGCGAGGAGGAGGGCGGCGGCCGTGTAGGCGGCGAGGACGGCGAGGCCGTTCCAGGGGGAGAGCGGGTAACAGCCGCTCTCCGGGAGGCAGTTGTACTTCACCTGGTGGTAGTGCGTGACCCCTTGCTGGATCGCGAACGCCGCCGCCGGAGTCACCCGCAGCAGCCACTGGGCGGCCGGGAGCGGGAAGGCGAAGGAGAGGATCTGCGGGAGGATCACGAGGACGACGACCGTCGCTATCGTGCCCGCGCTGTTGCGGAGGATCACGCCCACGGCCAGAGCCAGGACCGCCACCAGGGAGAGCAGCGCCGCGCTGCCGACCACCGCCCGCAGTGCCGGGTTCTCGAAGAGGGAGAGGTCGGGGAACTCCGGGGGCTTGAAGCCGTTGGTGCGCAGGGCGTGTTGGGCGAGGTTGAAGCCGACGGCGATGGCCACCAGGCCGGTGGTGAAGGTCACGGCGGTGATCACCGTCGTCTTCGCCGCCAGGACTTTCAGCCGGGCCGGGGTCGCCGTGAACGTCGTACGGATCAGGCCCCGTTTGTATTCGGCGGTCACGAAGAGGGTGCCGAGGGCGACCATGAACAGGACGGCGAAGAAGACACCTTGGAAGCTCATCTGGACCGTGTCGGGGCCGCCCTGGGCGGGTGCGATGTCGCCGTGGCCGGTGACGGTGTAGGTGCCGGACGCGGAGACGGCGGTGGTGCCCGAGGGCGGGGCGTTCTGGGCCACCGGGCCGCCCGGGGCGGCCGGGCCCATGTCCGTGCTGGTCCAGGACCCGGAGGCGGAGGTGCCCTGGAGGGCGAGGTGGTCGAAGGTGCCGGTGGCCCGGCCGCCGCCGTATGTCTCGCTCGTGCCGCCGAACGCACGGCGCACGTCCTCGTGATCCGGGGTGCCCACGAACAGGCCGACCTGGACGGTGCGCGGGAGACCGGGCAGTCGGACGTCCCTGATCTTCGTCCAGGTGTGGCCGTCGGCCGACTCGTAGCCGGTGAGGTGGTCGCCGGTCCTCGTCAGGCGGAGCCAGCGGGGGCTGGTGGTGACGTTCGTACTCGAACCCGCCGTGTCGTGGGTGTAGTTCCACTGCATACGGACGCCGTGGGCGGGGGTGGCCAGGACCGCCGCGTAGGCGGAGCCAGGGGTGAGGTTCTCCTTCACCGACAGCCCGGCCTTCGCCCACGGTTCGATGGTCTTGTCGTCGGCGCTCTTCAGGCCGGTGACGCGGACCGTGACCGTGCCGTCGCCGGTCAGCGGGCGGTGGGTGTAGCGGAAGACGTCGACGACCTCCGTGCCGTCGGGGCCGAGGGTGTCGTCACCGCCGCCGCTGATGCTGGAGCCGTTCGCGCCGAGCAGACAGACCAGCGCGGTGACCACGGCGGCGACGGCCAGGACGAGCGGCCAGGCGCGGACCGTACGGAACTTGGTCCACTCGGCGTGCAGGAGGCGGCCGAAACCGGCCCGGGCGGGGTGCAGCCGGGAGCGGTACGGGGTGGGGGTGCGGGTCGGCGTCGTCGTCACGAGGCCACCTCGTCGGTGTCCGTGTGCGACGTGAACTCGACCGCTTCCCTGGTGAGTTCCATGTACGCCTCCTCCAGGGTCGCCCGGTGGGCGCCCACTTCGGCGAAGGGCACATCGGCCCCGTTCAGCAGCTCCACGATCCGGCGGGCCGGCAGGCCGGTGACGGTGAGGGTGTCGCGGTCGGTGACGCTGACGGTGGCGCCCGCCCGGGCGAGGAGTTCCATCGCCTCCGTACGGGCGTCGGTGCGCAGGCGGACCCGGTCGCCGGAGGCGGCGGCGATGAGGTCGGAGACGGCCGTGTCGGCGATGAGGCGGCCCCTGCCGATGACCACCAAGTGGTCGGCGGTGTCCTCGAGTTCGCTCATCAGATGGCTGGAGACGAGGATCGCGCGGCCCTCGGCGGCGAGCCGGCGCAGCAGACCGCGGATCCACTGGATGCCTTCGGGGTCGAGGCCGTTGACGGGCTCGTCGAGGAGCAGCACCGGGGGATCGCCGAGGAGAGCGGCCGCTATGCCCAGGCGTTGGCGCATGCCGAGGGAGTAGCCGCCGGCCCTGCGGCGGGCGGCCGTCTCCATGCCGACCTGTTCGAGGACCTCGTCCACGCGGTGGGCGGGCAGGCCGTGGGAATGCGCCAGCCAGCGGAGGTGGTCGCGGCCGCGGCGGGCGGGGTGCAGGGCGGCGGCGTCCAGGAGGGCGCCGACTTCCAGGAGCGGGGTGCGCAGGGCGTGGTAGGGGCGGCCGCCGACCAGTGCCCGGCCCTCGTCGGGGGCGTCGAGGCCGAGGAGGGCCCGCATGGTGGTGGACTTGCCCGCGCCGTTGGGACCGACGAAGCCGGTGACGGTGCCGGGCTCGACCCTGAACGAGAGGCCGTCGACCGCGAGGGTCCGGCCGAACCGCTTGCGCAGGCCCAGGACTTCGATGGTTGCGTCGCTCATGGAGAGGGAGGCTAGGGGCGGGGGGCGGGGGTGTCGTCCCGCCGGGGAGGTCCCTCGCGCGGGGGATGCGGCGGGGAGGGGAGCCGGGACAATGGCGGACGTGGGATGTGTCCTCTTTCGTCTGCGGCGCCTTCGTGGCTGGTCGCGCAGTTCCCCGCGCCCCTTTGGGGCGCTGCCGGACCGCAGGGAACACGGCGCACCCCTGGCGCTGCCAACCGTGCTGGCGGTGTTCTCGCTGGGCGAGGGGCTCCTCCGTAGCGGGGATCCGCGTAGCAGTCTCGCCGTTGTGCTGCTGCTCGCGCTTGCGACGACCGCGCCGCTCGCCTTCGTTCTCGGGACCGGGCGGGGCAGTCGGGTGGGGGCCGCGGTTGCCGTGAGTGCCGCCTGTGTGCTGGCGCTCGTGCCGTTCAAGGCGCTCACCGTGGGGGCCGCCGTCGCCCAGTTGATCTGTGTGTACGTCCTGGCTCGGGCGGGGTGGCCGCTGCCGGCCGGGCTGCTCGTCGTGCCGTACGTCGTGGTCGCGCTGTTCGGGCACGAGGAGGCCACCCGGATCGTCGCCGTCCTGCTCGCCACGCTCGGGTCCGCCGCGGCGGCGACCGGTGTCGCGCATCACGTGCGCAGCACAGTCCTTGCGCACAGCGCGACCGAGCAGGCGTTCGCGGACACGCTGCTGGAGCATGCTGCTCGCGGTGAACGGGCCCGTATTGCAAGGGAGTTGCACGATGTCGTCGCCCACCACATCTCGATGATCGCCGTGCAGGCGGAGAACGCGCGGCTGACCACGCCCGGTCTGCCGCCCGAGGGCGCCACCCGGTTCCTGGCCATCGGGGACACCGCGCGCACCGCCCTGACGGAGATGCGCCGGCTGCTGGGGGTCCTGCGCGAAGACGCGAACGACACGGCCCCGGGTGTGCAGCGCAGGCCCCAGCCGGGGCTCGGCCAGCTACTGGAACTGCTCGACGAGTCGCGCGACGCCGCCGGCTCGAAGACGCGCCTGATCGTCAGCGGGCCGGTCGCCGCGGTCGACCCCGGCATCGAGGTCACCGCATACCGGATCGTCCAGGAGGCGCTGACCAACGCACGCCGGCATGCGCCGGGTGCGGCCGTGGACGTGGAACTCCGTTACGGGGACGACGACTTGACCCTCCGCATCCGCGACAACGGGCCCGGCCCGGCGGCCTCCGGCACCCCAAGTCACGGCCTCCTCGGCATGCGTGAGCGCGCGTCGACCGTGGGCGGCACGCTGAGCACCGGCCCGGCGCCCGGCGGCGGCTTCCTGGTCGAGGCACGGCTGCCGGTCCGTGCAGAGGCCCTCGCATGAGCACGGGCACGGGCACGAGCATCCGTATCGTCGTCGCCGACGACCACGAGGTGGTGCGCGCCGGGTACGCCGGACTCCTCGCCACCCAGCCCGACTTCACCGTCGTCGGCACCGCCCGCGACGGCGCCGAGGCGGTGCGCGTGTGCCGGGAGCGGCTGCCCGACGTCGTCCTCATGGACGTACGCATGCCGGTCATGGACGGCATCCGGGCGACCGCGCTGCTGCGGGGGCCGGACTCGCCCCGCGTGCTCGTGCTCACCACCTTCGACCTCGACGAGCACGTGTACGACGCGCTGGCCGCCGGGGCCAGCGGGTTCCTGCTCAAGGACGTGACGGCGGAGCGGCTCTTCGAGGCGGTGCGGGTGGTCGCCGCCGGTGAGGCGCTGCTCGCGCCCGCGATCACACGGCGGCTGATCGCCGAGTTCGCCCGGATCCGCCCCAAGGCCCCCACCCAGGGCACGCTCGCCGCCCTCACCCCGCGCGAGACCGACGTCCTGCGGCTGCTCGCGGAAGGGCTGTCCAACCCGGAGCTCGCCGGGCGGCTGCATGTCGGCGAGGAGACGGTGAAGACGCATGTCAGCCGGATCCTGTCCAAGCTGGGGCTGCGTGACCGTACGCAGGCGGTCGTGATGGCGTACGAGAGCGGGCTGGTCGTGCCGCGGACGGGGTGACTCCCGCCCGGCACCGCCGTCACTTCCGGCAGACCTTTTGCACGGCCTGTCCGAGCCGGTCGAACTGGGCCTCGGTGGGGACGACTCGGGCGAGCCCCTCGCCACGCCCGTTGCGCACGGTCACGAACAGCAGGGGCATTCCACGCCGCGGGACGTGCCCGTGGCAGAAGACGTTGAAGCGGGTGTGCAGGATGCGGGCCCGACCTGGTGGCAGCGCGGCGCCGGGAGCGGGCATGACCCACAGGAGCAGGTTGTCGTAACCCCCCTGCATCCCCATGAGCACGACCCGGGAGTCGGCCGTGGCACTGAGAGTGACCGGGAACTCCGGGCTGAGGCCGACGGGCAGGCCCACATCCGTGATCCGGACGGTGGTGGCGGCCACCGGGTCCGGCGGCGGGGCCGGGGGTCGGTTGGCGACGACGTAGGCGAGGACGCCGCTGAGGACGACCGCGCAGGTCGTGGCGGCGACCGTGACACGGGTGCGGCGTGACAGCGCCTGCCACCGCTCTCGGACCAGGGGCCGTTCGTCTCCGACGATCTCCTCGGTGTTCGGGCCGTCCCCTTCAGGTGGACTCACCATGACGAGAGCCTAGAAGCCGGTGCAAGCCAATGAATATCGGCCAATCGACCCTTTTCCCGCCATCATTTGGCCGTACGCCTGCGGGGCACCGGCAGCACCCACCACGCCGACGCCACTGACAGCACCACGCCTACGGCGATGCCCTCCAGCCGGGTCGGCAGCAGGTGCTGGGCGTCCTGGCCGAAATAGCCGAGGAGGAGGGAGAGAGCGCAGGTCATACCCGCCGCCCAGTAGGCGTAGTTGAGGGGGCGCAGCCACAGCGCGACCGCGAGGACGGCGAACATCAGCGCCACGGAGGCATGGCCGGTGACGCCGGCCGCAGCCACGCCCACCGCCAGCAGCGTACCGACGCAGGCCCCGGCGAGACGCTCGACTCCCTTGCGCAGCACGTCGGTTCGGCCGCGGTTGCCGCTCGCAGCGACGTACGCAGTGAGGACCACCCAGGGCCAGTGGTCGTCGAAGAGCAGATGTCCGAGGGTGAAGGCGGCGGCGATACCGGCCGCCATCTGCAGGGCCATGCGGGTACTCGGGCGGGGGTGGAGGCGGGAGCGGCGCGGCGGCTGCTCGCGGACCGGCTCGGCACGCCAGGGGCCGAACCGGTCCCCCAACCCCTGTACAAGCCAGACCGAGCAGCACGCCAGCGCCCCGATCAGCGCCGACCAGAACCAGGTCACCAGCCCGCTCTGCGCCTCGGGCGGCAGGGCGGGGCCGGGGACGACGAGCAGGGCGACGAGCGGGAGGGTCAGCAGGGTGCCGGCCTTCGCGGCAGCCGGGCCGTAACGGCGGATCCAGATGGCCAGCGAGATGCCGACGGTGAAGACGGCGGCGCCGGTCGCGTAGTGGGCGGCGATCAGACGGCCGAGGAAGATCGACGCACCGGCCGTCACCGGCAGCACCACGAGCGCTGTGAGCCGACGGCGGGTGTCGGCGGTGCGCTGGGTCGAGGCCAGGGTGAGCGTCAGGGCGACCGCGAGGACGAGTGCGTCGGTGTGCAGCCCGGCGGCACCCTCCAGCACCAGGGCGGCGGCCCAGCAGAGCAGCATGGCGGTCATCGTCAGCGCCGCTTCGTACGCGTTGCGTATTAATTTGGCGGTCATCCAGCCCATAGTACGGGGATTTAGGGCTCGCAGGTAGTAAGCATTCACGTATGATTGACGTCATGGACCATCTCCTCCCCGAAGCCGCCCGCATCCGTCGCGGCATCGTCCGTCTCAACCGCCGCCTGCGGCAGGAGCGCGGCGACGGGAGTCTCAGCGCCAACCAGCTCTATGTGCTCGGACACCTGTACCGGCACGGGCCCGCCACGCCCGGCGAGGTCGCGGCGGCCGAGCGGCAGCGCCCGCAGTCGCTGACCCGGGTCTTCGCCGAGCTGGCGGCGGAGGGGCTGATCGCCCGCGCGGCGGGCACGATCGACCGACGGCAGTCCGTGCTGTCGCTCACCGAGGAGGGGCGGCGGGCGCTGGAGCGGGACATGGCCGACCGCGATGCCTGGCTGGCCGGCGCGCTGGCGTCGCTGAGTCCGACGGAGCGCGGGGTGCTGGAGCTGGCGGGGGCGCTGATGGAGCGACTGGCGGACGACGCCGAGGCGTGAACGCCCTGGCAAAAGGGGGCGTCTCAGAACCCTCCGCCGAAGTCGCCGCCTCCCCCGCCGTCGCCGAAGCCGCCGCCGAAGTCGCCGGGGTCGAAGTCGGCGCCGGAGACGTCTCCGCCGTCGTATCCGCCGCCGAAGTCCCCGTATCCGGTGCCGTAGTCGGCCGCGTACGAGGGGGTCGCCATCATGCTGCCCAGCATCGTGCCGACCAGGAGGCCGGGGAGCAGGCCGCCGCCGAAGTAGCCGCCCGCCCAGGGGCCGTAGGCGGGGCCCGCGTCCCAGTACGGGCGGCGGCCGTGATCGGTGTCGACCTCGCGGATGACGGGGTCGCGGCCGTCGGCGAGGCGGGTGGCGTCGGCCGCGCAGACCGGGACCTCGCGCGGGGCGCCGCCTGGGGGTGTCCAGGTGGCGTCGGCGACGGAGGGGCCGTGGCGCGGGTCGAAGAAGCAGGGCGGGCGGCGTTCGGGAAGCGGGCTGCCCGCGCGGCGGGCGGCGAGCTGGGCGAGGGAGAAGCGGCCGTCCTCCAGAGCCTCGGTGACGGCGCGGACGTCCTCCGGTTTCATGGCGGCGGCCATGAACGACTTCGCCTGCTCGTAGGCGTCCAGCGCACGCTCGTAGTCCGCGCGCATGGCGTCGTCGGCGCCCGCCTCCGCCGGGTGGAAGTCGAGGCGGTCCAGCTCCTCGCCGAAGGCGGTGATGTCCTCGTCGACGACGACCCTCAGCCGCTCCAGCGCGGCCCGCTGCTCCTCGGCCCTGTGCCGCCGGTTGCGTCGTACGAGCGCGTAGGTGCCCGCGCCCCCGGCGACCAGCACCGCACCCACCGCGATCAGCGCGGCGGACGACACACCACCGTTGCCGGAGGACGAGGAGCCCCAGCTCGACGGCGCCGAGCCGCCGAGGTTGACGAGGGCGCGGTCGGTGAAGTCGGTCAGCTGGGTCTTGGCATCCTTGTCGCTCTGCACACTGGCGACCAGGTTCTGGACGGCGGTGCGCGGCAGGACCGAGGAGTCGGCCCGCGCGTCGAAGCGGTCGCCGAGGCGGATCGCGTACAGGCCGGTGATGCCGGTGGCGGTGCGCAGGTTCCGGAAGAGGTCCGTCGTCGGGTAGCCGGCCGGGAGGACCGTGATGAACAGGGGTTTGCCGGCGTCCTTGATCTCCTTGGCCAGGGCGTCGGCGTCGGACTTCGACAGCTGTCCCGAGGCGGCCGGGTCGACGTAGACGGGGCTCTTGCGGAGAGCCTCGGCGATCGTGGACACACCGGTGTCGGCGGAGGCCTTCGGGGCGCCCGTCGACAGTACGGCCATGGCGGCGAGCAGCAGGGCCAGGAGCAGCCCTGGGAGGCTTCGGTTCCGTACGCCGGGCTTCATGGTTCGAAGCTACCCGAAGCCTCCCAAAACTGGTCATCCATACAGGTGGCGAATGGTTCAGGCGGCCTTGTAGGCGGCGATCAGCTGCTCCACCGCCGCCCCGTACCGCCCGGTGAGCGAGAGATGGTCCGCGTCGGCGAAGGGCTTCGCCACCGCTACCGTGATGCCGGTCCCCACCTTCTGCTGGACGATCAGCCGCGCCTTGGCGACGAGCGCCCGGCCGGTCTCGTCGGCACCCGCCTTCCCGGCGACGGCCGCGGCCACCGCGAGCGCGTGCAGGGTCACCATGCCACCCTCAGGCACCTTGGCCAGCGTCGTCAGACCCCAGCCGTACGGGAACTGCGGGTCGTACGCCGTGTCGCCGACGTTGATCGGCAGCTGGGCCTCGGACTTGGGCCAGGTGACCGGGAGTTGGCCGGTGAACGGCCGCTTGCCGTAGAGCACGTCGGCCACCCCGTCGCCCTCGGTGCCCGGCAGCCAGGAGGCGACCAGGCCGTCGATCTCGCCGAGCCGGTCGCCGATCAGCTGCGGGCGCCCGGACACGATCAGCACCGCGCACCTCATGGCCGCGCACACCTTGTCCACGGCGGCCTTGTCGGCGGCGGAGAGCTGCAGATCGTGCCCGTTGCCGACATCACCGACGCCCTCCGCGTACGGAGTCTCGCCGACGACGACCACGCCGACGTCATGGCCGGCCGTGGGCGCGGAGGCGTCCTTGGAGTAGGTGACGTCTCCGTCCTTCCGCATCCCGTCGAGGATGGTCGTGCCCTGGGTGTGCGTGCCGGAGGCGCCCTGCCAGGTGACGGTCCAGCCGCCGGTCTGGTTGCCGAGGTCGTCTGCGTTGGACCCGGCGACGTACACCTTCTGGCCCTTCTTCAGCGGGAGCACTCCCCCGCTGTTCTTCAGCAGCACCTGCGACTCGGCGGCCGCCTGCCGGGCGACGGCCCGGTGCCCGCCGGAACCGATCCGCGCGGCGCCGCTCGTGTCGGCGTACGGCTTCTCGAAGAGCCCGAGCCGGAACTTCTGCGTGAGGATGCGGGATACGGCGTCGTCGATCCGCTGCTCGCTGACACGACCGGCCTTCACCTGGTCGACGAGCGTCGTACGGAAGTCCTTGTAGCTGTACGGCACCATCATCATGTCGACTCCGGCGTTGACGGCCGTGCTGACATGGGCCGGGTAGTCGCCGGGCAGCTGGTTGATGGCGTCCCAGTCGCTGATGACGAAGCCGTCGAAGCCCATCCGGCCCTTGAGCACTCCGTTGATCATGTCGGCGCGGGCGTGCATCTTCACCGGGCCCTGTCCGTCGCCGAGGATGTCCAGCGAGGAGTACGAGGGCATGACCGAGCCGATGCCCCGGTCGACGGCCGTCCGGTACGGCGCCAGGTGGATGGCCTCCAGCTGCTGCCGGGTGACCTTGGTGACGCCCTGGTCGATGGTGTACGTGCCGGTGGTGGAGGAGCCGTACTCGGTGCCGCCGTCGCCGACGAAGTGCTTGGCGGTGGCGAGGACCTTGTCGTTGTCCTTCAACTCCCGCCCGTCCGCGGGGCCTTGGAGGCCCTGGATGACCGTCTCCATGGACTGGACGAGGGCCGGGTCCTCGCCGAAGGACTCGTAGGAGCGGCCCCAGCGTTCGTCGCGGGAGACGCAGAGACAGGGGGCGAAGTCCCAGGGGATGCCGGTGGCGCGGACCTCGGAGGCCGTCACCGCGCCCGCCCTCCGGGCGAGCCCGGGATCTCTCGTCGCCCCGATGCCGATGTTGTGCGGCATGATCGTGGCGCCGACCAGGTTGTTGTGGCCGTGCACCGCGTCGACGCCGTAGATCAGGGGGATCTGGAACCGCGTTGCCTGTGCCCGGAGTTGATAGCCGTCGATCATCTTCGCCCAGGCCTCGGGCGTGTTGGGCGTGGGGGTGGAGCCGCCGCCGGAGAGGAGTGAGCCGAGGGCGTAGGTCGCGATGTCGCCGCCGTTCCCGACGGCTCCGCGCTCGGCCTGGGTCATCTGGCCGGCCTTCTCCTCCAGGGACATACGGGAGACGAGGTCGGCGACGCGCTTCTTCACCGGCAGCTTGCTGTCGAGGTACGGCAGTCCGTTGGCGTCGACGACGACCTGCGGGGGCTCGACCGGGGCCTTGGCGCCCGTGACGGTCAGCTTGAGCGGGATCGTCTCGGCGGGCTCGGCGGCCTTGTCGCGCAGGGTCGGCACATGGATGGTCCGCGTCGCGCCGGGGGCCGTGCCTGCGGGGAAGGTGAGGGTTCCGGTGACGGGCGTGTAGTCCTTGCCGGGGTCCGCGGTGCCGTCGGTGGTCTCGTACGCGACGGTCACCGGGGCGTCGATCGGAGCGGAGCCGGTGGTGGCGACGGTGACCTTGACGGCGGCCGTCCCGCCCTCCTCGACCGGATAGACGGCGGCGTCGGTCGTGACGTTCGCCCGCAGGGCTTGGTCGGCCTTGCCGTACAACTCGACGTCGTCCATGGCGAATTGACTCTTGACGCCGACGGGGAGGGTGACGGCGTAGCCCCACATCTGCGTCAGCCCGAGGACGTGGTCGATGCCGCCGACGGGCTGGTAGTCCGTGCGGTATGCGAAGTCGGTGAAGGGGATCTCGACCTGTTTCCAGCCGGTCCAGTCGTCGGTGAAGGAGGTCGTCCAGAGCTCGGAGGCCTCGCCGTTCGCGCCGCCGTCCTTGATCTCGAAGGCGGTCTTCCTGCCGGTGTTCTGTCCGTCCCACCAGAACCGGATGCCCTTGTGGGCGGACCAGTCGTGGGCGGGTTCGTTCGCGGCGAAGTCGTGGGTGAAGCCGCCGTAGCCGCTGATGTCGTAGGTGCCGGTGAGGACCTTCGCCCCCTCGGGCGCGTCGGGCCGGTCGGCGAGCTGGAGTTGGGGCGGATCGTCGCTGTCGCTGCCCCACGTGAAGATGCCGTCGGCGGGCTGGGCGGCGAAGGGGACCTCGCCCTCGAAGCGGTCGACGGGGACGGGGGCCGGATCCTCGGCCGCTCGGGCCGAGGACAGTGGCAGCGCGGCGGCGAGGAGGGCCGCGGAGACGAGCACCGCGGTTCTCGGCGAGACGAGCAGAGCGGTTCTTGGCATAGACCATCCCTCGACTCTCGTGCTTCACTCATGACTTAGATCACGCCGTGAGTTAACTAACGGCCCACACACCCGTCAAGACGTCACGTCAGACATTCCGGGAGGGCGACACAGCATGAGGAGAACCACCCGCACGGTCCGGCTGCTGCTGGCCGGACTCCTCTCCACGGCCGGCTTCACCGCGGCCACGGCCCCCGCACACGCCGCCGGTGAGCAGGTCACGGCCTGGCTCACCACCACCGACGACTCCGCCGGACGCCATGTGACGCGCGGCCTCCAGGCCCAGACACCGTTCGCCTTCCAGTCCGGCACCGGTGGTGGCGGCGAGAACATCACCGTCGACGAGAACACCCGCTACCAGACGTTCACCGGCGGCGGTGCGTCCTTCACGGACACCGCGGCCTGGCTGATGAACAGCAGCGGGGCGCTGTCGCAGGCGACCCGGGACGCGACCATGCGGAAGCTGTTCTCGCCGACGGACGGCATCGGGCTGTCGTTCCTGCGCAATCCGATGGGCGCCTCGGACCTGGCGCGGTACGGGTACACGTACGACGACGTGCCGGCCGGGCAGACGGACACGTCACTGTCACAGTTCTCGATCGCCCACGACCTCGCGGACGTCGTACCGCTGACCAAGCAGGCGCTCCAGCTCAACCCGTCTCTCACGGTGCTGGCCTCACCGTGGACCGCGCCCGCCTGGATGAAGGACAGCGGGCAGCTCAACGGCGGCTGGCTGAAGGCGGAGGACTACGGGGCGTACGCCTCGTACTTCGTCAAGTACCTTCAGGCGTACCGGGATCAGGGCGTGAACGTCTCATATGTGACCCCGCAGAACGAGCCGACCTGCTGTTCCGGCTACCCGTCGATGAGCTGGAACGCGAGCGGGCTGGCGTACTTCCTGAAGAACGAGCTGCTGCCGAAGCTCCAGTCGGCCGGCCTGTCCACCAAGGTCCTCGCACACGACTGGAACTGGGACGTCTACGACTCCTACGCGGCGCAGTCGGTCGACGACCCGGCGATCCGCAACCACCCCAACTTCGGCGGGATCGCCTGGCACGGCTACGGCGGCGACGTCACCAAGCAGACGTCCGTGCACAACCAGTACCCCTCGCTGGACGCCTTCGGCACCGAGCACTCGGGCGGCACCTGGATCGCCGACCAACAGCGCGAGGACATGAACAACATCATCGACTACACCCGCAACTGGGCGAAGTCGGTGACCAAGTGGTCGCTGGCCGTGGACCAGAACATGGGCCCGCACAACGGGGGTTGCGGCACCTGCACCGGCCTGATCACCGTGCACAACGGCGACGGGGCGAGCGGGACGGTCGACTACACGGTCGAGTACTACACGATGGGCCACCTGACGAAGTTCGTACGGCCGGGCGCCCAGCGCATCGCCTCCACGGCCTCGGCTGCCGTGCCGAACGTCGCGTGGCGCAACCCGGACGGCTCGAAGGCGCTGATCGCCTACAACGACGCTTCGTCGGCGAAGACGGTGACCATCGACTGGGGCTCGCAGCACGCGACTTACTCCCTCCCCGGCAGGACGTCGGCGACGTTCACGTGGTCGGGGACGCAGTCGGGCGCGGGCGGGCAGTCGGGAGCCTTCGTCGGGTTGGCGGGCAAGTGCCTTGACGTGGCGGGCGGTTCGAGCACGAACGGTACGGCGGTTCAGCTCTACGACTGCAACGGATCCACCGCCCAGCAGTGGACCACGCAGATGGACGGCACGGTGCGGGCGCTCGGGAAGTGCCTCGACGTGACGTCGGGTTCGACGGCGGACGGGGCGAAGGTGCAGTTGTACGACTGCAACGCGACCGGTGCACAGCAGTGGTCGTACAACTCCTCGACCGGTGACGTCGTGAACACGGCCGCGAACAAGTGCCTGGACGTCACCGACAACTCGTCGGTCAACGGGGCGCGGGCGCAGATCTGGTCGTGCACGGGGGCTGCCAACCAGAAGTGGCATTTGCAGTAGCGAGTTGCCGGACGGGCTGGATTTGGCTCAGCCAATCTCAGCCCGTCCGGCGTTCGAGGACGAGGCCCCTTAAGGGCCGAACGGGGGTCTGGGGGCGGAGCCCCCAGGCACTCCGACGCCGGGTGACTACTCCGCCGGCTCGACCCCCGCCCGCAGCAGACCGTACGTGTACGCATCCTCCAGCGCCTGCCACGACGCCGCGATGACGTTCTCCGCCACGCCCACCGTGGACCACTCGCCCGCGCCGTCGGACGTGGAGATCAGGACGCGGGTCGTGGACTGCGTGCCGTGGACGCCTTCCAGGATGCGGACCTTGTAGTCGACGAGTTCGAGCTTGGCGAGCTGGGGGTAGATCTTTTCGAGCGCCACGCGCAGGGCGCGGTCGAGGGCGTTGACCGGGCCGTTGCCCTCCGCGGTGGCGACGATGCGCTCGCCCTTGGCGTAGAGCTTGACCGTGGCCTCGTTGGCGTGGGTGCCGTCGGGGCGGTCCTCGACGATGGCACGCCAGGACTCCACCTCGAAGTACTTCAACGGCCTGCCCTCGACCTCGGAGCGCAGCAGCAGCTCGAAGCTCGCGTCCGCGGCCTCGTACGTGTAGCCCTTGAGCTCGCGCTCCTTCACCCGCTCGACGACCCGGCCGACCAGCTCGCGGTCACCGCCCAGGTCGACGCCGAGCTCCTTGCCCTTGAGCTCGATCGAGGCGCGGCCCGCCATGTCGGAGACCAGCATCCGCATCGTGTTGCCGACCAGCTCGGGGTCGATGTGCTGGTACAGGTCCGGGTCGACCTTGATGGCCGAGGCATGCAGGCCCGCCTTGTGCGCGAAGGCCGAGACGCCGACGTACGGCTGGTGCGTGGAGGGGGTGAGGTTGACCACCTCGGCGATGGCGTGCGAGATACGGGTCATCTCGCGCAGCGCGCCCTCGGGGAGGACCTGCTTGCCGTACTTCAGCTCCAGGGCCGCCACGACCGGGAACAGGTTGGCGTTGCCGACGCGCTCGCCGTAGCCGTTCGCCGTGCACTGGACGTGGGTCGCGCCCGCGTCGACGGCGGCGAGGGTGTTGGCGACGGCGCAGCCCGTGTCGTCCTGGGCATGGATGCCGAGCCGGGCGCCGGTGTCCGCGAGGACCGTCGCCACGACCGCCTGGACCTGGGCGGGGAGCATGCCGCCGTTGGTGTCGCAGAGGATGACGACGGAGGCTCCGGCCTCGGCGGCGGCCCGTACGACGGCCTTCGCGTACTCCGGGTTCGCGCGGTAGCCGTCGAAGAAGTGCTCGCAGTCGACGAACACCCGGCGGCCCTGCGACCGGAGGTGGGAGACGGTGTCCCGGACCATCTCCAGGTTCTCGTCCAGCGTCGTGCGCAGGGCGAGTTCCACATGCCGGTCGTGGGACTTGGCGACCAGCGTGATGACCTCGGCGCCCGAGTCCAGGAGCGCCTTGACCTGCGGGTCCTCCGAGGCCTTCCCACCGGCCCGGCGGGTGGCGCCGAAGGCCACGAGCTGGGCGTGCTTGAAGTCGATCTCCTGCTGGGCGCGGGCGAAGAACTCGGTGTCCCGCGGGTTGGCGCCGGGCCAGCCGCCCTCGATGAAGCCCACGCCGAAGTCGTCCAGGTGCCGTGCGATGGCCAGCTTGTCCGCGACGGTGAGGTTGATGCCCTCGCGCTGCGCGCCGTCGCGCAGGGTCGTGTCGAAGACGTGGAACGAATCGTCGAGCTCGCTGGTGTCGGTCATGGTGTCAAGGCTCCTGTGTCGGATCACAGATCCCGTTGGATCGCGGTCTGTCTGTACCGGAATGACCGGCTCCACCGTCCCCCAATGATCCCTCGCGCTTTGCTCCCGGCTGAAGGTGGGCCAGAAAAGCGAAAAACCCCTCGCGGGTGCGAGAGGTCTGCGCGCGGGTCGAGGACGACGGTGTCCGCCCGTACCTGGTCGTACGTGGCGGTCACTGCGGACCGGCGCGCCTGCTGCCAATAATCATGGCGAACGAGAGCACGGGGGCAGTCTGGCACAACCCACCCCCGCGCTCACCGTCCGTCTCAGGATGCGAACACTGTGCTGATCACCGCAGGCGCCCTACGAAGATGTCGGCGACCCCGAGTGCCGCTGTTCCCCCGGACCCGGGTTCAGTCGTCCGCGAGGAGGCTCTCGTCCAGGAACTCCCTTACGTGGCCGAGAACTTGCCCCCGGTCCGTCCCCCGCAGCCCGATCGCCACATGGATGGAGAAGCCGTCGAGCAGCGCCCGCAGCCGGGCCGCGAAACGGTCCGGGTCGACGCGGCGGAACTCGCCCCGCGACGCTCCCTCCGCGATCAGCGCCACCAGGTCGCGGTGCCAGACGCCCTCGATGGCGGCCTGCCGGTCGCGGGCGGCCGATTCGGCGGCAGCGTTCTGCGAGCGGTTCCAGACCTCCAGCCAGAGGGTCCAGTGCGGGTCGCGGTGGCCGTCGGGGACATACAGGTCGACGTAGGCGTCGAGCCGCTCGCGGGCCGTGCCGCCGCGCGCCAGCAGCCGTCCGCGCTCGGCGCCCAGCCGGCCCTCGCTCCACTCCAGGGCCTGCAGCAGCAGTTCGTCCTTGGAGCGGAAGTAGTAGAGCAGGTGCCCGCTGCTCATGCCGACCTCGCGGCCGAGCGCGGCCATGGTGAGCTTCTCCAGGCCGCGTTCGGCGATCATGCCCATGGCGGCGGCGAGGACCTGCTCGCGCGGCGGGGCCGGGGTGCGGCGGGGGGTGCTCATGGGGCGGCCACTCTTACGGCGTCGGGGAGGAAGTGGGTCTCGTACGACCCGTAGCACTCGGAGAACAGGGTCGCCACCTCGGCGCCGCACCCCGGGCACACCTGGTTCGGCCCCTCCTGCCCGGGCGCACCGCAGCACCCGATCTCCTGGACGGCGGGGTTGGGCGCCAGGAATCCGCGGGCGTCCTCGGGGTGGACCACCAGGGTGTTGCGCGGCCCCGCGGAGATCAGGCAGCCCGGTCCGTCGGGGTCGCTGATGATGACGCCGGGCATGGCGGGCCCCAACCACTCCGGGTCCGGATGGGGCACGAGCGGGGCCCCGCTCGGCTCGGGGTCGACCGCGCAGGCGCCCCGCGGCACGGTCGACGGAGCGTGCCGCGAGCCGTCGGCGTTCTTCAGCCCGTCGTACTCGGGGCGTTCGGGCAGCTCGGGCAGCAGGCGCAGCGGCTCGCTGAGGCTGCGGCCGCAGGCCGCGCAGACCAGGACGTTCACCCGTATGTTCTACCCGACTCCGCTACCCGACGCGGGCCGTCACCGGACCCGCGGCTGCTGCTGCGTGATGCAGTGGATCCCGCCGCCGCCCGCGAAGATCGTCCGAGCGTCCACGAGGGTGACCGTCCGCTCCGGGAAGAGCCGGCGGAAGATCCCGGCGGCGATCTCGTCACGCGGGTCGTCGAAGCCGCACAGCACCACGCCGCCGTTGCAGAGGTAGTGATTGATGTAGGAGTAGTCGGCCCAGTGGCCGTCGGCCTCCAGGACGGTCGGGGCGGGCACCTCGACGACCTCCAGGCGGCGGCCGCGGGCGTCCGTCTGTGCCTTGAGCAGCCCGATGACCTCCTTCGTCACCTCGTGGTCGGGGTGTGCCGGATCGGGCTGGGAGTGCGCGACCACGACGCCGGGGCGTGCGAACGCGGCGACGATGTCGACATGGCCGAGGGTGCCGAAGCCGTTGGGGGTCCCCCCACGCCCTTTAGGCAGTGGGGGAGGGTAGTCGCCGGTGAGGCCGCGCGGCAGCCAGATCGCCTTGCTGGTGCCGAGGTGGGCGTGGATCTCGGCCTCGACCTGCTCCTTCGTCCACTCCGGGTTGCGCTCGGGGCCGAGCTGGACCGTCTCGGTCAGCAGCACCGTCCCCTCACCGTCGACATGGATCGCACCGCCTTCGTTGACGAGCTTCGAGGCGTACGTCCGCGCACCAGCGAGGTCCGAGACATACGCGGCGATCTTCGCGTCACGCTCCCAGCGGGCCCACCCCTGTGCGCCCCAGCCGTTGAACGTCCAGTCCACGGCGGCGAGTTCACGCCCGTTCGTGAGGAACGTGGGGCCGATGTCCCGCATCCACGCGTCGTCGAGCTCCCGCTCGACCATGTCGATGTCCGGCCCCAGCAGCGCCCGCGCGTCCACCGACTGCCCCGGTCCGCACACCACCGTCACCGGCTCGAAGCGGCGGATCGTACGGGCGACCGACGCCCAGGCGGCGCGGGAGGCGGCGAGGTCGTCCGGGTCGGCGAAGGTCGGGTTCGGTCCCGGCCACGCCATCCAGGTGCGCTCGTGCGGGGTCCATTCGGCGGGCATACGGAAGCCGTCGGCGGCAGCAGACATCACAGGTCCTCAGAGGAAGTAGAGGCGGTTGAGGGAGACGGATTCGGCGGGCTCCGAGCGGATCGGTTCGCCGTCGAGCGTGACCAGACCGGTCCGCTGGTCGACATCCACCGCTCCGGTACGGGAGTTGAGGCGCAGGTCGGCGGGCCCGATGCCACGGGTGCCGCGCACGGCGACCCGCCGTCGCCGGGTCGGCATGGTGTCATTGCCCTGGTCGAGGGCGGCCCGGGCGACGAAGGCCACCGAGATCTCGGCGGGCGTCGCGCCGTGCGCCCCGAACTGCGGTCCCAGGACGAGGGGTTCGCAGGTGTCGGTGGCCGCGTTCGGGTCGCCGACCACGCCGTACGCCGGGAAGCCGGATTTCAGCACCAGCTGCGGCTTGGCGCCGAAGTACTCCGGCCGCCACAGCACGATGTCGGCCAGCTTGCCGACCTCGATCGAGCCGACCTCGTGCGAGAGCCCGTGCGCGATGGCCGGGTTGATGGTCAGCTTGGCCAGGTAGCGCAGGACGCGCTCGTTGTCATGGTCGTCCGGGGCGCCGAACTCGGCCTTCATCTTCCCGGCCATGGCGAAGGTACGGCGGACCGTCTCACCGGCCCGCCCCATGCCCTGCGCATCCGACGAGGTGATGCCGATCGCGCCCAGGTCGTGCAGCACATCCTCGGCGCCCATGGTCCCGGCGCGGATGCGGTCGCGGGCCATGGCGGCGTCGCCCGGCAGGTCGGTCTTCAGATCGTGGACGGAGACGATCATGCCGTAGTGCTCCGCGACGGCGTCCCGCCCGAAGGGCAGGGTCGGGTTGGTGGACGACCCGATGACGTTGGCGACTCCCGCCATTTTCAGGACGTTCGGCACATGGCCGCCCCCGCACCCCTCGATGTGGAAGGCGTGGATGGTGCGTCCTTCCAGCACCCGCAGCGTGTCCTCGACCGAGAGACATTCATTCAACCCGTCGCTGTGCAGGGCGACTTGGACATCGTGCTCCTCCGCGACCCGCAACGCCGTATCCAGCGCCCGTGTGTGGGCGCCCATGTCCTCGTGGACCTTGAAGCCGCAGGCACCGCCCTCGGCGAGGGCCTCGACCAGCGGAGCCCGGTGCGAGGACGAACCCCGGCCCAGGAAGCCGATGTTGACCGGCCAGGCGTCGAAGGCGTCGAACGCATGCCGCAGCGCCCACGGCGAGTTGACCCCGACCCCCCACACCGGCCCGAACTCCTGCCCGATGATCGTGGTCACACCGGACGCCAGCGAGGCCTCCATGATCCGCGGCGACAGCAGATGGACATGCGTGTCGACGGCGCCTGCGGTGGCGATGAGCCCCTCGCCGGAGACGATCGACGTACCGGTGCCGACGACCACGTCCACCCCGTCGAGGGTGTCCGGGTTCCCGGCCCGTCCAATGGCGCAGATCCGCCCCTCCCGGATGCCGATGGAAACCTTCCGGATCCCCTGAACGGCATCGATCACCACCACATTGCTGATGACGACGTCACAGGTCTCCCGGACGGCGGCGGCCTTGAGGTGCAGCCCGTCCCGGGCGGTCTTGCCGAAGCCGGCGAGGAACTCGTCGCCGTACTGCTGGGAGTCGGACTCGACACGGACGGTCAGCCCGGAGTCGCCGAGCCGGACACGGTCGCCGGCGCGGGGCCCGTGAGTGGCGGCGTACGCATAAGGATCGATGCTCGCGTAGGAATCGTTGCTCATCGGTCTGCTCCCAGATATCCGCAGGCGGCGGCCCTGCGCAGGGCCTCTTCCTTCGCCCCCGGCGCGTCCAGCGCCCCGTCGACGAGCCCCGCGAACCCGATCGCGACCCGCTCGCCCCCGATCGGCACCAACCCGATCTCGACGCTCTCCCCCGGCCCGAACCGCACCGACGACCCGGCGGGCACGGCGAGCCGCATCCCGTAGGCCTCCTCCCGTACGAAGTCCAGGCGCGGGTTGGCCTCGAAGAAGTGGAAGTGGGAGGTGACGGAGACGGGCACGGTGGCGGTGTTGGTGACCGTCAGCCGTACGACCGCCTCGGGGTCGGCGTGCACGGGCCCCGGCAGCAGCGCACCGGGCGCCCGCTCCCCCAGCGCACCCCCGCCGATCGGATCACTCACCACCGCGAGCCGTGAACCGTCGTCGAAGACGGCCTCGACGTGCACCTCGGTGACGACGTCCGCGACGCCGGGCAGCACATCGGCCGGACCGAGGACGGACCGGGCGCGCTCGATGGCCTCGGCGAGCCGGGCGCCGTCGCGGGCGGCCTCGCAGACGGTGTCCGCGATGAGCGCGGTGGCCTCCGGCACGTTGAGCCGTAGGCCGCGGGCCCGGCGGGCGCGGGCCAGCTCGGCGGCTCCGAAGAGCAGCAGCCGGTCGCGTTCGGTGGGAGTCAGCCGCATGTCATTCCCTTCACTTAGAACGCTACTCTAACCACTGAATCTGCTAATAGAAAGCCTTGACGCCTCCGACGACATGACTCACATTGAGTGACGTTCTAAACGCTGCGCAAACGCGAGGGAGATCAGCCATGCCGATGGAACAGCGCGGAGTCGACACCATCCCCGACGAGGAACGCACCAGCGGGCCGAGCGACCTGGTGTCGATCCTGCTCGGCTCCAACCTCTGCCTGGGCGTGATCATCTTCGGCTGGCTGCCGCCGTCGTTCGGGCTGGACTGGTGGTCCTCGGTGAGCTCGATCGTGGTCGGCACGGTGCTGGGGACGCTGCTCACGGCCCCCCTCGCCCTGATCTCGCTCCGCACGGCGACCAACCTCTCGACCTCCTCCGGCGCCCAGTTCGGCGTGCGGGGCCGGCTGGTCGGCTCGGTCGTCGGCCTCCTGCTGGCCCTCGGCTACACCGCGCTGACCGTGTGGATCGGCGGCGATGTGATGGTGAGCGTGCTGGGCCGCCTGTTCGGGCTGCCGGCGAGCGGGATGTCGTACGGCGTCGTCTACGGACTGCTCGCGGCGGCGACGGTCGCGGGCGCGGTGTACGGCTACCGCGTGCTCCTCACGATGTCCCGGGTCCTGGCGATCGGCATGACGGCGCTGCTGATGCTGGGCGTGATCGCGTACGCGCCGCACTTCACGACTGCCGCGCTCCCGGGGACCGGCGGTTATCTGCTGGGCGGCTTCTGGCCGACGTGGTTCCTGGCGACGGTGGCGGCAGGTCTGTCGGGCCCGATCGCCTTCATCACCCTCCTCGGCGACTACACCCGCTACATCTCCCCGGCCCGCCATGCCTCCCGCCGGGTCCTGCACGCGACCTGGCTCGGCCTGATCGCTGGTCTGCTCGTCCCCCAGCTCTTCGGCACCTTCACGGCGTACGCGGCCCGGGCGGCGCTCGACTACGCGGGCCCGCTGGTGTCCGCGTCCCCCACCTGGTACCTGGTCCCGCTCCTGCTGGCGGCATCCGCGGGCTCGGTCGGCAACGCGGGCCTGATGCTCTATTCCATGGGCCTCGACCTGGACGCCATCCTGCCGCGCGCCTCCCGGGCACGAGCCACCTGCACGGTCGCCGTCGTCGCCACGGTCTGCGTCTTCGCGGGCCACTACGCCTGGGACGCGCAGTCCGCGATGACGTCCTTCGTGCTTCTCCTGACGGCCATCGGCACGCCGTGGGCGGTCATCACCCTGATCGGCTTCGCGCGTTGCCGCGGGGTGTACGACGCGGATGCACTGCAGGTGTTCAACCG
This sequence comes from Streptomyces coacervatus, assembly GCF_029223485.1. GTDB lineage: Bacteria > Actinomycetota > Actinomycetes > Streptomycetales > Streptomycetaceae > Streptomyces > Streptomyces coacervatus. The sequence goes on along the minus strand of NZ_JARHTP010000014.1, from coordinate 274 downwards.
CCGGTCGCGGGGCGGCATTTACTGGTACACCGCGGGCTGGAACATCCCGGCGACGGTGTCCTGGGCGGTGGGGGCAGGGGTAGGCCTGCTCGCCGTGTCCCTGCCCTCGTACGAGGGCCCGCTGCTGTCACTGACGGGCGGGGTGGACTGCAGCTTCGTGCTGTCGGGGCTGGTGGGGGGTGCGACGTACTTGTTGCTGCAGCCAAGGGCCCTGTCGGGGCCGGGGTCAGCCATCCCAGCCCGTCCGGCGCTTGAGGACGAGGCCGTTCAGGCC
>NZ_JARHTP010000013.1 GCF_029223485.1 Streptomyces coacervatus | reverse complement strand
ACGGCCTGCGCGAAGTCGGCGTTCTCGGACAGGAAGCCGTATCCGGGGTGGATGGCGTCCGCGCCGGACTCGCGCGCCGCGTTCAGGACCTTGTCCATGTCCAGGTAACTGGTCGCCGGGGTGTCACTCGAAGTCGCCTCGCGATGCCCGTGCGGGCCGCCCCTCCTGACCGGCTTTTCTGCCGGGGGTCCGGGGGGTGTCCCCCGGAGTGATGCAGTACCGCCCAGGGCGAACGCCTCGTCCGCGGCGCGGACATGCAGAGCGTCGCGGTCCGGGTCCGCGTAGACGGCCACGCTCGCGATCCCGGCATCCCGGCAGGCCCGGGCCACGCGGACAGCGATTTCGCCACGGTTGGCGATGAGCACCTTGCGCACGATGGCTCAACTCTCCTCGGGATCAGGCGGGTTGGGACTTCCAGGAACGGGTCTGGCGGTGCGGGGCGTGGTGGGTGCGGCCCCAGGTGGCTTCGGCACCGCTCGTCGCACCGGGTTGCGGTGAAGGGGCTTGCTCCTGGGCCGCGGCCGACAACACGGCCAGGAGGGCGCCGAGTCCTCGTGGCTCGGGCGGCCGTGCAGTACGCGTATCTCGTCCACGTCGCCGCTCATCACAGCGGAGGATTCCCGTGCTTGCGGGACGGCAGGTCGGCGTGTTTGCGGCGCAGCATCGCCAGCGAGCGGATCAGCGTCGACCTGGTGTCGCGCGGGTCGATCACGTCGTCGACCAGGCCGCGCTCGGCCGCGTAGTACGGGTGCATCAGCTCGGCCTTGTACTCCTTGATCCGCTGTTGACGCAGCGCCTCCGGGTCGTCGGCCGCCGCGATCTCACGGCGGAAGACGATGTTCGCGGCGCCCTCGGCGCCCATCACCGCGATCTCGTTGGTGGGCCAGGCCAGGGCCAGGTCGGCGCCGATCGAGCGGGAGTCCATGACGATGTAGGCGCCGCCGTACGCCTTGCGCAGCACCAGGGAGATCCGCGGCACGGTGGCATTGCAGTACGCGTACAGCAGCTTGGCGCCGTGCCGGATGATGCCGCCGTGCTCCTGGTCGACGCCGGGCAGGAAGCCGGGGACGTCCACGAGGGTCACGAGCGGGATGTTGAAGGCGTCGCAGAGCTGGACGAAGCGGGCGGCCTTCTCGGACGCCCTGATGTCCAGTACGCCTGCGAACGCGGCGGGTTGGTTGGCCACGATGCCCACGACATGGCCGTCGAGGCGGGCCAGAGCGCACACGATGTTCGTCGCCCAGCCGGGGTGTACCTCGAACATCTCACCGTCGTCGACGATCTCCTCGACGACCGCCCGCATGTCGTAGGCGCGGCCCGGATCGTGGGGGACCAGGTCCAGCAGGGCGTCGGTGCGCCGGTCGGCCGGGTCCGCGCTCGGCGCCGCGGGGGCGAGTTCGCGGTTGTTGGCGGGCAGCAGCGACAGCAGGAACCGCACGTCCTCCAGGCAGGACTGCTCGTCGTCGTAGGCGAAGTGCGCGACGCCGGACGTGGTGGCGTGGACGTCGGCGCCGCCGAGCCCGTTGTGGGTGATCTGCTCGCCGGTGACGGCCTGGACGACGTCGGGGCCGGTGATGAACATCTGCGCGGTCTCGCGGACCATGAAGACGAAGTCGGTAAGTGCCGGGGCGTAGGCGGCGCCACCGGCGCACGGGCCGAGCATGACGCTGATCTGCGGGATCACTCCGGAGGCGCGGGTGTTGCGCTGGAAGATGCCGCCGTAGCCGGCCAGCGCGCTGACGCCCTCCTGGATCCGGGCGCCGGCACCGTCGTTCAGCGAGACCAGCGGGGCTCCCGCCGCCTCCGCCATGTCCATCAGCTTGTGGATCTTCTCGGCGTGCGCCTCGCCCAGCGCGCCGCCGAAGACGCGGAAGTCATGGGCGTAGACGAAGACGGTGCGGCCCTCCACCGTGCCCCAGCCGGTGACCACGCCGTCCGAGTGCGGGCGCCGCCGTTCCAGGCCGAAGCCGGTGGCCCGGTGTCGGCGCAGGGCCTCGACCTCGGTGAACGAGCCCTCGTCCAGGAGCAGTCCGATGCGTTCGTGGGCGGTCAGCTTGCCGCGTGCGTGCTGCCGCCCGGTCGCTGCCGGATCGGGGCCGTGCCGGGCCGCTTCCTTGAGCCGGCCGAGTTCGGTGAGCCGGTCGTGCAGGCTCGGCGGTGTCGCGGCCGCGGCGCGGTCCGCGACGATGTGCCGGTGCGCCTTCGCGGTCTCCTCGGGGAGGCCGGACGCGGTGTGCTCAGCAGTGTGCATGGTGTTTCACTCTCTCCACGGTGGTGTGGTGGATGGCAGTGAGCCGTCGGCCGGGGTGCGCCGGTGCTCGGGCCGCGGTGACGGCAGTTGTGTGCCCGGCGGGGTGACCAGGACGAGGGCAGGCGGTGTGCCGGCTCCGCTGACGGCGCACGCCAGGACGTAGCCGTGCGGCCCGGGCAGCACACCGCCCGCAAGCAGGCGGTCCCCGGGTAACGGGGTCAGGGAGCGTGGTGATCCCGGTGGCGTGCCTGGTGGGGGGAGGCCGACCGGGCGGCGCAGACCGCCCGCGCGCAGTCCAAGCCCGAGGGCTTTGCCGGCGGCCTCCTTGCGCGTCCACAGATCCAGCAGGCCCGTGGCCCGCAGTCCCGGAGGCAGTGCGCGAACCCAGGCCGCCTCGACGGTGGTGAACCACCGCTCGGCGAGAGCGATCGCGTCCAGGGGCCGGACGGCCTCCACGTCCACACCCACCCCGAGCGCCCGGTTACCGGGTCCGGCGACCACGACGGCCACCAGACCGCGGGTGTGGCTCACGCCCACGAGCAGCCCCGAGGCCGCGCCGGACACCTGCGGGGCGCCGGACGCCGACCGGCCGATGCGGACCTCGGCCGGGTGCGCCCCCACGGCCTCGGCTGCGGCGGTGCGCAGCAGTTCCCGGGCGTGGGTGCGCGGGTCGCGGTCGGCGTACTGCCACCGGACGGCGACCGTGTCCGCGCCGATCTGTCGGCCGATGGCCGCGGGGGCCTGCGCCGTGGCCGTCGTCCCGGCCTGCTCGGCCGTCCCTCTCGCAGCCCGGCCCGCGGCCCTCATCCGGCCCAACTCCACGACTCCTGCCCCCCGTTGCTCGCTCGACTCAGACCTGCGAACCGGCGGTCGTCGTCCCCTCGGCGTACGCCTTGGCGTGCTCCAGGGTGATCCGGCTGTTGCCGCTCAGCGCGGTCCGGGCGAACTCGCGGGCGTCGGCGACGGTGGCGCCCTCGCCCAGGACGCCCGGGACGGCTTCGGGGCGGATCGCCACGGTGTGCTGCGAGGTCACCGAAACGCCCCCGCGCACCGCCGTGACCCGCCATTCGCCGGTGTGGGCCGTCATCAGCGGGGGCACGACGATCTGCTTGTAGACGATCCGCTCGTCGGTGAAGCAGACCCGCACGGACTTGGTGGTGTGCATCGCGCCGTCGGCGGTGATGGTGTCCATCTCCATGATCTGCACGCCCGGTTCGTCCTCCGTCAGGTCCATGCGGGCGACGTGCGGCAGCCGGTCGGGCCACGACTGCGCCCGGTACAGGAAGTCGTAGACGTCGCTGGTCCGGCCGTCGACGACGACGGTGTCCTCGAAGGTCAGCACCAGTTCGGACCGGTCGGCCGGCTGCTCGGCCAGCGCTTTGAGATTCGCCAGCTCGGCGCGGGAGTTGCGGTCGGTGACCTCGGCGATCCAGGCGAGGCCGTGCGGATCGTCGTCGACGGCCCGGTAGCTGTGCTCCAGGACGACCTCGGTCCCGCCGTCCGGGAGCCCGCGCAGGACCCACGCCCCGGACATCGCGGCGACCGGCGGCTGGTAGACCTCCTGCCGGAAGGCGATGCGCAGGCCCTCGGGGTCCCGATGCCGGTGCGAGGTCCAGGACTTGACCTGGTCGCCGGCGACCGCCCAGATGCGCAGGCGCTCGTCGGGGCCGTCCTCTTCGAAGCGTTCCACGTGGACGGTGGGGTGGAAGTGCACCGGCCAGGTGGTGGCGTCGGCCAGCAGGCCGTACACGGTCTCGGGCGTGGCCGCCACCGTGGTGATGTGCTGCACGTCGTTCATGGCTTCATCGGTCCTTGTCCGTCGCTGCCGTCAGTAGTTGCCGAGACCGCCGCACACATTGAGCGCCTGTGCGGTGATGGAGGCGGCGGTGTCCGTCATCAGGTAGCCGACCAGGCCGGCCACCTCCTGCGGGGTGGAGTAGCGGCCGAGCGGGATCTTGGTCTCGAAGCGTTCGAGGACCGCCTGCTCGTCGCTGCCCCACAGCCGTGCGTAGTTGGAGCGGACCTGCTGCGCCATGGGCGTCTCGACGTAGCCGGGGCAGACGGCGTTGACGGTGATGCCGGTCTTCGCCAACTCCAGGCCCAGTGCCTTGGTGAGGCCGACCACGCCGTGCTTGGAGGCCGAGTACGGCGCCCCCAGGACGACGCCCTGTTTGCCGCCCGTCGAGGCGATGTTGACGATCCGGCCGCGCGGCTTGCCGCGCATGCCGCCGGTGGTGAGCACCTCGCGCGTCATGAGGAAGACGCTGTTGAGATTGGTGTCGATGACGTCGTACCAGGTCTCGTCGGTGAGGTCGGCGGTGACTCCGCCGCCGCTGCGTCCGGCGTTGTTGACGAGGGCGTCCACGGTGCCGTAGCGGCGTACCGCCGCCTCGACGAAGGCGTGCACCTCGTCGCGGGAGCGGACGTCGCAGCGCTCTCCGTCCACCTCGAAGCCGCGCTCGCGCAGGTTCTTGACGGTGACGGCCAGGTCCTCCTCGTGCCGTGAGCAGATGAACACCTTCGCGCCCTGCTGAGCCAGGTGCTCGGTGACCGCGAGGCCGATTCCGCTGGTGGCGCCGGTGACGATGACCACGTCGGCGCTGTCGCTCGCCATGCTGTCCCCTTTCTTCCGTTTCTTCGGTTTCTTGGGTCTTTACGGCTCAAGTGGTGCTGGTGATCGGTTCGTTGACCAGGTTCAGGAACAGGCGCGGGGTCTCGGCGTCGCCCAGGGCGTCCTCGGAGAGCCTGATCCCCACCTCGCGCTCGATACGGCTGGCGGCCTCCAGCAGCGCCAGGGAGTCGTAGCCGAGCTCGGCGAACGGGGTGTCGAGGATGTCGCCGTCTAGGTTCACGCTCTCGTCCTCGCCGGCGCTCTCGCGCAGGATGCGGGTCAGGTCGGTCAGGGTCAGGGCAGGTGCTGTCATGGGGTACGTCCTCACTTGTCGCCGTTGCTTGTCGTCGTTCACGGGGTGCCGGGCCGGTCGCCGTCGGGCGCGGCGCGCAGTACGACCGCTGCGTTGAAGCCGCCGTGACCGCGGGCGATCACCAGCGCGGTGCGCACGGTCATCTCGCGTGCGGTGTCCTGCACCAGGGAGATGGGGCAGTCCGGCGCCTGGTCGGGCACGTGCAGGGTGGGCGGGACGACGCCGTCGCGCATGGCCAGCAGCGCGGCCGCCACGTCGAGGGAGGCCGCCCCGGAGTACAGTCGGCCGGTCATCGTCTTGGGCGCGGTCACCGGCACGGTGTACGGGCCGAAGACGGCGGCCAGGGCTTCCGCCTCGATGCGGTCCAGGGCGCGTACTCCGGCCGCGTCCGCGAACACCACGTCGACGTCCAGCGCGGCCAACTCGGCGTCGGCCAGGGCGAGTTCGATCGCCCGGCGCAGGCCGGGCTCCCGTGCGGAGCCGGGCGCGGGGTCGAAGGTCGCCCCGTAGCCGGCGATGGTGCCGTGGATCCGGGCGCCGCGGTCTCGGGCGCTCGCCTCGCTCTCCAGGACGAGGATGGCTCCGCCCTCGCCGGGCACATGGCCGTCCGCGGAGGTGTCGAAGGGTGCGTAGGCGCGTTCGGGGTCGGCGGACCGGCTCAGGCGTCCGCTGGTGATCTGCGAGACCAGGCCCCAGGGGGAGAGGGAGGCGTCCACCCCGCCGGAGACGACGAGGCCGGTGCCCTTGCGCACATGCCGCCGGGCGTGGCCGAGTGCGTCCAGTCCGCCGGCCTGGTCGGTCACCAGGACGCCGCTGGGGCCGCGCATGCCGTGCCGGATGGAGATCTGGCCGGTGTTGACGGCGTAGAACCAGGCGAAGGACTGATACGCGCTGACGTGTTCGGGGCCCTTGCTCCACAGTTTCTGCAGTTCGTGCTGGGCGAACTCGAAGCCCCCGGAGGCGCTGGCCGTGACCACACCCATGCCGAACTCGGGCAGGGCGGCCGGGTCCACCGCCGCGTCGGCGAGCGCCCAGTCCGAGGCGGCCAGCGCCATCTGCGTCATCCGGTCGGTCTGCGGCAGCAGCCGGCTGGAGAGATGGCCGGCCGCGTCGAAGTCCGACACCTCCCCGGCCAGCGGCGAGGGATAGCCGCTCGCGTCGTAGCGGCTGATCCGGTCGATGCCGCTGACGCCCTTGAGCGTCGCGGCCCAGAACTCCTCGGTGCCCACGCCGTTCGGCGCGATCACGCCGATACCGGTCACCACCGTGTGCCCGCTCATGCGGCGGTCCTCGCGCCGGGACCCGTGGGCCGGGTCAGCACCATGGCGCTCTGGAAGCCGCCGAAGCCGCTGCCCACGGTCAGCACCGTGTCCACGTCCTGCTCACGGGCGACCAGGGGCACGTAGTCCAGGTCGCACTCCGGGTCGGGGGTGTGCAGATTCGCGGTTGGCGGCAGCACGCCGTGCTCGATCGCCAGGGCGCAGGCCGCGATCTCGATCGAGCCGATCGCCCCGAGCGAGTGCCCGATCATCGACTTGATGGAGCTGACCGGCACGTCGTACGCGTGCTGTCCGAGGCTGCGCTTGAAGGCGGCGGTCTCGTGCCGGTCGTTCTGTTTGGTGCCGGAGCCGTGCGCGTTGATGTACCCCACGGCCTCGGGATCGAGCCGGGCCTCGTCCAGGGCGGTGGTGATCGCCTCGGCCATCTCCCGCCCGTCCGGCCTGAGTCCGGTCATGTGGAAGGCGTTGCAGCGGGAGGCGAAGCCGGCGATCTCGGCGTAGACGTGGGCGCCGCGCCGGCGGGCGTGCTCGTACTCCTCCAGCACGAAGACGGCCGCCCCCTCGCCGAGCACGAAGCCGTTGCGGCTCTTGTCGAACGGCCGGGAGGCGTGCTCGGCGTCGTCGTTGCGGGAGGTGGTCGCCTTGATGGCGTCGAAACAGGCGACCGCGATCGGCGAGATCGGGGCGTCGGTGGCGCCGGCGACCATGATGTCGGTGCTGCCCTCGGAGATCAGGTCGCGGGCGTAGCCGACCGAGTCCAGGCCCGAGGTGCAGCCCGCCGAGACGACCGCGGCCGGTCCCTCGGCGCCGACCGCCCAGGCGACCTCGGCGGCGATGCTGCTCGGTACGAAGTGCCCGTACAGGTGCGGGACTCCGTAGGAGCTGTCGACCAGCCAGCTGCGGCCGCTGTCGCTGAGGACGACGTACTCCTCCTCCAGCCCCATGGTGGCGCCGACCGCGCTGCCCACGGTCACCCCGATCCGTGCGGGATCCGGCGTGCCGAAGTCCAGGCCGCTGTTCTGCACCGCCTCGCGGGCCGCGACGACCGCGAACTGGGTGGCCCGGTCCATGCGGCGGATCTCGCGGGGCGTCAGGCCCTGCCGGGCGGCGTCGAACGCGCACTGGGCCGCGACCTGGGAGCGGAACGGGGCGGGATCGAAGAAGGAGATGCGTCCGGTCGCGGTGCGGCCGGAGGTGATGAGGTCCCAGAACGACTTGGTGCCCGTGCCGCCGGGCGCCACCACGCCCACACCGCTGATCACCACCCGCCGGGGGGCCGTGGGCGTTCGCCCCGGCCGCGGTGCGCGGCGGCCGGCCCGAGCAGGGTCCTTCGCTGACATGTCGGTTGCCTTTCGTCGAGGAGTCCCCTTGCCGCCGCCGAACCTCCCGACCGCGGCTCAAGGACGACTCAAGGGCTGCGCAAGAGGGTCCCCGGCCGTGTTCGCCTGGGCGTCCGAACTGCGGCGAGGCGGCCTTGACCGGTCTTCGAGCCGTCCTTGAGCGGAAGTCGAGAGCGTCCGAACCCGCCCACGAAAAGCGGCACCACCGACGCGATGTGAGGGTTCCTTGAGCACGCACACGGCACGCACACAGCCGGCATCCGAAGCGAAGAGCTCCGTAGTCAACTCCGCCGTCATCGACGTCCCCGCCGACCGGGTCTGGCGGGCCTGCACCGACATCGAGCGCTGGCCGGACATCTTCCCCACCACCCGCCGGGTGCGCCGGACCGAGGTCGGCGCCGACGAGGTGGTGATGGACATGACGGTGGCGAACGACCTCGGCGTCAACGACGTCCGCTCGCACCGCCGCTACCGGCCCGACGAGCTCCGTATCGACTTCCGCATGGTGACGCTGCCGCCGGCCATCGCCGAGATGGAGGGCAACTGGAGCGTCGAACCGTCCGACGGCGGGGCGCAGTTGAGCATCGAGCACATCTTCCTGCCCCGGCAGGACGGGACGGCGGATGCGGCCGGCCTGCGCGACACGTTGTTCCGCACCACCGAGAACGTCCTGGCCGCGCTGAAGCAGTGGCTGGAGTCGGGCCGCGACCTCGCCGCGGACGACGGTCTGCGCGATGCCTGGGGCCCGCGCACCGCCGGCAACGGCATCTCGGCCGCGACGTTCGAGAACTGCGAGCTGTTCTTCAGCCGCCTGGGCCTGGCGAGCCTCGACTGGGGCGACATCACCATGGTCCTGAAGGACCTGCGCAAGGAGAGCACGCACGAGGACTGGACCGACTGGCACCGCAGGTGGTCCGCGCTCGGCGTGCACTACGAGCAGCGCGCCTCCGAGGCGCTGGCGGCCGGCCACCTGGAGACGTTCCGCACGGCCAACCGCAAGGCCGCCGCCTGTCACCACTACGCGGAGTTCTTCTACTTCGCCGACGCCCGGACCAAGACCGACAGCCGCGACCGGGTGACCGAGATCTTCGAACGCGGCATCCCGCACCTGCGCGAGACCGTCACCCCACTGGACGTCACCTGCGACGGGCTGGCCGTGCCCGGCTACCTCATGCGGCCGCCCGGCGAGGGCCCGTGGCCGACCGTCGTGCTGGTCAACGGCCTCGACTCGGCCAAGGAGGTCGAACTGTACGCCTTCGCCCGGGAGTTCATCGCCCGGGGCATGGCCGCGGTCGTCTTCGACGGCCCGGGGCAGGGCGTGCACATCGGCCGCACGCCCATGGCGGTCGACTTCGAGAGCGTGGTCGCAGCCGTGCTCGCCGAAGCCGTACGGCGTGAGGAGGTCGACGCCGACCGGGTGGGGATCTTCGGAGTGAGCTTCGGCGGCTATCTCGCCGCCCGCGCCGCCGCGCAGGTCCCCGGCTTCAAGGCGTGCGTGAACCTCTCCGGCGGCTACGACTTCGACAACTACCGCGATGTCAACGTCATGGTCCGCGAGGACTTCCGCTTCGTCTTCGACCAGGCCGACGACGATGCCATGGAAGAGCTCGCCCGGACGAGCCTGAACCTGCGGGATGTTCCGCCGCTGACCATCCCCCTGCTCGCCATCCACGGTGAACTGGACACGATCATCCCGATCGAGTCGTGCGAACGGATGCTGGAGTGGGCGGCCGGCGAGACCGAGTTGATCCGCTACCCCGGTGAACGCCACGTCGCCACCAACTACTTCGGCGACTTCATCCCCCGTTTCTGCGACTGGATGTACGACCACCTCGGGGCCCAGGCGCGCTGACCGAAGCTCTGCGCGTGGCGCGTACGGCCCCGCCCCCGGTTGACATACATAGCAAGCTATGGACTAATCGGCAGCAGACGCCGCGCCGGAGGTGAACCATGACCACGAAGCCCGAAGGCCTCGCCGGCCCGCCGATCGGGCGGCTGTCCCGGGAGGCTTCGCTGGGGTACCAGGTCAACCATCTGGCGCGGCTTCTGGAGCGGGCACTTCGGCTGCGCATCGAGGAGTACGGGGTCGTCCCCGGCCAGTTCGCCCAACTGCTCGCGCTGTACGAGCAGGAGGGGCTCACCCAGCGGGAGCTGTGCGAACGCGTGCAGATCGAGCAGCCGACGATGGCCAACACCTTGCAGCGCATGGAGCGCGACGGACTGATCCACCGCGTTCCCGACCCGCACGACAGACGCCAGGCGAAGGTCCTGCTGAGCGACCGCGCCCGTGACCTGCAGGAACCACTGACCGCCGCCGCCCGCGAGGTGAACGGCGTGGCGACCGGCGGTCTCGACGTCCCGGAGACCGCTCAGCTGCTGAGCCTGATCGCGCGCGCCATCGAGAACCTGGAGTCCTCCGGGCGCGCCTGAACCCACGACCTCAACCCAGGACGGGGAGAAGTCCATGAAATCCCGCGTGCACGCCATTGCCGGGGTTCTCGCACTGACGCTCATCAGTTCGTTCTTCACCGCCTCCGTCGCGGTCGAGGTCTTCGGCGACCACGCGGCCGTCAGGGCCGTCAAGACGGCCATCGCCTTCGCGCTGCTGGCCCTGGTGCCCTGCATGGCGATCACCGGCGGCACCGGGCGGTCCCTGAGCGCGCGCAGGCTGCGCGCCCCGCTCATCCGGCGCAAGCAGCGGCGCATCGCGGCGGCCGCGGCGATCGGGCTGCTGGTGCTGGTGCCGTGCGCCCTCGTCCTTCGGGCGCTCGCCGCCGACGACAGCTTCGGCACGGAGTTCGCGGTGATCCAGATCGTCGAACTCGTCGGCGGCGCAGTCAACATCACCCTGCTGAGCCTCAACGTACGCGACGGCCGGCTCCTCACCGCGGCCTCCCGCCGACGCCGCGACCAGGCCGTCTCCGTCACGGCGCAGCCGTAACCGACGCGGCCGTGACCTGCGCGGCCGCCATCGAACCGGAAAGGCCCGCCATGGCAATCGCGGGAAAGAGCGCACTCGTCACCGGCGCCAGTGAAGGCATCGGACACTCCATAGCCCGGGCCCTGGTGGCGGCGGGAGCGAACGTCGTCATCACCGCCCGCCGGGAAGGACCGCTGAAGGAGGCGGCCGACCGGCTCGGACCGGCGGCCTCCTGGGTGGCCGGCGACATGGCGGACGAGACGACGGTGCAGACCGCCGTCGACCACGCCGTCGACCGCCACGGCGGCCTGGACCTGGTCGTCTGCAATGCAGGGATCCTGATTCCCGGCACCCTCACCGCGCAGCCGCTGGCCGAGGTCGACCAGGTCATCGGCGTCAACCTGCGCGGGACGATCGCCCTCATGCGGGCGGCGGCACCCGCCCTGGCCGGCCGCACGGGCGCCTGTGCCGTCGTCGTCTCCTCGTCCATCGGCCGGCAGCCCACCGCCTCGATGGGCGTCTACGGCGCCACCAAGGCGGCCCTGCACTACCTCGTCCCCACCTGGGCGATCGAACTGGCGGCGGACGGCATCCGGGTCAACGCTGTCTGCGCCGGCATCACCGACACACCGGGCCTGCGCGGCGGCGCCGCCCGCATCCCCGGCCTCGAACAGGCCGTCATCGGCACCAACCTGATCAAGCGGCTCGCCACCGCCGACGAGATCGCCCACCCCGTGCTGACCCTGCTGGACCAGGACGTCAGCGGTTACGTCACCGGTTCGATCTGGGACATCGACGGCGGCTTCCGGCGCGACGGCGGCGGCCCGGCCCGCGGCACGGGCAGCGAAGGAGCGCACCATGACGCAGCATGACGTGGTCGTCGTCGGCGGCGGGCACAACGGGCTGACCGCGGCCGCCTACCTGGCCAAGGCCGGCCTGGACGTGGTGGTCCTGGAGGCGAAGGAGTACGCCGGAGGCGGCGTGGTCACCCGGGAGGCGACCCTCCCGGGATTCCACCACGACCTGCACGCCATCGCGCACATCTTCATCCAGGGCAACCCGCTGCTGCGCGAGGACGAACTGGGCCTGCTCTCCCGGCACGGCCTCGGATATGTCTTCCCCGACCCGAGCATCGCCGTCACCTTCCCCGACGGCGACCACATCGCTTTCTACCGGGACGTGAACCGGACGGCGGACACGATCGCCCGGATCTCGCCACGGGACGCGGACAACTATCTGCGCTTCCACGCCTTCACCGACCAGCTGCTGGACACCCTGATGACCGGCCTGTTCCAACCGCCGCCCCCGCTGGGCGAGTTCTTCGCCGGGCTGGACCGGACCGAGGGCGGCCAGGAACTGCTGCGCATGCTGCTGATGAGCTATCTCGACGTCGTCAACGAGTGGTTCGAGCACCCCAAGGTCCGTGCGGCACTGGTCCGTTGGGTGTCGGAGATCCTGGCCGCCCCGGAGGAGGGCGGCACCGGGGCCTTCCTGCTCATGATGGTGCCGGTCATCCACCGCTACGGGCTCGGCTACGCCGTCGGCGGATCCGGATCGCTCACCACGGCGCTGGTCAGGGCCCTTCAGGAACAGGGAGGAACACTCCGCACCAGCGCCCCGGTGGAGCGGTTCACCTTCACCGGCGACCGGGCGACCGGTGTCGTCCTGGCCTCGGGGGAGCGGGTGGAGGCGCGGCGCGCCGTGGTGGCCGACCTGAACATCAAACAGCTGCCGGGCATGGTCGACCACCGCTTCGGACCCGACTGGGAGCACAAGGTACGGCGCATCAAGCCCGCCGGATTCGGCCTGCTGACCGGGCATTTGGCGCTGAGCGAGGCACCGGTCTTCAAGTCGGGACCCGAGGTGGGCGGCGCGGGCTTCCAGGAGACGGCCGTACCCCTGCCCGAACTGATGCGGACCTTCGACGGCCTCAAGTACGGCGTGCCCGCCACCGGCATCCCGAGCATCTCGGTGGCGAGCGCCTGGGACCCCACCCGGGCGCCCGCCGGACGGCACACGCTCTACCTGCTGTGCTACGCACCCCTCGAACTGGACGCGGGACGCTGGGACGACCGCAAGGAAGAGATCTTCGACCAGGTCTTCGAGACGTTCTGCGGCCTCACCACCAACATGAGCGCCCAGAACGTGCTCGGCCGGACGGTGGAGAGCCCGGTGGACGGCGAGCGCTTCAACTCCGCCTGGCCGAGCGGCGATCCGGGCCACTTCGGCTCGCAGCTCTTCCAGTTCATGGGCTATCGTCCCCTGCCCAACATGGGCTACCGGCTGCCCGCGGAGGGCTTCTACCTCGTGGGGCCCTCCACCCACCCCGGTTCCGGGGTCACGGGCGGAGCACGGGCCGGTGCCCAGGCCGTCCTGCGCGACCTCGGGCTCGACATCGCCGCGGTGATGACCTGTACGTGACCCCTCACAACCCGCGGGGGATCCCCGCACGGAGGCGAGCGGCGTGGACATCGGAATTCTCGGCCCTCTGACAGTGCGCGCACGCGGTGGACAGCGGCCGGCCGTGCCCACCGCACCCAAGCCCAGACAACTGCTCGCCCTGCTGGTGGCCCGCGCGGGCACGGTGGTGCCCGTGGATGTCCTGGTGGACGAACTGTGGGAGAACACACCGCCCCGCAGCGCGCTGACCGCCGTACGCACCTACATCGTCCAGCTGCGCCAGTCGCTCGCCCGCACCCATGCCACCGGAACCGCCGACCCGGCGGGAGACGTCCTGCCGTTCGCCGGCTGGGGATACCGCCTGCTCGTCGACCCCGACCGGGTCGACGCCGCCGTGTTCGTGCGCCAGGCCGAGCTGGGCCGGCGCGCCCTGCTGGACGGCGACCACAGCCGGGCCTCCCTGCACCTGCACGGCGCTCTACGGCTGTGGCGCGGCCCCGCGCTGGCGGACGTGCGGATCGGCCCGCATCTGCTGGCCCACCGCACCACGCTGGAGGAGCTCCGGCTGGGCGTCGTGGAACAGCGGGCGGAGGCGGACCTTCGCCTCGGCCGGCACCGTCAACTGATCGGGGAACTCACCGAGTTGACGGTGCGCTATCCCCTGCACGAGAACCTGCACTCCCTCCTGATCATCGCGCTGTACCGCGACGGGCGCGCCGACCAGGCCCTCGGGGCGTTCGCAGCGCTGCGCGAGAACCTTCGCGAACAGCTGGGCATCGACCCCTCGCCCCGCGTACGCAGCCTGCAGGAAGCCATCCTCACCAGCTCATGACCGCCGTACGCAGCTCATGACCCCCTGTCCGCCCGCAGCCCGTGACCAGCCAGGAGTCAGCAGATGCCCACCGAATCGACTGCCGGCCGGCGCCGCCCGGCCGATCTTCTCTTCGACCCCCTGCTCGGCCTCTTCTTCACCCGCGGGCGCGTCGAGCACATTGAACAACTCACCCCCCGCGTCCGCAGGATCCGCGTCTCCGGCCCGGCCGTCCGCGACCTGGACTGGACACCGGGGCAGCATGTGCGCGTGCACGCCAAGGACTTGGGGGCACCGGTGTGGGCGGGGATGCTGCGCGATGTGCTGCGCACCTACTCGGTGTGGTCGTACGACGGGGAAGGGCTGGAGCTGTGCCCCCTCGACCATGGTGACGGTCCCGGCGCCCGCTGGGCCCGCTCCCTGCGGGTGGGGGACGAGGTCTCCTTCCGGGGGCCCGAGGGCAGGTTCGTCCCCGACCGTTCGGCCGCCCATCATCTCTTCGCCGGGGAGGAGACCGCCTCGGTGGCCTTCGGCGCGATGCTGCGCGCACTGCCCGAGGACGCCCCGGTCCACGGGGTCGTCGAAGTCGCCGGTCCGCAGGACCGGTTGCCGCTGCCGCGCTCCGAGGAACTGCAGTGGTGCTTTCGCGGGAATACCCCGGCCGCCCGGTCCGCGTCGCTGGTCGCGGCCGTACGGGAGCTCGACCTGCCCGCCGAGCCCGGCATCGCGTACCTGGCCGGGGAGGCCCGCACCTGCCAGGCCGTACGGCAGCACCTCGTGGGCGAGCGTGGCTGGCCCCGGCGTTCCGTCCTCGTCAAACCCTTCTGGACGCCCGGCCGGCGCGGAATGGACTGAACGACCGCCCTCAGGCGGAGTGCGCCGACGGCAGATCCAGTTCCAGCCGGAACAGCCGCGAACGGCATTCCGCCTCCAGCCGGGGATCGGCCGCCAGGACGGCCTGCTGCACCTGGCGAATACGCGGTGACGGTTCTATTCCCAGCTCTTCCCGGAGAGAATTCCGGATCTTTTGGAAAACGTCGAGCGCCTGTGCGGGGCGCCCCGCGCGGTACAGCGAAGTCATGAATAGGGAATGCAGGTTCTCGTGCAGTGGATATTGCAGTACGAGACCGGAGAGCTCGCCGATCAATTCATGGTGATGGCCGAGCCGGAGATCCGATTCCACGCGCTGCTCGACCGCCGTCAGGCGCTGTTCCTCCAGATGCGTGCGGTGTGCGAGCAGATACGGTCCCAGTCGTACGCCGGCCAGTGCCGGACCGCGCCAGATCCGCAGGGCGCGGTGCAGCAGCACCGACGCCTGGTCGTTGGCCCCGCGCGCCAGCGCCTCGCGCCCCAGCTCGGCACAGCGCAGAAAGGCGTGTGCGTCGTGGCTTCCTTCGCCGGCCGCCAGCCGGTAGCCCCAACCGGTGAACTGCAGTACGTCCGCGGCCGCTTCGGCCGGGCCGATGCGCAGAGCCCGTGCGAGTGAGCGGCGCAGCTGCCCGATGTACGTCTGCACAGTGGTCACCGCGCTGGACGGCGGACGGCTCTCCCACAGCTCGTCGATCAACAGGTCCACCGAGATCACTTCGTCCGCGCGGGCCGCCAGCAGGGCCAGCAGCTGCCGTGGCTTGGGTGCGGAGGGCGCGGCTTCGCCGCCGTCCGACCTGACCACCAAGGGACCCAGAATTCCTATGTCCATTCCACCCCCGTTGAAATTTACACAGAGCCGCAGTTTGATTTTTTCACCACGCTACGGAATGAATCGCGTCTCCGATGCTACAAGCGCTACCGGGCGGTACGTCAAGGTCTTTCGGATGGTTTTGCTCCGCCGTGAATGCAGTGACCCGTTAATGGACAGTAAAAATCGAAATGACATGTTCCGTTTGGCTGAATTTCATGACCGAAACCGTCTGCCGTGCAGTCTTGACCGATTCTGTGGTGAGGTCGGGTTCGGTGAGGATATGGAGGCCACGCCGAACAGTCCCATCACCTATGAGGTCGAGCAGCTCGCGGAAGGCGTACACGCCTATGTCCAACCCGACGGCGGCTGGTGTCTGAACAACGCGGGCATCGTGATCGGCACCGAGGGCACCTTGCTCATCGACACCGCGGCCACCCAGGCGCGGGCACTGGTCCTGCGGGAGACGGTGCACACCCTCAGCGCGCGTCCCGTCGGCACGCTGGTCAACACCCACAGCCATGGCGACCACACCTTCGGCAACCACCTCTTCGCGGAGAGCGCCACCATCGTGGCCCACGAACGGGCGGCGGCCGAGATGGCCGAGTACGGACTGGCCCTGCGGGACCTGTGGCCGCAGGTGCACTGGGGTCATGTCGAACCGACCCTGCCGAAGGTGACCTACCGGGACCGCTTGTCGCTGCCGGACCTCGGGGTGCGGGTGGAGCTCCTGCATGCCGGCCCCGGGCACACGGCGGGCGACACCGTCGTGTGGCTGCCGGACCAGAGGGTGCTGTTCGCCGGAGACCTCGTGTTCTCCGGCGCGACCCCCTTCGTGCTGATGGGCTCACTGAGCGGATCGCTCCGCGTGCTGGACCAACTGCGCAGGCTGGAGCCCCTGCACGTCGTCCCCGGTCACGGCCCGCCGGGCGGACCGGAGCTGCTCGACGCGAACGCCGACTATCTGCGCTGGGTCGACGAGCTGGCCCGCACGGGTATGGCCGAGGGACTGCCCCCGCTGGACCTGGCGCGGGCCTCGGGCCCCGGTCCGTACGGCCAACTCCTCGACAGCGAACGGCTGGTGGGAAACCTGGTACGCGCCTACGCCGAGCTGCGCGGCGCTGAGCCGGCCGCCCCGTTGGACGTACCTGCAGCGTTCGAGGACATCGTCGCGCTGCACGGAAGCCTTCCCCACTGCAGCGCCTGACCGCGGACGCAGAAGCCACCCAACAACTTACGGAATCCCGGGAATCCCGATGACCTCATCACCCGAACTCCCCCAGAACAAGGCGCTCATGGGGCCCGGCCCCGGACGCCGACGAGAAGCGCGGCGCAACGACACCCGGCTGCTGAGCGCCGCCCGTGACGCCTTCGCGGAGCTGGGGTGGAAGGCCTCGGTGTCGGACATCGCCCGACGAGCAGATGTGGGCATGGGCACCGTCTACCGCCGCTACACCTGCAAGGAGGAACTCGCGCAGCACACCTGCCTGAGCGCCGTGGACCATCTCACCGACGCCGCACACACGGCGGCCGGCGAGGCTCCCGACGGCTGGCAGGCCCTCGTGCAGTTCATGAGCCGCGCGCTGACGACGCCGACGGGCTCCCTGCTGCCGCGGCTCGGCGGCCGCCTGCCGGCCACGGACGACATGGAAGCGGCCGTGGTCCGGTTGCAGGAAGCGCTGGAGGCCATCGTGGAACGGGCGCAGGACGAGGGCGCGTTGCGCGCCGACGTGGTGTCGGCGGACGTACTGCTG
Source organism: Streptomyces coacervatus (assembly GCF_029223485.1). GTDB lineage: Bacteria > Actinomycetota > Actinomycetes > Streptomycetales > Streptomycetaceae > Streptomyces > Streptomyces coacervatus. Next base: position 326,327 of record NZ_JARHTP010000013.1, on the reverse strand, counting down.
CTGCTCGTCCACCTCAAGGTCCTGCTCCCCGCAACCGCGACGCGCGCATGGCAACTACGCCTTCGCTATCTCGACGTGGTGCTCGAGGGCCTCCGGCACCGCCCGCCGCACGACCTCGACGGGCCACCGCCCAACTGGCAGGAACTGCACAAGTTCTGGCATGCGGGCCCCGCCGGCTCGCACGACGCCGACACCCGCGGGGCGGTGGAGGACTCCCGCGGCGGACGAGCCAATGAGGCCGGCCGGCGGGGGACCGAGTGCGCAGACTCTTTACCGGAGCGCCGCAAGTAGCGCGGTCCCGTGGGGCACACCCTGGCCGGTGCAGGCGTCGTACCCCCTCTGGACCGGGTAACCCACGCCGGGCAGCGGGAAGGAGGCGTTGTCGTGACCGGTGCTGATGTCGCTGCAGAATCAAGTCGTACCACGGCGGGCCGGCCAGTGCGGCGACGTCCGGGACCACCTTCCTGTCTTCGAGCCCCGAGCCGTCGTCGCCGGAGGAGACGCAGACCGTGATGCCCAGCCCGGCCGCGGCAGCCAGCCGCTTCTCAAGTTCAGCGATCCCGACGTCCGCCCAGTCGGGGTCGTCCTCGGGCCATCCGTAACTGATCGAAAATGGGTAGCCGCCGCCGAACTCGACGATGCCGATGTGCTGACCCTTCCCGTCGCCGTCGGGGAAGTTGTACTGCTTCTCCAGGTCGGCCGGGGTGTGCGATCCGAACGATCCCGTCCCTGAGAACGCCGCGCGGCGGGCCACCCGACGCTGGTCGAGGCCGAAGACGCCGGTCACGATCTCATCGAGGTCGGCCGGGATCTTCAGCTCGCCCTCGCGCCCGCGGAAGTCGCCCTGATGGTCGCTGTGATAGACCCCCAGATTGGTCTGGAAGGCCTTGTTCATGGCCAAGACCGTGCCGCTCATGCCGAGGCTGCCCTGCGGGAGCTTGCTTTCGTCGGTGGCTCTGAGCCCGAACCGCCCGAGTACGGCCTTCGCCTTTTCGGCGTCCGCACGTCGCTGCTCGGGGCTCCTGTCGACGCCCGCCCCGCGCAGCGAGACGGTCACGCTGACATCGGACCTGGGCCCAGGCCCGACCCATCGTCTGTAACCGGGTCGTGCCGCGGCCAGGCACCCGGGCGCGCACAATCGCCCGGAGGGAAGAGCACGGAGACGAACAGGATCGGCTGCCGGATTCCCGAGTCACGGCGGCGTCACTCGACCGTCAAAGGGCGCCCGTCACGGGTGGATGCGGATGACCGCGACACCCTGTTCGGTGGCCAGCGCCAGATCCGGGCCCGCCGGCGCGAGGCCGTGCACCACCAGGTCCACGGAGATGACGAGTTGCTCGGTCCAGGTCGCCTGGTCCCACAGGCGGACGGTGCGGTCGGTACCGCCGGTGGCAAGGAGGGGACGGCCGCTCGGTGCGGTGAGGGCCGTGACCGTTTGGACCGCGCCGGTGTGGCCCCGCAGCGCTGTGAGCTGTCGTCCGGCGGCCGGGTCCCAGACGCGCGCGGTGCGGTCCTCGCTGCCCGTGACGAGCAAGGCCTGACCCTCCGGTGACAGGAGGGGCAGCAGCGCTCGTACCGGTCCCGTATGACCCCGCAGGGGCGCTTGTGCCTCCCGGCCGGTGGCGGGGTCCCAGATGCGCACGGTGGCGTCGTTGCCGCCGGTGGCGAGAAGGGCTTGTCCGTCCGCTGCGGTGAAGAACCGGACCGCGCGCACGGCGCCGGTGTGGCCCAACAGGGGCGCGGTGAGCTGCTGTCCGGTGGCCGGATCCCAGACGCGGACGGTGCGGTCGTCGCCGCCGGTCGCCAGGAGCGTCCCGCCGCCCGGTGCGCGGAACGCCGCCACCGCCCGTACCGCACCGGTGTGGCCCATGAGCGAGGGCGTCCTGCGCCGTCCGGTTGCCAGGTCCCAGATCCCCACGGACACGTCGCTGCCGCAGACGGCCAGAAAGGTCTGCCCGTCCGGCCCTGTGAACGGCGCGAGCGCTTCCACGCTGCTTCCGCCTCCGCGCAGCGGGGAGCCGATCTCCCGGCCCGTGGCCGCGTCCCAGACCCGGGCCGTGTCGTCGTCCCCACCGGTGGCGAGGAGCGTGCGTCCGTCGGGCCCGGTGAACGCCGTTACGGCGCCCACCTCCTGGGCGTGGCTGCGTAGCGCCGGGGAGGCCTGCCGGCTCGTGGTCGGGTCCCAGATGCGGACGGTGCGGTCGTTGCTGCCGGTGGCGAGGAGGGTCCGTCCGTCGGGCCCGGTGAACGATGTGATCGCGCCGATCCACTTCTTGTCGTAGTGGCCGTACAGCGGGGGCGTGGTCTGCTGTCCGGTGGTCGGGTCCCACAGCCGGATCGTCTCGTCGTCGCTGCAACTGGCCAGCAGCGGGCGCCCGTCGGGCCCACGGAACGCGGTCAGCTCGCCGATCCAGTCGGTGTGCCCTTCCAGGGGCGGCGCCGACTGGCGGCCGGTGGCCGGGTTCCAGATGCGGATGGTGCGGTCGTCGCTGCCGCTGGCGAGCAGGGTGCGTCCGTCGGCCGTGGCGAAAGCCACCACTGTCTGGACGGCACCGGTGTGGCCTTCGAGCGGTGCGATCGTCTGGCGTCCGGTCACCGGGTCCCAGACACGGAGGGTCTCGTCGTCGCCCCCGCTGGCGAGCAGAGTGCGCCCGTCGGGCGCGGTGAAGGCGGTGACGGCCTGGACCGCGCCGGTGTGCCCGGTCAACGGCGGTGCGGTCTCGTGCCCCGTGGCGGGATCCCAGACGCGGACGGTGCAGTCGTCGCCGCCGGTGGCGAGGAGGGTGCGTCCGTCGGGGCCGGTGAAGACGGCCACGGTCTGCACGGGGCCGTCGTGGCCTCTCAGGGGTGAGACCGCGGTCTGGTCGGCCGTGACCGGGTTCCACAGGTGCACTGTCCCGGCGTCGGTGCCGGTGGCGAGGAGCGTGCGTCCGCCTGGGGCGGTGTAGGCCGTGACCGCGCGTACGGGGCCGGTGCGACTGTCCAGCGAGGCGGTCGTCTGCTCGGCCGTGGCCGGATCCCACAGCCGTACCGTGCCGTCGTCGCTGGCGGAGGCGAGCAGGGTGCTCCCGTCCGGTGCCGCGAAGGCAGTCACCGCCACCACCTCGCCCTGATGGCCCTGCAGGGGGAAGTGGAGGGGGCGCCGCTGGAGCCGGGCCCAGGACAGGGACCACGTGGAGCGCGGGTCGGGCGTCTGGGGAGGCGGAGTGCTCTGGTCGGTGCAGCGCGCCGTGGCCAGCTCCCGCAGTCCGCGCCGGTCGCCGTCCGATGCGTCGGCGAGCCGGTCGTAGGCCGCGACCACGCCGGCGACGGCGGGCGGCAGGGCGAAGCGGCCGAGGCCGGTGAGGTGGGCGCTGCCGCGCACGGCCGTGGCGTCGAGCCGGTCCAGCAGACGGGGACGGGCGTCCAGGAGGCGCCAGGCCGCGGGACCGCCGAGAGCGGCGTGATCGGCCAGGTGGTGACGGACGTAGGGATTCGGCTGTTCGTCTGGCAGACGGGCGTCGGCCCGGCGGGCGAGCGAGGTGGTGATACGACGGTGGCGGTCGTCGTCCGGCGGGTGTGCGGGTCGCGCGAAGTGTTCGATGAAGGCGCGGTGCGCGAGGCGGTACACCGTCTGGCCGGACTCGGTGGCGGCCATGAGATAGGGGGCACCGCCGTCGATGAGCCGGACGATGTCCTCACCGGCGATGGGCAGTTCGCTGCCCGCGGGCAGGAGCGCGGTGGCCGTGGTCGACCAGATGTCGTCCCGGTCCGGCAGGCCGTGCCCCTGCGAGAGCGCCAGAGCCTCCAGCAGATGGTGGTGGACCGGGTTGACGGTGGTGAGGCGCTGCACGGCACGGGCGAACAGCCCCCGGTGGTCGGTGTCGAGGAGCGGCGCCGGGTCGAGGGCGAGGGTGGGGTCGTGAAGGATCTCGTGCACGGCGAGACGGGCGAAGAGAAACTCGCGCTCCATGCGCCCCAGAGCGTGGACCGTGCGCTCGATGTCCTCCTGACCGACCGTCAGCGCACCTCGTGCGTGCGCGGTCTGCAGGCGACGGCGGATATAGCGGATCGTGGCCTCATGGTCGTGCCGCACGACGAGCACCTTGTCGCAGGGGTGGTCGCAGCCCTTCGGCACCCCGAGGGCGTCGAGGAGGTCCTCGTCGTCGGGGACGGGCAGGTCAGGGCCCTCCCGCGTGGAACGACGGGTCCCGACGACGACCCGCACCCCTGGTGTGCGGGCGAGCGGCCGCAGCACCTCCTCGGCGATCACCAGGGGCAGATGGGCCTCGTCGAGAGCATCCGCGAGCAGGGTGAACGTCCTGCCCCCGCCCTCGCCCGGAGACGTCCTCAGCCGCCGGTCGGCCAGCCGTCCGGTGAGCCGGGCCATCTGGGACTCGAAGGGGTGGTCGGAGGGCAGCGGGTCGAGTTCCACGGCGTCGACGATGCGGTCGAGCAGCGCCTGGGGCGTGACACCGGTGAGATGGACGGCGAGGTCGAACGCCTCGGTGGCGCGTGGCGTTCCCGCCGGGAGGTCGACGAGGTGCCCTGCACGGGAGAGGGCATCCGCGAGCTCCGGACGGGTGTGGATCAGGACGTGCCCGAGGAGCGCCGACTTGCCCGAGCCGGCCGGCCCGGTGACCACCAGCAGACCTTCCCGTGTCGTGGCGAGCCAGGACAGGACGTCGTAGCGCTCGGTCTCGCGTCCCTCGAAGTACCAGGTCTGCTCGCCCAGTTCGCCACCGGCGGCCTTCTCGACGAAGTGACGGCGCTCGTCGGCGGTGAGCGCGGCGAGCGCGTCCTCGATCTCGGCCTCGGTGTCGAGCGGGGCCTGCATCCGGCCCGCCACGGTCGGGCGGGTGCGCCGCAGCGCCGCCCGGCTGTGCGTGCGGGCGTAGGCGACGGTGTCCCCCATGGAGCAGTTGATCTGTTCGGCCAGGGCGTAGAGGCCGATGGTGTCGTGCGTGCGGAAGGTCACGGTCAGCAGACGGTCGAGGATCTCGCGGAAGGCGCCGAGGCTCGCGCTGCCGTCGTGCGAACTGGCCACCAGGATGAAGTCGCTGACGTCCGGGTCCAGGGTCGCCTGGCTGCTCATCAGCTCGATGAAGCGGCGCGACTTGCAGGCGTCGACGATGACCGCGGCCCAGCCGGCGTGCCGCCGGCTCTGCCGCTTCTTCAGGTGTTGCAGTATCTCCAGATGGGAGATGCCGTTCGTGTCGAGCGGTCTGGGGCTCTTCGCATGGGCGAGCAGGGCATGGAAGGCACCGTCGCTGGCGCCGTGCCCGACCCAGTACAGGACGGTGTCGCAGCCGGTGCCCCCGCCGGACCACGCGGCGAGGCGGTCGTTGATGGCGTCGGGCCCCCGGCTCTCCTGTGGGGTGTGCCAGGCGTCGGTCTCGGCGCCGAACGGCGTCAGCAGAGCGGCGAGCGCCTCGACCTCCGGCTCCGTCGGCAGCGGAGGGTGGTTGTCGTAACGGCCGATGTCGACGGGGAAGAACTGCAGCGGTCTGCCGTCGTACCGGTCGGCGTCCTGGGGATCCTGTGCTGCCATGGCGCGTGCGGGTCTCAGCTCGCGTCCGTGGGATCGAGGGCGAGGACGAGCTGGGTGAGGGGCGGGGTGCCCTCGGTGGTGATCCGGATCCGGTACAGGCCGGGGGCGGGCAAGGTGACAGAGGCGGCGACGTTTCCGTCGTACCAGCCCAGCCGCCCGGTGCCGATGCGCCGGTCGGTCCCGGCGTCGTGGACCGAGCAGGCGATTCCGGCGTGGCTGTCCAGTTCCTCCCCGGGTGCGGGCGTCAGACGCGCCAGCCAAGGCGTGCCCGCGTCCACGCAGTCGGGCAGGTCCAGGCCGAGGCCGCCGGCGCCGAGAGCGGGACCGCGGTCCCGGTCGCGCTCGGTGAGGACGGCACGGACGTGGGCGAGGGCGACGCCGTCCTTGGCCAGGGCGCCGTGCTGCAACGGCAGCCATGTCTCGGCCACGGTGGCGGGGAGCGTGGCGGCGTCGCGGTACACGGTGCCGTCGCCCGCCCGGTCCCGGCGCAGGGGGATGCCCGTGGCCGGATCGCGCGCCAACTCGCCCTCGCCGTCGCGCTCGAAGGACACGTACTGCTCGTACACCACCCCGCTGTCCAGCCGCAGGCTCTGCGCGGTGGGCTGGGCGACCCCGACGACCGCCCGGTGCCCGGGCAGGGCGGGCGCGCCGGGTGCACGCATGCGTCGCTGGAACTCCTGGGCCTGCGCGGTCAGTTCCTTGTCGCCGCCGAGTCCGGCGACGTCGGACGGGGTGAGCCGCAGCACGTCCCCGCCGACGTCGACGCACCGGTAGTCCGGCAGCAGGTCGTGCACGCCCGGCAGGGTCGCCGCCAGGGCCTGCATCCGGCGCCTGGGCAGGGCGGGCAGCGGGTCGGAGCGGTTGCCGCCGAGGATGACGGCGGCCTTGACCGAGCCGAGGAACGGTGTTCCCAGCGTCACCACACAGCGGGTCTCGGTGACCAGCTCCGCGGCACGGGCGAACGCGGCACGTGTGACAAGGCCGCCCATGGAGTGCGCGACGAACACCAGGCGCGCCTCCCGTTCGCCGGGGTGAGCCCGCCCGGCCGCACTGCCCCGCCAGGCAGCGAGGTGGCGCTGTGCGGCCTCGGCCAGCAGCGCCCCGTTGACCTCGACCGGAAGCCGCCAGTCGTAGGCGAACTCCAGCACGGCAGCCTCATCGGCCACCGTGTCCCGTACGGTCTTCACCAGCTGGTCGTAGGGTTCCAGACCGTGCAGAAACGGCGCCCAGGCCGGGAAGCGCAACAGCCCGGCGGGCTCGACACGGCCGTAGCGCCCGGAGCGTTCGTCGTCGTCCAGATGCAGCGGCTTCAGCCCCTCACTGCGCCCCCGCCACGCCGACACCAGCGGGCCTACACCCTGCAGTCCCCATAACGGCCGCCGGTCCCCGTTGGTCTCCCGCAACGCGCTTCCCATGATCCCCGGCACCACGATCACCGCGTCGCGTGTGATGTCCCGGGCGATCGGCGGCCGATCCATCCACGGCCCCGGCAGCTGCGCCGACGAGAGCTGTGAGCGGTGCGGCGTACCCCGAGGCGTCATATCAGGGAACTGTAGCCAGCGCACAGGGCGACGGGAGCCGAAAAGCCAAGTCCGTAGGCGCACTTGGAGCACGTCAGTGGCGCGCTTCGACCGCCGTCGGATACCCCCGCAGTATCGCCTTCGCCTCCTCCAGCAGATCCGCGTCGCCCCGGGTGTTCGTACGGCGCTTGTGCTCGCGGTCGGCCGCTCGATCGTCCACACCCACGCTCCGACGGCCACTGCCCTCGCCTGCGAGCTCGACGAACTGGCCTGCGTGCACGACCAGTTGCTCACACTCGGTGGCGCAGTCCCCCAAAGCCACGGCGTAGATGACCGACCACCAGGATGTTCGGGACGGCGCAGCCCGATCACGCCTCACGCGGTCCGTTCAGACCGTGATCGCAAGCTTGCCCTGGACGCTGCCCGCAGCCAGCACCTCGTGCGCATTTGCCAACTTCTCCAGGGGGAAGACCTGCTGCAGGTGCACCCGCAGCTTCCCAGCCTCGACCAGCTCGGTCAGTGCCTCCAGGCCGGCCGGGTCCGGCTCCACGCCGACCGCCGCGAAGCGAAAACCGGACTGCTCCGCCAGCTCCGGCAAGGTGGTGCTGAGCCGCTCCACGGCCGTCACCAGCACGCCGCCCTGCCGCAGCACGCCCAAGGAACGCTCGGCGTTCCCGCCGCCCAGGGTCTCCAACACCACGTCCGCCGGCGCGTCCCGGAGCACCTCGGTGTAGTCCTGGGTCCGGTAGTCGATCAGCTGGTCCGCGCCCAACCCGCGCAGGAAGTCGTGCTTGCCCGCGCTCGCCGTGCCCACCACCTCCGCGCCGAGGTGTTTGGCCAGCTGCACCGCGATGTGCCCGAGTCCGCCGCCCGCACCATGGATCAGCACCCGTTGCCCGGGCCGCAGCTGCGCGATCTCCACCAGTGCGTGCCAGGCGGTCAGGCCGACCAGCGGCAGCGCCGCGGCCTCCTCGTGGCTGATTCCTGCGGGCTTGCGAGCCAACTGCCGCGCCGGGGCGACCAGGTACTCGGCATTCGCCCCGGCAGCGGCCGGGAAGTACGGCATTCCGTAGACCTCGTCGCCGACCTTGAACCGGTGCACACCCGGATCGACCTGCTCGACCACCCCGGAGGCGTCCCAGCCCAGGACGAATGGCGGCTCGCCCAAGAGCGGGAAGGCGCCGGAGCGGACGAACAGTTCCACGGGGTTGACGCTGGTCGCCCTGACCCGGACCAGCACCTGCGTCGGTCCTGGGGCCGGCTTGGGGGCGTCGTCGACGAGCTCCAGCACCTCGGGGCCACCGAAGGTTTTCTGGGTGATCGCACGCATCGTCATGCACTCCTGTTCGGAAGGTCGCTTGGGATGTCCCCATCCTCGGCGGGCCGGTATCCGTTGAACAGGAGGCACTTGAAAGGTATATAGGTACCTCATGGGTACTACTGACAACCTGCGCTTCTACGGCGGCGCGGATGCGTATCTGGCCGCCTGCCCCTCGCGGCAGATCCTGGACGTACTCGCCAACAAGTGGACCATGCTGGTCATGGGTGCACTGTCCGGAGGCCCGATGCGCTTCGGAGAGCTGCGGCGCCGACTGGACGGCATCACCCAGAAGATGCTCACCAAGACCCTGCGCACCCTGGAGCGGGACGGCCTGGTCACCCGCACCGTCTACCCGACCATTCCACCCAAGGTCGAATACGCCGCCACCGAGCTGGGCGAGAGCGTCACCGCGCTGATGCACGCGATCCGCGCCTGGTCGGAGGAGAACATCAATTCCGTCCTGGACGCCCGCGACGCCTACGACGTGCGAGCCGCCCAGGAGGTACAGCCGGTCACGGCCTGATCGCCTTCGGATCGGCGGCTTCGGACTCAACGCCGGAGCTGTTCTTGAGGTGATCGGCGAGGTTCTGGAGTGCCGTCCAGGCTTCGGCGTCGGTTCCGTCGCCGAGCGGGTAGTGGAGGGCGGGGTAAGAGGGCGAGCCGAGCTGGCGTGGTTTTGTTGCGAGGGGCGGGCGGCGTGCGTGGGTGAGGCCGATGGTGCGCACGTCGCGTGGGCCGAGGGTGAAGGTCACCGGGAGGGGTGGGGCTTCCAGGTGTGCGGGCAGGGTGAGGTCGGCGCGGGCGGTGCGCAGGGTGGTGAGCATCGTCGTCAGGCTGTGTGCGTCGACCAGTGTTGCGGCGAGGGATTCCAGGGTGTCCAGGGGGACTTCGGCGGGGGTGGCGTAGCCGAGGGTGAGGGTCGTTTCCTCGGCGACTCCTGCGGTGGTGCGGGTGATGCGGTGGGTGGCGATGGCGGGGTGGTCGGAGTTGCCGGTGGCGATGAGGTGGGTCGGGGCGGGGGCTCGGTCGCGGGCGAGGTCGGTCAACTGGCGTGGTGACCAGCGGAGGTTGACGGGTTCCGCGGTGCCCCAGGCGGCGGGCGGTGCACCGGTGAGGTGGCGCCAGGCTGCTTCGAGGGCGCGGCCGAGTACGAGGTCGGTGTCGGGCGGGTGCACCGTGCGGAAGGAGACGGTGAGCTGCCGCTGCTCGGCGGGTGTGCTCGCCGCCGTGAAGGTGTCGGCGACGGTGGTGCCGGTCGGCGCGAACGTGCCCTCCTGCCAGGTGAGTTGTACGCCGGAGAGGCCGTCGTAGTAGCCGCCCGCGGGGTCCTGGATCACCCAGCGGTTGGGTGCGCCGCTCAGTGCGGTGCGCAGGGGGAGGGTGAGGCGGACGTGGGGCGGTGTGACGAGGTGGAGGGCACGGTTCGCCTGTGCGGTGGCGCGCAGGATGTCCGACAGCCAGGCGGTGAGCGGGACGAGTGGGCGGTCGGCCAGGACGACCGCGGTGGAGTCGGTCAGGACGTCGACGACCGGGAGCGCCGTAAGGGGTGTCTGCGGCTGCTCGTCCGTCGAGTCGTCCGGGATCGGGACGCGCGCGGTGTGTGCCGCGCCGGGCGGCCAGCTGGTGCCGCCGAGCAGCGTCGTCAGACGTCCGCACACGGAGCCCGCGAGGGCTTCCGCCTCGGGTACGGCCGTGGAGGCGCGGGTCTCGGTCCACCAGAACGGGGGCTCGGGTGCGGCGAGTTGGGGGCCGAGGAGGCGTTCGGCCTCGCCGGGCACGTGGACGAGCAGCGGGGATTCGATGGAGACCAGCGGGCGGCCGGCCGCCGTGCACAGCTGGGTGACCGCGCTGTCGTCGGTGGCGGTCAGGTTCAGGTCGGGGCCGCCGGCGTGCAGGGCCGCGAGGAGCGAGCGGGTGTCGGGCATCTTCGGGGTGAGCGCGATGACGTCCTTGGTCACGCCGGGGTCTCCAGGGGGTCGGTCTGCGATCCGAGCCCTACGAGGGCCGTCTGGATCAGCTGGTGGCGGCGGCCCCGGCGGACCAGGCTGCCCCGGCCCGGCGGCTGCGGAGAGGCGTACAGGCCGGGGAAGAGCTGGCCTTCGGTGCGGTCGCCGGTCATCACGAGCGCCGTCGCACCGGTTTCGCGCAGAGTCGTCAGGAACGGCTCGTACAGCGCGCGCGAGGCGCCCGCGACGCGGCGGGCGACGACGAAGTGCAGTCCGATGTCCTGGGCGGAGGAGATGTACGGCAGGAAGGGGTCGAGGGGCTGTTGGCCGGCGGTGGTGAGGATGTCGTAGTCGTCGATGAGGATCACGATCCGCGGCCCGGTGAAGGCCGGCTCGTCGCTCACCACGTCCGGGTCGGCGGTCTCTGGGAGGCGCTTTTCCAGCTCGGTCGCGATGCCGGTGGCGAGGGCGGCGGACAGTTTCGCGTTGTGCGCGTAGCCGCCGCGGTACGGCTCCGGGATCACGCCGCGCAGACCGCGCCGCGGGTCGAAGACGCCGAAGACGAGCTCCTCGTCGCTGTATCGGTCCACGAGCGCGCGGGAGATCAGCTGGAGGAGGTTGGTCTTGCCGCACTCGTTGTCGCCCAGGACCAGCAGGTGCTGGTCGGTGCCGAACAGGTCGAGGACAGCGGGGGACAGGGACTCCTGGTCGACGCCGATCGGTACCGCGTGCGGCACCGCGGCGGGAGAGGGCAGCCGCTGTGCGGGCAGCCTGGTGGGCAACACCCGTACAGGAGCGGCCAGTTCGCCGTGCCAGGTGGCGCGCACGGAGCGCGCGGCGTCCTCCAAGGCCGACCCCAGATCGGTGACTTGGTCGAGGGCGTCGAGGCGCGGCAGGGCGACCTGCGCGAACAGTTTGCCGTCGGTGAGGGCGCGGCCAGGGGTGTCTGCGGACAGGGTCTCGGACAGTTTGCGGTCGACGGAGGAGTCGGCGGGGTCGTTGAGGCGCAGTTCGATCCGGCTGCCGAACATCGACTGCGTGGCGATGCGCACGTCGTTCCAGCGGAGCATCCCGGCCACGACGTGGATGCCGTAGCCGCTGCCGCGTTTGAGGAGGTCGGCCACGTCGTCGTCCAGATCGGCGAACTCGTCGCGCAGCGCGCCGAATCCGTCGACGAGCAGTACGACATCCGTTGAGCCCAGTTCGGGCAACTCGCCCCGGTCGCGCAGGGCGCGCAGCTGGTCGACGGAGTCGATGCCGTGCTCGCGGAAGACCGTCTCGCGCTCGGCGAGCATGGCGCGCACCTCGGCCACCGTGCGGGCGGCGCGCTCGTGGTCGGCGCGCCCGGCGATCCCGCCGACGTGCGGCAGCCCGGACAGCGCGCTCAGACCGCCGCCGACCAGGTCGAGACCGTAGAGCGCGACTTCGCGCGGTGTGTGGGTCACGGCGAGGGACAGGGCCAGGGTGCGCAGCAGGGTGGTCTTGCCGGACTGCGGGCCGCCGATGACGGCCGTATGTCCGCCCGCCATGTCCAGGTCGTGCACCCATCGGCCCTGCCACTGCCGTGCCGGGTCGTCGAGTACACCGAGCGGAACCTGCAACGCGCTCTTGTGGCGAGGGAGTTGCAGCCCGTCCGCCGACGCCTGCACCGGGCCGGCCGCCCCGGTCAGCGTCACCGCGTCGGGCAGCGGCGGCAGCCAGATCCGTCGTACCGGCTCGGCCGCTCCCGTGAGTTGGTCCACCACAGTGGACAGCACGGTGGGCCCGCTCTCCCGCTCGCGCGGGGCGGCCACGACGTCGTGACCCGCCGACCTGATCGGCGTCTCCACTGTGTTGTACGCCGGATACACCCAGGCCGACGGCTCGTCGTCGGCGACCGCATCGCGCAGCACGGGCCCGCGGCGGGCGCCGGAGACGAAGCCCGCCTTGAACCGCGTATACGTGGATGTGTCGACCTTCAGAAAGCCGAAACCCGGCAGCGGCGGCAGGTTGAAGGCGTCCGTGGTCTCCAGGACCGTACGTGACTCGTCGGCGGAGAAGGTGCGCAGCCCGAGCCGGTACGACAGATACGTCTCCAGGCCCTTGAGCCTGCCGCCCTCGATGCGCTGGCTGGACAGCAGCAGATGCACCCCGATGGAGCGGCCGATGCGGCCGATGGAGAGGAACAGGTCGATGAAGTCCGGCTTGGCCGTGAGGAGTTCACCGAACTCGTCGATCACGACGAACAGGTGCGGGAGCGGTTCGAGGTCCGGGCGGGCGGTGGCGCGCAGCGCCCGGTAGTGCCCGATGTCGGCGATGTTCCCCGCGTCCTTGAGGACCTGCTGACGGCGTTTGATCTCGCCCGCCAGCGAGGTGTGCACGCGCTCGACGAGACCGGCCTGGTTCTCCAGGTTGGTGATGACGCCCGCCACGTGCGGCAGGCCCGTGAACGGGGCGAAGGTGGCACCGCCCTTGTAGTCGACCAGCACCATCGCCAGATCCTCGGGTGGGTGCGTCGTCACCAGGGCGAGTACGAGGGTGCGCAGCAGCTCGCTCTTGCCGGAGCCGGTGGCGCCCACGCACAACCCGTGCGGTCCCATGCCGAGTTCGGACGACTCCTTCAGGTCGAGCAGCACCGGCTCGTGCCGGTCGTCCAGCCCGATCGGGACCCGCAGGAAGTCGCGGTCGCCGCGCGGCGCCCACTGCCGCCCCAGGTCGAGGGCGGCCAGATCGTCGATGCCGAGCAGCTCCGGGAAGTCCACGGCCCCGGATACCGGTGTGCCGTCGGCGGCTGACTCGGGGGACAGCCGCAGCGGCGCCAGCATCCGGGCCAGCCCCTCGGCCCCGGCGGCGCTTACCGGATCCAGGACGCCCGAGACCCGTACGACGTGCTCGCCCCGCAGATCGTCGACGGTGACCTGGTCCCCGTCGACGGTGATCCGCACGGCGACCTGGTCGGGCTCGTGGACCTGCTCGGCGAGTAGATGCAGCACGGTCACTCCCATGTCGCCGAGGGCAACGGCCGTGTCCGGGCGGGGTAGTTCGGCCGCGTTCTCCCCGTACTCGTCGCTCACCACCAGCAGTCGGCTGCCCAGGCTCAGCGCCGAGCGGTCGGAGAGCCCGCGCCGCACCTCGGCGGCGTACGAGGAACGCTTCTTCAGATCGCCGGCGACGACCCGCGCCAACTGAACGAGATCGGGCGCGATGCGCCGGGCGGCCACCGGCCCGTCCAGCTCGTCCGGATGCAGGACGTGCGGCAGCCACTTCGCCCAACCCCACTCCGCCATCCGCTCCCCGGGCACACCCAGCGCGAGCGCCAGGTCGTCGGGCGCATGGGTGACGGCGGCCTGCACGAGCAGCGCCCGAGCGACCCGCAGGACACCCTCGCGGTCGCCGATGACGCTGACATTGCCCGCACGGTCCAGCGGCACCAACAGCGGATGATCGGCCGTGACCTGGAACCGGGCCTGCAGCGCCCGTGCCTCGTTCAGCATGAACGGGTCCGGCGGTGTGAGCACCCCGCCCGTCGAGTTCTGCCCGACCACCACGTCCTGCACCGGTATGTCACCGACGCCGATGCGGACCCGCAGGAAGTCGGCGTCCGTGCGCCGCCGCTCCCAGAGCCGCGCCGGATCGCGCACCAGGTCGTACAGGGCCGACGGGGGAGGGTTCAACTCCCGTGCCGCGCGCCGTCGTTCGCGCTCGGCGGCGCCCAACTCCTCGCGCAGCTCCTCCAGATACTCCAGATACCGTTCGCGCTGCACCCGCCGCTGCCGCTGCGCCTTGCCGCGCTGCGACAGGAACAGCGCCACGGCCCCGAGCAGCGCGATGACCAGCACGACCGCGCCGAGGCCCGCGAACTGGCTGGAGCGGATGACCGTCATCATCACCACGGACGACATGACACCGGCCATCGGCAGCAATGCGGTGGCCGCGCCGCCCATCTTGCCCTCGGGCAGGTTCGGCGGCGGCTCGATGGTGCGGGCCTGGGGCGAAGGCAGCGGGCGGGTGGCCCGGGCGGGCCGGTGGACCAGATGCTGCGTCATCGAACCCGCACCGCCCGCTGCAGCGCCTGTGCCGCGAGCTGCGTGGCGGCGCGGCGGGTGGCCGAGCCGAGCAGTTCCGTGCGGATGGGTCCGCCGGCCGCGAGATGCCGGTCGTAGGGCAGGTGCACGATGGTGACCCCTGTTTCACGCAGATGCGCTGTGGCCGTCTTCAGGTCGAGGTTCAGATCGGGTGTGCCCGAGGTGAGGGCGACGACGGTGGACGCGAGGGCCTCGTGCGGCAACTGGGCGAGCCAGTCCAGGACTATGCGCGTGCCGCCGACGCCCTCCGCGGTGAGCGGGGCGACGACCACGCGGCCGTGTGCGGTGTCCATGGCGGTACGGGCCACTTCACCTGGCAGCGCCTCGCAGTCCACGACCGTGACGGCGAAGTAGCGGCGCAGTGCCAGCGTCACCGTGCGGTAGGAGCGGATGTCCAGCGGGGCGCCGAGGCGTCCCTGGCTCGCGGGCAGCAGCCAGCCGCCGCCCGTGACCGGCACCAAATAGCCGGTGATGTCGGTGAGTTGCATCGACGGCGTGAGGATGTGGGCCAGCTCGGCGCACGACCAGCGCACCGACTCCGCGCCGAGCCGCACCGGCAGCGTGCCCAGCGCGGCGTCCGCCTCCAGCGCCAGTACCGGGTCGTGCCGGTAGTGGGTGAAGGTACGGGCGAGCAGCGCGGCGGTCGTCGTCTTGCCGACGCCGCCTCGGATGGACGTCACGGCGATCACCCGGCCCGTGGTGACCGGTTGCTGCAACTCCCGGGCGATCCGCGTCTCTTCGGTGACCTCCTGCGAGGCCGATGAGGTCAGGCGCCGGATCGATTTCCCGGTCCGGTGCGCCATGGAGTCGCCGTGCAGTGGCTTCCCGAGCGCGAGAGCAAGTCGCGGGTCGAGGGTGGGGACCGACTCTGGGGTGGGGAAGGGAAGGCTGGGGCCGGCGGGGCGGTGGCGGACCGCTGGTGTGCCGCTTGCCTCGGGCCGGGTCGCCGGAGGCCTGGCGGGGTGGGCGGCCGGGGCGCCTTGCCCCTGTGGGTTGAGGCCGGGCTCGGGCGGGGACGCGGGCATCGCCGGGGCGGTGGTGGGGAGTTGGGGGAGCCGGGGCCGAGGCCCGCCGGCATCGGGGCGCGGCTGCGCAGGCATGGGTAGGGCGGTGGCGTCGGAGTACGGCAGGGCGTCGGGATAGATGGGACGAGGCGTGGCCACCGGCTGCGGGACCTGCCCCGGCAGCTGCGCGGGGTTCTCCGGCCGATGCCGCGGTATCTCACCGGGGGTTGCCGCCGACCCGGCGTGCGGGGGAGACGGCTGCCCCGGGTTGGGGCGCCGATCGTCCGGGTGACGGGCCGGGAGCGGAGCCGTGGCGCCATCCCCCTCATTCTCCCTCTGGCCCGCCGAAGCACCGTGCCCGGTCGTGCCGTGCTCGGTCGTGCCGTTCGCATTCGGCGCAGCGTCCGGACCGGCCGATGCCGGCGCACCGCCCCGCAGTTCGCGCAGCACCTCGTCCTGCCAACCGCCGCCCTGAGCCCCGGTCATCCCTGCCGCCTCACGCTCTCACGCTCACGCGAAGGTGCCGAGCAGCCGCCCGTACACCCCGAAGACGCCGATCACCAGCGGGAACAGCGCGATCACCCCGACCGACTCGAGCACGTCGCCGAACCGGCGCAACCGCACCCGCACATGCTCGGGCGGCTGCACCACGAGCACGGCCAGGGGCACGATCGCCAGCACCACCAGCGCCGCGAGCGGCCCGGCTGCACCGGACCGCTCCAGCCACACCCAGGCCAGCCGCACCGCCACCGCCGCGGCCGCCACGAGCAGTGCGACGACCTCAGGGACCAGCGGATACGCCCGCGCCCGCAGCGCGAGCACCAGCGTGACGGCCATCGCGAGCAGCACCGTCCACACGGTGGCCGTGCGCACTACGAGCACACCGGCGACGGTGGCGGACACCGCCGTCACGATCGTCGCGAGCGTGAGCCCGCGATGCGTGGCCGCGAGCGCCGTCGACACCTGATAGCGACTCACCGATGCGCCGCCCGAACGCCGGTCGTCGAGCCCCGAAAGCCCGGACGCCATCAACGCAAACCGAGGCAGCAGCCCCAGGACGACCACCGACACGACAGCGAGCAGCGCACCGGCCCGCCCCGCCGACTGGACGGCGAGCGCAACCTCCCAGCACAGCCCGCTCCCAACCAGCGCGGCAGCCCCGAAGACCCCGCCGCGCCCGAGCGGCGAGCACCATCCGAGCAGCAGCAGCGAGACGGCCGTCACGCCGGCGACACCGGCCAGCCGCACCGCGCCCGACCAGCCCTGGGCGTCCCCCAGGCTCCACACCCCGAACACACCCACGGCGCCACCAGTGACGACGAGTGTGCCGGCCAGCCCGCGCAGTCCGGCCCGGCCGAACGCTGCACCCGCGGCTGCGGCGAGCGCGGCGACAACGAGCAGCACGGCACCCACGGTCTGCGCGGCGAACGCCTGCCGTGCGAGGAAGGAGGCGGCCAACGCCCACCCGACCGTCGCGCCCCCGGCGACGACGCGTCGCGCGGCGGGCCGCCACCGCCAGGCCCGCATGTCGAGATCGTCGGCGGCCTCGTCGGTCACATCGTGGACGACCGGCGCGGACGGGGCGTCCTCGACGCGCACCAGCCGCAGCACCGCACCGTCCGCCACAGCCGCCGACTCCAAGGTGGCGTCCGGGTCCAGAACACTTCCGTCGCCCGCCACCAGATGACGTGTTTGCGGCCGCGTACCAACCCGATCGTCCAGCAGCCGCATCACCTCGGGAAGCAGCCGCCCGATCGGCTCCTGCGACGGCAACACAAGATCGACCCGCCGCCGCTCTCCCACCAGGGTGACCCGGCTCAACGCCAGCCCCGTACGGCTCGATGCCCCCGTAGATATCACGCGTTCGAACCTATCACCGGGCAGAAGACGCACCGGTCGGTGCTTGGGTGGGCGGTGAGGACGGGACCATGGTCGAGGTCCCGTACGGGTTCGAACTCTGCCCGCTCTGCCCAAGAACCCGATGCGAAACGAACGACCACCCCACACACCCGGCACACAACACCGCAGCGATCACCACACCCGCAAACACCTTGCCCAACCGCTCATCCACGGTCCGCCGCTGGCGCTGCCCGCCGAACAGCACGGCATCCCGCAGCCGACGCCGCCGGACGGAGACCGACTCTAGGAGCTGGCTGTCGTAGTCCTGGGCTGACATGTATCGATTCCTTGTAGGTCCAGGGAGCGGATGTCCGGCGGTTTCGGCGTGAAGGTCAGCGACATCATCAATGCCGCACTGGTGGGGTAGACCGGTGAACTGGGGGGCAGACCGTCAACTTGCCTACCCATTTACGTGCGAGGAGATTCTTCGGAAGGTAGTCGGACTCCTCGTTGATAGTGAAGCCTGCATCGTATGCCAGGCTCGCGATTGCCAAGGGGCGGAG
This sequence comes from Streptomyces coacervatus, assembly GCF_029223485.1. GTDB lineage: Bacteria > Actinomycetota > Actinomycetes > Streptomycetales > Streptomycetaceae > Streptomyces > Streptomyces coacervatus. Next base: position 308,540 of record NZ_JARHTP010000013.1, on the reverse strand, counting down.
GGCTACGGAGCCACCAAGGTCGTTCGCCCGCTTTGCGTCAGCGGTCCAGTAGGTCTTGTGGAGTTGCAGCGCCTCGACCAAAGCGGCGTTGAAGGTTTCATGGTCCCTGAGTAGAAAATGGTAGAAAAGATCGATCGGCGGGTAGGGGATGTTCTGGAGAAGATCCCGGGGAGCAATTGTTGCGACTTCCGGGTAAGAATTTTCGATTGCGGCGGACAACTTTTGCACATGGGGATGAGTACGTGTACCACTGGGTCGACGCGCTGCAGACGTACTGGCTTGAGGGCCCAGGACTGGTGGAAAATGACGGCGAACCAGAAGACGGTGAGCCAGTTCCCCGCGTTGGCGTAGAACTGCGGCCCCGTTGCGGGGAGCGAGCGCACCTCGTCGATGATCCGGCACTCCACGATGCCCTCGGTCGTCGCTGCCGCAGCAAAAGCGGCATGACCGACCTGCATGGCCCATACCGTGGCACGCCATGTTTCGGGCTCAGACGCCTTCGGATCGATGACGCGACGGGCTTGCACCTGCATGAGGGCTTCGCTGAGGGCGAGTCCGAAGACGGTGGTCGAGGTGCCCAGACTTTGAACGGTGTCTTCCAGCTCCTCGGCTAGGTCCAGGACGTCGGCCCCGTCCAAGGTGCTCGGCCTGGCGTGTCGTGCCGCGCTCGTCACCAGCTGCCTGAAAGTTCTTCCAGGGAGTCGAGGGACGGGGACGATCGAGGCTCCCTCTCCGGGATGTGGCCGATTCCGCCCTGAATGGGTTGCTGGGCAAGCCAGCTCAAGGCATCCAATGCCGGGAGCCCCAAGCGATGTGCCTCACGCAACTGCATCACACACGCCCGCCCTGCCGCGAATGCCCGCTCGCCCGCTGCGGTCCGGGGCTCAAAGCCAGCGGCGTTGTCCGCCTGCGCTGCCCAAACGTAGCCCAGGATCTGACCCGTGTCGTCCTGCACGGTGAAGTAGTACACGGGGTTCTCGGTGGTCTCCGAGTACTCATCCTCGGAAGCTGGCAAGGAAGACCGGAGCCGTCGTGACCGGGCGGGGATCTCGAATGTCCCCCATGCATCGATGTATGCGGGCCCTGCGATCCTGATGTCTTCGAAGCCGGTCTCGGTAGGCGTCGCATAGCGGTTCTCGTCACCTGGCGTGGGAGCGCAGCCGAAAAGCTCCGAAACCTCTTTCAAAGCGAGCGCGAGCCGTGGGGCGTTCTCGCCGTACGTGGCGATCTGTTCACGACCGCGCGTGTCCATCGTCAGCCAGGCGTCCGAGTAAGTCTCCAGCGTTACTGCCACGAGACTACGCTTCCAGACGTCGGCCTGAATGGTGAAGAGCTGCTCAGCACGATGCCGCGCTCCTGGGACCGACCACACGCCAGGGCAGCACATGCGGACAGCGACGACGAAGTCACCCTGCAGGGAATCGACTTGGGATGCGGCACGGGACAACGCCGTGTGGGGCGCAAGCGGCTCCTCTTCCAAGGGGAGCCCGGTCTCCTCGAAACGGATATCACGCATGTCGCCCACCGAACGCACAGTGACACTGACCTCGGCGACAGGAGTCGCGATGCCTACCCTGGCCAGGACGTTCCAGACCGCTGCGGCGACTTCAACGGCGCGCGAGGGCTGGACGCTGGGGTCGTCGGAGGTGGCCTCCCAGGTCCAGTCACCGATCGGGTCCGTCGTAATCACAGCATGTCCTTAGGGTCGGTCTTGGCGTCAGGCGGGATCACCAGTGTGCCGTCTTTCAGGCGTACGACAAATGTGATGCCTTCGCCCTTCGGGCCTCGCCCGCCGTTATGTATGTCCATGAGGGCGTCGTAGGACCCGTTCGACATCCAGTCGGCGCGCGTTCCTCGACCACCATCTACCAGCATAATGCGGTGATCAGCTTCGGTCCTCGCCAGTTGCAAGAGATACTTGCCCCTGGTGATTTCGGAGACCTGATCCATGGGGTTGTTGAGGTGCTTCATTTGATAGGTGTACACCGCTCCGGACTCGTCAGTGATGCGGATATCCGCATCTGCACCAGCCGGTATCTTGTGTTCGAAGTCGATGGCGTGCGGAGGGATTCCACTACGGGCCAAGTCGTCGGCGAAGAGAATTTGGTCAGCGCCAGGCTGGAACATTCCTTCTTTGCGCGCGCCCAACGATGACACGACTTGACCGAAGCCCTCGCTCTGATTGAAGTGTCCTGAGGCGATGACATCGGCAACCTGCTGGCCGTTGGGTTCTGAGGCCAGGCGTTCGAGTGCTCGATCCAGGACATCTGGCTTCGGCCGCTGTTTGCCAGGAATTCCCTTGATGGCGTCTCGGAGTTGCTGCTCGGTCTCGCCACCGCGCACCATGGGCTTGTAGTCGTGCGGCTGCTCTGGAAGGGCGTTCGGACCATCGGTCAGGTGGTGGCCGCTTGGCGGCAATGCGCCGCCGTGGTCTCCAGCATCCGGTCCCGAAGCTCCGTGGTCCCTGGACGGGATGGGTTCGTGGCCAGTCGGCGTGTGATCCCCGCTGGTTTCAGGACCGCCAGAGTGGCCGCGACCGGGTGTAGTCGGCGGCTCGTGGCTCGATGACGCACCGTGCGCCAGGTCGTGGGCCGCATCGCCATTAGGCAGGTGGGATGAGGTTCCAGCCGGGGGGTGCACGGATGCGCCAGGCGAGTTGTCGCCATGAATTGCGATGGGTTCGGGGATGCGAACCCCCGATGGAGGTGTGTGCGGGGTGGAGTCCAGGGTTGTACGGTCGTCGGCCGACAGTTCCGTCTTGGCCTCCGTGGCATGTTGCCGGAGGCTGCCGTCGGCGTTGAGGATGTGGCCGCCGTTGGTGAGATAGACCGGGTTGCCGTTGGCATCGATGTACTCGATGGCACTGCGGGGCACGGAGACGGGGCGTTCCCGCAGGGGCAGCGGGTGTTCGGCGGGCGTATACCTCTCGCCGGCGTTCGCCATGTCCAGGTAGGTGCCGGTGTGGAGGTTCTTCAGCGTGGCGAAGGTGTCGCCGACCTTGACGAAGGCGAACTTGCCCACCTTGCCTACGTAGGTCATCGGGTCGATGGCTCGGCCGACCTTGCCTGCCACCGACAGGGCGCGGGCCGCGGCGCCGGCCTTGCCGGCTCCGCTTGCCGCGCTGCCGATGCCCTCGGTGCCGGCCACGGTCAGGACGTTGAAGCCGAATGCGCCGGCCGCGCGGGCCGGGTTGGTCTTCCACTGGTCGTAGGCGACGAACCCTTTCGTGGCCTGTACGTAGACCGTGCGCGAGTCACGCAGCCAGGAGGGCTGTTTGTCGGCCGGGACCAGCCACCAAGCACCGAACGTGCTGGTGGTCAGCACGCCGGCGGTACTCAGTTTGGCGAGGTTCTTCCAGGCTTCGCCGGCCGCGTCCCCGCCGTCCGAGCCGAACAGGGTCCCCACGCCGTGGATCGTGCCGATCACGCCGTCGTGCCAGACCCCGTCCCACACCTGTTTGCCCTGGTGGACCAGCCAGGACCAGCCTTCGTACTCCCGCTCCACCGGCGCGCCCCACGGGGTGGCCTGCGCGTGGTCGAGGTCGTCGGCCTGGTAGCCGTACATGTTCTTGCCGTGCGAGCCGTCGTCCGCGGTCAGCTTGGTGCCGCCGATCAGGGCCATGATCTTGTTGTAGGCGGTGCGTTCGGCGGCCTCGAAGGCGGCGACCGTGTGGTTGACGTCGTGCCACAGGTCGTTGTTGTGGTCGACCTTGTCCTGGTCCTTGCGCCAGTCGTCGCCGGCCGGCAGCGAGTTCACGAACGCGGTGGCATCCGCCTTCAGCGCGTCCAACTTCCGCACCAGCGGCTGGACTTCGAAGCTGTAGTCCGACAGGGCCGTGGTGACCTTCTCCAGGTCGTCGGCGAACGCGTCCGACTTCTGCTTCACCGGCAGCGTGGTGGCAAACAGCTGCTCCGCCTCCGGTGCGTGGTAGAACGCCGACAGGCCCTGGAACTCGGTGTGCACATCCGAGCCGGACGCCCGGAACTGACCCGCGTCCGCGGTCAGCAGCATCACATCGGTGTCCAGCGTGGCCAGGTCGCCGATGAAGTGCGGGATGCCGGACGGGTCGATCAGCTTCGCCTCGTCGCCCACTGCTACCGGCCCTCCGTACGACGGCCCGTCCCGCCCTCGCCCGGCATGTGCACCGGTGGCTCCTTGGCCGCCGCCCGCTGCACGTTGCCCGCCTGTTCCAGAGCGCCGGCCAGGTAGTGCTGGGTGGCCTCATCCGCGCCGTGCAGGGACTTCGAAGTCCGCTCGGCGATGTACAGCAGATCCCGGCCCCAGTGCTCCGCGAACTGGCCCAGTGCCGAACCGACCAGGCCGGCCGTGCTGGTGTAGGGCCCGTACTGACTCGTCAGCGTCCCCGCCGCGGAGGCCGCCTCCTCAAGATTGCCTTGCATCGCCGAGCCCGCGTCCGACATGTCCTTCGCCGCGGTCCCCGTCCTGGACAGCACGCCGTACACCCCGGCCGGATGGATGTCCCACCCCGTCACGGCATTCCCCCTCGTCCCCGTACCTGCCGGGCATCCGCCCGTCGTGCGCCTGTCGCCGGGTCAGCCGATGTTGTCGACGGCCGCCTTGGCCTTGGCCAGGGTCGACTGCGCGGTGCCGTCGTTCTGCTCCAGCGTCGTACGGACCAGCCGGATGATCTCGCGGACCTCGCTCGCGGCGCGGTGCCAGCGGACCTCCTTGCCGTGGTACTCGTCGGCGACGCCGTCCGCGGTGAAGTCGGCCATCGCGGCCTTCACCGCGCGGTCGCGGTCGGTCAGCACCCGCTCCAGCTGGCCGATGACGCTCGCGAGGCTGCCCTGGACCTCGACGGAGGCGCCGGTGTCGTACGAGCGGCGATCCTGGTTCTGAGCCATGATCTCGTTCCCCCTTGAAAACGGTGACGGTGCAGGCGACTTGGCGGCTTGGCGGCTTGGCGGCTGCGGCGCTCAGCGCGCGCCGAAGCGGGCCGCGTCGAAGTTGGCGGCGCCCATGTTCTGGTGCGCGTTGTCGCCCAGCTCCACATCACCGGAGCCGAAGGCGGTGTCCATGCCGGACTGACCGCCCAGGATCGCGCCGAGCGAGCCGTTCAGCTCGTTGGTGATCTCGTCGGCATGCGCCTTGAACGCGTCGAACGCGGCCTTGCCCGCGCCGTTGAACTTGCCCTCCAGCGGCTCCGCAGCCTGGATCAGCAGCCTGATCAGCGTGCCCAGGTCCTCGCTCGAGCCGACAGTGCTCCTGCCGAGATCCGACAGGGTCGTCGAGCCCATGTCGAACTTCATCAACCCACCCCCGTAAGCGTGTTACGCAGTACTGCTGCACGATCGCCGCGGCGTGATGGTGTGTCACGCACGCCTCACAGCTCGTCGAACATCCTCTCGTGTCACACGTTGCAGGCGCAACGCAGAAGGGGGCGAAGTGGCGTGATCTAGTTCATGAGAGGGCGAGAAAGATGTGCGGGGTGCACTGCCCTGGTCCGAGCGGACCGCTCATACTGCATCGTGCATCGCTAACGGTGCCGGGTTTCGGTGGTCCTCTGTGCCCCCGAAAGCAAGGGGTTCAACGTGGTCCCGAGACGGTGGGCCATCGCTAGTGCTCTGACCGGCAAGGTTCGCCGGGTTGGCCGTCGTGGCGGTTGGATGCGGGGAGACGTCCGTTCCAACTGCTGGGGTGTGGTGGCTGAGCCTGTCCGTGTCCGCAGGTTGACCGACCCAGAGGGGCAAAAGCGGAAGCAGATCGTGCGCCGGGGCAGCACCAGTTCGGTGCGGTATCGGCGCGCGATGATGCTGTTGGCCCCGGCCGGCGGGAATCGGGTGCCGGTGATCGCGAGGCTGGTCCGGGCCGATGAGGACACCCTCCGTGACGTGATTCACCGGTTCAACGAGGTCGGGCCGGCCTGTCTGGACCCTAAATGGGCGGGAGGCCGTCCCCGCCTACTCAGCATTGACGACGAGGACTTCGTCATCCAGTCGGCCACGAAGGGTGCCGCGAACACCCTGTCCGCGCTGAAGTCGATCCGGGCAGCCCGCCCGGACGGTGCCCCGATCTACGTCATCCTGGACAACCTGTCCGCCCACGATGGCGACAAGATACGGCGCTGGGCGACGAAGAACCGGACCGAGTTGTGCTTCACCCCGACCTACGTGTCCTGGGCCAACCCGATCGAGGCTCACTTGGGTCCGCTACGGCAGTTCAGCATCGCCAACCCCAACCACCGCAACCACACCGCACAGACTCGGGCCCTGCACGCATGTCTGCGCTGGCGGATCAAGAACGCCCGCCACCCCGACGTGCTGGCCGCCCAGCGCCGCGAACGTGCCCGCATCCGCAGGCAGAAGGGCCTCCGCTGGGGCAGGCGTTCCCAGCCGACCGCACGGCTTCAGGCCCTCAAGTCGATTGCATGAAGACCTGCTCACCTTCCCCATGCGGTTCCTCGAATTTATCCAGGTAGCGGTTGAACAGCTCCTCATTCACTGTGACGGAGTTGGCGCCCTCCTCGCCGTTCCGGGCCTCAAGGCGACCACCCAGCGTCGCCCGGTCCGCCTTGAGATGGACCAGTTCCCAACGGCAGCCGTGGCTCTCAACCAGTGCCTTGTAGTCATCCCGGGCGGCGCGACTCCAGAAGCTGTAGTCCACTACAACGTCGCGACCGGCCAGCATCAGCTCGACCAGCTGCTGCCGCTGCTCGCGGCGGACCTCCTCCTTGAGCTCGTCGAACGCCGCCGCCTCCAGTACCAGTCCGGCGTCGCGCTGCCCGAGTCGTTGCCAGACCACCTCGTCGATCGAGAGTCGGACATAACCGCGTCGCACCAGTTCCATCGCGTAGGTGGTCTTGCCCGCCCCCGGAAGACCACACATCAACACCACCGTGCTCACATGCTGCGTCACGGAGCCAGATTAGCGCCGAAAACACACCTTCCTCCGTGGCGAGGAAGGCCGTCATGTCAACTGGAGCAGACCCCTGCCGCAGCCCCAGCCAACCCGGCGAACCTTGCCGGTCAAAGCACTAGGCAGGTTTGATATACCGTCGCGGCACCGGTGTTGGCGCGTGGACGCGACCGGCTGCCCGGCCGCTCGCCGCCAGCTCTTTCCCTCAGCAGGCGGCTGTCCCGTCATGCTCGGCGCGGTGCACGTGATGGTGGAGCTGATGTTCTTTTGGCTTCGCACCGCCAACTCCCCTTCACATCAGTCCCTGACCCGGCGGCGCACCACCGGGTCCTGAGCGTCCTTGGCCACCGAACCGATTGGGGGGTGGCTCACCCCCTCATGAGTGCGCGATCGCCTTGTGAGTGAAGGTGGGCGACGTTCCCGGGTTGGCCCAGGATGCGGTCAGTTCGCTGGACGGGAAGAACTGCAGGAAGCGGGGGTCGGTTTGGGAGCGGTCGACCAGGGTCTTTTCGATGACCAGCGAGTTGTACTGGTCCACGGTCGTTTCGATGGTGTTGGCGTTCAAGACGACCTCCTGCTGCCAGGTTCGGGCCCAGCGGGCGATGCCCGGCATCTTCGAGTGCTCGGGGGTCAGGCATTCGGCGGCGATGACGTTTTCGCTGCTGGCCCAGATGCCGGTGGAGGTGTTGAGGACAAGGGTCTGGTTGCCCAGGACGTGCCCCGGGGTCTCGACCACCGCGACGCCCGGGCCGAGGATCAGTGAACCGTCGACGGCGAGGAACGCGTCCGGCCGCACGTCCTGATACGTCTCCGGCTGGTACCAGGGCTGCTGCAGCGGGTGCAGCTGAGACATGGCCATCAGCTCGTGGCGCTGCACGATGACCTTGGCGTTGGGGAACGCGGGTTGCACGTCGCCGCCGAGGTCCGCCTGCGGGCGGACGGTGCCCACCCAGCGGCGCAGGTCTTGGGTGTGCAGGTGATCGAAGAGAAGGTAGTCGACGTCCTCCGGCTTGATGCCGAGGCGGGCCAAGTGGCCCAGGACCGTGCCGTGTTCGGTGGTCAACAGGGACTGCAGCGGCTTTGGGGTGCGGCGGATCAGCGCGGCGAAGTACGGCGTGTTCTGGCCCAGTTCGTGGTCGCTGGGCTCGAAGAGCAGCACCCGCCTGCGTCCGTCGCTCTCCGTCCACCGCACCACCAGCATGCGGTTGGTGATCGACAGGAACGGGGCGATCGCCCGACTGGCCCGGAACAGGCCGAACTTGGTCGGATACGGCAGCGTGATGAGGTCGCAGGTCGCGACGCTGTCCGGCGTACCGGTCGCCGTGAACTCGCTGCGGAAGACCTTGGCCTGATTGCGGGCCCACGCGAGTTTGGCGCCGTAGCCGCCGGGCACCTCGGTGAGGCCGTCGAAGGCGGTGACGCGGGTGCCCAGGGTGGGCATGTCGAGGACGTCGGAGTCCTGCCAGGCGAGCTTCATCGATCCTCCTGGACGATGTGAGCGGGGGCTTGGAGAAGTGTCAGCCGGGTTCAGTAGGGGGCCTTCTCGCCCTCGGTCGTCACGCCGAAGGTGTTGAGGAAGTTGCAGACCAGTTGGTAGAAGCCGACCGTGAGGACCAGGTCGGAGAGCTGCCCGGCGGTGAGGAACGCGAGCGCCTCGGCGCGGTCGGACTCGGTCAGGGTGTGCTGCACCAGCAACCGGTCGGTCAGGGAGAGGATCGCCGTCTGCTCCTCCGTCAGTCCCTCGGCCGAACAGGCACCCGCGGCGGCGATGCCGGCCTCATCGAGTCCGAGGAGGCGGCCGATGTTCTCGTGGTGGTGGATCTCGTACGGCGCCTTGTAGACGTGTCCGACCCGGAGGATGGCGAGTTCGCGCAGGGGATGCGGGAGGGCACCCTGGAAGATCGCGTCGGCCATCTGCAGGAAGGCGGGAGCCAGGGCCGGGGAGTGGAACACCATGCGGTAGATGTTGACGTTGGACCGCTCGGCGGCGATCTTCTGCAGGTCGGCGGGGAGTTCGGTCAGGTCGGGGTATTCCATGGTCTTCGGTCTTCTCCTTCGTTTCTTGCGTGCTGCGGTTTCAGCCGACCTTGTTGATGGGGTTGGTGCCGTCCCATGCGGCCGCCATCTCCCGTAGCGCGGCGAAGAGTTCGCCCTTGGCGCCGCCGATGTCGGAGATCTCGATGACCGTGCCGGGGTGCGTCTCGGTGTCGAGGTAGGCGAAGCGGCCGCCCTGGATCGCGCCCTCCTGGGCGACGGTGTAGCCGAGAGACAGGGCGCGGTCGTAGAGCTCCTGGTAGTCCTTCGTCCAGTAGGCGACGTGCTGCGCGCCCTCGTGCCCGGCGTCCAGGAAGTCCTTGTAGAGGGACGGCTCGTCGTTGAGCGGCTGGATCAACTCGATCTGTACGTCACCGGAGTTGGCGACTGCTGCGGCCATCTGCATGCCGGAGTCGGCACCCCGGTACTTGAACCAGTCCGTCTGCACCGGCTCCTGGTAGAACCACGGGCCGACGCCCTGGGCGACCCAGAAGTCCATGGCGGCGTGCAGGTCGCGGACGACGTATCCGATCTGGGCGATCTGCCCGAAGATGCGGCTCATGGTGCGGTTCTCTCTTCCTTGAGGACGGGCCGTGAGGATGGGTGTGGACGGGGGTGTCAGGACGCCGGCATCTCCAGCACGATCTTTCCGGTGGCCGTGTTGGAACGCATGTGATCCGCAGCCACCTTGGCGTCGTCGAAGGCGAAGACGCGGTCGACGACGGCACGGACGCGCCCTTCCTCCATGGCCGGTACGACATCAGCGCCGAGGGCGGCGCAGGCATCGGCGAGTTCGTCGGGAGTGCGCACGCTGAAGGTGGTGCCGAGAACGCGGAGCCGACGGAATGACAGCTGGTTGAGGTCGATGGTGGATTCGGCGCCCGCGAGCCGCCCGACGTTGACCACGGTTCCGCCGACACGTGTGGCCAGGAAGGTGTCGGCGAAGAGCTGTCCGCCCACGTGGTCGAGGGTGAGATCCGCCCCGGCGCCGCCGGTGGCTGCGGCCACGGCCTCGGCGAGGTTCTCGGACGACGTGTTGACGACGACGTCCGCGCCGATGGACTTCAGGGCGTCGACCTTGCTGTCGGAGGTGGTGGTCGCGATGACTTGGGACGCGCCGAGGGCCTTGGCCAGCTGGACGCCGATCAGGCCGACCGAGGAGGTGGCGCCGACGATGAGGACGCTCTGCTTCAGGCCGAATCCGCCCTGGGCGAGGGCGTCGTGCTCGGTCGCCAGCGCCACGGGCAGGGCGGCGGCGTCGGTCCACGACAGGGACTCCGGTACCGAGATCACATGCCGGTGGTCGACCAGGGTGTAGGAGGCGAAGGCCCCCAGGGTCACTCCCATGACCCGGTCACCGACAGCCCAGCGGCGCACGTCGTCGCCGATTGCGTCGACCTCGCCCGCGAACTCCAGGCCGGCGATGAACAAGTCGCTGGTCTTCGCCCTGGGGTTGTAGGTGCCCTGCAGCATGTACAGGTCCGCCCGGTTGACGGCCGCGGCCCGGACACGGACGCGGATCTGTCCCGGCCCAGGTTTTGGTACATCGATGTCCCGGACTTCCCACTCGGGTCCGGCGCCGCCCATGAGCGCCCGCATGGTGCTGGTCATCAGTGGTTCTCCGATACGACGTTTACGACGTGGAAAGGATTCTGTAAAACTTACGGTGTATGTACATCGTTTCCTCAAGCTAGACTTACGCAATAAGTCATGTCAAGGGTGGGAAGGGCGGCTGATGAAGGTTCGAGGCACCGGCCGGGGCAGGCGGCTCGGCCTGACACGGGAGAAGGTCGTCGAAGCCGCCCTGGCGGCGATCGACCGGGACGGCCCGGACTCCTTCTCCTTGCGGAGGCTCGCGGGTGAGCTGGGAGTCGAAGTGATGTCGCTCTACAACCACGTGCCTGGCAAGGACGCCCTGCTGGACGGCGTGGCGGAGACACTGCTGGGCGGGGTCGACCTGAGCGGCTCCGATGCGGGGACCTGGCAGGAGCGGGCTCGGGCGTATGCCGCCGCCTTCCGTGCGGCAGCTCTGCTGCACCCCAAGGCGTTCACTCTGGTGCTCACCCGGCCGACACAGTCGCCGGCCGCCCTCGAGAGCATCCGCTGCGCACTCGCGGGCTTTCCCGAACTCGGCCTCCCGCCCCAGGAACTCGTGCACGTGGTGCGGAGCTTCGCCGGATTCACCGTCGGCATGATCATGAGGGAACTCGGCTCGGCCATCACCGTCGGCGCGGTTGAACCGGACCAGGTCCGTCGACGGGTCGAAGAGATGGTGGCGGTCGGGGATCCGCTCCTGTCCGCTGCCGCCCCCTACCTTGCGGTGAGCGACCACCGTGCCGAGTTCGAGCACGGCATCGAACTGCTCATCGCCGGGCTGGCGGTGCGGGTCGGGGTGCCGTACGACGGAGGGCCGAGGGGGGAGCGCTCGTGAACATGTCCGTCGGCGCCGCCGTGGATGCACGAACCGCAGGGGGCAGAAGGCGGCAGCAGCGTGGCCTGCGCCGCGCCGGGCAGATACTGGACGCAGCCGAGGAACTCATCGCGGCCTTCGGCGTGGACGCCGTCGGAATGAACGCCATCGCGAGACAGGCGGGTGCCTCGCCGGGCACGCTCTACCAGTACTTCCCGCACAAACGGGCCGTTTTTGACGGACTCCTGCAGCGATTCGCGGAAGAACTGCGTTCGCGGACCGCGGTCGCTCCCCGGGTCCTGGACGGGAGAACCGGCGCGGCGACCGCCTGTGCCGTGGACGGAGTGCTCCGTCCGGTGATGACCCTCGCGCAGAGCCGTCCGGCCCTGTTGCCCCTTCTGCGCGGGGCAGGGGTCGGCGGCGAGCCCAACGCGCTGTTTCAGTCCCTCGCGTCCCGGCTGACGCTCGTGCTGGTTCCCGATTCCTCACCACGCCCACCCGAGCCCGTCTCCGGCGAGCTCGCGACGCGCTTCCTCGTACAAGGTGTCGCGGTCGCCCTTCGATGTGACGGCCTCGATGCCCGAACCGCCGTACTGGCGCAGACGCGGGCGGCGATTCTCGCTTCCTTCGAAGCCGCGACCTGCCACTATCCCTCACAGAGCTTGAAACTTATGAGATAAGTTGATGACGGGCGCAAGAACACGCCGCTGATCGGAGGGGATGGGCGATGGCGCAGAGGATGACCCGCCGTGGGCCGCTGACCAGGGAGGAGATCGTGCGTAAAGCCCTGGTGGTGGCCGAGACGGAGGGGATGGACAAGCTGTCGCTCCACAAGATCGCGGCGGCGGTGGGCGTGCGCACCATGTCGCTCTACAACCACGTCGACGACAAGGCCGACGTGCTGGACGCCATGGCGGACGTGATCCTCAGCGGGATCCGTATCCCCGAGGGCGACGACATCTCGTGGGAGGAAGGACTGCGTGCTCTCGCTCGCTCCTTCCGTACCGCCGCCCTGGAGTACCCCCGTTCCTCGTCCCTGGTGCTGACCCGGCGCCTGAACGCCCCCGCCGCCATGCCGGTGGTGGAGGCCGCGCTGCGTTTCCTGAACCGCGCCGGACTGGAAGGCGCTGCCGCCGTGCATGTCCTGCGGGCCTTCATCGCCTTCCTGATCGGGACGCTCTCGCGAGAGGTGGGGTCCGCGCCGACGTACGCCGGCGCCATCCCGGGCGTGATCGCCATGCGCGAGCAGGAACTCGTCGACAGCGGGCTGCCCGCGGTGGCCGCCGCGGCCACCGAACTGGCCGTATGCGATCACGAGGTGGAGATGGAGTTCGGCCTGGAGCTCCTGCTCGACGCGGTCCGCCGGCGGGTGGAAGCACTGTGTGACTCCTAGGCGCCTGCCGCGCCGGGAGTCGCGTCCGAACGGCTGCGGCTCCCGGCGGCGTAGGCGCCGCCGGCTGCATTCGAGGCCGGCGGCAGGGGTCTTACCCCACCGGCACCTCAGTCCGCTCGGTGTTCTTCTTCGCGGTGTGGTCGGGCAGATTGGCGCCCTCGATGTCCACATCGGGCAGGGCGCGGTCGAGCCATCGCGGCAGGCTCCAGGCGCGGCGGCCGAGCAGGGCCATCGCGGCGGGAACGAGAGTCATCCGGACGACGAAGGCGTCGACGAGGACGCCGATGGCGAGCGCGAAGCCGATGGACTTGATGACGGGGTCCTCGTTGAAGATGAACCCGGCGAACACCGCGGCCATGATGAGCGCGGCGGCGCTCACGACGCGTCCGCTGCGGGCGACGCCGTGCACCACGGCCTGTTGCGGGTCCAGGGTGTTCTCGTGGTGTTCGCGCATACGACTGACGAGGAAGACCTCGTAGTCCATGGCGAGTCCGAACAGGACGCCGATCAGCAGGACGGGAAGGAAGCTGGTGACCGGCGCTGCTGAGGGGATGGCGAGCGGGCCGTTGAGGTGGCCGTACTGGAAGACCCAGACCGTGGCGCCCAGCGCCGCCGCGACGGAGAGCAGGAATCCAAGGGCCGCCTTGACCGGGACCAGCAGCGAACGGAACGCCAGGGTGAGCAGGAGCAGGGCCAGGATCACGATGATCGCGACGAAGCCGGGCAGGGCGCCGGACAGCTTGTGTGCGACGTCGATGGCCGCCGCGGTCTGACCGGCGATGTAGAGCGTGCCGCCGGCCTTGGCGATGGATGGGGCGTTGTCGCGCAGGCGGCTGACCATATCGGTGGTGGCCTGGGCATCGGGCCCGGTCTTCGGTACGACGGCCATGACGAACAGGCTCTTGTCGGCGTTGGGGACCGGCTGGGAGACGGCCGCCACGTCGGAGTCCTTCGCCAGTGACGTACGAAGGCTGGAGACGGTGGTCGTGACGTCCCCGGCGGGTATGCCCTTCGTCTCGACGACGGCGACGAGGGTGGCGTTGAAGCCCGGTCCGAAGCCCTTCGACAGCAGGTCGTAGCTCTTGTGCTGGGTGCTGGAGGTGGGGTTCGAGGCGTAACTGGGCAGCCCGAGGCGCAGGTTGCGGGCGGGCAGGGCGAGCGCGAGCAGGGCGACCACACCCACCAGCAGGACGATCAGGGGCCTGCGGGTGACCGTCCGGGCCCAGGCCAGGCCCCAGGCGCCGGGGACGCGTTCGCGGCGGCCGGGGCGGGGCTTCTTGGCGCGGGGACGGAGCCGGTCGCCGAACAAGCCGAGTACGGCAGGCACCAGGCTGATCGCGATGAGGACGGCGATCAGCACCGTGGCGGCGGCCGACAGGCCCATCACGGCCAGGAACGGGATGCCGGTGGCGGACAGTGCCGCCAGGGCGATGATGACCGTCGCGCCGGCGAACACGACCGCACTGCCCGCCGTCGCCACGGCCCGGGCGATGGACTCCTCGGCGTCCATGTCGGGATCGGCGAGCTGTTCACGGTGGCGGGAGATGATGAACAGGGCGTAGTCGATGCCCACCGCGAGACCGATCATCAGCGCCAGCACGGTGGACGTGCCGGTGATCTCCACCCACGTCGAGATGAACTTCACGCCCAGCACACCGATGGCCACGCCCACCACGGCGGTCAACAGCGGCAGCCCGGCCGCCACCAGCGAGCCGAGGGTGAGGGCCAGGATGACGAGGGCGATCACCACGCCGACGAGTTCGGCCGGCCCGCCGACCTTGGTCTGGGGCTTCATGGCCGTTCCGCCGTACTCGACCTCCAGACCGGCCTTCCGCGCCTGAGTCATGGCGCTGCTCAGGGAGTCCTTTGCCTGCTGGGTGACGTCGGCGGCGGCCTGCCGGAAACGGACGTCGGCATAGCCGATCCGTTTGTCGGCGGCCATCGTCCTGGTCTTGAACGGGTCGCTTACCTGTACGACCCCGGAGATCTTGGCGGCCTTCCCCAGCCCGGTCTCGATGGCCGCCTCGGTCTTCGCCTCGGTCAGGGTGCTGCCCTTCGGTGCCGCGTACACGACGCGGATCACACCGCCCGCAGCGTCCGGGAACTTCTCTTCCAGCAGGTCCTGGGCCTTCTGGGACTCGATGCCCGGGACGGTGAAGTCCGAGGCCACCTTGCCGTGGATGGTGATGCCGAGGCCGCCGATCGCGGCGAGCAGCAGCAGCCAGACGCTGATGACGCGACCGCGGCGGGTCACCGCCAGCCGCGCCCATGCGTAGAGGCGAGACGCCATGTCCGCCTTCCCTTCGTCTTCCGATGTCCGTGGAACCCGTGGATCGCATGGATCCCCTGGGTGCGGTGGGCGCCCATGAGGGACCCCAGCTGTCTGCACCCTAAGGCATAATTACAGTCGACGGTAAATTCACCTTGCATGGTAAAGTCTGTGCATGGTGACTGATGGGCCACGGGACGGCCTCCGGGAGCGAAGCAAGGCGCGGCGGCGGGACGCGATCCTCCGGTCCGCGTATCAACTTTTCGCCGAGCGCGGGTTCGACGCGACGACGATCGCCGACATCGCCGAGGCGGCGGAGGTCTCCCCGCGCACGGTCACGCTGTACTTCCCGTCCAAGCTGGAGCTGGCGCTGGCCCGTTCCGAGGCGCTCGCGGAACGCCTCGGAACCGCCCTGCGGGAGCGGCGGGAGGGCTGGCTGACGATGGACGCGCTCGAGCACTGGCTGCGCGAGGAGATCGCCAATCGCAGTGACCTCGACGACCTGTCCGAGCGCATGTTTGAGCTGAATCCGCAGCTCAAAGCGGTCAGTAATGGACGCCTTGCGGAAGTCGTACAGGAAGGTGCGCGCCTGTTCGCCGCAGAGAGTGGCAGCGCACCGGACGCCTTCGGCCCGCGCATGGTGGCCACCACCGCGGCAGCCATCGTCAGCGAGCTGTGCCATGACCCGGAGAACGCCGACATCGACGGGGCCATGGCATTCCTGCGGGCCGGGGCCGCCACCCTGCTTCCCGCCGCACCGGACGCCTGAGTCGCCCCTCGCCGAGCGGGATCCCGGTGAGGGACCGGCCGGCCGGCCTGGCAAGGGCGTCGTACGCATCGGGACAAGTGCCCACGACCAGGGTTCTGGAGGTGGTCGGCACATCCTGGGCGAGGTTGTACGGCCTGGGGGAGACGGCCGGGCCGTGCGGCATGTCAACTGATCAACGCAGCTCGGACGGGGTGTCGCGCACGACAGAGCAGTGGCTCAGAGGGTGGCGCGCAGCTGGCTGACCGTCACGAAGTGGTAGCCGCGGGCCGTCAGCGTCCTCAGGATTTCGGGGACGGCGGCCACCGGGGTGGGGTGGAGCGTTTGCCGTTCGCGTCGGTGGTCACGGTGACGCGCTTCCATATGCGTCCACTGTCGTACGACACCTGCACCGCGAAGGACTTGACCGCCCCCTTGGCCGCTGCCGAGCTCGACGCCGAGGTGCCCGACGGGTTCAGCGCGGATCCGCGGGCCGCGGTCGAGAGTCTGCGGAAGATCAAGGAATTCGCCCGCCAGGAGGATGTCGTGGTCCTGCCCAGCCACGACCCTCGGGCCGCTGCCAGGCTCGCGAACTCCGAGATCTACCGGCCCACTTCGGGTCCGGAGCCGTCGGCCGGGTGAGCCTCAGCCCGCGGGCGTCGGCGGCCATGCGTCAGCGGCCAGGATCCCTTCCACGTAGGCGCGGGCGACCAGGGCCGCCTTGCCGGACACGCCCCAGCGGTGGGACAGCTGCTTGAGGTGGTAGTTGACGCCGTCCGCGGTGAGGCCGACGGCCGAGGCGATCTGTGCCGCGGTGGCACCGTTCGCGGTCAGGGCGAGGATGCGGACCTCAGTATCCTCCAAGGTGTCGCCAGGGACGGCGGGTTCGGTCGGTTCCTCCTCCGTCACGCGCACGATGACCAGCAGGTTCGGCTCGTCGGTGGAGGTGTCGTCGACCAGCTCGACGCTCACGTCCCCGCGCCGCTCGACACCGCTCTCGGTGGTCCAGTGGACCGCGACCGGGTAGCGCGACCGGCGGTGCAGGCGGATGGCTTCCGCGATCGAGCGGAGCTGGTCACGGCTCTCCGGGTGGAACAAGGAGAGGGCACTGCGCCCGCGCAACGAACCCGCGAGCTCCCCCCATTCGGCAGCCAGTGCCGGGTTCGCCCGCAGGATCGTGCCATCCGCCTTGCAGAATGCGGCGGGCAACGGGATGCGGTCGAAAAGGCCGGTGGCGCGGTTGCGCCAGAAGACGGCCGCCGCGCTGTCCGGAACCGGGGAATGGGTGGCCGGGAGGCCGTCCGGTGCGCTGTCCCAGCGAAGCTCCCCGCAGTCCATACGGTCCTCCCTCATACGTGACGCCCCTTCGGGGGCGGGGCCGGTGTGCTGACAAGCCCTGGTGATGCGTGTCGGCTACCAGTTCTGGTAGGAGCGGGACGCCGGGCGCCGCTCGCGCGGCGTGAGGCTGGAAGCAGGTCGCCCGCATCGGCGGCCGCCCCAACAGCCTTGCACGCAGAGGGAAGCCCCACATGACCGAGGTCATTCTTCCGCCGCACACCGAGATGCGCGACGGCCTGCCCGTCGTCGATCTCGCCACCTCCCCCCTCCCTGCCGGCCCGCCCGTGCTGGCGAACATGGAACGGGCCAGAACGTACGGTCCCGCCTACTTCCAGCGCTTCGGTGGCTTCGACGTACTCTTCGCCGGTGGCCTCGACCTGGTCACCGAACTGGCCGACGAGCAGCGGTTCACGAAGTTCGTCGGCCCGGCGCTGGTGAACGTCCGCGAATTCGCGGGCGACGGCCTGTTCACCGCCTTCAACGACGAGCCGAACTGGGCCAAGGCCCACGACCTGCTCATGCCGGCCTTCGCCCTCGGGTCGATGCGCCGCTACCACCCCGTCATGCTGCGCGTCGCCCACCGTCTGCTCGACACCTGGGACCGCCGTGCGGCCGCCGGTACACCCGTCGACGTGGCCGACGACATGACCCGGATGACGCTGGACACCATCGGCCTGGCCGGGTTCGGCTTCGACTTCGGCTCCTTCGACAGTGACCGCCCGCATCCGTTCGTCGGCGCGATGGTGCGGTGCCTGACCTGGGCGATGACGAAGACGGGCCGTAAGCCCGATGTGGACTACGGCGAGGTCGACGAGGCGTTCCGCGCCGATGCCGACTACCTGGCCTCGGTGGTGGACGAGGTCATCGCCGCGCGTACGGCCGTGCCGCAGCCCGAGGCCGACGACCTGCTGGGGCTGATGCTGAGCGCCCGGCATCCGTCCGACGGCACCACGCTGGACAAGGCCAACATCCGCAACCAGGTCATCACCTTTCTGATCGCCGGCCATGAGACGACGTCCGGCACGCTCGCCTTCGCGCTGTACTTCCTCTCGCAGCACCCCGAAGTCCTGCACCGGGTGCAGCGGGAGGTGGATGAGCTGTGGGGTGACGTGGCCGATCCGGAGCCGACGTACGAGGACGTCGGCCGGCTGCGCTACACCCGCCAGGTACTCAACGAGACGCTGCGCCTGTGGCCGGCGGCTCCCGGATTCGGGCGGCAGGCTCTGAAGGACACGGTGATCGGCGACGGCGTCCGGATGCGGGCCGGACAGCCCGCCCTGGTGTCGGTCCCGATGCTCCACCGCGACCCGGTGTGGGGCGACAACCCGGACCTCTTCGACCCCTCTCGCTTCGACCCGGAGGCGGAGGCGGCCCGCTCCCCGCACGCGTTCAAGCCGTTCGGCACCGGCGAACGAGCCTGCATCGGGCGGCAGTTCGCGCTGCACGAGGCCACGATGCTGCTGGGCATGCTGGCCCACCGCTACCGCCTGATCGACCACGCCCGCTATCAGCTCACCATCAAGCAGACGCTCACCATCAAGCCCGACGGCTTCACCTTGAACCTCATCCCGCGCACGCCCGGTGAACGGGCTGCGCGGTCTCCGGAGATCACCTCCGCACCGGCTGCCGACAGCTCCCTGCCCGCGCGCGTGAAGCAGGGCACCGGCCTGCTCGTGCTGCACGGTTCCAACTACGGCGCCTGCCGTGACTTCGCGGTCCGACTGGCAGCATCCGCAGGGGAGTTGGGCTGCGAGACCGAGGTCGCGCCGCTCGACACGTACGCCGACGCGCTGCCTGTCGACCGGCCCCTGATCATCGCGGCCGCCTCCTACAACGGGCAGCCCACCGACGACGCGGCGGCTTTCGTACGGTGGCTGGAGACCGCCGAACCGGGTGCGGCGGACGGCGTCACCTACGCCGTGCTGGGCATCGGCGACCGCAACTGGGCGGCCACCTACCAGCGCATCCCCACCTTCATCGACCGACGCCTCGCCGAACTCGGCGGCACCCGGCTCCTGGAACGCGCCGAGGGCGACGCGTCCGGTGATCTCGCCGGTGCCGTAAGGCAGTTCACGGACCGGATGCGTACCGCGCTCCTCGATTGCGCGGGCGACCCGGCATCCGTGGGAGCTTCCACTGAGAGCTCCGGATACCTGGTGACCGAGGTGCTCGGCCGCCCGCTGGACGCCCTGGCCGCCCGGCACGGCATGACCGCGATGACCGTCACCGAGGCGAGGAGCCTGACCGAGCCCGACTACCCGCGCGTCAAGCGCTTCGTGCGGGTCGAACTCCCGCCGGACCAGACCTACCGGACCGCTGACCACTTCGCCGTACTGCCCGCAAACGCCCCCGCCCTGGTCGAGCGGGCCGCCAAACTGCTGGGCGCCGACCTCGAAACGGTCCTCAACATCACGTCCGCACGCCCGCGTCCCGACGGTCTCGCCCTCGATCGGCCCCTGACCGTAAGGGAGTTGCTCACCCACCACGTCGAACTCCAGGACCGGCCGACCGCCGACCAGCTGCGCACCCTGGCCGCCGTCAACCCGTGCCCGCCCGAACAGCGGGCGCTCGTGGCCCTGGCGGACGACGAACAGGCTCTGACCGCCGACCCGCGCACCCTCCTCGACGTCATCGAGGACAACCCGGCCCTGTCGGAGGCACTCAACTGGCCGGTCGTCCTCGACCTGCTCCCGCCCATACGCCCGCGCACCTACTCCGTCTCCTCCTCGCCGGCCACCGCCCCCGGCCACGCCGAGCTGATGGTCTCGCTGCTGGAGGCACCGGCCCGCTCGGGACGCGGAATTCACCGGGGCACCGGCTCCGGGCACCTGAACGCCGTACAGCCCGGCGACGTCGTACTGGCCCGGCTCCAGCCATGCCGCGAGGCCTTCCGCATCATGCACGACGACCGCACCCCGGTGATCATGATCGCCGCGGGGACCGGGCTCGCCCCCTTCCGCGGGGCGATCGCCGACCGCCGTACGCTCGCCGAGGCAGGGACCCGACTTGCCCCGGCCCTCTGCTACTTCGGCTGTGACGGCCCCGACGTCGACTACCTGCACGCCGAGGAACTGAGGGCCGCCGAGGCCGCGGGGGTGGTCTCCATGCGGCCGGTCTTCAGCGAGAAACCGGAGAACGGTCTGCGGTTCGTGCAGCACCGGATCACGACCGAGGCCGACGAGGTCTGGCAGCTGCTGGAAGCCGGAGCCAGGGTCTACGTCTGCGGTGACGGCCGCCATATGGCGCCCGGCGTCCGCGACGCCTTCCGGAGCATGTACACCCAGCGCACGCCCGGCGCCGACGGGACAGCCGCCGAGGAGTGGCTGCGAAACCTGATGGACCAGAACCGGTACATCGAGGACGTCTACGCAGGCTGAACCCCACTCCACCGTGAGAGAAGGCTGATCCCCATGACCGATTCCTCCTTCGATCCCCTGGCCGCACTCGACGCGTTGCTCGCCGACGTGGGACTCGGCTCCTCCGACGCGGACGGGCAGGTGACGTTCGCCGGGCAGGACCCGATCGTCGCCGCCCGCCACCGGCTCGGCGCAGCCATCGGCATCCCCGTGATGGGCTGCGCGGTCGGCGCCGCGGCCCTGTGGCGGCACCGCACCGGCTCCGGCCAGGACCTCCATCTGGACCTGCGGCAGGCGGTGCACGGCATCACCCCCCACGCGTTCTGGCATCCCACCCTGAACGGCTCCCTGCCCCCGCACCCACTCGTCGCCGACAACCCCTTCCTGCTGGACTCCTACCGCACCCGCGACGGCCGTACGGTCATGGCCTCCGGCGTCTACCCGCACCTGGCCGCGAAGTGGCTGCGCTTCCTGGGCGTACCGCCGGACAAGGAGAAGGTCGCCGCGGCCTTCGCCACGTGGGACGCCTTCGAACTGGAGGAGACCGCGAACGCCGCGGGGCTGCCCGTGTGCGTGGCGCGCACGCCCGAGGAATGGCTGGCACACCCGCAGGGACAGCTCCTCGCCTCCCAGCCGGTCATCGGCCTGGAGCGCATAGGTGACGCCCCGTCGCTTCAACTCCCGGCTGCGGACCGCCCGTTGGACGGCATACGGGTGCTGTCGTTCACCCACGCCATCGCCGGCCCGACCGTCGGCCGCACCCTCGCAGAGCAGGGGGCCGAGGTGCTGTGCGCGACCCGGCCCAACGACTACGAGCACGACTTCATCTACGACGAGGCCAACATCGGCTCCCGCAGCGCCTATGTCGACCTCACCACGGAGGAGGGTCGCAAGCTCGCGGACATGCTGCTCGCCGACACGGACGTCGTCGTCAACAACCACCGGGGCAGCAAGCTGGAGAAACTCGGCCTGGAACCAAGGGAGTTGGCCGATCGGCACCCGGGACTGATCAGCGTCTCGGTCACGTGCTACGGCTCGACAGGCCCGTGGGCCGACCGCGGCGGCTTCGACATGAACGGCTCCGCCGCCTCCGGTCTCATGACGCTCGAAGGCACTCCCGAGCACCCGCGTCTGCCCGTCACCGGCATGATCAACGACTTCATCACCGGCTACATGGGCGCCCTCGGCGCCACCGCAGCCCTGTACAAGAGGGCGACGGAGGGCGGCAGTTGGCACGTGACCGTCAACCTCACCCGAACGGCCATGTGGTACCAGACCCTGGGTCTCGTCGACCCGACCGAAGCGGGTCGGGATGACGAGCACGCTCTGCGCGAGCCCGTCGCGTACGACGCGGTCACCCCGCTCGGCGACCTGCACACCCTCGCACCGCCGGTCCGCTTCTCCGCCACCCCGGCCCGCTGGCAGGCCCCGATCCTGGTGCCCAGGGGCTCCAGCCGACCGGAGTGGCTCCCGGCTTCCTGAAGTCATTGCTCAAGCGGGCTGCGGAGTAAGGCGCTTGTGGCCCTTGCGGTCGTTCAGTTGACGCCAGTCGGCCGCGTCGCTCGTGGTGTCCGACGTGATGGCTGCGGCGATCTGGGTGCCGAGGTTCTGCTTCTGCCCGGTCAGCGGCTTGCCGGTATCGCTGTTGACCAGCGCGATCGGCAGGTCGTGCAGATCGCTCTGCGGGCTGACGATGCCGCCCATGTAGAGCAGCGACAGCAGCAGGGCGAGCAGCCCGCTGAGGATCGTGGGCATCAGCCACAGCTTGGGACGGCGCAGGAGTTTGGCGGCGCGTGCCTGTGGGCTGTCGGGGCTTGTGCCGTCGGCGGTCATCGTTCTCTGTCGTGTCCGGGACCTGAGGGGTTGGGCAGCTCCCGACCCGGCCGCCAAGGCCTCGGGTCAGGACCTTGCCGTCGCGTTGCTCGCCCGCCTGCTGCACGATGCGGTCCCCGCTCTCCCAGCCGTCCACATCAGGGCCGGGTCCGGCGATGGTGCCGGCCATTTCGTGTCCCAGGGCCAGTGGCTCGGTGCGCCTGCCCAGCGGTCCGTCGGGCCCGCCCGAGACCAGGTGGACGTCGGACAGGCACACGCCCGCCGCCTCGACCTTGACCAGGACCTCACCCGGCCCGGGGACGGGCCGCGGCACCTCCTCCAGCCTCAACTCACGGCTCGGGAAGTGCAGTTGCACAGCGAGCATGGTCGTCATCCCGTCTCCTCGTGGCTACGCGCTCGCGCGCGCCTTCTCGTACAGGACGGGGTCGTGCGCGTTGACGATCATGAGGTCGGCGTCGGCCTGCCGGTGCAGCTCGGCGAGGCGTGCATGGTTGTCGCGGACTTTCTTCCCGTCGTACGCGATCACTGCCTCCATGCTGCTCAGGGAAGCCGGGACGCGGGAGTGACCGTCCAGGGTGCCGTAGTGGTAGAAGGAGTCACCGGCGTGCAGGATCCAGCGCGAGCCGGCGTCGACCGCCACGGCGGCGTGGCCGCGGGTGTGGCCCGGGAGGGCGATCAGGACGATGCCGGGAGCGATCATGCCGAGCTCCCTGGCCGCGGCGAAGCCGCGCCACTTGTCGCCGTCGGGGAGGTGTTCGACGAGCTTCGGGCCGTGCTCCCACTGGGGTTTCTGATAACGGATCCGCTCGCGCCAGGAGGGCGAGTGGACGGCTCCGCGCGCCTCGTCCGCGGTGAGGTGGACCTGGGCGTCGGGGAAGTCGGAGAGGCCACCGATGTGGTCGGCGTCGAAGTGGGTGAGCACTATGTGGCGGACGTCGTCCCGACGGAACCCGAGCTTCTCCACCTGCCGGACGGCCGTCTCGTCGGCGTCGAACACCGGCCGGACGAAGCGGCGGGCAGGCCCGACGCGCCGCTTCGGGTCGGCTATGTCACCGAGGCCGTAGCCGGAGTCGACGAGGACTAGCCCGTTCGGTGTCTCGATCAGCAGTACGTGGCAGACGAGTCGGGCGCCGGGCGGATGCATGGTGCCGCAGTTGAGGTGGTGGACCTTCATAGAGGTGTCCTTGGAGTGGGTGAGGGGCGGGTGAGCAGGAAAGGGAACGCCTGGCTGCGAGCGTCTGTGTCATGCGCGTCCGGGCGGACGACCTGGCCCCGTGCGGATCATCCGAGGCTTCCATCGCACTTACGGCGTATGTCCACCTTCACTCAAGCTAGACTTACGATATAAGTCCTGTCAAATGTGCCGCTCATGGACGGCGTCAAACTGGCAGGACGATCGCGTTCCTGATCGGAACCCTCGCCCGCGAGGTCGGCTCGGCGCCGACGTACGCAGAGGTCGTCCCGCTGACGGGGGAGCGGGCGTTGTCGCCAACTGGGAGAGGGATCTGGTCGAGAGGGGGATGCCCGCTGCGGCCCCCGCGGGGGCCGACCTGGAGGTCTGCGGCCGCGAGGCCGAGATGGAGTTGGCGCTGGAAGTCTTCGTCGACGGGGTGTGCCGCCGCGTCGGGCCTGTCGGTTGAGACGCCTGGGCGTCCGTCAGGGCGGCCAGGGATCTGCCCGTTGACCCACCACGGGTAGAGCGAGGGCGACTCCTGTTCGCTCGGCCTTGCGGGTCAGAAAGGTCATGGTGGCCGTGAAGTCGTCGAAGAAGGCGGGGAAGGGCCGCAGCGGCCGGTCCAAGGGGCGGGTGAAGTCGTCCCAGTGGATGGGCACCACGCGCTGGGCTCCCGTACTGGTGACCAGCCGGTCCCAGTACTCCTCCCGGAACGCCTCGTCCTGCTTGCCGAGCGCGCCGATGCCGAGGTACACGGTGTCGGCGCGACGGCCGTCGAGGGCACCGGGCAGGCTGTGGGCGCTCGCGTGGACGAGGAGCTCGCGTTCGCCGTGGCGGACGTGGAGGGTGTAGCAGTCGCCGGTCTTGTAGTCGGTGGCGCGGGTTCGTGGCTTCAGGGGCTGGTCGACACGGCCGGGGGCAAGGTCACCCGGGCTGTGCCGGGCGGGCAGCGCGGTGAGTGTGAAGCGCCCGATCGTGAACGGCTCCCCGGTGACTGCCAGTTGGAAGCGGTCGTCGGGAAAGCCGTGCCCGGCGGCGATGTTGCGGGTCGAGGCGGAGCCGATGAGACGGGCCCCGGTGGCCGCGGCAACCTCGGGGGCGTCCAGGGCGTGGTCATAGTGCGAGTGGACGACGAACACGGCGTCGAGTCGGTCGATGCCGGCCTGGCGGAGGGCCTTGGCGATACGGGCGGGGCTCGGTCGCACCCGGCCGAACCGGACGCGCAGTAGTCCGGGACGGCTGAAGAACCCGTCGGTGAGGAACGCGGTGTTGCCGTCGTCGAGCAGGACCGTGGAGACGCCGAGGAACAGGGTGCGCGGTGCCCCCGGCCGAAGCGGTGCCGGTGATTCATACAGATGTGTCCACGGGGCGAGACTGGGTGTCCGAAGGCCCCGCAGCATGGCTGCCACACTCGGGCCGCGGCGCTTGGCGTCGATGTCCATGCCTCTTCCTCTGCGTCATTCAAGCAATCAGCCGGGCAACGTAGATGGTGGGCCGTCAGTATCCCCGTGGTCGGTGATCTGTTCGATCGGTTCCGTGAGCTCCTGGCCGGTGGCGGTCGCCGCGTCGCCGGCCGACGTATCCGTCGGGGCGAACGACGACGGCTCCTTGGGGGCTGATCCCGTAATGCCGCAGGAACAGATCGTCGGGGTCGGTCCGTCCGGGAGAGCCGATGGTGTAACCCGCTACCGGGAGTCGTAGTCGGTGGGCGGCGGCTGCAGCGGCCCCGCGCCGGATGCCGCCTTCGGGTGTTGAAGTTACGGGTCTTCGGATGCCGGGATGGCGGCGTCCGTCGCTCCAGCGCGATGGTGGGCACGCCGAAACGCGTGAGTTCAGCGAGGCGCCGAGGCCAACGGGCCCGGCGCCCACGATGATCACTGTTCGCCGCGGCGAGAACGCTTGCGGAGGCGACGTTGTCCGTGCAGTCCGAAGGGTCATAAGGGGGGCTCCGTCCCAAGCCAGTGACTTATGCCGTAAGGACGGCTGCAGTAGAGTACTTATGCCATAAGTCTGTCAAGGGATTCGGTCATGGGTCGGAGCGGTGTCGCCGGAGCGGGTGGCGGCTACGGATCAGTTCGCCGCAGGGCGTCGGCGGGTTGCCGGACCGCGCGGGACGGTGCGCAAGTGGTCGCGGACGCGGGTGAGCACGTCTGCCATGGCTGTGACGTCCGGTTCTTTCAGTGGACCGAAAAGCTCCTTCGCGACGAGGTCGATGTGGCCGGGCAGGACCCGCTCCAGCGCCTCCCGGCCGGCCTCGGTCATGGTCACGGTCACCGAGCGTTCGTCGTCGGGAGAGGGGCTGCGGGCGATCAGGCCGCCTTGTTCGAGGCGGTCGGCCTGGTAGGTCAGGCCGCTGCGGCTGTAGACCACCCCGTCCGCGAGATCCGTCATGCGCAGGCTCTGCTCGGGCGCCTCGGCGAGCTGGGCCAGGACGCGGAACTGGATGTAGCTGAGGTCTCCGTCACGGCGCAGTTGCTGCTCGACCAGTTGTTGCAGCAGGGCTCCGGCCTCCATGAGGGCGAAGTACGCCGCGACGTGTTGGGGTGTCGGCTCCACGTTCCACCGTCCTTGCTTCGAGTTCGAAGTATGTTACCGTCAGGATGTACTTCGAATTCGAAGCAGTTTGATGCGGTGCTTCGAATTCGAAGCATTTTGGATCCTGTGCATGCCCCGAAAGCCCTCCGGATGCCGTCCGTGCAGCCGGGAATCAGAGGAGAAGAACCATGAAGATCGTCGTGCTGGGAGCCTCCGGCAACATCGGCTCACACGTCGTGAAGGAGGCGCTGTCCCAGGGGCACGAGGTCGTGGCCTACGTCCGTAACCCCGACGCGGTGGAGCGTCAGCCGGGCCTGACCGTCGTGCAGGGCTCCCTCGACGACCGGTCCGCGATGACGAAGGCCTTCGCCGGCAGCGACGCCGTGATCTCGGCCATCGGGGTCGCACTGCGCGCGAAGAAGCCCATCGACCTCATGCAACGGACCCTGCCGGTCATCACCGCCGCAGCCCAGGGCGCCGGCGTCGAACGGTTCGTACTCGTCTCCGCGTTCGGCGTCGGGGACACGGCGGCGAAGGCGTCGTTCCTCGCGCGGCTGGTCTACCGCACGGTCGTCGCCGCGATCTTCAAGGACAAGGAGCTCTCGGAGCAGAGCCTGCCCGCGACCGGCCTGAACTGGACGATCGTCCACCCGGTCAACCTCAAGGAAGCCCCCGCCGTCCCTGCCGCCACGATCAAGAACCTCGATCGGGTCGCCAAGGTCCCTGGCCTGCCCACCCTCCCCTTCGCGAACGTCGCGCGCGCCCTCATCGAAATCGCCGGCGACCGCGGCCTCGCCCGGCAGCGGGTGCTGGTCACGACCGAGAAGGGGTGGAAGCCGCAGGGGCACGGGGTCTGAAGGGGACGCTCTTGGGGGCGCTATCGGCGGTCGACGCGCCTGGGGGACGCACGCTGCGACCGACTGGTCGCGCAGGACTGCGCCATGGGTGCGGATTCAACTCCCGCACGTAGAGCGGACGTTGGCAACGCGAGCCTCGGCGGCTGCTGGATCGGCCGGGGAGTCGCTCTGTCTCTATCGCTGACCACACACGGCTACACCGCGAGGCGTGTTTACGCTTCGAGACGGCACGCGCGCT
Organism: Streptomyces coacervatus; assembly: GCF_029223485.1. Classification (GTDB taxonomy): domain Bacteria; phylum Actinomycetota; class Actinomycetes; order Streptomycetales; family Streptomycetaceae; genus Streptomyces; species Streptomyces coacervatus. The sequence continues at coordinate 281,482 of NZ_JARHTP010000013.1, read as the reverse complement.
CTTGCTGCGGAGTCCTTTCACGAACATGTCCGCTCCGGCGCCTGAGCGTACATTTTGGACTGTGGACGGCAATGCCGATGCTTTGCTTCGCGATCTCGCCCGGGAGCTCAGGCCTCGAGCCGACCAACTGGTCGGCGTGATGACGCAGCGCTTCCGCACCGAGTTCCCCGAGTTGTCGAAATACGAGGAGCTCGCCGCCCTGCAGCCGGTGACCACGTCCGAATATGTGACCGCGATCCTGGATGTCCTTGAGTACGGCTTCGACGTGACCGAGGTCAAGGCGCCGCCCGCCGCCATCGAGTTCGCTCGCCGAGTGGCTGAGCGCGGGATATCGATCAGTACGCTCCTGCGCGTCTATCGGATCGGCCACGCCGGTCTGCTGCGGCTGTTGCAGGAAGAAGTACCCCGGCTCACCAGCGACGCGGAACTGATCAACGCTGTGATGTCCGCATTGAGCACGATCGGCTTCGAGTACGTCGATCGCACCTCGGAACAGGCCGTCGCGTCGCACCAGGAGGAGCGCGACCGTTGGCTGCAGCGGCGGTTGATCATGCTCGATGAGGCGAGCACGCGGATCGGGACCACCCTCGACATCACACGCACCGCGCAGGAATTGGCGGAGGTCGCCACGGACCGCTTCGCCGATCTCGTCACCGTCGACCTGTTCGATGCCGCGCTTTCGGATGAGGAAGTGCTCCCGGACACCGATCTCCGGGTTCTGCGCCGTGTGGCCCAGCGGTCCGTGCTGGACGGGTGTCCGGACTCGGCGGTGGCTACGGGGCAGACACACGTCTACCCCGAAGATGCGGAGCCGGCTCTCGTGCTCAGCACCGGACAGCCCAGGCGTCACGACATCACGACCGCCGACGTTCCGCCGTGGCTGGCGGCCTCACCGGACAGCAGACGTACTCTCCGCGCCTTCGGTATCCACTCCATGCTGCTGATTCCGCTGTGTGCCCGCGGAAGCACCCTGGGTCTCGCGCAGTTCCTCCGCCATCGAACCGCAGCTCCCTTCGACGACGACGATCTGCTGCTGGCCCAGGAGATCGCTTCCAGGGCAGCCGTCTACATCGACAACGCTCGTCAGTACACCCAGGAGCGTTCCACCGCACTCACCCTGCAGCGCAGCCTGCTGCCGCACCGCCTGCCCGAGCAGTTCGCCGTCGAGACGGCGTCCCGCTATCTGCCCTGCGGTTCTCGGGCGGGAGTGGGAGGCGACTGGTACGACGTGATACCGCTCTCCGGAGCTCGCGTCGCCCTGGTCGTGGGTGACGTGGTCGGCCGTGGCCTGCATGCCTCCGCCACCATGGGCCGACTGCGAACGGCCGTCCGCCCACTCGCGGACATCGACCTGACCCCCGACGAACTCCTGACCCACCTGGACGACGTTGTCATCCGCCTCCAGCACGAGGAACAGGACGCGGACGAGATCAGCGCCACCTGCCTCTACGCGGTCTACGACCCGATCTCCCGTCTGTGCTCCGTGGCCAGCGCCGGACATGTCGCACCAGCGGTGGCGACACCCCTGTCCGCAGCCGGCGGTACCGGAACCTCCCGTGAAGTCGTCTTCCCGGACCTGCCCATCGGCCCGCCGCTGGGCCTGGGCGGGTACCCGTTCGAAGTGGCCCACTTCGAACTGCAGGAAGGCAGCCTCCTGGCGCTCTACACCGACGGCCTGATTGAGAGCCGTACCCGCGATGTGGACGCTGCACTTGCCTTGCTGCGCAACGCCCTTGCCCAGGCACCAGCCTCGCTGGAGGAGACGTGCGACGGATTGCTGTCAGCGTTGCTGCCCGCCGGACCTGTCGATGACGTGGCGGTTCTCGTGGTGCGGCCCCGAGCTCTCGACGCCCACCACGTCGCCACGATGGACGTCCCCTCCGATCCGGTGGCCGTCTCCACGGCCCGTACATTCACGACTTGCGAGCTGACGGCATGGGGGCTGGAAGACTTGTCCTTCACCACGGAGCTTGTGGTCAGCGAACTCGTGACGAACGCGATCCGCTATGGCGCAGCTCCCATCCAACTGCGGTTGATCCTCCAGTCGACCTTGACTTGCGAGGTGTCCGACACCAGCGGCACCGCGCCGCATCTGCGCCGTGCTCGCACCTTCGACGAGGGCGGCCGGGGCCTGATGATGGTCGCGCAGCTCACCGAGCGCTGGGGCACGCGGTACAACCGCGAGGGCAAGGTCATCTGGGCGGAACAGGCACTCACCGTGGGCGAAGGCCTGTGAGCGCCTGTTTCTGATGCGGTTGCGCCCTGACGGTATCGGTGGATCGAGGGTTCGTTGCGCGCGTCCCATGGCCGTGATTTGCTCGCCCGATGGAGCTTCTGCTGACGGCGAGTGGCCTGCGTAACGACACATTGCGGGATGCGCTGCGGAACATGCTGGGAAAGCCGTTCGCGTCGTCGAGCGTCGTGTTCGTTCCCACGGCGTCCGTCGCCGAGCCCGGGGACCACGGGTGGATGATCGCTGACATGAACCGGCTGCACGGCCTCGGCTGGCGGGAGTTCGACGTCCTGGAGCTGAACGGCCTGCCCCGGCAGACGGTGCTCGACCGGCTGCTCCACGCCGACGTCATCTACGTGGAGGGCGGCAGCCACTACCACCTCGCGCGCAGCATCACCGGCAACGACCTGGCCGACGGCTTCCTGGAGGCGCTGGAGAGCCGGGTCTATGTGGGGGTGAGCGCCGGATCGATGATCTTCAGCCGGAACCTGACCGGGCACTCCGCCGACGTGATCGGGGACGCCGCGGACCTCCATGTGCTCGGTGCGACGACCGTGGAGCCGCCGTTCGGCCTCTTCGACTGGTATCTCAAGCCCCACCTGTACTCACCGGATTTCCCCGAACGGGACGACGCCTGGGCTGATCGCATCGCCGCGCGGGCGGACTTCCCGATCTACTTCATCGACGACGAGACCGCTGTTCGCGTCCGGGACGACAAGGTGGATGTCATTTCTGAAGGCCGGTGGCGGTTCCATCCGTGACTCAAGGTGCGATGGCAAGCCCCGGACAGGCAGTACGGGCTGACGTCGCGCCGTCCGGCCGCGCGGCTGGGGGACCGCAGGGCCGGGGGCTCGCGGCGGGAGGCATCGACAGCAGAGGCCAAGCCCCTTTGCTGTCCAGCCTTTTGCCGGTGGACAGCTCCGTTCAGTGTCCGCAGGCCGCGTGCGAATGGCTCGTACGGCGCGCCGCGCCGGTGGCCCGCAGCGTGTCCGCCGCGGCGATCGATGCATGCGTCTTGCGGGTGGCCGCCGTGACCGAACCGGCCTCGTGGACGATCTCGCCGCCGATCATGGTGAGTTCGGCCTGGGTTTCGCTGATCTCGCTCGCCTTGACCTTGAGCAGGTCGCGGTCGGTATGGACGAGGTCGGCCTGCTTGCCGGGTTCGAGGGTGCCGGTGCGGTGCTCCTGGTGCAGCTGGTAGGCGCTGCCCAGGGTGTGCATGCGCAGCGAACTGAGCCGGGAGATGCCCTCCTCCGGGTGGAAGGCAGGGGTGCCGTCCGGACCGGTGCGGGTGATGGCCTGGTCGACCGGGCGCCAGGGGTTGAAGGCGTCGATCGGCCAGTCGGTGCCGCCGGTCAGGCGGACCCCGGCCCGTTCCATCGAGCGAGCGGGGTAGATGCGGGCCTGGCGCTCGGCGCCGAGGTACGGCAGCAGGGAGTCGGTCGTGTACGAGTCGTACTCCGCCCACTGGAGTTGGAAGCAGGCCAGGACGCGGGCGCGGGCCATCCGGCGTATGTCGGACGGAGCGATCAGCTCGGTGTGCGCCAGGGTGTGCCGGTTGTCGCGGTGCCGGCCGCCGTGGCGGAAGGCCGTCTCGTAGGCGGTCAGCGCGGTATGAGCCCGCCGGATCGCCCTGATCGCGGGACCGGGCACCGAGTTCTACTCCCGCATCTGCATTGAGACCTACCAGAATTGGTGTGCCGAGCACGGCCAGGAACCGCTGTCGGCGCCCCTCGTCCCAGGGGCGGGCTGCGACGCCGCCGCACACACCCTGCTGGGGCGCGCCGACCGCCCGGACGCCGTCTACGGCATCTACAACCAGTCGGGCCGCTCACTGCTCACCGCGGCCCGGCGGCATGGTCTGCGGGTGCCTGACGATCTCCTTGTCGCGTGCATGAGCGAGGACCCCGCCTACGCGGACACGGATCCGCCGGTCACGACACTGAGTCTCTCTCCAGGGGTCGCCATGGAGGCCGCGGTCACTGCGCTCATTGGCGCGATCGAGTCACCCGGGGCCCGCCCCCCGGTCTTGGTGCCCCATCGGCTGACCGTACGGGAATCGAGCCAGCCTTAGCCCCGGCCCCGCCCTGGTTATGCGCGGTGGCGCCCGTAATCGCCAGGTAGTACACGGCTGCGACCCCAGCCCGGCGGCAGGCCGCGTCTGCTCTGTCAGAAGCTTCAGTCTCGGCTCGATGAGCTCACCCGAGCAGGCTGCAACCGTGATCGCTGACAGACACCGGCTGGCGCGCCCCGACGGCAGGAGAACCCGGGCCAAGGCGGCTGGACCATGCAGCTCGACCACTTCGTATCGTCAGCATATGTTGACGCCATCGCATCCGTCAGCATATGCTGACGAGCATGCAGAGCACACTCGAAATTGCCGAGGGCGCCGCCAGCAACGACCCGGACGTCGGGCTCCGCGCGGTGGCCGCCCTGCGAGAACTCACCGAACGGCTGGAGATCCTCCAGGTCGAGAACGCACGGAAGCTGGGCTGGTCCTGGCAGGACATCGCCCAGCGACTCGGCGTCACCAAGCAGACCGTGCACCGCAAGTACGGCCGGTTGATCGGGAGGCCATGATGTTCGAACGCTTCGCCCCCGACGCTCGTACGGTCATCGTCCACGCCCAGGAACACGCCCGACGCCTGGGACACCACTACCTCGGCTGCGAGCACCTCCTGCTCGCCGTCGTAGCCACCGACCAGCCCGCGAGCGTCGTCCTGCGGGAGCACGGCCTCACGCCGGAGCGCGTCGAGGAGGAGATCGTCCGCCAGGTCGGACTCGGGGCAGGGTCCCTCCTGTTCGGCACCCTCAACCGGGACGCGTTGGCCGCCATCGGGATCGATCTCGACGCGGTGCGCGCCAGGATCGAGGAGTCCTTCGGACCGGAAGCCCTCACGCGAGCCGGCCGAACCGTCCACCGAGGCACCCGCATGTCCAGGCTCAACCCCCGGCGCGGAGTGCCCCCGACCCTCGTGCGCCGCTGGCGCCGGCGACGCCGCGCCCGAGGCGCCGTCCTTACGGCATCCGCCCCCGCTTGTGCCGGTCTCCATGAGGCCACCGGCGCCCGCCCCTCCGGGCACATCCCGTTCACCCCCCGCGCCAAGGAGAGTCTGGCGAACACCGTCCGTGAGGCACAGGCCCGGCACGACGACACCATCGGCATCGAGCACCTCGCACTCGGCCTCATCGCCATGAACGGCGGTTTGGTGCCCTCTGTCCTGTCGGCACTCGGTGCGTCAGCCCCGGCACTGCGCGCAGCGATCCTTGACCGCTACCGGCAGGCGAGCTGATCCCGCTCCTCACCGGGGGCGATGAGAGGCCCAGCTCCCGCCCTGATTACGGCCGTTGATGCTGTTCCGACCAGCTCGCCAACGGTCCGAGCGCATCGAGCAGTTGCCCTCCCGCAGCGGTGATGCGGTACGTCGTGTGGTACGGAAAACTCCCCTCCCGGTCGCGTGAGACCAGGGCCTCGTCCCGCAGTTTGTTCAGCGTCCGGTTCAGGACCGAGTCCTGGATGTAGCGCTGCTTCGACGGATGTTGAGGATCCGGTGTTCGGTCCCGGACGGCCTGGAGCAGTGCGCCGTACTGGATCGGGCCTGCCACAAGCACTTCCAGGATGTCCGTGACCCACTCTCGACGCAGGATCCGCAACGCATATCTGCATTGGTGGGAGACGGAACGGCCTTGGGAATGGTCTTGCCGGTGCTGATCGTTGTGGCGGTGCCGGCCTTGAGTCCTTCGGTGAAGCAGACCAGGCCAGCGCGCGACCCGGGCGCGTCGTTGGGCATCGCTCTCCGCCGGATCTCGCACAGCAAACTCCTTGTCCGGGCGGTCAGTTGGCAGGATCGGTTACGCCGCGGCCATGTCGAGGAAGCGCCGCAAGGACTCAGGGTCGGTATGGCGGTTCGCGTACTGCGGTCTGACGAGCCAGTACGCCCCCGGAGGGGCGGTGCGGCAGAGATTGGGGACGACATAGCAATTGCGTCCCAGGCCACGAGAGCCTGGCGCGAATCTGGAAGGATTCCCCCGACCCGGCCCGTGAGGCGAAGCTGGACCGGATCGAGGCGCACTTCGGACCGCTGAGGCAGTTCACCATCGCCAACTCCAACCACCCCAACCACACCGTGCAGACCCGGGCGCTGCACGCCTACTGCGCTGGCGCAACGCCAACACACGTCACCGCGACGTCCTGGCCGCCGAACGCTGGAACGCACCCGCATCCGAAGCGAGAACGGCATCCGCTGGGGTGGACGCCCTCTCCAAGCCGCAGCCTGACGGCAACCCCGCGAACCTGCGCGGTCACAGCACTCTCCCGGGGTGGTCACGTCTACGCTGGCTGCGTGACATTGGTGTGGGTGACGGGCAATTCCGGGACTGGTAAGTCCACGGTCTGCGGGATGTTGCGAGCGCGTGGCTACCTTGCGCTCGACGCCGACGAGGACGGCTTCAGTCGCTGGATCGACCGCGCCAAGGGCGAGGTTGTGGTGGATCCTCCGTATCCGGTTCCTGGAGGCTGGCTTGACCGATACGGGTGGGCGATCGTCCGTGGGCGCGTTGAGACCCTCGCAGAGGAGTCTCGTTTCCGCATCGCGTTCTTGTGTGGGTCGGCGGAGAACGAGGCAGACGTCCGCGATCTTTTCGACCTCATCGTGTGCCTGGTGATCGACGAGGACACCCTCCGCCACCGGCTCGCGACCCGGACTACGAACGCATTCGGTCAACATCCCGAAGAGCTCGCAGCGGCTCTGAAGTGGAATCCTCGGATGCGAGCGATCTACGAAGGCCGTGGCGCGGCGATCATCGATGCATCCAAGCCGGTGACCGAGGTGGTGGACAGCGTGATGGGCGCAGTTCAGGGGCTGACAGGGGCCACGCGATAACTCGGATCACGTCTGCGCGCTGCGTGGTCGCTCAGCGGCAGTCCAACCGCCACGACCCCCGACGCGGCGAACCTGAGTGGCCAGAGCACTCGCCAGGCGCGGTCATTGAGGTGCGCATCGCAGAATGTCGCGACTGTCACTTCGGCCGCCGGTCATCGCCACGCACGAGTTTTACCAGCACTTCGGTATCGCGCAGATCGGACAGCACCGCCTCTGCCCCCTCGTCCTGAAGCGTTGCTTCATCGCTGCGGCCCGACGCCACCGCGATCACCCGCACCCCGTTGGCGTGGGCGCCTTCCACATCGGCTGGCGTGTCACCGATCAGGACCGAGTCCGCGGCGGTTGCGCCGGCGCGCTGGAGGGACGACCGGACGAGTTCGGCGCGCGTGTCGTCATCCTCGCCGTACGCGCCGAGTTCCCAGCGGATGTGCCGGTCGAGGCGCGGTCGTATCCGATGCGCGCCGACATCGCTGGTGGGAAGCGCGACAGCGGCTCGAGCAGCACGCCGCCCCGCTTGCCCGTCAGGTTGGCGAGGGCAATGTCCCATGGACGGTTTTCGGGCCGACCAACGTTGAGATGCACGCAATGAGTATCGAGATGCTGGTCGGCGAAGCCGTCGAAGGACTCCGCGTGGCTGGTCAGATCGACACCAGCCGACTACCCAGCCGGGAGCGGCAGTTCACGTTCGGACTGGAGCTGGCTCGGTGCCATGACCTGCGCCGCGAAGATGCCGCGGTGCTCGTGCACCTCCTCGACCTCGAAGAGATTGCGCCCGAAGACCTTGCGCGCAGCGCGCTCGCACGCAGCATGATCCTTGACCTGCAGAAGCGAGTCCGCCCCACATTCCGTCGCCGGGTCACGGACCTCACCCAACGACTCCAACTCGTCTGACACGAACCCGTGGTTCACCCGAACTCTCAGTTCGGGTCGGCCGCTACCTCGGCGTACAAGCCATCGAACGGATCGCGCAACCCGGAGCAGTTGCTGTCGATCCTGCATGCGCCGAGCCGGTCCTCTACTTCCTCCTACCGCCCGGCAGTACGGAAGGTTGGGACGTCCCGCCCACTCGCCGGCTCGGTACGCACGCTTACGTCGTACTGCCACCCGCTGGTAAGGATTCGTCGCCTTTGCCGTAGACCTGGATGACCGTGGCATCTCGCGAGGGCACGGGGTGGGGATCTTCACCCTGTAGTAGGCGGTGGTGTCGACGACGGCGACCGCCAGCACGCTGAGTCGACGCTTGCCCAGCACCTTCCACACCGTCACTCGATCGCGGCCTGGGCCTGGTCGAACGAGCCGCGGACCGCCTCTGACGGAGACAATTGCACCTCTCCATCCCCAGCTTCGGGCGGCCTCGGAGTTGCTCGGCTTGATTCCCCAGGCGGACCCACGCTGACCTGTGGTCAGGCAGCAAGAGGGAGGGGTCGCCCATTAGCCGGACAGCACCAGGGCCGTGGCCGCATTCCGCAAATCGCGATCGCCCGGGTCACGCACTCGACCTGATCAGGCCTCGCCGCTGGGAAGGCCCACGCCCTGGGGGACGGCGGCCCGCAGCTCCCTCACCAAGGCGCGTACGACGGTGGATCTGGCCAGTTCGGAGGTGGTGACATAGCCAACCTGGCGCGTCGGGCGGTTGGGGCCGAGATCAGTGATGCGGATCGAGTTCGGTGCTCCGGCCAGGGAGAGCGCGGGCATGATCGCCATTCCGTGGCCTCCGCTGACCAGGGCGAGCACCGCTCCGTCGTCCTCGGCCTCGACGGTGGCCTTGGGGATCCAGTCCTGTGCGGCCCACCAGTCGCGGGTGTACGAGCCGCAGTTTTCGGCCCAGTCGACCAGCGGCAGCGAGCGCGGGGCGGTGTGACCCGGCGCATGCACCAGGGTATACGGCTCCTCGAAGAGTCCGCTCGCGACCAGTCCGGGTGGCAGCGGCGCGGAGCCACCCAGCGTGGCGATGGCTATGTCGGCTTTCCCGTCGGCCACTTCGCCGGCCGTGCCGCGCCCCACCTCGCGTACGATCCGCACCCGCGGCTCGATCCCGGGATGCCGGGCGCGCAGCCGCTGCAGAACGGGCGGCAGCAGGTGGAGAGCCGCGCTGCGGAAGGCAGCGATCCGTAGCGGCCCCTCAGCCGCGTCGGACCGGGCCGCACCGCGCGCCTCAGTGGTCAGGACGTCCAGCAGGCGCAGGATGTGGCGGGCGTGCGCGACGGCCTTCTCTCCGGCAGGGGTGGGGCGGGCGCCGGTGCGGCCGCGTTCGAAGAGAACGGCACCGATCTTGCGCTCGCTGCCGCGAACCGAGTGGGAGACCGCGGACTGCGTCAGACCGAGTGTCTCGGCCGCGGTCGAGAAACCGCCGGTGTCCGCGGCCGCCACCAGGACGCGCAGTTCGTGCGGGGCGAGATCGGAGTCGGTCGTACGGGGCACGGGGTGCTCACCTCAACGTATGAGAACTGCTCATGGAACGGGGCCTCGCATGAGCCCAACCGGCTGCCCACCAGGCACATTCCCGCCCTACGGTCCGGGCATGAACGAGACCGCGCTCACCGTGCACCAGACCGCCCGCCCCCACGGCTTCCCCACAGCCGAGCACTTCGCCTTCGTCGAGCATGCGCTTCCCGACCCCGCGGCCGGCAGCGCGGTCGTGGAAAACCTGTACTGGTCCGTCGACCCGTATCACCGCGAGATGATGGACGACGTGCCCGGTGGCTTCGCGCTCGGCGCACCGCTGGAGGGGCGCACCATCGGGCGGGTCATCGCCTCGCGTACGCCTGGGCTGGCCGAGGGCGAGATCGTGTTCCATCGACGGGGCTGGCGCACGCATGCAGTGGTCATGCCCGAGGAGATCCGGCGGCTGCCCCGCTTCGACGGGGTGCCTCTGACCGCGTACTTGAGCATCCTCGGTGGCACCGGTCTGACCGCCTATGTGGGCCTGACCCGGATCGCCCGGCTCCAGGAGGGCGAGGATCTGTTCGTGTCGGCCGCCGCGGGCGGGGTCGGCACGGCGACCGGGCGCTTCGCCCGGCTGCTCGGCGCCGGACGGCTCGTGGGCAGCGCGGGATCGGCGGCGAAGGCCGGCCATCTCACGCGAGAGGTCGGCTACGACGCCGTCTTCGACTACCACGAGGGGCCCGCCGCCGAACTGCTCGGCAAGGTCGCGCCGGACGGCATCGACGTGTTCGTCGACAATGTCGGCGGCGAGCAACTGGCCGCGGCGGTGGGAGCGTTGCGCGAGTTCGGGCGCATCGTCCGCGTCGGCACGATCAGCCAGTACAACAATCCCGACGCGTCGCCACCGCGCTTCAACTACGCGGACATCGTGGAAAAGAGCATCCGCATAGAGGGCTTTTTGGTGAGTAACTACCGTGACCTGCAAGAGGAGTTGCACGAGTTCGCGATACCGCATTTGCAGAGCGGCCGGCTTGCTCTGGACGAGACGGTCACCGACGGGTTCGAGCACATCGTGGACGCTTTCCTGGGAATGCTGCGCGGCCAGAACACCGGCAAGATCATCGTGCGAGACTGCACGCAAATCCCGTCCGTGAACTGATGCCTCCCTCCGCGGCACTAAGAGGCCCTAACAGAAGTGGTTGATCATGTGACTGTTGGCTGCGGAATCCTGTTCGTGCTGCACACCGGGATCCAGGAGGCCGGAGTGCGGGAACAGCTGCACGTGCTGCTGTGGAAGAAGCTGCGGTCGGCGAAGAAGCTGGACTGGTCCCGGGCGGTGATCGACTCCTCCCACCTCCGGGCCGCTCGCAGGGACCCCAAAGCGGTCCCAGCCCGGTCGACCGCGCTCGGCCGGGCAGCAGACACCACGTCATCACCGACGCCCAGGGCACCCCGCTCGCAGTGTCGCTGACCGGCGGCAACCGCAACGACATCACGCAACTCCTGCCCCCGCCGGACAAGATCCCGTCCGTCGCGGGGAGCGTCGGCCGGCCCCGACACCGCCCCGACGCGCTGCTCGCCGACCGTGGCTACGACCACGACAAGTACCGGCGCCCGCCGCGGGCCCGGGACATTCGCCCGGTCATCGCAGAACGAGGTCAGCCCCACGACTCCGGACTGGGCATCCTCCGGTACGTCGTAGAAAGAACGATCGCCTGGCTGCACGGCTTCCGCCGCCTGCGCATCCGCCGGGAGCGACGGGACGACATCCATCAGGCTTTCCTCGGCCTCGCCACCTGCCTCATCACCCACAGACACCTACGACGCCTTCGTCAGGACCTCTGAGTACAGTCACCGGCTGGAGATCCAGGCTCTTGTCATCGCAGGGTGGTCAGTGCCGCCCCTTGGTACATGGCTCCGGCGTTCCAGAGCAGGAAGGAGTTCATGCCGTCCCCGGCCGCAGCTCTGATCTGGGCGGCGACTTCGGTGGGGCCGTAGTGGATGCCCAGGGAGAAGTCCTGGAGCCAGGGGACGATCGTGGCCCTGGTGCCCTTGACCTGTTTGGCGAAGTCGGCCAGCGACCGGTTGACGATCTCGTACGGGCTGGCATTCGGACTGGCGACCCCGTACTCACCGACGGCCCAGTGCGAGGGATAGACCATGGGAGCGATGTAGTCGGCGTGTTGGGCTATGGCGGGGATGTCCTGGGCGATTTCGGTGGGCCGGGTGGCTGCGATGCCAAATACCGAGACCCCGAGGTGTTTGCCTTCCGGCTGGATGCGGCGCTGGGTGTCGGCGACGAACTCGGCGATGGACTTTTCGGGGGTCTGGTCGCCCAGGCCGGGGAAGCGCATTGTGGAGAGCTTCCCGTCGGGGCGGCGCACGTAGTCGTACAGGATGTCGTCGAAGCCCAGCTTCGCCGCTTCGGCGGCCAGGGCGATGTTGTACTGGCGGACCTCGGGATCGGCGAAGTTGGTGAACGAGAGCGTGCCGTAGTGGCCGCCGTCGTACGGGCTGCCGTCAGGGGCCTGGACCAGGCGGTGGTCCTTGCCCTGGTGGTGGGATGCCTGGGCCAGGATGGGGTCGCGGAAGGCGACGATGCGGCCGATGACGCGGGCTCCCATGCCGTGCAGGGTGTCGATCGCCTTGTGTGCGTCGTAGCGGTTCTTCACGGCGCCGATCTCGCGGGCCAGCGGCACGGAGGAGTCGTAGCCGACCTCGCCGTTTTCGTCCTTGATGTCGAGCTCGACGGCGTTGAGCTTCTTGCCTTTGACGAGCTGGAGAACCGGGTCGCGGACCTCAGGTGAGGACCAGCCGATGGCGGTCAGGTGTGCGGCCCGGGTGAGGGGAAAGGGCGCGACCGCGTTCACGTGCTCGCGGGTGACGTTGCCGGCCGCGTCCGTGGCCGCCACCTCGATGCGGGCGGGGGGCTTTTCGAGCCGGCGGGAAAAGGTGCCGTCGTCGCCGACGGGCACGGGCGCACCGGCTATGGAGACCTTCACCTGGCCGGCGTCCTCGACCCGGCCGCGTACCGTCACCGGTGCTCCTGGCCCAGTGGCTCGGGCTGGGGACAGCCGCAGTTTCGGGGCGGTGGTGTCCACGGTGAATGTCCGGGATATGTCGTCCAGGAAGGGCAGGCCACTGTGGGATGTGGCCGTCAGTTCGTGCTTGCCCTCGGCGAGCGAGGGGGTGTCGAGTATGAGGCGGTCGTCGGTTTGGTGGGTGTGCACCGGATTACCGTCGAGCCGCACCTCCAGCTCGGCCAGGTCGGCCCCTTCCTCGGCGGTGATTGCAAGGCGCGGGTTGCTGACGTCGGCTCGGCCCAACACACCCTTGTTGCTGAGCCCTTCGACCTGGAGCCGACCGGAGGAGGACTGTATCGCGAAGGCCCCGACCGCCGCACAGACCGGGACCAGCACGGAAATGGCCATGACGGTGAATCGCGTTCCGAGTCTTTTTCCGCGCATGTTCACTCTGCCGTTCTCGAAAGAGGGTTCCTTGCGATATGACATAGCCGCCACGCCGTCCACCCGAGTGGTTTCGAGCGAGTAATCATGCATTCGGCCTATCGTGCCGGGGTGTGCGTCACGCTGTTGCCCGAGGCTTGGAGGCGACGGGAAGTATCTCGTTCGCATCCGGAGGCATCATGCGTCAAACCCACCGAAGCGGCGGCGCGGTCGTCGTCGCATCGGTCATCCTGCTGGTCACCGCCTGCTCGGCAGCCCAATCCCCGCCGCAAGGGGGCCAGGACGGGCCGTCAGTACGGGCGCGCAAGGTCGGCGGGCAGGCCGCGGTTGCCCACCCGGCGACAGTGCAGGCCGACGAGCTGGGTGCGGTCCCGGTGCTGATGTACCACCAACTGGTGGCCGAGCCCAGGAGTGCGTACGACCGCACGCCGCAGGACTTCCGCGCCGAGCTGGAACGGCTGGCACGGGAGAGATACGTACCTGTCACCGCGCGGGAGTTCAGCAGTGGGAAGATCGACATACCCGCCGGTACCCACCCTGTGGTGCTGACCTTCGACGACTCGACCGTCACCCAGTTCCGTCTGGACGCGGATGGCCGGCCCGCGTCCGACACCGCGGTGGGCATCCTGCTGGACACCGCCCGGAAGCACCCCGGATTCCGCCCCGTGGCCACCTTCTTCGTCAACGCCGACCCGTTCAGCGAGCCAGGCGGCCGAAAGTCGTTGGACTGGCTCGTCAAACACGAATTCGAGGTCGGCAACCACACCCTGCGGCACACCGCGCTGGGGACGGTGGACGACGACACCGCCCAGAAGGCCATCGCCGACAACCAGAGGGCGATCACCCAGGCCGTGCCCGGCTTGTCGGTGGTGTCGATGGCACTTCCCAACGGTTCGATGCCCAAATCCCGGCAACTGGTGCTGCAGGGAACCGCCGACGGTGTGCGCTACCAGCATCAGGGCGTCTACCTGGTGGGAGCCGACCCCGCCCCTTCCCCCTTCTCGACCGCTTTCGACCCGGGTGCCATCCCGCGAATTCGCTCCCAGGGGGCGACCGGCCCCGAAGCCCAGTTCACCTCGACAGCCTGGCTGGACAAGCTCCGCGACGGGACGGTCAAGCGTTACACCTCGGACGGAGACCCGAAGAAAATCAGCTTCCCCAGGTCCGAGGCGGCCCGCCTCGCCCCCGCTCACCGGCCGGCCGCCCGGCCGTACTGAACGGGCAAAACTGGACCCGAACTTCAATGATCAAATGGTCTACTCCGACCGAACCCGGGTCACTCAGATCAACGGGCCGGACGCAGCCGACGCCACAGGCCCCGTCTCCGGCAATCCCGCATCATCGGCAACCCTGCGGACAGGCCCCGGGTCCGCCCGCGCGGCCCACAGCTCCCTGACGTCGGTCAGGTGTCTTGTACGAGCAACCAGCCCCGCTTGGCGTCCGGCGAGACGAACGTGAACGCCGTAGGCGCAGCGCCGAGATTGAGGTGGAACGGCTGGAAGTTCGGGCTCAGCTGCAGTGCCAGTCTCCAGGGGCCGCGAACGCCCGTACGGCAGCCGTCTCGTCCGCCAGCTCTTCGTCGCCGTCGGTGTGGACGGTGAGGTAGAGGCCGACGCGATACAACTTGTCTTCCCCGCGGGCGAGTTGAGCCGAGAGGTCGTAGGCGTCCTCCGTTGCGGCGTCGGCGTGCGGGTCGGGCAGGCGGCCCTTGTCCTGGCCGTAGCGGCGGCCGGATTCGAGACGGGCCTTCTTCACCAGCCGAAGAAGTGATGCCTTCAGGCAGCCAGGACACCAACAAGAAAGAACCAAGAATGGGATCTTGGCGCACCGCCACGGTCGCAACCCAGGGGATTCCGCTGATGTGGAGATCTTTAGTGCCGGCTTAGTAGATTGAGTTCGCCCTGCAAGGCGGTGCGGACCCGGCGAGTGCCGCCCTCTGACCGCTGTCCGTGGACGGCTTGCTCCTCCTTGCGACCGCAGGCCTGCTCAAACTGCCGGACCGGACCAATCGGCGCTTCCGCTGGACCGTGTGGCCGGTGTTCTTGTTGGGAATCGCGGTCTCACTAGCCGCCAACATCGCCGCCGCGCCAGCCCTGGCCTGGAAGCCGATGCTGGTCGCAGGCTGGCCACCGGTGGCGCTGCTGCTTGCCGTGGAACTCTTGGCCCACGGTCCGAGCGCGCGTGTGGAAACCGCACCCGGTAGCCGCCCAGAGGTCGACGAGGCGGTCGCCGGCGATGCTCTGCTGGATCAGGCGTGCCAAGTGGACGCCCAACACCGTGAGTTGCATCAGCGCCCGGTCTCGGCCGAGTCGCTGCGCAAGGAATTGCACATCGGAACCGAACGGTCGAGGCAACTGGTGAGGCTGATACGCGCGAGCCGGAACGGCGACATGATGCAGTGAGTGGTTGTTGCCCTCTCGCTGCACGCGGAGACCTTGCCAAGTCGGCCAGGTCGAGTGGGCCTCGCCGCGCCGCCCATCGTGCTCTCCCCCCGCCGCCCAATCCCAAGATCATCCCAGCGGTAGTCCGTCCTCGCAGGTCACAGCCGTGTGACTGTCCCAGCATCCCAATCCGGGACAAGGCGATCCACCCCGCACGGCAACGCTGCCAGCATGACCTGCGCCGGGAGCTCCCGGTCACTCACAAGAGGGGGAACACCAGATGGGACAGAGGACGGCGCTTCTGCGGGGACTGACCCTCGTCGCAGCAGCGGTCCTGCCCCTGAGCGGGCCCACCGCGGTGCAGGCGGCGCAGTCCGTGGCGACTGCGGTGGCGGTCTGCGGGCACACGAACGCACAGCCCACCCTGCAACGGGGATCGACGGGGGACTCGGCGATCGAGGCGCAGTGCGAACTCGATCTGGCGACAAAACCGAGCCGGTACACGCCGATTGCTGCGGACGGCTCGTTCGGGCCGGCGACGGAGACGCGGGTCAAGGAGTTCCAGCGGTGCGCCGGGCTGGATGTGGACGGTGTGCTCGGTCCGCGGACCTGGGCCGCACTGAACACCTGGGCCGCGCAACCGCACACCTGTGCCACCCAGGGGGCGTCGAGTACGGCGCAGTCGACCGTCTGCGGCCACACCGACACGCGACCGACGCTGCGAAGGGGTGCGAACGGCACTGAGGTCAAGGAACTGCAGTGCCGCCTGAACCTGGCCATGGAGCCGTTCCACTATGCGCCGTTGACGATCGACGGCGACTTCGGGGGCGGGACCGAGTCCCGGGTCATCGAGCTCCAGAGCTGCGCCGGCCTCGGTTCCGACGGCGTCGTGGGACCGAACACCTGGGCGAAGCTTGGGGACTGGTCCAGCCGTAACACGTACTGCACGCCGCCGCGCCCCGCCGGCTACCCGATCGACGGGCTGGACACGGCCAAGTACCAGCACCCCGGCGGCGCGCCGATCGACTGGAAGGCCGTACGGGCCTCGGGCGTCGAGTTCGCGACGGTCAAGGCGACCCGAGGTACGAACGTCACCGACGAGTACCTCGCCACCGACCTCCCGGCGGCCAGGGCGGCGGGGCTGGCCGTCGCGCCCTACCACTTCTACACCGGCAGCTCACCCGACACGGGTGCCGCGCAGGCCGACCGGTTCATCGCCGCCGTGCGGGCGACCGGCTACACCGGGCAGCGGGCGGGCGACCTGCCGCCGATCTTCGACCTGGAACGCATGGACGACGGCACCGGCCGCTGCCCCACCTACGGCACGGTGGCCGACACCAAGGCCTGGCTCGACCGGGTGGAGGCGGCCTTCGGCCGCACTCCGATCATCTACACCCAGAAGTCCTTCCTGGACGACTGCCTGGGTTCGACCACCGCCTTCGCCCGCTATCCGCTGCAACTCGCGGACTACCGCCGGTCGATCACCCAGCCGCCGCTGCCGAACGGCTCGACGACCTGGGCGATGTGGCAGTACACCGACGCCGCCCTGTTCCCGGGCATCAAGGCACCGGCGACCGCGGACGTGTTCAACGGCACCCAGGCCGACCTGGACCGTCTGGCCAACCGCTGATCCCGCCCACAAGCAGGGGACCCCGCGTGACCATCCCGCCCCCTCACCGTAGGGAGACCACCATGATCCGCAGCAGAACGATCGCCTCGGCCCTGTTCGCCGCGGCCGCACTCCTGGGAGCGGGCGTCGCGCCCGCCTCGGCACAGTCCTCGGCCGCCGCCCTCAGCTGCTACGGCGGCGCCAGGACCCTGACGTACCACTACCAGGCGGCCGCCAAGGAGTACGGCACCTACACCACGTCCTCGCGGTGCAACGACATCAACATGCGGCTCATCACGGATGAGCCGGGGGTGTACCTGGACGCCTGCGTGGTGTTCGTCGACCACACCACCAAGTGCAACAACGACGACGCGTACACCACACACGGCACCGAGTGGGGAACTGTCGCCACGGACGTCAAGGACGGCACCCACTTCGTCCTGCGTGTGCACGCCTACGACATCGACGCGCAGAACGTCACCTTCCAGATCGCCTACTGACCTCTTCACGCAACATCGTTCCTCGAAAGGGCAACCATGAGTTCCTCCTTCCGCCCCCTCGACCGCCGAGCCATGCTGCGGGGCACGCTGGCCGCCGGTGCCGGCATCACCTTCGGTGGGCTGCTGTTCTCGGGCACCGCACAGGCCTATTCGTGGTCACGCACCCTGAAACAGGGCGACAACGGCGCCGACGTGACCGAGCTGCAGATCAGAATCGCGGGCTGGGCGGCGGACAGCGCCGGCCACAGCCGGGTCGGCATCGACGGTGACTTCGGCCCTGGTACGGCGGCGGCCGTACGCCGGTTCCAGACGGCGTACGGCCTCACCGCAGACGCCAGCGTCGGACCCAACACCCAGGCGAAGCTCAACGCGCTGGAGCAGTCGGACGGCTCCACGCTCCACTTCAACTGGAGCGAGTTCGTGAACCAGACGGACGGCACCTTCAACGGCGGCAAGCTGAGCGCGTCGCAGGTGAAGGAGAACGTCCGCCGCTGCATGTACAAGCTGGAGGCGCTGCGCAAGAAGCTGGGCGACAAGCCGATCACGGTCAACTCCGGTTTCCGCAGCATCGCGCACAACGCCGACATCGGCGGCGCCACCGACAGCATGCACCTGTACGGCACCGCCGCCGACCTCGATGTGCCCGGCGTGGCCAACAAGACCGTCTACCAGAAGGCGGAGACCTGCGGGTTCTCCGGACTGGAGACATACAACACCGACCACCAGCACGTCGACAGCAGGGCTGACCTCGGCCGTGACTGGTGGTGGGAGGACGGCACGATCTGACGCCGTCGCCAGGAGCCGGGGCCCTCGGATACCGCGGGGTAGTACCCGAGGGCCCCGGCTTCAGCTCTTCGGCGTGCCCTTGAGCGCCGCCTGGCAGGAGGGCCAGTCGTGGAAGTCGTGCCGGACGCTCCACAGACGGTGGGCCGCCTTGATGTTCCAGTCCGGGTCGAACGCCCGCAGCGGTGTGCCGTCGAGGTCCCGCAGACGGGCGTCGGAGATCTGGAACACCCCCCAATTGCGGCTGCCGTTGGTGTTCGGCAGCACGTACAGCGGGTCGAGGAACGACGCACAGCGGGCGATGGCCACGGCCGTGTCGGGGTCCTCGACGAACACCTCGCGGATCCGCTTCGCCACCTTGGCCGGCGACCAGGTCGTCATGCTCGCCTTCTGCGCGTAGAGCGCCTTCTTGGTGTCCTCGTCGACCACACCTCGGGCCGTCACACCCGCCAGCACCTGGAACGCGGTCACCCTGCGCAGGGTCTCCGGCCCGAAGTCACTGTCGACGGCGAGTTTGCCCTTGGCCCGCACCAACAGGCGCTGGACCTCACGCACACACTCGTCGTGCTCTCCCATGCTCACCGTCGCGCACGCCGGGGAGTACAGCAGCTTGTCGCCGACCGCCGCAGACCCACCGGCGGGGCCCTCGGAGGGCAGCCACACGAAGCCGGCCACCAGCAGCACCGTGACCACGGCGGCCAGTATCGCGGCCCGCGAGGAAAGCTTCTCGGGCAGCCGGGCCCGTCGCGGCTCGCCGGTCGCCTCCGGGGTGATCTCCAGCGGGGTGATGTCGTCCGGCCCGGGATTCGCCTGTGCGGGTACGGCAGGCTCGGGCACATCCGGTTCCGGGTTCTCCTTGGCGGTCACCGCCGGGACATCCCGGTCGGTGTCCGCCAGCGCCCACAGCCGGTGCAGTTCGCGGAGTTCCTCCGCACTGGCGCCGCACACCTTGGCGAAGGCGTGCACCACCCGGTAGTCCGTCGGGACGCCGAGGCCGGAGCAGTACCGATGCAGACTGGAACCGCTGACGCCCGCCTCCTTGCCGAGGCGGTCGTAGCCCCGGCCACTTCGGTCCTTCAGCATCCGAAGGTGAGCCGCCAACTTTTCGGTATGCGGAGAGGCAACCACACGTCCACCCTTGTTCAAGCCCCTGCTGACGGGTAGAAGCTACAGGGCAGGAAAGGAGCGCGTGCGCCCTTTCGTTGCTACAAATCCGCCATCAACATCCTTTCTAACAACGATATTTGACAGTGCGTCAATCGCCAGCCGACAGCACTGAATTCCACAAGCGTGCGGCAGGTCCATCGATCCGGCCCGAGCGGTCAAGACGACTCGATCGCGGGCGCGTACTACGAACTCGGGTCACGCCTGGCGGCGGTTGGGCCGGCAGGTGGACGAACTGGGTCTGGGGCCGGGGGGCATGTCGGTGCTGGGCGAGATCGCTCTCCGTACCGTCCACGAGGTCACGGAGGCCGCCGCGGCCGGGTACGCGCAGGCGCGGCTGCGTGACTCCGACGAGTTGGAGCGGCGTCGGAAGAGGCTGCTGGAAGCTGGCGTACTCGGGTACCTGCCTTCGGACCTCGTTCTCCACCTCGTCCGCCATGGAGGCGAGTTGATCCCGCAGCCGTCGCACGAGTTCAGGCGGAACCTGTTCAGCCGGGAAACCGTCCGGTGTGCGGTGGCTATGGCCATCGGGTGCGCCTTTCGCCCGAATACGGTTCGTGGGAGAGATTGTCACGCGGCGCGGTTCTTCGCGGGGCGCCGTCTTCCATACGCGTGGATGATCGCGCGCAGTCCGTTGTGCGTTGTTCACGGTGAGGGGCACGCCGGGTGGGCGGCGAAGAAGGACCAGAACGTGTCAGTGGCGTTCAAGGCGTTGGACGGCGCGTCCAGACCCAACAGGCGCTCGACGGCCGTCCGGGGCGCGCTGCCCGGCCACTGGTGGCCCGCTCCGGAGACGGTGATCAGTTCGACCGCGCGGCCGTACGGGCAGGCGGCGGTGAGACGGGTGACCGTCCCGCTCGTGCCGCTGGTCGGCGGGGTGCAGTGGTCGACGGTGCGCCACCCGGCGAGGACAGCGGGTACGGCTGGCCCGTCGATGTGCGCGGGACCCTCCCCACGGCCGCCCTGGTAGGGGATGTTGTGATCGGCCGTGCCGTGGATGTGCAGTACCGAGATCGGTGCTGGGGCGGAGCACGGGCCGAGCTGGGTCGCGGAGTCCGTACCGATCGCGGCGAACAGACGGGTGTCGCAGGCCAGTCGGTAGGCCATGAGGCCGCCGTTGGAGATGCCCGTGGCGTATATCCGCCGCGTATCGACGGGGTGGCGGTGCTCGATGTCCGACACCACCGCGCTGATGAACGCCACATCGTCCACGCCCCGCGCGGCGGGCCGCCCGCAGCAGCCGCCGCCCGCCGCCCAGGCGCGGTCGAGGCCGTCCGGGTAGGCGACGGCGAAGGCGTGCCGATCGGCCTCGGCGTCCCAGCCGTAGGTCTGCTCCGCCTGGGCGGCGGTGCCGAACCCACCGTGCAGCATCACCACCAGCGGCACTCGCGTTCCGGTGGGCAGGCCGGGCGGGAGATGGAGACGGTAGGTGCGCTCCAGACCACCCACGTGCAGGCGGCTGACCGACGACCCGGTCGCCACCGCCGACGCAGATGCGGTGGCCGCGGCGGATCCGTGTGCCCCGGAGCGGGCCGTGCAGCCGGCCGTGAGCAGCACCGTGCAGATCGCGGCCCCCGCCCCGGCGCGCGCCCGCCGGCCCAACTGCCGCCAGAAGGCACGGGAGTCGTCTCTTCGTGTCATGTCGCGACGGTGTCGGTGGACCTTGTGGAAACTCTGTGACACGGCCTCTCGCCCCACCACCCAAGTCGTCCTTTGCGCAAGTGGCTTGAAGGCGACCGGATCCCCGCGCCACGCGGCAACCTCTTTCGGTTCCGCGACCACTGAGGGGAGATCCAGCGGTCGCTCCCTGAGTCGCCTGGATCCGGCCGGTACGCCATGCAGTCCCGCAAACAGGACGACTGCGGAGAAGCCGTCGGCCGCCGCGTCGAAGAAGTTCTGATCGACCTGATCGAGGAGATCTACCGCGTGAACGACGTGAGTGGCGACAGTTCGAGCCGGCAGCCCGCCGAAGCGGCCCCGCGAGTCCGCGGGCGCCACCGGCGCCGGTGGACCGCGACCGGAGTGCTGATCGGCATACCCGCAGTCCTGGGGCCTGCCCTCCTGCTCTCCCAGCCGGAATCCGAGGCTGCGACGATCCACGCCACCGCCTACTACCACCTGGTGTCCGTGCACAGCGGCAAGGTGCTGGATGTGAACGGGAGTTCCACCGCGGACGGCGCCGCGGTCATCCAGTACCAGGACAGCGGCGGCAACAACCAGGAATGGCAGCTGAAGTCCACCGGCGACGACTACTACGAGCTGGTCAACCGCAACAGCGGCAAGGTGCTGACGGTCAAGGGCTCCTCGACAGAGGACTTCGCCGACGTCCAGCAGGCGACCGATGCCGGAGCCACGAGCCAGCAGTGGCGGATCGACGACGTGACCGGCGGCGCCGTCAAGATCGTGTCCCGCAACAGCGGCAAGATGCTGGACGTCAGGTCCGCTGCCACGACGGACGGCGCGGCGATCATCCAGTTCCACGACAACGGAGCCGACAACCAGCAGTGGAAACTGGTGGCCGTGGCCGGCACCGGCACGGCGTCACTCAGCCCCACCCCCACCTCCACCGACGGTGTCGACCCGGCGCAGCAGGTGCTCGCCACGATCAACAAGGCCCGGGAAGCGGCCGGACTGGCGGACTACACCGTCACCGACGGGCTGAACCGCAGCGCCGCGGCGCACACCACCGTGATGGCCGGCGGATGCGGCCTGTCCCACCAGTGCCCGGGGGAGGACGCGTTGGGGGCCCGGGAAACCGCCGCGGGCGTGAAGTGGACCACGGCCGGCGAGAACATCGGCGAGTCCGAGGGCGTCGGCAACGACTCCGCGGCCATCGCCGCGGCCGCGGTGGACCTCACCCGGCAGATGCTCGCCGAGAAGGCGCCCGACGACGGCCACCGGCGCAACATCCTCAGCTCCGCCTTCACCCACGTCGGCATCTCGGTGTGCCGAGACGCGAACGGGACCGTCTGGATGACCCAGGACTTCTCCGACTAACCGGACAGCCCCGGGCCGGACGCGCCCTGGACGACGTGACGGCTGACGACCCGCTCGGGCCTCTCCGCAGGATCGGTATGGCCAGTTCGCCTGCTCAGGTGTCGGTCTTCGGAGCGGCGGACAGGAGAGCGTTTCGGATCTTGTGGGCGAAGTCCTGCATGGGTCGTTGTTCGGCGGCGTCGACGGACGGGGCGTCGAGGACGCTGTCGACCAGGCGGATGGCCTGCTGGATGACCGTGCCCCGGTCGGCGTAGGCGTCGAGGAGGGCGTCGACGTTCGGCTGGGTGGCCGTCGTGCGGGTGCTGCTGTGGCCGGTCGCGGGGGCCGAGGCCGCTTTCGTGCTTCGAGCATGGGCGGGCGGGGCCGGGGTGTGGACGGCCATGCTCTTCTGACTGAAGGCCAGCGAGCGGATGTGCTGGTACTTCTCGTCGGTGGTGCTGCCGTCCCACTCCCAGCGTGGGTCGGCGAACGGCACCGTCATCACGTGATCCAACAGCTCGACATCAGGTGGTGCGATGTGCCAGGAGAGCTTATGTCCCGCAATGTTGAGGTGCAGCAGCTTCCAGCCGGGTTCATCGACGTCGGTTGCCGCGGTCAGGAAGGCGTTGTGGTGGTGAAGGGAGGCGAGCCAGCCGAGGAGATGGGCGCGTTCGCGGTACACGCCGACCCGCTTGGTCTCGACGTCTGCGAGTTGGACATGGAGTTCGGCGGCCTGCCCGACGGCTTGCTCCACAAGCGCGGCCACCAGGTCGTCGGCAGGATCGGTGGCCTGCTGGGGCGCCTGGTCGAGTTGCTCGCGCAGCCGGTCACGTTCGGCGTACAGGGCGTCGAGGGCATCGCTGGTGATCGTGTTGACGCTGTGGCGGTGGGCCAAGGCGGGGTGGTCCTGGTGGCGTCTGGAAGTTTGGAAGTCGAGATCTGCGACAAGCTCGTCGAACCGGTCGCGTTCGGCGGCGAGCATCGCGGCCTCGTCCTGAGCGGGGGTGCCGGTCACGGTGGCGTGGTCGCGGGGGCTCATGCGGTAAACGATGGAGTAGCCGGTGGACAGGCACAGCAGGCTGACGATGAGCAGGAACGGGGTCATGGCGTTGCTCCGGTGATGTTCGCGGCGGATGGGGACGGGCGAGCGGGGCAGTGGCGCCTGTGGCGAGCAGGAGGCGAACTGCGGTTACTCGGCGGCTTTCCGGCAGGGGTGGGCGCGCATGCTGCCGTCGCGCTTGGGCTGGAAGACCCGTCCGCAGTCTGGGCAGGGGAGCGGTTTGTCGCCGGGTTCGATCAAGGCCGCGATGTCGCTGTCGAGGTCGAGCCAGACCAAGAGGGTGACGAGCGCGTCGGCTTCGAGTGAATGGCCGTTGGTGATCCGGCTGAACGTGGCCGGAGCAAGCCGTGTCTGCTGGGCGACACCCCGCCAGGTGAGGCCGAGTTCGCGGCGTCGGGTGTCGAGACGGCGGTGGAGTTGGGGGACGTCCAGGCGGTGGGTGCTCACGAGGTGCGCCTCCCAGCCGGGATACCTACGCGCTCGGCGATGTCGATGTCGCTGCTGTGCGGGGCGCTGCGGATGCCGTTCCCGACGAGGGTGCGTCTCTCGTCCCGCCGGTCGCGGCTGCCGACGACGAGGAAGTCGGTGTGCATGGACGTGTCTCTCCTTGGGGTTTACGGCCCGGTCGGGGGCTCGTCCAAGGAGAGGTCGGCGGGGTGGGAGCGATTACGCGAAATCGGAGAGATTTTTTTCCGGGGTGCGCAAGGGGGAGTGGTTGGGCGGCATGACCACCGCACCGAACGCCCTCTTTTGGGGGCGCCGCCTCACCCCCGGGGGTTGCAGTCGTAGAGGGCGAAGCTGCCGTCGGTGCGGCGGCCGTAGGCAGTGGGCAGGATGCGGGTGCAGTGGGACTTCACCCAGGTCGTGGCGGAAGTGGTGGGGCGCCGGGTGGTGAGCAGCGCATAGCGCAGCTGGTGGGTGGCGACGAGGGTGTCGAGCTGCCCGGTCGTGGGGAAGGGGGTGCTACCGGTGAAGCCGCCCATGACGAGGATGGGCTCGGACTTCGCGCGCAGCAGGGGCTCGGCGGTGTAGGCGGCCTGGGTGGCGAGCAGGTACTTCTCGCCGTGGCGGTGCGTGGTGAGGTAGTCGAGCAGGGCGGTGTCACGGGCGCTGGGCCGGTCGAGCCCGACCCTCCGAAGAGCGCTGCGGTGATGGATGCCCTCGTAGTACGCCTTGCCGACCGGACCGGTCATCGGCGAGGTGGAGGCGCCCGCGTAGAGCGGGTCGAGACTGGAGACGGCCCAGCCGGCCGGCACGACCAGGGTGGCCGCGATCCCGGCGGCGAGGGCGCCGTGGACCATCCGTGGGGAGGTGCGCGGCCCGCGGGTCCACAGGCCCACCACGGCGCACAGCGCCAGCATCACGGTGATCGGCAGCAGCCAGGAGACGAATCGGGTCGGCCAGTCGAGCACCAGCGCCCACGCCGCCGTCAGCGCGATCGCCGCCGGCAGCGCCATGCGCCGCCGATCGCCCGCCGCGGACTCGGCCTCGTACTCGGACCGGAAGAGCGCGAGCCCGCCGCCGGCCAGCGCGGCGAGCGCCGGGGCGATGACGGCGGTGTAGTAGGCGTGGTTGCCGTTGGAGGCGCTGAACACCACGGCGTGCACGGCCAGCCAGCCGCCCCAGAGCAGAAATCCCGCGCGCAGCAGGTCGGTTCGCGGTTGACCGGCGCGCCAGACGAAGCCCAGTACCGCGGCGAGCACGGCGAGCGGCAGGAACCAGGCGATCTGCGGGCCGACCGTGTGGTTGATCAGCATCCCCCAGCCGGTGTTGCCCGTGGTGCGGCTGGCGGCGGTGCCCGCGACGGCGCCGAACGCGGTGGAGTCGCTGCTGAAGCGGCTCAGGCCGTTGTAGCCGAAGACCAGGGCGAACGGATTGTTGTGGGACGTTCCGTCGAGATACGGGCGGTCGGCGGCCGGTGTCGCCCAG
Organism: Streptomyces coacervatus; assembly: GCF_029223485.1. GTDB lineage: Bacteria > Actinomycetota > Actinomycetes > Streptomycetales > Streptomycetaceae > Streptomyces > Streptomyces coacervatus. The sequence continues at coordinate 256,112 of NZ_JARHTP010000013.1, read as the reverse complement.
GCGAGGAAGACCCAGAAGCAGGAGACCGCCAGCGCGACCGCACTGCCCGCGAGGAAGCGCAGAGCCCGCTTCAACGGCGTGCCGGGAGCGGCGAGTTGGTACACCGCGGCGAAGACCGGCAGCACCAGCCACGCCTGCAGCATCTTCGCCTGGAAGGCGAGCCCGACCCAGACCCCGCAGGTGATCAGCGGCAGCAGTCGCTCGGTGCGCACCGCCTTCTGCAGCGCTCCGGCTGCCGCCACCAGGAGGAGAGTGAGCGCGGTGTCCGGGATGGTCGCCCGGGTGAGGACCACGGTGACCGGGGTGAGAGTGAGCGTCAACGCGGCGATCAGCGCGGCGAACGGCCCGGCCCAGGCCCGTACGATCCGGTGCAGCAGCCATACGGTGACCACGCCCTCGACGACCTGCGGAAGCGCGGCCGCCCAGGTGTGCGGGCCGAAGAGCCAGACGGATATGGCATCGGGCCAGAAGGCGCCGGGCAGCTTGTCGATGCTGATCGCACCGCCGGCGTCGAGCCCCCCGAAGAAGAAGGCGCGCCAACTGGAGGCCATCGACCGTATCGCCGCGCCGTAGAAGGGGTGGATCGCGGCATGCCCGATGCCCCAGGAGTACAGCACCGCGGCGACGGCCAGCACCGCGGCAAGTGCCGGGCGCTCCCAGCGTGGGGCGTCTTCCGGCCGGCCGGAGAAGCGGCTCGCCGCCCGGCGGCCTCGGTGCGCGCCGGTGGGGCGGGCGGCGGGGATGGCGGTCATGGTGGTGGTCCTCGGATCAGCAGGTCAGGTGGGGCGGCGGTGCACAGGCCGCCGGGTCACAGGCGGCGGGCTGCCCGGAAGCCGCGGGCGTAGAAGTCGGTGCCGTCCAGCAGCGCGTGGCCCGACAGGTCGCCCATGGTCGGACCGTTGGCGGCGGAGCGGCTGGAGTAGAAGCGATGGCGGCCTTGGTCGTCGATACCCATATAGATGCCGACGTGGTCGATCAGGTTCGGCTGGTCCTTGATGATGGCGAAGAAGACCAGATCGCCGGGTTGCAGGATGCTGAGGTCGGTGGGCAGTTCGCCGGTGCTGGGGATCAGCAGGCGGCCGGGACCGTAGGCGGCGATGGCGAAGGCGCGGCGCGGCAGGCCGGAGCCCCGGGTGTTGGTGTTGTGCAGGGGGATGCCCATCCGGTAGCCCCACACCAGACGCTGGAAGCCCGAGCAGTCGACGTCGCCGTAGCGCTCCTTCTCCGGCTGCATGCGCGTCCCGTCCGGGAAGGTCCAGGGGATGCCCAGATAGTCGTAGAAGTCGGATTTCTCGTCGTAATAGGCGAAGTCCAGGGGGTTTTTGACCCCGGCATTGCGCGGGCCGAAATGCGCGGTGCCCGCGTAGCGCACGCCGGCGGCGTTGTGCTTGTCGGGCGCCCCGGCGCTGCTGTACTGGAACGCCACCGCGAAGACGTCCGGGCTGCTGTCGCCGAGCGCCTTGGCGAACCAGCCCTTGAACCAGGCGGACTTCTCCATGCCCCGCTGCCACTCGTGCGGCAGCACCCGTACCCAGGCGTCCGTGGTCACCTTGGCGGTGGTGGTCCGCGGCTCGCTGAAGCTACGGGTGGGCCCGGCGAGTACGGCGGTACGGGCGCCGTCGGTGAAGGTGGCGAGTGTGCCGCCGTCGGCGGTGCGGGCCACGGTGCGGCCGGGGGCGGACAGCCGCTCGAAGGAGTGGGCCCCGGTGGGCCGGGCGCTGGGGCCGGTGCCCGTACTGTCGGCGGCCGTACCGGTGCGGTCGTCGCTGCCGTGCCCGCGGTGTTCCCAGGCGTACCCGCCCACCGCCCCGGCGGCCGCCACGCCCGCGATCGTCCCGAGCACGGTGCGGCGAGTCGGGCCATTTTGTCTGGGTCTGCCGCCGTGTGTGGAGTGCATGGCCGATCCTCCTGGAAGTCCGGGGTGGAGAGCTTGGTGGGCAGGTCAGCCGGTGGGCAGGGCCCCGAGCAACAGTCCGGAGACCAGCACCACATACGTGACCAGCGTCACCGCCGTGGTCGAGATGACCGTGGCCGCCAGCGGCTGCCGGGTCAGCTGGTAGGAGACCAGACCGGGGACGATGAAGCCCAGCGTCTGTGACGTGTACAGCAGCGGAAACTCATGGCTGAGGGCGAGCATCACGGTGGTCTGCATCAGCACCGCGCACAGCACCACGGCGGCGAACAGCCGCTTGCCGTAGAGGATCACCGTGCGCTGGAGCAGCTTCGTCGCGAAGTACGTGAGCGCCGCGACGCCGACCATCAGCCCCGCCATCTGCACGTCGGTGACGAGTGTGAGGGCGATCCAGCCCGGGGTGATCATTCCCCCGGGAGAGAGGTTGGTCGTCAGATAGCAGACGAGCGAGAAGACCAGCCCGAGGGCGATCCCGAGCGCGGCGGTCTGTGGGGTGAGGGTGGCGGGGATCACTTGCGGTTCCTCGTGGGCTGGTACGGATCGTAGGGCTGGCGCGGGTCGTCCACGGTTCTCTCGCCGGCGGGCGGGCCGGGCTGGGCGGCGATACGGCGGGCGAGCTCGCGCTGTCCCGGGACGTGGAAGCCGTGCGCCGGTGTCTCCAGCGGCGCCACCCAGCGATACGGCTCCGGCTCGGGCGGCCGGGCCGTAGCGATCCGCGGCCGGGCCAGCGCGATCTGCATGGTCTCCTGGTCCAGTCCGTCGCCGCCGGGGACGGCGTCGAGTTCCTCCTCGGACTCGTCCAGCGGCAGCTCGGCGAGGCACTCCAGGAACAGCTCGCCCTGGCCGTGGATATTGCCGATCGCCACCAGCGAGGAGGCCGGGCCGAGTTCCGCGAGCATCGCCGCGGTCAGCTCATCGGGGTCCCGGCGGTCACCGCCGAGATCCACCACCCGCCCGGTGAAGCCGGCCGGAATGGCATCGCGGGCGCTCTTGGTCGGATGGCCGATCAGGAACACCGTCTCGGCGGCGAGGTCCGGGACGATCGCGCCCATCTGGCCGTTGCGCTCCACCCGGTCCGGACGGCAGTTGATGACCACGTTGAGCGGCCGCCTGATCGCGCCCAGATCCTCCAGCTGCTTGACGTTCATCAGCGTCGACTCGGGATCGTTGGCCGCGAAGACGTTGGCGAACCGCAGCCGCTTGCCCTCGGGGGTGATGTAGCGCTCGACCGACAGTACGCCCGGGTCGGGCGGCGCGTCCCACATGCCCTGCATCGCGGTCTGCCGCTCCACTCCGAGCAGTTCGGCGACGGCGAGCGCGATCGCCACGTTCTCCTTGAAGGTGAACCAGCTGAAGCCGCGCAGTTCGGCGTCGGTCACCGTCTCCGGATCGACCGCGATCAGACGGCAGTTCCGCTTGTCGGCCTCCTCCTGGAGGATGTGCAGCCGGTCCTTCTCCGCCGTCACGCACACCCCGCCCACCGGCATCGAGCGGGAGAGCGAGCGGGCGACGTCGTCCAGCGTCGGGCCCATCTCCTCCAGATGGTCCTCGCGGACGTTGCACAGCACGCCGATGGTGGAGCGGATCAGTTTCTCCTGGTTGATCTCCTGCAGCGCGGGCATCACCGCCATGCACTCGATCACCAGCGCGTCCGGCCGATAGGTCGCCGCCCGCCGCACGATGCCGATCTGCTCGACGATGTTGGAGATTCCGAACTTGCGGTAGATCGGCTCCTCGGTGGCATCCGGATGGATGAACCGGGCCGCGGTGCCGGTGGTCTTGGCCACCGTGACGAGGCCGCCGCCGCGCAGCGCGCCCGCGCACAGCCGGGTGATCGAACTCTTGCCGCGGATGCCGTTGACCAGCACCCGCGTCGGTATCTGGTCCAGCGAGTCGAAATGCCGCTTCTGCTCCAGGATTCCGGCGGCCCACAGCGCGGCGCAGCAGAGCAGGACTATGACATAGAGGAAGAGCACGCCAATTCCGTCCTTCTACCGCTGGAGTGTGTTCTCACGCCGGAACCCGGAGGTGCCGACGGCGTGCCCGGATCCGGCGTGACCGAATCCGGCTTGGCCGGATCTGCCCGCCCGGCCGCGTTCCGCCAGGGCCTGACGCATCAGTTCCAGGCCGCGGGTGACCGAGCCGACCTCGTCATGGTTGACCGGGTGCAACACGGTGCGGCGGTCCCCGCCGGCGAGCCGCTCGACGAGCAGGGCGACGCTGCGCAGCGGCCGGACCACCACGACGTGCAGCCAGCCCAGGCAGGCCACGCTCAGCGTGAGGGCCAGGATCCCGGCGAGCATGGTGCGCTGTTCGGCCTGCACCGCGGGGAGTTGGAGCGCCGCCGCGGGCTCCGCGGTCACCACGTGCCAGCGGAGGCGGGCCGTCGGGCCGCTCTGCGCCAGCGGCGCGGCGGCGTCGACCGACGGGCCGGAGGACGAGGAGAGCACCGCCGAGGTCGCGGTGCCCGCGGTACCCGGGGCGCCCTGGGTGGCGCGGGCGAGCCGGGTCAGGCCGGAGTCGGGCAGCGCCTGGAAGGCGCGGTAGCCCACGCTCGCCGCCAGCACCCGGTCATGGTCGTCCGTCACCCAGACGCTGCCCAGCTTCGGCCTGGCCAGGCCGGCGTTGAGCGTGTTCACGTCGATCTCGCCGAAAAGGACCACGCCGGCCGCCGGCGCCTTGCCCTTCACGGCGCGGACCTGGGCGTAGGCGGCGATCGCCGGGATACGGCCCGAGGTGTTGACCGTGGTGATCCCGCTGCCGGAGGGCACATGGACGAGGGTGCGCAGCGGTGTGTCGCCCACCCGCAGCGCGATGCCGCCGGAGCGGTCCAGCAGATACAGCGAGCGGAAGCGCTTGTGGTCGGCGAGAGTGCGCTTGAGAGCCTCGGTCTGGGCGGCCCGGCTCCGGCCCGGCAGGCTCGCGGCCACGTCGCTCAGGTCGGTGTACGACTGGTCGAAGGACTGCCGGATCCGGCTCGTCGCGATCTCGGTGCGTGCCTGCTGGGCGGCGAGGACCGGAGCCGGAACCGCGGTCGCGGTGTCCGCCCGGTTCAGCAGGAAGATCATCGGTACCGCCCAGCCGGCCACCAGCACCGCGCAGACCGCGGCCAGCGCCCTGTAGCCCGGTCCCCGCCGTGCCGGGAACTCCTGCGGGCCGCCCTCGCCGAGCAGTTGCCGGCGCAGCGACTCCAGGGCCCGCCCGATCCGGGCCAGTTCCCCGAAGCCATGCACCGGAACCGGCCGGGCGAGCTCCGCCCATGCGGCCGGCCCGGGCTCGGTCGCACCCCGGGCCAGGCGGTCGGCGGACAGATACAGCCGCAGCAGCGGCCGCTGCACGGAGTAGTGCAGCAACAGCCCGAGCAGCAGCGCGATCGCGGCCAGCGCCCCTGCGGCCTGCAGCGCGAAGCGCGAGTAGTCGGCGGTGGCGGTCGCCAGGGGAACCGCCCGGGAGGTGAGCACCACCAGCCCGAGGCCGTCGGTGTCGCCCGGGCCGGTGGCCGAGGCGACCTGGGCCCAGCCGGCCACCGTGCGCCGGCCGCCCGTGGTGGCGCCCGGCAGACTGCCCGAGGCGTCGCTGTCCTGCCCCGATCCCTTCGCCGCGCGGGCCGCCGACGCGGGCAGACCGCTGTCCGCCGCGGCCGGCGACGCCGTGCCGTGGGCCGCGGTGGCGAGCGCCGTGCCGCTCGCGTCCAGCACTTCGGCGGTGCGCCCGTCGCCGTAGGCCGTGAGGGCGGGGAGCGCCTCGGAGGCCACCAGCAGCCACTGCCGCTCGGTCCGGCTCTGGGCCTGGTACTGGTCCTGGTTGGCGTCCTCCTGCTGCGCGGGCAGCGTGACCTTGGCGAAGTACAGCAGTTGCCGCGTGCCGCCCGAGGTCACCAGCCGCGGCCGGATCGAACCGTGCCCGGACGTCAGCCCGGCGGCGTCCACTCCGGCCAGGGGCACCGGCCGGCCGCCGGCTGCCAGCAGCTTGCCGGTGTGCGAGTCGAGCAGGGCACTGCCGAGGACCGCCTTCCGGGCAGAGGTCAGCGCCTTGAGCGTGGTCGCCGGGGTCGATGTGCTCGTCGCAGGGTACGCGGCGGCCGTACGGCGTACCGTGCTCGCCTCGACGTCGATCATGGTGCGCACCGACAGCGCGGTGTCCGCGGCGATCTGCTGCTCACCGTTCAGCACAGCCTGGGGCACCCGCTCGGCATGGACGTCGCCGAGGCCGACCACGGTCAGGGCGGCGACCACCAGCAGCAGTACGACGAGCGAGGCGATCGGCGGGCGCACCCCGCCGAGCAGGGGCATATCGGCGCGGCGGCGGATGCGATGCCGACGCGGCGCCCGGGGGGCGGTGGGCAGGGGAGGGACCCTCTCTCAACTGGCGCCGAGCGCCCGAACGTTCGATCAGGCGAACACTTTAGCGTCACGCGATCACATAACCAACACACGTTCGTCTTTCTGCTGTCACATTCGACGCCCCGGAGAGCGGTCCCGCATACAGGGCCCGCCCTCCGGATGCCCGGTCAGCGGACGAAGGAGATTTCCGGGTAATTCCTGTCCGGCCCGTCGAGCAGGCTGCGGTGCTGGTGGCGCAGCTCCTGGTCGAAGAATGCGGCGAGATACACGCGCTGGACCTGGACCGCGCGGTTCGGGTCGATCGTGCCGTACTGCTGCTGGACCTGGGCCTGGGACATCCCGAGCAGGCCCGCCACCTGCGGCACCATCCACTCGTTGTCGCTGAACGACAGGTGCGCCGCGCCATGCAGCTGGACGTCGACCCGGTATCCCTTCAGGTGCGACCACAGCGTCCGCCACGACCCGTCGTTGTTGCGGTTGTGGCCACCGGAGCTGAAGAGCATGAACGGCCGGTCCAGGTCCTTGCTCGGCGCCGTCCCGAAGAACTGGCCGTCCAGGTTGGCACCGGCCTTGATCCGGGAGTCGAGCTGCATGGCGGTGTCGACCGCCGCGCCGCCCAGCGACCAGCCGAACATCCCGATGCGGGACATGTCCACGGCGCCCGACAGCCCGGTGGGGAGCGTGGGGTGGCCGGGGTCCGGGTTGCCGCCCCTGCTGATCGTGGAGAGCTGGTTGATGACGAAGCGGATGTCGGCCGCGCGCACCTTGAGGGTGTCGGAGGAGTGGGTGCCCGGCGCCATGCTGTTGACCTCGAGCCGGTTCCCGGGGAACTGCACCTCGTTCGCGTCGTGGGTGTGGTCGACGGTGACGACGAGGTAGCCGCGGCTGGCGAGATCCTGCGCGAGCGCGGTGCCCATCGCGCGGTCCGAGTGCAGCCCGGTCGAGTACAGCAGGACGGGCAGCTTGCCGAGCGCGGTGTCCACCGGGGCGAGGACATGGCCCGCGGTCGTCGGCAGGGTCACCTGCTGCGGGCTCAGTCCGCGCGTGGCGAGGAAGTGGGAGCCGGAGATCGACGGCATCCACGGCGCCTGGTAGTGCCCGGACGGGGCGACGGTCGGGTACCAGAGCGACACCATGACCTCACGGTGCCCACCCACGTAGGGATCCGTACGGGACTTGTCGACGAGGTGCAGGCCGACCATGCCCACGCTGTACTTGCCGGTCGGCGCGGGCATCTTGAGCTGGAGCGCGGACGCAGCCGTGCGCCCGGACGCGAAGGCCTCAGGGTGTACGGCCTTGTGCGGCAGCGGCGCTTCGTCGTTCTCGGGCGCCCAGGGAGTGTTCTGGTCGGCCCGGTCGGGCTCGTCGGGCGAGAACCCGGTGGCCGCGGGCTTGTTGGACGTCTTCCCGGCGGCCATCGCCGGCGTCATCCCCGCACCCAGGGCGACGGCCAGCGCAGAGGCCGAACCGACCGCTCTGGCGATCGTTCTGCGACGGTGGCGCGGGCGGCGGTGTTTCATGGAACCCCCTTGTTGGTCAGCGATCACAGAACGGGTGATCGACTGCCGCACACCGTACCGCCACATTCGACCGACGGATGCGCGCTCCCCGGATGCGGCCATGGTGAAGCTCGATAGGTCGGCCGGGCGTCAGCGGGGTGTGATGCCGTCGAGGGTGAGGTCGAGGAGGCGTTCGGCGGCGCCGGGGGAGAACTCGGCGGCGGTCGCAATGGTGTTGGCCACCATGAGCAGCTCGGTCGCTCCTACGTCCTCGCGGGCGTCGGCGAGCAGCTCGGTGACCGTCGCTTCCATCGGGTCGTGCCAGTGGCAGTTGAGGTTCTGGCTGTCGCCGGCGGTGTTGAGCGAGGCCGAGGTCAGGCCCCTGCGGGCGGTGAGGTGCTCGATCACCAGGCGAAGCCAGGCCCTGAGCGCCTGACCGTTCTCCGTGGTCTCCAGCAGCTCGCGGGCGGCGCCCGTAAGAGCCTCGATGTCGGCGGAGTACACCGCGTCCAGTAGGGCGTCGCGGGTGGGGAAGTACCGGTAGAGGGTGGCGTTGCCGACTCCCGCGCGGAGCGCGATGTCGTCGGGACCAGCGATGGCCTCCATCGAACTCGCCCTCCAGACCGTCGCAGCCCGCTACGCCGCCGGTAGCGACGACATCGCCGACGGCGGCGACACGGCGACGGGCGAGGTGTACTGCCTCGCCCATCACCTCAAGGACGGTCAGGTGCTGGTGACCGTCATCCGCTACCAGGACAACTACAGCCGTCAGGACGGCGAATGGCGGCTCGACGACCGCACGGTGATCACCGACTGGCAGCACACCGATGCCGTGGCCGCCTGATCATGGCCCTTGCCCTGTCCGTCCTCGATTTCATTCCGATCCGGTCCGACCGGACGACCGCGGACGCCGTGGCGGCCTCCCTGAAACTGGCGAGGGTCGCCGACGAGCCGGGCTACGAGCGGTACCGGGTGGCCGAACACCACTCCTCGCCCTTCGCCTCCACCAACCCGCCGGTGGTCGTCGGCATGATCGCGTCCCGGACCGAACGCAAGGGTCGGCTCCGGCGGTGTAATGCTGCCGAACCATGCCCCGTTCGTGGTGGCGGAGCAGTGCGCGCTGCTGGAGGCGGCCTTTCCGGGCCGGATCGATCTCGGCCTCGGCCGGGCGCCCGGCGGTGATCCGGGCACGGTCTTCGCCTTGCGCGCCGATCCGGCCCTGGCCCGAGAGGCGACGGCCAGGTTTCCCGAACACATCGAGCACCTGATGCCGATGTTGGAGCCCGAGGGAGCCGCCATCCGGCTCGGCGGCCAGACCTTCCGGCTCAAGGGGACCTGGCAGGCCGGCTCGGTCCCGGCCACCTGACTGCTCGGGTCCTCGAACCATTCGGCCGAACTGCCTCCAGTTCCTTGGCCGCTTGTGCCACCCCGGGGCGGGGTCGGTGGTGCCCTTCCTCTCCGACTACCGCGACCTGTTGGCGCGCGAGGACGTCGACGCGGTCGTCATCAGCTCCCCGGCCGTCCACCACGCCGAACAGATCGCCGCGGCGGCCCGGGCCGGCAAGCACCATCCGTAGATGACACTCCGGGCGTTGATCGACGGTGCGGAACCGTCCTTCGGGCAGGCGGGCGCCATCGACCAGGCACGAGTCATCGAGGCCCTGCGCGAGTCCGGCGGGCGCGGCACTCCCGTCATGCTCGGAGCCTGACGGGGAACACTGCCACGTAGGGGAAGCGGCGGCCGCTCGTTCGCTCGGTGGCAGTGGCCGGGCTACTCGGCGTTGGCGAGGATGTCGGCCAACGCCGTGACGGCCTGCTCGGCGTCGGGGCCTTCGGCGCGGACGGTCACCGTGGTGCCGACCGTGGCACCCAGCCCCATCACGGCGAGGACACCGGTCGGATTGACCGTGCGGCCGCTGTGCTCCAGCCGTATGGCACTGGCGAATCCTGAGGCGGCTCGGGCGAGTTGGCCCGCGGGGCGGGCGTGCAGGTTGGCGGGCAGGATGACGACCCTCTCGTGAATCGCCGGGTTCGTGGTGGCGGCGTCAGAGCTTGGACACATTGCGGGCCTCCTTGGCGGCGTCGGCGACGGTCTTCAGGTCGGCGCCGGAAGCGGCGGTGACGACGGCTGCGACGGCTCCTTCGACGAAGGGAGCGTCGACGATGGTGACGTCGGGGCGGGGATGGTCTTCCAGGACGGTGCGGGCGGTCAGGACGGAGCTGCCGAGGTCGGGGAGGACGACGACGCCGGCTCCGCGGTCGGCGTGCCGGATCGCGGTCAGGACGAGGTCGTAGCTGGTGCCGATCCGGCCGTCGTCGGTTCCTCCGGCGACGGCGAGGGGGACTGTGTCGGAGCCGATCTGCTCCACCAGCAGGCGTAGGCCCGCGGCGAGCTCGGCGCTGTGGGACACGAGTACGATGCCGACAGGGTTGGTCATGAACAGGTACGTTAAATCTCGGAACGCTGTTCATCAATACTGAATCGAGGAGAAATTTTCGATGGTGCAGGCGGTGCAGCGTGCGGTGCAGATCTTGCGGGAGCTCGCGTCCACCGGTCCTCGGCTGGGTGTGACCGAGCTGGCCGACCGCCTGGGCGTGGCCAAGCCCACCGTGCATGCGCTGCTGCGCACGCTGGAGGCCGAGGGGCTGGTGGTGCAGGACCGTGACAGCTCGAAGTACCAGCTGGGCCCGGACCTGGTGCAGCTGGGCAACGCCTACCTGGACACCCAGGAGCTGCGGACCCGCTCGCTGACCTGGGCGGACCAGCTCGCCAGCCGGGCGAACGAGGCGGTGTGGGTGGCGGTGCTCACCGGCGACCACATCCTGGTGGTGCACCACGCCTTCCGGCCGGAGGGCGCCGTACAGATCCTTGAGGTGGGTGCCAGTATCCCGTGGAGCACCTGCGCCCTGGGCAAGGCCATCGTGGCGTGCATCCCGACGTCCGAGCGCGAGCGGCTGCTCGCGGGTGAGCCGGCCGTGCTCACCGGCGCCAGCATCACCGACCCGCAAGAGCTCGCCGGGCAGCTGAAGGAGATTCTCCGGACGGGCTACGCGGTCGAGGACCAGGAGTCCGCCATCGGGGACGCAGGCATCGCATCCCCGGTCTTCGACCGGTCCGGCGAGGTGGTCGGCGCCATCGGCATCGTCGGCCCCGTCGAGCGCCTGCTGGCCGAACCGGCACGTCAGGAGCTTGCTGTCGTGGTCCGCGAGACGGCCCGCAACCTCTCCCGGGACTTGGGTGCCCCCCGCGGGGGTGCCCGCGCCACCGGCGCCTGACCTGCAGCGGCCGCCGCCTTCCGGTGTCCCGGCCCCTCGGCGCGCTGCCGGGGGGCCTTTCGCGTATCCGGGACCCAGTAGTCGCCGAAGCTCTTGACAGGCGTGAAACGCGGGCTTAATTTCCGGAACAACGTTCATCAATGATGAACACTCATTGCCTGCTCAACGCGGAGGAGGTGAGCGCCCCAAGCCGCAGCTCGGCACTGGGCGCGCCGTCCATGGAAGAAAACACCTACCCACAGAAACTCCTCGCCGAAATGCTGGGCACCGCGGTGCTGGTGTTCATCGGCGTCGGTTCGGTCCCCGCAACACTCATCGTCGGCGGCGACGCGCCGTTCACCATGGCGCAGCTGGGCATGATCTCGCTGGCTTTCGCCACCGCGGTGATCGCCATGGTCTACGCGATCGGCCATGTCTCCGGCTGCCAGATCAACCCGGCCATCACACTGGCGCTGGCGGTCACGAAGAAAATGCCCTGGCGGGATGTTCCCGGCTATGTCGCCGCCCAGGTGGCCGGGGCGGTGCTGGGGGCTCTTGCGATCGTCGGGGTGCTGGGCAAGAAGGCCGTCGACGTCGGCCTCGGCATCGCCGCCTACGGCACCGGTGTCGGTGCCGGTCAGGCCTTCTTTGCCGAGGCGGTCGGCACGTTCATCCTCGCCTTCGTCGTCTTCGGGGCCGTCGAACGGCGCGCGGCCGGCGGTTTCGCGGGCCTGGCCATCGGACTGGGCGTGTTCGCCATCATCATTCCGGTGGCGCCCGCCACCTCGGCGTCCATCAATCCGGCCAGGACGCTCGGCCCGATGATCACTGGAGAGCTGTTCGGCGGCACGGTCCACTGGGATCAACTGCCCGTCTATCTGGCCGCCGAGGTGATCGGAGCCATTGCCGGCGGCGTGCTCTACGTCGCTCTCAACACCCACCGCAGGACGGCCACCACAACCCCGGCCGAGAACCGGGATGTTGAGCCCGCCACCGCCCAAGGAGCCCTGTCGTGAAGAAGCTCATCAATGCGCCCGAGACGGTGCTGGACGACGCCCTGGCCGGGATCGCCGTCGCCCACCAGGAATTGACGGTCGACGCGGAGAACAAGGTGATCGCCCGCGCGGGCGGCACCAGGCCGGGCAAGGTCGCCCTCATCTCCGGCGGCGGTTCCGGGCACGAGCCCCTGCACGGCGGTTTCGTGGGGCTCGGCATGCTGGACGCCGCCTGTCCGGGCGAGGTGTTCACTTCTCCCGTACCGGGCCAGATGCTGGCTGCCGCTCAGGCCGTCGACGGCGGAGCGGGCGTGTTGTTCATTGTGAAGAACTACACCGGCGACGTACTCAACTTCCAGATGGCTGCCGAACTCGCGGGCGAGGAGGGCCGCACCGTGGAGACCGTTCTGGTCGACGACGATGTCGCCGTCCAGGACTCCACCTACACCGCCGGCCGGCGCGGCACCGGAGCGACTGTCTTCGTCGAGAAGATCGCCGGCGCCCTCGCCGAGCAGGGAGCCGACCTCGCCACCGTCGCCGAGATGGGCAAGCGGGTCAACGCCGCCTCCCGTTCCTTCGCCGTGGCACTGACCGCCTGCACCACCCCTGCCTCCGGCAAGCCGGGCTTCGACCTGCCCGAGGACGAGATGGAGGTCGGCGTCGGCATTCACGGCGAGCCCGGCCGCCGTAGGGAGAAGCTCCGCCCGGCCAAGGAGATCGTGGCCACTGCCCTGGAGGCGATCCTGGCCGACCAGCCGCTGGCCGGCGGGGACGAGACCATCGTCATGGTCAACGGCCTGGGTGGCACACCCCTCATCGAGCTGTACGTGGTCTTCAAGGAGGTCGCCGCCGTACTCGCGGACCAAGGCGTGGTTGTCGCCCGCAACCTCGTCGGGAACTATGTGACCAGCCTGGACATGGCGGGCGTTTCCATCACCGTGTGCAAGGCCGACGCCGACATGCTGTCCCTGTGGGATGCACCCGTGAACACCCCCGCACTGCGCTGGGGCGTCTGAACCGAGCCGGGGGCGGGGCCGCGTAACCCCGAGGGCCGCCCCCTCCAACTGGACGAGAGCGCACTCCCGGATCCGCCCCCGCCCCCGGCTCACCCAACCGTAGACCCACGCACCCACCATGAACGGAGACACCGTGGACACCGACCTCGCCCGCACATGGGTGCAGGCCATCGCCGCCGCCGTGGACCAGCACAAGGACCACCTCACCCAACTCGACTCGGCCATCGGCGACGCCGACCACGGCATCAACATGCATCGCGGCTTCTCCGCCGCGGCCAAGGTCCTTGCCGGATCGGAGCCGGACACCGTCGGGGCGGTCCTGGTCAAGGCGGGCACAACCCTCATCTCCAGCGTCGGAGGCGCGTCCGGTCCGCTCTACGGCAGCGCCTTCCGGGCCATCGGCAAGGCGCTGGAGGTGCCGACCGCCGACTCACAGCAGTTCGCCGCCGCCCTTGCCGCCGGCCTTGAGAGCGTCCAGAAGCTCGGCGCGGCAGAGCCCGGTGACAAGACCATGGTCGATGCCTATGCCCCCGCGGTGGCCGCCTTCCAGCTGCGGGTCGACTCCGGCGGGGACTTCGCCGCCGCGGCCGGGGCCGCGGCGGACGCTGCCGAGGAGGGCATGCGCGCGACCACCCCCATGCAGGCACGCAAGGGCCGGGCCTCCTACCTCGGTGCCCGCAGCATCGGCCATCAGGACCCCGGCGCCACCTCCACCGCCCTGATCTTCCGTGCCCTAGCGCAGACGCTGGAGGCCCGATGAGCCGCCGGGCCTACACCGGTCGTACGGCCGCATTCGGTACGGCACTGGGCTTCCTCCATCGCACCGACCGCACACCGACCCCCACCCTGCTTCCCCATCGCGTCGGCGGCGATCCCGCCCGGCAGATCACCGACGCCTTCGATGCCGTCGCCACCAGCCTGCTCGACCTGTCCGCCTCGCTGCGTGAGCAGGGCAAGGACGAACAGGCCGACATCATGGAGGTCAACGGCTACATCGCGCAGGACCACGATCTGCGCGAACAGGCGATCAAGCGCACGCGCCAAGGGCAGCCGGTGCCCGTCGCCGTCCGGCAGGCCGTCGACACGTATGCCGGAGTCATCGCCGCCCTGGACGACCCGACCCTGGCCGAACGCGCCGCCGACGTCCGGCAGGTCGGCCGCAGAGTCCTGGCCTGGATACACGGCGACACGGGCCCCGCACCAGACCGCCCCCTGGTCCTGGTCGCCCATGAAATCGGCGCGGCAGACCTGCTCGAACCCGGCCGCACAGTGACCGCCGCCCTCTCCGTCACCGGCGGACCCAACTCCCATGCCGCCATCGTCGCCCGCTCCCAGGGCATACCTCTCCTGCTCGCCGTCGACTCCACCCTGCTCGACGAACCGGACGGGCAGGAGATCCTCCTCGACGCCGATCGGGCATCCGCGGTCCTCCATCCCGACGACGACGAACGCAGCACCGCGCTCCACGCCATGGAAGCCGCCCGCACCCGCCGCCTCGCGCTCGCCGAGGAACGCCATCTGCCCGCCGAGACGCTCGACCACCGCCCAGTCGTTCTGCGGGCCAATGTCGCCACCCCGGCCGACGCCCGCGCAACGCTGACCGCGGGCGCCGACGGCGTCGGCCTGCTCCGCACCGAGCTGCCCTTCCTCAACCATCGCGCCTGGCCCACCCGCGACCAGCACGCGGCTGCTCTCGTTCCCGTCCTGCGCGCCCTGACCGGGCAGGTCGTCACGGTACGCACTCTGGACTTCGCCGACGACAAACTGCCGCCGTTCCTCTCAACAGGCCGTGAAGACGGGCGGATTGGCCGCGGACTGCCTCTCATGCTGGCCCAACCGGATGCCTTCGCAGAACAGTTCCGCAGCCTGCTCACCGCCGGAGCGGAAACCGACCTGCGCATCATGATCCCCATGGTGGCGAGCGTCGACGAACTCCATGCCTGCCGCGAGCTTCTGCAGTCCGCAGCCGCGGAACTCGCGGTCCCCGCACCCCCGCTCGGCATCATGGTCGAGCTCCCCGAAGCCGTGGCAGTGGCAGATGACCTTGCCCGCGAAGCTTCCTTCCTCTCCATCGGCAGCAACGACCTGACCTGCCAGATCCTGGGCCTGGACCGGCGCGACCCCGCCGCCACCCCTGCCATGGCCGCACACCCCGCCGTGCTCGACGCCATCTCCCAGGTGGTCACCGCCGCACACCGCCACCACCGCCAGGTCTCCGTCTGCGGTGACGCCGCCGCTCACCCTCTCGTCACTCCCCTCCTCATCGGCCTCGGCTGCGACAGCCTCTCCGTAGCACCCGCCGCGCTGGACGAAGTCCGTGCCCGTGTCCGCCGGCTCCGCCACGACACCTGCGCTTCCACGGCAGCTGCCGCCCTCGCCCTGCAGACTCCCGAAGACGTCTGGCAACTCGTCCGACAGCACTGCCAACCGTCGCTGCCATGACCCATGGCAATCGCATGACTCGCGGTCGGTCGCGCAGCAGACACGTCAGGCCGGAGAGTCCTCCGGCTCCTGCGCTCGCTCGGCCTCGGCCGTCGCCTTCTCGGCCAGTCGATCCGCGGTGCCGCGGACGGCCGCCCACGCCAGCAACAGGATCTCGACGCCCGCCGCGATGCCTGCCCCCAGGAATTTCCCGGAACCCGCCGGCCGCCCGCCCGTCGACAGCGGGACCTTCCCCTCGGGGTCCACGGTGACGGTGATCGTCTGGCCGACCTTCACCTTCTCTCCGTAGACCCTGCCGGGTACCGGCCGCCCCGACGGGTCCTTCAGTTCCGCGACGAACAGTGGGGGATCCGCCCCCTGGTCGACCCAGTAGGTGTCGGTCACGGTCGCCCGCACCTCCTGGCCACGGGCGTGCATCGCCCGCTGGTCCAGGCCCGAATAGGTCAGGTGCATCACGACCAGTGCGCTGATGGGCAGCACGAGCAGCGCCAGGATGGCCCATCCCTCGGGCTCCTCCATGCTGGGCACCATCACGCCCAGGAGATAGAACGCCAGGAAATAGAGCACTGGGTACACCACGAGCGCCACCCAGATGCTCTGCGTCACGTGCAGCAGAATGCCGGCACCGACCTCGATGCCCAGGCACACCGCCCCGGAGCCCAGCAGAAGCAATGCGGCCAGACCCGCCTGACGGCCCGGTCTCCGTATTCGCCCGTCCACAGTCCCCCCGTTCACCGAACGCGTTCCCCAACTGGTCGGCGAAGACGAGCGATCCGTACCCATCCACGCTCCGCGACCGAGATCAGTTTTCCCAGGATGCAGACCGGCTTACACCGCCGGTCCGCCGCATGATTACGTCATGACGAGTCCTGCTGCCTTCCGGGACCAGGCCAACTGGTGCGGTGGCTACTACGAGTTGGCCATTGAGGTTGGATCGAGTGATGACGACCAGCTTCAGGCCGCACAGCAACCGTGAACCTGAGGTCCAGGATCCCGTGCCGTGCACGGTTGACTCCCTGACCGAGTTCGGCCACCTTCACGGCCAGGCTTCTCTGCCGACGGGCCGACGGGCCGACGGGCCGACGGGCAGGCGGGTCGTGTGCGGTTGCGTGGCGATCCGCGGCGGTGACGAAAGCAGTGACTGGCTGGACTTTTACGTCCCGCTGGGAGCGCTGGACCACGCGGGTCTTGCGTTACTGGGACGGGAGGCCGTTCTTACGTTCCGACGTGATGGACGAGTGGCTGGCCGCCATCGGGACCGAGACCATCAAGAGCGTCTGCTTCAGCCCGGGGGTCATCGGCTGGGACGTCTCTGGCTGCACTGACGACGAACGCGAAGCCCTCGAAGGCGACCGCGAAGCCGTCACCGCCCTTGCCGAACGTCTCGCGGACACCCACACTCCCGCCGGCCCCACTCCCAGAGACCTCGGAACGACCGGATCCTTCGTCCCACTGCACCAGCTCATGAGCACCGTTCCTGCGCAGAAGCCGGGGCAGCACGACAAGCGAGATATCGATCGAAAACCGCCTGACTATCAGGGGTGAAGGTCCACTGCCGCAGAGCCCGCCGCAGCTCGGACTCAGTCAGCCACCCGTGCCAGCTCACCTCTTCCGGATCGGGGGCGACGATCTCCGGAAGCACGGCGTCACAAACCGCAAGCCAGTGAGGGCTGAGCCCGCCCCGGTTGAGGAACTTGAACCGAAGGCGCGCTGTCGCCCGCACTCCCAGCTCCTCGCTGAGTTCGCGGGCGGCTGCCTGCTGATAGGACTCGCCGACTCCCGCAGCACCCCCGACCCCGAGTTCGTAGTGCCCTGGGAAACGGGACAGGTGCTCGGCCCGCCGATGGACGAGAAAACGGCTTTGCCTATCGCGGCACACCACCACGCCAACCCGGTGCAGCCAGCCCTCCCGAACGGCGTCCCGCCGACTGACTACCCCCAGCACACGGTCCTGAGCGTCAACACGTTCCACGAGTTCATCCACGACGCACACGATCCCAGGCCCCACTGACACCCGCCCGGAATGCCCGGACAGGCACGCAGCCAACGGCCATGCACGCCCGGCCGTCCGCAAGTCCTCAATCCGGACAACGACATCGACGACTCACAGAACCCCCACTCAGGTCTTCCCGTACTCGTCGTGACGACGCAGCCAGTGGGTCTGCTCGCCCTCCTCGTGGCGGCCCAGCGGTGTCCGGTCGAGGAGGCCGTAGTAGGCCATGGCAGGCTCAAGGCCGCGCGCGGTGGTGACGTATGTCCGATAGACGGTGCCGTCCGAGAGGGCGTAGGCACTCAGCCCCGGCCCCTCGGTGACGTACCCGAGCACATTCGTGCCGGATGCCTCCGCCATCTGGCTCACCGTCGGCGGGATCTCGCCATCGAGGAACGGCCTCAGCTCTTCCTCGCTGTACAGAAAGCCGAGGTCGCGGTGGAAGTCGCTGCCCACGGTGGAGACCCAGCCGAAGCTCCAGCCCATCCGCTCCCGGTAGGCAAGCAGCTTGTCGATCGGCGCCCGCGAGGAGCAGATCAGTGTCACGTCGCGGGCCTTGAGGTGGACCACTTGGGGGTCGAGGGTGTCCGCGATCGAGGAGCAGACCGGGCATCCGGCCTCGTACGGCGGGCCGAACATGAAGTGGTAGATGAGCAGCTGTGAACGCCCGTCGAAGAGGTCCGCGAGCGACTTGGTCCCGGCCTCGGTCTCGAAACCGTAGTCTTTCTCGACCGGCACCCAGGGAAGCTCCCGCCGCTTCCGCGCGAGCTCGTCGCCGCGTCGGGTGAGTGCCTTCTCCTCCGCGAGCAACTCCTCTCGGGCTGCCTGGAATTCCTCCTGCGTAGCGACCTTGTGCTCGGGCATTGCCTTTCCCTCCTGTGTGGGAGCAGAACACCGCATCAGGGCGGGCGATCACCCCCCGCGGCTACCTGCCGGCAGCGCCTGCACCGGCGTACCCATCCGGCCATACGTCCACCGTACGCGCGCGGCGCCGGGCCTTCGAGACGTAAAGCCCCTGACCCGAGGTGGCTCACCGAAACCGACTGGTGACCGCCCTGACCTCGGCGGGGACCACGTTCAGTGCGAGGCTCGGCCCATGGACAGTGGCGGCACCCGACCGCTGTCCGCTGGCGCGGGCGGCGGACTGGGAGGGCCTCGGGGCGCAGCCCGTCAGGAGCGGGCGAGTGTCCCGTGCATGCGAACCGCGACGATCATGCCGAAGACAGTCGTGAGCGCGGCGACGACCCAGACCGCGGTGCTGAGGCCGTAGGGGGCGTCGAGGCCCCCGGCCAGGAGGGCGCAGACGACGAAGCCTCCGTCGAGCCACAGGCGGTAGACACCGACGGCACGGGGCGCCCCGGCCGAGGAGGTAGTCGGCGTGCTCGCGCAAGGTGTGCATCGCGTCGCTGGTGACGACGGCTCCTGCCAGGGATGCTTGATGGATCTGCCCCACGGCGGAGCGGCGGCTGGGCCTTGACCTGCTGCTGCGGATGCTGTGGAGCTGTGCCGGCCGCGGGTCCTTCGACAGCCAGTCGGAGGCGTCGATCCCGGTGTCCTCGCCAGGTCGGCGGTGCGGGTCGGGCGGGAGCGGCTCGGCGGGGAGAGAGCCAGCAGCCGACGCTGACGGATGGGGAGACGGATCTCGAGTCGGCGATGTGTCAGGTGGAGCTCGGGGATGCACGGGCACCTTCTGATGACGGACGTGGCACGGGTGGCGCTTCCCGGGCGTACAGATTCACCGACCGTGACGTCAGCGCCGGACAGGAGCTCGTCTTGGTCGGCTTTCGTCCGGTGTGGGCACGGTGGTGATCAAGCATTGCGTGACCCACCGCCTCTATGCGATCAGGCATGGTGGCTGCGCCGTGCGCCCAGCGGTGCGGGTCACGATCGGGGCTCTGATCGAAGCGGCCAAGGCTCGGGACGACGCCGCTGAGCCGCTAGGGCACGCGTCGTCGCAGTCCTCTGGATTCAGTGCAGGTCGGTCAAGTCTGTGTCTCTGCCACGGCGCGCCACAACTCTGCGGTGAGGTCGAGCATGCCGTGTGCCTGGGCCTGAGCGGCGAGCGCGCGCAGGCGGTCGAGCGCTGCGGGGTCAGACTGCTTGGCACGAACCTGTTCCTGAAGCATCTGCAGGCGAATCTGATCGCGGAAGTTCAGTAGGTCCCTGCTTGCGGCGGCTTGCTCGCACAGGCTCGATGCCTCTGTGTACTCGCCCTGGGCATAGGCGAGTTGAGCCTGAAGGAAGGCGTGCTCCTGATGGTGCTGTGCAGTGCCGACGAGATTCAGGGCAGGCCGCGCCTCGTCGAGATAGCGCTGTGTCTTGTCCAGGTCCGGCGGCAGAGCCTGGAGGGCGAGTGCGGCTGCGGCATGGCGCAGCCGCATCCACAGGACCGGGTCATCATGGCTGGAGAGCGCGGCCATCGCGCGATCCAGGAATGAGGTGGAGAGGTCGTGGTTCCCCTGCCGGGTCGAGACGGTTGCCGCGGTCCACAGGGCCTGGGCGGCCAGCACCCCGGTCTCGGAGCCGAGTTTGGCGCAGGCCTCCTCGCTGAGCCGGAAAGCCTCGGCCAGGTCTCCGAGTTCGGCCGTGACGGATGCGAGCAGAAGACGACATCGCAACATGTCCTGACTGTCGAGGGCCGCTTCATGGCCGATCCGCAACGCCGCAAGCGCCGTGAGTCTGGCGGGGTCGGCCTCGCCGAGGTCGCGCTGGCAGCGTGCGAGTTGCAGACGGGAATGGACCTGCAAGACGGCGTGGCCCAGCTCGTCCGAGAGCGTCACCAGCGTGGTGAGGGTGCCGCGAGCCTCGGTCCGTTCGCCTGAGGCCGTGAGGATCTGGGCGAGATGGGCGTATGCCTGCCACCGGAGACCGGTGTCCGCGTGCTCTGAACGGGACAACGCCGATTCGAGCATCCGGCGAGCATGATCCGATTCGTCGCCCGTCGCCTGTACCGCCGCGAGCACGTCGACGAGGTCTGAGGGGTCCGTCGTGTCGAATGCGCTGACCGGGACGCCGAGTCGCTCCGCGAGGATGGCTACGGCACGCTCGGTCGGCGGCCGTGCACCCGATTCGAGCCGCGACAGGTAGGTGGAGGACATGCCGGGGCTGGTGAGGTCCGACTGTGTCTTGTCCTGCTGCTGTCGAAGCTGCTTCAGTCGCCGACCGAATGAGGGCTGCGTCAGCATGGTTCCATCCCAGGCTCGTTCCGTGTCCCCGTCCGGTCGGCATATTGTCAACTAACCCCGCGAAAGGTCAAACAGCGGGGAAACTCATGGTTGCCCAGGTGGTCTCACGGCCACTCGATGGACCCTGGCTGCATCGTGGCACGGTCGTCCGGACCACCTTGCGCAGCGGTTGCGGTGCCGACTCCCAACATGAGGGCGGTGCAGGCGGCGAGGCCGGTCAGGAGTATGCGACTGGCGAGCTTCATTAGGGATTTCTCTTTCTCTTTGCTGAGCCGCGGCGGTGCTTGGAGTCTGACTGCGGCGGGGGTCGATCGATGGTCCGTCCCCCCATGTGACCGGGGGCGACGTCTGAAGCTAGCGAGGCACTGCGACGTTGGCAAGTGATTGACAATAGCTGGCAATTGATCTTAGCTTTTGCTGGTCAGTACGGTCTCCTCGGCTGCCTGCCGGTCGAGTATGGACGTACGTCGCACCAATGAGAGTGGGGGATCAGGGCATGCCGAACAGCGCTGCCAACCATCCGGCCGATGCGACTCTGGTAAGCGTTTTCGCGGAGTCCGCCAGACGGTATCCGGATCGCCCGGCCGTCAAATGTGGTGCGGACATGCTGACTTACGCGCAACTCGATGCCGCCTCCAGCGCTTTGGCGGCACAGATCCAGGAACGGACGGATCAGCCCGAGCGGCCGATCGCCATCCTGCTCGAGCGTTCCTGCGAAATGGTCGTGGCCGCCCTCGCCGTCCTGAAGACCGGCTCGTCCTACGTGCCGCTCGACCCGGGAGCCCCGGCCGCCCGCCTGGCCATCATTGTCAACGACGCGGCCCCAGCACTCGTCCTGACCACCGCCACGCTGGCGTCCGCCCTGCCGGCCGGCCAGAGCGTCCTTCTCCTCGACGAACAAGCCCCGCTCGACGAACAAGCCCCGCGGTCGTCGGCCCTGACTGCGACAGAGGCCCCACCGCGTCCCGTGACGCCCGCTCCGGACACGCGGGCGTACATCATCTTCACCTCGGGAACCACCGGTCGGCCCAAGGGTGTCGAGGTCACCCACAGCAATGTGGTGAGACTGTTCGGCGAGACGGAACAGCTCTTCGGCTTCGGCCCCGACGACGTCTGGTCGATGTTCCACTCCTTCGCCTTCGACTTCTCGGTGTGGGAGATCTGGGGTGCCGTCCTGTACGGCGGCACCGTGGTCATCGTCCCTGGTGACGTTGCCAAAGACCCTGCCCGTTTCCGCGCCTTGCTGCGCGACGAACGGGTCACCATGCTCAGCCAGACCCCCACCGCCTTCGGTCAGTTGATCGCCGAGGAGCGTGAGCACGAGGACCGGCTGTCCGTGCGCTGCGTGGTGTTCGGCGGCGAGGCCTTGAAGTTTTCCGACCTGGCCCCGTGGATCGACAAGTACGGCGATACCGAGCCCGAGCTCGTCAACATGTACGGCATCACCGAGATCACGGTGCACGCCACCCACCGCCGGGTGACCGCCGCCGATCTGGAGCAGGACCGCAGCCTCATCGGCCGCCCGCTGCCGGACCTCGGGATCGATCTCCTGACCGAGGACCTCACCCCGGTGCCCGACGGGGAGACCGGCGAGATAGTCGTTACCGGCCCTGGTGTCGCCCACGGCTACCTGGGCCGCCCCGACCTGACCGCCGAGCGGTTCATCACCTTCACCGGCGCGGATGGCTCACCGGTGCGCGGCTACCGCTCCGGCGACCTCGCCCGCAGACTGCCCGGCGGTGACCTGGAATACCGCGGCCGCCGAGACGCCCAGGTAAAGCTCCGCGGTTTCCGCATCGAACTCGGCGACATCGAGTCGGCCCTCGCCACGCACCCCCGCGTGCGCCAGGCGGCCGTCGCTGTCAAGGAGTTCGACGGGGAGCGCGAGCTCGCCGGCTACGTCGTCACCGCCGATGGCGCGGCCCTGGACACGGCAGAACTGCGCGCTCATCTGTCCGTGCTGCTGCCCTCGTACATGGTGCCCGTCACCTTTCAGGTGCTGGGCGGATTCCCCTTGACGGTCAACGGCAAGCTGGACCGCGACGCGCTTCCGGCGCCGGTGACCGTCGCCACAACCCACGCGTCCGCATCGGCCCGCTCGCTGCGCGAGGAACTGCTGTGCGAGCTGTTCGCCCAAGTCCTCGGCCGTCCCGCGGTCGCGCCCGACGACGACTTCTTCGCCCTGGGCGGCCACTCCCTTATGGCGATCCGCCTCGTCAACCGCATCCGTGCGGTCCTGAGCCTGGAGGTGGCCGTAAAGGACCTCTTTGACGCACGCACCCCCGCGCAGCTCGTCGCACGGGCTCGTACCGGACGCACCCGCCCGGCCATCGCGGCCCGCACCCACGGCGACGAGGTATCGCTCTCCTACGCCCAGCAGCGGCTCTGGTTCCTCCAACAGGTCCACGAGGGCACCGCCGCCTACCACATACCGCACGCTCTGAACCTGACCGGCACGCTCGACGTGCCCGCGCTCGAAGCCGCCGTGCGCGACGTGGTCGCCCGCCACCAAGTGCTGCGCACCGTCTACCCGCAGAGGGATGGCGTCGCGCGCCAGCGCATCCTGTCCACCGCCGAAGCCCGGCCGGAGCTGAGGCTGACCGCGACGACGCCCGAGAAGGTGGACGCCCAGGTGACGGCCGCCGCCCGAGCCTCCTTCGACCTGACGTGCGACCTGCCGCTGCGCACCGAGTTGTTCCGCACCGCGGACGACCAGTGGGTGCTGCTCCTCGTCCTCCACCACATCGCGGGCGACGGCTGGTCGTTGGAACCCCTCATCCGCGACCTGGCCAGGGCCTATGCCGCGCGGCTGGCGGGAAGAGCCCCCGACTGGGAACCGCTGGCGGTCCAATACGCCGACTACGCCGCCTGGCAGCAGGAACTGCTCACGGACGCGGGCGACCCCGACAGCCTCGTGGCACGCCAGCTGGACTATTGGACACAGACGCTCGCGGAGCTCCCCGAGGAGCTCGATCTGCCCACCGACCGGCCCCGCCCGACGGGCGCCGACTTCGTCGGCGACATGGTCGTCGGTGCCCTGGACGAGGAACTGCACACAGCCTTGGCGGGGCTGGCCCGCACGACCGGCACCACCGTGAACATGGTCCTGCAAGCCGCGGTCGCCGCCCTGCTCACCCGACTCGGCGCGGGCACGGACATCCCCCTCGGCAACGCCGTGGCGGGCCGCACCGACGATGCGCTCACCCCGCTCGTGGGCTTCTTCGTCAACAGCCTGGTCCTGCGCGCCGACACGTCCGGCGACCCCAGCTTCGTCGAACTCCTCGGCCGCCTGCGCGCCGTCAACCTGTCCGCTTTCGACCACGAGGACCTGCCATTCGAGCGGCTGGTCGAAGCGCTCAACCCGGCGCGCTCAGCCGCCCGCCACCCGCTGTTCCAGGTGATGGTCGCCGCACAGAACAGCATGCCCGACGACTTCGGGCTGCCCGGCGTGACCGGCACCGCCCACCCGGTGCTCAGCGGAACCGCCAAGTTCGATCTGTCCTTCAAGTTCGAGGAGCGCCGCGGCGCCGATGGGCAGGCCCTCGGCATCAGGTCCGCCCTGGAGTACAGCACCGCGCTGTTCGACCGCGACACCGCGGAGGCCATCGCAGGCCGGCTGGCCCTGCTGCTGCGCACCGTAGCTGCGGCCCCGGCCACGCGGCTCAGCGAGTTCGACATACTGATGCCGGCCGAGCGGGAGGCCCTTGTGCGGTGGAACGACACCGCCACACGGCCCGCCACCACCGAACTGACCGCCGAGCGTGTCGAGCGGCAGGCGGCCCGCACCCCTGACGCCGTCGCCCTGATCCAGTCCGGCACCGCATGGACCTACCGCGCACTCGACGAGCGAGCCAACCAGTACGCGCACCGGCTGCGTGCCCTCGGCGTCGTCCCGGACAGCAGGGTGGCCCTGTGCCTGCGGCGCGGCCCTGAGGCCGTCGCAGCGATCCTCGGCATATGGAAGGCCGGCGGCGGCTACGTGCCGCTGGACCCCGAACACCCGGCGGAGCGGCGTGACTTCATGCTCGCCGACTCCGGTGCCACCGTCCTGCTGACCGAGACCGGCCTGAGCGACGATCTCACAGTGCCGGAGTCGACACGGCTGCTACGGGCAGACCAAGACGCCGACCTCGACGCTGCCCCGGTGCAACGTCCCGTCCCCACTGCGGACGCAGGCGACCTGGCGTACATCATCTACACCTCCGGCTCCACCGGCCGGCCCAAGAGTGTGCTGATCGAGCACCGCGGTGTCGCCACCCGACTCACGGACGTGATCGAGCGCTTCCGGCTCACCTCCGAGGACACCACCCTGCAAATCACCGCGCTCGGCTTCGACCCATCGGTGCGCGAGCTGTTCGCGCCCCTCACGGTGGGCGCCTCGGTGGCGCTGCTGCCCGCCGACGGGGCCCGCGACCCGCGTGTCGTGGTCGACGAACTGCGCGCCGTACGCCCCACGGCGGTCCTCTTCATCGTCCCCTCCCTGCTCGAAGCCGTGCTCTCGTACGACATCGAGCCCGCCGATGTTGCAGCGCTGCGGGTGGTCGGCACCGGGGGAGAAGTACTGCGCGCACCGCAGGCGGGCACGCTCCTGAACGACTGGGGTTGTGAGGTGATCAACCAGTACGGTCCCACCGAGAACACGATGATGTCGTGCGTACACCCGGTCACCGCGACGGATCTCGACGGGCGCATCCCCGTCGGCGCCCCGCTGAGCCACACTCGCGTCCACGTGCTCGACGCGCATCTCAACCCAGTGCCCGTCGGCGTCACCGGAGAGGTGTACCTGGCCGGCATCGGCATCGGCCGCGGCTACCTGGGCCGTGCCGGTCTGACCGCCGCCCGCTTCGTCGCCGACCCGTTCGGCGATCCGGGCGAGCGCATGTACCGCAGCGGCGACCTCGCCCGCTGGCGAGGGGACGGCACGCTGGACTTCGTCAGCCGGGTGGACGGCCAGGTCAAGCTGCGCGGCTTCCGCATCGAACTCGGCGAGATCGAGGAGGTACTGGCCGAGCACCCGGCGGTGGCGCGCGCGGCGGTGATCGTGCGCGAGGACCAGCCGGGCGACCCGCGCCTGACCGCCTACGTCGTACCGGTGGACGGCTCCCCGGCGCCGGCGGGCGACGAGTTGCGCGCCCAGGTCGCCGTCCGGCTGCCCGACTACATGGTTCCGGCCGCCTACGTCGTCCTCGACACGCTCCCGCTGCGCGGTAACGGCAAACTCAACCGCGACTTGCTGCCGCGCCCCGAGACGAGTGCCGACACCGGCGGCCGCGCACCGCGCAGCCCTCGCGAAGAGGTCATGTGTGAACTGTTCGCCGACGTCCTGGGCGTATCGCACGTCAGCATCGACGACGACTTCTTCCAGCTCGGTGGCCATTCGCTGCTGGCCGCGCGATTGATCTCCCGGGTGCGCACAACGCTGGGACTCGAACTGTCGATGGTGTCCTTCTTCGAGGCCCCCACTGTCGCAGGGCTCGCCGAGCGGGCCGGCATCGACAACGGCGCGGCCGCTCTGGAGACGGTCCTGCCGCTGCGCACCGGCGGCGACCTCAAGCCGCTGTTCTGCATCCACCCCGGTGGAGGACTCGCCTGGAGCTACTCCAGCTTCTTGAAGTACGTACCGGAGCGCATGCCCGTCTACGGCATCCAGGCCCGCGGCCTGCTGCACCCCGACGACATGCCTGCCACGGTCCGGGAGATGGCAGCCGCGTACATCGAGGAGGTGCGGCGCATCCAGCCCGAGGGTCCGTACCACTTCCTCGGCTGGTCGTTCGGTGGCGTCGCCGCCTTCGAGATGGCCACTCAGCTGCAGGCCGAGGGGGAAACGACGGCGTTGCTCACGATGCTGGACTGCTACCCGGGCGTCCCCGACCACTACCGCGTCGACGAGCAGAACATGGTCGCCGCCCTCCTCGACCCGGAGCGGCCCGGCGTGGTGCCGCAGGCGGGGTCCAAGGAGATCACCGACGTCCTCGAGGTGCTCAAGCAGGACACCGGCGCGCTGGCGAGCCTGACCGAGGACCAACTCGTCGCGCTGCTGACAGCGATGTCCCACAACCGCCACATCGTCAAGGACCACGAGCCGGAGAAGTTCCTCGGGGACGTGCTCTTCTTCCTGGCCACCGAGGGCCGTAACGACGGTGCACCAATGCCGGACGTCTGGGAGCAGTACGTCGGTGGTCGCGTCGCCTGGCACTCCGTCAAGACCACCCACACAGCCATGAACCAGCCGGAATCTCTGGCCCAGATGGGGCCGGTTCTCGCCGAGGCACTGGCCGAGATCACCGCTGCCCAGCGCAGCCCGATGCAGGGGAATGCCCGATGACCAATCCGTTCGACGACGAGGCCAGCCGCTTCCAGGTGCTCATCAACGACCAAGGGCAGCACTCGCTGTGGCCCGAGTTCGCCGAGGTACCGGCCGGCTGGTCGGTGGCGCTGCCGACCGACAGCCGCGAGGCGTGCCTGGCCTACGTGGAGAGGAACTGGACCGACCTGCGGCCCACCGCTGCCGCGGGAGGCGCATCCGCATGACCGGCGACTTCGCGGTCCTCAAGGACCGTTCCGTCCTCGCCCTGTTCGCGGCCAGGTCCACCTCCCTGCTGGGCAACGCGATCGCCCCCATCGCGCTCGCGTTCACCGTCTTGCACCTGCCCGGCGGCTCACCCTCGATGCTCGGCCTCGTGCTGGCTGCCCGTCTGCTCAGCCAGGTCACGTTCGTCCTGCTCGGCGGGGCGATCGCCGACCGGCTGCCGAAGCTGCGCGTAATGGTCGGGGCCGATCTGGCCGCGGGGCTCACCCAGGGGCTCGCCGCCGCCCTCGTCATCACCGGGCATGCGACACCGTGGATGCTGGCCGGGTTCGCAGCGGTGGCCGGAGCGGCCACCGCGATCTTCGAGCCCGCCTCGCGCTCCGCGATGCCGATGCTCGTGTCCGGCGACAACCTTCAGTCCGCCAATTCTCTGCTCAAGTTGTCGATGCGGGGCGGCGGCATCATCGGTGCGGCCCTGGGCGGTGTGCTGGTCTCCACCATCGGCGCCGGCCCCGCCATGGTCGTACCTGCGGTGACCTTCGTGCTGTCCGCGATGCTGCTCCTCGGCGTCAGGGCCGCACATCAGCCGCCGCCGTCCGACGCCCCCGCGCTGCTCCGTCAGATCCGTGAGGGCTGGCAGGAGTTCACGGCCAAGCAGTGGGTGTGGGTGATGGTCTCCCAACTTGCCTACGTCAACGTGCTGCTGGCCGGCAGCTTCTACGTCCTGGGACCCGTCATGGCCGACCGGTCCCTGGGAGGGGCCGGATCCTGGAGCGTGGTGCTCATCGCGCAGGCACTCGGCTTCATCGTGGGCAGTGCGCTGGCCATCAAGTTCCGTCCGCGCCGTCCGGTACGCGCGGCCGCCCTGCTCACCATGGGCTTTCCGCTGTCGGTACTGCTCATGGCCGCCGAGGCGCCGCTGGCCGCGATCGCCGTCGCCACCTTCCTGGCAGGCGTCGTCATCGACGTGTACGAGGTCGTTCTCGACACCTCGCTGCAGAAGAACGTGCCGCCGCACGCTCTGTCGCGCGTGATGTCCTACGAATCCCTCGGCTCGTTCGCCCTGGTACCGCTGGGCATGGCGGGCGCCGGGCCGGTGGCCGACGCCGTGGGTGTGCAGAACGCACTGTACGGGGCTGCCGCACTGATCATGCTCGCGGGACCGGCCGTCCTGCTTCTGCGCTCGGTGCGCACCGTGACCGACGTAACCGAAACCGAGGAAGCGCCCGCTGCCGTGCCTGGGGCCGAGGCCGCAGAGAAGAGCAAGCCATGACCGTCTCCGCATCCGTGCCCGTGAAGTTTCCCCGCTCCCTGCTGCGCAAGCCGTCGGAAGATGCGGCGGCCCGCGTCTTCTGCTTCCCCTATTCCGGGGTCGGCGCGTCGATGTTCAACCAGTGGCCGCGGATGATCGGGGAAGTCGAGATCTGCCCCGTGCAGTTGCCGGCCCGCGAGAATCGCTTCCGCGAGGCGCACTACGGCACTTACCAGGGCCTCGCGCAGAACCTCGCGGACGAACTGCTGCCCTACCTCGACCGGCCCGCCGTGTTCTTCGGGCACTGCGCGGGCTCTCTACCCGCCTTCGAGACCGCGCTGCGCCTCGCCGAGATCGGCGGCCCCGTCCCGCGGGAGGTCGTCGTCTCCGCTCAGGTCGCGCCGCAGCACTGCCCCAAGGACCGGTTCCTTGACATGACCGACGAGGCACTGGGCGCCGAGCTGTCGCAGCTCGTGGTCGCTCGTGGCGGTGACGCCCACCCGATGCTCATCGAGCTGACCCTGCACGTGCTGCACCAGGACCTCGATGCCAACCGGCTCTATCACCGGCCCGAACCGACTCGACTGTCCTCCGCCATCACCGCTCTCACCTGGCGTGAGGATCGGGAGATCGAGCCCGGCGAACTCACCGGTTGGCGGGAGTGGTCGGAGCACGTCACCTTCGCCGAACTGCCGGGCGCCCACTACGCGTTCCTCAATGCCCCGCCCGAACTGACACGGCTGTTGCACTCGTTGGCCCTGCCCGGCGCGCCGCTGCGCACCGAAACCGAATCCTCGCCCGCCCAAGGACACCGCCGATGACCGACACCATCGACTCTCTGTTCGCCCGCTTGGCAGCCGAGCATCCGAATCGCACCGC
Source organism: Streptomyces coacervatus (assembly GCF_029223485.1). GTDB lineage: Bacteria > Actinomycetota > Actinomycetes > Streptomycetales > Streptomycetaceae > Streptomyces > Streptomyces coacervatus. The sequence goes on along the minus strand of NZ_JARHTP010000013.1, from coordinate 226,815 downwards.
AGTCACCGGTGACGACGCGACGCTGACCTATGCCGAACTCAACGCTCGTGCCGACCAGTTGGCCCACAGGCTGCGGGATGAGGGCGTCCACTCCGGTGAAGTCGTCGCCCTTGCTGCCGGTCGCGGTGCCGCAACCGCGGTCCACCTGCTCGCCGTCCTCAAGGCGGGTGCGGCCTACCTCGGCCTCGACCGTCGCCAGCCCGCCACTCGCCGGGACCTGATCCTGCGCGACTCCGCGGTCCGCGTGATCCTTGCGGACAAGGACGTGGCCGAGGAGTTCGGCGACAGCTTCACGGTGATCGTGCCCGAGGATGAGCCGACGGCGGCCGACGGGACCGCACCCACACCGCTGCAACCCGTCCCGGGTGGTGATCGAGTCGCCTACGTCGCGTACACCTCCGGCTCTACCGGATCCCCCAAGGGCGTGTGTGTCCCGCACCGCGCCGTACTGCGCCTCGTGCGGGGCGCGGACTTTCTCACCGCCACGCCGGACGACGTGTTCCTGCACTTCGCGCCGCTCGCCTTCGACGCCTCGACGCTGGAGATCTGGGGCGCCCTGCTGGGCGGCGCCCGGCTGGCCATCGCACCCGACGGTGACCTCTCCCTGGACGGGCTGCTGTCCTTCGCACGGGAGACGCAGGTCAGTGTCATGTGGCTGACCGCAGGCCTGTTCCATCAGGCGGTGGACCGAGGGCTTCAGGACCTGCCCGCGCTGCGCCATCTGCTCGCCGGTGGCGACACTCTCTCAGCGGCACATGTCGACCGGGCCCTCGAAATGCTCCCGCACGTGGTCGTGTCCAACGGATACGGACCCACGGAGAACACCACGTTCACCACGGTGCACACCATGATCGAGCCGGGCCGGGCGGCCACCGTCCCCGTCGGACGACCTGTTTCCGGTACGAGCGTCCTGCTCCTGGACGCGCGTCTGCGCCCCGTCGCCGACGGCGAGATCGGTGAACTCTACGCCCTCGGCACCGGTCTGGCCCACGGCTACCTGAACAACGCAGGCCTCACCGCCGCTCGGTTCGTTGCGGCTCCCTCCGGTACACCGGGGGAGCGCATGTACCGGACCGGCGACTTGGCACGCCGGACCGCCGACGGCACGCTGGAGTTCCTCGGTCGCGCCGACGGCCAGGTCAAAGTGCGCGGATTCCGCATCGAGACCGGCGAGGTCGTGGCCGCGCTGACGACCCTGCCCGCGGTCGCCCGCGCCGAGGTCGTGGCCCCGCGCGACAACTCCGGCACCCGTCGGCTGATCGCGTACGTCGTCCCCGCTGACGGCACATCCCGGCCCTCCGCGCTGGACATGCGCACCCAGCTCGCCAGGACTCTGCCCGACTATGCCGTACCCGGCCTCGTCCGGGTCATCGACGACCTCCCCCTGACCCCGAACGGCAAAGTCGATCGCACCGCCCTGGAACACCGCACCGTCCAGGAGCGTCCTGAGGTCAACGCCTCCTTCCGCGAACCCGAAGGCCCCTTGGAGCAAGCCGTCACCGGCGTGTGGTGCGACCATCTCGGCCTCGAAGGCATCGGCGCCGACGACGACTTCTTCGAGCTCGGCGGACACTCGCTGCTGGCGGTGGCACTCATCGCCGAACTGCACCGTGTGTACGGCGTGGAGATCTCCCCGATCGCCTTCTACCTCGACCCGACTCCGGCGGGCCTGGCTCGGTCCCTGGCACAGGCGGGAGCGACACAGTGAAGCTGACCGTGGTGACGGACGCCGACATGGCCGCGGTCGACCTCTCCCGGATCGACCTGTTCGACGCGACCTACCACGCCGAGGGCGACCCGCACTCCGCATGGGCCTTCATGCGCGAGCACGCCCCGCTGCACCGCAGCGAACTGCCCGACGGGCGCGCGTTCTTCAACATCACCCGCTACCACGACGCCTGCCGGGTGCTGGGCAACCATCGCGAGTTCACCTCTGAGCGCGGCAGCCTGCTCAGCCAGCTCGGGCACGACGACGCGGCCTCCGGCCAGATGCTCGTCGCCACCGACCCGCCTCGGCACAGCGAACTGCGCCGGCCACTGAACAAGATGTTCACCGGCCGCGGCCTCGCCCGCAGCGAGGACCGCATCCGAGAGGCCGTGCGATCCCTGGTCCGCGGCGCACTCGCGGAACCCGTCTGGGATGTGGCTCAGCAGGCCACGATGCTGCCCATGGCGATAGCCGGGGCGCTGATGGACCTGCCCGAACCCGACTGGGCGGACCTGGTCCAATGGACGGGCATGGCCGCCGCGCCACAGGACCCGGTCTTCACGATCAGAAATCCACACGCCACTCTTGCCATCGCGCACCACCAGCTCTTCGAGTATTTCGCCACCCAGTACGAGGCCCGCAGGGGCACTCCGGGCGACGACGCGTTCCGGCTGCTGATGACCATGCGGGACGGCGAACTGAGTCGCGAGGAGGTGGTCGTCAACTGCTACAGCCTGCTCCTGGGCGCCAACGCGACCACCCCGCACACCGTGGCCGGGACCCTGCTCGCGCTGATGGAGCACCCCGAGCAGTTGCAGGCGGTGCGCGAGAACGCAGAACTCGTCCCCGCCCTGGTCGAGGAGGGGCTGCGCTGGACCTCCCCGGCGAGCAGCTTCCTGCGCTACGCCGTGCAGGACGTGGAGATCGCCGGTGGCGTCGTGCCCGAAGGCGACCCCGTCGCCGTGTGGGTCGGCTCCGCCAACCGTGATTCCGAGATCTTCCCGGAGCCGTACCGGTTCGACGTGCACCGCGCCGACAACCGCCACATCGCTTTCGGTTACGGCTCCCACTACTGCTTGGGGGCGACCGTGGCACGCCTGACCCTGCGCATGTTCTTCGAAGAGGTTCTCGACCGCTTCGAGGAGTTCGCACCGGCCGGAAAGCCGCAACACCTCGTGTCCAACTTCGTCGCGGGCTTCACCAGCCTTCCGGTCCGCGCTGTCCCACACCGTGTCCAGGCGGTGGCGGGCCGATGAACGAGAGGAACCCTCACCCTGTGGAGCAGCCCACCACTTCCGACCCGGTCACCTTGCTGACGGGCATCATCAGCGAGCAGCTCGGCGGCCAAGAGGTCGGTCCCGACGACGACTTCTACGCCTTGGGCGGCGACTCACTGATCGCCCTGCGCGTGGTGATGACCGTGCAGGAGCACGGCATCGCCATGACCCTCAAGGACCTGCTGTTCCATCCCACCGTGAGCGAACTCGCCGACCATCTCGCCACCCTGGCCCCTGTCCAGCCGACTGCTGCCCAGGCATCCGAGGCGGAGCCAGGGTCGCTGCTTGACGCCGGCGACATCGCCCTTGTGCCGGACGGCGTCGCGGCGGCCCTGCCCGCATCCGCCCTCCAGGTCGGCATCATCTACTTGTGCGAGACCAGCGGCGACCCGGAGCTGTACCACTCCATGATCGGCTGGGAGACCGTCGCACCCTTCGACGAGCGGCTTTTCCGCGAGGCGCTGAGCGAGTTGTGCGACCGCCACGCCGCCCTGCGTACCTCCTTCGACCTCGGCACGTACGCGGAGTCGGTGCAGTTGCAGTGGGAGAAGGTCGAACCCCCGCTGACCGTCGAGCGGATCGGCGACGACAACCCCACCAAGGGCCAGGACACCATCCGACGCTGGAGCCGTGAGGGCCTGACCCTGCCCATCGACTGGAGCCGGGCGCCCCTGTTCCGCTGCCACGTCGTGGCACAGCCAGACACCTTCCACGTCGCGATCGTCTGCCACCACGCGATCGTCGACGGCTGGAGCTACGGCCGTCTCATCGTCGATCTGCTGGAGCTCTACGCCGCCAAGTTGCGCGGCGAAAGTGCCGCACTGCCTCAGCCGCCCGCCCTGGGCGAGCACGACTTCATCGTCGCCGAACGCGAGCTGCTCGCTACGCCCGAGGCCGCCGCCTTCTGGCACCAACAAGCGAACATCGAGCCCTTGTTGTTCGCCCGCGGCCAATTCCACGGCGCCGCCAACGCCGTGGCGAACATCGACTTCACCGTCGACGACACGGTCCTCGACGGAATGCGTGCCACCGCCCGCAACACCGGTACCTCGTTGAAGTCGCTGGCCCTGGCCGCCCATGCGCGCGCCCTGTCCGCCTGGACGGGCCGCGACGAGATCGTCACCGGTGTCGTCGTCAACACACGTCCGGAGCGGCCGGGCGCTGACCTGATGGTCGGGCTCTACCTCAACACCGTGCCACTGCGGCTCGCCGGTCTGGACGCCCCGCTGCCCGAACTGGGGCGCAGGGCACACGAGTTGGAGCGCGACGCGGCACCCTTTCGTGCCCTCCCGCTGGCCCAGATCGAGAGCCGCCTGGGCCGGCCGCCCTTCGACGTGACCTTCAACTTCATGAACTTCCACGTCTACCAGGACCTGGACGACACCCGGGATCTGAAGACCCGTGCCTGGTGGGTCCGTGGCAAGCCGAGCTTCCCGTTCCGCGTCGACTTCGAGGTCGACGGTGCCGAGGCCGGCAGCCGCGTCTCGGTCGCGTACGACCCCGAACTGCTCGACGAGGCACGCGTACGCGCATACGCCGACCACTTCGAAGCCGCGCTGACCGCAGCCTCCGGAGACACGGCATGAGCGAGCGCCGCCGCACCCTGGCGGTGCTCTACGACGACGGTGCCGCCTCCGCCGGAGAGATCGGTGTCGGGCTGGCCGAACTCGGGAACATCGTGTTCCTCGTCCCGCCCACCGGCCATGCCGAACGGCTGCGGCCGGTCCTGGAGAACTTCGGCGCCGTCGTACCGCTCACCGGATCCGTCGGAAGCGACATCGAACTGGCCCGATCCCTGGCCCCCGACGCGGTGCTGACCTACAGCGAGCGCATGGTCCGCAGGACGGCGGAACTTGCCCAGGCCCTCGGACTGCCGTCCCACACCCCGGAGGTGGCCGCAACCCTCACCGACAAGACCCGCCAGCGCCAGGTGTTGCGGGACGCCGGCGTCGACAAGATCCGCACCCAACCGCTGAGTTCACCGTCGCAGTGGCCCTCGGCGCACGAAGCGGTAGGCCTGCCCGCGATCATCAAGCCGGTGCGGGGCGGCGGCAGCCGGGACACGTACGCCGTCACGAGCGCCGCCGAGGCCGAGCAGCTCCTGCCGCGACTGTTCCCGGACGGAGCATCAGCCGAGTACACGGTCGAGGAACTCCTCACGGGCGTAGAGAGCGCACCGTACGGCGACTACGTGTCGGTAGAGAGCGTCTGCACGCCGCAAGGGGTGCGGCACCTGGCGGTGACCGGCAAGTTCCCGTTGCTCAAGCCGTTCAGGGAACTGGGCAGTTACTGGCCCTCGCACCTTCCCGAAGCCGTGCTCGAGGAAATCACCGACCTCACCACCCGCGCTCTGGAAGTGCTGGACGTGCGTTACGGCATCGCCCATACCGAGCTCAAGCTCACGGCCGAAGGCCCGCGCATCATCGAGGTGAACGGTCGGCTGTCGGGCCATCTGAACCTGATGAGCCGCAGGGTCTGCGGTATCGACATGGTCCGCCTCGGCGGCCTTCTTGCGCTCGGTGACACCTCGGACATCCCAGAGTTCGACTACGGCGGACAGGTCCACTTCCTCTTCAACACGATGGCACCGATGGAGCCGTGCCGACTGGAAGCAGTGCACGGAGCCACGGAAGTCCGCCGCGTGGAGGGCATCGTCGGCATCCGCCCGTACGTCAGGCCGGGCACCCAATTGGCCGGCGGGGTGATGACCACGCCGCTGGATGTCATCTGGGGCTCGTGCGGCGACCACCAGACGATGCTGGACGCGCTGGGGGAGGCGCTGCCGAAGCTGACGTACGTGTTCGCCCATCCGGACGGCACGGTACGAGAGTCGACCGCGGCGGCTCTCACAGACACGAGCGAGGACTGCGCATGACGACGACATTGGGCCCGAGGGCCTGGTTGCGCAGATTCCACACCACGCCCGATGCGGCGACCCGTGTGGTGCAGGTGGTCTGCTTGCCGCACGCAGGCGGCGCCGCAGGCTACTTTGTGCCGTTCTCCGCCGAACTATCCTCAGTGGCAGACGTGTTGGCCGTCCAGTACCCGGGTCGCCAGGACCGCTGGCACGAGCCCGCGATCGACGACCTCCACGAGCTGACCGAGCAGGTTCTCACGGCACTCGAACAGGCCCTGGACGAACGGCCGCTGATCCTGTTCGGGCACAGCATGGGAGCCCTGGTGGCGTATGAGGCGGCCCGACAGCTCAATCCGGCGCGACTGTACGTGTCCGGATGCCCGGCGCCCACACGGGGCGTGGAGAGCGAGGACGACATCACCGATGACGCGAGCCTGCTCGCCGATCTGAGCAAGCTGGGCGGAACAGACGCCCAACTGCTCTCTGATCCGGCCGTGCTGGAACTGATCCTCCCGGCTCTACGAGCGGACTACCGGGCGGTCCGCACCTACCAATGGCGCCCAGGACCCGAGCCGACCTGCCCGCTCACCGTCCTCACCGGCGACCGAGATCCCCGCACCCCGGGGGACGCGATCCTCGAGTGGAAGCGGCACGGTACAGGTGAGCACCGATTCCATGAGTTCGAGGGAGACCATTTCTATCTGACCGACCACACTCGGCTGGTGGCGGAACTCGTAGCCGCGGATCTGACCGGCATGCGAAATGAAGCCGCGACTGATGTGAAGCCGGGCCGCTGAGCTGGGCCGGTGCCGGCACGTGCGCCTCACGCTCCCGGCCGGACCTTTTCGTCGGCTTCACAATCGAAGCGGTCGGACCTCCGCTCCATCGACTCTCCCTAGAGCAAGGCCGTAGCTTGCGGGCATGAGTTGGAACACGTCCTCGAATGGTTCCCGGTCCGGCAACGGTTTGCGACGGAGGTACCGGAACCTGCGATAGGCGCTATAGAGCTGTCTGCGCTTCTCTGACAGGTCTTCACCTGGGCAGCTTCGTGCGCCACAATGGCTTCACTTCCGCTCGGGGGATTTGGATGCCCCTCCCCGTACGAACTCGGGTTCGCCAGCCGAGAGAGTCGGTGCGAGGCGCTTCCATAAACGACGTCGGAGATGTGTCGGCGTAATACGTTGTGGAAGGCGGTTGGAGCCCGAAGCTCCTTGGACCGAGAGGACCTTGTGCGCATGGCGAGCACTACCGACCCGTGAGGGCCCGGCCGCTGCTGAACCTGGTTTCAGGGGGTGCCCTGATACCCGTCGCAGTGGCCTACCCGTGGATCGCCCTCATCCCTCTGTTCGGCGCGCTGGTCATACTGGCCTGCGTGGTTGTCCCCGGCGTTTGGTCTGCGAAGCCCGATCGGCGGCGAGATGCCCGGGCGATGACCGAATTACTTCTGGGCGCGCCTCCTCGGAGGCGCCGGTGACCCGTAGTCAGACGTGTCGTGCTCCGCCGGTCGGGTCCACCCTTCTTCCTCCGGACTCCACCCGAAGGTCCGCCTGAGGTGGGACGCGTTAGTGCGTGCTGGTGCTCTTCGGAGAGCGCATGCCTCCTGGTCCGGCACATCGAGGTGTTCGAGCTGAACCGGGCGGACCCTGCTCGCGGTCGGTGCCGTGTGCCCGGCTGGTGCAGCTGGCCCGCTCCTCAGCGGCGCAGTTCCACGGTGATGTGCGGGGACAGTGCGCGGAGGAAGTCGGCGGCGTCGAAGAGGTCCCCGGCGGAGGCGACGCCGGTCGTCCTGGTACGTCCCGTGAGGATGCGGTCGACGGCTTCGACCGCGAGCGGTGCGGTGACGGCGTAGATGTCCTGGCCGCGGGCCACGGCGCGGCGTTCGCTGTTGCCGGAGCGCACGACGACGTCGACGAGGAAGGTCTGCGCGGACCGACCGTGCTCGTCGACCGCGGTGGGCGCAGGCGTGTCCGGTCCCGTGACGCCGCCGGCCGCCTCGGTGGTCATGTAGGTGCGCACCTCGGGGATGGAGAGGTGACTGGGGATGGTGACGACGTCCGCCATCGTGAACTCGCCGATGACGGCCCGCGCGCCCATGGGCTCGGGGAAGGACCAGTTCAGGGTGGGCAGGTCGTCGCTGTGGTACTCCAACTGCCCGTCGGTGAAGCGGACCCGGCGGCCGCCGCGCCGCTCGGCGGAGACCTTGCCCGCGGCGCGCGTCCCCTGGGTGGGCTCCCAGCTGTTCAGTCCGTACGCGATGTGCGCCTCGTCCGCGCTCTTCCAGTCGCCCATCGCGGCGGTGGCCAGCAGGTCGCCGAGGCCGCCGTAGAAGGCCATCGCGGGGACGACCACCGCGTCGGCGTCGCGGGCCCGGTCCGCGAAGTGCGCGAAGGTGTCGGCGTTGGCCTCGATCTCGGCTGCCACATCGACGTACGGGATCCCTGCTCGCAGGGCCGCTTCGATCACCGGGGCGGCCGTCGTGGCGAACGGCCCTGCGCAGTTGATGACGGCTGCCGCGCCGGCCACTGCGTGGTCGAGTGATGCCGGGTCGTCGACCGATGCCGGGCGGACGTCGAGTCCGGGGTACTCGTCCGCCAGCGCCTTCAGCTTGTCGGCATCCCGCCCGGCCAGGACCGGAATGAATCCGCGCTCCTGCAGGTGTGCCACCACGAACCGGCCGGTGTGCCCGTACGCGCCGTACACCGTCACCGTCTGCCCCGCTGCCATGACTTCTCTCCCGTGTTCGAACCGGTCAACCACTCGACTGCGACCATCCTGGCGTGGTTGAACAGGTAACCGTGATGGTCTGAAACGACATGGCCCGTACAGTTTCGGACATGAGATCTGTCGCGCTGGCCGTCACCGACGGGATGCTGCACTTCGAACTTTCCGTGGCCCACGAGGTCTTCGGCGTCGCCCCGGACGCGGTCACCGTCCCCTGGTACGACCTCTCCGTCTGCGGGCCGGACACCGTGCCGTTCGGCCGGTTCCGCCTGGAGCCCGATCATGGCCTGGACCGACTGCGGGACGCCGACACAGTGATCGTTCCCGGCTGGGCCGACGTCGACGTGGACCCGCCCGCCGAACTGGTCGACGCCGTGCGCACGGCCCACGAGCGCGGCGCACGCGTGGCCTCCCTTTGCACCGGCGCGTTCGTGCTGGCCGCAGCCGGCCTACTGGACGGGAAGCGGGCCACCACGCACTGGGCGCACACCGACGTCCTGGCCGCCCGCTACCCCGAGGTCGAGGTCGACCCGGATGTCCTTTACGTGGACAACGGCAGTGTGCTCACCTCTGCCGGTAAGGCCGCAGCCCTGGACCTGTGCCTACACCTCGTCCGCCTCGACCACGGCTCGTCGATCGCCAACACCGTCGCCCGCCGGCTGGTCGTCCCCCCGCACCGGTCCGGCGGCCAGGCCCAGTTCGTCACCGCCCCGGTGCCCGACCAGGACGGCCACCCGCTCACGGCCCTGTTCCCCTGGATCATCGAGCGGCTCGGCCGGCCGCTGACCGTGGAGGACCTGGCCCGCCAAGCCCGGATGAGCTCACGCCACCTGGGCCGGCACTTCCGCGCGGCAACCGGCACCACCCCCCTGCAATGGCTGCTGGCCCAGCGGATCCGCCACGCCCAGGAACTCCTCGAGAAGACCGACGACAGCATCGACACCATCGCCACGGCCACCGGCATGGGCACCGCCACGACCCTGCGCCGGCACTTCAACCGCACCCTCGGGGTGCCCCCGGACACCTACCGCCGCACCTTCCGCACCCGAACCCGCCGTCCCCCGGCAACGGCAACCACCCGACCGGCACAGGGTCGACAAGCACAGGGTGAGGAGACCATCTGAGCAGGGCCGGCCACCTCAAGAGCACCACGTAGGCTCGGCTCGTCTCGTCGCGTGCGCAGCCGACCGCACGCGGGAGGGCGGCCTCGGCTGTGCGGCCGACACCAGTGAGACGTGTGAGGCGGCTCTTGGAGACCAGGCCCATTTTCGATGACGGTCGTACTGTGGCCTGACCGCATCGATGTCATCCCAAGGAGTCACCGTGGCCCGCCCCCGTACCGTCGCTCGGACAGTGGAGCACCCCGACCTGTCGGAGGTCTCGCTGCAGCAGGCTCTGGAGGCGCTGGTGGATCCGGTTCGGCGCATGGTGGTGGCCCAACTGGCGCGAACCGGTGAGGACATGAGTTGCGGCACCTTCGACGCTCCGGTCTCGCCCTCGACGCTCACCCACCATTTCAACGTGCTGCGCGAGGCCGGCGTGATCCGGCAGTACTACAAGGGGACGTCGAAGATGAACACTTTGCGCACGGATGAGATGGAGGAGCGGTTCCCCGGCTTGCTGTCGGCCGTGGTAGCCGCCTCCACCACGGAGGCCGAGGCGGGCGCGGCCTGACGTCGCCTGATCGCCCCCGCTCGCGGGCGAGGTGTGCAGGCAGGCGGTTATTTCGATGGTGCTAGAAATTTGACGGCCATCGAACCTTGGGGCAAGGTGCGTGCCGGCACCGAGCGGACTCGGTGCATTTCGCCCATTCCCGCCCCTAGGTCGTGTCTGGCAATCGTTCGTGAGGGGGTTGGCGGAGTCAAAGGATGAGTGAGGCAATGTGGAGTCCGGCCCGGTAGCGGGTTGCCAGTTTGTCGATGCGCGTTGCGATGGCTCGGAATTGCTTGAGGCGGCTGAAGCAGCGCCCGACCACGTTGCGGGCTTTGTGGAGCTTGGGGTCGAAGGCCGGTGGTCTGCCACCGGCTCTGCCGCGGCGCTGGCGATTGGCCCTTTGGTCGGTCCGCTCCGGGATGACTGCGCGGATGCCCCGGCGCCGCAGGTCCTGTCGGACCTCCCGTGATGAGTACGCCTTGTCCGCGATGACCGTGTCGGGTCTTTGCCGCGGACGCCCGGCGCCTGCCCGAGGCACCCGCACAGATTCCAGTACCGCTTTGAACACGGTGCAGTCGTTGACGTTGCCGGGGGTGAGGACGACAGCCATGGGCAGGCCCTGGCCGTCGCAGGCGAGATGGACTCTGGTGGTCAGCCCGCCGCGGGAGCGGCCCAGTGCCTGGTCGGCCGCCGAGCGTGCCGAATCTTCCAGCCCGCCGTTCGCGCCCGCCCCCTTTTCCGGGCGCCGGCCGCGTGCTGGTGGGAGCGGTTGATGGTGGAGTCCACCGACACCGTCCATTCCGCCGCTCCGACGGAGTCGTCGCGTGCGTGAATCTGCTCCAGGAGGCGGGCCCAGGTCCCGTCCCGCTCCCAACGGGCGAACCGCTCATAGACCGTCTGCCACGGTCCGTAGCGTTCCGGCAGGTCACGCCAGGGAGCACCGGTGCGCAACCGCCATAACACGCCGTTGATTACCTGCTGGTGGTCGCGCCACGGACGGCCTGGTCCATCGGCAGCCGGCAGCAGGGGCTTCAGCGCCTCCCATGCTGCGTCCGTCAGCTCGCCGCGTCCTGTCACGTGATCGGTCACGAACTGGGCCTCATGCAGCCGTGGGCGTCTGCGTCTTGGCATGGCGCACCCCGCGCAGGGCGCCGGACCAGGCGATCACCTGGTCGAGCATGCCGCCTACGGCGGTGTCGAGGCCCTCCTGGGGGACGAAGGTGCCGGTGTGGAACGAGGGGTGTGTCGAGATGGTGGGCTGGGCCCGGACCGTGGCCACCTGGAGTTCGGCGAGGACGAGCCGCAGCGCCTCGGCGGCCCGTGCCCCGGCGACCCAGCCGCCGTAGCTGATGATCCCTGCAGCCTTGTCGTTCCACTCCCGGTAGACGTAGTCCAGGGCGTTCTTCAGGGCTCCGGGGTAGGAGCGGTTGTACTCGGGGACGAGGAATACGTAGCCGTCGAAGCTGTCGATGAGTGCGCCCCAGGCGCGGGTGTGGTCGTGCTGGTACTGCTGGAGGTTCGGGTTGCCGGGCTCGTCGAGGTTGCCGAGGTTGTGGTCGGCGAGGTCGATGAGTTCGTAGTCGGCGCCGCCGTGGGCACGGGCGGCCTCCAGCGCCCAGGCGGCGATCTGGTCGCCGCGGCGTCCGGGGCGGGTGCTTCCGAGGATGACTGCGATGCGAAGTGACATGGTCTTCCTTCCGAGAGAGTTGTCACGTCAACTCTAGATTGGAGGGAGTTGAAGTGACAACTCTGCTGGTCGCGATATCCTCGGCGACATGACGGAGACTCAATCGCTGGAACCCGAGGAGTGGGAGTTCTGGGATACCTGGATGCGCGCGCAGCGCCTGCTCACCAGGGAGCTGGAGCGTGGTCTCCAGCATGACTGCGACATCTCGAAGGCCGAGTTCAGCGTGCTGGTGACGCTGTGGCAGGCCGCCGGCCGCGAGATGCGTGTCGGCGAGCTCGCCGAGTCGCTCGACTGGGACAAGAGCCGCGTCTCACATCAGCTGACGCGCATGGAAAAACGCGGCTTCGTCAAGCGCACCCAGTACGGGGCCGATGGTCGCCGCGCGGGGATCGGGCTGACCGCCGAGGGCCGCCGCGCCGCCCAGAGCGCCATCCTCGTGCACGGCGGCAACATCCGCCGCCACTTCCTCGACTCACTGACCCCCGAGCAGGCATCAGTCATCCGGGCATGGAGCGAGCAAGCGGTCGATCGCCTGGAGCCGCACCGCAGCGAGGCTGCCAGCGACGGCGCGTCCTAGACCGCGTTCCACACCGCCCTCATAGACACCGCCGATACGGCCCTGGGCATTGTCAGACAGGCCCTAGGACGGATGCGCCATGGCAAGACTTGTACTGTTCGACCGGCTCGGCGGCCCCGAGGTCCTGACTCTCCGCGACACGGAGGCAGGTGTACCGGGTGCGGGAGAGGTGCGAATCCGCGTGGATGCGATCGGCCTGAACCGGGCCGAGATCATGTACCGCGAGGGCGGTTACTTCTACGAGCCGGTCTTCCCCTCCACGCTCGGTTACGAGGCCGCAGGCGTCATCGAGGCGGTCGGCGAGGGCGTGGGCGCCTTCGCGGAGGGCGATCCGGTCGCGGTCGTGCCGGCGTTCCTGCAGAGCGAGTACGGCACCTACGGCGACCGCGTCCTCCTCCCGGCCTCGGCCGTGGTGCCTCGCCCCGCGGATGTCGACCCCGTCCAGGCAGCGGCTGTGTGGATGGCCTGCATCACCGCTTACGGCCCCCTCGCCGAGAGTGGCCAGGTGCGTCCCGGCGACCACGTCCTGATCACGGCGGCATCCAGCAGCGTCGGCCTGGCCGCCATTCAGGTCGCCCGCCACGTCGGCGCGATCCCGATCGCCACCACGCGCGGCGCCGCCAAGAAGCAGCGCCTCCTGGACGCCGGCGCGGCCCACGTCATCGTCACCGATGAGGAGGACCTCCCCGCCCGCATCAAGGAGATCACCGGCGGCGAGGGCGTCCGCCTGGCCTTCGACCTCGTAGCCGGCCCAGGCGTCGAGACCCTCGCCCAGGGCATCGCCCCCGGCGGTTCCCTGGTGGTCTACGGCGCCCTCGACCCGCGCCCCACCCCGCTGCCCAACGCACCGTCCTTCCCGGCGCTGACCAGCAGCACCTACACCCTCTTCGAGATCACCACGAACCCCGAGCGCCTGGCCCGCGCGGTCGCGTTCGTCAACGCCGGTCTCGTCTCGGGCTCCTTCACCCCGGTCGTGGACCGTACCTTCGACCTCGGTGAGCCTCAGCTCCGCCCGAACGGCAGCTCCGCCCACCGGCTGGTCCCGCCCGCGTGCACGTCCACGCCGCACCGGGCCGCCAGCGCGGTGACGATGCCGAGACCCCGGCCGTGCTCGTCCGGGTCGACAGCGGAGGCCGACAGCCCTGCCGGGGTCACCGGCCCCCTGTCGGTCACTTCGACACGCACCGCTCTGCATACGTCCATGTCCGCGTGACTCCGGGAGAGCCTCAGCGTCGTCGGGGGCAGCGCGTGGACGATGGCATTGGTGAGCAGCTCCGAGACCACCAGCAGTACGTCTTCGGCGATGTCCGCGGCCAGGTTCCAGTCGGCGAGGATCGACCGTATGCGCCGGCGTACGACCGAGACGGCCCCCGGGGTGTGCGGCAGCGGAAAGACGTGTTCGGCATCCCCGCGAGGCGCGGCGTCGAGCTGCGCTGTTGTCATGTCTCCTCCTCGGGGAACCGCCGTCGGCCCCGGGCAGGGGGTGATGGCACGCTAAGGAGGGAATTGCGACCGGTCAATGAACTGAGGTCGGCATTACCGAACGGCAGTCCCAAACCGGAAAAACTCGGACTACCATCGCTTCATGGCCGGCCCAGTCCAGTCCATAGAACGGGCGGCGGCGATCCTGCGCCTGCTCGCCGGCGGATCCCGTCGGATGGGGCTGGGCGAGGTGGCGTCGTCGCTGGGCCTGGCCAAGGGCACCGCCCACGGAATCCTGCGCACCCTGCAACATGTGGACTTCGTGGAGCAGGACCCGGCGACCGGGAAGTACCAGCTCGGGGCGGCTCTGCTGCACCTCGGCACCAGTTATCTCGACGTGAACGAACTGCGTTCGCGCTCCATCAACTGGGCCGACGCCCTGGCCGCCCGCAGCGGGGAGGCCGTCCGCCTGGGGACGCCCCTGGAGGGCAAGGTCCTCGTCATCCACCATGTCTTCCGGCCCGACGACACCCTGCAGACCCTGGACGTCGGCGCACTGCTGCCGCTGCACGCCTCCTCGCTCGGCAAGGTCCTGCTGGCCTACGGAGTCGTGCCCGTCGACGCCTTGATGGAGGCCGCACCGGAGTCGTACACCCGGCACACCCTGGTCCACCGGGAGGAGCTCAACCGGGCGCTCGGCGAGATACGGGATCTCGGCTGGGGCGCCGAGGTGCAGGAAATGAGCATGGGCGAGGCCGGAATCGCCGCGCCGATCCGAGGACAGGGCGGTCTCGTGGTGGGCGCGATCGGGGTGTCCGGCGCCGTCGAGCGGATCTGCGACACCAAAGGCCGGCCTCAACCGGCCCTGATCACCGTGCTGCGGGAGGCGGCACGCGCGATCTCCAGAGACCTGGGCGCGGCCCGCTGGTAGGCCCCCAGCACCTCCGCGACACATCGGAAGGCAGGGCCGATCATGGTTGAGCGGTATGTGATGTCCATCGACCAGGGCACCACCTCCACGCGATGCATCCTGTTCGACCACGGCGGGCGGCTGGTGTCGGTCGCCCAGCGGGAGCACCGGCAGTACTTCCCCCGGCCCGGCTGGGTCGAGCACGACGCCGTCGAGATCTGGCGCAATCTCCAGCGCGTCGTACCCGAGGCACTGTCGAACGCCGGTATAGACGCGGGCCAGATCTCGGCCATGGGGATCGCCAACCAGCGGGAGACGACGGTGCTCTGGGACCGGCGGACCGGGGTCCCGCTGGGCAGGGCGATCGTCTGGCAGGACACCCGTACCGCCCCGCTCGTCGAGGAGCTGAGCCGACAGCCCGGAGACGAGTTCTTCCTCGAACACTGCTGCCTCCCCCCTTCGACGTACTTCTCCGCGCCCCGTATCCGCTGGCTGTTCGACCACATCGGCGGGCTGGAGCAGCGCGCCCGGGACGGCGAGGTGCTGTTCGGCACGATGGAGAGCTGGCTGATCTGGAATCTCACCGGCGGCCAGGACGGCGGCCTGCACATCACCGACGCCACCAACGCCAGCCGGACCATGCTGATGGACATCCGGACGCTGTCCTGGGACGAGGCGATGATGGACTTCTTCGGGGTCCCGCGCCCGATGCTGCCGCAGATCCGCTCCTCGGCCGAGAGTTACGGCGAGGCCCGCGCCGTGCTCCCGGGCGTGCGCATCACGGCCGCCCTCGGCGACCAGCAGGCGGCCCTGTTCGGACAGACCTGCTTCTCGCCCGGCGAGGCGAAATGCACCTACGGGACCGGCAGCTTCCTGGTGATGAACACCGGCACCGACCTCGTGCGCTCCCAGCACGGCCTCCTCACCACGGTCGCGTACAAGATCGCGGACCAGCCCACGGTCTACGCCCTGGAAGGCCCGATGGCCGTCACGGGTTCGCTGGTCCAGTGGTTCCGCGACCGGCTGGGCCTGATCAACAGCGCACCCGAGATCGAGACGCTGGCGCGCACCGTCGAGGACAACGGCGGCTGCTACATCGTGCCCGCGTTCTCCGGCCTGTTCGCACCCCACTGGCGTAGCGACGCCCGCGGCGTCATCGTCGGCCTCACGTCGTACATCACCAAAGGGCACCTGGCCCGGGCCGTCCTGGAGGCCACCGGCTGGCAGACCCGCGAGGTCGTCGACGCCATGAACGCCGACTCCGCGCTCGCCCTGAAGCAGCTCAAGGTCGACGGAGGCATGACGTCCGACCATCTGCTCATGCAGATCCTGGCCGATGTGCTCGATGTTCCCGTGGTACGGCCCCTGGTCGCCGAAACGGTGTCGCTGGGCGCTGCCTACGCCGCCGGTCTGGCGTCCGGCTACTGGCCCGATCTGGAGGTCCTGCGCCGCAACTGGCACCGGGCCGCCCAGTGGCTGCCCGACATGGACCCCGAACGGCGGGAGTGGGAATACGCAAGCTGGAAGCGAGCCGTCGAGCGGTCCCTGGGGTGGATCCAACCGCCGAAGCACTCGTGACGTATCGGCCCAGGGGCTGGTCGACGCACGTACTCCTGTCACATGGTGTCAGGTCACGAGCCGCAGCACGTCCGCCAGGCCACGCTCCCCGGTGCGGAACTCCGCCGGCAGGATGAAGGTACGCAGGCCGCAGGCGGACGCGCCGCCGTCGCGGACCGGATTGTCGCCGGCCATGAGAGTGGCGCGGGGGTCGGCGCCGAGGTCGGCGCAGGCCTTCAGGAACAGCTGCGGGTCGGGCTTTTCGCGGCCCTGCTCGTAGGAGATGACGCAGGTGTCGACCAGGGAGTCGAGCCCGTGGTGGACGAGGTGGATGCGCAGGTCCCAGGCGAAGTCGCTGACGATGCCGACGCGCAGTCCGCGCTCGCGCAGGGCACGCAGGACCGGTCCGGTGTCCGGATACGGGATCCAGGCGTCCGGGGCGGTGAGCTCGCGGTAGGCCGCGTCTTCCGCGCCGCGCAGGAAATCCACCTGCTCCCACCACCCCTGCATGGCGCGGCGGTGCTGCTCGGGCGAGAGGTCGCGGCCCTCCTGGACGGCGACGACGGAGGGCAGCCGGAAAGCGGTGTGCAACTGGTCGGAGATCCCGGCCACCGCACCGGGCCGGTCCAGCTCGGTGAGGCGGCCGCTCGCGGCGCCCACCCGGCGCAGCCAGGTCTCCAGGTCGATCATCTGGAAGATGGTGTTGCTGAAGTCGAACAGCACGGCCTGGACCGGGGGCACGGGCGCGGCCGTCTCGGCGTCGCTGGGGCGGTAGGCGCTCGGTGTTTCGAAAAGGGTGCGTATCACAGGGTGGGCTCTTCCGGTTCGACCGTCTCGACCGGCACACCGAGGGCGCGCATGGCCGCCAGTTCCGTTTTGGTGGTGCCGGTGTCGGTGATGACGGTGTCGTAGTCGGCCACGGTGCCGTAGGCGTATGTGGCGGTCTTGCCGAACTTCGAATGGTCCGCCAGGAGCAGGGACACTTCGGCGGAGGCGAGCATGGCCAGCTTCACCTCGACGTAGTCGGTCAAGGGATGGAAGAGGTGGCCTTCCAGAACGGCGGTGGCGGACATCAGGGCGAGGTCGGCCCGGATCCGGGACAGGGCGCGGGTGACGGAGGGACCGGTGCAGGAGTTGAAGTCGCCGCGGTAGTGGCCGCCCAGCAGGGTGACGCTCACGCCGGGCGCGGACCCCAGACGCTGCGCGAGGCCGACGGAGTTGGTGACCACGTGCAGCTGATCCAGCCGGGCCAGCGCCGTGGCCAGCGGGAACAGCGTCGTCGAGTCGTCCATCAGCAGCGTGCTGCCCGGCCTGATCCGGGCGGCGGTGGCCGCGCACAGTGCGTTCTTGGCCGCGAGGGCGCTGTTCTCGCGGAAGCGGGTGGCGGTCTCCATGGTGAGGGCCGGGAAGGCGACGGCCCGCCCCCGCTCCTTGCGCAGCAGATGGCGCCCGGCCAGGTCGTCCAGGTCCCGGTGCATCGTCATCAGACTGATGTCGAAGTGCCGGGCGAGGTCGTCGATACGGGTCTCGCCGTGCTCGGCGACGTACCGCAGCACGGCCTGGCGCCGCTCCTCGACGGCCGCCTGTGACAAGCGCGTACGGGCGGTCACGGCGCCCCTCCTTCCCGGTCGCTCAGGTCTCGCAGTTTCCCACACGAGCCGTTGGGGTCCGGGGCCTGTCCGGACCCCGGACTCACGGACCGTCCACCGTGACCAGCACTTTGACCTGCTCGGGGTCGACGGACGCCGCGAAGGCCTTGGCGGCGTCCTCCAGCGGATAGGTGGCCGTGACGATCTCGGCGGTGTCAACGGCGCCCGAGGCGAACCGCTGGCTCCGGCTCCGGAACAGGCGGTGGCGAGCAGGGCTGTGGCGGCGGCGCCGGCTATGAGGGCGTACTGGATCCATTAGCAGGGGACTGCGTGCTTGTAACGCATATTGCGAGAAAATCTTGGCTCTCCTATCACGAAGTGGTCTCACGGGCTGGCTCCGAGGCCTGGAAACGCCTCGTGGCCGGCGCCGCAACGGCACCGGCCACGAGGGGGTGGTCAGGGGGTGTCAGTTCTCGTCGCGGCCTCCCTGGTTCCGCTGACGGAGCGAGATCCGGTTGCCGTCCGGGTCCACCGCCTCGATGCGGATCCCGAACGGGTACTCCTCCGGTTCGGGCTGGTCGAAGGTCACGCCCCGGCCGCGGAACAGCTCGAAGTCCTTCCTCAGGTCGTCCGACTCCAGGAAGAGCGGACCGGGCACGGCGCCCGTCTCCCGCTCGGCGCCCGTCTCCCGCTCGGCCGGCTGCCCCGCGGCCGGAGCGTGCGGCCACAGGACGATCTCGAGCGGGCTGCCGGGGGTGGCCACGGTGAGGAAGCGTCCCTGAGGGCCCGGAAAGTCGATGCGCTTCTCCAGGCCCAGTTGCTCCGTGTAGAACCTCAGCGCGCGGTCCTGGTCGGTGACATAGAGCGTTGTGTACATGACGTTGGTCAGCATCGTGTCGTCCATCCCGGTGGGTCCGTGTTGCTCGGTCGCTTCGCTGACGGATCCCGACGGGGGAATGTGACGGGGGGACGCGAAGTCCCCGTGCGGACGGATGCCTGCCGGACCTGTCAGGGAGCGTCCCGCCAGGCCGCCTCGTCGAAGTCCGCAGTCAGGCCCCTCCGGTCAGGTCCCAGGCCCATGGGCCGACGAACGCGCCAGTGAAACCGAGGGCCCGGATCTGTCCGTTCTCGAACTCCTCGGCGTGCTCGGCGGACAGCACCGTGGCATCGAGAGGGCTGCCGATGCGCTGCCAGCCGTCTCCGCTGTCGTGGCGGAAGCGCAGGACTGCGCCCTGGAGGTCCAGGCCGAGACGCAGTCGGCGGGCCTCGCCGAGGGGCACTCCGTCGGCCTCGTCCACGCTCAACTCGCCGCGGTCGCAGCGCGCCACGCGGAGCACCGCCTGTCCCTCGTCGTCGGCGGTGACGTGCAGGAAGTACCAGTTGCGCGTGTTGTGGTACGCGGTGATCCCGGCCAAGTGCCGGAAGGAGCGCGGCCGGTACTCGATCGTCGCCTCGAACGCGCCGTCGGGGGACGGCACTCGGCGGGCGACCATGCTGGGGCCGACCAGACTCTGCGGGGAACGGCCGCCGTGCAGCCGCAGGTGGGACGGGCGGGCGGTGAGCGTGACCCAGTCGGGTGTCGCGGGGCGGCGCAGCGTGGACCAGCGGGGGTCGAGCGTCGGCTGGTCGAAGCCGTCGACCTCGCCGTCCGCGGCGGGTTCGCCGGCGGGCAGATCGGGGGCGGGGATCTCTACGGCGAGCAGGCTGGTGGGGACGCGCGGGCGGTAGGCCGCGAGGCGATCGGCCTGGTGCGCCGGATCCACACCCAGGTCCACGGGACTGCGCCGGACGGGCGGCCGTACCGTGCGGACGATCCCGAGCTGCTGACCTGGGTGCACACCCCCGAGGTGTACAGCTTCCTGGCCGGCCATCAGATCTACGCACGGCGCCGTTCCCGGCTCACCCCCGCCGAATGCGACACCTACTACGCGCAGGTCGCCCCGGTCGCAGAGGCGCTGGGCGCGGTCGAGGTGCCGCGCAACACCCGCGAGGCCACCCGCTATCTGGCTCGTGTGCGTTCCGAACTCCACGTCACCCAGGCCGCGTTGGAGGCCCTCGGCTTCCTGCGCGGCTTCGGCCGCACCAGGCGGGAGCGGCTGGTCGTCCGCCTGCTGACGAATGCCGTGCCGCCGCGTGGATCGGGCTCGTATCGCCGCAGCCGACCGGGACCGCTGCTGATCGGAGCCCTGCATCCGGGGCTTTGGGCATTGCCCGCTTCCCCACTCGCACCCGTCAACTTGATCGCGCATTTGCCCGGCCGTTACCCCTTCATGGGCGGCATACCTGATGGGCTGTCATAGATGTGACAGACGGGGGTCGGGATGGCAATCGAGCTGCCGGGGGAAGTGGTGTCGTTCCTCCAGTTCATCGGGGTGAACTGGCCGAACGTCAACGAGGACAAGGTCCGTGAATTCGCCGCGCATGTACGGGAGTTCGCGCAGAACTTGGACGACACCCACCAGGACTCCACCGCGACGATCAAACGTCTTGGCGAGGCGTACCAGGGGGCGTCGTACGAGGCCCTGCTCGCGAAGTGGGCGCAGCTGTCCAACAGCCACTTGAACGAGCTGGTCGAGGCCTGCCACACCGTGGCCACCGCCCTGGATGTTGCGGCCGATGTGATCGTGGCCATGAAGGTCGAGGCGATCGCCGAACTGGCGGTGCTGGCGGCCACGTTCATTGCGGACCAGGCGGCGGCGGTGGCGACCCTGGGCCTCGCCGAGGCGGCCGAGGCGCTGGTCGTGGAGGCGGCAGAGAAGCTGATGGACTTCCTTGAGCAGCAGCTGGAGCAGTACATCATCGGGCAGGTGATCGAGGCCGCCATGAACCCGTTGGTGGATGTGGTGGGGAAGGCCGTGACGGGGCTGGTGTTCCAGACCACCGAATCCGCGCTCGGTGTGTCCGCCGGCGGCGGGAGCACCGGGGCGGTGGGCGAAGGCTTCTCGGTCGACCCCGAGCGGATGCACGCGCACGCGGAGCTGATGCGCGGCCATGCCGAGACAGTGGCCTCTCATGCGGAGACGTTCCGGACCAAGCTCGCGACGGTGAGCTTCGAATGAGCAACCGGATCGTCCAGGCCCTGGAGGACGGGGCCCGGAAAATGGGCAAGGCCATCGGTGAGGACGCCGGCAAGGCCGTCAAGGACCTCTACCACGACACCGGCACACGGCTGAAGAAGGTCGCTCAGAACCACGTCGAGAACGACGCCAAGCACGCCTCCGAACTGGAGAAGATCCTCAAGGGCGGCGGCAAGGAAGACGTGCCAGCTCCGCGCGCCGGCACCAGTGGCACAGGGCGGGCGTCCGGCGCCGGGCAGGGCCGCGAGCAGGTGGAGAACGGGGCTCGCGAGGGCGTCGAGGAAAACGCCGGGTCCGAGGCCCGGCGCAGCGCCCGGGACGCGGTCGACGACAACCCGGAACACGAGGCGCAGTCGGCCAAGGAGAAGGTCTGCGACGGCGACCCGATCGACATGGCCACCGGCCGCATGCTCATGTCCCAGACGGACATCGCGCTGCCCGGCACGCTGCCGCTGGTGTTCGCCCGGACCTTCGAGTCCTCCTTCCGATCCGGCGGCTGGTTCGGCCCCGCCTGGTGCTCCACCCTCGACCAGCGCCTGCTGATCGACGACCAGGGCGTGATCTTCGTACGCGAGGACCGCTCCCTGCTCTCCTACCCGCACCCGGCACCGGGGACAGCGACGCTGCCGGTGGAGGGGGAGCGCTGGCCGCTGGAGGCGACCGAGGACGGCTACACCGTCACCGACCCGGCCACCGGCCGCATCTGGTACTTCACCCACCACGACGGGTCGCTGGCGCTCCTCGACCAGCTCGACGACCGCAACGGCAACTGGATCGCCTTCGACCACGACGCCACCGGCGCGCCCCTCGCGATCCGGCACTGCGGCGGCTACCAGCTGAACATCACCACGGACCACGGCCGCATCACCGGCCTGTGCCTCGCGGGAGCCGCCGAGGACGGCGGCGACCAACTCATCAAGACGTACGCATACAACAGCGCAGGTCAGCTCATCGAGGTCGGCGACTCCGAGGGGCGTGCCATGCGCTTCGGTCTCGATGCCCTGGGTCGTATCACATCGTGGACCGACAGCAACGGCAGCAGCTACACCTACGCCTACGACGAACGGCACCGCTGCGTACACCAGTCAGGAATCGCAGGGCACCTCAGCGCCACATTCACCTACGACGCGATCGATCCGGAAACCGGTCATCGCGTCACCGCGATCACCGACTCCCAGGGCAACACCACGCGCTACCTGATCAACGACGCGTCGCAAGTCGTCGCCGAGATCAGTCCTCTGGGCGCGGTGACCCGCTTCGAGCGCGACCGCTACAACCGCCTGCTGTCATGCACCGACCCGCTCGGCCACCCGACGACCTTCACATACGACGAGGAAGGACGGCTCGTCACCGTCCACCGAGCCGACGGACGCAGCAGCCACATCGACTACAACGCTCTGGGCCTGCCCGTCCAGATCACCGGCTTCGACGGCCGAGCCATACGGCAGACCTACGACAGCCGCGGCAACCGCACCTCCCTGGCTTCCTCGACCGGCGCCACGACCACGTACGCGTACACACCGCAGGGCCATGTGTCGGCGATGACGCATCCGGACGGCAGTACCTCGCACGTGCGATGCAACGCAGCCGGGATGCCCCTCGAAATCACAGATCCCCTGGGGAAAGCGACCCGTTACGAACGCGACGCCTTCGGCCGCCCGATCACGCTGACCAGCGCGCTGGGCGCGGCGACTCAGCTGCGCTGGACCGTCGAAGGCAAGCTCAGGACCCGGATCCTCCCGGACGGTCATGCCGAAGGCTGGACCTACGACGGCGAGGGCAACCAGCGCACGCACACCGATGTCCTCGGCCAGGTGACCCGCTTCGAGTACACCCACTTCGACCGTCTCGCCGCGCGCACCGGCCCGGACGGCGTACGGCACGAGTTCGCCTACGACACCCGACTCCGGCTCACCCAGGTCACCAACCCCCTGGGAGAGACCTGGAGATACTCCTACGACGCCGACGGACGCCTGGCCCTCGAGGAAGACTACGACGGGCGCGTGCTGCGCTATGGCCACGACGCCGCGGGGCGCCTGGCATCCCGCACCACCCCCGTGGGGCAGACCGTCCGTTTCACACGCGATGCGCTCGGGCGCATCGTCCACAAGGACGTCGACGGCGCGCTCACCACGTACACGTACGACACGACGGATCAACTCGCCGCGGCAGCGAGCCCCGACGTCAGGCTGGAGCTGCAGCGCGATCAGCACGGCCGCGTGCTCACCGAGACGGTCAACGGCCGCATCATGTCCTTCGGCTACGACGCCATCGGCCGGAGGGTCTCCCGTACCACCCCCACCGGTGTGCGCAGTTCATGGACCTACGACCATTCCGGCAGCCGCGTGCAGCTGGTCACCGGTGGACGAACCGTGACGTTCACGCGAGATGCCGTGGGGCGCGAGACGAGCCGCACCTTCGACGGCGGCCTGACCATGGACTTCGCCTACGACCCCCTCGGCCGTCTCGTCGGCCACACCAGCGCGGCGCCGGCCACCGGCGTCATTCAGTCACGCGCGTACCGGTACCGCGCCGACGGCCATCTCACGGGCGTCGACGACCAGTTGCACGGCCCCTCGCACTTCACCCTGGACGCAGTCGGCCGCGTCACCGCCGTCAACGCCCACAACTGGAGCGAGACCTACGCCTACGACGCCGCCGGCAACCAGACGGCCGTCACCTGGCCCGACGTCCTCGTCCCTGAAGGCCAGGGCGAGCGCACCTACAGCGGCACCCGCATCGACCGCGCCGGTGGCCTGCGTTACGAGTACGACGCAGCCGGCCGCACCGTGCTGCGCCAGAAGACCCGCCTTTCCCGCAAACCCGACATCTGGCGCTACCGCTACAACGCCGAGGACCAGCTCACGTCCGTCACCACCCCCGACGGCACGACCTGGCGCTACCTCTACGACCCGCTCGGCCGACGCACGGCCAAGCAACGCCTCGACGACAGCGCAGACGTCGTGGAACAGGTCGATTTCGCTTGGGACGGGAACACCCTCTGCGAGGAGACCCGGAGCACGACCGGCGTCACCCTCACCTGGGACCACGACGGCCGACGCCCCGTGGCCCAGTACGAACGCAAGCCGCTGTCGACGACCGAAGTCGACGAGCGCTTCTTCGCCATCGTCACCGACGTCGTCGGCACCCCCACCGAGCTGATCGACGAACACGGACGCATCGCGGCGCGCACCCGCACGACGCTGTGGGGAACCACTGCCTGGGACCACGGCGCGACGGCCTACACCCCACTTCGCTTCCCAGGGCAGTACCACGACGCCGAGACCGGCCTCCACTACAACCATCACCGCATCTACGACCCCGTCACCGCCCGTTACCTCACCCCCGACCCCCTGGGGCTGGCGCCTGCTCCCAACCCGGCGTCATACGTGCACAATCCGCACGTCTGGAGCGACCCGCTCGGTCTCGCTCCTCAGGAATGCGACCCTGATAATGTCCCGGGCACCAAGCGCACCTATGAGGAAGCCAAGGCCAAGGCACTCAGGGACGCAGGTATTCCAGAGGGCGCGGTCCCCCTGGAGAGTAACGATTGGGTAGAGGCCACGACGCCAGAGTGGCAAGGCGGCAAGCAGCTCATGGATGAGAACCACCAACCGATCTACTACACAGAGGAGATATACGAACACCCCGACGGCGAGAACTTCATCGTGTTCCAGGACCACCACTTCGGTCATCAGGAACCCGGAACCCCTGGCCATCAACCCGCACACGTCCACGTGCGACCGATAGACGACACCCGTAATGGGCAAGTCCCCGGAGCCGAAGAGCACTACTACTATGACCGTTCCACTCATCCCAGCCGACCCTGAGCCGCTTCGCCGGCTGTACGGCGACTTTCCCGGCCTGGACGAATTCAGGCTCCGCTCGATCAACATCGACCGGGCGGGCCCCTCGCTCACGCTCCGTATTGACCTCCTGGATTTCCCCGCCCACCCGCCGGAGGACTGGGTGGCAAACCAGTGCGACGTGGTGCAATGCCACATCCACTTCCTGGCGGTCGATCAACTCGCGCTGGGGGAGTGGAATCCGTCGACGAGAGCACGGCTCACCACCACACCCACGGCGGAACCTCGGATGATTGATGTGTCCGTCCGCGGCCCCGGAGTCTCGCTCGATTTTCAGAGCCACGAGCAAGTGACCATCCGTCACATCAGCGGTTTCCGCATGGCACCCGATGGTTCGGACGAGGTTCCCCACCACTTCCTCAGCAAGCTCGACGCACGCCGCTTCTCGACGATCCCCCGCACCTACGAAAAGACCTTCTATGCGCGCTGACAGCTGGGTTCAACTGCTCACGGAGCCCGCACTCATTGCGAGCCTCTACGATTCCCCGCCCGAGCTGAGCGCATGCGACCTTTTCTATGTCCATCTCGACGAGCGCGCAGATTCCGTGACACTGGGATTCGATACCTCGCACCTCCCGTCACACCCTCGCCCGGAATGGCAGGAGAAACCCTTCAACGCCTTCGAGTTTCATTTGCAGTTCGAATCCGTTACAGAACTTCGCGTCGCGGGATGGGATGCACCAGCACAGAAGAACATTCTGATGTCTGCACGCGAGGCCGGAGGCGTGAAACTTTCGGCGAGCGCGCCCGGATCGCTCCTCGAATTCGCGGCGGACCGGGTCCGAGTCGCGCGGACGCGTACGTACCTCGCCTCGTCGGCACTTTGATGTGGAGGCCAGGACGTCGGTGACGCAGGACCGCGTCTGGTAGCGACGGTTCCATCGACTACACCCCAACGCATCACCGGACATGTATTGAGGGACGGCGCCGTGCGCGATGCATGACCCGATGGTGGCACGTGAGCACGGCGGCGTCCCGTGGTGGTTCGCCTTCAACCAGGTGCGCGGACTGCCCGAGAAGCTGCTGGAAGGATGCTTCCGTCACCTCGTGGACGAGATGCTCGACCTGCTGACGGCCGACCGCACGGCGACCAGCGACTTCGACCGTTCGGAAAATAGCGTTCACGCATGGCCGATCTCTCAGCGGGCGGGGACGAGCACACCGCAGCCCTCAAGGTGAGCGATGCCGCGCCCGCTCCCGCCAGACAGCCCCGGGCCGCGCGCCGCAGGAGCGCATCCGACGCTGCCATGTAGCGATCGACGAAGTCCCTGTCGAGCCCTTCGCTCGGGAGGACCACCTGGCGCATACAGCCGTGTTCCCACAACTGCTCCATCACGAGCTCCTGACTCGGGTGGAGCCCGACCTCGCGCAGCAGCTGGCCGGCGAGTATGCGATGCAGACGGGAGATGCGGAAGATCGCATAACTGATCGGGCCGTGGTGCGCGGCCGACGGGACGTCCTGGGTGTCTCCGCTCGATGGCCTTATGTCCATGGGGTGTCGGGCCTCCATGCCGGTGCCTGCGGCGAGCTCGTCTCCGTCCGTCCGGAAAGCGCCGCGGCGCCCGCCGGGTTGTAGGCCGATGGGCGCCGCGGTGTGCCGGCCGTGATGACCGGCCGGTGATCAGTCGAGGGTGGGGTAGTCGGTGTAGCCGGTGTGGTCGCCGCCGAAGGACTTGGCGCGGTCGGGGGTGTTGAAGGGGCCGTTCTGCGCCAGGCGGGCCGGCAGGTCGGGGTTGGCGAGGAAGAGGGCGCCGTAGGCGATGAGGTCGGCGGTGCCGTCGTCGACGAGCTGCAGCTCGCCCGGGCCGGTGGGCTCCTGGCCGGTGAAGGGGTTGAGGATGAAGGTGGTGGGCCACGTCTTGCGGGCCTGCACGGTGAAGTCGCGGTAGCCGGGGGCTTCCATCTGGTGCAGGTAGGCCAGGTTCAGCGGGGCGAGGCCGTTGATCAGGGCGGTGTAGGTGGCCTCGACGTCGGCGCGGTCGCTCTCGTCGATGTCGTTGAACGGGTTGCCCGGCGACATGCGGAAGCCGACCTTGTCCGCGCCGATGGCGGCGACGACGGCCTTGGCGGTCTCGACGGCGAAGCGGGCCCGGGCCTCGGGGCTGCCGCCCCAGGCGTCGGTGCGGGTGTTGGAGTTCGGGGCGAGGAACTGGTGGATGAGGTACCCGTTGGCGCCGTGCAGCTCCACGCCGTCGAAGCCGGCCTCGATGGCGTTCTTGGCGGCGTCGGCGTAGTCGGCGATGGTCTGCTCGACCTCGGCGCCGCTCAGCTCCTGCGGGACCTCGAAGTCCTTCATGCCGTCATGGGTGTAGATCTGCCCCTTGGCCTGGACGGCGGAGGGGCCGACCGGCTTCCGGCCCTGCCAGGTGGAGTGGCCGACCCGGCCGGTGTGCATCAGCTGCAGGAAGATGACGCCGCCCTCGGCGTGCACCTTGTCGGTCACCTGACGCCAGGCGGCGATCTGCTCGGCGGTGTGGATACCGGGGGTGTCGGGGTAGCCCTGGCCGATCGCCGACGGCTGGGTGCCCTCGGTGACGATCAGACCGGCGCTCGCCCGCTGCGCGTAGTACTCCGCCATCAGCTCGGTCGGCGACTGGCCGGGGCCGTAGGCGCGGGAGCGGGTCATCGGCGCCATCACGATGCGGTTGGCCAGACGGGTCCCGCCCAGGTCGGTCGCTTCGAAGGCCTTCGACATGTTCATCATCCTTAGTTGTTCAAGACGAGCCGTTTACTGTCCGAACAAGTAAACACCATGAGCCCATACCGTCCTTCGTGTGATCCACGTCACGACGGAGGGATGGCGGCGTTGGGCGAGGTTATATGTGCAGTTCAAAGCGTTTTCATCGTTGACCGGCGCGTGTGACAGCGTGGGGTCGGCCGCCTGAAATCCGCGTTCCCGTGGTGGTGCCGTCAATGAAATAGTGGACGACCAAAGTATTTCGACCCGGTTGCGGAGTGCAGGAGATGTCGGTGGAAGGTCCCCGTCAGGAGTCGAGTCAGGTCGTCGCGCCCTGTCCGATCGCGCCCGTCGTCGACGTCGTTCACAGCAAGTGGACCGCTCAGGTGCTGTGGTGCCTCCTGCATCACGGCCGGCTCCGGTTCGGTGAGCTGAGGCAGCGGCTGCCTGCGGTGACGGCGAAAGTGCTCGCGCAACGGCTCCGGCAGCTCGAGCGCGACGGACTCGTGACGCGCACCCTCTACGAGGAGATGCCGCCGCGGGTCGAGTACGAGGCAACGGACCTGGCGGCGTCGCTGAGCCCGGTGTTCGCCGCACTCGCGGAGTGGTCCCGGCGGCATCTCGCCGAGGTCGAGACGGCTCGCGTCGCCTATGAGGGGCCGCTGGTGTCCTAGCCGGTGGAGGTAGCCAACGGGCGCCATCCTCATCCGCGGCGGCCACCTCGTCACGATGGACCCCGGCCTCGGGAATCTGCCCGACGCCGATGTGCTCGTCCGTGACGGACGTATCGCCGACGTCGCGCCGAACCTGCCGGCAGGCGGAGCGGACGTGGTGGAGGCGGGCGGTGGATCGTCCTTCCCGGACTCGTCGACGGCCACCGGCACGCCTGGCAGAGTCTGCTGCACGGGCTCGCCACCGACTGGAGTTTCCCGGCGTACATGCGTCTGGTCCGTGGCGGCTACGGCGGCTGCTTCGACGCCGAGGACGCCTATCTGGCCAACCTGCTCGGCGGCCTGGAATCGATCTCTGCCGGTACCATCACCTTGGTCGACCACAGTCACCTCCAGACCTCCACCGAGATCGGTACGGCGCTGCTGCGCGGCCTGTGGGACAGCGGCGTGGGCGGCTACTTCGCCTACGCACTGCAGAACGCCCCCGACTGGCTGGGCGACGCACCCGCCACCCCGGAAGCCCTCGCCGACCTCCTCACCCGGGCGCCGGACCCGGAACACGACGACCGCTTCCGCAGCGTGCGCATGACACTCGCCGACCTGGACCAGGCCGGCACCGACCGCCTCAGGCTCGGTGTGGCCCTGCCCGAGGCGGCCCCCTATCTGCCGCTCGACGTGGTCCGGCCCCTACCTGCTCAACAGCCTC
This sequence comes from Streptomyces coacervatus, assembly GCF_029223485.1. GTDB lineage: Bacteria > Actinomycetota > Actinomycetes > Streptomycetales > Streptomycetaceae > Streptomyces > Streptomyces coacervatus. The sequence continues at coordinate 197,860 of NZ_JARHTP010000013.1, read as the reverse complement.
GTCGTCACCGCCGGCGCCACCCCGCTGACCCTGTCGGTGTCCTTCCTCGCGGCCTACGCCATCGTGCGCGGCACCAGCCGCGCCCTGCGCTGGACGTTCAGCGTCTTCCTGCTGGGCCTCGCCAACCCGCTGCAGGCCACGATCATCCCGGTGTACTACCTGATCGCCAAGGCCCAGATGTACGACACCCTGCTCGCGATCGTGCTGCCCTCGGCGGCGTTCGTGATCCCGATCACCGTGATCATCATGGTCAACTTCCTGCGGGACATCCCCGACGAGCTCTACGAGTCGATGCGCGCGGAAGGCGCCGGCCACTGGCGCATGCTGTGGAACCTGGCCCTCCCGCTGTCCCGCCCGGCCCTGATCACGGTCACGATCTACGACGCCCTCAACGTCTGGAACGGCTTCCTCTTCCCCCTTGTCCTCACCCAGAGCCCCGACAGCGCGTGCTGCCGCTGAACGTCTGGAGCTTCCAGGGCGAGTTCACCATCAACGTGCTGGCGATCCTGGCCGCGGTCGTCCTGTCCATCCTGCCGATCCTTGCGCTGTACGCCATCGGCCGCCGCCAGCTCATCAGTGGTCTGACCGCCGGCTTCGGCAAATGAGCGATCGACCTACCGAAGGGCCCGGCCCATGACAGGAACCCGTCCCGTCCGCTGGGGCGTCCTCGCCACCGGCAGCATCGCCCACGCCTTCGCCGAAGACCTGCGGCTGATACCCGACGACGCCGAACTGGTGGCCGTCGGCTCCCGCAGCGCCGCCGCCGCACGCCGGTTCGCCGACCGGCACGGCATCGCCCGGGCCCACGGCAGCTGGCGGGACCTGGCCGGAGATGCCGAGGTGGACGTCGTGTACGTCGCCACCCCGCACTCGGCCCACCGCGCGGCGGCCGCGCTCTGCCTGGATGCCGGCAAGGCGGTGCTGTGCGAGAAGCCGTTCACCCTCAACCTCGCGCAGGCTCAGGACCTGGTGACCCTCGCCCGCAAGCGGAACGTCTTCCTGATGGAGGCGATGTGGACCTACATCAACCCCGCCGTGCTGCGCATGCGGGAGCTGATCGCGGACGGCGCGATCGGTGAACTCCGCTCGGTCCAGGCCGACTTCAGCATCGCCCTGCCGTATGACGCCGGGCACCGCCTGCACGACCCGTTGCAGGGCGGCGGAGCCCTGCTCGACCTCGGCGTGTATCCGGTCTCCTTCGCCCACCTGCTGCTGGGCGTGCCGGACGCGGTCCAGGCCTGGGCGCACTTCAATCCCCAAGGAGTGGACGACAACACCGGCATCCTGCTCGGCTACGACAGCGGAGCCGTCGCCGTGCTCTCCTGCTCACTGGGCACCCAGACGGCCCAGCACGCCTCGGTCAACGGCACCCTGGGCCGCATCGAGTTCGCGCGCGACTTCTTCCACGCCGACGGCTTCGTCCTGCATCGGCAGGGCCGCGAGCCCGAGGAGATCCGCCTGCCCGACTCCCCGGGCAACGGCTACACCCACGAGGCGCTGGAGGTCGCCCGCTGTCTGCGGGCCGGCGCCACCGAATCGCCGTACGTCCCACTGGACGGCACGCTCGCGGTCATGGCGACGCTGGATGCCGTACGCGCGCGCATCGGGGTCCGCTACCCGGGCGAATGAGACGCCGTGACGGCGGTCAGCAGGCCATCGAGGAGTCGTCGGCGTCGGAGTTCGTGCCGGTGAGGTTCGCCTCGATACGGGCCAGGACCCGCATCGCCTGCTCGTACTCCTCGTCCGAGAAGCCCGCGGCCGTGACAGCCTCCAGATCGCGCCAGGCCTGCAGGACCCGGTCGCGCAGGGCCTGGCCCGCGCGCGTGGCGTTCACGACGACGGCCCGACGGTCGGTGGGGGAGGGGCTGCGGGTGACGAACCCGGACTGCTCCAGCCGCTGCAGCATCTTGGTGACGGTGGACGGATCGAGCCCCAAAGTCTTGATGAGATCGGCCTGGCGCTGCTCGCCCCGCTCCCACAGCTGCATCATCAGCAGCTCCTGCCCGGGGTAGAGGCCGGTCTCGCGCAGCAGGCTGCCCGCCGTGATCCGGTGGACGCGGGCGGCGCGGAAGATGGCCTCGCTCATCGGAGCGTCGGCGACGGTCGGAACCGCGTCGTCTTTGCCCTGGACCGATTCGGACGCTGGCGGCATGTTGCTCTTCCTCCTTGCTCGGCCTTGCTCGGCGAGCGAGTCACTTGTCGTGGAATCATCTCACCTATACTAAATTGGTCGGCCAATGGATTGTCTGTGTGGCGGCAAGCCCCGGCCTGCGGAGTGAGAACCGTGACCCTGCCCGTGCTCTCGTCCCCGCGACCTGCTGTCGGGCGGACGCCTGCAACTGGGCCTGGGCGCCGGTGCCTTCTCCTTCTCGCCATGGGCGTCTCGTACCGCCAACTCCATGCGCCGGGCCTGACCGAGCTGACCGGACGCGGCGTCGTCGTGCCGGCGATTCCGGACCTCTTCGGCTGCGCGTCGTGACCGCCGACAGCCTTCTGCCCGCTCAGGCGTCGTGAGACGTGGCCCGGGCGAGGCCTTCCTCGATGCGGGCCAGGACTTCGACGGCCTCTTTCTGCTGGGCGGGGGTCATGCCTTCGGCGACGCTGGTCTCCAGGTCCATCCAGACCTGTTCCACCTCGCTGCGCAGGGCGTTGCTGGCGGCGGTGGGCTCGACGATGGTGACCCGCTTGTCGGTGCTGGAGGGGCGGCGGCGGACGAAGCCCGCGTTCTCCAGGCGCCGGATGGTGCGGGTCATGGTGGCGGCGTCGGAACCGAGCAGCCGGACCAGGTCGGTCTGCCGCTGGGGGCCGCGGTCCCACAGCTGCATCATGACCAGTTCCTGGCTGGGGTGAAGGCCGACGCGACGAAGCAGCTGGCCGGCCAGCATGCGGTGCAGGCGGGCCACACGGAGGATCGCGTGATTGAGCGCGCCGGCCGCGACGGAGTCCGGCATCTCCACGTACGCCGGGCCCTCGGTGTCGGCTGCGGAGGGCCGACGGGTGTCCGGGGTCTCCGGCTGGCTCATGGGTTCCTCGCGTGGCCTGAGTGTTTGTTTGAACAAACAAAGGGTACAGCGCCACGCATTGCCGGACATGGCCGATCGGCTCGCCACTGACAGGGGCTCTTTTGCCCTCGCTGGCAACTGGCAAGGGGCCACCTTCAGCCGGGAGTTCTTCACCGAGCCCATAGCGGTGGTGATGCAGATCGACGCCGACTCGCTCTGAGAATGGATCAGTTGAGGGAGCGGGGCACCAGGCGGATGATCGGCAGCTCCCGGTCGGTCTTCACCTGGTACTGCGCGAAACGGGGCACGGCGGCGGTGATCTGCCGCCATGCCTCCTCCCGCTCCTCCCCGTGGAGCTGCTCGGCGGTGACCTCCACCTTGCGGCTTCCGATCTGCACCTGCACCCGGTCGGGATGGGCGGCGAGGTTGTAGTACCAGGCCGGGTTCTTCGCCGCCCCGGCCGCCGACGCCACGACGATCCAGCTGCCGTCCTTGCCGGGGAACCAGCCCACGGGAGTCTCGCGCGGCTCACCGCTCTTGCGGCCGACGGTCGTCAGGACCAGCGCGTCCATGCCCATCAGCTTGCCGCCGCCCTTGCGGCGGATGCGCCTCATGGTCCACTTGTTGAACCACTTGGTGCCGCGCCCGGGTTGACGTGCCCCACGCGTACCGGAAGATGCCTCGAAGCTCATGTGACCTCCTTGGCCAGCAACGTAGTTTGCCAACCAATCATTGGTCAACCAATGCGATGCGGGGCCGGGCCGGGGGACGCCTCCGCCGGACACCTCGGCCGGACAGTGGCGGCCTACTGGAACGCCGGTATGACCTCCTTGATGAACAGCTCCAGCGACTTGCGCTTCTCCTCGTGCGGCAGGCTGGTGTCGATCCAGAAGCTGTACTCGTCGACGCCGAGCTCCTGGTAGCTGCGCAGCCGTTCGATCACTTCGGCAGGGGTGCCGATCATCGCCGTCCTGTGCAGCGCCTCCGGTGCGAACTCGGGGCGGCCTTCGAACTTCGACTCGGGGCTGGGGTCGAGGAACCCGTTGCGAGGGGTGGTCCGGTTGCCGAACCAGGCGTCGAAGGTGCGGTAGAACCGGCCGATCGCCTCCGCGGCCGGCCGCCATCCGTCGGGCTCGTCGGGGGAGTGGACATGGGTGTGCCGCAGCACCATCAGCTCGGGGCGCGGCACCTCGGGATGGTTCGCCACCGCGGTGTCGAACTTCCGCTTCAGATCGGTCACTTCCTCGTCCCCCTTCATCAACGGGGTGACCATGACATTGCAGCCCTGGGCGACGGCGAAGTCGTGGGAGTCGGGGTCGCGGGCGGCGATCCACATGGGCGGGGTGGGCTGCTGCACCGGCTTGGGCACGCTGGTCGACGTCGGGAACTGCCAGATCTCGCCGTCATGGGCGTAGTCGCCCTGCCAGAGCGCCCGGACGGCGGGCACCAGCTCGCGCAGGTGCTTCCCGCCGTCGCGGGCCGACAGCCCGCCCGCCAGCCGGTCGAACTCGAACTGATAGGCGCCCCGGGCGAGCCCCACCTCCATCCGGCCGTTGCTGATGACATCGAGCAGCGCGCACTCACCGGCGGCTCGGATCGGGTGCCAGAACGGGGCGACGATGGTCCCGGCGCCGAGGCGGATGGTCGAGGTCTGCGCGGCCAGGTGGGCGAGCAGCGGTATCGGGCTGGGGGAGATGGTGTACTCCATCGAGTGGTGCTCGCCGATCCACACGGTGCCGAACCCGCCGGCCTCGGCCATCAGGGTCAACTCGGCGAGATTCTCGAAGAGTTGGCGATGGCTGACCTCCTCGTCCCAGCGCTCCATGTGCACGAACAACGAAAACCTCATGACTGCTCCTCGTCCTGCGGGCCGACGGCGTTCATCTCGGCGAGGGTGATGGCGACCTGTGGCATGTCGGCTCCGATCAGCTGCGCATGGTGAACGGGTCGGCCACGGGCTCGTCGCTGGTGTTGATCCACACGCTCTTGAGGCGGGTGTACTCCTTGATGGTCTCGGTGCCGTGCTCGACGCCGACGCCACTGGTCTTGAAGCCCTGCCGCGGGGACATGGGGGACATGGCCCGGTAGGTGTTGACCCAGACGGTCCCGGCGTCGAGCCGCGCCGCCATGCGGTGCGCCCGGGCGAGGTTCGTCGTCCAGACCCCCGCCGCGAGTCCGTACTCGGTGTCGTTGGCCAGCCGTAGGACCTCGTCCTCGGTGTCGAAGGGCATGACGGCCAGGACCGGGCCGAAGATCTCCTCACGTACGACGCGCATGCTGTTGTCGACGTCCACGAGGATGGTGGGCTCGTAGAAGTAGCCGCCGAGCCCGCCGTCGGTGGGCTGCCCGCCGGTCAGCACCCGGGCGCCCTCGCTGCGCCCGAGGTCGACATATCCGGCCACCTTGTCGCGCTGGGCGGCGAAGGCCAGCGGGCCGAGCTCGGTCTGGGCGTCCAGGGGGTCGCCGATACGGATGGTCTTGGCGCGTTCGGCCACCCGCTCCAGCAACTCGTCGTAGACCGACCGGTGGGCGAAGACGCGGCTGCCCGCGATGCAGGTCTGTCCGGCGGCGGCGAAGATGCCGGCCACGACTCCCATCGCCGCGTTCGCGATGTCGGCGTCCTCGAAGACGATGTTGGGGGACTTGCCGCCGAGTTCGAGCGTGGAGTCGATGAACCGGCTCGCGGTCGCCGCCGCGATACGGGCCCCGGTGGCGGTGGAGCCGGTGAAGGAGATCTTCGCGAGGTCGCGGTGGTCGACGAGGGCCTGTCCCGCTTCGGCCCCGAACCCGGTGACGACGTTCACCGCACCCGGCGGAAACCCTGCCGCCAGGGCCAGTTCGGCGAGCTTGAGGATGCTCGCCGAGGTGTGTTCGGAGGGCTTGATCACAACCGTGTTGCCGGCGCAGAGGGCAGGGGCCAGCTTGCTGGTGGTCAGCGTCAGCGGGGAGTTCCAGGGCGTGATCGCTCCTACGACGCCCAGCGGCTCCCGGGCCGTGTAGTTCAGCACCTGGCGGTCGGAGGTGGGGATGAAGTCGCCGTGGATCTTGTCGGCGAGCCCCGCGTAGTAGTGGTAGTACTCCGGCAGGGTGGCCAGCTGTCCCCGCATCTCGCGCAGCAGTTTGCCGTTGTCCAGCGTCTCCGTCCGGGCCAGGTCCTCGGCGTTCTCGGCGATCAGCTCACCGAGGCGGCGCAGCAGGCGGCCCCGGCGCGTCTGGCTGAGGTCGCGCCAGCGCGGGTCCTCGAAGGCGCTCTTCGCGGCGGCGACGGCCCGGTCCATGTCGGCGGCGTCGCCGCGCGCGGCCCGGTAGAGGATCTCGCGGGTGGCCGGGTTGGCGCTCTCGAAGTACTCGCCCGACGCGGGCTCCACCCGCGCCCCGCCGATGAAGTGCTGCAACGTGGTGAGGTCAGACATGAGCACACTCTCCGAGGAAGGTGGTGAGGGAGTCGACCAGCGCCCGGGGACGCTCGACGGGCAGCATGTGACGAGCCTCGGGGACGACCACCGCCCGGCAGTCGGGAAGCGCCGCGGCGAGCCGACGAGCCATCTCCGGGGTGGAGCCGGGATCGTTCTCCCCCGTCACCGCCAGCGCAGGTACGGCGATGGAGCCCAGGTCCGGCCCCAGTTCGGCGTCCGCCGTGGCGAACACGCGATAGCAGCCGAGGAAGGAGCCGACGTCATTGGCGAACAGCGTGGCCTCGGTGCGGGCCACCCAGCCGGGGGTGACGTCCGTGCCGTCGTACCAGCGCTTGAGGGATGCTGCCGCGCTTGCCGTGAAGTCGGCTTCCGCGGTGCGCAGCCGGTCCAGGACGGAGGTCCGTTCCTCGGCCGTGCGCCTGCACACCGAGCTGACCGAGGTCAGGGTGGCCACCAACTCGGGCCGGTGCAGGGCCAGTTGCTGGGCGATCAGCGCCCCCAGCGAGAATCCGACCAGGTGCGAGCCGGCCCCGATCTCACCGGCCACCCCGTCGGCCAGGTCGGCGAGTGTCACCCCGTCGCTCACCGGCGGGCGGGTGCCGTGGCCCGGCAGGTCGGGGGCGATCACGGTGAAGCGGTCGGCCAGGAGCCCGGCGGTGGGCTCCCACATGGTGTGGTCGAGCCCGACCCCGTGCAGCAGGACCACGGTCGGCTTGCTCATGGGCGCCTACTGTTCGGTCGAGAGCGGCGCCAGGCGCTGCTGGGGGCGCCCCTGAGCGGCCGCGGCAAGCGCGACGACGATCTCGTTCGGGTGCGGGGCGTCGCTGATCCGGACCTCGAAGCTCTGGTGGTGCGAACGGATCGTGGCATCGGTGATGTGCTTCAGCGGGATGTCGAAGACCACGCCCGTCGGCCCTCGCTTCTCGACCGCGGGCAGCAGGGTGGCGGCATTGGCCGCCTTGCGGAAGTGATCACCGAACTTGAGGGTGTGGATCAGCGCCGAGCCGTGCTCGATCTCGCCGTCCAGACCGACGATGGCCGCCTTGCCGTATGCCTCGGCGGGAGCCTCCAGGGCGTCGAGGACGGCCGGAGCCAGCAGCGCGCCGAGGTCGGAGGCGTGCGCGTCGATGCCGGGGTTCAGATCCTCGACGAAGCCCTGGCCGGCCCAGGGATTCTCGATCACCGCCGCGACGACGGCGATCCGGGCCGGACGGTCGAGCTCCCGGCCCCCCTCGGCGTGAATCTCCTCGACGACGGTCACGATCCTGCGGACGCTCATGAGGGCACAACCTCCAGGGTTTCGGTGGTGACGACGGGGTCGGTCATACGGTCCCCGATACGGGGATGCGGGCGCGGCCCCGTCGACGCGGCCGCGATGACGACGAGCTCGTCCGCCCGCGGCCCGTCGGACACCCGGGCACTGATGGTCTGGTAGTGACTGCGCGTCGCGGCATGCGTCTTGTGCCAGAGAGGGATGATCAGCGACTCTCCGGCCTCGGCACGCGTGTCGGCGAAACAGATGATGGACTCGCCCTGGAGGAACTCTCGCACCAGATTGCCGAAGTACGGCGTGTGGATCAACGCCCCGGCGTGCTCGATCTCGCCCGCGGTGCCGACGATGGCGGCCTTGCCGAACGACTCGATCTCGTCCGCACCGCCCAGGGAAGCGATGAGCCGGTCGGTCAGCAGCTTCGCGAGCACCGGTGCGATCCGAGCCTGCTCCAGGGACAGATCGGTCGAGGGACCGGATGCCACCCATGGATTGCGTATGACCGCGGCGACGCTGGCTCGCCAGGCGGGCCGCGCAGGCGCCTCGCCCGCCTCGGTGAGGACGACATCACGGTAGAGCACGAGCTTGCGGAGACCGATGCTCTCGTCAGTGTGTTCCATGCGGTGTTCCAAGCTCTCTTGCATGGCACAGGACGATAAGCATGCACGTGCAAACCGGTCAAGGGGTCCGGCCCGAACGGCCTTCGTGTGCCCTCCATGGTCCAGGGGCGGCAGCCGCAATATGGCTCTTGAACTGCATTTTCTGGCGACCGGTGAGGTCGGAGAAGCGATCTTGCACCCTCGATCCCTTGACGCTCCCCTTGTGGCATGCCTTACTGCTTCTTGTATGCCAACGCGAGGCCGGGGGGCCAGCCATGGGGCCTGTGAAGGGAGAAGAGATGGCGCGCACCGACGCCCGTCGAGAACTCATCGAGAAGGTATGGGCCGAGGCTTGGGGGCACGGCGACGTCGATGCACTCGACACGTTGCTGAGCCCGCACTACCTACGCCACGGGACAGAGCCGCAGCCGCAGACCCTGGACGCCTTCAAGGCGGCGATCCTCTCCACGCGAGCGGCGTTCCCGGACCTGACCACCACCATCGACGACATCGTGGTCGAAGGTGACAGGGCCGCGATCCGCTGGCACAGCAGCGGAACCCATGCGAACGCGTTCCTCGGTGTCCCACCCACCGAGCGGCGCGTCGACATCAGCGGCGCCACGTTCGCCCGCTTCGAGGGCGACCGGGTCGTCGAGGAGCACGTGACATGGGATCCCCGGGCGCTGCTCTCGGCGCTGGGCATCATCAGCGTGGGACAGGACTGACGATCAACGTGGGACGGAACTGACGATCAAGATGACAAGGAGCACCGTCATGGCCGCGCTTGCCTCCACCCCGGACATCGACGTGATGAAGCAGGTGAACCGGCAGTTCGTCACCGGTGTCACGGTCGTGACCGCGATGGATGGAGAGACGCCCAGGGGGCTGGCCGTCAACGCGTTCTCGAGCATCTCGCTCGACCCTCCCACGGTGATGGTGTGCGTCCAGCACACCTCGTCCACCCATGACTGTCTGTTCCGGGCGGACCACCTCGCGATCAACATCCTCTCCACCGACCAGCTCGACGTCGTCGGCACGTTCGCAGGCAAGGCCGCCGACAAGTTCCAGGACCTGGACTGGGAGAGCGGGCCGTTCGGCAGCCCGCTGATCGCTCGGAGCAGCGCGCAGATGGAAGTGCAGATTCGCGAGCGGCTGCGGGCCAGTACGCACACGGTCTTCATCTGCCGGGTGGTGCACGCCGCCGTCACCGAGCTCCCTCCCATGGTCTACAGCGCGGGCAGGTTCTTCGACGGCGGCGCACTCACGTCTCTGGGATGATCCTGCCCCCGGCGCCCTCTGCTGCCGGTCGCCGGGGGCGGTCACCCTCACCGCACCTCCCGCGCATACGGCGCGACGGTGATGCGGTCGATCAGCGGCGCGAAGCGGGAGCGGAGCAGCACCCCGGGGAAGGTGTCCGAGGCGTAGGTAGTGCCGTCGAAGTTCGGCAGTTCCTCGGAGCGGAAGGCGATCGTGTTCTGCCCGCTCCTGAGCCGGACCGGGACGGTCAGCTCCCAGAAGTTGTTCTGATGGAAGCTGTGCGGGAAGCCGACGCGCTGCATCTCGCCGCCGTTGACGGTGATGTCGGCGTGACGGGCGAGCGGGTCCGGGTTGTAGTGGGTGGCCTCGGACTGCTCCGGGTCGGAGTAGCGGATGCGCAGCGCGTACAGGCCGGCCCTGTCCGCGGCGACGGTGAACGTCGCGGTGTTGCCGTTGCCCGGGTCGCCGCCGATGCCGGTGATCGCCGTACCGTCGCTCGCCAGGGACAGCGGGGTCAGCGTCGCCGAACCCGCCAGCTCGGCGTCCTGCGCTTCGTACGTACGCGCCCTGAGCGTGCCGTCGCTGGGCGTGACCGTCAGGCGATCGACGAGGGTGGCGGCCGAACCACCGGTCACCGTCACCTTGTTGATGCCGCCCGAAAGGGAGACCGCCACCGCGTGCCTGCCCTTCGACAGGCGCAGGACGGCGTGCCCGTTGACGGAGAGCCGTGCATCCGCGCCGCCGAGGGTGTCGACCCGCAGGGTGGCCTCGCGGTCGGCGGGGGAGTAGACCCAAAAGGTGGCCGTCTGGTCCTTCGCAACCCGGACCGCGCCCGAGCCGGTGGCGGGAGTTCCGGCGCGCCCGGGAAGGTCGTAGACGGGCCGCGCCCCGCCGCCCGTCCAGGCCAGCTCGCCCTCGTAGACCTGGGTGGCCGCCGACGCCTCCGGCAAGGACAGGGTCAGGCGGTCGACGATCGCGTCACCCTTGGTGGCGCGCTTGCCGTCGAGGCTCTTCGCCGCCAGCGTCAGGGTGTGCTTGCCCTTGCTGAGATGGACCTCGGTGTCGGTGTGGTCCCACACCACCCACTTGTAGCCGAGCGGCAGATACAACTCCTGCTCGCTGTCCGTCTTGCCGTCCACCCGCAGGAAGACGTTGGTGGGGCCCTGCTCCTTCACCTTGTCGTAGGTGTTCAGGGAGTTGGCGAAGACGCTCAGGTCGTAGGTGCCGTCCTCGGGCACGTCCACACCGAAGTCGAGGGTGACGTCCGAGCCGGTGCGCAGGCCGCCCACGTCGTAGCCGCCTGAGGTGTAGAACTTCGACACGTCGCCGGTCGAGCCCTCCGGGCCGTTCCTGGAGTAGCCGGACCCGGTGTGGGCCGCGTCCTCCGCCTCGTACGATCCCTGCCAGCGCACGGGCGGCGACTGCGTGCCCTTCGCCTTCCCGGCCGGGCTGAGGACGATCTCGTACGCCGAGGACTCCTTCAGCGTCGGCAGCGTGCCGTCCCCGAAGTCGACGACCACGGTGCCGTCGTCACCGACCTTCAGATTCGTCTCCGACAGCAGCTTCGGACCGGAGTTGTCGCCGACCTGCCCGCTCCACTCGATCTCCCGCACCCAGGCGTGCACCCGATCCCCGAAGATCTTCCTGGGGACGCCCGCGAAGGTGATGTGCCCCTTGCCGCCGGACCCGCCGAAGATCAGCCGGGACTGCTTCTTCTTCTCGTCGAGCGTGGCCACGCCCTGCATGGTGTAGTTCTCGCCGGGGAACGGCGGCGTCACCGTCACCGTGTGCCCGCTCATCGAGGCGTACGAGTGCAGCAGCCACCACTGGCCGTTGCCGCGGTTCGACTGCACCGCCGAGTCGGAGAGGTTGCCGTCGATGTTCCAGTACGCGATGTCGGCGTCCACCTTTGACTCCTCGATCGCGGACACCCACTGGATCATCTGGCCGGGGACGGAGGTGTGGTAGTTGAAGGCGTACTCGTTGATGTTGATCGGGAGTTGGGTGCCCTCGCGGTCGGTGCCCTTGAACAGGTCCTTCTCCCACGCCCGGTACTTGGCGACGCTCTCGCGCACCGCCTCCGGGTGGCTCAGCTCGTGCCAGGTGATCACGTCCGGGAGGGTCCCGGCGGCCAGGGTGTGCGTGAGGAAGCCCTTCACCTGGTCGAACAGGACGCTGGTGTTGGGGCCGGCGATGCGGGCGGTGGGCATCCTGCCCTTGATGAGCTTGTAGACCTCGTCCCAGGCGGCGAAGTACGCGCCGGGGTCGGTGAGCCAGCTGACCTTGTCGTAGCTCCACTCGCCGGTGCCGAACATGTTGCCCTCGGGCTCGTTGAACGGCACGAAGACGATGTTGTCCTGGTACTGCTTCGGCAGTTGCAGGACCTGGTCGACCTGCTTGGCGATCTTCTCCTCGTAGAGCTTGAGTTTCTCTGCGGGGGTGGCGCCCGGCCACTCGTACGGGAAGCCGCGGTGGATGTCGGTCATGTAGATGTACACGTCGCCGTCGGTGGAGTCGGCCAGCGGCCCGACCACGTCCAGCGCGTCGGCGCCGGGGTGCTGCGGGCCGTCCTGGGCCTTGGTGGAGACGGTGCGCAGGCCCATGCCCTCGATGAGGTTGTTGGTGGGGACGTCCGGTCCGTACACGCCGTAGAGGGTGCCGGAGGCGCCGCCGTGGAACCTGCCGGTGTCCGAGCCGAGATCGACGGTCAGGGCTCCCTCGCGGACCACGGTGACGGTCGCCTTCACCGCACGTCCGGCGGCGGTTCCGGCCACCGTGAAGGTGCCCGTCCGGGCGTACTTCTCGGGCGGTACGGCGTCCCAACCGATCGGTGTGTCACGGTCGTAGCCGTCGGAGAAGGAGGAACGGACTGCGGCGGGGAGGACGGGGGCCGTCCCGGTCGTCGTGCGGACCTCGAAGGACGTCTGCGAGAGCTGATCGAGGGTGGGGAGGGTCCCGACCGTGCCGGCGACCTGCTCGGGGCTGAGCGCCGAGTGCCAGACCGTGAAGTCGTCGATCGCGCCCTTGAGCAGGGGGTCCTGGTAGAAGGACTTGCCGATGTAGCCGGCGGCCGTGGCCGAACTGTCCAGCAGGTCCCTGGCCTTGACGGTCGTCGCTGCGGAGGAGACCGCCACGCCGTCGAGGTAGGTGGTGACCCGGTGGGCGGCGGTGTCGAGGGTGACGGTGACGGTCCGCCAGGCGTCGGCGGGCAGCGGCGCGTCTCCGGAGACCTGCGCCTCGGTACCCCCTCCGCCGGTGGTCACGGCGGTGCGCAGCACGCTGCCGTTGTACGGCGTCGTGAACAGGTACTTGGTGGTATCGGTGCCCAGGTCGAAGATCCGCTGCCAGGACGACTTGTCGCCGCTCCACTTCACCCGGGCCGAGACGGTCAAGTCGCTTGCGTCGCCGAGCAGTTCGCGGGGCAGGCGGATGTACGCGCCGTCGGAGGTGGGTGCCCCGCCGGGCAGGGCCAGTGCCTTGCCGCCGTCCGTGCCCGCAACGGACTGCGCGGTGGAGCCGTTCACCAGGGTCGCCGTCAGGCCGTTGCCGGAGCTGTCGGTGATCCTGCCGGAGGCGAGGTCGTCCTGGTCGAAGGTGTAGTGGGCGGTGGGCTGGGGCGTATCGGCTGCCTGCGCGGGCACGGCCGGTGCGGCCAGCAGGCCCGCGCCCAGAGCCAGCGCCACGGCGGCCGGGGACCGGCGCCGGGCGGATCTGTCAGCGGATGGCATGGATTGCGTCCTCAATCCTTGAGTGGCGGAGGGTCGACCTGCGCTGCGGGCTGATCGAACCGGTTCGATCGCAGTGCCGCACGAGCAAGGGAACTGTTCGGCTGGCAGGGGTCGGCGGCTCCGATCACTTCGTCGAACCGGTTCGGGGAAGCTAACACCGGCAATCCTGGCCAGCAATCCCCCCGACCCGAGGAAATCCGGACCTTCCGCCGGTGCGAAAGTATCGTCAGAGGTGTTGACAGGCGTTCGGTGAGGTTCCTACCTTCACTTCACGCGAACCGGTTCGACACCCGGCCCGCGAGTACTCTCTCCATTGAGAAGTCGAACCGGTTCGAACCTCAAGCAAGGAGCCACCCGTGAACATCGGTGAGATCGCCCGGCGGGCCGGTGTCTCGCGGAGCACCGTCTCCTACGCGCTCAGCGGCAAGCGCCCGGTCTCCGACGACACCCGCCGGAAGATCCAGCACGTCATCGACGAACTGGGCTACCGCCCCAACGCCAGCGCCCGCGCCCTCGCCAACGGCCGGACCAACACGATCGGCCTGGTCTTCCCGCCGGCCGGCAACCACTACACCGGCATGCAGCTCGACTTCATCGGCAGCGTGGTGGAGGCCGCCGCGGCCTACGACTACGACGTACTGCTCTCCCCGAGCGGCGTGGACAGCGACCGCTCGTTCCAGCGGCTGCTGGGGGAGCGGCGGGTCGACGGCGCGATCCTGATGGAGATCAGGCTGGCGGACGACCGGGTCGATCACCTGGCCGAACTGGCCTTCCCCTCAGTCGCCATCGGCCGCACCGCCCACCCGGAGGGCGGCTGGTGGGTCGGCCTGGACCACACCGCGCTGGCGGCGGCCTGCGTCCACCACCTGGCGGACCTCGGCCACCGCCGGGTTGCCTTCGTCAACCGTCCCGAGCAGCTGCTGCGGGCCGGCTACGAGTCCGCGCACCGCGGCCTGGACGGCTTCACCAAGGCCGCGGCCGAGCGCGGGCTGACCGTGCGGACGTACTGCTGCGGGGACGACGCGGCGTCCGGCCAGGCCTGCCTGGAACAGATCCTGCACGACGACCCGGCCACCACCGCCCTGGTCACCCTGAACGAAGCCGCTCTCGGCGGCCTCTACCGGGGGCTGGCCCAGGCCGGCCGCCATGTACCGCGCGACTTCTCCGTCACCGGGGTCGTCGCCGGCCGCTGGGCGGAGACGGTGACCCCGCAGCTCACCGCGGCCGACGTACCGGCCGAGGAGATGGGCCGACGCGCCGTCGACCTGCTGGTGGAGCGGCTCGACCATCCCGACGCGGCGCCCCGGCACCATCTCCTCGCACCCCCGATCTCCCTCCGCGCCAGCACCGGGCCCGCTACGGCTCCCTGACCGCACCCACGTAACACCTCTCACCTCACGTAGGTCTTTTCACCTCACCGGACGTCGAAGCGCTCGACAGCGCCGTTCGCCGTGCCCGTTTTCCCTCACCACCCCGTGCCCTCGGCACCCGCATGCCCAAAACAAAGGAACCCTCGCAATGAACAGCTCCTCCAGACAGCGCCGTCTGACCGCCGCAGCCCTGACCGCACTCGCCGTGGCCGTCAGTGCCACCGCCTGCTCCTCCGGCTCGGGCAGCACCGACACCAAGGGCGCCGGCAGCGGGACGTACACCCTCTGGGACCCGTACCCGCAGTTCGACAAGACCTCGGCCTGGGCGAAGCTGCTGGACCAGTGCGGCACCAAGGCCGGAGTGAAGGTCAAGCGGACCGCCTTCGACACCAGCGATCTGGGCAACAAGACGCTGCTGGCCGCGCAGCAGGGCAATTCGCCGGACGTCCTCATCGTCGACAACCCGGTGGTGTCCACCCTCGCCGAGGCGGGCGTGCTCACCACGACCGACGACAACAAGCTGGACACCTCGAAGGTCGACCCCAACCTGCTCGCGGCCGGCCAGTCGGGCGGCAAGACCTACGGCACGCCCATCGGCGCCAACACCCTTGCCCTCTACTACAACAAGAAGGTGCTGAAGACGGCCGGGGTCAACATCTCCTCGGTCAAGG
This sequence comes from Streptomyces coacervatus, assembly GCF_029223485.1. Classification (GTDB taxonomy): domain Bacteria; phylum Actinomycetota; class Actinomycetes; order Streptomycetales; family Streptomycetaceae; genus Streptomyces; species Streptomyces coacervatus. Next base: position 182,547 of record NZ_JARHTP010000013.1, on the reverse strand, counting down.
ACTGGAATTCGCTGACGGCGGCGCTCGCGAAGGTCAAGAAGGCTGGCAAGAAGGGCATCACCTTCTCGGCGATCGGCACCGAGGAAGGCAGCTTCCAGTTCCTGCCCTGGTTCTGGGGCTCGGGCGCCAAGCTGACCGCACTCGACTCCTCCCAGGCCGTGTCCGCGCTCTCCCTGTGGAAGGACTGGCTGAAGCAGGGCTACGCCCCGAACTCGGTGCTCAACAACACCCAGACCACCAGCTGGCAGGAGTTCGCCAGCGGCGACTACGCGTTCAGCGAGAACGGCACCTGGCAGCTAGCCAACGCCAAGAAGGCCGGGTTCGACTACGGCGTGCTGCCCATCCCGGCCGCCACGGGCGGCAACGCCTCGGCCCCGACCGGCGGCGAGTTCGTGACCATCCCCGTCCAGAAGGACACCGGCCGCTACACCACCTCCCAGAAGCTGGTGTCCTGCCTGACCAGCACCGACAACCTCAACACCACCGACACCACCCTGTCCTACGTGGCTCCCACCAGCGAGGTCCAGGTCAAGCAGGTGGCCGCGAACGCCGAGCTGAAGCCGTGGGTGGACGCGGTCAAGGCGGCGAAGGGCCGCACCAGTGACGACCTGGGCACCAAGTACCCCAAGATCTCCGAGCAGATGTGGAAGGCCGTCCAGTCCGCCCTCAGCGGGTCCAAGTCGCCCAAGGACGCGCTCACTTCGGCGCAGTCCGCGGCCAAGTGACGTCAGCCCGATGAACGCCATGAAGCAGACGACACATCCGCCGGACCACCGGCCTGCGGGCGTCCGGAACGGGGCGGCCACCGCCGCCCCGCCCCCGGCCCGCGGCCGGAGGCGCCGCCGGCCCGTCTCCACCCAGTGGGCCGCCTGGGGATTCCTCGCCCCGGTGACCCTCTACCTCGCCCTCTTCTACGCCTATCCGCTCTACCGCAACCTCGACCTGAGCCTGCGCAACTACACCGTCCGCTCCTTCGTCCAGGGCGACGCGCCCTTCACCGGCCTGGCGAACTACCGCACCGTCCTCGACGACCCGACCTTCGCCCCGGCCCTGCTCCACACTGCGGTCTTCACCGCCGTCTGCCTGGTCTTCCAGTACGCCATCGGGCTCGCCCTCGCGGTTTTCTTCAACCAGCACTTCCGGCTCTCCGCGACCCTGCGCGCCCTGTTCCTCGTACCGTGGCTGCTGCCGCTGATCGTGTCGGCCTCCACCTGGTCGTGGATGCTCAACACCGACTCGGGCATCGTCAACGCCATCCTGCACGCCGTCGGCATCGCCCCGGTGAACTGGCTGACCTCGCCGTCCTGGTCGCTCACCTCGGTGATCATCGCGAACATCTGGATCGGCGTCCCCTTCAACCTGGTCGTGCTCTACAGCGGCCTGCAGTCCATCCCGGCCGGCCTGTACGAGGCCGCAGCCCTGGACGGGGCGGGCGCCTGGCGCCGGTTCTGGAGCATCACCTTTCCGCTGCTGCGCCCGGTGTCCGCGATCACCCTGCTGCTGGGGCTGGTCTACACGCTCAAGGTCTTCGACATCATCTGGATCATGACCAAGGGCGGCCCGGCCGACTCCTCCACGACCTTCGCCACCTGGTCCTACCAGCTCGGCTTCGGCAACCTCCTGCCGGCCTTCGGCCCGGGAGCGGCCGTCGGCAACCTCCTGGTGGTCGCCGCCCTGGTCTTCGGCCTGGTCTACGTCCGTGTACAGCGAAAGCAGGCCCTGTCATGAGCCGCATCCGCAGGCGTACGTGGGTGAAGACCACGATCGGCGTCGTGCTGACCGGGATCATGCTCTTCCCGGTGTACTGGATGCTCAACGTGTCCCTCACCCGCGACCAGGACATGCGCAAGAGCCCACCCGACCTGCTCCCGCTGCACGGCACCCTGGCCGGCTACCGCACCGTCCTGGACGAGCAGTTGCCCTACCTCGGCACCAGCCTGGTCATCGGCCTGGGCACCGTCCTGCTGACCGTCCTCCTGTCCGCGCCCGCCGGCTACGCCCTGGCCAAGCTGCGCCCGCGCGGCGGCGGCATCCTGAGCTTCGTCCTGCTGGCCGCGCAGATGATCCCCGGCATCATCATGGCGATGGGCTTCTACGCCATCTACCTCCAGCTCGGGCTGCTCCAGTCCGTCCCCGGCCTGATCGTCGCCGACTCCACCCTCGCCGTCCCGTTCGCGGTCCTGATCTTCACGGCGTTCATGTCCGGCATCCCCGGCGAGCTGCTCCAGGCCGCGCAGATGGACGGAGCAATGGCACTGCGGACCTTCTGGTCCGTCGTGCTGCCGATGAGCCGCAACGCCGTGGTCACGGTGTCCCTGTTCGCCTTCCTGTGGTCCTGGTCCGACTTCGTCTTCGCCAGCACCCTCGTCAATGGCGGCACCCACGAGCCGATCACCCTCGGCATCTACCACTACATCGGCAACAACAACCAGCAGTGGAACGCCATCATGGCCACCGCTGTCGTGGCCTCCCTGCCGGCCGCGGTGATCCTCGTCCTCGCCCAGCGTTACGTCGCGGCCGGCGTGACCGCCGGAGCCGTCAAGGACTGAGCCCCAACCCGCCACAACGGCTGACCAGTTGGTCAGTCGGCCGCTACCCCTGCCCCAGAAACGAGTCACGCCACCATGACCGCCGCCCCGTCCGGCCCGGCCTTCTCCGTCCACGACATCCCGTTCAGCACGTACGGATCCTGGTTCGACATCTCGCCCGTGGTGGCGGAGAAGACATACGCCGAGGACCTCCATCTCGTCTCGCACCAGAACGGCATGCACGCCGTGCTGCGCATGGTCCCCCTGGGCACGACGACGGCCGACCGCGCCGAGACCCGCGTCGAGGCAACACCGGGCCGGCTCAGCTGGATCGGCGAGAGCGGGCGCATCGACCTCGCCTACGAGTCGCCGGACACCGTACGCCTGCGGGGGAGCGGCCTGGGCCTCGGCGTCCTCGCCGCCGCGCACACCCTCACCCCGTTCAGCGGCACGTACTTCTTCCACGATCCGGCGGCGGACGCGCACGTGTTCACGTCGTACGAGACCGGACGCCGTTACCGCGTCACCGTGCTGTCCGGCAGCATCGCCGAGGCGGCCGGGGCCCAGGCCCTGGGCGGCGGCGACCGCGGTCTTGCCATCACCCAGGACGGGGGCGGCGGTTGGGAGATCGCGGTCGAGGAACTCGACACCTCCCGCCCGCCGTACGCGACCTCGGCGACCTTCGACGACATCGCGGAGTCCGCGCGGGGCGCGTTCGCGGACTTCGTGGACGCGGTGGCCCCCTGGCGTTCGTCCGGGACACCGGCGGCCGAACTCGCCGCCTACGTCGTGTGGTCGGCGACCGTACGGCCGACGGGCCTGGTCACCCGCCCCGCGGTGCTGATGTCCAAGCACTGGATGGACAAGGTCTGGAGCTGGGACCACTGCTTCAACGCCCTTGCCCTGGCGCCCGGTTGCCCCGAACTGGCCCTGGACCAGTTCGCCCTGCCCTTCGACCACCAGGACGACAGCGGTGCCCTGCCCGACTCGGTCACCCACTCCGAGGTCCTGTACAACTTCGTCAAGCCGCCCATCCACGGCTGGGCCTTCGGCCATCTGCGCCGCCGCCTGCCGGCACCTCCCGACCAGGCCCAACTGGCCGACATCTACGGCAGGTTGGAGCGCTGGACCGACTTCTGGCTCACCGCACGAAGAGCCCCCGATGCCGAACTTCCCTACTACCAGCACGGCAACGACAGCGGCTGGGACAACGCCACCACCTTCGACCCCGAGCGGGTGGTCGTCACCGCTGACCTGGCCGCATTCCTCGTCCTTCAGCTGCATGAACTCGCCTGTCTGGCAGGGGAGTTGGGCAAGGCGGACGAGGAGCGCCGGTGGACGGCGATGGCCGAGGACATACAGACGGCGCTGCTCGACCAGCTGTGGACCGATGACCGGTTCGTCGCCCGGGGCGTGGCCACCGGGAACACCTGGAGCAGCGACAGCCTCCTCGACCTGATGCCCGTCGTGCTGGGCGAGCATCTGCCCGTTGAGGTCAGCAGCGCGCTGGCCGACCACGTCAAGGCCCATCTGACGCCGTACGGCCTGGCCACCGAACTGACCACCTCGCCGCACTACCTCGCCGACGGCTACTGGCGCGGCCCGATCTGGGCCCCCGCCACCGTCCTCGTCGAGGACGGCCTGCGCCGGGCCGGCCACCACCGGCTGGCGGACGACATCAGCGCCCGTTTCCGCGCCCTGTGCGAGACCCACGGTTTCGCCGAGAACTTCGACGCCCTCACCGGCACGGGTCTTCGCGACCGCGCCTACACCTGGACCGCCAGCAGCTACCTCCTGCTGGCCGAGGCACACGCCCACCGAGAGGGCCGCTGAGCGGCCGCCTCCCACACAGCCCCGGGGCCGTCACGAGCCCCGGTCCTCCCCCTCCAGGAGCCGCACCATGAATTCGCCCACAACCCTCCCCAGACCCACAACAAGCATCAGGCGCCGGGCCGTCTCGTCCGTCGCCGTCCTCCTGACCGCCCTGGCAACGACCCTGATACCGGCCGCCCCCTCCCGGGCCGCGGACACGAGCGTCACCGTCGACTTCGCCACCGCCGGAGGCGCCCCGACGTACCACGCCTCCGGAATGATCTACGGCATGACGCCGAACGGCTCGCTCCCGCAGGACCACTTCTTCAAGGACATCAAGTGGCACTTCATGCGGGCCGGCGGTGCCCAGCTCAACAGCGGCGGCTACGGCACCAGCCTCGCGGACTACCAGACCCGCTGGAACGCCACGCTCGCCCAGTACAAGCGCACCGCGGCCCTCGGCGGCACCTTCGTCATCCTGCCGCATGACCTGTGGGGCGCGGACAGCACCACCAGCCAGGGCTGGCCCGGCGACAACGGTGACTGGACGCATTTCGACAACTTCGTCACGCAGCTCATCAACGACGTCAAAGCCAACAACATGACCGTCGAGTGGGACCTGTGGAACGAGCCCGACGGCAAGGGTTTCTGGGCTCCCTCGCAGAGCCAGTACCTGCAGATGTGGTCGCGGTTCTACGCCCGCGTCCGGTCGGCGTTCCCGGGCCAGCTCATCGTCGGCCCCAGCATGGCCGGCCAGCCCACCTCCTCCAACGGTTGGTGGACCACGTATCTCAACTACGTCAAGGCCAACAACGTCGCCCCCGACATCTACAGCTGGCACGACGAACCCGCCGACCCCGTCCCGGGAGTATCCAGCGCCAACTCCACCCTCGCCTCCGCGGGGCTGACCAACACCCGCCCGTACCAGATCAACGAGTACGCCGCGCTCTCCCAGCAGAACCCCGGCGGCGGCGCCTGGTTCATCGGCCGCCTGGAGCGGGCCGGCGCCGACGGTCTGCGGGGCAACTGGGCCTCCGGCACCGCTCTGCACGACGACGAGGCGAACCTGCTCACCAAGAACAGCGCGGGCCAGTACCTGCCCCTGGGCGAGTGGTTCATGTACCGCTACTACGGCTCCCAGACCGGCAACATCGTCAGCCTCACCCCCGGCTCCGGCACCGACGGCCTCGCCACCAAGGACAACACCGCGAAGAACGCCAAGGTGCTGCTCGGCAGCAACGGCAACACCGGCAACGTCACCGTCAACCTCACCGGCCTCGACACCACCTCGGTGGTGGAGAACGGCCAGGTCCGCGCGGTCGTCCAGCGCGTCCCGTACAACAACGGCGCCGCGGTGGCCGGCCCGGAGACCATCTCCGACACCACCCTGAACGTCAGCAACAACGCGGCCTCGGTGAGCCTCCCCTGGACGAACACCAAGGACGGCTACACCGTCACCCTGCTGCCGCCGTCCAACACCACCGTCTCCACGGTCGCGGTCAGCGAGAACAGCGGCCAGTGCCTGGACGACACCAACCTAAGCACCGCCAACGGCACCCAGTACCAGCAGTGGAACTGTGAAGGCGGCTACCAGCAGATGCTCGACCTCAAGCCGGTGAGCGGCAAGACCAACACCTACACCGTGGTCAACGAGCTGAGCGGCAAGTGCCTCGACGTCTCCGGGGCGTCCACCGCCGACGGGGCGGCCGTCATCCAGTACACCTGTAACGGCGCCACCAACCAGCAGTTCACCCTCAACCCCGTCACCGCGCTCGGCAACAGCAAGGACTACCAGCTGGTCGCCGTACACAGCGGCAAGTGCGTCGACGTCTCCAACGTCTCGACCACGCCCGGCGCGCTGATCCACCAGTGGACCTGCGACGCGGCGAGCGCGCTGAGCACGAAGAAGAACCAGATCTGGCGGCTCGTCGGCAAGAGCTGACGGCACTGCTCAGACACGTGGCCGTCCGGCATCGCCGCCGGACGGCCACACCTGCTCTGTCTTCATCCGCCGCCGTCGAGGTCGGTGCGCTGACGCAGCACCCGCAGTTCATGGCCGACGAGCTGCATCTCGTACAGCTTTCCTCGCGCGTTCTCGAAGGGGCGGTGGAGGACCATCATCAGCCGCTCGTCGAAGGTGCGGAACAGCATGCCGTGACCGCTGTCGTCGCGGACCAGCGGCCGCTGCTGCCGCCACGGCCCGGTGATCTCGCCGGACTCGGCGACGGCCCAGGTCTGCACATAGCCGCCGCTGACGGTGCCGTCCTTGCCGGCCACGTTCTTCTCGTACGTCGACCACAGCATGAGCAGCGACCCGTCAGGGGTGCGGTACAGCTGGGGGCCGTCGGTGATGTACGGCGGGAGCTGGTGGGGGACCCCGCCGGGGATCTGCTCGCTGATCCAGAACGCGTCCGAGGCCTTGAACAGGAAGACCGGATCTCCGACGGTTCCCGACAGGTCCGGGGTCAGCCGGATCGCCTCCATGGTGCCGTCGACGGTCTGCAGCCACTCGTGCGCGTACACCATCCAGGGCTGCCCGGACCGGTCGACGTGGAGCGTGCCGTCGAGGGTCATCAGGTTCTCGGGCGGGGTGGGGCGCGCGGGGTCGACCGCGGTGAAGGGACCCAGCAGCGAGTCGGACACGGCGGTGATCGTGCCGCGCAGGTAGTTCGGAAGCTGGAACGGCGTGCCCCATTGGTTGGCCGGTGGCACCGGAAGCGCCTTGTCCTGGTTGTGCAGCGTGGTGAACAGGTAGTACCTGCCGCCCAGTTCGTGCACTTCCGGCGCCCATCCGCCGTCGGTCGCCCAGATCCCGCTCTGCTCGGCGGCGAGGAAGACCACCACGGGGCGCATCCAGCCGCGCAGGTCGTGACTGCGGTAGACCATCGTGCCGGTGCCGTCCACGCCCGATACGGACGGGTCGTTGGAGGTGTAGAGGTAGTACGTGCGGGTGGCTTTGTCGGCGACGATGAACGGATCGTGCAGCGGCATGTCGGGGAGCTGCATCAGCTCGGTCTCAGGCACCGTCGAAGAATACGTACCGGAAGTCGAGGAATACGTACCGGAATACGTATCGCGCGGAGCCTGTGCGGGGTCTAGCTCCCGGCGGTCTCCCCGAAACGGTCGAGCAGCGCGTCCAGGCCGGCGGTCAGGCCCTCCGGGCCGCCCGGCTCGGTGAGGGCGGGGGCGGCTTCGCGGAGCCTGGGCAGCTCCTGGGGCGGCATGCGGTGCAGGCCGAGGCGGAACGCCGGTTCCTGCTCGTCGGGGTTGTCCACCATCGGCCGCAGCTCCACGGACACATAGCCGAGCAGCCATGCGGTGAAGGCCCGGAAGGCGGCCGCCGTGCCGGCGTCGTCGAGGCCCGCCTCCCGGAGCAGGGCGAGCACCCTCTCGTGGTCCTTCAGCACGGCGAGCGGGCGACGCGCGAGCGGGACGGCCAGCATGCGGGTGGTGAGCAGCGGGACCGCCTGGGGGTGGGCGAGGCAGACGTCGTAGGTGGCCCGGGCGATGCGGTGCAGCTCGGCGCGCCAGGCGGGCGCAGCGTCCGTCGGGCCGGCTTCGGGGCCGGCGGCCAGGCTCTCCTCCAGCTCGAGATACAGCGCTTCGACCAGGCCGTCGAGGAGTGCGTCCTTGCTCGCCGCATAACGGTAGAGCGCCATCGCCTCCACTCCGAGCTCCGCACCCAGCCGGCGCATGCTCAGGGCCGAGAGGCCTTCGCGGTCCACCAGTTGCAGGGCGGCGGCCAGCACGCGCTCACGACTGAGCCTGCCGTAGCGGCCGCGGTCGCTGGCGCGACGGGTGGGTCCGGTCTCGGAGCCGCTCTCTGCCATTGCCCGTCTCCTCGCGACGCGTCCGTATACGACGTAAACACGGATGTTAGCCGGAAATGGCGGGAGACCCCGCCTTGACCGTGCGCACCTTTCGGCCTAGTCTGTACGTATACATCGTAAATATACATATAGCTGCCATGAATCCTCTGGGCGGCGCTGGTCTGTCCTCCTCGGGTCGGCGGCAGACCGGCGCCGCGACTCTGCGAGGAGGGGCCCATGAACCGTCCACTGCGCGTCACAGTGGTCACGACCGCCGGAATCCTCGGCGGTGCCGAACTCTGGCTGCTGGCGCTGCTCGACGCCACGGACCGGCTGGCCGTGGACGCGGTGATGCTGGGGGAGGGGCCGCTGGGCGAGGAGTTCCGCCGCCGGGGCGTGCCCTGCGTCACGCACCGCACGGGCCGGACCGGATCGGCGGTCGGGGCCTCGTCGGCATGGTTCGCGCGCCGGCTGCGGGCGGACCGGCCCGACGTGGTTCTCGCCAACGGGATCAAAGCGGCGTGCGTGTGCGGCCCGGCCGCGTGGCTCACCGGGGTGCGCTGCGTATGGGCCAAGCACGACTACACCCACCCCCGTCTGATGAAGCTCCTGGCCGCGCTCATCGACGACTGCGTCGCCACGGCGGACGGACTGGTCGTCGCCTCGCGACACCCCCGTGCCGTACTCGTACCGTTCCCCGCGCCGGAGGGCACCGCACTGCCCCGCGAGGCCGCCCGGGACAATCTCGTACGACAGGGCGTACGGCTCAACGGCCACGACGAGTCGCTGCTGCTCACCCTCAGCCGCATGGTCGCCAACAAGGGCGTGGACGATGCGATCGAGGCCTTGGCGAGGCCGGGGGGCGAGCGCTGGCGGCTGGTTGCGATCGGGGGCGACGATCCCGCCGAACCGGGCGAGCGCAGCCGGCTCTCGCAGCTGGCCGCCGACCTCGGGGTGGGCGACCGCGTCGACTTCACGGGCTGGATCGAGGACGCCTGGCGCAGCATCCCCGGGGCCGACGCGGTCGCGGTGCTGACCAAGCCCACCCCGGCGATGCCCCATCCGGAGGGGTTCGGCGCGGTCGCCCTGGAGGCGATGCGCTCCGCGGTCCCCGTGATCGCCACGCCGGGCCCCGTGGCCGACCGGGTGGCGCAGCCGGGTGCGGCGCCCGCCGGGATCTCCGTGCCGCCCGGCGCCCCCGCCGAAGTGGGCCTGGCGCTGCGGCGGTTGGCGGATCGCGACACCCGTCTCGCCATGGGCGCGGTGGGGCAGCGGCTGACCGCTTCCCATCCGGGCCCCGCCGAGTGCGCCGGACGGCTGGTGCAGATTCTCTCCGAGGCCGCTCGGCTGCCCGGCGCGGGGCTGACCGGGACGGCGCCGGTTTCGGTGGTGACCACCGTGCTGAACGAGGGCGATGTGATCGACCGGCTGCTGGGCCTGCTGGTTCCCCAACTGGTGGAGGACGGGGACGAGATCGTCGTCGTCGACGGCGGCTCGGCCGACGACACGGCCGACCGGGTCGGGGCGTGGGCCGCGAAGGACGCCAGGATCCGCCTGCTCCGGCTCCCCGGCTCCGGCATCTCGGCCGGCCGCAACGCCGGCGTGCGCGCCGCGGCCAACCCGCTGATCGCCTGCACCGACGCGGGCTGCTACCCCGACCCCGACTGGCTGGACCGGCTGCGCGCGGCGGCGGCGGAGCCCGACCCGGCCGACCTGATCACCGGCGTCTACCGGGTGGACGGCGGCGCGGCGCCGGCCCGGGCCATGGCGGCGGTGGGCTATCCGGTCCCCGAGGAGGCCCGGCATCCGGGACCGTGGACACGCGTGTACTGCCGGCTCTTCGGCCGCGGACTCGACCCGACCATGCCCACCGGGCGCTCGATGGCCTTCGCCCGCACCGCCTGGCAGGACGCCGGGGGCTTCCCCGAACAGCTGCGGACCGCCGAGGACGTGCTCTTCGGCCGCGCCGTCATCGGGGCCGACCACCGGGCGGTCCTCGCCTCCTCCGCCGAGGTCCGCTGGGATCAGCGGCCGACGCTGCGCCGGACGGCGGAGATGTACTTCCGTTACGGCGAGGGCGACGGACGATCGGCGAACCCGCGCATGCTGGGCCGGGATGTGGCCAGGGGATTCGCCTACGCCGGCGCCCTCGCCGCGGTGGTCTCGGGCCCGCGCGCCCGGTCGGTCGCGGCTGTGGGGTTCGCGGCGTACGTGTCACTGCCGCTCGCCCGGGCCGTACGCCGCCACCACTGGGCGGCGCTGCCCCTCGTCCCCTTCGCCGCGGCGGTGCGCGACCTCGCCAAGGCTGCCGGGGCCGGGCGCGGACTGGCCGGTTGGATGAGATCGGGCGGAGCTGCCGCGGACGGTCCGCATGCAGAGGGTTCCCGATGAGTCCCGCCATCGCGCTCAAGCGGCCGCTGGTACTCATGTACCACGGCGTGGGCACACGCCCCGCCCGGCAGGACCCGTTCTGCCTGTTCGTCCCGCCGGACACGCTCCGCAGACAACTGCGAGGGCTCCTCGACCGGGGCTGGACGCCCCTGACGCTCGGCCGCTACCTGAGCGGTGACTTCCCCAGCCACAGCGTGCTGGTGACCTTCGACGACGGCTATCGGGCCCTTCTGGACGAGGGACTGCCCATCCTGAACGAACTGGGGTTCCCGGCCACCGCCTTCGTGCTCAGCGGAGTGCTCGGCGGCCGCTCCACATGGATGGCCGAGATGCCCGACGAGCCGCTGCTCGACGCGGAAGGCGTGCGCGCACTCGTAGATGCGGGGCTGGACGTCGAATGCCACGGATGGGACCACAGCGACATGGCGAACGCCGGGCCCGGGACCCTCTCCCGCAATCTCGTGGACGCCGCGGCGGTGCTGGCCGACATCACCGGCAGGCGCGCCCGCGCCTTCGCCTACCCCTACGGAACGCATGACGCCGCCGTACGCAGAGCCGTGGCCGAAGCCGGCTTCGAGATCGCGTTCAGCGTGCACGAAGGCGCCGGGCGCCATGCCGTCCCGCGCGTCGACATCAACGCCACCGAGATCGGCGCGACCTTCCGACTGAAGACCTGGCGCGGCTATTCCGCCGTCCGCCGGATGTCCGGGGCGGTACCGTCGCTGCGCCCCACCCTGCACTCACTGATCGGCTCCGCCGACCGGTCATGACCGCATCTGCGCATCACGCGCCCCGGCCGTCGTACGGTTCCGGCCGTGCACGCCCGCGGCCCAGACGCGGCGGGCCTCGTCGTACACGGTGTACATACGCTCGACGACCCGCCGCACGTCGTGATGGCGGCGCACATGCGCCTGCGCCTCCTCGCCGAGTGCACGGCCGGCCGCAGGATCCGCCAGCAGACGTACCACCGCACTCGCGAGCGCGCCCGGATCGTCCAACGCCACGACGGCAAACGGCACATGACGTGCCGGCAGGAACTCCCGGGCTCCCGGCACATCGGTGACGACGACGGGGCGGGAGCAAGCCATGGCCTCCAGCGGGGCGAGCGCCATCCCCGCCTCCCACCGGGAGGCCAGCACCACGAGATCGGCAGCCAGATACCAGTCGCGAGGGTCGACGACGGTCCCGGCGAACCCGACGGTCGAGGGCGCCCGCGCTGCCAGGACCGAACGGTCCGGCCCGCCCCCGACCAGGACCAGCCGCGCCTGCGGCAGCCGCTCCTCGATCTGCGCCCAGGCGTCGAGCAGCACGTCCTGCCCCTTCTGACGGCACAGACGCGCCACGCACACGGCCAGCGGCCCGGCGCCGGAGACACCGAGCCGGTACCGCGCAGCCGCACGGGAACCGGCCTCCGGCGGGCTGCACCAGTCCAGGTCCACCCCATTGCGTACGACGGCGTACCGGGACCGGATGCCGGCGGCCACCCCATGGGCACGCTCGCCGTCACTGACGCACACCACCTGGTGTGCCCAGCGCGCTCCCGCCCTCTCCCACTGCACGGTGGCGGTCCGCAGGACAGCGGACACGGCGTCGAACGACCAGGCATGCGGCTGATAGACGGTGGGCAGCAGCCCGAGTATCGCCAGGCGGCCCGCGAGGCCCGCCTTCGCACTGTGCAGGTGCACCACGTCCGGGCGCACCAGGTCCACGATGCGCCGCACTCCGGCCACCTCACGCGGGAGCGCCGCACCGGGAGAGCGCACGGCGTCCCACGGCACGACCTCGGCGCCACGCTGCGCGGCCGTCCACGACAGCGTGCCCGCGGCCGGACATGCCACGATCACCCGGTCGCCCCTCGCGCACTGCCCGGCGGCCAGGTCCGTGACCACTCGGGCGACGCCCGCCTCGCTCGACTGCGCCAAGTGCAGGATGGTCCGCCTCACGACACTGCGCCTTTCTGCGCCAGGACACGCACCGGTTTGGTGAGCCGCCGGGCCACGGTGCCGCTGAAGCGCGCCGCCTCGGCGACCGCGGGCACGGGGTCGTCCCGGCTCAGCCAGGCCCGTTCGAGGTTCCGCCGCGACAGCGACGCCGGCAGCCGGCGTTCGCGCCAGGCACTCACCGTCGCCGACACCGCATCCAGATTGCCCACGATGAAGCCCCGGCCGTGGATCTGCTGCTCGTCCGGAACGTGCTGACCCGTCAGATCCAGGTACAGCGCCCGGACCACGTCCAGTCCCCGCGCGGTGCCGAAGAGACGGAACTGCTGTCCGAACCGAGGGTTGAAGTCCACCAGCTTGTAGCGGCCGTCGCGCCGGTCGAACCGCCAGTCGAGGTCGGCGATCCCGCAGTAGCCGATCGCCCGGCACAGCTCGGCGGCCAGCGTCGCGAGGACGGAGTTGGGCCGGGCCCGCGCCCGGGTGGTGAGGCCCGTCCCGGGCGGCCAGGAGCGGAGCTTGTGGCCCGTGAAGACGAGCCGGGGCGTGCCTGAGGCGCTCACGTAGAGGTGGGTGAACCACTCCTCGGCGATGTCGAGAGGGATGTACTCCTGCACGATGACGGACGGAGACTCGGCCGCCCCGCACCGGGCGAGCAGCTCACCCTCGTCATGGACGACGGTGGTGTGTCCCATGGCGGAGTCGTCCAGCTTGGTGAACGCCTCCCTGTCCTTGAGCACCACAGGAAAGCCCCACTCGCGGCTCACCGCGACCAACTCGGCGCGGTCGACGGGGGACCGGGTCCGGGGAGTGGGCACCCCGTGCTCCTGGCAGATCCGGTGCAGCCCTTCCTTGCTGGCCAGCCTGCGCGGCAGCGCGGGCGGCACAGGGGGCAGCACGAACCATTCGGCCAGGCGGTCGGCGTGCTCCGCCAGCAGTACGGCGGCCTCGTCCCCCTCCGCCACGGCGACCGCGCGGCGGCCGATCTCCCGGCCGATCTGCAGGAGCGCCGCGACCAGTTCCGAGGCGTCCTCCCGGCCGGTCGTCGGGCGGACGAAGCGGCCGGCGAGATGGCGTGAGAGGGCGGTCGGGGTGAAGCGGTCCTCGACCATGGCGTACGCCGGGACGCCCATGCGCCCCAGGGTGCGCACCACCCCGAGCCCCCCGTGGAGTTGCGGGAAACACCCCAACTTGACGAGCAGTGCCGGTGTCTGGTCGCTCATGGGGGCTCCTCAGCATGCGCCGGTCCGGCGCACGACCGCGGACGGCGTCCGCAGCAGGATGGACAGGTCCAGGGCGGGCGACCAGTTCTCGACGTAGCTCACATCGAGCCGGTCCCGCTCTTCGATCGGCAGGCAGGAGCGGCCGCTGACCTGCCACAACCCGCTCATGCCCGGCTTCACCAGGAGCCGGTGACTGCCGTCCTCGCTCAGGGCGGCGACCTCGTCCTTCACCAGAGGTCGCGGGCCGACGAGGGACATATGGCCTGCCACCACATTGAACAGCTGCGGCAGCTCGTCCAGTGAGGACGAGCGCAGGAACCCTCCCGCCCTGGTGACGCGCGGATCGTCGGCGATCTTGAAGTACCGGTCGCTGCCGTAGCGGTTGAGGTGGGCGAGTTCGGCCTTGAGCCGGTCCGTACCGCGGCGCATCGTCCGGAACTTCAGCAGAGTGAACTCACGGCTGTCGCACCCGATTCTGCGCTCCCGGTAGAACGCGGGTCCCGGGCTGTCGAGCCGTACCCACGCGGCGATGAGCGCCATCAGCGGAGCCAGCAGCAGCAGACCCAGCAAAGCCAGCAGACGGTCCGTCAGCTCTTTGGGGACGCGGGGCAGCGCGGACAGCCTGGGGGCGTGCAGCTGCAACAGGGGCACTCCGGCGACCGGACGCACGGCCAGCCTCCCGGCCGAGACATCGGCGAGGACCGGGGCCAGCATCAGGTCGACGCCCGCTGTCCACAGCTCCCAGGACAGCCGCCGCAGCCTTTCGGCGCCCAACTCGGGACCCGGCAGGGCGATGACCGCGTCACAGCCGGTCCGCCGTACCGCCTTGAGCAGGTCCACGGCGTCGGGGTACACACCGACGATCTGCACCCCGGGGGCGTGCCCCCTGCGCAGCGCCGCGCTCAACTCGGCGGCGGACTCGGCGGGTCCGAGCACGAGCACCCGGCTTCCGCGGGTGCGCATCCTCGCCCGCCGGTGCCGGCGCAGCGCGAGCGTCAGCCCGGTGGCGAGCGGCAGTGCGATCAGCGCGTCGTGCAGCAGCTCGTCGCGGGGCGCGAACCACCAGGCGGTGCCGGCCGCGGCGGCGGCCAGACAGGCCGCCCGCAGCACCCGGCGCAGGCACTCCGCGTCGGCGCAGGACCCGTACACCCGTTGTGACGCCAGAGCGAGGAGCCACAGCGGGACGAGCACGGCCGGGACGAACCAGCGCTGACAGAGCAGATACACCCCGCCCGCGGCGATGGTGGCGGCAAGCGCGTCGACCGCGAGCAGGACCGGGACCGGAGAAGTGCGGCGGTGGCGCGTGCGCATCCTTCCCGCGGTCTCCGCCGGTCCGGCGCTGGTCGATTCGTTTACGACGGCCACGGCCTGCCACCTCACCTCTTGGCCGGTCTTGCCTGTCCGTCTACACATGTTTACGCTGTAAATATACATACGCCCGATACAGGCAAATAGTCAAGAAGCCGCTGATGGGAAGGGCGCCCGGAATCATGAAGCCTTCAGGAGACGTCGACGTCGCCGTGGTGGGAGCAGGCCCCTACGGGCTCTCCATCGCCGCCCACCTCCAGGCCCGCCAAGTGCCGTACCGGATCTTCGGGGAGCCGATGGACGGCTGGCGCTCGCACATGCCGCGCGAGATGTACCTCAAGTCGTCCCCGTTCGCCTCGTCGATCTCGGCCCCCGCCCCGGGGCACGGACTCGGGGAATTCCGGGCCAAGGAGGGACGCCACCCGGGCCGCGAGCGCGAACCGGTGCCGCTGTCCGAATTCGTGCGCTACGGGCTCTGGTTCCAGCAGAACTGCGTCCCCGGGCTGGAACGGACCGCGGTACGCCGCGTCGACCGCCCCCCTGACGGCCGGTTCCGCATCACGTTGGACTCCGGAGAGGAGTTCACCGCGCGCGGCGTCGTCGTCGCCACCGGTGTCACCCCCTTTGCGTACGTACCGCGCGAGTTGACCGGGCTGCGCGAGGACGGTCTCGTCTCCCACACCGCGGACCACACGGATCTTTCGGTGTTCGCGGGCCGGAGCGTCGTCGTGGTGGGGAGCGGGCAGTCGGCCCTGGAGACCTCTGCTCTGCTGAACGAGGCCGGCGCCGAGCCGGCCGTGGTCGCCCGCACCCGCCCCTCCTTCGGCCCTCCCCCGGAGGCCGACCGGGCCCAGGACCGTCCGCTGCACGCACGAGTGCTGTGGCCGGAGGCCGTGATGGGCACCGGATGGCCGCTGGTGGTCTGCAGCCGAGGGCCCGCGGCCATCCGGCACCTGCCGGCCCGCACCCGCGCCCACCTGCTGCGGACGGTGCTGGGACCGTCCGGCGCCTGGTGGCTCCGCGAGCGCGTGCAGGGCCGTGTCCCGGTGCTGTCCGGCCGCAGCCTCCACTCGGCGGCGCGCGAGAACGGCGGGGTGCGGCTGAAGGTGCGCAATGGCGGCGCAGACGTGGAGACCCTGTACGCCGACCATGTCATCGCGGGGACCGGATACCTGGTCGACGTCGACAGGGTGGAACTGCTGAGCCCGCAGCTGCGCAGGGCGGTGCGCAGGAGCGCCGCCGATCCGCCCCAACTGGCCGGTGCGCCACGGCTGTCCGCCGACTTCCAGGCCTCGGTGCCGGGCCTGTACTTCGCGGGGCTGGCCGCCGCTCCCACCTTCGGGCCGCTGCTGCGCTTTGTGTGCGGGACGGGGTTCACCGCGAGGCGGATCAGCGCTTCGCTGGCGGCGGACGGCGGGGTTGACGCCCGGGCCTCGTGATGCAAAGATGTACGTATACGTCGTAAACATACGACTTATCCGCAAGGGTGATCGATGAAGTGGGAACGGGATGCCGCCCCCGCAGGGCGGCGCCGGCGGCGGAGCTGCCACCGCCGTCGACTCCGCCCTGCATGACCGCCGTCCCGAAGAACCGCACGGAACTCGGTCACACACCGCGTGAGTGAGTGGCGATCATGAGTGCTCCCATCGAGGACTACGCCCTCATCAGTGACCTAGAGACCGCGGCCATGGTCGGCAAGGACGGCTGCGTCGACTGGCTGTGTCTGCCCCGGTTCGACTCGCCGGCCTGTCTGGCCGCGCTGCTCGGCACCCCGGACAACGGATTCTGGCGGGTCGCCCCCGTCGACGGCGGTCCCTGCACACAGCGGGCTTACCGGCCCGACACGCTGATCCTGGACACGCGGTGGGAGACCGCGTCGGGAGCCGTGCGGGTCACCGACTTCATGCCGCCCCGTGCCCAACTGCCCTGCGTCGTCCGGGTGGTCGAGGGCCTCTCCGGTGCCGTGTCCATGCGCAGCGAGCTGCAGCTGCGCTTCCACCAGGGCAGGGTCGTGCCCTGGATCCGGGCCGTCGACCGATGCGTGGTGGGGGTCGCCGGCCCGGACGCCGTCTGGCTGGGCGCCGACGGAGCCGTACGGGCGCGTGGCGACGATGCCACGGTGTACGACTTCACCGTCCCGGCCGGACGGCGGCTGGCCCTGACGCTCGTGTGGTCGCCCTCGCATCTGCCCGAACCGCCCGCGCCGCTGAGCATCCCGGCCGAGACACTCCTGAAGGAGACCGCCGACTTCTGGCGGAAGTGGACCGCCCAGTGCCGCTACGAAGGCCCGTGGCGGGACGCCGTGGTGCGGTCACTGATCACCCTCAAGGCCCTCACCTACGCCCCCACCGGCGGCATCGTCGCCGCGCCGACCACCTCGCTGCCCGGCTGCATCGGCGGCGAGCGCAACTGGGACTATCGCTACTGCTGGCTGTGCGATTCCACCCGCACCCTGTCCTGTCTCCTGCGCAGCGGCTACCGGGAGGAGGCGACCGCCTGGCTGGACTGGCTGGTGCGGGCCATCGCCGGCAACCCCGCCGATCTGCAGACCGTGTACGGCGTCGGCGGACAGCGCCTGCTGCCGGAGACCGAGGCGCCTTGGCTGCCCGGCTACGAGGGCTCGCGGCCCGTCCGGTTCGGCAACTCCGCGGCGAACCAGTTCCAGCTGGACGTCTACGGCGAGGTCCTCGACGCCTTCTGTCTGTCGCTGCGGGCCGGCATCCCCATGCCGGCCCATGTGTGGAATCTGGTCGAGGCGATGATGGGCTATCTGCAGCGGCACTGGCGGGAACCGGACCAGGGGCTGTGGCAGGTGCGGGGCCCCCGGCGGCAGTTCGTGCACTCGAAGGTCATGGTCTGGGTGGCCGCCGACCGCGCCCTGCGGATGGGGGAGCTGCTCGGCCGCAACGGCTCCTCCGGCGAATGGCGCGCCATGCGGGACGAGGTGCACCGCCAGGTGTGCCGGGAGGGCTGGGACCCCGGGCAGCGATCCTTCGTGCAGTCCTACGGCTCGCCGGCCCTGGACGCCTCGGCGCTGCTGATGCCGCGGCTCGGCTTCCTGCCTGCCTCGGACGAGCGGGTCCGCTGTACCGTCCGCGCGATGCGGCGGCTGCGCCACGGCGGCTTCGTGCGGCGGTACGCGCCGGACGGCCGCGGCGTGCACCGGGTGGACGGTGGGCACGGCTCGGAAGGCGCGTTCGTGTCGTGTTCCCTCTGGTACGCCGACGCCCTTGCCGCGACCGGGCACGCCGCACAGGCCAGGGAGGTCTTCGAGCGAGTGCTCGCCGTCCGCAACGACGTCGGTCTGCTCTCGGAGCAGTGGGATCCCCAGGCGGGCCGTCAACTGGGCAACGCGCCCAAGGCCTTCAGCCATATCGCCCTGGTGGAGACGGCGTTCGCCCTCAGCGCTTCGCGTTCGGGCGCCGCCCGCCGCCCGCGTAACCGTGCGGGTTGAGCTGCTGAAAGCGCCAGGCGTCCCGGCACATGTCGGCGAGGTCGCGGGTGGGGTGCCAGCCCCAGGCGCGCGCCACGGCGCCCGCGTCGGCGACCAGTTCGGCCACGTCGCCCGGACGGCGGGGCACGATCTCGTACGGAATGCTCCGGCCGCACACCTCTGAGAACGCGGCGACGACCTCCAGTACCGAACGCCCCCTGCCGACGCCCAGGTTGTACACATGCATGCCGGGTCCGTCCAAGAGGTGGTCGAGCGCGATGCGGTGCGCCTCGACCACGTCCATGACATGGACGTAGTCGCGGATCGCGGTCCCGTCGCCTGTGGGGTAGTCGCCGCCGAACACCCGCAGCTGTGCCTGTCGGCCGGCCGCCACCTGGGCGATGTGCGGGATCAGGTCGCCCGGATCGCCGCTGGGATCCGCGCCGAGCAGCGAGCTGGGGTGGGCGCCGGCCGGCTCGAAGTACCGCAGGCACAGCACGGTGTACTCGGGGTGCCGGTGGCAGACGTCGGCGAGGATCTGCTCGCACAGCACTTTGGAGGCCGCGTACGGATTGGTGGGCCGGGCGGGGGTGTCCTCGTCGAGCGGTCCGTGTCCGGCGTCGCCGTAGACCGAGCCGGTGGACGAGTAGACGAGCTGGTGCACCCCGTGGTCGTGCATGGTCCGCAGCAGGGCGGTCGTGCCACCGACGTTCGTGTCGTAGTACTCGACGGGCATCAGGGTCGACGCGCCCACGGCCTTGAGGCCGGCGCAGTGCATGACGGCGTCCACGGAGTGCCGGTCGAAGACGGCCGACAGGGCCCGCCGGTCACAGATGTCCAACTCGTAGACGGCGCCGACGAAGCGGCCGGCGATGCGCTCCACCCGGGGAAGGACCTGGCGGGTGCTGTGGGAGTAGTCGTCGACCACGATCACCTCGTAACCGTGGTCGAGCAGCTCGACACAGGCGTGGCTGCCGATGAAACCGGCGCCACCGGTGACGAGGATCGTCGACGGCGGGCCCGGGGGCCCGGTTCCGTCGCGCTCTTTGCGCGTCATGGCACAAGGCTCCTGACGTGCGGCACATGGGCGTACGTTTACAACGTATATATACGACTTTGCCCCTTCTTGACGCGGGCGTCAAGAGGGGACGGCGCGGGCGATGCGCATGTCCCGCTGTGAAGCACGCGTCGCCACCGCCCGCTCGTGCGGAAGGCGGTGCCGTGTCTGCTCCCGGTCTACTCCCGTGTGAACCGGTCGAGCAGAGCGTCCAGCCCGGCCGCCAGTCCGTCCGGTCCGCCCCGCTCGGCGAGCGCGGTGGCGGTCTCGCGGAGCGTGGGCATCTCCAGGGCCGACAGACGGTGCAGCCCGAGGCGGAATGCCGGATCCGGCTCGTCGGGGTCGTCGACGATGGGCCGCAGCTCCACCGACACATAGCCCAGGAGCCAGGCGGTGAGCGCCTGGAAGGCAGCGGCGCTGCGGACGTCGTCGAGCCCGGCCGCGCGGAGCAGCCGCAGCACCCTCTCGTGGTCCCGCAGGACGGCAGTCGGCTGCCACGTCGGCGGTACCGCCGGCACGCGAGTGGCGAGCAGCGGGACGGCATGGGGGTGGGCGAGGCAGATGTCGTAGGTCGCGCGGGCGATCCGGTGGAGTTCGGCGCGCCAGGCGGGCGTGCCGGCCGTCGCGGGGCCGGGCTCGGTGGTCAGGCGTTCCTCGAGTTCGCGATAGAGCGTTTCGACCAGGCCCTCCAGCAGGGCTTCCTTGCTCGGGGCGTACCGGTAGAGCGCCATCGCCTCCACGCCGAGCTCGGTGCCGAGGCGGCGCATGCTCAGTGCCTGGAGGCCTTCGCGGTCCACCAGTTCCAGCGCCGCGCCTCGTACCCGTTCCCGATTGAGCCCGCCGCAACGCCCGAGGTCTCCGGCGCGACGCACCGGGCCTGCCGCTGAGCCGTGAGCCATTCCGCGCCTCCTCGCCCCTGGACCGCTCGGGGCTTTCGCCTTGACGGTATGTACCCTTCGGTGTAGCTTGTACGTTTACATCGTAAATATAGCAGATGGCTGTCTCGAATCCTCTGGTCGGCCCCGATGTGCCCCCCTTGCCGGCGTGGCAGATCGGGGCCGTTCGCGCACCTCCTCCTGAGGGTTTGTCTCGCCGGGGGATACCCCCCTTGACCGCCCTGACGTATGGGTGCAAAGTGGACGTATACGACGTAAGTTTACTAGTCAGGAGATGAGCTGCAACGCAGGCCCGCGGAAAGGAATCCGATGACTGTGCCGGTGAGCTTGAGCGCTCTTGTCAGGAATCCTCGCGGTCCGCTGATCCTTCTCGCCATGGCGGTCGGTGTCATCCCTTTGATCATCACGCTGGCGGTGGCGCCGAGCGGAACCGGTTGGCAGGCGGCCCGGGGTGGCCTGGACGGAACGGCGAAGCCGCCCGCACCACCCGTCCCCAGCAAGGAACTCGTGCCGGTGCGGGACAACGCGGCTCCGGACACCCCGGTGCACCGGGGTGACAAGGTCGCGCTGCGACAGCTGATCATCGCGACCGACACCCGGGACTTCGGCCTGCCGGCCTGGCGAGAGATCCTGGACCGGATAGGCACGCCCTACGACGTCCTGCTGACCAAGAACGAGCCGCTGGCCGCGGACAGGTTTGTACGCCCTGACGGCACCGGCAGGTACAACGCCATCCTGCTGACCGACAACACTCTGAGCGGTGCGTCGGGCGCAAGTACCGTCAGCAACACCGAGTGGGACGCCCTGTGGAACTACGAACGCACCTACAAGGTGCGGCAGGTCTCGCTGAACAGCTCCGCAGCCGGTTTCTCCTGTCTGCGTGCCCAGTCCGAGGGGCCGGTGGGCACCGTGCCGGCCCACGCCGCGCTGACCGACACGGGTCGCAAGATCTTCGACTACCTCGCGCCGGACATACGCATCCCGCTGACCCAAAGCTATGTGTACCGCTCGGCACTCAAGGCGGGCTGCCACGCACAACCGCTCCTGACCCTTGGCCCATCGGTCGTCGGTGCGCTCCAGACCGGCTCGGACGGCCGGGAGGAACTCGGCGTGGGATTCTCCGTCGGGCGCGGTGAGGCGACTGGTGACCTGCTCGGCTTCGGGCTGGTCCGGTGGGCCACCAGGGGCGTCTTCCTCGGCGAGCAGCGACACTGGCTCAACGTCGACGTCGACGACTGGTTCCTCACCACGCTGCGCGGTACACCCGGATCACCGGGCCGCACCCAGAAGTTCCGCATCTCGGGCCCGGAAGCACTGGCACTCAGCCGACAGCAGGCCGATTTCGGGCGCCGGTATCCACTCGCCGCGGGATTCAAGCTCAACCTCGCTTTCAACGGCAGCCTGCTGAACCCCTACGCGCCGCCGATGTGCCATCCGGGGAAGACAGCGGACGAACTGACGAGCTACAGCCTCTGCCTCAAGGATCAATTCCGTTGGATCAGCCACACGTTGACCCATCCCGCGATGAACACAACACCGTACGACCGCAATTACCACGAGATCAAAGACAACCTCGCCAGGGCGGCCGCGGTTGGTCTTCCGGTGCCCACGACGGTGCTCAAGCCCCCGGAGTACTCAGGGCTCGGCGCATACGCCGACAAACCGAACTCACCGACCGCGCCGGTGATCGACCACGGTCTCAAGGCCTCCAACAAGGCTCTGCTCAAAGCGGCGAGCGATCTCGGTGTCAAGTACCTGCACGGCGACATGTCCTTCCCCAGCCACAAGCCCGACTGCTTCAACTGCGGTATCCACCACCCACTGCAGCCCGACGTCCTGGTGGTCCCGGACTGGCCGGTCGACATCGCCTTCGAGGCGACCACGCCGGAACAGCAGGTGGCGATCTACTACGCTCATTCGAACGGCAAGAAGGACACGGCCACTTATTACCGGAAGTCCATCGATCACGAGGCCGATCTGGCTCTGCAGCACCTGATGACCGGCTCGGTCTACGCCCACACCCTGCATCAGGGCAACGCGCATCAGTACGCGCCCGGCAAGAGTCTCGTTTTCGACTGGCTGCAGGTGCTGCTCGCCAAATACAGCGCGTACTTCCGGGTTCCGCTGGAGAATCCCGACTGGCTCACCCTCGCGAAGTACGTCGACGCCCGCACCAGTCATTTCGCCGAGCTCAAAAGCCATGAGGACGCCGTGTGGAACCGGGTCACGAACGCCATCACCTATACCCCGGCCGCGCGCGGTTCTCTGTTCATCACCGGCGTCGCGACCAGGCCCGCGACCGCTTCCGACCAGCACGGTCCGGATGAGGCGCAGACATACGGCTCCGACTCGGTCTCCCGGCTGGGTCTGACCAGGGGTGACACCGTCACCCTCACTGCGAGGCCGCGATGACCAGTCCGGTTCGGGTGAGTCGAGGCCAAGGCCCCCTCGGAGAGGGCGACATCCCTCGTCATGTCGACCTGGCCCCCGCCGAGGTGGGCAGGTCGCTGCGGGTTCTGCTGGTCGCCGAGGGCACATACCCCTACCACCCCGGCGGAGTGAGCCTGTGGTGCGACCAGATCATCCGAGGCATGCCGGAGAACTCGTTCACTGTCGTATCGCTCACGGTCGACGGCACCGAACCCCAGGTCTGGCCCTCACCCGACAACCTCACCCGGGTCGTCAACCTGCCGATGTGGGCCGCTCCCTCGCAAGGTGCCGACCGACAGCGGCCACCGCCGTCGGTCGTCGAGGCGCACGAGAACTTCCTGCGGACACTGTTGCGTCCGCCCCAGCAGGACCCGCACTATGACCGGGACATCGCAGAATCGTTTCTGTTCATGGCGCGAACCTTGTTCGACTACGCCAAGACCGGCGATGTCCGGTCGGTGTTCGTCTCCAATGACGCGCTGGACCGGCTGACCCGAGCGTGGCGGGAAGCCGATGGCGACGGTCAGGCCGACGCAGCCGGCCGTGGCGCCACGCTCACCCTGTACGACGCGTTCACCGCGGCCGACCTCATGGAGCACGCGCTGCGTCCGCTGTCCCGTCCGCCGATCGACGCGGACGTGTGTCACCTCGCGATGTGCGGGTCCAGTGTCCTCGTGGGGTTGACCAGCAAATGGGCATACGGCACACCACTGGTGATGTCCGAACACGGCGTCTATCTGCGTGAGCGGTATATGGAGATACTGCGCGAACCGCAGCCGAGCGCCGGTCAGCTGCTCATGCTCCGCTTCTGCCGCGCGATGACGGTGGCGGCCTACCGCGCCGTCGACGTGCTGGCCCCGCACTCCCAGTACAACCGGCGCTGGCAGTTGTACGGCGGAGCCGACCCGGCCCGGATCCGGACCATGTACAACGGCATCGACCCGGCCGACTACCCGGTCGCCGAAGCGGAGCCGGACGTCCCGACGATGGTGTTCGTCGGGCGCATCGACCCGTTGAAGGATCTGCACACGCTGATCAGGGCGTTCGCCCTGGTGCGGCGCGAGGTTCCCGAAGCGAGACTGCGCATTTTCGGTCCGGTCCCGAGGGAGAACAAGAACTACCACGCGAGCTGCCTGGCGCTGGTCGAGGAACTCGGGCTGTCGGGCGCCGCGGTGTTCGAGGGCAGGGTGCCCCGCCAGGCGGATGCCTACCAGGCCGGCCATCTGACGGCGCTGACCAGTGTGTCGGAGGGATTTCCGTACACCGTGGTGGAGTCGATGTCCATGGGAAGACCGCAGGTCTGCACCAACGTCGGCGGTGTCTCGGAGGCGGTCGGCGACGCGGGGATCCTCGTACCGCCGGGTGATCAGGCCGCAGTGGCACAGGCATGCGTGCGGCTGCTCCGCGATGCCGGGCTGCGGCGCCGCCTCGGCACGGCTGCGCGGGAGCGGGTGCTGGAGAAGTTCACGCTGTCGCAGTGGAACGACGGCTACCGCAAGATGTACGACGACCTGGTGCTCAGCCCGCATTCGGGCCCCCGTCGCGTTGCGGGCCGGGAAAGGGCGGCGATCCCATGAGACAGGTCGACAACCACCCGGGCTCCGGCGGGTCGGGGCGAGCCGACCCGGTCGGGCAGCTGGTGGCGACGCTGGAACCGAACCCGCCGCTCGTGGTCGACGAGCTGCACACCGCCACCCTGCTCGAACGCCAGGGCGTGACCGACCAGGAGGCACGCGACAGGTATGGCTGCGAGGACGTCTTCGAGCTGGCCGGCGAGATGTTCCGGCGCCTGCCCCGGCGGCCGGACCCGCCTCGGGACGAGACGTCCGCGCGCCCGCCACAGCGGTTCGTGCTGTTGACCCATGGCTTGCTCTACTCGGTACCCGGCGTGGTGTATCCGGCGGTGCTCGTCGAGATCGGTGGGCCCGCGTTGCTGCGCGGGATGCTGCTCGCCACCACCCTGGGCTGGATCTGGGGCATGGGCACGAGCGTCACTGCATACCGGCTGCTCGGGCAGGGCTACCCGCAGGCGGCCGCACGGATCTGGCGCCGGCTGAGCCTGCTCGGTCTGGGCATTGCTGCGGCGGACGCCATGATGCTCGCGGCCACCGGCGCGGGTGACGCTTCGCTGGCCGTGTTCGTCGTACTGCAGATGAGCTTTCAGCTCGCCTCGGGTGTGCTGGTCTTCTACGGCATGGAGTGGCGCCTCGCTGTGATCGTGCTGCCCACGTTCGTCGCGGGCGGGGCCTACCTCGCTCACCGGTACGACGTCGGCCATGCGGTACCCGTGCTGATCACCGCCGTCGGCACGTGTGTGCTGGCGGCGGGAGTGGCATGGTGGGCCACCGGCCCGACGAGGCAACCGCGTGACCGGGGTGCACAACCGGCCCCCGTTCGGCCCGCGCTCTTCTCGGTTCTGCCCTGCATCGCCTATGCGGTGCTGTCCGCGCTGTTCCTGTTGTACAACACCGTCCCGTTCGTGACGGCACCGTTGGACCTCGCCCTTGCGATGGCACCACTGGTGGTCGGCATGGGAACAGTGGAATGGCGTACGCACAGGTTCAATATCCAGGCTGTCGAACTGGTGCGACGTGCGCGCACGACCGCTGAATTTCATCGCAGTGTGTGGCGCCTGCTGCTGCGCGAACTGGCGCTGTGCATTCTGACCCTGGCATCTCTCGGAACCCTCTTGCTCCTCGCTCTTTCCGTCGCCGGGCTCCTCACCCCGCGAGGGATGCTGCTCGTCACCACCTATCTTGTGCTCGGCGGTGCATACTTCGTCGGGTTCATCACCGTCAATCACGGCCACTTCAGCTCGATTCTGGGAATCACCGGAGCCGTTCTCGTACTGAATATCGCCGCGACGAATTCGATGGCGCAGTATTTTGCGCCCTACGGGGAGGTGCCGATCTTCCTGGCCAGCTGTGTCGTTCTTCTCGCACTGCTGCTGATGGCTCTGCGGCTGAACATCGGAGACGTCCATCACTACAGGTGATCCGAAGTAGACCCCATTTCCAAGGAGGTCATGTCATGCATGTCGCGATCCTCGCTGGAGGCCGTGGGATGCGCCTCAGGCCCTACACCACCGCACTCCCGAAGCCGCTGATGCCGATCGGCGGGGAGTACGCCATCATCGACATCATCTTGCAGCAGCTCAGGGCCCAGGGTTTTCGGCGGGTGACGCTCGCGGTGGGGCACCTCAGCGCGTTGATCCGCGCATTCGTCGGCGACGGAGCACGCTGGGGCATAACGGCCGACTACGCGGAAGAGGACCAGCCGCTGTCCACGATCGGACCACTGTTCAATTTCCTCGACCGGCTGCCGGAGCACTTTCTGGTGATGAACGGCGACATTCTCACCGACCTCAATTACGCCTCGCTCCTGCGGGGCCACGAAAGGTCGGGGGCGCCCTTGACCATCGCCAGTTACCAGCGCAAGGTCAAAATCGACTTCGGCACGCTGGAAACGATCGGCGATCGCCTCGTCAGGTTCAGCGAGAAGCCGACGCTGTCCTATGGAGTGAACATGGGTGTGTACGCCATTTCCGGCAGGACCCTCGCCCGGTATCCGAAGAACACGCCTCTCGGCTTCGACCAACTGGTGCTCGACCTGCTGGCCTGCGGCGACGAGCCGAGGGTCTACGACTTCGGCGGCTACTGGGTGGACATCGGCTGCCCGGACGACTACGAGGAGGCCAACCGCAGCTTCGAGCAGATGCGCTCCACCCTGCTGCCGACCATCACGGCCGCCGAGGAAGTGATCGCATGACCGCGACGGTGCTGCTGTTCGGCGCGTCGGGATTCCTCGGCCGCTCGGTCGCCGACTTCCTCGCCCATGACATGCGCGTCGGCACGCTCATCAAGGCGAGCCGACGGCAGCGGCCGGACGACCCTGGCTGGGTCGGGCACGATCTGGTCGCCGGGAGCGTCGACGAACTCGCCATGCTGCTGGAGCGGGTCGGTCCCGATGTCGTCATCAACTGCGCAGGCCGGCTGGCCGGCGACACGGTCGCGTTGATGGAGGCGAATGCCCTGGTCACCGCGCGCCTGCTGGAAGCGACGAAGACGGCGCTGCCGACCGCGCGGCTGGTGGTGCTGGGTTCGGCGGCGGAGTACGGCGAGGTCACCCCCGGCAGGCCGGTCGCCGAGGAGGATGCGGGCAACCCCGTGAGCGTGTACGGGGTGACGCGGCTCGCGAGCACCCGGCTGATCGAACTCGCCGCGGGCGAGGGGGCCCTGGACGCCGTGTCGCTCCGGGTGTTCAACCCGATCGGCCCCGGACTGCCGCCCGAGAACCTGCTCGGCCGGGCCGCGCAGGGCATTCGGGCGGCGTTCCGAAGCGGTGCGGACCACATCACGCTCGGGCCGCTGGACGCCTACCGGGACTTCGTCGATGTGCGGGACGTGGCGGCGGCGATCGGTGCGGCCGCACTGGCCGATCACCTGCCGCGGCCCGTGCTCAACGTCGGCAGCGGTGTCGCCGTCAGGGCGCGTGAGGCGGTCGCACTGCTCGCGCAGGCAGCCGGGTTCATCGGGCATGTGCGCGAGTCCGCGGGGGCACCGGCACGTTCTCGTCAGGTGCAGTGGATCGCTGCCGATGTGAACAGGATCCACGGCGCGCTGGGCTGGAAACCCGTGCACGATCTCGAAGGGTCGATCCGGGCAAGCTGGGAAGGCTGAGTGTCCCGTGAAGTCGCAGCGGATCATGAGGACGATTCTCATCACATGCTGCCTCGTCATGTTCGCGGGTTGTTTCACGCCGGCGGGAGCGAAACAACCGGACCGGACCCGCGCCGTTACACCACCTCCCGACAACCCGAACGCGATCACCAATGCGGTGGTGCAGCTCCAGGGATACAAGAACGGGAACCTCGACGAGCTGGCCCGCGGGCCGTATCAGCTGGCCGTCATCGACCTGGCCAGAGATGCTTCGGCATCGTATTTCACGGCGAACGAGATCAGTCATCTGAAGCAGTCGGGAAAGAGGGTTCTCGCCTATTTTGAAATCGGTTCGATGGAATGGTTCCGGCCGGACTATCCCGGTTTCCGCAGGAGGAACCCGGATCTCATCATCAGTGAATGGCGGGACTGGCCCGGTGAGTACTTCGTGAAGTACTGGGACCAGCGATGGTGGGACGAGGCGATCAAACCGCGGGTGGACCGGGCGATCGCTGCCGGGTTCGACGGTATTTTTCTCGACACGGTGGTGGCCTACGACGAGATCGACCTCCATCGAGTGCCCGGCGAAACCCGGAACGACCTGGCTGTGAAAATGGTCGATCTGATCAGGAGGATCAGCGAGTACGCCAAGGCAGCCAAACCGGGATTCTGGATTTTCCCGCTGAACGCTCCCGAATTGCAACGCTACCCAGGATATATCAGTGCCATCGACGGGATCGGCGCGGAAGGGCTGTTCTTCCAGGCCACCGATCTCCCGTGCACCGAGGATTTCTGCGCGCCGAAACTCAAAGCAACACGCGCGTTGCGGAGAGCCGGAAAGATCGTGTTGGCGGTCGACTACGCCGACCGCCACGAGAACATCGCCAGTGCCTGCCGCAGCTACCGGAGAGAGCATTTCGCCGGTTACGTGACGGTGCGTGACCTGGACGAAGTCCGTCCACCGTGTCCTTGAATGAAGTTTTTTCCATTGAAATTTTCCGCACCGACAGGAGGTCCGATCATGAAGGAAGGCGCATCGCACGAATTTCACCGGGTCGGCATCATCGGCATGGGCTACGTCGGCCTGACCCTGGCCGCGGCAATGGCCCGCAAGGGCTACGAGGTCCATGGAGTCGACGTCCAACCCTCGGTGCTGGAGTCCCTGGGGCAGGGGCGAGCCCACGTCTATGAACCGGGCGTCGAGGATGCGTTCGCCCAACTCGTGGGCAAGAACATCTTCATTGCGTCCGAACTGCCCGGCGAGCCTGTCGACGCGGCCATCATCTGCGTGTCCACCCCCGTCGACGAGGAAACGCACCGGCCGTTCCTGGAGAACCTGGCCGCGGCCGCCGAGCACGTGGCCGCTCGTTGCACGCACGACACCCTCGTCGTCGTACGCAGCACCGTGCCGGTCGGGACCAGCCGGGCGGTCGTTCTCCCGCAGCTGACGGGCGTCTGGGGCCGGGCCCGGCTGGTGATGGCGCCGGAACGGACCGTTCAGGGGCGGGCCCTGCGGGAGCTGCTCGAACTGCCACAGGTCGTGGGCGGGCTCGACGAGGACAGTCTGCGTCTCGGCCTGGCCCTGTTCGGCGGCCTCGCCAAGCAGGTTGTTCCGGTGTCCAGTCTTGAGGCCGCCGAGTTGGTCAAGCTCACGAACAACTGCCACACCGACGTGATCTACGCATTCGGCAATGAAGTGGCCGAGCTCACTGAACGGTTCGGGCTCGACCCGCTTGAAGTGATCAAGGCCGCGAATGTGGACTATCCGCGACCGGACATCCACAAGCCCGGGTACGTGGGCGGCGGCTGCCTGTCGAAGGATCCCTACATCATGTCCTCCGGAGCCGAACGCGTCGGGTACACGCCGAAATTGGTCGGTGCGGCCCGGAGGCTGAACGAGGATCTCCCGGTCCATGTTGCGAACAGAGTCGTCGAGATGATGCGCGAGACGGGCGGAACGACATTGACCGTGCTCGGCTGGGCGTACAAGGGATGGCCTCCCACCGACGACATGCGGGGCACTCCGATCGCGACGATGATGCCCGTCTTCGCGGCGGCCGGACTGCGGATCCTCGGCCATGACCCCCTGGTGGGAGCCGACGTGATCCGCGCATACGGCGGCGAGCCCGTCGACGTCCACACCGGATTCCACGACGCGGACGCGGTGCTCGTCATCACCGATCACCCCGACTACCGCAACCTCGACGTGGGCCGCGCACTGGACGGCTCCCGTGTGCGGCTGGTGTTCGACTCGTGGCGGATCCTCGACGCCGCCGAGATCGCTGCCAGAGGTGTGCGCTATGCCGGCCTCGGCTACCTGCCCGCGGCGGCTGTCACTCCGGTCCCGGCGGTGGCGACATGAAGACACTGATACTCGGCGGTGCCGGTTTCATCGGGCTGCACCTGACTCGGAGGCTGCTGGCCGAGGGGCATGCGGTGACGATCGTCGACGACTTCTCGCGTGGGCGGAACGACCCCGACCTGGCGTCCGTCGACGCCGAGGTGCTCCACGCCGACCTCACCGAACCCGCCGGCTACCGGGACATCCCGCACGGGTGGGATCAGGTCTACATGCTGGCCGCCGTCGTGGGGGTCCGCAATGTGGACAAGGATCCTGCCAGGGCCATCCGGATCAACTGTCTGGCGCTGCTCAACACGCTGGACTGGATGCGGCCGGGCGAGCGCCTCTTCTTCGCCTCCACGAGCGAGGTGTATGCCGGGGGAGTCAGCGCCGGCACCGTGCCCGTGCCCACGCCGGAGACCGTCCCCTTGACGGTGGAGGACATCACCGCACCTCGCTTCGCCTACGGGACCAGCAAGATGCTCGGCGAAGCCGCAGTGACGCACACCGCCCGGGCGAAGGGCCTGCCCTATGTCATCGGACGGTTCCACAATGTCTACGGCCCTCGGATGGGCGCGGCCCATGTGATCCCGGAGGTGGCCCTTCGCGCACTGCGCCACGAGGACCCGTTCACGGTTTTCGGCGCCGATCAGTCCCGGGCGTTCTGCTACGTGGACGACGCCGTCGAGGCCGTTCACCGGCTGATGGCCAATGAGGCCGCAGGCGGTCGGATCGTCCACATCGGCGACGACACGGAGGAGACCAACATCGGGGATCTGATCAAGCTCATCCTGCACATCACCGGCCACAACCCGGAAGTTGTGTACCGGCCCGCCCCTCCTCACTCGGTGGCCCGCCGCTGCCCCGACCTCACACGCCTGCGCTCCCTCACGGGATACGCCCCGACCGTGTCGTTGGACGAAGGCGTACGGCGAACCGTCGACTGGTACGCCCAGCACGGCTGACAGTGCGTCACAGATTGTCGCTCGTCGCGCTCGTCATGGCCTCACCAGCAGCTGGAAATCAAACGCATACCGCGACGCCCGATAGATGTGCGTCCCGTACTCCACCGGACGGCCGGTGTCGTCGTACGCGGTGCGCTGCATGGTCAGCAGGGCCGCGCCCTCCTCCTCGTCGAGGCGTGCGGCCTCCTCGGCGGTGGCGGAGCGGGCGCCGATGGTCTGGCGGGCGCTGTGCAGGGTGATGCCGGCGGTGCGCATCATCCGGTACAGGCCGGTCGACTCCAGGCGGGCGGTGTCCAGGTCCAGGAGCGTTGCGGGGAGGTGGTTGCACAGCAGGGCAACCGGCTGGCCGTGGGTGAGACGCAGCCGATCCAGGACGATCACCTCGCTGCCCTCCGCGACGGCGAGCGCGGCCGCAACGTCCGGCGACGCCGGCTCGCGCTCGTTGCGCACCACCTGGGTGGTCGGGCCCTGCCCGGCCGACTCCAGGTCGTCGTAGAGGCTGGAGAGCTCCAGCGGGCGCTTGACCTGGCTGTGCACCACCTGGGTGCCGACCCCTCGGCGGCGCACCAGCAGCCCCTTGTCGACCAGGGACTGGATGGCCTGCCGGACGGTGGGTCTGGACAGGCCCAGGCGGGTCGAGAGGTCGATCTCGTTGCCCAGGAGGTTGCCCGGGGCGAGGACCCCGTGCTCGATCGCCGCCTCCAGCTGCTGGGCCAGCTGGTAGTAGAGCGGCACCGGACTGCCCCGGTCCAGGGCGAAGTCCAGCGAGTCGAGAGCGGCCGTCGCGGCACGTGCGGTGCCGCCGGTCTTCGCCATGGGCGTACCTCCCTCTGAAGAGCTGACGGGGTGTCAGGAGTGGCTGGGGAAACCGAGGTTGATACCCGCGTCGGCCGGGTCCGGCCAGCGCGTGGTGATCACCTTGCCCTGGGTGTAGAAGGCGACGCCGTCGTTGCCGTAGACATGCAGATCGCCGAAGAGGGAGTCCTTCCAGCCGCCGAAGGAGTGGTAGCCGACCGGGACCGGGATCGGCACGTTCACGCCGACCATGCCCGCCTTGACCTCCAGCTGGAAGCGGCGGGCGGCGCCGCCGTCGCGCGTGAAGATCGCGGTGCCGTTGCCCCAGCGGGAGTCGTTGATCAGCTTGATGGCCTCGTCGTACGACTCGGCGCGGACCACGACCAGCACCGGGCCGAAGATCTCGTCCTGGTACGCGTCCGCCGTCAGTGGCACCTTGTCCAGCAGCGATACGCCGAGGAAGAAGCCGTCCTCGTGGCCGTCCACCGTGTAGCCGGTGCCGTCCACCACGACCTGCGCGCCCTGCTCGGCGGCGCTCGCGACGTACGACGCGACCTTGTCGCGGTGCTCGCGGGTGATCAGCGGGCCCATCTCGGAGGACGGGTCGTTGCCGGGGCCGATCCTCAGGTTCTTCGCGCGCTCGGCGATCTTGGCGACCAGCTCGTCCCCCGTGTCGCCGACCGCGACCACGACCGACACGGCCATGCAGCGCTCGCCCGCCGAGCCGTACGCCGCATTGATCGCGTTGTCGGCCGCGAAGTCCAGGTCCGCGTCCGGCAGGACCAGCATGTGGTTCTTGGCGCCGCCCAGTGCCTGCACGCGCTTGCCGTGCTCGACCGCCTTGAGCTGGATGTACTTGGCGATCGGCGTCGAGCCGACGAAGGAGACCGCCTCGATGTCCGGGTGCTCCAGGATGCGGTCGACGGCCACCTTGTCGCCCTGCACGATGTTCAGGACGCCGTCCGGAAGGCCCGCCTCGGCGGCCAGTTCGGCTAGGCGGAAGGAGGCCGACGGGTCCTTCTCGCTGGGCTTGAGCACGAAGGTGTTGCCGCACGCGATGGCCAGCGGGAACATCCACATCGGCACCATGGCCGGGAAGTTGAACGGCGTGATGCCCGCGACCACGCCCAGCGGCTGGCGGATCGAGGCGACATCGACGCGGGTGGAGACCTGCGTCGACAGCTCGCCCTTCAGCTGCACGCTGATACCGCAGGCCAGCTCGACGATCTCCATGCCGCGCGCGACCTCGCCCAGCGCGTCGGAGTGCACCTTGCCGTGCTCGGCGGTGATCAGCTCGGCGATCTCGTCGCGGTGCGCGTCAAGCAGCTCGCGGTACTTGAAGAGGATCGCGGTGCGCTTGGCCAGGGAGGAGGCGCCCCAGCTCTCGAACGCGACCTTCGCGGAGGCGACGGCGGCGTCCACCTCGTCGACGGTGGCGAATCCGACCTGCTTCTCCTGTGCGCCGGTCGCCGGGTTGTAGACGGCGCCGTGGCGGCCGGAGGCGGACTCGACGGGCTTGCCGCCGATCCAGTGGGTGATGGTCTTCATGGTGCAAGGGCCTTTCGGATACGGGGAGTTCAGAGGTGGCGGCGCTGGTCGGCGACCTGACGGTCGTACTCCTCGCGGGCCTGTACGGCGGCCTCGCGGGAGGCGGTCGCGGCGACCGGCACGTCCCACCAGGCCTCGGCCGGGGGAGCGGTCGGGGTGGCCGTGTCGGTCTCGACGTAGACGCAGGTCGGGCGGTCCGAGGCGCGTGCCGCGGCGAGCGCCTCGCGCAGTTCGCGCACGGTCTTGGCGCGCAGTACGTCCATGCCGAGGCTGCCCGCGTTGGCGGCCAGGTCGACGGGGAGCGGGGCGCCGGAGAAGGTGCCGTCGGCGGTCCGGTAGCGGTATGCGGTGCCGAAGCGCTCGCCGCCGACGTATTCGGAGAGGCCGCCGATGGAGGCGTAGCCGTGGTTCTGGATGAGGAGGAGGTTGACGGGCAGGCCCTCCTGGACGGCCGTGACGATCTCCGTCGGCATCATCAGGTAGGTGCCGTCGCCGACCAGGGACCAGACCGGGGTGTCGGGGCTGGCCTGCTGGACGCCGATGCCCGCCGGGATCTCGTACCCCATGCAGGAGTAGCCGTACTCCAGGTGGTACTGGCGGGGGCTGCGCGCCCGCCACAGCTTGTGCAGGTCACCGGGGAGCGAACCGGCCGCGTTGATCACCACGTCCTCGTCGCCGACGACCGCGTCCAGGGCGCCGAGCACCTGGGTCTGGGTCGGTACGGCGTTCTCGTCGTCGGCGGTGAAAGCAGCGTCAACGACCTGCTCCCAGCGTTCCTTGCCGGCGCGGTACTCGGCCTCGTAAACCGAGTTCACACGGTGATCCGAGAGTGCCTCTGTCAACGCTGTGAGCCCTGCCCTCGCGTCACACACGACCGTCCGCGCCGCCAGCTTGTGGGCGTCGAACGCGGCGATGTTGAGGTTGACGAACCGGACGTCCGGGTTCTGGAAGAGGGTGTTGGAGGCGGTCGTGAAGTCCGTGTACCGGGTGCCGACGCCGATGATCAGGTCGGCGGTGCGCGCGATGTCGTCGCAGACCGCCGTGCCGGTGTGGCCGATGCCGCCGAGGTCGGCGGGGTGGTCGTAGCGCAGCGAGCCCTTGCCCGCCTGGGTCGAGGCGACCGGGATGCCGGTGGCGTCCACCAGCGCCTTCAGCGCCTCCTCGGCCTTGCTGTGGTGGATGCCGCCGCCCGCGACGATCAGCGGACGCTCGGCGGCCCGGATCGCCGCGACCGCCTCCGCCAGCTCGAACGGGTCGGGCGCGGGCCGCCGTACGTGCCACTCGCGCTCGGCGAAGAACTCCTCCGGCCAGTCGTACGCCTCGGCCTGCACGTCCTGGGGGAGGGCCAGGGTCACGGCGCCGGTCTCGGCGGGGTCGGCGAGGACCCGCATGGCGTTGAGGGCGGAGGGGATCAGGGCCTCGGGGCGGGTGATGCGGTCGAAGTACCTCGACACCGGGCGCAGGGTGTCGTTCACCGACACGTCGGCCTCGGTCGGGTGCTCCAGCTGCTGCAGCAGCGGGTCGGCGGCGCGGGTGGCGAAGTAGTCGCCGGGCAGGAGCAGGACCGGCAGACGGTTGATCGTCGCCAGGGCGGCGCCGGTGACCAGGTTCGTCGCGCCGGGGCCGATGGACGTCGTCACGGCCTGCGCGGAGAGACGGTCGAGCTGGCGGGCGTAGCCGACGGCCGCATGCACCATCGCCTGCTCGTTGCGGCCCTGGTGGTACGGCATGGTGTCCTCACCCGCCTCCAGCAGGGCCTGGCCGATCCCGGCAACGTTGCCATGACCGAAGATTCCCCAGGTACCGGCGATGAGCCGGTGGCGCACGCCGTCGCGCTCGGTGTACTGGACGGACAGGAAACGCACCAGGGCCTGGGCGACGGTCAGGCGGCGGGTGGTGGTGCTCATCAGGACTTCTCCGGTGCCGTGTAGAGGGGGAGGCGGGGGTCGACGGGCTGCTCGGGCCAGGTGCCGCGGACCCAGGCGTGATCGGGGTGGTCGCAGATCAGCCAGGCGCGCTCGGGCTCGGGGCCCGCCATGACGTTGAGGTAGTACATGTGGTGGCCGGGCACGGCCATGGACGGCCCGTGCCAGCCGTCGGGGATCAGTACGACGTCGCCGCCGCGCACTTCGGCCAGGACGTCCGTGTTGCGGCCGTGCCCGGAGGGGGAGACGCGCTGGTAGCCGAGGCCGGGGGTGCCGTCGTGATCGGCGAACTCGAAGTAATAGATCTCTTCGAGCACCGATTCTTCACCGGGCCGGTGCTCGTCGTGCTTGTGCGGCGGGAACGACGACCAGTTGCCGCCGGGCGTGATCACCTCGACAGCGATGAGCTTGTCGCACTCGAAGACCCCTGCTGCGCCGAAGTTGTTGACCTGGCGGGAGGAGTTCCCGGTGCCGCGCAGCTCCACCGGTACGGACGAGGCCGGACCGTAGCGGGCGGGCAGGCGCCGGGTGCAGCGCGCGCCCGTGAGCGCGAAGCGTCCGCCGCCGGCGGAGGTGACCGTCGCACGGGCGTCCCTCGGCACATAGGCGAAGTCGCTGACACCGCTGAACACGCTGTCGCGGCCGGTGAGTTCGAAGGTGTCGTGGCCGAAGTCGTCGGCCGCCGCGACCGTGCAGCCGCCGCTCAGCGGCAGCACGATCCATTCGCTGTCGCCGGTGTCGAAGGTGTGCGTGCCGCCCGGCGGGAGCTCCAGGACGCGCAGGCTGGAGTAGCCCCAGCCGGCCTTCTCGGGCGTCACCTCGACGACGTACGGGCCGCCGAGGGCCTTGCCCGCGGGAAGGTGGTATGTCATACAGCACTCCTCCGAGTCACAACAAGAACGTCACAGCAGACCCACGGCCGTGTCGACCGCCGTCTCCACACTGCCCCCGGCCGGGTAGAGCAGCGACCGCCCGACGACCATGCCTTGCACGGTCGGCAGCCTGAGGGCCTTGCGCCAGCGCTCGTACGCGCCCGCTTGTTCCTCTGCGGACTCGCCCACCTCGCCGCCCAGCAGGACGGTCGGCAGGGTGGAGGTCTCCAGGACCTCGCCCATGGCGTCCGGGTCGTCGGTGACGGGGAGCTTCAGCCAGGTGTAGGCGGAGGTGCCGCCCAGGCCCGCGGCGATCGCGATGGACTTGGTGACGGCCTCGGCGGACAGGTCGTTGCTGACCCTGCCGTCGATCCGGCGGGAGATGAACGGCTCGACGAAGAGCGGCAGCCGGTGTGCGGCCATGTCGTCGATCGCGCGGGCCGTGGACTCCAGCGTGGTCAGCGAGCCCGGGTCGTCGTAGTCGATGCGCAGCAGCAGCTTGCCCGCGTCGAAGCGGAGGCGGGCCATGTCCTCGGCACGGTGGCCGGTGAAGCGGTCGTCCATCTCGAAGACGGCGCCCGCCAGGCCCCCGCGGTTCATCGAGCCCATGACGACCTTGTTCTCCAGCACCCCGAGCAGCAGGAGGTCCTCCAGGATGTCGGCGGTGGCCAGCACCCCGTCGACGCCGGGCCGTGAGAGCGCGATGCACAGGCGCTCCAGCAGGTCCGCCCGGTTGGCCATGGCGAGTCTGCGGTCGCCGACGCCGAGGGCGCCGCGGGCCGGGTGGTCGGCGGCCACGATCATCAGACGGCCGCTGTCGCCGATGAGCGGGCGGCGGGCGCGCCGGGCGGCCGCCTCGGCGACGGCCTCGGGATGCCGGGCCCTGACCGAGACGAGGTCGGGGATGCTGAGGGACAAGGGGAAGCTCCGTTTCAGGGGGTGGCTCGCGCGAGGGTTCAGGCAGTGGCCCGCGCGAGGAGGTCCTCGACCTCGGCCTCGGTGGGCATCGCGGACGAGCAGGCGAGTCGGGAGGCGACGAGGGCTCCGGCCGCGTTGGCGTACCGCATGATTTCGGCCAACTCCCAGCCGGACAGCAGCCCGTGGACGAGGGAGCCGCCGAAGGCGTCGCCGGCGCCGAGGCCGTTGGCCACCTCGACGGGCACCGGGGGGACCTCGGCGGTGGTGCCGTCGCGGTGCACCGCGAGGACGCCCTTGGGGCCCTGCTTGACGACCGCCAGCTCCACGCCCGCCTCCAGCAGCGCCTCGGCGCAGGCCCGCGGCTCGCGGACGCCGGTGGCGACCTCGCACTCGTCGAGGTTGCCGACCGCGACCGTGACGTGCCGCAGGGCCTCCGCGTAGTACGGGCGAGCCTCCTCCGGGTCCTTCCAGAACATGGGGCGCCAGTCGAGGTCGAAGACCGTCGTACCCGCCTTGGCGCGTGCCTTGAGGGCGGCGAGCGTGGCGGAGCGGCTCGGCTCCTCGCTCAGACCGGTCCCGGTGATCCAGAAGACCCGGCTCGCCCGGATGGCGAAGTAGTCCAGCTCCTCGGAATGTATCTCCAGGTCAGGGGCCTTAGGCTGCCGGTAGAAGTACAGAGGGAAGTCATCCGGAGGGAAGATCTCGCAGAAGGTCACCGGTGTCGGGTACGCGGCGACGGGCGCAACCCAGCGGTCGTCGACGCCGAACTCCTTCAGCGCCTCGTGCAGATAGGCGCCGAAGGGGTCGTCCCCGGTGCGGGTGATCACCGCGGTGTTCCGGCCGAGTCGGGCGGCGGCGACCGCCACGTTGGCGGCGGAACCACCGAGGAATTTGCCGAAGGTCTCGACCCGGGCCAGGGGGATCCCCGATTGGAGAGGGTAGAGATCGACCCCGATACGGCCCATAGTGATCAAGTCGAAGGACTGGTCTGACTCGGTCATGCGCGACGCTCCTCGGGCTGGGGGATGCGGGTCCCAGAGGGCCTGCCGCCTCCCAGGTGTAGGCCTCGGAGGGCGACGCTGTCAATAGTTTGTACTTACATTCGGACTAGCTCGTGAAATGATGTCTTAACAAAGTATTGACAGCGGGCGCGGCCGGGGGTTTGATCCCGTCCCAGGCCGACCGCCGCGTTTGCGGCAGACGACCCGGGCATGCCAAGATCCCGGGCCCTGGATCTTCGTGATCTCTTCTCCCTTTCCCCCGCAACGCACAGTGAGGTGCCAGGAAAGATGGACCGCTCTTCTCACCCCCGCTCCCGCAGAATCGTCCCCGTCGTCGCGGTGGCTGCGGCGGCTGCCCTGACCCTCGCCGGCTGCTCCAGCAGCTCCGGGGGCAAGAAGTCGGAAGAGGGGGGTGCCAACGCCTCGGCGGGCAAGGCCACCACGCCTCGGATGACGGTCGCGCTGGTCACCCACCAGTCGCCCGGCGACACCTTCTGGGACATCGTCCGCAAGGGCGCCGAGGCCGCCGCGGCCAAGGACAACATCAAGCTCATCTATTCGGCCGACCCGAACGCGGGCAACCAGGCCACCCTGGTGCAGAACGCGATCGACCAGAAGGTCGACGGCATCGCGATCACCCTCGCCAAGCCGGACGCCATGAAGACCGTCGTCGGCAAGGCGACGTCGGCGAACATACCTGTGGTGGGCCTCAACTCCGGTGTGAGCGACTGGAAGAAGCTCGGCCTGATGGAGTTCTTCGGCCAGGACGAGAGCGTGGCCGGTGAGGCGTTCGGCAAGAAGCTCAACTCCCTCGGCGCCAAGCACACCGTCTGTGTCATCCAGGAGCAGGGCAACGTCGGCCTCACCCAGCGCTGCGACGGCGTGAAGAAGACCTTCTCCGGCAAGACCGACGTCCTCTACGTCAACGGCACCGACATGCCGTCCGTGAAGTCGACGATCACCGCCAAGCTCAAGCAGGACTCCTCCATCGACTACGTCACCGCACTCGGCGCCCCGTACGCGCTGACCGCGGTGCAGTCGCTCGCGGACGCCGGCAGCAAGGCGAAGGTCGCCACCTTCGACCTCAACAAGGACCTGACGACCGCCATCAGCAAGGGCACGATCCAGTTCGCGGTGGACCAGCAGCCGTATCTCCAGGGCTACCTGGCCGTCGACTCGCTCTGGCTCTACAAGAACAACGGCAACTACATGGGCGGCGGTGAGCAGCCGGTGCTGACCGGTCCTGCCTTCGTCGACAAGAGCAATGTCGAGGCCGTCTCCCAGTTCGCCGCGAAGGGCACTCGGTGATTGGTATGACCCAGCATGCTGAGCCGGCGGTGACCTCACCGCCGGCCTCCGGCCCCAAGCAGACCGACGGGCGCACAGCCGAACGGCCGCTGGTGGTCAGGCTGTTGGCCCGTCCCGAGGTGGGTGTCTTCCTCGGTGCGGTAGCGGTGTACGTGTTCTTCCTGATCGCCGCTCCGCCGGTGCGCGACGCCGGTTCGATGGCGAACATCCTCTACCAGTCCTCGACCCTGGGCATCGTGACCATCCCGGTCGCCCTGCTGATGATCGGCGGCGAGTTCGACCTGTCCGCCGGTGTCGGGGTGATCACCTCGGCGCTCACCGCCAGCATGATCAGCTACCAGCTCACCATGAACGTATGGGTCGGTGTCATCGCCGCCCTGGTCGTCTCGCTCGCCATCGGCTTCTTCAACGGCTGGATGGTGGTCAAGACCGGCCTGCCCAGCTTCCTGGTCACGCTCGGCACCTTCCTGATCCTGCAGGGCGTCAACCTCGCGGTGACCAAGCTGGTCACCGGCAACGTCGCCACCGACGACATCAGCAACATGGACGGCTTCGACCAGGCCAAGAAGGTCTTCGCGTCGTCGTTCGACATCGGCGGCGTGCAGGTGAAGATCACCGTGTTCTGGTGGCTGCTGTTCGCGGCGATCGCCACCTGGGTGCTGCTGCGCACCAAGTACGGCAACTGGACCTTCGCGGTCGGCGGCAACAAGGACAGCGCCCGCGCCGTCGGCGTGCCGGTCGCCTTCACGAAGATCTCGCTGTTCATGCTGGTCGGCTTCGGCGCCTGGTTCGTCGGCATGCACCAGCTGTTCTCCTTCAACACGGTGCAGTCCGGCGAGGGCGTCGGCATCGAGCTGATCTACATCTCCGGAGCGGTGATCGGCGGCTGCCTGCTGACCGGCGGCTACGGCTCGGCGATCGGCCCGGTCTTCGGCGCGTTCATGTTCGGCATGGTGCAGCAGGGCATCGTCTACGCCGGCTGGAACCCCGACTGGTTCAAGGCCTTCCTCGGCGTCATGCTCCTCGGCGCCGTCCTGATCAATCTGTGGGTCCAGCGCACCATGACCCGGAGGTGAATCCGATGACAGACAAGAACAGCGGAACTCACGGAGCCATCCTCCAGGACGCCGCACCGGAGAAGGACGGCGTGATCGTCGAACTGCGCAACGCGGGCAAGGCGTACGGCAACATCCGCGCCCTGCACGGCGTCAGCCTGCAGGTCCGCCCCAGCCAGGTCACCTGCGTGCTGGGCGACAACGGCGCCGGCAAGTCGACGCTCATCAAAATCATCTCCGGGCTGCACCAGCACACCGAGGGCGAGTTCCTCGTCGACGGCACCCCGGTGCGCTTCTCCACCCCGCGTGACGCGCTGGACAAGGGCATCGCCACCGTCTACCAGGACCTGGCGACGGTCCCGCTGATGCCGGTGTGGCGCAACTTCTTCCTCGGCTCCGAGATGACCAAGGGCCCCTGGCCCGTGCGTCGTCTCGACATCGAGAAGATGAAGAAGACCGCGGACGAGGAACTCCGCAACATGGGCATCGTCCTGGACAACCTGGAACAGCCCATCGGCACCC
The DNA here is from genome assembly GCF_029223485.1 of Streptomyces coacervatus. Lineage (GTDB taxonomy): Bacteria > Actinomycetota > Actinomycetes > Streptomycetales > Streptomycetaceae > Streptomyces > Streptomyces coacervatus. The sequence goes on along the minus strand of NZ_JARHTP010000013.1, from coordinate 141,815 downwards.
TCTCCGGCGGCCAGCGCCAGTGCGTCGCCATCGCCCGCGCCGTCTACTTCGGCGCCCGCGTGCTGATCCTGGACGAGCCCACCGCCGCGCTGGGAGTGAAGCAGTCCGGCGTGGTGCTCAAATACATCGCCGCCGCCCGCGACCGCGGCCTGGGCGTCATCTTCATCACCCACAACCCGCACCACGCCTACATGGTCGGCGACCACTTCAGCGTGCTCCGCCTGGGCACGATGGAACTCTCCGCCGAGCGCAGCCAGATCACCCTGGAGGAGCTGACCAACCACATGGCCGGTGGCGCCGAACTCGCCGCACTCAAGCACGAGTTGTCCCAGGTGCGCGGCGTCGACGTCGAGGAACTCCCGGAAGAGAAGGACCTCACCGCACCCGTGGCGGCGACCCCGGAAGGAACCTCCTGACATGACAGGTGCACTGGACCGCATCCGGGTCGGATCGGCCCCTGACTCCTGGGGCGTCTGGTTCCCCGACGACCCCCAGCAGGTGCCCTGGGAACGCTTCCTCGACGAGGTCGCCGAGGCCGGCTACCCGTGGATCGAGCTGGGCCCCTACGGCTACCTGCCGACCGACCCGGCCCGCCTCACCGACGAGATCAACAAGCGTGACCTGAAGGTCTCCGCCGGCACGGTCTTCACCGGCCTGCACCGCGGCCCCTCCGTCTGGGAGTCCACCTGGGAGCACGTCAGCCAGGTCGCCGCACTCACCCAGGCCATGGGCGCGAAGCACCTGGTCGTCATCCCGTCCTTCTGGCGGGACGACAAGACCGCCGAGATCCTGGAGCCGCAGGAGCTGACCGGCGAGCAGTGGGCGTATCTCACCAAGGGCATGGAGCGGCTCGGCCACGAGGTGAAGGAGACGTACGGCCTCGACATTGTCGTGCACCCGCACGCCGACACCCACATCGACACCGAGGACCACGTCGAGCGCTTCCTCGACTCGACCGACTCCGAACTGGTCAACCTCTGCCTGGACACCGGGCACTACGCCTACTACGGCGGCGACAGCGTCAAGCTGATCGAGACCTACGGCGAACGCATCGGCTATCTGCACCTCAAGCAGGTCGACCCGGAGATCCTCGCGGACGTGGTCAGGAACGAGACCCCGTTCGGGCCCGCCGTGGCCCAGGGCGTGATGTGCGAACCCCCGTCCGGCGTACCGGAGTTGGGGCCCGTGCTGGAGGCCGCGCAGAAGCTCGGCGTGGAGCTGTTCGCCATCGTCGAGCAGGACATGTACCCGTGCGAGCCGGACAAGCCGCTGCCGATCGCGGTGCGCACCCGCAAGTTCCTGAGATCCTGCGGCGCCTGACCCTCCGAAGGGGGACGAACGACCATGGCTCGGCAAGGAACACTGCAAGTCGCGGTCGTCGGCACCGGCAAGATGGGCGCCGACCATGTCCGCCGTATCCAGGAGGTCACCAGCGGGGCCAGGGTGACCGCAGTCGTGGACGTCGATGCGGAACGCGCCAAGGACGTCGCGGCCCGCATCGACGGCTGCACCGCCTACACCGACCCGGCCGCCGCCATGACGGCGGCCGACGTCGACGCCGTCCTGATCGCCTCCCCGGGGCCCGTCCACGAGGCGGCCCTGCTGACGGCGTTCGAGCACGACCTGCCCGTGCTGTGCGAGAAGCCGCTCACCCCGGACGCGGCCTCCGCACTGCGCGTGCTCGAAGCGGAGCAGAAGCTGGGCCGCCGCCGGGTCCAGGTCGGCTTCATGCGGCGCTACGACGCCGAGTACATGAGACTCAAGTCCCTTCTGGACACGGGCCAGTTGGGCCGCCCGCTGATGCTGCACAACCGGCACCGCAACCTCGCCTCCCCGCCCGGCTGGCGCAGCGAGATGCTCATCAACGACTCCGTGGTGCACGAGATGGACGTGACGCGCTGGCTGCTCGACCAGGAGATCACCGCCGTCACGGTCCTGCGCCCCACCCCGTCCGCGAACGCACCGGACGGAGTGCAGGACCCGCAGTTCGTCGTCTTCGAGACCGACGGCGGTGCGATCGTCGACGTCGAGATCTTCGTCAACTGCGGCTTCGGCTACCAGGTCCAGGCCGAGGTGGTCTGCGAACGCGGCACCGCCCGCATCGGCGACGGCCATGCCATGGTCACCAATATGGCCGGCCGCTGGGGCGGCACCATCACCCAGGACTACATCGAACGCTTCGCCGACGCCTACGACCGAGAGGTCCAGGCCTGGGTCGACGCCACCCGCCGCGGCGAGGTCATCGGCCCGAGCGTGTGGGACGGCTACGCGGTGGCGGCGGTGTGCGAGGCGGGCGTGCGGGCGCTGGAGGGCGGCGGCCGGGTGCAGGTCGAGCTGGCCGAGCGGCCGGCCCTGTACGACGTCAGCCGAGCGCGCGGCTGAACACGACCCGGTCCTCGCCGGGACCGTTGTAGTCCTCCGCCACGCGGACGTCGAAACCGAGGCTGCGGTGGAAGGCCACCGACTCCTTGTTGCCGAGGCTCGTGATGGCCTTCAGCCGGAGGGCCCCCTGCCGCCGTGCGGCCTCGGTGAAGGCGGCGTACAGTTCGCGGCCCAGGCCGCTGCCACGGGCGTCGTCCCGCGTCGCGATCAGATGCACGTATCCGGTGCGGCCGGGGGTGACGAAGCCGATCAGATAGCCGAGGATGCCGTCGTCGGAGCGGGCGACCAGGCAGGTCTCGCCGAACTCCTGCACCAGGGCCAACAGATGGAGGTCGCGCAGATCGCGCTCGCCCCAGTAGCGGCTGTGGTCGGCGAGGACCTGCTGGAGGTCGGCGACGCGGGCGGGAGCAATGCGAGCGGCCATGGCACCGATCATCGCAGAGCCCGCGCCGCGTCCGTGCCCGGCCTGCGCCTGCGTCCGGGTCCGCGCCCGCACCGGCCCCCGCCCGCCGCCGCGGCAACCCAGGCGCCCCGTCCGGCCGTCCTCCGGCTACACCCGCGTCCGCGGCCGGGGTTCGAATCCGGCCGCCCGGTAGCAGGCGTCGATCAGGGTCATCGTCGCCACCGCGTCGTCCGCATCCAGCGGCAGTGCAGCGCCCGCCCGTACCCGCGCCGTGAAGGCCTCCAGCTGGTACGTGTACGACGACCGGGTCCCGAGCCGCTCCGTCCGCTCACCCTCCGCCGTGCGGACCACGATCCGGTCGTCCATCTGCGGGAGCACGAAGTTCGGCGCCAGCGCCTCGCCCCGGCTGCCGACGATCCGGCAGCTCATCTCCAGCCTGTCGTACGCCATGTGGCAGCGCGCCGAGCCGGTGGCGCCGTTCGGGAAGGCCACTTCGGCGTCCAGCCACTCGTCGACCCCGGGTGCGCCCGAACGCTCCCCGCCCTGCGCCGAGACCAGCCGCGGGGCGCCGCCCGCCCAGGGCGCCAGCATCCGCAGCGCGTGCAGGCTGTAGCAGCCGAGGTCCATCACGGCGCCGCCGGCCAGCGGCAGGGACCAGCGCGGGTCGGTGTCGGCGGGGGCCTGGATCGCGACCATCGTCTCCACCCGCTGCAGCTCGCCCAGTTCACCGCTCTGCAGGAGCTCGTGCAGGCGCCGGGTGACCGGGTGGAAGAGGTAGTGGAAGCCCTCCATGAAGACCGTGCCGGCCTTCGCGGCCGCCTCCCGTACCTCGGCGGCCTCCTCGGCGTTGCTCGCCGACGGCTTCTCGCTCAGGACGTGCTTGCCGGCCGCCAGGGCGGCCAGGTTCCAGGGCCCGTGCAGGCCGTTGGCGAGCGGGTTGTAGACCACCTCGACCTCGGGATCGGCGAGCAGATCGGCGTAGGAGTCCGCGACCCGCTCCACACTGTGCTCGGCGGCGAAGGCCTCGGCGCGGGACCGGTCGCGGGCGGCCACCGCGACGAGACGGTGGCCGCCCGTCCTGGCCGGGTCGATCAGGGCGCGTTCGGTGATCCGGGCGGCGCCCAGGACGCCGATGCGCAGTGGCTCGCGGACGGGTTCGCTCATGACGGCCGTTCCTCCTCGGTCGGTTGGTGCAGGGTCAGTGTGGCGCCCGCGGGCGGGAAGTGGCGGCGGGCGAGTTCCTGGGCGTGCGCGATGGTGCACTCGATCAGCTCGAAGGCGGGCAGCCCGCCGACGTAGTAGGTGCGGCCTCGGCCCTGCAGTGCGTCGAGCCGGTCCAGGACACCGTCCGCGAGGTCGGCGCTGCCGAAGTGCGGCATGAACGCCCACTGGCGGTGCAGATGCACCTCCTCCAGCCGCCCGCCGAGCTCCGCGACGTCGTCCCGCAGCCGAGCGGTGACGTCCTCGGGGCGGCCGTAGGAGTAGAAGGTCCGTACGTCGCTGTCCGGGTAGCGGTGGTGGTACGAGACGCAGTGGCCGCTCGCGTCACGGGTCGCGGTGTGGCGGTCGAGGAAGTAGAAGGCATTCTCCGGGAGGCCGGAGGCGGTGGCGAGGGTGGTGTGGTAGGCGTTGGAGCGGATCCGCCCGGCCAGGTCGCGCTCGTCCTCGGTGGCGTCCAGGAGCGGCAGGATGCGGTCCAGGGGGACGGCGAGGACCAGGTCGTCCGCGTCCACCGGGCCGGAGTCGGTGTGGACGCGTACGCCGCCCGTGTGCCGTTCGACCGACAGCACCCGCACGCCGAGCCGTACGTCCTTCAGCTCCTCGGCGACCCGCCGCCACAGCGTGTCGAAGCCGCCCACGACGGTGAACGCGCCCGCGTGGCCGAGGAGTTCGGGCGGGTCGGACAGCAGTCCGGTCATCTCGGCGTACTTGACGAAGTAGAGCGCGGGCACGTCGTCGTCGAGATAGCCGTACCCGGCCGCCGTGTACCCGGTGCCGAACGACTCGGCCATGGACTGAAGGCCGTGTTCGGCGAGCCAGTGGGTGACCGGTGCGGCCAGGGCCCGCGCGGAGTGGGCGAGCCCGGGTTCGGCGATGCGCGGGAACTCCCGCTCGCGCAGCGCCCGGTAGCGCGGGAAGGCGTCGCCGCGCAGGAACGCCATGGGCTGGGCGGTGGCGCGTCCCTCGGCGTCGAGGACGCGATAGCGGCTGGTGCGCTCCGTCTCCACGTCCAGTTCGGCCATCAACTCCGCCGTCCGCTCGTACCGGTTGGTGCAGATGTGCCCGCCGAGGTCGTAGGCCCGGCCGTCGATGCGTACGCTCCGGCACTTCCCGGCCACGGTCTCCTGCTCCTCCAGGACGGTCACCCGGTGTCCGGCCCGCTCCAGTTCACGCGCGGCCGCGAGACCGCTCGGCCCGGCGCCTACGACGACCACCGCGCGGGGGCCTGCGGGGCCGAGCGGCGTGCGTAACTCCCCGCTGGAGAAGGCGGGTTGACGGGTGTCGTCGGAGGGTCCGGGTATCTCGTCGGCGTTCATGGCCGTCGCTCCTCGGTCGTTCGTTCGGTCAAGGCGATCTCATGGTCGTACGCAGAGATCTCCTGGCCGTGTCGGACCGGGCGACGTGGTGGTCGACACACTCGTGCTCCGGGCGCCGGAGGCCGCCCAGCACCCGGAGCACGAGAGACTGCGGCCGCCGCTCAGGCGGTGCGGACCTCGGCGATGGTCACCGGCCGGTGCTCGTGCAGCGACAGCGTGCACGCGTCGGCGATCCAGCCGGCCTCCAGGGCGTCCGCGACCGTGCAGGGCGAGGGGCGGGTGCCGGCCACGACCTCGGTGAACGCGGTGAGTTCGGCGCGGTAGGCCTCGGTGAAGCGGTCCATGAAGAAGTCGTGCGGGGTGCCGGCCGGGAAGGTCACGCCGGGCTCGACGGAGCGCAGCGGCAGCTTGTCGTCCAGGCCCACGGCGATGGAGTCCGTAAAGCCGTGGATCTCCATGCGGACGTCGTAACCCCGGGCGTTGTGGCGGGAGTTGGAGACGACCGCGATCGTGCCGTCGTCCAGGGTGAGGATGGCGCCGGTGGTGTCGGCGTCGCCCGCTTCCTTGATGTAGTCGGCGCCCCGGTTGCCGCCGACGGCGTACACCTCGACGACCTCGCGGCCGGTCACCCAGCGGATGATGTCGAAGTCGTGCACGGAGCAGTCGCGGAAGATGCCGCCCGAGGCGGCGATGTACCCGGCCGGCGGGGGCGCAGGGTCCAGCGTGGTCGACCGTACGGTGTGCAGTTTGCCCAGCTCACCGGCCTGCACGGCGGCGCGGGCGGCGACGAAGCCGGCGTCGAAGCGGCGGTTGTAGCCGATCTGGATCGGCACATCCGTGCCCTCGACGGCCTTGAGGACCTGGACGCCCTCGGCCATGGTCTTGGCGACGGGCTTCTCGCAGAAGACCGGGATGCCGGCCTCGACCCCGGCCAGGATCAGCCCGGGGTGGGCGTCCGTCGCGGCCGCGACCACGATGCCGTCGACGCCGGCGGCCAGCAGGGCCTCCGGCGAGTCCACGACCTCGCCGCCGAACCGCTCCGCCGCGGACTTGGCGGCGTCCGTGAACGGGTCGGTGAGGACGAGCGACTCGACCGCGTCGAGTCCGGAGAGGGTCTCGGCGTGGAAGGCGCCGATGCGGCCGAGGCCGAGGATTCCGATGCGCATTAGCTCCGCTGCTTTCCTGGTGTGTGGTTGCTGTCCGTTGCCGGGGCTCTGCCCCGGACCCCGAATCGCCCTTCGGGCTCGTCCTCAAACGCCGGACGGGCTGATTCAGTCCAAGCCGCCCAAGACGTTCTGGTCCCAGTCGATCACCGATCCCGTCACCACGCCCGACCGGTCCGACAGCAGGAAGACCACGAAGTCCGCGATCTCGTCCGGCTGGCCCAGCTTGCCCATCGGCAGCTTGGCCGCCGCCTCCTCGCGCCAGTCGTCCGTGGCGTCGTGGAAGGTCTTCTGCGTGGCGTCCTCGCCCTCGGTCGCCGTCCAGCCGATGTTCAGGCCGTTGATGCGGATCCGGTCCCAGCGGTGGGCGTGCGCGGCGTTGCGGGTCAGGCCGACCAGGCCGGCCTTCGAGGCCACGTACGGCGCGAGGAACGGCTGTCCGCCGTGCGCCGAGGTGGTGATGATGTTGACGATCGTGCCGGGGGACTTCCGGGCCACCATGTCCGCGACGGCGGCCTGCATGGCGAAGAACGGCGCCTTCAGGTTGATCGCGATGTGCTCGTCGAACAGCTCGGGCGTGGTGTCCAGCAGCGTGCCGCGGGAGGTGAGCCCCGCGGAGTTGACCAGGCAGTCGACACGCCCGTACGCGGCGACGACGTCGCCCACCGCGTGCATGGCCTGCTCGGCGTCCGCGAGGTCGGCGCGGATGAACATCGCCTTGCCGCCCGCCGCCGACAGCTCGCCGACCAGCGCCTCGCCGGGCTCCGGACGCCGTCCGGTGACGGCCACGACGGCCCCCTCCCGGACGGCCGCCCGCGCGATGGCGGCGCCGACGCCCTGGCTGCCGCCGTTGACGAGGACGACCTTGTCGTCGAGAAGTCCCATGGATCTCCGCTGCCCTTTCAGCTCGCGCGCCGTTCGCCGGCCACGCGCAGTTGGTCCCGCAGGATCCGCGCGGGCCGTCCCTCGCGCAGTGCCTCGCGCACGAGGTCCGCCTGCGAGGGCGGGGCCAGTCCGTCGACCGGCGGGTCGCTGTCGAGGTTGGTGGGGAAGGGGTAGCCCTCGGCGCTCGCGGCGATCACGTTCTCCAGCCACGCCTCGTCGGCACCCTCGGCCTTGCGGCGCAGCAGCACCGGGTAGACCGCGTTGGCCACCGCCTCGCGGTCCACGGTCTCCATCGCGCGCCCGAAGGCCGAGGACACCTGCAGCAGGTTGGCCATGCGCCGCACGTCGGGGGTGCGGTTGGTGCCGGCGGCGTGGAACAGCGCCGGGTTGAAGAAGACGGCGTCGCCCTTGCCGAGCGGGAGCTGGACGTGGCGCTCCTTGAAGTACGCCTGGAACTCCGGCCGCCGCCAGGCCAGATAGCCGGGCTCGTACGCCTGCGAGAACGGCAGGTACAGCGTCGGACCCGACTCCACCGGCATGTCGCAGTGCGCGACCGCGCCCTGCAGGGTGAGCACGGGGGAGAGGCGGTGGACGTGCGACGGGTAGGCCGCAGCGGCCTCGTCGGAGAGGAAGCCGAGGTGGTAGTCGCGGTGCACGGTCTGGGCGAGGCCGCCCGGGTTGACCACGTTGACCTGGGAGGTCACCTGGTAGCCGGGGCCGAGCCAGGCCTCGCAGACCAGCGCGAGGACGGGGTTGGCGTAGTAGTCGGCGAAGGCCGCCGGGTCGTAGAGGGCCGCCTTCTCCAGCGCGTTCCACACCCGCTCGTTGGCGCCCGGCTTGGCGAAGTGGTCGCCGGCCGTCGTACCCGCCGCGTACTGCTCGCGGATCAGCGAGTCGAACACCTCGGTGGCCCGCTCGACGACCACCCGGTCGGGGAACGCGCCCCGGAACACCACCACTCCGGGCCCGTCGGTGAGCGCTCTGACCAGCTCCGCCTGGACGTCCCGGCGCCCGGCTGCGAGGACGCGCTCGGCGTCGTACAGCAGGACGTTCCGCTCCACCGCCAGGGCGTGCGGGTAGTCGGCGAGGTCGGCCGTCCGCTCGACGAGCGTGCGGAACGAGTCGAGGTCGCAGTCCTGCTCGGACAGCCAGGCACGGTGTTGTACGGCGGTGAAGGACATCGAGGTCCTCTCGGTGACAGGGGCGACTCAGCGCTGCCATTCTTGTCAGTACAAACCCGTCGAACAACCGGCACGCGGCCATCAAAAACCCCTCAAGGAGCCACCGAATGGGTCACCCGTTCCCGATCCGGGAGATCGCCCGCCAGGCGGGCCTGAGCGAGGCCACCGTCGACCGGGTCCTGAACGGCAGGGGCGGTGTCCGCGAGAGCACCGCACGGGAGGTCCAGCAGGCCATCGCCGACCTGGACCGGCAGCGCACCCAGGTGCGGCTGGTCGGCCGCACCTTCATGATCGACATCGTGATGCAGACGCCGGAACGGTTCTCCACCGCCGTACGCGCCGCCCTGGAGGCGGAGCTGCCGTCCCTGCACCCGGCCGTCGTCCGCTCGCGCTTCCACTTCCGCGAGACCGGCCCGGCGCCGGAGCTGACGAGGATCCTGGACCGGATCGCCCGGCGCGGCTCGCAGGGCGTGATCCTCAAGGCCCCGGATGTCCCCGAGGTCACGGCCGCCGTCGGCCGCCTCGCCGAGGCCGGCATCCCCGTCGTCACCCTGGTCACCGACCTGCCCGCCACCGCCCGCCTCGCCTACGTCGGCATCGACAACCGGGCCGCCGGCGCGACCGCCGCCTACCTGATGGGCCAGTGGCTGGGCGAGCGCCCCGGCAATGTGCTCACCAGCCTCAGCAGCGGCTTCTTCCGCAACGAGGAGGAGCGCGAGATGGGCTTCCGCAGCGCCATGCGCACCCGCCACCCGGACCGCACGCTGGTCGAGATCGCCGAGGGACACGGCCTGGACGCCACCCAGTACGACCTGGTCCGCGCCGCCCTGGAACGCGACCCGGCCATCCGCGCCGTCTACTCGATCGGCGGCGGCAACAACGCCACCCTGCGCGCCTTCGAGGACCTGGGCCGCGAGTGCGCGGTGTTCGTCGCGCACGACCTCGACCACGACAACACCCGTCTGCTGCGCGAGCACCGCCTGTCCGCCGTCCTCCACCACGACCTGCGCCAGGACATGCGCGAGGCCTGCCACATCGTGATGCGCGCCCACGGCGCCCTGCCGCCCGCGGGCCCTACGCTGCCGTCGGCGATCCAGGTGGTCACGCCGTACAACATGCCACCGCAGGCGACGAGTTGAGGGGCCGAGTGACGACACGCACGGAGCAGGTCGAGATCGAAGGCGTACGGCTGCTCGCCACCCTCACGCAGGGTGGCGACACCGGACTCCTCGCACTGCACGGCAGCAACGAGGGCGGTACGGCCGAACTCGCCCGCTCCGTGGGCGAGTTGTGCGACGCCACCAGCCTGGTGTTCACCCAGCCGGGCGTGCCCGAGCCGGTGCACATCCCGTCGCCGCGTATGGCGGTCGAACACTGCGGGCTGCTGCGGGACTTCCTGGCGCAGGTGACGGTGGTGGTCTCCCTGCACGGCCATATGAGGCCCACGGCGCCCCGGTCGATCTTCCTCGGCGGGGGCAACCGGCCGGCCGCGCGGCTCCTCGCAGCCGAACTCGACGCGCTGCGGCCGGAGTTCGAGGCGGTCACGGACCTCGACGAGATCCCGGTGTCCCTGCGCGGTCTGCACGCCCGCAACCCGGTGAACCTGACCCGCGGCGGGGGAGTCCAGGTGGAACTCCCGCTCGCGGCCAGGACCCGGCGGAGGGGCTGGGCGCCCGGAGTCCCGGACACCCCTCCGCAGTCTGTGATCGACGCCCTCGCCAAGGGCGTGGAGTCGCTGGCCGCTATGACGGAACGCTGACCCAGGACCCGCTCTCCGCCGACCGCACCATCGCCTCCAGCGCGGCGGCACTGTGCACGGCGTCCGGGAGCGTCGCCCCGTACGGCTTGCCCTCCGCGATGGAGCGCAGGAAGCGGTGCGCCTCGATCACCTTCAGGTCGTCCATGCCCATGGCGTTCGCCGCGCCCGGCTGGAACGCCCCGAACTCGCCGTCGCCGGGGCCGACGTACACCGTGCTGACGGGCTGGTCCTGGTAGCTCGTGCCGCGGCTGACGCCGAGCTCGTTCATGCGGCGGAAGTCCCAGAAGACCGCGCCCTTCGTGCCGTGCACCTCGAAGCCGTAGTTGTTCTGCTCGCCGACCGAGACCCGGCAGGCCTCCAGGACACCGCGGGCGCCGGAGGCGAAGCGCAGCAGGCAGTTGACGTAGTCCTCGTTCTCGACCGGGCCGAGTTCGCCGCCGGTGGCGCGGGTGTGGCCGGCGGTGGCGCCGGTGGGGCGGGCCCGCTCGGGGATGAAGACGGCCGTGTCGGCGGTCAGTGACTCGATGTCGCCCAGCAGGTGGCGGGCCAGGTCCGTGCCGTGCGAGGCGAGGTCGCCCAGCACCCCGCTGCCGCCGCGCTCCTTCTCGTAGCGCCAGGTCAGAGCACCCTCGGGATGGGCGGCGTAGTCGCTGAAGAGGCGGATGCGGACGTGGGTGACGGTGCCGATGGCGCCGGAGGCGATGAGTTCGCGGGCGGCCTCGACGGCGGGCGCGTTGCGGTAGTTGAAGCCGACGGCACCCTGGACGCCCGCGGTGGCCACCGCGTCGGCGACCGCCCGGGCGTCCGCCGCGCTCAGCCCGACCGGCTTCTCGATCCAGATGTGCTTGCCCGCCTCGGCCATCGCCACGCCGATCTCGCGGTGCAGGAAGTTCGGGGCGGTGATGGAGACCGCCTGGACCCGCGGGTCCGCGGCGACATCGCGCCAGTCACGGGTGGTGGCGGCGAACCCGAACTGCGCGGCGGCCTCCTCGGCCCGGCCCGGCACCTCCTCGGCGACCGTGATCAGCTGCGGGCGCAGGCCCAGCTGCGGGTAGTGGTGCAGGACGCGGGCGTACGCCTGGGTGTGCACCCGGCCCATCCAGCCGAACCCGACGACGGCGACACCGAGCGAATCCACCATGACAGCCCCTCTTTGGACCGGTCCATAATCTGTCCAGGCCACCCTGAGCCCACGCTCAGCAGCTGTCAACCCTCCCCGGCCCCTTTGACAAGGCGCGGCGGCCCATGGAACGGTCCACACCATGAAACCGCCGACGATCCGCGACGTGGCCGAGCAGGCAGGGGTGTCCAAGTCGCTGGTCTCGCTCGTGCTGCGCGGCTCCGAGCAGGTGCGGCCGGAGAAGCGGGAGGCCGTGCTGCGGGCGGTGCAGCAGCTCGGCTACCGGCCCAACGCCGCCGCCCGCAGCCTCAGCGAGCAGCGCACCCGCACCGTCGGCGTGCTCCTCAACGACCTGCGCAACCCTTGGTTCGTCGACCTGCTGGACGGCCTGAACTCACTGCTGCACGACAACGGCCTGCGGATGCTGCTGGCGGACGCCCGCCTCAACCGCCGCACCGGCCAGGACCCCACCGACCCGCTCCTTGACCTGCGCGTGGACGGCCTGGTCGTCGTCGGCACCCTGCCCGACCCGGCCGCCCTCGGCACGGCCGCCGAGCGGATCCCGATCGTCGTCGCGGGCGCCCGCGAACCGGCCCCGGCGGGCGTGGACGTCGTGGCGGGCGACGACGAGCGGGGCGCCCGCCTGGTCACCGAGCACCTCATCGGCCTCGGCCACCGCCGTATCGCGCACATCGCGGGCTACGGCGCCGTCGGCGAACTGCGCCGCCGCAGCTTCGAGGCGACGATGCGGGCGCACGGCCTCGCGGACCAGGCAGTGGTCGAACCGAGCGACATGACCGAGGAGGGCGGCTACCGCACCACCGTCCGGCTGCTCAGCCGCCCGGAGAGGCCCACCGCCCTCTTCGCCGTCAACGACATCGCCTCCGTCGGCGCCCTCTCGGCGGCCGAGGAGCTCGGCCTGCGCGTCCCGCGCGACGTGTCCGTCGTCGGCTACGACAACACGAGCATCTCGCGCCTGCGCCACGTCTGGCTGACCACCGTCGACAACGGCAGCCACGAGGTCGGCCGGCGCGCCGCCCGCTGCCTGCTGGACCGCTTCGAACACCCCGGGGGAGCGGGCCAACTGCACCTCACCGCACCGACGTTGGAGATCCGCGGCACCACGGCGGCCCCGGTCACAGATTGATGGCGTACGCCTTCCGCAGCGTCTCGTGCACCGTCCACGTCGTACGGTCGCCCTCGCGCAGCACCGCCAGGTCCCCGGGCCCCACCCTCAGCGTCGGCCCACCCTCGACCTCGATCGTCGCCGAACCGCTGATCACGACGAACAGCTCGTCCGCCTCGGTGTCGGTGACGACACCCGGCGTGATCTGCCAGACCCCGCGGACCTGCCGGCCGTCCGCCGACTCCCACACCACCTTCCCGGTCACCTCCGGCGTCCCGGAGACGATCTGCTCCGGGCTCAGGGGCTCGGGTTCGAGCTCGGCGTCGGGGATGTGCACAACGAAACTGTGGGTCATGCGCCGACCCTAACGAGATCGCCGGTCGGCCGTGCATGGACACTGTGTGCGGCATCGGCCCAGGCGGCAGGACACATCGTCATGTCGCAACTGGCGGCCCCGCGGATGCCGGGTGATCGTGGAGGACATGGCGCAGATAACGACGGCCGTCCACGAGCCACGACAGCACGACACCCGCGAGGCCGTCCTCTTCGGCGGTGTCTACGGCGCCGTACTGGCCTGCTCCATGGTCGCGGCCCTCAGCCAATACGGCCACACCTCCCGCGTCAGCCGCCGCTACGACGCCATATGGCTGCTGGTGACGGCGTGCGCCTCCGCCCTCGCCCACGGCTACGCCCACTACATCGCCGAGCGCGCACCGCACCGCCGCTGGGACGCCCTGCGCGCCCTCGCCGACGAGTGGCCCCTGGTCACGGCGGTGCTGCCGACCGTGGCGATCCTCGCCGGGGCGGGCTGGGGCTGGTGGCCGGCGGACGGGGTGGAGGATCCGGCGTTCCTGCTGAACATCCTGCTGCTGTTCGGCCTCGGCCTGGTCACGGCACGGTGGTCGGGACGCGCCTGGGCCGTCGCCGTGGGCATCGGCCTGGTCGACGCGCTGCTCGGCGTCGTCGTGGTCGTGGCGAACGCCGTCATCAAGTAACAGCTCCGGGAGGTCAATTGACGCCCGGACTGTCGTAAGGTCATCCCTCGTGGGTACGGACATCGACGGTGTCATCGAAAGCCGCTCGCCAGACGGGCGCTGGCAGTTCACGGCCGATCTGCTGGACTTCCAGCCGCCCCGGGACTACGTCGCCTGGGAGTGTCTCTTCGGCGTCCGCGGGGCGGGGGACGTGGAGCGGCCGCTCTTCGCCGGCCGCGGGCTGCCGGACGGCGTCTCGGATCCGGTACGGGAGACGGGCCTCGGGGACTTCCAGCACAGCCACACCTACGCCACCTGGGCCGAGGTCGCGGCGGTCGACTGGGACGCCCCGCTCGCCCACGGGCCTGCCTGGAACTGGGCGGTGCGGGCACAGCCGGACGGCGACGAACTCGTTCGGGTGACTCCCGGCCTGCGCGGGGCGGCCGCCGACACCTTCGGCAGCGACCTGCTCCTGGCACCGCCGGAGTGGCCGCCCGGTGCCGATGTGCGGCTGGACGGAGCGGTGTACCGCCCCGTGGTCCTCACGGCGCGGATGCTCGCCCCGCCGGACGAGGGATGCTGGGCACAGGTATGGATCGCCATGCGGGACCTGGCGGCCAGGTACGGCGACGAGGACGTGCGGCTCGTCGTCTGGTTCGGCTGATCCGCGCACCGGAAAGGGAGCCGACATGACCACCGACGCCACCGACACGAAGGTCACGGACGAGGCGGTGACCAGCCTCGACGGCACCGCCGACCCGCGCCTGCGCGAGCTGCTGACCGGCCTGATCCGCCACCTCCACGCCTTCGCCCGCGAGACCCGTCTGACGCAGGAGGAGTGGGAGCGCGCGATCGGCTTCCTGACGGCGACCGGGCAGATGTGCACGGACACCCGGCAGGAGTTCATCCTCCTGTCGGACGTGCTCGGTCTGTCGATGCTCGTCGAGACAATCCACGGCAACAGCGCCGACCGCGCCCCCGGCGCCACCGAGTCGACCGTCCTGGGCCCCTTCCACATGACCGAGTCCCCGGCGCGCGAACTCGGCGCGGACATCGACCTGGTGGGCGGCGGCGAGCCCTGCGTGGTCAGCGGCCGGGTCCTGTCCCGGGACGGAACTCCCTTGCCAGGTGGGGTCATTGACGTCTGGCAGGCCGACGGGAACGGCTTCTACGACGTCCAGCAGCCGGAGGTGCAGCCGCCGGGCAACGGGCGCGGGCTGTTCACCGCGGACGCCGAGGGCCGCTTCTGGTTCCGCACCTGCGTGCCGAGCCCGTACCCGATCCCCACGGACGGCCCGGTCGGCGACCTGCTGCGCGCGACCGCCCGCCACCCCTACCGCCCCGCCCACATCCACTTCATCGCCAAGGCCGCAGCGCATGTGCCGGTGACCACCCACATCTTCGTCGCGGGCAGCGACTACCTCGACTCGGACGCGGTGTTCGCCGTCAAGCCGGGCCTGGTCCAGGACTTCACCGAAACGGACGACCTTTCCCTGGCCCGGAAGTTCGGCGTCCCGAACCCCTTCCGCCACGCCCGCTTCGACCTCGTGCTGGAGCGCTCGTGAAGCACGACCTCGACTTCTCCTACGAGTCCCGGCCCGTGCGGGTCGTCTTCCGGCCCGGTGCCGCCACCACCGCGACGGCCGGTGAGGCCGCAAGGCTCGGTCTGCGACGGCTGCTCGTGGTGTGCGGCAGCCATGGCGCCGCCACCGCGCAGGCGGTCGCCGACTCGCTGGGCCCCGCCTGCGCGGGCCTGCACGACGGCGCCCGTATGCATGTGCCCGTCGAGGTCGCCGACCGGGCCGTCGAGGCGGCCCGCGCGGCGGGCGCCGACGGCTGCGTGGCCGTCGGCGGCGGCTCCTCGATCGGCCTCGGCAAGGCGATCGCCCTGCGCACCGGCCTACCGCTGATCGCCGTGCCCTCCACCTACTCCGGCTCGGAGATGACCCCGGTCTGGGGCCTGACCGAACACGGCGCCAAACGCACCGGCCGCGACCCCGTCGTCCTCCCGCGCAGCGTCGTCTACGACCCCGAACTCACCCTCTCCCTCCCCGTACCGCTCTCCGTCACCAGCGGCATCAACGCGATCGCCCACGCCGTCGAGGCGCTGTACGCCCCCGACACCTCACCCCTGATCGCACTGATGGCGGGGGAGGGCGTACGGGCCATGGCGGGCGCCCTCCCGGCGGTGGCCGACGCCCCGGACTCCATCGAGGCCCGGGGCCGCGCCCTGTACGGAGCCTGGCTGTGCGGCTCCTGCCTCGGCGCTACGACCATGGGCCTGCACCACAAGCTCTGCCATGTCCTCGGCGGCACCTTCGGCCTGCCCCACGCCGAGACCCACACGGTGGTCCTGCCGTACGCCCTGGCGTACAACGCGCCCGCGGCCCCGGACGCGGCCGCCGCCCTGGCCCGCGCCCTCGACGCGGACGACGCCCCGCGCGCCCTGCGGGAGCTGTCCGAACGCCTCGGCGCACCCCGCACCCTCGCCGAACTCGGCCTGAAGGAAACCGACTTGACGGTGGCGGCGGCGCAGACCGCAGGCCAGGCCTACGCCAATCCCCGCGAGGTCACGGCCGACGGGGCCCTGGCCGTGCTGCGGGCGGCGTACGAGGGCGGCCCGCCGGCATCCGTGAACGCCTGAGCCGCCTCCTGAGTCGCCCCACACACGACAGGCGGCCGCCTCCCGCCGGAGCGGGAGGACGGCCGCCTGTCGCAGGGCGGTCGGCCGGGCGTTACGCCTTGGCCGTCACGGCCTCGGGCTGCTCGTCCGTGTCGGTGGCCGCCTGGGCGGGCGCCGGGCGGCGCGGGATGAAGGAGGCGACGAGGAAGGCCAGCAGGGCGGCTCCGGCGCCGATGGCCATGACGACCTTGAAGCCGTTCTCCGACGGGAGGGCGTGCCCGCCGAAGTCGGTGGTCATCTGGGCCAGGATGACACCGGCCAGGGCACTGGCGAACGACGTGCCCAGGGACCGCATCAGGGTGTTGAGGCTGTTGGCGGCACCGGTCTGGGACGGGTCTACCGCGCCCATGATCAGGGCGGGCAGGGCGCCGTACGTGAAGCCGACACCGGCGCCGATGATGCAGGAGACCAGGATGAGGTGCCAGACCTCGCTCATCAGGACGATGTTCAGGGCGTAGCCGGAGGCCACGATCAGCGCGCCGATCATCAGGGTGACCTTCGGGCCCTTGGCCTGGGTGACCTTCGCGGACACGGCGGACATGACCATCATGACCAGGCCCTGCGGGGCGAGCACCAGGCCGACCGTCAGCATGGACTTGCCCAGGCCGTAGCCGGTCTGCTCGGGCAGCTGGAGCAGCTGCGGCAGCACCAGGGACATCGCGAACATCGAGAAGCCGAGGGCCACCGAGGCCAGGTTGGTGAACAGCACCTGCGGCTTGGCGGTCGTCCGCAGGTCGACCAGCGGCTGCTCGGCCCGCAGCTCCCACCAGCCCCAGGCCAGCAGGATCGCGACGGCGGCGGCGCCCAGGCCCAGCGTGGTGCCGGACGTCCAGCCCCAGTCACCGCCCTTGGACACGGCCAGCAGCAGGGAGACCAGACCGGTGGACAGGCCGAGCGAGCCGACCAGGTCGAAGCGGCCACCGGTGCGCACCTTGGACTCGGGCACGATCAGCAGCACCAGCGCGAAGGCGACGGCACCCAGCGCGGCCGAGGTCCAGAACAGGATGTGCCAGTCCCACTTGTCGGCGATGAACGCGGCCGCCGGCAGCCCCACCGCACCGCCCACACCCAGCGAGGCGCTCATCAGCGCGGTGGAACCCGCCAGCCGGTCGGCGGGCAGCGCGTCGCGCATGATGCTGATGCCGAGCGGCACCACGGCGGCGGCGAGGCCCTGCAGGGTACGTCCGATGATCATCGGGACGAGGGAGTCGGCCAGGGCGCAGACCACGGAGCCGGAGACCAGCAGCACGATGCTGACCATCAGCATGCGCCGCTTGCCGATCATGTCGCCGAGGCGGCCGACGACCGGAGTGGCCACCGCGGCGGCGAGCAGGGTGGCGGTCACGGCCCAGGCGGTGTTGGAGGCCGAGGCGTTCAGCAGGGTGGGCAGCTCCGGGACGATCGGAATGACCAGGGTCTGCATCAGCGAGACGACGATTCCGGCCAGGGCCAGCACCGCCACCACGGCGTTCGGCTTCGGCGGGGCGGATGTCCCCGCCGAAGCGGGTCGGGTCAGGGCGTCGGACATGGCAGGGCCTCCGGCAAGGGTTTATTGCTTGACTTACGCAAGCATAGACAGAATTGATTGACTTAAGCAAGTGGAAGCGTCGGGTGCGGGTCGAGCGGCAGCTCGGTGACGACTTCGAAGCCGCCCCGGGGCCGAGGGCCCACCCGGATGCGACCGCCGGCCGAACGGACACGCTCGCGCATGCCCATGACGCCGTAACCGCCGCCCGGGGGAGCGGAGACGGCCGGTGGCCCGCCGCCGTCATCGGCGACGGTGACCGTCAGCCGGTCTCGCGAGTAGACGAGCCGCACCTCGGCCTCGCGGGCGGCGGCGTGCTTGGTGACGTTGGTGAGGGCTTCCTGCACGATGCGGTACGCCGTGAGGTCGGCGCCCGCGGACAGCGCACCCGGCTCGCCCTCGGTGGTGACGGTGACGACGAGCCCGGCATTCTCGAACGAGGCGGCCAGCTCGGGGAGTTGGGCCAGGCCTGGGGTCGGCTCAGGGGGTTTGTCGGTGTCGCCGTCCTGCCGCAACAGGCCGACGGTGTACTTGAGTTCACGCAGCGCCGAGGCGGTGGTGCAGGTGAGGTCGGTGGCGATGTGAGCGGCCTCGACGGGTCGGTCCGGCAACTGCCGGGCGAGGGCGCCGGCCTGGAGACTGGCGAGCACCAGGTGGTGGGCGACGACATCATGAAGATCACGGGCAATGCGCATGCGCTCCTCCGTGACCCGGCGCAGCGCCTCCTCCTCCTGGGTGCGCTCGGCATGCTCGGCCCGCGCCTGCAGGGCGTCCAGGTGGGCCGCACGCAGCCGGGTCACGGTCCCGAGAGAGGCCGGCAGCAGCAACCAGGCGGCGGGGCCGAGCAGTTCGAGGACCAGCAGCAGGACGGTGAGGAGGTAGCCGAGTGCCGAGGCAGCCGTGGCGCACAGCAGAGCCGCGCACGAGACCGCCGCCGGCAGCATGCCCGGCCACCAGGGAATTCCCAGATTGTCGATCACGGCAGTGGGCTTCCTGTCCGAAACGCCGTAGGAGCAGCGGGCTTTCAGGGGCGCGGGGAACTGCGCGACAAGCCACGACGGCGCAGCAGTCGGCGAACAACCCACCGCGGCACCGTCAATAGCCGCACCCCCACCCGGCGGCGCCTACTCGAAGGTGACGACGACCTTCTCCGCGGCCCCCGGCGTCATCGCCAACTCAAACGCACGCTCCGCGTCAAGAAACGGCACCCGATGGCTGATCAGCTTCGCGAACCGCTCATGGTGCTCCACAAGCTCGGGCGTCACCTCGAAGATCTCGGTCGGATACCCCTGCGAGGCGATCAGCGTCAGCTCACTGCGCAGCATCCCGCCGAGATCGATGTCCGCGCCCTTCTTCTGTACGGCGACCATGACCAGCCTGGCGCCCCACTTGGCGGCATCCACCGTGGCGTTGAAGACGGCCGCGACACCGGCCGCGTCGATGTAGATGTCGGTGCCCGCGCGAGGCTGCCCCAGCGCGTTGGCCGCCTGTCCGTGCAGCTCGGTCAGTCGGGCGGTGACGTCCTCGGTGGCGGAGTTGATGACGGCGTCCGCGCCGACGGCGAGCGCGGTCTCCAGCCGCTCGGGGATGACGTCGGCGACCACCACGTGCTCCACGCCGCGCAGCTTCAGCCAGATCGTGGCGCCCAGGCCGATGGGCCCGGCGCCGAAGACCACGACCTTGTCGGTCGGCTTGGCCTCGGAACGGTTGACGCAGTGCCGGGCGACCGCCATCGGCTCGTTCAGCGAGGCGACGTCGTAGGGGACGGTGTCCGGGAAGACGGCGACGGTCTTGCCGATCTCGGCGTCCTCCAGCAGCAGATACTCGCTCATCCCGCCGTGCTCGCCGCCGCAGCCGATGATCCCGGAGGGCACGCCCTGCGGGTTGACCACGACCCGGTCGCCCACCTTCAGCTCGGTGACCTCGGCGCCCACCTCCACGATCTCGCCGGCCGGCTCGTGGCCCAGCGGAATGGACCGCATCGATCCGTCGGCGCCGGCGGGCATGCCGCCGAGGTGGAGGAAGAAGGTGTCGGTGCCGCAGATGCCACAGGCGCGGATCTTCATCAGCACGTCCTTCGGGCCCGGCACGGGACGTTCGACGTCCACCAGGTCGATGTGGTTCTGGGCGCCGGTCGTGACGGACTTCATGGTGGCCATCGGGAGGCTCTCTTTCTGGATGGGGGAGTGTGGGAGAGAGGTGCCACCGGGTCCGGCGCCGGACGGGGGGAAGTGTTCCGGCCGCCGGACCCGGTGACTGCGCCGTTCCCCGTCCCCACGGAGCCGGCGCACAGGGGCCGCCTCCGCTCGGTGCGGCCCCGGTCTGAGTGCTACGGGCTTACTTGACTTAGGCAAGCATGCTTAGCTTACTTAAGTCAAGCAATCATCTGCATATTGCTTAAGTTAGGCAAGTAGATTTAGGGTGGCGGTATGGCCGCACAGCAATCCGTCCCGGCGCCCGTCTCGGCGAACGTGCACGACATCGAGCGGGCGCTCACCCGTGTCGCATACCTGGCCGGCCGTGCCCGGCAGCATGAGCGCCTGATGTCCGTGGCCGGACTGGCGCTCGACCGGGCGGCCGTGATGATCCTGCGCCACATCGCCGAGAGCGAGCCGCTGCGCCCCGGGGTGCTGGCGGTCCGGCTGTCGGTGGAGGCCTCCCATGTCACCCGGCAGCTACGGCAGTTGGAGCGGGGCGGCTATGTGGTCCGCGTCGTCGACCCGGACGACCGCCGGGCGCAGCGTGTGCAGCTCACCGACGTCGGCCTGGCGGCGGTCGACCGCATCGGCGAGGCGAGCCGCCGGGGTCTGGGATTGGCCCTGGCGGACTGGTCGGCGGAGGATCTGGAGCAACTCGCCGCACTCTTCCACCGGTTGGTCGACGACTTCATCGCCCACGCAGAGGATCCCCTGCCGGCGGCGACCGTCGACTGACGACGAGGGGCCCGGCGGCGCCGCCGGGGGAACCTAGCTCTCCCGACCTGTGCGAGCAATACAGCAGACAAAATTGTTGACAATCTTGTTTGGCTAGATTTAGGTTCGACAGGCACTCACTCAGGGAGGGCAACGATGCCGAAAGAAGCCCGTCCGAGCACCGGAGAGCAGGCCAAGCAGCATGCGCTCGCGCAGCTGCGGCAGGCGATCCTGCACGGCGAGATGGCACCGGCGCAGCGGCTGGTGGAGAACGAGCTCGCCGAGCAGTTCGGTGTGACGCGGGCCAGCATCCGCGCGGCACTGATCGATCTGGAGGCTCAGGGCCTCGTGGAGCGGATCCGCAACCGTGGTTCGCGGGTGCGGGTGGTGACCGTGGAGGAAGCGGTCGCCATCACCGAGTGCCGCATGGTCCTCGAAGGGCTGTGCGCGGCGAAGGCCGCCGTCGCCGCCAGTGACGAGCAGCTCGCCGAGCTGACGGAGCTGGGCACGGCGATGACCAAGGCCGTGGCCGACGGTGAGCCGGTGACCTACTCCGAGCTCAACCAGGAACTGCACGCCAAGGTGCGCGAGTTCTCCGGCCAGCAGACCGCCGTGGACCTGCTGGAGCGGCTCAATGCCCAACTGGTGCGCCACCGCTTCCAGTTGGCGCTCAGGCCGGGGCGTCCGCAGCACTCCCTGAACGAGCACCTGGCGATGATCGAGGCGATCAGGGCCAGGGACCCGCAGGCGGCCGAGACGGCCGTCCGCGCCCACCTCATCAGCGTGATCGAGGCGCTGCGCGACTGATCACCGTGGTGCGGGGCGGGCGCCCACCTGTCCATCAAGGAGATTGCACCAATGACCCAGGCCAATGCGCCCGCCACCCCACCACGTTCCACGCTCGTCGTCACCGCGCATGCAGGGGACTTCGTGTGGCGGGCGGGCGGCGCCATCGCCCTGGCCGCCTCCCGCGGGGAGAAGGTCACCATCGCCTGTCTGACCTTCGGCGAGCGCGGCGAGTCCGCCAAGGCGTGGCGCGAGGGCAAGAAGCTGGACGAGATCAAGGCGATACGCCGGGACGAGGCCGAGCGGGCCGCCGCCACCCTCGGCGCCGAGGTCCGCTTCTTCGACGCCGGTGACTACCCGCTGGTGGCCACCGCCGAGCTGACCGACCGGCTCGTCGCCGTCTACCGCGAGACCCAGCCGGACGTCGTGCTCACCCACCCGACCGAGGACCCGTACAACGGCGACCACCCGGCCGCCAACCGCATGGCGCTGGAGGCCAGGGTCCTCGCGCAGGCCATCGGCTACCCGGGGGAGGGCGAGATCATCGGCGCCCCGCCGGTCTTCTACTTCGAGCCGCACCAGCCCGAGATGAGCGGCTTCAAGCCCGAGGTCCTCCTCGACATCACCGAGGTGTGGGACACCAAGCGCAAAGCGATGGAGTGCCTCGGCGCCCAGCAGCATCTGTGGGACTACTACACCGACCTCGCCGTACGCCGCGGTGTCCAGCTCAAGCGCAACGCCGGCCCCAACCTGGGCCTGGCCCACAAGACCATGGCCGAGGCGTATATGCGTCCCTACCCGCAGATCGCGAAGGAGCTGGCATGAGCGGCGTCATCGTCACCAACCCGCCGAGGGCGGCACTGAAGGACGTCGACGCGCTGGCCGGTTTCGGTGTGGCCACCGTCAGCGAGGCGATGGGCCGAACGGGCCTGCTCGGGCCGGAGATCCGTCCCGTCCAGCAGGGCGTACGGGTCGCGGGTACCGCCGTCACCGTGCTCGGCTGGCCCGGCGACAACCTCATGATCCACGCCGCCGTGGAGCAGTGCGGCGAGGGCGACATCCTGGTCGTCACCACGACCTCGCCGTGCACGGACGGTCTGTTCGGCGAGCTGTTCGCGACCGCCCTCCAGCATCGCGGAGTGCGCGGCGTCGTCCTCAACACGGGCATCCGCGACACCCACGAACTGCGGGACATGGGCTTCGCCGCCTGGTCCCGGGCCGTCTCCTCGCAGGGCACGGTCAAGGCCACCGGCGGCTCGGTCAATGTGCCGATCGCCGTCGACGGCCAGGTGATCCGCCCCGGCGACGTGATCCTCGCCGACGACGACGGCGTGGTGGTCGTACCGCGTGAACGCGCCCGCGAGACGGTCCGGAAGTCCGAGGCCCGCGAGGCCAAGGAGGCCGCCACCCGCGCCGCCTTCCTCGACGGCCAACTCGGCCTGGACCGCTACGGGTTGAGGGACACCCTCAAGCGACTCGGCGTCGAATACCAGACGTACCAGGAGTACGCAGGGAATGCGGGGGAGCGGCCGTGACCCGCGTGCCCGAGGAGGTGCGCTGTCTGCTGATGCGGGGCGGCACCTCGAAGGGCGCCTACTTCCTCGCCGACGACCTCCCCGCCGAACCGGCCCTGCGCGACGCCCTGTTGCTGCGCGTCATGGGCAGCCCGGACGACCGGCAGATCGACGGCCTGGGCGGCGCGCACCCGCTCACCAGCAAGGTGGCCGTGGTGTCTGCTTCGGCCGATCCGCGCGCCGACGTCGACTACCTCTTCCTCCAAGTCGTCGTCGACCGGCCAGAGGTGAGCGACCGTCAGAACTGCGGGAACATCCTCGCGGGCATCGGCCCGTTCGCCGTCGAGCGCGGCCTGGTCCCGGTGGGGGAGGAGTCGACCTCCGTCCGCATCCGCATGGTCAACACCGGCGACTACGCAACGGCGACCTTCCCGACCCCGGGCGGCCGCGTCGACTACACGGGAGACGCCGAGATCTCGGGCGTGCCGGGGACGGCAGCGCCGGTGGTCATCGAATTCCCGGCCGGGGCAGGGAAGTTGCTGCCGACCGGCAACGTCAGGGACGTCATCGACGGCGTCCCCGTCACCTGCGTCGACAACGGCATGCCCACGGTCCTCATCGCTGCGGCCTCCCTCAAGGTCACCGGCTACGAGACACCCAAGGACCTGGAGGAGGACCTCGCTCTCGCCGACCGGCTCCGCGGGATCCGCCTCGCGGCGGGCCGCCTGATGGGCCTCGGCGATGTCTCCGACACCACCGTGCCCAAGCTCACCCTGCTCGCCCCGCCCCGGGACGGCGGCGCGGTCACCACCCGCACCTTCATCCCGGTCCGCTGCCACACCTCGATCGGCGTGCTCGGCGCGGCCAGCGTGGCCGTCGGTCTGCGGATCGACGGCGCCGTGGGCGCGGAATTGGCCGCGATCGACCCCGGCAGCGACCGTGTCCGCATAGAACACCCCACCGGCTTCCTGGACATAGAAAGCAGCCTCGGAACCACCCCCGACGGCCTGCCCTCCGCCCGCCGCACCGCCGTGGTCCGCACGGCCCGCAAGATCTTCGACGGCACCGTCTTCCCCCGGTCCGCCGAGACGGCACCGATCCCCCCGCAACCCCAAGGAGGTCACCGATGACTCCGCCGCTCGGCGACATCGCCCACATCGGCCATGCCCAGCTCTTCACCCCCGACCTGGACGCCAGCGTCGCCTTCTTCACCGACTACCTGGGCCTCACCGTCAACGGCCGGGACGGCGACACGGTCTATCTGCGGACCTTCGACGACTACGAGCACCACAGCCTGGTCCTCACCGCCCGTGCACAGCCCGGCCTCGGCCGGCTCGCCCTGCGCACCTCCAGCGAGGACGCCCTCCATCGCCGTATCAAAGCGATCGAGGAGTCGGGCGGCAGCGGCAAGTGGGCTGAGGACGAACCGGGCATCGGCAAGCTGTACCTCACCACCGACCCGGACGGCCACGAGCACGCCCTGTACTGGGAGAGCGAGCACTACCGGGCCCCCGAGGAACTGTGCCCGGCGCTGAAGAACCAGCCGCAGGCCAAGCCCAACAGGGGAGTCGGGGTCCGCCGCCTGGACCACATCAACTTCCTCGCCGCCGACGTGCTCGCCAACGCCGAGTTCCAGGAACAAGTGCTGGGAGCCCGGCCGACGGAGCAGATCAGGCTCAACTCCGGGCGGATCGCGGCGCGTTGGCTGACGTACACCAACAAGTCGTACGACGTCGTCTACACCGAGGACTGGACCGGCTCGGCCGGCCGGCTGCACCACATCGCCTTCGCGACCGACACCCGCGAGGACATCCTGCGCGCGGCCGATCTCGCCATCGACAGCGGTGTGTTCATCGAGACGGGCCCGCACAAGCACGCCATCCAGCAGACGTTCTTCCTCTACGTCTACGAGCCGGGCGGCAACCGCATCGAGCTGTGCAACCCGCTCACCCGACTCGTCCTCGCGCCCGACTGGCCGCTGATCACCTGGACCGAGGAGGAGCGCAAGAAGGGGCAGGCCTGGGGCCTGAAGACCATCGAGTCGTTCCACACGCACGGGACACCGCCGGTCGCCTGACAGCCCCGTTGCCCCGTCCCGACTGCCGGGTCTTGATTGTCGATGAGATTGTTGACAAAAACGTTGACGAATCTCGCTTCGAATCCTTAGCGTCGGGGCACCCTGTTCCACGAGAGGAAAACAAAGATGTCCTCCTCCCCCTCCCCCTCCCCCTCCCCGTCCGCTCGCATCAGCAGACTGGCCCTCCTGGTCGTCGGTCTGTGCTGGCTGGCCGTGCTCTTCGACGGCCTCGACATGTTCATCTACGGCTCCGTGCTGCCGCACCTGCTGGAGACGAAGACCTTCGGCCTCACCGCCGACACCGCCGGTGACCTCGGCTCCTACGCCACCTTCGGCATGCTGGTCGGCGCCCTGACCGCGGGCACGGTCGCCGACCGGATCGGCCGCAAGAAGCTGATGGTCGCCTGTGTGACGCTGTTCTCGCTGGCCTCCGGGATCTGCGCGATATCGGGCAGCGTCGAGGTCTTCGGCCTCGGCCGGACCCTGGCGGGCGTCGGCCTCGGCGGTCTGCTGCCGACCGCGATCAGCATGGTCTCCGACTACGCCCCGCGCGGCCGCGGCGCCATCGTCATCGGCATGCTGATGACCGCGCACCACGCGGGTGGCATCCTCTCCGCCTACGTGGCCAAGTGGCTGGTGGACCCGGTCGGCTGGCGCGCCGCCTTCTGGGTCTGCGTGACCCCGCTGCTCTTCGCCCCGATGCTGGCCAGGCTCCTGCCCGAGTCGCTGAGCTTCCTGGTCGCCAAGGGGCGGGCCGAGGAGGCACAGGCACTGGCCACCCGCTACGACGTCGAGCTGCCCGCCGCGGCCGGCAGCAAGACGGCCGGCGACCGCTGGGACGCACTGGTCAACCTCTTCCGCGGCGGCGAGTGGACCCAGACCCTGCTGTACTGGTGCGCCTCCTTCGGCGGACTGCTCCTGGTCTACGGCGTCGCCACCTGGCTGCCCACCCTGATGCGCACCGAGGGCTACGAACTCGCCAACGCCCTGACCTTCGTCGTCGTCTTCAACCTCGGCGGCATCGTGGGCATGCTGGTCGCGGGCCGGGCGGCCGACCGGTTCGGTGCCCCGCGCATCTCGGCGATCTGGTTCGCACTGACCGCCGCCGGCGTCTATCTGCTCAGCA
Organism: Streptomyces coacervatus; assembly: GCF_029223485.1. Taxonomy (GTDB): domain Bacteria; phylum Actinomycetota; class Actinomycetes; order Streptomycetales; family Streptomycetaceae; genus Streptomyces; species Streptomyces coacervatus. The sequence goes on along the minus strand of NZ_JARHTP010000013.1, from coordinate 115,662 downwards.
TCCACATGCCGATGGGCGTCACCACCCTGGTCGTCTTCCTCACCGGCGTGTTCCTCAACAGCGCCCAGACGATGATCTACGCGACGGTCTCCATCCGCTCCACCCCGGACAACCGCGCCACCGCCGTCGGCTGGACCTCCGGCATGGGCCGCTTCGGCGCCGTCTTCGGCCCGTGGCTCGGCGGCCAGCTGCTCGCCGCGGGCAACGGCGACTTCGGCTTCACCGCCTTCGCGCTCGCCGGACTGTCGTCCATGGTCTTCATCGGCATCGCGGCCCTGCGCAGCGCGAAGACAGGCGTACAGAGCGGCGCCGAGCAGGAGCTGGCCGCCGCCCACTGACCAGCGGCGGTACCCGGTCACAGGGGGCGAGGACGGACGCCGGCCACCGCAGCGGATGCGGGGGCCGGCGTCCGGCGTCAGGCTCGGACTATGAGCGAGCGGTGGGATGTCCGCCGTGCGGGGCCGGAGCAGGCGCCGCACCGGGTGCTGATGATCCCGGGCGGGCTGTGTTCGACCGAGTTCTACGTGGACATGATGGCCGAGCCGGCACTGGCGGCGCTGGGGTTGGTCGCGGCCACGATGCCCGGGTTCGGGGGGACCACGGCGCCCGACGACGTGAGCATGGAGAACTACGCCCGGCTGATGGCGGAGTTCGCCGCCGAGTCGGGGTGCGATGTGGTCGTCGGGCACAGCCTCGGCGCGAACGTGGCGATCGAGATGGCGGCGGCGGATCTGTTCCGGGGGCCGCTGGTACTGCTGTCGCCGACCTTCTCGCGCGCGGACGAGGCGAAGTTCCTGGCGGTGATGAACGCCCTGGGGCGGGTGCCCGGGCTCGGCATCGCGGGCTGGACCGGCATGCTGAAGCTGCTGCCCAAGGCCATGAAACGCGAACTGCCCGCACATCGGGCCGAGGCACTTGCGGCGGACATGGCTGCCAACGATCCGGCCACCTGCCGCCGGATCGTACGGCGCTACTACGAGTACCTGGACCGATATCCGTCGCTGGTTCCGCGGCTGTGCGAGGCCGATGTCCCGGCCTGGGTCGTGCGCGGCGATCACGACGAGATCGGTCTGGCGGGCGGCGAGCGGCGCGGCTTGGAGGCCTGCCCACAGGTGCGGATGGTCACGGTGCCCGACGCGGGGCACGCCGTCCTGGTCGAGCAGCCCGCACGGGTGGCCGAGGTCGTCGTGGACGCGGTCGCGGCGGTGCGCTGAAGCCGCGGTGCGCCGCAGCCGTGGTGTGGGGAAAACCCCGGGTGAAGACGGAGGTCAGCCGCGTTCCGCGGGCCGAGTGGCGTGCCTGGACGGGTGGTGCCGAAGTGATCAGTGGGCATAGGCGATCAGCGAGCGGGTGACCGGTGCGCCGATCAGGTTGCGGTGCCCGATCCCAGCGGCCGTCGCCAACACTACGGTGTCGGTCCGGACGTCGCTGTCCATGGCCGGCTCGCGGATCGTGCGCTTGAGCAGTGGCAACGCAGCCTTCAACCTCTTGTGGTAACCGGGCCGTTGGAGCAGGCCGCAGAGTGGTGGCCGAGCAGGGCTTGGGCAACTGCGAGGCAGGCGAGTCCGAGTCGCTGAGCAGGGGCGGGCGGCCGATGCGATGCATCTCCCGTGGTCGGCCGGTTTGATCTATTTCTGTTCGCTGTTGCAGGAGGGCGGGACGCTGGGGCTTTGCACCACAGGCGCGTAGGGAGGACGCCCCGGATGGGCAGAGGCCTGATCGTGTACGTGGCCCTCCGCTCCGGCATGGTCTTTGCCGCCTGAAGACCGCGAGGCGTGCTTGGTCCTGTCCGCCCTGTCGGGTGACGCGCCGGGGGAGGGAGGTGGGGCGGCGGTCGGGTCGCCAGCGGTCCGGGTGGGGCCCGCGGGCACAGGACCGGCAGCGCCGGTGTGGTGGCCGGTCACGTGCAGTTGGAGGGCGGTGGCAGCCACTGCGAGGATTCCCGCGGCCGCTGTGACGCTCACTGCGGGGCTCCTACGGGCGATGTGCCGGAGCCATGACAGGCCCGGCGCCGTTTCTGTACGGGGCAGGGCGTGGCCCGCGGTGCCCGGCCTCCGCTCGGACTTGGCGACCGACGGAGCGTTGCTGGTGCGCCGCCGTCTGGCGGCCGCGAAGGCGGCACCACCCCAGGGGAGGAGAGCCGTGGCCAGTACGGTGCCCGGCTGTTCGTTCACGCCGGTCAGGTCGGAGTGGGCGCGGCAGCAGTCGTGGCAGACGGCCATGTGCCGGTCGAGGTCGCCACTGGGGTATGGGCCGTTGCGGCGGGTCGCGGCTTCCAGGAGGGAGCTGAAGGGGCGGCAGTGTCCGTTGTCGGACCATTCGGCATGGAGCTCCAGACAGGCCTGGCGGAGATCTTCGAGGGCGGTGCGTCGGAGGTGGGGCACCCTGTCGGGGGCCGTGCCGAGAGACCGGCCGGCCGTGCGGGCGTCGTCCCGCTGCACGACGGTGTGCCACACGGTGGCCTGCGCGTGCCGGGGCAGTCTGTGGTAGGCCCAGCAGATGAGACCGGCGTGCACGGAGGACGGCTCGTCGGACGGCACGCAGGGGAAGGCGTGCGTCGTACGGTCCACCCATGCGAGGAAGTCGGCGGACAGTTCCTGTCGGCGTGCGGTGCCGGCCCACAGCCCGGCGGTGCACTCGACGAGGAGGAGCGGTTGGTGGGGCGGTGACCGGTCGGCCTCCGGCGCGGTGCGTATGTCGAGCACTGCGCGCTGGAGCGCCTCGAGTGCCAGGGCCCGTACGGACGCCGCGCTCGCGAAGAGGGCGGCGTAGTCGAGCAGGGCCGGAAGGCGACGCCTGCGCAGTTCGGCCGCGGCTGCCGCGATCTGCTTCCTACGGGCCCTGGGGTCGCCCGGGCTCTGGTCATCCGGCAGTGACGTGGCGGGGGTGCGCAGTCTCGCGATGAGTGCCGCATCGGGAAGATCAGCCCATGGCAGGTCCGCCTCGCTGCCTTTCGGATCGGGCGGGTCGCACTGGTGACGCTGTGGCATTTATCGTCACCTGCCCTTCCGACGCCCCTGGCATCCGCCACACCGGGAGTGGTGGATGTGTGCCGAGGGGCGCGGGCCGTGTGCGGGGAGGCCCGTGCGGGCACGTGGGCTCGTCAGGAACGGCAGGCGGGGTTCCGCCATGGATGTGTGCGGGCTTCGGCGAGATGCCGCACCTCGTTGTGGTCTGCAGGTGCGTGAATCGGGGAAGCGGGCAGCCGGAGGCCGCATGGGGGTATCCGTTCTGTCGGTCGGGCGGTCTCGAATCGCCGCCCTGTGAATCACCGGCGGATGATTGCCGGTTTCAACGTCTCCGCGCGGGAAAGCCCGCTCGATTGGCGCCGATTGAAGTCAATGACGTACTCGGCCGGGCCCGCAATGGCTTGCCGATACTGCTGCGGCCGTCTCTGGAACCCCTTGTGGAAACACGTACGGAGGACGGCGCCAATGTCTACGGACCGCGTGTCGGTTCCCATCGGTGCCGACGAGCGCCGAGGGCGCGCCGGTGCCGCAATTCGAAACCCGGCGCCGGAACTTCGTACGCCTGCTTGGCAGTTACACACGACGCAGGTCGGTAATGCTCGACTCCATTGAGTTCTGATGCGGTCTGCCCGGTCGCCTGAGACGAGGTCGGGCGTCCGGTTCGCGATGTGCTGCTGTGGAGGGTCCGCTCGAAGGTGACCGGTGGGCCGACTTGCTTCCCGGCAAGCCCTTAGAACACCCTGTCGGAACAGCCCGCCTCCAACCCCCGAATCCCGGGTTGCACATGGCGGCAGAAGCCGTCGGCGCGGCGGTGAGGGCGTAACCGGCCAGACCGGCGACGAGAGCGGCGACGGCGGTGCCCCGGGCGGCTGTGTGCCCGCTCTGACTGGGCGCTCGATGCTTGCCTTGTCCGCGAAGGCGCATGACCAATTCACTGCGGTGACGTCACGGTGCGCTCCCAGAAAGTCCTGCGGAGCCGGTCGCGAAAACCTACGGAACAGTCACCCCCGGCGTGCTGACGCCTCATTTGTGATGGCGCGGCCGACGCTGTCCGGCCGACGACGTACCGAGGGGTTTTGCTCGTATGAGCACTATTCGCTCCATTTGGAGAATGTCCCGGCCGTCCCATTGACTTTGGCTTGTCGCGGCCTTTAATAGAGGTACCTGAAACATATGAGGTCTATTGGCTCAGTTGAGCAAAAACCTGCAGAGCCGACCCATCCAGGTCCATGGCCGTCATCTATGGCTCTCGGTCTCAGCACCGCAGCATCAGCCAGACCGCGCGGTGAGGTCACGGCAGCCCAACAGGGGCCATCCAGAATCTTCTGAAAGATCGGAAGACGCCATGAACGCTGTCGCCGAACGCGACGTTCCGAGCGCCGACGCCGAAGTCGCCTCCGCCTCCATCGAATTGCAGGCCGTCCTGACCGCGCCCCGGCAGGCGCGGGCCTTCACCAGGAAGTCCCTGCACCGCTGGGGTGCGGCAGAGGAACTCATCGAAGCGGCCGTCCTGGTCGTCTGTGAACTGGTCACGAACGCTGTCTGCCACGGTGCTGCTCAATCGCCACGGGCCCAACGCCGACATGCCACGCCTGCGGACGAGCGCGGACCGGAGTCGTCGATCACCCTGAAGCTGGGGCTCAGCCCCGACGTACTCCACGCCGAAGTGCATGACCAATCGCCGGAGCTGCCCGTCCGACGCTCGGCAGGGCACGACGACGACTGCGGGCGCGGGCTTGCGATCGTCGCCGCGCTGGCCGAGTCCTGGACGGCCGGGTGGGCACCCGGAGGCGGCAAGTGGGTGCGGGTATGTCTGCCGCGGGCAGCCGTCCCCGTCCCTGGCTGATCTGGCGAAGAACAGATTCGAATGACAGGTTCGACGAACGGTTCGGAACAGCAGGTGGTGGACGGCATGAGTACGCAGCACGGACCACGGGTCGGCAGGCCGCCGCACCAAACGGGACCGGAGGAGTTGGTCCAAACCGCCGCCATGGCCCGTCAGTTCTACCTTGAGGGCAGGTCGAAGACCGAGATCGCGGAGGAGTTCGGCGTCAGCCGCTTCAAGGTGGCCCGAATGCTGGAGACCGCCCTGAACAAGGGCCTGATCCGACTCGAGGTCCGGCTGCCCGCCGACCTGGACGCCGAACGCTCCGACGCCCTGCGTACCCGGTACAACCTCCGCCACAGCGTCGTCTTCACCTCGACAGAGCAGGACACGGGCGGCGCGGAAACGCTCACCCGCCGCCTCGGCGCGGTCGCCGCGGGACTGCTCACCGAGATCGTCGCGGACAACGATGTCCTCGGACTCGTCTGGGGCCCTGAGATCGAGGCGCTCGGTCCCGAACTGACCGTGCTGGCCCGGTGCACGGTGGTGCAACTGTGCGGGGTGACCCCCCTGCGGCCCGCGGACGCCAACGTCGTGGAAGCCGTACGCCGAGCCGCCTCGATCGCGCGAGGACCCGCATATCCGATCTACGCGCCGCTGCTCCTCCCGGATGGCGCGACGGCCCAGATGCTCCGCCGTCAGCCAGGCATCGCCGAAGCGGTCAGCCAGTTCCACCACGTCACCAAAGCCATCGTCACCGTCGGCGCATGGGGGCCGGGACTGTCCACCGTCTACGACGCACTCAGCGACACCGAGCGCGCGAAGTACCGGCGCCGAGGAGTATGTGCCGAAGTCGTGGGCCAACTGCTGGACGCCGACGGGCATCCCGTCGCCCCGGAACTCACCGAGCGGATCATCGCCATCGGCTTCGAGGAACTGGGTCGCGTGCCCGACGTGATCCTGCTCGCCGACGGTGCCGAGCGGGCTGCCGCCACCTCGGCGGCGCTGAAGACCGGCCTGTTCAACGGCATCGTCACCAACACGGCCGTCGCCGAGCACCTGCTGCGATGACGCCCGAGCCGGCCCGGCTGATCACCACCGCGGCGCCACCGCCGCATTCCTTTGGACACGTTCCGCCCCGACGACGTACGGAGAGCCCATGACGTCTCTCATGGAGCGCGCCACTGAGCTGCAGATGCTGGATGTCCTCCTCGGCCAGGTCCTTGCGGGAAACGGTACGGCTGCGCTGATCGACGCCCCGGCAGGCACCGGAAAGAGTGCCCTGCTGGCGGAAGCCGCCACGCGTGCCCGGCTGCGGAAGGCCCAGGTGCTGAGGGCGCGCTGCTGCCCACAAGAGGCGTACGCGCCGTGGGGAACCGTCCGGCAACTGCTCGATGCGCGGCTGAGCGACAAGGACCTCGGCCTGCCGGCCCCCGGCCCGGCTCCACTCCCCGAGGGGCACGGTGATCGAGCCCTGCCCGTCAAGCGGTTCCACGATCTGTTTCTGCTGCTTCTGCAATTGTCCCGGCAGGCTCCCGTGGTCCTGCTGGTCGACGACGCCCACCACGCCGACGACCTCTCCCAGCAGTGGCTGGCGTACCTGGCTCGTCGCCTGGACGGAGTTCCGATCGGACTGGCCGTGGCCACCCGTACCGCCTCCGGAACCGAGTGCGGGGCACTCGAAACCGCGCTGGCGGCGTGCCCGGAATTCCCCCGCCTGCGCCCGCGACCCCTCTCGGAGCTGGGCACGGCCAGCCACCTGGCGGGCAAGCTCGGCCAGGCCCTTGAGTCCGTCAGCGCAGAGGTGTGCCATGCCGCCACCGGAGGCAACCCGGGGCTGCTCGACGCCATGGCCGATGCCATCGCCCGCACCGGCACCCCGCCGCCGCAAATCACGCCGGAGCAAGCCGCCGACATCTGCTCACGCGCCCTCCTGCGCGCCCTGCCCCTGCTGCTGAACCGTCACGGACCCGCGGTGACCGCCACGGCGACAGCGGTCACCGCCCTCGGCCGGGTGACCGGCCTGCCGCTGCTGGCACGGACGGCCAGGACGGCCATGCCGACCGTGGAGCAGGCGGTCACCGCATTGGAGGATGCCGGACTCGTCTGCGTGGGCCCGCCCTGGCGACCGAGCTCTGCCGCCATCGCGCAGGTTCTCACCGCGCTGGCAGACGATCGCACGCTCAGCGCAGTGCGTTCCCGGGCGGCCGAGGCGTTGCGGGACCTCGGTGCCGCCACCCCCCAGATCGCGGACATGCTGCTGCTCACCACACCCGAGGGGCAGGCGTGGCGGGTGCCGGTACTGCGGGAGGCGGCCCGCATCGCCGACGAGCGCTCCGATCTGCCCGCCGCCGGTGCGTATCTGCGCCGAGCCCTGGCGGAGCCGCCTGAGGACACCGACCGTTCTGCGCTGCTGGCCCGGCTGGGCATCGCCGAGGTGCACCTCGACCCCGACTCGGCGGTTTCCCACCTGCGCACTGTCCTGGAAGGCGAAGAAGACATCCGGGTACGGGTGACCCTGGTGCCACACCTGGCCGAGGCGCTGGTCCGCACCGGCCGCGCCGAAGCGGCCGTGACCCTGCTGGACGAGCTCGCCGGCCAGATCGGCGAGGACGACCGCGAGACGCTGTACCGGCTCTGGGCCCAAGGCATCCTCGTCTTCATGGAGGAGACCCCGCACGTGGCCGACGCCTGGATCGCCCGCGACAACATCGCCGACGACCTGGACGGAACGAGCCCCGGGCAGCGTCTGCTGCTGGCCGTACTCGCCTTGAAAACCACGCTGACCGGAGAGTGCTCCCACGCCGCCGCCGATTTCGCGGACCGGGCCCTCGCCCGGTCCGGGCCGACGGAGGGACCCGCTCTCACGACCGCATTCGCAACGGTCGCTCTGCTGCACGCGGGCCGCCTCACCGACGCCGCCCGCTGCTGCGATCAGCTGCTCGGCGACGGCCTGCACCGCCAGCCCGTCCCCCTGCAGTCCTTCTTCATGGCCATGCGCGCCAAAATCTCCCACCGTACGGGCGACATAGCATCCGCCCTGTCGCTCGGCCGCCAGGCCCTCGCCCTGGCGCCCCCAGGGCAGCGCTACCAGCCCTACGCCACCGCCCAGGTCCTCCATGCCTTGCTCGACCTCGGTGCCGGCGAAGAAGCAGAGCACGCCTGCCGCACCTCCTACCAGAGCCCTGCCGGCTGTCACTGGAGCTGGGCGTGCCTGCACGCCGCACGCGCCCGAAACCACCACGTCCAAGGCAACCATCACGCTGCCCTGGAAGAACTCGAAGCCTGTGCACGGCTGATGCAGGACCGCGGATACGACAACCCCGCCCTTGTCCCCTGGCGCTCCCACGCCGCACTCGTCCACCAGCATCTCGGCAACCACGCCACCGCCATGGACCTGGCCGACGAAGAACTTGTACGAGCACGCCGCTGGGGCGCCCCCCACACGATCGCCACCAGTCTGCGGACCCTGGGCCGCCTGCAGACCGGCAGCGACGCCGTCACCGCCCTGTCCGAGGCCGCCTCCCTCCTTCAGGGCACGCCCGCACGGCGAGCCCTCGCCCACACCCTCACCGACCTCGGCGAGGCACTCCACACGACCGGCCGTCTCGCGGATGCACGGCAAGCCCTGCGCCAGGCACTCGACCTCGCCGACGCCTCTGGCGCCACCCCCTTGTCCGAACGCGCCCACCGTGCCCTGCTGGTCACAGGTGCGCGCCCCCGGCGAAGACGTCAGTCCGGAGTGAGCGCGCTCACCGAACGCGAGTACCGCATCGCCTCTCTCGCCGCCACTGGCATGGACAACCGGGCGATCGCCTCTGCCTTGTTCGTCAGCCGACGGACTGTCGAGTTCCACCTCACACACGTCTACCGCAAGCTCGCCATCGACGGCCGAGCAGAACTGGGTACGGCACTGACCGCCAGCCACGTCACACAGCCCAGCCTCTCTGCCCCGGCACACGCGGAATGACGGCGTGGAGGCCGTAATGGCCGCCACGCCGCCGCTTCCCGTAGGGGGTGGTGCAGAATCAGCGCTCTTCGATTCCGCCCCAAACCTGCGATGACCCGTCGTCCCCGGCCGGGAAGGCCACGTCATCCGACTGCGCGAAGGAGTCGTCACCCCACAGGTCCTGCTCCTGGCCGGCGGTGGAATCCTGGGCCTCTTGGGGGTCCGGGTCCGGTCCTCCCGCTCCCTGGAGAGATCCGTCGTCCGGCTCCTGGGGAGGTGCGACGTCGTCCAGGCTGCGCTTGGTGCGGCTTGTGTCCTGACCGGACTGTTCGTAAGGGCTGCCCGTGCTCTCGTCGTACGCGGGGAGCCCGTTTGCCCCGCTCGGCAGCTTTGAGCCGAGCCCGGCGCCGAGCGCCAGCGATGCCTCCTGGACCTCCGAGATCTTGCCGGCCTGCTGGAGGTCGTGGAGATCAGCGGCGAAACGCCTGTCGGCATCGGCATGGCTGTTCGGATTCCAGTTACCTGCACTCTGGAGGGTGCGGTAAGCGGCATCGTGCCGGTTGCAGGCAGCGTCCGCGGCCGTGCCCTTGAGGGGTTGGCCGACCGTGGCGGCGACCGACGCGACCGAGTCAGGGACGGAGCACCCGTCGCGGTCCCACCGCATACCGTCCGCATCCGGTGTGGAATCGTTGGCATCGTGCTGGTTCTGCTGCGCTGCGAAGGTGTCCAGGGGCTCGTTCATCAGCCCACTGAACTTGTCGGAGTTGAAGGGGGTGCTGTCGGCATACGCGGTGGTGCTGGCAAAGCCAAGGCCGGTGACTCCGAGGGCCGCGGTGGCGACGCCCATGCCCACCCGTCGAGGTATCTGTGAATCCGACGGCTTGCGATGTCTTCCCATGGTGAACTCACCTTTCATTCCGGTCGGTTACAGGTGCAGACTGCGCAGGCGTGAATTTCTGCCTGCGGTCGTCTGAGCTCAGTCAATGGCGCCCGCTGTCCCAGCGGCAACGGCTCACCGTCATTGCTGTGGCGAACACTGCGCACCGTGCGGCCGATACCTACGGCAGCCGGGGCCCATTTCTACGGAGCGACCTGCCGGATGTTCAGTGGGCTCGGCGAAGGCCGTTTGCTCGCGGGCGAGTCATGGCAATGCCCGGTCGGCGGAAGGTTTCTGACGCTCTCCGGTTGGCCCGGAGGACCTTCCCCACGTGTCACGGTCATGCTGGCCGGCCCGTGCCCCGGATCGGCTCGGCAGGCCGGTCACCGGCCGGGTCGACCGGGCCATCGTCGCGAAGTTCTTCCCGACCATGATGGCCGCGAACTCACTGGCCGTCGGGACACTGGGACCATGCATGACACATATACGGGGGCGGTCCGTCGGTGGGCCGTGCTGCGCGCTCCGTTCACCACACGTGCCTGGGCCGAGGTCGCCTACTGTCTCCTCGGGTTTCCCGTTGCCGTCATCGGTTTTGTTCTCGTTCTCGTCCTGCTCGTCCTCGGTGCCGGGCTCACCGTCTCCCTCCTCGGTGCCGTTCTCGGGCTGCTGCTCGTGGTCGTCTCGACGGGGCTCGCCCGTGTCTTCGCCGCCGTGCATCGCGGGCTGGCAGCGGGGTTGCTGGGGGAGCGGGTGCCGTCGCCGATGCTGCTCAGGCCCGCGGGCCGGGCCTTCGCGCGGCTGGACGCGCGGCTGCGGGACGCCGCCGGGTGGCGGTCGGCGGCGTACGTACTGGTCAAACTGCCCGTCGCCGCCGTCGAGTTGTATGCGGTGGGCTGGTGGCTCACCGGGCTGCTGAACCTGTCCGCGCCGCTGCGCTGGGCCGCCTTCGGTCAGCGTCCGCACGAGGGCGCGGAAGGCATGCCGACGATCACTCCGATTCCGGTCGGCGGCGGTGCCCCGCACAGCACCTCCTTCGCCGGGACCTTCGTGGCAGCCGCGATCGGCGCGGTCACGCTGCTCGCGGCGCCGTGGGTCACCCGCGGCATCGTCGCCGTGGACCGCTGGCTGGTGCGCGCCCTGCTGGGGCCAGGTGAACTCGCCCAGCGAGTACGGAACTTGGAGGAGACCCGCGCCCTCGCCGTCGACGACTCCGCCGCCCTGCTGCGCCGGCTGGAGCGGGATCTGCACGACGGTGCGCAGGTACGGCTCGTCGCGCTGGCCATGAGCCTCGACATGGCGAAGGAGGGGCTGGGCGCGGACGGCGAACCGGTCGCCGACCCCGGGCGGTTGCGCCGGCTGCTGGAGACCGCCCACAGCAACGCCACCGAAGCCCTCACCGAGCTGCGCGACCTGGCCCGCGGCCTCCATCCGCCCGTACTGGACGACGGCCTGCCCGACGCCCTCGCGACCCTGGCGGCGCGCAGCACCGTACCCGTGGAGCTGACCGTGGACATCCCGGAGCGGCCCACGCCGGCCATCGAGACGATCGCCTACTTCTGTGCCGCGGAGCTGCTCACCAACGTCATCAAGCACAGCGGCGCCCGACGGGCGGTCCTGCGCGCCAGGCAGGAGGAGGGGCTGCTGCGGCTGTGCCTGACGGACGACGGCCATGGTGGTGCCACGCTCGGTGCGGGCAGCGGGCTCCCGGGACTGACGCAGCGGGTGCGTACGGTCGACGGGACTCTCGACATCAGCAGCCCGGACGGCGGGCCGACGGCCGTGACGGTGGCGCTGCCGCTGCATGCGTGAGCCGCGGTGGCCCGCGAACGAGGACGTGAGAGCATGCGCCGTATGCGCGTCGTGATCGCCGAAGATGCTGCCGTACTGCGGGAGTTGCTGGCACAGATGCTCACCGAGCGCGGCCACGAGGTGTGCGCGGCCGTCGGGGACGCCGACGCACTGCGGGCGGCCGTGGCCGAGCACCGGCCGGACGTCAGCGTCGTCGACATCCGGATGCCGCCCACGCACACGGACGAGGGACTGCACGCCGCGATCGACATCCGGCGCGAGCAACCCGGCGCGGGCGTGCTGCTGTTCTCCCAGTACATCGAGACGAAGTACGCGACGAGACTGCTGGCCGAGGGCTCGGCCGGCGTCGGCTATCTGCTCAAGGACCGGGTCGCGAACGTCGCAGAGTTCACCGACGCCCTGGCCCGGGTGGCGGCCGGCGGAACGGCCCTCGATCCCGAGGTCGTCACCCAACTCGCCGGGGCCGGCCGCCGCGTCGAGGGTCTGGCGTCGCTCACGGCCCGTGAGCGCGAGGTCCTGGCCCTGATGGCGGAGGGCAGGTCGAACGCCGCGATCGCGCAGACACTGGTGGTGTCGGCCGGCACGGTGGAGAAGCATGTGGCGGCGATCTTCAGCAAGCTGGGCCTCCCGGCATCGGAGGACGCGAACCGGCGGGTGCTGGCGGTGCTGCGCTACCTGGGAGCATGAGCGCGCGCTTCTGACCAGCGGAAACGGTGAGCTGCTCCTAGACTCGAAGGAGGAGCCCGGAAGGCGGTGGCGCTCCATGCAGTACGTCGCGGTGAGTGCGCTGAGCCATCCCGGGCTGCTTCGCGAGCGGAACGAGGACAGTCTCGTCGTCGGGCCGTGGACCCTGTGCGCCACCGTGACCGAGAGCCCCCAGACCCTTGTCTTCCGGCTCGGCACACCCCTGGTCGTCGCCGTTGCCGACGGGCTCGGCGGGCATCCCGGCGGCGACGTGGCCAGCGCCCTGGTCGCCCGCCGGATCGCGTCGATGGGCCCCGTACTGGACACCGAGGACACCGTCCGCGCCGTTCTGAACGCCTGCAATCGCGCCGTGTACCAGGCCGCCGAGGGAGGCGAGCTCGCCGCCATGGGGACGACGGTGGCCGGCGTCGTCGTGCAGCCCGGCTCGCTGCTGGTGTTCAACGTGGGCGACAGCCGGGTCCTCGCCGCCGACCGCGACGGGCTGCGCCAGGTGAGCGTCGACGACAGTCCACCGCTGCGGCCCGGGCAGCGCACGACGTCCCTGGTCACCCAGTGCCTGGGCGGCACCCCGACCTATCGCGCCATCCACCCCCATGTGACGGCGGCACCCGTGTCACCCGGCGACCGCTACCTCATCTGCACCGACGGCCTCACCGACCCGCTGACGACGGACCTGCTCGAGGAACTGGTCCGAGAGCACGACGACAGCCGGGCGGCCTTCGAGCTGTGGAAGGCCGCCATCGAGGCCGGCGGGCCCGACAACATCACGCTGGCGGTCGTACGCGTCGCGGACGACTAGAGCCTGTCCGGGCGATCTTGTAGGCCTCCCGGCGTGTGCCCTCCCCATCGTCGCCGGTCCAGGCTTGCCCGCGCCGTCAGTTGGCCTTCAGCCTGGCCGCTCGCTCCCTCTTACTCCGTGACAAACGGCATCAGGAGGAACTCCTGTTCCGCACGTCTCTGATTGTGCGCTGGCGCGTACTGCTGTGCGCCGTCTCCAGGGTGGAGACAGCAGAGGGCGCCGGGGCGCACGTTGTTCCTGGCTTGAACGTTTCGTCCGAAAGCACCACACCCTGGCCTGGGCGTACACGCGTCGTCCCTGGGATCCGCTGAGGATGCCAGGGACGGGGCCTGATTGGCACACGGCATCTGTCCCCCTCGCACCTTCACGGAGGAAGTCATGAGCAGGCTCGCAACCAGGTCCCAATTCGCCCGATGGCTCGCCGTCCCTGCTGCCGTCAACGCGCTTCTGCTGTCCGTGGCCCAGCCCGCGCACGCGTCTGAGCCGGCAGGCACAGGTCTGAACATCGACACCATGTTGGGCACAGGTACCAATCAGCTGCTCTGGTCGGGAAGCTACTCCTGTACTGGTACCAGCCCTGTCACCCTTGACCTCATCGCCAGCGACACCGAGGGGGGCGGCCTCAACGACGTCAACACTTTCAGCAGCGAGTCCTGCCCGGCCACCGGTGCCCCGATCAGCGGCGTCGTCAACGCCGTCGACGGCACATGGCGCTCGCCCACACTCTGGGAGGCCAGCCTCTACGCCGACGGTATTCACTCGGCCGACACCGATGGCGACGTGGTCAACAACAACGACGACGAGATCACTGTCGACTCCGACACCGTCAATCCCAACGGGACCATCACGGTCGGCGGCACCCTCCGCTGCTCGGTCAACGGCGGCACGGAGACTCTCTCGATCACCCTCACACAGGCCGCCGGCACCACCGACAACACCGCCACCGAGATCTTCCCCGAAACCTGCCCGGCCAGCGCGGGTAGCCCCGTTGGCTGGACCCGAACAGGATGGCCCAGTGGTTGGATCACTGGTAGCGAAGTCGTCGGCACGGGCAGCGCGACCGGCGGCGGTTGGGGCGGGGGGTGGGGATGGCGCCGCCGATGGTCGTGGGGAGGGTAGGGCCGCGCGTCAGGGCCATGTTCGTCACGGGGCTGTCTGCCACGGTGGGCGGCGTTGGCTGTCGGACCGTACCGGGGCAAGGAGCTTGATCGTGTCCGCCTTGCTCAGGCGCAGGTGCCGTCCCCGTCCGCGTCCAGGTTGCAGGAGAGGGTCCCCGTCCAGTTCGCTGTGTCGACCTGAACCCCGCTGCTGTCGTAGATCGCGAGAGCGGCGACGAACTGGACCTGCTCCCCGTTCGAGAGGGTCCCGATGTTGATCATCGACGTGTCAACCTCCTCCGTGGTTTGGTCGTTGCCGCTGGCGTCCACGACGCCGTCCGCCTCATCCACACCCGCAGCGGTTACGTTGTAGTTTCCACGTATTTTGAACGACCTAATGAGGTGAGCTCCCCCGCCACCGAGCAGACAACCCCCCACTTTGCTCCGGAAGGCCCCCACGCTATTGGTGCACCCCGCTATGGAGGTTTTGAATGCGTGCGCAGGCGCGGCCCCCAGCAGGGTCAGCGACACGGCAGACACCACGGCCGTTGTCGCTGTGATGATCGACCTGATGCGCGGCCGCGCGATCAGCGTATGGGTCGGGGGCTGGGGCCGCGCCGGGCGAGGGCGAGGGCGACGGATCATGAGGGATCTCCTTCGTGACTCGGAGGAGCGCAGCGCGGGCCACCACGGTCCCGAACGGCTTCTGAAGGGGCGGCGGTTCATCGGGAATCCCTTTTCTGCCCCCGGAGGTGGGAGCGTGTGCTGCGCGAGGAGAATGTGCCCTGACGAGTAGATTGCGATAGCCCCTGGGTGAGAGCGCGCGGGCGCACGATGGGGCGCGCGGGCGCACGGCCCTGGACGTGGGCAAGTCCACCCACCACGGCACGGCCCTGCCGGCCGACGGCCGCATCACCTTCGACAAGCCGCTGCCCAACGGCGAGCCCCAGCTGCGAGAGCTGTTCGCCTGCCTCAAGCGCCAGGGGAATGTCCCTGGCGGTGACGGTCGCCCGCGCCTGTGGATGCGAAGTCGCCTGTCTGCCCGGCCTGTCGATGCGCCGGCCGGCCGAACGGCGCCGTTTCAACCGGTTGATGGCCCGTTCGCCTGCGGCGCTCTCGGCCGCGCCTCCTCTTGACATGCCCGCGACGGGCCAGCACGCTCACCGCAACCCGTTCATCGGTTCAGGGTTTCAACCAGCCGACCGGGAGCCGTCATGGCCGCACACGAGCACTCCGTCAGCCCCGAGCACCCTGTCAGCTCCGACGCAATGCACCGGCACCGCCGCCGCGCCGTGGTCGCCGCCACGGTGGGCACGGCGATCGAGTGGTACGACTTCTTCCTCTACGGCACCGCCGCGGCCCTGGTCTTCCCGCATGTGTTCTTCCCCGGTGCGGCCCCGTACACCGGGGTGATCGCCTCGTTCGGAACGCAGTTCGTCGGCTTCGCCGCCCGTCCGCTGGGGGCCGCGCTCTTCGGGCACATCGGCGACCGGGTCGGGCGCAAGTCCACCCTGGTGACGACCCTCGTCCTGATGGGGGTCAGCACGTTCCTCATCGGCGTACTGCCGGGTCACGCCACCATCGGTCTCGCCGCACCCGTGCTGCTGGTCCTGCTGCGGGTCGTCCAGGGGATCGGCGTCGGCGGAGAGTGGGGCGGCTCGGTCCTGCTGTCCATGGAATGGGGTTCCGAGCGGCGCCGGGGGCTGATGGCCAGCTGGCCGCAGCTCGGTGTGCCGCTCGGTCTTCTCGCCTCGACCGGCATGGTCAAACTGATGAACGCGGTCTCCGGCGACGGCTTCGACAGCTGGGGCTGGCGGATCCCCTTCCTCGCCAGCGTGGTGCTGATCGGCGTCGGGCTCTATGTGCGGCTGCGCGTACTGGAGAGCCCGGCCTTCACCGAGGTGAAGCAGGAGCGCGTGAGGGTGCGCCGGCCGGTCTGGAGCGTGCTCCGCCACCAGCCGCGCGCGGTCCTGACCTCCGCCTTCGTACGGATGTCGGAGCAGGCCCCCTTCTACCTCTTCATCACCTTCGTGCTCACCTACGGCACGGAGCACCTCGGCCTCCCGCGGGGCGACCTGCTGAACTACACGCTCGTCGCGGCAGCCGTCGGGCTGATCAGTGTCCCGCTCTTCGGCCACCTCTCCGACCGGTTCGGCCGGCGTCTGGTGTACGGCATCGGCATCTGCTGCACCGGACTGTTCGCGTTCCCGTACTACGGCCTGCTCGACACGGGCAGCTCCGGCCTCGTCCTGCTCGCGATCGTGCTCTCCCTGGTCTTCCACGACATCCAGTACGGCCCCCAGGCCGCACTGATCGCCGAGGGATTCGGCACGAACGTCCGCTACAGCGGCGCCGGGCTCGGGTATCAGCTCGCCTCGGTCATCGCGGGCGGGCCGGCGCCGCTCATCGCCGCGGCGATCCTCAAACACACCGGCTCCAGCACCGGGATCAGCTGGTACATCGTCGGCTGCTCGGCCGTCGCGATGGCCGCGCTGCTGCTCATGCCGCGCCGGGAGCCCACCATCGAGGCTGCGAGGAGGCCGGTCGCCGCGAGCACCGACGCCGTATCCGCTCCGGGAGAGCCCTGACCGGGCGGAGGCGGCCTTGGGCTTCCCCGTCGTCCGAGACTCGCCCCCGACGCTCAACCGGCGCCGGGCGCTTCCGCGTTGACGGCCCTGCGGATGTGACGGGCAATCAGGGCGTAACTGTCCCGCGCTCGTTCGTCGTTCTCGGTGTCGTAGCCGTGGTCGGCGCCGGGTACGTCGTGGTGCTCCATCAGTGCGCCCGCCGTGCGCAGCCGGTCCGCATAGAACACGGCCTCCGTCTTGAGGAGGTCGAGTTCGGCCGTGATGACCAGGGCCGGGGCGATGCCCTTCAGATCAGCGGTGTCCGACGGATGGGCGGGCGAGACGAGCCGGTCGGCGCGCTGCTTCACGTCCGGGACGTACGCGGTGTCGAACACGTCGGCCATCCACGGCCGTAGCACCGGCCTGGCGACGGCGGCCCGCTTGTCGCGGGCGTTCGTCGCCAGGTCGAGTGGCGGATAGTGCAGCACCTGCAGGGCGATCGAGGGCCCGCCCTCCTCCAGCGCCTGCCGTGCCACGGCCGCCGCCAGTCCGCCGCCGGCGCTCTGCCCGCCGACGGTGAGACGGCCGCCGTCCCAGCCGTGCTCGGCGCCGTGCTCGGCGACCCAGCGGACGATGTCGTACGCCTGCCGGGGCGGGGCCGGGAACGAGTGCTGCGGGGCGACGACGTAGTCCACGTTGATCACGACCACTCCGGCCTCGGCGGCGAGGAAGCGGCACAGGGGGTCGTCCAGCTCCGTCAGCGTCATGACGTAGCCGCCGCCGTGGAAGTTCACGTGGACGGGCGGCGGAGTCGGTCCCTCGGTCGTCGGCAGGTACACCGTCGCCCTTGCCGGGGCGACCGACGTGGGGATCGTCAACTCGATGACGACACGCGGGAATTCGGGGAAGCGCGCGTGCGACGCGGCGGCGGAGCCGCGCCCGCCCGAGCGCCGGTCGGCGAGCTGCGTCATGCGTTGCATCGCCTTGGCGACGAAGGCGGCCACCGCCGGCCGGGCCAGGAGGGACATACGGCTCCGTTCGCTGGAACTGTTGGGGCGGGGAATTCAGCGCCTGGGTGTGCCCGGCCCCCGCAGGCCGTCCGGCCCGTCGGGACCTGGTCGCTCCAGTGTCCCGGGCCGGTCGTGGTCACGGCAGCGGCCGTGCCGGTGTTCGCGCGGCGGCGCCGGCGCGGTCGATGCCGAGGCGTCCTCGACCTCCGCCGTGCAGGTCGCGTGCTTCGCGCTCTCGATCATCTCCTCGCTGTCGGACGCGGCGCTCGCCAGGCTCGTACAGCACAGGACGAGCAACGCCGCGCCCCCGACGAACGGCAGGGCGCGGCTGCGGGGAGGCGGGGCGAGCAGCGCCCGCACCCGCTGCGGTACTGCGCCGCCGGTCGCAGCCAAGGCATTGCGGGGCGGATGTGCGGCGGAGGCGAGGGCGGCCCGGCCCACTGCGCGCGCGACGGTCCGGCGGTCGCCGATGTGCGCCGCCGCCTCCTCGTCGGCCCAGCGCTCCAGGACGAAGCAGCCCGCGTCGGCCAGTGGGCGCAGCAGTGGATTGGCGGCCGCGGTGAGCCGCCACAGGGCCTGGAAGAGATGGTGCCTGCGGTGCAGATGCGCCCGTTCGTGGGCCAGCAGGGCCTCGCGCTCGCCATCGGCGAGGCAGCGGAGCATGCCGCAGGACACCACGATCCGTCCGGGTGCCCCGGGCAGCGCGAAGGCGTCCGGCGACGGGTCGTCGAGGACGGCCAGTTCCGTGTCGCCCGGCAGCCGCCGGCACTCCCGGCGGGCCCAGCGCAGATGCCGTACCTGCCGCACGGCGGCGACCCCGAGTCCGGCGCAGGAAGCGGCCAGGGCGAGGGCGGCCAACGTCGCGACGGTGAGGTACACCGGGTCGTCGGCGCGCAGTGCCGGTACCGACCACTCGCCCTCCTTGGCGACCACGGGGATCTGCGCAAACCCGGCGAACGCCAGCAGGGCCAGCGATCCCAGCCAGCCGAGTGCCGTCACCAGCGCGGCACACGCGAGCGCCCAGGCGGCCGGACGCGGCGCCAGCCGCCGTGCCGGACCGGGGACGAGCACGGCGAGGACGACGGTGACCATAAGGGGGACGTAGACGCTGAACCGCACCGGCTCACGACCCCGTGCCGGCGGGACCGAAGTCCTGCCCGGAGTCCTGGTCGGACAGCAGTCGGTGCAGCAACTGCTCGTCCTCCTGCGACAGTTCGGAGACGAAGCGGCTGAGTACCGCCTCGCGGTTCGAACCGTGCTCAAGCAGTGCGTGCATCTGCTCGGCGGTGTGGGAGGCCTCGTCCCGGGCGGGTGCATAGGCGTAGCCGCGGCCCGCCCGGTGCCGGACGAGCATGCCCTTGTCGTACAGCCGGGACAGGATCGTCAGCACGGTCGTGTAGGCGAGGTCGCCGGGCAGCCGGTCCCGGACCTGCCGTGCCGTCAGCGGCGCCTCGGCCCCCCACAGGGTGGCGAGCACCCCGCTCTCCAGCTCACCGCGCGCCCGCCTTCCGGATGCCTCGCCCTCCCGGTCGTGCACTGTTCACCTCACCGTTCTTCGTTGCTCGGCGGCACAGCCTACCCGTCGGGCCACTACGACATGTAGGACATGGGGTCGGGCGGCGTCTCACTCGTATCTCAGCCATCTCAGATATCCCAGGGGTATCTACTACATCTTGTACGAGATTACCTACTACATGTTGTAGAGTTTCGCCGCCTCACCCCACCTGCGGAGGAACGAGCCCATGCCCCACCTCGGAAGTACGGTGCATCTGCGTGCCCTCGCGGCCGCCGCGCTGAGCCGCCGGCCCGCGCCGACGCCTTGCCGTTCGGCGCCGGCCGAACGCGTCGTGATCGTCTCCGCCAGCATCGGAGCCGGCCACGACGGCGCAGCGCACGAGCTGCACCGCCGGCTCCGGGCGGACGGCGTCCCCGTCGAGCGGTACGACCTGCTCGACCTGCTGCCGGCCCGGATCGGCCGGGCCGTCCGCGACGGTTACCACCGGATGCTCGTCCGGGCGCCATGGGTCTATCAGCGCATCTACAGCGGCACCGAGCGCGCCGGTGGCAGCGGCCCGCTGGCCCGCGCCCTGCTGCGCACCGCCGAGAACCGGATGCTGCGCGCCCTGCCCGCGGACACGGCCGTCGTCGTCTCCACCTATCCCGGGGCCAGCCGGGTGCTGGGCAGGCTGCGGCTGGCCGGCCGCCTCGACGCTCCGGTGTTCACCTACCTCACCGACTTCTCGGTGCACCCGCTGTGGGTGGCCGACGGCGTGGACGTCCACCTCGCCGCCCACGCCGTGCCCGCCGCACAGGCCCGGGCCCTCGGCGCACGCGACGTCCAGGTGGGCGGGCCGGTCGTGGACCCGCGCTTCCGGCCCGCGCAGGAGGGCGAACGCAGCGCCGCCCGGGCACGGTTCGGGCTGCCCGCCACCACCCCGCTCGCCCTGCTGGTCGCGGGTTCCTGGGGTGTCGGCCCGGTCCGGCAGGTGGCCCTGGAGCTGCGGGACTGCGGCGCGGCCGTGCCGGTCGTGGTCTGCGGCCGCAACGAGGCGCTGGCCCGGCAGCTGCGGGAGGACGGCATCGAGCACGCCTACGGCTGGGTCGACGACATGCCCGGACTGATGCACGCCGCCGATGTGCTCGTGCAGAACGCCGGCGGACTGACCTCGCTGGAGGCCTTCGCCGCCGGACTGCCCGTCGCCAGCTTCCGCTGCATACCGGGCCACGGGCCGGCCAATGCCGCCGCGCTCGACGAGGCGGGCGTCGCCGCCTGGATCCAGGACCCCGCCCAACTCAAGGACGTCCTCCACGACTTGATCGGCGGACCGCGCGGCCTGCTGCAACGCGAGGCGGGGCTCGCCCTGTTCGCCGCCGCCGGCCGGGGGCCCGCGGACGCCATAGCCCGCGCCTGCCGCACCGGCGCGCCGCTTCCCGCCGCGCTCCCTGTCACGCCTTCAGCCGCACGCGGGACCCGGCTGGCCGTACGGCGTCTGGGCGTCACCGCGGCCGCAGCCTGCACCGTCGGGGCCTGCGCGGTCGGCACCGCCGTCGCCACCACCGAGACCGGCACGGGCATGCTGCACGCCATCGGCCGCCACCTCGACTTCGACGACCTGCCGTACACCTCTCACCCGGGGGGCCACCGCTCGTGAGCGCCGCACGCCTGCTCCGTACGACCGCCCGGGTCGCCCTCCCCGTACTGGCCGCCGCTCACGCGGCCCCGGTGCTGTCCACCTTCGGCCCGCTGCGCAACCGCGTCATGCCCCGCCTCGCCGGCCGGGGCCGCGCCGACCACGTCGCGCTGACCTTCGACGACGGACCGGACCCGCTGTCCACCCCGTTCTTCCTGCGTGCCCTGGAGGAGCGGAAGGTCACGGCCACCTTCTTCCTCCTTGGCTCCATGGCGCGCCGCTCACCCGGCCTGGTCCACGAGATCGCCGCCGCCGGGCACGAGATCGCCATCCACGGCTGGCTCCACCGCCCCCTGCTGCTGCGCGGCCCGCGCGCCACGCACGACGACTTCGCCCGCGCCCGCGACACGGTCGGCGACCTCAGCGGCCGTACGCCGAGCCTGTTCCGGCCGCCCTACGGCGTGATGTCCACCGCCGCCCACGTCGCGGCCCGCCGCCTCGGCCTCACCCCGGTGCTGTGGACCGCCTGGGGCGAGGACTGGACCGCCCGGGCCACCCCGGAATCCGTCCACCGCACGGTCACGAGCGACCTGGACGGCGGCGGCACGATCCTGCTGCACGACTCCGACTGCACCTCCGCTCCGGGCGCCTGGCGCTCGGCCCTCGGCGCCCTGCCGTGGATCCTCGACACCTGCGAGGAGCGCGGCCTGTCGGTCGGGCCGCTGCGGGAGCACGGACGGCCGGGGGAGCGGGCGTTGCGCCGCACCCCCGCGTAGCCGACGGCTTCCGGCACTGACGGCCGCCGCGCCGCCCGGTCAACGGGCGGCGCGGACCCCGTCCAGGGCGATCGCCAGCACCCGGTCCCGCTGGGCGTCGTCCACGAAGACCGTCCCGGTGACGCCCGAGACCAGCCGCAGCAGATCGCCGATGTCCATGTCCTTGCGCGCCACGCCCTCCTCCTGCGCCCGCTCGAACAGCGGACCGCCCGAGGCGTAGAGCGAGTCCCGGCAGGCGTCGAAGATCTCGGACTGGCCGTCGAGGGCCTCGCGGATGGCCCGCTTCGTCACCATGTAGCCGGTGAACCTGGTGAGCCAGGAGGTGAGCGCCTCCCACGGTTCCAGCTCGGCGACCTCCTCGGCGACCTGGACCAGCTCGTTGACATCCTCCGCGTACACGCTCTCGAACAGCTCCCGGCGGGACGGGAAGTTCCGGTACAGCGTGCCGATGCCCACGCCCGCGCGACGGGCGATGTCCTCCAGCGACGCGTCGGCGCCGTGCTCGGCGAAGGCCTCGCGGGCCGCGGCCACCAGGGCGTCGTAGTTGCGCGCCGCGTCCTTCCGGTGGGGTCGGCGGGACGCCACGATCTCGCGGACGGGGAACGGCTGAGCCGGCACTGCTGCCTCCCGGGGCGGTACGGGTTGAACCGGAGGTATGCCTCCGCTACAGTGGAGGTACGCCTCCACTTTAGCAGTGCGAGGCGCCCACCACCTTTCCGCGACCGCTCACCGCGGCCGTCGGCGTGCCCGAATCCGCCCACCGGCGCACCGGGCCCGCACGACCGTGGCCCGAGAACCCCGGCCGCACCCCGCTCGTTCGGAGAGGCCCTTCATGCCCCGCAAGTCCACCCGTCTCACCTTCGCGGTCCTCGCGACCGGCGCCGGTGTGTTCGCCATGCTGCAGTCGCTGATCGCGCCGGCCCTGCCGACCGTCCAGCACGCGCTGCACACCTCGCAGTCCACCGCGACCTGGGTGATGACGGCCTATCTGCTGTCCGCCTCGGTCTTCACCCCGATCCTCGGCCGCGTCGGCGACCTGATCGGCAAGAAGCGCACCCTGGTCGCCGTCCTGTCCGTCGTGCTCCTCGGCTGTCTGCTCGCCGCGCTCGCCCCGAACATCGGCGTACTGATCGTCGCCCGGGTCGTCCAGGGTGTCGGCGGCGCGCTCTTCCCGCTCTCCTTCGGCATCATCCGCGACGAGTTCGCCGCGTCCGAGGTCCCCGGCAGCATCAGCAACCTGTCCGCCGTGATCGCCGCGGGCGGCGGCGTCGGCATCGTCGCGGCCGGACCGATCGTGTCCGCGCTCGACTACCGCTGGCTGTTCTGGATCCCCGTCGCCGTGGTCGCAGCCACCGTCCTGATCGCCCTGCGCTACGTCCCCGAGTCGCCCAACAGGGCCGAGGGCAACGTCAGTTGGCTCGGCGCCGGTCTCCTCTCCGCCTGGCTGGTCGCCCTGCTGCTGCCGCTGAGCCAGGCGGGCAAGTGGGGCTGGGGTTCGGCCCGGGTGATCGGCCTGTTCGCCGCGGCCGTCGTCCTGTTCGCCCTGTGGCTGCTGTCCGAGGCCCGCTCCCGCACCCCGCTGATCGACCTGCGCGTCATGCGGCTGCCGGCCGTGTGGACCACCAACACCGCGGCCCTGCTGTTCGGCGCCGGCATGTACGCGCTCTGGTCCTTCCTGCCCGGCTTCGTGCAAACACCCAGCTCAGCGGGATACGGCTTCGGCGCGAGCGTCACGGCCTCCGGACTGCTGATGCTGCCGATGCTCGTGGCCATGTTCTTCTCGGGCATCCTCAGCGGCCGACTGGAGCCCGTCGTGGGCGCCAAGGCGCTGCTGACGTCAGGCGCCGCGCTCGGCGCCCTCGCCCTGGGCATCCTCGCCCTCTGGCACTCCGCGCAGTGGCAGGTCGCCCTTGTCTCCGGTGTGTTCGGCCTCGGTATCGGCCTGGCTTTCGCCTCGATGGCCAACCTGATCGTGGGCAGCGTCCCGGCCTCCCAGACCGGCGCCGCGACCGGCATGAACGCCAACATCCGCACCATCGGCGGCTCCATCGGCGCCGCCGTGACCAGCGTCCTGGTCACCGGCCGCCTCCAGCCCTCGGGCCTGCCGTACGCCTCCGGCTACACCCACGGCTTCGCCCTGCTCGCGGTGCTGTGCCTCGCTGCCGCACTGGCGGCCCTGCTGGTGCCGACGACACGGACGTCCCGCCTCGCCGGCCCGGCCCGCGCCGCCGGCCAGGCACCCGCCGACCCGGAAACGGTCGCATCCGCCACCCGCGGCTGACACAGGGGGCCGACCCGGAGAGCCGGGTCGGCCGCGGGCCCGGCGAGAACACCGGTGCACATACGGTAAAGTTGACCTGCGCGATCACGCGGTTCACCGCGAGAGGCGCATCGGGACGTGGCGCAGCTTGGTAGCGCACTTGACTGGGGGTCAAGGGGTCGCAGGTTCAAATCCTGTCGTCCCGACTGGAGTCTTCTCCGTAGTCGCAGATCAGGGCCTTGAATCACATGATGTGAGACGAGGCCCTTGATCGTTTCTGGGCGGTCGTCTCACAACTTCTCACGAACTTGGATGATCTGCCCTGAAGAGGCGAGGCCTTCGCTGCCTATCCTCGTGTTGTGCAGCTACCGAGGGATCCGTCGAACGTCGCCCATGTCCTGGCGGCAGCATTTCCGGCCCGTCTTGCTGACGACGTGCGGGGCGTCCTGGCTGTCATGCCGGATGCCGGATTCGCGCCGATGCAGCCCTTCGAGGTGGAGGTGCAGGGTGAAACGGTCGCCATCCCCTCACGCATCTACAACGAGGAGCCGGGTGCCGACTTGGCACGGCGCCTGCCAGGAACCCAGCAGGTGATTTTGCACTGCCTGTACTCCCGGCACAGTGATGGCCTGCTCCGCCAGCGCCACCTTGAGAAGCTCGTGGCATCGAGCGAGCCGTGGGTGGTGCCGTTCGTAGTGCAGTTGGCCGGCGAGTACGTGCTGGAGATCCTTGAGGCCATCAGCCGGGGGCTCCCCGGACTCTCCCTGCCGGGCTCGCCCCAGCGCCGACTCTACGGGCAGTTCATCGCTCAGAATCCGGCCTTCTTCGCCCGCACAGAACGCCGAGTGGTCAGCTACTGGTCGTGCTACTACCGCTGGAAGTATGGAACGTTCGGGACGTATCCCGGATGCATCCTTCTGGAAGCATTCCGGGCGGCCGTGGTGGAACAGGTCGGCACGCCGTGGCCGCGGCACACACCGCGCCCGCTGACAGACGCGGATGAGAGGCCTGTCTGAGTTCGGACATGGCCCTATCACGGTTGTCCGGCCCACCGCGGTCTTGGCCCCCGATTCTTTCCACGCCTTGGTGTCGGCAGAGGCCCAATGTGACCGATGATCCGGTCGGCTGCCGACTTTGAAATCCCGAACAGGGTTGTCCCGCAACTGATCTCCGCATGAGGGTGGTTGGTCAGGACTGGATCCTGGGTGCCTCTGGGGCCCAACGCCGCCATGGTCGCGTCGTTCTTGTGGACCGTCCGGTTTGATCTCATGGTGTCCAACGTGGCTCAGGGTGCGACGGGTGGCGGGTGGATTCGCCTGGGGAAATGAGCGGCAGGGTCCGATGTGCGGGTCGGCACGGGTCTCGTGGGTGAAGCGCGCCTTGCCGCGCTTGAGGCCGAATGTGCGCGACTGGTCCCGCTCGGCGCGGTACACGTGCGAACGCTGTATGACGGCAATGATGCGTGCATCCCGATGCTGGACATCGAGGGCAACGAGTTCTGTATCGACTGAGCATTCTCGCCGTTGCCGGACCGGGAAGTGCTCTGCGGGATCCTGTACGTGCAGCACACCGGCATTCAGTGGGCGTACCTGCCCCAGGAGTTGGGCTTCCGCTCGGGCATGACCTGCTGGCGTCGTCTGCGGGACTGCAACGAGGCCGGCGTCCGGCAACGGCTGCACGAGGTCCTGCTCGCCGAGCTGAATGCGGCCTCGCGCCTGGACCGGTCCGACTCCCTCTTCGCCGACCGCGGCTACGACCACGACAACTACCGCGACCAGGTCCGCACCCGCGGCATCGTGCCTGCCCTCGCCCGCCGCGGCACCCGTCACGCCACCGGACTGGGTACCTACCGGCAAAATCGCCTGCTGCCTCATCACCTACCGCCAGGCTTGGCCGGGTCGTACCGAACGCTGGCCGTGCTGCCTGCGTCAGAGCCCCGCTCGGGTGGACAGGGCTTGCCCACACACGGACGATCTCGGCCCCGATCCACCGTCCTCGCGCATTGAGACGGTACTTGTCCCGCTACGGCCTTGCTGCGGGGAGAGTCGATGGAGCGAAGGTCCGACCGCTTCGGTCGGTGGCCGCCATCCTGGCTGTCCGTCAGCTACACCTCTCTGAAAATCACCCATTGAGCTCAAGCTTCATAGTCCACAGGTAGCGCGAAGTGGGCGCCTGGCATATGACAGAAGAAATATCCATCGCCTATGAAGGTAGGCAGGACACGGAAGGAAATCCATGGCACCCCGTAATGGCCGGCCCATCATGGGCAGGCTCGGCAAGGCACCCGCCAGAGTCGACAGGCGAACGCTCAACTTCGCGCAGTACCTCCACCCCACCTTGCCACCGGCCCCTACAGCGAAAAACTGGACCGACAAGGTCATCGACTGGCAGACACTGGGAAATGATCAGTACGGCGACTGTGTAGAGGCCGCAGCGCTCCACATGGAGCAGAACTGGTCGGCCTACGAAGGTCCGCAAGAGTTCATGCCCACCGAAAAAGAAGCCCTGGATGCTTACACCGCTCTCACGGGATTTCAGGCGGGGGATCCCTCGACAGACCAGGGCACCAATATGCTCGATGCGCTGAAATTCTGGCGCAATGAGGGCATCGGAGGAAACAACGTCTTCGGCTTCGCTGCCTGCGAGCCGGGCAATACCGAGCACGTACGAAACGCCATCGAACTGTTCGGTGCCGCATTCGTCGGACTGCAATTGCCCTACAGTGCGCAAGGGCAGAATGTCTGGATGGTGCCCCCGGGAGGACCGGTGGGACCGGGCCAGCCCAACAGTTGGGGTGGCCACTGCGTGCCCGTCATCGGGTACACCCCGACCCAGCTGATCTGCGTCACCTGGGGCAAGCTCCAGCCGATGACCTGGCGGTTCTTCCTGTCCTACTGCGACGAGGCATACGCAGTGCTCAGCGGTCAGTGGGCCGACGCCAACCGCGCTGACCCGGACGGCTTCACCCTCTCGCAGCTGCGAGAGGACCTCGCGGCAATCCCCGGCTGATGGCCTGAGGCTTCGGCCGGTGTCCTGCATCGGTCTGGGAGACAGGCGGCCGTAGGCCTGCCGCCGCATCGGGCAGCATGTGGCCCGTGACCTGCCCGATAACGCCCGAGGGAGGTCGCCTGTCGTCCCGGCCCAGCACGAGGGGGGCGGACAAAGCCTCAGGGCCACCCGTCAACGATCGCTGCTCGGGCCTGTGGGGAGTTGTCACGGTCGCTCGGAGGCCCGGTCCCAGGTCACGGCGGTGACGCCCCGTTCCCGCAGCACCACCTTGCGCACTTTGCCCGTCTCGGTCGACGGCAGGTCGGACACCACCTCCACGTACCGGGGCACGGCGAACGCGGGCAGCTCCTGTGCGCAGTGCCGGGCCAGGTCCGGCGGATCCAGTACCGCGCCGGGTCGTACGACAACGGCGACCATCACCTCGTCCTCGGCCAGTTCGGATGCCACCGGGAACGCGGCGGTCTCGGCGACCGCCGGAAGGGAGCGGACGGCCGCCTCCACCTCGTAGGAGGAGATGTTCTCGCCGCGCCGTCGGATGACGTCCTTGAGCCGGTCGAGGAAGCGGAACCAGCCGCCGGGCGTCCCGTCCGTGAGCGGGGCGAGCGTCTCGTAACTGGGACGACCTCGACGGCCGCCTCCTGGAACTGCTCAGCGCCGACGGCCGCATGACCCTGCGCGACCTGTTCGCGGGGACCGGCACCAGCCTCACCACCGTGCGCCGCGCACCCCGGCCAGCACCCGGCTGGTCTCCTCGACGTACTGGCCGGGCACGGAGGCGAAGTAGACGGCGGACAGCGGCCATCCGGACAGCGGCCGGGCGAGGTCGCAGCGCAGGCTCAGTCGTGCAGCGAGCAGTGACTGCAGGCGGCGGAGGTCCGCCCCTGCTCGATCACCGCGGGCCCGCACAACCTCGTCCTCGACGTCTGGCTGCGCGACCTCCACGACGTGCACGCCTTCGAGGCCCATCTCTCCCGCAGGCTCCCGCACCTGACCGTCGCCGACCGCTCGGTCGTCCTGCGCACGCTCAAGCACATGGGCCGCCTCCTCGACCACGACGGCCACTGCATCGGAGTCGTGCCCCTCCGGCATCCGCACGGCCCCGGTCGTACGACCGCCGTGTCCGCCCTGTAGCCGTGCGGGTCAGGCTTGCCGGTCGTCCACCGGCATCCGAGCGTGCCTACCGCTTCTGTCGGTGCTCGCTCGGGGTGGGCGACGGCTCGCCGCCCGCCCGGACGGCCGACTTCGTGCCCTTGTGCTTGAGGTGACGCGGCACCACGTCCTGCGGGAAGATCAGCTGCTGGCTCTGCCAGGCCAGGGCGGCGGGCATCTCGCTCGTCCAGGTGTTGAAGTTGTGCACGCCCTTGTCGGGGAAGATCGAAGCTGTGCGCAGTGGGGCCTTCGCCAGCCGCAGGAACTCCTGGGCCTGCGGGTAGATGTTCTCGTCCCCGTGCTTGCTCGCGGCGATCAGGACCGACACCTGCGGGATCGGCAGGTGCTTCAGCCGCCAGAACAGGTCGTGGGAGTCGATGCGCTTCTGCCGGGAGAGGCCGCTGCCGAACAGGTTGCCGGTGGTCAGGTCCTCCTTGATGCGGAAGTCGGGGGAGAGGGCCGCCGCCGAGGTGTAGGCGTTCGGGTCGCGCAGGGCGAGCTGCAGCGCACAGGTGCCGCCGGAGGAGTAGCCGAGGGCGCCCCAGGCGGTGGCGCTGTGGCCCACCCGGTAGCCGGACTTGAGGGCGTCCGGGAGGTCCTTGGCCAGGAATGTCTCGGTCTGCGGTCCGCCGGGTACGTTCACGCATTCGGTGTCCCGGGGCGGGGCGATAGTCGGCCGGATCTCGACGATGATCGTCGGCTGCATCTTCCCCTGCTTCATCAGATCCTGCGAGGTCTGCCAGACCCGCAGATTCTGGGCCAGGTTGAAGATGCTGCCCGGGTAGCCGCTCATGGCCACGATGACGGGGAAGCGCTGGCGGTGATACGCCTTTTGGAAGTACTGGGGCGGCAGGTAGACGAAGGCCGGGTCGATCACACCGGTGCGTCGCCCGATGACCCGCACCGACTCGACCCGGCCGTTCACCGCCGCCGGGCCGGCCGGGATGCCGGTGACGCGGTTCAGCAGTGAGCTGTCGCCGGGCTGGATCAGCTTGGTGTGGCTGTTGACGTCGGTGGTTCCGCCGGAGGAGTTCGTCCCCGTCAGAGCGGCCGGTGCCGTCGTGCCGGTGCCGAACAGCTCGCCCCAGGAGCCGTAGAACTGGTAATCCGCGTTGACGGCCGCGAAGAGCATGGTCGTCGTCACCAACTGCGTCACCCCGATGGACACAAGGCGCGCGGTGACCCATGCCCAGCCGGGCCGCCCGAGGCGCGGCCACTGCCACACCAAGAGCGCGACGAACAGCGCGGCCAGCGCGGCCAGTGCGTACACCGTTGTCCAACTGGTGAGGTCCATGTGGCGTCCCCCTTGCTCCCGAATTCCGTACGGGTAGAGGGTTGACGGGCCGGGCGCGTTCCGTCCGCTTGTGTGCCGCTCCTCACTCGAACGGCTGGCCTTCGTGGCGGAGCTGACGGTTCATCGCGAGGTCGGGGCGCACCACCTGCACCGCCACCCAGCGCCCGCTCCACTGCTTCGGCCATGCGTGCACAACTCCGCTCAGTACAGCTCCACGCAGTCGTAACTCATTCCCGGACTCAGATACCCGCTCCCGCTCGACCCGCTGATGACGCCGATGCTCAGCGTGTTGGTGCCCACGACGAACGCGTCGGCCGGCACGGAATAGGTGAACAGTGTGTTGTTGCCGCGGTAGGTGCCGATGGTCAGGCTGCGTGAGCTCGGCTGGCCGGAGGCGCTGGGGGCGGGGGAGGTCCAGTTGTTGACGGTGATCTGCGGGCGGCCGCCGGCGTGGGCGGCCGTGATGCCGATGCGGACCGTGCGGGCGGCGATCTGGGCGGAGGTGAGCGTGAAGGTCACCGTCGTCGGGTTGTTGACGTCCTTCCACTGGCAGGCCGGGAAGTCGGCGGCCGTACTGCCGCCCACGGTGTACGTCGTGGGGCCCCAGGCGCTCATCCGTGCGTCGGAGGGGTGCATGGACGTCAGCCGGGAGCCGTTCTTGAACGACACCGGCATGCCGTTCCACTCGCCGATGCGGAACACGGCGGCGGGGGTCGTCCAGGCCGAGGTGATGTTCTGGCCCGTCGTGGCCGCGCCCGCCGTCACCGTCACGCTCCGGGTGGCGACCGCCAGTTCGTCCTGGTACAGGGTCTGTGTGTATGTCCCCGGCTTCATCATCGGGCTGCTGAAGTTGCCCGTCGACCCGTCTGGTGTGCACCAGTACTGCGCGGTGCTGTTGGCGAAGCCGACCAGCGCCGAGGAGCCGCTCGCGACGCCGGACGCCTTGCCGGAGACATAGCCCCGGCCGGAGTCGGCAACCGCACCCCGCAGCCCGAGGCCGTACATGAAGCTCATGTCGGGGGTGCCCGGTGTGCTCGTACCGCCGACCATCAACGCGTACGGGCCGTACAGCACCCCCAGCCGCTGACCCTCGGTCTGGTTATGGGCGGAGAACAGGTAGTTGTACAGCTCTACGGAGGAGTTGGTGCCCTGCTGTTCGATGTCGCGGAAGAACGGGCCGCCCGCGCTGCTCTCCCGGTTGCCGTACACCATGTGGACGCCGATGCCGCTGCCGGTGACGCCGCGCGGGGTCAGCTCCAGGGCCCGGCGGTTGGAGTAGTACTTCGAGCGGGTCTGGCTGCCGACCTGATAGATGTCCGAGGACTCGATGCTGGTGCCGCCGCTGATGTCCGAGGAGGTGTTGATGCTGCTGAGGACGGAGCGGTTGAGGTACTGGATCCAGCGCAGTTCGCCGCCGCCCGCGGAGTCGACGTACGTGGCCATGTAGATGGTGTTCTGGCCGCTGACGACGACGAAGTAATGGACCAGGGTACCGCTGCCGTACCAGTTGGCGACCGACTCGGTGACGATGATGTGGTTGCCGCTCTGGGCCGCGGTGACCGTCGCCGTGCTGCCGAGGCCCGACTCGACGTGCGAGCCCTTGGTGCCGGAGGGCTGCAGCTCGGTGCCGTTGTAGTTCAGGGAGGTCAGGTCGCCGTTGGTCTGGCTGACCTTGAAGGTCAGTCCGGCGCCGGTGTTCACGGTGTAGTAGCCGCCGCTGCTGGTGTATCCGAAGCCGGCCGCTGCCGCGGGGGTGGCAGCCAGTACGGCGGCGGCCGTGCTGGTGAGCGGGACGGCCGCCGCGGAGGCCGCGAGCAACTTTCTTCTGCTGATCGCCATTTCACGGTTCCTTTCATGGGGGTGGAACCTGGGGAAGAGTCGCAGAAAGCGCTTACTGAGCGTCGAGGAAAGTAGCAACCTGCCCTCCGTGCGTCAATCGGCGGGAACGGGCGGCAACCAATCCGCGTTTGCCGGCCACTTCACGTCGTGACAGACCAACCGGTCGATCTGGAGGCAGAGATGTCCCGCACCGCACGTCGTACCGCAGCCGCCGCAACTGCCGCCCTGGCTGCGGCCGTTGGCGTCCTGATCGCCCCCGTTCCCCCGGCCGCCGGCGCGGTCGTGGCGTTCGACGGCGCGGTGGGCTACGGCGCGGGAGCCACCGGGGGCGCGGGCGGGACGACGTACCACGTGACCAATCTGAACGACTCCGGGAGCGGATCCTTCCGGGAGGCGGTGAGCCGTTCCCACCGCACCGTGGTGTTCGACGTGGGCGGCTATATCACGCTGTCCTCGGCCGTGTCCGTCGCCAGTGACATCACCATCGAGGGGGACACGGCGCCCGGTCAGGGCATCGGGCTGCGGGGCAGGGAGGTGTCCTTCTCCAACTCCTCCAACGACATCGTGCGTTACGTCCGCTTCCGGGAAGGCACGCTCGACCCGGCGGGCGGCAAGGCGAGCGTCGCGCTGGCCAAGGCGAGCGACATGATCTTCGACCATGTGTCGGTGGAGTTCGCGAAGTGGGACGACATCGACGCCGTGGGCGCCAAGGACATCACCGTGCAGAACTCGATCGTCGCCGACCCGATCGGGCAGCGGTTCGCGGCGCACACCGAAGGCGGCCCGTTCACCTGGTACCACGACGTCTTCGCCAACGCCCACAACCGCAACCCGCTGGCCAAGGCCGACACACAGTTCGTCGGGAACGTCGTCTACGACTACCAGGGCGGATACACCGCCGGGAACTCCGGCGGAACCTTCCGGCACGACGTGGCCGACAACGCCTTCGTGGCCGGACCCGTCACCGGCACGCCGTCCAACGCCTACTACCAGATGGCCCACCAGTCGGTCTGGAACAGCGGCAACGTCCTCGACCGCGACACCGACGGGAAGCTCGGCGGTTCGGCGCTCGGCGTGGGTGCGGGCGCAGCAAGCCTCGCTTCCCCCTGGTCGTCCACGACCGCCTCGCTGGCGGCCGCCGCGGGCAGCGCGCAGGCCGCGTACGCGTACGACATCGCCCAGGCCGGCGATCTGCCCCGCGACGAGGTGGACTCCCTGGTGATCGCCGATGTCGAATCGCTCGGCAGCAGCGGGCATCTGTGGAACTCGCAGACCCAGACCGGCCTGGGCAACGACGGCTACGGGACCATCACCGGCTAAGCGCTCCGCTGGATGCGCCGCGATGTGCCGTCGGTCGTCTGCGGCGCGGTCGTGGCTGGTCGCGCAGTTCCCCGCGCCCCTTCAGGGCGCTACCGAACCGCAGCGCACTTCGCCCGCCCCGCTTAGGGGCCCTCAGGCGGGAAGGGCGACGTGGGCGGCCTTCCCGCCGATGCCCGGACGGGTCGTACCGGTCAGCTGCCGGTGGTGGTGCGCAGGCGGTCCAGGAGCGCCGTGCCGTCGGGAGTGCCGAGGCCGGTGCACGGGTCCCAGCCGGGGGCGGCCTTGTAGCCGACGTTGTTCCCCTTGGTGATGTCGCGGAAGCCGGGCGCCGTGTGGCCGGGGGTGGCGCCGGGATACAGCAGGGGCTGGAGCAGGCCGAGGCGGCGGCCCAGGGCCTGGGTGAGGCGGCAGGTGAGGGCCGCCCACAAGGG
The DNA here is from genome assembly GCF_029223485.1 of Streptomyces coacervatus. Classification (GTDB taxonomy): domain Bacteria; phylum Actinomycetota; class Actinomycetes; order Streptomycetales; family Streptomycetaceae; genus Streptomyces; species Streptomyces coacervatus. Next base: position 82,846 of record NZ_JARHTP010000013.1, on the reverse strand, counting down.
GGCGACCGCGCTGGTGCCTCCGACGACCTGTTGCTGTCCGTCGACGAGGACCTGGTAGCCGGTGCCGGGATCGGCGTCGCCGGCCACGTCCGGTACGCCGCGTCCGGCGAATCCGCTGTGGCCTGCCGGGACGCCCGCCCCGGACTGCCAGGAGGGCAGCTCGAACACGTCGCTGACGCCACCGCCGGTGCCGACGCCGTTGCTGTGCCAGACGGTCTCGGCAGTGATGGTGCCGGTGCTTGTGTCCTCGATCAGCCGCGTGCCGCCGCAGGCCAGCGCGTACGGGCTGGAGGCGGGGAAGTCGGTGTGGGTACGGCGGTCCCTGGCGCCGTCGCTGCTGAGGTTGTCGCCCGAGGCCGCACAGACGGTGACGCCGAGGGCGGCGGCGTCGGCCAGCGCCTGGTCGAACAGGCGGCGGCCCTGCGCGGTCCAGGCGTCCTCGTTGGCCCCCCAGCTGATGCTGACCGCGGCCGGGGTCGGGGTGGCGTGGACGGCGGTGGTCAGCGCGTCGACGAATCCCTGGTCGGTGTTCGGGGCGAAGTAGACCAGTTGCCGGGCGGCAGGCGCCAGCGCGCCGGCGACCTGGATGTCGAGCAGCACCTCGCCGTCGGCGCTGTCGGGGTTTCCCTCCGGGGCGTTGGCGCCGCCGTCGACGCCCACCGCGGTGACGCTGGGGGCGGGGCTGATGCCGAGGTCCCTGAAGTACTGGTCGAGGTCACCGGTGGTGAAACCGCCGCCGAGTTCGATGATGGCCAGCACCTGGCCGGTCCCGTCGGTGCCCGCGGGGAAGTTGTAGAGGGTGCCGAGCTCCGGGGGAGCGTAGGAGGTTTCGGCGGCGGCCGTGTGGCGGCGCAGGTAGGGGCGTGCCTGGGGCCGGTCGTCCAGGCCGAGGACGCCGACGACGACGTCGTGCCACTCGGCGAGGATGTCCAGTGCGCCGGTGCGCTGCCGGTGGCGTACGGACGCACCGGTGTGCGGGTCCGCGCTCTCCACCTGCTGCAGCGCCTGCGGGTCCACCACGTGGCGCAGTTGGCCGAGGGTGCCCGCGATCTTGACGCGGCGGGCGCCCGGGTGGGTCTCGGTCACCTTGAGGCCGTGCTCTTCGGCGGTACGCCGGATCAGGTCGACGTCCGTCGGGTCCGCCCCGTACCGGTCGCCCAGTTCCTGCGGTGTGACGGTGTCGGTGCCCTCGACCAGGTCGTGCGGGATCGGTGCGCGGCGACGCAGGACGAGGGTGATCTCCAGGTGCTCGGAGTCCTCCACCGGGCCGATGACGCGCGCGTCCGGGACCGGTGCGCGCAGGCTTTCGGCAAGGGCGATCTTGTGCGTGGTTGCCATCTGAGGATCTCATTTCTGCTCAGGCGGAAGGCTCCGGCAGCGGTCGGTCAGGTGCGGGGGATGAGGTTGCGGGCGACGAGGGCGGCGTGGACCTGCTCCAGGTGGGAGATCTCGTGCCGGGCCGGGTTGGTGCCGGTGGAGACGGGCACGGTGACGCCGGTGAGCGGGTCGTCGGTCCTGGCCTGTGTGCGCGTGAGTACGGCGGCGAGGCCGGGGGCGGCGGCGTCGCGGGCGGTGAGTGAGGGCAGATTCCAGCGCTGCTCGACCGTCTTGAGGACGGAGGTGTGGTCCAGCGGGGTGCTGCCGTCGGGGACGCGGAAGACCGTGCCGGGCTCGATGAGCGGGGAGACCAGCACGGTGGGCACCCGCACGCCGAAGCGGGTGAAGTCGAAGCCGAACTGTCCCGCCGAACTGTCCGGCGGGAGAGCCCCGTTCGGCGGCGGGACGTGGTCGTAGCAGCCGCCGTGCTCGTCATAGGTGATGATCAGCAGCGTGCCCGCCCAGGCCGGTCCGTCGCGCAGGGCCCGGTACACGTCGTGGATGAGCTGTTCGCCCAGGGCTACGTCGTAGTTGGGGTGCTGGCTGTTGCCGGTGGAGCGCCAGCTGGGCTCCAGGAAGGTGAACGCGGGCAGGGTGCCGCCCGCGGCGGCGGCCCGGAAGTCGGTGAACAGGCCGAAGTGCGAGGCCGGTGCATGCGCGGTGTCGGGGAAGTTGCCGCGGGTCAGCGGCTGTTTGTCGTAGCCGTACACCGCCCAGTCGATGCCGTGCTCGGAGAGCCTTCCGAAGATGCTGGGCGTGGCGAACGTGTGGGTGGCGTCGTCCATGTGGCCCAGGCTGGTGGCCGCGCACGCGAACGCCCGGTTCGGCAGGGTCTCGGTCGGCACCGAGCAGAACCAGTGGTCGGCCACCGCGAACCCCCGCGCCAGACCTGACAGTACGGGCAGCGCCTGCGGGTCGAAGCAGCCCATGATGTCCGCGGCGGTGGTCCCCGGATACACGGGGCGGTGCTGAGCGGCGCGCAGGACCAGCGTGTCGGCGTAGTCGGTGACGAAGCCGTCGTTCGTCGCAGTGGGCGTCGGCGTGGCGGGAGTTGAGGTGCCGAACAGCTGCTTGTTGGTGGGCGCATAGCCTTCGCCGGGGTTCGCGCCGGGCATGAAGTAGGCGTGCGGGGCGGTGCCGTCGATCCGGAAGACGGTGACCTTCCCGCCGTGCCCGTCCGGGTTCGACTCGGCGCCGGTCAGGCCTTCGTACGGCTGCATCGAGGGTGAGACGTTGCCCTCGTCGGCATAGAGCCAGCCGAGCATGTGGTCGAACGAGCGGTTCTCCAGCATCAGCACGACCATGTGCTCGATCGCGTCCAACTGCCCTGCGTCATCCGGCATGACACGCCTCCCCCGAGGACCGACCCGGTACAGCGGCGTGCTGATCCCTCGCCGTACCGGGCCGCAAACCAGTCCCCTTCACAATCCCACAAACCGGCCCGATCCGGCCTGTTTCCGCCGAATCCCCTGCCTCGACGCCACCGTCAATTCTGGCGGGGGTTCAGGGCGGCGACGGCAAGTTGTTACCGGGGCGTAGCGGATGGCCATCAGGCCCCTCTAGGCTCTGCGCGTCCATCGAGCACCGCGAAGGGATCTGTCATGCCCATGATTCGCCGATTTCGGGCCGCGCTTCTGTCCCTCTCGGCCCTGCTGCTCGGCGTATCGGCCATCCCCGCCGCGCACGCCGACGACATCGGCGGTCAGACGCTGGCCGGGGTCTCCGGGACCGGCATCCACAACACGTACAACGACAAGTCCGCGTACACCTACCTCGCGAACGCCCTGGACACCGGAACCTCCCTGGTCGAACTCGACACCTGGGCCAACGTGTTCACGCGCAAATGGAACGTGAGCCACAGCAACCCACTGGGCAGCGACAACAACTGCGTCAAGGCCGGCACGGCAGCCGACCTCTACACCGGCGACCGCAACCAGAACCTCGACAGCTGCCTCGACGACATCCGGATCTGGCTGCAGGCTCACCCCACGAGCCACCCGATCATGATCAAGATCGAGATGAAGAACGGGTTCAACAACACCCTCGGGATGAACCCGACTTCGTTCGACGGCTACGTCAAGACGCACCTCGGCAGCGTCCTCTACGCCCCCGCCGACCTGCTGACCAGGAGCGACGGCACACGGTACCCGGACCTCGACACCGCCGCCCGCGCCGACAACTGGGCCGATTACGGCTCGCTCGCCGGCCGGGCGATCGTGGAGATCATCCCCGGCACCTTCGAGCAGGCCGTCGACCCCGCCTCCTCCTGGTCGGACGTCGTCTACGCCCAGCACCTCAAGGACCTCGCCGCGGCGGGGAGCATCAGTCAGGCGGCGATCTTCCCCAGCGTCCTCGGCGCACAGGCCGTCGACCCGCGCACCCGCTACAGCGACACCACGCTGCGCCCCTGGTTCGTGGTGTTCGACGCGGACGCCGCCGCCTGGGTCGGTGACGGCAACACCGAGTGGTACAACGCCAACCACTACCTGACGGTCGTCACCGACGCCTACGACGTCCCGCCCGCCCTCAGTTCCTCGGCTCCGTCGCTGGCCGACGCCCAGGCGCGGGTCGCCGAACTCGCCGCCGACGGAGCCTCGTACATCTCCAGCGACTGGATCACCGCCCCGGCCAACGGCGTGCTCGGCGAGGTACTCGCCCGTGGCTGACGCCCTGCGCCCCCGCGCGCTGCTGCGTCTCCTGGCAACGGGAGCCGTGGCGCTCGCCCTCACCATGTCCGGCCAACTGGCCGGTGCGGCACGGGCGGTGGCCGTGACCGACCCCGCCTCGCTGGTCAACACCTACATCGGTACCGGCGGCAACGGCGACTTCAGTGCCGGGGACACCTTCCCCGGCGCCGACCTGCCGCACGGCATGCTGCAGTGGTCTCCTGACACCACGTCACGTCCCAAGGGCGGCGGCTACAACTACGCCGACTCGGCCGTCTCCGGCTTCAGCCTCACCCATGTCTCCGGCGTCGGCTGCGACGCGGCCGGGGACCTGCCGATCCTGCCCGTGGTCGGCTCGCGCGGCTCGGATCCCGCCTCCACGACCGAGACCTTCTCGCATGCCAACGAGGCTGCCGCGCCCGGGAGTTACTCCGTCGGCCTGGGCAACGGCACCAACGTCGCGCTGACCACCACCACGCACGCCGGGATCGGGCAGTTCACCTTCCCGTCCTCCACCCAGTCGAGTCTGCTCCTCAAGATCCAGGACACCCAGACGCCGTACGCCTCCTCGACGCTCGCCCTGACCGGCGGAAACACGGTCACCGGGTCGATCACCAGCACCGGCTTCTGCGAGGACACCACCCCGATCACGCTCTACTACGCGATCACCTTCGACCACCCCTTCACCGCCACCGGCACCTTCACCGGCGGCGAGTACCTGACCTTCGACACCACGGGCAGCCGTACGGTGGAGGCCCGGGCCGGCATCTCCTACACCTCGGTGGCGGCGGCCGCAGCCAACCGGGACGCCGAGGTGACGGGGAAGACCTTCGCCTCGGTCAAGGCGGCGGCGTCCGCGGCGTGGACGTCCGAGCTGTCGAAGATCGCCGTCACCGGCGGCACCAAGGACCAGCAGGCGGTCTTCTACACCGCGCTCTACCACGCCTCGCTGTTCCCCGCCGTCATCAGCGACGCCGACGGCTCCTACCGGGGCTTCGACGGCGCGGTGCACACCGTGGGCAGCGGCCACACGGCGAAGTACGCCGACTTCTCCACCTGGGACACCTACCGCTCGCAGGCCCAACTCACCGCGCTGCTCGACCCGTCGGCCGCATCCGACATGGCCCAGTCGATCGTCGACGACTACCAGCAGGGCGGCACGCTCACCAAGTGGGGCATGGAGACCGCCGAGACACACATCATGGTCGGCGACTCCGCCGTACCGCAGCTGGCCGACTACTACGCCTTCGGCGCCCGCACCTTCGACACCTCGACGGCCCTGTCCGCGATGGTCAAGGAACAGACGACGAACACGGACGTCACCCCCGGCGTGACGTACCTGGACTCCTTCGGCTACCTGCCCACCAACTCGCTCTACGGCTGCTGCCACGAGTACGCCACCACCTCCACCCAACTCGAGTACGACACCGACGACTTCGCGCTCTCGGTGTTCGCGGGCGAGCTGGGTGACACCGCCACACAGAAGAAGTTCCGGGACCGGGCGCAGGACTGGCGGAACATCTTCAACACATCGTCCGGCTACCTCCAGCCGCGGCACTCCAACGGCCGCTGGATGGACGGCTTCAACCCCAAGCTGATCACCGGCACGTCGAGCAACGACTTCGCCGAGGGCGACGCCTTCACCTATACGCCGATGATCCCCTTCAACATCGCCGAGCTGGCGTCGTCGGAGGGCGGGAACGCGTCGATGGCGTCGTACCTGGACAGTGTGCTCAGCGGCTACCAGGGGCTGGGCAGCGTCATCGGCACCCAGTCCAACATGGGCAACGAGCCCAGCATCGGGCTGCCTTGGGAGTACGACTGGGTCGGCAGGCCGTACAAGACGCAGTCCACCGTGCGTGCCGTCCAGGACCAGCTGTGGACCAACACGGCCGGCGGCCTGCCCGGCAATGACGACCTCGGTGAGATGAGCGCCTGGTACGTGTGGTCCGCTCTCGGTCTCTACCCGGAGATCCCGGGCACCGCCGACCTGGCCATCGGCAGCCCCCTGTTCACCTCGGCAATCGTCACCGCCGGCGGTCACACCCTCACCGTCAACGCCCCTGCCGCGGCGGACGGTTCGCCGTACGTCCAGTCACTCGGACTCAACGGCACCTCCTGGAGCAAGGCCTACCTCCCGGCCTCCTACCTAGCCGCCTCGACGAAACTGGACTTCACCCTCGCCTCCTCCCCGAACACCTCCTGGGCCGCGGCCGCTTCGGACGCACCACCGTCCTACGACGGCACTCCGGGCACCGGAGCGGCGCAGCCCAGCGGTGCCATCACCGAGACGGCCACCGGCAAGTGCGTCGACGACGCCGCCTCGGGCACGGCGAACGGCACGGCCATCCAGATCTACACCTGCAACGGCACCGGCGCGCAGACCTGGAAGGTCGTCCCCGACGGGACCCTGCAGGTGCTGGACAACTGCATGGACGTGACGGGCGGTGCGACCACCGCCGGTACCGCGGTCCAACTGCACACCTGCAACGGCACCCGGGCCCAGCAGTGGCGAGCAGACACCTCGGGTGAGGTCGTCAACCCGGTCTCCGGCCTCTGCTTGACCGACTCCAGCAATGGCGCGACGAACAAGACCCGGCTGACCATTGCCGCCTGCACGGGCAGCGTGGGTCAGCGTTGGACGCTTCCGGCGGCGTGAGCGCGGAGGGGGATCAGCGCGACGGATCTGGACGCCGATGAGCACCTGCGCCGCACCGGGAGGCTGCTCGGGGAGCCGGCGTGCGGCTAGGGCGTGCCGGGGGAGCCAACGCCGTGGTGGTCGCGGCTGCCCCGGTTGGACGTATCGCTGCGGATCACGAACATCATCACGCCCTCCGGGCTCGTCCACGGCCCGTGTTCCATCCCCGGGTGCCGGTACGCATACATCCCCGCGGTGAACGTCTCGCCGAGGCGCAGGTCGGTGAGGGAGCCGTCGAGGATGTACACCTCCTCGAAGAAGTCGTGCCGGACGGTGCCCTGCGGGCTGGTGTCCGTCCCCGGTTCGTACCGTTGGAGCACGGTGGCCTCGCCCGTCTCCGGATCCACGGCCAGCACCTGCTCCCACACGCCGACGGGCGCGCCGGACGGCTGCCGCCAGGGTGCCGGGGGACGGTGGAACTCGGATTGGGGTCTGCTCATCGGCATGCTCCTTCAGGGATGGGCCGGAGCGGGGGCCGCACGCCGGCGGAAGCTTACGCCTCGCTCCGTGGTGAGCAGGGATGCGGCGCGGGCCGAGCTTGCGGCGGATGCGGTGGACGTACAGGTCGACGGAGCGGCTGCGGGCGTGTACGTGAAGGTCCTACGCAGCGCGTTGTCGACCCCGGTGGGCGGCCGTCACCAGGCCGAGCGGGAACGTTGCGAAGGGCCCGCGCAGGCGAGAGTCTGCGTAGGCCCTTCTTGCGTGCGGTCCTACCTGCCGTAACCGGCTGCGGTGATGTTGGCCTGCACCGCGTTCTCGGTGGCGTCCGACGGATAGCCGGAGGTCATGACACCTTCGTAGAAGGTGCCGGCGGATCCGTGGCTGTTGTCGCCGCCGATGCCGAGGATGATGGCGCCTTCCTTCTTCATCGGGTTGTAGCCGGAGACATTGGGGCGCGTGCCGTTGTAGAAGGTGGACAGGGAGCCGGACTGCGCGTTGCCGCCGCGGATGGCCCAGCGGCCCGGTCCGCCCTTGACGACCGCGGTGAGGTAACGGTGGCTGATCGACGGGTCGTTCGCGTTGTAGCCGGCGTTGACGCCTGAGAACAGGCCGTTTTCGAGGTCGGCCATGATCCAGGGGCCGTTGCCGGTGCCGTAGCCCCAGACCTTGATGTTGCCGAAGTAGATGGCCTCCATCGTGCCGTTGCCGTTGTCCCGGCTGTTGGTCTCGGCGTTGCCGTAGTCGAAGCAGCAGCCGCCGTTGTAGTGCGTGCCGTCCAGGACGGCGTACATGCCCTCCGGCTGGTCGCCCTTCGCGACGCCGTTGGTGCTGTTGTTGCGATATCCGGTGCCGGGCGCCACGTAGACGCCGTACGCCTTGTGCCCGCCCACTGTGATGGGTGCCGCGGTCGCGTTGGCGAGGTTGTCGTAGCCGCCCGCGGCGGGGCCCGAGAAGCCGCCGGGAGGCGCCTGGGTGAGGCGGTTGCCGCGTCCGGACTGGTCGTAGACGACGGTGATCAGGCAGGTCGTGCCGGAGCAGAACGAGTCCTGCGCGCCGGCGTTGGCGACCCCGCCCTGGCTGAGGACGCCGATGTCCCGGGTGGCGTTGTCGCGGGCACGGCGCACCTGGTACAGGGGGCCGTTGTAGGAGGCGTACAGCGCGCGGGTCGTACTGTGCGCGGCGACGCAGGGTGTGCCGCCGGCGGCGTAGAGATCGCACGGCAGCGAGGTGGCGGCGGGTGCGGCCGGGGCGGCGGCGGTGAGCAGACCGACGCCGAGCGCGGCGGCCGCGCCGGTGGCGAGCACCAGGTGCCGCAGGGGACGTAACCGTGATCGGAAGGGCATGGGCAGAGCTCCTTCGGTTGTGGGGGGTGCGGTCTCGCTCAGTACCGGTGCGAAGGTTCATGCCAGGAACGGTTTCAGGCCGGGAACTTGCGGCCGAGGATGTCCGTAATTTCGAACAGTGCTCGGGTCTTCGGACTCTCAGGAGAATAGGGACCCCGCCGCAAACGTCAATGCCTGCCACATGATTCGCCGAAGTAACGCGAGCGTCAGCGGATCGTCCGGCGGTGGCACTCGGGAGACGTGGAGGCAGGGCCCGTGAGGCAAGGCTCACCGAGGCGCGGCCGTCGTCCCCCGGATGACGAGGTGTGGGGCGATGACGTGTTCGTCGGCGGCGGTCCCCTCGCCCTCCACGCGGGCGACGGCTCGGTGGACGGCCAGGTGGGCGAGGCGGGGGATGTCCTGGCCGACGGTGGTGAGGTCGATGTGGGCCAGGCGGGCCAGGTGGCTGTCGTCGAATCCGACGACGGAGATGTCGCCGGGGACCTCGATGCCGCTGCGGAGGAAGATGTCGAGAACGCCGGTCGCGCAGCGGTCGTTGAAGGCCAGGACGGCCGTGGGTCGCGGGGCGGCCGCCGCCAGGGTACCGGCGGCCGTGGCGCCTTCCTCCTCGGTCAGTCCGCCGGGGAGGACGCGGATGTGTTCGCCGAGGCCATGGCGATTCATGGCGGTGCGGTAGCCGCGGCGGCGGTCCGCCGCGCCCGGTGCCCGGCCGCCGTCGATGTGGGCGATGTCGCGGTGGCCCAGCGCGACGAGGTGGTCCACCGCCTGGCGGGCTCCCTCGTCGTCGGCGGTCCGTACGACCTCCAGGCCGGGGATGGGAAGCCGCAGCCGGCGGGCCATGGACACCACCGGCAACTCCCGTGCGAGCTCCGCCAGTTGCGCGGCCGGAACCTGCGGGCCGAGCAGGATCAGCGCCTCGCAGCGGTCGGCGAGCAGCGTCTCGACGGCACGCTGCTCGCTGCGTCCGGCGGCAACGGCGCTCAGCGCGATCTGGTAGCCGGCCGGTTCGGCCGCCGCGTAGATGCCCTCCACCAGGTCGGAGTGGAAAGGGTGTTGAAGTCCGAACTGCACCCCGAGCAGCTGGGAACGGTGGCTGCGCAGCAGCCGTGCCCGGGCGTCCGGACGGTAGCCGATCTCGCGCGCCGCCTCGAGGACACGCTCGCGAGTGGCGGCACTCGCGCCCTTCGCGCCGCGCATCACGATGGAGACCAGCGCCGTGGACACGCCCGCCCGTGCCGCCACGTCGGCGAGCGTCGGTCGCTTTCCATCGGGGACCGCGGGAGTCGCCGCCACTCTGTCCTCCCTGTTCGGGTGCTGTGCGCCCGATGATAGAACGTTCTAACGTCGGCGCGACGGCTCCTGGCGCGCAGGGACCTTCCGTGCGTCGCCCACGCGGACCGGGGCGCCCGTGGCGAGTGCCATACCCGGTGCGGCCCGTGCATCCTCGCTGGTGATGCCGACCTGGAGGGCCACGCCCGCCTCGCGTGCGGCGGCGACGGCGCGGTCGGCCTCGTCGAGGGTGACGGCCATCGGCTTCTCGCAGAAGACCGCCTTGCCGGCGCGCGCCGCGGCCTCGACCAGTCCGGCGTGGGTGCGGGCCGGGGTGACGATCACGGCCGCGTCGATCTCCGGGTCGGTGAGCAGGTCACCGATCTCGGTGTACGCCTTGGGGCAGTCGAGACGTTCGGCCAGTGCCTCGGTGGCGCCGGGCGCGGGATCGGCGATGGCGGCCAGCCGTACACCGGGCAGGCGGCGGGCCAGGGTCTCGGCGTGGAAGGAGCCCATGCGTTCGGCTCCGATGAGGCCGACCGCGAGGGACTGAGGGGAGGTCATGGCACATGCTCCGTGAGCTACTTCGTTGCTGCGGTGGTGGCGATTACCGTGGTGCGCGAACGCGAGGGCGTGCGGACGCTCCGCGGCCACCCCTGTCAGACGGTGAACGCCGTCCGGAAGCGCTCCAGAGCGGCCTCGCTGTCGTTGGAAGCCCATGCCTCCATGGCGACGGTGCCCTCGTAACCGATGTCGGCCAAAGTGCGGGCGATGGCCGGGTAGTTGATCTCTCCCGTGCCGGGCTCGCAGCGGCCCGGTACGTCCGCCACCTGGATCTCCCCGATGAGTCCCGCGCCGTGGGCGCGTCGGACCAGCTCGATCAGGTTCCCCTCGCCGATCTGGGCGTGGTACAGGTCCAGGTTCATGCGCAGCCCCGGCCTGTCCACGGCGGCGACCAGCGCGAGCGTGTCGGTGGCCTTCGCGAAGGGGACGCCCGGGTGGTCGACCGCGGTGTTGAGGTTCTCCAGGGTGAAGACGACCCCGGCGTCCTCGCCGAGCTCGGTGATCCGCGTGAGAGTGCGGTGCGCGGCCAGCCACATCGCGCCCGTCGGTTCCCCGGGTACCGGCACCACAGGCAGCCCCCGGTCGTCCAGACCGGTTCCGTGCAGATTCAGCCGGGTGCAGCCCAGGTGCTCGGCCGCCTTGAGCGACTCCTCGGCCGTGCGCAACAGCTCGGCCGCGCCGTCCTCATCGGTGAGGCTGCCGCTGACGTACCCCGTCATGGAGACGAACTCGGCGGGGGTCCGGGCGAGGGCGTCGAGATCGTGCTTCGTCCAGTCCCAGATCTCGACCTGGAATCCGGCCTCGTGGATGCGCCTGGCCCGCTGGCCGATCGGCAGGTCTCGGAAGACCATCTCCGCGCAGACCGCCAGTGTGTACATCGCGGGTCTCCTCATCTCCGGATCATCTCCGGGCGACCGGAGATACTAGAACGTTCTATAACTGGTGAGCAGTACGCCAGCCGTCGCACGCTTATGTCAAGGGTTCGGCGGAGGCGGAGCTAGAACGTTCCAGTAGAACGTTCTCACAGCCCCGCTCGACGACGAGTCGGTGCGCCGGTTGCTGGAACGCGTGCGGGGCGCTCAGCGCCTGGGGGTGGAGAACCGCCTGATCCTCCTCGGATATGTCAGCGCGACCCAGTTCAACCGCGAATACCGGCGCGCCTACGGCCTGCCGCCCGGCCAGGACGCGGCACGGCTGCGCGCCCGGCCGGCCGCGGCGGGGCAGGTTCCGGTTCTGCTCGACGGGTCGGGCGCGAAGCCATGACGGACGACGTTCGAGCCAAGAGGAAGACGACGGAAAACGCTTGGACGTAGGGGGCGCCCTCGCGGGACACTCCCACTCCCTGGCCTGCCCGTATTCGCGCGACGGCCTTCACTCCGACGGCAACCCCACCGACGCGGCACGCGCAGGTCCACCGTACAACCACACGGGATCGGGATGGGATTACCTGAATCGCGCAAGGTACCGCCGCGCAGGGGCGCCGTGCTCCTCGCACTTCGTTACTACGGACGGGAGTTGGGCCGGCTGCGGCAGTGGACCGTGCCCGGCATGCTGCTCCCGGCGCTCGGCAACATCGGGATCAGCTATATCGCGCCGCTGCTGGTTGCGAAGCTCGTCGGCCGTATCGCCGGCGACGCCGGCATCGGTATCGGCTCGACGCTGCCGTACGTCCTCGGCTTCGCCGGTGTCCTGCTGCTGTCGGAGGGGGTGTGGCGCATCGGTCTGCACTGCCTGAACCGCCTCGACGCCCTCGGCATTGAGCAGCTGTATGTGATCGGCATGGACGAGCTGTTCGCCAAGGACGCCGCGTTCTTCCACGACAACTTCGCCGGGGCGCTGACCAAGCGGGTGCTGAGTTTCGCCTCCCGCTTCGAGGAGTTCGGCGACACCCTCACGTTCAACATCGTGGGCAGCCTCGTACCGCTGGTGTTCGGGTCGGTGGTGCTGTGGCGCTACGAACCGCTGCTCGTCGTCGGGCTGTTGGCGATGATCGCGCTGACGGCGGTGTGCGTCGCGCCGCTCGTCCGGCGTCGCCAGGCGCTCGTCGACCAGCGCGAGGAGGCGATCGCCCGGGTGTCGGGCCATGTCGCCGACAGCCTGATGAACATGGACACGGTCCGCGCGTTCGCCGCGGAACACCGCGAGGCCGCCGAGCACCGGACCCGCGTCGCCCACTCGCGGCGGCTCACGCTCAGGTCGTGGGACTACGGCAACCTGCGCATCGACACGTTCGTCGCGCCGATGTCCGTACTGACCAACGTGCTGGGCCTGCTGCTCGCGGTCGCGCTCGGCGGGGGCGAGCACGGCGTCGAGGCGGTCGTGGTCGCCTTCACGTACTACAGCAACGCGACGAAGATCATGTTCGAGTTCAACCAGACCTACCGGCGGCTGGAGCGCTCGATGACGGAGGCGGCACAGTTCACCGAACTGCTGCTGGTTCCGCCGACCGTGCTCGACCCGGCCTCGCCGGAGCAACTGCTGCCGGGCCCCGCCGACGTCCGCTTCGAGCGGGTGACCTTCGCCCACGGGGGAGCGGATCCGCTGTTCGAGGGACTCGACCTGTCCGTGCCCGGCGGGACGAAGATCGGTCTCGTCGGCCGCTCCGGCGGGGGCAAGACCACCCTGACGCGCCTGCTGCTGCGGATGACCGACATCGACGGCGGCCGGATCCTCATCGGCGGCCAGGACATCAGCCGGATGCGTCAGGCCGATCTGCGCGGTCTGATCGCCTACGTGCCGCAGGACCCGGCGATGTTCCACCGCACCCTGCGGGAGAACATCGCCTTCGCCCGGCCGGACGCCACCGATGCCGAGATCCGCCGGGCGGCCGAGGCGGCGCACGTCACGGAGTTCGCCGATGCGCTGCCCGACGGCTTCGGCACCATGGTGGGCGAGCGCGGCATCAAGTTGTCCGGCGGACAGCGCCAACGGGTCGCCCTCGCCCGGGCGATCCTGAGGGACGCCCCGATCCTGCTGCTCGACGAGGCGACCAGCGCCCTGGACTCCGAGAGCGAGATCCTCGTCCAGGAGGCGCTGTGGCGGCTCATGGAGGGGCGGACGGCGCTGGTGGTGGCGCACCGGCTGAGCACGGTCGCCGGCATGGACCGGCTCGTCGTCCTCGACCGCGGACGCATCGTCGAGCAGGGCACGCACCAGGAACTGCTTGCGTCGGACGGCGCGTACGCGAAGCTGTGGCAGCACCAGTCGGGCGGCTTCCTCGCGGACAGTTCCGTCGACAACACTCCGGTCGACGGCATTCCGGTCGAGGACGGTCACGTCGCCGGCCGTCACGTCGACGACAGCCAGGCCCGCGCCGACCTGCTCTGAACCCGGGCCCGGCGGGTGGGCCTCCGAGCCTGCCTGCCGGGCCCCCGCCCGCTCATGCCTTTCGCGGAGTCTGTTTCTGCCCGCTCTGTTCTTCCTTCTCGTCTCCCCTGTAGGGAAGCGTGGGGCGGAGGTCGCCGCCGGCCATCCTGGCCACCATGTCGGCGAGCTGCCCACAGGCCCGGGCGATCTCCTGCTGGGTCTGGTTGCGCTCGCTGACGACCGCCCCCAGCAGCAGGGCGGTCAGTGAGGCGGAGCCGTTGAACGCCTGCAGGGTGATCATGTTGGTGAGCAGGTCGTGACCGTGGAACGGGCCCGTTTCCTGGGCAGCGGCGATGATCGCGAAGGTCGACACGGCCAGGGCGCAGGGCGCGGCCCCGGACAGCTGGAAGCGGAAGGCCGCCCAGATCAGCAGGGGGAAGCCGAGGAACAGAAGCGGCGCGTGGCTGGTCTCCAGGAGACCGACGCCGGCCGTGGCGGCCACCAGCAGCAGCCCCTCCACCCACCGGGCGGGCAACGTGTCCTTCGGCCGGTGTGCCGAGCGCAGGACCAGCAGGACCGGCGTGACCACCATGACGCCCATCGCGTCACCGGTCCACCACACCGACCACGTCGGCCAGAAGTCACCCCTGCCCAGCACTCCGGCGAGAACCAGGGTCGTGCTGCCCGTCGTCGAGCTGACCAGCATGCCGGTGAACGCGCCGAGAAAGATCAGCGCGAGTGCGTCCCGCAAACGGTCCAGGGCGTTGCGGAATCCCACGCGGCGCAGCAGTACGTAGGAGCAGACGGGCGCGAGGGTGTTGCCCGCCACGATCGCGAGCACGGCCGGGAGATTCGGCCCCAGCGAGACGTTGACCAGGAACGCGCCGAGTGCGATCCCGGGCCAGACGCGCGGGCCGCGCAGCAGCAGGGCCGCCACCGCGATACCGCTGGGCGGCCACAGCGGGGTGACCTGGCTGCGCACCAGCTGCTGGAGCAGTCCCACCTTGGCCGAGCCGAAATACAGCGCGGCAATGACACAGATCTCCAGGGCGGCGAAGCCGCTGCGCCGGAGCCGTTCATGCCGCGCGTCAGCCATCGGGTGACCTCCGTGGACGACATCGCCCGAAGCCCATCATCCGCCGTATCCCGCGGATCCTCTACGGAGCCGACGTCGCAGCCGAACGGTGCAGATCAACACCTGGGCGGTGTCGGTCAGGCGTGCGGGGCGCGCAGGGCGAGGATCGCCATGTCGTCGTGACCGTCGCTGGGGTGGTGATCGGCCAGCGTCTGGACGAACTCCCGCAGGGGCAGGGCGGCATGTGCCGCGGCGAGTTCGGCGAGCTCGTTCAGACTCTCGTCGATGGGGTGGTCGGGATGTTCCACCAGCCCGTCGGTGAAGAAGACCATGGTGGCGGCCGGGGGCAGGAAGCGGGAGTGGTCGGGCCGGGGCTGCTCGGTGTCGACGCCGAGCGGCAGTCCGGGCTCGACGAGCAGGTACTCCGCCCGGCCCTCGGGAGTGATCAGCAGGGGCGGGACATGGCCCGCGGTGCTCCAGCGCAGCCGCCAGCCCGATCCCTCCGGTTCGATGCGGGCCAGGGCGGTGGTCGTGACGGGGTTGTTGGTGAGGGCCTCCAGGGTCCGGTCGAGCTGGGTGAGGATCGCGCCGGGCGAGTTGCGCTGGTCGAACAGCAGCGCGCGCAGCATGTTGCGGGTGGCGGCCATGGCGGCCGCGGCCTGCAGATCGTGGCCGACCACGTCGCCGATGACGACCGCCACCACGTTGTCGGGCAGGGGGATGGCGTCGTACCAGTCCCCGCCGAGCTGACTGGGCTCGGCGGCGGGCCGGTAGATGGCGGCGGCGGTGAACGGCCCCAGGTCGGGCAGGGTGGGCAGCAGCAGCCGCTGGAACTGCTCGGCCCCGACCCGGATCCGCTCGAAGAGGCGGACGTTCTCGATCGCGATGCCGGCGGCGCCGGCCAGGGCGACGACCACGTTCTCGTCGTGCACGTCGAAGGGCCGTCCGTCGCGCCGCTCGGCGAGGTAGAGGTCGCCGTAGATCTCGCCGCGCACGCTGATGGCGACCCCGAGCAGGGTGTGCAGGCGCGGGTGGCCGGGCGGGAACCCGGCGGAGGACGGATGGGCCGGGATGTCGTCGACCCGCAGGGGCTCGGGGTAGCGGATCAGATGGCCGAGGACGCCCAGGCCACGGGGCAGGCCGGTCTCGGACAGAGCGTCGCGTTCCTGCTCGGACAGACCGGCCGGGATGAACTGGGCGAGGCCCTCCCCGGATTCGTTGAGTACACCCAGCGCCCCGTAGCGGGCGCCGACCAGGTCCATGGCGGTGGTCACGATCCGGTCCAGCACCGCAGGCAGTTCCACCTCGCGGCTGATGGCCATCACCGCGTCCAGCAGGCCCTGCAGCCGGTCCATGGTGGAGAGCAGGGCGCGCATTTGCTCGTCGATCCGGCCCACCTCGGAACGCAGGCGCAGCTGCAGGTCGCGGAGGTCCGGCTGCCTCGGCTGTCTCCCTTCCTTGTCTCCGGTCATTCCGGCCTCCTGACACGACTCTCGTCACCACAGCGTCGCACGGCCGACCAGGGCGAACGGCAATTACTCCACCGGCGGCACGGTCCCTGCGACGCATCCCCCGGTCAGGGTGGCGGCGTGCTGCCGCGGCTCACCCTGGTGCCCGCTGCTCCGCTCGCCACCACCTCGTGCGTGAGCGCCAGCAGGTCCGGGACGGCCGGGTGCCCGGGTCCCTCGCGCCAGGCGAGGAAGACCGGGACGGGCGGTGCGTCCACCAGCGGCCGGAAGACCAGCGACGGGTGGGTGTGGTTGCTCGGGGTGGCCGTCGTGGAGATGCCCACGGCGCGGCCCGCGGCGACGACCATGAGCCACTCGTCGGTGTTGGAGACCTCGATGGTGGCGGTGGGGCGGGCGGCGGACGGCCACAGATCCATCGTCGTGGTGCCGGAGACGGTGTTGAGGGCGATCGGATGGGCGGCGAGGTCCGCCAGGGTGACCTGGGGAAGCGCGGCCAGCGGGCTGTCCGCCGACATGACCGCCACCCGCTCCTCCGACACCAGCAGCTCCGTGCGCAGCCCCGCCCGGGGAACCGCGCCGCGCAGCAGGGCCGCGTCGACCTTGCCCTGCGTGAGGCCCGCCGTGCGGTCGTCGATGCGCAGCAGCTGCAGCGGGACGTCCGGGTGCGTTTCGTCCCAGCGGCGCAGCAACGCGATCGTGTGGTCGCCGAGGGCCGCCCAGGGATGGCCCAGGCGCAGCGGCCAGCTGCGCAGGCTGCGCGGGTCCAGGGCGGTGTCGACGGCGGCGAGGGCGGCGGCGGCCTTGTCACGGAAGGTGCGGCCCTCGGCGGTGAGTTCGAGATGGTGGGTGGAGCGGTCGACGAGGCGGGTGCCCAGCTGGTCCTCCAGCTGGCGCAGGGTGCGGGAGAGCGCGGGCTGGCTGAGCCGGAGGCGGGCCGCGGCACGGGTGATGTTGCCTTCCTCCGCGATGACGAGGAAGGCCCGCAGATGCCGTAGCTCGATGGTCATACCTCAGGAGCATAACCGCAGCGGAATCGGCATTTCACAGACCGCAGCCGGATTCCTAACGTGAACGGCATGACCTCCATGGCCCGCACCTCGTCCGCGGCGACGCCCGCGCCTGTTCTCGTCCGTCATGCGCCCGGCCGCGGCAGCCTCGGCGGCGTCGGCCTGATGCTGGCCGGATCGGTGTCCGTGCAGTTCGGGTCGGCCTGCGCCGCGCTGCTGTTCCCCCGCACCGGAGCGGCGGGCGCGGTCGCACTGCGGGTGACGTTCGCCGCGGTGCTGCTGCTGGTCGCCACCCGGCCGCGGCTGCGTGGGCACTCGCGCGCGGACTGGGCGCTGGCCGGCGGGTTCGGTCTGGCCCTGGGCGGCATGAACCTCCTCTTCTACCAGGCCATCGACCGTATCCCGCTGGGTGCGGCGGTCACCGTCGAGGTGCTCGGACCGCTGCTGCTGTCCGTCGCCGCCTCGCGCCGCGCAGCCGGCCTGTTGTGGGCCGGCCTGGCCCTGGCCGGGGTCTTCCTGCTGGGCGGGGGCGGCTTCGACCGCCTCAACGTCGCCGGTGTGGCCTTCGCGCTGGCTGCCGGCGCGCTGTGGGCGGCGTACATCGTCCTCAACGCCCGCGCAGGCGCCCGCTTCCCGCGGCTGGACGGCCTGGCGATCGCGATGGCCGTCGCCGCACTGGTCAGCCTGCCGCTGGGCTTGGGGGCGGCGGGCGGGACGCTGCTGGAGCCCGCGGTGCTCGGGCTGGGCCTGGCCATCGCCGTGCTGAGCTCGGCAGTGCCCTACACCCTCGAACTGCTCGCCCTGCGCCGACTGCCCGCGGCAACGTTCGCCGTACTGACGAGCCTGGCGCCGGCCCTTGCCGCGGTGGCCGGCTATCTGGTGCTGGGCCAGGGCCTGTCGCTGCCGCAGTGCGCCGCGATCGCGCTGGTCGTCACGGCGAGCGCGGGCGCGGTGCGCACCGGAAACCGCTGAGACGTCGGCCTGCGCGGCCCCGACTCGCGGGCGGTCATCGGCGTCCTCCAGTCGCACGTGGAGCGCCCGGAGAACACCGTCCGCCGGCAGTGGCGCTCCGGCGACGTCGCCGTCTGGGACAACCGGGCCACCCAGCACTACGGCGTCAACGACTCCGACGACCACGAGTGCACCCTGCGCCGCGTCACCATCGACGGTGACGTCCCGGTGGGCGTGGACGGCCGCCGCTCCACGCTCCTGGAGCCGACGTCGGTGCCGGCGCGGGCGTACGGGATCGCCTCCGGTGCCTCCACGGACGGCGGGGTCGCCGAGGGGTGAGTCAGCGTGCCCGCATGACGTCCAAGGCGGCGAGCGCCACATGCAGTTCGGTGCGCTGTTCGCCGGATTCCAGGTCGCAGTCCAGCAGCCGTTCGATGGTGCGCAGGCGCTGGTAGACCGTCTCCCGGGACAGGTTGCCGCGGCGGGCTGCGGATCTCCGTCGAGACCTCCCTGCTCGCCCTCGTGGTCGGCTTCGCACTGGCCTCCGCGATCTCCAGGCTGAAGCCCCTGTGGGCGGGCCTGGTGATGCTGGTCGTGGTCGTCCCGCACTTCATCAGCGCCCTGGTGCGCACCTACGGCTGGATCATCCTGCTCGGCGACAACGGCGTCGTGAACAATGTCCTGACGGACCTTCACTTCCCGGGCACACCCTTCCAGTTGCTCTACAACGAGACCGGTGTCGTCATCGGCACCACCGCCGTGATGCTGCCGTACTCCGTCCTGCTGCTGTACGCCGTCATCAAGGGCATCGACCGCCGGCTGATCGCCGCCGCGGCCGGCATGGGCGCGGGGCGGATCACCATCTTCCGCCGGGTCTACGTCCCCCTGGTGGCCCCCGGTCTGGTCAACGCGGGCGTCCTGTCGTTCATCCTCTGCCTCGGCTACTACCTCACCCCCGCCCTGATGGGCGGTGAGAAGCAGACCATGGTCGCCTCGCTCATCGACTAGCAGGTGATGAAGCAGAACCAGTGGAACGGCGCCTCCGCACTCGGCATCATCCTGCTGCTGCTCACCTTCGCGGGACTGCTGCTGCTCAGGCTGCTGAAGTCGGCGGGCGAGGCCCTGAAGAAGCGGGGTACGACGTCATGATCGAGCTGCGCTCCACCCTGGCCGGACGCATCACCCTGGCCGTCCTGTCCACACTGATCCTGCTGTTCCTGGCCCTGCCGATCGTCGTCATCGTCGTCACCTCCTTCGGCAAGGACGCCTTCGGCTCCTTCCCGCCCAGCGCCTGGACCGTCGGCTGGTACCGGCAACTGTTCGCCGACGGCAGCAAGTGGCCCGCCGCGCTCTCCCTGAGCGCCCTGGTGGCGGCCATGACCACCGTCTTCTCGCTCATCCTGGGCATGACGGCGGCCACCGCCCTGGTCCGCAGCGAACTGCCGCTGCGCTCGGCGGTCTACGGCCTGGTCCTCGCCCTGCTGATCATTCCCCAGGTCGTCGTCGCCCTCGGCCTGTTCCTGCTCTTCGAACCGGCCGCCATGCTCGGCAGCCCGATCGCCATCGCCCTCGGCCACACCGTGCTGGCCTCGCCGATCGCCGTGATGATCCTCATGGCCACGCTCAAGGGCATCGACGAACGCCTGGAGGACGCGGCGGCCAGCATGGGCGCGGGCCGCCTCACCGTCGCCCGGTGCATCACCTTCCCGCTCGCCATGCCGGGGGTGGTGGCCGCCGCGGGGAACTGCGCGACAAGCCCCCCACGCACCCGCAGTCAAAACGGCCAACCCGCGCGGCGACTACGCCCCGATCATGTTGAAGCCCCCGTCGGCATTGAGATACACACCGGTCATGTGCGAGGCGTCGTCGGTGGCGAGGAACAACGCGGTCCCCGCAACTTCAGCAGGCCCCGGAATCCGTCCCATCGGCGTCTTCGCGATCATGTCGTCCCGCCGCCCGGACCTCCAGTCCGCCCGATTCAGCAGCGTCTCGGTCTCGATGAACCCGGGGGCGAACGTGTTGACCCGGACGTGCGGCGCAAACGCCTGGGCATACGACTTGGTGATCCCGAGGATGCCGTACTTCGCGGCAGCGTACTGCGGAGCCCGTGCGCTCCCGCGCACGATCACCGTGGAGCCGATGTTGACGATGGCACCGTGCCCCTGGTCCAGCATCCGGGAGCCGAACTCGTGGACGCACAGCATGGTTCCCTTGACGTCCACGGCGAGCACATGGTCGATGGACTCCTCGGTGAGGTCCCGCCAGGACATCTGCTCGCCCGCCACGTCACCGACATTGTTGACCAGCACATCCAGGCCACCGAAGCGGCCGAACACCTCCTCGGCCATGCGGATCACATCGGCGTGGACGATGATGTCGCCCTGCACGGTGAACGCCTCGCCGCCGACGTCCTCGATGCGCGCGACGGTCTTCTCCGCGCCGGCGGCGGAGCTGCGGTAGTGGACGGCGACCCGCGCCCCCTCCTGCGCGGCCCGCACCGCGATCTCGGCGCCGAATCCGGTACCCGCACCGGTGACGAGGACGGTCTTGCCGGCGAAACGTTCGGGGACGGAGGTCATACGGGCTCCCATCGTGAAGTCGCGTGAAGTCTCTTGCTGCGCAGCAGAGTTCATACGAGGATGCGCCCGCCGCCGGCGTACGGCACCTGCCCGGTGGGGCGACCGCGTTGACGGTGACCGTGAGCGTGACCCGAGCCCAACGGAAAGGCCGGCCAGGGGAGTTGCCCTCCCCGGCCGGCCTGCGCAGTCGTACGAGTGGCCGATTACCGTCGCGCCGCGCGGCGACGCCGCGACACCAGGACCGCACCCGCGCCGATGCCCACGGCCACGGTCGCCGCGCCCGCGAGCGGCAGGACCGAGCCGGAGCCGGTGCTCGCCAGGTCGCCGCTGCCGGCGGCGGACTGGGCGGAGGTGCCGCCCGTCGACGAGTCACCCCCGGTGGTGGAGCCGCCCGTGGAGCCCGAGCCACCGGTGGAAGATGTCGAGCCGTCGCCGCCTGCCGAGCCGGACCCGCCCGAGGTGCCGGACCCGCCCGTCGAGCCGCCGCTGCCCGCGACGTCGAGCGTGATGGCGGCCGTGTCGTCGGCCTTGTCGTTGTCGAACGGCCGGGCGGCACCGGTGAGGGACACCGAGCCCTTGGCGCCCGTCACCGCCTTGTCGATCCTCAGCTTGAAGGTGTACGTCTCCTCGTCGCCCTCGTCCGCCCAGGACTGGCTGGTGCCGCACTCGTAGCTGCCGGTGGCCACCTTGTCGCAGAAGCCGTGGGCCTTCGTCACGGTCATCCCGGCCGGCATCTTGATCTTGACCTTGGTCACCGGGATGCCTCCGTCCCTGAGGACCCAGGCCGGCCCGGCATTGGTGAACGTCACCGTCATGGGGACCGTGTCACCCACCTTGCCCTTCAGGTCGGCTCCCGTCACCTGGAAGTCGGCGGTGTTCCTCGCGGTGACCTTGACGTCGGCCCCGTCCCAGTCGGGGTGCGGCGAGTAGCCGGGATGGGCCGGGGTGGCGTCGGGCTGCTCGACCAGCTTGACCGCGGGCGCCGTGCCGCGGACGGGTGCGGAGGAGCCGTCCTCGGGGGAGGAGTCGTCGGTGGCGACGGTCACCCGGAGCCTGTCGTAGAGGGCGTGGTCGAGGACGTTCAGCGTCAGCGCCTTCTCGGGGGCATATACGATCCCCGGCTTCACCGTCTGGTCGAACTCGCAGACCGCCTCGGACTTGCTCGGCTCCTCGTCGAACGAGACGACCTCATAGCGAAGGCAGTTGGACGGCAGCTCGGTGTGGCCCAGGCCGCGGGTGACGGAGTACGACAGATAGACCTTGTCGACCGAGGCGCTGCCGCTGTTGGTGAAAGCGGCGGGCACCTTGAACGTGCTGCCCGGCTTCACCCCGTTGACCGGGGCGATGGTTCCCAGAGTCAGCACGGCTCCGGAATCGTCGTCGGCGACGGCCGGCGCGCTGCCCAGCGCGATCAGCGCGACGGCGCCGAGTGCGCCGGCGGCCTGTCGGAGCGGGCGGAGGCCGAGGGAGCCTTGCAGCATGTGGGGGTCCTCTGAGTGAAGCATCGGCGACGGGCGAACGAACCGCGCGGTAACGCCAGTTCACCCACAGGAGACAACCGTGGGGGATGAATGGTTGCGCTTGACCTGTCCACTGGCTTGTCCACCAGCCTGTCCGCATTGCGGGACGGCCCTCTTGACGTGACTCCGAGCCGGACCGACACTCCAGAGGGGAATCCTAGTGAATAGGTAGGGAAACATGAGGCGCCTTGAGTCGGTCACCGTCCGAGTGATCCGTTCGCCTCTCCTCACCTCCCGCCGTCACATCGATCTGCAGCGGGTCTGCAGTGCGATCAGCCCCCAGGGCTGAGTTGCCCGACGTCGCTTCCGCCGCGCGTACGTCCGCGCCCACTCCAGGGGAGAACCATGTCCGTCACACCGCTGGCCGCCCACGCGTCCGCCCGGCCCACGCCCGCCTTCCGGGGCCGCATCGGCGGCGACGCACGCAGCGGCCACTACGCCGTACCGGGCCGCTACCGCCTCCATCTGTCGACCGCGTGTCCCGACGGTCTGCGCATCGCCGTCACCCACAGCCTGCTCGGCCTGGACACCGTCTGTCCTGCAACCTTTCTGCCCGCCGTCCCCGACACCCCCGAAGGCAGCCACTGCGCCCTGCGCCCGCTGTACGAGGCGAGCGCGCACCACTACACCGGTCCGGCCGTCGCGCCCGTGCTCAGCGACGACTGGTCCGGGCGGATCGTCAGCACCCACGCCCCGGACATCATGCGGGACCTCGCCCGTCGCTTCGGCAGCGACCGCCCCTCGCCGTACCCGTGCGGCGCGGAGTCGGAGATCGAGGCCGTGGAGCGGATGTGCGCGCAGGGCATCGAACAGGCCGCGCAGAGCGCCGGATCGGCCGGCGGAGACGAGGCGGAGCGCGCGGCAGCGCTCGAGACACTGCTCGAGACGCTGGGCGCGCTGGAGTGCTGGCTCGTCGGCCGTACGTACATGATCCGCGACGAAGTCACCGCCGCGGACGTCGAGTTGTGGGTCGCCCTGGTCCAACTCGACACCGTGCACCGCAACCACCTCGACGCGTCCGCCGTGCAGCGCATCGCCGACCACCCGGTGCTGTGGGCCTACGCCCGCCGTCTGGCCGCCCACCCGGCCTTCGGCACCCACCTCGACCTCGACGGCATCGAGCGCCGTCACCACGCCCGCTGTCAGGGCCTGGAGGCCGCCGGTGCCGCTGTCCAGATCCTGGACTGGGCTGCCCATGCATCCGATGGAAACGGGACCGGACCGCAGGTCAGCAGGACCTGAGTCGTTCCACACAGTGGACCGGCGTTGACATTCGTTCGGGCAACTGTTTTAACTTTGCCCACCTTTCGGTAAGCACGAGGCCCATGGGCCGGAACAGCGACGGTGACGCCATGTACGCAGCTCCCAGGACGGCCGCGAGCCGCCTCCAGGGCTGCGTACGGCCGTACGCGAACCCGCTTGTCGCCGACCGCGCCGTCGATCTGCTCCGCGTGAACAGCGCACTGTGTACCGCACCGGGTTGTACCCGCTGCCAGGGCTGACGCCTCCGCTCAGCCCTCGCACCCTCTGACGAACACCGCCCGTGCGGTGTGCCGTTGACCTCCCCGCCCCCCCCGGTTCACGTGCATCTCCCTGCGCTGCGTCCTGTCGCCGCGCACGCTGCCGCGCGCCGGGGTGTCCAAATCCGCCGGAGCCCACCATGAGCGAACCCCCAGGCCTCACCGTCGCCGCCCCCGAGGCGCCACCAGCCGACAAACCGTCAAAACCCCTTACAGCACAGCGAGTTCTGCCACTGCGGCGGCCGGGACGCTGGATCGCCACCGCCGTTGTTCTGATCCTCGTGGCCCAGTTCGTCCACGGTCTGACGACCAACCCCTTCTACCAGTGGGACCGCTTCGGGTACTGGTTCCTGCGGCCGAACATCCTCGACGGCCTGCTCATCACCCTCGAAGTCGCCGCCTACAGCGCCGTGTTGGGCCTCCTCGGCGGCATCCTCCTCGCGCTGGCCCGGCTGTCGAAGTCGCCGGTGCTGCGCGCCGTCAGCTGGACCTATGTGTGGGCGCTGCGGTCCATCCCGCTGATCGTGGTGCTCCTCTTCCTCTACAACTTCTCTGCCCTGTACAAGACGTTGAGCGTCGGCGTCCCCTTCGGACCGGCCTTCTTCTCCTTCGACGAGTCGAAGCTCGCCACCGACATGGCCGTCGCCGTCATCGGCCTCAGCCTCAAC
The DNA here is from genome assembly GCF_029223485.1 of Streptomyces coacervatus. Taxonomy (GTDB): domain Bacteria; phylum Actinomycetota; class Actinomycetes; order Streptomycetales; family Streptomycetaceae; genus Streptomyces; species Streptomyces coacervatus. The sequence continues at coordinate 58,393 of NZ_JARHTP010000013.1, read as the reverse complement.
GAGGCGGCCTACGCCGCCGAGGTGGTCCGCGGCGGAATCCTCTCCGTCGACCAGGGCCAGCACGAGGCCGCCGCGGCGCTCGGCCTGCCGAAGACCTACCAGTTCACCAGGATCGTCTTCCCGCAGGCCCTGCGCTCGATCACCCCGAACTACGTCAACCAGCTCATCGGCCTGATCAAGAGCACCTCGCTGGTCTTCTACGTCTCACTGCTCGACCTGTTCGGCACCGCGCAGTCCATGGGTTCCACCTACCCGGGCGACATCGTGCCGCTGCTGCTGGTCGCCACCGTCTGGTACCTGATCCTGACGAGCGTCGTCTCCGTCATCCAGTTCTACGTCGAGCGGTACTTCGCCCGGGGCGCCACCCGCAGCCTGCCGCCGACGCCGTTGCAGAAGCTCCGCACCGGTCTCACCGATCTGCGAGCCCGGATCCGCAGGGAGGCCGCCGTATGACCGCGAAGACTCTCGACGAGCCCCTCGCGGACGTCGAGCCCGCCACTGTCGAAGTGCACGACGTGCACAAGTGGTACGGCGCCCACCGCGTGCTGAACGGCATCGACCTGACGGTGCGGCCGGGCGAGGTGACCGTGATCCTCGGCCCGTCGGGCTCCGGCAAGTCCACTCTGCTGCGGGTCATCAACCACCTGGAGAAGCCGGAGATCGGCCACGTCAGCGTCAACGGCGAGCTGATCGGCGTGAAGCGGCAGGGCGACCGGCTGAAGGAGCTGAGCGAGCGGGCCATCCTGACCCAGCGCGGCCGGATCGGCTTCGTCTTTCAGAACTTCAACCTGTTCCCGCACCTGACGGTCCTGGACAACGTGGCCGCCGCCCCCGTCGCGACCGGCAGGCTCGGCAGGGCCGAAGCCCAGGAGCTCGCCCGCGAGTTGCTCGTTCGGGTCGGTCTGGCCGACAAGACCGGCGCCTATCCGAGGCAGCTCTCCGGCGGCCAGCAGCAGCGCGTGGCCATCGCCCGCGCCCTCGCCCTGCGGCCCGGCGTCATCCTCTTCGACGAACCCACCTCCGCCCTCGACCCCGAACTCGTCGGCGAAGTCCTCGCCGTCATCAGGGACTTGGCGACCAGCGGCACCACGCTGGTCATCGTCACCCACGAGATCGGGTTCGCCCGCGAGATCGCCGACCGGGTCGTCTTCATCGACGGCGGAAAGATCGTCGAGCAGGGTCCGCCCTCCGAGGTCCTCGACAAGCCACAGCACGAGCGGACCAGGGACTTCCTGAGCAAGGTCCTCTGAAGCAAGGTCCTCTGACCTGCCGCACACCGCCGCGATTCCCGCAGCGCCCCACGACCTCCCCCCACGCCACGCCCTCATCACCTTCTCCCAGCGACAAGGAACGGCCATGTCTACCCACTTCACCCGACGCAGCCTGATACGCGGCATCACCGCGGCGACCGCCGTCGCCTCCCTCGCCACCGGGCTCGCCGCCTGCGGTGGGAACAGCGACGCCGCCACCAGCACCGACGCCGCCGCCTCCGGGAGCGTGACCGTCGGGCAGCTCTCGAACGGTGCCGCCAAGCAGACCGGCCTCAAGGTCTCCGAGGTGAAGTCGATCAGCGCCGAACTGCCCAAGTCCGTGAAGAACAGCGGCAAGTTGGAGATCGGTATCGGCGCCCTGCCGGCCGGGTTCGCGCCGCTGGCCTACGTCGGCAGCGACCAGAAGACCCTCACCGGTGCCGAGCCCGACTTCGGACGCCTCGTCGCCGCCGTCCTCGGCCTCAAGCCCGAGCTGAAGAACTTCACCTGGGAGAACCTCTTCGTCGGCATCGACAGCGGCAAGGTCAACGTCGCCTTCTCGAACGTCACCGACACCGAGGAGCGCAAGAAGAAGTACGAGTTCGCCTCCTACCGCAAGGACAACCTCGGCTTCGAGGTGCTCAAGTCCAGCAAGTGGAATTTCGACGGCAACTACGAGAGCCTCGCCGGCAAGACCGTCTCCGTGGGCGCCGGCACCAACCAGGAGAAGATCCTGCTGGAGTGGAAGAAGAAGCTCGAGAGCGAGGGCAAGAAGCTCACCGTCAAGTACTACCCGGACCGCAACGGCACCTACCTGGCCCTCAACAGCGGCAAGATCGACACCTTCTTCGGCCCCAACCCCGGCATCGCCTACCACATCACCCAGTCCGCGAACACGCCCAACCCGACGCGCAACGCAGGCACTTACTCGGGTGCAGGTGCCTCGCTGCAGGGCCTGATCGCGGCCACGGCCAAGAAGGACAGCGGCCTGGCCAAGCCCGTCGCCGATGCGATCAACTACCTGATCAAGAACGGTCAGTACGCCAAGTGGCTGGCGGCCTGGAACCTCTCCAACGAGGCCGTCGCCAAGTCCGAGGTCAACCCGCCCGGCCTGCCGCTCGACAACTCCTGACACCCCTCGACCGGGGACCCCGCCGTCGCCTCACGGCGGGGTCCCCCTCGTGCCACCAGCACCGGAGCCGCCTCCCGATGTCCACCGTCAGCATCGAAGCCACCTCGTCCCACATCCTGGACAACCCCGCCTGGGCCGCACTCACCGGCCCGCACGCCCACTTCGCCGAACGCGTCGGCCGCGCCGCCCGCTACCCGGCCGACGTGGCTCCCTTCTACGCGGTCTCCGACCTCGACGACCTGCGCGCCTGGGCCGACCTGGCCAGCCTCGTCGGCCCCGGCGGCACCGCATCCGTGCGTGGCGTGACCGAGGCACCGGCCGGCTGGGAGGTCGTCCGCACCGGCCACGGCGTCCAGCTCGTGGACACCGGCCTGCGGGCCGAGCACGACCCCGAGGCCGTACGGCTCGGCCCCGACGACGTGCCCGAGATCCTCGACCTGGTCGCCCGCACCGAACCCGGCCCCTACCTGTCCCGCACCGTCGAGATGGGCATCTACCTCGGCATCCGCCACCAGGGCCGCCTCATCGCCCTGGCCGGCGAACGCCTCCACCCGCCCGGCTGGACCGAGATCAGCGCGGTCTGCACCGACCCGGACCACCGGGGCCGTGGCCTGGCCACCCGCCTGGTCCGCGCCGTCGCGGCAGGGATCAAGGAGCGCGGCGAGCAGCCCTTCATGCACGCCAGAGCCACCAACGCGAACGCGATCCGGCTGTACGAGTCGATCGGCTTCACCCTGCGCCGCCGTACGGTCTTCTCGCTCGTACGACGGACGGAAGCCGCCGTCCTGGAAGAAACGGCATAGCCGTGCCGTTGTCCTTGTCGAAGGCGATCGAGCGGACATCGGGCGGACGGAGGTGGGACCCGTGACACGTGTCCTCCACGCTGTCCGCCTGCACACCCGGCCCCATATCGACCTTCAGCGCGTGGCCGGCGCGCTCTGTTGTTCCTGAACCGTTGCCTCACCCCCGCTGTGCGCCACTGTCCGCGCCGGCGATCTCGTACGGACCTCCAGGAAGGCACCCCGTGTCCTCAACTCCCGCTTCCCCTCTGCACCTTGCCGTCGCCCTCGACGGCACCGGCTGGCACCCCGCCTCCTGGCGCGAGCAAGTCGCCCGCCCCCGGGACCTGTTCACCGCCGGATACTGGGCCGACCAGGTCGCCGAGGCCGAGCGCGGCCTCCTCGACTTCGTCACCTTCGAGGACGGGCTCGGCCTGCAGTCCTCGCGCTACGGCGAGTTGGACGGCCGCATCGACCAGGTGCGCGGCCGCCTGGACGCCGTACTGATCGCATCCCGTATCGCCCCCCTGACCCGGCACATAGGTCTTGTGCCGACGGCGATCGCCACCCTCACGGAGCCGTTCCACATCTCCAAGGCGATCGCCACCCTCGACTACGTCAGCACGGGCCGCGCCGGCCTGCGCGTGCAGATCTCCGCCCGCCCGCACGAGGCCGACCACTTCGGCCGCCGCACCTTCCCGCCGATCAACCTGGAGCAACTCCAGAGCCCTGCCGGACAGGAACGGCTCACCGACCTCTTCGACGAGGCCGCCGACTACGTCGAGGTCGTGCGCCGCCTCTGGGACAGCTGGGAGGACGACGCCGAGATCCGGGACGTCACCACCGGCCGCTTCATCGACCGCGGCAAGCTGCACTACATCGACTTCGAGGGCAGGCACTTCAGCGTCAAGGGTCCCTCCATCACCCCGCGCCCGCCGCAGGGGCAGCCCCTCGTCACCTCGCTCGCCCACCAGACCGTCCCGTACCGGCTGGTGGCCCGCCAGGCCGACGTCGGCTACGTCACCCCGCACGACACCGACCAGGCCCGCGCGATCGTCGCCGAGATCCGCGCCGAACAGGAAGCGGCCGGGCGCGCCGACCAACTCCTGCACATCTTCGGCGACTTGGTGGTCTTCCTCGACGACGACCAGGCCGCCGCCGAGGACCGACGCGCACGCCTCGACGCCCTCGCGGGCGAGCCGTACACCAGCGACGCACGCATCTTCGCCGGTACGGCCACCCAACTCGCCGATCTGCTACAGGAGTTGGCGGAGGGGGGACTGAGCGGCTTCCGGCTGCGGCCCGCCGTCGCCGGGCACGACCTGCCCGCGATCAGCCGGGGTCTGGTCCCCGAACTCCAGCGCCGCGACGCCTTCCGCACCGCCTACGAGGCCGACACCCTGCGCGGCCTGCTGGGCCTGACCCGCCCCGCCAACCGCTACGCCGCAGCCGCCACCGCCTGAGCCGGAAGGACCGTACCGACATGAGCAAGCCGCTGAAGCAGATCCATCTGGCCGCGCACTTCCCCGGCGTCAACAACACCACCGTGTGGAGCGACCCGAGGGCCGGCAGCCACATCGAGTTCAGCTCTTTCGTGCACTTCGCGCAGACCGCCGAACGCGCCAAGTTCGACTTCCTGTTCCTCGCCGAGGGGCTCAGGCTTCGCGAACAGGGCGGGCAGATATACGACTTGGACGTCGTCGGCCGCCCCGACACCTTCACGATCCTCGCCGCGCTCGCCGCCGTCACCGAACACCTCGGCCTGACCGGCACCATCAACTCCACCTTCAACGAGCCCTACGAGGTGGCCCGGCAGTTCGCCAGCCTCGACCACCTCTCCGGCGGCCGATCCGCCTGGAACGTCGTCACCTCCTGGGACGCCTTCACCGGCGAGAACTTCCGCCGCGGCGGCTTCCTCCCGCAGGACGAGCGCTACTCCCGCGCCAAGGAGTTCCTGGCCACCACCAACGAACTCTTCGACTCCTGGCACGGCGACGAGATCATCGCCGACCGGGCGACCGGCACCTTCCTCCGCGACGCAACGGCGGGATCCTTCGTCCACAGCGGCCAACACTTCGACATCCACGGCCAGTTCAACGTCCCCCGCTCCCCGCAGGGCCGCCCGGTGATCTTCCAGGCCGGTGACTCCGACGAGGGCCGCGAGTTCGCCGCCTCGTCCGCCGACGCGATCTTCAGCCGGTACGCCACCCTGGACGGCGGCCAGGCCTTCTACAAGGACGTCAAGAACCGCCTCGCCAAGTACGGCCGTCGGCCCGATCAGCTGCTCATCCTGCCCGCCGCGAGCTTCATCCTCGGCGACACCGACGCCGAGGCCGAGGAACTGGCCAAGGAGGTGCGCCGCCAGCAGGTCAGCGGGGCCACCGCCATCAAGCACCTGGAGTTCGTCTGGAACCGGGACCTGTCCGGCTACGACCCGGAGGGCCCGCTGCCCGACATCGACCCGGACGTCAGCGACAACCACATCGCCAAGGGCCGCGCCCAGGTCCGCATGTACCGCGACCCGCTGGCCACCGCCCGCGAATGGCGCGAACTGGCCGCCGCCAACCACTGGTCCATCCGCGACCTCGTCATCGAGACCGGCAACCGCCAGAACTTCATCGGCTCCCCGACGACCGTCGCCAAGACCATCAACGAATACGTTCAGGCCGACGCCAGCGACGGCTTCATCCTCGTCCCGCACATCACCCCCAGCGGCCTCGACGTCTTCGCCGACAAGGTCGTCCCGCTGCTGCAGGAACAGGGCGTGTTCCGCACCGACTACGAGGGCCCGACCCTCCGCGACCACCTCGGCCTCGCCCTCCCCCACTCTCGGCTTCGCTCGAGCGGGGGGACCCTCATGGACGAGGCGTCCAACGAGCGGGCGGCGTCGTGAAGTTCCTCGCGATCACTCTGATCGTGCACCGCCCGGACCCGATCACGGGCGTACAGAAGCCGACGCACGACCGGTTCCGCGAGGTCCTCGACAACGCCCTGCTCGCCGAGGAGCTGGGCTTCGACGGCTTCGGCGTGGGGGAACGGCACGAGCGCCCGTTCATCTCCTCCTCGCCGCCGGTCGTGCTGAGCCACGTGGCCGCGCTGACGAAGCGGATCCGGCTGTTCACCGCCGTGACCACGCTCAGCCTCCTCGACCCGGTCCGCGCCTACGAGGACTACGCGACCCTCGACCACCTCTCGAACGGCCGCCTCGACCTGATCATCGGCAAGGGCAACGGCGCCGCCCAGCGCGACCTGTTCCACGTCACGCCCGAGGACCAGTGGGACCGCAACGCCGAGAGCTACGAGGTGTTCCGGCAGATCTGGCGCCAGGACAAGGTCACCGCGGCCACCCGCTTCCGCCCCCAGCTGACGGACGCGGAGGTGTGGCCGCGCCCGTACCAGCAGCCCATCCGGGTCTGGCACGGCAGCGCGACCAGCAAGGAGTCCGTCGACCTCGCCGCCCGCTACGGAGACCCGCTCTTCTCGGCGAACGTCACCAACCCCATTGAGCCGTATGCCGAGTTGATCCGCCACTACCGCGAGCGCTGGGAGTTCTACGGCCACGACCCTGCGGAGATCGCGGTCGGCGCGGGCACGGCGGGCGTGTACGTCGCACCGACCACACAGGAGGCCCTCGCCGCCTACCGGCCGATCTTCGAGTCCAATCTGGCGTTCTTCAAGAAGGCCGGTCTGCCGGTCGTCTTCGAGACGCTGGAGGACTTCGTGGCGCGCAGCTCGGCTCTGATCGGCAGCCCGCAGCAGGTCATCGACAAGGTGCACCGCTACCACGAGCAGTTCGGGCACACGGTGGTGCACCTGCACGCGGACGGGAGCGGACTCACCGACACCCAGCACCGCGACTCGCTGGAACTGTTCCAGGCGGCGGTGGCCCCGACGCTGCGCAAGGCCATCCCGGACCCGCCCTTCGACTGGGGCCCGGTGCACCCGTCGACCACTGAGGAGGCCGCCCGTGTCTGACATTCCCCTCGGCGTCCTCGATCTGGTCCCTATCTCCTCCGGATCAACGGCCGCGGACGCCCTGCGCAACTCCATCGACCTGGCGCGGCAGACCGAACGCTTCGGATACGCCCGCTACTGGTTCGCCGAGCACCACCTCAACCCCGGCGTCGCCGGCACGTCCCCCGCGGTCGTCCTGGCCCTGACCGCATCCGCCACCTCCACCATCCGCCTCGGCTCCGGCGCCGTACAACTCGGCCACCGCACCGCCCTGTCCACGGTGGAGGAGTTCGGCCTGATCGATGCGCTGCACCCGGGACGTTTCGACCTCGGCCTGGGCCGATCGGGCGGCCGCCCGCCGGGGGAGAAGGCGACCGGGCCGACGGCCACCCCGGTCGTCGACGGCCGAGCCCCGAACGGCCTGCTCATCCCGCCCCGCTTCTCCTTCGAACGCCTCCTCGGCTCGCCCCGCATCGCCCTGCAACGCAGGCTGCTCCTGCTCCCGAACGCCGAGTCGCAGGACTACGCCGAGCAGATCGACGACATCCTCGCCCTGCTGGCCGGCACCTATCGCTCTCCGGAGGGCGTCGAGGCACACGCCGTACCGGGCGAGGGCGCCGACGTCGAGCTGTGGATCCTCGGCAGCAGCGGCGGCCAGAGCGCCGAGGTGGCCGGCGCGCGCGGCCTGCGCTTCGCCGCCAACTACCACGTCAGCCCGGCGACCGTCCTGGAGGCGGTGGACGGCTACCGGTCCTTCTTCCAGCCGTCCGACGCCCTCGACAAGCCGTACGTCAGTGTGTCCGCGGACGTCGTCGTCGCCGAGGACGACGAGACGGCCCGCGAACTCGCCACCGGCTACGGCCCGTGGGTGCGCAGCATCCGCACCGCCGAAGGCGCGATCGAGTTCCCGACGCCGGAGGAGGCCCGCGCCCACACCTGGACCGACGAGGACCGGGCCCTCGTCCAGGACCGCCTCGACACCCAGTTCGTCGGCTCCCCGGCCCGGGTCGCCGACCAGCTGGAACAACTCCAGGAGGCCACGGGCGCCGACGAGTTGCTCATCACGACCATCACCCACGACCACGCGGACCGGGTGCGGTCGTACGAGCTGCTGGCGCAGGAGTGGCGGCGCCGGTGAGGTTCAGCAGCCGGTGGATGCCGGGATGAACTCCACGCGCGCGTGCCTGTCCGCTGCCGAAACCTGGTCGTAGGTCTGGCGGGTGACCCGGTACCAGACGTCGTCCCGCGACGTGTCGCGGTTCACGTCGTCCAGGCGCACGCACCACCGTTCCGCGCGGACGACCCGCCGGTAGCTCTCCGTGCCCTGACGGACCTTCTTGCAGCTCTGGTAGTGCTCGGTGGTGTACCAGACGCGGGTCGTCTTCCGGGTGCCGGTGCCCGAGCGCGTCGTGTGCCGGACCCGCCTGGTGGTGGACGCGCACTTCCTGACCATGTGTGCCCGGGTGCCGGCGACGGTCTTTCGGGAGACGTGGCGGACGGTGTCCCGGAGCCCGGAGACGCGCTCCGGGCTCGCCTGGGCCTCCTTGGCGACGCTCCCGTGCCCGGTGGTGGCGTCGGTCCCTCCGTCACCGCATGCGCCGAGCCCGGCCATGAGGACGGCCGTCACCCCGGCAGCCAGCAGCCGACGAGTCATGAACATGTCTCCCCCTGAGGTCGGCGGCCAGCGTAACTGATCTCTGGCCGGAAACGATCGGTCCGGAGGCCTCGGTAAGGGTTCGGCATGAGCTCGGTATGGCGGGCCGCGATCGCCGTGCACATCGCGGTCCGGCCGGTCGTGGGCGGCGTAAAGTGCCTGGCCGGGTCCGGTCCGGTCCGGTGTCCCACATGCCGTGGAGGGAGTGCGCGATGGCGAGTCTGCCGGAACTCACCATGGGGCGGCTGCTGTCCTCATGGGAACCGGACGTGCCCGCGCTGCTGCTCGTCCTGCTGCTGGGTGCCCTGTACGGCTGGGGCGTACTGCGGCTTCGGCGCCGCGGCGAACGCTGGCCCGTATCCCGCATCGCCGCCTTCGCGGTGTTCGGCCTCGGCACCCTCGTCGTGGCCACCATGTCGGCCCTCGCCGTCTACGACCACGTGCTGTTCTGGCCGGCCGCGGTGCAGAACATCCTGCTCGACCTGGTCGCTCCGCTCGGCCTTGCGCTGGGCGACCCGCTGCGCCTGGCCGTCCGTGCCCTGCCCGAACGTGCCGCCGGGCGCGTACGGCGGGCGATGACCGGGCGCCTGGTGCGCCTGCTCACCTTCCCGCTGGTCAGCACGGCCCTGGTGCTGGCGACCGAGCTGACGGTGTACTTCACCCCGTACTTCGCCACGGCGCTGCGCGACGGCTGGCTGCACCAGCTGATGTATCTGCATCTGCTGCTCGCCGGCTGCCTGTTCGTGGTGCCCGTGCTCACCCGCGAGGAGGCGCTGCCCGCCTGGTGCACCCATCCGGTCCGGGCGGCGCTGGTGTTCCTCGACGGGATCGTCGACGCCGTCCCCGGCATCGTGGTCATGACCCACGGCACGCTGATCGCCGGCGCCTGGTATCTGCACCATGCCCCGCCCTGGTCGCCGGACGTGCAGCACGACCAGCAGCTCGGCGGCGGCGCGATGATCGGCATCGCCGAGCTGGTGGCCCTGCCCTTCCTGCTCGCCATCCTGGTCCAGTGGGCCCGCACCGAACGCGCGGCGACCGCCGAGCTGGACCGCCGCCTGGCGACGGAACTGGTCCCCGCCGCGCCGACGCAGGGCGAGGCGGAGTCGCCCGACCTCGTACGCCCATGGTGGGAGACCGAGAACAGCGAGGTCGCCCGGCGCATCCGGCAGCAGCGCCCGGCGCGCTGAGCCACGCGGGACCGGCCGGGCGTCACCGTCAACGGGCGGTCGACGCCGGGTTCAGAAGAGGCCCTGACCAGGCACCAGAATCCCGCACGGGTCGTACCTGTGCTTCGCCGCCTCCAGCCCCGGCCAGGCCGGACCGAAGTGGGTGCGCCAGTCCGCGTGGGTGAAGGGGATGCTGCCGACCGGGTACTGCGTGCCGCCTGCCGCCGCGGTGGCCTCGTAGGCCTGGCGGTTGGCGGCGAGAAGGCGGTCGATCGTGGCGGTGTCGTCCGGCGGGGTGGCGTGCAGGACGGCGAAGAGGTACGGCACGGGATCGTCGGGGGTGCGCAGGAGGGGCGTGGTGAGGCGCTCGCGCAGGAGCGGGTAGACGAGGACGACGCCGGGGCCCAGGTCGTCGGCAGTGAGGGCGTTCAGTACATCGCCCGTGATGCCGGCCGTGGAGCTGCCGGGGAGCAGCAGGTTGAGCCAGGGATGCGCGTACGTCCAGAGGCCGGCCTCCTTCAGGGCTTCGACGGCTGGGGCGATCCGGTCGAGGAAGTCGTAGTAGGGGAGGTCGGACTGCTGGACGCCGGACGGGTTGTGGCGCAGGCCGCGCAGCAGGACCGCGTCGTCCGGTGCGGGGCCGACGGGCGGGCCGTAGGCCACGGCCTCCAGGGTGTAGGCGCGGAAGGCTCCGTCGGCGTCCGCCGAGACCTGCCCCTCGACGTAGTCGAATCGGTCCTCCTGGACGAGGGTGCGCTGGTCGTCGAGAAAGGTCCGCAGGTCGTCGTAGGGCAGCAGATAGTGCCGTACGGTCTCCGGCGCGCGCACGAGACGGAGGGTGGCGCCGACGATGACGGCGCACTGGCCGAGACCGGCCAGGACGGCGTGGAAGAGATCGGGATGGCGGGTGCGGGAGCAGCGCACGAACTCGCCTGCTCCGGTGACGACTTGGAGTTCGCCGACGTTGTCGACCTGGGCGCCGTGCCGGTGCGTCTGGCCGCCCAGACCGCCCACGGACAGGGTGCCGCCGACGGAGAGTTCCAGGTAGTCGGTGAAGACGGGCGGTGTGAGGCCGTGGACGATCGTGGCCTTGGCCACCTCGCTCCATCGGGCGCCCGCGCCGACCGTGACGGTCGTACTGCCCGGGTCCAGGGTTCCGATGTCCGCGAGGGTGGCGGTCTCGACGACCAGGCCGCCCGCGACCTGCGCCTGGCCGTTGGTGGCATGTCCCTGGCCGCGCGGCGCGACCGTCAGGCGGTGCGTGTTGCAGAAGCGGACCATGGCGACGACGTCATGGACCGAGCCCGGACGCAGGACGGCGAGGGGACGGCGGTGCACGATGTGGCCGTAGTCGTCGGAGGCTGCGGCGAGAGATGCCTCGTCCATGACGAGCGTCCCGTCCAGCGCGGGGATCTCCGCGAGGTGCGGGCCGGTCCCGGTCACGGCCCAGCTCCGGGCGGCGGGGTCGAACCCGACCACCGCCGCGCCGGAGGCCGTGAGTCCGCGCAGCAGGGCACGTCGTGACGGTGTCTGGGGCATGGGCACAACCACCTCGCACACAACTCGGGATGATCAATTCCCAGTCATCCTAGGAGAGTTGGGCGCGTTGCGGCGGTGTGCGGCGCCACCGGCCGGGGAGCGGATCAGGTCATTTCTCGGCGGCGAGCGAAGCGCGGGTCGGCCTGCCCAGTGCCCAGAAGAGCACGCCGAGGAGCATGAACCCGACGAGCGGGACGGCCTCCGTCAGCAGGTACTTTCCGCGCTCGGCGTGACTCCAGCCGTCCGGCGCGTAGTCGGAGCCGAACCAGTGGTCGCCGGCGCCGGGGGCGACGAGCTGCAGGGTCGCGAACAGGATGAGTACGGTGAGGACGATGCTGATGGCGAGGGGAGCGGGTGCCTTGTACGGGCGGGGGACGTCCGGGGCCTTGCGGCGCAGTACCGCGAGCGCCGGGAAGATGCCCAGGTAGCTGACGAGGGTGGTGGAGACGGCGAGGCCGAGGACGGCGCCGAAGAGCTTGGCCGCGCTGCCGTTGGTCAGTTCGTGGGCCAGGACCAGGACGAGGGTGGAGACCAGGCCGCTGAGGATGTTGACCCGTACCGGGGTACCGAACCGGCTGGAGATGACGCCGAGGAAGCGGGGCGCGGCGCCGTCGTAGCCGGAGACGGCGAGGGCGCGGTCGGAGCCCATCACCCAGGTGACGCCGGAGGACAGCACCGTGAGGATGAACATGATCGCCGCGAGGTCCCCGAGCAGGCTGCCGGCGCCGCTGAGCGTGGCGGTGCCGTCGGAGGCGACATGGCCGCCGTACACGGTGAAGACCTGCCGGATCGCGTCGATGAATCCGCCGAGGCCGGTGATGGCCTTGACCGGCAGGACGAGCAGGATGCCGAGGATCGGCAGCGCGTACAGCGCAACGGCGAGGCCGGCGCTGCGGAAGATGGCGAAGGGCACGTCCTTCTGCGCGTCGGTCATCTCCTCGCCGGCTGTGTTGGGCAGTTCGAAGCCGACGTAGTTGAACATCAGGACCGGCACCAGGCCGACGAATCCCGCGTACGTCGGGGAGAAGTCGCCCAACCCGAAGCCGTGCAGGCCGTGCTTGATGCCGTAGATCACCACGGTGACGGTGAACAGGCCGAGCAGGACGAAACGGCTCCAGGCACCGATGGTGGGAATCCACTTGCCGACGTCGAAGGAGAGGATCGCCGCGAGCACGCCCACCCAGACGAACACCAGGGTGAAGACGTAGAAGGCCGGGGTGCTCAGGTCCTTGCCGTCGTTGAAGAAGGTGGTGAAGGCCGTGACGGCGGAGACGGAGAGGGTGCCGCCCAGCCACACCGGATTGGTGATCCAGTAGAGGAAGTTGTTGACGGCGCCCGCGAGACGTCCGAAGGCCCGGCTGGTCCAGATGTAGGGACCGCCCTCGTCGGGGAACGCGGCCCCGAGCTCGGCGGTCAGCAGCGCGGACGGCACGAAGAACACGACGGCCAGCACGATGAGCCAGGTGAACGCCTCGGCACCGGACGAGGCCACCGTGCCGATGGTGTCCACGCCGACGATCGTGCACAGGAGGAAGAAGAGAATGTCGAAGCGGCCGAAGTGCTTGCGCAGCTTCTGCCGCTCCGTCTGGGCCGTTGCCGGCTCGGACACTATTTGGCCAACGGTCACCGGGAGCTCCTGCGTGCTCGGGGTATGGGTGTGATCCGGCCAATGATCTGCGCCGCCGCACAACCGCACAAGCGTTCATGCACAAGTCTTGACCATCGCCCCGGCGCTTTACTGCACCGGAAACCACGCCGAAACATCGGATGCCGCAGGCGCAGGCCATGCGCGGGGACCCCCGAGCACCAAGCTCACTCCTTCCAGTCGAGCTGATGCTCGGGGGTCCCCACCGACCGCCCGTACGCAATCGCTTCGGCACGCCCCGGCTCGTCGCCCCGCCGATACCGGAACACCTTCCCGGCAAAGACGACCACGCGCTCGTCCCCGGCGGTGAAGTCGGCGTACCACCCGTTGTCCGGCTCCAGCACATCGGCGAGCGCCTGCGCGAGCCCGCCCACGTCGTCGCTGTCGGCCTCCCACTCGACAAGGGTCCACAACCCGGGCTGCGCAGCGCTCGCACTCGCCGAGACGTCGATCCGGCTGACCTTGCACAGACGCAGCCCCTGGGGCTGGAAGACAGCGCCGGGCCGCAGGCTCTCCCCGATGACGTATCCAATTGCACTCATGCCTCGAAGTTATCGGCCGCCACTGACATCACGGCTTCGAGCAGACTGCTCCCCGTCCGGCAGGGGCAGATCCGGGATGTCCACCGACCGGGAGGTCACGCGCAGCCGGTGCTGGGCCGGATCGGAGCACGCCACCTCGACCTCTGCGCAGGACACCCCCGCCCCACTCGGCGTGGCCCGCGTAGTACTCGTAGGCCAGCCGGGTGTTCTCGGCCGACCGTGTGACGCCGTGGACATAGCCGAGCTCCGACAGCGCGAACTCGGCGTGCACCAGCGGCAGTAGCGCGGGGAGCGCGGTCGACTCGACGGGTGTGAGGGGACGGATGGCCTGGTAGCCGTCGAGGAGGGCGACGGCGTCCTTCTCGCGTACCGGGTAGCCGGGGCGCAGCTCGTCCGCCGCGTACAGGTAACGCCGACTCGCCGCCGGTCGTCCTGTACTGCGGCGGCGGCATCTCGGCGGCCGGCACGGCACTGGTACTCACCCTGCTCGGCCGCAAGGACGTGTCGCTCTACGACGGTTCGCTTGAAGAATGGTCCAAGGACCCTGCGCGGCCACTTGAGTCGGGCGGCTGAGGTCGCCGTCCGCGGGTGGTGGTCCGTGGCCGCAGCAAACGCTCATGTCCCGCTGTCGGCCTGCCTGTTCGCGAGATGGGAACACGGGTCGGGGACACATCTCCCTCCCCCGAAGGTGATGTGTCCCCGACCGTTCCCCCGGCGCCGGACTGTGGTCCAGCCGACCGCGTGGGCGGACTGTGCTGTCACCAGCACATGACCGCTGTCTCCCCCGGACCCCACGCGGAGTACAGACGTACTCGGACGAAGTAGCGGCGGCCCTTGACGAGCCGGGCCTTGATGGTGCCGTTGTGCGGTGTTCCTCCGTCGTCCCGGCCGGCGAGGTAGCGGGGCTCCCCGTTCCGCTCCTCGAAGGCCACGACGACGGAGTCGCTCGCGCCGAAGGTGCTGATGGTGTAGTCGCGGGTCTCCGGCGGGTCGAGGGTGAAGTCGGCCTGCTCGCCGGGCCCGAGGCCGAGTGGCGCGGAGCGGAAGGGCACCAGCGCCGGTGGCCGTGGGACGTCGGCCGGCGGGTACCAGCGCAGCACGAACTCCTTGTCGGCCGGCGAGAGCGTACCGGGCGGGTTCAGGCCCCCGCGGAACTGCTCAGGTTCCAGGATCAGCCCGCCCGAGAACGGATACTCCATGATCGACTGCGGATCCCAGACCGAGCCGTTCACCTCGTCCGGGTCGAGCTTGCGCAGGATGTTGAAGAACGTCCTGTCCCGGCTCCAGAAGTTCGGCGGGCCCGCCAGATCGGCGTAGACGGCCTCGTCGTCCCAGTGGATGCCCGCGAACGGGCTCTGGTGCTCGTGCAGCATGCCGAGCGCGTGCCCGATCTCGTGCAGGGCCGTCCCGCGCTCCCCGGGCGCGGTCAGGTCCCAGCCGAAGTTCATGGTGCGTTCGTGCTGTCCGACCTGGAGACAGTCCTTGCCCACGGTCGACCAGGAGCCGTCGCCGAGCTGGAAGCCGATCCGCAGTTCGGCCTCCGAGCGGTCGCCGACCTCGACGAAGGACACGCCGATGCCGAGGTCCTGCCACTCCTGGAAGCACTCGCGCACCACGTCCCGCTGCTCCTTGGCGCCGACCCACGACACCCGGCGGGACTGCCCGGTTCCCGGTACGGAGATGACCGATCCGTCGCTGTCGCCCTCGAAGAAGCAGTAGTGCAGCACCGTGCCGTTGACCCACATCGGGCGTCCGGCGATGAGCGCACTGCGCCGCTCGGCGGTCAGCCCCGGTGTGAAAGCGGGGGCCGACTGCTGCGCGAGGGAGCAGTAGCGTCCGGTCATGCGCACAGGTTGCCGTGGGCAGGGTCACAGGCGCCTGAGTCGGGGGCTACTCAAGTCACCCTGTATCAGGAGTGAGTACTCGCGCTCATACTCCCGTGACGACTTTCGAACGCGACGCGAAGACCCTTGAGCTGCCCTGGCAGTTCACCGGACGTGAGGGCGAGCTCGAGCTGATCCGCAGGTCCCTGACCGCCGGCCACCACGGCATCGTGGTCACCGGCCCGGTCGGCTGCGGCAAGACCCGGCTGGTCACCGAGGCCGTGCGGGGCAGCGACCGGGCCCGGGCGGCCGGGACGCCCGAGACCCGGCACCTCCCCTTCGCCGCGTTCGCCCACCTGCTGCCCGAGGCGGTCTCCCTGCACCGGGCGGTCCAGCTCCTGTCCGGGGTGCGGCTGCTGGTGGTCGACGACGCACACCTGCTCGACGACGCCTCCGCCGCCCTCGTGCACCAGCTGGCCGTGCACGGCCGGACCCGCCTGGTCGTCGTCGCCGCGGACTGCGGCCCGCACCCCGGCGCGATCTCACGCCTGTGGACCGGGGAACTGCTGCCGCGCCTCGCCCTGGAACCGCTGCCCCGCGAGGACACCGAGCAGCTCCTGGCGGCGGGCGTCGGCGGCAGCCTTGAGCCGCTCACCCTGAACCGCCTCCACCACCTGTGCCTGGGCGACCTCAGGCTGCTGCGCGAACTGGTGGACGCGGTGCGCGAGCGCGGCCTCCTGACCCGCCTCCTCCCGGACACGGACGAATGGGCGTGGCGGGGCCCGGTGCCGGTGACGGCGACCGTCCGCGAACGCACCGCCCAGCTCCTCGAACGCCCCGGCCCCGACGAGCGCAGGACCCTCGAACGCCTCGCCTTCGCAGAGCCCCTGCCTCTGCACCTGGACGACTTCGACCTGCGGATCCTCGAAAATCTGGAGGCCGACGCCCTCATCCGCATCGACGACCAGGGCGACCAGGGCGCTCAGGGCGATCGGGACGACCAGGGCACCGTCCGCCTCTCCCACCCCCTGCACGGCCCGGTGCTGCGCGCCGCGGCCGGCAGGCTCCGGGCGAGGCGGCTGGCCCGCACACCGGCCCAGTGCGAGGCGGCCCTTGCCGCCGAGTCGGCCGCGCTGACCCGCCGGATCGAGCAGGCGGACGTACGGTCGCTGCCGACGCCCGTGGGGGAGTGGCTCGCCCAGGAGGGCGCACCGCTACCGGCCGGGTACGCGGCCGTACGCGCGCGGTTCTCGCGGCTGCGGGGGGAGCTGCGGGAGGCGGCGGCCTGGGCGAGGGAAGGACTGCGGGGTGCTCCCGACGACGCGCCCTGCCGCACCGAACTCGCCCTGGCCGCCGCCCAGTCGGGGGATGCGGCGACCGCGCAGGAGGCCATGGCGGGGTGCCCGGACCTCGACGAGCAGTCCGCGTGGCTGGTCGCGGCCCGCGGGGACGTCGACGGGGCGCTGGCGGCGATCGGCGACGTCACCGACGGCATGGTGCAGAGGTACGGCGAGGGCAGCGACCGTATGGCTGCGGAATTCGGCGCCGACAGTGACCGTATGGGCGTGCCGACGGCCGAAATCGCCGGTGCCGACACCGTGTTCGCCCTCTACGACGCCGTACGACTCGGAGCCCCGGAGAAGGTCGCCGAGCGCCTCCCGGCCGACGGTGTGTTCGCCCAGCACGCCGGGGCTCTGGCCCGTGGGGACGGTGCGGCCCTGGATCGGGCCGCGGAGGCCTTGGAGGGGCGCGGGTTTCTGCTGTTCGCGGCCGAGGCGCACGCGCAGGCCGTACGAGCGCACCGCGACGCGCGCGCCGCACGCACCTCACGCACGCGTGCCGTCGCCCTGGCCCGCCGCTGCCAGGGCGCCCGCACCCCGGCCCTGTCCGGCCTGGTGTTCGGCGAACTGACCGCCCGCCAGCGGCAGATCGTCACCCTCGCGGCCGCGGGTCTGAGCAACCGGCAGATCGCGGAACAGCTGACGCTGTCCATCCGCACCGTCGGCAACCACCTCTACAGCGCCTACGTCCGGCTCGGCGCGAGCGACCGGGGCGCGCTGCCGTGGCTCGTGGAGCTGCCGGACGCGCAGCCGGCCTGAGCCGGGCCCATGAACCGGCGGTCTGACCCCCAGTATTCGGGGGAGGGGTCAGGCCGCCGATCCCCGCCGGGAGCACCGGGCGTGTCTCGTCAGGCGTAGGTCCAGCGCCACGCGTTGGAGCTGTACGTGCACTTGATCGTCGTACCGCCCGCGGTGGTCAGACCTCTCATCAGCGTGTCCAACGGCGCCTCTCGGGCCCGGTGACACCACCCCCCAGGTCATCGGTTCGACAGGGGGGACCAGTCATGCCGAGCCCGGAGGCCAGCGGTCCTGTTGCAGGGCCGCGGAAAACATAACGGGGGAGGCGATGAGCGCGCCCGCGAAGAGCAGGCCTGCGCCGCCGAGCCACACTCGCCTGCGTCTGCGCACGGAAGGGCCTCGGGTGGGCGTGGCACCGGCGAACACTTCCCAGGCGAACCTCATCAGCCGTTCCTCGGCGAGGCGGGCCGCCGGCGATTCGCCGACGCCGTCGGGGAGTTGCTGGCCCCAGCGGATTTCAAGCCGCCCCGAACGCCGTGAACGCCCACCCTGTCGCCTGATGCAGCGCATCCCCCGGCAGCGAGGCGCGCGCGTCGCGCAGGGCCTCGGCCAGGGACAGGCCCGCGCTCAGACCCTTGTGCAGGGCGAGCATCAGCTCCACCACGGCGTGGTCGTTGACGGGTGCGCTGCTCGCCACCACTCCCGCTGTGCCGAGCGGCAGCAGCGCGGTGACCAGGCCGAGGAGTTCGTCCGCGCCGACCGAGGCGAAGCGGGCGGTGTCGCAGCTGGACAGGATGATCCGGTACGGGCTGCGGTCCAGGCGCTCGAAGTCGTGGACGATGAGCGGGCCGTCGGCCATCCGCAGTGCGGAGAACAGGGGGCTGTCGGCGCGGAAGGTGCCGTGCGCGGCGATGTGGGCCAGCGTGGCGCCGTCGAGTTCCTCCAGCACGCGCGGCACGCGCGCGTCGTCGTGTTCCAGCAGCGTCGAGTTGCCGTAGCGGTCGGCGAGTTCGGGCACTTCCGCGCCGCCGGTGGCGAGCCCCGGTCCGCGGACCAGGACGTGACGGCCGCCGGGCGGCGGCTCGGTCTCGTGGGCGCGCAGCCAGCTGCTCGCCGACGGCGACACGCTCAGCACCCGCTCCCGCAGCGACGGCAGCAGCGCCCACGGCACGCGGTGCAGCCGGCCCGGCGGCACGACCACCACGGGGCCGCAGCCCAGGTGCGCGGTGGCCGGGCCGAGCAGCAGCTCCTCCAGACGGCGGCCCATGGCCTCCACCACCGGAAGCCGCGCCTCCGCGCCGGGGTGGGCCAGCCGCCGCAGTGCGGCCTGCACATGCTCGGCCTCGGTCTCGGCGTCGGCGAGCAGCCCCGCCTCGAACCGCCGCACCCGCCCGTCCCCGCACAGCAGCACCTGGACCCGCCCGTCGAGCACGGCGAGCTCCACCAGCCGTACCTCGCCCAGCCGCTCCAGCAGTCTGCCGGGCCGGAAGCGGTCCTCGGCGCCGGGCGCGTCGCCGCGCATGTGCAGGGTCCGGGAGCGGATCTCCCGCTCCAGACGCCGCTGTTCACGCTCCAGGGCCGGGATCGGGCGGCCGTCGCTGCGGGCCTCCTCCGCGCGGGCGGCGATCTCCCGGAACGCGGTCAGGTTGCCGAGCAGGGCCGGGTCGGCGGGCGGCCGGGTGGGCGGCGTGGACAGGACGGTGGCCCGCCAGCGCTCGCTCCACATCAGCAGCCGGCGCGGGCTGCCCGAGTCGAGACTGGCCCGCTGGGCCAACGCGGCCAGCTCCGCGCCCTGTTCGGTGGCGCGGGCCCTGAGCTCGGAGGCGCCCAGCGTCATCCGGTGGTCGTCGAGCACGTCGAGCCCGCGCCGGCACGCCTCCAGGACGCCCCGGCCGGAACCGGCGGCCCGCGCGCGCAGCGCCTGCGCGGCCCAGCCCGTCATCCGCGCCAGCGGCGGTCCGCTGTGCCGGCTGCGGGCGGCGACGGCCAGATGCCGCTCCGCGTCCGCCGTCCAGCCGAGGTCCAGCGCGATCCGGCCGGCGAGCAGCGACGCCTCCGGGGCGGCCGGCGCGCCGAAGGACGCGAGCCGTTCGGCCACCGCCGCCGCATCCGCGACCAGGCGCCCCGAGCAGCGCCCGGCGGCCACCCGCGCCTCGATCAGCACCAGCCGGGCATGCGTCTCCCACCAGGTGCGCCGCTGCCCGGCGAACAGCCGCACCGCCAGCGCCGCGCGCGCGATCGCGGTATGCGGATCGCCCGCCAGCCGGGCCGCGCGGGCCGCGACCAGCAGCAGTTCCGCCTTGCGGGTGGACTGTCCGCCGATGCCGTCGAGCGCCCCTATGGCCGTGTCCGCCTCTGCAAGGGCCTCGGGGGCGAGCCCGGCGGCCATCAGCACCTCGCAGCGGCGGATGTAGAGCATGAAGGACGGCGTGCCGAGCTTGGCGTACCGCTCCTCGGCCTCGTCCAGCAGCCGCAGCGCAACGGGGATGTCGCCCGAGCGGAAGGCGGCAAGACCCCGGCTCTCCACCACGTCGGCCTTGTCGTGCTCCTGGCCGGTGGTGTCCCACTGCGCATGCGCGGCGGTGAAGTCCGCCTCCGCCCGGTCCACCGCGCCGAGCGCCAGATGCACCGTGGCCCGCAGGGTCAGCGCCCGCGCCGTCCAGATGACGTCGTCCGCCTGCCGCAGCACGGGAATCGCCTTGCGTACGTCCTCCAGCGCCTCCCGGTGCCGGCCCAGCACCCAGGAGGCGTAGGCCCGCCGGAACAGGACACGCGCGCGTGTGTGCCCGCTGCTCACCGCGACACCCCGCTCCAGCGCCTCCAGGCCCTGCCGGGTGCGGCCGGAGTGCACCAGCGCCACGCCGAGGGTGGCCAGGATGTCCGCCTCCCGGTCGGGCGCCTGGGCGCGCGCCGCCAGATCGCGGGCGCGGCGCAGATGGTGCAGCGCGATCCGCATGTCGCCCCAGTCCCGCTGCCAGATGCCGATCACCTGGTGCGCGACGGAGGCGCGCCACGGCGACGGATCGCAGTCCAGCACGCCCTGTGCCCGCGCGAGAGCCTCGCCCGGATCGGCGAACACCATCGGCAGCAGTTCGAGAACCGAGTCGCTTCCCGCTGTCACTCAAAGGATGGTAGTGGCCGTGGTTGCGCCCCACACCGGTTTGGCGCTGTATCAATCGAGGGCTCCGCGACTCTGATTCACGACTGTCGCCTCAGCGGGAGGACACGCCATGGCACCTCAGCGATTCCACGAGCAGTTCGACCAGATCCAGCGTTCGATGCCCGACGTCTCCCTGGCGATGGGGCCCGACGACGCGGCGGAGTTCATCTACGAGAAGGGCGTGGTCCTCGCCCGCGACGGTGAGGAGGCGCGGCTCGTCGAGGACACCGTGCGCACGCACTTCACCGAGGCGACCGGCCTCACCGCCGACCACGTACGCCGGGCGAGCCCGGAGACCAACCGCTCGGGCATCACCCGTATCCAGGTCGGCGACCCGGGCCACGGCGACCGGCGCGGCGACCGGTCCGTCGCGCACGCCCTGCGCGCCATGCGCGAGCACGAGGGCCGCGCCCGGCGCCGGCTGGTCAGCCGCAACCACGTCGTGTCGATCGCGGTCAACTCCTGCCCCGGCGACGAGCCGGTGCCCGCCCCGCTCACCCAGGGCACCAACCCGGCCGCCGCCGCGGCCGGTTACGACACGGACACCGCCGTGGGCGTCCTCGTCATCGACAACGGCCTCACGCACGATTACGGGATGGTCCCGCTGCTCGCCCACGTCCAGGGCGACCTGCACGGCACCGAGACCGACGACCAGGGCAACCTGCTGCAGTACGTCGGCCACGGCACCTTCATCGCCGGCCTCCTCGCGGCCGTCGCACCCAACACGAACGTGACGGTGCGCAACACCCTCAACGACGCCGGGGCCATCCTGGAGTCCGAGTTCGGGCAGCGGCTCTTCGACGCGGTCGACGAGCACGGCTGGCCGGACGTCATCAGCCTGTCCGCCGGCACCTCCAACGGCCGCACCGACGGCCTGCTCGGCGTGGAGAGCTTCATGCAGGAACTGCGCACCCAGCGCACCCTGTTGGTCGCCGCGGCCGGCAACAACGCCAGCGCCACCCCGTTCTGGCCCGCCGCCTACGCCTCCCTGCCCGACTACTCGGACATCGTCCTGTCGGTCGGCGCGCTGCGCAGCGACGGCGAGTACGGCGCCTGCTTCAGCAACCACGGCGCCTGGGTGAACGTGTACGCCCCCGGCGAGCGCCTCACCAGCGCCCTGACCGGCTTCGACGCACCGGTGCCGTACGTCTACCAGCACTCCACGTACGACGCCTGCCGCTTCGGCTTCACCTACGCGTGCACCTGCCAGTACCCGCGCCACACCGGTGCGTTGAGCGAGGCCGGCACGCCCACCTCCGTCAAGGCGGACCAGGTGATGTTCGAGGGATACGCGCACTGGAGCGGCACCTCGTTCTCCGCTCCCGTGGCCGCCGGCATGGTCGCCGCCTACATGACGGCCAACAAGATGAGCGATGCGCGCGCCGCCCGCAAGCAACTGCTCGCGGACAACGCCGGGTTCGCGGAAGTGCGCGGGGCGCATGTACCGGCGCTGCGCCCGGCGGGCTGGCGCCCCGGTCCGGTCGTGCAGCTCTCTCCCGGCGTATGAGGTCTGGAACGGTCCCCTCCACGGCGTACGATGACTTGCCGTACACGAGGGGTGGGGCCGTGGACCGAGCAGATGTCGGCGCGCTGGTCCAGTCCGCCGTCGACGGCGACGCGGCGGCCTGGAAGGCGCTCGTGGAGGGGCTGAGCCCACTGGTGTGGTCCGTCGTGCGCTCGCACCGGCTCTCCGACGCCGACGCGCACGAGGTGTACCAGACGGTGTGGTTCCGTTTCGCCCAGCACCTGGGGCGGATCCGCGAACCGGAGAAGGCCGGGTCATGGCTGGCGAGCACCGCGCGGCACGAGTGCCTGAAGGTCCTCAAGAGCTTAAGGCGGCTGACCCCGACGGACGATCCGCAACTGCTCGACCGGGTCAGTGACGACCGTACGCCCGAGCAGTCGTTCCTCGACCTGGAGGAGGCGGCCGCCGAGACCGAGCGCATCCGGCACCTGTGGCAGGAGTTCGAGGAACTCGGCGATCGCTGCAGGCAGTTGCTGCGCGTCCTGATGGCCTCGCCGCCGCCCAGCTACCAGGAGGTGTCCGCGGCGCTGGGCATCGCCGTGGGCAGCATCGGACCGCTCCGCCAGCGCTGTCTGCGGCGCCTGCGGGCACGACTCGAAGCACGGGGAGCGGTGTGACCGACATGAACAACGCCGACAACGGCTACGACAACGACGGCATCAACGGCATCGAGTACATCGACGACGTGGCGTACGACCTGTTGGAGGAGGAACTCCGCAGGGCCGCGGCCATCCTGGACCCGGTGCCGGCCCAACTGCGGCAGATCGCCGTCGAGGCCTTCGCGCTGCACGACCTGGACGCCCGTCTCGCCGAGCTGACCTTCGACTCGGTGGTCGACGCCATCCCCGTGCGGGGAGCGACGGACGTGCCGCGGATGCTCACGTTCCACGCGGGCGGGGTGACCGTCGACGTCGAACTGACCGCACAGGGCCTGATGGGACAGGTGCTGCCGCCGCAGACGGCCGGCATCGAGGTGCTCAGCGGCCCGCAGGCCGGATCGCCGCTGACCACCGACGACATGGGGCGCTTCACCTACGACGAACCCCCCGCCGGTCCCTTCGCGCTACGGCTGCGGACGGGCGAGGGAGTACTCGTCACGGACTGGGTGACGGCCTGACCCGGGGCCCTGCCCTCACCAGCTGACGGGCAGGGTCTGCGGCCCGCGGATCATGGTCTTGCGACGCCAGACGACCTGGTCGGCGGGGACCGCGAGCCGCAGCCCGGGCAGCCGCTCCAGCACCGTGTCGACGAGCAGTTCGATCTGCAGGCGGGCGAGCACGGCGCCGGTGCAGTAGTGGACGCCGTTGCCGAAGGCCACGTGCGGGTTGGGGTCGCGGTCCGGGTCGATCCGGTCCGGGTCGGGGAAGACCTCCGGGTCGCGGTTGGCGGCCAGGTAGGAGACGTAGACCGGCTCGCCGGCGCTGATGCGGTGGCCGCGCAGCACGACGTCCTCCAGGGCGATACGGGCCAGGCCGACCGAGGCGCGGTGCGGGATGTGGCGCAGCAGCTCGTCCAGTACGGGCCCGCGCGCCCCGGGCTCTTGCATCCGCTCCCTCAACTCCGGCCGGGTGAGCATCAGGAACAGCATCTGGCCGCAGTTGTGGGTGACGGCCTCGCCGCCGATCTGCAGCGGCCCGGCGAGACCCACCGCCTCCTCCTCACTGATGTCGCCGCGGCCGACGGCGAGGCCGAGCAGCGAGTAGACGTCCTCGTCCGTGCTCTGTGCCCGCGCGCGGATGGTGTCGGTGATCCAGCCGTACATGCCGTTCTTGGCACGGTCGGCGGCCTCGGACCCACCCGAGGTCGAGATGATCTGCCGCGTCCAGGCATGCACCTGCTCCCGGTCGCCGGCGGGTACCCCCATCACCTCGCTGACCACGGTGATGGGGAAGGGTTCGAGGACCCGCTCGACGAGATCGGCCGGCGGCCCGTCGCGTACGACCCCGTCGAGCAGCTCGTCGAGGATCCCGTGCGCGCGGGGCCGCAGCCGCTTCATCGCGCCCACGGTGAAAGCACCGGCGATCGGCTTGCGCAGCCGGTTGTGGTCCGGCTGGTCGGCCCAGGCGAGCGAGCCCGGCCGGGGAGCGAAGTTGGGGGCGAGCCGGGTGACCTGACGCCGGGTGACCTCCGTGCGGCTGAACCGCGGATCGTTGGTGATCAGCTTGACGTCGTCGTAGCGGGTGGCCAGCCACGCCCAGCCCTCGCCGTGCGGCAGTCGGATGCGGGTGAGCGGGCCCTCGCGCATGAGGTCCGCGAGCACCGGGTCGAACTCCGTCCCGGCCAGGTCGTGCGCGGGCCACTCCCGTACCGGGGGCGGGGCCTGCTCCGTCAGCGTGGTGATCTCCTCGGTCATGCCTCCACCCTCACCGCCCCTCGAACCCCTGTCGCGCGGGAGTGCGCCAGCCGGAGGTCGGAGCCTGCCCCGCAGAGCCCGTGCTTCAGCCCGTCACGGCATCGACGAGCACGGCCAGCGCCGACGCCAGCCGGCCGAGTCCGCGGCCGGCCGGCCCGCCCGGCTCGGTCATGTACGTGTCCCGGCGGATCTCCACCATCAGGGCGCTCACCCGTGGATCCCTGCCGTAGAACTCCAGCGGTACGTACGTCCCGCTGAACGGGCTGTCGAGCCCCGTCTCCCCGCACGCCGCGAAGGCCTCCCGTGCCGCAGCCGTGAGTTCGGGCGGCGTGTGGAAGGAGTCGGTGCCGAGGCAGACCGGCGGCCGGGGGCCCTCGCCGTGCAGCTCGTAGGGCAGCGGGGCGGTCGGGTAGGAGTGGACGTCGATGATCACAGCCCGTCCCGTGGCGGCCAGCCGGTCGGCCACCGCCTCCGTCATGCCCTGGGCGTATGGCCGGAAGTAGCGGTCGACCAGCGGTTTGGGGTCGGTGTCCGCGGGCCGCAGGGCCTCCCGGTGGGTGGTCCGCGTGTAGACGGCCCCCATCCCGGCGGACAACATCTCCTCCCGCTCGTCCGGGAACCGTTCCGGATCGACGACCAGCCGAGAGAGCCGGTTGACGAACCGCCACGGGGCGACAGCGGACAGCCCGGCCGCCGCCTCGGCGAGCTCCGCCGTGTGCGCGTCGGTGATGTGGTCCAACTCCCGCTCCAGCGCCGCCTCGTCCAGCACGATGCCCGAGCGCACCTCGGCCGGTATCTCCCGCGCCGAGTGCGGCACATGCAGGATCACGGGGGAGCCGGCCGCGCCGGGCAGGAACTCGAATGACGGTGCGGCGGAGGGCATGGGGGGCTCCCGGGGCGTGTCGGTGACGTTGGTCGATGAACTGCATCCTGCCGGTCGCCGTGGCGGGCTCAGCGCTGGCTCGCGGGTGTGCCGGGAAGCCGGCTGCGACTGCCCCGGCAGGAGTAGACGATCTCCACCGCACCGCCGGGGAGGGCACGTTCGCGCTGGAATGCCAGGCCGGTGTCGGGACTGAGCGCGGGTGTCAGCCGCATTCCGCTGCCGAACAGGAGCGGCAGGACCACCAGCTCCAGGGTGTCGAGCGCGCCGAGGGCGTGGAAGGTCCCGATCGTCCGCGGGCCTCCGATGAGGTGGACGTCGCCGCCCCGGTTGGCCGCGCGGAGCTTCTCCAGCAGCCGTAGGGGATCGCTGTCGGTGACGACGTGGTCGGGGGTGCCGGCCGGACGGTGCGAGCCGAGCACGAACACGTCCAGGTCGGGCCAGGGCCAGCGCTCGTTGGTCAGCGCCGGCTCGAAGGTGGTACGGCCCATCAGCGCCGCCTCGCACCCCTCGAGGAACTCCCGGATGCCGTGGCTCTGGCCGGACACGAACGCGGGATCGGCCGTCAGTGACGGCCAGCCGGTCGGCGTGGTCACAAAACCGTCGGCACTCATGCTCATACGTGCGCGGATCTGCATGATCTCTCCTTGCAGGTCGACTGCTGTCACCCCTGCGTCGAACGGGAAACCCGCCGATCGACACAGCGCCGGGAAAACTTCGTGGCGTGTCCCTCGATCACCGCCGCCCGCCGAACTCCCAGGCGTGCACCTCGATGTCGGCGTACCGCTCCGCGGTCAGGACGGCGCGCGCCGTGCCCGGGTCCGGGGCCCGGAGCAGCACCGCCGTACCGAGCCAGGCGACTCCGTCGTCGGACAGCAGAGGCCCGTACGCGATCAGGTCGTCCCGGTCGGTCGGCACAGCGAGGTCGGCGGCCGGCCCCGAGCCGAGGCCGAGCACCAGATAGCGGTTGCCGCCGGTGCGGCCGCCGCCGAACTCCCACATGCTGCGACCCAGCAGGTTGCGCCACCGGCGCAGCAGCACGTCCCGGTACACGCCGGCCTGGTGGTTGGGCTCGTCGAAGGCGAACGCGCGGGCGGCGGCGAGATCCGGCAGATCGACGATGTGCACGCTGCCGGTGGGCGTGTCACCGTCGGCGGCGAAGGTCGAGCCGCGGGCGATCAGCTCCTTCGAGTACCGGTCCATGTAGGACCAGTGCTCTTCCAGCAGCTCGTCGCGCAACGGGACGGAGCCGGGCCGGTCGCGGTGGTAGCAGAAGAACTCCATGACCGCAGACTCTCTCCAACACGCGACAGGATCTCAAAGGGTTAAAAGGGGTACGCCGAGTGACGGACGTGCCGTTGTCAGACCCCTCTCCTAGTCTCGTGCCATGACCGTCCATGAGCTCTCGCGCACCGACGCCCGGCGCATCGCCGTACGCGCCCAACTCCTGGACGCCGTACGGCCGACCGGGCTGCTGGATGTGGTGCGCGGGCTGACCCTGCTGCAGATCGACCCGACCGCCGCCGTCGCGCCCAACGCCGACCTGGTGGCATGGAGCCGGCTCGGATCGCCGTACGAGCAGGGCCGGTTGAGCACCGCGTTGGAGCAGCGCGCGCTGCTGGAGCTGCAGGCGATGATCCGGCCCGCCGAGGATCTTGCGCTGTACCGCGCCGAGATGGCCGAGTGGCCGGAGCGGGGGACGCCCTCGTCGTGGCGCGAATACCACCGGACGTGGGTGGCCGCCAACGACGCCTGCCGTCGCGACATCCTCGACCGGCTCGGCGCCGAGGGACCGCTGCCGTCCCGCGCCCTCCCGGACACCTGCGCCCAGCCGTGGAAGTCGAGCGGCTGGAGCAACAACCGCAATGTCACCAAGCTCCTGGAGCTGATGGTGCAGCGCGGTGAGGTCGCCGTCGCCGGACGCAGTGGCGGCGGTGACCGGCTGTGGGACCTGGCCGGCCGGGTCTACCCCGACCTCCCGCCGGTCCCGGTGGAGGAGGCGCTGCGCATCCGCGACGAGCGGCGGCTGCGCGCCCTCGGCATCGCCCGCGCCCGCGGCCCGGAGTGCCAGGTGGAGCCGGCGGACGTGGGCGAGGCGGGGGAGCCCGCGGTCGTGGCAGGCGTGCGGGGCAAGTGGCGGGTGGATCCTGCCCAGTTGGGCCTGCCCTTCGAGGGACGGGCGGCCCTGCTGTCACCCTTCGACCGCCTCGTCCACGACCGCAGACGCACCACCGAGCTGTTCGAGTACGAGTACCAGCTGGAGATGTACAAGCCAGCCGCAAAGCGCCGCTGGGGCTACTTCGCGCTGCCGGTCCTGTACGGGGACCGGCTGGTCGGGAAACTCGACGCCACAGCCGACCGCAAGGCCGGAGTGCTGCGGGTCGGCGCCGTCCATGAGGACGTCCCGTTCACCGCGACCATGACCGCGGAGATCGGCCGGGAGATCGAGGACCTGGCCCGCTGGCTCGAGCTGGAGCTCGCACGGCCCGAATAGATGCCGATGGATACCGAGGGCCCTCAGCCGCCGCCGCTGACTCCGGAGGCCACGAAACGCCGGTGGAGCGGCGAGAACGTGGACTGAGGCTCACCGGCGATTCCGGCTTCCTTGACGGCGGGCGCCAGCCGCCCGCCGAAGAACCGCTCGAAGTCGGACTGGGCGTTCCACACATCGGTGACGTGCAGCGCGCCCCCGTCGAACCAGGCCACGTGCAGGACGGCGCCCTCCGGCTGGTCCTGCTCCCAATCGACCAGCTGCCGGACGGTGTCGTACTGCTGGGGCGTGACCCCTGTCCAGGTCAAGGACAACACAACAGCCATATGACTGCCTCCTCTGATCTGTTCGGTTCCCCCTGTTCCCCTTGCTCCCCCCTGCCCAGTAGACCGAGCCGGGCCACCGGCCACCTGCCGTGGTACGCCGTTCGTGACACGGCTCCGCCCCGGCCGGGCAGTGCGCCGACCGGGGCGGAGTCAGGAACGGGCCGTCAAGGCCTGTCGCGTCAGCTCAGGGACGCCAGCGCCTCGTTCCAGGTGGCCGAGGGGCGCATGACCGCGGCGGCCTTGGCCGGGTCCGGCTGGTAGTAGCCGCCGATGTCGGCCGGCTTGCCCTGGACGGCGAGCAGCTCGTCGACGATCTTCTGCTCGTTGGAGGCGAGCGTCTCGGCCAGCGGGGCGAAGGCCTTCGCCAGGTCCGCGTCGTCGGTCTGCGAAGCCAGCTCCTGCGCCCAGTACAGGGACAGGAAGAAGTGGCTGCCGCGGTTGTCGATGCCGCCGACGCGACGGGTCGGGGACTTGTCCTCGTTGAGGAAGGTCGCCGTGGCGCGGTCGAGGGTGTCGGCCAGAACCTTGGCCTTCGGGTTGTTGGTGGCCGTCGCGTACTGCTCCAGGGACGGCACCAGCGCGAAGAACTCGCCCAGCGAGTCCCAGCGCAGGTAGTTGTCCTTGACCAGCTGCTGGACGTGCTTCGGCGCGGAGCCGCCGGCGCCCGTCTCGAACAGGCCGCCGCCCGCCATCAGCGGGACGACCGACAGCATCTTGGCGCTGGTGCCCAGCTCCAGGATGGGGAAGAGGTCGGTGAGGTAGTCACGCAGCACGTTGCCGGTCACGGAGATGGTGTTCTCGCCGCGGCGGATGCGCTCGATCGACAGCTTGGTCGCCTCGACCGGGGCGAGGATGCGGATGTCCAGGCCCTCGGTGTCGTGCTCCGGCAGGTACTGCTCGACCTTCCCGATGATCACGGCGTCGTGGCCGCGGGTCTCGTCCAGCCAGAACACCGCCGGGTCGCCGCTGGCGCGGGCGCGGGTGACGGCCAGCTTCACCCAGTCCTTGATCGGGGCGTCCTTGGTCTGGCAGGCGCGGAAGATGTCGCCCGGGGCGACCGGCTGCTCCAGGACGACATTGCCGGCCTGGTCGACCAGGCGGACCGTGCCGGCGGCCTTGATCTCGAAGGTCTTGTCGTGGGAGCCGTACTCCTCGGCCTTCTGCGCCATCAGACCGACGTTCGGCACCGAGCCCATGGTGGACGGGTCGAAGGCGCCGTTCGCGCGGCAGTCGTCGATGACGGCCTGGTAGACGCCGGAGTAGGAGTGGTCCGGCAACACCGCGAGGGTGTCGGCCTCCTGGCCGTCCGGGCCCCACATGTGGCCGGAGGTGCGGATCATGGCCGGCATCGAGGCGTCCACGATCACGTCGGACGGCACGTGCAGGTTGGTGATGCCCTTGTCGGAGTCGACCATCGCCAGCTCCGGGCCCTCGGCGAGCTCGGCGTCGAAGGAGGCCTTGATGTCGGCGCCCTCGGGCAGGGCCTCCAGGCCCTTGTAGATGCCGCCCAGACCGTCGTTCGGGGACAGGCCGGCCGCGGCGAGCGTCTCGCCGTACTTCGCGAAGGTCTTGGGGAAGAAGGCGCGCACCACGTGACCGAAGACGATCGGGTCGGAGACCTTCATCATCGTGGCCTTGAGGTGCACGGAGAACAGAACGCCCTCGGCCTTGGCGCGGGCGACCTGCGCGGCGAGGAACTCGTTCAGCGCGGCGGCGCGCATCACGGAGGCGTCGACGACCTCGCCGGCGATGACCTTCAGGGGCTCGCGCAGCGCGGTGGTGGAGCCGTCCTCGCCGACCAGCTCGAAGCGGAGGGTGGTGTCCTCGGCGATGACCGTGGACTTCTCGGTGGAGGCGAAGTCGTTCTCACCCATGGTCGCCACGTTGGTCTTGGACTCGGCCGTCCAGGCGCCCATGCGGTGCGGGTGGGTCTTGGCGTAGTTCTTGACCGAGGCGGGGGCGCGGCGGTCGGAGTTGCCCTCACGCAGCACCGGGTTCACGGCGGAGCCCTTGACCTTGTCGTAGCGGGCCTGGATCTCCCGCTGCTCGTCGGTCTTCGGGTCGTCCGGGTACGCCGGCAGCGCGTAGCCCTGGCCCTGCAGCTCGGCGATCGCGGCCTTCAGCTGCGGGATCGACGCCGAGATGTTCGGCAGCTTGATGATGTTGGCCTCGGGCGTCTTGGCCAGCTCGCCCAGCTCGTGGAGGGCGTCCGGGATCCGCTGGTCCTCGGCCAGGTACTCCGGGAACAGCGCGATGATGCGCCCGGCCAGCGAGATGTCACGGGTCTCCACGGAGACACCCGCCTGCGAGGCGTACGCCTGGACCACCGGCAAGAAGGAATACGTCGCCAGGGCCGGGGCCTCGTCAGTGTGCGTATAGAAGATGGTCGAGTCAGTCACCGGGTGCTCCGCTCCACGTCTGCAACATTGCTCGACATCAAGATATCTCGTGATCGAGGCGGGCTCGACAGGGGTCCGGCCACGCGTCCCACACTCCGGAACCCCAAACGCCTCACCGGCGTGCAACCAAACGTCCGATCCCATGGTCCTGGATGTAGATCGTCCATCTGATCGTCGACGGCCGGAGCTGACCACCCGGCCGCCCGAGCGAAAGCTGACCATGAGATATCGCACCAGAGTGACGGCCCCCGCGGCCGCCCTGATCGGTACGGCCGCGGCACTGACCGTGGGGGGTACGGCCAAGGCAGCCCCGCGCGACATCGGCACCCCGGGCCCCGAGACCCTCGGTGACTCCGTCTTCCCGAGCCTCGGCAACGACGGCTACCGCGTCTCGGCCTACCACCTCGACCTCTCCTACGACGCCACCACCAAGCTGGTGGACGCCACCGCGACCCTGCGGATCACCACCACCCAGGCGCTCACCCGCTTCTCGCTGGACGCCCTCGGCCTGGACATACGCTCCGTCCGCGTCGGCGGGCGTACCGCCGCCTTCGAGCAGGCGGACGAGAAGCTGCGGATCACGCCCGACCGCCCGCTGCCCGCCGGGGCCCGGGTGAGGGTCTGCGTCGAGTACGGGGCCGACCCGAGCCGCACCCTCCCGCACACCGCCTGGGTCGTCACCCCGGACGGCTTCGCGATCTGCCCGCAGCCGAACTCGGCGCACACCGTCTTCCCCTGCAACGACCACCCGTCGGACAAGGCGGACTTCACCTTCCGCGTCACCGTCCCCGCCGGCCTGCAAGGCGTCGCGAACGGCCTGCTCGTCGGCACCGAGACCCTCGCCGACGGCCGCACCGCGTCCTCGTACCGCTCCCGCGAGCCGATGGCCACCGAACTCGTGCAGATCACGGTCGGCGACTACGTAGTCAAGGACCGGCAGGGCCCACACGGGCTGCCCCTGCGGGACGTCGTGCCCACCGCCCGGGCCGCCGCCCTGGAGCCAGCCCTCGCGCTGACCCCGGGTCTGGTCGACTGGATCGAGCAGCGGCTCGGCGCGTTCCCCTTCGAGACGTACGGGCTGCTGCCGTGCAACTCCGACGACCCGAAGGCCTTCGACTTCACGGGCCTGGAGACCCAGACCCTCACCCTGTACAAGCCGAACTTCCTGCTCCAGGAGGAGAAGAAGATCGGCTCGCACATGATGCACGAGCTGGTCCACTCCTGGTTCGGCAACCTCGTCAGCCCCGCCAACTGGGCCGACCTTTGGCTGAACGAGGGCCACGCCGACTTCTACGGACTGCTGTACCGCTACGAGCGCGGCTGGACCGACTCGCTCGGCTACAGCACGTTCGAGGACCGCATGAAGTACACATACGGCGTCGGCGACCAGTGGCGGCACGACTCGGGCCCGGTCGCCGCGCCCAACGCGGTCAACCTCTTCGACAGCCAGCGCTACACGGGCGGCGTGCTGGTCCTGTACGCGCTGCGCCAGGTCGTCGGCGAGGACGTCTTCCACGCCATCGAGCGGTCCTTCCTGGAGCGGCACCGCAACTCCTCGGTGACCACCGACGACTACATCGCCGTCGCCTCGGAGGTCTCCGGCCAGGACCAGTCCGGCTTCCTCAAGGACTGGCTCTACGGTACGAAGACGCCGCGGATGCCCGGCCACCCGGACTGGACGGTCACGCCGGTGAACTCGGCGCTCGCTTCACCGCACAGCCGCAGGGGTGGGCACTGGCACGACAACTCGGCGACTCTCTGACCTCGTCGATCCGTCAGTCGAGGCGGGCGGGGGACACCTCGGCCGCCTCGACGCCCGCCTCCTGCGGGCCGCGCTGCTGCGGGATCGCCACCGACCCCGGCTGCAGGGCCACTGTCCGTGCGGGCGCCGGGATGCGGATGCCCTCCTCGCGGTAGCGCCTGTGCAGCGCCTTGATGAACTCGTGCTTGATCCGGAACTGGTCGCTGAACTCGCCCACGCCCAGGATGACCGTGAAGCCGATCCGGGAGTCGCCGAAGGTGTGGAAGCGGATCGCCGGCTCGTGATCCGGTACCGCGCCGGTGATCCCGTTCATCACCTCGGCGATGACCTCCATGGTCACGCGCTCGACCTGCTCCAGGTCGCTGTCGTAGGCGACCCCCACCTGGACCAGGACGGTCAACTTCTGCTCGGGACGCATGAAGTTGGTCATGTTCGACTTCGCGAGCTCCCCGTTGGGGATGACGACGAGGTTGTTGGAGAGCGCGCGGACCGTCGTCTGACGCCAGTTGATGTCCTCGACGTAGCCCTCCTCGCCGCTGCTCAGCCGGATGTAGTCGCCGGGCTGCACGGTCTTCGAGGCGAGGATGTGGATGCCCGCGAAGAGGTTGGCGAGGGTGTCCTGCAGGGCGAGCGCGACCGCCAGGCCGCCCACGCCCAGAGCGGTGAGCATGGGCGCGATCGAGATGCCCAGCGTCTGCAGCACCACCAGGAAGCCGATCGCCAGGACCAGCACCCGGGTGATGTTCACGAAGATCGTGGCCGATCCGGCGACGCCGGAACGGGACGCGGTGACCGCCCGCACCAGGCCGGCGATCACCCGGGCCGCCGTCACCGTGACGACGAAGATGAGCACCACGGTCAGCACCTGGTTGACGTGGTTCTGGACCGTCCGGGTCAGCGGCAGCGCGGCGCCCGCGGAGGCCGCGCCGCCCACGATCGCCGCCCACGGCACCACCGTGCGCAGCGCGTCGACGATGACGTCGTCGCCGCTCCAGCGGGTGCGGTCGGCGTGCTTGCCCAGCCAGCGCAGCAGCATGCGCAGCAGGAACGCGGCCAACAGGCCCGCTGCCAGCGCGATTCCGGCGATGACCAGGTCGTCCACGGTGAGCGCTCGGTTCACCGGTTACCTCCAAGTTCGGGATGTGCAGCCGCTCATCCTGCCTTATTCCGCACAGCAGTTCGTACCTGGCGGTTGCCCGGACAGTGCGGTTTCAGACGATGCCCTCCGCCAGTTCCGCCTGGTCCCGGCCCGAGCCGTACGCGGCGGTCCTGGGAGTTCCGTACGAACGGCGGGCGACGTACCACCACACACTGGCGAGGACGAGTACGACGGCGAGGGCGATGGATGCGGCCCGCGCACAGCACGGACGGGCTGACCCGCCGGGCCCGAGGCCACCTCCACCCCGCCTGAATTCGAAGACTCCGCAAACCTTGCCGCCGGGATTTGTTGTTCGAGGCCTGGCGGCAAGGTATGCGTTTGGGAATCGCTCCGGCGTTCGTCTCTATGCGCGGACGGAGTGCACCGTCGTGTCGCGCGTATTGCGGCTAGATGTTTGATCCGCTGCCGGAGGTGTTGTTCCACCAGGCGCTGTAGGCGTTCAGCGAGTACCGCTTCTGCACGCCGCTGGTCGAGGTGATCTCGATGCCGTACTGCATCGCGTCGAAATTGGTGTTGCGCAGGAGGTTCTGCGACGCGGCCCATCGCCAGACCGCCGAGGCGTCGATGCTGCCGGTGTTGGTCTGCTGGGCGGGGATGAGCTGCAGGACGTTCCAGCCGGGATCGGCCTGCCAGACCGACGCGTACAGGATGCCGCCGATGGTCACGTTGGACGCGATCTGCCTTCCCCAGCCACCTGCCGTCCCGGACCAGCTGGTGAAGACCATGATCTCGTCCTGGTTGCCGGTCGACCAGATGTCGCTCGTCCAGTTCCAGTGGTCACTGCCGCCGACGGGAGCCGACGACGTGTTGTACCAGAAGCCCGCCGAGTTCAACTGCGACAGCGGCGTCTGGGGCCGGACCCCGATATTCGGGTAGGACTTGATCCCGCCGCCGGAGTGGTTGGCATCGACGTACCAGGACTTGATGCTGTCGACGGTCAGGCACTGCGGGCCGTGGTTGTCGCCCCAGACGTCGTTGTAGATCGTCCAGGTGCCCTGGGTGTACTGACCCCACTGGTCGCAGGTGGAGTAGACCTGGGCCTGCGCCGGAGACGCGATGCTCAGGAACCCGGCGATCACGGCGGCTATAAGGACCAGCCGACCGAACCCGGCCGACTTGCTGCTGATGGATTTAAGGGCTTGCCATCTCATGTGTCCCTCCAAGGACGGCGATAGGTTGTTCCGGACCCCCGGTCTGGTGGCGGACTCTGGCGCGGCGAAGTGTCGCTCACCGGCGAGTCCGGGCTCGGGACGGCGCGGCTCAGCCCCGTCCGAGGTGCTTGCGCAGTTGGCCGACTGATCGGCTTGATGGCCGGCCCTGGGCGAAGTGGTTCCTTCCACTGCTCGCAGTTGGAGTCCCCGCTGAAAGCGAGGCGGCCGAGACGGTCGATCGGCTGACGTGTTGACACCTTCGCTCCGTTCGCATGCGGTGCTGCTCGTGATGGTGGGTGGCTCGTGTCGTCGAGGTGGCGCGCTCAACAACTGCGGGAACGGTGCTCGGTCCCCTTACCTTCAAGCACCGGGCTTGCCAGACGCAGGTGCGAAGTGTCGAAGCGCTTGCGTCTGTGGACAGTAATGATGGGATGTCTGAACGGCAAGGCTCTGCGCAGGAAGATACATTTCTTTCACCTGCGGACATCACTGTCGAAGTGCTCGCTGTCGAAGCGCTTCGAATTGCATCGGCCGCGCCCGCCACCTGGCCGGAACCGGTACTGGCCCTGGTGGATGTGGCGGTTGCCGGGGCAAGTGCCGTGCGCCGGCAACCGCTGCACCTCCAACGCGACACGGGCGTCGATCACATGCTTCACCGGCTGTCCGGTGGCAGCCATGCAGGCACGGGTCAGGGTCTTGACCGTGTAACCCAGACGTTGGCATTCGTCAGCTCGGGGGTCCGCGACGGTATCTCCGGGGGCCTTGTGATGGCGGGTACGGCCGGGACCGCCCCGGGACGGTCCGAGAGGCCGCCGGAGACCCCACGGGAGGCTGGAGGGAGGTATGCCCGTACACGAGTTGCTGGGCGCCTGGTGGGACGGGTATCCAGTTGAGGACCGGGGTGGTCGCCGACCTAACCTCCCGTGATTGGGGTCAACACTACTCGTAATGGAGCGGGGAGGACGGCGGCAAGGTGGAGCAACAACGGCCCTACTGTGGGCGGCAGTTGTGGGGTGCGCGTCGGTTCGGCGGTCACGGTAGAGGCGGACGTTCCGCCTCTCCACCGGTTTGCACATCCTTTCGAACTCCGGTGGAGCGGTGGGCGGTCGGGGGGTGGTTGACGCGGTGCGCGGCCCGGCGGCAGGCTGGCGCGCAGTGATCGCCGGGGGCTTCGAGGGGGAGAGGTGCGATGACAGGTCCGGTGCTCGCCGTCGACCAGGGCACCTCCGGCACCAAGGCGCTGGTCGTCTGCCCCGAACGCGGCGTCATCGGCACCGGGTTCGCCGAGGTGCACCCGCGCCATCTGCCCGGCGGACTGGTGGAGGTCGACCCGGAGGAGCTGTACCGCTCGGTGCTCGACGCGGGCCGCCGGGCCCTCGCCGAGGCGCGTGAACCCGTCGTCGCACTGGGCCTCGCCAACCAGGGCGAGACCGTCCTCGCCTGGGATCCGGCCACCGGCCGCCCGCTGACCGACGCCCTGGTCTGGCAGGACCGCCGAGCCGAGACCGTCTGCACCGAACTCACCCCGCATACCGACGAGTTGCGCGAACTGACCGGCCTGCCCCTCGACCCGTACTTCGCCGCGCCCAAGATGGCCTGGATACGACGGCACCTCACCCGCGAGGGCGTCGTCACCACCAGCGACGCCTGGCTCGTCCACCGCCTCACCGGGGCCTACGTCACCGACGCCGCGACCGCCGGCCGTACCCAACTCCTCGACCTGGACCGCGCGGAATGGTCACCACGCGCACTCGACCTCTACGGCCTGTCCGACGAGCGGCTCCCCGAGGTGGTCGACAACGCCCAACCGGTCGGTACGACAAGGGAGTTCGGCCCGGCCGTCCCGCTCACCGGACTTGCCGTCGACCAGCAGGCCGCCCTGCTCGCCCAGCGCATCACCGCACCCGGCGCCGCCAAGTGCACCTACGGCACAGGCGCGTTCCTCCTCGCCCATACGGGCGACACGCCGCGGCGCGGCACCTCGGGCCTGGTCAGCTGCGTGGCCTGGCGCCTTGCCGGACGCACCAGCTACTGCCTCGACGGCCAGGTCTACACGGCCGCCTCCGCCGTCCGCTGGCTCACCGACCTGGGCGTCATCAAGGGCGCCGCCGACCTGGACACCGTCGGCACCGCCGTACCGGACAGCGGCGGCGTCACCTTCGTACCGGCGCTCGCCGGGCTCGCCGCCCCCTGGTGGCGCGGCGACCTGCGCGGCTCGCTCACCGGCCTCGGGCTCGACACCGGCGCCGGGCACCTGGTGCGGGCCCTGTGCGAGGGCATCGCGGCCCAGATCGTCGAACTCGCCGACGCCGCAGCCGCCGACCTGGGAGCGCCGTTGTCCGCCCTCCGCGTCGACGGCGGCCTGACCCGCTCGACCCTGCTCATGCAGACCCAGGCGGACCTGCTGCAACGCCCCGTCGAGGTGTCCGCCCTCCCGGACGCCACCGCACTCGGCGCCGCCACCCTGGCCCGCCTTGGCGCACAGCCGGGCCTTGCGGTCTCCGACGCACTGCCGGACTGGAAACCGGCGGCCGTCCACGAACCGCGCATCACCGCGGATGAGGCCGCCGAACGCCTCGCCGCCTTCCGCTCCGAAGTCACCGCGCTGCTCGACCGGCCCGTGGCCAGGAAGGCAGGCCCGGCGTGACGGTCACCGTGAGCGGGCTGCTGCCGCGGACGGCGTATGACGTGGCGATCGTCGGTGCGGGAGTCGTCGGCAGGGCGACTGCCTTCCGGCCTGGCCACCACTTGGGCTTGCGTGGCGTGCTCTTGGGAGCCCTGGACGATGTCGGCCAAGGCGTTCTGCAGGCCGGCACCGCCTTGTTCGACCGGCCCGTGGCCAAGAAGGCAGGACCCGCATGACGGTCACCACGACCGGTCTCCTCCCGCAGACCCCATACGACGTGGCGATCGTCGGTGCCGGTGTCGTCGGCAGCGCGATTGCCCGCGCGCTCGCCCACCACCCACGGCTCCGCATTGCCCTGGTCGAGGCCCAGGACGACGTCGGCCAGGGGACCTCGAAGGCCAACACCGCCATCCTGCACACCGGGTTCGACGCGATCCCCGGTTCTCTCGAAGCCCGGCTCGTCCGGGAGGGCGCCCGCCGACTCGCCGCGTACGCGGTCGAGTCGGGCATTCCGGTCGAGCCGGTGGGAGCGCTGCTCGTGGCCTGGGACGAGGAACAACTCGCCGCACTGCCGGGTCTGGCGGAAAAGGCCAAGCGCAATGACTTCCACGAAGCGCGTCTGATCGGCCCGCCCGAACTCCGTGCCCGCGAACCGCACTTGGGCCCCGGTGCCCTCGGCGCGCTGCACGTGCCCGGCGAGAGCATCATCTGCCCCTGGACGACCACGCTGGCGTACGCCACCCAGGCAGTCCGCCATGGAGTCGATCTCCACCTCAACTCACCGGTCCAGCGGGCGAGTTACGCAGAAGGTGTCCATCAGCTCCGCACACCCCGAGGCACCCTCCGGGCCCGCCACCTCGTCAACGCCGCCGGCCTCCACGCCGACACCCTCGACCGGCAGCTCGGTCACGACGACTTCACCGTCACCCCGCGCCGCGGCCAGCTGATCGTCTACGACAAGTTCGCCCGCGCCCTGGTCCGGCACATCCTGCTGCCCGTACCCACCGCACTGGGCAAGGGCGTCCTGGTCGCCCCCACCGTCTACGGCAACGTCCTGCTCGGCCCCACCGCCGAGGACCTGCACGACAAGCGGGCCACCGGCTCGACGGCCGACGCCCTGGCGCTCCTGCGCGAAAAGGGCCGCCGGATCCTCCCCGAACTGGTCGAGGAGGAGATCACCGCCGTCTACGCGGGCCTGCGCGCCGCCACGGAACACGACGACTACCGCATCACGGCCCACCCCGACCAGTCGTACGTCACCGTCGGCGGCATCCGCTCCACCGGACTGACCGCCTCCCTCGCCATCGCGGCCCACGTGACCGGACTACTTGCCGACAACGGACTGGAGTTGGGCCCGGCCCGCGACCTGGCACCGGTCCGCATGCCCAATCTCGGCGAGGCCTTCCCCCGACCCCACCAGCAAGCCGAACTCATCGCCGCCGACCCGGAGTACGGCACCCTCGTCTGCCACTGCGAGCGTGTCTCCCGCGGCGAGATCCGCGACGCCCTGACGAGTACCATCCCGCCGCGCACCCTGGACGGACTGCGCCGCCGCACCCGGGCGCGGGCGGGCCGCTGCCAGGGCTTCTACTGCGGGGCGGCGGTACGCGCACTGTTCGAGGGGGCCCGGGCGTGAGAAACGTCGACGTCCTGGTCGTGGGCGCCGGCCCCGCCGGTCTCGCGGCCGCCGCACGCCTGGCCGCCGCCGGAGCAGGCAGCATCGAGGTGCTGGACCGGGAACAGCAGCCCGGGGGAGTCCCACGGCACTGCGCGCACGGCGGCTTCGGCACCTGGCTGCACCCGCTGACCGGTCCCGCGTACGCCCGTCTGCTCGCCGACGCGGCCGTACGCACCGGAGCGGTCGTCCGCACCGGGGTCACCGCCCTCGACTGGGCGGGCCCGCTCGCGCTGACCACCG
Organism: Streptomyces coacervatus; assembly: GCF_029223485.1. Classification (GTDB taxonomy): domain Bacteria; phylum Actinomycetota; class Actinomycetes; order Streptomycetales; family Streptomycetaceae; genus Streptomyces; species Streptomyces coacervatus. The sequence goes on along the minus strand of NZ_JARHTP010000013.1, from coordinate 19,078 downwards.
TCGGCCCGCAGGGCCCGGAGACCATCACCGCCCGCGCGATCGTGCTGGCCACCGGAGCCCGCGAACGCCCCCGCACCGCACGCCTGGTGCCCGGCACCCGCCCCGTCGGCATCTACACCACGGGCGAACTCCAGCAGGCCGTACACCTCTACGGACAGCGGATCGGCAGCCGGGCAGTGATCGTCGGCGCGGAGGACGTCTCATACGCGGCCGCCGACACCGTGCGGGCAGCCGGAGCCGACGTGGTCGCCATGATCACGGAGCTGCCGTACCCCCAGACGACCCCGCCCCGCGCGCAGCACGCCCGCCTCCGCCGCCGCATCCCCCTCCTCACCGACGCCACGATCACCGAACTCCTGGGCCACGGACGGCTGTCGGGCGTCCGCATACGGCACCGCGGCGGCCGAACGATCACGCTGCCGTGCGACACGGTCGTCTTCACCGGCGACTTCGTGCCGGACCACGAACTCGCCCGGCGCGGCGAACTGACGCTGGATGCCGGCAGCCGCGGCCCTGCGACCGACGGCACCCTGCGCACCTCACGGCCGGGCGTGTTCGCCGCCGGCAGTCTGCTGCACGCCGTGGAGAGCGCGGCGACGGCGGCGGGCGAGGGCGCGCAGATGGCCGGGGCCGTCCGGGAATGGCTCGCGGGCGCCGAGTGGCCGGCTGGCATCCCCCTGACCGTGGACCCGCCCCTGCACTGGATCGCCCCGAACCGCATCACCCCCGCCGACCGCCACCCGTACGTCCTGCGCACGACGACCCTGCTGACACGCCCGGTCCTCCACATCACCCAGAACGGCCGCGTACTGCACCGCCAACGCCTCCGCACGACCGTCCCGAACCGCCCCATCAGGCTGACGGCCCACTGGAACGGCCGGGTCGATCCGGAGGGCGGGCCGGTGACGGTGCGGGTCCGCTGAGCCAAGCGCTCCGCCGGCTGTGCCGCCGATGTGCCATCGGTCGTCTGCAGCGCCGTCGTGGCTGGTCGCGCTCACGCGGCGGTAGCCGCAGATTCAACACAGTCCCGCGCCCCTTCAGGGTTGCTGCCGTACCGGAGCGGACTTCGCCGGACCCGCTTGGGCGTCGCGCGCCCTGTGCAGGTCATAGGTCCGTGAACGACCCGCCCCGCCCGGCCCCGGCCGCGAACCGCGCCGCCCCCTCCATTCCCTCCGCCAACACGCCCACCCCGTGCCGGAGTTCGCCGCGCATGGCCTCCTCCTCGTCCAGCCCGTGCTGCTCCAGCACCGACGCCCGGTCGCCCCGCAGACACGCCTGCGGGAAGCGGGCGATCTCGGCGGCCAGCGTTTCCGCCTCGGTGCGTGCCGTGCCGGTGGGGACGAGCCGGTTGACGAGCCCGATGTCGTACGCCTCCCGCGCCTGCACCGCCCGCCCCGTGAGGATCATGTCCAGTGCGCGGCTCTGTCCGATCAGCCGGGGCAGCCGTACCGTGCCGCCGTCGATCAGCGGGACGCCCCAGCGGCGGCAGAACACGCCGAAGACGGCGTCCTCCTCGGCAACCCGCAGATCGCACCAGAGCGCCAGTTCGAGGCCGCCGGCCACGGCATGCCCGGCGACCGCGGCGATCACCGGCTTGGACAGCCGAAGCCGCGTCGGCCCCATCGGGCCGTCGCCGTCCTCCGCGACCCGGTTGCCGCGGTCGGAGCCGAGTGCCTTGAGGTCGGCGCCCGCGCAGAACGTGCCGCCCTCGCCCCACAGCACCGCCACCCGCGCCTCTTCGTCCGCCTCGAACTCCCGGAAGGCGGCGACGAGTTCGGCGGCCGTCGGGCCGTCCACCGCGTTGCGGACCTCGGGGCGGGAGAGGACGACGGTGGTGACGTGACCCTGGCGCTCGATATGGACCGGCATGTGCAGCCCCCTTCTCCGACAGTGCCGGTGCGGGCGGCGACCGGCGGGGCGATCGTGGAACGGCTGTGCGACGCTGAGACACCGTACAGAGGGAGTGTTCCTGATGGCAGCTGAACATGCGGGCGCGCCGCCGGTCGCCGTTGTGACCGGTGCCAATCGCGGCATCGGGTACGAGGTGGTACGGCAGCTCGCCGGCCGCGGCCACCGCGTGGTGCTCGGCTCCCGCGACCTCGCCAAGGGGCGCGCCGCCGCCGCGCGTATCGACCCGGGCGGGGAGCGGGTGAGCGCCGTGCAGCTCGATGTCGCCGATGAGGCGAGTGTGGCTGCGATGGCCGACTGGGTCACCCGGAATCTGGGGCGCGTGGACGTGGTCGTCAACAACGCGGCCATCCTTTACGACACCTGGGCGCAGGCTCGGTCGGCCGACCTCGGCGAGGTCCAACGGGCCCTGGACACCAATCTGTTCGGCGCCTGGCGGGTCACCCAGGCGCTGCTGCCGCTGCTGCGGCGCAGCCCGCACCCGCGGGTGGTCATGGTGAGCAGCGAGGGCGGCTCGCTCCAGTCGATGAGCGGCGGCACCCCCGCCTACAGCGTCTCCAAGGCCGCGCTCAACGCCCTCACCTGCCTGCTGGCCGGTGAGCTGCGCCGGCACCGCATCCTCGTCAACGCGATCTGCCCCGGCTGGGTCGCCACCGACATGGGCGGCGGTGGCGGACGCCCCGTCGCGGAAGGCGCCGCCGGGATCGTCTGGGCGGCCACGCTGCCCGACACCGGGCCGACCGGGGGCTTCTTCCGGGACGGCAAGCCGGTGCCTTGGTGACATCGGCGGCGCGGCTCAGATCACCTTCAGCCGTACCAGCGCGCCCAGCGTCAATGCGCCCGGCAGCAGCGGCAGCCACACCGTGATGATCCGGTAGGCGAGCACCACCGCCGTCGCCACGGCCACCGGGCCGCCCGCCGCCACCAGCGCCACGACCAGTGCCGCCTCCACCGAGCCGAGTCCGCCCGGCGTCGGCACCAGCGCGACCGCCACCGTCGCCGCCAGATACGCGACGGCAATGTGCACGGGCGGAATCGGCAGCCCCAGCGACAGCCCGACCAGGACCAGTCCGGCCGCCTGCAGCGCGGGAAAGGCGAGCGAGCCGCCCCACAGGGCGAGCGCGCGGGACGGACGGGTGTGCACCGAGCGCAGCTCGCCCAGTGCCGTGCGCAGGAACGACACGGCGGCCGTACGCAGCCGTCGTACAAGTACGAGGACGCCCACCGCCACCACCAGGACTCCGGCGACCGCGAGCAGCAGCGGACCCACCGCGCCATCGGGCAGCAGCGTGCCGAACTGCAGCGCGCCCGGGAAGGCCAGCAGCAGCCCGGCCAGCAGGCTCAGCCGGGCGACCGTCTCCGCCAGCAGATACAGCGCGAGCGCGGCCGAGGAACGGGCCAGCGGAATCCCGCACACGGTCATGAACCGCAGGTTGACGGCGCTCGCACCGAGGCCCGTCGGCAGCAGGTGGTTGGCCGAGCCCGCCGCGAACTGCGTGGCGAGCAGCCGCCTCTTGGGCAGCCGGTCGACGACCGCACCCTGCCGGGTGAAGGCGGCAGCCACCCAGGTCAGACAGGTGGCGCCGGCCGCCGCCAGCAGCCAGGGCCACTCGGCGGCCCGCAGATGACCAAAGCCCTCGGCGAGCACGGACCGGTGCTGCACGGCCACGACGGACACGAGCAGGAGCGGCAGCAGGCACAGGATCTGCCGGAGCACGCGGGCCGGGACGCGTCGGGGGAATCGTCCTGGGGGGAGTGGCCCTTGGGGAAGGTGTACCGCAGTCACATCAGCAGAGGGTTTCCAGCCCGTGCCAACGGCGGGTTGCGGAAGTGGGGACAGGGGCTGAAGCGGGGACAGCGGCTTGCGTACGGTCATCGGGTCCTTCGCGGGGGACGTCAGGAAAACATTGACCTCAATGTTGCTTGAGGTCTTACGGTCTCTCTCATGAGCATGGAGACCACAGCCTGGATGCAGTTGCACAGTGTCATGAACGCCGAGCAGGAGCGCCGGCCCTTTGCCCGCGCCACGCTGCGTCGTATCGCCGCCTTCGCCCGCCCGCACCGCGCCCGCATGGCGCAGTTCGTGGTGCTGGGGGTGGTGACCGCGCTGCTCGCCGTCGCGACCCCCGTTCTGGCCGGGCGTGTCGTGAACGCGATCGTGTCGGGCCGCGACGAGGGCACGGTCGTACGACTTGCCCTGCTCATCGCGCTCATCGCGGTCGCGGAGGCGGCCCTCGGCATCCTCGGCAGGAGGCTTTCGGCGACGCTCGGGGAGGGACTCATCCTCGATCTGCGCACGGCTGTGTTCGATCATGTGCAGCGGATGCCGGTCGCGTTCTTCACACGCACACGTACGGGAGCACTGGTCTCCCGTCTCAACAACGACGTCATCGGCGCGCAGCGTGCGTTCAGCAACACTCTGTCCGGAGTGGTCAGCAACCTGGTCACCCTCGTGCTCACCCTCGCCGTCATGCTGACGCTCTCCTGGCAGATCACCCTGCTCGCGTTGGTGCTGCTCCCGGTGTTCGTCCTGCCCGCCCGGCGCATGGGCAGCCGGATGGCCCGTATGCAGCGGGAGGCGGCGGCGCTCAACGCGGCGATGGGCACCCGCATGACCGAGCGGTTCTCCGCGCCCGGCGCCACCCTGGTCAAGCTCTTCGGGCGCCCGGAGGAGGAGTCCGAGGAGTTCGCGGCCCGCGCCCGCCGGGTCGCTGAGATCGGCGTGCGCACCGCCACGGCCCAGTCGGTGTTCATCACCGCCCTGACCCTGGTCTCCTCCCTGGCCCTCGCCCTGGTCTACGGCCTCGGCGGCTGGTTCGCGCTGCGCGGCAGCCTGGAGCCGGGCGCGGTCGTGTCGCTGGCACTGCTGCTGACCCGCATGTACGCGCCGCTCACCTCGCTCGCCGGAGCGCGCGTCGAGGTGATGAGCGCCCTCGTCAGCTTCGAGCGCGTCTTCGAGGTGCTCGACCTCAAGCCCCTGATCGAGGAGAAACCGGACGCGCGCGCCCTGCCCGACGGCCCGGTCGCCGTCGAGTTCGACGACGTCCGCTTCGGCTACCCCTCCGCCGACAAGGTCTCGCTGGCCTCGCTGGAGGAGGTGGCGACCCTGGACACCCGGGGCGGCGCCGAGGTCCTGCACGGCATCTCCTTCCGCGCTGAACCGGGCCAGACCGTCGCACTCGTCGGCTCCTCCGGCGCCGGCAAGTCGACGATCGCCGGACTGCTTCCGCGCCTGTACGACGTCGACGGGGGCGCCGTCCGCGTCGGCGGCACCGACGTCCGCGACCTGACCGCACAGTCCCTGCGCGCCACCCTCGGCATGGTCACCCAGGACGGCCACCTCTTCCACGACTCGGTCCGCGCCAACCTCCTGCTGGCCGCGCCCACGGCCACCGAGGCCGAACTGTGGGACGCCCTGCGCCGCTCCCGCCTCGACGATCTCGTACGGTCCCTGCCCGACGGTCTCGACACGGTGGTCGGCGAGCGCGGCTACCGTCTCTCCGGCGGCGAACGCCAGCGCATGACCATCGCCCGGCTCCTGCTGGCCCGCCAGCGCGTGGTCATCCTCGACGAGGCCACCGCCCACCTCGACAACACCTCCGAGGCGGCCGTCCAGGAGGCGCTGGCCGAGGCCCTGGAGGGCAGGACGGCAGTGGTGATCGCACACCGGCTGTCGACCGTCCGGGCCGCCGATCAGATCCTGGTGATCGAGGGCGGACTGATCGTGGAACGGGGGACGCACGAGGAACTGCTGCTGGTCGGCGGGAGGTATGCGGAGCTGTATCGGACACAGTTCGAGGAGCGTGGCGGCGAGGAGCGGGACGGTGAGGGGGGTGCGGCGGCGGTCGAGGCGGTGGCGTAGGGCCGATGCGCAACCGATTGGTTGCACATCGCGAGGGTGATGTGCAACCGTTGGGTTGCGCATCCGGGCCGTCCGATCCGGATGATCCGGATCATCCGAAGGAGACGAGGCCGCCGTGATCCCCGACGCAATCGAGCGTTCCATCGTGATCAACGCATCCCGGGAGAGGGTCTGGACCGTGCTCACCGAACCCGCCTTCCTCGGCCGCTGGTTCGGCAACGGTGAGCCGGTTAAGGTCGACCTCCGCCCGGGCGGCCTGCTCGTCCTCGACCACGGGGTGCATGGAGTCATCCCGGCCCGCATCGAGACGGTCGAGCCGCCCCGCATCCTCTCCTGGCGGTGGTCCCAGGGAGCCGCGGGCGAAGAGCCGGACGACACCAATGCCACTCGGGTCGAGTTCACCCTGACCGAGGACGAGTCCTCGGCGAGCACCCGGCTGACCATGGTCGAGAGCGGCTTCGCGCGACTGGGCCTTCCCGGCGACGAGGCGGCCGCACGCCATCGGGCCAACAGCGGCAACTGGCCCGGCAAGCTGGACCAGTTGCGCGCGGAATGCGAGCGGTCCGAGGGATGACCCGTACCGCCGACAGCCTTCCGGCCCCGGACGACGTCCTGGTGGCCGTGGCCGACCCGATCCGCCGGGAGATCCTCGCCGCCCTCGCCCGCGACGGCGGCGCGACTCCGACGTCCCTGGCGGCGGGACTGCCCGTCACCCGGCAGGCCGTGGCCAAGCATCTGTCCGTCCTGGACCGTGCGGGACTGGTCCGCGCGCACCGGGCCGGGCGCGAGGTCCGCTACGAGGCCCACCTGGAACCGCTCAAGCAGGCCACGCGGTGGATGGACGCCCTTGCCGTCCGCTGGGAGCACCGCCTGCAGGCGATCAAGGAACTGGCAGAGGGTGACACCGGGCCCTGAGGCGGGCCCGGCATCACCCTCCGGAGTTCGGTCCTACGGCGAGACGAGGGCGTTCTTCTTCCGGCCCACCCGCTCGCGGACCAGCGCGAAGACCACCACGGCCAGCGCCACCAGTGTCGACAGGACCACCTGGTCGCGCCCGCCGCCGTCGGCGGTGTCGGTCAGCATGTAGCCCAGCACGAAGGTGATCAGGGCGATCGTGGCCCAGGTCAGATACGGGTAGAGCCACATCTTCACGACGAGCTTCTCCGGCGACTCCCGCTGGATGATCTTGCGCATCCGCAGCTGCGAGAAGCAGATCACCAGCCAGACGAACAGGGCGATCGCACCGGAGGCGTTGAGCAGGAACTGGAAGACGGTGTCCGGCCACAGGTAGTTGAAGGCGACCGCGACGAAGCCGAAGACCACCGAGGCCAGGATGGCCGTACGCGGCACGCCGCGTCCCGTGGTGCGTCCGAAGGAGGCCGGGGCGTCACTGCGCCCGCCGAGCGAGAACGCCATGCGCGAGGCGGTGTACAGGCCGGAGTTGAGACAGGACAGCACCGAGGTCAGCACGATCGCGTTCATGATCTGGGCGGCGTGCGGGATGCCGATGGAGCTCAGGGCGGCGACGTACGAGCCGTCCTTGAGGATCGCCGGGTCGTCCCAGCGCAGCAGCGAGACCACGATCAGGATCGAGCCCAGGTAGAACACCGCGATCCGCCAGATCACGCTGTTGGTGGCCTTGGTGACCGCACCCTGCGGGTCCGCGGACTCGCCGGCCGCGAGCGTCACGATCTCGCTGCCCATGAAGGAGAAGACCACCATCAGGACGCCGGTGAGGATCGCCCCCGGCCCGTGCGGCAGGAATCCGCCGTGTGCTGTGAGGTTGGAGAACCCGGACGCCGGGTGGTCCGAGCCGGGGAGCAGACCGAAGATCGCGAGCCCGCCGACCACGATGAACGCGGCGATGGCGACGACCTTGATGCCGGCGAACCAGAACTCGAACTCGCCGTAGGAGGCGACCGAGGCCAGGTTGGAGGCGGTCAGGACGAGCATCACGATCAGGGCCCAGCCCCACTGCGGGACCGCCGGTATCCACCCGGCCAGGATCTTGGCCCCGGCGGTCGCCTCGACCGCGAGCACCACGACCCAGAAGAACCAGTACAGCCAGCCGATGGTGAACCCGGCCCAGCGCCCCAGCGCGCGGTCCGCGTACGCCGAGAACGAGCCGGAGGTCGGGTTCGCCGCGGCCATCTCGCCCAGCATCCGCATCACGAGGACGACCAGGACGCCGACGAGGGCGTACGAGACGAGGATGCCGGGGCCGGCGGCGGCGATGCCGGAGCCGGAGCCGACGAACAGACCGGCGCCGATGACACCGCCGATCGCGATCATCGACAGATGGCGGTTCTTGAGCCCGGCCTTCAGACCGGGCTCGGCGGGCGGACTCTTGGTGAGCGTTGAGGTCATCGCGACATCCATGAGGGGAGAGGGGACGGTGACCCGGAAATTAGTTCAGTACGATCTAAAAGAACAGTCTTGTTTAACTGTTCACCATGCTCTATTTTCCGTGCATGCACAGGACGCCGCGTCATCGCCCGCCCTAGCCCCGCTCGGCCGACCGTTAGGGTGACGTCGTGGTGAACGCAGCGGGCAAGTTCGGGCCCTACAGCCAGCCGGGTCCGGCGCCGGAGGCCGGTGTGCACGACGCCCGTGTGCTGCCCGGCCGGGGCCAGACCGGCTCGGAGCTCGTCCGCTCACGCATAGCCCTGCAGGTGCGCCTGACGTCCGTGGCGCCGGGGGACCGGTTGCCGGACGCCGGCGTCCTGGCCGAGGAGCTGGGCATCGGCGAGATCACCGTGCGCCGGGCGCTGGAGGGCATGTGCCAGGACGGCCTGCTCGACCGCCGACGCGGCCGGGCCGGCGGAACCTTCGTCGCACAGGGCTGGGACACGGTCGTCCCACTGCTGCACGACGCCGACGAGGCGGCCTCGCTGGACGCCTTCCACCTGCTTCTGGAGTGCGGTCTCGTGGCCCACGGCGCGGGCGAGGTTGCGGCCGAGCGGCTCGACGCACTCCAGGCCCTGGTCGACGAGATGGACCAGGCCGACGACCCGGCACAACTGCTCATGCTGGAGACCCGCTTCCACCTCGACCTCGCTCAGGCGCTCGGTGGCCCGGGCATCCGGGAACTCACCGCCGACCTCCTCGGCCGGCTGTGCCTGGTCCTGCCCGCCCCGGCTCCCGAGGTGGTACGGGCGCGGAACCGCTGCCACGCCGATCTGCTCGCCGAACTCGGCCGCGGCGCGCTGGACCCGGCCGTACAGGCGGTCAAGGCACACCACCACACCCACCCGAGCTGACATCCGCTGCGCATTGCTTGCACCGCCCCGGAGCAGAAGGAGCTGCCGTCATGCCTGACCCCCAAGCCGTCGGGCCGCCGCCGACGTCGGGCGCCGTCGGCGACACGCCCCAGCGGCTGCGCGGCGGCGTGCTCGGCATGGCGGACATCGCCGCCGCCACCATGGCCAATGTCGGCCCGGCCATGAGCTTCTTCTTCGGCTTCGCCTTCCTGTCCACCACGGCGGGCGTCGCGTCCCCCCTGACGATCCTCGCGGCGGGCATCGCGGTGGCGCTGCTGGGCAACACGCTCGCCCAGTTCTCCCGGGCACACCCGTCGGCGGGCAGCTTCATCACCTTCGTCGGCAAGACGTTCGGGCCGGTCAGCGCGGTGACCACCGCCCTGCTGGCCGGGCTCGGCTACATCATCGCGATGGCCTCCGTCATCGCCATCTCCGGCGGCTTCGTGCAGATCACCCTGCACCACTACACCGGCGTCGACCTGCCGTGGATCATCTGGACGCTGCTGCTGACGTGCCTGTCGGTGGTCCTGATGCTGCGCGGAGTGGTGGTCTCCACCAAGTGGGCCGGCTACTTCTTCGGCGTCGAGATGCTGGTGCTCGTCGTGGTCTCGGTCGCGGCCCTCGTAGAACACCGCGGCAACCTCTCCGCCGCCCCGTTCCTGCCCGACCACATCCACCACGGCCTGAGGGGCCTGGCGGCGGGCTTCCCGCTCGCGGTCTACCTCTTCATCGGCTGGGAGAACTCCGCGGCCCTCGCCGAGGAGACGGAGAACCCCCGGCGCAACGTCGGCCGTGCCGTCCTCTCCTCCATCGCGATCATGACGGTGAGCTACATCCTCTTCTCCTACGCCACGGTCACCGGCTTCGACTACGACGTGGCCGCGCTCGGCGACTCCCGCATCCCCTTCATCGACGTTGCCCACGACACCCTCGGGGCGCTGGCGTTCCTCGCCTACATCGGCGGCCTGACCTCCACCCTCGGCGTGCTGATCGCCGGCATCAACTCCCAGGCCCGCCTGGTCTTCAACGCCGGACGCGAGGGACTGCTGCCGTCCTTCTTCGGCTACGTCCACCCCACGCGCCGTACGCCGAACAACGCGATCGTCACCTTCGCCGCCATCTCCCTGCTGATCATCGGCGGCTGGGGCCTGGGCCATCTGCTCGGCTCCGACGGCGGCCCGATGAACCCCGTCGTCTTCTTCACCGAGTCCTCCAGCCTGGGATCCATCCTGATCCTGCTGGTCTACCTCGCGTCCAACATCGCCCTGCCCCTGTACTACCGCCGCTACCGTCCCCAGGAGTTCCGCACGGTCCGCCACCTGGTGCTGCCCGCCCTCGGTGCCCTGGCCATCCTGGTTCCGCTCTACTACCTGGCCAAGCCCGGCCAGCCCGCGCCGTACAACTGGTTCCCCGTCGCGGCACTCGCCGCGCTCCTCTTCTCCGTCGGCTACGCGACGCTGCTGGTCCGCCGGGATCCGAGCCTGGCGGAACGGGTCGGATCTGTCGTGGCCGACGCGGAGTGAAGACCCGTATGCATGCCATTCCGAGTCATCGGGTGGTGCGCAGGGTGGCCGGGGCGTCGGCCTGCTGGAGTTCGGTGAGGAGCTGGTTCTGGCCGGTGAGGAGCTCGGTGAGGATCCGCCGGGCGGCACGCAGAAGCTCGGCGACGTCTCCCCCGGCGAGCGCGTAGCGCACGGTGGAGCCCTCCCGCATGGACACGACGATGCCGGAGCGCCGCAGGACGGCCAGCTGTTGCGACAGGCTGGACGGCTCGATCTCGATGTCGGCCAGCAGATCCCGAACGGACACCGGCCCGTGCTGGAGGAGTTCCAGCACCCTGATGCGTACGGGGTGGCCGAGCATGCGGAAGAACTCCGCCTTGACCTGGTAAAGGGGGGCCTGCATGGATGCTCGCTCCTGGTCGGATGGGTGGGATTGCGGCCGCCGCGAGGCGGCGGCGTCCAAGGACACCGCCGCACCACAGACCGCCTTCGGATGCCCGATCCTTCACGCCTCGGACCCGGCAGGAACGCACATTGGAACCATGCTGATGTGGTGACTTGAAGAAGTCTTCACATGATGGGCAGGCATGGCCGCAGGCGTCCTCGGGCGGGCTAGATCTCGATCGCCTCCTCCACACGCTTGAGTTGGTGGCGGGCCATCGCCAGGTTCGACCGGGCCTTGTCGAGGACGAGGTAGAGGAACAGCCCGTTGCCCGAACGACCGCTTATCGGGCGGATCACGTGGTACTGGCGGTCCAGCGTGATCAGGATGTCCTCGATGCGACCTTTGAGACCCAACTGCTCCATGGTGCGGACCTTGGCGCGGATGACATCCGTGTTGCCCGCCGCGGCGACGGTCAGGTCCAGGTCCTTGCTCCCGCCGAGCGTGCCCAGCGCCATTCCGCTGGTGTAGTCGACGACGGCAGCTCCCAGGGCCCCCTCGACCCCGGCCATCATCTCCTTCAGTGACACTTCCACACTCGCCACAGCGCCTCCCTTTGTGTGCCGTTGACTGCGCGGGCCGGTGCTGGCGACCCGCCTCGGTGTCCGGACCGTATGCACGCCGCCGTCTCGTCAGGAGGAACTTTCTGGGACTGACCCGTGACGACCGAACAACGGCGCGACCGGACCGTTCGGTGGACCGGAAGTGCCTTGACCGACCGAGAAGTTGACACCCCGACCGTCCGCGCGGGGCCGGCCCGACTCCTGTCCAATCTCTGTACGTGCGCCCGGTGTTCGGGATACCGTCACGTCACCACCATCGTATGAAACGATTCAATCCCGTCTGTTCAGGGAGGCGCAGTGACGTCGATCGGCACATCGGAGAAGGACATCTCCAGACGCACCATGATGGCCAGGGCCGGCACGGTCGGGCTGACGGCGGCCCTCGCCTCCACCGGACTCCCCGCGGCGGCGGCGCTCCCCGCCGAGGAGCCGGCCGCTCCTGCCGCCGGCGCCCCTGCCCGTCGCGCCGACCGCTGGCACCGCTATGTCCAGGCGCCGTCCTCGCGCAACGTCCCGCCCGTGCGGATCGTCGCGACCAGCGGCGATGTCGCGAACGCCGAGGCGCTGCTCGCACCCGGCGGGGCCGCAACGATCCTGCGGCGTCCCCGCCCCGCGGCGGCACCCCGCTGGCCCGAGGGCACCACGGCCGAGGCCTCCTCGTCCCACGCCGGCAACAACGGCAACGACGGGCGTCCGCGCACCTACGACGCCGCCAACGCCATCGACGGCGATCCGGACACGTTCTGGAACGACGACACGCCGGGCGAGTTCCCCGACACCCTCACCATCGCCCTGCCGCAGCCGACGCAGCTTCCGGGCATCACGGTCGTCTCCAACAGCGACGGCGTACCGACCGCGTTCACCGTCGAGGTGCGGCGCGACGGTGTATGGCAGACCGCCGCCACGGTCGTGGACAACGATGTCATCCAGCGGGCCGTCCCCTTCGCCGAGCCGGTCACGACCGACCGCGTGCGCATCACGGTGACGAGCGTGCAGGACACACCGCGCGGTGCCTTCACCCGTATCAACGAGGTCTGGCCCGCGCCCGTCGACCCGATCGCCGTGCCGAGCGTCACCGTGGACTTCGGCAAGGTCGTCGTCGGATACCCGCGGATCCGGTTCACCTCGGCCTCCGACAACTCCCCGGGCGTGCGGGTGGCGTTCTCCGAGACCCGGCAGTTCCTCACGGACCGCTCGGACTTCACCCGCTCCGACCAGGCGGGCGGCGCCGGACAGGGCACGGACCAGTTCGCCGTGCCGGCAAGCGGCGCCGACTGGACGGACCGCAAGGGCTTCCAGGCAGGCGACAAGGTCTTCGCGGACGGTCTGCACGGCTTCCGCTATCTCAGGATCGCCCTCGACGCCCTCCCCTCGGACGCTCCCGCGGCGCAGCCGTGGGGAGAGGCCGAAATCGACTCGGTGTCCCTGCAGTTCAGCGCCTACCTGGGCACACCGAGCACCTACCGCGGCTGGTTCCTGTGCTCCGACGAGGAGTTGAACCGCTACTGGTACGGGGCGTCGTACACCAATGAACTGGTCACGGACACCTTCCGCCAGGACGACGTCGATCCGCGCGGCGCCTGGAGCGCCACCCTGGAGGGCAAGCTGGTCCTGCACGACGGAGCCAAGCGCGACCGCGACCCCTACGTCGGCGACCTCGCGGTCTCCGCCCGCACCCTGTACCTGACGCACGACGACACCGCCGAGGCGGTCCGCAACGTGCTGGCCGACCTCGCCGCGCACCAGCGCGCCGACGGCTGGATCCCGCCCGCCTCCATCTCGGACTACACCCTGCCCCTCTTCGACTATCCGCTGTACTGGGTCACCTGCAGCTGGGACTACGTCCTCTACACCGGGGACAGCGCCTACGCCGCCCAGCACCACTCCAACCTCATCAAGGTCCTGGACAGTTGGTACCCCGGCGTCACGGACGACGCGGGCCTGCTGAGCAAGGGCCTGGGCGGCACGGGCGGATACGGCGACTACGCGTTTCTGGGCCGCACGGGCCAGGTCACCTACTACAACGCCCTCTACGTGCAGGCACTGCGGGCCGGGGCCCGGCTGGCCCGCCTGCTCGGCCGCGGCGGCGACGCCGAGCGCTGGAACGCCAGAGCGGACAAGGTCTCACAGGCCGTCAACGCGCTGCTCTGGGACAAGGCGGCGGGAGCCTACCTGGACTCCACGACCGGCCCGGTGCGCCATGCGCAGGACGGCAACGCGCTGGCCGTCGTCACCGGCATAGCCGACGGGGACCGCGCCGCATCGGCGCTGGCCCACCTCGACGCCACGACGCGGCGGCCGTACGGCAACGCCTTCATGGACAACGACACCCTCTTCGAGCAGGCCTCCCAGCGGGTCTATGCCTTCACCTCCTACCCCGAGATCGAGGCCCGCTTCATGGCGGACCGGGCCGGATCCGCGCTCGACCAGATCCGGCGCACCTACGGATGGATGGACAAACACGACCCCGGCATCACGCACTGGGAAGGCATCGGCCCCGACGGCTCCCTGTACGAGGGGGCCTACACGAGCATGGCCCACGGCTGGTCCACGGGCGTCCTGCCGGCGCTGACCCACCACCTGCTGGGAGCCCGCCCGACGTCGCCCGGCTACGCCACCTGGGAGATACGTCCCCAGCCTGGCGACGTCGACTGGGCGATGGGGCAACTGCCCACGCCGCGCGGCCCGTTGCACGTCGAGTGGGAGAACGCCGACCACGCCTTCCGCCTCGCCGTTCAGGTACCGGAACACACTCGGGGATCGGTTTCCTTCCCCGGTGAGGCGAACCAGCAGAGCGTGCGCGCCGGTCGGCAGACGTTGTGGGACGGGCGTCGGGCGACGGCGCGTGGCGTGCAGGTCACCGACGGGGCGGTCACCGTGTCGGACCTCGGGCCGGGCAGCCACACTTTCGTGTGCGAGCGGCACGGCTAGGGCACGTATCGAGTCGTGATCAACGGGTTGATCAGGCGCTACAGCAGGGCCGGCCATACGATCCGGCTCGCCCTCGACCCGGGCGGATCGCGCTCACCGGTCGGTGAGCGTCCGCGCGAACTGGGCGGGTGACTGTCCTACGTGGCGCTTGAAGGCCGTGCTGAACGAGCTGATCGAGGAATAGCCCACCGCGTAGGCGATCTGGGTGTGCGACTGGTCGCCGTGTGCGATCGCGTCCTTGGCCAGCGCCATCCGCCAGCGGAGGAGATACGCCATCGGCGCCAGACCGGTGACGGCGGTGAACCGTTCGGCGAACACCGATCGGGAGACGGCGGTGGTGCGGGCCAGTTCCGCCACGGTCCACGGCCGTGCGACGTCCTGGTGCACGGCGCGCAGGGCCGCCGCGACGACGGGGTCCGCCAGTCCGTGCAGCAGGGCCGGTGTCCTGCTGTCGGACGTGTCGGCGATGCCGCGCAGGACTTCGACGAGGACGAGTTCGGCGAGCCGCTCGATCATCAGCTCGGCGCCGGGGTGACGGTCGATGACCTCTCGGACCAGCAGGTCGACGAGGTGGTTGACGGCGGGCGCCTGGCGATCCCCGGCCCGGACATGGCATGTCGGAGGCAGGAGTGCCTTCAGCAGTTCGGAGTTGGTCGTGGCGAGCTCGTAGTGCCCGATCAGAATCGTGGCCTCGTCCGCCTCGCTGATCAGGCGGAATTCGGTGGCGCCGGTGAGTACGACGACGTCGCCGGCGTCGAGCGCGATGGTCCCGGACTCGTCCGCCACGCGCCACCGTCCGCGCTGGACTGCGGCGATGTCGAGTGCGCCGCCCTCCGGGTGCGTCGCTGTCCAGCGTGTGCCGCTCGACAGCCGTTTGAACGTCGAGGGCCGCAGGCGCAGGAGGCGCACCAGGTCGGCAAGCGGATCGGCGGTGCCGGACGATCGCGAAACTTTCACGGTGTCTGGATGTTAATTGATCCGGCCGTCTGGTGCGAGGATCGCCGCATGAATACCGAGGACATCGTCCGTTCATGGGCGCAGCGGTGGAACGCCGGCGACGCCGCCGGTATGACGGAATTGTTCACAGTGGACTGTTCGTATCGAGACCGGGCGTTCCAGACGCACTTCACGGGCCTTGAGGGCGTCGCGGAGTGGATGCGGATCACCCAGAGCCACATCCCGGACCTGCACATCGAGTTGCACGCCGCCTTCGGTAATGAGCGGCAGGCCATGGCCCGCTACACGCTCTCCGGCACGTTCGGCCCGGACCATCCCTTCGATGCGGGGCAAGAGGTTGCTGGCAGCACCTTTTCCGTCCCCGCAGCCTCGTGCTTCACGGTACGCGAGGGCCGTATTCACGCGGTCGAGGACTTCTACAACCTGGCCGACGTCATGCGCCAGCTCGGCCTGCCGGCGGGCCCCTTCACGCCCCGAGAAAGCCGGCGGTCCGGGTGAGGTCTTTGATCCAGATCATCGAGGCGCGCAGGCGCAGGCCGACTAGGTAGCTGTCTGGGGTTACCCAGCGATAGAGGAACCCGGCACTAGTTGTTCCGACCACAGTTGTTGGTGACAGACCACGACCGGTACGGCCGTCTCACTTGCCGTGCCGGGCGGGGGCGAGCGAGCCCAGTCCCGTGTCGATGAGTCGGGCTGCGCGGCGGACGTCGGAGCTGACCACGTCGTGCAGCCGCTCGGTCTGGACGCGGTTCAGGTGTCTGCGCAGCGCCTGGAACTGGATGGGCCACAGGGCGAGCAGGGCGGTTGCGGCGATCTGCGGTTCGGGGTCGTCCGGGCTCATCCCACTGCGCCGGGCCAGGACTTCGGCGGCCACGGCGACCTGCTGATCAGTCATGTCGCGCTGATGGGCCCGCAGGGACGGGGTGGATCTGATCAGCATGCCGAAGCGCAGAAGCATGTCCTTTGCCTGGGCCGGGTCGTCCTGTTCGGTCAGCCAGGATGTGATGGCTGCCAGCTCGCCGGACAGGATCTTCAGCGCGGCCTCGACCGGCGACAGATCCGGATCGGCCAGCGTGGTGCGCAGGGAGCCCAACGTGGCCTCGCCCAGGTCCAGGACGAGGGACTCCTTGGTGGGGAAGTAGTTGAACACGGTCTTCTCCGACACCCCGCAGGCTTCGGCGATCTCGGAGACACGCACGGCGTCGAAGCCCGAGGAGCCCGCCATGAGCACCATCCACATCGTCCGCGACTACCCTCACCCGCCGCAGAAGGTCTGGCGCGCGGTGACCGATCCGGAGCTGATCCCGCTGTGGACGGCCACCGGCGCCGGCGCACGCCCGGAGGGCTTCACGGCCACGGCCGGCACCACGTTCAAGTTCATCGCGAAGCCGAAGCCGGGGTGGAGCGGCGTCGTGCTGTGCGAGGTGCTGGAGGCACGCGAGCCCTCGCTGCTGCGCTACTCCTGGCAGGACGAGGGCGGCGGCGAGGTGACGGAGGTCGCCTACCGACTCGCACCGCACGGCGGCGGGACCCGTTTCACCTACCACCACACCGGCTTCACCGGCACCGGAGGATTCTTCATGGCCAAAATCCTCGGCATCGTCCGCACCAGGATGCTCACCAAGGGCCTGCCCGCCGTGCTGGACGACCTCGACGACGACGGCACCCTGCATCCGGACAGCACCTTGCGTCCCGAGCGGCAGTAGCGGCCCGCTCCTGCTCGAACGTGATGTGACTGAGATCTCGGTGCGAGTCGCCGGTGCCGGTTCCTAAGCTGATCCCGCTTTTCAGCCGTGGTTCAGACGGTCGTGCCAGCCCGAAACGAGCCGCTGTAGGCTGAAAGAACAGCCCTTGACCTGCATAAAGCAGGCAGGGAGCCGAGATCCGGGAGTTCCTCCATGCTGCGCACCATGTTCAAGTCCAAGATCCACCGTGCCACCGTCACCCAGGCCGACCTGCACTACGTGGGATCGGTGACCATCGACGCCGATCTCCTCGACGCCGCCGACCTGTTGCCCGGCGAGCTGGTGCACATCGTCGACATCACCAACGGCGCCCGCCTGGAGACGTACGTCATCGAGGGCGAGCGCGGGTCGGGTGTGATCGGGATCAACGGGGCCGCCGCCCATCTCGTCCACCCCGGCGACCTGGTGATCATCATCAGCTACGCTCAGGTGACCGACGCCGAGGCCCGGGCACTCGAACCCCGGGTCGTGCACGTGGATCGCGACAACCGCATCGTGGCCCTTGGCGCCGACCCGTCGGAGCCGGTGCCGGGCTCGGACCAGGAGCGCAGCCCGCAGGCCGTACCGGCCTGATCACCGTCCTCCCCGTTCTCCCTGTTCTCCCCGACTGTCGGACCAGGAGCGTGCCCATGAGCGAGATCGAGATCCGCGACGACCGGGCGGCGGGCCGCCTGGAGGCCATCGGCGACGGTGCGGACGGCGAAGTCGTCGGCCACATCGAGTACTTCGTCCTCGAATCCCCCGAGCGCGCCCTGATCCCCGTCCACACGATCGTGGAACCGGCCCACGAGGGGAAGGGCATTGCGGGCTCACTGGCGCGCGAGCTGTACGCCATCGCCGAGCGCGAGGGCGTCGTCGTCGCCCCGCTGTGCCCGTATGTCACCAAGTGGGCCGAGCGCCACCCCGACGAGGCCCCGGCAGCCGACCCGGAACTGCTGCGGGCGGCGAAGGAGTGGCTGGTGGCGCACCCGGGCCGGTTCTGAGACCACGCAGCCCTTCGCGTCTTCCATTCCACCCTTCCACGCCTTCACAGAAAGGCCCCCGCCCGTATGCTCGCCCTCCTGCACACTTCGCCCCTGCACGTCCCGGTCTTCGACACCCTGCGCGACGAGGACCACCAGGGCCTGGAACTGCGGCACTTCGTCGACGAGGAGCTGCTGGCCCGGGCCCGCCGCGAGGGTCCCGAGGCGGTGGCGGACGAGGTGCGGGCCGCGCTGGACAAGGTCGTGGCCGAGGGCGCGCGGGCCGTCCTGTGCACCTGCTCGACCATCGGGGGTGTCGCCGAGGCGGCCGGTGCCGGGGCGGGTGTGCCGGTGCTGCGGTCCGACCGTCCGATGGCGGCCGCCGCGGTGGCCGCCGGCCCTCGGATCGTCGTTCTCGCCACGGTGGAGAGCACGTTCGGCCCCACGGTGTCCCTGATCGAGGAGGAGGCCCGTCTCGCCGGCCGCCCCGTCGAGGTGCGGACCGGTCTCGTCGAGGGGGCCTGGACCTGCTTCGAGGCGGGAGACACCGAGGGCTGCGCACGTCTGGTGGCGGCCGCGATCGACGCCGTCACCGACGCCGACGCGATCGTCCTCGCCCAGGGCTCCATGGCCCCGGCCCAGCATCTGACGACGACCACGGTCCCGGTGCTGTCCAGCCCCCGCCCGGGTCTGACCGCCGGCGCCGCGGCGGTCCGCGCCGCACAGGCCCAGCTGGGCCTCTGCGGTCCTACGGACGGGTGAGTGGGGAGACGGCTGTCGGGTACGCGGGGGAGTAGTCCAGAGCCGACGTCGAGCGACTGGCCGGAGGACATCATGACCGAGCCGTACCCCCACCCCGTACCCCCCGGACCGGCGCCGGGCCCGGACCCCCAGCCCCCCGACCCGTACCCGTCTCCGGTCCCCACCCCCCAACCGCCCCCCGGCC
>NZ_JARHTP010000012.1 GCF_029223485.1 Streptomyces coacervatus | reverse complement strand
CGGTGGAGCTGCGTAATGACTTGAGGTCGGTTACGGGGCTGCGGTTGCCGGCGACGTTGGTGTTCGATTATCCGACGCCGGGTGATCTGGCGCGGTATCTGCGGGATGAGCTGGTGGGCCCGGAGGGCCCGGAGGCGGCACTTGTGCCTGCTGCCGGTGCCGTTGCCGCTGGTGTTGCTGGTGGTGGTCGGGTTGTCGGGGATGATCTGGTCGCGATTGTGGGGATGAGTTGTCGTTTTCCGGGGGGTGTGGAGTCTCCGGAGGATTTGTGGCGGCTGGTGGCCGGTGGCGGGGATGGTGTGTCGGTCTTCCCGTCGGATCGGGGCTGGGATCTGGAGGGGTTGTATCACCCGGATCCGGATCATGCGGGGACGTCGTATACGCGGGAGGGGGGTTTCCTGTACGGGGCGGGGGAGTTCGATCCGGGGTTCTTCGGGATCAGTCCGCGTGAGGCGTTGGCGATGGATCCGCAGCAGCGGTTGCTGCTGGAGACGTCGTGGGAGGCGTTGGAGCGGGCGGGGATTGATCCGGGGTCGGTGCGGGGGAGTCGGACGGGTGTGTTCGCGGGGGTGATGTATCACGACTATCTGGCGGGGCTGGTGGAGTTCCCGGAGGGGGTCGAGGGGTATATCGGGACCGGGAATGCGGGGAGTATTGCGTCGGGCCGGGTGGCGTACACGTTGGGGCTTGAGGGTCCTGCGGTGACGGTGGACACGGCCTGCTCCTCCTCGCTCGTTGCCCTGCATCTGGCGGCTCAGGCGTTGCGCAGTGGTGAGTGTGATCTGGCGTTGGCCGGTGGTGTGGCGGTGATGGCCACGCCGGAGACGTTCGTGGACTTCAGCCGGCAGCGTGGGCTGGCCCCCGACGGCCGGTGCAAGGCGTTCGCGGCGGGTGCGGACGGCACCGGCTGGGGTGAGGGTGCGGGCATGCTGCTGGTGGAGCGGCTGTCGGATGCCCGTAAGAACGGCCATCCCGTGCTGGCGGTGGTGCGCGGCTCGGCGGTCAACCAGGACGGTGCGAGCAATGGCCTGACCGCTCCCAACGGGCCCTCGCAGCAGCGGGTGATCCGGCAGGCGCTGGCGTCGGCCGGCCTGAGCACGTCGGACGTGGATGCGGTGGAGGCGCACGGCACGGGCACCCGGCTGGGTGACCCGATCGAGGCGCAGGCCCTGCTGGCCACCTACGGCCAGGAGCGTGCCCAGGACGCGCCGCTGTGGCTGGGCTCGATCAAGTCGAACATCGGTCACACGCAGGCCGCGGCCGGTGTCGCCGGGATCATCAAGATGGTGATGGCGATGCGGCACGGCACGCTGCCGCAGACCCTCCACGTCGACGAGCCGACGCCGCACGTCGAATGGTCGGCGGGCGCGGTCGAGCTGCTGACCGAGGCCCGGGACTGGCCGCAGACCGGCCGCCCGCGCCGCGCCGGTGTGTCGTCCTTCGGCATCAGCGGCACCAACGCCCACACCATCATCGAACAGGCACCGGCTTTCGAGGATGAGCTGGTGCAGGTCGAGGGCGGTGACAACGCTCCGAAGACTCCGACTGTCGTGCCTTGGATGCTGTCCGCCAAGAGCGCCGAAGCACTGCACGCCCAGGCGGAGCGGCTGCGTAATCATGTGGAAGACAACTCCGACATACGGCTCACCGATGTCGGCTATTCGCTGGCGATCGGCCGAGCCGCCTTCGAGGAGCGGGCGGTTCTGATCGCCGGCAACCGCGATGAGTTCCTGCAGCAGCTGGGCGCTCTGGCGAGCGGGGAATCGCCCGTCGGCGTGGTCAAGGGCTCTACGACCGGAGGGAAGCTCGGCTTCCTGTTCACCGGTCAGGGCAGCCAGCGGCTGGGAATGGGCGGGGAGCTGTACGAGGCCTATCCGGCCTTCGCTCGGTCACTGGACGAGATCTGCGGGCACTTCCAACTTCTGCTGGCTGACGCCCTGTTCGGAGATGATGCCGAGCTGATCGACCAGACCGCGTATACGCAGCCCGCGTTGTTCGCCGTCGAGGTGGCGCTGTTCCGGCTGCTGGAATCGTGGGGCGTGCGGCCGGACTTCGTCTCCGGTCACTCGATCGGTGAGATCGCGGCCGCGCACTGCGCGGGTGTGCTCTCACTTGCGGACGCCTGCACGCTGGTCGCCGCGCGTGGCCGGTTGATGCAGGAGCTACCCGCCGGTGGTGCGATGGTGGCCGTCGAGGCCGCCGAGGACGAGGTCATCCCGTACCTGACGGACGCTGTGAGCATTGCGGCCGTCAACGGTCCCACCTCGGTGGTGGTCTCCGGTGACGAGGACGCCGTACTCGGCATTGCTGCTGCCTTCGAGGAGCAGGGCCGGAAGACGAAGCGTCTGACGGTCAGTCACGCGTTCCACTCGCCGCACATGGACGGGATGCTGGAGGCCTTCCGCGAGGTTGTCGAGGGCTTGTCGTACGAGGCCCCGCGCATCCCGGTTGTCTCCAACCTCACTGGCACCCTCGCAACCCCGGACGAGCTCTCCAGCCCCGACTTCTGGGTCCGTCACGTCCGCGAAGCCGTCCGTTTCCACGACGGCATCCGTACGCTCGAAGCGCAGAACGTCACCACGTTCATCGAGCTCGGCCCGGACGGTGTCCTCTCGGCGATGGCGCAGGACTGCGTCACCGGGGACGGCCACACGTTCATCCCCGTGCTGCGCAGGAACCGTCCCGAGGCGACGAGCCTCACCACGGCCCTGGCCCAGGCCCACGTCCGAGGCGTCGAGATCGACTGGCAGACGCACTTCGCGGGTACCGGTGCACGTCGGGCCGACCTGCCCACCTACGCCTTCCAGCGGGAGCGTTACTGGCTGGAGATCCCCGCTGTTCCCGCTGCCGGCCGGAGTGCTGCCGAAGCCGACTCGGTGGACGCGCGTTTCTGGGAAGCAGTGGAACGCGAGGATCTCGCATCACTTGCCGAGGCTCTCGACATGCCTGCGGCCGACGGCGACGCGCTGGAAGCCGTACTGCCGGCGTTGTCGGCGTGGCGTCGGCAGGTGCGTGAGCGGTCGGTGGTGGACGGCTGGCGTTACCGGGTGGTGTGGAAGCCGGTGGCCGGGCGTGCGGCTGGTGTCGTGTCCGGTACGTGGCTGGTGGTCGTACCGGAAGAGGGCGTGGACGCGGGTCTGGCCGGGGCCGTTGCGGCGGTGCTGTCCTCCCGGGGTGTTGACGTGTGCACCGTGACGTTGCCGGCGGGGCTGGAGCGGCATGAGGTTGCCGAGGTGCTCCGGTCGGCGGTGCCCGCGGAGGCCGGTGCTTCCGGAGTGCTCTCTTTGCTGGCGTTGGACGAGACCGCTGGTGTGTCGGTGTCTGCCGTGTTGGTGCAGGCGTTGGGTGATGCGGGCATTGATGCGCCGTTGTGGTGTGTGACGCAGGGTGCCGTGTCGACGGGTCGTTCGGACCGGTTGGGCAGTGCGGTGCAGGCCGGTGTGTGGGGTCTGGGCCGGGTCGCGGCGCTGGAGGTTCCGGCGCGCTGGGGCGGTCTGGTGGATCTGCCGCAGGGTGTGGTGGATGAGCGTGCGTGGGGGCGGTTTGCGGATGTGCTGGCCGGTGTGGGCGGCGAGGATCAGGTCGCGGTACGTGCGTCCGGGATCTTCGCGCGTCGGCTGGAGCGTCCGGCGCAGAGCGAGGCCGTTCCGGAGGACGGCGCATGGACGCCGAAGGGTGCCGTCCTGGTCACCGGCGGTACGGGCGCGCTCGGCGCCGAGGTCGCCCGCTGGCTGGCAGGCAACGGAGCCGGGCACCTCGTCCTGACCAGTCGGCGGGGTGCGCAGGCGCCGGGTGCGGCCGAGCTGGAGGCGGAGCTGGTTGCGGCGGGTGCCCGGGTGACCATCGCCGCCTGTGACGTGGCGGACCGTGAGGCGCTGGCACGGCTGCTGGAGCCGCTGCGCTCCGAGCTGACAGCGGTGATCCACACCGCGGGTGTGCTCGATGACGGCGTGCTGGATGGGCTGACCCCGGAGCGGTTCGAGCGCGTGTGGCAGGCCAAGGCCGACTCGGCACGCCATCTGCACGAGCTGACCCGTGATCTGGACCTGTCGGCGTTCGTACTCTTCTCGTCGATCAGCGGCACGCTGGGCAGCAGCGGACAGGCCAACTACGCCGCCGCGAACGCCTACTTGGACGCGCTCGCTCAGCAGCGCCGGACGGACGGCCTTCCCGCCACCTCCATCGCCTGGGGCGCCTGGGCCGCGGGCATGGCCGCCGACGACGACATGGCAGAGCGGATGCGCCGCGGTGGCGTACCGCCGATGGCCGTCGACCCGGCCATCCGCGCGCTGCGCCAGGCTGTCGACTCCGGCGAGGCCGTGCTGACCGTGGCCGACTTCGACTGGGAGCGGCTGACGCCCGGCCTGGTGGCGGTGCGGCCCAGTCCGTTCATCGGCGATCTGCCTGAAGTGCGCAGGGTCCTCGACAATACGGACGGCCTCGCCGCAGGGAGTGCCGGAAGCAGCGCGGGAGCTCCGCTCGCGGAACGGCTCGCCGCGATGTCCCGCGCCGAGCAGGAGCGCACGGTCCTCGACCTGGTCCGCATCCATGTGGCCGCGGTGCTCGGGCACAGCGGCTCCGCGGCGATCGGGGCGGAACGCGCCTTCAAGGAGCTCGGATTCGACTCGCTGACCGCGGTGGAGCTGCGCAATCGGCTCGGCGCGGCGACCGGTGTCGACCTGCCCGCCACGCTCGTCTTCGACCATCCGTCGGCGTCCGCGCTGGCCGACCACCTCCGGACCGAACTGCTGGGAACCGGGGCGGCGGTCGACGGCCCGGTGTCGCGGGCGGCCGAGGTGGCGGACGATCCGATCGCCATCGTCGCGATGACCTGCCGCTTCCCCGGCGGCGTACGGTCGCCGGAAGACCTGTGGCAGTTGCTGGCCAACGGCGGGGACGCGATCGCCGAGTTCCCGCACGACCGCGGCTGGGACCTCGAGCGCCTCTACAGCCCCGACCCGGACCAGCAGGGCACGTGCTACACACGCGAGGGCGGATTCCTCTACGACGTCGCCGAGTTCGACCCGGCGTTCTTCGGGATCTCGCCGCGTGAGGCGCTCGCCATGGACCCGCAGCAGCGGCTGCTGCTGGAGACCACCTGGGAGGTGTTCGAACGGGCCGGGATCGACCCGGCGGCCGCCCGTGGCAGCCAGGCCGGCGTGTTCGTGGGCACCAACGGCCAGGACTACGACTCGTTCGCGCAGACCCTGCCGGACGGCATTGAGGGATATCTGGGCACGGGCAACGCGGCGAGCGTGGTCTCCGGACGGCTCGCCTACGTCTTCGGCCTCGAAGGCCCCGCGATGACGGTGGACACGGCCTGCTCGTCCTCGCTGGTCGCCCTGCACCTGGCCGCCCAGGCGCTGCGCAGTGGTGAGTGCGATCTGGCGTTGGCCGGTGGTGTCACGGTGATGTCCTCGCCGGGCGCGTTCATCGAGTTCAGCCGGCAGCGTGGTCTTGCTGCCGACGGCCGGGTGAAGGCGTTCGCGGCGGGTGCGGACGGCACCGGCTGGGGCGAGGGTGTGGGCATGCTCCTGGTGGAGCGGCTCTCCGACGCCCGCCGCAACGGCCACCCCGTGCTGGCGGTGGTCCGCGGCTCGGCGGTGAACCAGGACGGCGCGAGCAACGGCTTGACCGCCCCCAACGGTCCCTCGCAGCAGCGCGTCATCCGCCAGGCCCTCGCCCACGCCCAGTTGTCGGCGTCGGACGTCGACGCGGTGGAGGCACACGGCACCGGCACCACGCTGGGTGACCCGATCGAGGCGCAGGCGCTGATCGCCACCTACGGGCAGGAGCGTGCCGGGGACCGGCCGTTGTGGCTGGGCTCGATCAAGTCGAACATCGGTCACACGCAGGCGGCGGCCGGTGTCGCGGGCATCATCAAGATGGTGTTGGCGATGCGGCACGGTGTGCTGCCGCAGACCCTGCACGTGGACGAGCCGACGCCGCACGTGGGCTGGTCCGCGGGTGCGGTCGAGCTGCTGACCGAGGCGCGGGAGTGGCCGGAGACCGGCCGCCCCCGCCGGGCGGCGATCTCCTCCTTCGGTTTCAGCGGCACCAACGCCCACACCATCCTCGAAGAGGCCCCCGCCGGCCACACCACCGAGGTGACGGCACCGGCGACACCGCCCGCCGTCCAGACCTGGGTGCTGTCCGCCAAGTCCGAGGACGCGCTGCGGGCGCAGGCCGAGCGTATGCGGGTACGGCTCGCTACGGGCGCGGAGATACGGCCGGTCGATGTCGCCTATTCGCTGGCGACGTCACGAGCGGCTCTGGAACTGCGCGCTGCCGTCGTCGGCGGTGACCGGGAGGTCCTGCTGGAGGGGCTCGCCGCGCTGGCGGCGGGGGAGCCGGGCCCGCAGGTGCTCCGGGGCGCGGCAGGCGACGGTCGCACGGCGCTGCTCTTCACCGGTCAGGGCAGCCAGCGGCCGGGGATGGGCCGGGAGCTGTACGACGCCTATCCGGTGTTCGCGGATGCGCTGGACGCGGTGTGCGCCCACCTGGATGCCCACCTCGAACGGCCGCTGCGTGAGGTGATGTTCGGCGAGGACGAGGAACTGCTCGGCCGGACGTCGTACACGCAGCCCGCGTTGTTCGCGGTGGAGGTGGCGCTGTTCCGGCTCCTCGAATCGTGGGGCGTCAAGCCGGACTTCGTCTCCGGTCACTCGATCGGTGAGATCGCGGCGGCGCATTGTGCGGGTGTGTTCTCGCTGGAGGACGCCTGCACGCTGGTCGCCGCGCGTGGCCGGCTGATGCAGGAGCTGCCAGCCGGTGGGGCGATGGTGGCGGTGCAGGCGGCCGAGGACGAGGTCATCCCGTACCTGACGGACGTCGCGAGCATCGCCGCGGTCAACGGTC
This sequence comes from Streptomyces coacervatus, assembly GCF_029223485.1. Classification (GTDB taxonomy): domain Bacteria; phylum Actinomycetota; class Actinomycetes; order Streptomycetales; family Streptomycetaceae; genus Streptomyces; species Streptomyces coacervatus. Next base: position 350,491 of record NZ_JARHTP010000012.1, on the reverse strand, counting down.
CCACCTCGGTGGTGGTCTCCGGTGACGAGGACGTCGTACTGCGGATCGCGGCCCGCTTCGAGGAGCAGGGCCGTAAGACGAAGCGCCTGACGGTCAGTCACGCCTTCCACTCCCCGCACATGGACGGCATGCTGGCCGACTTCCGCAAGGTCGTGGAGGGCCTGTCGTACGAGGCCCCGCGGATCCCGGTCGTCTCCAACCTCACCGGCGCCGTCGCGGCCGCCGAGGAGATCGGCACGGCCGACTTCTGGGTGCGCCACGTCCGTGAGGCCGTGCGCTTCCACGACGGCATCCGTGCCCTCGAAGCGCAGGATGTGACCACGTTCATCGAGCTCGGACCGGACGGGGTCCTGTCCGCGCTGGCGCAGGAGTGCGTCACCGGCGACGACCATGCCTTCCTCCCCGCGCTCCGCGCGGGCCGTCAGGAGGTCGACACCCTCGCCGCGGCGCTCGCCGCGGCGCACACCCGAGGCATCGTCATCGACTGGCAGGCCTACTACACCGGCACCGGCGCCCGCCGCGTCGACCTGCCCACCTACCCCTTCCAGCGTCGGCGGTACTGGCTCGACGACGCCGTGCACGCCGCGGCGGAGCCGGGCGGCGATGCTCCGGACCACTCGGACGAGTCCCGTTTCTGGGAGGCCGTCGACAACGCGGACCTGACCGCGCTCACCGCCGAGTTGGCGATCGACGCGAACCAGCCGCTGAGCGACGTACTGCCGGCACTGTCGGCGTGGCGCCGGCAGCGGCAGGAGCAGTCCACCGTGGACGGCTGGCGCTACAGGGTGGTCTGGAAGCCGCTGGCCGAGCCGGACGCGGCGCGGATGACGGGCACCTGGCTGACCGTGGTGCCCGCCACCGGGGCGGACGACGCCCGCGTGCGTGAGGTCGTCGACGCGTTGCGCTCGGCGGGCGTCACCGTACGCCGGATCACGCTCACCGACACGGACACCGGTACCGACGCGGACACCAGCACGGACACCGGCACCGGAGTCGACACCCGCACGGAGTCCGCCCTCCTTGCCGAGCGCCTGCGCGCCGAGCTGGGCGGCGAGACGCCACAGGGTGTCCTCTCGCTGCTGGCGCTGGACGAGCGGTCGCATCCGCGGTACGCGGCGGTCTCCCGGGGAGTGCTGCGCACCGGAGACCTGGTGCGGGCGCTCGGGGAGGCCGGCGTCGACGCTCCGCTGTGGTGTGTCACCGAGGGAGCGGTGGGCACCTCGACGTCGGACCGGCCGCGCAGCGCCGCACAGGCGCAGGTGTGGGGGCTGGGCCGGGTAGTGGCACTGGAACACCCCGAGCGGTGGGGCGGTCTGGTCGACCTGCCCGAGACCCTCGACGAGCGCGCCGCCGCGCGCCTGGTCGCTGTCCTGGCCGGAGCCGGCGACGAGGACCAGCTCGCGCTGCGGACACCGGGAGTTCTGGTACGCCGCCTGGCCCACGCGTCGGAGAAGGACACGCAGGTCCCCGCCGCCGGCGCATGGAAGCCTCGGGGCACGGTCCTGGTGACCGGAGGCACGGGGGCGCTCGGTGCCCACGTGGCCCGGTGGCTCGCCGGCAACGGCGCCGAGCACCTGGTGCTCACCAGCCGACGCGGACCCGAGGCACCCGGAGCCGAGGCGCTGACCGCCGAGTTGACCGGGATGGGCGTCCAGGTGACGGTCGCCGCGTGCGACGTCACCGACCGGGACGCACTTGAGGGGCTGCTGGCAGGAGTGCCCCGCGTGACTGCCGTCGTGCACACCGCGGGCGCCGGCCAGTACGCGCCGCTCGCGCAGACGGGTCCCGGCGACATCGCCGAGGTGATGGCCGCCAAGGTGACGGGTGCGGCGCACCTCGACGCGTTGTTCGCCGACGCACCACTGGACGCTTTCGTGCTGTTCTCGTCGATCGCCGGTGTGTGGGGCAGCGGCGGCCAGGGCGCCTATGCGGCGGCCAACGCCTTCCTCGACGCACTCGCCGAACAGCGCAGGGCGCGCGGACTGGCGGCCACCGCCATCGCCTGGGGCCCCTGGGCCGACGGCGGCCTGGTGGCCGACGACGAGGCGGCCGAGCAGCTGCGCCGCCGTGGGCTGCCGGTGCTGCCGGTACAGCGGTCGATCAGCGCTCTGCAGGGAGCGTTGGATCGTGCCGAGACGACGGTGACGGTCGCCGACGTCGACTGGGAGCGCTTCGTACCCGCGTTCACCGCCGCACGGCCGCGTCCCCTCATCGCCGACCTGCCCGAGGTACGCCGCGTGCTCGCCGAGGCGGACACCGGCACCGGGGCCGAACGCGGGGGCGACGGCGCGGCGCAGGACGCCGAGTCGCTGCGGCAGCGGCTGTCCGCGCTGTCCGGCGCCGAGGCGGAGGACATGCTGCTGGACCTGGTACGCACGCACGTCGCGGCGGTGCTGGGGCACAGCGGCAGCACCGCCGTGGAAGCAGGGCGCGCCTTCAAGGAGCTCGGTTTCGACTCGCTCACCGCCGTCGAACTGCGCAACCGTCTCGGGACCGCGAGCGGGCTCAGGCTGCCCGCGAGCCTGGTCTTCGACCACCCGACGCCGGCCGCGGTCGCCGGACACCTGCGAGCCGAGCTCCTCGGCGAGCAGAGCGCACCGGCGCTCCCCGCAGTCGCCGAGATCGACCGACTGGAGTTCATCCTGTCGTCCGTCGCGGCGGACAGCGCGGAACGCGCGAACGTCACCGCTCGCCTGGAGAAACTGCTGCGCAAGTGGAACGAGACCGACAGCGCGACCGCCGGTGACGACGACGGCAACGACCTGGAATCGGCGTCGGTCGACGACATCTTCGACATCATCAACAACGAATTCGGACGCTCCTGACGTGATGAGCGCACACAATTCCGTGCCGTTTCCGGCTCTTCTCAAGGGGTGACGTTTCAGTGGCTACCGCAAATGAAGAAAAGCTTCTGGACAATCTGAAGTGGATGACCGCTGAGCTGCGCCGGGCCCGTCGCCGCCTCGACGAGGTGGAGACGGATGCCCGGGAGCCCATCGCGATCGTCGGCATGAGCTGCCGCTTCCCGGGCAGCGTGGGATCGCCCGAGGACCTGTGGCGCCTGGTGGCCGACGGCGGGGACGCCGTTTCCGGATTCCCTGCCGACCGGGGCTGGGACATCGACGCGATGGCCGATTCGGATCCGGATCGCAAAGGCACCTTCTACAACACCGGCGGCGGATTCCTGGACGGCGCAGCCGAATTCGACGCCGAATTCTTCGGCATCTCGCCGCGTGAGGCACTGGCGATGGACCCGCAGCAGCGGATCCTGCTGGAGGCTTCCTGGGAGGTGTTGGAAAACGCCGGAATCGATCCCGTGTCATTGCGGGGCAGCCGTACGGGAGTCTTCGTCGGCGCCGGATCGATGGGCTACGGCGCCGACCTGAAGGAGACGCCCGAAGACCTCGAAGGCCTCATGCTGACCGGCGGCGCCACCAGCGTGCTCTCCGGCCGTATCGCCTATGTCCTCGGCCTGGAGGGACCGGCGGCCACCGTCGACACCGCCTGCTCCTCCTCACTGGTCGCCCTGCACTGGGCCACTCAGGCGCTGCGACAGCGCGAGTGCTCACTCGCGCTGGTCGGCGGTGTGACGGTGATGCCGTCGCCCGATGTGTTCGTGGAGTTCAGCCGGCAGCGGGGGCTGTCCGCCGACGGCCGCTGCAAGTCGTTCGCCGCGGCGGCGGACGGCACCGGCTGGTCCGAGGGCGTGGGCGTGCTGCTGGTCGAGCGGCTGTCCGACGCCCGGAAGAACGGGCACAAGGTTCTGGCTGTGGTGCGGGGCAGCGCCGTCAACCAGGACGGCGCGAGCAACGGCCTGACGGCGCCCAACGGACCCGCGCAGCAGCGGGTGATCCGTCAGGCGCTGGAGAACGCCCGGCTGTCGGCCGGTGAAGTCGACGCGGTGGAGGCGCACGGCACCGGAACCCGGCTGGGTGATCCGATCGAGGCGCAGGCGCTCATCGCCACCTACGGCCAGGAGCGTGCCGAGGAGCGGCCGCTCTGGCTGGGCTCGCTGAAGTCCAATATCGGGCACGCGCAGGCCGCCGCGGGTGTCGCCGGGGTCATCAAGACGGTGATGGCGATACGTCATGGTGTGCTGCCGAGGACGCTGCATGTGGACGAGCCGACGCCGGACGTGGACTGGTCGGCGGGTACGGTGCGGCTGCTGACCGGGGCGCGGGAGTGGCCGGAGACGGGTCAGCCGCGCCGGGCCGCGGTCTCGGCCTTCGGTGTGAGCGGCACCAATGCGCACACGATCATCGAGCAGGCACCTCAGCTGGAGGTCGAGGAGGGGGCGCAGGACGGCCTCGTACCGCTGCCGGTGGTGCCGTGGGTGTTGTCGGGTCGGACCGAGGGTGCTCTGCGGGGGCAGGCGCGGCGGTTGCTTGACCGTGTCGCCGGGGACTCCGGTTGCGAACCGGTCGATGTGGCGTATTCGTTGGCGACGACGCGTGCTGCTTTGGAGCGGCGTGCGGTGGTCGTGGCGGGTGGTCGTGACGGTCTGTTGGCGGGGCTTGAGGCGCTGGCCGAGGGGCGTGGCACGGCGGCCGGTCTGGTGACCGGGTCGGTCGCGTCGGGCAAGACGGCATTCTTGTTCACCGGTCAGGGCAGTCAGCGTGCGGGCATGGGCCGGGAGTTGTACGACGCGTATCCCGTGTTCGCCCGGGCGCTGGACGAGGTCTTCGAGCGGTTCGAACTGCCGCTGCGGGAGGCGGTGTTCGGCGACGAGCCGGGGATCCTGGACCAGACGGCGTACACCCAGCCCGCGTTGTTTGCGGTGGAGGTGGCGCTGTTCCGGCTGCTGGAGTCGTGGGGTGTGCGGCCGGACTTCGTCTCCGGCCATTCGATCGGTGAGATCGCGGCTGCGCATTGTGCGGGTGTGCTCTCACTCGCGGACGCCTGCACGCTGGTGGCGGCGCGTGGTCGGCTGATGCAGGAGCTGCCGTCCGGTGGGGCGATGGTGGCGGTGCAGGCGACCGAGGACGAGGTCACCCCGTACCTGACCGACGCAGTGAGCATCGCCGCGGTCAACGGCCCGACCTCCGTGGTCATCGCGGGCGACGAGGACGCCGTGCTCGGCATTGCCGCTTCCTTCGAGGAGCAGGGCCGCAAGTCGAAGCGTCTGACGGTCAGTCATGCGTTCCACTCCCCGCACATGGATCCGATGCTGGAGGCCTTCCGCCAGGTCGCCGAAGGCTTGACCTACGAGGCTCCGCGGATCCCGGTGGTCTCCAACCTCACCGGCGCTCTCGCGACCGCCGAGGAGCTCACTGACCCCGGCTTCTGGGTCCGTCATGCCCGAGAAGCGGTGCGCTTCCGCGACGGCATCGGCACCCTCGAAGCCCAGAACGTGACCACGTTCATCGAGCTGGGCCCCGACGGTGTCCTCTCGGCGATGGCGCAGGACTGCCTCACCGGCGAGGACCACGCGTTCGTACCGGTGCTCCGCGCGGGCCGCCCCGAACCCGGGACCCTGACCGCGGCCCTCGCCCAGGCGCATGTGCGTGGTGTCGGCATTGACTGGGAGGCCTGTTTCGCGGGTACCGGCGCAGGGCGGGTGGAGTTGCCGACGTATGCGTTCCAGCATCGGCACTACTGGCTGGCACCCGGTTCCCGAGCCGGTGACGTGACCGCCGCCGGTCTGGAGGAGGCCGGTCATGCGCTGCTGACTGCCGCGGTACCCGTGGCCGGTGCCGACGCGTATGTGTTCACCGGCCGGTTGTCTCCGCAGACCCATCCTTCGCTCAACGAGTACAGGCTTGCCGGGAACGCCGTGCTGCCCGGTGCGGCGTACGTCGAACTGGCCCTCCACGCAGGCGACCAGGCCGGTTGCGACCACCTGGTGGAGCTGACGCTCCACGAACCGCTGATCGTGCCGGCGCAGGGTGCGGTGCGGGTCCAGGTCGTGGTGGACTCCGCCGATGAGGGCGGACGGCGGACTTTCACCGTCTCCTCGCACGCCGGACGGCACGACGGGGACGGGGACATACCGTGGCGGCGCCATGCCAGCGGCGTACTAGACGCGGCGGCGCCGGAGCCGGCGTTCACGCTGACGGAATGGCCGCCGGCCGATGCGCAGGGTGTCGAAGTCGGCGCTCTGTACGAGGATTACGAGGCGGTCGGGCTCGAATGCGGGCCGCTGTACCAAGGGATGAGTGCCGTCTGGCGGCACGGGGACGAACTCTGCGCCGACGTGCGGCTTCCCGAGGGCGCGGACACCACCGGCTTCGCCCTGCACCCCGCGCTGCTGGAGGCAGCCGCGCACCTCGCCGCGGCGTGCGGTTCCGGCGCCCCGCTCGTACCGGCGGCCTGGCACGGCGTCGCGCTGTACGCGGTGGGTGCCACGGAGGTGCGGATGCGGCTCACACCCGCCGCGGGCGGCACTTTCCTGCTGGAGGCGGCGGACGCCACCGGTGCGCCGGTGGCTCGCGTCGACCGCCTCACCCTGCGCCCGGCGGCGGAGACCGTCCCGGCCGACGGCGCGCGTGCCACCGGCCTCGTGCCCCTGTTCGAGCCGGTCTGGTCCGAGATCGTCGCCCCTGACGCCGAGCCGGTCTCCGCCGCGCTGGTCTCGGCACACCCGCTCGAACCGTCCGACTCGGCCATGGAGCGGTACGACGACCTGGCCGCGCTCGCCGCGGCCGCCGACGCAGGCATGACCGTCCCGGACGTGCTCCTCGTGTCCTGCCCACCCCCGGCATCCGGCGATCCGCAGCCGCAGTCGGCACCCGCCCCGCACACCGCACATGCCGCGCACGGCGCGGCGCAGTGGGCGCTCGCCCTGGCCCAGGAGTGGCTGGCGGACGAACGCTTCGCCGGCTCGCGCCTGGCCTTCGTCACGCGCGGCGCCGTGGCCACGGCCGACGAGGACGTCACCGACCTGGCCGGCGCCTGTGTGTGGGGCCTGGTGCGCTCCGCGGAGACCGAGAATCCCGGTCGGTTCCTCCTGGTCGACCTGGACCCCGAGGACTCCGCGGTCTCCGTGCCCGCCGAGGCGCTGATGTGCACGGAGCCGGAACTGGCCGTACGCGGCGGCGGACTGCTCGCCCCGCGGCTGATCCGTGCGGCGGCCGGAGCGGAGCGGCAGCCCCGCCCGATCGACCCGCAGGGCACGGTGCTGGTGACGGGCGGAACCGGCACGCTGGGTGCGCTGTGCGCCCGGCACCTGGTGACGGAACACGGTGTACGGCATCTGCTGCTGGCCGGCCGCCGGGGGCTCGCTGCCGATGGCGCCGAGGAACTGGTCGCCGAGCTCGCCGAGTTGGGAGCCGAGGTGACCGTGGCCGCCTGCGACGCGGCCGACCGTGAGGCGCTGGCCGCCCTGCTGGCCTCCGTACCCGTTGAGCACCCGTTGACCGCCGTGGTGCACACGGCGGGCGTGCTCGACGACGGCGTGCTTCCCTCGCTGACGCCCGATCGCCTCGAGCGAGTGCTGCGGCCCAAGGTGGACGCCGCCTGGCATCTGCACGACCTCACCCGCGACCTGGACCTGTCGGCATTCGTGCTGTTCTCGGCGGCCGCCGGAGTCCTCGGCAGTCCCGGACAGGCCAACTACGCCGCGGCCAACGCGTATCTCGACGCGCTGGCCCGGCACCGCAGCGCCCAGGGCCACGCGGCGATCTCGCTGGCCTGGGGCCTGTGGGCCGAAGCCAGCGGAATCACCGGAGGTCTGGACGAGGCCGACCTGCGGCGCATGGCACGGGCCGGCATGGGCGCGCTCTCCTCGGCGGAGGGCATGGCCCTGTTCGACAGCGCCCTGCGCAGTGACCGGTCCGTTCTCCTCCCCGCCCGCCTGGACCTCGCGGCCATCCGCGACGCAGCGGCCGGCACCGGATCGGTCCCCCCGCTGTTCCGTACGCTGATCCGTGCCCCCCGGCGGCGTGGTGCCGCCACGGCGGCCGACGGCGGCTCGGCGCTGGCCGGCCGGCTGCGTGGACTGCTCCCCGCCGATCAGGAGCGGACTCTGCTGGAGCTCGTGCGCACCCATGTGGCGGCCGTGCTGGGCCACTCCGGACCGGAGTCGGTGGAGCCGGCACGGGCCTTCAAGGACGTGGGCTTCGACTCCCTCACCGCCGTGGACCTGCGTAACCGGCTGAACACGGCGACCGGACTGCGCCTGCCGACCACGCTCGTCTACGACTACCCCAACGCCTCGGCGCTCGCCCGCCATCTGCGCGAGACGCTCCTCGGCACCGGGAACGCGACCGGCGCCGCCGAGGTCGTACCGCTCGCAGGCGGTGCCGGTGGCGACGATCCCATCGCCGTCGTGGCCATGAGCTGCCGCTTCCCCGGTGGCGTGGCCTCGCCCGAAGAGCTCTGGCAGCTGCTGGAGTCGGGGAGCGATGCCATCTCCGGCTTCCCCGTCGGCCGCGGCTGGGACGCGGACGCGGCTTCGTACTCGCCGGACGGCGGCCCCGCCCGGGCGGGAGGCTTCCTGCACGACGCGGACCGGTTCGACGCGGCGTTCTTCGGGATCTCGCCGCGTGAGGCGCTCGCCATGGACCCGCAGCAGCGCCTGCTGCTGGAGACCTCCTGGGAGGCCTTCGAAAGCGCCGGGATCGACCCGGGTGCGCTGCGGGGCTCCCGCACCGGCGTGTTCGTCGGCGCCGCGTACAGCGGTTACGACACCGGACTCGACGACATGGCGGACACGGTCGCCGGTCACGTGATGACCGGCAATGCGAGCAGCGTCATATCCGGCCGGGTCGCCTACGTCCTCGGTCTCGAAGGCCCCGCGGTGACGGTGGACACGGCGTGCTCCTCCTCGCTGGTCGCCCTGCACTGGGCGATCCAGGCGCTGCGCAACGGCGAGTGCGCGCTCGCCCTGGCCGGCGGTGTCACCGTGATGTCGACACCCGGCACTTTCGCCGAGTTCAGCCGTCAGGGCGGCCTGTCGGCGGACGGCCGGTGCAAGGCGTTCGCGGCGGGTGCGGACGGCACCGGCTGGGGTGAGGGTGTGGGCATGCTGCTGGTGGAGCGGCTCTCGGACGCCCGCCGCAACGGTCACCCCGTGCTGGCGGTGGTCCGCGGCTCGGCGGTGAACCAGGACGGTGCGAGCAATGGTCTGACGGCGCCGAACGGTCCGTCGCAGCAGCGGGTGATCCGTCAGGCGCTGGCGAGTGCCGGGCTGTCGGCCGCCGATGTGGATGCGGTGGAGGCGCACGGTACGGGTACGACGCTGGGTGACCCGATCGAGGCGCAGGCGTTGCTGGCCACCTACGGCCAGGAGCGTGCCCAGGACGCGCCGTTGTGGCTGGGTTCGATCAAGTCGAACATCGGTCACACGCAGGCGGCGGCCGGTGTCGCGGGGATCATGAAGATGGTGCTGGCGATGCGGCATGGTGTGCTGCCGCAGACCCTGCACGTGGACGAGCCGACGCCGCATGTCGATTGGGCGGCAGGTGAAGTGTCGCTGCTGGCCGAGGCGCGGGAGTGGCCGGAGACCGGGCGTCCGCGCCGGGCGGGTGTGTCGTCCTTCGGTATCAGCGGCACCAACGCCCACACGATCATCGAGCAGGCGCCCGAGGTGGAGGCGGAGGCCGAGGCGGTGCCGGGTGCGGTGTTGCCGGTCCTGCCCTTCGCGCTGTCGGCCGGCAGCGGGCAGGCACTGCGTGAGCAGGCCGAGCGGCTGCACGCGCAGCTTGCCGCACAGCCGGGGCTGCGCCCGCTGGACCTCGCCTACTCCCTGGCGACGGGTCGTGCCGGGTTGGAGCAGCGGGCCGTACTGGTCGTCGATGCCGATCACGAGGAGGCGCTCCCGCGGCAACTGCGCGCACTGGCCGACGGCGAGCCGCCGGCCGGCACCGCGCAGGATGTGCCGACGGAGGGCAAACTGGCGTTCCTGTTCACCGGTCAGGGCAGCCAGCGACTGGGCATGGGCCGGGAACTCCACGACACCTACCCGGTCTTCGCCCGGGCCTTCGACGAGGTGTGCCAGGGTCTCGACCCCGCCTTGAAGGACGTACTTTTCGGCGAGCAGGGCGACCTGATCGACGAGACGGCATACGCACAACCGGCCCTGTTCGCGATCGAGGTCGCACTCTTCCGGCTGCTGCAGGCCTGGGGCCTGCAGCCGGACTTCCTGGCGGGCCACTCGATCGGCGAACTGGCCGCGGCGCACTGCGCCGGTGTGCTGTCCCTGGAGGACGCCTGCACTCTGGTGTCCGCTCGGGCGCGTCTGATGCAGCAACTGCCCGACCGCGGCGTCATGTTGGCCGTCCAGGCCACCGAGGAGCAGGTCACGCAGTATCTGACCGATCAGGTCGGCATCGCGGCCGTCAACGGCCCCACTTCGGTGGTCATCGCGGGCGACGAGAGCGAGGTGACGCGGATCGCGTCCGGACTCGCCGGACAGGGGGTGAAGACCAAGCGCCTCACGGTGAGCCACGCGTTCCACTCGCCGCTCATGGAAGGCATGCTGGCCGACTTCAGGAAGGTCGCCGAGGGACTCGTCTACCGTCCGCCGGCCACGCCGGTCGTCTCGTGTCTCACCGGAGCCGTGGTGGGCCCCGGCGAGATGGACACACCGGAGTTCTGGGTGCGGCATGCCCGCGAGGCGGTGCGGTTCCTGGACGGCGTGCGGGCACTCCGGACGCAGCAGGTCACCACGTTCCTCGAACTCGGCCCGGACGGTGTCCTCTCGGCGCTGGTCCAGGACTGCCTCGACGGCTCCGACGCGGTCTGTCTGCCCGCCCTGCGCAGGGGACGGCCGGAGGCCCGGACACTGACCACCGCACTCGGCCGCGCTCACGCGCGCGGCGCACACATCGACTGGCAGGCGTACTTCGCCGATACCGGCGCCCGCCGCGTCGACCTGCCCACCTACGCCTTCCAGCGTCGCCGGTTCTGGCCCGAAGCGCCCCTGGCGGCCGCGGGAAGGCAGGACGGCGGCGCCCCGGACGTCGTGCACGAGCGTTTCTGGGCGGCGGTCGAACGCGAAGACCTGAGCGAACTCGGCGCCGAACTGGCCGTGGACGCGGACCAGCCGCTCAGCGCCGTACTCCCGGCGCTGGCGTCCTGGCACCGGCAGCAGCGCGAACGCTCCACCGTGGCGGAGCGTCGCTACCGCGTCGCGTGGAAGCGGCAGGCGGAGACGCAGGTCCGTTCCGAGTCCGCGACCGTGCGCATGGCCGGGACCTGGCTGACCGTGGTGCCGACCGCACTGTCCGACGACTCCTGGATCGACGGCCTCACCGGCGCACTGGAGCGCGCCGGGGCCGGCATCGTGCGGGTCCCTGTCGGCGTGCCGGACGAGGACGTCGAAGCGCTGGCCGAGCGGCTGCGGCGAGCGGCCGCCGACGTGCCCGACGCCGTACCCGTCACCGGTGTGCTCTCCCTGCTCGCGCTGGACGAGCAGCCGCATCCCGGGCACCCCGCCGTCCCCGCCGGACTGGCGCTGACCGCCGCCGTGACACAGGCCCTCCCGTCGGCCGGCATCGGCGCGCCGCTGTGGTGCGTCACCCGCGGCGCGGTCGCGGTGGACGGCGACGACCCGCTGCTCAGCACCCTCCAGGCCCAGGTCGCCGGCCTGGGCCGGGTGACGGCGCTGGAGGAGCCCGAGCACTGGGGCGGCCTGGTCGACCTCCCGGAGACCGTCGACGAGCGGACCGCCGACCGGCTGGTCGGCGTTCTCACCGCCGACGGCGCCGAGGACCAAGTGGCGGTCCGGCCCTCCGGCACCTACCTGCGCCGACTCGAACGCGCGCCTCGGGACACCACCGGTCCCGCCAGCTCCTGGACACCGCGTGGCACGGTGCTGGTCACGGGTGGCACGGGCGCACTCGGTGCCCACGTCGCCCGCTGGCTGGCGCGCAACGGCGCAGAGCGGCTGGTGCTGCTCAGCCGCCGCGGCGCCGACGCCCCGGGCGCGGCCCGACTGACCGCCGAACTGTCCGGCCTGGGTGCCGAGGTGACGATCGCGGCCTGCGACGTGGCCGACCGGTCCGCGCTCCAGGCCCTGGTCGGGAAACTCGCCGCGGACGGTGCGCCGGTGCGCGCGGTCGTGCACGCGGCGGGCGTGTCGCAGCCCCCGGGCACCGCGACGGCTCTGCCGGAGTTCGCGGAGGTCGTCGCCGCCAAGACCACCGGCGCCGTACACCTGGACGCCCTCTTCCAGGACGACACGCTGGACGCCTTCGTGCTGTTCTCGTCGATCGCCGGCGTGTGGGGCAGCGGCGGCCAGGGCGCCTATGCGGCGGCCAACGCCTTCCTCGACGCGCTCGCCGAACAGCGCAGGGCGCGTGGACTGGCGGCCACCGCCATCGCCTGGGGGCCCTGGGCGGACGGCGGCATGGCCGCCGAAGGGGACGCGGAGGAACAACTGCGCCGCCGAGGACTGCCGCCCATGGCACCGGAGACCAACCTGGCGGCACTGCGGGAGGCCGTCGGCGCCCCCGAGGCCACCGTCACCGTCGCCGACGTGGACTGGGCGCGCTTCGCCCCGGCCTTCACCGCCGCCCGTCCCCGCCCGCTCATCGCGGACCTGCCGGAGGTGCGCGCAGCCCTGCACGGCGACGACGGCACACCCGGCGACCCGGGGGGCGAAGCCCCCGCCCTGCGCGAGCAGTTGACCGGGCTCGACACCGACGACCGTACGACCCTGCTGCTCGATCTGGTGTGCACACATGCGGCGCTCGCCCTGGGACACGATTCGCCCGACGCCGTCGAGGCCGGCCGTGCCTTCAAGGAACTGGGCTTCGACTCCCTGACCGCCGTAGAGCTCCGCGACCGGCTCAGGACCGCCACCGGACTCTCCCTGCCCGCCACCCTGGTGTTCGACTACCCGAACCCCGCCGCGCTCGCCGGGCACCTGCTGGCCGCGCTGCTGCCCGACGGCGGCACCGGCCCCGCGCCGGACGGCGACCCGCAGGAGGCCGAGCTGCGCAGGAAGCTGGCGGCGCTCCCGCTCGGCCGCATCCGGGAGGCGGGCCTGCTGGAGGCACTGCTGGAACTCGCCGACCCCCAGCCGACCCCAGCCGCCGACGACGGTGATCAGGGGTTGTCCCCCGACGACATCGACGAGCTGGACGTGCAGCATCTGATCGATATGGCTCTCGACGGCAACCAGCCCTGACGCGCCCGAAGTGCGGAGTACAAGATGACAACCCCCAACGAAAAGATCGTTGAAGCGCTACGGGCCTCGCTCAAGGAAACCGAGCGGTTGCGTCGGCAGAACCAACAGCTCACCGCGGCATCCCGGGAACCGATCGCGATCGTCGGCATGAGCTGTCGGTTCCCCGGCGGGGTCCGGTCGCCGGAGGACCTGTGGCGGCTGGTGGCCGACGGCCAGGACGCCGTCACCGGCTTCCCCACGGACCGCGGCTGGGACGTCGAGTCGCTGTACGACCCCGACCCCGAACACGCAGGCACCACCTACGCTCGCGAAGGCGGCTTCCTGCACGACGCCGCCCAGTTCGACCCGGACTTCTTCGGGATCTCGCCGCGCGAGGCACTGGCCATGGACCCGCAGCAGCGGCTCCTCCTCGAAACCTCCTGGGAGGTCTTCGAACGCGCCGGCATCGATCCCTCCGCCGCGCGGGGCAGCAGGACCGGGGTGTTCATCGGCGCGTCCTCCCAGGCCTACGGCACCGGCCAGTACGACCTTCCGGAGGGCGTCGAGGGCCACCTCCTCACCGGCACCGCGTCCAGCGTGGTCTCCGGCCGTATCGCCTACGCCTTCGGCCTGGAGGGACCGGCGGCCACCATCGACACCGCCTGCTCGTCGTCCTCCGTCGCCCTCCACCTCGCCGTGCAGGCACTGCGCCAGAACGAGTGCTCCCTGGCGCTCGCCGGCGGTGTGACCGTACTGGCCACCCCCGATGTGTTCGTGGAGTTCAGCCGGCAGCGTGGGCTGTCCGCCGACGGCCGCTGCAAGTCGTTCGCCGCGGCGGCGGACGGCACCGGCTGGTCCGAGGGCGTGGGCGTGCTGCTCGTCGAGCGACTGTCCGACGCCCGCCGCAACGGCCACCCCGTCCTCGCCGTGGTGCGGGGCAGCGCCGTCAACCAGGACGGCGCCAGCAACGGCCTGACCGCGCCCAACGGACCCGCACAGCAGCGCGTCATCCGCCAGGCACTGGAGAACGCTCGCCTGACGGCCGACCAGATCGACGCGGTCGAGGCGCACGGCACCGGAACCCGGCTGGGTGATCCGATCGAGGCGCAGGCGCTCATCGCCACCTACGGCCAGGAGCGTGCCGAGGACCGACCGCTCTGGCTGGGCTCGCTGAAGTCCAACATGGGACACACCCAGAACGCCGCGGGTGTCGCCGGAGTCATCAAAACGGTGATGGCGATACGTCACGGTGTGCTGCCGAGGACGCTGCATGTGGACGAGCCGACGCCGGACGTCGACTGGTCGGCGGGTACGGTGCGGCTGCTGACCGGGGCGCGTGAGTGGCCGGAGACGGGTCAGCCGCGCCGGGCCGCGGTCTCGGCCTTCGGTGTGAGCGGCACCAATGCGCACACGATCATCGAGCAGGCACCCACGGTCGATGACACACCGGTGACTGCGACGGCACTGCCGGTGGTGCCGTGGGTGCTGTCGGGTCGGACCGAGGGTGCTCTGCGGGGGCAGGCGCGGCGGTTGCTTGACCGTGTCGCCGGGGACTCCGGTTGCGAACCGGTCGATGTGGCGTATTCGTTGGCGACGACGCGGGCTGCTCTGGAGCGGCGTGCGGTGGTCGTCGCGGGTGGCCGCGACGGCCTGGTGGCCGGGCTGACCGCGTTGTCCGAAGGGGGCAGCACGACCGGACTCGTGCAGGGCACCCCTGTCGGCGGCAAGTCGGCGTTCTTGTTCACCGGTCAGGGCAGTCAGCGGCTGGGGATGGGCCGGGAACTCTACGACGCCTATCCCGTGTTCGCTCAGGCGCTGGATGAGGTCTTCGCGCGGTTCGAACTGCCGCTGCGGAACGTGGTGTTCGGCGATGAGCCGGGGGTCCTGGATCAGACGGCGTACACGCAGCCCGCGTTGTTCGCCGTCGAGGTGGCGCTGTTCCGTCTCCTCGAATCGTGGGGCGTGCGGCCGGACTTCGTCTCCGGTCATTCCATCGGTGAGATCGCGGCCGCGCACTGTGCGGGTGTGCTGTCGCTGGAGGACGCGTGCACGCTGGTGGCGGCGCGTGGCCGGCTGATGCAGGAGCTGCCGTCCGGTGGGGCGATGGTGGCGGTGCAGGCGACCGAGGACGAGGTCACCCCGTACCTGACCGACGCAGTGAGCATCGCCGCGGTCAACGGCCCGACCTCGGTGGTCATCGCCGGTGACGAGGACGTCGTGCTGGAGATCGCGGCGCGTTTCGAGGAGCAGGGCCGCAAGTCGAAGCGTCTGGCGGTCAGTCACGCGTTCCACTCCCCGCACATGGACGGGATGCTGGATGCCTTCCGGGAGGTCGTGGAGGGTCTGTCGTACGAGGCTCCGCGCATCCCGGTGGTCTCCAACCTCACCGGCGCTCTAGCGACCGCCGAGGAGATCACCAGCCCCGGCTTCTGGGTGCGTCATGCCCGCGAGGCGGTCCGCTTCCGCGACGGCATCCGCACCCTCGAAGCGCAGAACGTAACCACGTTCATCGAGCTGGGCCCGGACGGTGTGCTCTCGGCGATGGCGCAGGACTGCGTCACCGGCGACGGTGACCAGGCCTTCGTGCCGACCCTCCGGGCGAATCGTTCCGAGGCCGAGGCCCTGACCGCCGCCCTCGCGCATGCCCATGTCCGGGGTATCGCGGTGGACTGGCCGGTGTACTACGCCGAGACCGGCGCACGGCGCGTCGACCTGCCCACCTACGCCTTCCAGCAGCAGCGTTTCTGGCTGGAGGCGCCCGCGGGTTGGGTGGGTGATGTGGTGTCGGCGGGGCTGGAGGCGGCCGGGCATCCGTTGCTGGGTGCGGCGGTGCCGCTGGCCGACTCCGACGGGTTGTTGTTCACGGGTCGGTTGTCGTTGGAGACGCAGCCGTGGCTGGCGGATCACGCGGTGATGGGTGCGGTGCTGCTGCCGGGTACGGCGTTTGTGGAGCTGGCGATCCGGGCCGGTGACCAGGTCGGTTGTGACCGGCTGGAGGAGTTGACGCTGGAGGCGCCGCTGGTGCTGCCCGAGCGGGGTGGCGTACAGCTGCAGTTGGTGGTCGGCGCGCCGGACGACGACGGACGGCGGCCGCTAACCGTCGCCTCGCGACCGCAGGACGCCCGAACCGAGCAGGCGTGGACCCGGCATGCCACCGGTCTGCTGGCCGTCTCCGGCGCCCGGCGGTCCTCCGGCGACCTGTCCGCATGGCCACCGGCGGGCGCCGAACCGGTCGAGGTGGCCGGCCTGTACGAGGAGCTGGCCGAGACAGGCCTGCGCTACGGGCTGGCCTTCCAGGGGCTGCGGGCGGCATGGCGCCGCGGGGACGAGGTCTTCGCCGAGGTCGCCCTCCCCGAGGCGGCCGTGGACGGGGCGGGACGGTTCGGACTGCACCCCGCTCTGCTCGATGCCGCACTGCACGCGCTGGGGCTGGGCGTGCTGGACGACGCCGGTGGCGGGCGCCTGCCCTTCGCCTGGAGCGGGGTGTCGTTGCATGCCGGCGGTGCCTCGGCGTTGCGCGTGCACCTCGCGCCGACGGGTGGGGACGCTGTCCGGCTGGCGGTCGCGGACGCCGCGGGGGCACCCGTGGCGACCGTGGAGTCGCTCGTGCTGCGCGCTGTCTCCAAGGACCAGGTACAGGCCGCACGGGTCGCGTACCACGAGTCGGTCTTCCGAGTGGAGTGGGTGAACCTCCCGGCCGCCGCGGCGACCGAACCCGCCGCGGCGACCGAACCCGCCGCCGTGGCCGGTGTCCGCCGAGCCGTGCTCGGCAGCGGGACCTCGTTCCCGGCGGGCTTCCCGGACGCGACGAGCGGACTGCACGCGGACCTGGCGGCGCTGTCGGCCGCCGTGGACTCGGGTGCTCCGGTGCCGGACGAGGTGTTCGTTCACATCGGTGCGACGGGTGCCCTCTCCGGGGCCGCGGTGCGTGCCGCGGTGGTCGAGGCGCTGGAGTTGGCGCAGGCGTGGCTGGCCGACCCCCGGTTCGCGGGGGCGCGGCTGGTCGTGGTGACGCGTGGTGCGGTCGCGGCGGCCGAGCGGGACGCGGACGTCGAACCGGCCCTGGCTGCCGTATGGGGGTTGCTGCGCTCCGCAGTCTCGGAGAATCCGGACCGTTTCGTCCTCGTCGACTGCGACGGGGAGGAGGCGTCCTGGCGTGTCCTGCCCACCGCGTCGGCCGCGGACGAACCGCAGCTGGCGGTACGTGGCGGGGAACTTCTGGTGCCGCGGTTGGCCCGGGTCGCGGCAGGGGCCGCCGCGGAGCGTCCGACGGCGTACGACCCCGAGGGGACCGTGCTGCTGACGGGTGCTTCGGGGATGCTGGGCGGGTTGTTCGCCCGGCATCTGGCGACGGAGCACGGGGTCCGGCGCCTGCTGCTGGTCAGCCGACGCGGCGCCGAGGCACCCGGTGCGGACGAACTCACAGCCGAACTGGGCGCGCTCGGTGCGCATGTCACCTGGGCGGCCTGTGACATGGCCGACCGCGAGGCGCTCGCCGAGGTCGTCGCATCCGTCCCGGCCGACCATCCGCTGACCGCTGTCGTGCACACAGCCGGCGTGCTGGACGACGGTGTGTTCGCTTCCCAGTCGCCGGACCGTGTCGACCGTGTCTTCGGGCCCAAGGTCGACGGCGCCGTGCATCTGCACGAGCTGACACAGGAGTTGGACCTGTCGTCGTTCGTGCTGTTCTCGTCGTCCTCCGGTGTCTTCGGCGGCCCCGGACAGGCCAACTACGCCGCGGCCAACGCGTTTCTCGACGCGTTGGCCGCGCACCGGCGGGCCCAGGGGCTGCCGGCCAGTTCGCTGGCCTGGGGCCTGTGGGGCGAGTCCGGTGGCATGGCGAGCACACTGGACGAGACGGACATCCGCCGCCTGCGCCGCGCCGGTCTGCCTCCGCTGTCGGCCGCCGAGGGCCGTACGCTGTTCGACCTCGCCCAGGACACCGACGAGCCGGCTCTTGTCCTGATGCGAGTCGATGTGCCGGCCCTGCGCGGCCAGGCGGCGGGCGCCATGTCACCGTTGCTGCGGGGGCTGGTGCGTGCTCCGCGGCGCCGGGCGGCCGGCGCCGCCGGCTCCGCGGCGGGCGGCGCCTCGCACCTGCTCGACCGGCTGACCGGCCTGACGGCACCCGAGCAGGACCGGATCCTGCTGGATCTGGTACGGACCCAGGTCGCGAACGCGCTCGGGCACACCGGCCCCGCGGCGGTGGAACCCGCCCGCGCGTTCAAGGAGCTCGGGTTCGACTCGCTCACCGCCGTCGAACTGCGCAACCTCCTCGGCGATGCGACCGGTCTGCGGCTGCCCCCCACGCTCGTCTTCGACTATCCGACCTCGGCCGCGCTCGCGAAGCACCTGCACGGTGAGCTCCTCGGCCGGCAGGCCGAGACCGCCGTGGTGCCGGTGGCCGGTGCCGCGGCCGACGACCCCATCGCGATCGTGGCGATGAGCTGCCGTTTCCCCGGCGGGGTCCGCAACCCCGAGGACCTCTGGCAGCTGCTGGTGTCCGGCCGCGACGGCATCACAGGCTTCCCGACCGACCGGGGCTGGGACCTCGACGCCCTGTACAGCGACGACCCCGACCGTGAGGGCACCAGCTACACGCGCGAGGGCGGCTTCCTGCACGACGCCGCGTACTTCGACGCGGACTTCTTCGGGGTCTCGCCGCGCGAGGCGCTGGCGATGGACCCGCAGCAGCGGCTGCTGCTCGAAACCTCCTGGGAGGCGTTCGAGCGGGCCGGGATCGACCCGGCCACGCTGCGCGGCAGCAGGACCGGTGTCTTCGTCGGCTCCAACGAACAGGACTACCTGACCCTGTGGCTGCAGGACGCCGACGGCCTCGAAGGGCACCTGGGCACCGGCAACGCGGCCAGCGTCGCCTCCGGCCGCCTCTCCTATACGTTCGGCCTCGAGGGCCCCGCGATCACCGTCGACACCGCCTGCTCCTCCTCGCTGGTCACACTGCATCTGGCCGCGCAGGCACTGCGCAACGGTGAGTGCTCACTGGCCCTCGCCGGAGCCGTGACGCTCATGTCGACGCCGGGTGCCTTCACCGAGTTCAGCCGGCAGCGCGGCCTGGCCGCCGACGGCCGGATCAAGGCGTTCGCGGCCGCCGCCGACGGCACGAGCTGGTCCGAGGGCGTCGCCATGCTGCTGGTGGAACGCCTGTCGGACGCCCGCCGCAACGGCCACCCCGTGCTGGCCGTACTGCGTGGCAGCGCCGTCAACCAGGACGGTGCGAGCAACGGCCTGACCGCGCCCAACGGCCCCTCCCAGCAGCGCGTCATCCGGCAGGCCCTGGCGAGTGCCGGGCTGTCCGCCGCCGACGTCGACGCGGTGGAGGCGCACGGCACCGGTACGACGCTCGGCGACCCGATCGAGGCCCAGGCGCTGCTCGCCACCTACGGTCAGGACCGCCCCGTCGACCGCCCGCTGTGGCTGGGCTCGGTGAAGTCGAACATCGGCCACACCCAGGCCGTCGCGGGCGCCGCCGGTGTGATCAAGATGATCCTGGCGATGCGGCACGACCTGCTCCCGCAGACCTTGCACGTGGACGAGCCGACCCCGCACGTGGACTGGTCGTCGGGGGCGATGGAACTGCTCACCGAGCCCAGGGAATGGCCCCGGACGGGTCGGCCGCGCCGTGCGGGTGTCTCCTCGTTCGGATACAGCGGCACCAACGCACATGTCGTCCTCGAACAGGCGCCCACGGACGAGCCGGAGCGGCCGACCGGCCCTGCGGCACCGCCCGTGCTGCCCTACCTGCTGTCGGGCCGCTCCCATGACGTCCTCCGCGCCCAGGCCGACCGCCTGCTGTCCCACCTCGACACGCACACCGGGCCGCAGCCGCTCGACATCGCCGCTTCGCTGGCCACCGGACGCTCGGCCTTCGACGCGCGCGCGGTCGTCCTCGCGGAGGACCGCGACGGTCTGGTGGCCGGGCTGACCGCGCTGTCCGAAGCGAGCAGCACGACCGGACTCGTGCAGGGCACCCCTGCCGGCGGCAAGTCGGCGTTCTTGTTCACCGGGCAGGGCAGTCAGCGCCTCGGGATGGGCCGGGAGCTGTATGACGCCTATCCCGTGTTCGCTCAGGCGCTGGATGAGGTCTTCGCCAGGTTCGAACTGCCGCTGCGGGAGGCGGTGTTCGGCGACGAGCCGGGGATCCTGGACCAGACGGCGTACACCCAGCCTGGGTTGTTCGCGGTGGAGGTGGCGCTGTTCCGGCTGCTCGAATCGTGGGGCATCAGGCCGGACTTCGTCTCCGGCCACTCCATCGGTGAGATCGCGGCCGCGCACTGTGCGGGGGTGTTCTCGCTGGCCGACGCGTGCACGTTGGTCGCCGCGCGTGGTCGGCTGATGCAGGAGTTGCCGTCCGGTGGGGCGATGGTGGCGGTGCAGGCGACCGAGGACGAGGTCACCTCGTACCTGACGGACGCGGTGAGCGTCGCGGCCGTCAACGGTCCGGCCTCCGTCGTCATCGCCGGTGACGAGGACGCCGTACTGGAGATCGCGGCCCGCTTCGAGGGGCAGGGCCGTAAGACGAAGCGTCTGACGGTCAGTCACGCGTTCCACTCCCCGCACATGGACGGGATGCTGGAGGCGTTCCGCGAGGTTGCCGAGGGCCTGTCGTACGAGGCCCCGCGCATCCCGGTCGTCTCCAACCTCACCGGCGCGCTCGCGACCACCGAGGAGCTCACCGACCCCGGCTTCTGGGTCCGCCATGCCCGCGAGGCCGTCCGTTTCCACGACGGCATTCGGGCGCTCGAGGCCGAAGGCGTGACGACGTATGTCGAACTCGGGCCCGATGGTGTGCTGTCGGCGATGGGCCAGGAGTGCGTCACCGAAGACGACCAAGCGTTCGAAGCCGTGCTGCGCAAGGGGCGCGCCGAAGCGGAGGCGCTGGTCAGGGCGCTGGCGCAGATCCACATCCGGGGTGTCGCAGTGGACTGGCGGGCGTTCTTCGCCGGCACCGGTGCACGCAGCGTCGACCTGCCCACCTACGCGTTCCAGCGTCACCGCTTCTGGCCCGAGCACATGGGCACCGCTGCCCGGCCCGCCGCGGTGGGCGAAGCCGCCGGGGAAGCGCGGTTCTGGCAGGCCGTGGAGCGCCAGGACCCGGCCGGCGTCGCCGCCGAACTCGAGGTCGAGCAGGACACCTGGCTCGACAGCATGCTGCCCGTCCTGTCCTCCTGGCGTCGTCGGCGCGATGAGCGGTCGACGGTGGACGGCTGGTGCTACCGCACCGTGTGGAAGCCGCTGGCCGATGCCTCCGGGACACGGCTGTCCGGCCGATGGCTGGTGGTCGTGCCGGAGACGGGAGCCGCCGCGGACATCTACGGCGGACTGGCCGAACGCGGTGCAGACGTCCATGAGTTCGTGCTGACGCAGACCGACGCGGACGACCGTGCTGCACTGGCCGAACGGCTCGCCACTGCGGCGTCCGCGGTCACGGGCGTCCTCTCACTGCTGGACGGCCCCCAGGCGGTGACGTCGACCGCCGTACTGGTGCAGGCGCTGGGCGACGCCCAGGCCACGGCCCCGCTGTGGTGTGTCACCCGTGGCGCGATGTCGACCGCCGTCGGAGACCGGCCCAGGGACCCGGCGCAGGCGGCGGTCTGGGGTCTTGGCCGGGTGGCCGCCCTGGAACATCCGGAACGCTGGGGCGGGTTGATCGACCTGCCCGAGACGGTGGACGACCAAACCCTGTCCCGACTGGCCGGCACCTTGTCCCGTGCGACCGGCACCCTGTCCCGTGCGGCCGGCTCCGGCGCGGCCGACGAGGACCAGATCGCCATCCGCCCCTCCGGCCTGCTCGCCCGCAGGCTGGTCCGCGCCTCCGCGGCCGGTGCCCCGCCGGCACGGGCGTGGAAGCCCGAGGGCACGGTGTTGGTGACGGGTGGTACGGGTGCGTTGGGTGCGGAGGTGGCGCGGTGGCTTGTGGGTCGGGGTGCTGAGCATGTGCTGTTGACGAGTCGTCGTGGTTCCGGGGCGCCGGGGGCGGCGGAGTTGGCGGCGGAGCTCGGGTCGTTGGGTGCGCGGGTGACGGTGGCGGCGTGTGATGTGGCCGACCGTGTGGCGCTCGCCGAACTCCTTGCGTCGGTGCCGGTGGAGTTGCCGTTGTCGGCGGTGGTGCATACGGCCGGTGTGCTGGACGACGGGGTGCTGGACTCGCTGACTCCGGAGCGGTTCGAGGCGGTGCTGCGGGCGAAGGCTGTCTCCGCGGTGCATCTTCATGAACTCACCCGGGACATGGACCTGTCGGCCTTCGTGCTCTTCTCCTCCATGAGCGGCACGCTCGGCGCTCCCGGCCAGGCGAACTACGCCGCGGCCAACGCCCACCTCGACGCGCTCGCCGAGCAGCGGCGGGCCGACGGACTGCCCGCCACCTCGATCGCCTGGGGCGCCTGGGCGACCGGCATGGCGTCCGACGAGGCGCTGGCGAAGCGCATGGCGCTCGGCGGAGTCCCGCCCATGGCGAGCGACGCGGCGATCTCCGCGCTGCAGCGGATGCTGGACCAGGACGAGACCGTGGTGACCGTCGCGGACATCGACTGGCAGCGTTACGCCACCGGGTTCACCGCAGTGCGGCCCAGCCCCCTGCTGGCAGACCTGCCCGAGGCGCGGCCCGAACAGGCCGCGGCCCCGGCACCCGGTGCGGCCCCCCGGTCCTCGGCGGCCCAGCGGCTTGCCGGGCTCGCCGAGGCGGAACAGAAACAGCTCCTCCTCGACCTGGTCCTCACGCATGTCGCCCAGGTACTCGGCCACGCGGACGCCGCTGACGTCGACGCCGGGCGGGCGTTCAAGGAGCTCGGCTTCGATTCGCTGACAGCGGTCGAACTCCGCAACCGACTGGGCGCCGCGAGCGACCTGCGGCTCCCGACGACGCTGGTGTTCGACCACCCGACCCCGGCCGCGCTGGCCGATCACCTGTGGACCGAACTGGTCGGCACCCGGGCGGTGGCCCACGGCCCGGTGTCGCGAGCGGGGCAGACGGCGGACGACCCGATCGCGATCGTGGCGATGAGCTGCCGCTTCCCCGGCGGCGTACGGTCGCCGGAGGACTTGTGGCAGCTGCTCGCCTCCGGCGCGGACGCCGTCTCCGGTCTGCCTCTCGACCGCGGCTGGAACATCGAAAGCCTCTACAACCCGGACCCCGACGCACCCGGCACCTCGTATGCGCGTGAGGGCGGATTCCTCTACGACGCGGGCGACTTCGACCCGGGGTTCTTCGGGATCAGCCCGCGTGAGGCGCTCGCCATGGACCCGCAGCAGCGGCTGCTGCTGGAGACCACCTGGGAAGCCTTCGAACGGGCCGGAATCGACCCGGCGACCGTGCGCGGCAGCCAGGCCGGAGTCTTCGTGGGCACCAACGGCCAGGACTACCTCTCGCTCCTCCTGGAGGACCCCGAGGGGCTTGAGGGGCACCTGGGCACGGGCAACGCGGCGAGCGTGGTCTCCGGACGGCTCGCCTACGTCTTCGGTCTCGAAGGCCCGGCCGTGACAGTGGACACGGCCTGCTCGTCCTCGCTGGTCGCCCTGCACTGGGCGATCCAGGCGCTGCGCAGTGGCGAGTGCGAGCTGGCCCTGGCCGGCGGTGTGACCGTGATGTCGACACCGGGCACCTTCATCGACTTCAGCCGGCAGCGTGGGCTTGCTGCCGATGGCCGGGTGAAGGCGTTCGCGGCGGGTGCGGACGGCACCGGCTGGGGTGAGGGTGTGGGCATGCTCCTGGTGGAGCGGCTGTCCGACGCTCGGAAGAACGGCCATCCGGTGCTGGCGGTCGTGCGCGGCTCGGCGGTGAATCAGGATGGTGCGAGCAATGGTCTGACGGCGCCGAATGGTCCGTCGCAGCAGCGGGTGATCCGGCAGGCCTTGGCGTCGGCGGGTCTGTCGGCGTCGGACGTGGATGCGGTGGAGGCGCACGGCACCGGTACGAGCCTGGGTGACCCGATCGAGGCGCAGGCGCTGCTGGCCACCTACGGCCAGGAGCGCGGCGAGGACCGGCCGTTGTGGCTGGGTTCGATCAAGTCGAACATCGGTCACACGCAGGCGGCGGCCGGTGTCGCGGGCATCATCAAGATGGTGTTGGCGATGCGGCACGGTGTGCTGCCGCAGACCCTGCACGTGGACGAGCCGACCCCGCATGTGGAGTGGTCGGCGGGTGCGGTAGAGCTGCTGACCGAGGCCCGGTCGTGGCCGGAGACCGGCCGTCCCCGCCGGGCGGGTGTCTCCTCCTTCGGTTTCAGCGGCACCAACGCCCACACCATCATCGAGCAGGCGCCCGAAGGGGACATGGCCGAGGTCCCCGGGACGGGGTCGTACCCCGCCGCCACGGTCGTGCCGCTGCTCGTGTCGGCGATGGACGCCGACGCCCTGCCTGCGCAGGCCGACAGGCTGTGGTCGCATGTGACGGCGCGCCCCGAACAGGGTCTGGCGGACATCGGATACTCACTGGCCGTGGGCCGCTCGTCCTTCGCAGAGCGCGCGGTGGTCGTGGCATCGGAGCACGCCACTGCGGTGGCAGACCTTCAGGCTCTGGCCCTGGGCAGCCCGTCGCCTCGAGTCATCCGCGGCAGCACAGACAGCCGGGGCAAGTCGGCGTTCCTGTTCACCGGTCAGGGCAGCCAGCGTGCGGGCATGGGCCGGGAGTTGTACGACGCCTACCCCGTGTTCACCCGGGCACTGGATGAGATCTTCGCTCACTTCGAACTGCCGCTGCGTGAGGCGGTGTTCGGCGACGACGCCGAGCTGATCGACCAGACGGCGTACACGCAGCCCGCGTTGTTCGCGGTCGAGGTGGCGCTGTTCCGGCTCCTCGAATCGTGGGGCATCAGGCCGGACTTCGTGTCCGGTCACTCGATCGGTGAGATCGCGGCCGCGCACTGTGCCGGTGTGCTGTCCCTGGCCGACGCGTGCACGCTGGTCGCGGCGCGTGGTCGGCTGATGCAGGAACTGCCGCCCGGTGGCGCGATGGTGGCGGTGCAGGCCACCGAGGACGAGGTCATCCCGTACCTGACCGACGCCGTGAGCATCGCGGCCGTCAACGGCCCCACCTCCGTCGTGATCGCGGGCGACGAGAACGTCGTCCTGGAGATCGCGGCAAGCTTCGAGGAGCAGGGCCGCAAGACGAAGCGTCTGACGGTCAGTCACGCCTTCCACTCCCCGCACATGGACGGCATGCTGGCCGACTTCCGCAAGGTCGTGGAGGGCCTGTCGTACGAGGCCCCGCGCATCCCGCTGGTCTCCAACCTCACCGGCGCTCTCGCGACTGCCGACGAGCTCACCGACCCCGGCTTCTGGGTCCGCCACGCCCGCGAGGCGGTCCGGTTCCACGAGGGGATCGGCGTTCTCGAAGCGCACAATGTGACGACTTTCGTCGAACTCGGGCCCGACGGTGTGCTGTCGGCGATGGGGCAGGAGTGCGTCACCGGCGAGGACCGGATGTTCGTGCCTGTGCTGCGCAGGGGACGCGCCGAGCCGGAGACGCTGGTGACGGCGCTCGGACAGGCTCATGTGCGCGGTGTCGCGGTGGACTGGCAGGCGTTCTTCGCGGATGGTCGAGCCCGCAGTGTCGACCTGCCCACCTATGCGTTCCAGCACCGGCGTTACTGGCCGCGGACTGCCCTGCCGTCGGCGGACACAGGGTGGCGCTACCGGGCGGTGTGGCAGCCGCTGCGTGAGAGCGGTGCTCCCCGGCTGCCCGGGGAGTGGCTGACGGTGGTGCCGCGCGCCCAAGCCGCGGCAGATGTCATCGAGGGACTGACCCGGCACGGGGCCCGCCTCAGGCAACTGACCGTCCCCTTCGACGGCGCCGACCGGCACTCGCTGGCCACGCTGATCCAGGACGCCGTCGGCGACGCGCCGGAGCTCGAAGGCGTGCTGTGGCTGCCGGACGCCGGCACGGGCGCCGCTCCGTCCGCCTTGTTGATCCAGGCACTGGGCGACTCCGGTGTCACGGCACCCCTGTGGTGCCTCACCCGTGGCGCGGTCGCCACGGCCGCCTCCGAGCCGGTGCACGATGCCGTGCAGGCACAGATCTGGGGTCTGGGGCGGGTGGCCGCCCTGGAGCATCCGGAACGCTGGGGCGGACTGGTCGATCTGCCGCAGACGCCGGACGAGCGGGCACTGTCCCGACTGGCCGGCGTGCTGGCCGGCAGCGGCCACGAGGACCAGGTCGCGGTACGCTCCTCGGCCCTCTTCGGACGCCGGCTGCTGCGGGCACCGCAGGGCCCGGAGCACGAGGACGCCTGGGCCCCGCGCGGCACGGTGTTGGTGACGGGTGGTACGGGTGCGTTGGGTGCGGAGGTGGCGCGGTGGCTTGTGGGTCGGGGTGCTGAGCATGTGCTGTTGACGAGTCGTCGTGGTTCGGGGGCGCCGGGGGCGGCGGAGTTGGCGGCGGAGCTCGGGTCGTTGGGTGCCCGGGTGACGGTGGCGGCGTGTGATGTGGCCGACCGTGTGGCAATCGCCGAACTCCTTGCGTCGGTGCCGGTGGAGTTGCCGTTGTCGGCGGTGGTGCATACGGCCGGTGTGCTGGACGACGGGGTGCTGGACTCGCTGACTCCGGAGCGGTTCGAGGCGGTGCTGCGGGCGAAGGCCGTCTCCGCGGTGCATCTTCATGAACTCACCCGGGACATGGACCTGTCGGCCTTCGTGCTCTTCTCCTCGGTGAGTGGCGTATGGGGAACGGCGGGCCAGGCGAACTACGCCGCGGCCAATGCTCACCTCGACGCGCTTGCCGAGCAGCGGCGGGCCGACGGACTGCCCGCCACCTCGATCGCCTGGGGCCCATGGGCCGAAGGCGGTATGGCATCCGACGAGAACCTCGCGCAGCGGATGCGGGCCGGCGGCGTACCGCCGATGGCCACCTCGGCCGCGATCGACGCGCTGCAGCACGCACTGGACGCGCACGACACGGTGGTGGCCGTCGCGGACGTCGACTGGCAGCGGTTCGCACCCGGCTTCACCGCCGTGCGCCAAAGCCCCTTGCTGGCGGAACTCCCCGAAGCACGCGCGGCCCTGGCACCCGCCGAATCCGCCGCCGACTCCGGCACGGACAGGGCGCCCACGTCGGCCCTCGTACAGCGCATGTCCCGTCTCCCCGAGACAGAGCAGCGGCGCCTGCTGCTGGAGCTGGTACGTGAGACCGTCGCGGCCGTGCTCGGCCACGCCGGCCCTGAGACCGTCGGAGCCAACCGCGCGTTCAAGGAGCTCGGCTTCGATTCGCTGACGGCGGTCGAGCTCCGCAACCGCCTGGGGGCCGCGGGAGAGCTGCGGCTTCCCGCCACGCTGATCTACGACTACCCGACTCCGACGGCGCTGGCCGATCACCTGTGGACGGAGCTGCTCGGCACCCAGGCGGTGGCCGACGGCCCGGTGCCGCGGTCGGCGGAGGCGGCGGACGACCCGATCGCGATCGTCGGCATGAGCTGCCGCTTCCCCGGCGGCGTACGGTCACCGGAAGACCTCTGGCAACTCCTCGCCTCCGGGCGGGACGCGATCTCCGGCTTCCCCACCGACCGCGGCTGGGACATCGAGTCGTTGTACGACTCCGACTCCGAGCGCGAAGGCACCTCCTACGCGAGTGAGGGCGGATTCCTTTACGACGCAGCCGAGTTCGACCCGGCGTTCTTCGGGATCAGCCCGCGTGAAGCGCTGGCGATGGACCCGCAGCAGCGGTTGCTGCTGGAGACGTCCTGGGAAGCGTTCGAGCGCGCCGGGATCGATCCGTCGTCCGTACGCGGCAGCCAGGCGGGCGTCTTCATCGGGACCAACGGTCAGGACTACCTGTCCCTGGTCCTCAACTCGACCGAAGCCACGGACGGCTTCATGAGCACCGGCAACTCGGCCAGCGTCGTCTCCGGGCGTCTCGCCTACACCTTCGGTGTCGAAGGCCCCGCGATGACGGTGGACACGGCTTGCTCCTCGTCGCTGGTCGCCCTGCACCTGGCCGCCCAGGCGCTGCGCAGTGGTGAGTGCGAGCTGGCCCTGGCTGGCGGCGTGACCGTGATGTCGACACCCGGCGCGTTCATCGAGTTCAGCCGGCAGCGTGGTCTTGCTGCCGATGGCCGGGTGAAGGCGTTCGCGGCGGGTGCGGACGGCACCGGCTGGGGTGAGGGTGTGGGCATGCTGCTCGTGGAGCGGCTGTCGGACGCTCGGAAGAACGGCCATCCGGTGCTGGCGGTGGTCCGCGGCTCGGCGGTGAATCAGGATGGTGCGAGCAATGGTCTGACGGCGCCGAATGGTCCGTCGCAGCAGCGGGTGATCCGGCAGGCCTTGGCGTCGGCGGGTCTGTCGGCGTCGGACGTGGATGCGGTGGAGGCGCACGGTACGGGTACGACGCTGGGTGATCCGATCGAGGCCCAGGCGTTGCTGGCCACCTACGGTCAGGAGCGCGGCGAGGACCGGCCGTTGTGGCTGGGTTCGATCAAGTCGAACATCGGGCACACGCAGGCGGCGGCCGGTGTCGCGGGCATCATCAAGATGGTGATGGCGATGCGGCATGGTGTGCTGCCGCAGACTCTGCATGTCGATGAGCCGACCCCGCATGTCGATTGGGCGGCGGGCGCGGTCGAGCTGCTGACCGAGGCGCGGGAGTGGCCGGAGACGGGCCGTCCCCGGCGGGCCGCCATCTCCTCGTTCGGCGTGAGCGGCACCAACGCCCACACCGTGCTCGAGCAGCCACCGGCTGAAGATGTGGACCGGACGGAGACTCTTCCGTACCAGGCCGAACCGTTGAGCACCACATGGGTTCTCTCCGCCAAGTCCGACGGCGCGCTGCGGGCTCAGGCCGAACGCCTGTGGACGCGGATCGTCTCGGACGGCGATGTGAGGCCGGCAGATGTCGCCTACTCGCTCGCGACTTCGCGGGCCGCGCTGGAGCGACGGGCGGCGGTGGTCGGTGGTGACCGCGACGTCATGCTGGCCGGGCTGGCCGCACTGGCAACGGGGGAGCCGGGCCCGCAGGTGGTCCGGGGAACGGCTGGTGAGGGCCGTACGGCGTTCCTGTTCACCGGTCAGGGCAGCCAGCGGCTGGGGATGGGCCGGGAGTTGTACGACGCCTACCCCGTGTTCGCCCAGGCACTGGATGAGATCTTCGCTCACTTCGAACTGCCGCTGCGTGAGGCGGTGTTCGGCGACGAGCCGGGGATCCTGGACCAGACGGGCTATACGCAGCCCGCGTTGTTCGCGGTGGAGGTGGCGCTGTTCCGGCTGCTCGAATCGTGGGGCATCAGGCCGGACTTCGTCTCCGGCCACTCCATCGGTGAGATCGCGGCCGCCCACTGTGCGGGTGTGCTCTCACTTGCGGACGCCTGCACGCTGGTCGCCGCGCGCGGCCGGCTGATGCAGGAACTGCCGTCCGGTGGCGCGATGGTGGCGGTGCAGGCGACCGAGGACGAGGTCACCCCGTACCTGACGGACGCGGTGAGCATCGCGGCCGCCAATGGCCCGACGTCCGTGGTCATTGCCGGTGACGAGGACGCCGTATTGCAGATCGCGGCCCGCTTCGAGGAGCAGGGCCGCAAGACGAAGCGTCTGACGGTCAGTCACGCCTTCCACTCCCCGCACATGGACGGCATGCTGGCCGACTTCCGCAAGGTCGTGGAGGGTCTGTCGTACGAGGCCCCGCGCATCCCGGTGGTCTCCAACCTCACCGGCGCGCTCGCGACCGCCGAGGAGCTCACCGACCCCGGCTTCTGGGTCCGTCACGCCCGCGAGGCGGTCCGTTTCCACGACGGCATCCGCACCCTCGAAGCGCACAACGTCACCACGTTCATCGAGCTCGGCCCGGACGGTGTGCTGTCGGCGATGGCGCAGGACTGCGTCACCGGCGAGGACCACGCCTTCGTACCGGTGCTCCGCGCGGGCCGTCCGGAGCCCGAAACCCTCTCCACGGCTCTCGCGCACGCCCACGTCCGGGGTATCGCGGTGGACTGGCCGGTGTACTACGCCGGGACCGGTGCCCGCCGCGTCGACCTGCCCACGTACGCCTTCCAGCGTCGGCACTACTGGGTCGACGTCGTCACCGGCTCCGACGACGTGACGTCCGTCGGGATCGGCTCGTCGGACCATCCGTTGCTGGGTGCCGCCGTGGAGCTGCCCGATTCCGACGGTTGCCTGTTCACGGGGCGGCTGTCGTTGCAGACACATCCCTGGCTGGCCGATCACACGGTCATGGGGCAGGTGGTGCTGCCCGCGTCGGCGTTCGTGGAGCTGGCGATCCACGCCGGCGAGCGGGTCGGCTGCCCGGTGCCGGTCGAGCTGGACGTGCACATGCCGCTGGTGTTGCCGGAGCACGGTGGCGTCCAACTGCGGGTGCGGGTCGGCGAGTCCGGACCTGTCGACGGCACAGGGGACCGGTCGGACCGCCGCACCCTGACGGTGTACTCGCGGCCCGAGCGGGCGACTTCCGGTGCCGGGGACGACATTCGGCCGGACGCCCCGTGGACCCGCAACGCGAGCGCCACGCTCACTGCTGCGCCGGATGCCGGACACATCCTCCCTGATACGGCCGACCTGGCGGTCTGGCCGCCGGCCGGTGCCGAGGCGGTGCCGGTCGACACGCTGTACGAGGCGTCGGCTGCCGCAGGCGTCGTGCACGGCGCGTCCTTCCGGACGCTGGAGCAGGTGTGGGTGCGCGACGGTGTGGTCTTCGCCGAGGTGAGACTCGCTCCGGTACACGAGGAGGGCGACCAGAGGGAAGGCGAACAGCGGGCCGGCGCCGAGCAGTTCGCCCTGCCTCCCGCGCTGCTCGACGCGGCGCTCCTGGCGGCTCAGCGGTGTGCTCCCGGCGGTGCCGGAGCGGGTGATCTGCCCCTCGCCTGGCGGGAGGTGGT
This sequence comes from Streptomyces coacervatus, assembly GCF_029223485.1. GTDB lineage: Bacteria > Actinomycetota > Actinomycetes > Streptomycetales > Streptomycetaceae > Streptomyces > Streptomyces coacervatus. The sequence goes on along the minus strand of NZ_JARHTP010000012.1, from coordinate 319,609 downwards.
ACTGCACGCCCCGGCGCCCTCCGCGCTGCGGGTGCGGATCGGTTCCCTGGGCGACGGTTCCGTGGCGCTCACCGCGACGGATTCCACCGGTGCCCCGGTGGTGACGGCACAGTCCGTGGCCCTGCGCCCCCTCACCGCCGAGCAGGTGGCCGCCACCGCCGCGGCGATCGGAGACAGCGGTGCCCACCATGACTCGCTGTTCCGCCTCCAGTGGCTGCGCACGCCCGTCGCATCCGCCGCCGCATCCGAGAGCGGCGGCTACGTCGTCATCGGCGCACTGGACGACGCAGGGGTGACGGCGTCGCTCCTGACGGCGGGCATCCGGGCCGAGGTCTTCGACGACGTGTCGACGCTGGAGGCGGCCGTCGGCGCGGGCCGTGCGGTTCCGGACGTGATCCTGCTGCCCTGCGTATCCGGACCGCGCGACGCTCACGGCGAGCACGATGACGGCCACCACGGCGACACGTCCCGCCTGGCCGCGCAGGTCGGTGCTTCCGTCACCCAGGTGCTCGGCGCCCTGCAGTCCTGGCTGGCCGGTGACCGGTTCGCCGGCACCCGGCTGGCGGTCCTCACCGCCGGTGCGGTCGCCACCGGCCCGGGAGAGGACGTCGCGGACCTGGCGCACGCGGCGGTATGGGGCCTGGTGCGGTCCGCGCAGTCGGAGAACCCCGACCGGATCGTCCTGCTCGACACCGACCGGACCGATGCCTCCTACGGCGCGCTTGCGGGGGCCGTGATGTCCGGGGAGCCGGAACTCGTCCTGCGGTCCGGTTCCGCGTACGTGCCGCGCCTTGCCCGTACGGCGCGGGTCGTCGAGCGGCCGGCTCCGGCGTTCGATCCCCAGGGGACCGTCCTGATCACCGGGGCCACCGGTGGGCTGGGGCGGCTGCTCGCACGGCACCTGGCGGCGGAGCACGGTGCCCGCCGGCTGCTGCTGGTCAGCCGGAGCGGACCCGCCGCGGAGGGCATGGCCGAACTCCGGGAGGAACTCGGCCGGTCGGGGACGGAGGTCACGGTGGCGGCCTGCGACGTGGCCGACCGTGCGGCGCTCGCCGAACTCCTCGCGACGGTGCCGGCGCAGCATCCGCTGACGGCCGTCGTGCACACCGCGGCCGTACTGGACGACGGTGTCGTCGACAAGCTCACGCCCGAGCGGGTCGCCCGGGTGCTGCGGGCGAAGGTCGACGCGGCCCTCAATCTGCACGACCTGACCCAGGACCTGGATCTGTCGGCATTCGTACTGTTCTCGGCGGCAGCCGGCACGCTCGGCGCTGCCGGGCAGGCCAACTACGCGGCGGCCAACGTCTTCCTCGACGCGCTGGCCGCGCACCGCCGCGCCCGCGGACTGACCGCTCTGTCCCTGGTGTGGGGCATGTGGGCCGAGGAACGCGGCATGGCGGGCAGGCTGGCCGCCGCCGACCGCTCCCGCGCGGCGCTCGGAGGCGTACTGCCGCTGCAGGAGGACCAGGGACTCGCCCTGTTCGACGCCGCCTGCCGGGCGAGCACCGCATCCGGCGAGGCCGTCCTGGTGCCGCTCAGGCTCGACTTCGGCACCCTGCGCGCCGCCGCGGCGAGCGGCGACCTCCTGCCGATGTTCCGAGGCCTGGTGCGCACCACGGTCCGCCGCCGCTCCGGCGACGGCCACACCGGCACCGGCGCCGGAGGCGCCGCCGAGGGACTGGCGCAGCGGCTGGCCCGGCTGTCGGCGGCCGAGCGGGAACAGACAGTGCTCGATCTGGTACGCGGGCAGGTGGCCGCCGTCCTGGGGCACACCTCGCACGATGAGGTGGGCGCCGGACAGGCCTTCCGCGAACTGGGCTTCGACTCCCTCACCGCGGTCGAACTGCGCAACCGGCTCAACACGGCGACGGGGCTGCGCCTGCAGGCCACGCTCGTCTACGACTACCCGACCCCGGCGGCACTCGCTCAGCACCTGCTCGGGCAGGTCGCGCCCGAGGTGGCCGAGCCGGAGGTGTCCGTGCTGGACGAGCTGAACCGGCTGGAGAACGCGTTCTCCTCGCTGGCGACCGACGACCTGGCGGCACTGACGGGGGACGACGCGGCACACGCCCGGGTCGCGGTACGCCTGCAGTCGCTTCTGGCGCAGTGGAACGACGCACGCCGTGCCCAGGGCGGCGGTGAGACCACGGCGGTCCTCGAAGACGCCAGCGACGACGAGCTGTTCGACTTCATCGACAAGCGTTTCGGCGCGAGTTGAAGCCATGAGCCGGCCACCGCATCGCACCCACCCCTGCCACGATCTCGACGACCATCCGAATAGGTGAAGCGCCCATGGCGAACGAAGCAAAGCTCCGCGAATACCTCAAAAAAGTCACGACGGATCTCGACGAGGCGTACGGGCGGCTGCGGGACATCGAGGACCGGGCCCGGGAGCCCATCGCCATTGTGGGGATGAGTTGTCGTTTCCCGGGTGATGTGCGGTCGCCGGAGGATCTGTGGCGGTTGCTGGTTTCGGGTGGGGATGCGTTGTCGGGGTTCCCGGTGGACCGGGGTTGGGATGTGGCGGGGTTGTACGACCCTGATCCGGATGCGCAGGGGACGTCGTATACGCGGGAGGGTGGTTTCCTGCGGGAGGCGACGCGTTTTGATCCGGGGTTCTTCGGGATCAGTCCGCGTGAGGCGTTGGCGATGGATCCGCAGCAGCGGTTGCTGTTGGAGACGTCGTGGGAGGCGTTCGAGCGGGCGGGGATCGACCCGGTGACGCTGCGGGGCAGCCAGTCCGGTGTCTTCGTCGGTGTCAACGGCTCCGACTACCTGTCCGCCCTGCTGGAAGCCGACGATGACTTCGCCGGCCACCTGGGCACCGGCAACGCCGCCAGTGTGATCTCCGGACGTATCTCCTACACGTTCGGGCTGGAGGGTCCGGCGGTGACGGTGGACACCGCGTGCTCGGCCTCGCTCGTCGCCCTCCACCTGGCGGTGCAGGCGCTGCGCAACGGCGAGTGCGATCTCGCGCTCGCCGGCGGCGCCCATGTGATGGCCACGCCCGGTCTGTTCGTGGAGTTCAGCCGGCAGCGCGGGCTGTCCGCGGACGGCCGCTGCAAGGCATTCTCCGCCGACGCCGACGGCTTCGGTCCGGCTGAGGGCGTGGGCATCCTGCTGGTCGAGCGGCTGTCGGACGCCCGGAAGAACGGCCACCCGGTGCTGGCGGTGGTCCGTGGCAGTGCCGTGAACCAGGACGGTGCGAGCAATGGTCTGACGGCGCCGAACGGTCCGTCGCAGCAGCGGGTGATCCGGCAGGCACTGGCCAACGCCCGGCTGTCGGGGGCCGATGTCGACGTCGTGGAGGCGCACGGCACCGGTACGAGCCTGGGTGATCCGATCGAGGCGCAGGCGCTGCTGGCCACCTATGGCCAGGATCGCCCTGCGGACCGGCCGCTCCTGCTGGGCTCCATCAAGTCGAACATCGGCCACACGCAGGCCGCCGCGGGTGTGGCGGGTGTGATGAAGATGGTGCTGGCGATGCGGCACGGTGTGCTCCCGCAGAGCCTGCACATCGACGAGCCCACCCCGCATGTCGACTGGTCCACCGGAGCCGTCGAGCTGCTCACCGGGCCCACCGAGTGGCCGCAGACCGGTCACGCGCGGCGGGCAGGTGTGTCCGCGTTCGGTTTCAGTGGGACGAATGCGCATGTGGTGGTGGAGCAGGCGCCGGTGGAGGAGGGGCTGGAGCCGGAGTCGGGGTCGGGGCACGTGCCGGTGGGTGTGCCGGGGTCGGGTCTGGTGGTTGGTGGGTGTGTGCCGTGGGTGCTGTCGGGTGGGAGTGCGGCGGCGTTGCGGGAGCAGGCGGGGCGGTTGCTGGGGTGGGTGGACGCGCATGGGGGTGTGCGTGCGGTGGATGTGGGTGTGTCGCTGGCGGTGGGGCGTGCGGGTCTGGAGCATCGTGCGGTGGTGGTGGGTGGTGAGGCTTCGGGGTTGTGTGCGGGGCTTGGTGCGGTGGCGGCGGGTTCGGTGGCGCCGGGTGTGGTGCAGGGGGTGAGTGCGGGGGGTAAGACGGTGTTCGTCTTCCCGGGTCAGGGCTCGCAGTGGGCGGGCATGGCCGCGCAGCTGCTGGACGCTTCGCCCGTGTTTGCTGCCCGGATCGGTGAGTGCGCGGCGGCGCTGGAGTCGTTGACGGACTGGTCGTTGGTGGATGTGCTGCGGCAGGTGGAGGGTGCGCCGTCGTTGGAGCGGGTGGATGTGGTCCAGCCCGTGCTGTTTGCGGTGATGGTCTCGCTGGCCGAGGTGTGGCGGGCGGCGGGTGTGGAGCCGGCCGCGGTGCTGGGTCATTCCCAGGGGGAGATTGCCGCGGCCTGCGTGGCGGGCGTGTTGAGTCTGGGGGATGCGGCGCGGGTGGTGGTGTTGCGGAGTCAGGCGATCGGCCGGGTGCTGGCCGGGCTGGGCGGCATGGTCTCGCTTGCGCTGCCGGTGGCGGCGGTGCGGGAGAGGATTGCGGTCTGGGGTGAGGAGCGGATTTCGGTGGCGGCGGTGAACGGGCCGTCGTCGGTGGTGGTCTCCGGTGAGCCGCAGGCCCTGGACGAGTTGCTGGCCGCCTGTGAGAGCGACGGGGTGCGGGCGCGGCGGGTGCCGGTGGATTACGCCTCGCACTCCGCCCAAGTGGATTTGCTGCGTGAGGAGTTGCTGCAGCTCCTGGACGGCATCGAGCCGCGGCCTGCACGGGTGCCGTTCCTGTCGACGGTGACCGGCCGGTGGGTGCAGGGTGCGGAGCTTTCGGCCGGGTACTGGTTTGAGAATCTGCGGCGCACGGTCGAACTCGACGGTGCGGTGCGCACGCTGCTGGTGCAGGGTTTTGGTGCGTTCATCGAGTGCAGTGCGCATCCGGTGCTGGCGATGGGGGTGCAGGAGAGCGTCGAGGACGCCGGCCGGCAGGCCGCTGTCGTGGGCACGCTGCGCCGTGACGACGGGGGAGCGGACCGTTTCCTGGCCTCGCTGGGTGAGGCGTTCGTGCACGGGGTGTCGGTGGACTGGAAGGCGGTGTTCGCCGGAACGGGTGCCCGCCGGGTCGACCTGCCCACCTACGCCTTCCAACACCAGAACTACTGGCCCGAGCCCGCTGCCCGCGCGGCACTGCCCGCATCGCCGACGGACCGTACGGATGCCTTGTTCTGGGAGGCGGTGGAGCGGGAGGACTGGGAGACGCTGGTTGCGGAGCTGGCGGTCGACGGGGATCAGCGGCTGAGCGAGGTGCTGCCTGCGCTGTCGTCCTGGCGGCGGCAGAGCCGTGAGACGTCGACCCTTGACGGGTGGCGGTACCGGGTCAACTGGAAGCCGCTGTCGGGCAGTTCGACGGCGCCACGGATCTCCGGAACCTGGTTGCTGCTGACGTCCCCGGACAGCCAGGGTTCGCTGGCGACCGGCATGGCCCAGGCCCTCACCGAACGAGGCGCCGGCGTACAGCAGTTGGTGGTCAAGTCCGCCGACCGGGAAACCCTGGCCGCCCTGCTCCGTGAGGAGCTCGGCGAGGGGGAGCCGGTCAGCGGGGTGCTGTCGCTGCTCGCCCTGGACGCCGGGCAGCCGCTGCACAGCTCCCTCGCCCTGGTGCAGGCCCTCGGTGATGCGCAGGTCACGGCACCGCTGTGGTGCGCCACCCGCGGCGCGGTCTCCGTCAGCCCCTCCGAGCGGCTGGAGAACCCGGAGCAGGCGCTGGTCTGGGGCCTGGGCCGGGTGGCATCGATGGAGCACGGTGAGCGGTGGGGCGGTCTGCTCGACCTGCCGTCCGCGGCCGGGGAGGAGGCCGACGAGCGGGCGCTGAGCCGGCTCGCGGACGCGCTCGCGGCGGGCGGTGACGAGGATCAGCTCGCGCTGCGGTCCACGGGCGTGTTCGTACGGCGTCTGGTGCGGGCTCCGCTGGATCGCACCCCGGTGGTGCGTGACTGGCGGCCCGGTGGGACGGTGCTGGTCACCGGCGGTACCGGCGCGCTGGGCGCGCATGTGGCCCGGTGGCTGGCCGGCAACGGTGCCGGGCACCTGCTGCTGACCAGCCGCAGCGGCCCCGACGCCCCCGGCGCGGGCGCACTGCTCGAGGAACTCACCGCGCTGGGTGCCGAGGTGACGGTCGCGGCCTGCGACGTCGCCGACCGCACCGCCCTTGCCGGACTGCTGGCTGCGATACCGCAGGAGCGGCCGCTGACGGCGGTGGTGCACACTGCGGCCGTCCTGGACGACGGTGTCATCGAGGCGCTGACACCCGATCAGCTGGACCGGGTCCTGCGGGTCAAGGTCGAGGCGACCCGGCATCTGCACGAACTCACCAGGGACCTGGACCTGTCGGCGTTCGTGCTGTTCTCCTCCTTCGCCGCCACCTTCGGCGCCCCCGGCCAGGGCAACCAGGCACCGGGCAACGCCTTCCTGGAGGCGCTGGCCGAGCAGCGGCGGGCAGAGGGACTGACGGCCACCACGCTTGCCTGGGGACCGTGGGGCGATGGCAGTGCGGTCGCCGGGCCGGTGGGTGACCGTATGCGCCGGCACGGCATCCTGGAGATGGCGCCCGAACTCGCCGTCACGGCCCTGGGCCACGCCCTCGACCGGGACGAGACGGCACTGACCGTCATCGACATGGAGTGGAAGCGCTTCGCGCTGGCCTTCAACGCGGACCGGTCGCGTCCCCTGCTGGACGACCTGCCGGAGGCCCGGGAAGTCATCGAGAACGCACAATCCGAGCACACGGACGACCCCGCGGGCACGGTTCCGCTCACCAAGCAGCTCGCGGGCCTGTCGGCCACCGAGCAGGAGCGCCTCCTGCTGGATCTGGTACGCGGTGCCGTCGCCGCCGTACTGGGACATGCGGGCATCGACGCGGTGGAGGCCAACCGGGCCTTCAAGGAACTCGGCTTCGACTCGCTCACCGCCGTGGAACTCCGCAACCGGCTCGGCGCCGCCACCGGGCTGAAGCTCCCGCCCACCCTGATCTTCGACCACCCGACGCCGTCCGCGGTGGCCGGATACCTGCGCGGCGAGGTGGTGCCGGAGGCGGACGGTGGTGCACCGGTGCTGGAGGAGCTCGACCGGCTGGAGTCGCTGCTCGCCGGCACCAGCCCGGACAACGTGACCAGGGCCCGCATCACCATGCGCCTGCAGGCGCTGCTGGGGAAGTGGAACGACACCGACGCGCCGGCAGCCGAGACCCCGTCCGCGGGCGGCGGTGGCATCGATGACGTGTCACAGCTTGAGGGGGCGAGCGACGAGGAACTCATCGCCTTTATCAATGAGGGCCTCGGCAGGGCGTAACTCACCTTTTCACGAAGTATGGCCCGTGAGCATTGACGTATTTCCCCGGTGTCCGTCAGGCTTCTCGGTCGAGGACCGCGGTGAAATCGATCCCGAGGTTCTTTCCCCCTGCTCACCCCCGGTCATGCAGGGGTGGGTAGGGGGCGGTCAGGGGTTGTCGGGGGCATTTCGGCGACCATAGCCTGCCCATGAGGAGCGGGTTGAATCACTTCTCGGTCCGATTAATTTCTGGTTCCTTTTTCCGATGCCGTCTGCCGTAAATGGGTTGCGTTTAAATGGCGAATGAAGAGACGCTGCGGGACTACCTCAAGCTGGTGACGGCGGATCTGCATCAGACCCGTCAGCGCCTGCGTGAGGCCGAGGCGAAGAACCAGGACCCCATCGCCATTGTGGCGATGAGCTGCCGCTACCCGGGCGGGGTCACCTCTCCCGAGGACCTGTGGCAGTTGGTGACCGATGAAGTGGACGTCGTCACCGAGTTTCCTGCCGACCGCGGCTGGGATCTCGACACCGTCTACCACCCCGACCCCGAGCACCCGGGCACCAGCTACGTCAAGCAGGGCGGGTTCGTCCGCGACATCGCCGGGTTCGACTCCAGCCCCTTCGGCATCAGTCCGCGTGAGGCGCTGTCGATGGACCCCCAGCAGCGGCTGCTGCTGGAGACGTCATGGGAGGCGTTCGAGCGGGCCGGCATCGACCCGACGACCCTGCGCGGCAAGCAGGTCGGCGTCTTCGTCGGCACCAGCAGCCACGACTACCTGACCGCGCTGCTGAGTTCGTCCGAGGATCTCGAGGGCTACCTGGGCACCGGCAACGCCGCCAGCGTCGCCTCCGGCCGGCTGTCCTACACCTTCGGCCTGGAAGGCCCGGCGGTCACCGTCGACACCGCCTGCTCCTCGTCGCTGGTCGCCCTGCACCTGGCGGTGCAGGCGCTGCGCAACGGCGAGTGCTCGATGGCGCTGGCCGGCGGTGCGACCCTGATGTCGGCACCGGGCACCTTCATCGACTACAGCAAGCAGCGCGGCCTGGCCATGGACGGCCGCTGCAAGGCCTTCTCCTCCGCGGCCGACGGGTTCTGCCTCGCCGAGGGCGTGGGCATCCTGCTGGTCGAACGGCTCTCCGACGCCCGTCGCAAGGGGCACCCGGTGCTGGCCGTGGTGCGCGGCACCGCCGTCAACCAGGACGGTGCCAGCAACGGGCTCACGGCACCCAACGGTCCGTCCCAGCAGCGGGTCATCCTGCAGGCCCTGGCCAACGCACGGCTCACCCCGCAGGAGGTCGACGCCGTCGAGGCGCACGGCACCGGCACCGGACTCGGCGACCCGATCGAGGCCCAGGCGCTGATCGCCACCTACGGCCAGGACCGGCCGCAGGACCAGCCGCTCTGGCTCGGCTCGCTGAAGACCAACATCGGACACGCGCAGGCCGCCGCGGGCGTCGCCGGCGTCATCAAGTCGGTCATGGCCCTGCGCAACGGCGTGCTGCCCAGGACGCTGCACCTGAACGAGCCGACGCCGCACGTCGACTGGGCCGCGGGCGAGGTGTCGCTGCTGGCCGAGGCACGGGAGTGGCCGCGCACCGACCGCCCGCGGCGCATCGGCGTGTCGTCGTTCGGCATGAGCGGCACCAACGCCCACACCATCCTGGAAGAGGCCGAGGAGCCCACCGGGACCGCGGCGCCGGCCACCGAGGGGGCCGGGCACCTGCCGCACCTACCGGTGGCGCTGTCCGGCAAGGACGAGGCGGCGCTGCGCGCCCAGGCCGGCCGGCTCCGCGCCCACCTGGCAGCCCGGCCGGAAGTGCCTCTCACCGACATCGCCTACTCCCAGGCCGTCGGCCGCCCCGCGCTCGACCGCCGGGCCGTGCTCGTCGCGAGCGACCGCGAGGAGCTGCTGACGAGTCTCACCGCGCTGGCCGCCGGAGAGATGATGAGCGCGTCGGAAGCGGCCACTGAGGGCAAGGTGGCGTTCCTGTTCTCGGGTCAGGGCAGCCAGCGTGCGGGTATGGGCCGTGAGTTGTACGACGCCTACCCCGTGTTCGCCCGGGCACTGGACGAGATCTTCGCCCACTTCGAACTGCCGCTTCGTGAGGCGATGTTCGGCGACGATGCCGGGCTGATCGACCAGACGGCGTACACCCAGCCTGCGTTGTTCGCGGTCGAGGTGGCGCTGTTCGGTCTCCTCGAATCGTGGGGCATCCGGGCGGACTTCGTCTCCGGTCACTCCATCGGTGAGATCGCGGCCGCGCACTGTGCGGGTGTGCTGTCGCTGGCCGACGCGTGCACGCTGGTCGCGGCGCGCGCCCGGTTGATGCAGGAACTGCCGTCCGGTGGCGCGATGGTGGCGGTGCAGGCGACCGAGGACGAGGTCACCCCGTACCTGACCGACGCCGTGAGCATCGCCGCGGTCAACGGTCCGGCCTCCGTGGTGGTCTCCGGTGACGAGGACGCCGTACTGGAGATCGCGGCCCGCTTCGAGGAGCAGGGCCGTAAGACGAAGCGTCTGACGGTCAGTCACGCGTTCCACTCCCCGTACATGGACGGGATGTTGGAGGCGTTCCGCCGGGTTGCCGAGGGTCTGTCGTACGAGGCTCCGCGCATCCCGCTCGTCTCCAACCTCACCGGCACGATCGCGACCCGCGACGAGGTGTGTTCGCCGGAGTTCTGGGTGCGGCACGCGCGCGAGGCGGTCCGCTTCCTCGACGGCATGCGGTACCTGGAAGGGCAGGACGTCACCGTCTGCCTGGAGCTCGGGCCGGGCGGTGTGCTGACGGCCATGGCACAGGACTGCGTGACGCGCGAGGGTGCCGCCTTCACCCCCGCCCTGCGCAAGGACCGCCCCGAGCCGCAGGCGCTGGCGACCGCCGCCGCACGGTTGCACGCCCGCGGTGTCGCCGTCGACTGGGAGGCCTTCTTCTCCGGCACCGGTGCCCGGCGCGTCGATCTGCCCACGTACGCCTTCCAGCATCAGGCGTACTGGCCACGTGACCCGTTCTCCCAGCCGGAGGCGCTGTCCGCCGAGGCCCTCGACGCGGTGAGCGCGCAGTTCTGGGAGGTCGTGGACAGCGAGGACCTCGCCGCGCTCACGCAAACCCTCGGGGTCGACGCCGACCAGCCGCTCAGCGACGTCCTGCCCGTGCTGTCCGCCTGGCATCGGCGCAACCGCGACCGCAACACCGTCGACAGCTGGCGCTACCGGGTGACCTGGCAGCCCTTGACACAGACCGTGCACCGGCCGCTGACCGGCACCTGGCTGCTGGTCACGCCCGCCGGGCTCGCCGACGAGGCCTGGGTGAGCGCGGCCGGACGCATGCTCGCCGACAGCGGTGTGACCGTACGGCACTGTGTGCTCGACGCCGCGGCCGACGACCGTTCGGCGGTCGTCGAGCGGATTCGCGCCGCACTGGACGGCGACGCCGCGGACGTCAGCGGCGTGTTGTCGCTGCTCGCTCTCGACGAGCGGCCGCATGCCGCCCACGAGGCGGTGCCGGCGGGCCTGGCGGCGACCACCGTGCTGGTGCAGGCGCTCGGCGACACGGGCGTCGAGGGGCCGCTGTGGTGCGTCACCCGGACAGCGGTCAGCGTGGGCCGCTCCGACCTGCTGCGCAACCCGGGCCAGGCACATGTGTGGGGCCTGGGCCGGTCGGCCGCCCAGGAGTACCCGGAGCGGTGGGGCGGGCTGATCGACCTGCCCCAGACGCCCGACGAGCGCGCGCTCGCCCGGCTCGCCGACATCCTCGGTGGCATGGCCACCCCGGCGAACCCGGGCGGCTTCGGCGACGAGGACCAGCTCGCCGTACGCTCCCAGGGCATCTTCGTACGCCGCCTCGCCCGCGCCGGGCAGACGGCCCCGGCCGACTCGACGGCGCACACCTGGCCCCGCACCGGAACCACCCTGATCACCGGCGGGACCGGTGCGCTCGGCGCCCGGGTCGCACGCCGGCTGGCCCGCAACGGCGCCGCACACCTGTTGCTGGTCGGCCGCCGCGGCGCGGACGCCCCCGGTGCCGCCGAACTGCGTGCCGAACTCACCGCACTGGGTGCCGAGGTGACCGTCGCGGCCTGCGACGTCGCCGACCGCGCCGCCCTGGCCCAGCTGCTGGCCACGGTTCCCGAGCGGCACCCGCTGACCGCCGTCGTACACGCCGCAGGTGTGCTCGACGACGGAGTGCTGGACGCCCAGACCCCGCAGCGGCTCGCGACCGTGCTGCGGCCCAAGTCGGCCGCCGCGACGGTGCTGCACGAACTGACCCGCGACCTCGACCTGTCCGCGTTCGTGCTCTTCTCCTCGTTCGCGGGCACCTTCGGCGGTGCCGGTCAGGGCAACTACGCCGCGGCCAACGCCTGCCTCGACGCGCTGGCGGAACACCGCAGGGCCCAGGGCCTGCCCGCCACCGTGCTCGCCTGGGGCGCCTGGGCCGAGGCCGGCATGGCCACCGACCAGGTGGTGTCCCAGCGGCTCCGCCAGGCCGGGCTGGCACCGATGGACCCCGAGCTGGCGCTCACCGCACTGGACAGGGCGCTCGCGCTCGACGAGCCGTTCTCGCTCGTCGCCGACATCGACTGGGCGCGGCTCGCGCCCGGACTCACCGCAGTGCGCCCCAACCCGTTCATCACCGGCCTGCCCGAGGCCCGGCGCGCGCTGGAAGGTGTCGCCGGTACCGACGCCGCCTCGGGTGACCCGTCGTCCTTCCGGCGCCGCCTCACGGATGCACCGGAAGGCGAACGGGAGCGGCTCGTCCTGGACTTCGTCCGCACCCAGGTCGCGGCCGTCCTCAACCACCCCGGGCCGGAATCCGTCGAGCCCCAACGCGCCTTCCGCGACCTCGGCTTCGACTCCCTGACCGCCGTCGAGATCCGCAACCTGCTGGGGTCGCTCACCGGACTGCGGCTGCCCGCGACCCTCGTGTTCGATCACCCCAACGCGCTCGCGCTGGCCGACTTCCTGCGCGGCGCCCTGCTCGGCGCGCCGGCCCCGGACACCACGGGACCGGCCCGCGGCACCTCTGCCGACGACGCCGACGACCCCATCGCCATCGTGGCGATGAGCTGCCGCTTCCCCGGCGGCGTGCACACCCCCGAAGACCTGTGGGAACTGCTGGCGGCCGGGCAGGACGCGATCACCGGCTTCCCGGCCGACCGCGGCTGGGACGTCGACGCCCTGCACGACCCGGAGGGCCGGGGCGAGAACACCACCTACGTACGCGACGGCGGATTCCTCGCCGGCGCCGCCGAGTTCGACCCGGCGTTCTTCGGGATCTCGCCGCGCGAGGCGCTGGCGATGGACCCCCAGCAGCGGCTGCTCCTGGAGACCTCCTGGGAGGCGTTCGAGCGGGCCGGGATCGACCCGACGACGCTGCGCCGTGAGCGGGTCGGCGTCTTCGCCGGCACCAACGGGCAGGACTACCTGTCCCTGATGCTGGCCGCCGCGGAGGGCGTCGAGGGCTTCCTCGGCACCGGTAACGCCGCCAGTGTCCTCTCCGGCCGCGTCTCCTACGTCCTCGGCCTCGAAGGCCCCGCGGTCACCGTCGACACGGCCTGCTCCTCCTCGCTCGTCGCGCTGCACTGGGCGATCCAGGCGCTGCGCGCCGGGGAGTGCACCATGGCGCTGGCCGGCGGTGTCACGGTGATGTCCACTCCCGCGTCGTTCGTCGACTTCAGCCGGCAGCGCGGCCTGGCCGCCGACGGACGCATCAAGGCGTTCGCCGCGGCCGCGGACGGCACCGGCTGGGGCGAGGGCGTGGGCGTGCTGCTCGTCGAGCGGCTGTCCGACGCCCGCCGCAACGGCCACCCCGTCCTCGCCGTGGTGCGCGGCAGCGCCATCAACCAGGACGGCGCCAGCAACGGCCTGACCGCGCCCAACGGCCCCTCCCAGCAGCGCGTCATCCGGCAGGCCCTGGCGAGTGCCGGGCTGTCCGCCGCCGACGTCGACGCGGTCGAGGCGCACGGCACCGGTACGACGCTCGGCGACCCGATCGAGGCCCAGGCGCTGCTCGCCACCTACGGTCAGGAGCGCCCCGACGGACGGCCGTTGTGGCTGGGCTCCATCAAGTCCAACCTGGGCCACACCCAGGCCGCGGCCGGCGTCGCCGGGATCATCAAGATGGTCATGGCGATGCAGCACGGCGTCCTGCCGCCGACCCTGCACGTGGACGAGCCGACCCCGCACGTCGACTGGGCGAGCGGCGCGGTCGCCCTCCTCACGGACTCCCAGGAGTGGACGCCGGTCGAAAGCCGTCCTAGGCGGGCCGGTGTCTCCTCGTTCGGCATCAGCGGCACCAACGCGCACACCATCCTCGAACAGGCCCCCGAGGCCGCCGAGGACGAGAGTGCGGTCCGCCCGGCACGACCGGCCGCGGCGGCCCCGCTGCTGCTCTCCGCGAAGACCGCGGACGGCCTGCGCGACCAGGCCGGACGCCTGCGCTCCCACCTGTCCCGCCACCCTTCGCCCGACCTCACGGACGTGGCGTTCTCGCTCGCCACGGGGCGCTCCCACTTCGAGCGCCGCGCCGCACTGATCACCGCCGACCGCGACGGGCTCCTGGCGGCGCTGGAGACACTGGCCCAGGGACAGAGCACTGCCGTACTGGTCGAGGGCACCCCCGTAGCCGGGAAGCCGGCGTTCCTGTTCACGGGGCAGGGCAGCCAGCGGCCGGGGATGGGCCGGGAACTGTACGAGGCATATCCGGTCTTCGCTGACACACTGGACGGCGCCTGCGCCTACCTCGACCGGGACCTGCAACGGCCGCTCCTGGACGTCATGTTCGACCACGACACCGAGCTGCTCGACCGGACCGCGTATACGCAGCCCGCGTTGTTCGCGGTGGAGGTGGCGCTGTTCCGGCTCCTCGAATCGTGGGGCGTCAAGCCGGACTTCGTCTCCGGCCACTCGATCGGTGAGATCGCGGCCGCCCATTGTGCGGGTGTGCTGTCCCTGGAGGATGCGTGCACGCTGGTCGCCGCGCGTGGTCGGCTGATGCAGGAACTGCCGTCCGGTGGTGCGATGGTGGCGGTGCAGGCCACCGAGGACGAGGTCACCCCGTACCTGACCGACGCGGTGAGCATCGCGGCCGTCAACGGCCCGACGTCCGTGGTGGTTTCCGGTGACGAGGACGCCGTACTGGAGATTGCGGCCCGCTTCGAGGAGCAGGGCCGGAAGTCGAAGCGTCTGACGGTCAGTCATGCCTTCCACTCCCCGCACATGGACGGCATGTTGGAGGCGTTCCGCCGGGTTGCCGAGGGTCTGTCGTACGAGGCCCCGCGCATCCCGCTGGTCTCCAACCTCACCGGCGCTCTAGCGACCGCCGAGGAGCTCACCGACCCCGGCTTCTGGGTCCGTCATGCCCGCGAAGCCGTCCGCTTCCACGACGGCATCCGCACCCTCGAAGCGCAAAACGTCACCACGTTCATCGAGCTGGGCCCGGACGGTGTGCTTGCGGCGATGGCGCAGGACTGCGTCACCGGCGAGGACCACGCCTTCGTTCCGGTGCTCCGCGCGGGCCGCCCCGAACCCGCGACCCTGACCACGGCCCTCGCCCACACCCACACCCGCGGCATCCCGGTCGACTGGCAGGCGTACTACGCCGGGACCGGCGCCCGCCGTGTCGACCTGCCCACCTACGCCTTCCAACACCGCAGCTACTGGCCCCAGTTGCCCGCCTACCTGGCGGGTGACGTCGCCGCCATCGGACTGGAGGAGACGGGACATCCCCTGCTGGGTGCGTGCGCGCAGCTGCCGGACTCGGACGGGCTGCTGCTCACCGGGCGGCTGTCGCTGCACAGCCACCCGTGGCTGGCGGACCACGCGGTCGCGGGCTCGGTCCTGCTGCCCGGCACCGCCTTCCTGGAGCTGGCACTGCACGCGGGCGACCAGGCCGGCTGCGACTACCTGGAGGAACTGACGCTTCAGGCGCCGCTGATCCTGCCCGAACACGGCGGGCTTCAGCTGCGGCTGGTGGTCGGTGCGGCCGACAGCGCGGGACGCCGTCCGCTCGCCCTGCACTCACGGACCGAGGACGCGCCCGCCGAGGAAGCATGGACCCGGCACGCCGACGGTGTGCTGGCCTCGGGCGGCCGGCCGACGGCCTCCTTCGACCTGGCTGTCTGGCCGCCCGCCGGCGCCACCGAGGTGGACGTCGAGGACCGCTACGAGCAGCTCGGCGCCATCGGCTTCGCCTACGGGCCCGCCTTCCAGGGGCTGCGCCGGGTCTGGCGGCGGGACGGCGAGCTCTTCGCCGAGGTGTCCCTGGCGGGCGACGCCGAGGCGGAGGCGGGCCGGTTCGGCCTGCACCCCGCGCTGCTCGACTCCGCCCTGCACACCATCGGCCTCGACGGACTGGGCGCCTCCGACGGACAGGGCAGGCTGCCCTTCGCATGGACGGGAGTGTCGCTGCACGCAGGCGGTGCCGCCGCGGTGCGCGTCCGGCTCGTCGCGGCGGGCACCGAGGCGGTCCGGCTGGAGATCGCCGACGTGACCGGCGCGCCCGTCGCCGCCGTCGAGGCGCTCGGGCTCCGTCCGGTCTCGGACGATGCGCTCCGCCAGGCCCGCGGCACCTATCACGAGGCGCTGTTCCGGCACGACTGGACCCCGCTGCCCGCCGCGCCGACGACCGTGGGCGACACCGCCGGACGGTGGGCGGTGCTCGGCACGGACGGCGAGACGGCCGGACATGTGCCGGGCGGACTCCGCGCCGACGCGTATCCGGACCTGGCCGCGCTGACGGCCGCCGTGGACACCGGCGCCCAGGTCCCGGACGTGGTCCTGCTGCCCTGCCCGTCGGTCGGCGACCCGACCGAGGACGGGGTGCGCCGGGCCGCGGGCGCGGCCCTCGACGCCGCCCGGGCATGGCTCGCGGACGAGCGGTTCGTCGCGTCCCGCCTCGTCTTCGTCACGCATGGGACGGTGGCCGCCGAGCCCGGCGAGACGGTGGACGACCCGGCGCACGCCGCGCTGTGGGGTCTGATCCGCTCCGCGCAGACCGAGAACCCGGACCGGTTCGTCCTGCTCGACACGGACGGCGACCACGACTCGTGGCAGATCCTGCCGGCGGCGCTGGAGTGCGGCGAGCCGCAACTGGCGGTTCGCCAGGGCACCGTACGGGCGCTGAGGCTGGCCCGGGCCGCCGTCGGGGCCGAGCCGCAGACGCGGCCGTACGACCCCGAGGGCACCGTGCTGATCACCGGCGCCACCGGAGCCCTGGGACGGCTGATTGCCCGCCACCTGGTGGCGGAGGCGGGCGTACGCAGGCTGCTGCTGGTCGGCCGACGCGGCGACACGGCCGAGGGAGCTGCGGAGCTCACCGCCGAACTCGGCGCGCTCGGTGCGCAGATCACCTGGGCCGCCTGCGACGTCGCGGACCGCGCGGCACTGGAGGAGGTGCTCGCCGCCGTACCCGCAGAGCATCCGCTGACCGCCGTCGTGCACGCCGCCGGTGTGCTCGACGACGGCGTCATCGGATCCCTGACCGGGCAGCGGCTGGAGGAGGTGCTGCGTCCGAAGGCGTACGCGGCACTGCATCTGCACGAGCTGACCCGTGATCTCGACCTGTCCGCCTTCGTCCTGTTCTCGTCGTCGTCCGGCGTCTTCGGCGGCCCGGGTCAGGGCAACTACGCGGCCGCCAACGCCTTCCTCGACGCGCTCGCCCAGCACCGCCAGGCCCGGGGACTGCCCGCCACCTCACTGGCCTGGGGCCTGTGGGCGGTCGCGGACGGCATGGCCGGCGGCCTGGACGAGACCGACATCGAGCGGATGCGGCGCGCGGGCCTGCCGCCGCTGACCGTCGAGGAAGGGCTGGCGCTGTTCGACACCGCCCGGACGCTCGGCGAACCGGCCCTGGTGCCGATGCGGGTGGACCCGGCGGCCCTGCGTGCGCAGGCGGCCGCCGGCACCCTGGCGCCGCTGCTGCGCGGCCTGGTCCGCACCCCCGTGCGCCGGGTGGCCGAGGCGGCCGCCGCCGGTGCCGAAGGGGCCCTGGCCGAGCGGCTTTCCGGGCTCCCCGCCGAGGAGCAGGACCGCACGCTGCTCACCCTGGTCCGCGCCCAGGTGGCCGCCGTACTCGGCCACGCGGGCCCGGAGGCCGTCGAGTCGGGCCGGGCCTTCAAGGAGCTCGGCTTCGACTCGCTCACCGCGGTCGAGCTGCGCAACCGGCTGAATGCGGCGACCGGGCTGCGCCTGCCCGCCACGCTGATCTTCGACTACCCCGATCCGACCGTGCTCGCCCGCCATCTGCGCGCCGAGCTGACCGGCACCGCAGGCTCCGCCGTCGTCCCGGCACCCGTGGCCGCGGCAGGCCACGACGAGCCCATCGCCATCGTCGCGATGAGCTGCCGCTACCCGGGCGGCGTGCGCAGCCCCGAGGACCTGTGGGGAATGCTCGCCGCGGGCGCCGACGGCGTCTCGGCGTTCCCCGGCAACCGCGGCTGGGACCTCGACGGCCTCTACCATCCGGACCCGGACCACCAGGGCACCTCGTACGCCCGGGAAGGCGGGTTCCTGCACGACGCCGCGGAGTTCGACCCGGGGTTCTTCGGGATCAACCCGCGCGAGGCGCTCGCCATGGACCCGCAGCAGCGGCTGCTCCTTGAGACCACCTGGGAGGCCTTCGAGCGGGCCGGGATCGATCCGCTGTCCCTGCGCGGCAGCAGGACCGGCGTGTTCGCCGGCGTGATGTACCACGACTACGGAGCCCGGCTGCACGCCGTCCCCGACGAGGTGGAGGGCTATCTGGGCACCGGCAGCTCCAGCAGCGTGGTGTCGGGCCGGGTGGCGTACACCTTCGGCCTGGAAGGCCCGGCGGTCACCGTCGACACGGCCTGTTCCTCGTCCCTGGTGGCCCTGCACCTGGCCGCGCAGGCGCTGCGCAACGGGGAGTGCTCGCTGGCCCTGGCCGGCGGCGTCACCGTGATGTTCACCCCGGGCACGTTCATCGAGTTCAGCCGGCAGCGCGGCCTCGCCGCCGACGGCCGCTGCAAGTCCTTCGCGGCCGCCGCCGACGGCACGGGCTGGGGCGAGGGCGCCGGCATGCTGCTCCTGGAGCGCCTGTCCGACGCCCGCCGCAACGGCCACCAGGTGCTGGCGCTCGTCGCCGGCAGCGCCGTCAACCAGGACGGTGCGAGCAACGGCCTGACCGCCCCCAACGGCCCCTCGCAGCAGCGGGTCATCCGCCAGGCCCTCGCCAACGCGCACGTCTCCTCCGCGCAGGTCGACGTGGTCGAGGCACACGGCACCGGAACGACGCTGGGCGACCCGATCGAGGCGCAGGCGGTCATCGCCACCTACGGCCAGGGACGGCCCGCGGACCGCCCGCTGTGGCTGGGGTCGATCAAGTCGAACATCGGCCACACCCAGGCCGCCGCAGGCGTCGCGGGCATCATCAAGATGGTGCTGGCGATGCGGCACGGCATGCTGCCGCAGACCCTGAACGTGGACGAGCCGAGCCCGCACGTCGACTGGTCGGCGGGCGCGGTGGAACTGCTCACCGAGGGCCGCGCCTGGCCTGCCGGCGCCGGACCGCGCCGGGCGGGCGTGTCGTCCTTCGGGATCAGCGGCACCAACGCACACGTCATCCTCGAACAGGCCCCCACCACCACGGAGCCGACGGCCACCGCGCCGGACACCGGAGTGGACAGCGGGCTGCCGGTCGTCCCGCTGCTGCTGTCCGCACGGGGCACGGACGCCCTGCAGGCCCAGGCGCACCGGCTGCGCTCCCACCTGCTCGCCCACCCCGACAGCAGCATCACCGACCTCGGCTTCTCCCTGGCCACGACCCGCGCCGCCCTCGACGACCGGGCGGCCCTGCTCGCCGCCGACCGCGAGCAGGCGCTGCGCGGCCTGGAGGCGCTGGCGCGCGGCGAGGCGCACGGCAACGCGCTGCGCGGCACGGCCACGGACGGCACGACCGCCTTCCTCTTCACCGGTCAGGGCAGCCAGCGTCCCGGCATGGGCCGCGAACTGTACGCGGCGTACCCGGAGTTCGCGCAGGCCCTCGACGCGGTCTGCGCCGAGTTCGACCGCCACCTGGACGAACCCCTGACAGAGGTGCTCTTCGCGGCCGACGGCGAGCTGCTGGACCGTACCGAGTACACCCAACCCGCCCTGTTCGCCCTAGAGGTAGCGCTGTTCCGGCTGGTCGAGGCGTGGGGCGTACGTCCTGACGTCCTGTGCGGTCATTCCGTCGGCGAGCTGGCCGCCGCGCACTGCGCCGGTGTGCTGTCGCTCGCGGACGCCTGCACCCTGGTGGCCGCCCGCGGCCGGCTGATGCGCGACCTCCCGGAGCGTGGCGCGATGGTGGCGATCCAGGCCACACAGGAGGAGATCACCCTTCCCGACGGTGTCGCCGTCGCGGCGGTCAACGGACCGCAGTCCGTGGTGATCTCCGGCGACGAGGACGCCGTACTGGACCTCGCGGCCGCCTTCGCGGTGCGGGGACGCAAGACGCGCCGGCTGACCGTCAGCCACGCCTTCCACTCCCCGCACATGGACGGCATGCTGGGCGACTTCCGCAAGGTCGTCGAGGGCCTTACCTGCCACGCCCCGCGCATCCCGGTCGTCTCCTGCCTCACCGGTGCCCCGCTGACCGAGACCGACATGACGCTGCCCGACTTCTGGGTGCGGCACGTGCGCGACACCGTCCGCTTCGCCGACGGCGTACGCGCGCTGGAGGAGCAGGGCGTCACCACCTACGTGGAGCTCGGACCCGACGCGGTGCTCTCCGCGCTGGCTCAGGAGAGCGTCACCGACGGCGCGTTCCTGCCCCTGCTGCGCGGCGGCCGGGCGGAAGCCGAGTCGGTGACGACGGCGCTCGCCGGGCTGCATGTGCGCGGCACGGCGGTGGACTGGCCGGCGTTCTTCGCGGCCACCGGCGCGCGCGGCGTCGAGCTGCCGACCTACCCCTTCCAGCGGCAGCGCTACTGGCTCGACGTCGGTTTCTCCGCCGAGGACGTGATGGCAGCCGGCCTCGACGCGGCGGACCACCCCCTGCTGGGCGCGACGGTCGAACTGCCCGAGTCCGGCGGCCTCGTCCTCACCGGCAGGCTGTCCCTGCAGACCCAGCAGTGGCTCGCCGACCACACCGTCATGGACACCGTGCTGCTGCCCGGCACTGCCTTCGTCGAACTCGCGCTGTGCGCCGCCGCACAGAGCGGCTGCGACACCGTCGAGGAACTCACCCTGGAAACACCCCTGGTCCTGCCGGACCACGGCGGGCTGCACCTGCGGCTGAGCGTCGGAGCTGCGGACGACTCGGGCCGGCGCACCCTCGCCGTGCACTCCCGCCCCGAGGACGCGGCCGACGCACAGCCGTGGCTGCGGCACGCGGCCGGCCTGCTGGCCACCGCGCCCGAGCCCGAGCCGTTCGACCTGGCCGTATGGCCGCCCGAGGGCGCCACCGAGGTCCCCACCGACGGCCTGTACGAGGCCGCCGCCACGTCCGGACTCGGCTACGGCCCCGTCTTCCAGGGGCTGCGATCCGTATGGCGGCGCGGCGACGACCTGTTCGCCGAGATCGGGCTGCCCGACGGCCTCCCGGCCGACGCGGCCGCCTTCGGGCTGCACCCGGCACTGCTCGACTCCGCCCTGCACGGCATCGGGCTGGGCGGACTCCTCCCGGACCCGGACGGCACCGCGGGCGGCCCCCGCCTGCCGTTCGCCTGGACCGGTGTCCGGCTGCACGCCGCCGGCGCCGACTCGCTGAGGGTGCGCCTCGCACCGGGCGCCTCGGGCGGTGTCGCGCTGCGGGTCGCCGACGCGACCGGACGACCGGTCGCCTCCGTCGACGAGCTCATCCTGCGCCCCGTGAACGCCGGACAGCTCGCCGCGTCCCGCGGCGCCGGCCACGACTCGCTGTTCCGGGTCGAGTGGACACCGCTGCCGGTGCCGGCCGAGGGCATTCCGGCCGGCGAGCGCTGGGTCGTGCTGGGCCGCCCCGAGGACGCGGACACCCTCTGCGGCGAACGGCTCGTCCACTACCGCGATCTGCCCGCGCTCGCCGCCGCCGACGACGTACCCGACGTGGTGCTCGTCCCGCTGCCCGCCGGGAACGAGACCGGGAACGGGACCGGCGGCACCGCCGAGGCCGCCAGGGCCGCCACCCACGAGGCCCTGCGGACGGTGCAGACCTGGCTGAGCGACACCCGCCTGGGCCGGGCACACCTGGTGTTCGTCACCACCGGTGCGACCGGAACCCGGCCCACGGAGGACGTGACCGACCTCGTCCACACACCGGTGTGGGGTCTGGTCCGCGCCGCGCAGTCGGAGAACCCCGGCCGGTTCACACTGATCGACACCGACGGCACCGACGCCTCGCGCCGGGTACTGGCCGCCGCCCTGGCCGCGGGCGAACCCCAACTCGCCCTGCGCTCCGGCACCGCACACGCCTGCCGCCTGGCCCGCGCCGAGGCGACCGCGGAGACCACCACCACCGAACTCGACCCGTCCGGCACCGTCCTCATCACCGGGGCCGGCACCCTCGGCCGGCTGGTCGCCCGCCATCTGGTGGCCGAACGCGGCGTACGACACCTGCTGCTGGCCAGCCGTCGCGGCGAGGCCACCGAAGGCGCCGCGGAACTCACCGCCGAACTGGCGGCGTCGGGCGCCCGCGTCACCTGGGCCGCGTGCGACGCCGCGGACCGGGAGGCGCTGGCCGGGCTGCTTGCGGCGATACCGGGCGAACACCCGCTGACCGCGGTGGTCCACACCGCCGGTGTCCTCGACGACGGGGTCCTCGACACACTGACCGGGGACCGCATCGACCGGGTGCTGCGCCCCAAGGCGGACGCGGCATGGAACCTGCACGAACTCACCCGCGACCTGGACCTGACCGCGTTCGTCCTCTTCTCCTCCGTCGCCGGCCTGTTCGGCGCCGCCGGGCAGGGCAACTACGCGGCGGCGAACACCTTCCTCGACGCGCTCGCCCAGCATCGCGCGGCCCGGGGCCTGCCGGCCACGTCGCTCGCCTGGGGCGTGTGGGCCACCGACGACGGCATGGCGGGCGCCCTGACGGAGGCCGACCTGACCAGGATGGCCCGCGCCGGCGTCGCGCCACTGTCGGTGGCCGAGGGCCTCGCCCTGTTCGACGCGGCCGGCACGCTCCCCGACCCGCTGCTCGTTCCGATGCGCACCGACGCCGCCGGACTGCGCGCCCAGGCCGCCGCCGGCACCCTGTCCCCGCTGCTGCGCGGACTCGTCCGCACCCCGGCGCCGCGCGCCGCCGGCGGCGCGGGCACGGTCGGCGCACCCACGGCGAACTCCCTGGAGCAGCGCCTGGCCGGGCTGACGGGCACCGAACGCGAACGCGCGCTGCTCGACGTGGTACGCACCCAGGTCGCCGCCGTGCTCGGCCACGGCGGGCCGGACGCGGTCGACCCCGGCCGAGGCTTCCTCGACCTGGGCTTCGACTCGCTCACCGCCGTCGACCTGCGCAACCGACTCGGCACGGCCGCCGGCATCCGCCTGCCCGTCACGCTGATCTTCGACTATCCGACCCCGACGGCGCTCGCCGGCCACCTCAGCGCAGAGCTGGGCGACGGCGCCGCCCCGGCCGCCCACGGCGTACACGCCGAACTCGACCGCCTTGAGGCGATCCTCTCCGCGGTCGGCCCCGACGACGTCGAACGATCCGGCATCGACGCCCGCCTGCGAGAGCTCCTGTCCAAGTGGAACGACACGCACAGTGCAACCGACTCCACCCCGAGCGGCGACATCGACTCCGCCACCGCGGACGAGATCTTCGACCTGCTCGACGGCGAGCTCGGCCTCTCCTGACCCACGCGCACCGAGCCCGCGCTTTCCGGCTCGCACACATCCCACCACTATCACCACGGGGACGGCGTACATGGTGAACGAGGAGAAGTACCTCGATTACCTCAAGCGGGCGACGACCGATCTGCGCGAGGCCCGACGACGGCTGCGCGAAGTGGAGGAGCGGGACACCGAGCCGATCGCCATCGTGGCGATGAGCTGCCACTACCCCGGAGGGGTGCACACCCCCGAGGACCTGTGGGAGCTCGTCGCCCACGGCGGCGACGCCCTCTCCGCCTACCCGGCCGACCGCGGCTGGGACACCGACGTCCTCTTCGACCCGGACCCGGACAGCGACGGCCGGCCCAGGGAGTACGTCCGCGAGGGCGGCTTCCTGCACGACGCCGCCGAGTTCGACCCGGCGTTCTTCGGGATCTCGCCGCGCGAGGCGCTGGCGATGGACCCGCAGCAGCGGCTGCTCCTGGAGACCTCCTGGGAGGTGTTCGAACGGGCCGGAATCGACCCGACGACACTGCGCGGCAGCCGCACCGGCGTGTTCGCCGGCGTGATGTACCACGACTACGGGGCCCGCCTGTTCACCGTGCCGGAGGAGGTCGAGGGCTTCCTGGGCAACGGCAGCTCCGGCTCCATCGCCTCGGGCCGGGTGGCCTACACCTTCGGCCTGGAGGGCCCCGCCGTCACCATCGACACGGCCTGCTCCTCCTCGCTGGTCGCCGTCCACCTGGCCGCGCAGGCGCTGCGCTCGGGCGAGTGCACGCTCGCCCTGGCCGGCGGTGTCACCGTCATGTCGACACCCGGCACCTTCACCGAGTTCAGCCGTCAGAGCGGCCTCGCCCTCGACGGCCGCTGCAAGTCCTTCGCAGACGCCGCCGACGGCACCGGCTGGGGCGAGGGCGCCGGCATGCTGCTCCTGGAGCGCCTGTCCGACGCCGAGCGCAACGGCCACCGGGTGCTCGCCCTCGTCCGCGGCAGCGCGGTCAACCAGGACGGCGCGAGCAGCGGCCTGACCGCGCCCAACGGCCCCTCGCAGCAGCGCGTCATCCGCCAGGCCCTGGCCGCCGCCAGGCTGTCGCCCACCCACATCGACGCCGTGGAGGCGCACGGCACCGGTACGACGCTCGGCGACCCGATCGAGGCGCAGGCGCTGCTCGCCACCTACGGGCAGGGCCGGGAGGACGGCCGCCCGCTGTGGCTGGGCTCCGTCAAGTCCAACATCGGCCACACCCAGGCCGCCGCGGGCGTCGCCGGGATCATCAAGATGGTCATGGCGATGCGGCACGGCGTGCTGCCCCCGACCCTCCACGTCGACGAGCCGACCCGCAACGTCGACTGGTCGGCGGGCGCGGTCTCGCTGCTCACCGAGGAGCGCACCTGGCCGGAGACCGGCCGTCCGCGCAGGGCCGCGGTCTCCTCCTTCGGCATCAGCGGCACCAACGCCCACACGGTGCTCGAACAGGCCCCCGAGAACCGGCCCGACGGCAGCGCCGTACAGGACCGGCCGGACGGCGACCGCGTCCCGCAACTCTGGCCGCTGTCCGCCAGGACGCCCGAGGCACTGCGCGCCCAGGCCGACCGGCTCCGCGCCCACCTGACGGCCCATCAGGGCACGACCGTCGCCGACATCGGCCGCACCCTCGCGACCGGCCGCGCGGCCTTCGACCACCGCGCGGTCGTCGTCGGCCGCGACCTCGACTCCCTCCTCGCCGGACTCGACGCACTGGTGGCCGACCAACCCCGCACGAACCTGGTCCACGGCCGGGTCAGGGCAGGGAAGACGGCGTTCTTGTTCACCGGGCAGGGCAGTCAGCGGCTGGGGATGGGCCGTGAGCTGTACGACGCGTATCCCGTGTTCGCCCAGGCGCTGGACGAGGTCTTCGCGCGGTTCGAACTGCCGCTGCGGGACGCGGTGTTCGGCAACGAGCCGGGGATCCTGGACCAGACGGCGTACACCCAGCCCGCCCTGTTCGCGGTCGAGGTGGCGCTGTTCCGTCTCCTCGAATCGTGGGGCGTGCGGCCGGACTTCGTCTCCGGTCACTCCATCGGTGAGATCGCGGCCGCGCACTGTGCGGGTGTGCTGTCGCTGGAGGACGCCTGCACTTTGGTGGCTGCGCGCGGCCGGTTGATGCAGGAACTGCCGTCCGGTGGCGCGATGGTGGCGGTGCAGGCGACCGAGGACGAGGTCACCCCGTACCTGACAGACGCCGTCAGCATCGCGGCCGTCAACGGCCCCACCTCCGTGGTCATCGCCGGTGACGAGGACGCCGTGCTCGGCATTGCCGCCCGCTTCGAGGAGCAGGGCCGTAAGACAAAGCGTCTGACGGTCAGTCACGCGTTCCACTCCCCGCACATGAACCCGATGCTGGAGGCCTTCCGTAAGGTCGCCGAGCGTCTGTCGTACGAGGCCCCCGGCATCTCTGTCGTCTCCAACCTCACCGGGACGATCGCGACCGCCGAGGAGCTCACCAGCCCCGACTTCTGGGTCCGCCACGCCCGTGAGGCCGTCCGCTTCCACGACGGCATCCGCACTCTCGAAGCCCAGAACGTCCGCACCTTCATCGAGCTCGGCCCGGACGGCGTGCTCTCGGCGATGGCGCAGGAGTGCGTCACCGGCGAGGACCACGCCTTCGTCCCCGTGCTGCGTCAGGGACGGCCGGAGGCGGAGAGTACGGCCGGCGCTCTGGCCCAGGCCCATGTGCGAGGTGTGCCGATCGCGTGGAGCGAGGTGTACGCCGGGGTTGGCGGGCACCAGGTCGAGCTGCCGACCTACGCCTTCCAGCGCGAGAGGTACTGGCTGGACAGCGGCTACCCGCTCGGGGACGTGACCTCGGCCGGGCTCGGCGCCGCCGACCACCCGCTGCTGGGGGCGGCCGTCGCCCTCGCCGACACCGACGGCTTCCTCTACACCGGACGGCTGGCGCTCGACACCCACCCGTGGCTCGCCGACCACACCGTCATGGGCTCGGTGCTGCTGCCCGGCACGGCCTTCGTGGAACTGGCGTTCCGCGCCGGTGACCAGGTCGGCTGCGACCACCTGGAGGAGATCACCCTCGAAGCTCCGCTGGTCCTGCCCGCGACGGCCGGGGTCCAGATCCAGCTGTGGGTCGGCCCGCCGGACGGGTCCGGCCGGCGCTCGCTGTCCGTGTACTCGCGGTCCGAGGAGGCGCCCGCCGACGCGCCGTGGACCCGGCATGCCGCGGGCGTGCTGACCACGGGGGCCGTCACGACCGGGGACGCCGACCTGACGGTCTGGCCCCCCGAAGGCGCAGTCGCGCTGCCCCTCGACGGTCTGTACGACGGGCTGAGCGCCGCCGGCCTGGAGTACGGGCCCGACTTCCAGGGCGTGCGGGCGGCCTGGCGGCGCGGCGAGGAGATCTTCGCCGAGGTCGAACTGGGCGACGGCCAGCGGCCGCAGGCCGGCTCCTACGGGCTGCACCCGGCCCTGCTGGACTCGGCGCTGCACGCCCTCGGGCTCGGTGGAGTGGTGGCCGACGACGGCCGGGGACGGCTGCCGTTCTCCTGGAGCGGAGTGTCGCTGCAGGCCGTCGGCGCGTCGGCCGCACGCGTGCGGCTGGCGGGCACCGGACGGCCGGACGTGGTGTCCGTGACCGTCGCCGACGCCGCCGGCCGGCCCGTGGCCCGCGTCGACGAACTGACGCTGCGCACGGTGTCGGCGGAGCAGGTCCGCACCGGCCACCACGAGTCGCTCTTCCGGGTCGAGTGGGCAGCCGTCCCGGTGCCCTCGGTGATCCCCGCCGGCCGGTGGGCCGTGCTGGGTGACTCAGAGGCCTCACCGGTCGCCGAGGCGGACCGGTACGCGGACCTGGACGGCCTGCGGGCTGCCCTCGACGCAGGTTCGGCCACCGTGCCCGACACGGTCCTGGTCACGTTCACGTCCCCGGACGCGGACACCGGCGCCGAGGCGGTGACCGAGGCGACCGGGCGCGCGCTGGGCCTGCTGCAATCCTGGCTGGCCGACGAGCGGTTCGCCGACGCCCGGCTGGTCTTCGTCACCCGTGGCGCGGTGGCCGCAGACAGCGGCGAGACGGCCGGCGACCTGACGCACGCGGCCCTGTGGGGGCTGGTGCGTTCAGCGCAGTCGGAGCACCCGGAGCGCTTCGTCCTCGTAGACCTGGACGGTTCCTCCGCCGCGCTTTCGGTCGCCCTGGCCTGCGGCGAGCCGGAGATCGCCGTGCGTGAGGGAGCGCTGCGGGCACCGCGGCTGGCCCGCGCGGCCGTCACCGACCCGAGCACGCGGCCCTACGACCCCGACGGCACCGTTCTCGTCACCGGCGCCACCGGCACGCTGGGCGGCCTCGTCGCCCGCCACCTGGTGGCCGAGCACGGGGTACGCCATCTGCTGCTCGTCAGCCGCCGCGGTGGCGCCGGCGCGACCGGGCTGACCGCCGCACTGGAGCAGGCGGGCGCCCAGGTCACCTGGGCCGCCTGCGACGTCGCCGACCGTGCCGCGCTGGCGGCCGTACTGGCCGACGTTCCTCAGGCACATCCGCTGACCGCCGTCCTGCACACCGCCGGGGTGCTGGACGACGGTGTCGTCGGCTCGCTGACCACCGAGCGGCTCGGGCGCGTGCTGCGCCCCAAGGTGCACGCGGCACTCCATCTGCACGAGCTGACACAGGAGATGGACCTGTCGTCGTTCGTGCTGTTCTCCTCGGCCGCGGGCGTCTTCGGCAGCCCCGGCCAGGCCAACTACGCCGCCGCCAACGCCTTCCTGGACGCCCTCGCCCACCACCGGCGCGCCCTGGGCCTTCCCGCGGTGTCGCTCGCCTGGGGGCTGTGGGACACCGACGGCGGCATGGCGGGCGGCCTGGACGCCTCGGACGTCGAGCGGATGAACCGCGGCGGGGTGCAAGGCCTGTCCGCGGCCGAGGGATTGACGCTCCTGGATGCGGCCGCCTCGTCCTCCGAAGCCCTGCTCGTTCCCGCCCGGCTCGATCTGACCGCGCTGCGTGCCGACGCGGCCGCCGGCACTGTGCCGCCGTTGCTGCGCGGCCTGGTGCGGGTCCCCGCCCGCCGGACCGCCGAGGCCCAGGGCACCGGTGCCTCCTCGCTCGCGCAGGATCTGGCCGGCCTCGGCGAGGCCGAGCAGGAACGCCTGCTGCTGGACCTGGTGCGTACGCATGTCTCGGCGACCCTCGGCCACCACAGCCCGCGGGCGATCGACCCCGACGCGGCCTTCAAGGAACTCGGCTTCGACTCGCTGACCGCGGTGGAACTGCGCAACCGCCTGAGCGGGGCCACTGGACTGCGGCTTGCCGCCACCCTGGTCTTCGACCACCCCACCTCCGCCGTCCTCGCCCGGCACCTGCACGCCGAGATCATCGGCACGCGCACGGCCGAGACGGCCGTATCGGTGGTCACCGACGACCACGAGCCCATCGCGATCGTCGCGATGAGCTGCCGTTACCCGGGCGGGGTCCGTACCCCCGAGGACCTGTGGCAGGCGGTTGCCGCCGGCCTCGACGGGATCACCCCCTTCCCGGCCGACCGGGGCTGGGACGTCGACGGTCTCTACCACCCCGACCCCGACCACCCCGGCACCAGTTACACCCGCGAGGGCGGCTTCCTGCACGACGCGGGCGACTTCGACCCCGCGCTCTTCGGCATCAGCCCGCGTGAGGCTCTCGCCACCGACCCGCAGCAGCGGTTGCTCCTGGAGACCGCCTGGGAGGCGTTCGAACGGGCGGGTATCGACCCGGCTTCCCTGCGCGGCAGCCGGACCGGCGTCTTCGCCGGCGTGATGTACCACGACTACGCCTCGCTGCTGGAGCAGGCTCCCGGGGTCGCCGAAGGCTCGCTCGGCTCGGGGGCCACCGGCAGCATCGCCTCCGGCCGGGTGTCCTACACCTTCGGCCTGGAGGGTCCCGCGGTCACCATCGACACGGCCTGCTCGTCGTCGCTGGTCGCCCTGCACCTGGCCGTCCAGGCGCTGCGCTCGGGCGAATGCACGCTGGCCCTGGCCGGCGGCGTCACCGTCATGGCGACGCCCGGCACCTTCGTCGGCTTCAGCCGGCAGCGCGGCCTCGCCGCGGACGGCCGCTGCAAGGCGTTCGCCACGGGCGCGGACGGCACCGGCTGGTCCGAGGGCGCGGGCCTGCTCCTCGTCGAGCGGCTGTCGGACGCCCGGAAGAACGGCCATCCGGTGCTGGCGGTGGTCCGCGGCTCGGCGGTGAACCAGGATGGTGCGAGCAATGGTCTGACGGCGCCGAATGGTCCGTCGCAGCAGCGGGTGATCCGGCAGGCGCTGGCCAACGCCCGGCTGTCGGGGGCGGAGGTCGACGCGGTGGAGGCGCACGGTACGGGTACGACGCTGGGTGACCCGATCGAGGCGCAGGCGCTGCTGGCCACCTACGGCCAGGAGCACGCGGAGGACCGGCCGTTGTGGCTGGGTTCCGTCAAGTCGAACCTCGGTCACACGCAGGCCGCGGCCGGTGTCGCCGGGATCATCAAGATGGTCATGGCGATGCGGCACGGCGTCCTGCCGCGGACCCTGCACGTGGACGAGCCGTCCACACACGTGGACTGGTCCGCGGGCGCGGTGGAGCTGCTGACCGAGAATCGTGCATGGCCGGAGACCGGTCAGCCGCGTCGGGCCGCAATCTCCTCCTTCGGCATCAGCGGCACCAACGCCCACACCATCATCGAGCAGGCCCCGGCGGCCGTCGCCCCCGCACACCCCCGGCCGGAACCCGACCGGGCGCCGGACCTGATCTGGCCGGTGTCGGGCGGAACCGAGGACGCCCTGCGCGCCCAGGCCGACCGGCTCCGTGGCCACCTCGCCGCCCATCCCGGACTGCACCCGGCCGACGTCGGATACACGCTGGCAACCGCCCGCGCCCCGTTGGCACACCGTGCCGCCGTCGTCGGGAACGACCGGGACACTCTGCTCGCGGGCCTGACCGCGCTGGCCGACGGCACACCGGCAGCGGGTCTGCTGCGTGGCCGCGCCGCCTCGGGCGGCCGTACCGCGTTCCTGTTCACCGGCCAGGGCAGCCAGCGCCCGGGTATGGGCCGCGAGCTGTACGCCGCCCACCCCGCCTTCGCGGCCGCCTTCGACGCGGTCTGCGCGGAGCTGGACCGGCACCTGGAACACCCGCTGAGGGACGTCCTGTTCGGCTCCGAACGCGAACCCCTGGACCAGACGGCGTACAGCCAGGCCGGGCTCTTCGCGCTGGAGGTGGCGCTGTTCCGCCGGCTCCAGGAGTGGGGGCTCACCCCCGACTTCCTCGCCGGGCATTCCATCGGCGAGCTTGCGGCGGCGCACTGTGCGGGTGTGCTGTCGCTGGAGGATGCGTGCACGCTGGTCGCCGCGCGCGGCCGGCTGATGCAGGAACTCCCCGCAGGTGGGGCGATGGTGGCCGTCCAGGCCACCGAGGACGAGATCACCCCGTACCTGACCGACGCCGTGAGCATCGCCGCGGTCAACGGCCCCGCGTCCGTGGTCGTCTCCGGCGACGAGGACGCCGTACTGGACATTGCGGCCCGCTTCGAGGAGCGGGACCGGAAGACGAAGCGTCTGACGGTCAGTCATGCCTTCCACTCCCCGCACATGGACGGCATGCTGGACGCCTTCCGCGAGGTCGCCGAGGGCCTGACCTTCCATGCCCCGCGCATCCCCGTCGTGTCCGCCCTCACCGGTGCGCTCGTCACCGCGGAGGAGATATGCACGCCGGGCCACTGGGTGCGGCACGTCCGCGAGGCGGTCCGCTTCTGCGCCGCCGTCCGGGCTTTGGAGGACGAGGGCGTCACCACCTTCGTCGAACTCGGACCCGACGGTGTGCTGTCCGCGCTGGCGCAGGAGTGCGTCACCGGCGAGGGCATCGCCTGCGCCCCCACCCTGCGCGGCGACCGGCCGGAGACCGGCACCCTGACGGCCGCACTCGCCTTCGCCCAGGCCCACGGCGCACAGCCGGACTGGGAGGCGGTGTTCGCGGGCACCGGCGCGAGCCGCGTCGATCTGCCCACCTATGCCTTCCAGCACCGCAGGTACTGGCCGTCGCCGGCCGGTAGCGCCGGGGGCGACCCGGCCGCGCTCGGACTGGCGGCGGCCGGCCACCCGCTGTTCGGCGCGATGGTGGAACTTGCCGGCGACGACGGGACGGTGTTCACCGGCCGGCTGTCGACGCGCACCCACCCGTGGCTCGCCGACCATGTCGTGTCGGGCTCGGTGCTGCTGCCGGGCACGGCGTTCGTCGAACTCGTCACCCACGCCGGCGGCCAGGTCGGCTGCGACCGGCTGGAGGAACTCGTCCTCGAAGCACCGCTGATCCTGCCGGAGCACGGCGCGGTGCACCTGCAGCTCGAACTGGGCGCCCCGGACGACACCGGCCGGCGCCGGGTCACCGTTCACGCGCGCCCGGAGAGCGCGACCGGCGAGGAGCCGTGGACCCGGCACGCCGACGGCACCCTGGCCACCGGTGCCCACCCGGCCTCCTTCGACCTGGCGGCGTGGCCCCCGCCGCACGCCACCCCCGTCGCGCTGGAGGGACGGTACGCGGACCTGGCCGACGCCGGGCTGCACTACGGCCCGGCGTTCCAGGGGCTGCGGGCCGCCTGGGTACGGGGTGAAGAGGTCTTCGTCGAGGTCGAACTGGGGCAGGACGAACGGCCACAGGCGGGGGAGTACGGCGTCCACCCGGCGCTGCTGGACGCGGTGCTGCACGCCGTCGGACTGGGCGGCTCCTTCGCGGCTGATTCGGCGGACGGCACGGCACGGCTGCCGTTCTCCTGGAGCGGTGTGACCCTGCACGCGGGGGGCGCCGCCACGCTGCGGGTGCGGCTGACGGAGGCCGGCCCGGACGCCGTCGCCCTGGAAGTGGCCGACGGCACCGGACAGCCGGTCGCGTCGGTCGCCTCCCTGGTGCTCCGGACGCTCCCGGCCGAGGGCATCCGCGCCGGTCACCGCCGGTCGCTGTTCCGCCTGGACTGGACACCCGTCGCCGTACCGGCGGCCTCGTCCACCGGGGACCGGGCTGTCGTCGGTACCGACGACGACCTGATGAGCCTCGGCATCCACGCCTCCGTACACGCCGATCTCGCGTCCCTGGCGGCTGACATCGCCTCCGGCGCACCCGCGCCGGAGACCGTGATCCTGCCCCTGACCCCGCCCGCCCCCGCCGGCAGCGACCGCGCCGAGGCCGTGCGCGGCGCAGCCGTCGAGGCCCTCGCCGCCGTCCACCTCTGGCTGGCGGACGAGCGGTTCGCCGCGTCCCGCCTCGCCTTCGTCACCCGGGGCGCGGTGGCCGCCGGACCCGACGAGGACGTCACCGACCTGACGCACGCCGCCGTCTGGGGCCTGGTGCGATCGGCCCAGTCGGAGCACCCCGGCCGCTTCCTGCTGATCGACTCCGACGGCCCCGCCCACCCCGCGCTGCCCGCCGCCCTCACCACGGAAGAACCGCAACTCGCCCTGCGCAAGGGCCGGTTGCTGGCCCCCCGGCTGGCCCGCGCCACCACGCCGTCCGACACCTCCCGACTGGACCCGGACGGCACGGTCCTGCTCACCGGGGCCACCGGCACCCTGGGCCGCCTGGTGGCCCGGCACCTGGTGGCCGAGCACGGCGTACGGCACCTGCTGCTGACCAGCCGCCGCGGCACCGACGCCGAGGGGGCGACAGAACTCCTGGCCGACCTGCGCGACTCGGGTGCCGCCAGCGTCCGGCTCGTCGCCTGCGACGCCGCCGACCGGGACGCGCTGGGCGCCCTGCTGGACACCGTCCCGGCGGCGCATCCGCTCACCGCGGTGATCCACTCCGCGGGAGTGCTCGACGACGGGACCATCGGATCGCTGACCCCGGAACGCGTCGAGCGGCTCCTGCGTCCCAAGGTCGACGCCGCCCTCAACCTGCATGAACTCACCCGCGACCTGGACCTGTCGGCGTTCGTCCTGTTCTCCTCGGCCGCCGGCCTGTTCGGCAACCCGGGCCAGGCGAACTACGCCGCCGCCAACACGTTCCTCGACGCCCTCGCCCACCACCGCCGCGCCCAGGGCCTCCCGGCCGTCTCCCTCGCCTGGGGGCTGTGGGCCGAACCCGGCGCGATGACCGGCGAGTTGGACCGGGCCGACCTGGACCGGATGAGCCGCGGCGGTGTCACCGCCCTCACCACCGAGGAAGGGCTCGACCTCCTCGACGCCGCGCTCGCACCGGGCGAGCAGCCGCTGCTCGTTCCGATACGGCTGGACACCGCCGCACTGGGCGCACGCGCGGACGCGGACGACGTACCGCCGCTGCTGCGCGGCCTGGTGCCGGCCCGTCCCCGGCGCAGCACGCAGAGCACCGGACAGCAGGGCAGCGGCTCGCTCGCCCAGCGGCTCACCGCACTGCCCGACGAGGGACGGCACGACGTGCTGCTGGACCTCGTCCGAGCCCAGGTGGCCGCCGTGCTGGCCTACGACTCCGCACACCTGATCGAGGCGGACCGCTCCTTCCGCGAGCTGGGCTTCGACTCGCTGACGGCGGTCGAACTGCGCAACCGCATCGGCACCGCCACCGATCTGCGCCTGCCCGCCACCCTGGTCTTCGACCATCCGACGCCCGCGGTCCTCGCCGAGTTCCTGCACGGCGAACTGCTCGGCACCGGCCCCCGCGCGACAGCCACACCGGACACCGCGACGACCGCGTCCGGCGACGGCGACCCCATCGCCATCGTCGGCCTCGCCTGCCGGTACCCGGGCGGCGTGCGCACCCCCGAGGATCTGTGGCGCCTGGTGACGGAAGGCCACGACGCCATCGCGGAGTTCCCGGACGACCGCGGCTGGGACCTCGACGCGCTCCACCACACCGATCCCGACCGCACCGGCACCAGCTACACCCTCCGCGGCGGCTTCGTCGACGACGCCGCGCACTTCGACGCCGCGTTCTTCGGGATCAGCCCGCGCGAGGCCGTGGCGATGGACCCGCAGCAGCGGCTGCTCCTCGAAACCTCCTGGGAGGCCTTCGAGCGGGCCGGGATCGACCCGGCCACGCTGCGCGGCAGCCGGACCGGTGTGTTCGCCGGTGTGATGTACCACGACTACGCGTCCCGGCTGTCCGTCCTGCCCGAGGGAGTCGAGGGCTTCCTGGGCACGGGCAACGCCGCCAGCGTGGTCTCCGGACGGCTCGCCTACACCTTCGGCCTGGAAGGTCCGGCCGTCACGGTCGACACGGCCTGCTCCTCGTCGCTGGTCGCCCTGCACCTGGCGGTCCAGGCGCTGCGCAACGGTGAATGCTCGCTCGCGCTGGCGGGCGGCGTCACGGTGATGGCGACACCGGCGCCCTTCGTGGAGTTCAGCCGACAGCGCGGCCTCGCCGCGGACGGCCGCTGCAAGGCGTTCGGCGCGGACGCGGACGGCACCGGCTGGTCCGAAGGCGCGGGGGTGCTCCTGGTGGAGCGGCTGTCGGACGCCCGCCGCAACGGTCACCCCGTGCTGGCGGTGGTCCGCGGCTCGGCGGTGAACCAGGATGGTGCGAGCAATGGTCTGACGGCGCCGAATGGTCCGTCGCAGCAGCGGGTGATCCGGCAGGCGCTGGCGAGTGCCGGGCTGTCGGCCGCCGATGTGGATGCGGTGGAGGCGCACGGTACGGGTACGACGCTGGGTGATCCGATCGAGGCGCAGGCGCTGCTGGCCACCTACGGTCAGGAGCGCGGCGAGGACCGGCCGTTGTGGCTCGGCTCGATCAAGTCGAACATCGGTCACACACAGGCCGCGGCCGGTGTCGCGGGCATCATCAAGATGGTCCTGGCGATGCGGCATGGTGTGCTGCCGCAGACCCTGCACGTGGACGAGCCGACGCCGCATGTCGATTGGTCGGCGGGCGAAGTGTCGCTGCTGACCGAGGCGCGGGAGTGGCCGGAGACCGGCCGTCCCCGGCGGGCCGCCATCTCCTCGTTCGGCTTCAGCGGCACCAACGCCCACACGATCATCGAGCAGCCCCCCACGGCCGCGGACGAGCCCGCCTCCGAGGTGGCGCAGCCGATGGTGCCGTGGGTGCTCTCAGGCCGGACCGAGGACGCGCTAGGGGCCCAGGCGGAACGACTGCGCGCCCACCTGCTCGACGCCGGCGAGGAGTGTGCCCCCGTGGACGTCGGCTACTCGCTCGCGGCCCACAGGGCCGCGTTCGACCGGCGTGCGGTGGTCGTGGCGGACGGCCGTGACGGGTTGCTGGCGGGGCTTGAGGCGCTGGCCGAGGGACGCGGCGCGGCGGCCGGCCTGGTGACCGGGGCGGTGGCGGCGGGCAAGACGGCGTTCTTGTTCACCGGGCAGGGCAGTCAGCGGCTCGGCATGGGCCGGGAGTTGTACGACGCCTATCCCGTCTTCGCCGAGGCCCTGGACGAGGTCTTCGCGCGGTTCGAACTGCCGCTGCGGGAGGCGGTGTTCGGTGACGAGCCGGGGGTCCTGGATCAGACGGCGTACACGCAGCCCGCGTTGTTCGCGGTGGAGGTGGCGCTGTTCCGTCTCCTCGAATCGTGGGGTATCCGGCCGGACTTCGTGTCCGGTCACTCGATCGGTGAGATCGCAGCCGTGCACTGTGCGGGTGTGCTGTCCCTGGAGGACGCCTGCACGCTGGTCGCCGCGCGCGGCCGGCTGATGCAGGAACTGCCGTCCGGTGGCGCGATGGTGGCGGTGCAGGCGGCCGAGGACGAGGTCACCCCGTATCTGACCGATGCAGTGAGCATCGCGGCCGTCAATGGTCCGACCTCGGTAGTGGTCTCCGGTGACGAGGACGCCGTACTGGAGATCGCAGTCCGCTTCGAGGAGCAGGGCCGTAAGACGAAGCGTCTGACGGTCAGTCATGCCTTCCACTCCCCGTACATGGACGGGATGCTGGGGGCGTTCCGCGAGGTCGTGGAGGGTCTGTCGTACGAGGCCCCGCGCATCCCGGTGGTCTCCAACCTCACCGGCGCCCTCGCGACCGCGGACGAGCTCACCGACCCCGGCTTCTGGGTCCGCCATGCCCGCGAAGCCGTCCGCTTCCACGACGGCATCGGCACCCTCGAAGCCCAGAACGTCACGACCTTCATCGAGCTCGGCCCGGACGGCGTCCTCTCGGCGATGGCGCAGGACTGCGTCACCGCCCAGAACCACGCCTTCGTACCGCTGCTCCGTGAAGGCCGTCCGGAGCCCGAAACCCTCACCACGGCTCTCGCGCACGCCCACGTCCGGGGTATCGCGGTGGACTGGCCGGTGTACTACGCCGGGACCGGTGCCCGCCGCGTCGACCTGCCCACCTACGCCTTCCAGCGCCAGCGGTTCTGGCTGGAGGCGCCCGCGGGCTGGGTGGGTGATGTGGTGTCGGCCGGGCTGGAGGCGGCCGGGCATCCGTTGCTCGGCGCCGCGGTGGAACTGCCGGACCGCGAAGGGGGGTTCGTGTTCACCGGGCGGCTGTCCCTCGACACGCACCCCTGGCTCGCGGAGCACATGGTGTCGGGTGCCGTGCTGCTGCCGGGTGCCGCGATGGTCGAGCTGGCGGTACGCGCCGGGGACCAAGTGGGCTGCGACCTGGTCGAACAGCTCGTCCTCGAAACTCCTCTGGTGCTGCCCGAACGGGGCGCGCTCCAGCTGCGGTTGACCGTAGGGGAGCCGGACCAGTCCGAACACCGCTCCCTCGGGCTGTATTCGCGCCCGCAGGACGCGTCCGCCGACGAGCCGTGGACCCGGCACGCCGCTGGTGTCCTGGCCGGTGCCGCGCCGGAGCCTGCCATCGCGCCGACGGTGACCGAGTGGCCGCCACCCGGTGCCGAACCGGTTGACGTCAACGGGCTGTACGACGATCTCGCCGCCCTGGGGCTCGGCTACGGCCCCGCCTTCCAGGGGCTGCACGCCGCATGGCGGGCCGACGGCGAAGTCTTCGCCGAGGTGGCGCTCGCCGGGGAACAGCGGGACGAGGCCGGTGCCTATGGGCTCCACCCGGCGCTGTTCGACGCCGCACTGCACGCCATCGGGCTGGGTGACTTCTTCCCGGCGGACGAGGACCTGGCCGAACCTCGCGCGGCACGGCTGCCGTTCGCCTGGGAAGGCGTACGGCTGCACGCCGAGGGTGCGACAGCGGTGCGCGTGCGGGTGTCGGCGGCCGGTACGGACGCCGTCTCCCTGACCTTGGTCGACGAGACCGGAGCACCGGTCGCCTCGGTGGACTCGCTCGTGCTGCGCCCGCTCGCCGCCGAGCAGGCCGGCCAGGGCCACCATGACGCGCTGTGGCGCCTCGACTGGACGCCGCTGCCCGCGGCCGGTGCGGCGTACGCGCCCGCTGCGGACGACCGGCCGAGGTGGGCCGTCGTAGGCAGTGACGAGCTGAAGCTGCGCGCCGCCCTGCAGCAGGCCGGCGGACAGGTCGCGGCCTACGACGACCTGCGGGCGCTCGCCGACGCGGTCGCCGACGGGGATCCGGCACCGGAGATCGTGTTCTCCTCCCGCATACCCGATCTGGCCCGCACCGCCGGTGTCGCCGCCGCGGCCCGCGAGGCGACCGGCGCGGCGCTGGAGCTGGTCCATGAGTGGCTCGCCGACGACCGCTTCTCCTCCGGCCCGTTGGCGGCCACGCGGCTCGCCCTGGTGACGCGCGGCGCGGTCGCCGCAGGCCCGGACGAGGACGTCGACGACCTGGCCCACTCGGCCCTGTGGGGACTGGTGAGGTCGGCTCAGGCGGAACACCCGGACCGCTTCCTGCTGCTCGACCTCGACGGCGAGGACGGCCCGCTCCAGGAGCTGGCCGGCGTCCTGACCGGGGCGTCCGACGAGACACAGCTCGCCGTGCGCGCCGGTTCGGTCCACGTGCCGCGGCTCGCCCGGGTCCCGTCCACCGCGGACCGGTCACGACCGGACCTCGACCCCGAGGGCACGGTGCTGATCACCGGCGCCACCGGAACGCTCGGCCGCCTGCTGGCCCGGCACCTCGTCATTGCGCACGGCATGCGGCACCTGCTGCTGGTCAGCCGGCGCGGCGCGATGGCCGACGGCGCCCCTGAACTGGCCGCAGAGCTGGGCGAGATGGGAGCCAAGGTGACCTGGGCGGCCTGTGACACGGCGGACCGCGAGGCCCTGGCCGCCGTCCTGGACGCGATCCCGGACGGGCATCCGCTCACCGCTGTCGTGCACTCCGCCGGCGTACTGGACGACGGCGTAGTCGAAGCGCTCACCGCCGAGCGCGTCGAGCGCGTCATGCGGCCCAAGGTGGACGCCGCCTGGAACCTGCACGACCTGACCCGCGGCCACGACCTGTCGGCATTCGTGCTGTTCTCCTCCGCCGCGGGCGTCTTCGGCAACCCCGGGCAGGCCAACTACGCGGCGGCGAACACGTTCCTCGATGCACTCGCCCTGCACCGCCGTGCCCAGGGTCTTCCGGCGGTGTCCGTCGCCTGGGGGCTGTGGGACGAGGGCGACGGCATGGCGGCCACGCTGGACGAGGTCGGCCGGCAGCGGATCAGCAGGGGCAGCATGTCCGCCCTCGGCACCGACGAAGGCCTGGCCCTCTTCGACCTGGCCGGTGCGCTGGAGGAGGGGCTGCTGGTGGCCACCCGCCTCGACCTCGGCCGTCCGCGGGCCGCGGACGGCGGGGGCGCCGAGACAGTGCCCCCGCTGATGCGCGGACTGGTCCGCGCCCCCCGGCGCCGTACGGCCGCGGGCTCGGGCGACGCCGACACGCCGACCTTCGTCGAACGTCTCGCCGGGCTGTCCGCGGCCGAACGGGACCGGATCCTCCTCGATCTGGTACGCACCCAGGTGGCCGCCGTGCTCGGACATCAGCAGGCGGCCTCGGTCGAGCCGGATGCCGCCTTCAAGGAACTCGGCTTCGACTCGCTGACCGCCGTCGAACTGCGCAACCGCCTGAGCGGGGCCACCGGACTGCGGCTCGCCGCCACCCTGGTCTTCGACTACCCCACGCCCGGCGCCCTGGCCGGTCACCTCCGCACGCAGCTCCCGCAGCCGGACGGCGCGCCGTCCGTGTTCGGCGACCTCGAACGCCTCGAAGCCGCACTGGCCGGACTGGGCTCCGGCGAGACGACACCGGACAGCGTCACCCGCGCGCGGATCACCATGCGTCTGCAAGCCCTGATGACCAGGTGGAACGACGCCCAGGGGCCGACAGCCGACGCCACCGACCCAGACAACGATCTTGAAACAGCCACAGATGACGAGCTTTTCGACCTGCTCGACGACGAGCTCGGCTCGGCCTGAGAAAGGACCTGACGCGATGGCGAACGAGGACAAGCTCCGCGACTACCTCAAGCGGACCACCGCCGACCTGCGCCAGGCCCGCCGGCGGCTGCGCGAGGTCGAGGAGCGGAACCAGGAACCGATCGCCGTCGTGGCGATGAGCTGCCGCTACCCGGGCGGCGTCCGCACCCCGGAGGACCTGTGGCAGCTGGTCCTGAACGGCACCGATGCCATCGGACCGTTCCCCACCGACCGGGGCTGGGACGTCGACTCCCTCTACGACGCCGACCCCGACAAGGCGGGCTCCAGCTACGTAGGCGAAGGTGGATTCCTCTACGACGCCGGCCACTTCGACCCCGCTCTCTTCGGGATCTCGCCGCGTGAGGCGCTGGCGATGGATCCGCAGCAGCGGTTGCTGCTGGAGACGTCGTGGGAGGCGTTCGAGCGGGCGGGCGTCGACCCCACATCGCTGCGCGGCAGCCGTACGGCGGTGTTCGCCGGAGTCATGTACCACGACTACACGACTCGCCTGGACGAGATCCCCGAAGGCGTCGAGGGCTTCCTCGGCACCGGCAGCTCCGGCAGCATCGCCTCCGGCCGTGTCGCCTACACGTTCGGGCTGGAGGGTCCGGCGGTGACGGTGGACACCGCATGCTCGTCCTCGCTGGTCACCCTGCACATGGCGGTGCAGGCGCTGCGCGCCGGCGAGTGCGAACTGGCGCTCGCCGGCGGCGTCACGGTGATGGCGAGCCCGGCCACCTTCACCGAGTTCAGCCGGCAGCGCGGCCTCGCCGCCGACGGCCGCTGCAAGCCGTTCGCGGCCGCCGCCGACGGCACCGGCTGGGGCGAGGGCGTGGGCATGCTGCTTGTGGAGCGGCTGTCGGACGCCCGGAAGAACGGCCATCCGGTGCTGGCGGTGGTCCGTGGATCGGCGGTCAACCAGGACGGTGCGAGCAACGGCCTGACCGCACCGAACGGCCCTTCCCAGCAGCGCGTCATCCACCAGGCACTCACCAACGCCCGGCTGTCGGCCGACCAGGTCGACGCGGTCGAGGCGCACGGCACCGGTACGACGCTGGGTGACCCGATCGAGGCGCAGGCGCTGCTGGCCGCCTACGGCCAGGACCGCCCTGCGGACCGGCCGCTCCTGCTCGGCTCCATCAAGTCGAACATCGGCCACACGCAGGCCGCCGCGGGTGTCGCCGGAATCATCAAGATGATCCAGGCGATGCACCACGGCGTCCTCCCCAGGACGCTGCACATCGACGAGCCGACACCGCATGTCGACTGGTCGGCCGGCGCCGTCTCACTGCTGTCCGACACCGTTCCCTGGCCGGAGACCGGCGAGCCACGCCGAGCGGCCGTCTCCTCCTTCGGTTTCAGTGGGACGAATGCGCATGTGGTGGTGGAGCAGGCGCCGGTGGAGGAGGGGCTGGAGCCGGAGTCGGGGTCGGGGCACGTGCCGGTGGGTGTGCAGGGGTCGGGTCTGGTGGTTGGTGGGTGTGTGCCGTGGGTGCTGTCGGGTGGGAGTGCGGCGGCGTTGCGGGAGCAGGCGGGGCGGTTGCTGGGGTGGGTGGACGCGCATGGGGGTGTGCGTGCGGTGGATGTGGGTGTGTCGCTGGCGGTGGGGCGTGCGGGTCTGGAGCATCGTGCGGTGGTGGTGGGTGGTGAGGCTTCGGGGTTGTGTGCGGGGCTTGGTGCGGTGGCGGCGGGTTCGGTGGCGCCGGGTGTGGTGCAGGGGGTGAGTGCGGGGGGTAAGACGGTGTTCGTCTTCCCGGGTCAGGGCTCGCAGTGGGCGGGCATGGCCGCGCAGCTGCTGGACGCTTCGCCCGTGTTTGCTGCCCGGATCGATGAGTGCGCGGCGGCGCTGGAGTCGTTGACGGACTGGTCGTTGGTGGATGTGCTGCGGCAGGTGGAGGGTGCGCCGTCGTTGGAGCGGGTGGATGTGGTCCAGCCCGTGCTGTTCGCGGTGATGGTCTCGCTGGCCGAGGTGTGGCGGGCGGCGGGTGTGGAGCCGGCCGCGGTGCTGGGCCATTCCCAGGGGGAGATCGCCGCGGCCTGCGTCGCGGGCATCCTGAGCCTGGAGGACGCGGCGCGCGTGGTGGCGCTGCGCAGTCAGGCGATCGGCCGGGTGCTGGCCGGGCTGGGCGGCATGGTCTCGCTCGCCCTGCCGGTGGCGGCGGTGCGGGAGAGGATCGCGGTCTGGGGTGAGGAGCGGATTTCGGTGGCGGCGGTGAACGGGCCGTCGTCGGTGGTGGTCTCCGGTGAGCCGCAGGCCCTGGACGAGCTGCTGGCGGCCTGTGAGGCGGAGGGGGTCCGGGCGCGCCGGGTGCCGGTGGACTACGCCTCCCACTCCGCCCAAGTGGATTTGCTGCGTGAGGAGTTGCTGCAGCTCCTGGACGGCATCCAGCCCCAGCCTGCACGGGTGCCGTTCCTGTCGACGGTGACCGGCCGGTGGGTGCAGGGACCGGAGCTTTCGGCCGGGTACTGGTTTGAGAATCTGCGGCGCACGGTCGAACTCGACGCTGCGGTGCGCACACTGCTGGAGCAGGGCTTCGGTGCGTTCATCGAGTGCAGTGCGCATCCGGTGCTGGCGATGGGGGTGCAGGAGAGTGTCGAGGACACGGGCCGGCAGGCCGCTGTGGTCGGGACGCTGCGCCGTGACGACGGGGGAGCGGACCGATTCCTGGCCTCGCTGGGTGAGGCGTTCGTGCACGGGGTGTCGGTGGACTGGAGGGCGGTGTTCGCCGGGAGCGGTGCCCGCCGGGTCGACCTGCCCACCTACGCCTTCCAACACCAGAACTACTGGCTGGAATCCGGATCCGCCCCGGCCGCCCAAGACACCATCCCCACCGACTCCGGCGAAGCCCGCTTCTGGGAGGCGGTGGAGCGGGAGGACTGGGAGACGCTGGCTGCGGAGCTGGCGGTCGACGGGGATCAGCGGCTGAGTGAGGTGCTGCCCGCGCTGTCGTCCTGGCGGCGGCAGAGCCGTGAGACGTCGACCCTCGACGGGTGGCGGTACCGGGTCAACTGGAAGCCGCTGTCGGGCAGTTCGACAGCCCCACGGCTCTCCGGAACCTGGCTGGTCGTCGCCCCGGACGCGGACGGCACATGGACGGCGGGCGTCACTCGTACTCTCACCGCACGCGGCGCCGAGGTGCGGGTGCTGACGCCGACCACGACGGATCGGGCGGCACTGACGGACCTGCTCCGCGAGGAGCTCGGCGAGGGGGAGCCGGTCAGCGGGGTGCTGTCGCTGCTCGCCCTGGATGCCGGGCAGCCGCTGCACAGCTCTCTCGCTCTGGTGCAGGCCCTCGGCGACGCGGAAGTCACGGCACCGCTGTGGTGCGCCACCCGTGGCGCGGTCTCCGTCAACAAGGGCGACACACTCGACGATCCCGAGCAGGCGCTGGTCTGGGGCCTGGGCAGGGTGGCCGCCCTGGAGCACGGTGAGCGGTGGGGCGGCCTGCTCGACCTGCCGTCCGGGGAGGAGCCCGACGAGCGGGCGCTGAACCGACTTGCAGACGCGCTTGCGGCGGGCGGTGACGAGGATCAGCTCGCGCTGCGGTCCACGGGCGTGTTCGTACGGCGTCTGGTGCGGGCCCCGCTGGATCGCACCCCGGCGGTGCGTGACTGGCGGCCCGGTGGGACGGTGCTGGTCACCGGCGGTACCGGCGCGCTGGGCGCGCATGTGGCCCGGTGGCTGGCCGGCAACGGTGCCGGGCACCTGCTGCTGACCAGCCGCAGCGGCCCCGACGCCCCCGGCGCGGGCGCACTGCTCGAGGAACTCACCGCCCTGGGTGCCGAGGTGACGGTCGCGGCCTGCGACGTCGCCGACCGCACCGCCCTTGCCCGACTGCTGGCTGCGATACCGCAGGAGCGGCCGCTGACGGCGGTGGTGCACACTGCGGCCGTCCTGGACGACGGCGTCATCGAGGCGCTGACACCCGATCAGCTGGACCGGGTCCTGCGGGTCAAGGTCGAGGCGACCCGGCACCTGCACGAACTCACCAGGGACCTGGACCTGTCGGCGTTCGTGCTGTTCTCCTCCTTCGCCGCCACCTTCGGCGCCCCCGGCCAGGGCAACTACGCGCCCGGCAACGCCTTCCTCGACGCCTTCGCCCAGTACCGGCGCGACGCCGGGCTGACGGCGACGTCCGTGGCCTGGGGGCCGTGGGGCGACGGCGGCATGGCCGAAGGCGCGGTGGGCGACCGTATGCGCCGGCACGGTGTGCTCGAGATGGCACCCGAACTCGCGGTCACGGCCCTGGGCCACGCCCTCGACCGGGACGAGACGGCACTGACCGTCGCCGACATGGAGTGGAAGCGCTTCGTCCTCGCCTTCACTTCCGGCCGACCGCGTCCCCTGCTCGCCGACCTGCCCGAGGCACGCGCCGTGATGGACGGCATGCGTGCGGACGCCGAGGCCGACGCGGCCGGTGGCAGCGCGCTGCTCCAGCAGCTCGCGGGTCGGCCGGAGGCCGAACAGGAGCGTCTGATCCTGGAGTTGGTGCGTACCGCCGTGGCGTCCGTCCTCGGCTACGCCGGTGCGGAGGCGGTCGAGGCGGGCCGGGCCTTCAAGGAGCTCGGCTTCGACTCGCTCACCGCCGTCGAACTGCGCAACCGGCTCGGCGCCGCCACCGCGCTGAAGCTCCCGCCCACCCTCATCTTCGACTACCCCACCCCCACCGTGCTGGCGGGGTATCTGCGCGGCGAGCTTTCCGGTACGTCCGGCACGGTCGCCGCCCCGCTGCCGACCGTGGTCGCCGTCGCGGACGACGAGCCCATCGCCATTGTGGGGATGAGTTGTCGTTTCCCGGGTGATGTGCGGTCGCCGGAGGATCTGTGGCGGTTGTTGGTTTCGGGTGGGGATGCGTTGTCGGGGTTCCCGGTGGACCGGGGTTGGGATGTGGCGGGGTTGTACGACCCTGATCCGGATGCGCAGGGGACGTCGTATACGCGGGAGGGTGGTTTCCTGCGGGAGGCGACGCGTTTTGATCCGGGGTTCTTCGGGATCAGTCCGCGTGAGGCGTTGGCGATGGATCCGCAGCAGCGGTTGCTGTTGGAGACGTCGTGGGAGGCGTTCGAGCGGGCGGGGATCGACCCGGTGACGCTGCGTGGCACCCAGGCCGGTGTCTTCGTCGGCACCAACGGCTCCGACTACTCCATGGTCATGCAGGTCTCCGACACCGGATACGAGGGCCATCTGGCCACGGGCACGGCGGGCAGTGTCGTTTCCGGCCGTGTCGCCTACACGTTCGGGCTGGAGGGTCCGGCGGTGACCGTGGACACCGCGTGCTCGGCCTCGCTCGTCGCCCTCCACCTGGCGGTGCAGGCGCTGCGCAACGGCGAGTGCTCGCTCGCGCTCGCCGGCGGTGTCACGGTGATGTCGACGCCCGGCACCTTCATCG
The DNA here is from genome assembly GCF_029223485.1 of Streptomyces coacervatus. Classification (GTDB taxonomy): domain Bacteria; phylum Actinomycetota; class Actinomycetes; order Streptomycetales; family Streptomycetaceae; genus Streptomyces; species Streptomyces coacervatus. The sequence continues at coordinate 275,042 of NZ_JARHTP010000012.1, read as the reverse complement.
AGTTCAGCCGGCAGCGCGGGCTGTCCGCGGACGGCCGCTGCAAGGCCTTCTCCGCCGACGCCGACGGCTTCAGCCCGGCCGAGGGCGTCGGTCTGCTGGTGGTGGAGCGGCTGTCGGACGCCCGGAAGAACGGCCACCCCGTGCTGGCGGTGGTCCGTGGCTCGGCGATCAACCAGGACGGTGCGAGCAACGGTCTGACGGCGCCGAACGGCCCTTCCCAGCAGCGGGTGATCCGGCAGGCGCTGGCCAATGCCCGGCTGTCGTCCGCGGATGTCGACGCGGTCGAGGCGCACGGCACCGGTACGAGCCTGGGCGACCCGATCGAGGCGCAGGCGCTCCTGGCCACCTATGGGCAGGACCGTCCCGAAGACCGTCCGCTGCTGCTCGGCTCGGTGAAGTCCAACATTGGACACGCTCAGGCGGCCGCGGGTGTGGCGGGTGTGATGAAGATGGTGCTGGCGATGCGGCACGGTGTGCTCCCGCAGAGCCTGCACATCAACGAGCCGACCCCGCACGTCGACTGGTCCACCGGAGCCGTCGAACTGCTCACTCGGACCACCGAGTGGCCGCAGACCGACCGGCCGCGCCGCGCCGCCGTCTCCTCCTTCGGCTTCAGCGGCACCAACGCCCACACGGTTCTCGAAGAAGTCCCTCAGGACCAGGAGGAGCACCCCGACGACCCGCACGGCGACACCACCCTGCCCCTCACGGACGGCACGGTGCTGCCGTGGGTGCTGTCGGGCAGGACCGAGACGGCGCTGCGCGACCAGGCGCAGCGACTCCTGGACCACCTGGAGGAGCACGCCGACCTGGAGCCGGCCGACGTCGGTTCCTCCCTGGCGCTCACCCGTTCCGTGCTCGACCACAGGGCCGTGGTGATCGGCCGTGACCGAGCCGACTTCGTCGGCGGACTGCAGGCACTGACCCAGGAGCGAGCACTGCCCGGGCTCGTGCAGGGGTCGGGCACGGGGAGCAAGGGGGTGTTCCTCTTCCCCGGACAGGGGTCGCAATGGGTAGGCATGGCCTCCGCGTTGTTGGACGCTTCACCCGTGTTCGCTGCCCGGATCGATGAGTGCGCGGCGGCGCTGGACCCCTTCACGGACTGGTCGTTGGTGGATGTGCTGCGGCAGGTGCCGGGTGCGCCGTCGCTGGAGCGGGTGGATGTGGTCCAGCCCGCCCTGTTCGCGGTGATGGTCTCCCTGGCCGAGGTGTGGCGCTCGGCGGGTGTGGAGCCCGCCGCGGTGCTGGGCCATTCCCAGGGGGAGATCGCCGCGGCCTGCGTCGCGGGCATCCTGAGCCTGGAGGACGCGGCGCGCGTGGTGGCGCTGCGCAGTCAGGCGATCGGCCGGGTGCTGGCCGGGCTGGGCGGCATGGTCTCGCTCGCGCTGCCGGTGGCGGCGGTGCGGGAGAGGATCGCCGTCTGGGGCGAGGAGCGGATTTCGGTGGCGGCGGTGAACGGGCCGTCGTCGGTGGTGGTCTCCGGCGAGCCGCAGGCCCTGGACGAGCTGCTGGCCGCCTGTGAGAGCGACGGAGTGCGGGCGCGCCGGGTGCCGGTGGACTACGCCTCCCACTCCGCCCAAGTGGATTTGCTGCGTGAGGAGTTGCTGCAGCTCCTGGAGGGCATCCAGCCCCAGCCTGCACGGGTGCCGTTCCTGTCGACGGTGACCGGCCGGTGGGTGCAGGGACCGGAGCTTTCGGCCGGGTACTGGTTTGAGAATCTGCGGCGCACGGTCGAACTCGACGCTGCGGTGCGCACGCTGCTGGTGCAGGGCTTCGGTGCGTTCATCGAGTGCAGTGCGCATCCGGTGCTGGCGATGGGCGTGCAGGAGAGCGTCGAGGACACCGGCCGGCAGGCGGCCGTGGTGGGCACGCTGCGCCGGGATGACGGGGGAGCGGACCGGTTCCTGGCGTCGTTGGGTGAGGCGTTCGTGCACGGGGTGGCGGTGGACTGGAAGGCGGTGTTCGCCGGAACGGGTGCCCGCCGGGTCGACCTGCCCACCTACGCCTTCCAACACCAGAACTACTGGCCCGAGGCGTCCCCTCTAGAGACGGTCCCGGTGGTCTCGGCCGACCCGGCCGACGCCCTCTTCTGGGAGGCGGTCGAACGCGAGGACCTGCGGGCGCTGGCCGAGACGCTGGAACTCGCCGACGGAGAGCCCCTCGGCTCGGTGCTGCCCGCGCTCTCGTCCTGGCGACGGCAGAGCCGCGACCGGTCGACGGTCGACGGATGGCGCTACCGGATCACCTGGAAACCGCTCGCCGACGAACGCCCGGCGCGACTGACCGGCACCTGGCTGCTGGTGGTGCCCGAGACCGAGGCCGACGGCCAGTGGGCCGAGGCGGCGAACCGCATGCTCACCGAACGCGGAGCGAGCGTACGCACCTTGGTCCTGACCGAGTCCCACACCGAACGCAAGGTGCTCGCCGACCGGCTCGGCGAAGATGCCGTCGACGGTGTCTCGGGCGTCCTCTCCCTGCTGGCCTCAGCTCCCCACCCACAGGCTCTGCACGGCTCCCTCGCCTTGCTGCAGGCGCTGGGCGACACCGGCGTGACAGCACCGCTGTGGTGCGCCACGCACGGCGCGGTCGGCGTGGACGGCACCGACACGGTGACGGACCCGGAACAGGCCCTGCTGTGGGGATTCGGCCGCACCGCGGCCCTGGAGCACCCCGAGCGCTGGGGCGGTCTGGTCGACCTGCCGGAAACCCCCGACGAGCGGTCGCTGACGCGGCTCACGGCCGTGCTGGCCGGCAACCACGGCGAGGACCAGCTGGCGATCCGCGCCACCGGAGCGTTCGCCCGCCGACTGACCCGTGCCTCCCTGGCCGACACCGTGCCGACCCGTGACTGGCGGCCGCACGGCACGGTGCTGGTCACCGGCGGTACCGGCGCGCTGGGCGCGCATGTGGCCCGCTGGCTGGCCCGCAATGGTGCCGGGCACCTGCTGCTCACCAGCCGCAGCGGCCCCGACGCCCCCGGCGCCGGCGCACTGCGCGAGGAACTCACCGCCCTGGGCGCCGAGGTGACGGTCGCGGCCTGCGACGTCGCCGACCGCACCGCCCTCACCGGACTCCTCGCCGCAGTCCCCGCCGACCGGCCGCTCACCGCCGTCGTCCATGCCGCCGGCGTCCTCGACGACGGCGTCCTCGACGCGCTCACACCGGACCGCTTCGCCACCGTCCTCGGACCCAAGGCGGACGCCGCACGCAATCTGCACGAGCTCACCCGTGATCTCGAGCTCTCCGCGTTCGTGCTGTTCTCCGGTGTGGCCGGCACCCTCGGCGACGCCGGGCAGGCCAACTACGCTGCGGCCAACGCCTACTTGGACGCCCTTGCCGAACACCGCAGCGCCATGGGTCTGCCCGCCACCTCGATCGCCTGGGGACGTTGGGGCGACGGCGGCCTGGCCGCCGACGGCGCCATCGGCGACCGCCTCGACCGGGGCGGAGTGCCGGCCATGACGCCGCAGCTGGCGATCCGCGCGCTGCAGCAGGCGCTGGACCACGACGAGACCACGGTCGCCGTGGCCGACATCCAGTGGGACCGCTTCGCGCCCGGCTACACCGCCGTACGCCGCAGCCCGTTCATCGGTGAACTGCCCGAGGTACGGCGGCTCGAGCGGGCCGGCGCCTCCGACGAGGCCGCGGGAAGCGCGCCGTCGGCGGCCGAGGCACTGCGGCAGCGGCTCGCCGGAATGTCCCGGGCGGAGCAGTCCCTCGTGGTCCTCGAACTGGTCCGGACGCAGGCCGCCGCGGCGCTCGGCCACCCCTCGACCGCCGAGGTCGGTGCGTCACGTGCCTTCAAGGAACTCGGCTTCGACTCCCTGATCGCGCTCGAACTGCGCAACCGGCTGAACGCGGCGACCGGACTGCGCCTGCCGGCCACCCTGGTCTTCGACCACCCGACCCCGGCGGCGCTCGCCGACGTCCTGCGATCCGAGATCACACAGGACGACGGCGCGGCCGCGGCTCCCGGCATCACTGAACTGGAACGACTGGAGTCCGCCCTGTCGGTGCTGGACCCGGACGCGGAGACAAGGACCGACATCACGGCGCGGCTGCGGGCCCTGCTGGCGAAGTGGGAGGAGACCGAGCCCGGGTCCGCACCGGACGGCGAGGCGGTGGCGGGCCGGCTCCAAGAGGCGACGCCCGACGAGGTCTTCGCCTTCATCGAGAACGAGCTCGGAATTTAGCACTACAGCGTGCGCGCACTGGCAGCGCGTCGTTCGTGACGAGAAGCATGGGTGAGGTTTTTCCAATGGCGGATGCGGATCAGGACAAGATCCTCGACTACCTCAAGCGGGTAACGGCCGATCTGCACCAGACACGGCAACGCCTTCGCGAGGTCGAGTCGCGGGAACCCGAGCCGATTGCGATCGTTGCGATGAGCTGCAGGTTCCCCGGAGGCGTCGAGTCTCCGGAGGACCTGTGGCAGCTCGTGGCCTCCGGCGGCGACGCGATATCCGGATTCCCGACCGACCGCGGCTGGGACATCGAGTCGCTCTACGACGAGGACCCCGACCAGCAGGGCACCAGCTACACCCGCGAGGGCGGTTTCCTCACCGACGCCGGACGTTTCGACGCGGCGTTCTTCGGCATCAGCCCGCGCGAGACCCTGGGCATGGACCCGCAGCAGCGGCTGCTCCTTGAAACCGCCTGGGAGGCGTTCGAGCGGGCCGGAATCGACCCGGGGACCCTGCGCGGCAGCCGGGCCGGCGTGTTCATCGGCACCAACGGCCAGACGTACCCGGAGATCCTGCAGCAGGTGCCCAAGGGCGTCGAGGGCTACCTCATGACCGGCAACGCGGCCAGCGTCGTCTCCGGCCGGCTGTCGTACACCTTCGGCCTGGAAGGCCCGGCGGTCACCGTCGACACCGCCTGCTCCGCCTCGCTGGTCGCCCTGCATCTGGCCGTCCAGGCGCTGCGCAACGGCGAGTGCACGCTTGCCGTGACCGGTGGTGTGACCGTCATGGCCAGCCCCCGTTCGTTCGTCCAGTTCAGCCGGCAGCGCGGCCTCGCCCCCGACGGACGCTGCAAGCCGTTCGCCGAGGGCGCCGACGGCACCGGCTGGGGCGAGGGCGTCGGCGTACTCCTGGTGGAGCGGCTCTCGGACGCCCGGAAGAACGGCCACCCCGTGCTGGCGGTGGTCAGCGGATCGGCGATCAACCAGGATGGCGCGAGCAACGGACTGACCGCACCCAACGGTCCGTCCCAGCAGCGCGTCATCCGCCAGGCGCTGACCAGCGCCGGGCTGACCCCCGCCCAGGTCGACGCGGTCGAGGCACACGGCACGGGCACCACCCTGGGCGACCCGATCGAGGCCCAGGCCCTGATCGCCACCTACGGACAGAACCGGCCCGAGGGCCGGCCGCTGTGGCTCGGCTCGATCAAGTCCAACATCGGCCACACCCAGGCCGCCGCCGGCGTCGCCGGAATCATCAAGATGGTGAAGGCGATCGAGCACGGAGTGCTCCCGCCGACCCTGCACGTCGACCAGCCGTCCGCCAACATCGACTGGACGGCCGGACAGGTCGCGCTGCTGACCGAGGCACAGCCGTGGCCGCAGACCGGCCAGCCGCGCCGCGCGGGCGTCTCCTCCTTCGGCGTCAGCGGCACCAACGCGCACACCGTCATCGAGCAGGCACCCGCCGAGGACACTGCCAAGGCCGACGACACCGCCACGGCCGGTGCACCGACCGCGCCCGGCGCCCCGCGGCAGCAGCCCCTGCCGCTGCTGCTGTCCGCCCGCAGCGCCGAGGCGCTGCCCGCCCAGGCCGAACGGCTCCACCGGCGCGCGGCGGACGACACCGGACTGGACCTGCTGGACCTCGGCCACTCGCTCGCGACCACCCGCGCCGCCCTCGACCATCGCACGGTCCTCTTCAGCGAGAACCGCGAGGCCCTCCTGCGCGACCTGAGCACCCTGGCCGCCGGTGACGCGCCGCCAGCTGCCGTCCAGGGCGTCACCGACGAGGGCAAGGTGGCGTTCCTGTTCTCGGGTCAGGGCAGCCAGCGTGCGGGCATGGGCCGGGAGCTGTACGAGACGTATCCGGCGTTCGCCGAGGCCCTGGACGAGATCTTCGCGCGGTTCGAACTGCCGCTGCGCGAGGCGATGTTCGGCGATGAGCCGGGGGTCCTGGATCAGACGGCGTATACGCAGCCCGCGTTGTTCGCGGTCGAGGTGGCGCTGTTCCGGCTGCTCGAATCGTGGGGCGTCAAGCCGGACTTCGTCGCCGGTCACTCCATCGGTGAGATCGCGGCCGCCCATTGTGCGGGTGTGCTGTCCCTGGAGGACGCGTGCACGCTGGTCGCCGCGCGCGGCCGGCTGATGCAGGAACTGCCGTCCGGCGGCGCGATGGTGGCGGTGCAGGCGACCGAGGACGAGGTCACCCCCTACCTGACCGACGCGGTGAGCATCGCGGCCGTCAACGGCCCCGCGTCCGTAGTCGTCTCCGGCGACGAGGGCGCCGTACTGGAGATTGCGGCCCGCTTCGAGGAGCAGGGTCGCAAGTCGAAGCGTCTGACGGTGAGTCACGCGTTCCACTCCCCGCACACGGACCCGATGCTGGACGCCTTCCGCGAGGTCGCGGAGCGCGTCACCTTCCGTCCCCCGGTCATCCCGGTCGTCTCCAACCTCATCGGTGCCTCGGTGTCCGCCGACGAGATGTGCGCGCCCGAGTACTGGGTGCGGCACGCGCGCGAGGCGGTGCGCTTCCTCGACGGTGTGCTGTACCTGGAGGAGCAGGACGTCACCGTCTACCTGGAGCTCGGGCCGGGCGGTGTGCTGACCGCCATGGCACAGGACTGCGTGACGCGCGAGGGTGCCGCCTTCGCCCCCGCCCTGCGCAAGGACCGCCCCGAGCCGCAGGCGCTGGCGACCGCCGTGGCCGAGGCACACGTCCGGGGCACGCGGGTGGACTGGGCCGCGGTCTTCGCCGGCCGCGGCGCCCGCCGCGTCGAACTGCCCACGTACGCCTTCCAGCGCGAGCTGTACTGGCCGGAACCGCCGACCTCCTGGGCGGGCGACGTCACCTCCGCCGGACTCGGCGCCGCCGACCATCCGCTGCTCGGCGCCACGGTGGCCCTCGCCGACGGCGACGGACTGCTGTTCACCGGCCGGCTCTCGCTGCGCACCCACCCCTGGCTGGCCGACCACGCCGTCATGGACACCGTGCTGCTCCCGGGAACCGCCTTCGTGGAGCTCGCGCTGCGCGCCGGCGATCACGTGAGCTGCGACCTGCTGGAGGAACTCACCCTCGAAGCCCCCCTGGTGCTGCCGCCACACGGCGGCGTCCAGCTGCAGCTCGCGGTCGGGGCGCCGGACGAGACCGGCCGCCGCCGGCTGACCCTGCACTCGCGGCCGGAGGAGGGCGACGACCCCTGGGCCGAGACCACCTGGACCCGGCACGCCACCGGTGTGCTCACCCAGGACACCGCGGCCGCCCCCGACGACCTCGCCCAGTGGCCCCCGAGCGGCGCCACCGAGGTCCAGATCGACGGACTCTACGACCACCTCACCGACTCCGGATTCGCCTACGGGCCGGTCTTCCAGGGCCTCGTGGCCGCCTGGCAGAGCGGCGACGAGGTCTTCGCCGAGGTCCGCCTCCCCGAGCAGGCCCGGCAGGACGCCGAACTGTTCGGCATCCACCCGGCCCTGCTGGACGCCGCCCTGCACGCGGTCGGCATCGGCAGCCTGCTGACGGAGACCGAACACGGCCGACTGCCCTTCTCCTGGGGCGGCATCCGCCTCCATGCGGTGGGAGCCTCGTCCCTGCGCGTCCGTCTGTCGCCGGCCGGTCGCGACAGCGTCGCCGTCACCCTCGCCGACGACAGCGGCACTCCGGTGGCCTCCATCGACTCGCTGCTGCTGCGCCCCGTCTCGCCCGACCAGGTCCGCTCCCACGCCGCGCGCGGCACCTTCCACGACGCGCTGTTCCGCACAGAGTGGAGCGACGCGCGGCTGCCCACCGCGACCACCGTCGCGGCCGGCCAGTGGGCACTGCTCCACACCGACGGCTCCGCCGCCGACGCGCACACCGGCAGCGGACTCCTCGCCGGGCTCGCCGAGGCGCTGCCGACCGCCGTCGCTCACCCGGACCTGACCGCGCTCGGCCAGGCCCTGGACGCCGGGGCGCCGCTGCCCGAGGCCGTCGTGGCACCCTTCTCGACCGGCACCACCGACCCGGTCCCCGCCGCCCCCGAGTCGCTGCCGGCCGCGGTCCGCTCCGCGCTGCACCGCGCCCTCGACCTGGTGCAGACGTGGCTCGCCGACGACCGCTTCACCGACTCCCGACTGGTCTTCGTCACCCGCGGCGCGATCGCCGCCCAGCCCGGCAGCGATGTGCCCGACCTCGCGCACGCACCGCTGTGGGGCCTGCTGCGCTCGGCCCAGTCCGAGCACCCGGACCGCTTCGTACTCGTCGACCTCGACGACACGGAGGCGTCCCGACTGGCCCTGCCCTCCGCCCTGGCCATGGGAGAACCCCAACTGGCCCTGAGGGACGGGGCCGTGACGGTGCCGCGGCTCACCCGGGTCGCCGCCGACCCCGCGCACACCGCCCCCGCCCTGGACCCGGACGGCACCGCGCTGGTGACCGGCGCCACCGGCACCCTCGGCGCCCTGGTCGCCCGACACCTCGTCACCGGACACGGCGTACGGCACCTGCTGCTGACCAGCCGCCGTGGCCCCGACGCCGAGGGCGCCGCGGACCTCGTGGCCGGACTGCGGGAACTGGGCGCCGAGGTCACGCTGGCCGCCTGCGACGCGGCCGACCGCACCGCCCTGGCGGAGCTGCTGGCCGGCGTCCCCGCCGACCACCCGCTGACGGCCGTCGTGCACACCGCCGGCGTCCTCGACGACGGCGTCATCGACTCCCTCACCCCGGACCGCGTCGACCGCGTCCTGCCCGCCAAGGTCGACGCGGCGCTCAACCTGCACGACCTCACCCGCGACCTGGACCTGTCGGCGTTCGTGCTGTTCTCCGCCGCCGCGGGCACCCTCGGCGGCCCGGGCCAGAGCAACTACGCGGCCGCCAACGCCTTCCTCGACGCCCTGGCCCAGCGCCGCCGCGCCGACGGACGCCCGGCGACCGCCCTCGCCTGGGGCCTGTGGGCCGAACGCAGCGGCATGACCAGCGGCCTCGACGACACCGACCTGCAGCGCATCACCCGCGCCGGAGTCGCCGCACTCTCCTCCGACCAGGGCCTGGCACTGCTCGACACCGCCCTCGCGGTGGGCGAAGCGGCGCTCGTACCGATGCATCTGGACCTGGCCTCCCTGCGCGACGCCGACCCCGCGGCCGTGCCCGCCATGCTGCGCGGCCTGGTCCGCACCCCGGCGCGTCGCGTCGTGAGCGCCACGGGCGCCACCGCCGTCGGCGGACTCACGGAGCGGCTGCTCGCCCTCGCCCCCGCAGAACGCGACCGCCTGCTGACTGATCTGGTGTGCGCCCAGGTCGCCGCCGTTCTGGGATACCCGGGGCCGGAAGCGGTCGATGCGAGCCGGGCGTTCAAGGAGCTCGGCTTCGACTCGCTGACGGCGGTGGAGCTGCGCAACCGGCTCGGCACGGCCACCGGCGTCCGCCTGCCGGCCACCCTGGTCTTCGACTACCCGACGCCCGCCGCCCTCGCCTCCTTCCTGCGCACCGAGATCCTCGGCCCGGACGCCGACAGCGCGGCCCGCGGTGCGGCGGTGACCACCGCCGCGGCTGACGACGACCCGATAGTGATCGTCGGCATGAGCTGCCGTTACCCCGGCGGCGTCAGCACACCCGAGGACCTGTGGCGACTGGTCCTGGACGGCGGTGACGCCGTCTCCGCGTTCCCCACCGACCGTGGCTGGGACCTCGACGCGCTCTACAGCGACGACCCGGAACGCGCGGGGACCAGCTCCACCCTTGAGGGCGGCTTCCTGCACAATGCCGCCGACTTCGACCCGGACTTCTTCGGCATCAACCCGCGGGAAGCCCTCGCCATGGACCCGCAGCAGCGGCTGCTCCTCGAAACCTCCTGGGAGGCCTTCGAGCGGGCCGGGATCGACCCGGCCTCGGTGCGCGGCAGCCGTACCGGCGTCTTCGCCGGCGTGATGTACCACGACTACCTCACCCGCCTGCCCGCCCTTCCGGCGGGGCTGGAGGGCTATCTGGGCACCGGCACCGCGGGCAGCGTCGCCTCCGGGCGGGTCGCCTACACCCTCGGCCTGGAGGGTCCCGCGGTCACCATCGACACGGCCTGCTCCTCGTCGCTGGTCGCCCTGCACCTGGCCGCGCAGGCGCTGCGCTCGGGCGAGTGCACGCTGGCCCTGGCCGGCGGCGTCACTGTCATGGCCGCGCCCGACACGTTCGTCGACTTCAGCCGCCAGCGCGGCCTCGCGTCCGACGGCCGCTGCAAGTCCTTCTCCGACGACGCCGACGGCACCGGCTGGTCCGAGGGCGCCGGCATGCTCCTCGTCGAGCGGCTGTCCGACGCCCGCCGCAACGGCCACCCCGTGCTCGCGATCGTGCGCGGTACGGCGGTCAACCAGGACGGCGCGAGCAACGGCCTGACCGCGCCCAACGGCCCCTCCCAGCAGCGCGTCATCCGGCAGGCGCTGGCCAACGCCCGGCTGTCGGGGGCGGAGGTCGACGCGGTGGAGGCGCACGGCACCGGTACGACCCTGGGCGACCCGATCGAGGCTCAGGCGCTGCTGGCCACCTACGGCCAGGAACACGCCGAGGACCGGCCGCTCTGGCTCGGCTCCATCAAGTCCAACCTGGGCCACACCCAGGCCGCCGCGGGTGTCGCCGGCATCATCAAGATGGTCATGGCGATGCGGCACGGCGTCCTGCCGCGGACCCTGCACGTGGCCACCCCTTCGACACACGTGGAGTGGTCGGCGGGCGCCGTGGAGCTGCTGACCGAGAGCCGGGAATGGCCGGAGAACGACCGGGCCCGCCGGGCCGCGGTCTCCTCCTTCGGCGTCAGCGGCACCAACGCCCACGCGATCATCGAGCAGGCGCCCACGGTCGATGACACACCGGTGACTGCGACGGCACTGCCCGTGGTGCCGTGGGTGCTGTCGGGCCGGACCGAGGACGCCCTGCGGGCTCAGGCCCGGCGCCTGCTTGACCGTGTCGCCGGGGACGCCGGTTGCGAACCGGTCGATGTGGCGTATTCGTTGGCGACGACGCGTGCTGCTCTGGAGCGGCGTGCGGTGGTCGTGGCGGGTGGCCGTGACGGTCTGCTGGCGGGGCTTGAGGCGCTGGCCGAGGGGCGCGGTGCGGCGGCCGGTCTGGTGACCGGGGCGGTGGCGGCGGGCAAGACGGCGTTCCTGTTCACCGGTCAGGGCAGTCAGCGGCTGGGGATGGGCCGGGAACTCTACGACGCGTATCCCGTGTTCGCCCAGGCGCTGGACGAGGCCCTTACGCGGTTCGAACTGCCGCTGCGCGAGGCGGTGTTCGGTGACGAGCCGGGGATCCTGGATCAGACGGCGTATACGCAGCCCGCGTTGTTCGCGGTCGAGGTGGCGCTGTTCCGACTCCTCGAATCGTGGGGCGTCAAGCCGGACTTCGTCTCCGGCCACTCGATCGGTGAGATCGCGGCTGCGCATTGTGCGGGTGTGCTCTCACTTGCGGACGCCTGCACTCTGGTCGCGGCGCGTGGCCGGCTGATGCAGGAGCTGCCCGCCGGTGGGGCGATGGTGGCGGTGCAGGCGGCCGAGGACGAGGTCGCCCCGTATCTGACCGACGTGGTGAGCATCGCCGCGGTCAACGGCCCCACCTCCGTGGTCATTGCGGGCGACGAGGACGCCGTACTGCGGATCGCCGCGGGCTTCGAGGAGCAGGGCCGCAAGTCGAAGCGTCTGACGGTCAGTCATGCCTTCCACTCCCCGCACATGAACCCGATGCTGGAGGCCTTCCGCGAGGTCGCCGAAGGCCTGACCTACGAGGCTCCCCGTATCCCGGTGGTCTCCAACCTCACCGGCGCTCTCGCGACCGCCGAGGAGCTCACCGACCCCGGCTTCTGGGTCCGTCATGCCCGAGAAGCGGTGCGCTTCCGCGACGGCATCGGCACCCTCGAAGCCCAGAACGTGACCACGTTCATCGAGCTGGGCCCCGACGGTGTCCTCTCGGCGATGGCGCAGGACTGCCTCACCGGCGAGGACCACGCCTTCGTTCCCGTGCTGCGCCAGGGACGGGCGGAGGCCGAGTCGCTCACCGCCGCCCTGGGCGTGGCCCAGGTGCGTGGGGTCGCCGTCGACTGGACGGCGTACTTCTCCGGCACCGGAGCCGAACGCGTCGACCTGCCCACCTACGCCTTCCAGCGCCAGCGTTTCTGGCTCGAGGCGCCCGTGGGTTGGGTGGGTGATGTGGTGTCGGCGGGGCTGGAGGCGGCCGGGCATCCGTTGCTGGGTGCGGCGGTGGCGCTGGCCGACTCCGACGGGTTGTTGTTCACGGGGCGGTTGTCGTTGGAGACGCAGCCGTGGCTGGCGGATCACACGGTGATGGGTGCGGTGCTGCTGCCGGGTACGGCGTTTGTGGAGCTGGCGATCCGGGCCGGTGACCAGGTCGGTTGTGACCGGCTGGACGAGCTGACGCTGGAGGCGCCGCTGGTGCTGCCCGAGCGGGGTGGCGTACAGCTGCAGTTGGTGGTCGGCGCGCCGGACGACGACGGACGGCGGTCGGTGGACCTGTACGCGCGGCCGCAGGATGCGCCCGCGGACCAACCGTGGACCCGGCATGCCACCGGCCTGCTGGCCGTCTCCGGCGTCCGGCGGTCCTCCGTCGATCTGTCCGCATGGCCTCCGGCGGACGCCGAAGCCGTCGACGTCACCGGCCTGTACGAGCACCTCGCCGCGGGCGGATTCGGCTACGGGCCGGTCTTCCAGGGGCTGCGGGCGGCCTGGCGGCGCGGGGACGAGGTCTTCGCCGAGGTCCGGCTGCCGGAGGACCGGCAGTCCGACGCCGGACTGTTCGGTCTGCACCCGGCACTGCTCGACGCCGCGCTGCACGCCACGTTCGTGCAGGACGGCGGCGACGGACAGGGCCGCCTCCCGTTCTCCTGGCGGGATGTGTCCCTCCATGCGGTCGGCGCGGGCGCGCTGCGGGTCCGGCTGGCTCCGGCGGGCGCCGACGCGGTGACCCTGGAACTGGCGGACCTGAACGGCGAGCCGGTGGCCTCCGTCGCCGGCCTGACCCTGCGCCCCGTCTCCGCCGACCAGCTCGCGGGTGCCCGCTCCGGGCACCACGAGTCGCTCTTCCGCCTGGACTGGGCCACGGTGCCGGTGCCTGAGACGGCGCCCGAAGCCACGGAGCACTGTGCCGTGCTGGGCGACTCCGCGCTGCCACTGCCGTACGCCGCTTACCCGGACCTGACCGCACTGCGGGCGGCGGCCGACGCGGGCACCGCCGTTCCCGAGTACGTCCTGGTGCCCATGGGCGGGTCCGCCGACGACGACACGGCCCGTGCCGCGCGCCGGACCACCCATGAGGCGCTGAGTCTGGTCCAGGCATGGCTCGACGACGAGCGGTTCGCCTCGTCCCGCCTGGTGTTCGTGACCCACGGGGCCGTCGCGACGCAGTCCGACGCCGGCGTGCGGGACATGGCGCACGCCCCGGTGTGGGGTCTGGTCCGCTCGGCGCAGTCGGAGAATCCCGACCGCTTCGTCCTGGCGGACCTCGACACCGAGGCGGGATCGTACGAGGCGCTGCCCGGCGCCCTCGCCTCCGGCGAGCCGCAGTTCGCGGTACGGCGCGGCACCGTCCATGCACCACGACTGGGGCGGGTGGCGTCCGGCGGAAACCTGGTGCCCCCCGCCGGGGAGTCCGCCTGGCGGATGGACATCCGGGACAAGGGCACCCTGGAGAACCTGACGTTCGTCCCGTGCCCGGAGGCGTCCGAGCCGCTGCGGCCGGGCGAGGTCCGGGTCGCGGTCCGGGCGGCCGGCCTGAACTTCCGCGATGTGCTCAACGCCCTCGGCATGTACCCGGGCGACGCAGGCCTGATGGGCAGCGAGGGCTCCGGTGTCGTCGTGGAGACCGGCCCCGGAGTCACCGATCTCGCCCCCGGCGACCGGGTCATGGGCATGCTGCCCGGTGGCTTCGGTCCTCTCGTGGTGGCCGACCGGCGGATGATCGCGCCCATGCCCGAGGGCTGGACGTTCGCGGAGGCGGCGGCCGTGCCGATCGTCTTCATGACGGCCTACTACGCCCTGCGTGACCTCGCCGGCCTTCAGCCGGGGGAGTCGCTGCTGGTGCACGCCGCCGCGGGCGGTGTCGGCATGGCCGCCGTACAGCTGGCCCGGCACTGGGGTGTCGAGGTGTACGCGACGGCGAGCGAGGGCAAGTGGGAGACGCTGCGCGGCCTCGGACTGACCGAGGACCGGATCGCCTCGTCCCGCACCCTGGACTTCGAGGAGACGTTCCGCGAGGCCACCGACGGCCGCGGCGTCGACGTCGTCCTGGACTCGCTGGCCCGGGAGTTCGTCGACGCGTCACTGCGGCTGCTGCCGCGCGGCGGCCGCTTCGTCGAGATGGGCAAGACCGACGTACGGACGCCCGAGGAGGTGGCCGCCGCCCATCCCGGGGTGTCCTACCAGGCCTTCGACCTCGTCGAGGCGGGCCTCGACCGCATTCAGGAGATGCTCACCGAGCTGCTGGAGCTGTTCGCCGCCGGCGCGCTCACCCCGCCGCCGATCACCGCCTGGGACCTGCGCCGGGCCCCCGACGCCTTCCGCCACCTGAGTCAGGCGCGGCACGTCGGCAAGGTCGTCCTGACCGTTCCCGCCGAGTGGGACCCGGACGGCACCGTGCTGATCACCGGAGGCACCGGGACCCTGGGCGGTCTCGTCGCCCGGCACGCGGTCACCGCACGCGGTGCCCGTCACCTGCTGCTGACCAGCCGGCGCGGCATGGATGCGCCGGGCGCCGCGGAACTCGCCGCCGAACTGTCGGAACTGGGCGCGGAGGTCACCGTCGCCGCCTGCGACGCGGCCGACCGCGACGCGCTGGCCGCGCTGCTGGCCGGCATCCCGGCCGCGCACCCGCTCACCGCCGTGGTGCACACCGCGGGTGTGCTCGACGACGGCGTCGTCGGATCGCTGACCCCCGAGCGGCTCGACCGCGTTCTGCGGCCCAAGGTCGACGCGGCGGTCAACCTGCACGAGCTCACCCGTGAGCTGGAACCTGCGGACTTCGTGCTGTTCTCCTCGGCCGCCGGCACCTTCGGCGGGGCCGGGCAGGCCAACTACGCGGCCGCCAACGTCTTCCTGGACGCGCTCGCCCAGCACCGCCAGGCCCGGGGACTGCCCGCCACCTCTCTCGCCTGGGGCCTGTGGGCCGAGTCGAGCGGCATGACCGGCGAGCTGGACGAGACCGACAAGTCCCGTATGACCCGCTCCGGCGTGCTCGGCCTGGCGAACGACGAGGGCCTCGCGCTTCTCGACGCCGCCCACCGGGCCGGTGACGCCCTGCTGGTCCCCATGCGGCTCGATCTCGCGCCGCTGCGGCACGCCGACGCGAGCAGCGTGCCCGCGCTGCTGCGGGGCCTCGTGCGCGGTCCGGCACGCCGGGCGGTCGAGGCCGGCGGTACCACGGCCGGTTCCTCGCTCAAGGACCGGCTGCTGCGGCTGCCCGAGGCGGAGCGGGAGCAGACTCTGCTCGACCTGGTGCGCAGCCAGGTGGCCGCCGTGCTCGGCCATGCCTCACCCGAAGCGGTCGAGCCCACCCGGGCGTTCAAGGACCTCGGGTTCGACTCGCTGACCGGCGTGGAATTCCGCAACCGCCTCGGCGCGGCCGCCGGGCTGCGGCTGCCGGCCACGCTGGTCTTCGACTACCCGACGCCCACCGCGCTGGCTGCCTGGCTGCGCGGTGAACTCCTCGGTGCCGAGGCCGTGAGCGCCCTGCCCACCCGGGCCGCCACCGCCGTCGCGCAGGACGACCCGATCGCCATCGTCGCGATGAGCTGCCGGTTCCCCGGCGACGTACGCAGCCCCGAAGACCTGTGGACCCTGCTCGCCGAGGGCCGGGACGGCATCTCCCACCTGCCCGTGGACCGCGGCTGGGACCTGGAGGGCCTCTACGACCCCGACCCGGACAGTGCCGGGACGTCGTACGCCCGCGAAGGCGGCTTCTTCTACGACGCCCACCACTTCGACCCCGCCTTCTTCGGGATCAATCCGCGTGAGGCGCTGGCAATGGACCCGCAGCAGCGGCTGCTGCTCGAAACCTCCTGGGAGGCGTTCGAGCGGGCGGGCATCGACCCGACCGCGCTGCGCGGCGGCCAGGTCGGCGTGTTCGTCGGCCAGATGCACAACGACTACGTGTCCCGGCTGAACACGGTGCCCGAGGGCGTCGAGGGCTACCTGGGCACGGGCGGCTCCAGCAGCATCGCCTCCGGCCGTGTCTCCTACACCCTCGGCTTCGAGGGACCGGCGGTCACCGTCGACACGGCGTGCTCCTCGTCGCTGGTCGCCCTGCACCTGGCCGTTCAGGCGCTGCGCAACGGCGAATGCACCCTGGCCCTGGCGGGCGGTGTCACCATCATCACCACGCCGGACGTGTTCACCGAGTTCAGCCGCCAGCGCGGCCTGGCCGCCGACGGCCGCTGCAAGCCCTTCGCCGCCGCGGCCGACGGCACCGCCTGGGGCGAGGGCGTCGGCATGCTCCTCGTCGAACGGCTCTCGGACGCCGAGCGCAACGGCCACCGGGTGCTGGCGGTCGTCCGCGGCACGGCCGTGAACCAGGACGGCGCCAGCAACGGTCTGACCGCCCCCAACGGCCCGTCCCAGCAGCGCGTCATCCGGCAGGCCCTGGCCAACGCCGGGCTGTCCGCCGCAGACGTCGACGCGGTCGAGGCCCATGGCACCGGTACGACACTGGGCGACCCGATCGAGGCCCAGGCGCTGCTGGCCACCTACGGCAGGGAGCGCCCCGCGGACCGGCCGCTGTGGCTGGGCTCCGTGAAGTCCAACTTCGGCCACACGCAGGCCGCCGCGGGTGTGGCCGGGATCATCAAGATGGTGATGGGGATGCGGCACGGTGTCCTCCCGCAGACGCTGCACGTGGACGCCCCCACCCCGCACGTCGACTGGTCGGCGGGCGCCGTGGAACTGCTCACCGAGGCCAGGCCGTGGCCGGAGACCGGGCGGGTGCGCCGCGCCGGTGTCTCCTCGTTCGGCATGAGCGGCACCAACGCCCACGTCATCGTCGAGCAGCCCCCGCAGCCCGCGGACGACAGCACGGCGCACGACGCCGAACCGCTGCCGGCGGTGCCCCTGCCACTGTCCGCGAAGTCCCCTGCCGCACTGCGCGCCCAGGCCGAACTGCTCAGGGACCGCATGGCGGCCGGCCCGGACCTCTCACCCGCCGACGTCGGCTACTCCCTGGCCACCGGCCGCGCCCTCTTCGAGCACCGCGCGGTGGTCGTCGCGGCGGACCGGGACGAGGCCCTGCGCGGCCTGACCGCTCTGGCTGAGGACGGCACCACCACCCATGTGGTGCACGGCGCCGCCGGCGACGGCAAGATGGCCTTCCTGTTCACCGGCCAGGGCAGCCAGCGACTCGGCATGGGCCGGGAGCTCTACGCGGCCCACCCGGTCTTCCGGCAGGCACTGGACGAGATCTGCGCCCACTTCGAACTGCCGCTGAAGGACGCCCTGTTCGCCGGCGACCAGGCTCTGCTGGACGAGACGGCGTACACCCAGCCCGCGCTGTTCGCGGTCGAGGTGGCACTGTTCCGGCTGGTCCGGTCGTGGGGCCTGGAGCCCGACATGCTGGCCGGGCACTCCATCGGCGACCTGGCGGCGGCGCACTGCGCAGGCGTGCTGTCGCTGACGGACGCGTGCACGCTGGTCGCCGCGCGCGGCCGGCTGATGCAGGAACTGCCGTCCGGCGGTGCGATGGTGGCCGTCCAGGCCACCGAGGACGAGATCACCCCGTACCTGACCGACACCGTGAACATCGCGGCCGTCAACGGCCCCACCTCCGTCGTCATCGCCGGTGACGAGGACGCCGTCACGGACATCGCCGCGGACTTCGCCCGGCAGGGCCGCCGCACCAAGCGCCTCACCGTCAGCCACGCCTTCCACTCCCCGCACATGGACCCGATGCTGGAGGCCTTCCGCGAGGTTGCCGAGGGGCTGACGTACCGCGCGCCGCAGATCCCGCTCGTCCCCGGCCTCACCGGCGCCCTCGCCTCCGCCGAGGAAATCGCCGGCCCCGACTTCTGGGTACGGCACGCTCGCGAGACGGTCCGCTTCCACGACAGCGTCCGCACCCTGGACGCGCAGGGCGTCACCACCTACCTCGAACTCGGCCCGGACGGTGTGCTGTGCGCACTGGCCCAGGACTGCCTCACCCACGACGACGCCGTGTTCGTTCCCGCACTGCGGGAGGGACGCGCCGAGGCGTCGACGCTGACCACGGCCGTGGCCCAGGCGTTCACCCGCGGGGCGGACACCGACTGGGCGGCGCTCTTCGACGGCAGCGGCGCGCACCGCACCGACCTGCCTACCTACCCCTTCCAGCGGCAGCTGTTCTGGCTGGACGCCGGTTCCGCCCGGGGCGACGTCTCGGCCGCAGGCCTGGGCCCCGCCGACCACCCGCTGCTGGGCGCCGCGGTGGAACTGCCCGAATCGGGGGCAGTGGTGCTCACCGGCCGGCTGTCGCTGCGCACCCACCCCTGGCTCGCCGACCACGCCGTCCAGGGCACGGTCCTGCTGCCCGGCACCGCCTTCGTCGAACTGGCACTGCGCGCCGGCGACCAGGTCGGATACGACCGCGTCGAGGAACTCACCCTGGAAGCACCGCTGGTCGTACCGGAACACGGCGGAGTGCAGCTGCGCCTGACACTCGCCGAACCCGACGGCTCGGGTCACCGCACGCTCACCCTCCACTCACGCCCCGAGGACGCGACGGGCGAATCCTGGTCCCGCCACGCCACCGGCGTACTGGCCCAGGGCGGCCCCGCCCCGTCGTTCGACCTCTCCGTCTGGCCCCCCGAGGGCGCCCGGCCGGTCGAGGTGACGGGCCTGTACGACGGCCTGGCCGCAGCCGGATTCGGCTACGGCCCCGTCTTCCGCGGGCTGACCGCCGCATGGCGCCGCGGTGAGGACGTCTTCGCAGAGGTGCGCCTCCCCGAGGATGCCGCCACCGATGGCGCCCGGTTCGTCCTCCACCCCGCCCTGCTCGACGCCGCGCTGCACGCCCTCGGGCTGAACGCCGCCGGCAGCGGCGAGCCCGGACGGCTGCCGTTCTCCTTCCGCGGCGTCACCGCCACGGCCGCGGGCGCGGACGCGCTCCGGGTACGGCTGCGGCCCACGAGCAGCGGCGAGGTGATGCTGGAGATCGCCGACACGGTCGGCGCCCCGGCCGCCGTCGTGGAGGGCCTCGCCCTGCGCACGGTCTCTCCGGAGCAGCTCGGCACCGCTCGCGACCCCCACCACGACGTGCTGTTCCGCGTCGACTGGGCACCGCTGACACCGGCCGCCGCCGGCACGCCGGACGACGGCCCGTGGGCCGTACTCGGCGACGGTCCGGCCGGTCCGGAACGGGCAGAGCGCCACACCGATCTGTCCGCGCTGATCAGGGCCGTGGAAGCGGGTGCACCCACACCCCGCACCGTCCTGCTCGACCTGCCCGCGGGCCTGACCGGGGACCTCCCCGCGACGGCACGGGCTGCCACCGTCCGCGCGCTGCACACCCTCCAGACCTGGCTCGCCGACGACCGCTTCGCCGACGCGCGTCTGGTCCTCGTCACCCACGGAGCGATCGGCCCCGTGGCGGACACGGGCCTGCGGGACCTGGCACACACCCCGCTGTGGGGTCTGGTGCGCTCCGCCCAGTCCGAGAACCCCGGCCGACTCGTCCTCGCCGACCTCGACGGCACCGAGACCTCCTGGCACGCGCTGACCGGCGCACTGGCCACTGGGGAACCCCAACTGCTGATCCGCGACGGTGCGGTACGGGTGCCGCGACTGGCCCGGACCGAGGTGCCGGCCGAGGCGTCTGCTGCCGAGTGGTCTTCGACGGGCACGGTGTTGGTGACGGGTGCCGGTGGTCAGTTGGGTGGCGTGTTTGCGCGGCATCTGGTGGCTGAGCGTGGGGTGCGTCATCTGCTGCTGGTCGGGCGCCGGGGTGCCGAGGCACCTGGGTCTGCCGAACTGGCGGCGGAGTTGGAGGCGTTGGGCGCGGAGGTCGTCTGGGCGGCGTGTGATGTGTCCGACCGTGGTGCGCTGGAGGCGGTGCTGGCGTCGGTGCCGGTGGAGCGTCCGCTGACCGGTGTGGTGCATGCGGCGGGTGTGCTGGATGACGGTGTGATCGGTTCGCTGAGTGGTGAGCGTGTGGAGGCGGTGCTGCGTCCGAAGGTGGATGCGGCGTGGAATCTGCACGAGCTGACCCGGGACGCGGATCTGTCGGCGTTCGTGTTGTTCTCGTCGGCTGCCGGTGTGTTCGGTGCGGCGGGTCAGGGCAGCTATGCGGCGGCCAACACCTTCCTGGACGCTCTTGCCGAGCAGCGCAGGGCCGAGGGGCTGGCGGCGGTGTCGCTGGCGTGGGGTCTGTGGGACACCGCCGACGGCATGGGCGGCGCACTCGCCCGCACCGACCGCGAACGCATCCAGCGGGGCGGCGTCACCGCGCTCACCGTCGACACGGGCCTCGCCCTCTTCGACCGCGCGGTCGGCCGGTCCGCCGAACCGTCCGCCGACGCCCTGCTGGTGCCCGTCCCGCTGGACCCGGCGGCGCTGCGGGCGCAGGCGAGCACCGGGATGCTGCCGACGCTGCTGCGCGGCCTGGTGCGGGTACCGGTCCGCCGTACGGCCGCGGCCGCGGACACAGCCGCCGCGGGCGAACTGGCGCAGCGGCTCACCGGACGCCCCGCAGAGGAGCAGCAGGCGGCCCTGCTGGAACTGGTGCGCGGCCAGGTGGCGGCGGTCCTCGGACACCCCTCACCGGACACGATCGAGGCCGGCCGGGCCTTCAAGGAACTCGGCTTCGACTCGCTGACCTCCGTCGAGCTGCGCAACCGGCTCGGCACGGCCATCGGGCAGCGGCTGCCCGCCACCCTTGTCTTCGACCACCCGACTCCGCTCGCCCTGGCCGAGTACCTGCGCTCCGAGCTCCTGGGCGGCGCAACCGGCGCCGAGCAGGCCGAGACCGGCATCACCGGCCCGTTCACCGACGACGACCCGATAGCCATCGTCGGCATGAGCTGCCGATACCCCGGCGGCGTGCAGACCCCGGAGGACCTGTGGAACCTGGTCCTGGGCGGCGTCGACGCCATCAGCGAGTTCCCGCAGGGACGCGGCTGGGACCTGGCGGCGCTGTACGACCCGGACCCGGACGGCAAGGGCACCAGCTACACCCGCGAAGGCGGATTCCTGCACGACGCGGGCGAGTTCGACCCGGCGTTCTTCGGCATCAGCCCGCGTGAGGCAGTGGCGATGGACCCGCAGCAGCGGCTGCTCCTGGAGACCACCTGGGAGGCGTTCGAACGCGCCGGGATCGATCCGGCCACGATGCGCGGCAGCCGGACGGGCGTCTTCGCGGGCATCATGTACCACGACTACGCCACCCGGATCACCTCCGTGCCCGACGGCGTCGAGGGCTACCTCGGCACCGGCAACTCCGGCAGCATCGCCTCCGGCCGTGTCGCCTACGCCTTCGGCCTGGAGGGCCCGGCGGTCACCGTCGACACGGCCTGCTCGTCGTCGCTCGTCGCGCTGCACTGGGCGATCCAGGCGCTGCGCAGCGGCGAGTGCTCCATGGCGCTCGCGGGCGGTGTGACGGTCATGTCCACTCCCGGTACCTTCACCGAGTTCAGCCGCCAGCGCGGGCTCGCGGCCGACGGACGCATCAAGTCGTTCGCGGCGGCCGCCGACGGAACCAGCTGGTCGGAAGGCGCAGGCATGCTGCTCGTGGAGCGGCTCTCCGACGCCCGCAGGAACGGCCACCCGGTCCTCGCCGTCGTACGCGGCAGCGCCATCAATCAGGACGGCGCGAGCAACGGCCTGACCGCGCCGAACGGCCCCTCGCAGCAGCGCGTCATCCGCCAGGCCCTGGCGGGCGCGGGCCTGGCCGCCGACCAGATCGACGTGGTGGAGGCGCACGGTACGGGTACGACGCTGGGTGACCCGATCGAGGCTCAGGCGCTGCTGGCCGCCTACGGCAAGGGCCGGGCCGAGGACACGCCGCTGTGGCTCGGCTCCATCAAGTCGAACATCGGTCACACGCAGGCCGCCGCGGGCGTGGCCGGGATCATCAAGATGGTGATGGCGATGCGGCACGGTGTGCTGCCGCAGACCCTGCACGTGGACGAGCCGACCTCGCACGTGGACTGGTCCGCGGGTGCGGTGGAACTGCTGACCGAGGCCCGTCAGTGGCCCGAGACGGACCGCCCCCGCCGGGCGGCGGTCTCCTCCTTCGGCATCAGCGGCACCAACGCCCACACCATCCTCGAACAGGCGCCCTCCGACGAGCCGGCACCTGCGGTCCGGACGGAGCCCGCACCGCGGACCACACCCCTGGTGCTCACCGCCAAGACCGCCGAGGCGCTGCCCGCCCAGGCTCAGCGCCTGAGGGACCGTATGGCGGCCGACCCGGACCTCTCGCCCGTCGACGTCGGCTACTCGCTGGCCACCGGACGGGGGTCCTTCGACCACCGCGCGGCGGTCCTCGGCGCCGACCGGGCCACCCTCCTCGCGGGCCTGACGGCTCTCGCCGAGAACGGCACGGCCGCGGGCCTGGTGCGCGCCACGGCCACCACGGGCAAGCTGGCCTTCCTCTTCACCGGCCAGGGCAGCCAGCGTGCGGGCATGGGCCGTGAGCTGTACGACGCCTATCCCGTGTTCGCCCAGGCGCTGGACGAGGTTCTTGCACGGTTCGAACTGCCGCTGCGTGAGGCGCTGTTCGAGGACGAGGCGGCCGGACTGCTGGACGAGACGGCGTACACGCAGCCTGCGTTGTTCGCGGTCGAGGTGGCGCTGTTCCGGCTCCTCGAATCGTGGGGCGTCAAGCCGGACTTCGTCTCCGGCCATTCCATCGGTGAGATCGCGGCCGCCCATTGTGCGGGTGTGCTGTCCCTGGAGGATGCGTGCACGCTGGTCGCCGCGCGCGCCCGGCTGATGCAGGAACTGCCGTCCGGTGGCGCGATGGTGGCAGTCCAGGCGACCGAGGACGAGGTCACCCCGTACCTGACGGACGCGGTGAGCATCGCGGCCGTCAACGGTCCCACCTCGGTGGTGGTCTCGGGTGACGAGGACGTCGTACTGGAGATTGCGGCCCGCTTCGAGGAGCAGGGCCGCAAGACCAAGCGCCTGACGGTGAGTCACGCGTTCCACTCCCCGCATATGGACGGCATGCTGGCCGACTTCAGGAAGGTCGCCGAGGGACTGTCCTACGCCCCTGCGCGCATCGCGGTCGTGTCGAACCTGACCGGCGCCGTGGAGACCGCCGAGGACATCACCGAGCCGGAGTTCTGGGTACGGCACGTGCGTGAGGCGGTCCGCTTCCACGACGGCGTACGGGTCCTGGAGGCCGAGGGCGTCACCACGTTCCTCGAACTCGGGCCCGACGGGGTGCTGTCGGCGATGGCCCAGGAGTCCGTCACGGGCGAGGACCGCGCGTTCGCACCCGTGCTGCGCAAGGGACGTCCCGAGACGGAGACGCCGGTGTCCGCGCTGGCCACGGCGTTCGTACGCGGTGTGCCACTGGACTGGCGGGCCTTCTTCGCCGCCACTGACGCCCGCCGTGTGGAACTGCCCACCTATCCGTTCCAGCGGCAGTGGTACTGGCTGGACTCGGCCGCCCCGACGGGCGGTCCCGCCGACGCGGCCGGGCTGGGCCTCAAGACCGCCGATCACCCGCTGCTGGGTGCCGCTGTGGAACTGCCCGACACGGACGGCTTCCTGTTCACCGGCCGGTTGTCGGTGGAGACGCAGCCGTGGCTGGCCGATCACGCGGTCATGGGTGCGGTGCTGCTGCCCGGCACGGCGTTCGTCGAAATGGCGCTGCACGCCGGCGAGCAGGTCGGCTGCGGGCACGTGGAGGAGCTGACCCTGGAGGCGCCGCTCGTCCTGCCCGAACAGGGCGGAGTGCAACTGCGTCTCTCCGTCGGTGCCGACGACGGCGACGGCCGCCGCCCGCTGACGCTCCATTCACGAGCGGAGAACACCGCGGCGGAGGAGGTGTGGGTGCGGCATGCCACGGGTGCGCTCGCTGAGAGTGCGGTTGGTGTGTCTGCGGTTGATCTGGGGGTGTGGCCGCCTCGGGGTGCGGAGTCGGTTGAGGTGGCGGGTCTGTATGAGTCGCTGGCGGCTTCGGGGTTTGTCTACGGTCCGGTGTTCCGGGGGCTGCGGGCGGTGTGGCGGCGTGGTGATGAGCTGTTTGCGGAGGTGAGTTTGCCGGAGGGCGGTGGGGGTGCGTCCGATGGTTTTGGTGTGCATCCTGCTGTGCTGGATGCGGTGTTGCATGCGATCGGGCTGGGTGGTCTGGTGGCGGACACCGGTCAGGGGCGGTTGCCGTTCTCGTGGTCGGGGGTGACGCTGCACGCCGTCGGCGCCACGACTGTGCGGGTGCGGCTCGGCCGTGCCGGCCAGGACGCCGTGTCCCTGCAACTCGCCGACACCACCGGGACACCGGTGGCCTCGGTCGACTCCCTCGCCCTCCGCGCGGTGTCCCCGGAACAACTGCGTGCCTCCGGAGGTGGCGCGGCAGAGTCCCTCTTCCGCGTCGAGTGGACGCCCGTCACGGTGCCCTCGGGTGCCGAGCCGGACGGCGGTTGGACCCTGATCGACCACCAGGACCTGGATGTGCTTGATGTGGTGCCGGGGACGGTGGTGGTGGATGGGTTGACGCCGTCGGGTGGGGTGGTGTCTGCCGGGGTGGTGCGTGCGGCGGTGCGGCGGGCGCTGGGTCTGGTGCAGGGCTGGCTGGCCGGTGAGCGGTTTGCGGGGTCGCGTCTGGTGGTTGTGACGCGTGGTCTTGCGGGTGCGGCGGTGCGTGGTCTGGTGCGGTCGGCGCAGTCGGAGCATCCGGGCCGGTTGGTGCTGGTGGATGTGGATGAGTCGGTGTCCGGGTTCGATCCGGCGTGGCTGTGTGTGGAGGAGGCCGAGCTGTCGGTCGGTGCGCAGGGTCTGCGCGCGCCGCGGCTGGTGCGGGCGGAGGCGCCGGCCGAGGCGTCTGCTGCCGAGTGGTCTTCGACGGGCACGGTGTTGGTGACGGGTGCCGGTGGTCAGTTGGGTGGGGTGTTCGCGCGGCATCTGGTGGCCGAGCGGGGTGTGCGTCATCTGCTGCTGGTCGGGCGCCGGGGTGCTGAGGCACCCGGGTCCGCCGAACTGACGGCGGAGCTGGAGGCGTTGGGCGCCGAGGTCGTCTGGGCGGCGTGTGATGTGTCCGACCGTGATGGGCTGGAGCGGGTGCTGGCGTCGGTGCCGGCGGAGCGTCCGCTGACCGGTGTGGTGCATGCGGCGGGTGTGCTGGATGACGGTGTGATCGGTTCGCTGAGTGGTGAGCGTGTGGAGGCGGTGCTGCGTCCGAAGGTGGATGCGGCGTGGAATCTGCACGAGCTGACCCGGGGTGCGGATCTGTCGGCGTTTGTGTTGTTCTCGTCGGCTGCCGGTGTGTTCGGTGCGGCGGGTCAGGGCAGTTATGCGGCGGCGAACACGTTCCTGGACGCGTTGGCGGAGCAGCGCAGGGCCGAGGGGCTGGCGGCGGTGTCGCTGGCGTGGGGTCTGTGGGAGGCGGGCCCGGCCGGTGAGGCGGGTATGGGTGCGGCGGCCGATGCGGGGCGTCTGCAGCGGGGCGGGGTTGCGGCCCTGTCGTCGGTGGAGGGGCTGACGCTGTTCGATGCGGCGGAGCGTTCCAATGGGGCGTTGCTGGTGCCGATGCGGCTGGATCTGGCGGGTCTGCGGGCTCAGGCAGCGGGCAGTGGCATGCTGCCGCCGCTGCTGCGGTCCCTGGTCCGGGTGCCGGTACGGCGTGCTGCGGCGGCCGATGCCGCGGCCGCCGGGGCCCTGGCCCAACGCCTGGCCACCCTCCCCCCGGCCGAGCAGGAGAAGGTGCTGCTCGACCTGGTCTGCACGCACGTGGCGGCCGTACTCGGGTATGCGGGACCGGCGGCGGTGGACCCGGAGCGGTCCTTCAACGAGGTCGGCTTCGACTCGCTGACCGCGGTGGAGCTGCGCAACCGGCTGACCGCGGCCACCGAGGTCCGCCTCCCCGCGACCCTGATCTTCGACTACCCCACGCCCACCGCCCTGGCGGCCTTCCTTCGGGAGGAGACCGCCCCGGACGGGCCGGCGGCGGTGCCCCCGCTCCTTGCGGAGCTCGACAAGCTGGAGGCATCTCTGTCGGTGGTCCTCCCTGATGACGACGGGCATGCGCAGATCACCGCACGCCTCCAGGACCTGCTGGCCAAGTGGGGTGACGGCCGGAAGGGGCCGGAGGACGACGCGGCTGCGGCCGAGGTCGCCGAGGAACTCGAATCGGCGACGGACGACGACCTGTTCGACTTCATCGGTAAAGAGTTCGGGATCTCCTGACGTGAACGGCTCGGCCTTTCTGGCTGCCGCGAGAGGGATGCACGTATGAACGAGGAAAAGCTCCGCTACTTTCTCAAGCGGGTGACGGCGGACCTTCATGAAACCCGCCGCCGCCTGCAGGAAGTCGAGTCCGGGGAGCAGGAGCCGATCGCGATCGTCGGGATGAGCTGCCGCTACCCCGGTGGCGTCGGATCGCCCGAGGACCTGTGGCAGCTGGTCCTGGACGGCCGGGACGCGGTCTCCGGCTTCCCCACCGACCGTGGCTGGGACATTGAGCGTCTCTTCGACGCCGATCCCGAACAACAGGGCACGAGTTACGTCAGCGAAGGCGGGTTCCTGCACGACGCCAACTACTTCGACCCGGCGTTCTTCGGGATCAGCCCGCGTGAGGCGCTGGCGATGGACCCGCAGCAGCGGCTGCTGCTGGAGACCACCTGGGAGGTGTTCGAACGCGCGGGGATCGACCCGGCGTCGGTGCGCGGCAGCCGGACGGGTGTCTTCGCCGGCGTGATGTACCACGACTACACCTCCCGCCTGCGCGCCGTACCCGAAGGCGTCGAGGGCTACCTCGGCACCGGCGGATCCAGCAGCATCGCCTCCGGCCGCGTGGCCTATTCGTTCGGCCTGGAAGGCCCGGCGGTCACCGTCGACACGGCCTGCTCGTCCTCGTTGGTCACCCTGCACCTGGCCGTCCAGGCACTGCGCAACGGCGAGTGCTCGATGGCGCTGGCCGGCGGTGTCACCGTCATGCCGACACCGGGCACCTTCACGGAGTTCAGCCGCCAGCGCGGTCTGTCCTTCGACGGCCGCTGCAAGTCGTTCGCCGCCGCGGCGGACGGCACGGGCTGGGGCGAGGGCGTGGGCATGCTCCTGGTCGAGCGGCTCTCCGACGCCCGCCGCAACGGCCACACCGTGCTGGCGGTCGTCCGCGGCTCCGCGGTCAATCAGGACGGCGCGAGCAACGGCCTGACCGCGCCGAACGGCCCCTCGCAGCAGCGCGTCATCCGCCAGGCACTGGCCGACGCCCGGCTGACCACGACGGACGTCGACGTGGTGGAGGCGCACGGTACCGGTACGACGCTGGGTGACCCGATCGAGGCGCAGGCCCTGCTGGCCACATACGGCAAGGGCCGGGCCGAGGACACACCACTGTGGCTCGGCTCCATCAAGTCGAACCTTGGCCACACGCAGGCCGCGGCCGGTGTCGCCGGGATCATCAAGATGGTGATGGCGATGCGGCACGGTGTGCTGCCGCAGACGCTGCACGTCGACGAGCCGTCCCCGCACGTGGACTGGTCCGCGGGTGCGGTGGAGCTGCTGACCGAGGCCCGTCAGTGGCCCGAGACGGACCGCCCCCGCCGGGCGGCGGTCTCCTCCTTCGGCATCAGCGGCACCAACGCCCATGTCATCGTCGAACAGCCGCCACTGGCCGACGACGGACAGCTCACACCCGAGGACGGCGCGGCGGCCGCGCCCACCAAAATCTCGCTGCCCGTACTGCCCTGGCTGCTGTCGGCCCGAGGCGAGCAGGCGCTGTGCGCCCAGGCAGAGCAGTTGCTGACCCACGTACAGGAACGACCCGACCTCCACCCGACCGACATCGCTCACTCCCTGGCGACGACGCGGTCCGCTCTGGAGACCCGCGCCGTGGTGATCGCGGGCGACCGCCGCACCTTCCTCGACCGTCTGGCCGAGGTGGCCGCCGGCAAGACCCCTGCCGACGTAGCGCGCGGAAACGCGGACGGCCGGGGCAAGACGGCGTTCTTGTTCACCGGTCAGGGCAGTCAGCGTGCAGGTATGGGCCGTGAACTGTACGACGCCTACCGCGTGTTCGCTCAGGCACTGGATGAGATCTTCGCTCACTTCGAACTGCCGCTGCGGGAGGCGGTGTTCGGCGATGAGGCGGGGGTCCTGGACCAGACGGCGTACACGCAGCCCGCGTTGTTCGCGGTCGAGGTGGCGCTGTTCCGTCTCCTCGAATCGTGGGGCGTGCGGCCGGACTTCGTCTCCGGTCACTCCATCGGTGAGATCGCGGCCGCGCACTGTGCGGGTGTGCTGTCCCTGGAGGACGCCTGCACTTTGGTGGCTGCGCGCGGCCGGTTGATGCAGGAGCTGCCGTCCGGCGGCGCGATGGTGGCCGTCCAGGCGACGGAGGACGAGGTCACCCCGTACCTGACGGACACGGTGAGCATCGCGGCCGTCAACGGTCCGGCCTCCGTCGTCATCGCCGGTGACGAGGACGCCGTGCTGGAGATCGCGGCGCGTTTCGAGGAGCAGGGCCGCAAGTCGAAGCGTCTGACGGTCAGTCACGCCTTCCACTCCCCGCACATGGACCCGATGCTGGATGCCTTCCGGGAGGTCGTGGAGGGTCTGTCGTACGAGGCCCCGCGCATCCCGGTGGTCTCCAACCTCACCGGCGCTCTAGCGACCGCCGAGGAGATCACCAGCCCCGGCTTCTGGGTGCGTCATGCCCGCGAGGCGGTCCGCTTCCGCGACGGCATCCGCACGCTCGAAGCGCAGAACGTAACCACGTTCATCGAGCTGGGCCCGGACGGTGTGCTCTCGGCGATGGCACAGGACTGCGTCACCGGCGAGGACCACGCCTTCGTACCGGTCCTCCGCGCGGGCCGCCCCGAACCCGGGACCCTGACCGCGGCCCTCGCCCAGGCGCACGTGCGTGGGGTCGCCGTCGACTGGACCGCGTACTTCTCCGGGACCGGAGCCGAACGCGTCGACCTGCCCACCTACGCCTTCCAGCACGAGCACTACTGGCTGGACGCCGGCACCGCGGTCGGTGACATCACCTCCATGGGGTTGCGGTCCGCCGATCACCCGCTGCTGGGTGCGGCCGTCTCCCTCGCCGATGCCGAAGGCTTCCTGTTCACCGGCCGGTTGTCGGTGGAGACGCAGCCGTGGCTGGCCGATCACGCGGTCATGGGTGCGGTGCTGCTGCCCGGCACGGCGTTCGTCGAACTGGCGCTGCGCGCCGGTGAGCAGGTCGGCTGCGAACTGGTGGAGGAGCTGACCCTTGAGGCGCCGCTCGTCCTGCCCGAAGAGGGTGGCGTCGAGCTGCAACTCGTCGTCGGGGCGCCCGACCGCTCGGGCCGCCGATCGCTCGCCTTCCACTCGCGTTCCGACCAGGCGCCGGCGGAGGAGGTGTGGGTGCGGCATGCCACGGGTGCGCTCGCTGAGAGTGCGGTTGGTGTGTCTGCGGTTGATCTGGGGGTGTGGCCGCCTCGGGGTGCGGAGTCGGTTGAGGTGGCGGGTCTGTATGAGTCGCTGGCGGCTTCGGGGTTTGTCTACGGTCCGGTGTTCCGGGGGCTGCGGGCGGTGTGGCGGCGTGGTGATGAGCTGTTTGCGGAGGTGAGTTTGCCGGAGGGCGGTGGGGGTGCGTCCGATGGTTTTGGTGTGCATCCTGCTGTGCTGGATGCGGTGTTGCATGCGATCGGGCTGGGTGGTCTGGTGGCGGACACCGGTCAGGGGCGGTTGCCGTTCTCGTGGTCGGGGGTGACGCTGCACGCCGTCGGCGCCACGACTGTGCGGGTGCGGCTGAGCCGTGTCGGCCAGGACGCCGTGTCACTGCAACTCGCCGACACCACCGGTCGGCCCGTCGCGTCAGTGGACTCCCTGGTGCTCCGGCCGGTGTCGCCGGAGCAACTGCGCGTCTCCGGTGACGGTGCGGCCGATTCGCTGTTCCGCGTGGAGTGGACTCCCGTGGAGGTGCCGACGACAGTTTCGATGTCTGCCGCGGACTGGGTCGTCCTCGAATCCGAAAACCTCGATGTGCTTGATGTGGTGCCGGGGACGGTGGTGGTGGATGGGTTGACGCCGTCGGGTGGTGTGGTGTCTGCCGGGGTGGTGCGTGCGGCGGTGCGGCGGGCGCTGGGTCTGGTGCAGGGCTGGCTGGCCGGTGAGCGGTTTGCGGGGTCGCGTCTGGTGGTTGTGACGCGTGGTCTTGCGGGTGCGGCGGTGCGTGGTCTGGTGCGGTCGGCGCAGTCGGAGCATCCGGGCCGGTTTGTTCTGGTGGATGTGGATGAGTCGGTGTCCGGGTTCGATCCGGCGTGGCTGTGTGTGGAGGAGGCCGAGCTGTCGGTCGGTGCGCGGGGTGTGTGTGCGCCGCGGCTGGTCCGGTCGCCCGTCACGGATGAGGACACGGCCCTGTCCTGGTCTTCGGCGGGCACGGTGTTGGTGACGGGTGCCGGTGGTCAGTTGGGTGGGGTGTTCGCGCGGCATCTGGTGGCCGAGCGGGGGGTGCGTCATCTGCTGCTGGTCGGGCGCCGGGGTGCTGAGGCACCCGGGTCCGCTGAACTGACGGCGGAGTTGGAGGCGTTGGGCGCCGATGTCCGGTGGGCGGCGTGTGATGTGTCCGACCGTGATGGGCTGGAGCGGGTGCTGGCGTCGGTGCCGGCGGAGCGTCCGCTGACCGGTGTGGTGCATGCGGCGGGTGTGCTGGATGACGGTGTGATCGGTTCGCTGAGTGGTGAGCGTGTGGAGGCGGTGCTGCGTCCGAAGGTGGATGCGGCGTGGAATCTGCACGAGCTGACCCGGGGTGCGGATCTGTCGGCGTTTGTGTTGTTCTCGTCGGCTGCCGGTGTGTTCGGTGCGGCGGGTCAGGGCAGTTATGCGGCGGCGAACACGTTCCTGGACGCGTTGGCGGAGCAGCGCAGGGCCGAGGGGCTGGCGGCGGTGTCGCTGGCGTGGGGTCTGTGGGAGGCGGGCCCGGCCGGTGAGGCGGGTATGGGTGCGGCGGCCGATGCGGGGCGTCTGCAGCGGGGCGGGGTTGCGGCCCTGTCGTCGGTGGAGGGGCTGACGCTGTTCGATGCGGCGGAGCGTTCCAATGGGGCGTTGCTGGTGCCGATGCGGCTGGATCTGGCGGGTCTGCGGGCTCAGGCAGCGGGCAGTGGCATGCTGCCGCCGCTGCTGCGGTCCCTGGTCCGGGTGCCGGTACGGCGTGCTGCGGCGGCCGATGCCGCGGCCGCCGGGGCCCTGGCCCAACGCCTGGCCACCCTCCCCCCGGCGGAACGGGTCAAGGTCGTCCTGGAATCGGTCCGCACGCAAGTGGCCGCCGTACTGGGCCTCATCGGACCCGAGGCGGTCGATCCGCTGCGCGCCTTCAACCAGGTCGGCTTCGACTCGCTGACCGCGGTGGAGCTGCGCAACCGGCTGACCGCGGCCACCGAGGTCCGCCTCCCCGCGACCCTGATCTTCGACTACCCAACGCCCACCGCCCTGGCCGAATACCTGACGACGGAAATCCTGGGCACCTCGGCCGAGGCGGCCGACCCGGTCGTCGCGGCTGGAGTGGCGGCCGACGACGATCCGATCGCCATCATCGGCATGGCCTGCCGGTACCCCGGAGACGTCCGTTCTCCCGAGGACCTGTGGACGCTGGTGACCGAGGGCCGCGACGCCATCTCGGACCTGCCCACGGACCGGGGCTGGGACGTGGAAGGGCTCTTCGACCCGGACCCCGACCGGCCCGGTACGAGCTACACGCGCGAGGGCGGCTTCCTGCACGACGCCCACCACTTCGACCCGGTCTTCTTCGGGATGAGCCCGCGCGAGGCACTGGCCACCGACCCGCAACAGCGGCTGCTCCTGGAGACCACCTGGGAAGCGTTCGAACGCGCGGGCATCGACCCGGCGGCGCTCCGTGGCAGCCGTACCGGTGTGTTCGCCGGCGTGATGTACAACGACTACGGCACGCTGCTGCACCGCGCGCCCGACGGCCTTGAGGGCTACATGGGCACGGCCAGTTCCGGGAGCGTCGTTTCCGGCCGGGTGGCCTACACCTTCGGTCTGGAAGGCCCGGCGGTCACCGTCGACACCGCCTGCTCGTCGTCCCTCGTCACGCTGCACCTGGCCGTCCAGGCGCTGCGCAGCGGCGAGTGCTCGATGGCGCTCGCCGGCGGTGTGACGGTGATGGCCACGCCGGGAACATTCGTGGCGTTCAGCCGTCAGCGCGGCCTCGCGGCCGACGGCCGCTGCAAGCCCTTCGCCGCCGCGGCGGACGGCACGGCGTGGGGTGAGGGTGTGGGCATGCTCCTGGTGGAGCGGCTCTCCGACGCCCGTAAGAACGGTCACCCGGTGCTGGCGGTGGTCCGCGGCTCGGCGGTCAATCAGGACGGCGCGAGCAACGGCCTGACCGCGCCGAACGGTCCCTCGCAGCAGCGGGTGATCCGGCAGGCACTGGCCAACGCCGGGCTCTCGGCGTCCGATGTGGACGTGGTGGAGGCGCACGGTACGGGTACGACGCTGGGTGACCCGATCGAGGCGCAGGCCCTACTGGCCACCTACGGCAAGGGCCGAACCGAGGACACACCGCTGTGGCTCGGCTCCATCAAGTCCAACTTCGGCCACACGCAGGCCGCGGCCGGTGTCGCCGGGATCATCAAGATGGTGATGGCGATGCGGCACGGTGTGCTGCCGCAGACCCTGCACGTCGACGAGCCGTCCCCGCACGTGGACTGGTCCGCGGGCGCCGTGGAACTGCTGACCGAGGCCCGTCAGTGGCCCGAGACGGACCGCCCCCGCCGGGCGGCGGTCTCCTCCTTCGGCATCAGCGGCACCAACGCCCACACCATCGTCGAAGAGGCCCCCGCGCTCGAAACAGAGACCGACGACAGCTCCCCGCAGCTGCCCAGGATGCTGCCTTGGCCGGTGTCGGGCAGGACTGTCGAGGCCCTGCGTGTGCAGGCCGCGCGCCTGCGCGCCCATGTGTCGGACCACCCCGGGCTCAGCCCGGCCGACGTCGGCTATTCGCTGGCCGTCCATCGTGGCACCTTCGACCATCGCGCGGTCGTGGTGGCGGGAGACAGGGACGCATTCCTCCGCTCACTCGACGCGCTGGCCGCAGGCGAACCCTCGGCCGGCCTGGCCGAGGGCGGTCCAGCCGGTGGCAGACTCGCCTTCCTGTTTACCGGTCAGGGCAGTCAGCGGCTGGGGATGGGCCGGGAACTCTACGACGCCTACCCCGTGTTCGCCCAGGCGCTGGACGAGGTCCTTGCGCGGTTCGAACTGCCGCTGCGGGACGCGCTGTTCGGCGACGAGCCGGAAATCCTGGACCAGACGGCGTACACGCAGCCCGCGTTGTTCGCGGTCGAGGTGGCGCTGTTCCGTCTCCTCGAATCGTGGGGCGTGCGGCCGGACTTCGTCTCCGGTCATTCCATCGGTGAGATCGCGGCCGCGCACTGTGCGGGTGTGCTGTCGCTGGAGGATGCGTGCACGCTGGTGGCGGCGCGTGGTCGGTTGATGCAGGAGCTGCCGTCCGGTGGTGCGATGGTGGCGGTGCAGGCGACCGAGGACGAGGTCGCCCCGTACCTGACCGACGCGGTGAGCATCGCGGCCGTCAACGGTCCGGCCTCCGTCGTCATCGCCGGTGACGAGGACGCCGTACTGGAGATCGCGGCGCGTTTCGAGGAGCAGGGCCGCAAGTCGAAGCGTCTGACGGTCAGTCACGCCTTCCACTCCCCGCACATGGCCCCGATGCTGGATGCCTTCCGGGAGGTCGTGGAGGGTCTGTCGTACGAGGCCCCGCGCATCCCGGTGGTCTCCAACCTCTCCGGCGCTCTCGCGGCCGCGGACGAGATCACCGACCCGGGCTTCTGGGTCCGTCATGCCCGTGAGGCGGTCCGTTTCCACGACGGCATCCGCACCCTCGAAGCGCAGAACGTGACCACGTTCGTCGAACTCGGCCCGGACGGTGTGCTCTCGGCGATGGCGCAGGACTGCGTCACCGGCGAGGACCACGCCTTCGTACCGGTCCTCCGTACCGGCCGCCCGGAGCCGGAGACCCTCACCACGGCACTCGCACACGCCCACACCCGGGGCATCGCCGTGGACTGGCAGGCCTACTACGCCGGCACCGGCGCCCGACGCGTCGACCTGCCCACCTACGCCTTCCAACATCAGCGCTACTGGATCGACGTACCGGCGACCGTCGGCGACGTGACCTCCGCCGGACTCGGCTCGGCGGACCATCCGCTGCTGGGTGCGGCCGTGGAACTGCCGGGCCAGGGCGGTTACGTGTTCACCGGGCGGCTCTCCCTGGACAGCCACCGCTGGCTGGCCGACCATGCGGTGGCCGGCACCGTGATCCTGCCGGGTACGGCGTTCGTCGAGCTGGCGATCCGGGCCGGGGACCAGGTCGGCTGCGACCGGCTGGAGGAGCTGACCCTCGAGGCGCCGCTGGTGCTGCCCGCGCGGGGTGGTGTGGTGCTGCGCATGTCGGTGGGGGAGCCGGACGGTTCCGGTCGCCGGGAGGTGACCCTGTACTCGCGGCCCGAGGACGCCGAGGACGGGACCTGGCTGCGGCACGCCGGCGGTGTGCTCGCCACCGGGGACGCGGATGACCCGGCTGCGCGCGGAAACGAGGCGCAGACCGATCCCGGCTTCGCCGTCTGGCCGCCCGCCGACGCCACGCCGCTGGACGTGTCCGGACTCTACGAGCGGTTCGCCGAGGGCGGTTTCGGGTACGGCCCGGCCTTCCAAGGGCTGCAGGCCGCCTGGCGACGCGGGGACGACATCTTCGCCGAGCTGGCGCTGCCACGGGACCAGCACGACGAGGCAGCGCGGTTCGCGCTCCATCCCGCGCTGCTCGACTCGGCACTGCACGGGTTGGCGCTGGGCGAGTTCACCGGTTCCGCGAGCGCCGCACCGGGCGCGCTCCGCCTGCCCTTCTCGTGGAGCGGGGTCGGGCTGCAGGCGGCCGGTGCCACGGCGCTGCGGGTGCGGATCAGCCCCGCCGGTGACGGTTCGGTCGCCCTGCGAGCGGTCGACGAGACGGGTGGCGCGGTTGCCTCGGTGGACGCCCTGACGCTGCGGCCGGTCGACCCGGCCCGGCTGGGCACGGCCAGGGGCGGATTCCACGACTCCCTCTACCAGGTGGAATGGGCGCGGGTACCGGCATCCGACGGCAAGCGGGTTCCGGCCGGGCAGTGGGCCGTCGTCGGCGCCGACCACCTCAAGCTGGGTGCCGCGCTGGAGGCGGCGGGGGTGTCCGTAGACGCGTACGCCGACCTCGCGGCGCTCGCGGGTGTCGTGGCTGCCGGCAAGCCCCTGCCCGACCTGGTCCTGGTGCCCCGGGCTCCGCAGGCCGCCGACGACCTCGCCGGCGCGGTGCGGCAGGCGGCCCACGAGGCCCTGGATCTGGTGCAGTACTGGCTCTCCGAGGAGGCGTTCGACGGTGCGCGGCTCGCGTTCGTCACCCGTGGCGCCGTCGCCGCGTCGGCGGGCGATACGGTCGGCGACCTGACGCAGGCGTCGCTGTGGGGCCTGCTGCGTTCGGCCCAGACGGAGAACCCGGACCGCTTCCTGCTGCTGGACGTCGACGAGCACGATCTCTCGTACCGGGTGCTGCCCGGCGCGGTGGCCGGCGGCGAGAACCAACTGGCCGTCCGGGAAGGAACCCTGTACGCCCCCCGGCTGGCCAGGGTCCCGGTGACCGAGGCCGAGGCCGAGGGTGAGGCCACGGCCGCACTCGACCCGGACAAGACCGTGCTCGTCACCGGTGGAACGGGGGCGCTCGGCGGCCTCGTCGCCCGGCATCTGGTGGCGGAGCGGGGCGTCCGGCAGTTGCTGCTGACCAGCCGGCGCGGGATGCGTGCCGACGGCGCGGCCGAGCTGGTCGCGGAGCTGACCGGGCTCGGAGCGAGTGTGCGGGTCGCCGCCTGCGACGTGGCCGACCCGGACGCGCTGCGGGCCCTGCTCGCCGAGGTGCCCCAGGACCATCCGCTGACCGCCGTCGTCCACACCGCGGGCGTGCTGGACGACGGGCTCGTACCGTCGCTCACCCCGGACCGGATCGACGCCGTGTTCCGGCCGAAGACCGACGCGGCACTGAACCTCCACGAGGCGACCCGGGACCTCGGCCTGTCCGCGTTCGTCCTGTTCTCCTCGGCGGCCGGTACCTTCGGCACGCCGGGCCAGGCCAACTACGCGGCCGCCAACGCCTTCCTGGACGCACTCGCCGAGCACCGCCGGGCCGAGGGCCTGCCGGCGGTGTCGATCGCCTGGGGGCTGTGGGAGCAGCGCAGTGCCATGACCGGAGAGCTCGCAGAGGCGGACCTGCGGCGGATGGCCAGGTCCGGCCTGCTGCCGCTGTCCTCCGCGCAGGGCCTGGCCCTGTTCGACACCGCCTGCCGGGTCGGCGCCGACTCCGCACCCGCCGCCCTGGTGGCCGTACGACTGGACACCGAGCCCCTCCGGTCCCAGGCGGCGGCCGGAGTGCTGCCCGCGCTGCTGCGTGGCCTGGTGCGGGCGGTGCCACGCCGCACCGCGCAAACTGCCCAGGCCGCGGGGGCGGGTGCGGCGGACCTCGTCCGGCGGCTGGCCGCACTGACGGCGGGGGAGCAGGAGCGGACGCTGCTCGACGTGGTGCGCGCACAGGCGGCCGCCGTGCTGGGATTCGCCGATCCCGAGGAGGTGGGCGAGACACGCGAGTTCCTCGAACTGGGCGTCGATTCGTTGACCGCCGTGGAACTGCGCAATCACCTGGTCACGGCGACAGGGCTGCGGCTGGCGCCCACCCTGCTGTTCGACCACCCCACACCGCAACTCGTCGCCCGGTATCTGTGTGCCGAACTGGCCGCCCGGACATCCGGCGCCGGGGCGGCCGGTGCGGAGGCACCCCGCGAAGGCGGGCCGACCGGTGCGGACGGCGGCACGAGCGGCGGAATGTTCGGGCAGATGCTGCAGCGCGCAGCCGAACTCGACGCGTCCGGCGAGTTCATGGGTCTGCTGATGGAGGCCTCGCGGTTCCGGCCGTCGTTCGCCTCCGCCGCCGAACTGCGCACCCCGCCGCGGCTGGTGCGGCTCGCCACCGGCGACCGGCAGCCCGCGCTGGTGTGTTTCTCCTCCATCCTGTCGATCTCCGGACCGCACCAGTACGCCCGGTTCGCCGCCGCCTTCCGGGGCCGGCGCGACGTGTGGGCGCTGGCCGCGCCCGGCTTCCTCACCGGGGAGCAGGTACCGGCCGGTCCCGAGGCGGTGATCGAGGCGCAGGCCGAGGCGGTGTTGCGGCAGGCCGACGGCAGGCCGTTCGTGCTGCTCGGCCACTCCTCCGGCGGCATGCTCGCACACGCGGTCGCCGAGCGGCTGGAGAGCGCCGGGACCGCACCGAATGCGGTGGTGCTGATCGACATCTACTCGCACGACGACGACGCCATCGTCGGCATCCAGCCCGGGCTGTCCTCGGGCATGAACGAGCGGCAGGAGAGTTATGTGCCGGTCGACGACACCAGGCTGCTGGCCATGGGCGCCTACTTCCGGCTGTTCGGCGGCTGGAAGCCACGGCCCATCGGCGCCCCCACGCTGCTCGTCCGGGCCGGGGAACGGCTCTTCGACTGGACCAGGGACGGGGACTGGCGGTCCTACTGGGAGCTGGAGCACACCGCGGTGGACGCACCGGGCAACCACTTCACGATGATGGAGCAGCACGCCGACGCCACGGCAGGAGCGGTGGACGACTGGGTCGCGCGACTGCGGTAGCGGCGCGCCCCGCACGGCAAAGGGCCGGCCCCGCCGAGAGGCGGGGCCGGCCCTTTGGTTTCGGTCCGGGGTGTTCCGGGCGTCGGATCAGGCGGATCAGATGGATCCGCCGGATCAGGCGGACCTGCGGGGCCGCGAGCGCTTCGGCAGGCCCACGGCCTCGACCTCGAAGTTGTCCTTGGTGCAGTCCAGGCGGTGGAAGAGGTTGTCCGGACCGGTCACGCACACCCTGGACACACCCGCGTCCTTCAACGCGGTGACGACGGCCGGCCAGTTGATGGGCCGGTCGAAGGTGTCCAGCATCATGGTGCGCAGCTCGTCCGCCGAGTTGATCACCGTGCCGTCCTGGTCGGTCACCACGGGCAGCTTCGGATCGGTGAACGCGTAACGGGAGAAGACCTCCTCCTCGGCCCGGCGGCGCAGGGCGGCGAAGGCCGGGGCGTGCACCGGCGGGCGCATGCTGTACATCGAGTAGCCGCCCGCCTTGCTGATCCGCTCCTTCAACTCCTCCAGCGCGTTCTCCCGCAGCGAGAGCATCGTGAAGCCGCGGTCGAGGTGGCCGGAGAACTCGTACCACACGCCGCGCTCGTCGAAGTCGGCGAGGATCTCGGCGAGGCGCTCCTCGGGGGTGCGGACGAAGGAGTGGGTGACCACGTCGGTGTACTCCCGGCCGAAGAAGTCCTCCTCGAGCCGGGCGAGTTCCGCCGTGAGCCGGACCGCCTCCGCGAACGGCAGCGAGCCGACGTAGGCCGCCGCCGCCTTCTGCCCGAAACTCGGGCCCACGCATATGTCCGGTACGACGCCGAGGGTCTCCTCGGCGCGGTCGGCCAGAGCCATGGAGTTGACCAGAAAGGCCACCTGGCTGAATTCGGAGTAGTCCTCCGTCTGTTCCCTGAAGTTGTCGAAGACCGAGGTGCCCAGAGCCTGGTCGGCCTCGGCGAGACGGGCCCGTGCGAAGGGGTCCAGGAGCAGGAATTTCCCCACTTCGGCGAACGCGGAAGGTCCCATTCCGGGAAACACGATCGCGGTACGGGACGCCGTGGATGTCGTCGTCATGGTCGTGTGAACGCCCTTTGCTGCTCGGGGTGGTGCTGAATTACGTCGATTCCCGCCGGGTGCACGGGGCCTAGTCCTGTGCGCGCTTGTGGAAACCGCGGATTCCGATGAATCCGTAGACCAGGCATCCGGCGGCGATGGCGCCTATACAGATGGGCAGCGGAATCGAGTGCGGTCCGCCGGGCGGCAGCAGCAGGCCGCGCATCGCCTCGCTGACGTAGGTCAGCGGGTTGAGGGTGCACAGGATCTGGAACCAGCGGATGTGGGACAGGCTCCCCCAGGGGAACTGGGTGGCGCCGGTGAACATGATCGGCGTGAGCGTCATGGCGAAGACGATGCTGATGTGCCGCGCCGGGGCCAGTGTGCCCAGCGTCAGGCCCACCGTGCCGCCGACGAGACCGCCCAGCGTCAGGATGCCCAGGGTGGCCGGCAGGGTGTGCAGCGGCCAGGAGACGTGGTCGAGGAGGAGCAGGCCGATCGGAATCATCACCAGCGAGCCGATCAGCCCACGCATGGCACCGAATATCACCTTCTCGATCGCGACCAGCACCACGGGGATCGGCGCCAGCAGCCGGTCCTCGATCTCCTTGGTGTAGGAGAAGTCGATGGCCAGCGGCAGGGCGGTGTTCTGCAGGCTCACCAGGAAGCTGTTGAGCGCGACGACGCCCGGCAGCAGCACCTGTTCGAAGCCCGGTGTGGTGTAGCCGAGGGTGCCGAGCACCTTGCCGAAGACGAAGAGGATGAAGAACGGCTCCACGAGGACCTGGCCCAGGAACGGCGCGATCTCGCGGCCGGTGACGAAGATGTCCCGCCACAGGATGAACCAGAAGGTCCGCCAGCGGGTGGCCCGGCGCCGGTGACGGCCGCCGCTGCGGGCGGACGGCTGCTGCTGGGCGACGGCCGGTGTGTCGTCCGCCTCGGGGGCGGTGTCGTCGGTGGGCGCGGATGTGGCGGCGGTGGTCATCGCAGCTCCCTGCCGGTCAGCTCGACGAAGACGTCTTCGAGGGTGGAGTTTCCGACGCTCATGTCCTTGACCTCGCAGCCGGCTTCGGCGAGGGCGCGGATCACGGTCGGGAGGATCGTCGAGGAGGCGGCGTCGCTGTAGACCTTCAGCCGTACGTCCTTCGGACGGAAGTCGAGGTCGAGTTCGAGCTCGTCCTCACCGTCCTGGTGCAGTACCTCGACGCCCGCCACGGACTCGATCCGCTTCAGACGCGCCAGGACCTCCGCGACCCCGTTCGGCGGCGGTGCCACCGTGACGGAGACCGAGGTGTTGCTGAGCGACTCCATCAGGGCCTGCGGGGTGTCGAGGGCGAGGAGCTTGCCGTGGTCGACGATGCCCACCCGGTCGCACAGCTTCTCGGCCTCGTCCATGTTGTGGGTGGTGATGACCACGGTGACGCCCCGGCTGCTGAGTTCGGCCACCCGGTCGTGCACGAACAGCTGCGACTGGGGGTCCAGGCCGGTGGCGGGCTCGTCGAGGAAGAGCACCCGTGGCCGGTGCATCAGCGCCCGGGCGATCATCACGCGCTGGGCCTGGCCGCCGGACACTTCGTCGGCGCGCGCCTGGCCGTGGTCGGTCAGCCCGACGAACTCCAGGCTCTCGTCCGCCAGCCGGTTGCGTTCGGACCGGGGCAGCCCGTGGTATCCGGCGTGGAAGACGAGATTCTGCCGGATGGTCAGTGAGCGGTCGAGGTTGTTGCGTTGCGGTACGACGGCGAACGACTGGCGCGCCACCGCCGGCTTGGCCACCACGTCGACGCCCATCACGAAGGCGCGCCCCGCGGTGGGAGCCACCCGGGTGGTGAGAATGCCGATCGTGGTGGTCTTCCCCGCTCCGTTCGGACCGAGAAATCCGAAGACCTCTCCGTGGTTCACACTGAAGCTGAGGTCTTGGACGGCGAATTGTTCTCGGTCGGGATATTTTTTGACCAGTCCGTCGACGACGACGGCGGAATCCGCGGCACGTGTTGTATTCATGAAACCTGTGAATCAAGCTGGACGCGACACCGCCGCACCGGCGTTCTGCCGCGAGGGTCGCGTGCGGCCTGGCTGCGCGATGTGTGCGCCGACGGAAAGGAACGTGACAAAGGTGCCCGCCATATGTAGCACGGTTTCTTTTCCCGTGGCCCGCACGGGTCCCAAGTCAGGGGTGGGCGTGCTGGGTTAGGGGTGCGTAGGGGGAAAAGGAGGGGATGGAAATACCCGAATAACCCGTAGCATCGGCGTGTGATCGCCTCGAAGGATTCTTCGCACATATCAGTGCGGTCGCCGGCCGGATTCGGGTGGCTGTTGGTGGGCGCGGGCGGCACGCCGGGACGCGTGGTGCGGGCGCTGCTGGAGACGGCGGGCGCCGAGACGGTGACGCCGGGACACCGTCACCTGGACATCACGGACCGGCGCGCCGTCTCGCAAGCCGTAGCCACACATCGTCCGCGCACGGTCGTCAACTGCCCCGCGTGGACGGACGTCGACGCCGCGGAGCGCGACGTGAGTACCGCCGCCCGGCTGCTGCACGTCTCCACCGACCATGTGTTCGGCGGCGACCCCGAGCACCGGGGCACGCCGAACGGCCAGGACGCACTATCGAAGCCCCGTACCGCCCACGGGCGCACCGAGCCGGCTGCCGGGCGCCGACCCGCTGCGGATACGGCCGATCGGCGACGACCAACTGGTGCGCGCTGTACGGCGGCCGGCCTGCCCGCCCCGCGCCCCTGGCGGGTGGCGCTCCATGGGGCGATCACACGGGGCGGAACCCCGGCACAGCACACCGGCGCCGCGGCGACGGGGGTCGGCTGAACCATGGAACCCCTGTCCATCGAAGTCGCCCGGCCAGGCCACATACGTCACCCGCGCTCCCTCCCGCCGCGCCCCGCGGCGCCCACGACCGTCCTGGAGGCCTGAGTGAAGGCGCTCGTCCTGGCCGGGGGGTCCGGCACCCGCCTGCGGCCCCTGACCCACACCTCGGCGAAGCAACTCGTCCCGGTCGCCAACAAACCGATCCTCTTCTACGTGCTGGAGGACATTGCCGAGGCCGGCATCAAGGACGTCGGCATCATCGTCGGCGACACCGCGCAGGAGATCCGCACAGCGGTCGGCGACGGCACGGCCTTCGGCATCCGCGTCACCTACCTCCCGCAGGACCGCCCGCTGGGCCTGGCGCACGCCGTGCGCACCGCCCGCGACTGGCTCGGCGACGACGACTTCGTGATGTACCTGGGAGACAACTTCCTGGTCGGCGGTATCCGCGCGCAACTGGCCGACTTCCGGCAGGCGGGACCGGGCGCGCAGATCATGCTCACCCGGGTCGATGACCCGTCGGCCTTCGGCGTGGCCGAACTGGACGACGCCGGCCGCGTCATCCGGCTCGAGGAGAAGCCGCGGTTCCCCAAGAGCGACCTGGCTCTGGTCGGGGTGTACTTCTTCACCCCCGCCATCCACGACGCGGCCGCCGCGATCCGGCCCTCGGGGCGCGGCGAACTGGAGATCACCGACGCCATCCAGTGGCTGATCGACCACGGCACCGACGTCCGCTCCTCGGTGGTCACCGGCTACTGGAAGGACACCGGCAACGCGGCCGACATGCTGGAGGTCAACCGCTCGGTCCTGGACCGACTGGACCCGCGTTGCGACGGCACGGTCGACGAGGCCAGTGAGCTCGTTGGCAGGGTGGTCGTGGAAGCCGGTGCCACAGTGGCCCGGTCCCGGATCGTGGGACCGGCGATCATCGGACGGGGCAGCCGCGTCGAGGACTCCTACATCGGCCCGTTCACCTCGATCGCCGACCACTGCACCATCGCGGACAGCGAGATCGAGTACTCCATCGTGCTGACCGGCGCCGCCATCGACGGCGTACGC
Organism: Streptomyces coacervatus; assembly: GCF_029223485.1. Classification (GTDB taxonomy): domain Bacteria; phylum Actinomycetota; class Actinomycetes; order Streptomycetales; family Streptomycetaceae; genus Streptomyces; species Streptomyces coacervatus. The sequence goes on along the minus strand of NZ_JARHTP010000012.1, from coordinate 232,126 downwards.
CGTATCGAGGCGTCCATGGTCGGACGGCACGTCCAGGTCACCCCCGCGCCGCGCGTTCCCCAAGCCCACCGCCTGATCCTCGGCGACCACAGCAAAGTGCAGATCCGTTCATGAGACTTCTGATCACCGGCGCCGTCACCGCCCTCGACGGACTCACCTACGCGGGTCGCCGGGCGAACGGCGTGCGCGGCACGCAACTGACGTACCACCGGCCGATGGTCGACTTCGCCCTCGGGATCACCGAGACGGTCGACTGGTACCGCAACAACCACAAGGTGTGGACCCCGCTCCGGCAGGGGCGGCCGACTTCATGACCCACTTCATGACCCACTCCATGAGCCACGACAAAACACCCGACGACATCGGGCTCATCAGGATTCTGCAACCGGAGACCCCGAGCAGTTTCCGACTCATCTGCTTTCCGGGCCACATGCATGCCACCGGGCGCTACCTCGGACTGGCGGAACTGCTGCTGCCCACCGTCGAGGTGCTGCTGATCCAGTACCCCGGCGACTCGGGCGACCTGGGCGCCTACCGGCCCGAACCCGTCGGCGACTCCGAGGAACTGGCCTCCAAGATATTCGAGGCACTCGCCGGCTTCACCGGCTCCCGGCTCGTGTTCTTCGGGCACCGCGCGGGTGCCCGGCTCGCCTACCGGGTGGCCGAACGGCTGGAGCGGGAGGGCGCCGCACTGCTGCAGACCCTGTTCGTCTCCGGCAGCAACGCGCCGTGCGTGCATGCACCGCTGGGCCCCCCGACGCTCTGCTGCCGCATCGTGGCACTGGCCGCCGACCGCGATCCGGGCCTCACTCCGGCGGGGGTCCGCGCCTGGCGGCGCTGCACCAGCGGCCGCTTCGACCTGGAGACGCTCTCCGGGGCCCGCGGCTGCCTGGAATCGCACAAACGCGAGGTCGTCAACATCGTGCACGACCAGCTCATGTCCCTCTCGCCCTTCGACCCGCCGGATCCGCCGGGACCCGGGGGAGAGCTGCGACTGTTCGCCCCGACCCACCACCCGCGCAACCCAAGGACCATGGACGCCGAGTAGGACAGGGAACCTACGATGACAGCGAAAATATTTGGCGCCGACTCGGTGCAGACCTTCGACGCCTTCGAGCAGGACGCCCTGCGCGTCGCCAGCGTGATCCGGGACCGCGGAGTCGGTCCCGGAGACCGTGTCATGCTCAAGGCGGGCAACTCCGCCGCCTATCTGTCGGTGCTGTTCGCCCTGATGCACATCGGCGCCTCCATCGTGCTGGTCGACCAGCAGGAGCGCGCCGAGGAAACCCGCCGCATCGCCCTGCGGACCGGTGCGAAGGTCGTCTTCGTGGACGACGACGCGCCGGTCGACCGCGAGGCCGATCCGGTGCATCTCTACGAGCTGCTGGTGCCCTCCGCCGGCCTCGCCGGCACGGAGGACAGCCTCGACTTCGAGACCTGGGGCGAGCTGCCCGACGGACTCATCATGTGGACATCCGGTTCCACCGGCTCCCCCAAGGGCGTCGTCAAGAACGGCGCGAAGTTCCTGCGCAACCTGGAACGCAACGCCGCACAGGTGGGCCACCGCCCCGACGACGTACTGCTGCCGCTGCTGCCCTTCGCGCACCAGTACGGACTGTCGATGGTCCTGATCGCCTGGCTGACCCGCTGCTCACTGGTGATCGCCCCCTACCGGCGGCTCGACCACGCGCTGCGGATGGCCGGGCAGACCGGTACCACCGTCATCGACACCACACCGTCGAGCTACCGCAGCATGCTCAACCTGGTCACCCGCAAGCCGGCCCTGCGCAGCCACCTGGAGTCGGTGCGGATGTTCTGCGTCGGCGCCGCCCCGCTGGACGCTCCGCTGGTGGCGCGCTACCAGGCCGAGTTCGGCCTGCCGCTGCTGGACAGCTACGGAAGCACCGAACTCGGCAACATCGCCTTCGCCACCCTGGACAACCCGGTCGCCTGCGGCCGGGCCATGGACGGCATCGAGGTACGGATCGTCGACGAGGCGGGGCTCCCGCTGGGCGCGGGCGAGCCGGGAGAGATCGAGGTCGACACCCCCGACGGCCTGGAGGGCCATCTGGACGAGGACGGAACCGTTGCTCCCGTGCCGCCCGGCTGGCAGGCGACCGGCGACCTCGGCTATCTCGACGAGCACCGCAACCTGGTCGTCCTGGGCCGCAAGCTCGCCGTGCACCGCAACGGCTACACCCTCTATCCCGAGGTGATCGAACGGAAGGCGGAAGCCGCCGACTGCCCGGTGCGGATCGTTCCGCTGCCGGACGAGCGGCGCGGCACCCAGCTGGTGTTCTTCGTGGAGGACGAGCAGGGGCGGGACGCCGCACACTGGCGCGAGGTGCTGGCGGGCCTGCTGCCCGCCTTCGAGCAGCCCAACCGCGTCCTGGTTCTCGACAGTTTCCCGCTCAACCGCAACGGCAAGCCCGACAAGCACCGCCTGGCCGAGCTCGCCCAGCAGTAGTCCCGAAGTGCGGTGAGACGCAGACGCCGCCGGCCGTGAGGCCGGCGGCGTCGGTGGCTTTCCGGGTGTGCTCGTCGATCGGGGCACGGCCGGCCGGGCTGATCACCACCGGCCGGCCGCGCCCTCGCCTCAGGCGTACGGCAGCTCCAGGGGAGCGAGCGTTTCGAAGAGGTCACCAGGCCCCGGGTTGGCGGGGTGTGCGGCACCGCCCAGGTGGTGCAGGACTCCCCACACGGCGTTGAGCGCCGTGGTCACCGCGCCCTCGGCGAAGCCGGCCGTCCACGAGACGTCGTCCCCGCACAGGAAGAACCCGCGCTGCTCGGGGGTCATGCCCTCCTGCACGAACTGGGTGAACAGCCGCCGCTGGTAGCGGTACTGGCCCGGCAGGTTGGACTTGAACGCGCCCATGAAGTGGGGTTCGGTCTCCCAGGTGACGGTGATCGGCTCGCTGATGATGTGCGAGCGGATGTCGGTGTCCGGGTAGATCTCCGCCAGCCGCGCCAGCAGCGCCCGCAGCCGCTCCTCGGCGGAGAGGGTGGCGACCTTCAGCGAGTCGTCGTTCCAGGTGTACGACAGGCACATCACGGCCGGCCGGTCGGGGCCCTCGTCGAACAGGTAGACACCGCGCGGCAGCCGGTCGGTGAGCGTCATGCTCATCACGTGCTGCCCGGTCACCGGGTCGACGTCCCGCCAGAACGGCCGGTCCACCAGCACGAACAGCTTCGACGCCCCCATGTAGTGGGTGCGCTCGACCGCCGTCCAGTGCGCGGCCGGCAGCAGCGCCGGGTCGCAGTCGACGCGGTGCAGCAGCGTCCACACATGCGGGGTGTACACGACCGCCGGGTACTCGCGCTCCTCCTGGCCGGCGTCCCGTACCGCTATGCCGCCCGCGGTGCGCCTCAGGCCGACCGCTCCCGGGCGCGGCGACCCGCCGTGCAGGCTCGCCAGGGACGTGCCCGCCGGCCAGTGCACGGGATCGGCGGGAACGTGCTGCCACAGGCCCAGTGGCACCCGCTGGGCGCCACCGTCGATCTGCACCTGGTTGTCGTCCGCCTCGGTGAACACCACGCGGAGGATCTCCAGGAAGGAGTTGGGGAAGTCCGTGTCCCAGCCTCCCGTGCCGAACCCGACCTGGCCGAACGTCTCCCGGTACCGGAACGACCGGAAGGCCGGCGTGGTGGCGAGGAAGCCGTAGAAGGACTGGTCGTCGAATTCGGTGACCAGCCGGTTCCACACGGCTTTCAGGGTCTCCGTGTCCCGCCGCTGGATGGCGTCCCGCACGGTGGACAACTCGGCACGCTCCTGCAGCGCCTTGGCCCAGGCCTCGGCCACCTCCTGGTAGAGCCCGGGCAGTTCGTCCGCGGACCGCACCAGGTGCCGGCTGCCGCCCAGGTCGACGACGGTGCTCGGGGTGCAGTCGGCCAGCGGGTTGGGGAAGGGACGGGTGGCGAGACCGAGCATGCCGACGTAGTGGAACAGCGACCGGGCCGACAGCGGGAAGCGCATGGCGCCCATCTCGGCCACGCACCGCGGATCCTCCGGGAAGGGCACCGAACGCATCCTGCCGCCCAGTTGCCCGGTCTCGTACACCACGGGCCGCAGCCCGAGCCGCATCAGTTCGTACGCCGCCGTCATCCCGGCCATGCCCCCGCCGACGACCGCGACTTCGGTGCCCCGCAGTGCTTCGGGGAGAGCACCCAGCCCGGCCGGATGGCTGAGCCAGCGGTCGTAGGAGAAGGGGAAGTCCGGCACCAGCATGGTGGTCGGAGAGGGGCCGGCAGTCGACATGGTGGGAAAACCTCTCGGCCGTGTCGGCAACGGGGCCGCGGAATCGGAGATCGCCCCGGCGCTCTCACGCTAGGGAGGGCCGTTCCGGGCGGACAACCCCTACCGACCCCGGGCCGCCGCCTTGGGGGCCGCGGCGACTTCAGGACGGAGCCGCCAGCACGATCGCCGTGACCAGCAGCCCGCGCCGGGCCGACCAGCGTCCCGAGAAGGACCCCACCTGCTGCCCCAGGGAGTTGCGTGCCGGGCGCAGGATCCGCGCGTGGAAGGCACCGTGAGCGCCCGGCCCGGGCCCCGCGGCCTGCGAGAAGGTGATCTCCGCGTCCTCGAAGTCCAGTTCGCTGCGCATCATCGGGAACCACGCCTTGTACACGCACTCCTTGGCGCTGAACAGCAGCCGGTCCCGGTGCACCGGGACCGGCGACGCAGTCCGCGCCCAGGCCAGTTCCCGAGGCAGCGCTATCGACTCCAGCACCCCTGGCCGCAGCGGCCCGTCGGGCTCCGCGTCGATGCCGACGGCGGTCACGTCCGACGCCCGGGCGAGCGCGGCGGCGCGGTAGCCGTCGCAGTGCGTCATGCTGCCCACGACTCCGGTCGGCCACTGCGGAGTGTTGCGCACCCCGGGCAGCACCGGTGCCGGGGGCAGCCCCAGACCGGCCAGCGCCTGCCGGGCACATGCCCGTACGGTGGTGAACTCCCGGCGCCTGCGTTCGACCGCCTGCCCCAGCACCCGGCGCTCCTCGGGGAACAGCGCCTCCTCGTCCCGGTCCTCAAATGCCTCGGCGCACACGACCGTCTCCGGCATCAGCTCGCCGATCACACGCTCTCCCGCTGCCGCACGCCGTCCGCGCCGCTTCCCGCGGGGGCGGGGGGATGCGGCAGGATCCGCCGCAGCAGCCCCCGCGGATGTCCCCGGCGCCGCCACTCACGCGGATAGCCGATCGAGACCTCCTCGTGCCGCACCCCGTCGTGCCAGGTCGTACGGGGGATGTGCAGATGGCCGTAGACCACTGCCGCGGTGCGGAACCTGCGGTGCCAGTCCGCCGTTCGCACGGTGCCGCACCACTGGGCGAACTCCGGGTACCACAGCACCTCGGTGGGCTCGCGCACCAGCGGATAGTGATTGACCAGCACCAGCGGCACGGACGGATCGTGTGCCGCCAGCCGCCGTTCGGTGGCCTCGACCCGGGCGGCGCACCACGCCTCCCGGGTGGGGTAGGGGTCCGGATGCAGCAGGTACTCGTCGCTGCACACCGCTCCCGTGGCGTGCGCCCGGGCCAGCGACTCCTCCTTGGTGGCGGTGCCCGGCGCCCGGAAGGAGTAGTCGTAGAGCACGAACAGCGGGGCCACCGCGACCGGCCCGTCCTCCCCTTCCCACACCGGGTAAGGGTCCTCCGGGGTGACCACGCCGAGGCCCCGGCACATCTCCACCAGGTACCGGTACCGCCGCTCGCCGCGCAGCTGGACGGGGTCCTCGCCCGGTGTCCACAGTTCGTGGTTGCCGGGCGCCCACACCACCTTCGCGAACCGCTGCGACAGCAGCCGCAGCGCCCACTCGATGTCCGTGGTCAGCTCGCCCACGTCTCCGGCGACCAGGAGCCAGTCGCCCTCCGAGGCCGGCCGCAGCGACTCGGTGATGGGCCGGTTGTCCGCCATGCCGATGTGCAGATCGCTCACGGCGAGCAACTGCCCGCCGGATCTCACCGGGTCGGCGGGCTGCGACGGTATGTCATGCGGTGTGTGCGACATCGCTGTCCAAACTGACCGGTAGGTCTTCTCGGTGACTGATGTTCATCTTGCGGTAGACCCGGGTGAGGTGCTGTTCGACCGTGCTGACCGTGATGAACAGCTTCGCGGCGATCTCCCGGTTGGTGTGGCCGTAGACGGCCAGCGCCGCGACCCGCCGCTCGGCGTCGGTCAGCGAGGCCAGCGCCGCGGCGTCCGGCTGCACCGCGTCCGCGCCGTCCCGCCCGGTCTCCGGCGCGGCGCCCCGACCCGGCTCCGGCTGCAGGGAGCGGCTCAGCTCCTCGGCGCCGCACGAGTCGGCCAACTCCCTTGCGTTGCGGGCCAGTTGCCTGCCCTGTGCGGCGTTGCCGACCCGCCGGTGCGCCTGCCCGAGATCGGCGAGGACGCGAGCGGTCTCGTAGCGGTCCCCGGGCTCCCGCAGCGCGGTCAGGGCCCGGCCGAGCAGTCCGATCCGCTCATAGGGCGGCCGGGTGGCGGCCAGGATCCGCAGCGCCGGGCCGCGGGTCGCCGGCTGTCCGGGCCGGTCCAGCTGCTCCTTGGCCAGGGCGGCGGCCTTGGCATGGTCGCCCAGAGCCAGCCAGGACTCCGCCGCGCCCAGCCGCCAGGGTGCGAGGGAGGCGGTGTCCATCCGCCAGGCGGTCATCCGCTCGCCACAGGCCAGGAAGTCGGCGAGGGCGGCGTCGTGGCGGCCGGTGGCCAGCTGGTGACGGCCGCGCGCGTACAGGTAGTGCACCCCGTACCGGGTGGCGAACATGGTCGACGCCATCGGCGTCTCCAGGAGTTCGGCCGCGCGGTTGTGGTGGCCCATCGCGGTCCTGGCCTCCACCAGCGTGCCCAGCGGCATGCCGACGGCCACCCCCCAGGCGTGGGCCGGCAGATGCTCCAGCGCGGACTCGACGAGCTCGGCGGCCTCGGTCAACCGGCCCTGGCGCAACGAGATCTGCCCGCGGATCGCGTCGAGCGCCGTCTGCCAGCCCGGGAAGGACGGGCCCTCCGCCCCGGCCAGGAACCGTTCGCACCATCGCGTGGCCTGCTGCAGCCGGCCGGCGTAGACCAGCGCCAGCAGTGCCACCCGCACCTCGTCGAAGCCCTGCTCCGTCGGCCGGCTCGCCTCGAGGAGCCGGTCCGCTTCGGCGGTCGTGGACTCGTCCCACTTCTGGTAGAGCGCGGCGTACAGCAGGCGGAACGACGGCAGTTTGCCGCCGCCGGCCGTGTCTGCCGGCGAACGTTGTGCGCCGTCCAGTCGCTGCAGTAACTCCCGGATCGCCCCGAGCGCGTCGGGATAAGTGGTGGCCAGCATCATCTGGACGGTCCGCACCTGGGTGTCGAGGACCGGGTCGGGTCTGCCCGACATCGCCTCGTCGACCTGGCGGATCAGTGCCGCGGCATCGTCCGTGTGCCCGTTCCACAGCAGCCCCACCGCGAGGCGCAGCGTCTGGGCGGGCGCCAGCAGACCGGCCCGGGCCGGTTCGGTCAGCGACTGCATCCGCGGGCCGGACGCCGAGGGCTTGAGCCGCCAGATGAGCTGGGCCAGGTCCGCCTGGATGGTGAGCCGCTCCTGCTCGTCGGTGCTGCTGCGTTCGGCCGCCTGCAGGCACTGCTTGGCGAGGTCGGTGTCGTCCTCGTCGAGCGCCTGCCGCGTCGCCTCCCGCAGGACCGCGACCGCCCACGCCTCCTGGGGCACGACCGACTCGTGCGCGATCAGCTGACGGGCCGTCTCCACCGCCGGGGCTCCGTTCTCGTGGAGCCATCGCGCGGCGTCCGCGCGGAACCGGCCGGCCTGCTCCGCGGGTACGTCCTGCAGCACGGCACGTCGGGCGGCCTCGTGCTGGAAGCCGGTGCCGTCCAGGATGCCCGCCCTGGTGAGGGCGACCAGGCAGCCGCGAACCGTCGGCTCCTCGAGCGAGGTCAACGCGCACACCAGCGGCACCCGTTCCGCGTCGCCCAGCACGGCGACGGCCCGGGCGACCTGCATCCCCGCCGCTCCATGGCGGTGCACGCAGGCCAGCGTCGCCTGTCGGAACATCTCACCGGCTTCGGGGGCCGCCCCGTCCCGGTCTGCGCAGCACGAGGTGCGGGGGCGGCCCGAGGCGTCGTCCAGCAGCGCGTGCAGCAGCAGGGGACTGCCACCGGTCGCCGCATGCCACACGGGCGCGACCCGGGCGGCGTGCGCTGTGCCGTATGTCCCGGCCAGCAGGCACTGGACGCCCGTCACCGTCAGCGGGCCGAGCCGGACGTCGCATATCCGGGCCCGGTGCGGGAGTTCCGCGAGCGCGGCGGGCAGCGCGGCCTCCGGGGAGCCCAGCGCGACCAGCAGGGAGAACGTTTCGGCAGGCAGCAGCTCCCAGATATCCATCAGGCAGGCCAGCGACTCCGGGTCCGCGAACTGCACGTCGTCGATGACGATGAGCACCGGCCCGGCCGCCGCCGCCCGGGTCAGCCGCTGCCGGAACGCTTCGGGGAGGGCGCGATGACGGGCCGCCTCGGTCCGCGCTGCCACCGGCTGCGGTGGTGCACTCTGCGTGGCGGCCGTCGGCCGGCCCGACGGCTCCGGTGGAAGCGCATGCATCAGCTGCTCCACGACCGCGTAGGGGAAGGCCTGTTCATCGGGGGCCCCGACCGCGCTCAGCAGACGCGCACCGCAGGACGTGGTGTGTTCCGCCACACGGTGCAGCAGGGCGGTCTTGCCCGATCCGACGGCGCCGGCGACGACACCGACCCGGCCCCGGCCGTGCGCCTCTCCGGCGAGGAACCGGGTGAGTCTCGCGGTCTCTTTATCCCGTTCCAGCAACATCGTCAAATCCTTCCCGTCAAATGCGCGCAAACAATTGAGGTAGCTCACGAGAGATGTCGCCGGGCACTTGTCCGCACTTTCTCCATGCGCCTCGATGTCGACGTCAATGTCCTTGGAACACTGGTCAGTTGCTTTTGGGGTGGGTCGGTTGCGTCGGTTACGAAACCCTTACGGTCTTCACCCGGGCGAAGCCGACGGCCGTGGCTGCCCGGCGCTTCCCCATGAGTCTTGAAGTCGACGTCAATGTCCGGAAAGCGCTGCTCAGTTGCTTTTACGGTGGGCCGGTTGCGTCGGTTCCGAACCTCTGCGCGAGGCCGGGGATGGTGACTCTAGCAACGACTGGGCCCCGTCAAGTAAATCCGCTTGGAGTGACGTCGTGTTATGTGAAAGGACATTCACAAACTGTGACAACGCTGTGTCCTGCAACGGCGATTAGGGGTTGCCGGCGAAGGTTAGGGGGAGTTGCAGGTGGAACTGCCGGCGGGTACGGGCTTCAATCATCGAGCGCGAGCCCGCCGGGGTCGCGGACCATGATGTCGCCCGGACTGCTGCCGGGCCCGGGGTGGAGCTGGTCCAATGACGACGACAGAGGCGACGCAGCCGTCGGCGGCCCCGACGACCGCCGCCGGCGATGCCCGCGGCCGGGTCGCTGAGCTGCACGCGATTCGTGCGCAGGCCGTGGCGGGCCCCAGCGAGAGGGCGACCGAGGCGCAGCACGCCAAGGGCAAGCTGACGGCCAGGGAGCGGATCGAACTGCTCCTGGATCCGGGGTCGTTCCAGGAGGTGGAGCAGCTGCGGCGGCACCGCGCGGTCGGCTTCGGCCTGGAGGCCAAGAAGCCGTACACGGACGGTGTGATCACCGGCTGGGGCACGGTGGAGGGCCGCACGGTCTTCGTATACGCCCATGACTTCCGGATTTTCGGCGGCGCGCTGGGCGAGGCCCACGCCACCAAGATCCACAAGATCATGGACATGGCCATCGCGGCCGGGGCGCCGCTGGTGTCGCTGAACGACGGCGCGGGTGCCCGCATCCAGGAGGGCGTCTCGGCGCTGGCCGGCTACGGCGGCATCTTCCAGCGCAACACCAAGGCGTCCGGGGTCATCCCGCAGATCAGCGTGATGCTGGGCCCGTGCGCGGGTGGTGCGGCCTACAGCCCCGCCCTGACGGACTTCGTATTCATGGTCCGTGAGACCTCGCAGATGTTCATCACGGGCCCCGACGTGGTCAGGGCGGTCACCGGCGAGGAGATCACCCAGAACGGCCTGGGCGGCGCCGACGTCCACGCGGAGACCTCCGGCGTCTGCCACTTCGCGTACGACGACGAGGAGACCTGTATCGCCGAGGTGCGATACCTGCTGTCGCTCCTGCCGCAGAACAACCGCGAGATGCCGCCGGACGTCGTCGGCGACGATCCCGCCGACCGCCGCTCCGACGTCCTGCTGGAGCTCGTGCCGGTGGACGGCAGCCGGCCGTACGACATGCGTGAGGTCATCCAGGAGCTCGTCGACGACGGCGAGTTCATGGAGGTCCACGAGCGCTGGGCGGCCAACGTCATCGTCGCCCTGGCCCGGCTCGACGGCCGGGTCGTCGGAATCGTCGCCAACCAGCCCCGGGTGCTGGCGGGCGTCCTGGACATCGAGGCGTCCGAGAAGGCGGCCCGCTTCGTCCAGATGTGCGACGCCTTCAACATCCCGCTGATCACGCTGCTGGACGTACCGGGGTTCCTCCCGGGCGTCGACCAGGAGCACAACGGCATCATCCGGCACGGTGCCAAGCTGCTGTACGCGTACTGCAATGCGACGGTGCCGCGCGTCTCACTGATCCTGCGCAAGGCGTACGGAGGTGCCTACATCGTCATGGACTCCCAGTCCATCGGCGCGGACCTGACCTACGCCTGGCCGACCAACGAGATCGCGGTGATGGGCGCGGAAGGCGCGGCGAACGTCGTCTTCCGCCGCCAGATCGCCGAGGCCGACGACCCCGAGACCATGCGCGAGCGCATGGTCAAGGAGTACAAGTCCGAGCTGATGCACCCCTATTACGCGGCCGAACGCGGCCTGGTCGACGACGTCATCGACCCCGCCGACACCCGCGACGTGCTGATCCGTGCCCTCGCCGTCCTGCGCACGAAGCACGCCGACCTGCCGGCCCGCAAGCACGGCAACCCCCCGATCTGACGGCGCACTTCGAAGCCGGCCCCGCCCGGGCCCGCCACCGTACCGCCCCCCGAGAAAGGCCCTGAACCGACCATGAACGCCCACCCCAACGGCATCGTCCCGCCGCGCGGCCCGGAGGAGTCCGACCGGACCCTCCACTACGCCGGTCCGGCGACCTTCGGCCGGGTGCCCCGGCTGGACGAGGTCGACAACACCGACATCGCCGTGGTCGGCGTGCCGTACGACTCGGGCGTCTCCTACCGGCCCGGGGCCCGCTTCGGGGGCAACGCCATCCGCGAGGCGTCGCGCCAGCTGCGCCCGTACAACCCGGCCCAGCAGGTCTACCCGTTCCACTTCGCCCAGGTGGCGGACGCCGGTGACATCACCGCCAACCCGTACAACGTCGAGGAGGCGGTGGAGACCATCGAGGCCGCCGCGGACGAACTGCTCGGCACCGGGGCGCGGTTGATGACGCTGGGCGGCGACCACACCATCGCCCTGCCCCTGCTGCGGGCCGTGGCGCGCCGGCACGGTCCCGTGGCTGTGCTGCACTTCGACGCCCACCTGGACACCTGGGACTCCATCTTCGGCGTGCAGTACGCCCACGGCACACCGTTCCGCCGCGCGGTCGAAGAGGGCATCCTCGACACCTCTGCGCTGTCCCATGTGGGCATCCGAGGCCCGATCTACCACCAGGACGACCTGACCGAGGACGCCAAGCTGGGCTTCGGCATCGTGAGCTCCGCGGACGTGATGCGACGCGGCGTGGACGAGGTGGTCCAGCAGCTGCGCGAGCGCGTCGGTGAACGTCCGCTCTACATCTCCGTCGACATCGACGTCCTCGATCCCTCGCACGCCCCGGGCACCGGCACCCCGGAGGCCGGCGGTCTCACCTCACGCGAACTGCTGGAGATCATCCGCGGTCTGTCCGACTGCCGCCTGGTCTCCGCCGACCTCGTCGAGGTCGCCCCCGCCTACGACCACGCCGAGATCACCTCGGTCGCCGCCTCCCACATCGCCTACGAACTCGTCACGATCATGTCCCGCCAGATGGGCCCGGCCCGCTGGGGGGCCAAGTAACGCCTGCCGAAGACGGCTCCGGCACTCCTCCCGCGGCTGTCACGCTCGGTTACTATGGTCACTTCATGCCGGAGGCCGCGAGCAAGGGTCGCACCGCTGTAGGACCGATGGGCGAGGGGACTTCGAAGATGTTGAGGGAAGTCGCTGCAACCCGCTACATCGCACCCCTCCGCTCCGGCGGCTCCGTCCCCGGCGTCGTCGAGGCCGACGACCTGGGCACCTACGTCGTCAAGTTCACCGGCTCCGCGCAGGGCCGCAAGGCGCTGGTCGCCGAGGTGATCGTCGGCGAACTGGCCCGCGCGCTCGGGCTGCGCTTCCCGGAACTGGTCCTCGTCCACTTCGACCCGGCGATCGCCGACGGCGAGCCCCACCAGGAAGTGCGGGAACTCCACAGCGCCAGCGCGGGGATCAACCTCGGCATGGACTACCTGCCGGGCGCGAAGGACTTCACCCCGGTCCTCGCGAAGACGTTCCCGGTCGACCCGCTGGAGGCGGGCCGGATCGTCTGGCTCGACGCCCTCACCGTGAACGTGGACCGCACGGTCCACAGCTCGAACCTGATGATCTGGCCGACGCTCGGTATCGCGCCCCCGCGTCTGTGGCTGATCGACCACGGCGCGGCCCTCGTCTTCCACCACCGCTGGGACGGGTCGGATCCCGCGAAGCGCTACGACTTCCGGCACCACGCCCTCGGCCACTACGCCCCCGACGTACGGGCGGCCGACGCGGAACTGGCACCGAAGGTGACACGGGAGCTGCTGCGGGACATCGCCGCCGAGGTCCCGGACGCCTGGCTGGCGGGCGAGGAGGGCTTTGCGACGCCGGACGACATCCGGACGGCGTACGTGGACTACCTTCACGCGCGCGTGCAGGCATCCGCGGCCTGGCTGCCCACCGACTTCCCGACCCGGGAGGAACTCGCCGCCGAGGAGGCCCTCCGCGCGGCACGCACACAACAAGGCCGGCCGAAGTGGCTCAAACAGGTCCCCGACCTGCACGGCAAACCGGCAGCGGAACGGGATTGGTCGGTGCACCTCAAATGAACCGCGCTGGACAGGTAGTACAGATCGAGTACTGCACCCAGTGCCGCTGGCTGCCCCGCGCGGCCTGGCTGGCACAGGAGCTGCTCACCACCTTCGAGGCGGAGCTGACCGAGCTGTCGCTCAAGCCCGGCACCGGCGGCGTCTTCGTCGTCCGGGTCGACGACGAGGTGGTCTGGGACCGCCGCGAACAGGGCTTCCCGGAGCCGACGGCCGTGAAGCAGGCCGTACGCGACCGAGTGGCCCCGGGAAGATCCCTGGGCCACTCGGACAAGGCTGCGCAGGAGTAGGCCGGCCGGGGTAGGTCAGCCCTTCAGCTGCTCGTACGCGGGCAGCGTGAGGAAGTCCGCGTAGTTGTCGTCGAGGGAGACCTGGAGCAGCAGGTCGTGGGCCTGCTGCCAGTGGCCGGCCGCAAAGGCCTCCTCGCCGATCTCGGCGCGGATATTGGACAGTTCCTCGGCGGCGACCTTGCGGGCCAGCTCCGGAGTGGCGAGTTCACCGTTCTCGAACTCGACGCCCGCGTTGATCCACTGCCAGATCTGCGAGCGGGAGATCTCGGCGGTCGCCGCGTCCTCCATGAGGTTGAAGATGGCGACCGCACCGAGGCCGCGCAGCCAGGCCTCGATGTACCGGATGCCCACCTGGACGGCGTTGATCAGGCCGTTGTACGTCGGCTTGGCGTGCAGGGAGTCGACGGCGATCAGATCGGTGGCCTCGACATGGACGTCCTCGCGCAGCCGGTCCTTCTGGTTGGGCCTGTCGCCGAGGACCTTGTCGAAGGACTCCATGGCGATCGGGACCAGGTCGGGGTGGGCCACCCAGGAACCGTCGAAACCGTCGCCGGCCTCGCGGTCCTTGTCGGCGCGGACCTTCTCGAAGGCGACCTTGTTGACCTCGGCGTCCCGGCGCGACGGGATGAAGGCCGCCATGCCGCCGATCGCGTGCGCCCCGCGCTTGTGGCAGGTGCGGACGAGGAGTTCGGTGTACGCCCGCATGAACGGGGCCGTCATCGTCACCGCGTTGCGGTCCGGGAGGACGAACTTGGCGCCGCCGTCACGGAAGTTCTTCACGATGGAGAAGAGGTAGTCCCAGCGTCCGGCGTTCAACCCGGAGGCGTGGTCGCGGAGTTCGTAGAGGATCTCCTCCATCTCGTACGCCGCCGTGATCGTCTCGATCAGGACGGTGGCGCGGATGGTGCCCTGCGGAATGCCGACGTAGTCCTGCGCGAAGACGAACACGTCGTTCCACAGACGGGCTTCGAGGTGCGACTCCGTCTTCGGGAGGTAGAAGTACGGGCCCTTGCCGAGGTCCAGCAGCCGCTGCGCGTTGTGGAAGAAGTACAGGCCGAAGTCGACGAAGGCGCCCGGGACCTGACCGCCGTTCTCGTCGACCAGGTGCCGCTCGCCCAGGTGCCAGCCGCGCGGCCGCATGACGACCGTGGCGAGCTCGTCGTTCGGGCGCAGGGCGTACGACTTGCCCGACTTCTCGTCCGTGAAGTCGATGTTGCGGGTGTACGCGTCCGCCAGGTTGACCTGACCGAGGACCACGTTCTCCCAGGTCGGCGCGGAGGCGTCCTCGAAGTCCGCGAGCCAGATCCTCGCGCCCGAGTTGAGGGCGTTGATGGTCATCTTGCGGTCGGTGGGGCCGGTGATCTCGACGCGCCGGTCGTTCAGGGCGGCGGGGGAGGGGGCCACCTTCCAGGAGTCGTCGGCGCGGATCGCGGCCGTCTCCGGGAGGAAGTCGAGCGTGGAGGTGCGGGCGATCTCGGCGCGGCGCTCCGCGCGGCGGGCGAGGAGCTCGTCACGCCGGGGCGTGAACCGCCGGTGCAGCTCGGCCACGAAGGCCAGGGCCGCCTCCGTGAGGACCTCCTCCTGCCGCGGCAGCGGCTCGGCGTCGACGATGGCCAGCGGGGACGGCGCTGGTGCGGACATGAGCTGTCACTTCCTTCAGCGGTGGCACCGGGTGCCAGTCGAACCGGGTACGGCGAGCGGCGCCCTTGGAGCGGTAGGGCGCTTCTGAACAGTGGATACTAGTTTCCTCATTGTGGAACTTCAATGGTTTGTTGATATCGAGATTCTCCGGGTCGAGGGAAGGTGGCGCTCAGTGCCACCCCGCTCACTCAAGGTTCCTTTGGCTCACTCCAGGTTCATTCAAGGTGGATCAGATCGGCCTCCGTGTCGATGTCGTACGGCTGTGCCACGTCCCCGCACTCGACGAGCGTGATCGCCGACTCGTGCGCCTTGAGGTAGGCGCGGGCCCCGCGGTCCCCGGTCGCGGTCTTCGCGATGCCCGCCCAGTGGGCGCTGCCGAAGAGGACGGGATGGCCGCGCACGCCGTCGTAGGCGGCCGAGACGAGCGATGTCTCGTCCCGGTACGCGGCCAGCACCCGCCGCACGGCCTCCGGGCCGATCCCCGGCTGGTCGACGAGCGAGACCAGTGCGGCCCGGGCCCCCGTCCCGGCGAGCGATTCCAGCCCGGCCCGCAGCGAGCTGCCCATGCCCTGCTCCCACTCCGGGTTCTCCACCAGCACACATCCCGCCAGCTCCGCTCGCTCCCGTACGGCGTCGGCCCGCGCCCCCAGGACCACGTGGACGCGGGTGCAGCCGGCCGCGCGCAGCACGCCGGCCGCGTACTCGACGAGCGGCCGTCCGAGGTGCTGAAGCAGCGCCTTGGGGCGTCCGCCGAGCCGTCGCCCGCCGCCGGCGGCGAGGAGCAGCCCGGCCACCTGCTGTGCGTTCTCCGTCATGCGTCCTGCATACCTGACGCCCGGGCGAGTGCCCGGTTTCCAGGGGCTGAATTTCGGTCCGCACGGTGGCGCACCCGGCATCGGTTGGCGTTTACTGACCCGCGTCCCCCGGCGCCCGACCAACGCCACGGGGCTGCATTGCGGGAGCACGACGTGACTGCGCACGAGGACGTGCGAGGGGGAGAGCTGTGTTGCGGAGCTTGGGGCAGAGGCCAGTGACCGGCAGCGACGAGGACCCGAGGGTGGCGGAACTGCGGACCGCGGTGTCCCGGCTGCGCCGCGAACTCGCCGCGCACCCCGCCGAGTTCCCCGACCGCGGCATAGCCGAGGACGAACTGGCCGCCCTCGCCGCGATGACGATCGACGGTTCCCCCGAGATTCCCCGACTGCGCCGATCGCTGCTGCTGATCGCCGGCGCGATCGGGTCCATGAGCGCACTGGCCAGGGGATTGTCGGAGGTACGCAACGCGGTGGACCTGTTCGGGGAACCACCGCGCGGCTGAGTGGCTTTTCGTGGAGGTACCGCGCCCCGCAAGGGGCGCGGGGCTGTATCGATATGCGGCTCCGCCGCGTGGGCGCGACCAGCCCCCACCGACCCGCAGGATTATCGCCGGGCCTCCAGCGGAGCGCCTAGCTCGCCAGCGCCTCCGACAGCTCCACCGCCACCTGCTGCAGCACCGGAACGATCTTGTCCGTGGCCGCCTCCGTGACCCGGCCCGCGGGACCGGAGATCGAAATGGCGGCGGCAGTGGGTGAGTTGGGCACGGAGACGGCGAGGCATCGCACCCCGATCTCCTGCTCGTTGTCGTCCACCGCGTAACCGGCCCGGCGCACATCCTCCAGGGCGGCCAGGAAGCCCTCCGGCGTGATGATCGTCTTCTCCGTGGCGGCGGGCATGCCGGTACGCGAGAGCAGGGCGCGCACCTCGTCGTCCGGGGTGTTCGCAAGGAGGGCCTTGCCCACGCCCGTGGAGTGCGGGAGCACCCGTCGGCCGACCTCGGTGAACATCCGCATCGAGTGCTTGGACGGCACCTGGGCGACGTACACGATCTCGTCGCCGTCGAGCAGCGCCATGTTCGCCGTCTCGCCGGTCTCCTCGACCAGACGGGCCAGATAGGGGCGGGCCCAGGTACCGAGCAGCCGGGCGGCGGACTCGCCGAGGCGGATCAGACGCGGGCCGAGCGCATACCGGCGGTTGGGCTGCTGGCGGACGTATCCGCAGGCCACGAGCGTGCGCATCAGACGGTGAATGGTGGGCAGCGGCAGTCCGCTGCTCGCGGAGAGCTCGCTCAGCCCGACCTCGCCGCCCGCGTCCGCCATCCGCTCCAGCAGGTCGAAGGCGCGCTCGAGGGACTGGACTCCGCCGCTGGCGGACTTCGCGGAGTCGGTGGTGCTGGCGCTGGACGTCGGCACGGCGCGTTCCTTTCGGGGCTGGCGGGAAGGGCAGAAGCCTACCCGCCGGTCGGTTGACTCCCTGCTTGTGCGTAGCTACGTTCTGCGTGCTGGAATTCTAATTCCGCTTTGTGGAAACGTCCAGAGTGCAGGCAAGGGGTGCACTGTGGAGAAGTGTGCCCTTGACGGCACGGAAGCGGGAGTGAAGACTCCTTCAACAGAAAGTTGAATTCCGTTACGTGGAAGTAAATCGCGGCGGCTGAGAGGGGTCCGGGTGTCCGACGTAGAACTGGTGCTGCGCTCGACGCGCGTCATCACGCCCGAGGGAACGCGTCCCGCCACGGTCGCGGTCGCGGACGGCAGGATCACGGCCGTACTCCCGTACGACGCCGACGTACCCGCGGACGCCCGCCTGGAGGACCTCGGCGACGACGTCCTGATGCCCGGCCTGGTCGACACGCATGTGCACGTCAACGATCCCGGCCGCACCGAGTGGGAGGGCTTCTGGACCGCCACGCGCGCGGCGGCGGCCGGCGGCATCACCACCCTCGTCGACATGCCGCTCAACTCCCTCCCGCCGACCACGACGGTCGACAACCTCCGTACGAAGAAGGACGTCGCCGCAGACAAGGCGCACATCGACGTCGGCTTCTGGGGCGGCGCCCTGCCCGTCAACGTCAAGGACCTGCGCCCGCTGCACGAGTCCGGTGTCTTCGGCTTCAAGGCGTTCCTGTCCCCGTCCGGGGTCGACGAGTTTCCGCACCTGAACCAGGACCAACTCGCCCAGTCCCTGGCCGAGATCGCCTCCTTCGACGGCCTGCTGATCGTGCACGCCGAGGACCCGCACCACCTGGACGCGGCCCCGCAGCACGGCGGCCCCAAGTACGCCGACTTCCTCGCCAGCCGCCCGCGCGACGCCGAGGACACGGCGATCGCCCAGCTCATCGCCCAGGCAAAACGCCTCAACGCGCGCGTGCACGTACTTCACCTGTCGTCGAGCGACGCGCTCCCGCTGATCGCCGAGGCCAAGGCGGAGGGCGTGCGCATCACCGTCGAGACCTGCCCCCACTACCTCACCCTTACCGCCGAGGAAGTCCCGGACGGCGCAAGCGAGTTCAAGTGCTGCCCGCCCATCCGTGAGGCAGCCAACCAGGACCTGCTGTGGCAGGCGCTGGCGGACGGCACCATCGACTGCGTGGTCACCGACCACTCCCCGTCCACGGCCGACCTCAAGACGGACGACTTCGCGACCGCCTGGGGCGGCATCTCCGGCCTCCAGCTGAGCCTGGCCGCGGTGTGGACCGAGGCGCGCAGGCGCGGCCACGGCCTGGAGGACGTGGTCCGCTGGATGTCCGCCCGTACGGCCGCCCTGGTCGGTCTCGGCCGGAAGGGCGCCATCGAGGCCGGCCGCGACGCCGACTTCGCGGTCCTCGCGCCCGACGAGACGTTCACCGTGGACCCGGCGGCCCTCCAGCACCGCAACCGGGTGACGGCCTACGCGGGCAAGACCCTGTACGGCGTCGTGAAGTCCACCTGGCTGCGCGGCGAACGCATCGTGGCGGACGGCGAGTTCACCGAGCCGAAGGGGCAGCTGCTCACCCGCGACCACTGACCTCCCCCCAAAGGGGGCACTCCCACCCGCATCCGCAGCGGCCGACCCCGAAAGGACGATCTGATCACCGTGACGGCGATACCCAGTTTCACCGGCGACGCGAACCCCTACGGAGGCGGTGACCCGTACGCGGACTACCGCACCGCCGACTTCCCCTTCACCCAGTACGCGAACCTCGCCGACCGGCAGCTCGGCGCCGGTGTGATCGCCGCCAACGACGAGTTCTTCGCCCAGCGCGAGAACCTGCTGGTGCCCGAGCGGGCCGAGTTCGACCCCGAGCACTTCGGGCACAAGGGCAAGATCATGGACGGCTGGGAGACGCGCCGCCGGCGCGGCGCCTCGGCCGGCCACCCCTGGCCCACGGCCGAGGACCACGACTGGGCGCTGGTCCGCCTGGGTGCGCCCGGAGTGATCCGCGGGATCGTCGTCGACACGGCCCACTTCCGCGGCAACTACCCGCAGGCGGTGTCGGTCGAGGGCACCTCGGTGCCGGGATCCCCCTCACCGGAGGAACTCCTCGGCGACGACGTGAAGTGGACGACCCTCGTCCCGCGCACCCCGGTCGGCGGCCACGCGGCGAATGGTTTCTCCGTCTCCGTGGAGCAGCGCTTCACACACCTGCGCGTCAACCAGCACCCCGACGGCGGCATCGCGCGCCTGCGGGTGTACGGCGAGGTCGTCCCGGATCCCGAGTGGCTGGCCACGCTGGGCACCTTCGACGTCGTCGCCCTGGAGAACGGCGGCCAGGCCGAGGACGCCTCCAACCTCTTCTACTCCCCGGCCACGAACACCATCCAGCCGGGCCGCTCCCGCAAGATGGACGACGGCTGGGAGACGCGCCGCCGCCGCGACCAGGGCAACGACTGGATCCGCTACCGCCTCGCGGCCCAGTCCCGGATCCGCGCGATCGAGATCGACACGGCATACCTCAAGGGCAACAGCGCGGGCTGGGCGTCGGTGTCGGTGCAGGACGGCGAGAACGGCGACTGGCACGAGATCCTCCCGCGCACCCGCCTCCAGCCCGACACCAACCACCGCTTCGTCCTCCCGACCCCGGCGGTCGGCACGCACGCGCGCGTGGACATCTACCCGGACGGCGGCATTTCCCGCCTGCGCCTGTACGGCTCACTGACGGACCAGGGCACGGCCGCATTGACGGCACGGCACCAGGAACTGGGCGGCTGAGCGGGCTCGGCGGCTGAGCCTCACTTCTCAAGGCCGCACTTCTCGAGACCTCACGTCTCAAGGCCTCACTTCTCAAGCGCCGGTCGGGCACTCCAGCCCGTCCGGCGTTTGAGGACGAGGCCCCTTCAGGGCCGAACGGGGGCCTGGGGGCGGAGCCCCCAGCAGTACGCGAGCCACAGCACACCCGCACCCGGAACTCGGTCGACCCCCGCCGCGTTCCCACGGAGTGACCCTTCAGCAAGAGATCGTCGGCAACGCCATGCAGATGGCGGTCGTCAACCTGCACCCCGGCCAGACCGTGTACTGCGAAGCCGGCAAGTTCCTGTTCAAGACGACGAACGTGACCATGGAGACCCGTCTCTCCGGCCCGTCCAACAACAACGGCGGCGGCCAGCCCCAGGGCGGAGGCGGCGGCATGGGCGGCATGCTGCGCCAGGCCATGGGCACGGCCATGCAGGTCGGCCAGCGCGTGCTCGCGGGAGAGTCGCTGGCGTTCCAGTACTTCAGCGCGCAGGGCGGCGAAGGCACTGTCGGCTTCGCGGGCGTGCTCCCCGGCGAGATACGCGCCCTGGAACTCGACGGCACGCGCGCGTGGTTCGCCGAGAAGGACGCCTTCGTGGCGGCCGAGTCCACCGTCGACTTCGGTATCGCCTTCCAGGGCGGCCGCACCGGCATGAGCGGCGGCGAGGGCTTCATCCTGGAGAAGTTCACCGGTCACGGCACGGTGATCATCGCGGGCGCCGGCAACTTCATCGACCTCAACCCGGCCGACTTCGGCGGCCGCATCGAGGTCGACACGGGCTGCGTCGTCGCCTTCGAGGAGGGCATCCAGTACGGCGTCCAGCGCATCGGCGGCCTCAACCGCCAGGGCATGATGAACGCCGTCTTCGGCGGCGAGGGCCTCTCGCTGGCCACCCTGGAGGGCAACGGCCGGGTCATCCTGCAGTCCCTCACCATCGAGAGCCTGGCGAACGCCCTGAAGAAGGCCCAGGGCGGCGACAAGCAGGGCCCGACGGGCGGTCTGTTCTCGACCCACGCCGGGTAGGCGCCGCGCGTCGTACGACCGACCGATGAGTTGCGGGTGCCGGTGGGGTCTGAGCTGATGACAACAGACCCCACACCAGGAAGCAGGCACCCGCCATGGGCAAGCTCGTCTCCACGATCTTCGTCACCCTCGACGGCGTCTACCAGGCACCCGGCGGTCCCCAGGAGGACACCCGGGACGGCTTCGAGCACGGCGGCTGGAGCTTTGTGTTCGGCGACGAGGACTTCGGCAGGTTCGTCACCGAGGTCTTCGAGCGCCCCGCCGCGTTCCTCCTCGGCCGCCGTACATACGACATCTTCTCCGCGTACTGGCCGAAGGTGACCAACCCCTCCAACATCATTGCCGCCAAGCTCAACGCCCTGCCGAAGTACGTCGCCTCGTCGACCCTCACGGACCCCTCCTGGGCCAACACCACCGTGATCAGCGGCGACCTCGCCAAGGAGGTCACCGCCCTCAAGGAACGCACCGACGGCGAGCTCCAGGTGCACGGCAGCGGCGCCCTCGTCCAGTCCCTGCTGGCGCTCGACCTCGTCGACACCCTCCATCTGCTGACGTTCCCGGTGGTGCTCGGCTCCGGCCGCCGCTTCTTCGTGGAGGGCGCCGTACCGACCAAGTTCCGCCACACCGGCGGAAGCATCACCTCCGCCGGGGTCTCCATCCAGTCGTACGACGTGGCCGGACGGCCCGATTACGGCTCGTACGAGCTCCCGGAAGACGCCTAGCCGAACGCTTTGTGGGGGCCGTGTGGCGGCGCACGGCCCCACGTTAACTCGCGGAAAACTCATCGGACTTCACGGGAAAATCTCCGGGCTTGACATTGACATGCCACGGTCTACGCGCGTCATCATGAGGGCATGACATTCCCCCACACCCGCGCCACCCGCATCGGCGCCGCAGCCGCTCTCCTGTCCGCCCTCCTCGTGGGCGGCGCAGTCACCGCCACCACTGCGGACGCCGCGGCCGACTCCGTCGGCAGCATCTGCTACAGCGCCCTGCCCTCCCAGGCGTACGACACCCTGGACCTGATCGCGCAGGGCGGGCCGTACCCGTACTCGCAGGACGGCACCGTCTTCTCGAACCGTGAGGGCGTCCTGCCCAGCCAGTCGTCCGGGTACTACCACGAGTACACGGTCATCACGCCCGGTTCGTCTACGCGCGGAGCTCGCCGCATCGTGACCGGCGAGGAGACCCAGGAGGACTACTACACCTCGGACCACTACGCCACGTTCAACCTGATCGACTTCGGCTGCTGAGCGACTTCCCCCGCTCGGCCCAGGAACGGTGCGACCAGCCGGAAGTCCGGTCCGCGCTCATCCGGGCTTCCGGCTCTCCGCGGCGGCGAACAGCGCGAACGCCAGCACCACCAGGGCGACGCTCGCGTAGACCCCGTAGCCGTCGAGGAAGCCGAGCCGTTGCACGAGGCCCACATGCCAGTGGGTGAACTCGTCCACCAGGCCCAGCACGCCCTGCACCAGAGCGATGAATCCGAGTAACTCCAGCAGCTGCTTCATGCCATGACCCTCGCCCCGCGGACCCCCCACAGCCATCGGCCGCGGGGCGAGTCGTGCCCCACGGAAGTTCCCCGTCCGGTGGGGCCGGGCTCGCCGAAAGTATCCAGTGATGCAACTTTGGTCGGGGATCCTCCGCGTGGCGGGGTGACGGGGGCCGTCCCTGCGTAGATTTGTCGACCGTGAGGGATGACAAGCCGATGCCGGCCGCCGCGGGGATCATCGGCCGCCGCAGATGGTTGTTTCCGTCGGCCGTGCTCCACGAGATCGACCCCGACGCCGGGCGGTCCGGGCGGCCCCGGCGCACCGTACGGGACTGGATCGTCGACTTCACCTGTTTCCTGCTCGCCGTGGCCATCGGTCTGGCGGCCGCGGACACCCTGAACGGCGACACTCACACCCCGCACGCCCTCGCCGTCGTCGACCAGTTGCTTGGTGCACTGGCCTGCGCCGCGGTGTGGTTCCGCCGCCGCTGGCCGCTCGGGCTCGCCGTCGCGATGATCCCCGTCGGTCTTGTGTCGAACACGGCGGGCGGCGCCGGCATGGTCGTCATCTTCACCCTCGCCGTGCACCGGCCCTTCCGGTACGTCGCCTGGATCGGCGGCATCTCCCTCGCGCTGATCCCGCTGTTCTTCTGGCTGCGCCCGGATCCAGACCTGCCGTACGCGGGGGCGGTCGCGTTCGCGGAGCTGTTCACCCTCACCGTCATCGGCTGGGGCATGTTCGTCCGGTCCAAGCGCCAGCTCATGGTGAGCCTGCGCGACCGTGCCCGGCGTGCCGAGACGGAGGCACAGCTCCGTGCCGAGCAGGCGCAGCGGCTCGCCCGCGAGGCCATCGCCCGCGAGATGCACGACGTCCTGGCGCACCGGCTGACGCTGCTGAGCGTGCACGCGGGCGCCCTGGAGTTCCGCCCGGACGCACCCCAGGAGGAGATCGCGCGGGCGGCCGGTGTCATCCGCGAGAGCGCCCATGAGGCCCTCCAGGACCTGCGGGAGATCATCGGCGTGCTGCGCGCGGGCGAGCCCGACGATGCCGGCCGCCCGCAGCCGACGCTCGGCGCGCTGGACGCCCTGGTCGCCGAGTGCCGCGAGGCCGGCATGAAGGTCACCCTCGCCAGCCGCGTCACCGACCCCGCCGCGGTCCCCGCCTCCGTGGGCCGCACCGCGTACCGCATCGCCCAGGAGGCCCTGACCAACGCCCGCAAGCACGCCCCCGGCACGGAGGTCACGGTCTCCGTCACGGGCAGCCCGGGCGAGGGCCTCGTCGTGGACGTACGAAATCCCGCTCCGGAGGGGGATGTGCCCTTGGTGCCCGGCTCCGGGCAGGGGCTGATCGGGCTGACGGAACGGGCCACGCTGACCGGCGGCCGACTGGAGCACGGGGCGGAGCCGGACGGCGGGTTCCGGGTGCGGGCCTGGCTGCCCTGGGGATGAGCCGACCCGCGCGCGGCGGCCCTGCCCGCCGTGATTACGTAAGCCCCATGACTGCGATCAGACTGCTCCTCGTCGACGACGACCCCCTTGTGCGGGCCGGGCTGTCCCTGATGATGGGCGGCGCCGACGACATCGAGATCGTCGGCGAGGCCGCCGACGGCGCCGAGGTCGAGGAACTCGTCGACCGCACCCGCCCGGACGTGGTCCTCATGGACATCCGGATGCCGTCGGTGGACGGCCTGACGGCCACCGAGCGGCTGCGGGAGCGCAAGGACGCCCCGCAGGTCGTGGTCCTGACCACCTTCCACGCCGACGAACAGGTGCTGCGTGCCCTGCGCGCGGGTGCCGCCGGATTCGTCCTCAAGGACACCCCGCCCGCCGAGATCGTCGACGCCGTGCGCCGGGTCGCGGTCGGCGACCCCGTGCTGTCGCCCACCGTCACACGGCAGTTGATGGAGCACGCCGTCGGCTCCGGCACCGACATACGGCGCACGCACGCGCGCGTGCGCATCGACACCCTCAACGACCGCGAACGCGAGGTCGCCGTCGCGGTCGGCCGGGGCCTGTCCAACGCCGAGATCGCCGCCGCGCTCTTCATGAGCGTCGCCACCGTGAAGACCCATGTCTCCCGCATCCTGGCCAAGCTCGACCTCAACAACCGTGTGCAGATCGCGTTGTTGGCGTACGACGCGGGGCTTCTGGACGGAGCGTGAGCGCTCCGCTGGATGCGCGTGATGAACCTGCGGGCCGGTGGGGGCTTGTCGCGCAGTTCCCCGCGCCCCTTAAAACGGGCGCGGTACCGCACCGGACTTCGTCAAGGGCACTAGCGGGGCTCCCCGTGCGTTCTCCGTGCACCGGGAGAACCGGGCGGGGGACGGGGGAGGGCAGGTAGAGCATGGCGGAACTGATCGACCTGGGGGAGTTCGGCGACGGGTTTCGCACGGACCCGCATCCCTTCTACGCGCGACTGCGCGAGCGCGGGCCGGTGCACCGGGTGCGGCTGCCCGGGGTCGACGCCCATCACGAGACCTGGCTGGTCGTCGGGTACGAGGAGGCGCGCGCCGCGCTCGCCGACCCGCGTCTGTCCAAGGACGGCAGCAAGATCGGCATGGTGTTCCTCGACGAGGATCTGATCGGCAAGTACCTGCTGGGCACCGACCCGCCCCAGCACACCCGCCTGCGCGCCCTGGTCTCACGGGCCTTCACCATGCGCCGCGTCGAGGAACTGCGCCCGCGGATCCAGGAGATCACCGACGAACTGCTCGACGCGATGCTGCCGCGCGGCCGCGCCGATCTCGTGGACTCGTTCGCCTACCCGCTGCCGATCACCGTGATCTGCGAGCTGCTCGGCGTACCCGAGATGGACCGTGCCGAGTTCCGCAAGATGTCGACGGAGGCGGTCGCACCGACCGACTCGGACAGCGAACACGTCGCCTTCGTACGGCTCGCCGAGTACCTCACCGAACTCATCGAGGACAAGCGCCGCGCGGGCCCGAGCGGCGACCTGCTCAGCGATCTGATCCGCACCACAGCCGAGGACGGCGACCGGCTCTCCCCGGGCGAACTGCGCGGCATGGCCTTCGTGTTGCTGATCGCCGGGCACGAGACGACGGTCAACCTGATCAGCAGCGCGGTCCACTCCCTGCTCACCCACCCGGACCAACTCGCCGCTCTACGCGCCGACTTGAGCCTCGTCGACGGTGCGGTCGAGGAGACGCTGCGCTTCGAGGGCCCGGTGGAGAACGCCACGTTCCGCTTCGCCGCCGAAACCCTGGAGATCGCCGGCACCAGGATCGTGCGGGGCGACGCGGTGATGATCGGCCTCACCGCCGCCGACCGCGACGGCCTGCGCTATCCCGCCCCGGACCGCTTCGACATCCGCCGCGACACCCGCGGCCATCTGGCCTTCGGCCACGGCATCCACTACTGCCTGGGCGCCCCTCTGGCCCGCCTCGAAGCCCGCACGGCGATACGCACTCTCCTGGAGCGCGCGCCCGGCCTGGCCCTCGACGGCCCGCCCGGCGACTGGCTCCCCGGCATGCTGATGCGCGGCGTGCGCACCCTGCCGGTGCGCTGGTAGCCACGGCCTTCCCGATACGGCGATACGGCGCTACGGGCGATTACGCGATACGACCGCTCACCTGAACGCGGACTCGGCCCGGCCCGGAATCTCCGCGAGCGCGACCTGTCTGCGCTCCCGTCTGGACACCTCGCAGGCCTCGGCGATCCGCAGCGCCTGCAGCGCCTCGCGACCGTCGCACGGATTGGCGCGCTGCCCGAGCACCACCTCGACGAACGCGGCCAGCTCGGCCTCGTAGGCGGGCCCGAAGCGCTCCAGGAAGCCGGACCACGGCTTGTCCGCGGCCGGCGGCCCGGTCGGCTCCGTGGACGCGATCGGCGTACGGTCGTCCAGGCCGACGACGATCTGGTCGAGCTCCCCGGCCAGCTCCATGCGGACGTCGTAACCGGCGCCGTTCAACCGGGTCGCCGTGGCCGTGGCGAGGGTGCCGTCGTCGAGCGTGAGCAGCGCGGCACCCGTGTCGACGTCGCCCGCCTCCCGGAACATCGGCGGCCCCGCGTCGGACCCGGCCGCGTACACCTCGACGATCTCGTGCCCCGTCACCCACCGCAGTACGTCGAAGTCATGGATCAGCGCGTCCCGGTACAGCCCGCCGGACAGCCGCAGCCACCCGGGCGGGGGAGGGGCCTGGTCGGACGTGAGCGCCCGTACGGTGTGCAGCCGCCCGAGCCGGCCCGAGAGCACCGCGTCGCGCGCGCCCGCGTAGCCCGCGTCGAAGCGGCGCTGGAACCCCATCTGCAGAATCGTCCCGGCTGCTTCGACCTCCGCGATGGCGTGCAATGTGCCGGGCAGATCGAGCGCTATCGGCTTCTCGCAGAACACCGGCAGCCCCGAGCGTGCTGCCCGACCGATCAGTTCGGCATGGGCCGACGTCGCCGTGGTGATCACCACGGCATCCACACCCCACTTGAAGATCTCGTCCACGCCCGGCGCCGCCGTCTCCCCGAGGCGAAGCGCGAGCTCCTGGGCCCGCGCCGGATCCACATCCGTGAGGATCAGCGACCCCACCTCACGGTTGCGGCTGAGCGTGTTCGCATGAATGGTGCCGATTCGCCCCGTACCGATGACCCCGATGCGCATGGAAACAAAGTGAGGGTTCAGTGCGTACGCTGTCAATGCATATGTCCGGACAATCGAACTACACAAATGGTTGATCTCGCTCCCGCGATCAAGGCAAGCATCCGGACTCTGGCCAGGTCAGAGTCACATTGATGCAGGTCAGGGGTCGTTTACGTGCAGGGTGGTCGCCCATAGCGGGAGGTGCTCCTGCCTGATCTTTCCCTAGCTTTCCCTACCTGTTGTCAGGCTGCTGTCCCCCGCCTGTCCCCCCGACGTGCCCCCCGGTGACACGCTCGCTTGCCCCACAGGGAGTCAGGTAGAGCAAAGCCGCCGGTCACCGACTGGGAAGGGTTGGACTGACAATCGGTCCACGTTCGCGACTGTTGCCTTGAGGGTGCGGTGGATGAGTTCGCTCAGGAGTGGGGGCGGGAGCTGGGCTGTCGCCCAGTGGGGGGTGAGCTGGTTGTTGTGGTGGTGGGCCCATGTGGTGCGCATGTGGGTGGAGAAGCTGACGAATAGATCCAAATTTGCTGCATTTACGCGTATTTGAGGACGGGAGCCTTTCAGTCATTCGCGACCGGTCTCGGCGTAGAAGTTAATGACGGTTCGCTGGGCTTTATCCGATTTCAGGACCGTGCTGTGGCGGAGGTGGATCCCGTCGCTGGCATGAGGCTCTCGTACGGAGATGAGCGGCCGTTGGTGGCTGGTGTCGGGGCGATCCGCAGAACGTACGGCTGGCCGAGAACAGTGAATTCCTCGCCGTTGGTGAGGTGCTTGAGCGGGTTGTGCGGCAGGGTCTCCGTCGAGGTGTGTGAGGCGCTGGTAGATCCATGCGCGGCGTGGTTCAACGAGGGCGGCGGCGTCCGTGTCGGTGGTGGTGTGGCGGCCGCGGACGACGATGTCGCCGCGCCTGGTGGCGGTGACGTCGAGCGTGGTTATGTTGCTGGTGCGAACGGTGACGTTGACGGTGCCGACTCGTATGGTGCGGTCGATCGAGGGCATGGTCGTGTGTCCTTGGTGCGGGCGGCGTGTAGTGGGCTGCTTGGTCGGGGCAGGGCCGGCCGCACACCCAGGCCTGGGGGATGCCGTGGACGGGGAGGTCTAGGACATGCCGGGCCGTGCGCCCGCACAGCTGGCAGGTCAGGTCGAAGGTGCGCAGCATGCGTAGGGGCTGTATCGGCTCGTCGTCGCGCAGGGTGATCGGCGCGTCCTGGCCTTCGAGGGTGAGCAGCCACAGCGGCTGGAGGTGGCGCCGGCGGGCGAGGATGGTCAGAGGACTGTCGTTGCCGACGAGGGTGAAGGTGTCGCCTTCGCGTAGGGCGGTGGCCTGGATGGTCGCGGTCTGCTCGATGGTGACGATGAAGCCGTTGGTCGGCGTGGTGGTGCTCATGGTGGTCTTTCCGTGCGGGTGAGGCTTCGGCTCAGGCGTCCGTGCTGTCCGTGTGCCGCTCGACGGCGGTGAGCATCAGGGCGAGTCCTCGGGCGAGCTTGCGGACCTCGCTGCTGAACAGAACCAGCTCGACAGCCTGCCCGTCAGTGCCGACGTGAAGGCGGTCGCTGTACTGGGCCCGCAGCGACTTCGCCTCGTAGTGCCCTGGCCTGGCACGTGTCCAGTCCTCGGCGCCGTGGAAGCGCCCCTTCTGAAACCAGTTGCGATCCATGGCCGCCTCGACGAACGTGCCCCATGCCCGAGCCGGCACGCGTGCGGCTTCGACCCTCGCGGTCGCACCCTCGTTGTCGACCATGATGTACCAGCGGCCGAGCACCTCGCTGTCGAAGCTGAGGATGTTCCCGTAGCGGGCCTGCAGCGCGGGCCACACCATCTGGATCAGCTCCACCGCCCGGTCGACGGCAGCGGTCTGTGCCCTCTTGTGGGAGGCGACCGCCGCTTCCCACGGCTTTCGGTCGGTGGTGAAGCCGTCCTGCTGCTCATAGTTGGCCACCCTGGTCCGTGCGCCCTTGTCGATGAGCGCGTATCCGAGGTCCTCCGCGTAGCCGGGAGTCATTTCGGTGATCAGTTCACGGCCGTCGTGAACGGTGTGCAGACGGAGGAAGCGCACGTAATCCTGCTCGTCGGGCATGGGGTCGACGATGTGCGGGTTGCGCTGGGCGAATTCAGTGGGGATCAGCTCGTCCCCTTCGGCGCGTACGGTCCAGGCGCCGCTGGTCGTGACGGCCTGTGAGAGGTGCTTGGAGACTTTCGGATACCAGGTGGCCTTGCGGCGGTTGATCTTCATGGGTGTCTTGTGCCGTTCAGGAAGCGGTGGTGCTGGCAGCGGGGGCGAGGACTTCGGCGCCGGTCACGGTGCGGAGCACGTTCACGAAGGTGCTGGCGGTCAGGTCGGACAGGTCGAGGTAGGCGATGCGGATGCCGCCTTCGGCGTCGGCGTGGATGGTGGCCCTGCCGCCGGGCCAGCGCAGATCTGCGACGCCGGGCACGGACCCGTAGGCCACCTGCGCCTCGGGGCCAGCCAGTTGCTCAGCCGTGGTCATGAACGCCTTGAGTGCGCTGAGCGTACGGTCGGTGCGCACGCTGAGGTCGGCGAGGAGCCTGGTCCACGCGGGCAGGCCCGTGGTGAGGATGGCGTCGGCGACGGCCTGCGGATCCCCGATCGTGCCGATCACTTCGTGGCGGTGGTCGCTGCGGCGGGGCCAGACGAAGGCGTGCGTATGAGACAGGGAGACCTTGACGGTGCCGGACGCGCGTACTGGCGTCGGGGTGGCAACTTCCAGTGACATGGCGGGGCCGCCCAGGACGGCGAGGTCGCTGTGCCCGCAGCTGTCTGCTGTCCAGTCGGGTCCGAGCAGGGCAGCAAGGATGCGGGTGTAGCCGAGCGCGGAGCGAGCAGTGCGCATGGAGCGGTTCCTTCGAAGCGGTGGGAAGAGGAGGACGGTGGGCTGGAGGCCGGCGGGAGGCCCGTGGCGGGAGCCTCCCGCCGCAGGACGTCAGGCTGCGGCCGCAATCGGCTCGTGCTCCTGGCTGTCCTCAAGGTCCTCGGTGTCCTCGTTCTGCTCGGGCTCGTCGTCCTCCCGAGCGCCCGCCTTCTCTTCCTCCTGCTGGGCGCGGCCCTTGGCCACGGTCTCCGCTTCGACGGTGCTCAGCGCGTAGCCCTCCGCTTGCAGGAACGTCAGCCACGCGACGGTCTGCTCATTGATGCGGTTGCGCCAGGCGGCGTCGTCCATGTGCTCCACCTCGTAGGCGCCAGCGACATGGGCGAGCAGGACCCTCCAGGAGCGCGCCGGGCTGGTGCGTGAGATGACCGCGCCGAACGGGTCGCCCACCCGAGTCCACTGACTGTTGCCCTCGTTGGGGTCCTCGACGCCGAGGAAGCGTGCGGTCAGGTCGGTCCTCTTACGGCTGACGTAGTTCTCGTACGCGTAGCTGGTGCCGGTGATCATCGAGAGGATCAGCGGCCACACGCGGGTGCTCGCCTCGGGCTGCTGGCACAGGTCCTTGATGAAGTCCGCGCGGACCTCGCGGGCCTGCCTCCACGCCTTGTTGTTCGCGATGACCAGGCGCCGCTCCGCTTTGGCCGCCTCCTTGTCCGGGCCTGCCTGGGCGGTGTCCTTCTGGGCGGCCTCGGTGGTGAGCGGGTGGCCGTGGCGGTGCCAGGCGGTGCACAGCCAGATCACCTCGGCGTCGTTCGGGGAGACGCACGAAGCGTGACCGGGGCAGGCGTGGTGGGTCTGCGAGGTCTGCGGGGCGCCGTCATCGGTGAGGAGGTCGGTGAGCGGCCTCGTGCTGGTGGCGGACCAGTTCCAGCGCCAGTCGACGACCGTGACCTCCGCGGCGGTCAGCTCGGCGGCCTGCTGGGCGCACTTGTCGGTGAGTTTCTTCTCGGCGCGCAGGCCGGCAAGGGCGTGCTTCCAGTGGCCGCGCTTGGTGTTGTTCTCCCGCTGGTCACGCGCCTTGGCCCGCGTCAGGGTCCACAGAGCGTCCTCGACGCTTTCGACTTCCTGGAACTCGGCCAGTTCGATGAGGTTGAAGTCTTCCTCGATCGCCTCGGCGAGCGACGCGTCGGATAGTTGGGCGGCCTTGCTGGCGGCGCCGAGCTCGGCAGGCTTGAAGCCCATGGCGCGCGCGTTGCGCACCTTGCGGGCCTTGGGGATGTTCATGAGGGAGAGCTGACGGGCGGCTTCGATGTCGTCGCGGACGGTGGCCTGGCGGCGGTGCTTGTTCTCGATGAACGACACCGTCAGCGCCGCATCGTCCACCCCTGCAAGGTCGTCTCGGACGATCGCGGGAACGAGCCGGTACGGCTTCTTTTTCGCCCGGGCCTTCTTCGCGGCGGCCAGGGCCGCGTTGTTGCGGCGCTGCCCGAAGATGATCCCGAGCTTTCCCTCATGTTCGCCTTCCTGCGAGCGCAGGACGAGCGGCGTGAGGACACCGAGTTCATCGACGCTGGCCTGGAGTTCAGGGTCGGGCTGGGTGGTGTCCTCGCCGTCCGTCTCGGCGCGGTCCTTGCGGTGGTTGTACGGGTCGACAACAAGGTCGTGGGGATCGACCCAGACGAAGCGGCCGACGAATCCCTCGACGGCTTCCGGGCGTGCGGCGGTGGTGGTGCTCATGGTGGTGGTCTTTCACGTGATGGGGCGGGCGCGAGATGAAGTGCGCCCGCCTGATGTGGTGCGGGGTCGGGTTCAGGCGGCTGCCGGGGTGCGGCGCCTGGTCGTGCGCTTGGCCGAGGTGGAGCGGTGAGCTGTGCTCTTCGGCTTGGTCTTGGCCTTCGCGGCAGGGGCGTCGGTGCTGTCTTCGGCCGGAGGCTGGACGGCGGGAGGGATCGGCGTGCCGTTGGCACGCAGCCGTAGTCGAGTCCCGTCGAAGGCGGGCAGCAGCACGGTGCGGATCGCGGTGAGGATCTCCTCCAGCGGCGAGGCCGTGGTGAAGCGGACCCCGGTGCTGTACCGCACCCCCTTGGGCAGCTGGGTGTTCTCACCGGCCGCACCATCGGCGTCTGCCGCCTGCTCGTGGGCGGGGCCGCCGACGGCGAAGGTCTGCACGGCCCGGCCCTGCCACAGGTGCCGGATGCCGATGGACCGGCCGTCGGGGTGGACGAGGCGGATCGACCTGTCCGCGAAGCCCGCCGGGTGGTCCTCAGGGACCTCGCTCCATCCGTCGGCGAGGGCCTCGGCGATGGGCTTGCCCAGCAGGTAGAGGTCGACCTCGCTGAGAACGGCCGGCTCCGGTGCCTCGGAGTCCGCCGACTCCGGGTCGGTGAGGTCTACGGCCTCGAGCTCGGCGATGGTTGTGCTGCTCAAGAGAGTGCTCCTGCTTCAAGAGGCGTTCAGGCAAAGGGTGTTGAGGGTTGCCGGGCGGGGATTCAGCGGACGGCGGGGATGGCGGAGGCGGTGCGGATGGTGCGCACGGCGTCCTCGGTCAGGCTGGTGAGGGCGCCTTGCCGGTTGAAGCCCACGAAGATCACGGGACCTTGAATGTCGGCGATCAGGCTCTCGCCGAGGAGGAAGTGCAAGGCGATGGCCGCGCACAGGTTCGGGGGCTGGCCGTCGCGGGTTTCGGCTGCGAGGGCGACGGTGTGCGAGCCGTCCGGGCGGCGTACGTAGCGCAGGGCCTCGGCGTAGTCGCCGAGTGCCTGTTGGATCTGCGCACGTTGGGAGTTGTCGTTGGTGCTCACCTGCAGGTCGGTGATCGTGCCGTCGGTGGCGACGAGCAGGGCGTGAACGGTGTCGGGCATGACGGCCTTTCTGGCGTGTGGTCGGTGAGGTGGCCCCCTCAACTTCTAAGTTAATTCTACTATGTATGAGGGGTGGGTCAACTACGTCTATGCAGGTCAGAAGGGGGGCGGGGCTACGCTGCTGGCGAGAGGGCCTGCTCTATCAGGCGCTCGGCCTGGCGCACGGCGGCGATGATTCGTGCCTTGCCCAGCACCTCGTCGCGGTGTTCGAAGACGGTGCGCGCCTCCTTCATTGCATCCGTGACGGCATTCGGATTGGCCAGTGTGTCCGCGCACGCCACGGTCACCCGCGGGCCGAGCTCCCAGACCATCGCGTTCACAGCGCAACACGCGGCGGCGATCTGGTCGATGTCGACCATCGACCACTGGAAGTCCGCAGGATCGTGCCCGCGTTCGCGAAGGTGCTGGGCGGCCGAGCGCAGTAGCCCTCCGCTGCCGGCGCACGGATCGTGGATGTGCTCGCCGCCGCGCGGAGCGTCGACCGCGAGGCTGATGTCCATGACCTGCCCGGCGGCAAGCATGTCGGCCATGGCATCGGCCACCGGCGCCGGGGTGTGATACTCGCCGAGCCCCTGCCGGGCGCCGTGCGAGCGCAGGCACATCATCACGGGCGACAGGACGTCCGTTGCCGAGCGCAGGAACGGGTCCTCGTGGGCGGTCAGGTCGAACAGGCCGCGCTTCAAAGCTGTTTCGGCGACAGCCCGCACCGCCTGAATGCGGTACTCGTCGACCTCGTCGTTCAGCCACTCATGGAGGATCCGCGCACGTTCGATCAGGTCGGGGCGGTACATCCAGTGCATCGACCAGATCTCGCGCAGCATCTCGATCAGCTGCGGGCCGTCCTGGGTGAGGATCTGCATCTTGAGGTCCGGGCCGTTCGGGTCCTTCTGGCGGATGAGTGCGAGGGCGGCAACGACGCCAATCGGCACCTCGATAGCCGTGCCGCCGTGCCGGTTGTGCCACCGCTCGGCCACTGCTTCGCCGATCTCCAACGCGCGCCGGTGCGGATCGCGCACAGGGTGCGGGCGAGACGCCTGCCGGACGTGCGGAGCGGAAGGTCCGGCAGGCGACGCCAGCTTCGGTGGTGTCGCCGAATGGGCGGAGCGTGCGGGCTTCGGTGCCGCGGTGAAGGTGGCGGGTATCGGCTCGGGGTCGGCGGTGATCTCTGCGAACAGGTCGAGTTGCTGGGTCACGGCGTAGCCGCCTTCCGTGGGTGGGGTTGGGTATAAGGCGACCCGCCCCGGGCGGGGCGGGTCGCGGCGATGAGGGTGCTTCTTGCGGGGTCCGGGCTTTCCCCCCCGCCCCCTCGATAGTTAATTCTACTATGGTTGGGGTAGGGGTCAACCACGGATGCCCAGCTCAGGAGGGGGGTTATGCCTGATCGATCCAGGTCATGCCGTACGGGGTCTGCCACAGCCAGGACAGCCCCGCCTTATGGATCTCGGCCCGGACCCTGTCCCACCACACCCGCCCGAAGCGGTCGGTGTGCGCCTCGACGGCCCAGGCCGCCGACGCTGCCGCCTCCGGCGACTGCAGGATCTCGGCGACCGACTCCCCGAAACCGTGGACGCGTTCACGCAGACTCATGTGCAGCTCGCCAACCTCGGTGCGCCACGCCTCGTCACGACGGCGCTCTCCGCGCTCGTACGACAGCAGCCATCCCCGCTCGGTGATCGCCCCGTTCTGCTGCAGCGCGATCCAGGCCGCCGCCCGCTCACGTGAGAGCACCGCAGGCTTGAACATCACGTTCAGCACCTCAAGTTCAGAGGTGTCGTCCGCCTGTATCCGCGCCCCGAAGTGGGCTGCGTTCGCATCGTGCTTCGCCTGGGCGCGCTCCCGAGCTGCGGCCTCCGTCCGAGCGTCCCACACGGGAATCAGATAGTTCCACGTCGTCCTGGTGTGCTCCGGGTGCGTGTACGTCACTTCCCATAGGCCCCGCATGTGCTTTCTTTCTCCTTGCTGGTCGCGCTGTTCTGTCTGGTGCTGGTGTTCGGACGGCACGTCTACTGGGGCACCGGCGTGGCCTTGTGCTGGGCCACCCAGTTCTCGAAAGCGCGCGGGTCGACGGCGCGCAGTTGGTGGAGGTAGTGGCAGGCCATGCGGGCGTGCAGGGCGCGGGCCTTGTCGGCGAAGGGAACCCGGACCGGCAGGTGCCCCCGGCCTGACGGCCACGTCAGGCGGCTGGAGTCGGGTGCGGCAGCCGCGATGTACCAGTCGAGGTTCGCGGCCAGCCGCACGGGGAGCTGGTCTTCGACAGGCTCGTCCTCCATGGGCCAGATGCCCTCGCTGTCGTCGGCGAAGAAGTCGTGCGGACTGCCGACCGAGGCGTCGTGCGGCATGTTCACCCAGACGCGCTGGCCGTGCTCAGCGTGCGGTTCGACGTCGATGACGGTGCGGTTGTACGCCAGGCACGTTCCGTTCGCCTTCGACAGATAGAGGACGGCGACGCGATCACCGCGCTCGTACTCACTCATGTGAGGCAACTCCTGTTCTGTAGTGGTTACTTCGATGCGCTCTGGAGGGCGCGGATGGCGCCAGCGCGGGCTGCTGTGGCGGGGCAGGGGCCGGTGAGAGCCCTCACGCGGGCGACGACCTGGCCGTGGTCGTCCCTGCGGACGGCGCGCTGCAGGCCCTCGAAGGCCTGGGCCACGTCGTCCACGGTGGTGGCGTGTCCCCGCCGGCACGGGCAGGTATCTGCGATGTGCGCGGACAGCGCCGTGAGCAGATACGAGTGCTGGCCCTGCGGGACGCAACCGCGATGGCGCATCGCGGGGCGCGCACGGCGCAGATGGCTGTAGAAGCGCAGGACGCTCTTGCCGCACATCAGGCAGGCGACGGGCCACAACACGTCGCTGCCCGGATACCCGCCGAGCGGCGCCCAGCCGAGCTCGTCGATGCGGGCGACAGCGAGGGCGGCGGAGGTGACGTTGCGGAGCGTGGGGCCCAGCCCGGAAAGATAGGTGCCGAGCTCATCACCTATGGCTCCGTCGACGGTGCCCGTCAGGGGTGTCTTGCTGATCACGGTCGCCGTGTCCCCGGGCCGGATCATGCGGCGGTGTAGGCGCGCAGGACGGCGTACGCGGCGGCGATGGAGGTGTCGCTGGTACGCAGGGAGAAGGGCGCGCCCGGTTCGGCGGCGTTCGCGTCGTGGAGGATCTCGAGCGGTCCGTGTGTCGGGTAAAGGTTCGTGAATCCGTCCCGCGGCGGTGCACCGTTGATTTCGGGGAGGGCGTCGAGGACTGCGCGTACCTCCGGCGGGAAGGGGTCTGCTTCGCCTTCGAGGTGGGACGGGGGCCTGGTCAGCGCAGTGCGCCCGCATCGGATGGCCTGCTCGGCGGTGAGCCGGTTCATCTGAACGTTCACGCTCACGGCGCCGGGGCGTGGTGAGCGGATTTGGATGCGGAGGGACGGGTTGGTGCTGTCCCCGCCCTCCAGCGCGAGCTCTGAGCGTGCGGTTGTTCCTTCCGCCATGGCGGGCAGCCGGGCATCGCGCAGCGGGAGGCTCAGCAGCCGCAGTGCCGCGAGGGCGTCGCGGCGTCCGAAGTGGGGCAAGACGTGGCTGTGGATCAGCTCGGCGACCTTCTGGCCGCTCGCGTTCTCCATCGGAGTGGTCGCGGTGAACGGTTTGGCGGGATGGCGTGGCTCGCTGTCCTGGGAGACGAAGGCGCTGACGCTGAGCAGGCCGTCACGGGTCTGGAGGCTGCAGCGCAGGCCGAGGGGGTGGGTCACGATCGCCGTGCCGAGCAGCCCGGTCACGGCCCATTCCGATCCGAGCGCGGCGGCGGTCTGCTCGGAGAGCGTGAGCAGGTCTGGAGCGACGAGCTGAGTGTCGTAGGGCATGGAGTGCTTTCTTCGTAAGTGCCGTTCCGTATCCGGCGATTGCGGTGAGCGGACGGCTGTGGGCATGGTGAAGGGGGTGCTGGTGAAACCTGTCCAGCACCCCCTTGTTAGTAGTCATTCTACTATGGTTAGGGGTGGGGTCAACTGCGAAAGGCCAGGCCAGGAGGGGGGTTACTCGGTGGTGGAGGCGGCGAGCGCGGCTTCCATCTCCTCGGCGCTACGGCGTCCGAACACCTCGTCGTAGGTGAGCAGCCACGTCCAGCCGTCGAGCTTGTTGTCCGAGGCGCGTACGACACCCCCGCCAATGCCGTTGTGGATGTGCGGGATGGTCACCGACTTGGCGTTCACGCGCAGGACTTCGAACCAGGTCTTGCCCCGGCGGACGAAGTCACCCTTCTTGAAGTCGGCCTTGGACCACACCTTGAAGCCGTTCTTCTCGGCCTCGGCGATGACCGCCTCCCAGTAGGCGATTTCCTCGGTGAGCTCCTCGTGCCGGATCACGAGCTCCTGATTGGTCACGTCCCGGCCGGAGCCCTCAGCCGACTCCTCGCGCTGCCGCCTCTGAACGCGCCGCAGGTCGGCCTGGAGCCTTTCGATGCGGCGCAGAGTCCGCCGCGGCGCCTTACGGAACTGCTCGTATCCTTCGGCCGCCCTCTGGCGTCCGGACCAGTACGAAGCCTTCTCGCTTTCGCTGATGCTGGTCCGCATCGCGTGGTCGATGCGTTCGACATCGCGGCGGGCGCGTCGTTCGGAGTGGTGGCCGACCAAAATCGGCTGCCCCATGGGGATGCCGTCGGCGACCTGGTGGCCGTGCTGGTACGCGGACTCGGAGCGGTTCGCGGCATTGTCGGCGTAGCCGCTGAACCGCTCGGCCCGCCCCTCAGCGCGCTCGACGCGATCCGCCTCGGCTTCCGCGAAACTACGCCGGTTGCTCTCGTCGATCGTCACGTTGACCTCGAAGCCGGCCTCGCGCAGGGCGGCCGCGGCCGCGTTGATGTACCAGGTCTTCGCGGCGCGGTCGCGGGACTGCCGGATGCCGAGCTGACCGATGGAGGGCATGTAGCGGAAGCCGTGCCGGCGAACGATTTCGTAGACGCCATCACCCTTCGCGCTGCCCTCGATGAGCGTTCCTTCGCTGCGTGAATGGATGATCTCGATGGTCACTGGCGGGGTCCTTCTGCGAGTTCGGCCAGGGAGACGGGGATGAGGGCCAGACCGGTGTGCCAGCCGCCGAAGATGTCCTGCGCCGCGCGGTGAGCGGTGCGCACCTGATACCAAGTGCCGTGGCCGACAAGGGCTTTGGAGTCAGTGACGCGGAACGCGATCGCCTCACCGTGCGTGTCGCGCAACGGTTTGCTGCCGTGTCCGCGCAGCCACACGTATCCGCCGACCTTCATGACTCCTCCGGCGCTTCCGCGCGGGAGCACAGCAGGAGCGCCGTCTCCAGGGACACCAGGAGGTCGTCGCGGTCGAAGGCGAGGGACGACGCGGCATGGCGTGCCGAGTGCGGCCCGGCGCAGAACCCTTCCGCGTCCCCGCCCGGGTGCTGCTCGGCCCACGAGGACGCGTACTGGGTGAAAGCCCACGCGTACTGGCCTGCGGACGTCGGAGATTCGAGCTCGGCCGCTGTGGCGGAGCGGGCTTCCCAGGCGGCGAGGAGAAGCGCCTGTCGTCGCACTTCCGGGCTGGTCAGAGACCACAGGCTGGGCAGGCCGAAGACGACGAACGCCTCCTCCACGTTGTTGTCCACAGCAGCTATGGCCCGGGCAAGGAGACGGTGGAGCGAGACGATCTCCTGCTCGCCGTCCTCGCTCTCGCTGTTGCTGGTGTTGTTGTTCACGGGCTCTTCCTTCGTGAGTGACGGGGTGGTGGCCCAGGACGGCCACCACGTGGTGCGGGACTCGGGATTGTCGGGGCCGGGCTGGCGCGAGAAGTCGCAGGCCGCGCGCACTTGGTACTCCCACGAGCCGTCCGGCCAGGGGCCCTTGCGGTCGATGACCGTGGCGGTACCGTCCGGAAGACTGCGGGCCCACTGCTGGTTGATGTGCGAAACCCGCGTGCCGACCGGCAGGGGGTGGCGGGTCATGAGTGATCGGCCTCGTCGGGGACAGGGGAGCGCGCGAAGAAGGCAGCGATGCCGGTCTGCGTGCGCTGGCGGTCTCGACTCACTGCGCCTCCGACTTGGGGGCGAGGGCGGCCAGCAGGAGCACGGTCTGCAGGGATACCGCGTGATCGTCCCGGTCAAAGGCGAGGGAGCTGGCGACGTTGTACGCCGAGTGCTGGCTGGTGCAGAACAACTCCACCGTGTCGCCCGGGTTCTGGCGAGTCCACTCTGCGGCGCTCTGGATGAAATCCCGCGCGTATGGGCCGGTGATCGAGGGTGCTTCGGCCAAGTCCACGGTGGCGCTGCGGGCTTCCCAGGCGACGAGCAGGAGCACGTACCGGCGGACCTCTGGACGGGTGATGGCCCACAGTGATGAGAACCCGAAGGTGATGCGGGCCTGTTGGAGGTGTCCGTCGCAAGCGGCCAGGCCCCAGGAGATGAACTCGTGAATGGAGTGGGCCTCCCGCGCGATGCGGTCCGGGGTGGGAGTGTGGTCGTTCAAGGGAATTCCGATTCGTTGATGCGGGAGTGGCGGCGTAGGGCCACCACGTCGTACGGGACTCAGGGCTGCCCGGGCCGGGTGGTGCGAGCAGCAGGACCCCAGGCACTGCCCTCCGCCATCCGGCCACGGGCC
This sequence comes from Streptomyces coacervatus, assembly GCF_029223485.1. Taxonomy (GTDB): domain Bacteria; phylum Actinomycetota; class Actinomycetes; order Streptomycetales; family Streptomycetaceae; genus Streptomyces; species Streptomyces coacervatus. Next base: position 192,726 of record NZ_JARHTP010000012.1, on the reverse strand, counting down.
TTGGCGGTTGAGGAGGTGTCGGTGCCGTCCGGCAGGAGGTGCCGGGTCATGAGCTGGCCGATCGCCGGGCGCCGTCGCCTGGGGCGGCCGTGCGATGGCGGGCCGCGGTGATCACAGCGCACGCTTCGCTGGTGCGGCCCAACTGGCTCAGCGCGCACACACGGAACATCAGCGCCCAGTGGTGTGCAGGAACACCGTTGGCGAATTCGTCGAAGGTGGGTGGCCGCCGCGCGGAGGGGAGCCGGGTCCAGGCGTTGCGGACAATGCGCTGCATGGTTCGGTTGGCGCGTAGGATCTGCCCGCCCTTCAGGCCGAGTTCGCCGATGATGTCGGCGGCAGCATCCAGCGGTAGGTGCTTGTCGAGCACGGTGGTCATCGTCTTTCGGGGATCTGGACAGGCTGGACTGGCCGGGGCTGCGCTGCGTCACAGCCCCGCGGCGGGCATCAGTGGGCGGCCACGCCGAAGAACAGCCAGGCACCGGAGCCGTCGACCGCCGTGATCGGCAGTGCGCCGGCGGGCCCGTACTTGCCGCTGACCCGCGGATCCTCGCCGTCGAGCAGCTCCTTCGCGCGCCCCACAGCGTCCTGCTCGCTGCGCTTCGGCTCGTCGAGCAGCGTCACCTCGTCCTTCTCGGCGATGGTGCCGGTGAAGCCGGAGGTCCCGTACTCCCATTCGGCCTGCGCGCGAGCAGTGTTGAAGGCCGTGTGCATGTCGGTGCCGGTGGCGGTGGTGTAGAAGTCGAGAGCGCCCATGAGGCGGCTCCTTCCGTTGAGTTGGGATGGCGGCATGGCGCGGCCTGCCCCGGTACGAGGCGGGCCGAAGTCGCGGAGCGTCAGTGGATGTGAACGCGAGGCCGGTTGGTGCGCATGACTCGTGCGCGGGCAGGCTGATGGCCGTCCTGCTTGCTGTAGATCTCGGCGAGCACACGGTCGGCGCCGACCACCGCGGTGACCGCGTCCTCGAGTACGGAGCTGCGCAGGTCCGGGCCGAGCGTGCCGAACCATGCCTCCATCGCGGCGCCGTCCTTCTTCACCAGGCCCAGCGTGTCCGCGTACGCCTCCCAGGCGTGCACCGTCATGTGCGCGGCCCAGTTGATGGCGGTCGCGGCCTGCTCCTCGGTGATGTTGTGCATGGTGGCGACCTGCAGAACGGCGAGCGGGTCCGGCGTCATCGTGCGCATCAGGGGTGCTTCCTTTTCTCGTATTCCAAGAGGGAGTTGGGCGCATTTCCCCTTCCCAACTGGGATTAATTCTACTATCTGTAGAGGGGGTGTCAATTGCGTTTGTGCAGGTCAGGGCCTCGGTGGGCGCCTCGCTGTGCGTGCCTCTACGCTGCCGCGCGCGCCTCGCGGCCGGTGCGAGAGGCACGCTTGCGGATGCTCGCCGCACCCGCGCGCCGCACCTCCGCCCGCTGTGACGTCACCCGGCACAGTCCGCACAACGGCTCCCCGAGCCGCTGGTGCGCCTTCACCCCGCTGCTCGTCCCGCACGTACCCGCCTGCGAGGCGAGCTTCGACAGAGCAGGTGCACCTGCGGCCACAGCGACGGCCCGTCCGTTGACCCACGTACGCGCCGCGCACACCCCGTCGAACCGGTTCGCCTCCGGCCGCACCCGCTCGTAGCACTCCAGCACGAACGGGCACAGCTGCGCGCAGCCCTCCATGAGCGGCCCGCAGGCCTTCATGACGTCACTGGGTCTGCTGCGGACCAGCTCCTCGCTGGGCACGTACCCGTCGAGGCCGGCGCACGGCGCGGCGGCAGTCCAGGCTGCGGAAGTGGTGGAGGTGATCACGGGGAAGGGCCTTCTCGTTGTCGCGTGGAATCAGAACAAGGCGGGCTGCGCCTTGGCGGGCGGGCAGATGGCATCCAGGGCGGCCGACGCCTTCAGCTCCAGGCCGCTGGCCCGGCGTGCCCACGGGCGGTAGAACAGGGACGTCCACAACTCGGGCGTGCGGAAGGGGACCGGGCCCGGAATGTATGCGGCTTCGTGCGCTGCTACGGCCTCGACCGCCGCGCGCAGAAACCCGTAACGAACGGGTGTCAGACGGGAGTTCACCGTCCGATGTACGTCCTGCCAGTACACGAATCCGGACCGCGCACCGCCACGAGCCTCGACGTCGTAGCGAAACCCGCACCCGCTGGGCATGGCCGCCCAGCGCGTCAGGCATCCGGCATCCGGCTCTCCCTCGAGGCGCCGAACGCTGCGATCGCGCTGCCCCTCATCGAACTGCTTCTCGCCCCACCGGATGCGGGCGCGAAGATCCGGCAGGTCGATGAACTCCAGGAGCAACGCTGGTGAGAAGAAGTCACGCACCGCCATCTGAAGGTCGTCCTCGTTGAGGTTCACGCCCTAGCCCCGTCGAAGTCGCGGAGATGTGGGCAGGCGGCGAGGTGGGCCGTCGCGGCCTCGACGAGGGGCCTAAGGTTCAGGTCTCCTGCCTCGTAGTGGCACGGATGAGGGGGCAGGCTGTCGTAGACCACGCACCGCCAGGCGGGCGCCGGCCCATCCTCGGGCACGTGGCTCAGGTGCCAGCCCGCGAGCGCCCCGGGCGCCCAGCGGTTGAACGGCAGGGCGTCTTCGCAGGCAACCACGAACAGCGTGCCGTCGTCGGCGAAGGCGCAGATGGCCAAACCGCCGCGGGTTTCTATGTACGGGTGCAGCCCGGCCTCTTCGAGGGCGACGTGCACGTCGCTGTACACGGCGAGAGCGCGATGCTCGTCCGGCCCGTAGTCGGCACGGATCGCGGCCACCTCGACAGTCACATCAAGCATGTCTATCCATCCTCCACGCTGGTTGTGCACTGGCCTATTTTTGGCCAGTGCACAACCAGCTGCGATTACTTGACCTTCAGCGCCACGCGCTTCGTGAAGTGGTCACCAAACCGGCTCCGCAGCACACTGACCGCCAGGTCCAGCGTGCTCCATGCGCACTGCGGGATGTCCGTGAAGAGCACCCCCGTCAACGGCAGATCGCCCTTGGGCTGCTGCGTGAGCGCCAACGCCTCCCACCCCTTGCCGCCCGGCCGGCACTGAGCCTCAACGGAGCTCTCTCCGTGATAGGCGATCACGCGCACCTCGTCGCCCCGGCAGGCCACCTGGAACATCCTCGCCCTGGTGAAAGCGTCAATGAGTTCGTCGTCGGGCATGTAAGCGATCCCGCGGCAGATGGAGCCGTACTTCATGTGTGCCTCCCAAGGTGAACGGACCCTTCCTGCTTATAGGGTTAATTCTACTATGTGCGGCAGGGGTGGCAAATCCCCCGAGCGGCAACCGCTGCACATTTATACATCAGCCTATTTCTGACGGCGACTCTACCTCCCCGCCACCAGCCGCAGCCTCCCGCCTCCTGCTCCGCATGGCAGCAAGCTGCTGCCGCGCAACCTCCGACAACCCCTCCACCCCCGGCTTACGCCGCACCTGCGCCAACACCCGCTCATTCGCCTCCCGCTCACGGGCCTTGAACCGCTCCTTCTCTGCCCGTTGCTGCGACGCCCGAAGCTGCCTCGGACTCGTGCCACAGCCCCGGCACGAACGGCCCGGCCTATCCGGATGCGTCGGGCACGAACCCTCCTCTGTCTCGTCGAGCGGAGCGTCACCCGGCTCCCCTGCAGCGCCAGCTGTGGGGGTAGGGGGGTTCTTCTCTGGATATTGGCTCTGGTTACTAACTAGAACGCCCGAAGATCCGGCGTCCGGAAAACCGGCGCCCGAAAACCCGCCTTCGGTGCCACCGGCCTCCTCCCCGTCACTGCCTCGTCCCCCCTCGGGCCACTCCTCGTCGGCGGCCGCATCGACCTGATCGAGCCGCTTCTTGAGCCTGCACGCCACCCGCCGCGCCTCCAACTTGCGGTACTCCTCGGCCGCCCACTCCTGCGCCGTGTCGTACACCTCGGTGATACGGCTCAGCGTCCCGTCCGCCAGCCGCTCGGTCACCACCCGGTAGTAGCCGAAGTCCTTCAGCTCGCGCAGCGCCGTCTTGATCGCCTCCTTACCCTCCTTGCCCGCGCTCGCGATCGACTCGGCACGCACCCTCCACGCATCCGGCTTCGAGATCAGGAACGCCAGCACGCCCCGAGCCCGAAACGACAGACGGGAATCCTCAAGGGTGGCCGTCGGCAGCACGGTGAACCCGGTGCTGAGGTGGCGGCGCAGAATCGACACGGAGCATGCCTCCAAGGCGGTAATAAGACTTCGAAAGATCAAAAGAGAAGGCGAACCCCACACCGTCCGTGCGGGGCCGCCACAGAGGCCGTCAGGAGGTCTTGCGGGCCCGGCTGACCTTGATGGTGCGGGCAGTCTTCTGACCGGCCGCCTTACGCCGGGGCACGACCATGCCGGCCCGGCGAAGAATCTGGATCATGGCCTTCTCGTCCGGGACCATGGGCACGACCAAGTCGGCGTCCTCGAACAGCTCGACCATCGCAGCGACATCCGACTCTTCCTTGTCGTTGCCGCCGCCCCACCCCAGGTGGTTGTCCCCGTAGTTGCCCTCCGGGGAGTCGTCGAGCATCGCCCGAGCCATCTCCTTGACCCGCTTGGCTTCCCGGAATCGCTCGTGAGCGCGCACGTAGTCGGCGAGCGCCTTCGCGCGGTCTTCGTCGTCGTGGACGAGAATCGTCTGCGCGGGCCGACCCGGCGGCACGCCCGGCCAGCAGGAATGAACAAACGGGCAGTTGTCGCAGATCACCGACAGGCCGGGACCGTCATGGTCGCGCCGCAGCTCCTCCGGAGAGTCCGCCTCCACGACACGGTCCACCCACCAACGAGCCTGAGCAGCCAGCCACTCGTCGAAGACGAACTCCTCGATGTGCTCCTCGCCCGTATCCCGGCATACGAAGCGGAACCGGATGCGCTGCACGTCGATCGGGCCGAGCCTGTGCAGGTACCGCTGGCCAGGAACATCCGCGAACCCGACCGTGCGCAACAGGTCGGCGTACAGGAGGACTTGCCGCATCTCTGCTGCTGTCGGCCCGAACCTCACGACCCGGTCCCAGACGCGGCTCGACTTCGTCTTCACGTCCTCCACCGTCAGGTGCGCGGCAGGCTCGGCAGGACGATGCCGCTTGGGCAGCCGCGCTGCCGTGGCGGCGTCGAGCTGTACGACGTCGATGTGCCCGCGCAGGGTCCCGTCCGCGACGGTCCGCTCTGTGAGCCACCCGTACTCGCGGCGGGCATCTTCGAGCAGCCCCTGGTGGATGTACGTGCCGAGGATCGCGGCGCGCTTGTCCCCGGCGTTCGTGCGCTCCGTGCCGGCCAGGATGTATCCGGCGCGGCGTGAGCAGATCGTGTCCGACGCCCCCAACTGTCTCTGCACAGAACGGGGTCGGCGGGCATCAGCGGAGTTCGCGGCATCCCAGATCGACAAGGAAGCAGGCGCACTCAAGGTGGTGGCGGTCACAGCAGTCTCCAAGAGGGCACGCCGGGGCCCGACCCGTCACAGCGGGCCCCGGCAGGGTGCGAAGGTCAGGCGGCGGTGAACTCGTCGGGCGGCAGCTCCTCGAAGTCGCCCGGGTCTTCGGCGGCCTGGTCCTGCTGCTCAGCTGCAGCTGCCCGCAGCCGCGCCACGTCATCGCTTGTGGGGTCGCTGAACTTCTTCGGGTTCTTGACCTCGGCGGCCGTGCGCTCGATGGCAGCGCGGACCACGAGGACCTCGTTGCGGCTGAGGTTCTCGTCTGATTCGACCTGCCGCCATAGCTTCTTCAGGCCGTCAACGCCCTGCTCGGCCGCCTTGTGGACCTTCGGCATCCACTGCTGCGCCAGATCCCCGGTCAGCTCCGGGGCGACCTTGGGCTGGTTGTGGATCGAGCAGCCCATCAGGCCGAACACCAGCCTCTCGATGGATGATCTGCGGATCGCTGTCGCGCTGTAGCCGCACCCACACCGTCGCGTCGTAGGCGAGAGACTTGTGGCCCTCCACCCGCCAGTCCTTCGTCTTCGGGATCGGATCGCCGTTGCCGTCCACGGCAGCCACTTCCTTGCCACGGGCGAGCAGGATCACAATGCCCGGCATGGTGCGCACGAGATACATGACCCGCTGCCACCGTTCGGATGCGTCGTTCCACAGATTCATGGAGGGCCTGATCTCGGCATCCGGGTCCTGGCGCAGCTTCGCCTCGTTCTTCGGCGTGCGGTGGGCGCGCTCGTTGGTCCAGTTCACGAGCATCCGCCACAGCATCGACACCGAGTCGATCACCAGGACGACCGGCTTCTCCTTCGCCGCGGCAGCGCGCCTGGCCTCGGCGTGCACGGCCTCAATCTGGCCGAGGATGTCGCGGTAGCTGCCGTTGTGCTCGATGAGCAGGTAGTCCGCACTTGGCACGTTCGCGTACTCATCGGCCGTGTCTTCGCCGAGCTCCAGCCAGTACGCCTGGCCGGTCTGCTCGGAGCCGGTGAATGCGGCAGCCTGATGGGAGTTGTGGGTGACGAGGAAGTGCTCCGTGACGTACAGATGATCCTTGGCGGAAACCTCAATACAGCGTGCTTCCTTGTTGCCGACGAAACTGACCTCGGTGATCGTCCGAACCGGACCCGTGATGAATGTGGGTCGGGTTCGCTGCCACTGATCGGCCTTCCGCTGCAAGGCGAACGGGCAAACCCCCTGAGGCAACCGCACCCGCATTCGGTACGAGGTCAGCCCGTTGCGGCGCTGTCCGTCCGGCGTGCGGCACGAAGTTGCTTTGGTAGTCGTAGAAGCCGTGCCGCCGAGGGACTCCACCAACTCGCGCACATCTGTGGCGAGCTGGGGCGAGGATGTCGAGTAGGTTGACGCTGCGCTTTCCATGCCGCCGTCGGTGTCCATCAGACCGCGCAGGAGTGCCAGGCGCGCGTCCGGAGTCGCCCTCAGGTACTGCTGAGGGATCAACTTGTCTTCGCTGCGCTTGCCATGCAGACCAAGGGCCTTAATGAGCTTGAGTGTGGAGCCGCCGGTGATGCGCGCATGGACGCCGTCGTCGCGCATCTTGAGCTGGTCGCCTGGAGGGAGCGCAGCCCTCACGGCTGCATGCAACTCTTCATCGCCGCTCGTGAAGCTCACCGTGCTTTGCTGTGTCATCCCGCCGTCCCCGAGGAGAAGACCCAGTAGATACGGCTCTACCACCAGACCTTCGGGCGTGGGTATGTAGAGCACCGGCTTGACCATCGGCAGGTGCATGATCTCGCCGTGGGTGAGCCGTTCTCGGATCTCGTCGGTGCGGAGCACTCGCCCGGGATGAGAGACCTTTCGCCCGTTCTTCTGGCGGTGCTTATCCCGGGTTGTCCATATCTGCCATAGGTGATCGCCCGAGACCTCGACGCAGGCTCCATCGGAGGTGGTCAGCCGGTAGATGGGCAGAACGCCGCGGTCGTGGACAGCGGTGACCGTGGTGGGTCGCCCATTCGAACCCAGCACCGTGCTGCCGGGCTGGAGTTCGCCCATCGGTGTCCAGCCGGTTGGCGTCGCTATGAGAGAAGTGAGTGGTTGGGCCTTCCCGCTCTTCTCCTCGCCTTCGATCAGGACGATCGGCCAGGGGATGACGCCGGTGGGCTTGCGGGTGCGCAGGCGTGGCACGGTCATGCTGGACACAGAACATCTCCAAGAGACTCACAGGAGGGTAGACACTGGCCTATTTCTAGGCCGTGTGGATCTTCCTGATCTCGAACAGGGGGGACCACTCGGGGTGCAGGTCGATGAGGCGTCTCGCGTAGCGGCTCCGGAAGTCATTGTTGAGCTTCCAGGGCTCCCCGCGGGTGGCCAGTCCGTACTGCCAGCGCAGGACCTCGAATAGCATCCCAATGCCGATGCGCCCGAGTCCGCGCTCGACGCAGTCGGCGGTGAGGCTCTCCAGGTGCTTGAGGATCCAAGGGTTGAGCTGGTCGAATGCCTCGAACCGCTCCTGGATCGTCAGCTTGCCGCCTGGATTCTCGGGTTGCTGTATGGCCGCGATGGGCAGCTCTAGCTGCACGGTCACTTACCCCTCCTCGTTCGATGTGTCGCAGCCTATTTTGCATGCGGTCGCTGCCGCTCACGCATGCACCCTTAGTGGATGAGGTTAATTCTACTATGTATTGAGGGATGGGCAACTCCGCCGAACCGCTCCAAGACAGCGAATCCGGCGGACGCGACGACGCTACGACCCCGCTGCTGCCTTGCCTCGCGCGGCGATCGCCGACCCGGGCCCCTCGTAGCGGCCCTCCCGCAACGCCGCAGCAACATCCTCCTGCAACTGCCACACGCCGCCACGACTCTGCGCCATCGTGTGCTCCGCGCCCTCGAGGACGGTCGACAACAGCCACACAGGAGAGCCACCCAGAAGGTAATCCTCCGCCGGCAGCATCCCGCCGCCCCGATTGCGGGCATTCGCCGCCACATGCTGGCTGACACCGAACAGCGCCGCGTACTCCTGCAGCCCCACCAGCGGCGGCAGCTCGCCCTTCTTCATCGGGCGGACCGTCGCCTGCTGCTCCTCCTCCAACTGGGCAAGGAGCGACTCGTCCAACTGCCGGCCGCGACTACCCGGCGGCAGCGCGAAGTCCACAGCCAGACCACCGGGCCAGTACGGCTTACCCGAGACGATCACAGCTTCCTCGTAGGAGACGATCCCGGCCGGGATCCACCGGTCGCTGACCGCCGTCGGCGCAACGTTGTAGATCTTCGCGAACTCCTTACGGCCCACGATCAGCGGCTTCGCCACGACGGCCTCCCTCCCACTATGACGTACCTGGAAGAGCAGAATATGTACAGCCGCCGCGGATTCGAGCGCCGAGACCCCTGAGCTGGGCACTGTTAGGCTGAAGCCGCACTCTCGAAGTGGTGTAGAAGGCCTCTGTAGCCCACTTAGCCGATGCTCGGGGGCCTTCACCATGCTCTGTGTCGGCCACGGACTCGGAACGGGCAATGCACCCAAACCCGGCCGCGGGTGCGAGGCAGCATCGAAGGCGACAGGCGTGGGCAGAGCACCTTGTGCACAAGTGCTCTGCCCCTATCCGCCCATACCGCGAGACTTTTCGGGGAACCGGGGCTTCTGCCGGTGGTCGGCCTGGGGCGACGGCTCGCCGCTGACACGAGCTGGTGCTTCGCCGCCCGTCGGCTTTCATGAGGTGATGCATCCGCAGATGAGGCCCCGCCACGAAGACGGCAGATCGCACCGGATTCGCCCGGGCCCACGAGCTGCTACGGCGATTACGCGTCAGTAGCCTTGACGGTCGGCCGCTGCGTAGCCACGACCAGCGGCTGACGTCGACTCAGTGCCGAGGCCGTGGGCCTCCAGCTCCTCGCGGAGCCGGGTGAGCGCCCGGTGAAGTGTGCTCTTGACGGTTCCGGGCGCCATGCCGAGCGCGGTGGCCGTCTCTTCCGTGGTCATCTGCTCCCAGTGCCGCAGCACGACAACCGCGCGCTGCTGGGGCGCCAGCACCTTGAGGACGTCCATGAGCAGCGCGCGGTCGGCGCACTGCTCGGTGCAGTCCTCGATGCTCGCCTCCGGCAGCTGCTCTGCGGGGAGCTCCTTCAGCTTCTGGGCTCGCCACCACTCCGTGCGGGTGTTGACCATGATGCGGCGCAAGTAGGCATCCGCGAACTGCTTGTCCGCTATGCCCTCCCAGTGGCGGTACATCCGTACGAGTGCCGTCTGCAGCAGATCCTGAGCGTCGAGTGGGTTGGGGACCAGGCGCCGGGCGCTGCGCAGCAGAGTGTCATGCCGTGTACGGACGTACTCCTCGAATTCCAGCACCTCGTCAAGGTGCTTGCGCCGGTTCATGCGTGGAGTTCCTTTCGTGAGAGGGCGGCAGGGATGCGCGGCGTGGGCTGACGGCAAAAGGCACCGGGTCGAGGTACGACCCCGGCGCCGTCTGTTCCTCGGTCGCCCCTTGATCACGGTGGAGGATGGCCGAGGCGCTGGAACGCGGCAGTTCGACAGCATCGCCCGGCCGTCGTGCTCGGGAAGGAGCCCGGGGACTTCCGTCGGCGCCTTCCCAAGCAGGCGGGGAGCCGGTCACCTGGAGGGCAGACGAGGCCCGTCCGCAGGCCACCGGTCTGCGGACGGGCCCGGTGTGCCGGCCGATCCCCTCGCGTCGGCCGGTACCCCGGCCCCTTGGCGTGACGTCCCGTCATGAACGGTCGTCTGTCAGGGAGTAGGTCAGTACGAGAGCGTGGTGGCGGAGAACTCGTACGGGGTGTCGCCGATGTGAGCGTCGGCGAAGCCCCAGGAGGTCACGGCCGCGTCGATGAGCATGCGGCTGTACGTCTCGTTACTGCCAGTGCACTGCGTGCCCTTCTGCCGGGCATCAGGTGATGTGGACGCGGGTGTCGTCGTAAGACGTCACCGATGTGCCCTGGGCGGTCGCGCACCTTGAAGTCGAACAGGAGCAGGCCTCCGTCAGGAGGCCGTGCCCCCGCTCGGATCTGACGCTGTGCCAGGGCTCAGAGGATGTCCATGCTCTTGGCCCTGTACTGGCCGTCGTAGTACATGTTCACCCAGGCCTGGCGGAGGCCGCGGTGCCCAGCGCAGTAGGCGTACGACCAGCGGGTGTCGCCGGCCCACCGCCGTGCCCCGCTTTTCAGGGTTCCGTCCTTGCACTGGGCGTGAGTCTGGTAGGACCAGTGCGGGCCCTTGCCGTTGCAGAAGCCGCCCGCAGTGTTCTTGTCGTGCCAGGTGCCGGTGCGCTCGTTGCAGTCGTACCACCCCGATGAGGCCGCAGAGGCACCGCTGACGGCGTGGGCGACGTTGCTCGTCTGTGATGCGATGTGCTGCTGGATGCTGTCCGCCTCGGCGGAGCCGATGCCCGTCAGGGTGAGACCACCGACTAGGTCGTGTCTCCCAACTCCGTTGGGGCGTGAGGGGCTTCGCGGATGCTCGTAGACATGACGTGGCATTCATGAGCACCCCGCACTGCTGCTTCCTGTGACCGGAAGACATTGAGGGCGATGCCGGACGGCGTCGCCCTCCTTGGTGTGCCTGCTGCATGAACCACGCGCCCGACGCTGCCCGTCTCTTCCGGAGGCAGTGAGGCTCCGAGCACGCGCAGGCACGGTCTCTTCCCTTCACCGTTGCCAGGAGTGCCTCGTGCCCGTGTCGCTTCCCCCTGCCCTCGAACTCTCCCTCGGCCTGTTGCGCTGCCCGACGTGCCGCACGCGCCATCTGCACCCCGTCCGCGGCGCACTGCGCTGCCCGGGAGGCCACACCTTCGACATCGCCCGCCACGGCTACGCCGGCCTGCTGACGGGCACCCGCGCCACCAGCGGCGACGACACAGCCATGGTCCAGGCCCGGAACCGGTTCCTGTCCACCGGTACCTACGCGCCCATCCGCAACGTCGGCGCCCGCCTGGCGGCCGACGCCGCCGCTGAGCAGGCCACGGTCGTGGACGTGGGATGCGGCACGGGCTACTACCTGGCCGGCGTACTCGACCGGCTGCCCGGCGCCCGTGGTCTGGGCCTGGACACCTCGGTGCGTGCACTGCGCTCGGCAGCCCGAGCCCACGAACGAGCCGCGGCGGTGGCCTGGGACGTCTTTCGTCCCTTCCCCCTCGCCGATGGGGTGGCCGATGTCGTGCTGGACGTGTTCGCCCCGCGCAACCCGGCCGAGTTCCACCGCGTGCTGCGCCCGACCGGCCGGTTGATCGTGGTCCGTCCCACCAAGCGGCACCTGGCCGAGCTGCGTGACCGGCTGCCTGCGATGGTCACGATCGACCCGGCCAAGGAACAGCGCCTGCACCGGGCACTGGACCCATTCTTCGAGGGCACCGTCACCGAACAAGTGGAGTACACCGCACCCTTGACCAGGCTGGATGCCCTGGATCTGGTGACGATGACGCCGAGCGCACGCCACGTGAGCCGTGCAGACCTGACCGATGACGGCCTCCTGCCCGATGAGGTCACCGTCTCCGTGCTGGCCACCGCCTACCAGCCTCGGTGACCACGAGCGGGCGCATGCGCCTGCTGACCGACGAGCAATGGGCTCGCCTGGCGCCCTGCCTTCCCCGCAACGCAGGGAAGGCAGGGCGCCCGTTCGCCGATCACCGCCGCATCATCGAAGGAATCATCTACCGATACCGCACCGGAATCCCCTGGAGAGACCTGCCCCGCGAAGCGTTCGGGCCCTGGCAGACCGTGTGGAAGCGTCATCGCAGGTGGGCAGCGGACGGCACCTGGGACACGGTTCTGACGCAGCTGACCGCCCAGGCGGACTCAATCGGCGGGATCGACTGGACGGTCTCAATGGACTCGACGATCAACCGGGCCCACCAGCACGCCACGAACACGGCCCGGCCGGAGAAGGACACCGGCGCCGCCACCCGCCACAGCAAGAGCGAAGCCCCTGCCACCAGGGGTGAGCCGGCGGGCCACGCAATAGGCCGGTCCCGCGGCGGCCTGACGACCAAAATCCATCACGCCGTGGACGGCAACGGCCGCCCGCTGGCCGTCATAGTCACTCCGGGCCAGGTCCACGACGCGCAGGTCCTTCCCCTCCTTCTGGGCGACATCCGGGTTCCGCGACTCGACCGCGGCAGGCCGCGCACTACACCGGACGCTCTGCTCGCAGACAAGGCGTACTCCTCGAAGCAGGTCCGTGCGGACCTCGCAGCCCGTGGCATCCGCGCGGTGATCCCCGAACGCGCCGATCAGCAGGCCAACCGCAAGAGAAAGGGCCGCAGCGGCGGACGCCCCCGCGCTCTGGACACCGAGACCTACAAGCGCAGGAACGTCGTGGAACGATCTTTCAACCTGCTCAAGCAGTGGCGAGGTCTGGCCACCCGTTACGACAAACTCGCGATCGTCTATCGCTCTGCAGCCGTACTGGCGGCCGTCATCACCTGGCTACGAAGTTGAGAGACACGACCTAGCGGAGAGGCGGTCATGGAGCCCGACCCCGGGGTCGAACCGGGGGACGCCGAACCAGCGGATGCCTCGGGCAGCCGACGAAGAAAGAGGAGAGCCGGTTCGGGGTGGGATCGCCGGTCGGAGTGCGGCTGGTGCCGTGGCGCAGGCCATCGGAGTCCCACCGGCTGCGGGAGAGCGGGTGCCGCAAACCGTGGGGGCCTGCGTACGCTGCGAGCTGCCAGCTATTCCTCGGCACACCGAGGCCAAGCAGCCCGCGGACACAGCCCCGCATCCGGCGTCGTCCTTCACCCGGGAGAAGCGGGCTCAGGTCCGCAGGAAGAGTTCTTCGAGTTCCAGGTCCCAAGCATTCGTTGGTGCATCGTGGATCACAACAACGGACTGCTCGTTGCACTGTCACTACATGCGGCGCGGGCACCAGTCGGTGGCACAGCCGGGCCAAGTCCGGCCCGCGTACGTCAAACCCCCGCTAGACTCCCCACCGGCAGGCCGTTGACCAGCAGAAATACAGAAGTCTGGCTGGAGCATAGACGAAGATTTTATGAAGATCGATGATTGGGGCAAGGGCTTGAGTGCCGAGGCCACTTCAGTTGCCTACACCTATTTCGACCGAGCGTCGGGTTGCTGGCTAGTCAAGGTCTCGCTTGGGGCGTCCTACACCTTCGAACGTGAGCGACTTCCTCCAAGCAGCCCTCGGCGCGCGGCTGCATTGAAGCAACTGGGCTGGAGTCCCGTCGGTACTTGGGCTTGGTCTGAGGAACAAAACGGGAAATACTCTGTCTTGACGGGCACTGTCATCGTGGAATCTGTTTCGGATAACGGCGCGAGTTAACTCTAGGTGTTGCTGGCCATGACGTTGGTGACGCTCGTGCCAGGGTTCCGTCGTTCTCGCGATCGGCGGGAACACGTGAGGCCGAGGGGCGCCGGCGACCGGACCATGTCCCGACGTGATGGCCCGGAGACGGGGATGGACCTTGTTGAACTGCTTATGTTTGTCCGGGAGTCCGCAGCTCGCTTGAGCCTTGCTCGGTGCTTCGACCGTGCCCTCGGCTCCGGCATACGCCTTGTCGGCCAGGACTGCGATGCCCCGTGCTGCGCAGGTGGCGATGATGCCCTGTTCGCGGGCGGCGGTCAGGTCGTGGCCCGGCCGGGCCACGCGGGCGAGAACCACACGAGCCCCCGTCCTGGGCAGTGACGGCCTGGATGTTCACGCCGTGGCACTTCTTCTTGCCGCTGTAGTCCGTGGTGCCGTCGTTTAGCTTGTCGCTTTTGGTGACCGGCCCGTCCGGCAGTAGGAAGCCCGGGTCGGCCTCGCGCATCGCCTCGGCGAGCGTGGGTGCGTGGCGGGCGAGCAGGTTGACGACGTCGTGCACGTAGGCGTGGGTGGTGCCCACGCTGATCCGGAAGCCGGCGGCGAGCGGGGCCGGCGTCTCGTGCTTGTGCAGGTACGCCAGCGCGACCAGGGCGCGTTGGTGCGGACGGAGCCTGCAGTTCGGGTCACCATCAACGGTGACGATGAGCATGGCGACCAGTTCGACGAGGGCATGGGGCAGTTTGCGTGCGGCATGGTAGACGGTCAACGAGGCTTCCTGGCAGACGAGTTACGGCTTCAGGCATCGCACTCGATCGCTCGGGAGCCTCGCCTGTTCTCCGGGTACTTCTGTGCGATACGCGAAGGCACCCGATCAGGCAGCCAGTTGAAAAGGATCGCTATAAGGATGTTTGCTACGTCAAGCCATAAGTGATGCCTTCGTACCCTTTCGTTGACCTATCCTCTAAAAGTTCTGCAATGGTTTCGTATCCGTTCCCCCTCGACTGAGGGTGCAGGTTTCGCTGACTGTGCGTCATTTCGAGACGAGGGCAGGGTGCATATCGGGCATTGCCGCGCCTGAAGTTACCCTGGGCTATCGGTCCTCGGCTGGCGTCTTGCCTGCTGAGAGGCTGTGTGGCCGCCGGTGCCGCCTGAGCCTGGCGAGGCCTCTTTCCGCCCCTCGGCCGTCTGTCATGATCTCCGCGCTTGTGTGATTTCTGTAAGGGCTTAGTGCGGAGGGGTGTCATGCACGCGCGTAGGTTCATGAGGAGGCGACTGAGATGCTTGCCGTTGGCACGCTCGACGGCCGTCGTGGTCGCGACCGCTTTGATCGGTACCTTTGCTGGGACGGCGGCTGCTTTCCCGGCGTCAGCCAAAGCGGCGCCTAAAGCTCACTCGGCCACGGTGAAGAAGGTCAAGAAGCGGCCGGATGCTGTGGCGGCGATGATGGCGGCACGTAAGCAGCATCACCGGGTAGAGGTCCTGTCGGATCGCACGCCGTTCGCCCAGACCTTCGCCAACCCCAACGGCACCATGACCTACCAGGCCAGTGCCGAGCCTCGCTGGGTGAAGAAGTCCGGTTCCTGGGTGCCGGTAGACCCCACCCTGGTGAAGAACCGGGACGGATCCTGGGCACCGAAGGCTGCCGAGTCCGGCCTCAAGCTTTCGGGCGGCGGAAACACCACGCTGGCGACGATGGACTCGCGCGCGGGCTCTCTGTCGCTGTCCTGGCCCTCCAAACTTCCCGCCCCGAAAGCCAGCGGGGCCAGCGCGACCTACCCGAATGTGCTGCCTGGCGTTGACCTCGTGCTGACCGCGAAAGCGGCGGGAAGCTTTGAAGAGGTGCTGGTCGTCAAGAACAGGGCGGCGGCAGCCAACAAGGCGCTGACCCACCTCACACTGGGCATGTCTGCCAGCAAGGGCCTGACGGCCAAATCTGACAAGCATGGCAATGTCAAGGTGAAGACGGCCAAGGGCTCGACTGTCTTCAAGTCCCCGGCCCCCACGGCCTGGGACTCGACCGTGGGCAAAGCCGATCCCACGAAATCCACCGTCGTGCACCCAGGCCAGGGAGCACACCGCGCCGCTGTCGGAGTGAGCATTGCTCACCACGGTGAGCACC
The DNA here is from genome assembly GCF_029223485.1 of Streptomyces coacervatus. Lineage (GTDB taxonomy): Bacteria > Actinomycetota > Actinomycetes > Streptomycetales > Streptomycetaceae > Streptomyces > Streptomyces coacervatus. The sequence continues at coordinate 176,985 of NZ_JARHTP010000012.1, read as the reverse complement.
TGAAGATCCCGTCGAGTTTCCTGTCTGCTTCGGCGACGAAGTACCCCGTCTTCGTGGACCCCTCTTACACCGTGGGGCCGACCTGGCTCTCCTTCGTCGAGGTGCAGTCGGCGTATCCGACGGCGTCGGACTGGTACTGGACCTTCGACGGCAACATGAGCGTGGGGTACGACGGCAGCGGCATCGACCGCTCCTACTACTCCTTTGGTCTGCCGGGCGACGCCTACGGCGCCACCTCCAAGGTCCTGTCCGCGACGGTGACCGCTGAGGTCACCAAGACCGACATGGCCACCAGCGCCTCGCACTCGGTGAACCTTTACTCCACCGGCTCCATCTCCAACGCCACCACGTGGAACAACCAGCCCACCCAGCTGGCAGGCCCCGCCACCGCCACGTTCACCACCAGCAGCACCGCACCCGACACCAACGTCTCGTGGGACGTGGGCAGCTACGTCGAGTCGATCCTGACCGACTCCACGTACACCGGACAGTTCACCGCCGGGCTGGTCAACCAGAACGAGACAAACACCAACGGATTCGTCGCCTTCAGCCAGAACCCCACCTTCACCCTCACCTACGACCACACCCCATGGCCGGTGGGCACCACGTCCTTCACCCCGGACAACCCGGCCTCCAACGGCAAGCAGTACAGCAGCTCCGCCACCCCCACCTTCTCCGCCTCGACCACCGACGCCGACAGCGACCCGCTGCAGTACCAGTTCCAGGTGCTCTCCGGTTCCTCCGTGGTGGCCTCCGGCGCCAGCAGCTTCGTCGCCTCCGGCGCCACCGGCACCTGGACACCCACCTCGGCCTCGGCCCTGGCCAACGGCGACTACTCCTTCAAGGTCCGCGCCTACGACGGCACCGAGTACAGCAGCTGGTCCGCCGCCACCGCCTTCACCGTCGATGTGGAAACCCCGGCCAAACCCGGCATCTCCTGCAGCGGCTACACCACAGGAGCCTGGCACACCCTGATCTCCGGCGGCACCACCTGCACCCTCTCCGACACCTCCTCCTACGTCGAGGGCTACTCCTACGGGCTGCGCCACGGCTCGGACCCGGTGACCTGGAAGTGGACGACCGGCTCCCAGGTGACCATCAATCCCACCGCCGCCGGCCTGTACACCCTCGAGGTCTCCATGGTCGACGACGCCGGCGTCCAGTCCGACCCGGCGACCTATACGTTCGGCGTCGGCTCCTCGGCCATGCTCTCCCCGGCCGACGGATCCCAGACCTCCGCCGGCATCCTGCTGCAGGCCGCAGCCCCGGACGGCTACACCAAGGTCACCTTCAAGTACCGCCTCGGCACCAGCGGATCCTTCCAGGACGTGCCCTCGGAGACCACCTTCGACTGCGGCTGCTCCAACGTGTGGCCCATCGCCACGGTCAGCAACGCCGAAGGCGTGCAGTCGCCCTATCTCACCTGGAAGGTGACCGAGTCCCTCAGCGACGACGGACCGATCCAGCTTAAGGCGGTCTTCACCAACGACTCCGGCAGCACCACGGTGACCACCGACCCGGTTACCACCACGTTGGACCGCCTGGGCAGCGGCGTGGACTTCGGGACCACCACGGTCGGACCCGTGACGGTGGGCCTGCAGTCCGGCAACGGGGCCGTGTCCGCAACCGACGTGTCGATCGCCACCTACGGCAGCGGACTGGGCGTCTCGCGCACCTTCAACTCCCTCAATCCCCACACAAACAGTATTTTCGGCCCCGGCTGGACCTCCAGCCTGCCCGTCGCCGGCACCTCCGCCTCCTGGTCGTCGATCACCGACAAGGGCAGCTACGCGCTTCTGACCGGTAGCGACGGATCTACTCTCGCCTTCGACGCCGGGAGTACCACCGGCGGCGTCACCTCCTACATGCCGCTGGGCTCGGCCGCAGCCAGCGGGCTCACACTGACCAAGAACTCGGCCGGCTTCACCCTGTCCGACAGCACCGGCACTCAGGTGGTGCTCAAAACCCCCGCCGGCGGCACCAGCGGCCAGTATCTGCCCTCCACCGTCACCCAGCCGGGCAGCAGCCGTTCCACCGGCTACATCTACGACCCCTCCAGCAGCAGTTCCACCTACGGCAAGTTGATGCTCGTGGTGGCCCCCGATGCGGCGGTCAGCCAGTCCAGCACCGCCGCCTGCCCCTACCCGGCCACCAGCAGCAGCTGGAGCACCGGCTGCCGCGGCCTGAAGCTGAACTACGACAGCACCACCGGGAACGTCTCAGAGATCGACTTCCTCACCTCTGACGGCACCGACCTGACCAGCACCGCGGTCGCCAAGTACAGCTACGACAGCAGCGGCCGCCTGGTCGCCGAGTGGGACCCGCGCACGAGCCCAGACCTGAAGACCACCTACACCTACGACGAGACCACCGGAGACGCAGATCTCGGCCGGCTGACCCAGATCAGCCCCGCCCAGTCCACCCCCGGTTCCCTCGCACCCTGGGTGCTCGCCTACAACGACACCGCCAGCAGCAGGGACTACGGCAAACTCGCCTACGTCAGCCGCACCCACAACACAGCCAACGGCGGCCTCACCGCCAAGAGCGTCATCGCCTACAGCGTCCCGCTCACCGTCTCCGCAGGCGGGCCGGCCGACATGGACGCAAGCACCGTGGCCACCTGGGGCCAGAGCGACATCCCCACCTCCGCGGTCGCCGTCTTCCCGCCCGACCACGCCCCCACCAGCACCCCGCCCTCCGACTGGACCTACGCCCAGATCTACTACTACGACGCCGACGGCCGCGAGGTGAACACCGCCAGCTACATCAACGGCTGGAAGATCAACACCACCGAATACGACTCCTACGGCAACGACGTCCGCGAACTCACCGCGGCCAACCGCGCAACGGCTCTCGCCGCGGGCGCCAACTCCGCCGGCGTCGCCCGCCAACTCGACACCGAAACCGTCTACTCCGCGGACGGTACGCAACCGCTCGACAGCTACGGACCCGCCCACCAGGCAAACGCCGCAGGAGACCGCCAGCTCATCCGCACCCACACACACCAGGTCTACGACGAAGGCGCTCCCAACAACGACCAGGACGCCAACGGCAACCCGTACGACCTGGTGACTACCCAGACCGTCAGTGCCAGCCTCGGCACGGCGGTTCCCGGGAACGGAGACGTCGACGCACGCACCACCCGGTACAAGTACGACAACGGCAGCGACAACGAAGGTTGGACGCTGCGAACCCCGCTGCAAACCGTGACCGACCCAGGTACCGGCCACCTCAACATCACCAAAACCGTGGCATTCAACGAGGACAGCAGCCTGTACGGCGGCGAGCCCCTGCAGATCGCCAGCAGCCAGCCCAGCGACACCGCCGGGACCGCCGCCGGCACCACCAAGACCATCTACTACACCGCCGGCACGAACAGTGTCGACGGGGCCTGCGGCAACCAGCCTGTCTGGGCCGACCTCATCTGCAAGACCAAACCCGCCGCCCAGCCGAACACGTCCGGCCTCGCGAGCCTTCCGGTCACCACCTACACCTACAACGTCTACCTGCAACCACTGACCAAGACCGAGACGTACACCGAGGCTGACGGCACTACCGCCACCCGCACGACTACCACCACCTACGATGCGGCCGGGCGTACAACGCGCAGTGCCGTCTCCACGACCGGTACCGGTATGGGATCCGCGGTGGCTCCGGCCAAGACCGTTTACAGCTCCACGACGGGCCTGCCCACCGATCTGCAGAGCCTGGACTCCTCGGGGAACGCGACGGCGGACCTGGCAACCGCCTACGACGACTTCGGCGACCCCAGCAGCTACACGGACGCCACCGGAAGGGTCACCAACTACAGCTACGACCTTGCCGAACGCGTCATCAGCCGCAGCAACAGCGGTGACACCACGACCTACGCTTACAACGGCGGGAGCGTGCACGATGGCAGTCTCACGAGCGAGACGGACGCACAAGCCGGGAACTTCGGCGCCGCCTATGGCGCGGACGGCAACCTCGTCACCGAGACCTACCCCGGCGGCACCACAGCGACCTACACATTCGACGCGACGGGCACCGCAACCTCGTTGACCTACACGAACAGCAACTGGTCCGGTTCGTTGACGGACTCCGTCCAGACCAACGACGCCGGAGACTGGACCAGCCGCTCGGAGCTGTCCAACACCAAGACGTACAGTTACGACGCTGCGGACCGGCTGACCGCCGTAGCCGACACGCAGTCGGGCCAGTGCACCACACGTGCCTACGGCTACGAGGCTGATTCCAACCGTACGAAGCTGACGACGAGCGCCCCCAAGGCGGACGGCACGTGTCAGACCAGCACCAGCTCCATTGAGAACCATGCGTACGACGCAGCGGACCGGATCACCGACGCGGGATTCACCTATGACACGCTCGGTGACATCACGACCACCCCGTCCGCCGATGCCGGAGGTTCTGGCGATCTGACCGCCGGCTACTACGCCAACGGAATGCTCGCGAGCCAGACGCAGGCCGGCAACACCAGCAGCTGGACGCTGGACCCGACGGGCACTCGCGTGTCCACCACTACCGTCGCGAGCAGCGGCATCACCTTCACCAACGACTTCGCCAACCAATCCGACAAGCCTGATCTGATCACCGCGTCCAACGGCGCGTGGACGCGGAACGTGCTGGGGCCGGACGACCATCTGGCCGCCACAGTCACGGCATCGGGTGTCTCGCTGCAGCTGATGGATCTGCACGGCGACCTCATGGCCACGGAGGATCTCGCAAGCAACTCCGTCGCTTCCACCTCCACGTACACCGAGTTCGGGATGGTGGAAGCAGGCCCGGCGGCCTCGTACGGATGGGCGGCAGGCGCCCAGCGCGAGAGCACCGGCCAAGCCGGGCAGATACTCATGGGCGTGCGAGGCTACAACCCCTACCTGGGCCGCTTCGACCAACGCGACCCCGTTCCCGGAGGCAGCGCCAACGCCTACGACTTCGCCGACCAGAACCCCGTCAACAACAGCGACATCTCCGGGCGCTGGACCTTCCCTCACGGCCACGCCACGTGCGGGTACGTCACCTGCACCTTCTACCTGAGCCACTGGGGAAGCAACCATCTGTACAACCTGATGGCGGACTGGGGCTGGTCCACCGCAGCCGTAGGCGCGGCAGTCGGCGCCCTGCTGGGGCTGGCCATGTGTGAGGGGAACGCGTACTGTGCGACGTTCATCGCCGGCTACTTCGGCTACATGACGTCGGCCATCATCGATGCAGCGGACCGCGCCCACAATCACCACATATGTTTCGCAATGAAAACCACCTTCCCCCAGTGGCATGCGATCGGGATCCTCTTCTTCCCCCTTTATCCCGAATCGGTGGGAGGAAGAAATTGCTGGTGACCAGGGAAGACGCGGGAGTGAGGAGCATGGTGATGTTCGGAATCGCCATGCTGGCCGCACAGTTCGCGTTCCTGTTCCTCTGCCTGACGGTCCTCCTGTTCCTGGAAGGGGTGTTCTACTACCCCGTTCCCCAGGCCGGAGCACACGCCCTGGAGAGGGCTCCGATCATGGCCGCCGTGATCTCTGCAGTGATCACCGGAGCGCACTTCGTACGAGTACACCGAACGCAGCGGATCACAGCAGCCTCGCTGCGGTCGGTCCACCGCGTCACGTTCAGCTCAGCCGAAGCCGCTGAACAGGGTGATCACGCCTTGGAATCCATCCGGTCCATGCCCGGCGTAAGAGGGTTGACGCTCTACCGCTCGGATTCCTGGGAAATCGACATGGGTGCAAGCGTCCGATGGTTCGCGCGCATCACCGTCAGCGTCGCCCGGGAATCGATCGTTCTCGAGGCCGCACCACGGCACCCGCTGCTCTTCCCGGGCAGCCCGCCCCGGATGAAGAAGATCGCTTCACTGATCTCCGACATCCAGAGCAACCTGTCGCGGAGAGCCTGAGTAAATCCGTTCGCCCTTGAGCCGGAGACGGCTCAAGGGCGAACGGACGATGGTGCGGTAGACACCGATCCAGTCGAGTCGTCGCGCGTACGTGCGGTGATGACGACCATCTCGTCGAGCACAGCGACCAAGTCGACGACGACCGTGGGCGGCCGTGGGAGCAGCAGGCCGATCGGCGCCCGCCCGGAGCAGGTCGAAGGCGACAAAGATCAGCCTCCTGCCCATCGTGGCCGAAACGAATGCCCCCACCCCAAGTCGGGCGCGGGAGCCAGCGGCGGATGCTTAAGCGTCGCTGGGCAGCGTGGCTTCCCCCGGAGAGGGCCATGGCTCGGGTTTGCTGCGGTACAGCCAGTCCGGCAGAGGTTGTGCACCGCTGGCAGGGCCATCACTCGGGTGATGCCGCCCGCGGCGGCGATTGCGACCGCGACACCGGCGGTTGTCTGCGGAATGCCGGAGGCGTCGATGATTGGTGATAACTACCCGCACGCGGACTGAGTGCAAGCCTGGCATTGGCGTCGCCAGGCCGTGCATACCGGGTACTGTCGTTGACCCCGGAATGCGCGGTGACCCCCGCAACAGCAGGGGCCACCATCTTTCGACGAGTGTCAGCGAGCCTTTTCGTAGGCCTCGCGGACGGCGGCCGGAACACGACCGCGATCGCTGACCTCGAAGCCGTTTGCCTTCGCCCAAGCCCGGATCGCCGACGAGTCCTCCCTGCCGCCAGCCGACGCCTTGGACGTCCCCTTCGCCTTCGCGGCACCACGAATCCTGCGAGCGCCGTCAGCATGGAGATAGGGGTTCAAAATCTCAAGGAGCTTCTCGTAGTTCTCATCCGTGAGGTCGATCTCGACCCCAGCTCCGTCGATGAGGATGCTGTGCGTGGCGATTTCCGACGATTCCTCGCCAGTCAAATCGTCGACATATGTTGTGACTACCTTCTGGGCCATGAGGGGGATCGTAGGACACGCAGAGGCACATCCCGCAATCGCAAGCAGCTGGGCTCCGGCGCTGCTATCTCTCCGTCCCGTCACCAAGGCATCGAGGCGCTCAGGCTTCAGCTCCTGTCGGCGTAAGGAGGGTCGAGCAGTAGAGCTTGGTGGGTCTTTCGATCCTCGATGCGCTGAATGGCTTCGCCGGTGCCAAGGACCGCGGCGACCAGGGCGAGGATCAGTCCGGTCGGCAGGTCCTGAACGTAGTAGGCGATCAGGGACAGTGTCGCGGCGGCGATGGCGTACAGGCGGGTGCTGTGGGCGTGAATGAAGTCGATCAAGGTGATCAGTTCCCGTAGGCGAGTTGGTGCAGGAGGTCCCAGCCGCGGTGTCCGATCGAAGGATCGTTGGGGCGGCCGGTGGTGAAGAGGTTGTGCTTGCGGTTGAAGCTGGCCACAGCCTTCTAGGTCTGCGGACCGTAGTTGTCGGAGAGCGGTACCGAGCGGTCGAGCCAGCCGGTGTCCTTCAGCGCCTGCTGAAGGCCCTTCGCAGACGGTGACGAGCGGCCCGGAGCAAAACCGTTCGGAAACGGAGGCGGCGTGTACGTCCCACCTGCGGGTTTCCCGGGGATCGTGAGCTTCTGCCCAGCCTTGATGACGTACGGGGCCGTGATCTTGTTGGCCTGAGCAAGGCGCTCCCAGCTGACACCGAGTTTCTTCCCGATGCTGGAGAGCGTGTCGCCGCTCTTGACGGCGTACGTTGCTGCCCCGCCATCCTTCGATCCCGTATCTGAATTGCCGTCGGAGGGCTTCGACTTCAGGCGCGCGGCGACCCGGCCGCGGAGCCAGCCCATGGTGAAGCCTTTGGGGTCGACCTTTCCGGGCTGCCATTCCTTGTGCCCGATCACGCTCGCCGAGCCCCAGCCATGCGCGCGGCACAGTGCGGCCGAGACTCGCTCGATCGCCTCCAACTGTGCTGCAGGCCATGGGTCATGACCGTCGCCGAGGTTCTCGCACTCGAAGCCGTAGAACGACGTGTTGCCGTCGGTGTCGGCCTGGTTCGGCGAAGGAAGGGGTCGCTCCGCGGTGACCGCACGGAGCACGTCCCCGTCACCACGGCCGGCATGGTTGGCGCGGCCGTGCCCGACCAGATGGACCGTGCCGTCCTTCGCGATCACGCCATGGCACAGCGGTCCCGGAAGGCCCTCGTACCCGCGCTCGCAGATGCTGACGGTGTTACTCGTACCGGACGTCACCGTGTGGTGGATCATCACGCCGCGGACAGGGCCCCACGGGCCCTTGTGGTTTCGGTTGTGGGTGCGCCAGCCGGAACGCTCGACGACCCGCACGCCTTCTGCGCGCAGTGCCGCGACTAGCCGGTCAGGATTCAGGGGTGTTGCCAACGTCGGCGCTCGTTATCTCCCCGCGCCCGATCTTGAAATTGAGACTGCTCGACCCTCTGCCTACGGCGGTGTCCCGCGCGAGACGATCCACAGCTGCAGGGCCATGAGGAGCAGCGGGGCTACGAAGGACGAGATCACCAGCCGCCTCGTCGCGGCGGCCTGCGTCTGGTCCTCGCGCCGCTGCAACTCCGCACGCTCCAGGCTCTGGTCATGTTCACTGCGCAGGCCGGCCAGACCTGCTTCGACCTGGTTGATGCGCTGATCGACCGCCCGCTGGTCTGCCCGGTACACGTCTTGGGTGACGACCTGATCGAGCCGTGCGGCGAGCTGTGCGAGGTCGCCGCGAAGGTCCTCACGCAACTGCGAGACGGCACGGTGCAGCTCCCACAGTGTGGGCTCGGCACTCGGCGGCACGGACACCGCAATCACTCCCGGCGGCCCCGTGCCCTGCTTCGATCGTACGGGGCCCAAGGGAGCCGATGAATCTTACGCCGACGTGATCGCCAGCAAAGTAATCCAGTGGCAGTTCGCGCCGTCTTCCTGCCAGCTTGTCTGGATGCTGCTGAAACTCACGGGATCGAGTTGCTCGGGCAAGTCATGCTCGCCTTCTGGCTTCGACAGCGTGAGCTAGCCCCTCTTGATCCAGGACTCCATCAGCGAGGGCCCGACCGAGCTGGCCATCACGGCCGAGTGGCTGCGCCGCGCAGAGGCCGCGTCCACGGACACCCTCGTGTGGATGGTGCATCCGGACTGAGACGACGCCCAGGTGTCCGTCGAGGTCGACAGGATCCTCGGCGAGTCCGGGCGCGCGGTCGCGGATCCGTTCGAGACCGGAGCCGATGGGCCGCTACCGGTCTCATGGCCCACGACCGCGTGAGAGCGCCCGGTCGGTCCTTCTAGAGGAATTTGGCGTAGCGGTAGCGGTAAGCCATGGTCGCTAGCCACTCGCCGGGGGCGAGCGTCCCATTGCGGTGCGCGACGAAGAGGCGCGTGATGATGGCGTGAGCCAAAGCGGCATCTGGGAGTTCGGTTTCCGGTGCAGCCGTCGGCGCAGGTGCAGGCTGGGGTGGCACAACGTACTTCCGCGGCAACTCGTAGAGCGGCTGGCCGGAGCGGCTCGAAATCTCGTAGCCCAGCTGGTCCCTCCCGGGACGGGGCTCCTGGAACAGACCCGGATCACGGACCAGGGCGCGGCCGAATCTATCGACACTGCGGACTGGCGTCCCAAGGGGGCCGACGACCGGAGTCCACTCGCGGGACCCGTACGACTGCTGTCCGTACACCTGCCCCGATGCATCGGTCATACGGTCGCTACGGCGGGGGGCATCTCTGTAGGACATGGGCTTCCTCTCCGACGATTTCGTGGCCGAGATTCAGTGCCTGAGGGCAGCATCCGCCCGCAGCCCTTCATTTCAGTAACCAGAGACTCCGGTGAACGGGAGGGACGCTCTTTTCGGGATTCGAACGCTGGTAGCAAGGGCTGCGACATCAGGGGTTCGAGGGGAACGTGCCACCACACAACGCTCCGCAGGCCCCAATGCATCGAGCGGGTGCGTAGCCCCGACGGTCCCGTCGGATGATGTGTCGTACGCGCTGCGGCTCAGTAACTCGGTTGAAAACGCCGTGGCGAGGCGGTCATCAGGCGCAGGACGCCCGATGGAAGCGAGCGCCGACACGCGTTCGCTGTGGAGACGTCCACCGAACGCCTCGGATGCGACCGAGGCTAAGGAGGAAACCGGGGTAGGTCATCTGCTCGTGGGCGGCGGCGGTGACAAGGTTGGGGAACTGGGCGCGGCTGGTGGGCAGCCGCAGCAGAGGTAGTGGTCCAGATCCAGCCGGACGGCACCCTTGGCGACCAGGCGTTCATGGCAGGCGACCTCAGTACGGCCGTCGTAGATGACCACTTCGGAGGCGTGCAGCAGGACCCTCACCCGCCGTCCGAGCAGCCGTACCGGCACTGGGCTCTACTGGCCGTCGATGAGGTGCTCGGCGAGGAATGGGGAGAACGAGCCGGCAGGAACGTCGGGGGCCACGCCGCACATGCCGTCGGAGTCGCCGGGGACTTTAATCCACAGCAGGTATTCGGCGCCGCCGACGCCGATCGAGGAGGGGACGCCGAGGCGGCGGCCTGCCGGGTTGCAGTAGTCGACGTGCTGTCCGTTCTCGTCCATGGCACCGTTGCCGTTGCGGGAGGTGTCGATGACGAACCGTGCACCGGGTACGCCGAGTGTGGCAAGAGCCTGCGCGACCTGGTGACCGTAGGTGCAGGAGACGTCGGTGGAGTCGTAGTTCGCCACACCGATCGCGAAGCCCCTTGCGCTGGCTGCCCCGCCTGCCGCGAGCCGGGCGGCCATGTCGTCAGGCCTGATCCAGGTGGCGTTGCCCCCGTCGAGGTAGCAGCGGACGAGAGGGCGCGCGGCGAGCGCGTTGGCCGCGTACGCGACCAGGGCCGTGCGTTCTGCTCGCGCCGCTTCTGTGGGGAGACTGCCCAGTTGGCTGAGGGAGTCCGGTTCGACGATGACCACGGCAGGCCGGTCGCCGATGCCCGCAGCGAAGGCGTCGATCCATGTGCGGTACTCCTCTGGCGACTTGGCCCCGCCGCTGGACTGGCCGCCGTTGTCCCGGTTGAACATGTTGTAGGCCGCCAGGATCGGCAGCCGCCCGGCCGCTGCCGCAGCCGTCACATAGGCGTCCACGTCGGCCTGGATGTCCTTGTTCCAGTTGCCGAACCACTTCGCGGTCGGCCGCGGTACCAGTGAGCGGGCGATCTTCGCGGCCCGGGGATCGGCGGGGTTCGCGGCGACCCACTTCGCGGCGTTGGAATCCGGGTCGGCGTAGAAGCCTTCGCGGACGGTGGAGCAGGTGAGGCGGACCTCGGTCAGGTAGACGGTGACCGCTGTTCCCTGCCCGAACTGGAAACTCACCTGCCCTGCCGCGGTGTCGAGAGGCGAGGTGAAGGTGAGGACGAAGTGCGTGTCCACCGCCGACAGCGTCACCGTACGGTCCACTCCGGGTGTCCAAGGGGTTGCGCCGAGCCCTACCTGCGTGCGGAGTGTGGTGCCCGGTTGGCTGGCGCGGGCGGTGAACATGAGCGTGTAGGCGCAGCCGGGGCGCAGGGTGATGTTGTCCTGCCCGAACGGGGCATCCCACAGATTGGCGGCGTCGGTGGTGGCGGTTGCCTCCAGGCCCGTGCCGGGCGCGGTGAGGGTGACCATGGCGGGGTCGCCGGACCACCAGCCGGTGGTGCCGGTAGTGAAGGTGCCGTTGGTGACGAGGTCTCCGTACTGGGCGGCCACAGCTGCTTGTTCCTCCGGTTACTTGATGTAGGTGACGCGAAGCTGCGGAGGGTGCGAACTGCCCACGCCGTCGAACTTCCCGTAGCTGGTGGTGCTGGTGACGTTGGGGTCGACCGCGATACCGCGGAACGTCGTCGAGTCGAAGATCGACGTGATGTCGACCCACCGGCCGCTGGCACGGGCCCAGCCGGTAATGGCCTTCGAGTCGCTCTGATCGGCGGAGAACTTGCCCGGCCGAGAGGCGTGACCGTGCGCCTTGAGGACAGCCGTGCCGCCGGAGGCCAAGTACCAGTGGTTGGCGTACAGGTACACCTCGACCTTGAGCAGCTTCGCGCCGGACAGGTCGGAGGCGAGGCTGCCACCGAAACCCACCAACGCGGCCTGGATGCCGTTGTTCGACGAGTAGTAGCCGCCGACCATCTGGTTGCCGTAGTAGCTGTTGTAGCCGGACCGGTTCGCGTAACTACCGGACCAGGCGGCCTTGTAGGTGCGGGTGACCTTGACGGGCGGGTCAGGGACCACCGCCCCGCCGGTGTTGTACACGCCGGTCTTGGCGACCTGTTCGCCGACGTCTTCCACCGTCATCTGTCCCAGGCGTCCCTTGGCCCCGGTCAACGTCACCTGCTGGCCGGCGGGAGCGCCACTGTCGCTGGTGAACGAGAGCAGAAGCCGGTTGCGTCCGGGGCGGATCAGATCGTCAGGCGCGCACACGCCCGTGAACTCCAGTCGGACATGACGGCGGGCGGTCTGTGAAAGAGGGAAGCGAGCCTCTTGCAGCTGGGTGGACTTGACTAGCGGAGCGGCGGCGAAGCCGGAGCGCAGCCGCAGCACCAAGGAACCCCCTGCGGCAGAGCACTCCGCGGACCCGTCGTAGGCGATCCGGTACATGCGACCGGCCTCGGCATCGAAGGCCAGCTCGATGTAGCCCATCTCGGTGCCTGTGGTGGTCTTGACCGACGCTGCCATCCAGTCAATGGCGACGAGGCCACGTGGCCCGTTGTTGAGGGTGGCGAGGTCGTCGCCGCCGATAGTGACCGTTCCGGCGACGTTGAGGTTCTGGAACGAGGCGTCGCCGGTGGAGCCGATCGCGGCGACCCGCGTCGTACCGTTGCGCAAGGTCAGGTAGTTGGCCTGACCGGAGACCAACGACACGACCTCCTCGCCGTCTTCGTCATACAGGCGAAGACCGCGCGGGCCGATCTCGGCGCGGGCACCCCCAGTGGCATCACCGAAGATCGTGTGCGCCTCGGCGTTGTCGAACACGCACCATCCGGCCGTGGCTGCGGAGGCCTCCAGACACAAGACAGCGCGAGTCGTGCCTTGCGGGGCAGCGACCTGCCCCGTCACGCGCCGCCACACACCCGCCTCAGGGGCGGCCTGTTCGGCGACGCCGTAGCCGAGCACCTCGCCCGCCGTGGTCTCCCACCGGGCAAGGATCTTCACCGCCTGAGCGGCAAGTCCTTCGGAGGCCAGGACATCGACGCCGAGGAACAGTTGCGAGGCCGCCAGCACCGGAACGGTCGCCAGCGGCAGCGTGAAGTAGGTGGGGGCGTCCGCCGTGCAGTCGAGCCGGATACCCACGCCCGTACGGTTTCCGGGGGCGAGCGACCACGCGGCCCCACCAGCCGCGACGGTGTTGGCGGTGGCCGCCCCTTCGAACCCGGGGTCCGGAATCAGATTGGTGCCCTGGCCCACCGCGAGCTGGTCGGGGGTGACCGAGCCGACCGCCAGATGCGGGGTGGCGATTGCGCCGACCGCGATGTGGCCCTGCTGGATCACTCCGTTGCCCAGGTCGCCCGAGACGGCGCGGCGAGCCATCGTTCGGACGGCATCCGAGGGGAGGCTGGGGATGCCGGAAGTGTTGACCGCGACCAGCCGCACCCACACAGGGCCGTAGTGATTGACCGCGACAGTGACCGAGGCACCCGACGCGGCCTCGATCGTCGCCGAGGGCCACCGTGCATCCGGCACCGCGCTCGCCGACGTCAGGACATGAACCTGCACACGAGACAGATCCAGCGGCGCAGCCTCGGCGTCGGCGAAGCCGCCGTCCCAGGTGATGCGCAGCCCACCGAGGACCGACTCCACCTCTGGCACGGACGGGATCGGCGGGCGCGGCCCGTTCACGGCGACCACGCCGCTGGTGCCGTCCGGCTGCTGGCCGATGACCGCGCGCAGCGAGCCGCTCTCGTCGTACACGTCGACCGCGCCGCTCTCGATGCTGGCGTTGACCAGCTTGGGAGCGCGGACGGCGCTCCGCAGGAGCTTCTCCAGCCGGGCGAGACGGGTACCGATGTCGGTGGGCAAGCGATGTTCCTTGAGGGTGATCATGCGGAGGTGCCGTACTGGTGGGCGCCCGCCGGGTCGAGCTGAAGCGTGGCCGTCTCGCCGGCCTCGGTATCGGGGCGGATGGTGAAGCCCGTGATGCGGCACCAGCCGGACCAGTTCGTCCACTGGTCTCGGACGGTGACCCGTACGTCATCGCCGATCTGCCAGGAGCCGATGGGCGCGGAGGGGTGGTCGCGGACGGTGATCTCCTCGACCTGACCGAGGACCTGCCGCCATGCCCGTTCCGCCTTCGCACGCTGGGCGAGGACGTCGCGGCCGCGTACCTCGGGGAGCTCCAGGACGCGCTCCAGGCGCAGCCTGCGGTTGCGGACGGCCTCGATGGCACGCTGCTGGGAGCGGCCCTCGCCGGTGCCGGTGGCAATAACGACTTGCGCGTATTCGTCCGCGCTGTAGGTGACCGGAGGGCTGTCGATGATGTTGATGCCGCTCGAGAACGCAATGTCCGTACGCCGGGCCCCGAGACGCGGATAGCCGAGCTGAATGCGTCGCACCGGCCGGCGGCTGCTGTCCCACCAGGTCGTGCAGGTGTAGTCGGGGGAGTCCGGCCCCTTCACTAGGTCATCGAGCTGCTCGCCCAGGACCGGGGTCTCCCACCATCGGGAGTGCCACGGCTCGGACGGGGTGCCGACCGTCGCTTTCGACACCGTGGAGTCGACGGTCAGGCCGAGGTTCCCATCGGGGATGGACTGGGCGTAGGCCACGATGTCTCGGGCAACCTTGCACGGATCGGCGCGTACGTACGGGCCGCGCCCGCCAAGCTCGCCGTCCAGGTCGTGCCGACTGTGCAAGTACGAGGACCAGCCTGCTGCTTCGACCTTGAGCGCGTTACCGTCGGGCTCCGCCTGCCAGATGAGCCCGCCCCACCGCAGATGCCCGTTCCGCTCGGCGTAGATGAGCGTGTTACCCGGATCCGCGAGCTCGGGGTGCAGCCACGCCAACCGTGGCGAGAGCGTCCCTTTCAGATGGCCAGGCCCGTTGAGCTCAGGTCCGAACTCGACGTCGGTGAGCGGCAGGTGGGGTGAGAGCCACTCGCCGGTCAGAGCATTTTGGGTGAGGTAGCGGTAGGTCACACCGGGCCCTCGGTGAACTCCACGTCCGCGATGATGCTGGTGCCGGAGTCCGCGCCGAGGTCGCCCTTCCAGTCCTTCGACATCTTGGTCTGGAGGTACAGAGCCTGGCTGGTGCCCCGGTAAGAGGCGGGCAGGATGATGGTGTCGGCAACGACAGCTGTGCCCCGGCGAACGACTTTGCCCTGATTGTCGTCCACGATGGTGTCCTGGCCCTCGATGGTGCCGAAGACCGGCTGGAGGTATCCGTAGAGGCTGTCGAAGTCCATACGGAGCCCGGCAATCGTCACGGTGAGGATCAGCTTGGTGGCCCAGTCCGGGACCGGGATCGTCCAGCGTGCCTCGGGCGGCCAGTTATGCCACTTGTCATCGTCCTTGTATGCCTTGGTCAGCTTGCTCGGATACGCGGTGTAGAGGGTGCGTTCGCGGCGGGGATTGGCAACCTTGCGAAGGTCGCGGATCATCGCCGCCGTGATGGTGCCAGTGTTCGCCGGGATGTCGAGGCGCGCGATCGCGATCCCCGTGACGCCCTCAGGAACGGCGGTGGCCGTGCCAGCGACATTGGGGATGACGTCGAAGACGTTGATCTGGTCCTTCGCCGGATCGAGACCACCTTCGAACTCCGGGTCCGTGATCCGCAGCACGATCAAATCCGAGCGCGGCGTTGCACCAGTCGGTGCGACCGGCACCGGCGCGACACCGATGTTGTACGCGGTGTACGAGCCCTGCCACATGTTCGCCTTGCCGCGGATCACCGCCGACCCGTCCGCGACCTGCACGCCCGCACCGGGCACGGGAAGCGGCGTCACCTTCAGATCGGCGGCCTCGGTGATGCCTTCACCACCCCGGCTCAAGTCCTTGATCATCATGCGGAACGTCTGCGCGGAGTGGGTGGCTCCGTCGACGAGCAGGGGGGCTTGCGCGAGCGTCATCGGTGTACGGATTCCTTCGGTTCAGAGGGCTATGTAGGCGTCGCGCCACGCCACGGTGAGGCGCGCGGTGGCGGTGGGATCGGAAGCGGTCCAGCGGATCTCGCTGCGCCCCGGCGGGAGCACGAACGTGTCCAGGCGAGATGTGGTCGGCGCAGTACCACCGTTCTCACGGGTCACGCGGATCCGGCCGGGCCGGGTATCGACGCGAACCCACTGGCCGGCAGCGAGCGTGACCGGCAGATCAACACAGCGGCCGGTGCCGACGTGCGTGATGACGGGGTTCGCACACGGCCCGTGCACAGTGATCACCGGATGCGCGTCGATGGCACCGCCGTTGGTCACCCAACCTGGGCGGCTCTGCCCGTTCGGGCTACCGCTGGTGACCCGGATCGGCGCCTGCACAGGCGCAGTGAACCCACCGCCGGACAGCCACCCGAGCCGCAGACGCGCTCCCTGCTCGAAGTCGGCGTAGTAACGAGGATCCGGGGCCACGAACTCAACATCGAGAGGCACCCAACCGAAGGCGGCCTTCTCCCATGACGGTTCGAGCTTGCTCAGCCGCCCGTACAGGACCCGCACCGCAGAGCCGGGCCACTTGATGCGCAGCGGCATCACCGCCCCACCGACCGTGCGGATCTTCCTGTCGTCGGCGACCGACTCCAGGTCGGCGAGGACCTGCCGGGCAGCGGCCGGATCCCCAGGGGTCTTGATCGCGCAATCGATGCGCAAGGTGCGGGCCTCGTACCAGTCCGGTGCCCCCCATGCGCCGTCCGCACCGGGCTGCTCGACCAGCTCGCCGCGCGTACCCGGACGGCCGAGGCCCTCGATCTCCGCGATCGGGATGACGGTGTCGTGTCCGAGGACGATGCCACCGAAGTCCAGCTGGAAATCCTTCAGTTCAGCGGTACTCATCGCAAGACGCCTCCGCGCTTCGCCCGCCGCACCTGGTAGGCGACCGTGGATGCGATGTCGCGCGCGGTCGCGCCGGTCTGCGCGACGTGGATGGTCTGGCTGCCGATGGCCGGCGCCTGGTGGATGACTACGACCCGAGCTCTCCCGCCTGCCGCGTCGATCAGCTTCTTCGGCGCGAGTCCGTAGCCGAACCGGTCAGCGACCTGCCCCAGCACGGCCGTCGCCCGGCCACGTTTGGCAGTCCCGAGAGGCAGATACGCCTCCCCGCCCGTCGAGCGTTCGGCGAACTTGATCAGCCCATTCCCCGACGGCGGATAGACGCCGGGCTCCCACAGGCCGCCATTCGCGTACGCCTTCCCAGCGTTGGCCTTCACCAGGTCGGCGAGGAACCGGTCCGCCTTGCCCGTTTTCCTTATCTGACCGTTGGAGCGGTTAGCGATCTCGATGAGCCGGTCTTCGTCGATCCCCGTCGACTCGGCAACGGCATGGATGCCGCGGCCCTTCGCCAGAGCGCCGACGAGCTTCACGAAGTCGCCGAGCTGATCTGAGTCGAGGGTCTTGCCCGCGCTTTGGGCCGCGCTGTTGGCCTGCTTCGCCTTCTTCTTGTCGCGCACGGCCTGGGCGGCGAGGGCCTCGGCGTTCTCGTCGCCCTGCTCCGCCAGCCGCCCGGCGAGCGCGCCGTAGCCGCTGGAGGCCAGCTTGGCGAGGTCGTTCTGGAAGGCGGTGGAATCCTTGACCGCGTTCTGGAGCTGCCCGGTGTAGTCGCCCAACGTTGCCTTGGCGGTGCCGGCGAGCTTGGTGAGCTGGGCGGCCATCGACTTCACGTACTTGTTGGAGCCGCGAGCCATCTTCCGGGTGAGAGCGACGCCCTCTTCGCCCATCTCCTCCAGGGCCTTGGCCACATCCGTTCCCGCGCGACGGGACACGGTCGCCAGGTCGTTGCGCCAAGCCGAGGCGGTACGGACGGACTTGCGGAGGTTCCGCTCGAACACGCCGAGGTCGAACTGCTCCTTGCCGCCCTTGCCCTTGCGCTGCGACTTCGAGACCAGGTCCGAGACAGAGAAGCCCGAGCCCCCGAGGGGCTGGTACGACCAGTTCGACAGGCCGCCATCGGCGTACCAGGTGACGGGGCCGCCACCGAGACGCCGTACGGTCTCGTCAGCGATCTGTCGGGAGCGCGTCCGCTTGCTGGGAGCGAGCGGTATGTAGCTCTCGCCGCCGGTCTCCGGCTCTCCCCAGATCCGCCAGCTTCCGGCCGGGGCGATCTGCGCGATGTGCTGCTCGTTGCGTACGCCGCCGTCGGCGTAGTAGTCGACCACGGCACCCGTGGCGCGGGCCTGGATGGCGTCCGGGACACCGTTCCCATCCCGGTCCCAACTGGTGGCGCTGAGGGAGACGCCGACGCCGATGATCCGGCCGGAGATGTTGTTGATCGCGCCCTGGATGCTGCCGATGGCCGACATCGGCCCGCCGGTCGGCACGGTGATGCTCACGTTCTTGCTGCCGGGGACGTCGGTGACCTTGATGCCCAATGCTTCGAGCTGGGCGCGCGCGTCGCTGGTGGGCGCTCGTACGGTCACGGTCTTGCCCGCGGGCACTCCGGCGATCTTCTGCTTGACCACCTCCAGGCTGTTGATCGTCTCCTGCATGGCGGAGGTGACCTTGAGGTGCTTGCTGCCCGGGGTCTGAGCGATCTTCGCGATCAGTGCATCCAGGTCCGTGCGGGCCATGTCGGTCGGTGCGGTGACCTGCACGCGCCGGTCCTTGAGATCCTTGATCTTGAAGCCGAGCTTCTCCAGGTCCTCGCGGGCCTCGTTGGACAGGGTGGCGATGGTGACGGTCTTGTTGTCCGGGGTTGCCTTCAACGCCTGCTGGACGGCAATGAGTTCGGCCATCACCTCGTCCATGCCGGCCGTCT
This sequence comes from Streptomyces coacervatus, assembly GCF_029223485.1. Lineage (GTDB taxonomy): Bacteria > Actinomycetota > Actinomycetes > Streptomycetales > Streptomycetaceae > Streptomyces > Streptomyces coacervatus. Next base: position 158,284 of record NZ_JARHTP010000012.1, on the reverse strand, counting down.
GCAGCAGGATCGACACCTGCTCCGGCACCAGCCCGGCAGCGTCGGCGAGCTTCCCCGCCTGTTCCGCTGACAGCCCGAACCCCTGGGCGGTGGCGATCGCCGACTCGCGGGCGGTCGCCATCTGCGCCTGGGCGGCTTTCAAGGCCTCCGGCACGGACTTCCCGTTGGCCTCCGCGTACTGATACGCGGCGAGCGCGGCATCCGCCGAGTTCGTCGACAAGCCCTGCAGGAGGTCGTACAGCTTCTGCCCGTTGCGGGTGACCGTGGACAGCGAACCATCCATGTTCAGCAGGGACTTGCCGTATCCCTGCGCCTGATCGACGCCACCCTTCAAAGACTCGGCGGCGTCAGACACGGACCGGTTGAGGCGGGCCTCGGCCGCGGAGAGGTTCACGGAGCCGCCCGCGAGGATGTTCAGCGCGTCGTGCAGTGCGCGCGCCCGGGAGTCGGCGTCCGCCGTGTTGTCGGACAGGCGGCGCATCGCGTCGGAGAACTTCCCGAACGGGCCAACGGCGTCTGCTGCGGAGCGCCCCCCGGAGCCGGTGGCGTCGGCGAGGTCCTTGGCGTCCTTGACGGCCTGCGACATTTCGCCCTTGACCGAGCCGAGTGCATCCGCAGCCCGCGCTGCGGCCAGGCCCTGGTCGTTGTACGCCTTCGCCGCGCCACCTTGAGTGGCGAGCCATTCGACGTTGGCCTCGGCCGTCTCGTTCAGGCGCTTCTGGAGTGCGTTGAGACCGCCGTCCTGCCCGAGGTAGGCCTCCGTGAGATCCCTGACGGAGACGCCGGCCTTCGACATGACGTCGACGAGCCGGTTCTTCCCGTCGAAGACCTTCGTGTCCATGATCGACTGCGCGGCCGCGGCGCGGACGCTGTCGTTGACCGCCCCGTTGGAGTCGCGCAGCGCCTGGGTGAGAGTGTTGATCCTCGACTGGTGCTCGGCCGCAGCCTGGGCTGCCTTCTGCTGGTGGGAGGCGAGCATCGACAGCCCCACACCGGCGGCCGCGATGGCAACGCCCCACGGCCCGCCGAGCGCGCCCATCAGCCCGCGGGCAGCGCCACCGAGCCCGGTACCGATGGCCCGCGTCAGACCGGAGACCGGCCCGGAGGCGCTGCGGAACGCGGCCGTCATCTGCCCGACAACGGGGATCCGCGTCTGCAGGACGGCCAAGGCCTGCCCCACGCGGCCGATGGACTGCCCGGATGCGGCAGCGAGTTGCTGCTGGACCCGCATCTGGTCACCGAAGGACCGGAAGGCCCCCGTCACCGGGCCAGACACGGTGCGGCCCAGGTTCATGAACATCGGCGTGACACGACGGGCCAGCAGCATCGCCATGATCGCCGTCTGAACGGGCCCGGGCAGCGCAGCAAACCCCTGAACGAGCCAGGCGACCGTGTGCCCGATCGGCACGAGCACCCCGGAGACCGCGCCGGCCGCAGAAGAGACCAGATTCAAGGCCGTGACGATCATGTCGAGCCCCGTCGCCCCGGCGTCCGACTCGTCTCCCAGGTCCCCGATCGCCTCGGCGACGGGGGAGACGGCGGAGCCGACGTTCCGCAGGATCTCGATCAGCGCGCGGCCGCCGTTGACCAGGACGTTCAAACCCGCCGCGGCGGCGTCGAACGTCAGCTCCTTCAGCGGCTTCCCCATCCCGCTGAACGCGTCGGTGAGCTCGTCGACACCGGATGCTGCCGCCGACGAAAGCCCGGGCCTGGCCAGCGTGTACAGGTCGCGGGCGTAGTCCATCGCCTTCGCGAGCGGCGGTGTCGCGGCCTGCAGGCCGGACGTGGCCAGCCGCGTTACCTTCTCCAGCGCGGGAGCGGCGGCCGTGTAGAGAACCTGGCCGGTGTTCTTCCACTGCGTCTTGAGCTGGGTGACCGCGCCCGACAGCCCCTTGGTCTGGGAGGCGGCGATCTCTTCCGCTGCTCCGGTGCGGGCGATTGCCGTGTGCATTTGGTCGTACGCCTCGACACCCTGATGCGCGAGGGCTGACGCCCCGGCGAGGGCGGGCTTGCCGACGACGTTGGCGAGCGCCCCCAGGAAGTCCTTCTGCGGCATCCGGTGCTGGGCCTGCTCGAAGCCCTCGATGACCGTGCGGAGGCCCTTGAAGTTGCCCTGCGTGTCCCAGGCCTCGATGCCGAGCTCGGCCAGGCCCTTGCGCATGTTCGCGGTCGGCTTGGCCAGGTTCGTCAGCATGCCGCGCAGCGACGTTCCTGCCTTCGAGCCGAGGATGCCGGAACGGGCCAGCATCGCCACCGCGGCCGAGGTGTCCTCGATCGAGATGCCCAACTGGGCCGCGACTGGGCCCGTGTAGGACATCGCGTAGTAGATGTCCTGCAACCCACCGGACGCCGCGTTCGCGGACGCGGCAAGGACGTCCGCAGCCCGACCTGCGTTGTTCGACGACAGACCGAACTGGTCCATCACGTCGCCGAGGTACCGGCTCGCCTCCGCAGCCGACAGGTTGTCCGCTGTGGCGAGCTGCATCGCCGCACGAGCGTTCGCGATCGACGACGTGGAGGTCTGGCCCGCCTTCGCCAGCTCCAGCATCGCGTCCGCAGCTTTCGCAGCAGACGTGCCAGGGATGTTCAGGTCAGCGCCGAGCTCGCGGGCCTTCGCCGCGGCCTGCACCATCTCCTGGCCGGACGCACCGGTGACCGCGCCCCACTTGTTGATGGCGCGCTGGTACTCGTTGCCCTCCTTCGCGATCTCCGCGAGCCCGGCGACGATGCCGCCACCGACGACGAGATTGCGCAGGTGATGCGCTTCCTGACGGGCGCCGAGCAGCCCGTGCCGCAGCTGCCGCATCGAGGCGTGCCCGTCCGAGCCGACGCGGCGCAGACCAGCGCGGGCGCCGTCGGCGTGCCGGCCCAGGGTGCGCAGGCCGGATGCGGCGCCGCGGGCACCGGAGCCGGTCTGGCCGAGCTGCCGGTTCAGCGCAGTGACGTCCCGCCCCAGTGCGCGGACAGCGCGCGATGCCTGCCGGACCTCGGACAGGAGCCGGGACGCGTCGGCGCGCATCTGCACGCTGAGCGTGTAGTTCGACACCTGCCGGTGCCCTTACTCCCCGCGCCCCTTTCCCGCTCTACCCCTGGCGCTGCTCCCACTGGACGCGCGGAACGAGGCCGATCCGCACGCCATACCCATCGGCCCCATCAGGGACCTGCTCCTGCTCGGCGGTGATCAGCTCACAGCCGACGCACCGCACCGTGGTGGTGACGTACGCATACCGGTCACCACCCTGGGCCTCGTCCCACTCCGCCGCCCTGGTCCCGCAGTTCGCGCACACGCTGGCCCGGTACGCCTCGTACGCGAGCGCCTTCGCCCGGTCCGTCTCCGACCAGCGGCCGTCACCCGCGCCGAGGAAGAAGCTGTGCGGAATCCGGTAGCGGTCGCACAGCTCCAACTCCGTCCGGAGCTGTGCGTCCGCGATCAGTCTTTTCCCAGCTCCACGGTGCTGGTACGGACGATCTGCTGCGCCTGCCACGCGGCGGCGAACAGCGCATTGGACTCGGCCACCGGCCATGAGTCCAGGAGGTCCTGGGCGTCGTCCTCGGTCATTCCCTCGACAGCCTTGCCGACGTCGTCACGTTCGATGTGCGCGGCCGCGATCAGCGCCGCGGGGAACGTCTCCGGGTTCCAGGCGTCCCCGTCCTCGGCCTGCGCCTCCGTCGGCGGGAACCGCTTGATCAGCCCGTCCAGCACGGGCCGGGGCAGAGCCTTGAACGTCAGCGCCAGGGAGACCTCGTCGAACGCCTCCTGAGTCACCGTGAGGTCGTGCTCCGCCCGCTCCGTCTCCGCGCTGGTCGTGCGCTCGGCCTCCGCGTCGGCCATGCGGCAGCGAGCTACCTCCAGCTTCGCCTGCTCGAGGCGCTTTTTTGCGGCCAGGTCGTCGCAAATCTGCAGGGTGTGCTCCGGAAGCTGCCGGGCACGGAGACGAGCCAGCTTGCGGGCCCAATGAGCGTCACGGGCAACAGCGTTCGCGGGCGGTGCAGGGGTGGGACGGGTGGTGCTGGACATGCAGGACTCCACACAGAAGCGCGATGAGGGGGAACAGGTGGGGAGCCCGGCCGGACTGTGCGGCGGAGCGCCGGAACGGAGGGGGTTGGCGCTGCAACGTGCAGGCCCGGCCGGGCAGTTCATGTGGGCGGCCGGGCTACTTCTCGATCTTCGGCTGGGCGCCAGCGGCCGGGATCTCGGCGTCCTGAGTCGGCTTCTCCGTGATCGAGAAGTTCACGGTGAACTTCGCGGCCTCGTTGTCCGTCGAGTAGTTCGGTGAGCGTGAGCCGATCCGGACGGGGAAGATGTCCATCGACCGGGAGGTGGGCACGTCTCCCTTGCGGAGGAAGACGACCCAGCCGGTGTCGTCCTTCTTCAGCAGTTGCTCGATCTCGTCCGACACCTTGTCCTCGTAGAAGCCGAGGGACGAGTCGTCCGCCTGATCGGTACCGGGGATCTTCGACTCGAAGGTGCTGCCCAGGTCCGGTGTCTCGATCGCCTGGTTCGACAGCGACCAGCCGTCGATCGCCGCGATCGCATTGGTGAGGTCGGTGCCGGCGGTCAGCTCTGGACGGGTCGGTACGTGGCCCGGGTCGGCGACTGTCTTCAGCCACAGGACGCGGGTGACGCCGCGCCGCGAATACTTCTTTACCTGCAAGGTCTGCTGTCCGATTCCGGGACGGCAGCCAGACGTGCGAGTTGGGGTGGCCCCGTCCCTCGACGACGTGTCGGGGAACCGGCCCATCCCTGGGATCGGGTGGGCGTCCGCGCGGGGCCTCCGCGGTAAGGGCGCTTGTACCGGCACTCGCAGCGGCGGGCCCGAACTACAGCACGTAGATCACGATACTGCCGTCAACGAGATTTCAAGGCGCTGGATGATGGCCACCTCTGCTCTGCCTGGGCGGACGGATTTCCGATTCCAGGAGGCGGGCTACGGGCAGCCGGTCAGAACGGCTACCACGCTCCGACGGTCTCCAGCAGGAGGTGGAGGTCGTGTGCGGCTTCGGCGGTGGCGCAGGTCGCAGCGGTAAGGACCGCGACGGTGGCGGCGAGCGGGCTGCGGTGGCCGAAGGCTGCTGAAGGCGGCGCCCGGGGGTGTGATGGGCGGCGAGGGCCGCTTTGCCGACGGCGCGGGTGCGGTCGCCGGTGGGGGTAACGGCGTTCTCGTCGGCCCAGCGTTCGATGGTGTAGGTGACGGCGGTGGCAGGCGGGCGCAGCAGGGGGTTGGCGGCGGCGCCGAGCCAGGGCGACGAAGGCGTAGTGGTGCGCGGGCAGGCGGACACGCTCGTGGGCGAGCAGGATGTCGAGTTGGGACTCATAAACCGTCGGCCGTGGGTTCGAGTCCCACCCGCCCCACTTCAGCAGCGCACTGAGACGGCCCCAGAGGCCTTGTGGCGGGTGCCGACGGAATCATGGTCGACCTGCCGCGGTTGGTACTTGTTGTGAGCGGGTTCTATCTTCCCTGGCTCGGTGTGCCGCTGGAGCACGGCCCCTGGGTCGCGGCCGCCACGACCTTTGCCGTCACTCCGGGGGCACTGTGGTTGTTGGCTTTGGTGCTGGAGCGGCGGCTGATGGGGGTGCGCAGCGGTTTCGTGGCGGTTCTGCTCGGTGATCCTTTGCTGGCCGCGGCGGTGGCTCTCGGGGTCGCACGGATGCACGGGAGGGCGCCGGGCGGGCTGGCGGGGCCGTGGTTCGGGCTGGCATCGCTCGTAGTGTGGTTCGGGTTCGGTCTGGTGCAGTGGTGTGGGGAGCTGCGGGCGGGGTTCTTCACCCGGGAGCAGGCCGTCGCCCCGACGAAGATCTGGCATCAGTTGATCGTCTATCCACTGCTGGGTTACTGGCTGTGGACGGCCGGGGTCGGTGGTCTGATGGCGCCGGGGTCCGGTCCCGCCGATCTCGTGGCGCGGGTCCTGATCGTTGTCTGTGTCGGGTGCTGGGTGGTCAGCAACGGTTACGACCGTTCGCGTCCCAGGCTCGGGCATCCGCCGTACGACTGGCGCCGGCTCCGGCCCGTTCGGCAGCCGTGGACGGGTGCTTCCGTCACGCTGCGGGCCTACCAGCGGGACCAGCGTGTCGGTTTCTGACCACGACGTCCGGGTCGTCCCGGCTCGCCCTGGGCGTTCCGTGGTCGCGGAGCGGGCCGGTGTGCCAGTCGTGGGCGGCGCAGGTGTCGAGGATGCGGGGCAGGGCGGCGAGGGTGGTGCACCAGGAGCCGGGCGCGGAGGTGCAGTCGGAGTCGTGGAGCAGGATGGTGCCGCCGCCGCGGAGGTCGCGGGTGACGGTGTCGTGGACCGAGCGTGGGGTGGCCCGGCTGCGCCAGTCTTCGCCCCAGGCGGTCCACAGGACGGGGGTCAGGCCGAGTCGTCGGCAGGCGAGGTGGGTGCTGGTGGTCATCACCCCGTACGGCGGCCTGAAGAGCCTGGGCAGCTCGCCGGTGACCTGGGCCACGAGATCGCGGGCTCGGGCGAGGTCGTCGTGGGTGGCGCGGGGGCCGCGTAGCAGGAGCGCGCGGTGGTGCCAGCCGTGGATGCCGATCTCGTGCCCGGCAGCGGCCATTTCCTGGGCCAGACCGGGGGTGCGGACCAGCATGGAGCCGAGCAGGAAGAACGTGGCGCGGATTCCGCGGGCCTCCAGGGCACGCAGGAAGTGCGGGGTCGACAGGGGGTCGGGGCCGTCGTCGAAGGTCAGCGCGATGTGGTCGGGTCGGCCCTGTCCGGCGAGGCGGGGCATGGTCCGGTTGCGCAGCGGCCCGAAGGTGGAGATGACGGGTGCGCCGTGGAGGGCCGCGAGCGTCGGCAGCAGCGCCGCGCCTGCTGTGAGGGTGGTGCGTGTCAAGCGGCCCGGGGTCATCAGTCGTCCCTGTCGAAGTATCGGGCGACGGCGCTGAGGTGGGCGCCGGCCCCGCTGTAGGCGTAGGCGACCGGTGCGCCGATGCCCAGGGAGACGGTCATCGCCATGGCCGCGGTCATGACGGCGATACGGCGCCGGGCCGGGCGGCGCACCCGCGCGCGGGCTGCGGAGGCCGGTGGCCGGTGGACGGCTGCGGCGGCGATGGTCTCGGCGGGGCCTGGCCGGCATTGGTGCAGGGCGAGGCCCGCCGCTCGCTGTGCTTGGCCGCGTGGGCCGTCGAGGAGTTCGGCGAGCGTCGGGCCCAGCTGCCCAGCCTCGCGGATCCATACGGCCAGGCCGGCTTCTTCGAGGGCGGCGGCGTTGGTCTGGCCGTGGCCGGGGATGCAGCGGTAGCTGGCGACGGGGAGCCCGCAGGCGAGGGCTTCGAGCGAGGTGAGTCCGCCGGCGTTCTGGACGAGGATGTCGCAGGCGTGCATGAGGCCGGGCATGTCCTCGGTCCAGCCGTGGACGTGCTCGATGCCGTCGGCGCGCAGTTGGTCGGCGAGGGCTTGGTTGCGTCCGCAGACCACGACAGGCATCGCCACGCCGCTGTCGCGGATCTCGGCGGCGGCCTGCCGGACCGGGCCGACGCCCCACGACCCGGCGACCAGCAGCGCGAGGGGCGCATCGGCCGGCAGGGCGAACCGCCTGCGGGCGGCGTGCCGCCCGGCCGGGGTGGCGGGGGCGAAGCGGGGATCGGTGACGGGGCCGGTGACGGCAACTCCGGCTGCGTCCTGGGCAATTGCCTGGCTGGCGGGGATGGCGTGGGCGGCGAGATGGGCGTCGATACCGGGGGCAACCCACAGGGCGTGGACGGAGAAGTCGGTGAGGTAGGTGAACGTCGGGACGGGCAGCCTGCCGCGCAGCCGCAGGGCGCCGATGACCTGGCTGGCGCCGGGATAGGTCGAGACGACCGCCCGGGTGTCGGGGGTGATCACCCGCAGGATCCGGCGCTCCGCGCTGCGGAACATGGCACGCACGGCAGGGCCGGGGCGTGCGGCGTGTTCGGTGGCGGCGTAGATCCGCTGATAGCCGGCAGGGGCCAGGGTCAGCAGGCGGTGGTAGCTGCCGGAGAGCAGTCTGCCCAGGCCGGCGGGGAGGAAGTCGAGGAAGTCGTGCCGGTCCACTGCGAATCCGAGCGCCGTGAGGCGGCGGGCGAGCTCTGTGGCGGCGCCGTCGTGCCCGGCGCCCACGCTCGCCGAGACGATGACGATGCGCGGGTGTGTAGGGCTGTACCCCGTCGCGGCGGGCGGCGCAGAGGCGTGCTTGTCCGCCGGGTTGTCGCGGTAGGACACAGCCGATCAACTCCTGGGATGAGTAACACGGGTGATGCTCCAGGGCCGCCCGCGATCTGCACGCCGAGTGCGTGGGGTGCCTCCGTCCCGCGGTGATCTGCGGTGACCAGGTAGGGCCCCGGGGCCGAGGCAGAAACTACTACATCACGTAGAAGTTAGGGAATGGCCTTCCCGGAATTCCGGCGCCCCAGGGGGGTGGGCAGGGTGTCCGTCACCTGGCCGCGTATGCGGTGACCAGCGCGAGAAGGGACAGCGCCAGCGCGAACACGTATCCCGCGATCCCGGCCTGCCTGCGCACTTCGCGCACGCCGAGTGTCGCACCGACCAGCAGTGCGGCGGTGAGGGTCAGCACCGCGACGGCCTGGACCGCGAGTGTCATGCCCGAGGCGAGGAAGTGCGGACTCGACGAGGGCATCACTTGGACTCCGGCCGACGGGAGGAGGGGGGCGGCGCAACCTACTGCATGGCGTAGAAACGCGAGGCGCGAGGGCATCGCCGAGGGCGGCATTCAACTGGACCGGGCCTCAAGAGCCGTCGTGCACGCCACCCGCCGAATGGTCGGAGTCGCCAGATCCTCGGTAGGTGCGCCGGCGCAGATGCCAGGCCACCAGGACGGCGACCACGACGGCGGCCAGTACGAGCGCGAGGGCCCGGCCGACGGTGTGCTCGACCCGCGTGTAGGCGGAACCGGCGAAGTAGCCGAGCAGGCTGAAGCCGACACCCCAGACCAGGCCGCCCAGGGCGTTGAAAAGCAGGAACGTGCGGTAGCGCATGTGCGAGGCGCCCGCCAGGGCGGGCATCATCGCGCGGAAGAAGGCGATGAAGCGGCCGAGGAAGACCGCCGCGGGCCCCCGGCGGCGGATCAGTGCCTGGGCGTCGGCGATCCGGTCCTGGTGCCGGCGCAGCGGGCGGGTAGCCAGGATCCGGGGCCCGAAGTGGTGGCCGACCTCGTAACCCACCGAGTCCCCGGCGATCGCCGCGAGCACCACGGCCAGGGCGAGCCAGTACACGGAGACGTGGTGCTGACTGGCCAGGACCCCGCCCAGCACCACGGCGGTCTCCCCAGGAAGGACAAAGCCGAAGAAGAGGGCGTCCTCGCAGAAGACCAGGGCTGCCACGACGGCGTACACCACCGGGCCGGACAGTCCGGCCAGCCAGTCGGTGATCGCGTGCATGCCTCCACTCCCCTTCGCGGAACGTGAGGTGCACCCCGGACGCCCACTCTACAACATGTAGTAGATTGGCCGGGTGGACGCCAGGAGTTCACTCGTGCGTCATGAACTGGCCCCGTATCCCCGTCGACGTGCGGGGCGGCGGCCGCCAGAGCCCCGCCGCGTCTCACATAAGGACCACTCCATGCCCCAGGTGCGCCACTGGCTGCGCAACCCGCTCATCGTGTTCGCGCTGGCGATCACCCTCGGGCTGGTCGCCGCACACACGAGTCTGCTGCAGCCCGACGAGCTGCGTCTCGACCGCGCCCTGCAGAACGACACCCGCATCGGATGGCTGAACACGGTCATGCTGGGGGTCAGCAATATCGTCTCCCCGGTCGGCGGGCTGGTCATCCTGTCGCTGTGGTGCGGCTGGCTGCTCCTGCGCCGTCACCACCCGGTCGACGCGCTCTCCACCTTCCTGGTGGTCGCGGTCGGCTGGAACAGCTCCGAGATCGCCAAGCTGATCATCGCGCGCAACCGGCCCCCGGCGGTCTACTCCCTGGACCCGGAGACCGGCTCCAACAGCTTCCCTAGCGGGCACGTCGCCTTCACCGTCTCCGCCGCGATCGCCGCGTACTTCCTGGCCCGCGGCACCCGCTGGCAGTGGCCGACGGCTCTCGGCGGCGCCGCCGCGGTCGCGCTCATCGCGTTCTCCCGGCTGTACATCGGCGCGCACTATCCCATCGACGTCCTGGGCTCGGTGCTGGTCAGCGCCTCCGCGATCGTCTGCCTGACCGGTGTCTGGCACGCCTGGCTACTGCCGCGGCTGCACCTGGTTCCCTTCCTGGACCGTTTCGGCCCCCTCGGGCCGCCGGTCGCCGCGGGCCGAGGGGCGGACGACGAGGTTCCCGCCGCCGCGACGCAGGACGCACAAGAGTCGCTCCCCAGGGGTGCGGCTGAGAGTCAGATGAGTCAGCCACTCACGCCGTAACGCCTCTGCATGTAACGCCGGATGCACTTTCCAGCGCGACAAGCGAGGGAGAGCGTGTGCGGTGGGTGCTGCTGCTGGTCAGGCTGCCTGCGGGCCCGTCCCGGCACCGTGTGGCGGTGTGGCGTGAGCTGAGCCGGGTCGGTGCCCTGTCCCGTGGCCAGGGCGTCTGGGCTGTGCCCGACGTCCCGGTATTCGCCGAGGGGGTGGAGCGCGCGCTGCGGTTGACCGAGCGGGCCGCGGGCGAAGCGGTCGTCCTTGAGGTCATCGGCCGCAGTGACGCCGAAGCCGCCCGCTTCCAGGCGTTGTTCACCACCGCCCGGCAGGCGAAGTTGATCGGCGATCTCACTCTGGAAGGCGTCCTCGCCTCGAAGCCGCTACGCGACCGCTACCGGGCCGCGTTGGGCACCGGGGCCCGCAAGCTGCTGGTTCTGGTCTCCACCTGGGGGCCCGAGTCCCTCATCCGGCAACACCCCGGACTGCCCTCCCTGCTCGCTGCCCAACTACCCCATGACGAACACCAGTTGGCGCTGGTGGCCCATCCCAACGAGCGCGGCCCGCGCGGGCGCTCCGCTCGGGCACGACTACGCCGCCGTCTCCCTGTCCGACCGGCTCAAGCCGGGGGAGGTCATCGCCGGGCGGCTGCGCGCGGCGGCCGCGGCGGATCTGGTGCTCGCGCTGTACAACCCCGGCTCGCGCAGCCGTACTTGGCAGGTCGGCAAGGCCCGTGAACTGCTGCTGGAGCACCGGGCGCCGGACACTCCGGTCGTGGTGGCGCGCGATGTCGGCGGCTCCGGTGAGCGGGTGCGGATCGTGCGTCTGATGGACCTCGATCCGGCAGAGGTGGACATGCGCACGATCCTGCTGGTCGGCTCGTCGCGGACGCAGGCCGTACGACGGGGAGACGGCGAGGAGATCGCCTGGACGCCCCGCCGGTATCCGGAGGCGTGAACGTGTGCGGCGCCTCCGCAGGGGAGACCGAGGCGCCGCGACCGGCCTTACTCGGCGCCCTGTTCGGCGGGCTGGGCCAGCCCCGCCGTCCACTTCTCCTCGATACGGCCGACCTTCCACACCAGCAGGGCCACCGCCCAGGTGGCGAAGAACAGCCCGACGATGACGTAGCCGATGATGTTCAGGTCGAGGCCGGAGACCCAGTCCCAGAACGGGCCGTGCAGGTCCGCCTTCTCGGCGACCAGGCCCAGCAGCTCGACCGTGCCGATGATGAGCGCGACGGCGACGGACAGGCCGGTGATGGTGAGGTTGTAGTAGACCTTGCGGACCGGCTTGGAGAAGGCCCAGCCGTAGGCGAAGTTCATGAACGAGCCGTCGATCGTGTCGAGCAGCGACATACCGGCCGCGAAGAGGATCGGCAGGCAGAGGATCGCGTACCAGGGCAGGCCGGAGGCGGCGCCCGAGCCGGCGAGGACCATGAGCGCGATCTCGGTGGCGGTGTCGAAGCCGAGACCGAAGAGAAGGCCCACGGGGTACATCTGCCACGGCTTGGTGATCGACTTCATCACGCGGCCGAGGATCCGGTTCATGAAACCGCGGTTGTTGAGCTGCTCCTCCAGGGCGGCCTCGTCGAAGTGACCGGTGCGCATCTGCCGGAAGACCTTCCAGATGCCGACCATGATCACGATGTTGATGATCGCGATGACGTAGAGGAAGGTCCCGGAGACCATGGTCCCGATCCAGCCGGTGACGCTGTGCAGCGTGGAGTTGTCGTTCTCCACGGGCCCGGCCAGCGCCTTCACTCCCAGGGAGAGCAGGAAGGCGAGCGCGAAGACGATCGAGGAGTGGCCGAGGGAGAACCAGAAGCCGACCGACAGCGGTCGCTTCCCCTCGTTCATCAGCTTTCGGGTGGTGTTGTCAATGGCGGCGATGTGGTCGGCGTCGAAGGCGTGCCGCATGCCGAGCGTGTAGGCAGTGACGCCGATGGCGATCCCGAACGTCTTCGTCCCCAACTTGTAGTGCTCAGGGGCGACGACCGCAACGAGCGTGAACCATCCGATGACGTGCAGCGCCAGGATGAACGCGGCCATCCCGCCGAGGCTCGCCCATTCCTTACGGGTCATGGACGTGCGGATGCGGTGCCACGAAAAACCGCCTCCGGCGCCCGGGACGGCCGGGCGTGCGGAGGTGGCATCGGGAGCGGAGGTCATGGGGACGTGGGCCTTACTGCTGGGCGAGTGGCTGTTTTCAGCCGCACCCTTCAGGTTTCTGCCCATGAGTTGCAAGAACAAGTCGATGGCGGTAAAGCCGGCGTCCGGATTCAGTCAGCGAGACGGAAAGTGTGCTGGTCGAGGCGTTCCCGGAGCCGGCGACCTGGCTCGTGTACCCACAACTGCCGGGCGCCACAGCGCCGGTAGTGCACGGCTGCGTTCGGATCGGCGTGCCCGTCGACGGTGACCGTGCAGTACCGAGCGCCGCCCGGGGCCCGATGGAGATACGGCTTACAGCCGGCCGCCGTCCTCCGCAGCCGCTGCCAGAGCCTGCCGGAGCTGCTCGGCTTCGGGCGCGCCGGCCAGGCCGTGCGGGGTGCGGTACATGCGGCAGGCATGCGACGGGGTGGTGCCGGGCTCGGCGAACGGGTCACAGCCGTCAATCAGGATCGTCGGCGAGCCCGTGAGGCCGCACCGCTCGGCCTCGCCCTGGTCGGCGACCACCCGTGTGGTGAAGCCCGTGACATCCAGCCCGGCATCGTCCAGCGCCAGGCGCAGTCGCTCCTCGACGAGCTGCCGGTGGGGGCAGCCGGGCACTACCAGGACCTCGATCTCCATGCCTCCAGGATCACACGCACGGTGGCACCGCTCACGCCTGGTCGAAGTCGATGACGGCGGTGGCGTCCACGGGGCGCGTACGGCAGGTCAGGACGTAGCCGGCGGTGATCTCGGCCGGGTCGAGGTCGCACTCGTCGAGTCGTACGGGGGCCGCCGGTGGACTTGGCGCGGCAGGTGCCGCAGATGCCCTCCTGGCAGGAGTACGGCAGGTCCAGTCCCGCCCGCAGCCCGGCGTCGAGGACGGTTTCGCCGGAGCGGACGGGGACCGTGGTCTTCGCGCCCGGGTCAACGACGGTCACCTCGCGCGCGGCGGTCGCCTTCGGCTCCGCCTCGGGAGGTGTGGGCGCGCTGCCGGTGAAGCGTTCGGCATGGATACGGTCGGTGGGCATGCCGAGGCCGACGAGTGCCGTGCGGATTGCGTCGGTCATCTCCGCCGGCCCGCACAGGAACGCCTCGTCGGCCTGGGCGACGTCGGGAGCGTGCCGGGTGACGAGGGCATGGAAGCGGTCCTCGATGAGGCGCGGCGACGAGTGGATGTTGTCCGCGTGCAGCAGCCGTGGCAATGTTCGTGCGTGCGTATGTCACCCAAGTCGGCCTTGTTGAGCGGTCGTTCGCGTTACCGGGCGCTCGTTGCCCTGGGTGTCGCCCTGTTCTGCGCGGGGCTGATCGCATTGATCCTCAACCAAGCCTCGGCTCCAGCCGGCGGGGCGAAGTGCGGCCCGAGCAGCGGCTGTTCCTCCTCGGCTACGCCGTCCGACCGGCCCACCACCCAACCGACCACAGAGCCCTCCTCCGAACCGACCACCGAACCGAGCTCCGCGTCCGGGGCGCCTCCCGAGCCTGAGGCCAGCGGTACATCGGACGTGATCAACGCACTGGGTGCGCTGTCCACCGGGATCGGGACCCTGCTCACCGGCACGGCGGCCGTACTGATGGCACGACGCGGGCAGAACTCGACCGTCCCTGCGGCGACACCGTCGAGCCCGCCCGGCACATCCGTCGACCCCGCCCCTGCGCAGCAGGGAGAGGGATACCTCTAGACGTTCATCGCCGACGGGTCAGCGGCAAGCAGGCGCAGGTGGTCCTCGGCCCGGGCCACCGCCGGGTGGTGATCGGCCGTACGGCGCAGGTCAGGGACGTTCTGAGCTGGGCTTGGAGGGGTACTGCGTACGGTCGTGGACGCTGGCGAAGGTCAGTGAGCGCAGTGCATCGTGAAGCCGCAGGTCGCAGGTCTGGCGGTGCCTGGTCCCGCACCACGGCGATGTCGCCGACGAGGGCGCGCCGCCCGGCGATTACCAGAAGATGGGGGCCGTCGTGCGGGCCGCCGGCGGCCCGATGCAGGTCAAGGACGTCGGCGCCGAGGTGGGCCCGGATGTGGCGGTGCGCGGAAGGCTGGAGCCGCCGCGCGGGAAGACCAAGCTCGCCGACCGCGGGTGGCTGCGCAAACTGGCCGACGGCCGGTTCACCGCCCGTAATGGCCACCCCCGCGGCGGGTGTAACGTGCGGGCCCCCGGCGGTAGTTGAGGGTCTGTGCGAAACAACAACAACGTCGTCGAGGGCCCTGACGGCCTTGTCTACGCAGCCCGCCTGCCGCTGTCGAGTACCGCCTTGGCCTTCCTCGCCGACCTGCTGCGCCGGCACGTGAAGAAGATCGGTTCGCGGTGGTCGGCGCGGCCGCCCGGCAGGATCGCCGCGATCGTGCTGGCGGTACTGCGCTGCGACCAGCGGCTGGCGGACGTGGCCGCGGAACTCAGCGCGGCTGCTCGCGGGTGGCGGCGCTGGTGTGCATGGCGTTCTCGAAGAGCAGCTCGGTGTCGTGGGCGGCCTCGGCCAGGCTCACGCAACAGGCCAGCGTCAATGCGGCACACACCAGCACCGGACCCCGCCGGAAGGGCGTGGGCGGAATCAGCAGGGCTTGCACGCGTCGCGGGACCGGGCCGCCGGTGGCCGGGAGGGCGCGTTGCGGTGCCCTTTTCGTGGCCAGGGCAGCGCGGGCGACGGCGTGGGCCACCAGGGTACGGTCCGCGACCTCGGCGGCGGCTTCCTCGTCCGCCCACCGTTCCACCGTGAAGGCGCCCTCCCGGGCGAGCGGGCGCAACAGGGGATGGACGGCCGCCGTCAGTTGGAGCACGAGCAGGAACAGATGGTGGCGACGGCGCAGGTGCGCTCGTTCGTGGGCGAGCAGGGCCTGTCGTTCGTCGGCGGACAGGGCCTGCAGCATGCCGGAGGAGACCACTACCCGGCCCGGCGTCCCGGGCAGCGCGAACGCGGTCGGTACCGGGTCGTCGACCACGGCCAGATCCCCGGCCGCCCGAAGCTCCCGGCATTCCCGCCACCCGTCGACCAGCATCCGTACCCGTCGCCAGGACACCACCGTCAGCCCCGCCACGGACGCCAGCAGCACCAGAGCGCAGATCAGCGCCACCGGGCGGTGCACCGGATCGTTCGCCGCCAGCACCCCGGCCGACCACGGCCCTTCGGAGGCCACCAGCGGTATCTGGCCCACGAGGGTGAAGGCCAGCAGGGCCAGCGCCGTCGCCCAGGTGCCCGCCGCCATCACCGCGGTGCAGGTCAGCAGCCACGTGGCGGCGCGGGGCGGCAGTCTGCGGACGGCCCACGGTGCCGCCACAGCGAACAGCGTGCTCAGCAGCAGCGGCAGGTACACGTCGATCCGCACGCGTCAATCCCCCTGGTGTCCGTGCAGGAGCCGCTCCAGCACCTGCTCGTCCTCCGCCGCCAGCTCGGAGACGAACCGGGCGAGCACCGCGGCCCGGTCACTGCCCTTTTCCAGCAGCGCCCGCATCCCGGCCGCCGTGTGCGCCGCCTCGTCGCGCACCGGGGCGTAGAGGTAGGCGCGCCCCGCCCGCTCCCGGGTCACCAGGCCCTTGCCGTGCAGGCGGGTGAGGATCGTCAGCACCGTGGTCAGGGCGGGATCGCCGTGCAGCTGCTCGCGCACCGCGCCTGCCGCCACCGGCTCACCGGCAGCCCACAGGGCCGCCAGCACCTCGCTCTCCAGCTCTCCGCGCGCCCGCCGGCCTGCCGCTGCCTGATCGCTCACTGTGCTGTCGCTCCTTCCGCACGCGGACTGGGCTGGACACCCAAACTACTACGAGACGTAGAGAGCGAATCCGGCGCTCAGGCCAGTATGAGCTCAGGCCGGTGTCGCTCTTATGCGCTGAGCACGTTCGTGGCCAGCAGGCCGAAGAGCACCAGCCCGATGATGATCCGGTAGAGCACGAACGCGTTGAAGGAGTGCTTGGCGACGAACTTCAGCAGCCAGGCGATCGACGCGTACGCGACGAGGAACGACACCAGCGTTCCCACGGCCAGCGGGGCGGCGCCCGCGCCGGTGCCGAGGGCGTCCTTGAGCTCGTACAGGCCGGCGCCGGTCAGGGCGGGGATGCCGAGGAAGAAGGAGAGCCGGGTGGCGGCGACCCGGTCCAGGTCGCGGATGAGGGCGGTGGAGATGGTGGCGCCGGAGCGGGAGAAGCCGGGAAAGAGCAGGGCGAGGATCTGCGAGCAGCCGACGATCATCGCGTCCTTGACCGTGACATCGTCCTCGCCGCGCTTGTGCCGGCCCATCTGGTCGGCCGCCCACATGTAGCCGCTGCCGACGATCAGGGAGCCGGCCACCACCCACAGCGAAGCCAGCGAGCCTTCGATGAGGGGCTTCGCGGCCAGGCCTACGACCACGATCGGGATGGTGGCGTAGATGACCCACCAGGCGAACTTGTAGTCGTGGCTGTGGCGGGCGTCGCGGTGGGTGATGCCGCGCGCCCAGGCGCCGGCGAAGCGCACGATGTCCTTGAAGAAGTAGAGCAGGACGGCGGCGATGGCCCCGACCTGGATGACGGCCGTGAAGCCGACGACGGCCGTGTCGTCGACCGGGATGTGCATCAGCCCCTCGGTGATCTTGAGGTGGCCGGTGGAGGAGACCGGGAGGAACTCGGTCAGCCCCTCGACGACTCCGAGCACAGCGGCCTGTCCGACACTGATCGCACTCATTGGTCCTGTCCCTGCGCTATTCGAAGAATGACTGCAGCGGTGACGCCGTACCGACGGAGGCGGCGCGAGTCATGCGACGGGCCCCGGGGGCTGCGGAGCGGCCGCGGCGCTACGGCGGTGGCGGCGCACCTCCAGGGCTACGGGAATGAGAGAGACGACGACCAACAGCGCGACGGCGGGCAGCAGGTACTTGTCGACGCTCGGGACGGTGGAGCCGAGCAGGTAGCCGCCCAAGGTGACCCCGACCGACCACAGCAGCCCGCCGGCGACCTGCCAGACGGCGAACGTACGCGCCGGGACACCGAGAGCCCCGGCGAGCGGGTTGAGGACGGTACGCACCACGGGCACGAAGCGGGCCAGCACGATGGCCTTGCCGTGCCCGTAGCCGGCCAGCAGTTCCTCCGCCCGGGCCGCGCCACGGGTCAGGTGCGGGTTGCGGCTGCGTTCCAGCAGCGGGCGTCCGGCCCGTCGGCCGATGACATACCCGGTCTGCGCGCCGAGCAGTGCCCCGGCCACGGCGGCCGCCAGTACCGCGGGCAGGGAGAGGCGCACACCCGCGGTCGTGGTGGTGCACAGCAGCCCGGCGGTGAACAGCAGGGAGTCGCCGGGCAGGAAGAAGCCGATCAGCAGGCCGGTTTCGGCGAACAGCACGGCGAAGACGCCGAGCGCGCCGAGGCTGGTGAGCACGGACGTGGTGTCGAGCGGGTTCAGGGCCAGTACCGCGGTGTGTGGTACGGCGGCCCACAGGTGGGAGGGCATGGGGTCCTTGTGTGCCGAAGCGGCCGTCCCCGCCGTCGCGAGCGGGCGGCCGGAGAGGGGTGCGCGGAGAACAGAGGGTAGTACTACATCACGTAGAAGTTCGGTGCGACTGTAGAGGATCGGCCGAGACCCCGCCAAGCCCGTATGGGTGAACTCTTGGCCTCGCCCCGTGGGTGCGCAGGCGCGTTCCGGGGAACGGAGGTCAGCAGGGGAATTCGATGGTGACGACGGTGCCGCGTCCGGTGTTCTCGGCCCGCGCAATGCCGTCGTGCGATGCAGCGACGGCGGCCACGAAGGCCAGGCCGAGGCCGGAGCCCGGGGTGGTCCGGCTGGCTTCGGCCCGGCTGAAGCGGTCGAAAGCCTGGGGCAGGAAGCCGACGGGGAAGCCCGCCCCCTCGTCGGCCACGGCGAGACGGAGCCGCCCCTCGTGGACGGCGGCGGTGACGCGGATGTCGCCCGCGCCGTGGCGCAGGGCGTTGCCGAGGAGGTTGCCGAGGGCAGGCCCGATCCAGCGGGCGTCCACGGAAACGGTCGCGGGAGTGATGTCGGCGCTCAGGGTACGGTGCTCGCGCTCGGCGGCGCCCCGGTGGCGCTCCAGGGCGGCGTTCACCAGGTCGGCCAGGTCCACCGGGTTGCGGGTGAGGTGCTGCGTGCTGCCGAGTTCCTCCAGGTCGAGGAGGGCGTTGGACAGGTCGACCAGCCGTTGCACTTCGGCGTCGACCGCCCTGAGGGTGTCAGTGAGTTCGGCTGCGGTGCGGGGGCGGTGCAGGGCGACGTCGAGCTCGGCGCGCAGCAGGGCGAGCGGGGTGCGCAGCTCGTGGCTGGCGTCGGCGATGAAGCGGTGCTCGCGTTCGGCGGCGGCTTCCAGGCGGTCCAGCATGCGGTTGAGGGTGTGGCCGAGCCGGGTCAGCTCGTCGTCACGGTCGTCGGGGACCGGCAGGCGCAGGCCGGAGGCGCCGTCGGCCAGGGTCGCCGCGCGGGACCGGTAGCGTTCCACCGGGCCGAGAGCGGCGCGGGCGGTGCGGTAGCCGACATACGACGCGGCCACCAGCGTCAGGCCGGCGGCGAGGGCGAGCTGGCCGAGGAGTTCGCGCAGCGCCTCGTCGCGGTGGCCGCGCTGGATCGCCGCGACGGCCACCACGGTCGTGCTGTCCGGGAGGCGGACCCGCTTGGCCTCCAGCCGGAGCGAGGTCGGCTCGATCGGCAGGAGACGCCCGATGTCGTGTCGCACGGTCGTCCCTGCCCTGCTCGCGCGCAGCTCGGCAGCGGTCAGCAGCGGCGTCGTGTGCTGGCCGTCGCTGGCCATGGTGATCCGGCCACGGGCGTCGATCACCTGGTAGAGGCTTCCGGCCGGTCCCTGCGGTAGCGTTCCGTCCCTGCGCAGGGCCGTGCTGAGACCGCGGCGGTACTTGGCGAGGTCCTCGTTCAGCTGCTGGTCCAGAGCCTGTTCGACGCGCCAGTAGACCAGGCCCGCCGCTCCGGTCAGCACGACGGACATCGCGGCGGCGACCGCGATGAGCAGCCGCAGCACGATGGGCAGCCGGTGCGGCCGCCACCACCGCGGTGCGCGGCCGGGCGGCGGTGTCATGGCGCGGTCTCCAGCCGGTATCCGCGGCCGCGCAGCGTCGTGATGTCACTGCGGCCGAAGGCTTTGTCGACCTTGGTGCGGAGCTTGTAGACGTGGACGTCGATGGCGTTGCTGCGGAGGTCGAACTCGCCGTCCCACACCTCGTCCAGCAGCCGGGTGCGGCTGACCACCAGCCCGGCGTTCTCCATCAGCACCTGCAGCACGGCGAACTCCCGCCTGGACAGCTCCAGTTCGGTGCCGTCCCGCCAGGCGCGCTGCGCTTCGGGGTCCAGGACGAGGTCGCCGACCTCCAGGCGGCTGTCTAGACCGCTGAGGCCGTCTGCGCCCGGACGGCGGCGGGATATCGCGCGCAGCCGGGCGTGCAGCTCCTCCATCGCGAAGGGCTTGACCAGGTAGTCGTCGGCGCCCGCGTCCAGCCCGGCGACCCGCTCGGCGACCGCGCCGCGGGCGGTCAGCAGGACCACGGGCACATTGTTGCCCTCGCGGCGCAGGGTGCGGCAGACCTCCACCCCGTCCATGCCGGGCAGCATCACATCCAGTACGACCGCGTCCACCCGCGGGTCGCGGGCAGCCGCGAGCCCGCCCGGGCCGTCGTGGCGGCTGTCGGCGGTGTGACCGGACTCGCGCAGGTAGCGGACGATCAGCTCGACCAGGCGGATCTCATCGTCGATGACCAAGAAGTGCACGGCGTGAAGGGTATGCGGGATCCGGGCGGCCCCGGACACCGGCCACCGCTCGTCGTCATCTCAACCTTCATGGTGCGTTCATGTGAAATCCCTAGCGTCCTTCACCTTGCAGCGGATCGATCACCGTGTCCGCTGGGGAGGAGAAGCATGCACAGCCAGATATCGCTGCTCGCGGCGAAGGGGCTCTCGGCGCATCTGACGGCGACGGACATGATCACCCGGGCCGGGCTCGACGTCATCGTGCTGATGATATTGGTCGGCTGGCTCTACCGGCGCCGCCGCTCCGTCACTGAGATCCCGCTGGTGCTGACCGCCCTCAACCTCGGGCTCCTCGCCGCGATGACCGCGATCACCGCGGGGAAGTTCCCTGCCGGTGTCGGCTTCGGACTCTTCGGCATCCTGTCCATGGTCCGGCTGCGCAGCGCCGCCTTCACCCTCCGCGACGTCGCCTACACCTTCGTCGCCCTCGTCATCGGCCTGGCCAGCGGACTGCCTCAGCGACAGACCTGGCTGATCGTCGCCCTCGACGTCCTGCTGCTGATCGCCGTCGCCCTGGTGGACGACCCCTCCGCGCACCGGCCCACCCGCGTGGTACGCGTCACCCTCGACCGCGTCTACCGCGACCCCGCGGAGATCCGGCTGGACGTCGCCGCCCGGCTCGGCGCCCCGCCGCTGTCGGTGACCGTCGACGAGGTCGACTACGTACGCGAGACCACCCGCGTCTCCGTCCGCTTCCCCCTCCAGGACCCGGCCGAGGCCGAGATGCCCGAGGAGATCGACCCGGACGCGCCACGCTCCCCCCGTACCGCGGAACGGCAGCCCGCATGACGCCCGCGACGAGCGTCCTGCACGCCCCGACACCGACCGCGCCCGGACCGCAATCGCTCGCCGAAACCCTGGGCCTGTCCCGCCTGCCAGGCGCCACCCTCGCCGAGGTCGACGCGGCGGCCGCGCTGCAGCACCGCGTCGACCGCAAGTACCTGGTCCCCCTCGCCGTGGCCGCACGGCTGGTGACCGCGCTCGCCGCCACACACCGGGTCCTGGACATCGCGGGCCGCCGCACCACCGACTACCGCAGCACCTACTTCGACACTCCCGAACTCGCCGCCTGGCACGCCCACGTCCAGGGCCGCCGCCGCCGGTGGAAGGTACGCACCCGGCTCTACGCCGAGGACGGACTGTGCCGCGTCGAGGTCAAGACCAAGGACGGCCGCGGCGCCACCGTCAAGCACGCCCTGGGCACCGAGGCCGACGCCTACGGACGCCTCGACAGCGCCGCGACGCACTTCGTCGCCGCCATGCTCGGCCGGGCAGGGATCACCTCCGTCCCGGCCACCGATCTGACCCCGGCCGGCGAAATCCGCTACCACCGGGCGGCCCTGGCCGACCTCGAAGGCGGCACCCGCGTCACCCTCGACGCCCTCCTCACCTGCCACCGCGACGAGGGGACCACCGCCCTCGATCCCGGTCACGTCCTCGTCGAGACCAAGGGCGGCCTGCGCCCCGCCCCGGCCGACCGGCTCCTGCTCGACCTCGGCACCCGGCCCGTCTCCGTGAGCAAGTACGCCATCGGGCTCTCCCTGCTCGTACCCGGACTCCCCGGCAACGACTTCCGCCGCATCGCCCGGACCTACTTCACCACCAGCACACCCTCGCACGCCTTTGGAAGGACCACCGCCGCATGAAAGCCACTGCCGCCCGCCGCGTGAAATGGCAGTACCCCGTCATCGCCGTCGCCGCCGTCGCAGCCGCCACCTTCGGGCTCGTACGCCCCCTGGTCACCGCCGACGCCACGCCCGCCGCCTCGGCCAAGACCAAGCTCTCGGCCACCGACCAGGTCAAGCAGAACCCCCCGCCCGCCCTCTTCACCAACGCCCAAATCGCCCACATCGCCCAGCAGTTGACGGCCCAGAAGCACACCGCCGACACCCTCTTCGCCCAATGGAAGAAGGCCCACGGCACCACCCGCGACGACCACGCCTTCACCACCTGGGCCGAAGCCCACATCCCCGCCCCGCCCAGCAGCACAGCGCGTGCCGCCGAGCTCAAGCAGGTCCAGACACTTGCCCGCACCCGCACTGCGGCGGGCAAGAAGGCCGCGACCTGGCTGGAGGTCTACGGCAAGAAGGACATCTGGAAGGTCTACCTCCACGACCAGCGTGACCTCCTTCCCGCCGCAGAGGGCAAGACCGACAAGACGCAGCTCAAGGCCGCCTTCACCCTTTCCAAGACGATCACGAAGCAGCTCGTCGCCCGGTACAACAGCCCGGCCCCCTACGTCCTCGACACCTCCCTGCGCCCCGACAAGCACATCAAGGCCGGCGCGAAGTGCCCCTGCTCCTACCCCTCCAAACACGGCGCCCTCTCCGCCACCGCCGTCACCTACCTCAGCAACCTCAACCCGCAGCGCGCCTCCGAGTACCAGTGGATGGCGGCCGAAGTCGCCTACTCCCGCCTCTACATGGCCGGCCACCTCCCCAGCGACATCCTCGCCGGCGCCCTCCTCGGCGACCTCGTCGGCGACTACGTACTCACCACCAGCGGCCACACCGCATAGGACTGCTCTGAGGGATACGGATCGGTGGGGCAGGCAGGGTTGGATTCCGGGCGCGACCGTGAATCGGGCCCGACCTGACCGTGCCGCACGCAGGAGAGAAAAGGACAACCATCCCGTCCATGGAGCGGGCTCCGGACTGGGAATCGCAGTCGCACGGTAGCTCGGCCGTCGGGGCGTCAATGTCGCGCTCCTCGTACGCAACCGCAGGGGCGACGCCTTGGCCGCCGATCTGGCCAGCGAGGGCATGACGGCGCGCGGGTTCGCTGCCGACTACGCGATCGGGGAGCTCGAGTTCGCAGAACCAGCCGAGCGCGAGCCCGTCGCGGAGGGGTGTGGAGTTCACCCCGAGGCTGTCCGCATCGGCGCAGTGCCGGTGATGGGCGGCCAGGGTGCTGTGAGGGGTGGGCCGTAGGCGGGCCCCTGCGGGCGTCGGAGCTGCTCATCACCTCGCCGTGTATGAGCGCGAAGAAGCGGAACGAACCTACTTGTTGCCTGTTTGCCTCGAAGTCGAACGGCGGTTTGACCGACCGGACGGACAGCGGCCTACGCGATCGACAGATCGACGGACTGGTCCGGTGACGAACACTCGGGCCATTCCGCGAGTTCCGATAACCGACGCTACCGTCAGCCGTCTACCCCGAAGAAGTCATCAACGGCCACCGCGCGTTCATCGCCCGCCGACGCACCACCCGCCCCAGCGAGGAATACCGGACCCCCACCGACGAGGAAACGAGATCATTTGATGGCAGAACCGAACGACGCCGGCAAGTACATGGCGTATTCTGCGGACACCCGGTCCCAGGTCAGGGAACCGGCGTCACGTCGATGACGACGGCCCCGTTTCCGCCGACGATTCCGGCCACGCCGTTGTCCCCGGCACTACCGGCAGCCCCATTGGCGGCCGAAGCACCGCCGCTGGTGGCGCCGGTGCCACCAGCACCGCCGATGCCACCCATGCCGCCACCGCCACCGCTGCCGCCGGCACCGAAGGTGAACCCGTCGGCGGTGATGCCGACACCACCGGTCCCGCCGCTGCCGCCACCGCCGCCGGTGCCACCACTGCCGCCGGCCCCACCTGTGCCGCTCTGCTGGCTTGCGCCACTGCCGCCGGCCGTACCGGAGTTGCCTACGGCACCGGCGTTGCCGCTATTGCCGTTCAGCGCGGCGGTGGGGATACCCAGACACCGTGATACGCCACCGCCGGTACCGCCGGATCCGGTGACGGTACCGCCGCCGCCCCCACCACCGCCGAGCCCGCCGGCCCCGCCGGCAGCGCCGCCGCCACCACCCCTCCCGCCCGTCGGGGCCCGGGTACCGACGCCACCGCCGGAGGCGAACGCCAGGTCCACCGTGGTGAGGCCTACCGAACTGTCCTGACCAGACCCACCGAGGGAGCCGGAGCCGCCTGCGCTGCCGGGACCGCCACCGAAGGGACCGCCACCACTGCCGCCGGCCCCGCCATTTCCGCCGGCCCCCGCGCCGCCGACACTTCCCCCCGCCCCCACCACGACGGTCAAGGTCACGCCGCCGACAAGTACCTCGGTGCACTTCACGAAGCTGCCGGAGCCTCCGCCACCGCCGCTGGCGCCTCCTCCGCCCCCACCACCGCCGCCACCGCCTCCGCCGCCCAGCGCGAGAAGGGCGTTGCCGCCACCTCCGCCACCGCCTCCGCCGCCCGCACCGGCCCCGCCGCCCCCACCGGCACCGGCGCCCCAGACCCTGATGGTCAGCATTTTCACGTCAGTGCGATTGCCGGGAACCGTGAAGGTGAACACGCCAGGAGTAGAGAAGCTCGTCTGCTGATTCGGCTGCGCAGCCGCGCTGTCAGCGCCCACCATCGGCGGGAGCAGTCCGCCCACCAGCGCCGCCACACCTACGCCGACCCGTCTCCCCAGGCTCGCGTGCTTCTGCCGGTTCATCAAAGCCCGCACCATGATGTGCCTCCCCTGACTCGTACGCGCTGTGGACGAGAGCGAACGTGACGGGCATCGGCGGCCTTCCCCAAAACCGATCCCATGGGGGTGTCTGCCCTACGAAACGTGACACCAGTGACACGAGAAGGGGGCGGAAGGGAGCAGAGGAGAGAGTGCGATTCAGCCACCGCCGCACAGGTGGGGCCCCTGATGGTCGAGTGGCAGGAGGGTCAGGTCCTACCTACTGGTGGCGCTCAGCCGATATCGCTGCGAGCTGGTCACCACGCCTTGGGCGGAGGCAGTGGTGTCCGTGCCGTCGTCGGCATCCAGCTCGCGCCCCCAGACATCAACTCCGGGTATTTTCAGCGGATACCGCCAGGCGCCCGACGGCGCGCGCTCCAGGACGGCTCGACGCCCCCGGTCGGCCATCCACTCCGCCTGATCGGTTCGGACCGCGACCGAGGTCAGCTGATACACGAGTTCGGCATCCTCCGACGCATCCGCCAGCGGCGCACCGCCCACCGGTCCGCCGAGCGGATACAGCACCGTGTACGGCACTTCGGCAGGCTTCCCGTTCACCAACGGCAGCGCGCCGAGGCCACACAGTCGGCCCGTCGCCTTCACGATCAGGTGTTGGAGCGCCTCGGACACTGGCGCGCGGTCTATCATTCGCCGGCCTCGGTGAAGAACGCGGCAGTGGGCCCTTCGATGGACAGCGCGCCGTAGCGGCACAGGCCCAGCGCATCCCACTCCGGCATGCCGGGAGTCGTCAGCACGGACAGCGATCGCTCGCCTTCGTCGTCCAGAAGCTCGGCGATGACAACGGCGCGGGCCAGCATGCCCCGCTCGTGCTCGGCCAGGACCGCCGCGAGCGACTGCTCCATGTCCACGGTCAGCGCACTCACAATGCCTCCGTCACGGCGTGCCCGAGAGCCCGCACCAGTGCTGGCCCCGTCTGGTCAACAGCCGGTCCGAGGTGCGGATAAGGCGGCTGGTTGTAGTGCCGGCCGAGGCTGTCGACGCCGACGAAGCCGAATTCCAGACGCCGAGCTTGCCGTGCTGCGGTGCCCACCTCGCCAACGACAACGGGGCCCGCGCGGTGCACGTCGCTCGTCCACGAAGCCCTGTACTTGCCAGTGACCACGCGGGGACCAGGGCGCCCTGAAGCATTGTGCTGCACACGCTTCATCAGGGCTTGGGCGCTGTGACGCATGACCGTCTCCGTGGCCGACAGCGAACGCTGCGCCCCGCGGTCCAAAGCCGAAGCCAACGCTCCCGCGTCCGTGAACACGCCTCCGCTCACGGGACGGCCTTCCGGTTGTGCTCCTCCAGCCACACCGTCCGCAGCACAGGGAACGAGGAAACCTCACCGAGGGCCGTCACCCGGTACGTGCGGCCAACCGCCTGTTCGTCCCGGGCCTCGACGACCAGGACGGAGTCGTCCTCCTGCAGCTCCGGGGCGGCAAGCGGCAGCAGCATTCGGTAGCCGGGCCGTACCTCTTCCAGCCAGGCTCCGTCGTGGCTGCCTTTGCCGCGGATGCGTTCCTGGTGCGCATACAGGCCAGCCCTGTCGGCGTACACGCGGGAAGGCGGGGCGGGGACCAGATCACCAGTCTCTGGGTCCAGCCGGTCTTCGCCGCGACTGCGGGTGATCTTCACTCTGTCCGGCATGAGGTGACGTTCTGCGAACCGGGCTATGCCCGTCTGATCAAGCGGCACCCGCAGCCCACTCCCTCAGCTGCGTCAGTACACCACGCGTCAGCTCACCCGGCTTCCCGTCCAGGTCGCCGCGGCCGAGCGCCGCATCGTCGAGTTGTTGCCAGTCCACGCTGTCGAGGAATCCGATGACGACGTGCCGTACGTCGGCCGGCTCCACGAGCACCTCGGCTAGGCCCTCGAACTGCATGCCCTTCCAGCCCTGCGCCACGTACAGAGTGACCTCGGGCCCCTCGTCGACGGTCTGCGTGATCCGGTACGCCTCCACCGCATGGGCCACGTCGTGGCCGTCGATCTCGATGACTGTCTCGTCTCCGGGGGCGGCGGCGATCCGTACACGGCGGGAGTCCTCGTTCACACTCATGACCTCGACCCTAGGTGTGCCAAGGGCAGCCTCCCTGCGTCATTGAGACTCACTGAAGTTGAAGCGCCAGGCGATCGAGAACGCCTATGCCAAGGAGGCGGAGGCGCTGTATCGGGCCCGAGTAGTGTTCGGATGGCTATCTCCGCCGCCTCTCCTGCCCCGCGCCGGGGGGCGTCGCTGCGCTCACTTGTCTCCGCAGCACTCGTCTGCGCCAACTCTGCCCGGATATCCTTCCGTTGAGATCAGGTTTCGCCCCGTCGAGGGCGTCTAGTACACGGGGGAAGAACGGTCATGGCCAACATCAGGGTCGAGACGGTGGCGCTCGACGCCGCGGGAATGCGACAGATCGCGAGCAGAGCCCGCCCTACCGCCGCGCTCGGCGAGCGTGCTGCCGAGATCGAGGAGGCCATCGTCCAGGCGTCGGCCATCGCTCAGCGGTCGCTGGACCAGGTGCCCGAGCGCGCCGGCTGGCAGGTCAAGAGTCTGGACGTCACCTTCGGGTTGACTCTGGCTGCCGAGGCCGGCGTCATCTTGTCCAAGGCGTCGGCCGAGGCCTCGTTCGAGGTCACCCTCACCGTGGAGCGAACACTGGGGACACCGTGACCGCAACTGACTACTGGGTCGACCTTCACCGGGCCGGGCAGCGGCTAGGCGGCGGTTTCCTGCTCACGCGCCGGTTCGTGCTCACGGCGCTGCACTGCCTGCGCGACCTGGCTCTCGAGGAACAGGTCGACATCGAACTCGCCGATGGCGAGCGGGTCGACGGCCGGTTCTGCCGACAGGACAAAGAGGCGGATATGGCGCTCATCGAGATCGCCGCCGGCCATCGCGTGAGCCTGCCGATCCCCGCGGCCGACCGCGCCCGCGACGGCGACCGCTGGCGCGGCCCCTACCGCCCCGCTGTGGCCGACATCCACCTCAGCGGCCTCGTCAGTGGTACGGCCCGCCACCACTGCGTCGGCGGCGCCACCATCGAGGCCCTTCAGTTGACCACGGACCAGCACCTCGGCGACTACTCCGGCTACTCCGGCGGCCCCGTCGAGGGCGTCCCGGAGGGCACGGAGCGGCAGCCTGCGGTGCTGGGCATCCTCATTGAGCAAACCCCGGACCGCGCCGACGCCTCCCGCGCTGCGAACGTGCTCATCGCCGCCACTATCGGGGAGGCGATGCGCCGCTTCGACCATCTCGACGTCGCGCACCTCATCGACGTACTCCGGCCGCCCCGGTCGGGACACCGGCAGCAGGCCGCGACGCGTGAACGGTTCGACGACGCCGAGGAGCTTTTGCGCCAACTCGACGACTGGGCCGAGCGCGAGTTGATCGATCCGGCGCAGGTCGCGGAGCTGAAGGTCTTGACCGTCAAGCGGCTCATCGAACGGGAAATGGGCGGGGGCGGCGCATGACAGGTGGTCCGGAGCCGCGCGTCCCTGAGGCATGGCTCACCACGCTCTCCCTGGCTCAGCGGGCACAGTCCGGCGACACAGCAGCGCGTGATCAGGTGAAGGACGCGGTCCAACGGCTGTCCCGCGATCCGGAGTTACTGTCGATCGGGGATCTCGGCCAGGCCGTCACCGGTCTCACCGGGCTCCTAAACGACCTCGAAGAACCGGAGGTCTCACAGGCGCTGCTGCGGCAGGTGGTGTCCCGTCTGACGGCGAAAGGGACCGATGTGCGCTCCCGCCAACGGTCCCTCAACCGGATCGCCGTCGCACTCGCGAACCGCGGCCAACTGACCGCCGCGGAACAGGTGTTGTCTGCGGCAATCAAAACGCCGTGGCGGCGGTCTGACAGCGACTACACTGCCCTGGCTATCACCTCTGCCAATCTCGCGGCGGTCGAACTCGGGCTGAACGACGTCGACGCGGCGGGCAGGTCCGCTGACCGGGCCGCGCAGTTCATTCGTATGGCCCCCGCCTCTACACAGTCGGACGGCCGCCCCGTAGCACAACTCGAACTGCGGCTGCGCGTAGCCTCGCTTAAGGCGACGACAGCGCGCGCCCGGAATAAGCATGCGGCTGTCGAGGCCCGACTCGACGAGATCGCGGAGATCGCCCGTAGCCTGGTGGGGCTGCTCGGCGGAGAGCACCCGAAGTCACTGTCCGCGCTGGTGACACTGGCTCTTGCCGAGTGTGAGTCCGCGACGGCGTCCGGGGATCGCGACCGATCGGAACGCGCCGTCGACGTACTGCTCATAGCGGCACAGAAGGCAGCGGCGTCCGCGGGAGGCCGTCATCCGCTGACGGTGACCGCGCTGTCGAGTCTCGCCGCGGCAGAGGGCCTCGTCGCCCTAGATTCGGAGGACAGCCAGCGTCTCTCGCGATCAGAGGCCCTGATGAACACGGCACAGGAACGTTCCAGGGCCGCCGCCGAAAACGGAGGGCTGCGCCGGCCCACCGCCCCTCGTGAGGCCCAAGTGCTACTACCGCAGCCTGATGAGGCCGCCCCTCGTGAGGCCCAAGTGCTACTACCGCAGCCCGATGAGGCCGCCCCTCGTGAGGCCCAAGTGCTACAACTGCAGCCCGATGAGGCAGTTGATGTCTCGACGCTGACCTTCAGCATGCTCGGTCCGGTCGGCGTTTGGCGCGACGGTCTGACCGTGACTATCGGGTCACTGCGCGAACGCCTCCTGCTTGCCACGTTGTTGCTGCACGAAGGGCGCGTTGTCCCCACGGACGTGCTGATCCGCGCCGTATGGGGTGACAGTCCTCCGGCGCTTTCGACCGCGCTTCTTCACGTCCACGTCGCGCGGCTCCGGCGTCGACTCGGTCCTAACGCACTGGTCAGGAAACCCCCGGGTTACCTGCTCCGCCTAGCGCCTGGGTCTCTCGATCTCCATCGAGCGCGGGAGCTAGTAGAGCAAGCGGGGGAGAGTCGCGCGGCCGGGCGGGCAGAAGAATCAAGGGGGCTCTTGAACCAGGCACTGGCCCTGTGGACCGGCGACCCGCTGGAAGCACTGCCAGTCCCGGACGCCGAGGAGGAACGGGAACAGCTCCGGGAATGGCGGCTGGAACTCCTCGCAACACGCCTGGAGCTGGATCTCGAACTGGGCGAGCCCGAGAAGGCCATCGCCGAACTGACCAAACTGACCGCCGAGGATCCACAGCGCCGACGCTGGCGTAAGCTCCTCATGCTCGCCCTGCACCGCAGCGAGCAGCAGGCCGACGCAGTCGACCAGTACTCGGCCGCAAGACGCCTCCTCGCCGACGCGCTCGGGGACAGCCCGGACGCGTCGTTGCGGGATCTGGAGCGCCGTATGCGTGAGGACAGGCCGTGACGGCCGCCCCGCCGGTCGGGTCTTGGTACCGTCCTTGGTTCGCTTGTACACCTTGAACAGGGTCCACTTCCAGCTCGTGGGGATGTCACCCAGATAGTGATCCGGCCGGCACAGGACCTATCGAGCTCGTGCACGGTTAGCGGTGAGGCGTCGAGCAAGAAACAGCCTGACCGCTGCTCGTTCTGCGGCCACCCCCGCAGCGAGGAACGCCGCTTGGTCGCCGGCCCCGACGTATGGATCTGCGCCGAATGCGTCGCCCGGTCCAGCGAGATCCTCGCCCAATCCGCCGATGCCGGCAGCACCCGTTGATGACCTGCCACGACGCAGCGCGTGCGGCGGTCACCGGCACAGAGCCCCGAGAGGTACAGCGGCCATGAGATGGACAGGACTGGCGAGCCAGGTGATCCACCAGGGCCCCTACATCTCGCTGCTGCGTGACTCGGTGCTCCGCCCCGATGGGAGTCTCGGCGCGTACGAGCACGTCGCAGCCGATGGCGGAGTCCGCGTCGTCGCTCTCGACGATCAGGGCCGCGTTGTTCTGGTGGGGGACGACTTCTACCTTCAGCGACGTCAGCGTGGGGCGGGCAGCTCCCGGCTGGCTTGCGCGCGTGCGTCCCTGACGTGAGCAGGCGCACCCCTGTGCCGTGGGCTGGCCCAGTCATGCGCCGCTGTGCATCACCACCGTGTACTGGGTCTTCAATGTCTCGAGTGGACGGTTCTGTCAGCCGGCGGGGCGGCATGAGGTTCACGCGCCGATGTCTGCGCCAGGTCTCCGCCCGCTGATGTATCCGAAGGGTGGGCCTGCAGGCAGTAGTCGCTCGGTTGGGTGTGCACCGCTTGCGGCAGCCGGATGACCGTGGAGAACTAGAACATGAATTCCTTTCCACCGGCATATGCATTAGGCATTCCAGTGTTCAACGGCTGCTCGGTCGCTGCCTCGATGGTCGCGGCGACGTGCGGCTCGCCGCGGGCCGCGTTCGCGGAACCTTCCAGGCAGGGAGACACGCATCTGACCTTCCAGGTAGGCGACCGGACAACGCCCTCGACTCCAATCCACGTCGTGAGCTGAACGGCCAATCACGGTCGGTCCGTTGCTGTGACCCGCACCGGATTGCAGCACGGGACGTGCCGCCCGCCCAGGCGCCCAAAGTCACGGGAACCGGCCCCCCTCGCGGGCGGAACGCATTACGGCGTGCTGCGCCCGTGCCCGCTCTACCCTCGCACCGTCGCGACCGAAGGGAGTCCATCCACGTGGACACGGCAGCGTCCCGCTCGCTCCGGCCCCCGCTGACCCCACTCACCACATCGCGCAGCATGTCCATCGCGGCCCGGGTCTACGGGTACCCGCCCGCCCACAACGCAGGATCCGAATGGATGCTGCACTCCATGCTCCGCCCCCTGAGCGCCCGCGGCCACCACGTGACGGTCTGGCTCTCCCACCCGGGAAGCATCGAGAAGACCTACGACCTCGACGGAGTACGCGTCATCCCCTACCAGGAGGGCGGTGACTTCGCCGCCGAGGCCCAAAAAGCGGACGTACTCCTCTCCCACTTCGAAAACGTTCCCCTGGTCGCGGGACTGGCCAGAGCACGCAAGATCCCCGTCGTCGTGCTGTGCCACGACAACTTCAACACCAGCTTCCACGACGCGGCGGGAGCCGACCTCGTCGTCTACAACAGCGAATGGATCCGGCGGGACGGCGAAATCTACTACGCCCACTACCCGAAGGAATTCCTCCCCAGGCGCACCATCGTCGTCCGCCCTCCCGTCATCGCGGACGAGTACCGCACTGAACCCGGCGACTGCGCAACCCTGGTCAACCTCAACCCCGACAAGGGCGGCGACATCTTCTGGCAGATCGCCGCGTGGACACCGCAGTGGAATTTCCTCGGCGTCCGCGGCGCATACGGCCAGCAGATCACGCCGCCGATTCGGATGCCCAACTGCGAAGTCGTCGACGGAGTGCCCGGAGACCAGATGCGCACTCACGTCTACGCCCGTTCGCGCGTCATCCTCATGCCCAGCATCTATGAGTCCTGGGGCCGCGTCGCAGTCGAGGCCTTCGCATCCGGCATCCCCGTCATCGCCCACCCCACCCCCGGGCTGGTCGAGTCCCTCGGCGAAGCAGGAATCTTCGCCTACCGCGACGACCTCAACGCCTGGACCCACGCCCTCAGATCCCTGAGCGACCCCGACAACTGGGAAAAAGCCTCCCACCGTGCCAAAGCACGCTCCGCCGAACTCAGCGCGACCCGCGATCTCGACACCTGGTGCGACGCCATCGAATCGCTCCGCCACGGGCGCCGACGGACCTCCATCACCATCGAAGCGCCGCCCACACCCATCCGGTGCCCACTTCAAGGAGCCGACGTGCCCCCGAGCGTCACCCACCCTCAGTCTTCCAACACGACCTCGCCGTCCACCCCGGCAACGGTGGCCACCCCATCCCCAAAACCCGTCAGGAGAAGACTCCCGTGGCGAGCGACGATCAGAGCGAACAGGTGACCGACCGCTTCGATCTCGGCCGGAGGAGCTGGAGTGAAGTCGAAACTTCCCAGCCGGGGACCGAGGACCGTGGTGGCGGAGGCGCTTACCTCGGGCACCCCGGTGATTGCGCACCCCACTCCCGGGCTCGTTCGAGTCCCTGGGCGACGTCGGCATCTTTGCCTACCGGGAGGACCTCAACGCGTGGATCCGCGCTCTGACGTCCTGCAAGACCCGGACAACTGGGCTCGGGCCTCCCACCGAGCCAAAGCCCGTTTCATCGACCTGAGTGCAGCTCCCGACCTCGACATCTGGCGCAACGCCCTCGAATCGCCAAGCAAAGACGCGCCCTCGGCACTGCTTCCGCAGGCGCGCAATCGGGACGCTCCTCGATCCCAGCGAGAAGGGCCGCGGCGCCGTTGCGGCCCCGGGGGGCCGAACCGCACCCGCGTCGGACACGGTGCTACGAAACACGCGCGAACCATAACCAATGCTGTCGAGCTGCAACGAAAGGACGGTACGCCATGACCATGACCCAGGAAACCACTGCCCTCGCCCCCGAACCCGCCAGCAGCATCGAGCCCCGCGCGGCCATTGCGCGGGCCGCAAGCGCACCCATCGCTCCCTACACCCACGTCCGGCGCTTCGACCATTCCGGCAGCGTCGAGAACTTCACCATTCCTCCCGGCGTCACCACGATCAACGCCCGCTGCTGGGGTGGCGGGGGCACTGGAGCCAGCGTTGGGGGCGGGGGCGGTTTCGCCACCGGGGACATCGCCGTCGTGCCCGGGGAGACACTGCGGGTCGTTGTTGACCTGGGAGGAGGAGGGTACGGCGGGGGCGGTATGAGTGGCTTGTTCAGCCAGCGGCTGGGGCAAACGCTTCTGATCGCCGGAGGAGGTGGCGGGGGCTGGACGGAAACTGATGCGCGTGGTGGTGCGGGCGGCGGCACCAGCGGATCCGACGCACGGGCGGGCGGCGTCCGGTGGACAGGGACGCCGGCGCGTGGTGCTTCGGGTTCAACCGGCGGCGCTGGCGGGGCCATTTCCGATTCCAGCAGCTATGGGGGGCGTGGCGGCAGCACCGGCCAGAACGGCGGCGCCAACGTGAACGGAACCTCTGGGGGCCAGGTGCCGATCCCAGGCATGGGTGGAGGCGGGGGCGCAGGCTACGGCGGCAATACGGGTGGGGGCGCTGGCTACGCGGGCGGCGGTGGCGGCCTCTCTATCCGCTCCTCGGTCGACTCCTTTGCCAGCGGCGGGGCTGGTGGCAGCAGCTTTGTGAGCGGCCCTGGAGTCACCGGGGGACGTACCCTGGCCGGCAATGGCACCCGAGCAGGTGGTCAGGACGATCCCCTGTACCACTCTCCCGTCGGTGACGCAGGCTACAGCGGCCAGGTGGTACTGCAGTGGTCGGAGTTCACGATGACGCCCGGCGGGCCGCCGGACGTCGAGCTGAGGCAAGGCGGACCGGTCGGGTACCCGGGAGTACAGGTCGAAGCCGACGCGGCGTTCGACCCGGTGTCGGTGACGGTAGCCCTGCCCCCCGACTGCGACCTGCTCTTCGGCACGCAGACACTCGCCGACTACCAGCTGACCGTCCAGACCGCCGACGGGCAGACGACCCCGTACATGGGAAGCCTGTCAGAGGACGGAACGTCGCTGGTCTTCTCGGACGTGGACCTGAAGCTGCCCGGGACAACACTGATGTGGGTCGCTGTGAGCGCCGGCCACAATGCCCCGCTCGGATCCACGAGCCTGACCTTCACCGTCGGAGGAAAGACGTCCCCCTCCACAACGATCGTCGTCACACCGGGCTTCTCCGTGTCGCCGGGCGGCGACCCGGTGACCGCAGAGCGAGGAGGAGGGCCCAGGTACCCGGGTGTGGAGGTGCGGAACAGCGGATCGCAGGCCATCCCGCTGCAGACGGTCATCGTGGTCCTTCCGGCCGACGCCGGCATGCGGTTCGGTGTGCCGGGCAACCCCGATCACCAACTGACCGTCATGGATGCCAGCGGAAACATCACCGTCTACAGGGGAAGTATCTCCGACGACGGACAGACCCTGACCTTCTCCGACGTCGACCTGAAAATCCCCAACGACGGGTCACAGTCGGTCATGTGGGTCTGTGTGAGCGCCGCCGAGAACGCCCCGCAGGGTCCCACCAGCCCGGAGTTCTCCGTCGGCGGCCGGACATCGCCGTCCACGACCATCAACGTCATCTGAAGAACGCGTCGGCATCCCGTCGGCCACCACGAATGCGACCCGCGCGCCCGGGACCCACCACAATGAGCGGTCGCACGCCGAAGCGCGGGAAGGCGCGGCCGTCACGCACCAGGCCGCCGGTGCCCCGTAGCGGCGGCAGAAGTTAGTCGGCCCCGCCCGACGCCCCTGGGTGGATGAGCCATACGAAGGGCTCACCGCCTCCCGGACAACGTAGTGAAGTCAGTCTGCTGCGGTGTCCTGGCCTGGGGCGACCAGGTTGGATGTCAAACGATCAGTCGCGGCCGTTGTCCCTTCGAGGTGCTACCAGCTCCTGGGGGATCTCGCAGGAGCTGGTAGCCCCGAAGACCAGGGCGA
This sequence comes from Streptomyces coacervatus, assembly GCF_029223485.1. Lineage (GTDB taxonomy): Bacteria > Actinomycetota > Actinomycetes > Streptomycetales > Streptomycetaceae > Streptomyces > Streptomyces coacervatus. Next base: position 123,256 of record NZ_JARHTP010000012.1, on the reverse strand, counting down.
GGCCGTCCGGCTGTTCTCGCGTGGTGAAGATTTCCCCGTACACGCAGTCGTCATGCAGGCCTGGATTTGATAAATGCGTCCCGGTATGGGTAGCGAGCTTCTCGCGGAACAACGTAGAGAACATTGAGCGGGGCCGGCCGCTTGCGGCGGGCGCAAGTTGGTCCGGCCTGCTTGATTTGAACTGTGGCCGCACAGCTGGTCGCCCAAGGTGCTCGGCGTCACTCGGATGGCGCAGTCCAGGTGCCGGGCAGCGGGCGTATACCCATAGTGGGAGCCACCGAGAGTTAATCGATCACATGATCGAAGGGGTTTCCTGTGACCAAGAAGATCATCCGCGCTAAGGGCTCCGACGCGTGCCCGCGCGGCCACTACGCGCTGTACGACCACCCGAACTGCAACAACTCCGTCGCCGGCAGGGTTCTGGTGGCCGATGAGTCGGTCGGATCCTTCGGCGAAGCCGGGGACGGGAGCATGAACGACTCGGTGACCAGTGTGGTGAACAAAACCACCCGGACACTGCAACTCTACGAGCACGGGAACGGCACCGGCGAACGCCTGGACATCCCGCCCGGTGGCCCCTACGACCTGCGCGAAGTCAGGAACGAAAAGGGCAGAGGGCTGAACGACGTCGTCTCCTCGACACGCTTGGGCGACCCACCGTCGTCGGGGCTGCTCGACCGCTTCCGCCGACTCGGCTACCAGACGGCTGGCGGCTCAGTCGACAAGGACAGCGGTAAGGGCCAGGGCTCCTCGGGCCCGCTCGGCGGCCTCGCCGACCTCGGCTTCGTGGCGTCCGGAGGCAAGATGGCCGGCAAGGACACGCAGTCGGAGCAGGTGGCGGCCGCGGAGAAGGCGGCGGCAGCGAAGGCGGCGACGCCGGTCGTGTACGCGGTCCGCATCCTGACGGCGGACGAGCACGAGGCCGGCACCACCGATGACATCCACGTGCGGTTTCGCAGGGGCGACCGCGAATCGGATTGGGTGCTGCTGGATCTCAAGGGCGAGCGAGACCTCCGGCGGGGCTTCGACGACACCTACCGGATCTCCGCACCAGGAGACTTCGGCGATCCCAAACGCATCGAGTTCAAGACGAGCGGCACCGACGACTGGCTGCTCAAGTGGATCAACGTGACCAGCCCGGACGGGAAGTCCATCTGGCACTGTCCGCTGCTGAACTCCACCAAGGTGTGGCTCACCCAGGACGCGAAAACGATGGACGACAAAGAAGACGGCTACTACTGGGCGGTGAACGAGGTGAGCCTCTTCCTCGGCCCCGGCGAGTGGGCAGTAGAAGGCGAATCGAACCCGGACGGTGAGGCTTTCCTCGCAAGTGGGGGCATGCTGCCGCCAGGCCAGGGGGCCTAGCCTGAGCAGTCGCCCGGCCCGATCGCGTACGTCATCGCGTGCGAGACCGGGCCGAGGCGCCCAGACCAGCCACCTGATCAGCGGCACTGCGGGCGCGGCCAGGCGTGGCCACAGGCGGGAGTTGATCACTTGCTCACGACCACCGGTGCGGACCGGATAATGGCGGAGCCGCCCCTCGAACGCGGTGTGTCAACAGCCCGCCGTTGACGGCCCGTTGGCCAGAGCCGCCGTGCGGACGGCCCGTGTGATCCGGGGTGTCCCGCGGTATCCCGCCGCGGTCCGGCACACACGCGAGCAGGAGGAGATGAGTCTGTGCGATATCACCGCCCGGCTCGTCATCACCAAGAGCAAAGGCAGGGCCAGCACCCCTGTCCTGCGTCTGTCATGTACGAGCGGCTTCCGGCCATTGTGAATCGCTTCGGCTTGGGGTGTCCGGCGTCACGGAGGGGCTGGGGCTGTGCTGTGGGGCGCCTGAGAGCGTGACGCGGAGCTCGCGCGGTCTGCATGTGAAAGGTGACGTCAGCTGATGCGAGCTCGGCGGGCTATCCCTGTGGCGGGATCGGTGATCGTGCGCACAGATGCCCCTTTTGTAGAAGCCTGGAACCGGGCAGTCTTTTCGAGCACGATAAAAGACTGCATATTCGAACATTTTCGCAGTCATCTGTGAAGGCGGGCAATAGGAGGTGTGCGCATGCGTAAAAGCGGCATAGCGCAGCCGATAGCCCGCTCTTTGAGGTAACGCTGGTTGTGATCCGGTCGCGTGAACCGGATATCCGTGCCCGGCGGTTTCATCCCCTATTTCGTTTATTTTGCCCCTCGCGCAGCCGTGCTGTCTGCGGCGCGTGACGCTGGGCTGCGCTGGAGAAATCCCCCTGGCCGAGAGAAAAGAGAAATGCTGTGACCGATCTTGAAACCGTGCGTGTCGACGCGCGTGAGCCCGCCATCTACGTGGTCGCGGGTAACGGCACTTCTGGATTTAGCAGCGATTACGGGCCGGCCGTCTGTGCCCAACTCAACCTTCCCATGAAAGTTACGGTGGATTCCGGCGGAAGCCTCTACATCGCCGACTACGGCAACCATCGGGTGCGGAGGGTGGACGCGAGGACCCGGCAGATCACGACGGTCGCCGGGAACGGCGCCGCCGGCTTCAACGGCGACAGTCAGCCGGCCGTCTATGCCCAACTCAACCATCCCCGTGGTCTCGCGGTGGATTCCGGCGGCAATCTCTACATCGCCGACACCGAAAACCATCGGGTGCGGAGGGTGGACGCGACGACCCGGCAGATCACCACGGTCGCCGGGAACGGCACCGCGGGCTTCAACGGTGACAACCAGCCGGCCGTCAACGCCCAACTCAACTCTCTCCATGGTGTCGCGGTGGATTCCGGCGGCAATCTCTACATCGCCGACCTCGGCAACCATCGGGTGCGGAGGGTGGACGCGACGACCCGGCAGATCAGCACGGTCGCCGGGAACGGCACCGCGGGCTTCAACGGTGACAACCAGCCGGCCGTCAACGCCCAACTCAACTCTCCCATTGGTGTCGCGGTGGATTCCGGCGGCAACCTCTACATCGCCGAATACCGCAACCATCGGGTGCGGAAGGTGGACGCGAGGACCGGGCAGATCACCACGGTCGCCGGGAACGGCACCGAGGGCTTCAACGGCGACAACCAGCCCGCCGTCAACGCCCGACTCAAGTATCCGTACGGTGTCGCGGTGGATTTGGGCGGCAGCTTCTTCATCGCCGACTCCAGAAACCATCGGGTGCGCAGGGTGGACGCGACGAGCCGGCAGATCACCACGGTCGCCGGGAACGGCACCGACGGCTTCAACGGCGACGGCGGGCCGGCCATCGATGTCCGACTCCACCATCCCCTCGGTGTTGTGGTGGATTCCGGCGGCGACCTCTACATCGCCGACTACGACAACCATCGGGTGCGGAAGGTGAGCGGTGTCGCTGCCACCGTCCGGTTCTCGGTGGCGCCTGGCGGGCCGCCGGGTGTGAGGCTGGAACGGGCCGGCAATACCGGTTACCCGGGTGTGCAAGTGCATGCTGACGAGGACGGCGCGATCCCTGCGCAGAGCGTCCGCGTGGATCTCCCTCGCGGTGTGGGTCTGCAGTTCGTGGCCGAGCCCCGGTACCAGCTGACCGTGCAGCCCGCCGGGGGAACCCCGCGCTACTCCTACGGGATTGTGTCGCCGGACGGGCAGAGCCTCGCCTTCGAAAACGTCGACCTGGCCCTGTCGGGAAGGGATTCGGTGTCCGCGGCATGGGTCGCGGTGAAAGCCCCCGCCGACGCCCGGTTGGGAGACATCCAGCTGAGGTTCCGCATCGGCGACCGATCCTCGGATTCCACGGCCATCCGCGTCGTGGATCCGCAGGCGGGGTGACCGTCGGGGCCTTCCCGCCGAAGGGCCACCACGAGAGACAGGGTGCGGGGCCGCGGCCTGCGGACCCGTGCCGGCGGGCTGTGCGAGGGCGTCCGCCGCCTTACTGTCGTCTTGTCTTCGTCCGGAGGGAGTACCAACAGGTGGACACGGTGGCGTCTCGCCCACACAGGCCCGCTCTGGCCGCACCGGCCAGGTCGCGGAGCATGTCCATCGCGGCCCGGGTGTACGGGTATCCGCCCGACCACAACGCCGGCTCCGAGTGGATGTTGCACTCGATGCTCCGCCCTCTGGCCGAGCGTGGCCACCGGGTGACGGTCTGGCTGTCGCACCCCGGCAGGATCGAGAAGAGCTACGAGATCGACGGGGTGCAGGTCGTCCCCTATCAGGAAGGCATGGACTTCGCCGCCCGCGCCCAGACGGTGGATGTGCTGTTGTCCCACTTCGAGAACGTACCCCTGGTGGCGGGGCTCGCGCGGGACCGTCGGATTCCCCTGGCCGTGATCTGCCACGACAACTTCGCCACGAGCTTTCACAACGCGGCGGGCGCTGATCTCGTCGTGTACAACAGCGAGTGGATCCGGCGGGACGGCGAAATCTTCTACGCCCGCTACCCACGGGAATTCCTGCCCAGGCACAGCATCGTGGTCCGTCCGCCGGTGATCGCGGAGGAGTACCGCACGGAGCCCGGCGGCTGCGCGACCCTCGTCAATCTCAACTCCGACAAGGGCGGCGAGGTGTTCTGGCAGATCGCCGCATGGACGCCGGAATGGAATTTCCTCGGTGTCCGCGGCGCCTACGGGCAGCAGATCATGCCACCGCCACGGCTGCCCAACTGTGAAGTAGTCGACTCGGTGCCCGGACAGCAGATGCGCGAGCACGTCTACAGCCGGGCGCGCGTGATGCTCATGCCCAGCTTGTACGAGTCCTGGGGACGGGTGGCGGTGGAGGCGTTCGCCTCGGGCATCCCGGTCATCGCACATCCCACCCCCGGGCTCGTCGAGTCCCTGGGCGAAGCCGGGATCTTCGCCTACCGCGACGACCTCAACGCGTGGATCCATGCCCTGACATCGTTGCGGGACCCGGGCAACTGGGCCCGGGCCTCCCGCCGGGCCAAGGCCCGCTCCATCGAACTGAGTGCAGCTCCCGACCTCGACATCTGGTGCGACGCCGTTGAATCCCTGAGCAAGACCAGGGCGCGGAACGGCTCGCGCAGGCGCGCAATGGGCGCGCTCGTCGATGCCAGCGAGATGGGCCGCAGCCCTGGGGGCGGCGTCACGGACCCGGGAGCCGAAAGACACACGTGTCCCTGACGGCACTGCGCGGCGGAGCCGGACCACGGCTTCGCCGCCCCAGGCAACGACATCGCAATCCACGGCGGCAGCCCCGGAAGAACTCCCGGCACGCGCTGGGCATTTCCCTTGCGGAACTGTCTGCCCGCACGGCGAACCATGGGAATCCGCTCAATCTGCAACGAAAGGACGGCACGCCATGACCCAGGAAACCATTGCCTCCACCCTCGAACCCGCCAGCGAGGTCCAGCCCCGTGCGGCCATTGCGCGGTCCACAAGCGCACCCATCGCTCCTTACACCCACAGCCGGCGCTTCAACTATTCCGGCAGCGTCGAGAACTTCACCGTTCCCCCCGGGGTCACCACCATCAACGCCCGCTGCTGGGGCGGCGGGGGCAGTGGACCCACCGATGGGGGCGGGGGCGGTTTCGCCACCGGCGACATCGCCGTCGTGCCGGGGGAGACACTGCGGGTCGTTGTCGACCTGGGAGGAGGCCCCTTCGGCGGGGGCGGTATGAGTGGCCTGTTCAGCCAGCGGCTGGGGCAGACGCTTCTGATCGCCGGAGGAGGTGGAGCGTGCTCGCTGGATAACGCTGATGCGCGTGGTGGTGCAGGCGGCGGCATCAGCGGATCCGACGCACGGACGGGCTCGTGGGGCGGGTGGACCGGGCCGCCAGCGCGCGGAGCGTCGGGTTCAACGGGCGGCGCCGGCGGGGCCATTTCCACGAACACCAGTTATGGGGGGCGCGGCGGCAACACCGGCCAGAACGGTGGCGCCGACAAAGGGGGCCCCGGGGGCCAGGTGCCGATCTCAGGCATGGGCGGAGGGGGAGGTGGAGGCTACGGCGGCTCCTGCGGTGGGGGCGCCGGCTACGCGGGCGGCGGTGGCGGCCTCGGTATCGGCGGTTCGGCCAGCGCCTTCTACAGTGGCGGGGCTGGTGGCAGCAGTTTCGTGAACGGCCCTGGAGTCACCGGGGGACGCACCCTGGCCGGCAATGGCACCCAAGCGGGCGGCAAAGACGATCCCCTGTACCAGTCTCCCGTCGGCGACGCGGACAACCGCGGCCAGGTGGTGCTGCAGTGGGCGGAGTTCACGATGACGTCCGGCGGGCCGCCTGACGTGGAACTGAGGCAGGGCGGAGGGGTCGGGTACCCGGGAGTACGGGTCGAAGCCAACGTGGCGTTCGACCCGGTGTCGGTGACGGTCGCCCTGCCCGCCGACCGCGGTCTGCTCTTCGGCACGCAGACACTCGCCGACTACCAGCTGACCGTCCAGAACGCCCGCCAGGAAACCAGGCAGTACATCGGAAGCCTGTCAGAGGACGGAACATCGCTCGTCTTCTCCAACGTGGACCTGGAACTGCCCGGGACGACGGTGATGTGGGTCGCCGTGAGCGCCGGCCACGATGCCCCGCTCGGATCCACCAGCCTGACCTTCACCGTCGGAGGAAAGACCTCCCCCTCCACAACGATCGTCGTCACACCGGGCTTCACCCTCTCGCCCGGCGGCGCCCCGGCGACCGCAGAGAGGGGAGGAGCGCCCGTATACCCGGGCGTCGAGGTGCGGAACAACGGAACGCAAGCCATCCCGCTGCAAACAGTCACCGCAGTTCTGCCGACCGATGCCCGCATGCGGTTCGGTACGCAAGGCAACCCCGATCACCAGCTGACCGTCTGGGACGCCGCCCGAAACATCACCGTGTACAGGGGAAGCATCTCCGACGACGACCAGACACTGACCTTCTCCGACGTCGACCTGGGAATTCCCGAGAACGGATCACGGTCGGTCATGTGGGTCTGCGTGAGCGCGGCCGACGACACACCCTCGGGCCCCACCAGCGTCGAGTTCACGGTCGGCGACCGCATCTCGCCGTCCACTGCCATCGAAGTCATCTGAGTACACGCGACAACCGCCCACTGCCACGGAAGCAACCCGCGTGTCCGGTGAGGACGGATTCAGGGCCGCCGGCCACCAGCGCCTCTCCAGAGGGGGCGGAGTCTGCCGATGCCTGCCGCGGCGTCAACGCCTGCTGCACCTCGACCGAGACCTCCGTCGACCCCGCCCTGACCGTCACCGAGGCCAAGACTGCGTAGAGATGCGCCTGCCAGTGGGCATTCCGTGACGCTTCGTCCGATTTCGGCTTGAGTTGGTCTCTGGGGTAGCCCGTGTCGGCTTGGTGGGGGCGAACGGGCCGAGTTCGGGTTCGGTGAGGATGCCGCGATTGACCAGGCGTTTCAGCTTGGCGCGCAGTCCGTCCCCGCTCTGCTCGAAGAGGGCCAGGACTGCCGAGCTTCAGCCCTGTGGTGAGCGGGACCAGGACGGCGGTGGTGTGCAGAGATGGCGTTCGCCGTAGCGGAACCGGTCGTGTCTTCTCTGCTTGAGCACCGGATATTCCCAGGACGGTACGACTCCGTTCGCTCCTGGCCAAGGGTGATCAAAATGGTGTGCGGCCCGTGTGCGGGGAGTGCTTGGATGAGGTCAACGCGGCGGGGGAACGCCTGAGTTGACGCCTGTGCCCTCGCCGTTTCGACCAACACCGGCGGTACCACTTGAAGTTGAGGACGCTGTTCACTACGGGGGCCGTGGCGGTAGGCGTGCTGGCTACGGCCGGCACTCCGTCGGCGGTGGCGGAGCAGACCGGCAGCGCGCAGTTGCGGGTCACGGTCGGCTCGCCGCAGGCCCACGCCAGTGCGGCAACGGCCGGTGTGGCCGCCGCGGCGACCTGCACCATCAACAAGATCACGATCAACCGGTACAGCGAGTGCGAGTGGGAGGCCGTCCATGTCGACGTGATCAAGATCGTCGACGGGGACCCGGTCGTCGAGGGCACGGCCGACTTCAGCGTCAAGCACCAGATGACGCTGAAGGCCAACACCGCGAACTGGAGCGAGAAGTTCACCATCTCCAAGGGCCTCCGCCACGGCATGACCGTCGCGGCCGCGTTCGCGACCTGCTCGCCGAGTCGCGTTTCTGAGAGGTCAGTCCCGCAGGGTGAACGCGGTGGACAGGACCTTCAGGGCCACGGTGGGATGGAACAGCACGGCGGGGGACGCCACCATGTTCACCACCCGCACGAACCTCGACCAGACGGCCGCGTCCTTCACCGCGACACGGAAGAGCCTGGTGTTGTACCAGTGCGCGAACCTCGCGTCGAGGGGCTGTCGGTCCGGATTCCACATCAGGTCCGAATTGGTGGAGAGCGTCCACGGGCCGAGCAGCAACTGACCCACCCGCTTCCGGTATCCGCTGGCCAGCCCGTCCAGCTGCTTCCCGGACGCGCTGCGGCGGGCCAGCATCCGGTGCAGCAGCTCCGCCTCCATCGCGGCCACCGTCAGCCCCTGGCCGTAGACCGGGTTGAAGACGCAGACCGCGTCCCCAATAGCGATCAGTCGGTCCGGCCAGTTCTTGACGGTGTGATAGGGACGCCACTGGTTGTCGACGTTGGTGTAGCGATGGGTGGGCTCCTGGACCGTGCGGCGTCCGATCTGCTGGGCCAGGCGCGGGTTGTCCAGGCTCTCGGCGAACCGCAGATAGCCCGTGTCGTCGGTCGGCGGCTGGTCCTGGAAACCGAACAGTGAGCACGTCCACCGGTTGCGCTCCACGGCCAGCAGGACCCCGGCCCGGGGCACGCGGGGAGCGAACAGCATCTGGTACGCGATGTAGAAGTCCGGGTGGCTCGGGTGGCCCTCCTCGGGCCGGTCGAAGTTCATCGACGTGTAGGTGACCTTCGCCTTCACCGTCCGCTTCGCCGGGACCGTGACGCCAGCCGCGCCCAGCCAGTCCTCCAGCGAGCTGGACCGCCCGGAGGCGTCGACGACCAGATCGGCGGCCAGGTCGACCGCTTCCGCGCCCTGCTGCCGGCACATCACAACGGTCACCCGCCCCGAGGTGTCCCAGGTCAGGCCCGAGACTTGCGTGGCGTCCATCAGCGTGACCCCGGCCAGCGCGAGCACCTTGCGCCGCAGCCGGCGCTCCAGCTCGTCACGGGTGAACGACTGGATCTGCACCCCCGTCCGTCCCCGGGGTGCCAGGCCGGTCGGCAGCAGGAAGTCGATCCCCTGCCCGTAGTCGAACACCGGCGCACCGGCTTCCCGCAGCTCCTCCCGCAGCCCCGGAAACAGCCGCTGCAGGATCTCGCCGCCCTTGGCCAGCATCGCGTGCGCGTGATAGCCCTGCGGCGCACCCGGATGAGCACCGGTGTCCTCGTCCATGGCATCCCGCTCCACGAGGACGACTTCAGCGAAGAAGTCGGCCAGCACCCGTGCGGTCACCAGCCCCGCGTAACTCCCGCCGATGACAACGGCCTTGCCCCAAGGGCGGTTCGTCTTCATGTCGTCTCCCATGCTTGCCGGGGGCAGAGCGGATCACGCGGATCAACGCCTGCCCCGATCATTGCGAAACGGCCGGTCAACCCGTCACCGGCGGGATCACCGGGCCTCAACGCCGCGGCAGCCCGGCCCACGCGCAGGCGCGTCCGATCTCCACGCGGACTGGCGACCCCCTGTGCTCTGGCACCCGGATGCCGGGCGCCCCTCGCCGCCCGCCGGTCTGGCCGGGGTATCGGATGTTGTCCGGGCCGGATGTGCCCCCGACGTCCCCGTGCCGCGGCCGGTGCGGGAACGCGGTCCTGGAGCGGCCGGTGATGCTGATGCCCTCCGAACAGCTCGGGTCTGGGACGTCCACACGCTTTCCCCAGGTGAAGTTCCTGCACTGAACGGCGGTGCGGCCCGGGCCCCATCGGCGATGCCCGGGCCGCAACGCGATGGGTCAGATGCGGTCGGCGACGATCAGGAGGTAGTGGAAGCTGCCCTCCTTGTAGGCGGTGAGGAAGGGGTCCTCGACGCCGGTGGCCACCGAGGACTTCGCGCGCAGCTCCCAGTACGGGATGGTGTCCGGGGTCAGGTCGATGACCTGGATGGGGACGAGGTTGTTGGCCGCGAGGGCCTTGAAGTACTCGCTGCGGGGGTGGATGTTGCAGGTGTAGTGCTCGTCGATCCTGCTGACGGCCTTGGAGCGCATGCCGGTGACGTCGTTGGAGCAGCCGGTGATGCACACGTACCGGCCGCCGTACTCCAGCAGCCGGGAGAACTCGGCGAACAGCTCGAAGAGATCCACGTACATGGTGGTCTCGTTGGCCCAGATCGCGCGCCGCGAGCCGGTGTCCAGGCGGGTGTCGAGCATGTTGCGGAAGTGGAAGCGGACCTTGTCGGCCACGCCGCGCTTGCCGGCCTGGTCGCCCGCGAAGGCGACCTGCTGCTCGGAGATGCTCACGCCGTCGACGTGGCAGCCGTAGCGGGCGTTGGCCATGAAGCTGGTGCCGCCGCGGCCGGAGCCGGCGTCTAGGAGGCGGTCGCCGGGCTTGATGTCGCCGAGGTGGTCGAGGAGAACCTCGGCCTGGGCGGTCTCCAGGCGGTGCATCTCCTCGATGATGCGCTGCTCGCGGGTCCCGGCCGGACCGGCCAGGACGGAGGGGTCGTACTCGCCGAGACCGTAGTGGTGGTGGTAGAGGCCGTCGACCTCGCCGAGGCGGATGTTGACCGGGTCCTTCTCGGCGTTCCAGTACGCGGCCACGGACTTCTGGTAGTCGGTGCGCAGGACGTCGCCCATGGCGAAGTCCTCCATCTGCGTCGAAATGCGGGACATGAGTCGTGCGGGTCCTTACTCGTGTGGGGGGGGATGGGGTGGGGGCGGAGCGTGAACGGGCCTGTGGTCAGGCGGCGTTCGCGTCGTCGCCGTGGTAGCGGGCGCTGGTCGCGTGCCATTCGCGGCTGCCGCCGAGCCAGGCCCAGGTGCCTGCCAGGAACCGGCGCAGCTCGGGGGAGCCGGCCATGGCGAGGGCGGCGGCCTCGGCCTCGAAGGTGTGCATGAGCTCGTTGTGGATGTTGACGGTGCGGTCGACGGCCTCCTCCAGGGAGCAGTCGTCCTCGGCGGCGATCAGCCGGGGCAGGCTGAAGTCCGTCGGGTTCTCCTTGCCCATGGAGTACAGGTCGTTGACGATGACGCTCGCGGAGCCCGCGATGGTGAACGCGCGGCGCACCCGGGGGTCGGCGAACTCGCCCTGCGGCAGCTCGTATCCGGCGATCGCGTCGACGAGCACCATGCACGGGATGAAGCTGTTCTCGTGCCGGTGCATCAGGAACTCCCAGACGGGCGGTGTCTGTCCGGTGTTCTGCCAGACGCCTTCCTGGTTGTAGGCGACGAACATGATGCCCAGCTCGTGGCGGAGCCGGCGCACCTGTGTGGTGGTGGCGAACCGGGCGAGGTTGTCCAGGCCGGAGCGCAGGGCCCGCATGACGGGGTCGGCCCGTACGACGGCCTCCAGCTGTGGCGCGTACGCCCGCGGGAGGTGAGCCTGGTCGATCACCGAGTGGGCGATCGCGAGACGCTGCCCGAGCAGTTCGGGGCGGGCCTCCTCCACCTCGCCGTCCATGTAGTGGTCGTCGACGGACCACTCGGACAGCCCGCACTTCGCCGCCGCCAGCAGCCGGTCGGGGTCGTCCGTCTCGGGGTGGGCGAGCATCATGAGGCGTCCGAAGCCGGCCTTGCGGACCATGTCGAGCTTGCCGGGATAGATCCCGACCTCCTCGGCCCACTCGACCAGCCGCTCGTTGACGGTCTCGCCGAGTGCGGGGTCGTCCCGTACGGCGGGCGGACAGTGCAGTCTGCCGACCGGGTCGGACGGTGCCGGTGCCTGCCGGGGAGCGGGAGGCTGTGGCCGGGCGGCCGTCGTGCCGAGGCCGGTCGGGCCGGTGGGCAGTACGGGGGCAGGTGGCCGTACGACGTCGGGCACGGCGAATGGGAGCGAGCGCCAGGGAATTCTGGCCGCCGATGTGCCCAACCCCGTGGGCGCGGACGGCAGCCGGGGGCCGCGCGCTGCCACCGGTGCGGCCGGCAGCCGCGGCGGTGCCGATGCCTGCGCCGAGAGGAGAGCCCGTACCAGCCCTGCCACGTCGTGGTCCGCCGCGGGCGCGAGGGCCCGGGAGATCAAGGACACGGCTGTCAGTTCCCGTTCGTACGGGTCACCTGGACGTTCTCCAGGACGCCGAGCGCGTCCGGCACCAGCACGGCCGCCGAGTAGTAGTTGCTGACCAGGTACGAGATGATCGCCTTCTCGTCGATGCCCATGAAACGCACGTTCAGCCCCGGCTCGACCTCGTCCGGGATGCCCGTCTGGTACAGGCCGATCACGCCCTGGTCGTCCTCGCCGGTGCGCATCGCGATGATCGACGACGTGCCCTGCTCGCTGATCGGGATCTTGCCGCACGGCAGCAGCGGCACCCCGCGCCAGGCGGGCAGGTTGTTTCCGTGCAGTTCCACGCCGCCGAAGTAGATGCCCCGCTTGTTGCACTCGCGGCCGAACGCGGCGATCGCCTTGGGGTGGGCGAGGAAGCAGCGGGTCTTGCGCCGCATGGACAGCAGTTCGTCCAGGTCGTCCGGGGAGGGCGGGCCCGAGACGGTGGAGATGCGCTGGTCGAAGTCGGCGTTGTTGAGCATGCCGAAGTCCTTGTTGTTGACCAGCTCGTACTCCTGCCGCTCCCGCAAAGCCTCGATGGTCAGCCGCAGCTGCTGCTGCGTCTGGTTCATCGGCTCGTTGTAGAGGTCGGCGACCCGGCTGTGCACCCGCAGCACCGTCTGGGCCACGCTCAACTCGTATTCGCGCGGGGCGAGTTCGTAGTCGGCGAAGGTCTGCGACAGGGTGGCCTCGCCGACGTGGCCCGAGCTCAGCGCGATCTCTGCCTCACCGGACCGGTTCATCTTCTGGTGGCCGTTGGAGCTGATCATGTGCACATGCGCGCGCAGTCCGTCGTGCCGCTCGGCGATCGTCTTGTACGCCGTCAGCGGCAGCGCAAGGATCGTCGTGGCGGTCACCGTGCGCGCCGTGAACTCCCACTTCTTGCCCGGCTCGGCCAGCAGCTGCCCGCCGAAGGCGTCCCCGTCGGCCAGCAGTCCGACGACCGCTTCGTCGCCGTAGGGACCTTCGATGATCTTCTCCACCTTGCCGTGCGCGACCAGGTACACGTGGTCGGCCTTGCGGCCGGCCTGCACGATGACCTGGCCCGGCTCGTACTCCTTCTGCACGAACTTCTCCGCCAGCGCGCCCAGCGCGTCGTCATCCGTGAAGCCGCGCAGCGACGGCAGTTCACCGAGCTCGGCCGGAACAACCTGGACCTTCTCGCCGGTCTTCACGAACGACACCCGTCCGTCACCCAGGGTGTACGACAGCCGGCGGTTGACCCGGTAGGTCGCGCCCGGCACGTTCACCCAGGGCAGCATCCGGGTCAGCCAACGTGAGCTGATCCCCTGCATCTGCGGTTCGGACTTGGTCGTCGTGGCCAGATTGCGCGCTGCCGCGGTGCTCAGGCTCTGCTGCTCCTGCTGCTGGGCCGCCTCGGCTCCTCCAGCCGGGGCTGTACGGGTCTCGACCGACATCACACACCTCTTCCTGCTCGCACGAGCGATCGACGTGTCGACCGTCCGGGTCGTCACGCTCCGTGCATAGAACTAGCAGCAATCGGTCACGGTGAGTAATTGGTGCGGATGGCGTGCGAGGGCACTGCCCACGCCGGAGCGCGCCCCTCACACCCCCACCCCGACAGAACAGGCTGTTCAGGAGGAAGGTGCGTCAGCCAGCAGGTGACGCCGACAGGTCAACACGGCGTGCTCGGCGCAGCGAACGTTGGCATCGTCACAAACACCGCACACCGCCACCGCGGTCACCAGCGAGGGCACCAGTCCCGTCGCATCAACGCCAGGGACGGTCGGGTCAGACCCCTGCTCGAAGGTGCCGGGACGGGCGCCGCGTACGTCCGTGACCGGCGTGCTGCAGCATCCCTCTCACCGACGGGGTACGACGGGGTTCAATGAAAGGGCTGCCCTGTCGCCGTCCGGAAGGACCTGGCCCTGAACACCTCGCTCGCGGAGGTCCTGTCCGCCGCCCTGCTCGTCCTGGTGCTGGCCTGTGCGGTCGTGCGCCCCTGGGGCTGGCCGGAGGCAGTCGTCGCGGTGCCAGCCGGGGTGCTGGTGGTTGCCACCGGAGCGGTGTCGTCGGATGCTGCCCAGGCCGAGGCGGCCCGGCTGGGGCCTGTGATCGGGTTCCTGGCGGCGGTGCTGGTGCTGGCCCAACTCTGCGACGACGAGGGACTGTTCCACGCCTGCGGGGCCTGGATGGCCCGCGCCGGGGCGGGATGGCCGCGCCGGCTGCTGGTGCAGGTGTTCGTCATCGCGTCGGTGATCACGGCGGTGCTGAGCCTGGACGCCACGGTGGTGCTGCTCACCCCGGTGGTGTTCGCCACCACCGCCCGGCTCGGCGCCCGCCCCAAACCGCACGTGTACGCCTGCACCCACCTGTCCAACACCGCCTCGCTGCTGCTGCCGGTGTCCAACCTGACCAACCTGCTGGCGTTCACCGCCAGCGGGCTGAACTTCACCCGCTTCGCCGCACTGATGGCGCTGCCCTGGGTGGTCGCCATCGGCGTGGAGTACGTGGTCTTCCGCCGGTTCTTCGCCATCGACCTGGATGCCGGGGCGCAGGCCCTGACCGGCGACGAGCCGCCGGAACTGCCGCTGTTCGCCCTCGTCGTGGTGGCCAGCACGCTGGCCGGGTTCGTCCTCACCTCCGCGATCGGGGTGAACCCGGCGTGGGCGGCCCTCGCGGGCGCTCTCGTGCTCGCGGCCCGTGCCCTCGCCCAGCGCCGAACGACGCCCTTGGCCATCGTGCGGGCGGCCGCGGTCCCCTTCCTCGCCTTCGTCCTGGCGCTGGGGATCGTGGTACGCGCAGTGGTGGACAACGGGCTCGACGACGCCCTGGGGCATCTGATCCCCGCCGGCGCCGGGCTGCCCGCGCTGCTGGGCATCGCGGCCCTGGCCGCTGTCCTGGCGAACGTGATCAACAACCTGCCCGCGGTCCTGGTGCTGCTCCCGCTCACCGCCCCGGCCGGCCCGGGTGCGGTGCTGGCGGTGCTGCTCGGCGTGAACATCGGACCCAACCTCACCTACGCCGGATCGCTGGCGACGCTGCTGTGGCGGCGTATCGTGCGCGACCACGACACTGACGTGGAGCTGGGCGAGTTCACCCGACTCGGCCTGTACACGGTGCCCGCCGCCCTGGCTTGCTCGGTGGTGGCGCTGTGGGGCGCGCTGCGTCTGATCGGCACATGACCCACAGGGGAGCAGGAAGGTGAGCGGATGGCCGTCATCGTCTGGATAGTCGAAGGCACCTGGCACGCCTGCGTGGATGCCGCCCGAACGCACGCCGCCGAGGAGACGGACGTTGTCCTGCTGCATGTGACCGGCCAGGTGATCCCGGACGTCGCGCACGGCGCGTTCGCCGGGCTGCTCGGGCGCGGCCATCCCGAACGCGACCCCGGCACCCGGCTCGATCAGCTCGCCGCCACCTCCGCCCAGCAGCTCCTCCAGGACGCGGCCGACCGACTCGGCCGCCCCTGCACCCGCATGGAGCGCACCGGCCGCATCGAACGCGAGGTCGTCATCGTCGCGCAGGACGCGGACCTGCTCATCGTGGCCCGCGACGGCGACCGCAGCCGCCTGGGCCCGAAAAGCCTGGGCCCGGCCAGCCGCTTCGTTGTCGACCACGCACCCTGCCCGCTCCTACTGGTCTGGCCCGAACCCACCCCGGGACTGGCTAACATCCCACCGCCACCCCCGCACCACCGGTAGCGCGGCCGGCCTGACCACACCGGCTGCTCGCGGCAGCGCCCTGCAAGGGGCGCGGACGCCCACCGGACTGCGTCTGCGACCTTGCTCGCAGACGTCGTACCGGGTCAGTGTTTTCCGGCGTGCTTCTCCTTTCGCGGGGCGCGCACTGTCCTTCACCGGCTGCTGGGCGGGGGCGCTCTCTTGCGGGCTCGCGGTTGCCGCGGTCGCGGACGCCGCCGGGGTTGTGCTGGTCGGGCCGGACGAGGAGGCCGCGTCAGGCGGGGACGTGGCTGTGAGGCTGCCGACTGTACTTGCCGTGGCGGCCGGGTTGGCGTGCGGAGCCTTCGCGGCACTGCCGCCCGGCGCGAATCAGGCCATGCCGGCCAGCAGGGACGCGACGAGGAGCACCGACGCCGCCAGGACGCCGGCGGTCTTCGCGCGGCGCCCAGCCAGGGCGCCACCCCCCCCGCCGACGGCGGGCCGACGCAGCGCCGTGCGCCGTCGCACGGTGAGACATCGTGGCGGGCCCGGTCTCCGTCGTCGTTTTTCACCGGCACCGCACGTGCCGGCGAGGACTCGGATGCCCAGAAGGCGGGACCCGGAGGCGGGGAGGCGGGCTGGGGTCTGGGCAGCGGCTCGGGGCGTCCGCGTCAGGCGCCGGTGCGGAACCAGTCGGCGACCTGCTCGGTGGTGGGCCGGTTGGCGAGCAGGCCCTGACCGCGGTGGTTGCGGACAGGCCGAAGACGGATCTGCGCGGCTTGGCGGCGGTCCGTCCGCGCGAAGGGCCTCGCCGACCAGGACGGACGGCTTGCCGTCCCTCATGGGGCAGTTGCTCCCTTCAGAGTGGCCGACGTTCGCTGCCGTAACGTGAAGCATGTCCCATCCGAGCTGCTGGCTGCATCGCTCGACGATGCTTCGCCCCTCAGTAAGACAAGGGGCGGAGCATCCCGGGCGATCCCACTCATCCGAATCCATTCCGGAGTCCAGATCAGCTGGCCGCGGCGAACTCCTCCAGCCGTTCGGCGAGTGCCGGATCAGGCTGTGGCACGAGGCCATAGTCTTCGTCGCACCCCTTGCCGAGATGGTCGATCGCGTCCCGCAGCGCCGCACTTGGCGGTTCCGACGCTGCGAGGTCCCTGGCTGGCGTCTCCATGTGCCAGGTCGTCAGTTGAAGTACGCGAGGACGGTACTGACTTGCGACGGAGTCGAGCTGTTCGACTTGCTCTGCCCAGTGCTCGGCGTCGCGCAGTTCGCCCCGACGAAGGTGCATGAGATACAGGCAGTAGGCGGAGGTGGCGCTGCCGGCGCCCGCGGCGAACTGCCACCAGAACTGCGCTCCCTCCTCTTGCTGTGCGAGATCGAGAAGGCAAGCGAAGATCAAGGCTCCGTCCGGTTCGATGCGGCGGTCGTTGACGAAGCGAGCGACGTAGGCCGACGCCTCCTTGTCATGGATGACGAGTTGGGAGAACGCGCGCAGGTCCTGAGCAGCCTCGGCATGGCGGGGGATGCGACGTCGTGCCCCGTCGTCGACGCGAGGGGCGAGGGGGTTGTCGCGGCAGCGGCGCTGAGCCAAGACTCGCGGGAGCCTCAGTTCAAAGAGCCTCTCCCAGCGCGAATGGACAGCCTCTTTGGCGATACGGTGGCGCGCTCTTGCCGCATCGTAGGTGTCGTACTCGCCCTGCAAGACACGAGCATCGGCAAGGGCCTCTTCAAGGGACTTCAGTCGCATGGGTGGTCACTCCGCGTCGTCGCGGTCCGCCGTCAGGTCGACGGTCAGATCCAGGTCCTTGGCCAGCTTCCGCTTGGCGTGCCGTGCCTGCGAGCGGACAGTCGCCGGTGTCACGCCAAGGATGTGGGCAGTCTGCTCGGTGGGATAACCGAGCACGTAGAGCAGCACCATCACGTCGAATTGCCGCTCGGGCAGCCGCGAGATGGCCGCGTACAGGCCCAGGGCACTCTCCATGTCGGCGAGCTGATCGCGCACGGACTCCAGCGCGGCCCGGTTGACCCGGGCGAACACTGCGGTCTCCACTGTCGCCGGGACACGGCCCTGAAGCCGGAGCTCGTCAGCGATGCGCTCACGCAACAGTGCCCACGCATACGCCTCGTGGTTGGCGTCCTCCATCATGTCCGGCCAGTTCAGGGCCAAGTCCATGAACGTGGCATGGACGAGCTCCCCGGCCGAACGCTCATCGCCGAGCTGGATATGTGCGTATTCGAGATAAGGCCGGTGGTAAAGGTTGTGGAACGCCCAGAAGGCCGTGGGCAATTCGGTCGTCATCGCACGGACCACGCGCTGTGGTGGCTGCTGCGGACCAGTCACAGACTGTCCCCGTTCTCGTCGACGTTCTGCGAGGCGACTGGAGCCAAGCGAGCCGCACGCCGTTCGGCGAGGGACTCGGCTCCGATCCGCACCGTCGCGCCGAGCAGGCGGCGCGCCAGCGTGCGGGCTGCGGGGGCGAACACGCGCAGCGCGGTGACCCCGGAGAGGGCCAGCGAGATGCTGGCTACGTCATTCACGGCTATGAGGTCCTTAATCGTCAGTGGGCGGTGCCGTGTTCCCCCTCGCGGGGCACCGGAGAGTCCCGTCGCTCTCGGGATCAGCAAACCGATCGACAGGGGCGATCGTGCAACGGCTCCGCGAGATTCTTTCGGAGAGTCAACTCCCGGTGACTCACCGCGAGTTCGACTAGGCGGCTCCCCGTGAACCCCTTCCCTTCGGAATGGGCCACTGACCTGCAGCGCGCCCCTTCACGTACGGCGAGCCCTCGCAGCGCCCCGACGCACGGAGCCCATGGGTATGACGCAGCCCTCAATTCGAGCGCAACCGCTCAGATCTGCGAGCGCAACTTGATCGTGCCGGTCATCGCGGCGGCCCGAGGTTTCCGCTTGGAAGAGGGGGACTGGACTGCCGGTACCGGTTCGGGAGCTGCATCGCCGCCAGGCCCTCGCGCCGCCCTCACATTGACGCCGAGGAAACCGGTCGAACGATCCCTCCCGCTCGCCGAGCTCACCCACGAACCCCCGAACGGTTGATAACGATCCGTGAATTCGGACAGAGGAGAGAGCGAGCGCGGAGCGGGCCCGGAGCCGGGGCTGCCCATTCGTAACTGAATGTGATGCGGCCCCGGACCCACCCGCTGATCCGGGGCCGTGCCTCTCGAGTTCAGCGTGGCACTTCCGCGCTTTGACCGCTGCGTACCTGGTCCAGCACTACGGCATGCAGGGCCTCCAGCCCACCGTCCGGCAGGGGAGTGGGGCTGCCGGTGAGCGTGTACCACTCCTCGGCGCCCAAGTACTGGATCGCGACGGTTGCGCGGCCTTGCGGCAGGGCGGTGGTGACGATGGTGAGGTCACCGGTGATGACCCCGACCTCGACCGTCATCGCCCCGCCCGATCCTGCCGTCACGGTGGACTCCAGCCGTTTGCTCACGGACAGGTGCCCAGCATGTTCTGCAAGGCCGACTTCTCCCGGGCGGTGACGGAGAGACCATAGAGCGACTTCACGTGTGTCCAGGCCCGGCTGTAGGTGCACCAGTAGGCGCTATTCGGCGGCGCCCACTGATCTGGAGACTGGTCGCCCTTCGACCGGTTCGACGCCGCTGAGACCGCGATAAGCTGCGAGTGCTCCAGGTCGTTCGCGAACTGCTTGCGCTTGGCCGTAGTCCACGTGTCGGCTCCGGAGCGCCAACCGTTGGCCAAAGGCACCATGTGGTCAATGTCGATCTGACTGGCAGTGGTGACCGTCTTGTTGTCGTACTGGCTCCGCCAGGTCCCGGAGACCGCACGACATTCCTCGTCCTGCTTGACGTTGACGCCGTCGCGAGCAAGTACGACCTCGCGGGTGTCGCACTTGCCGAACTGCGTTGCCCAGTGCGGGAATTTGGCCCGGCTGTAGCCGGTCATCGGATGGGGGGCCTCGACGGTGAGGGTCTGTAGCTCGTCGATCGCGACCGCGGCCGCCGGCGGCTCGGGCATCTCGAGTGATGCCACCGGTCTGCTGAGGCCAGAGGGCGAGGCGGAGGCGGGGCCAGCGAGAGCGACGACGGCGAGGGAAAGCGCGGCCGTACTGCGCGACAGGTGCTTGATCACGCCCGCGTTCATATCGGTCAGCCCGCACCTCACCGGCCCGGAACGCAACGAGCCCACCCAGATGGCGGGACGTCATCACCGCAGAAACGGTATTCCGGCCGCCCCGCGACATGCCGCTCGCCCGCGCAAGGTCAACGCCCTCCACGGCTCATCGGCTGGGCCCTGCAATCCGACGCCCGATCGCAGGCCAGGTGGCCTGTGGGGGGAGGTCCAGTGAGCAGGGGTGGGCCACTCCGAGCATTGGGGACCGCGTTTTCACCGGACATGATGGCCTTGCCCGTTGTCTCCTCTGCCCAATTCCGCCTCGCATCCGGGCAGGCGCCGAGCGGACCGACTTCACTGGCCATCAGGACTTGCGGGAGACGAACCGGGATCCTCCGGCTCCAGAGACGGCGCCGGTTGGGATCGCCGGGCTTCGTCCCGGACACGCCCCCACGACCGGATCAAGTCGGGTTCAGCTTGGTTCGCACGCAATGGCGGCGGCATGGTTGGGCACACTGCGCGACACAGTTGACCAAAGTGTGGCTACTCATCCGGCCGACCGGAAGAGACGGCCACGTCACCGCCGCCCGTTCGGCAGCGAAGGCTTGTGAATCAAGCCACTCCACACGTTGGGCGTTGCGTCAGCAACTCCTCGTAGGTGACGATGAGCACTTGGGCATGTGACGCGAGTGGCGTCCGAGCACGCTGCGACGTCTCGCATGTCGACGATCTGGACTACGGGTGCGGGGGACATCTCCATGAAATTCGACATGGGGTCAACGACGCTTGCGACTCTGACCAAGAGCACGATCGGGTCGAGTGACGATCTGGGCACGCTGATCCAGCAGTTGATCGCCGCGGCGCAGCCGTTGGAGGGGAAATTCAACGGCGAGGGCAAGGCCATGTTCGACTCGTTCAAGCTGCGCGCCGATGAGATCACTGCCGCGTTGAACGGGTCGTTGTCGTCGATCCTGGGCGGCCAGTCCGGGATGGACACCGGGTTCGCCACCGGGGATCAGGAACAGTCCGACAACGCGCACAAGACGATGAGCGCCGCGAACTTCGACGCGGCCCGCTTCCACGGCTGAACCACGAGGGGGATGTGAGCAGCATGGCCAATCTGGACCGTCGCTCTTACGACACCGGCGCCTCCGCCGACGTACAGAGCAGTCTTCAGGGGATCATCGGCCGTCTGGAGACCGTGCTCGGCGAGCGTGACCGTGCGGTGAAGGCCGCGATGGCGGACTTCCAGGCCGACGGCGTCTCGGACGAGTACCACGGCAAGGAAGTCCGCTGGAACAAGGCGGCCAACGAGGTACGCAACATCATCCAGCTCGTGCGCACCACGCTGGAGCAGAACGACGGCACTGCACAGGCCACCCTGGCCAAGGCCCGGGCCGCGGTCGACAACATCGGCTGATACGACGGCAGTTGCATGCCGGGCGGTGTCCGGCGGGGATGAGGGGGAAAGTTGTGACGGGGTGGGACATCCATCCGGCCGGGGTGTACAGCGTGCTGTCCAAGACGGGGACCGCGGCGAAGGACATGTCGGACGCGGGCTCGGCGATGCAGGGCAATCTTGAGGAAGCGGCCTCCGCGGCGGGGACGCTGACGAGTCAGTTTGGGCCGTACACCAGCACGGCCGGTTTGGTCGGTTCGGCGCTGAGCCAGTTCGCGCAGCACTGGGGCCGGGATCTGCAGTACATCGCCGAGCGGACGTCGAAGTCGCTGCACGGAGCGGATGAGGCCACCCGTCACTACCTGGCCGGTGCTCTGGAGCAGGCGGGCAACGCGCAGCGGGCGGCGGCCAAGGAGCCGACGGTGCACATGCCGGGCGAGGGCGGAACGGGCCGTCGTACGGAGGGTCAGTAGCAGTGGGCGACGAGGCGAAGCTGATCGACCCGTCCGGCATCCCGCACTTCATCGGCGACCTGGCCACGCTGGACACCGATGTGATGCTGCTGACGGCGGACGCGGGTCAGTTCCGGGCGTCCGGTTCGGATGTGCACACGGAGTTCCAGGGCCTGTCGGCGTTCTACCACGCGCCGGAGGCGGAGCAGCTGTTCGCCACCACGCTGCCGGTGAAGCAGAAGTCGGACGCGTTCGCCGACGACCTGGAGAAGGTCACGGCGGCCCTTTCGGACTACAGCTTCGAAGTCCAGCCGCTGGTGCAGAAGTTGGACGCGCTGAAGGCGGATGCCACGGCGTTTGTGAACGCGCTGCCGGCCGGGGACGACTGGCGCAAGGACCAGGACAAGGTCGACCACAACAACGACCTGTGGCACGACGTCAACCACGCGGTCGCCGCTTTCCAGGCTGCCGAGCGCACCGCCTACAACAAGATCATGGCGCTGATCGGCGGAGCCGGGCTGAGTGCCGACGACGGCTCCCACGGCAAGAACATGTACGGCTACAGGGCCGACGACCTTGACCATGCCAAGGAAACCCCCTGGGGAGCGCCGGTCGAGCGGGAGTATGAGGGTTGGTCCTGGCTGGTCCACCAGGGCAAGCAGGTGTGGGACGGCGTCTGGCACGACGGTGTCATCGGCACCATCCACGGGCTTGGCACCTTGTTCGGCTCGGACGGCTGGGGCGCGGCCGGCGAGGCCTGGAACAACCTCGCCAAGCTGGGCACCGCCTCCTTCCTCACCAGTTCCACGCTGGGTGCCTGGTGGCTGGTCCCGGACGACCAACTGCCCTCCTGGCTCCGGGATGCGCGCAAGGTCCACAACCAGGCGGTGAAGGGCTTCGTCGCCTACGACCAGTGGAAGACCAACCCGGCCCGCGCGGCCGGTGCGTTCGGTTTCAACGTGCTGACCGTGGCCGGTACCGAGGGCGTCGGCAGCGCGGCAAGCGGTGCGGGCAAGGCGGGTGCTGCGGCCCGTGCCCTGTCGGTGGCCGGCAAGGTCGGCCGGGCCGTCGACCCGATGACCTATATCGGCAAGGTGGGCAAGTTCGCCTTCGTCAAGGTCGGCGACACCTTCGCCACGCTGAAGAATCTCCATACCGGCACGTACCTGGACATGGCGAACGTTGCCGACAGGTACACGCCCGCCGAACACCCGATGCCCCTCGCGGAACGCCCGGTCTCCGTACCCGACAGCGCCATCGAGTACATCGACGCCAAGGGCGACCCGGTCTATCTCACCGAGGACGGCCACGTCCTCAACGCCGACGGCAGCGTGCGCCAGCACGCGGACGAAGCGGCGCACGAACTGTCCCCCGCCGACCGCTCCCAGCTCCAGGCGGCAAGCAGCGGGAACCACGAAAGCCAACTGGTTGGCGCGCATGCAGGGGCCAACAGCGCCGGAGATGCTGGGCATGCCACAGGTCATGCGACCGGTGGCGACGCACGTCAAGTTGGGGACTCGGCGGCGAACGTGGACACCACCGGGCACGGCCTCGATGCATCGGGCGGCGCAGACCGGGGCAGTGGAACCGCCGGTCATCACGGAGGCGGGGGCGGAGATGTTCACGGGAGTGACTCGGGGCGCGAGTTGTCCCCTGAAGAGCACAAGAGAATCGTCGAAGAGCAGATTCACAAGGTGAACGCCGATCCGGACTGGCGCCATAAGTACTACCGCAAAGATGGTGAGCGGCGCAGTATCTATGCGAAGGACGAGAACGGTAACTTCCTTCCGCAGATTAAGGAGCAACCGGACGGTACGTGGATTGCGGCCAGCGATATGCCTCACGGGCCGCAGGAAGGGTACTTGCTGAGGCCGCAGAACGTTGGGCCCGATTCCGTCCCGCCGCACGCGGAGGATGAGCTCGCCGAGGTAACTCGGGTGCACCATGCGCACCACGAACTCAATGTGGCCGAGAAAGCGTTCGAGGCTGCTCCAACTCATGAGAATTCTCACGCACTCGAAAAAGCTCACGCAGCCTTTGGTGATCACCCTAGGAATAGTAAGCTTGGTGAAGCCCTCGGAACCAAGGCATCCGAACTTCACGCCATCCCCAAGCTGTTCCCCGACGCCGAAGAGGTCGTACTGCCGCGAACTCCCAACGGAGCCGATGAATTCGACAAGATCTATCGGCTTAAGCAAGCGGATGGGCACTTCCTCCTCGTCGAGGACAAAGCGCCTGACGGGAGGTTGGGGTGGCGTCAGGGGGCTGGCCCCTATGCTCACATGCGGGTCAAGCAGGGAACCCTCGAGTATGCCCAGACAATAGTGGAGCTCATGGAACGGCGTGGTGGCAAGGAAGCTGAGGTGGCTGCAGAACTGAGGCGCGCGATGCGTCGCAAGAAGGTGCAGTACATCCTCATCCAGGCCAACCCGCATACGGGCACCTACAATGGTGCAACCGTGAGCTACTTCAAGATCTTTGAGGAGAGTTAGTGCCCGTGGTGATTTCCCGTCACACCCTCCAGCGAAGCGACGTGGCAGCCGATGTCGCGTCGCTCGACCGGAGCGTGGCCTGGGCACTGGAAGACCTGGAGGAGGCTCCGGAGGCGATCAGTGATGCGCTGCAATCGGCGTTGATCCGAGCCGAGACGTTGTGCATCGAAGATCCGCAGGCAGGACAGCACGAGACATGGGAGGCCTGGGTCACCGCGGTACAGGCCGGCTGCGCACTCTTCGCTGCGGCTGAAGCGGTCGAAGGAACCGTGCAGGCACGCATCGCACGTGAAGTGTGGACCGTCCCTGCGACTGGACCCCAGCCGCATGCGAATGCAGCTAACTGGATCACGACCTTCTGGCTGTGCGTGGTCTGCCGCGAGAAGGAACGGATCACCAAGCTGTGCCAGGTGCCGACTTCACTGCTCCGCGCATCGGGCGCCGAGTATGACGACTACATGTACGCATGGGTCGAGGCGCTTCAAGCGTACTGGCTCGGCCGACCAGACCTGAGCAACAAGCTGGTGGCCGCGGCTCAGGGCACCAGGCCGGAAGCCGCGCGGATCGCCAGCCCTGAATTGCTATCGAAGATCGTCTGGCCCCCGATCGAGCTATTGCATCAGCTCCTTCGACAGGACCATGGCCAGTTCAACAACGCCTTGGCTGAGGCCGTGCAATGGCACAGGGACTACTGGACAGCGGACGAGGAGCGTTCCCAGCTCAGCTCCGGGGTTGTCGCTCTCGGCCCGTTGGCCATGGCTTGTTTCGCGTATGACGCCGGTATCCGGGTCACGGTGGAGTCGGACTACCTGCCCAAGGCTCTCCTGGAACGCGCCTGGGTGGGCGAGTTCGAGACGTGATCGGACCCGAGGAGTCCCTGTGCTGACGAGCCTCGGTGCACCGTGCTCATGCTCTCATTCAGGCCTCAGCGCAGCCCGTGGAACTACGAGGAGTTGAGCCATGTCAGCCCAGGACTACGACAGTCAGCTTCTTGAGTCGGTCTCGGTTCGACGTCGGCGGCTGCGTGATGCTGTGCTGTTCGGTGGGCAGCGGCAGCGGCGCACCGTGGACGAGCGGCTGGGCAAGGTGTTTGCGGGTGTGGTGATCGCTGCGGTGGTGTGCGCCGGTTGTGTGGGGTGGTCATTCATTTCGCATCGGGTTCTTGGCGCGAGCACGAGCCCCTACGGGACCTCGACCACGGTCCCGTCCACACCGCCCGCCCAGACACCGACCGTTGCCTCATCTGCCCGGTGATAGGTTCAATCGCGTGATATCTGCGGGGGCAATGAGCCGTACGGGACTGGCGTTGAGCCGGGTCACTCTGGTTGGCGAGCGCCGTCGGGTCGATCTTGTGCTGCCGTCGCAGGAGCCGATCGGGCGGCTGCTTCCCGAAGTGATGCGGCTGCTGGACGATCAGGTGGGTGCGCGGCCGCAAACGCGTCATCTGGTGGCGGTCGACGGCACTGTCCTGGACCCGGACGCCACCTTGGAGTCGGCAGGTGTGGTGGACGGTGCGGTGCTGCGGCTGGTGCGCGTCGAGGACGCGCCGTCCGCGCCCGTCGTACACGATGTGACGGATGAGGCCGCGGACGATCTCGATGTGCGGGCCTGGCGGTGGCGGCCCGCCGCGCGCCGCGCGGTCGCCGGGGGAGCGACGGTCGGGTGGGCGCTGGGCGCCGCCTTCCTCGCGCGGCAGGAGTTCGCCGCGCAGAGCGTGGGTGTCGTGCTGCTCGTCGTCGCCGGGCTCGGCGTGGTCGCGGGTGCGGTCTTCGGCCGGGCCGGGGTGCGCGGGCTCGCTGCCACGCTCGTCGTCACCGGCGGTGCGCTCGGCGTGTTCGGGGCGTGGAGCCTGGGCGATGCCCAGGATTGGTCGGGCCCTGTGCGGCTCGCCGGCGTCGCCGGGGTGGTGGCCCTCGCGTTGCTGCTACTGGGATGGTGCTCGCCACTGGGACGCGGTGGGGTCTTCGGCGCTGCCGCGGCCGTCGGGGGAGGGGTGTGCTGGGAGTGTGCGCTCGCCTTTCAGCCGGCGGGGCGGGCCGGGGCGCTGCTCGCCGTCATCTCGGTGGTGGCCTTGGGGCTGCTGCCGCGGCTCGCGTTGATGGCGTCGGGGCTCTCCGGGCTCGACGACCGGCGCTCGGGCGGCGCGTCGGTGAGCCGCTATCAGGTGTCGACCGCGCTCGCGGCCACGCACCGCGGGCTCGCGCTCGCGACGATCGCGACGGCGGTGTCCGCGGCCGTCGCCGGGGTGCTCGTGCTGCGTACGACCACGGTGTGGACGGTACTGCTCACGGTGGCCGTCGCGCTGGTGCTCGCGCTGCGGGCACGGGCGTATCCGCTGGTCCCTGAGGTCGTCGCGCTGCTCGCGGCCAGCGCGGTGGTGGTGATGCGGCTGGCCTGGGTGTGGCTGGAGCGATCCGGTACGGCCGGGCCGCTCGCGGTGCTGGTGGTGCTGGCGGTCGTGCCGCTGGCCGTGCTCGTGGTGCAGCCGCCGGAGCATGTGCGGGTGCGGTTGCGCCGGTTTGGCGATGTGCTCGAGTCCGTCGGGGTGATCGCGTTGTTCCCGCTGGTGCTTGGCGTCTTCGGGGTGTACGGGCGGCTGCTCGGCACCTTCGCGTGAGCGTGAGGCGGCAGGAATGAACCGGGCTGAGGGCGGTTGGCAGGACGAGGTGCTGCGAGAGTTGCGGGGCGCCGCGTCCGAGTCGGCGGGTCCAGCTGCTGCGGCGAACGCGAACGAAGCGACGGAGTACGGGGCTTCGGCGGACCAGAAGCCAGGGACAGACGCCAAGACACCTCTCCCGGTCCGTCACCCCGACGATCAGAGCCCCAACCCCGGACAGCCACTTGCCCCGCGCACCGCATCGGCGGCACCCCACGGTGACGTACCGCAGTATCGACCCGAGCACCCGGCGCCGCTGCCTGAGCAGGGCTCGCAACCGGTGTCCCTGCCCCGCCTGCCCACCATGCCGCCTCCCTACGCAGCCACCCCGCCCACGCCTGCGCGTTCGGCTCCCTCCGCGGCCCAGCCCGAGGAGAGCGGCACACCGGTGGTCCGCCACCGTCCCACCGGCCCCGGCCTTCCCTTCTCCACCCCCGAGTCCGTCCCCACCATCGACCCGCGGCTCGCCCTCGCGCTGGGGAAGCCGTTGCGCGGGGATTCCGTGGCGCGGCGGACCGGGCAGTCGATCCGGCGGCTGACCTCGTCGGCCTCCCAGGAGGTCGCCGAGGAGACGCGTATCGGGCGGGAGTTGCAGCAGCCGGTCACCACCGGCCGGGTGATCGCTGTGACGTCGATCCGGGGCGGTGTCGGTAAGACGACGACCGCCGCGCTGCTCGCCCGTACGTTCACCCACTACCGGCACGACCCGGTGCTCGCGCTGGAGGCGGACGCCGCGCTGGGCACGCTGCCGGTGCGGCTCGGCGCGGAGTCGGTGCGCTGGTCGTGTGCCGAGCTGGCCCACATCCTGACGCCGTCGATGCAACTCACCGACATCACCGGCTATTTGGTGCCGGTCACGGGCGGCGGCTGGCTGCTGCCCGCGAGCCAGGGACGCCTCGGCGCCCCGCTGGACATCCGCTCCTACCGCACGGTGACGCTGGCGCTGCGCCGTTACTTCGCCGTCACGGTCGTGGACTGCGAGGCGCTGCCAGGTGAGGTGGCCCGTACCGCGATGGACACCGCACACGGCCGCGTGGTGGTCGCCCCGCTGACCGCGGAGGGCGTGGGCGGCACGCGCATAGTCCTGGACTGGCTGGCCCAGTTGCCGCACGAGGCTCTCGCGTCCACCGTCGTCGCCCTCACCTCGGGCACACCCGATCTGAACCTCGACCTGAAGACGGCCACAGCGCATCTGCGTGAAACAGGGGTCACCATCGTGCACCTGCCCTACGACCGGCATCTCGCGGCCGGCGGGCCCATCCGTACGGAATTGCTCGGCTTGGTCACGCGCGGCGCGGCCACCCGGCTCGCGGCGGAGGCGCTGCAGCGGGCGGTGCAGGTCCGTTGACGCAGCATCTGGTCCACCGCCCCGCCCGCGCCACCCGGCCGCTGCCCCCAGCCGGGGCGCGCACCATCGAGCCGCCGCCGAACCTGCCCGAGGGCAAGATGGGCAGCGCGGCCACGGCCCTGTTGCCGATGGCCGGTGTCATGGGGTCCGTGGTGATGATGACCGTCATCCGCTCCAGCCAGTTCGCGGGCCTCGGCGCGGTCGTGCTGGTCATCGCGCTGCTCGGGGCCGTGGCGCTGTTCCTGTCGCAGCGCGGCAAGGCGCAGCGGCAGCGGCGGGTGCAGCGCGAACGGTATCTGGAGTATCTGGAGGAGCTGCGTGAGGAGTTGGGCGCGGCCGAGCGGGAACGGCGCCGCGCCGCACGGGAGTTGAACCCTCCGCCGTCGGCTCTGTATGACCTGGTGCGCGATCCGGCGCGGCTGTGGGAGCGGCGGCGTACGGACGCCGATTTCCTGCGCGTACGCGTAGGTGTCGGTGACGTACCGGTGCAGGACGTGGTGGTCGGGCAGAACTCGGCGAGCGGGGTGCTCACGCCGCCGGATCCGTTCATGCTGAACGAGGCACGGGCGCTGCAGGCGCGGTTTTCGACCACCGCCGACCATCCACTGACGGTGCCGCTGGACCGCGTGGGCAACGTGACCGTACTCGGCGACCGCGAGGGCGTGCTGCGGGTCGCCCGGGCGTTGCTTGTGCAGGCCGCCGTCGCGCATGCGCCGGACGACATGGCGCTCGCGCTCGGCGTACCCGCAGAGCATGTCGAGGAGTGGGCATGGGTGAAATGGCTGCCCCATGTCCTCGATACCGACGAGCTCGACGGGCCGGTGGCCGCCCGCCGTATCGCGCCCGATCTCGCTCAGCTCGCCCGCCTCATCGGCGTGGACCTCAAAAAGCGTGCCTCCTACGCCGCCGAGGTGCGGCGCGGCCTGTCCGACCGCACGGCGCTGAGTCTCGGCAGCCGACTGCTCCTGGTCAGTGACGAGTACGGACAGAACGCTGCCGAACTGCCCCGGCCGGATGCGGCGGTTGCCCTCGGTGACATGGGCGTGACCGTGTTGCACCTGCTCGCCGAGCAGGTGCACGAGCCCGATCAGGTGTCCGTGCGGATCACCGTCGATGGACAGCAGGTCACGGTCGACGACCTGCGGGGCGAGCACATCGTGCGGGTCTCGGGCGTCCTTGATCCGGCAAGTGCCGCCGGCGCCGAGGGGCTGGCCCGCATGCTGGCGCCGCTGCGCCTGTCCCCGGAGTCGGCCGCCGACGGCACGCCGGTGTCCGGCCCGGTGGACTTTCCCGAACTGCTGGGTATCGACGATCCGGCCGCCCTGGACCTGGCCCGGCAGTGGGTGCCGCGCGGTGACCGTGACTTCCTGCGGGTGCCGATCGGGCTGGACGACCGGCACGAGCCGGTGCTCCTGGATTTGAAGGAGTCGTCCGAACTCGGCATGGGGCCGCACGGGTTGTGCGTGGGCGCCACCGGTTCCGGCAAGAGCGAGCTGCTGCGCACCCTGGTGCTCGCCCTGGTGACGACGCATCCGCCCGAGGATCTGGCGATGGTGCTCGTCGACTACAAGGGCGGGGCCACCTTCGCCCCGTTCACGAGCCTGCCGCACGTGGCGGGCGTCATCACCAACCTGGAGAACCAGGCCGGTCTCGTCGAGCGCGTGCACACCTCGCTGGCCGGGGAGATCAAACGCCGTCAGCAGGTCCTCAAGGACGCGGGGAACATCTCCGACATCGGCCACTACCGGGCGCTGCGCGCCACCGCCCGCCCGGACCTCGAACCGCTCCCGCACCTGTTCGTCGTGATCGACGAGTTCGGTGAACTGATCACCGCCAAACCGGACTTCATCGACCTGTTCCTCTCCATCGGCCGCATCGGCCGCTCCATCGGCGTGCATCTGCTGCTGTCCAGCCAGCGCATCGAGGGCGGAAGGCTCAAGGGCCTGGAGACCTATCTGTCGTACCGGCTCGGGCTGCGCACGTTCTCGGCGGACGAGTCGCGTACGGTCCTGGAGACCACGGACGCCTTCAATCTGCCGCCGCTGCCGGGCTTCGGCTATCTGAAGGTCGACACGTCCACGTACACGCGGTTCAAGGCGGGCTTCGTTTCCGGCGCGTACCGCGGGCCCGCGGTACGCGATGCGGTCGCCGCCGACGAGCCGTCGGCGTGGGCGTATCCGCCGTACAACACCCTGGCCATGCCGACAGGGGCGGCGGTGGGTGACGACGGCGTCGCCGCGCCGCGCGAGCGGGACAGCGGGCCCACCATGCTGTCCGCCGTGGTGGACCAGCTGGCGGGCGCGGCCGAGCCGGTGCGGCGGATCTGGCTGCCGCCGCTGCCCGATACGGTGACGCTGACGGGAGCGGCCGGACCGGTGCAGGCGTCGGCGGACGGGCTGCAACTCGCCCGTCGGGACGGCCCGTTGCGGGTGCCGCTCGGTGTCCTCGACGGCCCGGCACGGCAGTGGCAGGGCCGGTGGGTGCACGACCTGAACACGGCCGGCGGGCACACGGCCGTCATCGGCGGCCCGCAGTCCGGCAAGACCACCCTGCTGCGCACCCTGGCCCTGTCCCTCGCCGTCACCCACACGCCGCACCAGGTCGCCGTCTACGGCCTCGACCTGGTCGGCGGCGGTCTGAGCGCGCTGTCCGGCCTGCCGCACGTTGGCGGGATCGCCGGGCGCGCCGACCACGAACGTGCCGCCCGCACGGTCGCCGAGGTGCGCACCATGCTCGCCGAGCGCGAGGCCGTCTTCCGCGAGCACGGCATCGACTCCGTCGAGCAGCTGCGTGTCCTGCGCGAGAGGGGCGAGCTGCCCGAACTCGGCTCCACGGAGGTGGTGTTGCTCATCGACGGGTTCGGCGCGCTGCGGGACGAGTTCGCCGACCTGGACGACGCGGTCGCGGACCTGCTCAAGCGGGGGAGTGGTTACGGCATTCACGTCGTGGCCGGCATGCTCCGCTGGAACGATGTCCGCATCGCCACCCAGTCGATGTTCGGCAGCCGGATCGAACTGCGCCTCAACGATCCCGCCGACTCCTCCGTCGACCGCAAGCTGTCCGAGACCCTGTCGGCCGACACCTCGGGCCGCGCCCTCACCGACGGCAAGCTGTTCGCGCACGTCGCCCTGCCGCGCCTGGACGCCCTCGCCTCGCCCGTCGGTCTGGGGGCCGCGCTCGAGGACGCCGTACGCTCGGTGGGCGCGACCTGGCACGGTGAACTGGCGGCTCCCGTACGGGTGTTGCCGACCCGGCTGCCCGCGCAGCGCCTGCCGTCCGCTGTCGCGGTACCGCACGCGGTACCGATCGGCGTCGACCAGGAGTCCCTGTCCCCGGCTGTCCTCGACCTGTTCGGCACCGACCAGCACCTGCTGGTCCTGGGCGACAACGAATGCGGCAAGACCAACCTCCTCCAGCTGATCTCCCGTGCGCTCGTGGACCGATACAGCGACGACGAGCTCGTCTTCGGCGTCTTCGACCCACGGCGCGGCCTGCGCGGCGTGATCCCGGAGCCGTACCGCGGCGGCTACGCGCACAACGCGAAACTGTCCGCCGCCCTCGCCACCGGCATCGCGACCGAACTGGAAAAGCGCCTCCCGGAGACCGCCGACCCCGACGCGGTGAGCGACGAGCCAGCCTTCACCGGGCCGCGGATCGTGATCGTCGTCGACGACTACGACATCCTCACCGCTGCCGGCCAGCAGCCCCTCGATCCGCTCCTGCCGTACATTTCCTCGGCCCAGGACATCGGCCTGCACTTCGTCGTCGCCCGCCGCGTCGCGGGCGCCTCGCGCGCCCTGTACGAGCCGTTCCTGACGACGCTGCGCGAGACCGGTGCGACGGCCCTCGTGATGACCGGCGACCGCACCGAGGGCCAGCTCTTCCCTGGCCTGTACGCCTCTCCGCAGCCGCCGGGCCGGGGCACCCTGGTCCGCCGCGGCCGGCGCCACCTGCTGATCCAGACCGCCCTCGCGGCCGAGACCAACCCTGTGGAGAACCCGGCGTGACCAAGGACGTCATCGCGCTCACCGAGAAGATGCCCGACACCCGCTCACTCCTGGCAGCCCTGCACGCCGGCGGCCCCGAGCTGAACCTGACCGCCACCGACGACGGCGCGGTCATCCAACTGTGCACGGCGGCCGGGCGCCCGCTGGTCTCGGTCGAGTCCCCGCTGCTCGTCCACACACCCGGCGAAGCCGAACGCCTCCTCGGCCCTCAAGCAACCGCGCCCGAGCCGCCGTTCTGGTGGACCGAGACCCGCGCCTCCACGGCCGTCCCCGAAGCGGAAGCCCTGGCGGGGTCGGTGTGCGGACGCCTGACGATGCTGCTCGGCGGGACGACGTGGCCGCCCGGTGCAGCCCACACCGCCCGTGTCGCAGCCCCCGACGACGCGACAGCCGCGCAGCCGCACACACCCACGCCCCCCAGCGCCGCGGACGACAACCCCACCGAGACAGCCGCCTCGGCTCCCACCCCTGTCCTCCCCGCTGTCGACGTCCTGACCGACTCGACGGCAGTCGTCCTGGCCGACCGCCCGCTCGTCCCCCTCACCAGCTGGCTCTCGGACATCCTGCGCACCACCGTGCAGGCGAACCGCGCCCTCCACCTCGTCACACCACCCCACGTCCGCCTCAGCCTTCCGTTGCGCGCCGCGCTGGGCGGCGCCCCCAACCGATGGGTGATCCAAGATCCCGCAGGCGGCTACTACGACGGCCTGTCCGGCGTCCGACTCGCCTGGCTGGGCGGCACGTTCACTCCGACCGGCACCGCCGTCGCCGACGCCTTCACAGCATCGGCTACACCCACCGGACAACGACAGCTCACCGTGTCCTTCCGTACGGTGCATACGGCCGACACCGACCTCCTGCTCGGTCACGCCCTCGAAACAGCGTGGCGCCACCTCACCGGCGCGGCACCCTCTGGCTGGGGCACTGCAGAACCCGTCAACCTCCCCTGGTCCCGACGCCAGTTGACCGATCTCGCCCGCAACCGGGCCCCCGCACCCACCCATCTCATTGCCATCGGCTCACCCGACCGCCCGGCCATCGCCATCCACCGCATCACCCGCACCACTGCCGGCGTCGCCGAGGACACGACTCTCACCCTCGGCTACACCGCCCCCGCCGAAGTCCCCCTGGACAGCCTGGAATCCCTCGCCGCGACACTCGTCGACGCACACGGCCTGACGACGATGCTCACCACCCTGCGCAACGCCCGCGCCGACCTCACCCTGCCCGCGCACCTGGAAGCCCCACCCCTCCCGGTCTCCTTCACCCTCGGCCCACGCGACATAGGGACGATCGGCCTCACCCACGCCCGCCGCCCACCCCTCGCCACGAAACCGCGACAGCTCGGCTCCCTCAGCTGCCCCGCCTTCCACTACCCGCTCGGCGACGGAACCGACGCCGAAGCCTGGACGGCCTTCCAAAACCTCGCCATCCACCTCAAGAACGGCCCGGGCAGCACCAGTTCGTAACAGCTGACGAGGCGACGCCTTCGACTGGGCTCCCGGCTCCACTGACGGGGCCACTGACGCGTACCTGATCCGATACTTCCTGAAATGGACCACGAGCCGTCGGCCCGCCCGCCAACTCGCCGACCGTTCCATCCCGAGGCGGAGCCCCCGGAACCTGCTCGATGAGGACGATCGATGGCTGCTCCTCCAACGCTGCCCGACCGACGATGCCCTGCCTGCGGACTTCCGGGCTGCTGGCGTGATCACCCTACTGTTCGGTCCGTCCACCGAACGTCTTCTCCACCTGACGCCCGAGCACCTCAGGTTCGGCGACAAGCACGCCCACCTGGTCCTGGGCAGCCACCCCGCGGTGCTGCCTCCACGAGTCGCCGAACAGCCTCAGTTCTCACAAGCCCATTCAGGTGCTTGGTGGCTCTTCCTGGGCAAGCCGATCTCGACGCACGGCATGACCCAGTAACTAGACAGGCACGGCCTCTCAGACTCAGGCCGGGCCGGTCCGCAGATGGTTCACAACCGGTCCCGGAGTGGTCAGTGGCTCTGCGGACCGGCGTTCCCCCGTGCTCGACTGCACTCGATCGGAGGCTGTTGGCCGGTCATCAACAAGCACAAATGTCAGGAAAGGACGGACGGCATGAAACCCGTGACCCTCGGGTCGATAGGTGTCGGCATCACGCTGGCGGCCTGCGCATCGCTGGCATCTGCCACCCGGCCAGGCGGCCGATGCGCCGGCGCCGCCTCCGACATCTCGCCCCAGGCGTCCTCCTACCCGGAGCTGATCTTCAACGGCAAGCCCCTCTGTGCCTGGCCGTCTACGGTGGGTCCGGCGTCGGCGCCGGCGCCAGACTGGTGCAGTGGAACTGCCACACGCAGACCACCGCGTATCCGAACCAGTGGTGGAGGTTCACCACATTCGGCTCCACCGTCATCCTCATGAACGGGAAGACAAACCTCTGCCTCGGCATCGAAGGGGGCGGCGCCACTCAAAGGGGCAAGGCAGTGCAGAAGCCGTGCACCAACGCCTTGGACGTCAGCTGGCACCGGGAATGGCTCGGCAGCGACCTCATTTCTGGTCCGAGCATGATCGGGAACTCATCCTCGGCGTCGACGCGATCATCTGGTAGCCGCAGGGCGGACAGCGCGGGGCATG
The DNA here is from genome assembly GCF_029223485.1 of Streptomyces coacervatus. Lineage (GTDB taxonomy): Bacteria > Actinomycetota > Actinomycetes > Streptomycetales > Streptomycetaceae > Streptomyces > Streptomyces coacervatus. Next base: position 88,507 of record NZ_JARHTP010000012.1, on the reverse strand, counting down.
AGGTCGGCCTATCGGGCCCCTCCGACGCGATCGAATACGGCCTCGACGGGACACGGATCGCTTTGCCGTCGAGTGATACGTGGGGGCGTCGGTAGGTCACCCGGTTGGCCGTCGCCCACATGGTGCTGGAGTGACAGAACAATGAACGGAAGACTGCGAGCCGGTGGGTTCTCCCGCGGCTTGGTAAAGGGACGCCATAGGTCTTCACAAGAGATCTTGTCTCTTTCCTCACGCCGCGCTTACAACTTGGTGCCGCAGCCTGCGTGATCGCGGTGACGACGTGACGCATCGGCTGGTCCTTTTCTGTGCGGTGCGTTGGTAAGGGTCGGTGGGTGGGGTGCGTCCGCTGTCGCGGTGGCGTGTGTGGCTGGCTGTGGTGCCGTTGGTGCTGTCCTTCTGGGCTCAGGACGGAGCGGCCGCCTACGCGGCGACGCGTCCGTCGGCCTCGCTGGGGGCCGGGCTGGACCAGGTGTGGAAGTGGCTGTCGGGCTCGGACGGTTCGGGGCCGCGGTCGAAGACCGGCTCGGCGCACGACGTGCGCACCGCGAAAGCCGGCAAGGGACAGCCTTCCGGGAAGGCGCCGGGCAAGGGCAAGGGGCAGCTGGCCGCCTGGAAGGCGCCGCGCACTCAGGCCAAGAAGGAACGTTCCGGCAGTGCATCCGTGGGCTTCAACGCGAAGACGAGCAAGCGTGTGGCCGCGAGGTCCGGTGCCCAGTTCGACTACTTCCAGAACGCCGACGGGTCGTTCACCCGGAGGATGTCGCAGTCCAGGATCAACTACCGGGATTCCTCCGGGACTTGGAAGTCCATCGACACCACCGTCGCGAAGCGTGCCGACGGCCGCTGGCACGAGAGGGCCAACTCCCTCGGTGTGTCCTTCGCGCCCTCCACGGCGACGGATGGTTCCGTACGGCAGTCCGCGCTGCGGGGGAGCGGCGCGGGCTCGGTCGTGCCCGCCGCCCTGGCCTGGAAGCCGACGAGCTCCGCCCTCCAGGCCGACTACGCCGACGACCCGACGGCCACCCCCAGCCCCACGGTCAGTTCCGGGGCCTCCGCCCAGGGCGACCTGGCGACCCTGACGATCTCCGACTCCGAGTCGGTGTCCTGGTCGCTGGCCGGCGCGAACTCCGTGACCGGCACGGCCTCCGGCTCCGGCGTCGAGTACGACGGTGTGCTGACCGACACGAACCTCGTCCTCGCGTCGACCGCGGACGGCGTGAAGGAGTCCCTCGTGCTGACGTCGGCGAACGCGCCGACCAGTTGGGTCTTCCCGATGTCCCTCAAGGGCGTCACGCTGACCACGGCGTCCGACGGCACGGTGGAGCTGGTGGACGGCAGCGGTACGGTTGCCGCGACGCTGCCCCAGCCGTTCGCCCGTGACTCCTACGTTGATCCGGCCACCGGTGAGTCCCACGACAACTGGGGCATGACGTACAGCGTCACCGAGGTCGACGGCGCCCCGGCCGTGAAGATGTCGCTGGACCCCTCCTGGCTCGCCGGCTCCGACATCGCCTTCCCGGTGACGGTGGACCCGACGATGACGGTGTCGACCGCCGGCCAGACCCTCACGACGTATGTGTACTACCCGAATACCGCCGACTACTCGTCGGACACGATCATGCGCGTCGGTACCCCGGATGGCGGCGCGTACATCGGCCAGGCGTTCATGAAGTTCCTCGGGCTGCCGGACACCGACGGCTACCACATCACCGCCGCCGACCTGCATCTGTTCGACGTGTGGGCGTACACCTGCAGTTCCTCCACGTCGTACAACGTCATGCCGATCACGCAGCAGTGGTGGGTGACCGGCCAGAAGTCCTGGTCGGACCGGCCGGCGACGGCCGCCTCCATAGGCACCTGGTCGGGCACGGTGTCCGGCACGGTGTGCGGGAACACCTCGGTGTCCACCGGCACCGGCCAGTGGCAGACCACCAGTCTGGACACGGACTACTTCCAGAAGATCGCCCTGGGCCAGACCAGCAACTACGGTCTGTCGGTGTTCTCCTCGGGGACCAGCTCATCTCAGTGGAAGAAGTTCGACTCCTCCCAGGTCGACTCGCACGCCCCGTACGTCACGGTGACCTACAGCAAGAACTCCGCCCCGGACATCGAACACACCTATCCCAAAGCGAACTTCACCTCCCCCTCCCTGCGCCCGCAGCTGCAGGTCAAGGCCGTCGACCCCGACTCCTGGCCCACCTCTCCGCTGAAGTACGACTTCGCGGTGTACTCCTCGGCGGGCAAGCAGATCGATACCTCCGGCTGGCAGTCCTCCACCAAGTGGACTGTTCCGTCAGGAGACTTGGGCTGGTCGACGTCGTACTACTGGACGGTGTCGGCGTACGACGGCTGGTCGACCACTACCAGCAGCAGCCAGCCTCTGTCGACGCTGGTGGCGCAGCCACTGGTCGCGTCCCGGCTGGCGCAGAACGGCGGTCACGGCTACGACGAGGAGGCCGGCAACTACACCACCTCGGCCACCGACGCCTCCGTCTCCACCGTCGGCCCGTCCCTGGAGGTGACCCGCTCCTACAACTCCCTGGACACCAGCACCGCGGGGGCCTTCGGCGCTGGCTGGTCGGCGCTGGCCGACATGCGGGCCGTGATGGACGACGACGGTTCCAAGAGCGTGGTGGTCACTGATGACGGCGGCAAGCAGGAACGCTGGGGCTATTCGTCCTCCGGGTACACCTCGCCCACCGGCACCTACGGCACCTTCAAGGCGCTGTCCTCCGGCTACTCGCTGACCGAGACCTCGGGCACGACGTACACCTTCAGTACCGCGGGAGGCACCAACATGTGGCTGCTGTCGCAGATCAAGACGCACGCCGGGCTGACCGAGACCTTGACCTACGACTCCTCGTACCGGCTGAGCACCATCAAGAACGATGTCTCCGGCCGGACCCTGTACTTCACCTGGTCCAAGCCTTCCGGTGCCGCTCACTACCACGTCCACACGGTCACCACCGATGCCGCTACCAGCGGAGACACCTCCACCGCAGCTCTGTGGACGTATGGCTACACGGGTGACCAGCTCACCGCCGTGTGCCCGCCGTCCACCACCAGTCCGTCGACGGCGTCGACGTCCTGCTACGCCTACACTTACATCGCGGGCTCCAACTACTCCTCGGCGGCGCTGGATGCCGGCCCCAGCGGCTACTGGCGCCTCGACGAGTCGTCCGGCAGCACCACCGCGGCCTCCTCCGTGCTGGCCAACGAGCAGACGGACGCGGGCAGTTACAAGAACGCTACGCTGGGCAGCACCACCGGGCCGCTCACCGGCTCGACGGCGAAGGCTCTGACCCTCGCCGGCACCGGTTACGCGAAGGTCCCCGCCGGGCTGCTGCACGCCAGCACCACCCGCGCCCTGTCCCTGTGGTTCAAGACGTCGAAGAAGGGCGTCCTGATCGGCGACCAGTCCAAGGCGGTCGCCGGCACCACGGCCACCGGTACCTGGACGCCGGTCCTGTACGTGGGTTCGGACGGCAAGCTGCACGGCCACTGGTGGAGCGTGAGCGGCTCGGGCAGCGCCGACTTCGGCTCCACCGGCACCGTCACCGACAGCACCTGGCACCACGCCGTGCTCAGTTCGGACGGCAGCACCCAGACCCTCTACCTTGACGGCACCAAGCAGGACACCTTCTCCGGCACCCCGGACGACCAGGACAACGCCTACACCTACATCGGCGCCGGCTTCGCCACCTCCTGGCTCGACTCGCCCGGCGATGTCAGCTACTTCACCGGCTCCATCTCCGACGTCTCCTTCTACAGTCACCCGATCACCGCCTCCCAGGTCGACGACCTGTACGCCGACGGCACCGCGAGCGCGGCCCTGCTCACCAAGGCGTCCAGCCCCGTCGGGCGTACCACTGCGGCCGTCGCCTACGACACCGACGCCGACCGTTTGACGCAGGTCACCGACGAGAAGGGCGGCACCTGGAAGCTGGGCACGCCGAGCGTGGCCGGCTCCAGCGCGGTCTACCGGGGCACTGTGCTCGGCGCGGACCCGGCCGGATACTGGCAGTTGGGCGACGACAACACCGGCGGCGCGGCCACGTACGCGGCCGACGAGGTCAACGGCGGCGACGGCACCTACAACAACGTCACCCTCGGCGTCAGCGGCCCGTTCAGCGCCAAGGACAGCACCGCGAGCACGGCAGCCTCCTTCGACGGGACGAGCTCGTACGTCTCCGTACCGGCCGACCTGCTGCACACCGACACCAAGCGAAGCATCGGCATCTGGTTCAAGACCACTACCTCCGGCGTGCTGATCGGCGACCAGTCCACCGCGATCGACGGGGCCACTGACGCCTCCGGCACCTGGACCCCGGTCTTGTACGTCGGATCCGACGGCAAGCTGCACGGCCACTGGTGGAGTGTGAGCGGCTCGGGCAGCGCCGACTTCGGCTCCACCGGCACGGTCACCGACAACGCGTGGCACTACGCGGTGCTCAGCTGCGACGTCGACAGTCAGGCGCTGTTCCTTGACGGCACCAAGCAGGACACCTTCTCCGGCACCCCGGCCGACCAGTCCAACAGCATCACCTACATCGGCGCGGGCTTCGCCAAGGGCTGGATCGACTCGCCTGGAAACGTCAGCCACTTCAAGGGTTCGATCGCGGAAGCCGCCTTCTACGACCACAATCTGACGTCTGCTCAGGTCGCCACGCAGTGGAACGCTTACAAGCAGTCCACGGGCACCGTCGCCACCGAGTCCGTCGCCGTCACCGACCCCGGCAACAACACCCTGACCAGCACCTATGACCTGTCCAACGGTGGCCGGATGCTGACCGACACGGACGGCACCGGAGCCACCACCTCCTATGGCTACGACACCTCCGGCTTCCTTCACACCACCACCGACGGCAACGGGAACGTGACCACCACCGGCCACAACTCCCGCGGCGACGTGGTCTCCCGCACGACCTGCCAGGACCAGTCCGCCTCGAAGTGCTCGACGTCGTACTTCACGTACTACCTCAACGCCAACTCCGATACGGACCCGCGCAACGACCAGCTGCTGACCTCCTCGGACGGCCGCTCCTCCAGCTCGTCGGATACGACGTACCAGACCGTCAACACCTATGACACCAACGGCAATCCGCTCACCAAGACGGCCCCGGCGGTCACCGGCCACAGCGCGGGCCTGACGACGAAGAAGACGTACACCAGCTCCAACACGCCCAGTTGGGCCTCCGGCATCTACGCCCCGGCCGGCCTGCTGGCCTCCACGACGACACCGGGCGGCGCGGTGACGTCGTACGTCTACCACCCGAACGGTGACCTCGCCCAGGAGACCTCACCACTCGGCCTGGTCACCCGCTACACCTACGACGCGCTCGGCCGCGTCCTGACGAAGACCGAGATCTCCGACACCTATCCGGCTGGCCTGGTCACCCGCTACACCTACGACCCGCTGGGCCGCGTCCTCACCGAACTCGACCCCGGCACGACGAACGCCGTCAACCAGGCCGTCGTCCACACGGCCCTGACGACCAAGACGTACGACGCGGACGGCAACACCCTCACCACCACTGTCTCCGACACCACCGGCGGCGACACCGCCCGCGCCACGAGCACCGTCTACAACGACTTCGGCGAACCGAAGACCGTCACCGACGCCGAGCAGCACAGCACCGGCTTCACTTACGACGCCTACGGCAACAAGCAGGGCGAAACCGACGCCGACGGCCAGGTGTATGCCTTCACCCACAACGCCAACGGCAATCTGCTGACGACGACGCTCACCAACTACACCGGTTCCTCGGCCACTTCGCAGACGGCCGCCGCCAAGCTACTGGAGCAGCGGGCCTACGACGCGGGCGGCCGCCTGTACACGATCACTGACGGCATCGGCGTCACCACCACGTACGGCTACTACGACAACGGGCTGACCAAGCAGATCACGCGGACCGGCTCCTCGGACACGGCCTATGTCGACGAGCAGGACTCCTACGACGACGCGGGCAACCTCACCGCGAAGACCACCGCGAACGGAACCCTCAGCACGTCGTACACGGTCGATGCCGCCGACCGCACCACGGCGACCAGCGTGGACCCGAACACCCTGGCCCGGACCACTGCGTACACCTTCGACGACGACTCCCGGCCGCTGACCTCGACGCAGACCGACGCGGCGGGCGACCCGGCACAGAAGTGGACGTACACCTACGACGCGGCCGGCGACACGCTGTCCGCCGCCCAGTACGTCTCCAGCTCCCTCACCCTCACCACGAAGGCCACCTATGACGAACGTGGCCTGAAGGTCACCTCGACCGACGCGCAGAACAACGTCACTGCCTATGCCAACGACGAGGCCGGCCGGCCGACCACGACCACGAGCCCCGCGATCACCACGACCACACCCGGCACCGGCGCGACCGCCACCCTCTACCCCACCACATTCAACGGCTACGACACCTTCGGTGACCGCACCGCGGCCGAGGACGCCAACGGCCACATCACGGCCACCGCCTACGACCGCGACGGCCGCAAAACCGGCACCACCCTCCCGTCGTACAACGGCACATCCGCCACCACCGCCTGGACCTACGACGCATCCGGCGACGTCCTGACCGAGACCGACGCCAAGAGCAAAACCGACTACGCCTACGACCAGTTGGGCGACCTGGTCCAGCAGACCAACCCGGCGATCAGCATCTCCGGCACCGACACCCGCGGCACCATCACCTACGCCTACGACCTCGCCGGCAACCGCCTGACCGAGACCTCGCCCTACGGCGCCGTCACCCACCACACCTTCGACGACCTGGGCCGCGACAGCAGCACCTGGGCGTACGTCTACACCTCCACGAGCGCGCAGACGAAGCAGGAGACCGACACCGCCTACAACACCGCCGGCCAGGTCGCGAGCACCACCTCGGTCAGCGGCGTCACCGCGAAGTACACCTACGACGTACTGGGCCGCCCCCACACCACCGCCGACACCACCGGCGACACCACCACCTACAGCTACGACCTGCGCGACGACGTCATCAAGACCGCCCTGCCGGACCAGACCGCACAGACGGCCACCTACGACGCGGCCGGCCGCAAGACCGCCACCGCGAACCTGGACTCCGGCGGAACCGTGCTGTCCTCGACATCGGCGACCTACAGCGACGACGGCGAGCTGAAGACCGTCACCGACGCCCGCCAGCACACCACCAGCTACGAGTACGACGCCCTGGGCGACCTGACCAAGCAGACCGAGCCGGTCACCGACAGCGCCTCCATCGTCACCAGGTACGGCTACGACGCCGCCGGACACGAGACCTCCTACACCGACGGCAACGGCGACACCACGTACGCCACGTACAACTCCCTCGGCCTGCCCGCGAGCAAGGAAGTCCCGGCCGTCACCGGCTACACCAGCGACGCCGACCGCACCACCACCTACACCTACGACGAACGCGGACGCCTCGTCACCCAGACCGACCCCGGCGGCGTCACCCTCACCAACACCTACGACGCCCTCGACGACCTGACCGCACAGACCGGCACCGGCGCCGACGCCACCACCGCCGACCGCCACTTCACGTACTCCCTGAACGGCCACCTGGTCGCCTCCGCGGTCGGCAACACCTCGGAGTACTACGACACCAACGCCCTCGGCGACATCCTCACCACCTCCGGCCAGGCGGGCAGCTCGTCCTTCACCTACAACGCCGACGAATCCCCGGCGACCCGCACGGACGCCTCGGGCACGAACACGTACACCTACGACACCGACGGCCGCCTCAACACCGACACCGACGCATCCACCGGCACCACCCTCACCTACCAGTACAACTCCCTCTCCCAGCCCAAGTCGGCCACATACGGCTCGGCGGGCGACGTGCGCAACTACGGCTACGACACGCTCCACCGCCTGACCTCCGACACCCTGACCACAGCCTCCGGCACCACGGTGGCCAAGGTCGCCTACGACTGGGACAAGAACGACAACCTCACCACCAAGACCACGACCGGCGTACAGGGCGCCTCGGCGAACTCGTATGCCTACGACTACGCGAACCGCCTCACGTCCTGGACCTCGGGCTCCACGACCACCGGCTACACCTACGACGCCGACGGCAACCGCCTGACCGCGGGCTCCACGACGTACACCTACAACGCCCGTGACCAGCTGACCTCCGACGGCACGCTCAACTACAGCTACACCGCCCGCGGCACCTTGTCCGCCAAGGGCTCCACGGCGTACACCTTCGACGCCTACGGTCAGCAAGTCACGGCCGGTGCAACGGCGTACACGTACGACGCGCTGGGCCGTGCGATCACCGCCGGTTCGACCACGCTCGCCTACTCCGGCACCGACAACACGGTCGCCTCCGACGGCACGAGCACCTACAGCCGCGACCCATCGGGCGCCCTCACCGGCGAGTCCTCGGCGACCGGCACCACCCTGGCCTGGACCGACCTGCACACCGACGTCATCGGCCAATTCACCGCGACCGGCACCACACTGACCGGCTCCGCCAGCTACGACCCCTGGGGCACCACCACCGCGTCCACCCTGACCGGCAGCGCCGGCTACCAGAGCGAGTACACCGACCCGGCCACAGGCAACGTCAACATGCACGCCCGCTGGTACAGCCCGAGCACGGGCGGCTTCAACTCGGCCGACACCCAGAACAACAGCCCCGTCGGCGACTCCGCCAATGCCAACCCCTACACCTACGCCAACGGCGACCCGCTGCTGCTGATCGATGTGACGGGTCACGACGCCGGCGCTGCCTGGTCTGCGTTGGAAGGCATGTTCGGGGCTGAAGGGGTGAACCTCGCAGACGACTGGAACCCGGTCGGCTGGGCCACTGCCGGTGGCATAGCGGTGATCGGTTTGGGCGCCGCGGGGTACGAGTACTTCCAGGACTCCCACCCACTGACCCACGAGTCCGGCGCCACCTATACCAGCTCCGCCCACACCGCGTCCGGCGAGTGCGTCGACTACTGGTCGATGGCCTGCCAGACCCGCTACAGCAGGACCACCTCCAGCGGCGGCGGTTCCGGCAGCACCTGTTACTACTGCGGTGGTGGCGGAGTCAGCCCTGCGGAGGCGGCCGCTGCGGCCGCCAGGGCAGCGGCGGCGGCAGCAGCGGCCGAGGCCGCCCGCCGCGCGGCGATCCGCGCACACGCCATCAAGATCACCGCGTCCATCGGCAAGGCACACCTGACCATCCACTCGATCTCCACTGCAGCCGAACCTCCGACCGTCCGCATCAACATCGGCAACTCAGTTCGCAACGCGGCCTCGGCCGTCGCAGCCGGGCTCACCACGGCCGCCGTCTGCGTAGTCACCGGGGGCTGCTCCGGAGACGACGATGACCAGGGGAAGAAGAAGGACTCCTGCAACACCGGAGCCGGTTTCACCAACCCAGGGATCGTCTACCTGCCGCGCCACAAGCAGGCCGGCGAGTGCGTGGCCACCGGCGCGTTCGCCCAGCTCACCCAGGCCAACTACACGCCACCACCGCGCCCGAAGCTCGGTTTCGCCCTGCCGGGGCTGAACTCACTGCCCGCGCTGAACCGCTCCCGGGCGCATCTCATAGGCTTCGCGATGGGCGGATCGAACACGGACACCAGGAATTTCGTTCCCATGTACCAGAGGGCCAATCAGTGGATGTACGACCATGCCGAGGACCCGGTGGTCGAGGCCATCAAGGGCGGCGGCAGCGTCTACGTCGAGGCATACCCGATCTACGGGAACAAGAAGTCGACGGTTCCGACTGCGGTCCAGTACTTCACCTCGGGTTCCGTGCAAGAGGAATGTGTGATCAAGAACAATGCGACGGCCGCAGGCAGCTACTGTCAGCAAGGAATGTGGTAATGACTCAACCGAAGAGCGGTGCCGATCTGGTTCAGTTGCTGGGCCGGCCGATGCGTCCGGACAGCACAAAGGAACTGGATGAGGTAGCGGCGGACTGGGGTGTGCGATTCCCCAGTGATTTCGTGGAAATCGCGAGCCGTTACGGCGACGTCGTCATCTGCGAGTACCTGCTCCTGTGCGGAGGGCGCAGTCTTCGGCAGTACGCCGACCTGATGGCGGCGGCCATGGAGGAGTCGAGGACCGTGCCGCACCGGGTGCTTCCGTCACCGGGGGGCGCGCTCCTGTGGGGAAACACCATCGAGGGCGACCAGTTGTTTCTCGTCGACCGGGGTGGAGGTCGTTGGACCGTGTCGGCGTTCCGCCGCAACTGGCACGACTGGTACGACACCGACCTGGAATTCGGCGAGTGGTTTCCTCGGATGCTGGCCGGCGAGATCGAGACGGACTGGATGCCCGAGTGGCCGACGGCACCGTACGAACTGGAACTCGTGGACTAGAGGATACGTGTCGATGTCCTATCGGGCAGGGACGTTCCCGCGTAATGACGAACGGATCGGATCGGTACGAGGACACCATGCACTGGGCTGTGGAAGACCTTCGCCGCGTCATGCAACCACCCAGGGACGGCGGCGACACGGTCGACTGGGATGCGCTGCGCGCTGAGACGGGATGGGAGCTCCCGGCTGACTACCGCGACTTCGTAGCGGTGTACGGGCAGGGTGGGATCAGCGACTCGATCGGCATCCTTACGCCCCCCTTCGACGGCTATCCGTATGGGGACCACCTGCTCTATGGCGCTGAGTGGCCGCCGGTGGACGGGACGTTGACCTGGGGGTCGAACGAAACCGGTGACGACTTCTTGTGGCGGTGCACCGGTGGGGCGGACCAATGGCGGGTGGTTTTCCGGCCCAGGGACCGCCGTCGGGAGCACGAATACGACATGGGAATGGCAGAGTTCCTGCTCCGCCTGGTCCAGAGCGACATCCGTCCGCCGTTGGGTGCCGAGTTGGAGCTGCCGGCGACGTTCGCATCATGGCGCGAGGAAGAACGGCGTCGGCTCGACGAGGAGGGCGGCGAACTTGAAGGCTTCTGATCGAGCCCGACACCCGTCTCGCAGGAGGCTGTGGGTCGTGCTCGGCGCGGGTGCCGCCGCGCTGCTGGCCGTGACCGGCGTCGTGGCGCTGCTCCTACGCCCGGACTCCAGCGACGGGGCGACGCCACCCGCCCCGGTCTCGCACGTTGACACTGCCACCCGAGCCTGTCTTCTGACGTCCACAGACACGGACACAACAGGCACCTGGGCGGCGATTCAGGAGGTGGCCAGGACGCGCGACACGAACACCGTCGTGCAGCGTTACCGCCTACCGACGTCGGCGCACGCCGCCGCCTACGTCAATACCCTCGTTCAGTTGCGCTGCTCCACGATCGTCACGACCGGCACCGCGGCACGCTCCGCCGTGGCGTCCCGTCTGGTCGACGGACACATCCCGAACGTCCGCTTCGTGGTCGTCGCCGATCGACCGGTGACCGGCACTACGCATCTGAGCCCGGACGCGGTGAGCGCGTCGGTCCTGGCCCGCGTAGTGAGCCGGTGAGCGGCGCCGGCCCGGTCCACCTGCTCGCGCAGCCCCATCTGAGGGGCTTCCGCGCCCTCGCCCAAGGGCGTCTGGTCTGAAACCGGGACCGAGTGCCCTCCTGCCACCTCCTTGGCGCAACTAGGGCGTGGCTGTACTTCGTTGAGTTCTGGCTTGCCGAGCCCTGAGTGGGCATTTGATGTTGATGTGCCCTGACCGTTTCAATAGGCTTCGCTGGCATTCTTCACTAATGTGCACAGCCTGAAATGCCTGGAAACTACATGCGGATAGGGAGCTTTCATCTTTCTTTCGGAAGCCAACGCTGCGATGGAGGGCGCCCTGGCCGGGATCCTCACCGCCAGCGGCATCGAGTTCGCGAATCATCAATACGCCGATCCCATTGCCGTCCGGGACGTCGCCGATCCCTCCCCTCATGCATGACCCGCGGCGGGCTATCGCTCCGTACGGTGACTTCGGATCCACCGACCAGCCTTGCCCGTTCCCTCTTGTGCCCAATTCCGCCACGCGCTTCGGCAGCCTGGTTGTGCCCGGTTGACCCCCCGGCGACCGATCCGATGCAAGTGCGCGGCGATCAGCGAGCGCGCTGATCGCCCCACCAGGGCAGGATCGGAGGCAGGTCGCTCAAATTTCCTGCAAGCCGCCTGGGTTGTGGAGACTCGCCGTCGTCACCATCCCAGCGGCGGCCGTACTGATCGGGAAGCGCGCCCCAACCCCAGTAAGGAGCCGGGCGGCTCGGGGTGTCGCCGAGAGCCTCCAAAGGGTCGATGCGTTTCTCGCCCACGGTGCACAGATGCGCCCAGGCGTCTCCCATGTCGAAGACGTAGGCGAACTGCTCGCCGGTCTCCAATCTGCTGAGCTTGGTGGCGCGGCCATCCACGGTGTCATCAGGGACCTCGTCTCCCCACCAGTCCAACGGGCTGACTCCGGTTCCGTCAGCCAGAGTGAACAGGTGCAGGTGCGACAGGTCCCACCTCCCGAACGCAGCGTCGACGGCTTCGGCAAGCTGAGCGAAGGAATGGGAGCGTGAGGCCGCGAAGATCCGTCCGGGACGCGGCCAGATGTCCGTGCCACCCCCGGATACGAGCTCCACACGGATAGACAGCCAGGTGCGTGCCACAACGGCTACTCCTCACGGACAGGTATCCGGACCACCGAATAGGCTACTGAGCGTGACTGGCTGGTGGGGTATGTATGTGTTCGTACGTGGGGAATCAGATGGAGTCCCGGTGGGACGTGGGCGCGGCGGGAGAGAGGCCAGGCGCCTCCCAGGCGAAAACGAGGCGAGCGTGTCGTTTCGCGATGGTGAGCGGCCCTTGGCCTGGGTCCGCGCTTCCGGCGGGGTACACCGTCAGTTGCGGGCTGGTGTTGCGGGCGTCGCGGTCCCAGGTGACGACGAGGTCGGCCATGGTGTCGGCGAGTTCGTCCGCGTGCGGGCCGTGGGCGTGGATGCCGAACTCCCAGAGCTTTGTGCCGGATTCGTCGGCGGGGAGTGCGCGGGTCAGGAGGCGGGCGAGTGAGTCGTCGCAGATGAGGGTGGCGGCATCCCAGCCTCCAGGGCGATGGAGGATGCCGGTGTCGAGGTCGGCGTCGACGGCGAGGCGGGCGAACCCGCTGTCGAAGTGGGTCGCCAGCCACAACATGAGCATGTCGAACGGCACGTTGCCCTCGATGGTGACCCCTGTCCAGCGTTCGGAGCGGGGCATGTCGAGGGCAGCTTCGAGGCGGCTGGTGTCGGCAGGGGTGCCATCGGCGAAGCGTACGGTGACCTCGCCACCACGGAGCAGGGTGGCGTGGTCCTCGCGATAGCCGGGGCCCTGGAGAGGGACGAACCCACAGACCGTGTAGCTGTCCGCAACCAGGACGCCGCGGCGTTTGGTGAAGGGGATGGACCAGGTGTAGCCGTGGATGCGCAGCGGTACGACGAGGCGGCCGCCCTCGGCGAGGCAATCGATCCAGGCGGGCGGGATGTCGCGGGCCTTGACGGTGACGATGAGGGCGTCCACGCTCCCGGGCGCCGCGAGGTGAGCCGGGGCCTGTTCGCCGTCGCCGAGGTGCACGCGGACTCGGTCGTAGCCGGTGTCGTCGAGGTGGCGGCGGGCGCGGTCGGTGACGAAGGGGTCGATGTCGATGCTCATCACGGTGCCGTGCGGGCCGACAAGCTCCTTGGCGAGGGCGGCGTTGTAGCCGCCGGAGCCGACCTCGATCATGGTGTCGCCGGGGCGGAGGGCGGCGTCGCGGAGCATGACGGCCTGCAGCCACGGCGCTGAAACGCTACTGGTGGCAGCCCCGCCTGGGGTGCGCTTGGTGACGGGCGCCTGCATCGGGTCGTAGGCGTCCTTCAGGGCGACGCCGGGCAGGAAGCGGTGGCGTGGGACGCGCCGGACGGAGGCCTCGATCGCGCTGCCCGCGTCCATCCAGCCGTCCTCGATCAGCCGCTCGGCCATCGCCTGCCGCAACTGGGCTGCCTCCGCTGCCTGTTGGACAGGCTCGGATACGGCGGTGGGGGTGATCGGGTAGCGGTGGACGGGTGGCAGTCCGGTGAGTAGGCCGGGCCAGATGGTGTCGATGACGTGCGCGCTCGGGGTGAACAGCGGCTGGGCGAGACTGGGCAGGTCCGCGGCCTCGTGCCACTCCCAGCGGCGGATCAAGTCGGGCTCGGTGACGGCTGGTTCGCCGGTGTAGCTGGTGACGCGGACGGCGGCCGTCATGCGCTGGATGCCGTGGGGGGAGTCCATCAACAGGGCCAGTAGCCGCGCGCTTGCGGGGTCGGCCTTCAGCCCGGTCTCTTCCGTAAGTTCCCGCATGGCCGCGTCGACGAAGTCCTCGTCAGCGTCGTCTTTTCCGCCGGGCAACTCCCAGACCTTGCGCCGCGCCGACCAGCCCAGCAGGACCCGCCCCACGGGGTCAGTGACGACGACGCCGGCGCCGGTCAGGGCGTGTGGGGAAGGCCGCTTCTTCCCTACGCAGGTGACCTGGGCGGAGGCAGGAGCGCGCAGAACAATGAAGGCGAGCCCGTCCGCGTCGTGACGTTCGGCGACCGTCCAGCCCGCGCACAGCAGCCCGATCTCCTCCTCGTCGAGTGCGATGCTGCGTTTGCTGTCCGGCACAGCGGTGGCGAACGGAGTGATCACACAGACGGTGTCGTCGGGGCGCAGCCGCTCGCGTAGCCGGTTCATCACGCGCGTGCGGTCGCGGATGAAGGCGAAGCTGAGCCGGAAGGTGATCAGGTCGTAGGTGGGATGGGGCAGGTCGCTCAGGCAGTCCCGTTCGATGTCGAACACCCGGTAGGTGATGTCTCTGGTGCCGTCGCTGGCTTCGTGGGCGAGGTTGACGGCGGCGGGTGCGTAGTCGATGGCGTCCACCTGGTAGCCGCTGTCCGCGAGGTGGCGGGCGAGTTCGCCGTCACCGCATCCGACGTCCAGGGCAACTCCGCTGTCGGGGGGCGGGGCGTGCTCAGCGAGCAGTCGGCGCTCTCCGTCGCCGAGCTGGCGGAAGGTCTTGCCGTCGGTGTAGTGCGTGTCCCATTCCTCGGGCGTGGTGTATCCCACCGTGAGGTCTCCTTGCCGTGTCGGGGGAAGATGGCTGGTCACATAAAGGTGTCGCTGCGAGCGGAGGACACGACGGTTCTGGTGTCGTCCTGATGGGCGGTGCCCATCAGCGTGTGGAATCTGCGGTCATCGGCGGTCCCCGGGACGGGGAGCCGAGGTGTTCAGCACGTCCTCGAGGTCGTCGAAGTTATTGAGGAGACGACGGATCGTGGTCTGCCGGTCTTGCCAGTGCCGCTTTAGGTCGGCCGCTGCCTCTTGGGGCAGGTCGTACTCTCCGGTGGTCGCGCCGTAGAAGCTGAACTGGGCTTGATCCGCTTTGACGGACATCCGAGATCAGGGGTTCTGCCCCGGGAGGATGTCCATCATGGAGAGCATGGGGAAGAAGAAGCCTCGGCCTCGCCGTTCGTTCACGCCGGAGTTCAAGGCCGAGATCGTCGAGCTGTGCCGGCGCGGTGACCGCTCGGTCGGTCAGATCGCCAGGGACTTCGACCTGACCGAGACGGCGGTGCGGCTGTGGGTCAGCCAGGCCGAGGTCGGCACGGGCGAACGCGACGGCCTGACCAGCAGCGAACGCGAGGAATTGGCCGCGCTGCGGCGGGAGAACCGCCGACTGCGCGAGGACGTCGACATCCTCAAGCGGGCCACGGCTTTCTTCGCGTCAATGTCAGGCTGTTGGCGATCGGCGGGTGGACACGGGCCCAAGCCGCCTTTGGTGGTTGGTCCTTGATGTGCCGCTCTCCGGTGGCAGGATCCTGTCGACCGGCGGGCTGGCTCGTTTCTTCGCTGCCCCGTACGGCGGTGGCTTGTCGGCGATGTGCCGCCCGCCGGTCGCAGGCCGTCCGGTGCGGTGTGGCTTGATAGGAGCGTGCCGCTGGCCCGATTGAGGCGTGCCCCCGGCGCCGGACGATCGCCTGAGCATCCGGCATCGTCGCAGGGAGGCACGTTGATTGTCGTCGGGATAGACGGACACAAGAACACGCACACGCTGGTGGCGGTCGACCCGCTGGGAAAGCGGCTGGCGGAACTGACCGTGGCCGCCAGACCTGCTGGCCATCTCAAGGCACTGGCCTGGCTGCACGGCTTCGGTCCGGTGCTGATAGCAGTCGAGGACTGTCGCCACTTGACCCGCCGGTTCGAGGCCGACCTGCTCAACAGTGGGCACGCGGTGGTGCGGGTGCACACCCGGCTGATGGCCGGCGCACGACGCTCGGCTCGGGAGCGCGGAAAATCCGACCCGATCGATGCCGAGGCGGTGGCCCGGGTCGCTCTGCGCGAGCCCGACCTGCCCAAGGCATGCCTGGACGGTCCGAGTCGGGACATCAAGCTGTTGGTCGACCATCGGCGCACGCTTGTGGCCCAGCGCACCGCAATCGGCAACAAGCTGCGCTGGTTCCTGCACGAGCTAGACCCGGAGCTGGCCGTCGCCTCCCGCGGCCTGCGCCGCCTGTGCATCCTGGACCACCTGGCCCAAGCCTTGATCCAGCATCACGGGACGCTCGCGGCCATCGCTGCCGAACTGGTCGCGGACTGCCGCCGTCTCTCGGAACGCATCAACGCGCTGGAGAGCAAGATCCGTCGTTTGGTCACCGCCCGAGCACCACATCTGCTGGCGATCCACGGCTGCGGCGTTCTGGGTGCCGCGGTCATCATCGGCGAGGCCGCCGACGCCACTCGGTTCGTCTCCAAGGCCGCCTTCGCCCGGTTCAACGGCACAGCCCCGATCCCCGTCTGGTCAGGCAACAAGGTCCGCGTTCGGCTCAACCGAGGCGGCAACCGCACCGTCAACCATGCTCTCCACATGATCGCCGTAACCCAGGTGCGAGGCGACGGCGAAGGCGCCACCTACTTCGCCAAACAACTCACCGCCGGCAAGACCAAGACGGAGGCCCTGCGACTGCTGCGGCGCCGCATCTCCGACCGTGTCTACCGAGCCTTGCTCGCCGACCAAACCGACCTCGGCGAACCCTGCAACCCACTACCAGAGACGCCCATGGGCCTGGCTGCTTGACATAGGAGTCGACCGTTCACCTGCGGTGACGCCCCGCAGGCGTGAAAATCGGTACAGGGGCTGTCCGCCGACGCCGCTTGATGTTTGGGCTGTGAGCCCGCATAGGAGTCTGGTGAGGGAGCCGTCCGAGGGGGCCGCACACTGTCGCCTTGAGCACGCCGATCAGCTTCTCCGTTACCCCTTTGGCTTCCCGGGCAGCCCTGCCTGCGCCACTGCAACAGGGGGTACGTCATGGAGGAGTTGCGAGAAGACCACGACGACGGAACGGTCGCCAGGGTCGCGGCGATCGACATCGGCAAGGCATCCGGGATGGTCTGCCTGCGCGTCCCACACGACACTATCGAGGGCCGTCGCGTTCAGAAGGTCTGGACGGTCGCCTCGACTACGAACACGATCCTCGAACTCGGTGACCGGCTGGTCTGCCAGGGCGTCGAGCGGGTGGTCATGGAAGCCACGGGCTCGTACTGGCGCCCGTTCTTCTACCTGCTAGAGGCCCGCGGCCTGGACTGCTGGCTCGTCAACGCACGCGACGTGAAGAACGTCCCCGGCCGGCCCAAGACCGACAAGCTGGACGCGGTCTGGCTGGCCAAGCTCGCCGAACGCGGCATGGTCCGTGCCTCCTTCGTCCCACCGAAGCCGGTGAGGCAGCTGCGGGACTTCACTCGCACCCGCACCGTGTTCGTCCAGGAACGCACCCGGCACAAGCACCGCGTCGACAAGGCCCTGCAGGACGCGCAGATCAAACTGTCCGACGTCGTCTCGGACCTGTTCGGCATGTCCGGACGGGCCATGCTCGACGCGCTGGTCGCCGGCGAACGCAACCCGCGCACTCTCGCCGATCTGGCCAAGGGCAACCTGGTCAAGAAGAAGCCCGCCCTCATCGAGGCTCTGACCGGCCAGTTCGAGGGGCACCACGCACGGCTGCTACGGGTGCTGCTCGGCACCATCGACCATCTCACCGCACAGATCCAGGAACTCGACCGGCTCATCGCCCACACGCTGGAAGACATCACCACCCCGCACGACGGCTCGGGATTAGAACCGTCCGCAGGCGGCGTGAGCGCCGGAGCCTTGGCCGAGAAGCTGGACGCCGTCCCCGGCATCGGCCCGGCCACCGCGCAGATCATCCTCGCCGAGATCGGCGCGGACATGAGCTGCTTCCCGACCCCCGAACACCTGGTGTCCTGGGCCAAGTTGTGCCCCCGCACGATCCAGTCCGGAACGAAGAACACGTCCGGTCCGGCCGGACAGGGCAACCCCTGGCTCAAGGGCGCCCTCGGCGAGGCCGCCAGCGCCGCTGCCCGCACCGACACCTTCCTCGGCGCCCGCTACCGGCGCATCGTCAAACGCCGCGGCCACGCCAAAGCTCTGGTCGCCGTCGCCCGCTCGATACTCGTCATCTCCTGGCACCTGATCAACGCCCCGGACGCCTCCTACCAGGAACTCGGCTCCGACTGGCACCAGCGCCACCTCAACCCCGCCCGCAAGACCCGCGACCTCGTCCGCCAGCTCCAGGCCCTCGGCCACCAGGTCACCCTCGAACCAGCAGCCGCCTGACCGACCCCACCCCGTCATCCGGTCCGCAAGCGGCCCGGATGCTGCCGCCTGCCCTCCCGAACCTCGATTTTCCGATCAGCATCAAGGAGACCCGGTGACGGTGCACCCGTTCATCGAGGCGGAGAAGCGAGACGGTCACAACGTCAAGCGCGCGTGTGAACTGCTCAAGGTCTCCCGCACCGCCTTCTATGCCCGCCGCACCGCCAAGCCCGGCCCGCGGGCGATCCGTGACGCGGAGCTGACCGGGCAGATCACCGAGGCCCACGCTAAGTCGCGCGGCACCTACGGCGCTCCACGCATCCACGCCGTGCTGAAACGCGAGGGCGCGGTCTGCGGACGCCGCCGCATCGCCAGACTGATGCGGGCGGCGGGCCTGGAGGGCCGTCACCGCAGACGACGGCACTTGACCACTGTCCCCGACCCCCGCGCCGCCGCCCGGCCCGACCTCATCATGCGGCAGTTCGATCCCGACCCAGTCGGCGTCGACACTCGCTGGTGCGGCGACATCACCTATGTCCCGACGGAGGAGGGCTGGCTCTATCTGGCCACCGTCATCGACATGGCCTCCCGCCGGGTGATTGGCTGGGCGACGGCCGATCACCTGCGAACCGATCTGGTCGCCGACGCCCTCACGGCGGCCTGCCGACAGCGTCGGCCCACCCAGCCAGTGATCTTTCACTCGGATCGCGGCTGTCAGTACACCAGTCAGCAATTCGCCGCCCTGGCAACGGAGTTCGGCGTCCGCTTGTCCGTCGGCCGCACCGGGCAGTGCTGGGACAACGCGCTTGCCGAGTCGTTCTTCGCGACCATCAAACGGGAGGTGCTCGACACCGCCGCCTGGCCCAGCCGGGCCGCCGCGCGAACCGCGATCTTCGATTTCGTCGAAGGCTGGTACAACTTGCACCGACTGCACAGCAGCCTCGGCTACCGCAGTCCCGCCGAATACGAGACCGCACTCGCAGCCTGACCACCACACCGATGGTGTCCGTCAAAGCGGAACAAGCTCAGAACAGCAGGTAGAGCAGAGCGACCCGAAAACAGGCCAGGACATCGGCCAGGCGGAGGGTGGGGTTCTCCGAGCGATACGCGGACACCATCGCTGTCGCGCAGGCAGGCCACAGGTCACTGGTGGCGACTGTGCGAGGGTCGAGCGCCGCGCGCCCCAACTCCCAAACTGGAAAAGCCTTCGCACCACGGAAGCCGACGATGCCCGTGACCACATCGGTGAGCACGAGCATGTTGGGTCGGGTGAAGTCCGCGTGCAGCGCCTGCTCGACCAGATCTTCCGGCAGCCCGGCTTGGAGCCTGCCGACGTGGCTCCGCAGGTCCTGACGGCGCTGATCCAGTTGGTCATGCAACTGCGCCAGATCGCCATGTCCTTGCCGCCTGGCCAAGGACAACACCCTGCTGCACTTGGTCACAGCGTCCTGAACGGACTGTGTCCGCCATCGAGACGGCTGCACGCGTCTCGGCAGGGGATACGCAGCGAGAACCCGATGCATGCGCCCAAGCACCATGCCGATGTGTTCGGCGCGCGCCACGCTCATCGCGGAGGTGGCCACCCGGCCAGGAGACTCGTCGACCACGGCCCAGGCGCTCCCTTCGGCCAAGACAACCAGATCGCCGTCGCGGCCGGGCCAGGCACGCGGCACGGGAAGATCAGCCGCCCGGCAGAACTCAGACATGTCCCACGCTGACCTGGCCGCATCCAAGTCAGCAGTCGATAGGTACTCCTTCACGGACAACCTGTGACCATCGGATGTCACGACCCGCCGGGTGATGGTGTCCGTGTCCATCGACACACGCTCCACCGTCTCGGCGGTCACTCCGTATCGTTCTGCTAGCACGTCAGCCGTCAGTTCCTCATCCCAGTCCGGGTCGTCCATGCTCCTCACCGGCTTCCGCGTGAGTAGGGGCAACGAGCAGTGGCGATCGCGTCGGAGGTACTGGCCTTGAACTGCCAGCGGCAGTCAGCTGCGTTGGCAACTTCGCTCATCCGCTCGTGTCCCTCCGGGAGCGGACGCTGTACTCGGCGTGGAGATGCCGCAGCATGGTGTGGGCTTCGTCGATGGATTCGATATCGCGATGCTCGATGCCCCAGCGCAGGGCGCTCACCGCATCGAGCGCGGCGTACGTGGACAATGCCTGGCGCTCATCGGCGGTGAGAGTGCGCCCGTATCCCGCTTCGAACGCCGCTTCCAGATCGGGTCGGGCACGCAGGATGCGGTAGACAAGACGCGGGAAGTCGCGGCACATAGCGGACTCAACACAGGTCCGCTCGAAGTCGATGATCCGCAGACGCCGTTCGGTCCCGTCCCACAGCCAGTTCCGGGGCATGAAGTCGCCATGTGACACCAGACGAGGCAGCACTGGTGGGGCGTCCTTGGTGATCGCGCGGAGCATCGCGATGTCGTTCGTCGTCAGGTACAGGGAGGCGCCGACGAGCATCTTCTCCACGGACTCGTCCCAGCTCATCGCACATGCCCCCGATCTGGGGGCGTCGGCCTCCGCCGTGTTCAGCCGAGCCAGGAGCAGGCCGGCTTGGCGGTACACCTCCTGCTCCTCCTTCGAGTCCAGGCGGAGGCTGCGTACGGTGCGGCCGGGGACGGCGGTCGTTACGATGGTGCGCGCCTCGCCGTCGAAGGCGGCCAGGAGAGGGGCCCGGTCCCTCCCGAGTGCTGCGGCCCACCCTCGCTGGTAGGCGTCTACTTCACGCCGATACAGCTTGGGCCCGGGGTTGTGTTTGGCGAACCACCGGCGGCCGTCGGAACCCTCGACCTCCCGCACGGCAGGCCGTCCTTCGCCGGCCGATGAATGGTCGGCGACGATGCGGAAGTCGCTGGTCAGTGACGTCACCAAGCGGTGGACCGTTTCGGGCATGTCGGTCACTGTGGGGCATCCTCCCGCTCGCGAAAGCAACCTGCGACACCCTGTGTGATCGCTTGGTTGTGCAGGGTGTTGTTCTGTGGGTGTGCAGCTTGCCAGCCGCCACTGACAATGCGGCTGGGGCGATCTCTTGGAGGGACGATCACCCGCACGTTGTGAGTGGTCCGATGGTTGCGCGTTCTTGTTGGCGGGGAGCCAAGGGTCTGACGGAAAGCCCGCGTTGGCACATCAGCCCGGTGATATCACTGAGGTGATTGCGCCCGATGAAGATCCCTTGCCAGGATCTCGGCCCTGTTGGGAGGCGGCAGTGGCACACGAGGACGATCGTCGGTGCACCCGGTGCGGTATCCCCCTGAGCCGGTACAACACTGACCCGCGATGCGCCGCGTGTACCCGAGCCGCGGGCAATGAGCGCGCGGCGTTGCCGAGCTTGCCGGAACACGTGTGGCAGAACCCCGCGGTTACGGCGGCTCTGGCCGACTGGGACTTCGGCACAGCATTCCGCCTGATCCGCCAGGCTGCGTCGCTCCGCCAGGAAGACATGTCAGTGATCACTGGCCTGAGTCAGTCATTCCTGTCCACGCTCGAATCCGGGACACGGCGGCTGCTCAACATCGACAAGATCATCCCCGTCCTTGAGCGACTCGGTGTCCCGCCGCATGTGGCGCCGATTCCTGTCCCGGGATCCGCTGCTCAGAATCGGCCCCAGACTTCCGGCACACAGCCGACTCTGTTACCTACTCCGGGGTGGGAAAGCCCTCTCGACATCGCGAAGAGGCTGAACGCCACCACGTCGTCCAACACCGATCCGGCAACCGTCGCGGTCCTGGAACAAGGCGTGACGGACCTCGTCGACCGCTATGAGACCGAAGGACCGCACCGCCTCGCTCCCGAAGCTGTCGATCTACGAAACTTCATCCAGGGCCGACTGGACGGTCGGCAGCCACCTCGCCAGCGCGAATCCCTGTTCCGGCTGGCAGCTCAAGCCTCAGGACTTCTCGGCTACATGGCCGTCAATGCCGGCCGCGAAGCCGTAGCGGAGGCGTACTGCAAGGAAGCAGAGGAACTGGCGAAGGGGATCGCAGACCTTGAGCTGATCATGTGGATCCAAGGTACGCGATCACTCAACGCCTACTACGCAGGCCACTATGACCAAGCTGTCCGTTGGGCAGACGCGGGCCTCGAGATCGACCCTGACCACCCGCAAGCCATCCGACTCGAATCGAATGGACGCGCGCGGGCCCTGGGAAAGCTCGGCGACCGCTCCGGCGCGGAACGCGCGATTGCCGCGGCTGAGGAACTGAGCAGTCGCCATCTGGTCCCTGTTGGGCTGACCTCGTGCATCTCCTTCAAGCCGTACGGCATGGCCCGCACCCTGGCCAACGCCGCGACCGTCCATGTCTCCCTCGCCAACGCCCCACGGGTTCTCGCCTACGCCGATGCGATCGACGAACTCGTCGAGCAGTCCGACTCCGCCTGGAGCCAGGCCCTGGTCCGTCTCGACGTCGCCACCGCTCTCCTGGCCGGCCCACGCCCGGACGTCGAGCACGCCATGGTTCTCGGCCGCCAGGTCCTCGAAGCCGGTGGCGGCCCACCCATCCGCTCCGTGGTCCAACGCGCCGGTGAGCTCCACGCTGGTGCGAGAAGTTGGCAGGATCTGCCGGCCGTGCGGGAGTACGGCGACGCCCTGCGCTCCTGGCAGGCCGCCCCGCAAACGAGGGACCTGGCGAAGTCTGCCAAAATGACACGCCCGACGGAGCAGACGAGAGGGCCAGCGGATGCAGCTCACAGCCGACCCGGGCGCATTTCCTCCCAGCCCTCCACCCAGCACCACTGACGCGACGCTGATCGCCGAGCACGACTGGGCTGCCTTCGACGCAGTCGAGGAGATGAAAGACCACTGGGAACGGCCCGGCTGGACGTCCTCCACCCGCGCCTACTACTGGATGCTCACCTTCCCCGACGCGACCCCACTCATCAACCACGCAGGTCAATGCCAGAAGGAGTTGCGCCACCTCGCCTTCGACGACATTGAACCTGACGGCCTGCACCTGACCCTGGGGCGCATCGGCCGCATCGACGAGATCGACTTCGGGTATCTGGACCGCTTGGCCGCAAAGGCACATGAACGCAGGCCAGAGCGGTTTACCCTCCGGGCGGTGCCGCTGACGGCATCCCGCGGCGCGATCCGCTATAGCGTCGCCCCTTGGGCTCCCGTCATCCAACTGCATGCGGCACTATCCGTGGCCGGCGCTGAGTCGGGGATTCCGCCGCGCAAGCCGACATCAGTTCTTCGCCCTCACCTGGGCATCGCCTACTGCAACCGCCCTATGTCCGCCGAAATCGTGCGCGACGCTATACGGCCCCTCCGGAAGCTCGATGCGGTGGATGCGCCAGTGCGGCGGGTTCGGCTAGTCGAGCTGCGTCGTGAAGACCGGGCCTACCGCTGGCAGGTCATCCACTCAGTGGAATTGCGGTGAGTGAGCCTCCGTCAACTTGAAAACCCAGGTCAAAGGGCTGCGTGAGCGGCCCTCAGGGTTCTCATGCTGGTCGTGGGCGGCAGTCTGCGAAGTAGATCGTCTGTCGGTGCGGTCGGCTCGCTGGTTCCCACCTGCTGTGGTCGAGCAGCTTCTGCGATCTAGTACATGCTGGATCCCGAGCTGTTGGAGCGGATCACCGCGCGGCGTTCGGAATTGGACGAACTCGAAGAACAGTTGGTTCGACGGCGAGCTGTTCGCTCCTCCCGGCGGTGACGCTGGTGCCGCACCGCACGCCGGGTATGGAGGAGGCCACGCTCCCGCCTGAGTATCAGCGCATTCTCGCCGCCGCCCGGCAGGCTGCCGGACCGGTCATGGCTCGGCAGGTCGGCGAGGCTGGGAGTGGACGTCAGCGTGCGGGCCAAGCTGGAACCGCTGCGCGGGAAGCTGGTCAGACTGGCCGATTGTGGCTGCTGTGCAAATTGCCCGATGGCCGGTTCACCACTCGGCTGTGACCGACGCTGGGCAGAGCACCGGTTTAGGTCAATTGCCAATGGAATGTGTGGTTCCTGTGTCGCGGGAGTGGCTCGCGTGCCTAGCCTGGCGCTTCTTCACATTCAGGGCATGAACATGCCCTCTCCCGAGAGAGGTCGTGAGAACCGTGAACGTACGAAGAAGAACACTGCTGGGCAGCGGCGCTGCCGCGATGGCACTGGCCGGGAGTATGTCGCTCGCTGCTGCCGCTCCCCACCCCAGCCCGCCGTCCAAGCCCAAGCCGCATCTGGCCGCCGGTCCTGCCGGGACCGAGGACATCGTCACGTGCGACCTCATCGCACAGAAACCGAACTACAGCGGTGGAGTGGTCACGGGAGTCGGCGGGATCGACAACTGCACGCCACATAGGCCGGATGCCTGCACCACCGAAGCGGAGCTGTGGATATGGATGCCCTACGAGCAGCAGTGGGCCCCAGCGGGTTCGCCCGGCAAGAACACCGCCTGTCCGCCGCCCCGCCGCACCGCTCCCTCCAGTCAGAAATGCCATGAGAGCAGCAGCTACCCCAAGTACGGCTACAAGATCATCACAACCGGCACCATCGTGTACGGCTCAAGCCACGACTCCGGCCATACCCAGAGCGACGTCCTGTACCTGAGGTGCGTCTGAGAATGGCTCTTCTGCACGGGCGCAGGTCCGCCGGCGCCCGTGCACAATGCCCGAATGAACCCTGCTGAGGCCAACGCGACCCACTGGTCACTGTCGAAGGAGGCGGCCGGTCGGCTCATCGCCGAGGCCGACCAAGCGCCCGGCTTCCGAGACGAGCAGCAAGAACGCTTTGCAGTCTGGGAGATCGATCCCTCAACAGGCCAGGCTCTTACGGAGACCCTCATTCTGCTGGGTGTCCACGCTGCTGTCCGAGATGACGCATGGAACGAGGCGAACAAGCCGCGCGTGGCATTGGGGCGCCTCGGTCTTCACTCGATAGCTGAGTCCCTCCGGACGCGGCCCCGGCACGAACTCTTCGCCGCCTTGCCCGCCACACTGGCCGACCAGGACGCCCGCTGGATCGAGCAGTTGCGCCTCATGTCCTATTCCGTTACGCCTCGCAGCACCCTGTCGCTGGAGCGACTCGTGCAAGAGGCCGCCATGATGATCCGTGCTGCCGCTGATGCCGTCCCTGGGGCCGGGCAGACCCTCGGTGACCTCGTCTGGCCTACGTCTTGACAGCCGCCGCGGCGTGGACGTAACCGCAGTGCCCCCGACGGCCGTTGGGACTCACAACGCCCCTGGGTACCCGCACGGGCGGGTTGAAGAACCGGCGCATGCGTGAGCTGGGCGCACGATCCGTGCGCCCAGCTCGTGCTGGCACGTTGGTCAGCGGGTGCGCACTAGTTCCCAATCGCTCGTCTCCGACGACGCGGCCGCGTCGATCTCTCCGTGTGGCAGCAGCCCTGTGGAGAAGCGGAGTTTGTTGTGGAAGCAGAACGGGGACCACTTTGTCGCCAGGCAGGTCTTGAGATCGGCGTTCTGATGGATCTCGTACCAGCCAGGGGAGGCGGTGCTGGCAACCGACGGCCCCGGGGTCACGCTCGCCCCGAAGAGGAAGTCCCCGGCAGTTGTGGTTGTGCCGTTCAGGCTGGTCGTCGTCCCGCTTGCCAGGCCGCCCGAGTCCTCGCACTTGGTGACGGTGAACTCCATGGTTGCCGCAGTGAGCCTTTTCCAACCTCAGTTCGTGCAGGCCAGATGGAGGGTGATGATGGCTCGGACGACGTGCGGCACGAGTTCGCGGCCGTAGGCCCTCTTAGCTAGCCGTGTCAGTTTCCCCCGTCGTCTCCGCAGTTGTCGACGAGCTTCACCTGCGGCCATCCGACCACCTGGCCGTGACGGGCTGGCGTCCGATCGATGGAGACATCACCCCTGGTCAGTGCGCCGTCGACGCGAGCCCAGTACGCACCGTTGCGGTCCTGGAACCCGACGCTTGCCTTCAGGAAACCCACGCTGTCCTCGAAGTCCCCGAGGTCGACGCCTTTGGCCTCAGCCTCCAACCAAGGCACCCAATACTCGTTCTGGTTCTCCGGATCATCCTCCACGTACTTCAGGGTCTTGCCCTCGATGGTCAAGGCCGAGCAGGGGGGCAGCGCGGGAAGGGCCACCCGGAACGCCACGTCGCCAGGCGGATCTTCCGAGACCAGGAACACAATGTGCAGGTTCGACACGGGGTCCGGAGACCTGTTCATCACGTGGAGGCGGCTCTCGCCCTTCGGTCCTACGTCCTCCCATAAGGACACACGCGCAGCCTGTTCCCGCTGCTTCTCCTCTGCCTGCTCGCGGGATTGCGCCAACTGGTCAGCCGATACCCGGGCACTCCAGATCGTGCCGATGCCCGTGGTTACCAGCCCGCCCAGGCTCGCCACAATGGTGACGGCCGCGCCGAGGGCGAGGAGGTTCAGCCCACCCAGCCGACTGCTGGCCTCGGGTTCGTCGGCTCGCTCTCGGGCCCGTACCCGGCTTGGGCCTGGCCCGTGCCGAGCCAGGCGCAATCTCGTCCGCCTCGGTGCTCCCCCGTCTGGCATGCGCGCTCCCTACTGCCTCTGCAAAGAGCATGGCGGGGAGGGGTGGCGTCCAGGAAGAGCCGGGAAGGGGAGCGGATTCTCGTCCTTGCGCGACGGGTCGGCAGCCATGCCGATGCAGTGCGCCCTTTTCAACCTCAGGATGATGCGAGGTGAAGTGCGAGTACGGCCTGGACGAGGCTGGTGATTCGGGTGGTGCTGCAGCGCAGTCTGCGAAGGAGGCGCCAGCTCTTGAGGGTGGCCATGGCCTGCTCGCCGACGGCCCGGATGCGGGCGTGGGCGGTGTTCACGGCCTGTTGACCGGAGGGCAGGTTGCGGTGCTTGCCGCGGAAGGGGACCCGCACGGTGGCGCCGGCGCCTTGGTAGCCCTTGTCCGCCCAGCAGGGCAGGTCGGCCTCTGCCAGGGCGTCGATGATTCCGTGGGTGCGAGCGGCCTTGATGTCGTGCACGGCGCCGGGCAGCGCGGCGGAGGCCCACGGCAGGCGGCCGAACGGATCGGTGAGGACTTGGATGTTCATGCCGTGCTTCTTGTGCTTGCCGCTGTAGAAGGGCCGGTCCGCGGCGATCCGGTCGATGGGCAGCAGGGTGCCGTCGAGGATGACGTACGCCTTCGTCGTCGCGGCGCGGACCGCCTCGGCCAGGGTGGGCGCGAGGGCGGCGAGCAACTCGACAGCCTCGACGACGTACCGGTAGGCGGTGGCGGTGCCGATGCCGAACCCGGCTGCAAGCTGGGCGTAGGTGTGCCCGCACCGCAGGTGAGCGAGGGCGAGCGGGGCCTGACGTCCTGGGGTCAGACGCCGCCATCGGGTCCCGCGCTCGTGGCGCCGTGTGCGCAGCTGGGCGGACAGCAGACGCAACGTCGAGGAGGCGACGTCGACGCCGGACGGGTAGACAAGCACATGAAGCCCCCGGTAGAGACGGTTCTCTTGGCAGAAAACCCATCTACCAGGGGCTTCGCCGTCCTGTCAGGGCAACGGGCAAACTCTCTACGGAGGTTGGAAAAGGCTCACCGTCACCCCGCTAAGGTCGAAAGACCGCCCCTGACCAGCGGGAATGGTGAAGTCCCACTGGAGCACTAAGAGGCGACTCGGCCCCGGTATGCTCACCCCTGAATTCCGGGCGGCATGCAGTTGCTGGTGTCTAGATTGACAAATCCGCCCCTGCGGCAGCGAAGATCCTGGGGACGGATATTGCGTTCAAGATATTCAACCCGCTCGGCTTGCGTCGCCTCGGCCTTGACCGCCCTGAGAATGACCTGGTCACCGTCCCGATACGCTTGCTGACCGCAGTCGACGTCGAGCCAATTCGACGGCGTCGTGGACAGTTGGCCGCTGATCGTGTCAGTGCCGATGTCGACGCGGGACAGGTCGGTACTCGTAGTTGTGATCGATCCGTTGTCGGATGCGTTACCGGTGACCTTCCCGCCCATCACGGTGCAGCCGCTATCGGCGTCGATGTAATCGAAGTCGATTGTGATGCCCGGCGCCTGTGCGTGCACCGGCGCGGCCAGGCCCAAGATCCCTGACAAGGCTAGTGCAGGTGTTGCGATCAAGGTGACGATACGTCGGTGCACGATTCCTCCGGAGCCTAGGGGGTGCCCTGATCTTCGCGAAACAGTACGACCGCCAGCGCGGTAACGCCTCTGGTACATTCCACATCTGATTTGTGCGCCAACCAGCCCGCAAACCCGTTCTACCGCCCTTGGACTCCGTTGGCTGATGGCGTGCACTCACACGGACACATGCCTGGAGCCTTTTTCAATACCGACGCCGAAGGCAATCTTCCTTGAAGTCTTCAGGGCCGCCGCTCGGGTTACGTAATTTGGCCAGTGCTTCTACGCTTACTCGCCGAAAAGTGCCATCCTCCGGAATGATCTGTACCCCCGGAGAAGGGAAGCTGCCACTATGTCAGCTCCATTAGCGTGGCGACGTTTTCGCGGAGCGTCAACCCATCTCGTGTAACTATCTAGTTACCGCCATCGATGCCGAATCTATTGACATGGTTGTGCGATGCGATGCGCGTTCGAAAAACAATTAATGAATAGAGAGCCTTTTTGGACACTCCCCGTGAGACGTGTCCGGCTGGATGTGGGATGCAGCTCGCGAAACGCTCTGGCGAATTCGATCCCCCAAGAGCTCGTAACACGATCTTGTGGTTTCAGACGCTGCACCGTTGATGCGTGGCCCCCACCTGCCCGCGATACTTGGGCGATGGACAGCTACGAGGGGACCGCGACGCTTGAGTGGTGGGCCAACGGATCGACGTGCTTGAGCAGGGTCGGTGTACGAGTTGCGGTCCTGGTCACCGGCAACGGCTGGACGTGCGAGGCGCTCGTCGAACCTCCCCTGTCTGCGGAGGACCGGGAAAGCTTTGACTTCCTAATGAAGCTCGATCTGCTCTTCACCCTGCGCTTCGACGAGGAGAGCACGCTGCTGGTCAACGTCGCAGCAGCAGACGACGGACGACTCATCCTCACCGCCTATCAGGCAGAGGCGGACTCATCCGGTTCCAGGCAGGTACAGCAGTAACAGATCCGGCCACGGCGAGCGCGTCGATGCGCCTCGGCACCCTGCGAGGTGTGGACATCGTGATCAGCGTGGCCTTCGATGGAGTCGACGCCAGCAGATGAGTCCACAGGCGAGCGAGACGAAGGCGTCGTGCAGGTCCAGGCGTCGTTCCCAGCGGATCGCGAGGCACTTGAACTGGTGCAGCAGGGAGAAGGTCTGCTCGACGACGTAGCGGAGCTTGCCCAGACCCTTGATGTTCGGTCTGCCCTTGCGGGAGATGACCGGCAGGAGCGCAGTTCCCGGCGGTTGGGGTTGCTGTCGTAGCCCTTGTCGCCCAGCAGGGCATCGGGGCGCGTGCGGGGACGCCCTATGCGGCCGGCAACCGGTGGGTGCCGTCGACCAGGGCAAGCGTCTGGGTGACGTCGTTGACGTTGGCCGCGGTGGTGATGACCGTGAACGGGGTGCCATTGCCGTCACAGATCAGGTGGCGTTTGCTGCCGGTCTTGCCCCGGTCGACGGACGATGGGCCGGTCGCTTCGCCCCCTTTTTTTCGCCTTCACGTGGGAGGCGTCCACGCAAGCGCGTGTCCAGTCGATCCGGTCAGTCGCGTTCAATTCGGCCAGCAGTATCCGGTGCAGCTTGCCGAAGACGCCCGCCTCGTGCCGCCGGCCCAGCCGCCGCCAGCAGGTCTGCCCCGAGCCGAAGCCCAGCTCCAAGGGCAGTTGCTGCCAGGTGATCCCGGTGTACAGCACGAACAAGATGCCCTGCAGACACCGACGGTCATCCACCGGACGCGGTCCCGGCGATCGCGGCGGCCACTTCGGAAGCAGTGGCTCGACCACCGCCCACAATGCATCGTCCACGATCCACGGCTTGTTGCTCACACCCTCACGAACAGCCGAATCGTCACGCCGGACACGCCCGCCAGCACCAAACCACAAGATTGTGTTACGAGCTATTAGCCAGTACAACCTGGAAGACGGCGCGGCGTGCACCCGTGACAGGCGACTGGACGACGGGTGAGACACGGATCCGGATTTCTGCGATCGAGGCCAGGGCGTCAGCACGCAGCGGAGACCGCAGACGCACTGGCCACCGCTCACTGCTTCCGCCAGCGGATGACGCTGGAACGCAGGGGGATATCACGGCTGTGATATGCGAGAGTCAAAAAAGCGCGCTAAGGAGTCGCAGCGCGAGCTGTTGCTGAACTCTGCTGCCGCGGCTGCGGTATTTACATGCCATTTCGAGTTCCAACGGATCAGGCCACTGA
The DNA here is from genome assembly GCF_029223485.1 of Streptomyces coacervatus. Taxonomy (GTDB): domain Bacteria; phylum Actinomycetota; class Actinomycetes; order Streptomycetales; family Streptomycetaceae; genus Streptomyces; species Streptomyces coacervatus. The sequence continues at coordinate 57,767 of NZ_JARHTP010000012.1, read as the reverse complement.
ATCCATATCACTGTGGTGATATCACTCGCGGAATGTTCTCGATCCCCATGGTGCGGAAAGCTACTCGACGCAGAGCCTTGCAGGGCCCTGCACTCAGCAACATCGCTCGTCGACAGAAACAGAGCAATCGAAGGGAGAGAGAGCATGCCGACTCCTCGTCGCGCCAAGAACGATCACCTGCTCTACGCCGACGTCGTGGACTCCAAGCAGAAGGCTGGAGTTTGGATGGGCGAGCGTGACGCCTTCCAGACCAAGCAGGCCGAGATCCTGGAAGCGGTGAAGGACCAGGCGGACTGGGTCCCGGTCGAGAACGCGATCATGGTGGTCAGCACGGAGCCCGCCGGCATCACGTTCATCGCGCCGAACCCGACCCTCCCCGGCGTGATCGTCCTCGCCGACGGAGGCTCACCGGAGGCCTCAGCACAGCTGCAGGCCGCCGGCGAGGAGCTCGTCCGCAAGGTCATGGCCGAGCGCGGCATCGTCGAAGAGGAAGCCGCGTAACACGTGACCTCCTCCCAACTCCTGTGGGGGAAGTACATCCAGTACATCCGGGACGGTGAGGGCGCCCTCCTCGACCCGGTCACGCTGGACAGCGTGTACCTCGACCGCGGGGAGGTCACCGACCTCTCCGCGGTTCCCCCGACCGCGACACACAAAGCTCTCGCCGAGCTCGGCTTCACGCCTGACAGCCCCGACGTCGACCAGCGTGAAGCACTCCGCACCCGACTCCACCAACTCGGCCTGGATCCCGTTCCCGTACGGATCAGCGGCCTGCGCGTCGTCCTCACCGACGCCTGCAACATGAAGTGCAGCTACTGCTTCGTCGAGACCAACACCAGCAAGCCCGACATGACCGAGCAGGAAATCGCCGACGGCCTCACCTACCTCTTCGAGACGAACGCCGGCCGCGACGAGGTAGCCATCCAGTGGTTCGGCGGCGAACCGACAACCCGGTTCGACCTGATGCAGTACGGGGACACCCTCGCGGACTCCCTCGCCGAGCAGTACGACGTCAAACGAGTCCGCCGAACAGTCGTCACCAACGGCGCCCGCATCACCGACGCCATGATCGACCACTTCGCCCGCTACCAGTACGGCGTCGGCATCTCCATCGACGGACCACCCGCCATCAACGCCGAGAACCGCAGGCTCCTGGGCGGGCAACCGGCCGACAACAGGATCCAGCGCAACGTCCGTCGGCTCCTCGATGCAGGCGGCATCCATGTGGGCTGCAACCTCACTCCCACGTCCGCGAACATAGGCCGCCTGGCCGAGACCGTCACTTGGATCATCGACCACCTCGGGCTGAAGTTCATCTACGCCAACACGCCGATACCCACCAGCGGACGATGGACGGTCAGGGGCAGAGAACTGGCTCAGGAGCTGTATCAGGCACGCCTTGTCGCCCTCGGGCGTGGCGGGATGATGTTCTCGGTCCTCGACAGGGCATTCCAGGCCCTCGACCGGCGCCGCCCCATGCTCTTGGATCACATGCAGAGCGACCGGAGTCTGAACGTCGCCCTGCTGCCTGGCAGCCGAGTCAGCCTCTGCGACATCAACTTCACCGCCCCCTCCTTCCTGCACACCCTCGACGAGCTGCGAGCGGACCCGAACCTGCTCGGCGGCATCGCCAAGAACATCGCCCCCATCCCCGAATGCGCCCAGTGCCCCGCCCTTGCGATCTGCGGTGGACCTTCCCGAAATGAACAACTCCTCATCGGCGGAGACCGGCCGGATGCGCAGATGTGCGACTTCTACACCAGGACCGTGGAGATCGCGGTGTGGGACAGCACGGGGGTGCAGTGAACACCATCACCCACCCCGAGAGCCCTCCCGCGTCAGCCCGGCAACGGTTCCGCTCCGCGCTCATCAGTACCGCCGGCCACTGCAAGATCGCCTGCGGATTCTGCTTCCGAGCCGACCGGGCCCACGGCTTCCTCGACATCCCCACCTACACGCGGGCACTGTCCAGGCTGAAGGAGACCGGCGTCGAAGCGATCTGCCTGACCGGCGGCGAACCTGCGCACCACCCCGAACTCCGCCAACTCGTTCGGCTTGCCCATCAGTTCGGGATTCCTGTGTCGGTGGTCACCTCGGCCCGGGCCCCCGAAGACGTCGATCGCCTGGCCGACATTGCGCGCCTGCTGGCGAACGTCACCGTGTCCGCCGACTCAATCGGCGCCATGGAACTCGGGCGCACCACCCGATCCGTGGCGTCGGCGATCGCGACGCTGGAACAGGTCCCCGCGGGAGAGAGAGTTCTCCACGTCACGTATTGGAACCTCACAGCCAGCGAGTGCCAGGACATCTACGAGCAGATCGACAAGTCAGGAATCCAGATCCAGATCAGCCCGGTGGCGCTCGACAGCACGGCTCGACAGCGCGCCGGCTATACCTTCTACGACTACCTTGCCCGGCAGCGGGAGGACGCCGATCTTCTCGGTCGCTTCTTCCAGCTCTCGGAGCGGTTCCAGGAGTACCTCACCGCGCTGCGAGCCATGCAGTTGTACCCCGAGGGGCGGCCCTCCTGTGCATCCGCGGCCCTGTACGTGTCCGCAAGCGGCGAGATACGACGGTGCCCCTACAGCAAATCAGGGGTGAGCGTCCGCGCAGCTCGCGCGGAGATCAGTCGCTTCCTCCACGCTGAATCGGACGACCGGACCACACCCGAGTGCGCGGCCATCTGCCGTGCCGCCGACATCCCGTGAGCGGACGATGACGACCTCAGTCACCACACCAGACGAGTTCATCGAACGGTGGCGAACCCCTCCCAACCTGCGGGTCAGCAACGTCCTCACCGCCACCGGCTTCACCTTTCCGCCTGCCCTCGACGTCCTCGACGCCATCCGGCAAGACGAAGAGGTGCGTTTCACCATCCTCGGAGACGATGACTGGTCCGGGCGCATGGACCGCACGTCGGCCTTCCGCACAGCCCCGATCGAAGAAGTGGCCACCTGGGCCTTCCGCCTCGTCCACTTCAACCTGACCCGCTTCTACGACGGGCTCCTCAGCGGATTTCAGGAGCAGGTCATGATCCCCTGGCGAACACAGTTGTCGAGTTGGGGGTTCACGTGGCAACGGTGCGCGCCGCTGCTGTTCATTTCGACGGGAGGCGCCTCCTCGACGTACCACAATGACAACTCACACGGACTCGTGTGGCAGATCGAGGGGACCAAGACCTTCCACAGCTATAAGGATCCCGACCGACACCTCACGGCCGAGGCCGCGGTCGTGGGCGAGACCACGGCGGAGGAACCGCCCGAACACAACCCGGCCGACCGCCAGTCGGTACGGATGGGGCCGGGCGACCTGCTGTGGAGCCATGCCCTGACCCCGCACTGGGTGACGACCGAGTCCCCGCTCGCAATGAGCGTCACCCTCGCTCACGGCGGCCTGTGCCACCAGGGCCGCTTCGCAGACCGGGAAATGGCACTCCGCGCCTACTGGGACCAGCACCCCGACGAGGCATGGAAGCTCGATCTGCGCAACGTCCGCTACTGACCGAGGCCGGGGCCGCTGCACCCTTCAGGGGAGCAGCGGCCCCGGCGCCTTTTCGCCGTGACTACGGGGTGAGCCGGTTCGGACCACGGAACAAGAACGTGGCCTCCCGGATCGAGTCGAGGCCGAGCATCACCATCAGGACCCGCCCAAGCCCCATACCCAGACCACCGTGCGGCGGGCAACCGTACCGGAAGGCGTTCAGGTAGTCCTGCATCGGCTCGGTGCTCATGCCCTTCTCCGCAGCCTGCTTCAAGAGCACGTCGTACCGGTGCTCGCGCTGCGCACCGGTCGTGACCTCCAACCCCTTCCACAGCAGGTCGAAGCTGAGCGTCACACTCGGGTCGTCCTCCGGACGCATGTGGTAGAAGGGCCGGATGCTCGTCGGATAGTGGGTGACGAACACCCACTCGTGTCCGGTCTGCTCTTTGATGTGCGCTGCGATCCCGCGCTCGCCCTCCGGGTCCAGGTCCTCCTTCACGCCCGCCGGGTCCCAGCCCTTGGCCCGCAGGATCTCCTGCGTCTCGGCCATCGTGATCCGCGGGAACGGCGTCGCCGGCACCGTGACCTCGACACCGAACGTCTCCCGGATCGCCTCGCCGTGTGCGTCGGCGACCTTGGCGATGGCATGCGCGAGCATCTGCTCCTCGAACGCCATCACGTCCTCAACCCCGTCGATCCACGCCAACTCCACGTCCACACCAGTGAATTCAGTGGCGTGCCGCGACGTGAACGATGGCTCAGCGCGGAAGACAGGCCCGATCTCGAAGACCTTGTCAACCCCGGCCGAGATCGCCATCTGCTTGAAGAACTGAGGCGACTGCGCCAGGTAGGCGGAGCGGTCGAAGTAACCGAGCTTGAACACCTCGGCACCGGACTCGGATGCGGTACCCATCAGCTTCGGGGTGTGCATCTCAGTGCAGCCCTGCCGATAGGCGTACTCCCGCATCCCTTGCTCGAACGTGGTCTGCACAGCGAACAGCAGCTGCGCCTGCGGCCGACGCCGCACGTCGAGGAACCGCCAGTCCAGGCGGTGTTCGAGTCCAGTCTGCTCATCGATGGGCAACGGCGTCTCAGCCCGGTTCAGAACCTCGACTGATTCCGGGACGATCTCCAGGCCGCCGAGCTTCACGATCGGGTTGTCGACCACGCGACCGGTGATCCGGACCGCGGACTCCGGTGTGAGCTCTTCCAGCGCAGCTTCGACCTCGTCGCCTTCACCGCCGCGCTTGTGGGTGACCTGCACCATTCCAGTGTGGTCGCGCACGACGGTGAATTGCATCTTGCTCTGCAGGCGGAGCGTGTTCACCCAGCCCGACACAGAAACGGTCTGCCCGACATGTTCTCGCAGGCCAGACACCAGTACACGGCTAGTCGTGTGGATCATCGCAGCCCTCCCAGGGGCGTCGTCATGATCCCTTGGGGGCGCGGACGAGAAGGGTACTCGCGGTGCCACCACGCCTTTACCGCTGCTCGGAGAGCGGCGGCCTCATTCGTGCCCGATGACGGGGGCCAGCCGGCGGGGCATTGGGCCTTCCAAGAGGCCGTTCCTCCCCGCGCTCAGGAGGGTCTTCACCTCGGGGCGTAAGGCCGCCTTCCCAGCTACCGGCGGCTCTCTCTGCTCACGTGATCCCGTGGCTACTCGTCTCCGTCAATGCGTTGCCGTTGAGCATAGCGGGGCAGGCAGGGATACGACAGCAAGATCACGCCAACAGGTCGGCCTGTCGGGTGAACGTACCGTCAGTCCTCCAGGCGGACCGGCATCAGGAGCGAGAAGGTGTCCTCGTCGTCGGGCCGGCGGATCGCGATCGGCGCTGTGGGGGCGCCGAGCTCCAGAATCAGTCGGTCCCGGGCCCCGGCAGCCAGTGCGTCCAGCAGGAACTCACGGTTGACTGCGATGCGGTTCGAGTCTTCGTCACCGTCGGTGCAGAGGGTCACCGTGCCGCCGTCCTCCATCCTGAGCACGCTGAGGTTGTGCGCTCCGGCCTCTCCGGAACGGACAGGACCGGTCTCCAGGGCCTTCCGGAAGGCCGCCACCTCGACGACGGTGCGGCGCCCTGCGGCTTGGGGGAGGAGGCGACGGTAGTCGGGGAAGTCGTGGTCGAGGCACTGACCGGCTGCCTGCCTGTCCCCGGCCTCCAGTGTCACGCGGTCACCGTCGACAGAGAGCCGTACGGGTCCCGCGCTGTTCAGTAGCACCCGCATCGCGTCGGTGAGCGGGGTGGGCACGATGACCTGCACTCGGCTCCCGTCGTGCCCGGCGACAGCGGCCTGTGCGACAGCCATTCGGTACCGGTCGGTGGCCACGACGTGGAGGTTCTCGCCCTCGATGTCGAACAGGACCCCGCCGAGCATCGGCAGTTCCGGGTCGGTGCTCGCCGCGAAACGGACCGTGTCCAGCGCGGCTGCCAGCTCTGGCGCGGCGATGGAGAGCCGGACGGCGGCGATGCGGAGCGAAGTCATGACGTTCTCCCTGTGATCGAGTAGTGCTCGGAGCGCGGAGAACTCGCTGCGGGCATCGGACAGTCCCTGCTCGAGGCGGCGCAGGTGCGCCTTGAGTAGTTTCCGGACCAGATCGGTGTCCGCGCCGGACCAGCTGGCCAGCACGAGCCGGATGTCCGCCAATGGCATTCCGGCCCGGCGCAAGTGGGCCAGCAGCTGGGCCTCTTCGAGCTGCTCGGGTTCGTACCAGCGGTAACCGCTCACTGGATCCACCCAGGCCGGGGCCAGCACACCGGCACGGTCGTAGAACCGCAGGGCGCTCACGCCCAGACCGCTGTCGCGGGCCATCTCACCAATGCTGCGCATGTCGTTCTCCACACCCAGCACTCTGGGCCCTGTACAAAGTCGAGGGTCAACCCGACTCCGGAGCGGATCTGGCGGTAGCTGTTCTCGCCCAATGCTGGTAGATGATCAGCGAAGCCTTCCTCGAGGCCGCTCGAGATCGCCTTGCCCTTGCCCGCAGTGGCACAGGAGGGGTGACCGATCACGCTAGATCCCGTGTAGAAGCCTGTCCCAAGAGTCAGAAGCAAGCATCGAGAGCCGCCATTGTGATCGGTGCTCTCGTAGCCGGGCCGTACCAGCTCCGGGGCGACATCCAGGAGAAGGGAAGTCTCGATCTCCCCGGCGTGCATGTCGCCGTGCCGGTCGGAGACCAGCTCGACGTGCTGCCTCGCTCGTGGATGTAGCCGGACAAAGTGTCTGGCCTGTTCTAGGCCCGAGGGCGGATGTTGACCATGGCATCGCAGCCCGAATCGCTTCCCGATCTCGCGGCTTGCTTGGCCGCTACCGTGAATGACGGACTCGAAGTGGGGGAGGCAGCGCGCATGCGTGGTCTTGGTGATCACCTGACCATCGGAGAGCGGATCGCGTTCTACCGCGAGCGCCGGGGCTACACGCAGCCCGTGCTCGCCGGTCTCGTCGGGCACAGCACCGACTGGCTGTCGAAGATCGAGCGAGGCGTACGGAAGCCGCCCAGGATCGACAAGCTCGCTGAGCTTGCTCATGTGCTGCGGGTCCCACTCGGCGACTTGATGGGACAGGCAGTCCTTCTGGAGGACGGGGAGAGGCACATGGAGGACGTGCCGGCCGTCCGCGATGCGCTGATGAGCCCTCGGCGGCTCTCCAAGCCGCTGTTCGGTCCCACGGCGGAGCGGCAGTTGCCGCGGCCAGAGCAGGCGCAGGTCTTCGTCGAGCGCAGTTGGGGCGACTACCAGGCTGGAGTCCTTGGCAACGTCATCGCCGCCCTGCCCGGCCTGCTGAGAACTGCCCAGGAGCTGGAAGACCTTCCACCTGGCGATCAGCGGAGACGCGGCCTCGCCGTCTCGGCTCGTACGCATCACCTGGCGGCAACCACCCTCGCCAAGATCGGCGAGTCCGACCTGTCGTGGCTCGCGGCAGAGCGCGCTATGCGCGCCGCCGACGAATCCGAGGACCCGCTGTCGCTTGTCTCCGCCGCGCGCTCCGGTACGCACGCACTGCTGGCTAACGGACGCTACGCGGACGCCCTCGAACTCGGAGATACCGCAGCGGCTTGGCTCGCCAGTCAGGTCCACGACGACGATCCAGCCGCCCTGAGCCTGTTGGGAATGATTCATCTGCGAGCCGCTGTGGCCGCCGCACGTCACCAGGATCGCCCAACTGCCAACTCCCTGCTGGAGAAAGCAAATCGGCTTGCCGAACGGCTCGGGTCCGACGAGAACCACTGGCAGACGTGCTTCGGCCCGACGAACGTCGTGCTGCACCGTCTGTCGATCGAGCTTGACCTGGAGAACATCCCGTACGTCGTCGAGCATGGCGGCATCGACGTTTCCCACATGCCGGCGGAACGCGCCGTGTCCCATCGCATCGACTACGCTCGCGCCCTCTGCTTCAGGGGCCGCGTCGACGAGTCCTTCAGCGAGCTGCGGGAGGCCGAACGCACTTCGCCGCAGCTCGTGCGGAACAATCCACGCGTACGCGAGACCCTTCGCGACTTGAGGAAGCAGTCCCCGGTCACGGGCGGCAGCCACTCGTCCGAGCTGCTGGCCATGGCCCAACGATGCAGGGCGGTGCAGTGAGTTCGATGCAGGGCAAGGTGCTGGGCGTCGTCGGATCGAGCGCCGGCGGGATCGAGGAACTGCGTACAGGGCTCGTGGCCCCGGCGCTCGAACGGGGCTGGACGGTCGCGGTCACGCTCACGCCAACCGCAGGGCAGTGGCTCCGCACGAGCGGGGAGACCACACAGCTCGAAAGGCTGACCGGCCTTCCCATACGGTCCGAACCACGCCTGCCGAACGACTCCCGGCCCCATCCGCCAGTGGACTGCTACGTCGTCGCCCCGGCGAGCGCCAACACCGTCGCCAAGCTCGCCCTAGGGATCTCCGACAACCAGGCGTTGACACAGGTCAACGAAGCCATCGGGACACTGAACCTCCCGGTGGTCGTCTGGCCCCGGGTGAACGCCGCGCACGCCCGACACCCCGCCTGGGAGCGACACATCAAAGCCCTTCATGATTCAGGGGTGCGCTTGATCTATGGGACCGAGGTATGGCCACTCGCCGAGCCGCGGGCAGGGATGCCGGGACGCCAGTACCCCTGGGAAGCCGTACTCGATGAGGCAGGCAGGGCACTGTCCTGACTGTCCATCAATAACGCTTATAGCTCAAGGAATAGGACCCAGACAGTCTGTCCGGGTCCTTCGCTTTAACTGACGCCACTCTGAGGCATCGACGCCTAACGGAGGGTACGGATGCCCGATCAGAGGTTGAGCGCAACGCTCCCCGGCCTGAAGCCCAGGGGTGGCACATCCAAGAGCTGCCCGGACGCGCGCACGGACGCGATAGGTGGCAGCGGCCACTCGTCTTGGCGCTCGCCAGATGCCGCCCTAGCACCGTCGAGCACGGAGCACGCCATGAGCGCCGCGAGAAACACCCCCACACAAGCCAGCGGCACCCGGATCTGCAAGCTCTGCCGATGCCGTCTGAGCCGGTACAACAAGGAAGATGTGTGCTCCGGTTGTACCCGTGAGAACCAGCCGACCGCGCGCAGCATCCCCATCGACATCTGGCAGTTACCTGATGTCCGGCAGGCCCTCATCAACCGCGAATTCGGGCACCTGTGCCAGTTGATCAGACAGCATGGCGGGGTCCGGCAGGACGACATAGCCGCACTCACCGACTTGAGCCAGCCCTTCCTGTCGATGCTCGAGTCCGGAGCCCGCAAGCTGACCAACATCGACAAGATCGTTCAGCTGCTGGATGGCCTACAAGCTCCACCAGAACTCACCGGACCGATGTTGCGGCCTAACCTGCACCATCCGCCCGCTGGCTCCACTCCAACGTCCCTTTCGCGATCCTGACCTCGCCGTGATCGTCGCCGCCTTCAGAAACCTGTCGCGCACTGGCGAGCTGCCCCTCACCCTGGCTGCATGCCGAAGATCCTCACTCCGCGGCCTCAGTACAGTGCGACCGCTACTCGCCCTTGCTGGTCCGAGCTTCCTCAGCACGTCCGCGACCGCGTTCAATGCCACCTCGGCGGTCCCGCACGAGCTGAGGAGAGCGCCGGAAGCGGCTTCACCAGCGGATACGCAGCTGTGATCCGAGGCGCCGACGGTTCCCAGTTCATCAAAGCGGTCGATGCCGTGACCAACAGCGCGGTGGCGGACTGCTACCGGCGGGAAGCACTGGTCAACGAGGCTCTCCCGGCGTCCGTTCCGGCCCCCCCCGCATCCGGTGGACGGAAGAGCACGACGGATGGCTCGTGCTCGGCTTCGACGTGGTCGAGGGCGGCCGCATGCCTTCCGCGCCCTGGAAGACCGACGACCTCAACGTCACCCTTGCCGCGTACGCCGTCACCGCCGAGGCTCTCGCAGTACCGTCTGTGGAACTCCAGCAGGTTGGCCTGAAGCCGGTCGGTGACGGCGGTGACTTCGACGACTGGCGCACCCTGGCCGCCGGTACCCTCGACCCGACACTCTCCGTTCCAGGCTGGATGCCGTTCGACAAGCTGGGTGCGCTAGCCGAGCTGGAATCGGTATTGGGGTCGGCGGTAGCCGGGACGGCTGTCCTGCACCACGACCTGCGCCAGGACAACGTCCTCATCGACACCAGCAACGGCGCGTGTTCTGCGACTGGAACTGGCCGTGCCTCGGAGCCAGTTGGTTCGACCTCGTCCTCCTCTTGGCCACCGCATTCGCTGACGGCCACGACGCCACGACCCTGTTCGCGGCACATCCCACCGCCCTCGGGGTCGCCGACGAGCAACTCGACGCCGCCCTCGCCGCGCTTTCTGGCTTCTTCTTGGCCTCCGGTGCACAGTCCCCGGCGGACAGGTCACCGCACCTTCGCCAGCATCAGACATGGTGCGGCGAAGTCACTCTGCGATGGCTGGCCGACCGGCGCAGCTGGACGTTCTGACAGCAAGCTGCCGAACATCCGCACGGCCCGCAACACCACGTGCTCGTGAACCCGTTATCGCCGGGGCATGCTGCTGCTGAGCCCCAGTGATGCGCGACGGCAGCCCTGGGAAGCAGCGCAAGCACGAGCTAGTGCGGCATGTCGCGCGCGTCGGCATGGATGTTGAGGGCGGCGACGCGTCCGGTTACGTCCGTGTCCGCTACCTCTGGCGAGGACGCCGATCAGTTCCGGCGTTTTCCCAACAATGCAGAGAGCGCCGCGGAGGCCGACCGCGCAGCAAGCGGTCGGCCCCCGGGAGCTCCCCTGAACGTGCCTCAGCCGATGGCTATGCGGTTCTTCCAGTAGCTCGCCGTCCCGATGATCTCCGTACCCGAGCCGGACAGGGCCGTGCGGCTGCCGGAGTAGAACCGCACGGTGCCGTTGGTGTGGACTGTCCAAATGTCGGGGATGGAGTCGCCATTGGCGTCCGGCGTGCCGATGAGCAGGTAGATGTTGCCGCTACCCCAGCCTGAGGCGCCGTAAACGCTGTCCTCTCCGTCGGCGGAATTGCTGGCGGCGGCCAGGGAGTTCAGGTCAGTGCCGCCGCCGTTTGCCTTGATGCCCTTGCGGAGGAGAAGCCGCCCGGATGCATCGCTCCGGTACACCATGTCCGCTACACCGTCGCCGCTTACGTCGGCCACAGTAACGATGTCTCGGTCGGTCCAGGATGAGGAGGACAGCCGGATGGCCTGGTCGATGCTGGCGCCGTGGTATCCCGTGAAGGCCCACAGTTCGTCGCCCATGGTGGCGAAGAAGTCCGTGCGGCCGTCGCCGGTGACGTCGCCTGCGGAGACGAACTGGGTGAGGGACGCGGGGTTCGGTGCACCTGCCGGGAGGAGGATCTCCACCCGGCGGTCGATGTTGACCGCGCCGTACCCGTCGCCGGGGTACACCCACAGCTTGTCGCCGAGGCGGACGACCAGGTCTTGGAGGCCGTCACCGCCGTAGACGTCACCGTTGTGGGTGATCAGGGCACCCTTGAAGTGCCCCGAGGGCGCGGAGACGAACGGTGGCAGGTCGTCGCCGTTGGGGTCCTTGTCGGGGTTGGCCCGGTAGCCACCCGGCATCGAGTAGTCCAGGTCGCCTGTGCCCTTGGCCAGGTCGGTGGTGGCCTGGGAGGGGTACATGGCCAGGTTGCCGGCGTCGGTGACGACCATCAGGTCGGGCAGCTTGTCGCCGGTGACGTCGCCTGGGGAGTCGGCCTGGTCTCGCGGGGTGACGTAGAAAAAGTACTTGGTCGGCTGCGAGGTGTTGCCCGCGCTGTCAACGGCCCGCACATACAGCACGTTGGGTCCGGCCGTCGGCGGCTTCGCGTTCGCGAGCGTCGCGCTGACGCTCGTGGCCGTACCGGAGGTGCGGCTGAGGGAGAAGGGGTAGTTCGCCGAGTTGAAGCCGTACTCGTAGCGAACGACGTCCGTGTTGAGCGCGCGTACGGTGAACGAACCAGCCGTACCGAACTTCTTCGTGGACCAGTTTGCGTCCTCGGCGTCGTTACCGAAGCCGTTCTCGGCGCCGTCGGCGTTCAGGAAGTCGGTGGAGCTGACCTTCGGCGGCCTGGGCGCGGTGGTGTCGAGGACAAAGCGGCACGGCGTCTTGGCCGGCGTGTACGCGGAGCTGGCGTTCGCGTCGTCCACGGCCCGCACCCGCCACGAGTAGAGGGTGCCGTTGGTGAGCTTGCTCGTGGGGAAGCCGCTGGTGGTGCGCAGCGCCGTGTCCTTGTCGCCGCCCACCGAGACCGTACCCGTGGAGCCGAGCAGGTCACCGGTGGTCTGCCACTTGCCCTGCGGCCATAGGTCGAAATCCAGGTGGTCGAGGTTCTTGTCCTTGTCCGAACCACGGGCGGTGAACGTCAGGTTTCCCGCGCCGACGCGGACGTACGGCTCAGTGGTGGTGCACTTGGCATCGGGGCCGAGGTCGAGCGACCTGGAGTCGATGGCAGGCTTGCGGTTGTAGGTCAGTTCCAGGACCGGGGCGCTGTCGCCGTTCGCCTGGAACTTCTTCCACGCGTACTGCGAGTGCTCGTCCGTGGCCCGCAGACCGAACGTGATCGAGTCCTTGCCCTCGTCGGCCCGCTTCTGCGCGGCCTTGCGCACATCGAAGGTCTCGTACGCGTCCCTGCATCCGGACTTGTAGCCGTGCGCGAAGCTCTTAGACGCGAACTTATTGCCGTCGTACAGCCTGGGCGCGTTCTTCCAGTTGGTGTGACTGTTGACTGCGCCCGTGAGGTGCACACTCATCGAACGGGCGCTGCACGACCAGGAGTAGGTCTCCAGCATTCGCAGCTTCGCGCTGGTGATCTTCGTGCCCTTGAGGTCCTTGTCGAAGGCGATGTTGAAATACGAGCGCGACGTGCCCCAGGTATCCGACTCGAAGCCGACCCGGGCCTCGTGGCTACCGCCCTTGTTGAAACCCTTGCCGTTGTAGAACGTGGCGTTGGGGTGGCGGCTGTAGGCCGTCGTCCAGTTCTGTGTGTGCTTCTTCACCGACGGGTCGATGAAGACGGGGTACTTGGTCGCCGGGTCGGCCAGGAAGTCCGCATTCGGGGTGATCAACCAGTTCGCACCGGACAGATCGCTCTCGACCAGTTCGCCGCGCGAGTCCGGCGAAGGTCCGTCGAGTGCGGACAGGCTAAGCGTGGCCGAGGAACCGGTCTGCGAGGGCGCGGGAGTCGGCTCGGGCGGGACGGACGGCAGAGGTGACTCCGGCACCGTGGGCTCGGGGCCGTCAGTAGCCGGTGGGAGGGTCTCTGGGGTGGTGTCGCCCTGCTCGTCGGTCTCGATCGACTGCTCGGTCGGGTTCGTGCTGTCGCTCGGATCGTCGGAGGCCGGCGAGCTGGGCTGCGGGCTCTCCTCGGCAGTCGGCTGTGCGGTGGCTCCGACATCGCCGTCGGTGACCGCAGGGGAACCGGAGCTGTCCCACATCAGCGGGGTCGGCGAGACCGCGATCTCGTCGCCGGAGGCGTTTTCAGCCGTCAGCACGCTGCTGACCGGGTCGAGCCGGAAGGTCAGATCGGCGGAGGTGATGCCATACGACAGCTCTTTGGCCCGGGCATCCGCCGCGGCCGCGCGGTTCTTGAGCACGAGCAGCTGGGCGAAGCCCTCGTCGTCGGCGGTCAGGACGAGGTCGGCTCCCGGGAAGATCTCCGGGTACAGCGCGCGCGAGCCGTCGATGACGGGAGTGGGGATCGTGCCCGGCCAGGTCAGCTGGATGGTGTGACCGTCCACGATGAGGGAGACCAGAGGGCTCGCGGTGTCGGCCGCGGTGGCGGTGCGGAGGCCCTTGACCAGGGAGATACGGCGGATGCCGGAGCGCGAGGCGCGGTCGCTGCCGCTGTGTGCCGTCTTGGAGTCACCGGCCTCGGAGGCGGTCCGGGAGTCTGTGCCGTTCGTCTTCGATCCCGCCGAGAACACCATCCGGGAGTTCGTCGCCTTCGGCTCCCAGCCCGCCTTCGTGCGTCGGAGGTTGTAGTCGATGGGCTTCCACTCACCTCCCACGTTGGCCCGGATCGGGGTGGAGTACAGCTTCTTCGCTAGGAAGCCGTCGGGCCGTGCCCAGGTAGTCGACCGCGCGGTACGCAAGGCTGTGACCTCGATGGCCCTCCCGGTCTTCGCCGCTTTCGTCAGTGCGGCGGCTTCGGTGACCGGCCTGGTCCTCCGGCTGTCTTTCGACTCGCCCCCGGCTCCGGAGTGGTCCAGGCCGAGGCCGATGAAGGTGATGCCGGTTGCGGCGAGAGCCGCGGTCAGTACGGTGGCCGTGGTCCGTCTTGCGGGCACACCACGTCGGCGCTCCTTGCGCGTCATCGGGCGAGTTCCCCTTCCCCCCTTGGAACCGGCGCGGGACATTGCTCGGCCGGGCGAGCCGATGATGACCCATGAGCGGGCCGCCGTCACGCTTCGCAGCCGGGGCCGGGGATGAGGGGATCGAGCGGGCCGGCCGCAGGGGGGACGTGGGTGAGCAGCCGACAACTTCCTTGTCGATCACCTGCCCTGAGAGGAAAAAGACGCAAATCGGGCTCAATGGGATGAATTCAAAGAGTATTTGCAATGAAATCTGCGAATTGCCCAGTTGGCTGCAATGGGGAAGTGATTGCCAATACTTAACGGATTCCCGATATGATATTTACTTACGCTTGACCCTGTTACGCACCGTGGTGATCATCACACCCGCGCGGATCGCCTAGCGGAACTTCACATACGCACCACAGAATCCCGGTATCTGATAAGCCATCACGCGTGGTCCGTTCCTGGTCCCGCCTCGAATGGTCCGGGGGGACCTCGCCGTGTTCGGTCGCTTTTCGCATGTCCGCCGTCGCTATGTGCGCCGTCTGCGCACAGTCGTCGTATCGACGATCGGCGCGGCCCTGCTCGTCACCCTGCTCCCGACCCAGTCACTGGCCCTGCCCCCCGATCCGTCGGTCGCCGAGAAGGGCCGTGCGACTCTCGACCTGGAGGCACTGGAGCAGGAGGAGACCATTACAGGCGAGACCTTCGAGCGAGACCTGGAGTCCCTGAAGGTCGAGGTTCCCGAGGACCTGGAACAAGCCCCGGCCGGCACAGCCACGGCTCCCGCACCAGACGCCGGCACGGTGAGCTTCGGTTCGACGGCGACCACGAGCCAGGCCAGTACATCGGCTCGGCAAGTCGGCCTCACCCCTGTCGGGGATCTCCCCGTCAGCCTCGGCCAGGCCCCGGACCAGGCTGCGCCGACCGGCACATGGAGCGTCCAGGTCTACGACCGCGCCGCCCCAGTGTCCCAGGGCGTCGACGGTGCCGTCGTCAAGGTACAGGCCCCTGCGACCGGCTCCGTTCCGATCTCCGTCAAACTCGACTACGCGAGGTTCAAGAACCTCTACGGCGCCGACTGGGCCTCCCGGCTGCGCTTCGTGCAGTTCCCCGAGTGCTACCTGACCACGCCGGACGTCGAGGAGTGCCAGGAGTACGAGGAACTGGAGACCACTAACGACACCAAGTCGCAGTCGATCACGGCGACGGTGGACACGGCGGCGGACGGGACGGTCTCCCAGGCCTCGGCCGCCGGGGCGGCGCTCTCAGGCGGTCCGTCGGCAGTCCAAGCCGCCTACCGCACGTCGAAGACCGCCTCGGGCACGCCGACCGCGGCGACCGGCGACTCCGCCGTGATCGGTGCGGTCGACTCCGGCGGCGGCGCGGGCGGCACCTTCAAGGCCACGCCCCTGGCCTCCAACGGCAAGTGGGCGGCGGGCGGTTCCTCGGGCGCGTTCATGTGGTCGTACCCGCTGGCGATTCCGGCGGCGCCAGCGGGTCCGGTCCCCGGCATCTCCTTCACCTACAACTCCCAGTCCGTGGACGGCCGTACCGCGATCGCCTCGCCCCAGTCCTCCTGGATCGGTGAGGGCTGGGAGTACGACCCAGGCCACATCGAGCGCCGCTACCGGACTTGCAAGGACGACCGCAAAACGCTGAACTCGGGCACCCCCAACAACACCGCAAAGAAGGACAAGACGTCCGATCTGTGCTGGGCGTCGTACAACGCGGTGATGTCCCTCGCGGGCAAGACCACGGAACTGGTCCGGGACGCGGCGGCTGGCAGCAACCCCGAGACCGACACCGAGGTCTACCGGCCCCAGCAGGACGACGGCACCCGCGTCGAGCACAAGACCGGTGGCAGCAACGGCGACAACAACGGTGAGTACTGGGTCGTCACCACCGTGGACGGCACCAAGTACTACTACGGCCTCAACCAGGTCGGCGGCGGTCACGCCGACACCGACTCGGTCTCCACCGTCCCCGTCTTCGGCAACCACCCGGGCGAGCCCTGCCACGCCACGGCCTTCGCCGACTCCCGTTGCGGCGCGGGCAAGCAGCAGGCCTGGCGCTGGGGTCTGGACAAGGTCGTCGACGTGCACGGCAACACGATGGTCGTCTCCTGGAGGCAGGAGACGAACTACTACGCGGTCAAGAAGAAGTTCAAATCGCCCGAGCAGTACGACCGTTTCGCCTACCCGACGGTCATCGAGTACGGCATGCGCTCGGACCTGACCAAGCCGTCGGCGATGGTCGAGTTCGGTGTGGAGGAGCGTTGCCTGAAGTCGGAGGCGGCCTGCGCCGCGGCCAACTTCGATAGGACCGACGACCCCGGCGCGTACCGTCCGTGGTGGGACACCCCCGGCAACCTCAACTGCAAGTCGTCGTCGAAGCTCTGCCCGCCCTTCCCGTCCTTCTGGACTCAGAAGCGACTGGGCACGGTCACGACGAAGGGCGCCCGCGCTGGCCAGACCGGTCTCGGCAAGGTGGACACCTACGAGCTCCACCAGTCCTTTCCCGAGGACTGGTACGACAGTTCCCCGGGTCTCTGGCTGAACTCGATCACCCGCCGTGGCTTCGCTCCCGGCGACACCACCGGCACCCTCCAGCACAAGGACGGCGTCAGCTTCGCCGAGTACTCGGTGGGCCCCAGGTCGCCGCTGCGCACCCGCCTGCTGGACCGTCAGCTTCCGAACCTGGTGCCGAGCGGCTCGAACGATCAGCGCCCGGGGTTCACCCGGCCCCGCATCGGCACCGTCTCCACGGAGTACGGCGGCGACATCGAGGTCGAGTACAAGGGCGGCTGCACGAGCGAACCGGCCGAGGACAAGGGCAGGAACAACGGCACGTGCTTCCCGGTGCGCTGGTCGCCCGACGACGACGAGAGAACGCCTGCGAAAGCCTGGTTCAACAAGTACGTGGTCCACTCCGTGACCGAGACCGACAAGGTCACCTCGCACGGCAAGCCGATCCACACGACGTACACGTACAGCAGCCCCGCCTGGGCCAAGAGCGTCGACGAGTTCACCCGGCCTGCGCTGCAGACCTACAGCGACTGGCGCGGCTACCGCGAGGTGGCCGTCACCAAGGGCAGCAAGTCCACCTCCCAGCAGGGCGACCCGCAGTCCCAGTCGTACTCCATGACCCGCTACTTCCAGGGTGTCGGCGGCGTGGTCAAGGACTCCACGGGCACGTACACGCTGGTGGAGGACGACGCGCCGCAGTACGCGGGCCTGGCGGCGGAGACCATCGCCTATCTGAACTCGGACAAGCGAGTCCAGAACCGCACCCTGAACTACCCCTGGTCGAAGCAGACCGCGTCCCGTGCCCGCGAGGCCGAGACCGGCACGGATCTCGAACCGCTCCTCGCCCACCGCGCCGGCATCAAGCGCATGGAGGAGATCCAGACGGTCGACACGAGCTGGCGGTCCGTGCGCACGCTCACGTCGTTCGAGGACACCTACGGCCTGCCCTACCAGGTCGAGACGGCCGTGGTGAAGCCCAACGGATCCGGCGGAGAGACCCTCTCCGACCAGACCTGCACCAGGACGTCGTACGTCCACAACACCTCGGTGTGGCTGATCGGTCTGACCAAGGAGAAGCGCACCACAGGCACCTCCTGCGCGGGCTACGACACGGCGGACCCTGCCAAGCAGCTCAAGTCCGCGGTCCGCTACAGCTACGACAAGCAGGCCTACGGTACGGACCCGACGCACGGCGACGTCACCTCCGAAGCCGAGATCGACGGCGCCGGCACTTCGTACTCGAAGGTCACCGCGACGACCTATGACGCGCTGGGCCGCAAGCGCACCGTGACCCGGCCTGGTGAGGGGACGAGCGAGACCCAGTACACGCCGGAGGACGGCGGTCCGGTCACCCAGATCAAGGCGATCAACGCCTTGGGCCACGCCACCGTCACTACCTTCGACCCGGGCCGCAGCCTGGCGCTCACGGTCACTGACCCCAACGGGCGGGTGACGCGGACCGAGTACGACGCCCTTGGGCGCTCGGTGAAGGGCTGGTCGGCATCCCGGTCGTCCGGCGGAAAGTCCCCGGACGTCCTCATCGACTACCAGAGCGCCGTCGCCACCTCCGACACGACGCGCCCGGCGGCGGCCACCGTCAGAACACTCAAGGACGACGGAACCTACAGCAAGCAGGTCACGATCTACGACGGCCTGATGCGCAAGGTCCAGACCCAGGAGGAGGCCCACGGCCCGGGCAGGATCGTCACGGACATTTCGTACGACGACCACGGCCTCGTCGACGAGCAGACCGCCGGCTACCTGGCCAAGGGCGAACCCGCGGCCGAACTGTTCACTCCGAAGTCCACCAGCTCGATTCCAAGCTGGACCAAGACCCGATACGACGGCATGGAACGGCCGGTCCGCCAGTCGACCTACTTCGACGGCGACTACCGGTACGCGACGTACACGTCCTACAGCGACACCAGCACGTATGTGGATCCGGCAGGCGGAACCGCCGCGCGCACCCGGACCTACACCGACGCCCTCGGCCGGGTCACCTCGGTGAAGCACTACAGCGGTTCCGGCTCCTCCGACACAGGGCGCTCGACCGCCTACGAGTACGACGCCCGCGGCAACCGTACGAAGGTCACCGATCCGGCGGGCAACATCTGGTCGTACGTCTATGACGCGCGTGGCCGCGTGACCTCCGCCACCGATCCGGACGCCGGCAAGACGGACACCTGGTATGACGCCGCCGACCGGCCCAACAAGGTGACCAACTCGCGGGGGAAGTCGACCTACACCGAGTACGACGACCTGGGCCGGACCACCAAGGTCCGCGAGGGATCCGAGACCGCCACGCCGGTCAAGGAGTTCACCTACGACACCCTGCCCGGCGGGCTCGGCAGGCCGGTGGCCTCCACCAGGCACACTGCGAACGGTGACTACATCAACCGGGTCACGGGCTACGACGCCGAGTACCGGCCCACGGGCCGTGAGACGGTCATCCCGTCCAACACCATGACCGCGGGCTTCTCCGGCACCTACACCTACGCGTTCACCTACACACCGGTCAGCGGAAAGCCCCAGTCGGTCACGCTGCCCGCCGTGGGCGGCCTTGCCGCCGAGAAGGTCATCACGCGGTACAACAGCGACGGCCTGGCCGAGTCCACTTCCGGACGCGCCTGGTACACCTCGGACGTCACCTACTCGCCGTTCGGCGAGCCCCTGCGCACGGTCTCCGGCTCCCAGCCGGCCCGCGTGTGGACGACCAACTTCATCGACCCGCACACCGGCCGCCTCCAACGCACGGTCGCCGACCGTGAGACCGCGGACCCGCACCGCATCGCCGACAGCTACTACTCGTACGACGCCTCCGGCACCATCACGTCCAACGCCCGCAGCCTGACCGAGGTCTCGGGAACCACCTGGGACACCCAGTGCTTCACCTACGACGTCATGGGCGAGATGGTGAATGCCTGGACGTCGACCGTCACCCCGGACGGCAAGGCCACCGGCTGCAAGGCATCGAACGGTACGACCTGGGGCCCCCGGACCGACTACGAGGCTTCCACCGGTCCAGTGGCCGACGCACCCGACGCGGCGACCGACACCTCAAGCCCCGACGCCTCACTGACCTCGACCCTGGCTGCCGCGGCTCCCGACGCCGCGACCGTCGCCACGGGAGCCACCGCCTACCGCCAGTCCTTCACCTTCGACTGGCTCGGCAACCGCGCCTCTCTGACGGAGCACGATCCCGCAGACGCGACGAAGAACATCTCCTACAGCTACAACTACGACAGCAAGCAGCCCCACACCGTGGACAGGATCGATTCCAGCCCGTCCGGCAAGGGCAGCTCCTACACCTACGACGCGGCCGGCAACACCGAGATCCGCGATCTTGCCACCACCACGCAGAACCTGACCTGGACGCAGGAGAACCGCCTCGACACCATCACGGACGACGGCAACAAGACGACGTACGTCTACGACGCCGAAGGCAACCGCCTCCTGGAGAACTCGGCGACGGGCTCGACCCTGTACCTAGGCGAGACTGAGGTGACGACGAACGCGAGCGGGACAATCACCAAGGCCGCCCGGGCCTATGCCCAGGAGGGCGCTCCGACCGTCGTCCGGAGCACGGTCAACGGTGGGACCACCGGTCACAAGATCAACGTGCTGCTCGCCGACCACCTCGGCACGGCCACCACCATGGTCGAACTGTCCGGCACCCAGCCGGTGGCCCGCCGCGCCTACAAGCCGTACGGTGAGATCCGTGGCACCAAGCCGTCGAGCTGGCCCAACAGGCGCGGCTATCTCGGTGTCGGTATCGACGACGCGGCAACCGGCCTGACCCACATCGGGGCACGTGAATACGACCAGGCTTCGGGCCGTTTCCTTTCGACTGACCCGCTCATCGACATCACCGACCCACTCCAGATGAACGGCTACTCGTACAGCAACAACAGCCCGATCAGCAAGAGCGACCCGACCGGGCTGAGCCCCATCCTCATCCCCGGCGCCGGCATGGGCGGCGGGCCGGGCAACAACGGCAAGCCCACACCCAGGTTGACGCAGACGACGCTGCCGGACGGCCGCAAGGCGATCTATGACGAGTACGGCATCGGACACGTCATCGGCACGAAGCCTGACAACGAAGCCGCGAGACGCGCTCTGCAGTACCTCAACGACGACCTCAAGGCGGCCGGGCTCTACACCGACGGTGCCAACAAGGGAACCGGCGAGATCTACCTCATGCAAGATGACACCAACCCGATCGTGGGCAAGGGCAAGTTCACGGACAAGAACGGAGAGACCAGGCTCAACGGAACCACGTCCGATTTCATCCGGGTCACCTACAAGGACGGAAGGATGGTCGACGTGATCGACTTCGACGCGACGAGTTCCAAGGACGGAAAGGAACTCCACTACATCCAGGGCGACATCAACGGAAAAATGAACCCCAACGGCAAGGGGCAGGCGAACAATGTAGTGTACGTGGCCCAAAGCGCCACCCAGGCCAACGACGTCTCCAACAGCTATGCCAACGACTCCCGCGTCCGGGTGATTCACCCCGACACCGGATTCGACAATGGCAGGGTCTTCAACGCGGTGACCGGAAAGGCGAATTCCGCCCGGGTCAGCCCGAGGATTCGCGGCCGTGTGCTGGGGATAGCGGGCTCGCTGATGCCATTCGCCCAGGCCAACAGCTACGTGCGGAGCTACGGACTCTGGGGTGGCCTCTGGGAGATGGGCAAGGACTTCTTCGACCCGTTCGGATTCCACGAGGCCGTGGAAACCCCGACCTACAACGGCGCCTGCGATCCGAGAAACTGCGCCTGAGTCCTTCCCGATCCGATCGCTGCGCCCCCGCCGGAACTGTCCGGCGGGGGCGCAGCGCCGTTTCCCGGGAGGTGCTCAGTACGGAGCCATCACCAGGTCACCGATCACCTGCAACCCAATCTGCGCGGCCAGCCACGGTGCGCGTTCGGCCTCGTCCTGCTTGACGTGGACGAAGACCGTGTGATCGGTCGCGGGCTCTTCCAGTTCGAGGTCGCGGGCGTGCAGACACAGCGTCACGAACGCGCCTCTGGCCCCGCCGATGCCCAGGCCCACCTCAGGGGCCTCGGGCCAGCCCATGAAGTCCCATCGCACCGTGGCCGGACTGTCGCCCACCAGAGCGAGGAACGGTTTCACGGTCTCCGGTGAACTGGCCCAGCCCCGCAACCGTACGGGCAGGTGCGCCAACGGTTCGTCTCCCTTCGCCGACGAACCGCCCCCGCCGTCCTCGGCCCACCACTCGGCATCAGGCAACAGATCCAGCAGCGGAGTCAGGATCTGCTCCGAGGAAATCCTCACCTCGAAATCGACTTCGAGATCCCGGAGATCGGCGATCCCGAGCAACCGCTCAACAATTCGCAATGCTTCGGAGAGGTCAGCCGTTTTGAGGATGGGCTGCGCATATGAGTTGGACATGGCTGAGATTCTGCCACCGAAACTTCAACGGCCGCTGGCCAGGGTCATTGCCTGATCAAGTTCTGTCCCGTTTTCGTCAGGTGAGTCCGAGGGCGGAGAGAGACCGGCGGTAGTCGCGGGCGGCTTGTCGGAGGGCTGCGGCGATGTTCTTCGCGCCTCGGGTGCCCCCGCCGCCTACTCCGGCTCCGGGTCCGTCGCCAGGCGGCCGTCGTACGGGCTGCCACGTCATCGCGCGCACTCGCGGGCTGCGTGCACCGGGTATGACCGTACGGACTACTCGGGGGGATTCAGTCATGCGTGATCAATCGACCGGAAGCGGCAAGTCGGCGGCCAGCAGTCGCTCGTGCAGCTCGCCAAGAGCGGTGCGATTGCTGTCGAAGCGGAGCATCGCGTGGGCCGCCTGGTAGTCCAGCCACTTGACGGCGGTGTGTTCGGGAGAGATTTTGATCTTCACGTCGGTCAGGTCGATGGCGAACGAGTGCTCTCGTACGACGTAGGTTCCGGGGGGCCAGCTGTCGCGTTCGGCGAAGAACTGTGCCGGGATGCTGGCTGTGATCTGCAGCGGATACAGCGGTACAGGCCTGTCGAGGCCGAGTTCTTCGCGGGCCTCGCGCGCTGCGGCTTCCTCCGGGCTCTCGCCGGCTTCACCACCTCCGGCCACGGCTTGCCAGACGTTCATGTTCTCGCGTCGCAGAACAGCGAACTCGACCTGATCGCCGACTCGGCGGAACGGAACGACGAGAACTTGGAATGGCGCTCGGGGCATGCAGGAACTCCTTGGCCGGCGAGTCGACAGAGAGGGCTGGCTCGGGCGGAGTGTGACCACCAGCGATAGGTGGCCAGAGACGGCTGAAATCCCGCTGGTGAGCGGTGGGTGCCCAACGGTGGTTGGCCATTTTTCTCAGAGATAGTTGGCCACCGAGGTCTCGTCTTCGGCGCGGAGGAGAGCACGCCCCAACCTCAATCGCCGACCGCGTCGTAAGGGTGCTGGAACGTGACCTCGGGGTAAGCCCGGGAGGGGGCGTCGAGGAGAGGCTGCGGAATCCCCTTCAGCTGGAGGTCGAAGAAGGCGCCGACGTAGGCGCGGGTGATCGCCGCCGCGCGCTCGGCGGCGATGGTCTCGCCTGGGAGGGGGATGCCCACCTGGGAGGCGAGAACCGGCAGATCGGTGAAGTTGAAGTGGACCGCTCCCGCGACGGTCAGCCAGCGTTTCCAGCCGCCGAGGTCCGCCCACGCCTGGTCCCAGGAGGTGTCCTTGCCCGGGGCGTGCCCGACCTCGGTGCCCAGCAGCAGGAAGGGTCGCACTCCCACGCCCGCGGCGGGGGGACGGACGTCGAAGGTGCCGTCCATGTCCACACCGGCGCGCACCCGCCGGTCGGCGGCCATGGCCGAGGCGGCTGCGCTGCCGCCGCCGGAGTGGCCGGCCATGCCGATGCGGTTCCGGTCGATCGTCCGGTGGTAAGGCCACGGGGAATGACGGCCGGTCAGCTCGTCGATGACGAACGAGACGTCCTCGGCTCGGCTCTCGTTCACGGCGACCCAGCCGCCCGGGGGAAGGGTGTCGCAGATGGTGCAGGCGAGCGTCCGGCCGTCGGGGAACGTGGTTCCGGAGTCCTCGTAGGTGTGGTTGACGAGGGCGACGACGTAGCCACGGCTGGCCAGGTCCTCGGCGAGGCTCGTGAGCGTGGTGCGAGGCAGGGTGAAGCCGGGTGAGAGCACGACCAACGGGAAGCGGCCGGGGGCCGGGCGGGCGCCGGTGCGGGCCCAAGAGCGGGTGCCGCTGAGCGTGCCGGGCGGGAGGCCGGCACCCGGCGCCTGCTTCTGCAGCAGCAGCGCGGCCTCTTCGGCGGTCATGTAGGGCGCGGGTGCGCCGGTGCCGGGCCGTGCAGGGTAGAACACCGACACCATCAGCCGGCGCGGACCGGCGGAGGGCACCCAGGGGTCCTGGCGGTGGGTGTCCACCAGGTCCAGGGTGCTGAGGCCGACGGCGTGCGGGCCGGTGGGGCGGGGCAGTGTCAGGTGGACGTCCGTGACGGCGGCGGTGACGGCCGGGGCCGGGGTGGCCGCCTGCGACGAGGCGGCCGACAGGAACAACGGAAGGGAGAGCACGATCGCGAGCGTGCAGGACGCCGCGATGCGATGAGTTCGTCTCATGGCGTCCAATGTGGCTCGGGCTCCCTGACTCGGCATCAGCCCGGAGACGGGCACACACGACGCCTGCCCGTAGGGGTTTGCCACGAGCGCTCCCCTAGCCCGCTGGTACGTGACCACCGACGCGTCATCGGGACGCTATCGGTGCTGCTCCTCCAGCGCACTGGCCAAATATCGCTGTAAGGGGCCAACTATCGCTGAACGTCACACGGACCCCCGACATCGGCTCCTGAATATCAACACGAGCTCTCTACCCACAGGTTGTGGGTAGAGAGCTTCGGGGCAACGCCTGCGTCCCATTCAGGTGCCGATCCTTGCCGGTTGCCTCCTGTGACCGTTGACCGCGAACAGTGAAGCCTCTGCATCTTCCTCCGGAGGACCGCCCCTGGACTCTCGACGCGTCCGCCATCGCCGGAGAGATCACCCCGGCGACGTGTAACTCCCAGGAGGGACGCCTACAAGCAGGGTCATTGCGGGAACGGGGTTCGTCAGGTTTGTCAGTGACGGGTGGCCATGTCCCTGCCGGTCGCTGTTATCCGCCCTCCATGACCAGGAGGAGCGGGGCTTCGGTTGTTCCCGTGAGGTTGCCGCTGTGCTGCAACCCAGGTTGGCCCGGCGTGTTGACAGGTTGTCTTCAAATCACCTTTAACCCTGGTGAGTGCCCCCGTAGGGTCCTGGGCTCGTGCGTGTATTCGCACGCACGTTTGAATGTTCCTACGGGGAAGGACACGAGAGATCGTGCAACCATCCAAACAGCGGTGGAGAGTTCGCCGTCTCGCCATCGGCGCGGCGCTCCTCGCCGTGGTCCCCTTCGCCATGACCAGCGAAGCGTCCGCGCAGACGACCAGACCAGCCGCCTCCAGTACCGACACCCGGCCGTCGGCGACGCCGGCGGCCGGGCCGGAAAAGGCTGCCTTCTCAGCAGCAGCGGCCAACGGGCGGCCGGAGTCGGGGAAGGATCCGTCGGCCGGCCCACAGTTCAAGAAAGTGTCCGGCGTGTGGGAGGCCGACCGCTCAACCGTCACCCTGCGCAACAACGTGACCGACCCGGACGGCGACAAGGCGAACCTGACCTTCGACGTCTGGACGGTCGACGCCAACGGCAAGGCGAAGGACCGGGTCAAGCTGACCGACGAGAACCAGTACGGCATGCTGGTCTCCGACATGGTGCCCTCGGGCAAGACCGCCGAAGTGAACGTCGACTACGGGCGGCTGCATCCGGGCTGGACGTACGTCTTCCGCACCTCCGCCTACGACGGCAGCCTCTACGAGACGGACTGGTCCCCCTGGGCGACGTTCCACGTCCGCAGCCACGCCGTGGACATCAAGCTGCCGGAGCCGGACAAGAACGCGCCGGGCGTCGACCTGGCCAAGTACCAGGACCCGCAAGTCGCCCGGCGCAACATGCCCGACCCGGCCCCCGCACCGTCGGCACTGAAGAAGAACACGCTTCCGGCGCCGCTCGGCAAGGGCTGCACCCAGATCGCACACGACAAGATCAAGTGCCTGGTCGTCGGGAAACCCGGTGAACTGACGAAGTCCCAGCAGTCCGCCGTGAAGCAGCGGCTGCGCGCCTCGGACGGTGACCTGTTCGACTGGTGCGACAACCTGAACACGGGCAAGGACTACATCAAGCGGACCGAAGCCTGTCTGAAGCGGGCCACGCCTCTCCACGCCTACTTCTACAGCAAGCTCCCCAACGGGGAGATCATCCAGGTCGGCGACGCCATGTTCGCCTCCGAGATCCAGCTGAAGCTCGACCCGCAGTCGACCACGTTCCAGCAGCGGTGGTGGATGGTGCCGGTGTACTTCAAGGATTTCGAAGGCAAGCAGTCCGAATGGGGGCCGCTGACGCTGAAACCCGAGTTCACCTGCACCCCGCAATGCACGACCAGTGCACCCACCTGGTCCGCGCCCCCGACGTGGAGCACGACCGGTGTCGACATGCACAACACCTACGCCACGTTCACCCACACCGCCACCGGTCTGGACACCAGTGACGTCTACTCCGTCCAGTTGGTCTGGAAGTGGGACGCCACGACTCCTGGCGACATCACGGGCTGGGACGGCGACCTGGGGACGTCGGTACCGGATCTGAACATCCGCTGTGACAAGACCGTCGCGAACACCCAGCCTGGCTGCGTGTTCTCCGCGTACAAACCGACGTGGGTGATGAACTTCAAGAAGTTCGCACCGGCCGTCGCTCACGCATGGCTGATCCAGTCGAAGCTGCCCAACCATCCGGGCAGTCAGGCGGCGGACAAACCACTGCTGTTCCTCCCCGCCGACGGCGGTAGCAGCGGCCGGAAACCAACGAAGAACCGGGACGTCATATGCCCCAAAGTCAAGGTCGACGGCCAGAGCAAGGGCTGGGCCGTCGCCAAGGGGAACCCGGACACGACCCTGCTGCCGGACTTCGCAGCCAACGACACGCGATCGTGTGACGAGTTCGCCTACGCGTCCACCTACAACAGCGGGGGCATGCCCACCGCCAACGGCGGCCTAAATCCTGTCACATCAGGCGACGCCTGCGTACAGACCTACGCGACACGCGTGACGCAGGGCGAGTGGCACTTCTACGACGACACCCGCCAGGCCCCACCGACATGGAAGGAGGTCTGCGGACGGTCCTCGATGTCCAACTGGATCAACACGCAGTCGATGCAGCCGTTCCCCTCCACGTTCAGCCAGCCGAACCGGCTCCTGGACAAAGACCCATACTGGATGGCCTTCCCCGAGTTCGCCGGCTGCGACGCCGGCAAGGCGACGGTGACGTGCACTCCGAAGCCGTAAGGCACGGATAGACGAAAGCGGCCGGCTCGGCAGAGACACCCCCCTGCTGGGCCGGCCGCCATCGTTTTCTCCTACACGTCCCGCAGCAACTGCGCGTCGTCCGGCAGGTCATCGGGATCGGCCCAGATCAACCCGCCATCCGACAGGGCAGGATGGGCATCGGCGTCCTCGCTGCCGTCCGGATGCTGCAGGCACCGGCGCTCTTCGATAGAGGAAGCGATCTCGTCGAGCCAGTCGGCAAGCGGCCAGCCGTTCGTTCCGTAGGGGTACGGCTCGTTAGCCGAGTCCGCCGACCACGCCCCGAGATTTCCGTACGACGGCTCACCCTCACGCGCCTCGACGTAGTAGCCCCACCAGCCATCACCCGTGCGATAGCAGAAAGGGATCGCGCCGGGGCCGTGAAATCCGCCCTCAGTGCGCAGCCGGTACTGCTCCTGGACGATGTCGAGCGGCAGCCAGCCGTTTTGCTCCGGCAGGAAATCGTTGCCGGCACCGCCCTCCACGACATCTTCAACGCCGTCGTGCAGCTGATACCAGGCACGCAGCGTCGGCGGGAACCGGTACCCGATGGCGTTCTCCACCGTCGCGATCTGCTCCTCCGATGCCGGAGAACGCAGGCTGGCAGCGGACGCGGGAGCATGCTCACGCAACCACCCCTCGATACGCGCCCAGGCAGCGTGCAGACGCTGTATGTCATCGGTCATGAGGGCCACCGTAGCGGGGGCACTGACGCCAACGTCTAGCGCGCCGTACGCGTTTCGTCCCCCTTCGGCTTTGGTACGGGCCGAGAGCTTGACGGCTCGCTCCCTCACCACCATCGGAGTCATAACTCAGCATCGAGTCGGACAGATCTGCTCTTGTCCCCCCCTGGTGCTGGGACCGCAGAGGTTCGCCGGGTTGGCGGTTGCAGCGGTTGGATGTTTCGTGACGTCCGTTCCCGACCGCCGAGGTGTGGTGGCCGAGCCTGAGTGGGTGCGCAGAGTGTCCGACCGGGAAGGGCAGCAGAAGCTGCAGCAGATCGTGCGTCGGGGTAGCACCAGCTCGGTGCGCTATCACCGGGCGCTGAGGCTCCTGGCAATGAACTATGTGGGGCGGGACACCGCTTGCGTCTGTGAAGGTCATAAACTGTCGTGAGATTCGCGGGGGCGTCGAAGATGCGCGAGTGGCTCCGGAGCTGCCCGCGGTACCGGAGGCCGGGCTGGCATGGGGTGGTGGTGCCGGAGAACCGGCGCCTCCGGTCGTGGTGGTAGCGGTGCTGCGGCCGTGGCGCGCTCGCGAAGGCGCGTGGCGGCGTGGTCGGTACGGCCAAGGGCATCACCGGCATGGGCCGCGGTGGCAACAAGCGTCGTGGTGAAGGGGGGAACGGGGGCGAGCGTCCCGATTACCTGGTCGAGGACGAAGAGATCTGGATCTCACAGGAAGACCGTAACCGCAACGTGCCGCGCAACCTTGCGTAGGCACACCTGAGCGAGCCGCACGGGATCTCCGTGCGGCTCGCCCGTATGAAGGCTGCCGGAACCAGCCGTTGTTGAGTGAGGAGCAAGGAACATGGGTGCCAAGCGGGTCTGGTCCACGACGGGTGTTGTGGCGTTGACAGGAGCCTTGCTCCTCACTTCAGCACCGACTGCCTCGGCCGACTACGTTCGGGACCAGCAGTGGGTCCTGGATGCCTTCAAGATGGACGCAACTTGGGCGTTGACTCAAGGTGAGGGAGTCACTGTTGCCGTCGTCGATTCAGGTGTCGATGGCAGTCAGCCTGATCTGACCGGTCAAGTCCTCCAAGGGAAAGACTTCACTGGTGGTGGGAGCGCCAAAGAGGACGTCTTCGGGCATGGGACTGCTATGGCAAGCATTATCGCTGCGCACGGTCATGGAGCGGGAAATGACTCCGGCATGATCGGACTTGCGCCCAAGGTGAAGATCTTGCCGCTTCGCACGTATCAAAAGGAAAATGATAAGAATCCGGATGACGTGTGGAGTGAAGCTGTTCGATACGCGGTCGACCAGGGTGCGAAGGTCATTAATTTGTCTTTCGGCGCTGATGGCGGCAAGACCTCAAGTGAAGGTCGCGAAGCGATTGCGTATGCGCAAGCCCACGATGTCGTAGTTGTTGCAGCCGCCGGAAACACTGGAGCTGTTGCTGTTGAGGAGCCAGCAGCACTCCCGGGTATCGTTTCTGTCGGTGCTGTGGATGAAAAGGCAAACCGGTGGGTTGGCTCCAATAGCGGCAAGGGGCTCACCCTCATGGCCCCCGGTGTCCAGGTTCTCGCCGCAGACCCCGAGTCGTCACAGGGATACAGCCTTTCTGACGGAACCTCAGACGCTACTGCCTTCGTATCCGCTGCCGCCGCCCTGGTCCGATCCAAGTACCCCGACCTCACCGCAGGCCAGGTAATCAACCGCCTCATCAAGTCAGCTTCATTCCTTGACCACAAGGAATTGAAGGCTCCTGATCGCGAATACGGTTACGGCATCCTCCGCCCCAACAAGGCCCTCACGATGGACATCCCCAAGGGCCCCAAGAATGGCCCGTTGGGGCAACTCCCGTCCAATACAGAGTCAAAGACCGGCAGCGCCACCGAAGGCACCGAAGACGGCTCAACTCAGGCCAATGAGCAGGACTCTTCAAGCCGCCTGCCCATCCTGCTCATCATCGGTGGCATCGCGGCGGTAACAGTGATCGGCGGCATCATCTTTGCGGTGATGCGCAGCCGAGGTAACCGCGGCGACGGGGGCCCCGGCTCCGGCGGCGGAACCCCTCCCCGCGGCACGGGCTACCCGCCCCAGTCCTCGACCGGCTATCAGCAGTACCCCAGCTCGGCTTCCAACCAGGGGTACCCCACACCTCAGGGGCAGTCCCCGCAGCACCCCAACCACTACGCCCAACAGCCGCCGTACCAAGGGCAGTAGGAGGCGATTCCCTCCCCTGCCCGTGGGGTAGCCAGGGGAGCATCCGGCTTGTCCTGTCGAATTCTCCCTGGGAGCCCCTGCGGCAACGGTCGACGGCTCTACCGGCGGGGCCGAGAGCTCAACTGCACGGTCGTGAGCGTGTTTTGGTCCGGCAGGGGCGGGTCGTCGGGAGCAGTCGCCGCGCTGAGTTGGGCGGCTTGTCTCTCGAGCGCGGCGACGTTGGCCGAGTTGTCGATTGTCGCGACGCCGTTAAGAGGACGGTTCGTGACTCTTTGAGTGGTTCTGTGGTCGCCAGAGCTTCCGGTTCACCGTCGCCTCCGAGCAGTGCGCCTCGACCGAGGGCAGCACCGCGACACGGCTGTCGCGCGTCCCCGGCGGTCGGCGCAGCCAGGCCACGAACTCGCCCAAATCCTCAAGGCGTACCTCCCGCCAGTCCAGACCATGCTGGGCAAGGAAGGTGAAGTAGTCCTTCAGGTCGTGTGCGTACGCCTTGACGGTGTTCGGTGACCGCTCGATGTCCGTCAGGTACGACAAGTACCGCTCGATCGGCTCGACCGGCGCATCGTCGTCACCCAGTACTGTCCACGATTCCTGCCGTGTCATCGGCGACACGACTCGCTGAACAAGCATGGCCCCTCCCGGAGTTCCGCGTGATGGACGGCCGTAGATAACCACCTCCATCACGCAGATCACCGGGACTCACAGCAGCCTGAACGACATCAAGGACGCCCTCCGGGCGGCTATAGATAACCCTGCGGAAAGCGAACTCGTCGACGCCGAGAACCTCAACCTCGCCAATCACGGGCAGTTCCAGGCGCCGGATCAGCCGCAGGAGCGTCGAGTCGCTGACCGGGACGAACAGGTGCATCGCGAGGCGTTCACCGGCCCGTCCTCCCAGTGCCAAGGCCAGACGCTCCATGACCTTTTGGATCGGCACCGTCCGGCGCCCGTAGCGGAAGGTGAGTCCGTCGACCTGTTCCGCGAACGTCTTCTTGGGGCACTCCGAGTTGTCGCAGAAGAAGCGTCGGACCTCCAGGTCGATCCCGGTCGCCTGCCCACCGATGGCCGTGTCGGCAAGTCTTCGTACATACCGGCTGTGCGCCCTCCCTGAGGACACCCCGCACGCGGTGCATCGGGTTATCGGCGCCGTGCACCTGGCGGTGATACGCAGGGCGCTGCCGACCTTGACCACTTGGTCGACGGCCACGGCCGACAGGTACGGCATCAGAACTTTCAGCAGGCCACAAGCATGATCCCCCACCAGGAAGGGCTACCCCAAGATCAACTGCTTCATGGAAAGTGCCGAAGAGCCTCAGTTCTCCCCGGAGTGAGCGGAGCAGGATGAAGGTTCGGCTATCTCCACGCAGGCGCCGGGATCATCCCCACGGGCGCGGGAAGCGGCGTTACTGCGTCCCACGACCACCTCGTAGACGGGGGCCATCCCCCCGGGATGCAGGGAGCAGGTCAGGATGCCGCCGAGCACCTCAAAGAAGTCGGGACCATCCCCGCCGAGTGTGGGGAGCAGCTCTCCATCGACTCGGCGTGCGGTGCCGGGGTGGGACCATCCCCGCGGGCGCAGGGAGAACACGGCCCGGTCGAACTTCTCCGCCCGCTCCTTGGGGTCATCCCCGCAGGCGCGGGGAGCACATGAACTCAGCTACACGGTACGAATAGGGCGGGGGGCCATCCCCGCTGGCGCGGGGAGCAGCCTTCGTCGTACAGGTAGCCCTTGTGGAGGCCGGGATCATCCCCGCGGGTGCGGGGAACAGATCGCGTTCTTGGCCTTGATCTTGCCGAACGTGGGACCATCCCGCGGACGCGGGGAGCAATGGGTCTCCTCGGCCCACGCCGCGGTCAAGTGGGGACCATCCCCGCCGGCGCGGGGAGCAAGTCTTCTCGTTACCGGTGATACAGACGCCCGTGGGACCATCCCCGCGGGCGCGGAGAGGAAGCAAACGGCCAGCTCCGCTCGGAGTCCGGCCAGGGAACATCCCCGCGGGTGCGGGGAGCACACAACTTGCGCGGCGCGGTGACGCTGAGCGGGGGACCATCCCCGCGGGCGCAGGGGAGCACTCGTGCAACTCCCGTCCATCGAGCTGGAGTTGGGAACCTTCCCCGCGAGTGCGGGGAACACGCAACGAAAGATTTCATTGCCCCAGGCTTGCCGGGACCATCCCCGCGGGTGGGGGGAGCACGGCGTACTCCGCCTCGGTATCGGACCGGGCCAGGGGCCAACCCCGCGGGCGCGGGGAGCAGCTCATGACGAGCAAGCAGAGCGCACACGAGAAGGGACCATCCCCGCAGGTGCGGGGAGCACGAGGACCCGAACTGGTACGACCAGTTCCGCTGGGGACCATCCCCGCGGGTGCGGGGAGCACTGCCGGTTGAGGCGGGTCAGCGCGTCGACCCGGGGATCAACCCCGCGAGTGCCGGGACCACGTGACCATGACCGTCCCACGCCACGTTGCCGTGAACCCAACCCGCCGGTGTGGGGAGCACTGGAAGGCCAAGTCCACCAGAATCTTGGAGTTGGGGCCATCCCCGCGGGCACCGTGAGCAACGCAGTAGGTGTCGGTGACGGGCAGTCCGCAGGGTGGCTAGGCGGCGTTGAGCAGCCCCGGCTCTGGGCGGCCATCGTGGACCGGACCGGCTCACCTTCAACGCCACCCTTATCGAGACCGGCATGGAGTCCTACCGTCTGGCCCGCACCAAAGCAAACAAGATCAGCGGGACGAACTCCCCGCTCAACTCGCCTTCCAAGCAGTCAGCGGTCACTGATCAGCGAGATCACTGTGCTGGCCGATCCCGCTGTCCAGTTCGACGGCGAGGCGCCGGAGATCATCAGCCGGCAAAGCAGCGACGTGGTCCAGCCATGCATTACGCCTGCCAGTGCCGACAGCCTTTGGGGCTTTGGGAGGGATTTCGCGCCGTGTCTGCTCCTCCGCTTCGAACTCCTCAAACTTCAGCAACATATCGACCGCGAGCGGCGCGATGTCGGGCCGTTGCAGGAGGTTCCTGGCATACGGCACGAGCTCGGGTCGCTTGGCGAGGAACCGCTCGACCGCGATGCGACGATCCTCGGGGATCTCCGGAAACGGGCCGAAGACGGTTCGGGCCGCGGCCGCCTCCAGACCATCGGCGCTCATTTTATGCTCCTCCCCAACCAGGTCTGATCCGGCACACTGATCTTGTCAATCCCCGCGCCGGACCCCTCGGAACCAGCCCCATCATGCCAACGCTGGCGCATAACCGCCGCGGCATTGAGCCGTTCCAACCCCTGGTGGTCCCAGAGGGTGCTGGGAGCAGCGGACGCCGGACTTCGACGGCGACCTGAGCCGGGGACCATCCCCGTGGGCGCGAGGAGCAGTGATCGGGCAGGGCCTCGGACCAGTGCCAGTAGGGACCAACTCCGCGAGTGCGGGGAGCACTCGGTGCCCTCGACGAAGTAGCCGCCCCGGATGGGGCCAACCCCGCGGGTGCGGGGAGCAGGGCGGCGTCAACCCCCGCGGGCGCGGGGAGCAGTCGCCGTACGAGCGCAGGATGACGACGCCGGTGGGACCATCCGCGCGGGCACGGGGAACAGCACCACGGCCTCTAACTCTCCGACTACTACGAGGGACCATCCCCGCGAGTGCGGGGAGCAGCGCACCTCTGACTTCGACGGCGACGTGGGCCGGGGACCATCCCCGCGGGCGCGGGGAGCACCAGTGAACGGCGGCGATCGTGTCGGCGCCGAAGGGACCATCCCCGTGGGCGCGGGGAGCACATCGCCGCGACCTTCGGCAGTGTGACCGGCGCGGGACCATCCGCGAGGGCGCGGGGAGCACAGCGGCATCGCCTCCTCCGACATCGCCGACCGGGGACCATTCCCGCAGGTGCGGGGAGCAGTTCGCCGGGCCAGCCCCGTAGACGATCGCGAAGGGATCATGCCCGCCAGCGCGGGGAACAGCACGTTGCGATCATCCCGACGCTGACCACGTCGGGACCATCCCCGCGGGCGCCGGGACCACTGACGACGTGGCGCACCCAGCGTAGAGCGGTCGGGATCAACCTGGCGGGCGCGGAGACCACCACCTGGGTGGTCCGAGGGCAGCGCCCTCAGGGGGATCAACCCTGCGGGCGCGGGGACCACGTCTCGAAGTCGGCCTGCTGGACGCTCAGGAGGGGATCAACCCCGCAGGTGCGGGGACAACGGCCAGTGCTGGATGCCCTCGACCGGGCCGCAGGGATCAACCCCGCGGGCGCGGGGAGCAGGACACCGGCTCCACCCAGCTCGGCACCACCGAGGGACCATCCCCGCGGGTACGGGGAGTAGAGGAGGACGACTCCGAGCGGCGCGAAGATCCCGGGACCATCCCCACGGGTGCGGGGAGCAGGATTGCCGGATCCGTAGTCCGGTGCCCTATCCGGGACCATCCCCGCGGGTGCGGGGAGCACAGCCTGCACATGCTGGCCGACGCACGAACGGCGGGACCATCCCCGTGGGTGCGCGGAGCACCTCGCCAAGCGGGGCCGCGGCATCGGCCTGTCGGGACCAACCCCGCGTGCGCAGGGAGCACTACAGGGCGTCCACGCCGAACCACGAGGTCAGGGGCCAACCCCGCGGGTGCTGGGAGCAGAAGTGGCTTGGGCGTACGGACGTCAGGAACGAGGGACCAACCCCGCGGGTGCGAGGAGCAGAGGCGCTCCAGTAGGGACATCTCGGTCTTGACGGGACCAATCCCGCGGGTGCGGGGAGCACATCGTGCCGCCAGCCGATCCGGATGAAAGCTGGGAACCATTCCGGCGAGTGCAGGGAGCTCGACCTCAACAGCTGGCCGCTCGGCCGTTCAATCGGACCATCTCCGCGGGTGCGGGGAGCATGGCGAACCTGGTCCTGTTCCGCGACATCGAACGGGGACCATCCCCGCGGGTGCGGGGAGCAGAACGTGGGGCACGGTACTCGGAGGGTCGGCTTGGGATCATCCCCGCGGGTACGGGGAGCAGGCCAGACTCGACTTTCCAACGCCGCCCTTGCCGGGACCATCCCCGCGGGCGCCGGGAGCAGGTCCTCCACATCCTCGGCCACCCGGAGTCGGTGGGGCCGTCCCCCGCGGGTGCGGGGAGCACGGCGAAAACGAAGGCCAGGCCCAGGAGCTCGGGGGACCATCCCCGCGGATGCGGGGAGCACAGCACCGATCTCGCTCGTCGGATCGCGGAGCAGAGACCATCCCCGCCGGTGCGGGGAGCACATCGCGAAGACGCTCACGCCGCTGTACGTGCAGGGGCCATCCCCGCGGGTGCGGGGAGCAGGGATCCGACAAGGCCGACCAGTCGTCGCTCACGCCTCCGCGGGTGCGGGGAGCAGAAGAACTTGCCGACCCTCAAGGACGCCCGGCGGGGACCAACCCCGCGGCTGCGGGGAGCACCCGGACGGAGACCGAGCGGGCGAGCCTTGGCAGGAACTATCCCCGCGGATGCAGGGAGCAGTGGTTCGACCCGCTCGATTCGACGCACGACCTGGGGCCATCCCCATGGGTGCGGGAAGCAGCATGACAGCCACCCGAAACACCGGTTCCGCTTGGGACCATCCCCGCGGGCGCGGGGACCACTTCACGGTCATCTTCCACTGGTTGGCAGCAGCACCCCGAGTACGACGTGGGACCAACCCCGCGCGTGCGGGGAGCATTTCGGTGCCTTCGGCTTCGCCAACGAGAACACGGAACCAAGCTCGCAGTTGCGGGGAACACTCGTCGAGCACGATCTGAACGGGGGTCGCCCAGGGACCATCCCCGCGGGTGCGGGGAGCACAAGCTGATCGGTGTCGGTATCGACGACGCGAAGGGACCAACCCCGCAATTGCGGGGAGCACTGGGCCACCGCATACCTCAACGAGGTGGCCATGGGACCAACCCCGCGGGTGCGAGGAGCACGCGATCCCGACCGGAGTGAAGCTGTACATCCCGGGACCAACCCCGCGGGTGCGGGGAGTAGCCGGCGGTTCGGATCGGCAGGCCGAGGTAGACAGGGCCAACCCCGCGAGTGCCGGGAGCAGGTGCCGCGGATGCCTTGCATGGCTGCTTCGTCGGGTCCACCCCCGCGGGTGCGGGGAGCAGTTCAGGTTCATGGAGCCCTGGGAGACCTTCCAGGGGCCATCCCCGCGGGTGATGGGAGCAACTGACCATCGGCCGTATCCCTCTACGGGAGACGGGACCATCCCCGCGGGTGCGGGGAGCATGCCTGGATGTCCGTGCTGGTCGAGCACACCTGGGGACCACCCCCGCGAGCGCGAGGGAGCAGTTCTACCGCATCCGCCCCCGATCCGGTACGAGGGGCCATCCCCCGCGGGTGCGGGGAGCACTGATCGGCCAGGGCTGATATCGACCTGACGTAGGGACCATCCCCGCAATTGCGGGGAGCACGGGTCGTCGTGCCGGGCATGGGCCGTGGACGGGTGATCATCCCCGCGGGTGCGGGGAGCACGGAGGCGAGAAGGTCGCGGTCGGCGGGGCCCTCAGGCCAACCCCGCAGGTGCGGGGAGCACACCACCGGCTCCACGTCGACGGTCACCCTGTCGGGGCCATCCCCGCGGTTGCGGGGAGCACCAGAAGCATCACCCGGACCTCCCGCCGGTCCTGGGACCATCCCCGCGAGTGCGGGGAGTACCCCATGCCCAGCGGTTCTGCGGCCACCGAGGCGAGACCAACCCCACGAGTGCGGAGAGCGCCTCGACGGCATGGAGGCGAACGAGACCGTTGTGGGGCCAACCCAGCGGGTACGGGGAGTAGGCAGCCACGACCTGGCAGTGCCCCGGCGTGTGGGGACCATCCCCGCGGGCGCGGGGACAGGTCTGCTCGATTGCGACGGTGAGCATCCGGGCGGGACCATCCCCGCAGGGGCGGGGAGCAGTTGAAGGCCGAGTTCACCAGGATCTTGGAGTTGGGACCATCCCTGCGGATGCGGGGAGCAGCAACTCGGGGTGGCGCTGGACCGGATTGAGTTGGGACCATCCCCGCCGGTGCGGGAAACGGGCGCTGCACCGTACCGCGGGAGACACCCAGACGGGAGCACCCCCGCGGGTGTGGGAAGCACTACCGTCGAAGATCTTCCTGGCCCATCGCGATGGGACCATCCCGACGGGCGCGGGGACTACGGCTATCACCGTCTACGCCACCGAACGTTACCGGGATTCAACCCCGCAGGCGCGGGGACCACCTGCCGAGGTCAACGGGAAGTTCCTGGTGGCCGGGATCAACCCCACGGGCGCGGGGAACACTCGGTGCGGGGCCAGTTGCCGTAGATCGAGTAGGGGTCATCCCCGCGGGCACGGGGACCACGCTGGATCTGCCTCTCTGGTGACGAGCTGACAGGGATCAACCCCACAGGTGCGGGGACCACAGCATCTCGGGGACGGGACGTCATGGTGGCCGGGATCATACCCGCGGGCGCGGGGAGCACTGCGTGGCCTGAAGGCTCAGCATCGCCACGTGAGGACCATCCCCGCGGGCGCGGGGAGCGCATTGGGCTGACGTACCGGGCCTATGGCGGACCGGGATCAACCCCGCGGGCGCAGTGAGCCGCGCCGGACACTTGGGGACCACCCTCGCGGGCACGGGGACCTCACACTAGGGGAAAGCCCGTCCGGGGCCTGCCAGAGATCAACTTCGTCAGCGCGGGGACCACTCGGCTCAGGACCGTGTCGTCTACCAGCAGGTGGGTCCATCCCCGCGGGCGCGGGGAGCAGACGCCGAGGGGAGCGACCAGCATCGCCATCTCGGGACCATCCCCGCAGGCGCGGAGAGCACCCCGATCACTCGGGATGGCCGGGGCCGTCGTCGAGAACCATCCCCGTGGGCGCGAAAAGCAGGGCGGCGGAGGTGTCGGCGACGGAGGGACGATCCCCGCGGGCGCGGGGAGCAGACGTCCGTCA
The DNA here is from genome assembly GCF_029223485.1 of Streptomyces coacervatus. GTDB lineage: Bacteria > Actinomycetota > Actinomycetes > Streptomycetales > Streptomycetaceae > Streptomyces > Streptomyces coacervatus. The sequence continues at coordinate 19,846 of NZ_JARHTP010000012.1, read as the reverse complement.
GGTCGAGGTCGAGGTCGAGGGCGGCGCCGGGGCCACCCCCGCGAGTGCGGGGAGCAGGACGAACCGAACACGACGCTGCAAGTGATGCCGGGACCATCCCCGCGGGCGCGGAGAGCAGGACGTGCCGTCCAGGTGCCGCAGCCGGGGCCGGGGACCATCCCCGCGGGCGCGGGGAGCAGTCGAGCGCGGCTTCGGCTCGGCGCCAGGCGTTGGGGCCATCCCCGCGAGTGCGGGGAGCAGTGGTGCCAGGCCTGGTCACTTGACTGCACCAACAGCTGGCTCAACCTGGTGGCGGTCAGAGAGTCTCCCGCATCACGCGTATCAGCCGTTCGCGTTCGTGGTTGAATTCCTTGCGCGGACGGCTGAGCTCTTCGTCGTTGTACGGAATGCCCCGGCCTACTGCGTCACGGTAGGCGATCAAGAGTTTAATCAATTGACTCGTCGAAGCCGTCATTTCATCGTTCGTCACCAACGAGAGCTCGAAGCGCCGAGCAAGCACACTGCTGTCCCGAAGCACTGTCAATGCGCGGGCTCGTGCAGTCTCATCGTTGTCGTGGCCTTGGCTGATGTTCCATAAGATCTCACTCGCTTCTGTCGTCGCCTGCAGAAAGGCCGCGTAAGCCGACCGCAGTTCGCTCCGTTTGTGTAACTCCCGGTCTCTACGCGATCGGTGGCGATCCACTAGAAACGAAGATCCCAGAGCGATCAAACCGCCGATCGCGGTACTCACTGGTGCTGTCCACTCCATATCGCCAGCTTGCTACCTATTTGATTCGCGAAACGCCGCTTGGTGCAGAGAAGGTCCAGGCAGTAGGCGCCGGGACCATCCCCGCGGGCGCAGGAAGCAGGCGAGGGAGCGCCACCCCGGCCCGTCAACCCAGGGACCATCCCCGCGGGCGCGGGGATCAGGCGGTGCGGGTTCACACGGGGCGCGCAGGAACGGGACCATCCCCGCGAGTGCGGGAAGCAGACGACCGTCTTGGACCCTTCGACGCCGGCCTTGGGACCATCCCCGCTGGTGCGGGGAGCAGACGAGGTCGGGCCCGCCGGCCGGGTCGGTGTAGGGGCCATCCCCGCGGGCGCGGGGAGCAGGGCCGGTACGGGCTCGCCACTGTCAACATCAAGGACTATTCCCGCGGGTGCGGGGAACACGACGCCGCGCGGAGGAACGCGGGCCCTCACCGGGAACCAACCCCGCGGGTGCGGGGACCACGCCGTCAACCCGGGCCTGCTGTAGGACGACCAGGGACCATACCCGCGGGAGCGGGGAACGCACTGATCGCCTGTCGGCGCAGAGCGAGGCCGAGGGACCAACCCCGCAGGAGCAGGGTACGGAACTCCTGCGACGCCAGTTCCTTCGCACGACGTGTGGGCCAACCCCGCGGGCTCGGGGAGCAGAACCGCTTCGTCCGGTCGTATGCAACGTCGTTGGGACCAACCCCGCGTGCGCGGGGAGCGGTTGCCGTCGAGCGTGGCGGTCGCTCCCGAGTAGGGACCAACCCCGAAGGTGCGGGGAGCACGCAACATGGAGACCAGGACGATCAGTATGGCGGGACCACCCCACGAGCGCGGGGCGCAACCAGTGAAGGCGCTACCCGCGGCCTTGATGTCGGGGCCATCCCCGCGGGTGCGGGGACCAGGAGCGGATCGTCGAACCCGAGGACGCTACCCCGGGATCATCCCCGCGGGCGCGGGGAGCAGAAGTGCTCCTGCGCGGTCACCGCGTTCGCACGGGGACCATCCCCGCGGGGGCGGGGAACAGATGAACTCCTTACGGTCCGCGGGCGTGCCCTGGGGACCATCCCCGCTGGCGCGGGGAGCAGCTCTACAGCGCGGCCATGGCCACCGGCCGGCTGGGACCATCCTCGCGGGCGGGGAGCACATGCCGCGCTGGGACCGGTAGTTGCGGTCGGTGGGACCATCCCCCACGGGTGCGGGGAGCACTGCTCCTGCTTCTTCTCCAGCACGTCGAGGTTGGGACCATCCCAGCGGGTGCGGGGAGCACCCCAATGAGGCCAACACGGATGGGAACGCCCGGGGACCAACCCCGCAGGCGCGGGGAGCAACTCGCCCACCACTCTCGCGTCTACCTCGCCGAGGGACCATCCCCCTGGGGCGATTGAATAGCTTCGGCTCCTTCGCGGCGCGGGGTGACTGCGGGGCCCATATCCCTGCGGGTGCGGGGAGCAGTTTTCGACGTACACGCGGTAGGGCTCGCGCAGGGGACCATCCCCGCGGGTGCGGGGAGCAGTGGGTGGTGTTGAGCGGATTGAAGTGGGCCGTGGGACTCCCTAGCAGACCGGCGCCCTCGGCGTTGTGGCCGAGTACCGCAGGACCATCCCTGCGGGTGCGGGGCAGTGTCAACACGCCCGTCTCGTGGGCCCGTTGAGGGGGATTCCCTCGGGGGTGAGGAGCAGGTCGATGTCCGCTCGGATCAGCGTGGGGCCATCCCCGCGGGCGCGGGCAGTTGGGAGTCCCGGCAAGGTAGACGATGTCGCCCTTGGGACCATCCCCGCGGGTGCAGGGAGCAGTGGAGGGCGTCTCTCACCTCGCGCCAGGCGCGGGGACCATCCCCGCAGGTGCGGGGAACAGGGCAATCTACATTCACTTTCCGAACGTGTGCAGGGACCATCCCCACGGGCCGGGGGAGCAGAGAACGGCGCCGTCATCGACAAGCTGCATGAGGGGCCATTCTCGACGACGGCCGAACGCTGCCCCTCTGACGGCGCGTGAGTTCTGGGCCGAATGTGGGTCCGAGTTCAGCCGACGCCGACAGCCATCCTCGCGGGCGCGGGGAGTAGGATCATGAGCACCCTGCACCCGAGCCGGACCCGGGACCATCCCCGCGGGCGCGGGGAGCAGAAGATCACGGGCGACGCCCTGAAGGTGGCCCGCGGACCATCCCCTCGGGTGTCGGAAGCAGTCGTTCTCGATCGCCGCGGCCTTGGCGATGGCGGGGCCATCCCCACCGCGGATGCGGGGAGCAGGGTACGAGGTCCTGCGGCTTGGCCGCCGTCGCGGACCATTCCCGCGGGCGCGGGGACCACTTCACGGTCATCTTCCACTGGTTGGCGTTGAGGGGATCAGCCCTGCGGGTGCGGGGAGCACGACGAAACCATCGCGATCCTGACGGGTGTCCAGGGACAGGCCGGCGCCATCTCCTTCTGGGCGGGACCGGCCCCCACGGGCGGGGGACCGCTATCTGCCTCCCCCCCCCGGTGCCACCGTTGCGGCCGGGAAGAACAGCTCTGTAGGCGCAGGACTACATGACGTTCGTCGCCATCATGGATGTGTCGAGGGAGCAGCCCGTGGATGCACGGACGTTCGTCCGGTTCCCGGCCGAGACCGATAGATCGTCTACAGCGGGGTCATCGGGTCAGGATGAGTCCACAGCTGTACGCTCGGGCGTGGCCGATGCCGTCGGAGAGCGCGGCGACAAACGCCGTGGGGTCGGTGACGGTCAATGTTCCCCGCAGTTCGGCGCGGACTACTTTGAGACCTTTGTGGGGAGCGGGACTAGAGACGGTGGGCAGCATGCGCACCGAGATGGTGTCGGGTTCTGCGGCGGCGCCAATGCGGCCCGGGGATTCCCAGGTTCCGAACAGGCGAGCGCACCATTTCCGGACGCCGTCTGGTTTGGTGTGCGCGACCCGTTGGCCGCGCATCTTCTGTCCGTCGGGCCCGGTTCGTGGCTTGCTGTAGGTGGGGTTGACGACGGTGCGGAAGCCGACGGTGTCGCCGGTACGGTAGGTACGGTCGACCGTGATGAGGTGGGGTGCCTCCCGCAGGGCGGCCTTTGGTATGTGTGCCCAGTCTGCGGCCACCTTTGATTGCACGACGAGGACGAGGGCGGCCGCTTTGAGGTCCAGAGCCCACGTCGACAGCACGCCCATCTGAGCACGGGCGTCGCGGCTGCCGTCATCGACCCATCCTTGGAAGCCGCTCATCACGGTGCGGTGCATGTCGTGGGCGTCGATCAGCGACTTCGATACGTAGGGGTGCCGCGCGTCCAAGGTCAGTACAGAGTGCGTCGCGACGCAGCGGGCCGTTGCCGTGCCTGTGTGCGGGGGATGGTTCACGGGATGATGTCTTCCCAGTCGGAGGCGTTGGGGCTGATCGTGATCCGACGTCGGGTCTCCCAGCGGGTGGTGTGCTCGGGCTGGAGTGCGTCGAAACTCACCGGCTGGTCCTGCACGGGTGTGGCCCCGTGTTGCGACGGCAGGGTCTGGAGCCAGGCCCAGGGCTTGCGTGTGGGGTCGGCGGTGCCGTCGGGGCCGGGCAGGAGCCGATGGTTGCGGAACGCTGTATCGAGGTCGCCGGCAACGGTCTTGAGGGTCAGAGTCCCGGATGGGGGACAGGACTTGCGGCCCAGCCACAACAGGTGCTGCGGGTGTTCCAGCGCGCGGGCCACGGACTGCAGGAGGGCCGCGTCATTGTGCTGGAGCCCTACCAGGAAGGTGGCGTCTGCGAGGTACCACCGCTCGGTGATGAGTGCGGAGCGGGTCAGTTCGCCGGAGACGAGCACGCCGGAGCGGGGGTCGGTCGCGATTCTTTTGGGGGCGCCGTACCAGCCGGTGAGCGTGTGGTGGCCGAAGTGGTCGCCGGTTGCGGCGTCGAGGCCGGCTGAGACGGCGGCGGCTCGTCGGTGGTCTGTGATGAGGTCGCGGGGACGCAGTGGGTAGGTCCCGGCGCCGACGGTGTGGTAGTCCCGGACGGGGACGCCGGGGTGGTCAGCGCGCACTCCGAAGAGGCTCCGGGCCAGTTCACCCAGCACAGTCAGCTTCGCCTGGTCCTTATCGTCGGTGAGCCTGTCCGGTTGCTTGAGGCCCATGCTTCTGGGCAGGCCGAGGGCGGCTGCGCACATTCCGATTACTGCCGATTTGGTGGGTCGGCTGTGTGAGTCGCGGCGCGCAGGGAAACGGCTGGCCGTGCCCCACGATTGCAGGGGTCCAGCTAGCCGGATGAGCAGCACGTGCGTCATGGCGTCAGGTCCTCGATGGTGTTCACCCGGGTCGCTTCGGGGACGTCCAGGCTGTCGAGGAGTACGTCGATCTGAGGGTCGTAGGTGAGCAGGCGGGCCGTGCGGATGTCGGGGCGGCGTTGGCCGATGAACGCGTGGTGGTGGAGCAGCCGTTTTACGCCGGCCGGTCCGGCTGGTCCTTCGCCGCCCTTGTCTTCTGGGTTTTCGTCGACGGGTTTTTGGAATGCGGCCGCGTAGTTGTAGGGGCGTTCGCCTTCGAAGGCCAGGACGAGGGCGGGCAGGGAGCCGGTGGAGGCGGTGGAGTTCTTCTTCGCTTCGGGGAACGCCTCGACGAATGCGGTGACGAACTCCTCTTCCGCGGCGATTGCGGCCTCTGCCGCTTCCTCCGGGGTCATGCCGGCGGCTTGGAGGTTGGTCTTCAGCTGGCGGCGGTCGAGTACGGCGTGCCGGTAGAAGGTGCCGGAGATGAGGGACTGGTAGCCGGTCATGCCTGCGCCGGCGTCATCGGCGGCATCCAGGAAGTCGAGCGCGTTCTTCTTGCGCTCAAGCTTGGCGTCGTCGGCTGCGGCGTAGAAGTCGTCGACTTGTTCGGCTTCTTGGATGGTGAAGGCGTGTGCGCTCTGGACGGCGCCGTCCACGTTGGGTGACTCGGCGATCTCGGCGAGGAACCTGCCGTACAGTGCGATGTCGATGGCGTCGCGTGGGGCAAGTGCGGTGAGAGCCGCGGTGCGCGACTCCTTGGGCAGCGGAGGCAGGCTCTTGGCGTCGGTGGCCTCGGCGTCTGCGTTCTCAGCATCTTCGGGCGCCGTGCGAGCGCCCCGCTTCGGCTTCGCCAGGGCACTTTGTGCGGCGAGATATTCATCCCGCCATGCGCGTAGCGGCTCGGCCTGTGCCGCAATGTGGGCGGCGATCCGCTCGCCGGTGTCGGCGGGGGCGAACAGGAGGACCTTGGTGAGGTTGGCGACGGTCTTCTTGGCCGGGTCACCGAACTTCAGACCTGTCGCTTCCAGGACGGCCCGTGCCGTGATGAGGGCCTCGTCCTTCTCCCAGCCGTGCGCGGTTTCCAACTCGCGCGCGGTCAGTAGCGCCCACTCTCGGGTGCGCAGCCCGGTTGTGCGCCCGGCCAGGGGGCCGACCCCGGCGTTGGCCCGGTTACGGGTGTGCACCCGTTCTGCCCGGCGCCGCGCCTGGCTCGTGATCATGTGCCGTTCCGCGCCGCCATACACGATGGTCTTCGGGGAACCGTTCTCATCGCGTACCGGCAAGACCGCGACAAGCGTCTCCAACAGGTGGAGAGACAGGAACTGGCCGCGTTCAGCGGTGCTTTTGGTCACGTGCTGCTGCCCTTCTGGGAGGTCTTGCGGCCTTCGCCGGCCGGAGCGTGGAAGTCGACCGCCCAGCTGTAGGCGATGCGGGCCTTCCGGTCGTTCCACAGGTCAAGATCGATAACGAGGTCTGTCCAGGACGGAGGCTGCTGTTCGCAGGCACGGAGCCGGGTGATGGCGTGCTGGAGGTGGCGCCAGGGGATGCGCCGGCTGGCCACGATCCGGTCTACCAGTCGTACTGCTCCAGGGTCCTCGGGCCCTCGACCGCCGGGCCGACCGATTCTTCGGGCCGCTGAGCCGAGGCTGCCGAAGCCCCGTGTTGGCCGTCCCACCCCCCGGTGGTACACGGCGAACAGGAAGGCGACCTGTTCGTAGATCTCTCGGCTGTCCTCGCGTGGGGCGTACCAGCCTGCCTGGATGCTCGTGGCGGTACCGGCCGTGACGCGGCGAAGCTGGGCGAGGTCGCCGTACTGACGGTTGTGCACCAACGAGGCGAGCCAGTCCGTCAGTTGGGCTGCGCCTTCCTGCGTGGTCTGCCGCCCGGGTACGCTGGTCATGATTCTCCGTCCTTGAACGCCGTGAGGTCGGCCGGTGCCCGGGGGCTGGTGAGTTCGCTCGTGAAACGCCTCAGGGCAGCAGCGCGGGCGCGCAGGCCTTGTCCGTTCTTCGGCAGCGAGTCCAGGCGTTTCCCCAGGAAATCCCGTGCCATCTCGACGAGCCACTCCACATATCCGGGCATGCAGTCGGTGACCATCGCTCCGTCGACCACGTCCAACAGCAGGGTGTGGAAGGGCTCTTCGGTCGCTTTCCACTGCTCGCCGCGGGCGTCGAAGCGGGCGAGTTGCGCCTTCTTGTCGCTGGGCTTGGGGTTGGGATACATGATCTCCCAGGCCGCATACGCCGCCCGGTCCAAGCTGCGCGCGATGTGCTCCGCCACCTGGGAACCGCGCAGTGACGTCTGGTAGAGGACCGGGGCCAGGCCCGGGGCGAAAGGGAAGACGCTGGTGACCCAGCCGATGGGGGTGGTCTTGTTGGACAGGAGTCCGACCGCCAGCAGGTCGAAGGGATGCCGATCGGCTCCTTTTTGCTTGGGCAGTCTCGCCAGACGCGCATACAGCCCGCCCGACTCCGTCTCCACCGCGGCATAGAGGGCATGCGCCTCGCGCCACAGGTCACGGGTGGCGGACGGCCATAGGGGCTTCTTCTCCCCGGTGCGCGTGACGGACATGACGGCGTCCTGGAGGTGCACCTCCGCATCCAAGTCCAGAAGTTCACCGGCCCCGATCAACACCCGGTCGACGACGGCTTGATCGCCGTCGAGTCCGGCCCTCGGCCGCATCAGCACGGAACGGCCCAGGTAGCTGTGCAGGTCCGCAAAGCCTCGTACAGCACGGGCCGGTGGCTTGGCCTTAAAACCCCTGCGCTCAATCGGGCCCTGGGTCCAGGTCAGGTTAAGGACGCGAGGGTCGTCTGTGGTTGGCACCAGATTCAGGCGCAGGGTGTCGCCCAGAGTTCGGCCCACGGCGAGGACGCGGATCCGGCCGCCGAGGCGTCCGGTGGCCAGGTTGGTGATGGCGGGCCCGAGGGTCGCCTTGCCCGAGATTCGGGCACGGCCGGAGAGACCGAAGGCGTGTTGGGTCAACATGGCTCGGAAGGCTTTGGCCGCTGGCAGTGGATCGGGATGTTCGAGATGGTGGTGATCGGCGAACTGGTTGTAGTCCCCGGCACGTTCAATGACCAGTTGAGCAGGCCCCGTGCCGTGCTCCTCGAGGAATGTTGCGAGGAGGGCGTTCTGCCCCAAGGGCTTTTCGGGGTGGAACAGGTCCCAGTCCTCGTCCGGTTGGCTTTCCAACCACGACGCAACCGCGCCCAACGGGTAGGGCTCCTCGACCCATTGCTGCCACTGCTCTGTGGATGTGGGGTAAGTACCAGAGGTGTAGCAGAGGGCGAGCAGGAACTCGACGAGCGCGATCTTCTCTCCGGGGGTGTCGCCGTCGATGTCCGCCGTCTTCTCGGCCTGGGTGAATAGCTCCGCCAGGTTCCGTTCCAACACCTCGCCGTCCAGTGACAGGGCCCGCGCGCACTGGTGTTCGCGGGGGTCCCAACGAGGGCGCGTGCTCGTGCCGTGGGACGGGGGTAAATCAGCCAGGTGCATGGCGTGTGACCTCGGTGTCTCGCGGATGTCCACCTGAAGGGGCAAGAAAGTAGCAGGCGTTCGGGGCGGGGGCCGAAGGGTTGCGCGAAGCAGCGTGTTCTGATCAAAAGCCTCCGTAAACGCGGCTGGTCTGCAACAAGGACTCACGACAGGTCGCGGGCCACCGGGACTTCCATCCCCGCAAACGCGGGGAAACGGTTGAGGCGTGTGTGCCAACGAACGCCACCGACGGTTCATCCCTGCTCGTGCAGGAGGCATGCCAACTCACGGACGACGGCTTCCGGTATCGTCCGAGTAGCACCCCGAGCTGCCATGGTTGGGACGCCTTGACTCTTCAGCAGTGCCAGGCTGGCCGTGGCCACAGACGGTCTCTCCCGGCAGGTCCAATGCCGGGAGAGACCTCTTCTACTTGAGTGCCATGAGACGTGCGATCGTCGTCGCGACGACAGCCTCAATCACCAGCCAGGCCAAGTCGCCTCTGCGTCTCCGTAACCACCTCCTCGCGTCGATCTGGCAGGTCCCCAGCCAGCGCCGTAAGTGATCGCTCACCGTCCGCCTTCCTCCTGCGCTCCGCTCTCTGGTCCGTGCCAGAAAGCGGAACAGCGGGAGGTCTTCTGAGCACCGCCAGAGCCAAGGCTGCCACGTCACGCCGAGGCGCGTCCTCGGTTCGATGGAACCGCCTGACACAAACTCCACCGAGTTCCACGTTCCACGTAACACACGCTACCGAGTTCGGCAGAGTCGACGGGGCGTCATGCTCGGGGTGCTCGTCGCAGCAGGAGGGCCAGGGTCGCCCGTGCGTCGCGGCGCCGTGCGGGGGTGCGCGAGACGACCGAGACGAGGGCGACGCTGAGTAGGGCTACCGAGTAGCTGAGGCCGGATGCGGCGGCCAGCGCCGCGACGTTGGTCAACAGTGCGGACATGATGAGGGGTTCCTCCCAGACAGGCTGCCAGCGGGTTCTCCGGCGGCGGGTGAGGCAGTTGTCCCGCGTCCGGTGAGTTTCCGGCGACTTCCGCGATGCCGGTCGAGCGGCGTTCGCCCTGCTCGTAGGCTGCTTAGAAAGTGTCCGGGGACTTTCCGACGAGGAGACGGATTGAGCGCCGAGAACACCCACGAACCTCAGAGCGCCGTCGAACGACTCGGCGCCTGCCTGAAGTCGCTGTACGACGAAGCACAGAAGGCAAGACCCGCATCGGTCACATACAGGCGAATGGCCGAAGAATTTGAGCTCCCCAGAGGCACGCTCGGTGGCTGGCTGCATGGGGTCTATGCGCCGTCAGAGGACAAACTTTGCAAGTACCGCGCGCTGATCGCTTATCTGGAAGAGCGTGCTGGACGGTCTCCTGTACGCACTGGGGGGTGGGATCGCCTCATCGCGAGCGCCATGGCGGAGAGCGACAGCAAGCAGCGTGTGGGGCGGCCCCCCAAGACGTCTCGCCCCCGACGCATGGCGCCCTTCCGCTTCAGCCACACCGCCGAGATGTACCGGCCTCAGGAGCTGACCGGCAGGGAGGCCGAATCCGAGCAGTTGCAGGCGCTGATCCGCAAGGAGGAGACGGGCTACCTGGCGCTTGTCGCGCCGCCCTGGGCTGGGAAGACCGCCTTCCTCGCCACCTTCGCGACGAATCACGCCGCGGAAGACATCGACCTCATCGCGTACTTCGTCCGGTGGAGGCACGGAACGGACAACGCAAGGGCTTTCACCAAGGTCATGGTGTCCAAGCTGAATGAGCACATCGGTGGGAAGCCAGTTCGAGCCGACACGGCCACCCTTCTTGCTTTGTACGAGGAGGCAGCTCGGAAGAGTGCCGGGCGTGGTCGGATCCTGCTCCTGATCATCGATGGCCTGGACGAGGACGCCGAGGCAGGCATCGGAAGAGAACCGAGCATTGCCTCACTACTGCCGCCACAGCTGTATCCGGGCCTCAGGGTCCTGGTCAGCCGTCGGTGGCACCCGCCCCTGCCCGGCGACGTGCCCGGCCACCACCCCTTACGCCGAGCCACGCAGATCCCCGGATTCCAGCCCTCCCCTCAAGCTGACGTGTTACGCAGCATCGCTCTCGACGATCTGGCCGAACTGTTCCGCGATTCCCGGGCGTGGGTCCACGAGATCATCGGTTTGCTGGCCCTGGCCAACGGTGGGCTCAGCCACCGGGACCTGGTCGACCTGGTGCGAATCGGCGGACATGCACACGCGCCGATTCGTTTCAATCTTGAGGACCTGCTACGCAGTGTGGCCGGCCGGGTGCTCGGCCCTGAGGACCTGGAGCCGGACACGTTCGTTCTGGCGCACGAGGCGCTGTACAGAACAGTCACGGACGAGCTCGGCCCCGAGATACTCACCCCGCTGGCCCAGCGCCTGCACACGTGGGCTGACAGCTACCGGGCCGACGGCTGGCCAGAGTCCACTCCCGTGTACCTGCTCCACCACTACCCAGAGTTCCTCAAGGAGACTGGCGAACTCGACCGCTGGGCCCATTTCGCGCTCGACCACCGTCGTCTGCTGCGCCTCGCCGAGCGGGGCCGTCCCGACGTCGCCCTGGCCTCGCTCGATCACGTCACCCAGGTGACACCCACACCATCTGTCCTGGCGGCAGCAGCTGCTTCTCGCTCGCTCCTGTCGCCACGGAACCCGCTGGTGCCGCGCGAGGTCCTGCGGATGCTGTGTTTGGTCGGCGATGTCACGCGTGCGCGTGCGCTCGCGCTGGCACCAACGGACGCTGCCTCCAAAGCCGTGCGCCTCCTTGAAGTCGTCAAAGGCTTCAAGACCATGAAGACCCAGAAAGCCGCCGATCAGGCAGCGGATCTGGCGCGTGAGGCCGCCGTATGGGCCCAACGGGCATGGCAGCAGAACCTGGTGACTATGCCCTCGGCCGAGCCAGACACCGAGGCCGTCGTTTCCAGAACCGCCGTCGCACTCGCCGCCACGGGGCAGCCGGTCCCAGCTATCCACATGCTGAGGACGGTTGACATCTGCCGACCGGAACACGTCTCGTCAGCTGCCGAGGTAGCGGCTCTGCTAGGTGAGTCCGCCCCGGAGTTCGCGGCGTGGTTACTCGACGAGTTGACGTCCGAGGCGGAATATCAGGCTGAATCCGGCGAGGGCAGCCCGGCCTTCGCGATGCACATCTGGGCGGCCGTCGCTGGAGCCGACCCGGGACGTGCCGAGTCGGCCCGCCGCAAGATCAGGGAACTCTCCCGAGAGCCAGGCGAAGAATCCGCGAGTCCGGAAGCATCAGACGGTTCCGCTCTTCCTGGCCCTGGGCTCCCCGAGGCCTTTCCTGCCGATGCCTCAGCAGCCGAGGCCGGGAACGCTCTGCTTGACGAACTCCACGGGACGCCAACCGGGGTGGAACAAGAGCTACTTGCTGTCGGGGAGGCGCCCGAGAAGATACGCACTCTGCTCACTGAAGCGAATGAAAGAGAGCAACTGATCAGGGACATGGAGCGTCTGTCGGCCGTTGGCGACAGCGCCCAACTGCACAGCTGCCTTGACCAGTTCATGAAGGCGACCGCGAGGCGGAGCCCCGCAACAGACTGGCTGCCCTTCCTGTCGCAAGCCCTCGCGGATGCCTGCAACGACGTTGACACCAATCTCCTCTCCCGCCTGCGAGGCATGCTGCCTGACACAGACATGCATATACGGGTTCTGACCTCGGCAGCCCTGGTGCATGCGGACGCGGGCCAGCACGACGAAGCACTGCGGTGCGCTGCATTGGCGGCGGAAATGGCGGAGCCCATGACGGCTCCCGGGCCGCCCGAGACGTTAACCATTGCCCAGGTGTTCGCGCACCTGGGCGATGCCGAACAGGCTGCCCAGTGGGCGTCCCCACCCCACGGGCGTCGGCCAATCGGTAAGGCAGGCATCTGCTACCGGCGCACGGCCCTGGCCGTTGAAATGGGCCTCGCCCCGAATGCCACCATGACCAGAATCCTCAACAACAATCCGTCGCTGATCGGATTCAGCGCAGCTGGAAAGGAGTTATTGGCCGCCCTGAGCCGCATAGTTGCCGGAGCCCACACAGACGCTCAGATCACCTCCCTGAAAGGCATCGCACGCGCTCGACTCGACACGGAGCCACTGATCGCCACTGGCCTCTCACTGCTCTACGCTGTGCACGGCGACACCGAGCGCGCCGCCGACCTGACCGCCGCACTGCCGGACGCTGCCGCCCGAGGAGTGGCACAAGCGACCCTGGCCGGATACCTGGCCGGCATCCCCGCGTACCTGGACGTGACCGCCGACGAGGATCTCTGGACACTGTCCGTACTCCGAGTCCTCGCCCACCATGCCCATCCGTCCGGTCCTGGCCACGACGCGACTGTGCAAACTCTCGTCAACGAAGCTCTCGGAACCAGCAGTTGGTACTGGGCCCTGCCGGTGCTCAGCCGCGAGATCCCCGAAACGTTGCATAGAATCGTCAACATCCTCGACCAGCATCACCAGGCGCGGCAGTTGAGATGGTGAACGCCTCCAGTCCCGTCGCCTCGGTATTCAACGCCCACTCTCCGCGCATGCCGTGGTGTTCCCTATCTCGGCTGGCAGGAACAGGGAGTCGGCAAGTGCCCCCCCGCACCCGCCGGATTGGTCCCAAGGGCGAGTAGCAGCCCTATGGCCACCACTTGTGCTCCCCGCGCCCGCGGGGATGGTCCCGAGCCGGTCGGTCTGGGGCCAGGCCCGAAAGTCTGCTCCCCGCACCCGCGGGGTTGGTCCCTGGGTCGGCGCGCTGGACTGGCCGACCGCCGTCTGCTCCCTGCACCCGTGGGGATGGTCCCGAGCGGTGGATGGTGGACCAGGACGAGGTGGGCTGCTCCCCGCACCCGCGGGGATGCTCCCTTCACGTACTGGCCGCGGGGCAGCAGCGCGCCGTGCTCCCTGCACCCGCGGGGATGGTCCCCACCAGTAACAGGGGATGCTGATCTATGAGTTGTGCTCCCCACACGCGCGGGGTTGGTCCCGTGTCGATGTCCGCGCCGAGGACGCCGGGCTTCTGCTCCCCGCGCCCGCGGGGTTGGTCCCGACGACTGCATGGGTCCCGTCCCGCTCGGCGAGTGCTCCCTGCACCCGCGGGGATGGTCCTCCGTGCGACACGGTCGCCAGCGCCGCCGGGGACTGCTCCCCGCACCCGCGGGGATGGTCCCGCCGCCGGAACGCCCCTCGTCCCGGCCGAGGACTGCTCCCCGCGCCCGCGGGGTTGGTCCCGAGAGCACGGTGACCGGCCTGCTCAAGCTCTAGTGGACCCCGCACAGACGAGGATGGTCCCGCGGTTATTGACGCGGCCGACGCGTGCGTCGTGTGGTCCCCGCGCCCGCTCGGTTGGTCCCCAAGATTGAACTGTTCGGCCGGCGGCAACCGGGGGGTCCCCGCACCCGCGGGGTTGGTCCAGACCCTTGGGATCTCGTGTGGCGAACAAGGCTGCTCCCCGCACCTGCGGGGTTGGCCCCTTCACGGTGGTGTCGGTCTCGCTGGACCACCTCCGCTCCCCGCACCCGCGGGGTTGGTCCCTACCTGGAGACCGGGCTGAGGAACGGGGCGCCCTGCTCCCCGCACCCGCGGGGTTGGTCCAGGCATCATCGTCAGGAACGCGATGATGATTGCGTGCTCCCCGCACCCGCGGGGTTGGTCCCTGGCCCGTGCTGAGGGGGCCGCCCGTCGAGGTGTGCTCCCCGCATCCGCGGGATTGGTCCCCACGGACTGGACGCCAGCGCCTGGCGGCACACGTGCTCCCCGCACCCGGGGGTGGTCCCTCGACCTCGCGCGCCCCGGCGGGCTGGCTGATGTGCTCCCTGCACCCGCGGGGTTGGTCCCGCGGCCGTCACGGTGGGGTCGACGGTCCATCCGTGCTCCCGCACCCGCGGGGTTGGCCCCACCATCGCAGGCAAGATCTCCTCGAAGATCACGTGCTCCCCGCACCCGCGGGGATGGTCCCGAGTCGACGGCCGCCTGGTCTTAGTCGGTGATGTGCTCCCCGCACCTGCGGGGTTGGTCCCAGCCCCCGCCACGAGGGCGAGTTGCATGCGGCGTGCTCCCCGCACCCGCGGGGTTGGTCCCTGGCCGCGGCCGCCTGCGCAGAGCCGAGGTCCCTGCTCCCCGCACCCACGGGGTTGGTCCCGCGGAGAAGTGGGGTAAGTGGGACGACCGCGACTGCTCCCCGTACCCGCGGGGTTGGTCCCATGGCATCGGCCGCACGCCACCTTGCCGACGCCTGCTCCCCGCACCCGCGGAGATGGTCCCCACCATCGGGCGCTCGTCACGTGTCTGCCGATGTGCTCTCCGCACCCGCGGGGATGGTCCCTCGCGAAGATCAAGCGCGACGGCATGCCCGAGCTGCTCCCCGCACTCGCGGGGATGGTCCCCCGACGGACTGGGCGGTCGCCAGCGGGGTGGTCTGCTCCCCGCACCCGCGGGGTTGGTCCCGAGAAGACCGGTGCCTGGGAGCCGGCCGGGCGCTGCTCCCCGCACCTGCGGGGATGGTCCCTACAAACTGGTGCGCAGCCAGGTCAATCCGTCCTGCTCCCCGCAGCCGCGGGGGCGACCCCTGGAAGACCGTGCCGCTCTGCCAGGCGGTGACCTGCTCCCCGCACCCGCGGAGATGGTCCCACGCCTATGGTCTGGCCTGCGGCAGTCATGGCGTGCTCCCCGCACCCGCGGGGTTGGTCCCGCGGCTTTCAGCCCGGCCACCCCGCCGCCGGCCTGCTCCCCGCACCCGCGGGGATGGTCCCGCGTAGCGGGGCTGGTCTGAGACCGCGTCGGGCTGCTCCCGCACCCGCGGGGATGGTCCCCTGCTCAACGAGCCGGTCAACTACGACACCGTCTGCTCCCCGCACCCGCGGGGTTGGTCCCGACACCGTCCGCCTGGCCGAGAAGTGGATCGGCTGCTCCCCGTACCCGTGGGGTTGGTCCCCCGAGAGCTGGGATGGCCTGCGGGTCGGTGTCCTGCTCCCCGCACCCGCGGGGTTGGTCCCCACCCGGCAGCGGTGACCCGCGCCGACTTCAAGTGCTCCCCGCACCAGCGGGGTTGGTCCCAAGGCGGACGTCGACGAGGAACTCGTGGCGAAGTGCTCCCTGCACCCGCGGGGTTGGTCCCGCACAGTGGTACTTCTCCGCCGACATGCCGAAGTGCTCCCCGCACCCGCGGGGCTGGTCCCAACCCCCGCTCGGTCAAGGACGCCATCGCCTGGTGCTCCCCGCACCCGCGGGGTTGGTCCCGCCGAACGCCCTCCCAACGAGAGCACTGTGCTGTGCTGTCCGCACCCGCGGGGTCGACTGCTCCCCGCACCCGCGGGGATGGTCCCCACGAGCCGGTTCCGGTGGCTCTGCCCGGCCACTGCTCCCCGTACCCGCGGGGATGGTCCCCAGGAGACCGTCACCGTGTCCGCGGTCGGGGCGTGTTCCCCGCACCCGCAGGGACGGTCCCGAGTTCTGGCTCCAAGTCGACGGCGTGCAGAAGTGCTCCCCGCACCCGCGGGGTTGGTCCCGGCACCTGGGACAACGGGGCGGCCGAGGGAGGCTGCTCCCCGCACCCGCGGGATTGGTCCCTGGTCCCACGCGACGACCGGTGCGAGCATGTCCTGCTCCCCGCACCCGCGGGGATGGTCCCGCCATCAAGAAGCGCGCGAGCTGGCTCGGCGGCTGCTCCCCGCATCCGCGGGGATGGTCCCATCGGCAGCACTCCGCAGAAACGGAAAATCCTCTGCTTCCTGCATCTGCGGGGATGGTCCCTGGGCGGGGCAGCCGGGTGCGAGGAGGGCGCGCTGCTCCCCGCACCCGCGGGGATGGTCCCGAGATCCGTCGGCAGTGCCTGGACGTGCTGCGCTGCTTCCCGCACCCGCGGGGATGGTCCCCCCACCACCCAGGCCTGCCCGAAGTCGCACTTCTGCCTGAGTCGAGCACCTTGCGCACCCGGCAGGGGCGGGGAGGTCCCGCCCCTTTTCATCACATCAGCCGAGGTGGAGGGTGGTCAGGGCGCTGGTCCAGTCGGTGGCGATTGCCTTCTGCGCGGCCGCGAGCGCGATTTGGCCCTTGCAGACAGCGGTGTGCAGCTTCGTTTCCACCGGGTCCTTCTTGTTGTTCACCCCGGAACCCGAGCGGTGGCCGGGGTCGGCGGGTTCAACCCACAGATTGCGGTAGTCGTTGGGGTCGCCGCCCAGCTGCAGGCTGATGAGGTGGTCGTACTCGGCATCGCCCATGCGACCGGTGTAGCCGTAGGAGGCGGCGTTCAGCTTCTTTTCCTTGCCCGTCACGTACGCGGAGGGGCGGATGCCGGAGGTGTAGCCGCCCGTGCGGCAGATCGTCGACTTCAAATTCGCCTGGGTGACCGCCGGGGAGATCACGCCCGGCGTGCACTTCGGGTCCTCCAGAGGCTCGCCGTGCTCGTGGCGGTAGTGGCAGGAGCCCGCAGCCGGTTGCTGCTGCACCGTGTACTGCTTCTGCGGACCCGCCCCGACCGCGATCGCAGATCCCGAACTGCCGCCCTGAGAGCCCGTGCCAGACGGACCGGCGGCCGGGCTCCCGCCCCCTGACGCACCCGAGCTCGAGCCGCCAAGCGATGTAGGCGAGCAGCCGGCGAGCAGCAGGCACGTGAACACCACGGACGACGTGGTACGGCGGGTGCAACGCATAAGGGTGTAGCTCTCCTTGAGTGAGATCGTCGTGGTGGATTGTTGCTGCCGGGTGTCGTTTGTCGGATCGTAGTGTCCAGAGTTCGGAGCTGAGAGGCGGCGATGGCGTCGTGTCTGGAGGAACTGGAGCGGCGGGAGACGGCTTCACGGGATCGGATCGCTGAACTGCACTCACTCTTTATGTGCAGGACCGTACTCTGGGCGCGCATGCCGTGCTGTAAGGGATGCAGACGGCCACCCTGGGCAAGGAGGTGGGGTCCTTGTGGGGAGGGTTGTCCCCGAGCCGTCGGGGGGCCGTTGTCAGTGGCGGGCTTGTGGTCGTCATCGCGGGGTTGACCGCCACCGATTGGCCCCAGGGGAGTCTTCGGAGCTTTTGGAATCAGCATGCTTTTCTGGCTGGTTCGCTATCCTCGGTGCTCTTTCTGGCTCTTGGCGCGACGCTCGTCGAGGAGTGGATTGCGCGCCGCGACGAGGCTCGGCTGCGGCTGGTCATACTCGTGGCTTGTGGGGCGTTGGCGCGAGCACCTCTGGCTCAGCGGCGGGTGATGTGGTTCGCACTGAATGGCGGACACTTCCTTGAGGATGCCGACTTCCGACTCGATCGTGAATCGGCGGACCGGATCAGGGCGATTCTGACTCGCCACGGTCTTCCTGAGATCAAGGAGAACGATGCCATCAATGAGGTGGCGGTGCCGCCCGGGATGGCATCGCGGATCAGCGTGCTCGCCAACGATCCGGAGTGGGCCCAGACGGCATACGACCTGCTGCGAGGGTGCTCTCATGGAATCCGCGTAATCATGGCCAGGTGGGCGGCTCTACTGACCGGGACGGACAAGAGTGCGGCAATCCTTGAGGACATCGCCCTTCAGTCGGAGCAGTTGACGCAGGTCCAGGTCAGGCTGCTCCCTGTCGCGCGAGGGCGTGTGAGGGAATTCCAGCCCGGAGAGATCGATGAGCTGGGTGAACTGTGGCGGAGGGCATTCGCCAACTCCATCGCACTCGATGAGGCGTTGACGCAACTGAGCGGGAAGAGGGGGCCCGACTGGATCACCGACGGGCGGAATCTCCTCGAGGCCATGGATCTAGAGGCGCTCAGAACGCGGGATTCCGTGCCGGAAAGGCGATCCATGCGACTGTATACCTGACGAAGCTGGTAACAGCGAGCGTGCGGTTTCGGCACCTCAGGCTGATTCGCGCCGGCACGGCGGATGGTCATGGCTTGCCCTGGGCATCCTCGCGAAGGGGTGACGCGATGATTGTCCTTGAGCTGTTGCAGCACGTTCTGTCGCTGGTGATGGGTTCCCTTGCTTCGGTGGCCGGCGGGCTCGGGTTTTTGCTGCTTGCCTGCATGGGCGTGGGACTGCGGGCGAGGCGTACGGGGATCACGGCGGTGTCTGCCGTGGTGCTCTTGCTGATGAGCGTCTCTGCCTAGTCTCTCGCTGCACATTCTGTCGCCCTCCCGCGTTCGCAGGGGGTTCGGGAACGTGCGCATGAAGACCGGGAGGCTGTCGCACAACGTCCCCCTGGCAGTGGTCGAGAGCGATTCGTTGTTCGGTTCGAACCGTCGTGCAGGCTTCGGAATCTTGGCTGGGTGCCGCTCTTCTGCCGTGAGCTGGTGATGCCGTGCGCCGTTGCCGTTCGTGGTTGGACGGCGGATCGTCGTGTCCCAGGACGCGGTCTTGGAGGCGGCGATGGTGTCGTGGTTGGAGGAGCTCGATCGGCGGGCGGCTGCCGCGCGGGAGGAGATCGCCGAACTGCGGGACCGAATTGGGGAGTTGACCAGGCGTCTTGCTGAGCGGGAGGAGGTGCTGTCCCGGCTGGAGATCACGCGGGAGACGATGACCGAGATCCTGTCCGGTGACGAGACGGTCACGGTTGGCGGGGTGGAAGCGGACGCCGGCGGGGCGGGGGCTGTTGAGGAGTACCGCTCCGCGGCGGGATCGCCGGTCGGGGTGCGGCTGGTGCCGCAGTGGACGCCCGGGCTGGCGGTGAAGGTGCTGCCGGGTTCGTACCGGGACATCGTCGAGGTTCTCCAGGACGCGGTGCATCCGATGCGGGCGCATCACCTGTGTGCCGCGCTGGGGTTGTCGACGGACAAGAGCAAGGTGGAAGGCTTCCGGTCGAAGCTGAAGCGGCTGGTCGAGCGGGGCTGGCTGGCGGAGGAGGGGCCGGGACTGTTCACGCCGTGCCAGGCCCTGACAGCGGCCGGGGATGCGCCGGAGCAGGCGGAATCCTCCGCCGCGCGCCGCCGCGCCGGTGTGGGGTCGGGCCCTCGTCCCTAGCGTCGAAGGTGCCACCCATTCGTGCCCGGAAGCGAGAGCCCGATGAACGGAGCGTATGCGGCCACCACGACGGCTGACCCCTTTGACCACGTACTTTCTTTCCTCACTTCCCTTGTCGCCCGCCTCAGCGACCCCGGTGCGCTCGATGCGCCCCACGAGAAGACGGAGGCGGAAGTCGAGTGCGGCATGAGGGAGTTGGGCCGACTGCTTCTGCAGGGCCAACTCGATCTGCGGGCCCGGCGGGAGGAAGAACGACTGGCCGCCCTCGACGCCGGCGGGCGGGCCGCGCTGGCCGGGGGCCGCACCCGGCTGGAGAAGGGCCACCACCGCATGCTGGCCACCGTGATGGGGCTGGTGACCGTCACCCGGTGCGCCCTGCGCGCCCCGGGCCTGTCCAACTGCTACCCGGCCGATGCGGTACTCGGCCTGCCGCACGAGCGGCACAGCCTGGGCCTGCGCCGGCTGGCCGTGCTGGAGGCT
>NZ_JARHTP010000011.1 GCF_029223485.1 Streptomyces coacervatus | reverse complement strand
GCTGCGCCCGGCCCGCAGCGGACGGCAGCGCGAAAGGCACCGTCACAGGGCCCGTGCCGCATACGCCCTGACGTCCGCGTCCGGGTCCGACGTGGCCTCGGCGAGGGCGGCGCGGGCGTCCTCGGTGTCGTTGTGCCGGGTCAGGGCCAGTGCGGCTGCCTTGCGTACGTCGGCGTTCTGGTCGGCCAGGGCCTTGGCGAGGGCAAGGACGGCCACCTTTGGCTCGGCGGCGGACAGCGCGGTCGCGGCACCTGACCTCACCTGCCAGGCAGACGCGGACAGAGCGGCCACCGCGCGTGCGGCGAGCGGTGCCGGACAGCCGGTGGTGCCCAGCGCCTCGTAGGCGGCGCCCTGGACCAGGGCGTCGGGGATGCCGGTGAGGTCGGCCAGGGCAGCGAGGATGACGGCGAGGCCGTCGCCGGATGCAAGATCTGCCACGACCTACGAGTTGAGCGGTCACCCCGCCTGACGGCTCACCCCAGCGCCGTGAGCCCAGGCGCGAACGCGATCAGCAGCGGCAGCAGCGGCACCAGGGCCGCCACCGTCGTCGTCAGCGCGCGGTGTCGGCGGCCCAACCGCGGGGGCGGCTCCAGGAGGCGGTCGACGCGTTCGCCGAGGAGGCGGTGGCTGGAGGCGCAGGACAGGACGCCGCGGTGCTGGTTCAGCTCGATCAGGGCGAGCGCCGTCGTCAGGTGGCCGCAGCGGCGGGACGCCGTGTCGTCGGCGGCCAGCTCCACCAGGCGGTGGGTCTGGTCGCAGAAGTGGGTGAACAGAGGGATGCGGGGGAAGCCGGTGGCGAGGGCGGTCGACAGGTGCAGCAGCCAGTCGTGGTGGGCGCGGGCGTGGTCGCGCTCATGGGTGAGGACGGCGTCGAGCTGGTGGTCGGTGAGGCGGTGCAGTGCGCCGGTCGTGACCACCAGCTGGGGCGGGCTGCCGGGCATCCACCAGGCGTCCGGGTACTCGTCCTCCAGCACCAGCAGCGGGCCGCGCGCCGCCTCCTCCAGCCCGGCGGGCAGCTCGGGCGCGCGTTCGCGCAGATGCGCCCGGGTCTGGCCACGGCGCCGGCGCGCCTCGACGAGCTCCCGGGCGAGCATCGCCGTCGTCCAGGCGGCGCCGCAGGCCAGCAGCAGGGTGAGGGCGGCGGACCAGGCCGGGGCGGCGGTCAGGTCGTACGCCGCGGTCACGGCCGGGGGTGCCGGCGCGAAGACGTGGTCGCGGAAGGTGTGGAAGACGGCGGCCGCGCCCAGCACGAGCGCCGTCAGACAGCACAGCAGGACGGTGGCGACCAGGCACTGCCACACCCACAGCGCGACCACGGGCTCCCGCTCGGGCCAGGCGGCCCGCACCAGGGCACGCGGAACCGGCACTGCGGCCATCAGGGCGACGACGCTCAGCAGGAGCAGGCAGACGGTCATGCCACGGTCTCCGGATCCTGGTCGGAGGAAGGGGCGGGGCGGTGGGGTGGTGCGGCTCGGCGCACAAGGCGCCCGCCGCCAGTATGACGGCGAACGGCGCGGGAGTCAGGGGACGACGGCCATCCGGTACGGCCATCTCGTATGTCCCGTACGAGTTCCCGCACGCCTCGTACGAGTACCCGCACGTCTCGTACGGCCGCCGTCACACCCCGCAACTTCCGCTCACTCCACCATGCTTGCCACGACTCACTCCACCGTGCCTGCCACGATCCGGCCGCTCACGTCGCCCAGGCCCACGCGGGTCCCGCCGGGCCCGGGCGCCCACGCCGACAACGTCACCACGTCCCCGTCCTCCAGGAACGTCCGCTTGCCCTCCGGAAGTTCCAGCGGATCCCGCCCGTTCCAGGTGAGCTCCAGCAGCGACCCGCGCTGCGCAGGCTCCGTACCGCTCACCGTGCCCGACCCGTACAGGTCCCCGGTCCGCAGGGAGGCACCGTTCACCGTCATATGGGCCAGCTGCTGCGCAGCCGTCCAGTACATGGTGGAGAACGGCGGCTCGGAGACGACGGAGCCGTTGATCGCGACGGAGATCCGCAGGTCGTACCCGCCGGGCTCGTCCTGCGCATCATCCAGATACGGCAGCAGCGCATGGGTGCGCTCCGGCGGTGCCACGCGCGCGTCCTCCAGTGCGTCCAGCGGGGTGATCCACGCCGACACCGACGTGGCGAAGGACTTGCCGAGGAACGGGCCGAGAGGGACGTACTCCCAGGCCTGGACGTCGCGCGCGGACCAGTCGTTGAGCAGGCACAGCCCGAACACGTGCTCCCGGAAGTCGCCGAGAACCACCGGCCGCCCGCGCTCCGAGGGCACGCCCACCACGAAACCGACCTCGGCCTCGATGTCCAGACGGACGGACGGCCCGAAGACGGGAGCCGCATCCGCCGGAGCCTTGCGCTGCCCGGACGGCCGTACGACGTCCGTGCCCGACACCACGACCGTGCCGGACCGCCCGTGGTAACCGATCGGGAGGTGCTTCCAGTTCGGCGTCAGCGAGTCCGCGGCGTCCGGGCGGAAGATCTGGCCGACGTTCCGTGCGTGGTTCTCGGAGGCGTAGAAGTCGACATAGTCCGCGACCTCGAACGGAAGATGCAGCGTCACCGACGACAGCGGGTGCAGGAAGGACCCGATCGCCTCCTGGTGGGCCGGCACTGTCACCCACGCCGTCAGCGCGCGCCGTACGTCCGACCAGGCGGTGCGGCCCGCGGCGAGCAGCGGGTTGAGCGAGGGCTGGGCGAGCAGCGAGACGTACGGCGAGCCGAGCGCTCGTGCCGCGGCGCCCGCGTCGAGGACATGGTCGCCGAGCCGGACGCCGACGGTCCGCTGCGTCGAGCCGGCGTGCGAGAAGACGCCGTACGGAAGGTTGTGCGGACCGAAGGGGTCGCCCTCGGGGACATCGAAGGGGGGCATGGGGTGCTGCCTCACTCTCACCTGTGTCGCGAACCGTCTGTCGTGTGCCATCTACGCGAACCGTCATATGGCCGCGCCACACGTTACGGCTGGGTTGCCTGTCTTGGGCAGTGTCTAAAGAGTTTGCAATGTCCGAATTGGGCTTGTCGGACGTGCCAATTCCGGCTTAGCGTCCTTTGGGGGACACGGACGGGGTGGGTCCGGTCCGTAGGGGGACGCGTGGGGGGACCCGTGGCCAGCAGCACGAGCAGTGTGCCTTTCCGGGCCGACCGTGAAGTGCCCGGCCTGATCGTCAAGTTCGGCGACTATCCGCTGCACCACGGTGGTGTGGGGGCGATCCGCAGCCTGGGCCGCCTCGGTGTGCCGATGTATGCGATCACAGAGGACCGTTACACGCCCGCCGCCGCCTCCCGCTATCTCAAGAAAGCCTTCGTCTGGCCGACCACCGGCACGGAGGACCCCGCCCATCTGGTGGAGGGCCTGCTGGGCGTCGGGCGGCGCATCGGGCGCCCCACCGTCCTCGTCCCCACCGACGAGGAGGCAGCCGTCCTGATCGCCGAGCACCAGGACGAACTCGCCGGCTCCTTTCTCTTCCCGCGTGTCGACCCCGCCCTGCCCCGCCGTCTGGCGAGCAAGCAGGGCCTGCACGAACTGTGCGTGGAACACGGCATCCCCAGCCCGACGGCCGCCTTCCCGCAGTCGTACGACGACATCGTCACGTTCGCCGAGAAGGCCCGCTTCCCGGTGGTGGCCAAGAACCGCGAGGCGTTCCTGCGGCGCAAGCAGCCCGCGGTGAACGGCACGACGCGGATCGGCACCCGCGAGGGCCTGCTGCGGCTGGCCCGCGACTGGGGCGAGCACCCCGGGGTGATCCTCCAGGAGTACCTGCCCAGGGAGGAGGCCGAGGACTGGATCGTGCACGCCTACTTCGACCAGGACTCGACCCCGCTGGCCATGTTCACCGGCGTCAAGGTGCGCTCCTGGCCGCCGCACGCGGGCATGACGGCCAACGCGTACGTCGTCGACAACCCGGAACTCGCGGACATCGCCGCGCGTTTCATCAAACAGATCGGCTTCACCGGCGTCATCGACCTCGACCTGCGCTTCGACCGGCGCGACGGTCAGTACAAGCTCCTCGACTTCAACCCGCGCATGGGCGCCCAGTTCCGGCTCTTCGAGAACGAGTCGGGGGTGGACGTCGTCCGCGCCATGCATCTGGACCTGACCGGCCGCACCGTCCCGGAGGGGGAACAGCGGGCCGGCCACCGGTACATCGTGGAGAACATCGACCTGCCCGCCCTGCTCGCCTACCGCCGCAGCGGCTATACGACGCCGCACGCACCGGCGAAGGCGAGCGGCACGGAGCTGGCCTGGCTCGCGGGTGACGACCCGCTGCCGTTCCTCACGATGCTCGCACGCTTCGTGCGGCCGGGCGCGAAGCACCTGTATCAGCTGTGGCGGACCAACCGCCGCGGCCGCACCACCAGTTCGGGGGGCTAGCCGACCGGTCAGCCGCCGGAGCCGAACCACACGAAGTGACGAAGTAAGCGTCCTGGGGAGGGACTTCGTGATTCAACCGGTTGCAGTCATCGGCGCCGGGCCCTTCGGCCTGTCGACCGCCGCCCACCTCCGAGCACGCGGCCTCCCGGTCCGCGTCTTCGGCGAACCCATGGTCAGCTGGCGCGACCACATGCCTGCCGGAATGCTCCTGAAGTCGACCCCCGCCGCCTCCAGCCTGGACGCGCCGCAGCAGGGTCACACGCTCGCCGACTACTGCGACGCCGCCGGCATCAGGCGGCTGGTGACGGACGAGGACATCATCCCGGTCGAGACCTTCATCGCCTACGGCGAGTGGTTCCAGCAGAAGCTGGTGCCCGAGCTGGAGCAGGTGCGGGTGGTCTCGGTGGACCGGCGCAAGGGCGGCGGCTTCGAACTGAAGCTGGACTCGGGCGAGTTGTTCACCGCCCGCGCGGTCGTCGTGGCCACCGGCCTGTCCGGCCTCGCGCACCTGCCGGCCGAACTGGCCACCGCCGCGGCGGACGGACCCACCCCCACGGGCCCGGTCTCCCACAGCTCCCAGCAGCACGACCTCACGCGCTACGCCGGCAAGGACCTGATCGTGGTCGGCGCCGGCCAGTCCGCGCTGGAGACCGCGGCGCTGGCGGCGGAGGCGGGCGCCCAGGTGAGGGTGGTCTCCCGCGGCCGCGGCAGGGTCGCCTTCGGCGCACCGCCGTGGAAGCAGCCGAGGCTGCGCCCCGAGTCGCCCTTCGGCCGCGCCTGGTCCCTGTGGGCCCTCAGCTACTACCCGCACCCCTACCGCTATCTGCCGGCCGAGGTCCGCCACTATCTGGTCCGCCGCGTCCTCGGCCCGCTCGGCGCCTGGTGGCTGCGCGACCGCTTCGAGGGAAAGGTGCAGGTCAGCGAGGTCGACCGGATAGTGCGGGCGGACGCGGCCGACGGCAGCCCGAAGCTGACGGTCCGCACTCACGCGGGCCGTACCGAGGACCTCTCCGCGGACCACGTCATCGCGGCCACCGGATACCGGGTGGACATCGCGGCCATGGACTTCCTCGGCCACGAACTGCGCACACGTCTGGCGGTGAGCCGCGGCACACCCAAACTGAGCGCGGGATACGTCTCCTCGGTCCCCGGCCTGTACTTCACCGGCCTGCCGGCCGCGGCGTCGTACGGCCCGGTGATGCGCTTCGTGTGCGGCACGGAGTTCGCCTCTCCGAGGCTGGCCGGTCACCTGGCGGCAGCGCACGGGTAGGCCGAGCCGGCAGGCCCCGCCTGATGATGAAGAGCCCACAAGGATAGGGGAGTTGTGCAAGGGGCGGGGGTGCACTCCGCCGTCGTCCGGTTCGCGATGAGTCGGTGGGGCGTCCTGTCCGTATTCTCTGATCATGGCCGCGCACAACGCATATGCACTCATCGCCACCGACCTGGACGGCACGCTGCTTCGAGGCGACGACACGCTCTCCGACCGGTCCCTCGCCGCGCTTGCGCGGGTGGCCGAGGCCGGCGCCCGGCACCTGGTCGTGACGGGTCGGCCGGCCCCCAGGGTGCGGCCGCTCCTCGACGAACTGGGCAGCAGGGGGCTCGCGGTGTGCGGGCAGGGCGCGCAGGTGTACGACATCGGCGCGGACCGTCTGCTGTGGTCCGTCACGCTGGACCGGGAGCTGGCCGAGACGGCCCTCGGCAAGATCGAGGCCGAGGTGGGGCAGGTGTACGCGGCTGTCGACCAGGACGGTGTGGAGGGGCTCACGCTCATCGAGCCGGGCTACCTGATGCCGCATCCGACGCTGCCGGCCGTACGGGTCGACCGGCGCGACGACCTGTGGTGCGAACCCATCAGCAAGGTGCTGCTGCGCCATCCCGACCTGTCCGACGACGAGTTGGCGGCGACGGCGCGCTCGGTGGTCGGTTCGCTGGCCACCGTCACCATGTCGGGGCCGGGGACCGTCGAACTCCAGCCATGCGGCATCACCAAGGCGACGGGCCTCGCACTGGCCGCCGCACACCTGGGACTCGGTCCGGAGCAGACGATCGCCTTCGGCGACATGCCCAACGACATCCCCATGTTCGACTGGGCCGCCCACGGCGTCGCCATGGCCAACGCCCACCCCGAACTCAAGGCGGTGGCCGACGAGATCACCTTGTCGAACGAGGACGACGGCATCGCCGTCGTCCTCGAGCGACTGTTCGTCGAGTTCGGGGAGCTCGACGAACTCGACGAACTCGGGCAGGTCGGGCTCGCGCCCTGAAGGGGCGCGGGGAACTGCGCGACCAGCCACGACCGCGCAGCAGATGACCAACGGCCCCTTGCGGCCCCGTCGCGGAGCTCTCAGTACGCGCCGAACACATTGTCGATCGACCCGTACCGCGCGGCAGCGTACTTGCAGGCGGCCGTGATGTTCGCGATCGGATCGAAGGGATTGAGCGCCGTGCCGGGCACGTGATACGCGAGGAACGTCGGGTCGATGACCTGCAGCAGACCCTTCGACGGGGTGCCGGCGACCGCGTTCGAGTCCCAGTTGTTGATGGCGGCCGGGTCGCCCGAGGACTCGCGGATGATGTTGCGGTAAATGCCGTTGTACGTCCCAGGAATTCCGTTTTGCTGCATGACCTGGAGGGCGCCCCGGATCCAGCCGTCGAGATTGTCGGCGTAGCCCATCGACTTCACGTTGGCCACGGTCGGCGTGGCCGCGGAGGCGCTGGTCGCCCCGATGAGCGGGAGGGCGAGAACGGCGGCGCCGGTACCGGCGACGGCGAGCTTGCGGGCGAGGCGGGCGTTTCTGGGGCGGCGGTGCTGACCTGTTGCGGGCATGGCGCGTTCCTCTCCGGCGCCTGCGAGGTGAGCTGTCGGGTTCGGGCGGGGAGATGCCCGGCCGCGCGGCCGTACAGCAGCGCGGCTTCACCCCGAGCCGGTCCGGGGGATGCCCGGTCCGGCGGCTTACCTGGTTCCCCCGCTCCTGCCGTGCGAGTGAGTTGGTCGATGGGTCGTGCCGGGGCGGCGGCAGGATTCGGCGTCCGCCCGACAGGCCGGGAACGTATGCGAGAGCACATGTCCGGAACAAGGGCCGGGTTTACGGATCATGCCTGTTGACCTTGGTCTGAGGCTTATGGGGCGCTTGATCCTTTGCGTTCGCCAAGCCTCAACTGGCTTGCCGGGGAGGGGGGAAGCGGTGAGGATCGGGTCCCCGCCGACCAGGCTTGCCGTGTGAGTCAAGTCACCGGCATCCGCAAGAGCGGCAAATCGGGCAATGATGCCAACTCTTGGTCAATCGACCCCTCTTGGCCGCCCATGCGTGGATGTCCACCGCGAGGGCGGAACCTCTCATGTGGTGCACGTCGTTGTCATAGCGGTCGTCCGGGGTGCGGTCCGGACGCTCAGGCGGTACGGCAGGCATTCGGGAGCGCCGGTACGGGCTCGTCCGTCAGGGGGGCGCCATATGTGCGCGTAGAGGCACGATTCCGGGAGCAGGACCCAGGGGTCCTCGCGCAGGCCGCCGCTTCCCTCTGGGCCGGCAGGCACGCTGACGACACACCGGCGGCACGCCTACAGGCGCGTCGGCAGACACACCGATAGACAAGTCGATGGATATCCGTTCTTATCAGGCGATCAAAAACATACCGGTCGTGATCCGATACCGCCCGGGCTGGACGGGTGGGTGGCATCGGTGATCGAAAGGTGACCGGATACGCTGACTTGAGTGATGTCAGCGACCTATCGACAAACCGTGTAACCGCCAGTAGACACCAGCAGACAGGAGACCCCTCGTGACCGTCGTCGGGCCGTTCGGGCTGAGCGTGCGGGACCAGGCTCTGGAAGCCGATGTCCAGGCCGGATTGGCGGCCGTCGAGGAAGGTTTGCTCGAAGCCACCAAGAGCGAGGTGCCCTTCATCACGGAGGCCGCCCAGCACCTGGTGCGGGCCGGTGGAAAGCGGTTTCGTCCGCTGCTCGTGATGCTTGCCGCCCAGTTCGGTGACCCGTATGCGCCGGGGGTCGTGCCGTCTGCCGTGGTGGTGGAGCTCACCCATCTGGCGACGCTGTACCACGACGACGTGATGGACGAGGCGGCGGTGCGGCGCGGCGTGGACAGCGCCAACACCCGCTGGGGCAACTCGGTCGCGGTCCTCACCGGCGACTTCCTGTTCGCGCGCGCCTCGCACATCCTGGCCGACCTCGGGCCCGAGGCGGTCCGGGTCCAGGCGGAGGCGTTCGAGCGGCTGGTCACCGGGCAGATCCTGGAGACGGCGGGGCCGCAGGACGGGCGGGACCCGGTCGACCACTACCTGGACGTGCTCGGCGGCAAGACGGGCTCGCTGGTGGCAGTGTCGTGCCGCTTCGGGGCGATGATGTCGGGCGCCGACGAGACGGTCGTGGACGTGCTGACGCAGTACGGGGAGCGGCTCGGGGTCGCCTTCCAGCTGGCGGACGACGTGCTGGACATCGCGTCCGACTCGCGCGAGTCGGGGAAGACGCCGGGGACCGACCTCCGCGAGGGGGTCCCCACCCTTCCGGTGCTCCGGCTGCGGGAGCGGGCGGCGCGGCTGGGACTCGCCGAGGACATCGCCCTGTGCGAGCTGCTGGACTCCGACCTGAGCGACGACGCACGGCACGCGGAGGCGCTCTCCGGACTGCGGGCGCATCCTGCGCTGGAGCAGGCGCGCCGGGACACCGTGCGGTACGCGGAGGATGCGCGTGCGGCGCTGGCTCCGCTGGCGGAGTGCGACGCGAAGCTCGCGCTGATGGAGATGTGCGACGCCGTGGTGCATCGGGCCGGTTGAGCTGCCGGTCGACCTGCGTTTCGAGCGATGTGACACACGTCACAAGTCTGGACTGAGTCCAAACTAAGATCGCTTCCGTAGTCATACCCAGAAGGCCGACGCAGGGGGTGTCGGCCGGTCTACGGGGAGAAAACAGAATCATGGGCATGAACGCGACGTTCTCGAAGCGCCGTAAGAGCCTGATCATCACCGCTGTCTCGGTGGCCGCCGCCGGCGGTATCGCCGCTGCGGTGATTCCCGCCCACGCCACCGGAGGGACCGCGTCCGGCGGCACCGGGGGGACCCTCCTGGCCGCAAGTCTGCGGGGTGCCAACGAGGTTCCCGTGGCGGGCGGTCCCGCCGTCGGCGACCAGGACGGCGCCGCTGTGGAGTTCATCAAGGTGCAGGACGACAAGGTGTCCGTCGCCGTGACCTGGCGCGGCACCGGCAAGCCGACCATGCTCCACATCCACCAGGGCGCCAAGGGCACCAACGGCGGCGTCAGGGTCGACTTCACCGACCTGCTGAAGAACAGCAAGCGACACAGCGTCACCGGCACGGTCAAGGTCAAGGACGCCGGCCTGCTCGCCGCTCTCAAGTCCGACCCGGGTTCGTTCTACGCCAACCTGCACACCACCGAGTTCCCCGGCGGGGCCGTCCGCGGTCAGCTCCACAAGGTCACCGTCGCCGCCTTCGACTTCCGTGACGCCCTGCACAACTTCCAGGCGTCCGTGGTCAAGGGCAAGCAGATCTACGAGTGCAAGCCGGCCGACGGCGGCGGTTACGCCTTCGCCCAGCGGGACGTCAGTGCCCTGCTCGGCGGCGGCATCCGGCACTCCTTCGTCGCGCCCAACTCCGGTACGCCGCAGTGGGTCGCGCCGGACGGAAGCGCGGTGACCGGGGCCCTCCTGTCCAAGACGCCGAACGGGGACGGCAACATCCCCGAGCTCGACCTCAAGGCCACCCAGTCGGGCAAGCACCACGGCCTGCTCGCGGACACCGCGGAGATCCTGCGGCTCAACACCGTCGGCGGAGTGGCCCCGTCCGGTTCCTGCACGCCCGGCGCGATCGTCGGCGTCCCGTACCGGGCGGACTACGTCTTCGTACAGAACTGAGTTGATACGAGCTCACCTCGGGCGGCGTCTTCCCCGCGCAACCGCTACGACCCCTACGGGTCGGGGGAGGCGCCGCCCTCTCGTGTCATACCCCAGGTGTACATGGAGTTGGCTCCCGGGTCTGACGCTTCTTCCTGGCCGATTTGGTGAGATGGAAACCACGGAAATCACCACTCCTCACCGATTCGGGTGAGAATGGCGGCTCGGGGTGGACAACAGAAACACGCGAGTTGGACAGGCCGCCGCCGACGACGGAGGTAGCGCACACATGGCACCGAACGAATCCGACGACAGCACGACCGCCGGGGAGGCCGACGACCTGCGCGCGGGCCGGCGCAAGGCCGCGCGGTACGTCGTCCCGGTCGCGGTGGTGGGGGTGGCGGCGGCGACCATCGGGCTCGTCCCGGCGCTCGCCGATTCGGGCGACCCCGACCTGCCGAAGATCAGCGCGCAGCAACTCATCGACAAGATCGCCAAGTCGGACGTACAGCAGATGTCCGGCACGGTGAAGATCACCACGGATCTGGGGCTGCCGAACCTCGGCGGTCTCGAGAGCAGCCTGATGTCCGGCGCCGGCAAGTCGGGCGACGGCTCGTCCGCCGACCCGACCTCCAAGCTCACGGAGCTCGCGACCGGCACGCACACCCTGCGCGTCGCGGCCGACGGCCAGGACAGGCAGAAGCTGTCACTGCTGGAGAACGCGGCCGAATACAGCATCGTCCACAACGGCAAGGACGTCTGGGGCTACGACAGCCAGTCGAACGAGGTCTACCACTCGACCGCCCCCGACGGCGCGGCGAAGCAGCAGAAGGAAGACGTCCCCGCCACGCCCAAGGACCTCACCAAGGACGCCCTGAAGTCGGTCGACGACACCACCTCGGTGACCGTCGAGGGGACCGCCCAGGTCGCGGGCCGTGACGCGTACCGGCTGGTCATCAAGCCCAAGCAGTCCGGCTCGACGGTCGGTCAGATCACCGTGGCCGTGGACTCGAAGACCGGGCTGCCGCTGAAGTTCACGCTGACCCCGTCGAGCGGCGGCGCCGCCGTGATCGACGCCGGCTTCACCCAGGTCAGCTTCGCCAGGCCGAGCGCCTCGACCTTCAACTTCACCCCGCCCAAGGGCGCGAAGGTCACCGAGGACAAGCAGGCCGAGCACGGCCTGAAGGGCAGCGAGAAGAGCTGGAAGGGCGAGCAGGGCGGCAAGAGCGAGAAGGGCGACAAGACCGGCGGGTCCGACGAGAACGCCGCCAAGGGGCTCGACGGGCTGAACGTCATCGGCAAGGGCTGGAACTCCATTGCCACCTTCGACACCGGTGGCCAGGGCGTCCCGTCCGGCTCCAAGGCCGGCGGTGACTTCGGCGGCTTCCTCGACTCGCTCGGCGACAAGGTCACCGGCAAGTTCGGCTCGGGCACGGTCTTCAAGACCCGCCTGATCAACGCCCTGATCACCGACAACGGCAAGGTCTACGTCGGCGCGGTGAGCAAGGGCGCGCTGGTGAAGGCGGCGAACGCGGGCTAGCCGGGAATCCGGGCGAGCCGGGAACCTTGCGCGGCGGCCGTACGTAATCACTGTACGTAGTCGTCGCGTTGGGGTCGTACGAGCACGAATCGAGGAGCCGATGGACGAGCCGTCCGCCACGGAGCCGGAGCGGGATCGGGAGGACGCGGGGGAGAGCGTGATCGCCACCCGCGGCCTCACCAAGCGCTACCGCGGCGGGCAGCTCGCCGTCGACGGCCTGGATCTGACCGTCCCGGCAGGCAGCGTCTTCGGCTTCCTCGGTCCGAACGGCTCGGGCAAGACCACCACCATCCGCATGCTGATGGGCCTCATCGAGCCCACGTCGGGCGCGGCGCGCGTGCTCGGGCGGCCCATGCCGCGGTCCTCGCGCGCCGTGCTCCCGCACGTCGGCGCCCTCATCGAGGGCCCCGCCCTGTACGGCTTCCTCTGCGGCCGCGACAACCTTCTGCGCTACGACGCCGCCGACCCGACCGCCGATCCGCGCACCCGTCGCGCCCGCGTCGCGACGGCGCTGGACCGGGTGGGCCTGACCGCGGCAGCCGGCAAGAAGGCGAAGGCGTACTCGCTGGGCATGAAGCAGCGGCTCGGTCTCGCGGCCGCGCTGCTCCAGCCGCGCAGACTGCTCGTGCTCGACGAGCCGACCAATGGGCTCGACCCGCAGGGCATGCGCGAAATCCGTTCACTGGTAAGGGAGTTGGCCTCCGACGGCACGACCGTCTTCCTCTCCTCCCACCTTCTCGACGAGATCGAGCAGGTCTGCACCCATGCCGCGGTGATGGCGCAGGGCCGACTGATCACCCAGGGCTCCGTGGCGGACCTGGCCGCGGGGGTGCGCGGCCGGCTGGTCGTCACCACGCCCGACACCGGGGACGCGGCCCGTGTACTGAAGGAGCAGGGCGCCGCCGACGTCGTCGTCACCGACGACCGGGTGACCGCGGAGCCTCCGGACCGCGACCTCGCCGAGGTGAACGCGGCGCTGGTGACGGCCGGTGTCCGCGTCCGAGGGTTCGGCGTCGAACGAGCCTCCCTGGAGGACGCGTTCGTGGCACTGACGGGGGAGGGATTCGATGTCGCAGGCTGAAGCCATCCGCAGTCCACGGCTGCTGTGGACCTTCGGGCTCCTCCGCAGCGAACTGCTCACCACCTTCCGCCGCTGGCGCACACTCGCGCTGCTGGCCGTGCTGGCGGGCGTGCCGATTCTGGTCGGGATCGCCGTCAAGATCGAGACGAGTGGCGGTTCGTCCGTCGGCGGGGGCAGGGACGGCGGGGGCGGCGGTCCCGCGTTCATCTCGCAGATCACCAACAACGGTCTGTTCCTGGTCTTCACCGCGCTGGCCGCGACGCTCCCGTTCTTCCTGCCGATGGCGATCGGCGTGATCGCGGGCGACGCCATCGCCGGCGAGGCGAACTCGGGCACCCTCCGCTACCTCCTGGTCGCCCCCGCCGGCCGCACCCGCCTCCTGCTCACCAAGTACGCGACCGTGATGGCCTTCTGTCTGGTCGCCACCCTCGTGGTCGCCGTCTCGGCGCTCACCGTCGGGGCGCTCCTCTTCCCGCTGGGTGACCTGACGACCATCTCGGGCACGCAGATCAGTTTCACCGAGGGCCTGGGCAGAGCCCTGCTGATCGCCCTGATCGTCGCCGTGTCCCTGATAGGCGTCGCGGCACTCGGCCTGTTCGTCTCGACGCTGACCGGCAGTGGCATCGCGGCGATGGCGACGACCGTGGGCCTGCTGATCACCGTCCAGATCCTCGACCAGATCCCCCAGCTCCACGCGATACAGCCGTACTTCTTCTCCCACTACTGGCTGTCCTTCGCCGACCTGATGCGCGATCCGGTCTACTGGGACGACCTGGTGAAGAACCTCGAGATCCAGGCCCTGTACGCGGCCGTGTTCGGCTCGGCGGCCTGGGCGCGGTTCACGACGAAGGACATCACGGCGTAGAGCTCAGAGCTCTATGCTCCGCCTGCCTCGTGCGGGAAGCGGGCGAGCGGTGCTTCCCGTGTGAAGAAGCTCTTGGCGCGGGTCAGCGCGTCCTCGTCGTTCAGTACATCACCGCGCCTGCTGCCGTTGCCGAGCAGTACGCCTCCGAAGCGCATGCCCAGATAGGCGGCCGAGTTGTTGAGCGTGCCGGCCAGCGGGTCGGCGACCGACGGCTCGTGGTCCGCGAGTGCGGCGACGCCCCAGAGCGTGCGGCCGGCCATGGCCGCCTTGAAGTCGAGTCCGGGGGTGCGCAGCCAGCCCGACCAGTAGTCCAGGTAGCGCTTGGTGAGTCCGGACAGCGAGTACCAGTACAACGGGGAGGCGATCACGACGTCGGTGGCCGCCAGTGTGGCATCGAGCAGAAGTGCGGGGGTGGTTCCGGTGGGCGGGTGCACATGGTCGCTGTCGCGCCGCAGGTCCACGAAGTCGGGCAGCGGGTGCTCGGCGAGAGAGATCCACTGCTGCTCGACGTCAGGGGGCAGCTGCTCGGCGGCCCGGCGGGCGAGCAGCTCGGTATTGCCGTCGGTGCGGCTGCTGCCCAGGACGAACAGGAAGCGGCGGTGGGTCATGAGGTCCCCCAGACGATCGGCGAGATGGCAGGCGCAGAACAATTACAGGCATCTGCATTATATGTGCACGCATGTATATGTCCAGGGGGCACCGAAGCCCGCAGCCCAGGCGTCCAGAGGGGCACCGAAGCCCGCAGCCCCGGCCCCTCACCTACGCCGGGCAGCCGCCCCCGTGAGCCGGGCCAGCGCCTCCGTCTCGCGTGGTGGTGTTCCGCCCAGGTCGCCGAGGCGCCAGCCGGACACCCACGGCACCCGGTACACGTCGACGAGCGACTCGATCAGCCGGACCTGCTTGTCGAGCGGCCGCGGCAGCCGTCCCGGCGCGTCCGCGACGAGCACGACGGCGTCGAGGTCGAGCCCCGGCGGGGCCTCCCCGAGCCGGAAGACCTCCAGGGTGCGCAGGACGGCCGCGAGCCCCGAAGCGTGCGTACGGGCGACGAGCAGCACGGACCAGGGGTCTTCCGGCCCGGGCCAGTCACGGCCGCAGTCGTGACCGCCGTAGACGGCGGCGAGTGTGGAGACACCGGCGCCGCCGTGCGTACCGACCCAGGAGTAGTGGCGGGCGGTGGCGCTGGACTGGGCGGGCTCCTGCGGTCCCGGCTCCGGTACGGTGACCGGACCGCGGATCCAGATCTCCGGTCCCTGCTGCACATCCGTTCGCATGCCCGCTCTCCTCCCTCGTCACGCCCACCGGTCCGCACTGCGCCGGTCGGCCACACGACAGGACCGGGCTCCTGGGACGAGTCTGTGACGCCACGGTGACCGGAGGACCTGGGGCTACCGGAGAGACTCAACAGTACGTGCACGAACGGATCTTGACGCCGGGGGAGCGGGAACCCGACGGCGGGAGGGAGCACCATGGAACCCGAACGCGCTGTCCGCAGACTCCCCGACGCAGACGCATCCGAGTGAGGGAACCGATGGCTCGACTCAGCCGCGACAACAAGCGGGAACAGAAGCGCGCCGAGGGCTCGGCGGCCCTTGTGGCGGCACCGATCGACGTCCGCGTCCCCGCAGCCGGCCCGGTCGGCGCCTGGATCGGCGGCGTGCCGGTCACCGCGGCCGCCGGGGAGGAGGTCCAGCAGGCCGTCCTCAACCACCTCCACCGCATCGCCCTCGCCACCGGCCACCCCGTCCACGCCACGGTCCACGACGAGCGGATCGGTTACGTCGTACACCTTCAGGTGGAGACGGACGGGGCCAGCAGCTTTACCGGGGAACCCGTAGGGATGACTGCTGCCGCGGGGGAGCCGAGGGACGTGGCGGAGGGTCCACCGCCCCCGCCGCCCCTGCTGCCCGCGCCGCCCCCGCCGTCCCCGTCGCCCCGGTCGCCTGTCGAGCCGGAGGTCGCCGCAGCCGCCGTAGAACCGCGGCAGCCCGAGCAGCCGCCGCAGCGTGACAAGCCGACGCACGTTCTGCGGGCGACCGCGGAACCCGCGCGGGAGACCGCCCCGACCTTCCCGTTCCGGGCGGTGCCGGAGCCGCAGCCGCTGGGGGAGAACGTGCCGGCGTTCCCCCCGCGGGCCGACCCCGAGCCGCCGGTCGGCACCGGCGGATCCGCGCCGACGTTCGCGCTGCGTGCGCTGCCGGAACCGCCCCAGGACAGGGCTCCCGGCACGGTCGCGGCCCCGACGGGCGAGTTCGGCCCGCCCCCGCCGATGGACGCCGTACCGCAGCGTGCCCCCGAGCCGGAGGACGCACCCGCCCCCCGCCCGGAAAAACCCGCACCCGGGCCCGGGTCCGGCCGCTCGACCGGTGGCCCCCTCCTCATGGTCCCGCCGGACCCGGCCCTCGACCCCGACCCCAAGCCCACCCCCGTCCGCGGCTTCGACGCCGTGGCCGAGGCCGTCCTCGGTGACGAACCGCCGACCGCCCCCGCGTTCCTCGCGGAGCCGATGGCGCAGATCAACGAGGCAGTGAAGGCAGGGCGGACAGAGACGGCGGCGCGGCTCGCCGAGAGCACGGTCGAGGAGGCGTCGGCGGCGCTCGGACCGGAGCACACCGAGGTGCTCCGACTGCGCGAACTCAGCGCGTACATCGCCTACTTGGCGGGCGACCCGATCCGTGCCTTCCGGCTCTCGCTCGACCTCGCCCGGACCCACCGTCGCGCCCGGGACGCGGAGGCGGCCTACGGCAACATCCAGAGCGCGGCCACCGCCTGGCGTGCCGTGCGCGACCCACAGCAGGGCCTGGACCTGGGCCGCGATCTGATCGCCCTGTGGACCGAGCTCACGGCCGAGGAGGGCCCGGCGGCGGACGAGATCGAGCGGCTGGAATCGGCCCGCGCCCGTATGGGCCGGCTCACGGAACGCGCCCGCAAGTCGGCCCAGTGACCACCGAGCGGAACGTCTACTCCGACAACTCCCACACCGCGTGGGCGATCGCGTCGCTGTTGTGGTCCAGGGCGGTGTCGTCGATGTTGGACGTCGTGTCGCAGGACGAGTGGTAGCAGGCGTCGAAGGCCTTCCCCGACGTACCGCCCCACTCGGCCGCCTGGGCCGCCGTCTTCACATAGTCGGCGCCGCTGAACAGCCCGCCCACCGGGACGCCCGCGTCCTTGAACGGTGCGTGGTCGGAGCGGCCGTCGCCCTCGGTCTCGGGCTCGGTGGCGATGCCGAGGCCGGTGAAGTAGTCCTTGAACGTCTTCTCGATCGCCGGGTCGTCGTCGTAGACGAAGTAGCCCGGGTTCGGCGAGCCGATCATGTCGAAGTTCAGATAGCCGCTGATCTTCGAGCGATTTGCGGCGGAGAGACTGTCGACGTAGTGGCCGGAGCCGACGATGCCCAGCTCCTCCGCGCCCCACCAGGCGAAACGCAGATGCTTGGTGGGCTGGTAGCCGGCCCGTGACACGGCGAGCGCGGTCTCCAGGATGGCGGCCGAACCGGAGCCGTTGTCGTTGATGCCGGGACCGGCGCTGACGCTGTCCAGGTGGGAACCCGCCATGACGACCTGGCCGGCGTCCCCGCCCGGCCAGTCGGCGATCAGGTTGTAGCCGGTGCGGCCGGATGACGTGAACTGCTGGACGGTGGTGGTGAATCCGGCCGCGTCCAGCTTGGCCTTCACATAGTCGAGCGAGGCCTTGTAACCGGCGCTGCCGTGCGCGCGGTTGCCGCCGTTGGCGGTGGCGATGGACTGCAGCTGGGCGAGGTGGGCCTTGACGTTCGCCACGGAGATGTCGGGCGCGGCGGCAGCGGCCGGCGCGGGCGCCGCACCGGTTATGGATCCGCCGGTCAGGAGCATGACAGCCGAAACACCGACGGCTGCCACTGCACGCCCGGAAACGGAGAGCTTCATGTGGGGGGCTCCGAATTCCTTGGAGTGAATTGGGTCCCCGGATGGTGAAGCTTTTACCAACTAGGAGTCAAGAGCGTTATCAGGACAGCGAGTTCGCATAACGGAACATCCGGCGCGCAGGGGCTCCCCGCTGTGACCTACTGCACGCAGAACTCGTTCCCCTCCGGGTCCGCCATCACCACCCACTCCCCGGCCGGCTCCTTCACCCGCCGCAGCACACTCGCCCCCAGCCCCTCCAGTCGCTCGACCTCGCCGTCCCGCAGCCCGTCACCGGGGTGCAGATCGAGATGCAGCCGGTTCTTGACGGTCTTCGCCTCCGGCACTCGCTGGAACAGCAGCCGCCGCCCGAGACCGGTCCCCCGGTCCTTGTCGTACGGGTCGTCCGGATGCCGCACGGCAATCAGGTCCCGGAAGGCCGCGCGGCCATGAAAGTCGACCGTGGCCGCGGCAGGCAGCGCACCGAGCTCCAGCAGCCGCTCGACGAGCGCACCGTTGTCCTCGACCTCGTACCGCAGCGCGGCGGCCCAGAAGTCGGCCTGCGCATGCGGATCCTCAGCGTCGATGACGAGCTTCCAGTGGACGGGTACGGGTGTCTGTGTCATGGGACCACTTATAGCGGCCGGGTACGACACTCAGCCCGTCCGGCGTTTGAGGACGAGGCCCCTTAAGGGCCGAAGCGGGGGTCTGGGGGCAGAGCCCCCAGTCAGACGTCCACTGCAGCGGACGCCGGCGTCTCAACCTCCGGCACACTCACCCGGCGGCCAAACCGCCGCGCGGAGCGCCCCGCATCCCACGTCAGCAAACACAGAGCAACCCACACCAACGCGAACCCGGCCCACCGATCCGCCGGCATCGACTCATGGAAGTACAGAACCCCGAGCAGAAACTGAAACACCGGCGCCAGATACTGCAGCAGCCCCAGCGTCGACAACGGCACCCGAATCGCGGCCGCCCCGAAACAGACCAGAGGCAACGCGGTCACCACCCCGGTCGCGGCGAGCAGCGCCCCGTGCCCCGCCCCTTCCGTCGCGAACGTCGACTCGCCCCGCGAGCTCAGCCACACCAGATAACCCACCGCGGGCAGGAACTGGATCGCGGTCTCCGCGGCCAGCGACTCGATCCCGCCGAGATTGACCTTCTTCTTCACCAGTCCGTACGTGGCGAACGAGAAGGCGAGCGTGAGCGAGATCCACGGCGGCTGCCCGTACCCCACCGTGAGCACGATCACCGCCGTGAAGCCGGTCCCGACCGCCACCCACTGCACGGGCCGCAGCCGTTCCTTCAGGAGCAGCACGCCCATGGCGATGGTGACCAGCGGATTGATGAAGTACCCGAGCGAGGCCTCGACCACGTGCCCGCTGTTCACGGACCAGATGTACACGCCCCAGTTGACGGTGATGACCGCCGCCGCCACCGCGACCAGCCCCAGCCGCCGCGGCTGCCGCAGCAGTTCGCCGGCCCAGGCCCAGCGCCGCATCACGACGAGCGCGGCGCCCACGAAGACGAGCGACCAAGCCATCCGGTGGGCGAGGATCTCGACCGCTCCGGCGGGCTTCAGCAGGGGCCAGAAAAGAGGGACGAGCCCCCACATTCCATATGCCGCGAAGCCGTTCAGCAGTCCTACGCGCTGCTCGCCCTTCGGCTTCCCGGTCACGGGGCCCTCCTCACCTCGTTGCGCACGCGTGCCAGGCAGAAGGTAACGCCGAGCACCCCCGCCTGTCATGCCCGTATCGCCATACGGTCATGACAGGCGGGGGTGGTGCACCCGAGGCCCGCCGGGGGAGTCCGGCCTCTAGGTGCCCGGGTGTCCCGGTTGCCCGGGGGTGTCAGCCCTTGACCGCCACCGCGATGGCGTCGGCGAGCGGCGTGGTCGGACGGCCGGCCAGGCGGGACAGGTCGCCGGTGGAGACGACCAGCTCGCCCTTCTCGATGGAGGTGTCCACGCCCGCGATGATCGCGGCGAGCGGACCGGGCAGCCCGGCGCCGGCCAGGATCCCGGTGAAGGCCTCGACCGAGACGGGGCTGTAGGCGATCTCCTTGCCGGTCTGCTTGCTGAGCTCGGCCGCGTACTCGGCAAAGCTCCACGCCTCGTCGCCGCCCAGCTCGTACGTCTTGTTCTCGTGCCCCTCACCGGTCAGTACGGCGACGGCGGCGGCCGCGTAGTCGGCGCGCGAGGCGGAGGAGACGCGGCCCTCACCGGCGGCCTGGACGACGGCGCCGTGCTCCAGCACGGGGGCCAGGTTCTCCGTGTAGTTCTCGTGGTACCAGCCGTTGCGCAGCAGCGCGTACGTCACGCCGGACGCGAGGAGCGCCTCTTCGGTGCCCCGGTGGTCGTCGGCGAGCGCGGCCTTCAGGCTGCCCGGGGCGCTGGTGTAGGCGAGCAGGGCGACACCGGCGGCCTTCGCGGCGTCGATGACCACCTTGTGCTGGGCGACGCGGCCCTTGTCGAACTCGTTGCCCGAGATGAGCAGGACCTTGTCACCGGCCGAGAAGAGGCTGCCGAAGGTCTCGGGCGCGTTGTAGTCGGCCACGGCGATCTTCACGCCGCGCGCGGCGAAGTCGGCGCCCTTCGCCTCGTCGCGTACGACGGCGGTGATCTGCTCTGCCGGGACCTTCTCCAGCAGCTGCTCCACGACATGACGGCCGAGGTGTCCGGTGGCTCCGGTGACGACGATGCTCATGATCTGCGATCTCCTTGTGGGGTGCGGATGCCACTAACCCTAGGAGGTGCGCTAACTCTTGGAAAGTACCCACTTTGAAGTAAGGTACTGGCATGGCCGTAAGTAACCCGGAAGTCGCCGTCGAGTCCGTAGCCGTCGGCAAGTACGACACCGGCGAGGCGATGTGCCCGTACCGCCTCGTCCTGGAACACCTCACCAGCCGCTGGGGCGTCCTGGTCCTGATCGAACTCCTGGAGCGCCCGTACCGCTTCAGCGAACTGCGCCGGGCCATCGGCCGCGTCAGCGAGAAGATGCTCACCCAGACCTTGCAGACCCTGGAGCGCGACGGCCTGGTGAACCGCGACGCCAAGCCGGTGATCCCGCCGAGGGTCGACTACTCGCTGACCGACCTGGGGCGCGAGGCGGCGCAGCAGGTGCGGGCCCTGGCGGTGTGGACCCAGGAGCGGATGGACGCCGTACAGCAGGCGCGGGACGCGTACGACGCGGCGAAGCGGCAGCGCTGACCAGGGGCTGAGCAGGGCTGACGCGACCGTCGGCACCGGCTGGACGCATGCGGCGGGCGCTCGCCGGGCACACGAGTGTCAGGGCGCGGACGGGCAGGAGCGGTACGTCCCTCCATGCGCCCCCTCTCCGCCTTCCGCACCGCCTGGCGGCACGGGGCACGCTGGAGGAGGGATGTCATGCCCTGCCGTGCGCCGGACCGTGCATCGGCGGCCAGTGCACGGTCACCTGATCCAGGGGGATTCCTCGACATGGCTTTACGGCGGAGCGCGGCCGCGCGAAGTATCGGTTCTGCACTGGCGGCGGGGCTGGGGCTGATGCGGGTGTCCTTCGCCCGGGGCACCCGGCGGCGCCAGGAAGAGCTGCTGCTGGAGCTGCTGAAACAGCTCGCGCTGATGACCGAGGAGATCCACCGGGCCAACCTCATCCAGCACTACCGCCTCACCACCGACCAGCTGGACCGGGCCAGCGACGACTCCGCGCTCGCCGACGCGTCGAGCACGCTGGACGGCCTCAGTGATCTGAGGCGCCGCCAGATGATGTACGCCAACCGGCAGTTCGGCGCTCTCGTCCTCGCGCACCGCGTGGGCGCGCTCGACTGGGACCAACTGCTCGGGCATCTGCGGGTGCTGTGCCGCAACTCCGTGTTCGCCGAGTACTGGGACCGCACGGCCGAGCACCGGCGGAGCCTGCCGGGGGAGTCCGTGGACGCGAAGGTCGGCGTGGTCGTCGACGTCATGCTGGAGGAACTGGCCGACGATCCGGACGAATGGTGGGTGGTGGGCTCGGTACCTGAGCCCCCGGCGCATGAATGAGCCGCTCCGTGCGCCCGACGATCCAAGTGGGGGCAGTGCGCGCCGCATAGTCGTGCGTGTCGCAGCACATCAATAAGTGCGACGGGTTTTTCGGGGTGGGCCGAACAGGGCCGCACCCCGCTCAGGCGGGGCTACCGGCCCCGGGAGGGGACGGCCCAGTTGCACGACGAGTTCCAGTCCGTCCGGATCGCGCGCCGCCTCGGCGATCCACCTCGTAAAAGAGGCAGCTACACCCAGGAAACCTGCCCCGATCTATTCGAACTGAGTGACGGAAACTTTGCCGTCATCGGCACCGAAGCCACGACCGCCCTCGACCCCCACCTACCCCAGGACGCCGCCCGAGCCGACTACGAACGCATTGTCGTGATCAGCCGAGAGACCCTCATCCGCGCCAAGAAGGACATCCCCGACGCCTGACATCCACCTCCGACCCCTGACATCCGACCCCGACCCCTGACGTCCGAAACCGAGGGCCCGGATGCCGTACCGCCGCATCCGGGCCCTCCGTATATCCGTCACTGGCACCCTTGTCCGTCAGTGGCGCCTCAGCCGACGACCGTCCAGGTGTCCCCGCCCGCCAGCAGCGCGGCCAGGTCGCCCTTGCCGTTCTGCACGATCGCCGTGTCCAGCTGGTCGGCCATCTGGGTGTCGTACACCGGCCGGTCCACGGACCGCAGCACACCGATCGGGGTGTTGTGCAGGGTGTCCGGATCGGCCAGCCGGGACAGTGCGAAGGCGGTGGTCGGCGACTCGGCGTGGGCGTCGTGGACCAGGATCCGAGACTCGTTGTCCGCGGTCACATCGACCACCTTCAGGTCACCGGTGACCGCATCCCGGACCACGCCACGAGAACCGTCCGCGCCGAAGCGGATCGGCTGCCCGTGCTCCAGCCGGATCACCGCCTCCTCGGCCTGCTGCTTGTCTTTCAGCGCCTCGAAGGCGCCGTCGTTGAAGATGTTGCAGTTCTGGTAGATCTCGATGAGCGCCGTGCCCGGATGGGCGGCCGCCTCGCGCAGCACGGACGTGAGGTGCTTGCGGTCGGAGTCGATCGTCCGCGCGACGAAGGACGCCTCCGCGCCGATCGCCAGGGACACCGGGTTGAAGGGCGCGTCGAGCGACCCCATCGGCGTCGACTTGGTGATCTTGCCGACCTCGGAGGTCGGCGAGTACTGCCCCTTGGTCAGGCCGTAGATCCGGTTGTTGAAGAGCAGGATCTTGAGGTTGACGTTGCGGCGCAGCGCGTGGATGAGGTGGTTGCCG
The DNA here is from genome assembly GCF_029223485.1 of Streptomyces coacervatus. Taxonomy (GTDB): domain Bacteria; phylum Actinomycetota; class Actinomycetes; order Streptomycetales; family Streptomycetaceae; genus Streptomyces; species Streptomyces coacervatus. Next base: position 366,922 of record NZ_JARHTP010000011.1, on the reverse strand, counting down.
CCGATGGAGAGGGCGTCGCCGTCGCCGGTGACCACCCACACGGACAGGTCCCTGCGCGAGGAGGCCAGACCCGTCGCGATGGCCGGGGCCCGCCCGTGGATGGAGTGCATGCCGTACGTGTTCATGTAGTACGGGAAGCGGGACGAGCAGCCGATGCCCGAGACGAAGACGATGTTCTCCTTGGCCAGACCCAGCTCCGGCATGAAGCCCTGGACGGCCGCCAGGATCGCGTAGTCACCGCAGCCGGGGCACCAGCGCACTTCCTGATCGGACTTGAAGTCCCTCATGGACTGGCGGGCCTCGGCCTTGGGAACGAGCGAAAGCGCCTCGATCGTGCCCGTGCCTTCCGTGGACGTCTCAGCCATCGATGGCCTCCTTGAGAGCCGTGGCGAGCTGCTCAGCCTTGAACGGCATGCCGTTCACCTGGTTGTACGAGTGGGCGTCGACCAGGTATTTCGCCCGGATCAGCGTGGCGAGCTGACCGAGGTTCATCTCGGGAATCACCACTTTGTCGTAACGCTTCAACACCGTGCCGAGATTCCGCGGGAACGGGTTGAGATGGCGCAGATGGGCCTGCGCGATGGACTCCCCGGCCGCGCGCAGCCGCCGTACCGCGGCGGTGATCGGTCCGTAGGTCGAGCCCCAGCCGAGCACCAGCGTGGCGGCCTCGTGCGGATCGTCGACCTCCAGATCCGGTACGTCGATGCCGTCGATCTTGGCCTGCCGGGTGCGGACCATGAAGTCGTGGTTGGCGGGGGCGTACGAGATGTTCCCGGTGCCGTCCTCCTTCTCGATGCCGCCGATGCGGTGTTCGAGACCGGGCGTGCCGGGGATGGCCCAGGGTCGGGCGAGGGTCTGCGGGTCGCGCTTGTACGGCCAGAAGACGTCGGTGCCGTCCTCCAGGGTGTGGTTCGGGCCTCGCGCGAACTGCACGGTCAGGTCCGGGAGTTCGTCCAGCTCCGGGATGCGCCAGGGCTCCGAGCCGTTGGCCAGATAGCCGTCGGAGAGCAGCATCACCGGGGTGCGGTACGTCAGCGCGATCCGCGCCGCCTCCATGGCCGCGTCGAAGCAGTCGGCGGGCGTGCGAGGCGCGATCACCGGGATGGGGGCCTCGCCGTTGCGCCCGAACATGGCCTGCAGCAGGTCGGCCTGCTCGGTCTTGGTCGGCAGTCCGGTGGACGGCCCGCCGCGCTGGATGTCGATGACCAGCAGCGGCAGCTCCAGCGAGACGGCCAGCCCGATGGTCTCGCTCTTGAGCGCCACACCGGGGCCGGACGTGGTCGTGACCCCCAGCGAGCCGCCGAAGGCCGCGCCCAGCGCGGCGCCGATGCCGGCGATCTCGTCCTCCGCCTGGAAGGTCCGTACACCGAAGTTCTTGTGCTTGCTCAGCTCGTGCAGGATGTCCGAGGCCGGCGTGATCGGGTACGAGCCCAGGAACAGCGGCAGGTCGGCCTGGCGCGAGGCCGCGACCAGGCCGTAGGCGAGAGCGAGATTCCCGGAGATGTTGCGGTAGGTGCCGGTCGGAAAGGCGGTGGCGGCGGGCGCCACCTCGTACGACACCGCGAAGTCCTCGGTCGTCTCGCCGAAGTTCCAGCCCGCGCGGAAGGCGGCGATGTTGGCCTCGGCGATCTGGGGCTTCTTCGCGAACTTGGCCCGCAGGAACTTCTCGGTCCCCTCGGTCGGCCGGTGGTACATCCAGCTCAGCAGCCCGAGCGCGAACATGTTCTTGCTGCGCTCGGCCTCCTTGCGGGAGAGATCGAACTCCTTGAGCGCCTCGACCGTCAGCGTGGTCAGCGGCACCTCGTGCAGGCTGTACCCGTCGAGCGAGCCGTCCTCCAGAGGAGAAGCCGCATAGCCGACCTTCTGCATCGCCCGTTTGGTGAACTCGTCCGTGTTGAGGATGATCTCCGCGCCGCGCGGCAGGTCGGCGATGTTGGCCTTGAGGGCGGCGGGGTTCATGGCGACCAGCACATTGGGCGCGTCGCCCGGGGTGAGGATGTCGTGGTCGGCGAAGTGGAGCTGGAAGGACGACACACCCGGCAGGGTCCCGGCAGGAGCCCGGATCTCGGCGGGGAAGTTGGGAAGGGTGGACAGGTCGTTCCCGAAGGACGCGGTCTCGGAGGTGAAACGGTCACCGGTGAGCTGCATACCGTCACCGGAGTCCCCCGCGAACCGGATGATCACCCGGTCCAGCCTGCGTACATCCTTTGTTCCGCCCGGCCCCCGCTGCTCTCCGACGACGGCTCCGTCTGCCTGCTCCGCTGTCCTGCTGACCTGGCTGGTCACTGAACTGGACCTCCCTCGAGGCGGCTGTCTGGGACCGGCCTTCCCGCGGGCCTTCCCAGGATCAACCCTACGTCCGTTAGGGTCGCCTTCCCGTGGCCATTCGCATCATGGACACGGTTTTGAGACGGTACGACGCCCAGACTTGTCATGATTTCTCGCCCCCCGGCGCTGCCTTTGAAGACGCTCCCCGCGCTTGATTCGGTTCTAGGGCTGTACGGATGCGGACGGACATTGGATTGACGACTGGACGCGTGATGGCCGACTCGGTTACTGACTAAGTGTCAGCCCGTCACGAGTTCAGATAGGTGAGGACCGCAAGAACACGCCGGTGATCCCCGTCACTCTGGGACAGTCCGAGCTTCAGGAAGATATTGCTGACGTGCTTCTCGACGGCGCCGTCGCTGACCACCAGCTGCCGCGCGATGGCCGAGTTGGTACGGCCCTCGGCCATGAGCCCCAGCACCTCCCGCTCCCGCGGGGTGAGCCCGGCCAGCACGTCCTGCTTACGGCTGCGCCCGAGCAGCTGCGCGACCACTTCCGGGTCCAGCGCGGTACCCCCTTGGGCCACCCGCACCACGGCATCCACGAACTCCCGGACCTCGGCCACCCGGTCCTTGAGCAGATACCCGACGCCATGACTGGAACCGGCCAGCAGCTCAGTGGCGTACCGCTCCTCCACATACTGCGACAGCACGAGCACGCCGAGCCCCGGATGCGCCTTGCGCAGCAGCACCGCGGCCCGCACCCCTTCATCGGTGTGCGTCGGCGGCATCCGCACGTCCGCGACCACGACATCGGGCAGCTCGCCCTGCGCGTCCAGCTCGGTGATGGTCTTGATCAGCGCGTCCCCGTCCCCGACCCCGGCGACGACGTCATGCCCACGGTCGGTCAACAGCCGGGTCAGCCCCTCCCTGAGCAGCACTGAATCCTCGGCAATGACCACCCGCACCCTGTCCTCCACGATTCCCGGTCCCCCCAGCCCGACTCCGAATGCCAGTAGTCCAGCATTCCAGCATTCGGACCCGGGTGCGCCCGGCCCAAGCATTTTCAGCCTGTCCGGCGTTTGAGGACGAGGCCTTTCAGGCCGATCGGGGGTCCAGGGGGCGGAGCCCCCTGGCGGGGGCGGCAGCTGCATTCATCAGCGGCTCCGCCGCGGGCCGGCGTTCACCCCAGCGCCCGCTCCGCCCGCCAGGGCAACTCCGCAGTCACCCGAGTAGGCCCCCCCACCGGCGAATCCACCACCAGAATCCCGTCCACCGCATCCAGCCGCTCCGCAAGCCCCCCCCGCCCCGACCCACCGGACGCATCCGCCCCACCCACCCCGTTGTCCACAACCTGCACCATCAGCCGGCTCTCCACCCGCCACACATCCACCGCAGCCCACGTGGCCCGCGCATGCTTGCTGATGTTCTGCAGCAGCTCCGACACCGTGAAGTACGCGATCCCCTCGATCGCCGGCGCCGGCCGCTCCGCCAGATCCACCTCCACCTGCACCGGCACGGTGCACCGCGAGGCAACAGCCGACAGCGCCGCATCCAGCCCCCGGTCCGTCAGCACCGCCGGATGAATCCCGCGCGCCAGATCCCGCAGCTCCTGCAGCGCCGTCTTCACCTCACCGTGCGCCTCGTCCACCATCCGCGCCGCCGCCTGTGGATCCTCCGTCAGCTTCTCCTTCGCCAGCCCCAGATCCATGGCCAACGCCACCAGCCGAGCCTGCGCCCCGTCATGCAGATCCCGCTCGATCCGCCGTAGGTCCGCAGCCGCCGTGTCCACCACGACGCCCCGGTCGGACTCCAGCTCCACCACCCGCGTCGCCAGCCGCGACGGCCCGAGCAGCCCGTGCACCATCAGCCGATCCACCATCGTCAGCGCCCGTACGATCCACGGCGTGGCGAGCGTGAACAGCAGCCCCACCAGCGCCGTGACGGTGATCTCGAAGGGGTTGTCGAGGTAGATGCTGTGGCTGCCGTCGCCGTACAGCTGAAGCCCGCCCTGACCGCCGTACATGGGAAAGAGCCAGAACCACAGGGGATACGTCAGCAGTCCCCAGCCGTACGCCCAGAAATTCACGGCGACCACGAACGAGAACACCGACCACGGGAACTGCAGCAGCGCGTACAGCAGCGTCCGCCACGACGTGCCGCTCTTCAGCACGGCCCCCATCCAGGCCATCAGGCCGGACTTCTTCATCCGCAGCGGCTCCGGGTCGCCCACCTCCAGCCCCAGCAGCCCGCGCGCCCGCGCCCGCTCCAGCGCCCCGAACCCCCGGCAGCCGGCCAGCCCCGCCGCCAGCACCGGAATCCCGAGGAACGTCACCAGCAGACCCGCCCCGAGCGACACCATCGTGACGGCGTAGACGAAGAGCATGATGCCGATCGGCAGGCTCAGCAGCACATACCCGAACTCTCGCCAGCTGCGTGCCTCGAACGGCGCCCGCAGCCCGGCGGGCAGTCGGCGACGTGTCCCTTCGGTGAGCCCGAGCCCGCTGTCGTGCCCGTAGCTTGGTCCGTACTCCGTGGCCATCGGCGCCGTCCGTTTCTGCTCGTCCCGTTCGTCGTGCGGCTGTCCTGCCGTACCCCCCACACTCCTGCGCCGCAGGTCCGTGGACCATGGAGGCCGTCGGCGTCTTGGCAGGGGGGTTTTCCCTACCTCTCGGCCGGGGCGCGGTCGCGCCAGGGCAGCTCCGCCGTGACGACGGTCGGCCCGCCCTGCGGGGACTCGATGACGAACAGTCCGTCGACGGCGTCCAGGCGGTCGGCGAGCCCCTGCATCCCCGTACCGCCGTCGAGGCGCGCACCCCCGCGGCCGTTGTCCTCCACCTGGATGAGCAGCCGGTCCTTCGCCCGCCACACCTCGACGGACGCGGTCCTCGCCGCGCTGTGCTTGCTGATGTTCTGCAGCAGCTCGGAGACGGTGAAGTAGGCGATGCCCTCGATGGCCGCGGCGGGCCTTGTACCGAGGTCGACCGTCACCTTCACGGGGACGGTGCAGCGCGAGGCGACCGCGGACAGAGCGGCATCGAGCCCCCGGTCCGTCAGTACGGCGGGGTGGATCCCCCTGGCCAGGTCCCGCAGCTCCTGCAGCGCCAGCTTCACCTCGCCGTGCGCCTCCGCGACCATCTCCGCCGCCTGGTCGGGGTCCTCCAGGAGCTTCTCCTTTGCCAGGCCCAGCCCCATCGCCAGATTGACCAGGCGGGCCTGCGCCCCGTCGTGCAGATCGCGCTCGATCCGCCGCAGATCGGCGTTGGCCGTGTCGACCACGACACCCCGGTCCGACTCCAGCTCCGCGATACGCCGCTCCAGCTCGTCGGAGGGCGACAGCAGCCCGCGCACCATGGCCCGGTCGGCGTTGGCCAGACCCCGAGCAATGAACGGCAGCACGGGCCACAACACAAACAGCGAGGTCAGCGTGGCGACAAAGGTCAGGATCCCCCAGGGCAGCCGGATGAAGTCGTACAGCACCGTGCGCCAGCCCACCGGGTCCTTCACCCTCATCCACAGCCACGGGAGGAAGCCGGTGCCGCGTCCGGGCAGCGGGCTCGGCTCGTCCACGCGCACCCCGAGCAGCTTCCTGGCCCGCGCCCGCTCCATCCTGCCCAGCAGCCGCGCGCCCGTGAGACCGGCGGCCAGCAGCGGGAACCCGATCACCGTCACGGTCAGCCAGAAGCCGGTGAACAGCACCGTCACGACGTAGACGAACCCGATCAGCGACACCGGAAAGTTCGCCAGGAGATGCGCGATCTCCTTCCAGGTGTGCCGGTCGTAGGCGAAACGGGCAGGCGGCAGACGGTCGCCGTCACCATCCGGGGCCGCCCGCATCGGGCGCGAGTGTCGTTCGGTCATATGGGCTAGCGTGCCGCGCGCCGCGCGCCCGCGCCATGAGGTCGGCCGCCCCCGTCCCCTGGGGAAAACCCCACCCCGGCAGCTCCTCGGCGGCTTCCTGCATCTCAAGGACGTCTCAAAGGACATTCCAAGCGGTGACGGGCTGCTTACCGTCTCTTTATCAGGGCCTAGACTCCCGTGCGTACAGATCGTCGAACAGCAGCGAAGGGACGGACGTGCGGGAATCGACCGGCGCCGATCCGAGCGTCGTCGCGGCGGACTACTTCCAGTCGTACTCGGTCGTCGGACTGCTCGCCGTCGTCGGCGTGCTCTTCGTCGCGGTCGCCTTCGGGGCCGGCCGACTGCTGCGGCCCGTGGTCCCGACCCCCGAGAAGCTCCTGACGTACGAGTGCGGAGTCGACCCCGTCGGCGAGGGCTGGGCCCACACCCAGGTCCGCTACTACGTCTACGCCTTCCTGTACGTCATCTTCGCCGTCGACTCGATCTTCCTTTTCCCCTGGGCGACGGTGTTTGCTGGAGATGGGTACGGCGCGACCACGTTGGTCGAGATGTTCATCTTCCTCGGCTTCCTGGCCGTGGGCCTGCTGTACGCATACAAGAAGGGCGTCCTGGCATGGACGTGACGACGCCGGACACCGACGGTCAGCCCGTTCTCCTCCCGGAGCCGAAACGGCTGGGCGCCCTCGCACGCCTGGCCCCCGAGCCGATGAAGGTGGTCCTGAACTGGGGCCGCCGGTACTCGCTCTGGGTCTTCAACTTCGGCCTCGCCTGCTGCGCGATCGAGTTCATCGCCGCGTCGATGGCCCGCCACGACTTCATCCGACTCGGCGTCATCCCCTTCGCACCGGGCCCCCGCCAGGCCGACCTGATGGTCGTGTCCGGCACGGTCACGGACAAGATGGCCCCGGCCGTGAAGCGCCTGTACGAACAGATGCCGGAACCCAAGTACGTCATCTCCTTCGGCGCGTGCAGCAACTGCGGCGGCCCCTACTGGGACTCCTACTCCGTCACCAAGGGCGTCGACCAGATCATCCCGGTCGACGTCTACGTCCCCGGCTGCCCGCCCCGCCCCGAGGCCCTGCTCCAGGGGATCCTGAAGCTCCAGGAGAAGATCGCCCGGGAGTCGCTGGGGGAGCGGTATGCCACCCCTCGTCCTTCGGCCGCGGCCCTGCAGAGCGCCCTGGTGAAGCCACCGGCCGCCGGGTCTCCTTCGGAGGAGGGCCGATGACCACGGTCGGCTGGCTCCCCGCCCCCGTCGAGGAGTTGTTCGGTACGGAGGCCACGGCCGAGGAGTCCTACGAGGTCCTCACCGTCGACGTCCCGCCGTCGACCTGGCTCGTGGCACTGGAGGCGGCCCGCGACCGGCTGTCCTGTACCTACTTCGACTGGCTGAGCGCGGTCGACGAACCGGGCACGGGTTTCCGCGTCGCGGCACATGTGGTGTCCCTGTCTCCCGTACGCCGCCTGCTGCTGCGCACCACGGTCCCGCACGAGGCGCCGACGCTGGCCTCCGCCGTCGGCGTCTACGCGGGCGCGGCCTGGCACGAACGCGAGACCCACGAAATGTTCGGCGTCGTCTTCGAGGGCCACCCTGCCCTGGACCACCTCCTCCTCCCGGAAACCTTCGAAGGCCACCCCCTCCGCAAGGACTTCGTCCTGGCCGCCCGCGTGGCCAAGGCCTGGCCGGGCGCCAAGGAACCGGGCGAGTCGGACCACGGCGGCCCCAGGCGCCGCCAGATGCTCCCCCCCGGCGTCCCCGACCCGAACGAATGGGGCCCCCAGAAGGGCCAACTCCCCCCGGCCCCAACCCGCCCCCCCCGAGCCACAGGCCGCCCCCCGACCGACCGCCCGCCCCGCCCCACGGGCGACCGCCCGGTACGCCGCGCACGTTCGGCTGCGGAGGGGTCGGTGAGTCAGGCGGAGGGGGCGAGTGGTCAGGCGGCGGCTACGGCGTCGGGCGGTACCACGGCCGCGCCGCGGCGTGCGCGTTCGGCTGCGGAGGGGTCGGTGAGTCAGGCGGAAGGGGCAAGTGGCCGGCCGGCTGCAGCGTCTGCCGATGCCCCGGTGTCACCGCGCCGTGCGCGTTCGGTTGCGGAAGGGTCGGCGGGTCAGGCCGCGTCGCCTCCGGCTGAGGGTGCCCCGGCCGACCGGCAGCTGGGTGCCTCCGGCGCGGCTGCGCCGCGACGCACGCGCAGCGCGAGCGAAGGCTCGGCCTCACAGACCGCCCGAACCCCGTCACCAGAGGGCCCGACCACCCGCCCTACACCCGCCCCCCGCAGCTCGGACGCCCCGTGGCACCACGCCCGCCCGGCTTTCGACGAGCCGGAGACGAAGCCGAACGCGGCAACGGTGCGGAGCCCGGAGACGAAGCCGAGTCCGGAATCGGAGCCGAGTCCGGAATCGGAGCCGAGCCCGGACACGAAGCCGACTCCGGAAGCGCAGCGCAGCCCGGAGGCTGAGCGGAGCCCGGCAGCGGAGAACAGCCCGGAAACGGAGCCGAGCCCGGAATCGGAGCGGAGCGCGGAGACGAAGTCGAAGCCGGACCCCGAGCCAACGCCGGAGACCGAGCCGAGCCCGAGCCCGGTGCCCGAGCGGCAGTCGACGGCTGAGCCGCGCCCGGATGCCGAGCCCGTCGCGGAACCGTCAGACCAAGCCGCACCCTCCCGGAAACCGTCCGCTGGTGCTGGTGCTGGTGCTGGTGCTGGTGCTGGTGCTGGTGCTGGTGCTGGTGCTGGTGCTGGTGCTGGTGCCGAGACCGAGACCGAGACCGAGACCGAGGCTGGTTCGGGTGCGTCCGGGGCAGGCCCCGATGAACCCCCCTCAGCGCCGACCTCCTCCGAGGAGGCCCCCGCTGAGAAGTCCCCCCACGCCACCCCCGAAGGCCCGGCCGCCGAACCCCCGGCCGCGAACCCCGAAGACCCCGCAGGAGGCCCGCAGTGACCGACGCCGTAGACGTCGCCCTGCGACTCCTGGTCGTCTTCGTCGTCTTCCTCACCTTCCCCCTGATCGTCGGTCAGACCGAGCACAAGGTCATGGCCCACATGCAGGGCCGCCTCGGCCCGATGTACGCCGGCGGCTTCCACGGCTGGGCCCAACTCGTCGCCGACGGCGTGAAGTTCGCGCAGAAGGAAGACGTCGTCCCGGCGGGCGCCGACCGCCGTATCTTCCAGCTCGCCCCCGCCGTGGCCCTCCTCCCGTACCTCCTGGTCCTCCTCGCCATCCCCATCGGCCCCGGCGAGGGCGCCGTCGGCCAGGTCCTGGACGCGGGCATCTTCTTCGTCCTCGCGGTGATGGGTGTCGGCGTTCTCGGCTCCCTCATGGCCGGCTGGGCCTCCGCCAACAAGTTCTCCCTCCTCGGCGGCCTCCGCACCGCCGCGCAGCTCCTCGCCTACGAACTCCCGATGCTTCTCACCGCCGCCTCCGTCGCCATGGCGGCCGGCACGGTCTCCCTCCCCGGCATCCTGGACGCCTTCCACTGGTGGTGGCTGCCCTGGCAGATCGTCGGCGCGATCGTCTTCTTCGTCGCCGGCCTCGCCGAACTCCAGCGCCCGCCCTTCGACATGCCCGTCGCCGACTCGGAGATCATCTTCGGCGCCTACACCGAGTACACCGGCCTGCGTTTCGCCCTGTTCCTCCTCGCCGAGTACGCCGGAATCATCGTCCTGTGCGGCCTGACCACCGTCCTCTTCCTGGGCGGCTGGCACGGCCCCTGGGGTGCCGACGGCCTCGGCTGGGTCTGGACCCTGCTGAAGACGGCCGTCCTCGCCTTCCTCGTGATCTGGCTCCGCGTCACCTATCCCCGCCTGCGCGAGGACCAGCTCCAGAAACTCTCCTGGACCCTCCTCGTTCCCCTCTCCCTCGCTCAGATCGCCCTCACCGGCATCGTCAAGGTGGTGATCTCCTGATGGCCGAGCCGCTTCCGCCCACCCGGTCCCGCATCCCCGGCTCCGGCCTGGCCAAGGGCCTTGCGGTCACCCTGCGCACGATGATGCGGAAGACCGTCACCGAGCAGTACCCGGACGTCCAGCCTGACCTGCCGCCCCGCACCCGCGGCGTCATCGGCCTGTTCGAGGAGAACTGCACGGTCTGCATGCTCTGCGCCCGGGAGTGCCCGGACTGGTGCATCTACATCGACTCCCACAAGGAGACGGTTCCGCCCGCCGCCCCCGGCGGCCGCGAACGCAGCCGCAACGTCCTCGACCGCTTCGCCATCGACTTCTCGCTGTGCATGTACTGCGGTATCTGCATCGAGGTCTGTCCTTTCGACGCCCTGTTCTGGTCCCCGGAGTTCGAGTACGCCGAGACCGACATCCACGAACTCACCCACGAACGCGACAAGCTCCGCGAGTGGATGTGGACGGTCCCGGCCCCGCCCGCCCTCGACCCCGGTGCGGAGGAACCGAAGGAGATCGCCGCCGCCCGCAAGACGGCGGAGAAACTCGCGGCCGCGCAGACCGAGCCCGCCGCACCGACCCAGCTGAACGAACCCGGGGAAGGCGCGTCGTGACCCTCATCGCAGCCACCGCGGCGGCGGCACATGCCACAGCGGCACATGCCACGGCGACCACGGCCGCCGCAGACACCCACGGCTTCCTCTCCCCGACCGGCGTCGAGATCGCCTTCCTCCTTGTCGGCCTGGCCACCTTCGGCGCCGGCCTCGTCACCGTCACCACCCGGCAGCTGGTGCACGCCGCCCTGTGGCTAGTGGTGACCCTCGGTGGCCTCGCCGTCGAATACCTCCTGCTCACCGCAGAATTCATCGCCTGGGTGCAGGTCCTGATCTACGTGGGTTCCGTCGTCGTGCTCCTTCTGTTCGGTCTGATGCTCACCAAGGCCCCCATCGGCCGCTCCCCGGACGCCGACTCCGGCAACCGCTGGGCCGCCCTCACCGTGGCCGTCGCCGCGGCCGCTGCTCTGGTCTGGGTCGTCGTCGACGCCTTCCGCACGACCTGGATCGACCTGGACGGCCCGGCTGCCGGCTCCACCGCCGTCACCGGAGCGAGCCTTTTCCAGAACTGGGTCCTCCCCTTCGAGGCCCTCTCCGTCCTCCTCCTCGCCGCCCTGGTCGGCGCGATCGTCCTGTCCCGCAAGGCGAAGGCGGAGATGAGCTCTCCCCCTGTGAACTCCCGAGCCGTGACCGGTAGTTCCCCATCCGCCCCGGATTCCCGTAATCACCCGATCGAAGGAAACAGGCTGAACGAGGGAACTTCTCAGGCCGAGCAGGAAGGCGCCCGCTGATGCACCTCGCCTATCCCGCCGTACTCTCCGCCCTCCTCTTCTGCACCGGCCTGTACGGCGTCCTCGCCCGCCGCAACGCGATCCTGGTCCTCATGTCCGTCGAGCTGATGCTCAACGCCGTCAACCTCAACCTCGTCGCCTTCGACGTCTGGCTCAGCAAGGCAGCCCAGGACACCCTGCACTCCGGCCAGGCCCTGACCCTGTTCACCATCGCCATCGCCGCCGCCGAGATCGGCATCGGCCTGGCGATCGTCCTTGCCGTCTATCGCAACCGCGGCACCTCGGACATCGACAAGCTCCGCGACAGCGCCGAGGGCCATGAGAGCGACGGCCCCGACGGCGACGCCCTGACGGCGGAAGAGACCGGAAAGGCTGAGGCCGCCGCGTGACCACGACCACCCTCGCCGTCCTCGTCCCCCTCCTGCCGTTCCTGGGCGCGGCGGCCGGCCTGCTCCTGGGCCGTACGGCCCCCGGCTTCGTCCGCCCGCTCGCAGTCGTGCCGGCCCTCGCCTCCCTCGTGCTGGCCGTGCTGGTCGCCGTGCGCCAGGGCGGCGGCCAGGCGATCGACGCCGCCACCGAGCTCACGCCCACCGGCTCGGTCCCCATCGAACTCGCCCTGCACATCGACGGCTTCGCCGCCCTCGTCGCCATCCTGGTCGGCGTCGTCGCCTCCTGCGTGCAGATCTACTCGACGGGCTACCTGCGCGACGACCCGCGCTACCCCTCGTACGCCGCCCTCGTCTCCCTCTTCACCTCCGCGATGCTGCTCGTCGTCTACTCCGGCGACCTGATCGTGCTGCTGGTCGGCTGGGAGATCATGGGTATCTGCTCGTACTTCCTGGTCGGCCACTACTGGGAGACCCCGGAGGCCCGCGCCGCCTCCATCAAGGCCTTCCTGGTGACCAAGCTCGGTGACGTCCCCTTCCTCATCGGCCTGTTCGCGCTGGCCACCGACGCCGGTTCCTTCCGCATCACGAAGGTCCTCGGCACGGTCGCGAGCGGCGGACTCCACCACCCGACACTGGTCGCCCTGCTGCTTCTGGCGGGCGTGGCGGGCAAGTCGGCGCAGTTCCCGCTGCACACCTGGCTTCCCGACGCGATGGCGGGCCCGACACCCGTCTCCGCGCTGATCCACGCCGCGACGATGGTCGCCGCCGGCGTCTACTTCATCGCCCGTCTCCTCCCGGTCTTCGAGGCCTCCCAGGCCGCGATGGTGGTCCTCGCCGTCATGGCCGCCGTCACCATGGTCGGCTCGGGTCTCGCCGCGCTCGCTCAGGACGACATCAAGCGCGTCCTCGCCTACTCGACGATCGGCCAGCTCGGCTACATGACCGGCGCCCTCGCCGTCGGCGATCGCGGAGCCGCCGTCTTCCACCTCCTGTCCCACGGCGCCTTCAAAGCGCTGCTGTTCCTCGCGGCCGGCGTGATCATCCACGCCGCGGGCACCAACTCGCTGGCCGCCATGTCCCGCATGCGGGGCCTGCGCGACCGCGTCCCCGACGCCTACTGGACGATGACCGTGGCGCTCCTCGCGCTCGCCGCGATCCCGCCGTTCAGCGGCTTCTTCTCCAAGGAGTCCGTCCTCGCCGCCGAGCACGCCGCCACCGGCCACACGCAGCTCGCCCCCGTCGCTGCAGGCTGGATCACCCTGGTCGCCGGCCTGCTCACCGCCGTACTCACCGCGGCGTACGCGATGCGCCTGTGGCTGCTGGCTTTCCGCGGCCGGGGTGCCGAGGCCCCCGACCACGGCCGCCAGCCGCTGACCATGACCGTCGTGCTCTGGGTGCTCGCCGTCCCGTCCCTGGCGCTGGGCGGGCTCGCCTACCGCTCGCTGCCCGACTGGTTCGACGGCCGTGACCTCACCCCGACCCTCACCACCTCCGTACTCGGCACGGGCCTTGCCCTGGTCGGCGGCATCCTCACCTACGCGGCCTGGCGCCACACAACCGCCGTCGCAGCCCGTGTCCCACTCGGCGCGGTCGCGGCCCACCCCGAGGGCGGCGCCGGACTTGTCGAGGCCGAGGCCATCGCCGGCCACGCACCCGCGTACGGCGGCGTCGCCTCAGCGCCCGACCTGACGGACCCGGGGCGACTGCTGCTCGGCCCGCTGTACCGACACGCGGCCGTCGGCTTCCACGTCGACGCCGTGTACGCGGCCCTTTTCGTCCGCCCGGTCCAGGCCGGAGCGAGTCTCGTCCGGTTCCTGGACCGCGAGGTCGTCGAGACCTACGTACGCGGTGCGGGCGCCCTACCCCGTCTTCTGGGAGCCGCCGTACGGCGCGCCCAGACCGGCAATGTGCAGACCTATGTGAGCGCGCTGCTCGCCGGCACCGTCGTCCTGGCGGTCGCCGCCCTTCTCGTCGCCACGGGAGTGTGAGCAGGCGTGATCGATATCAACGAGTCCGTGATGCAGTTCCTTCTGGCATTCGTCGTCGTCGGCCCGCTCCTCGGCGCCGTCGCCGCTCTCCTGCCGGCCCCGCCCGGACTCAAGGGGAAGTCGCCCGAGCAGGCCGTGCTCCGCCACGGCGTGACCGTGACCGGCGCGGTTCTCATCGCCGCGATCGTCCTCGCGCTCGGCTTCGACCACGACCACCCGTCGAAAATGCAGGCCACGACCGACATCAGCTGGATCCCCGCACTCGACGTGCGGATCCACCTCGGCATCGACGGCATCTCCCTCCCCCTTCTGGTCCTGACCGCACTGCTGACCTTCCTGTGCGCGCTCTACTCGTACTTCAAAATGCCCTCGGGCCCGACCCCGAAGGCCTTTGTCGCACTACTGCTGGTCCTCGAGTCCGGCACCCTCGCGAGCTTCGCCGTACTCGATCTCCTGCTGTTCTTCCTCGCGTTCGAGATGGTCCTTGTCCCGATGTACTTCCTCATCGCCCGCTGGGGCGGCGAGGGCCGGACCCAGGCCGCCTGGCGGTTCATCCTCTACACGCTGCTCGGTTCGGTCGTCATGCTGCTCGGCCTGCTCCTGATCGGGATCAAGGCCGGCACATTCGACATGGTGGCACTCGCCACTGACAACGGCCGGTCGCTGACCGCATCCGTCCAGGTCATCGCCGTTTTGGCGATCGGGATCGGGCTTGCGGTCAAGACTCCGATGTGGCCGCTGCACAGCTGGCTGCCCGACGCCCACACCGCCGCACCCACCGTCGGCTCGGTCCTGCTGGCCGGTGTGCTGCTGAAGATGGGTACGTACGGGTTCGTCCGGATCCTCCTGCCCATCGCGCCGGACGGATTCCACACCTTCGCGCCCTACCTCGCCGCTTTCGCCGTCGTCGGGATCATCTACGGATCCCTGGCCTGCCTGGCTCTCGCCAAGCAGGGCGCCAAGGGCGACCTCAAGCGGCTCATCGCCTACTCCTCCGTCGGCCACATGGGCTTCGTCCTGCTCGGCATCTCGACCATGACTGCGACCGGCGTGAACGGCGCCCTGTTCGCCAACATCGCCCACGGCCTCATCACCGGCCTCCTCTTCTTCCTCGTCGGCGCGCTGAAGGACCGAACGGGCACGACCGACCTCGACACCCTTGCCGAGGAGACCGGTGCGGCGCTCTACGGCAAGGCTCCCCGCCTCGGCGGCCTGCTCGCCTTCGGCGCGGTCGCCTCACTCGGCCTGCCGGGCCTGGCCGGGTTCTGGGGCGAGATGCTGGCGCTGTTCGGCGCCTTCAAGCCCGCCGCCGATCTCAGCCGCCCTGCGTTCCTCACCTTCATGGCGATCGCGGCCTTCGGCACCCTCCTCACGGCCGCGTACATGCTGGTCGTGGTCCGCCGCGTCTGCATGGGCGCCGTACCCCAGGAAGCCCCGACGCTCGCCGACGTCCACACGTACGAGTTCGCGGCCTGGACCCCGCTCGTCGCCCTCACCGTCGTCGCCGGGCTGTGGCCCAAGGTCCTTCTCGGCCTGACCGACCCGGCCGTGCAGCAGCTCCTCGCAGGAGGCACCCGATGAGCTCCCTGGCCCAGCCGCTGGCCGCGAGTCTCGTCCAGTCCGTCGACTGGCTAGCCATCGCGCCGCCCACCCTCACGGCGGTCGTCGGACTCGTCGTCCTCGTCGCCGACCTGTTTGTCGACGACACCAGGAAGGCACTCCTCGGCTGGGTCTCGGTCGCCGGCCTCGCCGCCTCCGCGCTCCTGTTGCTGCCCCTCCTGGACGGCGACCGCGCCACCTTCTGCCTGAACGGCCACGCCCACATCTGCAGCTACACGGCGGACCGCTTCACCCTGGTCATCCAATTCCTGGTCCTCGGCGGCGCCCTCCTTGCCGCCCTCCTGTCCGTGACAGCCCTGAAGGACGCAGACAAACAACTCCCCGAAGGGGAGTACTGGTTCCTGCTGCTCTCCTCCGCGGCCGGCGCCGCCCTCCTGCCCGCCTCCCGCGACCTCGCGACCCTGATCGTCGCCCTGGAGGTCGCCTCCCTGCCCGCCTTCGCCCTCGTCGGCATCCGGCACGGCGACAAGAAGTCCTCCGAAGCGGCCCTGAAGTTCTTCCTGTCGTCGGTCACCGCCACCGCCGTCAGCCTCATGGGCGTCAGTTTCGTGTACGCCTCCACCGGCACCCTCTACCTCACCCAGGTCGCCGACCGCATCCAGCACGTCGACGGCCAGTTCCACACGCTCGCCCAGACCGGCGTGGTCCTCACCCTCGTCGGCTTCGCCTTCAAGACGGCCGCCGTGCCCTTCCACTTCTGGGTCCCGGACACCTACGTAGGTGCACCCCTGCCCATTGCCGCCTACCTCTCGGTCGTCGGCAAGGCGGTCGGCTTCTCCGGCCTGATCCTCGTCACGGTCGTCGCTTTCCCGTCGTACGCCGACGTCTGGGGCCCCGCGCTCGCGGCCCTGGCCGCGCTCACCATGACCGTCGGCAACGTCGGCGCCCTGCGCCAGCAGGCCACGCGCGCGTACAGCGCGGTTCGCCTTCTCGCCTGGTCGTCGGTGGGCCAGGCCGGCTACCTCCTCGTGCCGATTGCCGCAGCCGCCTACTCCGACGACGCCGAGCACTCCATCGGCTCCACCGTTGCCTACGCCCTCATGTACGCGGCCGTGAACCTCGGAGCCTTCGCGGTGGCCGCACTGGTGGGCCGTACCAAGTCCGCGAACCGCATCTCGGACTACCGCGGCCTCTACGCGAGCAACCCCCTCGCCGCCCTTGTGCTGGCCTTCTTCCTGCTCTGCCTGGCCGGACTGCCCCCGGGCATCATCGGCCTCTTCGCCAAGGTCACCGTGTTCTCGGCGGCGGTCGACGCGGGACTCGGCTGGCTGGCCGTGGTCATGGCCGTCAACGTCGTCATCGCCCTGTTCTACTACCTCCAATGGACGGCACTGCTGTTCCGCGCCCCCGAGGGCGAGCCCGTCAAGCACGGTCTCCCGGCACCCCTCACCGCGGCGATCACCCTCACCGGCGTCCTGGGCATCGTCCTCTCCGGAGCACCCCAGCTGGTCCTGCGCTTCGCCGGCACATCCCTTTTCTGATCCGATGTCGGCTGCTCGGTGCGGCCATCACCCGGACGGCCCACGCACGCCGCCGTACGCACAAGGGAACTAGTGGCCCCCGCCTGGCGTTGACCAGTACGGGAGGGTCCACTGGACGTGACACCACGGCACCAGTGGCACCGGAGATCAGCAAGCAAAGGGTTCCCCTGCTGCACGACTTGGAGGGCGTACCGTGCACCGCCGGCACAACGGGCTAAGGACCGCAGTACTCCTCGGAGGACTGTCCGCCCTCATCATCGTCATCGGCAGCTTCTTCGGCCGTATGGGGCTCGTCGTCGCGGTTGTGATCGCACTGGGCACGAACGCGTACGCGTACTGGAACAGCGACAAACTGGCGCTGCGCGCGATGCGCGCCCGCCCGGTCAGCGAGTTCGAGGCCCCGTCCCTCTACCGCATGGTCCGCGACCTCTCCACCCAGGCCCGCCAGCCCATGCCACGCCTGTACATCTCCCCGACGGAAGCGCCCAACGCCTTCGCGACGGGCCGCAACCCGCGCAACGCCGCGGTGTGCTGTACGGAAGGCATCCTGCGCATCCTGGACGAGCGCGAACTGCGCGGCGTCATCGGCCACGAGCTCAGTCACGTCTACAACCGCGACATCCTCATCTCGTCGGTCGCCGGCGCCCTCGCCTCCGTGATCATGTTCCTGGTCAACTTCGCCTGGCTGATCCCGGTCGGCCGCTCCAACGACGACGACGGCCCGGGCATCCTCGGCATGCTGATGATCATGATTCTTGGCCCGCTTGCGGCCAGCCTCATCCAGCTGGCCATCAGCCGCTCCAGGGAGTACGAGGCCGACGCCTCCGGCGCTCAGCTGACCGGCGACCCCCTCGCGCTCGCCAGTGCGCTGCGCAAGCTCGAAGCGGGCACCAAGCAGCTGCCGTTGCCGCCCGAGCCGCGGATCGAGACCGCGAGTCATATGATGATCGCGAACCCCTTCCGCCCGGGTCAGGGACTCTCGAAGATGTTCTCGACACACCCGCCGATGGCGGAGCGCATCGCCCGGCTCGAGAAGATGGCAGGTCGCCCCCAGTGAAAACCATTCTGAACGTCATCTGGCTCATCCTGAGCGGCTTCTGGCTGTTCCTCGGATACCTGGCCGCGGGCATTCTGCTCTGCATCACGATCATCGGCATCCCGTTCGGCATCGCGGCGTTCCGCATCGGCGTCTATGCCCTGTGGCCCTTCGGGTACACGACGGTCGAGCGCCGCGACGCCGGTGCGCCCTCCTGCATCGGCAACGTTCTGTGGCTGGTCCTCGCGGGCTGGTGGCTCGCGCTCGCGCACATCGTCACCGGCGTCGCCCTGTGCATCACGATCATCGGTATCCCGTTCGGCATCGCCAACTTCAAGCTGATCCCGGTCTCGCTGCTGCCGCTCGGCCGCGAAATCGTGCGGACGGACCAGCCGTTCGCGACTCGCTGACCGAGCGGGACGAAGGCGGGGGCGGCCTGCCCGCCACCTCCGAGTGACCGGGTTTTCCACAGCCCGACGGTTGTCCACAGGCCGGCCCGATTGTCAGTGGCGCCTTGCATCATGAACCCATGACCGAGAACGCGCAGTTGCTGGCACGGGTGGCAGCCAAGGCACACAACACCCGCCCGTGGGGCTGGCCTTCACTCCCGGAGCCCGCCGACGCGTCCACGCTGGCCCGTGCCGAGGCCACCCTGGGCTTCCCCCTGCCTTCCCTGCTCGCCGACCTCTACCTGCGCATAGGAGACGGCGGATTCGGCCCGGAGTACGGCCTGTTGCCCCTCCTCGACAGCCCGCCGGCCGGCGAGCCCGCCGTCGTCGTGCAGTACCTCGCCAACCGCGAGAGCGGCCGCAGGGACCCCGACTGGCCCTGGCCCGAATGCGTCCTGCCGATATCCCACTGGGGCTGCGCGATGTACGCGTGCGTGGACTGCCGCGCCCCGGAAGCCACCGTCCTCCTCTTCGAGCCGAACGCCGACGACGCCGATCACGCCTGGTACGTCGACGCCCCCAGCCTTACGGCCTGGCTGGGCTCCTGGGCCGACGGCACGGGCTGGTACGAGGAGACGAACGAGGAGCTGGAGATGGCTCCTTGGACGGAATTCCGCATACGCACGACGCAGGCGCGAGCGTCCTAGCAGCCGCGACGCCATTCGTACGACGCTGTAGGGGCTCCTCCAGCAGCGCGACCGCGGGGCCGCCCCGCGGGCCAAGAGCCGGAAGAACGCGCCCTGCCCGGCCCTGACTGCCGGTCGGCCATGCCCCCCTTGCCGGCGCCTTGACCAGGTGCTCACCCGCCCCGACCCCTATTCGGCCCAGCTGGCTACCGGGCAGCCACCCATCGCCGTACGCCATAGGCGCCCACGCCCACCGCCAGCACTCCCGCGCCCACGACCACCGAAACCGCCGGCAGCGAGAACGCCAGCACCATGCATCCGAGAAGACCCACCGCGGGCTGCGCCCGCGCTGTCGGAGCCGAACTCAGCGTCCAGGCCGAGGCATTGGCCACGGCGTAGTACGCCAGCACACCGAAGGAGGAGAAACCGATCGCACCTCGGACGTCCACCGTGGCGGCCAGGGCGGCGACCACTGCACCCACGGCCAGTTCGGCCCGGTGCGGCACCTTGAAGCGCGGATGCACGGCCGACAGCGCGCCGGGCAGATACCGGTCCCGGGCCATGGCCAGCGTCGTCCGCGAGACGCCCAGGATCAGGGCGAGCAACGAACCCAGCGCGGCCACAGCGGCACCCACCCGCACCACCGGAACCAGCCCCGGCACCCCGGCCGCCCGCACCGCGTCGGCCAGCGGAGCACCCGCGCGCCCGAGACCGTCGGCCCCCAGCACGGAAAGGACAGCCACCGCCACACACAGGTACACCGCCAGCGCGATGCCCAGAGCCAAGGGGATCGCGCGCGGGATGGTGCGCGCCGGATCCCGTACCTCCTCGCCGAGGGTCGCGATGCGTGCATACCCGGCGAACGCGAAGAACAGCAGCCCGGCCGCCTGCAGCACCCCGCCCACTCCGCCCGAGACCCCGACGTCCAGGCGCCCGGCGTCGGACGCCCCGGACCCCAGGCACACGACCACGACGGAAGCGAGGACAGCCAGCACCACCGCCACGATCACCCGGGTGACCCAGGCGGACTTCTGGACACCGCCGTAATTCACCGCGGTCAACGCCACCACAGCCGCGACCGCCACCGCGTGCGCCTGCCCCGGCCAGACGTACGCCCCCACAGTGAGCGCCATAGCCGCACAGGAGGCAGTCTTCCCGACCACGAACGACCAGCCCGCGAGGTAACCCCAGAAGGAGCCGAGCCGCTCACGCCCGTACACATACGTGCCGCCCGAGGCCGGATACAGGGCAGCCAGCCGCGCCGACGCCATGGCATTGCAGTAAGCGACGACGGCGGCGACGGCGAGGCCGAGCAGCAGCCCGGACCCGGCCGCGCGCGCCGCAGGCCCCAGGGCGGCGAAGATCCCGGCCCCGACCATCGAGCCGAGCCCGATGAGGACGGCGTCGCCGACGCCCAGTGTGCGCCGCAGCTCAGAAGCAGAACCGCTCGATGCCATGGCTCGCACCCTACTGATCACTGCAACCGATGAGTGCCGCGGTGACGTCCTGCTCATCAACAGAGCAGGAACAAGCAGGACCAAGAACAGGCAAGACCAAGAACAAGCAAGTGCAGGAACAGAGCACGTGACGCACAGCGGATCTTGACTGAAATCACACTGTCCGGAAAGTGCAGACACAGTGCGGAAGGGCAGGTTCACGGCATGACCATCATCAGCTGGATCATCCTGGGGCTGTTGGCCGGAGCCATCGCCAAGTTCTTGCTGCCGGGCCGCGACCCGGGCGGCTTCATCGGTACGACTCTCATCGGCGTCGCGGGCGCGTTCATCGGCGGCTGGATCTCGGCCCGCTGGCTGGACCACCCGATCACCAAGAACTTCTACGACGGCGCGACTTGGGCCGCGGCGATAGGTGGCTCGCTGGTCCTCCTGATCGCCTACCGCATCCTGTTCGGCAACTCGCGCAACTGAGCGCGACCGAGCACGCCCCCGGACCGCAGCCAGCAGGCGAGAAGGGTGGGCACCCGCCAGGTGCCCACCCTTCCTCGTGCGCTGTCCGTCAGCGGCGACGAATCAGTGACCATGATTCAGTGACCATGAATCAGTGGCTCACCGGTAGTTCACGAACTGCAGCGCGAAGTCGAAGTCCTTGCCCTTCAGGAGGGCGATCACGGCCTGCAGGTCGTCACGGCTCTTCGAGCTGACGCGCAGCTCGTCGCCCTGCACCTGCGCCTTGATGCCCTTCGGGCCCTCGTCGCGGATGATCTTCGCCACCTTCTTCGCGTTCTCCTGAGAGATGCCCTCCTCGATCGACGCGAAGATCTTGTACTCCTTGCCGGAGAGCTGCGGCTCGCCCGCGTCCAGCGCCTTCAGCGAGATTCCGCGCTTGATCAGCTTGGACTGGAAGACGTCGAGTACGGCCTTGACCCGGTCCTCGGAGTTCGCCTCCATCAGGATCTTGTCACCGGACCACGAGATCGAGGCACCCACGCCCTTGAAGTCGTAGCGCTGCGAGATCTCCTTGGCGGCCTGGTTGAGGGCGTTGTCGACCTCCTGCCGCTCGACCTTCGAGACGATGTCGAAACTGGAGTCGGCCATGTCCTGTGGCTCCTTGTATCGGTGCGTGATGGGGGTGCGTACGGGTGCGTACCGGCGTACGTGGGGGCGGGCGCCGAGCCCGGCGTGGTCCCGGGCCGCATCCGGACAAGCCTAGCCACCCGTCGTCCTCCCGGCGCAGATCAATCGGGTGGCGAAGCACCCCTCGGCATCGGGTATTGTTTACGTCGTTGCCACGGAGCACCGCCGAAAAGCGGTTCGAACGGCAGCAAACCCGGCGGTGTGCCCGAGCGGCCAAAGGGAGCAGACTGTAAATCTGCCGGCTCAGCCTTCCCAGGTTCGAATCCTGGCGCCGCCACGCTGAGAGAGACCCCCTCCGAACTGCGGAAACGCAGAATGGAGGGGGTCTTTTCGTATTCGAACAACGTCATTCGAACAAGGGTCGAAATGCGCGGCTTGTCTCACCTGGTCTCGGGTGAGTCCCAAGCCTGATCAGCGCGTGTCCCCCATACGTCCCCCGGGGGACGGGCCAGCTCCGTCCCATTCGCGCAGGCCAGCCTCGATCTGGCTGTTCGCTTGCTCCTCGGCTTGAGCCAGAATCTTCGCGTAGACGCGCAGCAGCACCGCCACCGAGTGTCCGGCCCGTCGCGCGACTTCCATCGGATCGACTCTGCTGTAGAGCCACAGCGAGACCCCGGCAAGCCGGAGGTCGTACGCCCGTCGGGCGAGCGGAGATTCAAACTCGTGTGTCATCAACGCGGCTTCGCGGCCGCCTGCCCAGACTTCGCCGTATCCCGTGTCCTGAATCACACCGCCACGGCTCGTTCGGAACAGGCGGCCGTCCGGAGCCGTGCCGTAGCGCTTGATGTGCTGACGAAGCATTGCGACGAAGTGCGGAGGGATCGGGACCACGCGGGAGTCACGCTGTGCTCGCGCCTTGAGGTGGCGGTCTTGGTGGGCCCGACCGTCGTCCGTCCAGTTACGGCCGGCGTGGACGATCCCGCCGCGAAGGGTGAGCTTGCCCCAGCCGCTCTCGGGCAGGTGGCATTGGTCCGCGGTCAGTCCGGTTGCTTCGGCGGGCCGCATGGCGGCGTAATACAGGCAGCCGAAGAACGCCTCAAGGTGTGCACCGCGCTCGCCCTGACTCCGCACGCCCTCCAACAATGCCCGGACCTGACGCGGGTTGGGGACGCTCGCCGGATCCACTTCTTCGGTCGACTTCGGCGCAGACCACTTCACAGTGGACAGCGGATTGACTGGAACGCTGAAGTAACGCCTTTCGACCGCGAGCCCCAAGACGTCGCTGAGGCAGGCTCGCTTGCGCCGCGCCGTGCGTGCGGCGGCAACGGAACCGTTGAGCAGTGTGGACAGGGCGTCGAGAGCGAGACGGAGTGTGGCGGGGTCTTCGAGTGCGGAGACGAGCAGGGAGTTCTTCTCTAGCCAGCGGAGGGCGTTTGCGACCTCAGTGGGGGGCTCCTGGGGCCAGTGGCTCTTGTTGTACGCCCAGCCGTACAGGGCGGTGCGGAGTACGCGGGGAGAGGGTCGCCCGATGGTTGTCTTCACGAGCGCGGGAGTGATGGTCGCCAGGGCGTCGGCGTCGTTGCGGCGCGACTTGGCGGGAAGCGTGTCCCACCTGCGGTCGATGTAGGCGCGTGTGTGCTCGTACCAGGTCACAGAGCCGTTGAGCGCGCGGAGTTCGGAGGCGGGGAGGCCGGTCTCCACGTCGAACTGTTCGCCCTTGCGTAGGGCGGTCATCAGTTCCGAGCGACGGCCGTCAGCCTGGGCTTTGACGGTGTAGCTCTTGGAATGCTTCTGGGGGCCCACAAGCCACCGGACGCGGTAAGGCTTCGGGCGGTCGCGGCGGGTTTCGATGCTGTAGATCCGGACGTCGTAGGTGAGGGGCATGGCTCTCCGGGCAGTAAGAAAGCCCGCCCCGTACGGGGCGGGCTTGAGGGGGTGCATCGTCAGGCAACGCGCTCTTCGCAGCGCTCCCACCAGGTGTCCAAGTCGGCGCGGCTGATCCGGACTTGGCCGTTGGGGAGCTTGCGGAGGCGGGGGGCCTGGCCGCGGGCGCGCATGCGGTAGAAGGCGGCGCGGCTCATGCCTATCTCGTCGAGGACTTCGGGGAGTTTGAGCATCTGCGGGCGTGCCATTCGGCGGCTCCTCAGTCGTCGGGGTGGGGGGCTGCGACGGTGGGTTCAGGTGCCATGGGGTGAGTGCAGGCGGGGCCGGAGCCTGCGTCTGTCCGAGGTTCGGATTTCTGCGTCATTGCGTCATCAGCGTCATGCGGGCTTCTGACCTGTGGCTTTGTGTGACGCAGTGTTTTGGGGGTGCGTCATCGGCGCGTCATGGGCTGCGTCATCGGATGACGCAGATGACGCAGGATGACGCAGGCACGGTCGTCTGCGTCATAGCTGTAGCCGCAGGCCGGGGGCCGTATTTCCGTCCGCATGACGCAGATGACGCAGCGTCTTCCCTCTTAGGACAAAGAGGGGCGTCGGTTGTGGTGCGGTGCCGCTTCAAGCGTGAAGAAGGAGCCGCTTCGCGGCACGACCGTTGGGCGGCGTTCCGCCGAACAGCAAGAGGAGCACGCGCGGCCGGGGGTGCTCCTCTTGCTTGTCCGGGACGGGGTCAGAACATCTGCTTCTGCTCGTTGGGCGGTGGGGCGTGTAGGCGGCTCATTTCGAGGTAGCGGCCCTCGCTGGTGCGGCCTGAGTCGATGAGGACGCCACGGGCCGCGAGCGTCGGCTGAAGGCGCTTGAGCCGGTCGGAGAGGACTTTGCCCGTGGTCGGCCACCCCTTGGGCAGCGGACGGCAGTCGTCGCCGCTGTAGAGGCTGCTGAGGAGGTGCAGCCACTCAGTGGAGGTCATCCGCTGTTCTGTGCCCGGTTCGAGGGTGTCGGCGTGCCTGAGGACGGTTTGCGCGAGGAGGTCGCCCTCGATCACGTCGTCGTTGAGGTCGTCCAGACTGGCCCGGTAGGCGGTGAGCGCCCCCAGGCCGGTCGCCGCATCGAGCTGCGCGCACAGGTGCGCGAAGTCCGCCATCCGCAGGTCGGTGGGGGTCTCCGCCTCCACAGCGCGGACCTTGACCGTGAGGTCCAGGAGAGACCCGAGAACGACAGGCAGAACCTCCGCGTACTCCGCCCACAGCTCCGCCTCAGTGCGCCGGACTTTGGGGCGTTCCAGCCGCAGCGGCAGGAGCCGTTCCGCGAGGTCGGGCCGGATGACTCCCACGTCGATACCGGTCAGCAGCAGGGGGCGACGGTAGCCGACGCGGAACACGTCCCCGTCGGTGAACAGGGCGCGCTTGACGCTCTCGGCTCCGGTGACGATGCAGCACATCGCGTCCGAGAGATCCGGCGTCATGTGGGAGAGGTTGTCCAGGGCGGTGACCCATCCGGCCGCGACCGCCGCGATCAGGTTCTCCTCATCTTTCGGCGCGCGGCGCAGGTCACCGCTCATGCCCTCGACGATCCTGATGAGCATGCGTCCGCCGGTGGACTTGCCCGCGCCCTGCGGGCCGGTGAGGAAGGGGGCCGGGACAGGCACGGACGGTCCAAGGCAGCCGATCAGCCAGGCGATGGCCAGGCATTCGGTCTCCGCGTTGGCGAAGTTGCACAGCCTCAGCAGCAGGTCGATGCCCTTGCCGTCGGTGTCCTTGGCGGGCAGGGGCAGTTCGCCGGTGAGCTGGGTGCGCCGCCAGCACACCTCTTGCGGGTCGGGGGTGAGGATGTCCCAGCCCGACGGGTGGATGCGGACGGACTGCCCGTCATCGCGGCCCAGGTCCAGCCACGTGGCTCCGTCGAACCCTGCGGCGACGCGGATGTTCACGGCGTGCGTGTCTTCGTACAGCGCGAGCGCTTCGATCAAGTCCAGTGCCTCCTTGAGGGCGGTCCCGTTGAACACGCCGACCCCGTCTCTGTACATGCCGACGATGAGTTCTTGGCGATGGCTGCCGGTCGTGCCCTGGGAGCGCATCGGCCGGGCCACGGGGTGGCCGTTGCGCTGCGCGTACACGGTGCCGTCGGCGGTACGGAAGTACCGGAAGTGCGCCTGCGCGTAGTCGGCGATGACCTCACGGGCGGGGTTCTTCTCGTCGTCGGACATGGCTACAGTCCCAACCTGGTGCGGGCGTTGGCCCACGCGTCGGTGCAGTGCCGGGGCGATTCGCCCTTGGCCTGCGCGGCGGTGAACAGCCGCGCGATGTGGTCGTCGGTGAGGCAGCCGCACCGGCCGTGGGCGGACAGCACGGCGAGGAAGGTGCGGTAGACGGTGGCGTGGATCGCGCTGCGGGCTTCGCTGATGCGCTGCTCCGCCATGGCGATGCCACGCTCCAGGTAGGTGGGCGTGCGGTGACGGCACTCCCCGCCCCCGGCGGGAACAGCGAGGGTCTGCGGCGCCGGCCGGGCCGGGGGTTCCTTCACGGCCAGCGCGCGCACGGCCTCCGGCAGGGCGGTCATGGCTCCGGTGCCGGGACCGAGCCAACGGGCGTACGCCATGGCCGACTTGATGTCCACGCCGGGCCGCACGGCGTTGTGCGAGGGCATGACGCCCTGGTAGAGCCAGTGCTGGCCGCGCGTGGTGGGCACGGTGCGGGTGGCGGGCAGGGTCTCGCGTGCCCAGGTGATGGCCGCCGGGTTGTCGAGGTCGACCACGGTCAGTCCTGCGCCGCCGGGGTGGTAGCCGACGCAGACGGCCTGACGCCACGCCGCAGCCCATGCCGGGGAGGTGATGACGTCGGGGTCGGTGGTGGCGGCGGCCCATGCGTGGCAGATGCCGGGGCACTGGCAGGGGCCTGCGTTCTTCATGTTCGGCCGTCCGCCGCAGGCGTTCTTGGCGCACGCGCGGCAGTTCCCGAACGGCACCTTTCCCTGCCGTAGGGGCAGCACCGGCATGCCGACGGAGGCGAGTTCCAGCGCGGTGCACGAAGGGGTGGTTTGGGCTGAGCGGCCCTCGCCGAATGACGCTCGTTGGGTCATGCTGGAGGTCTCCTGCTCTCTTGGAGGGACTGGAGAACCGGGGCGGGCGCAGGCTTGTGGTGAGACGGCGCCCGCCCCGGGCGTAGCTACAGGTCGTCGTCGGTGTCGTCGATCGGGCCGCTGTAGCCGAGCGGACTGGAGGCGCTGTGGGCGCGTTCCAGGGCCTCGGTCATCGCGATCGCGTGCCGTTCCGCCTCACGCAGGGCCGCGCAGGCGGCGGCGGTGTGCTGGGCAGGGGTGCCGTGGTCGGCGGTGAGGTGTCCGGCCTTGTGGAGGTCGGCCAGCGCCATGGCGATCTGATCGAAGGCTTGCGGCAGCCGGTGCGCGAGCGGGGTGAAGGCCCCGATGGCGCGGTACACGGTGCCCGGGTAGGCGATGCCGGGGCGCCCGTCGCGGGCGGGCAGGGTGGCACGGTTGAAGGCGCGGACCGCCTCAGCCGCTTTGCGGGGGTGCCGGACCGGGTCCGTCTGGCCGTTGGCCATGGTCAGTGCTCCTTGCGCAGGTCGCCGGACGGGAGCGCGGGCAGGCCCGCGCGCTCAAGGGCGGTGGGGTCGAAGCCGGGCAGCGCGGCGCGGGTGACGAGCGCCTGCGCGAGCTGTTCGGCGTAGGCGGCGCCGGTGCGAGCCACCTCAACCTGGGTAGTGGCGCGGAGGGTCTCGACGCGTTCGATGTGGGCGTGTTCCTCGCGCCGCTCGGTCATGTCCCGCTCATGGGCGACGCGCTCGCGGCGGTCGGTGCGCCAGTAGCGGGCGGCGAGTCCGTAGGCGCCGGCGGTGGCCAGGGACCACAGCAGCAGGGGCAGCGGCAGTCCGTCGGTGTATCCGGCCACGCCCGCGAAGGCGAGCGCGCCGGAGGCTGCGAACGCGGTCCCGACGAGGGTGCTGTCTCCGGTGTGGCTGCCCGCGCAGATGCCTGCGGCGGCGGCCCCGGCGGACAGGACGGTCATCAACGCGGCGTTGGGGACGGAGTGTTCGGCGCCGTTGGCGTTCCAGATCCGGGCCAGCGCGAGCACGGTCGTGGTGGCGATGGCGGGCGCGGCCTTGGGCGCGGTGATGGCCAGCCAGTGCCGCGCGACGATGGGTTCCTTCATGGCGGGGCTCCTAGATCTTGCCGAGGGCATGGACGACGGCGGCGGTCAGCTCGTTCACCGGCTCGGAGGCGCCGGTGGAAGCGAGGTAGAAGCCGAACATCACGGCGACGAACGCGGAGCCGTAGCCGAGGCTGTTGGAGCGCAGCAGGAAGAACAGGACCAGGCCGAACAGGGCGACCAGGGAGACGGTGACGGCCATCGGGCTATCCCTTCGAGGCAGGTGTCTTGGCGGGGGTGTCGCTGCCGTCGCGGTAGACGTGCAGCCAGAGGTTGTAGAGGTGCCGGCCGACGCGTATGCGCTTGCCGAGGCCCTTGCAGCGGCGGCAGTCCTTGCCCCGCTTGATGCGGCCCTTGCGGTCGGTCTTCATCGCGAAGCCGAAGCCGCGGCACTTGCGGCAGTCGCCGTACGGGCTCGCCCGACACAGACTCACGTAACCGAGAGTGACGGCGAGCAGGCAGGCGCCAGCAAGGAGAAGGAGGGTCATGAGGTGCCTTCCAGGCGGGATTTCCGGCGTTCTCGCAGGTCGGATGCTAGGTGCGAGGTTGCTGATCAGGGCCGGTATGGGGTGCTAGTAGGGGTGCTAGGTCTAGCAGCGCAGGCTGCTAGACCTAGCACCCGTACGCGGTCAGCCTCCGGACCGCTTTCCGTCACGCTGGGTGATGGCAGTGGTGAGGTCGGCGCGGGCGATGCCGCGGCGGGTGGTGCCCTTGCCCTTGTCGGTGGTGCCCCACACGTCCTGCGCGCTGATGTTGTGCGGGCGCAGGTTCGTGGTGACCGTCTCGGCCTTCCAGCCGCCGTAGATCTCCGGGCGCAGCGTGGCGAGGCGGGCGGCGACCTTCTCGTTCCACACCTTGTCCTCATCGGCCGGGACGACCTTGAGGATGTCGGCGAGCAGGTCGAAAGCGGGCTCGCCGCTCTCGGGGCTCTCGCCGATGGCGTGGCCGGTGATGTTGCCGTATGCCTCGCGCATCTGGCGGGCGCGGGCGACCACCTGCTCGGCGCCGACCGCGTCCACGAACGCGCTCGCGACGATGCGCGGGTCGTCGCCCTCACCGGCCATCCAGCAAATCCCGCGGTCGGAGCGGGAGAACATCGTGGCCCGGTATCCGGCCTTGTACATCGACGTGCCGAGCACCATGTCGTTGGCGGGCTGCCCCATGACCTTCAGGCAGAACCGCAGCACCGCGTTGGCGCTGATGCCGGTGGGCAGCGACTTGGCGTCCGGGCGCTGCGTGCCGAACAGCGCCACCATGCCCAGCGCCGGACCGCGCTTGCCCAGATCGGTGGCGATTTCCTCGATTTCCGCGCCGTACTTCTCGTGCTCGAAGGGGACCTGGCACTCATCGAATCCGGCGACGATCGGGTGCAGACCGAGCGACTTGTCGTTGGCCAGCTCCGGGGTGACCTTCGATTCCGGGCAGCGCGAGCGCGGCAGGGACTTGATGACCTTCGCCCGCCGGCGCAGCTCCGCCCGCAGCTCCCGCAGCGATTCGAGGACGTAGAGGATGTCCTCGTCCTCGTCTCCGGCCCGGTAGCGGTGGCAGACCGGCTCCAGGGCGCCGAAGTCGCCGGTGCCCTTGAAGTCGAACGCGTACAGCGCCGCGCGCGGGTCCAGGGCGGCGATGAGCAGGAACAGCCGCATCAGGAACGTCTTGCCCATACGCGGGATGGACCCGACCACCACGGACGCGAACATGAGGGTCACGGACACGTCGGCCATGCGCTGGTCGTTGCCGAACACGACCGGCCGGAACAGGTCCACGCTGCCCGACTTCAGCAGCGGCCAGGCGGGCTTGGTGGTCTCGTTCATGGGCTTGTCGCCCACCCACAGAATCAGCCGGCCCTCGTGCTCCGTCGGGTCGGCCGACGGCCACACACAGCCGACCTTGCGGCGCAGCCCGGAGGCGAGCGGCTTACGGGCCTCCATGATGTCCTCCGGGGTCACACCCCAGGGAAGGTCCAAGTCGGCGCGGTAGCCGGGGCCGTCGCGGGTGATCTCGGAGGTGAAGCGCATCCCGTTCATGTCGCCGCCCTTCTTGATGGCGGCCGTCAGTTTCGGGTTGCCGATGTTGTCCAGCGCGCGCAGCACGATCGGCCCGGTGAGCTTCTGGATTTCGGTCTTCAGCACCGCGGGCCCGATCACGGGATGATCCTGCGGGGAACCCCAGAACCCGCATGCCAGTACCGCGGCGGCAGCCAGCACCCCCAGCCATCCCGGGGCCATGACGTACAGGGTCAGGGCGAACGCGGTGCCGAAGACGAGCGCCACCGTGGTGACCAGCACGCGCAGTCGCACCCGTCCGTCGCGCTGCCGCGACAGCTTCAGGTATTCGGCGGTGTTCTCCCTGCGCACCTCGTACTCGCGCAGCGGGGCGCCCTCGGCATCCCACACCCACCGGTTGGTGTCCCGCACGAAGCGGGCCCCGCCGCGCGGCGAGTTGAGGGTGAGCTGGAGGGCGTACCAGGGGGTGCGGATGCCGTGGAAGGCGGTGGCGTAGAAGGCGTTGCTTGCCGCCCGCTGCGTGGTCGACACGAAGCCCGGCTTGGAAGTCAGCCAGGTCGGCAGGATCGGCCGACGCTTGTAGGTGGTGATACCCGGCGCCGGAAGGTCGGGCCGGTCGACCGGTCGGGCGACCGAGTCGGCCGACTCCTCATCGTCCGAATCGGCCGACTCGGTCGGGCGGGAGTCGGGCATCGGGTCGGCAGTCGGGGCAGCCGATCCGGTGCGGGCGGATCGGGCCTTGTCGAGGTCGACTACCTCGCCCCCCGAGTCGGGGCGGGAGTCGGCGTTCATCTCGGCTTCGAGCCGGTTGAACAGTTCGTTGTCGTCGGGCTGGTTCACTGAGAGTCCTTCCACTTCTGGTGTAAGGAATGGCGAGGCCGGTCCGTCGCTGTAGGAGGTGAGCGGACCGGCCCCGCCGGATCGTTGCGGGGAGATCAGACGCGGGTGCGGGCGCCGGACTGCGGCGCGGTCACCACCAGCTCGACTTCTTCTTGGGCACGAGGTAGGGGCAGCCGTTGTGCATGTGGTCCAGGCACGGCTGGCAGTCCTCGCGGGGCTTGAGGCGCCGGTGGATGCTCCGGTCGTGGGCGTGCTGCCAGCACTGCGGGCACTCGCCCGGAGGCGTCTCCCGTGCGGCCATGGTCACCACCACCCCGAGGACTTCTTGGCGGCCTTCGCGGCGGCGGCCTCGTTCACGATCCGCTGCCGCTCGCTCTGCAAGGCGGTGATCTCGGCGTTCAGCCGGGTCTGCACCGCGTTCCACGCGGTCTCCAGCTTCCTTTCGGCGCGACCGGGGCTCTTGCCCCGCACGACCTTGACGGAGCCACCGGCCATGGCTGTGAGTACAGCGCGCCGCTCGCGGCCGGTCAGCGGCCACATCTCCTCGTTGCGGACCGCTTCGAGCTTGCGGGTGGTCTGCTGTATCTCGCGGTCCAGGCGGCGGGTATCGGGCTTGCCCATGGTCAACTCCCCTTCAGGTACGTGTGGTTGGCGGTCGGAGCGGGAGCAGTGGGGCTGTCGGGGTAGGCGCACAGCACGCACATGCCGAGCGAGGTCGGCAGGCAGTAGCCGTAGACGACCCGGCACTTGGGGCAGGTACGGCGGGCGAGCATCGCCAGCGCGAGGGCGCCGCACCTGCGGGAGGTCATCGGCCGCACGGGCTTGGCCAGGTCGATGCGGTAGAGGTAGGCGACCTGCACTCCCGACTTGCGGCCCCGGTGTTGCCGCATGACCTGTGCGGCGACCGGCTGACCGCCGGGCCGTAACCCGCGCTCCCGCAGCTGCCTGCGGGTGGCGTAGCCGTCCGGGGCGAACCGCCACGGGAACGTGGGCACCCCGAACTGCACGCCGGACGGGTCGAAGCACTTGCCGTACGCGGCCATCAGGCAGCCACCCCCACGACCGGGACGTCCGTGCGGGCGCCCGTTCGGCCGGCACGGCGGCCGGTGACGGTGGCGAACAGCCAGCCGAGCCCCGCGCGGCGGGTTCCGGCGCGGGCCTGCTTGGCTGCGTACATCGCCTCATCCGCCCGCCGCAGCAGGCCGGACAGGTCGTCGGCGGGGAAGTCCGCGGCGCGCACCCAGCCCAGCGACACCGTGGTGTGCACGGCGGGGTCCTGGCCGTCGACGGGGCGGGCGAGCACGCCGTGCAGCACGGCGAGCAGGTCGGCCGCAGAGCCGTGGTCGTCAATAAGGACGGCGGCGAACTCATCGCCCCCGAGCCTCCCCGCGACCCCGGACCGGCCGACGTGGTGGGCGAGCCGGTCGGCCGTCGCCTTCAACAGGGCATCCCCGGCGGCGTGCCCGTGGGTGTCGTTGATGTGCTTGAACCTGTCGACGTCGGCCAGCACCACGACCGCGCGCGGGTCCTTGAGCAGGACGGTGGCGCGGCGGGTGAAGCCGTCGCGGGTGCGTAACCCGGTGAGCGGGTCACGCCGGGCCGTGTTCAGGCAGCCGCGCAGCCACCACACGTGAACCGACCACCCGGCGGCGAGGGGCAGCGTGGACAGCAGGATGGTGGCCAGGGTGTTCACGCGGCCACCCCCTCGGTACCGTCGCCGGACACCGTGGTGTCGGGCGCGTCCACGGAGTACAGGGGGTATGCCGCGGCCCGCTCATCGAGCAGGGCATCCCGCACCTGCCGGGCCGGAGCCGAGCCGCAGTGCAGCGCCTTGCGCAGCGCCTCGCCGTTGATCTGGCTGTCGGGCCATTCGGCCGTGACCGTGCGGGCTTCAGCGAGCAGTTCGGCCGGCGTGCGCTGCGGCGAGGTGGCCTTGTCCTTGACCGGCCTCTTGCGCGCGGGCTTGGCAGCCTCGGGCTTCGGCGCTTCCGGCTCCTTCGGGGCCTGCGGCTCGGGGGCAACCGGCAGAGCGGCGGGCGCGAGGTCGCCCATGCGCAGCATCACGCGCTCGCGCCGCGGGGTCTTCGAACGCCACTTCTTGCCGTAGCGCTCGCGCAGGTCCGCGCGGGCCAACTGCCGTTCCTTCTCCCGCGCCAGCGCCTCGGAGTAGGAGGTGACCTCCCACAGCGTCATGCGACGCCACAGCGCAAAGGTGGAGGGGAAGGCGAGCAGCCAGCGGGAGAACCGGATCTTCTCCATCCGGCGGCCGGTCACGGCGCCGATCCGCACGGCGTAGATGTGCGCACCGATCTCGGAGAACACCACCCACAGCAGCGGCATCGTGCCATGCGCGACCTTGGCCGACAGGGAATGACCGGCCGCGATGTTCAGCCCGCAGGTGATCAGAGTGAGGGCCCAGGGCACGAACCGCACCCAGGCCAGCGCCATATCCATGCGGATCAACAGCAGGTTGGCGACGGTGAACACCGGAATGGCCACATCGATACCGACCGGCAGCATCCACGGAGCGGAGAACCCCCAGCGCAGCGCGGCAGCCGACACAGCGTCGAAGGACGAGATCAGACCGAGCGCGCCGACTCCGGCAGCGGCGAGCGCACCGACCCCGGCGAGCCCCATTTCCGGACGGGTCAGCGGCGGCACCCCGGACGCGGGCGCCTCAGGGGTGGGCGTCGTCGTCATGCCGCAACCCCCTTGCGTGCCGGACGGCGGCGAGCGGGACGGGTGAAGGCGACGACGTCGAACAGGTCCGGGTTGTCCTCGATAACCTGCGCGGCGATGCGGACCAGGTCGTCGGGAAGGTCCGGGCAGTCGGCAAGGATGTCGCGCGCCGCGTCCAGACGGGCCGCGCGCTCCTGCTCGCTCTCGCCCTCCACCCCGAGCCACAGCTCAACGGGGGTTCCGAGCGCCAGTTCGGCGAAGTCCTCAACGGAGACGGCCTGTTGGCGGCCGATGTACGCACGCATGAAAGCTCCTGAAGTGGGAGGGACTGGAAGTCGGAGCAGTCGCAGGCGTGTTGGTGAGACGGCGACTGCTCCGGAGGACCCGAGCCGCAGACTGCGGCGGGGTGAGTGCCCCGGGCCGGATTCGATCCGGCGCCCTCGCGGCGGGATGCCGAGGCGGTGGTACGAGGGGCGAGTGCTGCTAGCGCTCGACGACGGGCTTGGCCAGGTCGCGGTGCTCAAGGCGGACCGTCAGCCCCACCGCCCGCAGGTGCACGGCCAGGTGATAAGCGAAGACCGGGGCGCGGTGGCGCCCGCCGGCGCAGCCGTCGGCAACGACGACCGGTCCCGCGGTGGGACCCGAACGGAACGCGG
This sequence comes from Streptomyces coacervatus, assembly GCF_029223485.1. Classification (GTDB taxonomy): domain Bacteria; phylum Actinomycetota; class Actinomycetes; order Streptomycetales; family Streptomycetaceae; genus Streptomyces; species Streptomyces coacervatus. The sequence continues at coordinate 333,207 of NZ_JARHTP010000011.1, read as the reverse complement.
CGACGGCTCGCGCGGTCGCGGTGACCAGCTCCGGGATGCCGGGGGTGTTCATCACCGCGACGCGTACCGGCGCGTCCTCGCCGGTCATGTAACGCAGGTCCGGCGACACGTGCGGGTCGCGGAAGTGGTGGCGCAGATCGATGGTCAGGTGCGCGGCGGGCGGCTCCCCGTGCAGGTAGCCGAACGAGACGATCTCAACGTCGAAGTCGGACACGACTGCTCCTGTGGCAGGTCGGCGGGGGAGTGACTAGCTGATCTGGACGTAGCCGCTGGTCACCCGGCGGCGGACGTTCAGGTGCGAAGCGCCCGTGATGCGCGCACAACCCGAGGTGGCGCTGACCGCGAGGCGGCCGTAGGCCTGCGCAGTAGCGGCCATCCGCACGTTGCCGGAGGTGAGGTTCAACCGGGCGTCGTGGCCGCTGTAGGCACCGACGTTGAGGTTGCCGGAGGTCAGGTTGACGTCCAGCGAGCCGGTCACATCGCCGACGATGACACTGCCGCTGGTGACCGTGGCGTCCAGGTCACCGATGTGTTCGGCAGTCAAGGCGCCGGACGTGCCGTCGTACTCCAGCCGGGCCAGCGTGCCCCTGATGACGGTGTCGGCGGTGTGCGTGCCGACCATCAGCACGGACTTGGAGGGCAGGTGGATTTCGGCGGTGATCGGGGTGACCGCGTCGCCGGCCGGGCCGGTGGCGGTGACCTCGCGGCCGTTGATGAAGACCTTGCCGCCGCTGTGGCCGGAGACGTAGACGTTGCCGCCCACGATCTGCACGCCGTTGCCGCCGGAGAAGGTCATGGTGTTGCCGCCCACCCGGATCGTGGTGCTGCCGCCGATGCCTCCGGCCACGTCCGGGACACGGACCCTGAGGTTCTGCCCGTTGAGGCTGACGGCGGTGTCGCGGATCGCGTCGGCCGACGGGCCGGAGGTCGCCTCCGTCGTCAGCACCATGCGCGCCTGCTTCAGTGTCGGGTCGACGACGACGCGGATACTGCCGGTGTTCATCGTCAGGTCGAGGGCGATCGGGCCGACGATGTCCACGGGGATGATGCGCTCGGCCATGGAAGCTCCTGTTTTGGAGGGACTGGAAGTCGGAGCAGTCGCAGGCGTGTTGGTGAGACGGCGACTGCTCCGGAGGCCCCGCGCCGCAGACTGCGGCGAGGTGAGTGCCCCGGGCGGAATTCGATTCCGCGCCCTTCACGGCTGGCTACCGGGGCTGTGACCTGGCTTTACCGGTGCGCCGTTACCAAGGAGCACCGGCCCGAGCCGGGTAGTCGGACGCGTCATCGTCACTGCTCTGACGCCAGCAGGGCGGCATGCACCAGGTGGCACCCCCGAAGGGGCGTTCTCCAGAGCTGATGCAGGTGGCTGTGCCGCCGACGACTTCACCCGGTCGTCTCGGGGGGCGGTCTTCTCATCCCGCCGCATGCGTTGGGGCCCCGCTGTACTTCCCCACACCCGAGATCGGGTGGCGCCTGCCAGGCGCGTAGGGGGAGAGCTTCGTCCATCGCGGCGGTTTGCCCCCGGACCCTCGCCCTAGGCACCTGCCGTGACCGCCGCTCTCGCGTCAGCCCCGCACGATCACTGTTCAGTTTTCAAGCACGTGCGGCATGAGCCGCTTCTGCCGTGTTGTTGCGCTCGGCGGTGCAGTACCTGTTTTACAGGTACTGCATAGGGGTCCGTCAAGTGCGGCGACGGAACCTCTTGGTTTTGCGCCGGGACTTCTTGGCGCACAATCAGAATCGCCCCAGGTCAGGGGAGTTCGTTACCCCCTACGTGGACAGCTCCCGATCAGCCGACTACCGTCAAGAGCTCCCTAGATGTCCCTCGAAGGGGTGCAGATGTCCAACGAGCGGTTGCGGTCAGCTCTGTTGGCCCGTGGCATGACCGTTCAGAGCCTTGCGGACGAGATCGAGGTCAACGCAAAGACCGTGGAGCGCTGGATCACGCAGGGAAAGGTGCCGTACCGACGTCACCAGTACGCAACAGCAGCGGCGCTCAAGGTGGACGTGACGACGCTGTGGGAGGACTCCCGAACTCAGGACTCCGCAACTGACCTGAGCAAGGCCGAGATCGTGACCGTCTACCCTCATCGGCACGTCGTGCCGTCAGATCTGTGGCGCGAGATGTGCCAGCGCGCTACGGAGCGCATCGACATCCTCGTGTACGCCGGCATCTACCTGGCGGAAGACCCTCTCTTCTTCTCGACATTGAAGGAGAAGGCCAAGAGCGGTGTCCGCATCCGAGTCCTCATGGGCGATCCAGAGTGCGAAGCCGTCACCCGGCGCGGCATCGACGAAGGGCATCGCATCATGGGTGGCAAGATCCGCAACGCGCTCATCAACTACCGCCCGCTGTTCACCAGCCACCCCGAGATTGCCTTCCGCCTGCACGACACGGTGCTCTACAACTCGATCTACCGCGCTGATGACGAGATGTTGGCCAACACGCACGTGTACGGCCTCGGTGCCTACATGGCGCCGGTGTTCCATCTGCGGCAGCTCCCCGGAGGCAGTCTGTTCCACACCTTTGCCAATAGCGTTGAGCAGACCTGGGAAGGCGCCAGGGCAGTAACTGAACACGACATCACGGGAGCCTGAGCATGGGACGCATCGACTACCTGCACGACCCGGACGCCCCGCCGGCCAACTCGGTCGTGCCCTCGGTCGTGGCGTTCGTCCAGAACGACGCGGGACAGGTGCTCATGATTCAGCGATCCGACAACGGACGTTGGGCGCTACCCGGCGGTGGCCACGACGTGGGCGAGTCCATCAGTGACACGGTGGTCCGAGAGGTCTGGGAAGAGACCGGCATCAAGGCTGAAGTCGTCGACATGTCCGGGATCTACACGGACCCCGGACACGTGATGCAGTACGACGACGGTGAGGTGCGCCAACAGTTCAGCATCTGCTTCCGCGCGCGGCCGATCGGCGGCGACGTACGTACCAGCAACGAGACGACTCAGGTCCGCTGGGTCGACCCGGCGGACCTGGCGCAACTGGACGTCCACCCCACGATGCGGCTCCGCATTGAGCACGCGATGGACCGGACGCGGGAGGCTCCCTACATCGGCTGACGCTTGGCGCCGGCGACTCGTTCGAGCACGCGCGACGTGCACGCCAGGATCTCCGGTTCAGCGCGACGGATGAACTTCCCGATCAGGCTGTCCGGTCCGTAGCGTCCGGCGATCTCGTTGACCCTGTCGACGGGATTCGTCGGCGTGCCGTCCGGCGTGGTGTTCATGTCGCAGTAGCAGAGAGCGTCGTTCAGGTGCGCGTTCTCGCGCGGGAACTCGCCCTCCAGCTCCTCACGCAGGCCCCGAGCCTCCGCTTCCATCCACGCACAGGAATGGTGGGCAACCAGGTTCACGACCCGTTCGTCGGCCTGCGCCACGTCACGGAGGTAGCGGGCACCATCGAGCGGGTGAAACCCCGTCTTCGCGAGGTCCGGCGAGTAGCCGATGTCATGCAGGACGGCCGCAGCCTCCAGCAATTCGGCATCCTCCCCGAGGACCAGCGCGATGGTCCGCGCTCGCTCGGCGACGCCCAATGAGTGCTGCCACCGCCTCGGCAGCGGCTCGGCGAGCAGGGACTCAGCGAGGGGGTAGGCCCACTCCGTCAGCTCCGACAAGCTACGAACGCTCCTCTCGAATCGGCACGGCGCGGACCGTCCGCACCTTGCCCTGTCCAGCACTCGCCAGCACGCCGGCGGCCTCCAGTTTGTCGAGTGCCTTGGTCACGGTGGGGCGGGAGACTCCGAACCTGCCCATCAGGTCCGATGCGCTCAGGAAGGCTGCGCCCACCTCGAACCCCTCGGCGGGGATAAGGTCGGCGATGCGCTCGTCAAGCGGCCGCCGGTCGACGTCTTCACCTTCGCGTACGACGCGCCACCGGCCGCCCCGTACCGGCTCGGCAACACCGTCTGTCTGCAACGCCTTGAACGCGCGAAGCACCACCCCCCGTGAGACGTCGTGATCCCGCATGAGGTCGGCGGCGGGTGGAAGGTGCGTCATCTGCGGTTTCGCCTTGATCTGGGCCTTCACCACTTCCGCGACCTGCAAGTATGTGTCTCGCGGACTGGCCTGCGGCACGTGGCCTCCCCTTCATCGCTCCTCGGGCTTCTGCCCAATCGTGGCATGTCAGCGGGCGGTGCCCATAGGTCTCACCTCAGGCCGTACGGAGGCCGGAATCAGGGGCTGTTTAGCCCAGGAGTCCCGTGAGTCCGGCTGTGGCCGACTGAACGGCAGGTCAAGGCCCGCGCAGCCCTCCCGCTGCGAGCTGCGCGACACGTTGGTGCGGCCCTCTGCCCGCCGTCCACACGCACGGTGCGCCTTGCCATCAATCCAAGCCCCTGTGCATCCAATGCCTCCCTCGGCCGGCGTGCGGTGACGGCTCCGCTAGAGCGCTGACCTTCGGACAGTTTTGGGACGCTGTTAATGGGCTCCATCCCTCTGAGCTGCGCAAATGATCCCGTCCCGCGAGCGCTAGGTAGCGCATAACCTGTGGCCGTCCCGGACGAAGTCTCGGCATCGTTGGACATGAGTGTCGCCTCATTGCCACGCTCTGGTTGTCCGAAGAGGCGGACTTACGCATCGAAATAACACGGGACTAGGGGGACCGGTGCAGCGTCACGGATTCCAAAACCGGCACGCGAGGGGCGGTTTTTTGCAGTCCTGGCTGTTGGGGGAGAAGCGTCGAAGTGGTCTTAGTTTCGCAGAATTGGCTGCGCTCACTTTCGTTTCTAAATCTTCCTTGCAGCGGGCTACGCAAGGGTTTGGGCTACCTAGTCGGCAGGTCTTCGAGGCTTTTGTCCGTGGCTGCGCCTCGGATCCCGAAATTGCCGAGAGTGAGTGGCAAAGGGCCAAGTTGACGAACGAGCTGATATTGGGCCAAAGGATGTCTTATAGCTATCCTGAGGACGTCACAAATCACGCCGAATTACGTCAGGCTCTCAAGGATCTTGTAAAGCATAAAGGGCTCACGCTTCGACAGATTGAAAAGCTGTCTGAAAAACGAAACGCTAAACTCCGCCGCAGCACTCTGAGCGATTCTCTTAGTGGACGTCAGAATTTCAGCCGCGCATCGGTGGAAGAGCTTGCCCGGTCGTGCGGAGCGGAGGAAAGCACTGTTCAGGCGTGGGTCGAGGCATGGCGGCGAGCCGAGGGCGATAGGCGTGGTCGAAAGGGGCACCTAGGTGAGGTGCGCAAGCTGCCGGCCGAGGCGAGGCAATATGTTGAGCTCGGCATAGAGGAAATCTTTCGCGTCTGCGAACGCTACGGGGTTTCGAGTGCCGAGACAGATATGTACATGCGTCAGCGTGCCAAGTTGCGGCGTGCGACGGGTAGGCGAACTTATTGGCTCGACGCCCCGAAGTCTTGGAAATCCTCCGTGTCTCAACCTTGCGGTGATGTATCAGGGGTAATCGAAAAGGCTATAGAAGACGTCGTGATAGAGAATTTCGGAGGCCCGGTGAACTGGTCTCTTGTTCGGGGGCTCACAAAGGCTGTTCTCGAAGCGCTGCGCCAGAGTGAGAGTACTGGCGACTTGGAGACTCCCGATTAGATGTAATTCCCCGATTCGAATGCGTACCCCTGTCGTTGATCGGGTCGCAAGGGGTGGGGCTTGCCTTGGCGGGCCCGTTAGGTAAGTACCGGAAGAGCAGGAGGAGTATTTCGTGGAAGGCCTGAAGGAGCAGAAACCGCGCAAACATTGGACTTGGCCCGAAAGGTGGCAAGTGGCACTGGCTGCGGCGGGTCTGCTGGTGGCGGTCATCGCCACAGTAGGTCAGTACGTGCAGTAGCGCGGTCCACGCATGAGTGCCGGTAGCGGGCGGAAGCAGGAATGTAGCGAGCCCGGCCTACACCAGGGCGACCGGGCTCGTGACTACTGTGCTGAGGGCCCGACCTGGGCGGCCACCCGGGTTGGGTCTTTCGGCATCGGAATGGGACAGCCCGTTCCGACAGAAACACATTACCGCCTGGCTCCTTCTAGGAGTGGCCACCCGCCGGCTTGCGTCATGAGCGCGGGGGCTTATCCCTACGAAACGGCTTGAGGCTGAAACTCCGAATCGGTCGACTGGCCAACGGCCTGAACCGGGGCGCGTCGGGCCAGTTACAAGAGGCCCACGTCACGCAGGCGCTGCCACGCCGTACGGACATGATCTTCCGTGAAGAGGCGCTGTTTGCGGTGATTCCATCCCCTGATGCAGGCAGTCACAGATTCAGGGTTGGGTGGAGGCGGGACTAGTTCTTCGGCGGCAAAAAGCACGGTACTCAAGAGCTCCATGCCGAAAGCGTCCTCGAAGCCGGCTGTTAGCTTTTGGAACTTCGTGGCAATTTTTTCGAATTCCGGGTACTGCTTTAGGAGCTGTTCGGCATCGTTCGCAGAGTCTTTGTTGAGCTCCAGGATCGCCTGAGCGCCACTTGTGCCGTCGCCGAACCCGGTGATGAAATGACCTTCCATCGTTGAAACTGCGCTGTCCAGGCGTTGTGAGTACGGCCCGTAGATTCCCTTTTCGAAATGGAGTCCAAGGGGTAGTTGCATTTTCTGTAGGAAATACGCAACCTTGTGTGCTTCAAGTAGCGAAACGCGGGGCTCGAAAGCTAGTCCACGTGAAATACCGCTTCGGATGTAACGGTTGAGTGTGGCGAGGAACGCAGCACGCTCGCGGGTCATCTCAGGTGCCTTTGTGGCATTCGGCATTGACGCTGCACTCGGAGCGCCTGACGGCTCCCAGACTCGAACTTCCACTCCGGGGATAGTGCCCAATGCTTGGCGAATCAGGGGTTCGACGTCGCGCCATGCTAGGCCGCCATTTCCGCATCCAAGCGGCGGCACAGCAATGGACTTGATTCCCCGTTCGACGATTTCGTCACGTAGGGCAATGAGCCCCGAAGTGATATCTTCAATTCGGGATGGTGCACGCCAGTGACGCTTTGTTGGGAAGTTTACGATGAATCTTGGGCCGCCCAACTGCTTGACCTCATGCACGTGCATGCGGCCAACGGTGACGTCGCCGCGATCGCAGGATGCTTTGTAGTCCTCGAAGTTATCCGGATAGGCCCGCTTGAACTGCAAGGCGATGCCCTTGCCCATGACGCCCACGGTATTGACCGTGTTAACAAGGGCATCGACATCTGCCAGAAGCAGGTTGCCGGTGCCGCGCGTGATCATCGCTGTCCTTCCCTGAAGGGTTCGTTCGTTACCGCTAGGTCAGTAGTACCACTCACGTCTGACACTCACTGGAATCTCGGCGCCTACCTCCCTGAACAGGCGCCGCACCCGCTCAGCGTGATCATGATCGTAGGCCGCGGCTTCATGCAGGGCAGTCACGGGAAGGTGCTCGTGCACCAACAGCTCTGCCATGCGGCGCCGCATGCGATCACCATCGTCAACCGTGTTCGCCCAGTACCGCGCTCCTATGATCTCCCAGTCAACGACGCTCGGCATCATGCTCAGGTCGGTAAAGTGGCGGGTGATCTCGTTCGCGCAGTTGCCATCGCTGAACACGTATGGCCTTCCGGATGCCTGGACAGCATCCACGGACGTGACCAGGTAGACGAGTGGAGCTTGCCCTTCTTGGTACGTCGATACGCCGCCTCGACTGATCACGTAGAGCATGGGTGACCTCGGGGCGAAGTAGAACGGGACGTAATCAGCGGGGCATCCGTAGGGCGGAACGGTGATTCGCCGTGTTCGCCGTTCGGCCTTGACATCCCTGTCTCCGCACTCCACAGGCACGCCACCCCTGCCCTGCATGACGTTGTCTGAGACCATCTGCTTGTCGGACAGGATGTCCGGCAAGTGACGCACATGCGTGAAGTGAAACAGTCGTCGTTCCCCAACGTTCATCACAAAAGGTGAGTAGACCACAGTCGGGGATGCTGTCGGGAGCCGTTGCATCGTCAGTCAGCTGATGCAGCAGTGGTCTTTGACGCAACGTCAGACGCGGCACCCGGTCGCCGTGTGGACGGTGAGAATCCCCCAGACGTCCCCCAACTGGGTCGGCGTTGGAAGAAGTGCCTGGTCAGAGTGATCGGACGCGGCCCGCTGTAAATCTGCCGGCTCAGCCTTCCCAGGTTCGAATCCTGGCGCCGCCACTTTGATGAAGAGACCCCCTCCGGTCTGCGGAAACGCAGACCGGAGGGGGTCTCTTCATGTGCCACCCTCTGTCTCCGGGGCAGGCAGGGCGCAGGTACGGCTCAGGCCGAACTACTCCCCGCTGTGGGCAAGTTCGATGTCATGGTCGTCCGCGCCGCCGCCCGCCACCGTCACCGTCGCCGCCTGCGGCGGATAGCCCGTCGCGGTGATCGTGTACGCGCCGCTGTCCAGGTCGGAGAAGGCGTACGCGCCGTCGTGCCCGGTCCTGGTCGTGGCGACCACGTTGCCGGCAGCGTCCACCAGGGTCACCCGGGCGTCGCCCAGTGGGGCGCCCGCTCCGCGTACCGTGCCCCGTACATGGGCGCCGGGCCGGAGCTCGACCTCGATGCGTGTGGTGCCGGTGCCGCCGATCTCGACGGGCAGAGCGAGCGGGCGGTGCTTGGCGGAGTTGACGGCGAGGGTCACCGTCCCCGGCACCAGGTCGGTGACCGTGAACTCGCCGAGCACGTCGGTCCGTCCGGTGGTCAGCACGTCCCCGCGCACATCGGTCACGATCACCACCGCATCGGCGACCGGCGTCCCGCTGTCGGCGGACCGCACCAGCCCCGCAAGGCCGCTCGTGCCGCTCAGCAGGACGTCGTACGAGACCGGTCCGTCGGCGACGACGAGCGTCGAGGCCTGCGGCTGGAAACCGTCCGCGGAGGCGATCAGAACGTACGAACCGGCGGCGGGCGCATCGACACCGTACGAGCCGTCGGCCTGCGAGACCGACCGGCTCAGCTGCTTCCCGCCGAGCGAGATGAGGGTGACCGCGGCCCCGGCCAAGGGGACGCGCTCCGCACCCAGGACATGACCGCTCACCGGGATTCCGCCCCCGATGGAGCCGCTCGCCCCGTCGGGGGCAGCGGTCGCGACGGAAGCCGACGAGGACGCAGGTGCCGGCGAGGCTCCGTTGGAACGCGCGGCCGACAGGCCCGGCGCGCCGCCCACGGTCGTGGCCGCGGCGGACCAGCCCGACGCACCCTCCCCGGCCAGGCCGGTCGCACCCCCCTCGATCGCGGCCGCGGCGGACCGGCCCGACGCACCCTCCTCAGCCAGGCCCGACGCACCCTCCTCAGCCAGGCCCGACGCACCCTCCTCAGCCAGGCCCGACGCTCCCACCTCAGTCAGGCCGGGCGCGCCCCTTGTATCCAAGCCGGGCGCACCCTTCTCGATCCCCGCCGCGGACGGTGCCGTAGCGGACGGCCCTCCGGCGGCAGCCCTCTCCTCGGACGCGGAGCTGCCCCCGGCCGCAGCCGTCCGATGCCGCGGAATGAAGGACGCGACGGCGAAGGCGAGGAGCGCCGCGCCGCCGCCGATGGCGAGGACGGTCTTGAAGCCGTTCTGCGAGGGGAGGGAGACCCCGCCGAGGCTCGTGGTCATCTGCGACAGGATGACGCCGGCGACGGCGCTGGCGGTCGACGTCCCGATGGACCGCATCAGGGTGTTGAGGCTGTTCGCGGCGCCGGACTGCGACGGCGGCACGGCGCCCATGATGAGCGCGGGCATCGCGCCGTACGTGAAGCCGATACCGGAACCGATGACGCAGGACACCAGCACGAACTGCCAGACCTCGGTCATCAGGAGAATCTGCAGGCCGTAGCCGGCCGCGACGATCAGCGAGCCCAGCATCAGGCTGGCCTTCGGGCCCTTGGCCTTGGAGAGGGCGGCCGAGACGGGGGCGACGGCCATCATCACCAGGCCGGAGGGGGCCATGACCAGGCCGGCGGTGAGCAGCGACTTGCCGAGACCGTAGCCGGTCGCCTCAGGCAACTGCAGGAGCTGCGGAAGCACCAGCGACATCGCGAACATGCCGAAGCCGAGGGCTATCGAGGCGAGATTGGTGACCAGCACCTGGCGGCGGGCGGTGGTGCGCAGGTCGACCAGTGGCTGCTCGGTGCGCAGCTCGTACCAGCCCCACAGCAGCAGAACCGCCACGGCCGCCCCGAACAGGCCGAGCGTGGTGCCGCTGCCCCAGCCCCAGTCGCCGCCCTTGGAGATGCCGAGCAGCAGGCAGACCAGACCGGCGGCCATGCCGAGGCCGCCGACGACATCGAAGCGGCCGCCGGTCCGCACCTTGGACTCGGGTACGACGAACAGCACCAGCAGGAGCGCCACCACACCCATCCCGGCCGAGCTCCAGAACAGCACGTGCCAGTCGAAGTTGTCGGCGATCAACGCAGCCGCCGGCAGACCCAGCGCGCCGCCCACGCCGAGCGAGGCGCTCATCAGCGCGGTGGCCGAACCGAGCCGTTCGGCGGGCAGTTCGTCCCGCATGATGCTGATGCCGAGCGGGATCACACCGCCCGCCGTGCCCTGCAGCACCCGCCCGACGATCATCGGGGCCAGGGAGTCGCTGAGCGCGGCGGTGACCGATCCGGCGACCAGCAGGACCAGGCTCACCAGGAGCATGCGGCGCTTGCCGTACATGTCTCCCAGCCGGCCCATCATCGGGACGGCCACGGCGGCGGCGAGCAGTGTGGCGGTGACGGCCCAGGCGGTGTCGGAGGCCGGGGCGTTCAGGAGCTTCGGCAGCTCCGGGACGATCGGGATCACCAGGGTCTGCATCAGCGAGACCACGATCCCGCCGAAGGCCAGGACCGCTACGACGGCATTGGCCCGCGGCGCTGCGGACACCACCCCCTCGTCGTCGTCGTCGGCGGGTCGGGGAAGGGCGTGGGACATGGGCCGGGCCTCCGTAGGCAGTGGGCATCGGGTGTGCGCGACACCCTCAAGCTAAGCCGGTTGATTGACTTAAGCAAGCATGGTCGGGTTTCGTGGGAACCCGGTGAAGGGATCCGGGTGGCAGGGTCGGGAGCCGCTCCGCCTACGGCAGCTGTCCACCCCGGCTCCGCGCGGGGGCGTGCGCCCCCGCGCACAACAGACCCTCGCCCGGGGCGCACTGACCCCATGTCCACTCGTCGCAGACGCTGCCCCGAATGCCGTCGCGAGATCGCCGTCGTCGCCGGACGGTTCGCTCGGCACGACCCGCCCGGCGCGCGCGAGAACGGCGCACTCGTCTCCTGCCCCGGCTCCCGTCGCCAGGCGCAACTCGGCGCGGCCCAACCGTCGTTGGACGGATATGCCGTCCCGGAGATGCCTGGCCAACTGCCCCTGTTCTAGGCGGAGTTCCGGACGGCATTCCAGACGCCGCCACAGCTCCTACGGCCCTGCGATTCCGCTCCTACGGCCCCTGCGATTCCGCTCCTACGCCCCCTGCGAGCCTGCCCGCACGTCCATCCGCGTCACCAGCCCGTCCCCGCCGAACCGGTACACGTGCTCGACCGTCCCCTCCGCCCACCGGTCACCCGACGCGTCCCGCAGGCCCGGTCGTACGGTCACCACCACGCCCTCGCCGTCGCCGTCGAGCCGCAACCCCTCCAGCCGTACGAGGGGATGGCCGGCCGCGAACTGCCGCGCCCAGTAGGCGCGTACCTCCTCGCGGCCGTGCAGACGGACGCCGTCGAGTACGTTCGGCCAATCCACGTCCGGCGCCAGACACGGCAGTACGAAGGCGTCCCGCTCGTCGGTCGAGAAGGCCTCGTACATCCGCCGCAGCACGGCCTCCCGCGTGGCCGGAACCCCCTCACCGACCACCCTCAGTTCCCGGCCACCGACTTCACCGCCACCGACACCGGCGCCGACCCACCGACCAGCTCCAGCGTCAGACCGGCCGTCGCCGGAGTGTCCACCAACTCCGCCAGTACGGCGGCCACGTCGTCGCGGGGGACGGCGCCGCGGCCCGTGTGCGCCTCCAGCCGAACGAGGCCCGTTCCGGCGTCGTTCGTCAGCATGCCGGGGCGCAGAATCGTCGAGTCCAGGGCGTCCAGCCGCAGCACGTACGCGTCGGCCTCGCCCTTCGCGCGCAGGTACACATCGAAGATGTCGTCCCCCTGGTGCGCGGGATCGGCGCCCATCGACGAGACGACCACGTGCCGTCGTACGCCCGCCCGAACCGCCGCGTCCGCAAACAGGATCGCCGCTCCCTTGTCCACGGTGTCCTTGCGGGCCGCCCCGCTGCCCGGACCCGCACCCGCGGCGAAGACCGCCGCGTCTGCTCCCTGCAGATGCGCCGCGACCTCCTCGACCGAGGCCGACTCCAGATCCAGCAGGATCGGTTCGGCGCCGGCCTCCCGCAGGTCGCCGCCCTGCTCGGCGTGACGGATGATGCCCGCAACCTCGTCTCCGCGCGCAGCGAGCAGCCGCTCCAGCCGCAGCGCGATCTGACCATGACCACCAGCGATGACAATGCGCATGTTTCCGACCGTACGCCCGGACAGCCGCATCCGCCGCACGACTTGAGCCATGTCCCAGGGTGTGCCAGGGCGCGCATGTGGAGCGCACATGGAAAGAGCACGCGCTGGGCGCACAAGCCCTGACTGCGCGCTCCCCGGTGTACGCCGGGTTGTGCGCCGAGGATGTGCGTTACCCCCTCGTACGCCGTGAGCCCGCACCGCCCACTCGCACGCAGCACTCCGCCCCATTGGCGCACCGACGCGAAGTCACGCCGTCGGCTCGCATACACAGCGCCCAAGCCGAAGAAGCCCACCCTCGGCACACGCGCCGACGCCATGCCCATCGGCAGGGCTCACCCCCGCGCACGCTCCGGCCTGCGCGCCCGCGCACAAGCCAATACCGAGCGCCCCTCACGCTCGCGCACGCCCCGGCGCGCACCCCCACACTCACCGAGGCTCACCGCCCAGCGCTCGCATGCCTCACGACAGCTCGCCCCGCCCCTGCCGGGGCAGCCCCAGCTCCGCCGCCGCAGCCGAGTTGCAGTACTCCCGTACCGCACTCGTCCGCGCCACCACCCGCCCCCGATGCACCACGATCCGGCTGTACGCCAGCGACAGCGCCCCCGCCAGCCGATCGCCGCGCAGGGCCAGCAATTCGGCAGGGAAACCCGCCTCCACGCGCACCTCCGGCAGCCCCATGACCGCCCGCGCCGAGGAGCTCACCGCGTCGTACGACTCCTCGGGCCGCAATCCGTACCGGGAGGACAGCAGGTAGGCCGCCTCCAAGGGGTCCCCGCGTCCCACCGGGTTCGAGATGTCGCGCAGGGCGCCGCTGCCCGCGGCCACCCGGACGCCGGCCGCCCGCAGCAGCCGTACCGGAGCCGTGTCGCGCCGGTCGGTGGCGCCGCAGCCGCCCTGCGGCAGGCACACCACCGTCACCCCGGCGGCCGCGAGCTGGTCGGCGGTGCGCCGACCCGTCTCGGCGGGCAGCCGGCCGAGGCCGCCGCACGGGCCGAGCGTCACCCCGGGGCGCAGCCCGCCGGCCATCGCGACGATGCGGGCGAGGCGGGCCGGATCGGCGGCGTCGGTGTGCAGGTCGACGGGGCAGCCGTGTTCGGAGGCCACCTCGAGGACCGCCTCCACATACCCCGTCGGATCCGGGTCCAGGTCGGGACAGCCGCCCACCACGGAGGCGCCCATCTTCAGGGCGTCCCGCAGCATCGCCAGCCCGTCCGCCCCGGCCACGCCGGTCAGCAGCCTGGGCATCGCCACCGCCGTCAGTTCCGTCAGCCCGCGCAGCGAACGCCGCGCCTGCAGTACGGCGGCCAGCGCGCCCAGCCCCTGGACGTCGCCCACGCGCACGTGTGCCCGCAGCGCGGTCGCCCCGTGCCCCAACTGCAACAGCGCCGCCTCGGTGGCCCGGCGCTGGACGTCCTGGGGCTCGTACGAGGCCGGACCGTCGCCCTCGGCCGACAGCGCGGTGTCCCCGTGCGCGTGCGGTTCGGCAGGGGCCGGCAGCAGCAGATAGCCGCTGAGATCCACGCGCATCCCGCAGTCCCGCGTTCCGCCGACGGCCAGGCTGCCGGCCGTGCCGACCGCCTCGATACGCCCGCCGCCCAGCCGTACGTCCACGGTCCGGCCGTCGGTCAGCCGAGCCCCGCACAGCAGCAGGGCGGCCGGATCGCCCACCTGCCCCGAGGGGCCCGGAGAACCCGAGGAGCCCGATGAGGAGGACGAGCCCGACGAGGAGGACGAGTGGGGCTGCTGCGGCTGGCTGTCGGGCATCGCGCTCCAGGGGCTCGGGGGCTGCGCAGGGGGACGCAAGATCACGCAGAGTGAGTCGAGCCTAGGGCGGCGATCCGCTCGTGTCGGGGAGGAGCGCAATAGTCGTACCGGTGTGGTCCGTCGTGCCGGAGCGGCCTCAGCGGCTCGTGGGAGAGCAGGGAAACGGGCCGGGGCAGGGGCCGGGAGCGTGCGTGGAACAGGCCGGGACGGGGGCCGCGAAACGGATTTGGGTGAACGGCGGCCGAGCGTGTAATGTCTTCATCGCTCGCCCCAATAGCTCAGTCGGCAGAGCGTCTCCATGGTAAGGAGAAGGTCTACGGTTCGATTCCGTATTGGGGCTCTGGTGTGTGAGGTTCCCGTCGCAAGGCGGGAACGGATCGCATCACAGCGGTGTAGCTCAGTCGGTAGAGCAAGCGGCTCATAATCGCTGTGTCACCGGTTCAAGTCCGGTCACCGCTACTGACAGTAGCCGATTGTGGGGTCGGTCCTTCGATCGGCTACTCTTCTATGCGTTAAACCGTCCTATCCGTTCGTCAAGGAGCACTCACGTGGCTGCCACCGACGTCCGCCCGAAGATCACGCTGGCCTGCGTGGAGTGCAAGGAGCGGAACTACATCACCAAGAAGAACCGGCGTAACAACCCGGACCGACTGGAGATGAAGAAGCACTGCCCGCGTTGCAACGCGCACACCGCGCACCGCGAGACGCGATAAATCAGGCTCGTACGCGAGGCCGCCCCCACTAACCGGGGGGCGGCCTCGCGTCGTTTCGGCCCCGGTTACCGGCTGGTTCCGGCCGATTACAGGGCGCCCGGAGCAGATATCCGGCGGGTATCCGCAGACATCAGCAGGCAGACATCAGTCAGCAGGCAGACATCAGGAGGTGCCGAGCCATGGCGCTCGACCAGTCCTTCGTGGGGCGGAGCTACCCGCCCACCGAGCCCTATGAGGTGGGCCGGGAGAAGATCCGTGAGTTCGCGGAGGCGGTGGGGGACACCAACCCGGTGTACACGGACCCGGAGGCCGCCAAGGCGCTCGGCCACTCCGATGTGATCGCCCCGCCGACCTTCGTCTTCGCGATCACCTTCAAGGCCGCGGGGCAGGTCGTCCAGGACCCGCAGCTCGGCCTGGACTACAGCCGCGTGGTGCACGGTGACCAGAAGTTCGCCTACGTCCGCCCGGTGCGCGCCGGCGACCGGCTCACCGTCACCTCCACCATCGAGGCCATCAAGTCCCTGGCGGGCAACGACATCATCGACATCCGGGGTGAGGTCCACGACGAGGCCGGCGAGCACGTCGTGACTGCCTGGACGAAGCTCGTCGCGCGCGCGGCAGAGGAGGCGTGAGAAGAGGATGACGGCGAAGATCGCTTACGACGGCGTCGAGGTCGGCACCGAACTGCCCGCCCAGACCTTTCCCGTGACGCGCGCCATGCTCGTCCAGTACGCGGGCGCCTCCGGGGACTTCAACCCCATCCACTGGAACGAGAAGTTCGCCAAGGAGGTCGGACTGCCGGACGTCATCGCGCACGGCATGTTCACCATGGCCGAGGCGATCCGGGTGGTCACCGACTGGACCGGCGACCCGGGCGCGGTCGTCGAGTACGGCGTCCGCTTCACCAAGCCCGTGGTCGTCCCGAACGACGACCAGGGCGCCGTCATCGAGGTCAGCGCCAAGGTGGCCGCCAAGCTCGACGACAACACGGTCCGCGTGGACCTCATGGCGACCAGCGCCGGGCAGAAGGTACTGGGGATGTCTCGGGCGGTCGTACGGCTGGCCTGAGGGGCGAGAACCGACGTGGGTGTAAGGGGCGTTCTCCATTGTGGAGCGCTCCTTACCCGTATGTAGCCCCCTGCCTGCGACAACGTCTCGTGGCCGGCGAGCGTTCCGGTACCCCTTGACGTAGTTAGTGATTGAGTACTAACTTACTTCCATGGCCAGGATGAGCGCAGAGGAACGGCGCGAGAGCGTCATTCGGGCGGCGACCACGGAGTTCGCCCGCGGCGGCTACTACGGCACGTCGACCGAGGTGATCGCCAAGCGGGTCGGCGTCTCGCAGCCGTATCTCTTCCGGCTCTTCCCGGGCAAGAAGGCACTCTTCCTCGCGGTGGCCCAGCGGTGCATGGAGGACACCATCGGCACCTTCGAGGAGGCCGTCAAGGGGCTGGAGGGCGAGGAGGCCCTGCGCGCCATGGCGAACGCGTACACCAAGGTCATCGCGGAGCAGCCCGAGCGGTTGCTGATGCAGATGCAGATGTACGTCACCGTGGCCGCCGCCGAGCAGGCCGGTGACCACGAGTTCGGCGAGGCGGTGCGCAACGGATGGATGCGCCTGTGGGACACGGTTCATCTGCCACTGGGTGCCGACGTCGAGGAGACGACGACGTTCATGGCGTACGGGATGCTCATCAACTGCCTGGTGGCCATGGGTTTTCCTCCCGAGCATCGAGTCTGGGAGGGGCTGTATCCAGAGGCGCGGCTCGAAGGCCGTCTGGAGAAATAGTCCACGGATGCAGTTCACGGGAAAGGCGCCGCAACCGCCTTTTTATGCCCATGAAAGTTAGTCATCAATAACTAACCGAACGAACCTACCAAAGCGACTGATCACCCTCTGGGGGAGCGATGTCACAGCAGACCGCACGTCGCGGGGGAACCGTCTGGGCCCTCGTCATCACCAGCGTCGCCGGATTCATGGCGGCCCTCGACAACCTCGTCGTCACCACCGCCCTGCCCTCCATCCGCAAGGATCTCGGCGGAGCACTGGGCGACCTGGAATGGACCGTGAGCGCCTACACCCTCACCTTCGCGGTCCTCCTGATGTTCGGCGCGGCACTCGGCGACCGCTTCGGCCGCCGCCGCCTCTTCCTCGTAGGCCTCACCGTCTTCACCGGAGCCTCCGCCGCCGCGGCCATGGCAACCGGCATCAACGGCCTCATCGCCGCCCGCGCGGTCCAGGGCGTGGGCGCGGCAATCATGATGCCGCTCACCCTCACCCTGCTCACCGCCGCAGTACCGGCCGCCAAGCGCGGAATGGCATACGGCATCTGGGGCGCGGTCAACGGCCTCGCAGTGGCCTCCGGCCCCCTGATCGGCGGCAGCCTCACCGAGCACGTCTCCTGGCACTGGATCTTCTGGCTGAACGTCCCGCTGGGCCTCGCCCTGCTGCCGCTGGCCCGCCTGCGCCTGGCCGAGTCCTATGGCACCGGCGCCCCGCTCGACGTCCCCGGCACCCTGCTCGCCAGCGGCGGCCTCTTCGGGATCGTCTACGGCCTGGTGCGCGGGCCCGCCGACGGCTGGACCAGTTCCCTGGTGCTCACGGGCCTGTTCGCGGGAACCGCGCTGCTTGTCGGATTCGTCGGCTACAGCCTGCGCGCCAAGAACCCCATGCTCCCGATGCGACTGTTCCGCTCCCGTGCCTTCTCCGGCATCAACGCAGCGAGCCTGCTGATGTTCCTCGGCATGTTCGGCTCGATCTTCCTCCTGAGCCAATTCATGCAGGGCGTCCTCGGCTACTCGCCCACCGAGGCGGGCCTCAGGATGCTCCCGTGGACCGGCATGCCGATGCTCGCCGCACCGATCGCCGGCATCCTGTCCGACCGCATCGGCGGCCGCCCCGTCGTCGCCACCGGCCTCTTCCTGCAGGCCGTCGGCCTCGGCTGGATGGCCTCCGTGGTGGCGCCCGGTGTCTCCTACGCCGCCCAGCTGCCCGCCCTGATCATCAGCGGCATCGGCATGGGGCTGTACTTCGCCCCGGCCGCCAACCTGGTGATGTCCAGCGTCGGTTCCAAGGAGCAGGGCATCGCCTCCGGCGCCAACAACGCGCTGCGGGAGGTGGGCGGAGCGCTCGGCATCGCGATCATGTCGTCGATCTTCTCGGCCCAGGGCGGCTACGAGTCCGCGCAGAACTTCGTCGACGGCCTGCAGCCCGCACTGGTCACCGGCTCGGCGGTGGTGGCCGTTGCCGCCGTAGCGGCCCTGCTCATCCCGAGGCGGCGCTCCGCGCATACAGCGGTATCGACACCGGCCGAGGAAGCGACGCCGGCGCTGGAACCCGTCGCAGGCTGACCACACGACGACGAAACGGCTCCCCCGCAAGGGTGGGGCCGTTTTGCGTGTCCCACCGTTGGGGCTGAGGCAGGGGGGCTTCGCTCACCCGCGCTGGCGAGGTGCCGCCTGCGCCCACCCGTGCCGCCCCAGCGGCACGACTGCCCGCAGGCTCAGCGGATTGAAACACCCGCCTGCCCGCAGGCTGTGCGCGGGGCACGACTGCCGACAGGCCGCACGGGGAGGAGGGCACCCGCACCCGCCCACGGCGGGAAGGGGACGTGGCGGGGGGTGTCCGCCCGCAGCGGCCGGCGTCAGCTGCCGAGCACAGCCCAGCAAACGGCCACCGCCGGACCGAGGACGGACACCCCCCGCCGTGGCCCCGACCCACGACGAGACGACAGGCGCGACGCGCACCCCCACCGACCCCGCGCAGGCCGCCGCAGGCATCCGCACCCCACCGACCCCGCGCAGACCGCCGCAGGCATCCGCACCCCCGCCACCCCCTACCCGTACCCTTGAGCCCGTGCAGGAACGACACGACGCCCCCCTCGCCCCGCTGACCACCTTCCGGCTCGGCGGCCCCGCGACCCGCCTGATCACCGCCACCACCGACGCCGAGGTGATCGAAGCCGTCCGCGAGGCCGACGACACCGGCACACCGCTGCTTCTGATCGGCGGCGGTTCGAACCTGGTCATCGGCGACAAGGGCTTCGCGGGCACCGCACTCGTCATCGCGACCAAGGGCTTCGACCTCGACGGCACACGCCTGGAGCTCGCCGCCGGCGAGGTGTGGACCGACGCCGTCGCCCGGACCGTCGAGGCCGGCCTCGCCGGCATCGAGTGCCTGGCCGGCATCCCGGGCTCCGCCGGCGCGACCCCCATCCAGAACGTAGGGGCGTACGGCCAGGAGGTCTCCTCCACCATCACCGAAGTGACCGCCTACGACCGCACCACCCACAAGACGGTCACCATCCCGAACGCCGACTGCGCCTTCTCGTACCGCCACAGCCGCTTCAAGGCCGACCCCGAGCGCTACGTCGTCCTGCGCGTCCGCTTCGAACTCGAGGACGCGGACGGGCTCTCCGGCCCCATCAAGTACGCCGAGACAGCCCGAGCACTGGGCGTCGAGCCGGGCGACCGCGTCCCGCTCGCAGCCGCCCGCGAGACCGTCCTCAAGCTGCGCTCCGGCAAGGGCATGGTCCTGGACCCCGAGGACCACGACACCTGGTCGGCCGGTTCCTTCTTCACCAACCCGATCCTCACCGACGAGCAGTTCGCGGCGTTCCACGCGCGCGTGCAGGAGCGGCTCGGCGACGGCACGCAGCCGCCCGCGTACCCGGCGGCGGAGGGGCACACCAAGACCTCCGCGGCCTGGCTGATCGACAAGGCGGGCTTCACCAAGGGCTACGGCGCCGGCCCCGCCCGTATCTCCACCAAGCACACCCTCGCCCTCACCAACAGGGGCGAGGCCACCACGGAGGACCTGCTAGCACTCGCCCGCGAGGTCGTGGCCGGAGTCCACGAGGCCTTCGGCATCACGCTGGTCAACGAGCCGGTGACGGTCGGAGTCAGCCTGTAGGGCCCGCACGGGAGGGCCTCAGTACGCCACCCCCACCCCCTGCTTCACCGTCCCCGGATCGCCGGCCATCCCCAGCATCGCGTGCGCCACATCCGCCCGCCCCACGAACCGGCCCTTCGCCGGGAACCCGCCCACCACCGTCCGGTACACACCCGTCACCGGCTTGTTCTGCAGCCGCGGCGGCCGTACGACGGTCCAGTCCGTCGTACTGCGGGCCAACTCGGCCTCCATGGCGCTCAGATCGGCGTAGACGTCCTTGAGCAGCGCGGAGACGATGCCGCGCGCCGTGCGGTCGAGCGCCCCCTCCCCCTCGGGCGGCGGGCCGACCGGCCCCGCGCTCACCACGAGCAGCCGCCGCACCCCCTCCGCCTCCATGGCACCCAGCACCGTACGCGTGAGCCGGGTCGCCACCCCCGCCTCCTTGCGGCTGCGCGCACCGAGCCCCGACAGGACCACGTCCCGGCCGGCCACCGCGCGCCGCACGACCTCCGGGTCGGTCAGGTCGTCCCGGAACACCTCCAGCCGGTCGCCCGTCACGGCCAGCCGCGCGGGATCCCGTACGACCGCCGTGACCTCGTGACCTGCGTCCAGGGCCTGACGGACGATTTCCCGGCCGATGCCGCCGGTGGCGCCGAAAACGGTGAGTTTCATGGGTACTCCCATGCTCGTAGACGGTGGGTGAGTATTCACTCACCCTCTCCTCCCACTAGAGTGAGTAAGCACTCACCCACCCGTCAAGCCCGACTGCGCGATGGAACGACTGAACGATTGGACGACACATGGAAACGAAGCCGGCCGGTGTCCGCATCCTCGATGCCGCTCACGAGCTGATGCTCACCGTCGGGCTGGCCCGCGCCACCACCAAGGAGATCGCCAAGGCGGCCGGCTGCTCCGAGGCCGCGCTCTACAAGTACTTCGCGAGCAAGGAAGAGCTGTTCATCCGCGTCCTCGCGGAGCGCCTGCCCCAGTTGACGCCACTGCTGCGCAGCCTGGCCGCCGAGCCCGGACAGAACACGCTGGAGGAGAACCTGACCGAGATCGCCCGCCACGCCGCCCTCTTCTACGAGCAGAGCTTCCCGATCGCCGCGTCCCTGTACGCCGAGACCCAGCTCAAGCGGCGGCACGACGACGTCATGCGGCAGATGGGAACGGGCCCGCACAAGCCGATCCAGGGCGTGGACACCTACCTGCGGGCCGAGCAGGAGCTCGGCCGGGTGAGCCGCGACGCGGACACCTTCGCGGCCGCGTCGCTGCTGCTGGGCGCCTGCGCGCAGCGGGCCTTCGCCTACGACGCGACGCGAGAGGCGGTACGCCCGCCGGTGGACGAGTTCGCCCAGCGGCTGGCGCGAACCCTGCTGGCAGGCATCGCCGACCGGCCCGAGTCGACCGACCTGACCCGACTAACCTGAGGCGGCCGACCGGCGGGCCTAGGCCAGCCAGTCGTCAACCCCCGCCAGCAGCTTCGCCTTCACATCCTCCGGTGCCGCCGAAGCCCGTACCGACTGGCGGGCCAGTTCCGCCAACTCCTCGTCCGTGAAGGCGTGATGGCGGCGGGCGATGTCGTACTGCGCGGCCAGCCGGGCGCCGAACAGAAGCGGGTCGTCGGCGCCCAGGGCCATCGCGACACCGGCGTCGTACAGCGTCCGCAGCGGGACGTCCTCGGGCTTCTCGTACACGCCCAGAGCCACATTCGAAGCGGGGCAGACCTCACACGTCACACCCCGCTCCGCGAGCCGCTTCAGCAGCCGAGGGTCCTCCGCGGCCCTTACTCCGTGCCCGATCCGGTGCGCGTCCAGGTCGTCGAGACAGTCCCGTACCGACGAAGGGCCGGTCAGCTCGCCGCCGTGCGGGGCCGACAGCAGCCCGCCCTCGCGGGCGATCGCGAACGCCCGGTCGAAGTCCCTTGCCATGCCCCGGCGTTCGTCGTTGGACAGACCGAAGCCGACCACACCCCGGTCGGCGTACCGCACGGCCAGCCGGGCCAGCGTGCGCGCGTCCAGGGGGTGCTTCATACGGTTCGCGGCGACCAGCACCCGCATGCCCAGGCCCGTCTCCCGCATCGTCGTGTCCACTGCGTCCAGGATGATCTCCAGCGCCGGGATCAGACCGCCCAGACGAGGCGCGTACGAGGTCGGGTCGACCTGGATCTCCAGCCACCCCGAGCCGTCCTTCAGATCCTCCTCCGCGGCCTCCCGCACCAGGCGCTGGATGTCCTCGGGCTCCCTGACGCACGAGCGCGCCGCGTCGTACAGCCGCTGGAAGCGGAACCAGCCCCGCTCGTCCGTCGCCCGCAGCTTCGGCGGCTCGCCGCTGGTCAGGGCCTCGGTCAGGGCTTCGGGCAGTCGCACACCGTACTTGTCGGCCAGCTCCAGCACGGTGGTGGGCCGCATCGACCCGGTGAAGTGCAGATGGAGATGGGCCTTCGGCAGCTCAGAGACATCACGTACACGCTCCATTCCAGGATCCTGCCGTACGTCCCTGCCGTCCCGGTAGCGGATTCCCCGTACGTGGTCTTGCTCGCACGAAAAAACGGGCCCCCTCAGGTGAGGGGGCCCGTTCAGTGCGGCGACGTCAGTCCTGCGCCTCCGCCAGCAGCTTCTGGATCCGGCTGACGCCCTCGACGAGATCCTCGTCACCCAGGGCGTACGACAGGCGCAGATAGCCCGGCGTGCCGAAGGCCTCGCCCGGGACGACCGCGACCTCGGCCTCCTCCAGGATCAGCGCGGCCAGCTCGACCGTGTCCTGCGGGCGCTTGCCGCGGATCTCCTTGCCGAGCAGGCCCTTGACCGACGGGTACGCGTAGAAGGCACCCTCGGGCTCCGGGCAGAGCACGCCGTCGATCTCGTTCAGCATCCGCACGATGGTCTTGCGGCGGCGGTCGAAGGCCTCGCGCATCTTGGCGACCGCGTCCAGGTTGCCGGAGACGGCGGCCAGGGCGGCGACCTGTGCGACGTTCGACACGTTCGACGTGGCGTGCGACTGCAGGTTGGTCGCGGCCTTGACCACGTCCTTCGGGCCGATGACCCAGCCCACGCGCCAGCCGGTCATGGCGTACGTCTTCGCGACACCGTTGACCACGATCGTCTTGTCGGCGAGTTCGGGCACGACCACCGGAAGGGAGTGGAACTCCGCGTCGCCGTAGACCAGGTGCTCGTAGATCTCGTCGGTCAGGACCCACAGGCCCTTCTCGAGAGCCCAGCGGCCGATCTCCTCGATCTGCGCGCGCGTGTAGACGGCGCCGGTCGGGTTGGAGGGGGAGACGAAGAGCAGGACCTTGGTGTTCTCGGTGCGGGCCGCCTCCAGCTGCTCCACACTCACCCGGTAGCCGGTCGTCTCGTCCGCGACGACGTCGACCGGGACACCGCCGGCCAGGCGGATCGACTCCGGGTACGTCGTCCAGTACGGCGCCGGCACGATGACCTCGTCGCCAGGGTCGAGGATCGCGGCGAAGGCCTCGTAGATGGCCTGCTTGCCACCGTTGGTGACCAGGACCTGGGCCGCCTCGACCTCGTAGCCCGAGTCGCGCAGCGTCTTCGCGGCGATCGCGGCCTTCAGCTCGGGCAGACCGCCGGCCGGGGTGTACCGGTGGTACTTCGGGTTCTTGCAGGCCTCGATGGCGGCTTCGACGATGTAGTCCGGCGTCGGGAAGTCGGGCTCACCGGCGCCGAAGCCGATCACCGGACGCCCGGCGGCCTTGAGGGCCTTGGCCTTGGCGTCCACGGCGAGGGTGGCGGACTCGGAGATCGCGCCGACTCGGGCGGAGACCCGGCGCTCGGTGGGAGGGGTTGCAGCGCTCATGGGCCCCATCGTTTCAGACCGGAAACGACCCCGGCACGCGGGTTTCACAGACTGAACATGTGCGGGTCGACCACTGAACACCCGTCCGGAATCAGCCGATGGCCTGGTGATCTTCCGGCGGTTTTCCGGCGATCTTCCTTCGTCAAGGCCCCTACGGGCGCTTTCTGTTCGACGATGCGCTCCGGACCACGTACACTCTCACCTCGTTGGCCATCAACTGCCGCGCCGCAGACGGTGCACACCGAGCACCCGGTCGGATGCGGTACGTTGGGGGACACACAAAGGGTCGTAGCTCAATTGGTAGAGCACCGGTCTCCAAAACCGGCGGTTGGGGGTTCAAGTCCCTCCGGCCCTGCTACACACACCTTCGCCAGGATGTGTGCGCATGTACGTACAGCAATGCAACGCCGTGCGGCTCAGACCGGGCGCGGCACGGCCACGACCCGGGAACAGGTGAGGACGAATGGCGGACGCCGTGGGCTCCATCGACACGCCTGATGCCCAGGATGAGGCGCAGGAGTCACAGAAGAAGGCCCGCAAGGGCGGCAAGCGGGCCAAGAAGGGCCCGTTCAAGAGGCTTGCCCTCTTCTACCGCCAGGTCATCGCCGAGCTTCGCAAGGTCGTCTGGCCCACGCGTAACCAGCTGACCTCGTACACCACCGTGGTGATCTTCTTCGTGACCGTCATGATCGCCCTGGTGACCGTGATTGACTATGGGCTCAACCACGCGGCCAAGTACGTCTTCGGCTGAGCCGAGAGCGAAGGGCGCCGAGGTACCCGGCGCCCCTTTCGCATGTTCCACCCCTATGTATCCAGGAAGAAGCAGCCACCGTGTCTGACACGAACCTGAACGACGACGCCATCGAGCCGGACGAGTCCGTGGGCGACGAACTCGACATCGTCGAGGGCGCGGACGAGCAGGACGAGTTCGAGGCTGCCGAGGCCGAGGCGGGGGAGCCCGCCGAAGAGGCCGCCCTGCAGGTCGTGGACGAGGAAGAGATCGCCGAGGAGGCCGAAGAGGCCGTCGAGGAGGAGTCCGAGCCGGTCGACCCGGTCGAGGCCCTCCGCGAGGAACTGCGCTCCCTGCCCGGCGAGTGGTACGTCATCCACACCTACGCCGGTTACGAGAACCGGGTGAAGACCAACCTGGAGCAGCGCGCCGTCTCGCTGAACGTCGAGGACTACATCTTCCAGGCCGAGGTGCCGCAGGAAGAGGTCGTCCAGATCAAGAACGGCGACCGCAAGACCATCAAGCAGAACAAGCTCCCGGGCTATGTCCTCGTCCGCATGGACCTGACGAACGAGTCCTGGGGCGTCGTCCGCAACACCCCCGGCGTCACCGGCTTCGTGGGCAACGCCTACGACCCGTACCCGCTGACCCTGGACGAGATCGTCAAGATGCTCGCCCCGGAGGCCGAGGAGAAGGCCGCCCGCGAGGCCGCCGAGGCCGAGGGCAAGCCCGTCCCGCAGCGCAAGGTCGAGGTCCAGGTGCTGGACTTCGAGGTCGGCGACTCGGTCACCGTCACCGACGGCCCGTTCGCCACGCTCCAGGCGACCATCAACGAGATCAACCCCGACTCGAAGAAGGTCAAGGGCCTGGTGGAGATCTTCGGCCGCGAGACGCCGGTCGAGCTCTCCTTCGACCAGATCCAGAAGAACTAGTTCAGTACTTTCTGGTTCAGCTCCTTCTGGACGCACCGCTTCCGCGCAGGTCAGGCAGGCTGTCGCAGCCCGTCTGACCTGCTCGGTTTTTAGCCGCGCATCTATACCCGTTATCGTTGTGCGGTATGCCTTCATCCGGGACGCGACCCGGGCGCAGGCACGCCTCAATCGAAAGGACCCGGAGAGTAATGCCTCCCAAGAAGAAGAAGGTCACGGGGCTCATCAAGCTCCAGATCAACGCCGGTGCGGCGAACCCGGCTCCGCCGGTCGGCCCCGCGCTGGGTCAGCACGGCGTCAACATCATGGAGTTCTGCAAGGCGTACAACGCCGCGACCGAGTCGCAGCGTGGCTGGGTGATCCCGGTGGAGATCACGGTCTACGAGGACCGTTCCTTCACCTTCGTCACCAAGACGCCGCCGGCCGCGAAGATGATCCTCAAGGCCGCGGGTGTGGAGAAGGGCTCCGGCGAGCCGCACAAGACCAAGGTCGCCAAGATCACCGAGGCGCAGGTCCGCGAGATCGCCCAGACCAAGCTCCCCGACCTCAACGCCAACGACCTGGACGCCGCGTCGAAGATCATCGCCGGCACCGCCCGTTCCATGGGCATCACGGTCGAGGGCTGAGCCCCAACCTCCCCGCAAGTCAGCAGAAGTGGCAGGGCCTGCTCGGCCCGGACCACGACTCCTAAGAATCCACAGGAGCAGTAGTGAGCAAGCGCAGCAAGTCTCTCCGCGCTGCGGACGCCAAGGTCGATCGGGACAAGCTCTACGCCCCGCTCGAGGCCGTCCGTCTCGCCAAGGAGACCTCCACGACCAAGTTCGACGGCACCGTCGAGGTCGCCTTCCGTCTGGGTGTCGACCCGCGCAAGGCCGACCAGATGGTCCGTGGCACCGTGAACCTTCCGCACGGCACCGGTAAGACCGCCCGGGTCCTGGTCTTCGCGACCGGTGACCGTGCTGCGGCCGCGGAGGCCGCCGGCGCCGACATCGTCGGCTCCGACGAACTGATCGACGAGGTCTCGAAGGGCCGTCTGGACTTCGACGCCGTCGTCGCCACCCCGGACCTCATGGGCAAGGTCGGCCGCCTCGGCCGCGTGCTCGGTCCCCGTGGTCTGATGCCGAACCCGAAGACCGGCACCGTGACCCCGGACGTCGCCAAGGCTGTCAACGACATCAAGGGCGGCAAGATCGAGTTCCGCGTCGACAAGCACTCGAACCTGCACTTCATCATCGGCAAGGTGTCCTTCGACGACACCAAGCTGGTGGAGAACTACGCGGCGGCGCTGGAGGAGATCCTCCGTCTGAAGCCGTCCGCCGCCAAGGGTCGGTACATCAAGAAGGCCGCGATCAGCACCACGATCGGCCCCGGCATTCCGGTCGACTCCAACCGCACCCGCAACCTCCTCGTCGAGGAGGACCCGGCCGCCGTCTGATCCTGACGGCAGTCGCGCGTACGCGTAGCTGACACGAGCCCCGCAACCTTTCGAGGTGCGGGGCTCGTCCCTTTTCCCGGACGAGTGTCAGTGCCCTGCGTTAGCGTGCGGGCACAGCAACCGCATAAGGGTGGGGGACGAAATGAAGAGCACGACAGTGCGCCGCATGGGCCTTTCGATCGCGGTGGTGACCGCGCTGTCGGGGGTGGCCGCCTGCAGCTCTTCGGACTCCTCCGGGGGGTCCGGCAAGGCATCCGGCAAGGGTGCGGCGCACGTCAGCCCCATAGCGGCCCTGCGCACCGCCGAGAAGTCCACCGACAGTGCAGACTCCGCCAAGGTCGAGTCGACGACCACCATCGGCTCCGTGATGTCCATGAAGGCCGACGGCGCCCTCGGCTGGGGGAACGGCATCACCGGCACCGTGACGATCACGTACACCGGTGGCAGGACGGCCGACCTGATGCGCCAGCTCGGCAGCACATCGATGGAGGCCCGCTACCTCCCCGACGCCTACTACGCGAAGATGGGCGACAAGTTCGCCGAGCAGCTGGGCGGCAAGCACTGGATCAGGTACGGGTACTCCGACCTGGCGGGTCTCGCCGGCGCATCCGGTACGGCCCTCAAGGACCAGATGCAGAACACCACGCCCAACCAGTCGGTGAAGCTCCTGCTGGCCTCCGGCGACGTCAAGAAGGTCGGCACGGAGACGGTGCGCGGCGTGAACACCACGCACTACTCGGGCACAGTGGATGTCGCCGACCTCGCCGCCAAGAACGCCAACCTCGGCGCGAGCCAGCTCGCCGCGCTGAAGAAGCAGCTCACCAAGGCCGGCGTGACCACGGAGACCGTCGACATCTGGGTCGACGGCCAGGACCTGCTGGTCAAGAAGGCCGAGAAGGGCCGGACGACGAACGGCGCCTACACCCAGACCGCGTACTACAGCGACTACGGCGTGAAGGTCTCCGCCACCAAGCCGCCGGCGAGCGACACCGAGGACTTCAAGCAGCTGCTGAAGAAGCAGGGCATGACGCCGGGCAGCAGCGACACCTCAAGCGGGTCCAGCAGCACCTCCTGAGGCCGGTGGGGCTCCTGATGTCGGCGTGAATACGGAAGACTCCCGCTGCCTCCTGGGGTTAGGCTCTCGTCCTTGTTGTGTATCGGCCATGCATTTCCTTTGGGGGGAATCAAATGAGGTCTTCCGTACGTGGTTCAGCGCGCAGTAGAGCGACGGGTGCCGGGCTCGCCGCCCTGCTGCTCGCCGGGGGAGCGGTCGGCTGTCAGAAGGGCGCCGCGGAGCAGTTGCCCGCGATGACGCCCGCCGCGGCTGTCGCCAAGGCCGCGAAGAACAGCGAGGACATCACGTCCCTGCGGTACAGGATGACGGGCAAGGTCCCGGGTGCGGGCCGGGTCTCCGGCGAGGCGGCGATGAGCATGAAGCCGCTGGCCATGAGCATGAAGATGACGGCCCAGGACCAGGCGACCAACGGCCCGGTCGAGATCCGTCTCGTCGACAAGGCCATGTACATCGGCGGGAACGCCTCCATGTCCAAGGAGATGGACGGCAAGAGCTGGATCAAGTTCGACATGTCCGCGCTCGGCGCCGGCAAGGGGATGAACGCGGACCAGCTGGGCGGCGGGCAGGCCGACAAGAACCCGGCCGCGGACTCCACCTTCCTCACCGGCTCCAAGGACGTGAAGAAGGTCGGCACCGAGACGGTCGGCGGCGTGAAGACCACCCACTACAAGGGCACGGTCACCCTCGCCTCCCTCAAGGCCTCCCTCAAGGGCGAGAACAAGACCGTCCGGGAGCAGCGCGAGAAGAGCCTTCAGCAGTACGAGAAGATGGGCATCGACTCGATGACCATGGACATGTGGGTCGACGGCGACAACCACACCAAGCAGTTCCGGATGCGCGGCCAGGCCGACAAGGGCCCGCTCGACATGACGATCACCTTCCTCGACATCAACAAGCCGGTGACGGTCACCGCCCCGCCGGCCAAGGAAACGGCGGACCTCGCCGAGATGATGAAGGGCGCCCAGAGCTGAGCCGTAGGACCGGATTTGCTTGACAGCGATCCGGTCACGTACCCTCCTGGAGAAGCCAAAGACCGCTGGTCGTTGCCGTGCGCTCCTGGAGGGTGCGGTGGCCGAAGGATCCGCTGAACTGCGGACGACCCGCGCAGGTGACTGTGGAAGTGCTCCCGGAGTTCGCAGCTGACGCTGTGAGTGCCCGGTCGAGCTACGCCCCGTGCGCCTGCGCCGGGGCGTTTCGTTTGTCCCAGCCCCTTCTGAGCGGTCGTCATCACCCGGAAGGAGGCCGACGCTCATGGCAAGGCCCGACAAGGCTGCCGCGGTAGCCGAGCTCGCGGAGCAGTTCCGCAGCTCGAACGCCGCCGTGCTGACCGAGTACCGGGGTCTCACCGTGGCGCAGCTCAAGACGCTGCGTCGTTCGCTCGGTGAGAACGCCCAGTACGCCGTGGTGAAGAACACGCTGACCAAGATTGCGGCCAACGAGGCCGGGATCTCGACGCTCGACGACCTGTTCAACGGTCCGACGGCGGTCGCCTTCGTCACCGGTGACCCGGTGACGTCGGCGAAGGGTCTTCGTGACTTCGCCAAGGACAACCCGAACCTCGTCATCAAGGGCGGTGTCCTTGACGGCAAGGCGCTGTCCGCCGACGAGATCAAGAAGCTTGCGGACCTCGAGTCCCGCGAGGTTCTGCTCGCCAAGCTGGCGGGCGCCTTCAAGGCCAAGCAGACCCAGGCTGCCCAGGTCTTCCAGGCGCTCCCGTCGAAGTTCGTCCGCACCGCGGAGGCGCTTCGTGCCAAGCAGGCCGAGCAGGGCGGTGCCGAGTAACTCGGCTCGCGAAATGACCGCCGCCTGAGGCTTCCCGCCTGAGGCAACGGTCGTAGCGGGCCGAACGTACGCCCGCCAGACATGTACACACCGGCACCAGCCGAAATTAGTGAAGGGAAGCCATCGTGGCTCTCACCCAGGACGAACTGCTCGCCGAGTTCGAGGGCATGACCCTCATCCAGCTCTCCGAGTTCGTGAAGGCGTTCGAGGAGAAGTTCGACGTCACCGCCGCCGCCGCGGTCGCCGTCGCCGGTCCGGCCGGTCCGGCCGCCCCCGCCGAGGCCGCTGAGGAGCAGGACGAGTTCGACGTCATCCTCACGGGTGCCGGCGACAAGAAGATCCAGGTCATCAAGGTCGTGCGTGAGCTGACCTCCCTGGGTCTGAAGGAGGCCAAGGACCTCGTGGACGGCGCCCCGAAGCCCGTTCTCGAGAAGGTCGCCAAGGACGCCGCCGAGAAGGCCGCCGAGTCCCTCAAGGGCGCCGGCGCCTCCGTCGAGGTCAAGTGACCCCACGGAGTCCGCAGGACTCCCTTGCCGGCTGACACAGCTCCTCGCAGAGGGTTGTAACGCTGACGCACTGAAGAGCGATCATCCATCCGGGTGGTCGCTCTTCGGCGTTCCGGGGCACCGGTGGCGGCTCCCTTGCACCCGGGTGCGCGGAGAGTATGGTGATCTTCGTTGTGCCTCCGAGAGCTCCCGGTGCAGGCTGCAAGTGACGATGGCAGCACCCGGTTTGGGCAAGAGGGGCCTTGACGAACCGCACGCAGCGCGCAATTCTCAGGACGCGTCGTCACAAGGATCCGATTCCGAGGCATGGATCGACGGCGAAGAGGGCAGTATCAACGTGCATTGAGGGCGTGGGCTTGCCGCAGGTGTTGAGAACAACGAGGGTCTCAGAAAACCGGGACTGGACATCAGTGTGCCGAGTGGCTACACTGACCCTTTGCGCTGCCTGTTAGCTGTCCCCTGCCCGTCACCAGGGGCATGCCCTCGCTTGAGCACCGACGATCGGAACGTCTCTGACCTGGCCTTTTGGTCAAATCAGGGGGTCCTGTCTCTGTGTGCGGGAGAGGGACCGGTACGCGCGTAGTGAGTCCGAGCCCTCGGAAGGACCCCCTCTTGGCCGCCTCGCGCACTGCCTCGACCGCGAATACGAACAACGGTGCCAGCACCGCCCCGCTGCGCATCTCCTTTGCAAAGATCAAGGAGCCCCTCGAGGTTCCCAACCTGCTCGCGCTGCAGACCGAGAGCTTTGACTGGCTGCTCGGGAACACCGCCTGGCAGAGTCGGGTCGAGGCGGCTCTGGAGTCCGGTCAGGACGTCCCCACCAAGTCCGGTCTGGAGGAGATCTTCGAGGAGATCTCTCCGATCGAGGACTTCTCCGGGTCGATGTCGCTGACGTTCCGCGACCACCGTTTCGAGCCGCCGAAGAACAGCATCGACGAGTGCAAGGAGCGCGACTTCACGTACGCCGCTCCGCTCTTCGTGACGGCTGAGTTCACCAACAACGAGACCGGCGAGATCAAGTCCCAGACGGTCTTCATGGGCGACTTCCCGCTCATGACCCACAAGGGCACCTTCGTCATCAACGGCACCGAGCGTGTCGTGGTGTCCCAGCTGGTTCGCTCGCCGGGTGTCTACTTCGACTCCTCCATCGACAAGACGTCCGACAAGGACATCTTCTCCGCCAAGATCATCCCGTCCCGGGGTGCCTGGCTGGAGATGGAGATCGACAAGCGCGACATGGTCGGTGTGCGCATCGACCGCAAGCGCAAGCAGTCTGTGACCGTTCTGCTCAAGGCTCTCGGTTGGACCACCGAGCAGATCCTGGAGGAGTTCGGCGAGTACGAGTCCATGCGCGCCACCCTGGAGAAGGACCACACCCAGGGCCAGGACGACGCGCTGCTCGACATCTACCGCAAGCTGCGTCCGGGCGAGCCCCCCACGCGTGAGGCCGCGCAGACGCTTCTGGAGAACCTGTACTTCAACCCGAAGCGCTACGACCTCGCCAAGGTCGGCCGCTACAAGGTCAACAAGAAGCTGGGTGCGGAGGCTCCGCTCGACGCGGGCATCCTGACCGTCGAGGACGTCATCTCGACGATCAAGTACCTGGTGAAGCTGCACGCCGGCGAGACCGAGACGGCCGCGGACAACGGTCAGACGATCGTTGTCGAGACCGACGACATCGACCACTTCGGCAACCGTCGTCTGCGCAGCGTCGGCGAGCTCATCCAGAACCAGGTCCGTACAGGTCTGGCTCGTATGGAGCGCGTCGTCCGTGAGCGCATGACGACTCAGGACGTCGAGGCGATCACGCCGCAGACCCTGATCAACATCCGGCCGGTCGTCGCCTCCATCAAGGAGTTCTTCGGCACCAGCCAGCTGTCGCAGTTCATGGACCAGAACAACCCGCTGTCGGGTCTCACCCACAAGCGCCGTCTGTCGGCTCTTGGCCCGGGTGGTCTCTCCCGTGAGCGGGCCGGCTTCGAGGTCCGTGACGTGCACCCGTCTCACTACGGCCGTATGTGCCCCATTGAGACCCCTGAAGGCCCGAACATCGGTCTGATCGGTTCGCTCGCCTCCTACGGCCGCGTCAACGCGTTCGGTTTCGTGGAGACGCCGTACCGCAAGGTCGTCGGCGACGTCGTCACCGACGAGGTCGACTACCTGACGGCCGACGAAGAGGACCGATTCGTCATCGCGCAGGCCAACGCCACGCTCGACGACAACATGCGTTTCGCCGAGAACCGCGTCCTGGTCCGCCGCCGTGGCGGTGAGGTCGACTACGTCGCCGGTGACGACGTGGACTACATGGACGTCTCGCCGCGCCAGATGGTGTCGGTCGCGACCGCCATGATCCCGTTCCTCGAGCACGACGACGCCAACCGTGCCCTCATGGGCGCGAACATGATGCGTCAGGCCGTGCCCCTGATTAAGTCCGAGTCCCCGCTCGTCGGCACCGGCATGGAGTACCGCTCCGCCGTCGACGCCGGCGACGTGGTCAAGGCCGAGAAGGCGGGTGTGGTCCAGGAGGTCTCCGCGGACTACATCACCACCGCCAACGACGACGGCACGTACATCACGTACCGCCTGGCCAAGTTCGCCCGTTCCAACCAGGGCACCTCGGTCAACCAGAAGGTCATCGTCAACGAGGGCGACCGGATCATCGAGGGCCAGGTCCTGGCCGACGGTCCGGCCACCGAGAACGGCGAGATGGCGCTGGGCAAGAACCTGCTCGTGGCGTTCATGCCGTGGGAGGGTCACAACTACGAGGACGCGATCATCCTGTCGCAGCGCCTCGTGCAGGACGACGTCCTCTCCTCGATCCACATCGAGGAGCACGAGGTCGACGCCCGTGACACCAAGCTCGGCCCCGAGGAGATCACCCGGGACATCCCGAACGTCTCCGAGGAGGTCCTCGCCGACCTCGACGAGCGCGGCATCATCCGTATCGGTGCCGAGGTCGTCGCCGGCGACATCCTCGTCGGCAAGGTCACGCCCAAGGGTGAGACCGAGCTGACCCCGGAGGAGCGCCTGCTGCGTGCGATCTTCGGTGAGAAGGCCCGTGAGGTCCGTGACACCTCGCTGAAGGTGCCGCACGGCGAGATCGGCAAGGTCATCGGCGTCCGCGTCTTCGACCGCGAGGAGGGCGACGAGCTTCCCCCCGGTGTGAACCAGCTGGTGCGCGTGTACGTGGCGCAGAAGCGCAAGATCACCGACGGTGACAAGCTCGCCGGCCGTCACGGCAACAAGGGTGTCATCTCGAAGATCCTTCCGATCGAGGACATGCCGTTCCTCGAGGACGGAACTCCGGTCGACATCATCCTCAACCCGCTGGGTGTGCCGTCCCGAATGAACCCGGGACAGGTGCTGGAGATCCACCTCGGCTGGCTCGCCAGCCGCGGCTGGGACGTCTCCGGTCTCGCCGACGAGTGGGCGCAGCGCCTGCAGGTCATCGGCGCCGACCAGGTCGACCCGGGCACGAACGTCGCGACCCCCGTCTTCGACGGTGCGCGCGAGGACGAGCTCGCGGGTCTGCTGAACCACACCATCCCGAACCGCGACGGCGAGCGCATGGTGCTCCCGTCCGGCAAGGCACCGCTGTTCGACGGCCGCTCCGGCGAGCCGTTCCCGGAGCCGATCTCGGTCGGCTACATGTACATCCTGAAGCTGCACCACCTGGTCGACGACAAGCTGCACGCGCGTTCGACCGGTCCGTACTCGATGATCACCCAGCAGCCGCTGGGTGGTAAGGCCCAGTTCGGTGGCCAGCGGTTCGGCGAGATGGAGGTGTGGGCGCTGGAGGCTTACGGCGCCGCTTACGCCCTCCAGGAGCTGCTGACCATCAAGTCCGACGACGTCACCGGCCGCGTGAAGGTCTACGAGGCCATCGTCAAGGGCGAGAACATCCCCGAGCCCGGCATCCCCGAGTCCTTCAAGGTGCTCATCAAGGAGATGCAGTCTCTCTGCCTGAACGTGGAGGTGCTGTCCAGCGACGGTATGTCCATCGAGATGCGTGACACCGACGAGGATGTCTTCCGCGCTGCGGAGGAGCTCGGCATCGACCTGTCCCGGCGCGAGCCGAGCAGCGTCGAAGAGGTCTGACGGGAGTCCGGCCGGAGGCCCTGGTGAGGAACCTCCGGCCGGCCCCTGGACCCCCGTATCAGACCAAAGACTTACAACCCTGAGAGGGATTGACGCATAGTGCTCGACGTCAACTTCTTCGACGAGCTCCGGATCGGCCTGGCCACCGCTGACGACATCCGTCAGTGGAGCCACGGCGAGGTCAAGAAGCCCGAGACCATCAACTACCGCACCCTCAAGCCCGAAAAGGACGGACTCTTCTGCGAGAAGATCTTCGGTCCGACCCGGGACTGGGAGTGCTACTGCGGCAAGTACAAGCGTGTCCGGTTCAAGGGCATCATCTGTGAGCGCTGCGGCGTCGAGGTGACTCGCGCCAAGGTGCGCCGTGAGCGGATGGGCCACATCGAACTGGCCGCCCCCGTCACGCACATCTGGTACTTCAAGGGTGTTCCTTCGCGCCTCGGCTACCTGCTGGACCTGGCGCCCAAGGACCTCGAGAAGGTCATCTACTTCGCGGCGTACATGATCACGTACGTCGACGAGGAGCGCCGTACCCGCGACCTGCCCTCCCTGGAGGCGCATGTCTCCGTCGAGCGGCAGCAGGTCGAGAACCGTCGCGACTC
Source organism: Streptomyces coacervatus (assembly GCF_029223485.1). Classification (GTDB taxonomy): domain Bacteria; phylum Actinomycetota; class Actinomycetes; order Streptomycetales; family Streptomycetaceae; genus Streptomyces; species Streptomyces coacervatus. The sequence goes on along the minus strand of NZ_JARHTP010000011.1, from coordinate 298,471 downwards.
CGACCTGGAGGCCCGCGCCAAGAAGCTCGAGTCCGACCTGGCCGAGCTGGAGGCCGAGGGCGCCAAGGCCGACGTGCGCCGCAAGGTGCGCGAGGGTGCCGAGCGTGAGATGAAGCAGCTGCGCGACCGTGCGCAGCGCGAGATCGACCGCCTCGACGAGGTGTGGACCCGGTTCAAGAACCTCAAGGTCCAGGACCTGGAGGGCGACGAGCTCCTCTACCGCGAGCTGCGTGACCGCTTCGGCACGTACTTCGACGGTTCGATGGGTGCCGCGGCGCTGCAGAAGCGCCTGGAGTCCTTCGACCTGGAGGAGGAGGCCGAGCGCCTCCGCGAGATCATCCGTACCGGCAAGGGCCAGAAGAAGACCCGTGCGCTGAAGCGGCTGAAGGTCGTGTCTGCCTTCCTGCAGACCTCCAACAGCCCCAAGGGCATGGTTCTCGACTGCGTCCCGGTCATCCCGCCGGACCTCCGCCCGATGGTGCAGCTGGACGGTGGCCGCTTCGCGACCTCCGACCTGAACGACCTGTACCGCCGTGTGATCAACCGCAACAACCGACTGAAGCGCCTTCTCGACCTCGGTGCGCCCGAGATCATCGTGAACAACGAGAAGCGCATGCTCCAGGAGGCCGTCGACGCGCTGTTCGACAACGGCCGTCGTGGCCGTCCGGTCACCGGTCCCGGCAACCGCCCGCTGAAGTCCCTCAGCGACATGCTGAAGGGCAAGCAGGGTCGATTCCGTCAGAACCTGCTCGGCAAGCGTGTGGACTACTCCGCGCGTTCCGTGATCGTCGTCGGTCCGCAGCTGAAGCTGCACCAGTGCGGTCTGCCGAAGGCGATGGCGCTGGAGCTCTTCAAGCCGTTCGTGATGAAGCGCCTGGTCGACCTGAACCACGCGCAGAACATCAAGAGCGCCAAGCGCATGGTGGAGCGCGGCCGTACGGTCGTGTACGACGTCCTCGAAGAGGTCATCGCCGAGCACCCGGTTCTGCTGAACCGTGCTCCCACCCTGCACCGCCTCGGCATCCAGGCCTTCGAGCCGCAGCTGGTCGAGGGCAAGGCCATCCAGATCCACCCGCTCGTCTGCACCGCGTTCAACGCGGACTTCGACGGTGACCAGATGGCCGTGCACCTGCCGCTGTCCGCGGAGGCGCAGGCCGAGGCCCGCATCCTGATGCTGTCCTCGAACAACATCCTCAAGCCCGCCGACGGCCGTCCGGTGACGATGCCGACCCAGGACATGGTCCTCGGTCTGTTCTTCCTCACCACCGACGGCGAGCTGCGTGACGTCAAGGGCGAGGGCCGGTCCTTCGGCTCCACGGCCGAGGCGATCATGGCGTTCGACGCCAGCGAGCTCGCGCTGCAGTCGGCGATCGACATCCGCTTCCCGGTGGGCACCATCCCGCCGCGCGGCTGGACCCCCCCGGCCCGCGAAGAGGGTGAGCCGGAGTGGCAGCAGGGTGACACCTTCCGCCTGCGGACGACCCTGGGTCGCGCGCTCTTCAACGAGCTGCTGCCCGAGGACTACCCGTTCGTCGACTACTCGGTGGGCAAGAAGCAGCTCTCCGAGATCGTCAACGACCTGGCCGAGCGCTACCCCAAGGTCATCGTGGCGGCGACGCTCGACAACCTGAAGGCGGCAGGCTTCTACTGGGCGACCCGTTCCGGTGTCACCGTGGCCATCTCCGACGTCGTCGTTCCCGAGGCGAAGAAGGAGATCGTCAAGGGCTACGAGGCGCAGGACGAGAAGGTCCAGAAGCAGTACGAGCGCGGTCTGATCACCAAGGAAGAGCGCACGCAGGAACTCATCGCGATCTGGACCAAGGCGACCAACGAGGTCGCCGAGGCGATGAACGAGAACTTCCCCAAGACCAACCCCATCTTCATGATGGTTGACTCGGGTGCCCGAGGAAACATGATGCAGATGCGGCAGATCGCCGGTATGCGCGGTCTGGTGTCGAACGCGAAGAACGAGACCATCCCGCGTCCGATCAAGGCGTCCTTCCGTGAGGGCCTGTCCGTGCTGGAGTACTTCATCTCCACGCACGGTGCCCGTAAGGGTCTGGCGGACACCGCCCTGCGTACCGCCGACTCGGGTTACCTGACCCGTCGTCTGGTCGACGTCTCCCAGGACGTCATCATCCGCGAGGAGGACTGCGGCACCGAGCGCGGTCTGAAGCTGCGGATCGCCGAGCGGGGCGCCGACGGCGTGCTGCGCAAGGCGGACGACGTCGAGACCAGCGTCTACGCCCGCATGCTCGCCGAGGATGTCGTCGTCGACGGCAAGGTGATCGCGCCGGCCAACGTGGACCTGGGCGACGTGCTCATCGACCAGCTGGTGCACCACGGCATCGAGCAGGTGAAGACCCGCTCGATCCTGACCTGCGAGTCCCAGGTCGGCACCTGTGCCTTCTGCTACGGCCGCTCGCTGGCCACCGGCAAGCTGGTCGACATCGGTGAGGCGGTCGGCATCATCGCCGCCCAGTCCATCGGTGAGCCCGGTACCCAGCTGACGATGCGTACCTTCCACACCGGTGGTGTGGCCGGTGACGACATCACCCAGGGTCTGCCCCGTGTCGTCGAGCTCTTCGAAGCTCGTACGCCGAAGGGTGTCGCCCCGATCTCCGAGGCCAACGGCCGCGTCCGGATCGAGGAGACCGAGAAGACCAAGAAGATCGTCGTCACCCCGGACGACGGCAGCGACGAGACGGCGTTCCCGATCTCGAAGCGTGCCCGTCTTCTGGTCAGCGAGGGCGAGCACGTCGAGGTGGGCCAGAAGCTCACCGTGGGTGCCACCAACCCGCACGACGTGCTGCGCATCCTGGGCCAGCGTGCCGTCCAGGTCCACCTGGTCGGCGAGGTCCAGAAGGTCTACAACTCGCAGGGTGTGTCGATCCACGACAAGCACATCGAGATCATCATCCGGCAGATGCTGCGCCGTGTGACGATCATCGAGTCCGGCGATGCCGAGCTGCTGCCCGGCGAGCTGGTCGAGCGCTCGAAGTTCGAGGTCGAGAACCGTCGCGTGGTCCAGGAAGGCGGCCACCCGGCCTCCGGCCGTCCGCAGCTGATGGGTATCACCAAGGCCTCGCTGGCGACCGAGTCGTGGCTGTCGGCGGCGTCCTTCCAGGAGACGACCAGGGTCCTCACGGACGCGGCGATCAACGCCAAGTCCGACTCCCTGATCGGCCTCAAGGAGAACGTCATCATCGGTAAGCTCATCCCGGCCGGTACGGGCTTGTCCCGCTACCGCAACATCCGGGTCGAGCCGACCGAGGAGGCCAAGGCCGCGATGTACTCGGCCGTCGGCTACGACGACATCGACTACTCGCCGTTCGGCACGGGCTCCGGCCAGGCCGTTCCGCTGGAGGACTACGACTACGGTCCGTACAACCAGTAAGCGAGCAGCTTGAGTTGAGGGGCGGTCACTCCGTTATGGGGTGGCCGCCCTTCGGCGTTCTTGCACCCGCGGTTTCGCGGTGCGGCCACAGGGCGATCATCTAGGATGCGGCCCGCCCGGAGTTGTCCGTGTCCGATCACGGGCGGAGCGGGCCGGGAGCGAGGCCATGGGGGAGAGCATGCGCCGTTGTCCGTGCGGAGCGGTGGCCGAAGGGCCCCGGCAGCTGGTGTGCCGGGCCTGCTTCACCCCGTACTCCCTGAGCGGCGCGGGCATCGCACGCACCCGCCGGGAGCACACCCCGGCAGGGATCGAACTGGGCTTCCCCACTGGCGTGTTGAGCATCCCGGCCGGCACCGCGCGGGTGCTCGGCCGGGAAGGGGACGGCGACGCGGCCCGGCTGCTGGAGCCGTATGACAACCTCTCGCGCCGGCACGCCACCGTGCGGGTCGACGCGGGCGGCCGGGCCTGGATCCGCGACGAGGGCTCCACGAACGGCACTTACCACCAGGAGCGCAGGATCGCACCGGGCGGGTGGGTGGCCCTGCGCCGCGGAGACCGGCTCAGGCTGGCGTCCGATGTGCCGGTCGCCGTCCGGGCCGTGGACGAGGGGTACGAGGGGGACGACGCATGAGTCCGGGGGAGTACCCACTGCCCGAGCCACTGGCGGACGCCTTCCCGGCCGGCGCCGAGCTGATCGGGCAGGGCGGGGAGGCCGATGTCTTCCGGGCCCGGGACGCCGACGGGGTACTGCGCGCGGTGAAGCTGTACCGCCGCGGACTGCGGGCCGACCGCACGGTGTGGGAGCGGCTGGAGCGGTTGCGGCACCACGCGATCGTGCAGGTGGCCGGGCAGGGGAGCGCGGCGGACGGCCGGGACTACGAGGTGCTGGAGTACCTCGGCGGCGGCGCGCTGGCCGAGCGGCTGCACTCCGGACCGCTGGCCGCCGCACAACTCGTATCACTCGTACGGCAGTTGACCGGCGGGGTGAACTGTCTGCACGCGGCCGGCATCATCCACCGGGACCTGAAGCCGGCCAACCTCCTCTACCGCGACCCGGGTTCGGACAGCGCGGTCGTCATCGCCGACTTCGGCATCAGCCGGGACCGGGAGCGGGCCCATCGGACCACGTCGATGACGCTCGCCTACGCGCCGCCCGAGTTCGTGCTGGAGGGCGAGTCGTCGGAGGCGTACGACTGGTGGGCGCTCGGGATGATCGTCCGGGAGGCCGCCACCGGGACGCCGCCCTTCGCCGGGCTGAGCGAACACGGGATCCGCCAGGCGCTCGACCGGGGAGCGGTACCCCTGGAGCAGGTGCCGGGCGATCGGCTGCCGGCGCTCTGCGCGGGCCTCCTGCAGACCGATCCCGCCCGTCGCTGGAGGGGCCGGGAGGTACTGGAGTGGCTGGACGGGCGGGACACGCAGACGCCGCCATCGAGGTCTGCGCGCTCGGCGCCGACCCGGCGGGAGGCGGAGCCGGTCCGGCCGCCCGGCCCGTCGGGGCGCACGGGCATGCGCGGGCTGGCTTATGCCGGGCGGTTGCACACCACGCGCGCGGGCTTGGCGGCAGCCCTTCGTGAACGGCCGGGCGCGGCCGACTACTTCTTCGGGCGCATGGGCACACCGCAGACGCCCTCCGAGGCGTGGCGCGAACTGTCGACCTGGCTGCGGGAGTTGGACGACCTGACGGCCGTGGAGCGTGAGGGGCGCAGGGACCTGTTCGACCGCTGGCTGACCGGGGACCTGACGCCCGAGGTCAAACTCCTGCGCCTGCTGGTGTGGCTCGACCCCGAGGGGCCGGTGGTGTTCCGGGAACGGGAGGTCACCCTGGACGGCCTGGCCGACCTGTGCGTGGCCGCGTACCGGACGGGGGGCCCGGAGGCCGGATTCGTGGCGGCGCTGGACCGGACGGTGCTGGAGACGCTGAGAGGGTTCACGCGACTGCGTCGGCTCGGCGGTGTGGAGTTGGCCTGGGAGCGGGCGGTCAAGCAGTGGAACAAGGCGGTCTCCCAGGCCGTGTATCCCACGGAGCGCCAAGGGCTCGACCTGGCACCGCCGCGACCGCTGCTCCTGCTCGCCGTGCTGCCGGGGCGGCGGGCCGAGGAGCGGTTGCGGGAGCTCGGCAGGAACGGCATGCCGTCGGCCCGCGAGCCGGATTCCTGGTACGGGCGGCTGCACAGGTCCTGCCGGGAGGCGTCGCCGCGGCTCGGGGAGGTCGTACAGGCGCATCTGGGTGCTCGTGCGGAGCGGGACCACCAGGAGCGGCTGGAGGCCGAGCGTCGTCTTGCGGCGCGGGAACGCGAGCGGCGCGTCCAGGAGGAGGCCCGTGCGGCCGTTCATCGCGAGTACGCCGATCTGGTCGCCGCGTGGGAGGAGAGCGAGCAGCTGCGGCTGGCGCCGGCGGAGAAGACGGCCGCCTCACGGCGGGTCATGTCCCGGGTGCTGGCCTGGCTGGCGCTCGCCATGGTGGGTGGCTGGGTGGCCTGGGGGATCTACTACGGCGACGGCCGTATCGCCACCTGGCTGAGCTGGGAGACCGGGATCATCGGTCTGTTCATGCTGATGGTGGGGAGCACATCGGGGGACCTCGGCAGCGCGTACCGGCCATTTCTGCTGGCCGTGAAGCTCGGTTGCGAGCGGCCGTCCTTGGCGAAGGTCGTTCTGGGGGCGCTCTGGAGAACGGCGTACATCGGCGGGTACATCTGGTTGGCCGGTGCGATCTGGCACGACACGCTGGGCTCGATGAAGGCTGCGGAGTACTTCAGTGCCGTGATCGGGTGGGTCTTCGCCCTCGGCCTCGGTGTCATCGTCATGTGGCTCTCGGTGATGACTCTCGGGGCGCACGAGGCAGATTCGAGCGATCCTGCGTACGAGCGCCGAAAGCAGGAGTACGAGGCGCAGAAGGCGTCGTTGGAGGAGTCGCACCCTGAGCTGAGACCCGCGCCGCAGGCCGCACCACGGGCACGCACGGTGAAGCGCCGCTGAGCGGGCTGACTCGTCAGCCGGACAGCCGCAGGCCCTCCACCGCGAGGCGCAGCGGGTGCCCGGCGGGCAGGTTTCGCACCGCCTGCCCGCGCAGCCGCGCCAGCCGGGCCTCCGCGTCCCCGCGTCGGCCCAGTCCGTCCAGCGCCCGCACCCGGCCCAGCTGGGCGGCCACCATCGCGGGATGCCCGTGCCGGGCCTCGGCGTACAGCCGCTGCGAGAGCCGCCCGAACGCGACGTCCGCAGCCCGGAAACGGCCGGCGTCCAGGTGCCGCTCGGCGTCTTCAAGGGTCTGCCAGAGCTGTTCGTCGGTGGCTTCGGCGGGTCCGGGGGTATGGACACCGGTTCTCGACGCGCAGGCGCGGTCGCGGGGGCCGGGGGCGGCGCCGGTGAGCGCCTCCCGCCTGGCGGCGGGGTCCGTGTGGGGCGGTGGTGTCTCGGTGGCTGGGTCTCGGCCGGGGGTCGGGTCGGCGTTGGCTGGTGTCGCTCCGGTCATCCGCTCCCGTTGGGCGATCGGGTCCGCGGGGTGCGGTGGCGTCTGCGCGGCTGGGTCTCGCTCGGCGGTCGGGTGGGGCGGTGCCGTCCCGGTGGCTACGTCTCGTTCGGCGGTCGGGTCGGTGTCGGCCGGTGTCGCTGCGGTGGCCGGCTCCTGCTCGGCGGTCGGGTCGATGGGTGCCGGTGTCGCTCCGGTCACCTCCTCCCGTTCCGCCGCCAGGTCCCGTGCCCCCGCGGGCGGATCCGTGGTGGCGGGTGTCAGGCCTGGCGTGGCCATGGCGTGTTGGCCGGCAGTACCCGGCGTCGGCGGCGTCGGTCGCTGCGTCGGCGTATAGATGGCGTGTCGGCCGCTTGCCGCGTTCAGGCGGTCCAGGGCCGTGCGTAGGCGGATGGCCGTGCCGGCCGCGCTGGGGCGGGTGGCGGGGGTGGGGTGGAGCATCGATGAGATCAGGGCGGTCAGGTCGGGTGGGGCGTCGGGGCGGTATGTGGTGAGTGGGGGTGCCTGTTCGTGCAGGACTTTGTGGAGGGCCGCGGCCGGGTCGGCGGCGGCGAACGGGGAGCCGCCGGCCAGCAGGGCGTACAGCGTCACGCCGAGCGAGAACACGTCCGTCGGACCGGTCAACTCCGCGCCGCGCGCCTGTTCCGGCGAGGCGAAGCCCGGCGTGCAGCCGGGGGAGGCGCCCCGGCGGGTCAGGGCGGGGGCGTTCGGGGTGAGGACGGAGACCAGGCCGAAGTCGCACAGTTTCGGCCGGCCCCGCCCGGTGAGCTGGATGTTGGCGGGCTTCACGTCCCGGTGCCAGATGCCGAGCGCGTGCGCCGCGGCCAGCGCGTCGGCGGCGCGCGCGGCGATGTCCACGGCCCGAGTCAGGGGGAGCGGACCGTGTTCGCGCAGTTCCTGGGCGAGCGACGGGCCGTCGAGGAACTCCATGACGGAGAACCGGGCGCCCCGGTGCACGCCGAGGTCGAAGATCTTGACGATGTGGTCGTGGTCGAGGGCGGCCAGCGCGCGCACCTCCCGGTCGAACCGGGCCACCGCCTCGTCCGCCGGGCCGCCCGGCACCGCGCGCGGCGGCTGCAGCACCTTGACCGCCACCCGCCGCCCGAGCGCCTCGTCGACACCGGCGAACACCCGCCCCTGGCCACCGCTGCCCACCATCCGTTCCAGGCGGTAGCGGCCGGCCAGCAGATCGCCCGCCCCGGCCGTGAACGCCGCCTCGGTCACCGCCGCCCCCGGCGTCCGCGCGGCGCCTCGCCCGGACGGTGCAGCAGGGTCGGCCCGCTGTCCGAAGGCGACAGCGGCCGCGCCGGTCCCTGCTCCGGGTCCTCGAAGAAGTACCGGCGCCCGCTCAGCTCCAGCGCGACCGTCTCGTGCAGCAGGACCAGCTGACCGGTGCGCAGGGGCCACTCGCCGCCCCGGCGCAGTCGTACGTCGTCGCCCGCGCGACGGACGACCGTGCCGTTGGCGCTGGTGTCGCGGACGCGGACCTGCCCGCCGTCGAGGGCGATCGTCACGTGGTTGCGGCTCATCCAGATACGGGCCGCCTCGCCGATCCACGGGGCCAGGGCGATGCCGTCCGACGGCGCCGGTGCGCGGCCGACGGTGATCTCCGCGCCCTCGGCCACCGTGAACCTGGTCCGCACCGCGCCGTCCACCCGCACCTTCAGCTGCGCCCGGGCCGGCACCGTGCCCAATGAAGTGAGCTGGACCTCGTGTGTGGGGCACAGGACCCGGCCGCGACGGTGGCGGGGCAGCGGCTGTCCCGTCGTACGGCCGGGACCGAACAGCGGGCACGCGGCCGCGGGGCAGCGCCAGATCCGGTCGAGCAGCTCGCGGCGGGCGCCGGCGCCACGGCGGTCGTACATGCCGGAGGCGAGCAGGTCGGACTCCTCGCGCTTGCGGGAGATCTGCCACTCCTGCGGTACGGGCATCACGCGCGGGACCACGCTCACACCCCGGCCCGAGGCGTCGGGGACCGGCCGCAGGAAGCTGTCGGTGTTTCCGGCGATCCAGGGGTGGTCGGGGATCTCGTCGAAGAAGTTGTCGCCGGTCACGGCGGGCATGTCCAGGGTCTCGACGAGCTCCAGGATCCGCGGGTCGGCCACCGGCCGTACCTCCAGGCGCCCCTCGGCGGCCCAGCGGGCCAGCAGCGTGCGCTCGGCCGGGTACAGCCGGCCGTCGCCGAGCAGGGAGCCGTCGCAGACGCCGTAGACCCGTACGGAGTCGTCGCGGGCGAACTCCGCGAGTGCGCCGGTGAGCAGCGTGAGCCGCGACAGATCGGCGGGCCGGTCGTTGACCAGCCCCCGCTCGCGCACCACGTTCGCGACGTCCACGACGAAGTCCGCCGTCATGGCGTCGAGGGACAGCCGCGGCTCCCCGTCCGGCCCCCTCCCGCTTCTCATGTCCATGACCGGTCAGCGTAGAAGCAGACGCTGCGGTCTGTGCCGGAAATGCCGCTTCGGCGCATCATGGAGAGACTCGGGGGTTCGGGGAGGTACTCGTGTCCAATCCGTCATGGCAGCCCTGGCAGTCCGGACAGGGTGACCCGCTGCGGGCGCAGGACGTCCCGCAGTCGGGGCAGGATGTGCCGCAGCCGGGGGAGAAGGCCCCACAGCGGCATCAGGGTTTCGGGCAGCCGCCGCAGTCGTGGCAGCCGGTCGCACCGCCGGCGCAGGCCTTCGGGCAGCCGTGGCAGGGGCAGAGCAGCCCGTCCATGCTCGCCGCGCATGCCGACCGCGAGCGGGCCGTGGATGTGCTCAGGGCGGGATACGGGGAGGGGCGGCTGGAGAAGGACGAGTTCGACCGGCGGGTCGCACGGGCCTACGCTGCTCGCACGGTGGGAGAGCTGGCGCTGCTCGTCGCCGACCTGCCGCAGGGTCCCGTGCCGTTCACCCGGCCGGGTCCGCCCGTCCCCGCGACCTTCCTGCCGGCGCCGCCGCCCACGAACGGCAAGGCTGTCGGCTCCATGATCTGCGGGCTGCTCACGCTGTTCACCGCCGGGCTCACCGGCATACCCGCGGTCATCCTCGGTCACTCCGCCCGCAGCGAAATGCAGCGCACCGGCGAGCGCGGCGAGGGGCTGGCGATGACCGGGTTGGTCCTGGGCTGGCTGTCGGTGGCCGGATGGGCGCTGATCATCACCGTCCTCATCGCGGCGGGGCTGGCGTCCTCCGGCTGACCTGCGCGAACCCCCGGCGCCGAGGATCGCGGACCGTGGATTCGAAGATCGCGTACGGTACAGGGTCTTGACATGCACCGCACGCCGATGCGGGCGCGGCCCATTTGTTTTGACCACAGCGAATGAGGTAGGTACGCTCAGACCTTGTGCCTGGGGTGTGCCCTGGCTCTCGTGCGTGCCTTCAACCGCATGGCGAGCCGTCACTGGCCACCGTAATCTGCGCCCTTTTCGCTTCGCGGCGAGAGTCTGCCGGATTCGACACACCCGACCGCGTGGGTCGGCGACGTTCCAGGTTAGCTTCACCTATCGGCACACAGAAACCGGAGAAGTAGTGCCTACGATCCAGCAGCTGGTCCGTAAGGGCCGGCAGGACAAGGTCGAGAAGAACAAGACGCCCGCACTCGAGGGTTCCCCTCAGCGTCGTGGCGTCTGCACGCGTGTGTTCACGACCACCCCGAAGAAGCCGAACTCGGCCCTGCGTAAGGTCGCGCGTGTGCGTCTGACCAGCGGGATCGAGGTCACCGCTTACATTCCGGGTGAGGGACACAACCTGCAGGAGCACTCCATCGTGCTCGTGCGCGGCGGCCGTGTGAAGGACCTGCCGGGTGTTCGCTACAAGATCATCCGTGGCTCCCTCGACACCCAGGGTGTCAAGAACCGCAAGCAGGCCCGTTCCCGCTACGGCGCCAAGAAGGAGAAGTAGAAATGCCTCGTAAGGGCCCCGCCCCGAAGCGCCCGGTCATCATCGACCCGGTCTACGGTTCCCCTCTGGTCACGTCGCTCATCAACAAGGTGCTGCTGAACGGCAAGCGCTCCACCGCCGAGCGCATCGTCTACGGCGCCATGGAGGGTCTGCGTGAGAAGACGGGCAACGACCCGATCATCACGCTGAAGCGCGCGCTGGAGAACATCAAGCCGACCCTCGAGGTCAAGTCCCGCCGTGTCGGTGGTGCGACGTACCAGGTTCCGATCGAGGTCAAGCCCGGTCGTGCCAACACGCTCGCGCTGCGCTGGCTGGTCGGTTACTCCCGCGCCCGTCGCGAGAAGACCATGACCGAGCGTCTGCTCAACGAGCTTCTCGACGCCTCCAACGGCCTTGGTGCCGCTGTGAAGAAGCGCGAGGACACGCACAAGATGGCCGAGTCCAACAAGGCCTTCGCGCACTACCGCTGGTAGTCGCTACCCACATCGAGACCGAGAGAAGACTGAAGCCTTATGGCTACCACTTCACTTGACCTGGCCAAGGTCCGCAACATTGGGATCATGGCCCACATCGACGCGGGCAAGACGACCACCACCGAGCGGATCCTGTTCTACACCGGTGTGTCTTACAAGATCGGTGAGGTCCACGACGGCGCTGCCACCATGGACTGGATGGAGCAGGAGCAGGAGCGTGGCATCACGATCACCTCTGCTGCCACCACCTGTCACTGGCCGCTGGAAGACGTCGACCACACCATCAACATCATCGACACGCCGGGCCACGTCGACTTCACCGTCGAGGTGGAGCGTTCCCTGCGCGTGCTCGACGGTGCCGTGACGGTGTTCGACGGCGTCGCCGGCGTTGAGCCCCAGTCCGAGACGGTGTGGCGTCAGGCGGACCGCTACGGCGTCCCCCGCATCTGCTTCGTCAACAAGCTCGACCGGACCGGTGCCGAGTTCCACCGCTGCGTCGACATGATCTCTGACCGCCTGGGCGCTCAGCCGATCGTCATGCAGCTTCCGATCGGTGCCGAGGCCGACTTCAAGGGCGTCGTCGACCTGGTCACGATGAAGGCGTTCGTGTGGTCCGCCGAGGCCACCAAGGGCGAGATGTACGACATCGTCGACATCCCGGCCACGCACGCCGAGGCTGCCGAGGAGTACCGCGGCAAGCTGGTCGAGGCCGTCGCCGAGAACGACGAAGAGATCATGGAGCTGTACCTGGAGGGCGAAGAGCCTTCCGTGGAGCAGCTGTACGCCGCGATCCGTCGTATCACCATCGCGTCCGGCAAGTCCAAGGACATCACGGTCACCCCGGTGTTCTGCGGCACCGCCTTCAAGAACAAGGGCGTTCAGCCCCTGCTCGACGCGGTCGTGCGCTACCTGCCCTCTCCCGTTGACATCGAGGCCATCGAGGGCCACGACGTCAAGGACGCGGAGACGGTCGTCAAGCGCAAGCCGTCCGACGACGAGCCGCTGTCGGCGCTGGCGTTCAAGATCATGAGCGACCCGCACCTCGGCAAGCTCACCTTCGTCCGGGTGTACTCGGGCCGCCTGGAGTCCGGCACGGCCGTGCTGAACTCCGTCAAGGGCCGCAAGGAGCGCATCGGCAAGATCTACCGCATGCACGCGAACAAGCGTGAGGAGATCGAGTCGGTGGGCGCCGGCGACATCGTCGCCGTGATGGGTCTGAAGCAGACCACGACCGGTGAGACGCTGTGCGACGACAAGGCCCCGGTGATCCTGGAGTCCATGGACTTCCCGGCGCCGGTCATCCAGGTCGCCATCGAGCCCAAGTCGAAGGGCGACCAGGAGAAGCTGGGCATCGCGATCCAGCGCCTGGCCGAGGAGGACCCGTCCTTCCAGGTCCACTCGGACGAGGAGACCGGCCAGACCATCATCGGTGGTATGGGCGAGCTGCACCTCGAGGTGCTGGTCGACCGTATGCGCCGTGAGTTCAAGGTCGAGGCCAACGTCGGCAAGCCGCAGGTCGCGTACCGCGAGACGATCCGCAAGGCCGTCGAGCGCGTGGACTACACCCACAAGAAGCAGACCGGTGGTACCGGTCAGTTCGCCAAGGTGCAGATCGCGATCGAGCCCATCGAGGGCGGCGACGCGTCGTACGAGTTCGTGAACAAGGTCACCGGTGGCCGTATCCCGAAGGAGTACATCCCTTCGGTGGACGCCGGTGCGCAGGAGGCCATGCAGTTCGGCATCCTCGCGGGCTACGAGATGACGGGCGTCCGCGTCACGCTCATCGACGGTGGCTACCACGAGGTCGACTCCTCCGAGCTCGCCTTCAAGATCGCCGGTTCGCAGGCCTTCAAGGAGGCCGCGCGCAAGGCCAGCCCCGTGCTGCTCGAGCCGATGATGGCCGTCGAGGTCACCACGCCCGAGGACTACATGGGTGAGGTCATCGGCGACATCAACTCCCGCCGTGGCCAGATCCAGGCCATGGAGGAGCGGGCCGGTGCCCGCGTCGTGAAGGGCCTCGTGCCCCTCTCGGAGATGTTCGGCTACGTCGGAGACCTCCGCAGCAAGACGTCGGGTCGCGCAAGCTACTCGATGCAGTTCGACTCCTACGCCGAGGTTCCGCGGAACGTCGCCGAGGAGATCATCGCGAAGGCCAAGGGCGAGTAACGCACTGCGTTAACGCGCTGCGTTCACACGCTTTAGGCTTGACTCCGGAGCCTGCCGGGGCATTCACCCGCATTCGTCACCGTTTGCGAGTGGTGCCCCGGGGCCCGGGCACCAACAGCAAAGATCACCTGGCGCCGATGAAGCAAGGCGTTCCAGAACCACTCCACAGGAGGACCCCAGTGGCGAAGGCGAAGTTCGAGCGGACTAAGCCGCACGTCAACATCGGCACCATCGGTCACATCGACCACGGTAAGACGACCCTCACGGCCGCCATTACCAAGGTGCTGCACGACGCGTTCCCGGACCTGAACGAGGCATCGGCGTTCGACCAGATCGACAAGGCTCCCGAAGAGCGCCAGCGCGGTATCACCATCTCCATCGCGCACGTCGAGTACCAGACGGAGACGCGTCACTACGCGCACGTCGACTGCCCCGGTCACGCGGACTACATCAAGAACATGATCACGGGTGCGGCGCAGATGGACGGTGCCATCCTCGTGGTCGCCGCCACCGACGGCCCGATGCCGCAGACCAAGGAGCACGTGCTCCTGGCCCGCCAGGTCGGCGTTCCGTACATCGTCGTCGCCCTGAACAAGGCCGACATGGTGGACGACGAGGAGATCCTGGAGCTCGTCGAGCTCGAGGTCCGCGAGCTGCTCTCCGAGTACGAGTTCCCGGGCGACGACCTGCCGGTCGTCAAGGTCTCGGCGCTCAAGGCCCTCGAGGGCGACAAGGAGTGGGGCCAGTCCGTCCTCGACCTGATGAAGGCCGTCGACGAGAACATCCCGCAGCCCGAGCGTGACGTCGACAAGCCGTTCCTGATGCCGATCGAGGACGTCTTCACGATCACCGGTCGCGGTACGGTCGTCACCGGCCGTATCGAGCGTGGTGTCCTCAAGGTCAACGAGACCGTCGACATCGTGGGCATCAAGCAGGAGAAGACCACCACCACGGTCACCGGCATCGAGATGTTCCGCAAGCTGCTCGACGAGGGCCAGGCCGGTGAGAACGTCGGTCTGCTCCTCCGTGGCATCAAGCGCGAGGACGTCGAGCGCGGCCAGGTCATCATCAAGCCCGGTTCGGTCACCCCGCACACCGAGTTCGAGGCCCAGGCCTACATCCTGTCGAAGGACGAGGGTGGCCGTCACACCCCCTTCTTCAACAACTACCGTCCGCAGTTCTACTTCCGTACGACGGACGTGACCGGCGTCGTGACCCTCCCCGAGGGCACCGAGATGGTCATGCCGGGTGACAACACCGAGATGAAGGTGGAGCTCATCCAGCCCGTCGCCATGGAAGAGGGCCTGAAGTTCGCCATCCGTGAGGGTGGCCGGACGGTCGGCGCCGGCCAGGTCACCAAGATCAACAAGTAAGCTTGTTGGCTTGACCTGGTAGCTCCAGCGCGAGCTCCTGAAGGGGCCCGTACGACTTCGGTCGTACGGGCCCTTTCGCTTGCTCCGCGACCGTCCCGCGTCGAGAGGGCCGACGGTCGCCCGGTGAAGTCTCGGCGAACCTTGCGAGATCACCCGTAGAGGGTTGGACCAACTCCCCGTTTCCGATGTCCAGAATGTTCTTGTCTGTTCGCTGTGTGGCGGTTGTGACCCCCTAGCGTGAGGGGTCGGAACAGGCAGAGACAGGGATGGTCGTTGATGTCCACGATGGTCGACCGGCCGACGCAGCAGTTGCGAGCGGTGCAGGTACGCCGTCAAGCGGCCCCGTTCCGCCGCGAGCGTCCTCGCCTGTACGCCATCGACGGCATCCGCCTCGTCGCCGCCCTGATGGTGGCCGTGCACCACTACGCCGGCAGCTGGCGCGTCGACCAGCCGGCCAACGCCGTCTGGGATCGGCCGGTCTCCGACATCATGCCGACGGTCTTCCACTTCGCCGCCTACGGCTGGATCGGCGTCGAGATCTTCTTCGTGATCAGCGGCTTCGTGATCTGCATGTCCTGCTGGGGGCGTACCCCGCGGGACTTCTTCGTCTCCCGGGTGATCCGCCTGTATCCGGCGTACTGGTTCGGTATCGCCTTCACCACGGCCGTGCTGGTGGTGGCGCCGGGGGTCTGGGACCGGCTGAAGCTGCGCGACATTCTGCTCAACTTCACGATGCTGCAGTCGGGTTCGGGCGTGGCGAGCGTCGACGGCGTCTACTGGACGCTCTGGTCGGAGCTGCGCTTCTATCTGCTCTTCATGGTGGTCGTCGCCACCGGGCTGACGTACCGCAAGGTCGTGATCTTCTGCTGTGTGTGGGGCGCGGCCGCGATGCTCGCGCCGGTGGCGAAGTTCCACCTCCTGACGCTGGCCGCCAACCCGGAGGGTGCCTGGTTCTTCATCGCCGGCCTCGCCCTCTACCTCATGCACCGCTTCGGCCAGGACCTGCTGCTGTGGGGGATCCTCGCGATGGCGTGGCTGATGGGGCAGCGGGAGCTGGGCCTGCGGATCGACAACACCGAGCATGTCTCCGGGTGGCGGGGGAGCATGGTGATCTACACCGTGTTCCTGCTGGTCATGGTCGCGATCGCGCTGGGCGCGACGGACCGGGTCCGGTGGAAGTGGCTGGTGACTGCGGGCAGCCTGACGTATCCGTTGTACTTGATCCACTATGTGGCCGGTACGACGTTGATCGGGCGGCTGCACGGCACGATGGATCCCCGGTTGCTGGTGGCCGGCGTGATCGGCGGGTTCCTGGTGCTGAGCTGGCTTGTTCACCGGTTGGTGGAACGGCCTGCGGCGCGGGTGCTGAAGCGGGGGCTGGATGCGTCGTTTGCGCGCCTGCGGCACGCCGGCGCTTAGCTTGCCCCCTGGGAAGTGCCGCGATTGGTCGTTGGTCGTCTGCAGGCGCTTCGTGGCTGGTCGCGCAGTTCCCCGCGCCCCTCAGGGGCGCAGCAGGGTCACCGCTCGGTTGAATGCCGAGTCCCTGTTATTGGTGAACTCCTCCTTTGTGAAGACCGGTTCGGTGATCTGTGGCGGAATACCTGTGCCGTCGAAGGTGTGGCCGGTGCGGGTCAGGAACTCCTCGTTGGGCAGCCAGGCGGTCATGCCGTCCGGCAGTTTGCGGGTCATGACGTCCGAGAAGACGCCCTGCGTGGCCTGTCCGATGCGTACCGTCCTGCCGGGGCGGTCTATGAGGGCCTGGGTGAACGTCTCGCCCGCGCTCACCGTGGAGCCGCCGGTCAGGACGGCGACGGGGCCGGTGTAGCGGGGCGCGTGGGCGGGGACCACGGGTACCGGCTCGGGGCGGGTGTGCCGGGTCGGGTCGGCGGGGTCGTTGCGGGCGCGCTTGGCGTAGGCGATGTAGGGCCGGTCGGTGAGGCGCTCGGCGATGTGGATGCCGAGGGCGTCGGAGCCGCCGCCGTTGATGCGCAGGTCGATGATCAGGCCCGGCAGGCGGCGGCTGCGGTCGGCGGTGAGGACGGTGTCGAGTGCCTTGTCGAGCTCGGCCAGGTTGGCGGCGTACGAGCCGCGGTCGGCGGTCGTGTATCCGCCGAAGCCGGAGATGCGCAGGTAGCCGGGGCCGCCGTCGGGGAGGTCGGCGTAGGTGATGCGGCCGGCGGCGAAGTCCCGTCGGTAGGGGGCGTCCTTGAGGTCGCGCCCGACGATGAACTTCTTGACCCTGGCGTCCAGCGTGTCCGAGGGCATCTCGGTGCCGGGTCGGCCCTGGGCGAAGACGCGCTTGCCGTCCTGTACGGCGACATGGGCGTCGTGGAGCGGGGCGACCATGCGGCTGAAGACGTCGAAGAGCTCCGAGCGGGTTGTGTCCTTGTGGACCAGCGACCGGTAACGGTCGCGCACGGCATGCCAGTCGATGCCCTTGGCGGCGAAGAAGGGGTAGTTCTCCTCGAAGGACTGCCAGAAGACGTCGAAGGCGGTACGGGGGTCCGTGGGCGTCCGCCGGGTGCACTCCTCGGGCAGCGCCCCGATCCGCCGCAGCTGCCGGTGGCCCACGGAACTGTCCGCCGACAGCTGCGCATGATCGCGATCCCGCCCGAGACGTACGGTCAGCACGGTGCCGTCGGCCGTGTACGTCCCCGGGCCCGTCTGCCGCGCCGAGTCGCCCTTGAGGCAGCTCACCGCGGTGGTCTGGTACTCCTGGTAGACCCCGTGGCCGAGGGCGAGGACGGTTCCGTAGCCGTCCATGCGCCACAGGCCGTCGGTGCCGGGTTCGCCGGCGTCGGCCACGGCGGTCGGTGCGGCTCCCGCCGCCAGGGTCAGGATGACGGCGGTGGCCGTGACGATGCGCACGAGCAGTCCTTCCGGTGGGTGCAAGGTGTGCAACCACCGTGGCCGGGGCGGCTTCCCCCGGACCATCCGGCAAGCCGGTGTATCGGGGTGGGGGAAGCCCCAGGGAAGTCAGAAACCCCTGGTCACGGCGTCACAACCTTGCCGCCGAAGGTCACGGCGAGGTGGCCGTCCGAGGCGAAGGACCAGCCGAGGGCGCCACTGTAGGAGGAGCACCGGGAGCCGTTCGTGCCGCTGTAGAACTGGTTGGAGCTGTCGGCGTCGCCGACGGTCTTGTCGTTCGAGCCGCTGACGTTGAAGCGGCACGAGGTGTTCGTCCGGAACACGGACGTCCCCTTGTCGAACGAGAAGTTGCGCTCGGCGTTGTCGATGCCGACGTTGTTCGAGACGGCCATCGTGCCCGGGTTGCTGTTGTACGTGAACCCGTGATGGCCGTTGCCGTACGCGATGTCGTGCCGGACCACATGGTTGACCGCGATGTCGTCGCCGCCGAGCTTGTAGCCGTTGCGGTCGCCGTTCGCGTTCTGGGTGCCGTCGGTGAGGGTGCCGTTGCCGTAGGAGAGGGAGTACTCGATGGTCACCGGGCCGATGGCGCCCGTGTCGGTCTTGGTGTAGAGGTCCCAGCCGTCGTCGATGTTGTTGTGGGAGACGTCGTAACGGAAGACGTTCCCGGTGCCGGTGGTGAGCTTCGAGGCGAAACCGTCGGCGTTCTCGCCGCCGGAGTCCTCGTTGTCGTGCGACTCCGAGCTCACGATCAGGTTGTTCGACGGCCACTGGCTGCTGGGGGTGCTGGAGGAGATCCGGCCGAGCTGCAGGCCCGTGTCGCGGTTGTACGCCGTCACCGTGCGCTCGATGACGTTGTTGCTGCCGCCGACGTAGATCCCGTTGTCGCCGGCGTGCTCGACGGTGAGGCCGTTGACGTGCCAGTAATCGGCGTTCAGCTGGAGCCCGCGGTTCGACGAACTCTCGCTCTGCGCCGAGAAGTTGAGCACCGGGGTCTCGCCCGGGTAGGCGGACAGGGTGGTACGGGCGCTCGAGGTGCCGTTGCTGCCGGCCGGGATCGTGACCGTCGACGAGTAGTTGTACGTCCCGCCGCGCAGGTAGATGGTGCCGCCGGATGCGATGCGGCTGATCGCCGTGGCGAGCGTGGTCGGGGCGGACTGTGTGCCGGCCGCGCCGGCGGTGCCGCTCGGCGACACGTACTGCGTGGCGCTCGCGGCCTGCGCCGGGGTGCCGGACAGCGCGACGAGCGCGCCGGACAGCAGGCTGACACACGCGATGACGGGTCTCACTTGCATGGTGGTGCCTCCGGGTTCGTCCGTGACCAGGGGTGCCGGATGCCGTGCAGGGAAAGCGCTTTCCGTCGTGCTCAACCGGGAACGTAAGCGCTTGCTATGGACGCGTCAATAGATCGGTACTTGATTCTTATTCACGGACATGAACACGCATGAGGGGGTGTCAGGTGTGCGACTAGGGCGCGTGTTTGACCTGCGTCACTCCGGGGGTATTCTCTCCGGCTCGATTGGCCAGGCCCCTGCCCCATATGGCAGACTGTCGGAGTTGCTCGGTCGAGTGTTGATGCTGCGCGCCTCCCGCCGGGAGGACCGGAAGCGAGTCCCACAGTACTCGTCGCCCTAACTGCCGTAAGGCAGCACTGGGGCGGACGTACGGGAATCTTCCGGGAAGTGTCAGTGCGGCACCGACCAGGCACCCGGTGGACTTCTCGTCCTCGGCTTGCGGTTCCGGAAGGGCCGTGTTTTCCCGGCAGGGATGTTCGAACAAGGGACATCTGTGTCGGTGAGAGCGCGACACACCCGACCGCGTGGGTCGGAGGAGAAGGGTACGGAACCACCGGGTTCCAGAGCTGTAAAAGAGACAGGACTACTGAGTAGCCATGGCGGGACAGAAGATCCGCATCCGGCTCAAGGCCTACGACCACGAGGTCATCGACTCCTCGGCGAAGAAGATCGTCGAGACGGTGACCCGCACTGGTGCGTCGGTCGCGGGCCCGGTGCCGCTGCCCACTGAGAAGAACGTGTACTGCGTCATCAAGTCGCCGCACAAGTACAAGGACTCGCGCGAGCACTTCGAGATGCGCACGCACAAGCGCCTGATCGACATCCTCGACCCGACGCCCAAGACCGTTGACTCTCTGATGCGACTCGACCTCCCGGCCGGTGTCGACATCGAGATCAAGCTCTGAGGGTCGGTGATCTGAGAATGGCTAAGCAGATCAAGGGCATCCTGGGCGAGAAGCTCGGCATGACGCAGGTGTGGGACGAGAACAACCGTGTTGTTCCGGTCACCGTCGTCAAGGCCGGCCCGAACGTCGTCACCCAGGTGCGTACGAACGACAGCGACGGCTACGAGTCGGTCCAGATCGCCTTCGGCGAGATCGACCCGCGCAAGGTGAACAAGCCCCTCAAGGGCCACTTCGCCAAGGCCGACGTCACTCCCCGCCGCCACCTCGTCGAGATCCGTACCGCTGACGCCAGCGAGTACACCCTCGGCCAGGAGATCACCGCCGAGGTGTTCGAGGCCGGCATCAAGGTCGACGTGACCGGCAAGAGCAAGGGCAAGGGCTTCGCCGGTGTCATGAAGCGTCACAACTTCAAGGGCCTCGGCGCCGGACACGGCACCCAGCGCAAGCACCGCTCTCCCGGCTCCATCGGTGGCTGCGCCACCCCGGGCCGTGTGTTCAAGGGCCTCCGCATGGCGGGTCGCATGGGCAACGAGCGTGTCACCACCCAGAACCTGACCGTCCACGCCGTTGACGCGGAGAAGGGTCTGCTGCTCATCAAGGGCGCGGTTCCCGGTCCGAACGGCGGCCTCGTCCTGGTCCGCACCGCGGCCAAGGGGGCCTGAGGTACCGATGAGCACTGTTGACATCCTTTCGCCTGCGGGCGAGAAGACCGGTAGCGTCGAGCTCCCCGCGGAGATCTTCGGCGTGGAGAAGATCAGCATCCCGCTGCTTCACCAGGTCGTCGTCGCGCAGAACGCCGCTGCCCGCCAGGGCACGCACAAGACCAAGCGTCGCGGTGAAGTCCGTGGTGGCGGCAAGAAGCCGTACCGCCAGAAGGGCACCGGCCGCGCCCGTCAGGGCTCGACCCGTGCGCCGCAGTTCGCCGGCGGTGGCGTCGTCCACGGCCCGCAGCCGCGTGACTACTCGCAGCGGACCCCCAAGAAGATGAAGGCCGCGGCCCTGCGCCACGCCCTCACCGACCGGGCCCGCCACAACCGCATCCACGTCGTCTCCGGCGTCATCGAGGGTGAGAACCCGTCGACGAAGGCCGCCCGGACGCTGTTCGGCAAGATCTCGGAGCGCAAGAACCTGCTCCTGGTCGTCGAGCGCGCCGACGAGGCCGCGTGGCTGTCCGCCCGCAACCTGCCCCAGGTCCACATCCTGGAGCCGGGCCAGCTGAACACGTACGACGTTCTCGTCTCGGACGACGTGGTCTTCACCCAGGCCGCTTTCGAGTCCTTCGTGTCTGGCCCCAAGGCCGCTGACACCGAAGGGAGCGAAGCCTGATGGCTACGCGTCACCCCAGCATTGCCTCCAAGGCGGCCAAGGCCGCCAAGGCCGCGCGCGTCGCCAAGGCGCGTCGCCACGAGGCCGAGGGCAAGAACACCGTCGAGACGCCGCTGAGCAAGTCGTACACGGACCCCCGTGACGTCCTGCTGAAGCCGGTCGTCTCCGAGAAGAGCTACGCGCTTCTCGACGAGAACAAGTACACGTTCATCGTCGACCCGAGTGCCAACAAGACCCAGATCAAGCAGGCCGTCCAGGCGGTCTTCTCGGTCAAGGTCACCGGGGTCAACACGATCAACCGCATCGGCAAGCGCAAGCGGACCCGCACCGGCTTCGGCCAGCGTGCGGCGACCAAGCGCGCGATCGTGACCCTCGCCGAGGGCGACCGTATCGACATCTTCGGCGGTCCGACCGCGTAAGCGGGTCGGATCGTCCGATATCGGACGAGGACTGAGAAATGGGAATCCGCAAGTACAAGCCGACTACGCCGGGCCGCCGTGGCTCCAGCGTCGCCGACTTCGTCGAGGTCACGCGGTCCACGCCGGAGAAGTCGCTGGTCCGCCCGCTGCACAGCAAGGGCGGCCGTAACAACGCCGGTCGTGTGACCGTTCGCCACCAGGGTGGCGGACACAAGCGCGCCTACCGAGTGATCGACTTCCGTCGTCACGACAAGGACGGCGTGCCGGCGAAGGTCGCGCACATCGAGTACGACCCCAACCGCACCGCGCGCATCGCGCTGCTCCACTACGTGGACGGCGAGAAGCGCTACATCCTGGCGCCGAAGGGCCTGAACCAGGGCGACCGGATCGAGAACGGTCCGGGCGCCGACATCAAGCCCGGCAACAACCTGGCGCTGCGCAACATCCCCGTCGGTACGACGATCCACTCCGTGGAGCTTCGTCCGGGCGGTGGCGCCAAGTTCGCCCGCTCCGCCGGTGCCTCCGTGCAGCTGCTCGCGAAGGAGGGCACGATGGCCCACCTTCGTATGCCGTCCGGTGAGATCCGCCTGGTCGACCAGCGCTGCCGCGCCACGGTCGGCGAGGTCGGCAACGCCGAGCAGAGCAACATCAACTGGGGCAAGGCCGGCCGCAAGCGCTGGCTGGGCGTCCGCCCGACCGTTCGCGGTGTGGCGATGAACCCGGTTGACCACCCGCACGGTGGTGGTGAGGGCAAGACCTCCGGTGGTCGCCACCCGGTCAGCCCCTGGGGTCAGAAGGAAGGTCGTACTCGTTCGCCGAAGAAGGCTTCGAACAAGTACATCGTCCGCCGCCGCAAGACGAACAAGAAGCGCTAGGAGCGGGTTTAGATGCCGCGCAGTCTCAAGAAGGGGCCCTTCGTCGACGACCACCTCGTAAAGAAGGTGGACGCCCAGAACGAAGCCGGTTCCAAGAACGTCATCAAGACCTGGTCCCGTCGCTCGATGATCGTCCCGGCCATGCTCGGCCACACGATCGCGGTGCACAACGGCAAGACCCACATCCCGGTGTTCGTCACCGAGTCGATGGTCGGCCACAAGCTCGGCGAGTTCTCGCCGACGCGCACCTTCCGGGGCCACGTCAAGGACGACCGGAAGTCGAAGCGCCGCTAGTAGCGGATCGCATTCAGACACGTAAGTAACTGAGAGGGACAACCATGGAAGCCAGGGCCCAGGCGCGGTACATCCGCGTTACGCCCATGAAGGCCCGCCGCGTGGTGGACCTTATCCGTGGCATGGACGCCACGGAGGCTCAGGCTGTTCTGCGATTCGCTCCGCAGGCAGCCTCCGTGCCCGTCGGCAAGGTGCTCGACAGCGCCATCGCCAACGCCGCGCACAACTACGACCACACCGACGCCGACAGCCTCTTCATCTCCGAGGCGTACGTCGACGAGGGCCCGACCCTGAAGCGGTTCCGGCCGCGCGCCCAGGGCCGTGCCTACCGGATCCGCAAGCGGACCAGCCACATCACCGTGGTCGTCAGCAGCAAGGAAGGAACCCGGTAATGGGCCAGAAGGTTAACCCGCATGGGTTCCGGCTCGGCATCACCACGGACTTCAAGTCCCGTTGGTACGCCGACAAGCTGTACAAGGACTACGTCAAGGAAGACGTCGCCATCCGTCGGATGATGACGTCCGGCATGGAGCGCGCCGGCATCTCGAAGGTGGAGATCGAGCGCACCCGTGACCGCGTGCGTGTGGACATCCACACCGCTCGTCCGGGCATCGTCATCGGCCGCCGTGGCGCCGAGGCCGACCGCATCCGCGGTGACCTCGAGAAGCTCACGGGCAAGCAGGTCCAGCTGAACATCCTCGAGGTCAAGAACCCCGAGACGGACGCTCAGCTGGTTGCTCAGGCCGTCGCCGAGCAGCTCTCCTCCCGCGTCTCCTTCCGCCGCGCCATGCGTAAGAGCATGCAGTCGGCGATGAAGGCCGGCGCCAAGGGCATCAAGATCCAGTGCGGTGGCCGCCTCGGCGGCGCCGAGATGTCCCGCTCGGAGTTCTACCGCGAGGGCCGTGTGCCCCTGCACACGCTCCGCGCGAACGTGGACTACGGCTTCTTCGAGGCCAAGACGACCTTCGGCCGTATCGGTGTGAAGGTCTGGATCTACAAGGGCGACGTCAAGAACATCGCCGAGGTCCGCGCCGAGAACGCTGCGGCCCGTGCGGGTAACCGCCCGGCCCGTGGTGGCGCCGACCGCCCGGCCCGTGGTGGCCGTGGCGGCGAGCGTGGCGGGCGCGGTCGCAAGCCGCAGCAGGCTGCAGGCGCCGAGGCCCCCAAGGCCGAGGCTCCCGCCGCCGCTCCGGCTGAGAGCACCGGAACGGAGGCCTGACCGACATGCTGATCCCCCGTAGGGTCAAGCACCGCAAGCAGCACCACCCGGGACGCAGCGGCGCTGCCAAGGGTGGCACGCAGGTTGCGTTCGGCGAGTACGGCATCCAGGCGCTCACCCCGGCCTACGTGACGAACCGTCAGATCGAGGCCGCTCGTATCGCCATGACGCGTCACATCAAGCGTGGTGGCAAGGTCTGGATCAACATCTACCCGGACCGTCCCCTCACCAAGAAGCCTGCCGAGACCCGCATGGGTTCCGGTAAGGGTTCCCCGGAGTGGTGGATCGCCAACGTCAAGCCCGGACGCGTGATGTTCGAGCTGTCGTACCCCAACGAGAAGATTGCGCGTGAGGCCCTCACTCGTGCAGCGCACAAGCTGCCGATGAAGTGCCGGATCGTCAAGCGCGAGGCAGGTGAAGCGTGATGTCGGCCGGTACCAAGGCGTCCGAGCTGCGCGAGCTGGGTGACGAGGAGCTGCTGAACAAGCTCCGCGAAGCCAAGGAAGAGCTGTTCAACCTCCGCTTCCAGGCGGCGACTGGTCAGCTCGAGAACCACGGCCGTCTGAAGGCGGTCCGCAAGGACATCGCGCGGATCTACACCCTGATGCGCGAGCGTGAGCTGGGCATCGAAACGGTGGAGAACGCCTGATGAGCGAGAGCAATGTGACTGAAGAGCAGACGACCGAGGCACGTGGCGCCCGCAAGACCCGTGAGGGTCTCGTCGTCAGCGACAAGATGGACAAGACCGTCGTCGTCGCTGTCGAGGACCGCGTGAAGCACGCGCTGTACGGCAAGGTCATCCGCCGTACGAACAAGCTCAAGGCGCACGACGAGCAGAACGCCGCGGGCGTCGGCGACCGTGTCCTCCTCGCGGAGACCCGGCCGCTGTCCGCGACGAAGCGCTGGCGCGTCGTCGAGATCCTCGAGAAGGCCAAGTAATTCCTGCGGGGGTAATCCCGCAGGACAGTTCCGCCAGGCTCGGCAGGGGCTCAACTCCCGTAAGGGATAGGGCCCCTGCCGGGAACCGGCAGACAAACAGGAGATAGACGTGATCCAGCAGGAGTCGCGACTGCGCGTCGCCGACAACACTGGTGCGAAGGAAATCCTTTGCATCCGTGTGCTCGGTGGCTCCGGTCGCCGCTACGCGGGCATCGGTGACGTCATCGTCGCCACCGTCAAGGACGCGATCCCCGGTGGCAACGTGAAGAAGGGTGACGTCGTCAAGGCGGTCATCGTTCGCACCGTCAAGGAGCGCCGCCGTCCGGACGGCTCGTACATCCGCTTCGACGAGAACGCCGCCGTCATTCTGAAGAACGACGGCGACCCTCGCGGCACCCGCATCTTCGGCCCGGTCGGGCGTGAGCTGCGCGAGAAGAAGTTCATGAAGATCATCTCGCTGGCTCCGGAGGTGCTGTAAGCATGAAGATCAAGAAGGGCGACCTGGTCCAGGTCATCACCGGCAAGGACAAGGGCAAGCAGGGCAAGGTCATTGCCGCTTACCCGCGCGACGAGCGTGTCCTGGTCGAGGGTGTCAACCGGGTCAAGAAGCACACCAAGGCCGGTCCGACCGCCAGCGGTTCGCAGGCCGGCGGCATCGTCACGACCGAGGCGCCGATCCACGTCTCCAACGTCCAGCTGGTCGTTGAGAAGGACGGCAACAAGGTCGTCACGCGTGTCGGTTACCGCTTCGACGACGAGGGCAACAAGATCCGCGTTGCCAAGCGGACGGGTGAGGACATCTGATGGCTACCACCACCACTCCGCGTCTCAAGACGAAGTACCGCGAGGAGATCGCGGGCAAGCTGCGTGACGAGTTCAAGTACGAGAACGTCATGCAGATCCCCGGCCTCGTCAAGATCGTGGTCAACATGGGTGTGGGCGACGCCGCCCGCGACTCCAAGCTGATCGATGGCGCCATCCGCGACCTCACCACGATCACCGGTCAGAAGCCGGCCGTCACCAAGGCCCGCAAGTCCATCGCGCAGTTCAAGCTGCGTGAGGGTCAGCCGATCGGTGCCCACGTCACGCTCCGTGGCGACCGCATGTGGGAGTTCCTGGACCGCACCCTGTCGCTCGCGCTCCCGCGCATCCGCGACTTCCGTGGTCTGTCCCCCAAGCAGTTCGACGGCCGTGGCAACTACACCTTCGGTCTCACGGAGCAGGTCATGTTCCACGAGATCGACCAGGACAAGATCGACCGTACCCGGGGTATGGACATCACCGTGGTCACCACGGCGACCAACGACGCTGAGGGCCGCGCGCTCCTTCGTCACCTCGGCTTCCCGTTCAAGGAGGCGTGAGCGAGATGGCGAAGAAGGCTCTGATTGCCAAGGCTGCTCGCAAGCCCAAGTTCGGTGTGCGTGGCTACACGCGCTGCCAGCGCTGCGGCCGTCCGCACTCCGTGTACCGCAAGTTCGGCCTGTGCCGCGTGTGCCTTCGTGAGATGGCTCACCGTGGCGAGCTGCCGGGCGTGACCAAGAGCTCCTGGTAATCCCCCTTTTAGGGATTCCAAGGGCTCTCGGTAAGCAATGGGCGTGTCAGGCGCCCTCCCTTCCATGGCTTAGGCTTGGAGGGTTGGGCGCCTGACGGTCGCCTTTACGACTTACTACGCCGTAGGTCCACCGTGCCGCACCCGCCCCGTCTCGGATCGGGGAGAGGGATGGCGCACCAGGAAACCCCGGCGAGAGAGGCCGAAGGCCAATTCATGACCATGACTGATCCGATCGCAGACATGCTTACGCGTCTGCGGAACGCGAACTCGGCATACCACGACTCCGTGTCGATGCCGGCATCGAAGATCAAGTCGCACATCGCGGAGATCCTCCAGCAGGAGGGCTTCATCACGGGCTGGAAGGTCGAGGACGCCGAGGTCGGCAAGAACCTCGTTCTCGAGCTGAAGTTCGGCCCGAACCGTGAGCGCTCCATCGCGGGCATCAAGCGGATCTCCAAGCCCGGTCTCCGGGTGTACGCGAAGTCCACCAACCTGCCCAAGGTCCTCGGTGGCCTCGGCGTGGCGATCATCTCCACGTCGCACGGTCTCCTGACCGACAAGCAGGCCGGCAAGAAGGGCGTGGGTGGGGAAGTCCTCGCCTACGTCTGGTAGCGGAAGGGAACGGAGGAAACAGCTATGTCGCGTATTGGCAAGCTCCCCATCACGGTTCCCGCCGGCGTGGACGTCACCATCGACGGCCGTACGGTCTCGGTCAAGGGCCCCAAGGGCACGCTGACCCACACCGTCGCTTCGCCGATCGACATCGCCAAGGGTGAGGACGGCGTGCTCAGCGTCACCCGCCCCAACGACGAGCGTCAGAACAAGGCCCTGCACGGCCTGTCCCGCACGCTGGTGGCGAACATGATCACCGGCGTGACCCAGGGTTACGTGAAGAAGCTCGAGATCAGCGGTGTCGGTTACCGAGTGACCGCCAAGGGTTCGAACCTCGAGTTCGCTCTCGGCTACAGCCACCCGATCACCGTCGAGGCCCCCGAGGGCATCACCTTCAAGGTGGAGGCCCCCACCCGGTTCTCGGTCGAGGGCATCGACAAGCAGAAGGTCGGCGAGGTTGCGGCCAACATCCGCAAGCTGCGCAAGCCCGACCCGTACAAGGCCAAGGGCGTCAAGTACGAGGGCGAAGTCATCCGCCGCAAGGTCGGAAAGGCGGGTAAGTAAGCCATGGCATACGGACAGAAGATCCTCAAGGGCGACGCCTACAAGCGCGCCGCGATCAAGCGCCGCCACATCCGGATCCGTAAGCACATCAACGGAACGGCGGAGCGTCCGCGTCTGGTCGTTACCCGCTCCAACCGCCACATCGTGGCCCAGGTGATCGACGACATCAAGGGTCACACCCTGGCGTCGGCGTCCACCCTGGACACCTCGATCCGCGGTGGCGAGGGCGACAAGTCCGCGCAGGCCAAGCAGGTCGGTGCCCTGGTCGCCGAGCGCGCCAAGGCCGCCGGTGTCGAGGCCGTCGTATTCGACCGTGGTGGCAACCAGTACGCCGGGCGCATCGCCGCCCTGGCGGACGCCGCCCGCGAAGCCGGGCTCAAGTTCTGAGCCGCTCGTAGCTAGCGGAAAGAGAGAGGTAATCCAATGGCTGGACCCCAGCGCCGTGGAAGCGGTGCCGGTGGCGGCGAGCGGCGGGACCGTAAGGGTCGTGACGGCGGCGCAGCTGCCGCCGAGAAGACCGCTTACGTTGAGCGTGTCGTCGCGATCAACCGTGTCGCCAAGGTTGTGAAGGGTGGTCGTCGCTTCAGCTTCACCGCGCTGGTCGTGGTGGGCGACGGTGACGGCACCGTGGGTGTCGGTTACGGCAAGGCCAAGGAGGTGCCGGCCGCCATCGCCAAGGGTGTTGAGGAGGCCAAGAAGCACTTCTTCAAGGTCCCCCGTATCCAGGGCACCATCCCGCACCCGATCCAGGGTGAGAAGGCTGCCGGCGTTGTCCTGCTCAAGCCCGCGTCCCCCGGTACCGGTGTTATCGCCGGTGGCCCGGTGCGTGCCGTGCTCGAGTGCGCCGGTATCCACGACGTGCTGTCGAAGTCGCTCGGCTCCGACAACGCGATCAACATCGTGCACGCGACCGTGGAGGCCCTGAAGGGTCTGCAGCGTCCCGAGGAGATCGCGGCCCGCCGTGGTCTGCCCCTCGAGGACGTCGCCCCCGCGGCTCTTCTCCGTGCGCGTGCCGGGGCGGGTGCGTAATCATGGCGCAGCTCAAGATTACGCAGGTCAAGTCCTACATCGGCAGCAAGCAGAACCACCGTGACACCCTGCGCTCCCTTGGTCTCAAGGGCATCAACACGCAGGTCGTCAAGGAGGACCGCCCCGAGTTCCGCGGCATGGTGCGCCATGTCCGTCACCTCGTGACGGTCGAGGAGGTCGACTGATCATGGCGGAGAACAACCCGCTCAAGATCCACAACCTCCGTCCCGCCCCGGGCGCCAAGACCGCCAAGACCCGTGTCGGTCGTGGTGAGGCGTCGAAGGGTAAGACGGCCGGTCGTGGTACCAAGGGCACGAAGGCCCGCTACCAGGTTCCGGAGCGCTTCGAGGGTGGGCAGATGCCCCTCCACATGCGTCTTCCGAAGCTGAAGGGCTTCAAGAACCCGTTCAAGACCGAGTTCCAGGTCGTGAACCTCGACAAGCTGGCCGCGCTCTACCCCGAGGGTGGCGAGGTCACCGTCGAGGGTCTGGTGGCCAAGGGTGCCGTTCGCAAGAACAGCCTCGTCAAGGTCCTCGGCCAGGGTGAGATCTCCGTGGCGCTGCAGGTGACGGTCGACGCCGTCTCCGGCTCCGCCAAGGAGAAGATCACCGCCGCCGGCGGCACCGTCACCGAGCTCGTCTGAATTTTTCGGACGTCTCGATGACGTAAGAAGTCCCGACCGGGGATACCTCACAATGAGGTATCCCCGGTCGGTCGTTCCAAGGGGAGCCGTGCCGCCGGTAAGGTAGCCTGCACTGTTCTTTTTTGTATCCGTGAACCTCAAGACCGTCACCCTTGACGCAGTTGCGCGGGGGTCGCAGGAGGCACCGTGCTCACCGCGTTCGCCCGGGCGTTCAGGACGCCCGACCTGCGCAAGAAGCTGCTCTTCACGCTCGCCATCATCGTGGTGTATCGCGTCGGTACGCACGTTCCGATCCCGGGCGTCGACTACAAGAACGTCCAGCAGTGCATGGATGTGGCCAGCTCGAACCGCGGCCTGTTCAGTCTGATCAACATGTTCAGTGGCGGCGCGCTGCTCCAGATCACCCTTTTCGCGCTCGGCATCATGCCGTACATCACGGCGAGCATCATTCTTCAGCTGCTGACCGTCGTCATCCCGCGCCTGGAAGCCCTCAAGAAGGAGGGACAGGCCGGTACGGCGAAGATCACGCAGTACACCCGCTATCTGACGGTGGCGCTCGCGATCCTGCAGGGCACCGGTCTGGTGGCCACCGCGCGCAGCGGCGCCCTCTTCACCGGCTGCCCCGTGGCGTCGCAGATCGTGCCGGACCAGTCGATCTTCACCACGATCACGATGGTCATCACGATGACGGCCGGCACCTGTGTCGTCATGTGGCTCGGTGAGCTCATCACCGACCGCGGCATCGGCAACGGCATGTCGATCCTGATGTTCATCTCGATCGCCGCGACCTTCCCGAGCGCGCTGTGGACGATCAAGCTCCAGGGCAAGCTCGCCGGCGGCTGGATCGAGTTCGGCACGGTGATCGCCGTCGGTCTGGTCATGGTCGGCCTGGTCGTCTTCGTCGAGCAGGCCCAGCGACGGATCCCGGTGCAGTACGCGAAGCGCATGATCGGACGCCGGTCGTACGGTGGTACGTCCACGTACATCCCGCTGAAGGTCAATCAGGCGGGTGTCATCCCCGTGATCTTCGCCTCTTCGCTGCTCTACATTCCGAGCCTGATCGCCCAGTTCTCGGGCGGCAATTCCGGCTGGAAGACGTGGGTCCAGAACAACCTGACCAAGGGTGATCACCCGGTCTATGTCACCACGTACTTCCTGCTGATCGTTTTCTTCGCGTTCTTCTATGTGGCGATCTCCTTCAACCCCGAGGAAGTCGCCGACAACATGAAGAAGTATGGTGGCTTCATCCCGGGCATCCGGGCTGGCCGACCGACCGCTGAGTACCTGAGCTACGTACTCAACCGGATCACCTGGCCGGGTTCGCTGTATCTGGGTCTGATCGCTCTCGTACCGACGATGGCGTTGGTTGGCTTCGGGGCAAGCCAGAACTTCCCGTTCGGTGGTACCAGCATCCTGATCATCGTGGGTGTTGGCCTCGAAACGGTGAAGCAGATTGAGAGCCAGCTTCAGCAGCGCAATTACGAAGGGTTCCTCCGCTGATGCGAATCGTCCTCGTCGGGCCGCCGGGTGCAGGGAAGGGCACGCAGGCCACTCGCCTTGCCGACAAGCTGCGCGTTCCGCACATCTCCACGGGCGACCTGTTCCGCGCCAACATCAGCCAGCAGACAGAACTCGGGAAACTCGCGAAGTCCTATATGGACGCCGGCAACCTCGTCCCCGACGAGGTCACCATCGCGATGGCCAAGGACCGCATGGAGCAGCCGGACGCGGAGAACGGCTTCCTGCTCGACGGTTTCCCGCGCAATGTCTCGCAGGCCGAGGCGCTGGACGAGCTGCTCAAGACCGAGGGCATCAAGCTGGACGCGGTACTCGACCTCGAGGTCCCCGAGGAAGAGGTCGTCAAGCGGATCGCCGGCCGGCGCATCTGCCGCAACGACTCGGCGCACGTCTTCCATGTGACGTACAGCCCGGCGAAGAAGGAAGGCGTCTGCGACGTCTGCGGCGGCGAGCTGTACCAGCGCGACGACGACTCCGAGGACACCGTCCGCACCCGGCTCGAGGTCTACCACACACAGACCGAGCCGATCATCGACTACTACAAGTCGCAGGGCCTGGTCGTCACGATCTCGTCCCTGGGCCCGGTGGCCGAGGTCACGCAGCGGGCGCTGGAAGCCCTCAAGCGCGAGGACGACGGCAAGTAGCCGTCAGCCAGTTACGGCCGTGGCACCCCGAGGGGCGTCACGGCCGTACTGTTGTACAGATAACCGGTTGACGCAGTAAGCAGCAGACGGAGAGCGCAGGCCCCCATGGTGCAGATCAAGACCCCCGAGCAGATCGCCAAGATGCGTGAGGCAGGGCTGGTCGTCGCCGCGATCCACGCGGCGACCCGTGAGGCGGCGGTACCCGGAGCCAGCACCAAGGACCTGGACGAGGTCGCCCGCAAGGTCCTCGCCGAGCACAACGCCAAGCCCAACTTCCTTGGCTACGGCGGCTTCCCGGCCACGATCTGCACCTCCGTCAACGAGGTCGTCGTCCATGGCATCCCCTCCGACGACGTCGTCCTGAAGGACGGCGACATCATCTCCATCGACTGCGGCGCGATCATCGACGGCTGGCACGGCGACGCGGCGTACACCGCCTTCGTCGGCTCCGGTCACTCCCCGGAGCTGATCGAGCTCTCCCGGGTCACCGAAGAGTCGATGTGGGCCGGCATCGCGGCGATGAAGCAGGGCAACCGCCTGGTGGACGTCTCCCGTGCCATCGAGACGTACATCCGCCGTCAGCCGAAGCCGGGCGGCGGCAAGTACGGGATCATCGAGGACTACGGCGGCCACGGCATCGGCACCGAGATGCACATGGATCCGCACCTGCTGAACTATGTCGAGAAGCGCCGTGGCAAGGGGCCCAAGCTGGTGCCCGGGTTCTGCCTTGCGATCGAGCCGATGGTTTCGCTGGGTACGCCGAAGACGGAAGTCTTGTCGGACGACTGGACCGTGATCACGACGGACGGTACATGGTCGTCGCACTGGGAGCACTCGGTGGCGCTGACCGAGGCCGGGCCGCTGGTGCTGACGGCTCCCGACGGGGGTAAGGCGAAGCTGGCCGAATATGGCGTGACCGCCGCTCCTGACCCGCTTGCATAGGTCGTATGCGGCTGCGGGTGCGTGGGGGCTGATCGCGCCCACGCGGCGGTAGCCGCAAATCGACACAGCCCCGCGCCCCTTCAGGGCGCGGCTGTCCCCGGCGTGCTTAAGGATCTCTCCGCCGGGGCATTCTTCCTCGATTCGTCTTTCTCAGTGGGCTGACGTAGACTGACTCGTCGGCTCTCGTGCACCCGCATGTCTTCATGCGCTGGCGGGAGTCGATCAAGGTAGTCGATTCGAAGGGCGAAGCGTGGCCAAGAAGCAAGGTGCCATCGAGATCGAGGGCACTGTCGTCGAGTCTCTGCCGAACGCCATGTTCAAGGTCGAGCTCCAGAACGGCCACCAGGTCCTGGCACACATCAGCGGCAAGATGCGTATGCACTACATCCGCATCCTCCCTGACGACCGGGTCGTGGTGGAGTTGTCTCCGTACGACCTGACGCGTGGCCGGATCGTCTACCGCTACAAGTAGATCTTGCCCGCATTCCGCTTCGGCGGGGTGGTGGCACTGACCCGGAGAACCTCAATCCCATGAAGGTCAAGCCGAGCGTCAAGAAGATCTGCGACAAGTGCAGGGTGATCCGCCGTCACGGTCGGGTCATGGTCATCTGCGAGAACCCGCGCCACAAGCAGCGCCAGGGCTGACGCACGATCGACCGATCCCTCTGCATCGATATCGCAGAGATTCGCGCGACGCGAGCTGAAAATGTTCATACGCAGGACCCGGGCGAGCTATCGCCCGATACCCCCGGTTCGGAGGCCGGGGACCCGTGTCGTACCTGGTACGGCGGCCGGGAGCCGGTTCTGTGGAAGACCTCCGAGGATCAACTGGAGCCATTGAATGGCACGCGTTTCCGGTGTTGACATCCCGCGCGAAAAGCGTGTGGAGGTCGCCCTCACCTATGTGTTCGGCATCGGCCGGACCCTCTCGCAGGCGACGCTGGCAGCGACCGGCGTCGACCCGAACACCCGCGTTCGCGACCTCTCCGAGGAGCAGCTCGTCGCGATCCGCGAGTACGTCGACAACAACATCAAGACCGAGGGTGACCTCCGTCGCGAGATCCAGGCCGACATCCGCCGCAAGGTCGAGATCGGCTGCTACCAGGGTCTGCGGCACCGCCGCGGTCTGCCCGTCCGCGGTCAGCGCACCAGCACCAACGCCCGTACCCGCAAGGGTCCGCGTCGCGCCATCGCCGGCAAGAAGAAGCCGGGCAAGAAGTAGTCCTCAGCGGACAACGCTTCATCAGCGGTCTTCGCTGTAGGACCGACCACCTCCCCGTAGGAGTTACTAGATGCCCCCCAAGGGTCGTCAGGGCGCTGCCAAGAAGGTGCGCCGCAAGGAAAAGAAGAACGTCGCTCACGGCCACGCGCACATCAAGAGCACGTTCAACAACACGATCGTCTCGATCACGGACCCCTCGGGCAACGTGATCTCCTGGGCCTCCGCCGGCCACGTCGGCTTCAAGGGCTCGCGCAAGTCCACCCCCTTCGCCGCGCAGATGGCCGCCGAGTCGGCCGCCCGCCGCGCGCAGGAGCACGGCATGCGCAAGGTCGACGTCTTCGTGAAGGGCCCGGGCTCCGGTCGCGAGACCGCGATCCGCTCCCTCCAGGCCACTGGCCTCGAGGTCGGTTCGATCCAGGACGTCACGCCGACCCCGCACAACGGCTGCCGGCCGCCCAAGCGCCGCCGCGTCTGACGCACGGCTGCTTGATCTGAGGTTTTCGGGCGGTATGGCTCTTCGGGGCCATATCGCCCGTACCCTTGTACTACTCAAGGGCATCAAATAGTGGGTGCCCATGACTGAAGGATCCACTTCATGCTGATCGCTCAGCGTCCCTCGTTGACCGAAGAGGTCGTCGACGAGTTCCGCTCCCGGTTCGTGATCGAGCCGCTGGAGCCGGGCTTCGGCTACACCCTCGGCAACTCCCTTCGCCGGACCCTCCTGTCCTCGATCCCGGGTGCGGCGGTCACGTCCATCCGTATCGACGGCGTGCTGCACGAGTTCACCACCGTGCCGGGCGTCAAGGAGGACGTCACCGACCTGATCCTCAACATCAAGCAGCTGGTCGTCTCCTCGGAGCACGACGAGCCGGTCGTGATGTACCTGCGCAAGCAGGGCCCGGGTCTGGTCACCGCCGCCGACATCGCGCCCCCGGCCGGTGTCGAGGTGCACAACCCCGACCTCGTCCTCGCCACGCTCAACGGCAAGGGCAAGCTGGAGATGGAGCTGACGGTCGAGCGCGGCCGCGGTTATGTCTCCGCCGTGCAGAACAAGCAGGTCGGTCAGGAGATCGGTCGTATTCCGGTCGACTCGATCTACTCGCCGGTTCTCAAGGTCACGTACAAGGTCGAGGCGACCCGTGTCGAGCAGCGCACCGACTTCGACAAGCTGATCGTCGACGTCGAGACCAAGCAGGCGATGCGTCCGCGTGACGCCATGGCCTCCGCCGGTAAGACCCTGGTCGAGCTGTTCGGTCTCGCCCGCGAGCTGAACATCGACGCCGAGGGCATCGACATGGGCCCGTCCCCGACGGACGCCGCCCTTGCCGCTGATCTGGCGCTGCCGATCGAGGAGCTGGAGCTCACCGTTCGGTCGTACAACTGCCTCAAGCGTGAGGGCATCCACTCCGTGGGTGAGCTCGTGGCTCGTTCCGAGGCCGACCTCCTGGACATCCGTAACTTCGGTGCGAAGTCCATCGACGAGGTCAAGGCGAAGCTGGCCGGCATGGGCCTTGCCCTGAAGGACAGCCCGCCCGGATTCGACCCCACGGCCGCTGCCGACGCCTTCGGCGCCGACGACGACGCGGACGCGGGTTTCGTGGAGACCGAGCAGTACTGATCGGTCGTTGCCGGTGAGCATCCGCTCATCGGGTTCCTGACCCCGGTACCTGACACGGCCGGGGCAGACACACAGGAGAAAGAAAATGCCGAAGCCCACCAAGGGTGCCCGTCTGGGCGGCAGTGCCGCGCACGAGAAGCTGCTCCTCGCGAACCTTGCGAAGGCGCTGTTCGAGCACGGCCGTATCACCACCACCGAGGCGAAGGCCCGCCGTCTGCGGCCGTACGCCGAGCGTCTGGTCACCAAGGCGAAGAAGGGCGACCTTCACAACCGCCGCCAGGTGCTGCAGGTCATCACGGACAAGGGCATCGTGCACACGCTCTTCACCGAGATCGGCCCGCGCTACGAGAACCGTCCGGGTGGCTACACCCGCATCACCAAGATCGGTAACCGCCGTGGCGACAACGCGCCCATGGCTGTCATCGAGCTGGTCGAGGCGCTGACGGTTGCGCAGCAGGCGACGGGTGAGGCCGAGGCCGCCACCAAGCGTGCGGCGAAGGACGCGGAGGCCGCTCCGGTTGTCGAGGACGCCAAGGTCGACGTGGCCAAGGCCGACGAGGTCGAG
Source organism: Streptomyces coacervatus (assembly GCF_029223485.1). Classification (GTDB taxonomy): domain Bacteria; phylum Actinomycetota; class Actinomycetes; order Streptomycetales; family Streptomycetaceae; genus Streptomyces; species Streptomyces coacervatus. Next base: position 262,660 of record NZ_JARHTP010000011.1, on the reverse strand, counting down.
GACGCGGCTGAGGAGTCCAAGGACGCGTAAGCGTCTGCCGGGGCCTGTTTGTTGGCGGCTGCGGGTTCGTCGTGGTTGCTCGCACAGTTCCCCGCGCCCCTTGAGGGCGTTGGCGGGTCCGTTCCTTTCGAGGAGCGGGCCCGCTTTTGTGTACCTGAGAGGATCTCTGTGTGAGTGACGAAGTAGAGCCCGGTTACGTTCGTGTACGCCTCGATCTGTCCTACGACGGGACCGAGTTCTCGGGGTGGGCCAAGCAGGCCGGTGGGCGGCGGACCGTGCAGGGGGAGATCGAGGATGCCCTGCGGACCGTGACGCGGTCGGGGGAGACGACGTATGAGCTGACCGTGGCCGGGCGGACCGATGCCGGGGTGCATGCCCGGGGGCAGGTCGCCCATGTCGATCTGCCGGAGAGCGTCTGGCGTGAGCATCACGAGAAGCTGCTCAAGCGGCTCGCCGGGCGGCTGCCCAGGGACGTACGGGTGTGGGCCCTCAGGGAGGCGCCCAGCGGCTTCAACGCCCGTTTCTCGGCGGTCTGGCGGCGATACGCGTACCGGGTCACCGACAATCCGGGCGGGGTCGATCCGCTGCTCCGGAATCATGTGCTCTGGCACGACTGGCCGCTCGATGCCGAGGCCATGAACGAGGCCGCCGAACGGTTGCTGGGCGAGCACGACTTCGCCGCCTACTGCAAGCGGCGGGAGGGGGCCACGACCATCCGTACGTTGCAGGAGCTGAGCCTTGTCCGCGGAGACGACGGGATCATCACGGCCACCGTCCGCGCCGATGCCTTCTGCCACAACATGGTGCGTTCGCTGATCGGGGCGCTGTTGTTCGTGGGGGACGGGCACCGCGGGCCGGACTGGCCCGGCAAGGTGCTCGCCGCGGGCGTACGGGATTCGGCCGTGCATGTCGTACGGCCGCACGGGCTGACCCTGGAGGAGGTCGGCTACCCGGCCGACGAACTGCTTGCCGCGCGGAACAAGGAGGCGCGGAACAAGCGGACGCTGCCTGGGGGCGGGTGCTGCTAGGCGCTCCGCTTGGGGTGCCGCGGGGTGTCGTCGGTCGTCTGCCGCGCCGTCGTGGCTGGTCGCGCAGTTCCCCGCGCCCCTTCAGGGCGCGGCCGAACCGCTTGGTTACTGGTTTGCCGCGGCCGATGCCTGGGCCTCGCCGCGGCTGCGGATCTGGCGGAACGTGTACAGCTGCAGGTCGTTGCCGGCTGCGAAGACGGCCGTGGACTGCTTTGTGGCGTCCTTGCCGTTGGTGAAGCCGACCGTGGCGAAGTAGGCGTAGCGGCCGTAGGAGTTGGCCGTCGTGAGGCAGGTGGCGGCGTTGCAGAAGGCCTTCACACCGTCACCGGCCAGCGCACTGACGAAGCCCTTCTTGCCTGATTTGGCTGCCGCGGCCGACTGGGCCCTGGCCTTGCTCGCCTGCGCCTCGGTGTCGAAGACGGCGACGCCGATGGTCACCGCGACGTCCTTCCTGCTGTAGGTGACGCGCAGGAGGCGGGTGCAGTGATCGGCGGTGAGGATCTTGGGGAGAGTGCCCTGGGCGTTCGACGCGCAGTTCTTCGTGTCGTCCGCCGTGCCCTTCTTGTACACGGTCGAGCCCATGGCCAGCTGCGTGAGCGGGAAGAGGGTCCCCGTGCTGAGCGGGGCCGTGTCCTTGGCCTTGCTGGAGATGAAGTCCTTCGGGTTCAGCGGCGGCGGGGCGCTGGTCGGCGCGAAGGACGGGGCCGACGCGGTGCTGCCCGGGATGGACGCGCTCGCGGGCAGGTTGGACGGGTTGCCCGAGGCCTGGTTGTCGCCGTTCGCCGATACGACGGCCATGGCGACGGCGGTGCCGATCGCGATCGTGGCGACCGCGCCGCCGCCGATGAACAGCAGCCGGCGCCTCTTGTTGCGCGTCTCCGAGGCCTCGGCGAGCGCCGCCCAGTCCGGGGTCTGGCCGTCGTCGTCGCCGCTGGTCCACGGCTGCTGGGAGTGCGGTTTCCAGGGGTCCCACTGGGATTGGGGTCCCCCCTGCTGCCCAAAGCTCATGGGGCGCATCTTAGACGGGAGGCGGAGGGTGCCGGTGTGCCTCCGGTGGAGCCGACGGGGACCTTTCCGGCAGGGGGGCACATCTCGGTCCCCGTTCATTCTTCGGGGTGCGGCGGCGACCTCGTTTTGACCCGTTCGGGGCTGCGCTAGTACCCTTGCGATTTGTTATGCGTATTGGCTTGGTCGTTCTCACGAGAGAAGCCCTTACGTAGGTTCCCTGGAGCAGTTACCAGTGGGCGGCATACGGGCAAGTTCCCGGCACTGTCGTCCCCAGCTGCACGATCGCTTCAAGGATGCCTTGTGTCAGCACCCATCCCTGAAGAAGAAGGCTGAGAAGTGCGTACGTACAGCCCTAAGCCCGGCGATGTGACTCGCCAGTGGCACGTCATTGACGCTCAGGACGTTGTCCTGGGCCGTCTCGCCACCACTGCCGCGTCCCTCCTGCGAGGCAAGCACAAGCCGATCTACGCCCCTCACGTCGACACCGGTGACTTCGTCATCATCATCAACGCCGACAAGGTGCACCTCTCCGGCAACAAGCGGACCCAGAAGATGGCGTACCGCCACTCCGGCTACCCGGGTGGTCTGCGCTCCGTCCGCTACGACGAGCTGCTGGACAAGAACCCCGAGAAGGCCGTCGAGAAGGCCGTCAAGGGCATGCTCCCCAAGAACACCCTGGGCCGTCAGATGCTCTCCAAGCTGAAGGTCTACTCGGGCGACCAGCACCCGCACGCTGCCCAGCAGCCGGTGCCGTTCGAGATCACCCAGGTCGCGCAGTAGTTCCGGCCACCCCTAAGACAGAAAAGAATCTGAGGAGCATCGTGGCCGAGACCACTGTTGAGCAGCCGGTCGAAGAGACCGAGACCGAGCTCGTCGACATCGACAGCTACACCACCGAGTCCGAGGTCCCCGTCGAGGGCGAGTACACCTCGGAGTCGCTCGCGTCCCGCTTCGGCGAGCCCCAGCCGGCCGCCGGCCTGGGCCGTCGCAAGAACGCCATTGCCCGCGTCCGGATCGTCCCGGGCACCGGCAAGTGGAAGATCAACGGTCGCACCCTCGAGGACTACTTCCCGAACAAGGTGCACCAGCAGGAAGTCAACGAGCCCTTCAAGGTGCTCGAGCTCGAGGGCCGTTACGACGTCATCGCCCGCATCGCGGGTGGCGGTGTCTCCGGTCAGGCCGGTGCGCTCCGTCTCGGTGTCGCCCGTGCGCTGAACGAGGCCGACGTCGACAACAACCGCGGCCCGCTCAAGAAGGCCGGCTTCCTCAAGCGCGACGACCGTGCGGTCGAGCGCAAGAAGGCCGGTCTGAAGAAGGCCCGCAAGGCCCCGCAGTACAGCAAGCGTTAAGCTTCGCTGCTGCTCGTACGAACGCCCCGGCGGCACGCCTCAGTGCTGTCGGGGCGTTCGTTTATGACCGCCGGGGGCGTATAACGGCACAAGACCCTCAAAGGCTTGTGTGATCGGATGCCGGCACGCCTGCAACAACTGACGCTTCCTCAGGAGGACAAGTGGGACGACTCTTCGGCACGGACGGCGTGCGCGGCGTCGCCAACGCGGACCTGACGGCGGAGATGGCCCTCGGCCTCTCCGTGGCCGCGGCGCACGTACTGGCCGAGGCGGGCACCTTCGAGGGCCACCGGGCGACGGCGGTCGTCGGACGGGACCCGCGCGCGTCCGGGGAGTTCCTGGAGGCCGCCGTGGTCGCCGGCCTCGCCAGCGCCGGTGTGGACGTCCTGCGTGTCGGTGTGCTGCCCACTCCGGCGGTGGCGTATCTCACGGGCGCGCTCGGCGCCGACCTCGGCGTCATGCTCTCCGCCAGCCACAACGCCATGCCCGACAACGGCGTCAAGTTCTTCGCCCGCGGCGGCCACAAGCTGGCCGACGAGCTGGAGGACCGGATCGAGGGCGTGTACGAGGCGCACCGGCACGGGGAGCCCTGGGAGCGGCCGACGGGTGCGGGTGTCGGGCGGGTGCGGTCGTACGACGAGGGGTTCGACCAGTACGTGGCGCATCTGATCGCCGTACTCCCGAACCGGCTCGACGGGCTGAAGATCGTCCTCGACGAGGCGCACGGTGCTGCGGCCCGGGTGTCGCCGGAGGCGTTCTCGCGCGCCGGCGCCGAGGTGATCACGATCGGTGCCGAGCCGGACGGGCTCAACATCAACGACGGCTGCGGATCGACCCATCTGGACCTGCTGAAGGCCGCCGTCGTCGAGCACGGGGCCGCGCTCGGCATTGCGCACGACGGTGACGCGGACCGGTGCCTCGCCGTGGACCACACCGGTGCGGAGGTCGACGGCGACCAGATTCTGGCCGTGATCGCGCTGGCGATGCGGGAGCGGTCGGTACTGCGGGCCGACACCGTCGTCGCGACGGTCATGTCCAATCTCGGCTTCAAGCTGGCGCTGGAGCGGGAGGGGCTGAATCTTGTCCAGACGGCGGTCGGGGACCGTTATGTGCTGGAGGAGATGAAGGAGCACGGGTACGCGCTAGGAGGCGAGCAGTCCGGGCACGTGATCATCCTCGATCACGCGACCACCGGGGACGGCACACTGACCGGGCTGATGCTGGCGGCCCGGGTCGCCGAGACCGGTCGTACGCTCAAGGACCTCGCCGCCGTCATGGAGCGGCTGCCGCAGGTGCTCATCAATGTGCCGGACGTCGACCGGGCGCGGGTGAAGACCTCTGCGGAGCTGGCGGCTGCCGTTGCCGAGGCCGAGCGGGAACTCGGGTCCACCGGGCGGGTGTTGCTGCGGCCGTCGGGGACGGAGCCGTTGGTGCGGGTGATGGTCGAGGCGGCCGATATCGACCAGGCTCGGTCTGTTGCCGGGCGGCTGGCGGATGCGGTGAAGTCGGCGCTGGGTTAAGGCATGCCCTGGAGTCGAGCTGCGTCACTCCATGGGTGTAACAAAATGTGCCGAATGGGTCACTGATTGTTTCACTGGCGTCGAGGCCGCCCACGCGTGGCAGGCCCCGACGGAAGTGAGGAACGCAGCATGAAGACAGTCAGCATCCTGAAGCGAGCGGCCGTTCCGGCCCTGGTTGCGAGTCTTGCCGTCCCTGCGCTCGCCGCCCCGGCCGCGGCCCAGACCCCTGGCTCCACGGCGTTGCGTCTCTTCGGCATGGTGGTGCTCAGCGCGCGTTCGGGCGCGGTCAACCAGGTCACTGCCAGCACTTCCAGCGGCCGTGTGATCCTCACGGACACCTCGGGTATCGCGCTGGGGCCGGGTTGCGTGCGGCTGTCCGCCACCAGCGTCGACTGCGGCAGCGTGGCCGGCACCTCCCGGCTCTCGGTCGGGCTGGGCGACCTGGGCGACAGTTTCGACGGGACGAGCGTCTCGCTGCCCACCCTCGTCGACGCCGGCACGGGCTCCGACACAGTGGCGACCGGCAGCGGCAACGACACGATCGGCGTGAGCGGCGACGCGCCCGCCGTCGACACGGTGTCCTGTGACGGTGGCACGGCCGACGTGGTGTTCGCCGACCCCGGCGACAGCGTCGCCGCGGACTGCGAAACGCGCCACTAGACGCCGCCGGCTTTCGCCGTGCGTTCACGCTGCCTGGCCCAGAGCAGTTTCTGGGCCAGCAGTGTCAGCGTGCCGGCGAGGATGATGCCCAGCAGGTTCAGGAGCAGTTGCTCGGTGGAGCCCCAGGCCTGTCTGTACTCGTCGTAGGAGAAGGCCACCGCGGCGTTCGCGGCCGCAGGGACCGTCGTGACCGAGATCGCGACACCCACCAGCAGGCCCGACTTCGCCGATGTGAGGGAGAGGGTGCCGGCGATGCCGGCCAGTACCGCGACGACGAACGAGAACGCGTCGGGGCGGTAGATGAAGTTGGTGTTGGGGCGTTCGGCTGCCAGTCGGACCTTGGTGAACAGGCCGACGCCGTCCATGAAGTAGGTGAAGCCGACCGTCACCAGCATGGCGACGGCGAAGCCCACGAGCAGGGCGGTCAGGGAGCGCAGGGCGAGCCTGGGATGGCGTTGCACGGCCGCGGTGCAGATGCCGGCCAGCGGGCCGAACTCCGGGCCCACCGCCATCGCGCCCACGATCAGGATCGCGTTGTCGAGTACGACACCGCAGGCCGCGATCATCGTGGCGAGGGTGATGAAGGCGACGTAGGTGAAGGAGAGCGTGGACTCCTCGTGCGTCGCTTCGGCGAGGTGCTCCCAGAGGACCGCGTCCGCGCCTTCGCCGGGGGCTTCCGCCTCGGCCTTGTCGGCGCGCCTGGACAGCGACAGGTCGATGTTCTCGACGGCGATCGAGCCGGTCTTGTCCAGGTCCAACGCCCTTAGTGCGCCGATGAGTTCGTCGCCCGCCTCGCGTGCGACGTCGCACATGACGACGTCCCCGGCGGGGTTGCGGGCGGCTCCGGGCACCACGACGAGATGCGTGGTGCCGACGGTCTTCTCGATCAGGCGGACCACGTCGTCGGTCCTGTCGGACGGCGTGATCAGGCGCAGGTGCAGCATGGTTCTTTTTAACAGGCTTAACAGGCTGAGCAGGCGGGTCTACAGCTTGCGCAGCCTCAGACGCTGGACCTTGTGGTCCGGGCCCTTGCGGACGACCAGGGTGGCGCGGCCGCGGGTCGGGGCGATGTTCTCCACCAGGTTGGGCTTGTTGATGGTGCGCCACTGGGTGCGGGCGTATTCGAGCGCCTCCTCCTCGGACACCTGTGTGTACTTGCGGAAGTACGAGTCCGGGTCCTGGAAGGCCGTCTGACGCAGTTTCTTGAACCGGTTGAGGTACCAGCGTTCGACGTCCTCGGGACTGGCGTCGATGTACACGCTGAAGTCGAAGAAGTCGGCGAGACCGACGCGGGTACGGCCGTCCTTGCCGGGGAGGGCGGGCTGCAGGACGTTCAGGCCCTCGACGATCAGGATGTCCGGGCGGCGGACCGTGAGCTTCTGGTCGGGGACGATGTCGTAGATGAGGTGGGAGTAGACGGGGGCCGTCACCTCGTCCTTGCCCGCCTTGATGTCGGCGACGAAGCGGGTCAGGGCGCGGCGGTCGTAGGACTCCGGGAAGCCTTTCCGCGACATCAGGCCGCGGGCCTGGAGCTCCTTGGTGGGAAGCAGGAAGCCGTCGGTCGTGACCCGTTCGACGCGCGGGTGCTCGGGCCAGCGGGAGAGCAGGGCCTGGAGGAGGCGGGCGACGGTTGATTTGCCGCCGGCCACGGAGCCGGCGACCCCTATGACGAACGGTGTGCCGGACTGGGAGCCCTGTTCGCCGAGGAAGGTGTTCAGGGCGCCTCTGAGGCCGTCGGTGGCCCCGACGTAGAGGTTGAGGAGCCGGGACAGCGGGAGGTAGATGTCCCGCACCTCGTCGAGGTCGATGACGTCACCGAGGCCGCGCAGCCTCTCGACCTCCTCGGCGGTGAGGGGGAGCGGCGTCTTCTCGCGCAGCGCGCTCCACTCCGTGCGGGTGAGGTCGACGTAGGGAGTCGCCTCCGGCCTGGGCCGGTGGGCGCTCCGGGGCATCGAGGAGACCGGAGAGATCACAGTCCATTGTTAACGGAGTTTGAACGGGGTGGGGGGTGGGGTCGGTCACGTTCTGCTCTGATCGAGCTCGGATCGGCGTGATCGGCGTGTTCGGAGTGGTCGGTGTGATCACGTGAAGTCCGCGTAGGCGAGGTGGACGTCACAGACTCGGCAGCGGTCTCGTCCATCGGGGTCGGTTGACCGCCGATGAATCGGCAGACGTACATGCTGTAACTCACGAGGCTCCTTTCATGTGGACCATGCTCCCGTGCCCGTGCCCCGAGTCGCAGAATTTCCGATTTCGGGCAAGCTGAGCCGTGTTTCGGCTGCTCTTCGCGCTTAGGCTGCGGCCCATGTGCGGAATCGTGGGATACGTGGGGTCGCAGTCGGCGCTCGATGTCGTGATGGCCGGACTGAAGCGGCTGGAGTACCGGGGGTACGACTCGGCGGGCGTCGCCGTGCTGGCGGATGGGGGGCTGGCGGCCGCGAAGAAGGCCGGGAAGCTGGTGAACCTGGAGAAGGAGCTGGTGGACCGGCCGTTGCCGGCGGGCTCGACGGGGATCGGGCATACGCGGTGGGCCACACATGGGGGGCCCACGGATGCCAATGCGCATCCGCATCTCGACAATGCCGGGCGGGTCGCCGTCGTACACAACGGGATTATCGAGAACTTTGCTGTCCTGCGCGCCGAGTTGGCGGAGCGGGGACATGACCTGGCCTCCGAGACCGACACCGAGGTGGTCGCTCATCTGCTCGCCGAGGAGTTCTCGTCGTGTGCGGACCTGGCGGAAGCGATGCGGCTGGTGTGCCGGCGACTGGAAGGCGCGTTCACGCTGGTTGCGGTGCATGCGGACGAGCCGGATGTGGTGGTGGGGGCGCGGCGGAACTCGCCGCTGGTGGTGGGTGTCGGCGAGGGTGAGGCGTTCCTGGCTTCCGATGTCGCCGCGTTCATCGCCCATACGCGGTCGGCTGTCGAGCTGGGTCAGGACCAGGTCGTCGAGCTGCGGCGCGACGGGGTGACGGTGACGGGGTTCGACGGCCGCGCGGCCGATGTGCGCTCGTATCACGTGGACTGGGATGCGTCCGCGGCAGAAAAGGGGGGCTATGACTACTTCATGCTCAAGGAGATCGCCGAGCAGCCGAAGGCGGTCGCCGATACCTTGCTGGGGCGCATCGATGCGGGTGGTTCGCTGACGCTGGACGAGGTGCGGATGAGCGCCTCTGAGCTGCGGGAAGTCGACAAGGTCGTGATTGTGGCGTGCGGTACGGCATTTCATGCGGGGCTCATCGCCAAGTACGCCATTGAGCACTGGACGCGGATTCCTTGTGAGGTCGAGCTCGCGAGTGAGTTCCGGTACCGGGATCCGATCCTCGGGGCGCGGTCGTTGGTGATTGCGATTTCGCAGTCCGGCGAGACCATGGACACGTTGATGGCGCTGCGGCATGCGCGGGAGCAGGGCTCCAAGGTGCTGGCCATCTGCAACACCAACGGGTCGACGATTCCTCGGGAATCGGATGCGGTGCTGTACACGCATGCAGGGCCGGAGGTGGCCGTTGCCTCTACCAAGGCGTTTCTGACGCAGCTGGTTGCGTGTTATCTGGTCGCTCTGTATCTGGGGCAGGTGCGGGGCACCAAGTGGGGCGACGAGATTTCCGCCGTGATTCGGGACCTCTCGCAGATCTCCGGTGAGGTCGAGCGGGTGCTGGAGACCATGGAGCCGGTACGGGAACTTGCGCGGTCGCTTGCCGACAAGAAGACGGTGCTGTTCCTGGGGCGGCATGTGGGGTATCCGGTGGCGCTGGAGGGGGCTCTGAAGCTGAAGGAGCTCGCTTACATGCATGCCGAGGGGTTCGCGGCAGGGGAGTTGAAGCATGGGCCGATCGCTCTGATCGAGCCCGATCTGCCGGTGGTGGTGGTCGTGCCTTCGCCTCGGGGGCGGTCTGTCCTCCACGACAAGATCGTGTCCAACATCCAGGAGATCCGGGCGCGGGGGGCGCGGACGATCGTGATCGCGGAGGAGGGGGACGAGGCGGTCGTGCCTTACGCCGACCATCTCGTACGGATCCCTGCGACGCCGACGTTGCTCCAGCCGCTGGTGGCTACGGTGCCGTTGCAGGTGTTCGCGTGTGAGCTGGCGACGGCTCGCGGCAACGAGGTGGATCAGCCTCGGAACCTGGCGAAGTCGGTGACGGTGGAGTAGTTCTTCACGTCATCGAGGAAGGCGGAGAAGGCTCCGGTCGGGAAGGTGAGGGTTGCCCTGGCCGGGGCCTTTGAGTCGCGGACGGCGACGTGGTCGGGGGAGTTCGCGATCTCCAAGCAGTCATTGCCGTCGCCGCCGCCGGAGTAGGACGACTTCCGCCAGTTCTCGGGGGTGGCCATCAGGTGCCTCTATCCGCGAAGGCGACCGTGGACGCAGTCACCACGGATGTGACGGAGGCGAGGCCGCTGGAGCGGCGCGTAGACACGGTGTTGCGCGTCGGGCCTTCCGACGGTGAGGAGTTTCTGCTCGCGATCGAGGCGCAGTCGGGCAAGGTCGAAGGCAAGGAGGCGAGTTGGGCGTACTACGTCGCCTACCTTCAGGCGATGTACCGGCTGCCCGTGCTGCTTCTCGTGGTCTGCCAGGACGGGGCCACAGCGAAGTGGGCGGCCGGCCCGTTCGACTGCGGTACGCGCGGCTGGACGGCTCAGCGGACGTATCCCCTGGTCGCCGGGCCGGAGAACTTGCCGGTGATCACCGATACCAGGACCGCGGCGAAGAACCTTGCCCTGGCCGTGCTCTCCGCCCTGGCACACGCACGTAACCCTGACTGCGGCGCCATACTGGAGGCAATCAGTAACGCCCTTCAGGAACTCCAGGACACCGATCCATGTCGTTCGTCAGCTACTTCCCCGGCAGGGGGACGGTCCGTGAGACGGCCTACCTGGAGGGCAAGGCCGAGGGCAAGACGGAAGGCCAGGTCGAAGACCGCGCCTCTCTGGTCCTGCGCGTCCTGGAGAAGCGCAGCATCCCCGTCCCCGAGGCGGCACGGGAGCGCATCACCTCGTGCACCGACCTCGACACCCTGGCGCTCTGGTTCGACCGCTCCCTGACAGCTACGACCGCCGAGGACCTGTTCGCCGAGGACCCGGAGATTCCCGGCGAATAGAGTGCCCGAATGAGCATCATCGGGGTCGGTATCGACGTGGCCGAGATCGATCGGTTCGAGGCGTCTCTCAAGCGGACGCCCGGGATGGCTGAACGGCTGTTCCTGGAGAGCGAGTTGCTGCTGCCCAGTGGGGAGCGGCGGGGTGTAGCCTCGCTCGCCGCGCGGTTTGCCGCCAAGGAGGCGCTGGCCAAGGCGCTCGGGGCGCCGCCCGGTCTGCTGTGGACGGATGCCGAGGTCGTCGTGGAGGACAGCGGGCAGCCGCGGCTGCGGGTGAAGGGGACGGTGGCGGCGCGGGCGGCCGAGCTGGGCGTGCGGTCGTGGCATGTGTCGCTGAGCCATGACGCCGGGGTGGCCTCGGCAGTGGTGATCGCCGAAGGCTGAGGGCAGACTCGACCGCATGCGTACTGCGTACAGCGTGGAGACGGTAAGGGCAGCGGAGCGGGAGCTCATGGCGCGGCTTCCCGACGGGGCGTTGATGCAGCGGGCCGCTGCGGGGCTTGCGGCCGCCTGTGCCGATCTGATCGGGCGGGTGTACGGCAGCCGGGTCGTGCTGCTCGTCGGGAGCGGGGACAACGGCGGGGATGCGCTGTATGCCGGTGCGCGGCTGGCTCGGCGGGGGGCGGCGGTCGCGGCCGTGCTGCTCGCACCCGAGCGCGTCCACGCCGGGGGGCTTGCGGCGTTGCTGCGGGCCGGCGGGCGGGTCGTCGGTACGGGTGCGGACGCAGGCTCGACCGCCGGTGCCGCCGCTGCGGCCGGTGTCGGTGCCGTCGAAGAGGCGATTCTTCGGGCCGATCTTGTCGTCGACGGGATCGTGGGGATTGGTGGCAAGGGCGGACTGCGGCCTGATGCAGCGCAGTTGGTGGTGCTAGTCGCCGAGTCCGGTGCCCCCGTCGTCGCCGTCGATCTGCCGAGCGGCGTCGACGCCGATACGGGGGAGGTGCGCGGTGCCGCCATTCGGGCCGACCTCACCGTCACCTTCGGGACGCACAAGCCGGGGCTGCTGATCGACCCCGCGCGGGAGTACGCCGGGTCGGTGCGGTTCGTCGACATCGGGCTGGGGGAGGTGCTGCCCGCCGAGGCCGAGTTGGAGGCCTTGCAGCATGTGGATGTGGCGCGACTCCTGCCCGTGCCGGGTGCCGAGAGTGACAAGTACCGGCGGGGGGTGGTCGGGATCGCGGCAGGGTCCGCGCGGTATCCCGGTGCGGCCGTGCTCGCCGTGTCCGGGGCGCTCAGGGGTGGCGCGGGGGCCGTCCGGTACGTCGGGCCCGCCGGGGGCGCCGTCGTCTCGCGGTTCCCGGAGACGCTCGTATCGGATCAGGGGCCCGCGAAGGCCGGGCGGGTGCAGGCGTGGGTCGTCGGGCCCGGTGCGGGGGACGACGCCGCGACCGTGGCCGAGGTGCTGGACGCGGACGTGCCCGTGCTGATCGACGCGGACGGGCTGCGGCTCGCCGAGCGGGATGTCGTACGGGCTCGCAGTGCCCCGACGCTCATGACCCCGCACGCCGGGGAGGCCGCCGCGCTGCTCGGTGTGGCGCGGGAGGAGGTCGAGAGGGCGCGGCTGGCGTCGGTGCGCGAGCTTGCTTCGCGGTACGGGGCGACCGTGCTGCTCAAGGGGTCGACCACCCTCGTCTTGGACTCGGCGGGAGGTGCCGTGCGGGTCAATGCGACGGGGACGCCGTGGCTGGCCACCGCCGGGAGCGGGGATGTGCTGTCAGGGCTGGCCGGGTCGTTGCTGGCGTCCGGGCTCTCCGCGCTGGACGCCGGGAGTGCGGCTGCGTATCTGCACGGGCTGGCCGGGCGGTTCGCGGCAGACGGGGCACCGGCGGGGGCACATGACGTGGCCGAGGCGATTCCGGGGGCGTGGCGGGACGTGCGGGACTGACCGACCGGACCGCGCGGTCGAGGTCCGGTCCGCCGGAGCACTGCCGGAGATCGGGCCTGTCTATCGAAGGGCCTGTCTATCGGAGGTCGTCTCTATCGGAGGTCCTGCACCACGCTGAGGATGTTTCCCTCGCTGTCCTTGAACCAGGCGCCGCGCATGCCCGCGCCCTCCGCCACGCCGCTCTTCGTCTTGATGCCCGGCAGGTCGTACTCCTCGAAGGTGACGCCGCGGCTGCGCAGTTCCATCATCTCCGCGTCGAGATCGGCGACGGTCCAGCCGGCCAGGGTGTGGGCGGCCCGGCCGCCGCTCGGTGTCAGATAGAGGACGAACCGGGCACCGCCGGACTCGAAGAGTGCGGTGTCCTGCCGGTCGTCGATGAGCTTGAGGCCGAGCGTGTCGCCGTAGAAGTGCTTGGCTCTTTCGATGTCGGACGCCGGGATGACCGCGTTGAGTGGTGTGTCTGCCAGCATCTCCACCACCTCCGGTTCTCAGCCTAGGCCGGGGGCCGCGCGCCGTCGCCCGGGCGGCGCTCGTCGAAAAGGGTGACCCCGCCGCGCGCCGCCCCCGGCCTGTCACCCCTGCGCGTTTGTCTGATCGCATGATCAGTGGACGTATCAGATGTGTCAGACATATAAGGCGTATCGGGCGTATCGCCTGTCGCAATGTCTTGGTCGTGCTCGCCGCCGTCATCACCCTCCCCGCCCTTCCGGCCCCTCCCGCCGGTGCCGCGGGCGCCCCCGCACCCCCCGCCTCCGCCTCCGAGGCCGAGCTCGTGCCCGGTGTCGCACCCGGGCCCGCTCAGCCCTGGCAGATCGACACGCCCGACCAGGCGCTGGCGCCGAAGGTGTACACGCCCACCGCAGCGGAGGACGCCGTCGAGCCCCGGGATGCGGACGACGGGACGTACGACCCCGTCGAGTACGTGCCGATCGAGGACGCCGCCGGGAAGGTGAAGTGCAGCAGGCGGACCGGGCCTTATCAGCGGGCGGTCGAGAAGTGGCTGAAGCTGAAGGTGGACGGGAAGCAGTCGGCGGCCGACTGCCGGGCCATCCGGAAATTCCAGGTGAAGCACAGGATCAAGGCGGCGAACGGCTTCGCCGGGCCCGTCACCTGGGCCACCATGCAGCTCATTTCCGCGAAGAAGAATCCGAACGCCAAGAAGAAGTGCCCCGTTCGGAGGTACCGCGTCGCGTGTGTCGATCTCAATCGGCAGCTGACCTGGGTGCAGAAGGGGAGAAAGGTGCTCTACGGGCCCGTCCCCATGCGCAGCGGCCGGGTCGGGCATGCCACCCGGACCGGCTGGCACAGGATCTACTGGAAGCACAAGAACCACTGGTCGACGATCTACCACTCGCCCATGCCCTATGCCCAGTTCTTCAGCGGCGGGCAGGCCTTTCACGCCGTCTACGGCAGCATTTACACCATCGTCGGCTCCTGGGGGTGCATCAATCTGCGCCTGGGCGACTCCAGGAAGCTGTGGGGTGTGCTGAAGAAGGGCGACCGTGTGTATGTGTGGGGGCACCGGCACGGGAAGTAGGCGCTGGAACGGGGGCCGGTGCCTCGGGGCTGTCGGACCCCTCTGCGACACTGGGTGCGCCATGACTGAGACAGCAACTGCCCCGACCGCGCCCCTGCGGGCCCGCGCCGAGATCGACCTGGCCGCCCTGCGCGCCAACGTGCGGACCCTGCGCGCCCTCGCGCCGGACGCTGCCCTCATGGCCGTGGTCAAGTCCGAGGCGTACGGCCACGGGGCCGTGCCGTGTGCCCGGGCCGCCGTCGAGGCGGGGGCCGACTGGCTGGGGACCGCCACGCCCGAGGAGGCGCTCGCGCTGCGGGCCGCCGGGCTGCCCGGACGCATCATGTGCTGGCTGTGGACGCCGGGCGGGCCCTGGCGGCAGGCCGTCGAGGCCGACATCGATGTGTCGGTGAGCGGGATGTGGGCCCTGGCGGAGGTCGTGGCGGCGGCCCGGGAGGCGGGCATCCCCGCGCGCGTGCAGCTCAAGGCCGACACCGGGCTCGGGCGGAACGGGTGTCAGCCCGGGGAGGACTGGGCCGAGCTGGTCGGGGCCGCCCTGCGGGCCGAGGCCGACGGGCTCGTCCGCATCACCGGGCTCTGGTCGCACTTCGCGTGCGCCGACGAACCGGGACATCCCTCCATCGCCCTCCAGCTCACCCGCTTCCGCGAGATGCTCGCGTACGCCGAGGAGCAGGGCGTGCGCCCCGAGGTGCGGCACATCGCCAACTCGGCCGCCACGCTCACCCTTCCCGAGACCCACTTCGACCTCGTGCGTACCGGGATCGCCCTGTACGGGATCTCGCCGAGTCCCGAGCTCGGCAGCCCCGCCGACTTCGGGCTGCGGCCGGTGATGACACTGTCGGCGTCCGTCGCGCTCGTGAAGCACGTTCCGGGGGGTCACGGCGTCAGTTACGGGCATCACTACATCACCCCCGGCGCAACCACCCTCGGACTCGTGCCCGTCGGGTACGCCGACGGCGTTCCGCGGCATGCCTCCGGGACCGGTCCGGTGCTGGTCGGCGGCAAGTGGCGGACCGTCGCGGGGCGGGTCGCGATGGACCAGTTCGTCGTCGACCTCGGCGGGGACGAGCCCGAGGCCGGTACCGAAGCCGTGCTCTTCGGACCCGGCGACCGCGGCGAGCCCACCGCCGAGGACTGGGCACAGGCCGCGGGCACCATCGCGTACGAAATTGTCACGCGGATCGGAACGCGCGTTCCTCGCGTCTACGTGAATGAGGAACAAAGCGGGTGACCGTCCGAGGGCGTCGCAACAGCAGCAGTAGTCCGGCGAAGAGGAGCGGTACGTGAGCGAGAGCAGTGCGGAGGCCGTCGCAGCCGTCGTCTCCGCCACGGGGGCGGCCGGGAACTGGCGCAGGGCGACCGGCATCGCGGGTGCCGCGATAGGCGTGGTCGCCGCGGGTGCGGCGGCCGGTGTCGCCATAGAGCGGATGACGGTCGGCCGCGGTATGCGGAAGAAGGCGCGGCTCGCGCTCGACTCGACCGGACCGTACGGGTCGCTGCGCGGCACGCCCGGCAAGGCGACGTCCGACGACGGCACCGAGCTGTACTACGAGGTCGACGACATCGATCCCGACGCCGTGCCGGCGCTCGGTCCGCGCCGCCGGCGGCTGTTCGGGCGGAAGGCGCCCGCTCCCGTCACCGTCGTCTTCAGCCACGGCTACTGCCTCAGCCAGGACTCCTGGCACTTCCAGCGCGCGGCCCTGCGCGGCGTCGTACGGACCGTGCACTGGGACCAGCGCAGCCACGGGCGGTCCGGGCGGGGCGTGCAGCAGGTGCAGGACGACGTGCCGGTCAGCATCGACCAGTTGGGGCGCGATCTGAAGGCCGTCATCGACGCCGCCGCGCCGGACGGGCCGATCGTGCTCGTCGGGCACTCCATGGGCGGGATGACGGTGATGGCACTGGCCGACCAGTATCCCGAGCTGATCCATGACCGGGTGGTCGCCGTCGCCTTCGTCGGCACGTCGTCCGGGAGGCTCGGCGAGGTCAACTTCGGGCTGCCGGTCGCGGGAGTGAATGCCGTACGGCGGGTGCTGCCCGGAGTGCTCAAGGCGCTGGGGCAGCAGGCCGCGCTGGTGGAGAAGGGGCGCCGGGCGACCGCCGACCTGTTCGCCGGGATCATCAAGCGGTACTCGTTCGCGTCGCGGGACGTCGACCCGGCCGTCGCGCGATTCGCCGAGCGGATGATCGAGGGCACGCCGATCGACGTGGTCGCCGAGTTCTACCCGGCGTTCACGGAGCACGACAAGACCGAGGCGCTCGACCACTTCACGGACCTGCCGGTGCTGGTGCTGGCCGGGATCGGTGACCTCGTCACGCCCAGTGAGCACAGCGAGGCCATCGCCGACCGGCTGCCGGACGCCGAGCTGGTGCTGGTTCCGGACGCCGGGCACCTGGTGATGCTGGAACACCCGGAAGTGGTCACCGACCGGCTGGCCGACCTCCTCACCCGTGCGGGTGCCGTGCCGGCAGGGGCTACCGTGGGTGGCTATGGAAGCACCAGCAGCACCGCACAACCCGGTTGAGACCCGGCTGACGGTCACCTCCCCCGAGCAGATGCAGGACCTGGGCCGCCGGCTGGCCAAGCTGCTGCGCGCCGGTGACCTCGTGATGCTCAACGGCGAGCTCGGCGCGGGCAAGACGACGCTCACGCGCGGGCTCGGCGAGGGCCTGGGCGTCCGGGGCGCGGTCACCTCGCCGACCTTCGTCATCGCCCGGGTGCACCCGTCCCTGGGCGACGGTCCGCCGCTCGTCCACGTGGACGCGTACCGGCTGGGCGGCGGGCTCGACGAGATGGAGGACCTCGACCTCGACGTCTCACTGTCCGACTCGGTGATCGTCGTGGAGTGGGGCGAGGGCAAGGTCGAGGAGCTGACCGACGACCGGCTGCACGTCGTCATCCACCGCGCCGTCGGAGATACGACGGACGAGGTGCGGCATGTGACCGTCACCGGTCTCGGCGCGCGCTGGGCGGCCGTGGACCTCAGCGTGCTGTCGGCCTGACTACTGACCGTTTCCGTGAACGTTCCGACAAGACGTCGGCAAGTTATTGCATTTGGTGTCTTGCGCGTGGTCACATGGTACCCAGTTCGTAGTTAGGTCTACCTAACTACGCCCGCCCCCGGGTCCTCAGGAGGCGTCCATGTCGGCCACCGAGAGCAACGAGCAGCAGAAGCAGCAGCCGTACGCCGTCGTAGCCGGCGTCTCCATGCGGGCACTGCTGGCGTCGTGTGCCGCGGCGAACGCGATCTCGACCCCGCCGCGGCTGCCGGACCCCGAGGTGTCCCGGCCACCTGCCCAGCACCGAGAAGCTGCGTAGAGAAGCTGCTCAGGG
The DNA here is from genome assembly GCF_029223485.1 of Streptomyces coacervatus. GTDB lineage: Bacteria > Actinomycetota > Actinomycetes > Streptomycetales > Streptomycetaceae > Streptomyces > Streptomyces coacervatus. The sequence continues at coordinate 245,243 of NZ_JARHTP010000011.1, read as the reverse complement.
GAGCACGGCGATCTGCGCGCCGATCGTCGCGAACTCCCACAGTGCGATGCCGTCCTTGCGGGACTCCCGGATCCCGCCCGAGCGCACACCCGGGTCCGCTGCCGCCGGCGCATTGCCGACCGCCGCGCTGAACCCGACGGCCACACCGTCCACGCTGGTGAAGCGGACGACGTGCTCGATGGGGGTGCCGTCGGTGGCGACGACGGAATTCGAGCGGGACGTGACCCGGTAGACGCCGGGCGCCGGGGCGACATTGCCCGGGGTGACCGGGTAGCTGCGCGTGACCTTGTTGCGCGCGTCGACCAGCCAGACGCGCCCGGCGCGCACCGCGTAGACGACACGTTCGCCCGCGCCGGACGCGGCGGGCGGGACGCCCGGGTCCCGCTGGGCGCCGGGCGCCGGCGAGACGGCCGCCGTGGGCGAGGCGCTCGCCTGCGGCTTGGCGAAGCCGGCCGGGGCGGTCGCGTAGGACCGGTAGCCGAGGAAGCCGACCGCGGCCAGGGCGGCCGCGGTGAGCCCGAACACGAATCCGGAGCTACTCCTTGCCACCGTCGCCACCTGCCCCATTCGCCTCGTAAGTCGTGCTTTTCGGCGACCGTAGCAGCCGTCACCCGCCCGACCGGGGCGGCGATGGCCGCGCCGCAGGAGCCGTAGGCTGTTTGCGTGCTCTTGCTCGCTCTGGATACCGCAACCCCAGCCGTGACCGTCGCCCTGCACGACGGCACGGACGTCATCGCCTCGTCGAGCCAGGTGGACGCGCGCCGGCACGGAGAGCTGCTGCTGCCGGCCGTCGACCGGGTGCTCGCCGAGGCCGGGCTCAGGCTCGACGCCGTCACCGGCATCGTCGTGGGCATCGGGCCCGGCCCCTACACCGGACTGCGCGTCGGCCTGATGACCGCGGACACGTTCGGGCTCGCGCTCGGCGTCCCCGTGCACGGCGTGTGCACGCTGGACGGTCTGGCGTACGCCGCCGACATCGAGAAGGGCCCCTTCGTCGTGGCGACCGACGCCCGGCGCAAGGAGGTCTACTGGGCGACCTACGCCGACTCCCGCACCCGGCTGACCGACCCCGCCGTGGACCGTCCCGCCGACATCGCCGACCGGGTGGCCGGGCTGCCCGCCGTCGGCGCGGGCGCGCTGCTGTACCCGGACACCTTCCCGAAGGCGCACGAGCCGGAGCATGTGTCGGCCGCCGCGCTCGCGAGTCTGGCCGCCGAGCGGCTGGACAAGGGCGAGGAGCTTCCCGAGCCCCGGCCGCTGTATCTGCGCCGCCCGGACGCCCAGGTCCCCAAGAACTACAAGGTGGTCACCCCCAAGTGACCGAACCCGTGACCTGTCGACTGCGCGAGATGCGCTGGTGGGACATCGACCGTGTGCTCGCACTGGAGAAGGACCTCTTCCCCGAGGACGCCTGGTCCCGGGGCATGTTCTGGTCCGAACTGGCCCATGCCCGCGGACCCGAGGCGACCCGCCGCTATGTCGTCGCCGAGGACGGCGAGGGGCAGGTGGTCGGGTACGCGGGCCTCGCCGCCGCCGGCGACCTTGCCGACATCCAGACCATCGCCGTCGCCCGCGAGCAGTGGGGCACCGGGCTCGGCGGGCAGCTCCTCACCGAACTCCTGCGGGCCGCGACCGCCTTCGAGTGCGCCGAAGTCATGCTGGAGTGCCGCATCGACAACACCCGCGCGCAGAAGCTCTACGAGCGCTTCGGCTTCGAGGCCATCGGTTTCAGACGCGGCTACTACCAGCCGGGCAATGTGGACGCCCTGGTCATGCGACTGACCGACCCATCAACTTCCGTACAAGGAACCGAGATCCATGGCTGACTCACGCGACGAGCCTCTCGTACTGGGGATCGAGACCTCCTGCGACGAGACCGGCGTCGGCATCGTCCGCGGCACCACCCTGCTGGCCGACGCCGTCGCGTCCAGCGTCGACGAGCACGCCCGCTTCGGCGGCGTCGTCCCGGAGGTCGCCTCCCGGGCGCACCTGGAGGCGATGGTGCCGACGATCGACCGCGCGCTGAAGGAGGCGGGGGTGAGCGCGCGCGACCTGGACGGCATCGCGGTCACCGCCGGTCCGGGTCTGGCGGGCGCGCTGCTGGTCGGCGTATCGGCGGCGAAGGCGTATGCGTATGCGCTGGGCAAGCCGTTGTACGGCGTCAACCACCTCGCCTCGCACATCTGCGTGGACCAGCTGGAGCACGGGGCGCTGCCCGAGCCGACGATGGCGCTGCTGGTGTCCGGCGGGCACTCGTCCCTGCTGCTGTCGACGGACATCACCTCGGACGTACGGCCGCTCGGCTCGACCATCGACGACGCGGCCGGCGAGGCCTTCGACAAGATCGCGCGGGTGCTGAACCTCGGCTTCCCCGGCGGCCCGGTCATCGACCGGTACGCGCGCGAGGGCGACCCGTCGGCGATCGCGTTCCCGCGCGGCCTGACCGGCCCCCGCGACCCGGCGTACGACTTCTCCTTCTCCGGGCTGAAGACGGCCGTGGCCCGCTGGATCGAGGCCAAGCGGGCGGCGGGGGAGGAGGTGCCGGTGCGCGATGTGTCGGCCTCCTTCCAGGAGGCGGTCGTCGACGTGCTCACCCGGAAGGCCGTACGGGCCTGCAAGGACGAGGGCGTCGACCATCTGATGATCGGCGGCGGGGTCGCTGCGAACTCGCGGCTGCGGGCGCTGGCGCAGGAGCGGTGCGAGGCGGCGGGTATCCGACTCCGGGTGCCGCGGCCCAAGTTGTGCACCGACAACGGCGCGATGGTGGCGGCGCTCGGCGCGGAGCTGGTGGCCCGTAACCGGGCCGCGTCCGGCTGGGATCTCTCCGCGGACTCCTCGCTGCCGGTGACCGACCCGCATGTGCCGGGGCACCATCACGATCATGTGCACGAGGTCAGCAAGGAGAACCTCTACTCGTGACGGTCACGTTGATGTGGGAGGCGCGGGCCGCCGAGGGCCGGGGCGAGGAGTTGCTCGCCTGGGCGCGGGAACAGGAGCTGCCGGGGCAGCCGCTGCGACGGGAGGCCTTCCGGGCCCCGCAGGACCGCGTCCTCGTCATCACGTGGTGGGACGCGGCCTACGACGCCGAGCTGCCCGAACTGCCGGAACCGGCAGGGGAGTTGGTCATGCGGGCCGTGCACCGGTGGCGGTTCGAGTCCCTCGGGACGGACTGACGGTGGTGTACCGGAGCCCCGACGGCTCGTCGGGGCCGGGGGTCAGCCACAGGCGTCGGCCGTTCATCCGTTCCCAGCTGGCGCCCACCAGCGCCTTGCCGAGCCAGTCCAGCCCCAGGGCCAGGGGGACCACGACGATTCCGGTGTCCCTGATGACGAAGACGCACAGGGCCGGCAGCAGCAACAGCCCGAGCGTGCGGGGGGCGAGGACGGTGCGGAGGTGACGCCCGTCGGTGTCCGGCACCGGCGTCGCGGCCTCGAACTCCCGCATCTGGCCGACCCACTTGAGCCGGCTCGCCCGCACCAGCGTCGACAGTACGAGGAAGCCGAGCGCGGAGGTGACCAGCACCCCGACGGCTCCGCTCCGCACCGGCGGGCTCTGGCCCGTGGCGACCGCCGCCGCCCAGCCGCCGGCCACGCCGGCGAGTATCAACGCCGCGGCCGACAACTCGTGATGCACGTACCGGACCATGGTCCCTCCCCCAAGTCCGAGGCGCGGGGGTCAGTCCGCCCTCGAGATCTCCGTCTCGCACAGCAGCCGTCGGTCGGTGCCGAGCACCCGCACCCGGCCGGTGAGACTCAGCCGGGCCGTGTGCCGTGTCTCCGCGCTGGATCCTCCCAACCGTAGTTCCAGAGCGCCCGGTTCAACCACCCGTGTTTGTGAGCGGTCCGTGAAGGCCGACAGGTCCGCATGGAAGCGGAACGTGACGCGGTAAGCCTCTGAGGGCTCCAACTCCAGCCGCCGGTAACCGATCAGGCGTACGTCCGGCCGGGTCACCGACGCCACCGGGTCGTGCAGATACAGCTGGACGACCTCCGCGCCCGCGCGGTCGCCCGTGTTGCGGACGGTGACGTGGACGTCGTAGGAGCCGTCCGTCCCGATCTCGGCGCCCTCGGACTCCGATTCCCAGGCGAAGGTCGTGTACGAGCGGCCGTGGCCGAAGGCGTACAGCGGGGTCGGGTCGAGGTTGCTGACCTCGCCCGCCAGGCCCAGGGGTGGCTGCAGATAGGTCCACGGCTGGCCGCCCGGGACCCGCGGGACGCTCACCGGGAGGCGGCCCGACGGGTTGATGCGGCCCGACAGCACGCCCGCCACCGCCGGGCCGCCCTCCTCCCCTGGGAAGAAGGCCTGTACGACGGCGCCCAGCCGGCCGTGCCAGCGGCCCAGTGCGTAGGGGCGGCCGGTGAGGAGCACCAGCACCACCGGGACGCCGGTCGATACGAGCGCGTCGAGCAAGTCGGCCTGCATACCCGGGAGTTGGAGGTCGGTTACGTCGCAGCCCTCGCCCGAAGTGCCCCGCCCGAACAGGCCCGCCCGGTCGCCGAGCACCGCCACGCACACGTCCGCCTCCGACGCCCGTGCCACCGCCTCCTCGAAGCCGCCGGTGTCGGGGTCGTCGACCCCGCAGCCCTCCGCGAACGTCACCTTGGCGTCCGGGAGTTCGGCGCGCAGGGACTCCAGCACCGTCGGGATCCCGATGCCCATCGGGACCTCGGGGTGGTGGGTCAGCACATGGGACGGGAAGGAGTAGCAGCCCAGCATGGCCAGGGCGTCGGCGGCGCGCGGGCCGACGACCGCGATACGGGTGTCGGGGGCCAGGGGGAGGACGCCGTCCGGGTTGTCCAGCAGGACCACCGACCGTTCGGCCAGGCGGCGGGCGAGCGCGCGGTTCGACGCCGAGTCCAGATCGATCCGCTCGGCGGGCTCCGGGTTCCAGTCCTCGTCGAGCAGGCCCGACTCGCATTTCTGGAACAGGACTCGGCGGGCCGCCCGGTCGATCAGGGCCTCGGGGATCTCGCCCGCGCGTACCGCCTCGATCAGCGGTTTGCCGTAGCACTTCAGGGTGGGGAGCTCGACGTCGAGGCCCGCCGCGAGTGCCGCGTGGGCCGCCTCCGCCTCGGTGCCGGCGACCCGGTGCTGGGTCTGCAGGAAGCCCACGCCGAAGTAGTCGGCGACCACCGTGCCGGTGAAGCCCCACTCCTCGCGCAGGAGCTCGGTCAGCAGGCCCGGGTCCGCCGAGGCCGGGACGCCGTCCGTGTCCGTGTACGCGGCCATCACCGAGCGGGCGCCGGCCTCGCGCAGCGCCATCTCGAAGGGCGGCAGCGTGATGTCCGCGAATTCACGCACGCCCGCCCGCACGGGCGCGAGGTTCCGGGCGCCCGCCGAGGACGCGTACCCCGCGAAATGCTTGAGCGTGGAGACGATCCCGGCCGACTCCAGGCCCCGCACATATGCGCTGCCGATCGTGCCGACCAGGTACGGGTCCTCGCCGATGGTCTCCTCGACCCGTCCCCAGCGCGGATCCCGTACGACGTCCAGGACGGGCGCGAGCCCCTGGTGCACGCCCACCGAGCGCAGATCGCGGCCGATCGCCTCCGCCATCTCCTCGACCAGCCCGGGGTCGAAGCTCGCGCCCCAGGCGAGCGGCACCGGGTAGGCGGTGGCCTGCCAGGTCGTGAAACCGGCCAGGCACTCCTCGTGCGCGAGGGCCGGGATGCCGAAGCGGCCCGCCGCCGCGATACGGCGCTGGGCGCGGGCCAGTGCCTGCGCGCCCAGCGCCGGGTCCACGGGGGCGGTGCCGAAGGGGCGGGTGAGCTGGCCCAGGCCATGGGTGATCAGCTGATCCCAGTCGTAGTCGGAGCTCATCTCCCGCTGCAGCGGGGCGACTCCGTCGCCGTCGGTGTCGGCGCCCACCCACACGCCGTAGAGCTGGGCGGTCTTCTCCTCCAGAGTCATCCGGGAGAGCAGGTCGTCGACACGGGCGGCGGCGGGCAGGGCGGGGTCACGCCAGGGGGCGGTGGTCATGAAACTCCTGCTCTTGTCGAGTGGGTGTGGCCCTCTCACGAACGCTGGAAAGCTCTGTGCGGCGAATGTTTCGTTATGTATATCGAATGTTCCGGGAACCTAGGGCGGTCCGGAGGCTTCGTCAAGAGGTCGTGCAGGGATACGATCGCCGCCATGACACCCCCGGAGCCCGTTGAAACCCGGACGGCAGGCCCGGCGGCAGGCCGGTCCGCGCAGACCGCGACGCTCGCCGAGATCGCCCGTGAGGCCGGCGTGTCGGCGCCGACTGTTTCGAAGGTCCTCAATGGCCGTGCCGATGTGGCCCCGGCCACCCGCAGCCGCGTCGAGGAACTGCTGCGCGCCCACGGCTACCGGCGCAGGCGCGCCGAGGCCAGCCGCTCGCCCCTGATCGACCTGGTCTTCCACGAGCTGGAGAGCGCGTGGGCGATGGAGGTCATCCGGGGCGTGGAGAACGTGGCCCGGGACGCCGGGCTGAGCGTGGTGCTGAGCGAGAGCGCCGGGCGGCTGACGCCGGGGCGGACCTGGGCGGACCAGGTCGCCGCCCGGCGCCCGCACGGCGTGATCCTCGTCCTGTCCGGTCTCGACGAGTCCCAGCGGGCGCTGCTGACCAGCCGCTCCATCCCGTTCGTGGTGATGGACCCGGCGGGCGACCCGGGCGTGGACGTCCCGTCGATCGGTGCCACCAACTGGCAGGGCGGCCTCGCCGCCACCCGGCATCTCGTCGAACTCGGCCACACCCGCATCGGCGCCATCACGGGACCGTCCCGCATGATGTGCAGCCGCGCCCGCGTCGACGGCTACCGGGCCGCGCTGGAGACCGCCGGGCTGCCGGTCGACCCGGCGCTGATCGCGACCGGGGACTTCCACCACGAGGCCGGCTACCGGCAGGGCCTTCAGCTGCTGCGCCGCCCGGACCGTCCCACCGCCGTCTTCGCCCTCAATGACCTCCAGGCGCTCGGCCTGTACGAGGCCGCGCGCGAACTGGGCCTGCGCATCCCCGAGGACCTGAGCGTGGTCGGCTTCGACGATCTGCCGATCGCACGCTGGGTGGGGCCGCCGCTGACCTCCGTACGGCAGCCGCTGACGGAGATGGCGGAGGCGGCGGCCAAGCTGGTGCTCGACCTGGGGCGCGAGGACCGGGCCCCGGTCGCGACCCGGGTGGAGCTGGCGACCAGCCTGGTGGTGCGCAGCAGCACGGCGCCGCCACCGGCGTGACGCGGGTGGCCGGAAGTTGACGTATTGACGGGTGGTGCGGGCACCTCCACACTCCTCCGAAGCCAATCGGTTGTACGACCGAAACTTTCGGAGGCACCCGCGATGAGATCTCTGAGAACAGGCTCATCCCTGGCGGCACTCGTCACCGGCGCCGCGCTGCTGTTCACGGCGCCCGCGGCGCACGCCGCCGACACCCCGCTGCGCGACCTCGCCGCCGCCAAGGGCAAGGTCATCGGCACGGCGGTGACCGGCTCCAAGCTCACCGGGACGTACGGCGACATAGCCGGGGCGCAGTTCAACTCGCTGACCCCCGGCAACGCGATGAAGTGGGGCACGGTCGAGCCCACCCAGGGCAGCTTCAACTGGACCGAGGCCGACCAGATCGTCGCCTTCGCCCAGGCCCACAACCAGCAGGTGCGCGGCCACACCCTGGTCTGGCACAACCAGAACCCCAGCTGGCTGACCAACGGCACCTGGACCTCCGCCCAGCTCAGCAGCCTCCTCCAGAACCACATCGGCACCGAGGTCGGCCGCTACAAGGGAAAGATCACCGCCTGGGACGTGGTCAACGAACCCTTCAACGAGGACGGCACCTACCGCTCCACCCTCTGGTACAACGGCCTCGGCGCCGACTACATCCCCAACGCCCTGACCTGGGCACACGCCGCCGACCCGGCCGCCAAGCTGTACATCAACGACTACAACGTCGAGGGCGTCAACGCGAAGTCGACCGCCCTGTACAACCTGGTGAAGGACCTCAAGAGCCGGGGCGTCCCGATCGACGGCGTCGGCCTGCAGGCGCATCTGATCCTCGGTCAGGTCCCGTCGTCGTTGCAGCAGAACATCCAGCGTTTCGCCGACCTCGGCGTCGATGTCTCGGTCACCGAGCTGGACGTGCGCATGGCGCTCCCGTCGGACAGCACGAAACTCGCCCAGCAGGCCGCCGACTACAAGTCGGTGCTGAACGCCTGCGTGGCGGTCACCCGGTGCGCAGGCGTCACCGTCTGGGGCTTCACCGACTCCGACTCCTGGGTGCCGGGCACGTTCCCGGGGTACGGGGCGGCGACGCCGTACGACGAGAACTACGCGCCGAAACCGGCGTACTACGCGATCGCGGAGGCCCTCGGCGGTACGACGACCACGCCACCCACCGGTGCCTGCACGGCGACGTACAGCGTGACCAGCCAGTGGAACACCGGGTTCACGGGCCAGGTGACGATCGGCTGCTCGGGGGCCTCGCTGTCGTCCTGGAAGGCGAGCTGGACGTTCGGCGCGGGCCAGCAGATCACCCAGGCCTGGAACGCTACCTGCAGTCAGTCGGGTACGGCGGTGACGTGCACGAACGCCTCCTACAACGGCTCGGTGCCGGACGGCGGTTCGGTGACCTTCGGGTTCAACGCGTCCTGGAGCGGAAGCAATCCGGCGCCGACGGTGACGCTGGGCTGAGTGTGAGAATTTCCGAAGAAAAACGTCTCACGCCTCCGTCACTAACAATCCCCTAATAATTCGGATTTACGTTCCTGCTCGTGACGGGACACGACGAGAGCGGAGACGCGGGCAGACCCAAGGGCCGGCGGTCGACCGTACTGAAGATCGCCGGCCTCACCATGGCGGGCCTGCTGGTGCTGGGCGCGGGTGCGGCGGGCTGGGCGTACTGGCATCTCAACAGCAACATCAAGAGCGTCGACATCAACAATGCGCTCGGCGACGACCGTCCGGCGAAGGCGATGATCACGCCCTCGGCGTCCGCGTCGGCCTCCCCCCTGCCCAGCGGCTCCCTGAACATCCTGGTGCTGGGCTCGGACTCGCGCAGTGGCAAGGAGAACAAGGAGCTCGGCGGGGGCAGCAGTTCCGGCGCCCGGTCCGACACGGCGATGGTCGTGCACATCGACGCGGGCCGGAAGAAGGCCACCGTCGTGAGCATCCCGCGCGACACGCTCGTCACGCGTCCGTCCTGCCCGCTGAAGTCCGGCGGGTCGACGGCGGTGGCGTACAACGCGATGTTCAACAGCGCGTACTCGGTGGGCGGCGCGGTCTGCGCCGTGAAGACGGTCGAGTCGATCACCAACGTCCGTATGGACCACTACATCGAGATCGACTTCTCGGGCTTCGCGAAGCTGGTGAACGCGCTGGGCGGCGTCACCGTGACCACCGACCAGGACATCGACGACGACGACAGCCATCTGCACCTCAAGGCGGGCACCCACACCCTGAACGGCAAGCAGGCCCTGGCCCTCGCCCGCACCCGGCACGGCATAGGCGACGGCAGCGACCTCGGCCGCATAGGGCTGCAGCAGAAGCTGGTGAAGGCCCTGCTGGAACGGATCTCCTCGACCAGCCTGTTCACCGACCCCGGCAAGCTGTACACGGTGGCCGAGGCGGTGACCAGCAGTCTGACCACCGACACCGGCCTGGACTCGCTGAGCGAGCTGGTGAGCCTCGGCGAGAGCCTGAAGGGACTGTCGGCGGACCGGGTGAAGACCGTGATGATGCCGGTGGTGACCGCGCCCTCGGACCCCAACCGGGTGGTGGCCAAGGAACCGGCGGCGAGCAGGCTGTGGGAATCCCTGCGCTGAAAGTGAGCCGGTGATTACAACCATCGGGCGCCCCAGGGGGTCTCTTGCGGTGACTGCACTGCCGTAACCAGGGGGATTTCTGATGTCCATCTCGCGTTCGTACAGAGCTTGGTCCGTGCCGATGATTGCCGGTGTGCTGGCGCTCGGCGGTATCCCCGCGCTGGCGGGCAGTGCCGCGGCCGCCGCCCCTAAGACCGTCCGGGACGACTTCAACGGCGACGGCTACAAGGACCTAGCCATCGGCGCCCCGACCGCCACGGTCGGCGGCCAGAAGGGGGCGGGTCACGTCGTCGTCATGTACGGCGGCCCGCACGGCCTGACCAAGGACCGGCGCACGGTCATCAGCCGTGCCACCAGCGGCATTCCGGGCAGCCCCCAGGCGGGCGACAACTTCGGCATCCAGCTGTCCAAGGGCGACCTGGACGGCGACGGGCGCACCGACCTGATCGTCGGGGAGACCTCCTCGGTACGCGACGCGGTCGTCGTCTGGGGCGGCAAGAGCGGTCTGTCCGGCGGGGTGTCCGTGCCCGCCGCGGTCACCCAGGCCGGCGACTTCGACGGTGACGGCAAGCAGGACCTCGTCCTGTTCCGCGGGGGCCGCTCCGGGCACGACGACCCCTACGGCACCACGGCCACCGTCTGGACCGGCCCGATCTCCCGCACTGGCAAGCCGGCCGCCACCAGGGCCTTCGGCCCGACCGACCTCCAGTACGACGACGTCCTGGACGCCGCCGCCGGCGATGTCAACGGCGACGGACGCGACGACCTCGCGCTGACCGACTACATCGGCGAGGGCGCCTCCACCTCTCGGTTCTACCTGGCCACCGCCTCCGGAGACGCCTTCACCTCCGTCAAGGCCCCCGAGGGCGACGGCGGGGTGGCCTTCGGCGACATCAACCACGACGGCTACGGCGACGTCGTCCGGGGTGCCGAGAACTACTCGACGGTCACCGTGGCCCTCGGCTCGGCCTCCGGCCTGAAGCCGCAGTCCACCTGGAAGACGTACAGCCAGAACACCGACGGAGTCCCCGGCGGCAAGGAGACCGTGGACGAGTTCGGCGCCGCGGTGGCGGTCGGTGACATCAACGGCGACGGCTACGACGACGTGGCTGTGGGCGCGCCCGGCGAGGAACTCGGCTACAACGACGGGGCCGGCATGGTCGACGTCCTGTACGGCAGCCGGAGCGGTCTGACCGGCAAGGGCGCCCAGGGCTTCACCCAGAACACCAAGGGCGTCCCCGGAGCCGTCGAGACGAGCGACAACTTCGGCGGCGCGGTCAGCCTCCTCGACATCAACGGCAACGGCTACGCGGACCTCGCGGCGGCGGCGCCCCACGAGAACGCCGGCGACGGCGCGGTCTGGTCCCTGCGGGGGCGTCCCACGGGCATCGTGACGGACGCGGCATTCACCTTCGGCGGGCGGACGGTTGGGGCGCCGTACACGAAGGCGGCGTTCGGCTGGGAGCTGTCCTAGCAGGTCCTGGCAGGTCAGTGCTCCGGGAAAAAAACTCCGAAGAAATCCGCGGAGGCTGTCGATCCCGGCCTCTCCCGATCGACGCACTGGTGAGAGGCCGGAAAGGACCGGCCCCGTAGCGATCGAGGAGTCACCATGCCGCGTTACCTGTCGCTCGTGAAGATCGACGAGAAGACCGCGCCCGCAGAGGGCCCCAGCCCCGAGCTGATGCAGCGCATGGGCGAACTGATCGAGGAGATCACCAAGGCCGGAGTCATGCTCGACACGGCAGGCCTGACCCCGTCCGCACAGGGCACCCTCGTGCACTGGGAGGGCGGGCAGATCTCCGTCACCGACGGCCCCTTCACCGAGTCCAAGGAGGTCGTCGGCGGCTACGCGATCATGCAGTGCAAGGACAAGGCCGAGGCCCTGGAGTGGACCAAGCGCTTCCTGAAGGTGCACGAGGAGTTCTGGACGGTGACCTGCGAGGTTCGGGAGATCGCCGAAGGCTGAGAAACCTGAGCCTTCCTTGGCCCGAGGGCGCCGGGGGTGTTGCATGGTGGGCTGTGGAACCACAGCCCACCGCCTCGCATGCCACCGCCGCCCCGCGCGACTCCGGAGCCGACCCCCGCCACGCCATCGAGACCGTCTTCCGTCTCGAATCGCCTCGCATCATCGCCGCCGTCGCCCGCATCGTCCGCGACGTCGGCATCGCCGAGGAACTCGCCCAGGACGCCCTGGTCGCCGCCCTGGAGCAGTGGCCGCGCGACGGCGTGCCCGACAACCCGGGCGCCTGGCTCATGGCCACCGCACGGCACCGCGCCGTGGACCTGATCCGGCGCCGGGAGAACTACGCCCGCAAGCTGGCGGAGATCGGCCGCACCCTGGAGACGACGGCCCCGCCCGAGGAGCCCGCCGACCCCGACGACATCGACGACGACCTGCTCCGCCTGGTCTTCACCGCCTGCCACCCGGTCCTGTCCGCCGAGGCCCGTATCGCCCTCACCCTGCGCCTGCTCGGCGGCCTGACGACGACCGAGATCGCCCGCGCGTTCCTGGTCCCCGAACCGACCGTCGCCCAGCGCATCGTCCGCGCGAAGAAGACCCTCGCCACCAGGAACATCGCCTTCGAGGTGCCGTACGGCCCCGAACGCGAGGCCCGGCTCGGCTCCGTCCTGGACGTCATCTACCTGATCTTCAACGAGGGTTACGCCGCCACGGCCGGCGACGACTGGCTGCGCCCCGCGCTCTGCGAGGACGCGCTGCGCCTGGCCCGCGTGCTGTCGTCCCTGATGCCCAAGGAGCCCGAGGTGCACGCCCTGACCTCCCTGCTGGAGTTCCAGGCCTCCCGCGCCGCCGCCCGCACCGGCCCGGACGGCGAACCCGTCCTCCTCAAGGACCAGAACCGCCGCCGCTGGAACCGCATGCTCGTCGCCCGCGGCATCACGGCCCTGCACCGCTGCGACGCCACCGCCACGGGCGCCCCGGGCCCCTACGCCCTCCAGGCGGCCATCGCCGCCTGCCACGCGCACGCGTTCACATACGAGGAGACCGACTGGACGAGCATCGCCACGCTGTACGGCCTGCTCGCCGCCCGCGCCCCGTCCCCGGTCGTCGAACTCAACCGTGCCGTCGCCGTCTCCATGGCGGAAGGTCCGGCGGAGGGCCTGGCGATCGTCGACGCCCTCGCCGCCGAACCCACCCTGCGCGACTACCACTTGCTGCCCAGCGTCCGCGGCGATCTGCTGGCGCGCCTCGGACGTACGGCCGAGGCACACGAGGAGCTCGTACGGGCCGCGGAGCTCACGCGCAACGAACGGGAGCGGGAGCTGCTGCTGCGCCGAGCAGCTGATCTGTCCTGATCAGCAGGGGTGTCCGAGGAGCATGGTCGGCGCCCCCGCCACCCGGGTCAGGAACACGGTCGCCGCGTTCGGGCCGTGCGGCTTGGGGAGGACCTTCCGGCGCAACTCCTCCGGCTCCACGGCCGATCCGCGCTTCTTCACGGTCAGGATGCCGACCTCACGCTCCCGCAGCAGCGCCTTCAACTTCTTGACGCTGAAGGGGAGTTGGTCGGTGATCTCGTACGCCGTCGCATACGGGGTCATGTGGTGCTCGTCCGCGGTGATGTACGCAATGGTGGCGTCGATCAGCCCGCCGCCGACCTCCTCGGCCACCTCGGCCACCAGATGGGAACGGATGACGGCGCCGTCCGGCTCGTACAAGTACCTCCCGACGGGCCGGACTTGGGGGTCCGGCAGTCCCTTCCCGAGCAGCGAGCGCGGCCCCGGCAGCAGCGTCGCCCGCACCGCGCCCGGCTCCGTCCCGAACCACAGCACGGCCTCCTTCACATCCCCGCCGTCCGAGATCCATTCGGCCTCGGCGTCGGCGGGAACGGCCTCGTGCGGAATGCCGGGCGCGACCTTCAGGGCGGCGGCGCGGGACGCCTTGCGGGCCGCCTCGACCGCCCACGACAGGGGCGGCGAGTAGGCCTCCGGGTCGAAGATGCGCCCGCGGCCGCCCCGCCGGGCCGGATCGACGAACACGGCGTCGTAGCCGGACGTGTCCACCTCCATGACGTCCGCCTCCCGCACCTCGATCAGCTCGGCGAGCCCGAGCGCGTCGGCGTTGGCGCGCGCCACGGCCGCCGTCGCCGGATCCCGGTCCACGGCGAGCACCCGGATCCCGGCCCGGGCGAGCGCAATGGCATCGCCGCCGATCCCGCAGCACAGGTCGGCGAGGGAGGCGACGCCCATCGCCTTCAGCCGCTCGGCCCGGTACGTGGCGACACTCGCCCGCGTCGACTGCTCCACCCCGTTCGGCGTGAAGAACATCCGCTGCGCGTCCTCGGCGCCGAACTTCGCCACCGCCCGCTGCCGCAGCCGCGCCTGCCCGAGCGCCGCCGACACCAGCTCGGCGGGGTGCTCGCGGCGCAGCCGGGTGGCGACGGCGAGCTCGTCGGCCGGGGCCGTGCCGCGCACCTCGTCGAGGAGGGCACGGCCTTCGGGGGTGAGGAGGTCAGCGAGGTCGTTCACCGGCTCATTGTGGGCCAGTCGGTGGACGGTGTGCCTCCGGCCGCGGTGTCGTACGGGGATCCGGACCCGGTCCTGCGAGGATCCGGCACCATGCGACTAGTCGTACAAAATGACAAAACTCGGGCTTATGGGGTGCCGTGGGTCCGCGGTGGAATCGCCGTGCTCGCCGTCGCGGCCATTGCCTCGGGCTGTGCACAGTTCGGCGGACCGCCGGTGCACCCGGCCCCAGGCCGGCAGCAGCCGCTGCAGGCACCCCCGGCCCGCGCCCTGGACTCGTACGCGGCGAAGCTGCATGTCGCGCACGCCGCCCGGGCCGCCGCGGCGCGCCACTGGGACCTGGCGAAGGTCCCGCTGACGGCTCCGCCGCCGCCCGCGAAGAAACCGAGGATCACGGCCCGCAGCGGCTTCGAGGTGGACGACCAGGAGGAACTGGACCTCCCGCCCGTCTTCACCACCATCCCCACCAGGCAGAAGGTCGTGTTCCTGACCATCGACGACGGGGCCGAGAAGGACCCGGCGTTCCTGCGGATGATGAGCGACCTGAAGATCCCGTACACCGCCTTCCTCAGCAACTTCCTGGTGAAGGACGACTACGCCTACTTCCGCCGGATGCAGTCCGAGGGGGTGACCCTCAACAACCACACCCTCACCCACCCCTACCTTCCGGGGCTGTCGTACCGGGAGCAGAAGCACGAGATCTGCGGCATGCAGGCGATCATGAGGAAGCAGTTCGGCAAGCGCCCGACCGTCTTCCGCCCGCCCTTCGGCAACTACAACCAGGACACCCTGCGCGCCGCCAAGTCCTGCGGCATCAAGTACGCGCCCATCTGGGACGAGGAGGTCTTCGTCGACCACTGGGAGTACCGCGAGGACGACCGGGACCTGCACCCCGGCGACATCGTGCTCACCCACTTCCGCGGCCGTGACGAGTGGGACGGCACGATGGTCGACGACATGCGCCGCTTCCTGAACAAGGTCACGGCCGAGGGATATGCGGTGGCCCGCCTGGAGGACTACCTGTGAGGCTCCGGGGCCTGGCGTCCGGCGCCCTGGCGTTCGCGCTCCTCACCGGCTGCGCCCAGTCCGTCGACCCCATCGAGCGGCTGGGCGAGAAGGCAGCCCGGCGCATAGGGCCGTACGGGCCCGTCGGAATGCCCCAGCGGCCGTACCGCCGCTGGGGCCTCGCGGCCCCGCTGCACCCCGCCCCGAAGCCGTCCCGTGCGCCGCGGGCCCGGACGGCGGGCTCGGGCCTCCCCCCGGTCGTGTCCCGCATCCGTACCCACGACAGGGTCGTCTTCCTGACCTACGACGACGGCGCCGAAAGGGATCCCCGCTTCGTCGACCTGGTCCGTGAACTGCGCCTGCCCGTCAGCATGTTCCTCACGGACAGCGTCGTCGGCCCCGGGTACGGCCACTTCGCCCGCCTCCGGTCGGTCGGCGCGAACATCGAGAACCACACCCTCGACCACCCCGCCCTGCGCGGACTGCCCTACGCCGGCCAGCGCGCCGAGATCTGCGGCCAGCAGGACAAACTCAGATCCCGCTTCGGCAGCCGCCCCCGCCTCTTCCGCCCGCCCTACGGCACCTACGACACCACCACCCGCCGAGCGGCCGCCGACTGCGGCATCTCGGCCCTCGTCCTGTGGCGCGCGTCGATGACGGGAAGCGGCGAGCTGACGTATCTGCGCGGCGCCCACCACCTGCGGCCCGGCGACATCGTGGCGGTCGACCCGGACGAGGGCGTGGGCCTGACCCTCAGAGCACGGACGGTACGACTGCTGCGACGGGTACAGGAGCAGGGCCTGACGGTGGGACGCCTGGAGGACTATGTCTGACGGTGACCTTCCAAGCGCCGGTGACTTCCCAACCCCCGGTCGGCAATCCCAGCCCGTCCGGCATTTGAGGACGAGGCCCTTCAGGCCGATGAACCCGCCCGACGCGCCGCAGGCATTGGCACTCCGCTTGACCGAGTGCTAATCGCGGTCATAGTCTCGGGTCTGGCACTCCCCACTGGAGAGTGCCAACTACGCGACGGGCAGGTCCGGCACCCGCGACGACGGATCCACCTGGTCGCCACCTCAGACAGTTAACCCCGTGAGATCTCCGAAGGGGGAGGTCGGATCGTGACGACCACCAGCTCCAAGGTTGCCATCAAGCCGCTCGAGGACCGCATCGTGGTCCAGCCGCTCGACGCCGAGCAGACCACCGCCTCTGGCCTGGTCATCCCGGACACCGCCAAGGAGAAGCCCCAGGAGGGCGTCGTCCTGGCCGTGGGCCCGGGCCGCTTCGAGAACGGCGAGCGCCTGCCGCTCGACGTCAAGACCGGCGACATCGTGCTGTACAGCAAGTACGGCGGCACCGAGGTGAAGTACAACGGCGAGGAGTACCTCGTCCTCTCGGCTCGCGACGTGCTCGCGATCATCGAGAAGTAATTCACCGCTTCCTCACCGAAGCACATTGCTTTTGAGCTGCGCCCCTGGCCCCCGCGACCATTAATCAGCCGGGCGTCAGGGGCGCAGTTCGTTTCACCCACGTTTTCCGAGAGGGCTGAACCGCTCCCATGGCGAAGATCCTGAAGTTCGACGAGGACGCCCGTCGCGCCCTCGAGCGCGGCGTCAACAAGCTGGCCGACACGGTCAAGGTGACGATCGGCCCCAAGGGCCGCAACGTCGTCATCGACAAGAAGTTCGGCGCCCCCACCATCACCAACGACGGCGTCACCATCGCCCGCGAGGTCGAGGTCGAGGACCCGTTCGAGAACCTCGGCGCCCAGCTGGTGAAGGAGGTGGCGACCAAGACCAACGACATCGCGGGTGACGGCACCACCACCGCCACCGTGCTGGCCCAGGCGCTCGTACGCGAGGGCCTGAGGAACGTCGCCGCGGGCGCCTCCCCGGCGCTGCTGAAGAAGGGCATCGACGCGGCCGTGGCCGCGGTCTCCGAGGAGCTCCTCGCGACCGCCCGCCCGATCGACGAGAAGTCCGACATCGCCGCCGTGGCCGGTCTGTCCGCCCAGGACACCCAGGTCGGCGAGCTCATCGCCGAGGCGATGGACAAGGTCGGCAAGGACGGTGTCATCACCGTCGAGGAGTCCAACACCTTCGGTCTGGAGCTGGACTTCACCGAGGGCATGGCCTTCGACAAGGGCTACCTGTCCCCGTACTTCGTCACCGACCAGGAGCGTATGGAGGCCGTCCTCGACGACCCGTACATCCTGATCAACCAGGGCAAGATCGCCTCGATCTCGGACCTGCTGCCGCTGCTGGAGAAGGTCATCCAGGCGGGTGCCTCCAAGCCGCTGCTGATCATCGCCGAGGACGTCGAGGGCGAGGCCCTCTCCACCCTCGTCGTCAACAAGATCCGCGGCACCTTCAACGCGGTCGCGGTCAAGGCCCCCGGCTTCGGCGACCGCCGCAAGGCGATGCTGCAGGACATGGCGGTCCTCACCGGCGCCACGGTCATCTCCGAGGAGGTCGGCCTCAAGCTCGACCAGGTCGGCCTGGACGTGCTGGGCTCCGCCCGCCGCGTGACGATCACCAAGGACGACACGACCATCGTCGACGGCGCCGGCAACCACGAGGACGTCGTGGGCCGCGTCGCCCAGATCAAGGCCGAGATCGAGAACACCGACTCCGACTGGGACCGCGAGAAGCTCCAGGAGCGCCTCGCGAAGCTGGCCGGCGGCGTGTGCGTGATCAAGGTCGGCGCCGCCACCGAGGTGGAGCTGAAGGAGAAGAAGCACCGTCTGGAGGACGCCATCTCCGCGACCCGCGCCGCGGTCGAGGAGGGCATCGTCTCCGGTGGTGGCTCCGCGCTCGTCCACGCCGCCAAGGTCCTGGACGGCGACCTCGGCAAGACCGGCGACGAGGCCACCGGTGTCGCGGTCGTCCGCCGCGCGGTCGTCGAGCCGCTGCGCTGGATCGCCGAGAACGCCGGCCTGGAGGGCTACGTCATCACCTCCAAGGTCGCCGAGCTCGAGAAGGGCCAGGGCTTCAACGCCGCCACCGGCGAGTACGGCGACCTGGTCAAGGCCGGCGTCATCGACCCGGTCAAGGTCACCCGCTCCGCCCTGGAGAACGCCGCCTCCATCGCCTCCCTCCTGCTGACGACCGAGACCCTGGTCGTCGAGAAGAAGGAAGAGGAAGAGCCGGCCGCCGCGGGCCACGGCCACGGCCACGCCCACTGACCCAGGTCAGCACTGACGCAGGTCAGCACTGAGGCCCGGCACCCAAGGGTGCCGGGCCTCCGCGTTCGCGCCTACCGCGCCTACCGCTCCAACGCGTCCAGCGCCCCGAGCTGCCCCATCAGCCCCAGCCGGTCGTACTCCCACCACGCCTCGACGATCTTTCCGTGCTCGCCGAACCGCTGAATGGTGCAACCGGTCATGGCGACTTTCTTCCCACTGGCCGGAAGCCCCATGAACTCGCCCTTGTGGGTCCCGTGCCAGGTCCACTGGGTGCACACACGGTCCCCTTGGGCGATCTGGTCCCGGATCTCGAACTCGAAGTCGAAGCCGCCGCGCCACATCTCGACCTCGCGCCGCAGGGCGTCCATCCCCATGGTGTCCTGCTCGTTCGCCGGGTCGTGGTCGTGGTAGTTCTCCGCCACCAGGTCGTCGATCGACGGCAGTTCGCCCGAGACGGCGATGGTCTGGAAGAACCGCCGGGCGGTGTCCGTGTACAACTGCTCGTCCCGTACGACGTCCAGATCCGTGAAGGTCGGCATCTCGTCACAGAGAGCCACCATCTCCCGGAAGATCTTGTCCGTCTCGGGCAGGTTGGAGTTCCGCATCGCCTCCTCGTACGAGGGAAACTCCACGATCTCGATGAAGTGCGACGCGTCGGAGTGGTCCTTGCCGACCACCGCGTGCGTCGCCGTCCGCTTCCCCTTGGTCTGTTCGACCCACGTGTCCATCAGCCGGTTGATGTCGTCGAATCGGCTGGTCTTGCAGTCGATGATCTGAACGAAGGTCATGGTGATGCCTCCGGTCCGCTCGGTCCGGTCGTACGGCACCATTCTCCTCTTCCGGCGCCGCGCAGGCACGCGCCTACTGAGGCCCGTACTTCCGCCCCGTCCGCGAACTGATCCCGCCCAGCAGCCCCCGCGGAGTCACCTTCACGATCCCCATCAGCGCCTTGTACCGCGGATCCGGAATCGACAGCGACTTGCCCCGCGCCAGATCCCCCAGCGCCGCCGCCACCAGCTTGTCCGCGTCCAGCCACATCCACCCGGGAATGTTGTCCGTTCCCATCCCCGCCCGCTGATGGAACTCCGTCCGCACGAACCCCGGGCACAGCGCCATCAGCCGCACTCCACTGCCGGCCAGATCCTTTGCCGCGCCCTGGGTGAACTGCACGACCCACGACTTGGAGGCGCCGTATGTGCCGCGCGGCACGAAGGCGGCCACGGACGCGACGTTGACGACCCCGCCGCGGCCGCGCTCGCGCATCGCCTCGGTCGCCGCCGCCGTGAGGCGGAGCACCGCCTCGCAGTGCACCTTGAGCATCGTCAGCTCGTCGGCCATCGGTACGTCGAGGAAGCGGCCCTTGTTGCCGAAGCCGGCGTTGTTGACCAGCAGGTCGACGGGGTTCTTGCGGTCGGCCAGGCGCGTGGCCACGGCCTCGATGCCGTCGTCCGTGGCGAGGTCCGCGGTGAGCACCTCCGCCTCGATGCCGTGCCGGTCGTGCAGTTCGGTCGCCTGTTCCTGCAGCCGCTTGGTGTCGCGGGCGACGAGCACCAGGTTGTGTCCGTCGGCCGACAGCCGCCGTGCGAACGCGGCGCCGATGCCCGCGGTCGATCCCGTAATCAGAGCCGTTGTCATGGCCCAAGGGTAGTTACCCGGACCGGGGGAATCCGATCTCTGCACAGGGCCTGACGGTGGTGAAGCATCCGAGGAGAGGGCAGGGCTGACGGATCGTCAGGAACCGTGCTTCTCCATGTACGCACGCGCCGCCTTCCGTCCCTCCGGATGCAGCGCCTCCCCTGCCGCCAGCAGCCGCGGCAGCAGTTCCCGCTCCGTCGTGACCGCCCGGAACTGCAGCGCCACCGTCACGTCGTGATCCGGCCGGTGCACGATCTCGAGCCGGTCGCCGGCGCGGATCTCGCCCGGCTCGATCACCCGCAGATACGCACCCGGAGCACCCTTCCGCGTGAACCGCTTCACCCATCCCTTCTCACCCAGATGGCCCTGGAAGGTGACACAGGGGATCCGGCCGGAGGTGACCTCCAGTACGACCTCCGGTCCGATCCGCCAGCGCTCGCCGATCAGCGCGCCGGAGACGTCGACACCCTCGGTGGTGAGGTTCTCGCCGAACGAGCCGTTGCGCAGCGGGCGCCCCAACTCGCGCTCCCAGTCGTCGAGGTCCTCGCGTGCGACGGCGTACACGGCCTGGTCGTCGCCGCCGTGATGGCGCAGTTCGCAGACCGCGTCCCCGGCCAGCCCGCTGCCGCCGACCCCTTTGGGGCCGGGCGCCGCCACCCGCACCGGCCCGTCCACCGGCTGCTTGTCGATGCCGGTCAGGCCCTGCGGCTGGTCCGTGTACGGCACGGGCTCGGGGCGGCCGAGGTTCAGGGACAGAAGCTTCATGTCCGAACGGTAGGTGACAGCAGATCAAAGTGTCGACGCATTATCGGGCTCCTGGTCAAAGGATCACTTATCCTCGAACGGTGATCGAAGCCCGCCACCTGCGCGTACTGCGCGCCGTCGCCTCCACCGGCTCCTTCTCGGCCGCGGGGCGCGAACTGGGCTGTACGCAGCCCGCCGTCAGCCAGCAGATGAAGGCCCTGGAGGCATCGGTCGGCACGCCGCTGCTCATCCGCGGCGGGCGCGAGATGCGGCTGACCCAGGCCGGCGAGGCGCTGGTGCGGCATGCCGCGGGGATCCTGGCCGGGCTCACCGCGGCAGAGGAGGAGGTCGCCGCGATCGCCGGCCTGCGCGCGGGCCGGGTCCGGCTCGTCTCCTTCCCCAGCGGAAGCAGCACCCTCGTCCCCACCGCCCTCGCCGCCCTGCGCGCCGCACACCCCGGCACCCGCGTCTTTCTGGAGGAGGCCGAACCGCCCGCCTCCGTCGAGCTGCTGCGCGAGGGCGACTGCGACGTGGCGCTGGCCTTCCGCTACGAGGGCGCGGCGGGCGCGGAGGAGTGGGACGACCTCGTCGTACGACCGCTGCTGAGCGACCGGCTCGTGGGGCTCGTGCCCGAGCGGCACCGGCTCGCGCAGGCCGGGACCGTGGCCATCGGGGACCTCGCGCGCGAGCCGTGGATCGCCGGATGCCCGCGCTGCCGCGGGCAGTTGGTCGAGGTGTGCGAGACCGCTGGGTTCACGCCGCGTATCGACTTCGCCACCGACGACTATCCGGCGGTGGTCGGCCTGGTCGGCGCCGGCCTCGGCGTCGCCGTACTGCCGCAGCTCGCCATCGAGTCCGTACGGCCGCGGCACGCGCGCGTGCTGACGCTCCAGCCGGCGGTGCGGCGGGAGATCGTGGCGCTGACGCTGCCCGATCTGGCTCAGGTGCCGGCGGTCATGGCGACCCTGGAGCAGCTGAAGCGTGCTGCCGCCCGCCGGCAAAAATGATGGGCACGTGTGCGCGTGCCCATCGCGTCGAGATGAAGAAACGTTCCTTCAAGTGTTCGAGACGCTGTCCCCGCCGGTGGTCCCCGCCGACACCAGCCGGTTCCGCGCCCGTCCCATGAGTTCTTCGCGCTCGTCCTCGGTCAGGCCGCCCCACACGCCGTACGGCTCTCTCACCGCCAGCGCGTGTGCCGCGCATTGCGCGCGCACCGGGCATCTCATACAGACCTCCTTGGCCGAGTTCTCGCGAGCGCTCCGGGCCGCACCGCGCTCACCCTCCGGATGAAAGAAGAGCGAGCTGTCCACCCCGCGGCAGGCGGCCAGAAGCTGCCAGTCCCACAGGTCCGCGTTCGGTCCGGGAAGGCGGGAGAAATCTGCCATTGCGTGACCCCTTGTAGCCGTTCTGAGCGGATATGGTGCCCACGACCGTACATCTGCGATCTAAGGAGATGAAAATATGACTCATTGCGAATCTAGCCTCACACGCCAGTAGATGGGAAGAAAAAGGGCTAAATGGGGCATGGGTTGTGATGAAACGTTGAGGGTCCGCCCTGCATGTCTCCACCGTGTCCGTGCCCTCACGTAGAGTGCCGAAGATGGCACACAGCCCCGTAACTCTTTCGAGTGACCATCGTTGAGAGTGCGGAGGCGGTTGAAGCAACAAGTGCTCGGGCAGGCGTCCGAGACGGTCGACCGCACAGGTGACGATTTCGTACCAGCCTGGAGGCTCAAGGTGACGTGCATCAGCTGCGGAGGACGGCCATGACATCCGTCCTCGTCTGCGACGACTCCCCGCTTGCCCGAGAGGCGCTCCGCCGCGCGGTCGCGACCGTGCCCGGCGTCGAGCGCGTGACGACCGCGGCCAACGGCGAGGAAGTCCTCCGCCGCTGGGGCGCCGACCGTTCGGACCTGATTCTGATGGACGTACGCATGCCCGGACTGGGCGGCGTCGAGACGGTGCGCCGGCTGCTGTCCGCCGACCCCGGCGCGCGCATCATCATGCTCACCGTCGCCGAGGACCTGGACGGCGTGGCCCTCGCGGTCGCCGCGGGTGCCCGCGGCTATCTGCACAAGGACGCCTCGCGTGCGGAGTTGCGTGCGACCGTCACCCAGGCGCTCGCCGACCCGACCTGGCGGCTGGCCCCGCGCCGGCTGCGGTCCGCCGAGATGGGCGCGGCGCCCACGCTGACGGCGCGTGAGATCCAGGTGCTCGAGGGTATGAGCCACGGGCGGTCCAACGCGGAGATCGGGCGTGAGCTGTTTCTCTCCGAAGACACGGTCAAGACGCATGCCAGGCGGTTGTTCAAGAAGCTTGGTGCGTCGGACCGGGCGCACGCGGTGGCGCTCGGCTTCCGCTGGGGTCTGGTTCGCTGAGAGCTCGGTCGTGCAGGCCGTCGCGTTGGTGCGGGTCGTTTGTGGCTGGTCGCGCAGTTCCCCGCGCCCCTTTTGGGGCGCGGATGCGCACCCCGGTCAAGTGGCCCTGTTGGTGCCCGGTGCTCGTTTCGGCGCGGATGCCGCATCCTTGAGGTGTGGAGTCTCTCGGGGACGAGTCGGTCGAGCGGAAGGGGAGGGCGCAAGGGATGAGTTCCGGCGCACCTGCTCATAACGCTTCGGTGCACAACATCGGACACGGTGCCACGGCCCGCGCGGCCGCAAGGCACCATGGACCGATGCGCGACGACGAGGCGGCGAGTGCCGCAGGGGCGATCGGTGCACTCGTCCATCGCGCCGTCGACGGAGACGAGCAGGCCACACATGACCTGCTCGCCCATGTCCACCCCCTGGCGCTGCGCTACTGCCGCACCCGTCTGTCCCGTCTGCCGGGCGACGCCCGGCACTTCGTGGAGGACCTCGCGCAGGAGGTCTGTGTCGCCGTCCTCCTGGCGCTGCCGCGCTACAAGGACACCGGCCGCCCCTTCGAGGCGTTCGTCTTCGCCATCGCCGCGCACAAGGTCGCGGACCTGCAGCGAGCCGCGATGCGGCACCCGGGGTCGACGGCGGTCCCGTCCGACGAGATGCCGGAGCGGCCGGACGACTCGCTCGGCCCGGAGGAGCGGGCGCTACTCAGCAGTGACGCCGAATGGGCCAAGAAACTGCTGGCCAACCTGCCGGAGAACCAGCGAGAGCTGCTCCTCCTGCGTATTGCGGTCGGGCTCACGGCCGAGGAGACCGGCCAGATGTTGGGAATGTCACCCGGAGCGGTGCGGGTCGCGCAGCACCGGGCACTGAGCCGGCTCAGGGCGCTCGCAGAGCAGTAACCCCATTGCCGTAAGCGCCTTCCTTGAACAGGGCTCTCGGCAATTCCGTACGAACATACGAAGCCCAGGGTCATACGGAACCGTGGAATTCGGGAGCCGTGCTTCCCGTTAGCATGGACATCCGCACCGATCAAGGCCATTTGGGGAAGGTGTCATGACTGCAAACGTCGACGGAGTGCCCGGTAAATTCGCGACACTCGGGCTGACCTACGACGACGTGCTGCTGCTGCCGGGCGCATCCGAGGTGCTCCCCAATGCGGTCGACACCTCGTCCCGAATCTCCCGCAACGTCCGGGTCAACATCCCGCTGCTCTCGGCGGCGATGGACAAGGTGACCGAGTCCCGCATGGCGATCGCGATGGCCCGCCTCGGCGGCGTCGGCGTGCTGCACCGCAACCTCTCCGTCGAGGACCAGGTCAACCAGGTCGACCTGGTCAAGCGGTCCGAGTCCGGCATGGTCACCGACCCCATCACGGTGCACCCGGAGGCGACGCTCGCCGACGCGGACGCCCTGTGCGCCAAGTTCCGCATCAGCGGTGTCCCCGTCACCGACCCGGCCGGCAAGCTGCTCGGCATCGTGACCAACCGCGACATGGCCTTCGAGTCCGACCGCAGCCGCCAGGTACGCGAGGTCATGACGCCGATGCCGCTGGTCACCGGCAAGGTCGGCATCTCCGGTGTGGACGCCATGG
Organism: Streptomyces coacervatus; assembly: GCF_029223485.1. Classification (GTDB taxonomy): domain Bacteria; phylum Actinomycetota; class Actinomycetes; order Streptomycetales; family Streptomycetaceae; genus Streptomyces; species Streptomyces coacervatus. The sequence goes on along the minus strand of NZ_JARHTP010000011.1, from coordinate 220,469 downwards.
AGCTGCTGCGCCGCCACAAGATCGAGAAGCTTCCGCTGGTCGACGAGGCGGGCGTTCTCAAGGGCCTCATCACGGTCAAGGACTTCGTCAAGGCCGAGAAGTACCCGAACGCCGCCAAGGACTCCGAGGGCCGGCTACTCGTCGGTGCCGCCGTGGGCGCCAGCCCCGAGGCCCTGGAGCGCGCCCAGGCGCTCGCCGAGGCCGGGGTGGACTTCCTGGTCGTCGACACCTCGCACGGCCACAACAGCAACGCCCTCAGCTGGATGTCCAAGATCAAGTCGAGCGTGTCCGTCGACGTGATCGGCGGCAACGTCGCCACCCGCGACGGCGCCCAGGCGCTGATCGACGCCGGTGTCGACGGCATCAAGGTGGGCGTGGGCCCCGGTTCGATCTGCACCACCCGCGTGGTCGCCGGCATCGGCGTCCCGCAGGTCACCGCCATCTACGAGGCCTCCCTCGCCGCCCGCCCGGCGGGCATCCCGCTGATCGGGGACGGTGGCCTCCAGTACTCCGGCGACATCGGCAAGGCGCTGGCCGCCGGCGCCGACACGGTGATGCTGGGCTCGCTGCTCGCGGGCTGCGAGGAGTCCCCGGGCGAGCTGCAGTTCATCAACGGCAAGCAGTTCAAGTCGTACCGCGGCATGGGCTCGCTCGGTGCCATGCAGTCCCGCGGCCAGGGCAAGTCGTACTCGAAGGACCGCTACTTCCAGGCCGAGGTCGCCGCCGACGACAAGCTCGTGCCCGAGGGCATCGAGGGCCAGGTGCCCTACCGCGGTCCGCTGGCCAGCGTGCTGCACCAGCTCGTCGGCGGGCTGCGCCAGACCATGGGCTATGTGGGCGCGGCCACCATCGACGAGATGGAGTCCAAGGGCCGCTTCGTGCGGATCACCTCCGCGGGCCTCAAGGAGAGCCACCCGCACGACATCCAGATGACGGTCGAGGCGCCGAACTACAGCAACAAGTAGTCAGCAGCTTCTCCAAGGGCGGCCCCGGAGCACCGGGGCCGCCCTTGTCGTACCCGTCGGCGATACTGGTAGACGCTGCAACGCATCAGGGAAAGGCCACAGACGTGACTGAGATCGAGATCGGGCGCGGCAAGCGCGGCCGCCGGGCGTACGCCTTCGACGACATCGCCGTCGTCCCCAGCCGCCGTACGCGGGACCCGAAGGAGGTCTCGATCGCCTGGCAGATCGACGCCTACCGCTTCGAGCTGCCGTTCCTGGCCGCCCCCATGGACTCGGTCGTCTCCCCGGCCACCGCGATCCGCATCGGCGAGCTCGGCGGCCTCGGCGTGCTGAACCTCGAGGGCCTGTGGACGAGGTACGAGGACCCGCAGCCGTTGCTCGACGAGATCGTCGGGCTGGACCCGGACCGGGCCACTCGTCGGCTCCAGGAGATCTACGCCGCCCCCATCAAGGAGGAGCTGATCGGCGCGCGTCTGAAGGAGGTGCGGGACTCCGGCGTGGTCACGGCGGCCGCGCTCTCCCCGCAGCGCACGGCGCAGTTCTCCAAGACGGTCGTGGACGCGGGCGTGGACATCTTCGTCATCCGCGGTACGACGGTCTCGGCGGAGCACGTCTCCGGCTCGCACGAGCCGCTGAACCTGAAGCAGTTCATCTACGAGCTCGACGTCCCGGTGATCGTCGGCGGCTGCGCCACGTACACCGCCGCCCTGCACCTGATGCGCACCGGCGCGGCGGGCGTCCTGGTCGGCTTCGGCGGCGGCGCGGCGCACACCACGCGCAACGTGCTGGGCATCCGGGTCCCGATGGCGACCGCGGTCGCGGACGTGGCGGCGGCCCGCCGTGACTACATGGACGAGTCCGGCGGTCGGTATGTGCACGTGATCGCCGACGGCGGTGTCGGCTGGTCCGGCGACATCCCGAAGGCGATCGCCTGTGGCGCGGACGCCGTGATGATGGGCTCCCCGCTGGCCCGCGCCACGGACGCGCCCGGCAAGGGCCACCACTGGGGCATGGAAGCCGTCAACGAGGAGCTCCCGCGCGGCAAGAAGGTCGACCTCGGCACGGTCGGCACCATCGAGGAGGTGCTGACGGGGCCGTCGCACACTCCGGACGGTTCCATGAACCTCTTCGGTGCGCTGCGGCGGGCGATGGCCACGACCGGGTACAGCGAGCTGAAGGAGTTCCAGCGGGTCGAGGTCACGGTGGCGGACTCGCAGCACAAGCGGTAGGGCTTACGGCGTGATGGGGGCCGGTCACCTGGTGGGGTGACCGGCCCCTTTTGTGTGCCGTGGGCTTGCGCGGGGCGCGTGGGGTGGTGCGGGGGCGCGCGGATGCGTTCGGGACGGATACGGGCTGGTCAGCCGGTCCGAGGGCGATAACGTCCGTGTCGGCGCCCCACGTTGCTGGAGCGCCCCCTTCCAAGGATTTGGTTCCGGACCCCGCTCCTCGGGGCCCGGCCCGATTTCCAACGGACCGTCCACCGGGCACTGGGCGGCCTCGTGGAAGGGGGCGCCCATGGGACGTCACCGCAAGCCCACTCGCTGGGATCGGATCCGTCCGTGGATGGTGAAGTGCCGGAGGAGGTGGATCTTGCGGATTTTCGGATGGTGAGCGGCCGCCCCCAAAGCAACTAGGGGCGGACACTCCGTGAACCATCCAGGAGCCTGCCGCAGTAGCCCCTGCGGTGGGCTCCACCTTGTTGGTGGGAAGGCGAGCGGCCGCCCCCAGACAACTTAGGGGTGGACACTCCGTGATCCATCCACGAGCCTGCCGCAGTGCCCGCTGCGGCCGACCCCACCTGTCTCCGTAAGGTACCCGCGCCGCGCCCCGCCTGCCACCAGCCCCCGGTGCCCGTCCACCCGCGCGCCCCCCTTCACAACCGATGCGCCGCCCCCGTGGGCGCAGCCCCCCGCGTGTCCAGCAGCAGCTGTGCCTTCACCGACAGGCCCTGCAGGTCGTACGTCCGGTGCTGTTGGAGCAGGATCGTCAGGTCGGCCTCGGCCGCGGCCTCGTAAAGGGCGTCCGCGCGGGGGACCGGGCGGTCCAGGACGTTCCAGGACGGGATGTGCGGGTCGTGGTAGCTGATCGAGGCGCCCAGTTCCATGAGGCGGACGGCGATCTCCGGGGCGGGGGTGCCCTGTTGGTCGGCGAGGTCCGGCTTGTAGGTGACGCCGAGGAGCAGCACGCGCGCGCCGCGCGCCGACTTGCCGTGCTCGTTGAGGAGTGCTGCGGCGCGCTGGACGACGTAACGGGGCATCTGGCTGTTGACCTGCTGGGCCAGTTCGACCATGCGCAGGGTGCGGCCCGGGTGGCCGGTCAGGTCCTGGGGGACGGCGTGGCCGCCGACGCCGGGACCGGGGCGGAAGGCCTCGAAGCCGAACGGCTTGGTCTCCGCGCAGCGGATGACGTCCCAGACGTCGACGCCGATGTTGTTGCAGAGGACGGCCATCTCGTTGACGAGCGCGATGTTGACGTGCCGGAAGTTGGTCTCCAGAAGCTGCACGGTCTCCGCCTCGCGCAGTCCACGCGCGCGTACCACCTTGTCGGTGAGGCGGCCGTAGAACGCGGCGGCGGACTCGGTGCAGGCCGGGGTGAGGCCGCCGATCACCTTGGGGATGTTGGCAGGGGTGAAGGCGCGGTTGCCGGGGTCGACCCGGCTGGGGGAGTAGGCGAGGTGGAAATCGCGGCCCGCCTGGAGGCCGGAGCCCTCTTCGAGGAGGGGGCAGAGGAACTCCTCGGTGGTGCCCGGGGGGACGGGTGACTCCAGGATGACCGTGGTGTGCGGGCGCAGCCGCGCGGCCAGGGTGCGGGCGGCCGCCTCCACCTGGCCGAGGTCGGGCGCGCCGTCCGCGCCGCGTGTGGTGGGTGCGCAGATGACCGCCGTCCGCACCCGGCCGAGCTCGGCCGGGCTGGTGGCGTGCCGGAAGCCCCCCGAGAGCATCCGGCGCAGCTCGGCGGGGCTGAGGGAGACGGGTTCGGGCCCGGTTCGGTAGCCGAGGGTGGGGATGCCGGCCGCGACGGCTGCCTGGGCCAGGGGCAGGCCGAACGGGCCGAGTCCGATGACGGCGAGATCTGCGGGCATGGCGTGGGCCGTCCTTCTCAATAACCGAAGCGGGACAGGTGCGCAAGCCCTGTGGACAGGACAGGCGAGATGCAATGTCACACTAGGAGTAAATATGACCGATTTGCGGGATTGGTTGTCCGCGTTTTCCGCAGGTCTCGGGAATGTTGTCCACAGGCTGGGGGCGACTGGTGGCTGAAGTCGGGCAAGCCGGTCAGAATTTGGGCATGGGGGATAGGAACCGGGCTTCGCCCGACGGGTGCGGCCGGCGCTATCGATAGCGGGAGGCAGCGGTGAGGACAGCGACACTGGGGCCGGCGCAGCGAGCCGAGTCACTGGCGGGAATGGCCGAGCGCGAGCTGGACGTACTGGTCGTGGGCGGCGGCGTGGTCGGTGCGGGCACCGCCCTGGACGCCGTGACGCGCGGTCTGTCCACCGGCCTGGTCGAGGCGCGTGACTGGGCGTCGGGCACATCCAGCAGGTCCAGCAAGCTGATCCACGGCGGACTGCGCTATCTGGAGATGCTCGACTTCGCGCTCGTACGAGAAGCGCTGAAGGAGCGCGGGCTGCTGCTGGAGCGGCTCGCCCCGCATCTGGTGAAGCCGGTGGCGTTCCTGTACCCGCTGCAGCACAAGGGCTGGGAGCGCCTGTACGCCGGTTCGGGCGTTGCGCTCTACGACGCGATGTCGATGGCCCGCGGACACGGTCGGGGCCTGCCCATGCACCGCCATCTGACCCGGCGCCACGCTCTGCGCGTGGCGCCCGCCTTGAAGAAGGACGCGCTCGTCGGAGCCCTGCAGTACTACGACGCCCAGATGGACGACGCCCGTTATGTGGCCACCCTGGTGCGCACGGCGGCGGCCTACGGCGCAAAAGTCGCCAACCGCGCGCGCGTGACGGGCTTCCTGCGGGAGGGGGAGCGTGTCGTCGGGGCGCGCGTGGAGGATGTCGAGGCCGGCGGCGAGTACGAGATCCGCGCCAAGCAGATCGTCAATGCGACCGGAGTGTGGACCGATGACACCCAGGGCATGGTGGGCGAGCGCGGGCAGTTCCATGTCCGGGCGTCCAAGGGCATCCACCTGGTCGTACCGAAGGACCGCATCAGCTCGTCGTCCGGGCTGATCCTGCGCACCGAGAAGTCCGTGCTGTTCGTCATCCCCTGGGGCCGGCACTGGATCGTCGGCACTACGGACACCGACTGGGACCTCGACAAGGCGCACCCCGCCGCGTCCAGCGCGGACATCGACTACCTGCTGGAGCATGTGAACTCGGTGCTCGCGGTGCCGCTGACGCGGGACGACGTGCAGGGTGTGTACGCAGGGCTGCGCCCGCTGCTGGCCGGCGAGTCCGACGCCACCAGCAAGCTGTCGCGCGAGCACACCGTGGCGCATCCCGCGCCCGGCCTGGTCGTGGTGGCGGGCGGCAAGTACACGACGTACCGGGTGATGGCCAAGGACGCGGTGGACGAGGCGGTGCACGGGCTCGATCTGCGGGTCGCCGAGTGTGTGACGGAGGACGTGCCGCTGCTGGGGGCCGAGGGCTACCGGGCGCTGTGGAACGCGCGGGCGCGGATCGCGGCACGGACGGGGCTTCATGTGGTGCGCGTGGAGCACCTGTTGAACCGGTACGGGTCGATGGCGGAGGAGGTCCTCGACCTCGTCACTGCCGATGCGTCGCTCGGTGAGCCCCTGCAGGCCGCAGACGACTATCTGCGCGCCGAGATCGTGTACGCCGCCTCGCACGAGGGCGCCCGGCACCTGGACGACGTGCTGACCCGGCGCACCCGCATCTCCATCGAGACCTTCGACCGGGGGACGCGGAGCGCGCGGGAGGCGGCCGAGCTCATGGCGCCGGTGCTCGGCTGGGACAAGGACCAGATCGAGCGCGAGATCGAGCACTACGAGAAGCGGGTGGAGGCGGAGCGGGAGTCGCAGCGGCAGCCGGACGACCTGACGGCGGATGCGGCTCGGCTGGGGGCGCCGGACATCGTGCCGCTGTAGGACGCCCGACACCGGACATCACTCGAAACGTCACTCGAACGGGTGTCGTGAACCGGGATCTACGTTCGGAACCCGGTCGTTCTACGGAGTGCGGGGGCAGAACTCGGCGGCGAGCAGCCGTGGTTCGAGGTCGGGGTCTGCGATCGCGTCCGTGTTCACGCGGAAGGTGAGGACACGCCGGCCGTCGACGGTGGCTGCGGTGCGCACGTAGCTGCCGGTGATGCGCCCGTTGTGCCCCCAGACCGTGATGCCGCACGGCAGCTTCACGGGAAACAGGCCCATGCCGTACAGGCCGTGTGCGGTGCGGGTGTCGAGCATCTCGCGCAGCCGGCGCGGGGGCAGCAGTTCGCCGCCGAGCAGCGCCGCGTAGAAGCGGTCCAGGTCGGCGAGCGTGGTCACCAACTCGCCCGCGGCTCCGGCCACCCGCGGGTCGAGTTCGGTGACGTCGGTTCCGTCGGCGGCGTAGGCGCGGCCGTGCGGGGAGGGCAGAGAGATACGGGAGCCGGGGAAGGAGGTGCCCGTCAGACCCAGCGGAGCGATGATGCGGCGCTCGGCCTCGGTGGCGTACGAGTGGCCGGTGACCTGCTTGATGACCATGCCGAGCAGCACGTAGTTGGTGCTGGAGTAGGAGAAGCGGCCGGGGTCGGCCGGGGGGTGGGTGAGTGCGATGCGTAGGGCCTGAAGAGGGGAGAGGGGAACCACGGCTCTGGTGTCCACGGCGAAGTCGTTCAGGCCGCTGGTGTGGGTGAGCAGAGCGCGCAGGGTCATCGTGCGGCCGTCGTTGCCCGCTCCGCGCACCAGGCCGGGCAGATGCTGCTCGACGGTGTCGGACAGGGACAGCCGGTGTTCCGCCGCGAGTTGCAGGACGACCGTCGCGATGAAGGTCTTCGTGATGCTGCCTGCGCGGAAGTGGTCGGCACGGGCGATGCCACGGCCGGCCCCGGCGTAGCGGGTGCCGGACTCCTCGCGGGCCAGAAGGGCTGCGGCGGGGGCTCTGCCCCGCGTGACCAGCAGGGGGAGGAGCGTGTCCGTGGCCGGTGCCGCGGGGGCCGAGGAGGCGGCCGGGGACAGGGACAGGAGCGCCAGGGACACGGGCACGGCCAGTAGCGTCCGAAGCGGCGGCATCGCGTGGTCCTCCCTTGTCGCGGCCCATCATGCAGGGTGGTGGGCCGCGCGGTTCGGCGGGGTCAAGGGTGCACAGGCTCCTCGTAGGGCGCCGGCGGGCACCCTGGGCGCCCGGCACTTGTCGGGTGAGGGACAATGGAGGCTCTGTCAGGGCGGGTTGCATGAGGGGACGCATGTCGGAGGCGGAGCGGGCGGGGACATCCCGTCAGGAGACTCGTCAGGACAACAGCGAGCGTCTTCTCGCCGGGCGGTACCGGCTGGGAGGAGTGCTCGGTCGCGGCGGCATGGGCACGGTGTGGCGGGCCGAGGACGAGACCCTGGGCCGGACGGTCGCCGTCAAGGAGCTGCGGTTCCCGTCGAACATCGACGAGGACGAGAAGCGCCGGCTGATCACGCGGACGCTGCGCGAGGCCAAGGCGATCGCGCGGATCCGCAACAACAGCGCGGTGACGGTCTTCGACGTGGTCGAAGAGGACGACCGGCCGTGGATCGTGATGGAGCTCGTCGAGGGCAAGTCGCTCGCCGAGGTCATCCGGGAGGACGGCCTGCTGGAGCCGAAGCGCGCGGCCGAGGTCGGGCTCGCGATCCTCGACGTGCTGCGCTCGGCGCACCGCGAGGGCATCCTGCACCGTGACGTGAAGCCGTCGAACGTGCTGCTGGAGGGCGAAACCGACCGGGTCGTGCTCACCGACTTCGGTATCGCCCAGGTCGAGGGCGACCCGTCGATCACCTCCACCGGCATGCTCGTCGGCGCGCCCTCCTACATCTCCCCGGAGCGGGCCCGCGGGCACAAGCCCGGACCCGCGGCCGACCTGTGGTCGCTCGGCGGGCTGCTGTACGCGGCGGTCGAGGGTGTGCCGCCGTACGACAAGGGGTCCGCGATCGCGACCCTCACCGCGGTGATGACCGAGCCGATGGAGGAGCCGAAGAACGCGGGGCCGCTGAAGGACGTCATCTACGGGCTGCTGACCAAGGATCCCGCCAAGCGGCTCGACGACGCGGGTGCGCGGGCGATGCTCAACCGGGTGATCCACGCCCCCGAGCCGAAGCAGGCCGAGCCGGAGCCGCCGGCGGATGCGACCAGGGTGGTGCCGTTGCCGGTGCAGCCCGATGCGCCCAAGGGCAAGGGGAGTTCGGGGGGCTCCGGCGGCAAGCGGGGCGAGGAGGCGGCGGAGAAGCTGCGCGGGGCGCTGCGTTCCGTGCGGAAGGCCGCGGGGGCGGCGGCCGGTTCGGCGGCTGCGGCGCGCGGCAGGTCGGCGAGCGGTACGGCGGGTTCGGACTCCGGTGGCACCAAGTCCGCAGGGGCGGCCGGGGGCGGGGCGGCGGGGGCGGCCGGTTCTTCGGCTCCTCCACCTCCGAAGGCCCCTCCGGCTCTGAAGACTCCCCCGGCTGCGACGACTCCTATGCCCGCGGTGCCTTCAGCGCCTCCGGCTCCGCGGTCGGCCTCGTCGCCGGCTTCGGCGCCGTCGGCTCCGGCGAAGTCCTCGGCTTCGTCGGCGGCATCGGGGTCCTCGGAATCTGCCGGTTCTTCGGCCGCTTCGGGGGGCTCGGCGGGTTCGGCCGATTCCGGTTCGTCCTCGTCGGCAGGTTCGGGCTCCGCGAGTGCTTCTGGCTCGTCGGGAGGTGCGGCCTCCGGGAGTCGGGAGAGCGGGACGCAGGGGGCGAACGCGGCGGCCGGTGGGCGTAGTTCGGGGTGGCCGGTCGTGCCGCCGCCGGATCTGCCTCCGCGGCCCGTGCCCAGGGCGCCGCTCACCGATGTGGTGCCGAAGCGGACGCTGGTGATCATTGCGTTGGTGCTCGTGCTCGCAGTGATCGGGACCGTGCTGGCCATCACGCTCGGCGGAGACGACGGCAAGAGTTCGAACGGCACCAAGAACAACGGCGGAAAGGCCGCGGCGAGCGCGTCCGCCAGTGCCCACACCAAGGAGGACAAGGGCGGCGGCACCAGCGCGGACGGAGGCGACGCGCAGTCCGCCTCGGGCTCGACGGGCGGGAGCACGCCCGGCAACGGTCCGACCGCGTCCGGCGGCAGCAGTGCCGGGGCGGACGGGTCGTCCGGGGGAGACGCCGCGGTGGAGACGACGCACAAGGGGAGCCAGGGGTACTCGATCGGGCTGCCCAAGGGGTGGAAGTACCAGTCGGCGAGCTCGGCCGGGGACCGGTTCACCGGGCCCGACGGACAGAAGCTGCTCGTCGCGTGGACGTCCACGCCCAAGGGTGACCCCGTGGCCGACTGGAAGAACCAGGAGCGCTACATGACGCGCTCGCAGTACCAGAAGATCCGCATAGAGCAGGTGGACTACCGCGGCTGGAACACGGCCGACTGGGAGTTCACCTATGTGGAGAGCGGGACGAAGTACCGGACGATCGACCGGGGATTCGTCGTCAACGACCATCTCGGATATGCGCTGATGTACACGGCGAAAGCCGCGAATTGGGACAGTGACCTCCGTAAGGACACCTGGAAGACGCTCGCGAAGACGTTCGAACCCAAGTCGTGAAATGAGCCGGTCGGCGTTTGAGCTGTGAGATGCCGCGAGATGCCATATGAGATATGGCATCCCCTCATTGCAGGTTGCCTCCGGCACGTATCGTGAGTGTTTGCGGACCGTACGCATCCAGGTATGGGTTCGGAACGGGGCACAAGGCGAACGGAATTGACCAACCGGGCGGCCGGGGGAGGCAACGTGGACGACTATGCGGGACGGGTTCTTGCCGACCGCTACCGCCTGCCGCTGCCACCCGCCGACGAGTACGAACTCACCGACACCCGGGCCTTCGACACCTACAGCGGCCAGGAAGTCCTGGTCAGGCAGGTGCCGTTGCCGGAAGTCGTCGAGGCGGAGGTGCTCGACGCGGAGGGACTGCCCGACGGTTTCACGGCCCGTGACCCGCGGGAGCGGGGGAGCGGGCGGTCCACGGCGCGTGCCGGGGTGCGGCGGCCCACCGACCCGGCCGTGAGGCGTGCGGTCGAGGCCGCGCAAGCCGCGGCGCAGATCCCCGACCATCCGCGGCTCGACCAGGTCTTCGACGTGTTCGCCGAGGGCGGTTCGCTGTGGATCGTCAGCGAGTTGGTGTCGGCGCGGCCGCTGGCGGCGCTGCTCGCCGAGAAGCCGCTCACGCCGTATCGGGCGGCCGAGGTGGCGTCCGACGTCCTCATGGCGCTGCGGGTGCTGCACGCCCATGGCTGGGTGCACCGGAACATCACGGCCCGTACGGTGCTGGTCTGCGACGACGGCCGGGTGATGCTGACCGGACTCGCGGTCGGGGCGGCGGAGGAGGCGCTGTGCGGGTACGACCCGGTGCCGGCTCCGGAGGACGACGGGGACAGTGGTTTCGGACGTGCGGGCGGTTCACCGGGCGGGCCGGGCCCGGAAGGCGGCCAAGGGGGCCGAGGGGGACAGGGCATCCCAGCGGCTCAGGGATCTCCTGGATTCCAGGGACCTCCTGGGATCCAGGGTGCTCAAGGCGTCCCCGAGGGTGCTGATCCCGAGGCTGCCCGGCGTGCCGCCATCCGGGCGCGTACGGCCGGGGGGCTGCCGAGCGCCGGGGCGGACACGACGAACGGGGCGGGGGCGCCGGGCGCTTCGGGTGCGCTCGCGCCCAAGGCCCTGGAGAGCGGCGGGGACATCCGGGCCGCGCGAGCCGGGGCGATAGCCGCGTACCGGGCGGGCGCCCGGGCGGCGGCCAGGGTTCAGGAGGCGCAGCAGAGCGGGCGGGCGGCGCTGCCCGGTGCCCGTTCCGCGCCCGAAGGCGGCCCCGCGGCGCAGGCGGGCGGCTCGGCGCAGTCGCACACTTCCGGCGACGGAGTGGAGAGCACGCCCCGCACCACCGCCCCTCCGGGACAGATAGCCGACCCGTACGGCGTGACCGCCACCTCCTGGCACGGCGCCGAGCCGCGCGGAGGGGCCGGCGGGGGAGCAGCCGTCGGGGGCGGCGGAGCGGCCGGCCTCGCCGGCCAGGGCGGTCGTACGGCACTCCCGCCGGGCGGCGGCGGTGCCTACCCCCACGGTGGTGTCTACCCCCACAGTGACACCCATCCCAACGGCGGTGCCCATGCCGCACAGCCCGGCATACTGCCCGCCCCCGGTGCTCCGCCCGCCTCCGGCATTCCGGCGCCCGGCCTCGACACGGCTCCCCCGGGGGGCATCCCGACGCCCGCCCCCAACACCCCCGCCCCGCTCCCGTCCGGCGCGACGCCCCCCAGCCGCTGGGACGACCTCGTGGCCCGGACCCCCGCCGCGCGCGGTCCCGCCACCCCGCTCGCCGCGGAGCGGGCCCGGCAGGCGCGGATGGCCGTGGTGGGGCCCGTGACGGAGCGTTGGGCGCCGGAGCAGGCCGGGCCGGTGCACGAGAACTGGCAGCTGGCGGCGCCCATCGGGCCCGCGACCGACCTGTGGGCGCTCGGGGCGCTGCTCTTCAGAGCCGTACAGGGACATGCCCCGTATCCCGAGGAGTCGACGGCCGACCTGGTGCAGATGGTGTGCGCCGAACCGCCCGCCTTCGCCGAGGAATGCGGGCCGCTGAGGCCGGTCGTGGAGTCGCTGCTGCGTCAGGACCCCACCGAGCGGCTGGACTTCGAGGAACTGCGGGGCTGGCTGCGGTCGCTGGTGCGGTCCGCGCCCGAGCCCGATGCCGGTGCGCATGTCGTCGCCGCGCCGCCCGCCGACCCGAACCGGCTGCCGATCGTGAGGCGGCGGGGCGAGCTGGTGCGCAGGCGGCGCGCCGGGCTGCCCGCGACCAGCTCGCACGGGCGGCACAAGCGGGCCAAGCAGGAGGTGAAGTCGCCGCGCAGACTGGGCCGCACCCTGCTTCTGCTGATCCTGCTCCTGCTGGCCGCGGCGGTCGCGTACGCCGTGTTCTTCATGCCGAAGGCCGGGGAGAACGGCGCGGCGGGCAGCGACCGTACCGGCAGCGCGGGGGACGTCAGCCCCGCTCCCGAGCAGTCGGACACGGGCGCAGGCAGCCGGCCCGGTACCGACCAGACCTCGCCCAAGTCCGAGGACAGCCCGTCGAATTCGGCCGGTGCGAGCGAGAGCCAGACCACCGGGCCCGTCCTCGCCGGCGGTTTCACCCTGCGCACGGACCCGGAGGGGTTCCGGATCGCCGTGGCCAAGGGCTGGTCCCGGCAGCCCAAGAACGACTGGAACCAGGTGGTCTACTCGCACGGCGACTTCCAGCTCATCGTCGTGAAGGGACGCGACGGCGCGGTCACCTACGGCAGCGACCCGATGGCGTACCAGCGGGACACGGAGCACGAGTTGCAGCCGTACCGCAGCTCCAGCTGGGCCACCGCGACCGGGCTGCGCACCGTCACGGTGGGGACGCGGACCATGGCCGAGGGGCAGTTCACCTGGACCGACGACAGCGGGAAGGACCTGTATGTGCGCAACCTGGTGATGCTCATCGACGGGCGGTACCACATCGTGCAGGTGCGTGGTCCCGAGTCGCAGCGGGACGAGGTGACGAAGTTGTACGAGCAGGCTTCGGCCACCTATCAAGTGACCGGCTGACCCCGCTTGTGAACGGTCCGTGAAGGCGAAAACGGTTGCTGTCCGGGCCTCGAAGCGACAACCGTCACAGTGCGGTCTCCTTGGTACCCCCGTGGTTCCCTGGTCGTGGTCCAGTCCTTAGTCTGACCCTGTCAAGAGCATTGCGGGGCAACGTGAATCAGATGCAGGGCCAGCTTGTCGCGGGCCGCTACCGGCTCGCCGAATCGATCGGCAGCGGCGGCATGGGCCGCGTGTGGCGAGCACACGACGAGGTGCTGCACCGGGCCGTCGCGATCAAGGAGTTGACCGCCGCGCTCTATGTGTCCGAGAGCGAGCAGGAGCGGTTGCTCGCGCGCACGCGGGCCGAGGCGCGTGCCGCCGCGCGCATCAACCACTCCGCGGTCGTCACCGTGCACGATGTGCTCGAACACGACGGCCGCCCGTGGATCGTGATGGAGCTCGTCGAGGGCTACTCGCTCGCCGACGCGGTCAAGGAGCAGGGGCGCATCGAGCCCGCCGAGGCCGCGCGCATCGGGCTGTGGGTGCTGCGGGCGCTGCGCGCCGCGCACTCCGCCGGTGTCCTGCACCGTGACGTGAAGCCCGGCAACGTCCTCATCGGCCACGACGGACGTGTCCTGCTCACCGACTTCGGCATCGCCCAGATCGAGGGCGATACGACGATCACCCGCACCGGAGAGGTCGTCGGCTCCGTCGACTACCTCGCCCCCGAGCGCGTCCGCGGCCACGACCCGGGCCCCTCCTCCGACCTGTGGGCGCTCGGCGCCACGCTGTACACGGCGGTGGAGGGCCGCTCGCCGTTCCGCCGCACCTCTCCGCTGTCCACGATGCAGGCGGTCGTCGAGGAGGACGCCGCCGATCCGACGTACGCCGGTCCGCTCGGGCCCGTGATGGCCGCGCTGCTGGCCAAGGATCCCGCTCAACGACCGAGTGCGGCCACGGCCGAGGAGATGCTCGCCGAGGCGGCCGAGGGGCGGCGGTCGAACGCGGCGCAGGCGTATGTGCACACCCGGCACGGCTTCGACACGGGCAGCACCGGTACGGGGCAGCACACCGGCTCCCGTACGGGCCCGCAGTCGGGCTCGGCCACGCCGTACCCGCCGATGACCGGGCCGACGCACATCGGGCCGACCGGCATGGGCCCGGGGCAGCCCTCCGGTACCGGCCCCGGCTCCGCCCCGCCCGCCCGCAAGCGCCGGCGCCTGCGCACCTTCCTCCTGGTGGTCGCCCTCGCGGCGATCGTCGGCGGCGGTGCGGCCGTGGCGTTGCAGCAGCAGGACCACGGCAGTCAGTCGGACTCCACCGGGACCTCCGGATCGCAGAGCCCGTCGCCGAGCAGCTCGCCGAGCAAGGGGAACAACGGGACCGTTCCCGCCAACTGGCAGGCGTACAACGACCCCTGGGGCTTCACCGTCTACCTGCCCAAGGGCTGGAAGCGGGTCGTCGTCGGCGTCAAGGGCGACCTGAGGCAGGTCGACTACACACCGGACAACGAGAAGAACTTCGTCCGGATCGCCGTCGACACCTCGCCGGACTTCGCCACCGCGTACGAGCACCAGAAGGACCTGGCGCAGCAACTCCAGGTGCGGTTCCCCGACTTCAAGACCGTGCGGCTGGAGGAGAACACCTACCGCGACCGGCCCGGCTCCCTGTGGGAGTCCACCTGGACCGCGGGGGCCGACAGCGGCAAGTTCCCCGGGCCGAGGCATGCGATCGAGGAGACGTACATCTCGCGCGAAGGCACCGAGTACGCGATCTACATGTCGGGGCCGGCCGACGACTGGGCGAAGAGCAGCAAGCAGTTCAAGGCGGTGCTGCAGGGCTGGCAGGAGAAGACCTCGCAGTAGCGGGCCGTGATTCGGCCGGGTTGGCCGGTCGCCGCCCCGGAGCCGGGTCGTCCGGTGCGGCATGATGGGGCGCATGGGGACCGAGGGGGAAGGCGTCCGTGTCATAGCGGGCCGGTACCGGCTGGAGTCGAGACTCGGCCGCGGTGGTATGGGCGTGGTGTGGCGGGCGACCGACGAGCTGCTCGGCAGGCAGGTGGCGGTCAAGGAGATACCACTCGACCTCGACGAGACGCTCTCCGCCGAGGAGGCCCGGCGGCAGCGCGACCGCGCCCTGCGCGAGGCCCGCGCGGTGGCCCAGTTGCGCCATCCGCACATCATCGTCGTGCACGACGTCGTGGAGCACGACGAACGCCCTTACATCGTCATGGAGTTGATCGACGGCGGCTCCCTCGCCGACCGCATCTCCGCGCGCGGGCCGGTCGACGTCGCCGAGGCCGCCCGGATCGGCGTCGGCCTGCTGAGCGCGCTGCGCACGGCGCACGAGGCCGGTGTCCTGCACCGGGACATCAAGCCCGCCAACGTCCTGCTGGAGTCCGGCACCGACCGCGTCGTCCTCACCGACTTCGGCATCGCCCAGGTCGCGGGCGCCACCACGCTCACCGAGACCGGCTCCTTCGTCGGCTCGCCCGAATACACCGCGCCGGAGCGGATGTCGGGCGCCCGTACCGGGCCGGAGTCCGACCTGTGGTCGCTGGGCGCGCTGCTGTGCACGGTCCTGAGCGGCGAATCCCCCTTCCGGCGCGACTCGTTGGGCGGCATCCTGCACGCGGTCGTCTTCGACGACATCCGCCCGCCCGCGCAGGCCGCGCCGCTCCTGCCCCTCGTACTGGGCCTGTTGGAGCGCGATCCGGACCGGCGGCTGACGGCGGAGCAGGCCGAGCGGATGCTGCGCGCCTACCGCGACACCGGCCGCACCCCGCAGCTACCGCCCGGCTACACACCGACCGAGCGGAACGTGCCCCGCCGGCCCGCGCCGCCACCGACGCCGACGCCGTCGCCCACGGTGGAGACCAGGCACTCCACCCGGGGCGTGCTGGTGGCCGCGCTGCTGGTCGCCGCGATGGCCGGGGCGGGGGTGTCGGCGGCGGCGCTGCTCATGAACCGGGACGGCGAAGGGGGCGGCGGTACGCCGACGAGTTCTGCGCCGCGGACGTCGGCGAGCGCGTCGCCGACGCCCTCGCGCACGACCCGTACGCCGAGCGCGTCGCCCACCTCCACACCCCCCGTCAGCGCGACCCGCCCCTCCGCCCCCTCCGGCTACCGCGTGGCCGACGACTCCGCCGGCTTCTCCCTGGCCGTACCGGAGGCCTTCACCCGCCGGCCGCAGGGCGAGCGGGTCTTTTACCTCTCGCCCGGAGAAACCTTCCGCCTCGGCATCAAGGTCGCCGACCCCGAACCGGGCGGCCCGCTCGCGGTGATGCGGCGCGCCGCCGCCAAGGGCTCCGACACCAACCCCGGCTACCACGACGGCCAGGTCACCTCGACCGCTCGGCACGGACACCCGGCCGCCCTCTGGGAGTTCACCTGGAACGGCTTCAGCACGGCCGAGGGGCCCCGGCACACATACGACCTGTGCTGGGAGGAGGGCGGGCGGATGTACGACGTGTGGGTGTCGGCGCCGGTCGGCAAGGTGCGGGAGGCGAAGGAGTACTTCGACGTCGCAGTGGACACGTTCGTACGCGCATGAAGCGGAAATAAGCGGCAGCCCGGGTCACGGGTCTGTGACCGGAATGCGTCAACGCTGGATGCGTGAGCGTCTGGCGCGATATGGATGGTCCATGAGCAGTAACGGGGGAGTCGGCCACGAGTCCGACGAGACAACGAGTTTTGTTCTGCAACCTCCCAGACCTCCCAGACCGTCGCAGTCGGAGCCCGGTGCCGGGCGTCTCATCGCGGGCCGATACCGGCTGCTGACCAAGCTCGGGCACGGTGGCATGGGCACGGTATGGCGCGCCAAGGACGAGACCGTAGACCGTGAGGTCGCCGTGAAGGAGCCCCGGCTCCCGGACCACCTTCCCGAACGCGAACGTGCCAAGGCCTTCGAGCGGATGCGGCGCGAGGCCCGCGCCGCAGCCCGTCTCGACCACCCGGCGGTGGTCAACGTGCACGACGTGGCCGTGGTCGACGGCCGGCCGTGGATCGTCATGGAGCTGGTACAGGGCCGTTCGCTCGGCAGCGCCCTGCAGGAGGGCACGCTCGACGTGCGCGAGGCGGCCAGAATCGGCCTGGAGGTGCTCGGCGCGCTGGAGGCCGCGCACGCGGCGGGCATCCTGCACCGCGACGTCAAGCCGGACAACGTGCTCCTCGGCCGCCACGACCGCGTCGTCCTCACCGACTTCGGCATCGCCCAGATCGAGGGCGAGACCAACCTGACGGACACCGGCGGCTTCGTCGGTTCGCCCGAATACATCGCGCCGGAACGGGTGTTGGGCCAGCGCCCCGGCCCGGCCTCCGACCTCTGGTCCCTCGGCGTCGTCCTCTACGCGGCCACCGAGGGCGTCTCCCCGTTCCGCCGCAGCAACACGCCGGCCACGCTCCAGTCGGTCCTCAACGCCACGCCGGCACCGCCCGCTTCGGCGTCGGGACCGCTGGCCGAGGTGATCACGGGGCTGCTGCAGAAGGATCCGGCGAGACGTCCGGACGCCACCCGGGTCCGGGCCCTGCTGTCGCAGACCGTGAACCCGCCGGCAGCCGCGCCCATGCCCATGCAGCCCACGCAGCCGGGGCAGATCGTCACCCGAGGGATCCGGCTCGGACGGAGGGCGTGGCTCGGGATCGGCGCGGGCGTCGTCGTTGCGGCGGTGGCGGCGTGGCTGCTGGTCGCGGCGCTGTTCGCGGGCACGCTGCCGGACGGCTGGCAGACGCACCATGAGAAGGACGTGGCCGCGACGCTCGCGGTGCCGGGCGGCTACCAGCGGGCCGTGCCCGACCGGAAGACCGACAAAACCCACTGGGTCACCTACAGCGACCTGAGCGGCGCGATCGGGATCACCCTGAGCCTCCAGAAGAAGTCCGAGGACACCGGCGATGCCATCAAGGACTCCGCGGCCGCCCAGATGTACGACGACAACGGCAAGTTCAAGGAGAGCGGCGCGTACGAACTGAACATGCCCGCCGGCCCGAGGACCAGGACCAGTCAGACGACGTACAAGGGAAAGCAGGCCGCCGAGAACACGGTGGTCTACAAGACCGACGACAGTCAGCACCCGCTCCCGCGCGAAGTCCGGATCTTCTACTACAAGTCCTCGGCCGGCGACCTGTACGAGTTGATCGTCAGCTACCCGGGCAAGGGCGACTTCACCGCCCGCGGACGCGAGGTGGCGCAGGCCGCGATCGCGAATCTGGACGTCGACAGGCTCTGACCGTCCTCAGCGTCGAACCTGTGCCCTGTACCGCCCGGGGGTCACCCCGAACTCCCTGTTGAACGCATGCGAGAGCGCGTACGGGCTGCTGTACCCCGCCTCACGTGCGACCGAGGCCAGCGGGGCGTCGGAGTCGCGCAGCAGCGTGGCCGTGCGGGTCAGGCGCCACCAGGTCAGGTATGCCATGGGCGGGCGGCCGACCAGGGCGGTGAACCGGCGGGCCAGCGTCGCGCGGGAGACGCCTGCCTCAGCGGCCAGGCGGTCGTTGGTCCAGGGGGCGGCCGGGTCCGAGTGCAGGGCGCGCAGGGCGGCCGTGGTCACCGGGTCGCTGAGCACCGCAGGCCAGGCACCCGTCGCCGCGCCCGTCTCCGTCGTCCACGCCCGCACCATGTAGATCAGCAGCAGGTCGAGCAGGCTCGGCAGGGCAAGGCAGGAACCCGGGCGGCGCTCGTCGAGCTCGCGGGCCAACAGGTCCACTGCAGCGCGGAGTTCGGGATGGGAGCCGACCCGGTTCGGCAGATGGACGACCTGCGGCAGCTCCGCCAGCAGCGGATGCACCCGGCTGCGGTCCAGGCGGTACTTGCCGCACAGCAACTCCACCTCACGCCCGCCCGGCGCCCCCGCCGGCCGCCTCATCTCCTCGAACGGCACCGCCCGCGTCGTATCGCCCGGTGCATCCGCCAGCACATGCCCCGCCCCGTGCGGCAGCAGTACGACGTCCCCCGTGCCCAGCGTCACCGGCTCGCCGCCCCCGTCGGGCAGCAGCCAGCAGCCGCCCGCGAGGACGACATGGAACCCCGCGCCCTCGTACGGGGCCAGCCGCGTGCACCAGGTCCCGCCGACCCGCAGCCGGTTCGAGGAGGGCTGTCCGATGCGTACGGCGGAGATCGCGTCGCTCACCACGTCCATGAGACGCAAGCGTATCTGAGTGAGCCAGGCAGGCATTGGAATGCTCACGGCGGCGCTTCTAGTGTTGCCGGCATGGCTGATGACAACGCGAAGAGTTTCGTGATCGGTGACGTCGAGGTCCTCCGGGTAGTCGAGTGGCAGGAGCCGTACGCGCCCGCCCGCGGCCTCGTGCCGGACGTGGGCCCCGAGGTGTGGCAGGAGAACAGGGAAGTCCTTGTGCCCGAGCACTGGGAGCCCGGCAGCGACCGTGCCGTGGTTGCGCTGCAGACCTGGGTCCTGCGCAGCGGCGGGCGGACCGTGCTGGTGGACACCGGGGTCGGTCACGGGCGGGAGCGGCCGAGCAATCCGCTGTTCCACCAGCGGCAGGGCGATGGCCTCCCCGCGCGCCTGGCCCGGGCCGGTGTGCGGCCCGAGGACGTCGACGTGGTCGTCAACACCCACATCCACGGGGACCACGTCGGCTGGAACACCCATGATGTGGACGGCAGTTGGGTGCCGGCCTTCCCCAATGCCACCTATCTCCTCCCGGCCGCCGACGACCACCACTTCGGCCCCGACGGCGGGTACGGCGGCGGCGTGCGTCCGGACGACCGGCTGATCTACGAGGACAGCATCGCGCCCGTGCACAAGTCCGGGCAGGCCGTGCTGTGGGACGGCCTGCACCGCATCGACGAGCACCTCACCCTGGAGTCCGCCCCCGGCCACACCCCCGGCTCGTCCGTCCTGCGAATGGCCTCACGCGGTGAACGCGCCGTATTCGTCGGTGACTTGCTGCACAGCCCGGTCCAGATCCTGCACCCCGAGTGCAGCAGCTGCTTCTGCCTGGACCCCGGGCAGGCGGCCGCCAGTCGCCGCCGGGTGCTCGAACGGGCCGTAGAAGAGGCCGAGTTGGTGATCCCCGCGCACTTCGGCGGATCGGGGGCCGTGGAGGTGCAGCGACGGGGCGACTCGCTCGCCTTCGCCGACTGGACGTCGTAGGACGCCGTAGGACGTCCAAGGACGTCGTGGCGACCCGCGTCGACAAGTCCCCGTTCCGCACGGTACTCATGTGGCATGAGTGCAGGCGGCGAACAGACGCGCGAAGGTCGGCTGCTCGGCGGGCGCTATCGGCTGGCCGAGCGCATCGGCTCCGGCGGGATGGGCACCGTCTGGCAGGCGTACGACGAACTCGTGGAGCGGGACGTCGCCGTCAAGCAGCCCCGGCTGCCCGGCGACCCGGACGACGAGCACCATAAGCGGGCCGCCCACCGCCTCTACCGCGAGGCCCGCGCAGCCGCCCGGGTCGACCATCCGGCCGCGGTCTCCATCCATGACGTGGTGGTCGAGGAGGACGGACTGCCTTGGATCGTCATGGAGTTGATCCGCGGCGAGTCCCTCCACGAAGTGCTCCAGCGCGGCCCGGTCGAGGCTGCCGAAGCCGCCCGTATCGGCCTCGCCGTCCTCGGCGCCCTGGATGCCGCGCATGCCGTCGGCATCGTGCACCGGGACGTCAAGCCCGCCAACGTCCTCCTCGGCGCACACGGCCGTGTCGTCCTCACCGACTTCGGCATCGCCCATGTCCAGGGCGAGGAATCCCTCACCGTCAGCGGGGAGTTCGTCGGATCGCTGGAGTTCGTCGCGCCCGAGCGGATGTCGGGGCGGGGCGCCGGACCCGCCTCCGACCTGTGGTCGCTGGGCGTGCTGCTGTACGCGGCCGTGGAGGGAGTGTCGCCGTTCCGGCGTACGACGGTGGAGTCCACGCTCGCCGCGGTCATCGCCTTCGACCCGCCCGAGCCCCAACAGGCCGGACCGCTCGCCCCGTTGATCGCACGGCTGCTGGTGAAGGACCCGGAGCAGCGGCCCGGCGCGGAGCAGGCCGGGGCGGTGCTGGAGGCCGTGGCGGAGGGCTGGCCGGTACCGCGGGTCGAGGCCGGTGCGACGGCGGCCCAGGACACGGCAGGACTACGGGAGTTCGCCGACGACATGGGGACCGTACGACTGGGGGCGGCGCCCGTCTCGGACCGGACGGCCCCCGTGGCCGCATCGGAATCTGCATCAGCATCCGATACTGCATCGGCATCGGCATCGGCATCGGCATCGGGGTCGGCGTCACAATCGGCATCGGGGTCGGCGTCGGAATCGGAATCGGCATCGACGTCGGTATACGACACCGCATCGGCATCCGACACCGCACCCACACCCGGCCCCCGCCCGGCCCCCGACCCCTCCGCCGAACCCGCGACCGCCGGCATCACCCACCCGGCCCCAACCTCAACCCCAGCCCCGAAGCACCCCCTCCTGCGCCGCCCCGTCTCCCTCGCCGCGCTCGCCGCCGTACTGATCGGCGGCACCTGGCTCGGCACGTCCTACTTCGACGCATCCGGCGGCGGAGGCGTCTCCGGGCGCACCGCCACCCTCACCGAGGCCCCGGCCCGCGTCGGGAGCCCCGCCGCCACCGCCTGGACCGCGCACCGGGAGAAAGGCATGAACGCCGTGCTGTCCCTGCCGAGCCGGTACCGGGAGTCCGCCAGGGAGGGCAGCCCCGCGAGCCCGCGCCGCCTCGTGGAGTACGACGCGCCCGACGGCGACGTCAGCATCCGCCTCACCCAGTGGGACAAGGCCCCCCGCTCCCCGATGGCCCAGGCACAGCAGGCGCACGCCGACTGGAACAGCTACAACGGGGACGCACGCACCCAGTACACCCGCACCACCTTCCACGGCTTCGAGGCCGTCCAGGCCGACACCTCCTACGGCCTGGCCGGCACCCCGTCCCGGGTGATGCAGCTGATGATCCGCACCGACGACGGACGCATGTACGAACTGCGCGTGGACATGCCCAAGGGGACACCGGCCGAGAAGAAGGGCACGGCGCTCTTCAAGGGCGCCCGTGACCGCCTCGTGATCGCAAAAAGCTGAACCGTTCCCCGTCGTCCCCGCCCAACGCCCTGATCAGCGCAAACCTTGCCAGTGAGCACTGGCGCCGTGTGAGTACTCCGTGAAGCCGCGTTACCGACGGGTACCCAAAGCCCCCGCTCCGTCATACCCTGCGCCTCATGACGGAAGCGCATGCCGAGGCCAAGACCGGCACGAACCCTCTCGCCCCTGCCCCCGAAGGCGCCCGCACCGCCGCCGACGTGGTCACCCCCGAGCTGATCGTCCAGCTCACCAAGGGCGTGGTCGGTTCCGGGCGCACCGCCAACCACACGCCGTTCACCGGCGAGAAGCTGGCCGACCTGCCCGAGTCCACGCCCGAGGACGTGGCCAAGGCCTTCGAGGCGGCCCGCGCCGCGCAGGCGGTCTGGGCGCAGACCCCGGTCCGGCAGCGCGCGGCCGTCCTCCTCCGCTTCCACGACCTGATCCTCGCCCGCCAGGCCGAGGTCCTCGACCTCATCCAGCTGGAGACCGGCAAGGCCCGGCTGCACGCCCACGAGGAGGTCCAGGCCGTAGCCGTCGCGGCCCGTCACTACGGCCGCAAGGCCCCCGCGTACCTGAGGCCGAAGCGGCACACCGGCGCCGTACCGACCCTCACCAAGGTCACCGAACTGCGCCACCCGCGCGGCGTGGTCGGCCAGATCGCCCCCTGGAACTACCCCCTGGAACTCTCGGTCGGCGACGCGCTCCCCGCCTTCGTCGCGGGCAACGCGGTCGTCATGAAGCCGGACACCGAGACCTGCCTGACCGCCCTCTGGGCCCGCGACCTCCTCATCGAGGCGGGGCTTCCGGCGGACGTCTTCCAGGTCGTCCTCGGCGAGGGCCCCGTCGTCGGCCCGGAAGTGGTCAAGCACGCCGACTACGTCTCCTTCACCGGCTCCACCCGCACCGGCCGCGAGGTCGCCCAGGGCGCCGCCGCCCGTCTGGTCGGCGTCTCCCTCGAACTCGGCGGCAAGAACGCCATGCTCGTCCTGGAGGACGCCGACATCGAGAAGGCGGCCGCGGGCGCGGTCCGCGCCTGCTTCTCCTCCGCGGGGCAGCTCTGCATCTCCATCGAGCGGTTGTACGTCCACGAGTCGATCGCCGACGCCTTCCTGGAGCGCTTCGCCACCCGCACGAAGGCCATGCGCCTCGGCACCTCCCTCGCATACGGCGCCGACATGGGCTCCCTGGTCGGCGAACGCCAGCTGGAGACGGTCACCCGCCATGTCGAGGAGGCGGTGGCGAAGGGCGCGAAGCTCGTGGCCGGCGGTACGGCCCGCCCGGACATCGGCCCGTACTTCTTCGAGCCGACGATCCTCGACGGCGTGACCGAACCGATGTCGGTCTGCACGGAGGAGACCTTCGGCCCGGTCGTCTCGATCTACCGCTTCAAGACCGACGACGAGGCGGTCGAGCACGCCAACTCCACGCCGTACGGCCTGAATTCCTCGGTCTGGACGAAGAACGGCAGCCGCGGCCGCGAGGTGGCCGCCCGCCTCCGTACCGGAACCGTGAACGTCAACGAGGGCTACGCCCCCGCCTACGGCAGCGTCCAGTCCCCCATGGGCGGCATGAAGGACTCCGGCCTCGGCCGCCGCCACGGCTCCGAGGGCATCCTCAAGTACACGGAGGCCCAGACGGTGGCCCAGCAGCGGCTCCTGCCGATGGCTCCCTCGCTGGGGATGGACGACGAGAAGTACGCGGCCTTCATGAGCCGCAGCCTGAGGCTGATGAAGGCCTTGCGTTTCAAGTAGCACTTCAGGCAGAAACACCCGTTCTCAACGAGGAGAGCACGTGTCACAGGACACCTACGACTACGACGTACTCGTCGTCGGCTCGGGCTTCGGCGGTTCCGTGACCGCCCTGCGCCTGACGGAAAAGGGCTACCGCGTAGGTGTCCTGGAAGCCGGCCGCCGCTTCACCCGGGAGTCCCTCCCCAAGAACTCCTGGGACCTGAAGAACTACCTCTGGGCCCCCAAGCTCCACATGTACGGCATCCAGCGCATCCACCTGCTGGGCAATGTCATGGTCCTGGCCGGCGCAGGCGTCGGCGGCGGCTCCCTCAACTACGCCAACACCCTCTACGTACCGCCGAAGCCGTTCTTCGACGACCCCCAGTGGCGTGACATCACGGACTGGCAGGAGGAGCTGAAGCCGTACTACGACCAGGCGCAGCGCATGCTCGGCGTACGGCTGAACCCGACGATGACGCCGTCCGACGTCCATCTGAAGGCCGCGGCCGAGCGGATGGGTGTCGGCGACACCTTCCACATGGCGCCGGTCGGAGTCTTCTTCGGCGACGGGAAGGACGCGGAGGGGAAGTCGAAGGCGGCGCCCGGTGACCAGGTGGACGACCCCTACTTCGGCGGCGCGGGCCCGGCCCGCAAAGCGTGCACCGAGTGCGGCGAGTGCATGACCGGCTGCCGCCACGGCGCGAAGAACACCCTCAACGAGAACTACCTCTACCTCGCCGAGAAGGCGGGCGCGGTCGTCCACCCGATGACCACGGTCACATCGATCACGGACGACTCGCAGGGCGGCTACGCGGTCGCGACCCTCCCCACCGACGAGAAGAAGGCCGAGGGCCGCACCTTCAAGGCCCGCCGGGTGGTGCTGGCCGCCGGCACCTACGGCACCCAGACCCTGCTGCACCGCATGAAGGCCGGCGGTCAACTCCCGTACATCTCACAGAAGTTGGGTGAGCTGACCCGTACCAACTCCGAGGCGCTGGTGGGTGCGCAGACCGACAACCGCCGCTACCGCAAGGCGACCGGCGAGCCGAAGGTCGACTTCACGCAGGGAGTCGCCATCACCTCGTCCATCCACCCGGACGAGAACACCCACATCGAGCCCGTCCGCTACGGCAAGGGCTCCAACTCGATGGGCGGCCTGTCGATCCTGCAGGTCCCGTACGCCGAGGGATCGTCAAGGGTCCTGGCCTGGCTGGCGAACGCCGCCCGCCACCCCCTGCTCGTCCTGCGCTCCCTCTCCAACCGCCGCTGGTCGGAGAAGACCATCATCGGCCTGGTGATGCAGTCGCTGGACAACTCCCTGACGACGTACCTGAAACCGGACGGGGTCGGCAAGGGCCTGCTCACCGCCCGCCAGGGCCACGGCACCCCCAACCCCAAGCAGATCAAGGCCGCCACGGAGAGCGCATCCGCCATCGCCGCCGACATCAACGGCTTCGCGGGCTCCAATGTCGGCGAACTCATGGGCACCCCCCTCACCGCCCACTTCCTCGGCGGCTGCCCCATCGGTTCCTCGCGCGAGACCGGCGTGATCGACCCGTACCACCGCCTCTACGGCCACCCCGGCATCTCGGTGGTCGACGGCGCCGCGGTCTCGGCCAACCTGGGCGTGAACCCGTCCCTCACCATCACCGCCCAGGCCGAGCGCGCGATGTCGTACTGGCCCAACAAGGGCGAGGAGGACCCGCGTCCGGCGCAGGGAGCGGCGTACGAACGCCTGAAGCCGGTGGAGCCGAACACCCCGGCGGTCCCGGCGGACGCCTTCGGCGCACTGAAGCTGCCGTTCCTGGGGATGCCGACGGTGCCGCCGAAGAAGTAGCAGCAGAGACACGGACACACAGAAGGACCCGCACCCCCCTCCGAGTGCGGGTCCTTCCTCTTGCAGTGAGCTGTTGTGGTTACGCGCTCGCGCCGGCCCGACGGCGACGCACCGCGAACACCGCACCGGCACCGGCGACGACGGCGACACCGCCGACCAGACCGATCACCGGCAGGGCGGAGCTGGAGCCGGTCTCGGCGAGGTTGCCGGTCGGCAGGGCGGAGATCTCGCCCTGCGGCTTCTTCACCGAGTCCTTGGGGCCCTTGTCGCTCGGGGTGGCGGAGCCCGGGTCGGTGTTGGCGGAGCCGGCCTTCAGCACCTCGAAGTCGTACTGTGCCCAGCCCTCGGCGATGCAGTCCTGTCCGTCGACATTGTCGAGGTAGGCACCGGAACCGAAGGAGTAGGCGTCACCGGCCGGGGCCTTGGCGTCGATGCTCACGCGCAGGTCGACGGTCTGGCTCTTGCCGGCCTTGAGCTTGTCGACGTAGAAAAAGTAGTCACCCGCCCACTCGTCGGTACCGATGCGGTCCCAGGAGCCGGTCTCGGGGTTCTTGAACTCCAGGTCGACGTACGGGCTCAGGAACTTCGCCTCGTCGAGCTCGTAGTTCTCCACCTCGGCGTAGAAGGCGACACCGTCGACGGTGGTCTTCGACTCGTTGGTGACGGTGAGCTTGAAGGAGTGGAAGCCGTCACCCGCGACGATCTTGCCCGGCAGACCCTTGATGTCCGCGGCCACCTTCGCGTTGCCGAAGTTCTGGTCGAGGTCCTCGCAGTAGGGCACGTCCGGCTCGGTCGGGTCATCGCTCGGCTCGGCCGACGTGGAGGGCGTGGGCTCGCCCGAATCGCTCGCGGTGGCGCTCGCGGTCGGCGTCGTGCCGGTCGCCGGGTCGCTCGGCGCGGCCGTGTCGGTCGGCAGGCCGGTGTCCGTCGGCGTTGCGGAGGCCGTGTCGCTCGGCACCTCGGACGGCGCGTCGGAGGGTGCCTCGGACACGGTCTCGGTGGCGCCCGCGGTCGGCGTCTCGTCCGCGAAGGCGGCGGGCGCGGACAGCAGCGCGAGGGGAGCGATGACCGCGGTCGCAGCCGCCACGCCCATGGCACGACGAAGCTTCATGAAAACCTCAAGGGAGTCCAGTCCAGTGGGAGGGCTCCGCGTGTGGGGCGCGGGTGTGGCCCTTGGTTCACCTGTTGGATCCGTGAAGCCTGTGAATGGTTGTGCCGGCATTCACAGAATTTTTATGTGGTCTGGGTCACGATCGCCGGGGGCGTGCGAAGGGCCCCGCGGGCTTGAGCCGCGGGGCCCTTCTCCGTCAGCACCGACGTCAGGGCAGCGCCGGTGCCTGGGAGCGGCGCCGGGGGGTTGCGCCGCTTGCCCTGTGTGTCCTCTGTCTTGTGTGCCCTGGGTCGCCGCCCCGGCGCGTATGGGGCGCACGGATGGTCTCGACCTCTGAAGGTACGGAAGTGCAAGCAATGCAGTTGTCTGCGGCGGGACTTGGGGCTTTCTACGCATCGTGCTGGAAGAACGGGGTGTACGCAACCGTTTGACCCAGGGTTGTGCATTTTTGCATTTTCCGCCGGTCGGCCCCGGGCGTCCCCGGAGCCGACCGTTCTCTTGGGTGACCGGGCTGCTGTCCCCTGCCGTCCGGTCACAACCCTGAAGTGAGGTCCCACGACGTCCGGCACGACCCGTACGTCTCATCACTCCAGCAAGCCCACGCGTGGTTCTTTCGGGCCCGCCCCTGGCTGGCACGGACAACACCACCAACGAAGGGGTTCGGGCGGCGGTCACGCGCCGTACGGGTTAAAGGGACTCCGAACTCAGATGCGACCGCGGCACAGTTCGAGCAGCGTCATCGCGAGGGACGTGCCGGGCTTCCCGAGGGCCTCGCTGTAGTGGCCGAGGACCTCCATCTCGCGGGACAGGTTCACGCGGCGTCCGCCGGAGGCGATGCGCGCCTCCTGGATGACGGCGGAGACGGCCATCCGTTCCTGGATCAGGCCGATGATCCGGTCGTCGAGCGCGTCGATGCGCTCACGCGCGCCGGTGATCACATCGGCGGCCTCGGGGGTACGGGCGCCGGTCACGTCGATGGCGGTCATGGGGGCTCCTCTTGGTTTCGGTGAAGGCTGCCCCGAAGCGACAGGATCCGGAAAACACCAGGCGCCCCGGACCTTGTCGGCCCGGGGCGCCTGGGAAGTCGCTTGTCAGTAGCTCAAGCAGCACGACCATGGCAGCCGGCGGGCCGGTTGCCATAGGTAAACAGGAAGGTCGGATGCGTGAGCATGCGGTCAGTATGCCGTGCGTGGCCGGGGCCTCCAACCCGGTTCGCATCCTGAGACGGGAAGTGGCCAAGCCGCACCCCGTTAGAATCGGTACCACCGACCCCGCCCGACCACCAGAAGGCACCCCGTGTCACAAGCCTCCGCCCCCGACACCGTCCTGGTCGTCGACTTCGGCGCGCAGTACGCCCAGCTCATCGCCCGTCGCGTCCGCGAGGCCCGGGTCTACAGCGAGATCGTGCCGAGCACCATGCCGGTCGCCGAGATGCTCGCCAAGAACCCGGCGGCGATCATCCTCTCCGGCGGCCCCTCGTCGGTCTATGCGGAGGGCGCCCCGCGTCTCGACCGCGAGATCTTCGAGTCCGGTGTCCCCGTCTTCGGCATGTGCTACGGCTTCCAGCTGATGGCCACGACCCTCGGCGGCACCGTCGACAACACCGGCGCCCGTGAGTACGGCCGTACGCCACTGCACGTGTCCAAGGCCGGCTCCACCCTCTTCGAGGGCACCCCGGACGAGCAGTCGGTATGGATGTCGCACGGCGACGCCTGCTCCGCCGCCCCCGAGGGCTTCTCGGTCACGGCCTCCACGGACGTCGTCCCGGTCGCCGCCTTCGAGAACGACGAGCAGAAGCTGTACGGCGTCCAGTACCACCCGGAGGTCATGCACTCCACGCACGGACAGCAGGTGCTGGAGCACTTCCTGTACCGCGGTGCCGGGCTCACGCCTTCCTGGACCACCGGGAACGTCATCGACGAGCAGGTCGCCGCCATCCGCGAGCAGGTCGGCGACAAGCGCGCCATCTGCGGGCTGTCCGGCGGCGTCGACTCCGCCGTGGCCGCGGCCCTCGTCCAGAAGGCCATCGGCTCCCAGCTGACCTGTGTGTACGTCGACCACGGTCTGATGCGCAAGGGCGAGACCGAGCAGGTCGAGAAGGACTTCGTGGCCGCGACCGGCGTGCAGCTGAAGGTCGTGGACGCGGAGGAGCGCTTCCTCACCGCGCTCAAGGGCGTCTCCGACCCCGAGGAGAAGCGGAAGATCATCGGCCGCGAGTTCATCCGGGTCTTCGAGCAGGCGCAGGCGGAGATCATCGCGGACGCGGGCCCGGCGGTGGAGTTCCTCGTCCAGGGGACCCTCTACCCGGACGTGGTCGAGTCCGGTGGCGGTACCGGCACGGCCAACATCAAGTCCCACCACAACGTCGGCGGGCTTCCGGAAGACCTCGAGTTCAAGCTCATCGAGCCGCTGCGCAAGCTCTTCAAGGACGAGGTCCGGATGGTCGGCCAGGAGCTCGGGCTCCCGGACGAGATCGTCCAGCGCCAGCCGTTCCCGGGCCCCGGCCTCGGCATCCGTATCGTCGGCGAGGTCACCAAGGAGCGGCTCGACCTGCTCCGCGAGGCCGACGCCATCGCCCGCGAGGAGCTGACCGCGGCCGGCCTCGACCGTGACATCTGGCAGTGCCCGGTGGTCCTGCTCGCGGACGTCCGCAGCGTCGGCGTCCAGGGCGACGGCCGGACGTACGGCCACCCGATCGTGCTGCGCCCGGTGTCCAGTGAGGACGCCATGACGGCCGACTGGTCGCGCCTGCCGTACGACGTCCTCGCGAAGATCTCGACCCGGATCACCAACGAGGTGGCGGACGTCAACCGAGTCGTCCTCGACGTGACGTCGAAGCCGCCGGGCACCATCGAGTGGGAGTAGGCCCCACGGCTGTGAAGGTCATGTCCGCTTGAGCGTGCGCACCGGCGCTCCGGGCTTCCAGACCTCGACGACCAGGTACTTGTCGTCCTCGACGTAGGTCCGTACGACCTCCGTCAACTCGGTGCGGAAGAGGTGGAACGGCTCCGGCGGTTCCACCTCTTTGCTGTACGCCGCCTTCGCCTCCCCGTCCTCGACGCCGATCGCCCGCCCGCCGATCCGCACGTCACCGCCGCCCATCCCGGTGCCCGGACCCGGGTTCGCCTGGAGTGCGAAGCGCGGGTCGCGGTTCAGGTCGAGGGCCTTGAGCGAGCCCGGCATCATGCCGAGCCACAGCTCGCCGTGGAGGAAACGGACCTCCAGGCCCGTGGTGCGCGGGGAGCCGTCCTTGCGGAGCGTGGCGAGAACGTGGTGCGTGAAGGCGCCGAAGCGTTCTTCCACGGTCCTGGCCAGGTCGGGTTCGGCGCTGATGAACGCCGCCCAGTTCGCTGCCGTATGCGCTGCCGTATTCGCTGTCATACGGCGAGTGTGGCGCCGATATCCGACATCTTCTGTCGGGTATCGCTGTCGGATATCCCGCGCGTCATCTTTACAGAACATCTCTGTTCTCCTGGGCTGACCGACGGTAACTTCCGCCCCGTAAAGCAACCCAGTGCTGGAGGACACATGCACGGGACCCCCGGGGCCGGGCCCACTCCGCCCCCCGCCCTTCCGAGCGACCGGCTGCGGTTCGCGATGCCGCCCATGCACGACTCGGTCGACGACGAGCGCCGGCATCGCAAGGAGCGGCTCGCGGGCGCGCTGCGGCTCTTCGGGCGGCTCGGCTTCGAGGACGGTGTCTCGGGGCACATCACGGCCCGCGACCCCGAGTACAGCGACTGCTTCTGGGTCAATCCGTTCGGGATGCCCTTCAAGCACGTCACCGTGAGCGACCTGGTGCTCGCCAACTCGGAGGGCCAGGTGATCGAGGGGCGCTACCACGTCAACCAGGCCGCCTTCACCGTCCACGCCCAGGTCCACGCGGCCCGCCCCGACGTGGTGGCCGTGGCCCACTGCCACTCGGTGCACGGCCGCGCCCTGTCCGCGCTCGGCGACCTCATCGACCCGATCACCCAGGAGAGCTGCGCCTTCTACGAGGACGCCGCCCTCTACGACGCCTACACCGGCGTCGCGGTCGACGCCGAGGAGGGCCGCCGTATCGCCTCCGCGCTCGGCTCCCGCAAGGCGCTCGTACTGCGCAACCACGGGCTGCTGACGGTCGGCGATTCGGTGGACGCGGCCGCCTGGTGGTTCGTGTCCATGGAACGCTCCGCCCAGGTGCAGCTGACCGCCAAGGCCGCCGGACGCCCCCTCCTCATCGATCACCGAATGGCGGTGGCGACCCGCGAGCAGCTCGGCGGCGACCTGGTGGCATGGATCAACTACCAGCCGCTGTGGCAGGACATCAGCCGCAGCGAGCCGGATCTGCTGAGCTGACGGTTTCAGAATCCTCGCAGTACGGCCGCTTTCGTCATCGCGAACTCCTCGTCCGTGAGCACCCCGTCCCGGTGCAGCTCGCCCAACTCCCGCAGCCTGCGCAGGAGTACGTCGTGGTGGTCGGCCGCGGGCGGTACGGCTGCCGTCGGCTGCCGTCTCTCCGTGTACTCGCCGCCGTTGCGGGTGGACGGGTGCGGCAGACGGGCCGTGACCGCGGTGGCGACGAGCGCGGTGAGCAGATCGCGCCGGGCGCTGCCCCACAGGTCCAGGGCGTACGGGTCCTTCTCCGGCGGCAGTTTGGAGAACACCGTCTCGCGGGTCACGAAGCGCAGGAAGCCGTCCTCGTAACCGGAGTTGGGCAGCCACTCGACCTGTACGAGATCGCCGACGGCGATGATCCGCGGCCCGGTCGCCCGCTTGACCCGGTCGGAGGTGTCGGCCCAGTCGATGCGCACCTGGGTGCCGTCGAAGGAGACGGTGCCGTCGGAGGAGCGGACGGACACCGGGACGGGCGGCCCGGGCAGCAGATACGCCTTGGTCGGCTCCTTGGGGATCTGGTCAAGGAGCAGGGCCCGGCGGATCTCCTCGGCGACGTACTCGGCGACCCCGGCCCGGTCCACGTCCACCACCAGCCGGTACGGGTCCGCAGGATCCGGCAGCCGCCCGCCGGTCGCCTGGAGCAGCGGGTCGGCGCCCTCGCGCAGCCGTATCCGCAGCCGTCCGCGCTTGCGTTCGGGCTCGAAGACCACGCCCGCGATGGCTTCGAGGGGCACCGCGACCTCGCCGTACGTCTGCCGGAACAGCGGCACGGAGCGGTGGAGACCCGGCGTGATCCTGACCGTGGTGCCGTCGAAGGCCCAGGTCCCGTCGCGCTGGATGATCTCGGCCATACGGAAATTCTCGCAGCCGGGTCAACACGGCGGCCCCGCTTCACCCCGCGCTGACCAGACCTGCCGGACGGGGGTGGGACGGTGTAGGGCACAATTCGCTGTCATCACACGGGGAATTTCAGGCGGCGGCCGACTGCTGGACGGGGCCGCCGGCCGTCGGGGTTGTGGGGAAGGCGGGCGTCGGGCGTGGCGGTGCAGGAGGCGAGAGGCGGCGCGGACGCGGGCGCCGGCAAAGGTGCGCACGGCGGTGGCTGTACCTGCGGGGACTGCCCGCACGGGGCGCGCGAGGGACACCGGCGCGCGGTCGCCGAATTCCTGCTGATGCGGGACGGTTTCGCGGCCGGACAGGGGCTGCCCGCCGCGGTGGCCCACTCCGCCTCGGCCTCCCGCCAGTGGGTCTCGGAGGAGCTCACCCAGTCCGCGGAACTCGTCGCCGAACGCGGCCGCGCCGAGGGCGAAGCCTGGCTGGCCCGTCTGTGGCGGCGAACGGTGAGCGCGGTGTGGGCGCTGGTGGTGCTGTTGCTGCTGGTGCAGTCGCTCACGGCCATCGGCGCGGGCTGGACGACGGCACGCACGGCGGGACTGCTGGCGGCCGTCGTCGTGGGCGGTGCGCTGACCGCCGCGTCCTGGTTCCACCGTGCCCGGGGCGGCGTACTGGCTCCGATGATCGGCGAGGACAACCGCCTGTCCACCTCCCGCACGGTGGCGGCGGCCTGGGTGCTGTTCGTCGCCTACGCCGTGCTGGTCCTGGCCGGCCGCCTCGCCGCGGCCTCCGACCACGCGGAGCGCGACGCGCTGATCTCCGGCCTCGGACTCGCCCGCGGCGCCGGCGTCGTCACCGTGCTTGCTGTGGTGTGCGGCATCGCGGTGCTGGTGCGGCGCGTGGTCGGGCTGCGGGTCCTCGGCCAGCGGCTGCAGAAGGTACGGGCGGACCGGCCCAGGGCGGCCGACCTGCTGACCGACGACTCGGGCCGGGGCACCTTCGCCGACATCCAGTACGTCGTGATCAGCACCGTCGCCCTTCTGTTCGCTGCGGTACGGCTGGCCCGCCGCCCGGACCAACTGCCGGACCTCCCCTGGGGTCTCGCGGTGGTGGTGCTGGTGTCGGCGGCGACCTATGTGGCCGGCAAGTACGCGGAGGGCGGCCGCCCGGTGATCCTGTCCGTGGTGCGCGCCCGCGAGGCCGGCGACCTCGACGGCCCCATCCGCACGGGCGACGACATCGAGATCCGCGGCGCGGGCTTCGTCCCCCCGGGCGCGCACGGCGCCGACCGGCTGACGCGGATGGTGGTCCGCATCGGCACGGTGAACGTCCATGTGCCCCTCGTCCCGGTGACCGGCGGCTTCAGCAACCCGACGGACGCGGCACTGACCGTGCCCGTACCGGCGGATGTGGAACCGGGGAGGGTCGAGGTGCAAGTGGTCACGGCAGCGGGGGCAGAGACCAACAGGTACGCGATTGATGTGACGGACTGACGGGCACACCCCTCTCGACACAGGGCACGGGCGCGGCACCGGGCACGGCCGTTGAAATCGGCACGAACTCATTGAGCGCACCGTCCTTTGCGTACGTATCGTCTGGTGAGGGGTCCCGGCACTGCTGGCGAGAGGCGACAGCGATGACTCACGGCATGCGCACCGACACGCACACCCCCTATCTCGACGGCGACCGGAGCTGGCGCGATTCCGCCACCCGGTACGCCCTCCTTCCGCTCCGTGTCTTCCTCGGTGTCACGTTCATCTACGCCGGCGTGGACAAGCTCACCAACAGTGCGTTCATGAAGGACTCCGGGGCCGGCTCGATCGGCGAGATGATGCGCTCCGTCCGCGACTCCTCCGCCATCCCGGCCATGGTCGACCTGGCTCTGAAGAACCCCGTGGGCTTCGGGTACGCCATCGCCCTCGGCGAGTTGGCCGTCGGCATCGGCACTCTGATCGGCCTGTTCGGGCGCCTGGCGGCGCTCGGCGGCGCACTGATCTCCCTCAGCCTGTGGCTGACCGTGAGCTGGCAATCGGACCCGTACTACTACGGCAACGACCTCGCCTACCTGATGGCCTGGATCCCCCTCGTGCTCGCGGGCGCAGCCACGTTCTCCCTGGACGCCGCAATCCGCGCGCGGCGATGGCAGCGGGCGGGAGGTTACCGGTAGCTCCTGGTCGGCGGGGGCTACCGGTGGCGGGGCGGCCCGGCTAGATCTGAAGCCGCGTCAGCTCGGGGTCATGTGTCATGTCCCTCGGCGTGGAGCCGCGCCGCCCCGGGAGCCCGAGTCATGTCCCGGGTGCATCCAGCTGTGCCTCCCTCGCGCCCTTTCCGGCCACCGCCGCCCGGCGCCGTCGTACGACCCGGGCCAGCACTCCCACCACACCGGCGAGGCAGAGCCCGCCCGTGACGACCGGGATCACCGCGAACCACGGCGTCTCCCACAGACCGGCCGCGTCACCGGCGTAGATGGCGCCCGCGAGGGCGAGAAAGACACCGGCGACCAGCTTTCCCGGCTGGAACTCATGACGCAGCACGGCTCACCTCCGCCTGTCCGAGGCCGACCTTGAGATCGAGGTCGAGCGTGCCCGTGTTCTTGCCGCCCGAGACCGGCGACAGGGTCACCTCCTTGTGCTTGCCCGGCTCCACGTCCACATCTCCCGGTTTGTCGCCCGGCAACTGGATGTCGCCCACCCCCACGTCGATGCTCAGCTTCACGGTCGCGCCCTTCGGCACGATCACCTTCAGCCGGCCCAGGCCGACTTCGGCCCTCGTGCTCACCGTCTGCCCCTCGGCCGGGTGCAGCCGGCTCAGGTCCAGGGTGCCGACGCCGCTGCCGACCTCGTACTTCCCCTGTACATCCGCCGCCGCGGCCGGCTGCCAGGTCGTACGTATCCAATGTGTGCCGACGTCCTTGGGCAGGGCCGCCGAGCCGGCGAGCAGGGCCGCGGTGATGACGGCGAGGAAGACGGACCCCGCTCCCGTACGCCCCAGGAACGCGCTGATGGCGATGCCCAGGCCGAGGACCAGGAGCGCGCAGGACAGGCCGGTCTGCAGGCTGGTGCCGAGCGTGTGGTCGTGCCAGGTCAGCCCCGTGCCGAGGCCGCCCGCGAGCAGGGCGAGCAGGAAGACCCAGCCGCCGATCCAGCGCGGGCTGCGCGGCCTGGGCGCCGGGGAGCGGGGTGTGCGTATGTCCGCGCGGTCGGTCCAGGACCTGCCGAGGCTGATGTTGACCGCGGCCGCGACGTCCCGGGCGCGGGAGTCCCCCGGGCCCCACAGATAGCCGGTCCCGCCGATATGCGTGCCGTCCTTGACGATGGGGTCGCGCCACCAGGAGGGGTAGGTGACCATGACCGGCGGTGCCTGGGCCTCCGGCGGGGCGTCGGCGACGGCCTGCGCGGCCAGCGGGTCGGGGTCGGGGGCGCCGCGCTGCCGCGACCAGTACCCGGCACCCGCGAGGAGCAGGGAGAGGACCACGGCGAAGGCCAGCACCCCGCCGTTCTTCAGCAAGGACAGGAACACCCCGCAGCCGACCAGCGCGAACATCACCGCGGTCAGCGCCTGGCCGTCGACTCGGCCGGTCAGCAGCTTGCGGACCTCGTTCTCCTCCTCGTCCTCGTACGGGATGAGGAGCCAGGCGAAGCCGTAGAAGATCAGGCCGATGCCGCCGGTCGCGGAGAGCACCGCGAGGGTGACCCGGAAGATCACCGGATCCATGTCGCACTGCCGCCCGAGCCCGGCACACACCCCGGCGAGCACCTTGTACCGCCGGTCGCGGCGGAACCTGCGGGGAGCCTCGGCGGCCTCCGCCTCCGCACCGGGTCCCGCCCCGGCGGCGGGTGCGGCATCCGCGGCGGGCGCGGCATCCTGCGGCCCGGCGCCCGGAGCGGGGCGCGGGCCGGAGCCGGGTCCCGGACCCGTCGCGGCGCGCTCGTGATCTGTCATGTGTCCATGGTGACGGCCGAGCCGCTCCGGCGGGAGTCGGAACGACCCTGGCCGGACCCTGATATCGCCCCTGAGCCGGCGCCCGGGAAGCGTTCGACGGGCAGGTTCTCGAAGATTTCGACCGGCCAGGTTCTTGAAAGTCAGGGGAGCCCCGAAGATCAGGGGAGTCTCGGGGGTCGACCCTGATGCCCCCGTCCTCCGCCCGTGTGAGTATCGATGCCATGCCGGAAGCCGCTGCAGCGCCACTCGTCGAACCGCGGCCGCCGCGCAAGCTCTACCGCAGCAGCGACGGACGCTGGCTCGGTGGTGTGGCGCGGGGGCTCGCCGGGCATCTCGGGCTGCCGGTCATCTGGGTGCGGCTGGTGTTCGTCGGCCTGTTCATGGCGGACGGCCTCGGCGCGCTGCTGTATGCCGCGTTCTGGTTCTTCGTGCCGCTCGGCGTCGGCGGCGTCGGCGGCCAGAAACCCCCTTCTCTGGTCAGCACCGAGACCTCGCCCGACGGCCGCCGCAGACTGGTCGCCCGCAAGCCGGACAAGGGCCAGATCGTCGCCCTGCTCCTCATGGTCGTGGTGGCCATGGTCTTCGTGGGCAATGTGAACGTGGGCGGCGGAGCCAAGGCCTACCTCTGGCCCACGGTCCTCGTCGGTGCGGGCGTCGCCCTCGTCTGGCGCCAGGCGGACAACGCCCGCCGGGCCCGCTGGGTCGAGGTCGGCAGCCGCCGGCGCACGCTCACGCTGCTGCGCGCGGCAGGCGGTGTCCTCCTCGTCACCGCCGGTGTCTCCGGCATCTTCGTGCTCCAGGGCTCCGCCGCCCACCTCGGCTCGGTCCTGCAGGCGGCCCTCGCGGTCCTCGTCGGGATAACGCTCCTCGCGGGGCCGTACCTCGTCCGTATGACCCAGGACCTCTCCGAGGAGCGCCTGATGCGCATCCGTGCGCAGGAGCGCGCCGAGGTCGCCGCCCATGTCCACGACTCCGTGCTGCACACCCTGACCCTGATCCAGCGCAACGCGGAGAACGCGAACGAGGTGCGCCGCCTCGCCCGCGCCCAGGAGCGCGACCTGCGCACCTGGCTCTACAAACCGGAGGGCACCGGCAAGGACGAGGCCGACGAACCCACCACACTCGCCGACGCGGTGCGGCGCAACGCCGCGGAGGTGGAGGACAAGCACGGCGTCC
The DNA here is from genome assembly GCF_029223485.1 of Streptomyces coacervatus. Taxonomy (GTDB): domain Bacteria; phylum Actinomycetota; class Actinomycetes; order Streptomycetales; family Streptomycetaceae; genus Streptomyces; species Streptomyces coacervatus. The sequence continues at coordinate 183,788 of NZ_JARHTP010000011.1, read as the reverse complement.
CCATAGAGGTCGTCATCGTCGGCGACTGCCCGCTCGACGAAAGAGTCGGCGCCCAGATGCAGGCCGCGCGCGAGGCGATGGTGAACGCCGCCAAGTACGGTGGCGAGGGCGGCGCCGTACAGGTCTACGCCGAAGTCGAGGGAAAGACGGTCTTCGTGTCGGTCCGGGACCGCGGTCCCGGCTTCGACCTGGACTCGATACCCGCCGACCGCATGGGCGTCAGAGAATCGATCATCGGCCGCATGGAGCGACACGGCGGTACGGCGCGGCTACGTGCGGTACCGGACGGCGGCACGGAGGTCGAGTTGGAGATGGAGAGGGCGGAGAAGACGTGATGAGCGACCCGACCGAGGCGAACGCGGAGCCTGTGGAGCCGACGGCCGGTGGCGGCGCGGGCGAGCGGCATGTGCGCGTGGTCCTCGTCGACGACCACCGCATGTTCCGTACGGGCGTACAGGCCGAGATCGGCCAGACCGAGCAGACCGGCGTCGAAGTCGTCGGCGAGGCCGCGGACGTGGACCAGGCGGTCACGGTCATCACCGCGACCCGCCCCGAGGTGGTCCTCCTCGACGTCCACCTGCCGGGCGGCGGCGGGGTCGAAGTCCTGCGCCGCTGCGCCGCGTTGATGTCCGATGCCGAGCAGCCCGTCCGCTTCCTCGCGCTGTCCGTGTCGGACGCGGCGGAGGATGTGATCGGTGTGATCCGGGGCGGCGCGCGCGGCTATGTCACCAAGACGATCACCGGCACGGACCTCGTCAACTCCATCTTCCGCGTACAGGAGGGCGACGCCGTCTTCTCCCCGCGGCTGGCCGGCTTCGTCCTCGACGCCTTCGCCTCCACCGACGCCCCGCCGGTCGACGAGGACCTCGACCGCCTCACCCAGCGCGAGCGCGAGGTGCTGCGGCTGATCGCCCGGGGGTATGCGTACAAGGAGATCGCCAAGCAGCTGTTCATCTCGGTGAAGACGGTCGAGTCCCATGTCTCGGCGGTGCTGCGGAAGCTTCAGCTGTCGAACCGGCACGAGCTGACGCGGTGGGCGACGGCGCGGCGGCTGGTCTGAGAGCCCCTGCCCGAAGCTCACTCCACCCGCGTGGCCCCCGCGAACGGCATCTCGTCGATCGGCGCGATCTTCACGGGCTCCGACGGATTCGGGGCGTGGATCATCATGCCGTTGCCGACGTAGATGCCGACGTGGCTGATGCCGGAGTAGAAGAACACGAGGTCGCCCGGGGCCAGTTCGGAGCGGGAGACGCGCCGGCCGGCGTCGATCTGGGCGTAGGTCGTGCGGGGCAGGGAGATGCCCGCGGAGCGGTAGGCGGCCTGGACGAGGCCCGAGCAGTCGAAGGCCTCCGGGCCGGTCGCGCCCCACACATAGGGGCTGCCCAGCTTGGAGTACGCGTACGAGAGGGCCGCCGCGGCGCGGGAGCCGGGCGCCTCGGCGGTCGCGGATCCGAGGGGCGCGAGGCCGTCCCGGCCGCCCGTGGCGGACCGTGCGGCGCGGCCGGTGCCGTCCCCGAGCCGGGCGCGCTCCGCGGCCGACAGCCGGGACGCCAGCAGGCGTGCCGCATCCAGCTTTCCGGTGATCGTCTTCTTGTCCCGCTTCAGCTCCGCCTGCCGCGACCTGAGCCCGGCCAGCTCGATGCGTGCGGCCCCGCGCAGCTGCTCGATCTCCCGCAGCTGTTCCCGTACGCCCGCGACGGCCGCCGCCTGCCGGGTGTCCGCCCGGTCGACGAACTCGGCGCCCTCGAGATAGCGGTCGGGGTCGTCCGACAGTGCGAGTTGCAGCGCCGGGTCGAGGCCGCCGTCGCGGTACTGCGCCGCGGCCATCGAACCCAGCGCGTCCCGCGCCGAGTTGAGGCTGTCCGTCTTGCGCGCCGCCTCGTCCCGCAGCGTCGACAGACGTTGCTCGGCGGCGTCCGCCTGCTCCTTCGCCCCGTCGTACTTCTGGGTGGCGACCTCCGCCTCCTGGTACAGCTTGTCCACCTCCGCCTTGACCTGCGCCGGCGTCAGATCCGGCGCGGCGTGCCCGGTCCCGTCGAAGCCCGTCGCGGTCGCCGCGCCCGCCACGGCGATCGTGAAGGCGGTCCGGGCCGAACTGCCGCTGAGCGAGCGCCGACTGGGCTTGCGGTGCGCTGCCACCTGGACTGCACGTCCTTTCGTACGACCGCCCGTTCCGGGGCGACTTACGCGTCCGGCGGCGGCCCGCACAGGGGGAGCGGGCCGCCGCCGGACCTTCTCGGCGGTGGTGGCCGACTGCCGCCCCTGGCCCGGGCGGCGGTGGGGAGCCGGTCACCTGGTGGAGGACGCTAAACCTGACTGTGTCGGCTCGGTAACGCGATGTGCGGAAGTGCCCCCGGCGGATCGCCGAGTGACCGTATACGGCCGTGATCCAGGACTCGCGCCGTCGACTTCACGCAGCGCGCTGACCGATGTGGCGGTTCCGGGACATGCGTGGGGGACGGACTGCTATGGACCGCATATATGCAGGATCCATCTATCAGGATTCACCTATCAGGATCCGTCCATGAAGGACGGGGCGGTGTCCGGTGCCCCGGGCGCCCCTGTCTAAGCTCCCGCCTCATGGACGTACTCATCCATCTCTTCGTCGGCCTGCACATCATCGGCATCGCCGCGCTCCTCGGCGGCTTCCTCACCCAGATGAAGGCGATGGGCCGCGGCGACGCCCGCTTCGTCCCGGGGATGCTGCACGGCGCGCTGACGATGCTGGTCACCGGCGCGATCCTGGTCGGCCTCAACCAGGCCGACGACCATCACGTCAACAACATCAAGATCGGCGTGAAGCTGGCCCTGCTGATCGTGATCCTCGGCCTGGTCTATGTGAAGCGGGACGACGAGAAGATCGACAAGAGCCTGTTCGGGCTGGTGGGCCTGCTCACCACGGCGAACATCTTCATCGCGGTGCTGTGGACCTGATGCCGGCTCGGGCCGCGGCGACGGCCCCCGCGGCGACGGCCACCCACGCCGCCACCGCGATCCACAGCAGCACCCGCCCGGGCCCCTTGAGCCACGAGACATCCAGGGCGGCGGCGACGGACAGCACGGCCGCCGCCGTCATCCCCATCGGGAACACGGTCGCCCAGCGGCGCACGTCGTAGCGCGGTCGCGGCCGGACCGCCTCGGCGACGAGCAGTACGGCGTACCAGGCCAGGCCGAGCACGAGCAGTGCGACGGTGACCGTGCGCAGGACACCGCGGTCGTCGTCGTTCCACAGGTACAGGCGCGCGCTGTCCGCGGCGACGAGCTTCGATCCGGCCAGCGCCGAGATGGCGAGCGCGCCGCCCGCCACCCAGTGGTCCCCGCGTCCCTCCATCACCTGCCGCAGGTCGAAGAGGGGCAGCGCGCAGCCGTAGAGAACGAGCCCGAGCCAGAACAGCACGAGCGCCGCATGCGCGAGCCAAGCCGTCGCCTCGGCACCGGCGAGCGTGGCGCCGAGCACCGCGAGCCCCTGCGTGGCCACACAGCACAGGAAGACCGCGCCCGGCATATGACGCCGCCAGCGCCGCACGGCTGCGAACAGCAGCCCCGGCCACAGCACGGCCGCCAGTGCGAGCAGGGCCTCGGCGAGGGTCTGCCGTCCGAGGGCGGAGAACCGGGTTCCGAGCACGGCGGTCGCCGCGACGGCGGTGAGTGCCCCCGGCGTCCCCGCCTCCGCCCGCCACCTCTCCCGCTCCCGCATCAGCCGGACGCCGAAGTCCGCCGCCAGCCCCACCCAGGCGACACAGGCCAGGACCAGGAAGACCCGCGACAGCACTGCGTGCCCCGTCAGATGCAGCCCGACCGACAGAATGCTGGTCGCCATCACGGCGGCCCCGGCCGCCGGCGAACGCTGCGCCCACCAGGCGCGGAGGGAGGTCGGTCCGGACATGGGGCCGATGCTAAGGAGCGCGACGCGGGTTGAGGGTGGGGCACGCGCGCGGGTACGGCGAATGGCGAATTACGCGCGGGCGCAGGGGTCGGGGTGGGCGCGCGAGGCGGGAGCAGCACGCCGGTGACTCAGGAAGGCGCCCTCTGCAGAGGCCCTGCAAACCGGCCCGCACGCGCGCGTGCATCACAAACGGGCTGCACGCGCGCGTGCACTGCTCCCCAGGGCCTCAGGCCGGCCGGACCACGCTGTGGATGATCGACTCGCCGCCGTAGTAGACCGACTCCTCGCGGACGTATGCGCCGGGCTTCGGGGCGTGGATCATCATGCCGTTGCCGATGTAGATGCCGACGTGGCTGATGTCGTCGTAGAAGAAGATCAGGTCGCCGGGCTGGGCGTCGGTGAGGGAGACCGTGGTGCCGGAGTTCACCTGGTCGTAGGTGGTGCGCGGGAGGGAGACGCCCGCGGCCTTCCAGGCGGCCTGGGTGAGGCCGGAGCAGTCGTAGGAGCCGGGGCCGGTGGCGCCCCAGACGTACGGCTTGCCGATCTGCGCACGGGCGAAGGCGAGCGCCTTCTCGGCCTTGGCGGCGTACGAGGAGTCGCCGGCGGAGGTGGATCCCGAGTCCGAGGAGGAGCTGGAGCTCTGGTCCTGCTGGGCCGCGGCCTCCTCCTTGGCCTTCTCTGCCGCCGCCTGCTGCTTCGCCAGCTCCGCGGCCTTCTGGGCGGCCGCCTCCTCCTGCTTCTTCTGGATCGCCGCGAGCCGCGCCTTCTCCTCGGCGGTCAGCTTCGACAGCAGCTCACGCGCGTCGGAGAGCTTGGTCTGCACCGTGGACTTGGCGGTCTGCAGGCTGCTCTGCGTCTCGGTGAGCGTCTCGAGGCTCTTGGAGGCCTCCTGACGCTTCTTCATCGTCGCGGACTGCTCGGTGAAGTAGTCGTCGACCGCGCTCTTCTGACGGGACGTCAGCCGCCCCATCAGCTGCGTCTGGTCGAAGTAGTCCTGCGGGGAGTCGGCGAGCAGGAAGGTCGCAGTGTCGGGTGCGGCGGCGCCGGTCCGGTACTGGGCCGCGGCGAAGGAGCCGAGCTGCTCCCGCTCTTCGTTGAGCTTCTGAGTGCGCTTGGCGACGTCGTCGAGGAGGGTGTCGACGTTCTTGCGCTGCTTCGTGGTCTTCTCTTTGGCCGCGTTGTACTTCTCGGTGGCCGACTCCGCCTGGCGGTAGAGGTCGTCGACCTTCTTCTCGACTTCTTCGAGGCTGGGCTTGCCGTCGGCGGCGGGGGCGGCGTTCGCCGACTGGGACAGCAGGGCCACCGAGGTGAGGGCGGCCGTGGCGAGTGCGGGGGTGCGTATGCCTGCTACGCGCGTACCCGCGGGGCGCGACTTGCGGTGCGACGCCAAGGGAGGCGACTCCTTCCATACTCCGCCTACCGAGTTAGCTGTCGGGTTCGGGCGGGTGCTTCGGAAGGGTTGCCCTACGGTCCGTTCCCCGAAGGGGAGTCGGACCGATTCACCCCAAGGTCGGTGTGGGTCCCCGGCTCCGGATGCGCGGCGGCGCTTCGGACTCGGCGGAGGCCGTGCGGCCCGGCGACGTTCGCCGGTGGGGGTCGTACGGCCTGTTCGGAACGGTAGCCAACTCGTGTGGCCTCTGTGAAGGTTGATGTTCGATATGCCCGATACATTTTCGTGACCTTTGGTCAGAGTGTCGCGCGCGGCAGCCAATCCGGAGTGATCTGCACCGTCTTGTGCGCATTCTGGCCGGAGTGGCGATGTCTGCCCGCTTCCAGCCGCTAACTTCCAGTCGGCGACCAAGAGGGTTGGGTATCCGCGATCGATCACGGACCGTGATGGCGCGGTCCCGGAGGGCCTCCGGGTCACTGAATCCGGCGATGTTCCCGGGGCGGCGGCGGGCTGTCAGTGGGGCGCCCTAGACTCGGAGAGCGATGAGCAGCCTCTTTGACGACAGCTTCCTGGCGAACCTCCAGACCCCCCGCGGGCACGACGAGGAACCCCCGCCGCCGCCCGAGGACGATCACGGACCGGAGCCGGTTCCGGACGATCTGTTCGGCGGGAAGTTCGACGTGCCACCGGACCGGGATGCCTACTACCGCGACGGCGCCCCCCGCCCGGCGATCGACCCGGCCGCGCTCCTGGACGGGCTGAACGAGAACCAGCGCGCGGCCGTCGTCCACTCCGGCACCCCCCTGCTCATCGTGGCGGGCGCCGGCTCCGGCAAGACCCGCGTGCTCACCCACCGCATCGCCCACCTCCTCGGCGAGCGGCATGTGCACCCGGGCCAGGTCCTCGCGATCACCTTCACCAACAAGGCCGCGGGCGAGATGAAGGAGCGCGTCGAGCAGCTCGTCGGCCCGCGCGCGAACGCGATGTGGGTGATGACCTTCCACAGCGCGTGCGTGCGCATCCTGCGCCGGGAGTCGAAGAAGCTCGGCTTCACGTCCTCGTTCTCGATCTACGACGCCGCCGACAGCAAGCGCCTGATGGCCCTGGTCTGCCGCGACCTGGACCTCGACCCCAAGCGCTACCCGCCGAAGTCCTTCAGCGCCAAGATCTCGAACCTGAAGAACGAGCTGATCGACGAGGAGGACTTCGCCGCCCAGGCCGCCGACGGCTTCGAGAAGACCCTCGCCCAGGCCTACGCCATGTACCAGTCGCGGCTGCGCGAGGCGAACGCCCTCGACTTCGACGACCTGATCATGACGACGGTCAACCTGCTGCGCGCCTTCCCCGACGTCGCCGAACACTACCGCCGCCGCTTCCGGCACGTCCTGGTCGACGAGTACCAGGACACCAACCACGCGCAGTACGCGCTCGTGCGCGAGCTCGTCGGCACCGGGGCCCACGACGAGGACGTCCCGCCGAACGAGCACGACCTCCAGCCCGCGGAGCTCTGTGTCGTGGGCGACGCCGACCAGTCGATCTATGCCTTCCGGGGCGCGACGATCCGCAACATCCTCCAGTTCGAGGAGGACTACCCGGACGCCATGACGATCCTCCTGGAGCAGAACTACCGCTCCACGCAGACGATTCTGAGTGCGGCCAACGCGGTCATCGAGCGCAATGAGTCCCGCCGCCCAAAGAACCTGTGGACCAATGCGGGCGCGGGCGCTCGTATCACCGGGTACGTCGCCGACACGGAGCACGACGAGGCACAGTTCGTCGCCGACGAAATAGACCGTCTCACGGACTCCGGCGAGGCGAAGGCCGGAGACGTCGCCGTCTTCTACCGTACGAACGCCCAGTCCCGTGTCTTCGAAGAGATCTTCATCCGCGTCGGCCTGCCCTACAAGGTCGTCGGCGGCGTCCGCTTCTACGAGCGCAAAGAGGTCCGCGACGTCCTGGCCTACCTGCGGGTGCTGGCCAACCCCGAGGACTCGGTGCCCCTGCGCCGCATCCTGAACGTCCCCAAGCGCGGCATCGGCGACCGCGCGGAGGCGATGATCGACGCCCTCGCCCAGCGCGAGAAGATCAGCTTCCCGCAGGCGCTGCGCCGCGTCGACGAGGCGTACGGAATGGCCGCGCGCTCCACGAACGCCGTCAAGCGGTTCAACACACTGATGGAGGACCTCCGGACGATCGTCGAGTCCGGCGCCGGCCCGGCGACCGTCCTGGAGGCGATCCTCGAACGCACCGGCTATCTCGCCGAGTTGCAGGCCTCAACCGATCCGCAGGACGAGACCCGCATCGAGAACCTCCAGGAACTCGCCGCCGTGGCCCTGGAGTTCGAGCAGGAGACGGGCGAGGGCGAGGAGTCCGCCGGGCTCGCCGCCTTCCTGGAGCGGGTCGCGCTCGTCGCCGACTCCGACCAGATCCCGGACGAGGACGAGGACGGCTCCGGAGTCATCACCCTGATGACCCTGCACACCGCCAAGGGCCTGGAGTTCCCGGTCGTGTTCCTGACGGGCATGGAGGACGGCGTGTTCCCGCACATGCGCGCCCTCGGCCAGACCAAGGAGCTGGAGGAGGAGCGGCGCCTCGCGTACGTGGGCATCACGCGCGCGCGTGAACGGCTCTACCTCACGCGCTCGTCCCTGCGCAGCGCCTGGGGCCAGCCGTCGTACAACCCGCCCTCGCGCTTCCTGGAGGAGATCCCGCCGCAGCACGTCGACTGGAAGCGGACGGGCGCCACGGCCCCCGTCTCCTCCGGCCCGGCGTCGGGTGTGGCGGCCTCCCTGTCGTCCTCCCGCTCGCGCTCCTCGGCCTCGGGCGCGTCCGGCTTCGCCACGAGCCGGGCCTCCGACAAGCCGGTGGTCTCGCTGGCCGTCGGCGACCGGGTCACGCACGACCAGTTCGGACTCGGCACGGTCGTGGCAGTGAAGGGCACGGGCGGGAACGCCGAGGCGACGATCGACTTCGGCGAGGCCAAGCCGAAGCGGCTGCTGTTGCGCTACGCGCCGGTGGAGAAGTTGTAACTGGCGGTGATGTAACAGCCCGTCCGGCGTTTGAGGACGAGGCCGTTCAGGCCGAAGCGGGGGTCTGGGGGCGCAGCCCCCAGGGCTCCTACGTCGGGTCCAGCCCGTGGCTCCGCAGCCACGGCAGCGGGTCGATCGCCGAGCCGCCGCCCGGCCGTACCTCGAAGTGCAGGTGCGGGCCGGTCGAGTTGCCCGAGTTCCCGGAGTACGCGATCGGGTCGCCGGCCTTCACCGTCGCGCCGGAGGCCACGCGGTAGCTGGAGAGGTGGCAGTACCAGGTCTCCGTACCGTCCTTCGCGGTCACTATCATCATGTTCCCGTACGCGCTGTTCCACTCCGTGCGGACGGTGCCGTCGGTCGCGGACATCACCGTCGTGCCGTACGAGACCGGGAAGTCGATGCCGGTGTGCACGGACATCCAGTTGATGCCGGCCTGGCCGAAGTAGGCGCTGAGCCCCTTCTGGGTGACCGGAAGGACGTACTTCGGACGCAGCCGCTCCTTGCGGGCCGCCTCCGCCGCCGCCTTCTTCTTCTCGGCCTCCTGCTGGCTCTTGAGGTCGATGCGCTCCTGTGTACGGCTGGCCCGGTCGGCGAAGTCGTCGGCGCCGGCGGAGAGGCTCTGGATCTGGGTGTCCAGCTTGTTGTTGGCGGCGGATGGTTTCACCGCATGTGCGTCCGAGGCGGTCGTCGAGGTGTCCTTGTCGCCGCTGAAGGTGCCCACGGAGGCGGCGGCGATACCGGCCACACCCATCACACACGCCGAGGGCACGGCGATGGTCAGCAGCGCGGAGCGCTTGGCGGGGGCGCGGCGGCGGGAACGGGCCCCGCCGCGGGAGGCCGCGCGCGACGCCGGAGCCGGGGTGACCTCTTCCTGGTCGTCGAGGAGCGGCGCCACCGAGGACAGCTCGTTGGCGGCGTTCAACTGGCCGCCGTCCGGGACGGGTTCGTCGTACGAGCCCTGATCGGAATGCTGCTCGTAGTCGTCGGCGGGCGCGGCGCTGTCGCCGCCCTCCGGGCTCTCGGAGTTCCACTGCGTGGCGTCGTACGCCCCGGTGTCGAAGGCCTGGGTGCCCCATTCCCACTGCTGGGTCCGGTCGGCGGGAGCGCCTGAATGATCGGGCTGCAGCCAGGCGTTCGCATCCCACTGACCGGAGACGTCGTGCCCGGTGGCCTGCGGCGGGATGGCGGAGAGCGGCTGGTAGCCGGCGGTCCAGACGGTCGTGTCGTACGCGCCGGTGTCATAGGCGGCATGGTGCTGGGCCGCGTACACGTCGTAGTTCAGGGTCTGGTGACCGCCCGTGGCCCACTGACCGGAGTCGTACGAACCGGTGCTCTCGCCCGGGAGGCTGCCGAACAAGGGGTCCGCGGCGAAGGTCCCGGTGGTGTGGCCGCCGGTCGCGAAACCGTTGGAGTCGTAGCCGCCGTACGTGGTGAAGTCGCCGTACTGGGCTTCCTGCATGCCGTACGACGCATAGTGCGCCGAGGCGGCGTCGGAAGCCGGAGCCGGGGTGGTCATGGTCCCCGACGGGTGACGGTCGTTCACCAACTTCTCTTTCGCCTCGACAACAGGGGCTGCCAGAGCAGTGCGGTGACTGTACCCGGCGGTATGCGGGCTCGACAATCTTCAACAGGTTTCGTGCGCGCAGGAAACGGGCAATCGGCCGTGTTTCGGGGGAGGGCGGGCACGGCTTTGGCCCTGTGTTCGAGCGATGTTCGAGGCCGAATGGCTGTCGGAAGGCCGTCCGGGTGCTGTCCGAGCGCCGTCCGAGGACTGTGAGCTGCCTGTACGGGATGCGGTCAGGCCACTGTCAGGCCGCCGGCGTGGGCGGCGGCTTCGGCTCCTGTCGGCTCGGCGTCGAGGGCCTGGCGTATCCCGGTTGCGACGGCCGGGTGCACGGGCAGGGCGAGGTGTCCGATCCCGCTCACCCGTACGTTCTGCACCATCAGGTCGGGGTGGTCGATGCAGGCGGTCTCCAGCGGATCCATCAAGTGGTCGAGGTCGCTCCAGAAACTCACGAAGTGCGTACGGCAGCCGGGAGCGGGCCGGGTCAGCTCCTCCAGCAGCTCCGAGCCGGGGCGCATCTGGCGCACGATCGGGTGCGCGTTGGCCAGCGGCACCACACGGGTTCCCGAGTGCGGGGTGCCGAGCGTCACCAGTGTGCGGACGCGGAGGTCACCGCCGAGCCGCTGCACGTAGTACCGCGCTATCAGTCCGCCGAGGCTGTGCCCGACGATGTCGACCTGCGCGCTGCCCGTGCGCTCGCAGATCTCCTCTATGTGCCGGCCGAGCAGCTCGGCCGCGGTGCGGATGTCGCAGGTCAGCGGCGAGTAGTTGAGCGACTCGACCTGGGGCCTGCCGTGCTGGGCGAGGCTGCGGCGCAGCAGCACGAAGACCGAGCGGTTGTCTATGAAGCCGTGCAGGAGGACGACCGGGGGTTTGGTCTCGGTCGGCAGCTGTGCGGCGCCGTCCGGCGACGGCAGGGGGGCTGATGGTCCTCGGCGTTCCTGTGCGATGCCGGAGGGATAGAGGAGGAGGTGACCCGCGAGGATCGCGAGTTCCAGGGCGGTCGCCTTCAGCAGGGCCAGGGAGAGTCCCGCCAGTCTGCTCGGGAGCAGCCGCTGGCAGAGCGGCAGAAAGGGCAGCGCTGCCCTGGTGACCTTCATGGCCGACCTCCAGTCGGCACGCAGGAGGACGCCTCTGTCCCCCGTGTGCCCTCGTGGGAAGCCGCGAGGAAGGCGGTCGACGGCCCTTCATGCCATCGTCGACACGCCGCATCGCCACGGCGCGCGGCCTGCGGCGCGGTGGTGCGGCTACCTCTTTGCGGCTCCCGTTGCGCGTGTTCCCGCCGGAACAGTGCGCGGTGAACGTGTCCCATCGTGTGATTTCCCCCTCGGTCTTCACCGCGAAACTGCCGGTTGCGGGATGCTGGCGATAACGTTCGTTCACTTCCCCGGCCGCTTCGGGTACTGCAGTACTTGTCGGTAGGGATGGATGCAGTCGCTTCATGGAGGCAGTGATGGGTGTGGCAGCCGGTCCGATCCGCGTGGTGGTGGCCAAGCCGGGGCTCGACGGCCACGATCGGGGGGCCAAGGTGATCGCGCGGGCGCTGCGCGACGCCGGTATGGAGGTCATCTACACCGGCCTTCACCAGACTCCCGAGCAGATCGTCGACACCGCGATCCAGGAGGACGCCGACGCGATCGGGCTGTCGATCCTCTCCGGCGCCCACAACACGCTCTTCGCCGCGGTGATCGAGCTGCTCAAGGAGCGGGACGCGGAGGACATCCTGGTCTTCGGCGGCGGGATCATCCCCGAGGCGGACATCGCTCCGTTGAAGGAGAAGGGTGTCGCGGAGATCTTTACGCCGGGGGCGACGACGCAGTCGATCGTGGACTGGGTGCGGGCCAATGTCAGGCAGCCGGCTGGGGCTTAGGCCGTGGTGGGCTGTGGGTGAGTGGGGCTTGCTGTCCCCGGGGGCTCTGCCCCCAGACCCCCGGTCGGCCTGAAGGGCCTCGTCCTCAAACGCCGGACGGGCTGGATGCAGCCGACCGGTGGTGAAGACGTACCGCCCTACGCCCCCAGCTCCTCCGTCATCGCCGCCCGCAGCCGCAATGTCGTCATCAGGCGCTGGAACGCCTCCGCCCAGTAGCCCCCGGCGCCGGGCGACGCGTCCTCCGGTTCGTCCGGTATTGCCAGCAGGCCGTCGAGGCGGCTTGCCTCGGAGGGGTCGAGGCAGCGCTCGGCCAGGCCCATCACTCCGCTGAAGCTCCATGGGTAACTCCCCGCGTCCCGCGCGATGTTGAGCGCGTCGACCACCGCCCGCCCGAGCGGCGCAGCCCAGGGGACCGCGCACACCCCGAGCAGCTGAAACGCCTCGGACAGACCATGTGCCGCGATGAACCCGGCCACCCAGTCGGCCCGTTCGGCGGAGCCCAGCGTGCCGAGCAGCTTGGCGCGCTCAGCCAGCGATACCGCTCCCGGCCCGCCGGCCTCCGGGGCGGACGGGGTCCCGAGGAGCGCCCGCGCCCACTCGGGGTCCCGCTGCCGCACGGCAGCCCGGCACCATGCCGCGTGCAGTTCGCTCTGCCAGTCGTCCGTCACCGGCAGTGCCACGATCTGCCGCGGCGTACGTCCACCAAGCCGCGCGGACCATGTCCCGAGCGGTGTCGCCTCCACCAACTGGCCGAACCACCACGACCGTTCACCCCGTCCTGCCGGGGCCTTGGGCACAACACCGTCGCGTTCCATGCTCGCGTCGCACTCGTGCGGGGCCTCGACGGTGATCGTCGGTGAGCGCCGCAGGGGGTCGACGGCCACACAGGCCGCGGCCCTCACCGCCATCCGTGCGGCCAGCGCCGAACCCGGCAGCGCGGAGAGCAGCTCGGCCGCCGTCGCTCGTACGTTGCGGCTGCGGTCGGCCAGCGCCCGTTCGAGGAAGGGCTCGTCCTGCGGGCCCAGTCCCGTGCGCAGCGAGTCGAGGAACATCAGGCGGTCCTCGGCCCGCTCCGTCGACCAGGTCGTTGTCAGCAGCTCGCGGGCGGTGGCGGGCTCCCGGGCGCGTATGGCGGACAGGAGCGCCACCCGCTCGGCGAACAGGCCCTCCTCCCACAGGCGCCGCGTCTTCTCCGTGTCCTCGTGATGCGGCAGGGCGGCGCCCCCGCCCGGCATCGCGCGCAGGGCGAAGCGCCAGTCCGGGTTCAGCCGGGCGAGCCACACGGCCCGCGGCCCTGCGAACGCCAGCGCCGCGGGCCGCAGATCCGTACGCCCCCGCGCCGCGTCCAGCAGCGCGGGCAGGGTCTGAGGGGGCGCCGCGAAGCCGCGGGCGTTCGCCGCCGCGAGCCACTGGGGCAGCAGCTCCATGAGGTCCGGCGCCGTGCCCCTACGGCCGCCGCCGCCCGTGCCGGGGCGGTCGGCCAGCAGCAGCGCGAGCCTGCGGGCCGCGGCGGCGGGCAGCGCGGGGCGCGGGTCCGCGGCCGCGGGATCGGGCCGCCCGGCCGCCCGCGCGGGCTGCAGCCCGGCCCGTCGTCGTACGGTCTCCGAGGCGGCAGCGTCCAGCAGCGCCACCGGTGCCTCCCGCCCCGCCGCTCCGCCCGGAGGGGTGCGCCGCTCGGTCCCGAGCAGCGCCGCCGTGACGAGCTCCTCCCAGGCGCCCGGGGTGGGCGAATCCATGGGTGTGGACGTGCTGTTCATGTGGTTCCTTTCCATGGAGGGCCATCAAGGGTCCGTCCCGGCGGCGTCGTACGGCAGTCCCCGAACCGTCGGCTCAGCACAGCTGTACCGCCTCGCCCGCCCCCTCCGGCCAGGCCGTCAGCGGCGTGAAGCCCCGGTGGCCGCACTCGCCGAAGACCTTGACGGGGGCGCCGCCCGAGAGGGCGACCAGGCGCCAGAGGCCGGGGCGGGTGCGGGCGGCGGTGGTCAGCGGCAGCGCCGCGTCCTCGTCGGCGTCCGCCAATTGCCAGGAGTCGCCGTCCGGGACCGGTACGACCCGGTCCAGCGTGACCGGCACGGAGTCCAGCCATGGGTCCTCCCGCAACGCATCGCCGTAGCGGGTGGCTGCCTGGGACGTCGTCACTCCCGGTGGCCGTGTCACCGCCGGTGCCGGCGGGGCGAACTGCTCGCCCAGGGCCGCCCGCAGCTGCCCGGCGCCCGGATAGGCGGACACCTCGGCATCCAAGGCCAGCCCGACGGGCAGCGCCAGCTCCGGGGCGCGGCCCGCGGCGCCGTAGGAGAGGAGCAGTGCGGTGCGGTCCGAGTCGGTGCCGTGCAGCCAGATCCGGCGGGTCGTCAGGCGTGCGTCCGCCGTGTCGTACTGGGCGAGGACCAGCCAGCGGTCCCGCAGCGGCGGGCCGTCCGCCGTGCCGGACAGGCCGATCCGTGAACGGACCGTCGCCGCGAGGCCGTCCGGCAGCTGCTCGCGGTGCAGCCAGCCCTGGTCGAGGAGATGGAGCAACGCGCACTCCTCCAGCAGGCGCACCGGCCAGCCGGGCCCGGACGACGGGACCGCCCCCAACTCCCGCACCCGCGCTGCCAGTCCGGGTGCCTGGGCGTCGACCATGCGGGCCGCCGTCTCCTCCCACAGCCCGTATCCCGCCTGCTCCGCGCTCGCCAGACCGCCGCGCAGCAGGTCGGCCAGGCGCTGCTCCAACTCGGTCGCGCCCGCGGTGATCCGCTCGGCCCGGCGCTCAGCCCGGCGATGCGCGGCCTCCGGATCACCGGACCCGGACGAGGAAGGGGATGCCCCCGCCGTCCGCTTCTGCTCGGCGCGCTGCCTTCTCCCCTCTATCCACTGCTCGGCCCAGTCCGGCACCTGCCCCGACGGGACCGCGCCATCCTCGCCCGCCCAGAGCAGCAGCAGCCCGAGCGCGTGCTTGCACGGGAACTTGCGGCTCGGGCAACTGCACTTGTACGCGGGGCCCGCCGCGTCCGCGATGTCCACGACCGTCTGATACGGCTTGCTGCCACTGCCCTTGCACAGCCCCCACACCGTCCCCTCGTCGGAACTCCCCGCCTCGGACCACGGTCCGGCCGCGCCGAGTTTGCTTCCCGCTTTGCGTGACGCGGCGTCAGGCGCCAGTGCCAGCACCTGATCCGCGCTCCAGCGCACCCCCTGCTGAGTCATGTCTCCGACGGTAGATCCCACCACTGACAATCGGTCCGCGAGCGATCTCGCAAACGGTCTCGCGAGCACGTTTTCGCAGGTCGGAACGGATTGTCAGTGGCGTGGTGCACGGTTGGTGTCAGATCCGAACCGGCCGAGCTGGAGGGGGACTCAGCCATGTCTGTGTCCGTGGAACCGACGACCGTCGAAGTGGCCGAAGTACTCGCGAAGGAGCCGGCCGAGGCATTGCGGCCGCATGCCGAGGATGCCTTCGCCGGTGAACTCGCCGCGCTGGCCGAGCAGGACGACCGCCCGCGCCCGGCCCGCTGGAAGCTGTCGCCGTGGGCGGTGGCGACGTATCTGCTCGGCGGCACCCTGCCGGACGGCACGGTGATCTCGCCGAAGTACGTGGGCCCGCGCCGCATCGTCGAGGTCGCCGTCACCACGCTCGCCACCGACCGCGCCCTGCTCCTGCTCGGCGTGCCCGGCACCGCGAAGACCTGGGTGTCCGAGCACTTGGCCGCGGCGGTCAGCGGAGACTCGACGCTGCTCGTGCAGGGCACGGCGGGCACACCGGAGGAGGCGATCCGCTACGGCTGGAACTACGCGCAGCTGCTGGCGAACGGCCCGAGCCGGGACGCCCTGGTGCCCAGCCCGGTCATGCGGGCGATGGCGGAGGGGATGACGGCGCGGGTGGAGGAGCTGACCCGTATCCCCGCCGACGTCCAGGACACGCTCATCACCATCCTTTCCGAGAAGACGCTGCCGATACCGGAGTTGGGGCAGGAGGTGCAGGCGGTCCGCGGCTTCAACCTGATCGCCACGGCCAATGACCGGGACCGCGGGGTCAACGACCTGTCCAGCGCCCTGCGCCGCCGCTTCAACACGGTGGTGCTGCCGCTGCCGGAGAGCGTCGAGGCGGAGGTCGACATCGTCTCGCGCCGGGTCGACCAGATCGGCCGTTCGCTGGACCTGCCGGCCGTGCCCGACGGCGCCGACGAGATCCGCCGCGTCGTGACCGTCTTCCGAGAGCTGCGCGACGGGGTCACGTCCGACGGCCGTACGAAGCTCAAGTCGCCGAGCGGGACATTGTCGACGGCGGAGGCGATTTCCGTCGTCACCAGCGGGCTCGCGCTGGCCGCCCACTTCGGCGACGGCGTACTGCGGGCCGGCGACGTCGCCGCGGGCATCCTCGGCGCCGTCGTCCGCGACCCGGCGGCCGACCGCGTCATCTGGCAGGAGTACCTGGAGGCGGTCGTCCGCGAGCGCGACGGCTGGAAGGACTTCTACCGGGCCTGCCGGGAGGTGAGCGCGTGAACGACCTGGGGTGGGGGCGACCGGGTGGGAGCGGTGGGAACAAGGGGTCGGGCGGGGGCCAGGGGCCGGGTGGCGGCTCCGTGCGCATGGCATACGAGGACGGGGCGTACGTCGGGAACGGCAGCGGCGCGGAGTACAGCCGGAAGCCGTCCGGCGGCGGCAATCGAGGGGTCCGATGACCAGGACGACGAGGGGGACGGCGTGACAGGGACTGCGAGGGGCGGGAGCTTCCAGGCCGGTGGCGGGCCGCTGCTGCTCGGCGTACGGCATCACGGACCCGGCTCGGCGCGGGCGGTACGGGCGGCGTTGGACGCGGCCCGGCCCCGGGCCGTCCTGATCGAGGGGCCGCCCGAGGCCGACGCGTTGATCCCGCTGGCCGCCGAGGAGGACATGCGGCCTCCGGTCGCCCTCCTCGCCCACGCCGTGGACGAGCCCGGCCGCTCGGCCTTCTGGCCGCTCGCCGAGTTCTCCCCGGAGTGGGTCGCGATCCGGTGGGCCCTGGAGCACGAAGTCCCGGCACGCTTCATCGATTTGCCTGCGACGCACACCTTGGCGTGGCGGAAGGACGATGAGGGCGGGCCCGGCGGGGGAGTCGGCAACGGGCCTGGGGGCGACGGCGATTCGGCCGCGGGCGGCGTGGCCGACAGCGACGCCGGGCGCGGGGGCGTGGGCGGCGAGGGCGCCGAGCGCGGGGGCGATACCAACTCCGGTGCTGGGGGCGGGACCGGGGGCGGATCCGACGCCAACTCCGGGGTCGGGGCAGGGGCCGGAGCCGACACTGGGGGCGGCTCCGGCCCCGAGGCAGAGACCGGAGCCGGAGCCGGCTCCGGCGTCGATACCGATACCGACATCGACATCGACATCGACACAGACACCGACACAGACACTGACCGCGACCGCGACCGCGACCTCGACCTCGACACCGACCACGCCCCCGATGCCGATCCACGTGCGCAGCCCTCCGCCGGCAGCTCGGCCGTCGAGGTCGGCGTCCGTGTCGACCCCCTTGCCGTGCTTGCCGAAGCCGCCGGGTACGACGACCCCGAGCGGTGGTGGGAGGACGTCGTCGAGCACCGGGGGATGGGAGAGGGGGGCGCGTTCGCGCCGTTCCTCGTGCTCGAAGAGGCCATGGGGGCGCTGCGGGAGGCGTACGGCAGTGGCGGGCATGACCGGGATCTCGTGCGGGAGGCGTATATGCGGCTCCAGGTGCGGGCGGCGCAGCGGGAGTTCGGGGATGCGGTGGCCGTCGTGTGTGGGGCCTGGCACGTTCCGGCGCTGCGGCAGAAGACGGCCGTCGCCGCCGACCGGGCGTTGGTGAAGGGGCTGCCCAAGGTCAAGGCGGACATGACGTGGGTGCCGTGGACGTACCGGAGGCTGTCGCGGGTCAGCGGGTACGGGGCGGGAATCGACTCGCCTGGCTGGTACGGGCATCTGTTCGCCGCCCCGGACCGGCCGGTCGAGCGGTGGATGACCAAGGTGGCCGGACTGCTGCGGGACGAGGACCGGATCGTCTCCTCGGCGCATGTAATCGAGGCGGTGCGGCTGGCGGAGACGCTCGCCGTGATGCGGGGCCGTCCGCTGCCGGGACTCGGCGAGACGACCGACGCGGTGCGCGCAGTGATGTGCGAGGGCTCGGACGTGCCGTTGGCGCTGGTGCACGACCGGCTGGTCGTCGGGGACGTGCTGGGGGAGGTGCCGCAGGCCGCGCCCGCGGTGCCATTGCAGCGGGATCTGGACCGGATCCAGCGCCGACTGCGACTCAAACCGGAGGCGCTGGAGCGGGAGTTGGAGCTCGACCTGCGCAAGGAGACCGACGCCGGGCGCAGCAGGCTGCTGCACCGGCTGCGGTTGCTGGGTGTGACGTGGGGCGAGCCGGTGGCCTCGCGGGGCAGTACGGGCACGTTCCGGGAGACGTGGCGGCTGCGCTGGGAACCGGAGCTGTCTGTGCGGGTGGCGGAGGCCGGGGTGTGGGGTACGACGGTGCTCGCCGCCGCGACGGCCAAGGCGGAGGCGGACGCCGTCGCCGCACAGGCCCTGGCGGACGTCACCGGGCTCGCTGAGCGCTGCCTGTTGTCCGAACTACCTGCGGCGCTACCGGTGGTGATGCAGGTCCTCGCCGACCGGGCGGCACTCGACACGGACGTCGGCCACCTCGCGCAGGCCCTGCCCGCACTGGTCCGTTCCCTGAGGTACGGCGATGTGCGCGGTACGGACACCGGGGCGTTGGCAGGGGTCGCCGCGGGTCTCGCCGAGCGGATATTCGTCGGCCTGCCCCCGGCCTGTGCGGCCCTGGACGCGGACGCGGCCGAGGAGATGCGGCGCCATGTGGACGCGGTGCACGGGGCGGTGGGGCTGCTGGGCGATGCGGCCGCGCTTGCCCACCGGGTGGCTGAATCCACCGGCGACCTGCCCCCGCAGGCGAACCGCACGGCAGACGTGCCCGCCGACCGCTCGGCCCCCGGGCACCGCGCGACGGAGCACTCCGGCTCGGCCCCCGGGCACCGCGCGACGGAGCACTCGGGCACGGCCCCCGCGCAGGACCACCGTGATCTGCGTGGCCGCTGGCACTCGGTGCTGCGTGTGCTGTCCGTCCGGGACACGGTGCCCGGTGTGGTCCGGGGGCGGGCCGTGCGGCTGCTGCTGGACGACGGGGAGCTGGCGCAGGACGAGGCGGCACGGCTCATGGGGCTCATGCTGTCGCCGGGGACGCCACCAGGGGACGCGGCCGCGTGGATCGAGGGCTTCGTCGGCGGAGGATCCGGCGGCGGGATGCTCCTCGTGCACGACGAGCGGCTGCTCGGACTGGTCGACGCCTGGCTGACCGGAGTGCCGGCGGAGGCGTTCACGGACGTACTGCCCCTGCTGCGGCGGACGTTCTCGGCGTACGAGCCGGGGGTGCGCCGGACGCTGGGCGAGCTGGTCCGGCGCGGACCGGGGGAGCGGGGGAGCGTGACGGCCGCCGGCTCCGGCATACCGGGCTTCGGAGCCGACCTCGACCCCGGGCGCGCGGACGCCGTGCTACCGGTGGTCCGGCTGCTGCTGGGGCTGGAACCGGGCGGAGCAGCATCGGGTGCCGAGGACGACGGCGTCGACAACAACCTTGTGGGGGTGGCGGGATGACAGCCGAAGGACTGCGGGAGCAGAGGCGACGGGGCAGTGGGGGCGACGCCGTCCGCGGCGTCGCGCAGAAGCTCCGGGAGGAGGGCCGGGTGCCGACGACGACCGTGCCGGTGATGCCGCTCTGGGACCGGCCCCGTACGGAGGTGTGCCGATGACGACCGAGGCCATGGACCCGGCAGCCCCGGGACAGGAGCGGCTGCGGCGCTGGCGGCTCGTGCTCGGGGGCGACGCCGCCGACGGCACGGGATGCGCGCTGTCGGGGCAGGACAGCGCGATGGACGGGGCGTTGGCCGCGCTGTACGGGAAGGGGGACAAGCAGGGACAGACGGGGCGGGACCGTTCGGCGGGGCTCGGGGCATCGGCGCCGTCGGTGGCGCGCTGGCTGGGGGACATCCGGACGTATTTCCCCTCCTCCGTCGTACAGGTCATGCAGCGCGATGCCATCGACCGGCTGGGGCTGTCCGCGCTGCTGCTGGAGCCGGAGATGCTGGCGGCGGTGGAGGCCGACGTACACCTTGTCGGCACGCTGCTCTCGCTCAACAAGGCGATGCCGGAGACGACCAAGGAGACGGCACGGGCCGTCGTGCGCAAGGTCGTCGAGGACCTTGAGAAGCGGCTCGCCACCCGTACCCGGGCCACCCTCACCGGGGCCCTCGACCGCAGCGCCCGTATCAACCGGCCGCGCCACCACGACATCGACTGGAACCGCACCATCGCGGCCAACCTCAAGCACTATCTCCCCGAGTACCGGACCATCGTGCCGGAGCGGCTCATCGGCTACGGGCGGGCGTCCCAGTCGGTGAAGAAGGAGGTCGTCCTCTGCATCGACCAGTCGGGGTCGATGGCGGCGTCCGTGGTCTACGCGTCCGTCTTCGGGGCGGTGCTCGCGTCCATGCGGTCGATCAACACGCGGCTTGTCGTCTTCGACACGGCGGTCGTCGACCTCACCGACCAGCTGGACGACCCCGTGGACGTGCTGTTCGGGACCCAGCTCGGCGGCGGCACGGACATCAACCGGGCACTCGCCTACTGCCAGTCGCAGATCACCCGACCCGCGGAGACGGTGGTCGTGCTCATCAGCGATCTGTACGAGGGAGGGATACGGAACGAGATGCTCAAGCGGGTCGCGGCGATGAAGGCGTCGGGAGTGCAGTTCGTGACGCTGCTCGCGCTGTCGGACGAAGGGGCGCCCGCCTACGACCGGGAGCATGCGGCCGCGCTCGCCGCGCTGGGGGCACCGGCGTTCGCGTGCACCCCCGATCTGTTCCCCGAAGTGATGGCGGCGGCGATCGAGAAGCGCCCGCTGCCCATACCTGACACGGCATGACCGGGCAGAGATGGAGCGTTCGCTGACGATTTGTCGATGCATCGTCGTCCGACTTCGACCAGCAAAACGGACATGCCTACCCATCAGTAACGGGGGGCTTGCGCAACCTCGGGAGGGCCGTGCGAGTATCGACGCCTCATCAGCGGTGCGCCGTTGCTCCGCTCGTTCCGGACCACGTCGCGCCGACTCATAGCTCGTTACGGCTCGTTACGGTTCATTACGGCTCGTCGCGTGAAATTCGTTCCGCCGCACGGGAGGACCACCCCCTCTTGACCTGGCCAGCAGCCTTGCCCGGTGCCGCTCTGCGCGTGATGCGCACGGCGGCCGGACGGCGTGCGCTGCAAGTGGTCCTGCTGGTGGGCGGGTTGTTCGCGCTGGGCTTCCTCTGCGGGGAGCAGGCGCATGCGGCGGAGGGGGCGCCGGCCGCCTCCGCGTCCGAGGCCGTGTCGACCGCTCCGGCGGACGGCGTCCGGTCGTTGACTAGCAGTGCGGTCGGTACGGTCGGTCGGCTGACGAACGCTGCGGCCGTACCCGCGACGCACACCGCGCCGCCCGCCGCCGAGCCCAAGCCGACGGCTCCCGCCGCGCCGGCGCCGGCCGACGCCAAGCCCGATCCCGGACCCGCGCACCCGATCACCGAGTCCCTCTCGCACCTGGGCGCGGCCGATCAGGTCCTCGCTCCCCTGACCGGTGACCTCGTCCAGTCCGTGGGCGATCGTGTCGTGCGGCCGGTCGGTGGTCTGGTGGAGGCGGTGACTGCCGGGCTGGGCAGGGCGACCGCGCAGATACCGCCGTTGTCGTCGTTGCCCGCCCTGCCGGGACTGCCCGGGTCCCCGTCGGTGCCGGGCCTTCCCGGTCTTCCCGCGCAGCCGGGCCAGATACTTCCCGCGCCGGTCGCGCAGGCGCCGCAGCCGGGTGCCGCGGGGCACTCGGCGACGGATGGCGCCGTCGACGACAGGCGCTCCGGAGCGAGGTCGAGCGGTACGGCGGACGGGCCGCGGTTCGCCGCCGACGTCACCGTCACCGCCAATGCCACCCACACGGCCTCCGCGCAGCGGCCCGCCGGTGCCGGGTATGCCCCGGCGCAGCAGGCTCCCGACCGCGACCCGGCCGATGCGTCGGCCAACCGGGCCGCGGTCGACAACGGCAGCTCCAGGCACGGTGACGCGCACGCCGTCGCCCTGAACCACCGGGCGCCCGTGCGGCTTGTGCCCGGCGCCGCCGCTCGCGCAGCCGCGGCCGGGACCCGGGACAGGCACCGGGACATTCCCGTATTCCCCGGCTAGGGCCGGTCCTTCCCCCCGCTACGGACCTGCCGCGCGGGGGCGGAGCAGGTCTGCCCGCCCGTCCGGACGTCCTTCGTTCTCCGGACGGAAGCCGCCGATTCCGCTGGTCCCGACTCCCCGGACCAGGACCGGAAGCGGCGCTCCAAGCCCTTCGAAGAAGCCCCGGAACTCCCCTGAGCTCCCCGGATCTCCCCTGAGATCAAGGAGCCTCGGAGCTCCCAGGGATCTAAGGATCTGACGCACGCATGAACAAGAACATCCGTCGCTCCATCGTCATAGCCGCCGGTGTCACCGGCGCGTGGGCGCTCGGTTCCGCTGTCGCCAGCGCTGACGAGCTGCCCTCCTCCTCCCTGTCCGTCTCCGACACGAACGCCGACGCGACCGTCGACACCGACAGCACCCTCGGCACGCTGACCGACACCGTCACCGGCACGGTCGACGGCGTCGTCACCGGCGTCCAGGACACCGTCTCCGGCGTCACCGGGACGGTCGGCGGCACCGCGGCCAAGGCGACCTCCACGGCCACCGGCACCGTCGCCGGCGCCGAGAAGGCGACGCCCGGTGGCACTGCCGAGCAGGTCCGCAAGTACGTCGACGGCAAGGTGTCCGTCCCGCAGGCGGCCAAGAAGGCGTCCAAGGTCAAGGGCACCGCCGCCATCCAGGGCGCCAAGGCCGCCCGTGCCGCGCAGGCCGAGGCGAAGGCCGCGGCCCAGGGCGCCAACGCCACCGCCCGCACCACCGTCACCGACACGACCGACTCCCCCCGGGGCGAGGTCGACTACCTCTTCGGCCCGCTGGCCGCCTTCGCGCCGGAGCTGGAGCAGGCCCTTGCCGCCGCCCAGACGAAGCTCCAGGGCGTGCAGTCGGCGGCCCGCACCCAGGCGCAGGGCGTCGACGGTGTCGTACGGACGAAGGCGCAGCACACCGTCGCGGGCGCGGGCCGCACCGCGGCGGGCGTCCAGGGCCGTGCCGCAGGCGTGGCCGCCATCGGGCAGGGCGAGGCCGGTGCCGTAGCCGGCGCCGCCCAGGCCTCCGTTTCCGCGGTGCCGGGCCATGTCACGGGCACGGTGGACGGCGTCGAGCTGAAGGTCGTCGGCACCGTCAAGAGCGTCCCCGGCACGGTCACCCCCGTCGTCGCGGAGACGGCCGCGGCCGTCGTCCCGCCCCTCGCGGCCGACGCCGTGCACAGCATCACGCCGGTCGTCGGTCAGGCGGTGGCGGGCGTCGTCCCGGTCGCCGAGCGGACCGGCGGCGGGGTCGCACCCACCGCGACGCACGCCGTGGACGGCGTGACGCCGGTCGCCACGGGCGCCGTGAGCGGCGTGCTGCCGGTCGCCACCCACGCGGTGGACGGCGTGGCACCGGTCGCCACCGGTGCGGTGAACGGCGTGCTGCCCGTCGCGGGCGGCGCCGTGACCGGGGTCCGGCAGGCCGCCGGTCACACGGTCGACGCCGTGACGGCGCTGGCGTACGGCGTCGTGGCCGACGTCCAGCCGGTCGCGGGCGGGGTCGTCGAGGGCGTCCAGCCGGTGGTCGCGCACGCAGTGCAGGGCGTCCAGCCGGTCGCCGCCCACGCCGTCGAGGGCGTGCAGCCGGTGGTCGGCGGTGTGGTCCACGGCGTGACGCCCGTCGCGCGTGGCGCGGTGTACGACGTGCAGTCGGTGGCCGGCGGTGCCGTGTACGGCGTGGCGCCGGTCGCGACCGGCGTCGTCGCGGACGTACCGCCGTACGCCACCGGCCTGGTCGGTGACGTCACCGGTGATGTCACGGGCAGCGTGCTGCCACCCGTCGCGCACACCACTGTGGACGGCGTGCTGCCGGTCGCCGGGCAGGCCGTCGGGGACGCGGGCGGGCTGGCGTACGGCGTCGCGGGTGACGTCCGGCCGTTCGCCGGCGGGATCGCCGCGGACGTGGCGCCGCTCGCGTACGGCGTGACCGGTGACGCGACCGGCCTGGCGTACGGCGTGACCGGCCAGGTGCCGCAGTTCGCGCAGGGTGTCACGCAGGTCGCGCAGCCCGTCGTCGACCTGGTCGAGCCCGTGGTCCAGGGCGTCGGCGGCAGTGCGACGACGCTGGCGTACGGCGTCGCGGGCGATGTCGCGCCCTTCGCGTACGGCGTCGTCGGCGACGTCGACCCGTTCACGTACGGCGTCGCGGGCCAGGTCGCGCCCTTCGCCGGCGATCTGACCGGCACCGTCCGCTCCACCGGTGGCCCGCTCGCCGCTCACGCCGTCACCGGTGTCGAGGGCGTCAGCGAGTCGATCACGCCGGGCTACGTCCAGAACGCGCAGAACCTGCACTACGGCAACCCGTACGGCGTCTGATCGCATCGACTCCGCGGGCCCGAGGACCCGGACGGCCGAAAGCCGTCGATCCGTCCGGCCGCACTCCCGCGGACGGAGCCAGGTGATCCCCATTGGGGTGGGGATCAACTGCTCCGAGCCCCTCTTCGGGGCTTTACAGAGGGCCTCACCGGGTAAACCCCAGCCCGGTGAGGCCCTTCCCTGTGCCCGCCCCACAGCTCCCCCGCGCCTCACATCCGGCACGCCGTGCCAGTGAGCGCGGCATCATGTGACAGGTATCACCGCTCAGGTGTGACCCTCGATTTAGGGGCCCTCCGCAAGCAGCGATAACCTGCGAGACGGACATGCCGCGCGCTCGGACACCGTGTGCGCCTCCCCTGTGACTAGCGGACGTCACGTTGCCCTTCGCGGCACGCCCACGCATCCAACGAACCGCGAGATCACTGATAGGGACGGAAGCGCGTGGACCTGTTCGAGTACCAGGCGAGGGACCTCTTCGCCAAGCACGATGTACCGGTGCTGGCCGGTGAAGTCATCGACACGCCTGAGGCGGCCCGCGCAGCCACCGAGCGTCTCGGCGGCAAGTCTGTCGTCAAGGCCCAGGTGAAGGTCGGCGGCCGTGGCAAGGCCGGTGGCGTGAAGCTCGCCGCCACCCCGGACGAGGCCGTCGCCCGCGCGACGGACATCCTCGGCATGGACATCAAGGGCCACACGGTCCACAAGGTGATGATCGCCGAGACCGCTCCGGAGATCGTGGAGGAGTACTACGTCTCCTACCTCCTGGACCGTGCCAACCGCACCTTCCTCTCCATCGCGTCCGTCGAGGGCGGCATGGAGATCGAGGAGGTGGCGGAGACCCGCCCCGAGGCCGTCGCCAAGACCCCGATCGACGCCAACGTCGGCGTGACCGAGGAGAAGGCCCGCGAGATCGTCGCGGCCGCCAAGTTCCCGGCCGAGGTCGCCGACAAGGTCGTCAACGTCCTGGTCACCCTGTGGAAGACCTTCATCGAAGAGGACGCGCTCCTCGTCGAGGTCAACCCGCTCGCGAAGGTCGCCTCCGGTGACGTCATCGCGCTGGACGGCAAGGTCTCCCTGGACGAGAACGCCGAGTTCCGTCAGCCGGAGCACGAGGCCCTCCAGGACAAGGACTCCGCGAACCCGCTGGAGGCCGCCGCCAAGGAGAAGAACCTCAACTACGTCAAGCTCGACGGCGAGGTCGGCATCATCGGCAACGGCGCGGGTCTCGTCATGAGCACCCTGGACGTCGTCGCGTACGCCGGTGAGAACCACGGTGGCGTCAAGCCCGCCAACTTCCTCGACATCGGCGGCGGCGCCTCCGCGCAGGTCATGGCGAACGGCCTGGAGATCATCCTGGGCGACCCGGACGTCAAGTCCGTCTTCGTCAACGTCTTCGGCGGCATCACCGCGTGCGACGAGGTCGCCAACGGCATCGTGCAGGCGCTGAAGCTCCTGGAGGACCGCGGCGAGGACGTCACCAAGCCGCTCGTCGTCCGTCTCGACGGCAACAACGCCGAACTGGGTCGCCAGATCCTCACCGACGCCAACCACCCGCTGGTGCAGCGCGTCGACACCATGGACGGCGCGGCCGACAAGGCCGCCGAGCTCGCGGCTGCGAAGTAAGGGACGAGGACAAACAGCCATGGCTATCTTCCTCAACAAGGACAGCAAGGTCATCGTCCAGGGCATGACCGGCTCCACGGGCATGAAGCACACCAAGCTCATGCTCGCCGACGGCACCGACATCGTCGGTGGCGTGAACCCGCGCAAGGCGGGCACCACCGTCGACGTCGACGGCACCGAGATCCCGGTCTTCGGCACCGTCGCCGAGGCGATCGAGAAGACGGGCGCGAACGTATCCGTCCTCTTCGTCCCGCCGGCCTTCGCCAAGGCCGCCGTGGTCGAGGCGATCGACGCCGAGATCCCCCTCGCCGTCGTCATCACCGAGGGCATCGCGGTCCACGACTCGGCCGCGTTCTACGCGTACGCCGTGTCGCAGGGCAACAAGACCCGCATCATCGGCCCGAACTGCCCCGGCCTCATCACCCCGGGCCAGTCGAACGCCGGCATCATCCCGGGCGACATCACCAAGCCGGGCCGCATCGGCCTGGTCTCGAAGTCCGGCACGCTGACGTACCAGATGATGTACGAGCTGCGTGACATCGGCTTCTCGTCGGCTGTGGGCATCGGCGGTGACCCGGTCATCGGTACGACGCACATCGACGCGCTGGCTGCCTTCGAGGCCGACCCCGACACCGACCTGATCGTGATGATTGGTGAGATCGGCGGCGACGCCGAGGAGCGCGCGGCCGCGTTCATCAAGGAGAACGTGACCAAGCCGGTCGTCGGCTACGTCGCGGGCTTCACCGCGCCCGAGGGCAAGACCATGGGCCACGCCGGCGCCATCGTCTCCGGTTCCTCCGGTACGGCTGCCGCCAAGAAGGAGGCCCTCGAGGCCGCCGGCGTCAAGGTCGGCAAGACGCCGACCGAGACGGCGAAGCTGGCGCGCGAGATCCTGGCCGGCTGAACAGCGGCTTCTTAGCTGAACGTTGGTGGGCCCGTTCCCCGGGTGGGGGCGGGCCCACCGGCGTTTTCGCTTGCCCGCGCTGGCGGGGTGCCGCCTGCGCCCACCCGTGCCGCCCCAGCGGCACGACTGCCCGCAGGCTACGCGGGGGCTATTGCGTCTGTGGCACGAGCCGTTCCGGGCCGTGTGCCGTCGCCCCGCGCAGCTTCGCCCGCAGCTGTGCCTCTGCCTGTGACAGCGCACCCAGGGCGACCCGTGGCGGGACTCCCTGCACTATCGCGCCCGGTGGTACCGGGGGCTCGTAGTGCGTCGGGGCCGTCCGCAGGGCCAGCGCCGTTGTCCCGATCAGGGCCGCCGTGAAGGCGATGGCGGCCCGCGTCCAGAAGCGTGTCTTGCGCTCGCCGCCCCTGCGCACCGTCAGTGATTTGGGTGCGTGCAGCCGCTCGGCGGAGGCCAGTTCGGCCAGACGGCGGTTCAGGGCGGACGGGTCGGCGAGCTCCGGCAGGCGCGCGGCGACCGCCTCGCGCGCGTGCAGCAGCCGGTGGGCCGCCGCCGGAGTGCTCGCCTCCGCCTCGGCCGCCGTCTCCGGCAGATCGAGGCCGACACCGTCGTAGAGCAGCAGTGCCCGGCGATACGACGGCGGGAGTTCCAGGAGTACGCCCAGCAGCGCGCGGTCGCACCGGTCGGTGAGCGGTGGCTCGCGGCGGCGCAGGAGCGGGCGGAACTCGTGCCAGGGGGAGAGCGCGTACTCGTACGCCGTCGCCCGCACCCACCCCGCCGGGTCCCGGTCGACGGCCACCTCGGGCCAGCGCTGCCAGGCGAGTTGGAAGGCCCGCTCGACCGATTCACGCGCCAGCAGGCGCCGCCCGGTGAGCAGGAACGTCTGCCGTACGAGGGCGGGGGCGCAGAACGCGTACAGCGCGTCGAAGGCCTGAGCGGGTGTCAGGGGAGCGACCTGATCCTGCGTCACGGTGCGCCCTTCCGTGGGAAAAAGTACATAAACGTATATTGAGCGACACTTCGGAGGTTTGCCTGTTACGACGAGAAAGCGCGTGTCGTTGGGAGCATGGCGGTCGTGATCCAGATGAGCACCGCCCGCCGGCCTCCGTTGTCGTACCTGCGCACCCGGCTGCGTACCCGGATGCGCGACCGATCGCCGGGGATGGGCGCCGGCGTGACGGCCGGTGCGGTGGCCGCCGGGCTGGGGCTCGGGGCGATCACCGTGATGGTGATGGTGTTCTGGATCAGCTCGCCGTACCCCGACAGCGGGCCGGCCGGTGCGCTGCATGTCGCCGCGGCCCTGTGGCTGCTGGCGCACGGCGCCGAACTGCTGCGCACCGACTCGCTCTCCGGTGTCCCCGCTCCGGTGGGTGTCACGCCGCTGCTGCTGATGGTGGTGCCGGTGCTGCTGCTGCACCGGGCGGCACGGGACGTGGTCTACGGCGGTGAGGACGAGGCCGACGTGCCACTCCTGTCCGGCCGTACGGCCTGGGCGGGCGTCGTCCTCGGCTACCTCGGCGTCGGCGCGGCCGCCGCGCTGTACACCTCGGGCGGCGAGCTGCGGCTCTCGTGGGGGCGGGCCGTGCTGTGCCTCCCGTTGCTCGTCATGGTGATGGCGGGGGCCGGGGTGTGGACGGCGTACGGGCATCCGCGCGGGGCGTTCGACGGTGTGCTGAAGCTGCTGCCGGGCGGGGTGCGGCGGTTCGTCCGCGGGCCGGAGCCCCGCACCCGTCTGGGCGCTGCGGCGCGGGCCGCGGGGGCGGGGGCGGCGGTGCTCGTCGGGGGCGGGGCGGTGCTGGTGGCCGTGTCGCTGGTGTGGCACGGCGGGCTGGCGCGGGTGTCCTTCCTGCAGCTGACGGAGGGCTGGTCGGGTCGTTTCGCCGTGCTGTTCCTCTGCCTGGTGCTGGTGCCGAACGCGGCGGTCTGGGGGGCGGCTTACGCCCTCGGGCCGGGGTTCGTGCTGGGCACGGGGCATGTGGTGGATCAGCTGTCCTCGGCCCCGGCGCCGCTCCTGCCACCGTTTCCGCTGCTGGCCGCGGTGCCGGACGCGGGGGCCGCGGCGTGGCCGAACTGGGTCGCGGGAGCGGTGCCGCTGGCGGCCGGGCTGGTGGTGGGCTGGTTTGTGGGCGCGGCGGAAGCGGGCGCAGCATCCTCCGGTACGACGTCCGGCGCATCCCCCGTCACATCCTCCGGTGCATCACTTGATGCAGCTCCCGGTGCGTCAGGTGCCCGGCAGGCCGCCGGTACCGCCGCGTTGGCGGCGCTGCTGTGCGGGGCCGGAATGGCCGTACTCGCGGCGATGGCGGGCGGGCGGCTGGGGGTCGGCCAGCTTGCCCGGTTCGGGCCGGTGTGGTGGGAGACGGGGGGCGCGACGCTCGTCTGGACGGCCGTTGCGGCGATTCCGACGGCAGTGTGCGTGCGGGCCTGGCGGGGCATGGCGAGTCGGCGACGCCGGGCGGCCGGAGGGCCCGGGCCGAACACCCTGGAGCTGACGCAGAAGACCACGGCGCCGATGCCGAAGATCGTGGAGCCGAGGCCGGAGGCCGTGGCGCCCGGGTCGGAAGAGCCGAAGGGCAAGGGCCGTCGCCGCAGGAAGTCGGCTTCCGGCAGGGCATGGTTCGGGCTCCGGAAGCGGTCCGGCGGCAAGGAGGGGGCGCCGAAGGCGGCGGACGCCGGAAGGCCGCCCGTGCCCTACAACCAGGACGACCAGGACGACGCGTACGACGCGCTCCGCGACCAGGAGGAAGCGGGGTTCGGGCCGTACGACTTCCTGCCCGCCGAGCCGTCGCCCCAGCCGCAGGCTCCATGGCCCGGCGACGCCACCCGCGAGTCCCGCTGGGCGGCGCTGAAGGACGCGTCCGATCAGCCGCGGACGCCTGAGGCGCCGGACGTACCGGACGCGCCGGACCTGCCATGACCGCCGACCGTGCCGCCAGGGCGGCCGGTCGTCAGCCGCTCCCGTCCGTCAGCCGTTGGTCCCCAGCAACCCCCGCAGCTCCTTCGGCAGAAGCTGACTGCAGGACTGCTTCGCCTGGTTCGTGAGGGCGTCGTTCGTGCAGGTGTAGTAGTCGCTGTAAACCATCTGCGCAGTGAAGCTTGCGGCGACCAGGGCGATGGCCAGGGAGGCCGTCACCAGGCCGGTCACCGCCGCCGTCGCCTGCGGGCGGCCGCCCGGGTCGCCCGCGTGCTCGGAGGCGCCGGCCTTGGTGGCGCGCAGGGCGCTCACCCCCCAGTACAGGGCGAGGGCGCCCAACAGCAGGGCCACGTAAGGCCAGCTGAAGAGCGCGAAGAAGAAGGCCCACATGCCGCACAGCAGGGCATAGCGGGCGCGGCGCTGGGCGGGGTCCGTCGGGTCCCAGCGCATGCCGGAGCCCTGGTTGTTGTTGCCGCCCTGACCCTCGGGGCTGGGGGGCGGACCGCCGGGGCGCTCGCCGAAGCCGCCGGGGGAGCGGCCCGGCTGGCGGTCGCTCCACTGGCTGCCCCAGGGGGAACCGGCGCCGCCCGATCCGTCGCCGTTCTCCCCGTCGGCCGGGCGGCGTGGCCGCCACGGGCGGTCCGGTGTGCCTTCCGGCGGCGGGGCGAAGGGGTTGTCGTCCTGGGTGCCGCCGCTCTGCTCGTCGCCGGGCTTCTTGTCCGAAGGTGCGTCGGGAGGCGAGGCGGGCCGCTCCCGCAGCAGGACGGCGCCACGCTTCCCTCCCTGCACGGACTGCGGAGGGAGTGTGAGGAGTCGCAGGCTGCGGTCCGACATCAAGTGAGCGTCTTCCCCTTGGTGAACGACTGATCCGGAATGAGCTGTCACTTGGTGAACGCACCGCACCACCACCGCGTTCCCCGGCCAGCTCCCCCCAGACGCTACCTTCCGGCCACGCCCCCGTCCCGTGGGGGCTGTCCGGTGTGCCGGTATCGTTGCTGACGGTCGGCCGCTTCGTAGACTTCCCCGTATCCCGGGGTGCGATGCATTCGTACGAATGTACAAGGCGCAGCAGTGCAAAGCACCGGCCGCTCGAAGACCGCTCCCCCGAGAAAGGGCCCCACCGTGGCCGCCAAGCCCGTGGTCAAGCGCCTCGTCGTGCTGGTCTCCGGATCAGGCACCAACCTGCAGGCGCTCCTCGACGAGATCGCGGCCACCGGCATCGAGGCCTACGGCGCCGAGATCGTGGCCGTCGGCGCCGACCGCGACGGCATCGAGGGCCTCGCACGCGCGGAGCTCGCAGGGCTGCCGACCTTCGTGACGAAGGTCAAGGACTACGGGACCCGCGAGGAGTGGGATGCCGCCCTCACCGAGGCCGTCTCCTCCCATGAGCCCGATCTGGTCGTCTCCGCCGGGTTCATGAAGATCGTGGGCAAGGAGTTCCTGGCCCGCTACGGCGGCCGGTTCGTGAATACGCACCCTGCCCTCCTCCCCAGTTTTCCGGGAGCCCACGGTGTGCGCGACGCGCTCGCGTACGGCGCCAGGGTCACCGGCTGCACCGTCCACTTCGTCGACGACGGCGTCGACACCGGGCCGATCATCGCTCAGGGCGCGGTGGAGGTCCGGGACGAGGACGACGAGAGCGCTCTGCACGAGCGCATCAAGGAAGTCGAGCGAAGGCTGCTCGTGGATGTCGTGGGGCGGCTCGCCCGCAACGGCTATCGCATTGAGGGACGAAAGGTAGTTATCCAGTGACCGCCGAGAGCAACAAGCGGCCCCTTCGCAGGGCGCTCGTCAGCGTCTACGACAAAACGGGCCTCGAAGACCTCGCACGCGGCCTGCACGAGGCGGGCGTGGAGCTCGTCTCCACCGGGTCCACCGCCGGCCGTATCGCCGCCGCGGGCGTCCCCGTCACCAAGGTCGAGGAACTCACCGGCTTCCCCGAGTGCCTGGACGGCCGGGTCAAGACCCTGCACCCCAAGGTGCACGCGGGCATCCTCGCCGACCTGCGCCTGGAGAGCCACCGCGAGCAGCTGGCCGAGCTGGGTGTGGCCCCGTTCGACCTGGTCGTGGTCAACCTCTACCCCTTCCGCGAGACCGTCGCCTCGGGGGCGTCCCCCGACGAGTGCGTCGAGCAGATCGACATCGGCGGCCCGTCGATGGTCCGCGCGGCCGCCAAGAACCACCCGTCGGTCGCGGTGGTCACCAGCCCGGCCCGCTACGCCGACGTGCTCGCCGCCGTCCAGGACGGCGGCTTCGACCTGGCCACCCGCAAGCGGCTGGCGGCGGAGGCCTTCCGTCACACGGCCGAGTACGACATCGCGGTCGCGAGCTGGTTCGCGTCGGCCTACGCGCCCGCCGACGACTCCCAGTTCCCCGAGTTCATCGCGGCGGCGCTGGAGCGCAAGAGCACCCTGCGCTACGGCGAGAACCCGCACCAGCCCGCCGCGCTCTACGTCGACGGCACGGGCGTCGGTCTCGCCGAGGCCGAGCAGCTGCACGGCAAGGAGATGTCGTACAACAACTACACGGACACGGACGCCGCCCGCCGTGCCGCGTACGATCACGACGAGCCGGCCGTGGCGATCATCAAGCACGCCAACCCGTGCGGTATCGCGACCGGTTCGGACGTCGCCGAGGCCCACCGCAAGGCGCACGCGTGCGACCCGCTGTCGGCGTTCGGCGGCGTCATCGCCGTGAACCGCCCGGTCTCGAAGGAGATGGCCGAGCAGGTCGCCGAGATCTTCACCGAGGTCATCGTCGCGCCCGACTACGAGGACGGCGCCCTCGAAGCCCTCGCCAAGAAGAAGAACATCCGCGTCCTCAAGGCCCCGGCAGCGCCCTCCCACCCGGCCGAGGTCAAGCCCATCGACGGCGGCGCACTCCTCCAGGTGACGGACCGCCTCCAGGCGGACGGCGACAACCCGGCCAACTGGACGCTGGCCACCGGCGAGGCGCTGTCCGCCGACGAACTGGCGGAGCTGTCCTTCGCCTGGAAGGCCTGCCGCGCGGTGAAGTCCAACGCGATCCTCCTCGCCAAGGACGGCGCCTCCGTCGGCGTCGGCATGGGCCAGGTCAACCGCGTCGACTCCGCGAAGCTCGCCGTCGAACGGGCCGGCGCCGAGCGCGCCCAGGGCTCGTACGCCGCCTCGGACGCGTTCTTCCCCTTCCCGGACGGCCTGGAGATCCTGATCGAGGCCGGCGTCAAGGCCGTGGTCCAGCCGGGCGGTTCGGTCCGCGACGAGCTGGTGGTCGAGGCCGCGAAGAAGGCGGGCGTGACGATGTACTTCACGGGGACTCGGCACTTCTTCCACTGACGGGTCGGTTGTCCGTCCTGGAATTTGGAATGACGGCGCCCCGCACAGTTCCGGCTGTGCGGGGCGCCGTCGCGTCTGCTGATCAGCTCCCTTGGCGCTGAGCGACGTAAGCCGCCGCCTTCGAAGCGCAGTTGACCCGCGGATCCCCGGCGGGCACCCAGGCCTCCAGTTTCTGCAGGACGCTGAATTCGTCCTCGTCGGTGGCGCCCTTCTTCTTCAGGGATTTCAGCGTTGTGTCGACGACCGTTGCCAGGTGGGAGACGTCCTCTTTGCAGCGCGGTGCCAGTGCGGAGAGGACCTGCTGGTACTGGTCGGCGGGGCGGAGATTGCCGTCGAGGGCGGCCAGTTTCTGGTCCGGGCCGGGTGGGGCCGACGGGTGGGTGGACGGGCTGGGACTCGACGCAGGTTTCGCGGCCGCAGTCGAGGTGTCGTTCGTGTCGGTGTTGCTGGATCCGCAGGCTGTGGCGGCCATCAGTAGGGGAGCTGCGAGCAGCGCCCCCACGGCGACAGCGGTCTTTCTTCTCTTGCTCAGCGGCTTCTTTGGTGCCGGAACGCGTTGTAGGTTCATGATCCCCCTGTCAGCAGGCCCGCGCCCCGGTCCCGGGCGCGGCATCGGGACCGTACAGCATGGAGAGACAGCGGGTATGGCGGAGACGAGACCGGTGTGGTCCGGGCGTGAGTTGCCGGTGTTCTTCCGGCGGTGGCGCGCCGAGTGGAAGGACGAGGAGCTTTCCCCCTCCAACTACCTCGACTTCGAGGGCGGCCTGCGTTTTGTCCTGGCTGCGGCCTGGCTGTTCTGTCCCGAGACGGTCGAGTACCGCGGTTGCGTGTTCCTGAAGGAGAACTTCTGCCAGGGCACGGTCGACAACTGGTTCACGAGTCTGGGCGATGATCGGGGACGAATCGAAGCGGTCGTCAATCAGGTCAGTTTGCGGGATGTCTTCATCAACACTTCCCGGTCAGACGACGATCAGCTCAGGGAGGACCTTCTGGACATCCCCGGCCGTCTTGGACTTCGGCTAGGTGTCTTCAACTCCAGAAGCCAGGATTCGCCCCGCACCCCCGCATCTTGTCAAACATTGAACGGACTCCTACAGTCCGGTTGATAGAGAAGTGGGGGAGCGCTCCCACTCCATGTCATCCGAGCGATGGAGCTTCGATGTCGTCTGCACTTCTCCGGCCGGGACGCCTGATAGTTGCCGCCCTGGCGGCGCTGTCACTGCTTCTCCTGGGACAGCCGCAAGCCCACGCGGCGTCCTGGGGAGCCGCCCAGACCATCAACTCGTGGAACACGATCAACGGACGGTGGACCGCCAACAACGAGCTGGAGACCTACACCCCCGACTGCGTCTGGTACGAGGGCAACACCCTCGTCATCAAGACCTACAAGTCGGGCGGCACGTACTATTCGGGCCGCGTGGAGTCCAAGGCGCTCTATGGCTACGGCACCTACAGCTTCACTGCGAACATGCCCAACGGCCAAGGCCTCCTGCCCGCGGTATGGGCGGCCTACCTGAATCCGTGGCTGCCCGAGTTCGACGCCGCCGAAATCGTCGGCCAGAACGCGAACACCGTTTACCAGACCTCCCACGATGCCAACAACGCCCAGACCCAGTTCTCGAAGACAAATGCTGCGGGCTGGACCAATGCGTACCACACGTACTCGTTCACCTGGTGGCCCGATCACATCGACTTCGCGGTGGACGGCACCATCACCGGCACCAAGTGGTACACCACTGCCCCGGGGGTCGGGATGCACTTCATCGTCAACACCGCCGTCGGCGGCGACTGGCCGGGCAACCCCAATGACTCGACCTGGGCCACAGGAGACGGTGCGAGGTATCTGAAGGTCTCCTCGATCACGTACACCCCGTACTTTCCGTAAGGGTTCCGCTTCAGGACCTCAGGTCGAACTGCGCAGTGCCGCCCACGTGTTGGGCCCCACCTGGCCGTCGACCTCCAGTCCCTTGGCCGTCTGGAAGCTTCGTACCGCCGTGTCCGTGTCCTTGCCGAAGTCGCCGTCCACGCCTGAACTGCCCACGCTGTAGCCGCGTTTCGTCAGCATGCACTGGACCTGTACGACTCGTTGGCCGCGGTCGCCGAGTTGGGTTTGTTCGGTGCCGGAGTAGTAGGTGCAGTCGGTGAGCCAGGGGGGTTTTGCCGGGGCGGGAGTCGACGTAGAGGGGGTGGGGGTCGGAGTGCCGGGTGTCTTGGAGGTGGGGTGGGGAGTGGGGCTGGTGCTTTGTGTGCCGTTGCTGGACGAGGAAGGGGTGGCGGAGGCGCCCGTGTCGACCAGCTGCCCCTGTCCCTTCGGCTTCTCCTGCCCCTTCTCCTGCGGCTTCTTGGAGGGCGAGGAGGGCCCGGCGCCGTCGTCGGCCGTGCCGGCGGTGGAGGCGGCGCCTGTGATGGCGTCGGAGGACGACGGGCGGGTGAGCAGGAAGGCGGTTGCGGCGACGGCGCACACCGCGAGTACGGCGGCGAGGGCGGCGTACGGCCGCCTGCGACGCCGGGCCGGTGCGGCCGGCGGGGGCACCGGTAGAACCGGAGTCACCGGTGGGCCGAACCCCGGTCCTGCCGCCGGGTACGTCACCCGCTCGGTCGGTGTCTGCTCGCCCGGTACGGGGCCGGCCCGGAGTGCGTCGTACGCCTGCTGTCGGGCGCGGAGGCGGCTGCCCAGAGGCTCCTGCCAGAAGATGGCCCGCGGGTGCGTGGCGGCGGCGTCGATGAGGTCCTGGGGGCCGGGGCGTAGTGCGGGGTCCTTGTCGAGGCAGGCGGTGAGGAGGGCCGACAGGGCGGGGTCGGCTGCCGATACGTTCGCCATGACCTCGGTGTTCGGTTGCTCCGAGGCGATGCGGTGCAGGACGTCCATGCCGGTGCCGTCGCCGAACGGGGCGTGTCCGGTGAGCGCGTGGACGACCGTGCTGGCGCAGCAGAACACGTCCGACGCCGTGTCGCAGCGGCCGTCCCTGAGGTATTCCGGGGACATGAAGGCCGGGGTGCCCACCCTGCTGCCCGTGGACGTGATCGCGCTGGCGTCGACCGCCTGCGCGATGCCGAAGTCGATTACGTGCGCACCCTGTTGGGTGAGTAGGACGTTTGATGGCTTGAAGTCTCGGTGCACGATCCCTACGGCCGCCAGTGCGGCGAGTGCCCGGCCGAGATCCCCGATGAGCCGCCATACCCCGGGCGGTGCGATTACGCCGTGATCCTGTACGGCCTCTGCCAGGTTGAGGCCCGGCAGGTACGCCGTTGCCATCCACAGCAGCTCGTTGTCGGCCTCGAATCCCGTACCGAAGAGCTCCGGCGTGTACGGCGCGCCCACGCGCGCGTGCACGGTCGCCTCCCGCTCGAAACGGCGCCGGAAGCGCGGGTCCTCGGCCAGTTCGGGCCGGACCACCTTTACCGCGGCCAGCCCCGGCGTTCCGTCGCCGTGCCGCGCCAGGTAGACCCGGCCCATGCCGCCGCTGCCCAGCAGTCCCAACGGTACGTACGGCCCGACGCGCACCGGATCGGTCGGCCGTAGCGGCCGCGCGCAGGTCTGTGCGAGGGCGGCGTCTGACATGGATCGGTCCCCCGACGTGTTCACTTCACTCTCGACCTCGGTCACACCAACGTGCCCTGTGGCAACTCTGGTTGACGAGAGACTACCGGGTGAGCAACTCGCACCACACCGTCTTGCCGTCCGCCCTGTGCTCCACGCCCCAGCGCAGGGCGAGTGCGTCGAGGAGGAACAGTCCGCGGCCGGACTCCTCGTCTGCACCGGCGTGGCGTACTACGAGCCAGGAGTGCGGCTCGGGGTCCGTGACTTCGATGCGGGTGCGGCGGCCGTCGGTGGCTCTTGTCACCTTCAGGGTCGTGAACGTGCCTTCGCCTACGTGTCGGATCACGTTCGTCAGCAACTCGGCCACGCAGAGCTCGACTTCGGGGCACGGTGCGCCGCCCAGATACTCGCGGACCATTCGGCGCGCCTCCGGTACGGCCTTGGGCAGTGCGATCAGGTCGAGCTTGAGCCCGTCCTGCGTACTCACTCGCCTGTCGCTTTACGCAGGGCGGCCGTCAGGGCTTGCGCGGTTGCCGTGTTGCAGTTGCCAAGCGCGATGAGGGGCGGTGCGTTGAGTGGCCTTGCGTAGGTCGGGAGGTCGATCCCGAGTGAGGGGAGCGTGATGCCGTGCGCCGCCAGTGCGGTGCGGAGCTGGTGGACGCAGGTTGTGGCCTCGTCGTCGTGGGGGTGCATCCGGGTACGCCTCCGTGAGCGTTGCGTTCTGTGAGGAATTGCTCACAGCGTGGCGTCAGGGTGCGTACCGTAAAAGGGGTTTGGGTTGCGCGCGGTAACTAGTGAAGGGCGGTGGTGCGTTGTGCCTCCCAAGAAGGATCCCGACGCTTCGGTGAGCGTTCCCTGCTTCTATGGCGCTGAGTTGCGCTACAGGAGGGAGCAAGCGGGGCTGACGCTGGAGCAGTTGGTGGAGGGCAGCTTCCGGGGGCTCTCGTTCCTCAGTCAGATCGAGCGGGGGGAGCGGGGCATGCCAATCGATCTGGCCCGGCATGTGGACCAGAAGCTGGGCACGGACGGGTTTTTCGAGCGGCGGTGTGAAGACGTCGCCAAGGCGCGGCAGGTGGGGCATCCGCTGTACTTCGCGGATGTGCCGGACCTGGAGAAGCAGGCGGTGACGTTGGAGGAGTGGGGGCCCAATGTCATTCCTGGGCTTCTTCAGACGACGGCGTACATGCGAGGTCTCATTCGGTACGGCTCACCGTGGACGCCGCCGAAGACGGTCGAAGAGCGCGTCCACGCCCGGATGGCGCGTGCGGAGCTGTGGAAGCGCGAGGACCGGCCCGCCTACTGGGGGATCCTGCGTGAGTCGGTCATCCGGAACACGCCGCTCCCATTGGGGGCGATGGCCGAGCAGTTGGAGCACATCTGCGAGGTGATCCGGTCCACGCAGAGCATTCTGCAGATCGTCCCGGAAACGACCCCCTGGCACGCCCTCGGACATGGCATGGCCAAGATCATGACCTTCGCTGATGCCCCGCCACTGGTGTGGACGGAAGGGAATTTCGATGGGCAGATCGTCGATTACCCGGCCCAGGTCAAGGAGTACCGGCGTAGGTACGATCTGCTCAGGGCCGTCGCACTCTCACCCGAGGCGTCCCTGGCTCTGTTGGAAGAAGCAGCGAGGACGTGCAGAAATGAAGCACAGCAAGGGGATTGACCTGAGCTCCGTCGCCTGGCGCAAGAGCAGCTACAGCGACGAGGAGGGCGCCGATTGCGTAGAAATCGCCGACCTCCCCGGCACCGTCCCAGTCCGCGACTCCAAGAACCCGGCGGGCCCCATACTCCTCGTCCCCACCCCCGCCTGGACAGCATTCATCGGCGGTCTCCAGCCCTCCCCCGAGGGAGCTGGAGACCGCCGGGCCTGTTAGATCAGGTCAGGTCAGCAGGGACGCAGGGAGTAGATCGGGTCCCAGCTCGCCGTGCCCGCCTCGTACGCCGTGGACGTCCAGCGGGTGCTGCCGTCCTGGTTGTAGAAGCTGGCGACCGTGCCGGGCGTCTGGTTGTTGGTGAACGGGCCGTCGCCGGTCCAGTTGTTCACGGTCCAGGTCTGGCACTTGTAGAAGTCGAACTTGGTGCCCTTGACGATCATGCACAGATGGCCGTAGTCGCAGGCCAGGTCCTGGGCGCCGAGCTTGCCCTTCGGGGCGCGGGTGAGGCTCAGGCCGTCGTACTTGACCTCCTTGGCGGACACCGAGAGGGCCTTCGGGTGGCCTGCGAGCACCTGGTCGGCGGTCTGCTGGAGGCTGTTGACGCGGATGCCGTCCGGCGTCGACGTCACTCGGGTGCCGTCCGGGGTGTCGGCCGCGGTGGCCGCGACCGTGGAGCCGGCGAGCAGGGCGGTGGCCGCGAGGAGCAGTGCGGCGGGCTTGGTGATGTTCACGTTCGTTCCCCCATGAACTCTGGTGGTCGTTCCGCCGTGGCGGAGTGGTACCACCGTGCCGCCGACGCCCGCCGGCCGGTACCTCGGAAGTCTCAGGGTCACCAACTCCCGGGCGGGGTGTACTCCTTGAGGTACTGGGTGAGCCGCTTGCAGTAGTCGCGGTATTCGGGGGGAATACCGCGCACTGCATTCACCCGCTTGTACGAGGTCCGGTACGCGGCGGCGATCAGCACCCGCTTGTCGCCGGGCAGTCCGGGTGTCAGCTGCGGCTCGATGTAGCAGAGGTAGTGGCCGAGGGCCGTGATCGAGTCGGGGACGGAGAGGGGTGGCTTGGGGATCGATTTGACCGGCTGGCCGTCGGGCCGGATCCACCAGCGCAGGAGTCTCGGGGTCCAGCGTGCGATGCCGTACTCGTCCTTGCCGGGGTCGGAGAGCTTCGGGTCGAAGTTGCTCTCCGCCTTGAGCATGGCCGCGATGAGCGCGGGTGTGACGTCCTGCTGGGTGCAGTCGTGAGCCGCCTTGACGATCATCGGGCGGTAGACGGCCGGGACGCCCTTGTCGGTGCGGAGTTCGGCGGAGCCGTCGGTGGCGGACTTCGCGGTTGGGGAGCTGCTGCGGGCGGCCGGGGTGTCGCCGCCCGTGTCCGCCCAGGTGCTGATGCCGTAGCCGAGCGCCGCGATCGCGACGGTGGCGGCCGTCGCGCTCGCGATCACCGTCGAGCGGCGTCTGCGGCGCGGAAGCAGCGGAAACAGGCGGGGGAGGCGCGGCGAGCGCGTCGTGCCGGCCGCCGCTTCGACCCGTCGCAACAGTACGTCCGTATCGACCCGATCCGCGTGTGTACGGGAGAGGCAGGCGCGGACGATCTCCCGCCAGGCGTCCGGGAGTTCGGGGGAGAGGCGCAGCTCGTCGGTGCCGCGGGCGTAGGCGACGGCCGCGTCGCGGCGGGTGGTGGGGGTGGCGCCGGGGAGGGGGAAGGAGTCGGTCAGGACCAGGTGGGCCAGGACGCCGAAGGCCCAGACGTCGGCGGAGGGGCGGATCTGGCGGCCGCGTGCGCCGATCTCCGACCAGAGGAGTTCGGGCGGGGTGTAGTCGGGGGTGGAGAAGGCGGGGGTGTACGCGTGCGTGCCCTCCAGTTCCGCGGCCATGTTGAAGTCGGCGAGGCGGGCCGAACCGTCCTTCATCAGGAGGACGTTGGCCGGTTTGAGGTCGCCGTGCACCCAGCCTGCGCGGTGCAGTTGGGCCAGGCCCTCGCAGATCTGGGCGAGGAGTGCCGGTCCGGCGTCCGGGCGGGGGGCGGCGGACAGCAGGGCCGACAGGGAGCGTTCCGCCTTTTCCAGTACGAGGACGGTGGCGCCGTCCAGCGTGGGGCGGGACGGGTCGTCGACGGTGAGGGTGTCGTACATCCGGATCAGGCGCGGCTGCTTGAGGCGTCGGTGCAACTCGACCTCGCGGTCGATGAGTTCGCGCAGGTGGGTGAGTTGGCGGGGGGTGCCCGTGCCCGTGGGCAGGAACTTGAGGGCGGCCGTGCGGGGGAGGTCGGGCGAGTCGACGGTGCGCCGGGCCTCGTAGACGCTGCCGAAGGCGCCTGTCGCGATCGGGTCCCGTACCTCCCAGGCGCCGACCCGGTACCCCTTGGGCACCGGCACGGCGTAGGGCTCGGTCACCGGACCGCCCGGCCGGACGGGGAGGGTGCGAGGACGACCAGGTCGTCCTCGCGGACGAGGTCGAAGCGGAGCGCGAGGGAGACCAGCGACTCCTTCTTGCCGTTGAGGCGCGGGCCCGTGTCCGCCTCCTCCGGGCCGGGCTTCAGGCGCAGCTTCACCGCCAGGTAGTCGATGTTCCACTGCACCGAAGTGCGGGATGCGGCGGGCCAGTTGGGGCGCAGGCGGTCGACGACCTGGTCCACCGTGGGGAGAGGGGCGTGCGGTTCGCCTCGTAGACGGGGCTCGCAGAGAGCGGCCAGGACCGCGAAATAGCGCTTGGTGCGGTCGACGGAGAAGGCGGGAGCGGTGGTGGTGCCGTCGAGACCGCCCTCGGAGTGGAGGTAGTCGTGGCGGGGCGCCCACACCTCTATGGCCAGGAGGTCCCCGGCCGCCGGCAGTACGATCCGCGAGAACTCGAAGGGGACGGGGGCGTCGAGGCGGCCCGGGCCGACCTTCATGTGCTCGCCGGCGCCCTCCGGGTTCTCCACTACGTACGTCTGCTCGCCGCTGAGGTTGCTCAGTATCCAGAAGGCGCCCTGCGCGGTGATCTCACCGGCCCTGCGGGAGACGCCCTTGTGCGGGATCTCCACATCGCAGTCGGCGCTGCGCCCGAAGGTCAGTCGCTCGCCGGGCGCGAGCTTGAGCTGGGTGCGAGTGGACTGGTTCTCCGTGGTCGGCGGAGGTACCACGATGATGCTGTACAAGGTGCTTCTCCCGTGCCTGCCGGCTACCCACGCCAGAGTAGGGCGACGCACCAGGGCCGTGTCCCCCTCGGAAGGGGAGACACGGCCCTTGGCGATTTATTGGCGCGAACTGTTCAGTGGCGCGAGGCGGTTCACTGGCGTGCGCGATTGAACCAGGCGGTTCCGTTCGCATTGCCGGCGAACACGGCTATCAGAATGCCGAGAACCGTGTGGAGAAGGCCCACGACGACGAAGGGGTAGATGCCCAGCATCGCGGTGATGACGCCGAAGACGATGGCCGTGATCCGGACACGGTTGCCGCCGTCGCTGAACTTCAACGCCAGCACGGCCGCGAACACCGCCCAGGCCAGCGCGAACACCACCAACGCCCACAGCGCGCCGGTCGAGTACTCCTTGAGCTTCTCGAAGGAGGCCTCGTTCTCGGCGCCGGCGCTCGACGTCCTCCGAAGGACCCCGGCGATGAAAGCGAACAGGGCCACACCCATGAGCTGCAGAGGGACGATCACCCACAGGAACACACGGCCCGCGCTCACGCTGCCCGGCATCGTCGTCATGACGGGAGCGCCGCCGTAGGGGCCCATCGGGGGAGCCGTGGGATAGCCGTAGCCCGGCTGTTGGCCCTGTTGCGGGCCGTAGGGGTTGTTGGGGCCGCCGAAACTCATGGGGGGTGTTCCTCCGTGAAATGGGGTGGAGCAGCGCTCAGTTCGTACGGATCACGATGGTCGAGCACACCTTGTCGGCGAACGTCTGACGCTTGGGGTCCCAAGCCGGCCACAGCCAGCCGATGTAGCAGGCGAGGCTGTCCAGGAAGTGCGCCAGCCGGCGGACGAAGGCAAAGCCGACGCCGAGGGGCTGCCCGTCGATCTCCTTCACCAGGCGGATGCCGAGCGCCTGCTTGCCGACCGTCTGGCCGGTGCGGCCCTCCCGGATCAGCTGCCAGATCGCGATGCCGATGGCGGCGACGTAGCCGATGCCCACCAGAGCCCAGATCTTGGTGCCCCCGCCTATGCCAATGATGATGTAGGCGGGCACGAACACGAGGATGTCCACGAGGGTGCCGAGGAAACGCTGACCCCAGCTCGCGTACGGGGGCTGCATCCCGTAACCCGGCTGCTGCGGGTAGCCGTAGCCGGCCGGGGCCTGGGGCGCCTGCGGGTAGCCGTAGCCCGGCTGCTGCGGCACGCCCTGCGGGGGCTGCTGCGGGTAGCCGTAGGGCTGCTGGCCGCCCTGCTGCGGGTAGCCGTAGCCGGGCTGCTGCGGCGGCTGCTGGGGCTGACCGTAAGGGTTGTTCGGGTCGCCGAAACTCATGGCGGGATTCCTCCGTTGCACACATGGGGACGTTGCGGAAATATGCGGAGGAACGTCACGATCAAAGCGGTATGCCCCCCGAACATCGGCCGCGATACAGCGCCTTACATCGTTCTCGGAGGGGCGAGGCATTGTCCAGCCGCGGGCAGGATGTGTTGTGCAAGTGCAACATCTCTGATCATGGCCGGATACGAGCCGTGGCGTCCGGAAGGGCCCCGGATTGGAACCGGGGGGCGGTCATCCGCGAGGATGGGGTCATGACCGCCCAGATTCTCGATGGCAAGGCCACCGCAGCCGCGATCAAGTCCGATCTGACCGCCCGCGTGGCGGCGCTGAAGGAGAAGGGCATCACGCCCGGCCTCGGCACGATCCTCGTCGGGAACGACCCCGGCAGCCAGAAGTACGTCGCCGGCAAGCACCGCGACTGCGCCCAGGTCGGCATCGCCTCCATCCAGCGCGAACTGCCGGACACGGCGACGCAGGAGGAGATCGAGGCGGTCGTACGGGAGCTCAACGAGGACCCGGCGTGCACCGGCTATATCGTCCAGCTGCCGCTGCCCAAGGGCATCGACGAGAACCGGATCCTGGAGCTGATGGACCCGGACAAGGACGCCGACGGACTCCACCCGATGAACCTCGGGCGGCTCGTGCTGAACGAGCCCGCCCCGCTGCCCTGCACCCCCAACGGCGTCCTCACCCTCCTCCGTCGCTACGGCGTGGAGATCAAGGGCGCCGAGGTCGTGGTCGTCGGCCGCGGTGTCACCATCGGCCGCCCGATGCCGCTGCTGCTGACCCGGCGGAGCGAGAACGCGACGGTGACCCAGTGCCACACCGGCACCCGGGACCTGTCGTCGCACCTCAAGCGCGCGGACATCATCGTCGCGGCTGCCGGTTCCGCCCATCTGGTCCGTCCCGAGGACGTCAAGCCGGGCGCGGCCGTCCTCGACGTCGGCGTCTCGCGCAGCGCCGAGGGCAAGATCGTGGGCGATGTCCACCCGGGTGTCGCCGAGGTCGCGGGCTGGATCTCGCCGAACCCCGGCGGAGTCGGCCCGATGACCCGTGCCCAGCTGCTCGTCAATGTGGTGGAGGCGGCGGAGCGCAGTGCCGGCTGAGGCGAGGCGCCAGGAGGGCGATGTGAAGGACCCCGAGGAGCAGGCCGAGGAAACCGTCCGCGACGCGATCAGCGCGCCCGACGCCGAGGGCAGGCCGCGCCGTGCCACCCGGCGCTTCCCGCTGTTCACCAAGGACACCGCACGTCCCGAGGGCGGCGGCCGGGCCGCCCGCGGCGACGCCCCCGCGCCCGCCCGGCAGTGGCCGATCCTCGCCGTCCTCGGCCTGGTCGGGCTCGGCCTGCTGCTGACCGCGCTCGACGTCTTCCGGGTCGGCACCCTGCTGATCGGCATCGCCCTGGTGGCGGGGGCCGTGCTGCGCTGGGTCGT
Source organism: Streptomyces coacervatus (assembly GCF_029223485.1). Classification (GTDB taxonomy): domain Bacteria; phylum Actinomycetota; class Actinomycetes; order Streptomycetales; family Streptomycetaceae; genus Streptomyces; species Streptomyces coacervatus. The sequence goes on along the minus strand of NZ_JARHTP010000011.1, from coordinate 139,674 downwards.
GCCCGACGTCGGCATGCTCGCCGTACGCTCCCGCTTCACGGACATCGTCACGTACGCCGGGCTGGGCCTGGCCATCGTGCTGCTGGCGATGATGGTGCAGCCGCACCCGTTGCTGCAGATTCCGTTCCTGAAGGACACGCTGCATTTCACGGTGAGCAGTTAGTTCGGCTGCGGCGTCGTCGTGGCTGGTCGCGCAGTTCCCCGCGCCCCTGTCGGGGCGCTGCCGGAACCCTCTGCGACGACGGTCCGTCCTCTCCCCCGAGCAAGGACGGGCCGGCGCCGAGCTGTGGCACGGAGGTGACCGTTCCGCAGCGCGGGAACCATCGGGCGGCCGGCGTCGTCACCTGCTCAGACCAAGTGAACTCTGGAGGTGGGCGATGAGCGGCTGGCAGCCGCTGCCGGACGATCTGCCGCCGGAGGTGCGGCACTTCGTGGAGCAGCTGCGGCTCCTCAAGGACCGTACGGGGCTCAGCCTCGTCTCGCTCGGCGCCCGCACCGCGTACAGCAAGTCCTCCTGGCACCGCTACCTCAACGCCACCCAGCCCCCGCCCCGGCAGGCGGTCACCGCCCTGTGCCGGATCGCGGGGCTCGCCGACACCGAGGCCGAGCGCTTCAGCGTGCGCTGGGAACTGGCGGTCCAGGCCTGGCCACGGCCGGCGAAATCCGCCGGTGAGGCCGGTGAATCCGGTGACGCGAGCGCGCCCGAGTACGAGGACGACCCGACCCTGCCCTGGTGGGACGCCCCCGAGGAGAACCGTCGGCGGCCGGGCGGGCGGTTGCTGCTGGGCGCCGTACTGCTGCTGCTCCTCATGCTGGTGATCGCGGTCGTGGGCGTCCTGACGCTCGGGTGAGTTGCCGGGTGGGTTGCCCCTGGGTGGGGTGAATGCGCCCGTGGCGGGTGGGGATGTCCGTGTGTGCCTGCGGTGTCGATGTATTGACAAGTTTGCGGATTTGACACGGGGTTGTTCGACGGGAGGGCTAGCGTGGGCGGGTCCGGCCGGGCGGTGGAGGGGCCGTCGGTGGGACACTGGACCGCGGCCGGATCGGCGTGCAACGGTGCATGCCGAGTGGCCCCAACGCTCCCGTGCGCCCCCATCCCGGGAACTGAGATCCTTACTGGGCGCATCCCTGTGGGTAGCCAGAACGGGCACCACGCGCGGGGGAATCGCGAGGAATACCAGCACCAACCGGGGGGAAGAGGGGGGAAGCAATGCCTCGTTGGAGGGCCTTGCCGGACGAACTCGATCCGCAGGTCAGGGAGTTTGCGAGCCAGCTGCGCCGGCTCGTGGACCGCAGCGGCCTGAGCATCGCGTCGGTGGCCGACCGCACGGGCTACAGCAAGACGTCCTGGGAGCGGTATCTGAACGGCCGGCTGCTCGCGCCCAAGGGCGCGATCGTCGCGCTGGCCGAGGTCACGGGCACCAACCCGATCCATCTGACGACCATGTGGGAGCTCGCCGAACGGGCCTGGAGCCGTTCGGAGATGCGCCACGACATGACCATGGAGGCCATCCGCATCTCCCAGGCGCGTGCCGCGCTCGGGGAGTTCGGGGCGCCTCCCGCCAATGCCAAGGGGAGCGGCAAGGCAAGCAGCAAGGGCAGTACGACGGCCCGCAGGTCCGGCAGCGCGACGGCGACGCCGGGGATCGCGGGACCGGCGGGAGTGGCACCGACGGTGCCGCCGCAGCCGACGAGCCCGGATGCACGGGACGCGGCGGGGGCGGTGCGGGAGAGCGGCGCGGCGCCCAGCGCGGGCGCGCCCTCCGCGGAGGCGCCGGAGAGCTCCTCCGGCGCCAACTCGTGGGGGCTCGCCGGGTACAAGGGGCCGTCGCCGGCCGGGTCGCGTACGCCCGGAGCCGCGGCACCGGCGCCGCGGCCGGCATCCGACGGTTCCGGCTGGACTCCGGAGACGCCGAGCCGGTTCGGCGAGCCGCCGCAGGGCCCGCGGCCCGCTGGGAGCTCCTCGTCCGGCGGCGGCAGGCGGAAGCTGACGATGTTCCTCGCGGGGCTCGTCGGCGTGCTGGTCGTGATAGCCGGGGTGTTCTACCTGACCGACAACGGCGGCGGCAAGAAGAACGAGGGCAAGAACGCCTCGCCGTCGCCCTCGGTCAGCTCCGTCGACCTTCCGGCGGGCGTGAAGTGCAGCGGCGCCTCCTGCACCGGCAAGGACGCGGAGGCCATGGGCTGCACCAAGGACACCGCCGCGGTGACGACCGCCAAGACCGCCGTCGTAGGCACGACCACGGTCGAGGTGCGGTACAGCAAGACGTGCGGCGCCGCGTGGGGCCGTATCACCGCGGCCGCGCAGGGCGACTCGGTGCAGGTGACCGCGGGCAAGGCCAAGGAGCGTAGCGACAGCATCGCCCAGGCCGGCGACACCATCGCGTACACCCCGATGGTCGCCGTGAAGGACGCGGGTGAGGCGAAGGCCTGCGCGACGCTGGCGACGGGGCGGAAGGGCTGCACGCCGTAGCAGTTGGTGGAAGAAGGGGGCGGCCGCCCGTCGTCCGGGAGAGGAGAGACTGAGGCGGCCGCCGATGGGGGGTACCGACCGTGCCGGACTCCCGTGGGGGTACGGTTCGCGTGCCCGGGATGCGGGCGACTATTCATGCCACTTCAATTTCTTTTCGAGCTGGTTCGCTCGCCGGATCACTCTGTGGGCCGGGCCACACGGACCCGGACGTCCGGGATCCCGGATGCGCGATAGCCTGAGCGGTGGATCTCTTGACGCCAAGAGATCGATCATTTGTACGTCCCGCACCCCGGGGCAGTGCCGCCCCACCGCCAGCTGTCATACGGAGAACGCCATGACCCGCACTCCCGTGAACGTCACCGTCACCGGCGCGGCCGGCCAGATCGGTTACGCCCTGCTCTTCCGCATCGCCTCCGGCCAGCTGCTCGGCGCGGACGTGCCGGTCAAGCTGCGTCTCCTGGAGATCACCCCGGCGCTCAAGGCCGCCGAGGGCACGGCGATGGAGCTCGACGACTGCGCCTTCCCGCTCCTGCAGGGCATCGACATCACGGACGACCCGAACGTCGCCTTCGACGGCACCAACGTCGCCCTCCTCGTGGGCGCCCGCCCGCGCACCAAGGGCATGGAGCGCGGCGACCTGCTCTCCGCCAACGGCGGCATCTTCAAGCCGCAGGGCAAGGCGATCAACGACAACGCCGCGGACGACATCAAGGTCCTCGTCGTCGGCAACCCGGCCAACACCAACGCGCTGATCGCGCAGGCGGCGGCCCCGGACGTACCGGCCGAGCGCTTCACGGCCATGACCCGCCTGGACCACAACCGTGCGCTGACCCAGCTCGCGAAGAAGACGGGCTCGACGGTCGCCGACATCAAGCGCCTGACGATCTGGGGCAACCACTCCGCCACCCAGTACCCGGACATCTTCCACGCCACGGTCGCCGGCAAGAACGCCGCCGAGGTAGTGAACGACGAGCAGTGGCTCGCCGACGACTTCATCCCGACCGTCGCCAAGCGCGGCGCCGCGATCATCGAGGCCCGTGGCGCGTCCTCCGCCGCCTCCGCCGCCAACGCCGCCATCGACCACGTGTACACGTGGGTCAACGGCACCGCGGACGGCGACTGGACCTCCATGGGCATCCCGTCGGACGGCTCCTACGGCGTCCCGGAGGGCCTGATCTCCTCCTTCCCCGTCACCACCAAGGGCGGCCAGTACGAGATCGTCCAGGGCCTGGACATCAACGAGTTCTCCCGCGCCCGCATCGACGCGTCGGTGAAGGAGCTGGAGGAGGAGCGCGAGGCGGTCCGCGGTCTCGGCCTCATCTGAGCCCGCGGCTGACGCCGGGTCTTCACGGCTCTGTCACGGACCTGCACGGGCCCCGTTCCGGTTTCCTTCCGGAACGGGGCCCGTTCCCTTTTTCGCCGCTACCGTCGGAACAGGTACCCGGTGGGGTGATTCGGGGGGTTCGCGATGAGCGGATGGGACGGCTACAGCTCCGGTTCCGGAGCGGGACACGAGCCGAGCGAGGACAGAGGCCAGGCGGCCTGGAACGCCCAGCAGCCGCCGCCCGACTGGGCCTCGGCGGAGACGCAGGTCAACGCGACGCCGCCCTGGTCGGCCCCGCCGCCCGCCCCGTACCCTCACCCTCCCGTCCCGCGCCGCCGTACCGGCCTTCTGCTGGCTGCGCTCACCGCGGCGGTCGTCCTCGGCGCGGGCCTGGGTGCGGGCATCTGGCTCGTCGTCCGCGACCACTCGACCGGCACAGGGGCCACGCCCGCTGCGAGCATCAGCGTCACGGCCACCACGACCCCACCGCAGAGCCCGACGCCCACCCCTACCTCCACACCCACCGCGTCCGCCTCGCTCCTGGCGTCCTCGTCCCCCTCGGCCGGCTACCGCCGCGCCCAGGACCCCGTCGGCTACGGGATCGACGTCCCCCAGGGCTGGAACCGCCGCCAGAAGCAAGGCCAGTTGGCGCCCGTCGTCTACTACGACGCCCCCGCCGATGGCCGCCGGCTGCAGATCTTCCAGGTCTCCGAGTCGACCCCGTACGAGTCCCTGACCCTCGCGGAGACCGACCCCGGTTACGGCTTCTCGCAGCAGCCCGGATACCGGGTCATCGAGCGCGACCGCGGCGACACCTGGGCCGAGCTGTCGTATCGATACGACTCCGACGAACAAGGGGACAAGGGCGCACGCCAGGTCATCGACCACCGCTTCCGGGCCGCCGATGGCACGCTGTACGCGATCCGCTCCAGCGGCCCCGGGAACCTGGACCCCGAACTGGTGCGGGAGCCCCTCGCCATGGCGGTGCGGTCCTTCTGCCCGGCGGGGGCCGACTGCTCGTAGACCCTGAGGGAGTTGCTGGCTGCGTGGCCAGGGGGTGCCTGGTGTTGTTTGTCGGCCGCGGCGCCGTCGTGGCTGGTCGCGCAGTTCCCCGCGCCCCTTAAAAAAGGGGGGTGTCCAGCCGTTTTTCGAACCAGTGGGCGGCGTAGACGTGGTCGACGTACGCCGGGATCTCCGTGTAGCCGCTTGCCCGGTACATCGCCTGCGCCTCGGTGAGGGTCGCGTGTGTGTCCAGGCGTACGACGGTGCAGCCGTGCTCGGCCGCCGCCTGCTCCAGTGCGGTGAGGATCCGGCGGGCCAGGCCGAGGCGCCGGGCTTCCGGGTGTACCCACACATGTCGGATCTCGCCCACCCCCGGCTCCAGGCGACGCAGCGCGCCGCAGCCCACCGGGTGGCTCTCCTCGTATGCCACGAAGAACGCGCCCGCTTCCCCGGACACCTCCTCCGGGGCCACCAGGTCCGACTTGTCGAAGCCCTCGGGGAAGCGTTCGTCGATGTCGGCGGCGTATGCGTCCAGGCAGGCGCGGGCGTCCGGGGAGGCGCCGTCGACGAGTTCGACTGTGATGGCGGCCAGGCGCAGGAGGCGCTGTGACGTGGTCATCGCCTCGATCAGCTGCGTGCGTTGGCCGGGGGCGAGGGTGTCCAGCAGGCCTGCCGCGAGCGCGTTGGCCCGGCGGTTCTGCTCCTTGACCTCGACGCGGCCGGCGGGCGTCGGCTCGATCATGCGCAGCCGGTTGTCCTCCGGGTGGACGCTGAGCCGGACCAGGCCCTGCGCCTGAAGCGCCTTGGCCATCCGGCTGAGGTATCCGGCGTCGAGTCCGAGGCGGCTCCTGAGTTCCCGGAGGGACACCCCGCCCGGTTGCTCGGCGATCTCGAACAGCAGCCGGGCCTCGCCGAGCGGGCGGTCCTGGCCGAGGTAGTGGTCGTCCAGCGCGCCGATGCGGCGCGTGAAGTAGCGGTTGAAGCGACGGAGGGCCGCCACCTGCTCCGTCGACACCGGCTCCGGCTCCGGCTCCGGCTCCGTATGTCCTGGCTCCATAAATCTTTGACTCTAGTCAAAGAATTGGCGAGGGTCCATACCTTGGTATTCCGCTTCCCTGCTCCCACCGGCCCCTCTATGCTGATGGTTTGTCAACTGAACGTCTGACAACGGCATTTCCACGCATCGGGGGATTCGCGTGAGCACCGCGCCACCTGCAGTACCGCCCACTCCGCCGCACGCCAGCGAGGCCAGTCGGCTGCTGTGCGCCGGCACCTATCTGGATTCCGCTTACCGCGACCGCGTCATCGAGGAACTGCATCTCAACGAGCAGCGGATCGTGGCGCCCTCGCTCGGCTTCGACGCCGCCCGCGTCCTCGCCCACGCCCTGCGCGCCCGTCGCCAGGAGTTGCTGTGGGCCGGGGCGATCATCGGCCTCTGGGTGGTCGGCACGGCGCTCAGCGGCGGTCTGCTGATCCTCTTCGTGCTGCCCAGCGTGGCGCTCGCCATCGCCCCCTGGGTCAGGGGCCGCGCCGAGCAGCCGCCCCTGTACCGCCGTATCGCCGCGTTCCTGGTCCGCTGGTGGGGCCGTGCGTTCTTTGCGACGGTGCTGGTCCTCACCGTCCTCGCGGCGTTCGGCTCGGGCTCGGACGAGAGCTCGCCGTACGGCTCGTACGACTCCTCGTACGACTCCAGCTATGCGGACTCGCCGAGCTTCAGCGACGTGTTCTCGCCGAGCAGCATCAGCGGCGCGATCAAGCCGTGGCAGGCCTGGCTCGCGCTCGCCGTGTTCGCGCTGATCGCGTGGTGCGTGCACGTCCAGCGCAACCAGTTCAGCCGGGCGCTGGCCGCCGAGCTCTCCCCGCAGCGCTTCCCGGACGCCGCGAGCGACCCCGCCGAGCAGGCCGAGAACCCCCGCTTCCAGCGGCTGAAGCAGCGCATCCGTGTCGAGCAGCACGCGCCGCTGGTCATGTATCACGAGGTGCGTCCGTTCTGCGGGGCCGGAGCGGCCTACGACACCTGGGTGCTGGCCGTCGAACTGCGGCCGGACGAGCTGAAGCAGCAGCGGCCGCTCAGCAACCGCACGGTCCTGGAGGCGGTCCGGCCGCTGCTCGAACAGCTCCGCATTCCGGCCGAGTACGCGGGCCCCGGCGTTCGCGACCGGCTGCGCTGGCTGGAGATCGACGAGTGCGTGTTCCTGCCGGTCGAGGGACTGCTCACCCGGGACCAGGCGCCGTACACCCCCCAGGCCTTCGAGGACCACCGGACGCGGGCGGTCGAGGAGGGCGCCGAGAAGCGGCGGCACTTCCTGCGCATCCGCGTCGGCGGCTGGGAGGAGGAGCTGGTCGTCACGGTCTTCGTGCGCATCCACACCCAGGGCCGGATGCTGATGCTGGAGATAGCGCCGCATGTGCTGACGCCGGTGCGGACGGACTTCAAGGACGCCGACCGTACGGCGCACCGGTTCCGCAACAACAACGTGCTCGGCAAGGCGGCGGGCGCCGTCGTCCTGGTGCCCGCGTCGGCCGGGCGCTCGCTGGCCCAGTTGGGCCGCGGCCTGGTGTACGTGTGGCGGCTGCTGACCGGCGGGTACGCGGGCGCGCTGCCCGACGGGCCGGCGCTGTCGGTGCGCGAACTGGGCTCGGTGGCCGCCGGCTCGCTCTTCCAGGAGATGGACGTGGCGCGCTACCTGAAGAGCGTGCAGGACCGCGTCGCCAACGGGGTGCGGGCGGCGCTCGCCGAAGCCGGTTACGAAACCGGGGAGTTCATGCAGAAGGTCGTGAACATCAGCAACGGCGACGTGCACATCGGCAACATCTCGGGCAGCAACAACAACGTCGCTGCCGGTATGCAGAACTCCGCCTCGTCCTCGAATGCCTCGGGCGGCACCGCGCCGCAGAAGGGAGCCGACAGCAATGGCCAGTGAAGACCAGGGCATCAATATCGGCGACATCTCCGGCAGCAACAACAACGTGGCCGCCGGGAGCAACGCGCACGCCGAGAGCCATGTGCACCACGGCACGGGGACACAGCCGGACGAGGCCACCCGGCAACTCCTGGAAGCGGTACGGCAGTTGCGGGACGATCTGCGGCGGGTGAACAGCAGCGAGCAGACGGTCGCGCTGGGCGCGGCGCTCGCCGAGACGGAGACCGAGATCACCCGCACCGGCCAGGCGGGGCCGACGCGCCGCCAGCGCCTGCGCGAACTGCTCGCCGACTCCCAGGCCCTGGTCACCTTCCTCTCCTCCGCCGGCGCCGTGGCCGGCCTCCTGGGGCGGTGAGCGGGACGCGATGAGCGGGGGACAGCGGTACTGGAACGATGACACCCAGCGCTGGGAGGACGGTCCGGGCAGCGGCCCGGCGGCCACGCCCACGCTGCCGACGCCACCGCCGGTGGCGGAGGGGCCGCCGGTCACTGATCCGCCTCCGGCCGCCCCGGCCTACCCCGCGCCCCCGACGTCGACTCCCGCGGTGCGGACGCAGCAGGGCTGGCCCGGTGGCGGTGCGGACAGCACCTGGCACGGCCCAGGCGCCGAGGGAACCGTGCCGGAGTGGTCGAGCGGTGCCTCCTGGCCGCCGGTCGAGCCGCTCCCCGTACCTGCCCCCGGCCCCGCCGGTGGGCTGAACCGTCGGCTCGTCTGGTCCGTGGTCGTCGGTGCCGCCGTGGTCGGGGTCGCCGTGAGTCTCGTACTGACCCTGGTGGTCGGGAAGGGTGGCGGGCCGGGGAAGAAGCCGGTGGCGGCGGGTTCCGTCACGTCCTCCGCCTCCGCATCGCCGGACCTGTCGCAGTCGCCGTCCGTCGAGGACACGGGGTCGCCGTCCCCCTCGGTCTCGGCCTCCGCGCCGCCCGCGGGCTATGAGCTGCGCAACGACACGGAGGGGTTCCGGATCGCGATACCGGAGGGTTGGTCGCGCGACAGCGTCGATTCGCAGTACGGGATTGCGGTGGTCAGCTACCGCAGCCCCGACCGGGAGCACCGGCTGCAGGTGTACCAGGTGGCGGAGGCGTCGCCCGAGGACTCCTTCCAGCTGTATCTGTCCGACCAGACCAAGAAGCCCGCCGGTTTCAAGAAGCTCGATCTGCAGAAGCTCGACGACGGCGAGTTCACCGGCTCACGGCTGGAGTATCTGGCCGACACCATCAAGGGCGAGCCCGACGTCGGCACCTGGCACGTCTACGACGAGCGCTTCGTCGCAGCGGACGGCAACATCTACGCCATCGCCTCCTACGGCCCCGACTCCGACGGCCGCGACGACGAGCTCAGCTACCTCACCACGGCGCTGGACTGGTTCTGCCCGCCCTATACGACCTGCGACGCGGACGCCGGGATCGACTGATCACTCCGCCGCACTTTTCTTCCTGTTTGTCCGCATCTTCAGTGATGCAGCGCACTTTCGGTCATGGATTGCGCATGCATCCCGGGGGCGAGGGCATGCGCTCACGGTCCTCGTGAGTGACACGTGTGTCACCCAGGGGAACGGAACAGGAACGGAAGGCAATACGGATCATGGCGGACAGAGCGGAAACCCAGGGGCTGGACGCGCAGGCGACCATCCACGTGGCAGGGGAGTGGCGAGAAGCCGCCTCCGGCGCCACGCGCGAGATTCTCGACCCCGCGGACGGCCAGCCCTTCGCCCTGGTCGCGGAGGGCGACGAGAAGGACACGGATCTGGCGGTCGCGGCCGCCCGGCACGCCTTCGACCACGGCGACTGGCCCCGCACCCCCGTGGCCGAGCGCGCCGCGCTGCTGCGCCGCGTCGCCGACCTCCTGGTGCGCGACCGCGAGCGGCTCGGGCTGCTGGAGAGCCGCGACGCCGGCAAGACCGCCGAAGAGGGCCGGATCGACATCGACTGCGTCGCCGACGCCTTCCGCTACTTCGCCGACCTGGTGGCCGGCGAGGCCCCGGGCCGGGTCGTCGACGCGGGCTCGCCCGACATCCACAGCGTCGTCGTCCATGAGCCGGTCGGGGTCTGTGCACTGATCACACCCTGGAACTACCCGCTCCTCCAGGCCAGTTGGAAGATCGCCCCCGCTCTCGCGGCGGGCAACACCTTCGTGATCAAGCCGAGCGAGATCACCCCGCTGACCACCATCGCGCTCATCGACCTGCTCTCCGAGGCCGGGCTGCCCACCGGCGTCGCGGGCATCGTCACCGGACCCGGCCACTCGGTCGGCGCCCGGCTCGCCGAGCACCCCGACGTCGACCTGGTCTCCTTCACCGGCGGACTGGTCAGCGGCACCAAGGTCGCGCAGGCCGCCGCGCCTAGCGTCAAGAAGGTCGCCCTCGAACTCGGCGGCAAGAACCCCAACGTCGTCTTCGCCGACGCCTGCGCGACGGACGAAGGCTTCGACACGGCCGTCGACCAGGCCCTGAACGCCGCCTTCATCCACAGCGGTCAGGTCTGCTCGGCCGGCGCCCGCCTCATCGTCGAGGAGTCCGTGAGGGAGCGCTTCGTCGCCGAGCTCGCCCGCCGGGCCGCCCGGATCCGCCTCGGCCGCGGCACCGGGGACGGCGTCGAGTGCGGCCCCCTCGTTTCCGCGCAGCAGCGCGCCAAGGTCGAGGCGTACGTCGCCTCCGCGCTCGCGGAGGGTGCGGTGCTGCGGTCCGGCGGCAAGCGCCCCGAGCCGTCGCCGGAACGCCCCGACGGCGGCTACTTCTACGAGCCGACCGTCCTCGACCAGTGCCACCGCGAGATGCGGGTCGTACGCGAAGAGGTCTTCGGACCGGTGCTGACGGTGGAGACCTTCCGCACCGAGGACGAGGCCGTCGCCCTCGCCAACGACACCGAGTACGGTCTCGCGGGCGCCGTCTGGACCGCCGACGCGGGGCGGGCCCGCAGGGTTGCGGGGCGGCTGCGGCACGGGACCGTGTGGATCAATGACTTCCACCCCTACCTTCCGCAGGCGGAGTGGGGCGGGTTCGGCAAGAGCGGGGTGGGGCGCGAGCTTGGCCCTGCCGGGCTTGCCGAGTATCGCGAGACCAAGCACGTTTACCAGAACCTGGCGCCTAAGCCCGTGCGGTGGTTCGCAGGTTGAGCCTGCGCCACTGTGCCGTCGGTCGTCTGACGCGCCGTCGTGGCTGGTCGCGCAGTTCCCCGCGCCCCTTTGGGGCGCGTTCGATCCCCCTGGAGTTACCACCCCCATGTCCGAGAACACCCAGATCTACGACTACGTCGTCGTCGGCGGCGGGACGGCCGGGTCCGTCATTGCCTCCCGTCTCACCGAGAACCCGGACGTCACCGTCGCCGTCATCGAGGGCGGCCCCAGTGACGTCGGCCGTGAGGACGTGCTGACGTTGCGCCGCTGGATGGGCCTCCTCGGCGGCGAGCTGGACTACGACTACCCGACCACCGAGCAGCCCCGCGGCAACTCCCACATCCGGCACAGCCGGGCCCGAGTGCTGGGTGGCTGTTCCAGCCACAACACCCTCATCGCCTTCAAGCCGCTGCCGTCCGACTGGGACGAGTGGGAGGAGGCCGGCGCCAAGGGCTGGGGCGCGGTGCCGATGGAGGCGTACTACGCCCGGCTGCTGAACAACATCGTCCCGGTCGACGAGAAGGACCGTAACGACATCGCCCACGACTTCGTCGACGCCGCGCAGCACGCGACCGGCGTCCCCCGGATCGAGGGCTTCAACCGCTCGCCGTTCACCGAGGGCGTCGGCTTCTTCGACCTCGCGTACCACCCCGAGAACAACAAGCGGTCGAGTGCGTCGGTGGCGTACCTCCACCCGGTGATGGACGAGCGGCCCAACCTGACCATCCTGCTGGAGACCTGGGCGTACGAGCTGGAGCTGAACGGCACCCGGGCGGAGGGCGTGCACGTCCGCACGAAGGACGGCGGGGAGATCCTGGTACGGGCCCGCCGCGAGGTCCTGCTCTGTGCCGGTGCCGTCGACTCGCCGCGCTTGCTGCTGCACTCGGGTATCGGCCCTCGTGCGGACCTGGAGGCGCTCGGCATACCGGTCGCACTCGACTTGCCGGGTGTCGGCGAGAACCTCCTCGACCACCCCGAGTCGGTGATCGTCTGGGAGACCCACGGCCCGCTCCCGGAGAACTCCGCGATGGACAGCGACGCCGGGCTGTTCGTCCGGCGCGATCCCGAACACCAGGGCCCGGACCTGATGTTCCACTTCTACCAGGTGCCGTTCACGGACAACCCTGAGCGACTGGGTTACGAGCGGCCGGAGTTCGGCGTCTCGATGACTCCGAACATCCCGAAGCCGAAGAGCCGCGGGCGCCTGTATCTGACGAGCGCGGATCCGTCGGTCAAGCCCGCCCTCGACTTCCGTTACTTCACGGACGAGGACGACTACGACGGCCGCACCCTGGTCGACGGCATCCGCATCGCCCGCGAGATCGCGCAGACCGAGCCGCTGGCGAGCTGGCTCAAGCGGGAGGTGGCCCCCGGCCCGCACATCACGGGCGACCAGGAACTCAGCGAGTACGCCCGCAAGGTCGCGCACACCGTGTACCACCCGGCGGGCACCTGCCGTATGGGGGCAGGCGACGACGAACTTGCCGTCGTGGACCCGCAGTTGAGGATTCGCGGTCTGGACGGCATCCGCATCGCGGACGCCTCGGTGTTCCCGACCATGACGGCCGTGAACCCGATGATCGGCGTGCTGATGGTCGGGGAGAAGGCCGTAGACCTGATCGGAAGTGATGCGTGATGAACGCGATGAACGCGATGAGTACGCCGGTCTTCTCTGTCGAGGGACTGTGGAAGGTGTTCGGCCCGAAGGCCGAGCGCATCCCCGCCGATCCCGCACTGACCTCGCTGGAACCCGCCGAGCTCCGCGCCCGCACGGGCTGCACCGCCGCCGTCCGTGACGTCTCCTTCGACGTACGCAAGGGCGAGGTGTTCGTGGTGATGGGCCTGTCCGGCTCCGGCAAGTCCACGCTCGTGCGCTGTCTGACCCGGCTGATCGAGCCGACGGCCGGCACGATCGCCATCGACGGCGAGGACGTCCGCGCCATGGACAAGTCCCGCCTGCGCGAACTGCGCCGCCACCGCGCCGCGATGGTCTTCCAGCACTTCGGTCTCCTTCCGCACCGCACGGTCCTCGACAACGTGGCGTACGGCCTGGAGATCCAGGGCATGAGCAAGGCCGAGCGCCGGGCGCGCGCCCAGGAGGTCGTCGCCAAGGTCGGCCTGGAGGGCATGGAGCAGCGCCGCCCGAGCCAGCTGTCCGGCGGTCAGCGCCAGCGTGTGGGGCTGGCCCGCGCCCTGGCCGTCGACCCCGAAGTCCTGCTCTTCGACGAGCCGTTCAGCGCGCTCGACCCGCTGATCCGGCGGGACATGCAGGAGGAGGTGGTCCGCCTGCACCGCGAGGAGGGCCGCACGATGGTCTTCATCACCCACGACCTCAGCGAGGCGCTCAAGCTCGGCGACCGCATCGCGTTGATGCGCGACGGCCGGGTCGTCCAGCTGGGCACCCCCGAGGAGATCGTCGGCAGCCCGGCCGACGACTACGTACGTGAGTTCGTACGGGATGTGCCGCGCGAGCAAGTGATGACTGTCCGTACGGCGATGCGGGCCGGGGAGTGCGGCGGCCCGGAGCATCCGGGGGCCATTGCCGCCGACGCGGTGGTCGCCGAGGCGATCAAGGTGGTCGCCGACCTGGGCGCACCGGCTTGCGTGGTGGACGACGGCCGCTGCTTGGGCGTGGTGGACGCTGAAACGCTGATCGCCTCCGTGGCTGGCAGGGGCGTTGTTGCCGCGGATGCCGCCGTAGCGGGCACAGCCGCCGCTGGCGCTGATACCGCCGTAGCTGCGGGCAGTCGTGCCGCTGGGGCGGCACCCGTCCCAAAGACAGCGGCACCGGCCGAGCGCCCGCCAGCGACCCCGCCCCCCACCACAGACACGGGGGCGGTCTAATGGCAACGGTCACCGCATCCGCCCCGCGCGCGCTGCCCGGCGGTCTGCTCAGGCACCGCGCGGCCCAGAAGCTCCTGCTTCTCGCCCTCGCCGCCGCGATCCTCGTCCCGCTCGCCAACGCCAAGTGGGCAAGCGGCAGTTGGCCCGAAGCCCTAACCGTCGACCTCACCAACCCCCTCACCACCGCCAGCAACTGGATCATCGACAACCGGGACAGCCACCCCCTGTTCCTCTACGGCTTCGGCTACATGAGCAACGCCGTCGTGATCTCCGTACGCGCCGTATACCTGGTGCTCCTCGCCGCGGGATGGACCGGCGTCACGGCCCTCGGAGCGCTCGTCGCCTGGCGCGTCGCCGGAGTACGGCTCGCGATCGGCACGGCGGCAGCCTTCCTCACCTGCGGCCTGCTCGGCATGTGGGTGCCGACCATGCAGACGCTCGCGCTCATGGTGGTCGCCGTGCTCGCGTCGGTTGCTGTCGGAGTGGTGCTCGGCCTCGCCGCCGGTCTCTCCGACCGTCTCGACCGCACCCTGCGCCCGGTGCTGGACACCATGCAGGTGATGCCTGCCTACGCGTATCTGCTGCCCGTGGTGCTGGTCTTCGGCATGGGCGTCCCCGCGGCCGTCCTCGCCACCGTCGTCTATGCCGCCCCGCCGATGGCCCGCCTCACCTCCCTCGGTCTGCGCGGCGCCGACAAGGAGGTGCTGGAGGCGGTCGAGTCGCTCGGCTCCACCGCACGCCAGCGGCTGCTGACCGCCCGTATCCCGCTGGCCAGCAAGGAACTCCTGCTCGGCCTCAACCAGACGATCATGATGGCGCTGTCGATGGCCGTCATCGCCTCCGTCATCGGCGCGGGCGGTCTCGGTGACCGCGTCTACCAGGCGCTGGCCTCGGTCGACGTGGGCGCGGCGCTTTCGGCCGGTATCCCCATCGTGCTGCTCGCCGTCGTACTGGACCGCGTGACCGGCGCCGCGGGCGAGCGAGCCGGGGGCGAGCACGAGAGCAGCCCCCGGACCTGGCTCTACGCGGCCGTCGCCGCCGTCGCCGTGGCGCTCGCCGGACGGCTCGCGGGCCGTCTCGACTGGCCCGGCGCCTGGACGCTGAACATCGCCGAACCGGTCAATCGCGCCGTCGACTGGATGACCGCCCACCTCTACTCGGGCGTGCCCGTCGTGGGCGGCACCGCCGACTGGGCGGCCCACTTCACGACCTGGGTGCTGAACCCCGTCCGCAGCGGTCTGCAGTGGCTGCCCTGGTGGTCGGTGCTGCTCGTGGTCGCCGCCCTGGCCTGGCTGATCGGCACCTGGCGCACCGCGCTCACCGCGGTCCTCGCCATGGCCGCGATCGGCGTGCTCGGCGTATGGACGCCGTCGCTCGACACTCTCTCCCAGGTGCTGGCGGCCGTCGCCGTCACCCTCGTGCTGGGTCTCGCGACCGGTATCGCGGCGGCCCGCAGCGACCGTTTCGAGCGGCTGCTGAGGCCGGTCCTGGACGTCTTCCAGACGATGCCGCAGTTCGTGTACCTCATCCCGGTGGTCGCGCTGTTCGGCGTGGGCCGCGCCCCCGCCGTCGCGGCGGCCGTGGTCTACGCCCTGCCGGCCGTCGTCCGCATCACCACGCAGGGCCTGCGCCAGGTCGACCCGGCCGCCCTGGAGTCGGCCCGCTCGCTCGGCGCGACCCCCGGCCAGCAGCTCCGCCAGATCCAACTCCCGCTCGCCCGCCCGGCGTTGCTCCTCGCCGTCAACCAGGGTGTGGTCCTGGTCCTCGCCGTGGTCGTCATCGGCGGCCTGGTCGGCGGCGGCGCGCTCGGCTACAACACCGTGTTCGGCCTCGCGCAGGGCGACCTGGCGACCGGCCTGGTGGCGGGCGCCGCGATCGTCTGCCTCGGCCTGATGCTCGACCGGGTGACCCAGCCGACCGAACGCCGCGCGAAAAAGGGAGCGTGACATGCGACTTCGTACGACAACCGCCGTGGCCGCAGGGTCGGCGCTTCTGCTGCTGACCGGCTGCGGCGCAGCCGACATGACCAAGCAGGCGTCCCCGTTCGCCAACGCGCAGGGCGCCAGGACCGTGACCCTGTCCGTCCAGTCCTGGGTGGGCGCGCAGTCCAATGTGGCCGTCGCCCAGTACCTCCTGGAGCACAAGCTCGGCTACCGGGCCGACACCGTCCAGGTCGACGAGGTCCCCGCCTGGGACGCGCTCAGCCAGGGCCGCGTCGACGCGATCATGGAGGACTGGGGCCACCCCGACCAGGAGAAGCGCTACGTCGAGGACAAGAAGACGATCGCGCGCGGCGGCGGACTCGGGGTGACCGGCCACATCGGCTGGTATGTGCCGACGTATCTCGCCGAGCAGCACCCGGACATCACCGACTGGAAGAACCTCAACAAGTACTCGTCGCTGTTCCGCACCGCGGAGAGCGGCGGCAGGGGCCAGCTGATGGACGGCTCCCCGTCCTACGTCACCAACGACAAGGCGCTGGTGAACAACCTGAAGCTGGACTACCAGGTGGTGTTCGCCGGTTCCGAGGCGGCGCAGATCACGCAGATGAAGCAGTTCGCCAAGGAGAAGAAGCCCTTCCTGACTTACTGGTACGCGCCGCAGTGGCTGTTCAAGAAGGTCCCGATGACCGAGGTGAAGCTGCCGCCGTACAAGGACGGCTGCGACGCGGACGCCGCGAAGATCACCTGCGCCTACCCGCACACCCCGCTGCAGAAGTACCTCAACGCGGACTTCGCGAAGAAGGGCGGCAAGGCGGCGGCCTTCCTGAAGAAGTTCAAGTGGACGACCGAGGACCAGAACGAGGTCTCCCTGCTGATCGCCGACCAGAAGCTCACCCCCGAGCAGGCGGCGAAGAAGTGGGTGGACAGCCACGCGTCCACCTGGAAGGCGTGGCTGTCGTGATCACATCCGCTTCCTGAGCTCTCCGCTCATCCCCTCCAGCGCCAGTGCCGCCCAGCGCAGCAGCCCCGGCCCGAACGTGACGCGGGTGGCCCCGAGTTCACCGAGTTCGGTGGGCGTGGGGCCGCCGCCGTCCAGCGTGCCGTACACGTTGATCGGCCCCTGGATGCCGGACCGCAGGAGCGGGAGTACGTCCGCCGGGGCGCCGATCGGATAGATGCAGTCGGCGCCGGCGGCGACGTACAACGCGGCCCGCTCGATGGCCCGTTCGGGATTGCCGTCCCCGTACTCGAATGTGTCGACACGGGCGTTGACGAAGAGCCGGTCCCCGGCCGCGTACCGCACCTCGGCCAGCCACTCGGCGTGCTCGTGCGGGTCCTTGAGGACGCCCCCGCTGGAGTCCTCGAGGTTGCAGCCCACGGCCCCCGCCTCCAGCAGCCGCTCCACCAGTTCCTTCGGCGCCAGCCCGTACCCGCCCTCGACGTCGGCCGACACGGGCACGTCCACCGCCCGGGAGATGCGCGCCACCGCAGCGAACATCTCGTCGGCGGGCGTGGCCCCGTCCTCGTACCCGAGCGAGGACGCGATCCCCGCGCTGGGCGTCGCGAGCGCCGGGAACCCGGCCTTCACGAACACCCGGGCGCTGACCGCGTCCCAGGGGCCGGGCAGGACCAGCGGGTCACCGGGCTCGCGCCTTCGGTGCAGGGCGCGGAAGACGTCCACCTTGCTCATCGGTGCTGCCCCGCCTCGTAGTGGCCCGGGACCATGCGGCACGTCACGGCGAACCGGTTCCACGCATTGATCACCGTGATCGCGGCGATCAGCTGCGCCAGCTCCGGCTCCTCGAAGTGCTTGGCGGCGTGGTCGTACACCTCGTCCGGCACGAACCCCTCGGTCAGCACGGTGACCGCCTCGGTCAGCTCCAGGGCGGCGAGCTCCTTCTCCGTGTAGAAGTGCTTCGACTCCTCCCATGCGCCGAGCTGGATGATCCGCTCCACGCTCTCCCCGGCCGCCAGCGCGTCCTTGGTGTGCATGTCCAGGCAGAACGCGCAGTGGTTGAGCTGCGAGGCACGGATCTTCACCAGCTCAAGCAGGGTCGGGTCGATGCCCTGCCGGGCGGCCGCGTCGAGGCGGACCATCGCCTTGTAGACCTCGGGGGCGTGCTGGGCCCAGCCCAGCCGGGCGGGCCGCTCGGGCGCGTATGCGGTGGCTTCTTCTGTGGTCATGTCCTCGACCCTAGAAGCAGGGCAGCCCAGAGGTATGGTCCATTCCCATGGCGAAACCATGGGCCACTTTGGGCGTCGACCTGCACCTGGAGCCGACCGGGCCGGGGGTGCGCCAGGGCCTCACCGACGCCCTGCGCGAGGCCGTCCGCACCGGCCGCCTCGCCCCCGGCACCCGGCTGCCCTCCTCCCGCACTTTCGCCGCCGACCTGGGCATCGCCCGCAACACGGTCGCCGAGGCCTACGCCGACCTGGTGGCGGAGGGCTGGCTCACCGCCCGGCAGGGCTCGGGCACGCGGGTGGCCGACCGTGCGGTGAGCCGGCCCGCCACACCCGCACCCCGCTCCCGCACCCCCGGCCGCCCCGCCTACGACCTGATCCCCGGCACCCCCGACCTCGCCTCCTTCCCGCGCGCGCAGTGGCTCAAGGCCGCCCGCCGAGCCCTCGCCGCGGCCCCGAACCAGGCCCTCGACTACGGCGACCCCCGCGGCCGCATCGAACTCCGCACCGCCCTCGCCGGCTACCTCGCCCGGGCCCGGGGCGTGCGCACCGACCCCGACCGCATCCTGATCTGCGCCGGCATCTCGCACGGCCTGCGGATCCTCGCCGCGGTACTGCGGGCGCGCGGCGCGAGCACGGTCGCCGTGGAGTCGTACGGCCTGTACGTGCACTGGGACCTGCTGGCGGAGGCCGGTCTGCGGACGGTCCCGCTGCCGTTCGACGAACGGGGCACGAATCCGGGGGAGTTGACCGACGAGGCCGCGGTCCTGCTCACCCCCGCCCACCAGTTCCCGATGGGCGGCACCCTGCACCGCGACCGGCGGGCGGCCGCCGTCGACTGGGCGCGCCGTACCGGCGGTCTGCTCGTCGAGGACGACTACGACGGCGAGTTCCGCTACGACCGCCAGCCCGTCGGCGCCCTCCAGGGCCTCGACCCGGACCACGTCGTCCACGCGGGCACGGCCAGCAAGTCCCTCGCCCCCGGCCTCAGACTGGCCTGGCTGGTGCTGCCGCCGGACCTCGCCCAGGAGGCGGCGAAGGCGAAGGGCCACATCGACTCCTGCGGGGTCCTGGACCAGCTGACGCTCGCCGAGTTCATCTCCTCCGGGGCGTACGACCGGCATGTGCGCGCCGCCCGGCTGCGCTATCGCCGCCGCCGGGACGCACTCGTCGCGGAACTCGCGCGGCGGGCCCCGCAGGTCAGCGCCACCGGCATCGCGGCGGGTCTGCACGTGGTGCTGCGGCTGCCGCCGGGCACCGAGCAGGCGACGCTGCGGGCGGCGGCCTGGCAGGGGCTCGCGGTGCACGGGCTGCACCGCTACCGGCACCCGCAGGCGACCGTCGAGCCTTACGACGCGCTGGTCGTGGGGTACGGGACGCCGCCGGACAGCGCCTGGGCGGGGACGCTGGACGCGTTGTGCGCGGCGCTGCCGGAGTCGACGGGGCCGTAGTCGCCGTTTCCCCTTCCCGAATACGACTGCTTCCCCAAAATACGACTGCGCGGCGCGGATCTACGCCCTGAACGCCTGGCGGGAGACCATGGTGCCGCCGGTTGCTTTATTCGTCCGGAAGCGGCTCCATCGTCGTGTCCAGCCACTGCTGCCATTCCGTGGCCCGCGTCGCAGGCGCTGCGGACATCGATCCGTCGATCCAGCGCGTCACCGGCCTGATCCCGTGCAGCGCGTTCACCAGCCACACCTCACGCCCGTCCAGCTCGGCCACCGTCCGCTCGCGGTGGGCGACGCGGATACCCTCGTGCCGCGCCCGTTCCTGGATGAGGGCGACGGTCACTCCGGGCAGCACCGGCAGCCGGGGCGGCGGCAGACACAGCGTGTCCTCCTCCCACCACAGCACGCTCGCGGTGGCCGCCTCCAGCACCACCCCGGACGGCCCCACCAGCACCGCCTCCTGAGCCCCCGCCTCGACCGCCCGCCCGCGCACCCGGGCCAGGGCGTCCAGGTCCGGCCCCTTACGGCGGGGCGCGGTGCGCGGATCCGACTGGCCGACCGCCCACACCTCGATCTCCGAACCGAGCGGTGGTGCATGCCGCAGCCGCAACATCACATGGCGGGCGGTGAGTTCGACCCGCGGGAACCACTCGCCCGTGCGCGGCAGCGCGCCCGTCATGGCCTCCCAGAACTCCAGCATCCGGTACGACGGCGGCCCTCCGCACTCGCCGCAGGACCGCACGAAGCGGTCCCGGTGCCGGTCGAGGCCGCGCACCCTGCCGTCCCGTACCAGCCAGGAGTCCGCGACCAGCAGCGGCCCGCCGGTCCCCGCCTCCTCGACGGGCCGTAGCCCGGCGGCCGGCGACCAGCCCCACAGGCCTTCCGCCGCTGCCGGTTGTGTCATGACTGCACCTTTCCTGCTTCCGGAAGCCTCAGTACTTCCCTCCGGCCACTGCCGGTGCCCCGCCCCGGGGCCCGTACGGCGCGTGCTCGAGCCACGATCCACAGGACGGAAGGACCGGCGCAAGCGCCGCCGCCGCGCGTTGCCGCAGCCGTACCGTCCGCCGCCGTGGCCGCAGATGGCCGAGTGCCGTCCCGGCGGCGGCACTGTTGAACAGGCCCGCCGCGTGCCGACATGTGCTGCGGCTGCTCCCGGATACGGACCGCCTCACACCCACACGGCCATGCAAATGGTCGCCGACCTCTGTGGCAGGGGCGACGCCTGCTGGTCGGAGGCCGGCGAGACGGCGACCCTCGCGCTGGAGGCCAGGTCCCCCCTGTGGGGCGGCATCACGAGACGCCGGCTTGAGGCGGCGGGGCGTCCATCACGCCGCTGCTTCTTCCGCCACCTGCGTTGCCGGCGCCTCTCCGAACCGCGCCAGCGCCAACGCCCCCACGACGGCGACGAGGAAGCCCAGCACCACCAGCCAGGCAAGCCCCTCGCGGGTGCGGTCCCCGAGCCACACCACGCCCACCAAGGCCGGTCCGATCGTCTCGCCGAGCACTAGTCCGGCCGTCGCCGTGGTGACCGAGCCGCGCTGCAGGGCGGAGGTCAGCAGCAGGAAGGCGGCACCTCCGCCGAGGACGAGTGCGTACGTCGCCGGGTTGGTGAACAGTTCCGAAGGCGCGAGGGAGTCGATCAGCCGTACCGACACCTCCACCACCCCGAACCCGAAGCCGGCCCCCAGCCCGAGCACCAGCGCCCGGCCGCGCCCCGACCACCGCCCGCCGAACAGCCCGAGCAGCAGCACGACCACCGCGACGGCAAGCATCGCCCACTTCAGAGCCGTCGACCCGGCACGATCCCCCTCCGCCCCGGACGCAAGGCCCAGCATCGCGAGCCCGGCGCACACCACCCCGACCGCGCCCCACTCCGTCCCGCTCAGCCGCACATGCAGCAGCCGCGCCGAGACCACCCCGGTCACCGCCAGGCTGGACGCGAGGGCCGCCGCGACCGCGTAGATCGGGATCGACCGCAGGGCGGCGATCTGCAGCAGAAACCCCAGCCCGTCCAGCGCCAGCCCCGCCAGATACCGCCACTGCCGCACCGCCCGCAGCAGCAGCGCCGCCTCCCCGCCCCCGCCGCCGTCCGTACTCGCCGCCCGCGCGGCGACCGCCTGCAACACCGTCGCCGTACCGAAGCAGACTGCCGCGCCGAGCGCGCACACCATCCCAAAGATCACAAAGTGACTGTAGGGGAGGCGCGCAAGGAACGGGAAGGAACGGGGGTGCCTTGGAGCACGCTCTCACCGATCTCTAGGCTGACCTCCTGACATCGCAGGACAACGGGGAGACACGGACATGCCAGACGCACGCCGCCAACTTCGCTCGGGCACGGTCGTACTCGGCGGCATGGGACTTCTGGCGGCAGCCCTCACCGCCTGCTCCTCCGACCCCGACAAGCGCTGCGTCGACCGTGACAGCTACAACCTCTCCAAGGGCTACAAGGTCGTCGCCGACAAGTACTGCACCTCCACCAAGACCTCGGCGAACGGCGTCTGGTACTACGGCGGCAACAAGCAGGGCAGCTGGGTCGACAGCGGCTCCTTCACCAAGCCCCGCAAGGCCTCCAGCGGTTCCGGCGGCGGCCACGGAGTCTCCCGCGGCGGCTTCGGCGGCGGCGAGGGCCACTCCGGCGGCTGAACCGGAACGGCAGCCGACCCAGAACCGCAGCCGAACCGGAACCGCAGCCGAACCGGAACTACTGAGCAGGACCCGTCCCGCCATGGAACGCCACACCATCACCCCGCGCCCCGGCTGGCAGCAGACCGTCGAGGAACAGGGCCTCATCTACCCCCTCACCCGCCACCCCGACGGCTCCCTGCGCCCCTACTGGGACGAGAGCGCCTACTACTCCTTCACCCTCACCGAGGTCGAGGCCCTGGAGGAGACCGTCGAGGAACTCCACCGCATGTGCCTCGCGGCGGCCGACCACATCGTCACCGCGGGCCGCTACGCCGACCTCGGCATCACCGACCCGCGCATCGCCCGGGCGGTCGCCGAGGCATGGCACCGCCGCTCCGAACTCCCTTCCGTCTACGGCCGCTTCGACCTCCGCTACGACGGCACGGGCTCGGCGAAGCTCCTGGAGTACAACGCCGACACCCCCACCTCACTGGTGGAGGCCGCCTCCCCTCAGTGGTTCTGGATGGAGGAGCGCTTCCCCGGCGCCGACCAGTGGAACTCCCTCCACGAACGCCTGATCGCCGCCTGGAAGAAGCAGGCGCCCCTCCTCCCGCCGGGCAACCCCCTCTACTTCGCGCACTCCTCGGCCGACGAACTCGGCGAGGACCTGATGACGGTCGCCTATCTGAAGGAGACCGCCGAACAGGCCGGCCTGGACACCGACTGGATCTCCATGGAGGAGATCGGCTGGGACTCCCTGTCCGGACGCTTCGTCGACAACCAACTCCGCTTCATCCGCAGCTGCTTCAAGCTCTACCCCTGGGAGTGGCTCACCACCGACGCCTTCGCGGATCACGTCCTCGACACCCTCGACAACGGCGGCGGCACGGGCACGACCCTGTGGATCGAACCGGCCTGGAAAATGCTCCTCAGCAACAAGGCCCTGCTGGCCGTCCTCTGGGAGCTGTACCCCGGCCACCCGAACCTCCTGCCCTCCTACCTCGACGGCCCGCGCGAGCTCACGGGGACCACGGGGTACGTCGCCAAGCCGCTGCTCGGCCGCGAGGGCGCCGGCGTGACCATCCACGAGCCCGGCACCGAGGCGATCCCGCGCCAAGAGGCCTGCTGCTACCAGGAGTTGGCGCCCCTGCCCGACTTCGACGGCAACCGTGTCGTCCTCGGTGCGTGGGTCGTCGAGGACGAGGCGGCGGGCCTCGGCATCCGCGAGTCGTCCGGCCTGGTCACGGACGAGTACGCGCGCTTCGTACCCCATGTGATCCGCTGAGGGCGGCCCACGCCGACCCTCGCACGAGCCGCTCAGACACCGAGCACAGCCCGCAACTGCGCAAGCCCCCAGTCCAGATCCTCCTTCCCGATCACCAACGGCGGCGCGATCCGCACCGTCGACCCATGTGTGTCCTTCACCAGCACACCCCGGTCCATCAGCTTCTCGGACACCTCCCGCCCCGTGCCGTACCGCGGTGCGATGTCGACCCCCGCCCACAGCCCCCGCCCGCGCACCGCCGTGACCCGCCCCGTGCCGGTCAACGCCGCCAGTTCCCGGTGCAGATGACCGCCCAGCTCCGCGGACCGCGCCTGGAACTCGCCCGTCCGCAGCATCGCGATCACCTCCAGTGCCACCGCACAGGCCAGCGGATTCCCGCCGAACGTCGACCCGTGCTCCCCGGGCCGGAACACCCCCAGCACCTCGGCGCTCGACACCACCGCCGACACCGGCACGATCCCGCCGCCCAGCGCCTTCCCGAGCACATACATGTCCGGTACGACGCCCTCGTGCTCGCACGCGAACGTCCGCCCCGTCCTTCCCAGCCCCGACTGGATCTCGTCCGCCACGAACAGCACATTCCGCTCCCGCGTCAGCTCCCGCACCGCCGGCAGATAACCGGCCGGCGGAAGCAGCACCCCCGCCTCGCCCTGGATCGGCTCCAGCAGCACGGCCACCGTGTTCTCCGAGACCGCCGACCGCATCGCCGTCAGATCCCCGTACGGCACGATCTCGAAGCCCGGCGTGTACGGGCCGAAGTCCGCCCGCGCCTCCGAGTCGGTGGAGAAGCTGATGAGCGTCGTCGTACGGCCGTGGAAGTTGTTGCCCGCGACCACGATCTTCGCCATCTCCGCAGGCACACCCTTGACCTTGTACCCCCACTTGCGGGCCGTCTTCACCGCGGTCTCCACCGCCTCCGCGCCCGTGTTCATCGGCAGCACCATCTCCATCCCGCACAGCTCGGCGAGCTCGGAGCAGAACGCCGCGAACCGGTCGTGATGAAACGCCCTGGACGTCAGCGTCACCCGCTCCAGCTGTGCCTTCGCCGCCTCCACCAGCCGCCTGTTGCGATGGCCGAAGTTGAGCGCCGAGTAACCGGCCAGCAGGTCCAGATACCGCCTCCCCTCCACATCCGTCATCCACGCCCCGTCCGCGGAGGCGACGACCACGGGCAACGGGTGGTAGTTGTGCGCGCTGTGCGCGTCGGCGGCGGCGATGAGTGTCTCCGTAGTGGTCACGGGATCTCCAGAAGGTGCCAGGTGCTGAGGGTGCCCCTTTCCTATCGTCGCTCGCATGGTGGACGCGGGACCTCTGCGTTCCGGCGCGCCCGGTAGGCTGACCGGCGGGCCGTGACTGGCGCGCTGGGATGGGAAAACCATCGGGGAGCGGCCCGTGAACGAGCGAGTGCCGTGCGCCTGGGCCGAACCGTGAACGCTGAACGCCACGCCGTCCGGAGGCCGACATGTCAGAGCAGCAGCCCCTCTCCACCGAGTCCACCGCCTTCCGTGCCGCCCTCGATGTGATCCGCGCCGTCGAGCCGCGCGTCGCCGACGCCATCGGCCAGGAGATCCACGACCAGCGCGAGATGCTCAAGCTGATCGCCTCCGAGAACTACGCCTCCCCGGCCACCCTCCTCGCGATGGGCAACTGGTTCAGCGACAAGTACGCCGAGGGCACCATCGGCCGCCGCTTCTACGCCGGCTGCCGCAACGTCGACACCGTCGAGTCCCTCGCTGCCGAGCACGCCAAGGAGCTCTTCGGCGCCCGCCACGCCTACGTCCAGCCGCACTCCGGCATCGACGCCAACCTCGTCGCCTTCTGGTCGGTCCTCGCCCAGCGCGTCGAGACCCCCGCCCTGGAGAAGGCCGGCGTGCGCCAGGTCAACGACCTCACCGAGGCGGACTGGGCCGAGCTCCGCCAGGCCTTCGGCAACCAGCGCATGCTCGGCATGTCCCTGGACGCCGGCGGTCACCTCACCCACGGCTTCCGCCCGAACATCTCCGGCAAGATGTTCGACCAGCGCTCCTACGGCACCGACCCCGCCACCGGCCTCATCGACTACGAGGCCCTGCGCGTCTCCGCCCGTGAGTTCAAGCCGCTGATCATCGTCGCCGGCTACTCCGCCTACCCCCGTCTCGTGAACTTCCGCATCATGCGCGAGATCGCCGACGAGGTCGGCGCGACCCTGATGGTGGACATGGCGCACTTCGCCGGCCTGGTCGCGGGCAAGGTGCTGACCGGAGACTTCGACCCGGTCCCGCACGCCCAGATCGTCACCACCACCACCCACAAGTCGCTGCGCGGTCCGCGCGGCGGCTTGGTCCTGTGCGACGACTCCCTCAAGGACCAGGTCGACCGCGGCTGCCCGATGGTCCTCGGCGGCCCGCTCCCGCACGTCATGGCAGCCAAGGCCGTCGCCCTCGCCGAGGCCCGGCAGCCCTCCTTCCAGGACTACGCCCAGCGCATCGTCGACAACTCCCGCGCACTGGCGGAAGGCCTGATGCGCCGGGGCGCCACCCTCGTCACCGGCGGCACCGACAACCACCTCAACCTCATCGACGTCGCCACCTCCTACGGCCTCACCGGCCGCCAGGCCGAGGCCGCCCTGCTCGACTCGGGCATCGTCACCAACCGCAACGCCATCCCCGCCGACCCCAACGGCGCCTGGTACACCTCCGGTATCCGCATCGGCACCCCCGCCCTGACCACGCGTGGCCTGGGCACCGCCGAGATGGACGAGGTCGCGGGCCTCATCGACCGCGTCCTGACCACCACGGAACCGGGCACAACGAAGTCCGGGGCCCCGTCGAAGGCATCCCACGTCCTGGACGAGAAGGTGGCCGAGGAGATCGCCCAGCGGGCGACGGACCTGGTGGCGGGCTTCCCGCTGTACCCGGAAATCGACCTCGGCTGATCGGCGCCGGTCAGGGGCAGCGCCCTTGAAAGGGGCGCGGGGCCGCATTCATTTGCGGCTCCGCCGCGGGGCGCGAACGGCCCCCACCGGCCCGCAGTCCCCCGCGCTCCGAAACCACTCCCCACCTCTGAGAGAATGGTGAGCATGGCTTCTGACCGACCCCGCGTGCTCTCCGGAATCCAGCCCACCGCAGGCTCGTTCCACCTCGGCAACTACCTCGGCGCCGTCCGCCAGTGGGTGGCCCTGCAGGAGACCCACGACGCGTTCTACATGGTCGTCGACCTGCACGCCATCACGGTTCCCCAGGACCCGGCGGAGCTGCGCGCGAACACCCGGCTCGCCGCCGCCCAGCTGCTCGCGGCCGGTCTCGACCCCGAGCGCTGCACACTCTTCGTCCAGAGCCATGTCCCCGAGCACGCCCAGCTGGCCTGGGTCATGAACTGCCTCACCGGGTTCGGCGAGGCGTCCCGCATGACCCAGTTCAAGGACAAGGCCGCCAGGCAGGGCGCCGACCGCGCCTCCGTCGGCCTGTTCACCTACCCGGTCCTCCAGGTCGCCGACATCCTGCTGTACCAGGCCAACGAGGTCCCGGTCGGCGAGGACCAGCGCCAGCACGTCGAGCTCACCCGCGACCTCGCCGAGCGCTTCAACGGCCGCTTCGGCCAGACCTTCATCATCCCGAAGCCGTACATCCTCAAGGAGACGGCCAAGATCTACGACCTGCAGGACCCGTCGATCAAGATGAGCAAGTCGGCGTCCACGCCGAAGGGCCTCATCAACCTCCTCGACGACCCCAAGGTCACCGCGAAGAAGGTCAAGAGCGCGGTCACCGACACCGACACCGTCATCCGCTACGACGCCGAGAACAAGCCGGGCGTCAGCAACCTGCTCACCATCTACTCGACCCTCACCGGCAAGTCGGTCGCCGAGCTGGAGCAGGAGTACGAGGGCAAGATGTACGGCGCGCTCAAGACGGACCTCGCCGAGGTCATGGTCGAGTTCGTGACGCCCTTCCGGGAGCGCACCCAGCAGTACCTGGACGACTCGGAGACGCTCGACTCGATCCTGGCCAAGGGCGCGGAGAAGGCCCGTGCCGTCGCCGCCGAGACCCTCTCCCAGGCATACGACAAGGTCGGCTTCCTGCCCGCCAAGCACTGACGTACATCACCGAACACACGTACCACCGGCAGAGCGCTGCACATCACTATGGTTGCGCCTGCCCGCAGCACAGCCGTGGCCGTACAGTCGATAGCCGACGGCTGACAGACCGACCCGTCACGACGACAGGAGACGACGTGGGGACCGTAACGATCGGCGTGTCGATCGCGGTCCCGGAGCCTTACGGCAGCCTGCTCCAACAGCTGCGCGCGGGCTTCGGCGACGCCGCTGCTCACGGCATCCCCACGCATGTCACCCTGCTGCCGCCGACGGAGGTCGACGGCGGCGACCTGGCGGCCGTCGAGGCGCATCTGACCGAGGTCGCCGCGACCGGCCGGCCGTTCCCGATGCGGCTGTCCGGCACCGGCACCTTCCGGCCCCTGTCACCCGTCGTCTACGTACGGGTCGCCGAGGGCGCCGAGGACTGCACCTGGCTGCAGAAGCAGCTCCGCGACCCCGCCGGCCCGGTCCCGCGCGAACTGCAGTTCCCGTACCACCCGCATGTCACCGTGGCGCACGGCATCGACGACGAGGCGATGGACCGCGCCTTCGAGGAACTCGCCGGCTACGAGGCCGGCTGGCCCTGCAACGGCTTCGCCCTCTACGAGCAGGGCGCGGACGGCGTCTGGCGCAAGCTGCGGGAGTACACCTTCGGGGGCTCGGTGGTGCCGCCGCAGGCGGGGCATGTGGAGCACGGCTCCCTGCCCACCCGGTAGCTACAGGGGCAGCCGCCGGTACACCCCGCGCGGAAGGTGCCGCAGCGCCGACATCACCACGCGCAGCGTGCCGGGCACCCACACGGTCTCCGAGCGCCGCCGCAGCCCCAGTTCGACGGCCGTGGCGACCGCCTCCGGAGTCGTCGTGAACGGCGCCTCCTCAAGGGCGGCGGTCATCTTCGACCGTACGAATCCGGGGCGTACGACCATGACGTGCACGCCCGTGCCGTGCAGCGCGTCGCCCAGGCCCTGCGCGAAGGCGTCCAGGCCGGCCTTGCTGGAGCCGTAGATGAAGTCGCTGCGGCGGGCGCGCTCGCCGGCCACGGAGGAGAGCACCACCAGCGAGCCGTGGCCCTGCGCCTGCAGCGCGGTTGCGCTCACCAGGGCCGCCGACACCGCGCCCGTGTAGTTGGTCTGCGCGACGCGCACCGCCGAGGCCGGTTCGCGCTCGTCGATCGCCTGGTCGCCGAGGATGCCGAAGGCGAGCAGCACCATGTCGACGTCGCTCTCCGCGAAGACCTTGCCGAGGCCCGTCTCGTGGGAGTCGGGATCGAGCGCGTCGAAGGCGACGGTGTGCACGTCGGCGCCATGGCCGCGCAGCTGCTCCGCGGCCTGTTCCAGGGCGGGCGAGGGGCGTCCCGCGAGCCACACCGTGCGCGTGCGGCGGGCGATGAGACGGCGTGCGGTGGCGAGCGCGATCTCGGACGTACCGCCGAGGACGAGCAGGGACTGGGGGAGGGACAGGACCGGAGCGGTGTCGGCAGCCATGAAACTGACCGTATCGCCCCTTTATGACCGACTCGCGGAACCGCTACCGTGGCCCCCACTGTCCTGCACTTTCGGGGTACTCGCACATTGGTCTTCCCTACCTGGGGCAGGGTCTGATCATGGACTGGCTGAAGAAGCTCCCCGTCGTCGGGCCGCTGGTGGCGCGCCTGATGCTCACGCACGCGTGGCGGTCGTACGAACGTCTGGACCGGGTGAAGTGGACCAGGCTGGCCGCCGCGATGACCTTCACCAGCTTCGTCGCGCTGTTTCCGCTGCTCACCGTGGCCGCCGCGATCGCCGCCGCCACGCTCAGCAAGCAACAGCAGAACGACCTGCAGAACAAGATCGCCGAGCAGGTGCCCGGCATCTCCGACCGGCTCGACGTCCAGAGCCTGGTCCAGAACGCCGGCACCATCGGGCTGATTGCGGGCGCCTTGCTGCTGGTCACCGGCATCGGCTGGGCCGGTTCGATGCGCGAGTGCCTGCGTGCGGTGTGGGAGCTGCCCGATCAGGCGGAGAACCCCGTCCTGCGCAAGGTCAAGGACCTGGGCATCCTCGTCGGTCTCGGCGGCGCCGTGCTCGTCACGCTCGCCATCTCCACCATCGCCTCCGCGATGGTCGGCTGGATCACCAGGCAGCTGGGCATCGAGAACGGCGGCTGGGGCGGCATCCTGCTGCACATCGCCGCGTTCGCCGTCGCCGTGCTCGCCGACTTCCTGCTGCTTCTGTACGTCCTCACGCTGCTGCCCGGCGTCGAACCGCCGCGCCGCCGTCTGACGGTCGCCGCGCTGATCGGCGCGGTCGGCTTCGAGCTGCTGAAGACGCTGCTGAGCGGCTATATGCAGGGCGTGGCGGGGAAGAGCATGTACGGCGCGTTCGGCGTGCCCGTGGCCCTGCTGCTGTGGATCAACTTCACGGCGAAGCTGGTCCTGTTCTGCGCCGCGTGGACGGCGACGCAGAGCGAGCAGAGCGAGGGCGGTGAGCAGGATGAGCAGGCTCAGGCGGACGAGGGGGCCGAGGCGGACGAGGGGGCCGAGCGCGGCCCCGCGGAAGAGCTCACGGACGGGACCGGCGACGTACCAGATCCGGCAGCGGCCAGCGGCGGTTGACCAGGAACGCGGCCGCCGCGAGCAGCACCAGCACCCCACCGCTTATGGCGACGGCGACCCCCATGCCGCCGGAGCGGCCCGCGGCCGAGGCGCTCGCCACGGGTGAGCCGGACGCCTTGCCGGTCCCGCCCGCCGAGGCCTTCCCGCCGGGCTGGGCGCTCGACTGCGCGGCGCTCCTCGGCGGCACCAGCTCACCCACCGGCCGCGCCTTCCCGGAGGCCTTGAAGCCCCAGTCGAAGAGCTTGGCGGTCTCCTTGTAGACCTCGTTGTGCTCGTTCTTCTCCGGGTGCATGACGGTGACGAGCAGCACCCTGCCGTTGCGCTCGGCGACGCCGGTGAAGGTCGCGCCCGCGTTCGTCGTGTTGCCGTTCTTGACGCCCGCGATGCCCTGGTAGACGGAGACGTCGGAGTCGCCGGCCAGCAGCCGGTTGGTGTTCTGGATCTCGAAGGACTCGCGGACCGACTTGCCTTTCTTGTCCTTCTTCGTCTCGCCGGGGAACTCGGTCCGCACCGTCGAGCAGTACTCGCGGAAGTCCTTCTTCTGCAGCCCGGAGCGGGCGAACAGCGTCAGGTCGTAGGCGGACGAGACCTGCTCCGGGGCGTCGTAGCCGTCGGGCGTGACCACGTGTGTGTCGAGGGCCTGGAGCTCCTCGGCGTGTTCGTTCATCTCCTTGACGGTGTTGTCGACGCCGTCGTTCATCGCCGACAGCACATGCACGGCGTCGTTGCCCGAGCGCAGGAAGACGCCGAGCCACAGGTCGCGGACCGTGTACGTCTCGCCGTCCTTTATCCCCACCATGCTGGATCCGGCGCCCATGCCCGCCAGGTCGGAGGGCGCGACCTTGTGCTTCTCGGTCCTCGGGAACTTCGGCAGCACGGTGTCCGCGAACAGCATCTTCATCGTGCTCGCCGGAGGCAGCCGCCAGTGCGCGTTGTGCGCGGCGAGCACCTCGCCCGACTCGGCGTCGGCGACGATCCAGGAGCGCGCGGTGATGTCCTTGGGGAGCACGGGGGCGCCGCTGCCCAGATCGGCCTGTGTGCCCGACTGCCCGAGACGGGCGCCGCCCACGGACGACATGTCCGCGGGGGGAGTGACCGACGGACTCGGCGAGGGATTCGTGGACGGGCCCGGGGCTGCGAAGGAGACGGGCGCGGTCAGTGCGACCGAGGACAGGACGGCGGAGGTGACCAGCAGGGATCGCCTGACGGTCTTCTTGGGAGCGGACACGGACGAGAACGTACATGCCACCGGGCGTGAAGTCCCGCCTCCCACCCCACCCCGGGCACGGAGCCGGATGCGCGGCGGCGATACTGAAGGCATGAAGCTCAGCCGCCCGGTCTCCTGGTTCCTGCTCGCCTTCGGAGTGTGGAGTTGGGTCATCTGGGTCACTTTCGTTAAAAATCTCATCAAGGACGGCAGCGGGCTCGCGTTCGACAACGGTCACCCGACGGCGTACTTCTGGGTGCATCTGACGCTCGCCGTCGTCTCCTTCGTATTGGGGACGGTCATCGGGGGCATCGGGTTGCGCGGACTGCGTGCTTTGCGCCAGACCTCATAGCCCGGCAAATACACACAAACGGCAGATCCGGCAACGGGGGTCTCGGCACGGTGCGCATCGTCGTCTTCGGGGTATTCGCGCTCCTCGCGCTCGGTGTTCTCGTCGCGGGCAACTGGTACCTGTGGCGCCGTCTGTTCCGTGACACGACACGGGGCCCGGGCCCCGCGCGCCGCGCAGGCGCGGTGGTGATCGCGGGCGGCTGGGTGCTGGCGGTCGGGGCCGTCGCAGGCGAGCGCGCGGGCGCGCCCTTCTGGCTGCAGCAGGTCATGGCCTGGCCCGGCTTCCTGTGGCTCGCCCTGTCGATCTATCTGCTGCTGGCCGTGGTGGCGGGCGAGGTCGTACGACCCCTGCTGCGCCGCCTGCTGGAACGGCGGGCGCGCGCCTCGGCGGCCGTACCGCAGACACAGCCGGTACCGGCGGGATCCGTCCCGCCACAGCCGCCGGAGCCCGAATCCGCACCGACCCCGGAGCCCGAGCCCTCGCGCCGCCTCTTCGTCTCCCGCGTCGTCGCAGGTGCCGCCGCCGCTGCCGCCGTGGGGACGGTGGGGTACGGCACGTACGGCGTGCTGCGCGGCCCGAGCGTGAAGCGCGTCACCGTGCCGCTGGCCAAGCTCCCGCGCGCGGCGCACGGCTACCGCATCGCTGTGGTCAGCGACATCCACCTGGGCCCGACCCTCGGCCGGGGCTTCGCGCAGAAGGTCGTCGACACGATCAACTCCACCCGGCCGGACATCGTGGCGGTCGTCGGCGACCTGGTGGACGGCAGCGTGAAGAACCTGGGCCCGGCGGCGGCACCGCTGTCGCAGCTCAAGGCGCCCTCGTACTTCGTCACCGGCAACCACGAGTACTTCTCCGGCGCGAAGCAGTGGGTGGAGGAGGTACGGCGGCTCGGGCTGCATCCGCTGGAGAACGCCCGGACGGAGCTGCCGTGGTTCGACCTCGCCGGGGTCAACGACATCGCGGGCGAGAGCGAGGGCCAGGGCCCCGACTTCACCAAGGCGCTCGGTGACCGGGACACGGCACGCGCGTGTGTGCTCCTCGCCCACCAGCCGGTCCAGATCCACGACGCCGTCAGACACGGCGTCGACCTCCAGCTCTCCGGCCACACCCACGGCGGCCAGCTCTGGCCCGGCAACTTCATCGCGGCCGCCGCCAACCCGACCGTCGCGGGCCTGGAACGCTACGGCGACACGCAGCTCTATGTCAGCCGGGGCGCGGGCGCCTGGGGGCCGCCGACGCGCGTGGGCGCACCGTCGGACATCACGGTGATCGAACTGGCGTCGACGCAGGCCTGAGCCCGGCCCCGTGGGCTCCGTAGAAACCGCTGGCCGAAACCATCCCCCGCAGACCCTGTGCGAGCCCTGTGAAACCTGGCGGAAACCCCTTGCGGTAACTTCTTTCTCAATTCAACAAACCCCTCTTCCGTCAGGTGAAACTCCTGTGATTAGGTGAGCCGCGCCACTAGGGGAGTGGCCTGTGGGGCGGGGCCCGCCGGGCCCGGGGAGGGCAACCGATGCGCTCGGTTCGCATGCGGATTCTTGCGACGCTGCTGGTGCTGGCGGGTGTGGGAGTCGGCGGCTGGCAGCTGCTGCCGTCGCAGGAGAACACCGACAAGACCATCGAGGTCGGCACGACGGACGAGATCACCTCGCTCGATCCGGCCGGTGCCTACGACGCGGGCTCCTGGGCCTTGTTCAGCAACGTTTTCCAGTCACTGCTGACCTTCGAGCCGGGTGGCGCCTCGCCGGTGCCCGACGCGGCCCGGAGCTGTGACTTCGTGGACAGCCAACTGACCACCTACCGCTGCAAGTTGCGGGCGGGTCTCACCTTCCCCAGTGGCCGCACGATGACCGCCGAGGACGTCAAGTACTCCTTCGACCGGGTCAAGGCGATCAAGTCCGACGTCGGCCCGTCCTCCCTGCTGAGCACGCTCCGCTCGGTCGACGCGGACGGCCTGACCGTCACCTTCCATCTGTCCTCGCCCGACGCGACCTTCCCGTTCAAGGTGGCCACCGGGGCGGGCTCGATCGTCGACAGCCACAAGTACCCGAAGCGCAGCCTGCGCACCGACCCCGGCGCCGACGGCACCGGCCCGTACGAGCTGGACACGTATACGAAGGGCAAGAAGGCGGCTCTCACGCCGAACACCGAGTACAAGGGCGCCGTCCAGAAGACGGGCCGGCCCGTCGACCTGCTCTACTACGCCGACTCGGAAGCCCTCGACAAGGCCTGGAACGCAAAGCAGATCGACGTCGCCTCCCGCCAGCTGCCGCCCAAGGTCCTGTCCGGGCTCTCCGCGAGCGACCCGAACCAGCGCCTCAACGAGTCCGACAGCGCCGAGACCCGCAACCTCTACCTCAACACCCGCGCGAGCGCGCCCCTGCACGACGTCAGGGTCCGCCAGGCCATGGCCTGGCTGATCAACCGGGAGCAGCTGGCCGCCACGGTGTACCAGGGGACCGTCGACCCGCTGTACTCGCTGATCCCGACGGGCATCACCGGTCACACCACGTCGTTCTTCGACGCCTATCCGAAGCAGGACACGAAGAAGGCGCAGGCCCTGCTCACCGAGGCCGGTGTGACGCTGCCGGTCCGCTTCACCTACGGCTACGGCAAGGGCCGCTCCTCCGCCGAGCAGGAGGCCGGGACCATCAAGAAGCAGCTGGAGTCGAGCGGCCTGTTCAAGGTGACCGTCAAGGGCTACGAGTGGTCCGACTTCCAGAAGCGCTGGGCGACCGGGAAGCTGGACGCGTACGCCGTCGGCTGGGTCGCCGACTACCCGGACCCCGACACCTTCGGCGCCCCGCTCGTCGGCACCGGCTCCACCATGAACACCGGCTACAGCAACAAGGCCGTCGACCAGCTGATTCGGGGCAGCCAGCAGTACGCCGACCGCGCCGACGCCGCCTCCGACTTCAGCACGCTCCAGCAGGACGTCGCCCACGACGTGCCGGTCATCCCGCTGTGGCAGGGCAAGGAGTACGTCCTGAGCAGCGAGGACGTCGGCGGCGGCCAGTATCTGGACGACGGCACCGGAGTGTTCCGGCTGTGGAGCCTCAACTGGATCTGACGTGAAGTTGCGGCATTGACATTCGCCCCCGTGACGACGGACGCTCACCCGACGCAGGAACATGTGACGGAGGTGTGCGGGGGGTGAGGAGCAAACGTGTTGAGACGCAACTCCTTCAGACTGCCCCGGCATCCGGCTTCCGTCGGTCTGGCCCGGCGCCGGGTCCGGGATCATCTGGCCGCCTGGGGGCACACGCCGGACGATCCGGCGCTGGCGGACGCGGTGCTGCTGGTCTCCGAGCTGGCGACCAACGTCGTACGCCACGGGCCGCTCCTGGAGCGGGAGTTCGAGGTGGCGGTGACCGCGCTCGCCGACGGATCCTGTCTCATAGAGGTGTCGGACGAGGGCCAGGTGGAGCCCCGATTACGGGTGGTCGGCGAGTGGGAGGAAGCCGGCCGCGGTCTGCATCTGGTGGAGAACATCGCGGCGGCCTGGGGAGTGTGGAGCAGAGGGCGCCACGGCAAGACGGTGTGGGCGCTCGTCATGGCCAACGTCTGAGGAACAGAAGGCGAGTTACGACCGTACGGCCGTCCGCGCGGGCAGCGTGACCGTCACCGCCAGACCCTCGCCCGGCGCCGTGCACACCGCCACCTCCCCGCCGTGCGCCTGCACCACCCCCTGCACGATCGCCAGGCCCAGCCCGCTGCCCGCGCCCCCGCCGGCCCGGAAGAAGCGGTCGAAGACCCGCGCCGCGTCCTGTTCGCCGAGCCCCGGACCCTCGTCCGCGACACACAGCCGTACGACGCCGTCCTCCCGCTCCACACCCAGCCGCACCGCCACGTCCGCGGGCGTGTGGGTGCGTACGTTGCCCACCAGGTTGCCGAGGACCTGTCTGAGCCCCGACTCGTCGGCGTGCACCAGCACCGCACCGTCGGCCGCGACCTTGATGGGCCGTTCCGGCTGCTGCACCTTCAGGTCCTCGGCCGCGTCCCGCACCAGACGGCTCACGTCGACGTTGCGGAAGCGCAGCTCGGGCTGCTGGTCGAGACGGGCCAGGGTGAGCAGCTCGTCCACCAGCCGCCCCATGCGGTCGGTCTCCGCGAGCACCCGCTCCCAGGACCTTCTGCGCTCCTCCGGGTCGGTGAGCATGCCCTTGTCGTACAGCTGCAGATAGCCGCGTATCGCGGACAGCGGGGTGCGCAGCTCGTGCGAGGCGTCGGCGACGAAGCGGCGCAGCTGGGCCGCGCTGTGCTCGCGCGTGCGGTACGCCGATTCGACCTGGTGGAGCATGGAGTTGAGGGCGAGCCGCAGCTGCTCGACCTCCTGCGTCGGATGGTGGCTGGAGGGCACCCGCCGGGTCAGGTCGCCCTCGGCTATCGCCGTCGACGTCTCCACCATGTCCTCCAGCGGCAGCATCCGGCGCCGCACGCTGAACAGGGTCAGACAGGCCAGCAGCGCGAGCAGCAGGCCGCCGACGGCGAAGTCGAGTCTGAGGGCCTTGGCCATGCCGCGGTGCAGGGCCTCGGTCGACGCGGCCATGAGGACGTATGTGCCGTCGGACAGCCGGACGGCGGTGACCCGGTAGGTGTCGCCGTGCACCTTCACCTCGTGCGGATCGGCGTCCCGGGTGAGCGCCCGGGCGTCGTCGACCGCGCGGGCCAGGCCGGTCTGTGCCTCGGTTGGCTTGACGCCGAGGATGCCGACGGCCGCACCCCTGCCGTCGACGGCCGTGTAGATCGAGTCCGGTGTCGAGCGCTCCCTGTCCGTGGAGTCCGGGACCAGGCGGTCGTGGACGAACGTCAGCGCGCCCAGGGAGTCGATCTGCCGGATCGTGAGCTGCGAACCGGCCAGCGAGTCGCGCATCTTGGTCAGCCCGCCGTCGATCTGGCCGATCAGGTAGTACCGCATGCCCATCAGGCTGACGGCGGTGGTCGCCACGATGCCGAGGGCGAGCAGGGCCACGTTCGCCAGGGTCAGCTTGGCGCGCAGGGAGTGGATGCCCCGCCTGTTGCACAGCACGCGCGGGAGCCTCATGCCAGCCCATATCCCACACCACGCCGCGTGGTGATCATCGGTGGTCCCAGGGCCTCCAGTTTGCGCCGCAGATAGCTGATGTACGTCTCCACGACGGTCGACTCGGGCGGTGTGTGCTCGTACTGCCAGACATGGCGCAGGAGTTGCTCCTTCGGCACGATCCGGCCGCCGTTGCGCACCAGGAAGCGCAGCAGGGCGTACTCGGTGGGGGTGAGTTCGACGGTGCGGCCCGCGCGGTGGGCGCTGTATGTCGTCTCGTCCAGCTCCAGGTCGCCGTAGCGCAGCGGCGGCCGCTGCGGCAGGACGTCGGCCGTGCGCGTCCGCCGCAGCACCGCGGTGATGCGGGCGACGACCTCGTCGATGTTGAACGGCTTGGTGATGTAGTCGTCGCCGAAGCCGAGGGCGCCGACGATCTCGGCGGGGGAGTCCCGTGCGGTGAGAAAGACCAGCGCCAGGTCGGGCCGCCTGGCGCGCAGTTCGCGCCCCAGCGCCCGCCCGTCCCCGTCCGGGAGCATCACGTCGAGCAGTGCCGCGTCGGGCCGGGTGCGCTCGGCGAGCGCGAGAGCCTCGCGGACGGTGCCCGCGATCATCACCTCGAACCGGTGGTAGCGCAGGGCGATGGCGAGGACGTCCGCGATGCTCGGCTCGTCCTCCACCACCAGCACGGTGCCTGGAGCCGTCGTCATGCCCCCCAGTATCGGCCGGGCCACTGACAACGGGTCCGGAACGGTCTTTGGAGTTCCTTGAGAGTCATTGCCGGTTCGCTCCACGCGCGCGTGCCTGCGCCAATCCTGTTGCCCAGGACCTGGGGGACCGACCGACGACCGATTACCGACGAAGGAGCTTTGATCGTGGCGGCATTGGCACGGTGGTGCTATCGGCACCGGCTGGTGGTCCTGTTGCTGTGGGTGGGGGCACTGTTCGGCCTGGGCTTCTCGGCCTCGACGGCGGGTACGAACTACGCGAACGTCTTCTCCCTCCCGGACACGGACTCCAAGAGCGCGTTCGACCTGATGGAGAAGGCCTTCCCGAACACGTCCGGCGACACGGACACGGTGGTGTGGAAGGTCGACCAGGGCTCGGTGAGGGACCAGGCGGTCCAGGACCGGATCCGGCCCGCCCTCGACAAGATCGCGAAGATGAAGGGCGTGGGCGCGGTCGCCGGCCCCTACGCCGGCGCCCGGGGTGCGGCGCAGATCAGCAGTGACGGAAAGATCGCATACGCCCAGCTGACCTTCGCCAAGCGCGCGAACGAGGTGCCCAAGGACCTCGTCCAGAACGTCATGGACACCGCGCAGGGCGCCAGGAAGAGCGGCCTGCACGTGGAGTTGGGCGGCCAGGCCATCCAGCGCGTCCAGCAGCCGCCTCAAGGCCTGTCCGAGATGGTCGGCATCATCGCCGCGGCCGTCGTGCTGTTCCTGGCCTTCGGCTCGCTCTTCGCGATGCTGCTGCCGATAGCCATCGCGATCTTCGGCGTCGGCATGGGCCTGTTCTCCACCCAGCTGCTCAGCCACACCACCGACATCCCCGACATCGCCCCGCTGCTCGCCTCCCTCATCGGCCTCGGTGTCGGCATC
Organism: Streptomyces coacervatus; assembly: GCF_029223485.1. Taxonomy (GTDB): domain Bacteria; phylum Actinomycetota; class Actinomycetes; order Streptomycetales; family Streptomycetaceae; genus Streptomyces; species Streptomyces coacervatus. Next base: position 101,668 of record NZ_JARHTP010000011.1, on the reverse strand, counting down.
GACTACGCCCTGTTCATCGTCACCCGGCACCGGCGCGGCATCCTGCGCGGCCTGGATCCCGAGGAGTCGGCGGTCACGGCCCTGAACACCTCCGGACGGGCGGTGCTGTTCGCGGGCGGCACGGTCTGCATCGCACTCGCCGGCATGCTGGTGACGCAACTGCGCTTCCTGGACGGCGTGGTCATCGGCACCTCGCTGACCGTGGTGCTGAGCGTCATGGCCGCCACGACCCTCCTCCCGGCCCTGCTCGGCTTCCTGGGCCCGCGCGTCCTCAGCCGCCGCCAGCGCCGCAGGCTCGCCGCCGACGGCCCCGAGCCGGAGAAGGCGAGCGGCCTCGCCGCCCGCTGGTCGACGAACGTCCAGAAGCGCCCCCGCCGGATCGCCGCGCTCGCCCTGGTGGTCATGGCCGTACTCGCCGTCCCGGTGCTCTCGCTCCGCCTCGGCGCCACCGACCAGGGCAACGACAACGCCTCGTCGACCACAAGGAAGGCGTACGACCTGCTGGCCGATGGCTTCGGCCCCGGCTTCAACGGCCCGCTCCAGGTGGTCAGCCAGAGCGGTGACACGGTCACGCTGGTCAAGGGCATCGAGGCGACCCCCGGGGTGGCCCGGGTGGCCGCCCTGCCGCCCGCGCAGGGCGTGACGGTGATCCAGGTCGTGCCGAAGACGTCACCGCAGTCCAAGGAGACGGACGACCTGATCGACACGCTGCGGGACAAGGTGATCCCGCAGGCCGGGGCGCAGGCCCATGTCGGCGGCGTGACGGCGGTCTCCAAGGACTTCGCATCCGTCACCGGCGACCGGCTGCCGCTGTTCATCGCGACGATCATCGGCCTCGGTTTCCTGCTTCTGCTGATCGCCTTCCGCTCCCTGGTGGTGCCGCTGACGGCCGCCCTGATGAACCTCATCGCGGCCGCGGCCTCCTTCGGTGTGCTCGTCGCGGTCTTCCAGTGGGGCTGGGGCCTGGACCTGCTGGGCCTCGGCAAGGAGGGCCCGATCAACGCCTTCCTGCCGGTCATCATGCTGTCCCTGCTCTTCGGCCTCTCGATGGACTACCAGGTGTTCCTGGTGAGCCGGATGCACGAGGAGTGGGTGCACACGCGGGACAACGCGCGCGCGGTGCGCGTCGGCCTGGCGGAGACCAGCCGCGTCATCAACTCCGCGGCCCTGATCATGGTCTGTGTGTTCCTGGCATTCGTCCTGAGCGGCGACTCGGGGGCGGCCATGGCGGGCGTCGGCCTCGCTGCCGCGGTGGCGCTGGACGCGTTCATTCTCCGTACGGCACTGGTGCCGGCCGCGATGCATCTGCTGGGGAACTCCAACTGGTGGCTGCCGGGCTGGCTGGAGAAGCGGCTCCCGCACCTCGCGGTCGAGCCGAAGGAAGGGGCCGAGCCCGAGCCCGGGCACGGTCCCGCCTCCGCGGTCCACGGCTTCATACGCACCGCGGACGGCGAGCCGGTGGACGGCGCCTCGGTGACGCTGCTGTCGAAGGGCGGACGGCAGCTGGACCGGGTGACCTCGCTGGCGGACGGCTCGTACATCGTGTCCGTACCGGCACCGGGAACGTATCTCCTGGCGACGAGCGCGACGTCGTACGGCTCACGTGCGGCACAGGTCGTGGTGGCGGACGGGCCGCTGGTGTACGACGTGGAGCTGGCGGAGGGGGAGGTGGACGCGGTGAACTGACCGCGGCCCGTACGGACCTTCAGGACTTGCCGGGGTTCGGCAGCACCTTCGTCATCCCCGGCAAGAAGTCCGTGAACAGCTCGTGCACCTCCAGCACCAGCGGCCGCAGCACCCGGAACCGCGCCAGCGACACACCACGGGCCGTCAGCCGCGCCCCCCGCTCGGCCAGCCGGTAGCTCCGCTCCCGCCCCTCGGTCCGGTCGAAGATCCAGTACAGGACCAGGCCCATCTGGGAGAGCCACATCAACTCGGGCAGGACGTCCCGCAGTTCCTCCGGGACCTTGGTCTTCGTCGCACCCGCCAGGACTTCCCGGTGGACGGAAATGGCCTCCACGCGCGCGTGCTCGGACTCGGGGGAGAACGGACTGAGCGGGCTGTCCGGGTCGGCGGCGTTCTTGAAGAACTGGACCGCGAACTCGTGGTACGGCGTCGCGATGTCCAGCCACACCTTCAGTACGCCCGCCAGCCGCGCCTCCAGGTCGGTCTCCCGGTCCAGGACCTCCCGGATCGCCACCCGGTGCTCGGCGGCGAGACGGTCGTAGAAGCCCTGGATCAAGTGTTCCTTGCCGGCGAAGTAGTAGTACGCGTTGCCGACGGAGACCCCGGCCTCCTGGGCGATGGCCCGCATCGTCGTCTTGTCGTAGCCGCGCTCCTGGAACAGCCGCATGGCGGTCTCCAGGATCAGCGCACGGGTGTGCTCGGACTTGCTGGGATTGCCGCCCTCGTCGGGGCCGTCGTTCTTCGCGCGCACGGAACGAGAGCCTACGGGGTGACACAGGAGCCGCCCGGCGCGGCCTCAGGGGCGGCGGCCGAGCTCCGGGCGCTTGCTGTAGTCCGTGAACCCGATGACGTTCCCCCATGGATCGGCGATCTCGGCGGTCCAGCCGGTGGCCACGGAGAAGGGCTCGTCGAGGAGCGTGATGCCTGCCGCGACGAGGGAGCGGGCCGCCGTCTGTGCGTCGGCCACCTCGATCCATACGCGCGCAGAGGGCCACGGCGGCGAGCGATGCCCCAGCTCCTCCTCCTGCCGCAGCAGGATCCCCGGTGTCTCGCCCCCGACCTTCAGCAGCGCGATCCCGCCCTCGTCGAACCGGAAACCCACCTGGAAGCCGGCGCGCTCGTAGAAGTCGAGCGCCGTGCCTAGGTCTCCGACGGGGAGCAGGATGTTGTCGAAGCCGAGCAGTTCGTACGACTGGTCATCTGACATACCGTCAGAATAAGAGGGAGGGTGCGAGTACCGTGGGATGCGCGACCGTCTTTTGTCTGCGGCGCCATCGTGGCTGGTCGCGCCCACGCGGCGGAGCCGCATATCGAAACAGCCCCGCGCCCCTTTAGGGCGCTGGAGTGGTCGGCAGCTTGTCCAGTAGGCCCATGCGGGACGTGATGCCCAGCTTGGTGTAGGCGTGGCTGAGGTGGAACTCGACCGTCTTGACGCTGAGGACCAGGTGGCGGGCGATCTGGCGGTTGGTCAGGCCGGATGTGGCCAGGCGGGCGATCGCCAGTTCCTGCGGGGTGAGGGGGGAGTCGGGCACGATCGCCCCGCCGATGGCGGCCAGTTCGCGTTCGCAGTGGGCCGCACTGGGTGCCGCGCCCAGCTCGGTGAAGGTGCGCAGGGCCCGGCGCAGCTGCCCCGCGGCGTCGGTCCGCTTGCCCGCGCGGCGCAGGAACACGCCGTAGGCGAGGTGGACGCGGGCCCGGTTGAAGGGGTCCGGCACCTGTTCCGCGTGGCCGATCGCCTTGCGGAACGACCACTCCGCCGCGGCCGGTGACCGGCGCGCCGCCAGCAGGGTGCCCCGTGCCCGGGCCGCCGCCGCCAGCTGGGAGTGCCGGCCCCGGTGGGCGGTGGGCGCGTCCAGGCCGTCCAGGATCCGCTCGGCCTGCCGGTGTTCCCCGAGCGCGGTCAGCGCATCCACCAGCAGATCGCGCCAGGGCGCCACGACCGTCTCCGCCGCCGACTCCCGCTCCAGCAGGGGCAGCAGCGCACTCGCCACCTCGTCCGGCGCCCCCCGGGCCGCGGCCAGCTGGGCCTGTGCCCTGGCCACATGGGCGAAGCCCGAGGCGCCATGGCCGTATCCGCTGCTCGCGCGGGCCCTCGCGAGGTACTCCGCGGCGCGCTCGGTCAGCCCCCTCAGGGCGAGCGCTCCCGCGAGGTCTGCGTGGGCGACCGGCTCCAGCCAGGCGAGGCCGCGGGCGGCGGTGGTCTGTGCCGCCGATTCGAGTTCGCGCAGGGCCACGTCCCAGTTCCCGAGGCGGAGTTCGGTCTCGCCCAGCAGGAGCTGGGCCATCGCGCGCTGGGGCGCGGGACCGCTGCGGCACAGCGGCGCCGCCGAGCGCAGGTCCGCACGGCTGCCCTCCAGGTCGTCGGAGCCGAGCCGCAGCGCACTCCGGCCGAGCAGCAGGTCGACGTCGCCGGACTGGACGAGTACGGACTCCGGCAGCCCGGCCGCCCGTGCGATGCCCTCCTCGGCGGCACCCGTCAGGCCCAGCGCGGCCAGTTGGGCGTAGCGCAGCATTCCGCAGGTGAACGGCACCGGCGGCAGACCCCCGGCCCGCTGCGCCCACCGTACGGCGGCCGCCGCCTCGCCCTGGATGAGACAGACGTAGGCGAGGCGTTCCGCGATGCGCCGGGCCAGCGCCGGGTCCAGGGCCGGGTCGCAGTGCCGCCATGCGTCGTCGAGGAGCAGCCGGGCGCTGGGCGTCTCGCCCCGGACGAACGCCAGATGGCCGTGCGCGTAGCGATGGGCCGCCCGCGCTGCGTCGCCCGGCAGGGAACGCACCAGGTCGGCGGCCTCCTCCACCCGTCCGTCGCAGAGCAGCGCGTCCGCCGCCTCCACGGTCAGCCGCTCCCGCTCCGGCCGTGTCGTCGCCAGCCGGGAGGCGTGCGCGGCCATCGACGCGGCCCTGGACCAGTGACCGGCGGCGGCCTGCCGGCGGGCCCCCGTGGCGAGGTCGGCGACCAGCGCCGGATCCGGGCTGCGGCCCGCGAGCAGCTGGTGCCAGGTACGGCTGGCGGTGTCCTTGCTGGCCTGCACCGCCCGGGTGTGCAGCGCGGCCCGCCGGGCCGGCCCCAGCAGGTGGTAGACGGCGGCCTGGATCAGCGGCTGCGGGAAGGCAAGCTCGGGCGGGCCGCCTGCCGTGTACTCGTCCAACAGCCCCTGTCCTACGGCCTGTTCGACAGCGGGCAGCGGGTTCTCCAGACCGGCGAGCTGCGCCACCCGGTGCAGCGTCGCGCGCAGCCCGAGCACACTGGCCGCCGCGACGAGGTCCCGGGCCGGCGGGTCGCAGTGCGCGAGGCGGTCCCGGACCAGCGACTGGTACGAACGGGGCGCGGGCAGCGGCGAGTCGGAGGAGGCCAGGACCTCCGGCTCCACCTCGCGCAGCAGGGCGCGCAGGTGCAGTGGATTGCCCCGGGTGTGGGCGTGCAGTCTGCCGACCGCGTGCGGCGGCAGGCGCGTGGGCAGCAGCCGGGCGCAGAGCGCGCCGGTCTGCTCGGCGGTCAGACCGTCGAGGGTGAGGCGGAGGGTCTCGTCGTCCGCCAGTAACTTCCCCATTCCCTTGGGGAGTTGGGCTTCCTCCGGTCCGTGAACGGCCAGCAGGGTGAGGACCGGCTCGCACTGCAGTCGGCGCAGGACGAAGGTGAGGGCGTCCAGCGACGGGGCGTCCGCCCAGTGGGCGTCGTCGATGACGACCACGATGACGGTGTCCGCGGGGATTTGGTCGGCGAGGGCCAGCAGTCGCGCGCCGGCCACACCGGGCTCGTCCTGCGGCCTCGGTGCGTACTCGCCCACCGCGGTCTGTCTCAGGAGCTGGGTGAGTACGCCGTAGGCAAGTGCCGTCTCGTTCTCGGCGCCGCTGGCCTCCAAAACGCGTACCCGGTCCGCCGTCCGCAGGAAGCGGCGGACCAGGGCGGTCTTCCCGATGCCGGGCGGACCCTCGACGACCACCAGACGCGAGGCGCCGCCGCGGGACTCGCGCAGCCGGTTCTCCATCGCTTTGAGCTGCGGCCCTCGGCCGTAGAACGACAGTTCCCCGGCGCCGGCCGACTGGTGCGCTTGGTACGGCAATGCGTTCACCGGCATGTCGACGTCTACCCCCGTGAGTCGTCGGTGTTCCCAGGGCACATGGTGGTCGCCCTGTCATGCCGGTTCAATGCGTGTGCCGTTGAGCGGTTCGTCCGGCCGCCGGGGCGGGCGGGGTCTCACCCCGCGAGGACGCGCACCGCGGGGACGGGCAGGGAGGCGAGCCTGCGCTGGACGAAGAACGTGTTCTTGTTCTGGTCGAGGCCCGGTACCGGGCCGATCCACTGCCATCCCATCCTGGCGGCGTACTGCTCGGTGAAGCGCCGCCATTCGTCGGGGTTCGGATACCTGCGGTTCGCGTCGTGGAAATAGACGTAAGTGGAGCCGAACTCCGTGGCGTTGCCGATCGGGTTCGGGATCATCCCGCCGAGCGCCCGCACCGCCACCGACCGTGCCGCGGCGGGCAGCTGGGCCCACGGCCGTTGCTGGAGATCCAGATAGGCGCGGCGCTGGCCGCGCGGGATGCCGGGCGGGGCGGGCGGTCCGAAGGTGCCGCCCGTGCGGACGAAGTCGGCGCGGTTCATGTTCCGCCTGCTCGCACCCCAGCTCTTGAGGACCGGTTGCAGCGGGGTCGAGTAGGCCCGCAGAAAGGCGTTGAACGTGCGGTAGTAGGGGCGGGTGAGCAGCGCGTACCGGTTGAACATCGCCCAGATCACCGCATGGCTGTCCGCGTCGTCCCGGCCGCCCGACTCCCCGATGATGAATCGCGCGGTCCACTCGGCATCGTCCTCGGTGAACCGGTAGGGCGCCTTGCCCTGGGCGCTGAGCACGCCCAGCCGCGGGGTCGCCGTGACCTCCAGGACCGGGCCGGAGCTCCGGCGGGCGGCGGACGCCGGTGCCGGTGGCGGCGAAGGGGGTGCCGACGGCGGCGCGAAGCGCACATGCAGATGGTTGTCGTGGTTCTTCAGGGGGCGTACGCCGCGGATCTCCGGGTCGTTGAAGAAGATCACGTGGACCGGCAGCACGCCGTTGCTCCGCAGCAGGTCGACGAGCTCCTGCGTGAGCGCCCGGGAGTAGGCGGGGTGACGCCAGTTCGTCGGGCCCTGGCGGCGGCCCGCCTTCACCGGGCGGATGTCCACGTCGAGGCCGAGCCGGTGCGAGGCATGACCGGGCAGCGGGCCGCCGCCGCTGCGGGACAGATCCCGGAAGTCGAGCACGGGCCCCTGGGGATGCGCCCGGCGCCAGGCGGCGGCGACGGCCAGCAGGGCACGGGCGGTCTCCGGCCGCCCGAACCGGTGCGCGGGCCGGCCCGTCGTACGGAAACCGAGTCCGTACTCGGGGAGCTGATAGGCGATCGCGGGGTCCCTGGCCACTCCCGCGGCGGTGCGCAGCAGCGCCCAGGTGGCGGGCCCGATGACGCCGTCCGCGGGTGAAATGCCCAGCGCCTGCTGCCACTTCAGCGTCTCGGCGCCGAGAGTGGTCCAGTCCCAGTCCTTGCGGTGCCGGTTCAGGGCCCGCCGGACGGCCGGGAGGTGGGCCTCCCAGCCGAGCGAACGGGCGTAGGCGCGATTGCGGGCGGTGGTGCCGGGAGCGTGCCCGGCCCGGGCGGCGGGCGGCTGCTCGGTCCCGTTCCGCGGGACGGTCGTGGTCGTCGGCATGACCTCACTCCCCTTCCGGGCGGCCGCGCCGGGCTGAGCCGGTGCGGCCCGGCGGGAGCCCGGCGGGACGCCGCTCGGGCTGCTTGCCGCGGGGCAGTTCGCGAGGTGCGCGGGCGGCGGCGCGGGGCAGCTGCGCCCGGGACTCGGCCCGGCCCAGCTGACGCGCCCCGCGCTGGTCGGAGCCCGCGCCGACGGTGTGCCGGCCCTGCTGCTCCAGCAGCCTGCGCCGCAGATGCACGGCCGGCATGGTGGCGTCGATACGCGTGTCGACACGCTCCAGGCCGAGGTCGACTCCGGTCACCGAGCGGTACGAGTGCAGATATCCCTGGATCTCCGAGCGCCAGTAGCGGGCCCAGTTCGCCGCCTGCGTACGGTCGTTGACCGCGTTCCAGTTGCCGTAGCGGATCGAAAGGAGCAGCTGCTCGCCGAACCGGCCGAGGTCGCGGAAGTGGATGACGGTGTCCGGGGTCCAGCCCTGGAGCCGCTTCATGGTGTCGACGCGGTCCATCCACTGCTCGGGGTAGGCGACCATCGTGCGGCCGGGCAGGAACTCGCGCATCTCCGGGCGGGCCAGCAGCCACTCCTCCATCAGCATCTCCTGGCGGGCCGTCCAGGGCAGGTCGCCGTACTGGTTGTGCTGCCCCTCGGTCAGCAGCAGATGGACGTCCTTGAGCGCGTTGAGCACCGGGAAGCCGTCCGCGATGATCGTGGTGTCGTCGTCCTCGCGGAAGAAGACGGAGGTCAGACTCAGCAGGGTGTGGAAGGCCTCCAGGAAACGGGGACGGCTGTCCACCGGTCGCAACGGCGGTCCGCCGGGCGCGAGTTGGGTGATTCCGTACTGGTGGTCGTACTCGTAGGCCCGGCGCAGCGGCGATAGCCGGTTCTGCTCGTCCTGCACATACCCCCACATCAGCTGGTTGAGGGCGCGCAGCGGATCGATGTCGACATGGGCCAGCGGGTCGTAGTCGCCGGGGCCGTGCAGGTTCTGGAAGCGCGAGGCGATCGCCTCGGTCGACTGGACCAGCATGCCCTCCTCGTGCCAGTACGACCAGATCAGTTCGAGGAAGCAGGGAAAGGTCAGCTTGTCGCGCAGGATGCCGAAGCACTCCACGCCGAACTTGTCCGCGTCCGTGATCGCCAGCTCGCCCAGCTTCAGCCGGATCACCCCGAGGTAGGGCAGCAGCGCCAAGTCCTGTTCGTCCGGGCGGCGTTCACCCGGGGAGTGCGCGGAGATGTAGCGCAGCCAGCGCTGCTGGATGGCCCGCCCGAAGGCGTCGCCGTCCACGTCGCCCGACTCGCCGTACCGGCGCCGCTCCTCCTCCAGGTCGACGCCCTCGAACGGGGATGTCAGGTCGTTGCTGTCTACGAGGACCCCGCACCGCACGATAAGGAACACCTCGGTGGCGACCTTCAGCAGCCGGTACGCGTCCACGCCCGGGAACGGCAGGGCGCGCGGCCCGATCGACTTGCGCGGCTCGCGGGCGCCCGGCAGCGGTGCGACGTTGCACATGATCGGGTCGATGAACGCGCTGTACTCGTTGAACGAGATCCGGTCGGTGGAGCGGCGGATCGCCGTCCACAGGGCCTGGTCGTCCGTCGGGTCCGAACCCGCCCTGCGCAGCTGGACGTTGATGCTGTCGCCTGCCGCGAACGGCCGGACCTGCACGGTGATGTCGGCGGTGCCGACGTCGTCCGCGACGCCGGGGCTGCGGAACGTCACGCGGGCGGTGTAGGCGCCGGGCTGCTGGTCGTCCGGGACGTCCCAGAGGGCCCGGACGGGATCGGTCGGGTCGCTTGGCAGCGGGCCGAAGCCGATGACCTCCCAGGTGACGGTGGTTGCCGCCTCCGCGGCGGTGGGTTCGGTGGTCCCGCCGGCGGTTTGGCGGCTGGGAGTGGCGAACAGTGAGACCCGTCCGCCCTGTTGGATCTGCTGGGGCCGTACTTCGATCGTGGCCATGGACGGCCTCCTCAACGGCTGTCGAGCGCGGAGCGCTCCGCGGGATGTGCGGCTATGGGTTGTCGTTTGTCTGCGGCGCCGTCGTGGCTGGTCGCGCCCCGCGGCGGAGCCGCATATCGATGCAGCCCCGCGCCCCTAAAAGCCAGGGCGTCGAGCGTGCTGGAGAGTGCCCAGTGGGCGATCAGTTCGCCGAGCAGGCGGCTCTCCTCCTCGGGGGTGATCAGCGAGGCGGCCCTGGCCTGGCCGAGGACCGCGAAGACGAGCGTGGGCGGTGCGGTGCGCAGTAGTGCGGGCCGGCGCACCCAGCGCCGGTAGCGCGACAGAAGCAGGGCGGGGGTGTGGCTGGAGCGGGGCATCAGGTCGGCCAGCCGGGCGCCGCTCAGCGAGGGCGGACGATGGCCCGCCAGCAGCCGGACGAAGCGGGGCATGGACCCTTCGAGGATCCCGGTCAGCCTGCGCAGTTCCCGCGGGGCGCGGTGCGGCGGATAGAGCGTGGCCCACAGCGCGCTCAGCTCCCCCCACTGGGGATGCGGGTACAGGGCGTCGCCCAGGGCGCAGCTGAGCCGGACCCTGATGTAGGGAAACGGGTGGGGGTCGTCGAGGGCCGGGGCGAGCACCAGCCGGCGCGGCAGACTCACCACGGCCATCAGACCCAGGGTGCCGCCGATGCCGAGCTTCCCCACGGCGAAGAGATCCGCGAGCACCTCGGAGAGGGTCAGCCCCCAGTAGCGGAAGGCCGTCCGCTCGGCCGCCGTACGGGCGTGCCGCTCGATGTCGTACAGCACGGGCCGCAGTGACCCCAGCAGCCCGAGCTGCGCGACCGCCTGATGCCCGACCTCGTGGACCAGCGAGGCGCCGATCCCGTATCCGACCATGCGTTCGCGCGGTATCCGGATCAGCGAGACCGGGCTGCGGCCGCCGCCGGGGATGCGGGTGTGCACCCGGCGGATCGCGCCGCCCGGGCCGCGGGCCAGGTAGCAGACGATGGGCGGCGGGTCGGCGAGCGGTGTGCCCGGTGTGGTGAGCGCGTCGACCGCCGCGACGTCGAGCCCGGCGAGCTGCACCCCGACGTCACGCTCGCTGCGCTGGGTGACCGCTTCCTGGAAGAGGTCGAAGTGGGTCAGTACGGAGTTGAACTCCCAGCGCAGCAACGAGAATTGATGCTGCTGCCACTCGGGGTCCCGCTCCCCGCCCGGCCCGTCCAGCCACTCCAGATACGCACCGACCCGTCCCCGGAGTCTGGCCCGCCCCTCCATGAGGAAGCGCTCGATCGCGCTCTGGGCGGCGGCGGACGGTGAGGCGGCAGGCACCATGGTCTCGTGCAGTGCGAACGGCGTGACCCGGTTCAGGCGGGTCAGCAGCGCGCGGGCCTCGCCTTCGAGCAGCGCGGTGGCTGCCGGCCGCAGGTCCATGGCGGTCAGGCCCCCATGATGACGATCTTGCGGCCCTGCCGGACCCAACGACCCGACCGGGCATGACCGTTGTGGTGCCCGCTGTGGTGGCCGTTGTGGGGCGTCCCCTCGGCATGCCCCCATCCCTCTTCCCGTGCGCGCCTCTCCTCCTCGGCGCGCCCCCACTCCTCCTCCTCTTCCTCTTCTTCGGCGTGTTCCCAGCCACGCTCCTCACCGAACTCGCGCTGCTCCTCCCGGTTCCCCCACTCCTCGTGCTGCTCCTCGCCCTGCCGCCACTCCTCCAGCCCGCGGGATCCACCCCACTCCTCCTTGGCAGCAGGGGCGTCCGGTGCCGCGGCCGGCTCTTCGACGCACGCGGGCACGGGGCCCGGCCAGTACCAGGGCGCCGGAACGGAGAAGGCCCGGAAGCGCCGGCCCACTCCCGGTGCATAGCGGCGTGCCGCGGAGTGGACGGCCTGCTGCGCCAGTGACCGCGGGGCCGCCCGGCGCGAGCCGAACGCCGCGTTCCGTGCGGCGGCACCGCTGAGCGCGACGAAGCGCCGGGCGGTCTCGAACTCGTACTCCTCGTGGTCGAGGCCCTCGCCCTCCACCTCGAACAGGTTGCTCGCCCAGCTGCCCGCCTTGGAGCCGATCGCGGTGCCGATGCCGGGGAGGATCGCCGACCCGACGGCGCCTCCGATGGCCGGCAGCGCCTGCTTGGCGACGTTCTTGAGGATGCCGCCGAGCTGTTTGCCGACCGAGGAACGCAGAAAGCCGCCGGCCTTCTTCGCCGCGGCCTTCAGCCAGTTGCCCAGGAACTGCTCCAGCTCCTCCTCGGAGGTGACCCCCAACAGCTCGGTGGCCAGCTGGACTTCCTCCTCCTCACTGAAGGGACTCTCCAGTGACTCGGGGACCCGCTCCTCGCGACGCTCCTCGCGGTACTCCTCGGCGCCGAACTCCTCTTCCTCTTCCTCCCGGTAACGCCTTCCGTATTCCTCTTCGTACGGCTGCATAGTGATCAGCCCCTCCCGGCCGTGAGCCGACGCGACCTGTCCGGACCCCTGAACCAGGGCCTGGAACAGCAACGTTGGCAGCGCACCGGGTACGGCGTCGCCAGGGACGGGCCTGGGGAAGACCCTGGGGCCGGCCACCCCAGGGTCCCTGGGGAGGCGTACGACTGAGGGCCCCGTCCCCGGAACGGATTCCGGGTGCGGGGCCCTCAGCGACGTACGAAAGACGTACGAAAAGGGAGATCAGAAGCGGCGCGTGATCAGCGCACGCTTGACTTCCTGGATCGCCTTGGTGACCTCGATGCCGCGCGGGCAGGCGTCCGTGCAGTTGAAGGTCGTGCGGCAACGCCACACGCCGTCACGGTCGTTGAGGATCTCCAGGCGCTGCTCGCCGGCTTCGTCGCGCGAGTCGAAGATGAAGCGGTGCGCGTTGACGATCGCGGCCGGGCCGAAGTACTGGCCGTCGTTCCAGAAGACCGGGCAGGAGCTGGTGCAGGCGGCGCAGAGGATGCACTTCGTCGTGTCGTCGAAGCGCTCGCGGTCCTCGGCCGTCTGGAGACGCTCGCGCGTCGGCTCGTTCGTGTCCTTCGTGATGAGGAAGGGCATGACGTCGCGGTACGCCTGGAAGAACGGGTCCATGTCGACCACGAGGTCCTTCAGGACCGTGAGGCCCTTGATGGGCTCGACCGTGATCGGCTTCTCGGGGTTGAGGTCCTTGATGAGGGTCTTGCAGGCAAGACGGTTCTTGCCGTTGATCCTCATCGCGTCCGAGCCGCAGATGCCGTGCGCGCAGGAGCGGCGGAACGTGAGAGTTCCGTCGACGTCCCACTTGATCTTGTGGAGGCCGTCGAGGACGCGCTCCTTGGGGTCGATCTCCAGCTGGAAGTCTTCCCACACAGCGTCTGCGGAGACCTCCGGGTTGAAGCGGCGGACCCGGAAGGTGACCGTGATGAGGTGCGAGGAGGCCGCGGCCTCCGCCTCCACCTTGTCCAGAACAGGGGTTGCCATCAGTACTTACGCTCCATCGGCTGGTAGCGGGTCTGGACGACCGGCTTGTAGTCGAGACGGATGGACTCGGTGCCGTCGTCGCCCACCTCGCGGTACGCCATGGTGTGGCGCATGAAGTTGACGTCGTCGCGGTTGGGGTAGTCCTCGCGGTAGTGACCGCCGCGGGACTCCTTGCGGGCCAGGGCGGACACGGCCATGACCTCGGCCAGGTCGAGCAGGTTGCCCAGCTCGACGGCCTCGAGGAGGTCGGTGTTGAACCGCTTGCCCTTGTCCTGGATCGAGACGTTCTTGTAGCGCTCGCGCAGCTCGGCGATCTTCTCGACCGCCGTCTTGATCGTCTGCTCGGTGCGGAACACCATGACGTTCGCGTCCATGGTCTCCTGCAGCTCGCGGCGGATGTTCGCCACGCGCTCGGTGCCGGTGGACGTACGCAGGTTCTCGATCTGCGAGACGACCTGCTCCGCCGGGTTCTCCGGGAGCTCGACGTACTCCGCCTTCTGGCTGTACTCCGCCGCCGCGATACCGGCCCGGCGGCCGAACACGTTGATGTCCAGCAGCGAGTTGGTGCCGAGGCGGTTGGCGCCGTGCACCGAGACGCACGCGACCTCGCCGGCCGCGTACAGGCCCGGGACGACCGTGGTGTTGTCGCTGAGGACCTCACCCTCGACGTTCGTCGGGATGCCGCCCATGGCGTAGTGCGCGGTGGGCTGGATCGGGATCGGGTCCGTGTACGGCTCGATGCCCAGGTAGGTCCGCGCGAACTCGGTGATGTCCGGGAGCTTCGCGTCCAGCTGCTCCGGCGGAAGGTGCGTCAGGTCCAGGTAGACGTGGTCGCCCTCGGGACCACAGCCACGGCCCTCACGGATCTCCGTGTAGATGGAGCGGGAGACGACGTCACGGGACGCGAGGTCCTTCATGACCGGCGCGTACTTCTCCATGAAGCGCTCGCCGTCCTTGTTGCGGAGGATGCCGCCCTCACCACGGGCGCCCTCCGTCAGCAGGATGCCCATGCGCCAGATGCCGGTCGGGTGGAACTGGAAGAACTCCATGTCCTCCAGCGGCAGCCCGCGACGGTAGACGGCGGCCTGGCCGTCACCGGTCAGGGTGTGCGCGTTCGACGTCACCTTGAAGAACTTGCCGGTGCCGCCGGAGGCGTAGATCACGGCCTTCGCCTGGAAGACGTGGATCTCACCGGTGGCCAGCTCGTACGCCACCACACCCGCCGACCGCTTCACGCCGTCGACCTCGGTGATCAGCTGGTCCAGGACGTAGAACTCGTTGAAGAACTCCACGCCCTCCTTCACGCAGTTCTGGTACAGCGTCTGGAGGATCATGTGGCCGGTGCGGTCCGCGGCGTAGCAGGACCGGCGGACCGGGGCCTCGCCGTGGTTGCGGCTGTGACCGCCGAAGCGGCGCTGGTCGATCGTCCCGTCGGGCGTCCGGTTGAACGGCAGGCCCATCTTCTCCAGGTCGAGGACCGAGTCGATGGCCTCCTTCGCCAGGATCTCGGCGGCGTCCTGGTCGACCAGGTAGTCACCGCCCTTGACCGTGTCGAAGGTGTGCCACTCCCAGTTGTCCTCCTCCACGTTGGCCAGCGCGGCGGCCATGCCGCCCTGCGCGGCGCCCGTGTGGGAGCGGGTGGGGTAGAGCTTGGTCAGCACGGCGGTGCGGCTGCGCTTCGTCGACTCGATGGCGGCGCGCATACCGGCGCCGCCGGCGCCGACGATGACGGTGTCGTACTTGTGGATCTTCATGGTGGTTGCCTCAGCCCCGTGCCTAGCGGATGTTCGGGTCGAAGGTGAAGATCACCAGCGTGCCCAGCAGGATGGTGAACACCGTGGCGGTGTAGAGCAGGCCCTTGAGCCACAGCCGGGTGTTCGCGCGCTCCGCGTAGTCGTTGATGACCGTGCGCAGGCCGTTGGCGCCGTGCAGCATGGCGAGCCACAGCATGAGGAGGTCCCAGACCTGCCAGAAGGGGCTCGCCCAGCGGCCGGCCACGAAGGCGAAGCCGATCTTCGACACGCCGCCGTCCAGCACCAGCTGGATCAGCAGGTGGCCGAGGACGAGGACGACCAGCACGATGCCGGACAGGCGCATGAAGAGCCAGCCGTACATCTCGAAGTTGCCCCGGGTCGACTTCGGGGTCTTCCTGGTCCGCTTACGCGGGGCCTCGATGAGGGGCGCCGGGTTGTCGACGTTGTGAACGGAGGCGCCCTCGACGGGGCCGATCCCGGACGCGGTGGTTTCAGTGGTGGCCATCGGTCTCAGCTCCCGAACAGTTCACGAGCGGCGTGGCCGAGGACGGGGTAGATCGCCCCGAGCATCAGCACGACCCACAGGCCTACGACGGACCAGAGCATCTGCTTCTGGTAGCGCGGGCCCTTCGACCAGAAGTCGACGGCGATGACGCGCAGGCCGTTCAGTGCGTGGAAGAGGATGGCGGCGACGAGGCCGTACTCCAGCACAGCGACGATCGGGGTCTTGTACGTGGCTACGACCTTGTCGTAGTCCTCGGGGGAGACACGGACGAGAGCGGTGTCCAGCACGTGAACGAACAGGAAGAAGAAGATGAGGACGCCGGTGACTCGATGAGCCACCCAGGACCACATTCCTTCCCGGCCGCGGTACAGCGTTCCAGCCGGCACGGAAGTCCCTCCGGGAGCGGGGATTGGGGCCGCGCCGGCTTGTGCTGTCGGTCGGGCCCGGCCGGGTACGGTCCACCGGCCCCCAGCATGTTAGCCAGCCGCTGGCTTGGCGCTTACAGCGGGCCTACCGGTGTGATCAAAGTGGCACGCGTATGGGTTAGTGTTTGCGGCTTCTGGGGTGGGGTGTCCTGTTATTTGCCGGGTGCGGGTTGTGTTGGGCTGGTCGCGCAGTTCCCCGCGCCCCTGAGGAGGTGGGTCAGCCGTCCCCTTGCGAGGCGCCGGAGCTCCTCTGCCGCAACCACCCGTTCCTCTTCCGGGTCGTTCGTCAAACGTGACCGGATTCCTGCCAATACGTGGTCCAGGGTCTCGTTCGGGGAGAGGTCGTCCAGACAGATCACGAAGGCGTGGCCGAACTTTGCCTCGTATGCCGCGTGGGCTGCGCTCAGGGCCGTGTAGGCGATCGCATACGTCTTGTCCGGCAATGTCGGCAGTGTCTCGCCTGCCAGGGCTTCCGACAGGTCCGTCGGAGACAGGTCGTACGCCGCCTCGTCCGATGCGGCGAGGAGGGAGTCGATGTCCGGGTAGGGGCGGTGATCTGCCACCCGGTGGGCCCAGCGGAGGCTGCGGAGGCAGTCCAGGAGGAGGTTGCGGGCCTCCTCCGCGGGGGCGATGTTGAAGGCGTCCAGGATGGTGGGCAGCGCCGGTATGGCGGCGACTCGGCCAGGAAGGTGTGTGGGCGTCACGTGTGTTTCGGCAGAGGATGCTGTGAGAGATGTGGTTTCACGTTATCGAGAATGGGCGTGACGTGTCCGACGGATGCCCGAATTTCACCCGCAAGGGAGACTTTCGGGACGCGTGGTGGACGCTTCATGTTGCCCTTGGGCCTTAGGTTGACGCTGTGAGCCAGCACAGGCGCCGGTCTCCGGCGCAGAACGCGAAGCAGCAGCGGCGCATGATCATCGCGGGTGCGTTCGCCGGGACGGTCGCGCTCGGGATCGGCCTGGGGTTCTGGGCCTCCGGCGACGACAGCGGGCCGGCCGGGTCGGCGCAGCAGCAGTCGCCCTCCGCGGGCGGGTCAGGGGCGGCGCCCACCGGCTCGCACGGTCAGAGCCCGACGCCGACGCCGACCCGTTCGTACGCCCTGTCGAAGGCACCCCGGACCATCCCCGCCGTGCGCTCCCACACCGCGGCTCGCGGGCCCGGCTGGCGTCCGGTGCGTGGCGAGCGCGTCGTCGTGGACGACGCCGGGCTGGCCGACGAGGGGCGTCTGATCGCCGGTGAGCTGGGGCTGACGTACGCGGGTGAGAAGAGCGACGTGCAGGCCGGGGACGTACGGCTGGCGCTGAACGACGGCGCGGGGGCGAACCCGGAGTCGTATGCGATGACCGTGCGCGGTGGGCGGGTGAACATCAGCGGGCCGACGGATGCCGGGGTGTTCTACGGCACGCGGACGCTGAAGCAGGAGGTGCACGGCGGGGGCACGGCGCCCGAGGGGGTCGTGCACGACCAGCCGGCGAAGGCGGTGCGCGGGTTCATGCTGGACATCGCGCGCAAGCACTTCACCGCCGGGTGGATCGAGGACCGGGTGCGGGAGCTCGGCGATCTGAAGTTCAACCAGCTGGGGCTGCACTTCTCCGACGACCAGGGGTTCCGGATCGAGTCCGACACGCATCCCGAGGTCGTGTCGCGGCAGCATCTGACCAAGGCCGAGGTGAAGCGGATCGTCGATCTCGCCGCCGGTCGGCACATCACCGTCGTGCCCGAGATCGACTCGCCCGGGCATCTGGGGGCCGTCATCGCCGCCCATCCCGAGCTGCAGCTGCGCAATGCTCAGGGGGTGGCGGCGAGCGGGGCCGTCGACATCTCCAAGCCGGCCGCCGCGAAGATTGTCGATGACTTGCTCAATGAGTACGCCGGACTGTTCCCCGGCAGCCAGTGGAATCTCGGCGGTGACGAGTACCGGGCGCTGATGGTGTCCAACCCCTCCGCCTCCTATCCGCAGCTGGCCGCCGCCGCTGTGAACAAGTACGGGTCGGGCGGGACCGTCTCCGACCTCACCACGGGGTGGCTCAACGACCGTGCCGACACGATCCGGGCCCACGGCCGGACCATGCGGGTGTGGAACGACGGCTTCTTCCGGGGGACGTCCGTGCAGCCCGCCAAGGATCTGCAGGTCGGGTACTGGACCGGCAAGGAGATCGGCGCGCGGCAGCCGGTGGAGTATCTGAGCGCCGGGCGCAAGGTCATCAACTACAACGACGAGTTCCTGTACTACGTCCTCGGGCAGCCGAACAGGTTCTTCTATCCGACCGGACAGCGGATCTACGAGCAGTGGACCCCGCTCGTCGTGCGCGGCACGCAGGCGGTCTCGTCGAGGTACGACGGGCAGATCCTCGGCGGGTCCTTCGCCGTGTGGTGCGACCTCGCGGGCTCGCAGACGCAGGACCAGGTCGCGGCCGGGATCCGGATGCCCCTGCGGGCGACGGTCCAGAAGCTGTGGGACCCGGGGCGGCCGGGGCTGTCGTGGACGCAGTTCAAGGCGCTGGCCGGGAAGCTGGGCTGAGCGCGCCCGGACGCCGGAACGCCCGGGCCTCTTGGCCGATACGGCTGCGAACTGTCGTACGACTGTGGTGTATTCGGCGCGAGCCGAAGCCGACACAGCCGTGGGGGGCCGGGATGGGCTACTGGGGGTATTTCGTCGTGGGACGCAGTGAGCGGCCGCTTGCGGAGCTCGACGCGCTGGCGGGGGCGAAGGGCATGGCGCAGCGGTCGGAGGCGGCCGCCGGCTGGCAGGTCTGGGAGTACCCGAACGGGGAGGGCGAGGTCGGGAACATGAACGTCCTCGCCGGGGAGACCGCGGCGCCCGCGCTCTTCGGGTACGTCATGGACAGCGACTGCGTGGTCGTGGAGGCGGCGGCGCCCGAGAGCGGGGCGTGGACGACGTGTCTGGGGCGGGCCGCGATGGCCGGGTATCTCGGTGCCGCGAACGAGGGGCTCACGCTGGAGGACTACTTCCTGGAGCCGCGTGACGCCGCCGACCGGGCGGTCGCCTGGGCCGCCGAGGCGGGGCACGACGTGGACGCCGGGCCGTTGCTCGAAGTTCTGACTGCCGACGCCGATCCGTTGGCCGAAAAACTCTTTTTCCGTCTGCTCGACCGGCTGGGCGTGGTACCGCTGTGACACTCACGGTGCGTCGCACGCAGTAAGGGGAAGTGCGGGCTCCGTAAGGGAAGAGCCCTGCTGGGCCTTTTACGGGACCCGCAGAAGGAGGCGTGGATGAGCCTGGTGGAACTGATCGCTCAGGCCGACGAACGCGGACTGGCCGCGAGCGGGTTGGCTTGTTTGGATCGGTGTGTGCCCCTGCTGGGCGGCGACGACGAGATCCTGCGGCCCCTGTGGGCCAACCTCGCGGACTCGGGCGACGTCGGCGAGTGGGGTGCGCGGCTGGAGCACGCGCGGCTGAAGCTCGGCGGGCCCGAGGAGTACGACGAGTCCGTCGAGGACGAGGCCGCGTTGCTGGCCCGGCGGATGCTGGCGGCGGCGCCGGTCGACCGGGCCGCCGCTCAGGTGCGGGTGTGGGCCGACGCCTGCTCCGTCGCTGCGCTGCAGATACATCGGCTGCTGGATCCCATGGATGATCCGGGGGCCTCTGTCGACTCCCGGCGGGAGGGGCGTACGGAGGGGATTTCGCCGCTTGTTGCCGCGGAGCTTCGGCGACAGGTCACCGTTCTGGAGCTGCTTGCCGGGCATGGTTCTGCCGGATTGCGGCAGGCGCTGGAGGTGTCCGGTGAGGGGCGGCGAGTGTTGCGGGCTGTTGTCTCGCGGAGGGCTCGCCGAAGGTAGTGCCGCTTTGGGTTGTTTGGCGGGTGCGGGTTTGTTGTGGTTGCTCGCGCCCACGCGGCGGAGCCGCAAATCGATGCAGCCCCGCGCCCCTAAAAGCTAAAAGCTGCGCCCTGGGGTTTTCAGCGCAGTAGACGTTTCACCACCGCATCGCCGTACTCGGCCGTGTTCGTGTAGAACGCCGTGAGGTCGCGGTGGGTCGAGGTGAAGAGGGCGTGTGTCTCCTGTTCCATGTCGGGGCCGCCGTAGCGGGGGAGCAGTTCGTCGCGGGCTCGGTGCCACAGGGTCTCGATGTCGGCCGAGATGAGGTACACGGCGACACGGGCCGTCTGGGCCGCGGTCAGGAGTAGGAAGGGCGGTTCTTCGGGGTCCTGGTGGGGGACCGGGCGGCCGCCGAGGATCACGTGGGACTGCGGGCTGTCCTTCGTCCGGTGCGGGGGTGTTCCCGCGTAGAGGACGTCGTGGTCGGCGTAGTGGTGGTCCAGCATCTCCTCCCGGTGGCGGTCGATCCGTCGGCGCACGGTGTCCCAGTCGTCCTCGAACAGCCGTTGCAGCCAGTTCGCGCTGTTGCGCAGGGCCGAGGGCGGCACCGCGCGGAGATGGAAGTACAGGCTCATCAGTGAGAGGAGCGCACGGAAGGGGCGAAGCGTCACTCCCGGGCAGAACGCCCACCTGAGGGAGGACTGTGACTGTCCTGCGGTGGCCGTGGGGCGGTACTGCGCCGGTCTCGGGAACTCCCGGGAAATCACGTGACGGATGGCCCGCCGACGCCGCTCCTGTGTATGTGACTACCTTCCACGAGACCAGGCCGAACGCGGCGACGAAGCCCGTGCGGTGGGCGGCGGACGCGGTCGCGGCGATGCGCGAGGGAGCGCGGCTGCGCCTCGACTACTCGGCGCAGAGCCTGTGGCGCGTCGACCGGATGATCGAGGGGATACGGCAGGAGGGGGCGCCGTACGCCGCGGTGGAGAGCGTGTTGCGCGGCTTCGGGGCCTACGCCGGTGAAGTGATCGTCCGTCAGGCCGGCGCCGAGTGGTGGGCGACCGGCGGCGACCACTGGATACGCACCCCGGACGGCCGGATGTGGGACCCCATCGACGAGGCCCGCCGCTGTTTTCACGGGGACGGATCGCTGCGGCTGCTGTGCCGGGACGCCACCCTCGCGGCAAAAACACCGTAATAAGAGACGCTGCCGTTCCCAAAATGGAGGGGGTGGGCGCACGATGGGGTCATGGCTGACAACCGTCGTTGGTGGGCTCTGGTCGTCATCGCACTGGCTCAGTTGATGGTCGTCCTCGACATGACCATCGTGAACATCGCCCTGCCGTCCGCGCAGGCCGCACTGCACATGTCGGACGGGAACCGGCAGTGGGTCATCACCGCCTACACCCTGGCCTTCGGCGGGCTGCTGCTGCTCGGCGGCCGGGTCGCCGACCTGGTCGGCCGCAGGAACACCTTTGTGATCGGACTGCTCGGCTTCGCCGCCGCCTCCGCGCTGGGCGGGGCCGCGGTCAACTCCGGGATGCTGTTCGGCGCGCGGGCCCTGCAGGGCGTGTTCGCCGCGCTGCTCGCGCCGTCCGCGCTGTCGCTGCTCGCGACGACGTTCACCGACCCCAAGGACCGGGGGAAGGCCTTCGGCATCTTCGGCGCGATCATCGGCGCGGGGGCAGCCGTCGGTCTGCTCGCGGGCGGGTTCCTCACCCAGTACCTGAACTGGCGCTGGTGCCTCTACGTCAATGTCCCCATCGCCCTGGTCGCCTTCTTCGGCGCACTCGCCCTCCTCGCGCCCGGCGAACGCCACCCGGGCGGCCGTCTCGACGTGCCGGGCGCACTCCTCGGCTCGGCCGGAATGCTCTCGCTCGTCTACGGCTTCTCCGAGGCGGAGTCCAGGGGCTGGCGCGACGGGCTGGTGCTGACGCTGCTCGCGGGCGGGGTCGTACTCCTCGCGGCGTTCGGGCTGTGGCAGACGCGGGCCCGGGTGCCGCTGCTGCCGATGTCGGTGGTGAAGGACCGTCAGCGGGTCGGCGCCTTCCTGACGACGCTGCTCGTGACCATCGGCATGTTCGGCGTGTTCCTGTTCCTCACCTACTACATGCAGGGCGTTCTGGGATATTCGCCGGTCAAGACGGGTGTCGCCTATCTGCCCATCACCGCCGGGATGATCGTCGGCTCGACCCAGATCGCGGCCCGGGGCCTCAACAAGGTGCCGCCGCGGCTGCTGATGGTGCCGGGGCTGCTGGTTGCGGCGGGCGCGCTGGCGATCATCGCCCAGGTGGGGACCGAACCGGCCTACGCCTCGCACATCCTGCCCGGCATGCTGATGCTCGGGCTCGGCATGGGTACGGCCATGATGACGTCCGTGTCGCTCGCCACCGGGAGCGTCGCGCCGCGTGACTCGGGTGCGGCCTCCGCGACCTTCAACACCGCCCAGCAGGTGGGTGGTTCGATCGGTACGGCGCTGCTGAACACCATCGCCGCGACGGTGACGGCGCGGTATCTGACGGCGCATGCGGGGCCGGGGGTCGATCCGCGGTCGTTGCAGGCGGAGGCGAGCGTGCACGGCTTCAACGTCGCCACCTGGTGGGCGATGGGCTCGCTGCTGCTGGCCGCGACGATCGCGGGAGTGGTCGTGAACGCGGACCGGGCGCCCACCCCGCAGACTGCGCAGGAGCGGACGCCCGAACCGGTGGACACGACCTCGTGAGCGGCTACTTGATGTCGACCTACTTGATGTAGACGAGGCCGTCCGTCGTGACCGTCGGGCGGCCGCTGGTGCCGACCACCACGATCTTCACGGTGTGCTTGGCGCTGCTGGACCAGGTCTTCGTCCAGATCGCCTGGCGGTACTGGGTCGTTGACGACATCAGGTCGACCGTCGTGACCTTGACGCCGTCGACGTAGACGTACGCCTGGCCGGAGGTGGACGCCCGGGACACCACCCAGGAGGCGGACCGGCCCGTGAAGGTCCACGTCAGGCTCGCGCCCTTCGAGCCGCTGGAGTACGACTTCCCGCCCAGGTAGCTGGTGGACGAACGGGCCGTCCAGCTGCCGGACTTGGTGGCCGAGGTCTCCTGCAGGATCACCGGGGTGAAGGACGCGGACGACGTACCGGTGTTGCCCGCGTAGTCGTACGCCTTCATCGACCAGGTGCTCGCCGTGCCGGAGCCCGCGGTGCGGCTGGAGCTGGTGGTGGTCGGGCCGAAGGTGGCCGTCGTCGGGGTCAGCAGGCTCACCGACTTCAGGGCGGCGTTGTCGGCCGCCTTCCAGCCGAGGGTGACCGGGACGGCGGTGGTGTTGACCGTGCCGGTGCGCAGGGAGAGCTTCGGGGCGGTGGTGAAGGTCGGTGCGGTCGTCTCCGCGACGACGTTCACGGCGGCGGTCGTCGTGGTCTTGCCGGACTGGTGCACGGCCCGTACGGCGACGGTGTGGGTGCCCGCGGCGAGGGTCGTGCCGACCGAGGTGGACGTGCCCGAGGCGGTGGCGGCGACCTTGCCGTCCACCAGCAGCTCGAACTTGGAGATCAGCGAACCCGGCGTGGTCGTCGACCACTTCGCCGTGACGGCGCCCTTGGTGTAGTACGTCGAGCCGGACAGGCCCGCACCGGACAGCGAGGTCAGCTTCAGGCCCTGCACCGGGCCCGACGCCCAGGCGCGGACGGTGGGCAGCTGGGCGTAGAGCGAGCTGCCCGGGCACTGGGTGTTGTAGCCGTCGCGGTGGCCGGAGACCCGGTTGAAGGTGTACGAGCTGCCGGCGGTGAAGCTGGTGCCGAAGTAGTTCGTCTGGGTCGCGCCCGCCTTGAGCTGCACGGTGGTGGCGGGGTCGGCGTTGTACTGGCCGAGCTTCCAGGCGGCTATGCGCGCGACCGACTCCAGGGCCGCGTCGGTGGCGCCGGTGGTGGTGTAGTCACCGAGCACCGCGATGCCCGCCGACTCGCGGTTCCAGCCGTAAGTGTGGGCGCCGAGCACCGGCAGGTCGACGCCGCCCTTGCGGCCCTCGAAGATCGTGCCGCACTTGTCGACCAGGAAGTTGTAGCCGATGTCGTTCCAGCCGTTGGTCTGCGTGTGGTACGCGTAGATGCCCCGCACGATCGACGCCGAGTCCGCGCAGGAGTAGTCGTTCGTGCCGTCCGTGTGGTGCACGAAGACGGCCTTCACATCGGCGTTGTAGTCCGACGGGTCGGGGCTCAGCGACTCGTCGGCGCCCCAGCCGGCGCGCGAGACGATCGGCGGCTCGGGCACGGTCGACGGCGGCGCGGTGGGCGTGGTGGCCGTCGGGCTCGGGGACGTGCTGCTCGACGTCGAGGGCGAGGCCGAAGCGGACGCCGAGTCGCTCGGGGACGCCGAGGTGCTGTCCGTGGGCGAGGCCGTGGCGCTGTCGCTCGGGGACGCGGAGTCGCTGGGCGTCACCGAGTCGGTGGGCGTCACGGAGTCGGTCGGCGACGCGCTGTCGCTGGGGGTCACGTCCGCCACGAACGCGGCCGGCTCGGCCTGCTTCTGCTCCGCGGCGGTCGCCACCCCGGGGTCGACCAGGTTGACCTCCAGCCCCTTGGGCAGACCGGAGCTCGTGGAGCCGTCCTTGTGGACGACCTGGACCTGGACACCGTCGGAGGGGCCGACCCACAGCGGCTCGGACGCACCGCGCGCGTCGGCGCCGGCCTCCGGGTCCTGAAGCGGGTCGACGTTCGCCTCAAGGTTCTGCCAGTCGGTCCACTTGCCGGTCCCGGCGTCGCGGGTGCGCACCTGGGCCGTCCCGTGCAGCCGCTTGGTGGCGCCCGTCCAGGAGACGCCCAGCATCGAGAACTGCTTGGTCTCCGTGCGCGGCAGCTCCCGCTTGCCGCTCCCGGCGCTCTGCAGCGCCAGGTCCCAGACCCTCACCGGCCGCTTGGCCTGTCCCTCGGTCCCGTGGCCGGAGGACGGACTGGCGACCGCGTACGTCACCACGCCACCGCCGCCCAGGACCACCGCCCCGATCGTCAGCCACGCCCGTCTCTTCATGCTCAGCGGTCTGTACGCACGCGTACCGCGAGGACTCAACTACCCCACCCCTAGAAAAAGACCATGACTGCCACACCTGTCACAGCAGGTGGCACTTACACACAGCGTTCTGCTCTGGCCAAACGTCACTCGGCGGTCGCCGTCGCCGTCGCCGCAGCCTCGGGCGAGGCCGGCTCGCTCTGGCAGGTGGCGCGCCCGTACCGCCCGTAGGCGGAGGCGGCCTGTACATGCCTGCCGTCGACGGCGAGGGAGCAGCCGGCCCGGCCGCCCTTCTCGCCGAGCGTGATGGCGACGAGGGGCGCGTGGCCGAGGGGCACGCGCACCGTCCTCCGCCACGGCAGCTGTGCCGCACGGGCGACCGAGGCCTGTTTGCCGCCCGACTCGTAGCTGATGTCCGCCTTGCCCTCGCCGGTCACCTCGTAGGTGACGGCGGCCGTCGGGACGTCCGGCTTCTTCGGTGCGTCCGGTGTGTTCAGGACGCCGTACAGGACGAGCCCGCCGCAGGCCGCGACCACGGCCGCGGCGATGCCCAGCCCACGCCGGTCCAGGCCCGCGGTGGATTCCTTTTCGGTCGATGGCATCGGCTTCGGCTTTCGGCTCGGAGGCATTGAGAGGCATTACGAAGCCGGGTTTATAGCGCACAGAAGACGCACAGGCCAGCGGGCGGAGGAAACGGACGAACCATCAACTGTCCGATTACTGCCTGCTGTTGACACCGATCCGGTTGCCTGATTACAACTCGGGCCGCCACAAAGCAACTTCAAAGAATCCGGCCGGGACCCCCGTCCGGAAGTTCGGCGTGCCCGCATTCCGGGGGCGCCGCCTACGAAAGGGCATTGGACGTGAAAGTCCGATACGGGAGAGCAATCTCCTGCCTTGTCGTGTCTGCGGTAGTGACAACTGCATTGCCGCAGATGGCCTATGCCGCCTCGGATTCCGGGGGAGGTGGCGGCAAGGGAATCGTCGACACGGTCAAGGGCTGGTTCTCCGACGACGACGGCCCGAAGCTCGACAAGCCGCCGTCCCACGACGAGCTGGACGTGGCCGACCGGCAGAAACTGCCGAGGGGCAAGAAGGCGCCCAAGGCCCACCGGGTCAAGGAGTTGAAGAGCAGGCGCACGGCGAGTGCCCGCTTCTGGCAGTTGTCGGACGGCCAGGTGCAGGCGGAGCTGTCCGCGCTGCCGACCTCGTACCGGGACGCCGGGACCAGGTCCTGGAAGCCCATCGACACCTCGGTCCGGAAGTCGAGGACCAAGGGCTACGAGTTCGCCAACACCACGAACAACGGCCGCAGTTGGTTCGGCGGGGGCAGTGACCGGCTGGTCCGCTTCCAGTCGCCCGACGGCCGCTCCGTCAGCCTCGGCCTCGACGGTGCGAGCCGCGACCTGAAGCCGACGGCCAAGGGCTCCACCGTCACGTACAAGGATGCGACACAGGGCGCCGACCTGCAGTACGCCGTCGGCCCCGGCCGGGTGAAGGAGAACATCACCCTCTCCGAACGCCCCGCCGCCCCGCTGAAGTTCACCTTCACGCTGGACACGCACGGTCTCACCCCGAAGGCCCGGCGGGACGGCTCGATCGCGCTGTACGGCGAACTGCCGCACACGCCCGAACTTGTCATCCCCGCGCCGTACATGACGGACGCGAAGAAGGCCGACAGGTCGGTCTTCGGGAAGACCTACAGCACCAGGGTCACCCAGAAGCTCACCCGGGACGGCAGGTCCTGGAAGCTGACGGTCACCCCGGACACCAAGTGGCTGGCGGCCAAGGAGCGCCAGTACCCGGTCGTCATCGACCCGACGATCACCATCGCGCCCTCGCCGACCGACTCCCAGGACACGATGGTCCTCTCGGACCAGGCGTCGACGAACTTCAACACGACCTGGAAGCTGTCGGCGGGCAAGACCGACACGGGCACCGCCCGCTCACTGATCAAGTTCCCGCTGAGCGAGATCCCCTCGGGCACGAAGATCGACTCCGCGCGCCTGGAGATGTACTTCGACCAGGCGCACACCACCAACGCCAACGATGTCACCATCGGCGCCTACCGGGCGACCGGCGCCTGGGACGAGTCGACGGCGACCTGGTCCAACACCAGCTCCCTGGTCGGCGAGCTGTCCGGCACCACCGTCCAGGTGGACGACGGGGACTCGGGCACCACGGCGTCCGTCGGCAGCTGGCCCTCCACCAGCTCCTCGTCCGGCATCGGCTCCGACTACCGCTCCAACAAGGACTCGGTCGCCGGTGACACGTACACCTGGCAGCCGAAGCTCCCGGAGACCGCCTCCTACCGCGTCGACGCGCACTACGTCGCGGGCAGCGACCGGGCGACCAACGCCCCGTACACGGTGACCGGCAAGGACGGCACCACGACGTACACGGTGAACCAGCAGTCGGGCACGGGCGGCGTGTGGTCGTCCCTGAACGGCGGCTCGCAGATCAACTTCTCCGCGGGCACGACCGGCAAGGTCGTCCTCGGCGACGGCCCCGCCTCCGCGTCCACCGCGGTCGTCGCGGACGCGGTGCGCTGGGTGAACCCGGCGTCGATCGTCAAGAACGTCGGCGAGTACAACCAGTGGCACAAGTTCCCGGTCACGGACACCGTCCAGCAGTGGCTCGACGGCACGTCGACGAACAACGGCTTCGTCCTCAAGGCCACGGACGAGTCGTCCACCGCCCCGACCGGCGGCCCCCGCTACGAGTCCGGTGACGGCGACTACGGCGGCGAGACGGCGACGATCCCCCGCCTCACGGTCACGTACGGCAAGGTCGGCACCGCCCTCGACTCGCCGACCGTGGTGCACTCCACCGGCCCGGAGCTGAGCTGGCCGGCGTACACGAACACCACCGGCGACTCCGGCTACGACATCGCCGAGTACCAGCTGCACCGCTCCACGCAGCAGGTGTTCACGCCGTCCGCGGCGACCCTGGTGGCCCCGATCGACAAGTCGGCGACGGCGTACACGGACACCACCGCGACCCCGACACCCGACTCCTCCTCGGTGGAGATCGGCCGGTCGTACTACTACCAGCTCGCGGTGAAGACCAAGAATGGCCAGCTCCTCGGCTCCCCGACCCGCATCGTCGGCGTCCCGAAGGCCGGCCGCACCATGCGCCTGATCCAGGGCACCTCCGGCGTCACGGACACCACCCTGTCCTCCGGCCAGCCGACCACGAACGAGGACACCATCTCCTCCTTCGGCGTCGGCCAGAAATGGCTGGAGGTCGGCAACAACTCCACCACCTACGGCAAGGCCCGCGCCGCCCTGAAGTTCACCACGTCGAGCATCCCGACCACGGCCACCGTGCTGGAGTCGCGCCTGTTCATGTGGGGCGCGGAGACGACCACCGGCACCAACGGTGCGATCTACGAACTCCACGGCCTGAACAAGGACTTCAACGAGACACAGGCCACCTGGAACAACGCCGCGACCGGCACGGCCTGGACGACGGCGGGCGGCGACTACTCCGGCACGGTGTCGGACACCGTCGCCTCGGTCTCGGAGGTGGGCCGCCACTGGTGGGACGCGACCTCGCTGACCCAGGGCTGGATCAAGACGCCGACCTCCAACCACGGCGCCCTGGTCAAGCTGAAGGACGAGACGACCACCGGCCCGCAGGAACGCACCCTGTTCCTCGCGTCGGAGGCCGCCGACCCGCAGCTCGGCCCGCTGCTGCGCGTGATCTACGTCGACTCCACCACCGACGACACGTACTACGCGCCGCAGACCCCGGCCCGCATGACCCCCAACTCCACCTACACGGTGAACTTCACGGTCACCAACACCACGAGCTCCGCGTGGGCGAGCGGTGAGCGGGTCCTCTCGTACACCTGGAAGCTCCCGGACGGCACGGACGTGACGACCGGCGGCAACCAGCTGTCGACGGCGATCCCGGCGCTCAACCCCGGCCAGTCGGCGACGATCCAGGCGCAGGTCGCCACGCCGATCAATTCCGACTCGGGCAGCAAGCGCACGGACTACGTGCTGGGCTGGGACGTCAAGAAGGTCTCCGACGGCAGCTGGCTGTCGGTGACGAACACGTCGATCCCTCCGCTCAAGCAGAACGTGGCGGTCGAGGACCCGACCTCGGACTCGCTGGGCCTGGAGAAGTTCTACTCGTACACCGGGAAGAACACGGGCGCCGGCTCGACCGTGATGAACAACCTCGCCTCCGGCAACACGGTGTGGTCGTACAACGCGTTCACGAACCCGGGCCGGGGTATAACGACCTTCGCGCGCTTCTCGTACAACTCGCTGGACACGAGCGACACCGTCTCGGGCGCGGGCTGGTCCGCTCAGCTCGCCGGGCCCGTCCGCCTCGGCGCACCGCTGGACTTCCACCCGAACCCGAACCCGACGGAGATCCGTCTCCCGGACGGCGACGGCACCACGCACGTCTTCACCAAGCAGGCGGACGGGAGTTGGAAGGCCCCTGCGGGCGTCCACTACCGCATCACGATGAAGACGGGCCTGGACTGCACCCCGGACAAGGACCCGGTGCCGGACGCGTGGACGCTGCTGCGGCCGGACGGCACGCGGTTCTACTTCGGCTGCGACGGCTATCTGACGTCGGCCGTCGACAAGAACGGCAACACGCAGACGTACACGTACGAGGAACGCAAGTCCAACAACAAGCCGACCAAGTTCCTGCAGTACATCACCGACCCTGCGGGCCGTCAGTCCCTCACGGTCGACTACTACAAGAAGGGCGACGCGTCGTACGACTACATCGACGACACGGGCGCCAAGGTCACCGGCACCAATCTGACCAACTCCAAGATCTACGACCACCTGAAGTCGGTCACCGACATCTCGGGCCGCAAGATCTCCTTCTTCTACACGACCAAGGGCCTGCTCGGTCGGTTCACCGACGGCGACGGCTCGTCCCAGCCGAAGGTCTTCAAGTTCACCTACGACGCCACCCAGGGCAACAAGAACGTCAAGCTGGTGACGGCCACCGACCCGCGCGGCCACGACACCAAACTGGCGTACTACGCGCCGCAGACCGGTGACGATCCGAAGTACCACTGGTGGACGAAGACGATCACGGACCGTCTCAACGGTGACACCGGCTTCGCCTACGCGGCCGACACCGCGAACACCAAGTTCACCGACACCACGGTCACGGATGCCGAGACGCACGCCACGAAGTACGTGACGGACGACTTCGGCCGCCCGGTCCAGACGACGAATGCCAAGTCCCAGACGTCGAAGATGTCGTGGGACGCGGACAACAACGTCACGTACCTGGAGGAGGACAACGGCGCCAAGACCGCGTACTGCTACGACCAGAAGACGGGCTACCCGCTCTGGAAGCGCGACGCGGAGAACAACAAGTCGGGCGTGCCCGACCAGACGACCACCTGCGTCTCGGACACCACCAAGTGGCCGGTCAACGCGTCGAAGTACGAGTACCAGACCCGCGCGGACGGCTTCTCGGCCGACCTCTTCCGTAAGACCTCTCCGGAGGGCCGCGCCTGGCAGTTCGGCTACGACAGCTTCGGCAACCTGAAGACGGTCACCGACCCCAAGGGCGTCGCGACGACCACGGCGGGTGACTACACCACGTCGTACGACTACGACTCCTACGGCGAGCTGACCAAGGCGACGGACGCCGACGGCAACCCGACGACGTACAGCGATTTCGCGCCGGTCGGCTACCCGGACACCATCACGGACGCGCTGAACAAGGCGACCACTTACGCCTACGACGAGCGCGGCCAGGTCACCCAGGTCACCGATGCGCTGGGCAAGAAGACCACGCAGACGTACGACACGTACGGGCGTCCGCTGGTCAAGACGGTGCCCAAGGACCAGGCGGCCGGTGTCCTGATCACGACCCCCGCGCCGGCGTACGACGCCAACGACAACGTCACCACCTCCACCGCTCCCAACGGTGCGGTGATGACGGCGGCGTACGACTCCGGGGACCAGATGGTCTCGTCGACGGACCCCACGGACACCCCGACCGGCCCGGAGCGCAGGACCGACTACACGTACGACAAGGTCGGCAACCTGAAGTCGACGACCGAGCCCAAGGGCACGGCGACGACGACGGACACCACCGACTACGTCACCCACCACAACTACGACGAGATCTACCAGCTCACCTCGGTGGTCAACTCCGGCGGAGACAAGATCTCCTACGAGTACGACGACGTCGGCAACCTCGTCACGGTCGTCGACCCGAAGAAGAACGCGACCGCCGACACCACCGACTACACCAGCAAGACCGCCTACGACCTGGACCACCGGGCCGTAACGGTCACCGACGCGCTGGGCAAGTCCAGCTCGCGCACCTATGACAAGGACTCGCTCGTCGTCGCCAGCAAGGACGCCGAGAACAACCAGACCCTGATCACCTACGACGAGCGGGGCAAGCAGACCGAGGTCAAGATCCCGCACGAGGGCACCACGACACGGTCGACGAAGTACGAGTACGACCAGGTCGGCAACACCACGAAGGTGATCACTCCGCGCGGTGCGGAGACGGCGACCGCCGACGACTTCACCTCCCGTACCGAGTACGACGCGCTGAACCGCCCGGTGAAGCAGTTCCAGCCGTACGACCCGGCGGACGGCCGCTACAACGACCCGAACGTCTACACGGAGACGTCCTACGACGCGGTGGGCCGGGTCTCCAAGACCTCGATGCCGCCGTCCGAGGGCCAGACGGTCCGCAGTGACACCACGTACTCGTACTTCGACAACGGCTGGACCAAGTCGTCGACGGATCCGTGGGACATCGTCACCACCTACGACTACAACGAGCTGGGCCGGCAGACCGCCCGGACCCTCACCTCGGCGGGAGGCTCCTCCAACCGCACGATGAGCTGGTCGTTCTACCCGGACGGCAAGCTGAAGTCGAAGACGGACGACGGTGTGCCGGTCGGCAGCGCGGTCCCGCTCGTCGACAACTCCGACACCCAGAACACCAGCTCCACCGGCACCTGGACCCATGCGAGCCTCCCCGGCCAGCAGGGCTACGACCACCAGGTGCACGCCGCCGGCACCGGGACGGACTCGTTCACCTGGACGCTGAACATCCCCAAGGACGGCACCTACACGGCCTATGTGAAGTACCCCCAGGTCAGCGGCGCTGCGACGACCGCGAAGTACACGGTCACCAAGTCCGACGGCACGACCACGGACGTGATCCGGGACCAGAACACGGCCCCGGGCACCTGGGTCAGCCTCGGCTCGTTCACCCTCACCCAGGGCAACGCGGCCAAGCTCCAGCTGTTCCAGAACAGCGCAGGCGCGGTCGTCGCCGACGGCGTCAAGCTCGTCCGCGACAACTCGGCCGACACGGACAACGAGAAGCACTCCTTCGCCTACGCCTACGACGTCAACGGCAACCTGACGTCGATCGACGACACCTCCCCCGGTGCGCAGATCGATGCCTACACCATCGCCTACACCGGCCTGGACCAGATCCAGAAGGTCACCGAGGCGCTGGCGGGCCAGGAGAAGAAGTCCACCTCCTACACCTACGACGCCAACAGCCAGCCGGAGACGGTCACCCACCCCGACCAGTTCTCCAGGTACACCTACGACGCGCGTGATCTGACCGACACGATCTCGGTCGGCAAGTCGCCCACGGACACGTCTCCCAAGGTCACGTCGTACACCTACACCGACCGAGGGCAGGTCCTGCGGGAGACCAAGAACAACGGCAACACGGTCGACAACACCTACTTCCTCGACGGTGTGCTCAAGACCACCGCGGAGAAGAAGGCCGACGGCACCCTGGTGGCCTCGCACATCTACACCTACGACGCCAACGGCAACCAGACGCAGGACGTCGCGAGGAAGATGAACGCCGACAACCACTCGGCGTACCTCGACTCCACCACCAACGACACCTACGACCCGGTCGACCGGCTCAAGCAGTCGGTCAAGACCGGCAACGGCGCGTCGACCGACACGTACGTCCACGACGACAACTCCAACGTCGTCAGCCAGACGGTCGAGGGCACGTCCACGGCCTTCACCTATGACCGCAACCGGCTGCAGAGCGCGTCCGTCGCGGGTACGGCGTTCCAGTACAACTACGACCCGTTCGGCCGCCAGGAGTCGGTCACCAGCAACGGCACGGTCGTCGGGCGCAGCGTGTACGACGGCTTCGACCATGTCGTCGAGTCCCAGAAGATGGACGGGACCGGCGCGATGAAGTCGACGAAGTACACCTTCGACCCGCTCGATCGCACCCTGTCCAAGACCGCCGACGGCAAGACCACGGACTACGAGTACCTGGGCCTCTCCGGCGAGGTCCTGGACGAGAAGGTCGCCGGCCAGCTGTCCAAGTCCTTCCAGTACAGCCCGTGGGGCGAGCGCCTGTCCCAGGTCAAGCAGAACACCGACGGGACGACCGAGGACACCTACTACGGCTACAACAACCACACCGACGTCGAGACGCTGACCGACAAGAACGGCGACACCAAGGCCACTTACGGCTACACCGCCTACGGCAGCGACGACACCTCGGAGTTCACCGGCATCGACAAGCCCGACGCCCAGAACCCCACCAAGGAGGACTACAACCCCTACCGCTACAACGGCAAGCGCTGGGACGCCCAGTCCGGCACGTACGACATGGGCTTCCGCGACTACAGCCCGGGCCTCAACCGCTTCACCACCCGGGACATGTACACCGGCGCGCTGGCCGACATGGGCCTCGGTGCCGACCCGTTCACCGGAAACCGCTACGCCTTCGGTGGCGGCAACCCGGTGAGCAACGTCGAAATGGACGGCCACTTCTTCGGCATCGACGATGCGATCGAAGGCGCCGCCGCGGTCGTCGTGGTCGTCGCGGTGGTGGCGTACGCGGCCGCGACCGACAAGGACGTGTCGGACTCCCTCAACTCCGCCTTCGACTCGATCACGTCGAGCATCCAGGACCTCTTCAACAGCGACGACGAACCGGAGCCCGAACCGGAGCCGGCTCCCCGGTCGCGTCCTGGTCCCCTGCCCGGCGACTCGAACAACAAGCAGCGGTGTGACAGCGAGCCCAAGTCATCCCGATTCCAGTACCAGCCGCTGGACGGGGAGGGCCGTTCCCAGGGGGCGACCGCGCTGATCTGCCCCAGCGACTACAAGCCCAAGGGGGCGAAGAGGTCCACCAGTAGCAAGGTGGACGTCTACGGCTTCCCGGACCCGGCGCAGAACAAGGACCTGAACGGAGACCCCATTTTCCACCGCTCGCACATCCTCGGGGACAAGATGGGCGGCGACTGGGTCTCGGAGAACCTCTTCACCGGGTTCGGGCGCCAGAACACCAGTGGTATGCGGCGTTGCGAGACCAAGATGGAGAAGCAGCTCGCGGCCGGAAAGTGGGTCCAGTACACAGGGAAGCTCAACTACAGTCACTCCACGGGAATACCGGACAGCATCACCATGTCCGCCTACACCGAGGACGGGCCATTGTTCACCAACGTCGTGGTTCAGAACAGCATGGATTGGCAGACGACATGCTGAGGGTCGAAGAGCTGGAGGCCGCGCTTCCGTCGATGACGCAGTGGCGTGTGCCGGCGGGGCGTAGCGTGGACTGGACTGCCCTCGAAGCGGACCTGGGTACGGCGCTGCCGTCCGACTACCGGTCCCTGGCGGAGGCGTATCCGGCACTGGTCGTCGACGACTTCCTCTTCGTGTCCGTTCCGCGGCCCGGGGTCGAGACGTCGTGGGCGTCCGGGGCCAGGGAGTCGGCCGAGATCCTCCAGGATCTGTACGAGATGGGCGACACCGAGGACTACGTCCCCTATCCGCGGCCCGGTGGTCTATTGCGTTGGGCGGAGTCCAATGAGGGGGACTACCTCTACTGGAGGATGAGCTCACCCGACCCGGACTCCTGGCCCGTGGTGGTGCGTGGAGCCAACGGCGACTGGTCGGAGTTCCCGGTCGGTGCCGTGGAGTTCCTGGCCGGCGTGTACCGGCGGACCATCGACGTGCCGGGCCTGCCCGAGGGCTTCCCGAGTGACGACCCGAAGGTAGTGGCCTGACCGCACCGACTGATCGGTAACTGATCCGCAGGCACATGTGAACAGCGATCGCCCCCAGGGTTCCTGGGGGCGATCGTCATGGTGCGCCCAGCATGGGCGAGCGATTGGGAGTTCTGCGAGAGGCGACCAGGGCGCAGTCACGAGGACCGCCGTGCCGCTGACTCGCATCCAGCGCGAGAGAGTCGCACCCGATGCGAGTCGGAGTCGTTGACGGTGCCGGATCTGCTGGTCGGCCGAGAGCACAAGATCGTCCCTTGGCGCCAACGGCCGTTCCGTTGTTCCCCGAGGCCGAACGAGGTGCTGTCGGCGAACGAGCCCTCCGCTCCTGGCTCCTGACCCCGAGCACGTCCCGTCACTCCCCGACGCTACGATCCGGTTGATCACCGAACCGGGGAGGGGACATGGCCGAGGACCGGGAAGCGACGGACGCCGTCGCGGAGAGATCGGTGGAGCTGGGCTACCGGCTCACCGTCGACGACCTCGCGGCAGCGATCCGCACCCGGGCGAAGATCACCAGAGCGGGCCGTTTCCGGCGCCGGCTACTGATCTTCGCGCTGGTGGTCACGGCCGTCGGAGTCCTTCTGTCGACACACGGTGACGGCCGACGTGACACACCGTGGTACCTGTACGTGGCGCTGATGGCCTCCGCCGCCTTCATGACCGTCGTGCCGCGGCTGCAGGCCCGCCAGTTCCACCGGCTCAGCGAGCGGCAGGGCGACTTCCGCGCCGTCGTCGGCGACACGGGGATCTGCCTCACCACCGCCCACAGCTCGGTCACCCACGACTGGCACCTCTACCCGCGCTATGCCGAGACCCCGGAGCTGTTCGTGCTGCTCAGCGCCGACAAGTCCGCCGTCGGCGTCGGCGTCCTGCCCAAGCGCGGCCTGAGCAACCCGGAGGATGCGGACCGGCTGCGGGCGATCTTCGGTCGGCACCTCGTACGCGCGGACGCCGCTGCGGCGCCGGACGCCGACACGACGCCGAGCCGGGGCCGGGCCGTCGGGCGCGGAGCGGGCTCCGTCGGGCTGCTGCTCCTCGGGCTGGTGCTGCTCTTCTTCGCCTACGCCGCCGTCCGGAAGGCCGTGGATCCAGATGCCTTCCCCGGGCTCCAGCACAACAACGCGCCGGTCTCGGCCATCGCCCTGATCCTGGGAGTGCCGGCCGTCGCCCGCGCATGGTGGATCGTACGGCGGATGAAGGTGATGCGGATCGTGACCGCCGTGCTCGCCGCAGCCGTGCTGCTGGTCGGCGGCGCCGCCGTCTACCGCATCGGGCCGATGCTGCACTGCTGGGGCTCGGACCGGATTGCCCGGGGCCCCGACGGCGACTACGCCTGCTACAACTTCTGAGCGGGCCCGCCCGCGCATTGCTCGCCAAGCATGGACACGCTGGTCCATGGTGGTCGACGCCTCCGGACCGGCGTGGATGGGCAACGGTGCGGTCACGGACTCAGGCCCCGCCGTACAGCCGCTGCAGGTCGACGAGGATCACCTCGTCGCGGGCGGTCAGCAGGTCGAGGATGCGGCGGAGCCGTTCGAGGTGGCGTACGTCCATGACCTTGTTCCACTTGGCTTCGCCGATCGACAGCAGGATTCCCTGGTCCTGGCCGACCGCCCCGCGTACGACGACGTCGACTTCGTGGGAGGTGTGGGCGGCGGGGTCGGGGACCGTTCCGGTGGTGACGTCGATCGGTAGCCCTCCGAAGGTCTCCGGATCTGCATGCCAGGAGACCCACTCCCGGCACAGCCGCTCGAAGTGCGGGCCGACCACCTTGCTGAGGAATGTGTGCTGTCCGCGCTCCCAGACCTTGGCCGCGCCACCTGGGCGAGCGAGGAAGGCGGCCTGAGGGCGAACCACCGCGTGGTGGAAGGCGATCAGCGGTTCGGCGATGCGGTAGGCGGTGCGATTGCCCCGGAACGCATCGGGCTCGACGGTGAGTAGCCCGCATTTCCGTAGCACCGTGAGCGGGTGGGAGATGTCGGTGGCCTTGCGGCCGACCGCGCTTGCGATGCCTCCGCTGGTGTTGTTGCCGTCGGCGACGGCGGCCAGGACCGAGTGGTAGAGGGAGCGGTCGCGCAGGTCCGGCTCGGAGGCGAGGAGGAAGTCGGCCTCGCTGTGGATCGGTCGCATTCGGTTGAGCACGGTGCGACCGATCCAGTCGTCGAAGTCATCGAAATCGGCGGGGGTGTCGTCGCCTACGAACTCGCGCCGGTAGGCCGGAGTTCCGCCCACGACCGCGTGAACGAGAGCGGCAAGCCGCGGATCGTCGATGCCCCAGAATTCCGCGGCCTGGCGGAAGTCGGGCGAGTACACCACCAAGTTGAGCGAGGCCCTGCCGTAGAGAGGGGAAGTGCCGGAGAGGAGGCCGCCCATGAAGGACATGGCGCTGCCGCAGAGCAGAACGCGAGGATGCCGGCTGTGGTGGGCGGCATCACGGCGGACGCCGACGGCCCGCTGGAGCAGTGACGGGAGGGCAGGAGACGACCTGGCCAGGTACGGGAATTCATCGATGACGATGGTCGTCGGCCGTTCGGCGGCCAGGTTGAACAGCAGCTCCAGTGCATCGTCCAAAGGTCTTGCCCTGGCGCCGTCGCCCCGACACAACGGCGAGTCGCGGTCCGGCACCCTCCGCGGTCGCGAAGGCCGTCAGCTCGCTCCACTCCCAGTCACGGGCGAACATGTCGGATGGTTTGGGCAGGCTGCGGTGTCCGGGATGGGCCATGGGAACCTCGCCTGTCTTTCCTGACTCTTAGGATTGTACTTCTAGGAAGTGTGTTCCTAAGAACGAGGACGAAGTCCGTTGGACACGGTTGCGAAGGACGGCGGCAGGTCCGAAAAGACCGTTCGACGCCTATTGTCAGTTTTCGGAAAGGACAGTGCATTCATGCGCCTGACCCGTCGGCTTCTCACGCTGCTCTTCGCGCCTCTGCTCGCCCTGATACTGGCGCCCGCGCTGGGGACCGGTT
This sequence comes from Streptomyces coacervatus, assembly GCF_029223485.1. Taxonomy (GTDB): domain Bacteria; phylum Actinomycetota; class Actinomycetes; order Streptomycetales; family Streptomycetaceae; genus Streptomyces; species Streptomyces coacervatus. The sequence continues at coordinate 64,494 of NZ_JARHTP010000011.1, read as the reverse complement.
CGGCGTTCGCTGTGCCACAAGTGAAGACGATCTCGATCGCCGACGCCCGCAGCCTGCCGGTCGGGACCGTGGTCACCGTGGCGGGCTCGGTGACGACTCCCTCCGGAGCCTTCGAATCCAGCTTCGGCGACAAGGGATTCGGACTCCAGGACAAGACCGCCGGCATCTACGTCAGCCTGCAGAGCGACGTGCATGCGTACCCGCGTCAGCGCGCACACATCACCGGCACGCTCCGGGACAGCTCCGGACTGCTGACCCTGGTGCCGGCCGATCCTTCCGATGTCGAACTCGGTCACAAGGGCCGGGCGGTGAAACCGGAGCGGGTCGGCACCGCCGCGGTCTCAGAGGCCACCGAGGGGCGGCTCGTCAAGGTCGTCGGCAGGATCACTCAAGGGCCGACGAGTGACCTCCCCTATGGGTACAAGCTGTCTGTCGACGACGGTTCGGGCCCCGTGCAGGTCTTCGTCAATGTGCAGACGGGGATCGACGTCTCCAGCCTGAGGCTGGGGCAGACGGTGCGGGTGGTCGGCTTCAGCAGCCAGTTCGGCACCCACTACGAAATCGATCCGCGGTCGCCGCACGACATCGCGGCCCTCGAAAAGGTTGTACAACCCCTGTGATTTTCCCATGTGTTGATCGACACGTCTGCGCCCCGTGATGTTCCTGGCGCCGCATCCGCTGGTCAGCCGGGGGAGTTGAAGGGCCCCCGCCGGCCGAGCGAAGGGGTGGGGTCCCATGAGCACAGTGGACGAACGTATTCCGTGCGCGGGTGAGATGCGGTCGTGGGCGGCGGCATTTGTCGCGCGTGTCACCGCACGCAACCGGCTGCCGTTGGACTACTCCGTGGCCAGCCTGCGGGTGGTCGACTTTCTGGTCGACGGGTTGCGCAAGGGCGGGGCCGACCGGGAGCGGCCGCGGGAGACGCTGTTCGGGCTCGGTGCGTACGTCGGTGAGGTGCTCGTGCGCCGCGCGGGGGCGGTGTGGGTGGACTTCGACGCCGACCAGCGCGCCTACTTCGGCCAGCCGGTCGGCGTACGGATGCCGGACGGGCGGGTCTGGAACCCCGTGGGCAAAGTCCACAACCGGTTCGAGGCGGGCGGTCCCGAGGAGTCCCTGCAGACCTTCTATCTGATGCTGCACGGGCGGGCGCGGAGGACCGCGGCCTGACGGTCGGTCGGCCGAGGGCGTGGCACGCCCCGCACACCCGTGAAATCCGATGCGCTGTGACACTTCTGTGACTGCGGACGCTGAAGATCGTGGGGGCGTGCACACGGCCGGACGTGTCGCGCAGTGCGGGCTCGGCAGAGTCCGCTTCGCATTCGCACGAACGAGGACAGTGTTGGGCCAGGGACGGGAACCCCGCCGCGGGCAGGCGTACGACGGGGAGCTGGGGGCGGCCGTCGCGCGGGCCCAGGAGGGCGACGAGGCCGCCTTCGCGGTCGCGTACCGGCTCGTGCAGCCCGGCCTGCTCGGCTATCTCCGCGGGATCGTCGGCGCCGACGCCGAGGACGTGGCCTCGGACGCCTGGCTGGAGATCTCCCGGGACATCAGGCGGTTCAAGGGCGACGGGGCCGGCTTCCGCGGCTGGACCGCGACCATCGCCCGGCACCGTGCCCTGGACCATCTGCGGCGGCAGAAGGTACGGCCCCGGTCCTCGGCACTGGAACAGGACGTGCTGGAACTGCCCGGCCCGCACAGCACCCACGACCTGGCCCTGGAGGCGCTCTCCACCGAGCGCGCCCTGGAACTGGTCCGCAGCCTGCCGCGCGACCAGGCCGAGGCCGTGCTGCTGCGCGTCGTCGTCGGTCTCGACGGCCCCGCCGCGGCCCGAGTCCTCGGCAAGCGCCCGGGCGCGGTGCGCACCGCGGCGCACCGCGGACTGAAGGGCCTGGCACGGCGGCTCGGCACCGCAGGTGTGACGAATGAGGATCCCCGGACGCTGGGGGAGTCGAAATGAACGACAACGGCGGCATGAACGTCAAGGACGGCAGAAACGGCCACGACGGCCGGCCGTCGGACAGGGATGGATACGGACATGGGTGAACGGCAGAGCCACGGCAGCCCCCGCGGCCGTCGGCGCGTGCACCCCGACGGTTCGGTGGCGGGCGCCGAGGTCGGGTCGGCCGGTCCGGTGCTGGAGCTCCTGCTCGCCGCCGCCATGCGCGAGGACGCGCTCGACGCCGAGGGCGAGCGGCGGGCGGTGGCCGCGTTCCGGGCCGCCCGGGACGCCGGGGTGCACGGGGCGCGGACCCGGCGGCGGGACGACTGGCGGCCGCGCGAGCAGCGCCGCACGCGCCGCTCGCTGAAGGCCACCCTGACGATGGCCCTGGCGAGCCTCACCCTGGGCGGCGTCGCGGTCGCGGCGATCGGCGCGGTGGGTTCCTCGCACGACGGCCACAAGAACGGGCAGGCACACCCCTCGGCCGGAGCCTCCGACAAGGCCGCCGGACCGTCCGCCTCCGGCACGTCCGGCGCCTCCGGCACGCGGGAACGCCCGGACACGGCGAAGGACACCGAGGCCCACTGCCGGGCATACGACAACGTCAAGGGCCGCGGCAAGGCGATGGACGCGACGGCCTGGCAGCGGCTGATCGCGGCCGCGGGCGGCGAGAAGAACGTCGCCGCGTACTGCGCCCAGCAGCTGGCTCAGGCGACCGCCACCGGAAATCCGGGCAACGGCGACAAGGCGGCCGGCAAGGCCGGCAAAACGGAGAATCCGAGCAACTCCGGCAACTCGAATGGCTCGGGCGGCTCGGCCGGCGGGTCCGGCAATGGGCAGAAGGCCGACAAGGCCACCGGCAAGAGCAACTGACCAAGAGCCTCAGGAGCAACTGGCCGAGAGCCGCCGACTCTCCAGGCCTCAACTCACCCTGCCCGTCCCGGCGTTCGGTACGTAATCCACGACGCCTGGACGTGACCGAAGCAACGGCCGGGGCCGCCACCCCTGGCCCGATCAAGCCGCGAAGGCCCTCGTCTGGGTGTTTCTGGCCGGCGAGCGCCCGCAGGCCCCTCGCGCAAGGATCGCGCTGCTGGGCGAGGCCAAGGCGACGGCCGCCCGCCGTGGGACCGGTGACCTGGAGCGCCTGGAACGTATCCGTGCCCTGCTCGCGGATCAGGGGTACGACACCGCTGCCACCACCCTGGCCCTGTACGCCCTGCACGGCTTCCACCCCGACCTGGTCGACCTGGCCGACCGTCGTGACGATCTCCTCCTGGTCGACCTGACCACCCTCTACGGCAGCTGACACCAAGGGCGGCCAGTCTTCGAGCCAGGCGCGCAGGGGGTGGCCGGCGGCAGTCGTCAGGTGAAGCAGCCGCGTGCGGTGGCGATCGCTGACTGCTGGGCGTGAGCACGTCCAGGACTGTCCCCACCACGCAGGGACCACTGATCCATGGATAAACCTTCCTCTCCCGCGCCTTCGCCGGCGCTCCTACGGTCGAGGCTGCGGGCGCTCACCGGCCCGCCGTAGCGAAGGAGAGAGATCCCCATGAAGATGACCGGCAACACGATCCTGATCACCGGCGGTACCTCGGGTATCGGGCTCGGCCTGGCCCTGCGTCTGCACGAGGCCGGCAACAAGGTGATCGTCGCCGGCCGGCGCAAGGAGCTGCTCGACGAGATCACGGCCGAGCACCCGGGCATCGATGCGCTCGTCCTCGACGTCACGGACCCCGACTCGATCGCCCGGGTCCGTGAGACCGTGGCGGCGAGCTACCCCGAGCTGAACGTCCTGGTCAACAACGCAGGCATCATGCTGAAGGAGAACCTCCTCGACCCGGCCTCGCTCCCGGTCGCCGAGGACCATGTCACGGTCAATCTGCTCGGCACGATCCGGGTGACGTACGCCTTCCTGCCGCTGCTGGTGGGCAAGTCCGACGCGGCCGTCGTGAACGTCACCTCGGCGCTGGCGTTCGTACCGCTGCCGATCACCCCGACCTACAACGCGACCAAGGCCGCGCTGCACTCCTTCTCCGAGAGCCTGCGCGTGCAGCTCGCGCAGGCCGGCGCCGGCGTCCAGGTGATCGAGGTGGCCCCGCCGGGCGTGCGGACGACCCTGCTGGGCCAGCAGGACGACGAGAACTCCATGCCGCTGGACGAGTTCCTCGACGAGACCCTCGGGATCCTGCGCGACAAGCCCGACGCGAAGGAGCTCGTCGTGGAGCGTGCCCGGTTCGTGCGGGACGCGGAGGCCAACGGCTCCTACGACAACGTCCTCGCCATCCTCAGCGGCGTGTGAGCGAAGGATCCGGCATGCGACCCACCCCTGAAGACACCGTCCAGATAGCCCGGGTGCTCGCCCTGTGGGGCCACCTCATGGACGACCGCGAGCTGGGCCGTCTCGGCGAGGTCCTCACCGAAGACGCGGAATGGGACGGAAGCGTCTTCGGCTTCGCCCCGGTCGTCGGGCTGGAGGCGATCACTTCCGTCCTGAGTGCCGACGGGCACGCGAGCGCTCATCACACGACGAACGTCGTCGTGTCGGAGGGGCCCGGCGACGAGGCCCGGGTCCGGTCCAAGGCTCTGGGCCTCGTCGGCGGCACCGTCGTCAGCGCCGTCTACGCCGACGAGCTGCGCCGCACGGCCGACGGCTGGCGCATTTCCAAGCGGGTCATACAGGTCAAGTGACCGCCAGGGCCGCCTGCTACGGCCTCAGGTCGCCTGCTGCGGCCCTCCCACGGTGACGGCAGGCGCCGCCCCGCCCTTCCTGCCGGTCACGTAGGCCCGGTGAGGCGGCGCCGCCTCAGCCCCGCCTTGCACGAACAGTTCTGTCCTTACCTCGGGAGATGACCATGAAGAACCCCATTTCTCGCCGCTCCGCCGTCGCCGCGACTCTCGGCGCGTCTGCCGTGGCCGCATTCGCCGCCGCGGGTACTGCTTCCGCCCATCCGGAATCCGATGACAGGAGCCACCGGCCGGAGAGCCAGGTGCAGCACAACAAGCGTGTCGCCGTCGCCTTCCTGGACCTGGCCTTCAACAAGAAGCAGCCCCAGGAGGCCGCGGACCGGTACGTGGGCGCGCAGTTCATCCAGCACAACCCGCTGTCCGCCGACGGAACGGGGCCGTTCGTCGCGTACGTGACGTGGCGGACGACCCTGTCCCCGGAGCTGAAGTTCGACTTCAAGCGCGTGTTCGGCGAGAAGGACCTGGTGGCGGTGCACTACAAGAGGACCTACGACTCGGCCGACCGCGGCGCCGCGGTGATGGACATCTTCCGGTTCGAGAACGGCAGGATCGTCGAGCACTGGGACGTCATCCAGGACATCCCGGAGACGTCCGCGAACGACAACACCATGTTCTGAACCACTGAACTACTGAGCGGGGGAGACCAGCCCCTTCGCGAAGTCGAGCTGCTCCTTGTGGAAGGCCGCGCCGACATAGTGGTGATCGATGTTGTGGCCACCGCCCAGGATGCGCCGAGCGGTTACCGAGGGCGCGGCGGTGAAAGCGTTCCCGAAGGCGGCGACCGATTCGTCGCTGCTGTGCCAGAAGCCTTCGTGCTCGGCCAGTCCGTAGTGGACGGGTACCTCGATCTTCGCGGCGATCCATGCGAAATCCGTGCACCACTGGCCCGCCACCTCCACCAGCTCAGCCAGGGGAACGGGGGACTCGGCGTGCTTCGCGAGGTCGAGCACACTCGGGTCGTACGTGTCCTCAGGTCCGTACATGAACCGCAGGAGGTGCTCACGGCTGAACTCCATCGAGCTGGCCGGCGGCGCGGACTTCAACGCTTCGTTCGACCGCTGCGATTCGTCGTGGATTCCGGTGACGGAGACACCGAGGAGCGGCCAGGTGCGATCGCCGGCTGCCAGATGCAGCGCGACCGCACCACCTACCGAGTGTCCGACGAGGACGATCCCTGGTGCGTTCGAGAGGTGACGGTGCCAGAGTTCGGCGATGGCCCCTTGCAGCACCTGAGCATTGCGGCGGAACGAGATCTCCCCCTTCAGCGCGGTGCTGCCGCCATAGCCCGGACGGTCGAGCGACACCACCGGAAAGCCCTCGCACCGCGCGGCGTCCACCAGCGAATACCCGAGCACGTCGAAGTACGACGCGTTGTAACCGCCTCCGGGAAGGCAGACCAGCAACGGCATCCCGGGACGGCCTGATGCCTCGATGCCGGTGATCCGGGTATCCCCGACGTCGAGTGCTATGTGGTTCGTAGTCATGAATTTCCGTTATCGATAAGGAACTTACGCAGGATTTCCTTGTATTCCTGTGGGCGCGTCCGGTGGACCAGGTGCCCGGCGCCCTCGATCGTCTCCAGTCGGCCGTCAGGGAGGAGGCGAGCGGCCTCGGCCAGCCCCTCCTGGGGGGTGTAGCTGGTCGACCCGCCGCCGATGACGAGCGTCGGAGCGGTGATCTTGGGAAGGTTGTTCCACCAGGACGGATCGGGGTTGTGGATCTGGTGCACCAGTGAGGTGGCCGCGGAGAAATCGAAACGCGCCGCCCCCGGCACTTCCTCGGAACCCTCGGGAAAGTCCACGTCGATGGGAGCGGTGTCCTCCCAGACCATCCGCTCGATCCGCTCGGGCCATTTCTCCGCGAAGACGCACCCGACCCGTGCGCCCATCGAGTGGCCGATCAGCGTGAACCGGTCCAGGGAAAGCGCATCGGTGAAGGCTTCGAGATCGCCGCACCCCAGCTCGAAGGAGTACTCGCCGGGCCATGTGCTTTCGCCGTGGCCGCGCTGAGTGAGGGCCAGGACGTGGTAGCGCTCGGCGAGGAAACTCGCGATCTCGTCCCAGTCCCGCGCGTCGTACATGAGGCCATGCAGAAGAACGACTGGCGGCGCATCAGGACTACCCGCCTCGCGATAGTGAAAAGGCAGGTGCGAAAGCTCGATGCTGTGATCGCTGAAAACGGTCATCTGCTCTTCCGTTCGGTCGGGAGATGCTGGCGTCGACCGTATGAGCGTCTTCGCGCGGGTGGGAGAGACGGTTCATCCATGGATCGGCGGTCTCTGGATAGCCGGGCGGCGAGCGGTGAGGATGGTGGGCATGGACAAGAAGGAACTGGCGGAATTCCTGCGCCACCGGCGTGAGGCACTGCGCCCGCGTGATGTCGGGCTGGTCGAGGGGGAGCGCAGGCGTACCCAGGGTCTGCGCCGCGAGGAGGTCGCCCAGCTCGCCGGCATGTCCACCGACTACTACGCCCGCCTGGAACAGCAGCGCGCCCCGCAGCCCTCCGTCCAGATCACCACCGCTCTCGCCCGGGCGCTGCGGCTGACCCTGGACGAGCGCGACCACCTCTTCGTCCTCATCGGCCACAACGCCCCGGCCCGTTTCCACCGCTCCGAGCACGTCAGCCCGACGCTGATGCGGGTGCTGGACCGGCTGGACGACTCCCCGGCCCTGGTGCTGACCGACATGGCCGACACCCTCGCGATGAACGCGCTGGCCATCGCCCTGCTCGGCGACCAGACCCGGCACAGCGGCCTGGCCCGCAGCGCCTACTACCGCTGGTTCATGGACCCCGCCGAGCGCCTGGTGTATCCCGAGGAGGACCACGAACGCCACGGCCGTGCCCAGGCAGCCCGTCTGCGGGTCGCGCTGACCGCCGGCAGCGACATCCCCCGGGCCACCCGGATCCTCGCCGAACTCCAGGAACACAGCCCCGAGTTCGTCCGCCTGTGGGAACTCCAGGAGGTCGCCCAGCGCTACGACGAGGGCAAGACCATCCTCCATCCCGAACTCGGCCGCATCGATGTCGACGGCCAGGTCCTGTTCACCGAGAACCGTGCCCAGACCCTGGTGGTGCTGACCACCCGCCCCGGCACGGAAAGCCACAGCAAGCTGGAACTGCTCTCGGTCATAGGGCACCAGCAGCTCACCCCCTGACGAGGCTTGGGCCCATCCGCCGAGGCCGCTTCGGACCGAGGCCGGGTCACGGCCCGGCGCCGCGTCGCCGGCCTCGGCGATCAGCCCCCTCACACGTGCCTCTCCGGGCCGGACGCCGTAGCCCGCCGCCCGACGCACCCCTGTGAACCGGGGGAAGTGGACGGCTTCACCGTCGAGTGCCGGCTGCACGCCTCCCGCCTCGACCTGCGCACCGGCCACCCCCTCGGCACAAGTGACAGGAACACCGTGATGGACGCTCCGGACGGCACCGCCGCCGAGCGGGCCGATGCCGCCCGCAACCGCGCCCGGCTGCTGGAGGCGGCCGCCCGGCTGGTGGCCGAGCACGGGGCCGAGCACGTGACGATGCGGGAGGTCGCGGAGGCCGCCGGAGTCGGCAAGGGCACGCTCTTCCGCCGGTTCGGCGACCGCGACGGACTCCTGCTCGCCCTCCTCGGCGAGGCCGAGGCCGCGTTCCATCAGGCGTACACCGAAGGTGCCCCGCCGCTGGGTCCGGGCGCACCCCCGAGGGAGCGGCTGGAGGCGTTCGGCGGTGCCCTGATCGAGCGCATCGCCGCCGACGCGGACCTGGGTGCCGCGCTCGGGCGCCAGGTGCTGCACGAACGTCGCCACGCCTCCGACACCGGCCGCGCCTTCCACCAGCACGTATCAACTCTCCTACGAGAGGCAGGAGTTGACGGCGACCACGACATGCTCGCCCACGCCCTGCTCGCCTTCGCGACCTTCGAGACGACGGACTACCTGCACGTCGGGTGCGAAGTCCCCGTGGCACGCCTCCAGGCCACCTGGGTGGACCTGGTACGGCGGATGATCCGCGCCGACGGCGTGTGACCCCGGAACATCCGCATCGTCGAGAACCCGTCCACGGAATATCAACCTCCCCGAAAAGTTCCGCATCCACGACTGGCGTCACTGAGAGGTCACCGACGACCTGGACGCGGGGGAGAACCTCGTGGAGGTCTCCGCGAACGTGGGCACCACTCACCGGGTCACAACACAGCCCACCACGGTCAGCGTCGGGGCGAAGGGGGCCGAAGGCCGATGTCCGGGAAGCCCCGAAACCGAAGCAACGGCCGGGGCCGCCACCCCCCACAGGAGAGGCCCCGGCCGTCGCGCGGTCGGGCCGCGCGGCGGCCCGTACTTCCTACAGCGCCGTGAGTGCGGTTTCTGTCACACCCCGGGTACAGCCTGCCCCGTCGTAGGGTGGGTAGAGGTTGTACGGACGTGGACGAGCAGCGGTTTCAGGTCGTAACGTGCCTTTCGCGCCGGGCGCGGGAAGACGAACGGCGATCGCAGACGTACGACCATCGCAGACGCATGACCATCGCAATGATCGGCGGCCTTGCAGCCGCAACCATCTAACGAGGATCCATCGGGTGCTGGGGGACGACGCGGAGCTGACCGCCGCGGTGCTTGCGGCACAGGACGGGAACGAGACCGCGTTCCGGACTGTGTACCGGGCGGTGCACCCACGCCTGCTCGGATATGTCCGGACACTGGTCGGCGACCCGGACGCCGAGGACGTCGCGTCCGAGGCCTGGCTGCAGATCGCCCGTGATCTCGACCGGTTCAGCGGCGACGCGGACCGCTTCCGCGGCTGGGCCGCCCGGATAGCCCGCAACCGTGCGCTCGATCACATACGTATGCGCGGCCGCCGCCCCGCGATCGGCGGCGACGAGACGGAACTGACCGGCAGGCCCGCCGAGTCCGACACCGCCGGTGAGGCCATCGAGTCCCTGGCCACCGACCACACACTCTCCCTGATCGCCCGGCTGCCGCAGGACCAGGCCGAGGCCGTCGTGCTGCGCGTCGTCGTGGGCCTCGACGCCAAGACCGCCGCCGAGACCCTCGGCAAGCGCCCGGGTGCCGTACGTACGGCGGCGCACCGCGGTCTGAAGCGGCTCGCGGAACTGCTCGGCGCGGATCCGGAATCGACCGGCGGCCTGGACGGGCTGCCGCCCCAGAGAGAACCGCGCGGCCGCGCGGTGACGTCCGCGAGTGTGACGCAAAGCGTTGCGCGGACGCAGAAGGACATGTGATGGCCGACGAGCACAGCAGGTGGCTGGACCGCGAAACAGCGGAGCTTTTGCTGCGCGGAGAGTCACTCGAAGCTGTCGAGGCCGCCTCCCGTGACCAGGCCGAACGGCTCGCGAAGACCCTTGAAGGGCTGGTCGTCGAGCCCTCGCTGAGCAGCGCCGAACTCCCCGGCGAGGCCGCCGCGCTGGCCGCCTTCCGCGCGGCCCGGTCCGGTGCGCACGCCGGGCAGGACCCCGCCGGCAGCCACCGCGCCCGCCCTCGGACCTCCGATGCCGGGCTCGTCCGCATCGGCGGCCCGGTCCCGGATTCCCGGCGCTCCCGCTGGGCCCGGCCCGCCCGCTTCGGGCTGACGGCCGTGCTGGCGGCCGGCATGGTCGGCGGAGTCGCGTTCGCGACGACGACCGGAGTGCTCCCGACGCCGTTCCGTCACGACGATCCCGGCCCCGCCGCCTCGGTCTCGGCCGGTGTGAGCCCGGACCGCCCGCTGGTGTCGCCCTCGCCGAACAGCGCCCTGGGCGATCCCGAACCCGAGGGCTCCAGTTCCCCTTCCACCGTCCCGACGACCCCGCACGGCTCGGCCGGCGGCGGCAAGTCGGCCAAGCCCGGCTCCGGCACCGAGGACGGGCAGGCGACCGGCGGCGGCTGGTGGCTGGGGGCCACGTCGGCCTGCCGCGACGTGCGCGACGGCAAGCGGCTCACGGGCGACCGCAAGCGGGCCCTGGAGGGCGCGGCCGGCGGCTCCGGTACGGGCCGAGTCTGGAAGTACTGCCAGAACGTCCTCGCCGGCACCGACGGCACGGCCCGCAGCGGCGACGACAAGGACGACAAGGGCAAGAGCAAGGGCGACCAGGGCGACCAGGGCAACAAGAACGGCAAGGGCGGCGACCAGGGAGACCAGGGCGGTGACGGCGACGGCCATCACATAGCCCCAGGCCGCCCCACCGTCACGCCGTCCCCTCTCACGCCCTTCCCGCCCCTCCTGCCGAGGCAGCAGCTGCCGGCGCGGACCCCGTCGCCGACGCCGACCCCGACGTACAGCGCGCTCTGACCTGCGGTTTTACGGTCCGCGAAAATTTCTTGGCCCCGCCAGTAACGTTTTCGGCCGTACCCGCGCAGTACTGAGTGAGCCGACTGGTCATCGGCCGTCGCACAGAGCCGGGGTTCCCCCCGTACCCACGGCTCGTGCACCTCGGCGCGGGCGGGACACGTTCCCCCGGTCCCGCCCGCGCCCCACACCTCTCAGGCCGCTCGGCCTCACCGGTACACGACGACCTTGTCGCCGTTCCTCACCTGCCCGTACAGGTCGGAGATGGCCGCTTCGTCCCGGACATTGACGCAGCCGTGCGAGCCGCCGGCGTAACCGCGGGCCGCGAAGTCGTACGAGTAGTGCACGGCCTGGCCGCCGCTGAAGAACATCGCGTACGGCATGGGCGAGTCGTAGAGCGTCGACCAGTGGTGGCGGGACTTCCAGTACACATCGAAGACGCCCTCGCGGGTGGGCGTGCCCGTCGCGCCGAAGCGGACCGACATCGTCGACACCGTCTGCCCGTCGATCATCCAGCGCAGGGTGCGGGTCGTCTTGTCGATGCACAGCACCCGCCCGGTCAGACAGCGCGGATCCGCCGGGCCGGCGGGCTGGCCGCCCATCAGATACAGCTCCCACGTCCCGGGCTCGTGCGTCATCTTCAGCAGCCGCTGCCAGGTGACGGTGTCCGTCCGCCCGGTCTTCGGCAGCCCGCGCTTGCCCTGGAACCCCTTGACCGCGTTCTCGGTCAGGTCGTCGTACGTCCCGGTCGGGCCGTCGAAGAGCCAGTCGACCTGCCGCAGCCGGGCCTGGAGTTCGCGCACGCCGTCGGAGGAGTCGCCGCGGGACCAAAGGACGGCCGGACCGGTGGTCGAGGGAGACGCGCTCGGCTCGCCGTGGGAGCCGGCCTTGGAAGAGGGGGCCGAGGGCGTTTTGCTGCCCGGCAGCTCGATGTGCACGGGCGAGTGCCCCTTGCCGTCCGTGCCCTGCACGGTGCAGCCGCACACGGTGGCCAGGACCGCGAGTGCCGCCGCAGCGGCGATCGATCTCCCCATGCCCTTCATACGCACTGCGACCCCCGCCGTCCTCACCGATGGAACCGACAGCCCCGCCTGTGTCATCTGAGATGGTGCCCGCGGATGACTGCTTGCGAACCGCGGTGCATGGTTGTGACGGGGACCGCCAAACTGCTGTGAGGAAGGTCCCAGCGTGCTCCCCTCCACCGACTGCACGCGCACCGCTACAGTCCGCAGGAGGGTCGGTCTGTACTGGCGAGTAACTGGCGAGTGAACAGAGCAATCGGCGTAATTGCTCAGCGGGAGGCATCACACCAATGGCGCGTGAGTCGGAGTCCGGACTGCCCATCGAACCGGTCTACGGGCCCGAGGGCCTCGCGGGCTGGGACCCGGCGGAGAAGCTGGGCGAGCCCGGCTCGTACCCCTTCACCCGCGGCGTCTATCCGTCGATGTACACGGGCCGCCCCTGGACCATGCGCCAGTACGCCGGTTTCGGTACGGCGGTGGAGTCCAACGCCCGCTACAAGCAGCTCATCGCCAACGGCACGATGGGTCTGTCGGTCGCCTTCGACCTGCCGACCCAGATGGGCCACGACTCCGACGCCGCCATCGCACACGGCGAGGTCGGCAAGGTCGGCGTGGCGATCGACTCGGTCGAGGACATGCGGGTGCTGTTCGGCGGGATCCCGCTGGACAAGGTCTCGACCTCGATGACGATCAACGCACCGGCGGCCCTGCTGCTGCTGATGTACCAGCTGGTCGGCGAGGAGCAGGGCGTCCCGGCCTCCCAGCTCACCGGCACGATCCAGAACGACGTGCTGAAGGAGTACATCGCGCGCGGGACGTACATCTTCCCGCCGAAGCCCTCCCTGCGCCTGATCGCCGACATCTTCAAGTACTGCAAGGCCGAGATCCCGAAGTGGAACACGATCTCGATCTCCGGCTACCACATGGCCGAGGCGGGCGCCTCCCCCGCGCAGGAGATCGCCTTCACGCTGGCCGACGGCATCGAGTACGTCCGCACGGCGGTTGCCGCCGGCATGGACGTCGACGACTTCGCACCGCGTCTCTCCTTCTTCTTCGTGGCCCGTACGACGATCCTCGAAGAGGTCGCCAAGTTCCGTGCGGCCAGGCGCATTTGGGCCCGCGTGATGAAGGAGGAGTTCGGCGCGAAGAACCCGAAGTCCCTGATGCTGCGCTTCCACACGCAGACGGCGGGCGTCCAACTGACGGCCCAGCAGCCGGAGGTGAACCTGGTCCGGGTCGCCGTCCAGGGCCTGGCCGCGGTCCTCGGCGGCACGCAGTCCCTCCACACGAACTCCTTCGACGAGGCAATCGCCCTGCCGACCGACAAGTCCGCCCGCCTCGCCCTCCGTACCCAGCAGGTGCTGGCCTACGAGACGGACGTGACGGCGACCGTCGACCCGTTCGCCGGTTCGTACGTCATCGAGAAGATGACGGACGACGTGGAGGCGGCCACCGTAGAGCTGATGGCCAAGGTGGAGGAGCTGGGCGGCGCGGTCAACGCGATCGAGCACGGCTTCCAGAAGTCCGAGATCGAGCGCAGCGCCTACCGCATCGCCCAGGAGACCGACTCCGGCGAGCGCGTCGTGGTCGGCGTCAACCGCTTCCAGCTGGACGAGGAGGAGCCGTACGAGCCGCTCCGAGTCGACCCGGCCATCGAGGCCCAGCAGGCAGAGCGCCTGGCAAAACTCCGCGCCGAACGCGACCAGCCGGCGGTGGACGCGGCCCTGGCAGCCCTCAAGAAGGCCGCCGAGGGCGAGGACAACGTCCTGTACCCGATGAAGGACGCCCTGCGGGCGCGAGCAACGGTGGGCGAGGTGTGCAACGCGCTGCGGGAGATCTGGGGCACCTATATCCCCTCGGACGCGTTCTAGCGCCCTAAAGGGGCGCGGGGAACTGCGCGACCAGCCACGACGGCGCGGCAGTCGATAGACGACCGATCGTGGCACTATCAGCGGAGTCCTAGCCCGGTGACGTAGTCGCGAAGCTCCGCAGCCGAGTCTCCCGCCCACCCGACATACCCATCCGGCCGTACGAGGAACAATCCCTCCCCGTACGGCTCCAGGGCGGAGCCCTGGACAACCCGCACCGACGCCATGCCCAGGTCGGGCGCCTCCACGCCCAGCGCCACCAGCGTCCAATGCGGCCCCCGGAACGCGTCGAAGAGCCGTACACCCCCCACCACCGCGTCCGGCGCCCGGTCACCCGCCCGCACCGCACCCGCAGCCGCCCGCGTCTCCCGCGAAAGTGACGACTCCCGGTACCCCAACCCCAGTTGGACCGTCGCCGCCCCGCGCCGCACCTCGCCCCGGTGCACGCCGGTCGAGATCCCGAGCATCCGTTCGGCGATGGGCCGCCGCTCCTCCTCGTAGGTGTCGAGGAGAGCGGCCGGCGCCCCGCCGCGCACCACCGCACCCAGCTTCCAGCCCAGGTTGTAGGCGTCCTGGACGCTGGTGTTGAGGCCCTGGCCGCCGGCGGGGGAGTGCACATGCGCCGCGTCCCCGGCGAGGAAGACGCGCCCGGCCCGGAAGCGGTCCGCGAGGGCCGCGCGCGGGCGGAACTCCGAGGCCCAGCGGACCTCCGTCACGTCGTCCGGGACGAGATGCGTGCGCGCGGCGGCGACCTTGCGGATGCCGTCCAGGGACAGGTCCACCGGGGTCCCCTCCGGGAACTGGGCGACCAGCTGGAAGTCCTCCGTACCGGCGAGCGGGCAGATGGAGAGGTAGCCGTCACCGTCCCCGTGCGGCGGGAAGATGTGCCAGTTGTCGCGGTCCAGGCCGGTGATCCGGACGTCCGAGACCAGGACCGGGTTGGGGTCGACCGTCTCGCCGGTCATGCCGATGCCCAGCGCGCGCCGCACGGCCGAGCGCCCGCCGTCGGCGGCGACGACGTACCGGGCGCGCAGGTCCGGCCCGGACGCGAAGCGCACGCTCACGCCGTCCTCGTCCTGGTCGAGCCCGACGACCTCCCGGCCGAAGGCCACCCGCCCTCCCAGTTCCTCCAGCCGCGTGAACAGGATCTCCTGCGTCCGCCACTGCGGCACCATCCACGGCTCGGTGAACGCGGAGTCCCCGGCCGCCTCCTTCACCTCGTCCGCGTCGAACATCCGGTGCTCGCCGACCCGCTCGCCGTTCTGCCAGATCATGCCGACCGGGTAGCGCCCACCGCCCGCGAGGATCGCGTCCAGCACCCCGAGGTCGTCCAGGACCTCCAGGGTGCGCGGCTGGATGCCCTTGCCGCGCGAACCCGGGAACAGCCCCTCCGCCTTCTCCACGACCAGCGCGTCCACTCCCCGCCGCGCGAGGTCGACACCGAGGGCCAGACCGGTCGGGCCCGCCCCCACGATCACCACGTCCACCGTGCTCATGATCCACTCTCCTTAACGTTGTTAAGTTCTCTTGGCTCCGAGCGTGCCCTTAACGCTGTTAAGCTGTCAAGTGTGAGTACGGAGAAACGCGCCCCCCTCGACCGCAAACGGGTCGCCGACACCGCCCTGAAGCTGCTGAACGAGGTCGGTCTGGACGGGCTGACCCTGCGGGCCATCGCCAAGGAGCTGGACGTCAAGGCGCCCGCTCTGTACTGGCACTTCAAGGACAAGCAGGCGCTGCTCGACGAGATGGCGACGGAGATGTACCGCCGGATGGTCGCGGGGGCGGATCTTGATCCGGGCGATGCATGGCAGGAGCGGATGGTGAAGGCGAACCGGGGGCTGCGGGCCGCTCTGCTCGGGTATCGCGACGGCGCGAAGGTCTACAGCGGGTCGCGCTTCACGGGGACGGATCACGCCCGTGAGATGGAGTCCAACCTCCGGCTCTTCACGGCCGCCGGCTTCGGGCTCGCCGAGGCCGTCCGGGCCAACCGGACCGCGTACGCGTACACCATCGGCTTCGTCACCGAGGAGCAGGGCGTCCGGCCCCTGCCCGGCGAGCGCCGCGAGGGCTACGACGTCGAGGATCGCGCCCGCCTGCTGGCCGACTTCCCCCTCGCGGCCGCGGCCGGGCGGGAGATCTTCGAGGACTACGACCGGCACTTCGATGAGGGACTGGCGCTGATCGTCGCGGGCGTCGAGGCACGCCACATGCCGTAGGGCTGACGTTGCACACGGAAACGGCCGCCGCCCACCTCTGCGGTGGGCGGCGGCCGGGTGCCGTCCGTGATCTACGTGGTGGCCGCGCTCAGCCCTGCACGGCCTTCCTGATCGCCCGTGCCCGCCGGACCACCCTGCGGGCCGTGGCGTTGCGGGGCAGGAAGGCCAGTCGCTGCGGGATGCCGCCCGGCAGGCCGAGCGAGGTGAGCCGCTTGCGCTTGAAGTAGCGGCGGGTGCGGTCGGCGAAGTGCCGGGCCAGGTAGCGTTCCGCCGCCGGGCGCAGATTCGGGTAGATCTGCGGCTGCATGCTGAAGCCGACCGCGGTGACCAGGCCGTCCAGCTTGTCGGCGGGGATGACGGCCTCGCCCTTCCCGCCCTCCAGGTCCGGGAGCAGCGCGTCGGCCAGGACGGCCGGGACCCGGTTGCTGTTCTGGTACGGCGTGAGGCGGTCCAGCAGCGGTTCCGTACCGATGCGGGCGACCGGGAGGCCGTAGAACGCGGACGCGGTGAAGAGCGCCGTGGAGAAGCAGCCGACGACCAGGCCGGGCGGCGACTTCTCGAACAGCAGCTCGGCGAGGACGGGCAGGTCGATGACCGTGAGGTCGATGCCGAGCTTCTCGGCCTCCGTCTCCAGCGCACGGCTGTAGCGGGCCGGCGCGGTGGGGTGCGGCTTGAAGACGATCGCCCGGTGGCCGCGCTCGACCGCCCCGCGCATCATCCGCACATGCAGGTCCTCCTCCTCCTCGGGGGAGAGGATGCCCAGCGCGGACAGATACTGGCCGAGCAGCAGCGCCGAGTTGTCCGGCAGGACCGGCAACTCCGGTACGGAGGCGGTGAGTTCGCCCATCACCTTCAGGAAGGCCTCGGTCGGCAGGACCTGCGCGGGCACGTCGAACTCGGTCAGCAGCATCGGGGTGAGGCCGGGGACCAGGTCGAGATGGAGCAGCCGGCGCACCCGTGTACCGACCAGCGGGTCGAGCTTGTTGCGGGTGGGGCCGTAGCTCATCAGGCCGTCGGCGTAGACGTCGACGGGGGCGTCGGTGAACAGCTGGGCCAGGCTGAGGGCCGGGGCGACCTGGATGGACTCCAGGACCAGCTCCACGCGGTCGTCACCCAGGTCCCACAGGAGCCGCAGGTAGCGCTCGAAGAGCGGGATGTCGTCCTGGCGCGGGGTCCAGGCGCCCGGGTGGAAGGGGCGGATGGCCTCGTTCCAGGACAACACGTCGTCGAAGTGGTGGCGCAACGGTTCAAAACCGGGCATCTCGTCGACCGGCGAAGTGATCTCCGGGGTCGCGGAGTTGTTGAAGACCAGCAGGATGCTGCGGTCCTCCGGCTCGAAGCAGTCGGAGTCGATCGCGGCGGCCAGGGTGGCGGCGCCGTAGAGAGTCGAGACGCAGTAGATGCGGGTCGTACGGGGCATCAGGCAGCCGCCTTCGCTGTCGTGATCCGGCGCCGCAGCCGCCGCAGCTTGGAGGAGCGGTGCATGTCCATCGTTTCGAGTACGTCGCCGAGCATGTCCTGCGGCAGGCGCTGGATCGCGGCCGCGCTCCTCGCCCGCAGCTCCCGGTACACGGACGGCTCCCACTTCTCCTCGTCCGAGACATGGTGGGCGATGATCGCGCAGTAGGTGCGCACCGCCTTCGGCAGCAGCCGGTCCGCGTCCGGGTCCTTGGCCGTCTCCTCGATGACCTGGTCGAAGGCGCGGATGAAGTCGAGCTGGCGGACGTCGCCGATCTGCGTCAGGGACGAGGCGACCCCGCGCCGGTAGAAGACGCCGAGCAGGCTCACCACGGCGAACGACTCCGCCTCGCGGTGCAGCTTCCAGATCCACGGCCGGTCCTCAGCCGTACGCAGCCCGTCGGTGAAGTGCAGCAGGCCCTTGTCGAGGAGCCGGCGGTGGTAGGCGCCGGCCCACGCGAAGGCGTAGTCCACGGAGGTCGAACGGTCGGCGGGCAGAATCGCCTCGCGCGGGTTCAGCGCCTCCCAGCGGCGCCCGTAGGGGACCCTGCTCACGCTGCGCGCGCGAGCGGTCGCCTGCACATGGTCGGTGCGCACGAAATCGACGCCCAACCCCTCGATGGCATCCACCAGTTCGGCGAAATAGCCGGGAGCCAGCCAGTCGTCGCCGTCCAGGAACGTCAGGTACTCGCCCTGCGCCGCGTCCAGGCCGGTGTTGCGGGCGGTGGCGAGTCCCCCGTTCTTCTCATGGCGGATATACCGCACCTGCGCCACGTCGGAGAGCTCCTCGGCCGCGCGTTCGAGAATCGCCGGAGTTTCGTCCTTCGAATGGTCGTCGACCAGTACGAACTCGAAATCCCGTCGCGCGTTCAAGCGAAGGCTTTTGAGGGTGTCCGGGGCATATTGCTGCACGTTGTAGAACGGCACGATCACGGAAAGCTTTGGCACGTAAGAGAGAGTAAGAGGCAGTCCGGCGGCGTAACTTTCCGGCGGCCGTACAGAGGGTGAACTCGATGTGTCGGAACGGTGCATCGACTGTAGCTCCGGGGGTTTGGCGAGCCAGTTCGGCTTTCGGCGGGGTGTTGTTAACTTTCTGTTGAGGTGCGGTTGGGCCGCGCCTCGGAATTGCTTCCTAGCGTCTTCGTCGTGCCACCAAGTACCTCGAAGCCCACGCGAATCGCCGTACTCGCGGACTCCGACACCCGCTGGAAATGGGGTGCGCTGACCGCGGCTCGTATCGCCCCGGGCCCGTCCATGGAAGCCGCACCCGACGAGGACGCGCAAGTCGGTCTCGAACTGAGCGGATTCCTGCTGCGCGGGCGGGCGACGCCGACCGCCCGCCAGCTGGCGGAGGTCGGTGTGCGCGCCGACTCCCTCAGGGAGGTCACGGCCGTCGAGTTTCTGCGCGCCATGGCCGAGGAGTCGTACGACGTCGTCGTGCTCGCACTCGTCGGCGGCGGCGTACAGGCCATGCTGCACGGCCTGGCGCGCGTGTGGGAGGGCAGCGAGCGGCGCCCCGTCGTCGTCACCGGCTATGTCGGCGTCGTCTACGAGAAGCTCGCCGACGGCCTCCTGCTGCGGCACGGCGCGGACCTCGTCCTCGCCAACTCCCGCCAGGACGCGGAGCGTTTCAGAGCCGTGTACGAGGGGGTGGGCGCCGACGCCTCGTCGGTGACCGAGGTGGCACTCCCCTTCCTCGGCGGTGCGGCCTACGAAGGTGAACACGACCCGTACACCGTGGTGTTCGCCGTGCAGCCGTCCGTGCCGGACAGCCGCAAGGACCGTATGTACCTGCTGAACCGGCTGGTCCAGCACGCCCGGCTGCACCCCGAGCGCGAGGTGCTGCTGAAGCTGCGCTCCAAGCCGGGCGAGCACACCACGCACATCGAGGAGCAGCCCTACCAGAAGCTGGTCCAGCGGCTCGATCCGCCGGCCAACTTCCACCTGGTGTACGGGAACATGGGTGAGGTCCTCGACCGCACCGACCTGCTGGTCACCATCAGCTCCACGGCCGCGCTGGAGTCCCTGCACCGCCGTGTCCCGACGGTCGTCCTGACCGACCTGGGCGTACGCGAGGTGCTCGGCAACCACCACTTCGTGGGCTCCGGCTGCCTCGCCTCCTGGGACCAGCTGGACGCCGGCCACCGGCCGACCGCCGACGAGGAGTGGGTGGCCCGGCAGGGCGTCGCCGCGGACGGCTCCTACGCCACCGCCTTCGACGCGGCCCGCGAACGCATCGCCAAGCTGCTCGACCGCCCCGGCGGCCCGGCGCCGCTGACCCCGTACTACACGCCCGCGACGGCGCCCGGCTATCTGCCCGGCATCCTCGCCCGCCACCACCTCGGCCCCGACGGCAGCGTTTTGCCGGGGGCACCCTCGGTCGACAAGGAGCCGGGGCCGGTCCGGCAGATCGTCCGCCGGGCGGCGCGCGGTGCCTACCGGCACGGGGTGCAGCGCGTGGCCCCGGTGATCCGGCGGATGGGGGAGCTGTGAGCGCCCCGGGAAGTGCCGCTTCAGGTCGTCGAGCGGCTGCGGCGCCGTCGGGGCCGGTCGCGCCCGCGCGGCGGCAGCCGCACATGCGATACAGCCCCGCGCCCCTACGGGCCGCGGAAGCGGCGGTAGCACGAGCCGTGTCCTCTGCGAAGACGGACGCGATCGGTCTGCCGGCCCCGGCGGCCCCAGAACCCACACAAGCGCGAGCCGCAGTCGCGCCGATACCTCCGCAAGGAGCCCAAGGAGTGCAGCCCATGTCCAACCCGCAAGCGGGCCAAGGCGCTTCGGTGCGCCGGGTGCTCGCGGTGATTCCCGCGCGCGGCGGCTCCAAGGGCGTGCCCGCGAAGAACCTCGCCCCCGTCGGCGGTGTGCCGCTGGTGGCGCGGGCGGTGCGCGAGTGCCGGGCGACCCGCCTGGTGACCGATGTCGTGGTGTCCACCGACGACCAGGCCATCGCCGCGGCGGCGCGTGAGGCCGGCGCCGAGGTCGTGCTGCGTCCCGCCGCCATCGCCGGGGACACGGCGACCTCGGAGGCCGCGGTCCTGCACGCCATGGACGCCCACGAGGCCCTCCAGGGCGCGGCGGTCGACGTGGTGGTGTTCGTGCAGTGCACCAGCCCGTTCATCATCCGCGAGGACATCGACGGAGTGGCGGCCGCGGTCGCCGAGAACGGCGCCGACACGGCCGTCACCGTGGCCCCCTTCCACGGCTTCATCTGGCGCGACGCCGAGGACGAGGCCACCGCGGGCACCGTCGCGGAGGCCGACGCGGCCACCGGCGGCGGCTACGGCGTCAACCACGACAAGTCCTACCGCCCGCGCCGCCAGGACCGCCCCCAGGACCTCCTGGAGACCGGCGCCGCCTACGCGATGGACGCGGCAGGCTTCCGCAAGCACCAGCACCGCTTCTTCGGCCGTACGGAGCTCGTACGGACCGACCCCGCGCGCGTGCTGGAGATCGACGACCCGCACGACCTGGCGCGGGCCCGCGCGCTGGCTCCGCTCTTCGACGCGGACCGGCCCGGAGCCCTCCCGACCGCCGACGACATCGACGCGGTCGTACTCGACTTCGACGGCACCCAGACCGACGACAGGGTGCTGATCGACGCCGATGGAAAGGAGTTCGTCTCCGTGCACCGCGGGGACGGCCTCGGCATCGCGGCGCTGCGCAAGAGCGCCCTGAAGATGCTGATCCTCTCCTCGGAGCAGAACCCGGTCGTCGCCGCCCGCGCACGGAAGCTGCAGATTCCCGTGCTGCACGGCATCGACCGGAAGGACCTCGCACTGAAGCAGTGGTGCGAGGAGCAGGGCATCGCGCCCGAGCGCGTGCTCTACGTCGGCAACGACGTCAACGACCTCCCGTGCTTCGCCCTCGTGGGCTGGCCCGTGGCGGTCGCGAGCGCCCACGACGTGGTACGCGGCGCCGCACGTGCGGTCACCACCGTCCCTGGTGGCGACGGCGCGATCCGAGAGATCGCCAGCTGGATCCTCGGCCCCTCTCTCGACTCTCTGACCAAGTAAGGACAGTTCCTGCCATGAGCACCAACTCCCGTCTGCGCACGTTCGGTTCGAAGACCGCCGGCCCGGGTCAGCCCGTCTATGTCGTCGGCGAGATCGGCATCAACCACAACGGCGAGCTCGAGAACGCCTTCAAGCTGATCGACGCCGCCGCCGAGGCCGGTTGCGACGCGGTCAAGTTCCAGAAGCGCACCCCCGAGATCTGCACCCCGCGCGACCAGTGGGACATCG
Source organism: Streptomyces coacervatus (assembly GCF_029223485.1). Taxonomy (GTDB): domain Bacteria; phylum Actinomycetota; class Actinomycetes; order Streptomycetales; family Streptomycetaceae; genus Streptomyces; species Streptomyces coacervatus. The sequence continues at coordinate 42,750 of NZ_JARHTP010000011.1, read as the reverse complement.
AGCGCGACACCCCCTGGGGCCGGATGACGTACATCGACTACCGCCACCGCGTGGAGTTCGGCGAGGACGAGTACCGCCAGATTGACGAGTACTCCAAGGAGAAGGGGATCGACTGGTTCGCCTCCCCGTGGGACACCGAGGCCGTCGCCTTCCTGGAGAAGTTCGACGTCCCCGCCCACAAGGTCGCCTCCGCCTCCCTCACGGACGACGAGCTGCTGCGCGCCCTGCGCGCCACCGGCCGCACGGTCATCCTGTCCTCCGGCATGTCGACCCCGAAGCAGATCCGCCACGCGGTCGAGGTCCTGGGCAGCGACAACATCCTGCTCTGCCACGCCACTTCGACCTACCCCGCGAAGGCCGAGGAGCTCAACCTCCGCGTCATCAACACCCTGCAGGACGAGTACCCGAACGTCCCGATCGGCTACTCCGGCCACGAGACGGGCCTGCAGACCACCCTCGCCGCGGTCGCCCTCGGCGCCACCTTCGTCGAGCGCCACATCACCCTGGACCGCGCGATGTGGGGCTCCGACCAGGCCGCCTCCGTCGAGCCGGGCGGCCTCACCCGCCTCGTCCGTGACATCCGCACCATCGAGGCCTCCCTCGGCGACGGCGTCAAGAAGGTCTACGACTCCGAGCTCGGCCCCATGAAGAAGCTGCGCCGCGTCACGGGCGTCGTCGCCGAGGCGGAGATCGCCGCGGCCGCGGGCGAGCCGGTCTCGGTCTGAGTCACCACCACTTAGGGGACGGTCATACGTCGATGAGCCGCCGCGCCGGATCCGCCGGCAGCACCTCCACTCTCGCGTTCGTCGAGAGCCCGGTACAGCTTCTGAACGTGCTGGAGTGGGCGCATGCCCAGGCGCCCGGCGCGACGCTCACCCTCGTCGTCCTGTCCCCGACCGACCCCATGACCCGCGGCCAGCTGCGCCGCATGGCCGAACTCGCCCGCGACGAGGGCCACACGGTCCGCTGGGAGGAGGCCCGGGGTGGCCCGGCGGCCCCCTTCCAGACCATCGGCGGCCTGACCGGCATGCTCCGCAGGGCCGACCGCATCGTCCTGGGCGACCCCTTCTCCCGCTACGTACAACTCCTGCTGACCATCACCAAGGCCCGCGACCTGGTCGTCGTCGACGACGGCACGGCCACGATGGAGTTCGTCGCCCAGCTGGCCCGCGGTGAACGTCTTGTCCGCTGGCACCGCAAGGGCGGCCGCCCGGGCCCCCGGGACCTGATCTTCGCGCCGGTGTCCTCCAAGGCCCGCCGCCGCCTCACCCCGAGCTCCAAACGCAAGGTGGCGATCTTCTCCTCCATGCCCATGGACGAGATCCCGCCCGGCGTGACCGTCCACACCAACGACTTCTCCTGGACCCGCTTCCGCTTCGGCCCGCCCCGCATCACCAAGGGCGCCGACATGGTGGGCACCTCACTCGTGGAGACCGGCGTGGTCGACGGCGACCGCTACCTGGAAGCCGTCCGCACCCTGGCGAAGACCCACGGCGCCACCCGCTACTTCGCACACCGCCGCGAGAGCACCGACAAGCTCCACCGGCTGGCCGCCGAGACGGGCCTGGAGATCGTCCGCCCCGACCTCCCCCTGGAACTGATCGCCCGCCGCGGCCCGATCGGCCGCACGATCCTCAGCTTCCCCTCCACCGTCGTCCACACCCTGCCCCTCGCCCTGACCGGCACGGAGGTCCGGGTCGCGGTCTGCGACATCGACCCCGGCTGGCTGACGGAGAACGCCTCGCCGCGGGCGCAGGGGTTTCTGTCGGGGGTGACGGGGACGGCGCGGGATGTGACGCGGCTGTCGGCGGTCACCGCAGCGTAAAGGGGCGCGGGGAACTGCGCGACCAGCCACGACGGCGCCGCAGACGATCGACAACCCACAGCTGCACAACCCGCGGAGCGAACCCTCAGACGTCCTTCCGCGCCAGCAGAAACGCGCGCGGCCGCTGCTCCTCGCCGTCCGCCTCGCGCAGGACGCGGGCCTGCAGCCGTAGCCCCGCCTTGACCAGCTGCTCGGCGACGGAGTCCGGCGTACGGAAGTAGTAGTCGAGCGAGATCTCCTGCCCGAACCGCTCCGTCAGGTGCATGCTGCCGTCCTCGTCCCCGCTCTGGAAGCAGAGCAGCACATGGCCGCCGGGGACCAGGACGCGGTGGAACTCGGCGAGGACCGTCGGCAGGTGGTCGTCCGGGACGTGGATGATCGAGAAGAGGGCGAGCACACCGCCCAGCGTCTCGTCCGGCAGGTCCAGCGAGGTCATCGAACCGACGTGGAACCGGAGCCCGGGATGCGCCTGCCGGGCCAGCGCCACCATGCCGGGCGACACATCGACCCCGAAGGCCGGCACACCGAGCGCATCGAGCCGGGCGGTGACATGACCGGGCCCGCTGCCGACGTCGGCCACCGGAGCCGTACCGGCCGTACGTACGAGCTCGGCGAAGGCGGTGACCAGGGCGAGGTCCAGCGGTCTGTCGCTGAGCCAGTCGGCGAACTGCTCGGTGTACGGGCCGGCGATCGCGTCGTACGAGGATCGGGTGGCATGCAGGAATTCCGGGCTGCCCGGTATCGCGGAGCTCACGGGCCCGCACCCTACTAGCGGCTACCGGGGGTCGTCCGTCGTCCAGGTGAAACCGCCGAGAGAGTCCTGCGATGTCTCCTCGAACGTCTCCCCGGACCTTTCCCCGAGCTCGGCCGACCGTGGCGGGTACCGCCACCGCCGGTACAGCGACACCGCCAGCACCAGGAGCCAGCCCGCCAGGGTCATCACGACCAGGCCCCCCAGGACCAGGATTGCCATCCCGAGGAACCCGAATTTCGCCAGCATCCAGGGGATCTGGTCCTCACCGCAGCCGCACGCCTCCATGGAGGCAGGGTGCCCGCGATCGGCGACCGTGTGCGCTGCGTGGCGTAACCGTCGCGCGGTGGTGATGATTCCGGGATCCGGGCCCGTTTGTTCCACCGGGTTTCAGGGCGGGGTGTCCTTCAGGACCGCGGCGAATGCCCGCTCCCGCGGAGCGGGGCAGGAGGAGCCGGATCACCGCCAGGGCGATTCGGCATCTCGCCCGAGGCGACCGCACGTCGAACGACGGTGACCAGCCAGGAGTTCAGGGAGCGGTCATCCGCAGCGGCAGCCGCCCTGGCCTCTTCGTGCAGATCGTCGGGAAGTCTCAAGTTCACATGCTTCATGGGACCACTATTGAGCTACATTGGTCCCATGTCCAGATTCCGCATGTACCCGACGGGCGAGCAGGCGAGTGTCATGCTCGAACACTGCGCGCACGCCCGGTACGTGTGGAACCTCGCGGTCGAGCAGCACGCGCACCGGCGCAAGGACAAGGCGCACTATCGTCCCGACGGCAGGCAGTACGGGGCTCCCGGATTCGCGGAGCAGTGCCACCAGCTCACCGAGGCCCGTCGTGAGAACGCATGGCTCGGTGCCGGGAACGCGGACGTGCAGCAACAGGCGCTCAAGGACTTCGCGAAGGCCAAGAACGCCAAATTCACCTCCGGATTCGGCGAGCCGACCTGGCGCAGGAAGTACCGGCACGAGGGCTTCCGCGTCATCGGCACCGACCGGGTGCCGGAGTTCGAGAGCGACGGCTCCCCGAAGCTGAACGCCAAGGGCAAGCAGGTCATGGGGCGTTCCGTCGTGATCCACAAGCTCAACCGCCGGTGGGCTCAGGTCAAGGTGCCCGGCTGCGGCTGGGTCCGCTTCCGCCTCACCCGCACCGAACTCCCGGACGCGAAAACCTTCCGCATCACGTTCCGCAACAACCAGTGGCACATCGCCTTCGCGGTCATCCCCGACCCGATCGCCGCACCCGCAACCGGCGAGGTCATCGGCATCGACCGGGGCGTGACGATCACCGCAGCCCTGTCCGACGGGCGGAAGCTGAACTGCCCCCAGCTCACCACCAAGGAACGCGCCCGGATCCGCAAGCACCAGCGGCGCGCCGCCCGCGCCCCCAAGGGCAGCGAGCACAAGACCGCCGAGTACGCGAAGGCCGCCCGACTCAAGGCACGGGAGACGAACCGGCGCAAGGACTGGTGCGAGAAGACCAGCACCATGCTTGCCCGCACCTGTGGCTTGGTGCGGTTCGAGAAGCTGAACATCAAGAACATGACCGCCTCCGCCAAGGGGACGGTTGAACAGCCGGGTAGGCAGGTCCGGCAGAAGGCCGGGCTGAACCGGGCGATCCTCGCCCAGGGCTGGGGCCTACTTCGGCAGCGCACCGAGCACAAGGCGCCGGGACGCGTGGAAGACGTCCCGGCCCCGTACACCAGTCTGCGATGTAGTGCCTGCGGATGGATCGAGAAGAACTCGCGCAAGAGCCAAGCCGAGTTCGTCTGCGTGTCCTGCGGCTTTACCTGCAACGCCGACACGAACGCCTCAAGGAATGTCGCGGTAGGACAGGGTGGGATCCCCCGCCCCCGGCGCCAAGCCGGTACCGGAGGGGTGACAGCGGCCACCGGCCGTTCGAGCGCCCGTGAACCTCAACCCACCCCGGTTGGAATCCCCCTTGTTTGAGGGGGAGGATGTCAAAGTGCGGTCCCGACAGGCGGAACAGAACCGCCGGGGAGGTGCGTGGCGTGGTATGCGTAGAGAAAAGAGTGGTTTACCCATCTCAACCGACACCCATGCGTCGAGCGGCCAATTTTTCTTCCCCTGAGGGGTTGAACTTTTGTTGATCGAGGGTCAGTTGGCCACCCCGGCGTCCTACCCTTCAGAGGGTGAACAAACTGATGTCACTGGAGTCCGAGGCCGACCAACCCGGGGAAGCCGTGCTTCCCGGCACGCTGCCCGAGGCGCTGCGTGCCGAACTCGTAGCCTTCCGGCGCGACCTGCACATGCACCCCGAGCTCGGCAACCAGGAGTTCCGTACCACCGCCGCGATCAAGGCGCGGCTGGAGGCGGCGGGCCTTCGGCCGCGCGTGCTCGCCACCGGTACCGGGCTCATCTGTGACATCGGGGAGTGGGACGGCGGGCGGCCCATGCTCGGCCTGCGCGCCGACATCGACGGCCTGCCCATTCCGGACACGAAGAGTGAGTGCGCGTACCGGTCGACCGTGCCCGACCGGGCGCACGCCTGCGGGCACGACGTGCATACGACCGTGGTGCTGGGCGCCGGGCTGGTCCTGGCCGAACTGCACAAGCAGGGGAAGCTCCCGCGGCCCGTGCGGCTGCTCTTCCAGCCCGCCGAGGAAGTACTGCCCGGAGGAGCCACCGACGCCATCGAGTGCGGGGTGCTCGACGGTGTGGGGCGGATGATCGCCGTGCACTGCGACCCCAGGGTGGACGCGGGGCGTATCGGACTGCGACAGGGTGCCATCACCTCCGCCTGCGACCGGCTGGAGGTCGCCCTCGACGGGCCCGGCGGGCACACCGCCCGCCCGCACCTCACCACCGACCTGGTCACCGCCGCCGCCCGCGTCGCCATCGACGTGCCCGCGCTCGTCGGCCGGCGCGTGGACACCCGCAGCGGGGTCGCCATCACCTGGGGCCGCATCGAGTCCGGGCACGCCCCGAACGTCATCCCGCAGCACGCCGAGCTCTCCGGGACCGTGCGCTGCCTCGACATCGAGGCCTGGCGGCAGGCGCCGGACCTGGTGGTCGCCGCCATCGACGAGGTCGCCAACCTGCACGGCGCCAAGTCGGAGATCAACTACGTGCGCGGAGTCCCACCCGTGGTCAACGACCCGGACGTCACCGACCTCCTGCGCGACGCCATGACCACCCGCCGCGGCGCCCACTCCGTCGAGGACACCGAGCAGAGCCTCGGCGGCGAGGACTTCTCCTGGTACCTGGAGCACGTCCCCGGCGCCATGGCCCGCCTCGGCGTCCGCACCCCGGGCGAGCGCACGGTCCGCGACCTGCACCAGGGCGACTTCGACGCGGACGAGTCGGCGATCACGGTCGGTGTCGAGCTGTTCACAGCGGCGGCACTGCTGGACGCGGGGAAGTGATCCGAGCGTGCCGAACGGCCCCCTCGGGGGCCGTTCCGCCGCCCGGCGCAACATGCTCGTAAGCCAATCGTGCGCTCATCGAAATCCACCGGTGTGAGGGCTTCAGACGCCGAGTTCAGAGGCCGTTTGCCTCGAATCGATAACGGCTTTGGAGTAGGTCTTTTTCTGACATCTACGCGCGTTACGATGCCGCGAAGCCGACGCCGCAGGGGCGTCCAGGCCCGAGCACTGGCATGGTGCTCACATGAAGCGCCGACAAGGCGCTCAGGTCAGGTGAAGGAGCCTCCCGTGCGCCGGGTAGCCAAGCTTTCCGCTGCGTGTATCGCCACCGCAGCTCTCGCAATGACTGCCACAGCCTGTGGCAGCACCTCGTCCGACACTGGCAGCTCGTCCTCTTCCTCGGGCAGCAGCAAGGGCATCAAGATCGGTCTCGCCTACGACGTCGGCGGCCGTGGCGACCGTTCCTTCAACGACTCCGCCGCGCGCGGCGCCGACAAGGCCGAGAAAGAGTTCGGCGGTTCCATCAAGGAGCTGACCGCCAAGACCTCCGACACCGAGGCCGACCGCGAGCAGCGCCTGACCGACCTGGCGGACGCGGGCTACAACCCGATCGTCGCTGTCGGCTTCTCCTACGCCACCTCGATCGACAAGGTCGCCAAGGAGTACCCGAAGGTCAGCTTCGGCCTCATCGACTCGGTGGCCACCGCCAAGAACGTCGACAGCATCACCTTCACCGAGGAGCAGGGCTCCTACCTGGCCGGTGTCGCCGCGGCGCTGAAGACCAAGAAGAACCACGTCGGCTTCATCGGCGGCGTCGACACCCCGCTGATCAAGAAGTTCGCGGCGGGCTACGTCCAGGGCGTCAAGGACACCAAGTCCAGCGTCAAGGTCGACGTCCAGTACCTGACCCACGGCTCCGACCTGTCCGGCTTCTCCAGCCCCGACAAGGGCAAGGAGGCCGCGTCCGGCCAGCTCGACAACGGCGCCGACGTGATCTACTCCGCCGCCGGCTCCTCCGGCAACGGCTCGATCGAGGCCGTCGCCGGCACCAAGGGCGCCTGGGCCATCGGCGTGGACTCGGACCAGTACAACATCCCGGGTCTGGCCAAGTACAAGAACTCGATCCTGACCTCGATGGTCAAGAACGTCGACGTCGGCGTCTACGACTTCATCAAGTCCGTGCACGACGGCAAGCCGCTGACCGGCAACCAGATCTACTCGCTCGCCAAGGGCGGTGTCGGCCTGGCCACCAGCGGTGGTTTCATCGACGACATCAAGACCCAGCTCGATGCCGCGAAGAAGAAGATCGTCGACGGCACGGTCACGGTCAAGACCAGCTGACCTGAGGGTTCCCGCCGGAACCTCGGCTCGGCGAGGGGGCGTTCGTCCACCCCCTCGTCGAGCCATAACAATGTGTCAACTCTACGCGTGTAGCATGGAGTTGCCGCGCTAGCGTCGCCGACGCCTGCCCTCCCCTACGCAGCCCCTTTTCCCCGAGGAGAGTGCGCCATCAACGCGTCCAGCCCTCCCGCTGCCGTCGAACTGCGCGGCATCACCAAGCGATTTCCTGGCGTCGTCGCCAACAAGGACATCGACATCACTGTCCGTACCGGAACCGTCCACGCCCTCTGCGGTGAGAACGGCGCCGGCAAGTCCACCCTGATGAAGATCCTCTACGGCATGCAGCAGCCGGACGAGGGCACCATCACCGTGAACGGCGAGACGGTCACCTTCCACAACCCGGCCGACGCCATCGCCCGCGGCATCGGCATGGTGCACCAGCACTTCATGCTCGCCGACAACCTCACCGTCCTGGAGAACGTCGTCCTGGGCGCGGAGAAGCTGTACGGCATCGGCGGCAAGGCCCGTACGAAGATCAAGGAGATCTCGGACGCGTACGGCCTGAACGTCCGGCCCGACGTCCTCCTGGAGGAGCTCGGCGTCGCCGACCGCCAGCGCGTGGAGATCCTCAAGGTCCTCTACCGCGGAGCCAAGACCCTCATCCTCGACGAGCCGACCGCCGTGCTCGTCCCGCAGGAGGTCGAGGCCCTCTTCGACAACCTGCGGGAGCTCAAGGCCGAGGGCCTCACCGTCATCTTCATCTCCCACAAGCTGGGCGAAGTCCTCTCCGTGGCCGACGAGATCACCGTCATCCGCCGCGGCACCACCGTCGGCACGGTCGAGCCGGCCGGCACCACCCCCAAGCAGCTCGCCGAGCTGATGGTCGGCAGCGAACTGCCCACCCCGGAGACCGGGGAGTCGACGATCACGGACGTGCCGCTGCTCAAGGTGGACGGCCTGCACCTGAGCCAGGTCGACCTCGACGGCGTCGAGCGCATCATCCTCGACGAGATCTCCTTCACCATCCACAAGGGCGAGGTCCTCGGCATCGCCGGCGTGGAGGGCAACGGCCAGTCCGAGCTGGTCGAGGCGATCATGGGCATCCGCGACCCCGCCGCCGGCGTCGTCACCCTCGACGGCACCGACATCTCGCACGCCCCGACCCGCCACCGCCGAGAGGCCGGCGTCGGCTACATCCCCGAGGACCGGCACCGCCACGGCCTGCTCCTCGAAGCCCCGCTGTGGGAGAACCGCATCCTCGGCCATGTCACCGAGCGGCCCAACTCCCGCGGCCAGCTCCTCGACATCAAGGCCGCCCGCACCGACACCGAGCGCATCATCGAGGCGTACGACGTCCGCACCCCCGGCATCGACGTCACCGCCGCCTCGCTCTCCGGCGGCAACCAGCAGAAGCTGATCGTCGGCCGCGAGATGAGCCACGCGCCCAAGCTGCTCATCGCCGCCCACCCCACCCGCGGTGTGGACGTCGGCGCGCAGGCCGCGATCTGGGACCACATCCGCGAGGCCCGCCGCGAGGGCCTGGCCGTGCTGCTGATCTCCGCCGACCTGGACGAGCTCATCGGGCTCTCCGACACCCTGCGGGTGATGTACCGCGGCCGCCTGGTCGCCGACGCCGACCCCGCCACGATCACCCCCGAGGAGCTGGGCTCCGCCATGACGGGTGCGGCCACCGGCCACCTGGAGCACACAGAGGCCTCCGGCCCGGAGAGCACAGAGGACGACGCCCGATGAACAAGCTGACCCAACGCATCGACAAGGAGCGGCTGCTCCTCGGCATCGCGGCGCCGCTGCTGGCGATCGTCGCAGCGGTCGTCGTCACCGCCCTGGTCATCCTCGCCACCGGCAAGAACCCGGGCTCCGCCTTCAGTGACATGCTGACCTACGGCACCGCGAGCGACAGCCAGGTCTACATCCTCAACAAGGCGACGACGTACTACCTCGCGGGTGTCGCGGTGGCCATCGGCTTCCGCATGAACCTGTTCAACATCGGCGTCGACGGCCAGTACCGCATCGCCGCGTTCTTCGCCGCCGTGCTCGGCGGCGCGCTGACCGTTCCCGGCTGGATCGCCATCCCGCTGATCATCCTGTGCGCCATGGCGACCGGTGCCGTGTGGGCCGGCATCGCGGGTGTTCTCAAGGTGACCCGCGGCGTCAGCGAGGTCATCTCGACCATCATGCTGAACTCGATCGCGACCGCGATCATCGCCTACCTGCTGCAGCCGGGGAAGCTCGCCGAGCTGCAGAGCGGCGGCACGGTCATCTCCACCAAGCCGCTGCCGGAGTCCTCGTACTTCTTCAGCATCGACACCGGCCCGTCGGGCGTGCTGTGGGGCTTCATCGTCATCGCCGTGATCATCGGCATCGCGTACTGGTTCGTACTCGGCCGCACCCGGTTCGGCTTCGACCTGCGCACCGTCGGCCAGTCCGAGAGCGCGGCCACCGCGAGCGGTGTCTCCGTCAAGAAGATGATCGCCACCAGCATGGTCATCTCGGGTGCGGTGGCCGGTCTGATCGGCATGCCGACCCTGCTCAACGACAGCCACCAGTTCAGCAACGACTTCCCGACGGGCATCGGCTTCACCGGCATCGCCATCGCGCTGCTCGGTCGCAACAACCCGATCGGCATCGCCCTCGGCGCACTGCTGTGGGGCTTCCTGGAGCGCACCACCAACCACCTGGAGTTCCAGGGCTACGACAAGGAGATCCTCGGCGTCATCCAGGGCGTCATCGTCCTGAGCGTCGTCATCGCCTACGAACTCGTACGCCGCTACGGCCTCAGGCGCCAGCAGCAGCGGGTCGGCGCCGAGCTCGCCGCCCAGGCCGCCCCGACCCAGAAGCAGGAGGTGGCGTGATGACTGCCACGATGACCGACACGCCGCCCCCCGCGGCTCCCAAGGCGGACACCGAACGCGCCCGCTCGGGCCGCTCCATCGGCCAGATCCTCATGATCGTCGCCGGTGCGCTGCTGCTCGTCGCCGCGGTCCGCGTCATCACCGGCTCCGACCAGCTCACCTCCGAGGGCCAGGTCTCCGCCGCACTGGGCCTTGCGGTGCCGATCGGTCTCGCCGGTCTGGCGGGCCTGTGGTCCGAGCGGTCCGGTGTGGTCAACATCGGCCTTGAGGGCATGATGATCCTCGGCACCTTCGGCGCCGGCTGGATCGGCTGGCAGTCCAACCCGTGGCTCGGCCTGCTGATGGGTATCGCCTTCGGCGTCCTCGGCGGCCTGGTGCACGCCGTCGCGACCGTCACCTTCGGCGTCGACCACATCGTCTCCGGTGTCGCGGTCAACCTGCTCGCACTCGGCACCACCCAGTACCTCGCCAAGCTCTTCTTCACCAACGGCAAGGCGGCCGACGCGGGCGGCAACCCCAAGCAGTCCCCGCCGGTGGACTCGCTGCCCACCATCGACGTACCGGGCCTGTCGAGCGGCCTCAAGTCCCTGGAGAACCACCACTGGTTCCTGATCTCCGACATCGCCGGCATCCTCGGCGGCCTGGTCACCGACCTGTCCGTGGTGACGCTCTTCGCCGCCCTGCTGTTCGTCGGCAGCTGGTGGCTGCTGTGGCGCACCTCGTTCGGTCTGCGCCTGCGCTCCTGCGGTGAGAACCCGATCGCCGCGGAGTCCCTCGGCGTCAACGTCTACAAGTACAAGTACGCGGCCGTGGCCGTCTCCGGCGGCCTCGCGGGCCTCGGCGGCGCCTTCCTCGCCCTGGTCACCTCGCACACCTACCTGGAGAACCAGACCGGCGGACGCGGTTACATCGGTCTCGCCGCCATGATCTTCGGCAACTGGCGCCCCGGCGGCCTCGCGATGGGCGCGGGCCTGTTCGGTTACTCCGACGCGCTGCAGCTGCGCAACGGCGGCCAGACCGTCCACGCGCTGCTGCTCCTGCTGGTCGTGCTTCTCGTCGCTCTCGCGGGCTGGAAGCTGTACAAGAAGGCGCACTGGCAGGGCGGGATCAGCCTGATGGTCGGCGCGGGTGTCCTGGTCTGGTACCTGGTCACCGACGAGGTCCCGAGCGACTTCGTGGGTGCCACCCCGTACGTCGTCACGCTGCTGGTGCTGTCGCTGTCCGCGCAGCGCCTGCGGATGCCCAAGGCCGACGGCATGCGCTACCGGAAGGGCCAGGGCAAGTGACCACCCCGGCCGCCGTCGACTGGGAGGCGCTGCGTGTGCTGGCCCGTGAGGCCATGTCGCACGCGTACGCCCCGTACTCGGGCTTCCCCGTCGGGGTCGCCGCCCTGGTCGACGACGGCCGTACGGTCTCCGGCTGCAATGTCGAGAACGCCTCCTACGGTCTCGGCCTGTGCGCCGAGTGCGGTCTGGTCTCGGAGTTGCAGCGCACGGGCGGCGGCCGCCTGACGCACTTCACATGCGTCGACGGGCGGGGCGAGATCCTGGTCCCGTGCGGCCGCTGCCGCCAGCTGCTGTACGAGTTCGGGGGCCCCGACCTGCTGCTGGAGACCCCGGCGGGCATCCTCCCGCTCTCGGAGATGCTGCCCCAGGCCTTCGGCCCGGACCATCTCACCAAGTAACTCCCGTACGGCCCCTCCGAGTTGAGCTTGACGGCTCGGAGGGGCCGCACACTTCCATGAACCTCGGAAGGAACGCACGCCATGGCCATGGACGCCATCTCCGTCATCCGCACCAAGCGGGACCGCGGTGAGCTCAGCGACGAGCAGATCGACTGGGTCATCGACGCGTACACCCGCGGGGAGGTCGCCGACGAGCAGATGTCCGCGCTCGCGATGGCCATCCTGCTCAACGGCATGAACCGCCGTGAGATCGCCCGCTGGACGGCCGCGATGATCGCCTCCGGCGAGCGCATGGACTTCGCGTCCCTGTCCCGCCCGACGGCCGACAAGCACTCCACGGGCGGCGTCGGCGACAAGATCACCCTCCCGCTGGCGCCCCTGGTCGCGGCCTGCGGTGCCGCGGTCCCGCAGCTGTCGGGCCGCGGCCTCGGCCACACCGGCGGCACCCTGGACAAGCTGGAGTCGATCCCCGGCTGGCGCGCCCTCCTCTCGAACGAGGAGATGCTGCACGTCCTCGACACCACCGGCGCGGTGATCTGCGCGGCGGGCGACGGCCTCGCCCCGGCGGACAAGAAGCTGTACGCGCTGCGCGACGTCACCGGCACGGTCGAGGCGATCCCGCTGATCGCCTCCTCGATCATGTCGAAGAAGATCGCCGAGGGCACCGGCTCCCTGGTCCTGGACGTAAAGGTGGGCACGGGCGCCTTCATGAAGACCATCGAGGACGCGCGGGAACTTGCCTCGACGATGGTGGGCCTGGGCACCGACCACGGAGTGAAGACGGTCGCCCTGCTGACCGACATGTCGACCCCGCTGGGCCTGACGGCGGGCAACGCCCTGGAGGTCAGGGAATCGGTCGAGGTCCTGGCGGGCGGCGGACCTGCGGACGTGGTCGAGCTGACGATCGCGCTCGCCCGCGAAATGCTGGACGCGGCCGGAGTGAAGGACGCGGACCCGGCGAAGGCCCTCGCCGACGGCTCGGCGATGGACGTCTGGCGCCGGATGATCGCAGCTCAGGGCGGCGACCCGGACGCGGCCCTGCCCACCTCGAAGGAACAGCACGTCATCAAGGCGCCGTCGAGCGGTGTCCTCACCCGCCTCGACGCGTACGACATCGGTGTCGCCGCCTGGCGCCTGGGCGCGGGGCGTGCCCGCAAGGAGGACCCGGTGCAGGCGGGCGCGGGCGTGGAGATGCATGCCAAGCCGGGCGACACGGTGACGGAGGGCCAGCCCCTGCTGACGCTGCACACCGACACCCCCGAGCGCTTCGAGTACGCGCTGCAGGCGGTGCAGGGCTCTTACGACATCGGGGCGGCGGGCACGGCGTTCGCGGCCACGCCGGTGGTGCTGGAGCGTATCGCCTGACGTCCATGAGCGACTGCCAGGGGCCGGTCCTTCGGGGCCGGCCCCTGCGTTCTGGGCGGCTTCAGCCGAGCAGGGCGGCGACGACCACCAGTACCGGCACCGACAACACCGTGGACAGCAGGATCGAGTCCCGCGCCAGCCCTTCGGCCACCCGATAGCGACTCGCGTACGTGTACAGGTTCTGCGCGGCCGGCAGCGCCGACGTCACCACCACGTCCAGCAGGTGGGCGCCGTGCAGCCCGAACACCCCCACCGCCAGCGCCCACGCCGCCACCGGCTGGCCCACCGACTTCAGCGCCACCGACAGGAACACGGGGTGCTTGTCGGCGCCCCGGCCCGGCATCGTGCTGCCGCACAGGGAGATGCCGAAGGCCAGCAGGACCGCCGGGACCGACATGTTGCCGATCAGGGTCAGAGGGTCCATGACGGGGTTCGGGACATGGACGCCTGCCGCCGCGACCGCGACACCGGCGAGGGAGCCGACGGCGATCGGGTTGCGCAGCGGTGTGAGCAGCCGCAGCCACAGCGGTCCCTTCTCGCCCTTGCCGGACAGGTCCAGGATCGTCAGGGCGATCGGTGTGACCGCGATGATCTGGAACAGCAGCACCGGCGCCACCAGCGAGGCGTCGCCCAGCACATACACGGCGATCGGGATGCCGAGGTTGCCCGAGTTGACGTAACTGGAGCACAGGGCGCCGATGGTGGTGCGTCCGACGCCCCAGCCGCGTACGACACCCACCGCGACGAACACTCCCGCCGCCGCTGCCGTGCTCATCGCCGTCACGAGCAGTCGGCTGGAGAAGATCACCGACAGGTCGGCGCGGGCGAGGGTCGTGAAGAGGAGGGCCGGGGACGCCACATGGAAGGCCAGCTTGGTCAGCACCTCACGGCCGTGCTCGCCGAGGTGGCCCTGCCGTCCGATCACATAGCCGACACCGATGACGACCGCGATGACCGCGAAGCCCGTCAGCACTCCCTGCACGGCGCCTCCTCGGCGGGGAGGAGGCCGTCGGGTATCCAGGGAGGCGCTGATACTTGGGGCATACACCCAACCCTCCGGGGGAGGAGGGTGCCGGGTCAACATGATCCCGATCGGCGGACACGCCCGGCAGGCGTGGGGCCCAATCGTCGCCCCGATGAGTTCCGTCCGCCCACCCGGTCTACCGCTCGTGGACCCCATGACGACACCCGCCGTACTCGTGCTCCCCGGCCCCGTCACCCCTGACGAGGCGACCGGGCTGTGTGACGACGTGCGGGCGCTGCTGGAGGCCGGCGGTGCCGGGGTCCTGGTGGTCGACGTCGCCGCGATCGGGCCGCCGGGGCTGGGTGCCGTGGATCTGCTGGCGCGGCTGGAGCTGGCCGCCCGGCGGGCCGGCGGCCGGATCCGCCTCCGCGATCCCGCCCCCTCCCTACACGCCCTCCTCGACCTGGTCGGACTCCGCTTCGAGACGGAGGGACAGGCCGAACAGCGGGAACCAGCGCTCCGTGTCGAGGAAGAAGTGGAACCCCAAGAGCCCGCCGTCTGATATCTCCAGCACCTGCACCGCCCATGCGGTGAAGCCGCCCTGCTCCGGGTCCGGCTTGTACTGGGCGAACCCCGGCAGGCCGTTGACCTGGACCGGCACCAGACGGGAGCCCTCGCAGGCGGAGCCCAGCGTCGTCATGAAGCCGGTGATGTCGTCGTGGCCGGTCAGCCACAGGTCGAACGGCGGCATCGTCATGACGGCGTCCTCGTGCAGCAGCGCCGTCAGCGCGGTCATGTCGTAGCCCTCGAAGGCCGCCACATAGCGGTCCAGGAGCTTCTGCTGCTCCTCGTCCAGCGGGTCGGAGACGGCCGCGGCCGCCGCCTTGTCGCCCTGCTCTCGCTCGGCGAGGGTGGCCCGGGCCCGCTGCAGTGCGCTGTTGACCGACGCGACCGACGTGTCGAGCAGCTCGGCGACCTCGCTCGCCTTCCAGGCCAGGACCTCGCGCAGGATCAGCACCGCGCGCTGCTTGGACGGCAGTTGCTGCAGGGCCGCCATGAAGGCGAGCCGCACGGACTCCTTGGCGACGGCGGCTTCCGCGGGGTCCTCGACGGTCGGCAGGACGCGGGCGTCCGGCATCGGCTCCAGCCAGGTGTTGTCGGGGCGGGGGGAGAGGGCGGCCTGGGCGAGGGGCGTCGAGTCGCTCAGGTCCATCGGGCGGGCGCGCTTGTTGCCGGCGGTCAGCATGTCCAGGCAGACGTTCGTCGCGATGCGGTACAGCCAGGAGCGGAGGCTGGAGCGGCCCTCGAACTTCTCGTAACTGCGCCAGGCGCGGACCATGGTGTCCTGTACCGCGTCCTCCGCCTCGAAGGAGGAGCCGAGCATGCGGTAGCAGTAGCCGGTCAGCTCGACCCGGTGCTTCTCCAGCCTGACGTCGAGGTCCGTTGTCGTCATCGTCCACCCACCCCTGTGGCCGTCTGTGTCGCGCCTTTGCGCCCAGCACCTCGGAAGCTACCGCAGGGGACTGACAATGGCGTCCGGAGCGGGAGAATACGCAGGCCAGAGGCTTTCGCCCCCGCTGCCCCTACCCGTCCCGTCCCTGGGGGCTGCCGCCCCCAGACCCCCGCTTCGGCCTGAACGGCCTCGTCCTCAAACGCCGGACGGGCTGAAAGATCAAGCCCCGGCCGGCGAAAATCAGCCCCTCCGGCGTTTGAGGAGCGGGGGTCCGGGGGCTGGCCCCCGGTACGGGACGGGTAGGGGCGGCGGGGGCGAAAAAGATCAGTGGACCGGCGCCGGGCTGCGCCGCGCAGCGACCCGCGCCGCCCGCGACCCGAGCACCGTGATCGTCACAACCCCCAGCACCGCCAGCAGCCCGACCCCCACCGTCCCGGCCCAACCTCCGGCGTGGAACGCCAGCGCCCCCACCGTGCTCCCCGCACTCGACCCGACGTAGTACGCGGACTGGTACAGCGCCGACGCCTGCGCCCGCCCATGCGTCGCCGTCTTGCTCACCGCCGACGACGCGACCGCATGCCCCGCGAAGAACCCGGCGGTGATCAGCACCAGCCCCAGCAGCACCGGCACGAGAGACCCCGCGAGGGACAGGAGCAGGCCCGACGCCGTCGTACCGCCCGCCAGATACAGGGCCCCACGGCGGCCCAGACGACCCACCAGCCGCCCCGCCGTCGACGCCGACACCGTACCCACCAGATACACCAGGAAGATCGACCCGATGACGCCCTGCGGCAGCGAGAACGGCGCCTCCGTCAGGCGGTAACCGATCACCGTGTACACACCGCCGAACACCGTCATGAACAGCGCACCGATCGCATACAGCCGACGCAGCAGCGGATCGGCGAGATGCTCGCGCACCGTCCGCGCCAGCACCCGTGGCCGCAGCGAGCCGGCCGCGAAGTGCCGCGGCGCCGGCAGCAGCAGCCGGAACGCCACCGCACACGCCACCGCGATCGCCCCGATCACGCCGACCGCGACCCGCCAGCCCCACTCCTGCGCGACCCACCCGGTGATGACCCGGCCGCTCATCCCGCCGACACTGTTGCCCGCCACGAACAGCCCGATCGCCGTGACCAGCGCCTTCGGCCGGACCTCCTCCGCGAGATACGCCGTCGCCGAGGCGGGCAGTCCGGCCAGCGCCGCCCCCTGCAGCGCCCGCAGCACGACCAGCACGCCCAGCGACGGCGCGAACGGGACCACCAGCCCCACCGTCACCGCGACCGCGAGCGAGCCCGTCATCACCGTACGACGCCCGAACCGTTCCGACAGCGCGCTCATCGGAAGGACGAACACCGCCAGACCACCGGTCGCCGCCGCCACCGTCCAGCTCGCCTCACTCGGCGCCACCCCGAACTCGCCCGAGATCAGCGGCAGCAGGGCCTGCGTGGAGTAGAGCAGTGCGAACGTCGCGACCCCCGCGAGGAACAGGGCGAAGCTCATCCGGCGGTAGCCGGGGCCGCCCGGGGCCATACGGGAGTCGGCCATGGAGTCGGAAGCGGAAACGGACGGTACGGCGTCCACGACGGTGGACGCCCCGGTACTGGCGGGAGACATGCCTCGAAGCTACGTACGGTCCCGCTCATCCGTCCAATGCATGGAATCGCCATAATCGTTCCCATGGTGCATCAGCAGAGGTCACAAGCTCACCTGTCACCGTCCAGTGACACAAAAGACACCGAGGACATCGTCTCGCTGCTCGCCCCGCGCCTCGCCCACTTCGCCGGCGTCGCCCGTACCGAGCACGTCACACGCGCCGCCCAGGAGATGCAGGTCCCGCAGTCCACCCTCTCCCGGGCCATGGTCCGGCTCGAACAGGACCTGGGCGTCGACCTCTTCGCCCGCCGTGGCCGCACCGTCTCCCTCACCCCGGCCGGCCGCACCTTCCTCGGCTCCGTCGAACGCGCCCTCGCCGAGATCGGGCGCGCCGCCGACGAGGTCCGCGCCGACGCCGACCCGGCCACCGGCAAGGTCGCCTTCGGCTTCCTGCACACCATGGGCGCGGAGACGGTCCCGGGCCTCATCCAGGCCTTCCGCGTCGACCACCCCCGCGTCCGCTTCAGCCTGGTCCAGAACTACGGCGAGGCGATGTTGGAGAAGCTCCGCGCGGGCGAACTCGACCTCTGCCTGACCTCACCGGTCCCCGACGCCCCCGACCTCGTGGCCCGCCGCCTCGACGAACAGAAACTCCGCCTGGTCGTCCCCGCCGACCACCCTCTCGCGTCCCGCCGCCGCATCCGCCTCGCCGAGGCGGCCGACGAAACCTTCGTCACCCTCGAACCCGGCTACGGCATGCGCCTCATCACGGACGACCTGTGCCGGGAGGCCGGCTTCCGCCCCCGCATCGCCTTCGAGGGCGAGGAGGCGGAGACCCTGAGGGGTCTCGTAGCAGCCGGGCTGGGAGTCGCGCTCCTCCCACCACCGGCCTTCCCCCGCCCGGGAGTTGTGGAACTGACGGTCACGGCCCCAAGAGCGGCAAGGGAAATCGGCGTGGCATGGCTCGACGGCCACCCGGACACACCCCCAGTGGCAGCCTTCAAGAGGTTCCTACTCTCAAGAAGGGGCAACTTGCTCCCTACGTGAGCGGCAGCGCCCTTAAGGGGCGCGGGGAACTGCGCGATCAACCACAACGAACCCGCACCCGCCAACGAACCACGCACCCCAACGGCGCTACCGGCGCAACGACTTGCCAAACCCCGCAGCCAAGGGCATCCGCAACCCCAACGGCGGCGGAGCCGCCAACGCATCCTCCACCGGCCGTGAAAACGAACGCCCGAACAACGCCCCCATCACGAAATCCTCGGCCAACGCCTGCACTTCACTCCGGTACTGATGCAACCCATGACCGTCGGAGTGCACTTCGAACCGGCACACATCCCGGTTCGCCTTCTTCGCCCGCGCCGCCAGCCGGAAGGAGAGCTCGGGGTCGGAGACGTCGTCATTCGTCCCATGAACGATCAGCACCCGCCGCCCCGCCAACTGCTTCACCGGTTCAGGCGAAGCCGCGACGTCCTCCTCCGGCAGCCAAGGGGCCATCGCCAGTACGGAGTTGACGGCCTCGTGTCCACCCGCGCGCAGCGCGGCCCGGGCGCCCATGTCGAGGCCGGCGAGGCAGACAGGGACGTCCCCGTACCGCCGTACGGCTTCGTCCGCGGCCCAGGAGGCGTCCCGTGCCAGATGCGCCTCGCTGCCGTTCCAGCCGCGGTAGCGGTAGTGGACGACATGCGTGGCCAGACCCTCCTCCCGCCCCGCGCGGGCCAGCCGGCGGCCCAGTGCGCGTACGGAGGCGGTCGCCAGCATGGGGGACGGTCTGCGGGCGGATTCCTCGTCGCCGCCGGGGAGCAGCAGAACCACTCCGCTCACCGCCGTCGGCTCCGGGCCGAGTGCCCTCCCCAGCCGGGCCCGTCGAACCGGCGTCGCTTGGTGTGCCATGACAGAACAGTGTCAGAAGGGTGGGTGTACGTGCCTCGTCCTTGCGGTCACCGTTGCGTATCGACGTTACGTATCGGCGCAGTTGTACAGCGGGCGATCTACGCGCGTAGGGGTTAGAGTGCGAAAATGACGAGCCAGACTGCCCCGATGGGGAACACCCCGAGCTCGGACCAGATCCGCCGGGCCCCCAAGGTTCTGCTGCACGACCACCTCGACGGCGGCCTCCGCCCGGGGACGATCGTCGAACTCGCCCGTGAGACGGGCTATGACCGCCTTCCCGAGACGGACCCCGACAAACTGGGTGTCTGGTTCCGGGAGGCCGCCGACTCCGGTTCGCTGGAGCGGTATCTGGAGACCTTCTCGCACACCGTCGGCGTCATGCAGACCCGGGACGCGCTGGTCCGGATCGCCCGCGAGTGCGCCGAGGACCTCGCCGCGGACGGGGTCGTGTACGCCGAGGTGCGGTACGCCCCCGAGCAGCACCTCGAAAAGGGCCTGACCCTCGAAGAGGTCGTCGAGGCCGTCAACGAGGGCTTCCGGGAAGGGGAGCGGCTCGCGCGGGAGAGCGGCCGCCGGATCCGCGTCGGTGCCCTGCTCACCGCCATGCGGCACGCCGCCCGGGCCCTGGAGATCGCCGAACTCGCCAACCGCTACCGGGACTTGGGGGTGGTGGGCTTCGACATCGCCGGTGCCGAGGCCGGTTACCCGCCCACCCGGCACCTCGACGCCTTCGAGTATCTGAAGCGCGAGAACAACCACTTCACCATCCATGCGGGAGAGGCCTTCGGGCTGCCGTCCATCTGGCAGGCCCTGCAGTGGTGCGGCGCCGACCGGCTCGGGCACGGTGTGCGCATCATCGACGACATCCAGGTGCAGGCCGACGGCACGGTGAAGCTCGGCAGGCTCGCCTCGTACGTACGGGACAAGCGGATCCCGCTCGAACTGTGCCCCAGCTCGAATCTCCAGACCGGGGCGGCGGAGTCGTACGCCGAACACCCGATCGGGCTGCTGCGTCGACTGCACTTCCGTGCGACCGTGAATACGGACAATCGACTCATGTCCGGCACAAGTATGAGCCAGGAATTCGAGCACCTTGTCGACGCCTTCGGTTATTCGCTCGACGACATGCAGTGGTTCTCCGTCAATGCGATGAAATCAGCGTTCATTCCTTTCGATGAACGACTGGCGATGATCAATGACGTGATCAAGCCCGGATATGCCGAGCTGAAGTCCGAATGGCTGTTCCAGCAGACCGCTTCCACCAGCGGTTCTGTGCCCTCGGAGGGGTAGGGAAGGGTATTGGGGTGTGTGGAATGCGGACGGGTATTCACAACCCGTCCGCATTTCGATGTTTGCGGCGGGCCGGTGCGCGTGTTTACGGTCGTGGACACCGCTCACATTTCCCCAACCCCATTTCGAGGACGCATTTCATGAAGCAGTCTGCTGCCAAGACCCTCGGTGTCGCCGCTCTCGGTGCCGCCTTCGCCGCCACGGGCGCGGGCGCCGCGAATGCGGCCCCGGCGGTCCCGGACGCCACCGCGGCGCTGGGTTCCGTCACCAGCGCGCTCCCGGCGCAGAACGTCTCCCAGGCGCTGCCGGGTGCCCAGGCGGCGGTGGCCCAGGGCAAGCCCGCCCTCGAACGCGGTCTGTCCTCCGTGCAGCCGTCCGCCCGTGCGATTGCCGACGGCCCGTCCGCGCCGGTCAGCGGGCTGCTCGGCGGCCTGCCGGTGCCCACCCGCGGCCTGCCCGTGAACGGTGTGCCGCTCGGCTGAGCCGCCTCCCGAACGCGCCGATGGGGCGCACCCCTGGGCACGGGGTGTGCCCCATCGGCGTACCTACGAGAAAGCTCACCAGGCGGTGCGGGCCGCCTTCTCCTCCGAGGGCAGCAGGATCCACAGCGCTATGTAGAGCAGGAACTGCGGGCCCGGCAGCAGACAGGAGAGCAGGAAGATCACGCGCATCGTGGTCGCGGAGGTGCCGAAGCGCCGCGCCAGACCGGCGCACACGCCGCCGATCATGCGGCCGTGGGTGGGGCGGACGAGGGCGGACATGTGCGGCTCCTTCGTGAGCGTCGGGGCGAGGCGGCTTCCTTGTGGCTGCCTCATCTGCCTTCCACGCTACGGAGACGAAGGGGGCAAAGCGTCGCTCTACGGTGCGATCCCGACCCTGGGAAACGTCGGGGTTCGACCCTGAAGCGCTTCCTCCTGGCGGACGGCCGCCCGTTCCTTCCGCTCGGACCTGCGGCGGAGCCAGGAGCGGGCCGCGGGGACGACGGCGAGATGGGCGAGGGCCACGCCCACGGTGTTCAGAAGCAGCGAGTCGACGTCCGGGACCCGGCCCGGCACCCCGGTCTGCAGCAGCAGGATGCCCAGGGAGACCAGGGCGCCCGCGGCGACCGTACGGACGAAGGAGGCGAACGGGAAGGCCCAGAGCCTGCCGTGCGCCATCGGGAGCAGTACGCCGAGCGGCGCGAGCAGGCCGACGCCCTCACCGATGCGGCGGGCCGCCTCCGGCCGGCCCAGGGCCAGATCGGCCCGGATGCCGGCGAACGGATGCAGATTGGGGGGCATCACCCAGGGCACATCCAGCGGGCGCAGCGTGAGCCAGGCGACGAACGCGAGGTGTGCGACGAGGAGGACACTCCCTGTCACACGGATACGGATGCGCTCCGAGTGAAGGCCGGTTCGGAGTCCGCGGGCCGTTCGTCGCTGGTCGCGCCCACGCGGCGGAGCCGCAAATGTCGCGGCCCCGCGCCCCTGAAGGGGCGCGGTGGTCCACCGGGCTTCACCGGTTCCGCTTTGACGCTGCACGACCCCCTAGACGCGGCCTGCGGCAGGATCGGTTCCGGCTCGTCCGTACGTACCTGTATGAGGCTTCCGCCACACCGGTACGTCAGCCGCCCGTAACCTCGCTCGACGGCGGCTGCTCGGTGCCGGGGCGGGAGCGGACCTCGTCCGTGCACTCGTAGCGGCGCAGCGGCTCGCGGCCGGGGCCGCCGAGGATGACCGAGCCGTCGCCCTCGGCCGCCGCCGAGTCGGAGAACGTGCACACGACCTGGGCGAGGGCGAAGGACGTGAGGTCACCGGGCGGATTGCTCAGCCGGAGCGTGTCCTCGGGGTCGCCGGAGCGGGGGCCGCTCACGGTCATGCCGCCGCGTACGTCCGTGGTGTACCCGGCCTCCTTCTCGGCGGCCGAAGGCGTCGCCGCGAGCTGGTCGAGCAGCCCCTGTGCCACCAGCACGCGCCGCCGCGAGTCCGGGGTGCCGTCCGGGACCCGTACCGTCCGGTCCACGGCGACCAGCGAGGAGCTGCACAGCAGGAACACCTGCACCGGCAGCCCGCGCGAGGCCTGGGTCGAGACCTCCGGCTCGCCCAGCGAGCACTGCACCCGGGAGGGCGCCGCCCCGAAGTCCGTGGGCACCTCGGTGGACCGGATGCCGCACCCGGTGAGCAGCGTGGCCAGGACGGCAGGGACGGCAAGGACGCGGAGCGCCTGCAGGCGTCGTACGGTCATGAGGCGTTCCCGTTCTTCCCCGTGTCCTTCTCGGACTCCTCCGTCAGCGCCGACGCGTCCCGCGGCAGCCGCAGTGTGAACACCGCACCCCCGTCGGGGGAGTTGGCGGCGGTGATCTCGCCGCCGTGGATGTGGGCGTTCTCCAGGGCGATGGACAGGCCCAGTCCGCTGCCCTCGGAGCGCGGGCGGGAGGCGCTCGCCTTGTAGAAGCGGTCGAAGACGTGCGGCAGGACGTCCTCGGGGATGCCGGGCCCGTGGTCGCGTACGGCGATGACGATCTCGGCACCCTCCCCGCTCTCCGCGTCCGACAGCCGCACCGACACCCGCACCGGCGACCCGCCGTGCTTGAGCGCGTTGCCGATCAGATTGGCGAGTATCACGTCGAGGCGGCGTGGGTCGACGCGGGCGTGGATGCCGCGCTCGGCGTCCAGGTCCACGGCGTCCAGCCAGGCTCGTGCGTCGATGCAGGCGGTGATCTGGTCGGCGAGGTCGACGTCGTCCAGGACCAGCCGGGCGGTGCCCGCGTCGAAGCGGGTGACCTCCATGAGGTTCTCGACAAGGTCGTTGAGCCGCCGGGTCTCGCTGACGACGAGCCGTACGGCGGGCTCGATCATCGGGTCCATCGACCCGGACTCCGCCTCCAGCTCCTCCTCCAGGATCTCGGTCACGGCGGTGATCGCGGTGAGCGGCGTACGGAGTTCATGGCTCATGTCGGCGACGAAGCGCCGGGACGCCTCGTCCCGCGCGGCCATGTCCTCGACCCGTTTCTCCAGCGCCTCGGCCGCGTCGTTGAACGTCCGTGACAGATCGGCGAGTTCATCGGTCCCCGACACCCTCAGCCGGGTGTCCAGCTTGCCCTCGCCGAGCCTGCGCGCGGCGACCCCGAGCCGCTGCACCGGCTTCAGCACGGTCGAGGCGGCGGCCTGTGCGAGCAGCGCCGAGCCGACCAGCGCGAGCCCGGTGGCGATCCCCAGCGACCAGGCCAGCGAGTTGAGGTCCTTGGCCTCCGGCTCCAGCGACTTGAGCATGTAGCCGGTCGCCGCGCCGTCGATCACCCTCGTACCGGCCACCAGATAGGGCGTGCCGTGGTCGACGACGCGCTGCCAGTACAGGTGGTACGCGTACTTGTTGCCGGAGGTGATGTCCTGCTGCTTGTTCACCGCCGTGCGCAGCGACTTGGGCACGTCCTGCAGCGAGAAGCCGTCGAGCCCGCCCGAACTGCCGTACACCGTCTTGCCGGCGGGGTCCTGGGCGACCAGCAGCACGCTGAAGCGCTGGCTGCTGTTCGCCATCTGGCCCGCCGTGTGCTGCAGTTCGTCCTGCGAGGGGTGCGCGGGCAGGGTGCCCGCCCGGGTCTGCATCGCCTGCCGGAAGTCGCCCAGCACCGCGTCCTGGGTGCGGGTGAGCACGGCCTCGCGGTTGAGCCAGTACGCGATCCCGGACGCGGACACGGCGGCGGTCAGCGCCACCAGCCCGAAGACGACGACCAGGCGCAGCCGCAGACTGGTGAAGCGCAGCCGTGAAAGATGTCCCTTGCGGGCCGCGGCCCAGCCGCGAACCCCCCCTTGCGCTTCGGTCACTGAGGCGTATCCAGCCGGTAGCCCACGCCACGCACGGTACGGATCAGCGTCGGGGACGACGGCACGTCCTCGACCTTGGCGCGCAGCCGCTGCACGCATGCGTCCACCAGCCGGGAGTCGCCGAGGTAGTCGTGCTCCCAGACCAGCCGCAGCAGCTGCTGCCGGGACAGCGCCTGACCGGGCCGCCGGCTGAGTTCCAGGAGCAGCCTGAGCTCGGTGGGCGTGAGCTGCAGGTCCTCGCCGTTCTTGGTCACGGTCATGGCGGCGCGGTCGATGACGAGGCTGCCGAAGCTCGCCGCGTCGGTCGACTCCCGCTCGCCGCGCCGCAGTACGGCCCGGATCCGGGCGTCCAGCACCCGCCCCTGGATCGGCTTGACCACATAGTCGTCCGCGCCGGACTCCAGCCCGACGACGATGTCGATGTCGTCGCTGCGCGCGGTCAGCAGAATGATCGGCAACTGGTCCGTGCGCCGGATGCGCCGGCACACCTCGAACCCGTCGATGCCGGGCAGCATCACATCCAGCACGATCAGGTCCGGCCGCTGCTCCCGCAGGAGCTTCAGACCGTCCTCTCCGGTGGCAGCGGTGGCAACCCGGTGTCCCTGGCGCGTAAGAGACAGCTCCAGGGCCGTACGGATGGCGTCGTCGTCCTCGATCAGCAACAGGGAAGGCACGCGCTCATTCTGGCCCATGGTGGGTCGGGGTTTCGACTCCTGCTGCGGACCTGTCCGCCAGCGTGCTCATAGCGCTCTTCTCTGTGACCGCGCTGTGTCCCGTATGCGACCGACCCCTGTGACAGGTCTGTGACAGTCGGCGGACACGGCCATGAAGGTGCGAGGGCAAGCTTTTCGGCACAGGCAAGGAAGCACCGCAGAGATACACCGCCTGAGCAAGCCGAACACCGGAAGTCCACGACGGGGGGCGCGAGATGAACATGCTGCACAGCACGAGCACCAGCGCAGTGATCACGCGCCTGCACGACGTGAACGGGGGCCGGGGTTCCGAGAAGTCCGGTGCCGTGAACGGGCGGGGGTGCGCTCGCGGCACCGGACGTCAGCACACCGCGTACATGACGGTGGTTGACACCTTCACGGGGATCACGGGGGATCCGCACGGGGGAAGCGCGTACAGGGAGGACACGGGGGAAGGCCGCTCGCTGTCGGAGGCGGAGTTCACCGCCTACGTCCAGGAGCGCCGAGCCTCCCTGTACGCCACCGCCTACCACCTGACCGGTGACCGCTTCGAGGCCGAGGACCTGCTGCAGAGCGCGCTGTTCTCGACGTACAAGGCGTGGGACCGGATCAGCGACAAGGCCGCGGTCGGGGGCTACCTCCGCCGCACCATGACGAACCTGCACATCAGCGCGTGGCGCCGCCGCAAGCTGAACGAATACCCGACCGAGGAACTGCCGGAGACGCCCGGCGACACGGACGCGATGCGCGGCACCGAACTGCGTGCGGTCCTGTGGCAGGCGCTCGCCCGGCTCCCCGAACTCCAGCGCACCATGCTGGTCCTTCGCTACTACGAGGGCCGCACGGACCCGGAGATCGCGGAGATCCTCGACATCAGTGTCGGCACGGTGAAGTCCAGCATCTGGCGGTCGCTCCGCCGGCTGCGCGAGGACGAGGTCCTCAGCTTCGGCCGTGACGAGGAGGACGCCTTCGGGGAGCTCGTCGCCTGAGGGTTGGGGGGAAGCAAGTAACGGGGGAAGCACGGGGGAGCGGTAACCGAGGGGGGACCAACGGGGGAAGTACCACGGGGTAACGGGGGAGAGCGGGGCTGGAGGGCCGGGGGGTCCGTCCAGTCCCGCTTGCCCCTTTTTGCGCCTAAACCGGCGCCGCTCTCGCGGACCTGGTTGCTCGCCGTCGTGGTTCCTCAATCAATGGTTGCGGTGCTCTTCGCTGTCATATGCGGGCTCAGTTGGTAGGTGCGGCGGCCGGGCGGCGGCCCACCGCGGCCGCGGCCAGGCGGCCCAGGGCCTCGTCCCGGTTGCAGGCGTGGGCGCCCAGGGCGGTCTGGCGGGCGATGATCGAGCGTTCCTGGCGCATCAGGCGCCAGCCGCGGCGGAGCAGGAACGGGACCGACTTGCGGCCCTCCTTGAGGTCGCGCAGAAAGCGGCGGCGGAAGGTGCGGACCGGGCCGCGGTTCAGGCACAGGGCGTCGGCCAGCAGCCCCAACTCCCGGCAGCGCTCGACGATCTCGGCCGCGAAGATGCCCTCCGCTATGAACAGCGGCGTCCGCCCGATGTCGACGGTCTCCTCGCCCGTGCGGGCGGAGCGGGAGATGTCGTAGACCGGGACGTTCGTACGGCCCGTGCGGCACAGCTCGGCGATCGCGGCCACGGCGACGTCCGTGTCCCAGGAGTCCGGGTGGTCCCAGTCGATGTCGGAGCTTCCCGCCACCAGCGGCAGCGTCGGGTCCTCGCCCTCCTTGTAGAAGTCGTCGAGGCGCAGCACGGGGAGGCCGGAGCGGGCGGCGACAAGGGACTTGCCCGAGCCCGAGGGGCCGCAGAGCAGCACAACACGGGCGGGGGAGGGGAGATGGATGCTCACGGGACACCAGTTTGACGTATTCCGTACGCGTTGCCGACCCCGCGGGTCGGCTTTGGAGTGCGCATCACATCTCAACTACCCTTCGTGTCGACCTGATTACTCAGCGAATCCAAGGTGACTACTGCAATGGCACGACACGCTTCCCCCGCCAAGCCCCACGCCCAGCGCGCCCTGATCGCCCTCGCCACCGTCTCGGCGGCACTGGGCGCAAGCGCGGCGACCGCGTCCGCGGACTCCACCGCCGCCGTGAAGGTGCCCGTGTCGCCGGTCGCCGCGGCCAACGCGCTCAGCAAGCTCGACCCGCAGAAGAGCCTGCAGGCGCCGACCGGCCAGGTGCGGTCCGTCACCGGCTCCGTCCAGGGCCTGAATCGCAACGCCCTCACCCGCAACACCGTCGCCCCGATGGACAACCCTCACATCGCCGGCCCGCTCTCGGGTCTGACCGGCCTCGCCGAGGAGAGCCCGGTCGGTACGGTTCCGGCGGCGCTGGGGACGGCCGCAATGCTGCTGGGCGGCCACCTGGTCTGAGCCGGACCGCCGGGCCGCCGGCGGACGAGTGAGAGCCGCGTCTTCCCCGGACGGAGGGAGGACGCGGCTCTCGGTCTGCAGGGCCGGTCAGCCAGTACTTCCAGTACTCAGTTACTCAATTACTCAGTTACTCAGTACGACGAGCCTGACGCGCCCAGTGACCCCGTCGGGTGCCACACCGTTTTCGTCTCCAGGAACGCCGTCATGCGGTCGATCCCCGGAGTCGCCGACCAGTCGACTTCATCCACAGGCTGTGGACGGAGCACGCGCTTCAGGTTGTCCGCTGCCGCGAT
Organism: Streptomyces coacervatus; assembly: GCF_029223485.1. GTDB lineage: Bacteria > Actinomycetota > Actinomycetes > Streptomycetales > Streptomycetaceae > Streptomyces > Streptomyces coacervatus. The sequence goes on along the minus strand of NZ_JARHTP010000011.1, from coordinate 15,150 downwards.
CTCCAGCTCCTTCGCCAGTACGGCGTCGGCGCCGGCGAGGTCGATCGCGTTGACGTCCTGGTGTGCGGCCAGCGGTGCCGCGATCTCCGCCGTACGGCCGGAGAGGATGTTGACGACGCCGCCGGGGAGGTCGGAGGTGGCGAGCACCTCGCCCAGTGACAGAGCCGGGAGCGGGGACTTCTCGCTCGCGATCACGATCGCCGTGTTGCCGGTCGCGATCACCGGGGCGATGACGGAGACCAGGCCGAGGAAGGACGACTCCTGGGGGGCCAGGACGGTGACCACGCCCGTCGGCTCGGGGGAGGACAGGTTGAAGAACGGGCCCGCGACCGGGTTTCCGCCGCCGACGACCTGGGCGATCTTGTCGGTCCAGCCCGCGTACCAGACCCAGCGGTCGATCGCCGCGTCCACGACCACGGCGGCCTTCGACTTCGACAGCCCTTCCGCGTCCGCCACTTCACGTGCGAACTGCTCGCGGCGGCCCTCCAGCATCTCGGCGATGCGGTAGAGGATCTGGCCGCGGTTGTACGCCGTCGCGCCCGCCCAGCCGCCGAATGCCTTGCGCGCGGCGACCACCGCGTCACGGGCGTCCTTGCGGGACGAAAGGGGCACGTTCGCCAGCCAGTTGCCCTTCTTGTCCGTCACCTCGTACACCCGGCCGCTCTCGGAACGCGGGAACTTCCCGCCGACGTACAGCTTGTAGGTCTTGAAGACAGTCAAGCGTTCAGACATCGAGGTACGCCTCCAGGCCGTGACGACCGCCCTCGCGGCCGAAGCCCGACTCCTTGTAGCCGCCGAACGGCGAGGTCGGGTCGAACTTGTTGAACGTGTTGGACCAGACGACGCCCGCGCGCAGCTTGTTGGCGACGGCGAGGATCCGGGACCCCTTCTCGGTCCAGATGCCCGCCGACAGGCCGTACTGCGTGTTGTTGGCCTTGGCGACCGCCTCGTCGGGCGTACGGAAGGTCAGGACCGACAGCACCGGGCCGAAGATCTCGTCGCGGGCGATGCGGTGCGCCTGGGTGACGTTCGTGAAGAGCGTCGGGGCGAACCAGTAGCCGGAGGAGGGGATTTCGCAGGCCGGGGACCAGCGCTCGGCGCCCTCCGCCTCGCCCTGTTCGACCAGTGAGGTGATTCGGGAGAGCTGTTCCTCGGAGTTGATCGCGCCGATGTCCGTGTTCTTGTCCAGCGGGTCGCCGAGGCGGAGGGTGGTCAGGCGGCGCTTGAGCGAGTCCAGCAGCTCGTCCTGGATCGACTCCTGGACGAGGAGGCGGGAGCCCGCGCAGCAGACCTGGCCCTGGTTGAAGAAGATCCCGTTGACGATGCCTTCGACGGCCTGGTCGATGGGGGCGTCGTCGAAGACGATGTTGGCGCCCTTGCCGCCCAGTTCGAGGGTGAGCTTCTTGCGGGTGCCCGCGACGGTCTTCGCGATCTCCTTGCCGACGGCCGTGGAGCCCGTGAACGCGACCTTGTTGACGTCCGGGTGCGCGACGAGCGCGGCGCCCGTGTCGCCGTAGCCGGGAAGGATGTTGACGACGCCCTTGGGCAGGCCGGCCTGGCGGCAGATGTCCGCGAAGAAGAGCGCGGAGAGCGGGGTCGTCTCGGCGGGCTTGAGGACGACTGTGTTGCCGGTCGCCAGCGCCGGGGCGATCTTCCACGCCAGCATCAGCAGCGGGAAGTTCCAGGGGATGACCTGGCCCGCCACGCCGAGCGGCCGCGGGTCCGTGCCGAAGCCGGCGTGGTCGAGCTTGTCCGCCCAGCCCGCGTAGTAGAAGAAGTGCGCGGCGACCAGGGGCAGGTCGGCGTCCCTCGTCTCCTTGATGGGCTTGCCGTTGTCCAGGGTTTCCAGGACGGCCAGTTCGCGGCTGCGCTCCTGGATGATCCGGGCGATGCGGAACAGGTACTTCGCGCGCTCGGAACCGGGCAGCGCGGACCACTTCTCGAACGCCTTGCGGGCGGCCTTCACCGCGCGGTCGACGTCCTCGGGACCGGCCTGGGCGATCTCCGACAGCACTTCCTCCGTGCTCGGGGAGACCGTCTTGAAGACCTTGCCGTCGGCGGCTTCCGTGAACTCGCCGTCGATGAACAGGCCGTACGAGGGCGCGATGTCGACGATCGCGCGGGACTCGGGTGCGGGTGCGTACTCAAAAGCCATGATGGATCAGTCCACCGTCACGTAGTCGGGGCCGGAGTAGCGGCCGGTGGCCAGCTTCTGACGCTGCATCAGCAGGTCGTTCAGGAGCGAGGAGGCGCCGAAGCGGAACCAGTGGTTGGACAGCCAGTCCTCGCCCGCGGTCTCGTTGACCAGGACGAGGAACTTGATCGCGTCCTTGGAGGTGCGGATCCCGCCGGCGGGCTTCACGCCGATCTGGATGCCGGTCTGGGCGCGGAAGTCGCGCACGGCTTCCAGCATCAACAGGGTGTTGGCGGGCGTGGCGTTGACCGCGACCTTGCCGGTGGACGTCTTGATGAAGTCGGCGCCCGCCAGCATGCCGAGCCAGCTCGCGCGGCGGATGTTGTCGTACGTCGACAACTCGCCGGTCTCGAAGATGACCTTGAGGCGGGCCGATGTCCCGCAGGCCTCCTTCACGGCGACGATCTCGTCGTAGACCTTCATGTAGTTGCCCGCGAGGAACGCCCCGCGGTCGATGACCATGTCGATCTCGTCGGCGCCCGCGGCGACGGCCTCGTGCACGTCGGCCAGCTTCACGGCGAGGGCGGCACGCCCGGCCGGGAAGGCGGTGGCGACCGAGGCGACCTTCACGGTCGAGCCGGCGACGGCCTCCTTGGCGGCGGGCACCATGTCGGGGTAGACGCAGACGGCCGCGGTCGCCGGCGTCGTACGGTCCGTGGGGTCGGGGTGGACCGCCTTGGCGCCGAGCGCCCGGACCTTGCCCGGGGTGTCCGCGCCTTCCAGCGTCGTCAGGTCGACCATCGAGATGGCGAGGTCGATGGCGTACGCCTTCGCGGTGGTCTTGATGGAACGGGTGCCGAGCGAGGCGGCGCGCGCCTCCAGGCCGACCGCGTCGACGCCGGGCAGCCCGTGGAGGAAGCGGCGCAGCGTGCTGTCGGACGCGGTGACGTCAGCGAGAGCGTGAGCTGTGTGTGCAGTGGTGGGCATGGTCACCAGACGAGCATATCTACGCGCGTAGCGGCTGTACACCCCCGGTCGCTCATCGAGTGCGCACCCACCACGTATGAGCATCGCCGCGGCCGTCGGGCACAATCGGCAGCATGACGACCCCGGACCACGAGTCACCAGCACCGCAGCCCTCGGCCCCCGAGACCAAGGACCGGGTCTACCGGTCGCCCGCGGGGATCGCGGGCGGCGTTCTGCTGCTTGCCATCGCGGGCTGGCTCGGCATCGACGCGATCGTCTCCGGGCACGGCCGCACACCGTGGCTGGCGCTCGCCACGCTGATCCTGATCGTGCCGCTGGTCGCCGCCTTCACGCTGCGCCCCGCCGTCTACGCCAACGAGGAGCGGCTGCGCATCCGCAACCCCTTCCGCGTCGTCGTGGTGCCCTGGGGGCAGGTCGTCTCGCTGCGGTCCAGCTACTCCAACGAGGTCGTCGCGAAGTCCGGCGGCAAGTACCAGCTGTGGGCCGTCCCCGTCTCGCTGCGGGCGCGGAAGAAGGCGGCGCGGCGGGACGCCAGGGCGACGGCCGACCGGGCCGCGGAGGCGAGCGGACGGGGCCGGCGGGGCCGTATGGGCGGTCTCGGCGGCGGCTTCGGGACCGGAGGGTTCTCGGGCGGCGCCGCCGTCCCGGAGGGGCCCGCGCGCGCCGAGACCGACAAGGTCATGGACGACCTGCGCGAGCTGCTGGAGGCCCGGGGCGAGGCCGAGTCCACGCAGGGCGAGGTGACCGTGCGCTGGGCGTACGAGATCGCGGGGCCGGCGGTGGCCGGGGCGGTGCTGCTGGCGATTCTGGTGGCCCTGGGCTGACCCGGCCGTACGGCCCGGCTGCTGCTTCACAGCTTGCCTGTGCATGCTCTGCCTGCACACACCTCGGCCACGACGGCCGCCCCCACCCGGACGGAACCGAGGACCGCTGACACCCCTGTGGTCCTGACCGTCTGGGAAACGATGAGCACGACTTCCCGGCAGCCCTTGCGGCTGCCCGCCTCCGCCGTACCGGACGGCTGCCCGGCCTGGGACAGCGCCGGGGCCCGCCGCTGGACGCAGGCGCTGCCGCCGCGCTGGGTTCCGGTGCGGGTGCCCCGGCGCCTCGTCCTCGCCATGGGCACCCTCGCCCTGATCGGCGGCTGCGCGCTGGCCGCCGCGGGGGTGCCCGGCTTCGTCGCGGCGTTCCTGGGCCTGCAGGTGGTGTGGCTGCTGGTGCGGCCCGAGGTCGTACGGGTCACGGCGGCGATGCAGGTCGTCATGGTCGCCGGGCTGCCCCTGGCGCCGTCCTGGCTGGTGATCCCCTGCGGTGTCCTGGTCGCGGGTGCCTTCGCGCGGACCGCCCAGCTGCGTCTGCAGGCCCGTGAACGGCAGCGGGAGGCGGCCCTGGCGGCCACCGGCGGCGTGACGGCGGTGCTGCCGGACGCGGGCAGGCCGCTGCGGCGCGGGAAGCTGTTCCTCTGGCTCGGAGCCGTGCTGTTCGCGGCGGGCGCCGCACTCGCCGTCGCCGCCCTCGGTTTCGACACCCCCGACGACCGCAACCTGGACTCGGCGGTCGGCTGCTGCCTCGCCGGGGTGGGCCTTACCGTGCTGCTCTCCGGCCACCTGGGCCGGCGCCGCGCCGCCGCGCTGCGCAGCGCCCCGGCGCCCGTCCTGCGGGTGCTGGTGCGCGAGGGCGTGGAGGCGGACACCGAGGTCTTCGCCGCCGACGACCTCGGGGCCCTGCGGCCCCTGTTCACCGTCTCCGTCACGGATGTGGACGTCGAGGACGCGGACGACGAGGAGAAACTCGACGACGCGGAGATCGACGAGCTCCTCGACCGCATCGCGGACGACGAACCCGGCCCGCTCCGCGAGGCCGTCCTGTACGGAGCCCCGTACGACGGCGCCGAGGTGCTGATCGTCAGCGTCGCCGAGAAGCCGGGAGAACCGGTCGTCGTCGAGCGGTCGGTGGGGCCCGTACGGCCCCTGTCGGACGGCCGCGTCCGGCGCGAGCTCCTCATGGAGAAGTACGAGGCGAAGCGCGACGCGCAGTACGAGGAGCGCAGCCGGGTGGCCGCCGAGGCCGTCGCCGACGATCCGTACGCCGTGGCCGGCAAGGGCGTACGCCGCTGGCGCGCAGGCTGGTCCGACTGGCTCACCACCGCCGGGGCGGTGCTGTGGGCCGGGCACTTCTTCTGGGGCGAGACCGGATTCTGGCGGTACGGCGTCGGCGGCGCCCTCGGGGCCGTCGCCGCCCTGCTGCTGCCGCGCGTGCTGGCCTGGCGCATCACCGCCGACAGCGAAGGCCTGTGGTTCAACGGCTTCCGCCGCGCCCAGCACATCGCCTGGGACCACATACGCGTCGTGCGGTGCAAGGGCCCCGAGCTGAACATCGACAGCCACCGGGCCTCGTTCGACGAATGGGGCGTGGTGGGGTTCCGGTGGCCGCGGCTGGAGCGGAGGCTCGGCTACATCCATCCCTACGAGCGGACGGCCGCCGAGATCACCGCGATGTGGCAGGAACCCGGGTACCGGCCGCTCGTCCGGGCCGGCGAGCGGGACCGCGCCCGGCTGCTGTGGCCGCTGGGTGTGCTGGTGGCGCTGGCCTGGACGGCCGCGCTCCTGCTGCTCCCGTAGAGGGCATGGAACCAGAAGTCATGGAACTCGGTGCGGGTCAGGTGCAGGGCGACGGGCAGCAGGAGCCCGGGTGCCGGGGCGTGGCCGCCGGGTCAACAGCCCTGGGTGAATCACTCGAAGGGGTGCCCCCGGGCAATGGCCGCGGGCACCCCGTCAAGTGGCTCAGACGCGTGGCTCAGATGCCGGCCGCCGCCGACAGGTCCCGCTTGATCGCCGCGAGGAGGTCGTTCGCGGTGGCGTGGGCCGCCGGCAGGCCGGCGTGCGCGGCGACGGGGACCACGACCTCCAGATAGCACTTCAGCTTCGGCTCCGTGCCGCTCGGGCGGACGATGACGCGGGCGCCGTCGAGCGTGTAGCGCAGCCCGTCGGTGGGCGGCAGTCTGTCGGTGCCCAGGGTGAGGTCCTCGGCCTTGGTGATGGCGAGGCCCGCCAGCTCGGTCGGCGGCTGCTCGCGCAGCTGCTCCATGGCCCGGGCGATGACCGACAGGTCCTCCACCCGGACCGAGAGCTGGTCGGTGGCGTGCAGCCCGTGCTCGACGGCGAGGTCGTCGAGGAGGTCCGGCAGGGTCCGTCCCTCCTCCTTGAGCTCGGAGGCCAGCTCGGTGATCAGGAGCGCGGCGGTGATGCCGTCCTTGTCGCGTACGCCGTCCGGGTCGACGCAGTAGCCGAGCGCCTCCTCGTAGCCGTAGCGCAGACCCTCGACGCGGGCGATCCACTTGAAGCCGGTGAGGGTCTCCTCGTACGGCAGACCCGCCTTCTGGGCGATACGGCCGAGCAGGGAGGACGAGACGATCGACTCGGCGAAGGTGCCCCGTGCCCCGCGCCTGACGAGATGGGCGGCGAGAAGCGCGCCGACCTCGTCGCCGCGCAGCATCCGCCACTCGCCGCCGTCCTTCACGGCAGCGGCGCAGCGGTCCGCGTCGGGGTCGTTGGCGATGATCAGGTCCGGGTCGGTCTCGCGGGCCTTGGCGAAGGCGAGGTCCATGGCGCCGGGCTCTTCCGGGTTGGGGAAGGCGACGGTGGGGAAGTCCGGGTCCGGCTCGGCCTGTTCGGCGACGAGGACGGGCTCCGGGAACCCGGCGCGGGCGAACGCGGCGAGCAGGGTGTCCTTGCCGACGCCGTGCATCGCCGTGTAGACGGTGCGGGCGGTGCGGGGGGAACCGGCGGCGAGCACGGCGTCCGTGCGGGCCAGATAGGCGTTCAGGACGCCCCCGTCGAGGGTCTCCCAGCCGGCTTCCGGACGCGGCACGTCGTGCAGGGAGACGATCGCGTCGATCTCGGCGGCGATCTCCGCGTCGGCGGGCGGCACGATCTGCGAACCGTCGCCGAGGTAGACCTTGTAGCCGTTGTCCCGGGGCGGGTTGTGGCTGGCGGTGACCTCGACTCCGGCGACCGCGCCCAAGTGCCTTATCGCGTAGGCGAGTACGGGGGTGGGGAGCGGGCGCGGCAGTACCGCGGCCCGGAAGCCCGCGCCCGTCATCACGGCGGCGGTGTCGCGCGCGAAGTCGGCCGACTTGTACCGGGCGTCGTAGCCGATCACGACGAGACCGCCGCGCTGCCCCTTGGCGTCGAGGTACGCGGCGAGTCCGGCGGCGGCGCGGATGACGACCGAACGGTTCATGCGCATGGGGCCTGCGCCCAGCTCACCGCGCAGGCCGGCGGTGCCGAACTGGAGGGTGCCGCCGAAGCGGTCGGCGAGCTCCGTGACGTCCCCGGCCTCGATGAGCTTGGCGAGCTCGTCGCGGGTCTCCGGGTCGGGGTCCTCGGCGAGCCAGGTCGTGGCCCGGGCGATGAGATCGTCGTGCACGGTCGGTCAACCTCTCGTTGTGTTGTCTGTGGTACCCCGGGCTGCGCACTCTCAGCGCCGGTCGGCAAACCCAGCCCGTCCGGCGTTTGAGGACGAGGCCCCTCAAGGGCCGAAGCGGGGGCCTTGGGGCGGCAGCCCCCAGCAACGGCGCCTACAGCCGCCCGAGCACCTGCGCCAGCAACGACCCCATCCGCGTCGCCGAGTCGCGACCCGCCTGCAGAACCTCCTCGTGGTTCAGCGGCTCACCGGTCATACCCGCCGCAAGGTTGGTGACCAGAGAAATACCCAGCACCTCAGCCCCCGCCTCACGCGCCGCGATGGCCTCCAGCACCGTCGACATACCCACGAGGTCGGCGCCGATCACGCGGGCCATCCGGATCTCGGCCGGCGTCTCGTAGTGCGGGCCGGGGAACTGGGCGTAGACACCCTCCTCCAGGCTGGAGTCGATCTCCTTGCACAGGGCGCGCAGCCGCGGCGAGTACAGATCGGTCAGGTCGACGAAGTTCGCGCCGACGATCGGGGATGTCGCCGTCAGGTTGATGTGGTCGCTGATCAGCACCGGCTGCCCGGGCCGCATGCCCTCGCGGAGCCCCCCGCAGCCGTTGGTGAGCACGATGGTCTTGCAGCCGGCGGCGACGGCGGTACGGACGCCGTGCGCGACGGCGGCGACCCCGCGGCCCTCGTAGTAGTGGGTACGGCCCAGGAAGACCAGGGCCCGCTTGTCACCGATCTTGTACGAGCGGACCTTGCCGCCGTGCCCCTCCACCGCCGGCGGCGGGAAACCGGGCAGCTCGGTGACCTGGAACTCGGCGTCGGGTGCGCCGAGGGCGTCCACGGCCGGTGCCCAGCCGGAGCCCATCACGAGGGCGACGTCGTGGGTCTCGGCGCCGGTCAGTTCGCGCAGGCGCGAGGCGGCGGCGTCGGCGGCGACCCTTGGATCATTGGGGGTGGCGCCCTGGATGTCGTCCGGAAGAAGAGATGCGTTCACGCGGTCGAGAGTAGCCGCTCCGGGCCTACGCGCGTAGATGACAGAGCTCACGGGTTGGCGATCGTTGTCTTGTCGTTTCCAACGAAGGTTGTGACACAACGGGACCTTTGTGGCCGCTGTGGTTCAACTGTGAACCTGCTGTCCTCAGCAGGGCCGCTTCCGCAGCTCCATCACATAGTCGTGCGGAGCTCCCGCGGACTCGGCGGCATCGGCGATCTCGCCGAGATACCGCGCCGACGGCAGCCCGCCCTCGTAGCCGTCGAGGACATACGTCCACGCCGACTCCTCGCCCTCCAGCGTGTGCACCCGCACCCGCATCCGGCGGTAGACGCCGAGGCCGACGCCCTCCCAGCGGTCCATGGACTCCTCGTCGGGCGGCGCGATGTCGTACAGCGCGACGAAGACCTGTGAGAAGGGGTCCTCGACGATCGTCGCCAGCGCACCCTCCCAGCCCATGTGCTCGCCCCCGAACGTCAGCCGCCACCCGTTCAGCCAGCCCGTGGCGCGCATCGGCGAGTGCGGGGCGCGGCGGGTCATCAGCCGCGCGTCGAGGTTGCCGGCGTACGCGGCGTAGAGCGACATGCGTCGAAGGGTACGGCAGCCGCCGCACCTGCCCCGGCCGTATCAGTCGCCCCTTGCCAACCCATTGCCCCGCCCCCGGGCAGTAGCACCTTGAACGGTGCGGGACAATGGGGTACGTGACTCGGATCGTGATCATCGGTGGCGGACCCGGCGGCTATGAGGCGGCGCTGGTGGCCGCGCAGCTCGGCGCGGAGGTGACCGTCGTCGACTGCGACGGTCTGGGCGGGGCGTCGGTGCTGACCGACTGCGTACCGTCGAAGACCCTTATCGCTACGGCCGAGGTGATGACCACCTTCGACTCGTCGTACGAAGAGCTCGGCATCATCGTCGCCGACGACACTCCGCCGCTGGAGCAGGCGGCCCGGGTGGTGGGGGTTGATCTGGGGAAGGTCAATCGCCGTGTGAAGCGGCTCGCCCTTGCCCAGTCCCATGACATCACCGCCTCGGTCACGCGCGCCGGTGCCCGGGTCATGCGCGGCCGCGGCCGGCTGGAGGGCATGCAGGCCCTCGACGGCTCCCGCAAGGTGATCGTCGCCGCCGCCGACGGCACCGAGGAGACCCTCGTCGCCGACGCCGTGCTCATCGCGACCGGCGGCCACCCGCGCGAGGTGCCTGACGCCCAGCCCGACGGCGAGCGCATCCTCAACTGGACGCAGGTGTACGACCTCACCGAGCTCCCCGAGGAGCTCATCGTGGTCGGTTCCGGTGTCACCGGCGCCGAGTTCGCCGGCGCCTACCAGGCCCTCGGCTCCAAGGTCACGCTCGTGTCGTCCCGCGACCGCGTGCTGCCGGGCGAGGACCCGGACGCCGCCGCCGTCCTGGAGGACGTCTTCCGCCGCCGCGGCATGAACGTCATGGCCCGCTCCCGCGCCGCCGCCGCCAAGCGGGTCGGCGACCGCGTCGAGGTCACCCTCGCCGACGGCCGTGTCATCAGCGGCTCGCACTGTCTGATGGCCGTCGGCGCCATCCCGAACAGCCAGGGCATGGGTCTGGAGGAGGCCGGCGTCAAGCTGCGCGAGTCCGGGCACATCTGGACCGACAAGGTGTCCCGGACCACCGCGCCCGGCGTGTACGCCGCCGGTGACGTGACGGGCGTCTTCGCCCTCGCCTCCGTCGCCGCCATGCAGGGACGTATCGCCATGTACCACTTCCTCGGCGACGCGGTGGCCCCGCTGAATCTGAAGACCGTCTCGTCGAACGTCTTCACCGACCCCGAGATCGCCACCGTCGGCTATACGCAGGCCGACGTGGACGGCGGCAAGATCGACGCCCGGGTGGTGAAGCTCCCCCTGCTCCGCAACCCGCGCGCCAAGATGCAGGGCATCCGCGACGGCTTCGTGAAGCTGTTCTGCCGGCCGGGCACAGGCATCGTGGTCGGCGGTGTGGTCGTGTCCCCGCGCGCTTCGGAACTGATCCATCCGATCTCGATCGCCGTCGACAACAATCTGACGGTCGAACAGATCGCGAACGCGTTCACCGTGTATCCGTCTCTTTCGGGGTCGATCGCCGAGGTCGCCCGACAGCTCCACACCCGCAAGACCGGTGGCGAAGTCTGACGGCCGAAACCGACTCCCCGCTGGTCACAGGGAGTTGTCGAGCATGCGTACGGCATAGTCGGGGCGGGTAGGCTCTATACCACTTCCCGCCCTCCTGTGCGAACAACTTCTGCTATTCGGCGCAAACAGCTGAAAGCAGACGGTCGTTGGGGTTACTGTCAGTTTCGTGTTCGCTGCAGAACGTCGCCAATTGATCCTCGAAATGGTGCGAGCGAACGGGGCCGTGTCGCTCCGTGAGCTCGCCCGCGTCGTCCAGACCTCCGAAGTGACCGTACGGCGGGACGTGCGCGCACTGGAGGCAGAAGGACTCCTCGACCGCCGGCACGGCGGTGCGGTACTGCCGGGCGGGTTCACGCGGGAGTCCGGCTTTCCGCAGAAGTCACATCTCGCGACCGCCGAGAAAACGGCCATCGCCGACCTCGCCGCCAACTTCGTGGAAGAGGGCGAGGCCATCGTGGTCGGGGCGGGTACCACCACCCAGGAGCTGGCACGTCGGCTCGCGCGGGTGCCCGGGCTGACAGTCGTCACCAACTCCCTGTTGGTCGCCCAGGCGTTGGCCCATGCCAACCGCGTGGAGGTCGTGATGACCGGCGGTACGCTGCGTGGTTCCAACTATGCCCTGGTGGGCTCGGGTGCCGAGCAGTCCCTGCAGGGGTTGCGGGTGTCCAGGGCCTTCCTCTCCGGGAGCGGGCTCACCGCCGAGCGCGGGCTGTCCACGTCCAACATGCTGTCGGCATCGGTGGATCGGGCGCTGGTCCAGGCGGCCGCCGAGGTCGTCGTGCTCGCCGATCACACCAAGCTCGGTTCGGACACGATGTTCCAGACCGTGCCCACGGATGTGATCACCCGCCTGGTGACGGACGAGCCGCCGCCCCATGACGACCGTGCCGGCACCGAGTTGCAGGCTCTTGCCGATCAGGGTGTGCAGATTGCCGTGGCCGGGGCGTCGGGAAGTTCGGGCGCTGATCCCGTCCCCCCGCGCCAGGCGCGCCGGGACGTGGCCCTGCCGGGGCCTCGCCGCGGGCAAGGGGCCTCCGGCCTTCGGGCGGCGGCGGTGCTTGATTCCTCCGGAGGTGAGCGGGAGCGGGCTCGGGTTGCGGATTTGCGGCGGCGTTAGGTTTTGTTTTCGTGCCTATTCGCCGTAGGGGTTCGTCTCGTCTTGTGGGTGCCGGTTGTTTGTGGCTGGTCGCGCCGTTCCCCGCGCCCCTGAAAAGCGAGGCCTCAGCCTGGGGCTTTCAAGCCCCGCAGGGTGAGGGTGAGCAAGCGGTCTGCCAAGGCCGGTTCGCCCGGGGACTCCTCCGCTGCCAGGGCGATCGCATTCGTCAGCTGGAGCAGGTCCGCGATTGCTACGTCCGGGCGGACCGTGCCGGCTTCCTGAGCCCGTGCCAGTAGCGCGCCGCCCGCTTCCCGGATCGGTCCGCTGCAGCGGGACAGGGCCGAGGTGTCGTCGGATGTTACGGACATCAGGGCGTGGGCGAGGCCTCGGTACTCGCCTGCGTGGGTGACGATCTCGCGTAGCCAGGTCACCAGGGCCGTGCATGGCTCGGGGGCGGCCAGTAGCTGGTGCGAGCGGGCCAGCAGGTCGCTCACCGCTTCCTCGAAGACCGCGCTGAGCAGCGCGTGCCGGTTGGGGAAATGGCGGTACAGAGTGCCGATGCCGACGCCCGCGCGGCGGGCCACGTCCTCCAGGGACGCGTCCGTGCCGTGCGCGGCGAAGGCGGCGCGGGCCTCGGTGAGCAGCCGCTCGTAGTTGCGGCGGGCGTCGGCACGCATGACGCGCGCGGGCGCGGGTGTCACCTCTGTGTCGCCGTTCGCCGCCGTCCCCGCCGACGTCGTGCCCACCATGCCTCCCACCTGCCCTCTCGTGCGCCCCCGTCTGCCTCCAGCATGCCATCGAGGATGCCCGAGCGGGCCTCCCGGACCGCCCGCAGGCCGTACCGTCTTCTCAGGCGGGAGCAGCGCCGGGGGAATTGCGATGGACATCAGCGGTGCGGACGCGCGGCGCGCGTTGACGCTCGTGCACGGTCTTGAAGAGTCGGACTCCGTCGAGGAGTTGCACGAGCGGGCGCTGCCCGAACTGCTGGGGCTGATCGATGCCGACGCGGCCCAGTGCTACCGGCTCTCGGTCGACGGGGTGGGCCTGTCCACGCTGTCGCTGCCGCAGGAGTCCTTCCACGAGGATCCGATGGTCATCTTCGACCATCCCCTCGATCATCCGCTCACCGAGATCATGCTGGAGACGCCGACCCCGGAGGCCTGGAGGGTGAGCGATGTCGCCGGGGACCGGCAGTGGCAGCGGACGCACTGCTTCAACCTGGACTTCCGGCCCTTCGGGATGCGCCGGCACCTGGTGGCCTCGGTCGGCTCGGACACCGGCGTGGTCGAGGGATACGCCCTGGTCCGCTCGGGGCAGGACTTCACCGAGCACGAGCGTGATCTCTTCGGCCTGGTCCACCTCCAACTCGGCTTCGTGGAACGGGCGTTGCGTGAGCGTGAGCAGCTGCGCGCGCTGGCCGCCGTGGCGCTGGAGCTGGCCGGCAGCCATGCGCGCGGCGTCGCCTCCCTCGACGAGAACGGGCACCCGCAGGCCCTCAACGCGGTCGCCGCCGGGCTGCTGGCCGTCGTACGGGACGATCCGCGGCTGGGGCGGCGCGAATCCTTCACCGCGCGGGACATCGAGGTGCGGTACGTGCCGCCGGCCGGACCCGGACTGCCCGCCCTGCTCCTGCTCAAGGACCTCGCCCGGCGGCGTGCGATCGCCCGCCGGTTCGGGGTCACCGAGCAGGAGCACCGCACACTGCTCCACCTCCACGACGGGCGTACGGCGACCGAGGCGGCCCGGCGGATGGGGCTGTCGCCGGTCACCGTGCGGGGTTATATCGCCTCCCTGCACCGCAAGTTGGAGGCGGGGCACACGGCGGCGCTGCTGCGTCGTGGGCTGGATCTCGGGCTGATCGGCGACTGATGCGGACTGATGCGGACTGATGCGATATAGCGCGATCCGTCAGAATTGACGGATGGTGGTCGGCCGCGTCCCGCCGCTTCACTTGCCTGAGGCGCTCCGCTCGGGGGCGGCCGCCGAGGGGGACTCCGATGACCACGACACCATCACGCACGCCCGCGGACGGGCTCGTGCTCTTCGGCACCGGTCTGCTCGCGGTCACAGTGACGCCGTCGCTCGACATCGTGGCGCTCGGCGCGTTCGACAAGGGAGTGAGCCAGGTCTCGACTTCGCTCGAGCGGGGGGACCCCCATCGCGGCGGAGCCGCATATAGACACAGCCCCGCGCCCCTTGAGGGGCGCGACGACGCAACGGTGCTCGAACAGTACGCGTAGACCACCGACTCGGGGGACGGGGGAAATCGGGGGAACGGGGGAAAAAACGAGGCGCCCGGCGGACTGACTGCTCCAGTCCGCCGGGCGCCTCGGGATGTCGTACGGAACGACCGTGCTGCTGTGTCAGTCCTTGATCTCGCAGATCGCGGCGCCGGAGCTGATGGAGGCGCCGACCTCGGCGCCCAGGCCCTTGATGGTGCCGGACTTGTGGGCGTTGAGGGGCTGTTCCATCTTCATGGCCTCCAGGACGACGATCAGGTCGCCCTCCTTGACCTCCTGGCCCTCCTCGACGGCGACCTTGACGATGGTGCCCTGCATCGGGGAGGCGAGGGTGTCGCCGGAGGCGACGGGGCCGGACTTCTTGGCTGCGCGGCGTTTGGGCTTGGCGCCGGCGGCCAGTCCGGTGCGGGCCAGGGACATGCCCAGCGAGGAGGGCAGGGAGACCTCCAGGCGTTTGCCGCCGACCTCGACGACGATCGTCTCGCGGTCGGTGTCCTCCTCCGTCTCGGGGGCGGCGGGGACGGCGAACGGCTTGATCTCGTTGACGAACTCGGTCTCGATCCAGCGGGTGTGGACCGTGAACGGGCCGGGGCTGCCGGTGAGTTCGGGGGCGAAGGCCGGGTCGGTGACGACCGCGCGGTGGAAGGGGAGGGCGGTGGCCATGCCCTCGACGGTGAATTCCTCCAGGGCGCGGGCGGCGCGCTGCAGGGCCTGCTCACGGGTGGCGCCGGTGACGATCAGCTTGGCGAGCAGGGAGTCCCAGGCCGGGCCGATCACGCTGCCGGACTCGACGCCGGCGTCCAGGCGGACGCCCGGGCCGGTGGGCGGGGCGAAGGCGGTGACGGTGCCGGGGGCGGGCAGGAAGCCCCGGCCGGGGTCCTCGCCGTTGATGCGGAACTCGAGGGAGTGGCCGCGCAGTTCGGGGTCGCCGTAGCCGAGGGCTTCGCCGTCGGCGATGCGGAACATCTCGCGCACCAGGTCGATGCCGGCGACCTCCTCGGTGACCGGGTGCTCGACCTGCAGGCGGGTGTTGACCTCCAGGAAGGAGATGGTGCCGTCGGCGCCGACGAGGAACTCCACGGTGCCGGCGCCGACGTAGCCGGCCTCCTTGAGGATGGCCTTGGAGGAGGCGTACAGCT
>NZ_JARHTP010000010.1 GCF_029223485.1 Streptomyces coacervatus | reverse complement strand
GGGCGCGGGGGGCGCGGGCCTGGAGGATCCGGTCCAGCCGGATCCTCCGGAGCCCGGCGCACCACGCCCTGTGCCCTTGCAGCAAGCGCCCTTGGGACGTCTTGTAACGAAATAGTGCCGATGGGCGTGCCCGTCTGGAATCGAACGGAGGGTGGCCGGTTAAACTCGCCCCGCTGTAAGAAAGATCATGTTGACGGGGTGAATCCTTCCGATGAGCGACGCAATCACCATGCAGCCGCTGTCCGCCGAGGCCCAGGAAGACGCCGGCCACGGCCGGCACCGGGGTCCGGGTTCGGTCCAGGGCGGTGACACGGCCCCCCACGGCCGGCACCGCAAGCCGGCCGAGGACGCCGAAGTGGCTGCTGCCTGACGGCACGCAGGGAAGGGGCCCGCACACCGACCGGTGTGCGGGCCCCTTCCGTCTCTCTACCCGCGCCGAAGTCCCACTCTCTATCCACGCCGAAGTCCCAGCACCTCCGCCGCCCCGAACGTCTCCCCCGTCGGCCGCTCCGCGTAATGCGGAGTGAGTACGGCGTCCAGCTCGTCGTAGGTGAAGGTGTCCTGCTTGCTGTCGAACTTGGCCTGCACCCTTGGCCGTTCGACGACCGCCACCATGCCGCCGTGCACGACGAGCAGCTGGCCGTTGACGCGCGCGGCGGCAGGCGAGGCCAAGTAGCCGACGAGCGGGGCGACATGCTCAGGGGCGAGCGGGTCGAGGGCGTCTGCCGGCTGCTCGAAGCCGGCGAAGACGTCCTCGGTCATGCGGGTGCGGGCACGCGGACAGATCGCGTTGGCCGTGACGCCGTACTTGGCGAGGGCGAGGGCCGTGGAGGTGGTCAGGCCGACGATTCCGCCTTTCGCGGCCGCGTAGTTGGGCTGTCCGGCCGAACCGGCCAGGAAGGCCTCCGAGGAGGTGTTCACGATCCGCCCGTAGACCGGCGCTCCCGAGGCCTTGGACCGCTCGCGCCAGTGCGCGGCCGCAAAGCGGGTCGTGTTGAAGTGGCCCTTGAGGTGGACCCGGATCACCGAGTCCCATTCGCCCTCGGTCATGGAGAAGACCATCCGGTCGCGCAGGATGCCCGCGTTGTTGACGAGGATGTCCAGCCTGCCGAACTCCGTGATCGCCAACTCGACGAGTGCGCGGGCCTGTTGGAAGTCGGCGACGTCCCCGGTGTGGGCGAGCGCCCGCCCTCCGGCCTTGCGGATCTCGGCGGCGACCTCCTCGGCGGGGCCCGCCGAGGCCTCCCCCGAGCCGTCCCGGCCCGGCTGTCCGAAGTCGTTGACGACGACGGCGGCGCCGAGCCGGGCGAGTTCGAGCGCCTCGGCCCGGCCCAGGCCGCGACCGGCACCGGTCACGACGGCGGACAGACCTTCCAGTGGCAGCGACACGGACACTCCCGCCTCTCCCGTCAGATCTCGATACACGTACGAAGCGCCGCGCCGGTCCGCATCTGGTCCAGCGCCTCGTTGATGTCCGCCAGCGGCACCCGGTGCGTGATCAGGCCCTCCAGGTCGACGCGGCCCGCCCGCCACAGGGCGATGGTCCGCTCGTAGGAGCGCAGGACGTCGCCGCCGCCGTACATCGACGGCAGGATCCGCTTCTCGTCGAAGAACAGCTCGAACATGTTGAGCTGCAGGAAGTCGTCCATGGCGCCCGCGCCGACGACGACGAGCGTGCCGCCGCGCCGGGTGTTCTCGTACGCCGTGCGGGCGGTGGCCGACCTGCCGACGACCTCGAAGACGTAGTCGAAGCCCTCGCCGCCGGTGACCTGCTGCTTGGCGTCGGCCAGCTCGTCCGGCGAAACCGCCTTCGTGGCACCGAACTTGAGCGCGGAGTCGCGGCGGGAGGCGACCGGGTCGACGGCGACGATCTCGGCGGCGCCCTTGAGCCGCGCCCCCTGGATCGCGGAGATCCCGACGCCGCCGCAGCCGATGACGGCGACCGACGAACCGGCCTCCACGTCGGCGGTGTTGAGGGCGGCGCCCAGGCCCGTGGTCACCCCGCAGCCGATCAGGGCGGCGATGTCGAAGGGCACGTCGTCGGGTATCGGCACCGCGCAGCCCGCATCCACGACGACCTCTTCCGCGAAGGTGCCGGTGCCCGCGAAGCCGAACAGGTCTCCGCCGGGGCGCCTGAAGTTGGGGGTGCCCGCGTTCATGAACCCGGCCAGACACAGCTCGGTCTGCCCGCGCTTGCAGGCCGGACAGACGCCGCAGGCCGGCAGCCAGCAGACGACGACCCGGTCACCGGCCTTCAAGTGGCTTACGCCCTCCCCGACTTCGACGATCTCGCCCGCACCCTCGTGCCCGGGCACGAACGGCGCCGGCTGCGGCAGCACCCCGCTCATCGCGGACAGGTCCGAGTGGCACAGCCCGGTGGCGCGCACCCGGATCCTCACCTTGCCGGGCCCGAAGCCCACCGCCTCGACGTCGTCGAGGACCTCCAGCTTGTCCTGGCCGATCTCGTGCAGTACGGCTGCGCGCATGGTGCGGCTCCCCTCGGGGCGTACGGAGATTCAGGAGTGTTCGACGACGGTGTCGGCGAGGACGGGCGCGTCGTCCCGCTCGACGGCGCTGACGGCGACCCGTGTGGCCTCGGGCGTGTGCCACATGCGGATGCGCAGGGTCTCCCCGGGATACACGACCCCGGCGAACCGGGTGGCGTACGACCGTACCCGCGTCACATCGCCGCCGAGCAGCGTGTCCACGACCGCCTTGAGCGTCATGCCGTACGTGCACAGCCCGTGCAGGATGGGCCGTTCGAACCCGGCCGTCTTGGCGAAGTCGGGGTCGGCGTGCAGTGGGTTCCAGTCGCCGGAGAGGCGGTAGAGCAGGGCCTGGTCCTCGCGGATGCTCCGCTCCACGGTCCGGTCGGGATCACGGGTGGGGGGTTCGAGGCGGGTCGACGGTCCGCGGTCGCCGCCCCAGCCGCCTTCCCCTCGTACGAAGATCTGCGCGTCGTTGGTCCACAACGGGCCGTCGGCATCGGCGACCTCGGTGCGCAGGACGAGGACGGCCGCCTTGCCTTTGTCGTAGACGGCGGCGATGCGGGAAGTGGCGGTGGCCGTGCCCTGCACCGGGATGGGGCGGCGGAGTTCGATGTTCTGGCCGCCGTGCAGGACCTTGGCGAGATCGACCTCGATGCCCGGCATGGACAAGCCGCTGATCACGCCGGGCGAGCCGGCTCCCGCGACGGTGGCGAAGCTCGGCAGGACGTGCAGCCGGGACTCCAGGGTGTAGCGCAGCTCGTCGGGGTCGGTCGCCGGGATGCCTGCTCCGATGCCGAGGTGGTAGAGCTGGACGTCCTTGCGGTCCCAGGTGATCTCGCCGGAACGGGGTTCGGCGGCGAGGGCCTTCGCTGCGTCGATGGGCATACGGCTCCTGGTGGCTCTGGTGGATCTGCTGTCTCTGGTGGCTCAAGACCTCGGCGCGGCCGTCCGCACCGTCGGCCGCGGCCGAGGTCGTCATGAGTGCCGATCTAGAACGCGTTCCAGTCCGGCGCCCTCTGTATAGCCCAGCGCTCCGCACTTGTGAAGGCTCCTGACGCTGTGTCAGCTCAGTGCCTTCGGGTCGGCCGGCGGGCGCTTGGCACCCGTGACATTTGTCCTGCCCGAGTCCGTACATGCGCATCTGCCGGACGGACGCCCCGGATTCGTAGCGTCGTAGGCATGACACAGACGGAATGCGCCGCCGTGTCCTTCACGGGGGCGGTCAAGACCTTCGGCACCGTGTGTGCCCTGCAAGGCGTGGACCTGCGGATCCAGCAGGGCGAGACGGTCGCCCTCCTCGGCCGCAACGGCGCCGGCAAATCGACGACGATCTCGCTGCTGCTCGGCCTGGACGACCCCGACGAGGGCACGGTGCGGCTCTTCGGCGCTCCCCCGGAGCAGTCGGTGCGCGCCGGGCGGGTCGGCGCGATGCTGCAGGAGGGGCGCGCGGTGCCCAGGGTCACCGTGCGGGAACTGGTGTCGTTCGTGGCCCGCCGCTACCCGAACCCGATGCCCGTCGCGCGGGCCCTGCAGCTGGCCGGGATCGACGAGCTGGCGGGGCGGCGGGTGGACCGGCTGTCCGGCGGGCAGACCCAGCGTGTGCGGTTCGCCGTGGCCCTGGCCGGGAACCCCTCGGTGATCGTCCTGGACGAACCCACCGCAGCCCTGGATGTGGCGGCGCGGCAGGCCTTCTGGGCGTCGATGCGGTCGTACTCCCGTCTCGGCCACACCGTGCTGTTCTCCACCCACCATCTGGAGGAGGCGGACGCCCATGCCGACCGCATCCTCGTCATCGACCGGGGCCGGATCGTCGCCGATGGCACGGGTGAGCAGCTGAAACGGTCGGTGGGCGGCAGCCTGGTCGCCTTCGACCTCGCGGGGCGGGGCACCGAGGGCCTGGAGCTGCTGCCCGGCGTGCGGTCGGTGGAGGTGCGCGGGGACCGGGCGCGGTTGCGCACCGACGAGCCGGACGCGACCGTGGTCGCACTGGCGGAACTGGGCGCGATACGCGGCCTGGAGGTCGCACCCGCCTCGCTCGACGACGCGTTCCTGACCCTGACCGCACGTGTGGAGGAGGCGGCCTGATGCTGGACTATCTGCGGCTCGAAGTGCGCCGGACCCTGCGCGACGCGGGTTTTGTGATCGGCGGGATCGCGATGCCGGTGCTGATGTATCTGCTGTTCACCAACCTCGGTGCGGACGACGGGAGTTGGAGGACGGGCGCAATGGTCGGCATGGCCGGGTACGGCGCCGTCGGCTGCGCCCTGAACACCGGCGGCGGGGTCGCCGAGGACCGGGCGATCGGCTGGCTGCGGCAGCTGAGGGTGACCCCGATGACCCCGCGCCAGGTCGTCGTCGGCCGGACTCTGACCGGCTCGGTGACGGTGCTGCCGGCCATCCTCGCGGTGCTCGCCGCGGGCGGCCTGGTCAACGGCGTACGGCTGGACGCCTGGCAGTGGGCGGCGGTCGCGGCGCTGCTGTGGCTGGGCTCGGTGCCCTTCACCCTGCTGGGCCTGGGCAACGGCTACCGGCTGACCGGACCGACCACCGGCGTCACGAACATGGCATGCAACCTGGGCCTGGCGGTGCTGGGCGGCCTGTGGTTCCCGGTCACCCTGTTCCCGGACTGGCTGCGCGCGCTGTCGGCGTACACGCCCACCTACCGTTTCGCCCAGCTCGGTGCATCGGCGGCAGAGGGCCGCGCTCCGGCACTGAGCGCGATCACCGTGCTGGCCCTCTGGCTGCTGGCCTTCGGTTCGTACGCTGTGCTGTCGTACCGGCGGTCCGGACGGACCGTCTGAACGGGGGAGCAGAGACATGTCCTGGATGCGAGAGGTCACCTGCCAGGTGGGCCAGTGGCGGGCGGCGCGGGCACAGTGGCGCGCGGACGCGCACGCTTTCAAGGCCGCGCAAAAGGAAGCGCGTCGGACCGGGAAGATGCCCCGGGACCCGGGTCCGCCGCCGACCGGCTTCGCGCTGCTGCCGTGGCTGCTCATGGGTATGGGCGCGTTCTCCAATCTGTGGCAGGGCAAGACCCCGAACCCCTGGATCGGCGGCCTGGGGCTGTTCGCCTTCAACTCCCTCTACATCTATGTGACGTTCCGCTCCTTCGTGAAGGCGAAGCGCGAGGCGCCCCCGACCCGGCTGGCGCTCGGCCTGATGACCGCGATCACCTGCGGACTGGCCATCGGGTACGGCGGCAGCTGGCTGTACTTCTTCCCCCTGCTCGGCCTGGCCACCGGCTCGGTCCTGCGTGGCCCGTGGCTCGGCCAGACCGTGCTCGGGCTGACCGCGCTCGCGGCGGCGGTCTCCGCGTTCCGGGCGGGCTGGGACGCCTTGAACGTCGCCTACGGCACCTTCCTCTCGACGATGGTCACCGCCGCGATCCTGTCCCTGTCCGAGGCGGTACGTGAACTGCAGGCGGCCCGCGAGAAACTGGCGCACCAGGCGGTCGAGAAGGAACGCCTGCGCTTCTCCCGCGACCTGCACGACCTGCTCGGGCACACCCTGTCGGTGATCGTGGTGAAGTCGGAGGCGGCCCGGCGGCTGGCCCCGCGGAACATGGACGCCGCCCTGGACCAGATCACCGACATCGAAGCCGTCGGCCGCCAGGCGCTGACCGAGATCCGCGAGGCCGTGACCGGCTACCGCGAGGGCAGTCTCGCCACCGAACTGGACCGGGCCCGCTCGGTGCTGACCGCGGCCGGCGTCGAGCCGGTGGTGAACCGCTCGGGCCCGCCCCTCGCCCCGCAGTCCGAGGCGTTGCTGGGGTGGGTGGTCCGGGAGGCGGTCACCAACGTCGTACGGCACGCCGGCGCCACGCGCTGCGAGATCACCGTAAACAGTGCCTTCGAGCATGTCCGCCTCACCGTCACCGACAACGGCACCGGCGGCGGTGAGTCGCCCGCGCCGTCCTTGCCGGGCATCGGCGGCACCGGCCTCAAGGGGCTGACCGAGCGCCTCGCGGCGGCCGGCGGCTCCCTCAAGGCCGGCCCGTCGCCGCGAGGCGGTTTCACGGTCACCGCCGAACTCCCCGTGGAGGCCGGCGATGCGTGCGAACCCGTGGCGGCTACGGCGCCCAGGGCGAGCTGACCACCCAGCTCACGTCGTCCGTCCAGGACGTGGAGCTGTCCCAGGTGTTGGAGCCGCCGTTGCTCGCTATGTAGACGTTGAGGTTGTAGTGGCGGATGAACTTGGTCGGGTAGTTGTACGAGGCGAACGAGGTCCCCGTGCCGCTCTTGCCGGTCGTCGGGCAGAAGGTGGCATCGGATCTGAACTGCGCGGTGCCGTCCATGGGTTGGCGGAGCAGCTGGAAGTTGTAGTGCCGCAGGAAGTCACCGGGGTAGTTGCGCGACTCGAAGGAGACGCAGGAGCTGCTGGCCAGACCGCGGCGGACGATCCAGGTGGCGTCGTTCTTGTCGAGCGTCGAACTGCTCGACGTGATCGAGGAGATGACCGCCGCGTTGTTCTGGTGGCGGATGTAGTCGCCGGTGCAGCACGAGGTCGTCGCGCGCAGGGATATCTCCGAACCCGGGTTCAGTGAACCGGTGGAGCCGGTCGAGCCGCCGTAGCCGACGGAGACGATGTTCGCCTGCACCGAGTTGTCGGCGGCGTCCGTCGGGTTGCCCGAGGTCATGACGCCCTCGAAGAAGGACCCGATGGAGCCGTTGCTGTTGTCGCCGCCGGTGCCGAGGACGATCGCGCCCTCCTGGTGCATGGGCGAGTAGCCGCTGCCGGTGGTGGGTTCACCGCCGGAATAGGTCGTGGTGAGGCTGCCGGATTGTGCGTTGCCGTATTTCAGCGCGAAGTGGTCCTGACCGTTGTTCTTCAGCAAAGCGGTCACGAACGGCGTCGCCCCGGTGCCGGTGTTCGACGTGTTCTTGCTGTAGCCGGCGTCCGACTGGAACAGGCCGTTCTCCAGGTCGGCCTGCACCCAGGGGCCACCGCCGTAGCACGGCGAGAACCAGCACTCGGTGCCGAAGTTGATCGCGTCCATGTGGCCGTTGCCGGTGTCCTTGTTGTTCGTCTCGGCATTGCCGTAGTCGAAGCAGCACCGGCCGTTGACATGGGTGCCGGAGGTCACCATGTACATCCCCTCGGCCTGCCCGTTGACGGCGACGCCGGAGGTGGAGTTGTCCCGGTAGCCCATGCCCGCCGAGATCTCCAGGCCGTAGACCTGGTGCCCGCCGACGGTCACCGGCAGGGCGTCGGCGGGCGAGCCGACATCGGCCGCACCGGCCCCACCGGCCCCCTCGACCGTCAGGTCGTTGTGGCGCGAGGACTGGTCGTAGATCTTGGTGATGATGCAGGTGGTGCCGGAACAGAAGGAGTCCTGGGCGGCCGCGTTGGCGTACCCTCCGGCGGACAGCAGCCCGATGTTCGAGGTGGCGCTGTCCGAGGCCCGCTGCACCTGGTAGAGCGAGCCGTTGTACGACGAGTAGAGCGCCCTGACGAGGCTGTGCGCGGCGACGCAGGGGGTGCCCGCGGCGGCGTAGATGTCGCAGGGCAGCGAGCTCGCGGCCTGTGCCTGCGGTACGCCGACGGCGAGCGCCAGGACGGTTATGAGCGCGGAGAGCGCGGCCAGGGTCGCGGTTCTGAGTCTTGAGAACAAGGTGGGCAAGGCGGGCTCCTTCATGTCCGACATACCGAACAACGTTCGACCGAAATACCGAACCTATTTCTGCGATCGAAATGCCGAACAATTGCGGGTGGGGGTGCGGCACAGGAATTGCAAAGGCGAACTCCCAATGCAGAGGCGATTGTTGGGCCGAAGCCGGGGGCCGTCAAGACTCGCGGAACGGAACAATGACAAGTCTTTAGACGAGTCTTTAAACGGGCCCCCGTCCCGCCCCGCGCCCTACTCTTGTCCCGTGAACGAGATGCCCCGGGATCACCGGCCGTCGAAGAGCGTGCGGGTTCTGCTCGCCGAGGACCAGGGAATGATGCGGGGCGCGCTCGCCCTGCTGCTGGGCTTGGAGGAGGACCTGGAGGTCGTCGCCCAGGTCGCGGCGGGCGACGCCATCGTGGACGCCGCGCTGATCCACCGGCCGGACGTGGCCCTGCTGGACATCGAACTGCCGGGCATGAGCGGCCTGGACGCGGCGGCCGAACTGCGCGAGCAGGTCCCGGACTGCCGGGTGCTGATCCTCACCACGTTCGGGCGGCCCGGCTATCTGCGCCGCGCGATGGAGGCCGGAGCGGCCGGCTTCCTCGTGAAGGACGGCCCCGTGGAGGAGTTGGCCGAGGCGATCCGCCGGGTGCTGACCGGCGAGACCGTGATCGACCCCGCGCTCGCCGCCGCCGCGCTCAGCGCCGGGCCCAACCCGCTCACCGCCCGCGAGTGCGACGTCCTCAAGGCGTCCGTGGACGGTGCGACGGTCGCCGACATCGCCGCCAAGCTGCACCTGTCCGAGTCGACGGTCCGCAACTACCTCTCGTCCGCCATCGGCAAGACGGGCACCCGCAACCGCATGGAGGCGATGCGGGAGGCCCGGCAGCAGGGGTGGCTGTGACCCCTTACCCGGTCACCTCCGCCTTGTCGTAGCTCGTGCCCTTCGGCGCCAGGCACACGAACCAGGCGTCCGGGGAGCCTTCGGCGGGCCGGATGCCCTGCAGGAGGGTGTTGTTGACGATGGTGTTCGCCGGATCCCTGTGCAGGACTGTGCTCGTGCCGTCCTTCCAGGTGCAGGTGACCTGCTGGGCTGACTTGGCGATCCGGCCGACCACGAGGCGCGCGGGCTCGGAGCTGGACTTCAGCCCGCTCGCCCCGGAAACGAGGTCCGTGCCCCTCTGCCTGTCCCCCTTGGACAGCATCTGGTGGATCATCATTGACGCCTTCCCGTCGTAGCTCTTCGACACGAAGATGGCGCTCTTGCCGATCAGGTCGGAGGCCTCGCTGATCTCCCCGGGGTATTCCCCGTACTCGGTCATGACCGTCAACTGGGCCTGCGCCTCAGCCGCATTGCGCGGCGCGCCCCACACGTCGACGGAGACATTCCACGCCTTGCCGTCCTCGAACCCGCTCGCCAGCGTGGTGTTGTGCGGCTCGGCCTGGAACGAATTTGGCAGCGTCGTCGGCGGCTGCGTCGCCGCCACCCGATGTCCGTCCCCGCCCGGCAGGCCCGCCAGAGCCACCGTCCCCGTCGTCCCGACGATCGCCAGTGCCGCCCCCGCGGCCACCGCCCAGCGCCGGGCCCTGCGCCGCCGCCCGCCGCGGATCACCGCCTGGGTGGGGGCTATACCGATCTCGACCCCGTCCGCGGCGTCGGCCAGCAGGAGAGCGATGTCGGTGTTCGTCATCTCGTGGCCCGTCTCCCGGTCTGCGCTCATCACTTACGCCCTCCCCCACTGCTCACCATGTCCGCCAGTCCCGGTATGGCACGAAGTTTCGCGATCCCCTTGGCCGCATTGCTCTTCACCGAGCCGACACTGCAGCCCATCGCCTCGGCCGTCTGTGTCTCGGTGAGGTCCTCCCAGTACCGCAGGACCACCGCCTCCCGCTGCCGCACGGGCAGTTGGGCGAGCGCCTTCAGCAGGACGCCCCGGTCGTCGGCCTGGGCGATTCGGTCACCGGTGTCGGCGACCTCGTGCACCAGCCCCGAGTCGTCCTTCGGCGCCAGGAACTCCCGCAGCCTTCTGCGGTGTTTGCGCGCATGCGCGTTGATCATCACGCGCCGTACATACGCCTCCGGGTTGTCCGCCGAGCCGACGCGGCGCCAGGCCACGTAGACCTGCTCGAGCGTCGACTGGACCAGGTCCTCCGCGGCGTGTTGCTCCCCCGTGAGGAGAAATGCCGTGCGCAGCAGCCGCGGCCAGCGGCCGGTGACAAAGCTCTGGAACTCCTTGTCCCGAGCCTCCTTGCGATCCCCCATGGGCACCTCCTAGATGTCTAAAGGAGTCCATGGGCAGCCCGGATCGTTGCCTCGCTCCCCCGACTACTTCGCCGACTTCGCGGAAATTCTGCGCGGCAGCCACACCAGCATCAGCACCGCCCCCGCGAGCAGCACCCCGGCGGCCGTCCGGAACACCAGCGCGTACCCATCAGTGAGCGCCCCCGGGGCATCGCTCCCTGCCATCCCGGCCATCCCTGCCGTACGCGTCGCCGCGATCGTCGACATCACCGCGAGCCCCAGCGAACCGCCCATCGTGCGCGAGGTGTTGACCAGCCCCGACACCAGCCCGGCCTCCCCCGCAGCCGCCCCCGACGTCGCCAGCGCGGCGAGCGGGGTCGCCGTGAGACCCGCCCCCAGCATCATCAGGATCCCCGGGAACATGATCTCCGTCAGATAGTTGCCCTCCGGCGTCATCATCGACTGCCAGCCGAAGCCCACCGCCGCCACGACCGCTCCGAACACCGCCACCCTGCGGGCGCCGAACACCGGCATGAAACGGGGCGCCGACTTGGAGCCCAGGAGCACCGCAAGCGAGCTCGGCACCAGCGCCAACCCCGCCTCCAGCGGCGTGTATCCGAGCACGTTCTGCGCGTACAGCGTCATGAAGAACCACATGCAGAACATCGCGAACCCGTTCACGAACATCGCCGCGTTCGCGGACGACACGGCCCGCACCCGGAACAGCCCGAGCGGCATCAACGGGGCCGCCGTACGCGCCTCGACCAGCAGGAACAGCGCGATCAGCGCAAGCCCGGCGGCCAACGGCACGACCGTGGCCGCCGCCGTCCACCCCTCCGCCTCCGTCTGCGAGATCCCGTACGCGAGCGTCGCGAGCCCGGCAGTCACCAGCAGCGCACCCGGCAGATCGAGCCGCCGCCCGTCCCCGTTCCGGCTCTCCGCCAGCCACCGCACCGACCCGGCCAGCACGACCGCCCCGATCGGCACGTTGATCAGCAGCACCCACCGCCACGACAGCCCGTCCACCAGCGCCCCGCCGACCAGCCCACCGGCGGCTCCACCGCCGGCACCCACCGCGGTCCAGGTCGCAATCGCCCGCGCCCGCGCCGCACCCTCCGGGACGGCGGAGGTGAGGATGGTGAGCGTCGAGGGCGCAAGCACCGCCGCCCCCAGCCCCTGCACGGCCCGCGCCACCAGCAGCTGACCGCCCGCCTGCGCCAGCCCGCCGCCCAGCGAGGCCACCGTGAACAGCCCGAGCCCGACCAGGAACATCCGCTTGCGCCCGTACAGATCCCCGGCCCGCCCGCCGAGCAGCATGAACCCGGCGAAGGCGATCGCGTACGCGTTCACCACCCACTGCAGCCCCGGCGCACTCAGCCCCAGGTCGGCCCGCATCGACGGCAGCGCCACATTGACGACCGACACATCGAGCACCACCAGGAACTGCCCGGCGCAGGCGAGCGCCACGACCAGCCAGGTGGGAGGAGCAGTACGAGGGGATATCCGGGTGACGTCAGCGGCTTCCAGCATGCCTGTCATGTTCTCAACCGGGTTACGCCCCTTGCATCGGGATTTCGCCCCACGGGGTCCTCCTCCGCAGGACCTACACCGCCCGCACCAGCGTCACCACTGCCGCCCCGCCCAGCCCGATGTTGTGCGCGAGCCCGACCTGAGCCCCCGGCACCTGCCGCTCCCCCGCCTTACCCCTCAACTGCCATACCAACTCGGCCACTTGAGCAATCCCGGTCGCCCCCAGCGGATGCCCCTTGGAGATCAGCCCGCCGGACGGGTT
Source organism: Streptomyces coacervatus (assembly GCF_029223485.1). Taxonomy (GTDB): domain Bacteria; phylum Actinomycetota; class Actinomycetes; order Streptomycetales; family Streptomycetaceae; genus Streptomyces; species Streptomyces coacervatus. Next base: position 383,458 of record NZ_JARHTP010000010.1, on the reverse strand, counting down.
CACCACCCACCGCCCGCCGTACGTCGTCGCCCCCGACTCCACCAGCTTCCCGGACTCCCCCTCCCCGCACATCCCGAGGGCTTCGTACGTCAGCAGCTCGTTGATCGAGAAGCAGTCGTGCAGTTCTACGACGTCCACGTCACCGATCCCGAGCCCGGCCCGCTCGTACACCTGCCGCGCCGCCTCCCGGGACATCGGCTGCCCCACGACGTCGATACACGACCCCGACGCAAAGGACTCCTCCGTGTCGGTCGTCATCGCCTGCGCAACGATCTCGACGGCCTTCCCGCTCAACTCCCGCCGCTCCACGAACCGTTCGGAGACGACGACCGCGGCCGCCGCCCCGTCCGACGTCGGCGAGCACTGCAGCTTGGTCAGCGGCCGGTGGACCGTGCGCGCGGCGAGGATGTCGTCGACCTCGTACACGTCCCGGAACTGCGCGTACGGATTGTGCGCCGAGTGCCGGTGGTTCTTGGCGGCCACGGCGGCGAGCTGAGACTCGGTCGTGCCGTACCGCTCCATGTGCTCACGGGCCGCGTCGCCGAAGATCTGGGCGGTGGGCGGGGTCATCTCGAAGCCGTGGCGGGCGGCCATGATGCCGTAGTGCCGGGCGACGGGAGATGTGGAGAAATCCCCTCCATCCGCCCCTCCGCCCAGCGCGCCCTTCTTCATCTTCTCGAAGCCCAGTGCCAGTACGCAGTCGGCGGCCCCGCCCTCGACGAGCTGGCGCGCGAGCATGAGCGCCGTCGAGCCGGTCGCGCAGTTGTTGTTGACGTTGTAGACCGGCACGCCGGTGAGACCCAGCTCATACGCGGCGCGCTGACCGGCGGTCGAGGGCTGGAAGCAGTAACCGACAGGAACCTGTTCCACGTCTCCGTACGAGACCCCGGCCTCCGCGAGAGCGGCACTCCCCGCCTCCCGCACCATGTCCCAGTACTGCCACTCACGGGTCTCGGGCTTCTCGAACCGGGTCATCCCGACCCCGACGACGTACGCCTTCATGGCCCTCACTGGCTTCATGGCGCGCGAGACTAGAACACGTTCCACCAACCCGCCAGGCCTGACGGCCGATCAGATTCCCATGTCCGGGTCAAGAATTCATTAGAGACCCGAAGCAACGGAATAGTTGCCTGTGCATACGAGGTTTACCCACCACTTATCTCGCACAGCTCTTCACTCTGTACGGCCTGGAGGCCTCACTCAATGACGCACACAACGACCGAACAGCCCGCCCGGCGGGCGAGCGGGGCCGTCGTCCCGGTGCTCGCCTTCGCGGGCATCGTCGTCGCGGTGATGCAGACCCTGCTCGTCCCGGTCATCAAGGACCTGCCGCAGCTGCTGGACACCGCACCCAGCAACGCCACCTGGGTCCTGACCTCGACACTGCTCTCGGGCGCCGTGGCCACCCCGATCATGGGCCGCCTCGGCGACCTCTACGGCAAGCGGCGGATGCTGATACTCAGCCTCGCGGTGATGGTGGTCGGCGCGCTGGTCAGCGCGCTCACCAGCACCCTGCTCCCGATGATCGCCGGCCGTACGCTCCAGGGCTTCGCGATGGGCGCCATCCCGCTCGGCATCGGCCTGATGCGGGACATGCTGCCCCGCGAGAAGCTCGGCTCGGCGATGGCCCTGATGAGCTCCTCGATCGGCGTCGGCGGCGGCCTCGCCCTGCCGCTCGCGGCTCTCATCGCGCAGCACGCCGACTGGCACGCCCTCTTCTACGGCGCCGCAGGCCTCGGCGCCCTCTCGATCCTCCTCACCCTCCTCGTCGTACCGGAGTCCCCGATGCGCGCCGAGGGCTCCTTCGACGTGCTGGGCGCGCTCGGCCTCTCCGCGGGCCTGGTGCTCTTCCTCCTGCCCATCACCAAGGGCAGCGACTGGGGCTGGACGTCCGGCTCCACGCTGGGCATGTTCGCCGCGTCGGCCGTCGTCCTGGTCCTGTGGGGCGTGTTCGAGCTGCGCTCCAAGGCTCCGCTGGTCGATCTGCGCACCACGGCCCGCCCGGCGGTCCTCTTCACCAACCTGGCGTCGATCATGGTCGGTGTCTCCTTCTACGTCGTCTCCCTCGTCCTCCCCCAGCTGCTCCAGCTCCCGAAGGCGACCGGCTACGGCCTCGGCCAGTCGATGGTCGTCGCGGGCCTGCTGGTCGCTCCGCTGGGCCTGACGATGATGTTCACGGCGCCGGTCTACGCCCGCCTGTCGGCGAAGTACGGCCCCAAGGTCACCCTGATCCTCGGCATGCTGATCATCGCGATCGGCTACGGCGCGGGGCTGGGCCTGATGAGCGCGGCCTGGCAGAGCCTTGTCATCGCGGTGGTGTTGGGCGCGGGCATCGGCCTTGCGTACTCGTCGCTGCCCGCGCTGATCGTGGGTGCGGTGCCTGCGTCCGAGACGGGTGCGGCCAACGGTCTCAACACGTTGATGCGTTCCATCGGTACGTCCGTGTCGAGCGCCGTCATCGGCATGGTGCTGGCGAACACGGCGAACAACGTCGGCGGGGTCGAGATCCCGACGATGCACGGATTCCGGGTGTCCTTCCTCATTGCTACCGGTGCGGTTGCCATCGGGCTGGTGATGGCGCTGTTCCTGCCCAAGCCGAACCGTGCGCCGCAGCTGCGCGCCAGCAGCGAGGACGACGCCGCTGTCGTGGAGCAGGCCGAGGAGGTTCTGCGGGGCTTCCGGGGGCGTGTGCTCGGTGCCGACGGCGTTCCGGTCGCCCGGGCCAAGGTCACGCTGATCGACCGCCGGGGCCGCCAGGCGGGTGCGACGCTCTCCGACGAGGACGGCAGCTATGCACTGGCCGTGCCGGCACAGGGGGCTTATGTGCTGGCCGCACGGGCCTCCGGGCATGGGCCGCTTGCATCGTCCGCGACTCACCACGGTGAGGAGGGGGCGGTTGAGCTGGATCTGCCGTTGCCGGGGGAGACGGTCAGCGCGTAGCGCCTAGTGGGGTGCCTCGACAGGCCGTCTGGCGTGTGCGGCTTCGTCGTGGCTTGTCGCGCAGTTCCCCGCGCCCCTGAAAAGCAAAAGTGTTGCCGCACCCCCTGTCATAGAAGTGACGGGGGGTGCGGCAGCATGGTGGCCGGACCCACGTACGACCGGAAGGAACCCCATGGCCGCGGCCGCCCCCAAGCCCGAGATCCTGGTTGCCTTCGAAGCGGCGAAGGGGTTCATGCCTGTGGACGAAGGGCTCGCGCTCTACGCCGCCGCCGTCGAAGCAGGCGCGCTCGGGCTGCCGCTGCTGGAGGTCGGGACGTACTGCGGGCGCTCCGCGATCCTGCTTGCCGACGCGGCCCGCGAGGGCGGCGTCACCGCGTTGACCCTCGATCACCATCGCGGCAGCGAGGAGCAGCAGCCGGGCTGGGACTACCACGACCCGGAGACCGTGGACCCGGAGATCGGGCTGATGGACACGTTGCCGACGTTCCGGCGGACGCTGCACCGCGCCGGGCTGGAGGAGCACGTGGTGGCGCTGGTCGGCCGTTCCCCGCAGATCGCGAAGTTCTGGGGCACTCCGCTCGGCCTGGTCTTCATCGACGGCGGCCACACCGACGAGCACGCGAACGCCGACTACGAGGGCTGGGCCCCCCATGTGGCCGAAGGCGGCCTGCTTCTCATCCACGACGTCTTTCCGGACCCGAAGGACGAGTTCACCGGGCAGGCCCCTTACCGCGTCTACCTCCGGGCCCTCGGCTCCGGCGCTTTCACGGAGGTCTCGGTGACCGACTCGCTGCGCGTGCTGCGGCGAACGGGAGCAGGGATCTGAGGGCCCGGTTAGAGTCGCAGACGTGTCGTACGTAGGCCCGGAATTCGAGCATCCCCAGCCGCGCCGCCCCCGTCGCGGCCCCCTGACCGTGGCGGTCGCCGCGCTGGTGCCGGGCGCGTTGCTGGGGTGGCTGGTGTACGAGGCAGTGGGAGGGGCGGGCGGTGACGGCGGGGCGAGTCAGGCGACCGTACGGACCTCCGCGACGGCGACGTCCAGCGCCCCCGCCGACGACGCCAGGAACACCGGCAGCTCTACGCCCACCCTCGCCTCCCCCACCTCGTCGGCACCCGCCGCCTCCGGCCCCCTCAAGGGCAAGGTCGTCGTCATCGACCCCGGCCACAACCCCGGCAACTTCCAGCACACGACCGAGATCAACCGCAAGGTGAACATCGGTACGAACTCGAAGGAATGCGACACCACGGGTACGTCCACCAACTCGGGCTATACGGAAGCCCAGTTCACGCTGGACGTGTCCCACCGGCTGGAGGCGCTCCTGGAGAAACAGGGCGCCACGGTGAAGTTGACCCACGACGGCAACTCCCCCGCCTGGGGCCCCTGCGTGGACCAGCGGGCGCAGATCGGCAACAAGGCCCACGCCGACGCCGCGATCTCCATCCACGCGGACGGCTCCGCCACCGGCAACCGCGGCTTCCACGTCATCCTTCCCGGCTCCGTCCACGCGGGCGCCGCCGACACCCGCCCCATCGTCGCCTCCTCCGCCGACCTCGGCGCGCACATCGCGGGCTACTTCGTCCGCGTCACGGGCAGCGCGCCCTCCAACTACGTCGGCAACGGCACCGGCATCGTCACGCGCACGGACCTGGGCGGTCTCAATCTGTCAACGGTTCCCAAGGTGTTCATCGAATGCGGGAACATGCGCGATAGCAAGGACGCGGCACTGCTCACCAGCGGGGCCTGGCGACAGAAGGCGGCACAAGGAATCTCTGAAGGAATCGTGAGTTTCCTGCACGGTTCGTGATCAGCGGGCTGATCCCGGCGGACGCCTTGGTCGGGCGAACGGTAGTGTCTACCGACGACGAGACGACTGACGAAGGACCTGAAGTGAATATCCGCTCCCTCACTCGAGGCGACGGCGTGGTGATCGGGGCAGCGGTGTTGCTGTTCATCGCGTCGTTCCTCGACATCTTTTCCGTCGACGGTGCCTCGGGCGTCAGCATGCCGAACGCCTGGGGCAGCGGACCGCTCCTGCTGGGTGTCACCCTGGCAGGCCTCATCGGCGCCGCGCTCATCGTCGTCGCCCGAGGACTGCCGCAGGCCCCCAAGGTCGCCGGTCTCGACCTCGGCCAGTTCGGCGTCGCCTTCACGGTCTTCGCCGCCTGGAGCGCGCTCGGCAACGTCTTCGACCCGGCCGGTGGCGCGAACAACGTAGGCGAGACCTCCTCCGCGGGCCCCGACGCCGGCATTGGCCTGATCCTCGCGCTCGTCGCCACCCTGATCATGGCCGGCGCCGCCATCGCCACCCCCCTCGTCCCCGCCCTCCAGGCCGCGTTGATCCCCGCCCCCAAGCCCGCCGCCCCCCAGCCCTACGGCGCCCAGCCCCCCGGTGGCTACGGCTACCCCGGCGCCGGACAGCAGCAGCCGCAGTACGGCGGCCAGCCGCAGGCCGGGCAGCCCTACGGGGCGCAGCCGCAGCCCGGGCAGCCGCAGCAGGCGCAGGCTCCGCAGGCGCCCGCCGGGGACTTCTCGCCGTTCTGGTTCGCCGTTCCGGTGCCGCGGCCGCTGTTCTCGGAGGACGGTTCGCCCACCCCGATCGCCGAACTCGCGCCGGGCACCTGGTACCTGGCCGTCGAGCAGCGCGGCCCGGGTCTGGTCGCCCAGACGCAGGACGGCCGCCGTGGCGTGCTGCAGGACACCTCCGGGATCCAGCGCGGCTGACACCACACCCGCTTCACGACCGGCCCCTCGCCCTTCCGGGCGGGGGGCCGTTGTCGTACAGTCGCAGCCCCGAAACTGACTTACCGTCAGATACCTGATGGAGGCGCCATGCGACTCGGTCTCGCCCTCGGCTACTGGGGCCGCGGCCCCTCCCCCGACCACGTACCGCTGGCGCAGGAAGCCGAACGGCTCGGATACGACTCCGTATGGACCGCCGAGTCGTGGGGATCCGACGTCTTCACACCGCTGACCTGGATCGCCGCCCAGACGTCAAGGATCAAGCTGGGTACGGCCGTTGCTCAGATGGCCGCCCGGTCGCCGACCACCACCGCCATGCATGCCCTCACCCTCGATCACCTCTCCGGCGGGCGCGTGATGCTCGGGCTGGGGCTGTCGGGGCCGCAGGTGGTGGAGGGGTGGTACGGAAGGCCGTTCCCCAAGTCGCCGCTCACCGCGACCCGGGAGTACGTCGACGTCGTACGGCAGGTGTTGCGGCGCGAGGCGCCGGTCGTGCTCGACGGGCGGTTCCATTCGCATCCGTACGGCGGGGCGGACGGCACGGGCCTGGGGAAGCCCCTGAAGTCCATCACGCACCCCGTCCGTCCCGACCTCCCCATCCTGCTCGGCGCCGAAGGTCCCAAGAACGTCGCGCAGACGACCCGTATCGCCGACGGCTGGCTTCCCCTGTACTGGTCGCCGACCCGACCGGACGTCTATGGACCGGCACTTGAGGATCTTCCCGAGGGCTTCCTCGTCGCCCCCATGGCCCGCGTCCAGGTCTGCGACGACATCGCCGAAGGCCTGCTGCCCGTCAAGACCATGCTCGGCTTCTACATCGGCGGAATGGGCCACGCGGCTCGCAACTTCCACGCCGATCTGATGGCACGCATGGGGTACGAGGACGAAGCCCGCCGGATCCAGGAGTTGTTCCTGTCGGGGCGGCGCGAGGAGGCCGTGCTCGCCGTGCCGGACGCCTTCGCCGACGAGATCTCGCTGGTCGGGCCGCGTGAACGGATCGCCGAGCGGCTGGAGTTGTGGCGGAAGGGGCCGGTGACGGATCTTCTGGCCCTGTCTCCGGACCGGGAGTCACTGCGGGTGCTGGCGGAGCTGAACTCATAGGCACGGAACTCGTTCAGGTTTCATCAAGGATTCGGCGGCAATCCGCAAGGTATGTCTCGATATAGCAGCGGCAATCGGGCCGGGGCGGTCGTAGCGATCGTCGCCGACATCATGGCCCTCATCCTGGGCCTGTGGATCCTCATGTACCTGTTGGACGCCAACCGTGCCAACGACCTGGTGCAGTTCGTCCACAACGCGGCCGACTGGCTGGCCGGCTGGTCGCGTGACCTGTTCACCTTCGACAAGGCCTGGGCCCGCGTGATCGCAGGCTACGGCCTCGCCGCGGTGGTCTACCTGTTCGTCGGCCACGCGATTGCCGGACGGATGCAGCGCCACTGAACCGCTGACCTCTCGGTCTCAGGCGCAGCAGTCCGGATCCAGCCCCCTCGGCAGCTGCTCACCGCCGAACACCGTGCAGGTCGCCTCATGGCCGCCGAGGGCGGCGACCGCCAGCAACAGCGATCCCGCTGTCCAGGTGGTCAGTTCGCGCGGCCAGATCGCCTCGTCCTCGAAGACGTAGCCCGTCCAGTACAGACCGCTGTCCGCGTCCCGCAGGTGCTGGATCCACTGCAGAACGTCCAGTGCGCGGTCCGACTCGCCCATCGCCCAGAGGGTGAGGGCGAGTTCGGCGGACTCGCCGCCCGTGACCCACGGGTTGGGGACGACGCAGCGGACGCCGAGGCCGGGCACGACGAAGCGCTCCCAGCCCTCCTCCATACGGGCCTTGGCCTCCGTACCCGTCAACGCGCCGCCCAGTACCGGGTAGTACCAGTCCATCGAGTAGCGGTCCTTGTCGAGGAACCGCTCGGGGTGACGACGGATCGCGTGCCGCAGGGCTCCGACCGCCAACTCCCAGTCCGGCTGCGGCTCTTCGCGCTGCTCGGCCACGGCGAGCGCGCAGCGCAGCGCGTGGTGGACGGACGAGGAGCCGGTCAGCAGCGCGTCCTTCGTGAACGTCCCGTCGTCCTCGCCCTTCCAGCCGATCTGGCCGCCGGGCTGCTGGAGTCGGAGGACGTACTCGATCGCCGCGTAGACGGACGGCCACACGCGGTCCAAGAACGTGTCGTCACCCGTCGACAGGTAGTGGTGCCACACGCCCACCGCGATGTACGCGACGAAGTTCGTCTCGCGTCCGCGGTCGGTGACCTCCGCGAAGTCGCCGTCGGCGTAGGCCGCGTACCAGGAGCCGTCCTCGTTCTGGTGCCGCGCGAGCCATTCGTACGCCCGCTCGGCGGCCTCGTGCTCGCCCGCCGCGTCCAGGGCCATGGCGGCCTCGGTGTGGTCCCAGGGGTCCAGGTGGTGTCCTCGGAACCATGGGATCGCGCCGTCCTCCCGCTGCACGGCGAGGATGCCGCGCACGGTGGCGGCAGCCTGCTCGGCGGTGAGGACCCCGGGCAGGACGAGGTGTTCTGTCCGGGGGGTCGTCACTTGGCGTCCGCCCCGGCCTCGTTGAGCTTCGGCAGGTGGGGCTTGGTCGCGTACGCAACGAAGCTCTTGCCGATCAGGGGGTTGAGGGCCTGTTCGGCGACCCTGGTGGCCAGGGGTTTCTTCATGATGTCCCAGACCAGCAGCTTGTGGTACGCCTTCACCGGCAGCGCCTTGTCGTTGTCGACGCCGAACGCGCACTTCAGCCACCAGTACGGCGAGTGCAGCGCGTGCGCGTGGTGCGTGCCGTACGGCTTCAGGCCCGCCTCACGGATCTTCGCGAGCAGTTCGTCCGCCTTGTAGATGCGGATGTGGCCGCCCTCGACCTCGTGGTACGCGTCGGACAGCGCCCAGCAGACCTTCTCGGGGCCGTAGCGCGGGACGGTGATCGCGATGCGGCCGCCGGGCTTCAACACCCGGACCATCTCGGCGAGTACGCCCTTGTCGTCCGGGATGTGCTCCATGACCTCGGAGATGATCACGACGTCGAAGGACTCGTCTGGGAAGGGCAGCGCGAGCGCGTCACCCTCCATGGCGGTGGCGGTGGCACCTTGCGGCGCCTCCCCGGCCTCCTTCATCGCCGCGAACCACTTCGCGACCTCGCGGATCTCCTCGCCGTTCTGGTCGAGCGCCACGACCTGCGCGCCGCGCCGGTAACACTCGAACGCGTGCCGGCCGGCCCCGCATCCGAGGTCCAGGACACGGTCGCCCGGGGCGAGCGGGAACCGGGAGAAGTCGACGGTCAGCACGTGGCCCTGCTTTCGGAATAGACGCCGGTAACACTTGTCGAAGCTTCGGTTGCGGCACCCGCAGGACGGCCGATGGCCTCGCGGTACCGGGCCACGGTTCCCTCGGCGGCCCGGGCCCAGGTGAAGTGCCGCAGCACCCGCTCGCGTCCCGCGCGGCCGAGCCGCACCCTCAGCTCCGGGTCGCCCAGCAGGCGGCTCAGACCGGCCGCGAGCGCCCCCGGGTCGCCCGGCGGCACCGCAAGACACGTTTCCCCGTCCCGGCCGGCGACCTCGGGGATCGCGCCGCCGGTCGTGGCGACCAGCGGCGTGCCCGTCGCCATCGCCTCGGCCGCCGGGAGGGAGAAGCCCTCGTACAGGGACGGGACGCAGGCGACCTCCGCCGAGCGGACCAGGTCGACCAGTTCGGCGTCCGAGATGCCCTTCACGAACTCGACGGCGCCTTCCAGGCCGTAGCGCTCGACGGCCCCCGCCACCGGGCCCTCCGTGGGCCGCTTGCCGACCACGACGAGATGGGCGTCCGGGTGCTCGGTGCGCACCTTCGCCAGCGCCTCCACCAGGAACACCAGGCCCTTGAGCGGGACGTCCGCGCTGGACGTCGTCACGATCCGGCCCGGGACCACGGGCACCGACGGGTCGGGCGAGAACAGGTTCGTGTCGGCGCCGATGTGGACCACGTGGATACGGTCGTCCCGTACGCCGAGGTGGTCGACGATCTCCTGGCGGGAGGTGCCGGAGACGGTGAGCACCGAGGGCAGGCGGCGCGCGACGCGCTTCTGCATGCGGGTGAAGGCGTACCAGCGCCGTTTGCCCCACCGCTGCTTCCAGTTCTCGGCGGCGTCCAGCTCCAGCTGCCGGTCCACGGTGATGGGGTGGTGGATCGTGGTGACCAGAGGGGCGCCCACATCCCCCAACAACCCATATCCCAGGGTCTGGTTGTCGTGCACTACGTCGAACTCGCCGCGCCGGGCGCGGAGATGACGGCGGGCGCGCAGCGAGAACGTCAGCGGCTCCGGGAAGCCGCCGGTCCACATGGTCGCGACTTCCAGCGCGTCGATCCAGTCGCGGTACTCGTCGCGCTTCGGGGTGCGGAAGGGGTCCGGCGAGCGGTAGAGGTCGAGGCTCGGCAGTTCGGTCAGGGTCAGGCGGCCCGCGTAGTCCGCGCCCTCGTCGAGGACGGGGTACGGCTGGGAGCCGATGACCTCGACGCGGTGGCCGAGGCGGGCCAGCTCGCGCGAGAGGTGGCGGACGTAGACGCCCTGGCCGCCGCAGAACGGGTTCCCTTTATAGGTGAGGAGCGCGATGTGGAGCGGTCGCTCGCCGTCGGCGGCGAGGTCCTCCTGGGGACCCGCCTGACTGGCCTCAGCGGTCACTCTGGGCCCCCTTCTGCGTGCACTGTCCCGCGAGATTACGCCGGGACGCTAATCTAGAACAAGTTTCAGACTTGATCGTCCAGGAGGCTCTGAATCTACCGGCAGGTAGGGGCACGGTGAGCAGTGGATCAGGTGATTCGCGCCACGACGACCACCCTGCCATGCTCGGTCCGATCACCAGGGCCCGCCCTGGCCCTCACGGACTGTCACGGAACACGGAACACGGACCACGGAACGGGACCCATGCCTGCGGAAGCCAAGGTGGCCAAGGTGGAAGCCAGTACCTCGCAGCCTGCCTCTGCGCCGCTGACCGAGCGGCAGGAAGCGCGTCGTCGGCGCATCCTGCACGCGAGCGCGCAGCTGGCCAGCCGGGGCGGTTTCGACGCGGTGCAGATGCGTGAGGTCGCGGAGTCCTCGCAGGTGGCCCTCGGCACCCTCTACCGCTACTTCCCGTCCAAGATCCATCTGCTGGTGGCCACGATGCAGGACCAGCTGGAGCACATGCACGGCACCCTCCGGAAGAAGCCGCCGCAGGGTGCCACGGCCGCCGAGCGCGTCGCCGAGACCCTGATGCGGGCCTTCCGCGCACTGCAGCGCGAGCCGCACCTCGCCGACGCGATGGTCCGCGCCCTCACCTTCGCCGACCGCAGCGTCTCGCCCGAGGTCGACCAGGTCTCGCGCCAGACCACCGTGATCATCCTGGACGCGATGGGCCTGGAGAACCCGACTCCCGAGCAGCTGTCCGCGGTCCGGGTCATCGAGCACACCTGGCACTCGGCGCTGATCACCTGGCTGTCGGGCCGGGCGTCGATCGCCCAGGTGAAGATCGACATCGAGACGGTGTGCCGGCTGATCGACCTCACGGATCCGGAAGCGCGAGCCTAGGCACACAAAGGACCTGGACACGCAAAGGGACCTGGACACGCAAAGGACCTACGAGACGGGTTCCCTGCGCCGGTATTACCCGGATCAGGTAGTGGAGGTCGCCTTCCGGTCGCGGATCTTTCGATCCACGGCCTTCCGGCCTCTCAGCCCGGACCGTCGACGTCGGCACCAGCGGACTGACTGCTTCACGCCAGAGTCGGCTACTCCGGTTCGGACTCCCTCACTCGTCCCGTAGGCCAATACCAGAATAGAACGCCCAAGGGAAGATGAACCCGCCGAAAGGGAGATTTTTTCGGGCAGGTACTGGCTTTACTCCTCCGGAGGGAACACCGGCTCCCCGCTCCCCAGCAGGGTGATCACGATCGCCTCCACGGGGCAGTTCTCCGCCGCCTCCAGGATGCGTTCGTTGGCGTCGGTGTCCGGCTCGACGGGGTGGGACTGCATGGCGGAGTCGAGGCGGAAGGCGCCGTTCGCGCGGTGGACGCACTGGGCGGAGCCGATGCAGACGGAGCGGTCGACCTCGACGTGCCAGCGGTCGCCCATGGTCTCTCAGCCCTCCCAGCCGGCGGGCAGATGGATCATCTTGTGCTCCAAGTACTCCCCATACCCCTCGGGGCCGAACTCCCGCCCCAGGCCCGAGTTCTTGTAGCCGCCGAACGGGCCCAGCATGTCCAGGCTGAAGGTGTTGACGTTGTACGTGCCCGTACGGACCTGCCGTGCCACCTCGATGCCGTGTGCCACGTCCGCCGTCCAGACGCTGCCGCTCAGCCCGTACTCCGAGTCGTTCGCGATCTTCAGGGCCTCGGACTCGTCGCCGTAGGGCAGCAGACAGATCACCGGGCCGAAGATCTCCTCCCTGGCTATCCGCATCGAGTTGTCGACGTCGCCGAAGAGCGTCGGCTCGACGTACCAGCCGCGGCTGAGGCCCGGTGGGCGGCCGCCGCCGGTGAGAATCTTGGCGCCCTCCTCCTGGCCGATGCGGATGTAGTCGAGGTTGCGGCGCTGCTGGCGCTGTGCGACCAGCGGGCCGACCTGGGTCGCCGGGTCCAGCGGGTCGCCGACCACCAGCGCGCCCGCCGCCGCCGCGAAGGCCTCCGCGAACTCGTCGTAACGCGAGCGAGGCAGGAGGATGCGGGTCTGGGCCACGCACGCCTGGCCGTTGTTCATCCAGGCCGCCGGGACCACACCCGCGACCGTGGTCGCCACGTCCGCGTCCGGCAGGACGACCGCCGCCGACTTGCCGCCCAACTCCAGTGTCACGCGGGTGAGATTGCGGGACGCCACCTCCATCACGCGCCTGCCTGCCGCCACCGATCCGGTGAAGGCGACCTTGTCGATCCCCGGGTGCCCGACCAGGTACTCGCTGACCTCGCGGTCCGCGGGGAGGATCGACAGCGCGCCCTCCGGCAGGCCGGCCTCACGCGTGATCTCGCCGAGGATGTACGCGTCCAGCGGCGACTCGGGCGACGGCTTGAGCACCACCGTGCAGCCGGTGAGCAGCGCGGGCGCGAGCTTGGCGGCGGCGACGAACTGCGGGACGTTCCAAGGGACTACGGCCGCCACGACCCCGACCGGCTCCCGCCGCACCAGGATCTTCCCGAGCACGCCGTCGCGTGTCTCCTCGTATGTGAAGTTCCGGGCGACCGTGATCGCCGCGTCCCACACCATCATCGCGCCGAGGGCCTGCGCGAGGACGCTCCAGGAGTACGGCGAACCATTCTCGGAGGAGATCACGCGGGCGATCTCCTCGTGCCGTACGGCGATCGCGTCCTTGATCCGGGTGACGACCTCGATCCGCTCGTCCAGCGACATCCGCGGCCAGGGCCCCTCGTCGAAGGCGCGACGGGCGACCGCCACCGCCCGGTCGACGTCCTCCCGCGCGGCGTGCGGCACCCGCCCGATGACCTCCTCCGTGTGCGGCGAGATCACCTCGATGACGTCCTTGCCCAGGGGGTCGGTCAACTCCCCGCCGATGAACAGCTGTCCGTGTTCCACGAGCTCGGTCATGGCCGACTGCCTTCCCGGGAGCTGACTCTGACGGTTCATCAGATACGGAACTGATACCAGTTCCACTGGGAGGAGTCCACAGACCTCACAGCAGCCCGGAAGGGTGACTTGGGCTCCCATCGAAACCCGTTCTAGTTATAGTGGCCGGAACGCGGCGACAGGGGAGTCCATGACGGAGTCCAGGACACAGGTCAGCGACCACGGCGGCGGCGTACGGTCCGTCCGAGTCCCCATTCCGGACAATCCCCTCGGATACACGCTCGTGTACGTCGTCGACACCGACCGTGGGCCGGTGCTGGTCGACACCGGGTGGGACGATCCCGGCTCCTGGGACACGCTCGCCGAGAGCCTGCCGGCCTGCGGCACCTCGATCGGGGAGATCCATGGTGTGGTGATCACCCATCACCACCCCGACCACCACGGCCTGTCCGGCAAGGTGCGCGAGGCGTCCGGGGCCTGGATCGCCATGCATGCCGCGGACACCGCGATCGTGCGGCGCACCCGGGAGACCCGGCCCGGGCGCTGGTTCTCGTACATGACCGCCAAGCTCGTCGCCGCCGGCGCGCCCGAGGAGCATGTGGCGCCGCTCCGGGACGCCGCCCCCCGCACCACCCTGCCGGGCTTCTCCCCCGCCCTGCCCGACCGGGAGATCGTCCCCGGCGAGCTCCTCGACCTCCCGGGGCGGCGACTGCGGGCGATCTGGACGCCGGGGCACACCCCCGGCCACGTCTGCCTCCACCTGGAGGAGGAGCACCCGGCCCAACTCCCCGGCCACGGGCGGCTGTTCTCCGGCGATCACCTGCTCCCCGAGATCACCCCGCACATCGGTCTCTACGAGGATCCCGACGACGCCACGGTCACGGACCCCCTCGGTGACTACCTCGACTCCCTGGAGCGGGTGGGCCGTCTCGCCCCGGCCGAGGTGCTCCCCGCCCACCAGTACGTGTTCGCCGACGCATCCACCCGCGTACGCGAGTTGCTCGACCACCACGAGCAGCGGCTCACCGGGCTCCAGTCGCTGCTGGTCGAGCCGCTCACGCCGTGGCAGGTCGCCGAGCGCATGGAGTGGAACCGCCCCTGGGCCCAAATCCCTTACGGATCAAGGAACATCGCGGTCTCGGAGGCCGAGGCGCATCTGCGGCGGCTGGTGAAGCTGGGGCGGGCGGAGGCGGTGGCGGGGGGCGATCCGGTGACGTACGTGGCCGTTTGACATGCGCTAAGCGCTCCACTGGCTGTGCCGATTTGCGGCTCCGCCACGGGGCCGCGATGTGCCGTCGGCCGTCTGCAGCGCCATCGTGGCTGGTCGCGCAGTTCCCCTCGCCCCTTCAGGGCGCTGTCGTACCGCAGCGGACTTACCCCGCGCGTCGGCCGCGGCGCCTCGAAGCCATGCGTACCGACCGCGCGCCCTTCATCCCCTGCCCCGACGGCAGCGCGCCGCCGCTCTCCCAGGGCGTGCGCAGCGGGCCGTTGTTGTTCACCTGCGGGCAGGGGCCGCTGGATCCGGCGGGCGGCGACCGGCGGTCGATCACGCGCTGCACCTGCTATCTGGCCGACCGCGGCCACTTCGCCGAATTCAACCGCGTCTACCGGGAGTTCTTCGCGGACTGCGCACCGCTGCCCGCTCGTACGACGGTGGTGGCGCAGTTGGTCAGGGAAGGGGTGCTGGTCGAGGTGGACGCGATGGCCGTCGTGACATGACGGGCATTGCGATACGGCAGGCCTGGATCGCGATACGGCAGGCCTGGATCGCGATACGGCGGGCCTGGTTCGCGATCAACCGTCACTCGCCGCGTACGCCAGGCCCTCCTCGTACGACATCGCGCGCCCCTCGGCGTACGCCCGCGCGTATACCTCGTCGCCGATCCCGTTGCGGATGTGGAGTTCGTTCGTCCGGCGGGCGGCGATGAGGTCGGGGGAGTTGAGGCGGTCGCCGCCGGTCAGCTCCCAGATGCGGCTGCCGATCCCGAGGAGGCGGGCCGCGCGGCGGGGCTCTCCGGCCGCGGCGAGTGCGGCGGCCAGCAGGTCGAGGGTCGCGGCGGCTGCGACGATGTTGCGCATCGGTGCCTGTTTGGCGATCGCCGTACGGGCGTTCCGGGCGGCCGCGCGCGCATCGCCCCGGGCCAGGTCGTCCTGGGCGATGAGGTACTCGGCCACCGAGCCCGACCAGTGCTCGTCGCGCTCGGCGCAGTCCGTGCGCACCTCGACGGCGAGGGCGCGCGCGGTGTCGTTCTCGCCCCGCAACTGGTGTGCCATGGCCAGCGTGAGCGTCGTCTGGAACTGGACGGCCCCGAAGCCGTCGTCCCGGACGGGGAGCCGGGGTGGGGCGGCGAGCACGTCGACCGCCTCGGCGAGGTGTCCGCTGAGCAGAAGCTGCGTGCCCCGGAGGTACTCCGCGGCGGCCTGCGCCACGGGGTCCTCGTCCTCCCGTGCCGAGTCGGCGCACAGGACCGCGTGGTCGGCCGCCGTCCGCAGGTCTCCCTGCATGATCGCCACCGCGCCCCGCACCCACAGCGCGCGGGTGCGGGCCTCGCCGGGCGGCTGCTCCTCGGCGAGCAGCCGGTCGAGGCAGTGCTGTGCGTCCCGCAGATGGTCGCAGTGCCGCCACAGGAAGCCGATGTCGCCCGCCATCTCCAGGGCAGGGCCGCGGTCCGGGCCGTCGAGGGCGTAGTCCATGGCGGCGCGCAGGTTGGCGTGCTCGGTGAGGACCCACGCGGACCAGCCGGCCTGCCGCCCGGTGTTCCACTCGGCCCATGCCTGCCGGGCCTGCCGGCGGTAGTGGTCGCGGTGCCGGTCCCGTACCGCCTGCTCCTCCCCCAGTTCGCGCAGCCAGTCGGCGCCGTACTCGCGGACGGTGTCGAGCATCCGGTAGCGGGCCCGCGCGGTGCCGTCGTGCCGCACGATCGACCGGGCCGCAAGCCGGTCGAGCAGCCCGGCCACCCGGTCGGCGGGCAGCGGGCCGCCCGAGCAGACCCAGGTGGCGGCGTCCCGGCGGAAGCCGCCCGCGAAGACCGACAGCCTGGCCCAGAGCAGGCGTTCCAGCGGGGCGCACAGCTCGTGGCTCCAGCCGATGGTGGTGCGCAGGGCACGGTGGCGCGGCTGGCCCTCGTCCGTGTCGGAGGTCAGCAGGTCGAGGCGGGCGGTGCGGCTGCCGGGGGCCGGGTTCCGGTCGGTGCCGGACGCTCGTGCGCCCAGTCGGGTGTGCAGTTCGTCGAGGGTGAGCTCGGACAGACGGGCGGCGGCGAGTTCGATGGCGAGCGGTATGCCGTCGAGGCCCCGGCAGACGGCGGCGACCTGCCGCCGGGTGGCCGGGCCCAGCTCGAAGCCGGGCACGACGGACCTGGCCCGCTCGGCGAACAGGGTGTCGGCGTCGGCCTGTTTCTCGTCCTCCGGGTCGCTCACCGGCAGCGGATCCACCGTCAGGAGCCGCTCCCCGGGCAGCGCCGGCCGGGCCCGGCTGGTGGTGAGGACCCGCAGCCCGGGCGCGGCGGCCGTCAGGTCCGCGGCGAGGGCCGCGCAGTCGTCTGGCAGGAATTCGCAGGAGTCGAGGATCAGCAGCAGCCGCTTGTCCCGGGCCCAGGCGGCGACCGCCGCGGTCGCCGAGTCCGTCGTCTGGTCGGCGAGCCGGAGCGCCTCCATGACGGCGAGGGGCACCAGGCCGGCGGTGTGCAGTGCGGAGAGCTCCACCAGCCAGACGCCGTCCGGGTACGCCGCCCGGGCCCGGGCGGCGGCATGCAGGGCGAGGCGGGTCTTGCCGACCCCGCCGACCCCCACGAGGGTCAGTGTCCGGCTTCCCGCCGGATCGCCCAACTCCCGTACCAGCCGGGCGAGTTCGATCTCCCGGCCGATGAAGCTGCGGTTCTCCGGAGGCAGGTTGCCGAGGCCGCCCCCGACCGTCTTCCCAGGCACGCGGGAAAGTCTGCCGCGATCCCGTGCCCGGAAGGAGCGATCACCTCCACACGGAAGCAATGAAGCCAACAGATGTCAGTCACGAACGCATTCAGTCGATGTCTGACAACTCACTCTCCGTGAAGGATTGATGGGGGATATTCGGACCTCACTGTGCGGGGCGAGGGAACAAGGGGCTGCCCATGGGCGCCATGGACACCGGGACGACCGTGCAGCTGTTTCCCCTGGTCCTGTTGCTGCTGATCGTGCCTCTGGTGGCGTGTGTGTGGCTGAACGCCCGGGCCACCGCCGCCGTTTCCTGCGCGACCGCCGCGCTCGCGATGACTACGGGCATCGGCCATGGCGTGCTGTCGCACGGGGACTTTCTAGTACGCCTCGGCGGCCTGCTGCTGGGCAGTGCGATCTCCGTCTACGCGGCACACCGGCGCACGACCCTTGAGGCGGCTCTCGGCGCGGCCCGCGAGGTGGCCCGGATCACGCAACGGGTGATCCTGCGGCCGATCTCCCGCAATCTCGCAGGTACGCACGTCTGCACGCGATACCACTCTGCCGCCCCCGAGTCGTCGATCGGCGGCGACCTGTACGACGTCGCGGTGACGCCGTACGGACTGCGGGTGCTGGTCGGCGACGTCCGCGGCCACGACCTGACCGCACTGCGGCTGACCGCGGAGACGCTCACCGCGTTCCGCGAACTGGCCTACACGACCCCCGATCTGCCCAAGCTCGCCACCGCCCTGGACGGACGGCTCACCCCGGAGCTGGGCCCGGAGGACTTCGTGACCGCCGTACTCGCCGAGTTCGTGCCCGGCGAGGTCCGCCTGGTCAACTGCGGCCATCCGGCGCCGCTGCGGTCCGGGCGGCGCGTGGAGCTCCTCGAACCCCTCGCCCCGACCACCCCGCTCGGACTGCACCCCGAGCCACGCCTGCAGCGCGCCTTGCTCCAGCCGGGCGACCGGCTCCTCCTCTACACCGACGGCCTCACCGAGACCCGCGCGCCGGACGGCACACCCCTGCCCCTCCTCCCGGTGGCAGCCCGCGCCCTGAGCGAACCGCTCCCCGAGGAGGTACTCGCCCACCTGTGCTCCAGCGCCCACGCCCACGCCGGCAGCCACCCCGTCGACGACCTGGCCCTGGTCCTGTGCCAGCCGACGGAGGCAGCGGTACGGGTGCCGATGGTGACGTGAAGCCGCGCGCACGCCTCACAGGCGGCTCCCAGC
Source organism: Streptomyces coacervatus (assembly GCF_029223485.1). Lineage (GTDB taxonomy): Bacteria > Actinomycetota > Actinomycetes > Streptomycetales > Streptomycetaceae > Streptomyces > Streptomyces coacervatus. The sequence continues at coordinate 365,118 of NZ_JARHTP010000010.1, read as the reverse complement.
CCATTCCTACGGGCCGGTAGCATGGCGGGGTCGTCATCACACCGTACGGGGGGAAGCCGGTGCAATTCCGGCGCTGACCCGCAACCGTGAGCCGCCCACAAACGGCGGTCAGCCGGACTGCCCCGCACGGTTGTGACCGGCTCACGTGTGCCGGCAGCCCGCCGGTGCACGGCACCGTCGAGGCATACGGAGCCGAGCCGCCCGGGGTGTCCCGTGCTGCCCGCTCCCCCAGGGAGAGGGTCCCAACCGTCATGAACGTCGTCCGCCGCAGCGCCGCGGCCCTGGCCGCCGTCACCACCGTACTGGGTGTCGCCGTCCCCGCCGTCGCCGCGCCCCCGTCCCCGTCGATACCCGACGGGCTGTACGGCACGTCCGACCCGAAGTGGGACGGCGTCTGGCGCCAGTCGCTGGCGCTGCTCGCCCAGGACACCGTGGGTGTGAAGCCCGCGGCGAAGGCGGTGGACTGGCTGGCGGGCCAGCAGTGCGCGAACGGATCGTTCGCCGCGTTCCGCGCCGAAGCCGCGAGGGCTTGCGACGCCAAGGTCACGGTCGACACGAACAGCACGGCCGCCGCCGTGCAGGCCCTCGCCGCGCTCGGCGGACACGACACCGCCACCGGCAAGGCGGTCACCTGGCTGAAGTCCGTGCAGAACAAGGACGGCGGCTGGGGCTACGCCCCGGGCGGGGCGAGCGACGCCAACTCCACATCCGTCGTCATCGGCGCGCTGACCGCCGTGGGCGAGAAGCCGGGCGAGGTCACCAAGGGCGGCCGGTCTCCGTACGACGCCCTGCTCAAGCTGGCGCTGCCCTGTGACGGGGACGGCGCGGGCGCCTTCGCCTACCAGCCGGACAAGAAGGGCAAGTTGGCCGCCAACGCGGACGCGACGGCTGCGGCAGTGGTGGGCGCGCTCGGCAAGGGCCTGGCCGGGAACGCCGTGAAGCCGACCGACACCACCCTGACGTGCAAGGACGCCACCACCCCCGACCAGGCGGCGCACAACGGCGCCGCGTACCTCGTCAAAGCCCTGGCCAAGGACAAACACCTCACGTCGACTCTCCCCGGCGCCAAGCCCCAGCCCGACTACGGCAACACAGCCGACGCGGTCCTCGCCCTCGCGACCGCGGGCCACGGCGACAAGGCGGCCGACGCCATGCGCTGGCTGGAGGCCAACTCCAAGGCATGGGCACAGCAGGGCGGACCGGCCGCATACGCACAGCTGATCCTCGCGGCGAACGCGGAGACGTTCGACGTCCATGACTTCGGCGGCCAGGACCTGGTGAAGCTCCTCGACGCGACCGGCCCCAAGCCCGCTTCCCCCACCCCCAGCGACTCGAAAAAGGCAGACAAGGCAGACACGAAGGACGATTCCTCCGGCGTCAGCGTGTGGTGGATCGTCGGCGTGGGGCTCGTCGGGGGCATCGGGGTCGGGTTCCTGATCAGCGGCCGTAAGAAGAAGGAGCAGCCGTGATCCGCAGGGGCATCCTCCTGCTGACGGTGCTGTTCCTCACCTTGGCCGGCAGCGGGCAGGCGCAAGCCGTCGGCTACCGCTACTGGTCCTTCTGGGGCTACGACAACGGCCGCTGGACCTACGCCACCCAGGGCCCCTCGACCGCCCGCCCCTCCGACGGCGACGTCCAGGGCTTCCGCTTCTCGGTGAGCGAGGACTCGGCCGACTCGGCGAAGCCGCGCGGGACGGTGTCGTTCCCGGCCATCTGCGCACGGACGCCGGCGGAGCCGGGCAAGAAACGGGTGGCTCTGGTCATCGACTTCGGTACGGCGACGGACGCCCCGCCCGGCGAGACGCCACCGACCCGCCGTACGGCCTGCGCACGGGTGTCGTCCGACGGCACGACGGCGGAAGCGCTGGCGTCCGTGGCGAAGCCTCTGCGATACGACACGAACGCGCTGCTGTGTGCGATCGGGGGGTACCCGGAGAAGGGGTGCGGGGAGCAGGTTGCGGCGGGGAAGAGGCCGACGGCTGCGGAGAAGAAGGGCCACCAGGAGGGCGGACCTTCCGTGGGGCTGTTCGTGGGGGCGGGGGCGGTTGCGCTGCTGGGCACGGCAGCGGTGTGGCAGTCACGGCGACGCAGGCATGCGTAGTCACTCTGCCAAACCCGCTGAGCCTGCGGGCAGTCGTGCCGCTGGGGCGGCTCCCGACCCAAAGAGAGGCGGCACCCCGCAAGCGCGGGCAAGCGAAGCCACCCTCCGGCACCCCCACCGCCCCGCACAGCTCCACCCGGGCGCATGGTGGCTCTGGTCCCTGGGCCTAGGCACCGCAGCCACGCGCACCACCAACCCCCTACTCCTCACCCTCCTCATCGCGACATCCGCCTACGTAGTAGCCACCTGCCGCCCCCAAACCCCCTCCTCCCACTCCTACTCCGCCTTCCTCAAACTCGCCCTCGCAGTCCTCCTCATCCGCCTGGTCTTCGCGGTAGCGCTCGGCTCCCCCATCCCCGGCACCCACGTGATCATCACCCTCCCCGAACTCCCGCTCCCCCACTGGGCGCAGGGCATCCGCCTCGGCGGCAGAGTCACCGCCGAATCACTCCTCTTCGCCCTCTACGACGGCCTGAAGCTGGCCACGCTCCTCGTCTGCGTCGGCGCCGCGAACGCCCTCGCGAACCCGTCCCGCCTCCTCAAGTCCCTCCCGGGTGCCCTGTACGAGACGGGCGTCGCGGCGGTCGTAGCCCTCACCTTCGCCCCGAACCTCATCGCCGACGTCCACCGCCTGCGCGCCGCCCGCCGGCTGCGCGGCCGCCCCGACCGCGGCGTGCGCGGCTTGCTGCAGGTCGGACTCCCGGTCCTGGAGGGCGCGTTGGAGCGCTCGGTCGCCCTCGCCGCCGCGATGGACGCCCGCGGCTACGGCCGTACCGCCGACGTCCCTCCCACCGTCCGCCGTACGACCGCTGCCCTCACCCTCGGCGGCCTGCTCGGCGTCTGTGCGGGAACGTACGGACTGCTCACCGCCGAAGGCGGCACCTACGGCCTGCCGCTCCTCCTCGCCGGTCTCGCCGCGGCCCTCGCCGGTCTCCGCCTGGGCGGCCGACGCAGTCTGCGCACGCGTTACCGTCCCGACCGCTGGGACGCCCGCGCCTGGCTGGTCGCGGCCTCCGGCGCCGCGGTCGCCGCGCTGCTCACCCTCGCAGCCGAGGCCGACCCGGCGGCCCTGCACCCCGGTGCAGTCCCACTGGTCGCCCCAACCCTCCCCCTGTGGCCGGCCGCAGCGGTACTCCTCGGCCTGCTCCCCTCCCTCATCGCCCCCAAGGAGCCGTCATGATCCGCTTCGAGGATGTCTCCGTGACGTACGACGGGGCGGCCGAACCCACTGTGCGGGGCGTGGACTTCGAGGTCCCGGAAGGCGAACTGGTTCTCCTGGTCGGCCCGTCGGGGGTCGGCAAGTCGACCGTCCTCAATGCCGTCAGCGGCCTCGTCCCGCACTTCACGGGCGGCACGCTGCGGGGCCGGGTCACGGTGGCGGGCCGCGACACCCGCACCCACAAACCACGCGAACTCGCCGACGTCGTGGGCACGGTGGGCCAGGACCCGCTCTCCCACTTCGTCACGGACACGGTCGAGGACGAACTCGCCTACGGAATGGAGTCGTTGGGGCTGGCGCCGGACGTGATGCGCCGCCGCGTCGAGGAAACCCTCGACCTCCTCGGCCTGACCGACCTCCGCAACCGCCCCATAGCCACCCTCTCGGGCGGCCAGCAGCAACGCGCCGCAATCGGCTCGGTCCTCACCCCACACCCGAAGGCCCTGATCCTGGACGAACCGACCTCGGCCCTGGACCCGGCAGCAGCAGAGGAAGTCCTGGCGGTCCTCCAACGCCTGGTCCACGACCTCGGCACGACAGTATTGATGGCGGAACACCGCCTGGAACGCGTCATCCAATACGCGGACCAGGTCGCGCTCCTGCCGACTCCCGGAGCACCGCTGCAACTGGGCGCTCCGGCCGACATGATGGCCGTATCGCCGGTGTATCCACCGGTGGTGGCCCTGGGCCACCTGGCGGGCTGGTCCCCACTGCCGCTGACGGTGAGAGACGCCCGCCGCCGGGCGGGGAAGGTCCGCGAGCAGCTGTCACTGACCGAGCCTGCGGGCAGTCGTGCCGCTGGGGCGGCTCCCGACCCAAAGAGAGGCGGCACCCCGCAAGCGCGGGCAAGCGACACCACCCCTACCCCAGCCCCCACCCACCGCTGGCGACCCCTCTTCCGCAAGCACACACCCCCCACCCTCACACCATCCCCAACTCCCGCACCCCCGGCCGAAGTTCACGCCCTATCCGTCCGCCGAGCCCGAATCGAAGCCCTCCGCCACATCGACCTAACCGTCACCCCAGGCGAAACCATCGCCCTAATGGGCCGCAACGGCGCCGGAAAATCCACCCTCCTCAACACCCTCGTAGGCTTGATAGAACCCTCCACCGGCACAGTCCAAGTCAGCGGCAGAACCCCCCACCGCACCCCACCCCCCGACCTCATACGCCACGTAGGCCTGGTCCCCCAGGAACCCCGAGACCTCCTCTACGCCGACACAGTCGCAACCGAATGCACCGCGGCAGACCAAGACGCCCAGGCCACCCCCGGCACCTGCCGCACCCTCCTCTCGACCCTCCTCCCCGGCATCCCCGACGACACCCACCCCCGCGACCTCTCCGAGGGCCAGCGCCTCACCCTCGCCCTCGCCGTCGTCCTGACCGCCCGCCCACCCCTGCTCCTCCTCGACGAACCGACCCGCGGCCTGGACTACGCGGCCAAGGCCCGCCTCGTCACCCACCTCCGCACCCTCGCCGCCGAAGGACACGCGATCGTCCTCGCCACACACGACGTCGAGCTCGCAGCCGAACTCGCCCACAGAGTCGTCCTGTTGGCGGACGGCGAGGTGATCGCCGACGGCCCGACCGCCGACGTGGTGGTCTCCTCCCCGTCCTTCGCCCCACAGGTGACAAAGATCCTCGCCCCACAGCAGTGGCTCACGGTCGCCCAAGTCCGCGAGGCCCTCGGATGACCACAAAAGCGATCCGCCTCGGCCCCCGCTCCGTCGCCGCCCTCACCCTCGTCAGCGCCGTTGGCGCAGCCGCCTTCGGCTGGCCCTTCCTCGCCCCGCCGACCTCACAGCTCAGCGCCCACGCCCAGGACGCGCCCTGGCTCTTCGCGGGCCTGCTCGGGCTGCTGGTCGCAGTCGTCGCCGCGACCATCGCGGAGTCAGGGCTCGGCCCGAAGGCGGTCGCCATGCTCGGCGTGCTCGCGGCGACCGGCGCCGCCCTGCGGCCGCTCGGTGCCGGGACCGCGGGCATCGAGCCGATGTTCTTCCTGATGGTGCTGAGCGGCCGCGTCCTCGGCCCGGGCTTCGGCTTCACGCTCGGTTCGCTCACCATGTTCGCGTCCGCGCTGCTCACGGGCGGGGTGGGCCCGTGGATGCCGTTCCAGATGCTGGCGATGGGCTGGTTCACGATGGGGGCGGGCCTGCTGCCCGGCCCGGAACGCCTCCGCGGCCGCGGCGAACTCGCCCTCCTCGCCGCCTACGGCTTCCTTGCCGCCTTCGCCTACGGCACGATCATGAACCTGGCCGGCTGGCCCTTCATGGGCGCGCTCTCCTCGGGCATCGCCTTCGACCCGCAGGCCGCCGTCCCCGCCAATCTGGCCCGTTTCCTCGCGTACTGCGCGGCCACCTCGCTGGGCTGGGACCTGGGCCGGGCCGTCGTCACCGTCGTCCTGACACTGACTCTCGGCCCGGCGGTGCTCAAGGCGCTACGCAGAGCCACCCGCCGGGCGGCGTTCGAGACCGCGGTCACATTCGAGCCCCGCCCACCGGTGAAGCACCCCACATGACTCACATCACCCACTACCCACCCTAGTAGTGCAAAACGGACGCCATGTCCACGCCATAACCACCCCTGACCTGCACATTGAGAGCCGGGTCACACCACCCCCATCCCACCCGCATACGACCACAACTAGCAAATAGGGTCATTGCGGACCCCTTCCGAGCCTGCTTCTCTGGATGACGTCGCACGGCGCCGATGTGCCCTCAGGGCCACGGCGCCGACGCATGCCCCCGGTTCGCACCGGCCCTGCGTGCGACTCGTGCGACTCCTTGTCCCCGAAGAAAAAGGTTCTCCGTGTTCGTCTCCCGCATCGCCCGCCGCATCGCGTCCCCGAAGAAGGCCCTCGCCTCCGCCGCCGTGGCAGCCGCCACCGCCGGCATGGTGCTGACCGCGGCGCCCGCTCACGCCGCGACCGCCGACTCGGCCGCCAGCGCTCAGGCGATCGCGCACAAGATGATCCCGAGCGCGGCCCAGTACAACGCCTTCAGCAAGATCGTCGAGCACGAGAGCGGCTGGAACGTCACCGCCACGAACTCCTCCTCCGGCGCCTACGGCCTGGTCCAGGCCCTGCCCGGCTCCAAGATGGCCACCGCCGGCGCGGACTGGAAGACCAACCCCAAGACCCAGATCAAGTGGGGCCTGGACTACATGAACTCCCGCTACGGCAGCCCGACCGCCGCCTGGGCCTTCTGGCAGGCCAACGGCTGGTACTGAGCCACGCCTCACCCAAGCCCCTCGCAATGACGGCGGCGCCCCGAATCCCCGGGGCGCCGCCGTCGTCATGCCGCCGAAGGGTCGCCGCCCCGCGACACCCCGTCCGACTCCGACCCGTGACCGTCGTGCGCGGTGAAAACGAAGGTCGAACTGTCACCGTCCAGGTCGATGGTCAGTGACGCGTCCAGCGCCTTCGCAAGCCGAGTGAGCAGCGGCAGAGTAGGTACGGAGTCCCCTCCCTCGATGTTGGAGATCTGCGGCTGGGTCATATCCGCACGCCGCGCCAGCTCACTCTGCGACAGCCCGAGCGCCGTACGCCGGTCGTAGACAGCCTGCCCGAGAGCGAAGGCATAGCCCGCCTCCACGTAGGCCGGCGAATCCTCGACCCGTTCGCCCAGGAGCTTCCGGGTCCGACGCGTCTTCCACTGCGAGTGGTTCACGAACTCTCCTCCGTCCGGTCGTAGCTGTGCTCGGCGAGGCCATGTTCCGCTTCGCACACTTTCTGCGCTTGGTGCGCACGCTCGACCTCGGCGCCCTCTCGCTGCCTCGTCTTGCGGAACACTGTCAGGAAGACGATGCGCCGCTCAGGACCAAGCCAGTAGGTGATGCGGACCGCGTTCCCGTCCATGGTGAAACGCAGTTCACGGAGCTTGCCGCCCAGATGACGCGAGTACGACTCACCGAGAGTCGTGGGCTGAGCGGCGAGCATGTCGGCAGCGCGCTACTGCTGGTCCGAGAGGAGCTCCAGCCACTGCCGGACCTCCGGTTCAATCTCGATCTGCCACAGTTCACCCACACCTCGAACTATACAGATATTTGTATACCCCGAGTCCGGTCACCGCTGATTCACGATCAGCGGCTCCTGCGATAAGTGAGGGGAAAGTCCGGCTCCCACTCGGCCGTGTCGCCGCTCGCCTTCTCCCAGACGCCGCGGATGGTGTCGCCGTCCTCGCTCAGCTGTCCGGTGAACCGCTGCCGGAAGTCCAGCGGTGAGAAGTCGGCCACCTCGCGCAGCAGCCGCCAGACCCCGTCGGTGAAGCTCATCGCATACACCCGTACGACGCCCCGGGCGTCGTAGTAGTGGTACGTACAGCCCGTCTCCGAGTCGACCACGACGATCGCCATGCTGTCCGGGACGGGGTTCGGCGCCTGCGTCCGCTGCACCAGGAACTGCCCGTCCAAGGTCCACTCGAACACACTGCGTCCGGTCATCGGCGGCTGACCGGGCAGCTCGGCCTCGACCTCCCACTCGCCGACCAGGACCTCCAACCGCTTCAGCGTCTCCTGCCGTGCAATGGCATCCATCGCCCGCTCCTCACTGTCACTGCAGTCACTGCGGTCACTCCGCGTACTTCTCACTGTCACCGAAGGAGACGGCAGCGGCAGGTGGAACTCATCGGTCGGCGAGTCGCAGCCTCCTCGATCCGGCGGCCCGCGACGTCCGTACCGATTCCCTCACGTCACACACTCGAACCACACCGTCTTGCCGCCGCCGACCGCCGGACCCACGCCCCATTTGTCGACCACGGCATCGAGCAGCACCAGCCCCCGCCCACCCTCCGCCTCCGGCTCCAACTCCGCCGGAATCGACGGCAGTTGAGGACACCCGTCCGCCACCTCCACCCTGACCCCGGCCGCCGACCGCAACACCAGCAGCACACACCGCCGGTCCGGAACATGTCGTACGACATTGGCGACCAGCTCGGTCACACCGAGCTCCACGGCATCGGTCAGCTCCGCCAACTGCCACTCGTCGAGCAGCGAACGGACGATACGGCGGATGTGCCGGGCCGAATGCGCGCCCACGGTGAGGCTCATGCGGTACGTGGGGGGAATGTATTGGTTCACAGGACGAGCTTGACCTGCCCCAACTACCCTCGGCTACGGAGCAGATACAACCAGTCCCGCAGTCGGCCGCTGCCGTTGCACTCAAGGGGGCCGTACAAGTGACCCAGACCCACACCCTCGACCCGGGCGCCTCGCCGCTTGATTACTACGGCTACGAGTTGCGCCGCTACCGCGAGGCCGCGGGCCTGACGCAGCGTCAACTCGGCGACATCGTCAACTACACGGGCTCGATGATCGGCCAGATCGAGACGGCCAGAAAACTGCCGACGCTGGACTTCAGCCAGCGGGCGGACGTGGCGCTGGGGACGGGCGGGGCGTTGACGCGGCTCGTCGAGCTTGTGATGCGCAGCCAACTGCCGGGCTGGTTCAGGCAGGTGGCCGAGCTGGAAGCCAAGGCGATCGAGATCTGCACCTTCCATACCCACCTGATCCACGGCCTTCTGCAGACGAAGGCGTACGCGCGTGCCGTGCTCGGTGTGCTGGACCGGGCCAACCTCGATGACCGCACCGAGGTGCGCCTTGCGCGTCAGCGCATCTTCGAGAAGGAGGAGCCGCCGGTCTTCTGGGCTGTCATCAGCGAGGCCGCCCTCTGCCAGCAGATCGGCGGGCCGGAGATCATGCGGAGCCAACTGGCCCACCTGTTGGCCTTCGAGGACAACCCCCGGATCAACATCCAGATCCTGCCCTTCTCGTCCGGAGCACACGCGGGCATGCAGGGCTCGTTCGACCTCTTCCGCTTCGCCAGCGACCCAACCATTGTCTATACCGAGGGTTACGGAAGCGGGCATCCAACCGCGAACCCGGACACCATCAAGGACTGTTCGCTCCGTTACGATCATCTCCGAGCCGCCGCGCTCTCCCTCAAGGACTCGGCGGAGCTGATCCGGCGAGTGATGGAGGAACGCTATGGAGAACAAGGCGACTCAGTGGCGTAAGTCCAGCTACAGCGGCGACCAGGGCGGCTCGTGCGTCGAAGTCGCCGAATCCCCCTGCACCACCATCGCCATCCGCGATTCAAAAACCCCCGCCGGACCGGTCCTCTCCTTCCGGCCCGACGCGTTCCGCCGTTTCGTCTCCTGGAGCGGTACTACGCCGCAGGTGTGACACCCCCTGCCTTCGCCGCCCGGTGGGCTCTCCATTCCTTGCGGAAGAAGTAGCCGCGCAGGATCGCGATCGCCAGGAACAGCAGCCCGAAGCCGCCCCGGCCCCAGCCCCCTACCTGCACGAAGTAGTAGAGGGCGAGGCCGGAGAAGAACAGGCAGATGGTGATGATGATCGGCTCGCGGAGATAGAAGGGCAGGACGCGGAGGATTACATTGATCAGCATTGGGTAAGTTGACCAGTTCGCGTCAATCCCCCGCAAGCATTTACCTACAGCTACGTACAGCTGCCTACAGCCGCTGAATGATCGTCCCGGTGGCCAGCCCACCCCCCGCGCACATGGTGATGAGCGCGAACTCCTTGTCCGTCCGCTCCAGTTCGTGAAGCGCGGTCGTGATGAGCCGGGCCCCCGTCGCCCCCACCGGGTGTCCGAGAGCGATCGCGCCGCCGTTCACGTTCACCTTCTCCAGGTCCTGCTCGAAGACCTGCGCCCAGCTCAACACCACTGATGCGAATGCCTCGTTGATCTCGACGACGTCGATGTCCTTGAGCGACATCCCGGCCTTGCCCAGCACGGCCCGCGTCGCGTCGATCGGCCCATCCAGATGGAAGTGCGGGTCGGCGCCCACCAGCGCCTGGGCCACGATCCGCGCCCGCGGCTTCAGCTTCAGCGCGCGTGCCATCCGCTTCGACGCCCACATGATGGCCGCCGAACCGTCGCTGATCTGCGAGGAGTTGCCCGCCGTGTGGATGGCTGTGGGCATGACCGGCTTCAGGCCCGCGAGGGCCTCCATCGTCGTGTCGCGCAGACCCTCGTCGCGGTCGACGAGCCGCCACATGCCCTGTCCGGCGCGCTGTTCCTGCTCCGTGGTCGGGACCTGGACCGCGAACGTCTCGCGCTTGAAGCGCTCCTCACTCCACGCCACCGCCGCCCGTTCCTGCGAGATGAGCCCGAGCGAGTCGACGTTCTCCCGCGTCAGCCCCCGATGACGCGCGATCCGTTCCGCCGCCTCGAACTGGTTCGGCAGGTCCACGTTCCACTCGTCGGGGAACGGCTTCCCGGGCCCGTGCTTGGACCCGGACCCCAGCGGCACCCGCGACATCGCCTCGACACCGCACGAGATACCGACATCGATCACGCCCGCGGCGACCATGTTGGCCACCATGTGCGAGGCCTGCTGCGAGGAACCGCACTGGCAGTCGACCGTCGTCGCCGCCGTCTCGTAGGGCAGGCCCATGGTCAGCCAGGCCGTGCGCGCGGGGTTCATGGACTGTTCGCCGGCGTGCGTCACCGTGCCGCCGACGATCTGTTCGACCGCGTCGGCGGGGATGCCGGTGCGGCCGAGGAGTTCACGGTAGGTCTCGCCCAGGAGATAGGCGGGGTGCAGGTTGGCGAGCAGTCCGCCGCGCCTGCCGATGGGGGTGCGGACGGCTTCGACGATCACGGGTTCCGCGGCCATGGGGGGATCCTCTCCTCCGGTACCCGCGCGGCGCGGGGGCGTCCCGGCCGACCCCGCCACGCTGAACTAGTACGTGTTCTAGTTCTGCCAGCAGTCTGCTGACACTGCGTCCATAACCGCAAGAGGCTTGCATGCAATTGGGCTTGTCGCGCCCCTTGCACCTTGTAGAACCCGTTACTACCTTCACGGCAGCCCTGATTTCTGATGGATCGTCAGCTGGAGTAGCCCATGTCCTGTCCAGCTCTCCCCGAGGGGTTCGACTTCACCGACCCCGATCTGCTGCAAGCGCGTGTGCCCCTGCCGGAGTTCGCCGAGCTGCGCCGGGCCGAACCCGTCCGCTGGGTGCCCCAGTCGGGCAACATCGCCGGCTTCCAGGACGAGGGCTACTGGGCCGTGACCCGGCACGCCGACGTCAAGTACGTCTCCACGCACCCGGAGCTGTTCTCGTCGTACCTCAACACGGCGATCATCCGCTTCAACGAGCACATCGAGCGCGATGCGATCGACGCACAGCGGCTGATCCTGCTGAACATGGACCCGCCGGAGCACACGCGCGTACGGCAGATCGTGCAGCGCGTGTTCACGCCCCGCGCCATACGGGCCCTCGAAGAACGCCTGCGCAACCGCGCCCACGCCATCGCACAGGAGGCCCGCGCACACCCCGGGCCCTTCGACTTCGTCACCGAGGTCGCCTGCGAACTGCCCCTGCAGGCCATCGCCGAGCTCATCGGCATCCCGCAGGACGACCGGACCAAGATCTTCGACTGGTCCAACAAGATGATCTCGTACGACGACCCGGAGTACGCGATCACCGAGGAGGTCGGCGCCGAGTCGGCCACCGAACTCATCGCCTACGCCATGAACATGGCCGCCGACCGCAAGCAGTGCCCCGCGAAGGACATCGTGACCACGCTGGTGGCGGCGGAGGACGAAGGGAACCTCAACTCCGACGAGTTCGGCTTCTTCGTGCTGATGCTGGCCGTGGCGGGGAATGAGACGACCCGCAACGCCATCACCCACGGAATGCACGCCTTCCTCACCCACCCCGAGCAGTGGGAGCTGTACAAGCGGGAGCGTCCGGAGACGGCGGCCGAGGAGATCGTGCGCTGGGCGACCCCGGTCAACTCCTTCCAGCGCACCGCCACCCAAGACACCGAACTGGGCGGGAAGTTGATCAGGAAGGGCGACCGGGTCGGCATCTTCTACGCCTCCGCCAACCACGATCCGGACGTCTTCACCGACCCCGACACCTTCGACATCACCCGCGACCCCAACCCCCACCTCGGCTTCGGCGGCGGAGGTCCGCACTACTGCCTGGGCAAGTCCCTGGCGGTCCTGGAGATCGACCTGATCTTCAACGCGATCGCCGACGCCCTGCCGAACCTCACCCTGTCCGGCGACCCGTCCCGGCTGCGCTCCGCATGGATCAACGGCGTCAAGCACCTTCAGGTACAGGCCGGTTGACGGTCAACTACAGGTCGGTTGACGGTCAGGTACAGGCCGGTCGACGGTCAGGCACAGGTCGGTTGACGGTCTCGGGCCGGCGGCATCCCGGCGCCGCCGGCCCGTCCTGCCGTCCGGCGGTCGCGGCGGGCCACGAGGCGGTCGGCCTCCGGTGTCCGCCGGTAGTACACCCGGCTGCCCTCCCGGGTCCGGTGCAGCAGGCCCACGCGGTGCAGCCGCAGCAGGTGGTACGACACGGTCGACGCGCTCATGTGGTGCCGCTCGGCGAGTTCCGTGGTGGTGCGGGAGTCGCCCAGGTCGGCCAGGAGCAACTGGCGTGCCTCGCCGATGACTTGGCCCAGCTGTGCCGTCAGCGGGGGCTGCTCCTCGGGGCGGTCGGCCGACAGGTCCGCACCGACGGGGTAGGCGAGATGCGTGCCGCTCTCGCCCCACGGGTCGTCCTGCACCATCCAGGTCGTCACCAGGGGCGAGGGATGGAGCACGATCCGTCTGGACTCGACCAGGCTCCAGGTGCGCTCGTCGCGTATGGACAGGACCCCGGAGTCGTACGAGAAGGCGGGGTGCAGGGAGTTGAGCGTGGCGCTCAGGCCGCGCCGGGCCAGGGAGGCGGACCGGTGCCGGATGTCCTCCTCGATCCGGGAGCGGACGGAATTCCAGCGGTCCGCCATGAACTCCGACCAGAACCGGCCGAGTTCCAATGCCGCCCGTTGGGCGAAGGACCGTTCCCCGGCCGCCAGGAAAGTCCTGATTCTGCGGGATTCCGGAAACCCTTCCAGCTGGCGCGCTACGACCTCGCCCGGCGTCGAGGCCACTGCTTGCAGTTCGGCTTCCAGGGAATCCTGGGCGGCCGACTGGGAGAAGAGGAAACCCGGCACATGGTTTTCCGGCTCACTGCGGATCGCCGTGAGCAAGGGCAGGTCACGGCGCGCCTGGAGTTCCCTGACCGCGGTCTGCCTGAGTTGCCATCCCATTTGCGCAAGCGGTGAAATAACGAACGTCGCAGTCATCAGGACATCGGCGCCTAAGCAGATTGAAATCACTGTTCCCCCGTTCGTCTTCGGCACGCCACCGAGCCAGGTCAACGGCCGGCAGCGGGACACGACGGACACCAAGAGGAACGGCCCCCGTCGCCGTCGCTCGGATCCTCACACAGGCACCGGAATCACACCAGGTCATTTCCTTGAACCGGGCGCCGCATAAGGGACATTCGAGCTGCATCGAAACCTCAAAACAGCGAAACAACGCAGCAATCGGAGGAAAACCGAAAGCGGTTACTGCGTGCAGTGGCCGCGGCGGACGTAGACGGTGATCCGGGCGCCGTGGACGCGGGTGCGCCCGCACTCCTCGAAGTAGGCCCCCAGCGTCCGGCGTTTGACCTCCTCCCGGGGGAAGGGGTCGAGGGGCTGTCCGGCGGGATCGCTCAGGGCGATGATGCGGTGCTGCGCCAGGATGCGGCGGCGGATCTCGTCGGCGGGGAGTTCGGTGCCCTGGAGGGTGCGGGAGGCCGCCGGGGACTCGGCGAGGGCGAGGTCGTCGAGCCGGTGGAGGACCTGGGGATACGACAGGAGCCACTCGCGGCGGCGACCGGGCATGAACAGGACTCCGTCGCCGTGGTGCGCGGTGCGCTGCACGGCGTGGGTGACGGCGACGACGTCGTCCTTGCGGCTCTCGGGCGAGCGGATCAGGAGCGCCCAGGGCAGCAGGACGGCGACGGCGGCAGTGGCCGCCACGCAGACCGTCAGCGCCTGCAGGACAGGAGGGAGCCGGTGCCGTTGCCCGACCGCCCGGCTCAGCGCGGCGCCGACCAGCAGCGCCAGTCCCGCCATGCCGTACAGGACGTAACGGTCGACGTACCAGGGCCTGACGTACGAGAGCGTCATCAGCAGTCCGGCCGGGACCACCAGTAACGGGAGGGCGAGAGCGGTCAGTTCGCGGGCTCCGCCGCGCTGTGCGGCGGCGGGTCCGCGGACGAGGAACTGCCGGAGCAGGATGCCCGTGACCGCGATCGCCGCGTACTGCAGCCACTGGCTCGGGCTCGGGCGTGTGAGCCAGGTCAGCTGCTCGTCCGCCTGTCCCGCGCTGACGGCCACCAGTGGCAGGAGGCTCAGCCCGGCACTGAGCGCGGCGACGCCCCAGCGCCGCCACACCTGCCGCGGCACCCGCAGCCGGCACAGCGTCAGGCCATGGGCGACCAGCGCGAAGACGGCGAACTCGTGCAGCCAGCAGGCGAGGGCGAGGGTGAGGGCGTACGCCGTCCACCAGCGGGCCCGGGATGCGGACATCGCGCGTACCAGGAAATACGTGGCCCAGGTGACCGCCGCGGTGACCAGGGCGTACGAGCGGCCCTCCTGCGCGTAGTGCTGTGTCATCGGCAGCAGTGCGAAGACGAGGCCTGCGAGGGTGCCGGCCCGGCGTCCGGCCAGCCGTGCGCCGATCGCCGCGACGCCGGCCGCGGCCAGGGCGGTCGCCAGCGTGGAGGGCAGCCGTAACGCCACGAGACCGCCGTCCCACAGGCCGAACACGGCGTGCATGAGCAGGTAGTACAGGCCGTGCACGGCGTCGATGTTGCCGAGCAGGCCCCACAGGTCGCCCAGGGACCGGTGGGCCACCTGGTAGCTGACCGACTCGTCGCGCCACATGCTGTTGTGCCGGTCGATCCCCCACAGGCCCAGGGTGAGTGCGGCCACGGCCGGGACGGCCTGCGGCAGGGTCCGTCCCGGTCCGCTGCCCCGCCGTACCTCCGTGGGGGCCACGGAGGTACGGCGGGCGTCAGCCGGAAGCGTCCGTACCGGGTCCAGCGGGTCCACGTGCTGGCTGATGATTCCTCCTGAGATGGGAGTGGTCGTACGGCCGCGGGGGTTCGTCCTTCGCGGCGGTCGCGGCAGCCGCCCGCGGACCCGACAGCAGGTACTGCAGCCCGAAGCCCGCCCCGACCACGGCGGCACCGCCGACCGCGTCGAGGATCCAGTGGTTGCCGGTGGCGACGATCGCGGACACCGTCAACAGCGGATGCAGCAGCCCCAGAGGCTTCATCCACCACTTGGGCGTCAGCACGGCGATCACCAGGCCGCACCACAGCGCCCAGGCGAAGTGCAGCGACGGCATGGCCGCGTACTGGTTGGTGACCGCGGTCAGTGCGCCGTAGTCCGGCTTGGAGAAGTCCTGCACGCCGTGCACCGTGTCGATGAAGCCGAGCCCCGGCATCAGCCGCGGCGGCGCCAGCGGGTACAGCCAGAAGCCGAGCAGACCGATCACGGTGGCGAGGCCCAGCGCCGAGCGCGCCCAGCGGTAGTCCGCGGGGCGGCGGACGTAGAGCACGGCGAGGACGGTGAGCGGGACGGCGAAGTGGAACGACACGTAGTAGAGGTCGAGGAAGCCGCGCAGCAGGGGCACCTGCACCAGGGCGTGGTTGGCCCAGCTCTCGATGTCGATGGACAGCCACTGCTCGATCCGGTGGATCTGGTGCCCGTGGTGTTCCGCGGTGGCCCGGTCGGCGGTCACCGTGAGCCGGATCTGCTGGTAGGCGGCGTAGGTGACGCGGATCAGGAGGAGTTCGAGGAGCAGGTTCGGGCGGGTGAGGACCCGGCGCAGGAACGGGACCAGCGGTACGTGCCTGAAGCGGGCCGGGACCGGGGCGGCGTACCGGGCCGGGATCGCGGAGCGGTAGTACGGCGAGGTGCGGGGCAGGAACGGCACGACGGTGGCCGCGGCGAGGGCCGCGATCAGCACCAGGTCGTCGCGCAGCGGGTACAGCTGCTGCATGTGCGGCAGCATCATCTTCGCCGGCAGCGTCACCACCAGGACGACGGCGACCGGCCACACACACCGGTCGGAGGCCCGCCTGCCGACCCGCCCGACGACCGCGAGCAGCACCCACAGCAGCTGGTGCTGCCAGGCGGCCGGCTGCACGGCGATCGCCGCGCAGCCGGTGACGGCGACCGCGAGGAGCAGCTGTCCGTCGTGTGCGTAGGGGACTGCGCGGCGCACGCCGAGGACCGCGACCGCCGTGCCCAGTGCGAAGAAGAGGGCGATCTCCAGAGGGCCGTACAGCCCCAGCCGGAGCAGTGCGCCGTGCAGGGACTGGTTGGCGAGGCCGTCGGCCCTGCCGCCGAGACCGGCGCCCGCCATGTGATGCACCCAGTAGGTGGCCGAGTCGTGCGGCATCGCGGCCCAGGCGAGCACGGTGCACGCGGCGAACGTGGCCCCGGTGGACTGGGCGGCGCGGCGGCGCCCGGTGAACCACAGCAGCGGCGCGAACAGCAGCACGGTCGGCTGGAGGGCGGCGGCGAGACCGATCAGGAGCCCGCTGGTGCGCTCGCCGCGGACGACGAAACAGCCCACGAGCACCAGCAGGACCGGCATGATGCTGGTCTGTCCGAGCCACAGCGTGTTGCGCACCGGCAGCGAGAGCATCAGCAGGCTGACCGCGACCGGTGCGGCGAGCAGCGAGGTCCGCCGGCTCACCGGCTGCGGCAGCGCACGGGCCGCTATCAGGCCGAGCGCGACGACCAGCAGCAGCGTGCCGAAGGTCCAGCCCCAGCCGAGGGCCTGCTCGGCCGCCCGGGTGAGCGGCTTGAGGACCATTCCGCCGAATGGGGTGCCGGTGAACTGCGTCGAGTCGTAGAGCGAGCCCTTCACATGCAGGACGCCGTTCGGCCCGACCCAGGTCTCCAGATCCGTCAGCCGCTCCGCTCTCGGCGTCCGCAGCACGACGAGCACCTGGCGTACGGCGAGCACGGTCGCGATCAGCCACAGGCCCAGGCGCGCCACGTGCAGCCGCCCGCCGGCTCCTCCGACGGCCGTCGCTCCGAAGGCTTGTGCCGGTTGCCCCCTGTGATCCACGTTCGCCACGCCTCGTCGGCCTCCCGCCCCTTCGCTCCTTTACCTGACGTACGCCCTGGCTCAGTCGGATTGACCCTAGTGCGACCCGGCTTGGGTTGTCTCCCGGAACCACCCTCACCCCCGTACCGTCTGAAGCCCTGTCCACGGCATCACGGAGGCTTCTGGGAATGGGCTGTTACCTGCGGAAATGCACACGTGTGCGCTTACTGACGCTCGTTCTGGCACTGCTCGGAATCCAGCTGGGGTCACTGATCGCACCTGCGTACGCATGCGGTTGCGGCGCCATGATCCCCGACGGGCAGCAGCGCCTGGCCGTCGGCCGTGAGGAGTCCGTCGTCCGCTGGGACGGCAGCCGGGAACAGATCGTGATGAGCCTGACGGTCGACGGGGACGCCGACCGCGCCGCCTGGGTCATGCCGGTCCCGCACCGTGCAACGGTCCAGCTCGGCGACCCGGCGCTGTTCACCGAGCTCGCCGCCGCCACCGCCCCCGTGCACCGCGACCGCTACCACTTCTGGCCCGAGGACGGCGACTGGCCGCTGGTCACCGGCGGCGACAGAAGCGCGGGCGGCCCGCCGGGGGCCGGCGCCGCCGCGCCGGGCGTGGGTGTGGTCGGCCGCCAGAAGCTCGGCCCGTTCGACGTCGCCCGGTTGACGGCCACCGACCCGGCCGCCCTGAACGGCTGGCTCGACAGCAACGGCTTCGCCATGCCGCCCCGCCTTGAGGACGCCCTCCAGCCGTATGTGAGCCGCCGCTGGGAGTACGTCGCGGTCCGCCTCGCCCCCGGCACCGCGGGCACCCCGCTCAGCGGCAGGCTCGACCCGCTGCACCTCACCTTCGCGTCCGGGCAGCCCGTCTACCCGATGCGCCTGTCCCGCCTCGCCCGCACGCCGCAGTCCCTGGGCCTGTACGTCCTCGCCGCGCACCGCATGGAGACCCGCTCCGCGATCGGCGGCGACAGCCCCCGGGTCACCTACGCCGGACGCGTCGGCGCGAAGTCGGGCCCGCTGGCCGAGCTGGCCGCGGGCACACCGTTCCTGACCGCGATCGGCCAGGAGTTCCCGCACCCCTCGTCGATCTCCGGCGACCACGAACTGCGCCGCGCGTCCGCGGACACCCCGTTCCAGCAGGTGATCTACGAGGACCGGCTGCGCAAGGTGGCGGGGATCCCGGCGTGGCTGCTGACCGTCGTCGGCACCTTCGCCCTGGCCGTCACGGCCGTCACCGTGTTCGCCGTACGCCGCTCCCGGCGCCCGGTGCTGCCTCCGCCGCCGGTGCCCGCGCCTCCACCGATCAGCGGAATCCGGCCGTCATGATCTCCCTGACGAAGAACCGGCAGGTGGCTATATTCATTAGGGCAGCTAGTTAGAAACGCTAACTAGTTACACGGAAGGCACAGGTGAATGAGCGAGTCGCAGCTCTGGGACGACGTGGACGACTACTTCACCACCCACCTCTCGCCGGACGACGCAGTCCTGGACGCCGCATTGCGCGACAGCGAGGCGGCCGGGCTCCCGGCCATCGCGGTCACCCCGTCCCAGGGCAAGTTCCTGCAGCTCCTCGCCCAGATCCAGGGCGCCCGCACCATCCTGGAGATCGGCACTCTCGGCGGCTACAGCACCATCTGGCTGGCCCGCGCCCTGCCCGAGGACGGCCGTCTGATCTCGCTGGAGTACAGCGCCAAGCACGCCGAGGTCGCCACCCGCAACATCGCCCGCGCGGGCCTGGACCGGATCGTCGAGGTGCGGGTCGGGCCCGCCCTGGAGTCGCTGCCCAAGCTGGCCGACGAGAACCCGCCCCCCTTCGACCTGGTCTTCATCGACGCCGACAAGGTCAACAACCCGAACTACGTGGAGTGGGCCCTCCGGCTCACCAGCGCGGGCAGCCTGATCGTCGTGGACAACGTCGTACGCGGCGGCCGGGTCGCCGACGCGGACAGCAAGTCGCCCGACGTGCTGGGCAGCCGCGCCGCCATCGAACTGATCGGCTCGCACCCGCGGTTGAGCGGCACGGCGATCCAGACGGTGGGCAGCAAGGGCTACGACGGCTTCGCGCTGGCGCGGGTGCTGGCGTAGCCCCTGCGGGCATTTCTCGTATCGGAACTCGTATCAGAACTCGTGGTAGAAGCCGACGTTGACGCTGCGCGGGGCGGTGCGGTCCTGGACGACGATCTCGCCGTTGCCGCCCCTGGGCAGGGCCACGGTCCCGCCGTAGACGAGCGGCTGCGCGTACTCCCCGACGATCAGCCGGACCTCGGAGGACGGGTCGGCCTGCGAGCCGCGCAGCCAGGTCACCTGCCAGGTCCCCTCGGGGCCGCACAGGAACTCCAGATGGACCCGCGAGATGAACAGCCAGTCGTCGGGCGTCACCAGACGGCACACGGACTTGTCCCGCCCCACCCGCAGCACGGAGCCGGGCTCACTGGGTGCGTCGGCCATGAGCATGCCGGCCGTGGCCCCCTCTTCCGCCCCGGAGACGGTGGCCATGGTCAGTTCGAGCACGCGCTGCTCCTCTTGAAGTGTCCTTACACAGCGGCCGCATGATAAATCGCCCGGGCCTGCCGCGTCCGGCACAATGGAGTCATGACCGAGCGAAAGCCACCGGGTGTGCCGTTCGAGTCCTGGGTCGACAAACAGATCCGCGACGCCGAGAGGCGCGGCGAATTCACCCACCTTTCCGGCGCGGGCAAGCCGTTGCCCCCGGGCACCGACACCTCGTACGACGAACTGTGGTGGATCAAACAGAAGATGGCCCGCGAGGGCCTCTCCGTGCTGCCGCCCACGCTCGCCCTGCGCAAGGAGGCCGAGGACGCGCTCGCGGCGGCGTATGCGGCACCCTCGGAGCGGATCGCACGGAAGATCGTCACGGACGTCAACGTCAAGATCCGCGACATGATGTTCAAGCCGCCGCCCGGCCCTCCGCTCGGTATGAAGCCGTACGACGTCGACGAGGTCGCACGGGAGTGGCGGGAGCGCCGGACGGCTTCGGCTTCGGCTTCAGCTTAGGGCGGATCAACCGCGTAGGAGTCGTTCCGCCAGGTCCCGGGCACACATATCCGGTTGCGTTCCCCGCACACCGTCTCCGCAGAATGAGCGGATGACCTGGACGATCGCCCCGGAACCCTACGACTCCCCCGTCGCCGCAGCCCTCTGGCGGGCGTACTACACGGAGGTCAGCGACCGCTGGTACCTCCTGCACGAGGGGCGGCGGACGGATCCGGGCGAGCTGGAGCGGGAGATCGCGGCCCGCACCGGTGCCGAACTCGCCCCGCCGAGCGGGCAGTTGCTGGTCGGGCGGTACGAGGGTGAGGCCGCCGGGTCGGCGGGCGTACGGCTGCTGAATGCCGCGACGGCCGAGCTCACCCGGGTGTTCGTGTCCGAGGGGATGCGCGGCAAGGGCGGCGCCCCGCTCCTCGTGCGCGCCGCCGAGGAGGCCGCCCGAGCCCTCGGCGCCCGGCAGTTGCTCCTCGACACCCGCGGTGACCTGGTCGAGGCCCGCGCCCTGTACGCACGGCTCGGCTACAGCGAGACCGAGCCGCACAACGACGACAAGTACGCCGAGCACTGGTTCCGCAAGGACCTGCTCAACTGACCCGCTCCACCGATCCGTTGTGCGGCTGCTCCCGGTCCGAGCCGCACATCTCGTCGGTCAGCTCCTTGACCAGGCGGTTCAGGTCGGTCGGGCGGTCCGGGCCCCACCAGTCGCCGAGCAGTTGCGCGAATGACTCCTCACGGGCCTGTGCAAGCCGTTCGGCGACCACGCGGCCCTGCTCGGTGAGGATCAGGTCGAGGCCCTCACGGGTGGCCAGGCGCCGTTCCTCGATCTGCCGAGCGGCGGCGATGACGACCTGCAGCGGCACCGCGCTGCGCTCGGCGAGCACGCCGGGCTCGGCCCAGCCGTGCTTCTTGATCCGCAGCAGCAGCCAGCTCGCCGCGGGCAGCAGGTCGTAGCCCGCCCGTTCGGTGATCTTCCGGTAGACCTCGCGCCGGCCATCCCGGGTGCCGAGCAGGGACAGCGCGCGGCACACCTCGTCGTACGAGGACCGCTCGACCGGATTGCTGGCAAGGGTCTCCGTGACGTCGGGCGCGGTGACCGAGCCGCGCAGCTTGTCCTCCTTGAGGAACCAGGCCAGTACGAAGCCGAGGAGGGCGACGGGGGCGGCGTAGAGGAAGACGTCGGTGATGGCCGCGGCGTACGCGTGCAGGGCGGGTCCGCGCAGATCGGGTGGCAGTGAGGCGATGCCACGCGGGTCGGACTTGAGCGAGTCCGCGGAGACGCCGGCGGGGAGCCGGACGCCCCGGAAGGCGGCCGTCAGCTTGTCGCCGAGGCGGCTCGCGAAGACCGTGCCGAAGATCGCCACGCCGAAGGAGGCGCCGATCGAGCGGAAGAAAGTGGCGCCCGAGGTGGCGACACCGAGATCCTCGTAGGAGACGGCGTTCTGCACGATGAGGACCAGCACCTGCATGACCAGGCCGAGTCCGAGGCCGAAGACGAAGAAGTCCACGCTCATCACGGCCGTGGAGCTGTTCTCGTCGAGCTGGTGGAGGAGGAGCAGACCGAGGGCGGTGATGCCGGTGCCCGCGATCGGGAACACCTTCCAGCGGCCGGTGCGGCTGACGATCTGGCCGGAGGCGGTGGACGACAGCAGCATGCCGAACACCATCGGCAGCATATGCACACCGGACATGGTGGGCGTCACGCCCTGGACGACCTGGAGGAAGGTCGGCAGATAGGTCATCGCGCCGAACATGGCGAAGCCGACGATGAAGCTGATGACCGCGGAGAGGGCGAAGGTTCGGATGCGGAACAGCTTGAGCGGGAGGACGGGTTCGGCGGCCCTGCGCTCCACGGCCACGAACGCCACGGTCAGTCCGACGCCGAGCACGATCAGCCCGATGATCTGCGCCGAACCCCAGCCCCAGGTCGTCCCGCCGAGGGAGGCGACCAGGATCAGACTGGTGGCGACCGCGGCGATCAGGAAGGTGCCGAGGTAGTCGATGACATGCTTCGTGGCCTTGCGCGGGATGCGCAGTGCGGTCGCGATCACGGCGAGGGCGACGACTCCGACGGGCAGGTTGACGTAGAAGACCCAGCGCCAGCTGAGGTGTTGGGTGAACAGCCCGCCGAGCAGCGGCCCCAGGACACTCGTCGCACCGAAGACGGCTCCGAACAGCCCCTGATAACGCCCGCGTTCACGCGGCGCGACGACATCCCCGACGATCGCCATCGACAGCACCATCAACCCGCCGCCGCCCAGCCCCTGCACCGCCCGGAAGGCGATCAACTGGGGCATGTTCTGCGCCATTCCGCACAGAGCCGAGCCGGCGAGAAAAATCACGATCGCGATCTGGAACAGTCGCTTCCGTCCGTACTGGTCACCGAGCTTGCCCCACAGCGGGGTCGCGGCGGTCGAGGCCAGCAGATACGCGGTGACCACCCAGGACAGGTGCTCCAGACCGCCGAGGTCGCTGACGATGGTGGGCAGCGCGGTCGACACGATGGTCTGGTCGAGAGCGGCGAGCAGCATCCCGAGGAGCAGGGCACCGATCGAGACGAGAACGTTCCCGGACACATGCTCCTGGGCGGCACTGCCCCGCTGCGGGGGCTTCGAGGGCGGCTGTGCGTCACGCACATTCCCTGTCATACCGTGCGCATCCCCGGCCATGAAGACCTCCCGCGGCTCTCGTTACACGTCCATGGTGATCGGTGTGACCGGTTATGGCCTGTTGAGTCCTGTTGGAAGCCGATATTCCGGGGGCTACGGCCACGGCGTGGAGACGATCTGGATAACCTCTGGAGTTCGCGAGGGGAGCGTGAAGGGAGGGATGAACACGTGACAGACCCGAAAGGTCACCAGTGCCCGGAGTGCGGGGCGCCCAGAGAGGCGGACAACACCCCGTCCTGCGGCTGCACTCAACGGGCGTCCGACGCCCTGCGCGACGCCCGTACGGCCGAGCAGGCCGCGGCGGAGGACTTCGATCCGCTGCGAATACGGCCGTATGTGGAGCTGGAGGGCGACGGGGCCGCTGCCGAGCAGCCGGCGGTGCCGCCCGTCGAGGCGACGATGCCGCTGCGGCCGGTGCCGCCCGAGCCCGTGAGCCCCGTGGTGCCGAACACCGACGACCTGCGCCTGTTCGAGAGCGGAGGCCCGGCGGACACGCACGCCAAGGACTTCGAGGACCACGAGCACTACGAGGACTACGAATACGACGACGCAGCGCACCGGAAGCGCCGCAGACTCCGTACCGTGCTGCTCGGCGCCGGCGGGGCCGTCGTGTCGGTGCTGGCGGCGGCCGGACTTGCGAGCGGACTCTTCTCCTACGAGACGCCCTCACGGCACGACACCGCGCTGCCCGACGACGTACGGGCGAGCGTGCCCGACGCATCGTCGAGCGAGGCGTCCGTGCCGCCCTCGCGGAACACCACGTCCGTACGGCCGTCCGCACCGCCGGCACCGGCGGTCAGCGCAAGCCCGTCGCTCTCCCCGTCCCCGTCGGCGACAAGCGCCTCACCGAGCCCGTCCCGCTCGGCCAAGCCGACGACGACCCCGCCGACTGCCACCGCCAGCGGCAGCATCGGGACGACCGACACCGCCACGACTGCACCACCCGTCCTGCGCCGCGGTTCCCAGGGCCCCGAGGTGAAGGAACTGGAACTGCGCCTGACCCAGCTCGGCCTCTACACCCGACAGGCGACCGGGCACTACAACGAGGGCGTCGAGGACGCGGTCAGCAGATACCAGTGGGCGCGGGGGATCCAGGGCGACGAACTGGGCGTGTACGGCGCCGAGACGCGAGCATGGCTGGAATCGGAGACGACGGAGCCCTGACTGTGCGTAGCCTGCGGGCAGTCGTGCCGCTGGGGCGGCACGGGTGGGCGCAGGCGGCACCCCGCCAGCGCGGGCGAGCGAACCCACCCCCGCACTCCAGCGCCGGCGCCGGTCACCCGACGTACAGCCGAATCCCCCCGCCCGACACAGCCTCGACCCGCACACGCGTCAGATCCCGCACCACCACATCCGGCTCATGAAGATCCGCCCGCGCACCAACCCCGACAACCCGCATCCCCGCGGAGCGCCCCGCCTGGATCCCGGCCGCGGAGTCCTCGAAGACAATGCAGTCGACCGGGTCGACCCCCAGCTCAGCGGCCCCCTTGAGGAACCCCTCAGGATCCGGCTTACTGGCGCCGACAGACTCGGCGGTCACACACACATCCGGCAGCGACAGCCCCGCCGCCCCCATCCGCGCCGTGGCGAGGGCCAGGTCCGCCGAGGTCACCAGGGCATGCGGAAGGCCCTGCAGGGAGGCGAGGAACTCGGGAGCACCCGGGATCGGGACCACGCCGTCCAGATCGGCGGTCTCCTCGGCCAGCATCCGCGCGTTGTCGGCGAGGTTCTGCTCCATGGGGCGGTCGGGCAGCAGCAGCGCCATGGAGGCGTAGCCCTGGCGTCCGTGCACCACCTTCATGATCTCGACGGCGTCCAGCCCGTGCCGCTCGGCCCAGCGCCGCCAGATGCGCTCTACGGCGGCGTCGGAGTTCACGAGGGTGCCGTCCATGTCCAGCAGGAGGGCGCGGGCGGTGAGGACGGTGGGCACGGTGGTGACCGTCATCGGCAGCTCCAGGGCAGAGATGAGGAGACAAGGCGGCCCCGCCCGCCGGTCAGGGAAAACGGGCGGGAGCCACTTTGTTCCTACACGGTACAAAACCAGGCCGTCATCCGCCACCGCATCCGGCAACAGTTCACCGACCGTTCAGCTCAGCCGCTCACGGCCTCCCACAGACTCCACCCGCCGAGCGCCAGCATCAGCAGCGCCGCGATCTTCGTGATCAGAGCCAGCGGCACCCGCTTCATCAGCGCCTTCCCGCCGACGATCCCGAGCCCGGCCACGGCCCACAGCGCCAGCACCGCCCCCAGGCCGACGGAGAGCGGGTCGTCGTAACGGGCCGCGAGGTTCGCCGTCATGATCTGGGTCAGGTCCCCGAACTCGGCGACCAGGATGAGCATGAATCCGGTACCGGCGACCTTCCAGAAGGACTGGTTCTCGGGCCGCCGGATCTCCCCCTCGTCCTCGCCCCTCTTCATGAGCAGCACCGCAGCGCCCCCGAGGAACAGCACTCCGGTCAACGCGTGCACGATCCGCTGCGGCAGCAGCGTCAGCACACTGCCGGCCGCGACGGCGAGTGCGACATGCAGGGCGAAGGCGGCGGCGACGCCGGCGAAGACGTAGGAGGCGCGGTAGCGGGTGCCCAGCACCAGCCCGGCGAGCGCGGTCTTGTCCGGCAGTTCGGCAAGGAAGACGACGCCGAAGACGAGCGCCGTGACGGTGAAGCTGATCAAGGTTCCTCAATCGGTCGGGGCTGCCCCACCGAGAGTGTGACTGCTGTGCGCGGACACCTCGGCATGGCAGCACACATGGGTGCACTGCTTGCCGAAGGTCTCGCTGGCGAGGTCCACAGGGACCCGCCTCCGGGCGCCGGCTCAGACGAGCTGAGCAGTATGTCGACGGTCCGGCGAAGAGCTACTCCCCTTCTGCGCCACCCAGGGTACGCGAGAGAAAGTTCGACCGTAAAGCTTGTCGTGTCATGAACACGTCACTAGCTTCTTACCGAACACTCACCTTCCGGCAACACGACGCGGCGAGCATTCCATCGCCCGCACCTCAACGCCCCCACACCCCCAGGGAGTTCGCATGCCGAAGTTCTACGCGCGTCGACGGCTCAGCATACTCGCGGCTCTTACCGGACTCATAGCCTCCGTCGGACTTTTCAACAGCCCGACCGCCTCCGCCGCGCTCCCCACCCCGGTCAGCGCCGCCACCGCCCGCACCTACCTCGCCTCGCTGACCGTGGCGACCGAGGACCGCACGGGCTACCAGCGGTCCCTGTTCCCGACGTGGGACACCATCAGCGGCACCTGCAACACCCGTGAGTGGATCCTCAAGCGGGACGGCTCGAACGTCGTCACCAACTCCGCCTGCACCGCCACCAGCGGCAGCTGGTACTCGGTCTACGACGGCGCCACCTGGACCGCCGCCTCCGACGTCGACATCGACCACCTCGTGCCGCTCGCCGAGGCCTGGGACTCCGGCGCCAGCCAGTGGACCACGTCCGAGCGCGAGGGCTTCGCCAACGACATCACCCGCCCGCAGCTCCTCGCCGTCACGGACAACGTCAACCAGTCCAAGGGCGACAAGGACCCGGCCGAGTGGATGCCCCCGCTCAGCTCGTACGCCTGCACCTACGTCCGCGCCTGGGTCCAGGTGAAGTACTACTACGACCTCTCCGTCGACTCGGCGGAGAAGAGCAAGCTGAGCTCGGTCCTCAGCGGCTGCTGATCTCGCGGATGATCCGGCGGATTCTGTAAAGGAACCTCCCCCTCCACCTCCGTCGTTCCGTACCGTACGGGGCGACGGAGGAGGGCGTCACCGTGGCCGAACTGCGCCTGGGTCCACTGCTGAGGTATGCCGACGGTTCGTCCGCGACCGTCTGGGTCGAGGCGAGCCGGCCGTGCACCGCCGAGGTGCGCTGCGCGGACGGCGCCCGCGGCGAGACCCGCACCTTCCAGGTCGCGGGCCATCACTACGCCCTCGTGCCGGTCAGCGGCCTCACGCCGGGCACGACGACGCCGTACGACGTCCTCCTCGACGGCACGCGCGTGTGGCCGCTGCCCGGCTCCTCGGAGAGGTTCCCGCCCTCCGTCATCCGCACCGCGGACGGCGACGACGGCGTCCGCGTCACCTTCGGCTCCTGCCGCTGGGCCGCGCCGCCCGCCGACGAACACGACCCCGTCGGCCCCGACGCCCTGGACACCCTCGCCGCGCGCATCGCGGCCGACCCGGACGGCGAACGGCCGGACGTGCTGCTGCTGTTGGGCGACCAGGTGTACGCCGACGAGACCTCGGAGGCGACCCGCCGCTGGCTGGCCGCCCGCCGCGACCTGAGCGACCCGCCGGGCAACGAGGTCGCGGACTACGAGGAGTACACCCGCCTCTACTACGAGTCCTGGCTCGACCCCGAGGTGCGCTGGCTGCTGTCCACCGTGCCGAGCTGCATGATCTTCGACGACCACGACGTCATCGACGACTGGAACACCTCCGCCGCCTGGCTCGACGACATGCGGGCCACCCCCTGGTGGCGGGAGCGGCTGCTCAGCGGGCTGATGTCGTACTGGGTGCACCAGCATCTGGGGAACCTGTCGCCGGCCGAGCTGGCCGCCGACCCGCTCTACGCCGTCGTACGCGAACTCCCCGACGCCACCGACGAGTTGCGCGCCTTCGCCTGCAAGGCCGACGGCGACCCGGCCTCCGTGCGCTGGAGCTACCGGCGCGACTTCGGCCGCGTACGCCTGCTGATGGTGGACACCCGGGCGGCCCGTGTCCTGGACGAGGAGAGCCGCGCGATGCTCGACCCGGGGGAGGCCCAGTGGCTGCGCGAACAGGCCCTCCAGGAACGCGGGTCGTACGACCACCTCCTCATCGGCACCTCCCTGCCCTGGCTGCTGCCGCACCTGGTGCACGACGCCGAGGCGTGGAACGCGGCCCTGTGCCGGGGTGAGCGCGGGGCGCGCTGGGCGCGGTTCGGGGAGGATCTGCGGCGGCGGGCGGACCTGGAGCACTGGGCGGCCTTTCCGGCCTCCTTCGCCGCGCTGACCGAGCTGATCGCCGAGGCAGGTTCGGGGGCGGAGGCGCCGGCTTCGGTGCTCGTCCTGTCGGGAGACGTGCACCATGCGTACGTGGCCGAACCGGCCTGGCCGTCCGGCGCCCCGGACGCCCGTGTGCTGCAGCTGACCTGCTCCCCCGTCCACAACTCCATCCCCCTGTCCATACGGCTCGGCTTCCGCTTCGGCTGGAGTGCGGCGGCCCGCGCTCTCGGCCGACGGTTCGCCCGGCACGGGCGGTGCGGGCGGCCGCCGGTCGACTGGCGCAAGAAGGGCGGGCCTTGGTTCGGCAACCAGATCATGACGCTGACGCTGCGGGGCCGTTCGGCGCGGCTACGGCTGGAGCAGGCGCAGCCGGACAGCGTGCTGAAGACGGTGGAGGAGTCCGCCCTGACCCCCACATGAGCGACACATGAGTGACAAACGGGGTGACTGAGACTCGCGTTGGCTTCTGTTACTCCCGACGGCATGATGAGGCGGACCGTCCGCTTCCAGCGGGCGGTTTGCTGCCAAGCGCCCCACACGCCCGGGAGTCACCCCTTTGTCTGCACCGACCACGGAAACCCCCACCGTCTGCCTTGCCGTGGTCGGCGCCGGACCGCGCGGCACGAGCGTGCTGGAACGCCTCTGCGCCTCCGCGGAGGAGCTCCTCCCGCCGGGCGGGCGACTGACCGTCCATGTCGTCGACCCCGCGCCGCCGGGCCCCGGCAACGTGTGGCGCACCGCCCAGTCGCCCGAGCTGCTGATGAACACCGTGGCCTGCCAGGTGACCCTGTTCACCGACGACAGCGTGGACTGCTCGGGGCCGGTCCGGCCGGGCCCGAGCCTGTACGAGTGGGCGGGCGGCGGGCTGGGGGCGGACGAGTACCCGACCCGCGCCCAGTACGGCCGGTACCTGGAGTGGGTGTTCGCGAAGGTCGTGCGCGAGGCCCCGCCCGCCGTACGCGTCGAGACGCACCGGGCGCGTGCCGTACGGCTCGACGACGCCGAAGACGGCCGCCAGACCCTGACCCTCGACGACGGCGGCACCCTGTCCGGCCTGTCCGCTGTGGTCCTCGCCCAGGGCCACCTCCCGGCCGCCGCGGACGCGGAGCAGCGCCGCCTCGCGGACTACGCCGAGCGCCACGGCCTGCTCCACTTCCCGCCCGCCAATCCGGCCGACGTCGGCCTCTCCCCCATAGCCCCCGGCGAACCGGTGCTGCTGCGCGGCCTGGGCCTCAACTTCTTCGACCACACGGCCCTGTTGACCACGGGCCGGGGAGGCCGGTTCGTCTCCGGCCGCCACGGCCTGCGCTATGTGCCCTCCGGCCGCGAACCGCGTCTCTACGCCGGCTCCCGGCGCGGCATCCCGTACCAGGCGCGCGGCGACAACGCGAAGGGGCCGTACGGCCGGCACACCCCGCTCGTCCTCACCCCGGAGGTGATCGCGGGCTTCCGCAAGCGCGCGGACTCCGGCGAGGCGCCCGACTTCCTGGCCGAGATATGGCCGTTGGTGGCGAAGGAGGTGGAGACGGTCTACTACACGGCGCTGACCGGCAGTCCGGAGTTCGCGGACCGCTTCCTCGCCGTGCCCCATCGCGATCCCCAAGAGGCGTACGTACTCGACGAGTTCGGGGTCGCGGGCGATGAGCGCTGGAGCTGGGATCGCATCTCGCGACCGTATACGGAAGGGGAGTTCGAGGGCCCCCGGCAGTGGCGGGAGTGGCTGCTCGCGTATCTGCGCGAGGACGCGACGCAGGCCGCCCTGGGCAATGTGGACGGTCCGCTCAAGGCGGCCCTGGACGTGCTGCGCGACCTGCGCAACGAGCTGCGGCTGATCGTCGACCACGGCGGGCTCACCGGCGCCTCCCGCCGCGAGCACCTGGACCGCTGGTACACCCCGCTCAACGCCTTCCTCTCCATCGGCCCGCCCCGGCGGCGCATCGAGGAGCTGGCCGCGCTGGTGGAGGCGGGCGTGGTGGAGGTGCTCGGGCCGCGGCTGGAGGTACGGCCCGAGCAGGGGGCGTGGGTGGCGCGCTCCCCCGAGGTGCCGGGGTCGTCGGTGCGTGTGACAACCCTCATAGAGGCCCGCCTTCCGGAACCGGATCTGCGACGCACGGCCGATGAACTCCTCGCCCGGCTGCTGAAGACGGGACAGTGCCGGCCGCACACCGTCGACGGTTACGAAACCGGAGGGCTGGACGTAACAGAGCGGCCGTATCGTC
This sequence comes from Streptomyces coacervatus, assembly GCF_029223485.1. Classification (GTDB taxonomy): domain Bacteria; phylum Actinomycetota; class Actinomycetes; order Streptomycetales; family Streptomycetaceae; genus Streptomyces; species Streptomyces coacervatus. Next base: position 334,994 of record NZ_JARHTP010000010.1, on the reverse strand, counting down.
TGACGGACCGTCAAGGCCGCGCGCATTCAAGGCGGTTCGCCTTCGGGGTGCCCACGGAGGGCGTGCACTGGGTGACCGCGGCAGGGGCCCGGCCAGGAGTGGATTCGGTCACACTTTCGGACGCGGATGCGGTGGCCAGAGCGCTGCTACGTGCGGCTGCGGGCGAAACAGAGCTGGAAGCGGAACCGGAAGCGGAATCCGACGCCCGGGAGCCCGATGGCCGAATGTTGAACTTGCAAGCATCGATTAGGTAGACCTAACGTAGATGACTCACTCGGCTCGTCCCCAGACCGGTCCGCTCCGGACCGGCCCGACCGAAGGAGTACCCCCCACATGACTGCTCGCCTCAACAACGCCCAGCCGTACGCGCTCGGGCTGTTCCGCATCGTCGTCGGCCTGCTCTTCGCCTGCCACGGCGCCGCCGCGCTCTTCGGCGTCCTCGGCGGTGCGGCCGGCACCAACGGCGGCACGGTCCCCGCCGGCACCTGGCCGTTCTGGTACGCGGCCGTCATCCAGCTGGTCGGCGGCGTCCTCGTGCTGCTCGGCCTGGCTACGCGCGTAGCGGCCTTCATAGCCTCGGGCTCGATGGCGTACGCCTACTTCAAGGTGCACCAGCCGGGCGCCCTGTGGCCGATGGAGAACGGCGGCGAGGCCTCGGCGATGTTCTGCTGGGCCCTTCTGCTGCTGGTCTTCACCGGCTCCGGCGCCTTCGGCCTGGACCGGCTCTTCGCCAGGCGCTCGACGGCACAGGGCAGGACGACGGCGGAGCAGGCGCCGGTCGCTGCCTGATCGTGGGCGCCGGTCCCTTGAACCCAAGGGACCGGCGCCCGAGTGAACGTCCTGTGGCGATCACACGCGCCCCCCTTGAAACTCCTGTCACACCCCAGGCGTACGCTGTATGGCTGTCATGGCCGCCCTTGCCGCTCCCTCGCGACGTCGCGGCACGGTCTGGCCCACGGGGGAGTCACGGGGAGTTCGCAGTGCTGGAGAGTGTGGGGTCGCTGACCGGCGGCCCATGGATCTACGCCTTGGTGGCGCTGTCGGTCCTGCTTGATGTGTTCGTGCCCGTGCTGCCGAGCGGGGTGCTGGTGATCACGGCCGCCACGGCTGCGGCCGCGGGCTCGGCGACCGGCCAGGTGGGGCACACCGTCCCCGACATCCTGGCGCTGACCTTCTGCGCGGCCACCGCCTCCGTCCTCGGCGACCTGGTGGCGTACCGGCTGGCCTGGCGCGGCGGCGACCGGCTGGACCGCGCGATCGCCCGCTCACGCCGCCTGACCACCGCGCAGGAACGTCTCGGCGCGGCACTGGCCCGCGGCGGCGGGGCCCTGGTCATCCTCGCCCGCTTCGCCCCGGCCGGCCGCTCGGTCGTTTCCCTCGGCGCGGGCGCCGCCCACCGCCGCGCCCGCGACTTCCTCCCCTGGTCCGCCCTCGCCGGGCTGGCCTGGGCGGCATACAGCGTGGCGCTCGGGTACTACGGCGGACAGTGGCTGGGTACGACCTGGCTGGCCACGGGGGTGTCGGTGCTGGCGCTGTTCGGGGCGGGGGCGGGAGCGGCGTATGTGATGCGGCGCCCGGCGAAGGCGTCGTAACGCAGGCTGGACGTCGTAACGCAGGCTGGACGTCCTGACGCGGGCCGGGCGATGACGCAGGCCGGGCGACCTGACGCCGGCCGGGCGTTTCAGGCGGGCGCCTTCTGTGCCTGCTGTTGCCCCCGTATCTCCAGACCGTCGAGCAGCGCCGCCGTGGCCTCGGCGATCGCGTCGACGGCGTGGTCGAAGACCTCCCGGTTGTGTGCGGCGGGCGCCCGGAACCCGGACACCTTCCGTACGAACTGCAGGGCGGCGGCCCTGATCTCTTCCTCCGTCGCCTCTTCGGGCAACGCGGGCGGGCGAAGTGTCTTGATGCTCCGGCACATGAGACCAGTCTCGCCCAACTCCCCGGCGCCTGCGATGATCCTTTCCGAGGCGGCCACCGTTCCCCGGGGCCGACCGACGAAGGGACAAATGAATCATGGCGAATGACGAACTCACCGTGGCCGTGCTCGGCCCCGGCGGCATCGGCGGCCTGCTCGCCGGGCTGCTGGCGCGCGCCGGTCACCGGGTGATCTGCCTGTCCGGCGAGAAGACCGCCGAGGCGCTGCGCACGGACGGCATCCGTGTCCGCAGCGGGCTGTTCGGCGACTTCACGGCCCGCGTCGACGCGGACACCGTCCTGCGCGAGCCGGTCGACGCGTGCCTGGTCGCGGTCAAGCACACCGCCCTGGACGCCGCCCTCGACCGCGTCCCGCCCACGGCCCTCGGCGACGCCCTCCTCGTACCGTTCCTGAACGGCGTCGAACACCCGGCGGCCCTGCGCGCCCGCTACCGCCCCGACCTGGTCGCCCCGGCCGTCATCCGCGTCGAGTCGACCCGCGTCGCGGCGGGGGTGATCGAGCACGGCAGCCCGTTCGCCGAGATCGACCTGACCGGTGACGGAGTGGACCGGGCCCGGCTCGACTCGCTGGCGCCGGCCCTCGACGCCGCCGGGCCGAAGACCCGCGTACTCGACGACGAGGCGTCCGCACTGTGGGCGAAGATGTCGTTCCTGGCACCGTTCGCGCTGCTCACCACCCGGTACGGGGTCCCGCTGGGTGACGTACGCACCCAGCACCGCGACGAACTGACGGCCCTGGTGGCGGAGACGGCCGCGGTCAGCCGCGCCTGCGGAGGCCCTGCCGATCCCGCGCAGGCGCTTGCCCGCTACGACGCCTTCCCACCCCGGACCAAGTCGTCCATGCAGCGCGACGCCGAGGCGGGGCGCCCGCTCGAACTGGACGCGATCGGCGGGGCGTTGCTGCGCTCGGCGGAGCGGCATGGGGTGCCCGTGCCCGTAACGGCAGAGGTGGTAAGGGAGTTGGAGACGACCACTAGGTGACGGTACGTCTGCTGTCGGCCTGGGTGAGTTCCACCCTCCAGTCGTTCGACGTCATCCAGTGCCCCTTGGGGTACTCGAAGTCGGCGGCCCCGAGCAGGGTGAACCCGGCCCGGCGGCAGACCCCGTTCGACGCCGGGTGATCGACGCTCGGGAACGCATGCAGACACCGGTGTCCCCCGTACGCCCGCGCCGCCTCGATGACGGCGCGGGCGGCCTCGGTCGCGAGTCCCCGGCCCTGAAACTCAGGCAGCACCCCCCACCCGGTCTCCCACACCGTCTCCCCGCGCCACTCCCGCTCCCAGAACCCGATCGAGCCGACGGTCTCCCCGCTGCCCGCCAGCGTGACGCGGTACGTGCACCCCGGCTCGACCGCCAGGTACCGCCGATGCCGGGCCTTCAGCTTGGCCTCGCTCTCGGGCCCGCCCAAGTGATCGGTCATCTCAGGGCTGTTGGTCCTTCGCAACAGCCAGAAGTCCCCCTCGCCCCAAGGCTCCAGCCGAACGGCCCCGACGTCGTTGTCCCCGTCCGCGATGTCCATGTTCCTCAGACTAGGACGAGGGTCTGACAATCCCTCGGCCCAGCAGATCACCGTGCATCGCGCAGCCGAAGAAGGTACGTCGCGGTCAGTGCAACGGCACGGTCCCCGTCCTGCGACAGCTCCACGAGGGCACGTGAGGCCGTGGTCCCCGGGATGTCCGCCAGCGCCTGGGTCAGACGTCCGCGTGCAGGGGCTTCGGTGGTGTCGCGGGCGAGGCGGTCGACGAGGCAGGTCGCGATCCGGTCGGCCGTCGCGGTGTCGCTCGCCAGGACGCTCAGTGCATCGGCGGCATCGGTGTCGTTCCTGCCGTCCACGATCATGTCGATGAGTGTCGGGAACACATCGGCCACTCCACGTGTGCCGAGTGCCAGAGCCGCGTACCCGCGGACCGCGACGTCGGGGTTCGCCAGGGCGTCGCGCAGCCGCGCGTCAGCCTCCTCACCGGGCAGCTCGGCAAGGGACCGAACGGCACGTTCCCGCACCGCGGCCACCGGTGCGGCAAGGCCCTCCGCGAGCAGGGCCGGGGCGCCGTCGCCCGATCGCGCCAGCGCCCATCTAAGGGCTCCGGCGACATTCGGCTCCGTCTCGCGCAGCGCCGCCTCGACCAGGGCCTCCACCGGAACCGGAACCTCGTCGGCCGAGGAAAGGGCCGCCCGCTGGCGCGCGTCGGCGCTCTTCGACCCAAGTGCCTGGAGGAGCGCAACGACCTGGAGGACGTCCTCCCAGTCGGCGGGTTCGGCGGCATCGATCCGACGGAGCCGCGTGAGCAACTCGGTCTCGGCCGCCAGGCGTTCGCGTGTCTGCCGGATGAGGTCGTCGACGAGCGCCGAGGGCGTGAAGCCGGGATCGTCGAGCGCGCGCCCGATCTCACGCAGCGACAGCCCCAGCGACCGCAGGCTCTCGATATGGAAGACCCGCCGGATGTCCTCGCCGGAGTACTCCCGATAGCCGGAGCCCGTACGGCCCGAGGGCCGCACCAGGCCGAGCGACTCGTAATGCCTGAGCATGCGGGCACTGACCCCGGACCGTCGCGCCACCTCACCGATCAACACTTCCTGTCGTCCCTCCTGTCATCCCTCTTGGGCGGAGCCGCCGAGCGCCAGGATGCGCTTCGCCTCCTCGATCGCGAACTCGAATCCGGTGTCCGGGTCGCGCAGCAGCCGCTGCGTGGCGAGCGCGTGCGCGCGCACGCGCGGGTCGGGGGCCGCCGTCGCGGGACGCAGCGCCGGCAGAACGGCCTCACCCAGCGCGACCAGGGCCCGGCTGAGACTCAGCTGCGTCTCCCGCCCACCGCGCCCGAGCTGGGTCGCCAGCGCCGCGGCCAGGGCGGACTCCTCGCCCTGCGGTACGAGCACGACCGCGGCCCGCCAGGCGCTCCGCGCCACCTCGTCGTCGGCGTCGGACAGCAGCGCCCGTGTGATCGCCGGCCACCCCTGCCGGTCCCCGATCTTGGACAGCGTATGCAGCGCCTGGCTCCGTGCCTGCGCACGCTCCGAGCGGACTTCGCGCAGCAGCTCGGGGAGCGTGTCGGACACCGGGTGGCGGGTGAGCGCCCAGGTCAGCATGTCCCGGACGAAGAACTCGGGCTCGATCCCGCACCGCTCGACGAGCTTGCCGACGAAGCGCGGGTCAGGCGTCGTACCGACCGCCAGGGCCGCCCGCAGCCGCACGGACGAACGGTCGTCCTCCAGCCCCCGGAGCGCTCGTATCGCATCCGCGTCCTGCCTGGTCATGGTCATCGGGACCACCTCCTCGGCAAGCAGTGAAGGCCTTGTCACCGTGTCAAGGTCAAACGGGGCCGGTGTGCGCGTCCTCGACCGTGCCTCACACATTCGCATGAACCCCCAGAAGGAACTCGCATCCCAAATTCGAACAGGCGTAGCATTGTGCCGTGGCTACGACCTATGACTTTCCGAGTGACCTCCTCGCCGGTCAGGAGGAGCTGCATCAGGTCCGGTCCGAGCTGTCGGCCCTGCTCAAGCGGCTGCCCTGGTCGGTCGAGCCCCTGGACGCCTTCAGCGACACGGGCGGCTGGCGCAAGGTGGAACGCCCCGCCTCCCCCGGCTGGACGGCCGACGAACAGGCCGAGGTGGAGAAGCTCCGGCAGCGCGAGCACGAACTCGCCGTCTTCATCAGCACGCATCGCTTCTGGGCGGAGGTCGCGGCCGGGGAGCGAGTGGATGCCCGCACGATGCTGAAGCACACGCGCGAGGCGTGACACAAGGAGGCGTGACACAAGAAGACCCCGGCCGTGATCGGCCGGGGTCTTCTTCCGGTGTGGGCGCGGACGGTTTCGAACCGCCGACATCCTGCTTGTAAGGCAGGCGCTCTACCCCTGAGCTACGCACCCGGGACGAGTCGACAGCGTACCTTGCCCGAGGCGGTGCCCTGCAAACCCGTATCGGGAGCCGACCCGTGCGGGGGTTTTCCCCACCCCGGATCCGGGAGCGGCCCGGATCCCCCCGCAGCCCCTCCCTCCGTACGGTCGAAGAGCCTTCACCAACCGTCCAGGGGGAAACCGACATGGCCCGCATCCACACCCGTCCCGTCACCGCCCGCACCGCCCTCGCCGCCGGGGCCGTCGTGGTTCTCGTCGGGGCCGTCACCGCCTGCGGCGCCTCCGCCGGGGACGACAAGGACCCCGATCACCGGTCGTTCGCGCTGAAGGGGCACACCCTCACCGTCGACTCCGACGACTCGGCGCTGGAGATCGTCGCCGCGGACGGGAACCCGGCGGGCAAGGTCGAGGTCACCCGGTGGTGGCAGGGGTCGGTCGCCATCGGGAAGGATCCGAAGGTGACCTGGTCCATGAAGGACGACCGGCTGACGCTGCGCATGAAGTGCTCCGGTGTCGTCGCCGACTGTTCGGCCAAGCACCGGATCGAGGTGCCGCGCGGGGTCACGGTGAAGGTCGAGGACGGGGACGGGAGTGTGCGGGCGCGGGGGTTCGAGGATGCGCTGAGTATTCGTACGGGGGATGGGTCCGTGCATGTCACGGACTCGACCGGGCCGCTGGAACTGCACACCGGGGACGGGTCCGTGCGGGCCGAGGTCTCCTCGCGCCGGGTGCGCGCCGAGACCGGCGACGGTTCGGTGCATCTCGAACTCGGCGCCGTGCCCGACCTGGTGGACTCCCGCAGTCACGACGGCTCCGTCACCATCGCGCTGCCCAAGGCCACGTACCGTGTGACGACCAGGACGGGCGACGGTTCGGTGGATGTGTCCGTGCCCCGGTCCGACTCCAGCTCGCATGTGGTGTCGGCCCGCACCGGTGACGGCAAAGTCACCCTCAGGACCGCGAACTAACCGGCCCGTGTGTTCGTCCTTAACCGGTGGGAGAATGAACCGGGGCACCGGCCAGGACGGATGACAGCACGGGAGAGGGATGTGACGGCGACACCTTCGCAGCCGTACTCGCCGTCGGTGCCGCGTGCACACCGCCAGGCGCTCAGGGATGCTCTCTTCCTCGCCGCCCTGCCCCTCGTCGCCGCGCTCGCGCTGCCCGCCGCGTTCGCCGGCGGCGGCACCCGGCGCTGGTTCGGCGGGCGGGCCGAGAGTCAGCGGGCCGAGGCGCAGGCCGCGAAGGACGCCGCGGCGGCCGCGTTCTACGAGCTGGACACCGCCCAGCGCGACCTGCGGATCTCGATCGAGACGATCACGGCCGTCGACGACACCCCGGCCGCCCGGCGCGCGGTCTCCGACTTCGCGGCGCTGGGCCGCCGTATCGACGAGGCCAGCCAGCGGTACATCGAGGCCGTCGATGCCCATGATCTCGACCGCGACGAGCTGGAGGCGTCGGTCGCGGCACACGCGCGTACCGAGCTCACCCGGGCCAAGGACGAGCTGGCGAACGTCAAGCGGGAGCTGGATCGTTTCGGCGACGGTCTCGGGCCGCTGCTCGGCAAGGCGGAGACGCAGCTGGCCCGGCTGGCCCCGGCGGTCGAGCGCGCTCGGCAGGGGCTGCTCGCCGCTTCGAACGCCCTCGATGCCGTACGGGAGACAAAACTCAAGGCGGACGATCTCGCCGCCCGGCTGGCCGCCCTCGGCCCCGAGCTGACGAAGCTCAACCAGGGCGCCGGGCAGCACGGGGTGCCGCAGACGCTGGAGCGGGCCGAGCGGGTGGCGCGGGAGGCCGAGGCCATCCGGGTGGAGGCCGGGCGGCTGCCGGCGAAGGCCGCCGAGATCGATCACCGGCTGGTCTCGCTGCGTACGCGCGCGCAGGCGCTGACCACCCGTGCCGGGCAGGTCGATCCGGTGCTGAGCGAGCTGCGGCGGCGGTTCGTGGCGGCGTGCTGGCAGGACCTGCAGCATGTCCCGGAGCAGGCCGCGGAGAACGTACGGCAGGCCGAGCTGAAGCTGAAGGAGGCGCAGGCCGCCCGGGACGCCCAGCGCTGGCCGGACGCGACCTCCCTGCTCTCGACGGTGCGGGCGCTGCTGAACACGACCGACGAGTCGGTGTCGGCCGCACGGGACAGGCTGCAGCGGCTGAACGCCGTGCAGAAGGATCCCCAGCAGGAGATCGACCGCACGCGGTTCGCGATCCGGGATGCGCAGCGGCTGGCGATGACCGGGCGGTCGATGCCCGATCCGCGGCATGCCCGGCCACTGGATGACTCCGTGGGCCGCCTGGACCGGGCGATCGCCTCACTGCAGGGCCGCCACCCCGACTACTGGCACTTCCTCACGGAGACGGAGGGGGTACGGCAGACGGTGGCGAGGGTGGTCGCGCAGATCCGGGAAGAACGCGGTGGCTGAGCGGTGGCTAATCTGGTCGCATGCCTCGTTACGAGTACCGCTGCCGGACGTGCGGCGACGCGTTTGAACTGAGCCGGCCCATGGCGGAGTCGTCCGCCCCCGCGAGTTGCCCTGCCGGGCATGGGGACACGGTGAAGCTGTTGTCGACGGTGGCCGTGGGGGGTACTGCGTCCGCCCCGGCCGCCGCTCCGCGAGGGGGCGGCGGCGGGGGCGGTTGTTGTGGTGGAGGGTGTTGCGGCTAGCCGTACACGGTGCGTTGTTGGCTGCGGGTTTGTGGGGGTTGATCGCGCCCACGCGGCGGAGCCGCATATTGATACAGCCCCGCGCCCCTTAAGACGGTGCCGTGCGAGTCGCTTTCAGGAACTCCCGCAAGATTCGCTCGCCCGCCAGTACCCCCCGCTCCGGCAGTGCGCTGATCTGTGGCGCCGCCCAGTCCGCGTCCGCCAGTTCGCCGTGGCCGGGGCGCCAGCCTCGGTCCGCTGCCAGTAGCAGGTCGGCGTCCAGCAGTGAGTCGCCGGCTGCCAGTGTGAGGTCGGCGCCCGTGCGTCGGGCCACCTCGCGCATCGCCGCGCTCTTGGTCAGGGGCTTCGGGACGGCGTAGATCTTGCGGCCCTGGAGTGAGACCGTCCAGCCGCGGTTCTCCGCCCAGACCGCGAGTTCCTTCACCCATTCCTCGGGGAGCAGCTCGCGTTCTACGACGAGGTAGGCGAAGAGGTCCTCGGCCACGCGGTGCTTGCGTACCCACTCCGGGTCCGCCGTGGCCAGGAGATGCTCGCGCACCTCGTCCAGCGGGGCGCACTCCTCGGCGAGCCGTGCCGTCACCTGTGCGTGCCAGTCGAGGTCGGAGATGCCGTCGACCATCAGGTGGCCGCCGTTGGCGCAGATCGCGTACTTCGGCGCCGGGCCCGGCAGGTTGATGCGCTGGTACTGCTTGCGGGTCCGGGTCGTCGTCGGTACGAAGACCGCCGCGTCGCCCAGGTCGGTCAGCAGCCCGGCCGCCGTCTCCGTCATGAACGACAGCGGCCTGCTCTCGTGCACCTCGACGCAGAGCAGCCGGGGCGCCCGCGCGTCCGGCATGGTCAGCGCGAGGGCCGCGGAGGAGTAGATGAGCGTACGGTCGAGGTCGCTCGCCACCAGCACCGGCATCAGACCGTCACCGCCTTGCCGTCGGCACCGGTCGCACCGCGAGTGAAGCGGGGGTGGATCAACCCCACGCAGGTGTAAGGCAGTTCGGTGACCTCTTCGACCGGAACTCCTCGCTGTTCGGCCAGCAGGCGTACATGGTCCAGGTCGGCGCCCGCCCCCTGCCGCGCCAGGATCTTCCAGGGCACCCGGCGCAGCAGCACGCGTGTGGTCTCGCCGACGCCGGGCTTGACGAGGTTCACGTCGTGGATGCCGTACTCCTTGCTGATCCGCTCGACGGCCGCCCAGCCCTCCCAGGTCGGCTCGCGGTCGCCGGACAGCAGCTCCTTGACCTGCGCGGTGACGGCGTCCGCGACCTCCGGGAAGCGTGCGGCGACGGCGTCCAGGAAGTCCACCGAGACATCGGTGCCGGCGAGTTCGCGGTAGAACTTGGCGCCGTGGAAGTCGTGCGGGCCGACGAGGTCGGCGCGCAGCACGGTCCGCGAAATCAGGCCGGAGACGGTCGAGTTGAGGCAGGCGGAGGGTATGAGGAAGTCCTCTCGCGTGCCGTACGTCCGCACGCACGAGCCCGGGTCGGCCAGTACCGCGATCTCCGGGTCGAAGCCCGTGATCCCGTCGGAGGCCTCGAACTCCTCGATGGCGTCGGCGAGTTCGCGGGTGATGGCGCCCTTGCCGGTCCAGCCGTCGACGAACACGACGTCGGACGGGTCGTGGTGGGCGGCCAGCCAGCGCAGCGCGTTGGCGTCGATGCCGCGGCCGCGGACGATGGAGACGGCGTAGTGGGGAAGGTCGAGGCCGTGCCGGAACTGCGCCCAGCGGCGCATCAGGACGCCGACGGGGGTGCCCGCGCGGGCCAGCGAGACGAGCACCGGTCGCGGCGAACGCTCGGCGAGCACGATCTCCGTCACGGCACCGACCGCCAGGGCGAGACGCGCCGCGGACTCCTTCAGCGCCGTGTGGAACAGCTCCTGGTACTGCTCGCTGGGCTGGTACTCCACCGGCAGCGACTCCGCGTAGTGCGCGCCGCCGCTCTGGATGGCCTCTTCCCGCTCCTCGGTCGGCGCCTCCAGCGTCACGTCCGAGAGGTCCTGCAGCAGCCAGCCGACCTCCTCGGGCGGATACGAGGAGAAGGCGGGGCCGCGGAGGGGCTCGGGCAGCATGGCGGGCCTTTCGGGGACGTACAGGGGCTCGGGGACGTAGGAGGGCACGACCGCCAGCAGGACCTGCGGGACGTGCGCGGCCAGCTGGGCCAACAGGCCGTCCGGCGCGTGCAGTTCGGGGGTGTCGGCGGCGGAGTCGACGACGGCGACTACCGCGTCGAAGCCGGCGCCCGCGACGTTGTAGGCGTAGCGCTCGCCGGGGCCGTCGGCCGGGTCGTCGTGGGCGGGGAAGACTATGCGGCTGCGTATCGCGTAACCGGGGTCGTCGACCGCGAGGACGGGTGAGCGGGTGGTCGTCGAGTACCGCACCTCGGCGTCGACGACCTGCTCCAGCTCGCGGGCGAGGCGCAGGGGTGCGTACATCAGCTCCTCGAAGCCGAGGATGTGCACGCGGTGCGCGTCTTCGGGGAGTGCCTCTGCGAGCCTCGCCGCCATGGCGGGCAGTGCGTTCTCCAGGCGTATGCGGTGCTGGGGGGTGAAGCCGTGGCGGCCCCCGTCGGGGAGGCCGCGGGGCCAGCAGAGCTCTACGCGGCGGATGCGGCCGTCGGTCGGGTGCGGGTTGTTTGTGGCTGGTCGCGCAGTTCCCCGCACCCCTATAGGGGCGGCTACGGCACCGCCGTTTTTTGTCTTTTGGGGCGCGGGGAACTGCGCGACCAGCCCCCACTCACCCGCACCCGACTCGTACCGCGCAACCAACTCCTGCCCCTTCTCCAGCACCCCCGGCGGCAACCGGACCGTCCCGGAAGCGGCCGCCACGAGTTCGACCCTCGCACCTATCTCTCGCGCGAACTCCTCCAGCCGTCCGGCATCCGCGGCCGACCGCATGTCGACCAGAGCCACCACCACGTACCGCCGCCGCGGATAGCGCTCATGAAGATCCCGGATGGTGTTCAACACCGTGTTCCCGGTGGAGAACTCGTCGTCGACCAGCACCAACGGACCGTCACCGACCAGCAGCGCGGGGTCCTCCGGCAGCAGCAGGTGCGACGTGGCATGCGAGTGCGACTCCTCGAAGCCGCCCGCTGCCGCCACGCCCGCGACCGGGCGCCGGGTGGAGTGCAGATAGGGGGCCAGCCCCACACCGTCGGCGACCGAGTGGCCAAGACCCGTCGCCGTCTCCGCATACCCGAGGACGACCGCGGAGGCCGCCTCCTCGGTGCCCAGGAGCTCCCGCACCCGGCGGCCGAGCGCGAACCCGTAGCCGTACACCACGGACGGCGACTGCGGTACATGCTTGCCCAGCACGTTGGAGACCAGCAGATGTGCCCGCTTGGGGTTGCGCCGCAGGGCCAGCCCCAGCAGGTCGGTCAGCTTGTCGTCGCCCACGAGTTCGACACCGAGCCGCTCGGCGACCCACGTGCCGGACCAGACCGGGTTGTTCACTGCGTTGTTCATGCGTCCCTAGATGGTGAAGTGGTTCCCCGTGAGCCGGGTTCAGCCGGGGATTCCGGCGGCGAGCAGGTCCACAAAGCTGACGTCCTCGCGGGCGACGCCGAACACCTCGGCCCGCAGCATGGTCCGCTCGGCCCATGCGCGGTGCGGCTTCACCTCGTTCATCTTGTTCGTGTACGCCGACCTCAGTACACCCCCGCCGCCCCGCTCGGGCCGCAGGATGTCCGCGGCGTCGCCGAACTCTTCGTGACTGACCACGGACAGCGCGTGTACGGGCAGTACGTGGGAGGGGTGGATGCAGGTCTTGCCCAGCAGGCCGTTGGCCTGGTCCAGGGAGATCTCCCGCAGCAGCCCGTCCATGGCGTGCTCAATCAGTTTCTCGCGCAGCTCCACGGCCTGCCCCTCGAGGAAGGGGCTGGTCCGCAGCATCGGCTTGAACATGCGCTCCGGGACCCGGAAGTACTCCCACACCGGCCCGGTCACCGTGAACCCGGTGCCGTCGGCCCGGCCCAGCAGGTTCACCACGTCGGAGATCACGGAGGCGACGACATGGACGTCGTACGCAGTCATGTCGGGGGCCCGGCGCAGGCCGTACGAGGAGCAGAAGTCGGTCACGCCGAGGCGCAGTGCGAGCACGCGGTCGCGGTACTTGTCGACGGCGCGGGCGATGCCCTCCAGGCTCTCCACCCGCGACTCGCGGTAGAGCAGCTCGGGCGACTCCAGCACCGGCATGGCGAACAGCCGGTGCCCGCTCGCGGTCTCGGCGCTCGACAGAGCCTCCAGGAAGGGGATCCCGCGCTCCTCGGTGAACTTGGGCATCACGAATCCGGACAGCAGCCGGACACTCGCCCCGAGCCGCTGCACGAGATCGGGGATCTGCTCCGGCGTACGGACCCGGACGAACAGCAGCGGGAGGTCGGCTCCGTCCCGCCCGGCCAGGTCGGCGAACTGGCGGACGAGGTTCTCCTCCCCCGCCACCACGTCCGCGTCGTCGATCGAGTCCTCCAGGCACAGCACCATCGAGACCACGCCGAGTCCGGCCTGCTTGACGATGTCGTCGGCAAGCCGCGGCCGGGTGGCCGGACTGTAGAGCGTGGCGCCCAGGGCCGCGGAGAGCACCCGGGCCGGGGAGTCCGTGCCGAACTCGCACGGCTCCTGATGGAAGAGGCGCTGCCGCACCTCAGGGGCGATGTGCCCGAAATGACGCATAGAACTCCCCCGTGACGCCAGGTAAGGCTATGGATTCGGTAAACAGGTGGCCGGTAATAGTACGTAGAGACCCATGTCAGGGGTTCCCGCAGGGCATGAATTTCTGGTAACTCGGCCATGTCGACGGCGATTCGACAAGCCGTCGGCGAGTCGTCGACACGGCCGTGGGTCTCCCCACCCCCGCGTTGTCGTGATCAGGACCGAGAGGGCAGGATGACCGCATGACGCACGCGATGCTGAAGGGGTCGAACGTCCCGCTGGAAGCCACCACGGTGCGCGCCGTGCTGCGCTGGACCCCCGGGCAGGGGGTCCCGGACGTCGACGCCTCGGCGCTGCTCCTCGGCCCCGACGGTCGTGTGCGCTCCGACGAGGACTTCGTCTTCTACAACCAGCCCCGGCACCCCTCCGGGAAGGCGAGGTGGCTCGGCAAGAAACGCATCGCCGACGGCCTCACCGACACGATCCAGACAGATCTGGCCGGAGTCGAGGCCGATGTCAGCCGGATTCTCCTGGTCGCATCGGCGGACGACGTCACCTTCGACCGTGTACAGGGACTGCGCATCCTGCTGTACGACGCGGCGGGCGCCGGCGACGAACCGATCGTCCTCTTCGACATCAAGCCCCAGACGGGCACGGAGACGGCCCTGATCTGCGGCGAGCTGTACCGCCGGGGCGACGCCTGGAAGTTCCGCGCCCTGGGCGAGGGCTACTCGGACGGCCTGAAGGGCCTGGCCACGGAGTTCGGCATCTCGGTGGACGAGTCCGAGGCCGCGGCGGAACCCGCCCCCGAGGTCTCCCAGCCGCTCCCCCCGGAACAGCCCACCGCGGTCCCCACCCAGCCGGCCTACGGCTACCCCCAGCAGCCCCCCGCCACCCAACCCGCCTACGGCTACCCCCAGCCCGCAGCAGCAGCCACAGCGGGAGCCCCGTCCGGCTACGGCTACCCGCCTCCGGTGACGGTCCCGGCCCCGAACCCGGATTTCCGCCTGCCGCCGCAAGGGCCACAATTCATCGGGCGGTAGGGGCAACGCCTCAAGGGGCGCGGGGAACTGCGCGACAAGCCCCCACTCACCCGCCCCCCGAGCTCATAGGCGACCGCCGACTACCGCTCCACCTGGGACTTGTACCCCCGCCCCCACTGCAACCCCCACCCGTACAACCGATCCAACTCCGCCTGGAACCCGTAGACGAACTTCACCTCACGCCGCACCACCAACTCCCCCTTCACATTCTCGATCATCACCACCGCGCACGACCGAGCCTGCGGATGCCGCTCATCAAGATGGATCTCGATCCGAGGCCCATTGCTCGGATACAGCGTCACGATCGCGTGCGTACGGTCGAACGCCGGCGTCTGGTCGTAGATGTACACGAACACCAGCAGCCGCTTGATCTCGTCCCGGTGGTCGAGGTTGACGTACATCGTCTCGCCGGACGCCGACCCGAACCGGTCGTCGCCGCTGAGCTTGACGTACGGCGGCGCGTTGACGTCCCCGAAGTAGTTGCCGAGCGGCTGTACGACCCCCTTCGTGCCGTCCTGGAGCTCGTACAGACACGCCAGGTCGAGGTCGACATTGACCATGCTCTGGCCGTGCCCCATGACCTCCGCGGGCTTGAGCGCCTTGAAGGGGTGCCGGAACAGTGAGTCCCGCTGCGAACCGCCGATGTCGGATGTCCGCATCCGCCAGCTCAGGTTGACGCGCAGATGCCCGGTGGCCGCGCCCTGCTTGGTGAGGGAGACCTGGTGGTGCCGTTTGGTCAGCTCGATGGAGTTGGTGGCGGCGCTGCCCGAGTCGAAGTCGGCCTCGCGTCCACGCCAGAGTCCGTCCAAGAAGCCCATTCCCGCCCCCAGATTCACCCGGGTCCCGTTGGACCCGGCTTCACTTGAAAAACCGGCGGGGCGGCCGGAGACCGGCCGCCCCGCTCAGAGCGTTCCTCGCCCGAAGGCGCGTCACACCCCGGACGAGATCTCAGTCTTCTCGTCCGAGCCCGCCGCTTTTCCCTCGGCTTCCGCGAGCGCCTTGTTGCGGCGCACGGAGGACCAGAAGGACCAGCCGATCAGGACGACGCCGACGAGGCCGGTGATGACCTCGTTGATCTGGTACTGGATGGTGACCATGAGGATCACGGCCAGCGCGCCGATCGCGTAGTGCGCGCCGTGCTCCAGGTAGACGTAGTCGTCGAGGGTGCCCTGGCGGACCAGGTACACGGTCAGCGACCGCACGTACATGGCACCGATACCGAGGCCCAGCGCCATCAGCACGATGTCGTTGGTGATGGCGAACGCGCCGATCACACCGTCGAAGGAGAAGGACGCGTCGAGGACCTCGAGGTAGAGGAACATGAAGAACGCGGCCTGGCCGGCCAGGACGACCGCGGAGCGCTGCTTGCCGCTGCGCGCGGCCTCTTCCTCCTCCTCGTGCTCCCGCTCTTCCTCTTCCTCGAGCTTGTCCTCGAAGTAGCCGGAGAGACCGCCGACGACCATGTAAGTGATCAGACCCGCGATGCCGGAGATCAGGACGGTCTGCGCCTTGTCGACGTGCGCGCCGCCGTGCTGGTGGGCGTGGGTGGCGAAGGTGAACGACGTGATCAGCAGGACGATCAGGGCGATGCAGACCGCCAGCATGTCGACCTTGCCGAGCTTGGCCAGCGGGCGCTCGATCCAGCGCAGCCACTGGATGTCCCGGTCCTCGAAGATGAAGTCGAGGAAGATCATCAGCAGGAACATGCCACCGAAGGCGGCGATCGCCGGGTGGGCGTCGGTGACCAGCTGCTGGTACTGGTCCTTGTCGGTCAACGCCAGGTTGACCGCTTCGATCGGACTCTTCTTGGCCGTGACGGCGACGATGACGACCGGGAAGACCAGCCGCATGCCGAAGACCGCGATGACGACACCGACCGTGAGGAAGATCTTCTGCCAGAAGGCATTCATCTTCTTCAGGATTCCGGCGTTGACCACCGCGTTGTCGAACGACAGCGAGATCTCGAGGACGGAGAGGATCGCCACGATGCCGAAGGCCTCCCACCCCCCGTAGAAGACCGCCGCGGCCAGGCCGAGCGCGGTAATCGCGAACGACCAGCCGAAGGTTTTCAGAAGCACTGGCTACCCAATCCGTGTGTGTACGGGTCTCCCCCGCGCCGTACCCGGCTTTACTCACTGTTGACCACGGAGTCTAGAGGGCGGACCCCCCGGCCCGCATGGGCGGGGCCCACGGGCCGGAAAACCGCAGGTCCTGGCCTGCCGCGCCGGTGGCCTTACGAAACGTTGACGCCGAAGTCCAGAGCGATGCCCCGCAGTCCCGACGCGTACCCCTGTCCCACCGCCCGGAACTTCCATTCGCCCTGGTAGCGGTAGAGCTCGCCGAAGATCATCGCGGTTTCGGTGGAGGCGTCCTCGCTGAGGTCGTAGCGGGCGAGTTCCTGGCCGTCGGCCTGGTTGACGACGCGGATGAAGGCGTTGCTCACCTGGCCGAAGGTCTGCCCACGCTCGTCGGCCATGTGGATCGAGACCGGAAAGACGATCTTGTCGCACTGAGCCGGCACCTGGCCGAGGTCGACCAGAATCGACTCGTCGTCGCCCTCGCCCTCACCGGTGAGGTTGTCGCCCGTGTGCTCCACCGAGCCCTCGGGGCTCTTGAGCTGGTTGTAGAAGACGAAGTACTCGTCGCCCAGCACCCGCCCGCCGTTGCACAGCAGGGCACTGGCGTCGAGGTCGAACGGGGCTCCGGTGGTGGAGCGCGCGTCCCAGCCGAGCCCGATCATCACTTGCGTGAGGTTGGGTGCGGCCTTGGACAGGGAGACATTGCCCCCCTTGGCGAGCGTGACGCCCATGATGCTGGTCCTCCCCGAGATGGTGCTTGTTTGGTTGTCCTGCGCGACCGGCGCCGCACGCAAACGGTGCGGCGCCGGCTGATGAGACGTGCCGACGCGTCTCAGACGTTCACGCCGAAGTCCTGCGCGATGCCGCGCAGACCCGAGGCGTAGCCCTGGCCGATGGCGCGGAACTTCCACTCCGCACCGTGCCGGTACAGCTCGCCGAAGACCATGGCGGTCTCCGTCGAGGCGTCCTCGGAGAGGTCGTAGCGCGCGATCTCCGCCTCGCCCGCCTGGTTCACCACGCGGATGAACGCGTTGCGCACCTGGCCGAACGACTGCTGGCGGTTCTCGGCGTCGTAGATCGAGACCGGGAACACGATCTTCTCGATCTCGGCCGGAACCCCGGCGAGATTGATCTTGATCTGCTCGTCGTCGCCCTCGCCCTCACCGGTGATGTTGTCACCGGTGTGCTCGACCGAGCCGTCGGGGCTCTTGAGGTTGTTGAAGAAGACGAAGTTGGCGTCGCTGCCGACCTTGCCGGACGAGTTCAGCAGCAGTGCGCTGGCGTCCAGGTCGAAGTCGGTACCGGTCGTGGTGCGGACGTCCCACCCCAGACCGACGATGACCGCGGTCAGGCCCGGGGCCTCCTTGGTCAGCGATACGTTGCCGCCCTTGCTGAGGCTGACTCCCACGAGTCCTCCATTGGTGTCCAGGGGCGGGGAGCCCCGCCGTGCGTTTGATACCGGATCAACGAGTCGATCCTAGTGACGGGTTCCCGCACCACGCATGGCTTGGAGACGAAGAATCACAGGGTGTCGAGCGCCGTCACGTACTCGTTCAGGTCGCGGGCGTCCGGCAGCGCGTTCTCGACCGCCCAGCGCACGACGCCCTCCTTGTCGATGACGAAAGTGCCGCGCACCGCGCAGCCCTTGTCCTCGGCGAAGACGCCGTAGGCACGGGAGACCTCGCCGTGCGGCCAGAAGTCGCTCAGCAGCGGGTACTCCAGGCCCTCCTGCTCGGCGAAGACGCGCAGGGTGTGGATGGAGTCGTTGGAGACGGCGAGCACCTGGGTGTCGCGGTCGGAGAACTGCGGCAGGTTGTCGCGCACCTCGCACAGCTCACCGGTGCACACGCCCGTGAAGGCGAAGGGATAGAAGAGCAGGACCACGTTCTTGCTGCCACGGAAGTCGGAGAGCTTCACGGTGGCGCCGTGGTTGTCCTTGAGCTCGAAGTCGGGGGCCTTGTCGCCGACCTGGATCGCCATGGTCGTTTCTGTCCCTTCGGTGGGGGCTGTTCGGGTGGCTTCCACCCTACGCAGCGATCACCGAAAGCCGACGGACGGGCTGAGCGAACTCAGCCCGTCCGGCGTTTGAGGACGAGGCCGTTCAGGCCGAAAGGGGGGTCCGGGGGCACAGCCCCCAGAGACGGCTACTGCAGCCGAGGGTCACCTCTTGGACTTCGCGGCCTTCGGCGTCACCAGCCGGCTGCCGCTCCAGTCCTTGCCCACGCTGACGCTCTTGGAGGCGGACAGCCCCGCCGTCGTCGCGGCTTCGGAGATGTCGCTCGGCTCCACATAGCCGTCGCGGCCGGTCTTCGGCGTCAGCAGCAGGATCGAGCCGCCCTCCTCGATGTACGTGGTGGCGTCCACCAGCACATCGGTCAGGTCGCCGTCCTCGTCGCGGAACCAGAGCACCACGGCATCGGCGACGTCGTCGTATTCCTCGTCCACAAGGTCGGTACCGATGACCTGCTCAATGGCCTCGCGGAGTTCCTGGTCTACGTCGTCGTCGTAGCCGATCTCCTGGACCACCTGCTCGGGCTGGAACCCCAGCCTCACGGCAGGGCTCGTCTCCGCGTGGTCCGCGGTCGCGCTCACGGGTTGCCTCCTGATCATGTCTTGATGATTGTCTCAGCCACGCGCGTGCGCGAAGCGTTGGCCGTAGTCCACACGGACGGGGCGGATCGCGCAAGTACCCGGCCGTTCAGACCGCCGAAACGGTGACGATCCTGGCCGTGTCACCCCAACTCCAGGCATGCGACCCGCGCCACAAGTGACCTACACCACACCTTTCTGCCCCCTTTGCGGCATTGGGAATCAGATGGAGCTGACGCAGGTCTCGGTTACCTCTCAGTAGAGATGACGTTTGCTTCCCCGAGGTACACGATGGGGAACGGTGCAGGCGTACCGAAAAGCAGCTCATTGCAGCCCTCTGACAGGTAAGGAACAGCGTGGCTTCCGGATCCGATCGCAACCCGATCATCATTGGCGGCCTTCCGAGTCAGGTTCCTGACTTCGATCCCGAGGAGACCCAGGAGTGGCTCGACTCCCTGGACGCCGCCGTCGACGAGCGCGGCCGTGAGCGGGCCCGCTATCTGATGCTGCGGCTGATCGAGCGGGCCCGCGAGAAGCGCGTGGCCGTGCCCGAGATGCGCAGCACGGATTACGTCAACACGATTCCGACCAAGAGCGAGCCGTTCTTCCCGGGCAACGAGGAGATCGAGCGCAAGGTCCTGAACGCGACCCGCTGGAACGCGGCGGTCATGGTCTCGCGCGCCCAGCGCCCCGGCATCGGCGTCGGCGGCCACATCGCCACCTTCGCCTCCTCCGCGTCGCTCTACGACGTCGGCTTCAACCACTTCTTCCGCGGCAAGGACGAGGGCGACGGCGGCGACCAGGTCTTCTTCCAGGGCCATGCCTCTCCGGGCATCTACGCGCGCGCGTTCCTGCTCGACCGGCTCAGCGAGCAGAACCTCGACGGCTTCCGGCAGGAGAAGTCGAAGGCCCCGCACGGGCTGTCCTCGTACCCGCACCCGCGCTCGATGCCGGATTTCTGGGAGTTCCCGACCGTGTCGATGGGCCTCGGCCCGATCGGCGCGATCTACCAGGCCCGGATGAACCGCTACATGCACGCGCGCGGGATCGCCGACACGAGCAAGTCCCATGTGTGGGCGTTCCTCGGCGACGGCGAGATGGACGAGCCGGAGTCGCTCGGCCAGCTGACCATCGCCGCCCGTGAGGGCCTGGACAACCTGACCTTCGTCGTCAACTGCAACCTGCAGCGCCTGGACGGCCCGGTGCGCGGCAACGGCAAGGTCATCCAGGAGCTGGAGTCGGTCTTCCGCGGCGCCGGCTGGAACGTGATCAAGCTCATCTGGGACCGCTCCTGGGACCCGCTGCTCGCCCAGGACCGCGACGGCATCCTCGTCAACAAGATGAACACGACGCCGGACGGCCAGTTCCAGACGTACGCCACCGAGTCCGGCGCGTACATCCGCGACCACTTCTTCGGCGACGACCAGCGGCTGCGCGCGATGGTCGAGGGCATGACCGACGACCAGATCCTGCACCTGGGCCGCGGCGGTCACGACCACAAGAAGATCTTCGCGGCGTTCTCGGCGGCCAAGGCGCACAAGGGCCAGCCGACGGTGATCCTGGCCAAGACCATCAAGGGCTGGACGCTGGGCCCGAACTTCGAGGGCCGCAACGCCACGCACCAGATGAAGAAGCTGACGGTCGACGACCTCAAGCGCTTCCGCGACCGCCTGCACCTGCCGATCTCCGACAAGGACCTGGAGAGCGGCGTTCCGCCGTACTACCACCCGGGGCGGAACTCGGAAGAGATCCAGTACATGCACGACCAGCGCAAGCAGTGCGGCGGGTACGTCCCGACGCGCGTCGTGCGCTCCAAGCCGCTCGCGCTGCCGGACGACAAGACGTACGCAAGCGTGAAGAAGGGCTCCGGTCAGCAGTCGATCGCCACGACCATGGCCTTCGTACGACTGCTCAAGGACCTCATGCGGGACAAGGAGCTCGGCAAGCGGTTCGTGCTGATCGCGCCGGACGAGTACCGCACGTTCGGCATGGACTCCTTCTTCCCGAGCGCGAAGATCTACAACCCGCTCGGCCAGCAGTACGAGGCCGTGGACCGCGATCTGCTGCTCGCGTACAAGGAGTCGCCGACCGGCCAGATGCTGCACGACGGCATCTCCGAGGCGGGCTGTACGGCCTCGCTGATCGCGGCGGGTTCGGCGTACGCCACGCACGGCGAACCACTGATCCCGGTCTACGTCTTCTACTCGATGTTCGGTTTCCAGCGCACCGGTGACCAGTTCTGGCAGATGGCCGACCAGCTGGCGCGCGGTTTCGTGCTGGGTGCGACCGCCGGCCGTACGACCCTGACCGGTGAGGGTCTGCAGCATGCCGACGGCCACTCGCAGCTGCTCGCCTCGACCAACCCGGGGTGTGTCGCCTACGACCCGGCGTACTCGTACGAGATCGCGCACATCGTGCAGGACGGTCTGCGCCGGATGTACGGCGGGGACGCCGAACACCCGCACGGCGAGGACGTCTTCTACTACCTCACCGTCTACAACGAGCCCATCCAGCACCCGGCCGAGCCGGACAACGTGGACGTCGAGGGCATCCTCAAGGGCATCCACCGGCTCTCCGAGGGCAGTTCGGGATCGATTCCGGCGCAGATCATGGCGTCCGGTGTCGCGGTCCCGTGGGCGATCGAGGCGCAGAAGATCCTCGCCGAGGAGTGGAACGTCAAGGCCGACGTCTGGTCGGCGACCTCCTGGAACGAGCTGCGGCGCGAGGCCGTGGACGTCGAGCGGCACAACCTGCTGCACCCGGAGGAGGAGCAGCGGGTGCCGTATGTGACGCAGAAGCTGTCGGGTGCGCAGGGGCCGTTCGTCGCCGTGTCCGACTGGATGCGGGCGGTTCCGGACCAGATCGCGCGGTGGGTGCCGGGTTCTTACCAGTCCCTGGGTGCCGATGGGTTCGGCTTCGCCGACACCCGGGGGGCCGCTCGGCGGTTCTTCCACATCGACGCGGCGTCGATCGTGGTGGCGGTGCTGACGGAGCTGGCGAAGGAGGGGAAGGTCGACCGGTCGGTGCTTAAGCAGGCCATTGACCGGTATCAGTTGCTGGATGTTTCCGCGGCGGACCCTGGGGCTGCGGGCGGGGACGCGTAGCCGTCTGCGGGTCGGTGGGGGCTGGTCGCGCAGTTCCCCGCGCCCCTTAAGGGGCGCGTAGCCCCTGTCCGTTGTCTTTACGATGCGGGCATGAAGGAACGAACGGCTCAGGGTCGTTGGGAGCAGGTCACCCAGCGGCCCTTGCTGGCGTTGGCCGTGTTGTTCGCCGGCGCGTATGCCGTGCCGATCGTGGATCATTCGGCGGGGCACTTGCTGACGGCCGTGTGCACATGGGTCGAGTGGGTGGTGTGGGGGACGTTTGCCGTCGACTATCTGGTGCGGGTGGGGCTGGCCCGGCGCCGACGGGAGTTCGTGCGGACGCACTGGATAGACCTCTGTGCTGTCGTGCTGCCGGTCCTTCAGCCGCTGCGGCTGCTGCGGATGGTGTCGACGCTGATACTCGTCGGGCGCCGGGCGCGGATGGCGTCGCAGATCCAGCTGACGACGTATGTCGCGGGCGCCGTCATCGGGTTGCTGATGTTCGGGTCGCTGGCCGTGCTGTCCGTGGAGCGCGACTCGCCGGACGGGAACATCCGCACGCTGGGTGACGCACTGTGGTGGTCGTTCACGACGATGACGACCGTGGGGTACGGGGATCATGCGCCGACGACCGGACTCGGGCGGATGATCGCCGTCGGGCTGATGCTGTCCGGAATCGCCCTGCTGGGTGTGGTCACCGCGAACATCGCCGCCTGGTTCATCGCACGGTTCGAGAAGGACGACGTGGAGGAGCGGCGGCAGACGGAGGCGATCGAGGCGTTGACGGAGGAGGTGCGGGCGCTTCGGGCCGAGGTTGCGGCGCTGCGGGAGCCGTCGGGCAGACCGTGACCGGCGGACTGCCGGCGCGCTGACCCCCTCCGTCAGCGCGCCGCAGCACCGGTCGCCCTCCACCCCGTACGAACTTGCCCGAGGAACATGCCGTGTTGAGGGCTTGACCACTGTGGCCTGCGGCGCGCACCGGATGCGAGGAATCTTTAGCGTCTTCACCCTGATAGGCGAAGTCCGTTGAAAACCCGTCAGGTTCGCCGGGTTGTCCCCGCGTCAGATGTGGGCCGCGCCCGCACCCGCCTCCGCATTCTCGCCGCGCTTGGTGAGCAGGGCGACGAAGACCGCCACGACCGCGACGCCGCAGGCGACCAGGGACGCCAGGCTCATGCCGGAGATGAACGTGTCGTGCGCGACGTCCGCGATCTTCGCCGCGATCGCCTCCGGGGTGCCCTTGGCGACCGGGGCCACGCCGACCTGGACGGCCTCGGAGGCCTGGTCCAGCTGGGGCTGCGTGAGCGGCGGGAGTCCGGCGTCCTTCCAGTTGCCGGCCAGGTCGCCGTCGACCTTGGAGGCCATGACGGCGCCCAGCACCGCCGTACCGAGGCTGCCGCCGATCTGCATCGCCGCCTGCTGGAGGCCGCCGGCGACGCCGGAGAGCTCCATGGGCGCGTTGCCGACGATGACCTCCGTGGCGCCGACCATGACCGGCGCGAGACCGAGGCCGAGGAGGGCGAACCAGAGCGACATGACTGCGCTGCCGGTGTCCGTCTGGAGCGTGGACATGCCGTACATGGCGATCGCGGTGGCCGCCATGCCGCCGGCCAGCGGGATGCGCGGGCCCAGCTTGGTGATCATTGCGCCCGCGAGCGGGGAGCCGACGATCATCATGCCGGTGAGGGGCAGCAGGTGCAGGCCGGCGTCGATCGGGCTCATGCCGTGCACGTTCTGCAGGTAGAACGTCACGAAGAACAGGCCGCCCATGAACGCGATGGCCATCAGCACCATCAGCACGACGCCCGCCGAGAGCGGGATCGATCGGAAGAGGCCGAGCGGGATCAGCGGCTCCTTGACCTTCGTCTCCCAGAAGGAGAAGAGGACGAAGCCGACGAGCGAGACGGCTATGAACGTCCACGTCTTCCCGTCGCCCCAGCCCCAGGCGGGGGCCTTGATCAGGGCCCAGACCAGGCAGAACATCGCGCCCGAGAGCAGGGCTATGCCGAGGAGGTCGAAGGAGCGCGGAGCGTTCTCGGCGCGGTGGTCGAGCAGGATCAGCAGGCCCAGGACCAGGGCGATCGCGCCGACCGGCACGTTGATGAAGAACACCGACTGCCAGTTGACGTGCTCGACCAGGACGCCGCCGAGGATCGGGCCGCCGGCGGTGGAGGCGCCGATGACCATGCCCCAGATGCCGATGGCCATGTTGAGCTTCTCGGCCGGGAAGGTCGCACGCAGCAGGCCGAGCGCGGCCGGCATCAGCAGCGCGCCGAACAGGCCCTGGAAGACGCGGAAGGTGACGACCGCGGCGATGCTGTTCGACAGGCCGATGGCGCCGGAGGCGGCCGCGAAGCCGGTCACGCCGATCAGGAAGGTCTGCCGGTGGCCGAAGCGGTCGCCGAGCTTGCCGGCGGTGATCAGCGAGACCGCGAGGGCGAGGAAGTACCCGTTGGTGATCCACTGGACGTCGGCGAAGCTCGCCTTGAGGTCCTTCTGGATGGCCGGGTTGGCGATGGCCACGATGGTGCCGTCGAGGGCCACCATCATGACCCCGACGGCGACGGTGATGAGGGTGAACCACGGGTGGCCGCGCAGCCCGGCGGCCGGCGGCGCGTCCGACGGGGCTGCCGGCGCCTTGTCCCCCGGCCCCGTCGTGTCGATGGTGGTCTGACTAGTCATGTGTTCGAGGCTAGTGACAGTCGCTGACAATTGACAAACCAATTCACAAGTCAGTAACTGACGTATATGGAAACACTCCGCGAACGCAAGAAACAGCGCACCCGGGACGCGCTGCTGCGGGCCGCCGTCGAACTGTTCACCACCCGCGGGTACGACCGCACGACCGTCGACGACATCGCCGAGGCCGTCGACGTCTCGCAGCGCACCTTCTTCCGCTACTTCGCCGGCAAGGAGGAGGCCGCGCTCGCCCTGCAGGAGCTGGCGGTGGTGCGGTTCGTCGAGGCCGTGCGCGAGCGGCCGGCCGAGGAGGCGCCGATGGCGGCGCTGCGCCAGGCGGTCCTGGAGGGCTGGGACACCCTCCACGAGGTCATCGAGGCCGTCGTACCGATCGAGCTGTATCTGCGTATGTACCGGGTGATCGAGTCGACGCCCGTCCTGCTCGCCGCGCATCTGCGGCGCAACGAGGAGACCGAGGACACCATCGCGCGCGTGCTCGCCGAGCGCGAGGGCCTCGACGTGGCCGCCGACCCCCGGCCACGCCTGGCGGTGGCGGTCTTCGGCGGGGTGATGCGGGTGACGGAACGGCAGTGGAGCACCGGGGAGGACTTCAGCGTCGAGGCGATGCGCGCGTTGACGATTTCGTACCTCGAACAGGTGGGCCCCGCACTCACGGAGAGCTGGCGGACACGCTGAGGCACATGTGAGACACGCTGGGGCACAAATGAGACACGCTGAGGTCATCAGCACGTTTATCGAAACGTGATCCCCGTCACTCGACTCACGCGAGACCCTCTCGTTCTCCTAGTGTGTCCTCCCAGTGACTTCCTTCGACACCTCCCCGCAATTGAACGTCTGGCGCGCACTGCTCGCCCTGGCCGTCGTGTTCGTGATGCTGGCGACCACCGGGTGGACGGCCCTGCACAGCCACCGCTTGGTGACTCCGCTGCAGGCCTCGATCTCCTCCTGGGAGCACGGCCGCATCCACGGACACCGGCTGCCGGACCCCGACGCGTCCCCCGCCCGCCTCGCCCGCTTCTTCGCCTCGCTCACCGCTCAGGAACGCGCCCACCTCGCCCGCCGCTATCCCCTCGCGGTCGGCAACATGAACGGCGCGCCCGTCGCGCTGCGCTACCGCGCCAACCGTGTTGCACTCGCTGAGCAGCGCAAGGTCGAGCTGGGGCGCATGCACGACAGCCGGCTCTCGCCCGTCGGGCAGCAGGACGCGGGCCGCCGTATGCACCGCTATGAGTCGCTGCTGCACAAGGGCCGGCACATCCTCGCCTTCGACCCCGAGGGTTCGGGGCGGGTCGCGGAGGTGATCGGGAACCTGGAGCAGGCCGAGCGCGTGTCGGTCGTCGTCCCCGGCGTCGACACCGACCTGCTCACCTTCCAGAAGACCAACCGCCCGTATTCGGCGCCCGTGGGCATGGCCAAGTCGCTGTACGCGGCGGAGAAGGCGGCGAGCCCGACGACGCGTACGGCCGTGATCGCCTGGGCCGACTACACGGCGCCCGCCGGGCTCGGCATCGACTCGGCTACGGCGATGCGCGCGGCCGAGGGTGCGCTGCGGCTGAACGCGATGCTGCGCGGTCTGCCCGGCCGCGCGCCGGTGTCGCTGTTCTGCCACAGCTACGGCTCCGTGGTGTGCGGAATCGCCGCACCCTCACTGCCGCGCCGGGTGGCCGACATAGCGGTGGCCGCCAGCCCCGGCATGCGCGTCGAGAAGGCCTCCCATCTGCGCACCTCCGCCCAGGTGTGGGCGATGCGGGACGCCACGGACTGGGTCCAGGACGTGCCGCACCTGGAGGTCGGCGGGCTGGGCCACGGGGCCGACCCGGTGTCGGCCGCGTTCGGGGCACGGGTGCTGTCCGCGCGGGGCGCGAAGGGGCACGCCGGTTACTTCGAACCGGGCACGGAGAGCGTGCTGAACTTCGCGGAGATCGGTGTTGGCGCGTACCAGTCGGTGCACTGCGCACGCGAGGAGAGCGTGTGCCAGGAGGGTTTGTCCGGATCGACCGCGGCCCGACGCGCGTAGAGGCGCAGAAACTGCGGTCTGCGCGGGGTGGAGACGAAGGAGCGGGTCATGCCTACGATGAGCCGCATGGGTGATGTACTGGCCGGATTTCATGCCGCCTGGGAGTTCGAGTCCGACTCCGTGCTCATCCGTTACGAACGGGGGATTCGAACACCCAAGCTCTTCCAGGCGCTGGGGGAACGCCGAGTGCCTCTGGAGGCGATCTCCGGGGTGACGCTGACCCCCGGGAAGCGCGGCACCGTCGTACTGCGGGCCGAGGTGCGGCCCGGGGCCGATCCGTTGCTGGAGGCCGCGGCGGGACAGCTCAAGGAAGGGTGCGACCCGTACCGGCTGGTGCTGCCCGCCGAGCGGGACACTCTCGCCGAGTACTACGCCGATGAGCTGCGGGCGCAGCTGAAAGGCGACGGCGAGGCGGCCGAGCGGTATCTGGTGGCCGCGCCCGAGGCACCCCGGCAGTTCAAGGCGTACGACGCGAAGGCGTCCTTCGACGGGAAGACCGTGCACTTCCGGTGGTTCTGGACGGGGGCGTCCTCGGCGAAGTGGAAGGCCGGGGACCAGAGTTTTCCGGTCGGTGAGCTGAGCGGGGTGGAGTGGCGGTCACCCGAGGTGTTCGAGGGGCATCTGCGGTTGCTTCGACGCGACGCTGCGGCGGCTACGCAGGTGGATCAGGATCCGGGGGCTGTGGTGTTCGGGCTGGGGTACGGCCCGGTGCATGAGTCGTTGCCGTTTGCGGCGGCCGTGCTTGCAGCTGTGCGGGGCCGTGGAGCGGCGGCTGCCGTATCGGCCTCCGCGCCGCGCCGCGACCCCGCCGACATCGCCGAAAGGATCCGTCACCTGGGGGAACTGCATCAGGCGGGGCTGGTGACGGATGAGGAGTACTCCGTTAAGAAGGCGGAGTTGTTGGCGGAGCTTTAGCGTCTGCCGGGTTCGGTTCGTTGGCTGGTGCGGGTTGAGTGTGGCTGGTCGCGCAGTTCCCCGCGCCCCTAAAAGCGAATAGCCGCTACTCGCGCCCGGCAGAAGCGAACCGCATGTCCGGGTACCGCGTTCCCGCCACCTTTGACGCGATTGGCTCCAGCGCAGCCAGCTCGTCCTCCGTCAGGAGGATCGTCGTCGCCGCCGCGTTCTCCTCCACCCGGTGGCGCTTTGTCGTGCCCGGGATCTGGGCCACCGCGAGGCCGTGTACGTCCGCTCGTTGCTGGACCCAGGCCAGGGCGATCTGAGCCGGCGAGGCACCGTGTGCTGCGGCCACCGTGCGGATCGGTTCCAGGAGGGTTGCGTTGGTGGCCGCGTTGTCGCCCTGGAAGCGGGGCATCGTGCGGCGGACGTCGCCGTCGGTCAGGTCCTTCTCCGCGTTGGAGAAGGAGCCGGCGAGGAAGCCGCGGCCGAGCGGGGAGTAGGGGACCAGGGCCACGCCCAGTTCGCGGGCGGCCGGCACCACGTTGGTCTCGATGTCCCGGCTGAAGAGGGACCACTCCGACTGGACG
Source organism: Streptomyces coacervatus (assembly GCF_029223485.1). Taxonomy (GTDB): domain Bacteria; phylum Actinomycetota; class Actinomycetes; order Streptomycetales; family Streptomycetaceae; genus Streptomyces; species Streptomyces coacervatus. The sequence continues at coordinate 306,908 of NZ_JARHTP010000010.1, read as the reverse complement.
GCGGCGATCGGGTGCACGGCCTGCGCGGCGCGCAGTTCGTCGGCGGTGACCTCGCTGAGGCCGAGGTGCTTGACCTTGCCCTCGCCGACCAGCTCGGCCATGGCGCCGACGGTCTCCTCGATCGGCACGTTCACATCGCGCCGGTGCATGTAGTAGAGATCGATGACGTCGACGTCGAGGCGGCGCAGGCTGCCCTCGACGGCCTGGCGGACGTACGGGGCGTCGCCGCGGATGACCCGCTTGGTGCGGTCGCCCGCCGGGACCCGTACGCCGAACTTGGTCGCGATGACGACGTCGTCCCGGTGCGCCTTGAAGAAGGGCGACAGGAAGCGCTCGTTGTCGCCGTCGCCGTAGCCCTCCGCCGTGTCGTACAGCGTGACGCCCAGCTCCAGGGCCCGCTCCAGGGCGGCCCGCGACTCCTTCGCGTCGGCGGGGCCGTAGGCGAAGCTCATGCCCATGCAGCCGAGGCCCTGTACGCCGACCTCGGGGCCGTCCGCGCCGAGTCGTACGGTCGGGATCCTGCTGTCCGTCATCGCGCCTTCTCCGCCTCGTAGGCACGGGCGCGGTCGGCGTCCGCGTAGAAACTGATCTTCCGGTCGAGCACCGCGAGGGTGTCCTGCAGCTCCGCGATCCGGGTCAGCACGTCCCGGCGGGTCTGCTCCAGCAGCTCGAACCGTTCGCCGAACGTGTGGTCGCCCTCGCGCACCAGCTCCGCGTACCGCACCATGTCGGCGACCGGCATACCGGTGAGCCGGAGCTTGCCGACGAGGTCCAGCCAGTCGAGGTCGCGGTTGCTGTAGCGGCGCTGACCCGTGTGCGAGCGGTCCACGTGCGGCATCAGGCCGATGCGCTCGTACCAGCGCAGGGTGTGCGCGGTCAGGCCGGTGAACGCGACGACCTCGCTGATCGTGTAACTGTCCTGGCCTTCGGGGCGCCGGTGCGCCTGGGGTGGGGCGCTGCAGCTGTCGGTCCTGGTGGGCGTGGTCTCCATCACCGTCATGGCCTCAACGCTATGGCCTTCGAGTGCACTCCAAGCAAGCGGAACCGGTAAGAAATCGGCGGGACATGGCGCGATGGCGGTGACTAGCGTGCGGGTCATGAGTCTTGTACGCCGGGCCGTGCCCGAGGACGCGCCGGAAGTGCTGCGGCTGCGCCAGGTGATGATCGATTCGATGCCGGGGTCGGATCCTGCCACGGACTGGCACGAGGAGTCACTGCCGGGGCTGCGGGAGCGGCTGGGCGAGGCGGACGGGAGCTTCGCCGCGTTCGTCGTCGACCATCCGGAGCGGCCGGGGGCGCTGGCGGCGCTGGTGGCCGGGACGGTCGACTACCGGATCGGGAAGGCGGGCGATCCGCACGGGACGGTCGGTTACGTGTTCAGCGTCGCAACCGACCCGGACGCGCGCCGTCGCGGCTACGCGCGCGCGTGCATGGACACACTGCTGGACTGGTTCCGCGAGCGCGGTGCCGCGCGGGTGCACCTGACCGCGTCCGCGGAGGCCGAGCCGCTGTACGTCTCCCTCGGTTTCAAGCCCAAGCCGGACCCTTTGCTGGAGCTCAGGTTGTGAGCGCTTAGGCTCGTCCGCATGTCCTTGCAGAGCCTTGCGCTGATCGAAAACTGGCCGGTTCCCACCGCCGCGGCGGGTGTGGTGCGTGGCGACGGCACGGTCCTCGGCACCCATGGCCCGGCAGGCCACCGCTTCCCGCTCGCCTCGGTCACCAAGCCGCTCGCCGCGTACGCCGCCCTCGTCGCGTACGAGGAGGGGGCGATCGAGCTCGACGAACCGGCCGGGCCGCCCGGCTCGACGGTCCGCCATCTGCTGGCCCACACCTCGGGGCTGGCGTTCGACGAGCACCGGGTGACGGCGCCGCCCGGGGAGCGGCGGCTGTACTCCAACGCCGGGTTCGAGCAGCTCGGCGACCACATCGCCAAGGCGACGGACATCCCGTTCGGGGAGTATCTGCGGCAGGCGGTGCTGGAGCCGTTGGGGATGACCGGCACGTCCCTGGAGGGCTCCCCCGCCAAGGACGGCGTCTCGACGGTCGAGGACCTGTTGCGTTTCGCGGCCGAGGTGCAGGCGCCGCGCCTGCTGGACCCGCGTACGGTCGCCGAGGCGATGACGGTCCAGTACCCGGGCACGAAGGGCGTCCTGCCGGGGTACGGCCACCAGAACCCGAACGACTGGGGCCTGGGCTTCGAGATCCGCGACTCCAAGTCCCCGCACTGGACGGGGAGTTCCTCGTCGCCGCGGACCTTCGGGCACTTCGGTCAGTCGGGTACGTTCCTGTGGGTCGACCCGGATGCGGGGGTGGCCGGCGTGGCGCTGACGGACCGGGCGTTCGGGCCTTGGGCGGTCGAGGTGTGGCCGGTGTTCACGGATGCGGTGCTGGCGGAGCTGCGGGGCTGAGGTCGGCGGGGACACCGAGGGTTTTTCGCCCCCGCCGCCCCTGCCCTTCCCGTCCCTGGGGGCTGCCGCCCCCAGACCCCCGCTTCGGCCTGAACGGCCTCGTCCTCAAACGCCGGACGGGCTGGTAAATCCCGCCATCTCCCAGATCAGCAGCTCCGCCTCCGTCACCCCCACGACCTCCACGTCCTTGGCGTCCGTGATCCGCGCCGCATCCCCCGGCCCCAACTCCTCGCCGTCCAGCCGCACTTCGCCGCCTACGACGTGGACGTAGACGTACGGCCCGTCCGGCACCGCCGTCCGCTCCCCCGCCCCCAGACGCCTCACGTGGAGCATGGCGCCCGCCTCCGGGACCGCGTACGGCGTCGAGTCCGCGATGCCGTGGACGATCTCGTATGCGGGGTCGCCGCCGGGCTCGCGGGGGGCCAGCCACATCTGGACGAAGGTCAGGGGGGTCGGGCCGTCGTTGCGCTCCACGTGGCGCACGCCCGCCGCCGAGCTCAGCCGCTGGACGTCCCCGTGCCGGACCGTCGTCTCGTGGCCGAAGGAGTCACGGTGGGTCAGCTCGCCCTCGACCACCCAGGTCACGATCTCGGTGTGGCTGTGCGGGTGTTCGTCGAAGCCGGCGCCGGGGGCGAGGCGCTCCTCGTTGCAGGCGATCACCGCGCCGAAGCGGAGGTTGTCGGGGTCGTAGTGCGGGCCGAAGGAGAAGGCGTGCCACGACTCGATACCGGCTGCCGGGTCGCCCCCTGAATAGCGCTCCACGGCGCGCCGTACGTCCATCACGAACACCACGGTAGACCTGAGGGGCTGTACCCGGCGACGCACACTCCCGTCCGGATAAGGCAGTCTTGTCCCCGTGCCCGAACCCGAAACGAGCAAGCCCGAAGCCGCCGCGTCCGGCGTCCACTCGCACGCCGCGACCCTGAAGCGACTGGAGAAGTCCTCCGGCTCTCTCGCCGCGCAGGCCATCGCGCGCATGGACGAGACGCTGCCGTGGTACCGGGCGATGCCCCCGGAGAACCGTTCCTGGATCGGGTTGGTCGCCCAGGCCGGTATCGCCGCGTTCACCGAGTGGTTCCGGCATCCCGATGCCCCGCAGGCCATCTCGACCGACGTGTTCGGGACCGCGCCGCGCGAGCTGACCCGGGCGATCACGCTGCGGCAGACCGTCGAGATGGTGCGCACTACCATCGAGGTCATGGAGAGCGCGATCGACGAGGTCGCGGCTCCCGGCGACGAGAGAGTGCTGCGCGAGGCGCTGCTCGTCTACGCCCGCGAGATCGCCTTCGCCACCGCCCAGGTGTACGCCCAGGCCGCCGAGGCACGCGGTGCCTGGGACGCGCGGCTGGAGTCCCTCGTCGTCAATGCCGTGCTGAGCGGTGAGGCCGACGAGGGGGCGGTGAGCCGGGCCGCCGCCCTGGGGTGGAACGCCCCCGAGCATGTGTGTGTCGTCCTCGGGACCGCCCCCGACGGGGACTCCGAGCTGACCGTCGAGGCGATCCGGCGGGCCGCCCGGCACGCCAAGCTGCAGGTGCTCACCGGGGTGCTCGGGGACCGGCTCGTCGTCATCGCCGGTGGCAGCGACAACCCGATCGCCGTGGCCAAGTCGCTGATCGGGCCGTATGCGGCCGGGCCCGTGGTGGCCGGGCCCGTGGTGGCCGATCTGCTGGCCGCGACCCGGTCCGCGCAGGCCGCGGCCGCCGGGCTCAAGGCGTGTTCCGCCTGGCAGGACGCCCCGCGGCCGGTGCTCGCGGACGATCTGCTGCCGGAGCGCGCGATCGCCGGCGACCCGAGCGCGCGCGAGCAGCTGGTGGAGGAGATCTACAGACCGCTGGAGGAGGCCGGCTCGGCGCTTCTGGAGACGCTCTCCGTCTATCTCGAGCAGGCGAGCAGTCTGGAGGGGGCGGCCCGGATGCTCTTCGTTCACCCGAACACCGTGCGCTACCGGCTCCGACGTGTGACTGACGTCACCGGCTGGTCACCTTCCGATGTACGCTCCGCGTTCACGCTGCGGATCGCGCTGATCCTGGGGCGTCTGGCCGATGGAGATCTCCCGGCCTAGCGTTTTGTCGGGGGCCTACAAAACCCCTTCGTGTTCTTCGTCCCTGTCCTCACGGGCGGCAGTGGCCGTCCACAAGAGAGAGTGTGAGAGTGCTCGTACTCGTCGCTCCCGGCCAGGGCGCCCAGACGCCCGGCTTCCTGACTCCCTGGCTCGACCTCCCCGGTGCCGCAGACCGCGTCGCCGCGTGGTCGGACGCCATCGGACTGGACCTCGCCCACTACGGCACCCAGGCCGACGCGGATGAGATCCGCGACACCGCCGTGGCCCAGCCGCTGCTCGTCGCCGCCGGCATCCTGTCCGCCGCGGCACTCGGTGCCATCACGCCGGGCGCCGTCGCGGGCCACTCCGTCGGCGAGATCACCGCCGCCTCCTTCGCGGGCATCCTCGACGACACGGCCGCGCTGACCCTCGTACGCAAGCGGGGTCTGGCCATGGCCGACGCCGCCGCGATCACCGAGACCGGTATGTCGGCGCTGCTCGGCGGCGACCCGGAGGTCTCCGTCGCGCACCTGGAGAAGCTGGGTCTGACCCCGGCGAACGTGAACGGCGCGGGCCAGATCGTCGCCGCGGGCACGCTGGAGCAGCTCGCCGCGCTGAACGAGGACAAGCCCGAGGGCGTCCGCAAGGTCGTCCCGCTGAAGGTCGCCGGCGCCTTCCACACGCGCCACATGGCGCCCGCGGTCGACGCGCTGGCGAAGGCCGCCGCCGAACTGGCCCCCGCCGACCCGAAGTTCACGTACGTCTCCAACAAGGACGGGCAGACGGTCACGACCGGCGCCGAGGTGCTGGAGCGGCTGGTCGGCCAGGTCGCCAACCCGGTCCGCTGGGACCTGTGCATGGAGACCTTCAAGGAGCTCGGCGCGACCGCGATCATCGAGGTCTGCCCCGGCGGCACGCTGGTCGGCCTCGCCAAGCGCGCGCTGCCGGGCGTGAAGACCCTCGCGCTCAAGACCCCCGACGACCTCGACGCGGCCCGCGAGCTCATCGCCGAGCACGCCAACGCCTGACACCAAGGAGCCGTACGAACATGTCGAAGATCAAGCCCAGCAAGGGCGCCCCGTACGCGCGCATCCTCGGCGTGGGCGGTTACCGCCCGACCCGGGTGGTGCCCAACGAGGTGATCCTCGAGACGATCGACTCCTCCGACGAGTGGATCCGTTCGCGCTCCGGCATCGAGACCCGGCACTGGGCCTCCGACGAGGAGACCGTCGCCGCGATGTCGATCGAGGCGTCGGGCAAGGCGATCGCCGACGCCGGCATCTCCGCCGAGCAGATCGGCGGCGTGATCGTCTCGACCGTCTCGCACTTCAAGCAGACCCCCGCCGTGGCGACGGAGATCGCCGACAAGCTGGGCACGAACAAGGCCGCCGCCTTCGACATCTCGGCGGGCTGCGCGGGCTTCGGCTACGGCCTCACGCTCGCCAAGGGCATGATCGTCGAGGGCTCCGCGGAGTACGTCCTCGTCATCGGCGTCGAGCGGCTGTCCGACCTCACCGACCTGGAGGACCGGGCCACGGCCTTCCTGTTCGGCGACGGCGCGGGCGCGGTCGTGGTCGGCCCGTCCCAGGAACCCGAGATCGGCCCGACCATCTGGGGTTCCGAGGGCGACAAGTCCGAGACGATCAAGCAGACCGTGCCGTGGACGGACTACCGCGACGGCGAGGTCGCCAAGTTCCCTGCGATCACGCAGGAGGGCCAGGCGGTGTTCCGCTGGGCCGTGTTCGAGATGGCGAAGGTCGCCCAGCAGGCGCTGGACGCGGCCGGAATCACCGCGGACGACCTGGACGTCTTCATTCCCCACCAGGCCAACGAGCGGATCATCGACTCGATGGTGAAGACGCTGAAACTGCCGGAGCACGTCACGGTCGCGCGTGACGTACGCACCACCGGCAACACCTCGGCCGCCTCGATTCCGCTCGCGATGGAGCGGCTTCTGGCGACCGGCGAGGCGAAGAGCGGCGACACCGCGCTCGTCATCGGCTTCGGGGCGGGTCTCGTGTACGCCGCGACGGTCGTTACCCTCCCCTAGGCACTCCGTGCCGGATCATCATCGGATCCGGCACGGGATTCAACACAGCCACACCCTCTGGATTACTACGAAGGAGCGCCTGACATGGCCGCCACTCAGGAAGAGATCGTCGCCGGTCTCGCCGACATCGTGAACGAGATCGCCGGCATCCCGGTTGAGGACGTCCAGCTGGACAAGTCCTTCACCGACGACCTGGACGTCGACTCGCTGTCCATGGTCGAGGTCGTCGTCGCCGCTGAAGAGCGCTTCGACGTCAAGATCCCGGACGAGGATGTCAAGAACCTCAAGACGGTCGGCGACGCGACCAACTACATCCTCAAGCACCAGGCCTGAGCCTTTTAGGCCCGGCTGCATTGCCCCGCCACCCGGCGGTGGCGCCGCTGAATCCCGATCCGTTGGAGAAAGAATTCCCGTGAGCCCGACCAATCGCACCGTGGTCGTCACCGGTATCGGCGCAACCACACCGCTGGGTGGCGACGCAGCCTCTACCTGGGAGGGCCTGATCGCCGGCAAGTCCGGTGTGAAGCCCCTGGAGCAGGAGTGGGCCGCCGAGCAGGCGGTCCGCATTGCCGCGCCCGTCGCCGTGGACCCTTCCGAGGTCATCCCGCGGCCGCAGGCCCGCCGCCTGGACCGCTCGGCGCAGTTCGCGCTGATCGCGGCCAAGGAGGCCTGGGCGGACGCCGGTTTCACCGACAAGGCCGGTGAGGACGCCAGCATCGACCCGGACCGGCTCGGTGCCGTCATCGCCTCCGGCATCGGCGGTGTGACGACCCTCCTCGACCAGTACGACGTGCTCAAGGAGAAGGGCGTCCGCCGCGTCTCCCCGCACACCGTCCCCATGCTGATGCCGAACAGCCCCTCCGCCAACGTGGGCCTGCTCGTGGGCGCCCGTGCGGGCGTGCACACGCCGGTCTCCGCCTGCGCGTCGGGCGCCGAGGCCATCGGCTACGCCATCGAGATGATCCGCACCGGCCGCGCCGACGTCGTCGTCGCGGGTGGCACGGAGGCGGCCATCCACCCCCTCCCCATCGCCGCGTTCGGCAACATGATGGCGATGTCCAAGAACAACGACGACCCCGAGGGCGCCTCGCGTCCCTACGACGTCGCCCGTGACGGCTTCGTCCTCGGCGAGGGCGCCGGCGTTCTCGTCCTGGAGTCCGCCGAGCACGCCGCCAAGCGCGGCGCCCGCGTGTACGCGGAGGCGGTCGGACAGGGCGTCTCCTCCGACGCCCACGACATCGTGCAGCCCGAGCCCGAGGGCCGCGGCATCGCGCACGCCCTGCAGAACCTGCTGGAGCGCACCGACCTGAACCCGGCCGAGATCGTGCACGTCAACGCGCACGCGACCTCGACGCCGGCCGGTGACGTGGCCGAGCTCAAGGCGCTGCGGAAGGTGTTCGGCGACGAGGCCGACCACATGGCGGTTTCCGCCACCAAGTCGATGACCGGCCATCTGCTGGGTGGTGCGGGCGGTGTCGAGTCCGTCGCCACGATCCTGGCGCTGTACCACCGGGTTGCTCCGCCGACCATCAACGTCGAGAACCTCGACCCGGAGGCGGAGGCGGCTGCGGACATCGTCCGTGGCGAGGCCCGGAAGCTGCCCGTTGAGGGCCGTATTGCGGCCCTCAATGATTCCTTCGGGTTCGGTGGGCACAACGTGGTGCTGGCGTTCCGTACGGTCTGATTTTTTGCCGTGAACGGCGTGTGGCCCGCTCCCCGGGTTGGGGGCGGGCCACATGTTGTTTGTTTGTCTGCGGGCCGGTGGGGGTTGATCGCGCAGTTCCCCGCGCCCCTAAAAGCACCTACACGACCTGGTGGAGCCAACGAACCGGTGCTCCCTCACCCGCATACCTGAAAGGCTCCAACTCGTCGTCCCACGGCTTTCCGAGCAGCTTGGTGATCTCGGACTCCAGTTCCGTCTCGCCCTGTTGTGAGCGGACCAGGGCTGCCCTCAACCGGTCCTCGGGGATGAGGATGTCGCCGTGGATGCCGGTGACTGCGTGGAAGATGCCGAGGTCGGGGGTGCAGCTGTAGCGTTCGCCCTCTGCGGTGGGGCAGGGCTCGGCGGTGACTTCGAAGCGGAGCAGGTGCCAGCCGCGCAGTGCGGAGGCCAGTTTGGAGGCCGTGCCCACCTCGCCCTGCCAGGAGAACTCCGAGCGCCAGGTGCCGGGCGCGGCGGGCTGCCGGATCCAGTCGAGGTTGACGCGCGTGCCGAGCACCCCGGCGACGGCCCACTCGACGTGCGGGCACAGCGCGCGCGGTGCGGAGTGCACGTACAGAACCCCACGTGTCGTCACCGGGACCTCCGGGCAGAGCAGGACAATCTGGCGAACTGGCGGACGATGTGGCCGGGCGGCCACGTTGAGGGCGAGGCTACCGTGCGGCGGCGCAAGGAGTGTGACGTACCGTCGGTCCCGGTGCGCTGAAACGTCCGCCATTCACCCGGCAGGACGCTTGTACGGGTGTGAACCGTTGCATGGTGCGTGGATCGGGAACTCTCGCGCGTTGTTATGGGGGGACACATCTGTACGTAGTGGGACTGGACCGAGGGGATCGCCGGCGTATGCGGAAGCCAAGCCACCGTTCACGGGCCGTTCTCGCCGCCGCGGCGGTGACCGTCCTGGGCGTCGCCGGCTGCGACGCAGTCGGTGGCAACTCCGCCGGGCCCACGGGCACCACGGCGCACAGCGCGAAGCCGGCACCGACTTGGGATGTGAGCCCCCGTTCGATCGCCGCGGTCGGTGACTCCATCACCCGCGGCTTCGACGCCTGTACGGTCCTGTCGGACTGCCCCGAGGTGTCCTGGGCGACCGGCAGCAGCGCCAAGGTGGACAGTCTCGCCGTACGGCTGCTGGGCAGGGCGCAGGCGGCGACGCGCAGCTGGAACTACGCGGTGACCGGGGCTCGGATGGCGGACCTGCCGGGCCAGATGGCGCAGGCGGCGACGCGCAGGCCGCAGTTGGTGACGGTGATGGCGGGGGCGAACGACGCCTGCCGGGACAGCACCTCCGCCATGACCTCGGTGGACAGCTTCCGCGCGGACTTCGAGGACGCGCTGGGCACCCTGCGCAGGTCGCTGCCCAGGACGCAGGTGTACGTGGCGAGCGTGCCGAACCTGAAGCGGCTGTGGTCCCAGGGCCGCACCAACCCGCTCGGCAAGCAGGTGTGGAAGCTCGGCATCTGCCCCTCCATGCTGGGCGACGCGGACGCGCTGGACTCGGCGGCCACGCTGCGGCGGGACACGGTGCAGAAGCGGGTGGAGGCGTACAACAAGGTGCTTCGGGAGGTGTGCGCGAAGGACCGGCGGTGCCGGTTCGACGGGGGCGCGGTGTACGACTACCGGTTCGGGACCGACCAGTTGAGCCACTGGGACTGGTTCCACCCGAGTGTGAACGGCCAGGCGCGGCTGGCGGAGATCGCCTACCGAGCCGTCACCGGCAAGAAGGGGTGACCTAAAGTTCCGCACATGAACGAACTCTTCGGCACACTTTCCGACGGCACCCAGGTCCACCGCTGGACGCTGGAGCGGGCCGGTGTGCGGGTGCGGATCCTGTCGTACGGCGGGATCGTGCAGTCGGTGGAGGTCCCGGACCGGGAGGGGCGTACCGGGGACGTGGTGCTGGGGTTCGCGGACCTGGACGGCTATCTCACCCACCCGGAGCCGTACTTGGGCGCGCTCATCGGCCGGTACGCCAACCGGATCGCGGGCGGCCGTTTCCCGCTGGACGGGGTGACGTACGCCCTGGAGCCGAACAACGCGCCCAACTCCCTGCACGGCGGCCCGCGCGGCTTCGACAAGCGGGTGTGGGACGTGACGCCGGACGGGGCGCACGGGGTGCGGCTGAGCCGGGTGAGCCCGCACGGGGAGGAGGGCTTCCCGGGGCGGCTGGAGGTCTCGGCGACGTACACGCTGGACGCCGACGGCGCGCTGCGGATCGCGTACGAGGCGGTGACGGACGCGCCGACCGTGGTGAACCTGACGAACCACAGCTACTTCAACCTCGGCGGCTCGGGCAACGCGGGCGGCCACGAACTGCGGCTCGCCGCCTCCCGCTGCACCCCGGTCGACGCCGATCTGATCCCGGCCGGTGACCCCGCCGACGTGACGGGCACGCGCTTCGACTTCCGTCGGGCGCGGAAGGTCGGCGCCGGGTACGACCACAACTTCGTGCTCGACGGCGGGGTGACGGAGGCCGCCCGGGAGGTCGCCGAGCTGTACGACCCGGCGTCCGGCCGCGTCCTGACCGTGGCGACCACCGAGCCCGGCCTCCAGCTGTACACCGCGGACCATCTGTCCGCCCCCTTCGCCCCCGGCGACGGCATCGCGCTGGAGACCCAGCACTTCCCCGACTCCCCGAACCGGCCGGACTTCCCGAGCACGGTGCTGCGGCCGGGCGGGGTGTTCCGGTCGGAGACGGTGTACGGGTTCACCACCGGCTGAGCAGGCGCCCCAAAGGGGCGCGGGGAACTGCGCGACCAGCCACGACGCACCGGCAGACGACAGACGCCCCGTCACGGCACAACCCGCGGAGCGCACTGCCCCGGTCCAGGGGTCAGGTCCCGGACCGGGGCTGTTCGTGGGGCGACTCGTCCCCGATCAGACGTTAATCGTCGCGGTGAGACGACGGTCGGTGATCGAGCGGCTCACCTGGATTTCGTACGAACCCTTCACAAATGACCATGAGCCGACCGCCTCGTCCCACACCTCGAAGGCACGGCGGGGGATGTCGACGACGGCCTCGGCCGTCTCCCCCGGTCCCGCCTCGACGCCCGCGAAACCCGCCAGCCGGCGTGCCGGGCGGTCGGGGCCGGGCTCGGCCGGCGCCAGGTAGACCTGCACCACCTCCCGGCCCGGGCGCTCGCCGGAGTTGCGGACGCGGATCCTGGCGGTGGTGCCGTTGCCGTCCACCTCGACGGACTCGTACGTCCAGTCGGTGTAGCCGAGGCCGTGGCCGAAGGGGTACGAGGGGGTCCGCCCCTCCCTCTCCCAGGCGCGGTAACCGATGAAGACGCCCTCGTCGTAAGGGAGTTGGCCGTTCTCCGGGACCACCTGGGTGACCGGGGCGTCGGACAGGGAGCCCCAGGTGGTGGGGAGGCGGCCGCCCGGCTCGTACGCGCCCGTCAGCACCTCCGCGAGGGCCGCGCCGCCCTCCTGGCCGGGGAACCAGCTGAGCAGGACGGCGGCGACGTCCTCGCGCCACGGGAGCTCGACCGGCGAGCCGGAGTTGACGACCACGACGGTGTTCGGGTTGGCGGCGGCGACGGCGCGGACCAGTTCGTCCTGGCGGCCCGGGAGGGTGAGGTCCTTGCGGTCGAAGCCCTCGGACTCCACGCGGTCGGTGGTGGCGACCACCACGACGGCGGTGTCGGCGGCGCGGGCGGCCGCCACGGCCTCGGCGATCAGCTCGTCGCCGTCGCGCTGCGGTTCCTGGTGGGCGAGGGCGAAGGCGACGACCTTGAAGGGGATCTCCTCGGGGAGCGCGAAGACATGGGTGAGGGAGACGTCGACCGGCTCGCCGGCGGTCAGTTCGGGCTGGGCGCGGGGCACCGGGGAGCCGAAGAACGCCTCGAAGGGGTCGCTGTCGTCGGCGGGGCGCTGGACGTCGTCGTAGTACGTCGTGCCCGCGACGGTGAGGGTGAAGGGGCCGGTGCCCTTGATGCCGAAGGTGTGCGGGCCGGTGTCGCGCGGGGTGAAGGTGCCGGTCAGCTCGACGGTGTGCAGGCGGTCGTGGGTGACGCCCTCGGGGAGGTCCGAACCCATCCACTGGATCTGGCCGCCCGGTGCGGAGCCCGTGCCGATGACGTTCCCGTCGGCGTCCCGGCAGACGGCCCGCAGCTCGAAGCCCTTGTCCGCCACGGCGAGTTCGGTGTTCGGGTCGGCGCCGACGGCGTAGGTGAGGGTGTCTTCGGGGAGGGCGGCGGTGAGGCCGTCCAGCGGGGAGACGATGCGGGCCGGGAAGACCGTCGCCGAACCCCCGCCGAGGACGCGGGCGTCGCGGGCGGCGGCGCCGATCAGCGCCACCGTGCCGGGCTTGAGGGGCAGGGCACCGTTGTCGTTCTTCACGAGGACGAAGGCGCGGCGGGCGATCTCGCGGGCCAGTGCGATGCCGTCGACGGTCTCGGGCGGTTCGGTGACGGCCGGCTCGGCGCTCTCCAGGGCGCCGACGCGGGCGGCGAGCCGCAGGACGTTGCGGACGGCCTCGTCGACGACGGCTTCCTCGACCCTGCCGTCCCGGACGGCCCCCGCGAGGGGCGGGCCGTACACGGTCCGCGGGCCGGGCATGGCGACGTCGAGGCCGCCTTCGATCGCCGCGACCGTCGACCGGGCGGCCATCCAGTCGGAGACGTTGTAGCCGTCGAAGCCCCATTCGCCGCGCAGGACTTCGTTCACGAGATACCGGTGCTCGGTCATCGTCGTGCCGTTGACCGTGTTGTAGGCGGTCATGATGCCCCAGGGGTGGGCGTTCTCGACGATGAGCTCGAAGGGGGCCAGGTAGAGCTCGCGCAGCGCGCGTTGGCCCACCAGGTTGTTCACCGTGAAGCGGTCGGTCTCGGCGTCGTTGGCGACGAAGTGCTTGACGGTGGTGCCGACGCCGCCCGACTGGACCCCCTGCACATAGCCCGCGCCGATGGCGCCCGTCAGATACGGGTCCTCGCTGTACGCCTCGAAGTGGCGTCCGCCGAGCGGGGAGCGATGGAGATTGACGGTCGGGGCGAGGAGCACATGCACGCCCTTGCGGCGCGCCTCCTGCGCGAGCAGCGCGCCGGCGCGGCGGGCGAGCTCCGGGTCCCAGGTGGCGGCGAGGGCGGTCGGGGAGGGCAGGGCGATGGACGGGTCGTCGGCGGTCCACCGCACACCGCGCACCCCGATCGGCCCGTCGGACATGACGATCGACCGGAGACCGATCTCCGGCAGGGCGGGCAGGGACCACATGTCCTGACCGGACAGCAGCCGGGCCTTGGCGTCCAGGTCCAGCTTGCCGAGCGCCGCCTCCACGGCTGCCTCACGGGCCCGGTCGCCGCTGTTTCCCGGGGTTGTCGCCATCGCGGTGCCTCCTCGTCGAGTCCTGTCGTCCTGCGCCAATCGTGCACCTCGCTACCTGTAACGCGGTAGGTTTCGTGATGATTCCGTAATATTTGCTGTACGAGGATGTCGTACGGTGACGCCATGAACGCCAGGCTCAGGAGCGAGGAACGGCGCGCGGAGATCGTGCGGGCGGCGCTGGAGGTGATCGCCGAGCGCGGTTACCGGGGTGCGAGCCTGGCCGCGGTCGCGGAGCGCGTCGGGCTCACCCAGCAGGGGCTGTTGCACTACTTCCCGACCAAGGACGCGCTGCTGGTCGCCGTACTGAAGGACCGGGACCGGTGGGATGCCGTCCCGGCCACACAGTGGCGCATCGACCTCCTGGCCTCCCTCGTCGAGTACAACGCGATGCGGCCCGGCATCATCCAGACCTTCTCGGCGCTGCTGGGCGAGAGCGTGACGGAGGGGCATCCGGCGCGGGCGTACTTCACCGAGCGGTACCGGCAGGTGCGGGAGAGCATGGCGTCGGTGCTGCGCGCCGAGTACGGGGAGCGGCTGCCGAACGGCCTGACGCCGGAGCGCACGGCCCCGCTGCTGGTCGCGGTGATGGACGGTCTGCAGTACCAGTGGCTGCTGGACCCGGAGTCGGTGGACATGCCGGGGGCGTTCCGGGACTTTCTGGCGCTGCTGGGCGAGGAGGTCTGAACTCCCCCGCTACTGCCGCCAGATGACGGCGAGGGTCTTGCTCACGGCGCAGACGGCGGCGAAGGCGATGGCCCATCCGGCGGCACCGGCGGCGAGGAGCGCGGCCACCCCGGCCCCGAACCACAGCAGTTCGAAGCCGACACGGACCGCGCCGCGCGTCTTGTGCGACGCCTTCTGCGAGCCGAACAACGCCCACAGCACGATGAGTACGGCCGGGGCACCGAGGCCCAGCAGCCAGGCGAGCGGGGTCGCGACGTCCCGGGTGAAGCCCCAGTAGCCGACGGCTGCGAGGGCGCCGAGTTCGATGAGGAAGAGGACGCCCAGGTTCGCTGCCTTCGCTGTCTTCACAGCGGAAGTATCACCTGCCGGCCCGCGCCGCCGCCATGATTTCGATCGGCCGATGATGCACACCCGACACACGGGCACCATGGCGTAGACCACTTCCGTCGAGCGATACTGCGGCCGTCCGCACCACGCTCCCCCACGACGGCGACGGAAGGACCTGAACTCCCTTGAATTCCATACGCGTTCGGATCGGTGTACTCGCGGTGGCTCTGCTGGCCGGGTTCGCCGCACCCACCACGGCGACCGCCGCCGGGACGGCGCCCTCCCCCACCGTCGAGGAGCAGCGGCTCGACAAGGCCGTGCCGCAGGAGATCCTCGAACGGTCCGGGTTCGACGATGCGGCACCCGGGCTTGCCCGCTCGCTGGACGGGGTCCGTTCCTATGCGCAGGCCCGCCGCATCGTCGTACACGAGGGGTCCGCGCTGTGGCGGCGGGCCGTGGAGCGGGCGCAGGGGCGTGGGCCGGCGGGTGGGGATCTCACCCGGGACGACGACCGGCCGTTGTACTGGGCCCGGCTGGGGATGACGCGGGAAGTGCGCACCTGGGAGCCCGAGTTCGGGCTGAGTGACCAGCAACGGGCCGCGCTGATCGATGCGTTGGAGCGCACCTCACGTGGGCAGACCGATGTGCGCTACCCGCAGGGCGGCAAGGGCTTGAGGCGCGTGCTGGTCACAGGCTTCGACCCGTTCACGCTCGACCGGGACATCCGGATCTCCAATCCCTCCGGGGCGACCGCGCTCGCGCTCGACGGCACGGTGATCCGGACGGCGGACGGGCCGGCCCGGGTCGAGACGGTCGTGTTCCCGGTGCGTTGGCAGGACTTCGCGGAGGGGACCGTGGAGCGGACGCTGCGGCCGTATCTGAAGAAGGTCGATCTCTTCATGACCGTGAGCCAGGGGCGGGTCGGGCGGTTCGACGTGGAGCGGACCAACGGGGCCTGGCGGGGCGGGTTCCCCGACAACGACAACATCGGGCGGACCGAGACCGTCCCGGTGAGCGATCCTGCCTCGCAGCCGCAGTGGACGACGACGACCCTGCCGTACAAGGAGATTGTCGCCGCGAACACCGGTCGCTTCCCCGTGTACGACCACACCGAGGTCACCGAGATCCCGGCGGGCGGTACGGATGCGGTGGTACGGCCGGACGGGCCCACTGCGGGGTCCACGGCCCGTGCCGGTGGCGGCGGGAACTATCTGTCGAACGAGATCGCCTACCGAGCGACCCTGCTGCGGGACCGGCTCGGGCTGCACGACACCCTGCCGGGCGGGCATGTGCACACGCCGGTGCTGCAGTTCGGGACGGGCAACACGGATCCGGCGACGGGGACGGTGACCGATCCCGAGTTCGTGCGGAACCGGGTGGACATCATCGCTCAGGTGCGGGCGATCCTGACCGTGGCGGCGGACGCGACGTTCAGAAAGTGACCTGCTCGTCCTCGTCCGCCTCCGCGCCCTCGCCGGTCTCCTCGCCCAGCAGCTCCCGTGCCAGCAGCGTCGCGCCCGCGACCGCGCCCGGCATCAGGAACACCGCCACGAACGGGACCAGAAAGGCCAGGCCCAGCGGGGTGCCGAAGCCCCAGACCAGGGTCTTGCGGGAGCGGAGCAGGGCGAGGCGGGCGCGGAGTTCGACGCCGCGGCGCTGGAGAGCGACGGCGGTCAGTTCCTCGGTGAGGAAGAAGCCGGTGACGAAGAAGCCGATCACCGGGACGACCGTCTGGCCGACGAGCGGGATGAAGCCGCAGGCGAAGAGCAGGACGCCCCAGAGCAGTGCGCGCACGACGATACGGAGGCTGTCGCGGGCCGAGATCCACAGTTCCCGCCAGAGGGGGAGGCCGGACTCGGGGGCGGTGCCGTCGGGCGACACGTCCGCGTCGACCTTCTCGGAGAGGTTCTCGTAGAAGGGCTGGCCGATCAGCAGCGTCACCGCGGTGAAGGTGAGGACGGAGAGGAGGAGGGCCAGGGCGAAGAGCACGGCGGTGAGGAAGCCGCGGAAGAGGCCTTGCCAGGGGGTGGACCAGTTGTCGGCGAACGGGGTGGCCCAGCCGACGAAGTCCTCGCCCCACACAGCCAGGGAGACGAGCGCGGCCGCGTACAGGATGAGGGTGATCAGGCCCGGGAGCAGGCCGAAGCCGTACTGCTTGCCGTGCCTGGCCACCCATCGTTGACCCTGCAGAAGGTAAGTGAAACCCGCCCCGAGATCGCGCATGGCGAAACCCTATCGGGCCCTGTTTTGCCGGACGGCACCGCCAACACCTGGGACTACACCGGCGTAACGGACACCACAACCCCCCGCTCCGCCGCCGGCGAAACGGCCGCCGACACCCGTACCGCCGCCGCCCGCGCCACCCGGCCCGTCCGGGACGCCGCGGCCAGCAGCAGGGGCTGGAGTTGTTCCAGGCCGGAGACCAGCAGTTCCTCGCCTGCTACCAGCATCGGTCGGGCCGCCTTTGCCGTTGCCGCTGTCGCCTCCGCGAGGTCGGCCAGTGGGGGCAGTGTTGCTCGGACGACGCCCGCTCCGGCGGCCGCGGCGCGTTCCGCGAGGGCGACCTGGAGGGGCATCAGCGGGGCCAGGGCCGCGGTCAACGCGTCGGCCACGCGCCGGAGTTCGGGGGAGGATTCGCGTAGTACGTCCGCTGCTGCTCGCAGTATCGGCGTCACTGCGAGCAGCGCTCCGGCGGCCACGCCCGCCGCCGCGGGCAGCAGCGGGGAGGTTGCCTCGACCAGGTCGCCGAGGGCGTCGGCGAACTCCTCCACGGCCGGTTCCACCGCATCCAGCACCGGCAGGAGGCTGTCGCCGAGCGCGGTGAGCAGCGCCTGCGCCGGTTCGCTCACCGGGTGCACGGCGAGCGGCGCCCCGCTCGTGCCCAGCCGGGTCAGGGTGTCGACGATCCGGTAGAAGGCCTCCTGCGCCTGCGGCGACGCGCTCGCCTCCGCCAGTTCCGCGGTGGTCTCGCGCAGCACGCGCAGCACCTCCGCGCCCGAGCCGTCCCGTGGGTCGAAGGTGTTGATCGCGATCCTGGTGATGTTCCCGGCCGTGTCCAGGAGCTGGCCGGTGATGTCGGTGGTGTTGCGTGCCATGCGCAGCACGTCGTCCCTGCTGGGGAGTGAGGGGATCGTTGCCATGGGCTCTCCTCGGCTGGAGCCTGTGTGCCGACGGTCGCCCTCAGCATGCCCCCGTACCTCGGTCGGCGATGCGCCATCCGGGCCATCCGTGACATGAACTCCCTGTTGTTGCGGTTGAGTCGAACAGGTACATCTCGCCGTACCGATCTCAGGAAGCCCCGGATCTCAGGAAGCCCCGGAGGAGGTACGCGTGCGCACCACGAGAACCGTCCTTGCGCGACCCGCACCGATCGCCACCCTCGCCCTGACCGGATCGTTCCTGCTCGCCGGTGCGGCGCTCGGCTCGGCGGCCGGGCTGCTGGCGGTGCAACGGGTCGAGGGCAACGGGGACGCGGGCGGCGTGGTGCGGGTGGAGCAGCCGTACGCGACCGGCGACCCGCTCGTCTCCGGGCGCCGGCGGCCGCTCGACGACGGCTCGGGATGTCCGGCTATCGCGGCCGGACAGACGGAATTACCGCAGGTCGGACGGGCATTGATCAC
The DNA here is from genome assembly GCF_029223485.1 of Streptomyces coacervatus. Classification (GTDB taxonomy): domain Bacteria; phylum Actinomycetota; class Actinomycetes; order Streptomycetales; family Streptomycetaceae; genus Streptomyces; species Streptomyces coacervatus. Next base: position 288,733 of record NZ_JARHTP010000010.1, on the reverse strand, counting down.
CATGGCACACGCGAGCAGCGGCTGAGATCGAGGAGTACGGATGACGCGAGAGATCCACGGCACCGTCGCGGACGGCTTCGAGATGGTGCGCGAGGAGTTCGCCGCGTTCGCGGCGGGGGAACTGCCCGACTACGAAGGCCAGTTGTGCGCGTATGTGCACGGCCGGAAGGTCGTCGATCTGTGGGCCGGGGAAGGCAATGACGCCGAATCCCTCCACGGCGTGTTCTCGTCGACCAAGGGCGCCGCCCATCTGGTCGTCGCGCTCCTCGTGCAGGACGGCACGCTGGAGCTGGACCGCAAAGTGACTTACTACTGGCCGGAGTTCGGGACCGACGGCAAGGCGGCGCTGACCCTGCGGGACCTGCTCACGCACCGCGCCGGGCTGATCGGGCTCGATGCCGGGTTCACCAGGGACGAGCTGGCCGACGACCGCGCGATCGCCGAACGGCTCGCGGACCAGCGGCCGTTCTGGCGCCCGGGCACGGCCTTCGGCTATCACGCGCTCGTCATCGGCGCGCTCACCGGTGAGGTGGTACGGCGGGCCACGGGTCGCACCCTCCAGGAGGTCTACGAGGAGCGGGTGCGGGCGCCGTACGGGCTGGACTTCTTCCTGGGGCTGCCCGAGGGGCTGGAGCCCCGCTTCCGGTCGGTGCAGCCGATGGCTCCGACGGCGACGCAGCAGGCCCTGCTGGACGCGACACCGACGGGGCCGCACACGCTCGCCTCGATCGCGTTCAACACGCATGTGCCCGACCCGGGGGAGCTGGTGGACTACCCCAACTCCCGTACCGTGCGCGCCAAGGGGCCGGCATCGGCGGGCGGCGTGGCCGCGGCGCGCGGGCTCGCCGGGATGTACGCGGCGGCGATCAGCGAGGTGGCCGGGCGGCCACCGCTGCTGAAGCCGGACACCATCGCCGAGGTCGGCCAGATCCACTCGGTCGGCTACGACCTGGTGGCCCGCACCCACCGCGCCTTCGGCCTGGGCTTCCAGGCGACGGCCGACGCCTGGTACCCGTTCCTGGGCGCCGGGACCTTCGGGCACAGCGGGGCGGGCGGGTCGCAGGCGTTCGCGGACCCGCGCAGCGGGCTGGCGTACGGCTACACCCGGCGGCGGATGGCCTTTCCGGGCGGGGCGGCGCCGGAGAACGAGCGGCTGGTGAGAGCGGTTCACTGCGCTGCACTGGCTGCCTAGCGGTTCGCTGGCGTCCGTACTTCGCCTGCGGGTCCGTTGTGGCTGGTCGCGCCCCGCGGCGGAGCCGCATATCGACACAGCCCCGCGCCCCTAAAAAACAAAACGGCGCCGCAAGGCCCACCCAGCAGCTTGCTGGACATGACGGAGGCCGCACCCCACGTCCTAGGGTGCGGCCTCTCGTCGTACGCAACGAGCGACGTCAGACGAGCGTCACGGTGATGTTGCCGCGAGTCGCCTTCGAATACGGGCAGACCTGGTGGGCCTTCTCCAGGAGGGCCTTGGCCTGCTCCGCGTCGACGTTCGGGATCTCGGCCGAGATCTCGACGATGATGCCGAAGCCGTCGTCGTTCTTGCCGATGCCGACCTTCGCGGTGACCGTCGAGCCGGAGATGTCGGCCTTCTCCTGGCGGGCGACGACGCCCAGCGCGCCCTGGAAGCAGGCGCTGTAGCCGGCCGCGAACAGCTGCTCCGGGTTGGTGCCGGCGCCGCTGCCGCCCATCTCCTTGGGCGGGTTGACGACGACGTCGAGCTTGCCGTCGTCGGTGGCGACCCGGCCGTCGCGACCGTTCTCGGCGGTGGCGACGGCGGTGTACAGGACGTCCGTCTGCTGGATGGACATGCGGTGTCTTCTCCTCCTCGGTCCGCCGCGACTCGCGCCCACGATCGACGACGGTTTCGGAAAGAAGTTACCGCATACCGGAAACCGGCAGAAGAGGTTCTCTCGTGGAGGTCAGAGCTTGACGATCATCTTTCCGGTGTTGTCGCCCCGCAGAACCCCGAGGAACGCCTCCAGGTTGTTCTCGATGCCCTCGACGACGGTCTCGCGGTACTTCAGCTGCCCCGAGGCGACCCAGGGGCCGACCTCCTGGACGAACTGCTGCTGCAGGTCGTAGTGGTCGCCGACGAGGACGCCCTCGATGCGGAGCCGGTTCTGCACGATCTTGACCATGTTGCGCGGACCGGGGGTCGGCTCGGTCGAGTTGTACACCGAGATCATGCCGCAGATCACGGCCCGGCCCTTGAGGTTGAGCGCGCCGATCGCGGCCTCCAGGTGCTCGCCGCCGACGTTGTCGAAGTAGACGTCGATGCCGTCCGGGGCGGCCTCCTTGAGCTGCTCCCGGACCGGGCCGTTCTTGTAGTTGAAGGCGGCGTCGAAGCCGTACTCCTCGACGAGGAGCTTGACCTTCTCGTCGGAGCCGGCCGAGCCGATGACGCGCGAGGCACCCTTCAGCTTGGCGATCTGGCCGACCTGGCTGCCGACCGCGCCGGCCGCGCCGGACACGAAGACCGCGTCGCCCTCCTTGAAGGCGCCGACGCGCAGCAGGCCGGCGTAGGCGGTCAGGCCCGTCATGCCGAGGACGCCGAGGTACGTGCTCAGCGGCGCCGCGTCCGGGTCGACCTTGACGGCGGTCTTCGGGTCGAGGACCGCGTACTCGCGCCAGCCGAAGAAGTGCAACAGGTGGTCGCCCACGGCGATGCCCTCGGCGTTGGACTCGACGACCTCGCCGACCGCACCGCCCTGCATGACCTTGCCGAGCTCGAAGGGCGCGGCGTACGACTTCGCGTCGCTCATGCGGCCGCGCATGTACGGGTCGACCGAGAGGTACTTGTTACGGACCAGCACCTGGCCCTCGCCCGGCGCTCCGACCTCCGTCTCGACCAGGGCGAAGTCCTCGGGCTTCGGCCAGCCGACCGGGCGGCTGAGCAGGTGCCATTCGCGGTTGATCATGACGAGCGCCTTTCAAGCGTGCGGGTAGTACTTCAAGAACTTCAGGACCGAATACTTCAGTACCTGAAACAACCATGCTCCTGAATATTTCAGGTTGTCAAGTAACGGGGTATCCTGGAGCCATGTCCACACCCGAAAAGACCCGCCGCCCCGACGCTCTGACCATGGAGGTCGTCGAGCTCATCGGCGATGTCGTGGCCCGGTTCTACGCGGACTACGAGGAGGCGGCCGGCGAGCACACGCTGACCGGGGCGCAGGCGCGGCTGCTGAGTCTGCTGTCGCTGGAGCCGCTGCCGATGCGGAAGCTGGCACAGAAGCTGAAGTGCGAGCCGTCGAATGTCACGGGGATCGTGGACCGGCTGGAGGCACGGGGGCTGGTGGAGCGGCGCCCCGATCCGGCCGACCGGCGCGTGAAGCTTGCTGCCGCTACGGAGGAGGGGCTGCGGGTGGCTCGGGAGCTGCGGGACGGGTTGCGCTTTGCGCGGGAGCCGTTGGCCGGGCTGTCGGAGGAGGAGCGGTTGTCTTTGCGGGATTTGCTTCAGCGGATGCTTGCCGCGTGAGGTTTGGCGCCCGGGGGTGTGCTGCACCGTGCGGCTGCGGTGGCCGTACTGGGGGCTGCCGCCCCCAGGCCCCCGCTATCGGCCCTTAAGGGGCCTTGTCCTCAAACGCCGGACGGGCTGGATTGTCGTGACCGGCGGCGAAAAAGCGCCCCAGGCACACCGGGTTACGGCACCCGAACCTCAGGTGCACCACCACAGGAACCGCTTGCACGACTCCGACGGGGACGGGTCCGGGGTCGGGTCGGAGGTCGTCGGGTTTGATGTGGGGGTGGGGGTCGACGCGGGGGTCGTGTGGGTGGGGGCCGTTGTTGTGCCCGGGGCCGTGTCCGTCTTGGTCGACTCGGCTTCAGAGGGCTTGTCCTCGTCCTTCTTCTTGTCCTTCGGGGACTTCGAGGCCGAGGGGGACGCCGATGGGCCGCCGGTCGCGGAACCCGTTTGCCCGTCACCCGTTTTGTCGCCCACCTGCTTCTTCGTGCCGGCCTCCGCCGATGCCGCGCCCTCCGCCGAGTCGTCCCCGGCCGCGGCCGGCTTGGGGCTGGAGAAGGGGGCGTCCATGCCCAGTTCGGCGAGGCTGAGGCCGCCAGCCGCGAGTACGGCGGCCGCGGTGACCAGCAGCACCCGGCGGCGGCGCCGTCGGTGTGCGGCGGCTTTGCGATCGCGGCGGCTCGCAGCGCCCGCGGGGCCCTCGGCGGCCCGGCCGCCGCGCCCACGTCCACGGCCGCGCTCCTGCGCACGCCGGGCGGCCCTGCCGACCGGTGCCTCGTCGTCGCGGTCGTCCTCGTCCTCGTCGTCGGACTCGTCGTCGTAGGGGCCCTCGTCGCCGTGGCCGTCGTACGCCAACCCGTATCCGCCCTCGTACGCGGGCGCGTCGGCGTACCCCGCGGAGCCGCGGAGTTCTTCGACGGAGGCGCCGCACCCCGGGCAGGCGAGAGCGCCGTTGAGGTGCCGTCGGCACGGGTGGCAGTAGTCCATGACGCGGGAAGACTAAGTTCCGCACAGGTGACGTTCATAGTCACAGCTGTGAAAGTTGTGTAGGGAACCACCCGTTCCGGCGTGGCGAGTTGAGTCCACCGGCACGCATCTCCCGGGCATCTCTACCGATCACACCGAAACCGCCTCCGAAAAGCCCGTCGAAAGCAGTGTCGAAACCGTTATGTGTTCGACCCATTGACACTCCCGCCGCCCCGTCCTTACTGTCACGCCAGCATTTCGAACGTGTGACGAAATCTCGAACACGTTCGACCGGGCCGACGAAGCAGACGAAGCAGACGACGACGCAGCAAGGGGCAACTGCCGTGCGCATCACCGGAATCAGCACACACGTGGTCGGGACGCCGTGGCGCAACCTGACATACGTCCAGGTGCACACCGACGAAGGGATCACTGGAGTCGGCGAGACCCGGATGCTGGGCCACACCGACGCGCTGGTCGGCTATCTGCGGGAGGCGGAGGCCAACCACATTCTGGGCTCCGACCCGTTCGCCGTGGAAGACCTCGTACGCCGGATGAAGTACGGCGACTACGGGCGGGCCGGTGAGATCGTGATGTCCGGCATCGCGGTGATCGAGATGGCCTGCTGGGACATCAAGGGCAAGGCCCTCGGGGTGCCCGTCTGGCAGCTGCTGGGCGGCAAGGTGACCGACAAGGTCAAGGCGTACGCCAATGGCTGGTACACGACGGAACGGACGCCCGAGGCCTATCACAAGGCCGCCCAGGGGGTCATGGAGCGCGGGTACAAGGCGCTGAAGATCGACCCCTTCGGGACCGGGCACTTCGAGCTGGACCACGAGCAGACCCTGTATGCCGTGTCGCTGATCGAGGCCGTGCGGGACGCCATCGGGCCGGACTCCGAGCTGATGCTGGAGATGCACGGCCGGTTCTCCCCCGCCACCGCCGTACGGCTCGCCCACGAGCTCGCACCCTTCAAGCCCGCCTGGCTGGAGGAGCCCTGCCCGCCGGAGAACCTGAAGGCGCTGGAGAAGGTCGCCGCCAAGGTCGACATCCCGGTCGCCACCGGTGAGCGGATTCACGATCGCATCGAGTTCCGCGAGCTGTTCGAGAGCCAGGCCGTCGACATCATCCAGCCGGACGTCGGCCATATCGGTGGTATCTGGGAGACCAGGAAGCTGGCCGCCACCGCCGAGACCCACTACGTGCTCGTCGCTCCCCACAACGTGGGCGGGCCGGTGCTGACCGCCGCCTCCCTCCAGGTCGGTTTCACCTCCCCCAACTTCAAGATCCTGGAGCACTTCAACGACTTCGCCGACGCGGAGATCAAGAAGGTGGTGAAGGGCGCGCCGCAGGTCGTGGACGGGTACTTCCACCTGTCGGACGCTCCCGGTCTCGGCGTCGAGCTGGACGTGGACGCGGCCGCCGAGTTCCCGCAGCAGCAGGCCCGGTTCGACCTGTGGGCCGAGGGCTGGGAGCAGCGCAAGCCGAAGGGCACCCAGAAGTGAGCAGCGCCGTAGTCATCGGGGCGCCCGGCGAGCACGAGCTCGTCGAGCACACCCCTCGTGAGCCCGCCGCCGGCGAGGCCCTGGTCCGCGTCCACGCCGTCGGCATCTGCGGCAGCGACCGCGAGGTGTACCAGGGCAACCGGCCCGAGGGGTACGTCCGTTACCCGCTCACGCCGGGCCACGAGTGGTCCGGCACGGTGGCGGCGGTCGGCGCCGGGGTGCCTTCGACTCTCGTAGGCCGCAAGGTCGTCGGCGAGGGCTTCCGCAACTGCCAGGTCTGCGATCGCTGCCATGCGGGCGAGACCACGCTGTGCACGGCCGGGTACGAGGAGACCGGGTTCACCCAGCCGGGGGCGATGGCCACCACGCTGACCCTTCCGGCCCGCCTCCTGCACGTTCTGCCGGACGACGCCGATCTGACGGCCGCCGCTCTGCTGGAGCCCGCCGCCTGTATCGCGGCCGCCGCGATCAAGGCGAACGCGTTGCCGGGCGAGCGGGTCGCGGTGGTCGGCACCGGGACGCTCGGGATGTTCGCCGTTCAGTTCCTGAAGGCGGGCTCGCCCGCCGAGCTGCTCGTCGTAGGGACGCGGCCCGACCGGGCGGGGCTTTCGAGAACTTTCGGCGCGACCGACTTCCGCACCAAGGACCAGGAGCTGCCTGACGACTTCGACGTCGTCATCGAGACCGCCGGGTCCGCGTCCGCCGCGCGCACCGCCGCCTCCCTGCTCAGGCGCGGCGGACGCCTGGTCCTGACGGGGATCCCGGCTGCGGGCGCCGAGGGGCTCGACCCGACCGACCTCGTCGTACGGCAGCTGGAGGTGCACACCGTCTTCGGGGCGCCGCCGGATGCCTGGGCGCACACGGTGCGGGTGTTCGGGGCCGGTCTGCTCGATCCGCTGCCGCTGGTCACGCACGAGCTGCCGCTCGGCGAGTTCCCGCAGGCCATCGAGCTGGTCGGGTCCGGTGATCCGAAGGTGGGCAAGGTGCTGCTCCGCCCCTAGACGTGCGCCGGTGCGGGGGCGACCTGACGGCCTCCGCACCGGCGTACACCCAAGCCCCCCATGACTTGAGCCGCGAACCTCGTCCGAAATATCGAACACGAAGGACAGCTTGTGACGACCGACGCTTCCGCCACGGCGGCCCGCCGACCGGGTGAGCAGGCGCTCACCGCGCTCGGGCTGGGTGCGCCCGCCCTCGACCCCGCCGACGCCTCGCCGCACACCTTCCCCGGCGGCGGCCGCTGGCGCACCGAGATCCCCTCGTGCGAGGGTCCCGAAGCGCTGGCCGTCATACTCAAGGAGTCCTCGCGCCTCGATGTGCCGATCCACCGGATCAGCCAGGGCAGCGGCGTGTGGATGCTGACCGACGCCGAGATCACCGAGATGGTCGAGGCGACCGCCGAGCGCGACATCGAGCTCTGCCTGTTCACCGGCCCGCGCGGCACCTGGGACATCGGCGGCTCCGTGCGCTCCGACTCGCGGGGGGCCGGACTGCGCGCCCGCGGCCACGACGCGGTGGCCGGCTGCCTCGAAGACGCCGTCCGCGCAACGGAGTTGGGCGTCAAGTGCCTGCTCGTCGCCGACGAGGGCGTGCTGTGGACGCTGCACCGGGCGCGGCAGAGCGGCATCATCCCGGCCGACACCACGCTGAAGGTGTCCGCGCTCATAGGGCCGGTCAACCCGGCCTCGTACGCGGTCTACGAGCAGCTCGGCGCCGACTCGCTCAACGTGCCCAGCGATCTGACGCTCGATCACCTCACCGAGATCCGGCGGGTCTCCGCCGCCCCCATGGACATGTACATCGAGGCCCCCGACGACCTCGGCGGCTACATCCGGATGTACGAGGTCGCCGAGCTGATTCGGCGCGGCGCGCCGCTCTATCTGAAGTTCGGTCTGAGCAAGGCTCCCGGTATCTATCCGTGGGGCACCCACCTGCGGGACGTGACCCTGGACACCGCCCGGGAGCGGGTGCGGCGCGGGCGGCTCGCTCTTGACCTGCTTGCCCGGCACGGGGCGGATGGCGATATGGCGCCGCTCGGGTCCCGGTTGCCGGGGGCTTTGAACCGGTTCCCCGCAGAAGGTGCCACTGGATGACCAATGGGGACTGCGGGGCCGTCGTGGCTGGTCGCGCAGTTCCCCGCGCCCCTTACGGGGCGCTTCAACCGACCTCGCCAAACATCTCAACGAAGAGAAGAACAGGGACGATCACTATGCGCACTCGTAGAAGCGCCCTCACCCTCATAGCCGGAGCCGCCTCCCTCGCCCTCACGCTGTCCGCCTGCGGGCAGAGCGGTGAAGGCGGCAGCAAGGAGAAGGCGGGCAGCGCCAAGGGCGGCACCATCGGTATCGCCATGCCCACCAAGTCCTCCGAGCGCTGGATCGCCGACGGCAAGAACGTCGTCAAGGACCTGGAGGCCAAGGGCTACAAGACCAAGCTGGTCTACGGCGAGGACGACCCCGACCAGCAGGTCTCGCAGATCGAGAACCTGATCACGCAGGGCGTCAAGGGCCTGATCGTCGCGGCCATCGACAACAAGTCGCTGAACAACGTGCTGCAGCAGGCCGCGGACGCCAAGATCCCGGTGATCTCCTACGACCGCCTGATCCTCGGCACGAAGAACGTCGACTACTACGCCTCGTTCGACAACGAGAAGGTCGGCAAGCTCCAGGGCACGTACATCGTGCACAAGCTCGGCCTGGACAGCGGCAAGAAGGGCCCGTTCAACATCGAGCTGTTCGCCGGCTCCAACGACGACAACAACACCAAGTACTTCTTCAACGGCGCGATGAGCGTGCTCCAGCCGTACATCGACAAGAAGCAGCTCGTCGTCAAGTCCGGCCAGACCAAGCTCACCCAGGTCACGACGCTGCGCTGGGACGGTGCCACCGCGCAGAAGCGCATGGAGGACATCCTCACCTCCACATACGGCAGCGCCAAGGTCGACGCGGTCCTGTCGCCGTACGACGGCATCTCCATCGGCATCCTCGCCGCGCTGAAGTCGGACGGCTACGGCTCCGGCAGCAAGGCGCTGCCGGTCATCACCGGTCAGGACGCCGAGCTCGCCTCGGTGAAGTCGATCATCGCGGGCCAGCAGACGCAGACCGTCTACAAGGACATCCGCAAGCTCGCCAAGGTCGCCTCGACCATGATCGACGACGTCCTCAACGGCAAGAAGCCCGAGATCAACGACACCAAGTCGTACGACAACGGCACCAAGGTCGTCCCCGCCTACCTGCTGCAGCCGGTGAGCGTCGACAAGACCAACTACACCAAGGAACTGGTCGACACCGGCTACTACACGGCGGACCAGCTGAAGTAGTCCTGGCCATTCCTACGGATTGAAAGGGCACACCATGGCGGGACCCGTCCTGGAAATGCGCTCGATCGTCAAGACCTTTCCCGGGGTCAAAGCGCTGTCGGACGTCACGCTGACCGTTCGTCAGGGCGAGGTCCATGCCATCTGCGGTGAGAACGGCGCCGGGAAGTCCACCTTGATGAAGGTGCTCTCCGGCGTCCATCCGCACGGTACGTACGAGGGCGACATCCTCTTCGAGGGTGAGACCGTCGAGTTCAAGGACATCCGGGCGAGCGAGCAGCACGGCATTGTGATCATCCATCAGGAGCTGGCGCTGGTGCCGTTCCTGTCGATCGCGGAGAACATCTTCCTCGGCAACGAACACGCCTCGGGCGGGTTCATCAACTGGAACGAGACGCTGAAGCACGCCACCGAGCTGCTGCGCCGGGTCGGTCTGACCGACCACCCGGAGACCCGGATCGCCGACATCGGCGTGGGCAAGCAACAGCTGGTCGAGATCGCCAAGGCGCTGTCCAAGAAGGTGAAGCTGCTCATCCTCGACGAGCCGACCGCGGCTCTGAACGACGAGGACAGCGGCAAACTCCTCGATCTCATCCTGGAGTTGAAGAAGCAGGGCATCACCTCGATCATCATCTCCCACAAGATGAACGAGATCCGTCGGGTCGCCGACTCGGTGACGATCATCCGCGACGGCAAGACCATCGAGACGCTGGACGTGAAGGCGCCGGAGACCACCGAGGACCGCATCATCTCCGGCATGGTCGGCCGCGACCTCGACCACCGCTTCCCCGAACGCACGTCGTACGAGGGCGAGGTGGACGCGGCGCCCGCGCTGGAGATCCGCAACTGGACCGTGCACCACCCCATCGACCAGCAGCGCAAGGTCGTCGACGATGTGTCGATCCATGTGCGGCGCGGGGAGATCGTCGGCATCGCGGGCCTGATGGGCGCGGGCCGCACGGAGCTGGCCATGAGCGTCTTCGGGCGCACCTACGGCCGGCACGCGGGCGGCACGGTCCTCAAGGACGGCAAGGAGATCCGCACCAAGACCGTCTCGGAGGCGGTCGACCACGGCATCGCCTATGTCACCGAGGACCGCAAGCACTACGGCCTCAACCTCATCGACACCATCAACCGCAATATCTCGCTGACCGCGCTGGACAAGGTCGCGAAGCGCGGTGTGGTCGACGAGCACGAGGAGCGCAAGGTCGCCGAGCGCTTCCGCAAGTCCATGAACATCAAGGCGCCGACCGTCTTCGAGCCGGTGGGCAAGCTGTCCGGCGGCAACCAGCAGAAGGTCGTCCTCAGCAAGTGGATCTTCGCGGGTCCCGAGGTGCTGATCCTGGACGAGCCGACGCGCGGTATCGACGTGGGCGCCAAGTACGAGATCTACACGGTCATCGACCAGCTGGCCGCCGAGGGCAAGGCGGTCGTCTTCATCTCCTCCGAGCTGCCGGAGCTGCTCGGAATGTGCGACCGCATCTACACCATGGCCGCCGGGCGGCTCACGGGTGAGGTCCCGCGGGGCGAGGCCACGCAGGAAGTGCTGATGCGCCAGATGACGAAGGACAAAGAGGTAACCCGATGAGCACGGATGTGACGGACAAGGTCCCGGCCTCGGCGCCGCCCGGCAAGAGCGGAGGCCCCGCCGCCGACGGCAACCTGCTGCAGCTGATCCTGGGCGGCCTGCGCCGCAACATGCGGCAGCACGGCATGCTGCTCGCGCTGGGCCTGATCGTCGTCCTCTTCCAGGTCTGGACCGACGGCAAACTGCTGCTTCCGCGCAACGTCTCCAACCTGGTACTGCAGAACAGCTACATCCTGATCCTCGCCATCGGCATGATGCTGGTGATCATCGCCGGGCACATCGACCTGTCGGTCGGCTCGCTCACGGCGTTCGTCGGCGCGTTCTCGGCCGTACTGATGGTCAATCACCATATGGCGTGGCCGCTCGCGTTGGTGCTGTGCCTGCTGATGGGCGCGGTGGCCGGCTCGGTGCAGGGCTTCCTGATCGCGTATCTCGGCATACCGTCCTTCATCGTGACCTTGGCGGGCATGCTGCTCTTCCGCGGTCTGACGGAGATCCTGCTCCAGGGCCAGACCCTCGGCCCGTTCCCGAACGGCCTGCAGAAGCTCGGCAACGGCTTCCTGCCGGCGGTCGGCCCGAACACCAACTACCACAACCTCACGCTGCTGCTGGGCCTCGTCCTGCTGGCCTCGGTGCTCTTCCAGGAGGTCCGCGCCCGCAAGCGCGAGCAGGAGTTCTCGCTGGACGTGCTGCCGCGCAACGCCTTCCTGCTGAAGCTGACCGCCATCGCCGCGGCGGTCATCGCGGTGACGATGCTGCTCGCCAGCTACCAGGGCGCCCCGGTCATCCTGATCGTCCTCGGTGTGCTGGTGGTCGGTTACGGCTACGTCATGCGCAACGCGGTCTTCGGCCGGCACATCTACGCGATCGGCGGCAACCTGCCGGCGGCCAAGCTGTCCGGCGTCAAGGACAAGAAGGTCACCTTCCTTGTCTTCCTGAACATGGGCGTGCTCGCGGCCCTGGCGGGTCTGGTGGTCGCAGCCCGTCTGAACGCGGCCTCACCGAAGGCGGGCCTGAACTTCGAACTCGAGGCGATTGCCTCGTCGTTCATCGGTGGTGCGTCCATGAGCGGCGGTGTGGGTACCGTCCTCGGTGCGATCATCGGTGGTCTCGTCCTCGGTGTGCTGAACAACGGCATGAACCTCCTCAGCGTCGGCACCGACTGGCAGCAGGTCATCAAGGGCCTGGCCCTGTTGGCCGCGGTCGGCTTCGACGTGTGGAACAAGCGCAAGTCAGGTTCGTAAGTCCAGCTGGGCCCCGTCCGAAAGGCGGGGCCCCACCCTTTATGGGAGCCGCACAACATGGAACTGAACAGACGCACAGTCATCGCAGGAGCAGGAGCCGCGGCCGCGGGCATCGCCGCGACCACCCTCGGCACGGGCTCCGCTCAGGCCGCCCCGTCCGCCTCGGGAGGCAGGAAGCCGGTGAAGGAGCTCTTCGGCAAGCTCGCTGACGGTACGAAGATCTACCGCTGGTCGCTGGAGAACGGCGGCACCCGGCTGAAGGTCCTGAACTGGGGCGGTGTCGTCCAGGGCCTGGAGATCCCGGACCGGCACGGCCGCTACACCAACGTCTCCCTGGGCTTCGACAACATCGACGACTACGTCGCCAAGACCCCGTACTTCGGCGCCCTCATCGGCCGCTACGGCAACCGCATAGCCAAGGGCCAGTTCACCCTGGACGGCAAGAGCTACCAGCTGTCCGTGAACGACGGCGTCAACAGCCTGCACGGCGGCAAGCAGGGCTTCGACAAGCACATCTGGGACGTCGAGCCGTTCGCCAAGGGCTCCGACGTCGGCCTGGTCCTGCACTACACCAGCATCGACGGCGAGATGGGCTACCCCGGCACCCTGAAGGCCAAGGTGACGTACACGCTCACCAGGCACGGCGCCTGGATCATCGACTACGAGGCCACCACCGACAAGGCCACGGTCGTCAACCTCACCAGCCATGTCTACTGGAACCTGGCCGGCGAGGGCAGCGGCACGATCGAGGACCACGAGCTCACGATCGCCGCCGGCCGCTACACGCCCACCGACACGGGCCTGATCCCCACGGGCGAACTGGCGACGGTGCACGGCACCCCCTTCGACTTCCGCAAGACCAAGCCGATCGGCCGCGACATCCGCGCCGCCCATGTCCAGCAGGTGCAGGCCAAGGGCTACGACCACAACTGGGTCCTGGACAAGGGCATCACGTCCAAGCCCGAGCACGTCGCGACCCTGCGCGACCCGCGCTCCGGCCGCACCCTGAAGATCGCCACCGACCAGCCGGGCCTGCAGTTCTACTCCGGCAACTTCCTCGACGGCACGCTGACGGGGACGGGCGGCCGCACCTACCGCCAGGGTGACGCCCTGTGCCTGGAGACGCAGCACTTCCCGGACTCGCCGAACCATGCGAACTTCCCGTCCACGGTGCTGCGGCCGGGGCAGACGTACCGGACCCGTACGGTGCACACGTTCACCGCGTGACGGTGGGCTCTTGAGGTCGTGGGGAACTGCGGGTCCGTTGTGGCTGGTCGCGCAGTTCCCCGCGCCCCTGAAGGGGCGCTGACTCACCTCTTCTTCACATGCGTTGAACAACGCCACTCCAGCCTCCGTATCTAAGGGCGGCCCGTGCTCCCCCGCGCGGGCCACCCAAACACGACGGGCCCGGTCGTCCCTGCCGGGCCCGCCTCATACGGAGGTTCCATGCCCGACAACGTCACCTCGCTGTTCCGCAGCAACGCGGCACACAGCCCGTCGATGGCGGCGTTGACGCGTGAGGGCGGCGACGGGACCGGGCCCGTGGACTTCTGCATTCCCTGCAATCCGTACTTCCCCACCCCGGCGATGTTCGAGGAGATGGCGACCCGCCTCCGCGACATCGTCACGTACTACCCGAGCAGCGCCGACACGATCACGGCCGAGCTGTGCAGCCTGCTCCAGCTGCCGCCGCAGTGCGTGGCGATGGGCAACGGCTCGACCGAACTGATCACCTGGATCGACCACCTGATGGTCCGCGAGTCCCTCGCCATCCCCGTCCCCACCTTCGGCCGCTGGACCGACCAGCCGATGGAGACCGGCAAGCGGGTCGACATGTTCCCCCTGCAGGAGTCCAGCGGCTTCGCCCTGGACCTCGCCAAGTACGCCGAGTTCATCCGGGCCCGGGGCACCCGGGTCGCCGTCATCTGCAACCCGAACAACCCCGACGGAGGCTTTCTGCACAAGCAGGCGCTGGTGCAGTTCATGGACGCCATGGCCGACCTGGACCTGGTCGTCATCGACGAGTCGTTCCTCGAATTCGCCGACGCCGAGGCCGAACCGTCCGTGGTGCAGGAGGCGATGATCCGCCCGAACGTCGTCGTGCTGCGCAGCCTCGGCAAGAACTTCGGCCTGCACGGCATACGTTTCGGCTACCTGGTCGCCAACCCTGCGCTCGCGGGCCGGATCCGCTCCATGCTCCCCAAGTGGAACCTCAACGCCTTCGCCGAGTACGTCGTGTTCATGCTGAAGGAGCACGGCGCCGAGTATGCGCAGAGCCTCCACCAGGTGCGCCGTGACCGCCTGGACATGGCGAGCCAGCTCTCGGCGCTCCCCGGTCTCACCGTCTACCCCTCCCAGGGCAATTTCCTCTTCGTGCGCCTCCCCGTGGGCGCCGAAGGCACCGTGGTCCGGGACCGCATGCTCACCGAGCACCGGATCCTGGTCCGCGAGTGCGGCAACAAGATCGGTTCGTCCAGCCGCTTCCTGCGACTCGTGGTGCGCCCCCAGGTGGATGTGCGTCGCCTGGTGTCCGGCCTGGAACAGGTGCTCTACGGGACCAGGAGGGGAGCCGCCGTACCCGAGCTGGGCACCGGGACCAGCTACAGCTCGGGTACGGCGGCCGTGGACCGACTGGTCGGTGCGACCAACGGGGCGGGCATGCAAGGCCTTGCCGCTCAGGCCGTCGGTGCCGGCGGCGGATATCCGGGGCTCGCAGCCGCCCCGGCCGCCGGCACCGGCATGCCCATGCCCATGCCGGCGGCGCCTCAGCAGGTTCCGGTTCCGCAGCCCATGCCTGTGCCCATGCCTGTGGCGCCTCAGGAGTTCCCGCAGCCGATGCCGGCGGCGGCCCAGGCGCCGATGCAGCCCGTACCGGCTCCCATGCCGGCGCCCGGCCCGACGCCACCCGGCGTCCCGGCCCGCGGGGGTCTCACAGCCGCGCAGGTACGGGGCACCACCGGGCCAGGGCTGACTCCGGCCCCGGCGACCGGGTGGCCCAACGCCCAGAGCTGGCCCAACGCTGCTGGGATGGGACAAGCCGGCTAATCGTCGTAGGGGTGCGGTGCGTTTCCGGGTGCGGGTGCGTTGTGGCTGATCGCGCAGTTCCCCGCGCCCCTAGAAGCAGGGTGTTGCCCTCACGGCGTGGATCAGTGACGCCCCCAGGGGTAGCCCATGGCATTCCCCGACCGCAAAGCCTGCCTTCTTCAGTAGTTGGCGGTAGTGGGGTTCGTCTCGTTCCCTGCCGCCTACGTTGCAGAGCATGTGGACGTCCCAGGCCACTGCCGTGTGCTGGGGCAACAGGCGTTCCACCACGAGGAGTTGGGCGCCGGGGCGCATGGCCTCCGCGCAGCGGCGGAGGATGGTCAGGCAGCGGTCGTCGTCCCAGTCGTGGAGGACTCGGGAGAGCAGGTAGACGTCGCCTCCGTCCGGTACCGCCTCCGTGAAGTCCCCGGTGACGAAGGTGCAGCGCTCGGCCAGGTCCAGCGCGGTCAGTTCCGTGCGGGCCGCCTCCAGGGCCTCCGGGCGCTCCAGCAGTACGCCCTCCAGGTGGTCGTGTGCCCGGAGCAGCCGGGCGAGCAGGGCGCCGTTGCCGCCGCCGACGTCGACCACTCGCCGTACGCCGGAGAAGTCGACCAGTGCGGGCACCGGCTTGAACATCTCCGCGCTGGCGGCCATCGACCGATGGAAGAGCGTGCCGAGCTCGGGGCGTTCGGCGAAGTAGGTGAAGTGGTGCTGCCCGTAGCGGTGGGCGAAAGCTTCCTGCCCGGTGCGTACGGAGTGCGTCAGGCCCGCGAACGAGTCGTAGAACGGGCCGCCGTACAGCAGCGCGAGCGGGTGGAGGGAGAAGTCGGTGCCGGTGCGCAGGGGTTGGCCGAGGGCGGTGAGGTGGTAGGTGTCCTCGGCCGAGGTCAGCAGGCCCAGGGTGGTCAGATAGCGCAGCAGGCGGCGCAGTGCGTCCGGGTCGGTACCGGTGAGGTCCGCGAGGGCGGCGGTGCCCAGGCCGGGGTGGTCGGCGAGGTGGTCGGCGATCGCCAACTCGGCCATCGTCCGGATCGCTTGGGTGGCCCAGGCGCCCGTCATGACGCCGAGCAGCGAGAGCGTGGGGTCCGGCAGGGGCTCGTGGCGGCCCGGGAGACGCAGTTCGAAGCGACGGTGGTGTCGGGTGCGGAAGTAGAGGACGGTGACGTCCTCGTGGCCGTTGTAGCCGCCGCCGTCCGGCATCGCGCCGGCCCGCTCCTGGAGCAGCGTCCGCAGCCCGGCCGGTGCCACCACGCCCGGCGAGGCCAGGGCGAAGGCGTGGTGTGCCTCGTGCTCGGCGGCGCGTTCGTCGGCGGCGACGGCCTGGAGCGGGGAGTGCGGCGGCACGGGCAGGGCGAAGATCTCCACGCTCCGTCCGTCGACGGGTGCGTGCACGATGCCGACCGGGGTCTCGCCCATGAGCGCGCCGTAGCGCCGGGCCAGCCGTCCCCGCACCACCACACTCGGCGTGACGTCACCCGGCTCCAGCCCGCACCGGCGCAGTTCCTCGCACAGCCCGTCGAGGGAGTCGGGGAAGACGAGCACGGCGGTGTGGTCGAACACCAGGTGGCGGGAGACGTCGGCCCGTTCCTCGGCGGTCAGGTCGGGTAGCAGGTCGGCCAGGACCTGGTCCGTGTCGTGCGCACGGACGTGGGCGACCGCACCCCGGATCCGTTCCAGGTCGGCCTCGGTCAGGCGTGCTTGTACGACGGGGAGGTTCATGTGGGGGTTCCCAAAGGTCGTGGGCTGAGAGGTCCTGGGCTCAGAAGCCGTGGCTCAGATGCCGGTGTAGTTCTCGGCGAAGAAGTCCTGGTGCGAGCGGGAGGTGCGCAGGCTCTCCAGCCGGGCGTACTGGAGGGCCCGGCCGTACCGGGCTTCGGCTCCGTCGTCTTCGGCCGGGCCGTGCAGCAGGCCGCTCATCCAGTGCGAGAACTCATGGGCCCGCCAGACTCGGGGCAGGCAGTCCGCGGCGTACCGGGCGAGGTCCCGCTCGTCCCCGCGTGCCAGCGCCCCGTCGAGGGCCCGGGCGAGCAACTCGGCCTGGAGGACGGCGAGGTTGGCGCCCTTGGCGGCCGACGGGCTGATGAGCCCGGCGGCGTCACCGGCCAGCCACAACCGTCCGGCGCCGGGGGTGTCCAGCACGTCGGAGCGCAGGTCGACGACTGCCCTTTCCAGTACGGCGCCCTCGTGCAAGGGTCCGAACTCGGCGGTGCGCATCCGCGTCGCCAGCTCGGCCCAGATCCGTTCCTCGCTCCAGGCGGACGGATCGGTTCTGCGCGGGCACTGCAGGTAGTACCGGGTCACCGACTCCGTACGCGCCATATGTCCCGCGAACCCCCGCTCGTGCAGGGCGTATCCGACGGCCGCGAGGCTCGGCGGGGCCGCGACCAGCACCGCCAGCCAGGAGACTCCGTGGTCCCAGCGGGCCGTTCGCGTCCCGCGTGCCGCAAGGGCGCGGCGGGCGACACCCCGGGGCCCGTCGCAGCCTGCGACGTACCGCCCCGTCACCTCTTCGCCGCCGCGCACCCGCACCCGGCCCCCGGAGATCTCCTCGGCCTCGGCCTCGAACCGGAGCTCGCCGCCGCGCCGCAGATACTCGGCCACCAGGTCCCGTACCAGCTCCTGCTGCGGGTAGACGGTGTGCTCCTCGCCACGCCCCAGCCGCCCGTAGTCCAGGGTGAACTCCCCGCGGTCGCCGCGGAACAGACAGGTCCCGTGCGCCCGGCCCCGGGCCTGCACTCCGGCGCCCAGGCCGTTCTCGGTCAGCACCCGTACGGAGTGGGCGGCCAGGAAACCTGCCCTGGCCCGCCCTTCCACCGCCTCGCGTCCGCGCCGTTCCAGGATCACGCAGTCGACACCCCGGTCGAGCAGCAGATTGCCCAGAACCAGCCCCGCCGGGCCCGCCCCGACGATCACCACCCCGACCTGTGCCCCCGGGTCGAATCGTTTCCCCATGCCCGCCTCTGAAGTTGTGCTCTCGGCCAAGGGGTTTCATATCACCCGGATCTTCACGGAAGGTACATAAAACAGATGGATTACCCCGGATGGGTGGATACGCCGGGACGGTCTAGTACGCCACAGGCCAACCCGTGCTCCAGCTCAGCAAGTTGATGCCCAGCTTGGGTGTGCCGTTGTCGTTGCCGTCGTAATAGTGGTAGACGATCAGGTCGCCGTCGGAGTCGTTCATGATCGACTGCCCGCCGGGCCCGATGATGCTGCCGTGGGATTCCAGCACCGGCGTCCCGCCGTTGCTCATCATCGCGACGCCGCTCTTGTCGTAGTACGGCCCGGTGACGCCGGCGGCCCGCCCGACCTTCACCTTGTACGTCGAGCTGGTGCCCTGGCAGCAGACGTCGTACGAGGCGAAGAGGTAGTAGTAGCCGTTCCGCTTGACGATGTACGGCGCCTCGATCGCCTTCGTGCCCGTCGGGCGGGAGGCAATGGAGTACCGGGTGGCGTCGGAGGCGAGCTGCTTGCCGCTGCTCGGGTCGATCTGGATCATCTTGATCCCGGTCCACCAACTCCCGAACGACAGCCACCACTTGCCGTCGTCGTCCACGAACAGGTTCGGGTCGATGGCGTTGTAGTCGCTTGAGGTGGTGGAGGTGTAGACGGTGCCGTAGTCCGCCCAGGAGCCCGGCAGACCGGTCGACGAACCGGCAAGCCCGATCGCCGACCTGTTGGAGCCGAAGGTCGAAACCGCGTAGTACATCAGGAACTTGCCGCCGTGGTACGAGACGTCGGGCGCCCAGGCCTCCGTGGCGTACGACGACCACCAGCCCGGCTTGGCGGAGAAGGCGTCGCTGCCCGCCGTGAACGCGGTCCGGTCGGTGGAGGTCCTGTAGGCCAGGCCGCCACCCGTGGAGTAGAGCAGGTAGCGGCCGGCGGAGGTGCGGATCATCGTCGGGTCGTGGACTACGACGTCGCCCGTGACCGTCCCGGGGTTGGGGTACGCCGACGCCGTGCCGGGGACCAGGGCCAGCAGCACGGCGGCGGGGACGGCGAGCAGAGCGGTTCTCTTGCGCAGAGTGCGGGAGATACGGGAGGTGCGGGAGGTGGGGCTCACGCTGACGCTCCTTGAGTGGGGGTTCGGTCCGATTTGTTCGAATACCGATCGCCGATCAGAGCTTCGGGCGGACCGTAGAATCGAACCCCTTGCGCGTCAATGACCCGCGCGGCTTTTCGAAAGTGACAGCCATCCCGGCAGATCGACCTCCGCCCGGACGGTCTTGCCTGGCGGCGGCTGGCGGTCCAGCACCTCCCAACGGTCGGCGAGCGCGTCCACGAGAAGCAGTCCGCGGCCGGTCTCGGCGAGGAGGTGCGCGGGCGGCGGCAGGACGTGCGGGTGCCGTTCGGCGCGTGTGTCCGTGACCTCGATACGGACGCTGCCCGTGACGAGCGAGAGCCGCAGCTCGAAGTCCCGCCCGGGGACACGGCCGTGCGTGACGGCGTTGGCGGCGAGCTCGGCGACGATCAGCGCGACGGTGTCGGAGGGGTCACTGCCGTGCGGGATGCCCCAGGCGTGCAGCTGGTTCACGGCGAGGTGCCGGGCGAGGCGGGCGGCGCGGGGGGTGGCGGTCAGACGTTGAGCGAACGCACGTACGGTGACCGGGGGTTGGGGGGTGGGGAGGCCTGTCATAGGCCCAATTTGGCGGGTGGGGACGGCAGTTCACCAGGTGGACGGCGCGTACGCTGCGGGAGCGTACGCGGTAACGGGCTGGACAGTACCCGTCACCGGCCGTGACCATGGGCGCGGGAGGTGACCAATGGTGGTCGATGGTGCGGTGGGAACGGGTGGCGAGCCGGAGTCCTCCGACAGTCTGCGGACGTTCGGGGCTGTCGTCCAGGCCTTGCGGGAGCACAAGGGGTTGAGCCGGGAGGAGTTCGGGGACCTCGTGGGGCTCTCCAAACACACGGTGGCATCGATCGAGCAGGGGCGGCGCATGCCGGATCCGGACTTCGCGGAGCGAGCGGAGAAGGTACTCGGAAACACGGGTGCGCTACGGAAGGCCGCGCCGTGTCTGGCTCGGCAGCCCGGACTGGCGGCATGGTTTCGGCAGTGGGCGCGACTGGAGGCGACCGCGATCACGCTGTACACGTACGAATGCCGGTTGGTTCCGGGCCTATTGCAGACGGCGGCTTACGCGCAGACGCTGTTCACCAACCAGTTGCCGCCCCTGACCGACGAGCAGGTCGAGGCACAGTGGACGGCACGAGCGGAACGGCAACGACTGCTGCGGGAACTGCCGAACACGACGTTCAGCTTCATCCTCGAAGAGCAACTGTTCCTTCGGCATACGGGAGGCGTGGAAGTCACACGCGAACTCATCGATCACGTACTGGAGATCGCCGCGCTGCGGAACGTCGAGATCCAGATCATGCCGTTGGTGCAAGAGGCCCATGCAGGTCTGGCGGGCCCCATGCAGTTGCTGGAGACTCCGGAGAACAAGTGGTTCGCCTATTGCGAGGGCCAGCGCGGGGGCATGTTCGTCGCCGACTCAAAAGAGATCAGCGTGCTCCAGAGGCGGTATGCCAGGATGCGTTCGCAGGCTCTCACCCTCGAAGACTCCGTGAGCCTGTTGGAGCGGATGCGAGGAGCGCTATGAGCACGTCCGAACTGGCCTGGTTCAAGAGCAGCTACAGCAGCAGCGGCGACGGGGACTGCGTAGAAGTGGCCCTCGCCTGGCACAAGTCCAGCTACAGCAGCAGCGCATCCGGCGACTGCGTAGAGGTGGCCACCTGCCCCACCACCATCCACATCCGCGACTCCAAGAACAAGCAGGGCCCCCGCCTCACCCTCTCCTCCCCCGCCTGGGAAGGCTTCCTCACCCACCTCACCGCCCGTCCAGCAGGGCAAGCCCCAACGGCGTAACCGTATGCAGCACGACCCGCCCCGCCCGGCACGTGCTGAGTAGCCCCGCCTTCCTCAGGATGCCGACGTGGTGGCTGACGGTGGCCATGGCGACGCCCGTGTCCTGCGCGAGTTCGGTCGTCGTCACGCCGCGACCGGCCACCGATTCGAGGATCTCGGCGCGGGTGCGGCCGAGGAGCGCGTCCAGGGAACGTAGCCCCGGAGCCGTGCTCAACGCGCCCTCGTGCACCATGGGATAGACGACGACGCACGGCAGCGTCGGGTCCTTGAGCAACGTCGGCCTGCGCCAGCAGAAGTACGACGGGAGTACGAGGAGCCCGCGCCCTTCGAGGTGGACGTCACGGTCGACACCCAGACCCCTGACCTCCAGGACCGGTCGCCGCCAGACGAGCCCAGGATGCAGGGTGTTGAGCAGTCCGCCGAGGCCGCCCTCGGCCAAGTGGCGGGTGTGCGCGGCGCGTTCGGCGTCGAAGCGGGCGCGGACGCGGCTCCACCAGGGGGCCAGCGCGGTCGCGAAGTAGTGCCGGTACAAGCGCCCGAGGTAGGTGACGGCGCCCATGTCACCGTCAGCTAGGAGCCGAGCCCAGGAGGGCAACGGGCGGCCACCGAGGGCCAGTTCGGCCAGATCGCGCCCGAGCCGCTGCCGCGGGGTGGACAGCAGGGCGCCGATACCGGCATCTAGTCCGTCCGTACCGGCGGCCGGGGTGAGGAAGTCCGCCGAGTAGCCGACGGGTGGCGCGAGACGGAGCAACTCGCCGACGGGGGCGGGCAGTTGGCGGCGTACCGTATGACGCCAGCTGCCGAAGACGAGGGACGCGGTATCCCTCTCCTGCAGCATGTGCATGCTGAGCAGCGCTTCCCACATGGGGTCGGGGGCCTGTGCCAGCCGGATCCGGGCGAGGTCGTCGTCGGTGAAGTGAATGCGTACCGCCATGTTCCACATGCTGGGCGGTCCGGCGCCGCTTGCCATCCTCAGAGTTCATGGGGTGGCGCGTACACAGCCGACCCTCAGCCCGGGGGCTCCACTCTTTCTTCACTCTCCCCAGGTCAACTGGAGGCAATATCAGGGAAGTTGGGAAGCGCTTTCCGTAAAGTTCCGTACATGCTCAAGAAGATCATTCTTCCCTTCATCGCGGCGATAGCGATGGTCGCCGGGCTGTCCGCACCCGCGCAGGCCGCCGACTTCAAGTGGCACAGCCACCCCTACGAGGTCTACTACACCGCGACCTCGCCTCTCGGGGTGTGCATCCTGGTCGACGCACACGGGACCATCCGCTTCTACAGCAGGGTGGTGACCGGCGGCTACGACGAGATCCAGGTCCACAAGGTTCAGCTCGACAAGCCGACGATGTATGTCCAGAGCTGGAACAACTGCGGCCGGAACAGCCACGCCGTCAAGCTCAGCAAGATCACCCAGAGCCAGGTCTGGTACAACTACAGCTGCTCCAACAACTGGCAGCTCTCGGCGGGCACCGGCTGGTTCGGCGGGGTCGGGTACACACGCAGCTGCGGCAACAAGCAGCGAGCGGGGCGGACCACGACCGACAACAACACCTCGCTGTCCATTCAGCACAACACCGGGTACCACGCCACCCTGTCCCACCACTTCCTGATCGACGAGCAGACGGGCAAGATCTGCGAGAACGTGGATCTGGCCGCGACGATCCACCGGAACGGCGACAACGACTACTTCATCAAGACCTTGCACCCCTGCGTGCTGGGCCACTGACGCCCACCCGTTCCATGGCCGGTTCCGATCCTCGGAACCGGCCATGGCCATGTCGAGCAGAAATCGTCTCAGCACTCCTCGACGGAGCTGACCTGGTCGCGGACGGGCGAGGACAGGTCGCCGGGTCCCCCGAGGCGGGCGCCGCCTGCGCGGGCGCGGTCACGCCGCCGAGCATGGCGGCGCTGCCGACGAGTGCGGCCAGCCCGAGGGCGATACGGCTCTTGCGGATGGTCATGGTGTTCGTCCTTTCCCCGTTGCTTGCACGAACGAGGACCACCCTGCCGCCGGGGCGACCCTGCACGCACGCCCCTTCGAACTGGATCGAATCCGCCGCGCCGACGTGACCGGCAAGAAACTTGACGACCCGTCACTTTGCCAAACTGACAGCTCATGAACAGCAGCCCTCCCTACCGTGCCGTGTCCATGACAGACACTTCAGAACCGGCCGAGCCCGTCATCGGGCGCAGAGCCGTACTCATCGCCACGGGCGCCACGGCCGCAACGCTCGCCGTCGCCGCCACCGCGCACGACGCCCCCACCACCGTGAACACGGCCGACACCGCCCCCGTCGCCGCGGCAGCGGTCTGCACCCTCACCAAGGAGATGACCGAAGGCCCCTACTACCTCGACGGGGCGCTCGTCCGCTCCGACATCACGGAGAGCAAGCCGGGCATCCCCCTCAAGCTCGCCCTCACCGTCGTGAACTCCGCCTGCACCGTCATCCCGAAGGCCCTGGTGGAGATCTGGCACGCCGACGCGCTCGGCGAGTACTCCGGCTACGTCGGCAGCAACGGCCACAACGAGTCGGACGACGGGACCTTCCTGCGCGGCGGCGTACTGACGAACTCCTCGGGCGTCGCCAACATCACCACGATCTACCCCGGCTGGTACCGCGGCCGCTGCATCCACATCCACGTCAAGGTGCACACGGGCGTCACCCTGACCTCCGACGGCTCGTTCACCGGCGGCACGGAACTCCACACGGGCCAGCTCTTCTTCGCCGAGACCGTCACCACCAAGGTGGCCGCGATCTCGCCGTACTCGACGAACACGGTCACCCGCACCACCCTCTCCCAGGACTCGATCTACGACGGCGGAGGCGCCGCATCCGGCCTCCTGACCCTCACCGCCCTGGGCAGTTCGACCTCGTCCGGCTACACCGGCACGCTGACGCTGGGCGTCGACGAGAGCTGACCACCCTCTCCCCCCACACAGGGGTGGCCCGCACTGACGCGGGCCACCCCTTCGCGCATGTCATTCGCGCATGTCATTCGCGCATGTCAGTGGCTGGGGCACTCCTTCCACGCCAGGTGGTACACCGTGCTGATGTCCCCGTCCGTCGAGTCCATCGTCATGAAGCTGACCTTGTCGGGGGAGGTGGAGCCGGCGGCCACCCGCAGCTCCGTGTTGATGTTGAAGTTGCGCTCGACTCCGCAGGGGGCCCAGACCAGTTGGGCCCAGTCGGTGGAGTCCGTGGCCTGCCAGTTGTCGTCGATGGGGCCGCTGAAGGGATGGGTCCTCTGCGCCGTGTTCGGGGAGCCCTGGAAGTAGTACGAGGCTTTCTGGGTGCCGCTGGCTCCGGACTGGAGCGAGGCGAAGCCCCGGTAGTCGGCGCTGGCGATGGCGTAGGTGAAGCCCTGCGGGACATGGACGATCAGGTTGAGCTGGCAGTTCTTGCGGAAGGCCGTGGGGTCGGAGCCGCCGCCCGCCTTGGCGAGGTAGGCGCTGTAGGTGACCGTGAAGGCCGTGTTGTCCGGGGACACGGCGACCGCGGTGGTGCCCTGAGGGCAGCCGGAGCCGTTCACCGTGGCGACCTTGATGATGATCTTGTCCGGGGGCGGGTCGTCGAACCCGCCCGACGGGGTGTGCGCGGGTATCGCGGTGGTGAGCAGAGCGGCAACCGCGCCGCTCATGAGGAGTCCACCAGGCATGGTCTCTCCGGTTCTGTGAGTGGGGGGTGGCGCGCCCCGACCGACCAAGGACCCGAAGAACCCTTTGAGAAAACAGTGGGGATCCTGTGAAGGCGCGAGGCGATCGAATCGTAGGAAGGCGCACACGAACCAGTCAGGGCGAACTCAAGCCATTCACAGTTGCGGATTTCACATCGGCGTCAGCACCCGCTGAGCTGGGGATCCCTCACAGCAACGGCGCGATGGTCTTCGTAAGCTGCGCTTCCGTCACCGCTCCCATCCGCGCCGCCGCGACCTTCCCGGACCGGTCGACGACGATGGTGAACGGAATCCCCTGCGTGTTCACCAAACCCCGCGGCAGCCTCAGCAGCTGCCTTCCCGAGGGGTCGTGCAGCGACCGGTAGTCCAGCTTGTACTGCTTCTGGAAGGCGAGGCCCGCGGCCCGGTCGCCGTCGTTGTCGAGACCCAGTATGCGCAGCCCACGGGCGCCGTACTTCTTCTGGATCTTCTTCAGCTCGGGTGCCTCCAGCCGGCAGGGGCCGCAGGTGGAGGCCCATGCGTTGATCAGGACGAGCTTGCCCCGGTAGTCGGACAGGCTGACCTTGCCGCCCTCCAGCGAGGGCCCGGAGAGGTCCGGGACGGCGGGCCGCTGTCCCTCCTTCCAGGTCCTCGTGAGCGGATCCCCCGGAGTGGTGTCGCTGATCGGCGCCGTGGAGGTACAGCCGGTGAGGGCGGCACAGGCCGCCGCGGTCACCATGAACATGCGTCGGGTGTTGTGTTGCTTCGTCATCGGGCGGCCAGCCCCCCGTGCAGTTCGTCCAGCACGACCTCCAGGCTCCCCGACCGCCATACGCACAGCAGCCACGCGGCGGGCAGCTGGAGCGTGAACAGTGCGAGGGTCGCCATGAAGAAGGCCGCGTCCACCGGCGCCCCGTCGCCGGCGACCCAGGCCGCAACGCCCCAGCAGACCAGCAGCGCCGCCAGGTAGACCGACCCGTCGACCAGCATCACGCGCCAGCGAGGCAGGGGATCCATCAGACGCCGGGCCAGGGTGAGGGACACGGTGGCGGCGCCCAGGAAGACCCCCTGCCACGGCTCCTTCAGCCAGAACGAGGCCCACATCCCGAGGCCTCCGGAAGCGGCCGACCAGGCCAGGTCGACGGCCGCGCCGATCAGCCAGGACACAACGACGACGGTGAGGGCGTACGAAACAGCACCCCGCCAAGTGACAGTCACGTCACTCCCCCTTTCGTCGGCGGGCCCCAACTGCGGCCCGCCACACGATCATTGTGCTCCCCGGCGTTCCGGGAACCGGGTCCGGGGTCGGCGGCGGTCCGTCCTAATGTTCTGTCCATGCCGTCGATACGCCTGCGTCCCACCCGACTCGCCCTGACAGTGGGCGCAGGCGTCCTCGCCGCCGGCGCCGCGCTCACCGCCTACGTCCTCACGGCCCCCGACGCCGACGCGGGCATCACCCCCGCCAGGGCCTCCGGTGCACCGCACTGCCACCGCATCGCCGACAGCGCCCCCGCCTCCCTCGGCGGCTTCTCCCGCCGGGACAGCAGCCTGCCCGGGGTCGCCGTCTGGGGGGACCGGGACATCATCCTGCGCTGCGGAGTGACACCGCCCGGGCTGACCGGCAACCCCTGTTTCGCGGTCGACGGCGTGGACTGGGTCTACGACGAGGCACAGTCCACCCACGGCCGGAAGGTCGTCGTCACCTACGGCCGCAACCCGGCCACCCAGGTCGTCTTCGACAGCCCGGGCCAGACCGACGCGGCCCTGATCGACCTTTCCCGCCTTGTCGCCCCCGTCCGGCAGACGACCCGCTGCCTGGCAGCCCAGTGACCGCTACGGGTTCTCCCACGCCGCCGGTTCCGCCGCCAGTTCCCGTACCGGCTCCGGCAGGGCGTCCGCCGCGATGTCGGCGATGGTGACGCCCTCCAGGATGCGGCGGACATTGGCCCGCAGGGCGATCCACAGCGGCAGCAGCGGCTGTGCGGACCCCGTGTACTCCAGGCCCGTGGGCCGCTCCCCGCGCACGGACACGATGGGGCCGTCGACGGCCCGGATCACATCCGCGACCGTGATCTTCGCGGCCTCGCGGGCCAGCCGGTAGCCGCCGCCTCCCCCGCGCCGGCTGTCGACGATGCCGCCGCGCCGCAGGTCGCCGAGGATCCCCTCCAGGAACTTGTGCGGAATGTCCTGCGTGGCCGCGATGGCCTCCGCTTTCACCGGCCCGTCGTCGCCCCGGACCGCGAGTTCAAGAACCGCCCGTACCGCGTAATCCGCCCGTGCCGAGATCCTCATACGACCATTGTGCTGGCTGCGGCCGTACACAATGGCCTCGCACAATGACCTCACACGTGCCGCCGACCGACCGTCACGACGGGAGGCTCCCTTGGGGCTCAGCAGACGTACCTTCAGCGCCCTCGCCGGCAGCACGGCCCTCGGCCTGGCACTCGGCGGCAGCGGCGCCATGACCTGCGCCTATGCCGCCCAGACCGCCCCCACGGGCCCGCCGCCGGGCACGCCGGGCGCGGACGGGCGGCGGCACACGGTCGGCTTCGACCGGTACTCGCTCGTCGTCGACGGCAGACGGCTGGTCGTCTGGTCGGGCGAGATGCACCCCTTCCGGCTGCCGAGCCCGTCCCTGTGGCGCGACATCCTGCAGAAGATGCGGGCCCACGGCTACAACACGGTCAGCATCTATGTGTCGTGGAACTACCACTCCCCCGCCCCGGGACGGTACGACTTCACCGGTATCCGCGATCTGGACCTGTTCCTGCGGATGGCGAGCGAGACCGGTCTGTATGTCATCCTCCGGCCCGGTCCCTACATCAACGCCGAGATCGACGGCGGCGGCTTCCCGGGCTGGCTGACGGCCACCGAGGGCAGGGCCCGGACCTCGGACCCGACGTATCTGTCGCATGTCGACGAGTGGCTGACCCAGGTGAACGCCGTCGTCGCCCGGCACCTGTACACCAAGGGCGGCGGGACGGTCCTGCTCTACCAGATCGAGAACGAGTACGACGCGTACGTCACCGAGCCGACCGGCCGCGACTACATGGCCCACCTGTACAAGAAGGTCCGGGCCGACGGCATCGACGTACCGCTCTTCCACAACGACAAGGGCAGAAACGGGTACTGGATCCCCGACTCCTTCGACACGGGCGGCGAGCAGGGGCGTTGGCTGTACGGCTTCGACGGCTATCCCTCGCCCACCCTGGCCCCGCCCGACTGGGGGCACTTCGGCATCGGCGGGGTCAAGGGCGGCGCGACCGCGAGTCCCCGAACCCCCGGTTTTGTACCGGAGTTCGGGGGCGGCTGGTTCGATCCATGGGGCGGCGCCTGGTTCGAGGGGAAGGGGTACGCGGAGTCGCGGCGGCTGCGGGACGCGGCGTACGAGCGGCGCTTCTACCTCACCAACCTCGCCAACGGCATCACGCTGCACAGCGTCTACATGACCTTCGGCGGCACCTCGTGGGGCTGGCTGCCCGCGCCGGTCGTCTACACGTCGTACGACTACGGGGCGGCCATCGACGAGGGCCGGCAGCCGACCGACAAGCTGATCCCCATGCACCAGCTGGGGCATCTGCTGCGGTATGTGCCGGACCTCGCCAAGCTGGACCGCGCGGCGGATGCCGCGGGACATGTCGGGGGGCATGCCGGGGCGGAGGTCACGGCGGACGGGCTGAAGGTGTATCACCTGACCAATCCCGACACCGGCGCCCATGTGTACGTCCTGCGCAATGACGGCGAGGTGCCGGTCGACTCCGTCCTGTCCGTCGCCGGGACCGACCTCCCCATCGCCGTCCCGGCACAGGACGCGCGGCTGTTGGCCGCCGGGATCAGGCTGGGGCGGCGCAGGCTGCGGTACTCCAACGCCCAGCCCATGCTGGCCCTCACTGCCGGGCGGCAGGAGATCGCCGTGCTCACCGGGCGGCGGGGGGAGGCGACGGTGACCGCGCTGGAGTGCGCGAGCCTGCCGACGGTCAGGGTGCTGGAAGGGGAGGGCGAGCACTCGTACGAGGACGGGTTGCTGCGTATCGAGGCCCAACTGGACGGACTGACAAGGGTGTTGGTCAGCGGCGGCGGCAGCTCCACCCCGCTCCTCCTGCTCCTCGCCGACGACGAGACCTCCGTACGGCTGTGGCCGCGCGACACCCCGTCCGGCCAGGTGCTGGTGTACGGGCCCGCCCTGCTGCGGACCGCGGCCGTCGACGGGACGGCGGTCCGGCTGACCGGGGACACGATTCAGGCCGCCGAGCTGGAGGTGTGGGGGCCGCGCGGCATCGGCGAAGTCACTTGGAACGGACGGGAGTTGAAGGCCGGCACGACCTCCTCCGGCAGCCTGCGGGGCGCGCAGCCGCTGGCCGGTGTCGGGGCGGTCGCGCTGCCCGCACTGCGCACCGGCTGGCGTCGGAAGGCGGAGAACCCGGAGTCCGCGCCCGGCTTCGACGACTCCTCCTGGACGCCCGCCGACAAGGCCACCTCCTACAGCACCACACCCGTCCCCGCCGGACAGCCCGTGCTCTTCGCCGACGACTACGGTTTCCACTACGGCGATGTCTGGTACCGCGGCCGCTTCCCCGACGCGACCGGCGCCGAGTCCGTGTCGCTCGCCTACAGCACGGGCACGCAGGGGTTGCTGATGGCATGGCTGGACGGGCGGCCGCTGGGCACGCACCGGATGCCCGTACCGGACAACAAGACGGTACGGAAAGGGAGTTGGGCGGCCACGGCGGTCTTCTCCGTCCCGGAGGCACTGCGCACGGACGAACCGCATGTCCTGTCCGTCCTCGTCCGCCGGATGCAGCGCGACCAGGACGGCAAGACGCAGGACACGCACAAGACGGCACGCGGGCTGACGGCGGTCACCTTCGCGGGGGCCGCCCCGCAGGTGAGCTGGCGGCTGCAGGGCGAGGCGGCGCCCGATCCGGTGCGCGGGCCGCAGAACAACGGCGGGCTGTACGGGGAGCGCGGCGGCTGGCATCTGCCGGGGCACGGCGACGGCGGCTGGGAGGCCGTGCAGCTGCCGCGGGCCGACCGGGGACAGGGGGTGACCTGGTACCGGACGTCCTTCCGGCTGGCGGTGGACGCCGGCACCGACGCCTCCATCGGGCTGGTCCTCGACGACGACCCGGGCCGCGCCTACCGCGTCCAGATCTTCCTGAACGGCTGGAACATGGGCCAGTACATCAACGACGTAGGCCCACAGCACACCTTCGCGCTCCCGAACGGGATCCTGCGCACACGTGGTTCCAACACACTCGCCCTGGCCGTCCTGTCCGACGGGACCACACCGTCGGGGCCTTCGGACGTACGGCTGACGCTGCTGGGGGCCGCGGCCGGAGGAGTACCGGTGGCACCGGTGGCCTCCCCCGGCCGATCGGTGGACAGGCCCTAGGCCAGCCTGATCACGTTCCAGGACAGCGGTTCCAGTACGGCGGTGAGGGTGCCGTCCGCGAGTGCGGTGCCCTCGACCGTGTGCGGGGCGACCCGCTCGGGGTCGTCGAGGGTGTTCCGCGCGTCCGGGTCGGCGTCCGCGAGGGCGCTGTGCTCGACGACCGAGCTCAAGTCCAGGCCGTTCAGGGCGACTTCGAGCAGGAGCGCCTCGGTGCGGCTGCGGTTGACGGCGAAGACGGTGACGGTGCCGTCCTCGGCGCGCACGGCGGTGGCGTGCAGGAGGTCGGCCTCGCCGTACTTCTTCGTCTCGTACGTCGGTGAGTCCACGCGGACGTCGAGGACCTGGCCGCGGCCGTACTGCGAGGCCTGCGCGAAGGGGAAGAAGGTCGTCTGGCGCCAGGCCGGGCCGCCGGGCTCGGTCATGATCGGCGCGATGACATTGACGAGCTGGGCGAGACAGGCGACGGTGACGCGGTCCGCGTGCCGCAGCAGGGCGATGAGGAGCGAGCCGAAGACGACGGCGTCGGTGACGCTGTAGTTGTCCTCCAGGAGGCGGGGGGCCTCCGCCCAGTCCCGCGCGCCGGAGTTCTCGATCGCGTGCCACTCCGAGATGTACCAGACGTTCCACTCGTCGAAGGAGAGGTTGATCTTCTTCTTGGACTTCAGCCTGGCGCCCACGTGATCACAGGTGGCGACCACGTTCTCGATGAAGGACTCCATGTCGACGGCGGAGGCCAGGAAGGAGTCGACGTCGCCGTCCTCGGGCTGGTAGTAGGCGTGCAGGGAGATGTGGTCGACGAGGTCGTACGTCTCCTCCAGGACCGTCGCCTCCCACGCGGCGAAGGTCGGCATGGACTGGCTGGAGGAGCCACAGGCGACGAGTTCGACGCCCGGGTCGATCTGGCGCATCGCGCGGGCGGTCTCGGCGGCGATCCGGCCGTACTCCTGGGCGGTCTTGTGGCCGGTCTGCCAGGGGCCGTCCATCTCGTTGCCCAGGCACCAGAGGTTGATGCCGAAGGGGTCCTTGTCGCCGTGCGCGGCACGGAGGTCGGACAGGGCCGTGCCGGCGGGATGGTTGGCGTACTCCTGGAGTTCGAGGGCCTCGGCGACGCCCCGGGTGCCGAGGTTGAGGGCCATCATGGGCTCGGCCTGGGGGCCGACCTTCTTCAGGAAGGCGATGTACTCGGAGAGGCCGAAGCGGTTCGACTCCGTCGAGCGCCAGGCGAGGTCCAGCCTACGGGGGCGTGATTCGGCGGGGCCGACCGAGTCCTCCCACTTGTAGCCGGAGACGAAGTTGCCGCCCGGGTAGCGGATGGCGGTGACGCCGAGTTCGCGGACCAGGTCCAGGACATCCTGGCGGAGGCCTGCCTCGTCGGCGGTGGGGTGGTCCGGTTCGAAGATGCCGGTGTAGACGCAGCGGCCGAGGTGTTCGACGAAGGATCCGAAGAGACGGGGGTTGACCTTGCCGGTGGTGAAGGCGGGGTCGAGGGTGAAGCGGGCGGTGCGCATTTTTTCCTTTCTAGGGTTCAGATTTGTCTGCGGGTCCTGTTCGGTATATCGAAATATGCTCGTAACTTCGAACGGGACCGTAGGCAGGAAGCGCTTGCCAGTCAATGGGTCGGGCAGGACTTTCCGGCCAACGAGACCGTTCCAGGTTGAACGACGGCGTAGGCTCGGACGGCCTGTCGTGCGGCGTCAGAAGGGGGAGCGATGGACATCGCGGCCGGGCTGCGGCGTTCGCGGAGGGTCTCCGGGATGCGGAAGCTGACGAAGTCCCTCGCTGCGGCGATGCGGGCCAGACCTCGCCCTCCGGCCGACGTACGGGAGCTGTGCCGGGCGCTGTGCGAGGAGATGGGCGTGCTGCGCGGCGGGCGGGCGGTCGAGCTGCGCTTCGAGCGGTTCCCCGACGAGCTCGAAGTCACCGGGCTGTGGGTGGAGTTCCAGGACTTCGACCTGGTCATCGTCGAGGAGCGGGCCGAGGCGGTGCAGCAACTGGTCATCCTCGGCCATGAGTTGTGGCATCTGCACGCCGGGCACAACCATCACCATGTGGCGGGCGCGGCGCTGGCCGACCGGCGGGCGTGGACCGGCATGGCACTGTCGGTGGCCGCGCGGGACGGTTCCCGCGTCGCGGACGAGGCGGAGGCCGACGACTTCGGGCACCGGCTCGCCGGCGCCTTCCGGCCGCTGCTGCCGGGGCACGGCGCGGCCCCGGAGCCCGGCCCCGTGCAGCGTTCGCTGGGCTACCGCAGAGGCTGGAGGGCAACGGGGTGAGCACTCGGCTGGCGCTCGACCCCTCCGGCCTCCTCGGCGAGGTGTACATCTCGTTCTGGATCCCCGCCGCCGTCCTGACCACCGCCCTGGCGATCAAGCTGCCCAGCATCCTCAAGCTGTGGCGGGACCCGCTGCTGCGTGCCGTCGGCGGCCTGCTGCTGTTCGCCTGCGCGGTGTTCGCCTTCGCGGCTCCGGGCACCATCGCCTGGACCAACCGGGTCACCGGCGTGCCGAACATCGCCGCGCCCTGGGTGTACTCCCTGCTCACCGCGCTGTCCGCGTCCTGGCTGCTGCTGGTCGTGCACTGGCGCAACGGCCACACCGACCGCCGGGAGCAGACGCGGCGCGCGACCCGCTGGGTGGTCTGCGTCTACGCGGCCGTGGTCATCGCCCTCTGGGTGCTGTTCGCGCTCGCCGACGTGCCCGTGGAACAGACCCGGAACCTGGACACCTACTACGCCGGTACGCCGTTCATGCGCGAGGAGATCCTGCTCTATCTCACCGCGCACACCGTGGCCTGCACGATCACGACCCGGCTTGTGTGGAACTGGATCCGCACCGACGGCCTCGACGCCTGGCTGCGCTGGGGGCTGCGGTTCCTGGGCATCGGTTACGCGACGAACCTGCTCTTCAGCGCGGCGAAGTTCACGGCGGTGGTGGCCCGTTGGACCGGTCACGACCTGGACTGGCTGAACGCCAACATCGCACCGTCGGCCGCCTGTATCGCCGCCACGTTCGTCGCGATCGGCTTCATCGTCCCGCACGCCGGCCAGTACCTTCAGGACCGCTGGCTGGTGCGCCGCCGGCACCGGGAGCTCAAGCCGCTCGCCCGGCTGATGCGGACCGTCGTGGGCAGCCGCGAACCGCTCGCCCTGCGCGCCACCGCGGAGCTGCGCCTGATCCGCCGCGAGACATACATCCGCGACGCGCTCCTGCAGCTGTCGAGGTTCCTCGACGAGGACCTGCGCGGCCGGACCTACGAGGCCGCTCTCGCCCTCGGCCACGAACGCGGCCGGGCGCAGGCCCTCGCCGCCGCCGTGACCATCCTGCAGGCCGTGGAGACCGGACGGCACGCTCCGGACGGCGACGGCGGCACGGGCGAGCCCGACACCTCGTATCTCCTCCAGGAGATCCAGGCCGTTTCCGAGGTCCTGCGCCACCCCGACGAGATCAAGGCGGTACGCACCCTCGCGGCCGTCCCGGCAGAGAGCATGTCCACGCATGACTGAACGTCCCTCCCCCGCCAGAGTCGCCGTCGTCCTGGGGGGATCCCATACCGGCATGCTCACGGCCGGTGCCCTGGCCGGCCTCGCCGACCGGGTCGTCGTCGTGGAACGCGACGAGCTGCCCAGGGCACCCGCGCCCCGCAAAGGACTCCCGCAGGCCGGGCACGCCCACATGCTCTGGTCGGGCGGGGTACGGGCGATGGAGGAACTGCTGCCGGGCATCACCGAGGCGCTCCTGGCCGCCGGGGCGCGCCGGGCGCCGGTCACCACGGACGTGGTCGCGCTCTCGGCGCACGGCTGGTTCCGGCGCTGGCCCGAGTCGCACCATGTCGTCCTGGCCGGGCGGGACCTGCTGGACGCGACGGTCCGGGCGCATGTCCTCGCGGACGAGCGCGTCGAGGTGCTGGAGGGCACGGAGGTGCTGGGGCTCGCGGGCGGCGCGGAGGCCGTCACCGGCGTCCGGGTGCGCGCACGCGACGGCCGGGAGCGGACCCTCGATGCGGGCATGGTCGTGGACGCCACCGGCCGTGGCTCCGGAGCGCCCCGCTGGCTCGCGGCCCTCGGACTGCCCGAGCCGGAGCGCCGCCAGGTCGACACCGGTCTCGCCTACGCCAGCCGGCTCTACCTCGCGCCCGACCTGGCCCGCGACGGTTTCCCCGTGGTCAACGTGCAGCCGGACCCGCGGGACGGCAACCCCGGCCGGGCGGGCTTTCTGCTGCCCATCGAGAACGGCCGCTGGATCGTCACCCTCAACGGCACCCGCGGGGGCGAACCGAGTTCCGCGGGCGACGACTTCCTCCCGTTCGCCCGCGAGCGGCTGCGCCACCCGCTCATCGGCGACCTCCTCGCGCGGGCCGAGCCGCTGTCCGACGTCGCCTTCACCCGCGCCACCGTCAACCGCCGGTACTTCTACGAACGGATGCCTGCCTGGCCCGACAACTTCACGGTCCTCGGTGACGCGCTGGCCGCGTACAACCCCGTCTACGGTCATGGGCTGGCCGTGGGCGCACAAAGCGCGCTGCTTCTGCGGGAGTTGACGCGGCGGCACGGCTTCGGTGCGTCCGGCCTGTCCCGGCGCGTCCAGAAGGCGGTCGCCCGGCCGGTCGGAGCGGCCTGGGACTTCGCCATAGGACAGGACGTGTTCTATCCGGGGGCGACGGAGGACGGGCCGACGCTGCGGGACCGGGTCGTGGCCGCGTATGTGTCCCGGCTCATGCACACGGCCACGGGGAACGGGCGGATCGCCCGCCGCGTGACGGATGTGACGTCCCTGGAGCGGCGGGCGGAGGTGCTGCTGGCACCGTCCGTTCTGCTGGCGGCGCTGGTGGGGCCGTTGAAGCCTGCGTTGGCCGGACCGCCTTTGACTGCCGAGGAGTTGAAGAAGGCGGGGTTGCAGTAGCCCCTGGGCCGGTCGCCGGTCCCCCCTGGGCCGGTCGCCGGTCCGCTCAGCCCGCGAAGGGACGTGGAGCCAGTCCCTTCCCCGCGCCGGGCACCACCAGCAGCGAGCCCGCCGTCGGATGCGGGGCCTCAAGACCCACCCGAGCCGTGGTGATGTACAGGTCCGTGAGGTCCGCGCCGCCGAAGGCGCAGGCGGTCACGCGCGGCGTCGGCAGCTCGATCACCCGGTCGAGCTCGCCGTCGGGCGTGTAACGGCGTACCGCACCGCCGTCCCACAGGGCCACCCACACACAGCCGTCGGCGTCCACGGTCAGCCCGTCGGGGAAGCCGGCGCCCTCCTCGATCTCCGCGAACCGGCGCCGCTCGGCGACCCGGCCGTCCTCGTGGTGGAAGACGTCGACCTGCCGCGTCGGGGAGTCGACGTAGTACATCAGCCGCCCGTCGGGGCTCCACCCGGTGCCGTTGCTGACGGCGACGTCGTCGAGAACCGTCTCGACATCCCCCTCCCCCGTGATCCGGGAGAGCGTGCCGCCGCCGGGTGCCTCGTCGTAACGCATGGTGCCGGCCCACAGGGCGCCGTCGGGGGCGACTGCGGCGTCATTGGCGCGGCGGCCGGGGACGGGTTCGTGGTGCAGCCAGCGGAAGGTGCCGTCGGGGTCGACGAGGCCGACTCCGTCCCGGAGGTTCAGGACCAGGCCGCCGCCGGCCCTGGGCTTCGCCGCACCCACGTGCTGGTCGGTGACGCGGACCGTGCGACGGCCGGTCACCGGGTCGTAGGTGTATACACGCGCGCCCAGAATGTCGATCCAGATCAGCCGCCCGGCGTCCGCGTCCCAGGTCGGCCCCTCGCCCAGGGTGGCCTCGGCGCGCACCGCCACCTCGTACGCCGTCATGCGACGGTCCGGTGGCCGAGGCGCTCCGACAGCTCCACGGCGCCCTTGGCGGCGAGCTGCTCCAGCTCGGCGCGGCGGTCGTCGCTCCAGCGGATCATGGGGACGGAGATGGAGAGAGCGGCGACGACCTGCCCCGTACGGTCCCGCACGGGCGCGGCCACACAGCTCACGTCCGGATTGGACTCACGGCTCTCCACGGCGATCCCCCGCTGACGGATCTGTGCGAGGGCCTCGCGCAGGGCGGACGGCTCGGTGATGCTGTTGGGAGTCATCGCGACGAGCTCGGCATCGTCCGGGATGCGCGAGGTGAGCTCCGGCTCCGGAAGGGAGGCCAGCAGCATCTTCCCCACGGACGTGCAGTGCGCGGGCAGCCGGCGCCCGGCGGCGGACACCATCCGCACCGCATGCGTCGAATCCACCTTGGCGATGTAGATGACATCGGTGCCTTCGAGGATCGCCACGTGTACGGTCTCGTCGCAGGTCTCGGCGACGGAACGGGCCACCTGCTGTCCCTCGGCCGCGAGGTCCAGCTGCTCGGCGTACCGGCTGCCGAGCTGGTACGGGCGCACACCCAGCCGGTAGCGTCCGGGCTGCCCCGGCACCTGGACGATGTACGACCGGGCGGCGAGCGTGGTGACCAGCTCGTGCACGGTGGTGCGCGGCAGCTGCAGCTTGCGCACTATGTCGGGGGCGGAGAGCGTCCCGTCCCCGTCGAGGAAGAGCTCGAGAATGTCGAGAGCCCGGGTCACGGCAGGTACGAGGCGTCCCACGACCGGTCCCTTCTCT
Source organism: Streptomyces coacervatus (assembly GCF_029223485.1). Lineage (GTDB taxonomy): Bacteria > Actinomycetota > Actinomycetes > Streptomycetales > Streptomycetaceae > Streptomyces > Streptomyces coacervatus. The sequence goes on along the minus strand of NZ_JARHTP010000010.1, from coordinate 252,133 downwards.
TGTTATCTGAGTCTGTCTGTTCGAAATTTCAACAGACGATCGGCATGACGAACGAAGACAGGCTACGCATAGTGCGTTTGCCCGGGCAATGGTTCTGACCGAATGATCGGAGTGCGCGTGGACGTGCTGGTGACCGGAGGCAGTGGGTTCGTCGGGTGTCATCTGGTGGGGCGGCTGCTGGAGCACGGGTATCACGTGCGCACCACCGTCCGCAGCACCGCGAACACGGCGAAGGTGGCGCCCCTGCGCGCCCTGCAGGACGACCACCCCGGCCGACTCGAACTCTTCGAGGCCGATCTCCTCTCCGACGGCTCCTTCGACGAGGCCGTGAAGGGGTGCGAGGTCGTCTTCCATGTCGCCTCGCCCTTCTTCATGCCGGAGAAGATCAAGGACGGGCAGCGGGACATGGTCGAGCCCGCCCTCGCCGGTACCCGCAATGTGATCGCGAGCATCGAGAGGACACCCAGCGTCCACAGGCTCGTCCTCACCTCCACCGTCGGCGCGATATTCGGCGACTACGCGGACGTGCGCGCCATGGAGGGCCAGGTCCTGACCGAGGCGTACTTCAACACCACCAGCACCGTCGAGAACAACCCGTACCACTACGCCAAGACCGTTGCGGAGCAGGCCGCCCGCGAGGCGGAGAAGGGGCAGTCGCGGTGGCGCATGGTCGCCGTCAATCCGGGGCTGGTGCTCGGGCCCTCACTCACCCCTGCCTCCGAGTCCGGCAGCCTCTTCCTCCTCGAAGAGCTCTTCAAGGGGTATTTCTTCTACGGCGCCCCCGACTTCAGCTTCACCACGGCAGACGTGAGGGACGTGGCCGATGCACACATCGCCGCCGCCGAGAAGCCCGACGCGCACGGCCGTTACATCGTCGCCGCCGAGACGATGACGTCCTTCCACGACATGGCGCGCATCATCCGCACCCGGTATCCGAGGGACCTCCGACTCCCCCGAACTCGCCTTCCGCACTGGCCCGTTCGGATCCTGGGCCCCGCCTTCGGGCTCACCCAGGACTACATCCGGGGTCACCTCGGCATCAGGTTCCGCGTCGACAACAGCCGTACCGTCAAGGAGCTGGGCATCGTCTACCGGCCCGTCGAGGAGACCCTCCTGGACCATTACGAAGCGTGGCGCGAGCAGCGCAAGAAGTGATGCTGCTACGGCCTCTGCCGCCTCGTCTCCCCCAGCACCCCCCTCAACCTCTGTGCCCTGAGCACCAGTTCCAGCTCGAAGCGGCGGTCGGGGTCGTCGATCTCGTCGCCCCACAGCTCGCGGATCTGACGGAGGCGGTAGCGGACGGTCTGGGGGTGGACGCCGAGGCGGGTGGCCACTTCCGGTGCCCCGCCTCGGGTCTCCAGCCATGCCAGTAACGTTTCCGCAAGGCGGCGTCCGTGCGTCGGGCCGCAGTGGGCGAGGGGGGCCAGACAGCGCAGGGCGAGGTCGTCGATCAGTTCCTCGGGCTGGAGCAGGACCAGGGCCTCGGTGTGTTCCGTGCAGTACAGGACGTCCCCGGCGGGCAGCAGCCCCCGTTCCATCAGGTCTACGGCCGCCTCGGCCCAGCGCAGCGACTTCGCCGCGTCGGCGAGCGGTACGGGCGGGCCGATCGCCCCGGACCAGCCGGTCAGCGCCCGGTTCAGTAACTCGGGGCGGCCGGCGGCGTCCGGCTCGGGGACGACCATACGGGGCTGCTCGTACTCCATGTCGAGCAGGACGCCCTGTCCTACGGCCGGTGCGACCGCCTCCCGGGCCGGGCGGAGCAGGACGCCGACCGCGACCTTGCGCGGCAGCGGCCAGCCGACCCGGGCGGCCCGTTCGGTCAGCGCGTCGGCCGGGTCGCTCCGGTGGTATTCGGCCAACAACAGCTCCATCAGGCGGCGTTGGAGCCGCAGCCGTTCCCCGGCCTGCCTCGCCGCCGCCTCCGCGTAGCCGCGCACCGACTGGTCGACCAGGCCGTCCAGGTACTCGTAACCCGCGTCGACGAGTTCGTACATCGCGGGCGGCGGGATCTCGACCTGCTGGCCGATCTCGGCGAAACGGCGCCAGGCGAGGCGTACGCCCATGCGGTAGATCGCCTGGAGGGAGTCCAGGGAGCGGCCGTGCAGGCCCTCGCCGCGGCCGAACTCCTGGAAGACGCCCGGCGGGACCGTCGGGCGGCCCTCCGACTGCTCCAGGTGCTGGACGAAGACCTCGATGGCCCGGCGGATGCCGACCAGGGCCATCGGCTCGCCCGACTCGTCGAGTACGACGGGCAGGTGCGGGTACTCGCGGCGGATCTCGCTCAGGATCTCCTCTGCGAGCGCGGGCGCCTCGGCCATCGCGAGGGCGGCGAACCGGCGGACCTGGAGGCGGGGCACGTCGTGCCAGGCCGAGCGGGTCGCGGTGGCGGGTGAGCGGGTCGGACCCACCGGTCAACTCCCTTGCCCGGCTTGCTCATACGTGATCAACGGGGTGTTGGGCTGGTCGGGCGTCGCGTCGAGCAGCGCGACGATGCCGAGGGCGGCGCCCACGGCAAGTGCGGCGGCGGCCACGACGGTGATCGCTGCAGCGAGCAGTCTGGACATCGCAGGGTCAGCCTCTCTGTCCGGAGGTCGTCCCACCCCGGTGCCCCACCCCTGCCTGTCGGCCCCAGTCTCGACAAGCATTGACACCCCGTCAAGAGGCGCATACGGTCTCCGGCCCAAGAGCGGCCCGAACTCCGTCATCCTTCGCCCCTGGAGTGCCCGGATGCGCCGTACAGCCTCCCCCCTTTCGTTGATCCTGCTGGGACTCGGCACGTTTCTGCTGGTCCTGGCGCCGATGCTGGTCTGGTACGTCGAGCCGCGGGCCGCCGTGAACCCGATCGATATCGACACCACAGCCGTCTACAGAGGCACCGGAAGTTACTTCGACACCGATCAGATCGAGACAGTTCACGACAAGCGCATCACCGTCACCCAGCAGGTGCGCGGCAATGTCGCGGACAGCGAGAAGAGCGGGCGGGCGGTGTGGGACGTGACGACGACGGTCGACACGGACAAGTCGCTGCCGGCCGCCGATCCGCACGACGCGCTGGAGTTCTTCCTCAACCGGTGGGTGACCGATCGCCACACCAACCAGCCGGTGCACTGCTGCAAGGAGAACCCGTACTTCGAGGGGGACGCCTATCTGAAGTTCCCCTTCGACGTGGCGCGAAAGTCCTACCAGTGGTGGGACAACTCCCTTGGCTCGACCGTCACTCTGCACTACTCCGGCACCAAGAAGATCCAGGGTTACCAGGGTTACCGCTTCACCGGCACCGTCTCCCCGACGAAGATCGGGACGCGGCTGGTCCCCGGCACCATCGTCGACCAGAAGAACAAACCGCAGGTCCTGGCCGAGGAGTGGTACTCCAACCACGGCATCGAGCTGGTCGTCGACCAGCGCACCGGCCGGGTGCTCTACGCCCAGGTCGGCCCGCGGCGCACCCTGCGGGCGCCGGGCGCCAAGAAGGACGCGGTGGTGCTGCTGGACAGCCAGAAACTGTCGTTCACCACTGCGACGCAGAGGGACCAGGTGAAACTGGCCAAGAAGGAGAGTGGCCAGCTGCGCATGGTGGGACAGACGTTGCCGATTACCGCCGCTGTGGCCGGATTCCTACTGGCGATGGTGGGTGGGGCTTTGGTGGCGCGAGGGCGTAAGCGCCCTGATTTGCCGGAGACATCCCAGACTTCACAGGCTTAGCTCACGATGTGACATGACGTCAGTTCTAATAAGGCGGAAATTTGTCACCTCGGTGAGTAGCCGTGGCGAACGGCTGGGCGAAAACTGTCCACCCCCACCCAAGCACAACCCCTGCACACCTCCCGCCCATGAAGAGCTCAGTCCCCCCACAGCAAGTCCAGAAAGCCACCACTGAGTTCCGCACCCTGAGACGAGTTGGAGCACCCATGCCCCAGCACGTGCCCTCCCCGCTGCGCGCCGCGCACCTCTGGGCTCCGCAGCACCCTTCGACGCTCCCCCCACAACCGCGCCGAATCGTTTTTCTCGCCCACCGGGATCTGGACAATCCGGCGGCCGGCGGCTCGGAGCTGCTGGTCGACCGGCTCGCCGAGGGCCTGACCGCCCTCGGCCACCAGGTCACCCTGATCTGCGGCGGTCCCGCGGCCTTCCGGGACTACCGCGTCGTATCGGCCGGCGGCGAGTTCGCCCACTATCTGCGTGCCCGTTCCGCCTTCGCCCGTCAGGTCGGCGAGACCGATCTGCTGGTCGAGGTCTGCAACGGCATGCCGTACCTCGCACCACTCTGGCACCACGGCCCCACCCTGTGCCTGGTCAACCATGTCCATTCCGACCTGTGGAAGATGCGGTTCGGCGGACCCCTCGCGCCGGCCGCACGGATCGGCCGAAGACTTGAGCACTGGGCGCTGACCGGTGCGCAGCGTCACAGTCTGCTGGTTGCCGTTTCGCCGTCCACGGCCCATGCGCTGCGTGCGATCGGTGTCTCGCGGGACCGGATCCGTGTGGTCCACAACGGTGTGGAGGAGCCCGGGCCGCGGGACGAGCGGTCGGCCGAGCCGTTGTTCGTGGCGGTGGGCCGGCTTGTCGAGTACAAGCGGATCGATCTGCTGCTGAGGCTCTGGGAGCGGGTGCGGCCCGTGACCGGGGGTCGGCTGGTGATCGTCGGCGACGGGCCTGAACGCGAGCGTCTTGAGCAACTCGCCGGTCCTGGAGTGGAGTTCGCCGGTCATGTCTCCGAGGCGGAGAAGCATCGGCTGCTGTGCGCGGCTTGGCTGTTGCTGCATCCCTCTGCCGTGGAGGGGTGGGGGCTGGTTGTCACCGAGGCCGCGACTCGGGAGACGCCCACCATTGCCTTTGATGTGCCGGGGTTGCGGGATTCCGTCGTGGATGGGGAAACCGGTGTGCTTGCGCACGGGGAGTCTTCGTTTGCGGCTGCCTGGTGCACGCTGGCCCTGTCGGGACACCGCCGTGAGCTCATGGGCAAGGCAGCCCGTGATCGCGCGGCGCGTTATCGCTGGCACCGGACGGTCAGACAGTTTCGGGCGGTGGCCGCCGAGGCGGTGAGGGGCTGGGGGTCGTGACTCGTCTGCGGATTCGTCGTGGCTGGTCGCGCAGTTCCCCGCGCCCCTATCGGGGCGCTCCAGTACCCGGCGGTTTTAAAGATCCCTCCTTTCAGCGGTCCCTCGCGCTCTTCCGTGCCTTTCGGCACGAGCAGGACGATCCGCAGACCTGCTACGACCTGCTCGCCCGCGACGCCGTCGACCAGGTCGAGGCCTACGACGGACCCGTCTCCGGACGCACTGTCGTCGACGTCGGTGGTGGTGGCGGGTACTTCACCGAGGAGTTCCGCAAGCGCGGCGCGAACGCCTACCTCTTCGAGCCGGACGTGCACGAGCTCGGTGAGAAGCCGCCCGACGGGGCCGTGATCGCGGACGGGTATCTGTTGCCGCTGTCCGACGGGGTCGCCGATGTGACCTTCTCGTCGAACGTGCTGGAGCATGTCGCCGATCCGCAGACGTTTCTGAGTGAGCTCGCCCGGGTCACGCGGCCCGGCGGGCTGATCTATGTGTCGTTCACCAACTGGCTGTCCCCGTGGGGCGGTCACGAGTGGGCGCCGTGGCACTACTTCGGGGCCGAGCGGGCCCGCGCCCGCTACCGGCGCCGTACCGGAAAGCCCGCCAAGCACACCCTCGGCGAGAACCTCTTCGCCGTGCACATCGGTACCACCCTGCGGCAGGTGCGCGCCCGCGACGACGTCACGGTCGTCTCGGCGCGCTCCCGCTACTGGCCGTTCCTCGCGGAGACCGTCGTGAAAGCGCCGGGGATACGTGAGGTGGCCACCTGGAATCTTCTCCTCATCCTCCGGCGGTGTCCCCCATGACGACCACGGTCCAGGCCCCTCCTCCGGCAGCCGTTCCCACCACCGCGGCCACCTCGGGTCCGCCGGAGGGCCCGCGGTCGCGGCGCTGGCTGGCGGGGTTCTGGGCCGTGGCGTTCGTACTGTTCCTGGTGGTGCACCCGGGGCGGCAGACCTTCGACACCAAGCTGGGTGTGACGGTCGACCCGGGGGCGTTCTTCTCCGACCTGGGGCAGTTGTGGCACGACCAGGGCAGCTTCGGGGGCATCCAGGACCAGTACGCGGGCTATCTGTGGCCGATGCTGCCGTTCTACTGGCTGGCGCATGCCGTGCATCTGCCGGTGTGGCTGGCGGAGCGGCTGTGGATGTCGGTCATCGTGTCCGTCGCCTTCTGGGGGGCGCTGCGGCTGGCCGAGCGGCTGGGAATCGGCAGTGGCGGATCGCGGCTGCTCGCGGGGGTCGCGTATGCGCTGTGGCCGGTCTTCACCATCGTCATCGGCTCTACGTCCGCCGCCGCACTGCCCGGTGCTTTTCTGCCGTGGGTGCTGCTGCCGCTGATGAACGAGCGGTACAGCGCCCGCGTCGCCGCTCTGCGCTCGGCGCTGATCGTGCCGTTCATGGGCGGTGTCAACGGCGCCTCCACGCTGGCCTCGCTGCTGCCGGTCGGGCTGTACCTCCTGTCCCGCCCGGCCGGGCCACGGCAGCGCAAGCTGATCGGCTGGTGGGTGCCGGGGCTGATCGTGGCCACGGCATGGTGGTGGATACCGCTGGTCATGCTCGGGGTCTACGGCGAGAACTTCCTTCCGTACGTGGAGACTTCGCAGACCACCACGGCCACCATGTCAGGGACGGAGGCGCTGCGCGGGGCCGGCAACTGGGTCGCCTATCTGCATTTCGGGGAGGCTTGGCTGCCGGCCGGGTGGACGGTCGCCGCGTCGGTGATCGTCGTCGTGTGTTCGGCGCTCGCTGCCGGGCTCGGACTCGCGGGGCTCGCCAGACGGGACATGCCCGAGCGCCGGTGGCTGGTGCTGACCGTGGTGTCGTGCGTGCTGGTGCTGCTCGCCGGGTACGGCGGCGCGTTCGGTGCGCCCTTCCACGGGGTCGTGCAGGACTGGCTGAACGGGGGGCTCGTCCCCTTCCGGAATATTTACAAGTTCCAGACGGGGCTTGCTCTGGCGTTGGTGCTGGGGCTTGCGCATCTGGTGGGGGTTGCTGCTGAGCCGCGCGGTGCCCGGCCGGTGCGCGGGCGCCGGTTCGCTCCGCTGGTCGCGGCGGTCCTGATCCTGCCGGGGCTGTTGTGGCCGTATCTCAATGGCTCGATCCTCCAACCGGGGTCCTTCCAGGAATTGCCCAAGTACTGGAAGACCACGGCCAGTTGGCTGGAGAAGTACTCCCCGGACTCCCGCGCCCTCGTCGTCCCGGCCACCTCGCACGGCATCTACACCTGGGGCTCCCCCATCGACGAGCCCCTCGACGTCCTCGCCAAGTCCCGCTGGGCACAGCGGGACTACGTCCCCTTCGGCACCCCCGGCAACCGGCGCGCGATGGACGCGGTGCAGGACGCACTGGCCTCCGGGAGTGAAGTCCCGGGCCTGGCCGACTACTTGAGCCGTGCGGGTGTGTATTACGTCGTCGTCCGCAACGACCTCGACCCCGACCAGATCGGCTCCGTACCGACCACGACGGTGAAGCGGACCCTGGAGCAGTCGGGGTACGTCCGGGTGACGGGCTTCGGGCCGGTCATGACCGGCGGCAGGATCGCGCACGACGCTCCGCTGCAGGTCGAGGGGCTGTATCCGCGTCAGCGCGCGGTCGAGATCTACGAGCCCTCGAACCAGGACGTCCCGCGGCCGGGCCAGGCCCATCTGCTGCCCGTCTCCGACACCGCGGTCGTCTCCGGCGGCCCGGAGGCCCTGCTGCCGCTGGCCTCGCAGCTGCGCGGGCGCGCGACCGTGCTGACCGGCGACAACCACCCCGGGCTCGGCTCCCCGCCGCTCCAGGTGGTGGGCGACGGGCTGCGCCGCGCGGACACCCGGTTCGGGCTGGTCGGCGCCAACACCTCGTACACCTACACCGGTTCGGAGCGGAACGCACCGGACGCCGTGCAGGACGCGGGGAAGGGACCGCATCAGATCCTGCCGACCAAGGGGCTCGACCACCAGACGGTGGCCCAGCTGCGCGGCGCCCGCTCGGTGACGGCCTCCTCGTACGGCAACTGGCTCTTCCACCTCCCGCAGTACGACCCGGTGAACGCCTTCGACGGCAACCCGGACACCGCGTGGGCGGAGGGCGCGCCCGGCTCGCCGAACGGGCAGTGGCTGCGGATCGGCTTCACGGACTCGTACGACATGCCGTCCTCGTTCAAGGTGACCCCGCTGCCGCAGGAGAGCGTGCGGTCTGCGGCGACGAAGGTGAAGGTGGAGACGGAGAAGGGGACCAGGACCAGTTTCCTGCGGCCGAACGGCCAGCCGCAGACCGTCAAGGCACCTGCGGGCGCCACGAGTTGGATGAAGCTGACGATCGTCGGCTCGGTGGAGCGCCGCTCGGGTCTGACGGGGGCCGGCTTCTCCGAGATCGCCCTCCCGCACGTACAGGTGACCCGTCTGCTGCGCCTGCCGACGGACGCGAACGACTCCGACGCTGCCGCCGAGCTCGTCTCCCTGCACCGCACCCCCGACCCCACCGGCCTCTCCGCGACCGGCACCGAGGCGGGCCTGCACCGGCGCTTCACCACGGCCACGGCAGGGACGTACGAGGTCAAGGCGGGCGCCGTGCCGGTGAACGGCGAGGAACTCGACAAGCTGCTCTACCAGGTCGCACCCGACCAGCAGAACCGCATCGTCGCCACCGCCGACTCCACGGCGACCCTCGGCGCGGGCCTGTCGGCGCGCAACCTCACCGACGGCGATCTGACGACGGCGTGGATCGCGGGCGACCGGCCGACGATCCATCTGAGCTGGAGCGGCAAACAGCCGGTGGGGGAGATCGTGCTGGCGCCCGCGGGCGGCCTGTCGACCCGTCCCACCCAGGTGGACATCAGCTCTCCCGACGGCGCGACCATCGCCGGCGTCGACGAGAACGGCGTGGTCCGCTTCGACCCGATCACCACCGACCGCCTGGACATCACGATCACCCAGACCGCGCCCCTGACCCTGCACAACCCCGTCGCCGACGAGGACCTGCAGCTCCCGGTGGGCCTGACCGAGGCGTACATCCCGGCACTCGACCAGTACCGCACCCCGCAGCCGAGCAGCACCCGCACCTTCTCGCTGCCGTGCGGACAGGGGCCGGACGTGGCGGTCGACGGCAAGCTGTACCAGACCAGCGCGAAGGGCACCGTACGGGACCTGACGGAGCGCCGGACGGTCGATGTGACGCTCTGCCAGCAGGGCCGCAACGACGGCGAGTTGGAGCTCTCCCCCGGTACCCACCGCGTCGAGGCCGGGGACGCCGGACCGCTCACCCTGACCGATATGACACTGACCCGCGGCACGGTCACCGAACCCACCGCCACAGAGCGCCAGTTGACGATTCGGGACTGGCTGGGCGACCGCCGCGAGGTGACGGTCAGCTCCGGCGCGGCCACGTACCTGACGACGTACGAGAACTACAACGACGGCTGGAAAGCCACCCTGAACGGCAAGGAACTGACCCCGCTCCGCCTCGACGGCTGGCAGCAGGGCTGGCGGATCCCGGCCGGGGCGGGCGGCACGGTCAAGCTGTCGTACGAGCCCGCTACGACCTACGAGGGCGGGCTGATCGGCGGCGCGGCGGGACTGGCGGTCCTGGTCGGGCTGGTCGGCTGGCGCCGCCGCGCGCCCAACCCCGACCCGCCGCAGCCGGTACCGCCGCTCCCCGGGCTGTGGCTCGGCACGGTGGCACTGACCGTGGTGGGTGTGCTGATCGCCGGATGGTTCGCGCTGCTGGTGCCCGCGCTGGCGGTGCTGGCACACCGGCGGCACGCGGTACTCGTACCGGTCGCGTTCGTCGCCCTCGCGGGGGCGGGGGTCGCGGCGGCCACGGGGGCCGGGGAGCCGTCGGGTGCGGGCGAGGGCGCATTCGGCCACACGGCCCAACTCCTGGCGCTGATCGGGCTGTTCGCGGCGTTGGTGAGCGTACGAGAGCCCGACGAGGGGACGAGCACGACGGCGGTGCTGCCGCCGGTGCCCGGCTCCGCGGCGCCGCCGACCGGGCCACTGCCGCAACGGCGCCGGAGCAAGACGCCTCTCCCTCGCCCCGACGCCGGGCCGACCGTCTCGGCACGCGGCCCCGGCGGGCCCGATCCCGACCCGCCGACCGCGCGGATCCCGCTCCGCAAACCGAAGTTCCGGCCGACTCCGCCCGAGGAGCCACCGCAGCCGGAAGCCGACAGGGGGAGGGACGAACCCACGTGACCGCACTCGAACACCCCGCCCGCGCCGACGGCCCGCCCCGACCGCCGGCCCGTATCCCCTTCCCCGTCGTCGACGAGGTCGCCCGCCACTGCCTCCAAGAGGAGGAGCCGGAGACGGTTCACATCGAGGTCCACCTGCCAGGGCAACTGGACAGGGACCGGCTCCGGACGGCCTTTGTGGAGGCCCTGCGCCGCCATCCCCGCATCCTGATGCGCGAGGCCTCCGGCCACTGGTACCGACGACGCTACGAGTGGGAGCTGACGGCGGAGCCGGACGTGGAGGTGGTCAGCTTCCCGGCGGCGGGGCCGGACGCACTGCGGGACGCGAGGACACGAGCCCTGACGACTGCACCGCCACTGACCTTGTCCCCGCCGATACGACTGGAGGTGGTGGAGGGGGCGGGCCCGGCGGAGGGCAGCGAGGCAACGGATGCGGTCGGCTCAGCCACCGCAGCCGCCCTAGCTGCGGGCAGTCGTGCCGCTGGGGCGGCACGGGTGGGCGCAGCGGCACCCGGCCAGCGCCGGCGAGCGACCCCCACCCCCACGCCCACCCCCAACTCCGGAACAGCCAAAGGCACCGTCCTCTTCCTCACCATCAACCACACAGCCCTCGACGGCCCAGCCTGCCTCCGCGTCCTGGCCACCGCGGCCGAAATCTACGGCGGCAAGAACAACTCCCCCACGGCACCCCCCATCCGCACCCCCGACACCCCCCAAGCCCCCGAGGACACCCCCTCCAATTGGTCCCCACCCGCAAGGGTGGCCCCCGGCACCCCAGAACCCTCCCCCGGCAACGGCCTGCTGGTCACCGAACTCCCCCTCCCCCACCGCCCCAAGGGCTCCCCCTACACGGTCAACGACCAACTCATGGTCACCACCGCCCTCACCCTCACCCACTGGAACAGAGAACACGGCGCACCCCCCCGCCCCCTCCGCATCACCATGCCGGTCGATGACCGCCCCCGAGACACCACCATGCCGATAGGCAACGGCACCCGCCTGGTAGAAGTCCCCTTCTCCCCAAGGGAGTTGGAGGCACACACCCCCACCGACATGCCCGCCCTCCTGCGCCGCACGGCAACCCGCACCCGAGCCCTGAAATCCCTCCCCCGCCCCCAACTGGGCCACGGAGCCGCGCTCCTCACGGCGCCCCTCACCCCCGTAGCCTGGCGAGCCGCCCTCACCCGCGGCCTGCGCAGAGCCGCCGCGCCCTGGACCTCGACCACACTCCTCAGCAACATCGGCCGCATCCCGTACTCCCTGGACTTCGGCGAGGAGGCGGGCCGCGCGCACGCGGTCTGGTTCTCGGCCCCGGCCCGTATGCCCCGCGGTCTCACCGTCACCACCGCTTCCACCGCGGGCCGCCTGCACCTCGCCCTGCGCTGGTCCCGCGCCCTGCTCAGCCACGGCGACGGCGCGCACCTCCGCGACCTGTTCGAGCACTATCTGCACGCCACGGAGGTGACCCCGTGAACGCGACCTCCACCCCCACCACCGCCCCCGCACACCACCCCGACCTGCGCGACTTCTACGAGGACCCCTCCGTCCCCGTCGCCTCCGGCACCCCCCGCAGCCTCCGCCAGGCCCGCATGCTGGCCGCCGCCCTCGGCCCCGCCACCGGCACGCCCCGCACCATCCTCGACATCGGCTGCGGCGACGGCACCGCGGCCGCCACCGCGGCCCCCCTGCTCCCCGGCCACCGCATCATCGGCGTCGACTGGTCCCAGGACGCCCTGAAACGGGCCCGCACCCACCTGTCGTACGCCATCCGCGGCGAACTCACCGGCGGCGGGCTCCCGTTCCGGGCCGCCTCCGCCGACGCCGTGCTGTTCAGCGAGGTCATCGAGCACCTGGTCGACCCGGACGCGGCGCTCGACGAGATCCGCCGCATCCTGCGCCCGGGCGGCCACCTCATGCTCTCCACCCCGAACCTGGCCGCCTGGTACAACCGCGCCCTGCTGCTGGCCGGCGTACAGCCCGTCTTCTCCGAGGTCAGCCTGCGGGCGATCCACGGCAGGCCGGGCACGGAGGTCGTAGGACATCTGCGGCTCTACACCGCCCGTGCGCTACGGGAGTTCGTCGCCGCGTCCGGTTTCGAGATCGTGGACGTCAAGGGCGCCCCCTTCCACGGCGTACCCCGCCCCCTCCGCCCCCTCGACCGGCTGGCCTGCTCCAGACCGTCGCTCGCCTCGATCCTTCTCCTGCACGCGCGAAAGACAAAGACGTAGAGGGGGGCACACCATGTGGTGGGGAGTGGTCGCAGCCCTGGTGGCGAACACCCTGTACAGCCTCGGTTTCGTCCTGGAGAAACGGGCGCTCACCTCCCTTCCCGAGGTGACGATCCGTCAACCCGCCCGGCTGCTGCGGCTGGTGCTGGGCAGCCCGCTGTGGATCGGCGGCTCCCTCGCCCTGGCCTCCGGCTTCGGCGCACAGCTCGTCGTCTACCGCACCCTGCCGATCGCCGCCGCCCAGGGCATCTTCGTCTCCGGCCTGGTGCTGCTCGTCCTGCTGTCGGCCCGGCTGCTGGGCGAGGAGACGACCGGCCGGGAGCGGTACGCGCTCGGTGCGATCCTCGGCGCGCTACTGATGGTGGTGCTGTCGCTGAAGGAGGCCGGTGCAGGCGCGGACACGGTCAGCCGCAGCGCGCCGTATCCGCTGATCCTGCTGGTGTGCGTGCCGTCCCTGGCGGGCGGGGTGTGGCTCTACGGGGCCGCCGAGCGCCGCACCAAGCACCGGCACCGGGCACCGACCACGGGCGTGGAGTACGGGGTGGCGGTCGGCCTGCTCTACGGGGTCAGCTCGCTCGCCATCAAGGGCGTGTCGAGCTACCTGACGACAAGCGGGCCGGTCGGTGCGGTGGTCCACCTGCTCAAGTCCCCGTACCCCTACCTCCTCCTCTTCACCGGCGCATTCGGCCTGGTCATGTCGCAGGCGGCGCTGCAGCGCTGCCGGGCCTCGCTGATCGTGCCGGTGTGCACGACGGTGACCTGCCTCTACACGGCCGTACTCGGCACCCTCTCCTTCGGCGAGGCGCTCCCGCACGACCCGCTGCGGCTCGCCCTGCGCCTGGCGGGGACGGTCCTGGCCGTCTCCGTCCTGCTTGTGATGCCCAAGCACGACCGGCCCGCACCCCAGGCACCTCCCCAACCCCCCATTGCCACCAAGGAGTTGACACCTCCATGAACCCCGACGACCCGCTGCTGCGGATCCTGGCGTGCCCGCTCGACAAGGGCCCGCTGCACCTCCTCAAGCCGGGCGGCCCGGCGGCCCCGGAGGCCCTGTACAACCCGCGCCTGCACCGCCGTTACCCGATCGTCGACGGCATCCCGCAGCTGCTGCCGTCGTCCGGGGAGCAGGTGACGGACGACGAACACGAGGCGTTGCTCAAGCGGATGGCCCAGTGACCATGACTCCACCCCGCACCCTGGCCGCCCGCCTGGCCCCCTTCCTCCCCACCCGCCTGGTGGCCGCCGCCGCCCGGGCGGTCTACCCGCGCTTCGAGCCCGAGCTGGCCCGGCTGCCCGACCTCTGCCCTCCCGGCTGCGGCACCGCCGTGGACGTCGGCGGCTGGTACGGCCCATGGACACGGCGCCTGGCCACCCGTGCCCACCAGGTGGTGACCGTGGAACCGGTCCCCCACCTGGCCCGCCTCCTCACCTCCGCCGCGCCGCCGAACGTCCGCGTCGTCCAGGCCGCCGCCTCGGACCGCCCCGGCACGGCCCGCCTGTGGCTCCCGCCGGACGACGCGGGCGACCGGGGAGTGTCCTCCCTGGTCCGCCGCGACATCCACGCCCGGGCCCTGTACGTCCCCTGCGTCACCCTCGACGAACTCGCCCTCCAGGACGTCGGCTTCATCAAGATCGACGTGGACGGCAACGAGCTCGCGGTGCTCCGCGGCGCAACGGGCCTGCTGGCCCGGGACCGCCCGGCCCTCTTCATCGAACTGGAGTCCAGGATTCAGACGATCACCCCCGTCATCACCTATCTCTCCCTCCTCCGCTACGACGGCTGGGTACTGCCCGGCGACAGCTGGGTGCCCCTTGCGAAGTTCCCCTTGGAGGCCCACCAGGCGAGCGCCTCGCACGTCGCCACCCAGGGCCTGCTGGGCCGCGTCCTGCCCTTCCGCAAGCACCCCCGCTACGTCAACTCCGTCCTCTTCCTCCCGGACGGCCGCCACCCGGGTGTCAGTGGGGTGGGCGACCATGGTGCCCATGGTTCCCACGCCGTCCGCCAAGCGCCCCGCTAGCCCGTTCACCCCCCTCGACTTCCAGCTGGTCCTGCTGCGCCGCATGGCCGACCACAACCCGGACCTGGTGGAGGACGCCCGCCGCCAACTGGGCGTCTCCATCGCCGACATGAGAGAAGCCAACAAGCGCTGGCAGGCCATGCTCCACTCCCCGCGCTCCCGTGCGGCCGCCTCCCGTTACCGATCCGTCCTCGGTGCCCCCGAGTCGGTCATCGCTCGCAAGATCGGCGACCTGGACTGCGAGGCCCTGCTCTGGCCCGTCCCCCTCTGGCCCGACCTCCGCTTCGAGGTACTCCTCGCCCCGAACGGCGCCGTCTGGAACGAGTGGCTGATCCGCGCCCCAGGAGCCGAGGCACCGGTCCTGAAGACCCTCGCCGACCTCACCCCTTGGTCCTGCACGGTCGACGAGACGGCCCGCGCCTTCGCGCCCGCCCGACCGTTGGAGGGGACGGCACCTACACGGTGGGGGCTGGCGTTCACGGCTCCGGATGCGGACGGGGTGCGGCGGCAGGTGGCCGCGGAGTTCACGTGGGGGCTGCTGCAGCGGGTTGCCCGTCAGGACGGGCGGTCCGAGCCATAGCAGTAGCCGTAGCCGTAGCCGAAGTCTTCGGGGCTTGAGCGGCGACTTATCGGCCGTTACCGGCTGTTATCGGCTGTTATCGGCGAACATGTTGATCAGGCGTTGGGCTGTGTTGTCGTCGGAGTCGATCCCCAGGACCTCGGCGCCGTCGAAGGTGGCGGCCTCGGCGCTGCGGGGGAACATGGCCCGCTCGTACTCGGCGAGCGCGGCCTCGGTGTCGTCGGGGTGCCGGGCGAGGGCCTCGCCGAGTTCGGCGCCGTCGAGCATGGCGAGGTTGGCGCCTTCGCCGTTCGGGGCCGTGAGGTGGGCCGCGTCGCCGAGCAGCGTCACCCCCGGCACCCGGTCCCACCGGTGCCCGGTCGGCAGGGCGTAATGCGGACGCAGGACCGGCGGGGTGTCGCTGTCGGTGATCAGCGCGGTGAGTTCCGGCGCCCAGCCCTCGAACTCCGCCGCTATCCGCGCGGTCGCCGCGGCGGCGTCGGTGAAGTCGATGGCGGCGAACCAGTCCTGCGGCCTGGACAGCGCCACGTACATGTGCAGGGTGTCGCCGCTCTCCCGGTGAGCGAAGATCTCCTTGCCCGGCGAGGGCGCGATCATCATCCCGCCGCCGACCGCCTTCGCGGCGGCGGGGTGCCGGGTGTCGGCGTCGAACAGATAGGTCTCGACGAACGACGTACCGGCGTACGAGGGCACAGCGTCGGAGAGCAACGGCCGGACCCGTGACCACGCACCGTCCGCGCCGACCAGCAGGCTTGTGACGACGGTGGTGCCGTCAGCGAAGGCCACCTCGTGGCGGTCCTCGCCGAGGGCACGGACCTCGGCGGCCTTGTGCCCCCACCGGACGGTGCCGGCCGGGAGCGAGTCGATCAGCATCTGCCGCAGCTCGCCGCGCATCGCCTCGGGGCGCCCGCCCGTGCCGTCGTCGGCCTTGTCGAACAGGACGTTCCCGTCCGGGTCGAGGATCCGCATCGCCTCGCGGCCCTCCAGGACGATGGCGCGGAACTCGTCCATCAGACCGGCCGCCCGGAGGGCGAGCTGCCCGTTGTAGTCGTGGATGTCGAGCATCCCGCCCTGCGTACGCGCCGCCGGGGAGGGCTCCGCCTCGTAAACGGTGGCCGGGATTCCGTGGACGTGCAGGACGCGGGCAAGGGTGAGGCCGCCGAGTCCGGCGCCGATGATCGTGACAGGGCTGTTCATGATGGTGGCTCCTTGGGAATCGGGCCGCCCGGTGAACTCCGGCCGACCATGTCCGGCAAAGGTCCCAGCCCCCACCGACGAGCCACCGACACTCGACCGACAGCTCCCGACACCCGACCGACAGCCCTCCGACACCACAGATCAGTCCCGGCACCTGCCTGCCCGGCGGGCGGCGGTCAGCCGCCGGCAGCGGCGAGGATCGCCTCCACCACCACCGCCACCGACCCGCGATGCAGATCGAGAAACAGATTCGGCTCGACCAGCTCCAGCTCCATCAGCCGCGGCTGTCCGTCCTCCCCGTCGACGAGGTCCACGCGCGCGTACAGCAGCTCCGGTGCATCCGGTACGGCGGCCAACGCGCGCTCCGCGACGGCGAGTTCGGCCGGGGTCGGGGTCCACGGCACCAGGTCCGGGTGGGCCACCTTGTCGTGGTCGTAGGCCGTGCCCGGCGCCAGCACGGCGCCCTTCCGGCTGGCGTGCAGGAAGCGGCCGCCGAAGAACTGCAGGGCCCGCTCGCCGCTGACGTCGATGCCGGCCAGATACGGCTGGACCATCGCGGTCAGCCCCTCCTCGTGCATGCGCGCGAGGTGCCGTACGGCCGTGTCGCGGTCGCCCGGTGTGTAGCGGGCGGCGTACCGGGCGCCCGCGCCCGAGGTCGGCTTGACGACGTACTCGTGGTCCTCGGGGAGGGCGGGCGCGTCGCCGGGTGCGAGATACCGGGTGGGGACGGCGGGGACTCCCGCCTCCGCCAGTTCGCCGAGGTACCGCTTGTCGGTGTTCCAGCGCACGACCGACGCCGGATTGGCGAGCCGGGTGACGGACGCACACTTCTCCGCCCAGGCCACGAATTCGTCCGCCCGCCAGCTGTAGTCCCAGGTCGACCGGATGACGACAAGATCGAACCCGCTCCAGTCGGTGCCGGCGTCGTCCCAGGGCAGCGCGACGGCATCGGCCCCGGCGTCCCGCAGCGCCTGCACCAGCACGGGAAGATCGCGGTCCTTGCTCGGCTTCGTGCCGGGGTCGTAGGTGGCGAGTGCGACACGGACCACGGTGGCCTCCGGTTTCGTAACCTCATACGTCGATGGATTGCTCCGCAGGCTAGACATGGCGCCCGCAACCAAAGCAACCGAATTGACCTTCCCCTTCGGGGAAGCCCCAGCATCGGTGGCGGGAACACGACGAGACCAGCGAGGCGCACATGGACATGCTCACGATCGGTGCCTTCGCGCGGGCCTGCCGGCTCTCACCGAAAGCCCTTCGCCTCTACGACGAGCTGGAGCTGCTGCGCCCCGCCTGGGTCGACCCGCACACCGGCTACCGCTACTACGCCCGCGGGCAGCTGGAGCAGGCCCGGCTGGTGGCGTGGCTGCGACGGCTGGGCATGCCGCTGGCCCGTATCCGGGAGGTGTGCGCGCTCGAACCGGCGGCCGCCGCCGGGGAGATCCGTGCGTACTGGGCGCGGGTGGAGGCCGAGACGGCGGTACGGCGGGATCTCGCCGCGTTCCTCGTGGACCACCTGACGGAAGATCCGAGGAAGGACACCACCATGCTGGAACTTCGTTACTTCGCCCACTCCGACCGCGGCCTGGTCCGGCCCGCCAACCAGGACACGGCGTACGCGGGCACAAGGCTGCTGGCGGTGGCCGACGGCTGCGGCCCGGCCGGCGCACTGGTCAGCAGCGCGGCCGTGGAGGCCCTGCGCTTCCTGGACACCGAGGAGCTGCCGGCCGGCGGCGTCCTCAACCTCCTGGAGGACGCCGTGCAGGGCGCGACCGAGGCGGTCCGGGACGCGGCGGACGGCGCCGACGAGAACGGCACGACCCTGACGGCCCTGCTCTGGACGGGCTCCCGCCTGGCCCTCGTCCACATCGGCGACTCCCGCGCCTACCTGCTGCGCGACGGGGAGTTGTTCCGCATCACCCACGACCACACGGTGGTCCAGTCGCTGATCGACGAGGGCCGCCTGACCGAGGAGGAGGCCACGACGCATCCGCAACGCGCCCTCCTCCTCAAGGCCCTCGGCATCGGAACCCCGGACCTGCGCCTGCATGACGCGGCCCCCGGCGACCGCTATCTCCTGTGCTCCGACGGCCTGTCGGGCGTGGTGCCCGACGCCCGCATACGGCAGATCCTCACCACCGGGACCCCGGACGCAGCCGTACAGGCCCTGGTGGACTCGGCGAACGAGGCCGGGGGCCCGGACAACGTGAGCTGTGTGGTGGCGGACGTGGTGCGGGAAGCCTCCTGATCGTCGCCGGCGGGGCGGCTGGTGTAGGAACGGTGGTGACGTTCCTGCCCCTACGGATGGAGTGCATCGCGTGTCCTCTCTCTTCCCCGCCCTGGAGAGCCCGAGCGGGCTGATCGCCCTGCGGTTCGGTGACCGGTCCCTGACGTATGCCGAGTTCGCCGCCGCGACCGGCGCCCTGGCGGCCCGGCTCCCGCGCGGCGGACGGGTCGCGGTCTGGGCCACGCCGGCGCTGGAGACGGCCGTGGCCGTGGTGGCGGCGCTGCGGGCCGGGGCGGCCGCGGTGCCGCTCAACCCGAAGTCGGGGGAGAAGGAGCTCGGGCACATCCTGTCCGACAGCGCGCCGTCGGTGGTGCTGGCGGCTCCCGGTGACGAACTGCCATATCCCGTACGGGACTTGGAGCGCATCGATGTGGATGTGGACGTGTCCGGCACGGGAGGCGGCCCCTCCCCCGCCCCCTCCCCCGGCGACGAGGACCCGGCACTGATCGTCTACACCTCCGGCACCACCGGCCCGCCCAAGGGCGCCGTCCTTCCGCGCCGGGCGATCGCGACCACGCTGGACGCGCTCGCCGACGCCTGGCAGTGGACCGGTGACGACGTACTCGTGCACGGGCTGCCGCTGTTCCATGTGCACGGTCTGGTGCTGGGCATCCTGGGCCCGCTCCGGCGCGGCGGGTCCGTCCGCCACCTGGGCCGGTTCAGCACGGAGGGCGTGGCGCGCGAGCTGAACGAGGGCGCGACGATGATGTTCGGCGTTCCGACGATGTACCACCGAATCGCCCAAGCGCTCGCAACGGAACCGGAGTTGGCGAAGGCCCTCGGCCGGGCGCGGCTGCTCGTCTCGGGTTCCGCCGCCCTCCCCGTCCACGACCACGAGCGCATCGCGGCGGCGACCGGACGGCGGGTCATCGAGCGCTACGGCATGACGGAAACCCTCATGAACACGAGCGTGCGGGCGGACGGCGAGCCGCGCGCGGGCACGGTGGGCGTACCGCTGCCGGGCGTCGAGCTGCGGCTCGTGGAGGAGGACGGGTCGCCGATCACGTCGTACGACTCCGAGACGGTCGGCGAGATCCAGGTACGCGGCCCGAACCTCTTCACCGGCTACCTCAACCGCCCCGACGCGACCGAGGCCGCCTTCACGGCGGACGGCTGGTTCCGCACCGGCGACATGGCGGTGCGTGACGCCGACGGCTACGTCCGCATCGTCGGCCGCAAGGCCACCGACCTGATCAAGAGCGGGGGTTACAAGATCGGGGCCGGTGAGATCGAGAACGCCCTGCTGGAGCACGCGGGGGTGCGGGAGGCCGCGGTCACCGGCGAGCCGGACGAGGACCTGGGCGAGCGGATCGTGGCATGGGTGGTCCCGGCGGACCCCCAATCACCACCGAGCGCCGATGAGTTGGCGGACCATGTGGCGAGCCGCCTCGCCCCGCACAAGCGCCCCCGCGTGGTGCACTACCTCTCCGTCCTCCCCCGCAACGACATGGGGAAGATCATGAAGCGGGCACTCCACCGTGCCTGAGCGACGCCTCTCCGCCCGCGAGATCCTGGCGCTGGTCACCGACCCGTCGACCTTCATCGAACTCCCCGCCCCCGCAGGGGAGTCCGCGCCCGACGGCCCCCTCGCCTGGCAGGGCTACGACGCCTCGCGCGCCCGAGCGGCCGAGCGAACCGGTGAGTCGGAGTCCGTGGTGTGCGGGACAGCAAGCGTGCTCGGCACGCAAGCCGTGCTGATCGCCTTCGAGTTCGGCTTCCTCGGCGGCTCCCTCGGCGAACGCACCGGCGACCGCCTGGAAGCGGCATACACCCACGCCCGCACTCACCGCCTCCCGGTCGTCCCACTGGTAGCCACGGGCGGCAGCCGCATGCAGGAGGGCATGCTCGCCCTGACCCAACTCCAGCGCGTGGCCCGCCAGTCGGCCCTCACCCGCGAGGCCGGCCTCCCCCAGATCGCCGTCCTCCGCGACCCGACAACCGGCGGCGGCTGGGCCACCCTGGGCGCCGGGGCCGACGTAACCCTCGCCCTGCCGGGCGCGCAGGTGGGCTTCGCCGGGTCGCGAGTACGACCGCCGGACGCGGACCCGACGGCGTACACGGCAGAGGCACAGGTGACGGCGGGTTCGGCGGACGCGGTGGTCCAGCTGCCAGCCCTACGGGAGACGCTGGGCCTATGGCTCCGCCTGCTGATGGGCGGTCACGCTGGCGTAGCTGCGGGCAGTCGTGCCGCTGGGGCGGCACGGGTGGGCGCAGCGGCACCCCGCACGCGCGGGCAAGCGACCCCTGCCCCCAGCGCCGGTCCGCCCGCCCCCGTCCCCGCCGCCCTCGGCACCGCCGCCCACCCCGCCACCGGCTGGGACGCAGTCCAACACGCCCGCTCACCTCAACGCCCGCGTGCAGAGGCCTACCTGTCGGCATACTTCACCCACCGCGCAGCGATCAGCGGCGACCGCGCAGGCGGCACCGACACCAAGGGCATGCTCTGCGGCTTCGGCAACCACGCGGGACGAACCGTCGCCTACGCCGCCCAGACGGGCACAGCCACCCGCCCGGCGGGCTACCGCACAGCCGCCCGCCTGATCCGCCTCGCCGACCGCCTGGGCATCCCGGTGCTGACCCTGGTCGACACACCGGGCGCGGCCAACGACGCGGAGGCGGAACGCCAGGCCGCCGGACCCGCCATCGCGGAGCTGTTCGGCGCGGTGGCGGCCGCCCGTACGCCGGTCACCACGCTGGTGATCGGCGAGGGCGGCTCCGGCGGCGCGCTGGCGCTGGCCGCAGCGGGCAACACCTGGGCCACGCCGGACAGCTACTTCTCGGTGATCGCTCCGGAGCTCGCGGCCGCGATCCTCAAACGCCCGGCCGACCAGGTCGAGGCGACGGCGGACCAGCTACGCATCCGCCCGCAGGACTTGGTGGAGCTGGGGGTGATCCGGGGCATCGTCGGCCCGGTGAACCCCTGACACCTCGATGCCCGTCCGCGACAATGAAGTCCGGCGAAGCCACACGGCGCGGGGAGACGGTCGCGGTCATCGCGAAGGGCGCGGCCCAGAGCACCCCGTACCGACAGCCATAAACCACAGAACCCCCATTCGGCCGCACCCCGACCGGCCCCTGCACCCCGACCGGCCCCCCACAAAAGGCGCCACCCGGCTCCCGCACCGCACGATGCCAGTGGGGACCGCCACACCCGGCGGCCCCCACGGTCGGCGTTGTCTGGAGGGACCCTGCATGACCGCAAGTCTGGAGCAGTTGCGGCGCTGCCACTTTGCCGTTGACCTGGGGGCGGCCCGGACCCGCGTCTATGTCAGGGGCGTCGGTCTGGTCGTCGACCAGCCGTCCGTCGCCGCCGTGAACACCCGTACCGGTGCCCTCATCGCCGTGGGCGAGTTCGCCGAGCGGATGAAGGGCCGCACGCCGCACTACATCCGTGTCGTGCGCCCGGTGTCCGGCGGCACCGTCGTCGACATCGAGATGGCGCAGCGCATGCTCCGTGGCCTGCTCGGCGACAAGGTCCGTCGCGCCCTGCGCCGCAAGCCCTATCTGCGGGCCGCGGCCTGCACCCCGCACGAGGCCGACCCGCTGGCCCGCCGGGCCGCCACCGAGACGCTCGTCGGGCTCGGTGCCCGGCGGGTGGAGCTCGTCGACACGCTGATCGCCGCCGCCGTGGGGTGCGGACTGCCCGTGCAGGAGCCCGAGGCCACCATGATCATGGCGTGCGGGACCACGACCACCCAGGTGGCCGTGCTCTCGCTCGGGTCGAGCGTGGCCGCCGAACGCATTCCCGTCGGCGGGGAGGCCGTCGACCATGCGATCGTCCAGCATCTGCGCCATCAGCACGAGTTGACGCTCCCCGGCCAGTCCGTACGGCCCCTGCACATCGCCCTGTCCAACATGGGGATCACCGCCCAGGGGCCGGCCTCCACGGAGATCCGGGGGCGGGACGTCGTCACCGGGCTCGCCCGTTCCGTGCAGGTCGACACCGCCGCCGTGCGCAACGCGATCGAGACCCCGCTGACGGCCGTGCTCGACGGCATCGGGCGGGTGCTGCGGGAGTGCCCGCCCGATCTGGTCGCCGACCTCGTCGACCGCGGGATCACGATGGTGGGCGGCAGCGCGCTGCTGCCGGGCCTCGACCAGATGCTGCGGGAGGCCACCGGGATGCCGGTGCACATCGCCGAACAGCCCGACGTGTGTGCCGTGCGGGGCCTGGGCTACATGCTGGAGGGCAGGATCGAGCCGCTGATGCTCGCCCCGATCGGAGCCTGAGCCCCGGAGGCGCGCGCCGGCCGTCACCGCAACGCCGCGATGTCCTCGGTCAGTTGCCGGGCGATCCGTCCGGCCGCCGCCGTGTCCTTGCGGTCCGCCGCCTCCCTGGCTTTCGCCAGGTCCGCCGTGAGAACCGCCGACTTGGGCGTGGAGCCCCGCTGCCGTACGAGTTCGAGGCCGGTCACGTCCCCGGCGACGGAACCCGCGTCACGCGCCCGGGCGTCGATGCCCAACTGCCGTGCCCACATGTCGAGTCGGGCCCGTTCGACGGTCTTCAGCGGCTCGTGGCGCAGCAGCAGATCCGTGGTGTTCTGCTCGGCCCGCAGCGCCGCCGCCCGGTCCTGCGGAGCCTTCCGCCAGGCGTCCAGGTCCCGGGTCATCTGCCGCACCAGCAGCGCCGGTACGGCGTCGGAGGCGCGGTAGGCGTCCCAGGCCTCGCGCACCGCGCGGACCGTCGCGGGTGCAGGGCCGGCGTGGGCCGTGCGGACCGCCCGGTCGAGCGCGGCCAGCCCCGCCGGGACCGGTGCACGCGTCGCGTCCGTCGGTACGGCGAGCGACACCGCCTCCAGGTCGCCGCCCGCCGAGCCGGTGGAGAACTCGCCGTACCCGGGGGCGAAGACCTTGTCCTCGGTCGTGCCGTCCATGTGCAGCTCGTGCACGGTGATCGCGTTCTTGATCCTCCCGTACGGCCCGTCGACGGTCTGCCCGGCGGCCCGGACCGTGACCTGCTCGAAGACGACTCCGGGGTCGTTCTCCGTGCGGTAGACATCGCCCTTGTGCGGGTGCGCGGGCATGATCATCGCGCCGGGGGCGTGCTTGTGGCCCGCCTGCCAGGTGCCCTCGGTGTCGGCGACGACGCCGTTGTCGTAGTTGAAGACCGTCTCGCCGAGATACCAGACGGAGCCGTCATCGGCCTGGGCGTAGTAGTCGTCGGCGACCTCTACCACGCGGCCCGCGGAGAAGGCGACGTACTGCGAGGTCACGGCGTGGATGGTGCGGTTGCCCCAGGTGATGGTCTTGGTGCCGGGGAGGAGGGTGACCTCGGTGCGGAAGGGTTTGCCGGACTCCTGGCCGCCGTAGACGGTCTGGGCGACCTGTGCGGTGGGGTGGAGGGGGTTGGTGATGCGGCCGGGGTGGGTGAAGCGTGGTGACGAGAGGTCGACGCGGTCGCTCTTCGGTGCGAGCGGCAGACAGGACGCGCCCGTCCTTCCGGTGGTCTCGTCGACGACGTGGACGCAGTCGGAGTGGTGCGCCTGGTTCCCGGAGCAGGCGCCGGACAGCAGTACGGCGGCTCCCAGAACGGGCCAGATGGTCTTGTTCCTCATGCCGGCCAGCGTCCCGCCGCACCGCTGAACGGAGGCTGAACACACCTGACGGAGCGTTCAGTTCCGCTCCCCGGACGGCAGGGTCACCACGAACCGCGCCCCGTCCCCCACCCGCACACTGCCGCCGTGCGCCGCCGCCACCTCGGCGACGATCGCGAGGCCCAGCCCGGCGCCGCCCGCTTCACGCGAACGGGACTCGTCGAGCCGTACGAACCGTTCGAAGACCCGCTTGCGGTCCGCGGCCGGAATCCCGGGGCCGTCGTCCTCGACGACCAGCCGCACCCGCCCGTCGCCCGTGTCGGCCAGCGTGAACGCCACGCGCGTGCGTGCGTGACGTGCCGCGTTCTCCCCGAGGTTGCGCACCAGGCGGCGCAGCGCGTCCTCGTCGCCCCGCACCCGGGCCGCGCCCACCGCGGTGCCGTCGATGCGCAGTTCGGTGGTCGAGCGCAGCCGCCGCAGCTCCTCCAGGACGAGGTCGTCGAGGTCCACGGGCCGTCGCGGGGCGGCCGGTGCACCCTCGTCGGCGCGGGCGAGCAGCAGCAGGTCGTCGACGAGGCGCTGCATGCGTACGGCCTCGTCGTGCACGGTGGTGGCGAGCGCGCCCGCGTCGGTGCGTCCGGGGTGGGCGAGGGCGACCTCGGCGTGCTGGCGTACGGCGGCGACGGGTGAGCGCAGTTCGTGCGAGGCGTCGGAGACGAAGCGGCGCTGTGCCGCCTCCGCGCGGGCCACCCGGCGCAGTGCCAGGCCCACGGCGGCCCAGGTCGCGGCGGCCGCGAGCACCAGCAGCACGGGCAGGCCGATGAGCAGCAGCCGGGTCACGGTCGAGGAGGCCTCCGCGACTCCGGCGGGCGCCCGGCCGTCCAGGACGACGAGCTTCCGGTCGCCGTCCTGTGCGCCGGCGGCGACGACCAGGAAGGGGTCCTCGTCGAGCGGGGTGCGCACGGACGCGCTGTGCCCCGGGCTCAGCCGGGCCAGCGCCGGCTGTCCCCTGACGTTGCTGCTGGCGGCGACCACCTTGCCCGACGCGTCCACGACCTGCAGGAACTCCTCGGCGGGATCGGTCACGGTCGGCGCGGGCACCCCGCGTCCCGCGTCGATCACCCTGGCCACCTGCTGCGCCCGGGCCCGCGCCGCGTCCCGTACGTCGCCCGAGAGCTCGGAGCGCAGCCCGAGCACCAGCGCCGTACCGCCCGCGACCAGGGCGAGCGCCACGGCCAGCGCGGCGATGAGCGTGGCCCGCACGCGCACGGCCCGCAGGCGCCGCTGCTGCCGCCGCTCACCCGTCATCGGGCACCAGCCGATACCCGTGCCCCCGCATCGTCAGCAGCGACCGCCGCCCGAAGGGCCGGTCGACCTTGTTGCGCAGCCGTCGTACATACACCTCGACGATGTTCGGATCGCCCTCGAAGTCGTCGCCCCAGACGTGGTCGAGGATGGTCCGCTTGGACACCGCCTCGCCGGCCCGCCGCAGCAGGAACTCCAGGACCGCGAACTCGCGCGCGGTGACCTCGATGCCGCGCCCGGCCCGGCTCACGGTGCGGGTCGCGGGGTCGAGTTGCAGGTCACCGGCGGCGAGGACGGCGGGCCGCTCCCGTGCCTTGCGGCGCAGCAGCGCCCGCAGCCGGGCGAGGAGCACTCCGTACGAGACCGGTTTGGTCAGATAGTCGTCGGCGCCGGTGTCGAGGCCCTCGATCTCGTCCCACTCGCCCTCCTTGGCGGTGAGCATGAGGATCGGCGTCCAGTCGCCCTCGCCGCGCAGCGTCCGGCAGACCCGGTAGCCGTTGAGGCGGGGCAGCATGATGTCGAGGACGATCGCGTCGTACGCGTTCTCCCGCGCGAGCCACAGCCCGTCCACCCCGTCGGGCGCGACGTCCACCGCAAAGCCCTCGGCCTCCAGCCCGTCCCTGAGCCCGGCCGCGAACCGCTCCTCGTCCTCGACGACCAGCACGCGCATACCTTCAACGCTACGACGGTGCCGGAGCGCAGTCCTGGTACGGCATCAGTACGGCAGGATCCGTCCCGAGGGCGTCCTGCGGTCGATGGTGGTGTCGCGGGGCGTGGCGGGCCGGCGGCTTACACGGACGCGGATCTGACGGTTCATGACGCCCTCCTCGGACCGGCTGGCTGACGTGAACCAGCCTGGTCCGCGCGCCACTTGGGCACATCGTTCCCACGGAGGCATATGTCATGCCTCCGTGAGACGACTCCGGGCAGGACTCGCTACTCCCCGGGAAGGAGGACACCCTCGAGAAACCCCCGAGTCCGTCAGTCCCGGGCCGGTTTGAACCAGTCGGGATCCGCCCAGCGGTCGCGTCCGGCCAGGTCCGGCCGGTAGCCGGGGTCCCGTTCCCTGCGCAGCCGGACGCTCCAGTGGAGTACCGCCTGGGGAGGTACGGGGCGCGTACGCCTGCCCACGAGGATCCACAGCGGGCCGTTGTGGTGGACGGGGGCGTCCGCGAAGGCCTCGGTCACCGCAGTCTCCGCGGCATAGGCACCCGGGCGGAAATCCAGGTCGTCGCAGACGCCGTCGGTGATCCACTTGAGGGTGATCGTGGAGAGCAGGGGTGCGTCCGGGGCGTGGTCGAAGGTCCCTCCGACATCGCAGTGCACCCCGGCGAACCACACCTCCTCCGCCGTGCTCGTGTCCGTGTCGGGACCGGGGGTGCGCGGCCTGACGAGGAACTCGCGGTAGGGGCGCCGCGTCTCGTCGAGGGACACGGCGTGCCGGATGCGCGCGGCATTGGGCAGCGAGTGGGTGTACGGCCAGCGCAGCGCGCCCGGGCGCAGGAGGCCGGCCGCCTTCACGGTGTCCCAGACGCCCAGGTAGGCGACCGGGAGGGCGTGGTGCGAGACCTGCCGGGGGTCGTTGCGCTTCACCTGCGCCCACAGCGGCTCGTCCTCGGTGCGCACACAGAAGGCGTGCGAGAAGCGAGCGACTTCCTCCTCGCTCTTGTCGATGTCCTGGTTGAAGGCGTACTTCGACACGGCGTACGCCACGAGGTTCTCCGCACCCGGCCGCATCAGCCCCGGCTTGTTGAGCATCCCGACCAGCGCGCGGGCCGTGTAGGCGCCGCGGCTGAACCCGAAGACGTACACCGCGTCCCCCGGCTGCCAGTGCTGCATGAGGTACGTGTACGCCTCGGCGAGGTTGGTCCTCAGCCCCGTCCCGAACGCGAGGCCGCCGAGCCGGGAGAGCCCCCGGCCCAGCGGCCCGCGCGCACTGGCCGACGACATGGTGCCGACCCCGGGGTCGTAGTAGAGCAGCTGCCTCGACGGGTCGCCGGTCTCCAGCATCTCGTAGAGCCTGACCACGTTGGTGGGGTTGCGGGCGCCGACCTGGTTGCCCGTGCCGTCCAGGCAGACGACGATCCTGCGCGGCATGACCACGGCCCGCCTAACCGGCCCGCCGGGTGCCGCCGCGCGTGACACGGGACCGCGGCCGGCTCGACGCGGTGCGCGCCCCGGGCGCTATCTGCTGCTGGAACGCCTCCAGCGCCATGGGGCTGTCCGGCGGGAGTACGGCCATCACCTTGCGCCGCTGCGCCTTGGCCAGGACGTCTCCGGCCGGTGTGCCGTGCCGGGCGTGGACGATACGCAGGCGTCCGTCACCGGAGCCGCGGGCGGCCACCGGGGCGACGCCGGCGTGGGTGCCGTCGGGCAGGGTCACCCACAGGTTGAAGTCGTCGTACCGGATGTAGTCGGCGCCCTTGATCGGCCAGGGGTAGTGGTGCTCGCCGGCCGCCTTGGGCAGGATCCCCTGGTGGTTCCCGCGGGTCAGCGGCACGCACGCGTTGAACAGCGAGTCGGTCCAGGCCGCGACGCCGTCGGCGTCCGTGATCGGGGTGTCCAGCAGCTTGCGGGCCCGCTTGTAGCCGAGGGCATCCAGCGCGGGGAGCGTCTCGGGGAAGGCGGCGACGAGGTCGGCGGCCTCCTGCCGCAGCCGGTCGACCTTCGCGGGGTCGGCGCAGAACTGCATGCTCCACTCGATGCCGACCCGGGCCCGGTACATCCGCCAGCCGCCGTCCGTCTTCACCCAGAGACTGCCACCGTGGTGCATCTCGTAGGGACCCGGCCCGTACGGCCGGTCGGTCCTCCCCAGCTCCTGAAGGATCTTGTTCACAGCCTCCTTCGCGGCGCGGAACTGCGCGGACTCGGTGCGTTCAGGGTGCTTGACGAGCTGTATCTCCCAGGGATGGTCCTCCCGTTCGGTCTTGCCGAAGGTGAGGGAGGGAGGAGTCCTCGTCGCCGTCACAGATCGGTCGTTGGCCATGGCCCGCCTCCTTCTGTCCTTGTCTCATCGTCCTCCCAGGGCTCATTTCTCGCTCTGCGTAACACCTGGACCGTTCAACGACGTGACACCGCCCGCCGCCTCCGGACGGCCGCCCCCTACGACCGCCGACATTCACGGCGCACACTGGGGCCATGCGCATACGCACACCCCCGGGCACCGTCCGGTGGCACCGTGCCGTACGAACGCTCGCCCGCCTCCACCACCACCCGGCGCCCGTCCGTCCTTCGCGCACGGCCCAGTTGCTTGCGCTGGTCGCCGTTCTGGACGAGGCCGTGGCCGCGCAGACACCGGCCGACGCGGCGGTGGCCGCCTGCGGCGAACCGGGTCCTGTCCCCCGCAATGCGGCGCGTGTGTGCAGCCGGCAGAGCATCGCCCTGCACCGCCTGCGCACCCGACTGCAGGACCTCGAACTCACCGACCCGGACCTGCTCCAGGCCCAGGCCCAAGCGGCACGACTGCTGGCCTACGACCTCTGGATGCTGCGCGAGTCCCTCAACCTGGCCTTCACGATCCACCGCAACCCCCGTACCGAGGCTGCCCGCCTGCGCCTCAACGGCCTGGGCCGGCACGCCGACGACCTGCGCCGGCTGCGCGACGGACTGCGCGACCGCGCTCCCCGTTAGAAGTGATGTTCAGGGTCCACACTGGACGTGAGGGCATCGAACCAACAGAATTCCGGATTCTTCAGAGCGGCCGGAACCACGGAACTCATCGCTTCCCGAATATGCAGCCGCACGGCCGCGAGTTCTTCCTTTCCGTGGGATTCCCAGTCATATTGTTCAGCAGGTGGATATCTCCGTCCTGAGGCAGACAGCAGACCTCGCCGGCGTCCGGAGCGAACGCGATGCCGTCGCAGGGGATCGCCCCCGGACCGATCCAGGCAGCCGCCCCCTGCGGGCCCCGCCAGCCGCTCGTCGGTTCCGTCGTCCAGGTCGGACCACAGGTTCTCCCAGACCAGGACGCCCAGCGCCCCGCGGACGTCCCTGGCGTCCGCGTCCGACACCATATGCTCCGTCCCCGCCAGAAATAGATAACCTGCGGTATCCATGGACTGTAGAGCCGACGCATTTCGGGACCTTCCCTCCTGCCCCGGGGAACGGCGTCGCGATCACACACTCCGAGCGCCGACGCCCATTTATGTGGGCCAGGAGAACAAAAATCCCGCCCCTATTTCTTCAGCTCGGAGTTCAGTTCAAAGCTGACGGGACGTCGGATCGACATACCGCCGAGCCTGGACCAGCGACCCGCGATCACAACCGCCGCCACACCCGGCCCGGCCGCCCCCGCATGACAGGCCGTCAGCAACTCGGGCATGCGGCCCCGAGGGCAACTGCACCCCCGCTCCGCCCCCGACGGCATCCATCGCCGCGTCCCCTGTGCGTCCCCTGGATCCTGATCTGAACGACCGAGCGGGGGCCGCCACCTCCGAGTGACAGCCCCCGCTCTGACGTTCCCGCAGGTAGAAACGGTTCTGCCCGCGTAGCGAGTGGTGGGGCGGGTGGGACTCGAACCCACGGCCGACGGATTATGAGTCCGCTGCTCTAACCGGCTGAGCTACCGCCCCATAGCGGCGTGTCGCGCACATTTGTGCGCGCCGTCTGCCGCAGCATAGCCGCTCATACGATCTCCTGCTTCGGATGGTCGACTTCGCACGCCCATGGAGACTGCGCCGCCGCCTGCGCGGTTCCCGCCGACATGAAAAAGGACCCCAAGGGGGTCCTCTTCGTGTGCTCCCCCGACTGGACTCGAACCAGTAACCTGCCGGTTAACAGCCGGCTGCTCTGCCAATTGAGCTACGGAGGACCGAGCTCCCCCGACTGGACTCGAACCAGTAACCTGCCGGTTAACAGCCGGCTGCTCTGCCAATTGAGCTACGGAGGAATGCCTCGTTTGCATCGAACGTACCTACCTGGGTATTCGCCAGGGGGCGGGCGCTCGCTGCGACACATACATTAGCGCAAGCAGGGGGGTGCTCCGCCAATCGGTACTCCCCACGGACGGAAGGGTGACTCGGCCATGCGCTACAAGCTGACGTTCGTCGTCGGGCTGGCACTGGGTTACGTACTGGGCACGCGTGCCGGTCGCGAGCGCTACGAGCAGCTGAAGAAGTCCGCACGTCAGGTCGCGCAGAACCCCGCGGTCCGCAACACCGCGGAGTCGGCCGCCCAGCAGGGCCGCCAGTTCGCGGGCAAGGCGTACCACGCGGTGAGCGACAAGGTCGGCGACCATGTCCCCGACTCGGTGGCCCAGCGGGTCCGGTCCCTGCGCGAGCGCAACACGAACGGCGCAGCGGAGGACGACTGGGGCACGAGCAACACGTAGCGGTACGCGAGCAAGCGCCGCGGTACGGCAGAATTTTGGCCATGGGGATAGTCGCCGGGTTGGACAGTGCGCCCGATTTCACTCGCATCGTCGTCTGCGACACGGACACGGGTGCCGTGCTCAGGCAGGGGTATGCCCCGCATCCGGTGGACGGCGATCGGCCCGCCGACGTCGACCCGCAGGCCTGGCTGCTGTCTCTCGGTGAGGCGGCCGGCGGCGGACTCCTCGAAGGCGTGCAGGCCATCGGCGTGTCGGCGCAGCAGAACGCGGTGGTGCCGCTGGACGCGCAGGGCGGCACCGTGCGCCCGGCGATGGTCGGCGGCGACAAGCGTGCGCAGGTCGCGGCGGCCGATCTGATCGACGCGCTCGGCGGGCGTGAGGCGTGGGCGCAGGCGGTGGGGTGTGTGCCGCAGGCCGCGCAGCCGGTGACCAAGCTGCGGTGGCTGGCCAAGAACGAACCCGATGCCGCCCTGCGCACCGCGATCCTGATGCAGGCACACGACTGGCTGGTGTGGCAGTTGCTGGGGCGGCCGGTCAGAAGGACCACCGACCGGGGCGGCGCCTCCGGCACCGGGTACTGGTCGGCGGCGACCGGCAACTACCGGTCCGATCTGGTCGAGCTGGCGCTCGGTCACCAGGCGATGCTGCCCGATGTGATCGGGCCGGCGGAGGCTGCCGGTACGACCCCCGAGGGGCTGCTGATCTCGGCCGGGACCGGGGAGACCATGGCCGCCGCCTTCGGGCTCGGCATCGGGCTCGGTGATGCGGTGGTGTCGCTCGGCGCCTCCGGGTCCGTGATGGCCGTACACCCCGAGGCTCTGGTCGACAGCACCGGGATGATCACGTCGCTGGCCGACGCGACGGGCATGCACCTGCCGGTCGTCACCACGCTGAACGCCGTACGGACCCTGCGCGGGACCGCCGAGCTGCTCGGGCAGCCCGATCTGGAGAGTCTGTCCGAGCTGGCGATGAAGTCGACTCCGGGCGCCCACGGGCTCGTACTCCTGCCTTATCTGGAGGGTGAGCGGACGCCGAGTCTGCCGCACACGGCGGGGTCGCTGGCCGGGCTACGGCGGGAGTCGATGAAGGCCGAGCATCTGGCGCGGGCGGCGTTCGAGGGCATGCTGTGCGGGCTCGCGGACGCGCTGGACGTGCTGCGCGGCCGGGGTGTCGAGGTGCGGCGGATCTTCCTGCTGGGGGCGGCCGCCGAGCTGCCCGCCGTGCAGGCGGCGGCACCGATGCTCTTCGGGGCGCAGGTCGTCGTACCGCAGCCCGCGGACTACGCGGCGATCGGTGCCGCCCGGCAGGCCGCCTGGGCGCTCGGCGTCTCGCAGGGCACCCTCGACCCGCGCAACCCGCCGGCCTGGCAGGGGGCGACCGGGCAGGTGCTGGAGCCCGGCGACGAGCTGGCGGTGGGGCAGGCGGTGCGGCAGCAGTTCGTTTCGGTGCGGGAGCAGACACATCCGGGCGCGTTCCGCCCGTAAGGCGGTACTGCATCATTCCGGGGGATAACCCCCGGACCCCCAGCAGAAAAGCAGGTCAGCAGGGGTGACCGGCGCGGACATCGCGAGGCGAACCCGAATAAAGCGCACTGCTGTCGGCTTAATCGGTTGAGGTAACACGGGTGGAGTGTCCGACGATAGGAGCCTGGGGCATCAAGCCCGCCCCGCCGCCGACTCCGAGAGACGTAGCGTGCTCATACGACTTCTGCGGACCTACCTCAGGCCCTACAAGAAACCCATAGCCCTGCTGGTGCTGCTGCAGTTCCTGCAGACCTGCGCCACCCTCTACCTGCCCACGCTGAACGCGCACATCATCGACAACGGCGTCGTGAAGGGTGATACCGGCTACATCCTCTCCTTCGGCGCCCTGATGATCGGCATCTCGCTGGTGCAGGTCGTCTGCAACATCGGTGCCGTGTACTACGGCGCCCGGACCGCCTCCGCGCTCGGCCGGGACCTGCGGGCGTCCGTGTTCGACCGGGTGCAGTCCTTCTCGGCGCGGGAGCTCGGGCAGTTCGGGGCGCCCTCGCTGATCACGCGTACGACCAACGACGTACAGCAGGTCCAGATGCTGGCCCTGATGACGTTCACGCTGATGGTGTCGGCACCCATCATGTGCGTGGGCGGCATCGTGCTGGCGCTCGGCCTCGACGTACCGCTGTCCGGGGTGCTGGTCGCCGTGGTGCCGACGCTGGGTATCTGCGTGACGCTGATCGTGCGGCGGCTGCGGCCGCTGTTCCGGGCCATGCAGGTGCGGCTGGACACGGTGAACCGGGTGCTGCGGGAGCAGATCACCGGTAACCGTGTGATTCGGGCCTTCGTGCGGGACGAGTACGAGAAGGACCGTTTCCGCAAGGCCAACGCCGACCTCACCGAGATGCAGCTGAAGACCGGCAACCTGCTCGCCCTGATGTTCCCGGTGGTCATGACCACGGTGAACCTGTCGTCGATCGCGGTGGTGTGGTTCGGCGCGCACCGCATCGACAGCGGCGGCATGGCGATCGGCGACCTGACCGCGTTCCTCGCCTATCTGATGCAGATCGTCATGTCCGTGATGATGGCCACCTTCATGTTCATGATGGTGCCGCGCGCGGAGGTGTGCGCCGAGCGGATCGAGGAGGTCCTCGGGACCTCGTCGAGTGTCGTTCCGCCGGTGGCGCCCGTCACGGAACTGCGGCGGCACGGGCATCTGGAGATCCGGGGGGCCGGGTTCCGCTATCCGGGCGCCGAGGAGCCGGTGCTCAAGGCCATCGACGTGGTGGCGCGGCCCGGTGAGGTGACCGCTGTCATCGGCTCGACCGGCAGTGGCAAGTCCACGCTGCTCGGGCTGGTTCCGCGCCTGTTCGACGCGACCGACGGCGAGGTCCTCGTCGACGGGACGGACGTCGCGACCCTCGAACCGAAGCTGCTCGCCAGGACGGTCGGGCTGGTGCCGCAGAAGCCGTACCTGTTCGCGGGGACGGTGGCGACCAATCTGCGCTACGGCAATCCGGACGCCACGGACGAGGAGTTGTGGCACGCGCTGGAGGTGGCGCAGGCCAAGGACTTCGTCGAGCGGCTGGAGAACGGCCTCGACTCCCCCATCGCGCAGGGCGGTACGAACGTCTCCGGTGGTCAGCGGCAGCGGCTCGCGATCGCGCGGACGCTGGTGCAGCGCCCGGAGATCTACCTCTTCGACGACTCCTTCTCCGCCCTCGACTACGCGACCGACGCGGCGCTGCGTGCGGCGCTGGCCGAGGAGACCGCCGAGGCGACCGTCGTGATCGTCGCCCAGCGGGTGGCGACCATCCGCGACGCGGACCGGATCGTCGTACTCGACGAGGGACGGGTCGTCGGGACCGGCCGCCATCACGAGCTGATGGCGGACAACGAGACCTATCGGGAGATCGTGCTCTCCCAGCTGACGGAAGCGGAGGCTGCCTGATGGCCGGGCCTATGGGGCGGATGATGGCCGGGGGCGGCCCCGACCAGCGCTCGATGGACTTCAAGGTGTCGGGCAAACGCCTGATCGCCCAGTTCAAGCCGGAACGTCTCACCATCTGTCTGCTGCTGTTCTGTGTGGTCGTGAGCGTCGGTCTGAACGTGGTCGGGCCGAAGATCCTCGGCAAGGCCACCGACCTGGTCTTCGCCGGCATCATCGGCCGGCAGATGCCGGCCGGGGCGACCAAGGAGCAGGTCCTCGACTCCATGCGGGCGCGGGGGCGGGGCCAGATCGCCGACATGCTCCGCAGCACCGACTTCACGCCGGGCAAGGGCATCGACTTCGGCGCGGTGGGGAACGTACTGCTGCTGGCGGTGGGTACGTTCCTCGTCGCCGGTCTGCTGATGGCCGTGGCGACCCGGATGGTCAACCGGGCCGTCAACCGGACCATGTACCGGCTGCGCGAGGACGTGCAGGCGAAGCTGTCGCGGCTGCCGCTGTCGTACTTCGACAAACGGCAGCGCGGTGAGGTGCTGTCCCGGGCGACCAACGACATCGACAACATCGGGCAGACGCTGCAGCAGTCGATGGGCCAGCTCATCAACTCGGTGCTCACCATCATCGGTGTGCTCGCGATGATGTTCTGGGTGTCGTGGCTGCTCGCGCTGGTGGCGCTGGTCACCGTGCCGTTGTCGTTCGTCATCGCCACGCGCGTCGGCAAGCGGTCACAGCCGCACTTCGTGCAGCAGTGGCGCACCACCGGCAAGCTGAACGCCCACATCGAGGAGATGTACACCGGCCACACCCTGGTGAAGGTGTTCGGGCGGCAGGACGAGTCGGCGAAGCAGTTCGCCGAGCAGAACGACGCGCTGTACGAGGCCGGGTTCAAGGCGCAGTTCAACAGCGGGGTCATGCAGCCGCTGATGATGTTCGTGTCGAACCTCAACTATGTGCTGGTGGCGGTGGTCGGCGGGCTGCGGGTCGCGTCCGGCGCCCTGTCCATCGGTGACGTACAGGCCTTCATCCAGTACTCGCGGCAGTTCTCGATGCCGCTGACGCAGGTCGCGTCGATGGCGAACCTGGTGCAGTCGGGTGTCGCCTCGGCCGAGCGGATCTTCGAACTCCTGGACGCGGAGGAGCAGGAGGCGGACCCGCTGCCGACCGCGAAGCCCGACGGGCTGTCGGGGCGCGTGGAGCTGGAGAAGGTGCGCGGGCGGGTGGAGCTGGAGAACATCTCCTTCCGCTACGACCCCGAGAAGCCGCTGATCGAGAGCCTGTCCCTGAAGGCCGAACCGGGGCACACGGTCGCGATCGTCGGACCGACGGGGGCGGGGAAGACCACTCTGGTCAACCTGCTCATGCGGTTCTACGAGGTCTCCGGCGGGCGGATCACCCTCGACGGCGTCGACATCGCGACGATGTCCCGGGACGAACTCCGGTCCGGGATCGGCATGGTGCTGCAGGACACCTGGCTGTTCGGCGGCACGATCGCGGAGAACATCGCGTACGGGGCGTCCCGGGAGGTCACCCGCGGCGAGATCGAGGAGGCGGCGCGGGCCGCGCACGCCGACCGGTTCGTGCGGACGCTGCCCGACGGGTACGACACCGTGATCGACGACGAGGGCACGGGCGTCAGCGCCGGTGAGAAGCAGCTCATCACCATTGCGCGGGCGTTCCTGTCCGATCCGACGATTCTGGTGCTGGACGAGGCGACGTCGTCGGTCGACACCCGGACCGAGGTGCTGATCCAGAAGGCGATGGCGAAGCTCGCTCATGGGCGTACGTCGTTCGTGATCGCGCATCGGCTGTCGACGATTCGGGATGCGGACACGATTCTGGTGATGGAGAACGGGGCGATCGTCGAGCAGGGGGCGCATGCGGATCTGCTCGCCGCCGACGGGGCTTATGCGCGGCTGTACAAGGCGCAGTTCGCGCAGGCGGTGGCTGAGGTGGACTGAGCGGGTTGCCCGGCGTCGGGGTGCCGCTGCGCCCACCCGTGCCGCCCCAGCGGCACGACTGCCCGCAGCTACGCGGGCTGCAGCGGCACCCTGCGCTCAGCCGCGCGCCCTGAAGGGGCGCGGGGAACTGCGCGACCAGCCCCCGCCGGGCCGCAGACGGCGTCAGTCCAGGTAGCCCCTCAGCTGGTCCGCAAATGCGTGGTCCCGCAGCTTGTTGAGGGTCTTCGACTCGATCTGCCTTATCCGTTCGCGGGTGACGCCGAAGATGCGGCCTATCTCCTCCAGCGTGCGCGGCCGCCCGTCGACCAAGCCGTAGCGCAGCTGCACAACCTTCCGCTCACGCTCGCCGAGCGTCGAAAGCACCGCCTCCAGGTGTTCACGCAGGAGCAGGAACGCCGCCGACTCCACGGGGGACGTGGCATCGCCGTCCTCGATCAGGTCGCCGAGGGCCACGTCGTCCTCCTCGCCGACCGGCGCGTGGAGGGAGACGGGTTCCTGGGCCAGGCGGAGGACCTCGCTGACCCGCTCGGGGGGCAGGTCGAGGTGGTCGGCCACTTCTTCCGGCGTGGGCTCGTAGCCGCGCTCCTGCAGCATGCGGCGCTGGACGCGGACCACGCGGTTGATCAGCTCGACGACGTGGACCGGGACCCGGATGGTCCGGGCCTGGTCGGCGAGGGCCCGGGACATGGCCTGGCGGATCCACCACGTGGCGTACGTGGAGAACTTGTAGCCGCGGGCGTAGTCGAACTTCTCAACTGCCCTGATCAGCCCCAGGTTTCCCTCCTGGACGAGGTCGAGCATGGTCAGCCCGCGGCCGACGTACCGCTTGGCCACGGACACGACGAGCCGCAGATTCGCCTCGATGAGGCGGCGCTTGGCCATACGGCCCATGACGACGAGGCGGTCCAGGTCGAGGGCGAGCTGGCCGTCGAGGGAGGGTGCGGTGCTGAGCTTCTCCTCGGCGAACAGTCCGGCCTCGACGCGGCGGGCGAGGTCGACCTCCTCGGCCGCGGTCAGCAGGGGGATGCGGCCGATCTCGCGCAGATACTGGCGGAACAGGTCCGAGGACGGGCCGCTGTCTGAGGCGCGGGCGCGCGGCGGCTCCGGCGGCTCGGGGGCCTCCGCGGCCTCCAGCGCCTCCGTGGGCGGTTCAGCCGGCTCGGGCGGGCCCTCCGGGTCCGCCTCCGGGTGGTGCAC
The DNA here is from genome assembly GCF_029223485.1 of Streptomyces coacervatus. Classification (GTDB taxonomy): domain Bacteria; phylum Actinomycetota; class Actinomycetes; order Streptomycetales; family Streptomycetaceae; genus Streptomyces; species Streptomyces coacervatus. The sequence goes on along the minus strand of NZ_JARHTP010000010.1, from coordinate 214,848 downwards.
GACACGGTTCTGCGGGGGCACCGCGACGAGAACGTCGGTCTCGGCGTCCGGCTCCGTGCCGTCCGTACCGGTGTCGGTCTGGGTGAGGGTCTGGGTCTGCACGGGGGCGACCTCCAGGATGATCGCTGCTGAGGTGTGCGGCAGCGCTGCTTCGGGAGCGGAGTCGACGGCCTCGCCGCTGTCCGTCCCGTACGCGATGAGCGGAACCGCGGGGTTGTGCGACCCGTGTTGGACGGATCGGCCGCGCTCCGAGGACTCAGGCACCGGAACCCAGTGTGGAGTACGACACATCGCCGCCACGAGGGGCGTGCGGTGACTTTTTGCAATCGGGCTGTGACCGGGTGGTTACCCTGCCGTACGCGATTGCTCAGAGCGCTCCGGCTCCGTGTTCCCGTAGCGCCTGGTCGTACTGCTGGAGTACCCACAATTCGTTCTGTACTGCAGCCAGCTGCGCCGGATCTCCTTGAGTTCCGAGGCGGGTGAAGGTGCTCTGGACGTCGCGGACGCGGCGCTCCACGGCGCGGCGGCGGACGGTCACCAGCTGTTCGCCCGCGTAGTTCTCGTCGACCGTGCGGCGCATGATCGCCTCCACGGCCAGCTCCGTGACCATCGCGCGGACCGCGTCGTCGGGTGCGGCCTCGCGGACGCGGACCAGGTAGTCCTGCGCGTCCTGGACGCCGTACTCCGAGCCGCCCGCCTCCATGATCGCCTCGCGTACGGCGGCGTAGGGCGCGGCGGTGAACTCGTCGGCGCCGTATGCGTCGAAGGCCGGGGAGACCAACTCGGGGCGCTGGAGGGCGAGTTTGAGGAGTTCGCGTTCGGTGGCGTAGACGGGGTTGCGGAGGTTGAGGGCCGGGCCGGACGGACCGGCCGGGCGGGGGGCGGCGTCGTACGACTGCGGGCCGCGGGCCGGGGCCGGGCCCTTGCCGCCGCGGTCGCGGGCCCAACGGGCCAGCTGGGCCACCCGCTTGACCACGAACTGGGTGTCGAGGATGCCGAGCATGCCGGCGAGCTGGACGGCGACCTCGTGCTGGGCGCCGCTGTTCTTGATGCGGGCGACGATCGGGGCCGACTCGTCCAGGGCCGCCGCGCGACCGGCCGGGGTGTCGAGGTCGTAGCGGACGACGATCTGGCGGAGGGCGAACTCGAAGAGCGGCGTGCGGGGTTCGACCAGGTCCGAGACCGCCTCGTCGCCCTTCGCCAGGCGCAGTTCGCAGGGGTCCATGCCGTCCGGGGCGATGGCGATGTAGGTCTCGGCGGCGAATTTCTGGTCGTCCTCGAAGGCGCGCAGGGCCGCTTTCTGGCCGGCCGCGTCGCCGTCGAAGGTGAAGATCACGCGGGCCGAGCCGTTGTCCATCAGCAGCCGGCGGAGGATCTTGATGTGGTCGCCGCCGAAGGCCGTGCCGCAGGTCGCGATGGCGGTCGTCACCCCTGCGAGGTGGCAGGCCATGACGTCCGTGTAGCCCTCGACGACGACCGCTCGGCTGGACTTGGCGATGTGCGGTTTCGCGAGGTCGATGCCGTAGAGGACCTGGGACTTCTTGTAGATCGGCGTGTCGGGGGTGTTGAGGTACTTCGGGCCGTTGTCCGCCTCGTACAGCTTGCGGGCGCCGAAGCCGACGACATCCCCGGCGATGTCGCGGATGGGCCACATCAGACGGCCGCGGAAGCGGTCGATGGGGCCCCGGCGGCCCTCCTGGGCGAGGCCGGAGAGGACCAGCTCCTTGTCGGTGAAGCCCTTGCCGCGCAGGAAGCGGGTGAGGTGGTCCCAGCCCTGGGGGCTGTAGCCGACGGAGAAGTGCTGGGCGGCGGCCTGGTCGAAGCCGCGCTCCGCCAGGAACTTGCGGCCGGTGTCGGCCTCCGGGCTGTTCGCCAGCTGCTCGATGTACCAGTCGGCGGCGATCTTGTGGGCCTCGACCAGGCGGATGCGCTCACCGCGCTGATGGGAGGGGTTGTAGCCGCCCTCCTCGTAGCGCAGTGTGATGCCGGCCCGGGCCGCGAGCCGCTCGACCGACTCGGAGAAGGTGAGGTGGTCGACCTTCATCACGAAGGTGATGGTGTCGCCGCCCTCCTGGCAGCCGAAGCAGTGGAAGAGTCCCTTGCTCGGGCTGACCTGGAACGACGGCGACTTCTCGTCGTGGAACGGGCAGAGGCCCTTGAGGTTGCCCCCGCCCGCGTTGCGCAGCTGGAGGTACTCGGACACCACGGCGTCGATCGGGACCGCGTCCCGAACCGCCTTCACGTCCTCGTCGTTGATCCGTCCTGCCACGCGTGAATTCTACGGGGGTGGTGTGACAGTGGATCGCCCTCGTCAGGTCACGAGGCCAGACCGTCCAGCGGAACGTGCGGGTCCGCGAGCGCCTCGGTGTCCACCTGTGCCTTGGAACGGATCAGTTTCTGGATCGGCTCTGTGACGTCCCACACGTTCACGTTCATCCCGGCCAGCACCCGGCCCTGCTTCACCCAGAACGCAATGAACTCACGCTTTCCGGCGTCCCCTCGGATCACCACTTCGTCGTACGTCCCCGGGGGCGCCCAACCGCTGTACTCCATCCCCAAGTCGTACTGGTCGGAGAAGAAGTAGGGCACACGGTCGTAGGTGGCATCGCGGCCCAGCATCGCGCGCGCCGCCGCCGGACCGCCGTTGAGGGCGTTGGCCCAGTGCTCGACGCGCAGGCGGGTGTCGAAGAGGGCGTGCGGGAAGGAGGCCACGTCGCCGGCCGCGAAGATGTCGGGGTCGGAGGTGCGCAGCCGGTCGTCGACCACGACGCCGGCGCCGTGTGCGCGGTCGGCGATCTCCAGGCCGGCCGCCTCCGCGAGGCCGATGCGGGGGGCCGCACCGATCGCGGCGAGGACGTCGTGCGCGGGGTGCTCCTCGCCGTCGTCCGTGCGCGCGGCCAGCACCATGCCGTCCTGGCCGACGATCTCGGTCAGCCTCGCGCCGAAGTGGAAGCGGACGCCGTGCTCGCGGTGCAGTTCGGCGAAGAGGTTGCCGAGTTCGGGGCCGAGGACCGCGTGCAGCGGGGTCGCCGAGGGTTCGACGACGGTGACCTCGGCGCCGTACTCGCGGGCCGCCGCCGCGACCTCCAGGCCGATCCAGCCGGCCCCGGCGATCACGATGTGCCCGTTGTCCCGGCCGAGGGCGGCCAGCACGTGCTTGAGCCGCTCGGCGTGCGCGAGGCGGCGCAGGTGGTGGACGCCGGCGAGGTCGGTCCCCGGGATGTCGAGGCGGCGCGGCTCCGCGCCCGTCGCCAGCAGGAGCTTGTCGTAACGGACGAGCGTGCCGTCCTCGCCGAAGCGGACCGTCTTCGCCGTACGGTCGATGGCATCGACGGTCTCGCCGAGGTGCAGCTCGATGTCGTTCTGTGCGTACCAGGCGGGCTCGTGGACGAAGACGCTGTCGCGCTCCTCCTTGCCCAGCAGATAGCCCTTGGAGAGGGGAGGGCGCTCGTACGGGTGGTCGCGTTCGTCGCAGATCAGTATCACGCGGCCGGTGAAGCCCTCCGCTCGGAGCGTCTCGGCCGCTTTCGCGCCGGCGAGACCGCCTCCGACGATGACGAATGTCTGATCCGCGTCGACCACTTGATGCCTCCTCGTAAGGGTGCCGCCACATGCGAGCGTCCCGCACGGAGCGTGATGGGGGAAGAGGGAGTGGCCCGATCAGGCCACGGAGGGTCACATTCGGGCTCGTTCGGCGTCATCCGCGTCCCGTCAGTCTCTCAGGTGTCCCGTCAGGCGCGCATGCAGCGAACGGGCCGAGGCGTCGGTGAGGGAGGCGATCTGGTCGACGATCACCCGCTTGCGGGCGCGGTCGTCGCCCGCCTGGTCGAACAGCGCGCGGAACTGCGGGTCCAGACCGTCCGGCGCGCGGACGGTGAGCGCCCCCGCCAGCTCGGCGACCACGATCCGCTGGTCGGCCCGCAGCAGCTCCTGCTCGGCGCGCTGCATGACGTACCGGTCCGCGACGGCCTTGAGGACCGCGCACTCCAGCCGGGTCTCGTGCGGTACGACGAGTTCGGCGTCGTAGCGGGTGAGGCGACCGGTGCCGTACGCCGCGCGCGTGGCGGTCTCGGCGGCGAGGCAGAAGCGGCCGATCAGCTGGCTGGTGGCGTCCTTCAGGCGGGCCTGGGCGACCGCCGAGCCGTCATAGCCGTGCGGCCACCACTCCTGGTCCTGGAGGCGGTCCAGGGCGGCGGCGAGTTCGGCGGGGTCGGTGTCCGCGGCGACGTACCGTCCGACGGCGACCGCGAACACCGCCTGCCGTTCCGGCTCCGCGTGCAGGCAGTTGGGGTCGATGTGGCCCGCGTGCAGGCCGTCCTCGACGTCGTGCACCGAGTACGCCACGTCGTCGGACCAGTCCATGACCTGGGCCTCGAAGGTGGTGCGGTTGCCCGGGGCCTCCTTGCGGACCCAGTCGAAGACGGGACGGTCGTCCTCGTAGACGCCGAACTTGGGGGAGGCCGGGGCGGTGGGGTGGGCGCCTCGGGGCCAGGGGTACTTGGTGGCGGCGTCCAGGGCGGCCCGGGTGAGGTTGAGGCCCACCGAGCCCTCCGGGGTGAAGCGTTTGGGTTCGATGCGGGTGAGGAGTCTCAGGGACTGGGCGTTGCCCTCGAAGCCGCCGCAGTCGTGGGCGAACTCGTTCAGGGCCTGTTCGCCGTTGTGGCCGAAGGGGGGGTGGCCCAGGTCGTGGGAGAGGCAGGCGGCTTCCACCAGGTCGGGGTCGCAGCCGAGGGCTGCGCCCAGCTCCCGGCCGACCTGGGCGCACTCCAGGGAGTGGGTCAGGCGGGTGCGGGGGCTGGCGTCCCATGCACTGGCGCTGCGCTCACCGGGCGTGACTACCTGGGTTTTACCGGCGAGGCGACGTAGGGCTGACGAATGGAGTACGCGTGCGCGGTCGCGTTGGAAGGCCGTGCGGCCAGGGCGCTTGTCGGGTTCGGGGGCCCAGCGTTCGGTTGACTGCGCGTCGTACGACATGTCTCGACAGTAAGCGCAGGCAGTGACAATTGGGGTGCGCCTGTCCGTCTGCCGGGTGCGGTTATATCGCGAGTGCGGGTCGTGTGTGGCTGATCGCGCAGTTCCCCGCGCCCCTGGGGGTGGCTGTCGCAGCCGGAGTTGCCAGTGACTGGTCGTAGCGGTGGAGGACCAACCTTGCCATCGCCGGGTGTGTGCCCAATGGGGCCGATGCGATCCAGGGGGCCGCCTCCGCGCACTCCGTGGCGAAGCGGCCGGGGGCTGTGAAATATGAGGCTACGGCTACTCGGTCGTGGCCTCTTGCGGTCAGGGCGCAGATGGCGTCCGGGACCGTGGGGGCGGCTGTGGTGGCGTAGGCGGGGACCACGGGGACGCCGAGGCGTTCCGCCAGTAGTTGGGCCGTGCGGTTGGTGTCGACCTTGGACTCCGGGTCGCGGGAGCCCGCGGCGGCGAGGACGACGGCGCTCCTGCGACGGGTGGCCTCGCCCATGCGGGTGCGCCAGCCGGCCTCCACGAGGCGGTCGTAGAGGGCATCCACGAGCAGCGGGTGCGGGCCGAGGGCGCCGGACACGCGCGCGCGTACCTGCGATTCGGCGGCCATCTCGGGGATGTCCCGCTTGATGTGGTAGCCGCGGCTGAGGAGGAGCGGCACCAGGACCGCCTCGCGGGTGGCGAGGGTGGCCAGGGTGTCGGGCAGCAGGGGGGCGTTGAGCTCGATGTGGCCCAGGTGGACCGGCAGACCGGGGCGCTGCTCGCGGATGCGGTCCAGGAGCGTGCGCACGGTGCTCAGTGCGCGCGGATCGCGGCTGCCGTGCGCCACGACGACCAGCGCGGGCGGGCCGGGGCGCCGTCTGCCGTTGAGGGAGACGAGGCTGAGCTGGCTGGCGAGCTGGCTGCTGATCCGGTTCATGAGGTGCGCCGTACTGTCGAGGTGGGCGGTCGTGGACTCGTCGCGAGGAGGGTTCGACGGCGTCATGGACCGATGGTGGCGGCGGGAGGTTGCCGCCCCGTTGCACGAGAATGACGGGTGTTTTCCGGCGGTTCACGGTGGGGTGGGTGGGGTTTGTGAGCTGTCGTGACCTGCGGTTTCGTCGTTCGGAGTGAACCTGGTCACGTATCGTGTGGCGAACCGTACGGCCTGACAGGACGTCTCTGACTGTCGAAATACGGGCTGAGGAGCCGAGGGGGAGGGGACCGTCCGATGCGCCGACCCATGCTGCGCAGACCGCGCCTGCCACGCACGCGTGCCGGGTGGCGGCGGCTGGTGCAGGCCGTGATGGCCGGGTGCGTGCTGGCCCTGCTTCCGGTCACATGGCTGTACGTCTCCACGGCCGACCGGCTGCGTACGACGGCCGACGCGCCCCGCACCGAGGTCGCCGTAGTCTTCGGTGCCGGCCTGTGGAACGGCGAGCCGTCCCCGTATCTCGCGAACCGTCTGAAGGCGGCGGCCGAGCTCTACCAGGAGGGCCGCATCAAGGTCGTCCTCGTCACCGGCGACAACAGCCGCAAGGACTACGACGAGCCCGACGCCATGCGCCTGTATCTGAAGAAGCACGGCGTTCCGGACGGGCGGATCGTCAGCGACTACGCCGGTTTCGACACCTGGGACTCCTGCGTCCGCGCCAAGAAGATCTTCGGCGTGGACCGGGCTGTGCTGATCAGCCAGGGCTTCCACATCCGGCGGGCGGTCGCCCTCTGCCAGGCGGCGGGTGTCCAGTCGTACGGCATCGGGGTCGACGCGAAGCACGACGTGACCTGGTATTACGGCGGCACACGCGAGATCTTCGCGGCGGGAAAGGCGGCCCTGGACGCCGTGTTCCACCCGGACCCCCAGTTCCTCGGGCCTAAGGAACCGGGGGTGAGCAGGGCTCTGGCTAGCGACCGGTGAAGCGCGGGGTGCGTTTCTCCAGGAAGGCGGTCATGCCCTCCTTCTGGTCGTGGGTCGCGAACAGGGCGTGGAAGACGCGGCGTTCGTAGCGGATGCCGTCGCGCAGGCCGGTTTCCAGGGCTCGGTCCACGCACTCGCGGGCGGCCCGGACGGCGGTACGGCCGTATGCGGCGATGGTGGGGAGACCTCCTGGCCGGCTGTTTCGAGTGACGGTTTGCGGCCGGGTTGAGCGGCGGGCATGCCCGGTATGTCGAACGCCGTGCGGAGTCGTGCGCGCAGTCAGCCAGGGTGCTACGGAGCCCTTTAACCCTCAACGATGCGTGATCGGCCATCCACGGGACGGAATGAGCCACATGCGGCGACTTTCGCCACAGAGGCAACTTCCGTCACGGCCGGCGGCGACTCCAGGGCGGGTCGCTGTACGCCTCACGGCGATCGGCAACCGGAGGGGAGGTCGCCGTCCCGCCCGTGTAACAAGGGGCCGCCCCGCATGTAACACGCCCGAAGCACGCTGAGTGGCATGCAGATCTCCGCGACGCCCACCCACTGCCCGTACTGCGCCCTGCAGTGCGGGATGAATCTGACGCCCGCGCCGGACGGCACGGTCGAGGTGAGCGAGCGCGCGGACTTCCCGGTGAACCGGGGTGCGCTGTGCGGCAAGGGCCGTACCGCGCCGGCCGTGCTCTCGTCGCGGGTGCGGCTGACCTCCCCGTTGGTACGCTCCGGGGGCGAGCTGACCCCCGCCACCTGGGAAGAGGCGCTGAACCGGATCGCCGAAGAGCTGCGCCGGACGCGTACGGAACATGGCCCGGACGCGGTCGGCGTCTTCGGCGGAGGCGGCCTCACGAACGAGAAGGCGTACACGCTCGGCAAGTTCGCGCGCGTGGTGCTCGGCACCTCGCAGATCGACTACAACGGGCGCTTCTGCATGTCGTCGGCGGCCGCGGCCGGGATCAAGGCCTTCGGGCTCGACCGGGGGCTGCCCTTCCCGCTGGAGGACATCCCGAAGACGGGCTGCGTGATCCTGGTGGGGTCGAACCTCGCGGAGACCATGCCGCCGTCGCTCCGGTTCTTCAACGAGCTGAAGGAGAACGGCGGCACGCTGATCGTCGTGGACCCGCGCCGCACGAAGACCGCCGAGCAGGCCGATCTGCATCTGGCGCCGAGGCCCGGTACGGATCTCGCGCTGGCACTCGGTCTGCTGCACCTGGTCGTGGCCGAGGGGCGGGTCGACGAGGCGTACATCGAGGAACGGACGACCGGCTGGGAGGAAGCGCGCGCCGCGGCGATGGCGCACTGGCCGGAGTACGTGGAACGGATCACGGGGGTGTCCGTTCCCCAACTCCGGGAAGCCGTACGGCTGTTCTGCGAGCCGGAGGCCGCCATGGTGCTCACGGCCCGCGGGCCCGAACAGCAGTCCAAGGGCACGGACACGGTCGGCGCATGGATCAACCTGTGCCTGGCGACGGGGCGCGCGGGACGGCCCCTCAGTGGCTACGGCTGTCTGACCGGGCAGGGCAACGGACAGGGCGGGCGCGAACACGGCCAGAAGGCCGACCAGTTGCCCGGCTACCGCAAGCTGGACGATCCGGCGGCGCGACGGCATGTGGCCGAGGTGTGGGGTGTCGACCCGGACAGCCTGCCGGGGCCTGGAAGGAGTGCGTACGAACTCCTCGACGCCCTCGGTGGGGACATCAAGTCCCTGCTGCTGATGGGCTCCAACCCGGTGGTGTCGGCGCCACGTGCCGCGCATATCGAGGAACGCGTCAAGTCCCTTGATTTCCTTGCCGTTTGTGACGTCGTGCTGTCGGAGACGGCGGCCCTCGCGGACGTCGTGCTGCCGGTGACGCAGTGGGCGGAGGAGACCGGTACGACGACCAACCTGGAGGGGCGTGTGCTGCTGCGGCGGCGCGCGATCACGGCTCCCGAAGGCATCCGGAGCGACCTCGACGTCATGCACGAACTGGCCGACCGGCTCGGCGTGGAGAAGGGCTTCCCGACCGACCCGGAGGAGGTCTTCGAGGAGCTGCGGCGGGCGAGCGCGGGCGGGCCGGCGGACTACTCCGGGATCACGTATCGGAGGCTGGCGCAGGAGAACGGGGTCTTCTGGCCGTGTCCCACTGCCGACGCCGATGCGGACGTGGGACACCCCGGCACCCCCCGTCTCTTCCTCGACCGTTTCGCCACCCCGGACGGCCGGGCCCGCTTCGCCCCCGTCTCGCACCGGGCGTCGGCCGAGGAGCCGGACGACGAGTACCCGGTGCTGCTGACGACCGGCCGGGTCGTCGCCCAGTACCAGTCCGGCGCCCAGACCCGCCGCGTGGACGAGCTGAACGCCGCGGCACCGGGCCCGTTCGTGGAGCTGCACCCGCGGCTGGCGGCGCGGCTCGGGGCGGCGGAGGGCGACCCGCTGGCGGTGGTGTCCCGCCGGGGACGGGCCGTCGCGCCCGCCCGCATCACCACGTCGATCCGCCCGGACACGGTCTTCATGCCCTTCCACTGGGCGGGCGAGGGCCGCGCCAACACCCTCACCAACCCGGCACTGGACCCCACCTCACGGATGCCGGAGTTCAAGGCTTGTGCGGTGCGGGTGGAGACCGTGCAGTCGTAGACGCGGGCGCGGGCCGGACGGGACGAGCGTGATCGAGGGCACAGATTCTGGCCACAGTGGCCTGATATGTTCACGCCGACCACATGACCGGAAGGGCTGACCACCCTTCCGGCTCTTCCCAGCACTTGCTGCACTTTTCCGGCGGACGTCTTCTGAATGTGCGCCCTGAGGGGGAATTCGCATGCCCGCGAGGAAACTCGCCGCGCTCGCACTGGGCACCGTTGCCGTTGCCGGCCTCGTCAATGTGCCGGTATCCCAGGCGGCGACCGGAGACCCGGTGGCCTTCACGGGGACGGTCGACACACAGATACCGCTGGATCGGGCCCGGTTCACGCTCCGCGCCGACCTGCCCGCCACGGAGACAGCCGATCTCACCGACGGCGCAAAGGTCGACATGCTGAAGCTGCCTACGACGGGGATCAGCACCACTGGCAACTCCTTCACCGTCGCGGTCGCTCCGGCCGACGTACCGGACCGCTACGTCGGCTCGAACGGCCTGGTGTCACTGGAGCTGGAGATCTACGACCCGCAGACCGACAGCTACGCGTGGACGACCCAGTCCGTGCGTCTCGTCGGCGGCGAGCCGGCGGCCACCCGGTTCGCCACGGCCCGCAGTTGGACCGACCCGCTCGCCTCCGGCCGGACCCCGACCGCCCGCTCCGCCGCAAGCCGGGCGCCCGAGGTCAAGGTGCACCTGGGCAAGGCGCCGAAGGGGTTGAAGGCCGCCCTCCTGCCCCGCACCGACACCTGCACGATCACGAAAACCGGCCAGAACGACGCCTGGGCCACCATCGGCGAGAGCTTCCCGGCCGCTCCGGGCTTCGGCACCAAGCGCGGCACGGCCTGGATGACCCACAGGAACGGCTCCGAGGTCACCTTCGGCGCGGCGATCACCACGGACGGCACGAAGTGGTCCGCGTCCGGAAGCGCCTCGGTCGCCAACACCAAGGGCTTCGACTTCCAGTGGGACCCCGACACCAATCCGAACATCGCGTACCGGACCGAGGTGCGCTACTTCAAGTACACGTACGACTGCGGCGGCGTGATCATCAACCGCAGGCTGAAGGCCGTCTCGGAGACCGGCGGCGTCAAGACCATCCACGTGGACGCCAACCCGCCGCACTGGCTCTCCCGTGCGAACTGCACCTTCGACATGCCGGCCGGCACGTGGACGAAGACCACCGGCAAGACATACTCCAACTCCGGCGGCGTCAAGATCAGTTCGGTGATCGGAATCGACCTGAGCACCTCGCGGAACTACACCACGGGCTCCACACTGAGCTACAAGATGGACGCCGGACACGACTCTCTGTGCGGCAACACGGACAAGCCGGGCTACGCCCCCAAGGTGCAGCAGTACTACAACCGCATCCAAGAGGAACTGTGACCAGCGGCTCCACGCGAAAGACCGTACTGATCCTGGCCGCGGCCGCGGCCACGGTGGTGGCGGTGTCCCTGCTGACCGGTTGGCCGTTCGGTGACGACCGCGTGGAGCACGTCAGTGGGGACGGCCCGCTGCAGTCCCACACCGACACGGGCACCACCTCGGTCTACGCGCCCAAGGAGACCCCGTGGGCGGTGACGTTCGGCAGCTATCTGCTCTGCTCGACCGACGGGGACCCGATCACCATCGACGGTATCCGTTACCGCACCCCGGTGAAGCCGAAGGCGGTCTCCCTGAAGCTGCGGACCGTCACCCCGCAGCTGTGGAAGGCGACCGTCGATGCCGGCCAGATCGGCGCCGCCCTGGGGACGCCGCCGCACTTCCGGCAGCGCAAGGCACCCGGCGATTACAAGGACGCCCGGGCTGGCAGCCGTATCACCCAGAGCTGCGCCGACCAGGACAAAGAGGGAACAGGCTTCACGGAGTTGCTGTTCGTCCTGGACGTGGGCAGAGAGGGCGGCTACATCGACACCGCGTGGATCGACTACCACGTGCACGGAGACCCGTACACGCTGCGGCTCGACTGGAAGATAGTCGCCTGCGGGTCACGGGTCCCGCACACGGTGGACGGAACCGCGGTCTGCGACGGACGGCAGAGCTGACGGCAGGCGGACTCACCTGACCCGCCAGTCCCCACTCCCGATCAGCTTGCCGCGGGCACGCAGTCGGGCGGCGACTGCGGGGCCGGCCACGTACACCCAGGCGCGTACGGCCGTGTCCGCGCCGTCGCGGACGACAGCACGCTCGACGCGCTCGTAGAGGCTGCACGGATCCCCGGGGGCGTACTCCTCCAGCCGGTCGAGGGCGACGAGCAACTCCCCGTACTCCTCCGGCAGTGCGGTCACGAGCTCGCCGTGGACCACCCCGCCCCGCTCCTCCACCGCATAGGGATAGCCGGGACCGTCGTACAGCACCGCGCCGTTGAGCCGCGCCGGCTCCTCATGCTCTGTGCGACCGCGCAGGAACAGGTCGTGGTTGATCTCGCCGGGGAGGAGGGTGCCGTAGACGAAGAACGGGAGTCTCACAAAAACGATTCTCTCCCCTCACATACCTCCTCGTACTCGCCATGGACCTCGCCGTGTCATGGCCCCTTAAATCTTGGTCAACACCTGCGCCGACCCGCGTGCCCTTTGGCGCGCCTTCTCGAGGAGATCGATGAGCCGGATACGTATCGACGTCCGAGGTTCCCGTCGTCTCGCCGCTCTCGGCGTGGCCGCCACCACCACCGCCACCCTGCTGGCCGCGGCGCTCTCCCCCGCCGCCGTGGCGGACGAACAGCCGACCAGGGCCGGCGCGATCGCGAACGCGGCGTCGGCGCTCCTGGCGCACGCCGCAAGCCTCGGGCTCACCTCGCAAGAGGGCACGAAGGTGCGGGACGTGATCGTCGACAAGGACGGCACGCAGCATGTGCGCTACGACCGGACGTACCGTCAACTCCCGGTGCTCGGTGGCGACTTCGTGGTCCATCTGGCCTCGGACGGGGCGTACCGCAGCGCGAACCGCGCGACGCGGAGCAAGATATCCCTCGCCTCGATCGTCCCCTCCATATCGGCCCCGAAGGCCGCCGATCTCGCGGCGAACGCCCTGCGTGCGGTCAACCTCGGCGAGACGCTGAAGAAGCTGACGGCCAGGCCGGAACTGGTCGTCGACGCCCTGCACGGAACGCCGAAGCTGGCGTGGCGGACGAGCGTCGCGGCCAAGGACTCCCTCGGCAACCCGGTCTCCCGCACCGTCATCACCGACGCCCGCACCGGCTCGCAGATCGACGCCTGGGACGACATCGAGACGGCGACGGGCGACGGCAAGTCGCTGTACAGCGGGACGGTGCCGCTGGAGACGACGCAGTCGGGGTCGACGTATTCGCTCAAGGACCCCACCCGCGGCGGCACTTACACGGGCGACGCGGCGAACCAGTCGGACCTGTGCTTCCTGACCAGCATCTGCATCAGCCGCGCCCCGTCGACGGTGTTCACGGACGCGGACAACCACTGGGGAACGGGGACGGACGCCGACCGCGCCTCCGCCGCGGTGGACGCCCAGTACGGCACCAACATGACCTGGGACTTCTACAAGAACTCCTTCGGCCGCAACGGCATCGCGAACGACGGCAAGGGCTCCTACAACCGCGTCCACTACGGCAACAAGTACAACAACGCCTTCTGGGACGACAGTTGCTTCTGCATGACGTACGGCGACGGTGACGGTACGTCGCTCGGCCCACTGGTCGGCCTGGACGTGGCCGGCCACGAGATGACGCACGGCGTCACCTCCAAGACGGCGGCGCTGACGTACTCGGGCGAGTCCGGCGGCCTGAACGAGGCGACGTCCGACATCCTCGGCACGCTGGTGGAGTGGTACGCCAACAACCCCTCCGACCCAGGCGACTACCTGATCGGCGAGAAGATCGTCCGCTCCGGCTTCGGCCACGACGCCCTGCGCTACATGGACAAGCCCTCCAAGGACGGCAACTCGGCGGACTACTGGAGCTCGTCGGTCGGAAATCTCGACGTCCACTACTCGTCGGGCGTCGCCAACCACTTCGCGTACCTCCTGGCGGAGGGCAGCGGCGCGAAGACCATCAACGGCGTCAGCTACAACTCGCCCACGTACAACGGGTCTACGGTCACCGGGATCGGGCGGGAGAAGCTCGGCCAGATCTGGTACCGGGCGTTGACGGTGTATATGACGTCTTCGACGAACTATGCGGGGGCGCGTACGGCGACGCTGAACGCGGCGAAGGATCTGTACGGGGCGGGGAGCGCGGAGTACAACGCGGTGGGGGCGGCCTGGAGCGCGGTCAACGTCAACTGATCGACGGTGCGGTGAGCGCGCGGACGGCCGCCTCGGTGATCGACCGGGGCGGCCGTCCGGCCGTTCCGGTCACCAGGGCCAGTACTCGAAGCCGTTGCCCTCGTACCAGTCCAGGCGGGTCTTGCCGCAGCTGCCGCTGTGGATGTCGAGGAAGTCGTCGTAGACGGCCTTGACCGACCTCTTGGGAAACGTCACGGAGATCTCGGTGGTGACGGTGCCCCGTGCGGGAATGCTCCCCAGCGACAGGGTGCCCGAGTTCCACAGCGGCAGTGAGCCGTTGGTCCTGTTGTTCCAGTGCAGACCCATCTTGTGCCAGTGCCCCTTGCCGATGCGCCACTGGACGATGGGGGCGGGCCCGCGGTTCCTCGTGAGGTTACCGATGGCGTAGACGTAGGTGGCCTTGGTCAGGGTCACGGCCTCGGTGTTGTGGACTCGCAGGTGGGCGTGGAGCGGTACGCCGGTCTTGCGCGCGGTGGGAACCACCGAGCCTGCGGCATCGGACACCGACACCGCGTCGTACCTGCAGTCGTACACGGCCGTCGAGGCGGCCGCCGACCGGGCGGCTGCGTTGCCGGTGCCGGACAGTGCGCCGACGATGCCGGCCGCGACAACCAGAGCGGCTCTGCGACGAACGGTCATTTTCGCCATGTCCCCCTCATTTCCCTGATCTTCGGCGGGCAGCATAGCCGAAGGCCGAAGGGGCACTTCGCCGCTCCAGGACTCTTGTGCGGACTCATGTTCACGACTGCCCGCAGGCTGCATGCGTCTCATGCCCCGTACGGTCGCCGCTCCCGCGCCTCTCTCAACCCCCTTCCCCACCATACGAGTTGGTCCAGCATCACCTTCGCCGCCGCGTCAGGTGCTGTCGGGTCCTTGAGCCAGCCCTCGTCGAAGGAGGCTCCCGCGTTGTGGAAGGACACGGTGTCGCGCAGGGTGACGGCGTGGAGTTCGGCGAAGACCTGGCGGAGGTGTTCGACCGCGCGCAGGCCGCCCGAGAGGCCGCCGTAGGAGACGAGGCCGACCGGTTTGGCCTGCCATTCGGTGAAGTGCCAGTCGATGAGGTTCTTGAGGCCGGCCGGGTAGGAGTGGTTGTACTCGGGGGTGAGGACCACGAAGGCGTCCGCGGCCGCCAGGTTCGGGGTGATCGAGGAGCGCGCCGCGGTCGCCTCGGCGGTCGGGGCGAAGGTCGTGGGCAGGTCCGCGTCGGCCACGTCGACGACGTCGGGGAGCAGGTCGTCGCGGTCGCGCATACGGTCCAGGAGCCAGTCGGCGACGACGGGGCCGAAGCGGCCGTGGCGGTTGCTGCCGACGATGAGGGTGATGGCAAGTGGGGCCTGTGTCTCTGTGATCTCCATGCGTCACAGCCCGATACCTCGACCTTCCTTGAGGTCAAGCCTGCGCCGCGATCGCCGGGTCACCCGTTCACACGCGCGCCCTGCGCCCTTCGGGTGCTGTTCCGTGCAGGCCCCGTTCTACGCCGGTGACCTGCTGAAAGTCCGCCCGAGCCGCCGTGCGGCGCCCGGATCTGACACCCATTCACCGTATTTCTGACGCACCTTCAGGAAGCGGGCTCGGCCCGCTGCCACTTACCTCGGAAGGGCAGGGCACACCGAACAGAGCTCGAAGGAGCACCGATGCGACGTACTGCCCGTCTGCTGACCGGTACCGCGCTCGCCGTCGCAGCCGCGGGCTTCGTGGCCGCGCCCGCGTACGCCGACGAGGGCGACGGCAGCCTGGAGGTGTTCCCCTCCCAGGCCGTTCCGGGCACCCAGATCACGGTGAACACCGCCGTGTGCGGCCCGGAGGGCACGGCGAAGGGCGACGCCGGCGCGGTGGGGGCCGGTACCTTCACGCTGGCGCCGAGTACGCACGAGGGCGAGGCGATCGGGCAGTTCCGGGTGCCGCCGAGCGCGCAGCCGGGGACGTACGAGATCGTCGCGAACTGCGCCGACGGCGGCCGGCAGGTCTCGGGCGACCTGGTGGTGACGCTGTCCGCGGCACGCGGGCAGGAGCCCCGGGGAAGTGTGAAGACGGGGGTCGGCGGCGCCCTGGGCCCCGATCCCGTGCAGACCGCGGCAGGCGTGGCGGCTCTCGCCGTCGCCGCCGCGGGCGGTACCTGGCTCCTGCATCGCCGGGCGAGAGGCGACGGGATCTGACGGACACCCTCCGCTGTCCGTCCGCCGGTACCGCATGTCCCTCCCCCTCCGGGTCCGACGCCCCTCGCGGCCCGGAGGGGGCACGGGTCGACCCGCTCCACCGGAGTCCACCCGCTGAACCAGGCAGGAGGCTCGCGTGCACAGAGTCAGCAACGCCGCGATAGGCACCGTCACCGTGGTCGCCCTGTGCTCGGGCGCCTGGCTGCTCGGCGGCGGCGCCGGGACGCACACCCCGCCGCAGCCGTCCGCCGCACAGGCGGCCCGCACCGGCCGGGGCGGCGAACCGCGCGGCGCGCCCGCGCTGCCGCCCTCGCCGCCCGACCGGATCCGCATCCCTTCGATCCGTGTGAACGCCCCCCTCATGGGCCTCGCCCTCACCCCGTCCGGCAGCCTCGACGTGCCGCCCGCCGCGAAGAAGAACCTGGCAGGGTGGTACGAGGCCGGCACCACCCCGGGGGAGAAGGGGACAGCCGTCGTCGCGGGCCATGTCGACAACGCCGACGGCCCCGCCGTCTTCTACGACCTCGGCGCCCTGAAGAAGGGCAGCCGTATCGAGGTGGACCGGCGGGACGGCAGCGTGGCCGTGTTCACGGTGGACGCGGTCTCGGTGTACGACGCCGAGCACTTCCCCGACGAGAAGGTGTACGGCCCGGCGGACCGGCCCGAGCTGCGGGTGATCACCTGCGGCGGAGGGTATTCACGGTCGACCGGCTATCAGGGGAACGTGGTGGTGTTCGCGCATCTCACGGGGAGTCGGTGACATCGGTGACAACCGCCTTCGCGATGGTCCGCGCACACTCCAGGGACTCGGTGTGTGTGGTGTCCACCTCAAGGTCGTAGGTCACGCCCTTGTGGACCAGTTCCGCCTGCTGCTCGGCCATGCCCCGCACCCGGTCACCCCGGCCGATCTCCCGGCCCGAGGCCACCGCGGCCTCGCACCGCACGCCGACCCAGAGCACGTCCAGGCCGGACAGTGTCTTGCGCCAGCCCTCCTGGGAGTGCGGCCCGCCGAGGAAGACATCGTCGACGACGATCCGGGCGCCCGCCCGCGCCGTCGCCGCGACCCCCTTCCGCCAGGCGTCCTCCAGCCTGCGGAACTCGGGCCCCACGGTCACCCCGCCGTCCGGTGAGACGAGCGCGGCCTGCATCGACGCGGGCATCGACTCGACGAACGTATCGATCGCAAAGGCCAGCCACGGCTCCGGCAGCACCGTCTGCAGACACCGCACGATCCCCGACTTGCCGGAGCTGGAGCCGCCGTTGAGCACGATCACCTGGGTCGCCATCGGATCACCGTAAAGGAATCGGAACGCACGTCGTAGACGATCGTGCCGGTACGGAACCCTGGGGCCGGTCGGCCCGACCGGGCCCGTCCCCACCCCACCTCACACCGCACCCCCGCCGTGCACGCCGAACCCTCACACCCTCGGCGAGGCCCTGCTGAGGGCAGCGTTCCTCGCGGGAAACAGACGTGATGCGGCCGGGTAACACCGGCAACGCAGGCTCCTAGGCATGACCTCGAATACGCGTGTGGTGGTGATCGGCGCCGGGCTCGCGGGCGTCCGTCTCGCCCGGCGGCTCGGCGAGCTCGGCACGCCCGTGACGCTGATCGGCGAGGAGGAGCACCGCCCGTACAACCGGGTACTGCTCGCCGAGGTGCTGGCCGGGCGCTACAGCCCCGACGTGATCGCGCTGCCCGCTCCCGCGGAGCTCACGCGCGGCCGGGTCACGGGCATCGACCGCGAGGTGCGAGCCGTACACCTCGCGGACGGCTCGAAGATCGCATACGACACGCTGGTCCTGGCGACCGGTTCGAACCCCGTACTCCCGCCCCTGCGCGGGCTGTTCTCCCCGGACCATGTGCTGCCCGAGGGTGTGCACGCGTTCCGGACGATGGACGACTGCCTGGGGCTTTCCAAGGCCGTACGGCCGGGCGTGCGGGCGGTCGTCATCGGCGGCGGACTCCTCGGGGTCTCCGCGGCCCGTGCGCTCGCCCAGCGCGGCGCACAGGTGGTGCTGGCCCAGCAGGGCGAGCGGCTCATGGAGCGCCAGCTCGACCCGAGCGCGTCGAAGCTGGTCAAGCGGCACCTCAAGGACCTCGGCGTCGAGATCCACACCGAGTGCCGGGTGCGCGACGTGCGCTGCGTCGGCGGTGCGGTGCGGTCGGTCGAGATGTCCGACGGGTACGCCCTCGACGCGGATCTGGTGGTGCTGGCGTGCGGGGTGCACCCGCGTGTGGGCCTGGCCCAGATCGCGGGCCTGGACGTGCGCAAGGGGATCGTCGTGGACGACGAGCTCCGTACCTCCGACCCGCACATCCGGGCGATCGGTGACTGCGTCCAGCACGACGGCACGGTGTACGGGCTCGCCACCCCGGCGCTCGAACAGGCCGAAGTCCTGGCCGAGTTGCTGTCACAGAGCCGTACGAACGCCCGCTACACCGGCACCCGCGCGCTCACCCGGCTCACGCTCGTCGGGCACGACTCCCCCTTCGACCTCGCCGCCTTCGGCGAGACGGAGGCCCGCCCCGGCGACGACGTCGTGCAACTCGCCGACGCCACCCGCGGCACCTACCGCAAGGTCGTCGTCCGCGACGACCGCCTGGTCGGCGGGGTCCTCGTCGGCGAACTCGGCACCGTCGGCGCACTCGCCCGCGCCTGGGAGGGGGCAGAGCCGCTCCCCGCCGACGGTGCCCCACTGCTCCACCTGCTCACCAACGATGGAGGCTCCTGATGTCCACCGGCACCCCCACGATCGTGCTCGTCGGCCACGGCATGGTCGGCCAGCGCTTCCTCGAAGCGCTCGCCGAGCGCGGCCTGACCGCCACGCACCGCGTGGTCGTGCTGTGCGAGGAGCCGCGTCCCGCGTACGACCGCGTCGCCCTCACCTCGTACTTCTCGGGCAAGACGCCCGAGGAACTCTCCATGACCGACATGGAGTTCATCAACGACCACGGCATCGAGCTGTACGTCGGCGACCCGGCGGTCTCCGTCGACCGCGAGGCCCGGAAGGTGACTGCCAAGTCCGGTCAGGTCTTCGAGTACGACACCCTCGTCCTCGCCACCGGCTCCTTCCCCTTCGTGCCGCCGGTCCCGAACAAGGACGCCGAGGGCTGCTTCGTCTACCGCACGATCGAGGACCTGCTCGCGATCGAGGAGTACGCGAAGACGAAGGCGACGACCGGTGCCGTGGTCGGCGGCGGTCTGCTGGGCCTTGAGGCGGCCGGTGCCCTGAAGGGTCTCGGACTCACCTCCCACATCGTGGAGTTCGCGCCGCGTCTGATGCCGGTGCAGGTCGACGAGGGCGGTGGCGCGGCGCTCCTGCGCACCATCGAGGAGATGGGCCTGTCCGTCCACACGGGCGTCGGCACACAGGAGATCGTCGTCGGCGAGGACGGCGCGGTCACCGGCATGAAGCTCTCCGACGGCTCCGAACTCGCCACCGACCTGGTGGTGTTCAGCGCCGGTGTCCGCCCCCGCGACCAGCTGGCCCGCGACTGCGGCCTCACCGTCGGCGAGCGCGGCGGCATCACCGTCGACGAGCAGTGCCGTACGGTCGCCGACCCGCATGTCTTCGCGATCGGCGAGTGCGCGCTGGCTTCCGACGGCCGGGTGTACGGCCTGGTGGCGCCCGGTTACGAGCAGGCGGAGACCGCCGCCGCGACGATCGCCGCGGACGAGGCGTCCTTCACGGGCGCCGACCTCTCGACGAAGCTGAAGCTGCTCGGAGTTGACGTCGCCTCCTTCGGCGATGCGCACGGCGCCACCGAGGACTGCCTGGACGTCGTCTACTCCGACTCCCGCGCGGGCCTGTACAAGAAGCTGGTCATCGGCCGTGACGGCACGCTGCTCGGCGGCATCCTGGTCGGCGACGCGGAGGCGTACAGCACGCTGAAGGCGTTCACCGGTTCGGTCCCGCCGGTCTCGCCCGAGTCCCTGGTGCTGCCCGCGGGCGCGGGCGAGTCGGCCCAGCTCGGTCCGACCGCGCTGCCGGACGACGCGATCATCTGCTCCTGCAACAACGTCCGCAAGGGCACGATCCGCGGCGCCGTCACCGAGCACAACTGCACCACCGTGCCCGAGGTGAAGAAGTGCACCAAGGCCGGTACGACCTGCGGCAGTTGCGTCAAGGTCCTCGGCCAGCTGGTCACCGCCGAACTGGAGGCCAGCGGCGTCGAGGTCGACAAGGGCCTGTGCGGCTGCTTCGGGCAGACCCGCGAGGAGCTCTACGAGATCGTCCTCGCCCTGCGCATCAACACCTACCAGGACCTGCTCGACCGCTACGGCCGCGAGGACGCCCGGGGCGGCGACGGCTGCGAGATCTGCAAGCCGGCGGTCGCGTCGATCATCGCGTCCCTGGCCCCGACGATCGGCGCGAGCGGCTATGTCCTGGACGGCGAGCAGGCGGCCCTGCAGGACAGCAACGACCACTTCCTCGCCAACCTGCAGAAGAACGGCTCGTACTCGGTCGTCCCGCGCATCCCCGGCGGTGAGATCACCCCCGAGGGCCTCATCGTGATCGGCGAGATCGCCCGCGACTTCGGCCTCTACACAAAGATCACGGGCGGCCAGCGGATCGACATGTTCGGCGCGCGGGTGGAGCAACTCCCGCTGATCTGGGCGCGGTTGGTGGACGCGGGCTTCGAGTCCGGCCACGCCTACGGAAAGGCCCTGCGCACCGTCAAGTCCTGCGTGGGCCAGACCTGGTGCCGCTACGGCGTCCAGGACTCCGTCCGCATGGCGATCGACCTGGAACTGCGCTACCGGGGGCTCAGGTCCCCCCACAAGCTCAAGTCCGCCGTCTCCGGCTGCGCCCGCGAATGCGCCGAGGCCCAGTCGAAGGACTTCGGCATCATCGCGACGTCGAACGGCTGGAACCTCTACGTCGGCGGCAACGGCGGCGCGACCCCGCGCCACGCGGACCTCCTGGCCCAGGACCTCACGGACGCCGAGCTGATCCGCCTGATCGACCGTTTCCTGATGTTCTACATCCGCACGGCCGACCGTCTGGAGCGCACCTCGACCTGGCTGGAGCGCATCCCCGGCGGCCTGGACCATGTACGCGACGTGGTGGTGGAGGACTCCCTCGGCATCTGCGAGGAACTGGAGTCCCTGATGGCCGACCACGTGGCGAACTACGCCGACGAGTGGGCGACGACCATCAACAACCCGGAGAAGCTCGCCCGCTTCGTCTCCTTCGTGAACGCCCCCGACACCCCCGACCCGGTCGTCGGCTTCGTGCCCGAGCGCGACCAGATCAAGCCCGACCTGCCGCTGCTGACCATCGGCCACCGTCCCCTGGAAGGGAGCGCCCAGCGATGACCCTGGCACCCGAAACGACCGACCTGAAGGTCCAACTCCAGCTCGACGACGGCTGGTTCACGGTCTGCGAGCTGAGCGCGCTGGTGCCGGGCCGCGGCGTGGCTGCCCTGCTGCCGGACGGCCGCCAGGTGGCCCTGTTCCGCGACCGCGCGGGAGAGCTGTACGCCATCGACAACCGCGACCCCTTCGGCGGCGCGGCGGTCCTCTCCCGCGGCCTGACCGGCACCCACCAGAGCCGCCCGTTCGTCGCGTCGCCGCTGCTCAAGCAGCGTTTCGACCTGCGCTCCGGGCAGTGCCTTGACGACGAGTCGGTGCGGGTGGCGACGTACGAGGTACGGGCGAACTGACGTGGGGGTGCGCTCAACTGGTCCAGCCAGGCGGCGCGTTCCGCGACCCGCCTGGGATGGTTGATCTCGGCCGGTGCCAGCACCGCCGCGTGTCCGAGCCGTATCCGGGACGTCGGCGGCCGGGGGGGACCTGGGCCTGACCCGCTCGACGGCCCCCGAGTGGCGCATGTTCGGCGTGGACCCGGCGGGCGCACGGGCCCAGACCCAGCGGGCCTTCGAGGAGGTCCCCAGGCTGTGGACGGGTGGCGCCGAACAGCCCCTGATCCCCGGCCCGTTGCAGCGCCCGCACCCTCCCCTCTGGCAGGCGGCGTCGTCCCCGGCGTCCTTCGAGGAGGCGGGCCGGCGCGGGGTGGGCGTCCTGGGCACCACGCTATGGGAGCCGCTGACCCGCGTCGCCCGGCTGGTGGAGCTGTACCGGGAGGCGGTGGCGGCCTGCGAGGAACCCGTCGGTGCCTTCGTCAACGACCAGATCGCCTTCTTCACCTTCGTCCACTGCGCGGAGACGGACGAGGAGGCGCTGCGCTCGGGTGCGGCGGCCGCGGCGGCCTGGCACACGGCCCGGGCTCTCACCTTCTTCCAGGGCGAGACGGTCCCCGAGGACGAACTCTTCGAAGCCCTGATGGCACAGGACTCCCTGATCGTCGGCAGCCCCGACACCTGCCGCAAGAAGCTGCGGGCGTACGCGGACGCGGGCATCGACCGGTTGATGTGCTTCCAGCAGGTGGGAGCGATTCCACACGAGCGGGTGCTGGAGAGCATGCGGCGCGTGGGGGAGCTGATTCCCGAGTTTGCGTGACCGGTTGGCAGCGCGATCCCCGGACGGGGGCGGGGCTCACCGGAGGGACCATCCGTTTGCGGGCCGGGACGGCATCTACTTAGGTTCAAGGCGTCGGAATTCTCCCGATAAAGCCCACATCACATCTATGTCGGCTTTCCCATGACATGACATCGAACGGAGTTTTCATGTCGGTGATGTCCCCCACCCAACCCCTGCAGCAGTACGGCCAACAGGCGGGCGGCCAGCAGCAGATCGCTCAGGTGGTCCAGCAGGCGATCCAGCAGGCGTGTCAGCAGGCGAGCGTGCAGATCGCGCAGCGCATGCAGAACACGCTGCAGCAGATCCAGCAGGTGCAGCAGCAGCTGCAGCAGCAGGGTCTGGCCCCCCACCAGGCGCACCCCTACCTCGCCGTCGCGCTGCACCACACGCTGCGCGAAGGCGTCCGTAACGCGGTGGAGCAGTCCGTGCAGCAGGCGCTGCCGACCGCGATCGTGACGCTGCTCCAGCACAGCCAGCAGGGTCAGCAGGGCGTCCAGGGCCAGGGTCAGCCGGGTCAGCAGCCGTGGGGCGGTGGGTACGGGCCGCAGTCGTTCGGCCAGTCGTTCCCGCAGTTCCAGCAGTACCAGCAGCCCGGCTTCGGCTTCGGTCAGATGGGCGGCCAGCCCTTCGGCATGGGCTGACACACGGCGATGCGCGATGCGGTGTGCCCAGGACCTGGTTCCCGGGCACACCGCATCCCCGTGGAAGCGCGAGATCACCGTGGAAGCGCGAGCAGCCCGGCACCGGATCGGGAGCACAAGGACGACGTAGGCGACGTAGGCGTGGTGAAGGTGGACGTAATGGTCAAGGAAAGGCCTGGAAACAGCCGCGAGAGCGGGGCCGAGGGTGCAGGGGGCGGCGGGCCGGCGCCCGGGGGCAAGGACGCGAGGCCTCGCAGCAAGGGTGCGCCGTCGCCGATCACGGTGCAGCCGCGCCGGTCGCGGTACATGGTGACTCCGCTGCCGCAGAATCTCCTGCCCCCGGGAGTTCCGGAACTCGGCATGGACACGGTGTGCGACCGGCTCGATCAGATGCCGGAAGTCAGAGTGATCCGCAGACTCCGGCCGTCGGAGAAGCTGCAGCCGGCGGGCGGGTCCCCCGCCTGCCCGGAGGTCGCGGTCGTCGAGGCGGCCGAGGCCCAGGTGCCCGGGATGCGCTCACTGTACGTGCACATCGAACCGGACCTGCCGCTGTCCGTGACCGCGCCGTCCGCCGCGCTGACCGCGGGCATGCCGCCGCTCGGCGATCCGGGGCTGGTCATGCCCCTGGAGCAGCCCGTGGAGATCACGCTCCGCGTCTGCGGGCCGGACGGCGAACCGCTGGCCGGCGCGGGGGTGTTCCTGATCGGGGCGACCTGGCCCGGCCAGGGCATCACGGGCGCCGACGGCACCGTCACCGTCACCCTGGCGACCGAGACCGAACAGTCCGTCCAGTCCCTGTACGTCCGGCCGGCGGGCGGATACGCGGACCGCTGGATCCACCGCCCCGACCTGTCGGCGACCCAGGAGAACCTCGTCACCCTCGCCCCGCTGGCAAAGGTGTACCCGGAACTGGAGAAGCGGCAGCAGTACGGCTGGGGCCAGCAGGCGATGCGGCTGGACCGGCTGCCGCCGACGTTCCGCGCGTTCGGGGTCCGGATCGCCGTCATCGGTACGGGTGTCAGCGCCGAGCACCCCGATCTGAAGGAACGGGTGCGCTCGGGTGTCGATCTGGTACGCGGCACGGACGAGGGCTGGGCGCACGACACGGTGGGCAGCGGCACCCATATGGCGGGCGTGATCGCCGGAGCGGACACCGGCAGGGGCGTCATCGGCATCGCCGTCGACGCCGAGATCGAGGTCTGCCAGGTGCTGCCCGACGGCCACTTCAGCGACCTGATCGCCGCGCTGGACCACTGCATCGACCGTGAGGTCGACATCGCCCACATCGCGTTGGCGACCCCCTACCCCTCGGCCTTGGTCTCCCGGAAACTCGCCGACGCCAACGCGGCGGGCATCGCCTGCGTCGCCCCGGCGGGCGACACCGGCGGACCGGTCTCCTTCCCCGGCTCCCTGCCCACGGTGTTCGCCGTCGGCGCGCTGGGAGTCCTCGGCTCGTACCCGCCCGACACCTCCCAAGCCACCCATACGGCGCCGCCGTTGAGCCCGGAGGGTCTCTTCGTCGCGCCCTTCAGCTGCTACGGCCTCGGAGTGGACGCGGCCGCCCCCGGCGTGGCGGTCCTGTCGTGCGCCCCGCGAGGCGGCTATACGGCCCTCGACGGCACCGGCATGGCCTCCGCGCATATCGCCGGGCTCGCCGCGCTCGTCCTCGCCCACCACGAGGACTTCCACGGCCAGTTGCTGCCCCGCGGCCCCGGACGCGTGCAGCACCTGTTCGAGATCATCGCCGCCAGCTGCCGCCAACTGGCCGCCCCGGGAACCCTGGAGGCCGCCCGCACAGGCCGCGGCCTGCCGGACGCCCTGGTCGCCCTGGGCCTGGCCCCGGGGGTGCAGCTCTCGCCGGCGCTGTCGCCGTACACGACGTCCTTCGCGGGCTAGGCGGCTTGGGGAGTCCGGTGCGGTGCCCGCGCCCCTATAAGGGGCGCGGGGAACTGCGCGACCAGCCCCCACCGGCCTGCGGGTTCATCACTACGCTCACACCTTCAACTGGTCGTACGCCACCCCGGTAAGCCGTTCAGATGCGGCCCAGAGCCGCTCCCCCACCGCATCGTCGATCGTCCACGGCGCCCGCCAAGACGCCGCAGGCGCCCCGCGCCACATCATGAACGACGGTCCGGTGAAGGAGTCGGGCCGCACACCCGGTGCCGTCGCGGCGTACAGAATGGGCAACGCACCGGCTTCCGCGGACTGCGCGACAACCCGGTTGCCGATGTCCATCAGCCGCCCGCGGAGCCTGCGCCCCTCCATCCGGGGTGCGGCACCCTGCAGATTGGTGGCCGCGTACCCGGGATGGGCCGCGGCAACCACCACGTCCGCGCCGTGCTCCGCGAGCCTGCGCGCCAGCTCGTGGACGAAGAGCAGATTGGCGGTCTTGGACCGGGCGTACGCAATCCAACGCCGGTACCGGCGCTCGCTGTTGAGGTCGTCGATGTCGACGTTGGCCACCGCATGCATCCCACTGGAGACGCTCACGACACGACTGCCGCGCGTGGCGAGCAACGTGGGCAGCAACAGTCCGGTGAGGGCGAAGTGCCCCAGATGATTGACCCCGAACTGCGTCTCGAACCCGTCCGCCGTCGTCCCGTACGGCAACGCCATCACCCCGGCGTTGTTCACGAGCACGTCGAGATAGTCATAGCGATACGACGCCGCGAACTCCCGTACGGAACCCAGGTCCCCGAGGTCGAGGCGGGCGAACTCCGCGATCGCCCCCGGCACTTCAGCCACGATCCGGTCCGCCGCCGCACTCCCCCGCACCTCGCTCCGACACGCCAGCACCACCCGCGCCCCCTTGCGCGCCAGCTCCCGCGCGACGACATACCCGAGCCCGCTGTTGGCCCCGGTGACGACGGCGATACGGCCGCTCTGGTCGGGGACGGCCTTCTCGTTCCAGCCGGACATCGACGGGCTCCCTCCGTGAGCGGGTGAATTCCCAGCGGGTGAATTCCCAGCGTACGTACGAGACGGCCTGCGGCGGCTCCTCGCAGGGCCAGGCACAAGCTGTTACAACCAGGTACAACTTTTTCCGCTGGGAACTCATCTAACAGAACAACCCACATCCACCCATTCGCCCGATGGAGGCGGATGCGCCATGTTTCTCCACTCTCGGCACCTCTCCCGGCGCGGCAGAGCCGCCCTCCTGACCGCCGCCCTCACCACGCTCGCGACCGCGGGAATCTCGTGGGGCGCGGCGGCGACGACACCGACAGCGACGGCTTCGAGCAGCCTGCACACCTGCACGGTGAGCGACCTCTACCTCTCCATGGGCCGCAAGGAAGGTGCGGCGGGCTCGCTCTACTGGCCGATCCGGTTCACCAACACCAGCGCCACCGCTTGCACCCTGCGCGGCTACCCGGGCGTCAGCGTCCTGGACACCGCACACCGCCAGATCGGCCCGGCGGCCACCCACAGCGGCCGCCCGTTCTCCACCGTCACCCTGGCCCCCGCCCACTCCGTCTCCGCGGTCATCCGCACCACCAACGGCCCCATCGGCGGCCCCTGCCTGCGCACCGGCACCTACCTGCGGGTCTATCCGCCGGCGTCGTTCAAGGCAGTCCTCGTCCCGGCGCACTGGACGATCTGCTCCCACCTGTTCCAGGTCGGGCCGGTCAACACCCAGGGCGCCCTCTGAGCAGCACGAAGGGGCGGCACCCCCCGCACAGGGGTGCCGCCCTTTTTCGTGGTCCGGAACCGTCGCCCATCGGTGTTGAGGGTCGGGGACGGGCGACGGCTCCGGGGTTCAGGGGCCCTACGGCCCAGCAGTGGCCGTAGGGCCTGAAGCCGTACTGCCTACCGGTGGTCGCTGCCCGCCGACTGCGTGGCCGCGCGCCCCGCCTCCAGGCGGGCCACCGGGATCCGGAACGGCGAGCAGGAGACGTAGTCCAGACCGACCTCGTGGAAGAAGTGGACCGACTCCGGGTCGCCGCCGTGCTCGCCGCAGACGCCGAGCTTCAGGTCGGGGCGGGTCTCGCGGCCTGCCGTCACAGCCGACCTGACCAGCGAGCCGACGCCGTCCTTGTCGATCGTCTCGAAGGGCGACACTCCGAAGATGCCCTTCTCCAGGTAGGCCGTGAAGAACGAGGCCTCCACGTCGTCCCGGCTGAAGCCCCACACCGTCTGGGTGAGGTCATTGGTGCCGAAGGAGAAGAACTCCGCCGCCTCCGCGATCTGGCCGGCCGTGAGGGCCGCCCGCGGGAGCTCGATCATCGTGCCGATGGCCAGCTTGAGCTGGGTGCCCGTCGCCGCCTCGACCTCCGCGATGACCTGGTCGGCCTCCTCGCGGACGATCTCCAGCTCCTGGACCGTGCCGACGAGCGGGATCATGATCTCGGCGCGCGGGTCGCCCTTGGCGTTCTTGCGCTCGGCGGCCGCTTCGGCGATCGCCCGTACCTGCATGGTGAACAGGCCGGGGATGACCAGGCCGAGGCGTACGCCGCGCAGGCCCAGCATCGGGTTCTGCTCGTGCAGGCGGTGCACCGCCTGCAGCAGGCGCAGCTCGTTCTCGTGCGGGTCCTTGCGGGACTCGGCGAGGGCGACGCGCACCGACAGCTCGGTGATGTCCGGCAGGAACTCGTGCAGCGGCGGGTCCAGCAGACGGACCGTCACCGGCAGGCCGTCCATCGCCGAGAACAGCTCCACGAAGTCCTGCTTCTGGAGCGGGAGCAGCTCCTTCAGGGACTCCTCGCGCTCGGCGTCCGTGTCCGCCAGGATCAGGCGTTCCACCAGCTCACGGCGGTCGCCGAGGAACATGTGCTCCGTACGGCAGAGGCCGATGCCCTGCGCGCCGAAGCGACGGGCGCGCAGCGCGTCCTCGGCGTTGTCCGCGTTGGCGCGCACCCGCAGGCGGCGCTTGCGGTCGGCGAACGCCATGATCCGGTGCACGGCCTCGACGAGTTCGTCGGCGTCGTTGGCGCCCGCGTGCATCCGGCCCTCGAAGTACTCCACGACGGGGGACGGGACCACCGGCACCTCGCCCAGGTAGACCTTGCCGCTGGAGCCGTCGATGGAGATGAGGTCGCCCTCCTCCACCACATGCCCGCCGGACACGGTCATCCGGCGCCGCTTGGTGTCGACCTCCAGCTCCTCGGCGCCGCACACACAGGTCTTGCCCATGCCGCGCGCGACGACGGCCGCGTGGGACGTCTTGCCGCCGCGCGAGGTCAGGATGCCCTCGGCCGCGATCATGCCGTCGAGGTCGTCGGGGTTGGTCTCGCGGCGGACCAGGATGACCTTCTCGCCGGAACGCGACCACTTCACCGCGGTGTACGAGTCGAAGACCGCCTTGCCGACCGCCGCACCCGGCGAGGCCGCGATACCCCGGCCGACCTGCTCGACCTTGGCCTCTTCGTCGAACTTCGGGAACATCAGCTGGGCGAGCTGGGCGCCGGTGACCCGCTGCAGGGCCTCGGTCTCGTCGATCAGTCCCTGGTCCACCAGCTGCGTGGCGATACGGAAGGCTGCACCGGCCGTCCGCTTGCCGACGCGGGTCTGCAGCATCCACAACTGCCCGCGCTCGATGGTGAACTCGATGTCGCAGAGATCCTTGTAGTGGTTCTCCAGGGTCTCCATGATCTGCATCAGCTGGTCGTACGACTTCTTGTCGATCTGCTCCAGCTCCGCGAGCGGGACCGTGTTGCGGATGCCCGCGACCACGTCCTCGCCCTGCGCGTTCTGCAGGTAGTCGCCGTAGACGCCCTGGTGGCCGGAGGCGGGGTCGCGGGTGAAGGCGACGCCCGTGCCGGAGTCCGGGCCGAGGTTGCCGAAGACCATCGAGCAGACGTTGACGGCCGTGCCGAGGTCGTGCGGGATGCGCTCCTGGCGGCGGTACAGCTTGGCGCGGTCGGTGTTCCAGGAGTCGAAGACCGCGTGGATGGCGAGGTCCATCTGCTCGCGCGGGTCCTGCGGGAAGTCCCGGCCGGCCTCGGTCTTGACGATCCGCTTGAACTTGGTGACGAGCTTCTTGAGGTCGGCCGCCTCCAGCTCGGTGTCGACGGTGACCTTCTTGGCCGCCTTCGCCGCGTCCAGCGCCTCCTCGAAGAGGTCGCCCTCGACGCCGAGGACGGTCTTGCCGAACATCTGGATGAGGCGCCGGTAGGAGTCCCAGGCGAACCGCTCGTCGCCGGCCTGCTCGGCGAGGCCCTTCACGGACTTGTCGGAGAGCCCGATGTTGAGGACCGTGTCCATCATTCCGGGCATCGAGAACTTCGCGCCGGAACGGACCGAGACAAGCAGAGGGTTGTCGGCCTGGCCGAGCTTCTTGCTCATCCGAGCCTCAAGGGCGTCGAGGTGCGCACTCACCTCGTCACGCAGTGCCGCCGGCTCCTCGCCACTGTCGAGGTAGACCTTGCAGGCTTCCGTCGTGATCGTGAAGCCAGGGGGAACGGGGAGTCCCAGGTTGGTCATCTCGGCGAGGTTCGCGCCCTTGCCACCCAGGAGGTCCTTGAGGTCCTTGTTTCCCTCGGTGAAGTCGTAAACGAACTTCGCTACGTGGGGTTCTTTGTTTTCCGACACGGTCTCGACTCCCTCGAGGACGCGGTGGCTGCCCTGACGGCGAGGAACATACCCAGATCAAAGGCGTCTGGGTACGTCCACTCACGCGTCATGCGCCTGTAACCACTCGTCCGCCACCGGATCGAAAGTCAAAGCTTGGCAAGCAGAGACAGGCGGATGTTTTCACTTCTTGAACGCAAGGCCGCCCGTCAGTGCAGATTTACGCTCAGATGAGCAGCCTGCCAGCACATCTGTTTTCGATCGATGAACGATCAAGGGGTGGCACCGAGTGCCACCCCTTGGAGAAGTGCAGCCAGCCAAGATCCGCTCATCTGAGCGCAACCCTTATCAAGGGTGGCAAGAATCACGCTGCCACAGGGGGCCGGATTTCACCATGCGGACCGGTATCCGGACAGAAACGCGGACGTCACATACCCATCGCCAGCAGCCGTTCCTCCACCCGCTCCGGCGCATACAGGTACTCCACGACCAGCGCACCGGCCCCCACCAGCCCGGCCCGCTCACCGAGCCGCGAGGTGACGACGTCCAGATGGGCCGTGGAGCGGGGCAGCGCCCGCTGGTACAGCAGCTCCCGTACGCCGGTGAGGAATGCGGTTCCGGCCAGATCTCCCGCGATCATCAGAACCCCGGGGTTGAGCAGCGTGACGACGGTCGCCAGTACGTCCCCGACCTGCCGTCCCGCCTCCCGCGCAAGCCCGACCGCCTCCGGATGCCCGGCCGCCAGCAGATCCCGCACATCCGAGCCGGACGCGGCCGGCACCCCGGCCTCCGCCAGCCGCCGCGCCACGGCGCCACCGCTCGCGACGGCGGCCAGACAGCCGTAGGAGCCGCACCGGCACAGCGCCTCCGCGCCCACCCGGATATGCCCGATGTCGCCCGCGCCCCCGTCGATGCCCCGGTAGATCGAGCCGTCGACCACGACCCCCGCACCAATACCGGTCGACACCTTGACCAGCACGAACGCCGAACAGTCGGCGTATCCCGTGCGCTGTTCGCCGTACGCCATGAGGTTCGCGTCGTTGTCGACCAGCACCGGCACCGACCCGGCGCCCGTGTGCTCGGTGAAGGCTCTGGCCAGGCGGCCTCTTATGTCATAGCCGTCCCAGCCCGGCATCATCGGCGGCTGCACGACCCGGCCGGTCTCGCTGTCGACGGGGCCCGGCACCGCGAGCCCGATGCCGCAGACCGTCTCCGCCCGCTGCCCCGCCTTCTCCAGCAACTCGGCGAACCAGCGGCCGAGTTCGCCGAGTACGGCGTCCGGGCCGTCCTCGACGACGAGCGTGCCGCCGTGTTCGGCGAGGATCTCGCCGGTCAGTTTGAGGACGGCGGCGCGGGCGTGGCGGGTGTCGAGGTCGGCGGCGAGGACGACGGCGTGCTCGTCGTCGAACTCCAGGGTGATGGAGGGGCGGCCGCCCAGCGGCGAGTCGACCGGGCCGCCGGCGCCCTCGCGCAGCCAGCCCGCACGGAAGAGCCGGTCGAGGCGCTGGCCGACGGTGGCCCGGGAGAGTCCGGTGGCCTGCTGGAGCGCGCCGCGCGTGGTCGCCCGCCCGCTTCGCACCAGTTCGAGCAGATCTCCGGCACTGGCCTGGCTCCGTCCGGTCATGCGCACCCCCTTGTGTTTCTCAAGCCTGCATTACATATTGAGTTTTGCGTGTTAAATAGACGTAACCCTACGGTAGCCACAGCCGAACTGGTCGGCAGGACGTCTTCGGGGAGCCCTGAGTGGATCGCACAACCCAGCTCACCGCCCGCAACACGGGTCACTTCGAACCCGTACGCACCATTTCCTCACCCCCTCGTTCCGGCCATGGTGAGGTCACGGGCCCGGAGGGCGTTGCATACGATCCGCCACCCCCGACACATTCGCTGCACGTCAGAGCCGCGCAGGTGCTGGAGGGCAACTGGACCGGCATGTCGACGGTGCCCTCGCACGGCCTGTACCCGCACCAGTGGTCCTGGGACTCGGCGTTCATCGCCATCGGCCTGCGGCATCTGTCGCCGTTACGGGCGCAGACGGAGCTGGAGACGCTGCTGTCCGCCCAGTGGGGGGACGGGCGCATCCCGCACATCGTCTTCAACCCCTCCGTACCGCTCGACGCGTACTTCCCGAGCCCCGACTTCTGGCGCTCCTCGACCGCGGGGCGCGCTGCGGGCGCCCCGCGCACCGTACAGACCTCCGGCATCGTGCAGCCACCGGTGCACGCGCTGGCGGCTTGGCTGGTGCACTGCGCGGACCCGGGGCTGTCACGCGCGCGCGGCTTCCTCACCCGCGTGTATCCCCGGCTGGCCGCCTGGCACCGCTACCTTCTGCACCGGCGGGACCTGGGCGGCGGCGGGCTCGCCTCGGTCGTCCACCCCTGGGAACAGGGTATGGACAACAGCCCTTGCTGGGACGCCCCGTTGAGCCGGATCGTCCCCGCCCCGGCCCGCTCCTTCCGCCGCGCCGACCTGGACCACGGGGCGGCCGAGGACCGGCCGACGGATCTGGACTACGGGCGGTACGTACGGCTGGCGACGGACTACCGGGACGGCGGATACGCCGACGGCGCGTCCGAATTCGCCGTCGAGGACCCGGCCTTCAACGCCCTGCTCATCGCCTCCGAGCACGCCCTGGCCCGGATCGCGCACGAGCTGGGCGCGACGGGCACGGCCCGCCGCGCCCGTGCGGAGCGGCTGACGAACGCGATGCTCGACCGGCTCTGGGACCCGGCGGAGGGGATGTTCTTCTGCCGGGACGTGCGTGACGGGCAACTGATCCCGGAGCGCAGCGTCTCGGGCCTCGTCCCCCTTCTCCTGCCCACGCTCCCGCGCGAGACGGCCGCCGCCCTGGTCCGCACGGCCTGCGGTCCGCACTTCGGCCTCGGCGGCGCGACCCGCCTGGCTCCCTCCTACGACCTCCTCGGCGAGGCCTTCGACCCGCACCGCTACTGGCGGGGTCCGGCCTGGTTCAACACGAGTTGGCTGCTGGAGCGCGGGCTGCGCACGCACGGCGAGCAGACGCGGGCCGACGCGCTGCGGGAGGCCGTCCTCGACATCGCCGGCAGCTCCGGGTTCGCGGAGTACGTGGACCCGTTCACCGGTGAGGCATGCGGCGCAACCGGGTTCAGTTGGACCGCCGCGCTTGCGCTGGATCTGCTCCATGAGCGCCCCGGACACGGCGTGTCCCCCACGGGCATCCGCACGTTCGACAGAAGTGACTTCGGCAGGAGCGACAAGGGAGTCAGGGGAGGCGACCGGGCATGACGGACCGGCATCATCTGCTCGTGCACGGCGGTACGTTCGCGGCCGTCGGCGACGGCGGCGACATCAGCGGCGTCCGGGGCTCGGGCTCCCCGGACGGGTTGTTCGTGCGGGACGCCCGGCATCTGAGCCGTTGGCAGCTGACGGTCGACGGCGCGGTCCCGGAGTCCCTCACACCGGTCGCGGACGGGGACACCGCTCGCTGTGTCCTCGTGCCGCGCGGCGGCCGCCAGGAGCCGCCCGCGCACACGATCTTCCGTGAACAGGCCGTCGCCGACGGTGCGTTCATCGAGTCCCTCAAGGTCACCAGCAACCGCCCGGTGCCGACGACGATCCGCCTCGCGGTCACCGCGGACGCCGACTTCACCGACCAGTTCGAGCTGCGCTCCGACCACCGCACCTACACCAAGATCGGCGCCACCCGCTCCCGCAAGGTCCTCGACGACGGCGTGGAGTTCAGCTACCAGCGCGGTGAATGGCGTTCCGGTACGACGGTGACGGCCGAGCCCGCCCCCGACGGCGTCGAGGAGACGGGCACGGGCGCGCGCCGCCTCGTATGGACCCTGGAGCTGGAGCCGCACGGCACGGCCGAGCTGGCACTGCGGGTGGCGGCCCGTCCGCACGGCATGACTCAGGCCCCCCAGGTTCCCGCCTCACCCGCGGCCGCCAATGAGCAACTCCTCGCCCTGGAGGGCGAGTTCGTGGAGGGCGTACCCTTCCCCACCGGCTGGCCGGAGCTGGCGGCGGCCTGCGCCCGCGGCCTCGCGGACCTGGCATCGCTCCAGGTGCCGGCAACCGGCCCCGACGGCGAGCAACTGCGCGTCCCGGCCGCCGGAGCCCCCTGGTTCCTGACCCTGCTGGGCCGCGACGCACTGCTCACCTCCCTCTTCACCCTCCCCTACCGCCCGCAGCTCGCGGCCGCCACGCTCCCCGCCCTCGCCGCCACCCAGGCGACCGAGACCGGCACGGACTCGGTGTCCCAGCCGGGAAAGATCGTGCACGAGGTACGGCACGGCGAGCTGGCGCACTTCGGCCAGGTCCCGTTCGGGCGTTACTACGGCTCGGTGGACGCGACCCCACTCTTCCTCGTCCTCCTCGGCGCCTACGTCGAGCAGACCGGCGACGCGACCCTCGCCCGCCGCCTCGAACCCCACGCCCGCGCGGCGATCGGCTGGATGCTGGACCACGGCGGACTGACCTCACGCGGCTACCTGGTCTACCGCGCCGACCAGGGCGGCCTCGCCAACCAGAACTGGAAGGACTCCCCCGGCGCCATCTGCTCCGCGGACGGCACCCGCGCAACCGGAGCGGTCATGGCGGCGGGGGCCCAGGGTTACGCGTACGACGCGCTGCGCCGCACGGCGTGGGTGGCGCGCACGGTCTGGGAGGACGAGACGTATGCGGCGCTGCTGGAGCAGGCGGCCGCTGATCTGCGGGACCGTTTCCAGCGGGACTTCTGGATGCGGGACCGCAGCTTCCCGGCGCTGGCACTGGACGGCGAGGGCAACCAGGTCAACGCGCTGGCCTCCGACGCCGGGCATCTGCTCTGGTCCGGCCTGCTGGACAAGGAGTACGGGGAGGTCGTGGGCCGGCGGCTGCTGGAGCCGGACTTCTTCTCCGGCTGGGGCGTACGGACGCTGGCGGCCGGGCAGGCGGCGTATCACCCGCTGTCGTACCACCGGGGTTCGGTGTGGCCGCACGACAACGCGCTGATCACGTTGGGGCTGGCGCGGTACGGGCTGCATGACGAAGCCCGCACGGTGGCGCATGCGCTGGTGGATGCGGCGACGGCAGCCGGGCATCGGCTGCCGGAGGTTATTGCGGGGTATGGGCGGGATACGCATGCGGAGCCGGTGCCGTATCCGCACGCGTGTGTTCGGGAGTCTCGGTCTGCGGCGGCGCCTCTTGCTTTGCTGACGGCGGTGGGGGGCGCGTAAGAGCTCGGGCGGGGCGGTTGTGTGGCGGGTGCGGGTTCGTTGTGGTTGATCGCGCAGTTCCCGGCGCCCCTTGAAGACCGGCGGTTCCCTGCGCCCCTGGGAGACCGGCGGTTCCCTGCGCCCCTAAAAGCACAATCGGCACCGTTGGCCAGGCGTTTGCCCGGTGTTTGCCTCACGCCGTGAACAGGTCCCGTGGGCCCGCCGTACGTCATGTCGGCGGGCCCCCAGCCTCCCCAGCGTTGGCCCGCCGCCTTTCCACGGGTCTCGTACGGAAGGACCTTCGGGTGCCTGTCTTCATGCGCGTTCGTCAGCAGTCGGATACGACCGACACCGGCACGGAGGGCACGTCACCCGAGGGCGGTCTCCGCTCCCGCCTCACGAGCCGGCTCGACCGGCACCCCACGGCCGTCCGTAACGCCCAGTGGACGATCACGGTTCTCGCTGCCGTCCTCGTCCTCGGTGCGCTGCTGCTGCCGAACCGTCTGACCACGCTGCAGGCCGACCGGTGGTTCACGCGGATACCCGTGGAGGCCATCATCGGGGCGGCCGTCGCGCTGGTGTTGCCGCGTCGGCCCCGGCTGGTGGTGGCGGCGCTGTCGGGGGCGGCGCTCGGGGCGATGGTGATCCTGAACATCCTGGACATGGAGTTCGTGCAGTACCTGGGGCGGCCCTTCAACGTCGTACTGGACTGGGAGCTGCTGCCCGACGCGCAGTCGTACATCGCGGACTCGATGGGCAAGGCGGTGGAGGTCGCGGCCACCATCGGGGTCTTCGTGCTCATCTTTGTGGTCCTCGGCGTCATGGCGCTGGCGATGGTGCGGCTCAGCAACCTGCTCGCGCGGAACAAGCAGATCGCCACCCGGGGAACCCTGGCCGCCACCGTCGTCTGGGTCACCTGCTCCGCCCTGGGGCTGCAGATCGCCGGGGTCCCGCTCGCGTCCGACCGTACGGCCGGGGCACTCGCCGTCCAGGCGGTCCGGGTGCGGGACACCCTCCGGGACGAGGCA
Source organism: Streptomyces coacervatus (assembly GCF_029223485.1). GTDB lineage: Bacteria > Actinomycetota > Actinomycetes > Streptomycetales > Streptomycetaceae > Streptomyces > Streptomyces coacervatus. The sequence goes on along the minus strand of NZ_JARHTP010000010.1, from coordinate 179,129 downwards.
GCCTTCCAGAAGGTGGCCAAGGTCGACGAGTTCGGGAACACGCCGGGCAGCCAGCTGCTGCCCGACCTGCGCGGCAAGGACATGCTCTTCACCTTCATCGAGAGTTACGGCCGCAGCGCGATCGAGGACCCGGTGGAGGCGCCCGGCGTCGACGCGACCCTCGACGCCCGCACCAAGGCCCTCGCGAAGGCCGGCTTCCACGCGAAGAGCGGCTGGCTCACCTCCGCGACGTACGGCGGCAGCAGCTGGCTCGGCCACTCAACCACCATGTCGGGCCTGTGGATCAGCAACCAACAGCGTTACCGCACCCTCATGGCGAGCGACCACATGAGCCTCACCGAGGCCTTCAAGAAGACGGGCGCCTGGGACACGGTCGGCATCATGCCGGGTGTGCAGAAGAGCTGGCCGGAGTCGAAGTTCTACGGCCTGGACTCCTACCGCAACGCCTTCCAAATGGGTTACAAGGGCCCGAAGTTCAGCTGGTCGACGATGCCGGACCAGTACGCACTCCAGCAGTTCCAGAACCTGGAGCACAGCAAGAAGCGCAACAAGCCCCTCATGTCACTGGTCATCCTGACCTCCAGCCACCAGCCCTGGGCCCCGATCCCCAAGATGGTCCCCTGGAACGACCTGGGCGACGGCTCGATCTTCAAAGCCATCCAGAAGGCCGGCAACAAGCCCTCGGACATCATCGCCAGCTCGCCCAAGTCCCAGGCGGAGTACGGCAAGTCGGTCCAGTACTCGGTGACGGCCCTCACCCAGTGGCTGGAGCGCTACGGCAACGACAACACCGTCCTGGTCTTCCTCGGCGACCACCAGCCCATCGCCCGCGTCAGCGGCAACCACGCCAGCCGCGACGTCCCGATCTCGATCGTCGCCAAGGACCCGAAGGTCCTGGACAAGATCGACAGCTGGGGGTGGACGGACGGTCTGCGCCCGGCCCACAACGCCCCGGTGTGGAAGATGAGCGCCTTCCGCGACAAGTTCCTGACGGCGTACGGCTCGACTCCGCACCCGAAGAAGGGCTGACGGCCGCTGAGCGCTGCTTGGCTCCGGCGACTCAGCCCCCCGACGTGTCCAGCTCCGCGTCCTCGCCGATCCCCGCGCAGTCGTACGGGTCCTTCAGCCAACCGTCCGGCAGGACCACCCGGTTGTTGCCGGACGTACGCCCGCGCGGCCCGTCCGCACCGCTCGGCCACGCCTGGTCGAGGTCCAACTCGTCCAGTCCGGAACGGAGTTCGGCCAAGGACGACGTGATCGCGAGGCGCTTGCGCATCTCGCTGCCGACCGCGAAGCCCTTCAGATACCAGGCCACGTGCTTGCGGAAGTCGACGACACCCTTGGACTCGTCACCGATCCACTCGCCGAGGAGAGTGGCGTGCCGGACCATGATGTCGGCGACCTCGCGGAGCGCAGGACGCGCGATGTCCTCCGTACGCCCCTCGAACGCCGCCACCAGGTCCGCGAACAGCCACGGCCGGCCCAGACAGCCGCGGCCCACGACCACCCCGTCGCAACCCGTCTCCCGCACCATCCGCAGCGCGTCCTCCGCCGACCAGATGTCACCGTTGCCCAGCACCGGAATCTCCGGCACATGCTCCTTGAGGCGCGCGATCGCTTCCCAGTCCGCCGTGCCGCCGTAGTGCTGGGCGGCGGTGCGGCCGTGCAGGGCGATGGCCGTCACGCCCTCCTCGACGGCGATACGCCCGGCGTCGAGGTAGGTGATGTGGTCGTCGTCGATGCCTTTGCGCATCTTCATGGTGACCGGGAGGTCGCCCGCGCCCGAGACCGCCTCGCGCAGGATGGCCCGCAGCAGGTTGCGCTTGTAGGGAAGGGCGGACCCGCCGCCCTTGCGCGTCACCTTCGGGACCGGGCAGCCGAAGTTCAGGTCGATGTGATCGGCGAGGCCCTCCTCCGCGATCATGCGGACGGCCTTGCCGACGGTCGCCGGATCGACGCCGTACAGCTGAATGGACCGCGGCTTCTCACTCTCGTCGAAGTGGATCAGCTGCATGGTCTTCTCGTTGCGCTCGACCAGCGCCCGCGTCGTGATCATCTCGCTCACGAACAGCCCCTTGCCACCACTGAACTCCCGGCACAGAGTGCGGAAGGGCGCGTTGGTGATCCCGGCCATCGGGGCCAGGACGACGGGCGGCTGGACGGCGTGCGGCCCGATCTGCAGGGTCGTGTTCTTCGTGGGCGCGGTCGTGGGCATTCCCCCATTCTCACGTACCGGACGAGGTGCAGCGAAATTCATTAGTTAGGCGTACTATCCACACATGCCCGAGCTCAGCCAACGCCGACGCTTCCTGGTCCTCGCGATCTGCTGCATGAGCCTGCTGATCGTGAGCCTCGACGTCACCGCTCTGAACGTCGCCCTGCCGTCGATGCAGCGGGAGCTGCACGCGAGCACGGCCGGCCTGCAGTGGACCATCGACGCGTACACGCTGGTACTGGCCTCGCTGCTGATGCTGTCCGGCTCCACAGCCGACCGCATCGGCCGCAAGCGTGTCTTCATGGCGGGCCTGATCGTCTTCGCGGCGGGCTCGCTGCTGTGCTCCCTCGCCCCGAACCTCGACTCGCTCATCGCCTTCCGCATGATCCAGGCGGTCGGCGGCTCGATGCTCAACCCGGTCGCCATGTCGATCATCACCAACACCTTCACGGACCCGGCCGAGCGCGCCCGCGCGATCGGTGTCTGGGGCGGCGTCGTCGGCATCTCGATGTCCGCGGGCCCCATCGCCGGCGGGCTGCTGGTGGAGTCGGTCGGCTGGCGCTCGATCTTCTGGGTCAACCTGCCGGTGGGCCTCGCGGCCCTGCTGCTCACCCTGCGCTACGTCCCCGAGTCCCGCGCCCCCAAGGCCCGCCGCCCCGACCCGGTCGGGCAGCTCCTGGTGATCGCCCTGTTCGGCTCCCTGACATACGCCATCATCCAGGCCCCGGCCTCGGGCGCCGCCTACGTGGTTCCCTTCGTCGCGGTCGCGGTGGCCGCGCTGGCGGGACTCCTCTGGTACGAGCCCCGTCGCGCCGAACCGCTGATCGACCTGCGGTTCTTCCGGTCGGTGCCGTTCAGCGGGGCGACGGTGATCGCGATCAGCGCGTTCGCCTCGCTGGGCGGGTTCCTGTTCCTGTCGACGCTGTATCTGCAGAACGTGCGCGGGTACGACGCCCTGCACGCGGGCCTGTGGATGCTGCCGATGGCGGTGCCGACGCTGCTGTGCGCTCCGCTGTCCGGGCGGCTGGTCGGCAGCCGGGGGCCGCGGCTGCCGCTGCTTGTCGCCGGCGTCGCGATGACGGCGAGCGCGGTGTTGCTCGCCGGGTTCGAGGCGGAGACGTCGAACGTCACGTTGTTCGTTGCGTACGTGCTGTTCGGGGTCGGGTTCGGGTTCGTGAACGCGCCGATCACGAATACGGCGGTGTCGGGGATGCCGCGCGCCCAGGCGGGGGTTGCCGCCGCGGTTGCGTCCACCAGCCGGCAGGTGGGGCAGACGCTCGGCGTCGCGGTGGTGGGGGCGGTGCTGGCCTCCGGCGTGGGGGCCTCGTCGTACAAGGACGTGTTCGTGTCGGCTTCCGTGCCGGGGTGGTGGATTCTTGTGGGGTGCGGGGTCGCTGTGCTGACCTTGGGCGCCCTTACGAGTGGGCGTTGGGCTCGGCGTACGGCTGAGCGCTCGGCTGAAAGGCTTCAGGCAGCCGAGGTGCGCCAACCCACTGGGGTCCGTGCGTAGTTGGGCGGGTGCGGGTCGGTGGGGGCTTGTCGCGCAGTTCCCCGCGCCCCTTAAAAGCAAAGGGCGCTTTACCTGCCCAGCGCTATTTTGTGCAGGTTCTCCATCCGCACCCTCGATTCCTCGTCCGCCGGGACGTACGTCACCATGCGTGAGCCGACCTCGGGACCCAGCCACAGTTCGGTCTGGTCGACGACCACGCGGCCGACGAGGAGGTTGAGGAACTCCTTGCGCTTGCTGTGCTGGACGACCACCTCGTGCCGTTCCCAGGCCTCGCAGAACTCCGGGTATTCGCGCAGTCGCTTGAGGAGCATCTTCCAGGCGGGCTCGCCCAGATGCCCGGCCATGGCGGCTCGCAGCCGTGCGGCCATCAGGCGGCGGGTCTCCTCCAGGTGCACGATCGAGTTGCGCCAGTCCTCGTTGGTGTAGGACAGCAGGATGCAGTTGCGGTCCTCGGGCGGTACCTCCTCCAGGTCGCACAGCAGCAGCCCGAGGGTGCGGTTGTGGGCGAGGATGTCGTACCTGCTGTTCTGGATGCTCGCGGCGTACGGCTCCAGCTGCTCCAGCATGGCCCGCAGCGCGGGTGTCACCGATGGGCAGGTCAGGGCCGGTGTCGGGTCGACCGCTCCGGCCAGCTGGAAGAGGTGGGCGCGCTCGGTGGCGTCGAGGAACAGGGTGCGGGCCAGGGCGTCCAGGACCTGGACGGAGACCTGGATGTCGCGGGCCTGTTCCAGCCACGTGTACCAGGTGACGCCGACCGCGGCGAGCTGCGCGACCTCCTCGCGGCGCAGGCCGGGCGTGCGGCGCCGGCGGCCGCGGGGCAGTCCGACCTGCTCCGGGGTGATGTGTTCGCGGCGGTGGCGCAGGAAGGCCGCCAGTTCGTGGCGCCGCACCTGGGCGCCCGTGTTGCGCGAGCGCAGAGTCGTCGTTTCCTGGGCCGTCTCCTGGGCCATGGTGGTCATGCCTCCAGCCTGCCGCCGGGCGGAACCTGTTTCCAGGTACTGCTTCTACCAGGATAAGGAGACTCTGGTACCCGTCTGGGAGCGGGCGCAGTCTCATAATCGTGACCGAAACCATCGCTACACGCACCGTCCGATCGCCGGCCGGGACACCCTCGCTCGGCGGCCTCGGGCTCTTCACCGTGCTGCTCGCAGCGGCACTCCCTCTCATCGACTTCTTCATCGTCAATGTCGCCCTGCCGACCATCGGCAACGACCTGCACGCGAGCGAGTCCGTCCTCGAACTCGTCGTCGCCGGTTATGGGTTGGCGTACGCCGTGCTGCTCGTCCTCGGAGGGCGGCTGGGTGATCTGTTCGGACGCCGTCGCTTCTTTCTCGGCGGGATGGCGGCCTTCGGTCTGACCTCGCTGGCATGCGGGCTGGCGCCCACCGCCTGGACGCTGGTGGCGGCCCGGGTCGCGCAGGGCGCGTCGGCCGCCGCGATGTTGCCGCAGATCCTCGCCACCATCCAGGCGGCCACCGCGGGGCAGCGCCGGGCGAAGGCCATGGGCCTGTACGGCGCCACGGCCGGGCTGTCCATGGTGGCCGGGCAGATCCTCGGCGGGGTGCTGGTGGCCGCCGACATTGCGGGCACCGGCTGGCGGTCCGTGTTCCTGGTCAACGTCCCCGTGGTCGTCGTAGGACTTGTCCTGGCGGCCCGTGCCGTACCGGAGACCCGCTCGCAGCACCCGGAACCCGTCGACGGGCCCGGCACAGTCCTCCTCACCGCCTCCCTCCTCGCCCTGCTGGCCCCGCTCACCGAGGGCCGCTCGGCGGGCTGGCCGCTGTGGACGTGGCTGTCGCTGGCGGCGTTCCCGTTCCTGACGGCGGCCTTCTACGCGGTCGAACGCCGGGCGGACCGACAGGGCCGTACGCCCCTCGTCCCGCCGAGCCTGTTCGCGCTCACGTCGCTCCGCCGCGGACTGGTGATGATCCTGCCCTTCTCCATCGGCTTCAGCGGGTTCATGTTCGTGATCGCGGTGGCGTTGCAGCGGGGTGCGGGGCTCGGGCCGGTACAGGCGGGCCTGGCGCTCGCCCCCATGGCCGTCGTGTTCTTCTTCGTCTCGCTCGCCGGGCCGCGGCTGGTGGCCAGGTACGGCACCCGGGTGGTGACCGCGGGCGCGCTGCTGCAGGGGCTCGGCATCGGCCTGATGGCGCTGGCGGCTTGGCGTTCCTGGCCGGACCTCGGCCTGGTCGAACTGCTCCCTGGAGCGGTGTTCGCCGGCGGTGGCCAGGCGCTCCAACTGCCCATCATCTACCGGGTCGTCCTCTCCGAGGTGGAGCCCGTCCGGGCCGGCGTCGGCAGCGGTGTGATGATGACCACCCAGCAGTCGGCCCTCGCCCTCGGGGTCGCCGCTCTGGGCACGCTCTTCCTCTCCCTCGTCCCAGGGACGGGCATGCGGGACGCCCTGGTCATCACACTCCTCACCCAGCTGGGCTGCATCGTCCTGACCGGCCTGCTGAGCCTGCGTCTGCCGCGCACCATCGGCTGAGAGCCCATGGATCCGCGCGAGCCGGCGCGATCCTGTGTGGGATCGGCTACGGCTTGGTCAACTCGCGATGGCGGACCCCCTGTTGATGTTGGTCTTGCTGCACACTCCTTGCCGGAGGCGAGACATCATGCTGGAGATCAACACGAGCAAGGTGAGCCGCTGGGACCAGCACGGACGCGAGCATGTCGTCCGGGTGCAGCGCGCGGGAGTGCAGCGCACGATCAGATGTGACACGTGCGGCTGGCGCAAGGGTGCCCAGTTCATGCCCTGGCTGAAGGCGGAGGAGCACCTGGCCGAGGCCCATCAGGCGACCGTCGATCCGGCGGAGGCCTGACTTTCCCGCACCGCGGGAGATGACTTTCCGTCGCCGTGGGAGTCGTACACAGGACGACCGCCCAGACCGGAAGGCCGACCGATGAACGCTCTGCACGACATCCTGCAACAGCACGTCGACCGGGGCACCGTCCCGGGCGCCGTCGCCCTCGTGGCCCGCGGCGACGACGTCGAGGTGGTGACCGTCGGCTCGGTGGACACCGACGGCACCGCCCCGATGGCGCGGGACTCGATCTTCCGTATCGCGTCCCTCACCAAGCCGATCACGGCGGCGGCCGTGCTGATGCTGGTGGAGGACGGGGTGCTCACCCTGGACGCACCGGTCGAGGAATGGCTCCCGGAGCTGGCGAAGCCGCTGGTCGTGCGCACGCCCGAGGCTCCCGTGGAGGACGTGGTGCCGGCCTCCCGCCCGATCACCGTCGAGGACCTGCTCAGCTCCCGCACCGGCTGGGGCCTCTCCGAGAACTTCTCCGTGCCCGCCATGCAGGCCCTGCTCTCGGTGCAGCGGCACGACCGCCCCTTCCACGAGTGGCCGGACCCGGACACCTGGCTGGGCCTGCTCGCCCAGGTGCCGATGCTGCACCAGCCGGGCGAGGCCTGGCTCTACGGCACCTCGTCCGCCCTCCAGGGCATCCTGATCGCCCGCGCGTCGGGCCGTACGCTCCCCGACTTCCTCGCGGAGCGGATCTTCGAACCGCTGGGCATGAAGGACACGGCGTTCGAGGTCCCGTCGTCGAAACGGCACCGCTTCACGTCGTCCTACGCCCCGGCCGCCGACGGCACCCTGCACCTGACGGACACTCCGGACGGCGACTGGAGCAGCGTCCCGCGCTTCCCCTCGGGCGGCGGGGCCCTCGTCTCCACGGCCGACGACTGGCTCGCCTTCGCCCGCCTGCTCCTGAACGCCGGCACGGCCCCCGACGGCCACCGTCTCCTCTCCGCCACCTCGGTCAGCCGTATGACCACCAATCACCTCACCGCCGAGCAGCGAAGCGCCGTCACCCTCTTCCTGGACGGCCAGGGCTGGGGCTACGGCGGCCAGGTCGACGTCACCCCGGCCGACCCCTGGAACGTCCCCGGCCGCTACGGCTGGATCGGCGGCACCGGCACAACGGCCCACATCACCCCGCCCACCGGCACGGTGGCGATCCTGATGACACAGGCGGGGATCACGAGCCCGTCATCGACGCCGGTGATGCAGGACTTCTGGCGGTGCGTGGCGGGCGGCTAGACCGGCCCGGCGGGTGGGTTCCGGAGGGCCGGCTCTACGATCCCGCGCATGACCAAGTTCATCGCCACGGTGTGCCTGCCACCGACCAAGCTCCGCAAGCTCGGGCAGGCGATAGTGGCCGCCATGGCGCCGTACGACCACAACCTCACCGACGACCGGAACCCGGTGGGCCAGTGGGACTGGTGGGCCACCGACGCCAATACGCAGAGCCCCTACCTCGCCCTGCCGGCCCACGCACGCAACCGCAAGCTCATCAGGGCCTCCACCGTCCCGGGCAGGGACCCCGGTCTCACTCCCCTCGGACCGCTGGAGTGCTACGGCGGGCCCCGAGGCCTGCTCGACTTCGACGCCATGCGACAGCGGGAGGCACACCGGCACGACGCCCTGCGCGCCGCCTGGGAGGAACTGACCGCGCAGCATCCCCCGGCCCGCCCGCTGACCGAATTCGTCGCCCGCCACGAGTCCGATCCCGACGGCTACTCCATGGAGGACGCCAAGAGGGACCATCTGCTCCAGCCGCTGGTGCAGGCGGTGGCGCAACGGGCCGTCGCGGGCGACGACCCCTACTTCGGTATGTCGTTCCTTCTCAACGACCCGGTCGCGTACTTCGCGCAGGAGCACGACGAGATCCGGGAGGCGGCGGTCCGGTGCGCGGTGCCGGGGTTCGCGCTGCTCACGCTCGACGGTACGTGGATGGACGCGGATGCCTCCGGCTACTGGGAGCGGGCGAATGGCTGTCTCGACAGCCTTCCCGCCGAAGCCGTCGTCGTCGACGTGCTCTGCCATTGCTGAGCGCTCCGCGGGGGGGGTGCCACGATGTGCCGTGTTTCGTCTGCGGCGCCATCGTGGCTGGTCGCGCAGTTCCCCGCGCCCCTTCAGTGCGCGCGCAGGCCCCGGACCAGCAGATCCACGACCGCCTCGAACTCCCCCTCCACGCCCGGCTGTTCCCACTCCTTGGCGTAACCCGGGTCGTGGAAGCGGGCCGTGGCCTGGAAGAGGGCGCGGGCGGCGATCTCCGGGTCGTCGACGGTGAAGGTGCCCCCCTCGACGCCGGCGCGCACGATCTCGGTCAACTGGCCGGTCAGCTCAGCGACATGCCCGCCTACCACCTCGCCGGCCTCCCCGGCCAGCACCGTGTACGTGGCGAACAGCTCGGGGTCGAGGCCCGCCTTGCGGCGCTTGGCGGCGAACAGGACCGCGAACCACTCGCGCACCCGGGCCTCCGGGTTCCGCTCCCCGTCCGCGACGACATCGGCGAGCACCTGGGTCGTACGGTCCAGCCACCGCTTCGTCACCGCCTCCCGCAGCGCCGTCTTCGTACGGAAGTGGCGGTAGACGCTGCCATGGCTGACGCCGAGCGCACGGGCCACGTCGACCACGGTGGCCTTGGCCGGTCCATGGCGGCGCAGCACCTCCTCGGTCGCTTCGAGGATGCGCTCGGCGGTCAGGGTCGGGGAGGTCGCTGCCATGTCCTAGACGGTACCCGGCGCCAGGATCACTGTTCGGTGCCGAGACTCGCCATCTGCGCTGCCGGGTAGCGCGCCCCCGCCGCCGCGTCCGCCGGCACGGCCTCCTCGATCGCCGCCAGATCGGCCGCGTCGAGCGTCACGTCCAGCGCGCCCAGCGACTCGGTGAGCCGCTCGCGGGAATGGGCGCCGACCAGCGGCACGATGTCCTCGCCGCGCGAGAGCGCCCAGGCGATGGCGATCTGCGCGACGGAGACTCCCTTGCCGTCGGCGATCTTCCGCAGCGCCTCGACCAGATCCAGGTTGCGCTGGAGGTTGTCGCCCTGGAAGCGGGGCGAGTGGGCACGGAAGTCGGTCGGCGCGAGCTGTCGGTCCCGGGTGAAGGTGTTCGACAGCAGCCCGCGGGAGAGCACGCCGTACGCCGTGATGCCGATGCCCAGCTCACGAGTGGTCGGCAGGATCTCCCGCTCGATGTCGCGGGTGATGATCGCGTACTCGATCTGCAGGTCGACGATGGGCGCCGTGGCGGCCGCCCGCCGGATGTTGGCCGCGCCGGCCTCGCTCAGGCCGATGTGACGCACGTACCCCTTCTCGACCAGCTCCGCGATGGCGCCGACCGTCTCCTCGATCGGCACGTCCGGGTCGACGCGTGCGATCCGGTAGACGTCGATGTGGTCCACGCCGAGGCGCTGGAGGGAGTAGGCGGCGAAGTTCTTGACCGCGGCCGGCCGGCCGTCGTGGCCGATCCATCCGCCGTCCGGGCCGCGCAGGGCGCCGAACTTGACGCTGAGCAGGGCCCGTTCGCGCAGCTCGGCGCGGGCCGAACGCAGGGCCTCGCCGATCAGCATCTCGTTGTGGCCCATGCCGTAGAAGTCGCCGGTGTCGAGCAGCGTCACCCCCGCGTCGAGGGCGGCGTGGATGGTGGCGATCGACTCCGTCCGGTCCGACTCGCCGTACGCGGGGGACATGCTCATACAGCCGAGGCCGAGGGCGGAGACCTGAGGCCCGGTGGTTCCGAGGTTTCGGGTTCGCATCGTCATGCACCCCACCCTGACATGACGACTGACAGATTTCAATATCTGTCAGCTGTCATTCCAACTTCGCCACGCACGCTCCTTACTGGTCCAGACCTATTGACGAGAGGTCTGGACCAGAGCACTGTCATGCCTACGACACCTCACCGCACCCCCACCGGGAGGCCCGTATGCCCCGCCGCACCCTGCGCCTGCTCGCAGCCGCACTGACGACCGCCTGTCTCGCCCAGCTCCCCGTCGCCGCCACCGCGTCCGCGGCCGACACCTGCGCCGTGAAGTCACGGCCGTCCGGCAAGGTCCTCCAGGGCTACTGGGAGAACTGGGACGGCTCCGCCAACGGCGTCCACCCGCCCTTCGGCTGGACCCCGATCACCGACTCCCGCATCGCAGCCCACGGCTACAACGTGATCAACGCGGCCTTCCCGGTGATCCGTTCGGACGGCACAGCGCTCTGGGAGGACGGCATGGACGCGGGCGTGAAGGTGGCGACACCCGCGGAGATGTGCGCGGCAAAGGCGTCCGGTCAGACGACCCTGCTGTCGATCGGCGGCGCGACGGCCGGCATCGACCTCAACTCGACCGCAGTGGCGGACAAGTTCATCTCGACGATCGTCCCGATCCTGAAGAAGTACAACTTCGACGGCATCGACATAGACATCGAGACAGGCCTGGTCGGCAGCGGCAGCATCACCCAACTCTCCACCTCCCAGGCCAACTTGATCCGCATCATCGACGGAGTCCTGGCGCAGATGCCGTCGAACTTCGGCCTCACCATGGCCCCGGAGACGGCCTACGTCACCGGCGGCAGCGTCACCTACGGCTCGATCTGGGGCGCGTACCTCCCGATCATCAAGAAGTACGCGGACAACGGCCGCCTGTGGTGGCTGAACATGCAGTACTACAACGGCAGCATGTACGGCTGCTCGGGCGACTCGTACCAGGCGGGCACGGTGCAGGGCTTCACGGCCCAGACGGACTGCCTCAACAAGGGGCTGGTCGTACAGGGTACGACGATCAAGGTGCCGTACGACAAACAGGTGCCGGGCCTGCCCGCGCAGTCGGGCGCGGGCGGCGGCTACCTGTCACCCTCCCTGGTCTCCCAGGCCTGGAACCACTACGGCACATCCCTCAAGGGCCTGATGACCTGGTCGATCAACTGGGACGGCTCGAAGAACTGGACGTTCGGCGACAACGTGAAGTCGCTCCAGGGCCGCTAACGCGCGGTCAGCGCCAGCTTCGCGCCCAGCGCCACGAACGACCCCGCGAAGCTCCGCCGCAGCCACGCCATCACACGCGGTCGTGAGGTGACGTGGCTGCGGACCGAGGCGGCGAGGATCCCGTACGCGGCGAAGACGACGAAGGTCGCCAGCATGAACACGCCGCTCAGCTCCAACATCCTTGGCAGCGCGTGCGGTTGGCCCGGGTCCACGAACTGCGGCAGGAACGCGAAGAAGAAGATCGTCAGCTTGGGGTTGAGGATGTTGACGAGCACGCCCCGCACGATCACGCGCCCCGCCGAGTCCGGGGCGCCCTCCTCCTCGACGAGGATCGCGTCCTTGTCCCGCACCGTCGCCCACGCCATATAGAGGAGATAGGCGACACCGGCGTACTTGAGGATCTGGAAGGCCGCCGCGCTCGCGTTCAGCAGCGCGGCGAGCCCGGTGACGGTGGCCAGCACATGCGGCACGATCCCGAGCGTGCAGGCAAAGGCCGCAACCACACTCGCGCGCCGGCCACGGGACAGTCCGGCGGCGAGGGTGTAGACGACGCCGGTGCCGGGGGTGGCGACGACAACGAGGGTGGTGAGGAGAAAGGCGAGGCTCATGGGCCCAGCCTGACCATGGGGCGGCCCCCGATACAGGACCAATGCAAGGCCTGTATCGGGGGCCACCATGGGTATTTTTCAGCCCGTCCGGCGTTTGAGGACGAGGCCCCTCAAGGGCCGAAGCGGGGGCCTGGGGGCGGCAGCCCCCGGAGACGCCCGCCCCAGTGGACCTAGGCGCCGACGAGACGCCCAGCCAGGTAACCCTCGATCTGGTCCAGCGACACGCGTTCCTGCTTCATCGAGTCGCGCTCGCGAACCGTCACCGCATTGTCGTCCAGCGTGTCGAAGTCGACCGTCACGCAGTACGGCGTACCGATCTCGTCCTGGCGCCGGTAACGGCGCCCGATCGCACCGGCGTCGTCGAACTCGATGTTCCAGTTCTGGCGGAGCGCCTGGGCGAGGCCCTTGGCCTTCGGGGACAGCTCCGGGTTGCGGGACAGCGGCAGCACCGCGACCTTCACGGGCGCCAGGCGGTGGTCGAGGCGCAGCACCGTGCGCTTCTCCATCTTGCCCTTGGCGTTCGGCGCCTCGTCCTCGACGTAGGCGTCGAGCAGGAACGCGAGCATCGCGCGCCCGACACCGGCCGCCGGCTCGATGACGTACGGCGTCCAGCGCTCGCCGGCTTCCTGGTCGAAGTAGAAGAGGTCCTGGCCGGAGGCCTTGGAGTGCGAGGAGAGGTCGTAGTCGGTGCGGTTGGCGACACCCTCCAGCTCGCCCCACTCGTTGCCGCCGAACTGGAAGCGGTACTCGATGTCGGCGGTGCGCTTGGAGTAGTGGGAGAGCTTCTCGGCCGGGTGGTCGTACCAGCGCATGTTCTCCTCACGGAGACCAAGGCCCGTGTACCAGTTCCAGCGCTGCTCCATCCAGTACTCCTGCCACTTCTCGTCCTCGCCCGGCTTGACGAAGAACTCCATCTCCATCTGCTCGAACTCGCGGGTGCGGAAGATGAAGTTGCCGGGCGTGATCTCGTTGCGGAAGGACTTGCCCATCTGCGCGATGCCGAACGGGGGCTTCTTGCGCGAAGTGGTCTGCACCTGGGCGAAGTTGGTGAAGATACCCTGCGCGGTCTCCGGCCGGAGGTACGCGATCGAGCCGGAGTCCTGCGTAGGGCCGAGGTGGGTGGAGAGGAGCCCCGAGAACTGCTTGGGCTCGGTGAACTGGCCCTTGTTGCCGCAGTTCGGGCAGTTCACATCCGCCAGGCCGTTCTCCGGCAGGCGCTTGTGCTTGGCCTCGTAGGCCTCCTCCAGGTGGTCCGCACGGAACCGCTTGTGGCAGGAGGTGCACTCGGTGAGCGGGTCCGTGAAGGTGGCGACGTGGCCGGAGGCGACCCAGACCTCGGGGGCCAGGATCACGGACGAGTCGATACCGACCACGTCCTCGCGCGACGTCACCATGTAGCGCCACCACTGGCGCTTCAGGTTCTCCTTGAGCTCGACACCCAGCGGCCCGTAGTCCCAGGCGGCGCGCTGGCCGCCGTAGATCTCACTGCACGGGAATACGAAGCCTCGGCGCTTGCTCAGGCTGACGATGGTGTCGATCTTGTCGGCGGCCACGGTGCTCTCTTCATTACGACGACGGGCGACGAAGCGAGACGCTTCAGAGCGAATGCTTCAGGGTACCGGCGGGGGCTCCCCCTCAATCAAATCGGTTCGGCTTACGGGCCTCGCAGAAGCCTTGTACCGGCCTTTACCGAGCTTTGTTGACAACGGTTTCCATGTTTGTTGAAAATGACTGTCATGAACGTACGACGACAGCACATATCCGGGGTGGCCGTGGCGGCCGTCACCGCCCTCGGCCTCGGCACCCTCTCCGCCTGCTCGACCGACAGCGCAGCCGCCGGCAACACCGGCAAGTTCGACGTCGTCGCGTCGTTCTACCCGCTGGAGTACCTCGCCGAGCAGATCGGCGGGAGCCATGTGCACGTCACCAACCTGACCCAGCCCGGGCAGGAGCCGCACGACCTGGAGATCAGCGCCCGGCAGACCGCGCAGCTCCAGGAGTCCGACGCGGTGCTCTACCTCAAGAACCTCCAGCCCGCCGTCGACGACGCGGTGGCCCAGTCCGAGGTCAAGACGAAGATCGACGCCGGCTCCCTCACCTCCCTGGAGAAGCACGGCAACGAGGTCGGCGGCCACGCCGCCTCGCACGACGACTCGCACGGCGAGGAGGAGGCGGGCGGCAAGGACCCCCACATCTGGCTCGACCCGGTGCGGTACGCCCAGGTCGCCAAGGGAGTCGGCGCGGCCTTCCAGAAGGCCGACCCGGACCACGCGGCCGACTACAAGAAGAACACCGCGGCCCTGCTCAAGAGGCTCGACGACCTGAACACCCAGTTCAAGAACGGCCTGGCGAACACCAAGTCCAAGGTCTTCATCACCACGCACGCCGCCTTCGGCTACCTCGCCGAGCGCTACGGCCTGACCGAGGAGGCCATCAACGGCCTCGACCCCGAGTCCGAGCCCAGCGCGGCCCGGGTGAAGGACCTTGAGAAGATGGCGAAGGCCGACGGCGTCACCACCGTGTTCTACGAGACGCTCGTCAGCGACAAGACAGCGAAGACCATCGCCGCCGACGCCGGACTGAAGACCGACGTCCTCGACCCGATCGAGGGCATCACGGCCAAGTCCCGCGGCAAGGACTACTTCGCGGTCCAGGAGGCCAACCTCAAGGCGCTGCAGACGGCCCTGGGATCCAAATGACGTTTACGGAGGACGACATGGGCGTGGGCGCACTGGACGAGCCCGGCATCGAGCCCGTCATATCGCTGCGCGGCGTGCGCGCCGAGCTGGGCTCGCGCCCCGTCCTGCGCGGAATCGACCTCACCGTGGCACGTGGTGAGGTCGTCGCGCTGCTCGGCGCCAACGGCTCGGGCAAGTCGACCGCGATCCGCACGATCATCGGCCAGGTGCCGGTGAGCGCGGGCGACATCGAGCTGTTCGGTACGGATCGCAGGCGTTTCAGGGACTGGGCGCGGGTCGGGTACGTCCCGCAGCGCACGACCGCCGCCGGCGGCGTCCCGGCCACCGTCACCGAGATCGTGTCGTCCGGCCGGCTGTCCCGGGCCCGCTTCGGCGTGCTGCGCAAGGCGGACCACGCGGCCGTACGGCGGGCCCTGGAGCTGGTCGGCATGGCGGACAGGGCCAAGGACTCGGTGAACGCCCTCTCCGGCGGCCAGCACCAGCGCGTGCTGATCGCCCGCGCGCTCGCCTCCGAACCCCAACTGCTGATCATGGACGAGCCGATGGCGGGCGTGGACCTGGCCAGCCAGGAGGTGCTCGCGCAGACGCTGCGGGAGCAGGTGGCGCAGGGCACGACCGTGCTCCTCGTCCTGCATGAACTCGGGCCGCTGGAGCCCCTGATCGACCGCGCGGTCGTCCTCCGCGACGGCTGCGTGCTGCACGACGGCCCGCCCCCGCAGGCGGTCGGCCAGCACGCCCTGCCCGGCCACGACCACGTCCACCCCCACGAGAACGAGCCCCTGCGCACAGGACTGCTGAGCTGACGGATCGGTTATGGACTTCCTCGACTACGCCTTCATGCAGCGGGCCCTGCTCGCCGCCGTCCTCGTCGGCATCACCGCCCCGGCGATCGGCATCTACCTCGTCCAGCGCCGCCAGGCCCTGATGGGCGACGGCATCGGCCATGTGGCGATGACGGGCGTCGGCCTCGGCTTCCTGCTCTCCGCGTCCCCGGTGTGGATGGCGACCCTGACCTCCGTGCTCGGCGCGGTCCTCATGGAGCTGATCCGCTGGTACGGCCGCACCCGCGGCGACATCGCCCTCGCGATGCTCTTCTACGGCGGTATGGCCGGCGGCGTGATGTTCATCAACCTCGCGCCCGGCGGCTCCAACGCCAATCTGACCTCGTATCTCTTCGGCTCGCTGTCGACGGTGTCGGAGTCGGACGTCACGGCGATCTGTCTGCTCGCGGGCTTCGTGGTGCTGGTCACCCTCGGGCTGCGCCGCCAGCTGTTCGCGGTCAGCCAGGACGAGGAGTTCGCTCGGGTGACGGGCCTTCCGGTGCGCGCCCTGAACCTCCTCACCGCGGTCACGGCGGCGGTGACGGTGACGGTCGCGATGCGGGTGGTGGGCCTGCTGCTGGTGAGCGCGCTCATGGTCGTACCCGTGGCGGCGGCGCAGCAGTTGAGCCGCAGCTTTGCGGCGACGTTCGCGATCGCGGTGGCGATCGGGGTCTCCGTGACCATCGGCGGCACGATCACGTCGTACTACCAGGACGTGCCGCCCGGCGCGACGATCGTGCTCCTGACCATCGCCGCCTTCATGGCGCTGACCGCGCTGGCGGCCCCGCTGGCCCGCCGCCGCGCCCGCGCCGCGGCAGCCGGGCAGCCCGCCGGCGACCCCGCAGAGTGCGCGATTCCGG
Organism: Streptomyces coacervatus; assembly: GCF_029223485.1. Taxonomy (GTDB): domain Bacteria; phylum Actinomycetota; class Actinomycetes; order Streptomycetales; family Streptomycetaceae; genus Streptomyces; species Streptomyces coacervatus. The sequence goes on along the minus strand of NZ_JARHTP010000010.1, from coordinate 162,647 downwards.
CCAGCAGGGAGGCGGACGGGACGGTCGGCGTCTGACTGGGCACAGGCCGGGCTGGCACAATGGCCCCGCAAGCGCAGACGTAGGAGGAGGCAACCGGTGACGACCGCTGGACCGCCCGTGAAGGGCCGCGCCACCCGGCAGCGTGCCGCTGTGGCGGCGGCGCTCGACGAGGTCGACGAGTTCCGCAGCGCGCAGGATCTCCACGACATGCTCAAGCACAAGGGCGACTCGGTCGGCCTGACGACGGTCTACCGCACCCTCCAGTCCCTCGCCGACGCCGGCGAGGTCGACGTCCTGCGCACCTCCGACGGCGAGTCCGTCTACCGCCGCTGCTCCACCGGTGAGCACCACCACCATCTCGTCTGCCGGGTGTGCGGCAAGGCGGTCGAGGTGGAGGGGCCCGCGGTGGAGAAGTGGGCGGAGGCGATTGCCGCCGAGCACGGGTATGTGAGTGTGGCGCACACGGTGGAGATCTTCGGCACCTGTGCGGACTGCTCCGCCGGTTGAGCCGTTGTGTGGTGCGGATGGGCTGGGTTGCCGCCCCTGGGGGCTGCCGCCCCCAGACCCCCGTTTCGGCCCTGAACGGGCCTCGTCCTCAAACGCCGGACGGGCTGGGATGTGGCAGCGCAGCCCAATCGCGCCTCGACGAGGTTTGGGTGAGCGCCGCCCCGGCGTCCGTCACCGCCGCGCAGTACGCCGACTCGACCACGTGCGCGTCAGTTGCGCCCGAAGCACTTCTCCAGCTCGTCCAGGTCGTAGAACTTGCTGCCCTTCGAGATCGGAGTGCACCCGGCCTTGAACGCCGTCTCCTTCTCGTTGTAGAGCATGCGGACCAGGTAACGGCCGTCCTTCTCGAAGACGTCCCACTGGATGTTCGCACCCAGCGGAGACACTGACGCCCCGCGCCACGGGTTGCCGGCGTACGTGTACGGCTCCCCGGGCGTGGCCGGTTCCGTACTGCCCGGCAGCCCCATCAGGGCGGCCAGCGGGATGATCTCCTCGGCGTGGGTGAAGCGGAGTTCGGCGCCGAGGTCGGTGGTGCCGGCGCGTTTGGCCTCGATCTGCTTGAAGAAGTCGTCCAGCAGGACATCGGCCATCTTGTACGTGATGTCGCTGTCCGAGAAGCCGGGGCCCTTCTCGTAGAAGTCCTCGGCGTCGGAGAGGTAGCCGAACCAGGCGGCATCGGAGTGCGAGATGTACCGCTGCATCCCCCAGCCCGTCCCGTCCGGGCTCTCCTCGCTCATCGCCGGGGCGATCGCGTACAGGTTGTGGACGGCCTGCGCGGCGGCGACCTGGTCGGCGCTGCTCAGCCCGTCCACGAAGGCGCCCTGGAAGAGCCTGCGCAGGACGCTGCGGGCGGCCTGGTGCGTCTTCGGCTGGTCGGTGATCGACTCCAGGGTGGCCGCCAGGCGCTTGTCGTTCGCGATGTAGTCGCGGTATGCCGCACCGCCGGCCGACTTGTGGAAGTAGAGCAGGTCCTTGTCGGTGCGGGTCGCGCCGATGAGAGGCTTCAGGTCCGGGTCGGTGTCCGCGAGGGCGGCCGCGTACAGGTTGCCGCTGTCGACGGCGCGCCCCTGCCCGGAGCTGACGACGTCGATCTTCTCGCCGTCGCGTGCGATCCCGGCGAAGAGGGACGGCAGGCGCTTCGCCATGCGTACGGCCGTGTCCTGGATCTCCTGCTTGCCGCGGCCGCTCAGGCTGCCGTAGCCGGTCTTCGCCATGGCGGCCTGCAGGGCGCGCACCTTCGGGCCGAACTCCTCGCCCTTGCCGGTGAGTTGGCCCGCCGTCTGCGCCTTGTCCCAGAGGGCGAGGATCAGATCGCCGTCGTCGCTGTCCGTGGCGGCGCGGGAGCCGTGCCGGGAGACGTTCTCCGTGAAGACGGGCGCGAAGCCGGCCGGGGGCTGCTCATACGTGCCGGGGTTCTGCTCGGGGGCGTACGGCGCCTTGGTGCCGTATGTCTCGCGGTGTGCGGGCCGGTGCCGGTCGGCGGCCTGCGCGGGCAGGGCCGCGACCAGCAGGGTGCACAGGGCGAGGGCGGGGGTGACGCGTCTCATGGACGGATCGTGGGCGATCTCCATGAACCCCCGGTGGCTACGAGGTGGCCGGACCGACCACGAAGGGCCGCCTACGAAGGGGTCGGCCCGCCCTGCATGTCCCGCTCCATGGCGAGCAGTTCCTCGTTCGGGACGGCGCCGCCGAAGCGGCGGTCTCGGGAGGCGAACTCGACGCAGGCCCGCCACAGGTCACGCCGGTCGAAGTCCGGCCACAGCACATCCTGGAAGACCATCTCGGCGTACGCGCTCTGCCAGAGCAGGTAGTTGGAGGTGCGCTGCTCGCCGCTCGGCCGCAGGAACAGGTCCACGTCCGGCATGTCCGGGTAGTACAGGTACTTGGCGAGGGTCTTCTCGGTGACCTTGGAGGGGTCGAGGCGCCCCGCCTTCACATCCTCCGCCAGGGCCTGCGCGGCGTCGGCGATCTCCGCGCGCCCGCCATAGTTCATGCAGAAGTACAGCGTCAGCTTGTCGTTGCCCTTGGTCTGCTCCTGAGCGACCTGGAGCTCCTTGGCGACCGACTTCCACAGCTTGGGCATACGGCCCACCCAGCGCACCCGGATACCCAGCTCGTCGAGGGTGTCGCGGGTCTTGCGGATGAAGTCGCGGTTGAAGTTCATGAGGAAGCGGACCTCGTCGGGCGAGCGCTTCCAGTTCTCGGTGGAGAAGGCGTAGAGGGAGATGTTGCCGACGCCCATCTCGATGGCGCCCTGGAGGACGTCCAGCACCCGCTCGGCGCCGACCTTGTGCCCTTCCGTGCGCGGCAGGCCCCGCTCCTTCGCCCACCGTCCGTTCCCGTCCATGACGATCGCCACATGGTTCGGGACCAGCTCGCCCGGCAGCTTCGGCGCGCGGGCGCCGGACGGGTGCGGCTCCGGCGCCTTGTACTCGCGGCGCCGGCGTCCCAGGATCCCGCGTACGACCATGTGTTTCTCGTCTCCCTTACTTTTCCACGTACCGAAGCGAACGCAGCCCGCGTTCCAGATGCCAGTGCAGGTAGGCAGAGACCAATCCACTGCCCTCCCGCACGTGCCGCGACTCGCAGGCGTCCGCCGTCTCCCAGTCTCCCGTAAGCAGCGCACCGAGCAGTTCCAGAGTCTGCGGCGACGGTACGACGCTACCGGCCACCCGGCAGTCGACGCAGACCGAGCCCCCGGAGGCGACCGAGAAGAAGCGGTTCGGACCGGGCATTCCGCACTTCGCACAATCACTGAAGGTCGGGGCGTAGCCGTTGACGGCGAGGGAGCGCAGGAGGAAGGCGTCGAGGACGAGGTGCGGGGCGTGCTCGCCGTTGGCGAGCGTCCGTAGCGCCCCGACCAGCAGCAGATACTGCTGCACCGCCGGCTCGCCCTCATGGTCGGTGAACCGCTCGGCGGTCTCCAGCATGGCGGTCCCCGCGGTGTAGCGGGGGTAGTCGGCGACGATCCCACCGCCGTACGGCGCGATGGTCTCGCTCTGCGTACAGAGGGGCAGGCCGCGGCCGACGAGCTCGCTGCCGCGCGCGAAGAACTGCACGTCGACATGGGAAAAGGGTTCGAGCCGGGCGCCGAACTTGGACTTCGTACGGCGGACGCCGCGCGCCACGGCGCGTACGCGGCCGTGACCGCGGGTGAGGATCGTGATGATGCGGTCCGCTTCACCGAGTTTCTGGGTGCGCAGCACGATGCCGTCGTCGCGGAACAGACTCATCGCGCACCGCCACGGGCTTCCGGCCGGGGGTCCGGGGGTTGGCCCCCGGGAGAGCACAGCATGATGCGGTCCGCTTCACCGAGTTTCTGGGTGCGCAGCACGATGCCGTCGTCGCGGAACAGACTCATGGGACCCATTCTCGCGTACGGCCGGACTCAGCGGGCGCGGTCGGGGTGGCTGATGGTGTCCCAGGGGGCCAGGTTCCAGGGGCTGGCCCGGTTCGCCGGGTCCAGCAGGGCGCTCAGATGCGCGTCGGCGGCGGACTGCGGGGCGGGGGCGGCCGCGTCCTGGGTGCCGCGCAGCCCGTCCCGCCACACGGTCCGCCCGAGCAGGTAGTGGTCGGCGTACTCCCGCCAGGAGCCGTACGTCCGCACCACCGACGGCACGATGTTCTTCAGTGCCGTCCAGGTCTCGGCCTCGGTGATCATTCCGCACCCGAAGCCGAGCCGGGCTATGTCGACGTACAGGGCGGCGTCCCACGCGAGCGTCGAGACGCCGAGGAGCTGCTGGGCACGCGCCCGGTAGCCGCTGCGGGACAGCCCGTCGAGCCGGCCGACCAGCACCTCCCGCGAGGTGATCTCCCACTGCTCCGCCAGCCAGCTGCGGGCGCTGTCGTCGTCGATCCTCGTGAACGGGTACAGGGTGGTCCGCGAGGCGCTGCGGTCCCGGCTCACCGGCGCGCTCAGCGACACCATCCAGAGCTGGTGCGCCGTGAGCGGGTCGGGGTACCGCCGCTCGGCCCGCGGCCGCCGCCATCTCCACATGCTCGACAGACTCATGCGCCCGCACCTTACTCAAGGCACCTCACCCCGGCTGCGGGCATTGGCGTACGCGGTCGCCGCGCTGAGCCGCTCCGCCTGGGTGGCCCCGCGCACGGCGCCGGGATCCGCGTCCCACTCCCTCCCTCCGCCGTACGGTCTCAGTTGTACGTACGGCCCTTCGTGCCCCATGACGATTCCCACCTTTCCAGTACGCGTGTCCACGACATGAGTGCCGACGGGGGGTTTCATTTCCTCTCCTTAACGACCGTAACGAACACGACCCACAATTCAGGGCGCCGGGTTCGTTGCGCCTCAAGCGTGCTCCCCTTTCTTTTTGGGTTTCACGCTTTTCCTCTCCAGCGTGGACCGTTCCGCCTAGACTCGGCCGGAGTCTGCGCTCTACAAGTGCCGCAGGCGGCCTGGGAGTTCTTCGGGACGGAGCTGAAGCGGCGAGGGAGGAAACGAGGTTCACTCAGGTGGAAGTGGGGGCCAGGGATTTAGCGGAATGACGATGTTCCGCAAACCGATGGTTTTTTCGAGCGGCTTCGACGAGAACTCATCCTCATTCGGCAACCCGACGCAGTCGGCGGCGCACACTCCCCTGTTCCGGCTCGGGCTCATGCTCCGGCTCTGTTGCCGCCCACAGTTCGTTGAACTGGTTGACGCGGTCCTCGACGTGCTCCTGTTTCATCCTGAGCATCGTCATGTCCGGCCTGACATGATTGTCCGGCCGGGTCTCGTAGCAGAGTTCCCCGTCGAAGATGATGAAGTCCATCACCGTGCCGCCAGGATCCAGCTGCGACTGCACGCCGATACGCGCGTCGATGCCGTACCTGCGCTGCCGCACGCAGAGTTGTTCGAGGGCTTCGGTGACCTGCTCCGGCTCGTCCACGAGAAACAGGCGCCGGACCTCCACGCCCCGGGTCTTGATGGCCTTCTCCTGTGCGCTCAGATACCGCTTCGCGGGCTCGCTGGACCAGAAGTCCCGGTCCACGGTCGTACTCGTGGCGTACAGGGTCTTCTTGACGCACGTGGCGAGGTCGATCAGCCACTCGTGGTTCTCGAACGAGGAGTCCGCTCTGCCGCTGATGAGGTCCTCCATCAGCTCGGCGAGACGCTTCAGCTCCTCCTCGGCGAAGCTCTTGACGATCCCCGGCGACTCGTCGCCGACCTGGGTGTACGCCTTGACCAGCCGGGTCACTTCCTCGGAGCGGAGGACGGAACCGTCCACCTTGCTGAACAGCTCCGTCGCCTCGTTGATCTTGGCGAAGCTCTTCTCGACCGCCTCGCGCATCTCCGAGTGGTGGTTGTTCAGAGTCTGCTTCATGTCGTCGTTGTGCTGACGCTGGCTCTTCTCGACGACCTCCAGCCGCTCCCCGAAGTCAACGAGGTACTGCACGATCAGCGTGGCGCTGCCGAAGACGATGGACGCCACCCACTGCCAGATGTTGTTGTTGTCCCCGTGCAGCAGCATGCTCACGAAGAAGCCTGCGCCCGCCGCCGACGCCGTGATCACGATTTTCAGGAACAGCTTGGGTATGCCCAGTCGCTGCCGGACCGATCCGTTCTGCCCTGCCCCTAACGACGCTCCGCTCATGTGTCTCCCCCGTCGGGTATGTGGTTGGTGCCGCTCCTCAGCTCGTGCTCAGCGCCTGGTGCGGCAACGGTATGGCCTGGACGGCCAGTTGGTCCCTGATGCGCTGGACCAGGTTCTGCCACTGGCGCGTGAACCCCGGTTCCCGTTCCAGTACTTCCCACAGATGGACCAGCGAGCGGTCCACCTGTGCATGCGGCATCCACAGATGCAGCAGATGGTCGACGGCCGGGCGCAGTGCCAGGACCGCGGCGCGCCCGTCCGCCGCGGCGAGCCGACTGCTGTCCAGCATGTGCACCACGGTCGTCAAAAGCCAGTCATGGAGCGCGAGGTCCTCGCACAGACCCGCGGCCGAGGCGACCGGTGTATCCTCCGGCAGCCTCAGCTCCACGGTCCGCAGCCCGTCCTCGGCCAGCGTGAACCGCGTCAGTGCCGCCCGCTCGCCCTCCGGGATCCGGCGGGCGACCCAACGCAGGTGCGTACGGCGGGACTTGAAGGGGACCTTGCGGTCGAGGAGCGGGTGGCGCAGCAGTCTCGTCAGCAGGGACTCGGCGATCGTTCCGAGGTCGAGTTCACCGCGCCCGGCGCCGCGCAGCACGCCTTCCGCGGTGGCCTGTTCGGGCAGCTTGCCGAAGGGCTCGACCACACCGGGCCGTACGAGGTAGTGCCCCCAGGGGCGGCGGGTGTCGGGGCCCGCGGCGGGTGCGCCGAAGTACGCGGTGGACTGGAGCAGACGGCCCTCGGTGAGCGCGGCGCGGGTGGCGACCGTGCCGACGGCCCGGACCTTGGCGCCGTTGGAGGTGGGCAGCCGGCAGTCCACTCCGGTCAGCACCTCCGGGGACAGGGCGTACATATTGGGCCGCTCGGAGATCCGGACGTGTTCGTCGACGCGCAGCCTGAGCAGCTGGGCGGCGGCCCGGCCGTCCAGCGCCTGGAAGGACGGCAGCAGACAGGTGCGCACCTCACCACAGGCGAGGACCGGGCGGGCGGGCTGTCGAAGGGCCGTCGTCATGTCAAGTCCCCTCAGTGGAAAGGGAGTTGGCACTGGAAAGGGCGTTGACCGGCTCCTCGTAGAAGACATACGTCGCGCGCTGGGCGACTGCCGCCGGGACCGCGAGCCCCTCCTTGGCCGAGCGCTCGGCGACCTGGCTCAGCGCCCCGGAGTCGACTTCCGTCTGGTCGAGGATGAGCCGTACGGCGTCCTCGACGGCCAGGAAACGGTTCGGCATCAGCGTGCAGGTGCGGTAGGCGCTGAAGGCCGTGGCCCGCGGGTTGAGCTGGAGCAGGGGCGGCAGCCGGTCCCAGTCGTGCGGGAAGTCCTCGCCGGTCCAGGGGCGCGGGACCAGCACCGGGTCGCCGAGGTGCCGTAACAGTCCGAGGCGGGCCAGCTGCCAGACGGCGGCCAGGAACGGGCAGGACCACAGCCGCTTGCCGTCCTTCTCCGACCACAGCTCGACGTCCATGAAGACGGAGTGGTTGCGGGCCGCGGTCTCCTGGGGCGGCTGCCAGCCCCTGACCTCGCCCAGCGCGGCACGCTTCGTGGTGGGCGTGCGCTGTCCGTTGGCAAGCCAGCCGGTCTGGCTGACGGAGGGGCGGGAGCCGTAGCTGCCCGGCGGCGGCGACTCGACCAGGCGGTGCATGACGGACTCGGCGAGCTCGATCCGGTCGGCGACCGCGCAACCCGACTCACGGGCCAGGTAGTCGATGACCAGGCCCGCCTTCTCGGCCTCCTTCAGCACCAGCGGGACGAGTTCGGCGGGTGTCGAGAAGCGGGTGAAGTAGTCGTCGATCAGGAAGCACGTGCTGATACGGGGCCGCTTGCCGCCGGTGCGGCGGGCGGCGGAGGCGCGGGCGGCGTCCACCCACAGCCGCACCTCGGCGAAGTGCTCGCGCAGCCGCTCGGGGCCCGCCTCGAAGTCCTCCATGTAGAGGTGGCCCAGCTCCAGGGAGAGGTGGGACAGCGGCACGGACTGGGTGCGGAGCTCCGCCGTGGTCTCCCGGAAGACGGCCTCGGTCACGCCTGCTCCCAGTACTTGTCGTCGGTGAGCCGGGCGGCCAGCCGGCTGAGCGCCCGCCAGGTCTCCATGTTGGCGATCTGGCTGTCGAGCACGTCCTCGTCGGTGATGAGCTGCTCCCGCCACTGCAGGACCGGTTCGAGGGGAATGGAGCCGAGGACCTGGCTGTAGCCGATGCCGTGGTTGGAGGCAAGCTGCTTGAGGTCGCTGTCGGTCTTGCGCATCCACGCCGACTGGGTCGGCGAGACCTGCGACCACAGCGGCGACTCGGGATCGGGTACGGCGGCCCGTACGAAGCGGATGGCGCTGCGCAGCGTCTCCTCCTCGTGGCCGCGGTCGACACCGCCTGCGACGATGCCGCGCTCGCCGAAGACCAGGCTCGCGGCGGCCGCCACATGCTGGCGGGTCCAGCGGTGGAAGATCAGCCAGCGGGCCGTGATCTCCCGCATCTCGGGCTGTGCGGTGGCCTCCAGGACCATGTCGACGGCGTAGGAGCGGCCGGCGCTGAGGTCCACGACGACCAGGTCGAACTCGTAGTAGAGCTTCATCAGCAGGTCGACGCAGAGCCGCACATGGTCGCCGGTGGTGGCGAACTCGCCGCCGCTGACGTCGCCGGGCATCAGCACCAGCCGGCCGCAGCCGGGCGGCGGGTCGCGCAGCACCTGGTGCTCGGTTTTGGCCCAGATGTCGATGCGCTCCGGCTCACCGACCTCCCCTATGAGGTAGGAGTGCAGGCCGCGGTCCTCGACGGCCGCGCGGGCGTCGGCCACGTCGAAGACGGCCGAGGCGGTGGGCGAGCCGAAGTCGAAGTCCAGGTAGCAGACGTCGTCCCCGGCCAGCGCACGGTGGTAGGCGAGGTTGGCGCTGGTGACGGAGCGGCCCGTGCCCCCCTTGTCGGAGGCGGCGAAGATCAGCACGGTGTCACCGTCCCTGGGCCGCGGCCTCGCGGGCCCGGGTGAGTGCGTCGAGCTGTCCCAGTACTTCGAGCGCCAATGCGTAGGCCGTGCCCGGCTGTTGGCCCAGAAGGCTGCGGGCGCGGCGCAGCTTGACCTCGATGTTCCTGAGCTGCATCCCGTGCCGGCCGTCGTCGGAGGGCGCGGGTTCCATCTGTTCGTTGCCCAGGAGATGGGCGGACTCGCTGAGCAACGCCCCTGCCAGCTCGGTGAGTTCGAGGCTGCGGACCGGTGACTGCCGGTACATCTGGTGGACCGCGACCATCACCTCGGTGACCCGCTCGGTGATGTTCCACGACACCGGCACCTTGCGGGTGACGATCTCCGCCCCGGGATAGGCGGCGTGGACGTAGTCCCACAGGCCGGTGCCCTCGCCCTCCCGGATGCGGCGGCGCCACATGTGGTCGAAGACGTCCTCGGCGAGGCTGAGCAGCCGGTCGTGCGAGTCGAGGTTGCGCGAGAGGGCGCGCAGTTGGATGGTCCGCTTCAGCAACTGGGCCGAGAAGTCGTGCAGGGACCATGTCAGCGGCGGGCCCAGCCGCTCACTGCCCTGCAAGGGCAGTTTGACGCCCGCGTTGTGCAGTTCGAACACCGTGCGGTCGTCGCGTGTCATCCGGGCGGTGATCTTGCCGCGTTCGGCGAGGCGTTCCATGACGGCGACGGTGCGGGACAGGTCGTCGTCGGTGGCCCGGCGGCGCATCAGGTCGTGGACGAGGATGGCGGCGACGGAGAGGGAGAAGTACTCGGACTCCAGCTCCTGTCCCGTCGTACGCCAGGGAATGTCCTCCAAGGGCCAGCGGTCGGGGTCGAAGCGGGCGATGCCGGACCAGTACTGCTGGGTGAGCTCCCAGCGCAGCCGGAGCGCCTCGGCGAGCTTCTGCTGTTCGACGTTGAGCAGGCCCAGGGTGAGGGTGCGGTCGGAGAACAGGTCCTGGATACCGTCGAGGGCAACCACGGTGAAGTAGAGATACGGCACCGGGTCGGCGACGCCCTCGGGCTGCGGCCCGATGGGTTCGTCGGTCTCGACCTCGGGGGCCTTCTTCACCATGGTCCACGCCCAGCCGCATTCGAAGAGCTGGTTCTCGTCCTTGAGGCCTTCCTGGACGTCGAAGCCGAGGGACACGCTCTCGACGATCGCGGCGCGCAGCGCGCGGAAGCGGCTCTGGAACATGGTCAGCACCTGACGCTGCGTCAGCCGCCCCTGGCCCAGGAGTTCGCAGAGGTTGCGGCCCTGGTTGGAATCGGTGTCGAAGGCGTTGACGGTGAAGGAGCGCAGCAGGCTCACCATGGCGGCGGTGAGCCGGTTGCTGGTGGCCGCACGCAGTTCGGCGATCGTCTCCTGGATGTCGCTTCGTCTGGTCCTGGTCTCGTAGATCTTGAGGAAGCCGAGCGTGGCCAGGCAGAGGGTGATCGACATGGAGAAGGAGTCGACCACGCCGAGTTGGCGCTGTTCCTCGGTGGGCTCCCCCTGGACCTTGTCGCCGGATCCGAAGTAGTAACCCCCCGCGAAGGTGGGCCTCTTGTCCTCGCCGGTGTGGGTGCGCATGAAGTCGGAAGCGGCCTTGACGAGGTTGGCCGGGAGGTCGAGCCGCCCGCCGGCCTTCCTCAGGGCCTGCTGGACGTCCTCCTGCGTGGTGTCCGGGTCGTCCAGCCGGAACGCGGGGATCTCCGTGGCCGGGTACAGCAGGCAGAGCAGCCGCTCGGCGTCGGCGACGCTGCTCTGCCCGCCCCACTCGCCCCAGTCCCACTGCTCCCGAGCGAAGGAGTGGCGGGCGATGGCCTGCCAGATGTCCAGCAAATGCTGGCGTGGCTTGATCTGCATCCCATGCCCCTCTACACAGGCCGCACTGCCGTCATTTGAGGAATGCCCCTCTTCTGTTGTGAAGATTTTTCGCGATGGAGAACCACTGATCGGACAACGACTGGTCAGACGGCCGGAATGCCCGCGTCCGTATTCCGCCGCCAGCCGTAGGCCAGGATCATTCCCGAATACCCGTCGCGCACACCTGCCGCGGACTTGAGCCGCTGCACCTCGAAGTTGCCCGCGAATGGTTCGAGACTCGTACGGACCTCGAATTCTTCCACGTCACAGGCCGGGAAGAACTGTTCCCCGGCGTGATAGCCCTTCGAATGTTCCATGAAGGCGGCGGCGAAGGGGGCACCGGGGGCCAGGGCGCGCATGAAGCGCTTGACGCCCAGCCGAAACTCCTGGTGAGAGGTGGTCATCGACTCGGCGACGAAGAACATGGTCCCCACGGACCAGCGCCCGCCGAAGCGCTCCAGCCCGAAGATGTTGCCCTGCTCGACCTTGACGACCTCGCGGAACCGCTCGCGGGGGTCCAACTCAAGGGAGCCGTACGCCTCGTGCTCACACAGGGCGTTCCAGAACTGATCCCAATTGCCGCCGTAGGAGCCGACCTGACCCTCGAGGTACTCCACGTTCGCGGACGAGTGCTCGAAGAGGGTGATCTCGTCGCACCACGGCATCATGGAGAGTGCGGGATAGAGATTCGCCCCGGCGCCCACGTCGATGCCGTAAACCGGCCCGACGCCCTGCTTCCGGAAATGACCGCCGAAATGATCCCCGATGATATGCAGGATCTCCGCGTCCTCTGCCTGTAAGACGCGGTAGTTGTGATCAACGTAGGCGATCGGGTCGAATGAGCTCCAGGGTGCGTCCGCATTCCTCACCTGGGCGTCCCCCGACGATCTCAAGGTCATTTACCTACGGTACCAACACCGGGGGCCCTCCGGATCCCCCTGAGGTCAATGTCCCGAGAATTACGTCATGTCCCCGCGAGGGGACGGGGCGCACTGGGGGCGCACCGTCGCGAATGCATTCGTGCGACCTGATCCGGCCTTGAACGGCCGGATTGTCCCGCTCAAGATGGTCGGAACTCTGCCGAACACACCAGAAAGGCAGACACCAGGCGTCTCACCCGTACCACCCGTACGGGTGTCAACGTGCCCTTGACTCCCAACCCGCAGGGGGCGGTATGACGGCTCTTCCAGAGAAACGTTTTCCTTCCACGGCCGACCGCATCGACCGCATCGACCGCCGACTGACGAGCCGACTGACCATGAGGGGCGTCGTCGAGGCCGATCTGCCCGAACTGCTGCGCGTCGACCGGGAGGCCTTCCCCGAGGAGCCGTTCCACTACTTCGAGCTGCGCCAGAGCTTCGACATCCACGGCGACCGCATCCTGGTCCTCGACGACGGCGAGAGCCTGCACGGCTACGTCCTGTTCGTCACCACCTCGGACGGCTACGTGAACTGGATCAAGAGCCTCGCCGTCACCCCCGAACTGCACGGACGCGGGCTGGGCCGCCGGCTGATGCTGGAGGTGCTGCGCCGGCTGCGCACCGAGGACGTCCACCAGGTCCGCCTGACGGTGGAACCGACGAACGCGGCCGCGATCACGCTGTACCGGTCACTGGGCTTCTCGTTCGAGGGAGGGGTGCGCAAGGACTACTTCGGACCCGGGGAGGATCGTTTCATCATGACGCTGGGGCTGTGAGTCGGTCAGGGGTCAGGGCGACACCAGCCCCGCCTCGTACGCCATGATCACCAGCTGGACCCGGTCCCTCGCGTCCAGCTTGGTCAGCAGCCGGGTCAGATATGTCTTCGCCGTCGCCACGCTGATACACAGCTCGGCCGCGATCTCGGAGTTGGACAGTCCGCTGCCCACCAGGGTGAGGACCTCGCGTTCGCGGTCGGTGATGGCCTTCAACTCGCGGGCCCTGACCTTCTGTTGGGGCCGCGCGGCGAAGTCGTGGATCAGGCGGCGGGTCACGCTCGGGGCGATCAGCGCGTCGCCCGCCGCCACCACCCGCACCGCCGAGATGATGTCGTCCAGCGCCATGTCCTTGACCAGGAAACCGGACGCGCCCGCGCGCAGCGCCCCGTACACGTATGCGTCGTCGTCGAAGGTGGTCAGCACGACCACCCGCACGTCGGTCTGCGTCTCCGTGATCCGTCGCGTCGCCTCGATGCCGTCCATCCCCGGCATGCGGATGTCCATCACCACCACGTCGGGGGCGAGTGCACCGGCCAGCCGTACCGCGTCCTTCCCCGTCGCCGCCTCGCCGACGACCTCCACGTCCTCGATGTCGGCCATGACCATGCTCAGTGCGGTGCGGATGAGTTCCTGGTCGTCGACGAGGAGGACCCGGACCGTCGGGGCCTCGGTCATCGGACGGCCACCGGGAGCGGCAGGCGGGCCGTCACGCGGAAGCCGCCCTCGGGGCGCGGGGCCGCCGTGAACTCACCGTGCAGGAGGGCCACTCGCTCGCGCATCCCGGCCAGGCCGAACCCGGTGTCGCTCGAACTGCCGCGCCCCAGACCGTCGTCCGTGATCTCCAGAGCGAGCTCGTCGTCGCGGTAGTCCAGGGTGACCCGGCACGCGCGCGTACCCGCGTGCCGTACGACGTTGGTGACGGATTCCTGGATGATCCGGAACGCCGACAGGTCGATGTCGGGCGGGAGTCGGCGCGCCTCGCCGAGCCGCCGTACCTCCACCCGGACGCCCGCAGCGGTCGTCGTGGCCGCCATCCGGTCGACGTCCGCCAGCCCCGCGGGGGCGAGCTCCGGGTCCTGGCCAGCGTCCGCCGCGCGCAGGGCGACCAGCATGCGGCGCAGGCCGGCCAGGGTCTGGCGGCCTTCGTTCTCCACCGCCCGCATCGCCGTCATCGCCGCCTCGGGATGCGCGGTCGCCACCCGGGAGGCCGCGCCGGCCTGGAGGGCGATGATGCCGATGCTGTGGGCGACCGTGTCGTGCATCTCGCGGGCTATGCGCAGGCGTTCGGCGGTGACCGCCCGGTCCGCGTGCTCGGCGCTGAGGCGCTCGGCGTGTACGCGGGACTGGTGCGCGGAGCTGCCGAGCAGCCAGACGATCACCGTCACCAGGGCGACGGCCAGTTCGGCGGAGGTGCTGACGATCCAGTTGTGCAGCATGCGTATGGCTATGTACGCGATCAGGGTGCCGACCGCCATGGCCAGCGCGATGAGCGCCGTGCGCCGCGGGTGGGTGGCCGCGACGAAGTACAGGGCCACCATGGTCGCGAGGTACTGCGCCATCGGCAGCCCCGCGACGCCGAGGGTGATCGTCTCGAAGACCGCGGCGAGAATCGTCAGCGCGGTCGCGAGCAGCGGTCTGCGGTGCAGCAGCCTGCCGCCCTGGATCGCCATCGCGGTCGACAGAAGGAGGAACACGAGGCCGTCCCAGCGGTACAACTGGGCCGCCGGCCACTGCGCCGGCATCATCTCGCCCGGCAGCCGGAAGGTCGTCAGCAGGGTGAACAGCACGCTCGCGCACCACACGATCGCCGTCCACCCGGCCGGCGACACGCGTTTGACCAGGGGCGGCGGAGGCGAAGTGGCGGGCATGCCGCGATCGTAGGCCGGGCGCCGGGCCCGGTCATCGGCCCGTGGACGTACAACCCAGGTCGACAGCCGTCGCGTACGAGTGTCAGCCGCAGCCCGATGCCCGGCACCCGCCGCCCGCGCGACCGTGGTCCGCATGATCGAAGTCGAGCAGCTCACCAAGCGGTACGGGTCCACGACCGCCGTACGCGACCTGTCCTTCACCGTCCGCCCCGGCCATGTCACGGGCTTCCTCGGCCCGAACGGCGCGGGCAAGACCACGACCCTGCGGATGCTGCTCGGGCTCGTCGAACCGAGCGGCGGCACCGCCATGGTCAGCGGTCGCTCCTTCCGCCGCCACCCGCGCGGCCTGCGGCACGTCGGCGCCCTCCTCGACGCCCATGACGTGCACGGCGGGCTCAGTGCGCGGGCGCATCTGCAGGCGCTGGCCCGCAGCAACCGCATCCCGAAGGGGCGGGTGGACGAGGTGCTCGCCGAGGTCGGGCTCACCGGCAGCGCGGCCCGGCGGCGGGTCCGCACCTTCTCCCTCGGCATGAAGCAGCGGCTCGGCATCGCGGTCGCGCTGCTCGGCGATCCGCCGGTGCTGATGTTCGACGAGCCGCTCAACGGGCTGGATCCGGAAGGGGTGTTGTGGGTGCGGGGACTGTTCCGGAGGCTCGCCTACGAAGGCCGTACCGTCTTCGTCTCCAGCCATCTGATGTCCGAGATGGAGAACACCGCCGACGAGCTGATCGTCATCGGGCGCGGGGAGCTCATCGCCGCCGAGAGTCTTGTCCAGTTCGCCGCGCGCGGGACGGCGCCGACCGTGACGGTGCGGTCGCCGGACGCGGGCGCGCTGGCCGTCGTACTGGCAGCGGAGGGTGCGGTGGTGACGCCGTACGACGAGGTGGCCCTGAAGGTCGACGGGCTGGATGCCGTCCGGGTCGGTGAGCTGGCGCACCAACACCGGGTTCCGCTCTGGGAGTTGGCCACGCGGACGGCCTCGCTGGAGACCGCGTTCATGGAACTGACCGCCGACAGTGTCGAGTACGTCGCAGGAGAGCCCCGATGACCACCCTCGCCGTCCCGGCCGCCCGCTTCACCGATCTGCTCGCCGCCGAGTGGATCAAACTCCGTTCCCTGCGCTCCACTTACTGGGCCTTCGGCTGCGGCGCCCTGGCCGTCGTCGGCTTCAACGCCAACGCGGCCCGCGCCGACTACGTCAACTTCCCGCACTACGGCGGGCCGATCCGCGAAAGCTTCCTGTACTGGGCGCTGCGGGACGCCTTCACCGAAGGCGCCGCCATGATCCTCGTGCTGACGTGCGCGGGCATCGGCGCGATCACGATCGTCGGCGAGTACGCGACGGGCCTGGTCCGTACGACGTTCACCGCCGTGCCGGACCGGCGTGCCCTGATGGCGGCGAAGGTGGTCGTACTGACGGCGGTGATGACGGCGTTCGGCGCAATCGTCGCCGGTGCGTCCTACGCCGTGTCGCAGGCCATTCTCGACGGCCGGGGCCTGGGCGTACCGATCAGCCACCCCGGCGCCTGGCGCGTGGTCGCGGCGTCGGCGCTGCTCGCCCCGGTGTGTGCGCTGGTCGGCATGGGCATGGGGGCGCTGATCCGGCACAGCGCGACGACGATGGTCCTGACGACGGGCGTTCTGCTGCTCCTGCCGTCGTTCGTCACCGAGCGCTACCACTGGACGGCGTGCGTCAGGAACGCCCTTCCGTTCAACGCCTGGGTGCGGCTCGTGGACGTGGGCTACGGGCACGAGCCCTTCACCCTGGTCGAGAAATATCCGACGACCGTCGCGGGCGGGTGGGTCGTGTTCGCGGTGTGGGCTGGGGTGGCGGCCGTCGTGGCGGTGGTGGCCGTGGACCGGCGGGACGTATGAGAAACCCGCGGGCCGGGCTGGGGTAAACCCCCGTCGCAACAAGGCAGTTGACCGGATGTGAGGCGCGGGCCGGTTCCGGGAGGCTCGTAGCCATGAAGGAGATCACGAAGAGTGCAGCCCTGATCGCCGCCGCCTCCGGCATCGTCTTCGGTGCCGTCACGCCGCTGACCGCGTCCGCCGCCGAGGCGCCGCTGAAGTGGACGAAGTGCGCGGGCAGCGGCCTCGACCCCCGCCAGCAGTGCGCCACCCTCGAAGTGCCCATGGACTACGCCCGCCCCGGCGGGCCGAAGATCGACCTGGCCGTCTCCCGCATCCCCGCCGAGAAGCCGTCCGCCCGCCGGGGCGCCCTGCTGCTGATCCCGGGCGGGCCGGGCGGATCCAGCCTCGACGACCCTTCGGGCAAGGGCCGGAAGCTGCCGCAGGACGTACGGGACACCTACGACCTGATCGGCTTGGCTCCGCGCGGCAACGCGCCCTCCACCGCGGTCGGTTGCGGGCTCGACCACGCTGATCTGGCCCCGTCGAAGCTGCGCCCCTGGCCCGCCCCCGACGGGTCCGTCACCGAGAACATGAGCAACGCCCGGCGGCTGTCCGGCGACTGCGCCCGCAACGGCGGCGAGCTGATGCGACACCTCACCACCAAGAACAACGCCCGGGACATCGACCGCATCCGCGCCGCGCTCGGCGAGCGCAAGCTGTCTGCGTGGGGCGTCTCGTACGGCACGTATGTCGGCGCCGCCTACAACGAGATGTTCCCGCAGCACACCGACCGCATCGTGCTGGACAGCAACGACAACCCCGACCCCGTCAAGGCGGAGCGGGCCTGGCTCGCCGCGTACGAGGCGGGCGTCGAGGACACCTTCCCCGACTTCGCCAAGTGGGCTTCCGCACCCGGCAATCCGTACCGCCTGGCCGACACGCCCGCCGAGGTCCGCCCGCTCTTCCTGCGCCTCGCCGCCCGTCTGGACCGTGAGCCGATCCCCTGGCCCGGGGCCAACCCGGAGGAGCTGAACGGGAACGTACTGCGCCAGACCATGCTGGACAGCTTCTACGACCCCGAAGACTTCCCCGACCTGGCCAGGCTGATCGCCGCTGCCAGGAAGGGCACCGTCCCGCCCGCGCCGGCCACCCCGCCGGACGCGGCCATGCAGAATGTCGTCGCGGTCAGCGCCGCCACCGTCTGCAACGACGCCGCATGGCCGCGCGATGCCGCCACGTACCAGAAGGGCGTCGACGCCAGCCGCGCCAAGTACCCGCTGACCGCGGGCCTGCCGAGGAGCGCGATGGTGTGCGCCGCCTGGCCGTGGCAGCCGAAGGAGACTCCGGTGCGGATCACCGACCGGGGCCCGTCCAATGTCCTGCTCATCCAGAACGAGCGGGACGTGGCCACGCCCCTGAGCGGCGCCCTGAAGCTCCGCGCGGCCCTCGGCCGCCGTGCCGTCATGGTGACCGTGAACTCCACCGGGCACGAGGCCTATCTGGAGAACGGCAACGCGTGCGGCGACGAGACGGTCTCCCGGTTCCTGGCGACGGGTGAGCGGCCCGGGCGGGACGTCTACTGCAAGTGATCTACCGCGGGTGAGCGCAGCCGCCGTACCGGCGCGCCAGCGCGTGGAACGCCTCCTTCGGCTCCCAGTGCCAGCCTGAACGGGGGTCGTCGGGGCGGTCCTTGATGGTCTTCGTGATGCTGTAACTCGCCATGTCCAGGTCGTAGCGGGGGTTGTCGGTGCGGTGCGGGGCGTCCGGGGTGACGAACTCGAAGGCCATCGCCGCATAGAGGCCCATGGACTCGAAGACGTCCAACAGGTCGACCAGGTAGGCGGCTTGGGTGTGTTCGCTGCGCACGAGGTGGCCCTTGATCTCCTGCGGGTCCTTGTCGTGGTCGACTACGTCCCAGCCCATGCCGCCCGCCTCGGGGGCGCCGACGTATGTGCACGTTCCGAACTCGGTGATGGCGAGGGGCTTGCCCCAGCGCAGGTACTTCCTCAACTCCCGTATGTAGTCCGAGTGTTGGCGGTAGTACGAGTAGTAGTCGACGCCGACGATGTCGAAGAGCCGCCAGTCGACCCTGTCGTCCTGGGCGGCGGCGTAACTGAGGTTGCCGTGGAAGACGCACCGGCCGACCGCCGCCGCCTTCGCCGTGAAGCGGTCGAGGCGGCGCTGCATCCTCACCGGGTCGAAATTGCCGTCCAGCATGTTCTGCACCCGCTCCAGGACCGTCTCCCCCGGCACGATCCCGGGCACGAACAGCCAGAACTCGCAGCCCACGCTGAAGTCGACGCTCGCGCCCTGCCGCCGCAGCCGCTCCGCAAAGCGGCCGCACTGCGCCAGGTGCTCCAGCGTGTCCCGCTGCGAGGCGTCCGCGAGGGTCGGCTGGAGCCATACGTGCAGTCCGCGCTCGGCGGCCTCGGCGGCGGTGGCGGTGAGGCGTTCGACGCCGTCGCCGGTGACGTCGACGGTGTCGGCGTGCAGTTCGTCGCGGATGGCGAGGATGTCCCGGCGCATCCGGGCGGCGCTCCATGCGGTCCCCGGGGTCTCGCCCTCACCGACGGTGTAGACGACGCCGCGGTGGCGCAGACCGTGGCGTCCGGTGGCCGCCGCCGGGCGGGCATCCACGGCGACCCCGACGGCCGCCGCCCCCGCGAGGAACTGTGCCCTGCTGATCCCCTTCGTCTTGTCCATGCCCCTCACTGTGGCGACGACGGGCCCGCGCCGCCGTCCGCCGAAGGTCTACGGCCCGGCAACCAAGGGATGACGTACGGCGTCGATCATTGGAGAGACGACCGGGGGACGACCAGAGGACGACCGGAGATCCTCACCCCGTACCGAAAGAGACCGAACGAAGGAGACCGAGATCTTAGGCCGACGCACCCTGCTCACCGCAGGCACCGCCACCGCCGCCGCGCTCCTCACCGGCGCACCCGCCCACGCCGCCGGGGGGACGGTCGCCGACCGCCTGCGCGAGCTGGAACAGCAACACGGCGCCCGCCTGGGCGTGTTCGCACACAACGTCCGTACGAAGCAGACCGTCGAGCACCGCGCCGACGAACTCTTCCCCATCTGCTCGCTCTTCAAGACCCTCGCCACCGCGGCCGTCCTGCGCGACCTGGACCGGCACGGCGAGGTCCTCGCCCGTCGCATCCACTACACGGAGGCCGACCTCGTCGACGGCTCCGACAAGACCAGGGAGCACCTGACGGACGGCATGACCGTCGCCGAGCTCGCCGACGTGGCCATCCGCTACAGCGACAACACCGCCGGCAACCTGCTGCTCCGCGAGCTGGGCGGCCCCACCGCGATCACCCGTTTCGCCCGCTCGATCGGCGACCCGGTGACCCGCCTCGACCGCTGGGAGACCGATCTCAACTCGGCCGAGCCCTGGCGCGTCACGGACACGACGACCCCGCGCGCCATCGGACGCTCGTACGCCCGTCTGGTCCTCGGCGACGTCCTCGACCGCCCGGACCGCGGACTCCTCACCCACTGGCTGCTGTCCAACACCACCAGCGGCAACCGCCTGCGCGCCGGCCTGCCCCCGACCTGGACGGTCGCCGACAAGACCGGCGCGGGCTCCTACGGCGCGAACAACAACGTGGGGATCGCCTGGACCCCGGACGGCACGCCGATCGTGCTGGCGGTGCAGGTGACGAAGCCTGAGCGGGACGCTGCGTGGGACCACGCGCTCATCGTCGATACGGCGGCGCTGCTGGCGGAGGTTCTCGGCTAGGCGCTCCGCGGGCTGGGCCGTTTTTCGTCTGCGGCGTCGTCGTGGCTGGTCGCGCCCACGCGGCGGAGCCGCAGAATTGAACACAGCCCCGCGCCCCTTCAGGGCGCTGCCGAACCGTAGCGGGCTTCACCGGGTCAACGTACGTGCCTCGATGCCCCGGAAATGGTGGGCCATCGCTTGCTGGGCGGCCTCGGCGTCCCTCGCTCGCAGGGCCGTGACGATGTCGCGGTGGCGGTGGACCGTCAGTTCCGGGGCCGGGTCGTCCGTCCAGCCGCGGGCGCCCGCGACCCTGCGGAAGACGGTCCAGAAGGCGCCCAGCAGCTGGGGCACGAGCGCGTTGCCCAGGGAGGCGTAGAGCAACTCGTGGAACTCGCGGTCGAGTTCGGGGAACGGACGCTCGGCCCCGACCGCCGCCTCCATCCGGGCCACGACCGCTTCCAGGGCGTCCAGCTCCGCTTCGGTGACCGTCTCCGCGATCCGCCTGACCAGCCCCTCCTCCAGCACCTCCCGCACCTGGAGGATCTCGGCGAGGGCGCCGGTGTCGTCGTCGTGGCGGGCGAGGGTGCGGAAGGTGAGGCCGTCGACGAGGGGCGTCAGTGACGCCTGGCCGACATATGTGCCGTAGCCGTGTCTGATCTCCACGATGTCCAGCGCCTGGAGCGCCTTGAGGGCCTCGCGCACGGAGTTGCGGCTGACACCGAGGTCCTCCATCAGCTCGGCCTCGGTGGGCAGCGGGGAGCCCGGCCCGAGTCTGCGGTCGAGGATGAGCTGCACGACCTCGCGCCGTATCCGGCTGTTCCCGGGCTCCCTGTTCCTCGGCTCCGCGGACATGCGCCGCATCGTACGCCCACCGGACGTCCCACGTCCTATGTCCCGCCCCGACGTGCGTCAACTCCCGCCATTTCATACCGCCATTGGCTCGACCTCTGGCAGCTACGCCATTCGTGTGCGATCCCTTGACCGCCCCCTGCGCCCCTCCTATGGTCGCGCCTGACGACAGGACGTAGGACGTCGTATCTCCTCACTCGTTGGAGGAACCGTGCATCGCCGGACCTTCCTGAAGTACACCGGCGCGCTGGGTGCGGCCGGCGCCGTCTCCGCGTCGCTGTCGGCCTGTTCGTCCGGGCCCCAGTCCACCAACGACACCGGCAGCGGGGGCGGCAAGGACCGCGCGCTGACGGCGGTCATCGGCTACGGCAACGACGGCACCTGGGATCCCACACAGACCGCGTCGGCCTTCTGCATGGCGGCCAACAACCACATCTACGAGGGTCTGCTGGACACCGACCCGATCTCCCGCAAGCCGTACCCCGCGCTCGCGACGCAGGTGCCGAAGGACCTCAACGCAACGTCCTGGAAGTTCACGCTGCGGGCGGGCGCCAAGTTCCACGACGGAAAGCCGGTCACCGCCGACGATGTCGTCTTCGTCTTCGACCGCATCCTCGATCCGAAGACGCAGACCCTCGCCAAGGGCTTCTTCGCCAGCTGGCTGAAGGAGGTCCGGAAGATCGACGCGCAGAACGTCGAGCTGGTGCTCAAATTCCCCTTCCCGGACGGGCTCGCGCGGCTCACTCTCGCGAAGATCATGCCGAAGCACGTCTTCTCGAAGCCGGGCGCCTGGGACAAGGCCATCACGGGTCTCGCGATCGGCTCGGGGCCGTACAAGCAGACCGCGCACCACCCGAAGTCGAACACCACCTTCGAGGCCTTCGCCGACTACAACGGCCCCCGCCCGGCGGCCTTCAAGAAGATGAACTGGCTGACGATCGTGGACGCCGCCCCGCGCGTCGCCAGGATCTCCGGCTCCAGCGCGGGCGCGCAGATCTCCGACAACATCCCGTACGCCAACATCCAGCAGCTCCGCAGCAGCGGTCTGACGGTCGCGGGCGGGGCCGGGATGAACAACCTGTTCCTGATGTTCAACACCAAGCACAAGCCCTTCGACGACGTACGCGTGCGGCAGGCGCTGCACTACGCCATCGACACCGGGAAGATGGTGGAGGTGGCGCTGAAGGGGCACGGGAAGCCGTCGTCCTCGTTCCTCAACGAGGGCAACCCCAGCTACCGGCGGGCGAAGACCGTCTACGACTACGACCCCGAGAAGGCGAAGGCACTGCTGAAGGCGGCCGGGGTCAAGGACCTGAGCATCAACATCCTTGCGGTGAACGTGAGTTGGATCGTCGACTGCCTGCCGACCATCAAGTCCTCCTGGGACGCGATCGGGGTCCGCACGACCCTCTCCCCGCAGGAGACCACCGCCGTCTTCACCAAGATGGACCAGAAGCAGGACTACCAGGTCGTCGCCGCGGCCTCGAACCCCAACCAGTTCGGCCTCGACGCCGACCTGATCATGCACTACAACTACGGGCCCACCAACCTGTGGATGGGATACGCGCGTTGGGCGGACAACGCGATCGCCAAACAGCTCTTCAAGGACATGGACCGGGCCACCCAGGAGCCCGACGCGGCCAAGAAGAAGGCGATCATCCAGGACTACATCGACGTCGTCGCCGAACAGGCGGTCCTCTACCCGGTCGTCCACAACGAGCTGATGACCGCCTGGGACCCGAAGAAGCTGACGGGGATAAGGGCACAGCCGTATCCCGGGATCAACCTGCTGCAGGCCAAGTGGGTCTAACGGCAAGGGAGTTCGCCCAGTGATCGCCGTCGTCCGGATCCTGCTCCGCCGTATCGCCCTGCTCGTGCCGCTGATGCTGGGCATCGTGCTGTTCGTGTTCCTGGTGATGCGCTTCTCGGACGTCGACCCGGCGTCCGCGTTCTTCCAGGGCGCGAACCCCACCCCGCAGCAACTGCACGACTTCCGGGAGCAGAACGGCCTGCTCGACCCGCTGCCCGTGCGCTACTTCCACTTCATCGGCGACCTGCTCCACGGTGACATGGGCACCAGCGCCCTGACCCGCGCCCCCGTCGTCGACCAGGTCACCACCGCGCTGCCGCTGACCCTCCAGCTCACCTTCCTGGGTCTGGGCATCGCGGTGGTGCTGTCGCTGGCCGGCGGGGTGACGGCGGCCATCTACCGGGACCGGCTGCCGGACCAGATCATCCGGGTGGTCTCCCTGACCGGTGTGGCCGCCCCCGGCTTCTGGCTGGCGCTGCTGATGATCCAGTACCTGGCGGTCGACCTGGGCTGGTTCCCGACCGGCGGCTACATCAACCCGGCCGACTCCTTCACCGGCTGGCTGAAGACGATGACCCTCCCGGCGCTGGCGCTGTCCCTCCCGGTGGCGGCCCAGCTCACCCGCATCGTGCGGACATCCGTGGTGGAGGAGCTGGACAAGGACTACGTCCGTACGGCGATCGGCAGCGGTCTGCCGCCCCGGGTGGTGGTGGGCCGGAACGTGCTCAGGAACGCGTTGATCAATCCACTGACCGTCCTTGGTTTGCGCGTCGGTTATCTGCTCGGCGGCGCGGTCGTCATCGAGACGATCTTCTCCCTCCCCGGCATGGGCAAGCTGATGATCGACGCCGTGAAGAACGGCGACCCGGCCGTCGTCCAGGGCGTCGTCCTGACGACGGCGACCGGCTTCGTCGTCGTCAACCTCGTCATCGACGTCCTGTACCTGCTGGTCAACCCGCGACTGAGGGATGCGACCGCATGATCACGCAGTTCACCCGCAAGGGCCTCACCGAGGCGCTGTCCCGGCCCGGCGTCCGCCTGCGCGGCTGGCGCCGACTGCCGCTGCTGTCGAAGGTCGCCGTCTGCTTCCTGGCGGTGGTGGTCCTGGTGGCGCTGTTCGCGCCCCTGCTCGCGCCGCACGACCCGCTCGACCAGCAGGCACCCGTCGACGGCACCGGGCACCCGTCCGCCGGGCACTGGATGGGCCAGGACAGCCTCGGCCGGGACATCCTCAGCCGGCTGATGTACGGCGCCCGCTGGTCGCTCGCGATCGGCCTCGGCGCGACGGGGCTGGCGCTGGTGGTGGGGGCGCTGATCGGCGCGGTCGCGGCCACCTCCCGCAAGGGGGTCGACGAGACGCTGATGCGCTGCCTGGACGTGGTGATGGCGTTCCCCGGCATCGCGCTCGCGGCGGTTCTGGTGGCCGTGTTCGGCGGCGGGATCACGGTCCTCATCTGCGCGATCGCGTTCCTGTTCATGCCGCCGGTGGCAAGGGTCGTACGGGCGAACGTCCTCGACCAGTACGGCGAGGACTATGTGACGGCGGAACGGGTGATCGGCGCCCGGACCCCGCACATCGTGCTGCGCCACGTGGCGATCAACTGCGCCGCTCCGGTGCTGGTGTTCTGCACGGTGCAGGTCGCCGAGGCCATCGTCTTCGAGGCGTCGCTGTCCTTCATCGGAGCGGGGGTGCGTCCTCCGGACCCGTCCTGGGGCAGTGTCATCGCCGACGGGAAGGACATGGTGCTGACCGGGGGGTGGTGGGCCACTGTCTTCCCGGGGCTGCTGATGCTGGTGACTGTGCTGTCGCTGAACGTTCTCTCCGAGGGGGTGTCGGATGCGTGGGCCTCGCCGGCCGGGCGGGAGGTCGATGTACGCGGGGGCGACGATCGGCTGGAGGCTGTGCAGCCCGGTGGCGGGGAGGTGGTGCAGTTGCCTGGGCTGGCGGCGGCTGCTGCGCGGTTGCGGGGTCGGCGCGCCGAAGCAGTTGCCACTACAGGTCGTCGGGCGACTACCGCGCCATCGGGGCTGGTCGCGCAGTTCCCCGCGCCCCTAAAAGACGCTGCCGGACCGGCGGTTCTAGCAGTTGAGAACCTTGCCATTGGGTTCGAGGGGCGGCATGGCGGGGTGGATATCGTCGACGGGATCAGCTTTGAGGTGCGGGGCGGTGAAGTGCTGGGGCTGGTCGGTGAGTCGGGGTGCGGCAAGTCGCTGACGGCGCTGGCGATCATGGGGCTGGAGCCGAAGGGCGCCCGGATCCGTGGTCAAGTGCGGTTCAATCAGCGGGAGTTGCTTGCCGAGCCGATGAAGGTACGGCGTCGCCTCCTCGGCCACGAAATGGCGATGATCTACCAGGACGCGCTGTCGTCCCTCAACCCGGCGATGACGATCCGCGCCCAGCTGAAGCAGGTCGTACGGCGTGGAGGCCGTCGTAGCCCCGCCGAGCTGCTGACGATGGTCGGCCTCGACCCGGACCGCACGCTGCGCAGTTATCCGCACGAGCTCTCCGGCGGCCAGCGCCAGCGCGTTCTGATCGCCATGGCGCTGTCCCGCGACCCGAAGCTGATCGTCGCCGACGAGCCGACGACGGCGCTCGACGTCACGGTGCAGGCGCAGGTGATACAGCTGCTGCTGCGGCTGCGCGAGGAGTTGGGCTTCGCGCTGATCCTCGTCTCGCACGACCTGGCGCTGATCGCGGACGTCACCGACCGGGTGGTGGTGATGTACGGCGGGCAGATCGTGGAGACGGGTTCGACCGCCGACCTGGTGGAGGCACCCGCCCACCACTACACGCGCGGTCTGCTGGGCAGCGTGCTGTCCCTGGAGTCGGCGGCGGAGCGGATGACGCAGATCAGGGGCGTCGTCCCCTCCCCCGCGGACTTCCCGGCTGGCTGCCGCTTCGCCGACCGCTGCCCCCTCGCGACCGACATCTGCCGTACGACCCCACCCGACCTGCTGGGCACACCGACCCACACGGCGGCCTGCCACCACCCGGCGGTCGAGCTCGTGACGTCGGAGCCGGAGGCCGTCCAGTGAACGCGATCGTCGAACTGTCCGGCGCCCATGTCGTCCACAAGGCCCGCAGCGGCGGCCTGTTCACGCGGGACAGGGTGTACGCCCTGACCGGCGCCGATCTCACCGTCGCACCCGGCGAGACGGTCGGCGTGGTCGGCGAGTCCGGATGCGGCAAGTCGACGCTGGCGAAGGTACTGGTGGGCGTGGTGCGGCCGACCTCCGGCACGGTGTCCTTCCAGGGCCGCGACCTGTGGTCAATGCCGCCCGCGGAGCGCAGGGCGGCCGTCGGCGGCAGCACCGGCATGATCTTCCAGGACCCGTCGACTGCATTGAACCGCCGGCTGACGGTACGGCAGATCCTGCGGGATCCGCTGGACGTGCACGGCCGGGGGACCAAGCCTCAACGGGAGGAGCGAGTACGGGAGTTGATGTCGCTGGTGGGTCTTCCGCGTGCGCTGGCCGACGCCCTGCCGGGCCAGCTGTCGGGCGGCCAGCGCCAACGGGTCGCCATCGCAAGGGCGTTGGCCCTGGACCCGGGCCTGGTGGTGGCGGACGAACCGACCAGCGCGCTGGACGTGTCGGTCCGCGCCCAGATCCTCAATCTCCTCCTGGACCTGAAGGAACGTCTGGGGCTGGCCCTCGTCTTCGTCTCGCACGACATCCAGACGGTACGGCGGATGAGCGACCGTGTGATCACCATGTACCTGGGCCGGATCGTCGAGGAGTCCCCGGCGGCGGACGTCACGGACCGCGCCCGGCACCCGTACACCCGGGCCCTGTTCTCGGCGACGCCCGGCCTGCTCGACCCCATCGACCCGATTCCGCTGACCGGCCCGGTGCCGTCGGCGACGCGGCCGCCGAGCGGGTGCCCGTTCCGTACGCGGTGCTGGAAGGCGGACGGGGTGTGCGCGGACCGGATGCCGGACTTCTCGGCCGCGTCGCCCCCGGGGCACCGCTTCCGCTGCCACCATCCTGTTGAAGAGGACGCCTCGACCCGCGACCTCGTACGACAGAACCACCAGAGTCATCCCAGGGAGCCTTGATGACCTTTCCCGCCCCGCTGACCGGTGTCGTCCCGCCCGTCTGCACGCCCCTGACACCGGACCGCGAGGTGGACGTCCCCTCACTGCTCAGGCTGGTCGACCACCTGGTCGGCGGCGGGGTGGACGCGCTGTTCGTGCTGGGTTCGACGTCGGAGGTGGCCTTCCTGACGGACCGGCAGCGGAGGCTGGTGGTGGAGTCGGTGGTGGGCCATGTCGGCGGTCAGCTCCCCGTCCTGGCGGGCGCGATCGACATGGCCACGGCCCGCGTCCTGGACCACGTCGAGTCGGTGACGTCGGCGGGCGCGCAGGCGGTCGTGGTGACCGCGCCCTTCTATACGCGCACCCACCCCGCCGAGATCGCCCGCCACTTCCGGCTGGTCGCGGCGGGGAGTGCGGTGCCGGTCATCGCGTACGACATCCCGATGGCCGTGCACACGAAGCTGCCGGCGGATGTGGTGCTGGAGTTGGCGGGCGAGGGGGTCATCGCCGGGCTGAAGGACTCCAGCGGTGACCTGGCCGGTTTCCGCGAGGTCGTCGCCGGGGCGCGCAACCGGTCCGACATCACCGGCTTCAGCGTCCTGACCGGGTCGGAGCTGATCATCGATGCGGCGCTCGGAATGGGGGCGGACGGGGCGGTGCCGGGTCTCGCCAACGTCGACCCGCACGGGTACGTCCGCCTCGATCGGCTCTGCCGGGCCGGGGACTGGGAGCGGGCTCGGGCCGAACAGGAACGGTTGTGCGCGCTGTTCGGCATGGTGCGGGTCGGGGATCCGGCGCGGATGGGGGGCGGTTCGTCGGCGTTGGGGGCGTTCAAGGCGGCGCTGCAACTGCGGGGGGTGATCGACTGTGCGGTGACGGCGGAGCCTCAGGTGCCGTTGTCGGCGGGGGAGGTGGAGCGGGTGGGGAAGTTTCTCGCGGCGGCCGGGTTGCTGTAGCGGTTGCTCCTGGCCACCGGTCAGCATCCTTCAGCTGACCGCTACCCCAGGTCGGACACCTGCATCCGGCAGAACTCGATCGTCTCGTACGGCCCCGACACCCCCGTCTCGTACAGCAGCCCCACCGTGTCCCGATCGACCTGCCCCAGGTCGGAGTACGCGGCCGGTCGCGCCGAGACCGTCAGCACCTTCGCGAAGCTCTCCCCGCCGTCATCACTCCGCCAGATCGCCATCGCCCGGCGGCCAGTGGGCACGGACGGACCCGAGAACAGCAACGGCGCCTTGCGGCCGGCGAGTTGGAGGACGCTGCCCTGGACCACGGGGACGTCGTTCAGGGTGGGCTGCACGGCGTACGGGCGGTCGAGCGACTCACCCCCGTCCCCGGAGTACGTGTCGAGCCGGTTGCCGACACTCGTTCCGTTCTGGTCGCGGGCGCTGAAGTACAGCCTGCCGTCGGGGAGTTGGGCGGCCGTGGACTCGTTGGCGTTGTCGACGCCGTCGTAGGAGTCGTCCACGAAGCCCAGCCGCCAGCTTCGTCCGCCGTCGTCGCTGTAGATGGCGTGGGCGCCGTAGTACTTGGCCTCCTGGCCGGTGTCCGGAGAACCGGCCGGCGGGGCCGCGGAGTGGTTGGCCGGGACGACCAGGCGTCCCGCGTGCGGACCGTGCGTCAGCGCCACCGCATGGCCAGGGCCCGTGGCGTACCAGCGCCAGCCCGTCGGCTTCACCTCGTCCGTGATGTCCCGCGGCCGTGTGAAGTGCCGCCCGTCGTCCCAGCTGCGCTGCACGAACACCCGGCGCCCCTGCTCCGGTGTGACCTCGCCCCGCATTATCTGCGTCTCGGTGACGGCCCCGCTGTTGTAGGAGGTGACGAGGACGATCGCGCCGGTGCGCGGGTCGACCACGGGGGCCGGGTTGCCCCGGGTGTTCCCGTCCCCGG
The DNA here is from genome assembly GCF_029223485.1 of Streptomyces coacervatus. GTDB lineage: Bacteria > Actinomycetota > Actinomycetes > Streptomycetales > Streptomycetaceae > Streptomyces > Streptomyces coacervatus. The sequence continues at coordinate 134,028 of NZ_JARHTP010000010.1, read as the reverse complement.
CGGCGACGACCCGCAGCGGCCCCCATGTGCAGCCCCCGTCGCCGGAGCGTCTGAGGACGACGTCGATGTGCCCGGTGTCCCCGGCACCGCCCAGGCGGCCCTCCGCGAAGGCGAGGACGGTGCCCCGGACGGTCGTGACCGTGGCCGGGATGCGGTAGGTGTCGTAGCCGCCCTCGCCCGAGACGTACGGGACGGAGGACGTGCAGCCGGTGGCCGCATGGGCCGGTGCGATGGCCGTGAGCGGGGTGAGGAGCACGGTGGCTGCGAGGAGGGTGCGGCTCAGGAAAGTCACCGTCAGATGGTTCCCGGAGTCACCAGTCCCGACTCGTAGGCCACTATGACCAACTGCGCCCGGTCCCGCGCCCCCAGCTTCCCCATGATCCGGCTGACATGGGTCTTCGCGGTCAGCGGACTCAGCCCCAACGCCTCGCCGATCTCGGTGTTGTTGAGCCCGCGTGCCAGCAGGCTCAGCACCTCCCGCTCCCGGTCGGAGAGGCATTCCGGCCCGCCCGTCGCGGGCGCCGACGGGCTGCGCAGGAACCGCTCGATCAGCCGCGCGGTGGGGCCCGGCGAGAGCAGCGCCTCCCCCGCGGCCACCGTGCGGATCGCGTCGAGGAGTTCAGCCGGACGGGTGTCCTTGACAAGGAACCCGGAGGCGCCTGCCCGCAGCGCCTCGACGATGTTCTCGTCGGTGTCGTAGGTGGTGAGGACCAGGACCCGCACCCCCGCCAGGTCCTCGTCGGCGGCGATCAGGCGGGTGGCCTCGATGCCGTCCAGGTCCGGCATACGGATGTCCATCACCACGAGGTCGGGCCGCTCCCCACGGGTCAGCTCCACCGCCTCCCGGCCGGTGCCCGCCTGCCCGACGACCTCCATGTCCCGTGCCGACTCGACGAGCATGGCGAACGCCGCCCGTACGAGCGTCTGGTCGTCGGCGAGCAGTACGCGGATGGTCATGCGTGCCCTTCCCCCGTGGTCGTCAGCGGCAGTACGGCCGTCACCCCGAAGCCGCCTCCCGTCCGCGGCCCGGCGTCGAGTGTGCCACCCACGCTGCGCGCCCTCTCCCGCATCCCGACGAGCCCGAAGCCGGGCGTTCCGCCAGGAGTGGGGCCGGTGCCGTCGTCGGTGACGGACAGGCGCAGGGCGCCCTCCTCCTCGTACAACTCGACCTGTACGGCCGGTTCGGGGCCCGCGTGCCGTACCGCGTTGGTCAGCGCCTCCTGGACGATGCGGTAGGCGGCGGCGCCCACGGCGGGCGCGGCCTGTCCCACCCGTACGGTCTGCTCCACGCGGGCGCCGGCCAGGCGCGCGGCCTCCACCAGGTCGGGCACGCCGCCGAGGCCGGGGAGCGGGCCGCGGCCCGGTGCGGAGTCGTTCTCGCGCAGCACCTCCAGTGTCGTACGCAGCTCTCCGCGCGCTGTCCGGCAGGTCTCCGCGATGTCGTCCAGCGACTTCGCCACCGCCTCCCTGTCCAGCCGCTCGGGGTCGGCGGCCAGGACGTGTGCGGCGACCGAGGTCTGGACGCCGATGAGGGTGATGCTGTGGGCGAGCAGGTCGTGCAGGTCGCGGGCGATGCGCAGGCGTTCCTCGGCGACCCGGCGGCGGGCCTCCTCCTCGCGGGTGCGTTCGGCGCGCACTGCCCGTTCCACGATCGCGGCGACGTACTGGCGGTAGTACCGGACGTCGACGCCGCAGAAGAGCGTGGCGATCACCCACCCCGAGACCCGCAGGAGTTCGAGGCCCTGGTGGTAGTCGACGGCGAGCATCGCGACCACGGTGACCCCGAGGACGGCCACGGCGGTCAGGATGGTCCGCAGCGGGCGGCCGGTGACGGCGACCGTGTACAGCGCGACGCAGGTGGCGGGGACCGGCGCGGCGTGGTTGTTGTCCATCGCGTGGTACGGCGCGACGAGCGCCACCACCGCGGCCAGCACCAGCACCGGGTGGCGGCGCCGCCAGACGATCGGCACGTAAGCCGCCAGCAGCAGTGTCCAGCCGAGTGCGTCCGGGCGGCCGGTCCGGTCGGTCAGGGCCAGGCCCGCGCCCGCCGCGGCGAGGACCACGGCGAGGATCGCGTCGTTGCGGGTGCCGTGCGGGGCAGTGCGCGGGTCGCGGTTGACCACCGCCATGACCCGCTCGCCGATCCGCGGTCGCACCACTGTCGTCGTCTGCTGCACGGGGTTCATTCTCCGCACTTCACACGGGCTCCCGCTGCCGCTCGGTCCGTACCGGTTCCGGCGCCCTCGACAACCGCCCCGGCCACCACACCCGCCGCTTCAGCAGCACACTCGCCGTCGTCACCAGATACGTCCGTACGAGGAAGGTGTCCAGCAGCACGCCCACCGCGATCACGAACCCGAGCTCGACCAGCCCCACCAGCGGCAGCGTGGTCAGCACGGCGAAGGTCGCGGCGAGCACGACACCCGCGGAGGCGATGACCCCGCCGGTGGTGCGCAGCGCGGTGAGCGCCGCGGTCTCGGGGTCGGCTCCGGCCACGGACTCCTCGCGCATGCGGTGCATGAGGAAGATCCCGTAGTCGACCCCGAGGGCCACCAGGAAGACGAAGGACAGCAACCCCAGCCCGGAGTCCGTGCCCTGGAAGCCCAGCACCGGCCCGAACACCAGCCCGCCGATCCCGAGCGCCGCACCCCACACCGCGACCACGGCGACGAGCAGCATCAACGGCGCGACCAGGCTCCGCAGCAGTCCTACGAGGATCACGAACACGGCGGCCAGGACGAGCGGCACGACGACCTCACGGTCCCGGGCCTGACTGTCGGCCAGGTCGAGCTGCTGGGCACTGGGGCCGCCGACGTACGTCCCGTAGGTGTCGTCGAGTCCGGCGCGCAGGGCCCCGATGGTCCTCGTCTCCCCCGGTGTCTCGGGGGCGGCGGTGGAGTAGACGGAGATCTCCGTCCAGCCGGAGCCGCTGCGGCCGGTCGTCGCCCGGGCGACCCCGTTCGTCGTACGGGCCCTGGCGAGGACGGCATCGGCCTTCGCGGCGGGTGCGATGACCGTGATGGGCTGGCTGCTCTGCCCGGGGAAGGCGCGGGCGAGGGTCTGACCGGCGGAGATCGACTCGGGCTTCATGGTGAAGGAGTCCTCCTGCTTGAGGGTGCCGGGGAGGTCGAGTGCGCCCAGGGCGAGCGCGCCGAGCAGGACCGCTCCGCCGACGAGGACCGTGACGGGACGGCGCGTGGCCGAGCTGCCCATCGCCGAGAACAGCGACCGCCGCGCCTTGGGTGCGCTGCCGAAGGCGGGGATCAGCGGCCAGAAGATCCGGCGGCCGAGCAGGACGAGCAGCGCGGGCAGCAGTGTCGTCATGGCGACCAGCGCCGCCAGCACGCCCACCATGCCGACCGGGCCCATGCCGCTGCTGCTGTTGAGGTCGGCGGCGAGCAGACAGAGCAGACCGGCGGCCACGGTGCCGGAGGAGGCGAGGATCGCCGGTCCGCAGCCGCGCAGGGCCGCGCGCATGGCGTCGTACGGCCGCTCGTGACGTCGTAGCTCCTCGCGGTAGCGGGAGATGAGCAGCAGCGCGTAGTCGGTGCCCGCGCCCAGCACCAGAACCGTCATCACACCGCCGCTCTGGCCGGTGACGGTGACGCCGAAGGCCTCGTGCAGTCCGTATGCGGCGGCCATCGCCATGCCCGCGGCGACCCCGGCGGTGGCGAGCGGCACCAGCCACAGGAAGGGGCTGCGGTAGATGAGGACGAGGAGCGCGGTGACGACGCCGAGGGTGGCGTAGAGCAGGGTGCCGTCGATGGAGCCGAACACCTTGCTCATGTCGGTGTTCAGGGCGCCGGGTCCGCCGACCTCGACGCCGAGCCCCGCGCCGCCGTTCGCGAGGTCGCGCACTCCGTCGACGAACGCGTCGCGTGCCTTGTCGTCCTGGCCGGGCATGGTGCTGGAGACCGGGTACATGAGCGTGGTGCCGTCGCGGGACACGACCGCCCTGGGCTCGGACGTCAGCTTGTACTCGGTCCCGATCTCGGCGACCTGCGCTCCGGCCTGCTGCCTGTCGGCCGCGGTGAGCCCGCCGTCACGGTGGTAGACGAGCACCAGGTCGGTGGCCTGGCCGCCGGGCAACTCGTCCTGGATACGGGCCACTTGGGTGGAGTCGGCGCTGTCGGGCAGATAGTCGACGGACCGGTTCTGCTGGATGTCGCCGAACTTCCCGGCGAACGGTCCGACGAGCACCAGCGCGGCCAGCCACAGCCCGAGCACCACCCAGGGCACGGCACGCCGTGCCCGAGTTCCTGTCCTTGCGGCCCCCATGAACGGGCCTCCCTCCGGTCGGGATGTCTGGGTCGGTTCCAGACTCCCGGCGGGAAAAGGCCGCTTCGTCGGGCGTGAGGGCGAGTTGGGGCGTACTGCCGGGGGTGGCGGAGTGCGCCGGTTACTCCCCGGGGAGTATTCCGGGCGCGGCCGCGAAGCGCAGGCACCGGTTGCTGCCGAGGGTCTCCTCGGCAGCAACCGTCATCGTCGTGCGTCGGCGAAGGTCAGTCGCAGGGGGTGGCGCTGCGGACGGCGTCGATGATGGCCGGGCCTGCGATGCCGTCCCACATGATGGCCGTCACCTTCGAGCAGAACACGTCGGAGTGGCTGCCCTCGATCTTGACCGGGCCCGCGTACTGGGTGAAGAGGCCCTCGTCGACCTTGCAGGTGGGGTTGACCCTGTTCGTACACAGCTTGAGCTTCATCTTCATGCCGCCGGGCATGTTGTTGTCGAAGATGGCGCAAGCGCCCGAGAAGCCCTGGCTGTTGGTCTTGGTGTAGGTGAACAGGGTGCCGTAGCGGCGGGAGTCGGGAAGGCGCTCGGCGAAGTTCAGCTTGTAGCCGGAGCCGCACTCGGTGGCCGCCGCCCTGACGACGGCCTTGTGCTGCGCGGCAAGGGCCTTGGTCTGCGCGGACGCGGTCGGCGTGAACTGCACGGCGGTCCCCGGCAGGCGCAGTTCATCGGCGGTGGGCGTGGCAGCGGTGGCTGCAGGAGTCACGAACACGGAGGTGAGCAGCGCCGCGCCGGCGGCCAGGCTGCGTACGAGCGCACGAGACATGGTGGTTCCCCCAGTAATGCCTTGAAGTCCCGCCAGAACATGTGCAGTTGCACAGTGGCGGTTGAGTGGTCGGTGAAACCATACCCACCGGTGGACCTTCGACCGGACGTAACTGACGTGTTGTGTGTCACGTGTGAGTTCGTTGTGAAAATTGTAAGTGACACGCGTCGTGGCGGGCTGATACGTTCCGAGTGACCACCCGAACCGAACATCGGTTCCAAGTGCGCGCTTTTCACGGGGGAATGCTGCGCTATGTCTCGCGACGCCTTGCGTGTCACCTTGCTGCCCGCTGCACATTTGTGCCCGGCACAGCCGCGCCCTGACCAGGTCGGCCGGTGACCACGCGCCCACTCGGCCCGCGCGACCATCGCCCTCTCCTTCGCTGACTGCGCCGTGCGTTCCATTTGCAATGGGAACGCTCAATTCCGCAGGTTCACCCTCTCCATCGGCGGCAACGACGCACGCTTCGCCGACGTCATCCAGAAGTGCCTGGTCGCGGTCAACGGCGGCAACTGCAAGGACAAGACCTTCGAAGAGGGCGACGTCGACCAGTCCGTCGGCGGCCGTGACCGCAAGTTCATCGGGCAGCCGCTGGAGAAGGCCGCGGTCGGCATCATCAACGAGATCGTCCGGCCCGACATCACCAAGGTCCTGGCGGAGATCGCCGAGAACGCCCCCAACGCCAAGATCGTTCTGATGGGGTACCCGCCGCTGATCGAGAACAGGGGCGAGTGCCTGAGCATCACGGTCCCGGGCGTCGGCCAGATCGGTCTGTCCGCGTCGTCCTCGGACTGGCTGGGCAGCGTGGCCGACACGCTGGCGACCGCGATGCAGGGGGCCGCGGACGACGCCAAGGCCAAGGGCATCAAGGCCTGGTTCTCCAACCCGAAGCAGAACTTCGCGGGCAAGGCCGTCTGCGGCGACCCCGAGTCCGTGCACGGCATCGTCAAGACGCTCGTGGACTCGGACCAGCCGGCCCTGGACTACCCGATTCTCAGCAACTACGGCCTGTCCGCCCAGTCGTTCCACCCGAAGATCGGCGGCGCCCGCCTCTACGCCGACTCCCTGGAGCGCACCTTCACCGGCATGGGCCTGTAGCCCCCTGCCGTGCTGGGGCCCCGCGTCGGGCGGGGCCCCACCCGACCGAGAGGAACACCGTGATGAGCAAGCTTCTGTCCACCACCGTCGCGGGCTGCGCCGCCGCCCTCGCACTCGTCGCCCTGGCCGCGGCGCCGGCCGCGGCCGCCACCGCCGACGCGCAGTTCGAGGTGGTCTTCCCCGGCAACAAGCCGCAGACCCTTTACAGCGTCCAGAACACCGCGACCCTGTCCGGCAACATGACCGGCAAGTCGGTCGTGAACTGGCAGATCCTCGATGACCAGGTCGTCGACAACTCCAAGCGGTTCACCAGCTTCAAGATCACGACACGGATCGAGGAGCGCCTGACCAAGACCGCCGAGGACCACGTCGTCACCTCGAAGACGTGCGACCTGACCAAGCTGGTCAACGACAACTACACCTGGTTCCAGGTGGAGCCCGTGAACACCTGCGTCGCGCCGCCCACGGTCTACGACGGTGAGCTGTGGTGGTCGACGGACTCGACGATCGTCTACGACATCGAAGGCGACGGCAGGGGCGCGGCCACCAAGGACCTCCAGGGTGCGCCGCTGGTGCACGGCTGACGTACGCACGACGCCGGGTCCTGAGTACCTGTACTCAGGACCCGGCCATGCCTTCGAAGGAGGCTTGCCCCCATGACCGACCCCGCCTCCGGGCCCTTCGGCCTCCCGCAGTTCCGCGGTGACAATGTGCCGCCCCCGCGGGCCCGACGCCGGTGGCTGCCCGTCGCCGGGGACATCGCCCTGGCCGTCGGGCTGCTCGTCCTCGATGCCGTCGGGGCGGTCGTGGCCTTCCTGATCGGCATCGACTACAGCGGCTGGAAGCCGTTCGATCCCGGCGCGGACAACTCCGACATCGCGCTCACGCCCAACTGGCTGTACGTGGGCATCGCCGGCGGCGTCATTCTGCTGACCGCCGCGCTGCTGTACCGGCTCCGCGCCATCGTCAGTACCTGCCTGCAGGTGCTGATCGGCATCGCCGTACTGCTTGTCGCCGTGAGCGGCGCGCAGTTCGACGAAGACCGCGGCGCCCGGGCCGATGCGTCCGTGTCAGCAGAAGTCCGGGTCTATGACGGCGTACGCGCCGCCGCCAGCAGCCGGCTCACGTCGTCCGAGCAGATGGTCAGTGCCGCGCCGACGGTGGACAGGACATCGCGCTCGGCGGGGGTGTACGGGCCGTCGGCGAGGGCGATGCGGGCGCCCTGGAGCAGGATCGATTCGCGGCCGACGGGGGCGAGGTGCGGGGCCAGCGGGTCGAGGGCCTCGTGGAGTTCTATGGCGAGTCCGGCGCCGCAGGACTGGCCGTAGACCCGGCCGGTGTCCGCGGCCAGCGCCTCGACGAGGGCGCTGAGCTGTTCCTCGGTGCAGTCGTCGAAGCCGGCCGCGCGGACCGTGCCGGTGGCGGCCTCCAGGGCCGTACGGGAACAGGTGCCGCCCGCGGCCAGCACCGCCAGCGCCACCGTGTGGACGGCGTCGCGGAGCATCGCGGAGAAGCGGGTGGTGGTGGGGTGGTCGAGGACGTCGGTGCCGAAGTGCCGGCGGCAGGCGGCGCACTCCACGACCGGCGCGGTCTCGCCGCGCGGCAGCACGGGCAGACCGAGGAAGATGAATCGGCGGTGGCCGGTCAGGCGCTGGTAGTTGCGGTCGCCCCCGCAGCCCGGGCAGAAGAACTCGCCGTCTCCGACGGGCGTCCACGCGGTGCGGGTGCCCAGGAGGCGCGCAGGCCTGGCGGCTCGGCCGTTTCGTCCCCGTACTGGCAGCACGTCGCACCTCCTTAACACCGCGGCAACATCGTCGCGGTGTCCGTGATGTTAGCCACATCAGCGAGGCGTAGTCAGCACCCTGGACGAGACCTTTCCGTGACCTCCATGAACAGATGGCCGATAAATGACGGGGCCCGGACCGTCGTATACGACGGTCCGGGCCCCGAAATACCCGGTCAGAGCCTGGTCAGAGGCCTGAAGACCTGGTCTAGCGGGTGGCCCGGTTCACCGCGGAGACGACCGCCTTCAGCGACGCACGAGTCGTGTTCGCATCGATGCCGATTCCCCAGAGAACCTTGTCGTCGATCGCGCATTCGATGTAGGAGGCGGCCTGCGCGGAGGCGCCCTCGCTCATCGTGTGCTCCTGGTAGTCCAGCAGCCGGGCGTCCACGCCGACGGCGGCCAGGGCGTCGAAGAAGGCCGAGATCGGACCGTTGCCCGTGCCGGTCAGGACGGTGTCCGCGCCGTCGACCGTCGCCTCGACCCGCAGCGTGTCCACGCCGTCGGTGTCGGTCGTCGACTGGCCGTTCTTGACCTGAATACGGCCCCACGGGTTCTCGGGGTTCGGCAGGTACTCGTCCTGGAAGACCGCCCAGATGTCGCCGCCGGTGACCTCGCCGCCCTCGGCGTCCGTCTTCGCCTGGATGAGCTTCGAGAACTCGATCTGCATCCGGCGGGGCAGGTCCAGCTTGTGGTCGTTCTTCAGGACGTAGGCGATACCGCCCTTGCCGGACTGCGAGTTGACGCGGATGACGGCCTCGTAGGAGCGGCCGACGTCCTTCGGGTCGATCGGCAGGTACGGGACCGCCCACTCGATGTCGTCGACGGTGACGCCCTTGGCCGCCGCGTCGGCCTCCATCGCGTCGAAGCCCTTCTTGATGGCGTCCTGGTGGGAGCCGGAGAAGGACGTGTAGACCAGGTCGCCCACGTACGGGTGGCGCGGGTGGACCTCCATCTGGTTGCAGTACTCCCACGTACGACGGATCTCGTCGATGTCGGAGAAGTCGATCTGCGGGTCGACGCCCTGGGAGAACAGGTTCATGCCCAGGGTGACCAGGTCGACGTTGCCGGTGCGCTCGCCCTGTCCGAACAGACAGCCCTCGACGCGGTCGGCGCCGGCCATCAGCGCCAGCTCGGCGGCGGCGACGGCGGTGCCGCGGTCGTTGTGCGGGTGGATCGACAGGACGACGTGCTCGCGGCGGGTCAGGTTGCGGCCCATCCACTCGAAGCGGTCGGCGTGGGTCGAGGGGGTCGAACGCTCCACCGTGGCAGGCAGGTTGAGGATGATCTCGCGGCCCGGGCCGGGCTGCCAGACGTCCATGACCGCCTCGCAGACCTCCAGCGCGAAGTCCAGCTCGGTGTCGGTGAAGATCTCGGGGCTGTACTGGTAGCCGAACTCCGTCTCCGGGCCCAGCAGCTTCTCGGCGTACTCCATGACCAGGCGCGTGCCGTCGACGGCGATCTGCTTGATCTGGTCCTTGGAACCGCGGAAGACGACCCGGCGGAACACGGGAGCGGTGGCGTTGTACAGGTGGACGGTGGCCCGCTTGGCACCCTTCAGCGACTCCACGGTCCGCTCGATCAGGTCCTCGCGGGCCTGGGTCAGTACGGAGATGGTGACGTCGTCGGGGATGGCCCCCGGCTCCTCGATGATCGACCGCACGAAGTCGAAGTCCGTCTGTCCCGACGCCGGGAAGCCGACCTCGATCTCCTTGTAGCCCATCTTGACCAGCTGGTCGAACATCCGGCGCTTGCGCTCGGGCGACATCGGGTCGATCAGGGCCTGGTTGCCGTCACGCAGGTCGGTGGAGAGCCACCGGGGAGCGGTGGTGATCCGCTGCTCGGGCCAGCTGCGGTCGGGGATGCCGACCTGCTCGTACTGGCCGTACTTGTGGATCGGCATGGTGCTGGGCTGCTGGCGGTTTGCCATGATGACTCGGGCTCCTCAGGATGTCCGGAAGGACGGCCGACGACGCAACGCCAAGCTCCGCGGGGAGGGAGTCGACCTGGACTACAGGCCCTCGCCGCGGCAGCTAAGAAGAAGCAGCCCGAAACGCATGATGCGAAGCATGCTAGCCGAGCCCCTTCGGATGCGGGGCGCCGTATCAGTATGCGGGACCCGCGGGATATACGGGACAAAACGTGCGCCATACCACTTCGTCACGGAGCGTGGAGTTCCCTGTCCCCATATTTCACCAATCATGGTTGCGGGTAGTGACAAGGGAATAACCCAGTGCAAGGGTTCCGGGCATGACGAAGACCAACGGGGGCTTCGAGCCCGTCTTCTGCACCGTCGTCCCGCCGCACATCCTCGACAAGCTGGCCCAGCACGAGGACCCGGCACTCGCCAACCCGGCGCGCAAGACCCTGGAGCGCGACGCCTACGAGCGCACCCACCGCCGGCTGACCACGGTCATCGGCGCCCCGACCGTCGCCCCGCCCGCCGGGGCGGCCGCCGACAAGCCGCACCGGACCATCTACGACGCCCGCCACCACACGGACCTGCCCGGAAAGAAGGTCCGCGCCGAGGGCTCGGACCCCGGCAAGGACGCCACCGTCAACCGCGCCTACGCCGGCCTCGGCGCCACCTTCGAGCTGTATCTGAAGGCCTACGAGCGCCACTCGATCGACGGCAACGGCCTCCCGCTCAACGCGAGCGTCCACTACGACAAGGACTACAACAACGCCTTCTGGAACGGCGAGCAGATGGTGTTCGGCGACGGTGACGGCGAGATCTTCCTCGACTTCACCATCCCGATCGACGTCATCGGCCACGAACTCACCCACGGCGTCACCCAGTACACGGCCAACCTCACGTACTTCGGCCAGCCGGGCGCCCTCAACGAGTCCCTGTCCGACGTCTTCGGCTCGCTGATCAAGCAGTACACGCTCGGCCAGACCGCCGTCGAGGCCGACTGGCTGATCGGCGCCGGGCTGCTCGCCCCGCGCGTCACCGGCAAGGCGCTGCGCTCCATGAAGGAGCCGGGCACGGCGTACGACGACGACGTCCTGGGCAAGGACCCGCAGCCGGCCACCATGGACGGCTTCGTCCGCACCGGCCGCGACAACGGCGGTGTGCACATCAACTCCGGCATCCCCAACCATGCCTTCTACCTGGTCGCGAGCGCGCTCGGCGGCAACGCCTGGGAGAAGGCCGGCCAGATCTGGTACGACGTCCTGACCGGCGGCGCCCTCAAGAAGGACGCCCTGTTCGCGGACTTCGCGGCGCTCACGGTCACGGCGGCCAAGGCCCGCTTCAACGAGGGCGAGGAACTGCAGGCCGTCCTGAAGGCCTGGGAGCAGGTCGGGGTGCCGACCAGCTCGTAGGACCGGCGGTTTCGTACTAGACAGGACCCATGCGTATTCGAGTACGGCGCACGGGTGGATTCGCGGGCATCGAGCGGCAGGCCGAGGTGGACACCTCGGGGCGGCCCGACGCGGGCGAGTGGCATGCCCTGGCCGAGCAGGCGGTGACCGCCGGCCGGGGCAGGCCGTCGATCGGGGTTCCGGACGGGTTCAACTACGAGATCACGGTGGACGGGAAGACGGTGTACGCGGCCGATCCCCGGCTCACGGAGGAGCAGCGGAAGCTGATCTCCAGGGTGCTGAAGGAAGGGGCGTAACTGGCAGTTCACGCCTGGGCGTTGACTTCCGTTACCGCCGGTAAGGATGATCCCGCCCATGGCGACTGATGCAGGCAACCCGATACCCCGCTTCCCGGCCGGCTTCCTGTGGGGCGTGTCGACCTCGGCCCACCAGATCGAGGGCGCGGTCGAGGAGCGCGAGCCGTCCGTGTGGGACGCCTTCACGGACGGGCCGGGGCGGGTGAAGGACGGCTCGACCGCGGCGGTGGCCTGCGACCACTACCACCGCTACCGCGAGGACGTGGCCCTGCTGGCCGGCCTCGGCGTGGACGCGTACCGCTTCTCCATCTCCTGGCCGAGGGTGCGCTCCACGGGCGGCCTCGACTTCTACGACCGCCTCGTCGACGAGCTGTGCGCGGCGGGCGTACGACCGGTGCCGACCCTCTTCCACTGGGATCTGCCCCTGGGAATGGACTGGCTGGAGCGGGACACCGCTGCCCGCTTCGCCGAGTACGTGTCGGTCGTCGCGGACCGTCTCGGCGACCGCGTGCAGAAGTGGATCACCATCAACGAGCCCGCGGAACATACGTTGTTGGGGCATGCGCTGGGTGCGCACGCGCCCGGCAAGCAGCTGCTCTTCGACGCGCTGCCGGCCGCCCACCACCAGCTCCTCGCCCACGGTCTGGCCGTCCAGGCCCTGCGCGCGTCCGGCGCCGGCGACATCGGGATCGCCAACTCGCACGGCCCGACCTGGCCGGCCTCCCAGGAGCAGGCGGACGTGGAGGCGGCGGACTTCTACGACCTGCTGCTGAACCGGCTGTTCGCCGACCCCGTCCTGCGGGGCGAATACCCCGAGGGAATCGGCGAGTTGATGCCCGGGGACGTCGCGGCGGATCTCAAGGTCATCGGGGAGCCGCTGGACTTCTACGGCATCAACTTCTACGCCCCGACCCGGGTGGGCGCACCCCTGGGCGCCGACATCGAGTTCGGCGGGCTCACGATCCCGGCCGAACTCCCCTTCTCCGTAAGGGAGATCGAGGACGTCCCGGTGACGGGGTTCGGCTGGCCGGTGGTCCCCGAGGCGCTGACCGAGCTGCTCACCGGTTTCCGGGAGCGCTACGGCGACCGGCTCCCGCCCGTCGTCATCACCGAGAACGGCTGCTCCTACGAAGGCATCCACGACCGGGCCAGGATCGCCTACCTGGACGGTCACATCCGTGCGCTGCACCACGCGGTCGAGGCGGGCGTGGACGTACGCGGGTACTTCGTGTGGTCGCTGATGGACAACTTCGAGTGGGCCGAGGGGTACGCGCAGCGGTTCGGGCTGGTGCACGTGGACTTCCGCACGCAGAAGCGGACGCCCAAGGACTCGTACGGCTGGTACCGGGAGCTGCTGCGGGCCCAGAGATGACGGCCACCCGGCCGTCGCAGGCGCTCGCCGAGCCGGTCGAACGGGTCGGCCGCGGCTGGACGGCTGCCCTGTCCCTCGCCAACGGGGCGATCTGGGTGGGCTGGTACGGCCCCCTGCAGATTCTGCTGGCCTCGCAGGCGAAGGACTTCGCGCCGGGTTCCGGCATGTCCAAGGAGACCATGCTGGCGTGGGTGACGGGGGCCGGTGCGGCGGTCTCGCTGCTCGCCAACCCGTTGTTCGGCGCGCTGTCGGACCGCACGACCTCGCGTCGGGGCCGCCGTACGCCGTGGATCGTGGCCGGGGCGGCGGGCGGCGGACTGTCGTTGCTGCTGCTCGCGGGCGCGGGCGGGGTGTGGACGATGGCGGCGGGCTGGTGCCTGGTCCAGCTGACGCTGAACGCGGCGTTCGCGGCGGTGACGGCGGCGGTGCCGGACCGGGTGCCGCGGCTCCAACGGGGCTCGGTGGGCGGCTGGTTGGGGGCCGCGCAGATCCTCGGTGTGGTCGGCGGGACGGGGCTTGCGACGGTGACCGGGGGCGTCGGGGCCGGGTATGCGGCGTGCGCGGTGTTCACGGTGGTGGGCGTGCTGCCGTACGTCCTGCGGTACGAGGACCTGCGGCTGGGGGCGGCGGACCGGCCGGCGTGGTCGTGGCGGTCCTTCGCCGCCGGGTTCTGGCTGAGTCCGCGCCGCTATCCGGACCTGGGCTGGGCCTGGCTGACCCGCTTCCTGATCAACCTCAGCAACGCGCTGGTGCTGCTGTACCTCCTCTACTACCTCCGGGACCGCCTGCACTACGGCGACCCCGACCAGGGCGTGCTGATCCTGACGGCGGTGAACGGGCTGACATTGCTCGCCACGGTCGTGGTCGGAGGCGTCTGGTCGGACCGGCTGGGGCGCCGCAAGCCGTTCGTGATCTGGTCGGGTGTGCTGATGGCGGTGGCGACGGCGGCGCTCGCGGGCTGGCAGACCTGGCCGGGCGCGATCGTGGCGGCGGCGGTCCTCGGGGTCGGCTTCGGCGTGTTCACGTCGGTCGACTTCGCGCTGATGACGGACGTGCTGCCGAAGGCGCTGGACCGCGGCAAGGACCTGGGGGTCATCAATGTGGCCAACGCCCTGCCCCAGGTGGCCGCCCCCGCCCTCGCCGCACCGATCGTGACGTATCTCGGCGGATACCGGGTGCTGTATCTGGTGTCGGCCGTGATCGGGTTGGCGGGGGCGGTACTGGTGCAGCGGATCCGGGGCGTGCAGTGACGGCCTGGTGAGGGCCTACAGGGCGCCGGCGGCCCGGGCCGCGTAGACGCTGGGGTACAGGGGGCGGTAGCCGAGTTCCCGGCGGATGCGGTCGGTGGACACGATCACCAACCACGGGTCGGGGTCGGTGCGGGTGTAGAGCTCCTCGGGGATCTCGACGCCGTTGAGCTGGTGCAGCTCGACCGCCGTGACGGGGGCGTCGTCGGCGATGTTGTAGATCCGGCCGGCGATTCCCGGTGCGTGCAGGATGCGCAGCAGGCCCTGGGCGACGTCCGCGTGGTGGCCCATGTGCAGCCGCTGGGTCGCCGCCCAGTTCCCGGCCCACATCAGGGACTGGGCGAGATGCGGGTCGCCCTCGCCGTAGACGAAGGGGAGGCGGGCGACGCGCACATCCATGCCGTCCAACGCGAGCAGTTCCCGCTCTGCCGCGGCCTTCGACTCGGGGTAGGCGCCCCACATCGCGCCGCCGGGCCGGCTCTCGTCCTCCTCGGTCACCGGGCGGCCGCGCCCGACGCCGTACACCAGGCCCGTGCTGACCTGCACAAAGCGCTGTACGCCGGAGGCGAGCGCGGCCCGGCCCAGCTCGACTGCCGCGTCCCGGTTGACGGCCCGGGCCTCCTCGTCCGGCACCCCGCGGAAGGACGCGGCGACGTTCACGACCGCGTCGACGCCGGCCACTGCCTTGCCGAGCGCCTCGGAGTCCCGCAGGTCGCCGACGACGACCTCGGCGCCCAGCTCGGCGAACGGCTCCCCGCGGGCCTCGTCACGCACCAGAACCCGCACCCGCTCGCCGGCCCGGCTCTGGGCGATCAGCCTCGGCACGAAACGCCTTCCGACCTGTCCTGTCGTACCGGTCACCAATGTCAGCATGTTCTGCTCCTCTCGTCCCGGCCCAGCTTTCAACGGGGTTCTCGCATCCGGGAGAGACCTCCCGATCAGGGGATCGACAGTCCCTGGATAAGCCGGACGGCGTCCCGCAGGCTGGAGAGGTGAACCGAGCCGAACTCGCCGACTTCCTGCGCCGCGGCCGCGCCCGCCTGGACCCGTCCGACGTGGGCCTCGCGCCCGGCGCGCGCCGCCGTACGCCCGGCCTGCGCCGCGAGGAGGTGGCCCAGCTGGCCGGCATGTCCGTGGACTACTACACGCGGCTGGAACAGTCCCGGGGCCCGCACCCGTCCCGCCAGATGCTGACGGCACTGGCCCGCGCCCTGCGCCTGACGGACGACGAACGGGACCACCTGTTCCACCTGACGGGCGAGGAGCCGCCGCGCCGCGGGACGGCGTCCGCGCATGTACGGCCAGGCCTGCTGCTGGTCCTGGACCGGCTGCACGACACACCGGCGATGGTGGTCAGCGACTGTGGCGAGGCGCTGGCCCAGAACGCGATGTCGAGGGCGCTCAGCGGCGACGCGTTCGCCCGCCCGCCGCGCGAGCGCAATCTGATCCGGCGCTTCTTCCTGGACCCGGCGACACGGGAGCTGTTCCCGCCGGAGGATGTGGCGGAGCATGCCCGCTCCCATGTGGCCAACCTGCGGGCGGTGGCGGCGGCGCGTCCCGACGACCTGGAGCCGGCTGCGCTCGTGGCCGAACTACGGGCGGGGAGCGAGGAGTTCGCGCGACTGTGGGCCGAACACGAGGTGTCGGTCCGCCGCGCGACGACGAAACGCTTCCGGCACCCTCTGGTGGGTCTCCTGGAGCTGGACTGCGAGATCCTCCTGAACGAGGACGACCACCACCAGCTCGTCATCCACACGGCCCGTCCGGGCACGGAGTCCCATGAGCGGCTGCAGTTGCTGCGGGTGGTGGGCCTGCAGGACATGTCCCCGACCGCGGCGGACCGCGACGCCTGACGGGGTTTTCGCCCCCGCCGCCCCTACCCGTCCCGTCCCGGGGGCCAGCCCCCGGACCCCCGCTCCTCAAACGCCGGAGGGGCTGAATTTCGCCGGCCGGGGCTTGATCTTTCAGCCCGTCCGGCGTTTGAGGACGAGGAAAAGCTCAGAACCCCAGCTTCCGCAGCTGCCGAGGATCCCGCTGCCAGTCCTTGGCGACCTTGACGTGAAGGTCCAGGAACACCGGCGTACCCAACAGCGCCTCGATCTGCTTCCGCGACTTGATCCCGACCTGCTTCAGTCGCGCACCCTTCGGGCCGATGATGATGCCCTTCTGGCTCGGCCGCTCGATGTACACGAAGGCATGGATGTCGAGGAGCGGCTTGTCGGCAGGCCGGTCCTCCCGCGGAAGCATCTCCTCCACCACAACCGCGATGGAGTGCGGCAACTCGTCACGCACACCCTCCAGCGCCGCCTCCCGGATGAGCTCCGCGATCATGACCTGCTCGGGCTCGTCGGTGAGATCACCCTCGGGGTAGAGGGCGGGCCCCTCCGGCAGGAGCGGGACGATCAGGTCGGCCAGCAGGTCCACCTGTTTGTCGCCGACCGCCGACACCGGCACGATCTCCGCCCACTCGAAGCCCAGCTCCTTGCCGAGCTGGTCGATCGCGATGAGCTGCTCGGCGAGCGTCTTGCTGTCCACCAGGTCGGTCTTCGTGACGATCGCGATCTTCGGCGTCTTCTTGATCGACGCCAGTTCCTTCGCGATGAACCGGTCACCGGGACCGAGCTTCTCGTTCGCCGGCAGACAGAACCCGATCACGTCGACCTCGGCCCACGTCGTCCGTACGACGTCGTTGAGCCGCTCCCCCAGCAGCGTGCGCGGCTTGTGCAGCCCAGGGGTGTCGACCAGGATCAGCTGGGCGTCCTCCCGGTGCACGATCCCCCGCACCGTGTGCCGCGTCGTCTGCGGCTGGTCCGCGGTGATCGCCACCTTCTGGCCGACCAGAGCGTTCGTAAGAGTGGACTTGCCCGCGTTGGGACGGCCCACGAAGCAGGCGAAGCCGGCGCGGTGGGGTGCCGCGGACGACGCCGACGGCTCGGATGACTGACTGCGAACGCTCATGGCGCCCATTCTCCCTGATCCACAGACCCCTGCCGTACAAGCGCCCGAGCGCCGGCCACGCCGTGAGATTCCGGTAACCCACACGCAATGAAACCTCACGGAAACACACCCGTACGCATCCGGAAACGCACGGCGGTGAGCCTCTGACGAGCCCACATTCCGATGGAGACGACCGTGACCCTCGCCGCAGCGCAGATCAACGCGGGTGACACCGCCTGGCTGCTCGCCGCCACCGCCCTCGTCCTGCTGATGACCCCGGGCCTCGCCCTCTTCTACGGCGGCATGGTCCGCACGAAGAGCGTCCTCAACATGCTGATGATGAGCTTCGTGTCGATCGCCCTGGTCACGGTGGTGTGGCTGGCCGCCGGGTACTCGCTGGCCTTCGGCGACGACCTCGGCGGGGGCCTGATCGGCGACCTCGACCACGCCGGAATGGCGGGCCTCGGCCCGGACAGCGTCCACGGCACCGTCCCCACCCTCCTCTTCGCCACCTTCCAGCTCACCTTCGCGATCATCACGGCGGCCCTGATCAGCGGCGCGATCGCGGACCGCGTGAAGTTCGGGGCCTGGCTGGTCTTCGTGCCCGTCTGGGCGCTGCTCGTATACGTTCCCGTCACGCACTGGGTGTGGGGCCCCGGCGGCTGGATCGCGAACCGCCTCGGCGCCCTCGACTTCGCGGGCGGGCTCCCGGTGGAGATCACCTCCGGCGCCTCGGGCCTGGCCCTGTGCCTGGTCCTCGGCCCGCGGCTCGGCTTCAAGAAGGACGCGATGCGTCCGCACAACCTGCCCATGGTCATGCTGGGCGCGGGGCTGCTGTGGTTCGGCTGGTTCGGGTTCAACGCGGGCTCGGCGCTGGGCGCCAACGGGCTGGCCGCGGCCGCCTTCCTCAACACCCTCGCCGCCGGCTGCACCGGCCTGCTCGGCTGGCTCTTCGTCGAGCAGAAGCGCGACGGCCACCCGACGACCCTGGGCGCGGCCTCCGGCGCGGTCGCGGGTCTGGTCGCGATCACGCCCTCCTGCGGATCCGTCTCCCTGCTCGGCGCCCTCGTCGTCGGCCTCGCCGCCGGTGTCGTCTGCTCGTACGCCGTGAGCTGGAAATTCAAGCTCGACTACGACGACTCGCTCGACGTCGTCGGCGTCCACCTGGTCGGCGGCATCATCGGCACCCTCCTCATCGGCGTCTTCGCCGTACAGGAGATGACGGACGGCCCCGAGGGCCTCCTCTACGGCGGCGGGCTCGCCCAGCTCGGCAAACAGCTGGTGGCCGTGATCGCCGTGGCCGCGTATGCCTTCCTCGTCACGTACGGCATCGGCAAACTGATCGACAGGGCGATGGGCTTCCGTGCGAGTGAGGAACAGGAGCACACCGGCCTGGACCTTACGGTGCACGCCGAGACCGCATACGATCACGGCGTCCTGGGCCATGGCGCCCCGGTCAGCTCGTCCGTCGTCCCCTCCGCCCAGAAGGTCAAGAGCCAGGCATGAAGCTCATCACCGCCATCGTCAAGCCCTACCGCCTCGACGAGGTGAAGACCGCCCTCCAGGAGCTCGGCGTGCACGGCCTGACCGTGACCGAGGCCAGCGGGTACGGCCGGCAGCGCGGCCACACGGAGGTGTACCGCGGCGCCGAGTACCAGGTCGACCTCGTCCCCAAGGTCCGTATAGAGGTCGTCGTCGAGGACGCGGACTCGGACGCCGTGATCGACGCGATCGTCAAGGCCGCGCAGACGGGGAAGATCGGGGACGGGAAGGTGTGGGCGCTGCCGGTCGAGACGGTCGTACGGGTACGGACGGGAGAGCGCGGCCCCGACGCGCTCTGACGCCCAGGACCACTCCCACGACCACCGCCGCCAGCAGCATCAGCGTCACCACCCACGGCAGGGCGAAGAAGGACGCGCTCGCCGACTCCCGCGTGCCCGTCGCGCTCGCCGTCAACGTGACGTTGCCGGTGTTGTGCAGGGTGTAGGAGATCGTCGCCGTGCTGTCGCCGAGGCCGGGGACGAGTGGCTGGTGGTGGACGACATGGACGTTCTCGACGGCGATCGCGGGGAGGGTCGGGCCGCCGACGCGGAGATACACACGGGCGGCCACCGCCCGCTGCACACCGAGCGCGAGTGAACCGTCGCCCTTGTCGATCCGTTCGTCGAGCGCCACCAACGCGCCCGGATGGTCGCCCGGTTCGGCTCCCTGGGGCACATGCAGCGTGCAGGGGACGGCGACCCTGCCGTGCGGCGGGACGGTCACACGGGACTTCGCGGGCCTCGCCCAGGCTGCGTGAGAAGTCAATGGAGACGGCGGAACTGAACTGATGGACCGTCAGATTCACAGGATCGCGCACAGATCGCGCACAGATCGCGAACTGACGGTCCACCGCGTTCAGTTGGGAAGTGTCAGTCGAACACGAACGGTCCCGGTGACTGCGCCCCGGTCGCCGTACAGGTGATGGTGATACCGAAGACGGTCATCTGCAGCGAGCCGCCGTAGGCCTCCAGGCTGTCGCCGGAGGCGACGGTGCCGGAGAGCGGGCCGACGGTGACGGGGTCGCCGGCGGCCATCGCCGGGTTCTTGGTGCCGGTGAAGGCGGTGGTGCCGCCGCTCGCCTTGACCATGGTCAGCGTCGAGGAGATCGAGTCCTGCGACAGTGCGATCGGCGCGGTGATGGCGGACGACGTGACGGTGATGGTGGCCGCCGTACCGTCCTGGGTGGCCGTGAGCGTGGCCGCTCCGCCGCCGAAGCTTCCGCAGTCGGCGGTGATCGTCGCCGACTGCGGAGTGACGGCGAGGGCACTGGGCGCGAACGCGAGCGACACGGCCGCGAGGGCCCCTGCCGCCACTGCCGCACCGGTGCTTGTTCGTCTGGCTCTCATGGGGATCCGGCTCCCTTCCCGAAGCTGGGAACTGCCATGTGGGGATGGATGGGAATGGATGGGAGAGGTCCGGACGGGCCGTCGGCGGGCGTGGTGCGGGACGCGCGTCGTGGGGGGTGTGAATCTGACGGACCGTCGGAACTACCGGTTCCATTGATGCCCGTGAGATGAAGAAACAGCAAGGGTGAATTCCGGACCACTTGCGCTGCCGCTGCCGGATCACCCCTGCGACCGTCCGGTGACTCTCCGTACCGAACAGCCGTATGAAGAAAAGCCCTACGGCGTTGTCAGTACCGCGTCGTACTCTTGGAATCGCGAGGCCGCCCTCAGCTACGCGGCCGTGACGAGGAGGAATCGCAGGCCTACAGAGCCGGCCCATGACTCAGACACCCTCAGCTCACACCCGCGCGCAGGATCAGGCGAGAGCACAGTTCACCGTCCCCGCCCAGCACCCCATGGTGACCGTCCTGGGGTCCGGCGATTCCCTTCTGCGTGTGATCGAAAAGGCCTTCCCGGCAGCCGACATCCATGTCCGGGGCAATGAGATCAGCGCGGTCGGCGACCCGGCAGAGGTCGCCCTCATTTCGCGCGTGTTCGACGAGATGATGCTGGTGCTCCGCACCGGGCAGCCGATGACGGAGGACGCAGTGGAACGCTCGATCGCCATGCTGAAGGCGAGCGAGAACGGGACGAGCGACGGCCAGGAAACCCCGGCCGAGGTACTGACGCAGAACATCCTGTCCTCCCGCGGCCGCACCATCCGCCCCAAGACCCTCAACCAGAAGCGGTACGTCGACGCGATCGACAAGCACACGATCGTCTTCGGCATCGGCCCGGCGGGTACTGGAAAGACCTACCTCGCCATGGCCAAGGCCGTGCAGGCCCTCCAGTCCAAGCAGGTCAACCGCATCATCCTGACCCGGCCGGCGGTCGAGGCGGGCGAGCGGCTGGGCTTCCTCCCCGGCACGCTCTACGAGAAGATCGACCCGTATCTGCGCCCGCTGTACGACGCGCTGCACGACATGCTGGACCCGGACTCGATTCCGAGGCTGATGGCGGCGGGGACCATCGAGGTGGCGCCCCTGGCGTATATGCGTGGGCGTTCGTTGAACGACGCCTTCATCATCCTGGACGAGGCCCAGAACACCTCGCCCGAGCAGATGAAGATGTTCCTCACCCGTCTCGGCTTCGACTCGAAGATCGTGGTCACCGGTGACGTGACGCAGGTCGACCTGCCGAACGGCACCAAGTCGGGTCTGCGTCAGGTGCAGGACATCCTCGAAGGCCTCGACGACGTCCACTTCTCCCGTCTCACGTCCCACGATGTCGTACGGCACAAGCTCGTCGGCCGTATCGTCGACGCGTACGAGAAGTACGACAGCCAGCACGGCACCGAGAACGGCACCCACAAGGGCGGCCGGGGCAGGCAGTCCGGGCACAAGGGGAAGTAGACACAGCGGCACCATGTCGATCGACGTCAACAACGAGTCCGGAACCGAGGTCGACGAGCAGGCGATCCTCGACATCGCCCGCTACGCGCTCGCGCGGATGCGCATCCACCCGCTCTCCGAGCTCTCGGTGATCGTCGTGGACGCCGACGCCATGGAGCAGTTGCACATCCAGTGGATGGACCTGCCGGGGCCGACGGACGTCATGTCCTTCCCGATGGACGAGCTGCGTCCGCCGTCGAAGGACGACGACGAGCCCCCGCAGGGCCTCCTCGGCGACATCGTGCTCTGCCCGGAGGTCGCCAAGAAGCAGGGCGAGGAAGCGCACACCCAGCACTCCATGGACGAGGAGCTCCAGCTCCTCACCGTCCATGGAGTGCTGCATCTCCTCGGGTACGACCACGAGGAGCCCGACGAGAAGGCCGAGATGTTCGGTCTGCAGGCGGCCATCGTGGACGGCTGGCGCGCGGAGAAGGGCCTGACCGGGCCGTCCCCGGCGCCGACCGTCTCATGAGTCCGCAGATCGTCGCGGGCGCCATCGCCCTGGTCGTCGTCGCGTGGCTCGCCGCCTGTGCGGAGGCGGGCCTCGCGCGTGTCTCCAGCTTCCGCGCCGAGGAGGCCGTGCGCTCCGGGCGGCGCGGCAGCGCGAAGCTCGCGCAGATCGCCGCCGACCCGACCCGCTATCTCAATGTGGCGCTGCTGGTCCGGGTCGCCTGCGAGATGGCGGCCGCGGCCCTGGTGACGTACGCCTGTCTGCAGGAGTTCTCCGGCACCACGCGTGCGCTGCTGGTCGCGATCGGCGTGATGGTCCTCGTGTCGTACGTCGCCGTCGGTGTCTCGCCGCGCACCATCGGCCGTCAGCATCCGCTCAACACGGCGACGGCGGCGGCGTATGTGCTGCTGCCGCTGGCGCGGATCATGGGGCCGATCCCGTCCCTGCTGATCCTCATCGGCAATGCGCTGACGCCCGGCAAGGGCTTCCGGCGCGGCCCGTTCGCGTCCGAGGCGGAGCTGCGGGCGCTGGTCGACCTGGCCGAGGCGGAGTCGCTGATCGAGGACGACGAACGCCGCATGGTGCATTCGGTCTTCGAGCTCGGCGACACCCTCGTGAGGGAGGTCATGGTCCCGCGGACCGACCTGGTCGTGATCGAGCGGTACAAGACGATCCGGCAGGCCCTGACGCTCGCCCTGCGCTCGGGTTTCTCGCGCATCCCGGTCGCCGGGGAGAGCGAGGACGACATCGTCGGGATCGTGTATCTGAAGGACCTGGCGCGCAAGACGCACATCAGCCGGGACGCCGAGAGCGAGCTGGTGTCGACGGCCATGCGGCCCGCCGCCTTCGTACCCGACACCAAGAACGCCGGTGACCTGCTGCGCGAGATGCAGCAGGACCGCAACCACGTGGCCGTCGTGATCGACGAGTACGGCGGCACGGCCGGCATCGTCACCATCGAGGACATCCTCGAGGAGATCGTCGGAGAGATCACCGACGAGTACGACCGTGAGCTGCCGCCGGTCGAGGACCTCGGCGAGGACCGCTACCGGGTCACCGCCCGCCTCGACATCACCGACCTCGGCGAGCTGTACGGGCTCGACGAGTACGACGACGAGGACGTGGAGACGGTGGGCGGACTGCTCGCCAAGGCGCTGGGTCGCGTGCCCATCGCCGGCGCGTCGAGCGTCGTGGAACTTCCGGACGGGCGGCAACTCCGCCTGACCGCGGAGGCGGCCGCCGGTCGCCGGAACAAGATCGTGACCGTGCTGGTGGAGCCGGTGGGCCCCGCCGATCCGCCCGAGGAAGAGGCGAAGGACGAATGACCCCTGAGGAGTTGCGCGGCTTCTGTCTGTCCTTCAACGCGACGGTGGAGGACTTCCCGTTCAACCCGGAGACCTCGGTCTTCAAGGTGCTCGGCAAGCTCTTCGCGCTCACGAACCTCGGTGGCCGCCCCCTCACGGTCAACCTCAAGTGCGACCCGGAGGACGCGATCCGGCTCCGTACCGAGTACGAGGGCCTGATCATCCCCGGCTACCACATGAACAAGCGCCACTGGAACACCGTCACGGTCGACGGCGAACTCCCTGACCGGCTGGTCCGGGAGCTCATCGAGGACTCGTACGACCTGGTGGTGGCCGGACTGCCGCGCGCCGAGCGCCTCCGCCTCGACCGCTCCTGAACGCCGCCCGTGGCCGGATGGCCACGGTGCCGGTCCGTATGCTCGGCTCATGACCGACAGCAGCGCGCTTGACGCCGAGGACCGCAAGATCGTCACCCTGGCCCGTTCCGCGCGGGCTCGCAACGGTGTGCCCGAGGGGGCTGCCGTACGGGACGAGACGGGCCGTACGTATGTCGCAGGGACGGTCGACCTGGCGTCGCTGAAGCTGAGTGCGCTGCAGACGGCGGTGGCCATGGCGGTGGCGTCCGGGGCGAAGTCCCTGGAGGCGGCGGCCGTGGTGACGGAGGCGGAGTCGGCATCGGCCGAGGACCGGGCGGCGGTACGGGATCTGGGCGGGGCCGGGACGCCGGTGCTGGTGGCCGGGCCGGACGGCACCGTCCGTGGCACGGTGACGGCGGGCTGACGAGGTCCGGACGGTCCGCTCTCAGCCCAGTCTGCCGAACCCGATCGTCGGCACGGCCCGCCGCAGCGGCCACGGTCTGGCCGCCTCCTCGGGCACCAGGCTCTCCAGGAACGCATACCGATGCAGAGCGGCCGGATCCTGTCCCTCCACCGACTGCACCCGGCGCCACCAGGCCCCGATCTCGGACCACCCCGGCGCCGACAGGGAACCCCCGAATTCCTGGACGGACAGCGCGGCCGTCAGCCCCGCGAACGCCAGCCGGTCCGCCAGCGGCCAGTCCGCGAGCGTGCCGGTGACGAAACCGGCGACGAACACATCGCCCGCGCCGGTCGGGTCCAGGGCCTCCACGGCGATGGCGGGGACCTCGGCCGTCTCTCCGGTGCGTCGGTCGACGGCGTACGCCCCCTCCGCGCCGAGGGTGACCACCGCGAGCGGTACGTGCTCGGTGAGGGCGTGGGCGGCGGCGCGCGGAGTCGCGGCGCCCGTGTACCGCATCGCCTCCTCCGCGTTCGGCAGGAAGGCCTCGCAGTGTTCGAGGTCGGGCAGGCCCGCCAGGTCCCAGGCGCCGGTGTCGTCCCAGCCGACGTCGGCGAAGATGCGGGTGCCGCGGTGCGCGGCCTGGGCGATCCAGGGGGCGCGCTTGCCGGGGGTGAGGGAGGCGATGGCGGCACGCGCGGGAGGCGGGCAGTCGGCGGGGCCCCCTTGGTTGAACACGGCCTCGGGGGGCGGCTCATGGCCGTGGGAGACCATGGTGCGCTCCCCTTCGTACGCCATCGACACGGTGACCGACGAATGCCAGCCGGGAACCGTGCACGATGTCGACAGATCGATGCCCTCGCCCTGCTCCAGGGCGTCCCAGCAGTACTCCCCGTAGTGGTCGTCGCCGAAGGCCGCCGCGAGGGACGTCCTCAGGCCCAGGCGGGCCAGTGCGGTGGCCATGTTGGCGACACCGCCGGGGCTCGACCCCATCCCGCGCGCCCAGGACTCGGTCCCGCGCACCGGGGCGGAGTCGAGCCCGGTGAAGATGATGTCGAGGAAGACGGTGCCGGTCAGGTACACGTCGCAGGGGGGATCGTCCGGCGTGCGCAGCGCGGCCAGGGGGTCGACCTGGGCCTGGCACTCCGGTCCCTCTGTGATGGGCAGTGGCCCCTTCCCGTTGGACGCGCTCACGGTGCACTCCCTGACATGGTGCGGATCAGGCCAGTGTGCACCACCCCACTGACAACGCGCCGCCGCTCACGCCGCAGGCACCGGGCGCGTCAGACCACCTCCGGCTCTTCAGCCCGTCCGGCGTTTGAGGACGAGGCCGTTCAGGCCGATCGGGGGTCCAGGCCGATCGGGGGTCCAGGGGGCGGAGCCCCCTGGCGGCGCTACCAGCGAGGCACGCTCGGCGTGACCCACCCCGGCTCGGCGACCCGCATCGCCGCCGCATCGTCACGCTCACGCAGCGCACCATCGTCATCCAGCCACCGCCGATGCAGGAACTGCAACTTCTCGCGGTCGAGTTCAACGCCGAGACCCGGCGCGTCGGACACGGCGACCCTGCCGCCCTCGAAGGTCAGCCGCCGGGTGAGCACGTCCTCCGACTGCCAGGGATAGTGGGAGTCACAGGCATGCTGGAGATTCGGCACGGTCGACGCGACATGCGTCATCGCGGCCAGGCTGATCCCCAGGTGCGTGTTGGAGTGCATGGACACCCCGACCCCGAACGTGCGGCAGATGGCGGCGAGTTGCCGGGTGTTCCGCAGACCGCCCCAGTAATGGTGATCGGAGAGCACCACCTGTACGGCGTCCCGGCTGAACGCCTCCTTGATCTCGGCGAAGGTGGTCACACACATGTTGGTGGCGAGCGGCACCCCGGTGCCGGCGGACACCTCGGCCATGGCGGAGACCCCGAGCGCCGGGTCCTCCAGGTATTCGAGGACGCCCCCCAGTTCCTTCGCCACCTTCAGCGAAGTCTCCACGGACCAGGCACCGTTGGGGTCGAGCCGCAGAGGATGCCCGGGGAAGGCGTCCGCCAGGGCGCG
Source organism: Streptomyces coacervatus (assembly GCF_029223485.1). Lineage (GTDB taxonomy): Bacteria > Actinomycetota > Actinomycetes > Streptomycetales > Streptomycetaceae > Streptomyces > Streptomyces coacervatus. Next base: position 107,971 of record NZ_JARHTP010000010.1, on the reverse strand, counting down.
CACCGCGGCGATCTCCTCGTCCGGCGGAAAGACCCCGCCCTTGAGCTTGAACGACGTGAACCCGTACCGCTCCTTGAACAGCCGCGCCTGCTCCACGACCCCCGCCGGGTCGACCGCGGCCCCCCAGTCGTCCTTCTCGCAGGCCACGCCCTCGGGATGGTCGGCCCACCTGTAGAACAGGTACGCGCTGTACTCGACCGCGTCCCGCACCTTGCCCCCGAGCAGCGCATGCACGGGCAGGCCGAGCGCCTTGCCGAGGGCGTCGAGGCAGGCGACCTCGAAGCCGGAGACGACGGACAGCCGCAGCTTGTCGGCGGTCTGGACACCGCGCAGTCCGCCGACGTCGACCTGGCCGGAGACCCGGGAGTCATCGACGGAGACCTCATCGGCAATCACGAACAGGCCGTTCAGATCACTGACTTGACGGCCCTTCAGCTTCTCGGCGAAGGGCCGGGCCGGCTCCAGGTACTTGGTGTCGCCGTACGTCTCGCCGACTCCCGTGACCCCGTCGGCCGTCACCACCTCCACGATGAGCCGCGGGGTGTACGGCTGATGCACGCCCTGCGTGTTGAGGAGAGGCGGGTCGGCGACCAGGATCGGCGTCAGCCGCACATCCGCAATCGTGAGGTTCACCCTCGCCCATCTCCCTATGTAGACACCATCCACGTATAAAGATGGAGGTTAGATACACGAACACCGAGCGTCAATGAGGCGGCCGCACCCGATTACGATCGGCTCATGTCGGAGACGGGGAGCGAGACCGGGGGCGTCCGCGAGGTGAAGTCCGCCGCGCGGACGGTCGAGCTGCTGGAACTGCTCGCCGTACGCGGCGACCGTCCGGCGCGACTCCAGGAGCTGGCGGACGAGCTCGGCGTGCCACGCAGCTCGATGTACGCACTGCTGCAGACGCTGATCAGCCGGGGCTGGGTACGCACGGACATCACCGGCTCGCTCTACGGCATCGGCATCCACGCCCTGCTCACCGGCACCAGCTACCTCGATTCCGACCCGCGGGTGCGCGTCGTACGGCCGTATCTCGACGAGGCCTCCGAGGCGCTCGGCGAGACGATCCACATGGGGCGGCTCGACGGCCGCGACGTGGCGTACCTCGCGACCCGGGAGTCGCACGAGTATCTGCGGACCATCAGCCGGGTGGGGCGGCGGCTGCCGGCCCACGTGGGCGCCCTGGGCAAGGCGCTGCTGGCCGAACGGCCCGACGAGGAGCTGCCCGAGGGGCCGTACGAGGCACTCACGCCGAACACGCACACCAGCCGTGAGTCACTGGCGGCGGACCTCGCGGCGGTCCGCACCCGCGGCTACTCGGTCGACCGCGAGGAGGGCGTGGCCGGAATCGTCGGTTTCGGCTTCGCGCTGCACTACGAGACCCCCGCGCAGGACGCGATCAGCTGCTCGGTGCCGGTGGCTCGGCTCACGCCGGAGCACGAGGAGCGGATCGTCTCGGTGATGCGGGAGATCAGGGCGAAGGCGGAGGCGGCGGCGCGGGGTGCCGGCGGCGCCGTTCACTGGCGTTAGCCCGTAGATCCACGGCAGTTGGGGCGCTCGTCTACCCGACCTTCCTCACCCCAAACGCAACGTGTGCCACATCACACGCCCCCGCCTTCTTTCCCGAACCGAGTGCTTGATACAAATTCTCCGCGCGTTCCTGTCCGTCGACGGTCGTCGCCCAACCCCTTCTTGAGCCGCTTCTTTCGCATGCCCTGGGAACGCCCGTGTTCGCCCCTCGCACCACCCCCTGGCCCCTCGTCGCCCTTTTCACGGCCGGGTACCTCGCTCCGTATCTGCTGCCGACCACCGTCGGACGGCTGGATTCGGGGCTTGCGCTCACCGCCACCGAGGCGGGGGCCATCGGCAGTGCGCTGCTGCTGAGTTCGGCCGCGGCCGGCTTTCTGCTCGCCTCACGCGTGGACCGCGTCGGCCCGCGCACACTCGCCCGCATCGGCCTCGCCCTCGCGGTCTTCGGCTACGGCGGTGCCGCGCTCACCAGTGCCGTCCCGGCCGTCGTCGCGGGCGCGCTGGTCGGCGGTTTCGGGTCCGGTACGGCCACCACGGTCGCCGCCACCGGGATCGCCGCCCAGCGGGATCCGCACCGTACGACCACGCTGGGCCTGCTCGGTGTCTCCGCGCTCGCGGGCGCCGTGTATCTGGCCGTCCCCCACCTGGGCGCGGGCCACGGGCAGCCCCTCGCCGCGATCGCGCTCACCGCGCTCGCCGTCTGGCCGCTCACCGGCCGGCTCCCGGTCCGTACGGCGGCCTCGCACAGCCCTCTCGACGGCAGCCGCCTCCCCCACCTGCGTTCCGGCCTGGTCCTCGCCGTCGTCATGTTCTGCTGGTCGCTCGTGCAGAACGCACTGTGGGGCGTCAGCGGCCGTATCGGTCTGGCCCAGGCGCACCTGCCGGAGGCCACCGTCGGCCTGGTCTTCGCGGTGGCGCTCGGCGCGGGGCTGCTGGGGGTCGTCGGCGCGGGAGCGGTCGGGCCGCGGCTCGGCCGGGCGCTGCCCATCGGGGCCGGAACGGCGCTGATCTCCGGCTGCATCGTGCTCAGCGCGTCCGCGACCGACCTGAGGTCCTTCGCCGGCGGTGAGATCGCCTGGAACGTGCTCTACCCGATCGTCCTGTCGTACGTGATCGGACTGGCGGCCTCGCTGGACCCACGCGGGCGCTGGGCGGTGCTTGTCGGGTCGACGTCCTCGCTGGGGACGGCCGCGGGGCCGCTGACCGGGAGCGTACTGGCGGCGCAGGCCGGGTTCCCGGTCATGGGTGCGGTGCTGGCAGCTGGGCTGCTGGCGATCGCGGTGCCGCTGACGGCAGTTGCACTGCGGGCGGGCAGGCGGCCCCTCCCGGTCGTCGAGATCACCGTCGAGGCCCCGGCCGTCCCGGCACAGCGCGCCTACGACAAGGCGGGCATCGCGCCCCGTTAGGGGCGCGGGGAACTGCGCGACCAGCCCCCACCGGCCCGCAGCTAAGAAAACTCGTACGCCTCCACCTCGGCGAGATACCGCGCCCGCCGCTCCTCGTCGTCCTCCAGGAAAGACGCGAGGAAGGAGTTGCGGGCCAACTCCCGGAGCCTGTCCTCGTTCAGGCCCAGCGCCGAGCGCACCGCGTCGAAGTTGTCGCCCGCATAGCCGCCGAAGTAGGCGGGGTCGTCGGAGTTCACCGTGCACACCAACCCCGCGTCCAGCATGGCCGGGAGCGGGTGGTCGGCGAGGGTGTCGACCGTGCGGAGGCGGACATTGGACAACGGGCACAGAGTCAGCGGGATGCGCTCCCGGACCAGCCGCTCGACCAGCTCGGGGGATTCCATGCACCTGAGCCCATGGTCCACCCGCTCGACGCCGAGCACGTCCAGCGCCTCCGTGATGTACTCAGGCGGCCCCTCCTCCCCCGCGTGCGCGACGCGCCGCAGACCGAGCGACGCGGCGGCCTCGTACACCTCGCGGAACTTCACCGGCGGGTGCCCGACCTCGGCCGAGTCGAGGCCGACACCCGTGATCCGGTCCAGGTACGGCTTCGCGGCCTCCAGGGTCTCGAGCGCCGACTCTGCGGACTCGTCGCGCAGGAAGCACAGGATGAGCCGCGTCGAGACGCCGTGGTTCTGCTCACTGCTCCCCAGTGCCCGCCACAGCCCCTCGACGACCGTGCCCATGGGGATCCCGCGCGCGATGTGCGCCTGCGGGTCGAAGAAGATCTCCGCGTGCCGCACGCCCTGCGCGGCGGCGCGGGCGAGGTAGGCGTTCGCGAGGTCCTCGAAGTCCCGCTCGGTGCGCAGGACGGCCATGAGCTCGTAGTACAGGTTCAGGAAGGACTGGAGGTCCTGGAAGTCGTACGCCTTGCCGAGCTCGTCGCTGTCGGCGTACGGCAGCTCGACGCCGTTGCGGGCGGCCAGCTCGAAGGCCAGCTCCGGCTCCAGGGTGCCTTCGATGTGGAGGTGCAGTTCTGCTTTGGGGAGGGGCATCGCAGCATCGTACGGGTGCTTTACCGCCGTTTCGGAACCGGCACCCGGAGAAGATCGTGCGCGACCGTCAGCTCGCCCTCGAAGCCCGCCGCCCGTGCCTGCCGCTCGAACTCGTCGGGGTCGCTGTAGCGCTGGCTGAAGTGCGTGAGGACCAGATGCCGTACGCCCGCTTCCCGCGCGACCGCCGCCGCCTGGCCCGCGGTGAGGTGGCCGTGCTCGACCGCGAGGTCGGTGTCCTCGTCGAGGAATGTCGACTCGATGACGAGCATGTCGCAGCCCTCGGCGAGCGCGTGCACGCCGTCGCACAGGCGGGTGTCCATGACGAACGCGAACCGCTGCCCGCGGCGCACCTCGCTGACGTCCTCCAGGGACACCCCGTCGATGGCGCCCTCCCGCTGGATACGGCCGACATCGGGGCCCTTGACGCCGTGCGCGGCAAGGCGGTCGGGGAGCATCCGGCGGCCGTCGGGCTCGATCAGCCGGTAGCCGTAGGACTCGACGGGGTGCGAGAGCCTGACGGCTTCGAGGGTGTACGAGGGCGTGACGGCCGCGGGGCCGTCCGTGTCGACCGGGGCCTGGGTGAGCGCGACCGTCTCCCGGTAGGCGGTCGCATACCGCAAGCGGTCGAAGAAGCGCTGGCCGGAGCGCGGGTAGTGCGCGGTGATCTCGTGCGGGACCTTGTCGAGGTTGATGCGCTGGATGACGCCTGCCAGGCCCAGCGAGTGGTCGCCGTGGAAGTGTGTGACGCAGATCCGGTTCAGGTCGTGCGCGGCGACCCCGGCCCGCAGCATCTGGCGCTGCGTGCCCTCGCCGGGGTCGAAGAGGATGCCCTCGCCGTCCCAGCGCAGCAGATAGCCGTTGTGGTTGCGGTGCCGGGTGGGGACCTGGCTGGCGGTGCCGAGGACCACCAATTCACGTACGGACATTGCGAGTTATCCGGGGGGCCACTGCATGCCGCGGCCGCCGAGGACATGCGCATGGGCGTGCCAGACGGTCTGGCCGGCGCCGGCGCCCGTGTTGAAGACGATGCGGTAGCTCTCCAGCTTGTCCTCGTCGGCGACCGACTGGGCCTCCCGCAGGACGTCCGCGGCGAGCACCGGTTCGGCGGCGGCGAGCTCGGCCGCGTTCTTGTAGTGCGCCTTGGGGATCACCAGGACGTGGGTGGGTGCCTGGGGGTTGATGTCCCGGAAGGCGACGGTGGTTTCCGTTTCGCGGACGATCGTCGCCGGGACGTGCCCAGCGATGATCTTGCAGAACAGGCAGTCGTCCTGCGGCTCCCCTGGCATGTTCCCTCCGGGGGTTGGGCGGCGTGGTTTACGGGGGGCATCGTATCGTCGTCGGGTGCGGGATCGTCGTGGCTGGTCGCTCCCCCACTCTCGGCTCCGCTCGAGCGGGGGGACCCCCATCGCGGCGGAGCCGCAAGTCGACACAGCGCCGCGCCCCTTAAGTCGGCAGACTCGGCGGTGTTTTTGCCGGGCTGCCCTCCAGCGCCTCCAGCGCGATCCGCACCGCCTCGTCCAGCTGGACGTCCCTGCCCGCCGCGTAGTCCTGCGGCCGCTGGACCACCTCCACGTCCGGGTCCACACCGCGGTTCTCCACGCCCCAGCCGTAACCCTCCAGCCAGATCGCGTACTTGGGCTGGGTGATCAGTGTGCCGTCGACCAGGTGGTAGCGGCTGTCGATGCCTATGACGCCGCCCCAGGTCCGGGTGCCGACGACCGGGCCGATGCCGAGTGCCTTGATGGCCGCGTTGACGATGTCGCCGTCGGAGCCGGACCACTCGTCGGCGACGGCGACGACCGGGCCGCGCGGGGCGTCCTCGGGGTAGCTGTAGGGCCGCATGCCGCGTGGCAGGCCCCAGCCGACGATCCTGCGGGCCAGTTTCTCGACGACCAGTTGGGAGGTGTGCCCGCCGGCGTTCTCACGGACGTCCACGACAAGGCCCTCCCTGGCCACCTCGACGCGCAGGTCGCGGTGGATCTGGGCCCAGCCGGGGGCCTGCATGTCGGGGATGTGGAGGTAGCCGAGGCGGCCGCCGGACCGTTCGTGGACGTAGGCACGGCGGTCGGCGACCCAGGCGTGGTAGCGCAGCGGCACCTCGTCCGCGACCGGTACGACGACCACATGCCGTACGTCGCCGCCGCCGGCCGGTGAGATCGTCAGCTCGACCGGTTTGCCCGCCGTACCGATCAGGAGCGGGCCGGGGCCGGTCACCGGGTCGACCGGGTGTCCGGCGACCGAGACGATCGCGTCGCCCGCGCGGACCGCGACGCCGGGTGCGGCGAGCGGGGAGCGGGCGTCGGGGTCGGAGGTCTCCGCGGGCAGGACCCGGTCGATGCGCCAACTGCCGTCCTCGTGGCGGGAGATGTCGGCGCCGAGGAGTCCCTGACGGGCGCCGTTGCCGTGGCCGCCGCGGGGCTGGACGTATGCGTGCGAGGTGCCGAGCTCGCCCTGCACCTCCCACAGCAGGTCGACGAGGTCGCTGTGGGTGGCGATGCGGTCGAGGACGGGGCGGTAGCGGTCGAGGACGCCGTCCCAGTCGACGCCGCCCATGTCGGGGCGCCAGAAGTGGTCCCGCATGATGCGGCCCGTCTCCTCGTACATCTGCCGCCACTCGGCCGCCGGGTCGACGGTCTGCCGGACGCGGGTGAGGTCGACGGTGACGTTCGTGTCGCTGTCCTCGTCGTTCGAGGCGCGCCGGTCGCTGGGGACGACCTTGAGCCGGCCGTCGGTCCGCAGCAGGACCCGCTTGCCGTCGCCGCTGACCTCGAAGGCGTCGGCGTCGCCCGTGAGGTACTCGATGCGCTGCTGGACGAGGTCGTAGCGCTCCAGCTCGGTCTTGGGCTCGGGGGCGTCGGGGGTGGCACGGGAGGCGCCGAGTTCGCCGCGCACCGGGTGGCGCAGCCACAGCACGCCGTCCTTCGCGGCGCGCAGGGTGCTGTAGCGGGCGGCCTCGACGGGGAAGGGCACGATGCGGTCGGCGAGACCTTCGAGGTCGATACGGGTGGTGGGGGTGCCCTCGCTGTCGGGTGTCTCGTCCTTGTCGGGGGCGTCGAAGGGGCGTCCGTGCCGCTGCGGGCCGAAGGGCGAGGGCGTGGTCGCCGCCAGGGTGATCAGATACGGGCGGGCGCCGGCCACGAAGGCCAGGTCGAAGACGTGCTCGTCGTAGACCGGGTCGAAGGAGCGGCTGGAGAGGAAGGCGAGGTGCTTGCCGTCGAGGGTGAAGGCGGGGTCGTAGTCGCCGAAGCGCAGAGGTGTCGCCTCGGTGACCGACAGGTCGGTGGTGTTGGCGAGCCTGAGCTGGCGCAGCGGACGCGGGCCCGGGTGGGACCAGGCGAGCCACGCCGAGTCGGGTGAGAAGACCAGCCCGGACACTTCGCCGTCCTCACTCCGGTCCACCTCGCGCACCTCGCCCGACTCGCGTTCGACGAGCAGCAGCCGTCCGTCGTGCGAGGCGACCGCGGTGCGGCTGCCGTCGGGGGCCACGGCGAGCTCCAGGACACGGCCGAGCCGGCCCCCGGCGAGCCTGCGCGGGGTGGCGCCGGGCGCGAGGCCGGTCGACGGGGCGAACTCCAGGGCGTCGTCGCCCTCGGCGTCCGTCACCCACACCACCCACTCCTCGCCCTCGACGCGGAAGGTGCGCGGCAGCCGGGCCCGTACGCCGGGTTCGGCGGCCAGCGCACGGGCCGGACCGGACCGGTGGGTGACCCAGTGGACGGCACCGCGGACGCAGACCGCGCTGCCGCGTGCGGTGCGGTCGGGGGCGGCGGAGCCGAACCAGCGGGCGGCGTTCACCGGGAACGGCTGCAGGTCGACGCGCGGCCCGCCGAGCCGGATGTCCAGGCGGCGCGGTTCGGCTCCGTCGAGGTCGTCGAGCAGCCACAGTTCACCGGCGGCGGCGTAGCTGACGCGGGTGCCGTCGCCGGCGGCCTGGCGGGCGTAGAAGCCGTCCAGGGGTGTGTGGCGGCGCAGATCGGCGCCGTCGGCGAGGGAGGAGTACAGCGCACCGGTGCCCTCGTGGTCGGACAGGAACGCGATCCGCTCCCCCACCCACACCGGGTGCTCGATGTTCCCGTCCAGCTCCTCGTGCAGCCGTACGAAGTCCCCTGCCCCTTCGGCCCCCTGGGCGCCAAGGTCGATCCACAGCTTGCCCGCCGTACCGCCCCGGTACCGCTTCCACCAGGCGGCCTCGGACTGCATCGGCGCGGTCTGCAGCACCGTGTGCGGGCCGTACGCGACGCCGCCCACGGGGCCGTACGGCAGGGTGGTGGCCGGTCCGCCGTCGAGCGGGACGGCGCGTGCCCAGGTCCTGCGCGAGCTCGCCTGGCCCTGGGAACTGGTCACCAGGACCTGCCCGTCCGGGGTCCAGCCGCGCACCCTGGCGCCCCAACTCCCCCAGTACGTCAGCCGCCTGGCCCGCCCTCCGTCGACCGGCGCGACATGCACCTCGGGGGCTCCGTCGCGGTGGGAGGTCCAGGCGACGGTCGTGCCGTCGGGTGAGATACGGGGCTGGGCCACCGGCACGTTGTCCGCGCTCACCCGCCACGCCCAGCCGCCGTCGAGAGGCGCCAGCCATACGTCGTCCTCGGCGACGAAGGCCACCAACTCGCCGTGCACATGCGGGAATCGGAGATAGGCAGAGGTTGCGGCGGATGGAGCGGATGCCTTCGATGCGGGCTGAGTCACCCGATCACCTTAGGCAAGGGCGTTACCCGCAGCCAGGGCTTTCGACAGCTTCCGATCACTTGCCCCGGACGGGCCAGCACTGCGGATCCCCCTTGCACCAGATGGTCCTGGTGACCGTCACGGTGACGGTGGCCCCGGGCTGCTGCCCGTTGCCATGGGTGGGGTTGTTGATGATGGGTGACGGGGTCGCGTTGCAGTTGCCGAGCCCCGTCACGTGGAACCACACCTTGCCGCCCACCTTGGCGGTGAGGTCGCCTCGTACGCAGGCGCCGTCCACGGCGCGGGTGACCTTGCCGGTGACGGTGATCTCCCGTCCGTCCTTGGTCTGTCCCTGGCAGTCGACGTTGGCGACGGTGGTCTCGCTCGCCGACGGCGTCGACTTGCCGGGCGTATAGGCCTTGTCGTTGTTCCCGTAGTTGGCGGTGCAGCTGAGCCACTGCACGTCGACGTGCTGGTTCTCCAGCTCCTTGGTCGCGGTCTGGTCGGTCGTGTACGCCACGGAAGCGGAACTCAACCCTCCCGGATCACACGCCACGACCCCCCCGACGGCCACCACCGCAAGCACCGCCACGGCCGCGACCCGCTGTCCCCGCGGCCGGCGCCAAACCCGCCTCAATGCCCCCATGGACGGCAGCCTGCCACCGTGTGCGGTTCGGCGGTAGAGCGCATACGGTCACGAAAGCGCCGCGCCGCCGCCGTCAGCCGCGCAGCAGCAGCCACTCCTGCAGTTCCACCAAGTTCCCCTCCGGGTCCTTGAGATGGGCCACGCGCATACGGTCGGTCATGGGGGCCGGGCCGTGCAGGAGGACGGCGCCCCGGGTGGCGATCTGCTCGCAGTAGGCATCGAGGTCGTCGACGCGCAGAACCACCAGGGAGCGATGGCCCGTCGCCGTGTCGCCCAGCTCGCCCAGTACCTCGGCCATCATCGAACGGTCCTGGAGAGCGATCCCCGCCGAGCCGGTGGCCGGGCTGAACTTCTCGTACGGCCCCTCGGCCGCGCCCGACTGCGGCTTGAGGCCGAGGACCTCGGCGTAGAACCGGTAGCAGGCGGCGAAGTCGGTGACGAGGAGCCGGACTTGGGCGAGTTCCATGGTGTCCCCCGTGATCGGTTCAGGACCAGCGGCCGGTGCGGCCCAGGAGCAGGGCGGTCGCCGCGGTGCCCGCAGTCGATGTACGCAGCACGCTACGCCCGAGCCGGTACGCCTTCGCACCCGCCTCCTCGAAGAGCGCCAACTCCTGCTCGGAGACGCCCCCTTCGGGGCCGACGACCAGCACGATCTCGCCCGCGGAGGGGAGTTCGGCGGTCGCCAGCGGCCCGCTGCCGTAGTCGCGGTCCTCGTGCAGTACGGCGGCGAAGTCGGCATTGGCGAGAAGTGCGGCAACCTGCTTGGTCGTTGCCGCGTCCGCGACCTCCGGGAAGCGCAGCCGACGGGACTGCTTGCCGGCCTCGCGGGCGGTGGCACGCCACTTGGCGAGGGCCTTCAGGCCCCGATCGCCCTTCCACTGGGTGATGCAGCGGGCGGCCGACCACGGCACGATCGCGTCGACCCCGGTCTCCGTCATCGTCTCGACGGCCAACTCGCCCCGGTCGCCCTTGGGGAGGGCCTGGACGACGGTGATACGGGGGCTGGGCTCGGGTTCGACCGGGAACTCAAAGGGCTCGACGAACAGCCGGTCCTTGCCCTCGGTCCGGACGACCACTCCGGCGGCCCCGCGGCCCAGACCGTCCGTCAGCACCACGTCCTCGCCGGGCTGCAGTCGCCGTACGGACACCGCGTGCCGCCCCTCGGGGCCGTCCAGCTCGACGACCGACCCCGGCCCCACGCCCTCCAGGGAGTCGACGACGAACACCGGCGCGGTCATCGGAGGTCCCCCTTGCCCGACAACGCTGTCTTGGCAAGGTCGAGTTCGGCGGCGAGGACCTCCACCAGCTGCCCGGCCGGGAGCTCGCGCGCCATGCGGTGGCCCTGGCCCGCCCAGAGCGCCATGCCTTGTGCGTCGCCGGATGCGGCGGCCTTCTTGCGCAGGGGCGAGGTGAGGTGGTGGACCTCCGGGTAGGCGGCGGGGGCGTACGGGCCGTGCTCGCGCAGGAAGCGGTTGACCAGGCCGCGGGCCGGGCGCCCGGAGAACGCGCGGGTCAACTCCGTACGAACGAACAGCGGGTTGGTGAGCGCCTGCTTGTGGACGGCGTTCGCGCCGGACTCCGGTGTGGCGAGGAAGGCCGTGCCGAGCTGGGCCGCGCTCGCGCCCGCCGCCAGCGCCGCGGCGATCTGGCCGCCGCGCATGATGCCGCCGGCGGCGACGATGGGGATGCTCACGGTCTCGCGGACCTGGGCGATGAGCGAGAGGAGTCCGATGCCGGTGCCGTCCGTCTCCGGGTTGTCCCGGTGCGTGCCCTGGTGGCCGCCGGCCTCCACGCCCTGCGCGATCACGGCGTCGGCGCCGGCCCGCTCCACGGCGAGGGCCTCCTCCGCGGTGGTCGCGGTGACCAGCGTGAAGGTGCCGGCCCGGCGGAGGGATTCGAGGATCTCGCGGCTCGGGACACCGAAGTGGAAGGAGACCACCGGCACGGGGTTGTCGAGCAGTACGGCGAGCTTGGAGTCGTAGGCGTCGTCACGGCCGCTGTCCGGATCGCCGAGCTCGGTGTCGTACCAGGTGGCCTCACCGGCCAGCTGGTGGGCGTAGATCTCGACGGCGCCCCGGTCCCCGTACTCCGGCTGCGGCATGAAGAGGTTCACGCCGAAGGGCCGGCTCGTGATGCCCCTGAGCTGCTTGATCTCCTGATACATCCCGTCGGCCGTCTTGTACCCGGCGGCAAGGAACCCGAGCCCGCCGGCCTCGCACACGGCGGCGGCCAGATGCGGCACGGAGACACCGCCCGCCATGGGGGCCTGCACGATCGGATGAGGGAAGAGATCGGTCAGCGCGGAGGACATGACGGCATGTTGTCACGTCCTCCGAACAAGTCCGAATCGGGCCACTGCTATGGCGATGGGGCGACATATTCAGCCCGTCCGGCGTTTGAGGACAAGGCCCCTCAAGGGCCGACCGGGGGTCTGGGGGCGGAGCCCCCAGCACCATCCAGCACCACCTCAGCGCCCGTTGAACGCATCCTTCAACCGCGAGAACAACCCTTGCTGCCCCGGCTGGAACTGCCCCGTGGGCCGCTCCTCACCCCGCAGCTTCGCCAGCTCCCGCAGCAACCGCTCCTGCTCAGGGTCCAGCTTCGTCGGGGTCATGACCTCGACGTGGACGATGAGGTCGCCGCGCCCGCCGCCGCGCAGATGCGTGACGCCCCGGCCGTGCAGCGGGATCGACTGGCCGGACTGGGTGCCGGGCCGGATGTCGACCTCTTCCATGCCGTCCAGTGTCTCCAGCGGCACCTTGGTGCCGAGGGACGCGGCCGTCATCGGGATGGTGACCGTGCAGTGCAGGTCGTCGCCGCGCCGCTGGAAGGTGGAGTGCGGCAGCTCGTGGATCTCGACGTACAGGTCACCGGCCGGACCGCCACCGGGACCGACCTCGCCCTCGCCCGCGAGCTGGATGCGCGTGCCGTTGTCCACACCGGCCGGGATCTTGACCGTGAGAGTACGGCGGGACCGTACGCGGCCGTCACCGGCGCACTCCGGGCACGGCGTCGGAACGACCGTGCCGAAGCCCTGGCACTGCGGGCAGGGACGCGAGGTCATGACCTGGCCCAGGAAGGACCGCGTCACCTGCGACACCTCACCGCGACCGCGGCACATGTCACACGTCTGGGCGGAGGTCCCCGGCGCCGCGCCTTCCCCGTTACAGGTGGAGCAGACGATCGCCGTGTCGACCTGGATGTCCTTCGTCGTACCGAAGGCCGCCTCGTCGAGCTCGATCTCCAGCCGGATCATCGCGTCCTGGCCCCGGCGCGTACGCGAACGCGGCCCGCGCTGCGACGCCGTACCGAAGAACGCGTCCATGATGTCCGAGAAGTTCCCGAAGCCACCCGCGCCGAAGCCGCCCGCGCCCGCGCCGCCCGCCTGCGAGAGGGGGTCGCCGCCGAGGTCGTAGACCTGCTTCTTCTGCGGGTCCGACAGCACCTCGTAAGCGGCGTTGATCTCCTTGAACCGCTCCTGGGTCTTCGGATCCGGGTTGACGTCCGGGTGCAGCTCGCGCGCGAGCCGCCGGAAGGCCTTCTTGATCTCTTCCTGCGACGCGTCGCGGCGCACGCCGAGAACGGCGTAGTAGTCCGTGGCCACTTACGACTCCGCCAGGATCTGTCCGACGTACCTCGCCACTGCGCGTACCGCTCCCATCGTTCCCGGGTAATCCATGCGGGTCGGTCCGACCACGCCGAGCTTGGCTACTGCCTCGCCGCCCGAACCGTAGCCGACCGACACCACGGAAGTGGAGTTGAGTCCCTCATAGGCGTTCTCGTGCCCGATGCGCACCGTCATGCCCGAATCCCCCGCCTCGCCAAGCAACTTGAGGAGCACGACCTGCTCCTCCAGCGCCTCCAGGACGGGGCGGATGGTGAGGGGGAAGTCATGTCCGAAGCGGGTCAGATTGGCGGTGCCGCCGATCATCAGCCGCTCCTCGTTCTCCTCGACCAGTGTCTCCAGAAGAGTGGAGAGCACTGTCGAGACCGTACCCCGGTCCTCGACGTCGAAGCCTTCGGGCAGGTCTTCCACGAGCCGGGGGACGTCCGTGAAGCGGCGCCCCGCGACCCGGCTGTTGAGCCGCGCCCGCAGATCCGCGAGGGAGGCCTCGCCGAACGGCGCCGGGCAGTCGACCATGCGCTGCTCGACCCGGCCGGTGTCGGTGATCAGCACGAGCATCACGCGCGCGGGGGCGAGCGAGAGCAGCTCCACATGCCGGACCGTCGAGCGGGTCAGCGACGGGTACTGGACGACCGCCACCTGCCGCGTGAGCTGGGCGAGCAGCCGAACCGTCCGCGCCACCACATCGTCGAGATCGACGGCGCCGTCGAGGAAGTTCTGGATCGCACGCCGCTCGGGCGCGGACATCGGCTTGACACCCGCGAGCTTGTCGACGAACAGGCGATAACCCTTGTCCGTGGGGATCCGTCCGGCGCTGGTGTGCGGCTGGGCGATGAACCCCTCGTCCTCCAGGGCCGCCATGTCGTTGCGGACCGTCGCCGGGGACACCCCGAGGTTGTGCCGCTCGGTCAGGGCCTTCGACCCCACCGGCTCCTCGGTGCCGACATAGTCCTGGACGATGGCGCGCAGCACCTGAAGCCGTCGTTCACTAAGCATCGCGCACACCTCCAGAATGTCGTCCCCTAGGCACTTCGCCTGGCACTCTGTCAGTCCGAGTGCCAGCGTTCCCCGGCCCAGTGTACGGCGGTGGGGTACACCCGGGGCAAGGTCGGCCCCCTTGGACGTGGTCGTACGGCTAGCGTCGCGGTATGACGGTGACTTGGGAAGAGCTGGGGTGGGAGCGGCTGGCGGCCGGGGTCGGGAGGTGCCGGCTGCCCGGCTGGGACTGCACGGCGGGGCTGGTCGTCGGGGAGGGCACGGCGCTCTTGATCGACGCGGGATCGAGCCTGGCGGAGGGCGCGCGGTTGCGTACCGAGGCGCAGGAACTCGCCGGTCGCCATGTGACTCATCTCGCGCTCACGCATCCCCATTTCGACCATGTCTTCGGGGCGGCGGCGTTCGCGGGCGCGGAGGTGTACGGCGCGGTGGGCATGGACACGCTGTTCGACGCCCGGCACGCGCGCGAGGAGCTGCGGGCGGACGCGGTGACCAACGGGCTGGACGCGCGCGTGGCCGAGGAGGCGGTCGATGCCCTGGTCCCGCCCCGGCATCACGTCTCCGGCGAGTGGACGCTGGACCTGGGCGGCGGCAGACAGGTGCTGCTGGCGAACGTGGGCCCCGGCCACACGGCGCACGACCTCGTCGTCCTGGTCCCCGGCGCCCCGGAGGTCGTGTTCTGCGGCGATCTGGTGGAGGAGTCGGGCGAACCGCAGGCCGGGCCGGACGCCGTGGCCTCGCACTGGCCGGCCGCCCTCGACCGGCTCCTCGACCTGGGCGGCGAGGACGCACTGTACGTACCCGGTCACGGAGCGGTGGTGGATGCGGAGTTCGTGCGGGCGCAGCGTGAGGAGCTGGCGGCGCGTTTCGGCGTGTCGTAGCCGCTGACCGGCCGCTTCTCCTATCGTCACTCGAATGCGCCAGTACTCCGCCGATCTGACCCCGCCGTGGAAGAAGCCCAAGCCCGTGCCGGAGGTGCCGGCGGAGCCCGGTCTGGTGGTCGAGGAGCCCGGGACCGGTTTCTGCGGCGCGGTGATCCGCTGCGAGGCGGGCACGGTGACCCTGGAGGACCGCTTCGGCAAGCACCGGGTGTTTCCGATGGAGCCGCGGGGGTTCCTGCTGGAGGGGCGGGTGGTGACACTCGTACGCCCGACCGGCAATACGCCGGTACGTCCCACCCGTACGGCATCCGGCTCGGTGGCCGTCCCTGGCGCACGCGCGCGCGTGGCTCGCGCCGGGCGCATCTATGTCGAGGGGCGGCACGACGCGGAGCTGGTCGAGCGGGTGTGGGGCGACGACCTGCGGATCGAGGGCGTGGTCGTGGAGTACCTGGAGGGCGTGGACGACCTGCCGTCGATCGTGGCCGAATTCGCACCGGGGCCGGACGCCCGTCTCGGGGTCCTGGTGGACCACCTCGTCCCCGGCACGAAGGAGTGGCGGATCGCGGAGGCGGTGACGAGCGAGCACGCGCTGGTGGTAGGCCACCCGTACATCGACATCTGGGAGGCGGTGAAGCCGTCGTCGGTGGGGATCGCCGGCTGGCCGCGGGTGCCGCGCGGACAGGACTGGAAGACGGGGGTGTGCCGGGCGCTGGGGTGGCCGGAGAACACGGGGGCCGCCTGGCAGGGGATTCTGTCGCGGGTGCGGTCCTACAAGGATCTGGAGCCGGAACTGCTGGGGCGGGTGGAGGAGTTGATCGACTTCGTCACGGCTCCCGAGTGATCCGCGCGGCGGTGCGCTGCCGGTGGCCGGCGTGGTCCGGGTACCCGAGGTAGGAGCCGGGCTGCTCGATCCGCCCGAACCACAGCTCGGGTGCCCACCGCCGCAGCGCCTTCTCGTAGACGCCGAAGAAGTGCCGTACGTCGAAGCGGTAGCGCAGCCGGGGCAGACCGTCACGCAGAGGCGCCCGGTCGCGGACGAACTCCCAGAGCAGGGGGTCGTCGCGGTCGATGTCACCGCGGGGGCAGAGCTCCACCGTGTGGACGAGCCGTTTTCCCGCACGAGCCCAGTAGAGGCCGACCCCGGCCAGCGAGTCCCAGGGGATCAGCACGGCCTGCCTGCCCCGCAGGACCCAGAACCCGTTCGCGTCGAGGGCCGTGACCAGCCCGCGCCACCCCCACACCGAGCGCAGCATGAACACGGCCGCGAACACGCCGGGCAGAAGCCACAGCGCGCCAAGGCCGCCTCCCAAGAGCGCGGTCAGCAGGCCGCCGACGCCCAGGCCGCCGAAGAACACCACCCACGGCAGCACCCACAGCAGCCATCGCAACCCGTATCGCACCACAGTCGCGTCCGCGTCCGGCTCTGTGTCGGAGATCATGACCGGGGACTGTAGCCCGTACGTACGACGATCAGTCCACGAGGTCCCGCACCACCGCGTCCGCCAGCAGCCGCCCGCGCAGGGTGAGGACGGCACGCTCTTCTTCGTAGGGACCGGCCTCCAACAGCCCCTCCCCCAGCGCCCGCCGAGAAGCCGCCCGCCCCTCCTCCCGCAGCAAGGACAACGGCACCCCCTCCCGCAACCGCAGCTCCAGCAGAACCCGCTCCACCCGCCGGTCCTCCTCCGACAGGAGCTCCCGCCCGGCCCCCGGCGACCGCCCCGCCGCCAGCGCCGCCGCATACGCGCCCGGGTGCTTCACGTTCCACCAGCGGACGCCGCCCACGTGCGAGTGGGCCCCGGGCCCCGCGCCCCACCAGTCGGCGCCGCGCCAGTACAGCTCGTTGTGGAGGCAGCGGCCCGCCTCGGAGGTGGCCCAGTTCGAGACCTCGTACCAGTCGAAGCCCGCCGCCGACATCACCTCGTCCGCGATCAGATAGCGGTCGGCGTGGACGTCGTCGTCCGTCATCGGGACCTCGCCCCGGCGGATCCGGCGCGCCAGCTGCGTGCCCTCCTCGACGATCAGCGCGTACGCCGACACATGGTCCGGCCCGGCTCCGATCGCCGCCTCCAGCGAGGCCCGCCAGTCGTCGTCCGACTCCCCCGGCGTGCCGTAGATCAGGTCCAGGTTCACGTGCTCGAAGCCGGCCGCACGGGCCTCCGCCACGCAGGCCTCCGGCCGCCCCGGCGTATGAGTGCGGTCCAGCACGCGCAGCACATGCTGCTTCGCGCTCTGCATGCCGAAGGAGACGCGGTTGAAGCCGCCCTCGCGCAATGCGGACAGGTACGCGGGGTCCACCGACTCCGGATTCGCCTCCGTCGTCACCTCCGCGTCCGCCGCCAGGCCGAACTCGTCGCGGATCGCCCCCAGCATCCTTACGAGATCACCGGCGGCCAGCAGGGTCGGCGTACCGCCGCCCACGAAGACCG
The DNA here is from genome assembly GCF_029223485.1 of Streptomyces coacervatus. Lineage (GTDB taxonomy): Bacteria > Actinomycetota > Actinomycetes > Streptomycetales > Streptomycetaceae > Streptomyces > Streptomyces coacervatus. The sequence continues at coordinate 90,759 of NZ_JARHTP010000010.1, read as the reverse complement.
TGCGCACCTCGCGGGGGTCGTCGCCCAGCACCTTCCTGGCCAGGCGGATCTCGTCGATCAGGGTGTCCGCGTAGTTGTCGCGGGAGGCGAGGACGCCGCCCGTGCCGCGCAGCTCGGTGGCGGTGTAGGTGTTGAAGTCGCAGTAGCCGCAGCGGGTCGCGCAGTACGGGACGTGGAGATAGAAGCCGAGGGGGCGGTCGGCCGACCCGGCGAGTGCGGAGGCGGGGAGAGCGCCGTCGGCGGGGACCGGCTCGCCGTCGGGGAGTGCGGAAGGCATGCCTTCCATTGTCCCGTACCCGCGCGACTCCTCCGACTCCTCACTCCGCCTGCAGCACCAGCAGCGCCAGGTCGTCCTCCGGCGGTCGCCCGCCGAACTCGTGCACCAGCCTGCGGATGCGTTCCGCGATCAGCTGCGCGCTCAGGCCCGCGCAGCCGGCGAGGGCGGTCGAGAGGCCGTCGGCGTCGTCGAACATGCGGGAGCCGGAGCGGCGCTCCGTCACGCCGTCCGTGACGCACAGGAGGCTGTCGCCGGGGCGGAGTTCGAAGGTTTCGCTGGTGTACGTCTCGTCCTCGATGACGCCGAGGAGGGTCTGCGGGCGGGCGGCCGTGCGGACGGCGCCGTCGGGGCCGAGGAGCAGCGGGAGGGGGTGGCCGGCGGAGGCGAGGGTGCAGCGGATGCCGCCGTCGAAGGGGGTCAGCTCGCCGTAGAGGAGGGAGAGGAAGCGGGTCTGCGGGCCGTCGCCGGGGGCGGGCGGCCGTACCAGGGCCCGGGCGGCGGCGTCCGCGGCCTCCGTGGCGTCGTCCAGGAGGAGGCGGTTGAGGCGGTCGAGGACATCGGCGACGCGGTAGCCCTCGCGCGCGAGAAGGCGCAGCCAGGGACGGGCCAGGCCGATGAGCACGGCGGCCTCGGGGCCCTTGCCCTGGACGTCGCCGACGGCGAAGCACCAGCGGCCGTCGCCGGCCGGGAAGAGGTCGTAGAAGTCGCCGCTGGGGCCGCCCTTGTCGCACGGCTCGTAGACCAGCGCGCTGCGTACGCCCGGGATCTCGGCGACGCCGGCGGGCAGCAGTCCGCGTTGCAGGACCTGGCTGATGGTGGCCTGGCGGGCGTACTGGCGGGCCGCTCCGATGGCGAGCGCCACCCGGCGGCTGAGGTCCTCGACGAGCCCGGTGACCTCGTCGGGGAAGCGCAGCAGCCCGGCGCGTCCGATGACGAGCGTGCCGAGCGGGCGGCCGCCCGCGATCAGGCGGTAGGCGAGCGCGGCGCCGTGCTCCTCGCGCACGTCGAGCGCCTCTCCGGGCCAGGGGTAGGAGACCGGGCCGGACCTCCCCCACTCCCGGCTCCTCGCCCACTCCCGGTTCCGGTCGGGCGGGGGGACCCCCATGGCCGGGGAGGCACCCGTCGTCTCGGGCAGGTGCGGCGGGTCCTTCTCCAGGGCCCGGCGCAGTTCCTCGATCCGGTTCTCGCTGCAGTGCCAGACGCGGGCGAGGCGGGGCCCGGCGCCCGCGGTGCCGTCGGCCCAGCCTCCGCCGCTCTCGAATGCGCCCGAGCGGGGGGACCCCCACCGCCCCATGACCTCGTCCTCCAGCCACACCGCGCACCAGTCGGCGAGCCGCGGCACGATCAGCTGTCCGGCGAGCGCGGCGACCAGGTTCTCGTCGAGCTGCCCGGCGAGCAGATCGGAGGCCTCGGCGAGGAAGGACAGGGCGCCCCGGTGCAGCCAGTCCCGGTCGCGCTCGGCGCGCTGCGGGTCGGGGGCGAGTATCTCGGCGGCGCGCAGGCCGCGTTCCAGCGCGTGCCGGCCGGCGTGCCCCGGTGCAAGCACCGGCTCCACTGGAGCGGCTGACGCCGCGCCCCCTTTTGCGCCCGCGGCCGGCCGCCACTCGGCGGGCAGCCGCGCCCACACCGTCTTGGTGCCCCTGCGGAAGGTGACGCCCCAGGATTCGGCGAGCGTGGAGACGAGGCGCAGTCCTCGGCCGTACTCCGATGTCCCGTACGGCACTTCGGCCGTCTCGTACGGTGCTTCGGCGTCCGAGTCGCGGGGCGCCCGGGAGGGATGGTGGTCGGAGACCTCCACCACGAGCGCGCCGGCCGCCTCCTCCATACGGCACTCGACCTCGACTTCGGTGCCCGCGTGCACCACGGCGTTGGTGACGAGTTCGCTGACGACCAGCACGGCGTCGTCGGCGAGCCGGTCGGTGAGGTGTTCGGCGCCGGGGAGGCGGGCCTCGGCCCAGTCGGCGAGCGCGGTGCGTACGAGTGCGCGGGCGGCACCCGGCGCGAGGGGGCTCCCGGGCAGCGTCGTGTACGTCTGCGCACGCGGGTCCGCCGTCCCGTGCCCGGTCGCGTGCAGCTGTGCAGGCGTATCGCAGGCGCAGGAGGCGGTCTCCCGTTGCGTCGGAATGGCCCCCATGGACAGCTCCCCGAGCGGTTCGGACGAATTCGCCTCAGTCGATGCCGACAGAGTGACAGACTGGCCTCGCCCATAAGCGCCGAGTTACCGAAGTGGGCCGCCATGAGTGAGAACAGTGCTACGCGTGTGCTCGAAGACGGTCAAAAACCGGAACAAGTCCGAGCATCCGAGCTGCGCCCGCTGCTCGCAGCGATGACCGCCGCCCGGGACGGCGACTTCGCAAAAGTTCCGGAGACGGGCCACGGGCTGGTGGCCGAGCTGACGGCCCTCTTCAACCAGATCATGGACCGCAACACGCATTTCAACGGGGAAGTGCAGCGTGTGAAGCGGGAGTTGGTCCGGCACGGGCGGCTCGACGAGCGGGTCACCGCCAGCCCGGGGCAGGGCGCCTGGACCTCCCGGGTCAACGATGTGAACCAGCTGCTTGACGCCCTGGTGGCCCCGGCGGCGAACGCGACGCGGGTGCTCGACGCGGTGGCCGGCGGTGATCTGACCCAGCGGGTCGACCTGCACGACGGCAACCGGCAGCTGCGCGGTGATCTGCGGCGGCTGGGCCGGGCCGTGAACAAGATGGTCGACCAGCTGTCGCTGTTCACGGGCGAGGTGACCCGGGTCGCACGTGAGGTGGGCACCGAGGGGCGGCTCGGCGGGCGGGCCAAGGTGACTGGGCTCTCGGGCAGTTGGCGGGATGTGACCGAGGCCGTCAACACGATGGCGTCCCGGCTGACCGCCCAGGTGCGTGACATCGCCCTGGTGACGACGGCGGTGGCCCGCGGTGACCTGACCCGTACGGTCACGGTCGAGGCGACCGGTGAGCTGCTCGAACTGAAGCTGACCGTGAACACGATGGTGGACCAGCTGTCCGCCTTCGCCGACGAGGTCACCCGCGTCGCCCGCGAGGTCGGCACCGAGGGCCAGCTGGGCGGACGGGCCCAGGTGCGCGGTGTCAGCGGGGTCTGGAAGGACCTCACCGACAACGTCAACTTCATGGCCTCGAACCTGACTTCGCAGGTCCGCAACATCGCCCAGGTGACGACCGCCGTCGCCAACGGCGACCTGAGCCAGAAGATCACGGTCGACGCGCAGGGCGAGATCCTGGAGCTGAAGTCCACGATCAACACGATGGTGGACCAGCTGTCCGCCTTCGCCGACGAGGTCACCCGCGTCGCCCGCGAGGTCGGCACCGAGGGAAACCTCGGCGGCCGGGCGCAGGTGCGGGGCGTCAGCGGCGTCTGGAAAGACCTCACCGACAACGTCAACTTCATGGCGGACAACCTGACTTCGCAGGTCCGCAACATCGCCCTCGTCTCGACCGCCGTGGCGCAGGGCGACCTCGGCAAGAAGATCACGGTCGAGGCGAAGGGCGAGATCCTGGAGCTGAAGTCCACGATCAACACGATGGTGGACCAGCTGTCCGCCTTCGCCGACGAGGTCACCCGCGTCGCCCGCGAGGTCGGCACCGAGGGAAACCTCGGCGGTCAGGCGCAGGTGCGGGGCGTCAGCGGCGTCTGGAAAGACCTCACCGACAACGTCAACTTCATGGCGCTGAACCTGACTTCGCAGGTCCGCAACATCGCCCAGGTGACGACCGCCGTCGCCAACGGCGACCTGTCGAAGAAGATCACCGTCGACGCGCGCGGCGAGATCCTGGAGCTGAAGGACACCGTCAACACGATGGTGGAGCAGCTCCGCGCCTTCGCCGACGAGGTCACGCGCGTGGCACGCGAGGTCGGCACCGACGGACGGCTGGGCGGCCGGGCCCAGGTGCTGGGTGTGTCCGGGGTGTGGCGGGACCTGACCGACAACGTCAACTACATGGCGGACAACCTCACTTCACAGGTGCGGAACATCGCCCAGGTGACGACGGCCGTCGCCAACGGCGACCTCTCCAAGAAGATCGACGTGGACGCGCGCGGCGAGATCCTGGAGCTGAAGACCGCCATCAACACCATGGTCGACACGCTCTCCTCCTTCTCCTCCGAGGTCACTCGAGTGGCCCGCGAGGTCGGCTCCGAGGGCCAACTCGGCGGCCAGGCAAGGGTCGAGGGCGTCTACGGCACCTGGAAACGCCTGACGACGAACGTGAACGAACTGGCATCGAACCTGACCACCCAGGTCCGCGCGATCGCCGAGGTCGCCTCCGCCGTGGCCCAGGGCGACATGTCCCGCTCGATCACCGTGGAGACCCAGGGCGAGGTCGCCGAGCTGAAGGACAACATCAACCTGATGGTGGCCAACCTCCGCGAGACCACCCGCGCGAAGGACTGGCTGGAATCGAACCTGGCCCGCCTCGCCGCCCTGATGCAGGGCCACCGCGACCTGATGGAGGTCGCCGACCTGCTGCTGCGCGAGCTGACCCCGCTGGTCAACGCCCAGTACGGCGCGTTCTTCCTGGCCGACCCGGACGAGGAGGGCGCCGCGCTGCGCACCACCGTGCCCACGAAGGGACTCGCGTTCATCGCCGGGTACGGCTCGGCCCAGGGCACCACCATCGAGACCGGCGGCCTCCCGGTGCACGGCCTGGTCCGGCAGGCGGCCCGCGAGAAGAAGCGGATCCTGGTCGAGGAGGCCCCGCCGGACTACATCAAGATCAACAGTGGGCTCGGCGAGGCGGCCCCCACCAGCGTCGTCATCATCCCGATCCTCTTCGAGGACAAGCTCCTCGGCGTGATCGAGCTGGCCTCCTTCTCCCGCTTCTCCGATGTCCACCTCGCCTTCTTCGACCAGTTCGTGAACACCATCGCCGTCGCGATCAACACGATCATCGCCAACTCGCGTACGGAGTCCCTGCTCGGCGAGTCCCAGCGCCTGGCCATGCAGCTCCAGGAGCGCTCCGACGAACTCCAGAAGCAGCAGGCGGAGTTGCAGCGCTCCAACGCCGAACTGGAGGAGAAGGCAGCCCTGCTCGCGACCAGCTCCCAGTACAAGTCGGAGTTCCTGGCGAACATGTCGCACGAGCTGCGCACCCCGCTGAACTCCCTGCTGATCCTGGCGAGGCTCCTCTCCGACAACCCGGACGGCCATCTCTCCGACCAGGAGGTGCAGTTCGCCACGACCATCCACCGCTCGGGCTCCGACCTGCTCCAGCTGATCAACGACATCCTCGACCTCTCCAAGATCGAGGCCGGCCGGATGGACGTACGCCCGAAGAAGCTGCCGCTCATCAAACTGCTCGACTACGTCCACGCCACCTTCCGCCCGCTCACCCTCGACCGGGGCCTCGCCTTCGAGGTGTCGGTCGGCGAGGACGTGCCGCGCGAGATGTACTCGGACGAGCAGCGACTGCAGCAGATCCTGCGCAACCTCCTCTCCAACGCGATCAAGTTCACCGCGACGGGCCGGGTGGAGCTGCGCGTGAACCGGATCAAGGACGCCGAGCCCCTGGGCGTCCGCGACAGCGACGACGTGATCGCCTTCGCCGTCTCGGACACCGGCATCGGCATCGCGGCCGAGAAACTCCCGGTGATCTTCGAGGCGTTCCAGCAGGCCGACGGCACCACCAACCGCAAGTACGGCGGCACGGGTCTCGGCCTGTCCATCAGCCGGGAGATCGCGGGCCTGCTCGGCGGCCGTATCGTCGCCACCAGCGAGCCCGGCAAGGGGTCCACCTTCACGCTGTACGTCCCCGTCGTCAGCCCCGGGCACCCGGCGACCGAACCGGCCCCCGAGGAGCGGGCCCTGCCGGTGCCGGAGCAGCTGTCCACCGAACCGTTCACCGCCGCGCACGACGTGGACGACTCCTGGCCGGCCCCCACCAAACTGGAGGCGTGGAAAGTCGGCCGGCCCGGTCAGGTCCTGCCCGGACGCAGGGTGTTGATCGTCGACGACGACATCCGCAACGTCTTCGCCCTCACCCATGTCCTCGGCCGCGTCGGCATGCCGGTCCTGTACGCGGAGAACGGCCGCGAGGGCATCGAGACACTGGAGCGCAACCCTGACGTCGAACTCGTCCTGATGGACATCATGATGCCGGAGATGGACGGCTACGAGACCATCGCCGCCATCCGCCGCACCCCCCGCTGGACCGGTCTGCCGATCGTCGCCCTGACCGCGAAGGCGATGCCCGGAGACCGCGAGAAATCCATCGGGCGCGGTGCGAACGACTACGTACCGAAGCCGGTGGATGTCGACCAGCTCCTGACGGTCGTCTGCGCGCTCCTGGATCCTGAGAGCCCGGACGGGACCACCGACACCGCTGCCCCGGAGCCGGGCACGACCGAAGAAGCGGCGGCCGGGCCGAACACCGAATGAGGCACACTCACCATGAGCGCTGAGGCAACGAGCAACGAGCGCGCCAGCATCCTCCTCGTGGACGACATGGAGGACAACCTGATCGCGCTGGAGGCCGTCCTGGGGTCCCTCAACGAGCCGCTGGTACGCGCACGTTCGGGCGAGGAGGCGATGAAGGCGCTGCTGCGCCGGCACTTCGCCCTCGTCCTGCTCGACGTCCGCATGCCCGGCATGGATGGATTCGAGACTGCCGCGAACATCAAACGGCTCGACCAGACCAAGGACGTCCCGATCATCTTCCTGACCGGCGCGGAGGACGACTCCGGCTATGCGTTCCGCGGCTACGCCACAGGAGCCGCGGACTACCTGACCAAGCCCTTCGACCCCTGGGTCCTACGGGCAAAGGTCACGGTCTTCCTGGACCTGCACCGCAAGAACCTGCAGCTGGAAAGACTGCTGGCACAGGAACAGGCGGAGTACGGCGAGGTGGGCAGCAGGCTGACCGAACTGGAAAGGCAGCTGGACACCGAGGAGCCCCCGGACCTGGCAGCACTGCGTGTGCAGGTCCGGGAGCTACGGCAACTTGTAGCCAGAGGCCGCGGCTTTTAGCTTTTGGCTTTTAGGGGCGCGGGGAACTGCGCGATCAACCACGACGAACCGTCAGCCGCGAAACAACCCGCGCCACCCCCTACGCTTCGCGCGCCCCCGCGTACATCTCATCAATGAGGTGCTTGTACTCCCGCTCAACAACCGGCCGCTTCAGCTTCAGGCTGGGCGTGATCTCCCCGTGCTCCACGTCGAGGTCACGCGGCAACAGCCGGAACTTCTTCACCGTCTGCCACCGCTGAAGCCCTTCGTTGAGCTCCTTGACGTACCCCTCGATCAGGGCAACGGTGGCCGGCGCGGCCACGACGTCGGCGTACGACTTGCCCTCCAGCCCGTTCTCCTTGGCCCAGTCGAGGATGGACGGCTCGTCCAGAGCAATCAGCGCCGTGCAGAAGTTCCGGTCGGCCCCGTGCACCAGGATGTTGGACACGTACGGGCACACCGCCTTGAACTGTCCCTCGACCTCGGCAGGCGCGATGTACTTGCCGCCGGACGTCTTGATGAGGTCCTTCTTGCGGTCGGTGATGCGCAGATAGCCGTCCGGGGACAGCTCACCGATGTCACCGGTGTGGAACCAGCCGTCCGACTCCAGCACCTCGGCGGTCTTCTCGGGCAGCCCGTGGTAGCCCTCCATGATGCCGGGGCTGCGCAGCAGGATCTCGCCGTCGTCCGCGATACGCACCTCGGTGCCGGGCAGCGGCTTGCCGACCGTACCGGTGCGGTAGGCCTCGCCGGGGTTCACGAACGAGGCGGCGGAGGACTCGGTCAGGCCGTAGCCCTCCAGGATGTGGATGCCCGCGCCGGCGAAGAAATAGCCGATCTCGGGCGCGAGCGCGGCCGACCCGGAGACACACGCCCGCAGGTTCCCGCCGAACGCCTCGCGGATCTTGGCGAAGACCAGCGCGTCGGCGGCCTTGTGCTTGGCACCGAGCGAGAACGGGACGGACGCCGTGCCGGTGCGCCGGAAGTTGTCCTGCGCGACCTTGGCGTACTCGCGGGCGATCTCGGCGGCCCACTGGAAGATCTTGTACTTGGCGCCGCCGCCGGCCTTCGCCTTGGCCGCGACCCCGTTGTAGACCTTCTCGAAGATGCGCGGGACGGCCGCCATGTACGTCGGCTGCACGACCGGCAGATTCTCGATGATCTTGTCCACACGGCCGTCGACGGCGGTGACGTGCCCGACCTCGATCTGGCCCGAGGTGAGCACCTTGCCGAAGACATGCGCGAGCGGCAGCCACAGGTACTGCACGTCCTCGGAGCTGATCAGACCGGTCGCGGCGATCGACTTCGCCATGTACGACCAGTTGTCGTGCGGCAGGCGCACACCCTTGGGGCGGCCGGTGGTGCCAGAGGTGTAGATCAGGGTCGCGAGCTGATCGGACGTGATCGCACCGATCCGCTCCCTGATCAGGTCGGGATCCTTCTCCAGCCGGGCTGCGCCACGGGCCTCCAGCTCGGTGAGGGTGAGGACCCAGTCGCTGGTCTCGACGCCGGCCGGGTCGATCACGACGACATGCGTGAGGTCGGGCAGCTCGGCCTTCTTCTCGACCGCCTTGGCGAGCTGGGCCGCGTCCTCCGCGATCAGCACCCGGCTCTCGGAGTCGGAGAGGATGAACGCCGACTCGTCGGCGTTGGTCTGCGGGTAGACCGTGGTCGTGGCCGCTCCGGCACACAGGATGCCGAGGTCGGCGAGGATCCACTCGACCCGGGTGGAGGCGGCGAGCGCAACGCGCTGCTCGGGCTGCACGCCGAGTTCGATCAGACCGGCCGCGATCGCGTAGACCCGCTCTGCGGCCTGCCCCCAGCTCAGCGATTTCCAGTCGTCGGGGCCCGCACCGGAGGCGGGGGCCACCGGATACCGGTAGGCCTCGGCGTCCGGTGTGGCCGCAACGCGCTCCAGGAAGAGGTTCGCCACGCTCGGCGGACGGTTCTCGATCAGGGTTTGTGTGTCGCTCACGACATCCTCCGGGGCCCGCGGCAGTGCGGCTGGCTCAAGTGCGGCGGTATTGACTGCGGCTGTATCGACTCGCGCGCTGTTGTTTAACTCGCGAGTAACTATCGAGCAGAGATCAGGGTAGAGCCCGACCGGCCGGTTCGTAAGGGGCGGCGGCCTGTCACTTCCTACAGAGAGCGACACTACGCACGCGTAGGGGCCCGACGCACTTTCGTACGGCGAGCCCCTGTTGTGTCCGGATTGGTTCCGTAACCCGTTGTTACCCGCGGTTACTTCTTGCCCTTGCCCGACCCCGCGCTGTCATCACTGGAGAGCACGGCGATGAAGGCCTCCTGTGGAACCTCCACGGAACCCACCATCTTCATCCGCTTCTTGCCCTCCTTCTGCTTCTCGAGGAGCTTGCGCTTACGGGAGATGTCGCCGCCGTAGCACTTGGCGAGGACGTCCTTGCGGATGGCGCGGATGGTCTCGCGGGCGATCACCCGGGAGCCGATGGCGGCCTGGATCGGCACCTCGAAGGCCTGCCGCGGGATGAGCTCGCGCAGCTTGGCCACGAGCCGCACACCGTAAGCGTAGGCAGCGTCCTTGTGGGTGATCGCCGAGAAGGCGTCGACCTTGTCGCCGTGCAGCAGGATGTCGACCTTGACCAGGCTGGAGGTCTGCTCGCCGGTGGGCTCGTAGTCCAGCGACGCATAGCCGCGCGTCTTCGACTTCAGCTGGTCGAAGAAGTCGAAGACGATCTCCGCCAGGGGCAGCGTGTAGCGGATCTCGACGCGGTCCTCGGAGAGGTAGTCCATGCCGAGGAGGGTGCCGCGGCGGGTCTGGCACAGCTCCATGATCGACCCGATGAACTCGCTCGGGGCGAGGATCGTGGCGCGTACGACGGGCTCGTACACGTCGTTGATCTTGCCCTCGGGGAACTCGCTGGGGTTGGTGACCGTGTGCTCGGCCCCGTCCTCCATGATCACGCGGTAGACCACGTTGGGCGCGGTCGCGATCAGGTCGAGCCCGAACTCGCGCTCCAGCCGCTCACGGATGACGTCGAGATGGAGGAGCCCCAGGAAACCGACGCGGAAACCGAAGCCCAGGGCGGCGGAGGTCTCCGGCTCGTAGACGAGCGCGGCATCGTTGAGCTGGAGCTTGTCGAGGGCGTCACGCAGCTCGGGGTAGTCGGACCCGTCCAGCGGATACAGCCCGGAGAAGACCATCGGCTTCGGGTCCTTGTATCCCCCGAGGGCCTCGGTCGCGCCCTTGGCCAGGCTGGTGATGGTGTCACCGACCTTGGACTGGCGGACGTCCTTCACGCCGGTGATGAGGTAACCGACCTCACCGACACCGAGCCCGTCCGCACCGAGCATCTCGGGCGAGTTGGTCCCGATCTCCAGCAGCTCGTGCGTGGCACCGGTGGACATCATCCGGATCCGCTCACGTTTGTTGAGCTGTCCGTCGACGACTCGTACATACGTCACGACGCCGCGATAGGAGTCGTAGACGGAGTCGAAGATCATGGCGCGGGCGGGGGCGTCCTTCACTCCGACCGGCGCGGGGATCTCCTTGACCACCTTGTCGAGCAGTGCGTCGACGCCGAGGCCGGTCTTGGCGGAGACCCTGAGCACGTCGTCGGGGTCGCAGCCGACCAGGTTGGCGAGCTCCTCGGCGAACTTCTCGGGCTGCGCGGCCGGCAGGTCGATCTTGTTCAGTACGGGGATGATCGTGAGGTCGTTCTCCATCGCCAGGTAGAGGTTGGCGAGGGTCTGGGCCTCGATGCCCTGGGCGGCGTCGACGAGGAGGACGGTGCCCTCACAGGCGGCCAGCGACCGCGAGACCTCGTAGGTGAAGTCGACGTGCCCCGGGGTGTCGATCATGTTGAGGATGTGCGTGTTGCCGGGCTCGTGAGTCGGAGCCCAGGGCAGGCGCACCGCCTGGGACTTGATCGTGATGCCGCGCTCGCGCTCGATGTCCATCCGGTCGAGGTACTGAGCACGCATCTGCCGCTGGTCGACCACGCCGGTCAGCTGGAGCATGCGGTCGGCGAGCGTGGACTTGCCGTGGTCGATGTGCGCGATGATGCAGAAATTGCGGATCTGAGCCGGGTCGGTACGGCTCGGCTCGGGCACATTGTTAGGGGTCGCGGGCACGCAGGGTCCTGTCTCTTGAGGCGCCTTGTGCCTCGGGTCGGATCGATACGTAGGTTCCATGGTCCCACGGGTGGCGACCTGGGACCGTTTTGGGCCGTCGGGAGGGCCACTGGTACTCTGGGTGGCTGTGTCTCATGCCCTCTCAGCAAGAGGCACAACTCCCAAGAAATCACCTGGTACGGGACCCGGTAACTCCTGCACGGAGTGCTCCTGGCCCTGTGCCTGAACCTGAAAAGGCTCAATCAGTGGCGAACATCAAGTCCCAGATCAAGCGGATCAAGACCAACGAGAAGGCCCGGCTGCGCAACAAGGCCGTCAAGTCCTCCCTGAAGACCGCCATCCGCAAGGCCCGCGAGGCCGCTGCCGCGGGTGACGTCGAGAAGGCCACCGAGTACCAGCGCGCTGCCGCGCGTCAGCTCGACAAGGCCGTCTCGAAGGGCGTCATCCACAAGAACCAGGCCGCCAACAAGAAGTCGGCGCTTGCTTCCAAGGTCGCCGGCCTCAACGGCTGAACCTCTTACTGATCTGACCGGTCCCACGGGACCGAACCGCCGGAAGGACCCAGAGCGGGCCCTCTCTCATCCGCTCCCGACCGGCACCCGAGGATCCGCGCGCGGCCTGCGTTCGCCACGCGGGCGCGGATCCGACAGCTTGAGCTGAAGGCCCCGGCCCCAGCCCTTCCCCAGGGCAGGTGCCGGGGCCTTCGGCAGTCTCGGACCGCCCCTACGCCCGCCCCCGAGACCGCGCGGCCCGGGCAATCGCCACAACTGCCTTCTCCAACGCATACTCGGGATCGTCCCCGCCCCCCTTCACCCCCGCGTCGGCCTCGGCGACCGCCTGCAAGGCCACCGCCACCCCGTCCGGCGTCCACCCCCGCATCTGCTGCCGCACCCGGTCGATCTTCCAGGGCGGCATGCCCAGCTCCCGCGCCAGATCGGCCGGCCGGCCCCCACGCGCGGACGACAGCTTCCCGATCGCCCGCACGCCCTGGGCCAGCGCACTGGTGATCATCACCGGTGCCACCCCGGTGGCCAGTGACCACCTGAGCGCCTCCAGGGCCTCGGCGGCCCGCCCTTCCACGGCCCGGTCGGCAACCGTGAAGCTCGACGCCTCGGCCCGCCCGGTGTAGTACCGCCCGACGACGGCCTCGTCGATGGTCCCTTCCACGTCGGCGACCAGCTGGGAGACGGCGGACGCCAGCTCCCGCAGATCACTCCCGATGGCGTCGACGAGCGCCTGACAGGCCTCGGGCGTGGCAGACCTCCCGACCGCCCTGAACTCCGCCCGCACAAAGGCCAGCCGATCCGCCGGCTTGGTCATCTTCGGACAGGCCACCTCCCGCGCCCCGACCTTGCGCGCGGCGTCGAGCAGCCCCTTGCCCTTGGCCCCGCCCGCATGCACCAGCACGAGGGTGATCTCCTCGGCGGGCGCCCCGAGATAGGACTTCACGTCCTTGACCGTGTCGGCCGAAAGATCCTGGGCATTGCGTACGACCACGACCTTGCGCTCCGCGAAGAGCGAGGGGCTGGTCAGCTCGGCGAGCGTGCCGGGCTGCAGTTGGTCCGGGGTCAGGTCACGTACGTCCGTGTCGGCGTCGGCGGCCCTGGCGGCGGCCACCACCTCCTGCACGGCACGGTCGAGCAGGAGGTCCTCCTGGCCCACGGCAAGCGTCACCGGGGCGAGAGGGTCGTCTTCAGCAGTCTTCCTGGCCATTGCGACAAGCATGTCATGGGGCACTGACAACGCGGCCTACACGGCCGCGGCCAAAGGGGCGCGGGGGCGCGACCAGCCACGTCCGGCCCGCAGCCGACACTCGACAATCAGTCGTCCGGCGCTACCAGCGGAGCGTTACGGCTCCTCCCGCCACCCGTCCCACTCCCCCACGAACTCGTCCAGCTCGCCCGGGTCAAGCCGCCCGTCCTCGTCCCGCAGCACGAGCAGCCACTGCGCGTCCTCCGCGTCGTCCTCACCGGCCAGCGCGTCCCGTACGAGCTGCGGCTCCTCGGACAGCCCGAACCGGTCCCCGAGCGCCTCGGCCACCTCCTCAGCGGCATCACGGTCGGGCAGCACCAGCACATGTCTCACATCACTCACGGCAGCCATTGTCCGACATCCCGGCAGCTCAGCAGCCCGGCACCCGCACCATCGGCACACGGTCGAGTTCGATCCCGAACCGCTCCCGGTACGCCTTGAGCACCTCCGAGTCCGTGCCCAACTCGCGCTCCTCCCGCGCCCCGTCGGCGCCCGTCGCCTTGAGGGTGCGCCCGCTGAGCGTGATCCTCCCTCCGTCCTCCGTCACCCTTGAGCACACCAGCGACTGCACGAAGTGCGACGCGGGCGAGGTGCTGTGCCACCACGCCCCGGCCACGAAGTCGCCGAGCTCACGGGGCCGCACCTCCAGCCGGTACTTCGGCCTGCCGTTCACGACGACATCCAGGTCCGGCCCCGCCCCGACGATCCGGAACCTGCCACCGGGATCCTCCTGCTCCCCCCTCTCCCCGAACGCCAGCGGATAGTGGCTGTGCGCCCCGAAGCCCACATCCGCCAGCCACTCGCTCCCGTCCGACGCCCGCACCCGCAGCACGAGATGGTCGTACGGAATCCCGAGCCGCCCCTCGTTCCCGTGCACCCGCGCCGCGAGCAACGTGACATCGAACCCGAGCGCGCCGAGCAAGGCCCCGAACGCACCGTTGAGTTCGTAGCAGAACCCGCCCCGCCGCGCCCCCACCACCTTGTCCAGCAGCCGCTTCTCCTCCAGCACGATCTCCTCACCGAGGTGGACCGACAGGTTCTCGAAGGGCACCGTCTGCAGATGCCGCAGGTGCAGCTCGCGCAGCACGTCAACGGTGGCGCCGGCGGCCCGCGCCGGGCGCCCGGCTCCCAGGCGGCGGAGGTAGGCATCGGCCTGTGCTGAATTCATGCCCTCAGTCTCGCGCCACCCCCAGCTCCCGGCCCGCCCCCGTGACCGCGAGGGCCCCGTCCCGGTCCGTCCGCAGCACCACCGCGCCCTCGGCCCGCAGCGCCGCGACCGTGCTGGGGGCCGGATGCCCGTACGGGTTGTCCTTCCCGCAGCTGATCAGCGCGATCCGCGGCGCCACCCTGCGCATCAGCTCCGGGTCCTGGTACGCCGAGCCGTGATGGGCCACCTTGAGGACGTCCACACCGCCCAGCAGCGCACCCTCCGGTGACCTCAACAGCGCCTGCTGGGCCGGGGGTTCGAGATCCCCGAGCAACAGGAGCCGCAGCCCGCCCGATCTGACGAGCAGGGCGACGCTGGCGTCGTTCGGCCCGTCCGGATCCGGTGCCGGGCCGGGTGGGGGCCACAGCACCTGCCAGGAGAGCGAACCGGTCCGGCGCTGCTCCCCGGCCACGGCGTGGGTGAGCGGGATGTGCCGTGCCGCCGCCTCCTTCCGTACGAACTCCACCTGGTCCGCGGGCTCTTCGAAGCCCGTCGTCTCGATCGCCCCCACCGAACGCCCGCGCAGCACACCGGCCAGCCCGGCCACATGGTCGGCATGAAAGTGGGTGAGCACGATCAGGGGGATTCTGGTGATGCCGAGCGTGCGCAGGCAGTGGTCGACGAGCGTCGGATCGGGCCCGGCGTCCACCACCACACCGCTGCCGTCCCCCGCCGCGAGCACTGTCGCGTCGCCCTGCCCCACGTCGCACATCGCGAACCGCCACCCCGGCGGCGGCCATCCTGTGATCACCCTGGTCAACGGTGGCGGCTGCACGACGACGAGGACGAGCAGCACCCCGCAGGCACCGCACAGCCACGGATGTCTCAGCAACCGTCGGCCGATCAGCAGGGCGGCCACCGTGGCCAGGGCGAGCAGCCCCGCCCCGGTCCAGCTGCCCGGCCAGTCCACTCCCCCGCCGGGCAGGGCGGCTCCCGTCCGGGCGATGTCCGCGATCCAGCCTGCGGGCCAACTCGCGCACCAGGCCAGCGCCTTGGCCACCGGCATCAGCACCGTCGCCGTCGCCAGCGCCGCGAAGCCCAGCACCGTGGCCGGCGCCACCGCGATCTCCGCGAGCAGATTGCACGGCACCGCCACCAGACTCACCCGTGCCGACAGCACGGCGACGACAGGCCCGCACAGCGCCTGGGCCGCGGCGGCCGCGGCCAGCCCCTCGGCCAGCCTCGGCGGGACCCGGCGCCGGCGCAGCGCCTCGCTCCAGCGGGGCGCGAGGGTGAGCAGGGCGCCGGTGGCCAGCACGGAGAGCAGGAAGCCGTAACTCCGGGCCAGCCAAGGGTCGTACAGCACGAGCAGCAGTACCGCCGTCGCCAGCGCCGGGACGAGTGATCTGCGGCGTCCGGTCGCCAGGGCGAGCAGTACGACGGCCCCGCAGGCCGCGGCCCGCAGCACACTCGGATCCGGTCTGCACACGACCACGAACCCGAGCGTGAGCGCTCCTGAGAGCAGCGCGGTCGTCCGCAGCGGGATGCCGAGCCGGGGCGCGAGTCCTCGGCGCTCTGCCAGTTGTGCCATGCCGGGTGGGCCGATGAGCAGGGCGAGGATGATGGTGAGGTTGCTCCCGGACACCGCGAGGGTGTGGGCGAGGTCGGTCTCCTTGAAGGCCTCGTCCAGTTCCGGAGTGATCCGCGAGGTGTCCCCGACGACCAGCCCGGGCAGCAACGCCCTGGCATCCGCCGGCAGCCCGTCGGTCGCCTCCCGCAGCCCGGCCCGCAACCGCCCAGCGAACCGCTGCACCCCCGACGGCCCGCCCACCACGTCCGGCTCGGCCTGCCGCCGTACCCGCAGCACACCCGCGACCCGATCACCGCCGACCACTGCGGGCGCCAACCGGGCAAGGACACGCACCCGTGTGGAGGGCAACAGCTCCAGCCAGGGCGACCGTGCCGGCCTCCCGGCGGAGTTCTCCGCTCCGGCTCCACGTGCCCCCACGTCGACGATCACCAGCACGGGCGCCCGTGTCACGACCGCCGTACCGTCCGCCTGCTCGACCCGTCGTACCTCCCCTTCCATCAGTACGGAGGCCGGGGCGGCATGGTCCCCTCTGATCCGGGGCCGGGTGAGCCGTGGGTCGGAGGTGACCTCGACCTCGGCGGTCACGGTGGCGTACTGCCGCGCCAGCCCCGGCACGGGCCCGCGCCGCAGATCGGCTCCATGCAGTCCGGCGGAGACGGCGGCCGCGCCGACACAGAGCAGCACGGCGGCGGCCGAGACCCGCGGCCACGCTCTCGGCCCCGGTGAATCGACCCGTTCGCCCCGTCGCCGTACCAGCAGCAGGACCGCGCCCGCGGTCAGGCATACGACCGCGACACCCGTGACCCACCCGGACGTCGCGTCCAGCATCACCGCAGCCGTCGCCCAGACCGCGAGCGCGGGCGGCACGAGGCGTAGGTCCGTCGGTCCTTCCTGTCGGGGGTGGGCGGCTCCGAGCCGTCCTGTGGAGGCGGCGTGGACGGCTGCGCGCCGGGCCGGGGGATGGGGTGCGCGCCTCATGGCCGTACGAGATTCCGGAGATCGGCGAAGCGGCGGTCGCCGATGCCGTTGACCTGGCGCAGCTCGTCCACCGAGCGGAAACCGCCGTGCTGTGTGCGGTAGTCGACGATGTGCTGGGCGAGCACGGGGCCGACGCCCGGCAGGGTGTCGAGCTGGTCGACGGTGGCGGTGTTGAGGGCGACCGGAGCCGCGGGAGCGGCGCCCGCCGCAGAGCCGGCCGGACCGCCGGCGGCTGCACCGGGCGCCGGGGCTGCGGGACCGCCGACGATCACCTGCTCTCCGTCCACGAGGAAACGGGCCCGGTTGAGGCCGTCCGTGCTCGTGCCGGGACGCACCCCGCCGGCCGCGTGCAGGGCGTCTGCGACACGCGACCCGGCGGGCAGGCGATGGATCCCGGGTTCGCGGACCTTGCCGCTGACGTCCACGACGATCTCGGCCCCGGCCGTGGCCGCGGCATTCGGCGCCCCGGGCGAACCGTCCGGGGCGGGCTCCCCGCTCCCCTTCCGCTCACCGAACGGAGCCACCGCCCGCACCACCTCGGGTGCCCGCACGGACTGCGTCCGCCCGGCCCAGAAGTGCTGAACGGCGAACACCGCTGCGACGACGAGCAGCGCCGTCAGCGCGACCACGCTCCGCCGCTCCAGCCCGCACCTGGTCTGCAGCCACAGCGGCATCCGCTCCCGCAGCGCAAGCCCGGCCCGCACTCGCCAGGCCTCCCCGGCCGGAGAAACCTCCGGGCTCTCGACCGCGCCTGGGGCCGGTGGAAAATCCGGGCCCGCAGCCCCTCCTGCGCGCGGAGGAATCGCGCGCTCGTCATCCTCCTCCACAGACCGCACTGGCGGCCCCGCCCCCGACTCCCGCCACTCACCAGCGCGTTCGGGGAACAACACCTCCGCGCGCCGACGGAGATCCTCCGCCGACGCATGCCGGTGCCGGGCTCGGCTGCCCACCGGCGGGCGGCGCCGGCGGATCCGGCCGTCAGAGGCGGGTCCCCGCCCCGGGCCGCTGGAAGCGGTCGCTGTACGTGAACGTGATCGAAGTGCCATGCGACGAGGATCGGGCAGTCGGCAACTTCGCGATGATCTTGCTCAATTCCCGGGGATTACCGCCCAGTTGTGGATAACTTCGCCACCCACACGGGGGGCGGCCGTCACCGCGGCGAGACCACAACCCCCAGCAGACCGGGCCCGGTGTGCGCCCCGATCACCGCTCCCACCTCGCTCACATACAGGTCGGCCAGCCCGGGCACCCTCGCCCGCAACCGGTCCGCGAGGGCCGACGCCCGCTCGGGGGCGGCGAGATGGTGGACAGCGATGTCGACCTGTGCGCTGCCGGCGCGGTCGGCCGCGATCTCCTCCAGGCGGGCGATCGCCCTCGATGCCGTGCGGACCTTCTCCAGGAGTTCGATCCGGCCACCGTCCAGCTGCAGCAGGGGCTTCACGGCGAGCGCGGAGCCCAGCAGGGCCTGCGCGGCGCCGATCCGGCCGCCGCGGCGCAGATAGTCGAGGGTGTCGACGTAGAAGTAGGCGGAGGTGCCGGAGGCCCGCTTCTCCGCGGCCGTGACGGCCTCGTCCACCGTCCCGCCCGCCTCCGCCGCCTCCGCAGCGGCCAGCGTGCAGAACCCGAGCGCCATCGCGACCGCCCCGGTGTCCACCACCCGCACCGGCACCGGCGCCTCACGCGCCGCCAGGACCGCCGCGTCGTACGTGCCCGACAGTTCGGCGGAGAGATGGAGGGAGACGATGCCGGTCGCACCGGACTCGGCGACCTTGCGGTAGGTCTCGGCGAAGAGCTGGGGGCTGGGGCGCGAGGTGGTGACCGGGCGCCGCTTCTGCAGTGCCTGGGCCAGGGAGCGCGTCGAGATCTCGGTGCCCTCGTCCAGCGCCTGGTCGCCGAGGACCACGGTCAGGGGCACAGCTGTGATGCCGTGGCGCTCCATCGTCCGCGGCGGCAGGTAGGCCGTTGAATCGGTGACGATCGCGACATGGCGGGACATGAGCTGGAGGTTACCTGCCGTAGCGCCCGGACGGCAGCCCGGCCCCTCTCACCTGGTCTGCCCTTGACCGGATCAAGTAGTGCTCTCGGGGCGGGGTTTCTTCTGCCAGGGGTACGAGGGCCGCCGTCCCGGCGGGGTGATGGCGGATCGCTTCGGCTCCTCGGCGGTGCGGGACAGGGGTGTCTCGGGCCAGGTCTGCCGGGATGCCGCGCTGTCGGCGGCCGGGGCCTCGGGCCACGGCGGCGGGGTCGACGCGGGCTCCGCCGTCGTCCAGTGCCGCAGGGCGCCCGCCTCGACGTCTATCTGCGTGCTGAGCGAGTCCAGGTCGTCGTCGGCGAAGCGGCGGGCCCGGTCGCGGGCCGCCCAGCGCAGTGCGTCTGCGGACTGGACGATGCGCTCGGTGCGCTCCCGCAGGGCGGGCAGCCGCTCGGCGAGCGTCGTCCGGTCCGGCTCGGCCTCCAGGCGCTTGAGATCGCCGTCCAGTTCGTGTCCGTGCACGCTGAGGCGCTGGAAGAGGCCCAGGGACTCCTTGAGGGACTCGTCCTCGGCCACGCCCGCGTGCAGCGCGTCCTGCGTGGCACGCATCGATGTGCGCAGTTTCAGCCGCAGTTGGGCCAGCTCGCCCGCCGCTCCGGGCTGGACGAAGGACTTGGCCCGCAGGGTGTGGTCCTCGACCGTGCGGCGGGCCTGGGTGATCGTGCGGTCCACGCCCCGCTTGGCGGCGCCGACGGCCTTCACCGCGGCATAGGTGCCGAGTACCAGGAAGAGCACGAAGAGCAGGGCGAACACTGCGATCACTGCTTCCACCGCTCCTCCTCCGACCGGTCGCGACACGCACCGCGTCGCTCTTCCACGGTAAACGAGGCGGGCAGGCCCGGAGTTCCAGAAAAACCCCGAACCTGCCCGTAGGGGACTACCCCGAGGCGGGACTGTCCCGAGGCACCTGCGCCCCGGGCCGCCCGCGCTTACGCCGGAACGATGTTGACCAGCTTCGGTGCCCGCACGATCACCTTGCGGATGCCCGCGCCGTCCAGCGCCGCGACGACCTTTTCGTCGGCCAGCGCGACCTTCTCCAGCTCCTCCTCGGAGATGGTCGGCGAGACCTCCAGCCGCGCCTTGACCTTGCCCTTGATCTGCACGACGCAGGTCACGGCCTCGTCGACCACGTACGCCGGGTCGGCGACCGGGAAGTCCCGGTGGACGACGGAGTCGGTGTGGCCCAGCCTGCGCCACAGCTCCTCGGCGATGTGCGGGGCCAGCGGCGCGACCAGCAGCACCAGCGGCTCGGCGACCGGGCGCGGCACCGCACCGCCCGCCTTGGTCAGATGGTTGTTCAGCTCGGTGACCTTGGCGATTGCGGTGTTGAACCGCAGGCCCTCCAGGTCCTGACGCACGCCGTCGATCGCCTTGTGCAGGGCACGCAGCGTGTCCTCGTCGGGCTCGGCGTCCGTCACCGTCACGGAACCGGTCGTCTCGTCGACGACGTTGCGCCACAGCCGCTGCAGCAGCCGGAACTGGCCCACCACCGCGCGCGTGTCCCACGGCCGCGACACGTCCAGCGGGCCCATCGCCATCTCGTACAGGCGCAGGGTGTCGGCGCCGTACTCGGCGGCGATCTCGTCCGGAGTGACCGCGTTCTTCAGGGACTTGCCCATCTTGCCCAGCAGCCGGGAGACCTTCTCGCCCTGGTAGTAGTAAGCGCCGTTGCGCTCCTCCACCTCGGCGGCCGGCACCGCGATGCCGCGGCTGTCGCGGTAGACGTAGGCCTGGATCATTCCCTGGTTGAACAGCTTGTGGAACGGCTCCGCGGAGGAGACATGCCCCAGGTCGAACAGGACCTTGGACCAGAAGCGCGCGTACAGCAGGTGCAGCACGGCGTGCTCGGCGCCGCCCACGTACAGGTCGACACCGCCGTGCGGCTGGCCCTCGCGCGGGCCCATCCAGTACTGCTCGATCTCGGGGTCGACCAGCTTCTCGCTGTTGTGCGGGTCCAGGTAGCGCAGCTCGTACCAGCAGGAACCGGCCCAGTTGGGCATGGTGTTGGTCTCGCGGCGGTACGGCTTCAGCCCGTCGCCCAGGTCCAGCGTGACGTTGACCCAGTCCTCGTTGCGGGACAGCGGCGTCTCCGGGGACGTGTCGGCGTCGTCCGGGTCGAAGGTGCGCGGCGAGTAGTCCTCGACCTCCGGCAGCTCCAGCGGCAGCATCGACTCGGGCAGCGAGTGGGCGATGCCGTCCTCGTCGTAGACGATCGGGAAGGGCTCGCCCCAGTAGCGCTGACGGCTGAACAGCCAGTCGCGCAGCCGGAAGTTGACGGTGCCCTCGCCGATGCCCTTGCGCGCCAGCCACTCGGTGATGCGCGCCTTGGCCTCGGCGACGCCCAGGCCGTCCAGGGAGATGTCGTCGTTGGACGAGTTGATGATCTTCGCGTCGTACGCCCCGAAGGCGTTCTCCCACGTCGAGGTGTCGGTGCCCCGGCCGTCGGTCGGCTCGACGATGCAGTGGATCGGCAGCTCGAAGGCGCGCGCGAACTCGAAGTCGCGCTGGTCGCCGCACGGGACGGCCATGATCGCGCCGGTGCCGTAGCCCATCAGGACGTAGTCGGCGATGAAGACCGGGACCTGGTCTCCGTTGACCGGGTTGGTCGCGTACGCGCCGATGAAGACGCCGGTCTTGTCCTTGGCCTCGGCCTGCCGCTCGACGTCGGACTTCGAGGCGGCCTGCGCGCGGTAGTCGGCGACGGCCTCGGCCGGGGTCGCGTGACCGCCGGTCCACACCTCGTGCGTGCCCTCCGGCCAGGCGGCCGGGGTGAACTTCTCGACCAGCGGGTGCTCGGGGGCCAGCACCATGTAGGACGCGCCGAACAGCGTGTCCGGGCGCGTGGTGAAGACCGTAATGCGCTCGCCGTCGATCGGGAAGTCGACGCGTGCGCCCTCGGAGCGGCCGATCCAGTTGCGCTGCTGCAGCTTGATGGCCTCGGGCCAGTCCAGCGCCTCCAGGTCCTGCAGCAGCCGGTCGGCGTATGCGGTGATCCGCATGTTCCACTGGCGCAGCTTGGCCTTGAAGACCGGGAAGTTGCCGCGCTCGGAGCGGCCGTCGGCGGTGACCTCCTCGTTGGCCAGCACGGTGCCCAGCCCGGGGCACCAGTTGACCGGCGCGTCGGAGGCGTAGGCCAGCCGGAACTCGCCCAGGACGTCGGCGCGCTCGGCGGCGGTCAGCTCGCTCCACGCGCGCGTGTGACCCGGTACGGCACGGTCACCGGTCTCGAACTGGGCGATCAGCTCGGAGATCGGGCGGGCCTTGTCGGCCTCGTCGTCGTACCAGGAGTTGAAGATCTGCAGGAAGATCCACTGGGTCCACTTGTAGTAGTCCGGGTCGATCGTGGCGAACGACCGGCGCTTGTCGTGGCCCAGGCCCAGCCGGCGCAGCTGGGACTTCATGTTCTCGATGTTGGCCTCGGTGGACACCCGCGGGTGCGTGCCGGTCTGCACGGCGTACTGCTCGGCGGGCAGGCCGAAGGCGTCGAAGCCCAGGGTGTGCAGGACGTTGTGGCCGGTCATGCGCTGGAAGCGCGCGAAGACGTCGGTGGCGATGTACCCCAGGGGGTGGCCGACGTGCAGGCCCGCACCGGAGGGGTACGGGAACATGTCCATGATGAACTTCTTGGGCCGGGCGACGACCTCGGGGTCACCGGCCAGGTCGCCCTTGGGGTTCGGCGCCGCGTAGGTGCCCTCGGCGTCCCAGAAGTCCTGCCAGCGTGCCTCGATCTCGGCCGCCACGGCGGCCGTGTAGCGGTGCGGCGCTGCCACCTCGGCGGCAGCGGGGTTCGTCTCGCTCATGATCCTTAAGCTCCATCGATCGTCTCTGCCAGCAGCGGTGTCGTTCGAGAAACGAAAAATCCCCTCGCACAGGAGGGGACGCCGCGCCGATTCCGACCATCCGATTCGCCCGGTGGTCGGGACTGATCAGCGCGGCCCGCTAAGCAGAAGGCGTACAGCACGCATGGCGTTAGGGTACCGCAGCGCTTGAGCACGATGCGACGCGCTTCCGTATGGCTCCTTGGCACCACTGTCATCACCCGACAAAAGCTGAACCAAGGTCAAAAGTTACTTCGCGTAACACCCACTACCGGGACATCGCAACGAGCGCGTTGTCCTTTGATAACAACGCAATAACTCAAACCTCGTACCGATCGGTATGGAGCCACTTAGAGTTCGGCAGCGGGACCGCCTTCCCGAACTGCTTCGGAGTTGCCCCCATGAACCCTCGTCGTCGTAACACCTCGCTCCCCAAACCGGGCCGGTCGGCCTACGGGGTGGCGTCGGCAGTCGTACTGCTGCTCATACCCGTGGTCGTGCTGCTCGGAGGGAGCTGGCTGCAGGACTTCCTCAACTTCGGCGCGGGCGTCCTGTCGCTCGTCTGCCTCACCTGCTCGGTGATCTGGGGCCTGGTGGCCCAGGACCGGCTCATCCTGAACACGCGGCAGCGGATCGTGGCGCAGGGCATCCATCGGGTGACGGCCGTCGGCTCGATCGCGTTCCTGCTGGTGCACATCACTGTCAAGCTGGCGCTGGACCATACCGTGCTGATCGCCGCGCTGATCCCGTTCAGCCTCGGCGTCAAGGGCAGCGGGGGCCTCATCGGCCTCGGCTCGCTGGCCGGACTGCTCATGATCTTCGTGGGCATCACCGGGGCCCTGCGCAACCAGTTCGCCTCCCCGGCGCCGGTCGCGGCGCGCTGGCGCGCCATGCACGCACTGGCCTACCCGGCCTGGTGCTCGGCGCTGGTCCACGGCCTGTTCGCGGGCCGCGCGGCAAAGCCGTTCTTCGTGATCTCGTACGAGCTGTGCCTGGTCGCGGTCGCCGCGGCCCTCGCCCTGCGTGCGGCCCCCCGGCCGTTCAAGCGCAAGGTCGCCGACCGGCTCGCCGCGCTCCTGGGCAATGAGCCGGGCGCGGCCCGCGCCGAGGAGCTCGAAGCGAGCCGCGCACGGGTCACCGAGACCTCCTCCGCACTGCCGGGCTACGAGAACGCGCGGGCGCCGAAGCCGTCCCCCGCCGACACGATGACGACGCCCGCAGCGCCCTACTACGACGTCCCCGCCGCCCGCACCATGACCCCGGAGCCCGCGAACGGCTTCGCGGCCGCCTACCGCGCCGTCACGCCCCAGCAGCGCGGCCAGCAGCCCTACGCGGCCGACCAGACCGCACGCATGGACCTCCCCATGGACATGCAGGCCACAGAGGGGATCCCGCGCGTCGACGGCGGCTCGGGCAGCTGGCCCGTCCCCACGCCCCCGCCGGTCGGCGAGGCGCCCCCGTCGGCGTACGACCCGATGCAGGACACGGGATACAACATCCCGGCCTACGGCAATTCGGGCACCGCGGCGTATCGCAACAGTGATGTGTACGACACCGGTGAGACGAACACCCTCTACGGCACGTACAACGCCAACGACACGTACAACAGCGGTCCCGCCAATGAACCAATGCCCGGTGAGTCCTTCGACGCACCGGGTTCGGGCGAACCTTGGAACACGCCTTCCGGAGGCTATAGGTGAACGAGGCCCTGCCCGACGTACCAGAAGTCCGCGTGGTCGGACTTCCGCAGCTCACGTCTGGCTTCGACCTTGTCGAAAGACTCGATCTGCCCATGCACCTCAAGGTGCACGGGCCGCTCGAACCGTTGGGCGGCGAGCAGCTCGCGAAGCTCGCCGAGAACATCAACCTGAAGGGCCGCGGCGGCGCGGGCTTCCCCTTCCACAAGAAGCTGCGCTCGGTCGCCGAAGCGGCGATCAAGCGCGGCGTACGGCCGGTCGTCGTCGTCAACGGAAGCGAGGACGAGCCTGCCTGCCGCAAGGACACGGTGCTGATCAACCGTGCCCCGCACCTCATCCTGGACGGCGCTCTGCTGGTCGCGGAGGCGCTGGGTGCCCGCACGCTCGTGGTGGGGGTCACCCGTGAGTCGACGCAGCGCTCGATGGAGGCCGCGCTCGCCGAACGCGGCCTGAGCAACGGCCGCCGATCGGCTCTACGCGCGCGCGTGCAGCGCAATCCCGTCCGCATGGTGACCGGAGCGGCAGCGTCGCTGATCCGGTCCATCGACGGCGGCCCGGCGATCCCGCCCGGCCGCAAGGTCAGCGCCTCCCAGAACGGCGTGGGCGGCGCACCGACCCTCCTCTCGAACGCCGAGACGTTCGCGCAGCTGGCGATCGCCGCCCGTATCGGCCCGGAGCGTTACGGCAACACCGGTCTGTACGACGAGCCGGGCACCGTCATGCTGACGGTCTCCGGTGCGGTCGCCCGCCCCATGGTGATCGAGGTCCCCACGGGCGTGCCGCTGCGCTACGTCCTGCAGCTCGCCGGCGCCCCGCCGGTCCCGCAGGGCGTGCTGACCGGCGGCTACCACGGCAAGTGGATCGACGCGGCGACGGTCAACGAGGCGATCGTCTCCCGCAACTCCCTGGACGCGGTGGGCGGTGCGCTCGGCGCCGGCGCCATCCTGCCCATCACGCAGGAGACTTGTCCGCTGGGCGAGTCGCTGCGCGTGGCGCAGTGGCTGGCCGAGGAGAGCGCGGGACAGTGCGGTCCCTGCTACCTCGGCCTGCCCGCCGCCGCGCGCGGCATGGCCGACATCCTCAACGGCGGTGGCCCGGCCGCCCTGGAGGCGCTCAAGCAGGTCGCCAAGAACGTGAAGCGGCGCGGTGCGTGCTCGCACCCGGACGGCTCCGCGATGTTCCTGGAGTCGACCATCAAGGCGTTCACCGACGACCTCGCGGCGCATGTCCTCGGAAACGGCTGCGGACGGCCCGTGGAGGGCGTTCTGCCGCTCTTCGAGGGCGGCCAGCTGCCCACGGGCCTCCCGGGCGGCCAAGAGCCCGAGGAGAACGGCCCCAGCCGTCAGAAGATCTACGTCGACTGGACCCTGTGCCGCGGCCACGGCCTGTGCGCCGACATCCTCCCCGAGGTGTTCGAACTCGGCGCCGACGGCTTCCCGACCGTCGCCCAGGCCCAGGTGCCGCGCTATGCGGAGGCCAAGGCCCTGCGCGCGGTGCGCCGTTGCCCGGCGCTCGCCCTGCGCATCGAGGAGGAGACCCCGCGGGACCGTGCCCCGTCCCGCAACCTGCCGGTCCTCTCCCAGGGCCGCGGGCGCCGCGCACTGGGGCGCTGAGCCGACGTCAGAAGTCTTGAGGGGGCCGCCCGCACCGGGCGGCCCCCTCAAGCACAACTGCCCCCGGAAACACGAAGATCCCGCCGGATCGAAACGATCCGGCGGGATCTTGACTGTGGAGCTAAGGAGAATTGAACTCCTGACCTCCTGCATGCCATGCAGGCGCTCTACCAACTGAGCTATAGCCCCTTGCGGTGGTCCCCCGGGGTTTCCCTCGGCGGCGACGCCAACATTACACGGTCCACCGGGTGGAACACCAAATCGTTTCCGTCGGCCCGGGACAGGGCCGACGGCGTCAAGCAGTGACGAACGAATAGAACCGCTTGAGCGTGCAGTGCTCCTCCAGGAGACGGCCATAGATCGGCTCGCCCTCCAGCTCGCGGTACGTCTCGATCGGGTCGCCCTTTATGATCAGCGCCCGCGCGCACTCCTCGCACCAGTACTGGTAGTCGGGGTTGACCGGTTCCATGTCGCGGACGATCGGCGTACCACTGCCGCACCAGTCGCACTTTCGCCTGTGTGCACCCATCGATCAGCTCCAGCTGTGGCCGCAGGCCGTGCACACGTAGGAGATTCCGCCGTTGTCGCCGAGGACTTGGGCGACGTGGACGGAACCGCAGGAAGGGCAGAACAGACGGGTGACCGTGTCTCGTTTCGACGCCGCTTCGAGGAGGTGGCCGACCTCCTCGAGGATGCTCGCAGGCATCACTGCTCCCTCCCGTCGGGCCGCGCTCCCTTCCGGCCGTTTGATTCTGCCACGGCCGGACCAATACGGTCAGCGACGCCTCAGTACCAGTCCGGACACGGCGCTCCGCAGAGGTATACGCCTCGGGGGCCCCAAGTGACTCAAGCCGGTGCAAGAACGTGAAAAATCCCGCCCCCCGGAGGGGACGGGATCTTCGTCAACCGATCTGTGGAGCTAAGGAGAATTGAACTCCTGACCTCCTGCATGCCATGCAGGCGCTCTACCAACTGAGCTATAGCCCCTTGCGCTCTTCCCGCTCCGCGGGGCGAACGAGAAGAACTTTAGCCTGCGACCTGCCGGAAAGTGAAATCCGGGTGCGCGGACCGCCGGGGCGTCAGTCGTCGTCGCCGAGCACCGGCTCCGGCAGGGTGCCGGCGTTGTGCTCCAGCAGGCGCCAGCCGCGGGCGCCCTCGCCGAGGACGGACCAGCAGCAGTTGGAGAGACCGCCCAGGCTCTCCCAGTGGCGGGCCTCCAGGCCCAGGAGGCGTCCGATGGTGGTGCGGATCGTCCCGCCGTGGCTGACCACGACGAGGGTGCCGTCGTCGGGGAGCTTGTCGGCATGGCTCAGCACGACGGGGGCGGCCCGCTCGGCCACCTCGGTCTCCAGCTCGCCGCCGCCGCGGCGGACCGGCTCACCGCGCTTCCACGCGGCGTACTCCTCGCCGTACCGCCCGATGATCTCCTCGTGCGTCAGGCCCTGCCAGACGCCCGCGTAGGTCTCGCGCAGCCCCTCGTCGTGGGTGACCTCCAGGCCGGTGAGCAAGGCGAGCTCGGCCGCCGTGTTCGCGGCGCGCTGGAGGTCGGAGGCGACGATCGCGTCGGGCTTGAGGGAGACCAGCAGCCGGGCGGCGCGGCGGGCCTGGGACACGCCGTCCTCGGTCAGCGCGACGTCCGTGGTGCCCTGGAAGCGGCGCTCCACGTTCCAGGAGGTCTGGCCGTGCCGCCACAGGATGACGCGACGGCCGCGGCCGGGCCGGCCGCCGGACACCTCACCGGTGGCGGCCGTCACCAGTCACCGCCCAGGTCGGCCGCCTCCTCGGCGGCCCGGAGCTTGGCGTGCTCCTCGGCCTTGCCGCGGGTGGCCTTCGCGTCGGCGGGCAGGTCGAGCTCGGGGCAGTCCTTCCACAGCCGCTCCAGGGCGTAGAAGACGCGCTCCTCGCTGTGCTGGACGTGGACGACGATGTCGACGTAGTCGAGCAGGACCCAGCGGGCCTCGCGGTCGCCCTCGCGGCGCACCGGCTTGGCACCGAGCTCCTTCTGGAGCCGCTCCTCGATCTCGTCGACGATCGACTTGACCTGGCGGTCGTTGGGCGCGGAGGCCAGCAGGAAGGCGTCCGTGATCGACAGGACGTCGCTGACGTCGTAGGCGATGATGTCGTGCGCGAGCTTGTCGGCAGCCGCCTGGGCGGCAGTGTGGATGAGCTCGATGGAGCGGTCAGTGGCGGTCACTACATGGCTTTCGGTCGGCGGTCACTTGACACCAAGGGTCTCACGGACCGCCGGGGGTACCCCACGTGATTAAGGGATCACATGGGGCGCCCGCCGGCTGCCAGGACGACGGCTAGGACGACGACGGCTTGTAGTCCTGGCCGAGGACCACCGAGACGTTCGCGTTCGAGGTGACCTTGCCCTTGGTGACCGAGCCGGCGGCGAGGCCCAGGGTCTTGGCGACCTCGGTGGCGTTCGCCTTGTCGGCGGCGTCGGTGTAGACGACCTTGGACGTGGCCGAGGTGGCTGGGGCCGTGCCGCCCTCCAGGAAGGTGAAGCCGCCGTTGAGGAGGACGACTCGGGCCTTCTCCGTGTTGTCCTTCACACCGCTGGCGTTCTGGACGGAGACCCGGACCGCCGCGCCCTGGTCGGGGCTCTTCGCGGTGCCCCCGAGGACGTCCTTGACCACGCTGGCGCTCGCCTGCTGGCTCAGCGTGCCGTCGCTCTGGACGGGCAGCAGGGCGGTCTTGAAGTCGCCGCCCTTGGCGAGGTCGGAGAGCTTGGCGAGGAAGGTGCCGAGGTCCTTGTCGGTGAGGGACGGGTCGAGGATCTGGGCGAGCGTCTGGACGGTGGTGGTCGCCGCTGTCGGGTCGGAGGAGATCTTGCGCAGCATCCCCTGCATGACCTGCCCGAACCGCTCCAGCTGGGCGTTCTGGGCCTCGCCGGAGGCGCGATAGGTGGCGTAGGCGACGGCCATCTTGCCGCTGAGAGTCTGCGCCTTGCCCTTGTGGACGAGGGGCGCGGCACCCTTTTTTGTGGCAGCCGGGTCGGGTACGTCGGCGTTGGTGTCGACGTCGATGTTGCCGATGAGGTCGACGAGGTTCTGCAGATACGGGGTGTCCAGCCGCCAGGTGCCCTCGATGTTCGTGCCGAGGACCGTGTCGAGGGCGTCCCGGGTGCCGGAGGAGCCGTCGTCGTCGACCGACTTGGCGAGGGTGGACGTGTTGCCGTCGTCGTCCGTCAGGGAAAGGGAGTTGGGCAGCAGGACAGTGGTGCCCTGCTTGGTGGTGGTGTTGTCGACGAGCAGCGCCGTGGAGGTACCGCCCTTCTTGGTGTTGTGCAGATGGACGACGATCACGTCGCGGTTCTGGGCGCCGGCGGCCGTCGCGGTGCCCGTCTTGGACTTGGCCGACGACAGACCCGGCAGCTTCCCGGCGTACCAGAGGTAGCCCACCCCACCGACCGCGACCAGGGCCAGGACCACGACGAGGGCGACGAGGCGGCTGCGGGCGCGGCGCTTGGCCTCCTCGCGGCGCTCGGTGCGGTTCTCGGTGAAGTTCAGCCAGTCGATGACGTCCTCGGAGTCGGCGTCCGGATCCTCGACGAAGGCGAACTGCTCGGTGCGGTAGTCCCGTTCGGGCCGGGGCGGGGCCTTCTCGCCCTGGGTCTGCTCCGGCGGGCCGGCCTGCTGCGGGATGTAGGCGGTCTGCTCGGTGACGACACGGGGTTGCTGACCGCTTGCCGCGGCCTGCCCGTAGGGGTCGTACGGCGCCCCGGACGGGCCGCTCGGGTGCGTGCCGGTGCCGTAGGGGTCGTAGGAGGGCACGGGCGGCTGCTGGCCGGTCCCGTACGGGTCGTACTGCTGCGGCACCGGCTGCTGGCGGCCGGTGGCGTACGGGTCGTATCCGTAGCCCTGCTGCTGCCCGTACGGGTCGTACGGCTGCTGCGGGGCCTGTTGCGGCGCTGCCTGCCGGTAGACGGGCCGGCCGTACTCGTCGTAGCCGACGAGTTCGTACTGGTCCTCGTGGTCGCCGCCGTAGCCCGCGTCGTATCGGTCGTTCACCGGTGCCCCTCTCGGCTCACTCGCCGCGGTACAGCTCGCGCTTGTCGATGTAGCGCACGACTCCGTCCGGCACCATGTACCAGATGGGGTCTCCCTTGGCGACTCTCGCACGGCAGTCGGTGGAGGAGATGGCCAGCGCGGGAACCTCCACGAGAGAGACACCGCCTTCCGGGAGGCCGTGGTCGGTCAGGTGGTGGCCGGGGCGGGTGACCCCGATGAAGTGCGCAAGGGAGAACAGTTCTTCGCTGTCGCGCCAGGTCAGCAGCTGGGCGAGGGCGTCGGCGCCGGTGATGAAGAAGAGGTCCGTGTCGGGGTTGAGCGCCCGCAGGTCACGCAGGGTGTCGACCGTGTACGTGGGGCCGCCGCGGTCGATGTCGATACGGCTCACCGAGAACTGCGGGTTCTCGGCGGTCGCGATGACCGTCATCAGATAGCGGTCCTCGGCCGGGGAGACATGGCGGTGGCTCTTCTGCCAGGGCTGGCCGGTCGGGACGAACACCACCTCGTCCAGGTGGAACTGCGCGACGACCTCACTGGCCGCCACGAGGTGCCCGTGGTGGATCGGGTCGAACGTTCCGCCCATGACGCCGAGGCGGCGCTTGCCCGGGTTCGACGGCCCGTTGCCGGGGCCGCCCACCGGGCGGGGTTCCGTGCCGATCGCCGCGTCCTTCGCCGGACCGGTAGGCATGTCCTGCTCTCCCATGCGTGCAGACCCTACCGGCCCGGCCTGAGGGCACCGGCCCCCAGATATACGCGGGCGCCGGGCAACGGGCTCAGCGGTCGCGGTTGAAACGGGTGGTGATCCACAGCAGGAGCAGCAGGATGAACAGCGCGCTGCCACCGGTGACGTAGGGGCTGAGGCTCTCGTGGTTGCCACCGCCCTCGCCCTCGGCGGCAAGGGTGGCCAACTGGGCAGCGGTGCCGTGGAAGCTCATCTCAACAGGACCTATCCGATGTGGGCGGGATAAAGATGTCGGCCCATCGTAAGCGGGCGCCTTCCCGGCGATCACCCCGACTCCGCTGTCGGGGAACCCCGGGCGACCGTCAGTCGTCCTTCTGCTTGTAGCCCCGCAACAGGAACCACCCGGTCAGCGCACAACCCACCATCATCACGATCAGTACGACCCGGAGCAGATTCCCCGGCCCTTGGTGCTGGGCGGCGCTCGTGGCCTCGGCGAGCCAGGCGGCTGCGGGGGTGTGCTCCATGGTTTTGGACTCCTTCGGTGTAGTGCCCGTCCACGGTAACTCCGCCTAGGCTGGGGCTCGCTTCGGGGGCGCAAAGGGCCGCACAAGGGTCCGCAAAGGGCCACTCACACGCACATGGGGGAGAACATGTCCGACGACGGCCACCACGAGCACAACGGACACGAAAACGTTCCGAGCAGGCAGCGCAGGCGTTTCCCCGGGATCTCCTCGCGTGCGTACGAGCACCCCGCCGACCGCAGCGCGCTGGTGGCGCTGCGCAAGCTGAGCGGCTTCGACACGGTCTTCAAGGCGCTCAGCGGGCTGCTGCCCGAACGCAGCCTCAGGCTGCTGTTCCTGTCCGACTCGGTGCGCGTGTCCGATCAGCAGTTCGCGCACCTCAACGACATGCTGCGAGATGCCTGTTACATCCTGGACCTGGAGAAGGTCCCGCCGATGTACGTCAACCAGGACCCGCAGCCGAACGCGATGTGCATCGGCCTGGATCAGCCGATCATCGTCGTCACGACCGGGCTCGTCGAGCTGCTCGACGAGGAGGAGATGCGGGCGGTCGTCGGCCACGAGGTGGGCCACGCCCTGTCCGGTCACGCGGTGTACCGCACGATCCTGCTGTTCCTGACCAACCTGGCGGTCCGGGTCGCCTGGATCCCGCTGGGCACCATCGCGATCATGGCGATCGTGACGGCGCTGCGCGAGTGGTTCCGCAAGTCGGAGCTGTCCGCGGACCGGGCGGGGCTGCTGGCCGGGCAGGATCTGCAGGCCTCGATGCGCGGTCTGATGAAGATCGCGGGCGGCAACCATCTGCACGAGATGAACGTGGACGCGTTCCTCAAGCAGGCCGAGGAGTACGAGGAGGGCGGCGACCTGCGCGACTCCGTGCTGAAGATCCTGAACCTGCTGCCGCGGTCCCACCCGTTCACCACCATCCGGGCGGCCGAGCTGAAGAAGTGGTCCGAGTCCCGGGACTACCAGCGGATCATGGACGGCCACTACCCGCGGCGCAGCGAGGACAAGGACACCTCGGTCTCGGACTCGTTCAAGGAGTCGGCGGCCAGCTACGCCAGCAATGTGAAGAGCTCCAAGGATCCGCTGATGAAGCTGGTCAGCGACATCGCCGGCGGGGCCGGGGGCATCGGCGGGCGCGTGCGGCGCGGCTTCGACGGCTTCGCGAGCTCGGCTCCGGGGCAGGAGCAGCCGCCGTCGGACGAGCCGCCCACGGACACGCCGCCGCGGGACGACAAGTGATCTGAGGGTTCATGGCCGGCGGGGGCAGGAGCGCCCGCCGGTCACTCATACCTTGGGCTGTGCGCTCGTCGCGAGGGAGCCGCAGAGGGCCGTCGCGCCGCCGGTCGCATACGGGTCGGTGCCCGCGGGGCCGCCCGACTTGGCCGTCTGTCCGGCCAGCAGCGGGTGGAAGTGGTTGGTCGAGTCCTCGGCGCAGGACAGCGGGCCGGCCTGGACGTAGGAGACGACCAGCTGGGCCTGGTGCAGGCGGAGGTCGTCGCGGTCGAAGCGGAAGTGCAGCTCGCGCCGGACGGTGAACAGGGAGGCCGGGGCCTTGGCGTCGGCGCCGGTCGGTCGCAGCGCGTAGACGAAGGTGTGGTCCGCGGTGACCTCGAGGGTGGCCGAGTCGGTCTCGGTGGCCTGCAGCGTGCCCTGGACCCGGATCTTGCCGTCGGCGAGCTGGGCGCGGGTCTGGTCGAAGCGAACCAGCCATCCGGTGGGCTGATGCCGGCCGTCGGCCGTCGGGTGCTCGAAGCTCTGGTCGAACTGGTCGAGTTGGCTGGCGTCGAGCAGGACGCGCACGGAGCGGACATCCTGGCTGTTCAGGACCTCGGGGTAGAGCGAGGAGTGGACTATGTAGTCCTTGGCGGTGGTCAGAGCGGCCACCACCTGGCTGTCCGAGAAGTGCGCGGTGCGCCGCGCGGCGGGCAGCGGTATGCCCTCGGCGCCGACCCGGAACTGCGCGGCGGGGCTGTGCGTGTACAGGTACTCGGGATCGGCCGTGCCCGGCACCTTGCCCTGGGGGGAGAGCGGTATGACCGTCATCCGCAGGGGCTCCACGGGCTGCCGGGCGGCGGGGGTCTGGTAGGGGTGCCGTACACCCATGTAGATAGCGGTCCCGAAGGCCACCGCTATCAGCAGGACCAGGATCAGCGCCTGCCGGGACAGGCCCCGGTGCAGCGGCGGGCGGCGGCGCACGGCGGGCGCGTGGTCGGCCATGCGTTCCTGCGCGGAGAACTCCTGGAGGCGGGCAGCGCGGACGAACGACTCGTCGAAGACGACGGATCGGTACTCGTCCTCACCACCCCCGGGGGCGCCCTCGGGTGTCCCCTCAGGTGGGTCTCCAGGCCCTCCCATACCTTCAGGGTAGGTCTCCGGAAGCCCCGGTAAACGCCCTGGTACACGACAAGTTCTGACAGGTTCTCACCAGGATCGAAAGTGCGCGCGAAGGCCGTGCTCCGGGCGCCGCTCAGGGGCTGGGCGGGATGACCGAGAGCGCTGGCTGAGAGTTGTCGGCGGAAGCGGAGGGCGGCGCCGCGCTGCCCTGTTCCAGGCCGGTCGAGGCGGGCGGCGGCACCTGGTCCCGGCTGCCCGAGGAGGCACCCCGGTAGACCGCGGTGAAGGCCAGCGCGACCATGCCTATGCCCATCACGAGGGCGAGCATCCAGGCGACGGGGCGGTGCCAGCGGACCTGTTTTCCGTACGTCCCCGGGGCGCCGTAGCGGCCTTCGAGGACGTCGGTGTCGTCCAGGTCGTCGAGCTCGGGATCATGGCCGAAACCGGAGGGTTGGTATCCCTCCTCGTACCGCTCGCCTCTCCCGTGGGCCCGGCGGGCTTCCGCCTCGGAGGCCTCTGCTCTCGCCTGGGCGGCGGCAAGGAGGCGTTCGACGGCGGTCGGCTCGTGCACCACGGCCGCCCGTACAAAGGCCTCGTCGAAGACCACGGAGGCGAACTCTTCGTCCGACACCCCGCGGTCGTGGTCGTCTTCGGGCTCCCAGCCGTCAGGGAACGGCGTGCCCCCCACGTCCTCCGGCACGGATCCAGAGTAGACCTGGGGGGTCAATTTGGGCAGACGGTATGGAAATTCATCCGCCTTGTGAGACACCTCTCGTGGGCCTCGCGGCCCGCCGCAGTGGCGATCAGCGCCGGATGTGCCCGTCACCGGTGACGATGTACTTCGTGCTGGTGAGCTCCGGCAGCCCCATCGGCCCGCGGGCGTGCAGCTTCTGCGTGGAGATGCCGATCTCCGCGCCGAAGCCGAACTGGCCGCCGTCGGTGAAGCGGGTGGAGGCGTTCACGGCGACGGTCGTGGAGTCGACGAGCTGGGTGAAGCGGCGGGCGGCCTGCTGCGATGTCGTCACGATCGCCTCGGTGTGACCCGAGGTCCACAGCCGGATGTGCTCGACGGCCTTGTCCAGGGAGTCCACGACGGCGGCGGCGATGTCGTACGAGAGGTACTCGGTGTCCCAGTCCTCCGGCGTCGCCTCGACGACGGTCGCCTTGGAGTCCTTTGCGTACGCCAGCACCCGCGGGTCGGCGTGCACGGTCACCCCGGCCTCGGCGAGGGCGTCCAGGGCGCGCGGCAGGAACTCGGGGGCGATGTCCTGGTGGACCAGGAGGGTCTCGGCGGCGTTGCAGACGCTGACCCGCTGGGCCTTGGAGTTGATCAGGATGTCGATCGCCATGTCGAGGTCGGCGTGGGCGTCGACGTAGACATGGCAGTTGCCGGTGCCGGTCTCGATGACCGGGACGGTGGACTCCGAGACGACCGTCTGGATCAGGGAGGCGCCGCCGCGCGGGATCAGGACGTCGACCAGGCCCCGGGCGCGCATCAGCTCGCGCACGCTCTCGCGGCTCTCGCCGGGCACCAGCTGGATGGCGTCGGCGGGCAGCCCCGCGCCGCCCACGGCGTCGCGCAGCACACGCACCAGCGCGGTGTTCGACTCGTAGGCGGAGGCCGAGCCGCGCAGCAGAACCGCGTTGCCCGACTTCAGGCAGAGCGCCGCGGCGTCCACCGTCACGTTCGGGCGGGCCTCGTAGATGATGCCGACGACGCCGAGCGGGACGCGGACCTGGCGCAGGTCGATGCCGTTGGGGAGGGTGGAGCCGCGGACGACCTCGCCGACCGGGTCCGGCAGGGCGACGACGTCGCGCACGTCGGAGGCGATGGCGCGCACCCGCTCCGGGGTGAGCGTCAGCCGGTCGATGATGGCCTCGCTGGTGCCGGCCTCGCGGGCCTTGGCGATGTCCTTGGCGTTGGCCTCGACGATCTCGCTCGTACGGACCTCCAGGGCGTCCGCGATGGCGGCGAGCGCGTCGTCCTTGACCGCGCGCGGCAGCGGGGCGAGGTCGGCGGCGGCGGCCTTGGCGCGGTAGGCGGCCCGGTTGACCGGGGACATGGAGTCGTACGGCGAAAGCGTGGTCATGAGGGAAGGGTAGTGCGCCCGGCGGGCCGGATCGGCAGTCATTCCAAACCCCGAGACACCTGGCGAAGAGGGCTCAAAAGGGATGGACCCCGACGGGGGTCGCGGGCGCCGGGCCGTACCCCTCGGCGATCCGCTGGTGGTAGGTCTCGCGGTCGATGACCTCCAGGCCGACGATCTCCCAGGGCGGCAGCTTGGCGGTCTGGCGGTGCTCGCCCCACAGGCGCAGGGCGACGGCGGCCGCGTCGTGCAGGTCGCGGGCCTCCTCCCAGTAGCGGATCTCCGCGTGGTCGCCCGCGTACCGGCTGGTCAGCAGAAAGGGGTGATCGTGGGCGAGCTGTTCGAGACCGCGCCGCACCTCCTTCAGCGGTGCCTCCTCGCCGGAGACGCTGAGGGTGACATGCCACAGGCGCGGCAGATCGGCCGGTTCCTCGTACCGGTCGCCGGCCGCGACGCTGGTCAGGGCGCGCTCCTCGCCGACCGCGCGGGAGGGGGCGCCGTCGCGGGACGCCGCGGCCCCAGGGCGCACTCGTCTCACGACGGCCTCCTTCACGCAGTGATCGACTGGGTGGACGTGCGGAACGTATCCCTGAGACAAAGTTGAGCAGGCCGCAAGGGATCGTGGGGCGGTTTTGCGGAACGTCCACCTCACGACGGGCCGATTTGCGGGGCGTTCCCCCCG
Source organism: Streptomyces coacervatus (assembly GCF_029223485.1). GTDB lineage: Bacteria > Actinomycetota > Actinomycetes > Streptomycetales > Streptomycetaceae > Streptomyces > Streptomyces coacervatus. Next base: position 54,464 of record NZ_JARHTP010000010.1, on the reverse strand, counting down.
TTTTCGGCCGGGGGTCCGGGGGTTGCCCCCGGGATAATGCAGCCGGCCGGGGGTCCGGGGGTTGCCCCCGGGATAATGCAGCCGGCCGGGGGTCCGGGGGTTGCCCCCGGGGAAATGCAGCCGGCCCGGGCGTCAGGGATGCAGGATCACCAGGTCGTCCCGGTGGATGACCTCGCGCTCGTAGGCCGGGCCCAGTTCGCGTGCCAGTTCCCGGGTCGAGCGGCCGAGCAGCTGGGGGATCTCCTTGGCGTCGAAGTTCACCAGCCCGCGGGCCACCGCGCGGCCCTCGGCGTCCCGCAGCTCCACCGGGTCCCCGGCGACGAACTCGCCCTCGACGGCGGCGATTCCGGCCGGCAGCAGCGACGTGCGCCGCTCGACGACCGCCCGCACCGCCCCGTCGTCCAGGGTCAGGTGGCCCTGCGGGGTGGAGGCGTGCTGCAGCCACAGCAGCCGGTCGGCGGAGCGCTTGCCGGTGATGTGGAAGTAGGTCCCGGTATCCCCGCCGGACAGGGCCTCCGCCGCGTGCACGGCGCTCGTCAGAACCACGGGGACCCCTGCCGCGGCGGCGATCGCGGCCGCCTCGATCTTGGTGACCATGCCGCCGGTGCCGACGCCGGCCTTGCCCGCGCTGCCGATCTCGACGTGGGCGAGGTCCTCGGGCCCGCGCACCTCGGCTATCCGCGAGGTGCCGGGCCTGCTGGGGTCGCCGTCGTACACACCGTCGACGTCGGAGAGGAGGACCAGCAGGTCGGCGTGGACGAGGTGGGCGACGAGGGCGGCGAGCCGGTCGTTGTCGCCGAAGCGGATCTCGTCGGTGGCGACGGTGTCGTTCTCGTTGACGATCGGGAACGCGCCCATCGCGAGCAGCTTGTCGAGGGTGCGGGAGGCGTTGCGATGGTGGGCGCGGCGGCTCATGTCGTCGCTGGTCAGCAGGACCTGGCCGACACGGACGCCGTAGCGGGCGAAGGAGGCGGTGTAGCGGGCGACCAGCAGGCCCTGGCCGACGCTGGCGGCGGCCTGCTGGCGGGCCAGGTCCTTGGGGCGGCGGCGCAGGCCCAGCGGGGCGAGACCTGCGGCGATGGCGCCGGAGGAGACCAGGACGATCTCCTTCTCGCCGCCGCTTCGGCTCTTGGCGAGGACGTCGACGAGCGCATCGACGCGGTCGGCGTCCAGGCCGCCGGACGCGGTGGTCAGCGACGAGGAACCCACCTTGACGACGATCCTGCGGGCCTCGCTCACGGCCTGCCTTGCCCCTGCCACCTTGTTCTTCCGTCCCCTCGCACGCTCAGGCTTCCCCGCCCGGCAATCTACGCGAAGGGGACCCTGCCCCGCGCGCCGGTCCAGTCCCCGGACAGGCGCCACGTAACCATTTGCTCACGCGTTGCATACGGCAAAAAGGTTGCACTGGTTGGAGGCCCTCCACCAGGACGTCATCGCCACCAACTCCGGCAATCTGATCTTCGGTGATGCCTCACACAAGATCCTGGAGACACCCGGCACCGAGGTCGTCTCGAACGGCGTACGGACCGATGTGGCGGCGGGCCGGATCAACGAGGAGTACGACGCTTTCGTCGTCCCGCTGGCCAACGCGTTCCGGCCGTCCTTCGAGCCGCAGCTGAAGCGGCTGACGCGGCTGATCAGCAGGCTGCGGATCCCGGTCGTGGTGCTGGGCATCGGCGCGCAGGCGGGGCTGAGCTACAACGCGGCGCGGCTGAAGCCGATGGAGCCGCCCGTCCCTCTTCATGTACGGCAAGGAACTGGCCGTACGCAAAAGGGCGTTGGAGCTGACCCCCGACTCCCGGATCGCGGTCAACGGCTCGCACAGCGCGGTGCAGAAGCAGGGCCTGGACAAGGTCATCGACCGCGTCCACGTCCGCTATCCCAACCTGACGTTCATCGGCCAGAACCTCAGCGACGCACGGCAGCTGCACTGGCGGGACCTGTCCCACCCGAACGCTGCGGTGACGGCGATCCCGACCCACCCGGACCATCCGATGTACCGGGAGGACAAGGTCCGGGTCTACGTCGACCCGGTCACCTGGATCGAGGACCTGCGCGGGTACGACTTCTCCTTCGGCTCCCGCATCCACGGCAATATCGCGGCGCTGCTCGCGGGCACGCCCGCCACCGTGCTGTGCGGCGACTCGCGGACCCTGGAGCTGTGCCGCTACTTCGACATCCCGCACCGCCGCATCGACAGGTCGGCCCCGGATCTCGACCCTGCGCAGCTGTACGAGGAGGCCGACTTCGGCGGCCTGACCGGCGGCCATGCGGAGCGCTTCGCGCGGTTCACGGCGTTCCTGGACCGAAACGGCCTGGAGAACACGTTCACGCACGGCGACGGCGGCGCGGCCTTCGAGGCCCGGATGCGCTCGCTGGCCTTCCCGGCCGGCATCCGCCCCTGGAACGACGCCGACCTCGCCTCGCTCACCTCACGGTTCGGCTGGCTGCAGAGCCGTATCGGCGAACTGTCGCTGGACAACGCCCAGTTGAGGCGCGAGCTGGAGCGGGGCGCCGCCAGGTCGGGTACGGCGGCGCCGTCGACGTCCGTCTACCGGCGGGCCCGGCGTGTGGTGGGGCGCCCGATCCGACGGGCACTGCAGTCGGGCAGGCAGTAGCTCCGGCCCGCCCCGGCCGTCAGGCCGCCGCGGCGGTCCTGCCCGCGCCGGACCGCGCCTTCAGCACCCGGCGCGCCTTGCGCACCGCCCGCTTCAGCACCGAACCGGCGGAGTGTTCGCGGTAGCCGTGGAAGGCGCGGGCCTCGCGGGGTGCGGCGAGGTAGACCGAGTCCGGTATGCCGGCCTTCGCTTCGCGGAAGTGCGGGTAGACGAGGTAGACGTGGTGGCCCTTCTTCTCCAGGAGGGCCGCCGCCTGCTTCTTCGCCTTCACGAACTCCACGACGGGGAGGAGGAGTTCGGGCTGCTGCTCGGCCACGAGGTGCAGCCGCAGCCGCTCCTCGACCTTGAGGCGGCCGGCGACGCCCTCGGTCCAGAACTCCTCCATCAGCGGCTTCGCCAGCTCCAACTTGTGCTGCCGTACCTGCTCGCTGTCCTTGAGGAACTTGGGGCCGAACTGCGGCAGCAGCGTGATCAGGAAGGGCCGGTGCATGAGCGCGTCGCGCCGCTCGCCGGCGGGGACGAGTTCGGCGATCAGGTTCATCAGGGCGCGGGCGGAGTCGAAGCGCAGGGTGTAGCCGCCGCTCTTCGTCACGTGCTTGCCGTCGTCGCGGCCCACCAGGTAGTAGCAGGTGTAGTCGGCGAGCACGGAGACGCCGTTCGCCCGCAGGTAGGCCTCCATCGTGAACAGCGCGTCCTCGCCGGTCCACAGGGACTCGTCGAAGCGCATGCCGTGCTGTTCGAGGAGCTCACGGCGGAACAGCTTCTGCGCGCTCAGGGTGAACTTGATGTTGGAGGAGTAGACGTCGGTGCGGTCGAGCGTCTTGCCCCACATCGACTGCGGGGGCTTGCGGTTGATGCCCTCGACCTTGCCGAGGACGACGTCCGTGCCGTTGCGGTCGGCCATCGCGACCATGCGCTCCAGCGCCTCGGGGCCCAGCCGGTCGTCGGCGTCGAGGAAGAAGACATAGCGGCCGGCGGCCTTGCCCAGGCCGACGTTGCGCGGGCCGCTGGGGCCGCCGGAGTTGTCCTGCCGGATCACCGTGACCGGCATGGCCACACGGGCCGCGAACTCCTCCAGGTACTCCCCCGACCCGTCGGTGGAGCCGTCGTCCACCGCGATGACCTCGATGCGCTCCGGGTCGATGGTCTGTGCCTCGACGGACGCCAGGCACTCGACCAGATACGGCATCGCTTCGTACGCCCCGATGACGACGCTCACATCAGGTTGCGTCACGGTCACTGTTTCCCCCTCGTCAACGGGATATTTCCCCCGTATCGCCTCATTCGCTACTTGGAAAGACGGTCGACCTGGGCAAGCGGTTGCCCTGCGGCCATACATTCGTGACTCAGTTCACATGGCGAACAGACAGGTACGGACACATGAACATACGAAGAAGGGCCCGGTTTTCGAGGATCACTCCTCGAAAACCGGGCCCTTCTCACTCGTTTCACAACGTGAGCGGCTGCCTCTTACCTGGTCTACCTGGTCGGCGGCTGCGTCGAGAGCGCGTCCGACAGCTCGTCCGCGCCGGGGGTGCCGGCCGCGGCGGCCCGGGACTCCTGGCCGAGGTTGCGGGTGTCGGCCTTGCGCGTCAGGTTCGCCACCGCGGTGTTGAACTGCTCGATGGACGTCGGGTCGTCCGGGCCGAGCAGGTACTCCTTCAGCTCCTTGCGGTCCTCCGCCAGGGCATCGGCGGACGGGTCGCGGACCGCGCCCAGCAGCTCGCCCAGCTCTGCGGCGCTGTTGGAGAGGATCACCGCGGCGCGCACGGCGGTGTTCTGCCGCTTGAACTCCTCGACGCCCAGCTCGGCGGAGTCCGTGACCGCGTACGGCTTGCCGCTCGCGATGAAGTCGGAGACCACGCTGGAGATGTCGGAGACCATCGCGTCGGAGACGTTGAAGCAGTCGTACAGACGCGGCTCGGCGCCCGTGATGACGCGGTGCTCGAAGCTGCCGAAGGAACGCCAGTACGCGTCGTTCCACTCGCCGCGCAGCCGGGCGATCTCTTCGTACCTGGCGATGTCGGCCACGCCGTCACGGGTGGCCTCGGCCTCGTCGCCCTTGTCTCCCGCGGTACCGGACAGCTCGGCGAGACGGGTCTCGATACGGGCCAGTTCGGTCTTGGCCTGCGTCTGGGCGACGGCGTCGACGGTGAAGCGGGAGTCGGCGGCGCGCTCGGCGGCGGCCTTCTCGACCAGGGCGACGATGCGCTGGTGCGCGGCGCCGGCCTCCTTGCTGACGGTGCCGGTGAACGGGTGCGGCTTGTACAGGACACGGACCGGCGGGTCGGTCTTGACCAGCTTCTTCACGATGTTCTCGCCGGCCAGCACGATCGAGGTGTTGCCCGGGTCGCCGTCCCATCCCTCCCAGGTGGGCGCGTACAGCACCGTGGGGCAGCGTCCGTCGGCGGCTTCGTCGCCGGGGCCGTCGGGCACGCCCTGCCAGCTCTGGATCGGCGCCAGCTGCGGGCGGCCGACCTCCACGATGTCGTCGTCGCGGACGCCGACGTCGGCGATGGCATAGCGGTCGCGGCCCGCCCGCCCGGCGGTCCACACCTCGTCGTACACCTTGCTGAACGGGTTGACGCTGGCGAGCTTGTCGCTGTCGCCGTGGCCGATGAAGACGTGCTTCATGGTGGGGACGCGCAGCAGGTGGATGTTCTTGCCGACGTTGGCCGCGTACAGCGCGACGCGCACGTTCGACAGGTCCAGGTTCATCAGGTGCACACCGCCGGGCACACAGATGACCGGGACCGTGGTGGGCGCCAGGTTGGTCAGGATGACCCGCTCGCGCAGGATCACCAGCGGCTTGGAGTCCAGCTGCTCCATCGTCTCCAGCCACATGTTGACCTGGTACGCGGAGTCCTTGGAGCCCGAGAAGTACAGCACCGTCTCCGGCTTGTACTCGTGCAGCCAGTTGTCGACGGCCGCGAGCACCTTCTCCGCTTTCGGCGGGATCTTGCTGCCGCGGACGTACGGCATCAGTGCGAGGACGTACAGGCAGCCCAGGAACAGGGTGACGCCGATGCCGATGAAGCCCGCCACGGACGTGTCCATGGTCGCGGAGACCAGGATGCCGACGACGGCCGCGAGGTCGAGGTGGAGCATCTTCTCGGCCGAGCGGTCCAGCAGCCCGCGCGGCGGGGCGTCCGGGATGCGGATGCGCGAGGCCAGGTCGACATTGCGGGTGGCGACCGGCATCCGGCGGCGGTTGCGGATCAGGGTGACCAGGGCACCGTGCGGGGCCTGGAGACCGTAGAACGCGATGAAGCAGGCGACCGCGCCGTAGTAGATCAGGTTGTCCGCGAGGGACAGCCGGGCCAGCAGCAGGATCAGCAGCAGCTCTCGGATCAGGAAGCGGATCGACAGGCCGGCGCGGACCTTGCTGAGGCGGTTGACCAGGTAGCTGCCCTTGCGGTGCAGATAGTGGTCCGCCAGGTAGGTCACGGCGGCCGCCGCCGCGAAGGCGGTGACGCTCGGGATGAGCGCGGCCAGCATGAGCGCCGGGAAGCCCAGCATCATGAGCGCCGCCGCGGCCAGCTCGGCCGCGCTGCCCACCCGGGCGACGCGAATAGCGGTGGATATCACGGAGAACCTGCTCTGGGAGGGGAGTGCCGGTTTTGTTCGTTTTACGGATTCAGGCCCCTGCGAACACCCGGTCAATGCACTGCATTGACACCGGAAAGCAGAGGCCTGAATAACGGAAGACTAATTACCGTCGATTATTACACGCCGTCCTGGCGGTCCAGCACCGAGGCCAGCGCCTGCTCGAAGCCGGAGGCCTTCGCCGCGCCCGCCATCGGGTCCTGCTGACGGACGTCGATGACGTGCCCGGTCAGCTCGGACAGCAGCACGTCGAGCGAGGTGCGGGCGACCGCCTCGGAGGAGAGCAGGGAGCCCTCGGGCTCCTGGCCGAAAGCCTTCGTCCGCATCGGCGTGGCGGTGCGCTCCGGGTTGACGCAGTTGACGCGGATGCCGTCGCCGGCCCACTCGTCGGACAGGGCCTGGGTGAGGTTCACCATGGCGGCCTTGGTCGAGGAGTAGAGGCTGTACTCGGCGCGGCCGCGGGTGTAGCTGCTGGAGGTGTAGAGCAGCAGCTGGCCCTTGGTCTCCGCCAGGTACTTGTACGCGGAACGAGCGATCTGCACCGGGGCCAGGTAGTTGACCTTCAGCGCTTCCTCGATGGTCGCGTTGTCGGTCTCGGCCAGCTTGCCGATACGCAGCACGCCCGCGGTGTTGACGACGTAGTCGATCCGGCCGGTCTCCGCGTACGCCTTGGACAGCGCGTCGTCGACCTCCTCCGGGTTCTCCACATGCGTGCCGGTGGTGGAGCGGCCCAGCGCGTACACCTTGGAGCCGTAGGACTCGGCCAGCTCGGCGATGTCCTTGCCGATGCCGTACGAGCCGCCGAAGATCACGACCGTCTTGCCGGTGAGCAGCTCGCGGTAGGCCTCCTCGCTCACCTGCTCGGGCGCGGCGGTGGAGGCGAGCTGGAAGAGCTTGTCGGCGATGAAGACATCGACCGGCTGCGTCACCTTCATGTTGTACTCGTCGCCCGCGACGACATGGATCGGCACGTCCGGCAGGTACTTCAGTACGACGGAGCAGTCGTCCGTGGCCTGGAAGTTGGGGTCGCCGGCCGCGACCTCGTAGGCCCGCCGGATCGTGGACAGCTTGAAGGCCTGCGGGGTCTGGCCGCGGCGCAGCCGGGAGCGGTCCGGGATCTCGGTGATGAACTCGCCGTCCTCGCCGTGCGTGCGCGTGACGATGATGGTGTCCGCGGACGGGATGGCGACGTCGACGGCCTGGTAGCGCTCCAGGGCGGCCACGCAGTCGTCGATGACGCGCTGCGCGAGCAGGGGGCGTACGGCGTCGTGGAAGAGGACGTTGAGGTCCTCGCCCTCGGCCAGGCCCTCGCCGAGGGCCTCGATGGCGCGCTCGGTGGTCTCGTTCCGGGTCGAGCCACCCTCGATGATCTTCTTGACCTTCTTGAACCCGGCCTTGGCGACGATCTTCTCGATGTCGGGCACGTAGCCCGGCGCCATCAGCACGATGACGTCGTCGATCGAGTCGGCCTTCTCGAAGGTGGTCAGGGTGTGCTCGATGACTGCCTTGCCGGCGATCTTCAGCAGCTGCTTGGGGATCGAAAGACCCACCCGCTGGCCGGTACCACCGGCCAGGACGACTGCGGTGGTACGGGGCTTGGCTATGTGCTGGGACACAGAGGACCTACCTTGGGGCGACAGGGAACGCGGAAATGGTCCCACTTGCGGTTACCGCTGTGCAAGGTGAGCGCCGTTCGCTGCATATGTGCGCGCTACCTGTCATTCACCTTGCACTGCTGGTGACGGTGGGACCCTCTCCGTGCGCTCCCTCGGAATTGCTGTGAGTAACTGCACAGCGGGTCAGTGCCGCCGCAGCTTCTTCAGGCAGCGGTGGCCGAGCACCTTCACGAGTTCCACCGAAGACGTCTGATGAACCGTGCGCGCCTTGGCCGAAGCGGTGTGCCGCACCGGTGCCGCGGCGGCCGCGGCCAGGGCGCCGTAGAGGGCCTGGGCGGCCACCTCGGGAGCGATGCGCGGCTCCTGGGGCTCCTGACCGGCGGGCTCGGGTACGGCGGACAGCGGCGCCGGATCGCCGAGGACCCGTACCCCCATACGAGCGATGCGGTCAATGATCTCGGCGCCGATCCCGGCGGCGGCCTCGACGGCCCACCGGGGTGTCGAGATCTTCACGTCCTGCGGTGTCGGGCTGCACGCGTTCTTCATATGCATGACCGCGCCGTTACGAACGAGCCTGGAATACAGCTCGTCCGGCAGCCCATTGCCGCGGAATTCCTTATTAAGATTCCGCAGCATTTCGGTCTCGGCGAGGGTGAGTGACCGATTTGCCGTGTCCGGAACCGGCTGCAGGAGATTCTCCGGCAGCCCGAGCAGCGCCTCGAAGGTGCGCATCAGCCCGCCCCGGTCCCGGTCTTCGACCACGACCACGGTGACCCGCTCCGGCCCGACCGCCCCGGCCCACCGCTCCACCAGCCGGTCGTGCCGGTGCCGACGCCAGAAGCTGGGGTTGGGCTGCTCGTACGGGGCCTTGCGGAGCATGTGCTCCAGCCATTCCTCGTAGCCCATCCGCAGACCGTTCTGCACGTACTGCTGCCACTGCGAGGGCATGATCTTCGCCAACGGGCGCAGGGTGACCAGGATGTGCACACGGTCCCCGCCGAGCTGCTCGACGATCCGCCCGATCGTCTCCTCGTCCTCGGCGTCGGCGTCGGCGAAGAACTCGCTGCTGACCACGGAGGTGCGCCCGCCGGTCGCGTGCACCTGCTGCAGCAGCGTCGTCCAGTGCCGGTCGGTGGGCGCGATGTCGCCCATCATCGCGGGGCGGGCGCAGGCGGCCAGGGCGGCCTCCATGGGGTGCCGGGTGTGCCCGGGGAACTCGACGCCGTGCGCGGGCAGTTGGTCCTTCGCGGCGAACAGCGCGCCCTGGATCGAGGTCGTCCCGGTCTTGTGCGGGCCGATGTGCAGCAGCCGGGTGCCCGCGGGCAGTCTCGTACAGTCCGTCTCCATGGTTAAGGGACGGTAAGAGTCACGCCTGAGACTTACCTGAGAGAGACCTGGGACACAGATGAGTCCCAGGCTCCCGTCACACAGACTTCACAGACTTCATGCCCGAGGGGTCTACGCGAGCTCGACCCCGGGGCGGCCGTTCTCCACCCGCAGCCGCGCATACGTGCTCGGAGTCGCCGTCGGCTGCCGGACCGTGTCGACCACCCTGACCTGTGCGTCGATGCCGTGCCGGTCGATGTCGAAGAGGTGGTAGCCGCGGTGGGCGTCGATCAGCTTCCAGTGCGGGTTGTCCGGCATGCGCGGATCCCACTCGGCGTGGAAGGCGGCCTGGTCCTGGTCGCCGTTGCTGGAGATGGACGTACCGACGAACTCGGCGCCGACGACCTCGGAGTCCGGGTCGCCGTAGTCGGTCTTGAGGTCGCTGATCATCGTGAGGTGACGGTCGCCGCTGAGCACGACCGGGTTGCGGACGTCGGCGAACTCCTGGAGCAGGGCGTTGCGTTCGACCTGATAGCCGTCCCAGGCGTCGTAGTACCAGAGCTTGCCCTCGCCGATCTGCAGATCGGTCTCGGCCATCATTATCTGGGAGGCGATCAGGTTCCAGCGGGCCGGCGAGTCGTGCAGCCCGTCGAGGAGCCACTGCTTCTGCTCGGCGCCGAGCATCGTGAGCGACGGGTCCTGAGCGTCCGCCTGGCTGGTCACCTGGTCGCTGCGGAACTGCCGGGTGTCGAGGACGTTCAGGCGCACCAGGCGGCCGAACTCCAGCCGTCGGTACATCTGAATGTGCGGGCCGTTGGGAATGGCGCTCGCCCGGACCGGCATGTGCTCGTAGTACGCCTGGAAGGCCGCCGTCAGCCGGGCCACGAACGCGTCGTGCGACTGCTTGTCGGGGTCCTGCGGGATCTCCCCGGCCCAGTCGTTGTCGACCTCGTGGTCGTCGAAGGTGACCACCCAGGGCGTGTTCGCGTGCATCGCCGCGAGGTCGGGGTCGGTGCGGTACTGGGCGTACCGGTTGCGGTACTGCTCCAGGGTGTACGGCTCCCCCGTGCCCTCGTGCCGGCGCGGGCCCGCCGACGACGGCGTGGACTCATAGATGTAGTCGCCGACGAAGAGCACGAAGTCGGGCTCCTGCTGGAGCATGTCGGCGTACGGCGTGAAATAGCCGTGCTGCCAGTTCTGGCAGGAGGCGAGGGCGATGCGCAGGGAGCCGCCCTTGCTGTGCGGGTGGGGGGCGGTGCGGGTGCGGCCGGTGGGTGAGATCTGACCACTCGCACGGAAGCGGTACCAGTACGAGCGGTCCGGGCGCAGGTCCCGTACGTCCACATGAACGCTGTGCCCGTACTCGGGCCGGGCCTGGGCGACGCCTCTGCGCACGGGCTTTCTGAACCGGTCGTCCTCCGCGAGCTCCCACTCCACCAGGACCACGGTGTCGGGCATGCCGCCGCCGTTCAGCGGGTCGGGGGCGAGCCGGGTCCACAGCACGATGCCGTCGGGCAGCGGGTCGCCGGAGGCTATGCCGAGGCTGAACACGCCGTCGGGCAGGGTGACTTCGGCCGCGCGGGCCGTGCCCGGCAGCCACAGCTGTGCGGATGCGGCGGCGCCGAGGACGGCGGCGCCGGCGATCAGTAAGTGGCGTCGGTGGGGCGAGATTGCTCCGGTCATCGCGAACTCCCCTGTCTCGCAAGCCTCTTGGACACGTGAAAGCTCACGCAGCCGGGCGGTCCACCCGCTGAACGGAGACCTTCGCGTGCATGACAAATGGGCAGACAACAGAAGACCCGTTGCGACACGGGAACAACACGACGCACGTGATTTTGCCGCAACGGGCCCTGCGTGCCCATCAGTTGACAACGAACGGGGGGCCGTTCAGTAAGCGAAGTTCGAGCCGAGTTCGGCGTCGTCCGCGACCGTGCCGGATGAAGCCACGGAGCTCAGTGGATGAACTCGGCGCCGAGCAGGGCGAGTTGAGGGTCCGTACCGAGGGCCTTGGCACCGAAGGAGACAGCCCCCGTGCCATTGACCCCTGAGGCATTGGACCGGAAACCCCAGACCGAGCCGGCGTCGGCGTTCTCGCCAGGGGCGCCCACGACGAGATCCGCGCGGCCGTCGTGATCCCCGTCGAGGAAGGTGACCGCCTCGCCGAAGCGGTCGGCGCGCTCGGCGGTGCCGGGGACACCGGCCGTGTTCTGGCTGAACACCTTTGCACCGGCGCCGCTCGGCCCCGACGCGCTGCCGGGGATCACGGCGACAGTGCCGGCATCGGTCACCCCCGAGAAGTCCTCACCGGGAATGCCGACCGCGATGTCGGCGTACCCGTCGCCGTTCGCGTCACCTACGGCGACGTCCGTGCCGAAGAGATCGCCGGGCTCCGTCACCCCGGGCACACCGGACGTGTCCTGGTCGATGGTCCGCGGGTCGGCGGCCTGCGGCCCCTGTGCCGTACCGAACACGACGCCGATCCGCTCGCCGTACTCGCTCGGGTCGGGCGCACCATCACCCGAGTACGCGACCCGGGGCCGCCCGAAGACGAGATCGTCCCGCCCGTCGCCGTTGACGTCGCCGAGCGCGATGCTCTCGCCGCCTTCGATGTCCCGGCCCTCGCCGTCCTTGAGGCGGGTGAGCGGGGCAAGGCCGCCCCGACTGCCGTGCAGATAGAACAGACCGTGCCCGACGTTCTGGTCGCCCGGATCGTCGTAGTCGAACGGCCCGGTCAGCACGACCACATCGCTGATGCCGTCACCGTCGACGTCCCCGCTCGCCACGTCCAGCACCTTCACATCGGCATCGGTGAAGGAGATGTCCTGGCTACGGGCAGGCACTCCACCACGGCTGAACGGCCCCGACTCCAGCGCCGAGGGCCCCGCCAGGTCGGCGTGCCCGTCACCGTCGAAGTCACCGGCGACGACCCGCGCGGAACTGTCGGTGAGGGTGCCGGGCAGGATCGTCCCGCCCGACAGCCCACTCTTCCCGCCCCACAGCACGGTCACACTGCCGTGCCGGGCCGCCCCGCCCTGCGTCCAGTCCTCCCCGGCCGCCGGGACCACGAGGTCGGTGTACCCGTCGCCGTCCAGATCACCGGCGGTGAGATGGGCACCGAAGGAGTCGCCCACCTCTGGAGTGCCGGGCACACCCGAGGTCGCCTGCGTGAAGACCTGCCTGCTCGCAAGGTTCAGCCCATGCGCCGAGCCGTACACGACGGCGACGTAACCGGCGCCCTTCCTGCCACCGACGGTGGCGTAAGGCGCACCGGTCGCAAGATCCTGGTACCCGTCCCCGTTGAAGTCCTGCCGCACGCTCTTCACGACCGAGGACTGCGCATGCGCAACCGGCGACACGACGGCCGTCCCGGCGAGCAGCGCGATCGCGACCACCAGGGCACGCCGCGATCTGGGCACAACAACGGACTCGGGCACGTCGACTCCGGGAATCTGAAGGGCAGTTGGCTGCGGGAGGATCCAAGATCCTCATCCGCACTGCCCTGTACGACTCACCGAAAAGCGAAGGGGTTGCCCTGGGATACGCCACAAGTTTTCCGGGCGTTAACACTCTCGGCGCCGGTCGGCACCACCCAGCCCGTCCGGCGTTTGAGGACGAGGCCCCTTAAGGGCCGAAACGGGGGTCTGGGGGCGGAGCCCCCAGTCACCAGCACCAAACCGCCGGCGGCCTACTCACCGAACGGTTCAAACCCCCCGTACTCCCGCATGGCCTCGTCCCGCTCGGCATCCCGGTCCCGCCGCCGCTGCGCCGCAGGCCTCGGCGCCTCGAACCGGTGGTCCTCACCACGACGCCCCAGCATCTCCGCCCCGGCCATCACCGTCGGCTCCCAGTCGAAGACAACGGCGTTGTCCTCGGGCCCGATGGCGACTCCGTCGCCCGACCGGGCCCCCGCCTTCATCAACTCCTCTTCCACACCAAGGCGGTTGAGCCGGTCCGCGAGATACCCCACGGCCTCGTCGTTGTTGAAGTCCGTCTGCCGCACCCAGCGCTCGGGCTTCTCGCCCCGCACCCGGAACAGCCCGTCGTCCTCGCGCGTCACCGTGAAGCCCGCGTCGTCGACGGCCTTGGGCCGGATGACGATCCGCGTCGCCTCTTCCTTCGGCTTCGCGGCGCGCGCCTTCGCCACCAGGTCGGCCAGCGCGAACGACAGTTCCTTCAGCCCGAGATGGGCGACAGCGGACACCTCGAAGACCCGGTACCCCCGTGCCTCCAGATCCGGCCGCACCATCTCGGCGAGGTCCTTGCCGTCCGGTACGTCGGTCTTGTTCAGTACGACGATCCGCGGCCGCCGGTCGAGCCCGCCGTACTGCTTCAGCTCCTCCTCGATGACATCGAGGTCGGAGACGGGGTCCCGCTCGGACTCCAGCGTCGCCGTGTCCAGCACATGCACCAGCACGCTGCACCGCTCCACGTGCCGGAGAAACTCAAGGCCCAGTCCCTTGCCCTGGCTGGCGCCCGGAATCAGCCCCGGCACATCCGCGATGGTGTACACGGTCGAACCTGCCGTGACGACACCCAGGTTCGGCACGAGCGTCGTGAACGGATAGTCCGCGATCTTCGGCTTCGCCGCGCTCAGCACCGAGATCAGCGAGGACTTGCCGGCGCTCGGGTACCCCACCAGCGCCACATCCGCGACCGTCTTCAGCTCCAGGACGATGTCCTGCAGATCACCGGGCACACCGAGCAGCGCGAACCCCGGCGCCTTGCGCCGCGCCGACGCGAGCGCCGCGTTGCCGAGCCCGCCGCGGCCGCCCTGCGCGGCGACGTACGACGTGCCGTGTCCGACCAGGTCGGCGAGGACATTGCCCGCCGTGTCGAGGACGACGGTGCCGTCCGGCACGGGAAGAACGAGGTCCTGACCGTCCTTCCCCGACCGGTTGCCGCCCTCACCGGGCTTGCCGTTGGTGGCCTTGCGGTGCGGGGAGTGGTGGTAGTCGAGCAGCGTGGTGATCGACTGGTCGACGGTGAGGATCACATCGCCGCCGCGCCCGCCGTTGCCGCCGTCGGGTCCGCCCAGCGGCTTGAACTTCTCACGGTGGACGGAGGCACAGCCGTGACCTCCGTTACCCGCGGCGACGTGCAGCTCGACGCGGTCCACGAAGGTGGTCATCTGGGGTGCCTCCAGCACTTCAAAAACGTACGGATATGTCTCTGCTGTAACACGCGAAAGGCGGACCCGCCTTCCCACAAGGGAAGTGAGGTCCGCCTCGCGAAGGATCCGAACGAATCGCTCGGTCTAGCCGTGAATCAGAAGACTCAGGCGACCGGAACGATGTTCACGACCTTACGGCCACGGTGGGTACCGAACTCCACCGCACCGGCGTTCAGCGCGAACAGCGTGTCGTCGCCGCCACGGCCGACGCCCGAACCGGGGTGGAAGTGGGTGCCGCGCTGGCGGACCAGGATCTCACCAGCGTTGACGACCTGACCGCCGAAGCGCTTCACGCCGAGCCGCTGGGCATTGGAGTCGCGACCGTTCCGGGTGGACGATGCGCCCTTCTTGTGTGCCATCTCTCCTCAGTCCCTTACTTCGCAGCCGCGGGGATCTCAGTGACCTTGATCGCCGTGTACTGCTGGCGGTGGCCCTGACGACGGCGGTAACCGGTCTTGTTCTTGTAGCGAAGGATGTCGATCTTGACGCCCTTGTGGTGGTCCACGACCTCGGCCTGGACCTTGATGCCGGCCAGCACCCACGGGTCGCTGGTCACAGCGTCGCCGTCGACAACGAGCAGGGTCGAGAGCTCGACCGTGTCGCCAACCTTGGCAGTGGAAATCTTGTCAACCTCAACGATGTCGCCGACAGCAACCTTGTGCTGGCGACCACCGCTGCGCACGATGGCGTACACGCGGATCTCACTCTCTCGCTCGGGAACGGCACCCCCGCAGTCCAGCCACCCGGCACGGGCAGCCTCTCCGTGAGCGGCCGGTGCGGAGCACCCAGCGCTCTGGAGGAAGAGGTTTACGGGGATGTGGCGCGTCCTATATCTGTGGACACGCCGACGGTCAAGGTTACGGGGCTGTGCCCGAGGGGGTCAAACCGGGCCGGGCCCCACAGGTATGCGGCCGATCACATCGACCGGCCGCACCCCTGCGTACTGCTGCTCAGCTGTACTGCTGCTCAGCTCTCGTCGGCGGCGGCCGAGACCGCGGTCTTCTTCGCCGTCGACTTGGCCGCGGCCGTCTTGGCGGTCGTCGCCGCCTTCTTGGCCGTGACCTTCTTCGCCGCAGTCTTCTTGGCCGCGGTCTTCTTGGTGGCGGCCTTCTTCGCGGTGGCCTTCTTGGCCGTCTTACGGGCCGTCTTCTTGGCCGGAGCCGCCTCCTCGGCGGTCTCCTCCGCGGCCGCGGACTCCTCCGCACCCGACGGGACGACCACGACGGCCGCCTCCTCGGACGCGGTGGGCGCGGTCGCCTTGCGCACCGCACGGCGCCGCGGGCGGGCCGGAGCGGCAGCCTCAGCGGGCGCCTCGGTCGGGGCAGCTGCCTCCGCCGCCACCGGAGCCTCGGCCACGGGCGCGGTCTCGGCGACCGTCACCACGGCGGCCTCGGCCCCCGCGGGCGACCCGGCCGGCGCGGACACCTTGCGGGTCGCACGACGGCGCGTACGCCCCTTGGGCGCGGCCTCCTCGACGGCCGGAGCCTCGGCCGGCGCGGCCTCGACCACGGCAACCTCTACGGCAACGGGCTCGGCCAGTGCCTCGGCGGCCGGCTCCGGCTGCACCACGAGCTCCGCCTCGGCCGTCACGTCCTGAGCCGTCGGCACCTCGGCCTTCGTCTCCTCACGCCTGGCGTCCTCGCGCCTCGGCGCACCCGCCGGGGACGACGCCCGCCGGCTCGCCCGGCGCCGCGAACGGCCACGGCCGACCGCGGCCTCCGCCTCGGCGACGCTGCTGTACAGCTCCTCGTCGGGCGCGAAGGCGGGCTCGGACAGCGCGACCGGCGCCGCAACCTCGGCAGCGATCTCGGCCTCGGTCTCCTCGACGGCCTCCGGAGCCTCGACGGCCGACGCGGCCTCGTGCTCGTGGACATGCCCGTCGCCGCCACGGCCGCGCTTCTTGCGCTTGCCGCCGCCACCGACGGAGGTCGGCTGCTCCATGTGCACGATGACACCGCGGCCGTTGCAGTGGACGCAGGTCTCGGAGAAGGACTCCAGCAGGCCCTGGCCGACCCGCTTGCGGGTCATCTGGACCAGGCCCAGCGAGGTGACCTCGGCGACCTGGTGCTTCGTACGGTCCCGGCCCAGGCACTCCAGCAGGCGCCGCAGCACCAGGTCCCGGTTGGACTCCAGCACCATGTCGATGAAGTCGATGACGATGATGCCGCCGAGGTCGCGCAGCCGCAGCTGACGCACGATCTCCTCGGCCGCCTCCAGGTTGTTCCTGGTGACCGTCTCCTCCAGGTTGCCGCCCTGGCCGGTGAACTTGCCGGTGTTGACGTCGACGACGACCATCGCCTCGGTCCGGTCGATCACCAGGGAACCGCCGCTGGGCAGCCAGACCTTGCGGTCCAGCGCCTTGGAGAGCTGCTCGTCGATCCGGTACGTGGCGAAGACGTCGACCTCGGAGGTCCACTTCGACAGCCGGTCGGCCAGGTCGGGCGCGACGTGCGAGACGTATCCGTGGATGGTCTCCCAGGCCTCGTCACCGCTGACGACGACCTTGGTGAAGTCCTCGTTGAAGATGTCGCGGACGACACGGACGGTCATGTCCGGCTCGCCGTACAGCAGCGTCGGGGCGTTGCCGTTCTTCGACTTCTTCTGGATGTCCTCCCACTGCGCCTGCAGTCGCTCGACATCACGGCGCAGCTCGTCCTCGCTCGCGCCCTCGGCGGCGGTGCGCACGATGACGCCCGCGTCCTCGGGGACGATCTTCTTGAGGATGGTCTTCAGCCGGGCCCGCTCGGTGTCGGGCAGCTTGCGGCTGATGCCGGTCATCGAGCCCTCGGGGACGTACACGAGGTAGCGGCCCGGTAGGGAGACCTGGCTGGTCAGACGCGCGCCCTTGTGCCCGATCGGGTCCTTCGTCACCTGGACGAGGACGGACTGGCCGGACTTCAGGGCGGACTCGATACGGCGCGGGCCGTTGGCCATGCCCAGCGCCTCGAAGTTGACCTCACCGGCGTAGAGCACAGCATTGCGGCCCTTGCCGATGTCGATGAAGGCGGCCTCCATCGACGGCAGCACGTTCTGGACCTTGCCCAGGTAGACGTTGCCGACGTACGAGGTCGACTGCTCCTTGTTGACGTAGTGCTCGACGAGCACGCCGTCCTCCAGGACGCCGATCTGCGTGCGCTCACCGCTCTGCCGGACGACCATCACACGCTCGACGGCCTCACGGCGGGCCAGGAACTCGGCCTCGGTGATGATCGGGACTCGGCGGCGGCCCTGCTCGCGGCCCTCGCGGCGGCGCTGCTTCTTGGCCTCCAGACGGGTCGAGCCCTTGATGGACTGCACCTCGTCGGACGGCTCGGCACCCCTTTCCCGCGGGGGACGCGGCTCGCGGACCTTGACGACGGTGCGCTCGGGGTCGCCCTCGCCGGGCTCCGTGTCCACGGAGGAGTCACCGGTCCGACGGCGCCGGCGACGACGCCGACGGCTGCTGGCGCTCGACCCGCCGCCCTCTCCGGCCTCGTCCTCCTCGTCGTCCTCGACCTGCTCGGCGGTGTCCTCGGCATCCTGTGCAGCCTGCTCGGCGGCAAGCTCGTCGGACTCCTCCGACTCGTCCTCACCGGCGGACTCGGCCGACTCGCCACGACGGCGGCGACGGCCGCCCCGGCGGCGGCGACGGCGCGAACCGGTCTCCTCGGACTCGTCGCCCTCGGCGGCGTCCTCGGCCGACTCCTCGGCCTCCTCCGACTCGTCCTCCACGGCGGTCTCGGCGGCCTGCGGCTCGGCCTCCTCGCCGAACGCGGCACCCCGACGACGGCGCCGGCGCCGGGCACCGGCCTGCTCCTCCGGGAGCTCCTCCGGCTCGGCCTCCGGCTCCGCGGCCTCGGCGGCCGCTGCCGCAGCGGCCCGCAGCGGCGTCTGGAACTGCGGCTCGGTGAACACGGGCGCCTGGAACACGGCGACGGCAGGCCGCGCCGGCCGCCGCGGCCCCTCGTCCTCGGCGCTCTCGGCGTCCTCGGCGACACCGGCGGCCTGCGCGGGCGCGGAGAACCCGGTCGCGGCCTTACGGGCGGCCCTTCGACGCGTAGTACGCCGCGGGGCGCCGTCCTCCTCGGCCTGCTCGGTGGCAGGGACGGTGACGGGCGCCTCGGCAGCGGGCGCCTCTTCGGTGCCGGCGGTCTCCTCGGCCGGCGTGGCCACGCGGCGCGTGGCACGACGACGGGTACGGGGCGGAGCAGCGTCCTCGGCCGGCTCGACGGCCTCGGCGGCAGGCGCCTCGGCAACGGCGGGCGTCTCGGCGTCCTCGGCAGCGGGCGCCGCCACGCTCACAGGCGCCGCGCCCGGTGCGGACACCCGGCGCGTGGCACGACGACGCGTACGACGCGGAGCAGCGTCCTCGCCGGCCTCGGCCGGAACCTCGGCGACAGCCGCGCTCTCCCGGTCCTCGACCGGAGCGGCGGCGGGCACGACGGTCTCGGCGGCCGCGGGCGCCGCGGCAGGCGCGGACACACGACGGGTCGCACGACGACGCGTACGCGCGACGGGCACGGCCTCTTCGGTCTCCTCGACCTTTTCGAGCTCTTCGGCCTCGGCCGTGACCGCCACCTCGGCGGCCTCGTCCTCGTCGGCCTTCTTGTCGATGTCGGTGTCGATATCGCTGTCGGCCGGTATGGCCGGCGCGACGGTCTCCTCCGGGGTTTCGGAGGCGGCCGCGACGGGGGGACCCGCCGGGCGTGAAGCGGCACGGCGCCGACGACGCGGCGGCAGGGTGTCGCTGGGGGTGTTCAGTTCGGAACCCTCAGTGGGTTCGGTCGGTTCGAGCATGCGGGCATTTCTCCCGTCGGGCTCCCGGGCGCCGCGCCTGGTCCGACGTTGATCGCCGGTGACGTCCGCGGCTCGCGCGATGCGCGGTGCCGCCGTCCGGGGCGCGGGCGCCGCACGGGAGCTTTCCGTGTCCTGTCTCGCCGGTTCCGTACACCGAATGCGTACGGCCTGGCGAAAGTCTTCTGGTCGGTGCGCTGCCCGACCCAGGTGGCTCCCGAGTACGAGGGCGGCGCTTCGACGTCCGTCCTTCGCGGGACCTTCCTTACGCCGACGCCTTCGCGGCGGCAGCGGAATCGGCCGTAGGGGCCGTCGCTGCCTCGCGGTCGGGCGCGAGCGGGTCGGTCACCGTGCCGGTCTCTTCATCGAACAGCCCCTGCGCCAGCCTGGTCACCGCTGCGGGGACCGGCGGCGCCAGGTCGGCCACGGCGCGGAGACCGGACAGGACGTCGTCGGGTCGTACGGCAGGCGTCACGTGCCGAACAACCAGCCGCAGTATCGCACAGGGCTGGTCGGTCGGCCTATCAGCCGGTTCACTATGCGTTTCAAGTTGTACGACTGCGGAGCGGGCGTCGAAGGTGCGGACGCCGTTCTTGGTCGTGCGCTGGACCTCGACGGCCTCGGCCGTGGTGAAGGCCGAAACGGCCCGCTCGGCCTGAGCCGGGTCCACCCCGTCCAGCCGCAGCTCCCACACGGAAGCCGTGAGCCGGTCGGCGAGACCGGAGGTTCTGGCCTCTACCGCGTCGACGACGTCGAGCCCGGCGGGCAGCGACTCGTCGAGCAGGGCTCTCAGTTTCTCCGGATCCCGCGCCTCGGTGAGGGCGATCTCCAGATATTCCGCCTCACTGCCCGTGCCGGTGGGTGCGGCATTGGCGTACGACACCTTCGGATGCGGTGTGAACCCTGCCGAGTACGCCATGGGCACCTCGGCACGGCGCAGCGCACGCTCGAAGGCGCGCTGGAAGTCACGGTGGCTGGTGAACCGGAGGCGGCCGCGCTTGGTGTAGCGCAGTCGGATGCGCTGCACCGCGGGTGCGGGCGGCGGGCCTTCGGGCTGTCGCTTGCCCAGTGTCGTTCAGTCCTTCGTGAGAGCGGTCGTACTGCTACCAAGAGTACGTGTCTCGCGGCCCACAGGTTCCCGCCGGTCCACAGCCTCGGCCCGCTCGGGCTCCCCGAAGAGCATCCGCCGGAAGTCGGCCCGTGCCTGCCGCGCGGACTCCCGGGCGGAGGCGAACGCCAGCCGAGCGGCCCGCCCCACACTGCGCGCCGCCTCGGCGGCGGGCCGCAGCACGGCATCCCGTACGACATGCCCGACGGGGGTGAGCACGGTCCGGTAGACCCACCGCACGGGCTCCACGAAGATCCACCGGAAGAGGGTCCCGAGGGCCCGCCCCACGGCGAGCGAGATCCGCCCGGCCACCCGCCAGGCATGCCCGATCGCCTGCCCCACCTCACGCCCGACGACGGCGAGGAACCGCCCGACGGGCACCAGCACCCACCGCCATAGGGCGAGCGCGGGCAGCACGAACAGCACCCGCCCGACCCAGTACAGCCCGATCCCGACACCGGTGGCGACCAGTCCCAGGCCCCGCGCAAGTCCCTTCGCACACCATGCGATCGCCCGCCCCACCGGCGCCAGCAGCCACTCGTACAGCCACACAGCGGGTACGACGACGAGATACCGCACCAGCCACGCTGCGACGGCGTACACACCGGCCCCGAGCAGGGCGAACACCGCCCCGATCCCCCTGAGCACCCACAGCACCGCATGCCCGACGGGGGTCAGCACGCGCGCGTACACCCACGCCAGGGCGTGCCCGAGGGGAGTCAGGAGATTCCGGTAGAGCCACCCCAGCGGCACGATGACGAGCACATTCCCGAGCCACCCCAGCGCCCTGCCGAGGGGCGCGACGACGTATCGCCAAAGCCCCACGAGCGGCCACACGAACACCGCCCGAGCGACCCACAGCAGGGCCCGTCCCACCGCCCGGAACACGGTGTCCCTCAGGAACCGTCCGGTGACAACGAGCGCGTCCCACACCATCCGCACCGGCACGACCAGCACGAGCACGACGATCCGCACAGGAAGGCGGATCGCGACGACGAGGCACCCTTCGGGCGACTGCCGCGCGGGCTGCTGTTCGGGTTGCACGGCGGGCGGCTTCTGCAGATCCATACCCACACAGACGCCGGGGCCGCCCGTCCGGATCCCGCCGATGAGTTCCGGAGCCCGGCGGAGTCCACCTCTGCACAAGCGGAAAGCTGCCCACGACCTCTGTGAGGGACCATGACCACCCATGCACTACCGCCCGTCGTCGACACCGCGACCTGGGAGCGCCGGCTCGAAACACTGCGCGCCCGGGAGAAGGCCGCGACGCGGGAGCTCGACGCCATCGCCGCCGAGCGCCGCCGCCTGCCGATGGTCGAGATGCCCGACTACACCCTTGAGGGCGAGGACGGCCCCGTCCGGCTGGCGGACGTCTTCGAAGGCAAGAGGCAGCTGATCGTCTACAACCACATGTGGTTCGCCGGGAAGGAATGGCAGTGCCCGGGCTGCACAGGGTTCACCTCGCAGTACACCCGCCTGGAGTTCCTGGACAACTACGATGCGCGCTTCGTCATCGTCACCCAGGGCCCGATCAAGGAAGCACTCGCCTACAAGCAGCGGGTCGGCAACCGGATGACCTGGTACTCGACCGCCAACAGCTCATTCGGCGCCGACGTCGGCGCACCGCCCGACGGAGGATTCGCGGTCAACGTGTTCCTGCGCGACGGCGACACCGTGTACCGCACCTGGCACACCGACGGCCGCGGCACCGAGCAGCTCAGCCACAGCTTCGCCCTGATCGACCTCCTGCCGTACGGACGCCAGGAGGAATGGCAGGACTCACCCGAGGGCTGGCCCCAGTCGCCCACCTACAGCCGGTGGGCGACCTCCAAGGACATCGCTGCGGTCTACGGCCCCGGCTCCGGCGGCAGTTGAAGCGATCACGCCCGATGAGCCCAGGCCCGGATCGCCTCCGCATGTTCACGGATGAGGGACATCCGGGCCTCCCATTCAGCTCCGCTGCGATGGTCGGGGTGGGCGGTGATCTGGCCGCCGTGCTTGCGGTAGGCAAGCCCGGTGTCGCCGATGAACCATCCGTCGGCCAGGGCGTCCAGTCCTAGGAGGAGCCCGGTGTCGCCCGAGGCGGGCAGGGCCATCCAGCCGCCCAGCAGGGCCAGCAGGGTGCGCCTCACGCAGAGTGTGGCGGGGTGGACCTGCGGGCGGTGGTGCTCGGTCCAGAAGCCGAAGGCGCTTCCCCTGGGGAGCCGGCCGGGTTGCGGGTCGCTGAGCTCGAAGGAGACGGTGCTGCCGTCCTCCAGGAGATCGACGACCCGCGACGTGGTCCAGCCGACCGAGGCATCCTCCTCCAGCACGGCGATGTCACGTGCGAGAGCACCGGGGGTGAGCAGGTCGTCGGAGTCCAGGACCTTCAGGTAGGCACCGGTCGAGCGCGCGAACGCCATGGTGCGTGCCACGTGGGGGCCACCGGCGCGGGACGCCGAGATCCGGATCCGTGGATCGTCGGCCGCCAGATACGACTGCGCGCGGACGTCGCTGCCGTCTTCCTGTACGCACCACTCCCATGACCATCCGCCGGGAAGGTCCTGCTGAAGCAGAGAGGCGTAGGCGTCAGGAAGGAAATGGACAGCGCCGCTGTGCACTGGCGTGACGATGCTGATGACGGGCATGGGTGCACCCTACGGACCGGGACGACCGTACTCGCCGTCAGTGCCCCAGCACCGCCTTGGCAGCCACGATGATCAGCCCGAGCAGGAGGTTGACGGCTCCCTCGGCGACCAGTTGGCCACGGGTCGCACCTGCCCGTGCGGCGCTCAGACAGGCCCAGGCGACCTGCTGGACCACGGCCACACCGAGGGCGAGCCATGCGCTGCCGCCCAGGTCCAGCCCCAGCAGCGGGCTGACCGCCACGGCCACGGCGGGCAGGGCGGCAGCCTCGACGATCGACCACTCATGCCGTGCAACCCGGCGGATCTCGCGAGCACTCCAGGGCTGACCGACCAGCCGTTCACCCGCCAGCTGCGCATAGACGTGCGCCGCCCAGAACACCAGGCCCGTGACGATCAGCAGCATCACGAGCTGGAACCGCGAGTAGTGCCCCACGGCCCCGGCGGTGGCCAGCACAGACGCGGCGAGCAGGGAGCCATAGACGGCTCCCCCGTAGTCGGTCCTGGACACCCCGACGGTTCGGTGCCCCGTTGCGGGCACCGAACGTGCGGTACGACGACTCACGCCTCCACACTACGGGCAGGGCACGGGACCCGCCTCAGCGAGAGTCCGCCTCAGTGAGAGTGCCCGCTCGACACGGGCGCAGCGTTCTTCACCGTCAGAGGCAGCAGCTTCTTGCCGGTCGGACCGACCTGGATATGGGTGTCCATGGCCGGGCAGACGCCGCAGTCGAAGCACGGCGTCCACCGGCAGTCCTCGACCTCGGTCTCGTCGAGGGCGTCCTGCCAGTCCTCCCAGAGCCAGTCCTTGTCGAGGCCGGAGTCGAGGTGGTCCCAGGGGAGGACCTCCTCGTACGTCTTCTCACGTGTCGTGTACCAGTCGACGTCCACGCCGAAGGCGGGCAGCACCTTGTCCGCGCAGCTCATCCAGCGGTCGTAGGAGAAGTGCTCGCGCCAGCCGTCGAAGCGGCCGCCGTCCTCGTAGACGGCGCGGATGACGGCGCCGATGCGGCGGTCGCCGCGGGAGAGGAGGCCTTCTACGATGCCGGGCTTGCCGTCGTGGTAGCGGAAGCCGATCGAGCGGCCGTACTTCTTGTCGCCGCGGATCTTGTCGCGGAGCTTTTCGAGGCGCGCGTCCGTCTCCTGTGCCGAGAGCTGCGGGGCCCACTGGAACGGGGTGTGGGGCTTGGGGACGAAGCCGCCGATCGACACCGTGCAGCGGATGTCGTTCTGGCCGGAGACCTTGCGGCCCTCGGCGATCACGTTCATCGCCATGTCGGCGATCTGGAGGACGTCGTCGTCGGTCTCCGTCGGCAGGCCGCACATGAAGTACAGCTTCACCTGGCGCCAGCCGTTGCCGTAGGCGGTCGACACCGTCCGGATGAGGTCTTCCTCGGACACCATCTTGTTGATGACCTTGCGCATACGCTCCGAGCCGCCCTCAGGGGCGAAGGTCAGGCCGGAGCGGCGGCCGTTCCTGGTCAGCTCGTTCGCCAGGTCGACGTTGAAGGCGTCCACGCGGGTGGAGGGCAGGGAGAGGCCGATCTTGTCCTCCTCGTACCGGTCCGCCAGGCCCTTGGCGATGTCGCCGATCTCCGAGTGGTCCGCACTCGACAACGAGAGAAGACCGACCTCCTCGAAGCCCGTCGCCTTGAGGCCCTTCTCCACCATGTCGCCGATTCCGGTGATGGAGCGCTCGCGGACCGGGCGCGTGATCATGCCGGCCTGGCAGAAGCGGCAGCCGCGCGTGCAGCCGCGGAAGATCTCCACGGACATGCGCTCGTGGACGGTCTCGGCGAGCGGGACGAGGGGCTGCTTGGGGTACGGCCACTCGTCGAGGTCCATGACGGTGTGCTTGGACACGCGCCACGGGACGCCCGACTTGTTCGGTACGACACGGGCGATACGGCCGTCGGGGAGGTACTCGACGTCGTAGAACGCCGGGATGTACACCGAGCCCGTCTTCGCGAGGCGGAACAGGACCTCCTCGCGGCCGCCCGGCCGGCCCTCCGCCTTCCAGTCGCGGATGATCTTCGTCATGTCCAGCACGGCCTGCTCGCCGTCGCCGATGATCGCCGCGTCGATGAAGTCCGCGATCGGCTCGGGGTTGAAGGCCGCGTGGCCTCCGGCCAGGACGATCGGGTCGTCCAGGCCCCGGTCCTTGGACTCCAGCGGGATGCCCGCCAGGTCCAGGGCGGTCAGCATGTTCGTGTAGCCCAGCTCTGTCGAGAACGACAGACCGAACACGTCGAAGGCGCCCACCGGCCGGTGGCTGTCCACCGTGAACTGCGGGACGGCGTGCTCCCGCATCAGCGCCTCCAGGTCCGGCCACACGCTGTAGGTGCGCTCGGCGAGGACGCCCTCCTGCTCGTTGAGGACCTCGTAGAGGATCATGACGCCCTGGTTGGGCAGCCCGACCTCGTAGGCGTCCGGGTACATGAGCGCCCAGCGGACGTCGGTGGACTCCCACGGCTTGACGGTGGAGTTGAGCTCTCCGCCGACGTACTGGATCGGCTTCTGCACATGCGGGAGCAGAGCTTCGAGCTGCGGGAACACGGACTCGGCGGCCGCAGCGACTTCGGCAGACATCTCGCGAACCTTCGTGGGATGGGCTGATGGGATGGCCTGAACTGACAGGGGTGACCATCTAGCCTAACGCGGCCGTGCACCCGCCCCGACCGCTCGGCCCGCCCGACCGCTCGGTCCGCTCAGACCTGCATCCCGTCCTTGACCTCCTGCCAGGCACCCGGCAGCTGCGCCTCGTCGGCCGCCGCGCGCGCCTCCTCGCGGCCGTAGAGCACTCCGTACGTGAACGAGCTCTCCCCTGCCGCCTGTGCCACGGCGGACAGCTCGCGCAGGGTCTCGCGGGTCATGACGCTGTCCTGGTGGTCGCCCAGCAGGTTCTGCAGGGACTTCATCGACTTGGCCAGGGCGGATGCCGGGCCGCCGAGGGCCGGTGCGGCCGTCTCCGCCGAGTACCGCGTCCGCTTGGCCTTCTTGCGCGCCTCGTGCAGGGCGAGGTCGCGGTCGTGGCCGGGTTCCAGGCCGATGGCCTGCTCGACCAGGTCGGACAGCTTTCCGTAGTCCTTCCGTACGGCCCTGGCGATCACCTTCTCCGGCTTTCCGGCGGCCGCCTCAAGGAGCGGCGGGTCCTCGACCAGCCGGTCCAGGGTGTCGAGCAGCGTGAGGTACCGCTTGGAGTCCAGGACGCCGGTCAGACGGCGGCGCGATCCGCCGCGCCGGGCGTTCATCCAGGTGCGCAGCCGGGTGCGGACCGGGCCGGAGAGCAGTGTCCTGGGCAGTTCGTCCAGGGCCGCCGCCAGGCGCTCGGTCAGCACCTCCGCGTCCCGGTCCACGCCGAGCTCGCCGGCCAGCCACTTCAGTTCGTCGCCGACGGGGTCGGTGACGGTCCGGTCGAGGACCTTGCCGTAGGAGCGGAAGGCACTGCGCATGCGGCGGGTGGCGACGCGCATGCGGTGCACAGAGTCGTACACGTCCTGGCGTACGGCGGGGTCGAGTTCGACGATCGCGTCCCGCTGCTCGCGGACGTAGGCGAGGACGTGGTCGCCGGCCGTCACCGGCTCCTTGGCCTGCTCCTTCTTCTTCCTGCGCTTCTGCTTCGGAGAGGTCTCCGCCAGGGCCCGGGCCAGCTTCGACGCCGACGCGGACGGTCGTACGCCCGCCTTGCGCAGCCGCTTGTCGACCTTGTCGAGGAAGGCCGGGTCGCCGCCGTCGGCGAGCTCCACCTCCAGCTCGGTCCACTGGGCGCTGCCGCCGTCGCCGGTGAGCCGTTCGGCGCGTACGGCGTCCACGCTGACCTCGGCGAGCAGCCGGCCCTCGGCGTCGACGAGGTCGCGGACGTCACGGTCGGAGCGCAGCCGGACCACGGGCTGCAGCTCGGCCTCGCGGACGCGGGAGCGGACCAGGCCGGCGAGGCTGCGCGGGAGGGTGTCGGAGAGCGGGGCCCGGATCTCGTCGCGGACGCCGGGGGCGATGGGGAACTTCAGGTGCCAGCCGGCGTCGGAGCCGCCGGTGCGGCGGCGCAGCGTGATCGCGGACGCGGCGAGGCGTTCGTCGGGGGTGTCGTAGTAGGTGGCGTCCAGATGCGCGACACCCTTGTCGACCACGGCATCCACACCGGCGACCCCGGTGAGGTCCGGCAGGCCGCTGTCGTCGGACTCGTACTTCCGCTCGATCTCGCGCTTTGTGTCCGCCATGACCCGAATCTAGTCGGATTCGTCGGCGAGCGGCAGAGGCCCCCGGAGATGAACCCCGGGGAAACTCGGACACAACACGCGGTTACCTACGCCGACATCGGCCTCTGCACCCTGATGGACTGCAGCAGCCCCACCGCTATCCACACGGCGAACATCGAGGATCCGCCGTACGACACGAACGGCAGCGGCAGACCGGTGACCGGCATGATGCCGAGGGTCATGCCGACGTTCTCGAAGGACTGGAAGGCGAACCAGGCGACGATCCCGGCGGCGACGATCGTGCCGTAGAGCTCGGTCGAGTCGCGGGCGATGCGGCAGGCGCGCCACAGGACCACGCCGAGGAGGAAAATGATCAGCCCCGCGCCGACGAAGCCCAGCTCCTCACCCGCGACGGTGAAGACGAAGTCCGTCTGCTGCTCGGGCACGAACTGGCCGGTGGTCTGCGAGCCGTGGAAGAGGCCCGCTCCGGTCAGACCGCCCGAACCGATCGCGATGCGCGCCTGGTTGGTGTTGTAGCCGACGCCGGACGGATCGAGGCTGGGGTTGGCGAAGGCTGCGAAGCGGTTGATCTGGTACTCGTCCAGGATGTGCAACTGCCAGATGGTGACGCAGCCGAGCACGCCGGCCGTGATCAGGCCGAAGACCCAGCGGTTGGAGGCGCCGGAGGCGAGCAGCACCCCCAGGATGATGGTCAGCAGGACCAGGACCGTGCCGAGGTCGGGCATGAGCAGCACGATCAGGATCGGGACCGCGGCCAGGCCCAGGGACTGCAGGACCGTGCGGTGGTCGGGGTACTTCTTGTCGCCCGCGTCGACCCGGGTCGCCAGCAGCATCGCCATGCCCAGGATGATCGTGATCTTCACGAACTCGGCGGGCTGGAGGGAGAAACCACCGCCGAAGACGATCCAGTTGCGGCTGCCGTTGATGGTGGCGCCCAGCGGGGTGAGCACCAGCAGGATCAGGAACACCGAGGCGCCGTACAGGATCGGGACGGCGGTGCGCAGGGTGCGGTGGCCGAGCCAGACCGTGCCGACCATCATGGCGAACCCGATGCCGGTGTTCATGATGTGCCGGATGAAGAAGTAGTACTGGTCGCCCTGGTTGATCTCGGTGCGGTTGCGGGTCGCCGAGAAGACGAGCACCGAGCCGATCGCCGAGAGCACGAGCGCCGCCAGCAGTATCGGCCAGTCCAGGCGGCGGGTGAGCGAGTCGCGGGCGAAGATCCGCGTCCAGCCCGCGCGCCGGGGACCGTACCCGGGGACGGAGAAGCTGCCGGCACCGGTCATGTGAGCATCCTCCGGCTTCCCCTTCTGCGCGGGCGCCTGCGGGTGGTGCGGTTGGTGGTCGACGTGGGCGAGACCGTGGCCGCGGGCTGTGTCCCGTCCGGCGCGGTGCTGGCGTTGTCGGTGGCGTGCAGGTCCTTGGCCGGGTCCTTGGCGACCTTCGGCGAGGTGATCGTGCCGTCGGTCCTGACCTTCGGCAGGCCCTTCTGCGGGGAGGGCAGCAGCGCCTTCTTGTTGTCGATCGAGCCGTCGGGCTGGACGCCGTAGAGAGCGCTGTAGATGCTGCGGACGGCCTCACCGGAGGCGCCGGAACCCGTACCGGCCTGGGCGATCGTCATGACGACCGTGTAGTCCTTGGAGTACGTGGCGAGCCATGAGGTGGTCTGCTTGCCGTAGACCTCCGCGGTACCGGTCTTGGCGTGCAGGGTGATCTTGTCCTGCGGCCAGCCCTTGAACTTCCAGGCGGCGGTACCGCTGGTGATGACGCCCGCGAGGGCCTTGTCGATGCCCTTGTGCGTGGCCTGGCTGATCGGGAGCTTGCGCAGGACCTTGGGCTTGATCTCCTTGACCGTCTTGCCGTCGGCGCTGACGATCGCCTTGCCGATGGTGGGGACGTGCTCGGTGCCGCCGTTGGCGAGGGCCCCGTAGATCGTGGCCTCCTGGATCGGGGTGAGGAGGGTGTCACCCTGGCCGATGGAGTAGTTGATCGAGTCGCCCTCGCGCATCTTGAAGCCTTCGAGGCAACCCTCGTACTCGATCTTCTCGACGTACGTGCCGCCCTTTTTGCCGGTCTTGCACCAGGCGTCCTTGTTGGCCTTCCAGTAGTCCTGCTTCCACTGGCGGTCGGGGACGCGGCCGGTGACCTCGTTCGGGAGGTCGATGCCGGTCTGCTGGCCGAGGCCGAACTGATGGGCGGTCTTGTAGAAGTAGTCCTTCGGCTCGCCCTTCTTCGGGTTGATGCCGCCGTCCTTCTTCCACTCCCGGTCGGCGAGGCCGTAGAAGACGGTGTCGCAGGAGACCTCCAGGGCGCGGCCCAGCGAGATGGGGCCGAAGCTCTCGCCCTCGAAGTTCTTGAAGACCTGGCCGCCCACCGAGTACGAGCTGGTGCAGGGGTAGCCACCGTCCCAGGCATAGCCGGCCTGGACCGCGGCGGCCGTGGAGACCACCTTGAAGGTCGAACCGGGCGCGGACTGACCCTGTATGGCCCGGTTGAGCAGCGGGTAGTCGGAGTCCTTGCCGGTGAGCTGCTTGTAGTCCTTGGCGGAGATGCCGCCGACCCAGACATTCGGGTCGTAGTTCGGCGCGGACGCCATGGCGACGATACGGCCGGTCTTGGCCTCCATCACGACGACGGCACCCGAGTCGGCCTTGTACTTCTCGCCGGTGACCCGGTCGACCTGGGTCCGGGCGATCTTCATCGCGTTCTCCAGCTCGTACTCGGCGACCCGCTGGACGCGGGAGTCGATGCTGGTGACGAGGTTCGAACCGGCCTGGGCGGGATCGGACTTGGCCTTGCCGATGACCCGGCCGAGGTTGTCGACCTCGTAGCGGGTGACGCCGGCCTTGCCGCGCAGTTCCTTGTCGTACTCGCGCTCCAGGCCGGAGCGGCCGACCTGGTCGGAGCGGAGATAGGGCGAGTCGGTGTCCTTGGCCTTCTGGATCTCGTCGTCGGTGACGGGCGAGAGATAGCCGAGGACCTGGGCGGTGTTGGACTTGCCGGGGGCCGGGTAGCGGCGCAGGGCCTCGGGCTCCGCGGTGATGCCGGGGAAGTCCTCGGAGCGCTCGCGGATCTGCATGGCCTGGCGGGGCGTGGCCTCGTCGGTGATGGGGATGGGCTGGAAGGGCGAGCCGTTCCAGCACGGCTGGGGCGTCTTGGCGTCGCACAGCCGGACCCGCTGGATGGCCTCCTTGGGCTTCATGCCCAGGACCCCGGCCAGCTTGGTGAGGACCGCCTTGCCGTCGTCCTTCATCTTCAGCAGGTCGGTGCGGGAGGCGGAGACCACGAGCCGGGTCTCGTTGTCGGCGAGCGGCACGCCGCGCGCGTCCAGGATCGAGCCGCGTACGGCGGGATCGACGACCTGCTGGACGTGGTTGCCGGACGCCTCCTTGGCGTACTCGCTGCCCTCGCGGATCTGCAGGTACCACAGCCGGCCGCCGAGGGTGCCGAGCAGGGAGAGGACGAGGATCTGGATGACGACGAGGCGGATCTGGACCCTTGGGGTCCGTCCGGTCTCGGGAATATTGGTCACTGCGGCTGCCTCCCCCTCTCAGTGTGTGTACGTGTCATATACGACGGAGCTGTGAATGCCGGCCACCGCCAACTCCCGCCTGCTCACAGCCGCTTGACCCCCTTGATGCGACCCACCCGCGCGGTACGGGTCCGGGACCTGGCCTTCAGCCCGCCGAGGCCGCCGCGCTGGCCGCCGAGCTTGAGACCCGTCCCGGCGGAGATCCAGCCGGAGGTGATGTCGGAGGCCTTCCTGGACGGGGAGCTGGCCTCGTCGAGCGGGTCGTTGTCCGCGCGCCGGGCCAGGAACATGACCCCGGGGACCACGAAGGGGGCGAGGAGCAGGTCGTACAGGGCCGCCGTGAACAGCAGGCTCATGAGGCCGACATGGCGGGCGGCGGTGTCGCCGACCAGGGCGCCGACGCCGGCGTACAGCAGGGTCGAGCCGATGGCGGCGGCGACCACGACGACCATGGGGCCGGTGGCCGACTTCAGCCGTCCGTTCTCCGGTTTGACCAGCCCGGCGAGATAGCCGATCACGCACAGCACCAGGGCGTAGCGGCCCGCGGCATGGTCGGCGGGCGGGGCGAGGTCGGCGAGCAGGCCCGCGCCGAAGCCGACGAGGGCGCCGCCGACATGGCCGTACACCATGGCCAGGCCCAGCACGGTGAGCAGCAGCAAGTCGGGGACGGCGCCCGGCAGATGGAGCCGGGCGAGGACGCTCACCTGGAGCACCAGGGCTACGACGACCAGGGCCGAGGAGAGCAGGATCCGGTTGACGCGCATGGGGATTCAGCTCCTACTGCTACGGGGTCTGGCCGGGCGATGCGGTCGCGAACGCGGACGCGGTCGCGGACGGGGTGACCGTGACGGTGACCGTCGGCGTGGGCGTCGGCTTGGGCTTGTTCGGAAGCACCGTGTCGCGCGGGTCCTTCTTCGGGGCCTCTACGACGACGCCGACGATGTCGAGCTTGGAGAAGCCGACGTACGGCGTGACGTAGAGGGTGCGGGTGAGGTCGCCGCCGGACGGGTCGACGCGGGAGACCACACCGACCGGGACGCCCGGCACGAAGGGCTTGTCGGCCTCGGAGCCGAAGGTGACGAGCCGGTCGCCCTTCTTCACGTCCGCCTTGGAGTTGAGCAGTTCCACCCGGAGCGGGCGATCGCCCTGCCCGGTGGCGAAGCCGAGCTCGTCGCTGCCCTCCATGCGGGTGCCGACGGTGAAGTCCGGGTCGTTGGCGAGGAGAACGGTCGAGGCGTCGGGGCCGACGTTGGTGACCCGCCCGACCAGCCCGTCCCCGTTCAGCACGGTCATGTCCCGTTTGATGCCGTCGTTGGCGCCGACGTCGATGGTGATCGTCCAGGAGAAGCCCTGGGCCGCTCCTATGGCGATGACCTGGGCGCCCTTGATGCCGTACTGGCCCTCGGCGGAGACCTTCAGCATCTTGTCGAGCTGGTTGAGCCGGCTGCGGTTGCGGTCGTCGCTGCCGAGCTTCGCCTTGAGGGCCGCGTTCTCCGTCTCCAGACGGGCCAGCCGGTCGTGCCTGGTGCCCGAGTCACGGACCGCGGAGACGGCGTCGCCGACCGGGTTGACCGCCGACGACACACCGTCCTCGATCGGGCCGAACACCGTGGCCGCGACCTGACGCGCACCGTCGACGGGTGAGTCCTCCCCGCCGCGGATGTCCACCGTGATCAGCGCGAACGCGATGGCGATCAGCAGCACCAGGAGCAGCCGGCTCTCTCGTGTGTCCCTCACGTGCGGCGGCCGTGCCTTCCTCATAGGAATGTGCAGAGGTTCAGGTGTTCAGTTCAAAGGTTCAGGTGTTCAGTTCAAACGTGCAGAGGCTTATGGGCGAGCTTATGCCTCTATATCCAACTGCCTCTATATCAACGATCCGCCGTACGAGAGGAGATCGTCCCGTACGGCGGAATCGAAGTGTTATGTCATCTGCGCGGCTGGGCGTCCAGCACCTGCTGGAGCGCCTCGAACTCCTCGACGCACTTGCCCGAGCCGAGCGCCACGCTGTCCAGCGGGTCTTCGGCGATATGGATCGGCATCCCGGTCTCGCGCCGAAGCCTTTCGTCAAGGCCGCGCAGCAGCGCCCCGCCGCCCGTCAGCACGATCCCCCGGTCCATGATGTCGCCGGACAGCTCCGGCGGGCACTTGTCGAGGGTCGTCTTGACGGCGTCGACGATGGCGTTGACCGGCTCCTCGATGGCCTTGCGTACTTCGGCGGCGGAGATGACGACGGTCTTGGGCAGTCCGGAGACGAGGTCCCGGCCGCGGATCTCGGTGTGCTGGTCGTCGTCGAGGTCGTAGGCCGAACCGATCGTGATCTTGATCTGCTCGGCCGTCCGCTCACCGAGAAGGAGGGAGTACTCCTTCTTGATGTGCTGGATGATCGCGTTGTCCAGCTCGTCGCCGGCGACGCGGATGGACTGGGCCGTGACGATGCCGCCGAGCGAGATGACCGCGACCTCCGTGGTGCCGCCGCCGATGTCCACCACCATGTTGCCCGTGGCCTCGTGGACCGGCAGGCCGGAGCCGATCGCCGCGGCCATCGGCTCCTCGATGATGTGCACCTGACGAGCGCCGGCCTGGGACGACGCCTCGATGACGGCACGGCGCTCGACACCCGTGATGCCGGAGGGCACGCACACGACGACGCGCGGCCGCGCGAGATACCGCCGCTTGTGGATCTTCAGGATGAAGTAGCGGAGCATCCGCTCGGTGATCTCGAAGTCGGCGATGACACCGTCCTTCAGCGGACGTACGGCAACGATGTTGCCAGGGGTCCGACCGATCATCTTCTTCGCCTCGGCGCCGACCGCGAGGATGCCACCGGTGTTGGTGTTGATCGCGACGACGGACGGTTCGTTGAGTACGATCCCACGACCCCTGACGTACACCAGCGTGTTGGCGGTCCCGAGGTCGACAGCCATGTCACGGCCGATGAACGACATTGAGTTCCCCATCAGGATTCGTCTGGCCTTCCTGGGAGCTTTTGAGGGCTTTTCAGGTCGGCGAAGTGGGTGCTGTGACGTGAAGGCTTCCATCGTAGACGCGCCTGCACGAACACTGCGCGAGGGTCTTCGCCATTGTCAGCAGATGAAGTGCCGCCTCGCTTGTGGAGACGTTCCATCGGAGGCACTCGTTCCCCCGATCGGCACGCATATGCCAGGGGACGGCCGGAAACTCTCGGCCGTCCCAGGTCAGGCGGGCGAGCGACCTGACGGCCACTCAAGAATTCATGGTTTCTTCGCTCAGCCGCGGCCGGGGAAGAAGATCTTCACCTCGCGCTCGGCGGACTCCTCGGAGTCGGACGCGTGGATCAGGTTCTCGCGGACGATCACTCCGTAGTCACCGCGGATGGAACCGGGGGCGGCGGCGATCGGGTCGGTCGGACCGGCGAGCGCGCGCAGCCCCTCGATGACCCGCTCGCCCTCGACGATCAGCGCGACGACCGGACCGGAGGCCATGAACTCCACCAGCGGCTCGTAGAAGGGCTTGCCCTTGTGCTCGCCGTAGTGCTGCTCCAGGGTCTCCTGGTCCAGGGTGCGCAGCTCCAGCGCCGTGATCTGCCAGCCGGCCTTGCGCTCGATACGGCTGATGATCTCGCCGGTCAGGCCACGGCGGACCGCGTCGGGCTTGAGCAGGACGAGGGTGCGCTGGGTCACTGCGGGCTCCTATGGATGATCAAGGATGTGCGGGGGTGTTCGAAGATTACAGGGCGTGTCCAGGCCCTTGTTACGCAGCGTCAGGTGTGGAGGAGCCGGCCCGGTCCGCCGCGAATCTCGCCTTCGCCTCGTCGATCTTCCGTCCGTAGTGCACCGAGGCCCACCACAGGGCCGCGAAGACCGCACCCAGGAAGAACATCGTCGGAACGACGAAACCCGAGGCGATGAGCACGGCCTGGAGGGCCCAGCCGAGGGCGACCCCGCCCGGACGCGTCACGACACCGCACAGCGCCAGGCACAGGAACATCGCGATGCCGCTGACCGTCCACACCGTCGACGTGGCCAGGTCGGGGTCCTTCATGGCGACCAGTCCGGCGAAGCCGATCACGAAGAACTCGCCGATCAGGGTCGAAGCACAGAGCGTACGCACGAGTTGTCAGCCCCTCCCCAGCAGCAGTCGGGCCTCGCCGACGGTGATGACGGAGCCCGTGACGAGCACACCGCCGCCCGCGAACTCGCCCTCCTCCTCGGCCAGCGTGATCGCGGCCTCCAGAGCATCCGGCAACCGCGGCTCGACCTGGACCCGTTCGTCGCCGAACACCTCCACAGCGATCGCGGCCAGTTCGTCGGCGTCCATCGCACGGTGGCTGGAGTTCTGCGTGACGACGACCTCGGCGAAGATCGGCTCGAAGGCTTCGAGGAGGCCTCTCACGTTCTTGTCGCCGCTCGCGCCCACCACGCCGATCAGGCGACTGAAGTCGAAGGCCTCACCGATCGCTTCGGCGGTGGCGCGGGCGCCCGCCGGATTGTGGGCGGCGTCCAGGACGACGGTCGGCGAGCGCCGTACGACTTCGAGTCGCCCCGGCGACGAGACGGCCGCGAAGGCCTTGCGGACGGTGTCGATGTCGAGCGGCTGGGGCCGCTGGGAGCCGACGCCGAAGAACGCCTCTACGGCGGCGAGCGCGACGGCGGCGTTGTGCGCCTGATAGGGGCCGTGGAGCGGGAGGTAGACCTCTCCGTACTCACCGCCGAGCCCGCGCAGGGTGAGCAGCTGTCCGCCGACGGCGACCTGACGGGCGACGACCCCGAACTCCAGCCCTTCCCTGGCCACGGTGGCGTCGACGTCGACCGCCTTCTTCAGGAGCACCTGGGCCGCGTCCACCGGCTGCTGGGCCAGGATGACCGTCGCGTCCTGCTTGATGATCCCGGCCTTCTCCGTGGCGATCGCGGCGGGCGTCTCGCCGAGGCGGTCGGTGTGGTCGAGGTCGATGGGGGTGACGACGGCGACGTCCCCGTCGATGACGTTGGTGGCGTCCCAGGAGCCGCCCATCCCCACTTCCACCACGGCGACGTCGACGGGGGCGTCCGCGAAGGCCGCGTACGCCATGCCGGTCAGCACCTCGAAGAAGGACAGCCGGTACTCCTGCTGTCCGTCGACCATCTCGATGTACGGCTTGATGTCGTCGTACGTCTCGATGAAGCGCTCGGCGGAGATAGGCGCCCCGTCGAGGCTGATGCGCTCGGTGATCGACTGGACGTGGGGGGAGGTGTAACGGCCGGTGCGCAGTTCGAAGGCGCCGAGGAGGGCCTCGATCATGCGGGCCGTGGAGGTCTTGCCGTTCGTCCCCGTGATGTGGATCGAGGGGTACGAGCGCTGCGGCTCGCCGAGGACGTCCATCAGCGCGGCGATGCGGCTGACGGACGGCTCGAGCTTGGTCTCGCCCCAGCGGGTGGCCAGGTCGGCCTCGACCTCGCGGAGAGCCTTGTCGACCTCCGGGTCCTCGGGGCGCGCGGGCACGTCTGCCTCCGGCGGGCCGCCCTGGGTGCGCAGGGTGCGGCTGCCGGCCTCGATGACCGCGAGGTCGGGGTCGCGGTCGGTTTCTTCCGCGATGATCTCGTCGAAGGGATCGCTGTCACTCACGGGGCCAGTCTACGGACGGGGACTGACAGCGTGCCTACGGAGTGGGGTGGCCGGGCTTGTCTGGCGGGTGCGGGTGCGTTGTGGCTGGTCGCGCAGTTCCCCGCGCCCCTAAAGACAAGGCCCCCGGCGCTTTGCAGCGCCGGGGGCCTTCATCCACGTACAACCGCCTACGCCTCCGGCAGCCGGTCCAGCTGGGCCTGGATGCGGGCGATGTCCTCGTCCGCCTTGGCCAGCCGCCCGCGGATCTTGTCCACCACCTGGTCCGGGGCCTTCGCCAGGAACGCCTCGTTGCCGAGCTTGGCGGTGGCCTGGGCCTTCTCCTTCTCGGCGGCCGCGAGGTCCTTCGCGAGGCGCTTGCGCTCCGCCGCCACGTCGATCGTGCCGGAGAGGTCGAGGGCGACCTCGGCGCCGCCGACCGGCAGGGTCGCCGTGGCCGTGAAGGAGTCGCCCTCCGGCTGCAGCCGCAGCAGCTGGCGGATGGCCGCCTCGTGCGGGGCCAGCGCCGTGCCGTCCAGCGTCAGACGGGCCGGAACCCGCTGACCCGGCTGCAGGCCCTGGTCGGCGCGGAAGCGGCGGACCTCGGTGATGACCGACTGGAGGGTCTCGATCTCCTTCTCGGCACCCGCGTCACGGAAGCCACTGTCCGCCGGCCAGTCCGCGATGACGACCGACTCGCCGCCCGTGAGGGTGGTCCACAGGGTCTCCGTGACGAAGGGGACGACCGGGTGGAGGAGCTTCAGGGTGACGTCCAGGACCTCGCCCAGGACCCGCTTGCTGACCTCGGCCGCCTCACCGCCCGCGATGAACGTCGTCTTCGACAGCTCGACGTACCAGTCGAAGACCTCGTCCCACGCGAAGTGGAACAGCGCGTCGGAGAGCTTCGCGAACTGGTAGTCCTCGTAGAGCGCGTCGACTTCGGCGACGACCGAGTTGAGACGGGACAGAATCCAGCGGTCGGTCGAGGACATCTTCGACGCGTCCGGCAGCGGCCCGTCCACCGTCGCGCCGTTCATCAGCGCGAAGCGCGTGGCGTTCCAGATCTTGTTGGCGAAGTTGCGGGAGCCCTGGACCCAGTCCTCGCCGATCGGGACGTCGACGCCGGGGTTGGCGCCGCGCGCGAGCGTGAACCGGAGCGCGTCGCTGCCGTACTTGTCCATCCAGTCCAGCGGGTTGACCGCGTTGCCGAAGGACTTCGACATCTTCTTGCCGAACTGGTCGCGGACCATGCCGTGCAGGGCGATGGTGTGGAACGGCGGGGTGCCGTCCATCGCGTACAGGCCGAACATCATCATCCGGGCGACCCAGAAGAAGAGGATGTCGTAGCCGGTGACCAGGACGGAGTTCGGGTAGAACTTCGCGAGCGACTCGGTCTGTTCGGGCCAGCCGAGGGTCGAGAAGGGCCACAGGCCCGAGGAGAACCAGGTGTCGAGGACGTCGGTGTCCTGACGCCAGCCCTCGCCGCTCGGGGGCTCCTCGTCGGGGCCGACGCAGACGACCTCGCCGTTCGGCCCGTACCAGACGGGAATCCGATGCCCCCACCACAACTGCCGTGAAATACACCAGTCGTGGAGGTTGTCGACCCAGTCGAAGTACCGCTTCTCCATCTCCTGCGGATGGATCTTGACCTTGCCCTCGCGGACCGCGTCACCCGCGGCCTTGGCGAGCGGGCCGACCTTGACCCACCACTGCATGGACAGCCGCGGCTCGATGGTGGTCTTGCAGCGCGAGCAGTGGCCGACGCTGTGGACGTACGGCCGCTTCTCGGCGACGATCCGGCCCTCGGCGCGCAGCGCGGCGACGATGGCGGAGCGGGCCTCGAAGCGGTCCAGGCCCTGGAAGGGGCCGTGGACGGTGATGACCGCGTGCTCGTCCATGACCGTGATGGCCGGCAGGTTGTGCCGCTGGCCGATCTCGAAGTCGTTCGGGTCGTGGGCCGGGGTGACCTTGACGGCGCCCGTGCCGAACTCCGGGTCGACGTGCTCGTCCGCGACGACCGGGATGGAACGGTCCGTCAGCGGCAGCTTGATGAGCTTGCCGATCAGGTGCTTGTAGCGCTCGTCCTCGGGGTGAACGGCGACGGCCGTGTCACCGAGCATGGTTTCGGCGCGAGTGGTGGCGACGACCAGCGTCTCCTCCCCCTCGCCGTACTTCAGCGAGACGAGCTCGCCGTCGTCGTCCTGGTACTCGACCTCGATGTCGGAGATGGCCGTCAGACAGCGCGGACACCAGTTGATGATGCGCTCGGCGCGGTAGATCAGCTCGTCGTCGTAGAGCCGCTTGAAGATGGTCTGGACGGCCTGGGACAGCCCCTCGTCCATGGTGAAGCGCTCACGGGACCAGGCGACGCCGTCGCCGAGGCGCCGCATCTGTCCGGAGATCTGCCCGCCGGACTCGCCCTTCCACTGCCAGACACGCTCGACGAACGCCTCGCGCCCGAGGTCGTGCCGGGACTTGCCTTCCTTGCCCAGCTCGCGCTCGACGACGTTCTGCGTGGCGATACCGGCGTGGTCCATGCCTGGCTGCCAGAGCGTCTCGAAGCCCTGCATGCGCTTACGCCGCGTCAGCGCATCGATGAGCGTGTGCTCGAAGGCATGCCCGAGGTGCAGGCTGCCGGTGACGTTCGGCGGCGGGATGACGATGGTGTAGGGCGGCTTGTCACTCTTCTCGTCCGCCTCGAAGTAACCGCGCTCTACCCAGCGCTCGTACAGCGGCCCCTCTACGTCGGCCGGCGCGTACTGGGTCGGCAGTTCGGAGTCGGGCGCTGATGGCTGCTGATGAGCGTTCTCGGTCACGGGGTCAGTTTAGGGGTGTCGCGGGCATGTCCCGAAACGTGTTTGCTCTGTAACGGTAGGGGCCCCGATGCGGTGCGCTGTCCATGCCTGCGCCAGGATGTCGGCACCACATAAACATTCTGGAGGGGAACCCAGTAATGAGCTACAACCAGCCGGGCCCGTACGGCGGGCAGCCCCAGCAGCCCGGTCCGTACGGTCAGCCGGGGCCATACGGCCAGCAGCCGCCGCAGGCGCCCCAGCCCGGCTATGGGTACCCCCAGCAGCCGCCGACCCAGCCGCAGCCCGGGTACGGCTACCCGCAGCAGCCGCCGCAGGGCGTGCCCCCGCAGACCCCGCCGTACGGCCAGCAGCAGCCGCCCTACGGCCAGGCTCCGTACGGCCAGCAGCCCTACACCGTCCCGCAGCCGCCGGTGCCCGGCGGTGGCGGCGGCAAGAAGGCAGCCCTGATCATCGCCGCGGTGGCGGTCGTGGCGGCCATCGGTGTCGGGGTGTACTTCGTGACCAACGGGGGCAGCAGCGCAAGCAGCATCGCGGACGACGGGGCGCACAAGCTGACGGCGCCGGCGACGGTCATCTCCGGGCAGTACAAGAAGGGCAGCGACTCCGCGGCCGGCCAGATGACCGACAAGGACATCAAGGACGCCGAGGCGTGGGGCGTCCAGAACGCCAAGGACGTCAGCGCGGCCTACACCGCGGGATCGGGTCTCACCGCGAAGAACCTGATGTTCATGGGCGTGTACGGCACCATCGACGACCCGGAGAAGACCGTCGACGCCATGTTCGCCCAGAACAAGACGGAGGCCGAGAAGAGCTCGTCCGGCGGCAAATTCGTGGGCAGCCCCCAGGAGTTCAAGCCGGCCGGCTTCGACAACGGCATCATGAAGTGCCAGGCGGTCGAGACCACGACCTCCGGCCAGACCGTGAAGATGCCGTTCTGCATCTGGGGTGACCACAGCACCCTCGCCTACGTGATCTCGTACGACTTGGCTTCCATGGCCTCGGGCAAGACCACCTCGCTGGACGACGCGGCGGCACTCACCGCCAAGCTCCGCAACGACGTGCGCGTCAAGGCCTGACGCCGTACGCCTCGACCACACGAAGGGGCCCCGGTCGGTCGACCGGGGCCCCTTCGCCGTGTGCGGTACAGCGGTTACGCCGTCTTCTGCTCCCCCGGCCCCCGCCCGTTGCGCGCATCGCGCGGGATCAGGGTCGGGTTCACGTTCGAGTGGACGACGTCCGCCGTGACGACCACGCGGGCCACGTCCTTGCGGGACGGGACCTCGTACATCACGGACATGAGGACTTCCTCCATGATGGCGCGCAGGCCGCGGGCGCCGGTCTGGCGGAGGATGGCCTGGTCGGCGATGGCCTCCAGGGCCTCGCGCTCGAAGTCCAGTTCCACACCGTCGAGTTCGAAGAGACGTTGGTACTGCTTCACCAACGCGTTGCGCGGCTCGACCAGGATCTGGAGCAGGGCCTCGCGGTCCAGGTTGTGGACCGAGGTGATGACGGGGAGGCGGCCGATGAACTCGGGGATCATGCCGAACTTGACCAGGTCCTCCGGCATGACGTCCTCGAACTGGTCCTTGGCCTCCAGCTCGCGCTTGGAGCGGATCGTCGCGCCGAAGCCGATGCCCTTGGCCCCTGCGCGCGACTCGATGATCTTCTCCAGGCCCGAG
This sequence comes from Streptomyces coacervatus, assembly GCF_029223485.1. Classification (GTDB taxonomy): domain Bacteria; phylum Actinomycetota; class Actinomycetes; order Streptomycetales; family Streptomycetaceae; genus Streptomyces; species Streptomyces coacervatus. Next base: position 13,823 of record NZ_JARHTP010000010.1, on the reverse strand, counting down.
AACGCGCCGCCCACGATGAACAGGACGTTCGTCGTGTCGATCTGGATGAACTCCTGGTGGGGGTGCTTGCGGCCGCCCTGCGGGGGGACCGAGGCCGTGGTGCCTTCGAGGATCTTCAGCAGGGCCTGCTGGACGCCCTCGCCCGACACATCGCGGGTGATGGAAGGGTTTTCACTCTTCCTCGCGACCTTGTCGATCTCGTCGATGTAGATGATCCCGGTCTCGGCCTTCTTGACGTCGTAGTCGGCCGCCTGGATCAGCTTGAGCAGGATGTTCTCGACGTCCTCGCCGACATAGCCCGCCTCCGTGAGCGCCGTCGCGTCGGCGATGGCGAAGGGGACGTTCAGCATGCGGGCCAGGGTCTGGGCCAGCAGGGTCTTGCCCGAGCCGGTCGGTCCCAGGAGAAGAATGTTGGACTTCGCCAACTCGATCGCGTCGTCACGGCCGTTGGCCCCGCCGTTCTCGCCGGCCTGGACGCGCTTGTAGTGGTTGTAGACCGCCACCGAGAGGGCCTTCTTCGCCGGCTCCTGGCCGACGACGTAGCCCTCGAGGAACTCGTAGATCTCGCGGGGCTTGGGGAGTTCCTCCCAGCGCACCTCGCTCGTCTCCGCGAGTTCTTCCTCGATGATCTCGTTGCAGAGGTCGATGCACTCGTCGCAGATGTACACACCAGGCCCTGCGATGAGCTTCTTGACCTGCTTCTGGCTCTTGCCGCAGAACGAGCACTTGAGCAGATCGCCGCCGTCACCGATGCGTGCCACGGTGTGCTTCCCCTTCGCCTGGGAGACGCCTACGTCCAGCGGCTCCTGGTGCTGCCTTAATCCGACGGTACCTTGCCGGGCCCCCCGTTCGGGCCCCCCTTGGCGCGGTTCACTTTGACGTGCAGCGTGTCAAAGCACACTTACCGTGCCAAGGGGCGGCAGACGATACAGCCTCCGCCTAGCGGACGGCGGCGTTGTTCATCTTCCGGGTGGAGATGATCTGGTCGATCAGGCCGTACGAGAGTGCCTCCTCGGCCGTGAGGATCTTGTCGCGCTCGATGTCCTCGCGGATCTTCTCGATCGGCGTGGTGGAGTGCTTGGCCAGCATCTCCTCCAGCTGCGCGCGCATCCGCAGGATCTCGTTCGCGGCGATCTCCAGGTCGGAGACCTGACCGCGGCCCGTCTCGCTGTAGGGCTGGTGGATCAGCACGCGGGCGTTCGGCAGCGCCATGCGCTTGCCCGGCGTACCGGCGGCCAGCAGGATCGCGGCGGCGGAGGCCGCCTGGCCCATGCAGACCGTCTGGATGTCGGGCTTCACGAACTGCATCGTGTCGTAGATCGCGGTCAGCGCCGTGAAGGAGCCGCCGGGGCTGTTGATGTAGACCGAGATGTCCCGGTCGGGGTCCATCGACTCCAGGCACAGCAGCTGCGCCATGACGTCGTTGGCGGAGGCGTCGTCGATCTGGACGCCCAGGAAGATCACGCGCTCCTCGAAGAGCTTCGCGTACGGGTCGTACTCGCGGATGCCCTGCGAGGTGCGCTCGACGAAGCGCGGGATGACGTAACGGGACTCCGCCGTGGGGCCCGTGTACTCGGCGCGTGAGCGGTCGTACAGGCCGCTGCCGGGGAAGTCGTTCACTGTCTGTCTCCTAGAGGCTGAGGCGGTCGGCTGGGGGCTGCGCTGGGGCCTCAGGCCCCGGTGCCGCCGCCGCCCGGCATGTTGGCGGCCGCGGTGATGACGTCGTCGATGAGGCCGTACTCCTTGGCCTCCTCGGGGTCGAACCAGCGGTCGCGGTCGGAGTCGCGGGTGATCTGCTCGAACGACTGTCCGGTGTGCTGGGCGGTGAGCTCAGCCATGCGCTTCTTCGTGTGCAGCAGCCGCTCGGCGTGGATCTTGATGTCCGAGGCCGAGCCGGCCAGGCCGGCGGACGGCTGGTGGATGAGGATCTCGGCATTCGGGAGCGCGAAGCGCTTGCCCGGGGTGCCGGCGCTGAGCAGGAACTGGCCCATCGAGGCGGCGAGGCCCATGGCGATGGTCACCACGTCGTTCTTGATGAACTGCATGGTGTCGTAGATCGCCATGCCGGCCGTGATCGAGCCGCCGGGGCTGTTGATGTAGAGGTTGATGTCCTTGTCGGGGTCCGCGGCGGCAAGGAGCAGCAGCTGCGCGGTGATCTTGTTTGCGATGTCGTCGTCGACCGGCTGGCCGAGGAAGATGATCCGCTCGTTGAGCAGCCGGTTGTAGACCTGGTCGCCGAGGCCACCACCGATGGAAGGCTCGCCGGCGGCGGAGGGCATCAGATTCGTCACGTATCCACCTGCTCGTCTTACGACGGCGCCGGGCCGTCTCACGTATCCCTGCGGGGCTGGAGCCGTCGGGGACTCCACTCCCCCCGTATTCATGGACCCTAACGCGCTGGTCCCGTCGGGGAATCCCGCAGAGGGGGGTGTTCGCCGGGGGCGTAGCGCCTCCGGCGGGTGGGCCGCTGTCTACTCGCCGTGACTGTGCCCGTACGTGGGCGGCTGCGGGCTGTGTGTGGTTGCTCGCGCAGTTCCCCGCGCCCCTTCAGGGCGCTCCCCGAGCCGTAGGCCAAGAAAGGGCCCCGGGGTGTGCCCCCGGAGCCCTTCCTGCGACGTTCACAGCGCCGTGGGCGTCAGCCCTCGGTGTTCTCCGGGTCCGCGTCCGTGGCGTCGGCCTCGGTGGCCTCCGCGGCGACCTCGGCGGCCGTCTCGACCTCGTCCTCGTCGTCCAGGTCGACGACCTCGCCGTTGGTGTCCTTGACCGTGGCGGCCTCGACCACGACCGCGAGGGCCTTGCCGCGGGCGACCTCGCCGACCAGGAGCGGAACCTGGCCGCCCTCGACGACGGCCTGGGCGAACTGGTCGGGGGACATGCCGGAGGAGGCCGCACGCCGCATGAGGTGCTCGGTGAGCTCCTCCTGGTTGACGTTGAGCTTCTCGACCTTGACGAGCTCGTCGAGCACGAACTGGGTCTTGATGCCCTTGACCGCGGCTTCCTTGGTCTCGGCGTCGAACTCCTCGACCGTCTTGCCCTGGATCTCGAGGTACTTCTCGAGGTCGAGGCCCATCTGGCCGAGCTGGTGGTGCTCGAGGTTGTGCTTACGGGTGTTGATCTCGTCCTCGAGCAGCTTCTCGGGGACCGGGACCTCGACCAGCTCGAGCAGCTTCTCCAGGACTCGCTCCTGGGCCTGCGTGGCCTGGTCGTACTGCTTCATGTTCTCGAGGCGCTTGCGGCTGTCCGCCTTGAGCTCCTCGAGGGTGTCGAACTCGGAGGCGAGCTGCGCGAACTCGTCGTCCAGCTCGGGCAGTTCGCGGGCGGCGACCTGGGTGACCTTGACGGTGACCTCGGCCTCCTTGCCGGCCGCGGAGCCGCCCTTGAGCTCGGAGGTGAAGGTGGCCTCGCCACCGGCCTCCAGGCCCTTCACGGCGTCGTCGATGCCGTCGAGGAGCTCGCCGGAGCCGATGGTGTAGGAGACGCCGCTGGCGACGCCGTCCTCGAGCACCTCGCCCTCGACCTTGGCCTCCAGGTCGATCGTGACGACGTCGCCGTCCTCGGCGGCACGCTCGACCGGGGAGGTCGAGGCGAAGCGCTCGCGGAGCTGCTCGACCGACTTCTCGATGTCCTCGTCCGTCACCTCGACGGCGTCGACCTCGACCTCGATGCCGGAGTAGTCCGGGATCTCGAGGGCCGGGCGGATGTCGACCTCGGCGGTGAAGTTCAGCGTCTCGCCGTCCTTCAGCTCCGTGATGTCGACCTCGGGCTGGCCGAGGACGTTCAGGTCGGCCTCGTTGACCGCCTCGGTGTAGAACTTCGGAAGCGCGTCGTTGACCGCCTCCTCCAGGACCGCACCGCGGCCGAACCGCTGATCGATGACGCGCGCCGGGATCTTGCCCTTCCGGAAGCCCTTCACCGTGACCTGCTGGTTGATCTTCTTGTACGCCGCGTCGAGGCTGTCCTTGAGCTCCTCGAAGGGCACCTCAATGCTGAGCCGAACCCGAGTCGGGTTCAGGGTCTCGACGGCGCTCTTCACGGTTCGGTCTCCTTGGGGCTGACTTTAGGGATCGTGCCCGGCTGAGAGACACTCGGGCATGCAGCTTGCATAGTAACGGCAGCGACGACACGCCCCAAAGGCGATCAAGCGAGGTGATCGCGCCTGTGGCCGGTGTTGACCGGTCGTGGTCGGGGTGGCGGGATTTGAACCCACGGCCTTCCGCTCCCAAAGCGGACGCGCTACCAAGCTGCGCCACACCCCGTCTGGTGCGACACGTAGGGTACATGCCCGCAGGCAGCGCGGCTGCCGCATTTACGGGGTGTGCGCCGAGGCGGCCCGACCCGCTACGATGCTTTCCGTGCCGCGGTCACCTGACCTGCGGCGCGTGCTGTGCGGGCGTAGCTCAATGGTAGAGCCCTAGTCTTCCAAACTAGCTACGCGGGTTCGATTCCCGTCGCCCGCTCCATATGCATCAGGGCCGGGTCGGAGGATCTTCCTCCGACCCGGCCCTGGTCGTTTCGGGCGAGGCAGCGGGCACGGAGCGTAGCCGTCCTGCGGCGCTGCGCGTGGGCGTCCGCGTCCACTGCGGGGGCCGCGAAGGGTCCGCCGGCCTGACGGACGGCGGACCCCTTGCGGCTGAACCTGGTGCGGGACGTCTCCCCGGATCAGAACCGGATCAGAAGTTGATCTGGTTGATCGTCTCCGCTATCGAGTTGAGGAAGCGGTTGATCGACGGGGCCATGCCGGTCGACGCGAGGAAGAAGCCGAAGAGCACCGCGACGATCGCCGGGCCGGCCTTGATCGAGCCTCCCCTGATCAACACCACCAGGATGATCGCCAACAGCAGCACCACTGACAGTGAAATGGCCACAACTGATCACACCCTAGGTCGGTCCGCTCTCCCGGCCCGGGGGTGCCAGCCCCGCGCACCCCCGCCAGAACCATCGTGCCACCAACGGGGCCGCTGTATGCGGCAGGTGAGGCATCGTCGGTCACACCTGTGCCGGACCTTTGCCCCCGCCATGCGGGCACGGCCCGTGCGAGAGCCCCAACACCCGCCTCCCGCACAGCAATTCGACGGTGCACCCGCACAGGAAATTCGGCGAGATCGTTTCCATGTCCACACAACGCGTTCGCAGGTATTTCGAATTGTTGCCACGGACACCGCAAAGTTGCCAACAACAGCCCCACAAAAGGCCGATGAAGCGGACATTCCACCAGAGTCGCCCCCTGGTGATATGCCCCGTTTAGTCGGGACGAGTCGTGACAACCAGGACATGTAATGGTGTGTTGACCGTCACCTCCACGAGGGCGTCAACTTCCTTTAATCACGGGCACTCGAAGCCAATAGGCAGGAACGACGCGGGGCGTTTTACGAAAACCCACAGGCGACGCTAGGGTGCCTCAGATGTTTCACGCTGCCTCGTCCCCCGCACGCGCAGCGAGGTCCGGGATCGTCTCCCCCAGTTTCTGGGGGGAGGGTCTGTGACGAACTCGTTGCAACCGCACGGCCAGAACAGAGCGCCGCTCCCTCCGGCACAGCCGCCGGCGTCGGGAGTGCCGAGTCCGCGCTCACCGCAGGAACAGCAGAACAAGCCCACCAAATCCACTAAGTCCACCAAACCCGGCAAAGAGCGCGACTCGTTCTTCGACAACGCGAAGTACCTCGCCATCGTGCTGGTGGCGATGGGCCACTCCTGGGAGCCCCTGAAGGGTGACAGCCGCATCTTGGAGGGCGTGTACACGGTCGTGTACTGCTTCCACATGCCGGCGTTCATCATCATCTCCGGCTACTTCTCGCGCAGTTTCGACATGCGCCCCGACCGCCTCAGACGCCTCGTCACCGGTGTCCTCGTGCCGTATGTCGTCTTCGAGACGGCGTACTCGCTCTTCAAGCGCTACGGCGACCACGACCCGGGCATGACGGTCAGTCTGCTCGACCCCTGGTACCTGACCTGGTTCCTGGTCGCGCTGTTCATCTGGCGCCTGACGACCCCGCTGTGGAAGTCCCTGCGATGGCCGCTGCCCGTGGCGCTCGGCATCGCGATGTTCGGGTCGGTCTCGCCGGAGATCGGCAACGACCTCGACCTCCAGCGTGTCCTGCAGTTCCTGCCGTACTTCGTGCTTGGCCTGTGCATGAAGCCCGAGCACTTCCGGATGGTGCGCACCCGGAAGATGCGGATACTGGCGGTGCCGGTCTTCGCGACCGCGCTGGCCGTCGGCTGGTGGGCGGTGCCGCGGATGAACACCGCGTGGTTCTACCACCGGGACGCCGCCCAGGAGTTGGCCGCGCCGTGGTGGACCGGGCCGGTCATGGTGCTCGCCCTGTTCGGCTGCTCGCTGCTGCTGACCGCCTGCTTCTTCGCGTGGGTGCCGCGCCGGAGGATGTGGTTCACGGCGCTCGGCGCGGGCACGCTCTACGGCTATCTGCTGCATGGGTTCCTGGTGAAGGCCGGGGACTTCTACGGCTGGTTCGAGCCGAAGTGGTTGCACCGGCCGCTCGGTGAGATCTTTGTGACTGTGGTCTTTGCCGGGGCCGTGACGTTCCTGTGCACCCGGCCGGTGCGGTGGGTCTTCAAGTTCGCCATGGAGCCTGAGATGAAGTGGGCTTTCCGGCGGGATGCGGGTGAACTGGCGCGGGAGCGCGAGATGGCCCGCACCTGAGCATTTGCCACGCTTTGTCGTCTGGCGTCTGCGGGTGCGTCGTGGTTGATCGCGCAGTTCCCCGCGCCCCTTACGGGGCGCTCCTAGACCGGCGGCAGTTCAAGACCGAGAAGTGCGCGCATCCTCGTGTACTTCTCGGTCAGTCGTTTCCGGGTGGCCTCGTCATCGAGGCGGGACAGGCGGGACGGGTTTGCGTTGTGGGCCAGGTCTGCCTCCTTCACCAGGAGGGCGCCCGGTGTGGCGAGGATCCGTTGGGCGTACTTCTCCGGGCTCTCCCCTGGGCGCTTGGTGAGCGCGAGCACGATGTTCTTCGTGCGGTGGGTCAGCGCGGCCTGCTCCAGCCACTGTGCGGAGAGTGCGTCGTCCTCGATGGCGTCGTGCAGCCAGGCTGCCGCGATCTGCTCCTCGTCGCCGCCACGCGCGCGTACGCCCTCGGCGACGGCCCGGAGGTGCTCGGCGTACGGCCGTCCCGCCTTGTCCGTCTGCCCTTCGTGGGCGGCACGGGCGGTGGCCTCGACCTCGGTCAGGGGCATCGGCTCCCCAGGGGTTCCGGTCACTCGTCCAGTGCCGCCTTTCGCAGCGGCGGCTGTTGGGCCGTCTGAGCCGTTGCCGTCGGGCCCTCCCGGCAGATCAGCAGCAGCGCGCGGTCGTCGTTCACGTCCCTGGCCACCGCCTCGATGAGGTGCCAGGCGGCGCCGTGGAAGCCGCCGGCGACATAGCGGTCGGCCTCGCCCGTGAGGCGGTCGATGCCCTCGACGATGTCCCGGTCGGAGGTCTCCACAAGGCCGTCTGTGAACAGCATCAACACGTCACCGGGGCGGAGCGAGCCCTTCACGGGGTCGAACTGCGCGCCGTCGTACACACCCAGGAGCGGGCCCTCGGCCGCCTTCTCCTCCCAGCGGCCGCTGCCCGCGCTGAGCTGGAGACCCGGCGGATGGCCCGCGGAGTAGAGCTCGTAGTCGCCCGAGTCGAGGTCCAGGACCAGGTGGATGGAGGTGGCGAAGCCCTCGTCCCAGTCCTGGCGGAGGAGGTAGCCGTTGGCCGCCGGGAGGAATGCATGCGGGGGCAGTGAGCCCAGCAGGCCGCCGAATGCCCCCGACAGCAGCAGCGCACGCGAACCCGCGTCCATGCCCTTGCCGGACACGTCCGTCAGGACGACCTCCATCGTGCGGCCGCCGTTCGTGCGCGCCGCGACCACGAAGTCGCCCGAGAAGGACTGGCCGCCCGCCGGGCGCAGCGCCATCTCGCGGTGCCAGCCCACCGGCAGCTGCGGGAGCTTGCTCTGCACCCGGATGCGTTCGCGCAGGTCGAAGAGCATCGTGCCGCCGCGCCGCCAGGGCACGCCGACCCGGCTGCGGAACTGGGCGATGAGCAGACCGAAGAAGCCGCAGGCGGCCACCACCAGCACCACGCCCGGGGTGACACGGGAAGGGCCCTCCGTATAGGGCCCCAGTTTCACCGACTCCACGATCAGTGCCGTGGCCGCGGCCGCATACAGACCGAGCAGGCTCGCCGGGCGCAGCAGCAGGCCGCCCGCGACGATCGGCAGGACCAGCACGGCCGGGGAGCACCACACCGAGTTGGCGAGCGTGACGGCCGCGATCAGCGGGACGGTGAGCAGCAGACCGGCCAGCGCGACCCAGTCCGAACCGTCCCCACGGAAGTAGTCCACAGCGCTTCTGCGCAGGCCGACGCGGGCCCGGTGCCACTGCATCTTCAACCGGGCCGTGAACGTCTCGGCTGCTGCGCGCCGCTCTCGTCCTGCTGCCATTAGTTCGGGACCCTATCCATCGGACCAGCTGCTTGGCACGGGAGGTCCCACTTGTCCCCCGTCCGAGGTTCAACTTCACAGTGAACTTCACAGAAAGCCGTTGCGGGTCCGCCAAGACGAAATTCCCTCGCTCGTCCCGCAATGCCCTGGTAGGCATGGTTCATGGGGACTGACGTGACTGACTTGCGCGTGCTGCGCCAGGACGACTGGGACGAGTGGTACGACAACCTGATCCGCGCCTTCGGCGGGGTTCCGGAGTCGGCCGAGGAGCGGGCGCTGTGGCGCGAGCTCACCGAGACGGACCGTTCCATCGGCGCCTGGGACGGTGATGTGTGCGTGGGGACGGCGGGGGCGTTCTCCTTCCGGCTGACCGTGCCCGGCGGCGCCGCGGTGCCCGCCGCGGGCGTCACCATGGTGAGCGTGGCCGCCACGCACCGGCGGCGCGGGCTGCTGACGTCCATGATGCGGCGCCAGTTGGACGACGTACGGTCCTGGGGCGAGCCGCTGGCCGTCCTGACGGCGTCCGAACCCGTGATCTACGGGCGGTTCGGGTACGGCGTCGGGACGTACCACGTCAACGCCGAGATCGACACGACACGCGTACGGCTGTCCGTGCCGCCCGGCACCGATGACGTACGGCTGCGATACGCCGAACCGGCCGACGCACTCGACGCCTGCGAGGCGGTGTACGCGCAACTGGTCGCGCGGCGGCCGGGGATGGTGGCGCGGATTCCGGGCTGGGAGCGGCTGTGGCTGCTCGACCCGGAGAGCGAGCGGGACGGTGCGTCGCCGCTGCAGTGCGTGCTCGCCGAGCGGGGCGGCGAGGTCGTCGGGTACGCGCGCTTCCGGATCAAGGGTGACTGGGAGGCCTCGGGACCCAAGGGCACGGTGGTCGCGCAGGACGTGGACGCGTTGGACCCGGCGGCGCATGCGGCGTTGTGGCGGTTTCTGTTCGAGATCGACCTGACGTCGAAGATCGACGCGCGGCGGCGACCGCTGGACGAGCCGTGGCAGTACCTGGCGTCCGACATCCGGCGCTGCACGCTGCTGGTCCGGGACTCGCTGCATGTACGGCTGGTGGATGTCGGGGCCGCCCTGGAGGCCCGGACGTATCAGGCACCGGTGGACGTGGTGTTGGAGGTCGAGGACGCCTTCTGCCCCTGGAACAGCGGGCGTTGGCGGCTGGCCGGCGACCACAAGGGCGCGTCCTGCACGCGTACGGAGGAGGCCGCCGATCTCGCCCTGTCCGTACGGGAGTTGGGGTCGGCCTACCTGGGTGGCGTGACCCTCGACGCGCTCGCCGCGGCCGGGCGGGTGCGGGAGCTGCGGCAGGGCGCGCTCGCGGAGGCGTCGCTGGCGTTTGCTTCGACGGTGGCGCCTTGGCTGGCGCACGGGTTCTGAGCGGTTCCGGCGAAGTCCGCTGCGGTACGACAGCGCCCTGAAGGGGCGCGGGGAACTGCGCGACCAGCCACGACGGGCCCGCAGATGACAGACGGCCCGTCGCGGCACAACCCGCGGAGCGCTTGGCAGCCGGTCAGCGGGGCTGGCAGGTGGGGCACCAGAACAGGTTGCGGGCGGCGAGGTCGGCGGTGCGGATCTCGGCGCCGCAGATGTGGCAGGGCAGCGTGGCCCGTCGGTAGACGTACACCTCGCCGCCGTGGTCGTCGACGCGCGGCGGGCGGCCCATCGCCTCCGGGGTGTGCTCCGGGCGGACGGTGTCGATGCGGTTGTTGCGGACGCCCTCGTGCATGAGCTCGACGAGGTCCGTCCAGATCACGTCCCACTCGGCGGGGGTGATGTCCTTGCCTGCGCGGTACGGGTCGATGCCGTGGCGGAAGAGGACCTCGGCGCGGTAGACGTTGCCCACGCCGGCGATCACCTTCTGGTCCATGAGGAGTGCGGCGATCGTCGTACGGCTGCGGGAGATTCGGCGGTACGCCGTCTGTGGGGTGGCGTCCTCGCGGAGGGGGTCGGGGCCCAGGCGGTCGTGTATCGCCTGCTTCTCGGCGTCCGTGATGAGGGCGCAGGTCGTGGGGCCGCGGAGGTCGACATACGACGTGGTGTCGGCGAGGCGGAGGCGGACGGTGTCCGTGGGTGGGGGTGCGGGGGTGTCGCCGAAGGTGACCTTGCCGAAGAGGCCCAGGTGGATGTGGACCCAGTCGGTGTCCCGGAAGCCCAGGAAGAGGTGTTTGCCGTGGGCCTCGGTGTGGGTGAGTTCGGCGGTGGTGAGGAGTTCTGCCGCGTCGGAGAATTTGCCCTGGGGGCTGGTGACGTGGGGGGTCGTGCCGAGGAAGCGGGCGGCGTAGTCCTTGGCCAGACGGTGAATCGTGTGCCCCTCAGGCACGGTGGCTGCTCCTGTTCGTCTGTGGGTGGGGGCGGGCGTGGGGCCCGCGGCGGAGCCGCTGATGGATGCAGCTCGCCCCCGCCGCCCTTACCCGTTCCCATCCCCAGGGGGCTCTGCCCCCTGGACCCCCGATCGGCCTGAACGGCCTCGTCCTCAAACGCCGGACGGGCTGAAAGCCCAAGCCCCCGACCGGCTGAAACGACTACTGCTGCGGGTGGTGGGGCGGGATCGCGGGCAAATCGCCCGTTGTCTCGTAGTCCGTGAGCATGTCGATGCGGCGGATGTGGCGGGGGTCGCCTGAGAACGGGGTGCCCAGGAAGGATTCGACGAACTTTGTCGCCTCCTCCTGGGTGTGCATGCGTGCGCCCACCGCCACGACGTTGGCGTTGTTGTGCTGGCGGCCCAGCGACGCCGTCTCCTCGCTCCAGGCGAGAGCGGCCCGTACGCCCTTGACCTTGTTCGCCGCGATCTGCTCGCCGTTTCCGGAGCCGCCGATCACGATGCCGAGGGAGTCGGGGTCCGCTGCCGTCCGCTCCGCGGCGCGGAGGCAGAAGGGCGGGTAGTCGTCCTGGGCGTCGTAGATGTGGGGGCCGCAGTCGACGGGGTCATGGCCTGCTGCCTTGAGCCACTCGACGAGGTGGTTCTTGAGTTCGAAGCCCGCATGGTCGGAGCCGAGATACACGCGCATGGCTCCGAGTGTGACATGGCTGTTTCCGGGCGGCAGCTTCGGGTGCCGGGCAGGGAAATCGCCACTGCAGCCAACGAACCTCAAGGAAACCTCAAGTAACGATCCGGATTCAAAGGTTCACGAATCCATCTGCCTCCGTTTCACTGGACCGACTCGTACGCGATCCGTACGGGACCGCTCACCCGGCGCAAAGGAATTCCCCCTATGACTGGTCTCCAGGCCGGACTGAAAAACCGACATCTGTCCATGATCGCCATCGGCGGTGTCATCGGAGCCGGACTGTTTGTCGGGTCCAGCTCCGGTATCGCCACCGCCGGGCCCGGCATCCTTCTCTCGTACGCCCTCGTCGGCACGCTCGTGGTGCTGGTGATGCGGATGCTCGGGGAGATGTCCGCGGCCAACCCGACCTCCGGGTCGTTCTCCGCGCACGCCGACCGGGCGCTCGGCCGCTGGGCCGGGTTCTCCATCGGCTGGCTCTACTGGTTCTTCTGGGTCGTGGTGCTCGCGGTGGAGGCCACCGCCGGTGCCAAGATCCTGGCGGCGTGGATGCCGGCCGTTCCCCAGTGGGGCTGGGCCCTGATCGTGATGGCGGTGCTGACCGCCACCAACCTCGTCTCGGTCGGTTCCTACGGCGAGTTCGAGTTCTGGTTCGCCGGGATCAAGGTCGTCGCGATCGGTGCGTTCATCGTGGTCGGCGGGCTCGCCGTCTTCGGTGTGCTGCCGGGCGTCGACAGCCACAAGGCCGGCCTGAGCAACCTCACCGGCCACGGCGGCTTCCTGCCCAACGGGCCCGGCGCCATCCTCACCGGTGTCCTGCTCGTCGTCTTCTCCTTCATGGGCAGCGAGATCGCCACCCTGGCCGCCGGTGAGTCCGAGGACCCGCAGCGGGCGGTCACCAAGTCGACGAACAGCATCATCTGGCGCATCGGGGTCTTCTACCTGGGCTCGATCTTCGTCGTCGTGACCCTGCTGCCGTGGAACGACCCGTCGATCAAGAAGCAGGGCTCCTACGTCGCGGCCCTCGACTCCCTCGGTATCGCGCACGCCGGTCAGATCATGAACTTCATCGTGCTGACGTCGGTGCTGTCCTGTCTCAACTCGGGTCTGTACACGGCCTCCCGGATGGCCTTCTCGCTCGGCGAGCGGGGAGACGCGCCGAGGGCGTTCGCGAGGACGACCTCTCGGGGCGTCCCGATGGCCGCGATCCTCGTGTCCGTCGTCTTCGGGTTCGTCGCCGTGTTCTTCAACTACAAGTTCCCGGACTCGGTCTTCCTCTTCCTGATCAACTCCAGTGGTGCGGTCGCCCTGTTCGTATGGCTGGTCATCTGCTTCTCGCAGCTGCGCATGCGGAAGATCATCCAGGCGGAGGCGCCGGAGAAGCTGGTCGTGAAGATGTGGCTGTACCCGTATCTGACCTGGGCGACGGCCGCGCTGATCGTGTTCGTGCTGGGCTACATGCTCACGGACACGGAGCACGACGGGCGCGAGACCGTACTGCTGTCGCTACTCGTCGCGGCGGTCGTGCTCGTCGTCGCCTTCGTGAAGGAGAAGGTGCGCGGGGGCGGCCGGGCGGTCGTTGGGGGCGCACCCTCGGCGGACGTTCAGGAGAAGGTCAAGACCGGCTGACCGTTCTGCCGAAGGGGCCCGTGGTGAGCGCCGCGGGCCCCTTTTGCGTGCTCACAGCGCCGCTCGCCACACACCTCAGAGCACCACGAAGCTGTTCTTGATCTTGTCGTAGGTCTTGAGGGCCTGGGTTTCGATCTGCGGCTGGTACCAGGTGTTGATCTGGTACGACTTTCCGTCCTTGTCGAAGCCCAGCAGCCGGGCGTGCCAGGGGATGCCCTTCATGGTGAAGGTGTACTCCCAGACCACCGCCGGGTTGCCGCGGAACGTCGTCTTCTCCAGGCGGATCTTCCGGTAGTCCTGGCCCCGGTGGGCGTTCTGCTCCGACTGCTGCCAGGTCTGCATCAGGTCGCCGCGGGCGAGGGACGACTTGCCCACGAGCTCCTGTGCGCCGTCGGGGGACGTGTAGTGCACCTCCGCCCCCGTCTTCAGATCCCGCCGCCAGCCCTGCGGAGGCGCCCACGCGAAACCGCCGGCCTCCCGGTGCGTGCCCGGCGGCAGGGTCTGCGGCCTGGACGTGCCTTCCACTGTGGACGATGGGCTGCCTGCCGGTGTGGTGGCGGATGTCGTGGGTGACGTCGAGGATGCCGTGCGGTTCGCTCCGGGCGACCCGGAGTTCATCAGTAGGGCTACGGCGACCAGGGCACCGGCGGCGACCAGGCCGGTGACGGCTACGAACACAGTACGGCGGCGGCTGCGGCTGGGGTGGCGGGCGGTCGGGCCTCCGGGGGTGCGGAGG